>JASGHE010000008.1:0-17423 GCA_047602475.1 Gemmatales bacterium | reverse complement strand
AACATGGTCATGTTCAGCGTCTGATCGTATTGATCGCCATGCAGCAAAAGATAACGCTGCCCATCAACATAAGGTGACTCTCTTTAATTCCACGCCCAGCAGATCACCCAGCACGTAACGACTGATACAGCCTTCACCGCTGCACAGGGGCTTATCATGGTTGCCCTTCACGACGATGAGCCGATCTTCCTGAGCCAGTTGTTGAAGGCGATGAATAACCGACCAGTCCGCCGGGCGAAAGGCTTCAAAATTGAGATGATCGACAACGTCGCCATTGAGAATGAAGTGAGTCATGTGGCGGAGCAGCTTCGGGGCCAATCGCTCGAGTAACAGTTGATGCTGGCTGTTGCGTGCTCCCAGATGCAGATCGCTGAGAATGAGTGCGTGCATCCTGCATGACTCCTCGTACCGGCGGAGTGATAATCCTTTATCGACTTAGATGTACCAGCGAGCGATGAAGATGATGTGACGGTTTGAAGGAAGGTTGAGGGAGACTTTTTTCTTCCCCTTACTAAGGGGGAGTTAGAGGGGGTTGTTCTTGTGGCGGAACGAACCCCACCCAACCTCCCCTTGGTAAGGGGAGGAGCAAGTGCGCCTGCCTTGACATGCCACTTCGCTCCTGTTACTACAGTGCATGATCAACAGGGATGGTTCACTCCAGTGGTATGTGTCGCCGATCGTCTTAGCCGCGGTGATGACGCTGCTGAACGCGGTCAAGCCGCTCTACATGGATGATTCCTTCTACCTGACGATGGCCCGGCAGGTGTCTGAGCATGCGATTGATCCGTATGGACATTCGATGTACTGGGTGCAGGTTCCTGAGCGTTCCATCGACATACTCTGCCCGCCGGTGATTCCCTATTGGTGGGGGCTGGGCATCAGGCTCTTCGGTTTTGATCCGTTCTTCAACAAGGTGTGGCTGTTCCCCTTCGCTTTGATGTATGCCTTCTCGCTGCATCTTCTTGGTAACCGTTTCGTGCCCGGCCGGGCGCGGAGATAGCCTCGGTGGTCGCCTTCTTGCCGGCGGTGCTGCCCGGCTTCAACTACATGCTCGATGTGCCGGTACAGGGATTGGGATTAAGCGCATTGTGCCTGTTTATGTCGGTGTTCGATCAGAAACGTACGACGCTCAGTATCGGACTGCGACTCGTTTCAGCCGGTCTATTGTGTGCGGTGGCGATGCAGACGAAGTTCACCGCTGTCATCGTGGTGCCGGGATTGTTCCTCGTTTATGGCTGGCTCTCGAAACGATGGTTGCAGGCTATTGTCGCGATCGGGGTAGCGGTGTTACTGTTCTCCGGTTGGGAATGCTATTTGTGGATGCTCTACGGCAAGTCGCACTTCCTGGGGGAGATTGGCTCGCCCCAATGCCCACGCTGCGAGCGAAATATACGCTGATCCTGCCGTTGGTGATGTTGTTGGGTTCCGTAGCGATGTGCGCGGCTCCTCTGGTATGGCCGGTGTGGAAGGCCAAGCGGTGGTTGATCAAGATGATACTGGCAGCGATGGTCTCGGTCCCGCTATTGATTATGGTGCTTCCCGAAGACGTGGGCGGCAAGCACTGGATAGAGCGGGCGATGTTCCTGCTGGGCGGCATCTTGTTCTGGGGGACGTTATTGCTTTACGTGAAACGACTCGACTGGCGGGGCACCCAGCCTTCTGACCAGGCATTCCCTGTCGATCGGTTCCTTTTGCTCTGGCTGGTGGTTGAATTGGCAGGTTATTTTGCCACCACGCCCTTTCTGGCGGTGCGACGGATTGTTGGCATCTACACCGCCTCGGTCTTTATTCTCGGAAGAGTGGCCTATTCTTCGGAGCGTCGTTCTACCCCAGAACCTAACTGTGGTTGGATTTGGAAGTATGTGCTGGTGCGCAACATGCTGCTGGCGTTGATCTACACCGGCATCGACTGGCTGGAAGCGAATGCGGTGCGACAGGCAGTTACCCTGGCAACCCTGTACATGGATCAGAGCGGAAAGGCTGGCCAACGCTGGTATGTCGGCCACTGGGGTTTGCAGTATCACGCTGAGTCGTTCGGCATGCAGTCCATCGTGCCGGGTAAGACGGTATTGCATGCAGGCGACTGGGTGATAATCCCGGAGTCAGGTTATGATCAACAGCGGATGCGCACTGATGTGCCTGATTTGGAGTTGGTGCATACGATCAGCCTCGAAGATGCCCTGCCCCTGCGGACGATGCCCTACTTTTACTGGGGCTCGTATCCACTGGTCAAAAGCACGAAGCCGCGCTTGCAGGTGATGTTGTATCGGGTGAAGCGGGAGTATCTGACCGAGACGGGGCAGGACCCGCATGGACGTTAAGAATCAGGAAGTGATTCTGGAAGTGGATAAAGGCAGCTCTGGTATGGTAGAATAGTTGTGCAGAAATAAGTGAGATTGGAGGCAGTCGTCATGACCATCGTAAAGACCAAAGTACAAGCGGGCCGTGTTGAGTTTGCTGTACCCGGTGATTGGCCCAACGGCTTGGAGGTCGAGATACGGCCTGTAGCAACTTCCACAGCAATTGATAACGACATGATGATCCCAGACGAAATTGCCAAGACCCTGGCGAGCATGCGTGCCTATCAGTCGATGGAAGAGAGTCCCGACATTCACCAAGCTACGGAAGATATGATCAAAGAAAGAAAACAACGAGAGAAAGCTGACTTTCTCAATCATTTGGAACGATTGAAGAAGGGGTGGGAGTGATGCGTTATCTGTTGGACAGCAATGCTGCTAATGATTACATCCATCAGAAACATGGCGTCTTTGAACGAGCCATTCGTGAAGTGGCATATGGTCATCGCATCGGCATCGGGATTCCCGTCCTTGCTGAACTAATTGCCGGCATTGAACTCAGCCAAAGCCGCGACAAAAACCTAAATCAGTTGGAACTAGCAATGGAACATCTGCGTCTCTGGCCATTTGCTGAAGCTGCTGCGTATGTCTACGGAAAACTGCATGCCGACCTTCAACTCAAAGGAAAACCCATCGGCACCATTGATGTCATGATCGCTGCAACAGCATTGGTGATGAGACCTTGCAAGGTGGTAACCACGGATCAGGACTTCGGTGTGATTCCGGGTTTGGAAGTGGTGAATTGGAGAGTGTGACGACACATAATTTACTCTAATATGAAATGCCAATGACTCCATCCCCCATCAATCCACAAGTCCGAATCGGCCACGTGCATCTCAAGGTGGCTGACCTTGAGCGGGCTCTTGGCTTCTACTGTGGCGTGCTGGGGTTCGAGTTAATGCAACGCTTCGGCAATAGTGCGGCGTTCATCTCCGCGGGTGGCTACCATCATCACATCGGCCTCAATACCTGGGAAAGCCTGGGTGGCTCACCACCGCCACCCGGCACTACGGGTCTTTATCACGTGGCTATTCTCTACCCCTCCCGTGCCAGCCTTGCTGATGCTTTGCGGCGATTGCAAGGTGCCGGCATCCCGCTTGATGGTGCCGCTGATCACGGTGTCAGCGAAGCACTTTATTTGCGTGATCCGGATGAGAATGGTGTTGAGCTGTATTGGGATCGCCCGAAGGAGCTGTGGCCCAGGACTGTGGAGGGGGAGTTGGCGATGTTCACGAAACGGTTGGATGTGGAGGGGTTGTTGAAGAACAATGCCTAGATTGCTTGTCATTTTACTGCAATTTCTGTTCCTATTGCTGGGGCCTGCTGCCTATGCCTACGCCGTTTATGCCAGATGGTGTACTGGCTATCGCATGGCAAACTGGAGTATGTATGAAAGCCGAGCGATGTTGATGATTGTTCTCGTTGTACTATGGCTTTTTCTGGTAGTAGCACTGATCGCTTTTACTGCAAGCACCATCCTACAGGATGCGAAGCATCGCAAATCACGCCTCATGATGATTATCCTAGCCATTATTCTCCTGTTCGCAGTTCCGACGGCATACATAAATGGTTTAGGCAGTGGTGCATTCGACGAAGGCCGCAAGGCCATGCAATCCGAAATCGATCTCCATCAGTTGGCAGAAGATTGCCTTGCACTTAGGAAGACACAATTCAAACCTGATCTACAAGTGTTGATGAATGAGGAAATGAACCAAGCCATCTCATTTTCACCAACCATCCAGCGACTGCGACCAAATTCTATTTCTATTACTGCAGGCTATCTGATACTTGAATTTTACGGTGGCTTTGACCACTATGGTTATCAGCTAGTAAAGGATGATAAGTCAAGCCAATGGAACCTCGAATGGTACACTGAATCTTCCAGCGAGAAGCTGCTAACGATTGCTGAACCAGTGAAATAATCAATGTTGTTGCCCTTGTGTCCCACGTTCCCGCCCACCCCGTAGAATACCCTCACACAAACTACAAGGAGTCACCGCATGGCTCTCGACATGATAGATACCCCCCTGCCCACGCAGAAAACGCTCGACCCGACGTTTCTGCCTTACCGTAGTCTCTCCGATGAGGAACTCACGGCTCGTTGCTGGGCGGCGAAGAAGACATTGGGCGAGAAGTGCCTGATTCTGGGGCATCACTATCAGCAGGACGAGGTCATTGCTTTTGCTGATCTGCGGGGTGATAGTTACAAGCTCGCTTCACTGGCTGCACAGTCTGGCAAGTGTCAATACATCGTCTTCTGTGGCGTACACTTCATGGCTGAGACGGCGGATATCCTTGCTGATGAACGGGTGCGGGTTATCCTCCCCGATCTCGCAGCCGGGTGCAGCATGGCTGATATGGCGGATATCGATCAAGTCGAAGACGCCTGGGATCAGCTGGGCGATGCCATCGATACCAGCGACATCATGCCGGTCACCTACATCAACTCAGCAGCCAATCTGAAAGCGTTCTGTGGCGAACGGGGTGGCATCGTCTGCACCAGCAGCAATGCCCGTGCAGCACTCGAATGGTCGTTTGCCCAGCGGAGCAAGGTGCTCTTCTTCCCCGATCAGCATCTGGGCCGCAATACCGCTCGCAAGATGGGGATTCCGCTCGATGAGATGATCGTGTGGGATCCGTCGAAGAAGAACGGCGGCAACAGCATCGATGCACTTCGCAAGGCCAAGGTGCTGCTCTGGAAGGGACATTGCAGCGTTCACCAGATGTTCAAGCCTCAGCATGTCGACTTCTTCCGTAAGACCTACCCCGGCATCAAGGTGCTGGTACACCCTGAATGTTCGATGGAAGTGGTCGATCAGGCTGATCTCGTTGGTTCGACTGAGTACATCCTCAAGACTGTGTCAGCCGCCCCGCCCGGAACCAAGTGGGCGGTAGGCACCGAGCTGCATCTGGTCGGTAGATTGAAGGCAGAACATCCGGAGCAGGAGATTCACTTTCTTTCGACGATGGTGTGCATGTGCGCCACCATGTACCGGGTCGATCTGCCCCACTTGTGTTGGGTGCTTGAGAACCTGGTGCAGGGGAAGGTGGTCAATGAGATTGTGGTGCCGGCGGACGTGGCTAAATATGCCAAGCTGGCGTTGGATCGGATGCTACAGGTGAAGTAGAAGCTCGGCGGGAGCCTCGCCCTAGCGAAATACTAGTGCCCTTTGGCTGCTTCAGGCTTGGCAGCGGAAGTCGCTGTGCTGGTCTTGGCTGACTTGATTGAGTGCTCGCAGCCCAGAATTGTCAAGCAGAGGGCAACCATCAACATTGTTCGAATCATCATCATTCGCCGCTGGCAAGAGGGAAGAAAGTACGTTACTCTAACGATGCTGGCATTATAGTTGTTCTGTCCCGATGGAAAGCCCTGCGATGATGACGACTTTGCTTCTGATCTGTTTTGGTCTTCCGATAGAGGAGCCATGGACCGACTTGACCGGAACAGAGGGCTTCTCGGCCTGGCGATCGTCCGGGCAGTGGTATCGTACCAATGAAGTGGGATTGAAGCCCGGCAACAGCAAGCTGCTTGAAGGAAAGAACACCGGCGGCCCGATTATCGTCAACAGCCCGGCAGGCAAAACGCCCAACCTCATCACGAAAGCCAACTATGGCGATGTCGAGTTTTCCTGCGACTTCATGATGGGCGAGAAGGCCAACGCCGGCGTCAAGTTCATCGGCCACTATGAGATTCAGCTCTTTGATAGCTATGGCAAGAAGACAGAAGAACTGACCGGCTCCGATTGTGGCGGAGTCTATCCACGTGGCGAACCGCTGCCCAAGTATCACACGATTGATCGTGGTTCGCCACCTAAGGTCAATGTCTGCAAGAAGCCTGGCGAATGGCAGAGCCTGCAGATCATCTTCCGTGCCCCCCGGTTCGATGCTCAGGGGAAGAAGATCGAGAACGCCCGCTTCATCAAGGTGACCATGAACGGCACCGTCATTCAAGACGATGTAGAAGTGAGATTCCCCACAGGATCGAATTGGCGAAAGAGTCCGGAAGTGGCGGTAGGCCCCATACTGTTACAGGGGGATCATGGCCCTGTGGCGTTTCGGGACGTGAAGGTTCGTGCCTGGAAGCCTTAGTCGATCACCTTAACGGAAACGACCCCGATCATGGATCGGGGTCGTTCGGGTTTCCAGCAGTTGGTTACTTCGCTTCTTCCCACTGACAAGCCGTCAGGAAGATCTCAGCGATCTCTTCATCGGTGTAGCTGACAAATCCTACTCGCTTGAGCAGATCTTCCTCACAGGCATCGGGGCCTTTGGGCAGCGGTGCGTAGGGAAGGAACCAGGGGAAGAATTCAGGGGTGCTGGTCTTACTCTTCATGTTGACAGGGCCTTCTTCGATGAAGAGCGGCTCCTGGGGCTTGGGCGTAAATTGCGCCGGCACCAGTGAGGAGGCGCCGAAGTTGGGTAAGGTCATCGGCACCGGCATGAGTCGGCCATCAGCACGCATGGGGATCATACCGAAGAACTCATCATCGCCGATGAGAATCGTGGGGTCTTCGGTGATCACCCGACAGCGCCGGCTTTCTTCCGAAGGCAACACGGGTACCAGTTCCAGTTCAACGGGCAGTTCCATGGTGCGTTCGATACGGATGACAGGACTGCGCATGCTGACTTTGCCCTGGCCCTGCTTGAGCACCTGGCCACGCAATTGCGTGAGCAGGTCTTCTACTTTGTCTTGCACGCTGTTCTTGTGCCGAACGACGATGCACTTCCCCTGAGCGAAGTATTCGATGGTGGCGTCTTTGGTTTCCCAGCTATTGGGGGCGACCATTGTGGTCACTAGACGAATCAGTTCTTCGTGGTTGGTGCCAGTGGCGGTAGTAAACTCAGCCACGGAATAGGTGCGCACCACGACTTCATCGGCGCACTTGTCTTCCTTGCAGCAAATGCCGGCTTCCTTGCAGCAGGTGCCCTCTTTATTGCAGCTCGGCTTGGTGGCAACCGGTGCAGATGTGGCTGGGCAACAGGTGCGCTTGTCGTCGCAGGGGTTTGGTAGAGCGATAACGGCAACGTCTTCTTCTACCGGCACCGCGAAGTTGGTCGGCTTGGCCGCCGGCTTCTTCTGGATGGGCATGGCCATCAGATACGTCGTAGGATTCATGGCGGCGACCAGTTCACCCAGAGCTGTCATGGTTTCATAGACAGGGTTGTCCTCTTCGGGAGTGTTGGGGCGAACCGCGTGCAGTCCGCGCATGACTTCCGTGCCCTGCTTCCCTTCAAAAGTATAGTCAGGCAGATTCTTGAACCCAGTGGGTGACTGAGCGGCAGCCGTGGTAGGTGCGCCTGTCTGCGAGAGGCTCACGCCGGGAATGACGGGGAGCTTGGAGACTTCCTGCATCAACTTCGCAGGGGGCAACACTACTGGAGCGTTCGGCTGAACGGGAACATACAACGGAGTGATTGGCTTATCGCTGAAGGTGAACTCATCGACCACCACTTCCTTTACCGTTGTTGCGGGCGGCAGTGGAGGAGGCTCCGGTTGCAGACTGGCAAGGTTCTTGAGAGCCTCTTCCCGCAGCAGCTTGTGTTCGGGTACCGAGTCAATGGTAACATTGAGGGGTGGCAAAGGAGGCACCGCATTGCCATTTGAACTGAGTTTGCCTTCTGAACTTACCAGATGAGGTGGTGGTAGATCACCATCCTCTTTCGAGCAAGTTGATGACTTGCTGCAACATTCGGAAGGTGTAACAACAGCAGCGTTACCCGTCCACTGGGCCGCGACCGATTGAGGATGACGTCGACCATAGTCGGCAATGGCCACCGTGGTGACTGCCGCAGCAACCAGGGTGACGGCTGTAAGCCAATAGAGACTACGCATGACCATTCCTCCGTACCGAACTATCTGCTTGTATTGCACCTGGGGGAGCCGGGCATCCTTGCCCGGCACAGCCCTCCATGGCTACTCCCTCCAAGGCGGGGGGAATATACCTAGCAGCGATATTAGCTGCTAGCCCAACTGTTGCGTTCGAGGCGAGTGGACTTGACAGAATCTCGACGAAAAAGATGGAATAACATCGGTGGCTGGTAGTTTCAGAATGAGATAGATGAGATGCACAAGCTGGGTTAGGATAAGCTCTTCATATTGGTGTAGCGGAAGTCGCCAGACTTCCGTTCATGATCCCAACGGAACTCTTGGCGAGTTCCGCTACTTAAATCGGTGACAGTGTGCTTGTACTTGCGTGCGCCATCCTCGGATACCTCATTGGCTCCATCCCCTTTGGCTACCTCGTCGCCAAGGCGGCTCGAGGAATCGATATCCGTGAGCATGGAAGCAGGAACATCGGGGCAACCAACGTCGGCAGGGTCATGGGCCTCAAGTGGTTCTTCGTCGTGTTTCTGCTCGACTTCCTGAAAGCGGCGATTCCGGTGAGCTTGTTGACGTATGGCTATCTCCCCGGAGTGACTCCCGAAGGTTGGCCCCAGTCCGGCGTGGCAGCTATCGTGGGATTGTGCATTTTGCTGGGCAACATGTTCCCGGTCTTCCTGCAGTTCCGGGGCGGAAAAGGTGCAGCGACAGGCACCGGAGTGATGCTGCCCCTTGGCTCCCATCCCGCTGCTGGTTGCCATAGGCACGTTCCTGTTGATCTTCTTCGCTACCCGCTACGTCTCGCTGGGTTCCATCCTTGCTGCATTGGCGCTGATTGCCACCCAGATAGGCCTCTATCGCTCTGAGGCGTTTCAGGGCGAAGCAGCACCGGTAACCTGGCTTTGCCTCATCGGAGCGGCTCTCGTCATCTGGCGGCATCGCAGCAATATTGTCAGGCTGATTCAAGGGACGGAGAACAAGATTCCGAGGAAACAACGACCGACCTAAGGTAGGCCTGCACAATCAACTCCATGTTCTTTTCATCATTCAATTGACACAATCATGCTGCTACGGTAAGTTTTTAGTGTAGAATGAGGCTCTCTCCCGCGGGAGCAGGCTGAACGGGTGTGTCGTTCAGCGAGTGATCGTGAGTTCTTTTGAAAGGAGATACGGATTTTCCGCGAACCCCCCCGTGCCCCGGTACAAGACCGAGGCCCCCGCATCAACGAACAGATTCGACTGAGTCCGATTCGTGTAGTTGGTGAAACAGGAGAACAGCTTGGCATACTTCCCACGATGCAAGCCCTGGAAAAGGCCCGTGATCTCGGGCTCGACCTGGTGGAAGTTGCCCCTACGGAACGTCCGCCCGTTTGCCGTATTATGGACTACGGCAAGTTCCGCTTCGAGCAGTCGAAGAAAGCAGCCAAGTCGGCCAAGACCCATCAACAAAAGCAAAAAGAAATCCGCGTCAGCCCGGTGACCGGCCAGCACGATATTGACGTCAAGCTCAGCCAGGCACACAAATTCCTGCAACACCACGATAAAGTGCGCATCTGCGTGCGGTTCCGCGGCAGACAGATGCAGCACATCGAAGAAGGCAAGAAGATCCTTGAGGGGATGATTGAAAAGCTCGCCGACGTGGGCAAGGTCGAAAGCCCGCCCCGTATGGAAGGCAAACAGATGGCGGCTCTCGTTGCCCCGAAGTCTGGACATTAATCGTACAGGGCAGAAATACAAGAACAGGTGAGCGGCATGCCGTTCACCTGTTCCGTGTTGATGGTTTCGTTACTTCACAGCCACGTTTCTGTCCGCTTCCAATTGAGCGGCCTGAACTATTTCGGCAGTCTTATCGTTTTGCACGATGGCAATCACCCTCAAGTTTTTCAGGTCCAGCGGTCGAGCTGGGTTCGGGAAGGAACGGTTGGCTGCGAATCCATCCAGGTATTTGGTAAGCTCCCCACGGATCGAACCAACATCGACATTAACCTGGTGCTTGAAAGTTTTGTTGTTAATGACGACACCCTCCGGACCACCCGGCATGGCTCGCACCACTTGATGATGGAACCGCAGTCTGTTGCCACCCACGTACTTGATGGTTTCTTCCACTAAGAAGAGTCGTAACTTCAACTGCTCCTCCGCTTCCGCACCATAGACTTCCAGACGGATATCGATCTTGTCGCCGCTCCGGCCGGCAGAGCCGGTGATCTTAACAGGCGTGGTCTTTTCCAGGATCGGGTTGATGAGCTTGGTGAATTGCTGGAACTTCGACTCGGCATTGGCCATGCCCCCGCCCCCGCCGGCGTTGGGCTTGCCATTAAAGAGAGTGCTGGGTGTGCCCCGCATGTCATTGGGAAAATGCTTTCGATAATAGTCCCAGCGGGCGAGGGAAGAGGGGTTAGTCAACGGATCAGGCCCCGGAATATGCATGTGGTACTGAAGGAGCACTACGTCTTTATGGTCGTATGCCTTCTCCAGAGCATCAAACGCTACGTCGGCAGCAACGCACGGAGGGCACTGTGCCCCTGTGAAAAGTTCAAGAACTGCCACCTGGTTAGCTTCACTTTCCTTGCGACCGGTGAACTTGGCGGGCTTGAAGGGAGGAACAGTGGAGAGGTATTCACTGTCGAGTTCTTCTTCGGACTTGCCGCTGGTATTGTCGTTATTGTCCTGGACGTTAGGGTTAGCGCGTCTGGCTACAGCCGGTGGGCCACCTGCTGGAACTGGTTTCTTGTCCTCGGTAAGGAACACGTAAATCATAAAGCCCAGAAAGCCGATGCAGAGCACCGCGATGATGGGTACGACGATCTTTTGCATGGTTTCTCCTTATTCATAGTTAACAACAGGAGCAAAGATCACCCTTGCGAGCATAGCCACGGACTTGACTGAACACAACTAATATTCGCTTGTCCTATAACAGAATCATGCCAGCTCACTTTCCGTTATCCTGGACGACTCTTCATGATCACCCGACGCTTAGGCAACTCAGATTTGAACATCACCCCCATCGGTTACGGCGCCTGGGCTATCGGCGGCGGTGGCTGGGCCTTCGGGTGGGGACCACAGGATGACGCTGATTCGATTGCTTCTATCCACGAAGCAATCGATGCCGGCATCAACTGGATCGATACCGCAGCGATCTATGGCCTGGGCCATTCGGAAATGGTTGTCGCCAGGTGCTGGAGGGCAGGTCTAAGAGGCCCTACGTCTTTACGAAGTGCGCCAGAATCTGGAATGAGAAGCGCGAAGTAGGCAAGAGCCTGAAACGTGAATCCGTCCGAGCAGAGTGCGAAGCCAGCCTCAAGCGATTGAAGGTTGATGTCATCGATCTGTACCAGATGCACTGGCCCGAACCCGACGAAGATATCGAGGAAGGTTGGGAAACGATGGCTAGGCTCAAAGATGAAGGCAAAGTACGGTGGATTGGCGTCTCCAACTTCAACGTCGAACAATTGAAGCGTGCCCAGAAGATTGCTCCGATTACTTCCCTGCAACCACCCTATTCGATGATCCGCCCGGAGGTGGGAGCGGAGATACTGCCCTATGCCCTTTCTCAAAACATCGGCGTCATCGCTTATTCACCCATGGGTTCCAGCCTGCTTACCGGCACCATGACCAGAGAACGCATCGCTCAGTTCCCCGCTGATGACTTCCGCCGCAACAGCAAGTTCTATCAGGAACCGCAACTGAGTCGTAACCTGCAACTCGCTGAACTGTGCAAGGAGATTGGGAAGCATCATGGCAAGAACGCCGGGGAGGTGGCCATTGCCTGGGCACTGGCTAACCCTGCGGTGACCGGTGCTATTGTCGGAGCGAGAAAGCCGGGGCAGGTAGCTGGGTTCATTGGAGCGATGGAGTGGCGGCTGCCGGTTGACGAGATGGTGAAGATAGCTGAGTTCATGAAAAATGGAAAATAAACATACTCCCGTAGCCTCGGCACGGCATGATAGGTGTTGATCTTATGCGAATACCATGTCCGGCATACTAAACTATCTTCGATCTTTTCGAGAACTCACCCAGGCGAGTGAGAGCGATGGTGTGCTTCTACAGCGGTTTCGTTTGCAGCGGGATGAGCAGGCCTTTGCTACGCTGGTCCAGCGGCATGGCCCACTGGTATTGGGTATTGCTCGCCGGGCGTTGGGATCAGTCGATGCAGCCGACGATGTTTTCCAAGCCACGTTTCTGGTACTGGCCCGGCGGGGCAAGAAGCTGGAATCCTGGCCCAATGTTGCAGGCTGGCTATTTCAAGTCGCCCGGCGCACCGCTCTACAGGCACGCGCCAAATCTGCTCGACGCTCTCGCCATGAACAACAGGCAGCAGCAATGAATACGGCTCTCTCTTCTACCTCGCCTGACGAACGTGCCTGCCAGAGCGATCTCGCCGAACTTCTTGATGCGGAGTTGACGAGGCTGCCTGCTAAATATCGGGCTCCGCTAGTACTGTGCCAGCTTCAGCGGCATACCAGGGAAGAGGCCGCTCAGCAGCTTGGCTGGCCCCTCGGCTCTGTTTCGGGTCGATTGGCACAGGGGAAGAAGTTACTGCAGGAGCGACTGATCCGGCGTGGTTTGACTCCTAGTATCGTAGCTGGAGCGTTCACAGTTCCGCATCTCGAAGCTCAGGTACCAAGCCTGCTGATTCAGGCCACCACATTGCTGGCCACGAACATCCTGCATCAAACCTCCACCGTTTCCACCAGTGCCGCCGTCTCGCTGGCTGAGGGAGTGATGACTTCTATGTTTATGAATAAGCTCAAATATGTTGCTATGGCTTTGTTCGTTATTACTCTCGGCCTGGGAACGGGCGCATGGGCCTGGTCGGGCAAGGTCAAGCCAGCTGCTGAGCAGGTCCAGACACCCAAGCAAGATTTGAAGACCAGCTCCCTGTTGGAACAAATCCAAGGAGCATGGGGCATCGAAACCGCCATTGAGGGAGTCGATTTCCAGCAAGGTCCATTGCACACGCGGGTTTCCCATAACTACAAGTTCTGGACGTTTCGAGGTCGAGAATTCATGCCTGGGTCCGATGCCTATCTCAAGTGGAAACCAGGCACCCCTGGCGATTCCTTTCAACTGGATGAATCGACAGTTCCAGCGCAGTGGTCGAACTTCCAATGGCACGGCGTGATCAAGATGGAAGAGGGAAAGATACACCTCAACATGGCCTTGAAGAGTAGACGAGATCGACCCAAAAACTTTGAGCCTGAAGTAGATACTGTTCTGCTTGTCCTCCATCGGCTAAGCGACTACGACCGTCTCGAAGGCGTGTGGCGGAAAGAAGACCGAAACCCGGTGACCAACGAACTTACCGAGATTAATGAAATCGTCTTCCGTAACAACTTCTACGTTCGCCGGAAATATGTCCCCGGGGGTATGATGGGTGCGGATTCGGTTGTATTCACTCATCAAGAATCTTCTCCCTCGAAGTTCGAGCTACACGAATCTTTCAATCCCAAAGGCATCGATCTCGATATCTCAGATGAGCAAGCCGTTCGAACACGTCATCGACTGATATTCCAAGACAAGAGCAAACTCAATAACTACGTCTTTATTGAACGTTCTCTTGGCATCTATCAACTGACAGAAAAGGAATTCAAATATGTCATCACCGGTCAGGTGCCTTTTGAAATACAAGATAATCGCCTGATCCCCAATCCGAAGTCACCAGAGGCTGTGCGGGGTACTTCGTTTGACAAGACAGATAAGCCCGTACAAATCTACCGACGGTTCGAGAAGTCACTCAAGGATGAGATGTCTGCCAACGGCAGAATGGCCTATCCACCACAACAGGCAAAAGAGCCGCCTGTGCTTGCTCAGACTCCACCCTCGCCTGTTCTACAATCCCTGCATCAACAACGCCTCAAACTTGCTCAGGAACGGCTGGACTATTGGACCAAGGCCGATGACAGAAAGAATGAGCTTTGGAAGCAAGGGCGATCAGGTCCTATTCCTCCCACTACTTCATCGCAAATAAGCGAATTCTCAAAACAACTTCTTGATGCAAAGTTGGCCCTGGCTCAAGATCAACCTTCTCGAGTTTTGGCCATGGAGGAGCATCTCAAGCTGCTGAAGAGGATCGAGAAAGATGCCGAGCAGCGCTTCAATCAGAATGAGCAACAACCAAGACAGGGTGCAACTGGCTTAGGCGACACATTGAAAGACCAGGCCCAGGTTGCGCAACTCCGGCGTATCGAGTTCGAGATTCGACTCGAGGAGATGAAGGCGAAGCGATAAAGTCATACTCATCCCGGCGGAGCCTGTGTTGCAGCCCGTCCTCGGCTTTTGACCGAGGACGAGAATCAGGTCATCTCCGTCGCATCGACAATCGTGTAGCTATACCCCTGTTCGGTCAGAAACAGTTGCCGATGGTGGGCGAAGTCGATTTCTCTCGTGTCGCGGGTGACGAGGGTGTAGAAGTGGGCGGGTTCGCTGTTGCCTTTCGGACGAAGGATACGTCCCAGGCGCTGGGCTTCTTCCTGGCGTGATCCGAACGCTCCGCTGATCTGAATCAGCACGTTGGCATCGGGCAGATCGATGGCGAAGTTGCCCACTTTCGAAAGGATCAGTTGCTTGACCTCGCCGGTGCGGAACTGCTGATAGAGCGTTTCCCGTTCATCCTGCGGCGTCGCCCCGGTGATGAGCGGCATATTGAACCGCTCTTTCAGATCACGCAGTTGCTTGAGGTACTGGCCAATGATCAGCACCTTGGCATTGGGATAACGCTGAAGCAGCTTCTCCACCACATCGAGCTTGGCAGGGTTCTCGCTGGCGACCCGGAACTTGTTACGCAGTTCAGCCACAGCGTATTCCATACGCAGCTCTTGCGGCAGGCTGAGCCGTATCTCGGTACACTGGGCCTCGGCAATCCAGCCACGCCCTTCGAGCTCCCGCCAGGGCACATCGTACTTCTTGGGGCCGATAAGGCTGAAGACGTCTGCTTCCCGGCCATCTTCTCGAATGAGGGTAGCAGTCAGCCCCAGGCGTCGCCGGGCCTGGATTTGAGCGGTGATGCGGAAGACCGGGGCAGGCAGGAGATGCACTTCGTCATAAATGATCAGGCCCCAGTCACGCTGATCAAAGATCTTGAAGTGAGGGAACTCTTCAGTCTTGGCGTCTCGATAGGTGAGAATCTGGTAGGTAGCCAGGGTGACGGCAGAGATGTTCTTCGTCTCGCCGGTATACTCACCGACTTCCTGCTCGGTGAGGGTAGTTTTATCGAGAATCTCTCGATGCCATTGTTTGACGGCAGTGGTACCGGTGGTTAGTACCAAGGTTGACTTCTGCATGAGGGCCATGGTCGAGAGGCCCACGATGGTCTTTCCCGCGCCGCAAGGCAGCACGATGACGCCCGAGCCGCCCCGCACATCGCCGCCGGCATAAAAGACATCGCAAGCATCCTTCTGATAGTCACGGACGTTGAATGCCATGCCGGCTCGTGAAGGATTGCGTAGCCCGATGGCCAGATCTGCACCTTCGGTGTAGCCAGCCAGGTCTTCAGCAGGGTATCCTACGCCAACCAGAGCCTGTTTGAGCACACCTCGAAAGGCAGTATCGACCTGGAAGGACTTGTCATCGAGCCGGTCGCCCAGGTAGAGAGCCACCTTCTTCTGCCGAAGGAGTTCTGCGAGCAAGGGCTTATCAGGACAGACGAGCTTGAGTTGATTGCCGGAACGCTCCAGGCGGACTCGGCCATAGCGCTGCACCACTTCTTCGATATCGGGAGCGACGTTATGCGGGATGGGAAACTTGGTGAAGGTTTGCAGCACCTTGACCATCTGGGCGGCAGTCAACCCCGCCGCTGCCGCGTTCCACAGCGATAAGTTCGTTAATCGATAGGTATGTATGTGCTCCGGGCTTTTCTCGAGTTCCGCAAAGGGAGCGAGCGCATCCCGGGCCGCGGCATACTTCGGATTATTGACTTCGACCAGGATTGAGCGGTCACCCTGGATAATGAGCGGATTCGTCGGATCGTATTGCATCTGGCTATGATAGGAGGCAGGCAAGCATCGGGCTGGTTCAGTACTTGATCAGCTTCATTCTCTCCCCCTTTCCAAGGGGGAGTTGGAGGGGGTAAATTCACCGTAATATTCACCCCACCCAACCTCCCCTTGGCAAGGGGAGGAGCAAACAGATACTGAGAAGAATGATTAGATTTTCTTCGTTTCCACCTCATTGGAGACAAGCGGAGGCGGCGCTGGAGGAACGTCCTCGAAATCGAACTTGCTGCGCTGTGAAGCGAGATAGGCACGAACTGCCGGCATCAGAAACGCCACCGTAATAGCCAGATGGAACACTATCAGTGCGACGACGAGCCAGTTATGGGTCAGCACGCGGGTGAATTCAATGGTATTGTCTTTGACGTGAATGTTTCTCCATGTCGTCCACAACTGCCAACTGAAATGTCCGGTAGTGATGATACCCCACATGATGACAAGCCAGTAAATGAGCATATCCGAGGTGAAGGCCAGAAAAGCGACCACCGCAATGTGTGTGAGCGGCAATAGCACCGCCGTCCAGTTGACTTCTTTATTATTGAAGTTTGCCAGCGCCAGGCCGGCGAGGGCTAATCGCTCGAGGATGAGCAGCGCCACAGCGGTCATGAAAATGAGTCGGCCTCGACTTACCGATGGGTTCATGGCCAGTCCTGTTTCCGACTCTGCGGACTAAGTGGTGGAGAAGAATGCTTGTGTTCTGTGTCGACCTGGGGAATACTGAAGTAATCCTGGCGGGCCGGAACAACGATACTCTAACCGAGTGTTTACGGTAAGGGAAGAGATTGCTTCGATGATGTTGGTTATTTTTTACATTCTGCTTGGCATACAGTCTGGTGTTCCTGCCGTTGAGGAAACGTACCTTAAGCGCACGGCAGCATCGTGGTCGAGCGACCTCCAACATCAGGATGCCAAGACGCGGCGGGCCGCGGCTTTTGCGATGGGAAAACTGGGAAAGCATGCCCTGCCCTATATCAGCACTCTCAAGACGTTGTTGCAGCAGGATCAAGAAGTCAGTGTCCGCAGCGCTGCGCTATTTCGCTGGGTGAGCTGGGACCGCTGGCAGCACGGCGACATTGCCCCCGTCGTGATTCAGTCGTTCGAGAAAGAAACGCAGCTCCCTGTTCGCCGAGCACTGGCCCTGACCCTTGGCAAGGTCGCCGAACAGGCAGGGTCCGCAGAGCCTCTTCTGCGAAAGGCATTGGTCGATCATGATGCGGTGTTACGACAGAATGCCGCCTGGTCGCTGGGGCAACTGGG
>JASGHE010000007.1:0-336553 GCA_047602475.1 Gemmatales bacterium | reverse complement strand
CGTGGTTAAGGTTACAGGGGAACACTATAGTATCCAACAGCCACCTACTCATGAACGGTACATTTCTCTGGAGCTGAGGCCTAGGTGGTTTTGCTGTTGAACTAATTATCATGGGTTGCATTGGCTAATCTGTAGCCATTTGGAGATTGTACTTGGATATGGTGGTATTGTAAGTTCTTACTGCCAGGTCGCACCTCTGTGATACATATGGGCACATACTATGTGACTGGTTGAGTATTCAATGCTCTTTTGCAATGCCTCATTGGGGACCACCAGCACCCATCCTTAAGTGCGTATCCTGCTGACTGAGACTTTGCCTTGCATGATGACGAGTTCATGCTTGATGGCTGCTTCCGCTAGTTCTGTCCCAGTTCCTTTGCATATTTTGGAACAGATAGAACGCTCCTTCGGGTTTGACCACATCGTAGCGTGGATCAAGATTCTTGAGTACCCAATCACGCTTACGCTGATAGTTCTTCACGTAGCTTTCCATAGGGTACTCCCAAGCCGCGATCCCCGCAGCCTGGGCCATGGTGGGAGCGCAGTAAGACTCTATTGCTGCATGGCAATCATGGCCTGTACGATAATTTGTGGGCCATAACGTAGCCGAGCTGCCAGCCGGGCATGGCGTGGGTTTTGCTAAAGCTGGAGCAGATCAGCACGTTCTGAGCGAAACAGGCTGGGGTAACAAAGGCATCGTCGTAGGTGGAATAGATTTCATCACTAATGAGCCAGATGCCCCGGGGCCTATGGAGTTCAGCCAGGGCTTTCACACGGTCACGATGAGCGACTACGCCAGTGGAGTTTGCTGGGCTGCACAAGATGATGGCCTTGGTTCTGGAGTGATGGACAGTGACTCATCGGGATCGGGCTGAAAGTCGGGATATATCGAGATGAACCGAGCCTGGGCTCCCATGAGCGTGGCCAGCTGGGGATAGGCGACAAAGTAGGGATCGAAAAGCAATATCTCATCACCGGGGTTGAGAATCGCCTGCAATGCTAGGGTGATTGCCCCCATGGTGCCACAAGTGATGACGACTTCGTCGTTGTTGTCGTGCTGTCGAGATTTGTTTAATCGTCTCTCGCAGTTCCGGCACACCGCTGGGGAGTGTGTAGCCGTTGGGGCCAGTTCGTATCGCTTGTATTGCTACCTCTTTCAGCTCATCAGGCACATCAAAGTCAGGTTGACCGATGCCCAGGTTGATCGGGTTCTTTAACTTTCAGAGAGTTCAAAGATACGTTTGAAGCTGCTTTCGAGGAAGGGAACGGTTCGATCTGACAGTGGAGGATGCATTGTTAACACACTAGGTGAGGGGTAATTCAGAGATCAGCATAACAGGATTCGGAGGAACAGCACAGTCTTCGTATGATGTAGAGATGAGTATGAAGACGAAGCCATTATCGATCACTACCTGGGGAGCAGCCCGGCAAGTCTCTGGTTCGATGCATTTATTGCAGACCGAGAAGCAGCGCATCCTTCTGGATTGTGGACTGCTCCTGGAAAAGGGATCACAGCTCAAGAACCGTGAGTTCCCGTTCGATCCGTATGAAATCGATGCAGTTATTCTTTCCCATGCCCACCTCGATCATTGTGGTAACCTGCCTACGCTGGTCAGGCAGGGATTTCGCGGGCCGATTTACTGCACTTATGCAACACGAGACTTATTGTTGCCGATGCTGACTGATGCCTCGAATGTGCAGTCGCAGGAAACGGTCATCTACAACCACAAGCGAGAAGCTGACCAACCCTGGTTATCTCCGCTCTATCAGCAGGAAGACGTACTGGAGACTGTCTCGTTAGTCAGGCCGGTACGCTACGACAAGCTCAAAGCAATCAATGGCGATGTCGACTTTCAGTTTCGTGAGGCTGGGCATGCTCTGGGCTCAGCCAGCGTTCATCTGAGGCTAAGTGACGGAGAGCATGAACGAACCATGACTTTTACCGGCGATGTGGGTCGTTCTACGATTCCATTGCTGCGCGCCGGTGGCGCCACTATTACCAAGTGATCTGGTACTCAGTGAAGCCACCTATGGCGGACAGGTACACGAAACATACGAAGCAATGCAGGATCAACTGGTCACGACAGTGGAATCAACCATTGATCGCGGCGGCAAGGTGCTGGTCCCCGCCTTCAGCCTGGGTCGGGTGCAGTTGGTGGTAAGCACGCTGATCAATTTGATCGAACAGGGACGTTTGCAGCGCGTACCCATCTATGTCGATAGTCCCCTCTCCAATCGTGTTCTCGACATTATGGAGAACCACATTGGCGACCTCTCCAGTGAAGTACAGCGAGCGGTTCACGAAGGCCGACCGTTTCTACATACCGACTATGTGCATTACATCACCACTGTTGAAGAGAGCAAGGATGTGATGCACGACACCACGCCTTCCATTGTGGTTGCTTCGAGCGGCATGGGGGAAGGTGGCCGCATTGTGCATCATTTGAAGTATGCTATCGATGATCCTCGTTGTACCATTGTTCTCGTCAGCTTCCAGACGCCGGGGTCGCTGGGATACCGTCTCATGGAACCGGGGCCGACGGTCCGTATCCAGGGGCGTGAGTGGAACAAGTGGGCGGACGTCGTCACATTGCGCGGCTTCTCGGGGCATGCCGATCATAACGAATTGATGCATCTGCTGACACCGGCTATCGACTCCGGCTCCCAAATCCATCTCGTTCATGGCGAAGAGAAGTCGCTCTCGGCTTTGGACGCAGCCCTCAATAACGTAAGGCCCGGTTCGACCTCCATCGCGGATCGTGGCCATACGTTTTCACTTTCGCCACCAGCCTGATCGTCCATTGTCAGCTACAATACGAATGATCCGTCAGACGCCTTTACCACTGGTTCCGCATGAAACGAGAACACTGGGTCAATTTCTTTCAGAAGCTACCCGATACGATGCACGATCAGGTAGTCTTTTCGCTGTCGACAGGGATCGATGTCTTTAATCAACGCTTTCTAGTCTATGCTGATGAATACCTGATCATTCGTGGCAGACTGGGCGGCACCGATGAGAGCGAACGTATCTTCATGGTGCCCTGGGAAGAGTTGAAAATGGTCTTCTTCAGCCGTCCTGTTGAGGACGAGATGCTGGTCAAGACTTTTGGCGAGATCATTGGCGGTGTGCGAAAGTCACTTGGGGCCAAGTCCAGGGAAGAGGAAGAGAAAGAGCAGGATAGGATGGAGGATGATGAGCAGCGTCCCGAACCGGTACGTTTACCGGCTGCATCGCTGCAGGCGTTGGCCGAGGCGTCTGCTCCCAAGCAACCGCCTGTGAATATGAGCGAGCTGCGATCACGACTGTTACAGCCCCGCAAGCCGCCACCCAATGTGCAATCGAACAAACCAGGGCCAGGCACCAAGCCGAGCGGTAAATAATCTTTTGAGCTGAGAATCATCATGGAGAATGGTCAAGATAGCTACCCCGGCTTTGGCAAGGAAGCGCCCATCGCGAGCATACAGCCGGGCTGCGGCTGGGGCATGCGACTGGAATTGGCATGGGGCCGCGGGCGACACTGGGTATTACGCACCTTCTTCCCCAAGTACATTGCCAAGCAGGCCAAGCAGCGTCAAGGCTCGTGTGCCAACTGCCCGGGGCGTCCGCTGGGTTGCTCCGGGAGCATCATCGATAGTCGTGATCTGAAGTATTTCAGCAATGTGTGTGGCTACTCGTTTCCGCCAGAGCAGGATCGATTTGCCTGGCGAGGCAAGTTGCCGTTCGCCCGCTGGGGCTTGTCTGAACTAATTGCGTTTACGGTAGTCTGCATCGTAGCCAGCGTCATCGTCGGCTGGCTGGCCTGGTTCGGCGCCCCGTCCTGGCTCATCTGGGCACTCAGCGTTGCTATCTTCCTTTTCTGGCTCGAGATCGTCTGGTTCTTCCGCAACCCGACTAGAGCGATACCGAACGATGTGGCAGCCATCGTCAGCCCGGCTGACGGCACCATCGTCGAACTGGCTGAAGTGGATGCCGAGGGCTTTCCGGGGAATCGAGCCTTTCGGGTGGGTATCTTCCTGTCCGTCTTCAATGTTCACATCAATCGCGGCGCCGCTGGCTGGTGTGGTGACTCAACTGCGGTTCTATCCGGGCAAGTTCCTCAATGCCCTCAAGACTCTTTCAGCCAGTGTCAACGAACAACTCTGGATCGACATGAAGCATGACGGGACGGGCATGCCGGTGCGGATCACGCAGATCTCAGGTGCCCTAGCCCATCGCATCGTGTGCGAACTCAAGCCCGGTCAGCACATCGATAAGGGCGAGATGTTCGGGATGATCAAGCTCGGTTCACGTACAGAGCTCTACCTGCCCACTAGTGCGAAGATCGATGTGAACGTCAAAGTGGGTGATAAGGTCAAAGGTGGTTCAACGGTACTAATGCGTCTTACACCATCTGTAGCGTCCCACGGGTAACGCCTAACTGCTGAGTAGCCTGTAGCTTCTTCCAGGCAGTGCGCCGATCGTCCTGCCCCCGGATGATCCGCCAGTAACTTTCGAGCAGAGTGCCGATCTGTTGAGGTTCTTCCCGCAGTAGTTCGATACGGAAGTGTTTGATGCCCATCTTGATCATGGCCGGGATGTACTCGGCAGCCGACTGGGGAAGTGCGTTGTAGACAGTATTACGGCAGCCGGCATCGACCAGCACCGGGAAGATCGCCCCGGAATGGTCCTTGAGTTCTACCTTGTGCCGATCACAGGGTCTGCCACAATCACGCCAGTCTTTGCCATCGGAGAGCAGTGCAGCGAAGACGCAGTGTTCGTTGTGGAACATAGGCATGTGGTAGTGAACGACGGGCTCGAACCAGCCGGGCTGGGCCGATTGAATCAATGCCTGGAGTTGATCCCAGTTCAGATCGAAGCCGGGAGTCATCCGCTGTAACCCCTGCTGTGTATACCAGTGGGCGGTAACATCGTTGACGACATTGAGGGAAAAGTCGCCGACGAGGGGGATCTCGACTGAGTGCTTACGGTAGTAGGCAACGCTGGCCAGGTTTCGAGCCAGGATCAGATCAGGTTGGTAACTGGCGATCAACCGCAGCCAGCTTTCTTCGCCCGGTTTGATGATACGGAGCGTGGCGACTCCAATAGGCATTGCTGCTTCACGGGCCAAGGTAATGGCTTCTCGATACTGCCGTACATCTTCAAAGTCGCAGTAGACGAGGCTGGGGGCTGTGGAACGATTTTGTGCTGAGTAATCGAGCAGGCCTTGAAGTTGCGGCAGGTTGCGAACCATCAGTGCCAGTTGCGGTTCGGTGGTCTTCGAGGCTGTTGTTGATTCTTGTCGCAAGGCCGCTCGCCATTCGGACAGCTGCTTCACCATCGGTATCGTTGTTTTGGCTACCGGTTGACTCTTGGCCTTTTGCTCGTCCTGCAACAAGAGATCGACCAGCACCCGGCGACGGAGTTCATTCAGCACACTCGTCGGGATCATCAAATTGTTGGGCAGATCGATCGTGATTCTTCCGAGCGTGTAGGGCGTCTCATGCAGACGGTTGAGTTGTTCTTGAAGGATGGCCCGAGTGAAAGCGTGCTTGCGAGCCGACTCGAGTGGCCCCGGCCAGGTGGATGAACCTTGCAGCCCGCCATCGCTGGTCATGGTCAGTTTGACGCTGCCACCCAGGGCGCCTTGAAGATGAGCATGGATGAGTTGTTTGATGATCGGCTTATCTTCGGCGTAGCTCTTTTCGAGTCGTTTGTGGAGCGCGGGGTCATCGGTTTTCCAGACCAGATTGCCAACAGAGACTCTGCTGGTATCGAACGAGTTACGGTCGAAGGTCAGCTCAACCACATCCCGCTCTTTGTCGTTCGGCCCTTTACTCACCTTCCAGACTCTGCCGCCAGCTTCATCGCCTTCAGGCTTGCCTTCATCGAAGACCACGCCATCGCCGGCCTTGACGAGCCATTCAAGAGGGATAGTAGCATCAGCGAGTTGCACCAGGACGCTGTGTCGGGCTGTACCGACGACGGTGCCGATTCGCACGCCGCGCTTCTTGGGCGATCTACCGGGCACGAGGGTTTGGTGGTTGATGCCGCCAAGGAAGCCTTGGGTCAGGCCACGAGAGAACGTCTGCTCCAGATCAAGCTGTTGTTTCTTGCCCAGAACAAAAGGATCGGCATGGGCAAGTGCGTCAATTGCCTGCCGATAGGTTTGCACTGTGGCAGCGACATAGTCGGCTTTCTTGAGCCGGCCTTCAATCTTGAAGCTGACGACACCGTGACGGGTTAGATCATTGACCAGATCGTAAGCCGCAAGGTCCTGAGGACTGAGAAGGTAGGCTTTGTCTTTCAACTCACGAACCTGACCATCGACCTTGAGTTCATAAGGCATGCGACATGCCTGGGCACATTGGCCTCGATTGGCGCTTCGCCCGCCGAGGGCTTCAGAGGTCAGGCATTGTCCGCTGTAGGCAACACACAAGGCCCCATGGATGAATACCTCAAGTGGCATCTCAGTCGATTGATGTATCTTTCCGACATCAATGGCTGAGAGTTCACGGGCCAGGATCACTCGTTCGATACCCAGTTCCTTGACTTTGTTAACAGCCAGGGCTTCGGTCAAGGTCATCTGGGTCGAGCCATGCACCACCAGGCCAGGCAGCAGCTTCTGGATGGCCCAAGCCAAGCCGAGGTCCTGCACGATGACAGCATCGACCTTGGCGGCACGAATCGTTTCGAGCATCTTGAGAGCTTCTTCAAACTCATTGGCGAAGATCAAGATGTTGAAAGTGACGTATCCTTTGACTCCACGCTGATGCAGGTACTTCATCAGCTCAGGCAACTCGCCCGGCTCGAAATTGTGTGCGCGATGTCTGGCATTGAACGAAGTCAAGCCGAAGTAGACCGCATCAGCCCCGTTAGCGACAGCGGCCTTCAGCGCTTCCCAATCGCCGGCAGGGGCGAGAAGCTCAGGCTTGGTGGTTTGGTGGTTCATGGAGAGGCAATCAACTTAATTCTTGGCAGAAGTGGGACGACGAGGTGCGTTTGCCTGTGCCAGTTTGAGCACTTCATGGACTAGCTTGTTGATGCCCTGTGCCGCCTCGCCGATGCGATTTGCCAACATGTAGGCTGGGGTAGTGACGATTTTCTGCTCCGCATCAATCACCACGTCATCGACCGGGCAACTGATGTGCTCAGCACCGAAGGATTCAATATGGTTCGCCGTCTGTGGATCGGTGCCAATTGTTAGTCGGGGCGAACCATTCATGCCCAGCACCTTGGCCAGAATTACCGGGGCAATGCAGATAGCGCCTATCGGTTTGCCCGCACGGTTCATGGCAATGAGCGAATTGCGCAGGCTCGGATCGACTTCGCACTGTGCGCCTTCGGTGGCGTAGTTACTCAGGTTCTTGGCTGCGCCGAAGCCGCCGGGAAGAATGACCGCATCGAACTCATTGGGGTCGGCCTTCCCAAGATCGCGGATCTGGCCACGGACGATACGGGCCGCTTCGCTGAGGACGTTACGTTCTTCGCCGGTAGGCTTTTGAGTGAGATGATCAACGACAGCAAAGGCCTTGTTCGGAGCCAGACAGGTGACTTGGACGCCGGTCTTATCCAAAGCAATCAGAGTCAATACGGTTTCATAAATCTCACTGCCATCAAAGACTCCGGCTCCACTCAAGACGACTGCAATGCGTGCCATGACTGATCCCTCTCCGCAGCTCACAGGTGATTATCATATCAATCTCAATGGTTCCTGATGAGTCATAGGTAATTACCTGGAATAGGCCCAACGAATGCCGACAAAGGCCAGGGTGAAGAAAAAGGCGTTGAAGAAGTGAAGTGAAGCATTATTCAGCTTCCCCTCCTTCTGACGCCAGGAGGCTAGATAGACCGACATACCGCCTGCCATCAGAGGGGCGAAGATGAGATTGACCAATCGAAGCGCTGGAATGGCGATCAGCAATTTGGGGAGTATCAAGAGGGAGACCCAGCCACATCCTGCACCGACAACAACAAAGAGGATCGGGTAAATACATCCCTTGATGTTCTCTTGCTCTTGTTCAGAGTGAAGCGAGGAAAAGAGCCAATCGAAAGGCAATGAGATGATCGCATTGAAGAATATCTCAAAGAACACCTGCAGGATCAGCACGACGACTTCTTCCATGGATGGCCTCACAATGAACGGTGTTGAATCGGAGCCTATCAGAAAGTCAATGAGTTCGCATTCATAAAAATAATCATCACTGGGCGACAGGCTTGCATTGAGCTGTAACGGTAGATAGACTTGACCTTCTGCCAGGTGTCCCCTGCCCTTTGCTGCCTGTTCATCTTGTCGCAAGCCATTGTCACTCATGAACACGCTGGGTAGCATAAACTAGCCTCGAACCCGAGGTTCATGCCAGTCGTCATCCGTCTGCAAGGAAGAAGCATGCCTGCGAACAACTATCCCGTTGGAAACAAGACCATACTCGTGGTGGACGACGATCACGATATCCTCTTTGCCATCCGCGCCGCCATCGAAAGCCGGGGCTACCGGGTGATTACCGCCAGCGATGGCAACGCTGGGTTGAATGTGGCTGAGCGCGAACGGCCTGACATGGTCATCGTCGACATGATGATGCCGAAGAAATCGGGTTTTCTCGTTCTGGAAAGGCTGAAAGCGAAGGGCCGGGACTGGTCCCCCAAGATGATCATGATCACCGCCAACGAAGGCGGCAGACACCGCGCCTACGCCGAGATGCTGGGCGTTGATGAATACCTTCGCAAACCTTTTTCGATGGATAAGCTGCTGGAGACGGTGAAGAGGTTGTGCCCGTTGGAAGCCGTGGAGGCGGAGCCAAAGCCGACGGAGAGTGAGTCGGCGTAATTGCAAGTGCTTGTCAACTCCTGTTCTGACGATCCTCAAGTTCCTTCTTCAATCGCATCAACTCGGCGATGGATCGACGATCCTTGTCTCGTTTCAAAACAGACTTCGAGTGAATGATTGCGTCTATAGTCAGCATTCTCAACGGTAGATTGTTGACCTGTAACTCTATCGATTGCTTTTTGACATCTTCGAAGTTGCCAAGTCCATCCACTTCTGAAAGTATGTCTAACTGCCCTGCTGTAGTGGCCAGGTAGAGATTCTTGAATCGTTCAAGTTCAACTGGATCTAATGGTATCGCCTTGCGTTGCGGTGTCATCCGGTACTTGGGTTCCATGTCTTTCAGCACATTCACGAGCTTGACTGTATTTTCTGGAGTAAACCGGAGACAAATGTCCAAATCTTGGGTGATGATGCTGCTGCCATGCAAGGCAGCAGCCAGTCCACCGATCAAAACAAAGTCAACTTGCTCTTCTTGGAGCCTGCGCAACAGTTGAAGGATCGAATCCATAGTAGGCCTTTCCAGCAGCTCTCAATTCGACAACCAGTTGCCTGGCTCCTTCGTGTCGAATCAATCTTTCAGTTGGCGTTAGTCTGAGAAGATCACGAAGCTGCTCAATTTCCACTTCAGCCAATTCCTGCTCGGTAATCGGCTTCCAGGATGATGTGTCGTTATTCGTCATCACTCTTCCTGTGCTTACAGCAGCTTCAGCTTGGTCACTCGTCCCGTCTGTACCCATTCTACGACGTAGATATTACCCTGGGCATCGAAACAAGCATCGTGGGGCTGTACGAACTTGCCGGGTTGCCAGAGTTTCGGGTCGAGGCGGATCTTGTACTTCTTGACCTCTGCAATCCAGGCAGCGTCGTCGCCGAGGCGGGCGATGACTTCGTTGTTCTTGCCGAGGATGGTGACACGTCCATCGAGTTCGGGGACGACAGCCAGGTCGCCGTAGAAATCGATATTGCAGGGACGGGCGACGCCAGGAACGACGCCGATGGTCTCACCGGTCGTGGCAGTGTAGACAATGCGGTTGTTTTCACGATCAGCGATGGCCAGGAGGCCCTGCCGACCTGGACGGGGATCGAACCATAACCCGTGAGGCGTGGTGAGCTTGTTCAAGTCCTTGCCGGGGCCGCCGAAGGCCTTGCACCCACTTGGCTTGAGCGGTGTACTGATGGATGTAGCTGGAACCATAGCCATCGCCGATGTAGAACCCGCCATCGGGGGAGAAGGCGACGTTGGTGGGTTTGTAGCCTTTGTTATTCTTGTAGACGTTGGGTTCCGCAGGCAGGCCGATTTTCCAGACCACATCACCCTTGAGGTTGGTCTTCACCACTTGATTGTTCTGCACATCGCAGATGTAGAGGAACTCTTCTGATCCTTCGCGTCGAACATCGATGCCATGTCCACCGGGGTGATATTCCTTTCCGAAGGAGCGGACGTACTTGCCGAGCGGATCGAAGACATGGATCGTATCCTGGGCCTGCGTCTTGGCATGTCCCTGCATGATGATGTAGGCATTTCCTGCCTGATCGAAGCAGATGCCATGGCTGGTCTGCCATTGATGGGTGCTGGGGAGTGTGAAGCAATCATGGATGCATTCATAGCTGCGTTCGCCGACTTTGAAGATCGTGTTCTGGCTGCCCGATTTGTTGGTTGCTCCGACGATGGCTGGAAAACCCGCAGCAAGAGCAACGGTGCTGGTCGTCTTCAGAAAGGATCGGCGGTGCATATTCAGCATCCTTACACGGGGTGGGAGAGCAGGCAGGTCTATGGGTTGCAGCATAACCCGAAAGCTGGGTGAAGACAAGACGCTGTGCTTCGGTAAGATGAAAGTTGCTACTTCCTAACATTCACCAGCGAATGCCCCCATGAGCCAGGCTACACCAGCACATACTCTGTTAGAGGTTTTCCCGAACCAGTATCCCCAGCGAGACTATCTCGTGACGATACGCTGTCCGGAGTTCACCGCCGTCTGTCCCAAGACCGGGCAGCCTGACTTCGGGACACTGACATTCAGCTACATCCCTGATCAGGTGATCGTAGAACTTAAATCACTCAAGATTTATCTGCAGGCCTATCGCAACATGGGCATTTTCTACGAAGTCGTGGTCAATTGTATCCTTGATGACTTCGTCAAAGCCGTGCAGCCACGGAAGCTCACTCTTGTCGGCGAGTTCACTCCGCGAGGCGGCATCTCCTCGGTGCTGACGGTGGAATACTCGAAGAAATAACATAAGGATCATGACCATGAGCAAACAGGTTTCCCGCCGCGACTTCGCTATGATCACCGCTGCGATGGCCGGTGCGGCGACACCGCTTTTTGCCGGTGACGATAAGAAACCAGAAGAGAAACCCAAACCGTTGGGCCCGGTCGAAGCGACCTTCACCAGAGATTATCCAGCCCCTCAGTTCAAACCATCGTGGAAGAAGCCACAAGTCAATCGAGTGCTGGTGCAGGATTTTGTCATCTACGCCCACTCCGATTTGGAGATGACGAAAAAGTTGAAAGAAAAGGAACCTGCCCTGTTGAATTCCAATCATCGATTGGGGTGGCGGCGACTGGGAATCGGCTCTCGGCGCAGCAGCTCACATGGGCCGACGTGACATAGCAGAATATCTTCTGGCAGAAGGGGCTCGCATTCGATATCTTCTGCTCAGCCATGCTGGGAATGCTTGATGTGGTCAAATCGTTCCTCACGTTACAGCCCAAGCTGATCGATGCCAAAGGGCCGCATGGCTTCACGCTGCACTTTCACGCTCAGGTTGGCGGGAAGCAGTCCGAGCCGGTGTTGGACTATCTCCAAAGTATCAAGCACATCGAGATGAAGCCAAATCCATTCTTGAACATGAAGAAGGATGCTCCAGCGAAGAAGTAGTGAAATAAAACATCGACAAACTTCGCTTTGAAGTTTCGCTGGCCTGTCGGTTCATCTCACCAATCATTGACGATACATTCTTTCGAAGCGTCTGGAGTTGTAACATTTGTGCTGATTGATGAGTTGGGCTTGCATGAATTGCCAAGATTGAGGAAGAATAGGTGAGATGAGCAGATTTCGAGAGTGTCCATACCTATGTCAACCAATGACAGTCCGTCGCTGCCGGTAAGGAGAGGGCCGCACTGGTCTATCAAGCTGATCATCAGCCTGGTCATACTCTTTCACTTCTCCGCCATTCTTTCTCATGTACTTTCCGGCGGCGGTGTATTTGTGATGAGGCAACTGTCCAGCCTCTACCGTCCTTATCTCAAGACGATGTGGCTCGACAATGCCTATCGTTTCTATGCTCCCAATCCTGGAGACACGGAAGTGTTGTGGTACAAGCTGCAGTATGAAGACGGCAGCACGCGCTGGACCCAGGTACCCCGCCGTGAGGATTTCTATCTTCGCATGCCGTTCCAGCGGACGATGTCCTTGGCATTGTTAGTTTCGATGTACATCGAAACCGAACCGGTCAATCCGAAGGATGACAGCTGCAGCTGTTGCCAATGTCCTCGTGAATAACCAGGTACCGATGAAGACGGTCATGACACCGTTGGGTGAAATCTTCTATCGTTCGTATGCCCGACATATTGGTCGAAAGGAACATGTACACCCCACCAGCGGCTCGCCTCTGGTCTCCATGGATTGCTTCCTCGTCCACTATAAGATTCGCAATCCGATACAGATGCGAATGAACTACGACATGTATGACCCACGCATGCTGGATGTTCAACTCATAGCCACCTTCAGTGTTGATGGTGTGATGTCCAACTTCCAGCAGGGGTTCAGAGACCGGATGGCTGACGACCTTTTTGTCGAGGTGATGCAGAACGAGCTCCTGCCCATGCTTGAAACGAATAAGAAGCTTCCGGAAGGGCAACGAAGATCGATTGCTCAGATACTCAAGGACTATGGAATACCCTACCCGCTCATCCAACCCCTCATGAAGCTATCAGCCGAGGAGCAGGAAAGATTCTTTAACAAGCCCTATGACCGCGATTCGCTACGGGAACGTTATGTCAAACTGGCGAAACGTGATGACCGGCTTCTCAAACCGCAGATTGATCCCATCCAGAGCGGTCAGGAAGCGCGTCATGGCATAGCGACTCAGGGAGTCCAAGCGACTGAACCGGTCCAGCGTGGCATTCAGTAAGAGTGAGCAATGCTTCCTGTTTTAGATGGATGAACACGACATGCTGACAGTCTTAACAACTTTTTTTGGCTACCTGGCACGCATACCGGCTGCCATTGTTCGTGGCTGGGATCGTTTCTTCTTCACGCCCTCTGACCCGATCATGCTCGGAATCATTCGGATCGCTGTTGGCTCTATCCTTCTTTACATTCATTTATCGAGTGCTGTAGCTGTACTCGACTTTATTGGCCCAGGCGCCTGGGTTGATGCAGAGACGTACGCCGAACTCTATGAGTTGCCTGCCCACCCTAAGTATCAGCTCAAGGAAAAGAGCCACTCCAGAGTGATCTGGACTTTCATGCTATGCGGCAGCGCATGTTCACGCCCTATGCTTTCTCCATCTGGTTCTATGTGACCGATCCGTTTTGGGTACAGGTGATCTACTATGCAGGCATCGTTTGCATTGGGCTATTCACACTCGGCTTTGCCACGCGTATCACCTCGATTCTCTGCTGGGCATTCCATCTTAGTTATGTCCATCGTGCCATGATGATATGGTTCGGCATGGATGCCATGTTGAGCTTTATGCTTCTTTACCTTTGCATCAGCCCATGTGGCAGCATTTTCTCCCTGGATCGGCTGATTCGCGGAAACGCTTGGGTGACAAGTTGTGCCGATCCAGCCGCTCTGGTCAGCTACCCTGGCCCTGCGCCTGATACAGATCCACATGTGTATCGTCTACTTCATTTCCGGCCTGGCGAAGCTGCAAGGCTCCACCTGGTGGAACGGCTCTGCTACCTGGCTGACGATGAATTCTCCACTGTTTAATGAAGGGGTTGATCTGAGCTGGATGACCGACCCTGCGCATGGGTGAGTGGTTCTGGCACTACTTCTGTTTCTTCTCGACCTATGCCACGCTTGCATTCGAGATCACGTTTCCGTTCCTGATCTGGAATCGCTTTCTGCGTCCCTGGATGATCTTCGGAGCATGCATGCTGCATGGCGGCATTGCCATCTTTATGGGGCTGGGCGGTTTCGGAGCGATCATGTTCTCCGGCTGCATGTCATTTATCCCTGCGAAGGGGATGCGCTGGTTTCTCCACAGCCTCCTGGGCAATCGTGTCCCCGAGACTATCTGATTCTTCGACGATTCCCTGTATGATGAATATCTACAGCATGATGCTGTAGTTACCCTTTTGGAACGAGATGTAATATCGTCATGGCTGTACAGATCTACAACACCCTTTCCCGCCGCAAAGAGAAGTTTCACAAATCGCCTGGTGAGCAAGTCACCATGTATGTGTGCGGCCCTACGGTGTATAAGCCGAGCCACATCGGGCACATGGTCGGTCCGGTCATCTTTGACACAGTGAAGCGTTATCTGAACTACCACGGGTATCAGGTCAAGTGGGTCGTCAACATCACCGATGTCGATGATAAGCTCATCGTGCGGGCCAAGGAACTCAACACGTCCGTCAAAGAACTGGCGGAGAAGATGACTGCTGACTATGAGGTTTGCCTCAAGAAACTGAATGTCACCGGCATCGATAATTTCCCTCGGGCCACCGAACACATTGCCGGCATGATCGCTATGATGCAGCGGCTTATTGCCAAGGACTGCGCCTACCCAGCCGAGGGCGATGTCTATTTCGATATCAGCAAAGATCATGACTATGGCAAGTTATGCAATCGTGACCCTGAACAGCTTGAAGCTGGTGCCCGCATCGAAGTAACGGGCAAGAAACGTAATCCGGGAGACTTCGCTCTCTGGAAAGGGGCCAAGCCGGGTGAACCTGCCTGGGAAAGCCCTTGGGGCCCTGGGCGGCCTGGCTGGCATATCGAATGCTCGGTCATGAGTCAGGCTCTATTGGGAGAGACGATCGACATTCATGGCGGCGGATTGGATCTCCAGTTCCCGCATCATGAGAACGAGTTGGCACAGTCAGAATCAGACACGGGTAAGACATTCGCTCATGTCTGGATGCACAATGGGCTTCTCAAACTGACCAGTGGCAAGATGGCCGGCTCGATTGGCAACGTCCTCAATGTGGTCGATGCCCTCAAGCACGTTTCCGGCGAAGTGCTGCGATTCTTCATCCTCAACACCCACTATCGTTCTCCTATCGATCTGGGCGAATGGGATCACAAGAACGCTGCCACCCCTATTCCCAGCGGGTTGGAAAACGCCAAGAAGGCTTATGACGCCTTTGTACGTCTCGCTGAGAGGTATGAACGCATTACCAGCCAATCGTTCTACGATCTCAAGCCTAGCGAACGCTATCAGGAGAAGAACTACAAGTTCGCTGAGCTGAAGCCGATCCACGAGAAGTTCAACGAGTTTATGGATGATGACTTCAACACCGGCGGGGCGACCGCAGTGTTGTTTGAACTGTTGACCACGCTCAACAAACTGGCCGATTCCTCCCGGCTGGAAGACCCCGAGAGCAAGGACGAAGCAGCCAAACAGCGGTTCATCGAAGGCGCGGGGTTGATGCGGGAGTTTGGCGGCATCCTGGGGCTCTTCTATGAAAAGCCACAAGCTGCCTCGCTGGGTGGCGATGATAAGCTGGTCGCCGGGTTGATGCAACTGCTCATCGACCTGCGGAACAATCTGCGGGCTGAGGCCAAGAACATCACCGAGAAGACCAACCCGACGAAGAAGCGCTCTTCGACCAGACCGATCTCATTCGCAAACGGCTGGGAGACCTCGGCATTCTTCTAGAAGACCGTGCCGGCGGCACCAGTTGGCGGGCGGAACGATGATGTTATCTGTTATTACCGGTGAACCCAAGTTGCAGATTGCCTCTCTATCCCCATCATGGCTGAACTGATGGACCCACATACATTGGAGCTCTTGGAATTTACCAAGGTACGAGACCTGGTAGCGTCGTATGCCGTCACGTCCCTTGGTAAAGGGCTGGCTCATCAGCTCCAACCCTTGCAACAGGTCGATCTGATTCAGAAGCAGATCACGTTGGTCACCGAGATGACCGAGGCGACTAGCGCCAAGCAGTCACCACCGTTATCCGGTGTCAGCGATATTCGCCTACTCATCAGGCGTGCTGCCATTGGCAGCAGTCTGACTCCCACTGAGTTCAATCAAGTCAAAGAAGTGCTGGCGGCCACCGGCTCAGCGTACCGTTACCGGATGCGGCTCGATCCACGTTGGGGTGCATTGATCAATCTGCTGGCCCGGGTGGAAGACATGGGCTCGCTGGCCCGGACGATCGAAGGCAGTATCGACAGCCGGGGCCAACTGCACGACATGGCCAGCCCGGAACTGGGTTCGATACGGCAACGGCTGCATGAACTCGATGAACGTGTGCAGCAGGAACTGAAGCGTCTCCTGCGTGATCCTGTCATCCGCTCGGCACTGCGTTACTCCCATGCCACGCTTTCGGGCGACCATCATGTGCTGCCTGTGGCTGTCAATCATCGTCAGAAGGTAGCTGGCGTCGTGCATCGTACCAGTAGCACCGGCGATACGGTTTACATCGAACCTGCTGCTATCGCCCATTTGAACGCCGACCGTTCGCTGATCAAAGTGGAAGAGGACAAGGAGATTGCACGTATCCTTCGCCGGTTGACTGCTGAGGTGGGGCAGGTAGCGAAGCCTTTGCAGGTGGTGCTTCGATTTATTGGCTCAGATCGATCTGATCCAGGCGAAGGCGCAGTACAGCCTTGAGTACAACATGTGTGCTCCCCGCATCAATACCGATCGTCAATTGTGGTTGCACTCAGCCCGCCATCCGATCCTGCTGCATCTCTTCCGTCACCAATCACCAGGCTCAGAGAATGCCAAAAGTGTGATGCCCATTCATGTGCGACTTGGCACCGATTACGACATCCTCGTCATCACCGGCCCCAACACCGGTGGCAAGACAGTGGCCCTCAAGACGGTGGGGCTGCTTTGCATGATGGCGCAGTCGGGGATGCACATTCCTGCCCAGGAAGGCAGCAATATTCCTCTGCTGCACCATTTGCTCGCCGACATTGGCGACGAGCAGAGTCTGGAACAATCGCTGAGTACGTTCAGTTCCCACATCTCTCGTATTCGGGATATCTTCCTCAAGGCTGATCGAGATAGTCTTGTGTTGCTCGATGAATTGGGGGCCGGCACTGATCCCACAGAAGGAGCGGCTCTTGGTCGAGCCATCCTGGATCACCTGGCGAAGCAGAAGTGCCTGGCAATGGTGACGACACACCTGGGTGATCTGAAGACCTACGCCTTCCACAATGAACGGGCTGAAAATGCCGCAGTCGAGTTTGACGTAGCTACGCTGCGACCCACCTATCGACTATTGATCGGACAGTTCGGGCGCAGTTGTGCTCTACAAATCGCCCAGCGGCTCGAGTTGCCACCAGAGTTGATGAAACGAGCACGATTCTATCTGCGGAAGCGACGACAGCGTGGGTCAGAGGTAGATAAGCTACAGAAGGCCCGTGAAGTGGCCGAGAAGGCCCGGCTCGAAGCCCATGTTGCTGAGGTTGAGGCGCAGAAGTCTCGAGAAGAGTTCGAACGCAAGCAGTCTGAACTCGAAAGACAAATCGCCAGGGATGAAGCCCTACGCCACTTCAGGGCGACACTACGACCGGGCACGGCAGTCTCAGTGGATCGTTTCGATCAGCCTGGCCAAATTGTGAGAGTCGACCAGACTCGTGGCATTGCAGTTGTCAAAGCCGGCCTCGGCCATTGGGAAGTGGCTATCAGGGAAATCCTGCCTGCTCAGGAATAACACTCTCTTCTTCATGTAGTCTTCTCTTGTCACACCTATCATTAAATTCGTAGCTTCACAGAGAGAGTATTCCCTCTGATGGTGAGAGTTAATTCATGGTACGAGCCACACGAATGGCCCTGATTCTTTTGGTGTTGTTAGCGATCATCCCGATCATGGGTATGAACAAAGATGCCAGGATCGTGACGCCTCCGGGAGCAAGAGCCGCTCAAGTGCATGGGCCCAAGCTTCTGGTACTAGTCGTGTTTGATCAAATGCGGGGCGACTATCTCGCACGCTGGAGCAAGCAGTTCGGCAATGATGGGTTCAATCGCCTGACCAGCGAAGGTGCCTGGTTCACGAACTGCCATTATCCCTATTCGATGACACTGACAGGCTGCGGCCACGCCACACTCGGCACCGGATGCGTTCCTGCCCAGCATGGTATCGTGGAGAACGAGTGGTACGACCGCACTACGGGTAAGAACGCCTATTGTGCCACCCTCGACGATCGATTCACCATGATTCCTGAAGGGGCCAAGAGTAAGACAGGGAAATCATCCGGGGGCACGCCGGGCCGCTTGCTGGAGCCGGCGCTCGGCGATGTGGTTAAGGAGGTGACCGGTTCCAAGGGCAAGGTCATCGGCGTCTCTCTCAAAGACCGTGGCGGCGTGCTGCCCACTGGTGCCAAGGCAGATATCTGCTACTGGTATGACGATAGCGTGGGGGCGTTTGTCACTTCAAACTACTATGTCGACAAGCTGCCTAGCTACATGGCCAAGTTCAATGAACTGAAGCTGGCAGATCAGTGGTTCGGCAAGCACTGGACACGGCTGCGAGACGACATCAATTACACCGAGTTCAGCGGGCCGGACGATGTTGAAGGCGAAGGCGTGGGCATCAAGCAGGGTGCACCTTCCCCCATCTCATGACCGGCGGGCTCGATCTGCCCGGCCCCAAGTTCTATGACGCCATCTATACTTCGCCCATGGGTAACGACTTGACCTGGCAGGCCGCCAAGACGGTGCTCGATAACGAAAAGCTGGGCCAGCATGAGCAGACCGATTACCTGGTGGTCAGCTACTCCAGCAACGATTCGGTCGGGCATGTCTGGGGTCCCGATTCGCAGGAAGTCATGGATGTCACTCTGCGAGCCGACAAGATCATGGCGGAAATGATCAACTATCTCGATGCCCATGTCGGTCGTGAGAACTACGTCATGGTAGTCTCGGCAGACCACGGCGTTTGCCCGCTGCCGGAAGTATCCAGGTCCAAGGGGCTGGAGGCAGGACGAGTCGAAGCAGCCAAGGAAGTGCTGGCGTTGGAGTTGTATCTGAACAGCAAGTATCGAACTACTGCCAAGTGGGTCGAAGCGGTCAGCGGAGCGGGTGTATATCTGAACTACCGCACTATCAAGGCTGCTGGTAAGACGAATGAAGAGGTCGAGGCAGTGGTTGCTGAGTGGTTCAAAACCCGGCCATATGTTCTTGAGGTCTACACCCGCAGCCAGCTTCTCGCCTCAACGGAGTTGCCCGGTTTTGGCAACATGGTCAGGAAGAGCTTTCAACCTGATCGATCCGGTGATATTCAGCCTATCATGAAGCCCTACCATTTCCTGGTATCAAAGTATACCACCGGCACCACGCATGGTTCGCCGCATCCGTACGATACTCATGTGCCGCTGGTGTTCTTTGGCGGTGGTGTCGTGCCGGGCAAGCGGGCAGACAAGGCCTCGCCCCAACTCGCTTCGGTGGGATTGGCTCACACTTTAGGTCAGAAGATGAAGCACTCTACCGTGGAAGTGCCCGAGGGGCTGTTTAAGTAGGTTTCCGGCAGAGAACTTGATATTGGGTACCCACAGGCCACGAGGAGACGAGTTGCTCCAGTGGCCTGAACCATTTCAAGAGCCGTGGGAAGATGAAGAGAAGTCGGTGCGCAGGATGGTAAAGCCACCTGCCTGGGTGATCTTGCGGGACTCCGGCGGCGTCAGCGTGATGGCATCCTTATCGAACGGGATGCGGCTCATCACATAGCGGGTCGCCGGGTTCCAGGGATTGTTCTCCCACAGGGCGAAGATGCCACCGGGCTTGAGCGACTGGTAGACGGTCTCGATAGCTTTGGCTCGTTGGTCAAGCGGGATGTGGTGGAAGACGCCGTTGCAGAAAACGAGGTCGAAGCTGCCATCGGGTTGATAATCAGCCAGCGTGCAGAAGCGGCGATCCTCGTGGCCATGCATCTTCTCAGCCTGGGAGATAGACTCGGCTGAGAGATCAATGCCCTGAGCAAAGGTAACGCCGGCCAGTGCATGGAGGATGGGCACACTGGTACCGGTGCCGCAGCCGAAGTCGAGTACTCGCTGAGGCTGATATTTGATTTTGCTCAAACACTTCTGCAGGAAGGCGACTCGGCCCTCGGCGAAGTACTCCTTCGCTTCGCCGGAAACGGATAGCCCTTGTTGTAGAGCCTGATCGTAGTTCTGGGCGTAGCTGTCGAACTCAGGCTTGGTCTCAGAGGTGTTCACTACAGCATCAGAAGTCATTTGCGACGCATCCCCAGCACGCTGATGAAAAAGCTGCCAAAGAGGGTCTGGAAGCCGATCATGCAGAGGGTGACACCGGGTATGACCCAACGCATGGTTCTGGAGTAGTCTAGCCTGCCGAAGCCTGTTTCCCACCACTGGTTGATGGCACCAACGAGGAGGAACAAGCCGGTCAGGCCCGTGAGTATCCCGATGACCAGCCCCTTCTCCAGCGTGGCCCACTGGAAGAACTTCGTCAGCCTGTCATCGGGCGGCATCATCCCTTCGCTGATGGCAAAGCGTTTCGTGAAGAGGGCGAACAGCACCGCCTGGTAGCCGACCATCAGGAACAAGCTGGCAAAGAGCAAGCTGTGGGCATCAAAGGTGGCGTTGCCGATGGTGATGCCCGGAAGAGCCAAGCCGTAGCCGACGATTCCGAGGAGGATTAGAAACAGGCCGGGGATGAGGAAGAGCCAGCGTGGGCTGTAGAGCAGGAAGAACCGCAGGGTACGCCAGCCATCCCGCCAAGTCTTCAGATGCGGTGGATGGGACTTGCGGCCATCGGGGTGTAGCGTGATCGGCACCTCGGCGATCTTTGCCCTGAACAGGCTTGACTTGATCACCATCTCGGTGGCGAACTCCATGCCATAACAGCGGAGATCGAGCCGGTTGTACAGGTCCTTGGTGAAGCCACGCAGGCCGCAATAGATATCGTTGATTGGAGCACGGAACCAGAGCCGACTCAGGAAGGAAAAAAGCGGGTTGCCGAGCCAGTAGTGGAGGAACGGCATGGCACCCTTTTCGATGGTGCCGCCACCACGGGGAAAACGACACCCCTGCACCAGCTCATACCCTTCCCGCAGTTTGGCGACAAACTTCGGCGCTTCGCCGAAGTCGTAACTATCATCAGCGTCGCCCATAATCACGTACTTGCCCTTGGCGGCGGCAATGCCACCCATCAGGGCGTTGCCATAGCCTTTGGCGGCAACGGGAACGATGCGGGCGCCATGTTCGGTGGCAATGGCCTGAGAGCCATCGGTGCTGCCATTGTCGGCAATGACGATCTCGCCACGGATGCCCATCTTTTCGATGGCAGCATGGGCTTTACGAACGCAGGTACCCACCGTGTCCGCCTCGTTAAGGCAGGGCATCACGATGGAAAGTTCGTAATCCGTGGTTATCGGTTGTTCTGGTTTATTCATCCTGGGGGTATCAAGCTGGGCACTTGCACTCATCAGGGCTTCCTTGTGATCAATTCGTTCCTGTTCACAAGGCAAGCATACGTTATTTTTGGGCCGGAGGCGGCAGGATACGGCCATCCTTGTCGATGGCCCCCGCTGCAACCGTTGCAAAGCTCCCAGGTTGCAATGTACTTCTCAGCCATGTCACGGACCTGCCCTGGAGTAACCGCCTCGACACTGGCCCGATATTTGTCGAAATAGTCGAAGCCCAGGTCATATCGGTTGATGTAGAGCAGCTTCTCAGCGATGCTGTCGCTGGTGGTCAGCATGAACGCCAGTTTGCCCAACAGATACTGCTTGGTGCTGGTCACTTCATACTCGCTGGGGGTTTCTTTCCGAAGTCGTTCGATTTCTTCGAGGAAGAGCTGTTTGACCCGCTGATAGTTGCGGGCATCAGTGCCGATGTAGCACATGAAAGCGCCGGATCGATCTCGGCTGAGTCGGTGATGGTGGCATTGACGGTGTAGGCCAGCCCTTCACGATCTCGAAGACGGGAGGACAGGCGATCGGTGAAGCCGGCACCGGAACCGAGGACGTTGTCCATCACGAGCAGTTTGAAGTAGTCAGGATGATTACGCTTGATGCCCAAATGGCCCATCAGGAACTGAAGCTGAGCCGAGTTGGGCATGGTGATCAGCTTGGTGGACGTTCCCTTAGCCATGGTCAGTTCCGGCGTCGCTGGAGCGGGAGGCAACTTGCCCTTCCAGTCAGCAGTCAGCTTGGTGACGAGATCAATCATTTCCTTGCTGTCAAAATCGCCCACGATGGCCAGGGCAGTATTGTCGGGCACCATGACCAGCTTGTGGAAGGCGACGACATCATCACGGGTAAGCTTCTGAACGGTGGCAAGAGAACCTCGGCTGGGTCGGCCCTTGAAGTGTTTGCCGAAGATGGTCTCCTGGAATGCTTCGGAAGCACGGGAGAGAGGCTGTTCCTGTGCTTCAGCAATCTCAGCTAGTTGTTCATCCTTCTTGCGTTCAAAGGCTTCAGCGGGGAAGCTGGGATGAAGCAGACTGTCGAAGAGCAATTCCAGGCCGAGTTGTTTGTGATCTCGCAGTACCTTCATTGAACCACCGGCAGCGACCATGCTGAGGGTACCACCAACGTCTTCAATAGCTTCAGCAATCTGCTGACCAGTGCGTTTCTCGGTTCCTTCTTCCAGCAGGCTGCCCATCAATTGGGCCACCCCGGCTTTTTCGGCTGGCTCATAACGGCGGACATGATTGAGTGAAGCAGCGGCAACTACCAGCGGCAACCGACGGTTTTCCATGAGGAGCAGCGTCAGGCCGTTCGGTAGGACCACCTTCTTGGCCTGCTGAAGACTGACATTGCCGACACCGCCTTGTGGCTGCTTATTATGGTTGCGGTAGCGATTGCCTTCTTTGGGCTTCTCGGCCTGAGCGCCGCCCCCCTTCTCTTCTTTCGGTATCGACCAGACGACGACAGGCTTGTCAGCATCGAGATAGAGTTTGGCGACCCGCTGGATATCAGCGGGAGTGACTGCTGCCCATTTAGTGAACTGTTCTTTGAGGGCCGAGGCAGGCTGAACCAGCACGGTCTTGGCGATGCTGTCAGCCAGCGAATGGATACCTTCTCGACTGAATATCGATTGGCTGATGATCATACGCTGAATCCGCTGTAGTTCGTTGGCAGGTACCGGTTCAATGGCCAGCCTGCGAATCTCAGCCAGGACGATCTGTTCAGCCTTCTTGCGATCCTTGCCGGGCAGCATTTCCATCTGGATGCCGAACCACCCCGGGTATCGGCCAGGGGCTGTGACTGGCTCCGACTTCGACAGTAAGTCTTTCATCGAGAACGAGCTTCTTGTAGAGCCTGCTGGTTTTGCCTGAAGCCAGGATCATGCTGGCGACATCGAGCCGCGGATTCATCGGCATGGCCCTGGGGAATGGTGGTAAAGCCCATGATCATCCGGGCCGTGGGGAACTTGGAGGGGAACTCCAGGCGGGCTGGTCGATCAGGCAGCTTGGTCGGCCAGGCTTTGCACTCGGGGAGTGCGGTCGTGGGGATGTTCTCCAGCTTGGCTTTGATCTTGGCAATCGCCACATCAGGATCGAAGCCACCCACTACGATCAGCGAGGCATTATTGGGATGATACCACTTGTTGTAATAGCCCTTGATGACATCAGCAGTGGCGCCACGAACGTGTTCCCGCTCGCCGATGATGGGATGGCCATAGGGCGATTCCTTGCCGAAGAGCATCGGCAGGATGGCTTTCTCTTCCAGGTCCCAGGGGGCATCCTCGTTGCGGGCAAGTTCTTCAATGACGGCACCCTTTTCCTGTTCGAACTCATGGGCTTTATCGATCAACAGCCCGCGCATCCGTTCAGCTTCGATTTCCAGGGCTGTCTCCCAACGGTCAGCGGCGAAGTCGAAATGGTAGTTCGTCATGTCGTGGTTGGTGTAGGCATTGTTGGAGCCGCCGCTGCACTGGGTCATACGGTCAATATCGCCGGGCCTGAGCTTGGCGGTACCCTTGAACATGAGGTGTTCCAGATAATGGGCCAGGCCAGTGGCTGTTTTGTCTTCATCGCAGGAGCCGACGTTGAAGGCGGTCATGGTCGTGACAACCGGCGAACCGGGAACGGGCAGCAGATAGACCTTGAGGCCATTCTTCAGGGTGTATTCCTTGAGCGAATCGTACATCGTCAGCACCGCCGGCGGGACGATTGCTGACTTCTGGTCGTCCGGCGAAGCTGCTGCCAAGGGTACAGCGAAAGAAGCGATGGCAACAAGGAATAAGAAAGAGACGAGACTTAACGAACGGATCATAGGGACTACCCTGCACAGAATGGTGATGTAGAAACTATATGAACTCACCATGTTTTCCGCAGGGCAAACGATTACTCATTCTGACCCGTTTACTCTTGCCCGGCTTCTGCGAGAATAGGTGAGAGTTCTCCCATGATTATTATTGTTGAGCAGTATGGCTGACACCTTCTCTCCCAGCACTGAAAATCCTCTCGCCTCCTCGGCCCAGTTTGTCAAAGGCGTGGGGCCGACGCGGTACGAGAAGCTATTGAAACTCGGCCTGGTCACAGTAGGCGATTTGCTCTTTCATCTACCCCGTGCTTATGAGGCGCTGACCAATCGACTGCGCATTGCCGACCTCAAGGCCAACGATGAACCGCAGACGGTGATCGGCGAGGTCGTGGAGATCGAAGGCAAGACGACGCATACCGGCAAGGACATGGTCAGCATCGTCATCAGCGATGGCGGCAACGTCGTGCTGGAGGCGGTCTATTTCAATCAGCCGTTCGTCTCGAACAAGCTGCGTTACGGCATGCTGGTTGCCTGCACCGGCAAGCCCCGCCACTACCGTGGGCATTGGCAGATGAACAACCCCCGTCTGACACCAGTCGAAAAAGCGGTGCAGCAGGATGAAGACTCGACCGTCCTGCCACTCTACAGTTTGACCGAAGGATTGCATGCTGATGCGATGCGACGTATCCAGCGGGAGATTGTTGAGCGGTATGCGGTGGCGATACGTGACATCGTACCCGCCCCATTAGTCAGTCGACACAATCTGCAGCGTATCGCTGATGCCATGCACTCGGTGCATCTTCCTAAAACCCTCGAAGAAGCTGAACGAGGCCGTCGGCGACTGGCGTATGATGAGTTACTTGTGCTTCAGGGTCGCGCTCTGTCTACAGCGGCGTGATCAGCAAGTGCAGGGGAAGGCGACTCCACTATTGCGATCGAAACTGGTGGACGAACGAATCCGCAAGCTCTTGCCCTTTGACCTGACCAAGGGACAGGACAGGGTGATTCACCAGATTTGTGATGATCTGGCGAAGGATCGACCAATGCGCCGGCTTCTTCAGGCCGATGTGGGCGCCGGCAAGACAGCAGTTGCGGTTTATGCCATGCTGGTGGCCGTGGCGAACAAACATCAGACGGCGCTGATGGCTCCGACGGAGGTGCTGGCTCGTCAGCACTGGCGGACACTCAATCGTTACCTGGCTCACAGCAAAGTGAAGATGGAGTTCCTGGTCGGCGGCATCTCCAGTACTGATCGCCGTATTGCATTGGGAGAAATCAAACGAGGGCAAATCGACCTCGTTGTTGGTACCCAAGCATTGATTCAGAATGACATCGAATTCGCCAACCTCGGCTTGGTGGTCATTGATGAACAACACCGCTTTGGCGTACAGCAGCGGGCCACCATTCGACATAAGGGACTTGATCCCCATTACCTGGTAATGACGGCGACGCCGATTCCCCGCACCATTGGTTTGACGGTATTTGGCGATCTTGATATCTCGGTCATTCGTGAGCTCCCCCCTGGCCGCAAGTCGGTACGCACCAAATGGGTACCAGAAGAAGAACGCGCGGAACTGATGCAGCACCTGGCCCAGGAGATGAAGAAAGGTAGACAGCTCTATGTCGTCTGCCCGATGGTGGAGGAATCAGCGGACAACGATCTGAAGGGCGCTATCGATACAGCCAAGTTGCTCAAAGACGGCCCGTTTCAGGAGTTTCGAGTGGGCATCCTCCATGGCCGCCTTGATGATCGCACCAAGGACGAGGTGATGATGCAGTTTCAGAACAAGGAACTGGACTGCCTGGTATCGACCACCGTTATCGAAGTGGGTGTCGATATCGCCAACGCCACGATGATGGTGATCGAGCATGCTGAGCGTTTTGGCATGTCGCAGTTGCATCAACTGCGAGGGCGAGTCAGCCGTGGGCCTGTGGCAGGGGAATGTTACCTCTTTGCTGCAACGGCAACACCGGAAGGAAAAGATCGACTGAAATACTTCTGCAAGACCTCTGATGGTTTCCTTCTGGCTGAGAAAGACTTAGAGCTGCGAGGCATGGGCGAGTTCTTCGGCACCAAGCAGCATGGCATCGGCGAACTGAAAATTGCTCATCCGGTGCGTGACGCTGAACTGCTGGACCTGGCCCGCCATGACGCGATGGAACTCATCCAGCGAGATCCCGGCTTGCAGGCACCCGAACACGCGGGCATTCGAGCTTCGGTGTTATCGAAGTATGGTAAAGTGTTGTCGCTGGCGGGGATAGGCTAGCGGTAGTAGCCAGGAGCTTTGATGTTCTGTGCATCAAAGACAAAACGCACACCCACTTCATGCCAGCCACCCTCAACGTGTTGATCGCAGCGTACCAACTGCGACATGACTGCTACCGGTTCTGGTTGACGAGGATGAACCAACTCAAGCTTGATCTGCCCGGAACGGATTTCGACCGGGCAATAGAATGCGACTCCACTCAAGGAGATGTCTTTTCCCTGACACTGCACCGGAGTGCCACGGTCGCCGCGAGTGGTGATGACATGCACTTTCAACGGCACGTTGTACTCAAAGCGTTCTTGAGCACGACGATCATGAGTGGCCTGAAGGAACGTGCGGAGGGTCTCGACAATGCGTGGCCCAGCTTCTCGTAGCATCTCTTCCGCTTCTTCAGGATTTGAAATGCCGTAAGGACGGACCTGGACGGTAACATCCGTCAGCATGGCCTGGCGAATCAACGGACGAACCAGGTGCAAGGTAACTTCGAGGCCAAGTGGTTGTGCCCGCAAGCTCTTCCAAAAAGACTTGTTAGGACGGGGTACCCTATACACGTAAACATTGTCTTCCGAACGCACCAACTCGGCTCCGATAGCCAGCCTGAAGCCGTCGAGTTTGGCTTGAGCCAGGCCCGACATTAACATCGCGCCGCAGCGGTGGTGGATCATCTCGCCACGACGATGGATATAACGAACGGCATTAATCGTTTCCGTCGGCCAGGCGGCGACAATGGTGCCGACGATGTCAGAGACAGCCTGCGTGGCCGGCATGCTGCCCATGTTCTGAGCGTTAATCTCCAGCCATGATCCCGTAGAAGTACCCGTTAATGGCGAAGCATATGCCTGTGGTTTGTTAATTCGATAGCTTGAAATACCGGTAATGCACTGCTCCAATGCATCCACCAGTTCCATGCAGGATTGGAAACGCTGATCGGGGTCTATGTCAAAGGCCCTTGCCATGACAGGCCGTTCAGAAGGATGAAGCAGTTCCAGATCAGGAGCGACAGTTCGAACATTGGCATTGGACCGAGACGAAGTTGTTCGACTCGTGGTGGCTCGAACCGTCTGAGCACGAAGGGGGTGAACACCAATCACCAGCTCCTGATAGACAAGTGCCAAACTGAAAATATCACAGGAACGATGGATCACGCCTTCAGCCAGTTCCGGTGCACCGTAACGGGAATTAAGCTGTGCCAGCGGCTGACCGGTTGGCGCCCAAAGCAAGTGAGCGAGGCCAAAATCGGAGATCAGAAGCCCCAGATCAGGAGGTGTGAGCAGGTTACGAGGGTTGATGCTCAAGTGCAGCAGTTCAAATCTCTGATACAGGTCATCCAGAGTCGCCGCCGCCTGTCGCAGCAAGGGCAACAAGTCCGACCGAGGAATACCCTGCATGCGCTTGGAGCGATGTTGCTGAAATCTTTCCCAAAGCGTCTCTTCCACTGAACTGGAAAGAAGACAGATGCGGCCTGGGCCAGTTTGAATGATCTCGTACGGTAGCAGCCCCTGGTGTTTGACGGAACGAAGGAAACTGATCGCTCGGTCTTCATCTTCCGGTTCCTGGCCTCCGAAGCCTGTCACCATTTTGACCATGGCTGAGTCGCCGTCAGGCGTTTCCACGCGCCAGAGTTCACCGAGCGGATTACGGCCGATGCATTCCTTGAAGATGAATCCTGGCAAGGCATCGGTATCGACGCCGGGACTCATTGCCGGCAGCGAGATATTCGTTCTTGACAGCGTAGGTGAACGGGAAATGGCGTTCCGTGGAATCGTTGGCGGCGGTACTGACGATGGTGGGACGACGTTCGATGGTCGATTGGGAACAGGCTGATAGCTCTGGTTGGATTGGTAAGTGGGGCCGGGGCGGGGCGTTTTCTTAACCGCCATCTGCTCCTGGTGAGAGAAGTCGGTGGAGGAAAGACTAATCTCCTTGGCTGTATCCAATCCCTGAAGCTTGCGGATGAGTCGAGATGATCGCAGTTCACCTTTCTGGGTATTATTCACGTCGCCGGAAACGAGCGCGTGCATGAAACTCAGACAGGATTCGAAGCGCTTGCTGGGGTCTTTGCTAAGTGCCTTGGCGATAACCGGCGCATCAATGGGCGGCAGCGATTGCAGATTGGGCTCTGCCATCATGTGCTGCATCGCCAGTTGCCGGGGGTTCTTACCGCTGAAGGGAAGAATGCCTGTCAGCAACTCTTGATAGACGATAGCCAGTGAATATTGATCGCTGGCGGTATGGATGCGTCCCTGGAGGGTTTCCGGCACTACGTAAAGCGGAGTAATCCCTGTCAATTGTTCGCTGGCTTGGGTTACCGTTTGGGAGCCATCGTTTAAGTGTCCCAAATCGGTAACCAGTCCGAAGTCAGCGACCTTGACGTGGCCTGAGACAAGAAAGAGATTTCCTGGTTTGATATCGAGATGCATCAAGCCATGCTGCTGATTCATATGATCGAGCAGCTTCAGCAGCCTCAGCCATGTAGCTGAGAAGTTCATCACGAGGAATGCCTGAGTAACCTGATTGCCGGTAGCTGTCGAGCAGTTCATGCAGAGTGCGATCAGCCAATTCCATGACGATCATCAACTCGCCATCGATTTCTTCGATGCGATCCATCTGAAGGATAAAGGGATGGCGAATGGCAACGACGCGCTTCAGAGCGCGATATTCCTGCGCAGCCTGTTGTTGATTGGCGCTGGGGTTGGTGCAGTTCCCCCGGATGAACTTTATAGCTTTCTGAATACCGCCCGGAGCTTCGCATTTCCAAACCTCACCGAAGCCGCCCCGACCGAGTGGATTCAGCAGACGATACCCGGCAATCGGCTGTGCTCCAGGCTCACGAATGTAGCCTGAACCTTTCTCTTGCATCGCAGGTGAATTACCAATGGTTGCAGGCATGTTGTGTAGGAGCGAAGGCGCTTCCTGAGCGCAATACCATTCAAACTTAGCGGGGATTTCTACGATAGTCCAGTTAAAACCGCTTTCATCCCTTTGGGAGAGACATTATAGACTCATTGGCACACTGTTGTAAATTGCCATCAGACCAAAAAGGTGGCCGCATCCGATCTTCGACTCTCAGAGAACCATAAACTAGTATAGGCGGCACAGTCCCTACTTCTTGCCAGGCAATCTATGAAAAAGCCACTTCTACCCTACGTGCTCATCGCCGTTTTGGCAGCCGGCGTAGTTTTCGTCTATCGAGGAAACAGTGATATGAAAACAATACCCACGCCAACTTCTGAGAATAAGGGCTTAGAAACAGCAACCTTTGGTACTGGCTGTTTCTGGTGTACGGAAGCCGTATTCCAACAGTTAAAAGGTGTGCAACAGGTAACCTCAGGCTATAGCGGCGGTAAGGTTAAGAATCCCACCTACGAACAGGTCTGCTCGGGCGATACCGGACATGCTGAAGTCATTCAGGTGATTTACGATCCCAAAGTGATCAGTTTCAAAGAACTTCTTGAGGTTTTCTGGAAGACCCATGACCCTACAACACTGAATCAGCAAGGCGCCGACCATGGAACGCAGTATCGTTCCGCTATCTTTTATCATGACGCAGAGCAGAAGAAGCTGGCGGAGGAGTACAAGGACAAACTTAACAAAGCCGAAGTGTATCATCGGCCAATCGTGACTGAAGTGACAGCGTTCAGCGAGTTCTATCCGGCCGAGAAGTACCACCAGAACTACTACAACGATAATTCCAGTGCAGGCTATTGTCGGGCAGTGATCCAACCGAAACTGGCCAAGTTCAAGGAAGTCTTCAAAGATAAGTTGAAGAACTGAATCTCATGCCCACGATCAAAATCGTCGCCAGCAGCGATCTGCATAGCCATTTGCCCGATATTCCCGAATGCGATCTGCTGTTGCTGGCCGGCGATCTCTGCCCGGACGGCAGTGAACTGAAGCAAGCACTCTGGCTGGATACCGCTTTCCGTCGTTGGCTGCGCGACGTGCCTGCCAAAGAGATCGTCGGGGTGGCAGGCAATCATGACTTTGTCTTTCAGAATCGACCTGACTTGGTCCCTGCTCTGCCCTGGCATTACTTGCAGGACAGCGGGATTGAACTTTTTGGCCTTCACATCTGGGGCACTCCCTGGCAACCGGTCTTCTATGACTGGGCGTTCAATCTCGATGAAGAGCAACTCAAACAGAAGTGGCAGATGATCCCGAAGGGAACCGATATCCTTCTACTTCACGGTCCGCCGCAGGGTTTCGGTGATCGTAATTCCCATGATGAGCATACCGGGAGCCCCAGTCTCACCAAGCGTATACAAGAACTTCAACCTCAATTGGCATTGTGTGGCCACATCCATGAGGCACGGGGCGAATATCGAATAGGTCAAACGCTGGTAGCGAATGTCAGTCAACTCAATTTGCAATATCAGCCTCATGACGATGTCTGGGAGTATTCTCTCAGCAGCAGATAAGTTTTGCCCGGTTGTGCTTCCCAACGCTACTTTGATTCGTTAGGATATTCGACAATAGTTTGCATCAAGGACGACCACGACGGAGAAGGATCTCATGCGTCGCAGCACCCGTTGGGTTTCGATTACCTTTGCCAGTTTGCTCGTCGGTCTCCTGCTCGGCTGTGTCGTGGCAGGATTTCTTTATTATGGCCGTGGTGTCACACGCTACCTCTCCAGTGGTGAATCGTCCTATCAGGCCGGGCTTGCTGCTATACGTGACAATCGGCTGGAGAAAGCGCTTGTTTATTTCCATGAAGCTATCCTCTCGGCTGAGAATCTGCTTCAAGCGTTTGAAGAACCCGAGAGCGAGCCCAAGCCTCAGGAACTTTTCGAGAAGGAACAGCGTTATATCGGCCAAGCGTACTGGATCAAATACCGTGCAGTGAAAGCACGGGGATTTGCAAAGTTGCTCATCGAGAATAAGCCTCTTCCTGCCTTTGAAGGACAAGGTGAAGGTACTCCGGATCAAATCATTCAGAAGCTCTCGGGCCTGCGTCTTGTTGAAGGGGAAAGCCGACGGGAAGCACTGAGTTCCCTGCGTGAAGCTGCCTATCGACTGCCGACCGGCGTTGAAGTATTGCGTGAAGCAGTTGCCACCGAGATACAGCTCGATCCCATGCAATGGAATCACGTGCATGCTTTTGCCACGACACTGGCCGAGCTTGATCCAAACGATGATCGAGCGATGTATCTGTTGGCCAGGCTGGAATATGAACAGCCCATCGCCGTCAAGGCTGATTCGGGCAAGGCCACCATGCCGATGCCGACTGCCAAGCGAAGCAAAGACCGCATGATGAAGGGGCTCGAGTTGGTGGGCAAGCTGAAGACCAAAGAAAACCCTTTTCGATGGCGAACGGCATGTCTTGAAGCCCAGATGAATCACTGGCTGATCCAGCATTATCGGCAGCCCGGACAACTGAAGCCTGATGTTGAGCGTGAAGTAACCAGCCGCCTGCGGACTCTGCTCTTTGATGTAGATAACGGTGCTATTGCCCTGGCTCAGAAACAAGCGAGTCTCGACAGCATCAGTCGGCTCGATTTGCAGGGTTTATATGCGTTGCATCAGATGGCCCTCGACCTGGCCATTGAGGACGTTCGGCGGGCGGGCAAGAGCACTGAGTCGGTGGAAGCACAGAACCCCTTGCTCGAACAGTTACAACGTATCATGGATGCGACCGTAGCGTTAGCGATCAAGACTAAAAGCAACCAACGTGCCACCGAAGCTGCCGAGTTCGTGCTGCTGGCTTGCCTTAAGACCATGCCATGCATGGTTGCTGGGCGACCGCAGGTCTGGTCAAAGTATCGAGACCAGGCGATTGAAACGGGCAAACAGGCACGAGGTGAGCACCGTATTGGCCAAATTCTGCCGCTGCGTATGGCTGAATTGTTGACACGAGATGGCCACTGGTGCCAACAGCGGAACGCGATTGAATTAATGAAGATTCGTTATTCAGATGCTATGGAATGGCTCAATGAAGGGTTGAAAGTCGCGGCAGACAGCAAGATCATCTCCCCGGCTGTGTTGAATATGCATGAAGCAATGCTTCGACTGCAAATGAGACAACAAGCACCTGTTAGCGCTTGTCAACCTCATTTAGACGTCCTTAGGAACAGTCAACTCGAGGGTGCGGTGGCAGCAGCTGCGTTTTATGAAGGCACCCTTGCGGAATTGCAAGGCAGGCTCCAATATGCCAGTAGTCAACTGGAAAAAGCCTCACGATCCCACCGTGCCGATCTCAATCGCAAAGCCCTGACAAGATTGGTGCCTATCTATCTTGCTTTGGAAATGCACGATCAAGCCCTGCGAGCTATCAAAGATCTTGGTCGACTCAACAATCAGCAAAATACGACATACACAGATGATGCTATCCGGACAGGCGTTCGGCGTTCTGAGGATCATTTGGTTCAATCGGTTCAGGCCCATGTATTGGCAGCCCATCACGCTCATTATCTGATAAGAACCGACACAACCCTGGCGAAACAACAACAGTCAGCACTGGCGCATCATGAGTCGGAGGTAAAGAAGTTAATCGAAGAAGGTAGCGATGACCCTGTTATCTCCGGGAGAATACGACTCGCCTGGGCTCAGTATCTATTGCAAAGAGACAGGATTGAGGAAGCGACACCTCTTATCACATCGCTAAGCCTCGAACATGCTGACTGGCTAGAAACTCTGCGATTGCAGGTGGGGCTGATACTTCAGCAGTCGCATCCTCAAGACACCAGGAGTGACCTGAAGCCGTCACCCGAGGTCGTTCAAAAAGTGGATCAGATCATCGCAAAGTATCTTGCTCTCACTCAGGCACAACCTGGCGGTAAACTGATCTGGCTCAAATGGTTGGCCTCCACTGGCCGTTCCGACTTGATGCAACAACTGATCAATGACAAAGTCTTTTTGGGTGATGCTTCCCAGGATATAGTTGCCCGCCGCTTGCGCCACTGGCCAAACTGTATGTTGAAGATCGTGAACAGTCGCACGAACTGCTCAAAGCCATACCGATAGACCCGCAAATCGAACTAGCACTCTTGCAATCAGTTCATTCTCTCAATGATCAACTCGCTTCATCATCTCTGGATGAGCAACGGGACGGCGGGCTCTTTCGTACCTGGTCCGCGGCACTGTTGTTAACTAAGGGAGATAATGCGGAAGCCTGCCGTCAGTACCTGAATTGTCTCGAGTACTCCCGAGTTCGTCCTTTGGTTCGGAAGGGTTTGACCGAGGCGTTGATCGCCTGGTCAGATCATCAACCGGTTGAATCGCGTAAATTTGCGGCTGAATCGTTGCAACTGTACACCAGCGAGCCGAGCTTGCTTTTGGGATATGCGTATGCCTCGATGCGTGTTGGTGAGTTAGGCATACCCTCGGATGCCGGCGACCAGATAAAAGACATGGCTACGGCCCTCAAGGCGTTTGCAGCCGTCTGCCAACAGGAACATCGTGACCCCTCTTATGCCGCATGGATTGAGACACAATGCTGGCTGATGTCGCCACGCCAGGACCTGGCGCTCTTGAACGCAGTACGCACGCTGGAAAGCGACCCTCGCCATGAGGCTGCTTATGTTCTGGCGATTCGTCTACTTTTGGATAACACCGGCATCAAGGGTGTCGAGCAGGCCCTGCAGCTTGCCGGGGCATATCGTGTCAATCTGCCGCAGTCGATGGACTCTCTTTACTGGCAGGCCCGCTGCTTTGAACGTATCGGCAGAGCGAACGATGCGCTGAATTGTTATCGCCAACTCATGGAGCAGGTGCCCCGGCATTCAAACGTCTATCCGGCAACCTGCCAATTGCTGCTCAGCTCGCGCTCGCAAGAATCCTATGCCGCTTGCCTTCAGGTGATCAATCGCTGGAAGGCGGCTTTACCTGAAGACGCTCGGGCTGTTGCCACTGAATTGCAACTACTTTGCGTGCAGAACAAGATGGCGGAAAGCCGAGGTTTGGTGGAACGAGCTTTGAGTTCTGTCGAAGCCAAAGTCATGGGCGAGTCTCCCATACAGACTGTATCAACGGAAAAGCAGCAGGATGCGGCGTTGAAGAAGGCAGAGATGCTGTGCCAGCTAGCTGAGTATCTATTGCAGTCGAAGCAGACGGGAGAGGCATGGCAACTGGCGAAACGGGCACTCGAATTCTTTCCCGATCATCCAGGTGCCATGATGCTCCTGGGTGACATGATTTCGGAACAGATGCTTTCCAAGTCAGCACATACGGAGAGTCGCCGTGAGTTGGCTCAACAGGCGGCTGCAGCATATTCCAAAGTCTATCGAAGGCAGCAAGGCGACATGGTTTCCGGCAACAAGCTGGCCTGGCTTATGGTGTCAGAACTCAATGATCCAACGGAAGCCTACCGCATCATGCAGGAGGTGCGTGCCGCCAAGTTCTACGCCCGGCCCATGACCGGTGATATGTTGCCTGTCGAAATGCTCGATACCCTGGCAGTTGTCTACAGCAAGCTGGCCCAGACTGATCTGGTGCAGGAACGGCTTCAAACCTTTGAAGCAGCTCGTCGCCGCTATGCCGAGGAGGCTCGAGTCGCTCTTTATTTGGCTCAGGCCTATCTGGCTGCCGGCGATGGCAAAAGCGCCATGGTGACCTTCCAGGCTGCCAGGAGCCTGCTACCTAAATCGACGCTGCCGGCTGATGTTCAGCGAATCTTGACGCAAGAGATACAGCAAGGGATGGTGGAGGCACAGGATAAGTCGAACTGAGCCACATCGGGAATATGATCAATTTGAAGTTCAACGATTCAATTGCTGACTGATTTCAAGTTTACGGCCATCAGGGTCTTGTAGCACCATTACAATTCGATCAGCCGCTGCATAGGGCGGCTTAACGATTGTTATTTCGGAGTTGTGCCGAATGTTGCCTGCCAAGTCGGCCAGCATCGGAACTGATAAACCTATCCTGACGTTATCGGGCTGCTGTCCTTCTGCTACTGGATAGAGCTCCAAAACAAAACTGCCAGTATCTGAAGCGTAGTGCTGCGGCCCCGCCCCATGCTTCTCTTCAATAAAAGTCAGGCCCAGTTGTTCGTAGAAACGTCGAGTATGCTCCACGTCTTTGCAGCGTAATACCAAGAGATTTACCGTGAGTGACATTCTCGTATCAATCTCCGCGATCGTTTCTTATCCAAAGTCGTCCTGCAAACCGTTTTGCCGACACAGTCATGTGCAATGCTGTGTTCTTTGCGACACGCCCTCAACGCCACAAAGTTCCAATGTTCGACAAACGCGGTCCAGTACAAAGTCGTTGTCATCTCCGGCGACAAAGTATGATCCATGTTGCAGGGCGGCCATTCCTGCGGGTAAAGCATGAATGTCGGGGTCCCATTGTTTGGCACTCCCCTCTAAATAATAATCCCACTCGTGAACGAAGCCCGGACGTTGAGAGTAAACGCAGGGGTTCTCTTTGAGCCAATTTCGGAATCGTTTGCTGACCTTGTCCAGTCCTGGGAATGCGGATAGCGGCGTTGCTGGGAAATGAACTTCGCCAATCGTGGTCAGAACTCCACGTTTTAGCACAGGCAGAAATACGTTCACGACAGGCGACTTCTTGGCGTCGGATTCGAGCGGCCCGAAATCGGGGAAATAGAACAGGGAGCCGTCTTCCCGCGCGCTCTCGACTGGCTGTCCCGGTTGTGCCCGGAACCAGTCGAGTACAGCCGATGCTTCATCGACTGTTGCCAAGAAACGGTACGTTGTGGCCATCGCTCCTCTTCGACTATCGCTTCTTATCCAACGTCATCGAATCAAACAACCGTCCATCCACATCGAATGCCTTGAAGTTCAGCCTGCCCTCGTGAACGGTCAGGTAGCAGTAGTGATAGACAGAACGCTGCTCAGCTTTGAACCAATGAGGCGTGGGGCTGAAGTCTTCCAGCGAGCCGCCGCCACCGCCGCTGGTAATGTAGATAGTGCCGTTGACGTGATCGACCTTCTTCGCACGCACCGGCCAAGTGCGTTCGTAGACATGGACGTGGCCATTGAAGACGAGATCGACTTTGTGTTTCTCATAGAGGCCGATGAAGTGTTGCTGCACCCTCGGCTCGCCGTCGCCATTGCGGCCATACCAGGAGTAGCCAAAGTCGTCATCATCGGAGGAGTAGGCGGGGTGGTGATGGAAGACAATCTTCCACGTCGCATCGGATTTGGCCAGTTCCTTTTCAAGCCATGGATACTGCTCACCTTTAGGGCTGAGGTCACGAATACTGTTGCTGTCGATAGCGAAGAAGTCGGCGTTGCCATAGCGGAATCGATAATAGTACTTCGGCGCGGGCAGGCTGAAGTAGCGGTAGTAATGCTCGTGATTCTTTTCGTGGTTACCGATGGTGGGCAGCACCGCCACCCGGCGGAAAAGCATCTGTGAAGGTGTAAAGAGGTCGCCGGTCCATTGATTTTTATCGGCACCCGCATCGACCACGTCGCCACAATGCATGACAAAGTTGGGCCGCGCTCCCACATCTGTTTGGCGATACGGCCGGTGATCACCGGGTTGCGCTGGGTATCGCCCAGGACAGTGAATGACCATGCCTCATCGGGCCGTACCGCTGTCATGAAGGTGAAGATGTCGCTTTGCAGAACTGTGCCATCGTCGGTACGGGTGATCACCCGGTAGAGGTATTTGCTGCTGGGCTTGAGGTCCTTGATGGTTACTTCATGCACAGTCTTGTTATCTTTGAACTCGACTTTCTTACTGAGCTTGGGTGGAACATGCGTTTTCTTCTTCTCATCATAAAAGACAAAACCCGGCTCGGCGTATTCGACGACAGAGCTTCCGGGCTGATTGGTCTCCCACATCACCACGATGCTGGTTTGGGTGGGGTATTGAAGGTAAGGTTCAATGATGAACTTGAGCTTGGGATCAGTGCTGTTGCCAGATAGCTGTGGCTCGTCGTAAGTGATTGGCTTCGATTCTGCTGGTTGAAGCCAGAGGACGCCCACCATAAGGAGGGAGCCGAGGCCCAAGATCAATGCCCGAAACAGTGCCCGATTTCGCCACGATTCCGTGTGGTTCGCCATAATGCGTTTCCCTTTTCGTTGCCCACAGGTTAGCATGTCGCATAGTGGGGGCAATGTCCACCCAAGATTTGATGAATCCTGCCTTGTTGCTTGGGAGTCTTGACAGTGTCAACGAGTACAGCTTCGGTTAATCCAGCACCACAAGCGGTGATCATGGCCAAGCCACCCATGGTTCGGTTGATGTCGATCGATGCCTATCGTGGCTTCATCATGTTCTGGATCATCGGAGCCGAAGAGGTGTTTCAAGCCTGGCTGCGTTATTCCAATGTTTTGACCGGGCATGGTCCACGTGAGGAGGGTACCTGGCAGACCATGCTACACCGGCAACTGGAACATGCTCACTGGGAAGGTTTCCGGTTTTACGATCTGATCTTTCCCTCGTTTCTGTTCATCATTGGCGTGATGATTCCGTTCTCGATGGGCAAGATTAAGGATGCCGGCGAAGGGACCAGTGCGATGCTCTGGCGTATCTTCCGGCGCGTCGTGCTGATTGTTGGGTTCGGCCTCATTTACAATAACTTCCTCCAGTTCCATTTCTCTGACATGCGTTATGCTGGTGTGCTGCAGCGTCTGGGCATCTGCTATGGAATCGCTGCTGTCCTCTATTTGTTCCTGAAAGTCCGGGGCATCGTTGTGCTCAGTGTGCTTCTTCTTGTGGGTTACTACCTCTTACTGCTTCTGGTTCCCGCTCCGGGCATTCCGGCTGGAGATATCACCATGAAAGACAGCCTGGCAGGCTTCGTTGATCGTGTTGTGCTGAAGGAAGCGCTGGGTGGAAAGGTCTACTATGGCTTTGGCGATAATGAAGGAGTTCTCTCCACCATCCCTGCGGTTGTCACTGCGCTGATTGGTGTACTGGCCGGTTGCTGGCTGCTGCGGCCTTCGAGTAAGTTACAGAAGTTTCTGGGCCTCGTCTGGGCCGGCTTGATCATGTTAGCTATCGGTGGGTGCTGGTCGGGTTTCTTCACGGACATGAACAACCTGCATGATCGGATACCACTCTTTCCTGTCATCAAGATCCTGTGGACGAGCACTTATGTGCTGTGGGCCGGCGGATGGAGTGTATTACTATTGGCCCTGTTCTATGGCGTGATCGATTGCCTGAACTGGCGGGCCTGCGTCGTGGCCTTTCGTCTTCATCGGGGCCAATGCGCTGACGATCTATTTGATTGAACACTTCATCGATTTCGCGCCGCTCAGCAGGCGGCTCTTTGGAGGCATTGCCCGTCTCACTTCAACCTGGCTGCATCCTCTCTCGGAAGGCGACCCGACGCAGAAAGTGTTGCAGGGGCTTCTCACGACTGCTATCCTCTTAACGGGCGCGCTCTTCCTTAAATGGCTGCTGACCTGGTTTATGTATCGCAATCGCATCTTCATTCGAGTGTAGCTGGCAGGGCATTTCAGGAGGCTGGAGTCAGTGACTAAGAAGATAGCTCGATTCGGTTTGATTGCCATACTGCTGGCTGTGGCAGCGAATTGGCATAGCACGCTTGCGCAAGACAAATCGGAAGAGGTTCCCGACAAGATTGGTGTCGTCAGGGTCATTCATCAAGTCTCCGACGCCTTCTACCCAGCCTACTGGAAAAACGATCCCAAGATCAAGCCCGTCGCGGAACCGATTGACCGCAAGGAACTCTTGCGAACGATCCCGCTGATCCGTCAATTTGTCGCTGAGTACCCAGAAGGCGTTCTGGCCAGGAACCTGAAGGGCATCTATCTCTGCAAAACGCTCCAGTTCTACGGCAAGGATTTTGGCGGCACTAACAGCTCTGACGGCGTCTATATATGCGTGAAGACCAAAGAACTGGGATACACCAATCAGTTTGTGCTATCCTCGATGCATCATGAATTCTCCTCCATTCTGATGCGGAACTTTGCTTTCCCCAAGAAGGAATGGGCAACTCTTAATCCAAAGGACTTTGCCTACACTGAGGACGCAGTGGGGGCGTTGGGTCAAGAAGACCTCTTGCTGCCACAGGCGAAGTACCACGAGCTAGGCTTTGTGTGCCTCTACTCTCAATCCAGCATGGAAGAAGATTTCAATACCATTGCAGACTACCTGTTCAATCAGCGGTCACAACTCCTCAAGATGGGCAAGAAGTACCCGAAACTGGGAGCCAAGATACAACTGGCGATGAAGTTCTATAAATCAGTTGATAGTCATTTCTCGTTCGGTGATCTGGAATCTCTGAATAAGTAGCACTCTCCTCGAGGCCATTCCTGTGGTTCGTTCTTCCTGGCTATTGTCGCTGATCTGTTTGTGCCTTTTGGTTCCTTCCCTTTGGGCCTGGAACGATAAAGGCCACATGGTGATTGCCCGACTGGCCTGGAAGGAACTGACGCCGGAAGAACGCGCCAAGGTCTACGCTATTCTGCAAAAGCATCCACACTTTCATGCCTTTCATGCGGAGAAGAAGCCGGACGGATACTCGGAGGACGAATGGGTCTTCCTGCGGGCAGCTACCTGGTCTGACTGGGTGCGCAATGGCCCGAAGGAGATTACCAAGTACCACATGGGACCAGTGCATTACGTCAACTTGTCGATCATTGCCCCGGGTTATGTGATCAACGCTCCCGGGCCGGCCCAGCAGAACGTCGTCACCCAGTTGGCGGTATCCAAGGTCATTGCTAAGAACGGCAACCAGGAGGACCGGGCTGTTCACTTGTGCTGGATGTTTCACCTGGTGGGCGATGTGCATCAGCCGCTGCACTGCACGACCTTCTACAGCCCGCACTTCCCCAAGGGTGATCGTGGCGGCAACCTCGCCTTCGCCAAGACGACCAAAGGCACCGCCATTAAGCTCCACTCGTTCTGGGACGATTTATTCGGCTCCTCGACCAGCGTCTCGTCCATCGGCAACGGCGTACTCGAAGCGGAAAAGATCTACAGCGAAAAGCACGAAGCGATTGACAAGGAACTGGCCATGCATCGCAAGTACGAAGACTGGGTTAGAGAAGGATACGAAATCGCCAAGAAATACGCCTATCTTGATGGCAAGCTCAGCCCCGTCACCGAGGAAGAAAAGAATAAGGAGGGAGTGGTGCCCATACTGCCTGACGATTATGGGACTAATGCAGGCAAAGTGGCACGTTACCAGGCGGTCAAAGCTGGGAAGCGGCTCGCAGCGGAGATACGGGAGATCATCAATACCAAGTAGCTATTTGGCTGCGTCGCTAGCAATGACTAGTTGCTGCTTGATTATCCTCGCAACATCTCGCGGTTCCTCGGCCTGGCTGATGGCATGCCCCACGGCAACTCGGCGCAAGCCAGCATTCACTACCTGGCTGACATTTTCAGCAGTGATGCCGCCAATGGCGTATGCAGGCAAAGTGGTGAACTCTGCTACCTGTCGCACATAATCCAGGCCAGCGAACGATTCAAAGCTCTTGGTCTGGCTGGCAAACGTCGGGCCGACGCCGAGGTAGTCGGCACCATCGAGAATGGCTCGTTTGCATTGATCTAGGTTATGTGTGCTGATACCGATGATGGCCTCTGTGCCAAGAATGTTGCGGGCTGATCGAACATCGAGGTCCTCCTGGCCCAGGTGTACGCCATCAGCATCAACCAGTCGGGCAATATCGGGGCTGTCATTCATGATGAAGAGAATGCCAGCCTTACGAGTCGCTTCACGTACTTCCTTGCCGATAGCCAGCAGTTCACGATCGGTTTTGGCCTTTTCACGCAGTTGTACTATTCCAACACCGCCGGCTGCTGCCTCCTGAATCGTCCATTCTATCGACGCAGTGCAGCCCGATTTGGAGACGAGAAGATAGAGTTGGGCCTGAGCTAAGCGTTTGCTGGAATGGTGCTGCGTCATCAACGCCTTTTCCAGTGTGTAGGAACGATAGCGGATGGCCTCGATTCCCTTGCCCAGCAGAGGCGACTGCACCTTGCCATACTCTTCGAGTGAGCGCAGCGCTTCCTGAAGCCGCTGGGCGTTGGCTTGTTGAACATCGGCCAGCGAGGAACGATACGCTTCGCTACTGGTACTGATTTGCGTGCCGATATCGTGTTCGGTATCTCTGCTGCGAAGGAGTTGATGGCTGGGTAAGTGAATCAGCATCAACTGCGTCAGTTCGTGCCGCAGTTCCTTTGCCAGCTGGGCGAGGAAGCGGTCATTGAGATGAAAGCGGCATATCTCTTCCAGTACTCGCAGGGCTTCCCTGGCCCGGTTCACGTTGGCATCAAGAATGCGGGCCAGCGATACCTTGTCTCGTGAATCGACCCATTCAATTGGCTCGTCCAGCTTCAAGTCTGTATGCGAGGAAGTCCCCAGCTTATTCTGTAGCTCTTGTGTCTGGAAACCAATGGCCTGCAAATGTTCTCTCAAACGATGGGAATCGTTGATCAGAGCCAGGAGCAGATGTTCGCTGTGTACTTCGGGGCTTCCTGTGTTATCGATTGAAAGGTGTCGGGCAACGTAAAGCAATTTCAGCACATACGAATCTAGAGGATTGGGAAGGGTTTCCTCGATCTCCAGTACCTGAGGTTCGAGTTGTAGTTGTCGCAAGACATCAGCGAGACCTAATTGCTGCTGCGAAAAAAGCTGAGCCGGACGTGCATCTTCATCATGGAGCAGACCCAGCAGGAGATGTTCGGGCGTCAATTCGTTTGACAACATCGCCCGCTTCCAGGCCAAGCCGGCCAGCACGGCTCGATGGGTACCTGGAGTCATCTCGGGCAGCAGCATGAAAACGGGCTCCGAATCAGGACAATAAGCCGATGCTCAGTTCACTCCGTGGCTCACGGGCAAAGAGGTCTTGCACAGCCTGGCGGGGAGGTTGCTCTTCATAGAGAATACGGTAGACAGCAGAAAAAATGGGCAAGTCGAGATTCAAGGCAATGCAGCGCTCTTGAACACTTCTGGCTGTGTAAACCCCTTCGGCCACTTTCTGACTACTCGCCAGTATCTGTTGCAACGTCTCACCCTTACCGATGCGTTCACCCAGGGCCCGGTTACGACCGTGCGGGCTGATGCAGGTGGTGATCAGGTCGCCCAGTCCGGCCAGCCCGATAAAGGTACGAGCTTCCGCACCGTGTTTGACGCCAAACTCGGTCATCTCGACCAGCGCCCTGGAGAGTAGTGCTGATTTAGCATTATCACCAAAGCCTAGCCCGTCGCTGATGCCTGCCGCGATGCCGATGACGTTTTTCAGTGCTGCTGCCAGTTCGACTCCGACCAGATCGGTGCCGGTGTAGATGCGGACGGCACCGCCGTGAAAACCGCGCAAGACTTTTGATGTTAATGATGGATCGTTACTCGCCACCACCAGCCCAGTGGGCTTACCTCGTACTGCTTCCTCCGCATGGCAAGGGCCGCTGAGGACCGCTAATGATCTTGGCCCGGCGAGTTCAGCAATAATCTCGGTCGGCCTCAGGAACGTGCCTACCTCCAAGCCCTTGGCCACGCTGACAACAGGTGTCGAGTTCACCTTGAGCTGTGGTTCAATACGGGTTAGCGTCTGCCGTAAGTAGACCGTGGGAATTGCGACGAGTATCAAGTCTGCCTCGTTCAAGGCTACTGCGGCATCCATCGTCAACTCGATGGATTGCGGTATCTTCACGCCGGGCAATAGATGAATGTTCTCTCGATGCTTTTGAAGTAGCTGGCCATTGTCTTCAAGTGCGCTCCAGAGCGATACTTGAGGAATTCCTCGTTGATGAGCCAATATCGCACAGGCAGTGCCCATGGCGCCGTCGCCCAGCACCGCTAGCTTCAACATTTGTGGCAATAATTCAGGCATGATTTGTGATCGACGGGCTAATTCGGGTAAGTGATTTGCTCTTTAGCTAACGTACGACCACCTTAAGCTAGATGCGAGTCGAGAATCACCGGTTTCATGCAAGCCGGCATCGGTCCCATGACGATGTTACACTAGGCGATTGGTGCGCTTTCTGCGAGCCAATCGTTCCATCGGGAGAGTTCCATGCCGGCACATCTTCGAGTCTATCCTCAAGAGCTCCCAGCCGAAACCTCAGCCCCCAGCGTTCACCTTCGCCTAGGTGACCTGTTTCCACTACTGGCCCAGGCTCATCGTGGCAACTATCTTTGGTTGAATGACTTCGAAGATGATGAAGTCGTTATCAGCGAAGACCTCTACGAGGTTTTGCGATCATTCCGGGCTTATCGTCCTTCAGCTTAGTCGTCATCCAATGAGATCGGCTTAATATCCTCCATCGAATGGACGGAGGATCGGTTTCGATCTCGTGATTCATTCTCAAGATATTTGATTCGCTGTTCCAGCTCTCGCAACTTGGCGAGAATCGTCGGCAGTTGGCTGAGCGGATTGTCTTGATGCCTCAGATAAGGCACTAGCGGATAGTTCAGGTGACGTTGCAGGGCTGCAAATAAATAGAGGGGATCACGCCCACGATTGGCACGAGCGATCTTGCCCTCTTTCTCACCGAAGAGGATGGGTGGCAAAGTCATGGCCGATTCCCTGGCTCGATGTTCCAGTGCGTAGACTTCAGAACGAATGAATACCAGATCAGCGAACTCGATCTCGCCGATGTTCCTGCGTACTACTTCAAGGTAATCGCGCCAGTCGGCATCGTAGAAGCCATCGAGCATCATCGCATCGAGGCCGTGGTCATATCCAAGTCGATTGCGGCACAGCGTCTCGAATTGATAGACGAACAAGCCCTGGGGCGTTGGCTGCTGGCTGCGGTAATGAGCTTCGTGTTCGAGAATACTCAGGGCAGTATCGGTGCTGAACTTCAACCCCTCTTCCTCTGACTTACCAAGGATGAAAGCCTGGAACGGGGTGAAGTAGTGAGGCAACCTGGCGATGGCACTGCTGAGCATGCCCGTGTGCTTGAGTTCCGTGGCCATGAACTGAACGGCCATGGGCAAGCGAGTGGTAGAGAGAAGCTCTTCATGGATGCGGGTCAGCACTTCCTGGGAAGGTTGCCCTTCCGATTGCCGCTGCCGGAAGGCATGGAAGAAGTAGGCCTGTTCGATGTATTCTTCTTGATCCAGGACTGGGGCTAAGTTGGGCATATTGATATTATGCTCGAATCTATGCTCGATGTCCTCACGAAACAGTGGTTGTTCATCCGTCAGCTTGATTCATTATGAAGTTGAACAATTGCTATGATTTGCACAATTGTGTGCCATACGACATGTTCTTGACTTACTCCAAGCAGAAACCTTGCTCTCCAGTCGCCTCTCTCTATATTGTCTTTTCCCGAATTTCTGTAATCGACAGGTGTTGTTATGGGCATGCAGTGTGCAATTACCGGCAAGAAGCCATCCTTGGGCCACCAGATCACTCGCCGTGGTAAGGCCAAGTACCTCGGTGGTATCGGCAAGAAGGTGACCGGCATCAACCGTCGCAAGTTCAAGCCGAATCTGCAGAAGATCCGAATTGAAGTCGATGGCAAGGTCAAGCGGGTTCGCGTCAGCGTCAGTGCCATCCGTTCTGGATTGGTTACTCGTCCTACCGTTCGCAAGGCCTTCACCGTTACGAAGTAACACCTTCCGAAATATTACCCCATGGCAGTCAACGCCAACGATATTCGCTGGGTAGCCCATCTGGCTCGGCTCGAATTTGCCGAGTCAGAACTTGATCACTTCACCGAACAGTTCAACGACATCCTCAAGTACGTGGATCAGTTGAAATCGGTCAAGACTGATGGTGTAGAGCCTTTGGCACATGCCCTGCCCATCCACAATGTATTTCGTGATGATACGGTCACCACGTCACTCAGCCGAGACGATGCATTAGCCAACGCTCCTGATCGTCGTGGGGAATTCTACGGCGTTCCCGCCGTTCTTGAATAACAGGCAACTCATGGAACTTCACCAGCGCACAGCGAGCGAACTGCTCAACGAGATGGAGCGGGGCGCTCTTAGCGCAGTAGAACTGGCTCGTTCATGTTTGAACACCGTCAAAACACACGATGGACAGGTCAAGGCTTTTCTGCACGTCAATGAAGAGTCCATCCTTGCGCAGGCTCAAACGGTCGATGCCAAGCGCCAGCGCGGTGAAAAGCTTGGACGTCTGGCTGGGATACCGATCGCTTTGAAAGACAACCTCTGCCTTAAAGGGGAAGTCACCACGTGTGCCAGCAAGATTCTCGAACACTTCAAACCGCCTTATACGGCCCATGTGGTCGAACGAATGCAGCAGGAAGACGCCATCCTGTTTGGGAAATGCAATCTTGATGAGTTTGCGATGGGCTCGTCGACTGAGAACAGTGCCTATCAAAAGACGAGCAATCCCTGGAACAGCGAGTACACGCCCGGCGGCTCCAGTGGCGGTTCAGCCGCGGCGGTCGCAGCTTCGATGGCTCCGCTGGCTTTGGGCAGCGATACCGGTGGTTCAATCCGCCAGCCTGCTGGGTTCTGCGGCATCGTGGGGATGAAGCCGACCTATGGCCGAGTTTCCCGCTATGGCCTGGTAGCGTTCGCCAGTTCACTCGATCAGATCGGGCCGCTCTCGCATGATATCCGTGACACAGCCCTGCTACTGGAAGTCATCGCTGGGCATGATCCACGCGACACCACAAGCGTGAATCGCTCGGTGCCGAGTTACACAGCTACTTTGGACGATCCCATTGCCGGGCTGACCATCGGCGTTCCGAACGAGTACTTCCAGAAGGGTCTCGATCCAGAAGTTGAACAGGCTGTTCGTACTGCCCTCAAGGTGTACGAATCCCGTGGGGCGAAACTCAAGCCTGTTTCGATGCCCAATACCGAATACGCTGTTTCGGTCTACTACATCGTCGCCACCGCTGAGGCTTCGAGTAACCTGGCCCGCTACGATGGCGTGCATTATGGCCACCGTGCCAAACAGTTCGACAGCATGATCCACATGTACAGCCGCAGCCGGGGGCAAGGATTCGGCAAGGAAGTCCAGCGCCGTATCATGCTTGGCACTTACGCACTCTCCAGTGGCTACTACGATGCTTACTACAAGAAGGCACTGCAAGTCCGCAGGCTCATCAAGAATGATTTCGATGCCGCCTTCAGCCAGTGCGATGTGGTGATGGGGCCTGTCACGCCGACCGCCGCCTTCAAGATTGGCGAGAAGTCTGCCGACCCGCTTTCGATGTATCTCTCCGACATCTACACGATTAGCTGCAACCTGGCCGGCATCGTCGGGATGAGCATGAACTGCGGAATGACGAAGACTGGTTTGCCGATCGGTCTGCAAATCTTGGGTAAAGAGTTTGACGAAGAGAAAGTCCTGCGTGCCGGTCGGATGTTCGAGAAAGAAACAGACTGGCACCTCAAACGCCCCAAGTTGTAGTCATTTCCCGCCGAGCCGTCAGTATCGACAGACAGCATCATCGAAGCAGAGGCAAGACATGAGTCAGACTACCGTCCCCTACCGCCTCGTCGTTGGCCTCGAAGTGCATGTGCAACTGCTGACCAAGAGCAAGCTCTTCTGCGGCTGTACCACCCAGTTCGGCCTACCGCCCAACACCGCTACCTGTCCCATCTGCATCGGTATGCCCGGCGTATTGCCCGTCATGAACCGCACTGCTTTTGAGTTAGGCATGAAAGCGGCCCTTGCCCTCAACTGCAACATTGCCCGGCATACGAAGTGGGACCGCAAGAACTACTACTATCCTGACTTGCCCAAGAACTACCAGATCAGCCAGTATGATCAGCCGATGAGTTACGAAGGCTATCTCGAAATCACCACCGAGGCAGGCACTAAGAAGGTTGGCATCATTCGTGCTCACCTGGAAGAGGACGCCGGCAAGATGATGCATGATGAATCAGGCCGCGGCAAGGAGAGCATGGTTGATCTCAACCGTGCCGGCACGCCGCTGCTGGAGATTGTCTCACATCCTCACATCAGCTCAGGCGATGAGGTCAAAGCTTATCTGGAAGAAATAAGGCTGCTGCTTCGAGAGATTGGCGTCTCCGACTGCGAGATGCAGGAAGGCAGTCTGCGAGTCGATGCCAACGTCAATGTGAACTTTGAACACGATGGCAAGAAAGTCGCCACGCCCATCGTCGAAGTCAAGAACGTCAACAGCATCCGTGCCGTCGAACGGGCGGTGCAGTATGAAGCCGAGCGGCAATACAAGCAGTTCCAGGTCGATCACATCGTGATGAACGCTACGAACAAAGTAACCGCCAAGTGGATTGATGAACAAGGCCGTACGGAAGTACTACGCCGCAAGGAAGAGGCAGCCGACTATCGCTACTTCCCAGAGCCAGACCTGGTGACAGTTGAAGTCGACGATGCCTGGCTGGAGCGGTCGAAAAACAGCCTCGGGGAACTCCCCAGCCAGAAGCGAGAGAGATACCTCAAGGAGTATCAACTGCCTGCTTACGATGCGAAGCAGTTGGTGCTCCAGGGACATGCCTTCTGCGCGTACTTTGAACAAACAGCCAAGGCTGCGGGCGACGCCAAGCTGGCGAGCAACTGGTGCCAGAACCAGGTGATGCAATTAATGAACGACCGTGGCATCGAGATCAAAGACTTCCCGGTTACGTCAGATCGGCTTGCCTCGCTGTTGATGTTGATCAAAAAGTACAACATCAACATGGCCCGTTCCAAGGACGCCTTTGCCCAATTACTGGAGACCAGCGACCCCGCCGATGCCATTATCAAGAAACTGGGGTTGGATGTCACGTTCGACCCGGCGATGTTGCGTGATCTGGTGAAGAAGTCCATCGCCGGCAATGCCAAGGCGGTAGCTGATGTGAAGGCGGGCAAAGGCAAAGCCATTGACGCCCTCATGGGCCCGGTGATGAAGGAAACCAAGGGGAAAGCGCCGATGGACCTGGTGAGGCAGATATTGCAGGAAGAGCTACAGGATGTTTAGGGCGTTTGAGAATTGCTTCTTGGCATCGCATCGACAGGTATGCCGATGTCGCGGATTCCCATGGAACTACCCGGTTCGATCTTGAGCACAAACTCGCCGGCGTCCCACTCACTGAGCGATGTCTGGCGTAACAAGCCAGTCATCGGCGCTGTTTTCATAAATTGAGCCTGTTCATCGTCTCCGCCCCAGAGTTCGCTCCAGAGCGACGCGTCATAGAGTGTTGCCATCGAGTTCTGATCTAACTGTTGAAATGCAAGAAACGAGCCGGAGCTGACATAGCAGTTGCGTTTTCCCTGCCACACGAGTTTGCGCTTCAGGTCGTTATCAGACTGCTGGACATCAAGCCGAATCATCGGCTGGCCTTCGCCCACTGCCAGGATCGATTGTGTCGGTTGACGGCGCAGTGCCAGCATCTGCGGCATCGTGGCTGAGGCTCGTAGTTGGACGATGCCTTTCGATGAGTAACAGGTACATCGGTCGAGCTGGAGTTGAGCCGTTTCACTGGGCATCGCCATGTCAGAGCGATTGCCTTCAATGGTAAACAGCACGCCGTCCAGCGCCACTGCCGCTTGCTGAAGCTGAGCGGAGAACGGCCGACTGGTTTGCACATAAAGTACCTGCCCGCTGCCACGAATGATGGTGTCAGCACATTCCATTCGTGCCAGGGAAGCACGAGGAGACTTGATATTTGAGGGTGACATAATGCCCGTAGGATCAACTACTGTGCAGACTGTGGCGTTGAATTCGCCGTTACCTTTCAGGGTAACGATGGAGTCCTTGAGACGGCATCTGCCAGCACCGGTGATCGACATCAAGGTAAGGATCTTGGCAGGATCGCGGAGAGATTCCAGTCGAAGCCTGACGCCCTCGAGAAGAATTTCGCCATCGTGGATACGGAACAAATGTGCCTCTCCATCCGGCCCGGCCACCGTATCACGATGAAAGGTTAATTCAGGCCGAAAGCCTTCAGCAGCCTTGATAATGACCCTGCTGTTGCCGATCTCCGTGGGCTTTATTGGTACGAAGCCTTGCAGTTGAAGGATAATGGTGGTTTCTTCTTCATCGGTGATCGATCCCAGCGCGCTATTGAGTGTGCTGAAAGTACCGGGTTCTTCACCCGTACCGTCAACTACCAGAGTCCGGTTTCCCCTGGGAGTGGTTGGCTCCCCGATCTCACGTGAAGCCAGGCCATTGGTCTTGAAAGGTTGGCCAAGAAGGTTCTCCGGCCCGGCATAAACGTATTCCGGCTTGAGGACCAGGGCAGTAAGAGAGTGAGTATCGAGATAGCGTTGCCAGGGCCGGTTCTCCTGCCAGGGAGATCGATGAATGACGGACGAGCCTTCATCACGGAATCGGGCAAGAGATTGACGAAGTTGTGACCAGTCCCTGGCGAGAATAGCCCGGCTTGTCCGATCCTTTTGAACTGAACAGAACGCATGCTGGCGATAAAAAAGGGATTCACTGCAAAGCAGATCAACGTTGCTTCCATCATCGATCACCAGCCAACAGCTCTCATCGCCGGGATTTATGGACGCTGAGTTGATCCTGCTGAACAGGCACCGATCCAGTTCAAGCCTGACGGGACTGGCTCCCATCACTCTGAAACAGGAATCGACAGGTTGAGCGATTGTGGTGCGTCTCATGTTGATCAATCGTTTATCAGTCGAATGCGTCAATGGCGGAAGGGAAACGAACTGATATTGGGGAGCAACCCAGCAGTCATCGAAATGTATATACCCTGGTGTCTCCAGGGAAACACCAATACCAGCACTGGCATGCCAAAGTGTGCCTTTGACTTCAAGCGACGCAGTGCTCGTAGTGCCGGTATTAGTGTTGATGATTTGAATAAAAGGCCTGGCTGTTGAAGCATTTCCCATGAATGATGTAAAGGCATTAGTCTTTCGGATCAGCTCGCATTGTTGAATCGTTATTTGCGCAGCATCTTGGGCCAGGATGCCAACACTTTCAGAATTGGCCAACTCCAGTTTGAGTTGCTGCAAGTGCAAGATACCGGCAGAAACATCAAACAAAGGTCCTGTTGTCCCCTCAAGCAATCGGACTGTTACAGTATTGCCTTCAACAGGCCGGATCGTCCACTCCCCGCCACGAACAGCGAGGCGATTAGTTGCGTTGATTTCGTATAAGGATCGTTTCAAGTATATGGTCCCACCGCCTGGCCGCTTCAAGGCTTGAAGGAGGTCATTGGAGCTTTCCACTTCAATGGCCAATGGAGATTCTAGGGCATCCTTGGGGTCAGCCATTGCTTCAATCTTAGTGGCCGAGCGTTCAGGGCTTGTTTCCAAATATCGAGCAACAATGGAGGAATCTCTCTTACCACTCATCTGAGACGACTTCCAAACGTCATATCCAACGACGCAGCCCACGATGAATAGCAGCACAACAATCGCGCCGAGCCAGGAAAAGTCGGCACCAGCCGACTGAAGTTCCTCTGAATGCCGTGTCGAGGTGAGTTCAACCTTGGGCTGCGTGAGTTGTTCCAAAGCACTTACCAGATCATCAGCGTTCTGGAAGCGGTCTTCAGGCCGCTTGACCATCATCTTGCCGAGGACATCCACAAGGTTGACAGGTATTGCCGGGTTTAATTCTCTCGGATCGCGAGGCATCTCGGATTGATGAGAGTGCAACTTGCGGGCAGCGGTGCCTTCCGGGACAGGAGGTATCCCGGTGAGTGCGTGATAAAACGTACATCCCAGTGAATAAATATCGCTGCGAACATCAGCTAATCTTGGATCAATGGCCTGTTCAGGAGACAAATAGTCGAATGTTCCCAACGTGGCGCCTGATTGAGTCAATCCATCAGTGTCATCGTCCGAACAGTTGCGAGCCAGGCCGAGATCAACCAGCTTGACCAGGCCGTGAGGGGTGATGACGAGATTTGAGGGCTTAATGTCACGATGTGTAATTCCACGAGATGAACTATGTGCCAGGCCTCGTGCCGCCTGGGTCATGTAGTTGATAGCATCCTTAACGTCGAGTCTGCCGCCCTTTTGCTCCAACATCTCACGAAGGTTGATTCCTTCGATGTATTCATAAGCGATGAAATGAAGCCCCTGATCCTGACCATAGAAATGGACACGGGCAACATTTTCATGTTCCAGGTGAGCAGCGACCTTAGCTTCACGTTCAAAACGCTGAACATGTTCCTGCTGAGCAGCAAGGATGGGAGGGAGAACCTTGAGAGCCACTGTGCGATCCAAATGGGGATCGACCGCCCGGAATACTGCTGCCATCCCGCCGGTGCCCAGGGCTTGTTCAATCAGGTAGATGCCGAGTTGCTTCCCGGGAAGAAGTTTGGCCAGTTCAGCAGCGTTGGATTGCCAGGCGGACGGCGGCATGCCGCCGGACTTAATGGTGGTTCCGCCATCGATATTAAAAAGCTCAGCTTGGACGGGAGGCGTTTGAGTAGCTGGTTCGGCAGGGTTGATCTTGGGGGAATGACTGGGCTGAAGATTAGACGAATCAAGAAAGACGACATTCTCCGGAGGTGATGCCGATTCGCCCGGTGGTCTGTTCTGCATCATCTCCACATCTCCCTGTGGTTGAAAAGCGTTCGATCCATCATGAACGTGGCAGCGTCAAAAGAGCTGCAGGAAATGTTGCTATTACTGTACCTTATCCAACCGGGCTTGCCTAGCTTTTAACGAGAAACTTCTCGATTTGCGGCTGAAGTTGACACGACACTGGCACAATGGCTGATATGATGGAATGAACTTGGCCCATGCCATGTGATTTACCAGGAGTGGTAGACTGCCATCGAAGAGCAGTTCCGATTATGTCGCTTAAAGTCTCCAATTTACGGCTAGGGGTAGATTCGGATGAGCGGGAACTTCCCCAACAACTGGCTCGTGCGCTGGGGGTGTTGGAAGGCGATCTGCTCCATTGCGCATCCTCCGCAAGAGCCTGGATGCTCGTGATCCAGATGATTTGTCGTTCGTTTACGCGACCGAAGTATCCGTTGCAGATGAGACAGGTCTCTTTGAACAACATGCGAGCCGGGGTGGATTACAGGTTGCCGCCTACGAACCGGATGTGTTCGAATTTCCAACACCCGGCAACAATCCCCTGCCCCATCGTCCGGTTATTATTGGTTCTGGCCCAGCCGGTATAGCCGCTGCCTACTTCCTCGCTGAGCGTGGCTACCGGCCTATCGTGTTGGAACGCGGGGCGGCAGTAAGCGAACGAATCCGTGATGTGCGTGCTTTCGATGAGGGGGGCGAGCACAATCCGGAAAGCAATTATCTCTTCGGCGAAGGTGGGGCAGGTACTTTCTCCGATGGCAAACTGACGTGCCGAATGTCTGGCCCTGATGTACAGCGGGTGCTTCAGTTCTATGCCGAGCACAAAGGCAAGCCCTCGATTCTGTACGATCATCGGCCACACTTGGGTAGTAATCGTCTGCCTGCTGTGGTTAAGGCACAACGACAACGCATTGAAGCTCTTGGAGGAGAGGTGCGGTTCCATTGTTGTGTCACTGATCTTGATCTGGCTGATGGGCAAATCCGGGGGGTGACAACCACTTCAGGGTATATCCCAGCCTCCCTCGTCATACTTGCCATCGGTCACTCGGCACGAGATACCTACGAGATGCTCTACCAGCGCGGCGTGCCGATGATGCACAAGCCGTTCCAGATAGGAGTGCGGATCGAACATCCACAACAGAATACCAATCGACAGTGCTATGGCCCTCGCAAGCTGGAAGAGAAACTCGGCTCAGCCAGCTACTCGGTGATTCAAAAGACTGGCACGGGACTCGATCTGTTCAGCTTCTGCATGTGTGCCGGCGGCTATGTCATGCCGAGCGTCTCTGAATCTGGTGCATTCTGTACTAATGGCATGAGCCTGTCGAAGCGGGACTCACCTTATGCCAACAGTGGTCTCGTGGTCACGCTGGGTTCGGAACACTTTGGTTCGAGTCACCCACTAGCAGGTATGTATCTGCAACGGCAGTATGAACAGCAGGCTTACGAGCTAAGCCAGGGGCGATACGCCTGCCCGATTCAATGGGCAAAGGACTTTCTCCAATCGAAGAAGAGTGAAGGTAAGCTACCGAGCAGTTATCCCCGTGAGACCTTGTCCACTGATGTTGCAGGGGTGATTCCTCCCATCATTGCCAAGGTTCTGCGGGATGCTCTGCCGACGGTAGATCGGCGCTGGCAGGGACGATTCCTGAAAGACGCCACACTCGTCGGCCCAGAATCACGTGGCAGCGCACCGGTACGCATTCCTCGTGATCAAGTGACCAGGCTGGCGACCGGCATACAGGGGCTTTATCCCGTCGGTGAGGGGGCGGGCTATGCAGGAGGCATTATCTCTGCCGCTGTCGATGGGCTTCGTACTGCGAAAGCGATTGTTGCACAGTATGCCAAGACCAGTGAGTAGCGTCTCGGGCTGACAGTTTCGTTACAATACCTTCCCTTATACACCGAGTCATCATTATGCTCTCCAAACTGCTGCTGATCCCCATCGTGGCAATCGTCTCCATGCTCACCATGCAATCGGAGGAGCCGCCCAAGCTCATCAAGGTGGGCATCATTGGTTGCGATACTTCACACTGTGCAGCCTTCACCAAGATACTTAACAATCCGAAGAATGCTGGACACCTGACCAACGTGCGCGTGGTTGCAGCCTGGCCGGGGGGCAGCCCGGATTTGCCGGACAGCATTGATCGTGTGCCTGGCTACGTTGCACAACTCAAGAAAGACTTTCAGGTCGAGATCGTCGAAACCATTCCGGAACTTCTAAGCAAAGTTGATGCGGTATTGTTGGAAAGTGTCGATGGTCGGCCACACTGGGAGCAGGCAAAGTTAGTGCTCAAAGCGGGGAAGCCAGTCTTCATCGATAAGCCGCTTGCCGGATCACTGGTGGATGGTCTCCGCATCTTCAAGCTTGCTGAGGAAACGGGCACGCCTGTCTTCAGCAGTTCTGCACTGCGATTCACTCCCAACATCAAGAATGCTCCCGCTCACGAGAAGATCGGCAAAGTGACCGGATGCATCGCCTTCAGCCCCTGTTCGCTCAACAAGTTTCACCCCGATCTCTACTGGTATGGCATCCATGGCGTGGAAACCCTCTACACCATCATGGGCACCGGCTGCGAGAGCGTTCAGCGTACGACATCGCCGGGTACCGAGGTCGTCACCGGATTGTGGAAAGATGGCCGCATTGGCACGTTCCGTGGCATCAGGGAAGGTGCAGGCGAGTTTGGGGCGTTGGTCTTTGGCACCAAAGGGAGCATTCACACGGGGAACTTTACTGGGTACGATCCGCTCGTGACTGAAATCGCCAAGTTTTTCCGTACCAGAAAACCGCCCGTCACTCCCACAGAAACCTTGGAAATGCTCGCCTTCATGGAGGCGGCCGATCAGAGTAAGAAACTGGGTGGCGCTTCAGTCAAGTTGGAAACAATCATGACAGAGGCTCAGAAACAGGCTGCCACGGAGAAGTAAGCACATTGCTAAGATCTCCTGTGAGGCTAAAATGACTGCATAGAAGTACTCAGAGATCATCATGACCAAGAAGAACGCTAAAACGGCCGTCGTCGCCTTTAAGGTCGAAACCGAACTGGCGGACATCCTGAACCAGTTGCCCAACAAGAGCGCTTTCATTCGCAAGGCCATTGTGAATCAACTCGACATGGCTTGTCCGCTCTGTTCCGGGGCAGGCATGCTTCCGAAGGGACTACACGATCACTTCGCCCCCCTGGTTCAGAAACTGAATAATAAAGCCTGTGAAGAGTGTGGCGACAAAGCTGCTGTCTTGACCACTAACAGTGTTGAACTGAATGTCGATGACCGCCATCGACTGGAGCAGTTCTTCCATGGTGGGCCATTCTACTGTTCACCCTGCTTTACCAAGGCGCTTTCCTGTAAAGAATGTGACTGGCACATCGCCCCTGATCATGTCAAGAAACATCAGAAACAGTCACACCACGAATAACGATTGCGCCAAGTGCGCAGATCGTACAGTCACTTCTGTGACAACAAAAGCATCTGTAGCAGTTCGATATTTGGCAAGAGAGACGGAAAGTGCATTACTTTCCGTCTCTTCATTTGTGACCTTGCTGATTGTGTGTTAGGTTATCGTTAGGTAAGGAAGAAGAGTCTTGCTGCCGCCTACAGCAGTAAGGGTGGATCATGGATACCAATCTTTTTGCTATTCTCGTCATCTGTGGCATCTATGGCACGTGGCGATTGATCGAATATCGCCGCAACCGAAACCGCAAGGAAATGGTGCGTGCTCGAGTCGCCTGGATGCTTTGGCTTGCTGCCAACCACATCCAATAATAACCACAGATCAGGCTTGCCGGTGAGGAACAGCCTGAGCGCTGTTTTTGCCGGCACTGTACCGTTTGGCTGCTTCGGCTTGATCTGGGCAAAGGTTCAGGAACTGGGGAGAGATGTCGTACCAGGCTCCATCCTGGAAATCGACGAGACACATCATACTACCGTTGACGGTAACTACTCTACCTGTCAGATTGACAAATCTGCGCAGTGGAGGATGGGTAGAATCTGCTGTGACGAAACGGTTGGTCCAGAACAGTTTCTGTTCTTCCCAACTCTGTCCTTGATTCATGATGTTGATGTCTTTCGTTGATGTTGAACCAGTTTACATGCTACATCGATGGCTGCCAGCAGGCTGAAGGGGTCGGCGCAGTTCTTTTCGACAATGTCGTAGGCGGTTCCGTGGGCTACGCTGGTGCGAATGATGGGCAGGCCCAGGGTAATGTTCACCAGATGGAAGCCAGACATGAGTTTTAAGGCGATGTGGCCCTGGTCGTGGTACATGGCCACGATTCCATCGAATTCCGCGCCTTTAGCTCGACGGAAAAGGGTATCGCTCGGCCAGGGGCCACTGACAGAGATGCCAGCCTTGGCTGCCTGAGAGACGGCAGGTTCAATGATCTTAGCCTCTTCGTCGCCAAAGATACCGCCATCGCCGGCATGGGGGTTCAGGGCACAGACGCCGATTCGAGGCTTTTTGCCCAACAAACGGCTCATAATGTCGTGAGTTAATTCAATTTTATCCAACACACTCTGAGTGGTGATCCCCTCGAAGATCGACCGCATGCTCTGATGAAGGGTCACATGCGCCACGCCGACGCCGCCACGCAGGGTAGTTCCCTGATTCGCAATCGGGGCGTAAAGCATCATGGCAAACTTGTGTACCCCGCACTCTTCCGCCAGTATCTCGGTGTGGCCTGGATAGTGGAGCCCAGCCAGGTGCAGGCCTTCTTTATGCAATGGTAAGGTAACGATGGCATCTGCTTCACGAGCCTTGGTACGATCAATGGCCCAATTGAGGAAATCGTAGGCTGCCTGCCCTGCCGCTGCATGTGGCCTGCCTAATTGAATATGGGTTAGATCTGTTGCCGTCCCCTGGATGCATGGCAGTTCATTAACACTGGCAACTGGCCAAGGATTAAGGCTCGAGACTTCGACGATCTTTCCCTGGAATCCAAACCGGGAGGCGATTCTCCGCAGCCACGCAACATCACCCACGACAACAGGTTGAGACTGGGCAAACAGTTCCGATTGTACCCAAAGTTTCAGCAATACCTCTGGGCCAATCCCTGCCACATCGCCTAAGGTAATCAATAGCCGGGGTAATTCCTGCATCTGACGCGTACCTTGAGGAAATCTTCGTGCTATCTCATTGTATTGCTATTGGTGCCTAGTTATCATCGGGAGAACTAGTTCATTCGTCTTAAAGTGAGTGGCAGCGATGTTTCGTTTGGCCTGCTTATGTCTGTCGTGTTTGCTTTTGGTCAGTCTTGCCGCAGTCTGGGCGGATCCTGTCCGACCGGCCGTACAAGGGACTGCTGGGCCAACCACGACTCTGACACCGGTTCAGATCGAACAACTGATCACGCAACTGGGCGACAAGCAGTTCGCCAAGCGCAAGGCTGCCAAAGATACGCTGGAGCAATTAGGGCCAGTTGCCCTGCCCTACTTGCAGGCTGCTCTTAACAAAGAGAAAGACCCCGAGGTCCGCCGCCAACTTCAAGCGCTCGTGCCTTCACTGGAGCAGATGGCGGCCCTGACTCCCACCCTTTTGACGATTACCTGTAAAGACAAGCCGCTCACGGAAGTGCTGAAAGAAATCGAAAAGCAATCGAAGTACAAGATTGAACTGGTCAATGGTAAAGCCGATAAGGCAACAGTTTCTATCAACTGGGAAAAAATGAACTTCTGGAAGGCCATGCAGGCACTTTGTGAACAGCAGGGGCTGATGTTTCAGGAAGGCTGGTACGGCAATGACAACGTCACCGTGCGATTGATGCCAGGTGAATCAAACCATAGTTACCTTCATGTAGATGGCCCGTTCAGGATCAGCGCCACCGGGTTCTATTACAACCGCAGCGTGCAGTTTGGCAATCGCGCGAATCAGGCGAATGCCGCGTCAGCCACCACCGAGTCGCTCCAAGTCAACCTGACAGTTACTGTTGAACCCAAGATGCCGCTGCTCATGGTTAAGCAACCGGTGTTTACCGAAGCCATGAGTGATACCAACGATAACCTGATGCTGCCCATCAACCCGAACCGCAATCAGTATTATCAGCATGGATACCGTTCCTACATGCATCAGATAACAGGACAACTGAAGCCAACGACTGCCGGACATCGAGTGAAGACGCTGAAGGGCACTATTCCAGTTACAGTCGTCGCCCAGACCAAGCCTATTCTCACCATAGATAAACTCGCGGATGCCAAAGGCAAGACCTTCAAGAATGGCACCAGTACAGTTCGAATTGATGATCTGACTACTGAAAATGGCCAGCAGGGCATCAAGATGTCCATCACCGACTCAGCGGCAAATGGCCCTAATGACTATACCTGGATGAACTCGATACAGCAGCGTATCGAAGTGTACGACGACAAAGGTAATAAACTGCAGCATTACGGCGGCAGTTGGGGCATGAACGGCAACAACAACATCAATGGCACGTTTCACTTCAGCGGCACGCCGGCCAAGCTGGTGTACCTCGACTGGATTACGCTGAACTACCAGATCCCGTTCTCGTTTGAAGATCTGCCGCTGCCTTAGTGTGCCCGAGTCGGCACGCTCTTGGTCAAATCAAATACCAGCGCTTCTTCGTTGCACACCGGGAACGAGGGGCAGCGCACGCATTCTCCCCAGATGAATCGCGGGAGGCTGTCCTTGGCGACGACTCGATAGCCGAGCTTCTCGAAGAATGTGGTGGCGCCTGTAAGCGCGAACGCTCTTTGGATCCCCAATCGTCGTAAATCAGCATGACAGGCATCGACTACTTTTCGACCTATACCCTTACCCTGATACGTCTCTTTAACCGCGACGCATTTCAGCTCTGCGAGGTCGCTCCAGAAGAGATGCACCGAAGCACAGCCTATGAGTTCTTTATCATCTTCAGCTACCATGAAGGAACGCAGGTCGGCGTAGAGCTCGTCAAATCCCCGCAGGATCATTCTTCCCTTTTGGGCATGAAATTGAATGAGGTCATGGACGGCGGGTACGTCGGCTGCGACGGCCGGCGTACTTGCAGGCGTGATTTGTTGGTATCGTTCATCTCGTCATCGTAGGTTTCGAGTTACTTTAGGCCAATTGAGACTTTGTTAATTCGTATCGATTGCGCTAATTTCATCATAGATGAAGAGCGTTGAGAGCATTTCTTGAAGCATAGTCCTGTAAGCGTTGCTAGTAACCTATGCAGTTAGCCGAAATTAACAGTGAACCAAGTACCATTAAGGTAATCACACCCGTGCCCACCAGTGACTTTACACCCAACGTGCGTTTTATTGCTCTTTTCTTTCTTCTTATCTGTGGCATGCCTGGCTGCTCGCTCATGTCATTAGAAGACCCAGAGATACCCAAGCTGCCGATCAGTACTGAATCAGTGGCACAGGAAGTGGTCGCCAAAAAGGAACCGGTCACCTCGAATCAATCTCACGTTTACATCTACTTCATCCATGGCCTTGATCCCTGCGACTACGCCAATCTTCGGGGCGTCGAACAGATTTGCCATGACCTGGGTTATTGCAATACGGTCTATACGACCATGACACAAAGCGATGAAGTGATTTCTCATGTAGAATGCACAAAGGCTCGCGACCCTCAAGCACGCATCGTCATTTATGGTTACAGCGCCGGCGCAGACATCGCTCGCAGGGTAACCAACAAGTTACATGACCGTGACTGCATTGACGTTGATCTTTTGTTTTATGTTTCTGGAATTATCCTGATTGACACCAAGTCTGCCCGTCCAGAGTATGTGGGAAAGATTGTACACATTCTTGATGGTGGAAAGGTCATCCCGGGCATGAAGTTATCGGGTGCCGATAATTATCGCTTCTCTGACGTGTGGCATTTCGGAACCCCGATGCACCCGCGCACACTGGCCATTCTTGAAGAGGAACTGAAACAGCAGACTTTGCTCGTGAATAGTGCCAAATAGCCTGATTGGCAGCATCTATTCCGACTGCGCCGGTCGTAAGAACTTTACTGACTTGATTTGACAGATCGAAATGACGACCTAAGTTTCGAGTGGATCGAGAGCGGATGGACTACTGAAGCTGACTGGGCGACGGCTTTAGCTGACTACCACTCTCGATCCTTTTATTTTGCAAGCCAGTAACTATTCCATGAGTGAACGACACTAACCCTCCCCGTATTCTCCTGAACATTTCTTTGCTATTACTGCTTAGTTCGGTCAAACTGTGACCATGTCAAAGATGACCGATGTCGTAGTAGTTGGTGCCGGCATGGCCGGACTGCGTACCGCACAGCTTTTGCGGCAACAAGGCATTGCCGTCGAAGTGCTGGAGGCACGCAACAGAGTCGGTGGCCGTATCTATACCACTCAAGTTGGCGGCGCTGACTTCGACCTAGGCGGCCAATGGGTAGGGCCACAGCAAACTCGATTGCTGAAACTCGCCTCTGATCACGGCATCAAGACGTATCCTCAATACCATCAAGGCACGAAACTGTTATCCTGGCAAGGTAAGCTGCAGCGTTTCCGTGGAGAAATCCCCTGGCTTTCACCGCTGGCGATGTATGAACTTTGGCGGCTGGAACGGTTCACGAAGAACGCTGCCAGACAAATACTACCTGAAGCTCCGTGGACCACTCCCAAGGCAGCGGAGTGGGATGAGCAGACTCTAGAAGCATGGAAGCAGCAGTTCTTTCGCTCCAAGGGAGCTAAGCTGTTTCTGGATATTGTTTCTCGAGCAGTTTGTACTGCCGAGCCGAATGAACTATCTCTTTTGTACTTCCTCAGCTACCTCCGCTGGGGTAATGGGTTGAATTGCCTCATCAGTATTCCCAAAGGTGCTCAGCAGGATCGGTTCGTCGGAGGAGTACAACCCTTATGCCGACGATTGGCGGATGAGTTGGGGCAACACCTTCACTTGGAATCGCCGGTGCTGTCGATCAGTCAATCCGGTCAGGGGGTTCTGGTTCGCAGCAAAACGGGTGACTATCAGGCACAGCGAGTGATCGTGGCCATTCCTCCCATCCTGGCCGGCGAAATAGCCTACGATCCACCCCTGCCCTTACAGCGTCAGGAGTTGGCCAGACAAATGCCCATGGGATCAGTTATCAAGTATGTGGCAGTCTATGATCGTCCCTTCTGGCGGACTAAGGGGTTCTCCGGCGAAGCCTTCAGCGATACCGGTCCCTGTGTGACTACCTTCGATGGTGGTACCTCAACTGGAATGCCGGCGCTGGTGACGTTCAGTGATGGCGCGGTGGCCAGGGAGTATGCCGCTCGCACCCCCGATGAACGAAAGCAGGCCGTACTCCAGCAGTTTGTGGGAATTCTTTGGGCCAGAAGCAACCCAGCCGGTAGCGTTCGCCGAGCAGAACTGGCTGGCAGAGACTTGGAGCCGAGGGTGCTATGCCGGTATTATGGGGCCGGGCGTGATGACGCGATTTGGGCCGGCCTTATCGGTGCCCAATGGGCGCATTCACTGGGCAGGCACCGAGACAGCCACCCAATGGATGGGCTACATCGAAGGTGCCTTGCAGTCCGCTGAGCGCATGACTGAGGAAGTGTTGCCGATGTTGCATAAGCGGATGAACTAAGCATGTGTGATACGATTGTCGTGGTGAAGCCGGATCGAGTCTGGTTCGCCAAGAACTCTGATCGGGATCCCAACGAGGCACAAACTCTCGATTGGCAGAAGCCACAAGATCATCAGCCGGGCACCACGCTCCGCTGCACCTATCTTGAGATTCCTCAAGTCAGTCACACAGCAGCTGTCCTTCTCAGCCGCCCCTTCTGGATGTGGGGAGCAGAGATGGGAACCAATGAGCATGGCGTGTGCATCGGCAATGAAGCGGTCTTCACCCGGCAACCGTATTCCAAGACCGGCTTGACCGGTATGGACCTTGTGCGGCTCGGACTGGAGCGTGGCACCAGTGCCAGGAATGCGTTGGATGTCATCGTTCAGTTGCTCGAAACACATGGTCAGGGAGGCGGATGTGGACTGGAACACCCGAGCTTCACGTATCACAACTCCTTCCTCATTGCCGACCCGAGCGAAGCCTATGTACTGGAAACGGCGGGGCGACACTGGGCCAAGAAAGCGCATCGAAGGAGTTCGGTCCATCTCAAACGGTCTGACCATCCCCGGTTTCGCGGAACAGCATAGTGATCGACTGCGTTCACGAGTGGCAAACTGCCGGATTCGTCAAAAAAGAACCACCAACCTGGGGAGAGGCATTAACGGTCTGCAGGACCTGATGCACCTGCTGCGAGATCATGGTGAACAGGGGTTGCGCTATTCGTGGATGAATGGGGCGTTAGCCGGCCCCTGTGCTCATGCCGGCGGATTGATCGCGGCTACTCAGACCACTGCTTCGTGGGTAGCAGAACTGAAGCCGGGCATGATGCAGCACTGGGTAACAGCTACATCCACTCCTTGTCTGTCGATCTTTAAGCCAGTTTCGATTGATCAACCCATCGATCTTGGCCCTTGGCCCTCCGAGCGGTTCGATGCACAACATTATTGGTGGAGACAGGAACGACGGGTGCGAGCAATGCTGAAGACCCGGGAGGACTTTACCGCACAGCGAGATGAACTGGAACGAACGTGGCTACAGAACCCACCAGCATCATCAGATGCGTTTACTCAAGCCGAGAAGTGGCTTGACGCTCATCAGCACTCAACGCCAGATGATCGCCCCTGGTTTGTTCGCCGATATTGGACAAAACGTAACCGTAGGGCTGCTCTTGATCGGTCAGCCTGATATTTACCTTGGATAAAACAAGACAGGTTATCGGAACCCGATAACCTGTTCTTGAACTTGACTCTTCTATTCGATTAGCGACTTGCTCCACTCTGGACTGATTCGCCGGGGTGATAGCTTCGCTTGCTGTTGGCCTCCACATCAGCCTTGTAGTACCAGGAAGGTTTGAACTCGCCCTTGGCATAGATGGGAGCCTGATCAAACCAGTGTGGCGAGGCAGGATCACCTGATTGCCCGAACTGTAGTACAGTCTTGGCCTTGGCTTTTTCGGCCAATTCAACCACACCAACGTAGGACGAGCCTGCCACGCCATAGCGACGTTTTTGGCCTGCCTGCGGGAAGGTGTAGAAGTTGAACACGACGCCCAGAGGACCAGGGCAGCCAGCTACAGGCAAGCTCGGCTGATCATCACGGAAAGCACCTTTGCCGTTCAGCTCGATCTGCGAGCCGTGAATGCGTTGCAGGCGGTTGATCTCGCCCCAGGCCACTTTCCAGGAGCCATGATTCTTTTCAAGATCAGCGAGCGTTGCTTCCATCGCTCGAATGCGAGGAGCATTGAGCATGTCACGCTTGCCTACCATCTGCATAACCTTGTCATAGGTCAACGTGAAAATGGTCATTGGAATGGAATCAATGGTGCTGACACAGTCCCAGCCACGCATCACTTCGATGGCATCCTTGAGCTTGGCAGCACGGTCCGGCTCTGTCTTAGCCAAGGCTTCCCATTCCTTAATTACTTCAGGAATCTGCTTCTCGGCGATAAGGATCTTGGTATTGAAGCCGGCCTTGGCCCAGCTATCAAAGTCGAACTTCTCGGTGGTGTGCAGGATACGGCGGGAGATTCTGAGCCCGACCGTTGTCCCGTTCCTTCTCGGTAATCATGTACGAAGGGAAATCGCCTGACTTGGGATTCTCTTCGACTTCACTAGGCTTTAGCTCTGAAGAAACGGGAGTCGTCGTCAGAGGCTGCTGATTACAGTTCTGCATGAAACCACACTTGGGATTCTCTATCTGTGGCAGTTCTTCAAAGGTGTGATAGCCCTGCCAATCGGTTTCAGGATTAGAGCCATCAACAGGCTTGCTCCAGTCGAACTTGGTCGATCGCTTGGGCACCGCGCCGTTGTAGACGTAGAAGATGTTGCCGGCTGTATCGGCGACCATGGCGTTGAACATGGGGATTTCACAAGGCTTCATGGCTGCCTTGAACTCTGCCACGCTCTTGCATTTGCCCATGTTATACCACTCCTCGAGGCCACCGCCGCTCTCAAACTTGGCCAGGCGAATGGCGAGAGGCACCTTGTTGCGAACAGCCACAATTGGTCCCTGGTGGGTCTTGCTGAACTTGAAGATACGCGTCACCGGGCCATTGTCGGTCTTGACAGTGACTGTATCGTTCCAGGTGGTAACAGGTCGTGTCGCATCGCCAAAGCGGTATTGTTCAGGATTTTTTTCGTCGTAGTTCACCGTGTAGGTATCCACGATGTCAGGCTGATTGACCGTATGGCTCCAGGCGATGTGGCCGTTGTAGCCAATCGTCGGGCAGGGCGAGCCGAAGAAGCAGGCACCGAGAAGGTTCCAGCCTTCACCGCTAACCAGGTGCCCTTCGTACCACTGCCCCGGGCCAAAGAACGGCTGATGAGGATTGATGAAGAGCATCGCCTTGCCTGTGGCCGATTTATCAGGACGCACCGCCCACATATTGGAGCCCACATGTTGAGCATGTAGAGCAGCGTCGCCTTCGTTCTGCTGAATGAGAGCGAGCATGTCTGAACCGATCTTGATGTTGTCGGCTTTCTTCTCAGTCACTTCCTTGGCTGCCTGAAGCATGTCGGATGCTGCCAGCCCCGACTTGCCATAGATAAACATTTGATAGAGGGCAAATCGACGGAAGGCCAGCGGATGCCATGGCTCAAAGTGAGTGATGAGTCTTGGTTTGACATCAGGGTGAGTAGCCAGGTAGTAGTTTAGGCCATCAGCCAACGCTTGACAGAACTCTTTCATCTTGGGCGAGGCTTGCTCGTATTCTTTTTGTGAGATGGCAGTCAGTTCAAGAGCGTGATTCAATAGATCATCCGCCAGTGACTTCTCGCCATAGACTTCTGAGGCACGACCCAGGGCACGCAGATAGTTGTCTTCGATCTGCCAGAAGTAGTCTTCGGCCTGGGCGTAGATAAAGCCGAAAATACATGATGCATCAGTCGGGCCATACACATGGGGCACACCGAAGGAATCCCGATGGATAGTTACGGTGGATGCCATCTTGGTCATCCGGGCATCGATTCCCTTGTCGGCATAGGCTGACGTACTGTTGCACAATGACAAACCGACCAGACTAACGACAGTGCAACACAAAAGGGAGAGCGTGAGGTTGCGACGTGGCTTCAAGGCTTTCTCCTACCGGGCAAAGAGCAAATAATTGTCTAATCCCTAGGGAGTAGACAATAGTTAAGATGACATCATACACCTGGAAAATCATGGATGCTAGAGTGTTCCTGATGCAAGTTATCAAGTATTTAGAAGAATCCTTGCAAAGGGAACGCTCGTTCGCTTTTACGTTTCGTGCCTGAGATTGCCCAGTTAATGCAGAACTTCTGGCCTCGTCCTCTAGGTGTGTGATTAGAAGGGTCGCCCATTTGGAGATATCTTGCATTGATGAACACATGAATGTACGTTGGCGTTATGTTAATCTTCGTTTGTTTTTGAGGTGGTGCCCACGATGTTAGGCTTTGCGATGAGGAAAAGCAGCGCTCGAGAGACAAGCCAGCGTAGAAAGCACAAGAAACAGTGGGCGATATGTTCCCAGATATTCTTTACTCAATGCCAGTGAAACCGGCCCTAGAGCGGAAGATAAAACCGTTAGGCTTTGGGCAACTCCCTGAATCTTCCCAAGGTGTTTAGGCCCAAAGTAAGCGCCACAGAAAGCGAAGAAGACCACTATGACCACCCCAGCGGAGACGCCGAGAAATACGGCGTTGATGTAGACATGCCAGATTTCGGTCATGAAGGGCAGTGTAAGTAGACAAGCTGCCAGCATGAACATTCCAAGTGCCATGAGCCGAGGCAGTGGCCAGCGTGTCGATAACCAGCCGCCCAAGGCATTGCAAACCAAGGTCACCATGGTGACTACACCCAATGCAGCGATATAGTGGTCGTAGTTAAAACCTCGCTCTGCCAGTACATCTTCATTAAACAAGCCAATACCGGAAGAGACCCAGTTGAAGAGCGCACTGGAGAGGGCGAACAGCCAGAAAATGGGAGAGCGTAGAGCCTCCCACAAGGTACTCCACTCTGCTCTTGTCTCCTTGCTGTGCTTACCATCAGGTAACGAAATGCCGGGCGGGTTTCTACAGAAGAAATGAAAGAATATAGCAAGGACGAATGCTCCAAAGCCAATGTAGACCCAAGTCTGCCTCCATCCAACACTTTTGGCGGTATAGCCTACCAGACTAAAGAGAGCGATGAACCCGATGGTCGAAACAATCCCGAATACAGCCATCGCCACGATGACCCGGTGAGGGAACCACTTCCCAATCAAAGTAAGGCTCGTCGTTGATAAAGCACTCTGCCCCAGGCCTGCGCATGAGAAGCATGCCGACAAAGAAGGCAATGATAGTTTCCGCCTGAGCGAAGAACCAGGTGGCTAGCCCCAGGAATAGGACATTGAGCACCAGTACCAGTTGGACGCCGACACGATCAATCAGCCAGCCACAGGGAATAGCAAAGAGAGCACCGCTCAGGGTGGCCAGCAGATTAAGCCAGGCGTATTGAGTTTGATCAAGGTGCAGGGTTTGATCATCAAGAATTTGTTTAGTGATAAGCCCAAGTCCCTGAGTTCGCCCAGGAATGGTCATCACCATCGCTAATGAAGCAACTACTACTTGAAGCCAGGGTACATACGGCGCAACGGGACGATCGTTAGATTGCATGATGTGTGATCTATGACCGGCTACTATCAGAGGTCAAGTGTCGTCAGGCTTTCTTGCAAGCCATTTTGTGATCAGAAAATATCCGAGACAGGCACCGATAATGGCTCCCACAAACCCTGTGATGAGGTACCAGTGCAGGTTATTTAATAGCACTGTGCCCCACGAATCAGCAGGCTTCACCGCACCGACCCAGATCATGATTTGATGCATCAGCAGACAGCAGAGAAATGCCATCGTAAACGCTGACCGTTGAGTGGCGATCCGAATGTCGCCGCTGATTTTGAAATGTCGATAAATTCGCCATCATCATTTCCCGTAGGAGACACGCACAATAACTTGGGTCTCTTCATCGGCGCACACAATCAGCATATAGTCGGCATGCCAAACCCAGGGCCAGACAGGCAAATGAAAGATACCATGGTTAACCTCAACAGCTCGATGTACCATAGTTTTTGTATTCGGTTCAAGCCCTTTCGCTATTGCATCAGAAGCGGCCATGTAAGTGGTCACTTTCTCTAACGATGAGTCTATCGAGGACATGTCTAGCAGATAGACACGCACCAACGGGCCATTCGTTTGGAAGGTGACCGTCTGTGGCAACTGACACCATTTCAAATTGAGGCACTGGTCTGATGCTTTGCTGCCAATCACATGGCGGTTGATCTGGTTGTACCGTCCGCCCAATGACATAACCCGCACAGTATCGTCGGGAGCCTGATAATATGCGTACAACACAGCAAATAGTGCAGCAATCATCACACCCAGAAGTATCCAAAGTCGAAGAGTCTTCTTATGTCGTTTCATGGAAGCAACACTTGTTCATTGCCACTCTTTCGTTCCTATCCGCTTAGCACCACTGGTACGGTAAAAGGCCTTCACACGGCATAAGGCTGCTTTATTCAAGAGGTTCCAAACGATGTAGGTACATGAAATGCCCTGTTCATCATGGTATTTCATGAGAATATCTGGTAATATTTCTGCCAACGCGGCCTATTTCCAAAATAGTGGTGCTAAGCGAATGGCAGACTCGGATGAACGTCTGGAAGGATGGCTGGCAAAAGCTCATGCCGGCGAGGCAACTGCTCTCGGTGAAGCCCTGGAGGCTTGTAGAACTTACCTGCTGCACGTGGCTGAGCACGAGCTGGATGCCAATCTGAGAGCCAAAGGGGGGGCGTCTGATATCGTTCAGCAGACATTCATGGAAGCCCAACAGGACTTCTCGCGATTTTCCGGCACTTCAGAGCAAGAGCTTCTGGCGTGGCTTAGGCGCATGCTGCTTAACAATATCTCGAATTTTCGCAGACAATGGGTGCAAACAGCCAAGCGATCAGCCAAACGGGAGGTATCCATCCATCCTGCTGATTCAGGAGCCCAGGAACGCTCCTGGCTGGCTGATGGAATGGCCACACCCAGCAAGCAGATGATGGCAGGTGAGCAGGAAGAAGCGCATCTACGCCGCCATGGATCGGTTGCCTGAAGACTATGCTCAGGTATTGCGCTTGCGTTATGTGGAAGGATTGCCTTTTGAAGAGGTTGCCACGTGCATGAATCGTACTGCCAATGCGGTTCGCAAGCTTTGGGCTCGTGCTATTGAAAAGCTCCAAGAGGAAATGGAAACTCCGCCATGAATCGGGAACATCCAGTAGAGGATACATTTCTGGATCGACTGGCAGACTGGGATGAACGACTGGAAAAAGGAGAGTCCATCGATAATGCTCCTGATGGCGACAGCAAACTCCTGTTAGATCAAAAGCTGAATCGTGGCCTGGCCTGTTTGAAAAAGCTGGATTCCATTCGTCGTCGCAAAGTGGATACTCCGACCTCGTCCTCGACAAAAATTTCGGAAGTCAACTTTACTCCAGTCAAATACAGGCTTCCCTGTCGCTTCGGAAAGTTTGACCTATTGAGTGAATTGGGACGAGGTGGCTTTGGAGTCGTGTTTCTTGCCAAAGATCGTGTGCTTGATTGCGAAGTCGCACTCAAGATCCCCCACGCACATGTTTTGACAAATGATACATTGCGTGAACGCTTCCTGAGAGAAGCACGAGTGGCTGCCGGGCTGAGCCATCCCAATATTGTGGCTGTGCATGAAGCGGGAACGATCGGTCCCGTCAACTACATCGTGTACACCTACTGCCCTGGAATCACCCTGGGTGAGTGGATGCGGGCACAAAAGGAGCAGATTCCCGCACAGCAGGCAGCGGAATGGGTAGCCAGCCTGGCTGATGCCGTTGCTTTCGCCCACACCAAGGGGGTGTTGCATCGTGATCTCAAGCCATCGAATATTCTGCTGCATGATTCACAGTCGAACGGCTCAACGATTGTGACAGGCACTCATCGTACCAGTTCCTTTATCCCCAAGATCACTGACTTTGGTCTGGCCAAGCTCGAAAGGGAAAAACAGCAGACAGCGACGGGAGCCATTCTGGGGACACCCTCCTACATGGCTCCTGAGCAGGCCTCCGGTAAGAATGCCATCGGTAATGGCGTTGATATCCATGCGTTAGGCGTGCTGCTCTATGAGTTGCTGGTCGGCCATCCACCTTATCGAGGGGAAACCGACTATGAAACATTGCAATTGGTCAGCAAGCAGGAGCCCTTGCCGCTTCGCAAGCATCGCCCCAAGCTCTCGAAAGACCTGGAAACGATTTGCCTGAAATGTCTGCAGAAAGACCAGTCGCTACGCTACCGATCCGCTTCTGAGCTCGCTGCCGATCTTCGTCGTTACCTGCGCGGCGAACCCATTCATGCTCGACCTGTTTCGTGGTTCGAACGCAGTTGGAGAATGGGCAAACGTCATCCTCTGGTAACTGGATTAGCCGCGGCCCTGCTGCTGGCAACTATCGGTGGCATCGTCGGTATCGCTTATCAAAATCACGAACGTGGCCTACAGGCTGATGCCACTAAAGCCTGGCTGCACAAGCATCTTGAATTTCTTCGGACGATCGTCTCAGATGCCCAGGAGATGATGAAAGATGTTCGAACAGAAAAACAGGGCCGGGATAAACTGATCAGTCTGTTACCATACTTTGAGGCCCTTCTGATCGACCCTCAGACAGAGCCCAGCCTGCAATTGGAAGCTGCCCGGCTGGCAAGCCAGGTGGGTTCGATTCATCATACGTTGGCGGAGTATCAAAAATCTTGTAAGCGATATCAGCAATCTGTCGATCTGTTTGAACAGTTAATTAAGAAACAAGGACCCACCAGTGCTCTGAACGAAGAAGCGGTGTCGACTCTCTTCAAATTGGCCTTTAGCCAACGGAGACTTAAGAACCACACTGAATCGGACAAGCTGTATCGTCGTGCGATTGTTCAAATGAAGGAAGAACTTCAATCGCACCCGGATAACTGCAAAGCCATGGCAAGCATTGCTAATTCACTTGTTTATAATTGTGTCAACCTTTATGAATTGGATCGTGGCGCGGAAGTAGAGAATGATCTGCTGTTGGCCATGGGCTACATCGAAAAGGCGCTCAGCATCAAGCCGGAGGATGATAAGTTGCTGTTGACTCAGGCTATCGTCTTCGATGACCTTGGCTGGCATTGTATATCTGTCAGAAGAATGGATGAAGCAGACAGACACTTGCAGAAAGCTCTCGCCATACGGCAGGCACTTTATGATAAATCTCCCAAGATGTCCGGCCTGGACGAGGCATTGGCACGCAGTCATTGGCGGGTTGGCGTGTATTCGCACAAACAAAGCATGTGGAAAGAAGCTGAGACGCATTACAAAACTTCCATAAAGATGAATGATCAAATGATGCACGATCATCCCTTTGCGCCTGGGATCGCCCACAATGCTGCCTGGGATCGGCTGATTTTATGCGATCTATTTGAAGACGATAAAGTAAAGCGATTTGATGACGCGGAGAAACTCTATCGAGAAGCCATTGACATTCGCACGAAGTGCCAGCGAGATTTTCCACAACATGAAGAAAACCAGTTTGAATTAGTGAAGCTGCACTTCCGGCTCTCCAGCGCGTTACGCGCCAGGAAAAAGCCTATGAAGCTGACGAGATTACTCATCAGGGATTAAAGCTCAACGAACGTCTCATCATGGATTTTCCCAAAGAAATTCGATATCGAGAACAGTATGCCAGCCGATTACAGACTTTTGCCCGACAATATGAAACAGATCGGCAACCCGAAAAAGCATCCGTGATTTACCAACAACTGATGGAGGTAAGGGAAAAGCTAGTCGAGGATTATCCTGCTGTCGTCAACTATCAACGCGACTTGGATGTCAGCTATTCCAGGCTGGGAAACAACTATCGTGCTTCAAAGCAATGGCAGAAGTCAGCCGATATAATGACACGCATTGTTCTACTTCGGAGCAGAATACTGAAATCGGGCGGGTATTTGGCTAAGGATCGATATACTCTGGCTTCTCGCCTGTATCTGTGGGGAAGAGATTTGGGTGAATTGCAAAAGCACGAAGAAGCCATCGAGAAATTACAAGAGAGTCTTACTCACTATGAGGCATTGCCAAAAGATGGATCGTCAAGTTCGGAAATGATCGCTGGTCATGGTCACACCTGCATGCAACTCGGCTATGAACTGCTAGCTGTCCAGCAGTGGAAGCTAGCTCATGAGACATTCCTAAAAGCGCTGCCATTAAGAGAAAAGCTGTTTAGCTCAGGCAAGACTTCCAACAATCGAAATATGCTATCCAAGTGCCATTACATGCTCTTCCAAACGTATTGGTACGTGAAATATGACTTTGCCGCAGCCTCTTATCACTATGCACTCAGCTCAATAATCGATCCCGTTTACTGCGAGCCACTGGTAGATCCTAGCTGGCTGATCAAGACTACTTTGCGATACGGCAAAGCAACTCCTCAATCAACTTCGCCCATAAAGCTCAAGTCGGGTAAGTAGCCTCGCCATGTTATTTCCACCCTGCGCATACCCCCGAACGCAACGATTCGGCAAAATGCTTACGACATAAGGAAATATACCGCTCGTTACCGCCAATCTCCACCTGTTGTCCATCCCTTTCGACGACTCCAGTTGGAGAGACACGCACGACCATGGTCGCTTTGCGTCCGCAATAGCAGATTGTTTTCAACTCCGAAAGGGTATCCGCCCAGGCAAGGACCGCCGCGCTGCCCGGAAAAAGCTCGCCACGAAAATCGGTGCGCAGTCCATAACACATGACGGGGATGTTACCTTCGTCAACAATTCTGGTCAGGTCACGTACCTGTTCTTTAGAGAGGAACTGAGCTTCATCGACTAGAATACAATCCGGCTTCTCAGGCAGGCATAGTTCAAAGAATGGCGTATCAGTTTCAAAGTGATGACAATCGGCTCCGAATCCGATACGGGAAGCTATGCGCCCCCCTGCCCGGTTGTCCAGCTTGGCGGTGAACAGCATCGTCTTCATGCCACGCTCAGCATAGTTGTAGCTGGCCTGTAGCAGCGAGGTCGATTTCCCCGCATTCATCGTAGAGTAATAGAAGAAGAGCTTCGCCATGGTCGTCCTTGTCTGATAATAATGCAGTATCTTATAGTCCCATCAGGCAGATGGCACTGCGATGCCAGCGTGACTTCTTCGGAGTAACTTATGCGACGTTTCTTCTTTATGACATGCCTGGGTCTGACGTTGTTCCCCTTTTCCGTAGTTCGAGCCCAGGATCCGCCGAAACGAACTCATTCCAATATCGAGCGTCTCCGGTTGGAGCGATTGAAGGCCACTCACGATGATGTAGAAGCACTTAAGAATCAGCGACGCACTTTGCTTCCCCTTGCAGGAGTGAACGATTTCCGCTGCATCATGCACGCGCATGCCGAAGACTCCACCCATACCGGCGGTACACTGCCAGAAATGCTGGCCCAGGCCAAGATAGCCGGTGTGAACGCTATTCTGCTGACCGATCACTTCCGTCCACCCCGCGACTTTATCGATGGTCGCTGGAGGGGCATGAAGGAGGGAGTTCTCTTTATTCCCGGCTCGGAGATACGGGGATTCCTCATCTACCCGATGAAATCGATCCTGGACCGGATGGATTTGAAGACCCCCGAGTTCGTCGAAACCGTCAGCGTCGATGATGGCATGATCTTTCTCTCGCACATTGAGGAGCGTAAGGATCACTCGCTGGCAGGCCTCACCGGGCTCGAGATTTACAATCGCCATTACGATGCCAAACGCGATATGGGCTCGCTCATTGCCGTGGCCATGAAGTTGACCGACCCGAAGCAGTTGGCCGAGCTGCAAGATGCTGTCAAAACCTATCCAGCTGAGTTGTTCGCTTTTCAGAACGATTATCCCACGGTCTATCTGGACAAATGGGACGAGGGAACCAAAACCAAGCGACTCACTGGTGTCGCCGCCAACGATTGCCATCACAACCAGGTGATGGTGCTCAAGATGCTGGATGAGAAGACTGCTCTTCTCGGCACCAATGTGGATGAAGACAAGGGAATGCGCAAAATCAGCACCGACTTGAGACCGGGGATCAAGGAATTGATGAAAGACCATAAGCCGGGCGACATCATCGCCAGGGTTGATGTTGACCCCTATGCCATCTCGTTCCGCAACTCAGCCACCCATATTCTGGCCAAGACGCTGGATGAAGCAGCCATTCGAACTGCCCTCAAAGCTGGTCATGCCTACGTCTCGCATGACTGGATGTGCGATGCCAGCGGGTTTCAATTCACTGCTACGGACAAGGCGGGCAAGCAGCTTGGTGTCATGGGCGATGAAGTTAAGTTAGCTGATGGCACTAAACTACAAGCCAAGCTGCCGGTGCCTGCACTGACAAGACTGCTTCATCATGGAAAAGAAGTGGGGCGATCAGAAGGCAAGGCTGATGTCGAGTTTGTACTGAAAGAACCAGGCGCGTATCGCTTAGAAGCCTGGCTCAAGCTCGATGGCGAGTATTGGCCCTGGATCTTCGCCAATCCCATCTATGTGAAGTGATGCTACGAAAAAGAGCAGAACCAATGGTTCTGCCCTTCGTCATTGGTTCGAGTTATTGCGAGTCTTACGGCTTGGCCAACCATGCCCATGCCGCATCGACATTGGCTGCATCGAAGTATTCGATCTTGGCCATGGTGAACGGTTTACAGACCACGCTCATCCACTTCTCCCACGTCTTTTCGCCAACCAGAGCGATGCGGTCAATCTTGGTGCAGTGGGTGGTGGAGAACTTGATGTCGTCCCAGAGGGCCTTCATATCCCAGCCCTGAAAGTCGTGAAACTGAGCTAGCAGACGCACCTTGGGATGCTTGGCTAGAGCAGCATCAATCACCGGCACAAACTGCTGATAGTCGGCATCATGCAGCTTGCCAGACAGTTTAAAGCCGAGTGTGCTGTCAGTGCTTTGGGGGAGTTTCTCAATCATGATATGTTCTCCAAGCGTGATGTCGGGTCAAGATGATTGTAGCATTTATGGTGCTGCCTTGTCAGCAATAACCCCAACAAAGAGACGGCCATCAGTCTTCCACGGGTCGCCGCCGCCGTTCTTACCTGATAGGACTTTGTGAAAACCGTCAATGGGGTACTGCTCGCTCAACATTCCAGTCTTTTGCAGGCACTGAAAGAGGAAGTCTCGTTCAGCATCGACATTCTCTCCTGTAACGTGGGTGATCTGCCCTGTCGTTTCGCTGAAGCCCACATGTTTGTCAAAAACAGCGGACCCGATCCAGATTGGTCGCCCATCGGTATCAACCTTTTCGGTCTTCCAGAACCTGACGTGATGCCGTTCCCGCGGGTTATCTCCCACAGGTTGCTCAAAGGCGAGGTCTTCCTTGCGGTGATAAAGATAGAGACTGCTCACTGGGGCAGCATCATAAGGCCGCTTGAGTACCGTCGCCTCTGCAATTTCCAGGCAACTCTTCAAACTGAGCGGATCGGCGGGATACCACTTGGCAGCCACCATGATCTTCATCAACTCGATCTTGGTGCCAATGAGAGCCACATTGAGCGGGTCACCAGGGATGCCGGAGCCGGTGACGGTGATGCCGGGTACATCATCCATGGCAGGATGCCGATGTGAGTAGGATTTCCAGAGCATGGGCACGATGATGTAGGCGACGAGTCCCCACAAAAGCAACATACCGATGACGCCAATGGCAAGCCGCTTTCTATAGCTCATTCGCTCTGGCACCTTGTTCTCCGGCTCCATCAGACGCTCCTCGTTGCAATCCCACAGGCATTACTTGAAATAGTAGATCAATGACCAGATCGCGAGGGCGATCAGCGTGAGAACACACCCCACATAGAAAAGCCACTTAGGATGGATCGAGATGAGGTCACCCTTGTCTTTGTCCGGATGACGATGATGGTGCTCTTCTTTCTCGTGTTCTCTGTCTTTACGATGCTGCTCATGATGATTCATTTCGGCTCCTTGATAGATGGATTAGCGCTGCTGATATTGTCTGGCTTCGATTCCGGCTGATAGAGCGCTTGCGAGACCTGCAACCCGACCAGTCGTGAAACCATCACCAGCAAATAGATTTGCCCGGAGATCGCTTCGGTGACGGCGAACATGCGAGCCACGGTTGTGGTAGGCACCATATCGCCATAACCTACTGTACTGAGTGTCACAAAGCTGAAGTAGAGCATGTGGAACGAACGGGCGATTTCGGTGCTCTTTTGCTCAGGAACATGAGGAATAACATAGGCTATCGACCCTGGCGTCACCATTTCGACGATGGCATAGATATGAGCCCAGACTGCCCCCAGCATTAGATAGATGCATAGGGAAGCGCTGATAGTGTCAAACGTCACCAGGCGAGGTTTGAAAATATGCTTGAACACCTGACTGACGATAAAACCCAAAAAGACGATACGAAGCAGATGAAAGAGTATGAAGGACAAGTTCGTCGGCAGCAAGGTCGTAAACAACTCTAACAGCAACGACACCGCCATCAGAACGATCGCGATGATCGCAGTCCTTCTTCTTGTACTTACAGCGAAAGTCGCTGCGGTGACCCATCCCACCGAAATCACGAGAATCGTTACCTTACCCGACACCGCGTACTCTTCAGTGACCAGTTCAATAATCAACGGGGTACACAACATGAACACGATCAATGTCAGCAGCAGGATCGTAAATCGGTGTTGATAGAGGGTCGTCAAGTTCATTGCCCTGGTATCGCCCAAATGAGGAAGGTGATGATGGCTTGACACACATCAAGCCGACCTCTTCCTCTTCGCCTATCTTACTTGATCCACGTCAAGTTGCCTCGGCAGTTGCTGACTCTCCTTCTCAGAATCGCGGAGGATCACTTCATTGATGACGTAGACCGCAACGGGCACCGCCAGGATCAATCCCCAGATGCCGAAGAAGTAGTGGGCAATGGGCAGGATGGCGATAATCAGCACGGGATGGAGTTCCATCAGCCTGCCGAGAATGGCGGACTGAAGACAAAGGTCTCCAGAATCACCACGATGATCACAGCCCCTGATGCTTTGAGAGCCAGAGCCACGCCGCCCCCGGGTTGAACCATGGCTATGATGACGATCAGCACCCAGGCTATAATAGTCCCAAGCGTCGGCACCAGGCACACCACGAACACAGCAAAGGCCAACAGCACTGAATGCTCGATACCCAGGAACTCCATGAACAGAAAAAGCATGATAGCATTGCAGAGTGCAACCAGACCCTGAGCGTACATCGCCTTTCCGATGAGTTGTCCCAGTCGGGCCAGGGCTGGAATCAGTTCATCGTACACATCACGCAGCCAGGTGGTTCGCAACCGCTGGCTGGCCCGACGCAGTGCGGGAAAATCAATACAGATGAGGAAGCTGAGAAGTAAGGCTGTGCTCAAATCAACTGGGATGTTCAACAGAGAACTAGCCATCCCCTCCAGTCGTGAACTGACGTTGCTGCTGGCGTTGAAATCGAGTTCGTGCCGGATGAACTTGGCTGGCGAACTGGTGCTCCACCACGTTTGAAAGAGTTCGTGTTTCTTGAAGGCTTCGAAGTCCTGCTTGAGTTGCTCTTCAGATCTGCGCTCCCGTGGCAGGCTTGATCTTGGCCATGACAGCGCTGAAGGCTGCTTGCCCTTGAGAGCGGGCCTTTTGCAACTCAATGTACTGCTCGTAGGAATAGGGTACCTTCGGCTGCTTGGTCTTGACCAGGTTCTCGTAATAGGCTTTGAACTGTTCCTGGTATTTGGCAGTGTCCTTGACCTGAGCCAGCGTCTTGTCGATAGTGTCTTTGATCCACTCTTGTTGTAACGGCGTCTGCAAAGCAGGATCGTGCCTGACTTGTCTGAGCATCTCAGCAGGCTCAGAAGTTGCGGCACTGCGCAAAAATGTCTCTAGCGGTGTTGGCGGAATATTCTTGACGGCTGCGTTCTGGACTGTCTGAACTTTCACAGCAGGGAGCTTAGTATTGAGGAACCAAACTTCAAAGTCTTTGCTGGAGACCCCTTCGTTCAACAACTGAGATTGAAGTCTGGCACGCACCACGTCATCGTACTGGCGACTGAACCCGCCTTCGATCCAGCTCGCCATTTGGGGAAAGTTATCGTACTCGGTGACGAATCGCTGCCCGGTCTTGCGATACTCCTCGAAAGCCTTCTGATACCGGGGATCCTGTGGACCGCCATAGGCATGTTCAAATTCGGAATGGCCTACATAGCGTTCCACAATCCGTGCCACCTCGGCTTCGGGATTGGTCTGGCTGACCCACGCAATGAGATGTTGCCCTTGAGCGATCAAATGGGGCATCACGAGAGTGCCGACGACAAACAATATCAACGGCACAAAGATAAAGATACCCAATATTACAAAACGCCGGCTGCGGGTATTCTCCGGCGAGAGTTTCATCCTGCGAGACATCACATCAGCCAACGCCAAGGCCATGTAGCTGAAGAGAAACGTCATGAATGCCAGGAAGAAGAAATCCCTTGTGAGGTAGATGACAAAAAAGAACAACCCCCAGATGGCCAGTTTCTTCAGCACATTGAGCGTGTGTGCAGAGCTAGGGGTGAAGGTGTCCCCCATAGGCTGCTGTTCCTGGTTTGTGCTCATATTTCATCCGTACCTATCTGGAGTACCACCGACGCTTGCTTGACCTCGTGCTGCCTTGCTAGGTAACGGACGAGTTCGCAGGCCACAGCGCCGGCGTATTCGGGACCAGCCAATCATTCCAGCCAGAACAAGGCCGCCAGCGACGAAGATAATCCACTGATACTGCTCGGCCTTGGCGATCACGATCATAATCATGGTCAGCAACAATCCGACGATGATGAACGATCCTTCCAGATGAATGCCCGCCAGGTAGCAACCCAGGGCCAGAATCAGAACAGCGTTGAAGGCAGAGGCTGTTGCTGTCTCTTCACCAGTGCTGCGGATGGTAAATTCCAGAAACATGGCGACGCCAATGCCCAGCCAATGCAGAATCTGCTGCATCACTGTCGACATGTCGTTCTTGAGCCCCTCGCTGCCCCGGCGCCAGGCCGTCCCGATACAGAGGATGCCGTAAACCGGGGCAAGCCAAATCCAGTAGTTGACCGCATGGTGCGAATTGGAAGAAGTAAGAGCTACGCCAATCAGCGCCAGCACAATCATGATAACCGCGACCACGGTACCCCACCGCCAGGATTGTGGAAGCAGTGAAGCTCGCTTGGGATCCGGAGTTATGACTGGCCTAGGGCTATCGGCAGGTTGAGCGCTCATGGAATGTTCTCTTCAGCATGATGGTGCATCTTACTGTCATAACAATCAGCGTTGCCATTTGCATCAAAAAAGTCTGGGGCAGTGATGGTTTTTGAGAATCGAACCCGCCCCTGGTTGCATGTTCGGTAATTCTTACAGAAATGAAAAGTACGATTCGGGAACCGGCTTCCGCCCTCCACTGTATCTGTCAACAGTCAAGACTATTTAGGTGGTGCGCCTTGCTCAGGCGTCGAAGGTGTCCAGGCAAATCGGTAACTTGATCCCAACTGCAGCCTGGTAATGTAGACGATTTCCTGCGTGTGGCCGTTGAAGTGAGAGACGCTATTGAGAATTGCTGATAACACTGTCTCATCAAATCCCTGGATGCGACGTTCCAACAATAGTTGTCTTTCATTCATCGCGGATAGTAGTTGATCAGATTCGTGTACGACTTTTGCCAGCCTGGCGATCAGCTCATTCTTAGCAAGCATGGAACGGTTCGAGAACTCCTCCGGTCGATCCCGATGATCCGGAGCATTAGTCACTCCATGAATGATCCATTGTCGCATGTTCCCACATAAGTGAAGCAGAATATTAGCTATGCTATTCATCGATTCCTGAGGACGCCACCACACTTGCTGATCACTAAGCTGGGAAACGCAGTGTATGATCCGTTCAAAGCTGTCAGACAGGCGTGCTCTGATTTCTTTGATGAATAGTTCTCCAACTGATGTTTGTTGTTTCATAATAGTCTCCCAGTGAGCGTTTCATATTCAAGGCAGGCAGGGATTATGGTATCCAGCGAAGCATCTTACTTCCGTGGATTTGCTTCGAGCTCGGAAAGCCAGATCTTGAACATTTGAGTCTGAGATGTCATCCACCATTCCGCTTTACTGTTTCTGGTAAACTCATCCAATTGTTTGTGAGTCACTTTGCCGACCAGACGGCTGAATATTTCCTTGCCTCTTTTGCTGTATTGAGCCGCATCCAAACCAGAGTTTTTGAGTTCATCCACGGCCAAGGAGCAGACCAGTACCGCAAAGAACAACTCCTGTTGGTTGATTTCCTTGTCCTTGCAGATTTCCACCGCAGCTTGAACCGCTTCTTGATGTCTGCCGAGTTTGATTAACATCGCGGCCCACCACAATCGGCATCCTCTGGATGGAACCAGCGCGGCAGCTTGTTCAATTTCACGCAACGCTTCTTCATACTTCGATTTATCCGCCAGTTCGTAGCTAATGTTCAAAATGACTGTTTTCAATGGCTTCTTGACCAGAGGTGATGATTCCGACAGGCGCAAGGACCTTTCCAGGTGAGTTTTTGCCTTGGTGAATGACGTGAAAGCCCTTTCATTCTGACGAAGCATTTTCAGTGCTTTCCCAAGATTATTGTAAGCTTGCCCAAGAACATTCATGTTGCTGGGAACATTGGGAAAATCAGCAACAAGCTTTTCGAGGATACTACATGATTGTTCGTATTCCGCCACAGCCTCCAGCCATTCTTTGTTAAGCTCGTGCCCCCAACCTAATTGATAACAAACTGTGGCTAAAGAGGTTTGCATATCGGGACGTGTAGAATATTCCCGCACCAGCTCTTCGCAAATTACCTTTGCCCTCTTTGCCAAAGGAAGAGACTCTGCCGGTTTTCGACTTGTGTTCAGAAATTGGCTGTACCTGGTGAGACAATCAGCCAGGCCACGTTGGAGATTGACTCCATACGTTTCAGCGACCAGTCGCTCGAACATGTTCAACGACAAAGAGATTTGTTGAATCGCTTGCGGCAAATCGCCTTGCAACTCCAAGCTTGCCGCGTAATCTTTCAGCAGTTGCGCATGGACAGTTCGATGCTGCCTGTTATCTGGATCGTGAGCCGACAGGGTTTGAAAATTCTCCAGCGCCACGGTGAATAACTTCTTTGCTTCTTCCCACTGATTATTGGTGAACAACGCGCATGCCAGGTTATATCGAACGAGGGCAAGTTCGTACAAACAGTTGGAATCACTCTCCGTCGATTCCCACAGCCGGGTGAGCAGCTTTTCCCCTTCCTGGTAATCAGCAAGGGATTCAGCTCGGCGGCCCACCTTCGTGCGAACATTTCCCAGCATGCACAAGAGTTTCCCCAACTCCAGCCGCGCCCCGGGCTGACTCGGCAGGTCGATCCACAAGCGTTCGTAGTTCATCCCGAGACTGAATGAAGTCTTTCTCCGCTTGTGAGTATTCGCCTCGGTTGAATCGAACCGAGCCAAGCTTATGAAGAGCCAGGGCATGATCCAATTGTTGGGAGGTGTTTTCGGGTTGCTGGTCAGCCAACTCCTGGTAAAAGGTGACAGCCGAGCCCAGTAACCGGCTTCGCAGCGCTGTCAAATCCGCTCGAAAGAGATCAGGGTCGTCTGTGACGCTGTCGAGAAAATGTTTCACTGCATTTTGAGCCAGGTCATATCGTTGCTCAGCAACTTGGCGGGAGGCGCGTGCATCCATGAGGCCATAACCCGTGCCGATGATCCCTGCCAGCAAGGTCACGAAAACGAGGGCAGCGGCGGCGACTGCCACCCGATTTCTTCGCACGAATTTTCGGAAGCGGTACAGCCATGACGGAGGGCCTGCCAGAATGGGTTCATGAACGAGATACCGCTGCAGGTCCCTCGCCATTTCCAAAGGTGAGGCATACCGTCGGTCAGGGTCTTTTTCCAGTGCTTTCATGACGATCCAATCCAGCTCGCCCTGGACCATCCTGGTAAGTTGTTTGGGTTCGATCAGCCGCATGGAGGAAATCGTTGGTAGGGTTTCGTGCTGGCTGCTCAGCCGGGTGCTCGGTTTGGGGGGATCGACTTCACGGATCATTCGCAGAGCTTCGTCGATATCTGCTTCCTTGAGCTGAACCTTCAAATGCGGGGTGGAGCCGGTGAGCAACTCGTAGAGCAAGACGCCGAGGGAATAAACATCAGTTCTGGTATCCACGTTTTGCTTGCTGAGTTGTGCCTGCTCCGGGGACATGTATTCCAGGGTGCCCACGAGGGTTCCGACAAAGCTTTGATAGCTCTGGTGAGGAAGCATGTCGCCTCCTATGGCCTTGGCTACGCCAAAGTCAATGACTTTGGGAACGGGTTTACCATCGACCTCGGCAACGAGGATATTAGAAGGTTTGATATCACGGTGAATCAAACCCTTTTGATGGGCATACTGCACTGCTTGACATGCCGTGGTCAAGAGCTCCAGCCGTGCCCTGGGGTGCAGTCGATGTGTGTCGCAATACTCCGTGATCGACAGGCCATCCACCCATTCCATCACAAAATAAGGTTGGCCTGAGGAAGTGGCACCTGCGTCCAGCACTTTGGAGATATTGGGGTGATTGAGTAGAGCTAGCGACTGTCGTTCAGCCTCGAACCGCATCAATACTTGCGGGGATTCCAGGCCTGGTTTGATGATCTTGAGCGCTACCTGCCGATGGACCGGTTCTTTCTGCACGGCCAGGTATACAGCTCCCATACCCCCTTCGCCCAGTAACCGTACGATCCGATAACGGTCCACCAGGGAATCGGGGCGTAACTCCAGAAAAGTGGAAACCGGAGTGCATTCTGGTTGGGCCGGCTCTTCTAAAAAACTGCTAGCATGCTGATGAACTTGAAGTAACCGCTCCACCCGTTGGCGCAGTATCGGTTCATGGGGGCACTCGGAGTCGAGAAATTCTCTTCTTTCCCCTGAATCCAGGATAGACAACGCAGCAATAAAGAGCGATTCTTCTTTCATCGAGGGCCTACTCTCTCAACCAACGAAGCCGCTGCCATAATCATAATGGCGACAACTACACATGTTTCGCACCACCAATTCATCACGATTCTTCCGGTTCATCCTGAGAAGCGAGCCGATCCAGTAACCAGGTCTTGGCGAATGTCCATCGACGGTCTGCCGTGGAGGGTGACAATTCCAAAATCGCCGCAGCTTCGTCCATCGTCAATCCGGTGAAGTACCGCAGCTTCACAAGTTCCGCCGCATCAGGCCGTTCCAGGGCCAGGGTCTCCAGGGCATCGTTCAGGGCAATGATATCGGGTTGATGTACCGCGGCGATTTGCTCAATATCCAACTTGTTGACCGGCTTGCCCCCTCCTCGCTTCTTTCTTCGATGATACCTCGCATGATCAATCAGTATCCGACGCATGGCCTCCGCGGCCATGATGAAGAACTGCTTACGGTCATTCCATGGCTGCTTATTCCCTCGTGTGCTGGAGTTTAGGCGAAGATAGACTTCATGCACCAAAGCGGTGGGGTTCAGCGTGTGCCCCACGCGCTCTACTGACAACTGATAGGCAGCTAGTTTCTTTAATTCATCGTAAACGGTTTGGAATAAATCGCGTGTAGGCTGCGGTTCTGAGGTGGAATCGATGGAATTCACGATAAGCCGCTCCAGTACTCATCTCCAGACAGTGGTCCGGTCGTGAAGTCAATGCGGAGAACCCGATCTCTATCCCTACCAATGGTAACGCTTACGTACCATGCGTGCAAATGAATAAGAATGACCAGCTATTTGGCTGATTATGATTCTTTTTCTTTCTTGTCATGATGCGTTTTACCCTTCTTTGTCGCTTTGGTATGTCATGATGTGAGATCTTTGCTGGTGCATTGTTGAACAACTACGAAGGGGCAGGAATATGACTCAACTCAAGGTAGGCCGATTTGCGATATGGCTCGTGACTTTCGGCATTTACCTCATACCTGCGACGTCTCTGCATGCTCAGTTGATCGTCAACGGGAGTTTTGAAACTCCCGTGGTGCCCGTCGGCGGGTTTACCAATTTTCTTGGCGGATCAGCTGCGATAACCGGCTGGACGGTGGTGGGAGTTGACACTTCGATAGCCAGTACCTCCTTCATGCAGAGTGGCATCACCTTCAATGCCCAAAGCGGAAATCAGTGGGCCGACATGGCGGGAGTTACGTCGAACTCTAACTCCAGCGGCGTGACCCAGAGCGTGACAACGACCTCCGGCCTGGCTTATCAATTGAGTTTTTACGTCGGGTCCGCCAAGGATAACGTCTTCTTCTTCCCTGCGACGGTGGACCTCAGCATCAATGGCGGTGCAAGAATGAGTTTCACCAACCCAGCTGCCCCGACGGATCATCTGGACTGGAAGCTCTTTAGCGTAAACTTCACTGCTACGGGCCCATCAACCAATATCACCTTTTTCAATGGCAGCGCTGCGAACAACTTCATCAGTCCACTCGACAATGTGTCGCTTGTCGTTGCTGTCCCGGAGCCCAGCGCTTTTCTGCTGATATTCCTGGCGACGGCCATAGGAGTTGCCGCACTGGGTTTTCGCCGATACCGGCGTCGTTTCGGCAAGCTATCTGCATCCAACGCCAGAAGCTGAATGTCGATTCGTCTGTCTGAGGCTGCCAGGGTTTGCCTCAATTTATGCAAACCATGTTCATTAGTGACGCATTTCCTGGCTAACCCTTATTGAGCCGATACTCTCCGAAATTCTCTTCAGCCTGATGCGTTTCGCCCCGACTTGTCGCTTCCTGTGTTAAGTCCCAACGTCCTTTCCGTGCATGATGATTCACATGCTTGATATAGGGAGTATTACCATGCGATTCTTCAACCTTACCAGGCTCTACCTCTGGCTTGGTGTGCTCACACTGGGGTCCCTGATAGTCAGCGCAACTCAGGCTGAACCTATGGTTCCTCCGAGAACCACTGCCATTCATTTGCACAATAAGACCGATAAGACTCTGTACCTGACCAATGTTTCTTTGCCCCATGGCGATTGGACGCCAAAGCTGAAACCGCCGGCTGAAATCAAACCGGGGGCTACGGGCTACTGGAAGTCTGAAGCGGGCGGGGTGGCAGCCCTCAGCGGCCCCAAGGGTAATGTTCGTTATTCGATTGGCAATGCTTCGTGGCATACTCCTTTCGGCATTACTCCGACTAAAGTAGCCAAGGCGGGAGCCGGCATGGTGAGCCTTTCTCACAGCCCCGATGCGGAAGACGTTTTTTATGTAGGAGAAGAGGGGTCGATTAACTGCGTGTATTGGACGGCAAAGGCAAACAAGTGGAGTGCCCCTTACCAGGTTGCTCCTGGCGGGTCCGGTATGGGAGCTTCCCCACTCGCGGGAGTCAGCCGGGCTCCAGGGCATTTGGATCTATTCTGGATTACTTCCAAAGGCGAAATCGCCTCCCGGGCTTTTGCCAACAGTCAATGGGGCAATGTCTTCAAAATTACTGGTCCGAATGTAACCCATCGCATGACCGATCTGGCAGTGGTCACCAGCCAGAAGGATTGGATCGATGTGTACTGGATTGGCAAGGATGGCGCCATTTACTCCTGCTCATGGCGTGGGAAGGACTGGTACAAGCCTACCAGCCATACTCCACCCAACAGCGCAGTGGAAGGCTCCTCTTTGACAGCTATCACCCGTACGAAAGACGAGATCCATGTTTTTTACACCAACAAGGAAGGCGCCATCGCAACCGTCTGGTGGCGGGGGAAATGGAACGGCCCGGCCCAGATTACTGCTAAATCAACAGTGACGGATGGATCAAGCCTTTCTGCGGTGGCACTCAGCCCCAGTCACCTGGCCGTGTTTTGGGTGAACAGAGAAGGAGCCGTCTGCACGAACTATCAAGTCAACGAGAAAGATGGCGGAAAATGGCATGATATGTTCGCCATCTCTCCGGCTAAAGCTGCCCGATCCCGAACGCCATTGCCGGCATATAACCGTACCAGCAATCACATGGATGTTTTCTGGCTTGCTCCGGATGGCAGCGTGATGACCACTTACTTTCAGTCTGGCGGCCAGTGGAACAAGCCCTTCGCCATCGCTTCCCCAGGAGCAGCCCGTGTAGACTCCAATATGGTGGCCTTGTCGCGGGTGAATCATCACGTCGATGTTTTCTGGCTGGATGGAAAAGGCATCCTCACGACCAATTGGTGGGACGCAAAAAGCGTTGAGGATATCTACATCAGCTGGACTAACCCACTCGTGGAATCCCAATACGGCAACACCTACCATGAGCAGGCTCCGCCGAACTTCTCTCTCTCCTACACCGGAGGGACAGGAAACCACGCGGAGGTGAAGTATGTTTTGGAAAAGTCCAGCAAGCGTGTGGTCAGCGGGTTCAAGCCCTCAACACACGGCTTCAAATTCTCCAACGGCTATTGGAAAGACAATGGAGTCAAACTCCCTGTCGTTACCATTGATTTCCCCAAGCCCTTTGGAAAGGTTGACGTTACCAATTCAAGCCAGGGATTGTGCGGCGGAATGGTCTACGCGGTCATCGATTACTTCTTGGCCAAACAACCGATTCCGCAAAGGACGACTGCTCCCATCAACGAAGCTGATCCACTGTTCCAGTATCTCAAGAAACGGCTCGCTACCAGTTGGGACGTGACAGGAACTGGCTCGAACTACATCAAGTTCATGCGGCACGATTACCCGGATGCGGACGAAGGCGTGGTCCAGGGATTGGGACTCATGAAGGGGCGTTCCTATATCATCGCGCGGGAAGAATGGCCCAAGATCAAAGCTGATATCGACGCCAACCGACTTTCACCGATTGCCTTGATGCAAATCATCTCGTACGACCCGACCAAGATTGGCAAGAATCACCAGGTACTGGTGTATGGGTATCAGTTGAGCGGCAGCAATGTGACGCTTCATTATTACGATCCGAACTATCCCAACAACGATACGGTCGAGCTCAGGTTCACGATCGGCGATTTGTCTAAGCGAATTGACATAATGCGTTTCATAGATGGCAAGCATGAAGCCAAGACCATCAACACGTTCTTTAGAACGACCTATTCGCCGCCGCCGGCATCGTTGGTTAAACCGCAAGGATAACCTTTCGTTTCCGAGTTTCGAGATTGAACTACCTCAGACTCGAGGTTCATTCCAAAGAAGCAAGATGTAACTAACAACTCCATTGGGTTTGATTAAGAGAGGTAAACGATGAAACGCACATCTTGGGTTGGTCTATTCATACTGGTAGTCGCATTCCCGGGATTGCTTCCCTTCGCCTGGGCGCAACCCGAAGCCAGAAAGTATCTCCTGCGCGGCACTCAAGGTGAAATCCCTTCTGATGCAGGTGACGAAGCAACTAAAGCAACCGTCGGAGATAACAAAGAGCTCGGCGGCAAGTGCATCAAGGTCGATCTTCGCAACAGCATCGGTGTCAGCAAATCCAACATAACCGATTGGAAGCCTTACACCGCGTTGGCTTTCGACATGGCAGTGGAGAAAGACCTCACCTTGATCTTCACGATCCGTCATGCAAAGACCAAAGACTTTGCCAATCGTGTGGATCGTGAGTTTCAACTGAAAGCGGGGAAGAACACGATACGATTCCCCATCGACACACTGGTAAACAACGATAAGTCGGCTCCTGATCTCGAAAATATCGTCCGGTGGTACATCGCTTTGGATGAGGAGAAAGACAAGGCAGCCCTGATTTACCTGGGCGACGTTTGGCTGGAAGGTGGCCCTGTTGTTGCTGTTGATCCGAATCTCGTCAAAAGCGATCCAGCACGATTGGCGCGCATCAAGGCCAACAAGATGCCTGCGATCAATCAGCCTGTCATGTTCAATACCCCCGAAGCGGACGCCATCTGTTCAGCCCTGGAAGTCTTTCCGGCCAACAATCCGTGGAACTTAATTGTTGAAGATTGGCCGCTTCATCCAAGTTCGAAGGACATCATTAACTCGATGGGGGCCGACAAGCCGTTGCGCTACAACCCCGATATGGGGTTCATCCTGGTGCCCCCAAACCAGAAGAAAATCGACGTGAACATAACCGAGTACGCGGAAGAATCGGACAAAGGGCCCTACCCCGTTCCCAGCAACGTCCCTATTGAAGGCTGGCCCGCTGCGTTCCGCGAACTGCCCAAGGGAGAACAACCGACCTTGGATGACATTCAACGAGACAAAAAGAATGAAGGAGGCGACCGCCATGCCATCGTTCTGGATCCCGCACGTCGATTGCTGTACGAGTTCTATGTCATGAAAAAGACCGACAAAGGCTGGAGTGCCGAAGGGGCTGCGATCTTCGATCTGAAATCGAACAAGCTTCGTCCTGATGGTTGGACTTCCGCCGACGCCGCCGGCCTACCGATTTTCCCAGCCGTGGTGCGGTACGATGAACTAAAAAGAGGCGTGATAGAACATGCCCTGCGTGTCACCGTTGCGAAGTCACGGAAGGCGTATGTCTATCCAGCTACTCACTATGCCAGCAAATTAACAGACGAGAATCTGCCTCGCATGGGAGAACGTCTTCGACTCAAGAAAGACGTTGATGTTTCCAAGTTCTCACCCGAAGTACAGACCATCTTAAAAGCCCTCAAGCGCTATGGAATGCTCGTGGCTGACAATGGCATCGACTGGGCGATCTCGGTAACGCCTGATCCCCGGATCAAAGCCCTTCATGAGGAACTCCGCCGTCTGAAAGGTTCTGATTTCGAGGTGATTGTAGCCCCGCCGGGGTATGAACCTGCAACCGATGACAAGAAACCTGCTGATGACAAGCCGGCCTCTGAACCAGCGCCGAATTCTGAACCATCGTCGAAAGTCGAACACCCTGTGATCAAGGCTGATCTCTATGTGGACAGCGGCAACAAAGGCCCCGGACGGCACAGCACTGCATCCGTACAAGACGGTGCAGCGCGCCATTGACGCCGCCAAGGCCAACGCCATCATCGCTGTGGCTGCTGGAACCTATTCAGAGAACATCAGAGTGCAGGAGAAGGCCATCCGCCTCTATGGCGGGTACGCAAGCAACTTCACTATGCGCGACCCCACTGCCAACCCCTCGCACCTGAAAGGCAACGGCAAGGACTCGGTCGTAACGCTGTATGAGGCCGGTGCGACTATCGTGGACGGTTTCCTTGTCACCGGGGGTGGGCGCAGCGCAAGGCGGCGCCCTCGTGGTTGGGCGGTGGGTTCTATATTTACCAGGGCTCGCCGACGATCTCGAACAATGTGATCGAGAAGAACCAGACATGTCCCCGTGTCAAGCAGGAGCCGGGGAAGCAAGGCGGCGGCATCTATGTCACCGGCGCGAACGCCGCGATCCTGAATAATATCATCCGCAACAACGTCTCGGGACGTGGAGCTGGTATCTTCGCGGACTGCCCGAAACTGGTCATTCGCGGCAACACCGTGCAGAACAATATTGGTGTCGGCGACCACGGGGGTGGTATTTCCCTTTTCTCCCCCAATGCCGAGATCTCCTATAACCGGATCGAGGGCAACGAAATTGGCCGGGACCACGGTTACGGCTGGGGCGGCGGGATCGTCGTTGTCAACAAGCCCGGCATCTACAAGTTCTCCCACAATATCTTCACGGGCAACTTCGCTCCTTCTGTTGGCAGCGCTGTATTCGTTGATGACGGTGCCGTCGCCTCCATGGAACATGATCTCATCTACGCCAATGCGTGCAACCCGAAAGGCGATGGAGCGGTGGCACCGGTTTACGTCGACGGCCTCGAAGGCAAATATGGCTCCACGCTTGACATGAACCACGTCACGATTGCCGACCACACATGCAAGCCGGCTGTCGCCGGTACCGCCATCAGCGTGACGGACAAGTCCAAGGTCACGATCAAGAACAGCATTCTCTGGAACAACGGCGGCGAAGACATCATCCTGGATGAGACAAGCAAAGCGACCGTCACGTACACCCTTTCGGAGAAGCCAATCAAAGGAACCGGCAACCTCTCCGAAGATCCGATGTTCGCTCCGGGCCGACAATATCGTTTGCGATCAATTATCGGACACTGGGATCCGTCTTACGGCACTACCAAGGTTGGCCGTTGGGTACCAGACATGCAACACAGCCCCGCTATCGATGCAGCCGACCCCACATCGCCATTCGACTTGGAGCCGGGCCCCAATGGTAGTCGTGCCAATCTGGGTTACGATGGCAACACGGCGCAGGCCAGCAAGTCCAAGCAGTGATGATTGGATATGACTTATCAAGGATTGCCGGAACCTGCTAAGATCAACGCCCTAAGAAGCTACTGTCAGATACTTTTATGCCACCTAGGGCCTAAGGTCATAACAAAATAGCAGTTCTTGATCACGAAGATACAGACGCCCATTTGAAATGACAGGGTGAGTCCATACCCCACCGCTTGGTTTCCGTTTTGCAGAAGACTCCGGTAATGCAAATCGACCATGCTCCTTCCAGGCTTCAGGAGATGCTGCCGCCAGAACCACTGTGCCCTCTTCACTCAGACAGTACAGCCTGTCATTCGACGAGCTGATCGAACCTCTTCCCAGTTTTCTTTTTTCAGTCCATTCTTCTTTGCCGGTGATGAAGTCTTTGCAGACCCAACCACGTCCTTCTGAGTAACCATAAAGGTACTTTCCGAGAAGGATGACTCCTCCATCGCGATTTTGCAAAGTTTTGTCAGAGATGACCTTCTCGGCACTAAAAGTCCCATTTGCGGACGTAACTTTGATCAAGTCGCAACCCTGTCCAAATCCCACAGTAGCAAGAATATAATGGTCTAGAATTAATGGCGTCGCTATCACCACGTCATCGTATGCCGCTGGACGATGATACTGCCAAAGGCGTTTCCCATTCCTGGCATCTATTCCTACTATCCCTGAGTTTACGACTTGGACACATTGTTTGCTTCCATCAATCATGCACAACACTGGCGAAGAGTACGAGGCTTGGTCTATAACTTCCTTACTTTGCCAAAGTAGTTTCCCCGTATACTTGTCTAGAGCTGCAAGGAGACCATTTTTCCCTCCTGGCACGACAATCAATTGATTGCCATCCACCAAAGGCGCTGAGGCGTACCCCCAACCCAGGGGGGTTGGTTCCTCTAATCCACCACCAATAGGATTTACTTCACCGCCAAAGTCCTTTGGCAAATTGACCCGCCAGCGTTCTGTCCCGGTTCTCAAGTTCACACAGATAAGATCACCAAAGCCGCCAAGTGCGAAGACACTATCTCCTTCCACCGTTGGTGAGACGTTAGGTCCTTCATTCCAGGAGTTGCCTTTCCAAGTGAACAAGGGGCCAATCTTCACAGACCATATTTCTTTTGGCGGTATTGCCTTCAAGTCTAAGGCCATGAGATACTCTTGATTCTCTCGGCCTCCTGAAATGTAAAGAACATCTCCCACAACACTGGGGCCAGAGTAGCCCACTCCGGTACTTCTGTAAGTCCATAGGAGCTTTGGCCCTTGCTGTGCCCAATCAGATTGTAGTTTCTCCTCGTTGCTGACACCTGTCCGGTTCGGCCCTCGATACTGTGGCCAGTCACTGGTATTCGCCGGATGAATCATCAAAAACGCAACGATGATCAAGGCAAGCAGGGCAGCGTACTTCATTGTGACAACTTCCTGATTGAGGGTTAGACTTCCCTGAGCATCTCGTCTTCAGGTATTCAAGGCAAAGGAACTCCTTGATTCAGAAGGAATCAACTTCACTTCTCCAAGCCAGCCTAATCCTTAAAGGACTTCACTTGATGATGACATAACACAGTAGTCCCTGTTGGAAAAGTGTCTACCAGATTCTGATGCGATCCTTTTCAGGTAGCCAGAGCTTGTCGCCTTCTTTCACGCCGAAGGCTTCGTAAAACTCTGTCAGATTGCGTACCACACCGTTGCAGCGGAACTCAGCAGGAGAGTGAGGATCAGTTGCCAGCCTACGGCTGAGTGCGGCGTCGCGCATTTTAGTACGCCAAATCTGAGCAAAGCCGATAAAGACGCGCTGAGGCCCTGTGTAGCCATCAATGACTGGCGCCTTTTCGCCTTTCAGCGAGAGCAGGTAGGCCTTGTGGGCGATGGTGAGGCCGCCCAGGTCGCCGATGTTCTCGCCAATCGTCAGTGCGCCATTCACGCGCTGGCCTTGTAGTTGTCGAGGCGTAAAAGTGTTATACTGTTCGATCAACGCTTTAGTTCGCTTCTGAAATTCACGCTTGTCCTCGGCTGTCCACCAGTCCTTGAGATTACCATCGCCATCATACTTTGAGCCTTGGTCGTCAAAGCCATGTCCGATCTCGTGGCCGATCACAGCACCGATACCGCCATAGTTCACCGCGTCATCCGCTTTGAGATCAAAGAAAGGTGGCTGAAGGATGGCTGCGGGGAAAACGATCTCATTCATACCTGGGTTGTAGTAGGCGTTGACAGTTTGCGGAGACATTCCCCATTCTGATCGATCAACTCTCTGACCCAGTTTACTGAGCTGGTAATTTAGGACGAACTCTGCCATGCGTCGCTGGTTGCCCACCAGGTCATCTCGCTTGATTTCCAACTTTGAATAATCACGCCATTTATCAGGGTAGCCGATCTTGGGTGTGAACTTGGCCAGCTTCTGTAACGCTTTGCTCTTCGTCTCAGCTGACATCCAGTCGAGTGATTGAATATCAACTCGATATGCTTGAATGAGGTTCGCTACCAGAACTTTCATCCGTTCTTTGGCTTCGGCTGGAAAATACTTTTGAACATAGAAACGACCCACCGCTTCACCTAGCGCTGCCTCAACGAGTGCCACGCCACGTTTCCATCGGGGCTGCATTTCCGGTGTACCCAACAACGTCTTGCTGAAGAATCCAAAGTTCTCCACAACAAATGGTTCGGACAGCACTGGGGCACGTTGATTGAGTACATGCCAGGTGAGATAAGTCTTCCAGTCTTCGATCGGGAATTGATCAATGGCTTTGGCTACTTCAGTCAGGTAGCTGGGTTGTCGAACGATGATCTCCTGAATGTCTTTGCAACCCATGGCTTCGAGCCAGGAGTTAATGTCGAACCCTTTCGTCAGCGCACTCAACTGATTGCGCGTGAACTTGTTGTACGTCTTGTCAGCATCGCGGGTTTGGACGACATCCCAGTGGCCCTTAGCGATGGCTGTCTCGATAGCCATGATCTGGGCGGCTGCTTTTTCCGCGTTAGAGATGCTGGCGAGGGTAAGAATCTTTCCGACATGATTCACGTAGTTGTTGCGTAGACTGTCATACTTCGGCTCTCGATAATAAGACTCATTAGGCAATCCCAAGCCGCTCTGGTTAAGGTAGGCGACATATTGCTCGGAATTCTTGGAGTCAGTTCGCACAAAGAGGCTGAATAGGCCTGGTACCCCAGATCGTTGCAGCGCAGCCAGTTGGCGAATCAAGCCGGCTTTATCGTTAATGGCGGCGATGGCATCGAGTTCAGCCTGAATGGGCGTCAGGCCCAGTCTGTTGGCCTGTTTCTCGTCCATGAAAGAGTGATAAAGGTCACTGATCTTCTGAGCGTCAGCATTGTCCTTCATTTTTTCTGTTTCTTCAATGATGCTGAGAACCCGTTCTTCAGAGAGATCTCGCAATCTATTGAAGGCCCCATCGGCTGGCCGGTCAGCGGGAATTGTCGCTTCCTTCAGCCACTTGCCATTGACGTTGCCATACAGGTCATCCTGCGGGCGAACGGACGTATCGAAAGTGTTCCTGTCAATCCCCGACTTCAGATCAGGTTCACCGGCAACGCTAACGAGCATTGCCACAATTAGTATCGTGGCAGAAATAAATGTAATCTTCATGTGGGGATACTCCGTTGTCAATTAGTCCGTCTGTGAAGCGTTGTACTGGATTATTATGAGATTCAAAGCACTCATGAGGGTAATCAAAAGTCAAAATGCTTGTTCCTTCTTCGGAATGGCGACAAAGTACGTATTGGTATGGTCTATGGACAAGGCACCAGCATCAACTGGTTTTGGCACTGAGCTGTTCCATCAAATGGTCATACTCAGCCGCACGGGTCGTCTGGTTAAATTCACGCAAGTGTCGCCAGACCGATAAACAGACCCATAGTAGTAGATCGGTCCCCAGAACGCTGATGTAGAATGAGGTGCCGAACAAATTCAGCAAAGTAGCGCCCGACCTGCCATGGTCGGAAGAGCGACGTTTTCGAGTCAAGGCCGATCAGATGCAGCCCGGCTTTTTCCCAGGTAGAAGCATAAGCGATCAGGAGTACTAGTGAAGCGATGAACATGAACCAGACGAAGTTCTTGACACGGGACAGGGCGCAAGTCTTCGGAATTACGAAGCGGACGGATGAAAGCAGCGGCCCGCACCACATAAGCCAACGGAGCCGCCAGCCAAAGCAGCATACCTGCCACCAGCAGCGGGCTCGGAGCAATCTGGGTCAGTGCGACGACGACGACAAGCACGAGCAGGCTATTGAACGGTGCTGCTACCACGAGAAACCAGCCGGGCAGAATTGCTTCGGGCAAAAGCCGTTTGACACTAAGACACGCCCTCATCATTCCAGGAACCAAAGCCAGCACGGCGGGGCTGAGAACGACGATATAGTAGTAACCCCAAACCAGCCCTTCAGTGACTCGACCATATTGCCGGGCAAGACCGGCCTCGAACGACGCTGGCGGTGGGGTCTCGACATTCCACCAGTCCCAGGGCGTCAAGGCGATGGCGACCGGCACCAGGAACGACGCAGTCCAACCCGCCAGCAGGATGGTGCGCGACCTTCGTGGCCGAGCCCAATAGACCGCCGCCAGCAGGGCCGCCACTGGCATGGCGTAGAACGACAGTGCCCAAACCAGATCGCCCATGTCGCCGAAAAACGATTGCCCGGGTGGTGACGTATCAGGGTCCAGCCAGATCACGATTTTGAACGAATCCCGCGATCCACTGACTAACTTGGTCGTCGTGTCGATGATCGCCGTCAGGGTGGTGAAGATGAGAACCAGAACCAGCATGCTCCGCCGCCAGGCGAAGTGACGCAGTAATACATCGTCAGCTGACTGTGGTTCGTCGAGGTTGCGACGGGATGCCAGGAGTGGTCGCAAAAGCCAATCAAGGGGCTTGATCATAGAGGTGTCACCGTGAGACTCGGTTAGCATAGAAGGTCAACAGTAGTGCTTCTGCGCAACTACGATGATTGGGGATGAATTGCAAACCCCGCATCAAGGTGTACAATCAGGGTTTCTGTCTTCGGTGGTACAAGATGCCAATGCGAATCGCAAGTCTGGCTATGGCCTGTATATTCTTGGTTACTTCGCCGTTCCATGCTCAGGATGGCAGGCCCTACCTCATGCTTTCCTTCGATGATAAAGGTAAGCTGGAAGACCCCAAAGCATGGGCCGCTTTCAAGACTGATCTCAAGACTCGTCCTCCGCACCACATCTTTCTTCTTGTCCACGGATGGCGTAAGTCCAGGGAAGGCGCTGACGAGGTGTTCAACTCACTGGCCAAGCTCTTGAACGAACATCGCTTGAAGAACGAATCCATCGCTGTCATCGGGGTTCGCTGGCCTTCCCTTATCGGCGAATCGGAAAGTGTCTCCGACCAGCGGTTCAAGACCATGGCCAATGCCATGGCTGCTGCGATGGCCAGATCGCCCACGCTCCAGGAGCAGCAGGTCAGACTCAAGGACTTTTTGAAGAAGCCGGGTACACGATCGCTGGCTTCTTTTTCTCTGGGACTGACGCTTCCAGATGATGATCAGATCGATGCGATGATTGATCAGTTGGCGGAACCGCAAAATGTCGAGAAACTCCTGACATCCTTTTCCTACTACGCTATGAAGAAGCGAGCGGAGATCGTCGGCACAAGAGGTCTGGCGCCGCGCCTCACGGAACTACAACAAGAGTTGCCACAGTCGCGCGTCCACCTTGTCGGGCATAGTTTTGGCTGCAAGGTCTGCCTCGCCAGTGTGGCAAGTGACGAAAGGGCCGACAAGCAGATAGACTCCATGACGCTCCTCCAGGCGGCTGTGTCGGAACTCTGTTTTGCGCCGACCATCACGGAGCTCGAAAACGGACCTTCCGGTGCATACGCTGAGGTGCCCAAGCGTGTGAATGGACCGATTTCTGTCACCTACTCCCGCAAAGACAAGGCGTTGACACTCGCCTATGCGATGGCATCACAGATGGCCGGTCAACTAGGCGAATTACCAGGACGAAGGATGTCGACCAATTTTGAACTTTACTCCGCGCTCGGCGCCAACGGCATCGTGGCCGTGCCGGGTGTTCCGCAACTCGTCTTAGGGAAGAGTGGAACGGTCTACGCTCTCCGGCCGGGCCTGAACTCTCTCGACGCCAACACCGTCATTCAATCTCATGGCGATATTCGCCGTGATGAAGTCGCGTGGCTGGTCTGGTCCACTGCACGACACGCGCGCTGATCAAACAGGGAAAACCAACCTCGCCAGAGTTCCGGTCGGTCAGGACAGGAACTCCGCCGGGTTGAAGCTGGCAATCCTTCACTACACCTTGATGGTAATATCATTGGTGATGGAGGATTTGTCCGAAGGGTTAGTGATTGTTACCCGTATCAGATACGTGCCCGAAGCGCTGAAGGTCGCTGTCGACTTCCTTGCTGCGTTGGTTTTGTTGGGCGTAAAGGAGACAGTCGCTCCGTTCGGGCCATCGACCATCGACCAGGTGTAGGTCCAGTTCGACTCACCGTAGAGACCGTCGGTCGCAACTCTCAAAGTGGTCGTCTTGTTTGTGACCGCCGATGCTGTGACCAGAGGCAAAGTTCCCCTGAAGTTGAACGGGCCGGTTTGAGCGGTGTCAGGCGGAACCTTGGTGTCCAGAATGACCGAGTTTTCACTAGGAATGGGCAGGGCGACCCTGGTTCCGAGGGGAATGCCTGGGCCGAAGACGAGGGCACCCGGTCCTACGTCGGGATCGCCGCCATGCACCAGCAAGCCCACATTAATCGGGTCGGACGTCGGCGGAAGAACCGTCGTCCCCAGATGCGTAATCATCTTGTTCCCTGTAAATTCTCCGCCGGTGACTGTTTCGATCTGGCCCTGCGTGGCATTCACCGGTCCAAAGGTCGTCCCCCATGTCCATTCAGCCTGCTGTGGAAGCTTGTCGATCCCGCCTACGTCGAGGGAGAGCTTCGTGGCTCCGGGAGCGCCGACGTCCGCCACATCGTCATCCAGAGAGAACCCGTACCCGGACAGACCCAACTGCTTGTGAACAAACCAGACAAACGGGTCGAGGTTGAGAATGTTGTAGGTCGCGCTCTTGAAGCCGCTGCCGGTATTGATCAACTGCCCTGTCTTGCTCCCGGTGAGAGACGGGTCAGGATACCATCTTCCACTGCTTTCCGGCACCAGGCTGAAATCCGACACGCCGCGCAGAACGGACTTGATCAAGGTGCGGATCTCGTTTGCGATGCCGTGATAGCCCGTGGTGATGTACTTCTTATCCCCCGATTCAACGCCGATGTTCTTGATGAACCCGATATTCCCGCCGATACAATTCGTCAGAACCTGCAGCCAATCGGGGCCCTGGTCCTTGAACAAAGGGATGGTGTTCATTGCCTCCATAAGCTGATAGACCGATTGCCCAAACTTTTCAGCTTCAGCAGCATCCTTGGCGAATTTAGCCTCCTTGGAGTAGGCGATATCAAAGGTCGTCACTCCCTTGTCCGCCGGAGTCAGCATCACCGGCAGGGCAACGGTGAAGCTAAGGGCATCACCGTTGTTCCGACCAATGGGCCGTTTGCTCAAGGAGATAATTGTGGACGTACCATCGTATTTCAGATCGAGGATGGTGACCCTGACGTTTGGATCATCAGCGGTTGCTTCAGGGAAGATCATGCCTGTCTGCGACGTGATCACCATCCCTGGCGCCAACGTCTTGGTAAGATCACCGGCGACTGTGATCAGATTCGTCGGTTTCTTATCGGCAGAATCTTCCGAAATGGTGCCGGTGATGTTCTTGGTGTAACCTTGACCGAAACTCTTCGTCACTGCATCGACGTAGTGCTTTGCCCACGAGTACCAGATATTAGCCAGTTTGGTGCTGGCGTAGTCGGAGACAGTTCTGATAAAGGTGAATCCATACCCCACTCCTCCATCAAGTCCATTCGCCTGATCCAGAGTCACCACAAGCCGATAAGCTCCGGCGTAGAGGAACACCTTGCCGACTGCCGTGACCTTGCCTTTCAAGGTAATATCCGGATCGCCGCCGAGCTTCGCTCTGATCGTCCAATCGCTCTTCCCGGCATCCAATTGTGCGGCGATGGCCTGGCATTCCTCAAGCGACTGTCCAAGAGGGAAATTTATCCACAGTTGTTTCGCATTCGCATCTTGAGGCGATTGTGGCGGCGCATAGGGGCCGGCATTTCCCCCCAGCGGTAGGCTGGAGTCGGTCGTGCCGCCACTGGTGATCATGAATCGTGAGTTGTTGTAACTCGATTTGGGACCGGTGTTTCCTTCCGCTGCCTTGAAGGGACTCAGACCTGGCAGATTCTGTCCGGAAGGGAGTTTGATGCCGGATAGCACCGAGTCGGGATTGTAGAACTGGGGGTAGCCGTTCCCATTGGGGTTGTTCTGGTCAGCGAAATAAAGGCCCAGACCGTTGTTGTTCTTACCCGCTGTATTAGGAAGCGTAAACTGCTTGATCGCAGCTTGCAGTGTTTCAAATCGCTGTGCCGCCCCGGTCCAGCCGAACGCGGCCGTAGGAGTCGGGTGGGTGAAGAAGTAGTCGCTGCTGGCGGGAGGTAAGGGATTCGTATTGGCATTCTTGCTTAGAGTGACAATGGTTTTGCCGGGCATCGTGGTAGCGTCCACGCTTTCTATCGTGGTGCCGGCGGGAAGGGCGCCAGCGGCAGAAGTGACCAACATTCCTTTAAACAAGAGTTTAGACAGGTCAGTACTAAGGGTGAGTACATTCGTGCTGATGCTGCCGGAATATTTCTGAGGAGGAAAAGGCTGTACATCAGTGGTTTCCATGGCGACCGGAAGCACAATGGAATCGACGTACGAGACATCATAGTTGATCAGCGTCTGCTTCTCGGAAGTGGCAATCTCATCGTGGGTTTTGTAATTGGTGTCGCCCATGATCGGGTCGCGAATTGTGAATTCGGTCAACTGTGTTGGGGCATCCAGTCCAATCTGCTCAGCATCTCCGCTGGTCTTGGCACGGGCGTGGTACCACATGATCCGCCCCATGCTGCCGTCAATGCTCGTATCTTCCATGAATCGCTTAGTCTGCTTTCCAGAGTAGGGATCAATGTCATAATACTTGAAAGGATTCGGGAACGGATTGGCAACACCTGTGGGCGTGATCAAGTACTGGGCATCGGTCGTGATGTGCATTCGACCGGCATCCCAAAAGACGAGTGGAACCGAGAACGTAAACGTCTCGCCTGGTCTCAGGCCGAGATAGAACTTTCCTGTCGCCGGATCCTTATAGCCGATGTACCCACGGTACTCCTGATTCAACGGGTCATACGGATCATACAGTCCCGTTACTTTGTCTTTTGCCGCGCTGGAGTTGGCGTCTTCCAGAATCGGATAAATCGTCAGGTTGCTGGAGTTGTAGAGTGTAAACGTCTTCATCGGGATGACTGGGTCCGTCGGCACGTTCGGCTTCAGATAAAGCACCTCATTGAACCCATCGACATACTTGTTGTCGCTGGTGATGGTTGGCATGAAGGGGTCGCCGTAACGCTGCATGCCGATGCCTTGAGCGACCGAGCCGATCTTGCCGTCCCACACGACGACGTATCCATCCGGTCCCTGCGAACGAATGGTGGGATTCGTCTGGGTACCGTCAAGAGTTGAGTTCACCAGGCGTTCACCGAAGCGTGGCGTGCCATCAGAGTTATACTCTCGTTGATAGATGCCGTCTCCGCTCTGAACGCTTCGCCAGGCGATTGCAAAACCTCCATCATTCATCATCGCAATGGAGGGATTAGACTGGTTTCCAATCGTGGTTTCATTCACGATAAATCTGGTGGCCAGTGGCTTTCCGTCCAGCCCGAAGCGTCGTGCCAGGATGCCTGTGCCATAAGGGCTGCCGGTGGTATCGGTAACCTGCCAGGCGATAACCACCTGTGTAGCGGACCTGGTCATCGTGGGCTGGCTATGGGTCAAGCCATTTAACACCTCATTCACTCTAAACTCAGTAGCCCCTACTTTCACGCCAGTGCTGGTAAATTGACGGGAGAAGATTCCATTCTCATCGCCTGGCCCATTTCCACTCCAGGCAATTTGAAAACCGCCGTTAGGGAGTGAGATCACCGCAGGCTGTTTCTTCACACCAGTCTTCGTTTCCGGGACTCGAATTTCCGTTGAACCAGCTCTGCCAAGATCATCAAATATTTTGACAAAGACAGTTTGCGATTCACCTTGTCCTGCTCCCGACCAGGCTATCACAAACCGGTTTGCTGCTATCCATTCGACTGAGGAATCCTTCTGATCACCTGTGGTGGATGAATTCACGCGGAATGCATCGGTGAGAGGCGTCCCGTCTATAGCAAATACCCTGGCAAACACTCCTGAGCCGCTGTTATCCCCGCCATTGCCGGTGCTTGTCCAGGTAACGACGAACTTATCTGTCTCGTTGCTGTTGGCCTTCCGATATACCGCCACGTTGGCATTGCCTCGATTGGTGTCTGTCGCGCCTCCTATTACGAACTCGGTTCCCAACTTAGTGCCGTCTTCACCGATGCGCTGACCAACAATGCCCTTGGTCGAATCAGCCCAGGCCACGATAGCTGTTCCATCACTGGTAACGTCCATGGACCGATCATTGCTGACATCGAACGCTTGTTTGCCAACTAGAGAAGTGTTCACCAAGAGTTCGTTGCCAAGGATGCTGGACGAGAGCACCAGGCGGTCTTCCAGCAGCCAATCCTGCGACAGGAGGAGCGAACGGGGCTTGCGTCGGATCTTAGGGGCACGGAAAGTAATTGCCTTAGGACGCTTAAACCACGACAACCAGCTTTCGATCAACATACCAGACTCCTAAACCAGTTGTGAATCAGAGGATGAACGAATCAAACACACCGTGAAAGGGCATGATTGAATCGAGAATGAAGCAACAAAAGCCTTACGGGTAATACGAGGACACCCTGAAGAGATTCCTGCGTTGAGTAGTGCCGTACAGCACATGAATCCATTTAACTATTCCTGGTTGACACTACAAGCGAAAATGTCGAGTTATCTCGATCTTCTGATTTCAGATAGTCCTTAAAATCTACCTCGTGAACTTGGCTCTTTGTGTTTCAGCACAGAAATTACGCAAAACAGAAGGTGCGAGGAGTTGTGCCTCAAGATTTCGTCCGGACGACACCTGCTGACCGATAACCGACCCCCAAGGTAATTGCCTGAAGAAGAAAAATGGTCATGCTTTTCTCAGGTGTTGTAATCATACAGCTGCGGTAATGAGAATTTCGACAAGATCGTTCCCTTCCAAAAATGCGCCAATGCAAGCACGCTGTGGCGGATTCTGCCTGTCTACCCACTCATCCCAAGCCTTGTTCATTTCAGGCTTGCGGTTCATATCAGTAATGAACACGGTAGCGGATAGTATTTTTGATTTTGAACTGCCTGCTTCCATCAGAGCAGCGTCAATAACTGCCAGTGCTTCGCTGGTCTGTTCGAAGAGCGAGCTGGATTTATTGATCGAAGTAGCAACAGTGAAGATACGTCCATCGTGGATCACCATGCGGCTCCTGGTATCAACACTGCCCGGATAGCGTTTGATCATTTACGAGTAGCCCTGCCAGAAGCTTAGGAACAATCGGCACTGAATCAGTTTCCTTCTGCCCCTATCTGAGTTGGAGGGGGTAAACTCCCCCATAGCGATCCTTCGAACTAACCACCACTTATTAAGGGGATGAACAAGCTGACTCATTATCTAATCTATCGTGAATCAGTCTTTCCGCGAAAGTGAAATCGATGTCTTCCAGCCGGCTACAAGACGCTACCAGTAGGTTAAGAATGTCTTCTTGTATGGCCCCCCGTTGCTGAGCCTGAGAATATGGCATGGTGTGGAACATCACCATGGAATAACGTGGAATAAATCGGGGGCCAAAACGATCTTCCAGGGCGAACGAGAGTGCCTTCTTCAGAGCAAACTTGGGATCGCGAACCGTGGCTCGCATCTCTACATAGTTCTCCAGAGCCATGTCTGCAATAGCGTCGGCGTTTGGCTTTCGCAGTTGGTAGAATCGGGCAAAAACTTGCTGCCAGTTGTCGTTTAAGTCATTTAGACAGCCATCAAGACCAACAGTGTCCTCGAAGCCACAGTTCATGCCTTGTCCGTGGAAGGGAACAATCGCATGGGCGGCATCCCCCAAGAGAAGAGCCTTATCTCGGTAATGCCAGGTATCGCAGCGTACCGTGCTTAACGCTCCCACCGGGTTGGAGAAAAACTGCTCGGAAAGGTCAGGTATGAGCGCTTGGGCGTCTGGAAAATAACGTGTGAAGAACGCACTCACGGCTTCTGATGTGGTGAGGCTGGTGAAACTTTCAGTACCAGTATTGGGCAGAAAGAGTGTCAGGGTGAAAGTGGCATCGGGATTAGGAAGTGCGATAAGCATGAACTCGCCACGCGGCCAAATGTGCAGCGAGCGATTATTCATTTTGAAGCCACCCTGCGAGTCAGGCAGGATGCATAACTCTTTATAACCGTGGCCTAATGGCTCTTCGATGCAGTGTCCACCCGTTGCCCTGAGGATTGCTGCGCGTACCTGTGAAGCGGAACCATCTGTGCCAATGACACGTTCAAAGGGTTGGTCATGAAAAGACCCTGATGTCTCGTCTAACAGGCGTAGCGTACTCTTTTCAAAGTTCACATCCTGACAGTTCAGCTGAAAATGAACAGTCACTCCTTCCCCTTCAGCCAGGTCCAGCAAACGCTGATTCAGCAAACCACGTGAGACAGAATAAATGACCTCTTCGGGACGATGGCCATAAGGCAGAAAAGAGGTATGGCCATGTTCAATATGCAGCATTCGCCCAGCCATTGGCAGCAGGATCGGTCGGATGGCATCCAGCAAGCCTGCACGTTCCAGTGCGGCCATGCCCCGGTTGGCCAGAGCCAGATTAATGGACGCACCTGCTGAAATACTGGTCTTGCGCAGATCGGAACGCCGTTCGTAGATGGTTACCCCAAAACCGCGACGCGCGAGGAACACTGCCAGCAAACTGCCCACGAGGCCGGCACCCACGAGTGTGATACTATTGGACTTCATAGCAGGGCCTTGAGCTGATGAACGAATCGAAATACTTCTTCGAAGGTATTGTAGAGCGGCGTGGGGGCCACTCGAATGACATTCGGTTCACGCCAATCACAGGCAATTCCCCCTGCCTCCAGTCGCCGATGTACTTCTTTTCCAGAGTATTGATCGCTCCGCAGGCCCAATGAAAGTTGGCATCCTCGCCTTGTCGAATCGGTTGGTGTGATGATTTCGATATGGCTGCCGCATTCAACCTGGAGAAGATGCTCCAGATAACCAGTCAACTTTTCGGACTTGGCACGCAACACCGCCATGCCGCCCGCTTCGGTGAACACCTCGAGCGAGCCTCGAATGGCGGCCAGGGAGAGAATGGGGGGATTAGAAAGCTGCCAGCCTTCTGCCGTGGGGATGGGAACGAATTCCGAACCCATCTTGAAGCGCGTCGCCTTGTCATGTCCCCACCAGCCAGCGAATCGGGGGAGTTCAGTATTCCTCACATGACGATTATGAATAAAGCAACCAGCTACTGAACCCGCTCCTGAATTCAAATACTTATAACTACACCAGACGGCGAAATCAACATTCCAATCGTGCAGGTGCAAAACTACGTTGCCCATTGCATGAGCCAGGTCGAAACCCACGGCAGCTCCAACGGCATGGCCACGAGTCACAATCTCAGCCATCGGCAGCACCTGGCCCGTGTAGTATTGAACGCCAGGCAATAAGATCAAGGCGAGTGAACTTCCTTCCCGCTCAATCAGGCTGAATAAATCTTCATCACGTATCAACTCCTCCCCCGGACGCGGCGATATTTTGACCAGGGCCTTGGCAGGATCCAGGCCGTGATGACGAAGATGGGAATCCACTGCATAGGCGTCAGATGGGAACGCATGATCTTCGATAAGAATCTTGAAACGAGTAGTCTTTGGACGGTAGAAGCTGACCATCATCAGATGCAGGTTGACAGTCAACGAGTTCATGGCCACGATTTCATTGGGCAAAGCCCCAGTCAAGGACGCCAGACCCGCTGTCAGGAACTCATGGTAAGGCAGCCAGGGATGCTCGCCCTCGAAGTGACCTCGGACACCCATCGCAGCCCAATCACGCAGAAACTCGTTGACATAGTCCGCAGTACGCCTGGGCTGAAGTCCCAAGGAGTTGCCGCAGAAGTAGAATCTCATCGTTCCCCTGGGAATCTTTCGGAATGTGGAACTCAGCACGGAACCGGGACAACCCATCGTCCCGATCCAATCTTCTGGCACATTCGAGAGTTCGATCAAACATCTACGAAACGCTCCATAGGGAAATTCAACCATTCTAGTGCGGTTCCATGAAGCAGGCGCTCTCGGGTCACCTGGTCGAAGCCGCTTGTTTCAATGAGCTGGCCTGGAATCGATTCACCCAGAGGGAAGGGATAGTCAGTGCCCATGGCAATACGCTGAGCGCCGACTTCCTCCACGAAGTAGCGCAGGTACGCTGCATCATGGACGAGCGAATCATAGTAAATCCGCGAAAGGTATTCGCGGGGATTGACTTGATTCTCGACAGCACACAGGTCAGGCCTGGCTGTGAAACCATGAGCAATGCGGCCAATGGTGGCGGGAAACGCTCCGCCCCCATGTGCGAAGGCAATTCGCAATCGAGGCAGTTTCTCCAACAGGCCTGAGAAGATGACTGAGCAGATTGCCAAAGCCGTTTCAGCAGGCATACCGACGAGCCAGGGCATCCAGTACTTGCCCATCCGTTCCTTCCCAAGCATCTCCCAGGGATGCACGAAGATGCAGGCACCTAGTGATTCCGCAGCCTGGAAGATGGGAAACAGTGATGGATCATCGAGATTACGACCATTGACATTGGTGCCAATTTGAACGCCGGGCATCTTCAATTGGTTGACGCAGCGATCCAACTCCCGGATTGCCAGGTTCGCATCCTGCATGGGCAGCGTACCCAGGCCAACAAACCGTTTCGGATGATCACTCACCACCTGGGCGATGTGATCGTTGAGCAACCGGGCCAGATCAAGTGTATCCTCAGGCTTAGCCCAGTAACTGAACATGACCGGGACCGTGGACAGCACCTGGACCTGACAAGCATGCTCATCGTACTCAGCCATACGACGGACAGGGTCCCAGCAGTTGCTTTCGATCTCTCGAAAGACTTTGCCATCTACCATCATCTTGGCACGATCACAGCCACAGGATTCCAGGCTGACGAAACCACCGTAGCCGTAACGATCACTAAGCTTCGGCCAATCCGGAGGCAAGATATGTGTATGGATGTCGATCTTAAGCACGGCTTACTTCTTCACCGGGGCTTGCATGACTGTACCGCACTTCTTACAAGTACGGTTGGATTCGGAGCCATAGAACCGATCAAAGATGGGTGGAAAGTCCTTTTCAATGTTCTTGAGTTGAAAGAACTCCTCGTAGAGCTTGGTATCACAGTCTTCGCAGTACCATTGCAGGCCATCCTGCTCTCCGGGTTGGCGTTTGCGTTCGATCACCAAGCCGACCGAGTTCGGGAAACGTTCCGGCGAATGGGGTATGCGTCCAGGAAGGTTGAAGATTTCGCCAGCCTTGAGTGGGATGTTCACTCGCTTTCCATCCTGAATGGTGTGCAGAATCATTTCGCCTTCGAGTTGATGGAAGAACTCGGGACCTTCCTGGAAATGGAAGTCCTTGCGAGCATTGGGACCGCCCACCACCATGACAATGAAGTCATCAGTAGCGAAGACTTTCTTGTTACACACAGGCGGCTTCAGGTGCTGGCGGTTCTCGTCGATCCACTTCTGGAAGTTCAGGGCTTGGTTCAGCATGGCATCTCCCTTGGTCTGGTTCTCCACCTGCTAAGGGGGAGTTAGAGGGGGTAAAGTCACCGATGATTCAACCCCACCCGCCCTCCCCTTACTAAGGGGTGGAGAATATCACTCAATCGTCGCGATACACTTAAGCTCAATAGCAATGGGCGTTGGCAAGCAGTTGATCTCCAGCGTAGTTCTACAGGGCTGGACATCCCTGAAGTACTCTGCCCAGAGCTTATTGTATGTCGGGAAATCGTCTTTCATGTTAGTCAGATAGACGGTGACATCCACCAGATTCTCCCAGCGACTGCCAGCCTCTTCAAGAATGGCACGGACATTGGCAAAGACCGACCGGCACTGCTCGGCAATGTCATAAGCAACGATTACGCCTTGATCGTTCAACGTGATACCGGGAATCACTTTGCTGCCACGCTGCCGTGGGCCAACTCCTGAAAGGAACAGGAGGTTTCCCACCCGTCGAGCATGGGGATACAGGCCGACAGGTTCGGGAGCTTTGGGAGAATTGATTGATCCGATGACAGACATGGGCATACCTTTGATTACCTGGTGTTTCGTCACATCTGCAAACAGGGGTACTGGGCATTGAAGCCTCTGATAAGGGGCGACCGGGCAGTAGCTGGCAGCGCTAGCTGCCAGTTTCGAAAAATAACACTTTTGAGCCCCGGAGGGGCGATTGGGACAGAACCCACGTTCCAATCACCCCTTCGGGGCTCTTCATTCAAATCCGTTTCAACTGGCAGCTCACGCTGCCAGCTACTGCCCGGTCGCCCCTTTTCAGGGGCTACAAACACAACTCCCGTTCTAACATGTGACGAAGTACTAGTATTTGATACACACATTCTTCGCCTCGGTGAAGAACCGTAAAGCCTCCAGCCCACCCTCTCGCCCAACGCCGGAATCTTTCATGCCTCCAAAAGGAGTACGAAGGTCACGCAGCAGCCAGCAGTTGACCCACACGACTCCGGCTTCAAGCAGACGGGCCACACGGTGACAGCGCCTGATATCACTGCTCCAGACCGACGCCGCCAAGCCGTAACGTACGCCGTTGGCCATCGCCAAGGCTTCCTCTTCCGAGTCGAAAGGGATGAGTGTAGCTACAGGGCCAAAGATTTCTTCCTGGTTGACCCTGCAATCGGCTGATAAACCTTCGATGACGGTGGGAGCAACGAAATAACCATCCTGGCAGCGTCCAGGCACGGTGACGCGGTGACCGCCATTCAAGATGCGACCACCTTCCTGCCGGACGAGTTCGATGTAGGAGAGCACTTTCTCCATGTGCTCCTCCGAGACCAACGCTCCCTGTTGAGTCTCTTCATTCAAAGGATCGCCGAGCTTGAGCGCTGAGGCCCTGCTCACGAAGTCATCCCGAAAGCGGTTGTAGATCGACCGCTCAACGAAGATACGTGAACCGCACAGGCAGATCTCGCCCTGGTTGGCAAAGGCAGCTCGAAGCGTTCCCGTCAGAGTGGATTCGTAATCGCAATCAGCAAAGACAAACGTCGGGTTCTTGCCACCCATTTCAAGAGACAGCTTCTTGAAGACAGGCGCCGCCTTGGCAGCGATTGCGGAGCCGGTAGCTGTGCCTCCGGTGAACGAAATCGCCTTGACCTTGGGATGCGAGACTAGGGCTTGTCCGATGCTGCTGCCTCGACCATGCACGATGGCAAGCACACCCGGGGGCAGTCCCGCTTCAGTGCATATTTCACCCAGGAGATACGCAGTCATCGGGGTCACTTCAGAAGGTTTCCCGATGACACAATTACCGGCGGCCAGCGCCGGGGCGATCTTCCATGTGAATAAATACAGCGGCAAGTTCCAGGGTGAAATGCATCCGACGATACCGAGGGGATCGCGCAGAGTATAGTTGATAGCCTCGATACCCGTGGTATGCGATTCACTGGAAAATTGAGTCATAGCTGCGGCAAAGAAGCGGAAATTGGCCGAGGCACGGGGAATGTCCAAACTGCGAGCCAGGGAAATAGGCTTGCCATTGTCCACAGATTCAGCGCGAGCTAACTCTTCGAGTCTGCGGTCGATACCGTCAGCGATGCCATTCAGTATTTTGGCGCGGGCTTCCAGCGATAGTGCCTTCCAAGAAGGTAGAGCGTTTTCAGCAGCGGCGATGGCTAAGGCCAGATCAGCGTTATCCGAGTCGGGAATATGTGAATAAATCTTCCCGGTGGCAGGATCCACATTATCAAGGTAAGTGCCGTTGACAGGATCGCGAGCCACTCCATCAATGTAATTTGACAATCGTTCCACGCACTGCTCCTCTATAGACAGCTTGTTCGCCCACCATCGACCGGTAGATTGATTCCCGTGATATAAGCTGCCGAGGGACTGGCGAGGAATGCCACAGCATAGGCGATTTCTTCGGGCTCGGCAAAGCGACCAATTGGGACAACAGCTTTCTCTTCGGCCACCACTTCATCACGGGTTTTCCCGAACTTGGCTGCTTTGTTGTCAATAATGGCGCTCAGCCGCAATGTATCAGTCGATCCAGGCAGGACGTTATTGACCGTGATGCCAAACCGGCCCAATTCGCCGGCTAGCGTCTTGGCCCAACTGGCTACGGCACCACGGATGGTATTAGAGACGCCAAGATTAGGGATCGGCTGCTTCACTGAAGTCGAGATGATATTGATGATGCGTCCGTAATGGGATTCCTTCATACCGGGCAGCAAAGCTTGGACCAGTAGTTGGTTGCAGATCAAATGTTGATTGAACGCCGCAAGAAAAGCTGAAGCCTCAGCTGTATGAGCAGGCCCAGGTGTTGGACCGCCTGTGTTATTGATCAGAATGTTGAAAGGGCCAGTTGCGACGAGATGACTCTCGACAGCTAACTTAACTTCTTCAGGATAGTTGAAGTCGGCTACGACCACATGATGAGTTTGGCTCGGTTTCTTGGAAAGCATGTCCCGTACTTGGCCCAGGCTCTCGGCATTGCGTCCGAGCAGTGTAACACTCGCCCCCAATGTCGCCATTTCGTTGGCTACCGCACGACCAATTCCCTGGCTCGCTCCACAGACTAAAGCGCGAAGGCCGGACAAACCCAGGTTCATGACACGCCTCATTAATCCACTTCCCAAGATTCTCTTATAACAACACCTGCTCACAACCAAGATCAGTATCGGAAAGAATGATGCCTACATACGCCAACTATTTAAAGCTGGATCGTCTACTCGAGCTGCAAGAGCCTGGCCGCGAGCACGATGAAATGCTCTTCATCGTCATCCATCAGGTGTACGAACTCTGGTTCAAAGAAATCCTTCATGAATTAGACTATCTAAAAAACCTGTTAGCTGCTGACGAACTGCCTCGTGCCGGGCATGCTATGAAACGGGTTCTCACCATCCTTAAAGTACTCGTTGCCCAAGTGGACATCCTGGAAACCATGACGCCCCTGGAATTTTTGAGTTTCCGTGAAAGGCTTGAGTCAGGCAGTGGCTTTCAGTCAGCTCAGTTTCGGGAGTTGGAGTTCCTGCTCGGTAATAAGCGGGTTCAAGCGTTGGAGAATTATCCATCTGATAGCGCTGAACGCTCTCGACTAGAAAAACGATTTCATGCTCCGTCTCTCTGGGATTGGTTTATCGGATATCTTGCTCGGCGCGGCTTTGCTGTTCCTGATGATGCGCTGCATCGTGATGTAACACAACCGATTTCACCTTCACCTGCTTTGCAGCAGGTATTGATCAGCATCTACCGCCATGATCCCGCATTAGCCGAGTTCTGCGAGCGACTCATTGATCTTGATGAAGGGGTGCAGGAATGGCGATATCGGCACGTCAAAATGGTTGAACGGACCATCGGAACCAAACGGGGCACCGGCGGCTCCATGGGAGCGGAATACTTGCGAACGACATTGCTCAAACCAGCCTTTCCGGATCTTTGGGCAGTTCGGACAGAGTTTTAGACGCATCATGGCACAGGCCACTGGTCACTCAAGTTTGAGATCATCCTCAATCGCTTATCTTAAAGCACTTGCTGTTGCAATTACCTTGGTCGCAATTCCACACTATGAAATACGGTCCAACTCTCCCACGACAGTAAGCCCAGAGTGGTGCTATTCGGCATAGCCCAATAGCGTTCGTCCACGGATAAGTTCTTCCCATCTCCCCGGTACTGTGAAATTTCCTTGTCATTCAGCAATGCGCGAATAGACCCCGACCTCACTTCAATGAGCAAGGTGTACCGGCGATTGTTTTCTAATTCACAATCATTCCGGCGCGTTGAGTTCTCCATGATGCTCTGTCCATCCACATTCTGAAACCCGGCCAGGTGCTGTTCCCAGGCATCGAGCTCAAAGGTACATTGCCTGCCGCCATGGACAATGACCGCGCCGACGGAGTGTTTGCCAGTCTTACGAGTAAAGACGATACGCATGTCATACTCAGCAGGCACCTCCCCCGGTATGACCAGTCGACCGCCGCGAGTGGGGCCAATCGAAAGGCCGTCATTGACTACGCTCCAAGTTCCGGCTACGGCATCACGCTGAGGATTAATCAAGGTTAGCAATGACTTCCAGGCATCTGTCCGAGTTTCAGGGGTAACGGATGAAGATTTGCGATCCGAGGATGGTAGGATCTCATCTGAGCTGACTAGCGGAACGATAGCTGACTTATCAGGTTGCACAGGATTGCGAGATTCATGGTTTCGGAGATAATTCTCAATCAACAGTCCGATCAACACGGCTACCACTATTGATGCGCCCGAGTAGCGCATAGCGCAAGCCTTTCACTGGAGAAGCTGCCACAGAAGAAATGTTGTTGTTATTAGAAAACGACGAGAGAGCATCTACGACCGACTTGGCATTCGGATAACGATCCTGGGGCAAAGGCATCAACAACCGTCTAATGATGGCCTGCATTTCCAATGGGACTTCATGTGGCAGCGTTAGTTCTTCTGTTGGAAGATCGTCTTTCACAAATGGCGGCGGCTTACCCGTCAGCAGATACACCATCGTCGCCCCAAGACTATACAAATCTGCCCGGACATCGACTTCGCCGGCTGACTTCCGCTGCTCGGGGGCAGCATACATCAGCGTGCCCAGGTGCGAACCTGCCATGGTAATCTGCGGCAATGTTTTCTCTTCACGGCGTCCAGACCAGCGGGCCAAGCCGAAGTCGAGTATCTTTACCTTACCTTGCCGGGTAATCATCACGTTGTTCGGCTTAATGTCGCGGTGTATCATCCCCAGACTGTGAGCGTGATGCAACCCCTGCGCAATTTGCCTGGCAATGGTGCATACCAGAGGAACAGCCAATGGCCCCTTCTGATTAACGAGTTGATCCAGGCTCTTCCCTTCGACGTATTCCATCACCAGGAAGTGGACGCCAGAAACTTCTTCGGCGTCGAAAGCAGTAACGATATTGGCGTGATCGAGGTGAGCAGCAGCCTGCACTTCCCGGCGAAACCGCGTAACAGCCACAGGCGTTGCCAGCAGATCGCCCCTGATCATCTTCAATGCTACCTGCCGATTCATGAGGCGATGGATGGCGTGATACACCATCCCCATGCCGCCACGGCCCAATCGCTTTTGAATGGAGTAACGGCTATGATTCCGCAACTCCGCCGGCAGTTCGGAGAACTGGGCCGACGACACGATGGTAGAAGCAGCTTCTTCGACAACTGATGGTTGCTTTAGCAGCTCGATAAAATGATCTGAACCCACGAGCGCCAGCTTCTCTCCGCATGTGTCACACTCTGCAAAATGCTGCTCCCAGCGGGCGGCCTCTGCCAGAGGCAATCGCCCCCGAGCAAACCGCGATACTACTTCCTGTGATGGATGGTTGATAGCCATCGAATGCATGACCTCTTTCGCCCCACAATTAGATGTAGATGGCAAACGTCGCTAACATCTTTCAGCTACTCAATCAAATGGAGTATCATCCACCAGTCCTGCTGCCTCATGTCGCAATCGAGTCAATACTCGTGACTTGGCAATATAAACGGCATTCTTTGTGATTTCCAGTTCTGTTGCTACCACCGCAGCCAGCTTGCCGGCAATAACCAACATCTGAAAAGCCTTCCAGGTTTCCGGCGTGAACTCTGGCTCCAGCATGGCCAACAGCTTGTTCACCAGGTGACGATCATGCTCCTGATCCCAGTTCTGACTAACCTCGCTTCGACCATCGGCCCACTCATCAAGTATCCCGGTGGCAACTGCCTGGCGTGGATGCGATCGCAGTTCCTTCCAGTAATCACGAAGGCAATTGATGGTAATGGTCTTAAGCCAATTGCGAAATGCCCCGACTCGGCCGTTGTGATCAAACTCAGGCAAACGTCGGACAACCACTGTCATGGCATTCTGCACCACATCATCTCGGTCAGAAGCGATCAGCTGATGTCGTCGAAGCCATCCCTGAATCAGCGGCTCATATAGCGCATGCCAGCGCTGCCACGCGATCCCTTCAGGACCCTGTTGAAGTTGCTCAAGCAAACTGTGCGAAGTGCTCGTCATTTAATACCTGCCAAACGAGGCAGAGCGGATTAATGACATAGTAGCCGATGCGAATGCAAAAAGCATCAAGAGAGTTGTCTCTTGATGCTTTGTATTTGCTCGAAGGGTTGTGATGCGCCGAATATCTCCTCAGTGCTCTATTTCATAATAGAGTTCGAGCATCGCAACCGCGTAACTTTGGCAATGGACTAGTTTTCAACCTCGCCTTTCACCATGTCGGTGCTGTCTTTCGTCTTCGAGAAAAAGAACCAGTCTGCGTCTCCCAGGCCATTCAACACATTGCCGCCGGCATCGTTGAGAACGTCGATACCCTTGCGGAGGTAGTATTTGCCGTTTAGTCTGGTGTTGTAAGTGATATTGTTGATTTGACGCAAATTGTTGACTCGGCTGGGCTGATCTTTGTTGGAACGCCATTCGGAGAAGATGGCAATCAGGGCCTTGTCGTTATTGTCATGCACTGTCGTGCCGCCGATCAGAAGGTCTTCATCGTCACCACCATTGAGCGTGTCACCTTCGGTACCGCCTATCAACACATCACGGCCCAAACCACCGGTGACATAATCGCGTCCTGCTTCCGCCAGGAGCAGATCGTCGCCCTCGCCGCCATCTATGACGTCATTGCCTGTTCCACCGCGAACCATGTCTTTGCCGCCGCCGCCATTGATGGTATCAGAACCATCTTGGCCCAACAACAAGTCATCGTCTTCGCCACCGTCCATCGTGTCATTGCCCAGGCCGCCGTAAAGATTGTCTTCACCGTCACCGCCATTCAGTTGGTCGTTTCCATCTTCGCCATAGAGCTTGTCGTTGTTGGCATCGCCCCACAGCGTATCATTCCCACTCCCTCCGTAGACCATATCGTTGCCGTCGCCGCCACGAAGATAGTCGTCACCGGCATCTCCACGAAGGGTATCGTTGCCCAGTTGTCCGTAGAGATTATCATTGCCGCCGCCGCCAGTCAGCGTGTCGTTTCCGCCGATCACGGCTGTTCCGAAGGCAAAGTTATCGCCCAGCAACGTGTCATTGCCATTCTCGCCAAAGAGCTGATCGTCGCTGCCATCCTGCTCTTCGGAAAGTGACGTACCACCGATGAGGCTGTCATCGCCTTCACCGCCACGAAGCGTATCAGCGCCCATGCCGCCGATCAGTTGATCGTTCTGATCACCGCCAAAGAGTGTGTCGTTGCCTGCTCCGCCATCAAGGGTATCGATTCCCCAAAGGCCGGCGAGCCAATCATTGGCGGCATCGCCATAGATATGATCGTTTCCCATGCCGCCATAGATAGTGTCATTTCCGTTGCCACCGTGTATGGTGTCGTTGCCGATGCCAAAGATGGAGGGCGTGCCTGCAAACACGTTGTCCCCAAAGAGCGTATCGTTACCATCATCGCCGGCTAACACATCGTTTGAATCAGCAATGTTCTGCAAGGCGCTGATTTGTAATGATCCACCGACAACATAATCATTTCCAGCGCCGGCATAGACCGTGTCTGCACCGGAGTTGCCATAGAGCGTGTCGTTGCCTGCATCACCAAGGATATAGTCGTCCCCGGAGTTGCCATAGATCGCATCATTGCCAATGCCGCCGAACAACTGATCGCCACGCGCAGCTGCCGCGGATAGTATCGTTCCCTTCCTCCCCATAAACGATGATATCGTGATTCTGCAGGCTGGTGGCGGTGATTGTGTCGTTGCCTTCACCGGCATTCACTCGGATGTTGCCGTTCATGAACCCGAAATCGCCGCCGAAGGTAATCGTATCGTTTCCGCCCAGGCCATCGACGACAATGCCGTTAACATCAGCGAGGTCAAAACTGCTGAAGAAGGCGTCTTGTTGATCTTTGACTGTTTTACCAGAACCTGTCCCCGGCACATCGACACCCACATCGACGCTCACGAAGACATGATTGCCAACACGATTGATGGTGAAGGTGTCATTCGAAGGACCTTGGTCAACATAATTGATCTTGGTGTTGTCATTGCCGCCACGCACTCTCAGGATGCCTGACGAGTCCAGGAAGGCGTGAAATGTTCCAAAGACTTCAGGCATCGTCACATCATAGCCCATGTCATTCATCATCATGGCGACCCGGTTGGAAAGAAGCACTCGGCGAACGCTCAACGAGGTAGGCTGCATGACATCTACCGCGGAATAGACACTGACGTTGCCGTAAGTCACCTTCGGGTTGCCTTCACGAGGCATGGCATTGTGGCCGGCGTGGCCATAGTTGTCTGCCAGAATGTCGTAGTTGGTCATCAGTGAATTGACAGTGGAACCCATGAAGAGCCAGTAAGTATCGCCTGCCGCATCGGTGCCGGTATCAGAAAGATGAGTATTGACCATCGAGACAGCGGGAAAGTTGTTGTACATCAACTTGGAGCCGCCATTGATGCCCATGATGTGGCCGATTTCATGGATAAGAAGCGTGCGAAGGTCGCGCAGACCAGCAGCCGGGCCATCAGGAGTAGGTTTACGCGCGAAGGCATTTGTGAGGTCGCCCTGAAACTCGTCATGGTTATCGGGCGTGGGATCAAGGAACCAGACACTTTCACCGGTGTCGTCATCGATACCCATGTTGATGGTGATTTGGCCGGAGGTAGGCACTCCCTGATTGTTTGTTTCGGTGTCGTGCGCAAAAGCGTAGGTGCCAGGATTATCCGGATCCATTTCGATGTGGAGATCGACATTCACCGCAACCCCCTGGTATCCCTGGATGACACGATTCCATTCGGCGATGGCAGAATCGACTACGCCACGCAGAACCGCAGCCTTGGCGCCAAATGCTTCTGCAAAGTGATCGCTCACCAGCCCTCTGTTTTCCCATACAAGGCCTGCCGGCACGGTGCGATCTTCGAGGATTTCCATACTGAGTCGAGGTTTCGTCTGACATGACCGTCGAAATGCCTTGATTTGACGAGATGCAAACAGGTTGAGAAATGACATGGGCGTTCCTTAATTGTGTTTTTGAGAGCCATAAGTCCCCATCACTCGATGGAGAACTCATCAATGAAATGGAACGTCACTCAGCAATCTTTCAACGATTGATCACTTTTAGACAACTCATTCCAATCTTGCCCGTGCCTACTGGAAAGCATATTCTCATGGCGGTCTCGTATACCAGTGATGATCGTGTGTGATGAGGAAAGTCAGCAGATTACTTGGGACAGTTCAAACCACGCGAACAAGCATTTGCGACTGCTGAATAAATACAGTAGCCTGAACTTCATAACAACTGAGGCATTAAGATGTCCAAGCTCCTTTATGTTGTCGTTTCCCTTATCACGTTTAATCTTCATCTGCTCGCTGCGGACCCAATTACACCTCAGTTTGCTGATTTCGTCATTCCAGAGTTTCAATTCAATGAGGGAGCATCTTTCAAAGAGTTGCGGCTCCACTATTGCACAATCGGCAAGCCTCAACGTGATGCGCAAGGTAACATTAACAATGCAGTGCTTGTGATGCATGGCACTACAGGTAGTAGCAGCAGCCTGCTGCGGGATGAATTTGTTCTGGAGTTATTTGCGAAAGGACAACCACTTGATTCAAGTCGATTCTTCATCGTCATTCCTGACGCTATCGGCCATGGCAAATCAAGCAAACCCAGTGATGGGCTGCACGCGAAGTTCCCCCACTATGGGTACGAAGACATGGTTCGTGCTCAGCACCTCTTGCTCAAAGATGGTCTTAAGGTACATCACTTACGCCTGGTCATGGGAACTTCGATGGGTGGAATGCATACCTGGCTCTGGGGACAGCGGTATCCAGATTTCATGGACGCGCTCCTGCCCTTAGCAAGTCTGCCAACACAAATCTCCGGCCGTAATCGTGTTTGGCGACGGTTGATCTGCGATGCTATTCGAAACGATCCAACCTGGATGAACGGAGAATACGGTAAACAGCCACAGAGTTTGCGCACAGTTGCTCAAATGATGTTCTTAGTGGGAAGTAATCCGGTAATACGACAGCAGGAGGCGCCCACACGTAAGGAAGCGGATAAGCAGATCGATCAATATATTGCCAATGCAATGCGTACAATGGACGCGAATGATGTGCTTTATGCAGTGGAAAGCTCCTCGGACTACGATCCAGCGCCTGGGCTCGAAAAGATAAAAGCACCACTACTAGCAATCAATTTTGCAGATGATCTTATCAACCCGCCAGAATTGGGAGTCCTTGAAAAAGAGGTGAAGCGTTTGCCCAGGGGCAAAGCAGTCGTTGTTCCATTCAGCAAAGATTCCCGTGGACACGGTACGCATACTATCGCAGCGGTTTGGAAACATTACCTTGTTGAGTTGCTTAAGGAATCAGCAAGATAACCAACAGTAGTTCAACAGATTGATTGTCATGGAATCAGGCAAACCCCGCATGCTCATCACATGCGGGGTCTTTGGCGGGCTTTCAAGTCACTATTTCTTGCGTTTCAGCTCTAGACACTGATGACCCGCTTCCTTTGATTCAAATTTTGATGGTCGGTCTTTTGACTCATGTGGCGCAAAGCACATCTTTAATGTGTCGCCGCTAATCTCATAGATTGCAAGTTGTTTTTTCCCTTTGGCATCGCCTTCAGTCACATTGACATCCATGTGCTTGGGCTGCTTGCTGGGATCGAGGTCCTGGGTGCCTGCTTCAACAATGTCATCACCGATCTTCTGTTCATATTTCTTTCCCTTGAAGACAAATGTCATTGTTTCAAATGCCTCATTTTGAGCTTTGTTGCCCCCAATTTCCAAGGCCGTCATTTGCCAGGTTCCCTCAAACTTCTTGTCCTCTTCTGCGGCCTTGTCTTTGTCGTCAGCATAAGACAGACTAGCCAGGGATAAAACAGTGATTATCCACGCGATAGCAAACATTCTCGTCATGACAGGTCTCCCATTGCTAGAACACGGTAGCGCGGCCAACTTTGAATCTTCGAGATTGACCGTGCAGGATTGCAAGACTTTTGGACACCCTGTATTCTCTGATAATTGCCGCGAAAGTCTTGTGCAATCCAAAGGAGATTGTTCGGGATGAAGGTGCCAGCCTCCAAGCTCTAACGCAGAGACCTTCGCTAAACCCATGGCATTGTTGTGTAAAAGACAACACTATTTTCCTGCCTCCGAAGGCTTTCTCAGATCAGCTTCTTCAAAGACAGCATGGTAGATTGTCGTACGTTGATTTGCTGTGAACACCAGATGTATCTTGCCGTCGTCCGTTTGGATGGCATAGGGGTAGCCGTAGTCGCCGCCAGCTCCTTCTATCAGGTTTCGTTTCAGGCGATAAGTCTTGTCACCATCAGTCGAGAGGGCTGCGGTCAAAGGTGTGCGTTCGCCAAGACTGTCGTTGAAAATCAGTAAGTGATGTCCATTTTTCAACTGTAGAAAATCAACGGCGGCGTTGGGGTTCTTGAAGGTAGTCTCTTGGCCGTCACTCCAGGTGCGCCCGCCGTCCCGCGATTCGGAACGCACGATTCGACCATCGGGACGGTCGGAGTAATCGCCGCCACGCCGACAATAGCAAACCAGATAATCATCTTTAACTCTCGCTACGGATGGCTGAATGTTTCCGATCCGCGAGCGAATGCGGTTCGATTCGGTCCAGGTGTGTTTCTGAGCATCGAAGCGGAAAAAGAGGGAGCAACTGTCTGGTCCCACCATTTCCTGGTCATGTCCCGTCTCATGATACGCCGGCAATAGAATGTCGCCATTTGTCAGGCCCAGTGGCCGACTGCGAACCATCATGCCTTGAGTCATTGTCACCATCATAGGATCCGACCAGGTTTTTGCTCCATCGGCGGAGATCTTCGCCTGAATCAATGAAGTGGACCATGTGGCACCGTATCTAACGACATAGAAAAGCCACACCTTGCCATCGGAGGCTTGCCAGATGACTGGGTTGCCTACTGAGCGATAAGGAATGCTGGCAATAGACTCGGGCATTGTCCACTTTACCTGCCCCTTGGGCAAACGAGCACCGTACACAGCTGTATCGTTTGCGTACTCACCAGAACCGCAATAATAGGCCAGATACAAATCACCGTTGGTCAGTTGTGTGATCGAGGCTGGATGCTTGTAACGTCCACCGGGATGCTCGGGACCAAAGACCCGTTGAACCGGAATGGCAGCTTTCATGTTGTCAACAGAAACCTTGGCCAGTTCAACCCGTGCGTGATTGCTCATGGCAGCAAGCGCTGTTAGCAGACTGAGTTGTAAAATAAGAGTCATCTTTGCCATCGCTTTCAGTGTGCTTCTTTATGAAACGTGTTGTTGGTTTCACCGAGATAGCCGTCGTTTGAGTGCTTCATCATCAAACAATACCGACTCTAGTTCTTATGGCGACTAAGCTGCGAGGTATAGTGATCTCATAGTCTCGTAGGTAAATCACTCGTCTGATCCGCGCAACTGTATTGCAGATTATCGTATTGCTGAATCGATTTCTCATCAACCGCCTGCTATGCCCCAGAGCAAAAGGACCATGTCACGTGCATGATTATCAACCTTGGTGTTGTTAGTGGCATTTTGTTTTACAAATGTCATTCCTTGCGGAGTTGTCAGGAGACCTACCAACCCGACTCCCCCTACTCACACCAATAAATGCTGACAGTTACAAAAGAAAAACGCCAACCTCTACAGCTGGCGTTTTGAGTATGTAACTCGCGGACTTCAAAATTCATTACTCGCCCTGTTCAACCCCTTCTTGAGCCACTGCGAGTTGTTTCTCGGCGCTGTGCAGATGATGCCGTTTGAAATACACCAGGCCGCCAACGCCACTGGCGATGCTGAGTATGATCATCGCCCACGTGGTTGGTTCCGGGATTGCAATGACATTGAAGGTAGCTAACCCATTGGCGATCAACGAATCGAAAGGCTGCCCGGTGGCCGGGTCGCCATAGACAAAATTAGTAGTAAGGGGAGTCTGCAAGAACCCGGCCTGGAGAATGATGGGACCTGTAACCGTGTCGCTTGCATACAAGATAAAGTCAGCTAACGGCAAGATGGTTCCGCTCAGCGCATTTGCCGGTTTGATGCCGTTGGTGCCATTCACGGAAATGAAGGTTCCCAGGATTTTCGTGGTGCCGCTCACATTCGTAAAGAAACCTGAGCTGCTGGTAGGCCCTCGATTTGTTTGCGGGTTGGTGAATAGGCTGTTTTTGAGTACTTCGGTGTTGCTTGGAGATGTAGTGCTACTATAGGGTGGCGCGGTAAGCTTTAGAGCCGCGACCGTAGAACCTGAGTTGACAATTCTCAAGCCAAAGGCGGCTCCGTTGATGCCGTTGTTAAAAAGATCGTTCGTGCCCGTGCCATTCCAGCGAATGCCTACAGACACTGTGTGCGATTGAGTCAGCGGGATGTCAGCGACATTGGTAATGACCAATTCATACTGTGCCGCTGACATTGCTGGCACGAATAGGGCCATGAAGAATGAAGCCACACCGATCCATAGCAATCGATTCATATTAGTCTCTCCAAACCGAAGGTATACGGAAAATAGGCAAAATGCGTAGACTTTGACTAAAGAATTCCCCCTCCCAGACGCAACTGGAACTGTTGGAAATCAGTCAAATCGAAGAAGGTCACTCCTGAGTTGTTGTAATCAAACGTCTGTGCATAGAGTGAATCCGCAACTCGATAAGCGTTTTGGAAACGAGCGTTATCAAATCCATTGATAAACTGGTCGCCATTGACGTCACCAAACAAACGGTGGAACTTCGTTTGTGCTTCTGTCACAGGTGCGTTGTCATAATTCACGCCAGAACCTGAGAAGAGCAGGTCTACCAGGGAAGAGTTTACGGTCCGTTCGTAGAACCCATCCACCAGAGAACCATAGGTGGTGAACGATGAGGCCTGGAAAGTGATATTTACCGTAGTGCGTCCCGTAGCTCCGCTGACTGAACTAGTCACATTCAGCGGAACCGAGCCGACCGGCAGCAGGTAACCATAGACCGACAGATAGAAGTCCTGGTTATCTGGATCAAACTCAGGAGCGCTTGAATCCGTTCGAATAATGTCCAAAGCACCTGATTGGATAGTAACGGGACTATCAATGACGAACTGGACGCCACGGATGATAGAACGTTGGCTGGCGAGAGTGCCGGTTACCGGAGTAACAGCATAGTACTGTGTCGCCCCTTCCTGAGTAGGCGATGCCGCTCCAACGGCGCTTCGATAATCGACGTAGGCCTGGAAGCTGTTGTCGATTGCATGGTTGACAACTTGCTCGATATTGCCATAAACCGTAGTGCCAAAGTTGTTATTTCGTGCCGAGACATTGGTGCCATCGGTCAGATTGGCTGTCCCGGAAGGCGGTCCACCAAAGTTGGCATTGAGGTTCACAATGGCCTGAGCACCACCCATAGCGTAGCCGGTCGCAAAATTATTGCCGCCCGTGCTGATGCCAAGACCAGTGTAATTGACTTCTGTAGTGTCAATCACCTGGCCGGCATCGACCACGCCGCCGTTGGCTACAAACAATCCGGCAGCAGATGCACCCGTATGGCTATTGCCCGAAAGGTTATTGCCTTGCAGCATGGCTGTGCCGCCCAGAACACGAACACCCCAGCGATTGCCGGAGATCGTGTTGCCGTTGGTCAATTTGGCATACCCGTTCAGACCAACATCCACGCCGGCGGGCATTACGGTGAGCGAAGCCCATCCGCTGCCGTTGATCGTGCTGTTTTGGATATCAACAGGGTTACTGACCGAGCCGGCTCCGTTATTGACCTTGATTCCAGTTCGGTAATTGGTGATCTGGCCGTTGGAATAGCTCAACCATGTGCCAGTGCCGACATCGACACCGGTAAAGGCAGTGGCATTATTGGAACCAGATACGTTGACGTTACTGATGTTCGAGCCAAGAGAACCTGCGGCGGTTCTTATGCCTGCCAGGTTATCGGCAGCAGTCTGGTTCACCACAAAGTTATCTACGGCACTGTTACCGCTGAAGATGGTGCCTGTGCCCTGTAGTGTAATGGTGGCCGAAGGCCCACCAACTACACCGTTAATGGTGCGTGTACCAGCGGCTCCGAAAGCTACCAGTTGCAGATTGTTCTTCCCGCTTGAAACAGTGATATCCTGCGTATAGGTGCCAATGTAGATGCGGATGGTCGCGCCTGAACTGACCGCATTGATAGCATCCTGAATTGTTGAATAGGCGTTATATCCAAATGTGACGGGATCGCCGGTGAAGGTGGCATATCCTCCTGGAGGAGCGGCCAGGCTGCTTGATGGCGGCGAAACCTGATAGAAGTCGCCCAGATTCTGGCCAGACCACCCGCTCCAGACATAGACGATGTTGTTTGGGATCACAACACCCAAGTTAAGGTCGAAGGGACCGGAACCGAGGTTGTAGTTCACTTTGAAGTTGATGCCTCCCACAGCGATGATGGCATTCTCCGCGACAAGTCCGCCATAATTGAAGGAACCTGTCTTGCTGAGGGTACTGCGGATCAGCGCGAAGTTAGCGCCTACCACAGGGAAGTATGCAGGAGCCTTCGTAATATTGAAGGTCGCTCCGCCCAGGTTGGTTGCCCCCGTAGTGACGATCTGATCATAATCGGTGCCGCCAACGGGAGTAGTGGTGTTCGGTCCGGTCATGTTGAAGTTCACCGTAGTGGTGCTTCCCATGGTCAGCGAACCGGTAATGGTGACTTGAGCCGAGGTTGTTGAGGTGCCGATGTTCAGGCTGATCGGCTGAGCGGTAGTATTGACGTTGTCTACATAAGTGCCGCCCAGAATAGTGATGGTGCCGCCTGAAGTGGCCAGGCCAAGTGCTTCGGTGATACGGCTGGTTGGGCCGGATTGTGCCCCGGCAGTAGTGACCCACAGATTGGAGAAGTCACCCTGGAAACCGTTGTTGGGGTTGGAATCCAGATCGACGCCGGTTCCGAGGTAGGGCGAGAAGTCGATATTAGCTGAAGCCCCACCCGCAATGTCCGGCTGGCCGCCCGGAGGTACCGCGGAACCGCCATAGATCACGGGAATCTGTGCGGCGTAGCCAGGCTCAGCACTATTCGCCGTGGTAACCACTGGCGAAGTGGTGCCCAGCCAATTGCCGCTGAAATTCTTGATGTTAGTGCCGGGTACAGGCAGCGATCCACCGAACTGACGATCTACAATCTGGCCATACCAGTTGCCGCTGATGTTGTTGTTGAAGAACGAGGAGTTCGCGGCAGACTGAACAGGCGTGCCCGTGCCGCTACCGTCAAGGAAGAGCACTCCGACCGTCCAGTTATTGGTGATGAAGTTCTGGCTCACCGTCGTGTTGTCGGTCTGATTTCGGAAGATCAGGCCTGTACGGTTGTTGTCGATGATGTTGTTGTGGATGAAGTTGCCATTGCTGTTGTTTACGTCAATACCGGTGCGGTTGCCGATAAACTTGGAGTAGCGCACTTCCACTGAATTGGTCTGCCCCTGGACGGCCAGACCAGCGGAATTCAGGTCGGCATTGTTCCAGTCGGTGACGTTATTCCCCAGTCGTGAGATGGTGAAGCCATCAACCACCACGCCGCTGGCCAGCACCTGCATGGTGGCACCGCCACGTTCTGCCGAAGCATAAGGCGAGGGAGTAGGTCCAACGCCATAGACATAAGTAGTGTCGATCCCAGCCCCGAAGAGATTGATCGACTTGTTGATCAACAGATCATTATTGAACGTACCGGCAGCGACCCAGACTGTTTCACCGTTGCTCGATGCGTCGATGCCACGCTGGATATCGGCAAAGGCGGTGAACGGGGAGATGAAGCTATTAGGCGTTACAAAGACGTTACCAGCCTTCAGACGTACCAGACCGATTTGGGCCGGCAGCGTGCTCGGCACATCAATGCGATCTCCAATGCGATCTTCCGCAGTGAAGTACTGAGCATTAGTCGCACCCAGCATGGCTACACCACCCAGGGTAGTATTGGTGGCGGTCACATTCGTCGGCACGTTATTCTGAGATGAAGTACCGGTGGCGATGAAGTACCCGACACCCACATTGATGCTGGTATTGGCCAGATCAATCGTGCCGGTTACCCCGGCAGTGCTGAAGCCGATGCCGTTTACCAGGTTAATGCTGGAGCCGGTAAAACTCAGAGCCCCGACCGTGGTGTAGTTCTGGATCAGAATACCGGAACCCAGGCCACCACCCGCGAAAGTGGGCCGCAGGTAGCTGCCCAGAACACTGACGTTGTTGAAGGTCAGCGTGCCGGCTGCTTGTGGCGTATCGCTGCCACGGAACTGGATGCCGTTGTTAGCGCCGTTGGCGGCATAGCCATCAACGGTGACGTTCGTCAGGTTGGCGTTGCCGTTGTAGAGGAAGAAGAGCAGATCGCCATTTCCAAGCGATGACGCCACGCCGGCCTGCTCGCCGTTATCATTGAAGGTGCTGTTGGTTACATTGACGTTCATGCCGGTCAATAGGGCGGCATTGGCGCCGAAGATACCCAAACCATTCCACTTGTTGTTTTCAATGAGCATACCACTCAGGCTGATGGTGCCGAGCGGCCCTTGTGTCACCACATAGTCAATGCCCACTGCGCCTGAACCGGCGACGCGGAAGTTCTGGAAGTTCACGGTGCCTGCCGGAGCATTGATGCCAGTGAAATCAAAGGTGTCTTGATTGACGGTCGGGTTGGTGACAGTAGTCGCTGTGATCCCCGTAGTGCCTTCGCCCAGCAGCGTGACAGGCTTATTGACATTCACTGTGGAGGTCAGCGTATGGGTGCCCCGTTCCAGGTTAACGGTATCGTTCACCGAGGCAGCATTGATTGCCAACTGAATTGACTCATCATTAGCGCCGGTGCCGGGCTGCGAAACATAGACGTTGCCCGTGACCACTCGGATGAGCCCCGAAGCTGCATTATCAGGAGCATGGTACAGACGGTCTTCGATGCGGAAGTTATCAGTGAGAACTCCCGTGCTGAGAGCCGTCCAGGCAGTGCCGTTGGAGCGGTTAAAGGTGCTGCCGCTGCCCACCAGGTTGTAACTCTGGCTGCTGCGGTTATCGATGTAGTAACCTATCGGATTGGCAAACTGGCCCGCATTAGAGCTGCCGCCGCCAAACAGATTACTCGAACCAATCGTCACCGCACCGGCGCTCGCATCGATTCGCAGATCGGTGTCGTTAGCCAGGAAGTTGGTGACAGGCCCAAGGAAGTTGTTGCTTGTCACGGAGCCGGAACCGCCATTGGTGAAGCGGATACCGGTGCCGTTGTTGTAGATGGAGTTACTGGTGATGCTCGCCGAGCCGGCGTTGACATCAATGCCGATGACATTGCCATTAATCGAGAGCAGGTTGTTATTGATGTTGGCCGATGCATCGCTGCCGCTCACCAGGATGCCCGTCGGCGAACCAGTCACCGTGGTGTTTCCAGTGACCGTTACCCCTACTGTGGCGTTGTTGGCGTTGGCAGGATTATCATTGACAAAAATGCCCGCAGTGCTGGAGTTGGCAATGGACACACCCGTTATGATTGCACTGAATGAAGCTCCATCGCCAAAGCCTGGGTGCCTGTTGGTGACATTGAATCCGTAATCAGCTCCTGTGACAGAACCTCCACTCACGGTGACTGTACTTGTAGTGGGGTTGTTCCAGAGGAAGTACCCGGATTTCAACTGCGAGGTAACTCCCGCAGCGTTGATCGTGTTATTGGAAACCGTTACGCCCACAGTACCTTGAATCGACATGACTGCGATTCCGAACCAGCGCGTGTTCCCGATTTCGTTGACGACATTCACCGTATTGTTCGTGATGGTGAATGGAGAAGCTGCCGAATAAGCCAGGTTGTGATAGATGCCAATTCTGGTCGAGCTAATGGTGTTATTATCGATAAGTGCAGCAGCACCTGTATTGGCAAGGTAGAAGTTGCCCGTTTGCACACCGAGGCGGACATCCGTCATGACGTTGCCAGTGATCTGTGCGTAGAAGTTGTCATAAACAAGAATGCCAATTCCATACCCGTAAGGAATGTGCCCGATATTAGTCAGCTTGTTATCACGCAGGTAGTTATCCGAAGTTACCGCTCCCAGATTGTCGAGGTTGTCGAAGTTCAATCCTGTGTAGCTGGTATTGCGAACGACATTGTTTTGTACCGTAATGTTTCCAACACCGGTTTCGCTGAAGATGCCGTCGGTGGCATCAACATCAACGCCATTGACGAGCACACCACTGGTGATTGTGGTGTTATCTCCATCAACGATGAACCCATCGACGGTGACGTTGGAAGCGGTGATGTTTACCACAGCTGTGGTGGTGGCGAATGGATCGGGATTTGACGAGGCCGGACGAATGATCGCTTCAGCGATACGGCTGCCAGTATTGGGATTGATCCCCGCATTCGTCCCATGCAGTGTCAGCGACTTTGAAATCGTGACGTCTTCAACGTAAGTGCCCGCATTCACAAAGACCGTGCCTGAAATGACCACCGCGTTGATCGCTTGCTGAATGGTGTCGAAGGCATCAAAGCCCTTCACCGCCGACTGATTACCAGGAATGGTAGGATAGGCATCGAGAATGAAGGTGCCGTTGGGCAGAGCCAACCAGCCGGTGTCTTCCGCATACGTGTTGCCAACAGTTGCCAGGTTATACCTGGTCAGAGTGACATCGTTTCCGCTGCCGCCGTTGTAGAAGATGATGAAATATTGCCCGCCAATGGTAATGACCGAGCCATTAGCATAACCGGCAAACGTCCCTGTTACCGCATCGCCGCCATCATTGCTGATCAGCGTAATTTGATCACCGACGGCAACGAGTGAACTGCTGCCTGGGTTGAGCGTTGCGCCGCCCAGATTCACCATGCCGGTAATCACCCACTGGTCATAAGTGACACCAGGGGCAGTAGAGGCTGTGAACTCGACGACAAAAGTATCGTTGGCGTCAAGGGTGAGATCTCCCGTGAGGAAGACTTGTGCCGGGCTGGCTCCAGGGTCAAGCGTGACAGACTTGCCGGCCGTGGTGACGTTGCCGACGTAGGGCGTACCTACTGTGTTGCCTTTAATATGAACCACGTCACCGGATGCACTAGCAGCATCGACCGCACGCTGAATATCAGGTGTGGTGGTTCCTTCGGATGCGGCAAAACTGAGCGGAGTTACATAAACATGACCGCTACGAATTTCGTATGAAGCCAAGCGTGCCGGCGTCGATAGCATCCTGAATGTTGTCAGAGATTGTGTATGCCTGAGCATTCGTTACCGTATTGCCTACAATGCCGTTGTAAGTTACCCCCGTCCCGTCGATTTCAACATTATCCAAGGCGGTGCTGCTCAACACAATCTGCATACCAGTTTGGCTATTCAAGACCAGGTTGTTGAGCGTATTGCCTACCAGGCTGACCGATGAAACAGCTGCGCTCATCCGCAAACCTGTTTCAGACCCCAGAATCTGATTGCCGGCGTTAAAGGTGATGGTGCCCCCGCTGATATCAACACCGACGGTGCTTGACAGGCTCGTGGCAGTGTTATCAAAGATATTGCCTGTGAGAACGACCGTGGCTACCACCGGTGAACTGATGAACTCGATCGGACTACTCCCTCCATCTGAATCAGAGGTAGCCTGATCTATGTCAGCACCTCCAGCGGCAAACTCAATTCCTTCGCTTCCTCCCTTTTGACCATTCTCCACCTTGCCGCTGTTACTTTTGCCGCGTGTCGGACCAAATTGATTATCACCCATATTTGGATGGATGGTTGTCAGCCCTGTGCCGATGGCAAATGCATTGACGGCATTTTCCTGCTCGACATAGAGTAGCGTCTGAGCATTCTTGATGGTGTTGGTGGTAAAGGTCGCATTGACCGAGCCGGAGCCATAACCATAAGTGTTGGTAGTAACGTACGCCCCGGTGCTGTTGGCGCGTGAGACAAGATCGACTTGATTATTGGCAAAAGTAACAGATCCACCGCTGGCTCCGGCAAAGGCAGCAAGTCCAACATCAACATCGGTTACGATGTTGTCGTAAATCTGCACAGAGTTGTAAGGAACAAAAGCCCAGATACCATAACTGCCGCCCGGTCCGCTCTGAACGAGATTATCGTGAATCAGATCTGAAGTGCCGCCACCATCGCCGGCGTTATCAGTATGAATCCCGGACAAGCTGTTAGTGATGGTATTGAAGGAGAAGGTGGTGCCACTCGAGTGATTAGCCGAGATAGCGTCATTGGTTTGAGATACCTGATTTCCTGAGATAATGCCGCTGCCGCCGAAGTTGAAGATGCCAATTGAGGCAGGATCAGCCGCGACGTTCTGAACAGTATTGTTCAGGAAGGAGAACGTACCGCCACCGGTACTGGCGTAAATGCCTCTAAGCCAAATATTCTGCACCGTGACATTCTGTACGGTCAAACTGGTGATCGGCGTAAAGATCGTCGCGTGATCGGTGATAATGCCGTTGCGTGCATCGACATCAACGCCATTGACCACCTCGCCACTAGTCAACAGTGGATTGTTGCCATCCGCCGTCAGATTGCGAATCGTGACATTATTGGAACGGACCAGGAAGATTGAACTGCTGCCTGGAGCCAGAGAACCACCGCCGGTGTTAGCGCCAACAAAGGCCGGCTCGACAATGGTTGAGCCTTGTCCAGCGCCCCAGATAGTTACTTCTTCATCAACAATCACGTTCTCGACAAAGGTACCGGCTTCCACTCGGATAATATTGCCGGCACTGGCAGCATCCACTCCACGCTGGATGGTTTCATTGCTGGCGCCGGTGCCGGGAGTGGTGACGTAAAGAGTGTTTGCCACCACTCTGATCAAACCCGAAGCCGAATTATCAGGGGCATGGTACAACCGGTCTTCGATGCGGAAGTTATCAGTGAGAACTCCCGTGCTGAGAGCCGTCCAGGCGGTGCCGTTGGAGCGGTTAAAGGTGCTGCCGCTGCCCACCAGGTTGTAACTCTGGCTGCTACGGTTATCGAAGTAGTAACCAATCGGATTGGCAAACTGGCCCGCCGTCGAACTGCCGCCGCCAAACAGGTTGCCAGAACCAATCGTCACCGCCCCAGCGCTCGCATCGATTCGCAAATCGGTGTTGTTCGCCAGGAAATTGGTGATCGGCCCAAGGAAGTTGTTGCTCGTCACAGAGCCCGATCCGCCATTAGTAAACCGAATGCCGGTACCGTTGTTGTAGATCGAGTTGCTCGTGATCGTCGCCGTGCCGGCGTTGACATCGATACCAATCACGTTACCGAAGATCGATGATAGATTGTTGTTGATGTTTGCCGACGCATCGCTGCCGCTCACCAGGATGCCCGTCGGCGATCCCGACACCGTGGTGTTGCCGGTCACCGAGACTGCCACGGTGGCATTGTTGCCGTTAGCCGGAGCATCCTGAACGTAGATGCCGGCAACGGCAGCGTTCGTGATGGTCACGCCATTGACTATCAAGCTGGACGATGCAGCATCGCCAAAGAAACTGGCGATGTTATTGCTGGCCGTTACCCCGTAATCTGCCCCCGTCACGCTGCCCCCGCTGATCGTCACCGTGCTGGTCGTCGGGTTATTCCAGGCCACATAGCCTGTCTTGGTCTGGAAGGTAGACGCAGTCGCATCAATCGTGTTGTTGCTGACTGTCACGCCCACCGCACTTTGGATAGACGTCAGTGCAATGCCCCACCAGCGTGTGGTGCCGCCCACTTCGGTTGTGGCGGTCAGGGTGTTGCCTGATATGGTGAACGGCGCGGCAGCCGAGTACTGCAGGTTGTGGAAGATGCCCAGTCGCGTTGAAGTGATCTGGTTGTTCGAGATCGACGGTGCCACGCTGCCGGGGTTGGCTGCGTAGAAGTTCCCCGTCTGAACGCCCAGACGCACCGCGGTCATAACATTGCTGTCGACGGCGGCATAGAAGTTGTTGTAGACCAGGATGCCGATGCCCACGCCGTCGCTGGCGTTGCCGACGTTCTGGATCTTGTTGAATCGCAGATAGTTGTCGCCGGTCGCTGCCCCGCCGTTGCTGTAGTTGTAGAAGTCCATGCCGGCATAGCTCTGGTTCAGGATAATGTTGTTCTGAACCGAGATATTGCCCACGCCCTCGTAGCTGGCAATGGCTTCGTAGGAATCGACGTCCACGCCGTTGACGAGATAACCGCTGGTCAGGCTGGTGTTGTTGCCATCCACCGTCAGGCCGTCGATCGTCACCCCCGAAGCGGTGATGTAGACGTTGGGTACCGTGCTCAGCGAGTTGAAATCATAGTTCTGTGTCGCCGGATGGATGATTGCTTCCGCTACTCGGCTCCCCGTGTTCGGATTGATCCCCGCATTCGGCCCCTGCAATGTCAACGACTTTGGCACTGTCAGGTCTTCGTTGTAGGTGCCGGCCTGGACACTCACAATATTACCGGCGGAAGCCGCGATGATAGCGCGCTGGATGCTGTTACCTAATTGAGTGACGTAGACGTAGCCGGCTCTGAGGCGAACAAATCCCACGGTGCCTGAGCCAGCGTTGTTGATATCCAGATAGTCGTTAATCTTGTCTTCAATAGAGAAGGCGTTGGTCAGGCTCAGCGTATTGCCGCCGGCCACGCCGTTATAAGTTGCGGAGGTACCGTCAATTTCAACAGGCCCGTTATAGGCGCTGTTCGTCAGAGTCACAAAACGGTTGTTGGCGTTGGTGAAACCGGTGAATTGCGTGCTGCCCAAAGTGGCCCCGGCAAGCAGAGCATTTGTTCCATCGACGTTGATGCCGATGGCGGTCGTAGATGCCGCTGAAATCGTCGTGCCGGATAAAGTAACAGTCGCTGTGCCGCCGCCGGCATCGCCTCGTATCCACACGCCTTTGCCGGTCACGTTGTTGATGGCCAGACCTGTCAAGTTCACACTGGCATTGGTGGCAACCAGATTCAGGGCTGTGGATCCGATCGGGTTGAAGCCAACATTATTGGTAACATACACGCCCACCTGGGCATTGTTGATGCTGTTACCGGCCCCGAAGGTGATGCCGGGATCAGTACCCCACACAATCAAGCCATAATCATGATTGGTAATGGTGTTATTGGAGAAAGTGGTGCCAACGAACCCCGGTCCGCCGGTGACCAGAATGCCAATGTTATTAGCAGCAGCGGCCAATGGATTCAGCAGGTAATTCTGCGTCTCTTTGGTGAAGCTGTTGTTGGCGACATTCAAAGGAGTAGCCGAGCTGTATGCTTGATTGTCCCACAGGCCGGCAGCATAACTCTGAATGGTGTTGCCGGTGACATTCCTGAAGCCGGGAGCTGCCAGAGAGTTATTGTTGACGTGGACACCCGTGAAGACGCGCTTCATGACATTGTTAGTCACATTGGCATTAAACTCATTCCGCAGACTGACGGCATAGCCAAAGTCATAAACGCCAATGTCCTGGAACAGATTGCTGTCGATCGAATTACCTGTGGAAATGGTCAACGGGCCGCCAGTTAGTGAGTTGCCCAGGAACCCGATCGCTACTCGCTGAATGATGTTGTTTTGAACGCTCAGATTGTTGATAGGAGTGCCAACAATGTGGTTACCGTTGGTGATGCCAAACAGAGCATTGGCATCAGCACCGCTGTACACCGGTTGGCCCACCAGTGCAGTATCATCGCCCGTTACCAGGAAGCCCGAGATGGTGACATTGTTGGCTGTCACGGTGACAACGGCATTTTGATTGCCGTTGGTCATAATGATGGCTTCAGCCCCACGAGCCGCATTGCCGGCAATCGCACTATTGGGACCAACCAGGCTGACTGACTTATTTACAGTGAGATTCTCTTTGTAGGTGCTGGCCTGGACGTTTATGGTATCTCCACTGACGGCCACATTAATTCCACGCTGGATACTGCCGCTTGAAGCTGTTACATAAACCCGATTCGGTGTGATGCGGACATAGCCCAGACCAGCCGCGTCAGTGCCGTGGAATATCTTGTTCTCAATAGCAAAGCCCTGAGCCAAAGTAGCAGCACTGCCCACGACACCATTGTAACTGGAAGCGGTGCCGTCAATGATGGTAAACGGCGAGCCAAGCACCCGGAAGCCAGTGTCACATAGTTACCAGTGACACCTGTGAAAATGGTGTTAGCCAGAGTGTTTCCGACCAGAGCGGTTTCAGCGCCTGTCACACTGATGCCCGTGGTGGCCCCACTAATGGTAGTGCCACCCAGCATCTGAGCGCTCGCGGTGTATCCATCTGCATAGGAGTCTTCAACAAGAATGCCGGTAGTAGCCCCGGTAATCGATCCACCACTGATGTTTAGGCGAACATTACCTGCAGGATTGACGTTCGACCCGCCTCCCAAAGGAGAGTAAGGCAACTGGCGGCTGCGAACACGAATACCAACTTCGCCTCCGGTGATGGCTACATTACTGATGTTGGCAATCCCATCGCCGCCTGCATAGTAAGGATCTGTGGCATCCATATTGATGCCGACTCCACAGCTGCTGATGGTGCCCCCGCTCACTGTAACAGCAGCAGGCGCGGTAATGTTCCAGAGGTTTACGCCGCGAGCAAACTGTCCGCCGCTGGAACCAATCGTATTGTTGGTGACATTGACTGTGACTGCGTTATCAAACGACCAGAGATTGATACCCCAGGTAAGATCATCAGCGCCAATTACTTCGGTTTCAGCGGTAACACCGGTTCCGGCATTGATCGTGTTGCCGCTGATAGTCAGCGCCGCGCCGTTATCGTAAAAGAGGTTGACATGGATGCCGATGCCGTCCTGTCCGACTGTAATGGTGTTGCCGCTCCATGTCATAGCCATCCCGCCGGCAAAGAAGTTCTGCGACGAGAGTCCAATCGAGTTCAAGCGTGCGTCGATAGTATTGTTGGTCACATCGGTGTAGGCGTTCCAGAACAGGATAACGCCGGTATCGCCGAAGGAACGTATGACATTGCCCGTTACCAGGTGCTTGACAGCCGGCGCAGTGCCATCGTTATCGAGGTTTACGCCTCGTTCTGAAACATTTTGAATGATGTTGTTTTGAATCTTCAGGCCGCTGGTAACAACGTAATTGCCGCTGGAGTCAACAGTCGTAATGCCACGCCGTGCATCAATATCCACACCGCCAAACTGCACTGGGCTGGAACCCGCGATGGCGGCATTGTTTCCATCAATCACCAGGCCATCGACAGTGATATTATTGGCGATGGTGCGAAGCAGATCATTGGCGCCGGGATTGCCGCTATTGGGATCGTTGTAAGAAGCAGTTAATATTGTTTCGACAGCGGGGTTGGCCTTCGGATTCGAGGGGCCGCCGGTGAACGCGGCGAAGCGAGTATTGGCATTTACGCCGAACTGAGCACCCCGAATTGTAAGCGTCTTGTTCACGCTGACATTTCCGGCAAACGTGCCGGCAGAGTTATACAACGTATCGTTAGCGGAAGCGACATTCACTCCACGTTGAATGCTGCCGCTGGCCTGTGTCACATAGACCAGGTTGGGAGTGATACGAACGTAACCTAACCCGGCAGTATCGGTGCCATGCGTTATCTTGTTTTCAATGGTGAAACCCTGGGCCACAGTGGCCCCGCTGCCCAGGACACCACCATAGGTAGCGCTGGTGCCGTCGATATATCCGAACGGACTGCCATACGCTCCATTGGCGAGTGTTACATATTGTCCGCTTTGCCCCGTGAACGAGGTGTTATTCAGAGTGTTTCCACCGAGCCGAGCGTTGGCACCGCTTAGCACCAGGCCCGTGGTGCCATTAGAAATCGTGGTGGAGCCTGTGATGGTCGCGGTCATTGCTCCATGCGCCGAAGCGGCATCGTCATTCACAAAAATGCCGGTGTTGCCAGGAGCTATGGAATTATTGATCGTCAGTCCGCTGAGGATAATCGAGGATGCCGATCCATCGCCAAATTGTGGATCATAGTTGGTGACATACACGCCATATTGATTGTTCGTGAGCGTGCCACCCGAGACGGTGATAGTCGCCGTGGTGGGTACATTCCAGATCAATATGCCATAGACGTGACCGGAGGCGTTGTTATTGGTTACCGTTGCGCCGACGCCACTTTGAATCGATGCCAGCTCCAGCCCAAAGTTGGTCGAAGAAGCTGGGAAATCCCCAGTTGTTTCGGTATTCAGCGTGTTGTTCGTAATCGAGGCATCAGTGGCGGTTGCATATTGCAGGTTGTGGAAAATACCTCGATGATAAGATGATATCGTGTTACCGGTTACAACCGTACCGATGCCGCCGGGAGCAGGTAGATAGTAGTTGTCATCTTGCCAGCCGACGTTGGCACGAGTGACGACATTGAACGAGAAGGTGCCGTAGTGGTTCTCTTCAAAAGCGGCAGCACGTCCGCGTCCACCGCCAAAATTGTTCCCGGAGGGCAGGTTGTCGATCTTGTTGAAGCTAACATCGGTGCCGCCCAATGGTGTTCCGCCGACAATGCCATCAGCCAGAACGCCGTAGCGTTCCAGATTTTGGATGATGTTGTTCTGGACGATCATCTTGGCGTCGTAACCGCCAGGATTGGAATCGAACGAGCCAATGCTGTTAATGATGCCTGCACCGGTGTCAATCTCGACGCCGTTGAGCGTACGACCACCCGAAAGCGCTGCATTGTGGCCATCAATGGTGAGACCTTTGATGGTCACATCGACATGACCAGATCCGTTGCCGACACGGAAGATCGTTCCAGAGGTTGAACTCTGCAAAGAGGTTTCTACTACCGCCGGCACAACGATAGCTTCAGCAACACGACTTCCCGTGTTGGGGTTAATGGCAGCATTGGGCCCAAGAATGCTGACTGACTTGTTGACCTGGACATTATCCGCGTAGGTTCCTGCCAGGACATTGATAATCCTGTTCGCGCCCGTCAAAGACCCGTCCTGAAGATCATTCACTGCTTCCTGAATACGGCCAGTAGCGCCGACTTGGACTCCCAGAGCAGTCACGTGCAGATAAGAAAGATCAGGTTGAAAACCGGCGGTGCCTAAGTCGTAGTCGCCGGAATTGAGGAATGGAGTAAAGTCCACGTTTGAAACGCCATTGATCGTGCCGGCGATCGTAGCGGCGTTCGTGCTGTTCCACCAGTTGGAGCTGGCGTCAATCGTCGCAGCGGAAGCGTTATCAAGACTGTAAGTGCCGTTGCCTGAAAACTGGTTATTGTGCAGTGCTGTACCTGTCCCTGTAAAACCCGCTTGGAAACGAACGCCGTCCGAAGTGTTGTTGGTGAAGAAATTATTGAGCAGTTGAGCGTTATTCGCTCCCGACCCAGTAACAAAGAACACACCTAACGTGTTACTATCAAAAGTGTTCTGAGTTATCGTCAGATTGGCTGCCCCGGCCAGGATGCGTAAACCCGAACCATTGGCGTTGGAATAACCTTCCACTCGATTGAGCGTGATAGTGCTGCCGACAGCGCCGCTTCGGAGAAGGATGCCGTTTGTGTTTGAAGAAGATGAATTGGTGAGTCTCAGCCCGCTGATCGTGATGTTGGAATTGATGTCAGCGGTACTGCCGCCGCTGTTGCCATCCACCACCGGCGCGCCGGATGCCGCCGGGTCGCGACGAATCACAAGGCCGTTATAACCGCCACTGACAACGAAGTCGCCATAGGCTTCGTCGTTATCGACATCCAGCCGATAGCTCGCTGCAGCGGCGTTCACCGCGTCTTGAATAGCAGACGAACCAGTGAAAGTGCCGACCAGTGTGCTGCTGGTGTTAAACAGCTTCACCGTGGGAGTTATGCGATTTTCAAGAGTCTCGCAACTCAGCTTAATATCCTTGCGAATCGACTTTCTATCGAGTCTTTTCTGCTTCGCTTCATGACGGCGTATTTCACGAGGCAATGACTTGCTCGTTAGCCACTTGCTCAGCGAACCAAAGAGAAACGGCAGCATAGCGGACTCCAAAAGATGAAACTCGCACCCTGGTCATGCAATCACTACAAACCAAGTCGCCAATTGCGATCTATGCCGCAACTTTTCGACTTGGCTCATAGCGAATGAGATGAAAGCGGGCTGATCCAAGGTGTGTGACTCAGATAAGATGCAACGATTGGTAGGGCAAACGGGGCGGAAAATCGACAAGAAATTCGTGGCGAATGCTTGACAATCTCCGTGTTCTTATGGTTCTAGTTGTAACGACTTAGAATTGAATGTCAAACACTAATTTTTCCGTTTCGTCAGCAGTACTTGCGTCGTTTCTGAGGTCAATATGACGAATAATGAATAACGGACCAATGAGAATGACCAGTATTCGTTCAACGAGGCCATGTTATCGGTAATGCTCAAAGTTACCGCAGGCGCGCTACCAACTGCTCTCCAAGCAGCAACATGACTACCGAAAGGCCAAGCGTCGGTAGCAGAATACAAGTCACTGCAATCGTGATAATCAGCCAGCGGGGGCGGGCAGCGATCACGCGGCGGGGCAGACCTAGCTTCCCTGTCGGGCGTCGCTCCCACCACATCCAGATACCCGTCACAGGCAGCATCATGAGAATCACACACGTCACCAGCCAAAGTATCTTTGACGTGAGCCCCCAGATAGTGCCAACGTGTAGCGGATAGTTCCACGACCCTAACTGGTAAATCAGCTTGGTCTGACTGATGGAGCAATCCTCCATGATTTCGCCGCTGGCACGGTCAATGAACAACATCTCATTAACCTGCGGCCCTTGATCGTTGTTGGCGGTGACCAGGTACACCCCGTTCGGAATACGCGGGAACCAGACGGTCAAGTTATTGTCTGGCATTCTTTGCTGGGCAATTTCGATGAACTTGTCAATGGGCAGATCCTTAGCCTCGGGCGGTGATTTGCACACCATCGACTTGCTAAACATGTCGTACGCCTCGGTTACCTGCCCAGCGTACTGAAAGCCGCGACCCCACACAAAAGTGTAAATGAGACCGGTCAGCGAAATCACAATGGCGATAATGGCCACATAGTTACCACAGACCGAATGCAGGTCGCGCAGCACGATATAAGGCTTCTTCCGCAGCCGGGGCAGCCACACGCCCCACAGTTGGTTCGCCTTGCGCGGCCACCACAGGTAAATACCGGTGACGGCGAGCACGATCGACCAGCAGGTGGTCAGCTCGACAATGATCCGGCCTGTCGTGCCCAGGAACAGAGTCCGGTGAAGTTTGAGGACGCCGTTGAAAAAGCCATCTTGGTCGATGGCACCGAGATAGTGGCCTCGGTAAGGATCGGCGTAATGGTATTGAGCTATTCCGGCGAACACCATGCTGGTGGCACGCCTGGGGTTGGTGAAGACCTGCAACAGAACGGGCCGCTGCGCCGCAGGAACAGAAGCTCGGACGGCGGCTATTTGCTTTTCGTACGAAGCACGCTCAGCAGTCGGCTCTACATATGAGACTCCGGGGTACATCAACCCTTCCAGCTCATCCTTGAAGATGTAGAGCCCGCCAGTAGCAGCCACCACGATCAGGACTGGCGCGATTATCATTCCAGCATAGAAATGCCACCGCCAGACGACCCGATACAACCGGTCGCCGATGCCGGCCTTCTGGGAAACAGTCGGGGGCGAGTTGCCGGAGTCTAGTCCGCCCTCCACGACCACCACCATTTGTTCATGTGGCACGCTACTCATTATGGCGGCTCTTAGGTCTTGAGGCGGTATTGACACACGCTCACTACACTAACGCAGACGAGTGCAAAAGGAAATGGACTTATTCATGCGACTCCTTAGCTACAACATTCATAAAGGCATTGGGGGGAGGGACCGAAGGTACAAGTTAGAACGTATCATTGAAGTCATTTTGAAAGAAGAACCCGACATCGTCTGTCTTCAAGAAGTAGACCATAACGTGCGGCGCTCAGACCATCACGATCAGCCTCGATTATTAGCCGAGAGCTGTTCTTTGCCGCATAGCTCGTTTCAATTGAACGTCTCTATCCTGAAAGGAGGGTATGGCAACCTGGTGCTTTCTCGCTGGCCGCTGTACGATTCTCACCATCTGAGTTTGCGGTACAAAAAGCGTAAGCATCGTGGCGCTCAGATAGTTGTAGTGGACACACCACACGGAGCTTTGACACTGGTCAACTGGCATCTTGGCTTGATCGGAGGCGAAAGGTTATGGCAAGCCAGACAACTACTAAAACATCATCGGATGATAACGGATCTTCAAACTCCAACAATAATAGCTGGTGATTCTAATGATTGGCGGAACCACATAGCGCACCGTGTTCTTAAGCATCAGTCATTTCATCTCGTGACTACCCCTCCGTCACGGTTCCGTTCCTTCCCGGCCTTCTGGCCTGTCATGTCGTTGGACAAAATCTATGTCCGCGGCCCAATCAACGTCGAGAATGCCCAAGTCCTCTCCACCCCGCTGACTCGGCGTGCGTCTGACCATCTCCCGTTGTTGCTTGACTTTCGTATTTCACCAGGTGTTGTCCGGCACATCCAGTCATCGGGTGAATCAGAGGATAGGGGAAAATAAGCGGCTGGCATTTTCAGCTAGCCGACTGGCGAACGATCGACGATTGAACAATTGGAGATTCATGCAAGAAGCATACTGCATATCTTCCTGAAAGCTCTTTTCCAGCTCAGCGGTCAATGCAGCATCATAAAGAACGCATCCTGCTTCAAAGTTCAGTTGCAGGCTGCGAGGGTCCATATTGGCGGAACCGACAATACTTATCTTTCCATCTACAATAATATATTTGGCGTGCATCATCCCTCGGGTGTAAAGGCAAAGCTTCACGCCCCGAGCAAGAATGTCTTTCCAATAATAGCGACTGGCGTAGTGGCTCAGAAAATGATCTGCTATCGTCGGCATAAGCAACTGAACATCAACACCCCGGTAGCGAGCCAGATGCAAAGCATCGAGGATACCCGTGTCGGGGATGAAGTAGGGCGAAGCGATCCACACACGCTCGCGCAGAAGCAATCAAAGCCATGTAGACTTCACGCATTACATTCACTTCTTGATCCGGACCGGAAGCAATCACCTGGACGACTGACTTGCCGGCTTGTGGTTGAGACGGAAAGTAATCATCGCCACTTAACATTTCCTTGGTGCAAAAATCCCAATCTTCTACGAAGATGCGTTGCAGCCCCGCCATTGCGGGGCCTTCCAGGCGGAGCATCTGGTCGCGCCAGTAACCAAACTTCTTGCTCCTACCCAGGTATTCATCGCCCAGGTTCATTCCGCCTGTAAAACCAACCTTCCCATCGACGATGACGATCTTACGGTGATTTCGCAAATTGACTCGCAAGCGAGACCGAAACAAATTCAATGGTAAAAAGGGAACAACTTGCCCGCCGGCGGCGAGCAGATCTTTGATGCCGCTCCGACCAAAGTAGAAGCCTCCCATCGAGTCGTACAGGAACCGTACCTTCACACCCTGCCGGGCTTTTTCGGTCAGAAGGGCAATAAACTCCTTACCTGCCTGATCGTTGCGGACAATGTAGAACTCCAGGTGAATGTGATGCTTCGCCGCACGAATGGCCTCCAACATAGCGGCAAAGGTATGCACGGTATTCGGATACAATTTGACAGCATTGCCCTCACTGGGCGGTGAGTCATCGAGCTCCCAGGCAATGCGGGCGATGTGTTTCCATTCGTCGCTGACAAGTGCGCCATTCGCTCCTACAGGCAGGCGGTCATGAAATCCCAAGCGATGACGACGCTTACGCTTCAGCGGACGATACAAATAACTATATCCAAAGATCCAGAAAAGAAGCGAGCCCAGCAACGGCACCAGAAGGATTACCAGACACCAGGCGATTGGAGAAGTAGCGCCTTTCTTGGTAATAAGCACGGCAGGGATCGCCACCGTAATGGCCACCACGTGCAGTACAGCAAGCCAGGAAATCTCTGTCCAGAATTCGGTCAAGATCAATTCTCTTTGTTGTCGCTTAGTCTAGAAGAGGTGCGTGTTCGCCGGTCCCATGTTTCCATGATTATTACGGTTGGTAACGCCACGGCAAGAACTAATCCCCATTCGGCCCTCGCTAACGACTGCAATCGAAAGAAGTCAGCAGCCCAAGCCCATAGTGTCAACAAATGAAATGCCAGAACAGCAAGAGCAGTCAGAGTCAGAAGAACCCAATCATTCAGGGAGGTCCAGCACAGCTCCTTGCGGATCACCCGGAACACTGTCTGGATAGTCATAATAATCATGAGTGCCAGCAGTAAAGTGCGTTGAACCATCGGTGAATCAGCCCTACCCCACGCGGAGAACATTAGTAGCACGCTTCCTGCCAGACTCAGCACTACTCCCGTCCGGAGCACGAAGGCAGCGATCTCACGGTAGAACTCCGTTCGCTCGGCTCTCTCACCAGTTGTGCGGCCAAGCAAAAGAACCATCGCCGGCAGGCCGACTGTGAGAAGATTCAAGAGTGTTACTTGTTGCGGTAGATAGGGAAACGCCAGACCTGAGAAGATCAGCACGACCAGTATCAGAACAAAGGTATAGACATTCTTGACAAGGAACAATTTGCTCGCTCTCCGAAGATTATGCACCACGATGCGAGCTTCGTTCATCGCGGCAGGCAACAGATTGAAATCGTTGTTCCACAGAACCAGGCTCGCAACCGATTTGGTGGCTGCACTTCCTGCCCCCATGGCAATGCCGAGATCAGCCTGTTTGATGGAAAGAATGTCGTTAACGCCGTCGCCCAGCATGGCGACAAAACGTCCTTGATTTTGTAGGGTTGAGATGATTTGCAGTTTCTGCTGCGGAGACAGTCGCCCAAAGACCCTTGCTCGTCGGATCAGTTCCTTCGTATCTGTTGACGATGAAAGATCTTCACCTGATACGACTTCATCGTCTTTCATCGGCAGCGCCAAACCGGCAAGTGTGGCTCGCACAGTCGTAGGATTGTCTCCTGATAAGATTTTGAACGCGATTCCCTGGTCATGCAAAGCAGAAAGAGCAGCCACTGCTTCCGGCCGCACTTCATCTTGGAAGGCCAACAATGCCAGGGGCCGCAGCGTTCCAGATTGTTGCCAACTTTCAACCTCTATGGATGCTGTTGTATCCATAAACAAAAGCAGCCGTAGACCGGAAGACAGTTGTTCCTTCCAGACAGCTTCAACATGGCCGCGTCTGGCTGAATCAAGATATTTCATCAGTGCCTCCGCAGCGCCAAGAACCAAAGTACATGGCCCCTCGCTATGATTCACCCGTACCGCGCTGAACCGATTTTGTGCTTTGAACGGCAGTTCATCAAGCTTCTCTACCGTGGTTTGACCCATGGCATCCCGCAGTGCTGATAACACTTTGTTGGTCTGATCCACCGCTGCTGAGATAAAAAGCCTGATCCGATCACGTACTATGGGTTCCGCTACATCGGGATTCAGGCAAATGTACCTTTCCAGTTGCAGGCGGTTGGTCGTCAGGGTACCGGTCTTGTCCAGGCAGAGCACGTTGACAGCAGCCATCGATTCGACGGCATCGAGCCGCTGCACTACTGCGCCTCGGAGAGTTAATCGAATCGCACCCAGTGTTAGAGCAAGCGTCGCAGTCAGAACCAGTCCCTGCGGCACCATCGAAGTAATAGTCGCGGCCACCATCTGAGCTAACTCAGTCGGGGGGAACTGTGTCAACCAGAAGCGAATGATGTAAAGCAGGCTCAATGAAATTGCGGCATACGAAAGCAGTCGAACCGTTCGATCAATGGCCTGCTGTATCGGCCCGGCGGCATAGCGATGTGATCGAGCATGCTGCGCGATTTGCTGGGCGGTCGACTTCGGTCCTACCTGCTCCGCTCGATAGTACCCTTCCCCGGTAACACAGAAACTGCCGGCGAGAAGCTTATCTCCAACCTTCCGCGGGATGGGATCAGCCTCGCCAGTCAACAGCGCTTCATCCACTTCGAGAAAGCTCGATTCGAGCACTATACCATCGGCTACGATCAATTCACCGACTGCCAGTTGCACGACATCGTCCTGCACCACTTCTTCTGTAGAAATGGATTGTGTTTTATTGTCCCGAATAACCCGCACCTGGGTGGCGGCAACCAGGGTCAGACGATTCAACCGTGCTTTGGCGACTATTTCCTGTGTCAGCCCCACAATTGTGTTGATCACCATCATGCCGATGACAGCGATGGCCCCGCGATATTCCTCCAAATGATAGAGAGCAATAGAGGCAGGCACGACTAGAGCATTGAACCACGTCGCCAGGTTGCGAACAACGATGCTCCCATACTCCAGCCATACTCGGGTCTTTACTCGGTTCACCAGCCCGCGCTTCTGCCTGTCGTGAACTTCGAGACTAGTTAAGCCGATTACCAACATGGTTTCTGACGCAAGAGAGGTAAAATACACTTTGCTAATTCATGCTACTGAACTTCATGAAAATGAATGCGTCAGAAGGCATTTAAGCAATATCAACACCGCCCCCTGTATCTCTCGCTGAGGCAATACAAGGAATGATTGGTTAAAATGCTAATCAGCTGCCGAATGGAACGATGCGATTGCATTATGCGGAGCGTGAGATTCAGTGAAAGAGATGCCAGATCGATCGGCCCGGACAAACGTGGTCAGGCCGTAGCCAAGGGCAGCGGGCAAGCCGGTCGCGAAGCCCAAGTCAGGCCACCCGTTGCGAATAATTCGGGCGATGGAACAGCGACTTAACTTACTCCCCAGGGGGACATTTCTATTTGTGGAAGACATTGAACCAATTCTTGCTTGACGCCTCTCCTCAGGTAGCAGAAAATACTTCTCTGCTCTATTTCTCACCAGACAACATGCGATTTGTGATTTCCATCTTGATGGCAGCTCTATTCGGCGCAGCACAAGCGCAGGAGTCGGTGTTTCGTCGAGATGTTGTCCCTATTCTTCAGTCTAAATGTCTTCGCTGCCATAGCGGAAGTGATCCAAAAGGAGATCTAAATCTAAGCTCAGCAGCGAGCACTAAGGAAGGCGGGGTCAGTGGCAGGATTGTCGTGCCGATGAAGGCAATCGAAAGCTTGCTGTACAAGATGGTGAAGTCGCACAAGATGCCTCCGAAAGAGAAGTTGAGTGATGACGAAATTGAGGCTATTAGAAAATGGATCGATGCCGGTGCTGTTTGGGATGGGCCTGAACTCAAGGCTGGCCTGCCGTCAATCTCTCAACGAGCCGGGCTGGATTGGTGGTCGCTTCAACCGATTCGACGACCATCGATGCCGCCCATTTCGTCGCCGTGGGTTCGCAACCCCATCGATCATTTCATTCTTGATCGTCTTACCAAAATGGGTCTAAAACCGGCGATCGAAGCTGACCGGCGTACTTTCTTGCGTCGCGTCACCTTTGACCTCATCGGTCTTCCTCCCAGCCCAAGTGACATAGACGATTTTTTGAAAGACACGTCTATCGATGCATATGAGAAGGTGGTTGACAGGCTCCTGGCATCTCCACGGTACGGGGAACGATGGGGCAGGCATTGGCTTGATGTCGTGCGATTTGCTGAAAGTCATGGGTACGAAACCAACGAATTGCGCCGTAATGCCTGGCCTTACCGGGACTGGGTCATCCGGGCTTTCAATGAAGACAAGTCCTTTGATCGATTCGTGATGGAGCAGCTTGCAGGCGATGTAGTCGCCAAAGGTGATGCCTCAAATGAAGTGGCCACCGGGTTTATGGTGGGTGGTACCCACGACGTTGTGGGCAATCAGACACCGGAGGGTATGGCACAGCAACGCCAGGACGATTTGTATGACATGGTTTCGACAACGGGCTCAGCATTCCTGGGGTTGACGGTCAACTGCGCCCGCTGTCATGACCATAAGTTTGATCCCATCACGCAGCGGGATTACTATGGTCTCCAGGCAATCTTTGCCGGTACGCAACATGGCACGCGCATGATCGCCAACCCGGATAAGCAAAAGGAATTAAAAACTCTAGAGACTTCACGGAACAAGTTGGTGGAAAAGATCGTAGCCATTGAATCAGCTACAAGTGAGCTAGGTTCACCCAGAGCCAAGGTCAACACGGAGGTCTTTTCACCGGTTAATGCCAGGTATGTTCGATTTACAGTGCAATCTACCGCCCTTAATGACGAGCCGTGTATCGACGAATTGGAAATCTACTCAGCATCGGAAAAGGCGCTCAATATTGCGCTGGCCTCACATGGCGGTCGGGCGACAGCCTCATCGGCCTATCCCGATTCGACCATTCATAAGATCGAACATTTGAACGATGGACAAGTCGGCAACTCACACAGCTGGATTTCCAATGAAAAAGGGACCGGTTGGGCACAGATAGAACTGGCCAAGCCAGTTACCATCAATCGCATTGTCTGGGGGCGGGATCGGCTGATGCGTTTCTCTGACCGTTTGCCCACGAAATACAAGATCGATGTCTCACTTGATGGAAAGAGCTGGCAAACGGTTTGTACCCAGGAGGACCGACTTCATCGAACACCGACACCTGAAGTAAAAGCCAGGCGAAGCGAACTGCCGACACTGGAAAAAGAGCGAGCATCACTTGAGAAAAAGATCGAAGAAATACGTAATCAATCGACCGTTTACTGTGGTAGCTTTAAACCCTGCGAAAAGGTTCATCTGCTCAAACGTGGCGATCCAATGCAAAAGCTGGAAGAGGTACATCCTTCCGCCATTGAGAGCCTCCGCGTACCGCTGAAGTTGAACAAGCATGCTGGCGACGCTGAGCGGCGGCAGGCTTTAGCTAATTGGATCACCGATTTACAAAATCCTCTGCCCCCGCGGGTCATGGTCAATCGAATATGGCATTATCACTTCGGAACGGGGCTCGTTGGCACACCCAGTGATTTTGGTTTCAATGGCGAGAAGCCCAGCCATCCAGAGTTGCTCGACTGGCTGGCAGCGGAGTTTCATGCTCAAGGCGGCAGAGAGAAACGGCTCCATCGCATGATCGTGTTGTCTGCGACGTATCGACAGAGCAGTAATGCAGACGAGGTATCACGCCAAACGGCAGAAAAGATCGATGCGGGCAATCGACTACTATGGCGATCTCCCCGGCGAAGGTTGGAAGCAGAAGCGTTGCATGACGCTACGTTGGCAGTAAGCGGTACACTTGATTTACGCATGGGTGGGCCAGGCTACGATTTGTGGGACTACTCGAACTATGTAGTAGTCTTCAAGCCCCGAACGCCTTTACCGTCTGATACGAACCGGCGCATGGTCTATCAGTTTAAGCCACGTACGCAGCAGGACAGCGTGTTTGGCGCCTTTGATTGCCCGGATGGTACCTTGACGATGCCGCGCCGCAACAGTTCAATCACGCCTCTCCAGGCTCTCAATCTACTGAATAGCCAATTTATCCTGAATCAATGCAAACAGTTCGCCGAGCGACTACGCAAGGAATGTCCCAACGATGTTAATACGCAAATTCGCCAAGCGTATGTTCTTGCTTATGCTCGTATGCCCACCACCAACGAGTTATCGTTGAGCGAAACATTGGTGAAAAGTCATGGTCTGGAGTCACTATGCCGAGTTTTGTTCAACTCTAATGAATTCCTTTTCGTCGATTGATCAGGTGATGCATGTTGAGTTTAGCCGGATTTGAATTGCTCAACCGCAGAAGATTCCTGGGAACGATGGGAGGCAGCCTGGCGGGGTTAGCCCTCTTTGATCTACTAGCGTCCCAGGGGTATGCTGACCAAAAGACTCCAATCCGCCCCAGCATCGATTTATCGCGACCTTCCGCTGCCCGCGCTCCACATTTCAATGCGCAAGCCAAACGTGTGCTGCATATCTTCTGTTCGGGTGCGTGCAGTCAGTTGGATACCTGGGACTACAAGCCCGAGCTAATCAAACGACACGGCCAAACTCTCCCAGGCAGCGACAAGCTCGTGACGTTTCAAGGTGAAAATGGCGCGATCAGCCGAAGTCCCTACGAGTTCAAGCAACGGGGGCAATGTGGGAAATACACTTCCGAATTGTTCCCGAAGTTAGGTGAGCTTGTGGATGAAATGTGTTTCATCCATTCCCTGACAAGTAAAAGTAACACGCACGGACCTGGCGAGAGTTTTGCCAACACAGGCTTCACCCTGGAAGGCTTCCCCAGCGCCGGTGCCTGGGTGACTTATGCCCTGGGCACAGAGAACGAGAACCTTCCGGCGTTCGTCGCAATTCCTGATCCACGGGGCATCCCGCAGATTGGACCGGCGAACTGGAGCAGCGGATTCTTGCCGGCTGCATTTCAAGGCACTGCATTCAACGCGGAATCGTCGATCGGGCACTTGCGGCCTGCAACGTCGATCGCACCTGATACTGACTCTGCAGTACGCGATCTACTGAAGAGACTCAACGAAGAGCATCATCGCCAACGGCCTGGCGATACGGCACTCAGCGCTCGTATTGCTTCCTATGAAACAGCGGCAAGACTGCAACTCAGTGCTCCAGAGGCGGCTGACCTGGCAAACGAGCCTTCCTCAATGCTGACACTCTATGGGGCAGATTCCTCCAACAAGCTCAAGGCAGGCTTTGCCCGCAACTGCATACTTGCTAGAAGGCTGCTTGAGAGGGGTGTTCGCTACGTGCAACTCTTCAACGGCGCGTACGCCATGGGCGAAGGAGTTGGAAACTGGGATGGGCACAGGCAACTGAAAGCAGATTACGATCGGCACGGACCTATTCTCGATCAGCCGGCAGCCGCGCTGCTACGAGACTTAAAAACACGTGGATTGCTCAAGGACACGCTGGTCATTTGGTCAACAGAGTTTGGTCGCATGCCAACATTTCAGAAAGGGTCCCAGGGGCGTGATCACAATCCACATGGCTTTACTGCATGGCTTGCCGGTGCCGGGGTGAAGAAAGGCTTCAGCTATGGTGCAACAGATGAGTATGGGCATAAGGCTGTAGTGAACGTGACAACTGTTTACGACTTTTACGCAACCATCTTGCACATACTAGGTTTAGACCATGAGCGATTGTCGTTCTATCACAATGGCATCGAGCGTCGTTTGACCGATGTTCACGGACATGTCATTAGAGATATTCTGGCATAATCCGAATTGACCGTATTGACAGTGATCTAGGGTAAGATGGGACTGAGCGGATAACAAAATGAGCTTCATTTTCTCCCCTCTCCCCGGTCTATACACCCGGGAGCAAGAGGGGTTCTTTTTGATAGACTCTCTAAGACGCCATTAGACGAATGTACCCTGATAAATCGTGGTATTCGTCGAATCAGTGATGGCGATCACTGTGCCTGCCTTGATATTCAGGGTGGATAGATCTAAATGGAACTTACCGGCACCCGATTTGTTTGTCGTCAGCGTGCCAACCGAGACGCCATCAATCAGCACGTTATAGGCTGTCTTGGCTGCTGCACCGGTGAAATAGAGATTGAGCGAATGCTTGAGTGCATTGTACCCTGCGTTGCCCGTTTGCGTCGAACCTGAGCCGGTGAGTGAGGCGCTGAACTTCACTTGGGTGAAGGTTCCGGTCAGATCGCCTACGGTCAAGGCGGAGTTGGCGTTCACAACAGCAGTAAGATCAGTGAGCGTGACCTTGCCGTTACCGGAGGCATCAGTCGTGAGCGAACCGATGCTCACACCATCAAGTTGGATATCGAGCGTGCTGCTAGCGGCGGCGCCCTTCACAGAAATCTTCAGGGAATTATTCCCGGCCAGGTACGATGCGGTGCCAGTAGCTCCCGTGGAATTGGAAAGGGTAGCGCTGTAAGTGGCCTCGGCACCGCATTGCCCGCCTTTGCTTCCCTGTGCAGAACTGGCATCACTGAAACGCTGAGAAGTGATCGCTGTCGTGCTTTGTCTTGCCTCGAAAAACGAACCCAGGCTTGAACCCAGCAGGTGGCTGTTGGGGAGATCACGCGGAGTGAGTTCTTCCATGTTCAGACGGGTGCGTGGCTGAATGTTGCCCTGTCGGGGATGTTGTTTTGCAGGTCGGGAAAACAGTCTAGTCAACCAGTGCATGATGATCGCTCCTTGTGAATGAAATGGTCATCATCACAAACGGAGGATCAGTCGTTAGCCGCGCGCCCAGTGGCGCATAATGTTCATAAACCTGGCTGGGGTTGGTCTACTTGAGTTTATCCGTCGACTTTTGCTGCAACTGCGTCAACAATTGCTGAGCCTCAACGTACTGCGGCCGTAGTTGAAGCGCCGCCCGAAGGTGTTGAACAGCTTCCGTTTCATGCTTGAGCGCCTGCTGGCAAAGCGCGAGGTTGTAGTGAGCCAGGACTGGATCTGCTCCATGCTCAAGTGCCTGTTCAAAATCGACCATCGCTCGTGAATAGTCTTTCTTCAGGAAGTGGATATGGCCACGATTAAGGAACGCTGCGCCATATTTGGGCCTTACTTTCAGCGCCTTGTCATACTCATGCAGGGCCTGCTCTTTCTGACCGAGAGCCAGCCAGGCCAAACCTCGATTGTAGTAACACTCCGCAGAAGCCGGAGCGAGAGCAACAGCGACGCTGAACCAGCGCAGTGCTTCCTCGTACTTCTTCATCTGGTAATAACAGATTCCCAAATAGTAGTTCGGCCAGAAGTCATCAGGACGGACATCGACCGCCTGCTGAAACAGCTTGGCTGCTTTCTCGAAATTTTCAGATCGCAACATGGACCGCCCTAGAACGACTTGCTCCCAGGCAGACCCTGGGGAAAGATTCTCTTCAGTACCAGATGCTTTCCCTTGAAGTATACGTCGTTGACGCTCCAGAATGGCGGACGACCCCAGTAGTTGCTCCGCCTCTTCGAGGATCGCCATTTTCTGCGGTTCACCGTTTGTCCCAGGAAGGTCTGTCCACAGAACGACGAAGTCGAGAAAAGTCATGCGAGTCTGTTCAGTAAATCGTTCTCCATGGCTCCCGGCAATCAGGCCACGTTGTACCCAGATTGCTCTACAGGCGGTATCAAGTGGATGCAGTCTCGTCGATGCCGGGCCAGGTTTCTCAATCTGATAATGCAACTTATCGATAAGTTCAGTCAGGTTCTTGAGTGCTTGAGAACTACGGGCCTCGGTCATCCCACGCTCAAAATCCTCTCGCAAGCCGATGAATCCGGGCAGACCCTGTAATCGTTCCTTGCCCTGATTCAGCGTGTAAAGAGCTTCTTGATAAAGCTGATGACGCAATTGTTCACGGCCATGCTTCAAATCGCTTTTGGCATTCTGCACTCGATCAAACAGCAGAGCTGAGAGAATGACGGCTCCGGAGATCAGGGCCAAGACCATACCCATGACCAGCGGGGCGTAGGGTGTTCGTCGCTTCCACTTCTGCCAGCGTTCGCGCCAATTTCGATTGGGCACACCTTGCAGCGGCAAGTGTTCCAGATGTCGACGCAAGTCGGTCGCCAACTGAGCAGCCGACGGATACCGATCTTTGGGAACAGGCTGCATGCACTTCTGAATGATGTCCGAAAGCCCCGTGCCGACTTCGGGATGCTTGATACGCAGGGCAACGGGCGAGGCTGCGTTCGCTGCTTCGCTTCCGGCCAGAGCGACGTAAAGCAGTTTGCCGAGCGAGAAGAGGTCCGAAGCCGGCCCCACTGCTTCAGGCAGAGGTCTGCCATTCTTGGCGGCATAACAGGCGGCAGCATGTTCGGGTGATAAAAAGGCCGGCGTGCCGCCAAACCATTCAGGGGCAGTGCTACCAGCCGTCAGGGGCTGTAGAGCCAGGTGGAAATCGAGCAACATCGGTTGGGCATCAGAGGTCAGCAGCACGTTTGAAGGCTTAATGTCCAGATGCACCAGATCATGCTCGTGAGCATATTGCAGTCCATCAGCCAGGCAGGCGCCGATCAGGCATATCGCATCGGCATAGGAACACTGCGAGAGTTGACGTCGGAAACTGGAGTGCATGGCAGCGCCAGGATTGACCTTGGGCTGCTCAGCATCCAGGATGCTCAAGATCGATTGCCCCGTCCGCTTGCTCAACGGCACCTCTCTCAGTTTCTGCAAGATGTGCTCTAGCGTCGTGCCCCCCAGATAAGGCTGGCACATGGCAATCAGATTGCAGGCAGGGAACTCATAGATCGCATGCAGTGGGATGATGTGGGTATGTTGCAACCGAGCCAGCGAAAGATGCTCACGAGTCTTCCGCGGCGAGAGCTTGAGAACGACCGGGCGATCCGAGAGCGTTTGCTGCCTGGCGAGATAGACCACACCGAGGCGCCTCGACCCAGCTCGCTGACGAGACGAAAGTCGCCCAGCGTTTCTCCCACGGACGGAAACTGCGGAGCGACCGGATGGGACCGCATCAGACGATGACAATCAAGCAGGACAGCCAGTTCTTGTGACCACTGCGGGAACCGTGATTCCAGCTCCTTGAGGTTGACCTGCTCACCCCGATCCTGACGGATGCAAATCTCTTCGTAGATGACGCGAACAGCGTCTTCAGAAGTGGGGTTCTCTCCCAGTCGCTGGAGAAACACTTCCGCCGGCGGGCAGGAACCATTCTGCCATTGCCCCGCCATTTCACGGCACAGTACATCAACCGCATCATGAACCAGAGTCAGAGAGGTGTCGCTCATGACAGACCTCCCGGTTCCCCTTCCTGATGTTTAGCGAGCTTCTTTGCCACGTTGCACAGGATGCGTCGCACGCTTCCTTCATGCAGACCGGTGCGTGCAGCGACATCAGCATTGATCGCGCCGTCCCGCTTCATCTGTAGAATTTCCCGATGCTCCGGCGGACAGAGCTGCATGATGTTGTCCCACAAGTCTTCCGCCTGGGCGAGATCGTCAGGTTTGGGGTCGTTAGCCAGAAGTGCGTTTTCCCAACCGTTCTGATGATCGTGCCGTTCACGAGACAAAGCTGTCTTATGACGACGCAAACGATCAATGAATCGATGTTTGGTGAGCTGAACGAGAAACGCCTGGAGGTGCGGCACATCGGCGAACCGCCATCCCGCTTCCCTGAACCCATGAACAAGATCAGCCCACACCGATTGGACAATGTCCATCGAATCGAACTTGGTTCTGAGTGAAGGCGTGAGATTCTTCCTGACTACCATCCGAAGGTACGGCTCGTACTTGACAAAGACTTCAGAAGCGGCAGCATCGTCGCCACTGACCAGTTTTTCCAGCAGTGTGCTCAGCGGCTCGTTCATGTCCCAATTCGTTGTGGCAGCGAACGCCATTCCTTCCAGGTGTCGTCGCTTAACTGGTTGGTCTGCACCTTGCGCCTCAGGTATTCGTAGGTAATCCCGGCAGCGGCGATCCATGTCGAGAGAAACACCCATAACACCGAAGGTTCAAACGATTGAAGATTGGTGGCAAAGGGCTCAACCAGCGTTTGTAGCGCCTGCTCGATTTCGTTGAGGATCAAGGATGATTCATCGGTATGAAGACCCAGCTTCTCAGTCAGGCGGCTCTCGGTTGAGGTCACTGTGCCGGCACCGGCCTCGGTCACCACACCACGTCTGACATTGGGGGGGAGCGTCTCCTGGCTCTCCCCTGAGGGCGGATCAAACCGTTGAGCGCTTCCTTGTCCCTCCTGGGTTCTCACCGGGCTGGAGGAAGAGGTCGGCAGCGTGATCAACCCTGATCCTACTGACCCTGTGGCCAATGGCAGATTGACGATGGCGGCCTGCTCCACCGTTCGATTCGTGGAAACAGGCACCACGACGTCTACCAGCTCTTTGGCAAGCGTATCGGTCGTGGTCAGTTTCGGTTTTACAGCAACAGGCAGATTGCTGCTGACGCTGGTCGAAACGACATTTTTGGCGACGGAGCTGACATCATCGCTATCGGCATAGAACGCATTGGCGGCAGGAGCCTTGGCCTTAACATTGCTAACGACGGGCTTGTAGGGGACGAATGAGTAATAGATCGTCTCATGAAACTGCATCGTGCCCGGCTGAAAAGTGATAACCGCAAACATCGGCTTGTAGGCCAGCATCTGGGAAAGACCGGCATTACCCGAATCAAAAACAGCATCGGTGACTTTGCCTTGCTCGATATGACTGCCGGCACTGGTCGCAGGTGTGCTGATCGCCTTGTCATCATGATCTCCATCCTTGACGACTTCATTGGAAAGTGAATCAGATACCCTCACACTGGCCAGGCCTGCATCATGGGAAAGAGGCAACACCGAAGTGGCACTGGGCAGGAAACGATCTTCGAGAGCTTCGAAGCAGGGAAAATGCGAGCGTGCTCTGATCTTGATTGCCATCGAGTTCTCCCTTCCCTTTCCCTGTCTTACGATTTCAATCGCGATTGCTCATCGTGACACATAACAAAAGCATAACCTATCCTACCCTCAGTATGCACGATCGTTCCTCAATTTTAGATGAAGCCCTCCGGTATTATCCATACCAATTCGGCTTGCCCCTCACTCTTGCCGCTATCAACGCAGAATAGACGATCCCCTTCGACGAGGGATCGTCTTCGTGCTTCATGTTATCTTCAGAATCCTACACCTCGCTTCGCAAAAGACTGAGTTCACTTCGCAGAACTTCAAGCAGGTTACGGGCAATACTGGCGGTACGGAGCTGAGCAGCCAGTGTGTTGCTTGATTGATATGCAGTAGCCAATGCGGTGGCAGTCGTTGTGTCTTGCGAGCAGTCGGCAGTGCTACTGGTTTCTGAAGTTGATGTTGTCGGCAGGCTCTGCTGCCAAGATTGCAGCAGCGATGTCACCGAAGATTGCCGAGCGCTGCTGACCAGCATCGAAGCAAGTGTACTTGAGGGAATCATACTGGCCGTTGCAGGCACAGCGGCACGGGCGGCCCCGGTACCAGTCCCGGCTGTGCCCTGGATATTCAGTGACCAGGAATTGAGCGTGCCTTGATCGAGGTAGGCACGATCCTGCACCACCAATTCCCAGGTGCCGATGGCATCTTTGCCATTGAAGGTGGCCAGAGAGGTCTCAGGTTTGAAAGTTCCACTGAAGGGAGCAGCCCCGGCACTGATCGTTTTGCTGGCGGTGCTGTCAAAGACGGTGTTCGAGTAGTTGTCCCCCGAGCCGCCACGCCGGTTGGTGAGGGTTACGACCGTCCCGCTGGGGGAGATGAGATAGATGACCAGATCGGAATCATAGGTATGCGAGATGTTAAGCTGCACCGTCAGCTTGCTGATGGCAATATCGCTCGGCACCGTGATCGTGGAATAGGTGGTGGTGTAATCGAAGATACCCACCGGCATATCGTTTGCACTATAAGTCGTCGTCGTGGAGGTGGGCACCGGAGTGTTGGTGGTCAGCGAGTAGTTGCTGTTCGTCGATCCACTGACACCGGTCACCTTGATGTAGTAGCTGCCTGCCGCCAGGCCGCTCAGGCTGATCTTCTCCTGGTTGGTCGTCCCCGTCGATGAACCAAGCAGGGTGCCGCTGCTGTTGTAAAGGTAAAGGCTGAGGTTGCCGCTAGTGTTGGTGAAGTCGATCTGAACCGAGTTGGCGTTGGTGCCGGTGGCAAGGGTGGTGAACTGGTACCAGTCGACATCGGTGGAGGTGTGAATCGAGAGGTTCGACCAGGTTTGCGTACCGCTGACCGAACCGAGGTTAGCTGCGGTGGCTTGGGTGTCGTCGGGTTCGTAGGCATCGCCGGTGGGGGTGCTGGTCGTGCTGCCCGAGAGATCACGTGCCACCAGGTTCGCATAGGGAGATCCTCGCCCTGTTACTAGATCGTAGCCGGTCGAAGCGGAGTAGCCATTGCTACCGGTCGTTACGTCATGAAAGTCGCTGGCAGCGAGGGCATAGAGCATCGGAAGCGTCTGTGTCGCACCATTGAGTGTGCCGAGGCCATTGATCACCCGCCCTTGATTTGCGATGGCAAAGATCGCCGCCCACGCCGGTGCTGAAAAGCTGGTTCCGCCCACCTGTTCCCACGGCGAGTTGTTGCCGTTGGCGTAAGAATCGTAGACAGCGACGCCGCTGTTAGGGTCAGCATCGAACGAAACATCAGGGATAGTGCGCTTGGTGCTGCTCAGGGTAACCGAACTCTGGTAGCTGGGTTTGCTCTCCACGGTGCTGATGCCGCCGCCGCTGTAAGTCCAGCCTGATTCGCTGGAGTAGGCACCGCCACTGCCCAGTGTTAATCGGGTGCCGCCGACAGCGACAACATTCTTGGAAAACGCCGGATAGCCGCCAGGCTGACCACTATCACCGGTGGAAGCGACAAAGGTGACGCCCTGATGCCCGGACGGAGTGGTGAAGACACTGTCGTAGGAAGTTTCGCCACTGAATTCGCTGCCACCCCAACTCATGGAAACAACCGAGACGCCGGCAATGCTCCTGGCATAGGTAACAGCAGCCATCAAATCGGAGTAGGAAGCGGAGTTAGCTTCGACGAGAACGATGCTGGCCTTGGGTGCCAGGGCGTGAGCCCATTCCACATCGAGGGCGATTTCGCCGCCCCAACCCGTATCGCCGGTGGGATAGCTGGTGCCGCCATTCTGGTTCAGCTTGGTGAAGCTTGGTGGATCAGCGATGCCGAATGCCTGATCGAACAAATGCAGATCGCTGGTATTGAAACTGTTGCTGGTGCTGCTGACAAACTTGGGATTGTCGTAGGCATCAACGATAGCGATAGTCTGCCCGCTGCCGTCGCCGGTGACCGATTCGAAGCTGATGGAATTGAACCCATAGGCTGTGCGAATCTGGCTGGGGGTAAGTCCGACCGGGCCGCTGGAACTGTATTGCGTTGCCCCAGCCAGGGGATTAAGGACGTAATCATAGCTGGCAGTAGCAGTGGGAACGCAGCGATCTTCGAGCACTTCAAGGAGAACCTTCGCTTGGGGGCGTGAAGGTATTGTCGGTGTCACTAGCCTGGAGGATCCCCAGATTCTCGAGGATATCGAGCGCAAGAGCTTCATGATGCCAACCTCAGCGATGACCAGCTACCGACGAAGCTCCTGGCGAGCTTGCACTAGGCTCACGAACGGCAGTCACTCTATCTAACGGAGGCAACGGGCGAAAGTGCGCAGCGGATGATCTCACTATCTTGAGTCTTAATCAAATAGTTTTCATGCGAGGTGTTCTCAATGAATAAAGATGTACCCTGGAAATGGGCGGTGTTTTCAAAAAGCAGCGAAGGCACACACAGCGGCTCTTGTGCGGAATTCCAACGACAGCACAGTCTTCATAGTCAAGTCTCCGGCTTTAACAACGCAAAACGCCAACCTCACTGGCTGGCGTTCTGCGTTAACTATGTTCTTCCACAATCAACACAGTTTGTGTCGATCAGCTCCCTTTTAATAGAGCCAAATGGTTACCACTTCCTGGGACGCCCAGTAACCGGATCCACTCTGGTGGTAAAGTAAAGGTCAGTTAAGGCCTTAGCCATGGAGGCGCCAACAGTATTGCTCGAACTGCTGACCGTACCCATGGCACGCGCCTTGATGAGTGGATCGAAATTGCCGACCACCGGCAGAGCTTTCGCCGAGCCATAGGTCACAGCAAGATCAGCACCGAGGCCCGTGACATTGTTCTTGAAGGCTCGAGTGGAGCCGTTAGGAACAGTAACATCCCAGCCCCTACCATTGGAGTTCAGGAGGAACCAGTTAGCCGCGCAGGCTGCCACCGTGGTCTGATTCGGGATGAACAGGCCGACATCAGTGATGCCATCGCCATTGAAGTCTGCCGCAACGGGGCGAGCCAGCTTCGAAGCTGTCCGCTGGTCGCCAGAGGGAACGTCGCTTTGAAGCTGTAGTTCTTGTTGCCACGCAGCAAGCCGCCTGGATCACGTGTGGTCAGATCGAAGCTGAACACTCCGGACTGGTATACGCCCAGATCGGTCGAAACCGTCGCCATCGAAGTCGCCGGTGAAAGGCAGACCTCGCAAGTTGCCCTTGAGGACTCGATCCCCGGCAGCGGCAGTCTGAATAATGTTGTTACCATTGGTATCGAGATACCAGGTGGTGCCATCAAAGACGCCCACGTTGCTTCCGGTCAAAGCACCAGTCCACACATTGAAAGCATGGGGCCCCAGTCCGGCGATTGGCATACCGTTGATCTGCAGGCTGGTCTGGATCGTGGTTTCGCCAGGATCGCTGAAGTCTCCATCGTTGTTGTAATCAAGACGGAAGACAAACTTGCCTGCTTCCTTGCCGTAGGTACCCAGTCGATCGAATCCATCGACAATCGCCGCCGCCTGGAGCAAAGAACTGGCCTGAGAAGACCGCAGCGCCATTGGGAGTGGATGAGAAGATGCCATCGTTCCCAACGCTGACGCCAGGATTGTCTTTGTAATCGCCGTTGATGTCGAGGTTGACGCTGCCATTGGCATAGACACCCAACTCTGCACGGCTATCCACCGTGAAGGCGCCGATGAACTTACCGCCGGCATGGCCGTCGCCACTGGGGAATGTCGGTCCGCCGTTGGGTTCAGCGGCATTGCTCTCCCCGTCGAGCATGTTGCCCACCGGATCGAGAATGTGGTCGCTGATGGTGAATGTGAAATGATCGTCTGCAAGCGGCTGAGCAAAGATCAACGTCACGGTGGCAGTCGGCACCTGGCCAACCACTACAGGAGTGTTGTTGGTCACGATGATCTGAGAAATGGCCACGATCCCGACTCGGTCGCCCTTCACCACATACATGCCTGGGGTGGCGGCGGTGACAGGATCCAACGCAGGATAAAGGAAGCCCTGTACCCGAGGAGGCAGATCCTGGAAGCTGATCGTCAGGCTGTTGACCAGTGGTGTGGGGCCCTGGAAAGTGTTGTCGGGCTTCAGGCCAAACAGGTTATAGGCAGGAGCATTGGTGATCTGCACATTGGTGACCTGCGGCCCGTTGAGATCAACTTGAGCGTTGCCTGCTCCGAGGTACTCCATGTCGTAGGTGTTGACCGAGTTGCTGGTAGTCGCCACGCACCCGGACGAAGATACGGTTGAACTGCGGGAAGGCTGGATTGTTGGTAGCTCCAAACGTGGCGGACTTGCCGTCGGAGACTGCGACACCCGAGACGATCAGATTGCCGTTGGCATCATAGATGTCCAGATTCAGATCACCGGAACCAGGCAAACCGGGACGACCGTTGGCCAGAACACCGACCTTGTCGAAGATGATCCGGATGTTGAAGGTGCCGGTCTGCTGAGGACGGAACTCGTACCAGTCTTCATCGCCGCCGGCGGGGTTCGGATTGGTAATCGCTGCCGAATCGATGTTCGGCGAAGTGGGCGACTGACCGATTCGACTGAGCAACCCGGCGAAGACACGGGTATCGTTGTACTCCCACGGATCGGAGTGATAGACCTTGATACGGCCGTTGCCATCAGTGCCGGTGCCGCCGGTGAGGTTATTCACCGGAGTGACATCAACGCGTTCGGAACTATCGTAGGTGATCGGATTGAGCACACCGACGACCGCACTGCCGCTCTGGCCGTCGATCTGGCGGAGGTTCGTCAGGTCGCCAATACCATCGTCGTTGACCAGCAGACGATCATTGCCTGAACCGCCATGGACGAGGAACCGGAGGCTGCCTGCGGGGGCTAATTCGAGAGCATCGTTGACGCTGACAAAGATCACATCGTCACCGTCACCGGCATCGATACGGGAGGCCTCGATCGAGGCGAGGGTGAAGTTCTGGGTGAAGGCGTTCAGCGTGTAAGCCAGAGCTGTGGCAGTGGACTGGACGGCGCTGATGTTATCACTGCCGTTGGTAGCAGCCAGGCCGACCGTATCGAACCCTGCTCCGCCGCCGTTAGCCGTGATATTGCCGCCGATGCCAGTGTAGGTAAAGAGCGGGCTGGTGTAGACGGCTGCTCCGGTAGCATTGGCGGTGAAGCTTCCTGTCCCAATTCCTGAAGGAGCGAAATTGAAGGTATCGTCGCCAATGGTGCCAAGGAGAGTCAGTGTCGAGGTCGCGCCGGAGGAAGTGATGTTGACACGCTCAACACCGATATAGGTTACCGTCGGACCAACGGGACCCGTCTGGGCGATGCTGCCGGCTCCGAGGTTGACGCTCGTCGCTGAATTGGCGCTAGCGGTGTAGTTGAGAACATCGCTGGCTGAAGGATCGCCCGCATCGAGCAGGATCGAGGTGTAAGACAAGCCACTGGCGAGGTTGATGATGTCGTCACCATTACCCGTGTTCAGCCGGAGATTCTCCACCGAGATCTGGTTCAATGCCAGGCGAGCATTGATGGTGACAGCGCCTGTGACGGTAGCAACGTTGACCACATCGCTATTGGCTGTGGCTTCAGCAGACCAGGGTGTCTGATCCACCGGAACCATCAACTGTCAGCGTAGCCCCAAGGCCCATGTTCATATAGTTGACAGCCAGCGTGTTGTTCACCCGCAGCGTGCCTTCATCGGTGCCTGAACCGGGCGTGCTGGTGATCGTATCTGCATTACCGGTGCCGGTGATGGTGAACAGGTCGTTGCCGCCTTCACCGCTGTACTGGAAGACTTCAACGCCGCCAACCGAGGAGTTGTAGTTGAACGGCGGGCAAGCGTTAAAGAAGGTGCCAAGCGTCACTACCGAACTCAGATTGACCAGATTGACGATGCCGCTGTCAAAACCGGTGGGGGTGTAGTTGACGGTCTGGGTAAAGGGCGTTTCGAGAACGAAGCGGTCCCCGGGAGGAGCCGTGGCAGGAGAGCCGCCGGCGATCCAGACATCGGTATCCCAAACGGCGTTGTTGGGGGCAGGCGTACGGAGAACGATATTGTCGTCGCCGGCCAGGGCGTCGATATACAGCATGGTGGTGCCGATATAGAGCATTTCGAAGCCGGCATTGACGCTGACGGTGAAATCCTGCACGCCATCTGCCAGAGCATCGTAACTGCTGTCACGGGCGATGACCGTGATGTCGTCAGCGGCATTAGTACCCTTGATAATAACGCAGGGAGCGTTGATGATCGGGCCAACCGCTTCGATATGGTCGAAGCTGATGCGTTGCAATCCACCAACAAGGAAGCCACCCTCATCGTTCTGCGGGCCGGCTTCGAAAGATCAACGGGTTGCCCAGAGCATTGACGTTCAGCTTGTCACCGGGGGAGGAACCGATGGGGTCGCCGCCGTCAACGAAGATGGTTGTCGTTGCGGAAGGAGTGACATTGAAGGTATCGTTCCCGGATTGACCCCAAACCTGAAGGTCTTCCGCATTGACGTAGTTGACCGTCTTCAGTGCCCCAACCGTCACCTGGGTAGGCGTGACGTTAATCGTTTCGGATGCCTGTGAACCGTTCACCACCAAGCGGTCGCTGCCGCCGAGCAAGTCAACGGTGAAGGTTCCCACGCTGACGGCATTAACAACCGGGTTGGCACCGTTGTTCGGATTGCTGCTGGTGAGCGAAGCAGTTAGAGCATTGGTGCCGGTTGGAGTGACGGTGAAGACGTCGTCGCCGTTGGTGGCTGTGATATTCAAGTTCTGGCCGGCGGCACTGGCATTGAGGATTTCAATTCCGGTGTAGCTGACCGCTGAGAAACCTGCCTGGACGATGGTGCGTCCCGCGAAGTCCAGAGCCAACGCGCGCTGGTTCCACTGCCGGAGAAGTTCAACACATCGCTGGCTGAAGGATCGCCGCCCTGGACGTTGATACCGTTCGGGAACAGATGATTGCCTGGGACGTTGAAAATATCATCGCCGCTTTCGCCGATCAAGCGGAGAACCGCGATGCCCGGCGTGCGAATCGACGGTGCAACCGGTACACCAAAGCTAGGCTTGGCTACCTGAACGTCACCGAGAGCGTTGACATTGAACTGATCATCGCTCGAGGTGCCATGAATATCGAGGCCGCTTATACGGGCACCGCCCGAAGTGGCGAATGTCAGCGTCGCCAAAGTGCCAACGCTGCGGAACTCGAAGGGCGTCAGGTTCATGGCAGCATTGAAGCCCACCATGTTGACGAACCCGTTGTCCATCGTCGCGCCAGGCAGATAGGTGATCTCCGCACCGCCGGCAGGAGCAGTCACGGTGAGGTTATCGCCGCCGCTGCGGCCCACGTAGAGCACCGATTCAATGCCGGTGTAGTTCGTCACAGGCAGATTGAAAAAGCCATTGACTGTGATCGAACCCGAATTGTTGTCGATCGGCAGGTAGTTTACTGCTGCACCGCCGAAGAGACCGTTGACCACAAGCTGGTCGTTGCTGCTTGGATCATTGCCGTTCACATTCACCGCTGTCAGACCAGTGGGCACATTCAACGCGGCCAGGTTGATAAGATCGCTGCCGGCCTGACCATTGATGGTCAGGGTGGTCTTGTTGGTAAAGTTGATGGCTTCGTAGCTGTCAACACTGACCTGACCCCAAGCCGGGTTCTGGGCATTGCTTGGATCGTTGCCTGTGATGTAGTTGATGGCGTTGGCGGCATTGGTGCCGTTGACCACCAGCGGGCCGCCCACTTGATCAAACACCGGCTCGAGGTAGTTGAAGTGTACCACCTGGCTGACACCACCAATGACGATGGTGCTCGTACCTTCACCGACGCCTGGTCCTACCTGATAGGTGTCAGAGGTGGCCACGCCGCCTGTCAGGATGAGCGAATCAGCGTTGCTGCCGCCATCGAAGTTGACGAGGATTGGAATAGCGCTGTTCGCACTATTGACGGTCAGAGCATCGTTGCCGGCAAAACCCTGTACCAGAATCTGTTCGATGCCAGACGAGGCGATTGGGCCCGAAAGGAAGTTCTGATACGTTGTAGTCAGACCATTGATTGTGACGAGCAAATGACCGCCACCATCCAACGAGAGGCTGAACGTATCGTTGCCGGTAGTTCCGGCTGCGAGGATGGTATCGCCCACTGAGGAGCCAACTCCACCGCCGACATTATCGGTGCCGCCATTGCCGATGAAGGTGTCATCCCCTGCACCGCCGTCCATGGATTGATTGCCGACACCGCCGATGAGCGTATCGTTGCCTTCGTTGCCATTGATGGAAACCACGTTGCCGTTGAGAATATCATCACCCAAGCCGCCGTTGAGCGTCATAGCCATCAGGGTGGCGGCAGTCGGCGCGACAGTAATCTGATCGTTGCCGTCGTTACCATTGAGGGTAAGGCTATCCGTAGCCTCGGTGGTGGTAATACCGATGTTGTATTGCAGCCCCGCCACCAGCAGTTGACCGGCTCCAGGGGTGGTCACCATGATGTTGTCGGCAACAGTGCGTCCCTGGACGTTCACCGCATCGACAGCTCCATCGGTACCCAGATTCAGGTTCAGCAGTTGAATACCAGTGCCATAGAGGTCGTTGACGAGGACCGAGTCAGTTCCGCCATTGGCATTGAGGTTGACCTGTTCCACGTCGGCCAGATCCATGTTGATGGCTCCGACGCTGCGGAGAAGCTGCAAGCGAGTGCCGTTGGCATTGAAGGTAAACACCTCAGCCGCGGCGTTGCCGTTGAAGATCATCACATCCTGGCCGGTGCCGCCTTCGAAGGTGTCGCTGCCATCGCCGGCATCCCAGGTGAGCGTGTCGGAACCATCGCCGCCGAAGAACTGATCATTGCCGGGATCGTTGGCGGCGGGATCAGCGATAGCCGGGTCGCCAAAGCGATCATCACCGGCTTCACCGTACCCCACATCGTTGCCGCCGCCGCCGATGATGATGTCGTTACCGAATCCGCCGTAGATGAGATCGGCTTGCGGGCTGCCGATCAACGTATCGTTGCCATCACCACCACTGATCACCGTCGCCAGGGTAACACCCGACAAGGTGACCGAGTCATCACCGCCCAGAGCATTGACATCGAGCCTGTCAAGATTAGTGCCCAGGGTGAACGTGCCTTGACCGGCGAGGGTGACCACGTCAGCCGCCGAGGTGAACGTATCGTTATTCTCAGTGCCGTTGAGGGTAGCCACATCGAAGCCGCCCGTTCCGCCGTTGGCGGTCACCGCCGTAGCACCAGTGTAATCGAAGGTCGGGAACAGGTTGGCCCTGTGACTTCCGCTGCCGCCATTGGCCAGATTGACGACAAAGGCATCGTCACTAGCCGTGCCATTCATGGTCAGAATATCGTTACCACCCAGTCCACTGTAAATGACATGTTCCGTGGTCGTGAAGTTGGTGACTACGCCGTTGACCGAAACGGAGCCGGCACCTACGCCTGTCGGGGTGTAGACAACGGTATCCTGGCCGACGGCACCAGTCACGATCAACGTATCGCTGGCTGTTGGATCGCCGGCATCGACAACGAATCCACCCGCACCGGCGAATGCGCCTGGAGTGATTGAGATAACATCATCTCCAGAACCAGCCTGGACAATCACTGACGATACCAAGCCCGTGAAAGTAACCAGGGTGCCGTTATCGACCGTAGCAGTTACCGTGTTGGTTGTGAGGCTCTTTACAGTAATCTGATTGGCGCCAGCGCCAGACTGGACCGTTCCAGACACAGGTGAGGCTACATAACTGGCAATCGCAGTGGAAACATCGGTAAAGTTAATGTTTGCTCCACCCAGCAGCGAACCGTTGTTGCCGCCTGCCGGGACGTAAGTTTGACCGAATGATGTGTTGAGACTAATTGTGTTGATGCCGGCCCCACCTTCAACATTCAGTTGAATCACATTAACAGGACCGGGCTCATTGATGTTGAAAGTATCATTGCCGTCATAGCCATAGACATTCCAGGAGAAGAATGTATTCGTGGTTGCCACACTTTGCCTGCCAAGCATTTGCAATGATAAGTTCCCGACTGACCGGGAAAGAGTGAAGACATCATTGCTCGACGAACCGTTGAAATTCAGCGAGTTGAGGCCCGCGCCACCATCGACCGTCATGGTTACTAAGTTGCTGAAGTTCACAGTGGGAGTTGCAGCAATCGCCGGGCTGCTGCTGGTCAGCTTCACCGTCACGGCGGTAGCACCCGTTGGGGTAACACTCATCACGTCGTCGCCGGCCGTGCCTACGGCTGTGGCGTTTGCGTTAACTGCGTTGACGTTGAGAATCTCGACGCCCGAATAAGTGACCGCTGTGAAGCCTGCCTCAGTCACCGTGGCAGCGCCAAACGATGTGGTTACCGCGCCGGCACCGTTGCCGGTGAAGTTTACAACGTCACCGGACGAAGAGTTGCCGCCCTGGGCGACGATCCCGCCGGGTAGGTTATGGTTGCCTGGGACATTGAAGGTGTCGTCACCATCAAGCCCTGCCAACGTGAGCGTAATGATAGAGGGCGTGCTGACCGGAATCTGGGTATTCAAGGTCACCACACCGGCAGCAGTGACGTTGAAGGTGTCGTTCAGCCCGGTGCCGTTGTAGATCAAATTGTCGAAGCGACCGATGTCGTTGAAGCTTAGCGAGCCTGCCACGCCCAGTTTCAGGAAATCGACTGGAACAGCGGTGGGATTGACTCCACCCGGCCTGTCTCGGAAATCGACGTGGCCGGAGTCGAACTGAGGCCCAGGGGTGAGAATCTCGGTTTGACCGCTGGAAAGGTTGCTGGTGGTGATCGTCAGCGAATCGCCTGTTCCACCGGGGCCTCCATTCTGGCCATTGATCGTCAAGTGCTCAATGGTGGAGAAGTTGACCGTCGGCAAGCCGGTGTTCGACACGCTGCCGGTGTCGCTGGTCGTCGTGGCTGGTGTGTAGGTGAAGGCATCGGCGACGTTGACACGACCGTTGATGATGAGGGTGTCGCTGCCTGTCGGATCGCCGCCGTTGACAGTGATTGAACCGGTGAGACCTGCCGGTATGGTCGGATTGTTCAAATTGATCGTATCGCTGCCCGGCGCTGACCGTTGATGACCAGATTGGTCTTGTTGTTGAACTCGAAGGATTCCTGATTATCGACGGTGACGAAGCCGGTGTTCCCGGTGAAGATACCGCCGCCGGGACCCTGGGAATAATTGATGGCGTTGTCAGCGTTAGTGCCAAAGATGGTAGTTGTGGTAGCAGGCACATTGTCCTGCACTGGAGACAGGTTCTTGAAAGTCACCGACTGCGTGCCGCCAGGTCCGGTGATGACGCTCGAGCCTTCACCAGGATTCGGTCCGACTCTGTAAGTATCGCTGGTTTGAGTGGTTCCGCCGGTCTGAGTGAGCACCAGAGTGTTGAACCCGGCCCCACCGTCGAAGAAGATCGGACTGGTGATCAAACCGCCGGTGCTATCGACCGTGACTTTGTCGTTGAACTGGCTGCCGATGACCGAGTCGCCGCCTTGTACGGTGAAATTTACGCCGACCGGGCTGTTGCTGAAATCAAGGAGATCATTTCCGTCGCCGGCTACTGAAGTAACCGTGGTAACACCGCCACCGGTGTGAACCTGATCATCCCCAGTGCCGGGATCAATGGTTGCGGGAAGAGCGACGCTGCCGGCAATGGTAATCGAATCATCACCAGCCCCAGCCAGCACATTGATGGAAGTAACACTGGCCCCGTTGAAGATCTCTTCGGTGCCGTTGACCACGACACGCAAGCTGCCGTTCTGATTATCGACAAGAATATTGTCGTCCACGGTACCAGGGCTGCCATTAATCGTCAGCACACCGGTGGTGGTATTGAGATTGGCATAGAACGTGTTGATCGTCGAGGGGAGTTTGATGGTGTAGCCGTAACCGTCTTGCAATATCTTGGCATCGAGATCGGTGATCAGTTCTCGCGTGGGAGGCGGGAAGCCAACGGTGCGGCCTGCATTGAGCAGGTCAAACGGGTGAATCGGATTTCCACCCACAGATGGGCCTTCATAGGTGTGTCCGCCACCATTATCAGTGAGGCTGGCAGTTACACTAGCGCCCTGGAAAAGGTACAGAGTGGAAACGCCATCGACGGGATCAACACCGTAAGGGGTCAGCAAATTATTTATGTGGGCAGTACCGCTGGAGACGTTTCCCACCAGAATACCCATGGCATGGCCCATTTCATGCACAATAGTACGGTAGTAATCATTACCGTTCAGCGCATTGGGGCCGTTCGCTGAGAACTGGTTCAGGAGGGTAGTAAATTCCGCGTCATCGTTTGGGGTGGTGTCAAAGAACCAACCTACACCGCCGCCATTATCATCCAGGCCGATGCTGGCACTGTAAAGCCGGCCCTGTGCATCAGCTTTGACGTTGTTGGTGACACCACGGCCTCCGCCGCCAAGATTGGACGCGCTGATGTTCAAGGTGTAAGTATCAGCAGCTACTGGCTGATTCACTCCACCAAAAGCCTGATAGTTGAACGACGTAATGACGTTTTGCCAGTCCTGAATGGCACGATCAACAATAGCCCGAGCCAGGGCAGCGTTGGCCGCTCCATAGGTCGCAGTGAAATTGTCGCTATCCGCTCCATTGTTGACGCCACGGTTGGTCCAGGTAATGGTCGATGGCACCACCCGATCTTCCAATTGAACCAGATCGGGACGGAATCTCGGCCTCTTTACTGAAGGGGAGGACGGTGAAGAAGACAACCAGTCGAGCACTCTTTCAATAGGTGAAAACCATCGACTTCCAAGTCTGTTAGGCTGGATGTTGTTTCTGCTTACTTGTCGATTGCTACCACGAAACATGTGAGGCTCCCGATTCAGACAACGCTTGCCTTAAAATAGGCAATTTAGGCATTATGGAAGCTCATGCTAAATCGGTATATGTTCTTTGCAAACGATAAATTCCAATCAAATCTAAGAAGTTGAAGTAACTCGCCCTTACAATCGGAATATGAGGCGGTGAGGAGCGTACATCATTTAGAACCGTGACAAGACTTCGAATGATGTTTCCATTATAAACTTTCCACACATCTTCAATGAAATGGCCTCTTAAATGACTGGCTTTTGATGGCATTTCGAGATACCTGTCAAGCAAACGTCCCCGCTCAAATCAGGTGATGGCTATGCTCTCTTTCGTCATCAGGGTGTCCGGGGGGAATCGAACCCACCACCACGACTTTCACAGAGTCGCATGCCAGACCACTACACCACGAACACCATGTTTAGTCTGTTTCACCTCTTACTAAAGGGGAGTGATGTCAGTACCCTGACCAGGATTTGAACCCGGAACACCTCGTTCGAAGCGAGGTATGATAATCCATTTCACCATCAGGGCATAATGCGGAAGGTAAGGGATTCGAACCCTTATCTCAGTAACGAGAGCCGCCTTAGCAGAGAGGCCCGGCCAACCATATCCGGCTACCTTCCCAAACTTCTTCCCTCTCATCTCTGGGGAGAGGGGTTGGGGTGAGGGGATTCTTGCAAATAATCCCGAATGGACTCGAACCATCGTTTCCTGAATGTAAGCCAGGAGTCGTCGCCGCTGGACCACGGGATCATTGAGAGTAGCCGAGGTGGGAGTTGAACCCACAGACATTCACCAGGCTCTCGACCTGGCCGCTTTGCCGGTTTGCGTACTCAGCCATAAGTGAAGTGCGGAGGCCGGATTCGAACCGGCGTCAAACGGCTTATGAGACCGTGCTGGAACCATACTCCAGTCCACCCCGCAGTGACCAAGGGGAGAGTCGAACTCCCATGCCTGAAGGCGCGACGTTCTAAGCGTCGTGTGTTTACCAATTACACCACTTGGCCATGATCAATAGCTCGTAGGGGAATCGAACCCCTCTCTCCAGCATGAGAAGCTGGCATCCTTAAGCCGATAGACGAACGAGCCGAAAGTGCATCGGGCAGGAGTTGAACCTGCAAAGCAAGAATGCGGGTGGGTTACAGCCACCGAGGCTCGCCAATGCCCAGCCGATGCGTGTTACGAGGTAGCACGGGTGGGAGTCGAACCCACAGACACTCGCCAAGGTTTGAGCTTGGCCGCTTTACCGGTTTGCGTACCGTGCCGAGCGTCCCCGATGGGATTTGAACCCACGGCCTCCACCTTGACAGGGTGGCGAGCACTCCTGCGCTGCTCCACGAGGACAATCATCTGTGGCTCGAGTGGGATTTGAACCCACAGCATCCTTTGGTTTAAGCAAAGGTGGTCTGCCAGTTGCCTACCGAGCCTCCTTATCCCCTCTCTCCTACGGGGTGAGGGGTAGTTCCGGAGGTTGGAGTCGAACCAACACCAGCGGGTTCAGAGCCCGAAGTCCTACCAATTAGACAACCCCGGATTGGTTTTCAGCTGCGGCGGCAGGAATCGAACCTGCAATCGTCTCCTTAACAGGGAGCCGCCTTACCATTGGGCCACACCGCAAGATCAGTCAGGACGGTGGGATTTGAACCCACGATTTCCGGTGCCCAAAACCGGCGGATTTCCAGGCTTTCCTACATCCTGAGCAAAGCACCCAGCGGGAATCGAACCCGCACATCCTCCATAGCAAGCAGGTAAGCTGCCGTTACATCACGGGTACAGTGGGACTCGACGGACTTGAACCGTCACCTCGCTGGTTAAGAGCCAGGTATGCTGCCGATAACACCTGAATCCCCAATTGGCCCGGAGGGAATCGAACCCTTATCTTGCCCTTATAAGAAGCCAGCTCTCGCCATTGAGCTACGGGCCAAGTTGAATAGGGCCGGAGGGATTCGAACCCACACCTTACCGCTTAAAAGGCGGATACGCTGCCGTTACGCCACAGCCCCATAGGATGGATGGGACTTGTTCGTTTCAACAGATTCCAATGCATCATCTGTGAACTTCTCGAAGTAGCCCGTAGCGGAATTGAACCGCCTTCCCCGGGTTGAAAGACCGGTATCCTGACCAGTAGACGAACGGGCCAAAGTGAGCCGGGAGGCGCTCGAATCCTCCTCTGCGGTGCTTCATACCGCCGCTAAACCGTCTCAGCTACCAGCTCATGATCCAGGCAAAGAAAAAGGCCGGGCATCTCACGACGCCCGGCCTGTGAAGGCACTTACATGATGGGGCGTCAGGTGCGCAATGGATAAAGCGAGAGCAAGGCAGATTGGCGCAAGCTACGCTGATGTATCCATTCCGAACTTGAATTAGACGGCAAACTGAACATCGCTTCCTCGGGTAAGATGCCTGCCCCTTTTGCAGACAAGTCAGGCTTGTTCTGCAGTAATAGAGCAGACCGGAGTGAGATACTTCAGGTTCATGGATATTCCACATTTTCTTTTTCGCGACACTTTCGCCAGGCTAAACATTCTGAGAATCGATTGCTACGCAGAATCTGTTTCCTTCTTGCGTTACCCCCTCTCTCCCACACCCCGGAAAGTTATTCGACCAGCTTGGGCCAGAACGACGAAATCTATGAACGAACCCCTGCTCTCTCCACAACGACAAAGTCATAATACAAATGGGAAATAACTGAAACCTGACGCTAAAACTCCACACTCTCTGGCTGGCGCAGTGCGTTAACCACGTTATTAGTTTCGACACGCTTTTATGCCGTAAAGCTCACCATACAGTAGGATGCCAATGCGAACTGTCACTTACTGAAGCAGAGAGGTTTTCTCTTCAGTCGAACATGTGCAGGATACGTAGACGGTTCACGCCGCAGAATATTCATAACATGCCTGAAATGGGATATGTGTTGAGACCTCGGTGAAGGCAGTTCGGGAGCCAGTTGGCAGTTAAGCGTGGCAGAATGTTGGTGACGTCATGTGCTGTACGACACTGATCACGATTGACCCGGTCAAACGCAGTGGGCTACCTTGCATCCGTGGGACGCTCTTATTCTGGTCGTGATCGCTCAGCTACTTTGCACACCATTCGCTCTAGCCGAGGATTGGCCTCAGTTCCGCGGGCCGGCGGGGCTAGGTTGCTCCCAGGAAAAAGAACTGCCAGTACGATGGGGCACTGATTCGACGAATATCCGTTGGACAACACCGATTCCGGGCCAAGGAGTGTCGTCTCCCATCGTCAGTCAAGGCCGAGTCTATGTGACCACCGCTTACGAAGGCGAACAGCGCAACCCCTGGTACACGCTGGCGGTGGGCCTCGCCGTCGTCACTATGGCGAGACTGGTATCCTGGCTGAGCAAGGAGTGGCGCTGGCTCATCCACGATGCGCCGGGTTCGTGGTACCGAATCGGGCTCGTCGGCCTCCTGGGGGGCCTTACGGTCCTGGCCGTGGCTCTCACGACCCTGATCATGCTCAGGCCAGGCTTGTTCTGGGCTGATGATGTTCGATGGATCGGCGCCACACCGACGTTGGACGCGCACCATCCCCTTGTGGAAAAGCTGTACCTGCGTCAAGTGTTTGTGGCCAGCCTGGGCTCCCTTATCGTGGTGTTTGCTGCGGTGGCTCTGCATGCCCGCCGGCAGGTGACCGGGTCCGCGACGGACCCGACGAAGGCGCCACATCTCCTGGCTCTCTTGATGTTGGCTTTATCAGTCTGCTGCACGCTGGCTTCGATTGTGGCGAGCGTGTTGGTCATCGCGCGGCCGGAATGGTTCTGGGAAGCCGGCCAACCGTGGAGGGTCTGGCTGGTCTCAGGCGGCCTTGGGTTAGGGACTGTGGCCGCAGCCGTGGGTTGGCTGCCGCAAAACCGGCCCGACCGGTGGGTCGGCATCACCCTGGTCCTAGTCTTGGCCGGCTGGCTGTATTGGAATACACCGCTGAGCGAGATCAATCGTCCGATCGATCTGGACCTGCGGGTCTGGTATGTCATTCCCGGATGTCTCCTGATCGCGAGTGCGGCGGTGGTTTCCGCGCTGGGCCTTCGCAAGGGTTGGCCGGCGATTCCGGCAGGCAGCCGTTTGCTTGCCGTTGGGCTGACGGCGTTGGCGTTCGTCCAGTTCTGGTGGGCGAATGAGTTGCAACCGATGTCTGGAATGCTGCGTGTGGTGGTGTGCCTGGACGCACGCACCGGCACGGTCCTCTGGCAAACTCCGGTACTGGTCTCGCCCACTGAGAAGAAGCATACACTCAACAGCTACGCTACACCCACGCCCGTCACCGACGGTGAGCGTATCTATGCCGACTTTGGTTCGAGCATCGCAGCTCTTAACCGTGACGGTCGGCTGCTCTGGCTGAAACCCAATCCAGGCTATGCTAATTTCACACGGTACGGAGCCGGTTCCTCTCCTGTCCTGGCCAACGAGTTGTTGATCGTGTACCGTGATCGCGAATGGGCGGGCCACGGCGACGACCCAGTGGCGGAGGACGGAGCGGATCACCCCAGCGCCCTCATCGCCTATGACAAGCTCACTGGCCACGAACGCTGGCGTGTCACGCCGCCGTTTTCCCACGATTCCTACATGACGCCTCTGATCTGGTCAAACGACGGACGATCGGAGGTCGTGGTGGCCACCTGGCGAACTCTCGCCGGGTTCGATCTGGAACCGGCGATTTACGTTGGCGACACGCCCATTCGATGGAACAGATAGTGCCGAGTCTGGTGGTCCACGGTGATTGCTTGATCGCCAGTGGCGGAAATAATTCTCACACAGTCGTCGCTATCCGTCCGCCAAAAGGAGATCAGCCGCCAGAAACGCGCTGGGAGAGCACCAGAGGCGGTACGTGGGTATCCTCGCCGGTTTGCTTGGACGGATTGCTATTCTCGATAACCAAAGTTGGCGTCCTGTTCTGCCGAGAGGTGGATAGCGGCAATATTATCTGGAGCCGACGCCTTCGCGGCTCATTTCTCGCTTCGCTAGTGGCTGGTGCCGGCAAGGTCTACGCGCTCAACGAGAACGGGGAGATGTTTGTCATGGCAGCGACTCGACAAGAGCAGCTCCTGGCGGAGAACCGGCTGGATGAGGACGGGGTATGTGCGGCGACACCTGCGCTCGCCGATGGTTGTCTGTTTGTCAGGACCGGAAAACACTTGGTTTGCATCGGCGGTATCAAGCCCTGAACCTGTTCCACGCCTTCGGAGTTACTAGTGACAGTACAAGCAAAGTTCATCACCGAAATGCTAGTTCGTCATGGCTCCCGGTATGGTTTTCCCGCTCGGAACAGATCAAGCTGTAGTTTGAATTTGATCTGCATGACTTTGCCAACATCTACTGAGAAACGGAGTCTTGTCTTCCACAAATAGAAATGTCCCCTGGGGAGGGGGCGGTGGTCTAGGGACAGTGCGTAGGCGAGCGCAGCGATGCCGGAGCGGAGTCCCTACACCACCGTTCGGAGTATGAGCGTTGTCGACCTTTTCGATTGTCATGAAACAGCCAGCGGTATTACTTTTTGCCTGCTGCTAGAGCTTTGACATCGCTTGTGGTGTAAGCAGTACCGCCAAAGCCCCAGTCACCGCTTTTGATTTCTTCCACGATCACTATCGTCACGGGACGCATATTCTCCCCTTCGATAGACACCATTGTGTCGGTGAGTTTTTGAATCATTTCCTTCTTTTGAGCAGGGGTGAAGACGCCTTCGATCAATTTGACGTTTAGCAGCGGCATGAGAGTCCTCCAGGATAGGCTTGACTTGCTGAGCAACAGGTTCATCCGTGCCGTTCTGGAGATCGGCCAACAAAATCGAAAATAGTCAGTTACTTCGCTTGCGCACCAGTCTTTCCTATTTGCCAGATATGCAACTTTGAATCGACAGCAACGATCTGGTCATTCGTCAGATCCCAGGTGACCAGGACATTCTCGTCAAACTGTCCTGGCAAAGCAGTCAGTTCCTGGCCAGTCTCGACATTCCAGAGGCGAATGAAGCCATCCACACACGACGAGACGATTCGTTTGCCATCGGCGTTAAAGGCCAGGGAATTAATCGTGCGGGGATGGCCGGGGAACGTCTGTAGCACGCTGCCAGTCTTGGCATTTCGCAATCGGATGACTCGATCAGCTTCAGCGGTGGCCACCATCTCGCCATCCAGACTCAAGGCGATCTTGCGGGTGCCATCCATGGGGAAGTCACACAATTTTACCCTAGAAGCCATGTCCCAAACTTCGACTCCATGATGACCGACGAATGCGAGACGATTCGCGCTGGGAGAAAAAACCACGGTGTTAAAGAGATCTTGGCCCAGGGGAAAGTCAGACGTGACCTTACCCGTAGCCGAATCGATGAACTGAGTGAGTCCGTTGGCATGTGTCGAGATGATCGTTTTATCATCAGGACTCGCTTTCATGCTGAGACAGATCTTTTTGGGGGTCGTCAGTTGCCATAGCTCCTGCTTGGTTATTAAGTTCCAACATTTGACTCCTCCATTAGCCTGAGTCGTTATGATGCATCCATTGTTGGTAAAGGTAGCAATTCCCACTCCCGGAAACTGTCCGACCTCTGTGCCATCTCGAGTATTTAACACTGATACATGATTAGTGCCGGGAGCTGTCGAATGGAAATTGGGAATAATGGCGAGATATTGTCCATCCGCAGAAAGTGCTATGTCGTGAAACGCCTGGCTGATTGAGCCACGAGTCTGAACCTCAGAGATCTGATTGAGTTCCCAGATACGAACGGTCTGGTCATAGCTGATGGAAGCAAGTCGTTTACCATCGGGGCTAAACTCCAGGCCGGCAATGTGCATGGTGTGCCCACGAAACATCGCTACAGAACGGTTCCGATTGATGTCCCAAACTTGAATATCATGGCTGGGGCCGCTGAAGGCAATGAGTGCTGGGTCGGGGCCAGTGGCTATTTGAACTCGACCGGTAAGAACCAGCGGCTGAGTCACCATGGGCCAGTTAAAGCGGCCGAGTTCTTTACCAGTCTGGGGATCGGTCCACACCATGGCAGCAGGTAGCGCCTCCGCAAGGTGTTTGCTATCAGGAAGGTAGGCCAGCCTAAACGATGGAAAGGGCCGAGTCCAAGGTTCCCCCACTTCCTTGCCATCTTTCAGATTCCACCTTCTTACCTTGCGGTCCGACCCGCCGATGGCAAAAATTTTGGAGTCAGGTGAAATGGTGCCGCTCAACACTCCTTTGCTACCCGCCGGTAGCAGCCATTTCTGCTTCCAGCCGGCGGTCTCCCAGACAATGGCGTTGTTTGATCGCTCGGTATCGGGAGTGTGTAGCGAGGAAAGGTACATGCCATCAGGGCTAAATGCTGCCCAGGTACTGCCAGGAAGTTGCACAACCTTTTCCCCGGTTTCGTAGTTCCATACGGAGAGTTGGTCCTCGTCGCATGCTGCCAGCCATTTTTTGGGGTGATACACAGCCAGGTGCCGCAACATTTTTGGGCAGGCTTTCCATGAACTTATCGACCTTTGTTTCTCCCAATCCCAGATGGTGATCATTCCCAGCGAATCGCCTGTGACGATCTGCTTATCCGAAAGAAAAGCAATGCTCTGAATTATTCGATCAGGCATGGAGATAGTCGTGGGGGATTTCCCACGCAGGCTATTAAAGTAACGCCATTCCCAGCCTCGGTATCGAACGGGGCATTCTTCTAACTCAGCCCATGCTTCGGGAAGTTGATTGGCAGTCCACAGTCGGCCAACGGAAGAAATACGTTTGCCATACAGCAGTTGTTGTTCTCGATTGAAGGTGTTGATCAATTCAGAATGGGCCCATCTTTCACGCTGAAGGGCGCTCTGGTCTCTTGTTCCTTGTCACGTATCTGCAAGTAACTCAGAGATAGAACTGCCAGCGAGACAACGAGCATGGTCAAGGTGAGGATCACCAATGAAGCGATGACAGGATGCCGCATAACCGATCGCCAGGCTCGTTCCCAGGTCTGCAAAGGCCTGGCCATGATCGACTTGCCTGTGCGAAACAGTTCCAGGTCGGCTGCCAGCGCCGCTGAAGACTCATATCGCCTGGAGGGATCTTTCTCCAGACATTTGAGGCAGATGGTATCCAAATCGCGCGGAATCTTCGGATTTAGCAGCGAGGGGCGAGCCGGTTCGTGGTGAATGACTCGTTCCAGCATAGCCAGTGGCGTTTCAGCCTGGAAAGGTGTGCGCCCGGTGAGCAGGTGATAGAAAATCGCTCCCAGGCCATACACATCGGCTGCAGTCGTTACTTGAGCCGGTGACTGGGCCTGCTCTGGAGCCATGTAGGCCGGCGTGCCGATGATCGTTGCTGTCATCGATTTCGGATCGTTCGGGTCGAATCTCCCCGCCAAGCCAAAATCGACGACGTGGGGCTCTCCGTTTTCGTCGAGCAAAATGTTCGAGGGTTTCAAATCCCGATGCAGGATGCCACGTTGATGGGCATGATGCACAGCAAGACTGATCGTCTCCATGGTTTTGACATGGTTGTTGAGGTCAGAATCAGCTCCTGTGGCACGAAAGGCGAGGCTGCCACCCGCATAGTATTTCATCACGAAGTAAGGAATAGAAGCGCCGGCCCCCTCAGGTTTCCATTCCCCCACTTCGTATACAGGCACCAGGTGGGGATGATTCAACCGTGCGATCGCTTCAGCTTCGTTGCGAAACCGCTTCTTCAAATCTTCGGTTGCAGCCACTCCGACAAGCAAAGTCTTAATCGCTACTGCTCGCTGCAAGGCTGTTTGCGTGGCTCGATAGACCGCTCCCATGCCCCCCTGTCCCAGTTCTTCTTCGATTACATAGCCAGGTATCTTCGGTAATATCTTCGGAAATCGACGTTGGCGTCCTCTCGTCCAGGAAAGTGTAGTCTCATTCGAACTGAATCGTTTCTGCAATTCTTCTCGGTGATCGGGAAATCGCTTCAAGAACTCATCCTGGGTAACCGCCTGGCCGAAACGGTTGCGGAAGTAGAACTCGGAGATGATCAGATCGATCATCGCGTCGTGGCTATCCAACAACTGGGGAAATCGTTCTAAATATTCTTCAACCTGTGGCGACTCGTGATGTCGATAACGCAACTCGAGTTCTACTTGCACCAGCTCTATCAAGAGTTCGCTTGATTGTGACGAATCCTTGAGATACTTGGTGATATCAGGGCGAGAGCCCGCTTGCCAAGCCAGCTCGAACTGCCTGATGGCATCTTCACCTAGAGAGGTGTCGTATTCGTGGGTGGTGGAGTTGCGAATCATATTGGAGGGCTGCTAGCGACAGAAATACTGCACGACAGACGTGCCCTCTATCTTATTATTCTAAACAAGCTCTTTCTAATCTCCTGCGAATGTGCTTACGCAACCTTCTCACCGATCTTTCAGCCCGGTTCAACTGTTGGCTGATCTCCGTGGCTGAGTAACCTTGCAAACTCAGCTCAAGGATCGCTCGTTCATCCTGATCGCCCATGGAGCTAAAGAGTTCTTCGACAGTCTCAGCCAGGGACATCCCTTCCTCGGGCATTGGCTCACGATCGACCGCGGTCTGCCAGAGTGCAGGCATGGCAGCATCGGATCCGCCCTGGGCTATTTCTCTTGTGTAATCACGCTTCTCTGTCCGGAATTGAGCAGCACGATCAGCGCACTTCCTCAGAGTAATAATGGTAAGCAGCCCCCAGAGACTATCCCAATTGCCTATCTCGAAATCGCCGCCGCGCTGCCGGAGAAAGAAACTTTTGTAGGCCGACTGCACTACATCCTCTGGAGAAAACTTGGCAGCCAGGCGGTGATCCAAATGATTCCGAGCCAGCCCCATCAGTCGATGGGCGAAATGCTGAAAAACGACCCGTGCCGCCTCATCCTCGCCCGATTTCAGGCGATCCATGAGGTCAGCAAATGAGTCGTTCGTGTTCATCCACGTCACCAGAACCAGCGAGGCTTGCACCAGTGGTTATAGCGACTTGGGGAGTTCGGATGTAGACTCTCTGAGTCTCCGCCCTTATTGTTTGGCCCCTCCCCTTTATAAGGGGAGGTTGGGTGGGGTTAGTATGGTAGGTTGATCGCAAGTTCGACCCCCTCTAACTCCCCCTTGTAAAAGGGGGAGAACCAGACTGTGTTATTGGATCACGATGTTGCTACCGATCCCACCGTCGAGCAGATCATTGCCTAATCCGCCGATCAGCACATCATCGCCGGCGCCACCCCGAAGAGTGTCAGCACCGTCGCCGCCAATCAGCACATCATCTCCATTGCCGCCGTCTGCAGTCAACTGGATCGCATCGACAGCCAAGCCCGCTGCCTGCACGACATCGTCGCCGTCCTGGGCATTGACTACCAACCGGTCATTGGCAGCTTCAGCACCAGTGATGTTGATCTGAGCAGACAAGCCGATGAGAGCTACCCCGGTAGCATCGCCCTGCACGACGATCACATCATCACCCGAAGTGCCGTTGACGGTCACGGTGTCCACTTGACCATCTCCCACACCACCGATGGCTGACAGGTTCAAGTTTACCTCAGTGACAGCAGTTGCTGAGAGGTCGCCGATGGTGATGTTATCTGCTCCCCCCAGGGCGTTGAAGTCTACCCGTTCCAGACCATCGGCATCCATGACGATGCCGGCAATGTCACGGGTAAACCGCAGACGCTGGCCGTTGGCAGAGATGTTGATGTTCTCGCTGACATTAGCTCCGTTAAAGATCATTGCATCGAAGCCATCCTGCCCTTCGATGGTATCGCTGCCATCGCCCGGGTTCCAGGTAAAGGTGTCGTCACCGGCCCCACCCAACATCACGTCATTGCCTCTGCCGCCGTTGATGAAATCGTTCCCATCGCTGCCTGTGATGGTATCGTCCCCATCGCCGCCGTTGATGGTGAGCAGAACGGAGTCAGCCTTCAACGATTTGGCATCGATGGTATCGTTTCCACCCATGCCATTGAGGGTAAGCCGATCCAATGAAGGATCCTGATCGAAGATGGTAACAACAGTATGCAGGCCAAAGACCTGCAACCCCCCGGTATCTCCCAGGACGCCAAAGGTATCCTTGCCCTGAGTGCCGTTGACGGTAACCGAATCAGCCTCGCCATCCACGCCACCATTGGGGCCACGCAAAGCCAGCTCGATCTGGGTGAGATCGGTGCCGGTCAGATCGTTGACAACGATATTGTCGGCGCCGGCCAGCGCTCGGAACTCGATCTGTTCGGTGCCGTTGAGATCCATGGTGATGTTGCCAACATCCCTGAAGAAGCGGACCCGGCTGCCGTTGGCGGAGATATCGATGTTCTCACTGATATTGGAACCGAAGAAGAACATCTTGTCGTTACCGGCCTGGCCTTCGACGGTATCGCTGCCATCGCCTGGGTTCCACTGGAAGATATCGTCGCCGGCGCCCATGAGGGCGACATCATTACCCTGGTTGCCCTGAATGAAGTCGTTGCCGTCACCGCCAAGCAGCTTGTCAACACCCTGGCTTCCAAAGATCATGTCGTTACCCGTGCCGCCGTCCACCGTCAAGTTAATAATGCCGGCCGCCATGGTAGAGGCACTCACACCATCATCCCCGCCCAGTGCGTTCACGACTAGAGCATCGCTGGCCCCTTCGGAGCCGTTGATATTCACGGTCGCCGGAAGGCCGATCACCGAAACTGCGCTGCCCTGGCCGAAGATGCCAATGTTATCGTTCGTATTAGTGCCAAAAACGATGACGGTATCAGCCTGACCATCGCCGACCCCACTACCGGGCGTAGCCGACAGATCAAGGTTCACTTCTGTTACCCCGGTGCCGGCCAGGTTGTTGATGGTCAGCGTGTCAGCTCCCCCCAGGGCTACCACATTGACCCTCTCAAGACCGTTCAAATCCATCGTGATGGCAGCAATGTCACGAGTCAGTCGAACTCGACTACCATTGGCCGAGATGTCGATTTTTTCACCGATATTGGCGCCATTGAACTGCAACGTATCCGCGCCGTCCTGTCCTTCAACCTTGTCGCTGCCATCGCCCGGATTCCAGACGAAGGTATCGTCGCCGGCACCCATGAGCACAACGTCATTGCCACGCCCGCCATTGATGAAGTCGTTACCGTCGCCGCCGAAAAGGTTGTCAATGCCATCGCCGCCGGTGATGGTGTCGTTACCCGTGCCACCGTCTACGGTCAACGCCATCAAGGTGGCCAGGCCATTGCTCCCGGTAAAGCTGTCATCTCCACCGTTCATGTTGAGAACGAGGTTCTCTGAAGTGCCGATGTCGATGAAGAATGGAGCCGGGGTAATACGATCAAAGCGGACACGGGTGCCATTGGGTGTGGCAGTAAAGCTTTCTGCACCATTGCCGCCATTGACTTCGACCGTGTCGGTACCCGCCCCACCTTCATTCAGATCGCTGCCTTCACCCGGATTCCAGATCATGCGATCATTGCCTGCCTCGCCAAAGACTTGGTCGTTTCCCACACCACCAGTGAGGGTATCATTGCCATCGCCCCCAAAAAGCATGTCATCCCCGCCTTTACCCAGCAGGGTGTCGTTGCCGGCCTGGCCGAACAACTGATCAGCAGCTGAACCGCCAGTCAGAACATCGTTACCGGCACCGCCAAAGAGGAATGCTCTTGGCAAGGCACCATTTACTTCACTGAGAGTGAGTTGATCATTACTGCCCTGCCCCGCAACCTGAATCAGCGTAGTGTTAGCCACAGTGGGCGTGCCACCTTTGATTGATACCGCTCCGCCGTTCACCAGCAACTTACCAGCAGCATCCCGGCTGATCACGATGTTGTTGTCAAGGTTGTCACCCAGGACTACCAGTTGACCCGCGTAAAAGGATGCTGTCACCGCAGGAACAATACGCTCACCCAGCGTATCGAGCGCCGGCATGAATCGGTTCTGCCAGACTTTCTTTCGGACCGTTTGAGTTCGTGGCACATAGCGTCCGAATGTTCGCTTCCAATACGTGCGTAACATGCATGGTTCTCCAGACAAGAGACAGAGAATAATCCGCGCGGAAGACAACGGGCCGCTTCAGGTTAAGCGACTGATGACAGCCTACACCAGGCTCGCGATGACGAGCGCCGAGCGGTTGATATTAAGTGAATCTTGTTGGTTCAAATAATCGGCCAAACATTCGTAAAGTTGTTTGTTGCGAACTTAAGTTCAATTTGTCATACGCCATTGTTCTGGCTTCCAACCCCTTTACCCGGGGCGGGCAACAGGGTTTGGAGCAAGAGAGCAAAATGCTGAAGTAGTCGGATTCTAACATTACAATAGCCGTGGCTCCGTGTTCATCCGCTTTGCCCACACACGATTGGGCTGCTAGGTTACTGTTGCTATGTCAATTGATCGCCAACCCGTTCTGCGTGGTAAGTTGCTTGAACTTCATCCCTTACGCGCTGAGGATTATGAAGACTTGTACGCAGTTGCCTCTGATCCGTTAATCTGGGAACAGCATCCACAACGGGATAGGTATCGAGAAGAAGTATTCCGAGATTTCTTTCGAGAGGCATTGGAATCGGGCGGGGCACTAGTAGCCCGCGAGTTGAAGACTGGCCAAATAATTGGCTCGTCCCGATTTCATGGTTATGACCAAGAAAAGAGCGAGATTGAAATAGGTTGGACATTTCTGGCACGCTCATTTTGGGGTGGTCGGTACAACGGTGAAATGAAACGGCTCATGCTGCAACATGCCTTCCAGTTTGTAAACAACGTCGTCTTTCTTATTGGTATGCAGAACTATCGTTCCCAACGGGCAGTCGAGAAGATAGGTGGTGTTCGGATTGGAATGAAGCTCAATGATAAAGGTCGAGAGAGTGTGGTTTATCGATTGACCGCTGAGGAGTTTGGAAGAGGCAAGTGATCTCACTCTCTTCCGCCGGTCTGGCTTTTTCCTTTTCATCACGCTCGTGGCGTACAGCGACTTCGGTTTCTAAGGTGCGATCAGCTGCACTATTGGCGAGAATCATACCAGTAATGGTGCCTGCCAAGCCAACAGGGAACAGACACAGCATCACACTTGCTGCCATCACGGATCGACGGTGGGGCGGGCAGAGGGGAAGGATGCGCTACATGGCGAGATTGAACTAAATGACAGCATTTGATGATTGCTAACCCATTCAGCAAAAGGTACAAGGGGTATTGAGGCCCCAAGTAACTAGCTAACCCTGTGCACCGCAGCGGAGAAATGTCATGCTGCCAGCATTCAAGTATTGCGCGTTGACAACAATATGTTGCTTAGTAGTCACTGCATGGCCAGCTCATGCCCAGGATAATTCCAAGTCTCCATGGCTCGTCTATTTGAAGCTGGTTGCAAACGATGAGCGGGGAAATAATGGGCTTATCCAACGAACCAAGCCACAAACCGGCGATGCGCGGTGCATGAGCTGTGTAGGCAATCCGTACTGCTTGCTGCCAGGGATATGGGCAAAGTAATTGGTCGTGACGAAAGTATGGGTGATCTGGAGCCTGAGAAGAGTCGGGAGAATACTCTTCGCTTCAGTGTAACGAGCAAGTACGTGCCGGGTGGCTCCATCGACATTCAAATAGACGAGCATTCCGGGAACGAGCCAAAAGAAGTTTGGAAACATCACCTGGTAGTGGACAAGAACAAACATGTAATCCAACAGTTATGCGAGGTGTTGGAGGAAAAGTCCCGTAACGATCTGGAAAGCAGCATCAAGAGTAAACTCTCCATAGACCAGAGCGATCCAAAGCCCAAAGCAGGTAATACAGATTTCAAAGCAATCCATGCGTTGCTCGATGATCTCACATTCCTTTCTCAGTATGAAGCCTTAAGACGGCTGCACGCCACCGGAAACCTGCGTGATGCTGAGACTCTCGCCGCCCTGGTGAAGGGCTACGCTCAGTTAGGCTTGTTGACTCGTTATCATTGGACCCACGTGCATCGCGTCTGTCAGGCTCGCTCACTGCTCTATGCTCAGCGTTTGATGATACTTCATCCCAAGAGTTCAGGACCATCCGATCTGGCTGCGTGTCTGAGTCTTTCGGGGTATCACGGCTTGGCGCTCCAACTGTTCGACGTAGCGGAGAAGGAAGGTGTAAAGTTTAGCAGCTGGACCAACTCCGCCAGGCTCGCTGCTCGTTTTGATTATCAGGCTTTGCAGGCTGAGGGCGAAAAAGGGGAAAAGGGAGCAGAGTTATCCGAGTTTCTTGCGTTTCGTATTCTTGCCCGTGAACCTGCCTTCCGATTATTGGATTTGGATGCATCGGCCCAGAAGCTGGGTTTGAAATTGTTTGAATCGAAACCTGAACTTTATACTGTTATTCACCGAATGAGCATGAGCAACTCGCTTGGTTTAAAGCATCACATGACCCTGGCCGGTCAACCGGTGCTGATGAGGTCACTGCCAAACCGTTTAGCCAGCATGAAAGGTCTACCTGACAAGGTGACCGAGACTTTTCGAACGGAAACCATGATTCGAGATTGTCAGAAGGAACTGGAAAATGCAGGCAAAATAGACACCCTTGAGCCCTCCTGGGCCAGCGTCGGGCAAGCCATCCTGCAGACCTATTTTCATCAAGCTCTCTGCCGAGCGGAGTTCATGCGTAATTCCTGGGCAGTACCTACCGGTGAATATCTCGCTGAGGTCATTCCAATCCTGGAGAATCATCCGCACGTCAATCTCGTGAAAGTAACAGGTGGAGACCGCGACGCCACAGGCCATTCGTTCACGCTTCCCAAGACGGGAGACACCCGGTTTCTGGAGACTGGCGCAACTCTGTCGAACCTTGTTAGGGGAGCAGCCTGGGTTGGCCATGCAGAGCCGGTTCCTGAATAATCGTCCGCAGAATAGTGATGATTTGGTGCTGCTGCTTTTCTTGTCAAATGATGTCGCTTTTCAGAAAGCCTTGGGCAAAGTGATACTTGCAGAGAGCCCCTATAATCCGATGGGGGCTGCTTTGCTATTCAAGTCAGGCGATTCCCAGGCTGAGTCGCTTCTGCCTGCTGATCATGAGGAACGATTTGGGGCGCATGTACCATATCTCTTTGAATATGGACAATGGCAACTTCGTAACAAAAAACTGGACAAAGGGGAGAGTACGCTAATCAAACTCGTGAAGATCAATCCTAACTATTATTGCCATAACCTTCTCGCTCGATACTACCTGCAGGTCAATAACAGAACGAAATGGGAAGCAACATTACTTGCCTATTTGAAAACAGACGATCCGGGGCTCCAGCCCGCACAAGCACGTCTGGACCTTGCAGAATACTATGCCGAAGAGAAGCAATGGGAGAAAGCCAAGGAGTACGCAACAGCAGCTGCAGATACCTATGCTGGCTGGGCGCTCTACCGAGCGGCGCGCGTTTTTGAGAAAGCAGGCGAATGGGAACAAGCGGAAGAGTACGTCAGGAACATGTCCACAAGGTACAACGATTCGACCTACCGATGGTTCCTCTGGTGTATACGAACCGGTAAGGGCAAAAAAGAAGCTGCCTACGCACTAATCAAAGCAAAGTTTAATCAGAAAGGGAAACTGAACTACAACGATCTCGCGCTCTTAGGCCTTTGCGAAGACGCGCTGAATCATAACAAGGAGTCCATTGAGTATTACACCAAATCGTATTCTGCTCTCCCACATATTTATACGGCAATCAATGCTGCCCTCATTGATGCGGAACTTGGAAACAAGGAATCCCGTGATAACTGGCTGATCAAGTCGATGATTCCACCCGAAAAGAAACAGGCTGCAGACCCGACGTTTGAACCACAGTGCAAGATGGTGGAGTATATGCAAGAAGCGTATAAGACACAAAAAACGCCACCGATTGAGATGATTGACAAGCTGGTAGCCGGTACAGCCATGGACCCTGTTCGACCAATCATGTACTATCAGATGGGTCGAGTAGCTGAACAGATTGGTGATAAAGAGTCAGCCAAAGCATTCTATACCAAAGGAGCAAAGCCGAACGCGCAAGTAGACAATTGGCATACCATCCTTTGCACCGCACGCCTCCGAACCCTTTCCGGAAAATAGAAGACTTTTCGCTAGAGGATTACTGAGAGCCACCGACGCAAACTGATCAACCTTGGACTGAAACAGCCAATCTTCCCCTTGGCAACCTAAACCGATTCTTTCTTAGAAACAGACCAACGTATGCCATTGGGGATGTAACATTACATGGGCCTGAAAATGCCTCATGAGATTATCCCTCGGAGGCACCGATTAGGATAAACGGGGCCCAGTCTATGGGATGTTTGCCTTCCCGGATCAATTGCAGCTTCGTGTTGCGTATTGCAGTGGCTATTGGAACCTCGCGTTTAATTTGTTGGTAAATATCAACCATGGTGTTTGCAGTATCCCGATCATTCACTGACCAGAGGCTACAGACCACACTGCGCGTACGGGATCATCGTTTGCGAGCCCAACGGCGCATAGTAAATCAATCCAACCGGGGGCAAACTGTCGTCCCGCGAGCTTGGCACAACCGATCAAGGCGCGTCGTGATCGCTCGTTTATATAGTCCTTGCGATTGCCGCTGCCAATGGCTCCGACTACGGCGGGGCCGGTATGCACTCCAACCCCAATCCGCAGATCGGCAAAATGATGATCTTTCCAGATCGAGACTGACCTTGATCGCAAACCTCGCCAGCCTCATTTCGCCCCCAAGGCCAAGTCAGTCATTCACCTGTTCATAAATAACGGCCCAGGCCAGATGGACTTGTTCGAACCCCAAGACGGAACTCGATAAACGGCATGGGCAGAGGGTCGTCAAAGAAATACTAACATATTGAAGCTCTCAATCACGGTAACTCTAGAATGAAGTCATGGTCTAAACCTGTCTTGGAGGAACTAAGACATGACATTCCTTCATGTGACGCTTTGCTTCCTGATTCTGATGCCTCTTCATCAAGGTGCTATCAGCGGGAAGGCCACCCCTTCCAAGGAAGAGCAGGAGTTATTCCGCTGGTATGACCAACTGGGCTTCCCTGATGTGACAAAGCTTCCGTTTGTTACAGTCTCCACGGGAGCATGGAGCAAAAGCGGAGATGAACCACCAAAGAAATACGCGGATGTTCCTGCATTCTTAATCAAGGAAGACCTGAAGTCTTTTGAAGTGTTTGACATTCATGACCTGGCCATAAGGAAGCTCGAACGCACGGGTCCTAAAGTTCCGGACCATGAAAAGGTGGGATTCAGCAATGCCGACATCAAAGTCGGAGCTAATCAATATTTGAAACAACTCAGACAGGTTGACCCTCGACGGATCGACCTTTACGGTCGCGGCCGGCTTGGAAAGACTGGCACCCTGTTCATCATGGCCAGGGCCTGTGCAAGTCATCAATTGAACGAGCTGGCCAGAGAACTGCTCGATGAAGCCAAATCCGAAGATCGTAACGATACGGTGAGGTCGCTGCGTTCCGCCGTTGCGGAAGCCTTTGCCCACACGCTCATGTGGGAAGCTGTCGTTGATGTCGGCAACCTTCATCTCAAGCGTGATGAATTGCTGAAGCAGTTCAAGAGAATCGTGAAGGACTACCCAGGCACTCCGCATCATGCCAGAGCCACACAAATGGCTGCCGTCCTGGAGAAGATGGTCGCCGAAGATAAGCAGCACGTTGCCCCGGCCAAGCCCTGGGCAAGCCTGACGAAAAAGGAGCAGGCAGCAGAATTGGTTTTCAGGTTACGTGATCAGCATGGCGAGCAATGGAGCCAGCCCGGAAGCTGCGATATCTTCTCCCAGGACCGCATGGGCGAGAAGAACGCTCCTAAGAGCCCGGCTCTTCAACTGGTCGAACTAGGGTATGATGCGGTTCCGCTTTTGATCGAAGCCATCGAAGACCAGCGATTGTCCAGGTCTGTCGGGTTTTGGCGTGATTTCACCTTTTCACATCATGTTCTCTCCGTGGGAGACTGTGCCATCACCATTCTCGGGAGAATAGCGGGAAAGGACTTCCACGATTACAGTAACAACAGACGAGAAAAAACTGATGCTGAATCCAAAGCTGAGAGCAAGAGGTTGGCACTTGTCTGGTGGAAAGAATTCGAGCGCAAGGGTGAAAAAAAGTTCCTCATAGATGCCATCACTACAGGGCAAGAAGACAGTCCAATCCAGGCCCTTAAGCTTCTTGAAAAGTATCCCGATGCCGTGTTAACGGTGATCGAGCAGGGCATCAAGAATGCCAAAGAGCCTTCAGTACAAACTCGTCTCGTAGGAATAGCTGCCCAGCTCAAGGGAGATGCTGTTTTGCCCCTGCTCGACACTGCCCTTCGCAACCAGCATAGAGACGTTCGTGTTGTAGCCGCGGCTGGACTGCTTGCACATGGAAAAGAGCACGGTGTTCTGGCGATGATCAAGGAATGGAGATCCGGACCTGCATTATCCAAGGATGAAAACGAACCAGGCTATGACCTTTTGATTGATTTCCTCACTTCAACTGGCAGGCTCGATGCGATTCAAGCTATAGGCGTCGATATGAAGCGCTGGCCGATCAGCGCCCGTCGGCAGATCATTGAATCGCTCAGTGATCACGGACCAGGCTGGAGCTTCATGAGGCTCGACAGTGGCAAGGAGATCGACTGGACGTCGTTCCAAAAAGCGAAGCGCTCCGCGGAGGTCATGGATGCGGTTGAATCATTACTGGTCGCGTCCCTTGACGACACCGAGCAGTATTCCGGCATGAATTACAACGGTGTCAGCAACCCGGCCATTGCCGATTTCATCGCCGAAGCACTGGCCCGCCAGTGGAATAAACCGGACCAGTACGACATGGCAGGAACACCCTTCCAGCGCGAAACGCAGCGGACTCAACTGAAAAACACCTGGCTTGCCAAACATGGAAGACCGACTGTAGCATTGCCGTCGAGACCCGTAATCAAACCAATCCCTGAAAGGCAACTCGAACCGCTGCTCAAGCCCATCATCGATAATAAAACGGCAAAGCAGCGCTTGGAAGCAACTGATAAGGTACTGGCTCTCGGTCTGCCGCTCTGCCGGGTGTGCGATCAGCTTGGTCTCGACTTGCGACCGATCACCCCGTCTATTCCGAAATGAAGTCATTGACGATCCAACTGGCGACGGTCGTTCGAGAGGTGACGTTTGATAGGGATTCGGCTACTCCGACCAAGCCATTCAAGGAGCGTATCGACAAGCTGGTGGGAAAGCCGTTGAACGGCAATGAGTTCATGACGATTTTTCTGGACTTCATAAAAGATCTCCCTCCCGGAGTGACAGGAATACGATTCATGATTGATCGTGAAGGAGACGACACCGGAATTACCATCAAGATCAATCTGGCAAAAAAGAAGCAGAGTCAGGCCGGAACTCAGAAGGGATGGGCAACCACACACGAGTTGCAAATTGGCAAGTCTTCCATGGGCTCAAGTTCTGGCATGAGTTCCAAGGAGCACGGCTTGACACAGGAGGCCTGGGCGGACTTTCGCGAGTCCCTGCAGAAATGTTTGACCGCTCATCCCAAAGAGTCCCTACAGATTCGATTAAGTTGCACCGAAGAAGAGTAATGTTTCCCCCGACTCGCCAAATGAGAAATCTCCACAATTCTCATTGTCCCCCTCATCCCTTATCCAACGCGTGCTCTAACTCACAGTCGCGTCTTCAGCATCACATCGCCTTCATGATCATCCGTGAGCAGATCTTTTAGCTGGTTTGCTCGATAGTGGTTTATGGAAAGAACTGCAACTCAGGAGACATACTCATTTCTTATATCCTTTGATTAATTTTTAACCCTGCCTGCCTCCTCAGTCAACTTCTTCATAAGCTTCTGGAAATCGGGGCTACTCCGTAATCCATCAAATGCATGATCTATTTCTAACAGCGATGGATGTGGCTGATAATCCTCAGTCCTGTATCGAAGACAGTCCAATGCAAGCAAGGAGTAGCGCTGTTCCTGATCAGCAGTAATACCGCTGTTGGGTATCGCCGCTAAGCGTGCCAGGAGTGCGTAACAGGCTGCCTGGTCGACATAAAACTGGGCGTGATTGTCGAGCTTGCCTTGCAAAGCAGTGAACAAATCCTTTGCCTTCAGAAGATGTTCGCCAGCCTGGGAATATTTTCCTTGCGAGAGTTCCACAGCCCCGAGGCGACGCAAAGCTCTTCCGAGATAGTATTTTGTTCGTGACGCCGAAAATTGCATCAGTGCCGGAGCACGAAGTTGCTGTATCGCTTCCTGATACACAGTCACTGCAGCTGGTGGTTTTCCTAGCGCAACATGAGCATCTCCCAGCAGGATGTTCGTCCGAGCGACAAACGAACTGAATTGGGGAATGCCCGGTTCGTGCTGGGCAAGATACTCCCATTGATTCCTGCACGCCTGCAGGAGTTCCAGAGCCTGACTGGAACGCTGGAGCACGAGCGCCCGGGAACCAGCATAGTACAAGGCCAGAGCCTGGACGCGACGAAACTCGTTGGTAGAAGGATACTCTTTTATCAACTGAGAAGTGATCTTCGTGCTTTCCATCGCGTGATTCAGAGCTGTCTCCAAAGGTACTTCGATGCAGTCATTCGTGCAAGCCAGCGCCGCCTGGCAATGGGCGACATCAATCAATGCGCCGGGATCGCCTGGTTGCAACTTGAGCCTCGCCTGGAAATTGTCCATAGCTTTGAGCATGAACCGGCGATGGCCGAGAGAAGTGGTTTCCACCACGCCACGCTCCAGGTAAGCCATGCCTAAATCGTGCAGCACATCAATTTCGTTTGGCTGGCTCTTCTTGACTTCCTCGAAAACGACGCAGCTCCTCTCATATTCACGTTGAGCGATGGCCACCTGCTCCTGCTGTGCCTTGCCGGCCAGCAGATGCACATGCCCCAGAACCCGCCAACTGGCAGGAGTCTCGCCGAATCGCCGATGCACCTCATCGATAATGGATCGAGCCTGTTCAACATGGTGCAGGGTCAGACTGTTGTCGGTTTCGGAAAGAAAGTAGCCATGAGCAATATGCGCCGAGGCATGCATGATCTTGATGGTGGCATCTGCTTCTGGAGCTTGCGCCAAACGAGTCAGGATTCGGAGTGCATTGATATGCGTCCGCCGAGCTTCATCCATATCGCCGACGGACCGTTGAAACCGGCTCACATCCGTCAGATTCTCCGCCAGTTTGGATTGGGCAGCATCGTTGGCTTGACCTTCCAACCTAATATAGAAATCAGTAGCTTCCTTGAGCAACCTGCGCGCAAATGTTTGAACTGCGTGTCTTTGAGCAGGACATCTTTGCTGACATCGCTGTGAAATCGATTCACCGCATCCAGCGCCAGGTGAAAGCGCTCCTGAGCTACTCCGTTGGCTTGAAGTAACTCCTGGTTTTTCTGGCTCAGTTGAACATTGGCCTCCGACTGCTGCTTGAGTAGAACACCCAGTCCCGCAAGCACCAACACCAGAATCAAAATCATAAAGAAATATGTGGTGCGCTGCCTGCGGAGAGATTCTTTTGTTTTGACTTGAACAATCTCTACCTGCCGAAGCCTGGCTTCAACGGCTTCCTGATATCTGGCAACAGCCGTGGCCACAGCTTGTCCATCAGGTGGTCGATTTGCCGGTTGAGACGACAGGCACTGTTTCGTTAGCAGGATGAGTGCTGGGTCGGCTGCTGAATCCTCCAAAAGACGAAACGTCTCAGAGGGTACTTCGGTAGTGTGCAATCCACCCAGGGGATGATGCTCTTCCGGCGGATGGCCGGTGAGAATCTCGCACAGAATCGCACCAAGACCATACACATCGCATCGGCAATCAATCAGGTCATGCCTGCCTTTGGCCTGCTCCGGCGACATGTAGCGTGGCGTGCCGATAATGGCGCCGGCGACAGTTCCGCCATCTACCACGGGCGTCTCGTGAAGTTGATCGATGAACGTCTCATCGGTCGTACTGCCAAGCCGTTTGGCGAGGCCCCAATCCATCACCTGAACTTCGCCAAAAGCGCCACTCATGATGTTTTGTGGCTTTAAATCCCGATGCAGTATCTGTCGGCTATGAGCATAAGCCATGGTCTGAGCGATCTCATGAAAGATGCCAAGCATTTGGGGCAAGTGTTCTGCCAGTGAAGTACGTTCACTGAGCAGCTCCGACAGAGTTCTGCCCTGGATGAGTCGCATGACCATATAGGGGCAGCCACTCTCGGTGACGCCCAGATCGTAGACTGGGGGGATGCCGGGGTGTTGCAAGTCAGCGGTGATATGCACTTCGTCAAAAAAGCGTTCGACCACTCTGGGATTCGAGCGATGTTTTTTTCTGAGGAACTTGATGGCAATGCGACGATCCAGCAACTTGTCGCGTCCCAGCAGGACTGTTCCCATGCCACCCTGACCCAATACGCTGATGCAGGCGTACCGCCCGGACTTTTCGATCTGCTGCCGAAGGGATTCTTCATCCGTCCCTTCAGATTCATCTGCTTGATCAGCGGCCACATGAGAAGCGATATCATGAACCAAGTGATCGATTTTTGCCATAGACTTCAGACGTGATGCGATGTCAGCATGCCTTTCGAGGCAATCAGCCAACGCTCTGGAACTGCCGCGATCCAGCGCATTCAGATACGACAGCACCCCGTCTTCCAGGTGAGAATCCAAAGGCTGGTTCATTCTGGTTCCAACCCCAATTCCAGGGCGTAAACCCTCAAGGCACGGTATCCTCGATAAAGCAGACCTGCGACCGCCTTTTCCGACTTGCCGAGCAACCGGGCTATCTCCGGCACAGAGCAACCCTGAATAGAGCGGAGGTTGACGACGTCGCACTGGTCTTCGGGCAACTGGTAGATGCGCTGAGCCAACTTGATCAGCAGTTCGGTACGAGCTACTCGATCATCGGGATGCAGTGTGGAGATGGCGAGTTCAGGCATAGCGGATAGTGAATCATCCCAGTCGACGTCAGGCAGCTCTCGCTGGTAATTTCTTCGTTGGGCCTCCGCTTCTTCCCGTTTGTTGTGAGCGACGGTATGCAGCACACGCTTGAGCCAGCCGACCGCTTCCGCTTCAGTGTCACCTCGAAATTGATCGCCCTTGGCTACAGCTCGCATCAGTGTTTCTTGAACGATGTCGGAAGAATCAAAGCGTCTGCGCAACTTGTCATCCAGCTGCATTTTCTGCGCCATCAGGCGCAACAAGGGCCTGCAACGATCAAGAAAAACAGGTGTTAATTCCATGCCGACGCTCTTATACCAGAGGCTCGATGATAATCGCGCAGCTCACGGGCATCAATGAAAAATTGACCTGTTTCCAGCTCCTGGAAGAAATCGTTGAAATCTTCGAGGCAATGTCAAAGTAATCCTGTCTAGTCAATCAGGGAGCCTTTTCGTGTCTTCCCCTTTATATCATGCCGGGAGCGAGTCATGAGGTCTCAACGATTCAGGTATTCTATTGTGCTGGCATGCATGATGAGCTACGGAGTTGGCCATGCCCAATTCAGCGGAACCTTGACGGGACTAGGCTATTCCAATCCGGTTTCCAACACCGGCAAGTCATTCAGCATCAGTCCGGATGGTAAATACGTCGCTGGGTATGAGCAGGCCGGTTTCAATCCGACCCGAGCTACGTTGTGGTCGAGTGCCACGGGCATGGTGAACTTGGGACAAATCAACAATGACCCCAGCACCGAGGCCGTTGCCTACTCCAGTTCAGCGAATGGCAGCGTCGTGGCTGGACTAAGCCAGGATCGTGTCTTCCGATGGACGAGTTCAACAGGCATGGTGAATATCGGGTATTTACCAGGCGGTAGTTTTGCCCGCGGAGGGTATGTATCACGGGATGGTAACGTGATAGTTGGTCAAGGAAACTCATTCAACTCCACCTTCAACGAAGCGTTCTACTACACCACTTCAGGCGGCCTGGTAGGCATCGGCGCTTTTGCAGGAGTGCCTGCCGGGTCCTACACCAGCATTGCGAAAGCTGTCTCCGCAGATGGCAGCGTTATCGCCGGTTCCGCGATCACGCCGGCCGGCATCTTCAACCAATATCGTTGGACCAGCGCCACGGGTATGGTGTCGTTAGGCACCATTCCCGGGTCAGCTTCGTTTCAGGGTGATCCCTGGGGGATGTCGGGAAGCGGAAACCATATCGTTGGTGATGCCAGGGATTCTGATACAGGCCTCAACACTGCCTATCGCTGGACAAGTTCACAAGGAATGATCCGACTTGGTGAACTCAGCCCGGGTTTTATGTCTCGTGCGCTGGCAGTAACTGATGATGGCAAGGTAGTGGTTGGATTGGCCGGGACTTCTTCGGGTAGCCGAGCGTTTATCTGGGATGAAGCACATGGTATGCGATTGCTGCAAACCGCACTTCAGAACGAATATGGCGTCACGATTCCGGCGGGCTGGAATTACTTTATTGATGCCTACGGAATCGCCGGGAGTCTTGACAGCCAACTTTACATCACTGGCTCGGGTCTGAATCCACAGGGGAAAACAGAATCCTGGATTGTGACCATCTCCTCCGTACCCGAACCGGCGACCTGGGCCATGATCGGTCTATTCTCGACAAGCCTTGGAGTTTATCTCGTGTGCCGGATGCGGCATCGTCATCAATTGCTTGACCAGGAAATCCAAACATCATAGTGCCTGGCTATCGTCTACCATTTTTCCTTATGTCATATCGCGTTGTTGTTCCACCAAGTTTCTTGAAGATTGCTGACTATTTGAAACTAGTGGAGAAAAGCATCCTTATCAGAACAAGTGTTACCGGATAACGGGTTAGGATAAGTGACTACTGCCGTGAGCGAAACAAACCTATGAAAATGAACATTGAACAGACGCCAAAAACACTTTTGTCTCAACATCTTGATAAACACCACTAATTGCTTGCATTCCGTAATAGAGGGAATTATTCTCTGCTGAATCAGTCAACAATACACAAGGGCAAGCCATGAAGATGAAACTAGGATCAATGACGTTTGGAGAAATCCTGGATCGCGGCATCAAGATGCTGTTCAGCAGATTGCCGACCTTTTTTGCAATGGGCTTTCTGTTGATGCTGCCTTTGTTGGTCATCCAATTGCTAGAGCCGCAGTTGCGTTCGGCTGCAGGAATGGCGGCGGCGTTAATAACTCTGATCGTCAGCATCGTCTTCAGTTTTGTCTACTCAGGGGCAGTTGTCGATGTGATCGCCAAAGATTACCTTGGCAAGCCTGTCACTGTAGGCTCAGCCATCGGTTATGCCTTCAAGCGATTTGGCGATCTCTTTGTAACAGCCCTCTTGGCCGGCATCATCATAGGTTTGGGTTTCCTGCTATTGGTCATCCCAGGAATCATTTTTGCCATCTGGTACGTCTTCGCCACCCAGGTGGTCATGGTCGAAGGAATGGGTGGGATGAAAGCGCTGGCCCGCAGCAAGAGTCTGACCGAAGGTCATCGAGGTCGCATCTTCGGCATTATCTTTGTAATCGGCCTGCTTCTCGCCTTGATCAATATTGGCCTGACTCTCGGTTTGGCTACTGTGCTTCCGATTCAGGAGATCGTTCGGACACCCATGGGATTAGCGGGGGGACCGATCAATTACACCAATTTTTGCATCACGGTGCTGATCCAGTATCTGTTAACGATTGTCACCTCCTCCTTCCAGGCGATCTGCGTCACACTCATGTACTTCGATTTGCGTGTTCGTAAGGAAGCCTACGACCTGGAAGTTCTGGCGACACAGACTCCTGAGTAGTATTTAGAGACGTGGCCTGCCGATGCTTGAGTAAGTTTGAGTTACTCAAGCATCGGCACTGTTCTGATCTTGCAGGTTCCCCACTTCATGCCGTGCCTCTACAGCAACTGGTTGTCGCCGGAGTTGATCGTACCTGGCCTGCTTCAAGCACCGGTAGGTGAGGAGACGGCGGGCATCAATGAGCAGTTAGCAAAGATCTTCGCACGACCCGAGTTTCAGGATCAGCAGCCCGAACCGTGGGACTTTGTTCTCGAGGCAATCAAGGCTTTTTTCAAATGGCTCGGCAGCCTGTACGATGGCTCGCCCCTTTTCTTCTGGATACTGCTGATCGTCAGCCTGCTGGTCCTGATCTTCCTGCTCGCACATCTGGGCATGACGGTCTACCGTGTATTCAGCGCTGACCGTGCTTTCCGTCAACAGACTTCGGGCAAATCGCTACGCCGGCAACTCTCTACACTACCAGGCACAGGCCGACGAGGCTGCGCAGAACCAGGACTACACCGAAGCCATCCGCTATTTGTTCCTGTCGCTGGTCTACCACTACGATGAGAACGAACAGTTTGTGTTCCGCCCCGCACTGACCAACCGGGAATACCTGACGGGCTTTACCGATCGAGCGCCGCTGCTCCAACAACTCACAGGCTTTGTCGATGTGCTCGACGATCACTGGTATGGCATGCGACCCTGCACGGAAGCTACCTATCAAAAGTATCGGCAATCCTTCGATCAACTCATGCGAGGACGAGGATAGCCATGAGCACCGAATCGATAGAACAGGAGTTCACGGAGCCGGTGCCGAAGCTGCGAAACACCCTGCTTTGGGCGGTGCCGGTGGATTCCTCATCTGTCTGACTCTGGTGGTTATGCTGTTGGGACACCAGCCACAAACGCCTGCCGAGCTGGGTAGCTACGATCCGGGCAAATCGGGAGCACGAGCAGCCTTTTTGCTTTTGAAGGAACTTGGGCTCGATGTGGCGCCTTCCAAACGGATCGTCGAAGGTAAAATTCGTTGGATCATTGCTCCACGTTCGACCAGCCGTCAGTTTGAAGCGTTACCGGCCTGGGTGCAGTCAGGTGGCAAGGTGCTGCTGGCGGATGATAAAAATGAAATCACTGGCAAGCTTGGCATCACCGCTACCGAGAAGACCATCAGCGATCAGGAACGGCAACAGAAGATCAAGCTGGGCGATAAGGAGATAGACTTCGATGCCGGTGCTGTCGAACTATCACTCAACAAACCTGCCGATAGAACCTGGCCGCCGCAGGCGAAGAAGCCGTTCGTCAGCATCTTTCGTCAGGGTCAAGGCGAGGTCTGGCTGGTTCATTTGCCTCAGTTCATGCGGAACGACGTTCTGAAGCAAAGCATTGCCGCTCATCAGAGTAATGGCTTGGGCAATGGCCTGTTGATCAAAGAACTAGCCGAGGCCATGGTTCAGAACAGCGGCGAGCGCATCTGGTTCGATGAGTATTTCCATGGCATGCGTGCTCGGCCCAGCGTGCTTGAACTGCTTTCGGAGCCGCCACTGCTGTGGGTATCCCTGCAAGGGTTGCTGCTCTTAGTGCTGGCACTCTGGCGTTACGCTCCACGCTTTGGCACCTATCAGGAACTGCCCACCCCCCGACGCCGCTCGAAAGAAGAATATCTGCTGGCAATGGCTTCCATGCTGGAAAGAAAGCGGGCATACGATGTCGCCCTCCAATCGGTAAGGCAATCGGTCACGCATGGGCTGGCTCAGGCCCTCTCCCTGCCTGCTGAAGTCCAACCCACTATCCTGGCACAGCAGGCGGAAGCGCACTGGCCCGGCAAGCTTCGTCAAGTAGCTGTTCTTCACTCACTAACTTCAACATTACCCCGGCATGCCAGCGAAACGGATTTCCTGCATGCACTTCATGAACTGGAAGCCATTCGACATGTCTACGCCACCAACTGATCCGCTCCATGATGTCCCCCGCCCCGCTGACGAAGCTCCCGACGCTGGATCGCCGGCACGCCAGGTCTTTGATTCAGCGCTTCGAGAGATCAGCAAGGTCATCGTAGGGCAGCACGATCTTATCGAGCAAATCCTGGTCGGCCTTTTTGCAGGCGGCCATGTCCTGCTGGAAGGTATGCCAGGCACCGCCAAGACACTGCTCATCCGGGTGATGGGGCAGATCTTCAACTGCTCGTTTGGGCGCGTGCAGTTCACCCCCGACCTGATGCCGGCTGATATCATCGGCACCAACATCTTTGATGTGCAGCAGCAAAAGTTCTTCTTTCGCTCCGGGCCTATCTTCGCTGACTTCGTTCTCGGCGATGAGATCAATCGTGCCCCGGCCAAGACCCAGGCAGCCCTGCTGGAAGCTATGCAGGAGCGACAGGTCACCGTCGATGGCGTGAGCCATCAACTGCCTAAGCTCTTTACCGTCTTTGCCACACAGAACCCTGTGGAGCAGGAAGGAACATACCCTCTGCCCGAAGCGCAACTGGATCGCTTCATGCTCAAGCTGGTTGTGAGCTATCCCGATGAGGCTCAGGAGGTTGGTGTGCTTCGAACCCATCAACAGGGTGGTCGCATGGAGGAATCTTCCCGTTTCAAGCTACAGCCGATTGCCGACGCCGAGACTCTGCTGACGATTCAGAACGACATTCGGCAGCGACTGATTCGGGATGAATTGCTACAGTACATTACCCGCATCATCCGGGCGACTCGAACCAACCTGAGAGTGGAAGTGGGAGCCAGCCCCCGTGCCGGGCTGATGCTGCTGATGGCAGCCAAGTCTCGGGCAGCGCTCTATGGCCGACAGCATGTCCTGCCTGATGATGTGAAGATCATGGCCAAGCCAGTTCTCAGGCATCGATTGATCCTGAGGCCGGGGGCGGAAATCGAAGGGTTCACCACGGGTCATGCGGTGGATGAAGTGCTGGCACAGGTTGAGGTACCACGGTGAGTCGAACCAGACCCGAAACTCCGGCGGCCAAGTCCTTCGTCAGTACGTTGCCTTCTGGGCAACTGTTGATGACTGTGGCAGGCTGCGCGGTGCCTCCATCCTGCTGCTAATCTGGCCAGACGGGTATCAGCTTCTGTTGTCTGCCAATCTCCTTCTGCTCTTCCTCGTCTTTCTGGATTGGCTGATCACGCCTGGCCCCGGCAATATCGTCATCGAAAGGCAAGTGGCAGAACGACTCTCTCTCTTGAATCAGCATCCAGTGAAGATCGTCATTCGCAACCACTCCAGGGCCAACCTGACGCTGCACTGGCGGGATACGGTTCCTCTCTCGTTCGAACTCGAAGCTGCTACCATGTCAGATGGCTCGGGAATGGCAGAGGGAGGGAGCTCGCTCCTCGGTCACTACACCGTCAAGCCGCTCAAGCGTGGACAATACTTCTTCCAGGATGTTCACGTCCGATACCGATCACTGCTGGGCTTCTGGGAACGTGCGGTGATCAGCCCGCTGAAGGCCGAGGTGAGGGTCTATCCCAGCGTGGTCGATGTGAGGCGCTATCACCTCCTGGCCCGGGCCAACCGCCTCGACCTGCTGGGCCTCCGACAGTTACGGATCAAAGGCACTGCTGAGTTTGAATCGCTGCGGGAATATAAGCGTGGCGACGATGTCAGACTGCTCGACTGGAAGGCAACCGCCCGCCGCAGCAAGCTGATCGTCCGCAACCAGCAGGCTGAACGGAACCAGACTATTCTCGTGCTGCTCGACAGCGGCCGTCTGATGAACGCCGAGGAGAAGAACGTTTCGAAGCTCGATCTGGCTATCAATGCGACGCTGCTGCTCACCCATGTGGCGCTATCTCGTGGTGATCGCATCGGCCTGTGTGCTTTTTCTCATCGAGCCCACACCTGGGTAGCGCCCGCGCCTCGCTGCATCAGTTGCAGTTGATCTCCGATGCCATGTACAACCTTCAGGGCGACTACACCGAATCCAACCACGGTCGTGTGCTGGAGACGGTGGCGGCACGATTCAACAAGCGAGCCATGCTCATTCTGCTCACCGATTTTGTCGATGCTGCCACATCCGCCGAGATGTTTGCCCATCTGAGGCAATCGAGCCGACGGCATCTCGTTCTGTTTGCAGCACTGAAAGACCGCTACCTTTTGGAGGCCAGCTTGAAGCATGCCGGTACACGCAGCGAAGGCTTTCAGCAGGCGACAGCCCTCGAACTGCTACGTGAACGTCGGCTGGTCCTCGAGCAGATGCGCCGCCACGGGGCACAGGTGATTGACGCTGCCCCGGAAGACCTCGCTCCGCAACTGCTGAACAAATATCTGGAGATCACGTTCCGGGGTTTGCTGTAGCACCTCGGCCAGCCACCAGGATATAGCTCAAGAGCAATACCCCGGTGATGAAAGCAACGCTGAAGCGGACTGTCTGGGAAAAGTGGGGCGTGACGTAGGCTTCGATCAGCCCGGCAAAGATCAGCATCACCATGCAACCCAGCAGCAGGCCCAGCGCATCCATCGCCACCGCTTTCAGCGCCTGCCGACGTGGCAGCAACCCCGGAGCGATGATGGCTTTCGCCAGCAAGAGTCCCGCCGCCCCGGAGATGCAGATGGCAGTGAGTTCCAACACGCCGTGAGTCCAGATCAGGGCGTTGAAATCCACGAAGTAGCCGGCGTTGATCATCATGCCTTCGAGCGTCCCCAGCATGCGGCCATTAAAGATCAGGATGATCAGGCATGGTAATCCCAACAAGGCTCCTGTAGCAAACGAGAGCATGCAGACACGGATGTTGTTGACAATAATAGTCGCCCCGACCAGGGAGCTTTGCTCGACTTTGAACGTGAAGTTGCCTTTGTATTCGCCCTGATGTTTCTCCAGGCGGATGTTCTCGTATTCGACTTTGTCTTCATCGAAAAGCGAATAGGCCAGCAGGGGATTGTGAACGACCGCGGCAGCAGTGGCCAGAGTAGTGCCGTAAAAGAGCGCCATCGTGAGCAGAATCAGGACGGCATGCTTGCGAACGAGTTGGGGAAAGCCGGTCAACAGGAATTTCCAGGTGTTCGACAACTGCAGGTTCTGACTACGATAGACCTGTCCATGCGCTCGTCCCACCAGTTGATTCAGTAAACGAAGCACCTGGGGATGAGCCTGATCGGCCCGGGCACGGGAAAGATCGATGGAAACCTGGCGGTAGAGCTGGCAGAGCTGCATGCTTTCATTGACAGTGAGGGCAGCCAGGCCTTTCTTCTCGACCCGGGTCAGCAGGGAGTCGAGCGTCTTCCAACGTTCCTGGGGTGCGACCAGCATTATTTGACCTCATGCGCTTCAGCATACTCACCAGTAATTACCTTGCACGATAGTGCTCCGCTTGGCAAGATAATTGTTCTTGGATGAAAGAAATGAGGTAAGCGCGTGTCCTGGGCAGATGAAGTACGCATCGAAACGCCGGAACAAATTGACTTTGACTTCGAGGTCGCCGGGCCCGGCTCGCGCTCGGCGGCTCAGGTGCTTGATTGGATAGTCAAGATATTCTGGCTACTCCTGGGTGCGCTGGCTACTTTTCTGATCGAGGCCATGATTGGAAAGGAATCTCCTTTTGCCGGCTACATCGTCCTGGGAGTGATGATCTTTCTGGGGTTTGTCTTCTTTGTCGGGTTCGACATTTACTACGAAGCCTTCCGGGAAGGGCAGACTCCCGGCAAGAAGTACATCGGCATCCGGGTGATTCGTGAAGGGGGCGGACCTATCGATGTCCGTGCCGCCGCCATCCGCAACATGATTAACCTGGCTGACTTCCTCCCTGTCGGCTATCTGCTCGGCGGCGTCATCTGTCTGCTCAACAAACGCTGCCAACGGCTGGGCGATATGGCCGCCGGCACCCTGGTTATACGTGAACAGGAGACAGCCAAGATGACTACCGAACCTCTACAACTGGCGACGGCACAGAACAATCATCTCTTTGAACGTGCTCAGTTACAACGGTTATCTCCACAGGACAGGCATGTGCTTGAATCGTATTTTCAGCGGCTAGATTCTCTTGATCATCCCACGAAGTTACGCTTGACTCAAAGACTGTATCAGGTTTTCGGCGAGAAGATGTCCATCCCTTCCGAAGAACTGAATGAGAAGGACGAATCGCTAATGCTGGATTTTCTAATTTCCCTGAACAATGCATTGAAGATAAGTGGCACCATGTGACAGTTTCTCTTCAAACAGTCAATCAAGTGCTCCTTTAATAGGTTTGGGTTATTTCCAAGTTCACGAATACTAACTCTACCCCGCTTCGCCGGTGCGGGCGATGGGGAAGTAGACCACAATGGCCTCTTAAGCACCTGCCTTGACGACCAGAAACATTCCGTCGTTCATAGCGTTAATCAATTTTTAGCTGACACCTTGATCCCTTTATCTCACGATGTCAACATTGATTATTGAGCGACTTAGGCGACAGAAATTCTACTGGCTTTTTAACTTACTCCATTTTGCTGCGTCATCGCTTTTTCCCCACTCCGTGTAGAGCCGAACCAGTAGATCAATAATCTCGCCTTTCAAAGAGTTGGCCTGAGCTAATGACTTGCCTCGTTTCGTAATTCCATCGTAGCTCTTCAGCAGCAGGGACTCGGCCTGGGCAAAATCTTTTCGGCTAAGCATCTCTTCAGCTAGTTTGGACTGAGCTTCGATAAGGTTCCTGTACCTTACTAAATACTTAGCGTCATTGGGGCCATACATCTCTAACATCACTTCGCATACTTCATTGAAATAGGACACAGCCTTCGAGTATTGCTTTGTTGACAGATATACGAAAGCCAGGTTATTCATCAGCTGTATGGTGATCGGATGTGTTTTCTCGAATTTCTTTGCATCCTCTCGTGCTTTTTCCAGGGTTCGGATTGAATCTTCCGGCTGTTTGGCATGAAGATAAATGGCTCCCAGGTTCAGGCTAGTCCCCAGCGTCGAGGGGTGATCGGACCCCAATTTATTAGCCTGACCCTTTTTAACTTGTTCCAAAATGGCGATGGCGTCCTGAAAGCGTTTCGCTTTGAAGTAGGCAACACCCAGGTTATTGAGATTGCTTAGTGTGTCGGGGTCCTCAGCGCCGAGTATTTTTACCTGGCTATCACGTACTTTTTCATAGATGGCGATTGCTTCGGAAGATCGCCCATTTTCGTCGTACATCAAAGCAAGGTTACTGTGAGTTACCAGGGTATCGGGATGTTCCGCCCCCAGTTTCTTAAGGTAGCCTTGATAAGCCTTTGAGTATAGCTCCATCGCTTTGGTGGAATCTCCGTTCTTGTGGTAGGCTCGTGCCAGATTGTTCATCGTGATCAGGGTGTCAACGTGCTCGATTCCATTTTTCCCATTTAATACTTCAAACACTTTTTCATACAGTTGGATCGCTTGTTTGTAGTTTCCGATATCCACGTAAGCTCCGGCCAGGTTATCCACAATACCCAGAGCTCTGATGGAGTCGGGCCATTCCGTTTTGAGGGAGAGTTCGCGTGCTTTCTCGAACCATTTGATTGCCTCCGCCAACTTACCATCCGACTGACAGGCCAAGGCCAGATTGTTGATGCTTGAAACAGTCTCACTGTCACGTTCTCCCAGATATTTTAGCCTGACAGCAACTGCACGATTGAGAAATTGAATCGCCTTCGAAAAAGCTCCCACACCTCGATAGGCGTCTCCTACGGTCTGCAATAACTCTGCCTGTAACAGGGGCTGTTGAGGAAAGTTCTTCTCGATGTTTTCTTCACTTAATTCATCTGAGGTTCGATCGAGTAATTCTCGAATGGTGGGATTCAGAGTAGCTGTCTTGGTAATGGTTCCACTTTTGGCGTATGTGTCTGCCTGGAATCGTGAATCTGCGTGTCCCAGGAGTTTCCTTTGCAAAAACACACGTATCGCTGTTGCAATGGCCAGTTGTTCCTTGGCCTCTTGAGCGCTTTTCTCGGCGAGTTTCTTCTGACGCATTTCTTCTTGCCGGGATTTTTCTTTTTCGTCCCTTTCCCATCTAGCCTTATTCTCATTCTCTTTGGCCTCCAAGGCCGCATTCCTCCAGTTGGATTCGGCGTTGATGGCGCGATAAGCCTGCCACGTTGTCCCAACGATCCCTGCCAATAAGCAACCAATCACCAAGAGCGCCCCACGTGCAAGGGCCCGGTGACGACGATAGAACTTACTAAGAAGGTAATAGTTGCTTGGTGGACGAGCTTCCACCGCCTCATCAGCCAGATAGCGATCAATGTCGCGTTTAAGGGCATTGGCAGTTTCGTAACGCCTGGTACGATCTTTTTCCAATGCTTTCAGGACCACCCAATCCAATTCACTCGCCAGGACTGCTCGCAACTTGTTTGGTTCCGTGCGGCGGACAGAAGCAACCAACGACGAAGAATTGCTGGAGTACGATAATCTCGTACTGGGCTTAGGCGGTTCTTCCTCTTTGATGATTCGTATTACCTCGACAAATGCTGCATTTCTTAGTCGCTCAGTGGTGATCGGAGTCGAACCCACCAGCAATTCGTACAGGATCACACCTAAGGCATACACATCGGCACGTGTATCGATGTCCATGGCAGAGAGTTCTGCTTGCTCCGGCGCCATGTATTCCAACGTACCCATGACCTGCCCAATCTCGGTATATATCGTCTGATCAGCGAGTTTATTGTGCAAGGCCTTGGCCACGCCGAAGTCAATCACCTTAGGAGTAGGTTTGCCATCTTGCATCGTAACCAGGATGTTGGAAGGCTTCAGATCTCGGTGAATGATCCCTTTGGTGTGAGCATGTTGGACTGCCGCATATCTCGGCAAAGAGCTTGAGACGATCATCGATGCCCGCATGCACTTCATCGCAGTACTTGGTTACCGGCGCCCCTTTTACCAACTCCATAGCAAAATAGGGGCGACCATCGGAGGTTTGGCCAGCATCGAGAATTTTGGCGATATTGGGATGATCCATCATGGCTAATGCTTGTCGTTCGGCCTCAAACCTGACAAGTATTCTCTCGGAATCCATTCCTGCTTTAATCAACTTGAGTGCGACCCGGCGCTTGACAGGATGTGTCTGCTCCGCAACCCAAACGGTTCCCATGCCCCCTTCCCCCAGCTTCTGGAGTAGCCGGTAGGGACCAATTTGAACAGGCTCCACAGAAGAACCAGCGGTCGGCAAGATGGTCGATTTCGAGTCGTTGGATGAAACAGGAGAATGATCGTCTTGCCCTGCGATCAAAGCCTCCACAGCCAGCAGTTGTTCTAGCCGCTCTCGCATTTCGGGATGTTCATGACAGATATGATCAATCATTCCGGGCCGATCTGACTCGGGTAGATCGAGGATCTTTTCGAATAGTTCTTGCTCATTCATCCCTGGTTCTCCTCGATCAAGCCCGCGCACAAATAGACCATGTGATTGTTAATGGGACTAACTTCCGATTTACTGTTTCAACGTGACGGTAAACATCCCGCACGATTTTTGCAACCAGTTCACTGTGAACTTGACCGGCACCTCACCTTGAGCAGTATGAAGTACACATTGCCCGATGCGCTCTTCATTCTTTGGGTCATACGATAGCTCCTGGAATCCATCGATCTCTCGTACCTGATCGCTGAAATTCGAGGACCGTACCATGCGCTGAAGCAAGTGTTTGATTTCCTGGCTTTCGCATACAGGCAATGACGGTTGCTCTGATGACCAGAGTTTAGCTATGACTTTCGGACCCACGGTGACACAACTCGCCAAAAGGCCGGCAAGAATCCCCATGAGAATCCTGTTTTTCAGTGACATGACAGCACCCCGTGATAGAGTTAAAGGATGAAACGCCGTAAGCGTTCCATCCTTCCTATTGCGGTTGCTGTTTTCCAACGGACAACCTTTTTAGAAAAAACACGGAGATGGTTGTCGAATGGATCGAGTGCCCCAAACTATTTTCCTTCTTTCCGGTTCAGGCAATAGTCGCGATTACGGGTTAAATGACTTTCGTTGGGAAACATCTTCAACCCCTGGTCGTAAATCTTGATAGCGTCATCCCATCGCTCGGTTTTTATCGATTCATGGGCCCAGTCATCCAACAAAGCGACAGTGTTGTTCTTGAGTAGTGGCTGATTGGGATATTTTTGCAAGCCGGCTTGGTATTTTGTTAGTGCTTCTTGACGTTGGCCCTTGCCGGATAGAAAACGAGCCCATTGGTCGTAAGCGATACCCGCCAATTGTGAACGATCCTCTGTTGTTGGCAGGAACTCGATATAAGTCTCGATCGCTGCTACAGCCTCCTCAAACTTGTGATCGGCTGCCAGTTGCTGGATGCAACGTTTGGCGTGGTTGCTTCCCATCTCGAACACGACAGCTTCGTTGGGGAACTTCTTGCTAATGGCTGAAAAGTGCTGCTTAGCAATGGCAATCCCTTTCTTCTCTGTCTCTGCCAAAGCGACCTGTAAATGGTAAGCAATTGCTTGGGATACTTCACGGTGTGAACCATGTTCGCGCTTCATTCGCTCGACAATCGAAAAAGAGCTTTCAATATCACCCTTAGATAATTTCTCCTGAGACCATCTCCGGAAAAGGCTCATCTTCCATTTAAGAATTTCATCTTGCTCCTCAACCGTCAGAACTTTTTTGGCACGTTCTGCGATTGCTAAGCCTGCTTCCCAGCCAGATGCCTTAATCTGACGTTCTCCGAGATTGCAAAACCATCGAGCAGCGTTACCCATATCACGATCTGATTGCAGTGCGATTCCTGCTCGACGGATCAACTTGAGGGCATGTTCGTCATTTGCATCATCAAGCGTCTGTTGGATGTACCCCATCCATACGACTGCTAGATTACTTTTGATGTCAACTGATTTGGGATCTAGTTGCAGTCCATATTCAAGTACTTTCAACCCCGATTCATACTCCCGGTTTTTCATTAAGGCTGGACCGCAGTTTATGATGGCAGCCCGCACGTTATTGATAGCTGAAGAATCCTCCGGATCGAGTGCCAAGGCTGCCAACCCACACCGAATCGCTTCGAGAAAATCAGGTTTCTCGCCCTTGAGATGCCCTGCTGCCTGATTCGAGTAAATCATAGCTGGTAATCCCCACAGCTTTACCTCGCGAGCCTTCGAGCGATCAGGAGTATTGGATAGCAGAACCACACCCGGGCGTGAGAGTTTTGTCTGCCAATCAAAGCCGTCAGCGTTTGTCGCTTCGACATGCAACTTCTTCATTCCAACCAATAAATCCAGCGTGGCGTGCCCAGGCATAAACGAACTTCCTGGTATGCAGAGGATATTAAAACGTAATCCATAACGAACTCCAACCGCATAGTACAAAGCGGCCGATGAGACACAATTAAACTTACCAGAATCCAACATGGTGCTAAAGGAACTTTGACTCAGTTCATAGCCCCCACGCAACGTTTCCTGGTGAAGAAACGTCATGAGCTTTTCGCCGAAGACCAAGGGATCTCCTGGATCGCCGCATTTACTTTCTACTTTCTTAACCAACTGATGAAACTGCTTACGATACTGAACTCGTTGTTCAAGACTATTGACATTCGAGGCATAAAGAAGCGCATCCAGAAACCGGTCCGAGTCAGGGGAATCTTTCAGTTTCTGGTCCCAAGCTTCCTGGAGAAGTCGCCTTTCGTCCACATCGAACTCTCGCACCTTGCCCGTTTCTAAACGGGCAAGTTTGTCAATTGCTTCTAATGGTGGAATGGAAAAGGCGTAGCCAGGCTGTTGAGCCGGAGCATACTGTGCTATCGCCAGAATAAATAACAGACATAACGACCATCGAATGTTGGTCACTTGTTGGAATAGAGCGCGGTGGAAATGAAAAAACATGGTTCGACCTCCAAGAGTGGGCCTGATCATTCAGACAACCAACTACTCCATTGCAGAAGTGAAAGACCAACGGACAACAATCATGATTTATGGCTAGATTCAAAGGCACTATGCATATTTCTGCAAAATGATCCGTTTTGTTGTCCGCCAGGGTAGAAGCTCTGCAATCGAACAGATGAGGCAAGCAAGATTCAAGCACGTCGCTTAAGTCCAAGCAAGGCCCATAACTGGAGACTATCCATGTTCGCTTTTCACTCAATAGCTCGCAAAACCACAGGAATCGTCGCAGCACTGACTTTGGCAGGTGCCATCTACGCCGCACCACCTCAACATTCCAAAGACCGCAGCCACTCTACCAGCCATCAGAAGCACCATGACGGCCGGGGGCGTCCTTCGTGGATGCGTTCTCCGAGGCCAGGTCAGGCCCGATCTATCTTGTCTAAGAGACCGTATGATCGGCACTACCACACACGCCATGGGTTCCGAGCAAAGTGGGGGTACGGTTATCGCGGGCACAATCACAATCACTGGCAAGCTCGCGCATGGAATAAGCGGCATGGATGCTGGATGTTCTTTGATCGCGGATGCAGGTCCTGGTACTACTGGTGTCAACCGGCTGGTTGTTATTACCCATGCAGCTATACCCCTTATGGAGGCTATTGTTTCACATCGCAAAGGACACAAGTAAGTGATCCTTTCACTGAAGACTTCTCCAACATTAATCAGGATGAGACGGGAGAAGATGATACGAAGTTGCCTCCTATGCCAGGTGAGTAAGCAGGACTTGGAACAACCCCAGATTCAAATTGCCGACAAGGCAGCTGACATCGCCCACAGCGGAAATAATTGCTGTGGGTTTTGTTGCTTGTACATCAAATGAAATCGGGCCACCAAAGATCAATAATTCTGAAGGAACTTACTCGACGGTGATACCGCGACGTGGTACTTGATAGTAAAGCATGGAGTATTTCGATGGACGGTGGTAACTTTCATGACCTGCTTCAACGTGTTCGCACCGGAGACGAAGCGGCAGCGTTCGAATTGGTGAAAAGCTACGAGCCACAGGTCCGTGCTGCGATTCGCTCACGGCTTCGTGATCCTGCGATGAAACGGCATTTTGATTCGATCGATATTTGTCAGTCGGTTATGGCTAGTTTCTTTCCCCGCGCCGCTCATGGCCAGTTCGAGCTTCACGAGCCTAAACAGCTTGTCGGCTTACTTGTCCAGATGGCCAGGAACAAACTCGCCCACCAGATGCGACGCCATCGCCAGCAATGCCGTGATGTTGGTGTCGAAGTCTCAGCCGATGCAAGCAGTTTCGGGGAATTACAGGGAGCGGACCTTCCTCCCGACCGCATTGCTATGGCCAGGGAAGAACTCGAGCGACTTAAAGACCGTCTTGATCCTGAAGCACGCCTCATGGCCGATTTGCGGTCAGAAGGGCGTGAATGGACGGAAGTCGCAGAAAAGCTGGGAGGAACTCCGGAAGCCCGGCGAAAGCAATTTCAACGTGCACTTGCTGCCGTATTTGCAGCTCACAAAGACTCGGAAATGAGATGATCCTCTCTGTTGAATGCCTTGGAATCTGAAGTCAATGATCAACCAGGATATCTTGAATCGTTGCTCCTCCTGAAGATGGAATGCACTTTTCCGAAATTGCTTTCCCTCAAAGTCTTCTGTAGTAGAACGCTCGGCAGAAAATTACCAATCAGAGCAATACGTTGTGCCGCAAGAATTATCGTTTTTATTGTCCGCTGATCCTTCCCACCGCAATTGAAGAATGAGCATTACTTCGGCGTTCATGGTGAACCTCGAAGAAATGTGCGAACCAATCAGGAGAGAAGGTCATGTTATTGCTCAATAAGTCTGTTTTCCTGGCATTCATATTCGTCATGTTGCCAGGAATCGCAATGTGTCAACAGCAACGCTTTGGCGATGTTCCGTTCAAGCCGTTCAATGGTCAAGTAGTGATTCAGGCGTCGTTGAACAATCAAACCCCTATTGAACTAACTCGCATTGGCCTGCGACCAGCGCTGGACAATGCCTGGACGCGCGTCAAGCAACAAGGCGAAGACCAACTGCGAAAGAAGCTCGGCGGCATGAAGCTCACCGGAGGCGTTTCGTTGTATGACGTAAAACCGGGCCTGGCGAATCGTCTAACCCTGGAAGCACGAGCGGATCCCGCCGGAGCTACTATTCATCTTAAGGCACCCGGTAACTTTGTGTACGTGAAGTCTACAACGCCGGATCTTGACCTGGGCATCTTTGGCAGCGTCGGCCTTTCAAGGCATGCCGATCCGAAAGTGCGGATTGACTTTGATATCGAAGCCGAAGTTGCTTTCCAATGCAACATCGCCGGAACCGCATCAGTACAGGTTCGTTCGGTCACGATCACCAACGTGCATACCCGAGGCGCTAACCTCACAGGTTGGCTAGGCCACGCTTTTGCAGACGTTCTGAAGTTTTTTGGCGGCCCCGACTTGCGGAGTGCTTTGCAACTCATCATCAAGAAAAACGTCAATGATCGGGTAGCAAAGCAAGTATCCCAGCTGGGATCTCAGATTCATCAGAAACTGCCGACATTGCCGTTCAAGCCGAGTTATGTGCTATTTGGCATGGCCGAACAGCATTTAACGGTGCACTTTAGTGCAAATAACGGTTCAACTGCATCGCAAATCAAGTAACCATCCGGCCGCGGATAACTCTATCCGCGGCCCTCTTCGTTTATCTTCTATTTTTTACACTCTTAAGTTCGAAGAACGTACTTGACTCATTGCTTACCACTGCGCCCGCAGCGTTGATCACCTTACTGTTTTCATAGGAGTCATATCCTTTATCGGCAGCATGGCTTATGGGTGCGATCTTCCAATCATGTAGGGCAAATGAGGGCCGTCGGTAGCCTCAGCTTCATTCACTTTCAAAAAGGAAGAGGTGCCTCAGAGGTTTAATGGTTGCCTCCTTGATAACTGAATAATCAGCACTGATTAAAATAGATTGAGGAATCCTACCTATTGGTACAATTATACGTAGAAGTACCATGTCGAATCGACTCTGTCCCGATTTTCGGAAAGCGACAATGAAGATCAACAATCCAACCTGTGGTCTTCTCCTCTTGTTGACATCTGCTTTGTCAACTCTCTCACTAAGTGGCTGTACCGACAAGACACTGGCAAAGCAGGCAGCGGCTAAACCTCCCGAAGTCTACTTTACCATGCCGGTGTACAAGGAAGTCTCTGAGAGCGAGGAGTTCACCGGTCGAACGGAATCAGACCACTATGTCGATCTGCGGGCACGGGTCTCAGGGTATCTCGACAAAGTCAATTTCAAAGACGGAGCCGAGGTCAAAGAGGGACAGGTGCTCTTCGAGGTGGACCCAAGACTGTACCAGGCAGAAGTGGATCGTGCCGCGGCAATGGTGGCTCAGACTGAAGCCAAGGTCATTCGGCTGGACGCTGACTTCCAGCGTGCTCAGAAGATGCTGGCAACCAACAGCCTGAGTAAGGAAGACTACGATAAGGTTGTGGGTGATCGTGCCGAGGCAGTTGCCAACGTAAAATCGGCGAAGGCTTCGTTGGATACAGCCAAGCTCAATCTGGGCTACACCAAAATCACTGCGCCCTTTTCCGGGCTTGCCAGCCGACGCATGGTCGATCCGGGGAATTTGATCAAAGCCGATGACACCATATTGACCACCATCGTCTCGCTCGATCCCATGTATGCCACGTTCGATGTCGATGAGCGCACCGTACTGAAAGTGCGACGACTGATTCGTGAAGGCAAGATGCAGTCCGCCCGTGAGACTTCTGTACCGATCTCCATCGGCCTGCCGGACGAAGAAGGCTATTCGATTCAGGCCACAATCAACTTTGTGGATAATCGTGTTGATCCAAGTACAGGGACACTTCGCTGTCGTGGTGTATTTGCTAATCCCAACAGGCTCTTCTCTCCCGGGGTCTTTGTTCGTGTTCTGTTGCGAACCGGTCCGACCCGACAAGCGCTCGTTGTCCCTGAAGAAGCCTTCGCCACCGACCAGGGCCAGAAGTACCTCTATGTGATTAACGCCAAGGATACGGTCGAATACCGCAAAGTAAAAGTCGGGCCGCTCGCTGAAGGTGGCATGCGTGTCGTCGAAGAGGGTGTCGGCACAGGCGACCGGATTATCGTCGTTGGATTGCAACGAGTTCGGCAGGGAGTCGTTGTCACCCCGCTACCCATTGAATCCATGAAGAATCGTCCTGCCTCCACTATGCCTGCCACCAAGAAGCCTGCCGTCATCACTCCTGGTAAGTCTGAAAAGTGATTCATTGAAAATAGTAACAATGGCGTATCGTCGATTCCGTTCGATGAGGGAACAATATGTTCGCCAGGTTCTTCATAGACAGGCCCATCTTCGCGGCAGTGCTTTCCATTGTCATTACGTTGACTGGGGCGATTGCGGTTTTTCAATTACCCATCGCTATGTTTCCCTCGGTAACCCCTCCATTAGTGCAGGTCGATTGCCGCTACCCCGGAGCCAGCGCTCAGGTGGTGGCTGAGACTATTGCTGCGCCAATTGAACAATACGTCAACGGCGTCGAAGGCATGATGTACATGTCTTCGCAATCAACCAATGATGGCGGTTACAACCTCGCTGTTACCTTTCGACCCGGTATTGATTTGAACATGGCTCAGGTTCTGGTGCAGAACCGTGTTTCCCTGGCGATACCGCTCTTGCCCGAAGTTATCAAGCAGGCCGGCGTGACTACTCGAAAGAGGTCGCCGGATATTCTCCTCTCCGTCAATCTCAACTCGGCCAACCCGGCGTATGATCAGCTCTATCTGAGCAATTTCGCACTGACCAGGGTGAAAGAAGAACTGGCGCGTCTGCCCGGCGTCAGTGACGTGCTGATCACTGGCCAGCGTGATTACAGCATGCGGATCTGGGTGAATCCTCAGGCACTGGCCACCAGAAACATGACAGCGGGCGATGTGGTCTCGGCCATCCGAGAACAGAACATGGAAATCGCTGCCGGACAAATCGGGCAGCCGCCAGTGCCTGACGGGCAGCTTTTCCAAGTACCATTGAGCACCGTCAGCCGTCTACGCACAACAAAACAGTTCCAGGATATCGTCCTCAAAACCTCTCCTGACGGTCGAGTGGTGCGATTGAAAGATGTGGCGAGGGTTTCACTCGGATCCAAAAGTGAAGATGTTACCGCACGGCTCGATGCCAAATACTCCATCGGCATGCCCATTTTCCAGCTTCCAGATGCCAATGCGCTCGATGTCGCTGATGCGGTCATAGCCAAGATGAAGGAACTTGAGAAGGATTTTCCACCCGATCTGCTCTGGGAGATTGCCTACGATACGACACCCTACATTCGAGAATCGATCAAGGAAGTCTTCAAAACACTACGAGACGCCATTCTACTGGTAGCCATCGTGGTGCTGGTCTTCCTGCAAAGCTGGCGTTCGGCTCTTATTCCACTGGCGGCGGTGCCGGTGGCAATTATTGGCACCTTTGCTGCCATGGCATTGGTCGGCTTCAGCCTGAACAACCTGACATTATTCGGCTTGGTACTGGCTATTGGTATCGTGGTCGATGACGCGATTGTGGTCGTGGAGGCGGTCGAGCATCACATCGAGCATGGCCTTTCAGCAAGAGAAGCGACGATCAAGGCGATGCAGGAGGTCTCCGGCCCGGTGTTTGCCGTTGGCCTGGTGCTGGGTTCGGTATTCCTTCCCTGTGCGTTTCTTAGTGGTATTACCGGAGCCTTCTTCCGTCAGTTTGCTTTGACAATAGCTGTTTCGACCGCGCTCTCCACTTTCAATTCGCTCACACTTTCCCCGGCTTTAGCAGCTATCCTTCTCAAGCCTCGGGATAAAAAGAAGAACACTGTTCTCCCCTGGCTAGTTCTGGCCATGATCGGCGGCTGGCTTGGGTATGAACATCTGCCCGAATATCTGAACGGGTGGATTCAGCCGTTTCTAAGCTACATTCCCCCGAACATGGTTGATCTTGTTCCCAGACTTCTCCCCTGGGCGAGCATGGCACTGGGAGCGGTCGTCCTGGCTTCGCTCAGCATGGTGATCAACACTATTCTGCGGTTGTTGTTCTGGGGCTTCAATCGACTCTTTGGCCTGGCGACTCGTGGTTATCTGGGTGCGGTGCGAGGACTGTTAAGAGTTAGTCTTCTCGTGCTGGTGGTCTATTGCGGACTCCTGGCCCTGACATACTGGAGCTTCAAGCAAGTTCCGACCGGCTTTATCCCTTCGCAGGACATGGGCTATCTGATGGTCAATGTTCAGCTTCCCGACGCGGCATCGACCGACCGAACCCAGGCGGCGATGCGCAAGCTGGAAAAGATCGCCATGGAGACCAAGGGCGTCAAACATGTGGTCACCGTCGCTGGACAATCTCTTCTACTGAGCGCCTTCGGGTCAAACTATGGTTCGCAGTTCATCCTTCTTGATGATTTTGATAAACGTCGTGATCCCAGTATGCACAGCGACATGATTGCCAACGAATTGCGGAAACAGTTCGCCATCCATGTGCCTGAAGCTCAACCCGCCGTCTTTGGCCCGCCGCCGCTGCGAGGCATCGGTCGGGCAGGCGGGTTCAAAATCATGATTGAAGATCGTCTCGACTTTGGCGTGCGACATTTACAGGCCGTGGGCGACCAGATCGTGATTCAGGGGAACAAGCGGAGTGAGCTGGTAGGCCTGTTTAATATCTTCCGTGCCAACTCGCCCCAGCTTTATGTTGATGTCAATCGTAAAGAATGCCGGATGATGGGGATCCCGCTTAATACGGTCTTCGATGCCCTGCAAATCTACCTAGGCTCTCTTTATGTCAACGACTTCAACATGCTGGGCAGAACCTGGCAGGTGGTGGTACAGGCTGATCACCGTTTTCGCAATGAAATCGAAGATGTCAAAAGCCTGAAGGTTCGAAACGCTCTCGGCCAGATGGTGCCGCTCGGAGCTTTAGCCACGGTGAGAGAGAACAACGGCCCGTTGATCATTACCCGCTACAACATGTACCCCGCTGCCGGCATTAACGGCAGTGCCGCTCCCGGTGTCAGTACCGGCACCGCCATCAACATCATGGAATCCATCGCGAATCAGGAAATGCCCGCCGGCATGAAGTATGAATGGACCGAACTAGCTTACCTTGAGTTGGAAGCGGGCAACACCACCTTCATCGTATTCGGCATCGCAGTCGCCATGGTCTTCCTGGTGTTGGCAGCTCAGTACGAAAGCTGGTCGCTGCCGATTGCGGTGATTCTTGTCGTGCCGATGTGCCTGCTCAGCGCAATTGCCGGCGTGGCTATGGCCAAGCACGACATTAACATCATCACTCAGGTGGGATTCGTGGTGTTGGTGGGTTTGGCGAGCAAGAACGCTGTGCTGATCGTCGAGTTTGCCAAGAAGCAGCGCGAAGCCGGCATGTCGGCACGAGAGGCGGCTCTGGAAGCCTGCAAGCTACGCTTGCGACCGATCATTATGACCTCCGTGGCATTCATCCTTGGCGCTTTGCCCATGGTGCTGGCCAAGGGTGCCGGGGCCGAGATGCGGCGAATGCTGGGGACGGCCGTCTTCAGCGGCATGATCGGTGTCACCCTCTTCGGTATCTTTCTGACTCCTGTCTTCTTCATTACGGTAGATCATCTGCAGTACTGGACGAATTGGCGATTCCCCCTGCTGGGGAAATTGAGCCGAGGCATCCTTTGGGTACTCTCGTTCGGATTTGTTCGTTCGTTCGCTCAGATGATAGCCACCCGGCGGAATCAACTGAAAACGAACGGCAAGCGTCAGCCTCCGGCAAACGGTGTCTAACTCCATGCACCCCACCTCTCTCCCATCATGGGAGAGAGGTGAACCTGATAAGGTATCCGCATGTTCTCTCGCTTTTTCATTGATCGCCCCATCTTCGCAGCGGTGTTGTCAATCATCCTGGTGCTGGCTGGCGGCGTGGCGACCTTCAGTCTTTCCATTGCACAGTATCCCAACATCACGCCGCCCACGGTGGAAGTCTCGGCGATCTTTCCCGGTGCCAATGCTCAAGTGATCTCTGATTCGGTGGCTGCTCCCATTGAGCAGCAGATCAATGGTGTTGAAGGCATGCTCTACATGTCGTCGCAATGCACCAACGATGGCATCTATACCCTCACGGTTACCTTCAACCTTGGTGTTGACCTGAACATGGCCCAGGTGCTGGTGCAAAACCGTGAGGCTCAGGCGGAGCCAGTGCTACCCGAACTGGTGAAGCGAAAAGGGGTGACAGTCCGCAAGAAGTCGCCCAGTACTTTGATGATTGTCAATCTCTTCTCACCCAAGGGAACCCGCGACAATCTCTACCTCAGCAACTATGCGACCATTCAAATCCGTGATGAACTTTCCCGTTTGCCCGGCGTGGGAGACATCACGTACCTCGGCCAGCGTGATTACAGCATGCGCGTCTGGCTGAATCCAGAGAAGATGGCATCGCTTAATCTCTCAGCCGACGACGTGGTGAAGGCAGTTCAGGAGCAGAATGTACAGGTAGCAGCGGGACAGATCGGTCAGCCACCAGTTCCTAGCGGACAGGTATTCCAGTATGCCATGACGACGCTGGGCAGACTCTCCAGCGAGGAGCAGTTTGGGCAGATCATCGTCAAGAACACAGCCGATGGGCGAATCGTTCGATTGAAAGAAGTGGCAACCATCGACATGGGTGCTCAGGCCTACGACCAGGTTTGTACTCTCGATCGCAAGCCTTCTGTGGCCCTGTCAATCTACCAGTTGCCAGGCTCCAACGCCCTGGCAACTGCTGCAGCGGTACGTGCCAAGATGGAAGCCCTCAAGCTCGACTTCCCTGAAGATCTCGATTACGCCATCGTCTACGATACCACCCCGTTCATCTCTGAATCGATTCTTGAAGTGGTCAAGACGCTGGGGCTGGCGGTGGCCCTCGTGGCCTTCGTGGTTATCCTCTTTCTCCAGAACTGGCGTTCAGCGATCATTCCACTGCTGGCCGTACCGGTGGCGATCATCGGCACCCTGGCTGCCATGTATGTGGTCGGTTTCAGTTTGAACAACCTAACCCTCTTTGGCCTGGTCCTGGCCATTGGCATCGTGGTGGATGACGCCATTGTGGTGGTGGAAGCAGTCGAGCATCACATTGAACATGGTCTTTCGCCGAGGGATGCCACCATCAAAGCCATGAATGAGGTGGCCGGCCCGGTGGTAGCGGTGGGGCTGGTGCTCACTGCTGTCTTTGTGCCCTGCACCTTCATCACCGGCATCATGGGACAATTCTTCAAACAGTTCGCACTAACGATCGCGGTCTCGACGATCCTCTCTGCCTTCAACTCATTGACTCTCTCCCCTGCACTGGCGGCGTTACTGCTCAAGCCCAAGCACGAACGCAAGGATGAGGTCATGCCCTGGTGGCTTTATGGCATCTCCTGCGCCCTGGCGGGCTGGTATTTCCTTCCTTATTGGCTCAATGTGTTGATCAATCAAGCCGATCCGACGCTGTTACCATCGTTCTTTATCGAACATCGCTCCTTGGCAATTACCATTAGTGCCATCGTGATAGGAGCGGTGATCGGCATTGTTGGCACCAAGGTGTTTAACTTCGTGCTGGGCACCGCATTCCGCTGGTTCAACATTGGTTTCAACTATGTGACGATGGGGTATGTTGCTGTTGTCTCAGGCATCCTGCGTATCAGCCTGATCGCTCTGTTGGTCTATGGTGGATTGCTGGTGTTGACCTGGTATGTCTTCCAGCGCACTCCCAGCGGCTTCATCCCGGCACAGGATAAGGGCTATCTTCTGGTGAATGTGCAACTTCCTGACTCGGCCTCGATTGAAAGAACGATCAAAGTTGTTCAACAGATCGAGAAGCTGGTGGGGAAAACAAAGGGTGTCAGTCATACGGTGGCTATCGCCGGGCAATCGCTGCTGCTCAATGCCAACGCCCCGAACTTCGGTTCCATGTTCGTCATGCTGGATGAGTTTTCTCAACGAACGGCGCATGATATGTCAGCCGACGCCATCAGTGCCCGGCTGGAGGAGTTGCTACACTCGGAAGTGAAAGAAGGAGTGGTCAGTATCTTCGGCGCACCGCCAGTTGAAGGTTTAGGCACGGCAGGCGGCTTCAAGATCATGATCGAAGACCGGAGCGATCAGGGCAACGCTACCTTGCAACGTGTAGCTGACCAGGTTGTGAGCAAGGGTAACGACACCGAGGGTATTCAGGGGCTGTTCACCAGTTTCCGGGCTGATACTCCGTGGATTCAGCTCAATGTCGATAGAGTCCAGGCGAAGACACAGGGCGTGGCTCTGAGCGAAATCTTCGGCTCTCTTCAAACGTACCTGGGTTCGCTGTATGTCAACGACTTCAACAAGTTCGGGCGCACCTGGCAGGTAAATATTCAGGCCGCTCCGCTCTTTCGCAAGAAGATTGAAGACCTCCGGCAACTCAAGGTGAGAAATGATCGAGGTATGATGGTGCCACTGGCAGGGATGCTCAGCTTCAAGGAAATCAGCGGGCCGGTGATGCTGGTCCGTTACAACATGTATCCCAGCGCGGGTGTGAGAGGATGCACGTCGCCAGGAGTCAGTTCCGGGCAGGCGATTGATATCATGGATCAGGTCATGAAGAGCGAGTTGCCTCCCACGATGCGGCCGGCGTGGACAGAACTGGCTCTCTTGCAGTTGCAGACCGGCAACACCGCTGTCTTTGCATTCGTGCTGGCTGTCGTACTCGTCTTCCTCGTGCTGGCTGCTCAATACGAAAGCTGGTCCTTGCCGCTAGCGGTGATTCTCGTCGTGCCCATGTGTCTGCTGTGTTCGGTCGTCGGGGTGGGCATGGCCAAGATGGATGTGAACATCTTCACACAGATTGGTTTCATCGTTCTTGTCGGCCTGGCCTGCAAGAACGCGATTCTTATCGTCGAATTTGCCAAGATTCGCAGTGATGCCGGCAGCCAGCCGCGGGGTGCGATCCTTGAAGCGTGCAAAATCAGGCTTCGGCCCATTATCATGACGTCGTTTGCGTTTATCCTTGGCGTGGTGCCACTGGTCATTGCCGAGGGTGCAGGTGCGGAAATGAGACAAACCCTGGGCGTCGCCGTCTTTGCTGGTATGCTTGGTGTTACTCTTTTTGGAGTATTCCTTACGCCTATCTTCTTCTATGTGATTCAGTGGAGTACAGGGAGGATTCGACGATCAAGAACTTGAAGCTGGCTCTAGTTGTTATCGCAGATAACGTCGGCCTCCTGACGACAATGTAGCGACTAAACAAGAAGGTCAAAATGCTCCCAGTATTATTATTTGCTTGAACGCATCTCAGATCTTGTAGCGTAGCCGCCACATGTCGCCAACAAGATTCGGATTGCAATGGCCTGACGATCACCATTTACATTGCATGTCATGCGACAGTCGCTTACGATACGTTTTCCACTAAGCAGATGACACACCACGAAATACACCGAAAGCAGGGATATCATGCTACGAGTATCATTTCTAAAGAAAATGCGGGCAGGTTTCGCCAACAGACAAACACAGAGAAGCCGCTCTGCCCAAGGCTTGGCGACACCACCACGCCATCGCCACTCGACGATACGTCTGGAGATGCAACCGCTGGAAGACCGCACGGTACCGGCGTCGATCGTCGTCAACTCGACAGCGGACCTGTTGTACCAGGCTAAGACCGCCACGATCTCGACGTTGCAAGGCAGCAAAATCAGCCTGCGCGACGCCATTAATATTGCCAACAATACCCCCGGTGCGGATACGATCGTGCTGGCGGCATTCCAATCGTACAGCCTGAACAGCATCGACAACTACTGGTACGGGCCGAATGGCATGCCGGTGGTCAAGAGTCAGATCACCATTAACGGCAACGGCGCCACGATCGAGCGCGTCGGTGGACCGAACTTCCGCCTCTTCTACGTCTCTGGCCAGAACTTTGGCGGTCTGCCTGCCGGTAACCTGACGTTGCGGGGTCTGACCATGAGAGGCGGCGTAGCCGAAGGCGGCGACAGCTACTACGGTGGCGGCGGTCTGGGAGCGGGCGGGGCGATCTTCAATCAAGGCACGCTGGTTCTCGATAGCGTCTTGATGACCGGCAACACGGCCAATGGCGGTACCAGCGGGTATGACGGCTCCTCCTCCGTCTATTTCGGCGCCGGGATCGGTCAGGACAACACCAGTCGTGGCCCGGGTGGCTTTGGCGGATCAGTTCCCCTCGGCTCGTTCCCGAATGGGATAAAGACTCGCGAAGGCCAAGGCGGCTCTTCAACCCTTGCAGCGGGCTTCGGCGGGGGTGGCTATGGCGGGACCGGGGCCGTGAGCGGCTTCGGCGGCGGCGCCGGCACACAAGGCACGGCGAACTTCGGCGGCGGAGCCAGCCTGGACAGCTATTACGGAGGCGGCGGTGCCGGGCTGGGCGGCGCCGTTTTCAACCGGGGCGGTAACGTCACCATCGTGAACTCGACCCTTACCGGTAACGCTGCCAACGGCGGTTACGCCTCTTACTACAGCAAGCCTGGAGACGCCTTCGGCGGAGCCATTTTCAATCTCAACGGTTCGGTGCGCCTCACCAACGACACCATCACCGGCAACACGCTCAGTTCCAGCGGCAAAGGCTACTACGGCCTGGCCGATGGCTTGCAGGTGTACAACCTCGCCGACAGCCTCGACGGGAAGACAGTTACTGCCACGCTGACCATTGCGAACACCATCCTGTCGGGTGCCTCGTCTGGTTTGCACGATGTGGTGAATCAGCTCTTCGTCAATGCCGGGGCCGGCCAGCCACTCAACCGCGCCATCATTCAGGACGCCGCAAACGCCAATGGCACACCCTCGAATATCATCTCGACAGCCATCGCCAACTTCGACTCGAACTTCGAGAACGGCGTGAACGGTCCGTCACGAGGCGACATCAACGTCCACTACTCCGTGCTCGACCCGATGCTTCAGAGCCTTGCGAACAACGGCGGCTGGAGCTGGACCATGGCCTTGAGCGCCGGCAGCCCCGCCAGGAACGCCGGCCTGAGCGTGCTGGCCGTGGATGCCGGCAACAAGCCGCTGGTGTACGATCAACGCGGCTCCCCCACCGGGCAATACCTGCGCGTCCAGGAAGGCAGCGTCGATATCGGCGCTATCGAGATGGAGCAGCTCACGCTCCTCGACCGCCTGGGCTACTTCGACGGCACGCAGTTTTCGTCCCTGTCGACCGCCCACACCATCACCAACAGTACCCTGATAGCGAAAAACGTGTATGTGATCTCCCACGGCTGGATGCCGGGGTATGCTGACTGGGTGGCGGACGTCAAGGCAGAGGGCCGCAATCCGCTCACCTGGGACACGTGGCAAGTTGCTGTCCCGGCCTCACCGGGGGCAAGCACTCCCTGGCTTTATCTGCCCGGCGACACCACCGATCCCGCTTTTCAAATCAACCCTCTTGGTCTGGCGCAGGCCATTCTGAAGGTCGATCCTAACGCCACCGTGCTTGCCTACAGTTGGATCGACGACTCGGCGACGAGCGATTTTATCGGGATCCCCGAAGAAGCCTACTTGTCGGAAGGCCGTACCGTCCAGGCAGGCTTGCGTTTGGCCGAGGGACTGATGGAGGCGCTCGCTCCGGACTATAGTCAAGGCCTGGGCAAGGTCCATTTGATCGGCCACAGCCACGGCGTGCGCGTGGCCACAGTAGCAACCCTGGCCCTGCAACAGGCTGCCTTGAAAGATCCCAAGTTCAATGTCGTTCGCCAGCTTACCCTCCTGGACTCGCCCGAGGACAACGGCCTGGGCGCCGACTCCAACCCCATCAACATTGATGCCGCGAACTACGATTGGTTCTATCTCTCGCAGCTCAATATGCCCGGTAGAAGGGCCCTCTCCGGAGCGGTAACGAACGGTAGCCGCGCCGTCTTCCTGACAGGAGACAATATTCGCAACATCCGGGTCGGCGACGGGGTGACCGGCCCTGGCGTGCCAGTCGGCACGACACTGACCTGGCTCGGACCGGTCGTCAATCAAAAGCGGCAGGCCTTGCTCAGTGCGCCGGTGCGAGTTCCTACCGGAAAGGCTACGGTCGACCTCGGCTTCTGGGACTGGCGAAACGCCGCTGTCTTTGTGGATAGCTACCACTCGTACTTTGGCTCGGACTTCTCCAACTTCGTGGTGAACTCACCGGACCAGGGAATCAACAAAAGATCTTTGTACGCCGTCGTTGATGTCGCACTGGACGCCGATGCGGTGTTCCACAATGGCCTGCGCGACATCGGGCTGAGGCATGAATACGCCGCCAACTGGTACGCCGGCACGGACACCACGGGAGCCTCTCAAAGCGGTCTTCTCTGGTCGCCGCTGGTCCTGGGGGCGACACTTCCGAGCGCCCGATCCGTCCAGAGCTGGGCCTCCGTGGATCCCGCTCACCAGTTCCTGCTGACCGCGCTACAGCCGGCCTCTGCGCTGACGCCCAGTTTCGATCGAATTACCGACATCACCGAGTACTCTGGCACTCGTCAGGGTAACGTGAATGTGCAAATGCAGAATGGCGTCATCAACGGGCTCGTGCTGAGCGATCAAACAGCAAGCGTGTCTTCGTTCAGCGGCTACTTCTACAAGCGGAACCATTGGGACGGGTTCTCCTTCGACTACAGCTTCACGGGCGGCACGGATGGAGCCAAGCTCCAGATCTGGATGAACGGCGACCTCTACTTCGAAATGGAAGCCCGCGCGGCGGTGGGGCTGCCTGGAAGCGGCAAGTTTTCGGCCACGTTCGGTCTGGCGCTGAAACCACTGGTGTGTATCAGAACATCACCATCAAGCTGGTCAACGACGAGGCCAGCCCCGTTACGCCCACGACGGTGACCGTGAACAACTTCCATGGATTCACGCTTTGATTTGTCACTGAACCCCAACATCTGAGCAGCGAAACTATAACACGCAGAATGCGTGTAAATGGGCAGGGTCAAGTGCGCGTGAATCACACTAAAACCTAGGCATCTGCGTAAAATAGTGGCAAGCTCTGTAGGAACGAACCTGAAACCATCGCACTCTTCACACTGGAATGACCGATCAACGCCATTCGGCAACCTCCCTGAGCCTTAACACTCTGAACACATTTTATACAGAATCGTATCGTTATTGATTTGTTTATCGATTGCGCAAAACATGACACACGACCTCGCCTCTTTACCGATGGCAATAAGCATTGCTAACGATACAGCCACAATAAAAATCGCTGCGACACGGTTGGGCATGGGGCCTCCAACATTTCTCAACTTTTGCTCATTGCTGGTCCTAGGCAGCACCTGTCCCAATACTGCTGAATCCTTTCTCCATCCGTCGAACAGCACTGCAACTGTCATCCTGCGTCAGCAGCATCACATTAATGTCGCACACACGCAGGAGACAAAGCGATGGCCGACAAGATGAGCGAAAAGCCACTCTGAGCAGATAGCAGTTGCACACCTTGGACCTCCGAGGTCGAAGCAGGACCTCAGCGACTGAAATCAACTTAACTTCCGGTACTTCATCCGCTTCGGTACATCCGCGAGAGCTCCTAACCTTGCGTGTCGTTGTTCCTCATACACTTGGAAGTTCCCCTCACACCAGACGACTTTACCATCCCCTTCGAAGGCCAGGATGTGCGTGGCCACGCGATCGAGGAACCAGCGGTCGTGGCTGATGACCACCGCACAACCCCCGAAGTTCAAGAGCGATTCTTCGAGCGCTCGCAGGGTATCCACGTCGAGGTCGTTCGTCGGTTCGTCAAGAAGGAGCAGGTTCCCGCCGCTGCGGAGCAGCTTGGCCAGGTGGATGCGGTTGCGTTCCCCGCCGGAGCAGTTGCCGACGATTTTCTGCTGGTCTGGTCCTCTGAAGTTGAAGCGGGCACAGTAGCCGCGACTTGCAACCCGTTGCTTGCCGAGCATGATATGGTCCGTACCACCGGTGATCTCCTCGAAGATGGTGTTCGTCGGATTCAGCGCATCGCGGTTCTGGTCCACGTGTGCCGGCTTCACCGTCGGGCCGATGGTGAGCGTCCCGCCATCCGGTTTCTCCTGTCCCACAATCATCTTGAACAGTGTCGTCTTGCCCGCACCGTTCGGCCCGATGATGCCGACGATGCCTCCCTTCGGCAGGTTGAACGTAAGATCGTCGAAGAGTAGATTCTCGCCGAACGCCTTCTTCACCCCCTCGGCACGCACGACGAGATCGCCAAGCGGTGGGCCGGGCGGAATCTGAATCACGAGATCGTCTTCACGCTCTTCGAGCTCCATCGACTGCAACTTGTCGATGGTGGCAAGGCGTGCTTTGTTCTTGCCCATCCGGCCACGCGGGCTCATGCGTGCCCATTCGAGTTCACGTTCGAGTTGCTTCTGGCGAGCGCTGACGATTTTCTCTTCGAGTTCCAGCCGCCGCTTCTTCTTCTCCATCCACGAGGTGTAGTTGCCCTCGAATGGATAGCCACGACCCCGATCAAGTTCGAGAATCCACTGCGCGACGTTGTCGAGGAAGTAGCGATCATGCGTGACGGCCACCACGGCTCCCTTGTAGTCCTTTAAGAAGTGCTCGAGCCACTCGACGCTCTCTGCATCCAGGTGGTTCGTCGGCTCATCAAGCAGGAGCAGATCGAAGTTCTGCAACAACATCTTGCAGAGGAAGACACGCCGTCGTTCGCCGCCTGAAAGATGCTCAACGCCCGCCTCCGGTGGCGGCAACTGCATCGCATCCATCGCCATCTCGACACGCCGATCGATGTTGTAGGCATCCTCGGCGTCGATCTGTGCCTGCAGCCGATCCATCTGGCTCGAGAGTTTATCGAAGTCAGCATCTGGTTCCGCGAACTTCTCGGTCACAGCCTCATATTGCCGAATGAGATCGCGAATGGGCTGAACGGCCTCCTCCACGTTTTCCAGCACCGTCTTCCCTGGCGTGAGCATCGGTTCCTGCGGCACGTAGCCGATGGTCAACCCGTTCTCCGGCCTTGCTTCGCCCATGAAGTCTTTGTCTTCGAGGGCCATGATGCGGAGCAGCGTGGACTTCCCGGACCCGTTCGAGCCGATGACGCCGATCTTCGCTCCAGGGTAGAACGCGAGTTGGATGTCCTTGAGGACCTCGCGTTTGCCATAGTGTTTCGTGAGGTTGTCGATGGTGAATATGTACCGCTCGCTCATGTTCGCTCCGTGAGTGTGGTAACGAAATGATAACGAATATGCGTTCAGAACGAAGAGCTCGCCGAATCAGACGCAAACGACGAGTTAAAGGATGTGACAAGCCGATTGTGCAAGAGACACCAATAATTCGCCCTCATTCGCAGACTTCATCCGTAGCAGAACCTCTTACATTCCTGCTGAATCCCCCTCCATTATTCTCCACAGCACTGTAACTGTCATCCTGCGTAAGCCACATCACATCGATGCCGCACACACCAGGAGACTACAGACATGGTGAACAACAAACTGAAAGTGAGTAGTGGGGAACTGAAGCTGTCGGCCAAAAAGATCAAGCGCGAGAAGCAGCCCAAGTGGCAGGCGAAGGCGGGGAAGAAGGTAACGGCAGAGTCTGTGGCTGAGGTGCCGGTGGTTGTCGAGCCTGGTCTGCTTGACGAGGCCTCCGCCACCTGAACCCACCGAGACGCCCGACGTGGCCACAACTCTCGTGGCTGGTGTGGTTGAGCCAACCACAACGGGCGATATAGCAACGACGCATGATCCGGAGTCAACAACTACCGAGATACAACTGGTCGAAACGCCAGCCACAACCGACGAACCCGCTCCCAAGAAGCTCAGCATGATTAAGGCGGCGCTTCAGGTGCTTCAGGATCGCAAGGTGGCGATGACGTGCCCGGAGTTGATCGATGTGATGTCCACGGAGGGATTGTGGACTAGTCCAGGTGGCAAGACACCAGCGGCGACTCTGTATGCGGCCATCAGCTGGAGCATCAAGGATTTGGGGAAGGCTTCGCCGTTCAAGAAGAGTGAGCGGGGGAAGTTTGAGGCTAAGATTGTGGTGAAAGGGTAGCTTGGAAGTTAATTGTCAACAGTCCTTGGAGACGGGCGAGGTTTGCCCGCCCGTTTTTGCATTTATCCTCAACAGGTCGCAATCTCAAGTACAAGCCTATCTGGGCTGCGGGGAAGAAATGTGGCGAGTACTGCTATCAAGCTAATCCCACCATAGCTAAACGATTGCAAAGATATTGAAGGCAGAGTAGAATGGCAAGCTATGAGCAACAACGAGCCGGAAACTCAGAAAACAGTCGTGGTCATCGAATGCCATTGCAGATGCCACACTGACAAACATGTCAAACACGTCGTGGCATGTTGCAGAGGTAAGTGTCCGCATTGCAGTCATTGGTTCAAGCAAGGATTATCGGATCATATCAAGGCATGCTCTTTAGGGAAGACATGAAATGGGCTATTCCTATGGATCGGTGATATTGTTTCTTCTCGTTGTCCTCCCACTCAAAGCTATGAAGTGGACCCCATCTTCCGTACCACTGGAAGCCATCAATAAGAGAAGGCGTGAGCCTTCTCTGAATTAGTATTCAAAAGAACATGAGTAGTAGTCGTGTATTCACTTTTTCATTGATAGCTTATTGACATCGTTATTGACACTCTAGGCACGTCGCCTCTTCTCGGCACCTCCTTTCTCTCCATACACCAACGCCGGCGGCTGATAATCCAGCGACTGATGCATGCGCATGAGTCAATAGATCGAAGTGAGGCTGGCTAAAGTTCGACCGTGATGGTCAATTAGCATCCACCCAAAAGCGTTAATTTGGATTTTTGCGAAGACATCCGCAACTGAATGCTTATGGTTTCCAGATACAACTTCTTCGATTTGAAAGGCCGGTTCGACCTGATCTGATGAACACGATTGTTGGCATGTAGTCGGCACCTCTCTCCAAACGCACAGTCTCTGAGTCGCAGAAACCGCTCGCCATCGCTGTCGTCGGTGGCATGTTGATGACTCTGTTATTAGCTAATCTAGGCGCGATCCAATTCAGATTTTATGCCCACCTCGAGCCAGACTCCTGCGTGGGCATTTTGAGTCCTTTTCAACATGTACCTCTCCATGTCTGGTACCGAGCATAGCAAGATTTATCCCCACTTCATCTAGACGCACTTCCAGAATGACGGTATTCGGTTGCGCTAAGGACCGTCGTATTTGATGGAAGGAGTGTTGAGACACATGCCGCTCCACTTTCTGACTTATTGCTTTCTCTGCGCGATGTGCCTGGTCTTGAGCCTGGGCGGGTCAGCGCCGGCACAATCTCCTCCCCAGCTTTCCGGCGTTGGATTGGTTCAAGATCAATCCGGCAACGCAGGTGATGAAGCAGCTAAGGACAAGAAAGACGATAAAGAGAAAGATGACAAAGACAAAGACAAAAAGGACGACGACAAAGAGAAATGGTACTCCGTTCACGGCCAGGCCACCACGATCCTGCAGGGCAACGGGTTCTTCCGTTCGCCCTATGAAGGCGAGCACAGTTTACGTTCCATTGTGAATCAGCGTACCTCTCAGACAGCGACATTGTTCCTCGATACCAAGCTCTGGTCCGGGGCCGAGTTCATCTTCAATCCTGAAATCGCCGGCGGCAGGGGGCTCAGCGATGTGTTCGGCGTGGCTGGTTTCCCAAATGGCGAAATCCCCCGTGTCGGAGACGTTGCTCCCACGCCTTACTTCGCCCGGGTGTTCCTCCGTCAAACCTGGGGGCTGGGCGGTGAGCAGGAAGATATCAAGGCTGAGGAGAACGTCATCGAAGGCAAGCGAGACATTCGGCGATTCACACTCACCCTCGGCAAGCTGGCTGCCAACGACATCTTCGACGACAACAAGTACAGCCACGATACCCGAACCCAGTTCATGAACTGGTCGATCATGAACAACGGCGCCTGGGATTATCCTGCCAACACACGGGGCTACACCTATGGTGGTGCCATCGAGTACAACGAAAAATGGTGGGCCATCCGCTACGGTGCCTGGGGCGTGCCCTCGACGGCCAACGGGCCGGAGATTGATCCCAAGTTTACCCAGGCCTATGGTCAGGTCGCTGAGCTGGAGTATCGCTACGAACTCAACAACCGCCCCGGTGCCATCCGTTTCATGGGCTACGTCAACCGGGCCAACATGGGCAATTACAATCAGGCGATTGAGGAGATGCCCGTCGATCCAGTCATCGCCAATACTCGCCGCTATTCCTACAAAGCAGGCTTCGGCATCAACATCGAACAGGAAGTGGCTGACAACACCGGCGTCTTTTTCCGGGCCGGTTGGAACGATGGCCAGAACGAAAGCTGGGCCTTCACCGAAATTGACCAGACGATCTCCGGTGGCGTTTTGTTCAACGGAAAGAGTTGGGGTCGATCACGAGATGAGTTCGGCGTGGCTGGGGCGATCAACGGCATCTCGGTGCCGCACCACAACTACCTCGGTGCCGGCGGTCTGGGCTTCATTCTGGGCGATGGTCAAATCGCCTATGCTCCCGAATGCATCGGAGAAATGTACTACTCATGGGGTGTGAGCGAACACGCCTTCATCACTGGCGACTACCAGTTCATTCTCAACCCTGCCTACAACAGCGACCGCGGCCCGGTGAGCGTCTTCAGCGTGCGGGTGCATATCGTGTTTTGATTCGGCAGAATGCCAATGCCTATGGCTTTACTTGAGGCTGAGCCGTTTCGTACAGATCATTCAACTGCACAGTATTTGCCACGTCGACAACTGCTTTCCACTGAGCATCGAGGCTGGTGAGGTAGGTTTGCATAGCCTGGGCGAGGTTTTGCTGTGCCACCACGATGTCATTGAATCCGACTTTGTCAGGCTCCACTTGATAACGCCTAATCATGGCACGATAGGCACGGGTCAGGTTGGGCAACACAAGGTCACGGTAGCTGGCGGCAGCGACCTTGCTAGCTTCGTAGCGGCCCAAAGCTTCGGCGAGCTTGCTGGTTAGATCATTTTGGGTGACAAGGATGGCATCGCTCGTGCTGGCAATCTGAGCCTGAGCCTGGCGGATGTTGCCCTGGTTGCGATCAAAGAGAGGCAGGGTGACTCCAATTTGACCGCCGAACTGCGTGGTACGGCCGACGTTGTCATATTGAAGAGTCAGGGTCGATTGGATGTCCGGCTTGGGGATAGCTTCCTGCAATCGAAGGTTGGATTGAGCTTGCAGTTGCTTGTTGCGGGCAGTCAACAGGTCGGTGTGCTGCTCTGATAACTGTTGCTGTAGCGCTTCAAGTTTAAAATCGGGCGGGGCCACGTCGGCACGACCGGCGAGCGGCTGCATTGCCAGCGTGGGCTGACCGATCACAGCCACAAGTTGCCTCCACGCAGAGCGCACATTGGCTTCAGCTTGAACGAGGTTGCTTCTGGCCTGCACGGCTTGAGCGTAGAGTTGCAATGGTTCATAACCGGCTGCTTCGCCCCCTTGAACCTGCTTCCGCTGGAGTAGATAGACTTCATCAGCCAGGGCAACAACAGCACGATTGATCTCGGCAGATTGTTGAGCTACCAAAACAGCGAAGTAATTCGTACGGATCTGGGCGGTCACATCCATCTGAGTGCGGCGGACCGCGACCAGGGCATTGAGGTAGTCATAGCCAGCCACCTGCTGAGCGAGTTCCAGCTTGCCAAAGGTCTTGATCAGTTGGCTGACGAACGCTCCTTGCTGACCAGCGTTACCGGTCGGCGTCAACCAGGGTTGTACTTGATCGACTTGATATCCCACCACCGGATTAGGATAGAGTCCTGCTTGAATCATGATTCCATAGGTGGCGTCAGCATCGGCCTGGGCACGTTTAAGAGAGGGATTAGTCGTTGTTGCCATTTGCTGTAACGCAGCAAGCGTCAGGGGTTCGCCGGCAGCAAGAGCCGATGATGCGATGGGAGGCAATGCTGGGTACGCTGCCTGCATGGCCTTCTCACGCTCATCCTGCGTGGCATTGGGTGGCAAGTTCAACGGACGTAATGCCGGGGCATCGCTGCCTGGCAACCCCATAGGCAGTTCAAAGGCTTTTCCTGGCTGCCCTTTTGGCGTGCTCTCAGCGGCGGGTGGCAAACGACGTTCGGAGAAACCGGCCGGAAGCAGCGTGTCGGCTGTCGTCGCGCTTCCAGGCAAATGACCTGTGGGAATACAGGTCTGCTCCAGGGCACAGCCCGAAACACAGATTAAAAAACTGGCTGATAGCAATCGCCTCTTCATTGCTCACTCTCCCAGACCGACCCACATCATGTATCGACCAAGCAAGGGAGATGGCTCAAAGAGAAGTTAGCGATCATGACAAAGGCAACGATCAGGCAAAATAGGTAAAGTTCGCTCTAGTGGCCCATATCCCCAGCTGATGCTGAAGGAGTTCGCCTACCATAGAAACTGTAAAGTGCGGGAACAAGATTCAGGGTAAGCAATGTAAATGCCATGCCCCCCACCACGACCACAGCGAGAGGGCGTTGTGATTGGGATCCAATCTTGGTGGAGAACGCAGCGGGAAGTAGGCCCAGAATCGCCGCTAATGCGGTCATGACAATAGGCCGGACGAGATGCCCCGTGCCTTGCAGCAGAGCTTCCTTGAGTTCGACACCCTGGGATCGCAGACGATTGTACGAAGAGACCATCAGCAGCCCGTTCATGACAGCCACACCCAGGATGGAAATAAAGCCGACTGCTGCCGAAATGTTAAAGTTCAGCCCCATCATTCGCAGTGCCCAGACGCCACCGACTCCCATCGCCAGCACATTGGCGAAGACGACCAACGCATCGAGCACGGAGTGAAAGGCCATGTAGAGGAGCACAGCAATCAAGAGCAGAGAGATGCCGAACATCTTCGCCAGGCGTGCCTCAGCTTCTTCCATTTCCTGGAACTCGCCGCTCCATTCAGTCCGGTAGGGAAGTTTGAGAAGCGGTTCGACCTTCGAACGAGCCTCAGCCACGGTGCTGGCCAGGTCACGGCCATGCACGCTGAACTTGACTGCAATCAGCCGCTGCCCCTGTTCACGATAGATGGTCGATGCACCGGCACGCAGATAGCCTGCGCTCTGCGTCTCCTCGCCCGGCTTTTGTAGAGGCGATACCAGGTCACCCAACCGCCGTGAGGGCACCAGCGATGAGATGGCAGGTGCGTCCATGCTGTTGCCCGTCGAAGCGGGTAACGGAGTTGAAGTGCCCGTGGGAGACAGACCTGAGCCAGAACTGCTGAAAGGTGTGGCGTTGATCGCCAGTTGCGAGCTTGCTGTAACCTGGTTGCCAACTGGTACGGGAATCTGCAGGATCGCCTGTTCATCCTCCCGCAAATGGCTGGGCCAGCGGATGGTAATGTCGAAGGTTTTGCCTCCTTCCTGCATTTGCGTAAGGGCTTTGCCTCCCACGGCAGCGGCAACGGTAGCTTGAACATCAGCAGCGGTGATATTCCAACGGGCACATTTCTGGCGATCCACTGGGAACTCCAGATTGGATTGCCCTTGCGTGCGGAAGACGCCAGGGTTCTCGACACCGTTGACACGATTGAGTGTGTCACGCACCTTGCCGGCCAGATCCTCCAGGGTTGTCAGGTCTGGGCCGAAGATCTTGATCGAGTTCTCGCCCTTCACGCCCGAAAGCGCCTCCATCACATTGTCACGGATGATCTGTGAGATGTCCCAATCAACGCCGGGAAAGTGGGATTCCAGAACTTCGTTCAGTTCCTTAAGCACTTCCTCTTTGGTGCGTCGTCGGCCAAGGCTTGGGATAATCGGCCATTTCTCTTCGGGTAGCAACGGGATGTTCGTTTCGAGGTTGTAGTAGCCGGTCGGATCAGTTCCATCGTCGGGCCGACCGATGGCGGGAACGACGACGGCAAATTCGCCGAACTCTTTCAACTTCGCCCGCAGTCTGCGGCTGTGCATAGTTACTTCTTCGAGGGAGACATTCACGGGAAAGGTGCCACGCACCAGCAGCGTTCCTTCTTCCAGTTCCGGCATGAATTCACGGCCCATTTGGGTCACCACGACGGTGGTCAAACTGAGAACAGCAATGAAGGAAGCCAGGGTAACCCAGCGGAAATGCAGCAGCAGCCGTAGTTGCCATTGAAAGAGCGTCTGCAAGCCCCGAACGAGAAAGTTCTCCCTCGACGGCTTCAGGTTTTTCAACAACAGCAGGCACAGGACCGGGGAGACGCTGAGAGCCAGTACCAAAGCGCCTGCTAACGCAAAAGCATAAGTATCAGCCATGGGGCCGAAGATCTGTCCTTCCGGGCCTTTCATGGTGAACAGCGGCAGCAGGGCGCAAACCATGACCACCGTGGCAAAGAAAAGGCTGCGTTCCACTTTAGAGCAGGCATATACGATGCGTTCACTTACGGGACGGTTGTCCGTCTCTTTGGAAGAGAGCTGGCTGAAGATACTTTCAACGATAATGACTGAGGAATCCACAATGATGCCAAAGTCGACGGCCCCAATGGAAAGCAAGTTGGCCGATTTGTTACGCATATACATCACCCCGAAGGCAAAAAGCAGAGCCAGCGGGATGTTGATAGCAACGATGATGGCTGCCCGAACATTGCTCAAGAACATGAGCAGAATAACGCTGACCAACCCCATGCCCACCAGCAGGTTCTCGTTCACCGTCTCCGTCGTTCGATTGATCAGATCAGTACGGTTGTAGAACGGTACGATCTGTACCCCGGGCAACAGCCTTCCTGGCTTGTTTAATTCGTCGATCTTGATCTGTAGATCACGCAAGGCGGGAAGCGATTCCTGCCCTTTGCGAAGCAGGACAATCCCTTCCACGACATCGTCGATGTCATCCCATACCCGCTTGTTCTCTTGATCGAGAATCGGTTTCCCTTTGGTATCAAGACGGGGATGAGTGATGCCGACTCTGCCTTGTCGGGTTTGATGATTGACAATGACCCCTCGTGCAACCATCGTGCGCTCATCCGCTTTGGGCGAGCCGTCGCCATTCAGCATGGGCCCGCCATCGACGAGCTGATCGACTCGCAGCGGGACATTGTTAGTGCTGGCAACAACGACCTGGCGAATCTCTCGGCAGCGCCTTGCTTCCTCGGCACGTAGAACCCGTGCCGCCTGCACCGGATCAGACAGGCCCAGCACCAACTGCTGAGGATCCTGTCCCTGGCCAAACAGCCCCAGGGTGCGAACGACGATATTGAGTTGTCCCTGAGTAAGATTGTCGCCGCTGCCATTGACGTTGGCGTTGCTTAAAGCGTTCTGCAGTTGAGACAGCGTGATGCCATATTGCTGCAGCCGTTTCGGGTCAGGCTGCACTTCGTAGCGTTTGGTCATGCCACCGGCTGTCGTAACGCCGGCTATCCTTGGCACCCGGAGCAGTTCACGCTGTATGACATAGTCCTGCAGAGCTTTCAAATCGTTGAGGGTGTAAATCGGCTTGCCCGTACTCGGATCGATCGGGTTGCTTAGAGTGTAACGGAGAATTTCACCGATAGGGGAAGCAGGCGAGATTTGAGGCGTCACGCCATTTGGCAGGTTGGCCATGGCCAGTCGATTTATGACATCCTGCTTGGCTTGCTCGTAATCACGGGCATAGCTGAATTGGTTGCGAAGGTGAGCCAGCCCGAACAGCGACTTCGTTCGACACGATTCCAGACCCGGCATGCCTGCCAGGGCGACCTCCAAGGGGATGGTGACCAGTCGCTCTACTTCTTCCGCAGATGCCCCGGGGAATTGGGCAACCACTTCAATGATGGCAGGTGCCGGGTCCGGATAAGCTTCGATGTTGACTGCTGTGAACGCATAGCCGCCGCCGATCGCCAGTGCTGCGGCCAAGAGCAGCACGAGAAACGGGTTGGCTACTGACCAGCGAATGAAAAGACGAACCATAGAAGTGAATCCCTGACCATTTCCAGTGCGATCAAGGCTTTGCGGAGGTGTTGGTAACGGACGCAGTGGCAGGAACGGGCTGTTCATCCATAGCGTCTTTGATCAGGAGCGCTCCCGAAGTAACGATTCGCTCGCCCGCCATGATCCGACCAGGCTCCGCACGAAGGGTAATGACCTCTTTGCAACGGCGAAGCACGCAAACAGTCTTCCTGACGAGGAGATTTTCGTTGTCTTTGGCCTGCACAAACACCACGCTCTGATTGCCATCTTCCACAACTGCTTCCGTAGGCACTTCCAGTTCGCCGACATGGGGGGCGACATCAATGGTGACCGTGACGTATTGCCCGATCCGCAGTTGCCCGTCAGGGTTATCCACCCGGCCTATAACCAGAGCTGTATGCTGATTAGGGTCAATAACTGCTCCTATTTTCTGGAGCGTTCCCAAAAAAGTCTTTCCGGGAATAGAGGGAAGGCTGATGTTCCAGGGAACGGGCTTGGGTAAGGCAATCAGTTCGGGAAGGTCTTCTTCGTAAACATGTGCCCATACCTTCAGCGTGGAGAGATCGCCGATCTTGAACAGATCAAGGTTAGTGTCAACCATATCGCCAACGGATATGGTCTTATCGAGAATCACACCATCCTGGGGAGTCGCGGATTTCCACCCGTGCCCAGTCGGCTTGTTCGCTTGAATGGAGATCGGTCTTGCTTTGCTTACCAAGACGGATACGCTCAGCCTCAGCTCGAATGGCTTCAATTTCACTATCGCCCAAACGCCAGGAGCGAAGGGTACGCTCGGCACGTTCGACGGCAATGCGGTCGGCATCAACATTACGTTGCGCATCCCGCAAGCTTCGCAGCGAAGAAGCGCCTTCCTGCTGCAAGGACTGCAGATGCTTCAATGTCTCCTGGTCGGCATTCACTTTGGAGATGGCGTCGACCAGCTCGCTTTTCTTCTCACCGAGGTCTTTGCTCCACACGACAGCCAGCAAGTCGCCTTTCTTGACTCGATCCAGGTACTGAACCGGTCTGAGAGTAGGGGGTGAATCATCGCCGGGGCTGCGAAGTTCATCGTTCTTGACCATTCCCAGGGCCACGACCTCACCGGCGAAGCGGCTATGGACACGCACTTGCCGATCACTGTCTTGCGCCAGGCATCCCTGGAACGGCGGCAAGGTTCGTTTCTTAGATGAAGACGTTACCACGCCATAACGTAGGCCGACTCTCTCAGCAAAACCATCTGGTAGCGACAGCGTTTCATGACTGAGCCTGACGGGCTTGGCAGGTGCCGCCTTCGGGCTCTCCGTCGCTCCCTTTTCTGCTTCCAACCCGGCGACCACGGGTTGCCTGTAGAGCAGCCACCCCGAACCGGCAGCTGTCAGCAGGAGTAACGAAATGCATACCGTACGAAAGTAATGCCAGAGGTTTGCGAAGGACGACTTCATGATGCTACCTGTTCAACCAATATCTTGCCCAAGGCATGGCTTGGGCCAGACAAACGACTGAGAACCTGCAATAGTCTCTGCCTGGAAATCAACTCGCAACGCATTAGAGCAAAGAGTGTGCCATGGCGATTGGGAAAGAAAAGCCCAGCGAAAGAGGGCGTTAGCTACCTGAAGCTGTCCTGCAAAAAGTAATTATCTAGAAGCTTGAACCCGACAGAGGTCGATTACCAGCCACTAACTGGTCAAAGATCAGCCATCGTCTTCTTCATTGACGATCCCGGTCTTTTCTAAGGTGATCCCCAGCAGACGCATCTTTTGCCGTAAAGTTCCCCGGGTGATTCCCAGCAGTTCTGCAGCCCTCAGTTGGTTACCGTTCGTATGCTGTAGCACTTTGACGATCAGTTGTCGTTCCATTACGGTCAAACACTCGGAGTAAAGTTCACGAGACCCCGTTCCCAATCGCTCTGTGATGAAACGATCCCAATTGAGCGCCGGCGTTTTGTCATGAGCCGGGTTGCTTCCGGTCGAGTCAGCTGACGAACTGGAACCGCTCTTAAGAGCGGGTAGATACTCAGGCAACAACACGTTCCCCGACATTTGCAGATAGGCCTGCTTCAGAATGCTCTGCAATTCTCGAATGTTCCCCGGCCAGTCGTACTGTCGCAACACCAGACGTGTTTCTTCCGGGATCACTGGCAGCGTTCGCTTCATCTCGTGAGCCGAGCGGGCAATGCAGTAGTTGGTGAGTAGCTCCAGATCGCCGCCGCGTTCCCGGAGCGAAGGAAGCCGAATCGTGAAGACATTCAACCGGTAATAGAGATCAGACCGAAACTGCCCTGCTGCCATTCTCTGTTCCAGATCAGCATTGGTTGCGGCAATCACACGCACATTGACCTCGACCGTATCTGTCCCGCCTACTCGCTCAAAACGCTGCTCCTGCAACACACGCAGTAACTTGACCTGTGCGGAGAGAGGCATCTCGCCGATTTCGTCCAGGAACAAGGTCCCGCCGGAGCACTGCTCAAACTTCCCGATACGTCGCCGCTCAGCCCCGGTGAAGGAGCCTTTCTCGTGACCAAAGAGTTCGCTTTCGATGAGCGTATCGGGGATTGCCCCGCAATTGATGGCAATAAAAGGTTTATCATTACGCAGACTGTGCTGATAAATCGCGCGTGCGACAAGCTCCTTACCGGTGCCGCTTTCACCAAGAATGAGCACCGTGGTATCGGAAGACGCAACCCTCCCGATGGCCTTGTAGACATCCTGCATGGCGGGGCATTGGCCAATCAAGGCGTCGCCGGTCACCGCCGAGACCGAGTCGCTTTCGAGAACGGTCGGCACCGTCATCAATCGACTGCTTGCCCAGGCTCGACCGATGACGTCCTGCAAGCGGTCGTATTCCAGCGGCTTGAGAAGGTAATCGAACGCACCCAGCTTCATCGCCTCAATCGCCAGGTCGGTGGTGCCGTGCCCGGTGATGATAATGATCGGCAAACGTGCATCCAGTTTTTTGAGCTTCAGGAACCCTGCCAGGCCATCCGCATCGGGAAGATGCACATCGAGTACGATGGCATCAGGTTTCCATTGCACGAGATACTTCAGCCCCTCGGCCAAGGTAGCGGCTTCTTCGACCTGATGTTCGGGAGCATGAAACGCCCGGCGAAAAGCGTGCCGGATGGCTGTTTCGTCATCGATAATGAGTAGTTTTGCCATGAAGCTGTCTCGTTTGGTTTAGCCAGGCTTGGGTAGTGGTCACTTTGCTTCTCCTCCCCTTACTAAGGGGAGGTTGGGTGGGGTGAATACTACTGGGAATTTACCCCCTCCTACTCCCCCTTGGAAAGGGGGAGAGAATGACTACCCAGGGTTGGGCCTGCTGCTTAGAGGCAATCTTATGATGAATTGCGCTCCTCCACCGGGTTTATTGATGCCTTGCAGTGTTCCTCTGTGTTCTTCGACGATTCGCCTGGAGACAACGAGGCCCAACCCCAGCCCCGTTTCTTTCCCCGTGACAAATGGTTCAAACAGGTGTGGAAGAATCTCTTGAGAAATGCCCGGGCCGGTGTCGGTCACCTTGCATTCGACCTGCTGATCGGGCTTGGGTTCAATCAGCACTTGAAGAGTACCACCGCCAGTCATGGCATCAATAGCATTCAACCCCAAATTGACAAAGACTTGTCGCAGTTGAGGACGATCCACCTCGGCAATCACCGGCATGACCGGGGCGGTGATCTGGATGGCGACTTGCTTCTGCTCTGCTTTGCCACGAATGAGTTGCAGCGCTTCCTGAGCGATTTCAGAGATATTACATGTGGTCCGTTCCAGCCTGGGGGGGCGGGCGAAATCGAGAAAGGTCTGCAGGGAATCCTCCATCCGACGGATTTCCATCTCCATCAAATGCAAGTCTTCCGGAGTGAGTGACCCGGATGCCGGATCGCGACGGGTGGTTTGCACCAGGAGCTTGACAGAGGTAAGCGGGTTGCGAATCTCGTGCGCCATGCCTGCAGCCAGTTGCCCTACCGCAGCTAACTGTTCCGCACGGCGGACTTCCCGTTCCCGTTGCTGAAGTTTGCTTACCACCTGCTCGACCTGCTTGACAAGTTCTTGAGAAGCATCCTCCATGCCGGGAACAGTGACCTTAGTGAGTTCAGCTACGGGCAGTTCCTGACTCAGTCGTTCCGACGCACCTTGCACCCGAATGAGAAGCTGCTGCAGGTTCTGCCGTAGACTGCGCGCCAAACCGTACCCGAGTAATACACCGCCAACCGAACCCAACCCACCGACAATCACCAAACCCCAGGCCATATGTCGCAGCGTGGTGCGATGCTCGATTTCTGAAGTTTGAATCTGATCGCCGTTATAGTTACGTAGCGCCTGGACTGCCGGCAAAGTCTCTGAGCGAAGAAGCAGTACTGCCTTCTGACGAGATTTGGCGCTGGCGTCGTCAGCCGACCAGAGTTGCCTGTATTTGAGCAGGCTTTCGGAAAGCCGTTTGGCCAGTACCTGCTCCTCGGGCTTGTCCACAAATTGCTCGATCGCCTGCAAGTGCTGAAAAGCCTTGTCTTGAACTGCTTCAACTTCCTTGACACCTCGATCATGCAGCGCGAGTAGATCATTCAGGGTGTTTTCAAGATTAACAGCCGCCCCGCGACTCCCGATATTTTCCCCCAGCACTTCAGCGGTACGGGTTTGCTGAAGGTAGAAATAAATAGCCAGCGTTCCGCAGAGAACCAGCAGAATAAGGCTGGACCCCAATGCGAAACGCAGCAGTCTCGATGGATAATAATGAATAGACACGCTGGTATTGTATCGTGTGAATGGTTAGGAGTGTCAGGATTGCCTCCTCCATCCATAAAACAGCCCTGTAACTGTCATCCTGCGTCAGCAGCATCACATCGAAGCCGCACGCACCAGGAGACAGGAACATGGCGAATAAGAGACTGAAGGTCGGTGGTGGAGACTGAAGCTGCCTGCCAAGAAGGACAAAGGTGAGAAGAAGCCCAAGTGGCAGGCGAAGACGGGGAAGAAGGCGAAATCTGAGCCGGTGGCTGAGGTGCCGGAAGTTCTCGAAACTCTCGTAATAGACGAGGCTACATCACTCCCGCAAGAACCCACTGAGACGCCCTACGTGGCCACTAGTCCCGAGATTGCGGTGGTAGAGCCAACGACAACGGGACAGTTGTCAACGACGCATGATCCCGAGCCAACAACAACCGAGTTACCACCTATCGAGTTGCCAACCACAACCGACGAAGCCAACCCCGAGAAACCCCGCAAGCTCAAAGTCAAAGCCGACCTCAAGCCCAAGAAACTCAGCACGATCAAGGCGGCACTTCAGGTATTGCAAGAACGTAAGGTGGCTATGACGTGCCCGGAGTTAATCGACGTGATGGCCACGGAGGGGTTGTGGACCAGCCCAGCTGGGAAGACGCCAGCGGCGACTTTGTATACGGCCTTGTCGCGGAGTATCAAAGACAAGGGCCGATCCTCGCCGTTCAAGAAGGCGGAGAGGGGGAAGTTTGAGGCGAAGATTCTGGCAAAGGAATAGCAGCCACTCTGTCAACACAGACGACCCCAGCTTCGGGGTCGTTCTTGCATCATGCAGCTTTATTTGCAGCAGCTTGCAGATTGATTGCTTTAAGCAAAGGGTGCAACCGTCGGAACTCGTGTTCAGTCATGATCTTGAGTTCCCTCTCTCTTGAATCCAAGACAACTCGCAATTCTCGATAGGCCAGCGCTACAGGATAAGCCTGTGGATCAAAGCGGTTCACAAACCTGGCAACCTTGCTTATTAAGGTGCTTTTCTCTTGCTCGCTAAGTAGCAGTCGTGCTGAACGAGAGGTCATGGTGCAAAATGCGTTTGACATACAAATTGCTCAGATTGGTGGTTGGATTAAACAAGCTTACGCGATTGGTTGGTGTACTAGTCAATCGAAGTCTGGAGCGACTTCAGATATGTCTGATCTTCACGCGGCACAGATCACAAGGGTGTTAAAGGCAGTATCTGTTATCAATGGAGGCTGCCTGTGGCTTGACCTTCGTCAATTCTTCCAAGTTACGAACAAGTTTGTTGTCACATTGCGTCTTTTGAGCAGATAGAGAGTTAATGACGAAAGTTCCTTACCCCTGCTGACGGGTTGAACCATGTACTTTACAACTTACCTAACACTGCTTCTTACCACAAACCCACAAACGTCTGGCGATACGAAACCAGTCGTCGTTGAGCTCAATGGTAATAAGGGAGGTAACTCTTCCAAAAATATAGGACGCTACTTGGCTCGTGAATAGCGCGAGATTGTACTAAAGTATTGCACTTTCGTGTCAAACTAGAAGTGACAGCCACAAATAGTTCTTCGTCGTTGTCGTCCCATTGGGATAGGTGTTGGTCCCATCAGGATTAGTGTAGGGTGGTTTCAAGTTTGGATCGACGACCACGGAACCAATAGGGTCTGACAAGAGCGAGCCACGTAGGCTGACGTTGATCGAGCCTGCTGATGGCTTCGTTGGCACGAAGGTGACCTTGTACTCTCCAGGCTGCAGCAAAACGGAAGAACTGATTGCCCCGCCATCGACGCTGGTCAGCGTGAAAGTGCTGTTGTCGCCTTCGATGATGACGGAGACACCGCCACCCAGGCTGGAGAGCAATAGATGAAACAATTGCGGCTTGGCGATGTAAACGGAAGTGCTTGTACCGGGTGCAGGAACAGCGCCTTCCACAAACGTCACCAGGGCGGCTGACGGCGCACCGAACAGAACACGCAGCGAATAGTTCCCTGTCGGAGAATTGGTTGCATTTTCCAAACGAACAAAGTAATCAGCATTGCCTGGCAACCCGATGGCCTGAACGACATAAAGGCCGTCGCCGTTGGCCAGAATTGCGGTGTTCACCACATTGGAATTGCGATCATACACCTGGATCTTCGGAACCACACCGTGAACCATCATCGGCGTGACATTGATCGTCATGTTGATAGTCGATCCGTTGTCTGTTCGAGGAGCTCGAACACGATAGACATCGACATCGGCGCTGTCACTGAATGATCCGAAGGTCTTGTAAGCGGTTCCGCTGACCACTCCAGGCGTAGGCTGAAGCGTCTTTGCTGTTCCCAGGCTATCATCAGAATGAGCATCGTTCGAGATGAAAGCACTGGGGCCGTCAATCAACAACTTATCCAGATCGCTGGGCGAGAGCGTATCGTACGGGCCACGCAAAATGGAATCTAACGTTGATTCTGTCGTGGTCAATCTGCTATCCAATGTGATGGCTACGGCATATCGACCGATTCGACTGCCATCGCCCGGGCCCCGTTCAATGCGCATATAATAGTTAGCGCCTGGCGTTGTCTGGGGCACTCGCAGGAACAAGGTATCGCCCAGTAAATTGGATGTCACGGGACTGACGATGTCATGGCCCTTGTTATCAACCAGGCTGACTTTGGCTGTCAGCAAACTAAGCCCGCTGGATTGCACACGAAAGGTAGTAGCGCCGGAATAGCCTGAGGGGGCTTGATACTGATAATAGTCAACATCCTGACTCGTGCTGATTTCTCCAAAGCCCACCACGGGAGTCGCCCCCGTCCAGCCATTGGATGCTTGCAACCTGGTTGCGGCAGACAACGTGTCATTGAATTCATGTGAATCTTGAGTGCGCGCCCCATAGAGAGCGGTCAACGCCGAAACATCAGCGGCGCTGATCCCAGACCGATAGCCGCCGGCAGATTCAAACAGCGCAGAGGATGGATCATCTGAATCGGGCAGCCCTAACGCATGCCCTACTTCGTGAAGAAAGATAGAATAGAGGTCGGTGTTCTGATTGGAGAAATCAGTATTCGTGTTGAAGACAATATCGCCGGCCCACGTGCCGGAGAAATAGGGGTCAGGGGGTATGCCGATGGCTAATACGTTGTTGGCCATTGGCTTCGCGGCAATACGGATGGTGCCGAAACGAGAATCATTTTGAGCCAAGCCGAAGATGCCCATCGCATCGCCATTGTCAGATACCACTCCCACATTCAAATTGCCTGGTGCGGCCCATGTCTGTACCGCGCGGCAAAATATCACTCTGCCAGGTGGCTCGAGGGGAAATGCTATCCAAGGTGCTGAACAGGCTACTGGGAACCCCGCCAACATCGGTGCCATCGGGTACGAAACTAAGAGTCAAATGGCGCGGGTCTGTCCAGGGGACACCGAAAGTCGCAGGCAAGCAACGGTCTTCAAGACTATCGATTTGCAGAAGGGTACGTCGCATGTCTCACCTGATTGCTGGAAGTACTAATTCAGCTACGCCATGAAGAGCGGGATCGCCTCCTACTAACCGCCACAAATTACATTCATTTTGTGAAATGAGCTGTCATCTCTTGTGGGTAACATGACGTAACCCAATTGACCAGAGATGCTTGCGATGTATGCCAAAACTCCCAGGAAACAGAAAAGAAGATGAGCCAAGGAGTTCATAAGAATCTCCTTGGCAGTAATTTTCATGTAAGAGTCGCTTATGCTGGCTTGCCGCCGCCGCCACCACCGCTGCCGCCACCGCCACCACCGCCAGAGGACCTTACCAGAATACTAACGATTCCCTTGAGAGCCCCGTTGAGGGTGTCCTGGATATTGAGCGACATGGTGCCAGTTGATGCGAAAGTCACAGAGAAAGAGTGAACTCCGCTATCGGCTGCGGTAAAGGTATAGTCAGCCGGCAGCAGGTTGCCGCCACCGCTGGGGCCGGAGAAATGAACCCGACCACGGTAACCCGCAATCGTGTTGCCATAGGCGTCAACTGCTTTCACAGTAACTGTGAAGGCAACACCCGCCGTAGCGCTGGAAGGCGCAGGAAAGCAAAACCCGACATGGCCGCTGCTGTGATATTGATGTCACGCTGTGAGTAAGTGAGCGCCGGGTTCACAGTATCCGTAGCGGTGAACGTCTGCCCGCGTGCCGACTTGAACGTCACACTGAACACATGGCTTCCCGCGTCAGCGGCAGTGTAGGCATAGGAAGGCAGCATCACAATTTGAGCGTCGCTGCTGCTGAATGCCAGGGTTCCCCGATATCCTGTAGAAATATTGCCGTAAGCGTCCCTGGCCGAGATCTTCACGTTCTGGGCAACTCCAGCGGTAGTGCCAACAAGCGGGGTGGCTTGAATTGAAGCTGCCACTCCCGGAGTGACAACAATCCCGGTTTGCGTGGAAGACATACCGGCTGTCACCGTATCCGCTACGGTGACCGAGTGTGTCCCAGCTGTCTTCAGCGCCACGGTGAAGGTATGCACACCGGCGTCAGCAGCGGTGAAGGTATACCACTGGGTAGCTGTGGGATCCGTGCTGGTGATTTGCATAGTCCCGTTGTAAACGGTAGAGATGTTGCCGAAGGCGTCGTACACGGTGACCTTCATGCTCTGAGCCGTGCCGGCGACGGCATTGGCCAGAGGCGTTACGGTGAAGCTCACACCCTGCCCCGGAGTGACCAGCACAGATTCAGATGCCAGGAAAGCTCCGTTATTGGTGTCCACGGCGGTAATAGTCTGTGTTCCCAGCGTCCTGGGTGTGATGGTGAAGAAGCCAACGCCATTGGTGATCGGGCCATCAGCAGACAGTGTCGCCAGAGCGTCGCTGGTCGTCAGATGAACCGTACCGTTGTAGCTGGTGGCCGTGTTGCCAAACTGATCAACAGCATAGACCGCGACTACATGCGGCGAGCCAACATAGCCGCCACCGCCCAAAATCGTCAGCCCGACAGCGGCACCAGGGGTTACATTGATGCCCAGCGTCGAACCGCTGATCCCGCTCAGGGTATCCATCGATTGAACACTCTGCGTGCCGGTAGTCTTCAACGTCACATTGAAGGCATGAACACCCGCGTCCACTGAAGTGAAGGTGTAATTCGCGGGAAGGACAGCTTGCAAGTCGGTGCTGGCGAAGCGTACCGTGCCGGTATAACTTGGCGCGACATTATTGAAAGCGTCGAGGGCCGTCACTGTGATAGCGGTCGTGGGATCACCGGCTGTGACAGTCCCAGGCCCAGAAACTTGGAAGTGCGTGGCAGTTGCCGGTGTGACCAATACTGACGTGGATGCTTTTGGCAGGAAGGGCGATGTGGCGAACAGGGTTTGAGGTCCGGAAGCCAGCAGGACGCCTCCACCGACAACGGTATGCACGCCGGCATCAGCAGCGGTGAACGTGTAGGAGATGGTTTGTGCGGGATTCAACGGATTGGTGAATGCCACCATGCCCAGGAAGTTCGTAGCTACGTTGCCGTTGGCGTCCAGTGCTGTCACCGTGACGTTGAAGGGCACGCCCGCGACTGCCGTGGCGGGAGCATTCAGGCTCAGGCCCACGGCACTGCCTACCAGGGATTGATCGTTATTAGCATTGGACATCGTGTTGGCAGTGGTGCCAAATCCGGTAGCTACCGCATCCATGGCTCCATCGCCATTGAAATCACCCAGCGCCATGTAACTGCCATTGAAGCCGACGTTGGTCTGGATTCCATAGAACGAGCCGTCGCCACGACCCAATTCCACCTGGCCATTGGCTTCGATCAAATCGAGGTGCCCGTCGCCATTGAAGTCAGCCGTTTCCAGTTCGGAAGAACCCCCTCCGGGGAGATAATAGCTGTGTGGCTGCTGGTAGGTGCCATCAGGATTGCCGTAGCAAATGCTGAATTGATTGCTGACGTAGGAATTGAGAACGACACAATCATCGTACCCGTCTTCGTTGTAGTCGCCGTGGGATTCACGGTATGGCGCTGCCGGCGTAATAGGAGTGACTGGACTGGAACGTGCCATCGCCATTGCCCTTGAGAGTAGCAATGCCGCCGACGCTCGACTGGTTGGCCGTCATCAAATCGGGCTTGCCGTCGTGGTCAAGGTCAACGATGGAAATATCCTGAGCGCCCACGCCTGCCGAATACGATGAAGCAGGCAGGAAAGTGCCGGTGCCGGAGTTCTTGAGGACAAAGATGGTGCCGCCATAACCTGTCGAGGCGCCGACAATATCCGGAGTGCCGTCGCCATTAAGATCGCCGGTGGCCAGATGATTGCAATAAGCGCCAACCAGGTAGGTTACCGCCGGCTGGAAGGTACCATTGCCATTGCCCATCAAGACGTTGATATTCGAGGAACTAACCGAATTCTCGGCGATATCCAGCGTGCCGTCGCCATTGAAATCCGCCGCCACCATCGACCACGATCCAGCGACGGAAGGCGACGTGACTGGCGACTGGAACGTGCCATCGCCATTCCCCCGTAGCATGCTCACCGTACTGCTGATTCCAAGCAGATTGGAGACGACAATATCCTGCATGCCGTCGTTGTTGAAGTCGCCGACCACCACAGCCCCTTCGGAAGTTCCCGCCGGCACCAGCACCGGGGCAAAGAAGGCCGGCACCGTGCGGTCTTCGAGTGCTTCCATCATCAGACGATAAGGTTTCCGACGTGGGGTTTGAGCAGGACGGTTTACTTTTGGCTGCTTCACAAGCCGACGAAACCATGAGAGCGACATAAGACAACTCCGAACATGATAAGAAGAACAGGATAATGGATGAGCAGAGTTGTCTTAAGTCGACAGTCGTGACCATCCGCTGCAGACAAGTAGCCGTATCGCCCTGTGTCATCCGCCACTACTTTCAAAAACTATTTCATTCAACGTGCCGAGCATCGGCATGGTGCAGTGCAATTGGTTGGCTGCAAGCAATAAGTGGGGCGAGCTTAGAGTACATCCCACTTCCTTGAAGCAATTTTTGGGAGGCCGAGGCTCCTGCGGAGCTTTGCAATCGCTAGCGGCTCGGCAGGAGCCTCGCCCTCCCGCTACACTGATCTGAGAATGGATCTAGTTTCCCGAGAGCACACATCACATCAGACTATTACGCTCGACCCAGCCTACCTGGCTGATGACGTGGTTTCACCGTTGATCCCGACAGGGATCGTAGACATTAGCCTGCGGTTGAGCGAAGCGACACCGCAGGAAAAGGACACCGAGGCAATCTTGCATCCTGGAAGGATGCCAGAGATTCCTCACGAACGATCATCGCATTGCAAGAAACTTTTTTGCCCGCGCATCAAACAGTTAACGCCAGCCACAGGAAGGACTTGGTCGTTTTCGTTCCATTGGGATAAGTATTGGTGCCATCGGGATTGGTGTAGGGCGGCTTCAGGTTGGGATCGACGACCACAGACCCGATGGGGTCGCTGATCGAATCGCCTCGAAGCGTCGCCGTGGTCGGTTGGCCATTGCTGCTCAACCGGATGTGATATTCGCCAGGCTGAAGCAGCAACGGCTGGTCGCTTACTGGAGGACCGTTGCTGGTCAAAGTAAACAAAGTGTTGCCTGCCGTGTCCTCGATGGTCATTGTCACAGCGACGCCATTATTGGAAGACAGCAGCAAATGGAAAAGCTGTGGCTCGGCGACATAGACCTTGGACGTGGCTTCTGTGGCTGCTACAGGGCCGGAAAAGAAGGTCTCGAGTGTGGTTGCTGTTCTGCCAAAGCGAAAGTTGGCGTGATAGTTTCCCGTGCTGGCTTGCCCCGGTGCGTTGGCGATGCGAATGAAATAGTCGTCGTTGACCTTGAGGCCAACCGACTGAATGACTAACGCTCCGTTGCCATTGCTGAGCACATTGAAGGCTACCGGTTTCTGGTTCTTGTCAATGAGCTGAACATCGGGCATCACACCATGTATGGAATAAGGGGTTATCGTAACAGTCAGGTTCGATACAGAAACGACGCTGAGCCGGGGCACTCGGACACGATAGAAATCCACATCGTCTGCTGATTGCAGGCTGCCCACCACGTCGAACGTGGAACCCACGGCATTATTGCTGGTAAGACGACCGGCGTTCTTGGCCGTGTCATCGCTCGAATCATCCTGGTGGAAAAGGAGGTCTTCAGAATGCTGGCTGAAGAGCGATTCGAGATCGTCAGCAGGAAAGCTGTCGTACGGGCCACGCAGGACGCTGGTGATGGTCGCTGCCGGAGTGGTGAGTCGTTGGTCAAGAGTCAGTGACAGGGCATAACGACCAATGTTGAAACCACCACTGATGCTCGCTGCTTCCACACGAATGAAGTACTTAGCGCCTGCCGTACTCGCGGGCAGCGTCAACACGAGGTCGTTGCCACCTGTCTGCTGGCTGAGCCGGGAGTCAATGACTTTTCCCTGGGCATCGAGTACGCTGATTTTGGGATTCAGCAGGCTGATGCCCTGCGTGAGCAATCGAAAACTGATCGGCCCGTGGTAATCAGCAAGGCTCTGAAACGAATAAACGTCTACATCGGTGCTACGGGTGATGTCGCCAAAGGCAACAAGGGGAACCGTGCCCGTCCACGCTTCGGGTCCCGAATCTTCGTACTTCAGGCGTGTCGCCAGTTTGAGCGTGTCGTTGCCTTTACCAGGCGTTTCGTTCTGATCCGGCAACCTCGTGCCATAGAGATTATCAACCGTAACCACATCGCTGAGTGCCAGGCCGATGCGCTTCCCGGCGATCTTTTGATACATCACCGAACGGGGGTCGGCTGAACCAGGCAAGCCCAATGCATGGCCGATTTCATGCAGGAACACGGTGTAGAGATCGGTCTTCTGCTTCGCCAGGTTGGTGTTGGTGTTGAAGATAATGTCACCCGTCCAGGTGCCGGCGCCAAACTCATTGGGAGGAATGCCTACCGCCAGCACATTGTTGGCTAAGGGCTTGGCGGCAATGCGAATCACGCCAAAGGACGCGTTGCCGTCAATGGGTGCCGCCTCGCCTAGCGGAGCGCCGCTATCGCTGACTACGCCAATGTTAATGTTGGCCACATTCGACCACGTTTGAACGGCACGAAGGATTTCGTTCTGCCAGGCGCTCGTCGATGAGAGTGCGTTCAGCGTTTGAAACAAGGCGCTCGGTGTGCCTGCGACATCGGTGCCATCGGGAACGAAGCTGATGGTCAGATGCAATGGATCGCTTTGCGGAATACCAAAAGTAGCCGGCGTGTTGCGATCTTCCAGCGATTCGATTGTCAAACGCGCAGATCGTTTCATCACACTTCCTCAACCTGCTGTTAAGCAAAAAACACATGCAATACTCGCTGCTACAGCGAGTAGTCGGAATACATGCCCCGATCCGCCACGGAAAAGCTAACTATAGCCCTTCCTGGTGAACACGTCTGAAAAACGACTCAGAAATCGCCTGTTTCCTCTCCAAGAAGTTATTTCGGGTATCGCTTGATCAGCTCCTGGAACTCTGGTCGTGATCGAATAGGGTTGAGATCAGTATCGATGGGCAAATACTCTTTGCCAAAGTGTTGCTCTAGTGCGATGGAAAGATATGCTATCGCCTGAAATAGATCGGGAGGATGACTCTTGCTGGTCAGAGCATACACGCAACCGATCTGATACAGCGTCAATGGCTTGGGCATAGCATCATACTTGAGAGCGGAATTGACATCGCTGAGAGCTTCAGTCCGTTGCCCCAGGCGGGCATGGTAGACCGCCCGAGATGCATAGAGCAATGTCGATTCCGGGATACGTTCGATGGCACGATTCAGCACAGCCAGCGCCTCGGCTGGTTTCTGCAACTGTTCGCCCAGGATCTCAGACTGGTTCTCCAGGGCCGGCAAATAGGCAGGAGCGATTTCTTCTGCTTTCTTGAACTCATCAAGAGCACCCTGCCAATCTCCCACATCCCGGCGAGCGATGCCACGAGTGACAATATCGAGTTCATTGTGCGGAGTGGCTGTCAGGCCAAGGTGGCGATCTTCCGCAGCGCCTTTCTTATCGCCAAGCAAGGCTTTAGCCCTGGCACGCTGAAAATAGAGGCGTACCTGAGTGTCATCAGCGGCCAATGCCTGATCCAGTGCCTCGAGTGCTTCTTTTGGCTTTTGTTTGTTGAGGAAGACCAGTGCGCGATCAGCCAGCACTGAAGCCGGTCGGGCACCGAGCGCCAGAGCTTTGTCGAAATCAGCTAGCGCGCCTTCTTCATCGCCTAGTTGCATGCGCAGTTGACCACGGAAATGGAGCGCTACAGCGACATCAGGCTCTAAGGCCAGCGCGGTATCAAAACCATGCAGGGCTTGAAGTAGTTGGCCTCCGCGTGCATGGACTTCGCCATAAAGGTACCAACCGCCGCTCCAACCAGGTTCACGATCAATTACTTGGCGGGCCAGCGTCGCTGCTTCGGACCAATGTTGCTGAGCAAGGAGTGTATGCGCTATTCCCGCCAACTGTTTTGCTGGCAAGGCATCTCGTGGCGACTGAAGCAAAGACTTCCAGTCATCGGCCCAACTCTCGTTCAAGATCAGCTTACGTTGCCAGGAGCATACCGAAGCAAAGCCCGCCGCCTGGCACCAGGGCTGGGCTAGTTCGTTGGCATGAAGTGACTGTTGACGAAGCTTTTCCTTCTCCTGGGCAGTATTCGCTCGGTGTTCCTGCAATCGATAGATATGAGCCTGTAGCATTAGGGCATTGGCAGCGAGAGCTGGAAGTTGCTGTTGATCCTGCTCCGTGAGATAGCGCACTCCCGTAGCATTCGAGAGAGTTGCCGGTGTCGCCTGGTCGATTCCCGGTGTCTTGCTGATGAACTCTTTGACTAACGCCTCAGCTTCTGCCAATTCCATCGGCCAGATCGTGGTAGCCAACCGCTCGGCACGCTGTAAGTCTTTCACGGAACGAGTGAATTGCGTTCGAGAGTTGAGGCGTTGCTCCGATTCACGATACTGAGAGTAAGTCACACCGCCGGCGACAAGCAGCAGAGCGACGCCCAGGATCAACCCATGGCGGAGGAATTGGGGATGCCGCCTGTTCCATTTCGACCAGCGTTCCGCCAGTGAACGATCTGGGGCATAACGCAGCACCTGATTTCGGCGTTGCCGCTGAAGGTCCTCAAGCAATTCTTGAGCATCGGCATAACGATCTTGTGGCGAGACAGCCAGGCATCGGGCAAGTATGGCCGCCAGGGCAGGACTGATGGTTCGCACCAGGCCCGCAGGCACACGGCGTTGCTTGGCCAGGTCAGCCAGATAACTCAACAGTGAATCACGCTTGATGCCGGAGTATGCAGGTTTCCCCGTCAACAGTTCATAAAAGATGAGGCCCATCGCATAGACGTCAGCCGCTTTAGAACCCGTCGTGCCCTGCCCTTTGACCAGCGATTCAAGTTGTTCCGGAGCCAGGTAAGGCAACGTGCCTGCCATCTCCGCCAGCGCACCGCCGTTATCAAGAATGATGGCAAGATTGAAATCAAGCAGCAACGGCTCGCCATCCTGGCTGAAGAGAATGTTGGCCGGTTTGATATCACGATGAATAATGCCGGCTGAATGAGCATGCGCCAAACCGGCGACCATCTTCTCCGCCAGACTGAGCGTCACTTCGACATAGCTCGATTGCTTCCATTGCGCGGCAAGCGCTGCCGCCTCGTTGCCTTCAATCAACAGTGACCACCACCAACCTGAAACGGGCATCCGTGCTTCTTGACGCAAGGCCAGCAGGATGTCAGCCAACGTGGTACGGCCCAGGAAAGGCATGCATATGGCCTGGCAGGAACCGGCATCATGCACCGAATAGATCGGCATAATATTCGTGTGGCGAAGCCGGGCCAGCGTTTGCGGCTCGTGCTGCTTACGGGCAGTAACCTTGAGGGCAACCTGACGCTTCGCCAGGCCGATTTGCCGAGCGAGATAGACTTTGCCGAAAGCCCCCTGACCCAGTTCGGACTCAAGAATGAAATCGAGGAAATGACTGCGCGCGTGCGGCAACTTGTGCACGGAACCATCCAGATAATAGGAGGATGGCGACGAGATCTCTGGACCGGCGACAGGCTGGGCAAGAACATGCCTGAGCGTGGGCTGATCTTCACCTGCCAGCGATGTCTCGTGAATAGCATCGTCAGCAGGCATGGATACCGGCCATTGGCGGGTATCAATCCGATAACGACGATGATACTCAGCAGCCGAGGGCGTTTCCCCGGCCCGTTGCCGCTGCCGATATTCTTCAAAAGCTACGGCGCTCAACGAGGAGGGATCGTCTTTTAACTGTGGATAGCGATCGAGATACTTTTCCAATCGGTTCGGCTTACCTTCTTCCCAGCTGAATTCGAGATCGACACGCACCAGTTCGGTCAGAATCACTTTGAACTCAGCCGAGCTTTCTGGGGGAAGGAAATCATTCAAAGACGTGCCGCGATTGTGTGAACGCTGACGCTCGAATGACTCAATGACGCTGTCGATCGTCAGGGCAGCGTTCATAACACTCGCTCCATTATCATGACACTTGTTGATTAACTCAACCTGTCATTGAGGTTCCATCAAACTGGCTCCGAGCCTGGCTCGGAACTCCTGCAACACTCGTTCAACCGACCGTTTAGACCGACCTGACTGTGCGGCAATGTCGCTGACTTCGTGCCCGGCGATACGCTGCTTGATAATCTCGCGGGTAGATTCAGGCATCTCGGCCAGCATCTCTTCGATCACCATGTTCAAGATCGTCAGCGGGGTTTCATCCTCCGTCTGACCTTCCGCTATCGCATCGTTGCCGACGGTAGCCCTGCTGTCCCGCTTGGCGGCATGGTGCCAAGCTCCCGTGGTTCGGATCTTGTTCAAGGCAATCACCAGGAAGAGCTTCCAGAGCTCCTCGCCTTCAGGCACCTGGTAATGTCCCTCAGCCGCGCGACGAAAAAACGTCCGAAAGACCGACTGCACGATGTCTTCCGGATCGACGCGTGTCCGCAAGTCGCCCGCGGTTTGTTTGCTTGCCAGGGATCTCAGACGATCCGCGTAGCGCAGGTAGAGTTGAGTGGCGGCATCATCCTGGCCTTTATGCAGCTCGACAAGCAGGGAGCGATCCGAGGCGTGGTAGCCCGAATTGCCCGCCCCTTCTTGCGACATATTTCTGCTCCAGCGTGCCTGTGTGACCACGATGCGTGTCTCCACCTTCTCATTATAGCACCAGCAGAAGGAAGTCAGATTACTATCATCATCCCTCTCTACTTATCGAAAGGGATGATGAAGCTGAACACGCTTATGGCCCAGTCGCTTCAACCTTACCGGCGAGCAAAGTGGTGGGGTTATACTTGGCCTCGCCTCGGTCGCCGACGAGAATGGAGGAGAACGCCACATGGCGATCATTCCGCTCAATCTTGGTCGTAGCGTCTACTCCGACAGTGACACTGCTGCCATTGCGTTTGGTAATGGTGATAGAAGAAGCCCCAACCGCGGTAATGGTGCCTTCTACGTTGGCGCTCGAGCCAGGCTTGGGTTTCTTGCCTTTTTGATCAGCATGGATCACGGCGGTGGCAACAAACAGGCTCAAAAGAGCCACTACTAGCGAACGACTCATCAAGACTCGAAACATGGGACACTCCTCAAAATGTGGTCGCCAGCGGGGCTAGCTTGTCTATCTGGGACAAGGGCTGGTGACTGGTTCACACTTAGGAGCAGGATTAATCTCAGTGATCCGCCAAGGATTCAAGTCGATTGTCTTTTTTTTGATGAAGTAGTTCACTTGAGAATCCACTATGACAAGTTCCAATACACGGACTTGTCAATCCTTTCTGAAGGTTTCTATGGCTTGTAGTGAACTTACCCCCGCTACGTCGAAAAGAGCAATGGCGACTAACGGATCACTGAACCTGCCCAGGGCCGTACACAATCACAGGTATTGCTGTATAGCTGGAGACATCACGACAAACCCTGCTGATTTACGAAATCAGGGAAGAGTTCTTTGACACGATTGAGGCAGGCAAGTCAAGGATCGAGAATTATCGCGAAGAAAAGCTATTCGACAGTGATTATCCAACAAACGGTGTGAAGTTCAGCTTGTCGAATAACTGGGGCTGGACTGAAAAGTCAGAATCAAAGACTACTGTGACCAATGACGCTGCCGATGAGCTTGAACAGAACATGATGAAGTCTGTTTCATCAAAAGAACCGATAAACGGACTTCGACTCAACATTCAATGTGTTAACCCCTTTGGCACCTCTCTCCCCCTCCCAAGAGAGTTTTTCGATCAGCTTGCGACCAGATCGACAAGATTAAAGAAGACTACCCTGCTCTCTCCTGCCAACGTCAGCCCCCCAGTCACAACCGTATCAATTCACCAAACCCAACGCAAAAACGGCAACCTCCCCGGCTGGCGTTCTGCGTTAACTACGGTTGACGTCTTCTCTGGCGAGAACTCGGGCAGAAAAGTGCAGAATGTCGTGGGAACAGCAGGACTGGCCATTACCCTCGGCAAACGCATCGATCCCAAAGTCAATCAACGCCGCAAAGTCAAAATCGTCGGCTGGAGTAACGACCAATTCCGACTGCAAGTTAGTCGATAGCAATAAACTCAATGCTGAATGTTCTCTCAAGAGTAGGCAAGGGACTGCGCACGCACTCTATCTTAGACTGGCAGAATTCAAACTGGAGACGAATTCGACTAAAAGCGAAATAATGATAGCCCAGGTATTTGTCGAGCATTTGGTTAACTATTAGTGCAATCGATTAAGTTACTCGTCATATCCGCATTGTTACTGTCAGTGGCACACAGCTTGCTTAGATGATGACGTCTACCAACAAAGGTTTGTCGTTTTGATGAAATCATCCTCTCTTCGTCAACACAGGAGACATCCATGAACATGGATACCCTCAAAGGCCAATGGAAACAACTCACGGGTAAGGTCAAAGAGAAGTGGGGCAAGCTGACAGACAACGACCTCGCCATCGTCAATGGCGCTAGAGATCAATTGGTGGGAAAGATTCAGGAAAAATACGGGTATGCCAGGGAACGAGCTGAAAGCGAAGTCGCTGAGTTTGAGAAGGTCTGTCGGGCTTGCGACAAAGACGAGACACCCGTACCGGCAGGTTCGTCGACTAAGTGGTAATGCCATCTGCTCTGGTACCACATTGGCGTGCTCTGCGTCGTTCAATCACTCCTCAGCAGCCAGGCTGACCTGCGGAGCGAACAGTGAAAGGCAAGACAGGTCGGGGATTCGTGGCCGACTTGGCTGGTTCAACTTCGTATGAGTTTCGCTACTTCTCGGAAGTGAATATACCTCATCTAACATTCGAGGCATCTATGAAGAATCGCATTTCTGCTTCTGTTCGACTGACCCAATCCGCTTTCCGACTGAATGAGATCCGGATGCGAGATGAACTCGTTCCCGATGAACGCTATCAGTCTCGTCCGTCAGAAGAAGTACAACGCAAATTGGAATCGATTCTGCCCTCCAGCCATATTCCGGTCAGTTCGCTCCATGTGCAACGGCTCGTTCGTCGTTAGCAAACGCTCGTCAGGGTTATTGACGTGATCGAGTTATCATCGCGGATATTTCTTCCCTGTTGAGACTAATGCATGCCCGTTACCGTCCCTTCCATTTTTGAAAAGACACTGGAATCCTCCCTGTGTCACGCGAGCGCACCGTATCGCGCGGAAACCATTGGCAAAGACCGATACCTGCAACATATCACCGAATACGCGAGATTGGCGCGAGCAGCCAAATCGCCCGGCTCACGACAACTGTTGAAACGATTCGCAAGCAATAAACGACACATCGCTCAGGTGTGCAGAGGGCTGGCCAAACTCAGCGCCCAGGAAGAGGCAATGCCCTCGGGTTCCGAATGGCTTCTCGATAATCAGTACGTCATCGAAGCCATCGTGAAGGAAATAGAAACGGACCTTCCGCAGGGCTACTACCACGAATTGCCGACCCTGAAGTCTGGATCGTGGCATGGCTATCCGCGTGTTTACGAGTTGGCCATCGCACTTCTGGCTCATGCTGATTCAAGCCTGAGTGAAGAGATTATTCGAGAGTCTGTCGAGAAATACCAGGAGATGGCACCGCTGACAATTGGCGAGTTGTGGGCTTTGCCGACCATGCTGCGGCTGGGCCTGCTTGAGAATCTGCGTCGCCTCGCCGACCGGGTGATGGGGCAGGTCAACGACAGCCACGCCGCCAAGGAAGCCGTCCAACTCGTGCTCTCCCACAAGATTCCTTCCTTGCCCAGCCATCCTTCAGGCACATATGCTTCGACGATATGGGAAGAGCTTCGGGAAAACGACCTTCCCGCAGGTCAGGCATCCATGAGGCTCCAGTCCTGGAGTAACGAGCACCTGGCGGATATCGCTCATATTCAACATGCCGAGTTCTGCCTTCAGGCAGCTGATCAAGTCTCGATCGGAAATGCCATCACTTCCCTCCGATTGCTGGGGGTTGTGGAGTGGTCCAAGTTCGTCGAGTCGGTCAGTCTGGTTGACCGTATTCTGCAAAAGGATGCTGTTTACTCTCTCCAGGACTTTTCGACTCGCAATCAATGCAGGCGAGTCATCGAAAGGCTTTCCAGGACAAGTCGTCGAACGGAAGTGGAAGTTGCTCAATCAGCTATGACTTTAGCTCAGGCAAAGGCAACACACTCTGTGCAGGGACAGGTGAGCTATTGGTTGTTAGACGATGGATACGATGCACTCCTTGAGTCGCTTTCAACAACGCATCGCCCTGTGACTGGTGATTTCCGACGATGGACACTGAAGAATCCGAACACCGTCTATTTCGGGCTGCTCTTCCTCTTCCTGACGCTGGGTCTCCCGTTACTTGGCTGGGCTATTCCCTGGCAACCTCTCAGTTGGCTGATCTTACTTCCCGCAGCGATCCCCCTAAGTGAAGTGGCGGTATTGCTGACGAATCAGCTGATTGCCAGATTGCTCCCTCCAAGACAGTTGGCTCGCTACGAATGGAAGTCAGGAATCCCTGAAGAGTGTTCGACGATGGTCGTGATACCGGCATTAGTCAACAAGCCCGAACATGCGACCAACTTATTGGAAAGGTTGGAGCAACACTACCTGGCGAATCCCGATCCGCAGTTGTGGTTTGCCTTGCTTACTGACTTTTGTGATGCCTCCAGCCAGGCTACCGACCATGATGATCAACTGATCAAGCATCTTCTCAATGGCGTGGCACAACTGAACGCCAGGTATCACTCTGAAGAGAACTCTCGGTTCTTTGTCTTTCATCGAAAGAGACTCTGGAACCCTTCAGAAAACTGCTGGATGGGATGGGAACGCAAGCGAGGAAAACTCGACGAGTTTAATCGACTGCTCCGCGGCGATACCAGCACCAGCTACTCGGTTCAGTCCTCGTCGATGAACCAGTTGCCCAAAATACGGTATGTGCTGACGCTGGATGCCGACACCGTACTGCCTCGAGACGCAGCCAGGCAGATGATTGCCCGGTTGGCGCATCCACTCAATCATGCTGAGCTTGCAGACGATGGTCGACGAGTGGTTCGGGGATATGGAGTTTTACAGCCACGGGTCAGCTTCCTGTTCCGCACGGGCTTTTGTTCACTCTTTGCGCGTTGGTTTGCAGGCTCCACGGGTATCGATCCCTATTCCGCAGCGGCTTCAGACACCTACATGGATTTGTTCGGGAAGGGGAGTTTCACCGGCAAGGGCCTCTACGATGTGGACGCCTTCTCTGCCACAGCAGGGCAGGCATTTCCCGAGAACCGCATCCTCAGTCACGATCTGATCGAATCGAACTATGCCCGCTGTGCCCTGGCTACCGATGTCGAAGTCTTCGATGACTTCCCCGCCAGTTATCTCACCTATGCCAGGCGGGAACATCGTTGGATACGAGGCGATTGGCAATTGCTGCAGTGGTTGATGCCCCGAGTGCCCACTCCAAAAGGAGCGCTCTCAAACATCCTTCCCGGCCTGGAGCGATGGAAGATCATCGACAATCTTCGCCGAAGCCTGGTGGCGCCGGCATCATTCTTGTTGATTGTTGCCTCTCTGTTCCTGGGTCTCCATAACTATCGGATGGCGCTGGTAGTTGCCGTGCTTCCGTACCTGTTTCCGTTGGTACATCAACTGATCGCCATAGTATCGCATTCTCTATTCAAAGGAACATTGCAGGGAGGACTTCGTCAACTCCGCACCGATCTGTCCAACACGCTTGGTCAAACGGTTGTTCAATTGACGATGTTGCCACACCTGGCCAGCGTCTCAATCGATGCGATCACGAGAACACTCTATCGGATGTTCCTTTCCAAACGGAAGCTACTCGAGTGGGAAACTTCTTCCAGCGTAGAGGGGCAACATCAAAATACCCTTATTCATTCCTTGCGCGTGCTCTTGCCGACCATGCTCGTGGTTTTGGGAGTTAGTCTCTTACTGTTTTTGACCCACTTCAACATGCTGCTTTGGGCCAGCCCCCTCTTACTCGTATGGCTGCTGTCCCCGGTCATGGCGTACCTGGTGAGCCGGCCCATACGACCAAAGCAAAAACCTCTCGATGCGGCAGACCAGAAGTTCCTCGAAGCAATCATCGGCAAGACCTGGCATTTCTTCGAGACGTTTGTCGGCGAGACCGATCACTGGCTGCCTCCCGATAACTACCAGGAGTTTCCCTGTGGCAGCGTGGCGCACCGCACCTCGCCGACAAACATCGGCGTCTATTTACTCTGCACGCTGACGGCACATCACTTCCATTTTCTTGCCCTTAAAGCGATGCTGAAACGCCTGAACAACGCTTTCGATACCCTGGAAGGTCTTCCTCGCCATCAAGGCCACTTCTTCAATTGGTACGATACGAGAACGCTCACGACACTTCGCCCGGAGTATGTTTCCACGGTCGACAGCGGCAACCTGCTCGCCTGTCTGCTGGCTTTGAAGAACGGCCTGCTGGAGTTGTCGAACTCCGAAGAACTCACTGATCACCAAACCGACTTGCGCCGCCTGGCGGACCGGGCCCACCATCTGGCTGAAGCGATGGACTTCCGCTTTCTGTATAACACCGAACGGGAGTTGTTTTCGATCGGCCTCAACGTCGATCTCAATCGCCTGGACTCGAACCACTACGACCTTCTAGCCTCCGAAGCCTGCATCGCCAGCTTTTTGACTATTGCTTATGGCCAAGTGCCGCGCAAGCACTGGTTCCATCTTGGAAGAATGTTCACACAGGTGGGGCGTTTCACCGGGCTGGTTTCCTGGGGCGGGACGATGTTTGAATACCTGATGCCCCGCCTCCTGCTTCCAGTCACTCCTGGAATTCTTCTCGAACAGGCGCAGCAGGCTGCTGTCGAGCGACAAAGGGCCTATGGTCAAGAGATCAACCTGCCCTGGGGTATTTCCGAATCGGCTTACTATGCTTTCGATGATTCGCAGCAGTATCAGTATCAATCGTTTGGTGTGCCCAAGCTTGGCTTGAAACGGGGTCTGAGCCGGGATCGGGTGATTGCGCCTTACGCAACGCTCCTGGCCGTTGATGTCGCCCCCCGTGAAGCCATCGCCAACCTCAGACGCATTACCAGAGAGGGCGGCGAGGGGGAATATGGTTACTACGAAGCAATCGATTACACCTCGAATCGGATATCTCCCGGCAGCAGCAAGGAGGTCATTCGCACCTATATGGCACATCATCAGGGGATGGGCCTGTTGTCCATCGCCAACTGCTTGCGGCAGGGAATGATCCGTTCGTGGTTGCATGCCGAGCCAGCTGTTCGTTCTGCCGAGCTGCTTCTGGAAGAACGGGTTCCCCACGACGCCCCGGTTCTTCCCACCGAGGCCAATGACGTCGAGCAGCAGGTTTCTGAAAATCCTGTGCAATCTCGACGCCGGATTGTGACAGCAGATACGCCGTCACCCCGCACGCATTTGATCTCGAACGGGCGGTATTCCGTCATGGTCACCAATGCCGGCACCGGATTCAGCCGTCTGGAACATCTCGATATCACACGATGGAGAGCAAATCCCACTTCGGATCGTCTCGGCACGTTTATTTATCTGAGGAACCGTCGGGAGGGCACGCTGTGGTCCACGACGCATCAACCGGTCATCAAGCATGCCGATGAGTTTGAAGTGATTTATGCCGTTGATAAGGCCGACTTTCATCGAAGAGACGAGGATGTCGATACTTTGATGGAAGTCACGGTAGTGCCCGATACCGATGTTGAGATCCGGCGCATCACTTTGATGAATCTGGGAAGAAGGTCAAAGCATCTGGATGTGACGAGTTATGCAGAGGTGGTTCTGGGAACCACTGCCGAGGACCAGGCTCACCCGGCGTTCGGGAAGCTGTTCCTGGAAACGGAATGGTTGCCGCAGTATACAGCGTTGTTATGTCGCCGTCGGCCTCGCTCTCCCGAGCAGAAACCTGTCTGGGCAGTGCATGTGCTGGCCGTGGAAGATCGCCCCGGTTCCATTTCGTATGAGACCGATCGAGGTAAGTTTCTAGGCCGGCGGCGCGATGTTTCCGATCCCCTCGCAATGGAGCCTTCGAGCAGGCATCTCTCTGGCTCAACTGGCGCTGTGCTCGACCCCATCTTTTCCATCCGGCGCAGCCTGAAAATACGTCCCGGGGAACGGGCTGTTCTCGCCTATACCACCGGCTACGCCGAAAGTCGTGAAGCGGCCCTGGCTCTGGCTGATCGGTTCCATGCACTCCCTGCGGTGCATCGTGGTTTTGAACTGGCCTGGGCACATACACGCATCGATCTTCAACATGCACACCTGGAAGCGGATGATGTGCATCTCTTTCAAAAGCTGGCTGGTCATTTGCTCTTCCCGGTAGGCCCGCTACGTTCACCCGCAGAAATCATCGCTGCCAATACGTTGGGGCAATCCGGCCTCTGGAGTTATGGTATCTCGGGCGATCTGCCGCTCGCCGTCATTCGTCTCCATGGCCTTTCGGGAATGGGTCATTTGAAGCAGATGCTCCAGGCCCATGAATACTGGCGAAAGAAGGGGCTGCGTGCCGAGCTACTGGTGCTTTGCGAAAACGCGGGGGGTTACTACGACGAATCCTTCACCGAGGCTGTCAATCAGGTGCGTTCCATCGGCATGGGCGACTGGCTGGATAAGCCAGCAGGTATTTTTGTACGCAAAGGCGGCCAGATGCCGGAAGCGGATCGCACGCTGCTTCTGAGTTGTGCCCAGATTGTTGTTGATGATCGTGCCGGCCCCATACATCTCCAGGGTGCCAATCCTCTCTTTTCACCAAATCCACCTATGACGACCAGGCCTCATCGAAGCGTGGCCTCTCGATTCACGCCTCTTGTTCAGAACACTATCAGTGCATTGCCGAATACCTACGGGGGCTTTTCCGCAGATGAGCTGGAGTACGTTATCAAGCCCAATGTTGGCGAGAAGATTCCGCCACTTCCCTGGTCAAACGTCGTGGCTAATCCAGCCGGGGGGTTCCTCATCACCGATTCCGGCGGCGGCTTTTCCTGGGTTGGCAATAGTCAACTCAACCGGCTGACGCCCTGGAGCAACGATCCCATCGCCGATCCGCCCGGTGAAGCGATCTACCTGCAAGACCTGGCGACCGGGGCCCAGTGGAACCCCACTCCCTTGCCGATTCGAGATGACGGAGAAGTAACGGTCAGTCATGGGCAGGGATATACCTCGTTTCAGCGCATCGTCAACGATATCAGTCACGATCTGACGCTAGCCATGCCGGAACACGATCCGGTGAAGATCTCCACACTGAAATTGCGAAACCGCGGGAGCAAGCCGGTGCGTCTGGCGATTACCTACTACGTCGAATGGGTGCTGGGCACGCATCGAGGGGTGACTCTGCCTCATGTGGTGACTTTCTTAGATGGACCATCGAACAAAGCGATGTTTGCTCGAAACGCCTATAACCCTGACTATCCAGAGGGCATAGCATTCGCGGCTACGAATCTGGAGAACTTGACCAGCACTGGCAATCGTGCCGAGTTCCTGGGCCGTAACCATTCACTCGCTGATCCAGGCGGGCTTAGGCAAGACAAACTCTCCGGTCAAGTAGGGCGCTGGGTGGGATCCCTGCACAGCTCTGCGAGGCGAGATCACCATACAACCGAACGAATTGAAGACTATCGTCTTCCTTTTGGGGCAGGGGGCTAACGTCCAGATGGCACATGAGCTGATTGACCGCTATCTGCCCGAACCTGCCGCGGAAGCTGCCATGCAACAGATGGTCACCGTCTGGGATCGTCTGGAAGACCGTTTGCAAGTGCTCACGCCAGATCCCTGGTTCGACCTCATGATGAATCACTGGCTGCTCTATCAGGTCTTGAGTTGCCGGATGTGGGGGCGATCGGCGTTCTATCAGTCGGGCGGAGCGTTTGGCTTCCGTGATCAACTCCAGGATGCGATGGCTTTGGTCTACAGCAAGCCTGAATTGGTGAGGGCACATTTGCTGAAGGCTGCTAGCCGGCAGTTTCTCGAGGGCGATGTTCAGCACTGGTGGCATGAACCTCGGGGATTCGGCGTTCGTACGCAATTCAGTGACGACTTCCTGTGGTTGCCTTTTGTGACAGCCCACTATGTCGAGATTACAGGGGACCTTGGTGTTCTCGACGAAATTGTTCCCTTCCTCATCGCCGAGCCGCTTCCCGACGGGGTGCATGAACGCTATGGCCCGGCCACGATCTCGGAAACTTCAGCGTCGCTTTACGAACACTGTGTGTGCGACCTTCAAGCATGGCTGGAAACTCGGTATTCATGGTTTGCCTCTGATGGGTTGTGGCGACTGGAACGATGGCATGAACCGCGTGGGCATCGAAGGCAAAGGGGAAAGCATCTGGGTCGCCTGGTTTCAAATCTGTGGCTTGAGTCGGTTTGCGGAGCTTGCCTCGGCTCACGGTGATCCTGCCTATGCTCAACAATGCCTGACAAGAGCCGCTCAACTGCGCGATGCAGTCGAAACGCATGGCTACGATGGCAGTTGGTATCGCCGAGCCTACTTTGACGACGGTACGCCCTTGGGATCGCACACTAATGAAGCATGCCAGATAGATTCCATAGCCCAATCATGGGCTGTATTGTCCGCCATGGCTGATCCCGAGCGAACGAATCTGGCCATGAATGAAGTGATGCAACGTCTAGTGCATCCTGACAAACAACTGGTGCAACTCTTCACCCCACCGTTTGACACTGGCCCGCTGGAACCGGGCTATATCAAAGGCTACTTGCCTGGCATTCGAGAGAACGGCGGACAATATACCCACGCTGCCTGCTGGGTTGTTCAGGCTCTCATCCGCATGGGCCGCACTCAGGAAGCCTGGCAGGTTTACGAAATGATCAGTCCCATCAGTTTGACTCAGGACTCCGAAGCGGTGCAGAATTATCGTGGCGAGCCTTATGTCATCGCTGCTGATGTGTATGACCATCCCCAGCATGTGGGTCATGTTGGGTGGACCTGGTACACCGGATCAGCCTCGTGGTACTACCGGGTAGGTCTCGAAGAGATTCTCGGTTTTCGCCTCAGGGGCAATCGGCTACAGATGGTTCCCGCCATCCCCTCACACTGGCATTCCTTCCGCATCACCTATCGCTACCGGGACAATACGGTCTACCACATTCATGTGGATCGATCCGCCAAGAGCACCAATGTACTTCAACTCGATGGCAGACCAGTGGATGACGATTGGATTACCTTAGTGGACGATGGCCTGGAGCATCAAATTATCTTGGGAAACAGCATCAATGAGAATGCCGCATAAGTTCTCTGTTCAAAGTGACAGGGTCATGCCTGTACTTTGGCTTGGCCCTGCGATTAAGCGATACTCTGCCCTGGTTCTAGATTCTCAAACCTTGATTACATTCTTGCCATGCAGTTCTTCAAACTTCCGATGGAGCAGTTGACACTCGTCAGTGGTCTTGGGAACAACTCCGATGGCTACCCCTCCGTGGCGCAGCAACTCCTCATATTCCTTAGCGCCTCTTTTCGGGAAACCCGTAGCCGATCAAGCCGCCCAGCAGGCCGCCTACCATCGCACCAGGAATGCTGGCTGCCAGGGCCATGCCTAGTGGGCCACCGGCAATGATGGATACCCCCATAAAGGCGAGTCCCACACCGGCAGCGAGGGCACCCGTCAGGCCGGCACCGACTGTAGCCCCGACAGCTCCGGTGGTTTGCGCCCCCGGAGCAGGCAACGGTCGTTGTTCTACTTTGTCCTCGTTTTCAATGGCATGAAACAGAGGCGCTGTTTTATCAGACATCAGCACGCTGATCTCGTCGATGGTGTAACCATGTGAGCGCAGCCAGTCGTAAGCTCGAATAGCATGATCCCGATCAGAGAAGACAGCGGTAATCATTTTAGTCGGGGATTTATCAGACATCGTATTCCTCCCTGGCAGGACAAAAGATGTGCCACGATCAGCACATACGCTCACTTGGCAGGCATAGCCCCAGGCACAAAGCCGTCTTCTTTACCCCCTCGCGCGATAGACTTGCCCGAATGGATTCGATCGCCCCATTCGACAGTCGGCAGTTCCTCGACATGCTTTTGATCCGCGTCTGTCTGTCTCGGTACCGATTGAGTCTGCTTTGTCTGCTGGTGATGGCGTTGACTCCGTTTTTGGTTTTGTGGCTTCTTCATGATCAACTCCTTTAGAAAGTGACTTTGGAATGTCTATTGCCCCAGATGTGCCAATTCGTTGACATCCTTACCCAGGGCCATGGCTAGATCGATCTGGTGCTCCTGTTCGCTGACCAGGATATCTCGTATCTGTTCCGCCATCGCAAACTCGCCGAGAGCTTCGCATTGCCGAACACGCTCACGATAGTTTCTGACCGTCACGTTCTCGTTCTCCATGTCGTAGAGCAACATTTGCTCTGCTTCCTTGGAAGTCTTGACATGCTGCGGAGTTACGGTCGGCATGCCCCCCAAATAATCCACCTGCTTGGCAATGATCAGAGCGTGGGCCAATTCTTCGTGGGCATGCTTTTCGAGTTCGCTGGCAATGGCCATATACTTCGCCCCTTTAATCGCCTGAGAATAGACGATGTAGGCAATGATGGCCTGGTATTCCCGCGATAGATCCTGATTGAGAACCTCGATCAGTTCCTCACGGGTCTTTATGCCATTGTGTTCCACCAGCTCTTCAGGCGATGTGGCGACGGCTTGGACAGGCTTATTTAGCATGATGCGTTCCTACAGGAGAAGTAATGGTTTAGCACCTTGGGTAGTGAAGCAAACTCAGTGCCGGGCATGACAAGACTTTGACATTAGGCAATCTCACTCTCCATTCTGAACGAAATGAGCAGCAATCTTCGCTTTAGGTGGAAAATACATGCCTAGTCAGAGCTAGCTCTGACAGAGAATGCGGCTTGGTAACCAGCACCAGCCGTGGGACACAGATCCACCAGCCTCGGCATGCTGGTTGCCTGAAGAGTCTTTCACGACTTGCTTCATCGAGTAGAGAAGCGGAATTGGTCGTGGAAGTGAACTCGGAGTAGGAGACAGAAAATGAAACGAACAATAGGCCTATTTGCCGCCTTGCTGGCCCTGGTGTGGGCAACCTCAGCTGCCCGTGCCGAAGAGGTGCATAAAGGAAAAGTCGTCAGTGTCTCGAACGGTAAGCTCACCATGACAGATATGAACGGCAAGAACGAGCACAGCCACATGGTGCCCAGCGATGCGACCATCACCTGCGATGGCGCGACGTGCAAGCTCGATGATCTGACCAAGGACTGTTGGGTGAAGGTCACGCGAGAGAAAAAGGCGACACCATGGTTGTTACCAAGGTGGATGCTTCCAAGACCAAGAAGCCTTAACTTCAGATAGCAGCACAGCGGGGTAACCTCGCGTTGCCCCGTTGTGTTCATGTTCCTATCGCCACAAACAATCCTCTGACTACTGTTCCCCATGTATTCCTGAGCGTCGTCTTACTGGATTCGCAACATGTATCTGCTGGGTTTGGCTGTACCAAATTGGAAGATCGAAGAATACCACAGTGACTTCAAGCAGGTTACCGATGTGGAACACTACCTATGCGGAACAGGAATGGTACAACGCAACCTCATCGACCTGGTTAGCGTAAACTGGATCAGCTCACCGTGCATCAAGGTTCATGCCAAGCACCAAATGCTTTCTGCAAATCAGGCAGATGTACTGGCTTCACAAGATGTCCATTGCATCCTGCTTCTTTTGACTTTTCTCGATCACTGTCCTGCCCCCAGCCAGTAAGAGCGATGATGGTGATCGCCTTGCCCCATTCTTTTTCGCGGATGCGGCGTGTTGCTTCCAACCCATTCAGGCGTGGCATGCCGACATCCATCAGAATGACTTCCGGCCGAAAGCGCTCAGCGACCTCAATCGCCTCGATGCCATCATGTGCGGTGCGAATCTCATCTCCCAGAAGATTGAGCATCATGGCAAGGCTGTCTGCCCCATCTCGATTGTCATCGACTACTAAAACACGACGACTGCCGTGCCCCTTATCCGAAGAAGTATGTGAGTTTGACTTTGGATTCAATTCTTTGAGCGGCAACCTGACCGTAAAGATACTTCCTTTGCTGTCACTTTCGGCCGTCACGGTGCCGCCATGCATTTCAACCAGTCCTTTAACAAGTGCCAGCCCGATACCAAGACCTCCCGTGCTTCGTTCGATGGTGCGATCTACCTGGCTGAACATATCAAAGATGTGGCTAATCGCTTCAGAAGGAATCCCGATGCCATTGTCCTGAACCGATACTGTCACTTCGCCGGTACGACGTTCTGCGAATAAACGGATACGGCCTCCTGGTTTGGTATACTTGGCGCTATTCGTCAGCAGGTTGCTGAATACCTGGGCTAACCGAGTTAAATCGGCGTTGAGGAATACGGGACCAGGAGGAAGCACCACTTGCAGATCGTGACCTGCTGCCTCAATGATCGGTTTAGATGTCTCAACTGCTACATTGAGAGCATCAGAGAGTAACACCTGTTCCTTTCGCAGTTCCATCTTATTGCGTCTGATCCGAGAGACGTCCAGCAAATCATCCACCAGACGAACCATGTGCGAAAGCTGGCGATCCATCATGGCTCGTGCATTGGCGACTGCGTTCACATCGCCCCCCGCCAACCTCATCACTTGCAGGCCGTTCCGGATGGGGGCGAGTGGATTTCGTAATTCATGAGCAAGTAGAGCGATGAAGTCATCTTTCTTTCGATCAGCTTCCAGAAGAGCGTCTTCCATGGATTTACGCTCAATGAGATAGTCTCGCATCAAGTACTGTCGTTCTCTATCACGAAGGGCCGCCTTGACAGCGTTAACCAGGGTTACCACCTCTAAAGGACGTTTCAACAGAGTCACGTCCCCTAGTTCAAGAATCGCCCTGACTTTGATGGCGGAATCAGACCCGGCAGCCGTCAGCACCACCACTGGAATATTCGACCAGGAAGGCTGAGTATTCAGACAGGTTGTCAACTCTTTGCCACGCCCGAACAGAATCGCTTCCTCAGGCAGAATAATGAGCCCTGCGCCTTTTTGGAACTCTCCGCAAATCTCAACGAGGTTTCGGCAAACGTGACAACGAAGGCCGCTCTTCTGTAACAAATCCGCGCTGGCAGAAGCGTCCTTCGCTGTGGGGGCTAACAGAAGTACTCTGTTCTCATTCGGTAAACGGTCAGGCATTCTTCGACCTCAACAGCGTACCCGCATCTCCTATGTATACTGGTGTACCTGTCAACACACCCTGGAAATCAGAAAGGGGCTCACCCACAGTGATCTGGCCATCCAGTTTCAATTCACGAATAGTTCGCTCATGTTTGCCGCTTCGTTTCTTGACTACAGAAATCGCCTGGCGAACCTGGCCATCAGACTCAAAGTAGCGGAACAGGATCACCGTGTCAGCAAGGTAAGTCGTATCGACTGGCGATTGCATGTTGCCCAGCATGCCGTGCTGAGCGAGGACCAGAAAGGTTACCACTCCTTTATGCCCCAGATAGGTAAGCAATTCGTGCATTTGAACAGTCAGAAACCGTTCCTCCGGCATGGCGTGCAAATATCCGTTGAGACTATCAATAACCACTACTTTAGCAGGTGGATGGCCATCCGTCCCATCAACTGCCTTGCGGACGATATGGGCAAACTCTCCGGGTGAAAGTTCGGCAGGGTCAATTGGTTGAATCGTTATCATTCCACTATCGATGTGGGGCTCTAGATTCATCCCCAGGCCATGGACTCGTTTGAGAAGTATCTCAATGCGCTCATCGAAAATAAAGAGAGCGGCTCGTTGACCATGATCAGCTGCAGAAGCTGCATAGTTGATGGCCACCGAAGATTTGCCGCTTCCAGCAGGACCAACAAGCAAGGTGCTCGTCCCATGTTCCATGCCCCCGCCAAGCAGATCATCCAGGCCCTTCACTTTTCCGGTAAGTGTTTTGGAAAGTCGTGCCTCGACATGCTCAGCTGCAATGAGTCGCGGAAATACTTCCAGTCCTCCCGTTATGATGTTGAAGTCATGCAACCCGCCTCGGAATCGCTGGCCACGGAGCTTCGTGACCCGCAATCTTCGTCGCTCCGCGCCATACTCGGGAGAGAGATGCTCCAGACTGAGCACTCCATGAGCGATGCTTTGAAGTTGGAGGTCGTGAACATCGGAGGTCTTGTCGTCCAACAGTAACACGGTGCAGTCTCGCCCGGCAAAGTACTGCTTCAGTGCCAGGATTTGCCGTCTGTATCGTAACGAGTTCTGAGCTAGTAATCGCAGTTCCGAGAGAGAGTCAATCACCACCCTTTTGGGCTTAACCCGATCCACTTCAGAGAGAATAGCCTTTGTGGTTTCGCCTAGCTGAATCTCAGCAGGTTGAAACATGGTGTACTGGTTGTCCAGCTCCAGTTCCTTTTCCTGGGCAACTAGTTCAATAATATCCAGCCCCTCAAGCGACCATCCATGAGAAGCCGCCACGGCAAGAAGTTCCTGTTTGGTCTCAGAGAGAGTGACATAGACGGCTGGCTCTTTTCGGCGGATCCCTTCCATCAGATATTGGAGAGATAAGGTGGTTTTGCCTGAGCCCGGGTCGCCTTCAATCAAATAGACACGATTCGGCGTCAGACCCCCGCCGAGGATGTCATCCAGGCCGACGATGCCCGTGGCTGAGAGCATTGGGGCTTTCTTGGTTTTGGAGTCAGCCATCTCACAACCTCATTACAAAGTTCGCAAGTAGTCTAAACCCAAATTGATGAGATACAAACCACGATTCTGACGCCGATCGTGATGGCTAGATGGATTTCAGTTTGCTCACTTCACTATGTAGCAGTCACAATTACACTCAATATTACTTCGTCTTTAGCCCGTTTGCCAGGTTTACTGTGTTGGTCAGCAGCCATTCCAGCCACTTCTTCACGCCTTCTGGATCGTTGGCAACCAGCGTTACCGGTGTAGCCTGCCCGACCAAGTGAATGGTAACTGACTCTGTGGTGGTCACCAGCTTAAGAATGTTGGCTGTGTTGACATACACGCCTTCAGAGATGTTCAGAAAGTTCATGACTTGCTCCGTTGATTACAACTGCTTTCTTGCTGAAGCGGCAATTACTTCTTCCGCTTCACAGAGGCAGTCTTTTTCTTAGTCTTGTTCACTTTGTTGCTCATTGTCTTCTTACTTGTTGCCTTCTTCTTGGAAGGCTTGGCCTTCATGCTCATGACGCTGGGCATAGTCTTGGCCTTAGTAGCCTTGGTCATTATCGGGTCAGCGTAGCTCCTGCCATTCCACCGATAAGCTGCGCCGGCTGCCGCACCCAATGGACCTAGGAATGAGCCTGCTGCTGCACCTGCTGCCACACCGCCGGCAACGGCCAATCCGGTTGAATCGTTCTTCTTCAATGCCTTCTTCATGATCGAACCCCAAAAAGTAAATGAACCGGGAGCTAGCAATGCAACCGCTATGCCAATGTCACAATGGAATTGGCATGGTTAATGCATTCGGTGTCAGAGGTAAACAAAACCTTCACAGGAGATTTGCCATGGGACTCATCCTTCTAATCGTGCTGATCGTCTTGTGCTTGGGTCTGCGCCTACTTGGCCGCATAGCAGACAATGGGGCTATGGCCCGAGTGGATTGCTAGGTACCCTCCTGTTGATCTTTGTGATTCTGATGCTTTTCAATGCACTACCCTTCGGCTGGACAGGACCTAGAGTGGTTGGAGTCTAGTCTCTAAGGAATCGACAGAAAGCATGCCCAAAGCGCATGTGAAATTGCGCATCATTCATGCCATTCAACACTCGAATCAATTTGCCTGACACTTGTTGATGTTCAGTACCATGGAGTAAAGTGAGCATGCTCGCAATTGACTGACCAGCCCCCCTGAACGATACCAGGGAGAATGTTAGGCAAAGACCACCGTGGATGAGGGTGCTGGTGGCCGGTGTCCCAACGCACTGTGCGGTCGCACGGTCTTGTAATGCACACGCCAGCGTTCGATGAGTACCTTGGCTTCCAACAGCGTGTGGTAGAACTCGTCCGCTTGAAAGTCTGGTCGCTACCCCGCGAGAAGGTCGCCACCTTACTACAACATTTCGATGAGTTGTGGCAAGCGCTGTCCATCGTCGAGAAACAGAAGCTCCTGAACCTCTTGATTGAACGCCTCGACTACGCTCACCAGCACGGACAGGTGACCATCCACTTCCATCCCAGTGGCCTGGAATCGCTGCTCACTGAAACTCTTGTGGAGAATGCGGCATGATTGCCAGGACGTGGAATGTGTCGTTTGAGACACGGAAGAAGGGCAGCGGGGGGGTGACTACTCGCAAGCAGCCCCCTGCTCTGCCGGAAGGTCGGATACCATGTATCTCCCGGCTGATGGCGTTGGCGCATCACCTGGAGCGTCTGCTCGTTACCGGCATGGTCAAGGATTATGCAGAGCTAGCACGATTGGGGCAGGTGTCACGAGCACGGATCACGCAGATCATGAACCTGTTGCTCCTGGCACCCGATATTTACGAGGAGATTTTGTTCTTGCCCAAGCCGAGCAAGAGGCATGATCCAATTAAGCTCAAGCATCTTCAGGGCGTTGCCTTAACAACTTCATAGGACCAACATAGACGCGTTTGGATTGAACTGACAGCAAAGTGAGGCTAGAGTTCAATCAACCAAGGAATAAGCAACGATGACCATCGACAAACTCCAGCCTCCTGACCCTACTAATCCATGCCCCGTATGTGGCTGGGTTGAGGGCGATAACGAGGGGATGCCGTTCGCCTGTCCTCGGTGCGGGAAGATGGTTATCGACTATCCACCACAATCAGAAATGCCGAGGCCCGATGATCGAAAGAAAAGGCTGCTCCTGCTGGGCCTGGGCCTAGCTTTGATTGCAGCGGCTGCGAGCTACTTCGTGATGGCACGGGTGATGGAGCCCAAGCCGACAACTACACAAGCGGCGAAGTAGGCACGAACCGCTTTATCAATTCCCAGCAACTGCCTTTGTCATGATTTGCGGTATTTGATGAACAGCCCCGCTCGATTTTTTACCCAGCCAATGTTGTGGATCAAATGGGATCATTGAGGTTGCGAAATCGCTCCGCTTGAAACGATCCTCGATGGTGCGAGAAAGCGTGAGCATTGTTCTTTCTTCGTCATCGTCTGAATCATCGACGCTTCGGAATCTGGTGTAGTAGTACGGGTCGTTATCCCAATAGAGCCACAGTGCTGTTCCAGCATCACAGGATGGATGTTGAACGATCTCCAGCAACGGTGCCACCCCTCCATCACTATTCCAATTCGATATGAAATAGTGCAATTCGATTGGGTCTTTCAGTCTGTTGAGTGCTGCCTTGAGAATGGCAGCTTTCCGTTCGGGCGAGATACGCTCACAAATCGAATGTGTCGCCATGCGGTCTTCATCCTGTAACGCAGTGATTCGCCGCAGTTCAGCCAACTCTTCAGGTGTTCTCTTTCTCATGTCTGGTGTAGTGCTCATCGCCACATGTTAAGGTGCTGCTGTAGTGTGTCAAGGAATTTGCGGCCCGTACTCTCTCATGAGCATGATGCCAATGGCGAGCAAAGTGCCGCCGATGATTACCACCCAAAGTGCCTTTTCGATGATTTGGGCTGTTGCATTCGGCTTCGTGTATCGTACTGTGCTGAACATGATTGGGGCTCCTTATTGTGTACAGGATAACCATGCACTCGGTGTGCCGATAAAACGATGATGTTGGGCTGTTTATCGTTTGCGTTTTCACCACTTCTCAATAAATGATGTAGTAGGCTTCTCCAAGCTTCATTCTCATGACTGGAGGTGCGCGATATGAGGTGTCGTAAACTATCACTTCTTGTGATGCTGCTTTTTTCTGGCTATGCGTCGGCACAGACAACACCGGCGGCAACCTATTTCTTCAACAATAGCTTGGTTGCGGAACAAGTTGGTGTTCCCGCATTGACAGCAACAGATCCACTCAGTGCTAATGCCTTCGTCACTCAGTCTGTCTTTGGCCAAAGCCGAACCGTTTACGCCTTCAACGGAAGTGCTTTGCCTGTTACTTCACAAGCCGGGCTAACTTTTGATAATTCCGGCACTACGGTTACGCCCACAAATTACACAGCGGAGTTGGTTTTTCAATTCAGCCAGAATGCGAATGCCTGGAGGCGCATCCTGGATGTTCAGAATCGTACTTCTGATTCTGGCTTTTACGTCGATCCTTCCAACAACCTTGATATTTTCCCGGTCGCAGGGAGCTCAGGACTTTTTACGAATAACGCTTATCATCACGTGGTTCTCACAGTAACCGCTGGCACAACTGCCAAAGCATATCTGGACGGGGTGCTGCAATTCACTTCAAACACCAACTTGATGAACATCAACAATGGTAACAATCCAGGCAACTTAATTAACCTGTTTCTCGATAACACCTCAGGCGGTGGGCAAGGTGAGTATTCGAGTGGCGACATTGCATTATTTCGCCTCTACGATGCTGTGCTAAGTGATTCTGAAATAGCAACTCTTGCAGCTAATCCATTCGCTGCGGTACCCGAGCCATCCACAATCGTTTTGGGCACTGCTGCGTGCATTGGCATGGCAGGATACATCCGCCTACATCGCAAGAAACGACGACGACTGAAAAAGAAGGTTTAGTAGCTCAACAAGGCCTGACAGTCACCATCACAGTAATGGTGGGTACTGCCAGGCCTGATTGCTTTATTGTCGGATATGTTGAAAGCCGCGCCCAAACACCTGGCCGATAATTCCGACAACCGTTGCCCTATCGTTCACATCGTAAGTCACATAGACCGACACTTCGAACACGCCTGAACCGATGGCAATGGTGTCCCACCGGTCCATGATCGCTGCTGGCGGGTTCATCCGAATATCTTTCGACGGCTCCCCTAGAATCTTGACAATCTCTGACCGGCTCATGCCAGGCTCAACCCCCGACGCCATTCCCTTCTTGGCCCCAAAGTAGCAAGCCGCCACTAGCAGCAGCGTGGCCACTATCGCAATGATCTTGGGGTTCAGGAATCGTCTGGTAGCGATCATGCGGTCAAGTATACTATCCCGCTGCAATGATTGCATCATGGGTCAGGGAACGACTCAGAGCAGGCTCAGGGGCGTGGCTTCTGGGCCTGTTTTTACTCCCCTTGGCATTTCAATTGCAGAGTTGAAACAGTCCTCAAGTGGAGAATCACCATGATTGCAATCGACTGGATAGCACTTGCTGTGACCTTCGCCATAATCGCCGTTGCCGTCGATCTATCGAGGTATAAAGGCGGCAGAGATCAGCGTAAAACGGAGCAGCAGGCTAAAGGGTTAAAGCCTACTTAGATGGGTTTGAGGCTTCGTACTGCGCAGAACATTTCTCAGTCAGTTGGTGAATTATCATGAATGAAAAAGACAAGCCTGCATACCCGATTTGGGTGCTTTTCAAAACCCAGTATGAGGATGTGTTCGACTACAAAGAAGCCGACAACGATGGCGGACGTATACTACTGGTTTTCAGTTCGCATGATCTAGCGTCGTCCTTTGCATCAAAGTACGCACACGATTACAGGGCCATCACATTTGACACAAAAGAACTGCAGACCGATTTCTTCAAACGACGAGCCACCGCCGGGGTCAACCGCATTGCAATCAATCCTTCTTCGTTGGCGAACTTACCCGAAGTGCAACCTATCGGGTTGTTCACACAGTAAGACTCACAACCCCAGCCAATCTCTCACCCGCCACGAGAACGGCCGCTCCTGGGCCTTGTGAACGAATCGGGCAAACGATTGAACGCACCAACTCTCTGCGAATGTATTGAGCCGATCCGCCTCGTTAGAATCGTCGGCTAAGCGATTTATCAGCCGAACACCGGCTGCGGACTCTCGCAAATTATCGGGCACAAGGCGGTTCACCCCCGGAAGGTCTGCATGAGACAAAGGTACAGCCGGGCACCGGGGCCAGTGAAGCGTATGCAGAGGGCGTGCCGCGGGTGGACGTTTCTTTTTCAAGACTATGACTTGGGCAGCTTGATTCGCCCATGTTCATCTCCCACGTCGTCGAGCGGCTTCGTGGCGCATTCTTCTTCGGGAACAACCAGTCCTTCGTCCTCGGCATCAACATCTGTCTGCTTATTATCGATTTTCAGCTTGGGCTTGTTCTGATTCACAACTGGCCCGTGAGGTTGTTTGTCGCTCATGATTGACGCTCCCGATAAACACTAAGCAATGCAGTTCCATGAAGTGACAATGTGTATGCTCAAATAAACAGCAAGCCGACCCCAGTACCACCACGTTGGCTGACTTGCTGCTTTGCCCAATATGCGGGCGATTCAATCCATGCAAGACTTGTGCCGAGGGCAAATCCGTTCTGTGGCCGCTAGGGCCGCCTCGCCGCCTTGCGTTTCGGCCACAAGGCGCAACTCGTGGCCAATTGCAGCGAATAGCGTCATCCGTCACAGTGAGAGGTGGCGAGTTGATTTGAGGGCATTTTTCGACACAGTCAGAACATGGCATGTGTTGTGCATCAAATGTTTGATCCAAGAGGCTTCTCCACAATGCCTTTTAGGGGAATCGTGATGAAACTGTTGTGTACGGTTTGCCTGCTTTCCATGACTGCACAATACGCATTTGCCAAACAGAGAGGGAATCCGCCTCCAGGTGGGCAGGGAAATGCTCAACCACCAGTGAATGCGACCGCTCAAGTCAATCCATTTGGGCAAATATCTCAGAACCCTTGGTTTGCCAATCCGGCGATCCGGGCAAACTTAAATTTGACCAATGATCAATTCACAAGGATGAATCAAACCTACGCTCAATACTACGGCACTTACAACAAAGCGATTACGCCGTTCAATAACTCAACAAATCTTACGGACGCTCAACGGCAGAGCATAATTGATGCTCAGAATCGCTTTTATCTAGATTTCGGCAACTCGACTGCCAGCTTCATAAGTCCTGAGCAGCAAGCGCGTTTACAACAATTGAGCCGCCAATACAGGGGCTATGGTGTTTTCGCTGACCCATCGATTACTGAACGATTGAGGCTAGACCAAGAGCAACGGGATAGGCTTACACGTTATCAACAGGTATACAACACACAACTTGCGAACTACTATCGCAGTCTGCAAACTACTCCTGACCCTGAAGGAACAAGGTTTAACACCATTAGACAGGAGATGTTTAATCAGATCAATTCCGCGTTCAACGAGAATCAGCGTGTTATCTGGAAGGAATTGATTGGAGATCCCTACAACTTTCCAGTTCGATAACTGAACTCTTCATTGATACCAAAAAGGAACGCAGCTGGGCTTGCAAGACAAGCCCCTGTTTTTTCCTTGATCATCGCATCAATGGCATGGTAACTTCCCGTATCTTCTGGAACCGTGTACAGTTCCGGTTGAGCATTACAGTACGTCACAAGCTCGGCTCGAAAGGGTCGGGCTTGTGGTGTTTCTCCAAGTGCCGTATCTAGTGACTCAGCACGGCTCATGTTTTTCTTTGACCATCTTCTGTTCAACAGCTATTCTCAATTAGTCACTTTGGGTTGTGAAGCCCAGAGTACGTTGAACAATGCCACAAGCTCGGCTCGCAAGGGCCGGGCTTGTGGTGTTTTGTTCAACTATTAAGAGATAGCTGAATCAGCGGTGCTAAACGTAGACGAGGCACTCGTGCCTACTTGCCGGATAACTACGATACAAAGGACAATGATCAGGGCCAACATCACTGCATATTCAACAGCTGTTGGACCATCTTCGTTACTGAGAAACCTCTTAACTGCATTCAACATGGCTATTCAACTTTCAGGGCGAGACCTCGTGGGGCGAGGTAGAAAGGATAGTGTTCTGAGTTGAATCGACAATGATTATTTGCTTTCGACTTATCGTGGTCTACACTCATCAGTTCACGGTCACTTGTACCTCCTCAACCACTCTGGCCTGGCCAAACGCCGACTCCCAAGCTGCATGGCGTGAGCGCCAAACGCTTCCAGTGCCCGTATCGCCCGCCGACCAGAACAGCGTGGCCAGTTCATTCATCAGGTCATCGAGAGTCGGAGCAAGCGTTAATCGCATCGTAGTAGCATCCTGAAAAGTCTAGCTAACTGGCAGAGTCTCCGGGGCCTGTTCTGATTCTGTCCGATTCTGCTTGACATGTACACCAATCAGTGTGCTAGTGTTCACTAATCACTTAGATGGAGAACGCCATGCAACTGAAGACAATGACCTCGCGCACCGCCCGCTCGCTCCTTACCGAACAGGAGAAGCAATCCCTGGTCGAACTATCCATTGGCCTCGCCTTTCGAGAGAAGGACATTGACGACTGCCAGGCTGTATTGGAGTACAAGAATCTCAAAGTTGTAGTAGATTTCGAGGAGCTCGAACTCAGGATCATGACTGTGGGGGAGTTTAGAGAACTGGCCTATTCTACTCTGGTTTGTTGATTCATGCACGGATCATTCTACTCGGGCGCTCGCACTCCCGAACATCGTCTCACTGATGACGATATGCACAATATTCGCCGCTGCTTTAAGGCACTGAAGAAGATCAAACGCATGGCAGACCACATACAAGCGGAGGAGGCATCCTGGCAACTGGAACAACTTATCGTCGGCCTGGCGGGAATCCTGCGGACCGGAAGGTGTTGCTTGCGAACTCGGCGGCAGAGAGCCAGAGATACTCCAATGTCGAGTAGGAATAATACCCTTGCTCATCCTTAGGTGGCCAGGAGAAGGCGGGCGGCGGTTTGGTGGTAGCCGGTAGTGGTCATGAATCCTCGTTCATGCGAATCTCAGTAAGCAGTGTCTCAAGTTTTATCAGGTCTATCGGCTTAACTAAGTAATGATCGAATCCGGCTTCTTTAGCTTGGGCACGGGTGTCGTCATCACTGTGTCCCGTAACTGCAATAATGGTTGAAACCTTCTCCCTGGTCAGGCGCGGGCCTTACGGGCAACAGCCAGGCCATCAGAGCGAAGAGAAAAGCCAATATCCAGCAGCATGATATCTGGCCAGAACTTCTCGTAATAGGCTAGCGCTACGTTCGGATCGAGGCAGACGAACGCATCATGGCCCCAGATCGTGACAAGGTTCGCCAACGATTCGGCATGGTCTGCACTGTCGTCGGCAATCAGGATACTGAGAGGCATTGTTGTAGTCATAGGTGCGGCTCAATGGAGTATTTCAGCCTACCATTGGTTACTTCCAGGTCAACAGATTTCACTTGCCAGACAGCTTGGCACGGCGCTAGGATTAAGTACCGCCAGTGATTCAGCCTTTATGGGTCGTCAACGACCAAGACCGACCACTGGAAAATAGGGCTTGGCTGATTATAGTGAGCCAGTTAAGCCCGAAGTTCTTTCGGTTTTCACTTCCGCACCGAAAGAGAGCAAGCCGCCTAGGCTCCTGGGCGGCTTGTCTCATACGTCTCTTCCTGTCTTAGGTCTCCCGGCAGGACGGCAATCGTCACCCCTGGCCGGGAGTTATCCCCTGGTTCAGTGCTACCGTTCAATGATGTATTCGAGGCCAGCATCTTTTGAATATCGCGGATACCGTTCCTGATTGTCCCCGAGGTTACGCCAACACATACTGCAACTCGCTTGACTCCAGCCGATCCAATAGTCATGGCCTCAGCAGCTGCCCAGATTCTTCGTAGCTTACCTTTCAAAAACGGTCGGAGAAGCCTGTACTTGGCAGTTATCTTTTCTCGACTGCTCATGAGAGATAGTTCCTGTGTGTAGTTTCACATCATTGCGTTAAGGATTAATTGTTGCACATTTTAGATGTTGTGAAAACCAACTATCCCGCCCTCTTCCTCGGTTTGGCGGTGTCCAATCACACAGTAGCCGCTACCGGTCATCCTCATGATACTCCTTCAACGACCATGCATCCTGGTCAGCCCGAACTGAGATATACTCAAAGCCATTGGTTCCGACGATCACCAGCCATCTCAGTTTTCGCTAACGCAATAACGTGCTCCTCAGCAACCGGATCGGGAGCGTGGTTCCGGAGCTCGTCAAGCTAGTCGTGTTCGTCTATGTAGATCATGGGGGCCTTGCGGTATAACGTGGCTGAAGCGATGATTGCTGAGGAAAGGAAAAGGGCGGCAAAAGGAGTGTAGGTACGAAGCCAACGAATACTAGTTTCTATCCTGCCATATTCGCTCCTGCTCATTGGCTTTGTCGCACGCTAAGAGCCACGCTGCCGTCTCGGTGGGCGCACTCGGCAATGATCCGGGCATCTTGTTTATACCCGCCAACCTGATGAATGCCATCGATAACAACGTGACCAACACTCCAGCCACGTTGGGAGAGTTCTGCCTGGGCTTCATCTCTGCCGAGTATGGAGTTGGTGGGGATGGCGTTGGTGGGACGAATGCGGTTCATTTTTAGATCGAGTTGCTAATAAACTTGGGTACATTTTTCGTGTATTCGCCAGCTCCGGTGGGGCAGATTCAAAAGCGGGAAGCGAAAGGCTTGGTGACGCTGGACCGTGCAATGTTCTCCGGCCGGGATGATCATTCTTAATAATACTCTCATGTATACTGGTGACAGGGTCCTATGAGAGTCAACTAGGACTAATTACTTTGGATCGTGAATACGACAAGTTGTCAGATACTGAACTGCTGAATCAATGGTGTTCAGGTCAGGAAGCCGCTGCTACAGCTTTAGTTCGACGCTATTCTCAACGTCTCCATGGCCTGATTGTTTCTCAAACATCGTCGGCACTTCTATCTCGAATGGATGTGGAAGATATTGCTCAGTCGGTATTCCGGCTCTTGTTCCAAAGCGTTCAGACAAAAGGCTATGTCCTACCAGAGCAAACGGAATTGTGGGGGCTTCTTTTAGTCTTAGCCTTGAACAAGATACGCAATAGAGAGCGTGAGCTTCGAGCCAAGAAACGATCCATTACTCGGACCAGCCGAAGCGATTTCAACTGGGATCTGTTCGCTGCTCGTGAAGATGCTGCAGTTTCTTTTCTTAGTATCATGCTTGAGGATGAAATCGAACATCTCCCCGAGGCTCAGCAAAAGATCATTCACATGCGACTCGAAGGTTATGGACTAGAAGCCATAGCTGGAGAGTGTCACAGATCAACCCGAACGGTCGAAAGAGTGTTGCAGACATTCCGTAATAAACTCGAAGGTTTAGTATGAGTGCTGCACGGTAACGGATTGATAAGTACTATTGCCCTCGCATCGCAGCAATCCCAAAGTTCATTCAATCTCTAACTTAGCAGCTACACCTGGGACGATGGTATTCGTCACCCTCGCCGGCAACAACCCCGCCACAAGCAACGCAAAGAACAGCCCGATCAACCCGCCCACGATCCCACCCAGCCACTCATGGTGCTGGTTAGCAGCACCGATGAGGGCGAAGGCGGAGATCTCTGCTATGCCGGAGGGTCGGGTACCTCGTATCCCCCGGCTGATGACTCTGGCATCATCTGGAGCAAGTGGTCGTCACGGGCGTTGTCAAGGACTATGCGGAGCTAGCACGGTTGGGGCAGGTCTCACGAGCACGGATCACGCAGATCATGAACCTGCTCTTGCTGGCACCCGTTATTCAAGAGGCAATACTGTTCCTGCCCAAGACTACTAAGGGGCATGATCCGATTAAGCTCAGGCATCTACAGTCGGTAGCGCTGGAGCGGGATTGGGGGCGGCAGAGGGAGAGCTGGGCATGTTAGTACAGCATAATGACTAACCTGGCTGTCGTGGTTACTTCGTTAGCGTAGGCAGAACATAACTCTGCGATGATCGCACTTTGGTTTCGTAGTGATCCAGCAAGACACTTAGCGCACTTTTCAATTCACCAAGTTGATTGCGATCTGACTCGCTACTTAATGTACCTGCACGATTTAGGTTAGCTAAGATCGCCTTATTTGATTTGGTCCACGATTCACGCGGTGCGAACCCGGAGGATGGGGCTGGCATTCGGGTGAGTTGCACTTCAAGTGCCTTGCATCGCTTGTCATAAGCCGCTTTGTCAACTGACTGATCCATTGATTTGAGAATACTCTTTGCTTCTTCAATAAATGCAATAACGGAGGCTTTGTACTTTTCCTCCTTATCGTCAGCCCCGATTGCAGATAACTTTCCGGAGCTCTCTGAAGTCTTCTTCGATTCATTTCCACCACAACCGACAACTAATACACTGAACAGCAGAAAGTAACGCATGTTCTCTCCTTTGCATTGTCACGATTCGTTCGAACGTGTTTCATCAATGAGGAACTTCATTAGTCATTCCTCTCGATACCCTTTCAATTGTCTTCAGCAGAGAATCCGGACAGAAAATGGAGAGAAAACTTCTCTGTAATTCAGAACCAACGACACGACATGGGCCATAATCCGGTTAAGCTCAGGCATTTACATACGGAGGCGCTGGAGAGAGATTGGGCGAGGCAGAGGGTTCTATTCGGTCCCTTTCCAAATAGTCGTTGATCAATAGCAGATAATGGAAGCTGGCTGCAACACACTCAAGCCCGGCCCTTACGAGCCGGGCTCATTCTTGTTCCTGGATCTCTTACCACTGTCGCAATAAGATCCTGAGTTAAATTAAATGCCCAATGTTCCGTAATATGTCACTTCCACGCCTTCGCCGGCATTTTCGCCATAGGTGATGTCGAAGGCCAGGGTTCTGCCCTTGAAGAGGATGGGGTGCAAGCTGCCGCTTTGCCATTTGCTGAAGACTCCGGTCACTGTGCCGGTGGTGGGGATCAGCAGTAACGACGTGCCGACGGCAGGCGACACGAAGCTAGACAGCGGAGTGAGGTTCAGCTTGGCGTTGTTCAAAGCGACATTTCCCGTGACGTTGAGCTGACCGAAGTTCTTGCCGGGAACAGTACCCGTGCCCTGCATGTTGAGGACTAAGGTAACGGCGGAATTGAGGGTCACGTTACCCGTGATGGACAGAATGGCGGTGCTGCCCAAGCCGGGGCTGATGGTGCCGCCGTTCGCTGTCGCGGTGAGTGTACCGATGACGCCGTGGCCACCCAGGGTTCCGCCATCTAGCTGTACCGGACTGCTTGGCTGCTGACCGTCCACGGCCAATACTCCCTTGGTGACCAGGCTCACTCCCGTGTAGGTGTTTTTGCCTGTCAGACGCAGAACGCCAGTTCCCAGCTTCTGCATGCCCGTGCCGCCGCTGATGACAGCGTCGATCCGCATCGCATCGCCCGCCGCGCCGCCAGGATTGATGGTGAATGGCTTCGTGGGGCCGCCCAGGACGAGCCGACCGGTGATGACAGCAGGAGACTGCGGGCCGGCACTCGCCGTGACATTGCCGTTGAGCGTGATGAAGCCGGTCCCGCTAGTTGCCAGTTGACCGCCAGTCATGGCGAGATTGCCCTGAATGGTCAAACTGCCGTCCAGAACGCTGACCGAAACGCCCGTATCCGGGTGCGTGGGTGGTCCGAAGGTCGAAAGCGACGTGATGGTGTTGCCATGACCCAGGACAAGTGTTCCGGGTGAATTGATCGTCACATTCGACGATGCATCAATCGATCCTGCGACGAACGAGCTGACTCGAGCCGGTTTGCCGCCGGGCACACCGATGGTCAAGTCCCGTGGCACACTGCTGCCCGTTCCGGCGAGTTCCAGCACGCCTTCCTGGACTATGGTGGATCCGAGGTAGGAATTGCTGGTGGGACTGGTCATCGACAAATAGCCCGGGCCGGTCTTGGTCAAACCGTTCATGGTGGGAGTGCCGAAGATCGTGCCGTTGATAATCAACTGGCCGGTCTTGACGTTGAAGGTGCGATTGCTCTTTTGTGTGGTGTTGGCCAGGACAATACTGCCGTTGATCTTCGCCGCCTGCACGGTGCCGGCGGACGATGCGGTCACGTCGCCGGTAATGTAGAGTTGGCCCGTGGCGAGATTGAGGGCACCGTCGGTCAGTGAAATCGAATTCACGACTTCGTTGACGGAACCGATGAATTCGATGCTGGCTTTGGCTCCCTTGACCGTGAGAATGGCATTCGGGCTCAAATGGTTGTTGCCAAACCAGCGTGCGATGCTGGGGCCGCCTGCCGTCGAGTCGACCACCAGATCGCGGCCGATGGCGGGCGTGTTTGTGGGCGAGTCGAGTACCAACACTCCTTGATTCACGGTGGTGACACCGGTGAAGGAATTGCCGGTCGTCCCTGATCCGTAAAGCATTAATGTCCCCGGTCCGGTTTTGGTCATCCCGGCGCTGCCGGTCACCTTGATTTCAAAGAACAGGTCGGCTGCTGCGGGATCCGCGTGAGATGTGCCGGCGACTTTAAAGGTTCGCGCCCCGGCACTTCCCAGCGAAATAGCGCCGACATTGAAGACACCGCTCACGCCGGTCCCGATTCGTGCCGGGCTGCCGTCCGGGTTGGCACTTGCCGTCACGTTGTCGTTCAAGGTCAACGTGGCTGTGCCGGTGCCAATGCTTCCGCCGTTCATGGTCAATGGACCAATGGTTTCGTTATTATTCTTGAGGTTCAGCGAGGTGCCGCTATTGATCGTGACCGAGGCAGTATTGGCGATTTGCTCGGCGGCCAGGAGTTGCACCGAACCACCGTTGATCACGAGCGGTCCGGCGACCGCCACCGTGTTCGGCGACTTGTTGAGTTTCAATAAGGTGACCACAGTTGTCGGGCCTGTGTAGGTGTTGGGCTGAACGCCTTGAAATTCGACGACCCCGTCGCCGGCGAAGGTCAAGCCCACTCCCGAAGCACCGCTGATCGCCCCTTTGATGACGAGGTCTTGTGTTGCATCTTTTCCATGCCCCACGGTGAAGGTTCGTGTCGCGGTGCCGAGTGAGACGTTGCCGTCGATCATGTGAAAGGCTGCCGGCCATTCCGGGTTTCCGTTCGTGGTCACGTTCCCCGTGAGCGTCAAAACACCGACCCCACTGGCGCTACGGGTAGACACTACGTTGCCATTGGGGACAGTGTAGCCGAAGGCATTGGTAGCGTAATTCAGCGTCAGAGAACCGATGGACTCATTGAATCCATTCAGATTGAAGGTCGAACTGTACTGGACGATGGCCGCGGAGTTAGCGATTTGCTCGTTGGCCTTGAGAGTCACCGTTGGACTAGTCTGATCGCCATCTAACGAAGGTTGGATTGAACTGATGAAGAGGCTGCCGGGTACGGCGATGACGTTGTTGGATTTTGAAAGCACCAGATTGCCGTCGATAACCGTCGTATTTCCGCGATAGGAATTGCCGCTGGCACCGGCCATGATCAAGGTTCCGGTGCCGACTTTACTCAAAGAATTGCTGGTATCGCCCGAAATGATGTTTCGCAGCGTCAGGGTTCCATTGCCGACGTTAATGGAGTGATCTGCCGGTAACGCCAATGTCCCTCCCGTCAATTGGAAATCGAGTTGTATTTCATTCGTTCCCGCATTGCCGATGCCACCTGGATCCAGGCTCAAATTGTTACCCTGAACGGTATAGCCGCCAAGCAGTGAGATGCTGTGGACAGCCACCAGTGCGTTGTCGTTTCTCGTGATTTTCGTTTTCGCGTCGGCTGGAAAATAAAGGTCTGAGCCGTTGGAAGGCTTGCCCTCAAGCCAGTTTCCGGCATTGCTCCAATTGCCATTGACAGCGCCAGTCCAGGTATATGTCGTCGGCACGCATCGGTCTTCGAGAGCTTCGAGGATCGCTCGAAAGGTGGGCTTGAGCCGCTTACGGGCGATTCCAGAAACGGGAGACGACTTCTTCAGCTGCGATTTAAGCCAACGAAATAACATGCGCAACTCCAAACAACGGTTGATGGGGACACTCGGGGGAAGGAATGAAAGTGGTGGGTTTATGAACTGTCGCCAGCTATTTCGTGCATCACTACGTGATGCTGTCTGTGCCAGCATTCGCCCTCACAGCTATTAATGCGACATCGAGACTGATTGCATTCGAAAATAGTGTCAGAATCTGTAATATTTTCTCAACGAACGACTGTATCCTTCCCAATTCGATCTGCACTATGTCCGATACCTTGCGATTGCTGGATGCTGCAGTCACCGGCGACCGTCAGGCAGCGGCAACGCTTCTGTCGCAGGTCTACGACGAACTACGCAAGCTGGCCGGATCGCAACTTAACCGCGAATCGCCCGGTCAAACACTGCAACCCACAGATCTGGTACACGAAGCCTATCTGCGGCTGATCGGCCCGGGTGACCGCCCGCAATGGGATTCGCTGGGGCATTTCTTTGCTGCCGCCGCCACGGCCATGAGACGGATCCTCGTCGAAGCCGCCCGGCGGAAGAATCGAATCAAACATGGTGGTGAGCATCGCCGCATCGAGCTTAACGAGGCGGTGGGGATTGAACCGGGGGAAGACTTCCTCGATCTGGACGACGCTATTACCCGGTTGGCCATGGAAGATCCGGTAGCCGGCCAAGTGGTCGAACTTCGTTACTTTGCGGGGTTGACCAACGAAGAAATTGCTGAATCGCTCGGAATAACTTTGTACCTCGTACACCAGAAATGGAAGTATTCACGAGCCTGGCTCCAGGTGGCCCTGTCATCATAGGTTGACTCCGAATGGCAATAATCCGTTAATCTTCGAACGAATTGTCCCAGGATGACGCATTGAAAGACGAGGCCTCGAAAGGTTCCCGTTATGCCGGTCGATCAGAACCGTGTTCAACAACTATTTCTGGCTGCCCTGGAACTGTCCGATGCGGAACAGCGCATCGCTTTGCTTAATCGTGAATGTGACCATGACGCGGCTTTGCGACATCGGCTCGATTCCCTGCTGGACGCTCACGAACAGATAGAAAGCGGCACGGAGACGCCGCCCATTCTCGCAGCGTGGGAGCAGACCCTGCCAGGTGAGCGTGTACGTAAGAATCGTGCTATACCCCGTTCCTTAATTGGCTCCGTGATCGGTGGCCGCTACACCCTACAAGCCGTCATCGGCGAAGGCGGCATGGGAACCGTCTATCGAGCATCACAATCGGAACCGGTGCAGCGACAGGTAGCTCTCAAGCTGCTGCGTCCTGGATTGGATACTCAGGCTGACCTGGCTCGATTCGAAGTCGAAAGACAGGCGCTGGCTTTGATGGACCATCCGAACATCGCCCGGGTCCTGGATGGTGGACTGACTGACGGGCGTCCCTATTTCGTCATGGATCTAGTCGAGGGATTACCCATCACTCGCTATTGTGACGAACATGTATTATCGGTCGACGAACGTCTGGCGTTGTTGATAGCTGTCTGCCACGCCGTGCAGCATGCTCACCAGAAGGGTATCATCCATCGTGATCTGAAACCATCGAATGTGTTGATTGCGAAGATCGATGGCCGTGCGGTGCCCAGAGTGATTGACTTCGGCATCGCCAAAGCCGCCGGGCAGCGTCTGACGGCAAACTCGCAGACCACCGCTGTCGGTTTGATTCTCGGCACTCCCGAGTACATGTCCCCGGAGCAGGCTGCCCATCAAGCCGATGTCGACACTCGAACTGATATCTATTCGTTGGGCGTGTTGCTCTATGAATTGATCGCCGGAACTGTCCCCTTTGATCGGCAACAGGCTGCTGACAAGAACGTATTTGATCTGCTACGAGCCATTCGTGAAAATGAGCCGCCTACCCCTGGTGCATGGTTGAAGAGCAGTGCGAGTCAGGACAAGATCTCCGCCGCAAGAGGCCTCTCGCCTTCCCGATTGATCAAACTCCTCAATAGCGACCTGGCATGGATTGCCATGAAGAGCCTGGAGAAGGATCGCGATCATCGCTATGACACCGCCGTGGCCCTGGCGGAAGACATCGAACGTTACCGTCGTGATGAGCCAGTCTCTGCCGGGCGACCAACGGTGGCCTACCGTTTTCGCAAACTCCTCCGTCGCTATCGAGGCCGAGTCATCGCTGCCTGTCTCCTGCTGCTCAGCATGATAGCCGGTATTGTCGGCACCACCGTGGGTCTGTTCCAGGCAAGAGCTGCCGAAACTACGGCGCGAGAAGCTGCCATCACCGCCAGAGAAGCTGAAAAGATGGCCCAGCGCGACCGGGAGGAAGCGGTCAGGCAAAAGCAGGCGGCAGTAAAAGAACACGCCATCACTCAGGCAGTAAACACCTTCCTGCTCGACGATGTACTGGGCCAGGCTGATGCGCTAGGACAGGCTACCCGCCGTTTCGAGCCTACTCCGCAGCTCACGTTACGGGAAACGCTGGATCGAGCTGCGGAGAAGGTTCAGGCCCGCTTCGCCGATCAACCAGCTGTCGAAGCTGCTGTCCGCCAGTCGATCGGCGACAGTTACAAAGGTCTGGGCATTTACGATAAAGCCATCGTACAACTCAAACGTGCCGCCGAGCTGAGCGAACGACACCTGGGACCGAACGACCCGCAGACGACGGCGGCATTGCACTCCCTGGCGGTGGTCCATCGTTCGATGGGGCATGGAACCGAAGCGATTCGTCTTTTTGAACAAGCCAGAGATCGCCGTATCGTCTCTCTGGGAGAGGACCACGAGGAAACGCTGAACACGCTGAACAGCCTGGCAGTGGCCTACTATGCCGCTGGCCGGATGGAGGATGCGCTGCGCATGATGCAGAAAGTCTATGACATCTCTCTGGTGAAAAAGGGCCCGAACGATTCACTGACGATGTCAGCACTCAACAACCTGGCTGCAGTCAGCTTTCGGACTGGACGATCAAACGAAGGAGTGCAACTCCTCAAGAAGGTCTACGAACTCCGCGCTGTGCAGCTGGGAGCGGATCACCCTTCCACGTTGACCAGCGCCCACAACCTCGGTGTCGCATCCTGTCAAACTGGGCAACTGGCAGAAGGCATCAAACTGCTTGAACATGCTCGTGATCGTAAGATCTCAACGCTCACCGTCAGCCACCCGGACACCCTGGGCACCATGCACAGCCTGGCTGAAGCCTACCTCTTGAATAACCGTCAGAAAGAAGGCAATGCTCTTCTGAAAGAAACTCATCTACAGCGTCTCAAAATACTCGGCGCCTCCCATCCCGACACGCTCGTCACCACACTCAGCCTGGCGACAGCCCTGATCGACGCCAAAGAATGCGAACCAGCCTCGGTTCTGCTCAAGGAACTGGTGACCATCCGGCGCAAGCAACCCAACGAGCCAACTCTGCTGGCAGAGACTCTGGTGGCACTGGCTCGTTCCCAGACCTGCATGGGAGCACACAAGCAGGCGGAGGAATTGCTCAAGGAAGCCCTGGCGGTTCTAGAAAAAGCGGTACCTGAAGTCTGGCAAACCTTCGATACCCGCGTACAACTGGGCATCGCACTGTTGAATCAGCAGCGGTTGAAGGAGGCTGAGCCTTTGTTGAAATCAGGCTATTCAGGGCTGAAGCAACGAGAGGAAAAAGTTCCGGTTCGAGTACGCCTACGCTGCCGCATCGATGCTCTTCACGCCCTTATTGCTCTGGCAGATCAACTGCAACGGCCTGACGAAGCAATCAGCTGGCGTAACGAACTGTCTAATGTTGAACGATGATTCGTTAATCAGATACCGTTGAACCTCCCACATTCGTGCTGAACCCCTCCTCCATTATTCCCAGCAGCCCTGTAACTGTCATCCTGGGTCAACAGCATCACATTGATGCCAGCACGCACCAGGAGAAAGTGACATGGCGAACAAGAAGCTGAAAGTCGGTGGTGGGGAGTTGAAACTGCTGGCCAAGAAGGACAAGGGCGAGAAGAAGCCTAAGTGGCAGGCGAAGACGGGGAAGAAGGTGAAGGTTGAGCCGATGGCTGAGGTGCCGGAAGTTGTCGAGCCTGGTCTGCTTGACGAGGGCCCTACTCTTCCTCCAGAACCCACCGAGCCACCCGACGTGGCCACAACTCCCGAGGCCATGGCAGTGGAGCCGACCACAACGGGCCAGGTGGCAACGACGCATGATCCGGTGCCAACAGCTACCGAGTTACAACTGGTCGAAACGCCAGCCACAACCGACGAACCCGCTCCCAAGAGACCCCGCAAGCTCAAAGTCCAAACCGACCTCCAACCCAAGAAGCTCAGCATGATCAAGGCGGCGCTTCAGGTGCAGCAGGAACGCAAGGTGGCGATGACGTGCCCGGAGTTAATCGATGTGATGGCCACGGAGGGCTTGTGGAGTAGTCCAGGAGGCAAGACGCCGGCGGCGACTTTATATGCGGCCATCAGCCGGAGCATCAAGGATTTGGGGAAAGCTTCGCCGTTTAGGAGGACGGAGCGGGGGAGGTTTGAGGTGAATGTGCTGCCGAAGGAATGACTCTAGATTCACATCAGCCAACACGACCTCGGCTTCGGGGTCGTGGTTGTATTTGGTAGAAGTAGGTACGTTGAACTAATCCTTGGCCTTTCGGAACTTAATTTCTTTGCCCGCAATCGAGGTTAGAGTCAGTTCACCATCTGCCAACTTGAAGGACAATGTTTCAACAGGAAAGAAGTCATATCCATCCTTTCCATTCGCAGGTGTTGTTCCGCCAGCGGATAGACCTTCCATGAGCTTGCTGAAGTTCCCTTCCACTTCAATATGTTCCTTGTCAGTTACTTTGTATTTAATCGTCTTATTCCCCATCGCCATCTTGAACTCTCGTATCATCTTCATGACTTTACTGTCGAAAAGTTCGTTGGCGTTCCCGCCCAGAATCACATTTCCATCTTGAGTGAACTCAATTGAAGAGGCTTTCTTGGCATCAGTGGATTCCCAGAAGCCGATCAGTTCTGCCTTGGTCTTGCTGTTAGAGCATGAAGACGTGAATAACGAAAGAACCAGGCAACTCAACAAGGCGACATTGCGCATAGTACGCTCCCGAATTTGATGAAGACATTTTACATTTTCACTCATCTGCATGGTCAGACATGGGTAAATATACCGACGCCCTATCGCGTTCTATCAAGACCTGGGCCGCTCTTCGCCGTTCATGAAGAGAGAGAGGGGTAGGTTTGAGGCGAGGTAGAATGTCGTAATCAAAGAAAAACGACCCCAGCTATTGGGGTCGTATCTGTTCGGTAGTCATTAACTGCATCTTTATGATGCGAATCGCAAATCCACTCTGCACCCTTCCTGCTTCAGAGCATTACGCCAGTTCCAAAACTCTTTCCGCGACATGAGCATCTTCGGTGGAACGACGTGATCTTTCCCAGAGATGAGCAACAGCTGACGCGGCCCCATCAATAGGTCTGACGTAGAACTTCGGGTAAGTATGACCTGTCCATCTTCTGTATCGCCTATGAAAAACGATTCGTTGGGTTCGCTGGACATGATGTTTCTCCTTCTGACATGTGGAGGGAGAACCATAGCCATGTTCGCAGATTTGTAAATGCGGGTTGTCGGGCCCAGGTTAGGTTCGAGAATCATGGGCCTGATAGCTGTTCGGATCAGCTCTTATATCTCCGGTAATCGACTCGCATCCCCTCAATGATGTCCCGAACGGCAAGTACGCAGTCAACCTTGATGCTTGCTAGTCGGTTTTGCCGAACCGCTTGGACTGTCTGATAAATCATGGCGGCCGAATCAATTAGATTCGTGTTGAAATTGATACTAAAGGCAGGAGCCAAATACGCATCGTAATCTGGTGTGCTGTCGCAATACTGTATGATTGCATCCAGATCTTGAGGTTGGAAGTTGTAGTTCATCCACTACTTGTCGGCTCAGTTCTCCCTGTGACTTGAAGAAGTTCATGAATCCGAGAACTTTAACTCATGTCACTGGTCAACCGCAAACCATGCTGGGCTTTCTCTGATCTCAAGACTAGTTGCGTAAGACACTTACCTACCTGGGCCGATCCTCCCCGTTCAAGAAGGCGGAGAGGGGGAGGTTTGAGACGAAGTAGCAGTCCTTTCTTGTGGTAGGTTTATCATCCATCTAATCGACTCTCCAGTTAACCCCACGGTAACCTCTCTCCACCGCCCCAGAGAGTTTTCCGATCAGCCTGGGAGCAATCCGCCCAAATCCATAACGAATCCCCTGCTCTCTCCTGCCAACGTCAGCCCCCAGTCACAACCGTATCAATTCACCAAACCCAACGCCAAAACGCCAGACCCTCCGCCTGGCGTTCTGCGTTAACCATTTTGTAGCCTGGCACTTACTCTGTGCCAGAAAGCTCCCCTTATAGAGCGCTATTGCGAACTATCTCTGTCTGACGGAGAGAGGTTTTCTCATCTGTCGAACATGAGGCTAGGAAACGGGTTACAGCAGGTGGCTTCGACCGAGCTGTTAACCGCCACACTTATCTCTTTAGGTGAGGGAGAGATGTTTTGGGGTGAAACATCTCTCGGAAGAGGCTGGCTGTTAATCGTCATGTATTAGAGATATTGTTCATTTCACCCCGCTTGAGTGGGCTTTTGAAAAGTTACCACCGAAGGGCGGCTTGAGTCGGTTACCGCTCGTCTTTCGAAGCCATGTTGCGTGTTCAGTTTCGCCATCATGTTCAGTCGTGACCGGATCTTCGTGGCTGCTTGTTCAGCTTTGACGTTTTGTGCACTATTGTACCGGACGCGAGTACTCATAATTTGCTAAAGTGCTTTATGTTCATGCTTGGTTTCGGCGCGAGTGATGGAGCTTGGTTAGCTAATTTAGAATGGCGTGCTTGCGATAAAGGAATCGATGGCAGCACATGGATTTGAAACGGACTTCGCTGCGCGTATTTTGTTAGCAAGTTTGCCTCCTTGATTAAGGTGTTTGGCTAAGTCGATCGCCTGTTGCTCAAACTGCTGAAGGTACCCCGCTGGAATCCTTACCTTAGTTACGAGAGGTACCGCACTGCGCAACTGCTTGCCAGCCTTTGCATGTTGGTAAAAGCGCCTTTCAAACTTCTGTATCGTCCGTCCTACATAAGGTTGAGGTGGGCCAATAGCCGGCCCAACTTCCAAAACATAAATTGTGACATCAATCACAGCGCTTGTGCCAAACGACGCAAGAGCCTGTTCAGCACAGCGAAGAAGTAGCGTCCGCATTGGCCAGAGATACTGTCTGTATTCGACAATTGCCTGTTCTCCGGATGGATCAGTGTAATTATGTGGTGAATTGCCTACATAACGGTAGAGGTTAAAATCACCTGCAGCGATTCCTTTGGGATCCTCAGAAAGAAATCGACCGATCGATGGATCATAGTAACGGGCTCGATAATAATAGAGCCCCAACTCGGCATCATATTCACGGCTTGTGAACAGGTATCGGTCAGCAACGCTACTGTTGGTCTGGTGTAAGATGTTCCCAAAACTGTCATAGTCAATGTGATCGATCAACTGGCCTGCCGAGCCTGCAATGTCTCTTACATTTCCATTCCCATCTGCCAGATACCACGAAGCACCGTCTACCGAACGTGATCGGGCCAGCAACTGATCAGGCGCATCTCCATAAAGGTAGCGAGCCTCGATGCTTCCTGTGTTGTCGAGATCTGCCCAAACGTTGTCGCCATCATACACAAAATACGTAGTTATCCCATTGACCGATTTGGCGATACGGCGATTAAATGCATCGTAAGTGAACTCAACTTTGGTGAGCAGCACTCCATTGCTTGCCCGTTGCTCTGCAACGGTTAACCTGTTGCGGTAATCGTAGGAATAGGTGGTTACTGTTCCCGTCGTGATTTCCCGCTTGGATGTTAAGTTGCTTTCTCTGTCGTATGTGTACTCAAAAGTTCCATCCGAGACGATTTGATTGTTGTTTCCAATGGTGTAACCAGGATGATTCGTGGAACTCTCGCGATTCCCCGCGCTATCGTACTGGTATGATTCAGCACCCTGGCCCGTTCCCGTTACTCCAATGAGTTGCCCCAACGGGTCATATGTGTAATCCAGGCTGGAGGTAAGAGAGTAAGCGTGCGTTACCTGATTCGCGTGATTGTACGAATACGAATACTCAGCAAAGACGGCATCGGAAGCATTTCTGTGAACAATATCGAGGGGCAACCCCAGACTGTCGTAAGTGTATTGGCTTCGACCTACCAAGAGTTGTCCTGCGATGTCACGGTAACGCTTTACATCTGTCACATCACCAATGGCATCGTAAGTGAAATCGATGCGAGCCTGGTCAATGCCAGTCCCTTGCCATGATCGTGAGGTCAATCGATTTCTTGAGTTGTATGTAGAGTCAACGGCGACTCCGTAATTATCAGTCACCTGGATTAGATTGTCACGATGATCGTACTGGTACGACAAAACCATGTTTGGAACATGCGGAGTGCCTGCATTGTTGACAGTAACGACTCGGTCAAGGTTGTCGTACGTGTAGACATAGTTACTTGCGGAATCATGGATGGACAGCATATTCCCGACGGCATCATAGCTGTACTGAATATCCTGAATCGATGTCACGCCATTCCACCATTGCTCCTCCAGCAGTTGATTCAGGGAGTCGTACTTGAATGTGAACTTGTGGCCATTGCGATCAATCGCCTGAATGGGGTTCCCATTCAAATCATAAGAATATGAAGTCTGGTAATTAAAAGGATCGAGTTGGCGAATCAGCTGGTTGTCCAGGTCATACTCATAGGCAGTCGTTTGGTTCAGCGAATCAGTAGTGGAGGTGAGGTTCCCCGCCTGGTCATATCCCAGGCGGGTTATTTTACCCTTGGCGTCAATGATCCGGACACGGCGGCCTGCATCGTCGTATTCATATCTCGTGACATTACCTAGTTGATCTGTTTCTGACACAAGAAGGTCGTCTTGATAGGCATAGCTATACACGCCGCCATTCGAATCAATCATGCGCAGTAAATGGGCCGCACCGTCGTAATCGTAGCTGGTAACTTTCCCCAATTCATCAACCATTTTCGTAACCTGGCCGTACAGATTATATTCAAATTTCCGAACAGTTCCGTCAGGAAATCTCACCGTTGAAGGGTGTTCACCCACTGTATATTCAAATTGTGTTGTGTAACCATCAGGGTCGATGGAAGCTGAGATCTTACCGTCTTCGTAGATGAACTGATTGACTTCGCCGATCGGATTGATTAACCGAAGCAGGTTGCCTTGCAGATCATAAACAGATGTCCATATCCTTCCTAATTGGTCGATCAGGCTGGTTACGTTATTTCCCTCATCATAGCTGGCATAGCTAGTCCCTGCTGCCGTTGTACTGGTCAGCACATTTCCACGATCATCATACGTCTTGGTCGTAGTACCTCCCATGGGATCAATTTCTTTTATGATATTATTGTTCTGATCATACTGATATTGCGTGACAGCCCCTAATGGATCTGTGATCGATAAGAGATTCCCCTGCTCATCGTAAAGTAGCGTTGATACTCCACCAACCGCATTCGTCGTATGCTCCAGTAGATGACTCATGTCATATGCAGTTGATGCCGTATTTCCCAAAGCATCTTTACTGGCAACCAATCGGCCGTTTGAATCATACTCAAGCGTTAAAATCCTGTGTCCCAGCGAGTCAGTGATTGTGCTGAGAGAATTACTGCTTCCCGAAAGGTAGCTGTAACTTGTAGTGGCTCCTTCCTGATCTGTTACCGAAATAAGTCTTCCCTGCATGTCGTACTGGTAAACGATTTCGTTGCCAACTGGATCAATGACTGATGTGATTCTTCCGGCAACATCTCTTTGATAGACCACAGACGTTCCTTCAGAACTGACGATTCCTGCCTTTGAAAACGTAATGACTTCCCCACTGGGTTCGGTGATGCTCTGCAACCCTTGAGTCTGGTCATATGAATAAACCGTGCCGTCTTTTGTTGTCAGATGATAGACATCAGGATTGAACCGTCCTCCGAAAATGGCGAAAGGCTGAGTAAAAGTCCCATCAGGCAACTTGACCAACAGATCGCCATATGGGTTTGATGGCTGGCTAAGTACATCTAGCTTTTCATTCACACCAGGATCAGGAATGAACTTAGGCCGATAATATGTGCCAAAGAACAGGATATCGACAGGATCTACATTAAAGGTAAAACCGACACGTTTGCCTTCAGGTGTAGTGAGATAGACCTTGGTGCCAACTTTGAATGGAGCAGAGACCGGACCGAATATTCCCTGTCCGATATTGCTTGCCACTGTTTCGTGAATGTGCGGATCTTGTATCGACAGTTGCCAGCCATAACCAAAGTCGCCTGACTGGTTTGTAAGCAAACTATCGTATGTTCGAGTAACTTGAACATGATGGCCAAAAAGAGTGGCAAGAAGGTCAGTAAAGCTCTCTACCACCCGTCCCAACTTCAGCCCGCCCTGGACGTTGACATTCAGATCCAGCTTGCTGCTGCGATTGAGCGAATCGCGGGCGATGACGCGGATGATGTATTGATCGTTGGCAATGGTGGTGGGATCGAACGAACCAAGCGTGGCATTGGTCACAGCTCCGGTCCCGGTAGCGATCTGGCGAAAGTTGGTGGTGCCATACGGGGCAATCGAAATCGACCAGTTGGCGACGCCATCGAGGCTGGTGATGCTGCCCACGATGTCGGTCAGTGTCGTAATGCTGGCATCGGTCGTGGGGCTGGAAATCAATATGTACGGGCCCATTCCGGTGGGATCTTCTTCGTCCACGACCACGATGTTTGTGGTGTAGGTGCCCTGGTTGCCTGCTGCATCGAAGGCAGTAACCTGGACTGAGAAATTGCCGGCGGCGACGGCGTCGAAGTGAGCCTTGCCGTCAGCAGCGAGGGGGATTACCGTGCCATCGATGGTCAGCACGATGGAGGCAACGTTATTATTGTCGGTGGCATTCACGCGGATCTGGACATCGTTGCCGATCACTGCGGGGTTGGGATTGATCTGCGCATTGACCTGCGGCGCTTCGGTATCGCCAATGATGGTGATGTTGAACGTCTGCTCGGCCACGCCGCCTCGGCTATCGGCAACGTTGACAGCAATCTGGACGGTTCCCTGGGCCAGGGGGACATTCCAACTGATCCTGCCTGATTGATCAATCGTCATGCCTGCCTGGAACTGGACCAGGCTGTAGGTCAGCGTGTCGCCATCGGGATCGTTGGCGCCGACATCGTAGCGATAGAGGGTGCCGGTCAGGCCGGTGGTGGCCGGCAGGGAGGTGATGACCGGGGCCTGATTTTCGATCACTGTGATGCGGAATGTCTGCTGGCCATAGACACCGGCACTGTCCCTTGCGCCAATGGTAACCAGGTGGGAACCGAGTTGAGCAGGCGTTGGCGTCCAAGTGACGAGGCCGGTATTCGTGTCGATTCCCATGCCAACCGGGCCGGAGAGCAGAGCATACAACAGCGTATCGCCTTCGGGATCAGTCGCAGCGACCTGGTACTGATAAGGCCGGTCAACGGAAGCCTTCAAGTTGGGCAGCGAGGTAATAACGGGCGGTCGGTTCCTGGCCGTGCCGCTGACGATCACGGTGAAGTCTTGCGTGGCTACTCCACCCTGGCCATCGCTTGCGGTGACTTGAACGCTAAAGCTGCCTACCTGGCCGGTTGAAGGTGTCCAGGAAATGATGCCGGTCGCAGAGTCGATGATCATGCCTACGGGAGCAATGGGAAGTGCGTAGGTGAGAACATCTCCTTCGGCATCCTGGGCACGTACCCGGTATTCATAAGCCTGGCTGACGGCTGCTTCCGTAACGGCGCTGGACAGAATGACAGGAGGCGTGTTGGAGCCGCGAACATTGAGAGTAAAGGTCTGCGTGGCAATGGCGAGCTTCGGATCCATTGCCTGAATAACGACAGTATGGACACCTAACTGATCCACTCTTGGCGACCAGGTAACGGCTCCGGTCAGCGGATCAACCGCCAGACCGGTGGGGCCTGAGAGGAGCGACCAGATCACCGGATCGCCATCGTCATCAGTAAATGTGGGGGAATAGCGCAGGAGTCGCCCCATGGTGGCGGAGCTCGGAGCGGCCGAAGTAATCACCGGGGTGTGGTTGGTTTCCTGCCCGACGACGTTCAGGGTAAAGGTGGTCTCCGTGGAGCCTCCTTGGCCATCTTCCACGCGGACGGTCACCTGGTGTGCGCCCAGTTGACTGGAAACAGGGACGAAATGAATCTTCCCGTCGTAGTCAATCGACATGCCAGCCGGTGCGGTGGGAAGTGAGAAGGTGAGTGGGTCGCCGTCGGCATCGTGAGCATTGAGTTGAGCCAGGTACAGGTCTCCGACACGGGTGGAGGTGCGTGGGGAGCCGGTGATCACCGGATCGGTGTTCGGCGCGCTGGCTACCACGTTCAGGGTAAACAGTTGAATCGCTTCGCCGCCCTGGCCATCGCTGACCCGCAGCTGAACCGAGTGGTTGCCGAGTTGGCCGGCAGTGGGTGTCCAGTTGACTACTCCTTCCGGACTGATACTTAATCCCGTCGGGCCTTGATTCAGCGAGAAGACCAGGGCGCTATTCTCGGCATCGCTGCCGGTGGCGCGATACTGCCAGGGCCTGCCGATGACAGCCTGGAGTGTCGGCTCGGAAGTAAATACCGGCGCGCTGTTGCCCTGACCGACGTTAATGGTGAATGATTGCAAGGCGACGCGGTTGTGCCCATCGCGGACACGCACGACGACCGTCTGAGTACCTTCCTGCACTTCGCCGGGCCGCCAGACGATGGCTCCCGTCATGGGATCGATGACCATGCCGGCGGGTTTTTGGGGTAAATCGAACTGCACGCCGTCGGCGCCGGCGGCTTCGACGTTGTAACGGTACAGTTTGTTGACAGTGGCAACAGTCACCGGTTCCGACGTGAATGCCGGCCCGGCATCGGCCTTGCGACGATTGCCAAAGTCCTTGCCTGATTCGAGTTCACCCTCTGCCAGATCGACAGAATAATAATCGGGGTTGGTCGGAATGGTCTGTTCCCACAGGCCGGTCTGGCCGATGTTGTGAATCGTGAAATCCATGTTGTCGGCGCCGAATTCGTTGAGCAGCTGGAAGCCGGTGCTTCCATGCCCGGTGATCCAGTGGCCGTACCCCAGGAAGATGGTCGCTCCGTTGGCGGAGAAGTCGGGGTGATTCCCCAGACGCTCTTCGGGGATGATCTCGCTATCGAACTCATCAGCGGTCATCCCTGTGACAGTGTAATTCTTCCAGGTCGTAGAAGTGTTGCCGAACGGGGTGCCGAAGTAGACGATGCCGTTCTGCATCAGAGCCGGGGTGTATGCCGTTCCGCCTGACCCCTGCCCTGGCAGCACTGGTGGGAACTGGATGGCATCCATGGCGAAGTCAATGGTACCAATCGCTCCCTGCACCTGCGGATTGTAGCTGATTGCCGTGTTGATGCTTCGAGTGCCGATCAGGTCACCGACTCTAAAGTCATCACCCTGGAAGCGATAGCTTCCGGGATTTCCCCCAGCTGAACTAAAGAAGGGCCCGTTGACACTTGGTCCCGAAAGCCCCGGGTTTCCATCGCGCAGGAAGATGGTTGCATCGTCCCAGTTGGCATCAATGAAGTCGCCATCGGTGTAGGAGTAACTCTGCGAAGCGATGGGCTGAGCTTCCTCTCGGACGATGTAGGTTCCCTGAGGCAGGTCGGTGAACTGGTAGTGCCCTTGGCCATCGGTGATCTGATAGCGCTCGCCGGGATCGCGCGCGCCGTTGTTGTTCTGATCGAGATAGATGACCCAGCCGGCCATGCCATCTTTGGGTTTGAGGCGGTTGATGGTGACGGTGTAGTTATCAAAACCCACAGCCCCGCCTAGCGGTGCACCCGTAGGTCCGCTGCCGGCGTTGCAGTCCACGATGCCGAAAGTGATTGGCGCGCCGCTCGCCGAGAAGTCGGGATGCAACCCGGTGGGATCAGCGGGGATCGTCCCCCCGGTAAAGCCGACCATGACATTGGTGTCGAAGTCTTGTTCCTGCAGGCCACTGACGGAGAACGTGGGCCAGGTGCCGAAGTTGTTGAGTGCGACACGGAGTTGCTTGTCGTAGTAACGAACGCCGTTCTGCTCGATCATGATCTTCCATACTGATCCTGCGGCGAACTGCCCCGGTTCTTCGACATGGAATTGAGTGATGTCGATCGATGCATCGATGCTGTTGATGGCACCCTGGGTTTGCGGGTTATAGGCCATGGATGAACTGCTGCCGACGATGCTGACGAAATCGCCGACGCGGAAGAAGTATTGATCGAACTGGTAATCGCTGGGATTGCCACCCGTGGTGCGGTGTTCCAGGGTGACCACGTTGGGGCCGCTAAGAGAAGGGTTGCCATCATAGACGGGGCCTTGAGCAAAGGTCCAGGTGGCGGGGCTGAACGTGCTCTCGGTCAACAGGATTGAAGGCAGCGGTTCGACGGTGGTGACAGTCACCGCCAGACTACCGCTGTTGTTGTTCCAATCGACGCCATCGAGGGTGCCGAGGAACAGCCGTGTTGCTCCAGAAGGCACCACGATCTGCTGAGCCAGGCCGCCGCTGGTACGCCCATCACCGATGAAGAAAGGCTGCTTCAGAAGAGGGGATAATGAAGAGTAGTTGACACCGCCGGGAACGTTGCCACCGGGACTGAAGTTCAATGAAGCGGGAATCCCGGTGGTGTTGGGGCGATCATCGTTGAGGAAGACGCCGACGAGAGCACTCAGGGGAATGACCGTATCGCCGATGCCATTCTCGCCGCTGTGGAAGACAAAAACGTCGCCATCGGGGCCGAAGCCGCCCGTAGGCAGATTGCTGGAAAGGCCAGTGGCGGTGAACGTAAGCACCTGGCCGGGGGTGATGCTCAAACCGGACCGCACGGGTGACTGAGCAGGGGCCACATCAGTGTTGAGGGCCGTGCTGCCATCGGGCATGCCGGCCAGCCAGGGGTTGGCGGTGCCGGGAACTGAACCCTGCCAACTGATGTCTTCATAATTGGTTCCACTAATCGTGCCGCCCTGTGCAGCGAGTTGCAACTGGAACGATTGAGTATCCTCTCCGCCACGGCCATCCGCCACCTTGATCACCACCGGGTAAGTGCCGGCAGCGAATCCGGTCGTGTTCCAGGTCATGACGCCGGTATCGGGGTTGATCGCCAAGCCGTTGGGGCCCGAAACTACCGAGTATGCAAGTGCATCCTCATCAGGATCGAGCGCCTGGGCGTGGTGCAAGAATGTTCGTCCAGCTACCGTGCCCAGGGGCAGTTCGCTGATGAACAGCGGCGGACTGTTCTCCGGGGGATTGCGGACGATGATGGTGAAGTTCTGCGTGGCGGTACCACCTCGGCCATCCGAGGCGGTCACCGTGACCGGGTACTCGCCGAGCGCGAGGGGTCGCCAGTTGATTTCACCCGTGGTCGGGTGGATCGACATGCCGGCGGGAGCCTGCGTCAACTGGTAACTGACTGGATCGAAATCGGGATCGAACCCTTCGACATCGTATTCGTACGGTCTGCCTTCGACGGTGTGTCGGCTGAAGCCGGAATAGGTGACCTGACCCTGGGAATAGTTGTAGAAGCCGAACTTGCCATCGGCATAGGTGCTGTCGTTGAGCTGGATGGTGGCCAGTACCGTTGCGCCCTGCTTCACGACGATTCTGATTTCCCCGGCGTGGAAATCGAGGCTGAACTGGTAGTCGGTGTTCTTCTGCCAAGATGTGGTGTTGTGGAACAGGCTCTGCACCCGTGTGCCGTTGCCGCTGGTTGGCCAGAAGTCGGCTTGGGTAAAGGGTGTGTCAGCACTGAACTTCTTGACGCTCATGCCCTGCTCGGCAAACATGCCGTTATCGGTCTGAGTACCTTGCTTCCAGTCGAAGAGGTAAAAATGGCCGCTGTCCTGATAGCCGAAGACGAAGCCAAAGAAGTCGTTGTCGCTGTCGGCGGAGGAGCCTCGCCAGGTGCCATCGATATGCTCATTGGTGACGTTGAAATCGCTCAACAATATCGACGGGTCAGCATTGTTCTGTTGCGTGACGCTGAAGTGATCGGCTGACTGTACCCAGTTGGCGTTGCCTTGTTGCCCGATGTTGTACTGCTGAAGCGTCCAGTTGGTCAAATTGACCTGGGCGAGAGGCCCGACGGTATTGACATAGGCATCGACTACCGGCGCGCTGGTAATGACCGGCGGGCGATTGGGAATATCAGTCCGTACTGAAATGGTGAAACGCTGTGTGGTGGATCCACCTCGGCCATCGCTCGCTTCGAGGATGACGTCGTGGTTGCCCACCTGACCAGCAGCAGGGGTCCAGGCGACTTTGCCTGTTGCAGGATCGACGGCCATGCCGCTGGGGCCGGCGAGCAGTTGATACTGCACGACGTCACCATCGGGATCGACAGCGAGGGCGTTGTAGAGGTACGTTCGTCCCGGCGCAATGTCGGGGAGTGCTTCGGTAGTGAAGGCGGGCGCACGATTGGACTGTGCCAAAACGGTGATGCTGTAGGTGAACGGCTTGCCACTGGGGGTGTAGAACTGAAGGGCCCGCATGCCACTAACAGCGCCGGGGACCAGCTTGTCGTTATTGAGGAATGCAGTGAAGTTGAAATAGACTCTGCCATCAGGCAGGACGCCATCGACCCCCTGAGGTACGACGGTGGGATCAGAAAGATGATCGATGACCACGATGGCTGGGCCGCCGATGCCATAGCTGCCTGCATTACGCAGAGCGAGGATCGAGTAGAGAGTGGAAGTACCGGCAAAGTAGCTGCTGCGGCCATACTCGCCGAGGATGGCGGTGCTCACATCGGTCAAGGTGCTGACATCGATGGCTATCGGCGTTGGGGAAGATAGCAAGGCTGAGGCAACTGTTCCACTGGGTGGTGTCAGTGTTGAATCGGCCACCATCGCGACACTCTGAATCGTGACCTGCGATTGAGTGTCGCCATCGTTGTTGAAGAGTCTGAGATAGAGTCGGCCTGCGGCTCCGGCCGGTAGCCCAGACAAATTGACACTGATGAGGCCAGACGTCTTGCTGGCACCGATAGCGACTTGTTCAGCCTGACCTTCGGTGGCGTTGTAATAGGCATCTCGCGTTACCGAAAATGGCAATACCAGGGTCTGGCCGTCGGCATCGACGTATGCCACTTCAAAAGCATCACGCAACTTATTGCCGGCCGAGGTATCGAACTGCGGTGCTGAAAAAAAGATATCCAGCCTGGATGGCACTGCTCCGGGAACGAATTCCTTCGACAGACTGACCAGGTACGAATCACCTTCATGAATCGAGGCAAAGCCTGCATTGACTGTAACCGTGCCCTTGCCGGAAACCGTGCCGCCGAGTTCTTCGACTCTCCAACCTGTCAGGTCGTCGTCGAAGCCACCTTGCCCCGGCTCATACGTGATGGTGATGCTGGTTGTTCGTTCATTGCCGGCTATATCGATGGCTTTCAACGAGAAGGTATTGTCTCCAACTACGAGATCGATCCCGTTCAGGCTGTAGTGCCCCTGGCTATCGGCGGTGGTTGAATTGGCCGTTCCTACTAACTGAACGGTTGCTCCCGGGTCAGTGATTCCTGTCAGAGTTACGGTCGAAATCGAAGTCTTGAGATCGCCCACAGGAGCGGTATCAGCTGATGCCGACAGATCGACACTGAGTGCAATCTGCGAATCAAGGACGAACGGCAGCGAATAGATCGAAGACTTATTGTTGTACTGGTCATTGGCCAGAAGCTTGAGTGTGTGGGCCCCTTCCGTGAGCGTGCCGCCGGCCAACTGGTTCAGCAGCGTTCGGTCAAGAAGGAATGTGCCGTTGCTGTTGAGCCGGGCGGTGATGTTGACGAACTGCGACTCGATGGTGTTGTCTAGACCAGCCCGAAAGGAGGTGATGCGGCTCTGATCGGTCACGGTACCCTGAATGTCGACGAGGGACGAGATACCATCGGTATTGGTGGCACCTCCTGGAGCAGTATCGGTACGAAGACCGGCGACAATCACGGGCGCGTTGGTCTCGGGCGGAGTTACGGGCCCCTTGGGGTTATCCATCGTGAAACGAACGACAAGGTCGTTGAAATCCCTGTCGCCGCCGCCATAGAGATCCTCGAAACCAAACGACTTGAAGTTGAACCACTTCTGATGGCCGAAGGCATCCGGGTTGGCGGAGGGCACCGAGAAGAACGCCTTCGGAGCTTTACCTCTCAAGTTATCGGGGTTTGTTCTGAGGGGACTCTGTCGCAGTGCTGTTCTGAACGATGTAGAAAACGACATTACTTTCTGAAGGCAGGATCACCTTTTTGCCTGCTCCTACCGCCTGCGACCTGGTGAAGAGAACTTGCCGAGAAGCTGCTGCTCATGGCTGCTCGTGCATACTCGGGATCGCCGGGCAGGACACCATTGATTGATCCCTGGGCATCATCGGTCAGAAAGTAGCCCACTTCATTGCGGAAGTCGGCATCCTTGCCTGCAAGGATAAAGTTCGTGGTGACTGTCTGCCCTGCCTGACCAGGGATGTGCAGTACCGGGTCACGAAGCGGCTTGATCACAAAGCTGTTATCATTGAACAGCCTGCCTGAGGCTGTGGTTGAATCTTCCCACTTGACTTGCATCGCGTCGCCGGACAGCGTGGAGGTTTTGACAGCGTCGCGTTTTTGTGGATTGGCGCCATCCACAGAGAAGAGCAGCAGCGGGGTTTGACCCGGCAGGTTGTCCGGGTTCGATTGACTCCATTGCTCCAGCGATCCCTTTTTTACCAGCAGGAAGCAGAACTGCTGGCCGGCTAGTGCCGTAATTTCCAACTTGCTCCCTACGGTGGCCGTCATTGTGAACACCTGCTGACGCACGTGAGGCGACAGCAGTAGCGTAGCCGACTTGCGAAGGCAACAAGCCGTCGACACGTCCCTGGGTATCATCAACGAGGTAGATGCCCAACTCATTGGTAGCGCCGGTTGCCTTGCCATTGAGGTCGAATTGCAAGCGTACCGTTTCGCCAAGAACGCCGGGCACCTTATAGAAATCGTTGGTGAGCACGATTCGTTCTTCGAGGGTTTCAAGTAATGGTCGATAGCTTCGTTTCAACCGCGACCTTGGTGTTGAAGCCTTGATAGTTCGCGGCTTTACTTTCGGCATATAAAACTCCTTATTACGGTGCTAATCGCTTCTCAGGGTGATGTTTCCGTTGCTATTCAAAAGAAGGTGTCTGATCGAAAGGCAAAATAAACCATGCTGAAATTGACTGGTATAAAGCTTGAGGTTTCCTCATATCTACCTGCGTATTTATTTAACAACACCGCCAAGGACTTCTGATTGTCTTCGCCTGATCACCTTATTTCCACCAAAAAATGTCGAAAATTTCCTACTAAGGACCTACAACTCAATACGCAGCAGTTGAAGCTGTAGCTTACACAATATTCAATGCGCTAGAATTACGATCCTGTCAGAATCGGATGAACTTTTCTCAGAGAAGTCTTTATTGATATTACACGCTCATTGAAAACAACGGGAACCCCAACACCCCGGCAGCGAAACCGCAGCAGTAAAATGCGTGTGAAATGGCAGGGTGAAGTGCGGGTAAATCACGCTAAAAGCTAGGCATCTGCGCACAATAGTGGCAGTTCGTGGCAGGTTTTAGCGACCTATGGTAATAATGTACTATTGTATACTACTTTACCGTTTCGCTAGCCGTTCTTGCCGTTCACGTCGCCAATCGCCATAGGTCGTGCCCTTTTCACAATGGCCCTGCTCCCATTCACGCAACGTCAGAATGGCATTCAGAGCGTAGGCACTATCAGGGCCCTGGTAGAGAGCCGTTTCCACGGTGTTGATCCTCGGCTCCGTGGTGCCGTCCACTGCGATCATGTAATGCATAGGGAGCTCATCAATGTTCTGTTGGAACCACAACTTTCTCTGTGCAAACTCTTCATGTGAGACCCCCTCCAGCCCTTGGAATGCACGATTGCACATTGAGCTTAGCTTCTCGTAGATCAGTCGCAGTTCCAATATCTCATGACGAATGCCCCACAACCACAATCGCCGGCGTTCCGGTTTATCTGGCTCAAAATCCTGCGCTGGTTGATGCCTCTGTGGTGGGATGCTCTCTAACAGCCGTTCAAACTCATTCAATGTCGCTTTGAAATCAGGCTCCCTATCGAACAGTCTCGTTTCGGAGCATCGTTGGTAGTACTCCAGAATCTCCGGCCCAGAGAGAGGACCATCATGTTCCGCTTCACACTGGTCGAGAAATTGTTCCTCCAATTCTTCCAAGCGGCAAAGACGGCTACGACTGCTCTTGGTTTTGATCATGACAGCTCTTGGGCAAAGTGATGATGAAGGGTTCGCATGTTGTTGAGAACGGTAACGGCATAATCAATGATCAAGCCATCGTTGACTTTCAGTTCGTAATCAATGGAAGACCTGCTGAGACTGACTCCTGTGGGAAGCTTGATTGCCCCGGACTGGCACGGCAGACCAGGACGAGCCGAGACATACCATTCGGCAAAGTGGTTCCATTCGTCTCTGGTAATCGGGGGCTTTCCTTCCAGAGCCCGAATGGTCATAGACAAGATAGCACGATGGACCCGATGCAATTCCGGGAATCTCCACTGAACACGCCATCGGCTCAGTCGGCCTGGTTCTTCGAGTTGAGGTTCAAAGTGGCAGGGTGGGTAGAACGAGGGATCGCGGGATTCTTGTGATCTCATCAGGGCTCCTTCATACCGTGCCAGTACCCAGGGGAAATCTGGTTCATTGGCGTATAGCCCCTGTTGATGCCATTGCTGGATTTGAATGAGCCATTCTTCTTCCGTTTGCGGGGGAGAGTCTTCGACGATCTCTTCAGGGTGGGTGAGAAGAGATTCTAAATGGGCAAGACGGGTATATCGCCTGCTTCTTGGTTTGGAGAAGATCATGAAATGCTTCCTCAACGAGGAGATTGATCGAGGAACTCCCACGGCGGCTCTGGACGTACCGGGAACGGTGCATTCGGATTCCAGGAGCGATCTTCACCCCGTGGCACAATCTCACTCTGGCAAGCGGGGCATTCCTTGAAATACCGCATGCATGATTGCCACCAACCACCCGTTTGCGTGTTACGCCAGAAACCGCTACGTTTGGGCAATAGGAGTTGGCATTGGCTACAACGAAGCCAAGGGGTGGCCTTGGCATCGGTCAGCCAGACCTCTGCCAGGGCGCTGGGTATCATCTGAGCCTTCCACACTCCATGATGCATGCATCTGAGAAGCTCTTTGATACCTTCGAAGAATCCATATTCCGATTCAAACATCGTTTGAAACGGCTCCTGCCACTCCGGGGGAAATACTTCATAAAGTGCGGCGATTAAATCAGCTTCTTGTTGTTCCCGGCGTGCGAGACTTTCTTGCTGGAGACGAATGGGATCGTCATCCACTTGCTGTTCCAGTGCCGATAATCGCCTATGGCGAGCTAGGAGCGGAATGGGAAGTACCTCATCGTCGCAGTTTGCTGTGTGGGGACTTTGCCAGCACTGCTTTCTCGAGCGCGCTGCTAGCCGTTGTTCTACTTCGAGCAGATCGCGTAGCTTCATGCCCAGCTCCAGTACAGCACGGGCGGCTCCAAGTCGGGTGGCATGTGGGATTGCTCGTTCCATCAAGCCCAGCAGTGTCTTGACCGCCTCGAGGCCTGATGCCGACAGCATGGCCGAAGCTCGTTCCACCATGTTACAACGGAACTCTTGCAGTTTCTGTCGGAAGTCGGGGTCGTCCAGGCGGCGATAAACGGTGCGTTCACCAATGCCCGCTTTGGCAGCTGCGGCTTCAACAGTAGCGCCACAAGCCAGGGCAATCATCAACGCTTCATCGCTGCCAGCAGTCCTTCGAGGCCTGTCACTCTTCATGGCGTTCTTCCTTTGCAAAGAATCATCTAATGGTTACGGCCTGTGGAGGTGGCCTAGCGGTGGGCCACGAAGTGCAGACATCTCGCCACTGGAGCCAACGTGGACGCTAGGATGGGGACTGTTTGGCCGAAGGTCGCTCTGCTTTCTTGCCGGTGAACTGCTCCCAGCATGAATGATCACGTCACAATACAGAGGGTCGATTTCCATCAAGTACGCATTGCGGCCCGTTTGTTCGGCAGCGATCAGCGTCGAGCCACTACCGCCGAAGAGATCGAGCACGTTCTCACCTGCCCGGCTGCTGTATTCAATGGCCCGTGTCGCCAGTTCGACTGGCTTCTCAGTGAGGTGCACCATCGACTGCGGTGTCACCTTTTTGACCGACCACAAATCAGTTTCGTTGTTGGGCCCGTAGTAATGGTGAGCAGCGGCCTTCACGCCATCCATAGAAACACCACTCGTGCGCCACCATGAAATCCTTCCTGGTCAATACCGGCCAACCTTTACTCCAGATAATCGTCTGGCTGAAGTAAAGGCCATGTCGCTGCAGTGGTGCGGGGTAATTGGCGATATTGGCGTACCCGCCCCAGATGTAATATCCGCCACCAGGAACCAGCACTCTTGACATGTTGGCAAACCAGGAATCGAGCAGTTCATCAAATGCTTGATCGGATACAAAGTCGTTCTCCAGCGGCCTGTCCTTGGCACGGAGCTTCTTGTGAGTTGCCTGGGCCTTTGATGGATGCCGTGCTACATCCAGTTTCTGATGGTGCGTCGTACTTTCAAATGAAGACAAGCCGGCAGCTATCGCGTTGTTGCTGCGTGGCTCGACTTTCACGTTGTACGGCGGGTCGGTGTTGATCAAATGGATTGCTGCCCCATTCAGCAGCCGATCTACATCAGCCGCTTGTGCCGAATCACCACACAGCAAGTAATGATTGCCAAGGCGGATCACATCGCCGCGTCCTGCGTGATGGCGGCATCGGGTGGTTCAGGAATGGCGTCTTCGTCAGTGAGCCCTTCGGTCGGCGTGCTGAGCAGTTCGTTGAGTTGCTCCGTACCGAAGCCGGTGAGGTCGAGATCGTAGCCCTGTTTCTGCAAGTCCATGAGTTCTGTGGTGAGCTTGTCGTCATCCCATGTCGATAAGGTCGCTGTTTGATTGTCGGCCAGCCGGTAGGCTTGCAATTGTGCCGGCGTCAGTCCCGTGGCGACGTGAACCGGCACTTCAGTCATGCCCAGCTTCATCGCTGCCTTGAACCTGGTGTGGCCCACGACGATAACACCGGCGTCATCGACGACGATTGGTTGCCGCCATCCGAACTCCTGAAGAGATGCTGCTACGGCTTCTACGCCGACGTCGTTCTGACGCGGGTTGTTTTCGTAGGGTCGAATTGAATCAATGGGTCGCATGTCAATCTGCATCGCGGTACCTCAAGGCATTGGACTTGGGAAGTCCTGGGATTGCCTCGTACCGTTCCGGCTTGGTCGGCAAGGGATGCGACGACGTGTAAATCTATTAACTAGTCAGCTTCTAATGTAACACGCGCTCACTCTGCTAGCTAGACGTTTCCCCGGCCAATCACTCATGATTGCTGGGATTTATCGGTCTTTTCGCTGCCCCAAATCTGCTCCGGCAAATGGCAGATATAGATCCCCACGGGCTATCTGATACTTGCAGTAGAATTAAGGTAATGAAAACGAGCAACCGAACTCACTTTCTTAACAAGGGAGCGTTTCGAACTTGAAAGTGAGAAAGCTCTCATCTGGTGCTAGGTTTAGCATACCCTGTGAGTTCTGAACAAGCACCGAGACTAAGCAGGCTGTTCAAAACAAAAGGAGAGACAGCTGTGACACTTCAGAAAAAGCAACTGTCAGGTCCCAGACAACGGTTTCTGGAACTAATGCAATTAATGCCATTCTGTCGCATTCAACGACTGGAACTCCATGATGGACAGCCTGTCTTTGAGCCGCCACCCACGGTGGTACAAGACCTCAAGATTGGCGGCAACAACGATCCCCGTGTGGAAATACACCTGCGTAACTACACTCTCAAACAAGCTCATCTCGAATTGTTTCAGCACTTTGATGAGATCAAGGACGGCATGATCGACGAACTGGAAGTTCGTTTCGGCTTGCCGCAGATGCTGAGGCTGAAGAGAACCGTCGCCTAGGAAGGGTAGCGGCATTTTCTGAAATCAGATTTCCTTACGCTGTGCATTACGGTGCCGTCCAAGGTCCGGGGTGCGCACAGAGGTGGCAACAGTGTCTCACAACGCTCACGATCCCATACTTCCCGCAGCAGCCACGATTGCTCACATCTCTGAGTTCCATCTTCAGGAGCTGAGGAAATCAGGAATTAGCGAGACCGAAGCCGTCCGTCATGGCATGCGGACAATTAACACCGCCGTCGAGATTAGTACCCTCCTGAATTGGAGGAATACACAAGGTGCAGTCAAACTTGGTTCTTGCCTCTGCATCCCGTATTTCGATATTCACGGTAATGAAACCGGGTATTGCCGGATCAAGCCGGGCACGCCGGGAGTACGTAAGGCCGGCAAACCCAGAAAGTATTTAGGCCCCAGCAGAATCCCCACTGGAATCTACTTTCCACTGATTGGCGCTGATAGGTATCTGTCTCCTGGGACAATATTTATTTTCACCGAGGGTGAGAAGAAGGCCATCTCTGCAGCACTATTTGGGTTCCCCTCGATTGGCTTAGGGGGTGTCGCCACCTGGAGCATTAAACGGGACAGACGAGTTGACGGAACGCCAATTGGGCCACGACTGCTCCGCCCTGAACTTGCAAACCTGCCGTGGAAGGGACGGCATGTATACATCGCTTTTGACAGCGACCGTGCTAGTAATCCGAGTGTTCTGCGTGAAGAGCGAGAGCTGGCCAAGGCACTCTACGCCCTAGGTGCAATGGTCAGAATCATCGAGTTACCTGCTGCTAGCAATGGTGCTAAGCAAGGTTTGGATGATTATTTGGTTTCTCATGGTGCCGAGGCACTCCGCAAACTGATGTTGATGTCCGTCACTATGCAAGAACTTAATGCTAAAAAACATTCTGTTGCCAATGATGATTAGCATATGCCTCGCCATCTTCATCGTGCCAAAGACAGCATAGACAATCCCCACAAGCTTGCCGCAGGTTTCTTATCGGCCTTCACTTCCAATGAGAAGTCGAAAACCCTCTATTCCTGGAATGACATGTTTGTGGAGTATCAGAAGGGAGCATATCACATCCGTCCGCTCAGAGACATCCAGACAGCACTTACAAGTTACATTCGTGAAGCGTTCGTTCGGGAAATCGAGGAAGAAAGTTCGAAACGAAAATGGACCCGCACCATCACAACGAGCCTGCTTAGTAACACATTGAACGCTCTTCGAAGTCTCTGCCATCTAGCGAGTTCAATAGAACCACCCGCTTGGCTTGGCAACGATACTAATCATCCTGATCCTCTATCGATGTTGTCTATGGCAAACGGGATTCTGAACCTTCCCAAGTTATATTCTTCTACCGATTGTCCTTTGCTGCCATGTTCTGCAGATTACTTCACATTTGCTGCTCTGCCTTTTGAGTACGTCGCACAAGTCCAGGCTCCTTTGTGTTGGAATGCTTTCTTGAAATCGCTTTGGCCGGATGACTCTAGTAGCATTGCATGTTTGCAGGAGTGGTTTGGTTATTTGCTGACTTGCGATACGCGGCTGCACAAAATGCTGATGCTCATTGGCCCCAAGCGATCTGGGAAGGGAACGATACTCCGCATCCTTACACAGGTAGTTGGGGAGAAGAGTGTTGTAAATCCCACACTAGCCAGTCTTGCTACACAATTTGGACTGGCACCTCTATTAGGAAAGTCGGTTGCCATTGTTCCTGATGCTAGGTTGAGTAATCGCGCTGACCAAGCAGTCGTTCTTGAACGTCTTCTCAGCATTTCTGGGGAAGATGCCCAAACCATTGATCGTAAACATCGCGATCCGATTACCTGCAAACTCGCGACTCGCTTTGTATTAGCATCCAACGAATTGCCTCGTGTACTTGATACTTCAGGAGCATTCAGTGGGCGATTAATCCTGCTTAAGCTCACGCACTCCTTCTACGGTCGTGAAGATACCGAATTAGTGAATAAGCTCACCCCTGAACTACCAGGCATCTTTCAATGGGCCCTTGCTGGGCTTATTCGCCTTCAAGCACGAGGCTGCTTTATACAGCCGCAGAGTGGGCTTGAATTAACAGAAGAACTAGAAGACTTAGTATCTCCGGTTGGTGCATTTGTTCGAGAAAAGTGTGTGATTGACCCGAAGGCAACCGTTGAAGTCGGCGAGTTGTATGAGTTATGGAAGGAATGGTGTGCTGAGCAAGGCAGACAAAATCCAGGTCCCCTACAAACTTTCGGGCGCGATCTCCATGCCGCAGTCCCAAGCGTAAGTGTCATACGTCCAGTTCTCAACGGGAAGCGTGTGCGTTTTTACCAAGGATTACGCTCACTTCAAGCAGGCGAAGTAACTATCCCGTCCGCGCAGTCCGCGGTCTCTTCTATTGCACCAAGTCTCACATTCTCTCTCTATCAAGAAGGACAAACAGCATTAGACACGCAATTAACAAGGACTGCGGACTGCGCGGACGGAACTTTACACGGAAGAGGTTTTCACGAACTATGAAACCCATTGATCTTCTTCAGCACCTGCAAAGTCGCGGCATCACGTTTGAGGTGATTCCGGGCGCACCCAATCGGCTTCGCATGAATGATCCGAAGGAGCTCACTTCCAAAGAACAACGGGAGTTTATGAGCTCAGTAAAAACGGAACTCATCGAGTTCCTGCTTTGTTCAACAGACAAGTGTAAACCCAAACACAATTCCAATGCCCGCCTCCACTTCCTCGACAGCCACGGTTGCGTCACCACCGACCCGGCCAAGTGCTACATGTGGACCCGCCAGCAATCAGGCTACGGCTGGTGGTACGCTGCCGACTTTCCTCCACCCCCAACATAAACCCATCGGAACGGAAGCCCATGACAACCAACAACTCATCATCAAACCGCCACGAGATCGCCAACCTGCTGGCACATGTCATCTACCGGCAATTACGGACCTTTCAGCGCCCGCAGAATCTCCAACCTTCCGCTCAAAGTACGCTTCACGTTTCTAGCTCCACCCTGCAACAGTGTCATCACGACAATCCGGTTAACACCTCAGGAGAACAAGGAGACTAATGATGGACTTGAAACAGAAGCTGGCCGCGCTGCCACATCTGCGGGTCAATGACCTCAGGTCGATGTACGCCGAAGTCTTTGGCGAACCTACGCGGGCTAACAACCGAGACTGGCTCACCAAGCGCCTGGCCTGGCGACTACAGGCACAATCGATGGGCGGCCTTTCGGATCGCGCCCTGGCACGGGCCAAGGAACTAGCACGGGAAGAAGACCTTCGCCTCACATCGCCAACGTCGTGCCCCCCGGTGCCAACGACAACCGACCGTGACCAACGCCTGCCGGCACCCGGGGCTGTCATCACCCGTCACTACAAAGGGACGGAGCACCATGTCGAAGTCCTGGCCGACGGCTTCATCTGGAACTGCCAGACGTATCCCACGCTCACCGCTGTCGCCAAAGGAATCACCGGTAGCCATCTCAACGGCTTCGCCTTCTTCGGGTTGAACGGAGGCAAGGCATGAACAAGCCACCTAAACGCATCCGCTGCGCCATATATACGAGGAAGAGCACCGAAGAGGGGCTAGAGCAGGAGTTCAACAGCCTCGACGCCCAGCGGGAATCGGCCGAGGCATTCATCAAAAGCCAAAGCCATGAAGGTTGGATTTGTCTGCCCGGAAAATACGACGACGGTGGCTTCACTGGCGGCAATATGGACCGCCCTGCCCTCACAACACTGCTGGCCGACATAGAGGCTGGTCAGGTCGATTGCGTGATCGTTTACAAGGTAGACCGTCTCTCACGTAGTCTGCTCGACTTCGCTCGCATGATGGAAATCTTCGACCGTAAGGGCATCAGCTTTGTGTCGGTGACGCAGCAGTTCAACACCACCCATAGCATGGGGAGGCTGACGCTCAATATCCTTCTCTCCTTCGCCCAGTTTGAACGGGAAATTATTTCCGAAAGAACGCGCGACAAAATTGCTGCCACTCGTCGCAAGGGTATTTGGTGTGGGGGTCGGCCAATCCTGGGCTACGACGCTGACCCAGTGACGAACAAGCTCATTATCAATCACGACGAAGCGCCACGGGTACGGGCCATCTTCCGGCTCTATGCTGACCATGGCTCACTGCTCCCCGTTGTTCAGGAGCTTCATAACCGTGGCTGGCGGAACAAGCAGTACACCTCACGCCGGGGTATCAGCAAAGGCGGGGCAGAGTTCAACCGCACCAATCTCTGGTATCTTCTCACCAATCCAATTTACGCCGGCCAAGTTCGCCATAAAGACAATTGCTACCCTGGCGAACACGAAGCCATCATCGATGACGTTCTCTGGCAACGCGTACAGAAGCAACTGGAACGCAATGCCAGTGGCAGCGGCAACGAGGTCAAGAACCGGCATGGGTCCATCCTCAAAGGACTGATTCGATGTGTACCCTGTAACTCGACCATGACGCCATCATACTCCTGCAAGAACGGGAAGGTGAAGTACCGGTATTACACCTGCGTCTACGCCCAGAAGAATGGGTGGGACAAATGTCCTTCCAAGAGCATCCCCGCCGGGCAAATGGAGCAGTTCGTGGTCGAGCGTATCAGCAGCATCGGCAGCGACCCGGAACTTCAGAATGAGGTGATGCAGATACTCAACCAGCATCATGCTGAGCATCGTGATGATCTTATGGCGGAAGAACGGCTGCTGGACAGGGAACTTAAGCGGTGGCAGACAGAGACCAAGAACCTCATTGGTCAGATTAAGGCAGGTGAAACCGGGAGCCTGGTCGCCAAGCGCCTGGCCGAAGTGCAAGAACGCATCGCCTTGGAGACGCCACGGTTGGCCCAGATACAGGAAGAACTGGCCCGGCTGAAAGTCTGGTCGTTACCCCGTGAAAAGGTCGCCACCCTGCTACAACGCTTCGATGAACTGTGGAAGGCAATGACCGTCGTCGAGAAGCAGAAGCTCTTGAACCTCTTGATTGAACGCATCGACTACGACCGTTGCCAGCGCCGCAAGGCCGAGGAACACTGCCAGATGCTTCGCCCACCTCAACGCATGGCACTCCCCCGCTTCGATCGATCTTCAGCTAACAAAGCGGGAGGCCGGGATGAAGTGCGAAACGCCCGCCCTCATCGCGCCAGCATCGACGGGTCGATCTGGTCGATCCGGGTGACGCCGGTCAGGGCCATCGCGGTGCTCATCTCGGCCCGCATCAGCGCGAGGACATGTTCGACGCCCGCTTGCCCCGCGCCGGCCAGCGCATAGGCCCAGGCGCGGCCAAGCATCACCCCGTCGGCGCCGAGCGCGATCATCCTCACGACGTCCAGCCCGGACCGGATGCCGCCGTCGGCCAGGATCGTCATCCGGTCGCCCGCTGCATCGGCTATGGCGGGCAGGGCGCGGGCGGTGGACACGGCGCCGTCGAGCTGCCGCCCGCCATGGTTCGAGACGACGAGGCCGTCCGCCTGAAGCGCGGCCGCCTCGCGCGCATCCTCCACGTCCAATATGCCCTTGATGATCAGCGGCCCGCTCCAGTGGGAGCGGATGAAGTCGAGATCCGCCCAGGTCACGCCGGGATCGAAATTCGCGCCGATCCAGCCGAGGAAATCCTCCAGCCCCGTTTTGCCGCCGAGCACCGGCGCGAGATTGCCGAGCGTGTGCGGCTTGCCGCGTAGGCCGACGTCGAGGGCCCAGCCGGGATGGGAGATGGCCTGCCCCAGCCTGCGAAGCCCGCCGGCCGACGCCCCGGCCATGCCGGAGCGGTAGTCGCGATAGCGCGTGCCGGGCACCGGCAGATCGACGGTGAATACCAAAGCCGAACAGCCCGCTGCCGCCGCCGCGCTCAGCAGGTCGCGCATGAAGGCGCGGTCGCGGACCATGTAGAGCTGGAACCAGAAGGGCCGTTCGACGGCGTCCGCGACCTCGGCCAGCGGGCAGACCGACATGGTCGACAAGGTGAAGGGGATGCCCGCTCGTTCCGCCGCGCGCGCCGCCTGAACCTCGCCGCGCCGCGCATACATGCCGCTGAGGCCGACGGGTCCGAGCGCGATGGGCATGGCGAGGCGCTGGCCGAAAAGCTCGGTCTCCAGCGAAACGTCGGACACATCCTTCAGCACGCGCTGGCGCAGCGCGATCGCGTCCAGATCGTCGCGATTGGCGCGCAACGTCGCCTCCGAATAGGCGCCGCCGTCGATATAGTCGAACAGGAAGCGGGGAAGCCGCCGCCGGGCCAGCGCGCGATAGTCGGATGGAGCCGCGACGATCATGTGGCTGTCCTCGAACGCAGCCGGCCGGCCGTCAAGGAATGCCTCCGGGGAACGACCGCCGGCGAAGGCGTCATCGGCCGGTAAAGTTCGGTTTGCGCTTCTCGATGAAGGAGGCGACGGCTTCGTCATGGTCGGCCGTCGTGTGGGCAAGCGCCTGCATCGCCGCAGACTGTTCGAGCAGGGCCGCCAGCGTCGCCGTCTGGCCGTCGCGCAGGAGCCGCTTCGTCATCCGCACCGCATGCGGCGGGTTGACCGCGATCTTCTCCGCGATCGCGCGCGCCGTCGCCATCAGGTCGGCGTCCGGCACCACCTTCGATACCAGGCCGAACGCCATGCCTCCTGCGCATCGATCACGTCGCCGGTCAGCGCCATCTCGGTCGCCTTGGCGAAGCCGACGATGCGGGGCAGCAGCCACGCGCCGCCGTCGCCCGGGATGATGCCCACCTTCACGAAGCTTTCGGCGAACTTCGCGCTCTCGCCGGCGATGCGGATGTCGCACATGCAGGCGAGGTCGCAGCCGGCGCCGATCGCCGCGCCGTTCACCGCCGCGATCACCGGCACCTCCAGCGCCTGGAACAGCATCGGCAGCCGCTGGATGCCGCGCCGGTAGTTGGTGCGCGTCTCGACCGCGGCCTCACCACGCAGGCCCTTGCCCGGCGCCATCGCCTTCATGTCGCCGCCGCTCGAAAAGCCCGCTCCTGCGCCGGTCAGGATCACCGCGCGCACCGACAGATCCTGGTCCGCCGCGATCAGCGCCTCCTCCAGCGCCTCGATCATCGGAATGCCGGAGATGGGGTTGCGCTGGTCGGGCAGGTTGAGCGTGAGGGTGAGGATCGCGCCGTCGCGTGTCGCCAAGAGCGGCTGGCTCATGAAAGGGCTCCTGCTAGAGTTTGCCAGCCTTTGCCGCGCGGCCGGCATCAATGCAATCTCGCGCGGCTGCCTTGCATGCAAAATTTTGCACGAGGCCCACGAAACTCTTTGCATCGGCGGGATCGATCCGCCAATTTGCATGCAAGATTAAGGAGGGGCCAGTGTTCGAGATCTCTGCTGTTCGAGCGTCGGGGGGTCGTGGCGTTGATCACGCTCAACCGGCCCGAGCGGCTCAATGCATACAACACGGTGATGATGGTCGAGCTGGTCGCGGCGCTCGATCGGGCGGATGCGGACGACGATGTCGGCTGCGTCGTCATCACCGGGGCAGGACGCGCCTTCTGTTCGGGAGCCGACGTGTCGGCGGGTGCCGATGCCATCGCGCGGCTGGCCGACGATCCGAACCGCGCCGTCCTGAGGCATGGCGAGTTGTGGCGTGACGGCGGCGGCTATGGCGCTCTGCGCATCTTCGACCGCCGGAAGCCGGTGATCGCCGCGATCAACGGCGCGGCGGTCGGCGTCGGCGTCACGCTGACCCTGCCGTGCGATATCCGCCTAGCGAGCGAGGAGGCGAAGTTCGGGTTCTCTTCACCAAACGCGGCCTGGTGCCGGAGGCGGCCTCGTCCTGGTTCCTGCCGCGGATCGTCGGCATCTCGACCGCGCTCGAATGGACGATGGCGGCGCGGATGGTGTCGGCGAAGGACGCGCTGGCGGCCGGCCTCGTCCGCTCGCTCCACGCGCCGGACGCGCTGCTCGACGCGGCGCTGAAGCTTGGCGAGGAACTGGCGACCTCCGGGTCGCGCGTCGCTGTTTCCCTCACGCGGCAGATGATGTGGCGCATGCTCGGCGCCGCCCATCCGATGGAGGCGCATCGGGTCGACAGCCGCGCCATCCTTGCACGCCGGAGCGCACCCGACACGCTGGAGGGCGTCCAGGCGTTCCTCGACAAGCGCCCCGCCATCTACACCGAACGAGTTCTCGGACGGCCTGCCCGACATCTGGCCCGACCCGATCGACCCGACATTCAGCTGACGGGAGCCTCATGGACTTCGACTATTCCGACAAGCAGCGGGACTGGCTGGCGCGGCTCGACGCCTTCATGGACGCCCATGTCCGGCCGAACGCGCGTAACTATCACGAACAGCTCGGCCAGGACCGCTGGCGCCGCCCGCCGATCCTGAACGCCATGCAGGCGGCGGCGAAGGATGCGGGCCTGTGGAACCTGTTCATGCCGCCGGCCGCTCTCGCCCATGCGGCGCATGGCTACCGGTTCGACGCCGGGCCTCACCAACCTCGAATATGCGCCGCTCGCCGAGATGATGGGCCGCATGGAATGTCGCCTCCCGCGGTGTTCAACTGCGCGCCGCCCGACACCGGCAACATGGAATTGCTGCTGCCGCTACGGATCGCCGGCGCAGCAGGAGCGCTGGCTGACGCCTTTGATGCATGGCGAGACCCGTTCCGCCTATCTGATGACCGAGCCGCAGGTCGCCAGTTCCGACGCCACCAATGTCGAGGCGCGGATCGTGCGCGACGGCGATCACTATGTCGTCAACGGGCGCAAATGGTGGTCGACCGGGGTCGGCGATCCGGACTGCGACCTGCTGATCGTCATGGGCAAGACCGATCCGGACGCGGCTCCCCACCAGCAGCAGAGCCAGATCATCGTCCCGCGCGACACGCCGGGGGTCGAGATCGTCCGCATGCTGACCGTGTTCGGCTATGACGACGCCCCGCACGGCCATGGCGAGGTGGTCCTGAAGGATGTTCGCGTGCCGGCCGAGAACCTGATCCTGGGCGAGGGGCGCGGGTTCGAGATCGCGCAGGGGCGGCTGGGCCCCGGCCGCATCCACCATTGCATGCGCACGATCGGTGTCGCCGAGGCGGCGCTGGAGGCGATGTGCAGGCGCCTGCTCACTCGCCGGGCGTTCGGCAAGATGCTGTCCGAACAGTCGATCTGGGAGGAGCGCGTCGCGCGGGCGCGGGTGGATATCGAGATGTGCCGGCTGCTGACCCTGCGCTGCGCCGCGCTCCTCGACCAACACGAGGGGCGCAAGGTCGCGCACCGACGTGTCGATGATCAAGCTGGCCGTGCCGCATGTCGCGCTGAAGGTGATCGACGATGCGATCCAGGCGCATGGCGGCGCCGGCGTCGCCCAGGATTTCGGGCTGGCCGCCCTGTTCGCCAAGACGCGGACGATGCGGCTGGTCGATGGGCCGGACAAGGTCCATTCCCGCGTCATCGCGCGCAGGGAATTCAAGCATCATGCGGAGGCCTGAGTCGGCGATTCTTTGGGCTTCGACCCGGCGGAACTGCGCGAGAAATACCGGCTGGAGCGCGACAAGCGCCTCCATGACGAAGGCGCCGCGCAATATGTGGCGCCGGTGGGGGATCTCGGCCGCTTTGCCGACGACCCCAATGTCGAGCCGGGCTTCAGCCGCGCCACCGTGGCCGACGAAGTGAACGTGCTGATCGTCGGCGGCGGCTTCGGTGGTTTGTCCGTGGGCGCCGAGCTGAAGAAGCGCGGCATCGGCGGTATCCGCTATGTCGAGAAGGCGGGCGATTTCGGCGGCACCTGGTACTGGAACCGCTATCCCGGCATCCAGTGCGATATCGAGGCGCTGGTCTACCTGCCGCTTCTGGAGGAGACCGGATATATCCCGACCGAGCGCTACACGCGCGGACCGGAAATTCTCGCCCACGCCCACCGCATCGCGCACCACTTCGGCCTCTATGACGATGCCTTGTTCCAGACGGCGGTGACGGAGCTGCGCTGGCTGGACGACGAACGCAAATGGCTGGTGAGCACCGATCGCGGGGATGCGTTCAAGGCACGGTTCGTGATCCGCACCAACGGCATCCTCGACCGTCCCAAGCTGCCCGGCATTCCCGGCATCGGCGATTTCGCGGGGCGCGTCTTCCACACCAGTCGGTGGGATTATGATTACACGAAGGGTGACACCAATGGCGGGCTGACCGGCCTCGCGGGGAAACGCGTCGCCGTCATCGGCACCGGTGCGACGGCGATCCAGGTGGTGCCGCACGTCGCCGCATCCGCCGGCCACCTCTATGTCGTCCAGCGCACGCCTTCGAGCGTCGATCTGCGCGGCAATGCGCCGGTCGATGCCGGCGCGGTGAAGGCGTTCGAGCCGGGCTGGCAGCGCCGCCGCCGGGAGAATTTCACGTCTCTCACCACCGGCGTTCCGCAGGACGAGGACATGGTCGGCGACGGCTGGACCGACGTCGTGCGCAGTCTGGGCGCGACCAACATTCCGGTCGATGGCGCGGACGTGGGCGACATCCAGACCAAGCTGGAGATTGCCGACTTCATCAAGATGAACGCCATCCGCGACCGCATCGGCAATCTGGTCGAGGATTCCGAAACGGCCGAAGCGCTGAAGCCCTGGTATCGGCAGTTCTGCAAGCGGCCGACCTTCAACGACGACTATCTGCCGAGCTTCAACCGACCCAACGTCACCCTGATCGACACGGACGGACGCGGCCTGGACGGCTTCACCGCCGACGGCTTCGTCTTCCGGGGCGAACATTACCCGATCGACGTCCTGATCCTCGCCACCGGCTTCGACTTCGGCAACGCTTACTCGACCCGCTCGCAGCAGAAGGGGCATCCCATCTTCGGCCGCGACGGCAAGTCGCTGGCCGACGAATGGTCGGTCGGCATGCGCACGCTCCACGGCTTCTATTCGGACGGCTTCCCGAACCTGTTCCACATGGGCGGGTCGCAGAACGGCCTGGCCTTCGCCATCACCTACTGCCTGGACGAGCAGGCCGAGCATATCGCCGACGTGCTGAAGGCGGCGCACGATCGCCACGCCACCCAAATCGAGCCGACGCCCGAGGCCGAGGCCGAATGGGTCGCCACCATCCGCGCGAAGGACAAGGGCTTCCACGACTTCCAGCGCAACTGCACCCCCGGCAATTTCAACGACAAGGGCAAGGTGGGCGTGGGGATCAGCCGCTCCGACGAATATTTCGGCGGCGGGCCGATCGCATTCCACAATCTGATCCGGGCATGGCGCGCCGATGGGATGCAGGGTCTTGTGATCGAATAAGGAAGGGGAACAACATGCCTCGCCTCAGCCTGGTCAGCCGCAAGGACGTGACCGATCCGCTCGTCCTCTTCATGTACGACCGCAAGTTTCCGGGCCGCGATCCGGCGACCGATCCGGGTCAGACCGCGTCCGGCGCGCCGGGCAATTTCGAGGCGGTGTTCGCCCATGCGCCCGACGTGCTGGAGCATGCGGTGCGCGGCTTCTACGTGAAGCAGTCGAAGGCGCGGAAGCTCCCGCTCCAATATATGGAGCTGGCGATCGCGCGGGTCGGCTGGACCTGTTCGTGCCGCTGGATGTTCTCCGAGCATCGCAAGATTTTGCGCGGGCTGGGCTATGCCGAGGAGGCGCTGGATGCGATTCCGAACTGGCAGATTTCCGATGCCTTCGATGCCACGGAACGCGCGGTGCTGGCCTATGCCGACTGCATCGCCCTCGATCATGGCCGCACCAGCGACGGGCTGTTCGCTGCGCTGAAGGCGGCGTTCGACAAGGAGCAGATCGTCGAGCTGACCTACATCGCGTCGATGTTCACGATGAACGCCGGCATGATCCGCGCGCTGCGCCTCGAACATGACGATTATGACGAGCGGGTGAAGGAGATGCCCTCGCCGCCGGAGTACGAGTCCGTGGACCGGGCGCCGACGCCGCTTCCGTCACGCTCATGACGGAAAAGCCCGCCCCATACGCTTATTGGGTCGTCGCCTGCCTGATGCTGGCGAGTGCCTTCTCCTTCCTCGACCGGCTGGTGCTCAGCCTGCTGATCGATCCGATCCGCGCCGCCTTGCACCTGACGGACAGCGAAGTGAGCCTGCTCGCGGGGGCGGCCTTCGCGCTCTGCTACGTCCTGTTCGCCTTCGTGTTCGGGCGATGGGTGGACCGGCACAGCCGCCGCAATGCCGTCGTCCTCGGCATCGCCCTTTGGAGCATGGCGACGGTCGGCTGCGGCTTTGCATCGACCTTCTGGCTGCTGTTCCTGGCGCGCGCGGCCGTGGGGGTGGGCGAGGGGAGCCTCAACCCCTCCGCCTATTCGATGATCGCCGATTATTTCCCGCCCGCCCGGCGCGGCCTCGCCATGGCGATCTTCGCGTGCGGGGCCTCGATCGGCGGGGGACTTGCGATCCTCGCCGGCGGGCAAGTGGTGCAATGGGCGATGGGCGTATCGACCGATCTGCCGCTGGCGCCGTGGCAATTGGTGTTCGTGGTGGTCGGCCTTCCGGGGCTGCTGGTGGCGCTGCTCGTCGGCCTGACAGTGCGGGAGCCGGCGCGGCGCCTGACAGGCGTCGAGGATGCGCAGCCACCGACCTGGGGCGACGCCGTCCACCACGTCATGACCAATGCCCGCGCGATCCTGCCGACCTTTGCGGGTTTCTCGTTCATCGCGGTCAACGGCTATGCGTTTCAGGTGTGGGGGCCGGCTTATTACATGCGGCTTCACGGTTTCGAGCCCGGCGCAGGTCGGCCTGCTGTTCGGCCTCGGCTACGGCGTGCTCGGGACGATGGGGGTGATCGGCGGCGGGCTCTTGTCCGACCGGCTGGCGCGGGGCGGGCGGATCGATGCGCCGATCGGCGTGTCGCTATGGGCCGCGCTCGCGTCGGGCGTGCTGTTCGTCGGCGCCTATCTGACCGGCGACCTTTTGCTGTCCGCGATCCTCTTCTGCGCGGCGATCATGGCCGCGAGCATGATCGGCGGCCTGCAGGCGGCGATGGTGCAGAGCCTGTCACCGGGGCGCATGCGCGGGCTGATGGCGGCGCTCTACACGACCTGCATCACCATTGCGGGTCTCGGCATCGCGCCGACCCTGACGGCGTTCGCATCCGACCATGTGTTCGGCGGCCCGGCCGGGATCGGCAAGGCGCTGGCGCTGACGACCGGCATATCGATCGGCCTCACGGCGCTTTTCATCCTGTGGGGCCGGGCGCCCGCCCGCCGGCTGGCCGAGGCGCTGGCCCGGCCGGTCGAGTCCGAGGCCGTCGATAGCGCCCGATAGAGCGCGCGTCTCCCCCTTCCGGGGTCTTTGATCAGTCACGCAGATTGCATGCATATATAGTCAGATTTCACGCAAATACGACCTTTGATGTGGGATTTGCGCAACATTGCACAGAGAGTCCGCTTAACTCCGCTTGAAATCTGCATGCAATTATGGCGTAGTGAATGCGAAGGCGCCAAAGCGCCACTGGAAATGATGCGAAGGCGCCGAAGCGCCTCGGGGCAAGAGGGGATTTGAATGATCAGCATGCGCAGGTTGAATGCACGGACGGCTCTTCCGCTCGTTGCCCTGGTCCTCGCCATGCCGGGGGCGGCTTTCGCCCGGGCAGGTGCGGTCGATCCGGCCGATCAGCCCGCCAGCGCGACGATCGACGCGTCGCAGCCCGCCCAGCCTGCCGAGCAGCCGGCGGCCCAGTCGGAAGGCCAGTCGCTCGGCGACATCATCGTCACCGCCCAGCGGCGCGAGCAGCGGCTGCAGGACGTGCCGGTCTCCGTCGCCGCGATCTCGGGCGACGACATCCAGCGCATGGGCATCACCGACCTGCGCAGCATCCAGGCCTATGTGCCCAACCTCGCCATCCTGAACTCCGGCGTGAACCCGGTCGTCTACATCCGCGGCTTCGGCTCCGGCCCGAACAACGTGGCGTTCGACCAGGAGGTGTCGGTCTATCTCGACGGCATCTATGGCGGTCGCGGCGCGCAGTTCACCGCGCCTTTCTTCGACCTTGAGCGCATGGAGGTGCTGCGCGGGCCGCAGGGCGCCCTGTTCGGCCGCAACACGGCGGCCGGCGCGATCAGCCTGGTCTCGGCCCGGCCGAACGGCCAGTTCGAAGGCTATGCCTCCGCCGCCTATGATTTCGAGCGGGAGGGCTTCACCATCACCGGCGTCGTCAGTGCGCCGCTGACGGACACGCTCAGCATTCGCCTGGCCGGCCAGTTCACCGACCAGCAGGGCTATATCCTCAACCGCTTCGACGGCGACAACGACCCGCAGCTTCGCGACGAGCTCGCCCGCCTGACCCTGCGCTGGCGGCCGTCCGAGAATGTCGATGTCACCGGCAAGATAGAATATGGTCGGCACCGGCTGACGGGCGGCGTGTCGGTGTCCGGCTCGCTCGCGGACTCGCTCTATCCCAGCGACTTCGGCAGCACCCGCTACATCTCCGACAATTATGCCGGGTCCGGCGTCGCCGAGCTCAGCGGCATCGAAAGCTGGAACGGCGTCATCAACGCATCGATCGGCATCGGCCGCCACACGCTGACCGCCATTGCCGGCTATTCCAGTTTCACGACCGAGCGCGTCACCAATTATGACGAGACCAATCCCGACGGCACGATCGGCGCACCGACCACCAATTCGCGCTTCGCCAACGGCTTTCCGGAGGATTTCACCCAATGGTCGGGCGAGATCCGCCTGACCTCGCCGTCCGACCAGTTCCTCGAATATGTCGTCGGCGCCTATCTACGACACGTCCGACTATCAGCTCCACCAGGACACCTATTACCGGCTGATCGGCGGCACCATCACCGGCCGGCAATCGACCGACTTCAGCCAGGACCAGAACAGCTTCTCGCTCTACGGACAGGCGACGGCCCATCTGACGCCGTGGCTGCGCCTGATCGGCGGCCTGCGCTATTCGCAGACCAACAAGGATGCGATCTTCACGTCGCGCACCGTCTCCGGCACCGCGCTGAACGCGATCGGACCGACGCGGACGGGCAGCCTGGACGAGGATTATCTCGATCCGTCGGTGATCGTTCAGGTCAACCTGGCGCCGAACATCATGTTCTACGCGACCTGGGCGCGCGGTTCGAAGTCGGGCGGCTTCGTGTCGAACACCTACAATGTCGCGGCGGAGGGCTTCCAGTTCCGCCCCGAACGATCGACCAACTATGAAGCGGGCCTTCGCATGCAGTTCCTCGACAATCGGGCGACGGTGAACCTCACCGTGTTCCGCACCGATTTCGACGATCTGCAGCAATCGGCTTATGATCCCGATCGCCGCACCTTCTTCACCCGCAACGCCGCATCGGCCCGCGCGGAAGGGTTCGAGGCGGAGCTGCAGCTGCGGCCGTCCAGCACGCTGACGTTCAACGCCAGCCTCGCCTATCTCAACGCCCGCTTCCTCGATTATCCCGGCGCGCCGTGCCTGGCGTACGAGACGCTGGCGCAGTGCAATTCGGCCGATCCGGTGAGCATTGCTGCGCACAATATCGCCGGCCTGCCGCTGCAGTTCGCGCCGGACTGGAGCGGCAATGTCGGCTTCCAGCACCGCCTGCCGATCGGCTCCTACCGGCTGGAGAGCAGCGCCAATGCGCAGTTCCGGTCGGACTATTATATCGCCGACGGCTACAGCCCGATCTGGGGTCTCCAGGATGGCTGGGTGAAGGTGGACGGACGCCTGGCCTTCGGGCCGCAGGACGACCGCTGGAGCATCGCGCTGATCGGCCGCAACATCTTCGACGAGCATACGCGCGGGTCCGCGATCCGTTTCCCGGCCTCGATCACCGGCACGGCCCGGTCGATCAGCGCGATGGACGAGTTCCGGTCGGTGGCGGTACAGGCGACGGTGAGATTCTAGGCGTCCGCTTCTGATGAACCGCTTCGAAGGCAAGGTCGCCATCGTCACCGGTGCCGGCCGTGAGGGCGGCATCGGCGGCGCCATCGCCCATCGTCTGACCAGTGAAGGCGCGACTGTCGCCGTCGTCGATCTGTGCCGCGACCGCCCGGAGGTGCCGCGCGAGAAGTTCGGCACCTGGGAGGATCTGAGCGCCACGGCCGATGGCCTCGAACGGTCGGGCCGCAAGGGCCTGGCCGTGCGCGCCGACGTCACCGACGAGGCCGAGGTGCAGGCGATGATGGAGGAGGTGGCCGGCAGGCTCGGCCGCATCGACCTGCTCTTCAACAATGCGGCGGGGGGCACCGGCGCCGGGCCGGTCGATCAGACGCCGGTGTCGCAGCTGGATCGCGCCGACTGGGACTATACGCTCTCGGCCAGCCTGGATTCGGTGTTCCTGTGCTGCAAGCATGTCGTGCCGCACATCCTGCGGCAGGGCAAAGGTGCGATCGTCAACACGACGTCCATTTCCGCCTATCACGGCGCGGCCGGAATCTCGGCCTATTCGGCGGCCAAATATGCGGTGACGGCGCTGACCAGGACGCTGGCGATCGAGCTCGCGGCGAAGAACATCCGGGTGAACGCCTTCGCGCCGGGCATCACGCTGACGCCCTATGTGCGCCAGCGCTACGAATATGTCGCCGCACAGAATCCCGGCACGACGGTGCAGGAGATGATGGACCGCTTCATCGCCGGCCGCATCCCGATGGGCCGCGCCGCCGATCCGAGCGAAATGGCGTCGGTCGCGGCCTTCCTCGCCAGCGACGATGCCAGCTTCATGACCGGCCAGACCCTGTTCGTCGATGGCGGCATGCGGGTCTAGGGTGGCATCACTCCTCCCCCGCCAGGGGGAGGTGGCAGCGCGTCAGCGCTGACGGAGGGGGCGGTCTGGAAGAACTCGTCAAGAGGACGCCGCCCCCCTCCCCCTCCGTCGCGTTCGGCGCCACCTCCCCCTGGCGGGGGAGGATCATTCCGAACCCCAGCCTTTCCCGAATTCCAGCGCGTTGAGCCGCCGTCCCGCAACGCCCATGCGCGGCTCGGCCGTCAGCCACGCCAGCGCCCGGCCAACCGTGTCGGGCGCGATACGGGCCATGGTGTCGAAGCGATCGCCGCGCACCGCCGCCGTTCCCGGCGTATCGACGACCGCGCCGGGCGTGAGGGTCGCAACGGCGATGCCGGCCTCCGCCAGGTCCGGCGCGATGCCCAGCGCCCAGCGATCGAGCGCCGCCTTCGACGCGCCGTAGAGCGAGAAGGGCCGCTGGAACGGGTCGCCTGCATGCTCCAGCAGCCCCGCGCCGGACGTCAGGAAGACGAGCGATCCGCCGGCCGGCATGGCCCCAGCGCACGCCTTGGCCAGCACGAAGGCCGCGCGGAAATTGACGGCCATCACCGCATCGAGATCGTCGAGCGAAGCCTCCGCGAAGCTCAGCTGCGGGAACAGCCCGGCACTGTGGATCAGGGCCGACACGCCCTCGCGTCGCGCCACATCCGCCACCATCGCGTCCGTCGCTTCGGCATCGGCCAGGTCGATCACGGCCGCCCGCGCCGATCCGCCGGCCTCTTCGGTCAGCCGGCACGTCTCGGTCGCGGCGGCGGCAAGGCGGTCGCACACGACGACGTGCCGCCCTGCCGCGCCGATCGCGATTGCGGCGGCCCTTCCTATGCCGGAACCGCCGCCGGTGATGATGGTCGCACTCATCATTGAAGCTCCCACAAGGCTCAGATTGGACACATAATGTGCAATCTTAAGTCCAATCCGAGCAATATCCCACATCGCACAATAGGAATTGCATGCAACGTGTCATCCCGCTAATGTATGCAAATCGGGGGCGACTTCCATCGACCCCCGGTCATGATAAGAGGGGAGGTTCGATGCGCATTCGGTCCAGGGGAGCCGCTGCCTGGCTCTTGGGTTGCAGCTTCGTGGCGCTTGCGGGGCAGGCTCAGGCCCAGACACAGCCGCAGGACACGGGACAGGCCGGGCCGGCCGTCCAGCCGCAGGATCAGGCCGCGCCGTCGGGGGGCGCAGCGGCCACGCAGGCATCCGACAGCGGCCAGAGCGGCGAGATTATCGTCACGGCGCAGCGCCGCGAGCAGCGCCTGCAGGACGTGCCGCTGTCGATCGACGTCGTCTCCTCGAAGGACCTCGAGCGCAGCAATCTCACGACGATCGCCGACCTGCAGTTCCTGTCGCCCGGCGTGAACTACAACTCCAATTTCGGCGGCGGCTTCAACATCCGCGGCGTCGGCACCCAGTCGATCCTGATCACCGGCGAGCAGTCGGTCGGCCTGATCATCGACGACGTGATCCAGGGCCTTCCCGAGATCTCCTTCTCCGGTCCGAGCTACCAGTCGCTCAGCGACATCGACCGGATCGAGGTGCTGCGCGGGCCGCAGGGCACATTGTTCGGCAAGAACAGCTCGGCCGGCATCATCCAGATCATCACGCAAGAAGCCCGGTGCTGAACACGCTATACGGCCGACACCACGGCGTCGTACGGCTCCGTACAACGAGATCAACATGCAGTCCGACGTCAACCTGCCGCTCGGTGAGACCGTGGCCCTGCGGGTGGGCGGGGACTCCAGCGCCGCGACGGGTTCCTGTCCGGAACCTCTACAACGGCAAGGACATCGTACGAGTACGACCGCTACGCCCTGCGCGGGAAGCTGCTCTGGAAGCCGACCGAGCGGCTGAGCGTGCTGCTGGCGGCGAGTACCGAAATGCCAAGGACGATGGAACGGCGAGTGGACCTTGCGGGTCTGCGGCTCGGGCTACCGGCGCGTGGTCACGAGGCCGACCTACTAACGCACCTGCATGCGGTGGCCCCCTACGGGATCGTCGCCGGGCCGGACAACCTGGAAACCGCCCTCGACGGGCAAGACTTTCTCGTCCCAGACCAGCAACCTGGTCTCGCTGCGATGGACTACGACATCGGCGACAGCGCGACCCTGACCTCGATCACCGCCTATCGCGACCTCTACCAGGACATCGCGATCGATACCGACGCCTCGCCGCGGCAGACCTACAGCTATAACCGCAACCATCTCGGGCGGCGACCAGTACACCCAGGAACTGCGGCTGGACGGCCATGCGAGCATCTTCGATTATACGGCCGGCGCGTTTTACTATCGCGCCACGCCGTTACCAGGAGAACGGCCGACGGCGGCACGCTCGGCCTGGTGCCGGACAACACCGGGATCATCTTCTCGAACAACCTCGGTGGGGCCGGGCACGGCCTCGGGCGGCTCCGCCGATCGCCAAGTGCGTGGTGGAGAGCTACGCGGCTGTTTGGCCAGCTGGAAGCCTAGGTCACCGACAAGCTGACCCTGATCGTCGGCGGCCGCTACACCAACGACCACGTCAAGCAGTAGATCTTCTATTACAAGCACCCCGGGCATCTGCGCGGCGGCGACCTATCTGGCGACCCGGGCCTGCCCACCCCCCGCTGCCGATCATCGCCGGACGTGGCGGCAAGACCAATGCGGACAAGTTCACCTACAAGGTCACGTGCCAAGTACGACCTGACGCCCGACATCAACATCTATGCGAGCTATGGCACGGGCTACAAAGGTCCGATGATCTCCAATCCGTCGGGCCAGCCGCAGCTGCTGGTGCGGCCGGAGCTGTCGAAGTCTTACGAGATCGGCCTGAAGCGGCGCTGTTCGACCGCCGGCTGTCTTCAACATCGACGCCTTCAAGGTCGACTATACAATTTCCAGGGCCAGCAGCGGGTCTGCCCGCCGGCGATCTCGTACTACACCACCACCAACGCCGGCCGCCTGCAGACGAGGGCATCGAGGCCGACGTGACTTCGCGGGATCAACCCGGTGTTCTCGGTCTCGGGCAACGTGGCCTATATCCCGACCGAAGTTCACCAACTATGCGATCCAGTGCTACGATCTCTACGCCAATCCGGGGACGACGCCGGGGCTCGTGCAACTACATCAGCCGGGCTCGCCCGCGGGAACGCCCTACAGTACAACGCCGCCGGCTTCCCGCTGGTCTATTCGCCTGAATGGACCTTGAACATCACGGCCGACATCAACCTGCCGTTCGGCGACGCCTGATCAGCTGGCCGGTCACGCGGCCTATAACTAGCGCAGCAAGACCTATGGCGAGGTCGCCGATCCCAACACGATCAACACGGCTACGGCCTCGTGAACGCCGAGATCGGGATCGGTTCGGCGAACGATCGTGGAAGGTCCGATGTTCGCACGCAACCTGTTCGACAAATATTTCGTGGCCGGCATCTTCACGACGCCGCTCGATGCCGGCTGCGTCGAATTCGACGCCGCGCTCCACGATCCGGCTATTCGAACATCCCGGCGATGGAATCCTCAGCGGACCTTCGGCGATCAAGTTGAACGTCTCATTTAGTCACTGACGGGCGCTGAGATGACAGAGAGCGCGGCGACGGTGGCGACATCGGCAGACGCTCAGGCGGGGGCGTCAAAACCCCCGCCGCGCAGTGTCCGGGTTACGGGCGCTGGATGCTCGGGCCTGCTGACGGTCGGCGTTCGGGCTGAACATGCTCGACCGGCAGATCATCAACATCCTGGCCGAACCGATCAAACACGACCTGCCCTGAGCGACGCCCAGCTGGGGGCGCTTACCGGCCTGTCCTTTGCGCTTGCTCTACAGCGTCATGGCGCTGCCGATCGCGCGGGCAGCGGACCGCGGCGACCGGGTCAGGATGGTCGGGTCGCGATCCTGGCATGGAGCGCTGTTCACCGCGGCCTGAGCGGCGCCGCGTCCAGCTTCGTCCAGCTCCTCCTGCTGCAGGATCGGCGTCGGCGTCGGCGAGGCCGGATGCGCGCCACCGTCGCAATCTTTGATCGCCGACGAATATCCGCCGGAGAAGCGCGCCGGGGCGCTGGCGATCTTCTGTCCGGGCTCGCTCGCTCGGCGCGGCGGTCGGGCTGGTCACAGGCGGGCTCCTGGCCGGCGCGATCGGCTGGCGATGGACCATGGTCGCGGCGGGAGCGCCGGGGCTGGTCGTCGGCGCCCTGGTCCTGCTGACCCTGGCCGACCGGCACGAGCACCGTCGGCAGGCGGCGCGGCCGGCGCTGGGCATGGTCCTCGCCCGGCTGGTGCGCAACCGGTCCTTCGTGCTGGCCGTGTTCGGCTGCGCGCTGCTGAGCTTCGTCAATTATGGGGCGATGGCCTTTGCCGGCTCCTTCTACCTGCGAGTCCATGCCGACGGCATCGGCGCCATCGCCGCCGCCCTGGGCCTCGCGCCGATCGGCGTGGTCGGCCTCGGCCTCGGCATCCTCGGCGGCGCAGGGGGAGCGCTCGGCGCGATCGTCGGCGGGCGTTTGGGCGACCGCCGCGCGCCGGGCGATCCGCGCCCGCTGGTGCTGATCCCCGCCATCGGCTCCCTGTTCTGCGCCCTGTCCTATGTGGCCATGTTCAGCGTGCCGGGCGCGATCCTGTCGCTCCTCATCTTCTTCGTCGCCTCCTTCTTCTCGGCTCCTCCTGGAACGGCCCCGGCACGCTGGCGATGCAGCTTCTCGCCGGGCCGGTCAGCAAGGCGACCGCGCTCGCCGTGTCGCTGTTCATCAACAGCCTGATCGGCCTCGGGCTCGGGCCGCTGACCATCGGCATGATGAGCGATGCCTTCGCGGCCTCGATGGGCCCGGCGGAGGGGCTTCGAGTGGCCGTCCTCGTCGGGTTGTCGGCCGGTCTGCTGTCGGCCTTCCTCTACTGGCTTTCGAGCCGTTCGATCACAGCGGACGTCGCGGGCGTCGCATCGGGAGACGTGTGACATGCGTATCGAAGGCAGCGGCATCATCGTCGCGGGCGGCAGTTCGGGCCTTGGCCTCGAGACCGCACGGCATCTGGCGAGCGCCGGCGCGGTCGTCGGCGTGCTCGACATGAAGCCGAACCCCGACTGGACCGGGCCTTTCGCGGCCGCTGACGTCAGCGACGCCGATGCCGTCTCCGCCGCCTTCGACACGCTCGCTGCACAGCTGCCCGGCATCCACGCCTTGCTCAACACCACGGGGACCGGCCATTCCGGCATCTCCGCCGGCCCGGGCAAGAAGGTGACGCCGGAGGGCTTCCGCCGCGTCCTGGACGTGAACACGCTCGGCAGCTTCATCCTCGCCCAGGCAGCGGTGGACCGGATGGTGGACAACGCACCCACCACGAGCGGCGAGCGCGGCGTCATCATCAACACCTCCTCGATCGTGGCGCTGGAGGGGCAGATCGGCACCGCCGCTTATGCCGCCGCGAAGGCCGGCATCCACGGCATGACGCTGCCGCTCGCCCGCGAGTTCGCCCGCTACGGCATCCGCATCCTCGCCATCGCGCCGGGCATCTTCGAGACGCCGATGTTCTCGAATGCCAAGGGCCCGATGGTCGAGTGGCTGCGCGATCAGGTGCAGTTTCCGAACCGCCCCGGCGACGCCAGCGAGTTCGCGGCCTTCGTCCAGGCGGCCATCGAGAATGTCATGCTGAACGGGGAGGTCGTGCGGCTCGATGGCGCCTATCGCGTGCCGCCCGGCCGCCACGACTGGTGGGAGTAAGGCGATATGCCACGCTCGACAGGCCCCGGCATACGACCTAACACTCATAAGTAATGGAATGGGGCCCGGGACATGTCGAAAGCCGTTGACGTCGCCTATGCGGCGATCCGCGATGGGATCCTGTCCGGCGACTTTCCCCAGGGCTCCCACATCACCGCGCAGCAGCTTGCCGAAGCGACGGGCCTCAGCCGCACGCCGGTGCGCGAGGCGATGCGGCGGCTCCATGCCGAGGGCCTGATCCGCTTCATCCCCAATCGCGGCGCCTTCGTGTCGAGCTGGACCGAGGACGAGATCGCGCAGACCTACGAATTGCGCGTCCTGCTCGAAAGCTTCGCGGCGAAGGAAGCGGCGGCGGCGATCACCGACGATCAGCTGGAGGAACTGCGCCGGCTCGCGGTCGAGATGCGCGAGATGGCGATGGCCGACCAGCCGGACGTCGGCGCCATCGCGCAGGTCAACGACCAGTTCCACAAGGCGGTGCTGGAGGCGGCCGGCAATGCCCGCCTGCGCGACCTGCTGAATGCGATCGTCGAGGTGCCGCTCGTCCTCAACACCTTCCGCCGCTACACCTCGGTCGAGCTGCGGCGGTCGGCCTCCCAGCATATGGAGCTGGTCGAGGCGTTCGAAGCCCATGACGCGGAGTGGGCGCAGAGCGTGATGACCGCCCATATCCGGTCGGCGCGCCATACCCTCATGTCGAGCGTCGGCCAGCCGGGCAGCGGCCTGTTCGCGGGCGTCGGCACCCGTGTCGCGGTCAATGACGGCGATGCGGGCGAGGGACGGGAGAGCGCGCGCAAGGCCCGCAAGGCCCCGGTGAAGGCCGCCAGGCGCTCCTGATCTTCCCCTGACTGCTTTTAGCCTGCTCCCCGGCGAAGGCCGGGGCCCAGTTGGAGCGAGCCGTCAATCGTGGCGCCGCGCCATCGCACGTGAGGCCTTCCCAACTGGGCCCCGGCCTTCGCCGGGGAGCAGTATGGGCGGGCAACCGAAGCGAGCACGCATCCATGGACGCGGATGAGAAAGTCATACATTGTCAGTTGGTTAGGATCGCGGCCGATGCGGACGACGATCCAAAGGTCACACTAGGGTCACACTGGGTCACAACAAAAATCAGGCGCCCCGCAAGTGACGACAGGCCCCGTCCGCGTGCGGATTTCTGCAAGGTGAAAAAAGAGCGCCCCGAACACTATCAGAGCCAGCGCCAGTAGGAAAATGGCGTTCGGATCGGGGGGCGACGGTCGCGCGACCGCGCGGCGAGCCCGCAAGGCGCCGGTGAAGGCCGCCACCCTTCGTCGGCGCCCCGCTCATATGCTCCCCGGCAAAGGACGGGCCCGGTCGGCAGGGCCTTTCGCCCGAGAGCAGGGCGCACCGATGATGGCGCGCTCCAGCCGGGCCCGCGCCTGCGCCGGGGCACGAAGAAAGGTGCGGTCGGCGCCACCTTCTCATTGCCCTTGCTCTTATTGCATGCAATGTGTGGATGACATGGCGGCGGCGCACGCTATCGACGCCAACTTGCATATCATCCTGAAGCCAGCCGGCATCGACCGGCGCGCCAGACCAGAGAGGACGAACGGACATGGGAAAAACCTTGCCGCAGGCGGTGATCAGCCAGGAGGCGGCCGACATCCTGATCGTCGGCGCCACCGCGAAGGCGACCGAAATGGGCCTCAACATGGCGATCGCGGTGGTGGACTGCTCCGGCGCGCTGAAGGCCTTCCGCCGCATGGACGGCGCGCCTTTGCTGTCCACCGACATCGCCACGAACAAGGCCTATACCGCCGCCGCCTACGGCCTCGCCACGCATGTGTGGCATGACTTCATCAAGGAAGACCCGCCGCTCCTCCACGGCATCGTCCACACCCCGCGCCTGGTCGTGTTCGGCGGCGGCTATCCGGTCGAGATCGACGGGAGCATCGTGGGCGCCATCGGCATCAGCGGCGGCCACTACGCCCAGGACATGCAGGTCGCCGAAGCCGCCCTGGAAGCCCTCTCCGCGTCATGACGAAGTCCGCGGCCCACGCCACGGGCTGACCAACAGCTCCTCCCTGCCGTGCGCTGCCTTGGGGGCGAGGCGGCGCACGGGTTTTTTTGGGGATATCGAGTTGAGCGACTGCGAAGAGGGAAGACGGACATTCTACGCGCCGGATGCGGCTTCTTTGAGGGCGAGGATTAGAGGCCCGTACAAGGCGCATTCGAGCAACCGTTCGCCCTTTTCGACGGCGGTGCCGAAAACGTCCTCGATGTCGTCATAATACACGACGCGGCCCGCTCCTTTGGCAACGACGAACGCCGTTTCAACGCCGCCGAAACGGTCGATGCTCCGGGCGTAGGGCGTCACCAACATGTGTGCGAACTGTCGCCAATACGCAGCATCCACACTGGCCGCCTCGTCATCAATGGCTTGCTGCACCTCTTCCCTCGTGGCGGGTATCCAGTCGTTCATGGGCTGAGCATGTGCCGACCATCGACTGACCGCAATGTGTGGAAAGTGGACATCGCCGCCTTAGCCCTCTCCCGCTTTCGCGGGAGAGGGTTGGGTGAGGGTCTTACTTCTTCTACCATTCATTCATGGAGACCCGTTCGCCGTCAGATCAGCCGTCACGCGGCCCGACTACGCCGCAACCGCACCGAGGCCGAAGACCGCTTCTGGCAAGCCGTCCGCAATCGTCAGCTTGATGGCTGCAAGTTCCGCTTCCAGCATTCGCTCGACCCTTACGTCGTCGACTTCGTCTGTCTCGAACGGTCGCTTATCGTCGAACTCGATGGAGGCCAGCACAGCGAGACGTCCGACGCACGGCGAACCGCCGATCTGGAGGCGAGCGGCTTTCGCGTCCTGCGCTTCTGGAACCACGATGTGCTGTCCAACCTGGACGGCGTCCTCACGGTCGTCCGCAGTGCGCTGACGGATCTGGAGCAGTAAGGAAGACCCTCACCCAACCCTCTCCCGCGAAGGCGGGAGAGGGCTAGAAGGTGACGTCCGCAACGGGTCGTCAGCGGACGATCAGGCCGCCTGCGCGCGAAGGAAGGGCTCCCGCTCAGATCGTAAAACTCTTGTTTTTATACCGTACCAACCTCACCCGCCTCGTATTCCCGACTATCGGCGCAAGCACCTAACCTAAACCAACCCCCGCACCGCCTCCGCCACCTTGTCCTTCGTCGGGAACAGCGCCTTCTCCAGTCCCGCGTTGAACGGCACGTGGATCGGCGGTGCGGTCAGCCTCCGCACCGGCTTCTTCAGGCTCTCGAAGCCCTTGTCGGAAATCACCGCCGCCACTTCCGACGACACGCTCCCGACGCGGTGCGAATTGTCGACGATCACCACGCGGCCGGTCTTCGCGACGGACTTCAGGATCGCGTCCTTGTCCATCGGCACGATGGTGCGCAGGTCCACCACGTCCGCCGCGATGCCTTCCTTCGCCAATATATCCGCCGCGCCGAGGCATGCGGGGAGCGCACCGGCGATGGAGATGATCGTCACGTCGCCGCCTTCGCGCTTCAAATCGGCCTTGCCGATGGGGACCAGGAAGTCCTCGTCGACCGGCACCTCCTCCTCGGCCTACAGGTTGATGTCCTCGAACATCACCACCGGGTCGTCGTCGCGGATCGCGGTTTTCAGGAGGCCCTTGGCGTCATAGGCGGTGGCGGGCGCGACGATCTTCACGCCGACGGCGCCCATCATGGACAGCTATAGGGACGGTCGGCATGCTGCGCCGCGTTGCGGTTGTTGTAGAAGATGCCGGTGCGGATCACGATCGGCACCTTCAGCTGGCCGCCGGTCAAGAAGCGCGAGCTTCGCCGCCATGCTGATGATCTGGTCGAACGCCGGATAGACGAAGCTGGCGATGGTGAGATCGACGATGGGACGTAGCCCGGTCAGCGCCGCGCCGATGCCGACGCCGGTGAAGCTGTTCTCCGAGATCGGGGTGTTGCGCAGGCGGTTCGTGTCGAACTCGTCGAACAGGCTGTGAGGTGCCATAGATGGCTATATCCTCGCCCATCAGGATCACATTCTCGGTCGCGGTGCATCTCCTCGCGCTGCGCGTCGACGATCGCCTGCAGGAAGGAGAGCTTGGGTCATGCTGTTCTTTACTACTGGACCTCGTTCGCGTTCGTGGGGAAGTGGATCGGGTTCACATACATGCTGTCGAACATCTCCTGCAGGACCGGGCTCCGGGGCTGTCCTTCGGCGAACTTGATCGGCGAGCTCCATCAGCTCGCACTTCGCCTCGATCGTGACGACGGCCTCTCGGCCTCGAATCGACCAGTTCTGGCGCGGTACAGCGCGATCGGGTCGCGGTTCCGCGCTAGTCCGCGATCTCCTCCTCGGTCGCGATATTTGATCGGGTGGCGAGGCGGTTCGCTGTGCTCGTCAAAGCGATAGGTCTTGGCCTCGATCAGGGTCGGCCCTTCGCCGGCGCGCGCCCGGCGCGGCGGCCTCGCGCACCGACCTCATAGACCGCGATCGGCATCCTGGCCGTCGACGATGACGCCGGGGATGCCATAGCCGTCGGCGCGCTTGGCGATGTCCGGCTGGCCGGCGATTTCGACCGGGGTGGTGACCGCATAGACATTATTCTCGCAGAAGAAGATCACCGGCAGCTTCCAGATCGCCGCCATGTTGATGCTTTCGTGCGAACGTGCCCTGCGTTGGCGGCCCCGTCGCCGAAGAAGCACATGCTCACCCGGTCCGGGCCGCGGACCTGCGCGCCCAGAGCCGGCGCCGGCCGCGACCGGGAATGCCGCCGCCGACGATGCGCGGATTGCCGACGCTGCCGACGCGAAATCGGCGAGATGCATCGAGCCGCCCTTGCCCTGCAGATGCCGGTCTTCTTGCCGATAAAGCTCGGCCATCAGGCCGGCAGGATCTCGGCGCCCTTGCCGATCGGGTGGCCGTGCGAGCGGTGGGTGCCGGTCATGTAATCGTCGGGCGCGCAGCGCCAGTGCAGGCGCCGACGATCGCGCCTTCCTGGCCGATGCTGAGATGGCCCTGGGGATTGTTGGCGATGATCGCTTCCTCGAACTTCCGGATGCGCAGCATGCGCTTGTAGAGTTCGAGCTGGCGGTCCGGAGCTAGGGGCATGGGCTTCAGTCCTCGATCGTGGCGATGACGGTGCCGATCTCGACCTCGGCATCCACCTCGAACAGGATCGCCGAGAGCGTGCCGCTGGCCGGGGCCTCGACCTCCACGGTGGACTCTGGCGGTCTCCACCTCCGCGATCGCCTCGCCCGCCTCGACGCGGTCGCCGACGGCCTTCAGCCATGAGACGATGGTGGCTTCGGTGATGCCCATGCCGGAGCTGGTCAGGGTGACGTCGACGGCCATTGAACTGTGTCTCCTCAGGAGCGGGAGTGGCAAGATCCACCAGGTTGAGGTCAAGCATCCAGTAGCGGCTGACCCGCCCCTCATCGTTGAACTCGAAGTTGGAGCAGCCGGGGGCGTTGACGGCCTGGCCATTGAAGCTGCCGCGGATCGTCCAGGTGAGCGCCGCGTATCAGCGGCTCGACGATCATCAGTTCGAAGGTGCGGTTATAGTCGGCGAGTGCGCCGAACGCCTTCTTCTCGATCTCGCGCTCGAACTCGCCGGTGGGGAAGTGGAAGCCGTTGCGCCAGCCCTGGACGTCCGGCGCCATGATCTGATCGATCGCCGCACTAATCACCTCCACCGTGGAGTGGGGGCGGCTGTTCTCCGCTTCGTTCAGGCGGTGGAGGGCCGCCACGATCTCTTCCCTGCTGACCATCTCGTCGCTCTCCTATCGGGTTTCGTAATCGGCCATGCGCGGCGTCTCGGTCTCCTGGACGAAGCGGTCGAAGGAGAAGGTCCAGGATGCGGGCACGCCCTCCTTGTCGAGATACCAGCTGTTGCAGCCGGTGACCCAGACGGTCTTCTCGCCCGCCTTGCGGCGCTCGGCTTCGAAGGCGTCGAGGGCGGCTTTCGTGGGGCTGACCTCGCGATAATCGCCATTCTGCAAGCCCGCGATCAGCCGCTGCTGGATATCGGCGATCTGGTGCTCGGCCGTTTCGAAGGCGGAGAAGTTGCCGAACGGGCTGTTGGGGCCGTTGACCAGGAACAGGTTGGGGAAGTCCGGCACCGTCATCGAGATGTAGGCGGTCGGGCTCTGCGACCAGGCATCGTCGAGGTCGCGGCCGCCCCGGCCCAGCACCTTGGTCGGGCGGATGAAGCGATCGACGCGGAAGCCGGTGGCGAGGACGAGGACGTCGAGTTCGTGCAGCGCGCCGTCGGCAGTTCGGACGCCTTCGGGCTCGATGCGCTGGATGGGGGCATCGACCAGGATCGCGTTCGGCTGCTGGATCGCCTCGTAGAAAAGGTCGGACATGACCAGCCGCTTGCACGCGACGCGGTAATCGGGGGTGAGGCGGCGGCGCAGCTCAGGGTCGCGGACGGTACGCGAGATTCTCCTGACAGAGTTGCTCCATCTTCGCATATTCGGGGGAATCGACGTCGAGGACGGCGGTGGAATAGCCGTCGAGCGTGCGGGCCTTCAGCGTCTCGATGAGGGCGGCGAGGGCGGCGGGGTCGCTGCGGAAGAGCGCCTTTTCCTCCTCGGTGTAAGCCGGGTTCGGGCGGTGCATCACCCATTGGGCGGTGCGCTGGAAGAGGCGGAACTGGCTGGCCCGCTCGACCAGGGCGACGGTCAGCTGCGCGGCGGTGGAGCCGGTGCCGACGACGCCGACCTTCTTGCCATCCACCGCCACGTCGTGGTCCCAGCGGGCGGAGTGGAAGACGGCGCCTTCGAACGTCTCCAGTCCCTCGAATTCCGGGACATTGGGATGGTGGAGGAAGCCGGTGGCGACGACGACCACGTCGAACCGGTCCTTGTGGCCGGATGCGGTGGCGAGGTCCCACTGGCCGGCGTCATCATAGGTGAGCGCGGTCACCTCGTCGCCGAAACGGGTGACGGCGGCCAGATCGTGGTCGGCGAACACCTTCTCGAAATAGGCCTGGATCTTCGCGCCGGGGGCCATCAGCCGGTCCCATTCCGGATTGCGCGCGAAGGAATAGGTATACCAGTGCGCCGACACGTCGCAGGCGATGCCCGGATAGGTGTTCTCCGCCACGTCCCGCCGACGCGATCCGCCTTCTCGAAGAGCGTGACGTCCAGGCCCTGGTCGCGCAGCTTGATGGCGGACAGGATGCCCGCCATGCCGGCGCCGATCACGGCGGCGCGCAGGGGGCGTCCGACACGAGCCCCCTCATTCGTTTTGGCCTGTGAAGCGCCGTCCAAACCTGCTCTCCTGACGCGCTCCGACGGGCGCTGATCCGGTTCCTAGAGGGATTCGGTGACGTGCGCAACATTGCATCCAATCATGGCGCAGAGGCCGTTGCTTCTCGCCGTTGGGGGTGTATTGTATACAAATATGAGGCCTCGACGGAGGTCGGTGGAACGTCGAGGGAGAGGATCATGACGAAGAAGCGCGCCGCGCGGCGAACTGGCGGCCGCAGCCCTCGCGGGCCTGGGTGTGACGGAGGTCTTCGCGCTGCACGGCAGCCATCTCGACCCGCTCTACATGGCCTGCGAGGAGTTCGGCATCCGGCTGACCGACACGCGCCACGAGGCGTCCGCGGGGCATGCGGCCGACGCCTATGCGCGGTCGTCCAACGGCAAGCTGGGCGTCTGCGCGGTGACCGCGGGACCCGGCTTCACCAACACGCTGACGGCGATGGCCAACGCCTATCTCGACCGGATACCCACCCTGTTCATCGCCGGGGCCGCGCCGCTGCGCGAGGCCGAGGGCAACACCCTGCAGGGCGGCTTCGACGCCGTCGCCATGGCCAAGCCGGTGACCAAGTGGGCCCAGCGGGTCACCGACCCGGAGCGGCTGGTGGAGTTCGTCCGCCGGGCTGGGGAGATCGCCCTGGGCGGCGCGCCGGGACCGGTGTTCCTGGAAATCCCCATCGACGTGATGTTCTGGCCGACCACCCAGGCCGCGCCCGACATCTCGACCTGGAAGCGCCCGAACCCGCCCGGCCCGACGCCGGACGCGGTCGAGGCGGTGATCGCCATGTTCCGACAGGCCAAGCGGCCGGTGATCATCGCCGGCGGCGGGGCGGTGCTGACCAATTCCGGCGACCGGCTGCGGCGCCTGGCCGAGTTGATCGGGGTGCCGGTGATCGCCAGCCAGAAGGCGCTGGGCGCCCTGGCGGACGACCATCCCTATTATGCGGGCGCCGCGGCGGGGCTGGCGGCGGCGGCGGCGGCGGGCTCGCCCACGGACGCGGTGCTGCTGGTCGGCGCGCGGATGGGCATGTTCCTGGGCGGCGCCATGGGGGCGATCATCCCTGCCGAGGCCTATGTGGCGCAGGTGGAGTCCAACCCCGAGGAGATCGGCCGGGTGCGGATGGCAGACCTGCCGATCGTCGCCGACGCCGGCGCGACCCTCGACGCGCTGATCGCCCGGGCGAGCCAGGAACGCTGGCCCGACCGCGCCGACTGGGCCGCGCAGCTGCGCAGCTATCGGGGGAATGTGCGCAAGGCCTTCGCCGACGCGCCGAAGAACACTAAGCCCGGCGTGATCCATCCGGGCCACGCGGTGGCCGCGGTGATGGACGCCCTGCCGGCCGGGACCGCGGTGGTGGCCGACGGCGGCGAGGCGGGCAATTGGGTGGGCGACTTGGTGCGTTCGGCCGGGGCCGGGCAGTTCCTGCGCTGCGGCTACCTGGGGTCGCTGGGCATCTCGCCGGGCTTCGCCATCGGTGCGGCGCGGGCGAATCCCGAACCGGCCGGTGGTCTGTTTCGCCGGTGACGGCGGAGCCGGGTTCCACATCCAGGAGTTCGACACCATGATGCGGCACCGGCTGCCCATCGTGACGGTGATCCTGAACAATGCGGAGTGGGGCATGTCCCGCAACGCCCAGAACCTGATCTACGGCAAGAACCGCGAGGTGATCGTCGCGCTGCACGACACCGCCTATGATACGGTCGCCCACGGCTTCGGCGTCAAGTGCGTGCGGATCGATCGCTACGAGGACATCGCCCCGGCCGTCGCGGAGGCCTTCGCGTCCGGCGAGCCGCGCTTCATCAACCTCATCATCGACGCCGACGTCATGCACCCGCGCACGAAGATGATGGTGGGCGACGTCAGCGGCGACGACGGCGTGCCGATCCCCTACTACGCGAACATCGATGTGATCTGAACCTTCGCAAATTCCGTCACCCCGGGCTTGACCCGGTCCGGCAATGAACTGACCTTTCCGTCATCCCGGCGAAGGCCGGGACCCAAGGACACCAGAGCCGAGGCTCCTGCCGCAACGTCGGTGTTCCTGGGTTCCGGCCTTCGCCGGAATGACGTTAGGGCAGAAGGAGCGGGTTGGAAACCATTCGTCTGCGCGTGCAGGAGCGCTTTGACTTTCAGGCCTCACCCCGCCCGATGCGCCATGCCGTTGACCACGGCGCTGTCGTGATAGGCGTCCATCCACGCGATGCGGCCGTCTTCCACCCGGCAGACGCAGCAGGCGAGGTCGCGCATCCCGCGACCGTCCGGCATCTCGACGATCAGCAGGTGCTGCTGGACGAATCCGCCCGGCGTCGGCTCGCGGCGGATGTCGGTATAGTGGAAGACGCTGGCGCTCGACCGGAGCTTCTCGAGATTGGCGATCGTGCTCTCGACATCGACCAGCTTCTCGTCCGTATTGTGCCAGACCTTCGCATCCTCGGTGAAGATCGCGCGCAGATCGGCGAGGTCGCCATGCTCGACCGTGTGGAACAGCCTTTCCCGGCCGCCAAATTGGCCTCGAACAGCTCGTCCATCATCGCTCTCCTTCGGCAAGCAAGGCCGCCCGAATGTCTTTCTTCAGCAGCTTGCCGGTTGCGTTGCGCGGCAGCGGATCGGCGTGGATCTCGATCCTCACCGGCACCTTGTGGGCGGCGAGGCGGGCGCGGACATGGTCGGCCAGCGCCGCCGCATCGGCCGTTGATCCGGGGCGCAGGTGCACGGCCGCCCCGACCACTTCGCCCAGCACCCGCTCGGGCAGGCCGAAGACCGCGGCCTCCACCACGTCAGGGTGGCTCGCCAGGCAATCCTCGATCTCGACGCAATAGATATTCTCGCCGCCGCGGATCAGCATGTCCTTGATCCGGTCGAGGACGAAGATGAAGCCGTCGCCGTCGATCCGCACGACGTCCCCGGTCCGATACCAGCCGTCGGCGAAGGCCTCTTCGGTCGCTTCGGCCATGTTCCAGTAGCCGGTCACGACGTTCGGCCCGCGCACCCACAGCTCGCCAGGTTCGCCGGCCGCCACATCGCGCCCGTCGGCGTCCACCACGCGCGTGTCGCAGCAGGGGACGGCGGTGCCGACGCTGCCCGGACGCAGCATCTGGTCCTCATGGCTGTTGGCGGCAACAAGCGAGGAGGTTTCGGTGGCGCCATAGCCCTGGCCGGGCCATGCCTTCGGGAAGGCCTCGCGCACCCGCTGCGCCAGCTCGGGAGCGGCGGCGGCACCACCATAAGCGACCGTATCGACGCTGGAGAAATCCACGCCCGCATCCGCCGCATCGACCAGCTGCCAGGCGAGGGTCGGCACCAGGGTCAGCCCGTTGATCCGCTCCCGCGCGATCATTTCGACCGCCTTCGCCGCATCCCATTTGTACATCAGATACAGCGTGGCGCCGTTGGCCAGGGCCGGCATCAGCGCCGAATGGAAGCCGGTGACGTGGAAGAAGGGCATCGGCAGGAGCATGCGCCTGGGTGCGCCGGTGGCGACCGGCACGGAATCGCCGCGCCGGATCGCCGCACGCGCCACGCGGAAGCCGGTGTTGATATAGTTGGTCAGGATGTTGCGATGTGTGCCGGCGGCGCCCTTGGGCCGCCCCGGTCGTTCCGGAGGTGTAGAAGATGGTCGCCAGATCGTCGGGCGACAGGCCTGGATCGGGCGCCGGCGTGTCCGGCAGTGCATCGTAGCCGCGTGTGGGACCGATCAGGGCGTGGAGCGGCAGCGTTCCATCCGGCGCTTCGGTGCGCGTGACGATGATCGCCGCGTCGGTCGATCCTGCCTCCCGCAGCTTTGCCAACCGCTCGCCATCGACGACGACGGCGCGGGCGCCGCAATCGGCCACCAGCGCGGCCAGGCTCTGCGCCAACTCCCATGCATTGAGTGGCACCAGCACCGCGCCGATCGCCAGCACGCCCCAGGCGCAGATCGACCATTCGGGATAGTTGCGCATGCAGATGGCGACCCGGTCGCCCTTGCCGACGCCCAGCCGCACCGACAGCGCCCGGCCGAAGGCATGCGCCGCGCGCCAATGCCCCTCGAAACTCACCCTTTCGTCGTCGAACACCAGCAGGTCGCGGTCGCCGAAACGACGGCTGGAATCCAGCACGGCGCGCATGTCGGAGGGCATGCGCACATAGGTTCGCACGCGCCGGCCATTGGCCTCGATCTCCTGCGTCTCGTAAGGAGCGCCCGGCGCCGTCAGCAGCGCCAGCGTCTCCGCCATGCCGCGCGCCGGCCAGGTCATGCGGCGCCGGCCTGCCGCGCGAACGTCCAGGCCGTCTCGGCAAGCGGGCCGACGCGCTGCTGGGCAAGGCCGGCCCGCGCATTGTTGGCATTGCCGGCGCGTCCGCGTGCCGCGACCCCGTGCAGGATCGCCGCGAACCGGAACAGGTTATAGGCGAGATACCATTCGAGCGGTGCGTCGAGGCGGTTGCCCGTGGCGGCGAGATAGCGGTCCAGCATCGCTTCCAGTGTCGGAATTCCGAGTTCGGGCGCAAGGCCCGCCAGCGAATTGCGCTCATGGGCCGGCGCCACCCAGTGCATCAACAGGTATGTGAGGTCGGCGATCGGATCGCCCAGCGTCGACAGCTCCCAGTCCAGCACCGCCACCACGCGCGGCTCGCTCGGGTGCAGCACCATGTTGTCGAGCCGGTAGTCGCCATGGACGATCCGCGCCGGCCGGTCGGCGGCAGCCGATCGGGCAGCCAGGCGATCAGCTTGTCCATGGCGGGGTCGCGCGGCCCGTCCGGACTCGACAGTATTGCCGCGTCCAGCGCGCCACCTGACGGGCGAAATAATTGCCCGGCCGGCCATAGTCGCCGAGGCCGATCTGCCCCGGATCGATGCGGTGGAGCGCGGCCAGCGTGTCAATCTCCGCCTCATAGATGGCGCGGCGCTCCGTCGGGTCGCAGTCGGGCAGGCGACCGTCCCACAGGATGCGGCCATCAACCATCGCCATCACGTAGAACATCGATCCGATGACGGCGTCGTCCTCGCACAAAGCATAGGCATGGGGGACCGGGAAGCCCGCCCCGCCAAGTGCATGCATTACGCGATATTCGCGGTCCACGGCGTGGGCGGAGGCGAGCAGCCTGCCCGGCGGCTTGCGGCGCAGGACGTAGCGACGGCCCGGCGTCACCAGCTGATAGGTCGGATTGGACTGTCCGCCGGCGAAGCGCAGGACTTCGAGCGGCCCTTCAAAGTCATCGACCGCATGTTTCATCCACTCGGCAAGCCGAACGACATCGAGATCGTCCGTCGGGCGCGGCGGCTCGGCATGGACGACGTCGATCACCCCTGACTGTCCAGAAGACTGATTCAACACGTTATTATCGCCCAACGCCGTGAGCCCCTTTCCCGTTCAAAGGCCGATCCGGCGCGCGGGATGCGTCGAAATCTGATATCGTCTTACTTGCCATTTGCATGCAATCTAGTCAAAACCGTGTTGCCGGACCGACAAGGTGCGGCGTATGAGGAGAGGTGCCGGCCGGAGTTTCACGGGTCGGCAGAGGGGCTTTCGAATGACGACCGTTGAGACACTTCCCGAAATGGGGCTGTACGTCGGCGGTGAATGGCGTGGCGGAGCCAGCCGCGACACGCAAACCATGCTCAATCCGGCGACCGGCGAGGCGATCGGCGAACTGCCGCTGGCCGGCACGCAGGACCTCGACGACGCGCTGGAGACCGCGCGGCGCGGCTTCGACATCTGGCGCGCGGCGACCCCCGACAACGCGGGCGGCGGTCCTGACCAGGGCAGCCGCGCTGATCCGCGAGCGCGCCGACATGCTCGCCGGCATCGCCACGCTGGAGCAGGGCAAGCCGCTGGCGGAGGCGCGGGGCGAGGTGATCGGCGCGGCCGGCATCCTGGACTTCCATGCCGGCGAGGCGCTGCGGGCGCGGGGCCGCGTCGCTGCCGCGGCCGCCGGGCACGCGATCGAACGTGATCCAGCAGCCGGTGGGGCCGGTCGCGGCCTTCTGTGCCGTGGAATTTCCCGGTCATCAATCCGGTCCGCAAGATTTCGCCCGCGCTGGCGGCCGGCTGCTCGGTCATCCTGAAGCCGAGCGAGGAAACTCCGGCCAGCGCGATCGCGGTGATGCGCTGCTTCATCGACGCGGGACTGCCGCCGGAGGTGGTGCAGATCGTGTTCGGCGTGCCGGACGTGGTGTGAGGCACGCTGCTGGCATCGCCGGTGACGCGCAAGCTCAGCTTCACCGGGTCGGTCCCGGTCGGCAAGCATCTGATGCGCCTCGCCGCCGATACGGTCATGCGCATGACGATGGAGCTGGGCGGCCACTCGCCGGTGCTGGTCTTCGACGATTGCGATCTCGACAAGACGCTCGACATCCTCGTGGCGCACAAATTCCGCAATGCCGGGCAGGTGTGCGTGTCGCCGACGCGTTTCTATGTGCAGGACGGCATCTACGACCGTTTCGCCGCCGGCTTTGCCGAACGCACGCAGCGGATCAGGGTCGGCGACGGGCGCGCGTCCGACACCAATATGGGCCCGACCGCGAACGACCGCCGCCCGGCGGCGATCGAGGCGCTGGTGGAGAACGCTCGCGCGGTGGGCGCCAAGCTTCTGGCAGGTGGCGGACCCACCGGCTCCGGCGCGGGCTTCTTCTTCCAGCCGACCGTGCTCGGCGACGTGCCGGTCGAGGCCGACGCGATGAACCAGGAGCCGTTCGGTCCGCTGGCCCTGCTCGGCCGGTTCGGAACGGTCGAGGAGGCGATCGGGAGCGCGAACCGGCTTCCCTACGGCCTCGCCTCCTATTGCTTCACCGAAAATGGCCGCCGTCAGG
>JASGHE010000006.1:0-899648 GCA_047602475.1 Gemmatales bacterium | reverse complement strand
CAAGGCAGCGGAACCGGCCATCGCTGCATTGATAACCGCTTTGAGCGATACCGAAGCTGGTGTTCGTGCTGAGGCGGCACAGGCTCTGGGCAACCTGGGCCCGACGGCAGAAGAGGCCATACCTTCACTTCAACGATTACTGATGGATCGCGATGCCCGAGTACAGGAACAGGCAGTCGTCGCCCTCAGACGAATGGGCCCTCTCGCCGCTGCTTCCATCGCTTCGCTTCTGACAGTGGCTGAGAGTACCAAGGCAGAGACGACGCTTCGCCAGGCCGCGCTGATTACCATCGAGAGCATTTGGCCGACGGGGTTAAAGGAACCTGGCTCATGGAATCGATTGCAGGCGCTGGCACAGTCCGAAAAAGACGCGGCAGTCAAAGCTGCCGCTCAACAGGCGGAGAAGAAGATTGGCACATTGAGGAAGTAATTATCATACTCTCCCCCTTTCCAAGGGGGAGTTGGAGGGGGTAGTTTCTCGATGAAACTCAACCCCACCCAACCTCCCGTTGGTAAGGGAAGGAGTAAGTCGACTGACTACCCACCGATGCGACGCAATGCCTCAACAACTCTCTCTACTTCCTCGAGCGTGTTGTAGTGCAGGAAGCCAATCCGCAGCATGCCTTCAGGCTCAAGCCCCAGGGCTTCAGTTAACGGCAGAGCATAGAAGTTGCCGGCCCAGGTGAAGATGCCTTCTTCCGCAAGTTTCTGACTCAACTGAGTGGCGGTTAGTCGTTCGTGGGTAATGCCGAAGGTGGACACCCGCTGGTTCATGGTAGGCTGGCCATAAAGGTGGTAGCCCTTCTGTGTCTTCAATCCCTGAAGGAAGCATTCGACCAGTTGGCGTTCATGCTCAGCGATTCGTCGATAGGCAGAGATCAGCTTCTCTCTTAAGCTTGTTCCGCCATCAGCCAGGGACGCTAGATAGGCAATGGCAGCCCCAACCCCGGCAATGCCTTCGTGGTTCTGCGTGCCTGTCATCCACCGGCCGGGCAGCTCATTGGTGGCCGGCCTGACTTTGTAGGGGGAAAGTTGTTCGAGAGGTTCACGCTTCCCCCACAGGATGCCCACATGCGGGCCGAAGAACTTGTAGGCAGAACAGGCAATGAAGTCGGCACCCGTGGCTGGGGCATCGATCAACAGATGTGGGGCATAATGGACGGCATCTAGGAATACCAACGCACCAGCGGAATGAGCCAGATCCGCGATTTGACGTACCGGGTGAATCGTCCCCACCGCATTGGACGCCATGCCGACTGCGACGAGTCTGGTACGCTTGCCCAATGCCTGCTTCAATGAGTCGAGGTTCAAAGAGCAGTCCTGGGCGTTGATCTCGATCCAGCGAACGGTGACATTCCGATCCTGAGCAGCCAGCACCCACGGTGTGACATTGGCATCATGATCACACCGGCTGAGGATGACCTCATCGCCGGGCTGCCAGGTTCGGGCCAAGGCCCTGCTGAAGGCAAAAGTCAACGACGTCATGTTGTTGCCAAAGATGATGCAGTCGGGATCGCTGACGCCCAGGAAGGTCGCCACGTCCTGATGTACCCGATGCAGCATGGCATCGCTTTCGTTGCTGGTGGTAAACAGCCCACCGTGATTGGCGTTGGTGTGCAGGATCGCTGCGCTGATTGCCTCTGCCACCGAAACAGGAACCTGACTTCCCGCAGGGCCATCGGTGAAGATGACCGGTTTGCCTGCTAGTTGTCGGGAGAGGCCCGGGTATTGTGATCGAATCCGCGTGACATCCCATGCTGTCGGCATCGTTCTGCTCTCTCGACTTTTACTAGGCTTTGAAACTGCTGCTTGTTACAGTACAGGCTCAGGTGAGTTGCTTCTATGGAAAGTCATCATGAGCAGGTGGTGCCAGTTCTCGCTCTTCAGTTTTATGAGCCTGCTATCACACGCCGGCATGGCCCAAGGCGTAGAGCCTGCGGTACCGGAACGGCCCAATATCATCCTGATTTATGCAGATGACATGGGGTATGGCGATCTTGGATGCTATGGCAATACAGTCCATCAGACTCCGCATCTTGATCAACTGGCCAGGGAAGGCGCTCGCTTCACCAATTTCTACGTCGCTCAGGCTGTTTGCTCTGCCTCTCGTGCCGCCCTGCTGACAGGTTGCTATCCCAATCGCATCGGTATTCTTGGTGCTTTGGGCCCCAAGGCTGAGCATGGGATCAGCGACCAGGAAGTTACCATCGCCCAACTCCTCAAGACCAAAGGCTACCACACAGCCATCTACGGCAAATGGCACCTGGGCCATCATTCGCAGTTCCTGCCCACTCGACATGGGTTCGATGAGTTCTATGGACTGCCCTACTCCAACGACATGTGGCCCAGGCACCCCACTGCGCCAAAGAACTACCCTGATCTACCGTTGATCGAGGGTGAGAAGGCCATTGCATTCAATCCTGATCAAACCCGGCTGACGACAGACCTCACCGGCAAGGCGGTAGACTTCATCCGCCGCCATCACACGGAACCGTTCTTTATCTACCTCGCCCATCCAATGCCTCATGTACCGCTGCATGTCTCTAAGGAACGAGCGGGGAAATCGAAAGGTGGCCTCTATGGCGATGTGATCGAAGAGATTGACTGGTCGGTGGGACAAATCCTGGCTGCGTTGAAGCAAACGGGATTAGACGAGAAGACACTCGTCATGTTCTCCTCTGACAATGGCCCATGGCTTTCTTACGGCAATCATGGGGGAAGCTCGGGCGGTCTGCGGGAAGGCAAAGGCACGACCTTCGAAGGGGGCCAGCGCGAGCCGTTCCTAGCTCGCTGGCCAGGCATCATCCCCGCCGGGCTGGTCTGTCATGAACCATGCATGACCATAGACATATTGCCGACACTCGCCCAGATCACCGGAGCCAGGCTGCCTGAACACAAGATTGATGGGCTTAGCATTCTACCGCTTATGACGAAGCCGGGCGCAACCTCACCGCATGACGTTTTGTACTACTATTGGAACGGGGAGCTTCAGGCGGTCCGCTCCGGGCCTTGGAAACTGCATCTGCCTCATTCCTACACTTCACTCAAAACCGTTCCGGGAAGGGATGGCACACCCGGAACGTATGAACAGCGAAAACTGCCGCTTTCACTTTTTCATCTGGTGAACGATCCAGAGGAAAAGACCAATCTCGCTGACAAGGAAACAGGCGTCGTCGGCAGGTTATTTAAGCATGTTGACCTGGCCCGCCAGGATTTGGGAGACAGCTTGACCGGGCAAAGAGGCAGTGGATTACGCGAGCCAGGCAGGAAGAAGTAGACCAAGAGTGTGCCATACTCACTTCTCAAGGCACTATAGGGGTATAATAATGGGTGAGAATCGGCATAATCTTACTCGAACGGGTAAGAAAACAGTATTCCAGCACCTCAATTGCGCGGTAGTATATTGAGCAGGACTCAACCGTTTACTACACTGTGTTCACCAAGCGGAAGTCGACAAAAGCCTATCTTTCTGGGGTTTGCGCGTGTCAATGATCGTGAATTGTCCAGCCTGCGGAACGCCAGCCAGTATTGAGCCGGCCTTCTTCGGCAAGAAACTCCGTTGTACCAATCAAGAATGCCGGCAGTTGTTTAGAGTTCAGCCGGACGGCTCTGTTCAGCTGGACATGAACCGGCCCGGATGCCACAGACCTTTGACTGGCAAAATGCCCCGTCTCAGGAGGCACAGGCAGGCGATTGGCTGGCGGCTCCGCCGCCCCGCCCCGGCGAGCAGCCCATGGCGTCCATCGTCAGCCAGAGCGGTCACATGCCCATGGCTCAGGTCGTTCCCATGGGTTCGGCTGTCGGCAGCTATGACGACGATGAAGAGGAGAACAGCTACACCTCCGGCGACTATGGCTATGGCCGAAAGAAAAACAAGTTTCTGGTTATCCTGATCTTTCTCGTAGTCCTTCTCCTCGGTGCGGGAGTGTTTGGCTATTGGCTGGTGCAGCAGAACGTCAACCGTGCCATGGCTGAACTGAGAAAGCAGTACGACGACAGTCTCGCCAAAGGGCGCTGGGAGGATGTGGTCACCACGGGCAACGAACTTAAAGAAAAAACCAAGAACGCTGCAGAGATCAAGGAGATTGACCTGGGTATTGCCTGGAGCCAACTCAAGCGGCAAATCAGTCAGACCCAGATCACTTCCAAAGAGACTCTGCGCCAAGCCGTCAGCGCTTTGATTACCTTTTATCGAGCCAACAAGTCCGATCCTAACTTCAGCAAGTACCGCAAGGACCTTACCGAATCAGCCTACCAACTCGTGAAGGCCGGCTCGGCGTTCCTCGAAACCCATCCTGATTCGAGCTTACATGACGCAATCAAGCCGCTGCTGGACACAGCCAAAGAAGCCGGCAGCGAGCTTTCCGATAAAGATCAATTGAAACAATGGGCTGACGAAGCGGAGATGAAATACCAGGGGGCTCGAACCGCCATCGACGCCAATCTTGCCAAGACCAACTGGATGGGCCGTCTTCAGGATGTTCTGGCCAAGGAAAATCTTGGACAGATCGATGCTGTGGAAACGGAATATCAAGATCTGCTCAACAAGCATCCGCTTCTCAAGAACGACAACGAACTGTCCGCCAAGAGAGACTCGCTTAGGCAAGTCGAGCCAGGCTGGGTAAAGTTCTCCGCCAGCAGCACACCTCCCATCGCCAACAAGCCGAGCTTTGGCCCCAGTATCCGCATTTGCCCACCTTTGAAAACGGCGGAAGGGGTTCAGGACGATAAAAACGTGGTTCTAGCCATGACCCGCGGCACGCTGTATGGCCTCTCAGCCAGGACAGGCAAAGATCGTTGGGCCTTGCGCGTCGGACAGGAAGTTCGTGAATTGCCCCCTCGGGTTTCACTTGGCGGCGAAGCGCCTGATCTTGCTTTCGTCGTCACTACCGAAGATGCCGGCCAGAATTACCTGAGTCAGATGAATCTGCTCACTGGCGAGCGTAACTGGACGCGCAAGCTGGCCGGCCCCTGTCCGGCGGGTCCGCTGCTGATCAGCAACAACCGTCTCGTGGTGCCGCTGAAGGAAACGATTGCCCTGGTGGAAGCGGGCACTGGAAAGATGTCGGGGTACTACACCATTTCGGGGTATGACATCAGCTCGCAACCGACGCATGACAAAACGCGCGACCGCCTGTTTGTGCCGGTTGATCGTGGCCGGATCTTTGTGATCGACCTGACTGGCGCAAATGCATCGGGGTGATCTACACTGAACATGGTTCAGGCCAGATGAAGGGTTCTCCTCTCATCGTCGATAACCTCATGGTGGCCTGTGTCGCTACCGGTTCCGGCTCCGGCTCCACCCGAATTCGAGCCTACGACATCTCGGCCAAAGGCCAATCGCCGACCTTTGATTTGATCGGTGCCTACGACATGCCCGGGCATGTTTCAACTACACCGTATGTAGACGGCAACGAAACCATCGGGATTGTTTCCGATCAGGGATTGCTCTGGCTTTTCGGCGTAGGCAAATCGAGCACGATTGGCACCAGTCAAAGCAGGGGAGCGACGCCCTTTTTTCCGCTGACTGCGCGAGCCGATGAAGCTGAAGCTCCAGATCAATTCAGAGCTCAAAAAAGATCAACCCCGGCCACGAGTGCAGGTAGCTCACGTCTCATTGAACGACTGGTGGGTCTTTAGTCATGAACATTTGCTTCGCAATGTTTACGATCCCTTCCGCAGCGTGCTGCTGCCCTCTCCGATGGGATCACTACCCCTGGGGACGCCGCTACATCGTGCTGAAATAACTCCTGACGGCAGGATGATTGTCCTGGTGACGCAGCCCAAGGGTCAGGCTCAGATGCTGGCAAGCGGGATTGACCTGACTACGGGGGCGATCATCTGGCAGACGCAACTGGGCACCGAAGCCTCGCAGGATCCCGTCGCACTGGCGGACTCTGTGGCGATGCTGGATCGTGCCGGCGCTGTGTTCACGCTGAAATCAAGCGATATTCCCACGTTGAACAACTGGCAAGAGGCGGGAAAGTGGCCGGCCTTGCCGCTGGCTGCCGCCTCGCACAGCCTGGTGAAGACACTGAACGGCCAATCACTGGTCTCTATCTCTTTCGACCCTCTCCGTGCCCGCATCATCCTCAGGAAGATTGAACAGAACGGATCAGGCCAGATGGTCAAGAAAGAGTTCCCGCACACCTTCGCTCCCATAGGGACGGCTGTGGTGCTGGACGACGGTTCAGCCCTCGTCCCCTGCAAGGATGGCAACATTTACCGATTCAACTTCGTGGATGGCACGTCGCAGTCTCTGTTTTCCTGGCGTGACCCGGTGGCTCTGACAAACGCCATCGGCCACCTGCTCATGCCTTCGGCGAACCAGTTCTTCGCCACGAATGGCATGAACAAAGTGCTTCGCTGGGATCGTACTCCTCAGGGCATCTGGAAGAAGAGCGTTAATGACTTCGAACTGCCTGCCCGCATTGTGACGAACCTTGCCGCGATGCCCGGCAACCGTATCGCCGTCGGCGACGAGGCTGGAAACCTGCACGGTTTGTCACTCGCTTCGCTGGGAACCTCCAGGGTGTGGAACCTCAAGGGCGCTATCACCAAAGGTCCGTTTCGCCTCGGCGCTGAAGGCATTGGCTGTGTTGTCGACGGGAACAAGCTCTGGTGGATCACTTCCGCTGAGGACGATGAAGGCAAGTTCTACTCGGACCCGTCCATGGTCTCCATCATCGGCGGTGGGGTAACCGTGGGCGATGACATCCTGCTGGCTGTGCTCAAGAAAGACGAGTCAGCCGGCATGTTGGCAAGCTACCTGTGGATCAACCTGGCTACGGGAAAACTGATTCAGGCCGAAAAGCTGCCGGAAGGACTGGCGCCCTCGTCAGGGCCGACCGCCCTGGGGAAAAACTGGGCCTTTGCCCCTCTTTCCGACGGCACGGTACGCATTCTGGTGAAGCCCGCCGCCGCCACAGCCGCCAACCCTCAGTAACAGGTCCGCCTTCCTTCTTCTGATGAGTCCGCCCAATGAAATTGGTCAGTGAGAATCGCACCATGTCTTCTCTATTACTACGCACCGTTGCCTGCCTGCTTTCTCTGGTTCTGATCAGCGCTTCGTTGATCGCCCAACCGCCCGGCAAACCCAACAGGGTGAAGGAAGAGGAAGAAGGCACCCCTCCGGCAGCCCAAACCACGCCGGCTTCGCCAGTCAAGCCGCAGAAAGAGCCGGCCAAACTGCAATCCATCACGTGGGGACCGTTCAACCTGGCTGAAGAAGCCAAAGCCGCGACACATCCCGAAGTAAAGAAATATCTACAGGACTTATCGCTGACCGCTGAAGAGGTGACTTCCACTACCGGCAAGGTCTACCGGACGGCGCCCATCGCAAAGATGTACGACGCCAAACAGGGGAAATCGCTCGATTTCACGCCTCTGGACGGCGCCAAGATGGTGCTCAACGCTGATCAGATAAAATCGGTCAAGCACTACGAGCAGCGGGTTGAGGAAAACACACGGGCGTACCTGGACCGCCGGTTCGATGCCCCTGGCGTTCAGCCGCCTCTTTCCCGGTTCCTGCAGTTGCGGGCTGCGGAGATGGTGCTGACCGAAGCGCCTCCGTTATCACCAGACTCTGCTGGCACAAGGCAACCGCGATCCCCGTACGTGGGCTGGAACAGAGGCGGCGTTGAAGAACGCCCTGGCGACCACTCGCATTGATGAACTACGGGCGCTGGCAGCGGAAAAAGACTATGCCACCGGTGAAGCACTAGCCAATAAAATGTTCCTGATCATCCCCGGTGATCGGCCTCTGCTGGAAGTCATCGAACAGCTTTACGTCAAACAGTGTGAGGAGTTGTTCGCTGAAAATCGGTTCCTGGAAGTCGCGATTGATGCTGGAAGCTCTCCAGAACAAGTACCGTAACACGCTGACTTCCATGCCCACCCGCCGGGTGATCGAACGGCTGGAAGAACAGGTGCGCAAGAACTTTGAAACAGCCAGGAAAGCCATCGATGAGAAAAACCGAAGCGCCGCTCTCTCGGCACTGGAAATCGCCGAGCAGGCCTGGCCGACTCTTCCCGGCCTGCGTGAGTTTCGAGTGAAGACCCTGGGTGAATACTCTGTGTTGCGTATCGGCGTGCGTCAGTTGCCTGCCGTCTTTTCCCCGCTGACCGCCATGACCGACGCTGACAAGATGGCCTGCCGGCTGATTTACGAGCCTCTCCTGGAAGCACGTTCTTCACCGTCAACCACACAGGGGTACTTCCCGGTTGTCAGCGATACTCCCCGCCGCATTCCACGGGGGTATGAATTCATTCTGCCCAGCTACTTGAAATGGTCGGACGGTACTCCGGTCAAATCGGACGATGTCCTTCGCAGCTTTGAGTTCGTCAGCAAGCCGGGAACTCCACGGTATGATCCCAGCATCGATAACGATGGCCTGTTTCTCGTCAACCAGATTGATGAGACCCGGTTTACCATCACTTTCAAGGCACCGGTGCTTGACGAGTTGTCGCATCTGGGCTTCCCGTTGCTGCCAGCCAGCCGGTTGCCTCGAGATCAGTCAAGCTCAGCGGCAGCTTCCGCGTTTGCCAAGAACCCGCTTGGCACTGGCCCCTACATGTACGCCAGCACGGAAGGCGACGAAGTCGTCTTCAAAGTGAACCCTCATTACAAGCGGCCTCATTTGCCCAATGGCCCGGCCATCAAGGAAATCCGTTTCATCCGCTACAGCGACTGGTCGGTGGCCCGCCAGGCTCTGCTCGACGGACGCTGGCACATGCTGCTGGACGGCACTTCCAAAGAAATGGATGAAGTCACCGGCAATCCACAAGTGATCCTCACCACTCCGACGGAAGCCAGGCCCGTGGAGGGTTCGACCACGCCACAATTGACGAATCCCCGCATCTATTTCATAGGTTTCAACTATCGCAAGCCGATCTTCCAAAAGAAGGAAGTTCGAGAAGCAGTATCGATGGCTATCAATCGAGAGAATATCATCGCAACCATCTTCCGAGGCAAGAGTACGACCAACCACGCTGTTCTCAATGGGCCTTTCCCCCTGAACAGTTGGGCCTACGATACCGCCAGCTTCAATCAGTCGCCCTATGCCGCGGTGCAAGCCACAGCCAAGGTACGGGCAGCGGGCGGAATGCCGCCCATTACGCTGACAGTGCTTGCTGAAGATATGCACGCTGTCGCGGCTTGCAATCTCATCAAGGCTGACCTCGAAAAGGCGGGCATCAAATGCACGGTAGTTCCCATGCCTGCCAATTCGCTCTTTGTCGAGATGAACAAGCCGTCGCCTAATTTCGATCTGCTCTATACCTCGTGGGATTTCAACAACGAGAACTTCAACCTCCGGCCGCTGCTCGATCCTTCGGCAGCCAACGGCCAGGGGGCGAACTTCATGGGCTACCAGTTGCCTCCCATGCAGCAGGAGACTTCACTGATGCGCTACATGAGCAACTCTATGAACAATCGTGACCTGGAAAACGCCCGCAGGCAGATGTACTCCATCCACAAGTTCATGAATGACAACGCGGTCATTGCTCCGCTTTATCAGCTCGATAAGCATGTGGCCGTGCATCGCGGCCTGGATCAGCATCAACGCTTTCATCCCGTTCATGTCTTTGACGGCGTGGAACGGTGGGTGCTCAAGGCCAGCGGTCAGTAGGTTTGTATTTATCGGGAGGGCGAGGCTCCCGCCGAGCCGCTAGCGATTGCAGACTAGCTCGGCGGGAGCCTCGCCCTCCCTTATTTGCCATCATTGTTCACCCTTAATGTTCTTGAGATACTCGTTGTACTTCTCATCGAGATTGATGCCACGCTGGGCTGGGTTCCAGAGGCGATACCCTACATCCCTGGCGGGCGATTCACCGGGGAGCACTTCGCCGCCATCGTCTTTTTGATCCCTTCCAACGGAGTAGATGACCAGGCCATCGGGCAGAGCTTTCAGGAACAGGGGCTTGCCGGTATTTGGATCGATGGGAGCCGCCTTCAGGTATTGGGGTGTCAACTGATCCCAAGAAGTCGGCCAGCTCTTCGTGTCCAACCGATAGCGTTCACAGGCAATGGCGGCGATAATGGCCCGAAGCTTGGCACGGTTGGCAAGAAACGCATGGGCTGTTCTGACGAGTGAATCGAACTCTGGCCGGCTATCTCTCTTATTGTTCATGGGCATCATGTGGAACTGCCTCAGAAACGGGGTAACAAACGGCCCGCTCTTTTCCCATTGTTCCAGCGATGACACGAGAGTGTTCTCCGGTTGAGCGCTCCAGCGAACAGCCTGGGTATAGAACTTCAGCAGTGACGCCCGTTCCTGCTTGAAGTGCCCCGGTCGATTGCCCCATCCATACAGCAACTCAGGGAATAAATTGACCAGCTTCTGATCCAGGGGAACATAACCAGTAGACAACTTCAGCCTGACGCCCATAGTGCCTGCTATGTCGCTGAAGTTTATTTTTCCTTGTGCCAGTTGATCGAGATCATGATCGAGGACCGCTCGTTCACTGCGAATCATTTTGGTAAGCATTCCCACCGTGAGTTCATGTTCACGCTCGAATTCCCACTGTAACAGCTTCAACTGATCGGATGTCAAAGTCACCGGCTGTGCCAACATTCTGGCAGTTTGACGGCAGGCCAGACCCGAGATCGCCTGACGGACCAGATGCGAGATCAAGAATGGATCGTTGGAGAGGCAACGGCCTATCCCCAGCATGCCCTGGATCGATTTGACAGCCGGCGCCGGCTGGTTCCGATCAGCCAGCAGGTCGGCATCATAGCCCAGTAACGTGCTGATGTTTCTGGTTCCCTGAATATCGGGTAAGAGCGACCACATCAGCAGTTGGCGATAGGTATGGTCCATTCGACCAACCTGGAAGCGTTTCATGTCTCTTGCCCGGTTCAATACCTGCGGCATGGGTTCCATCTTCAAGAGCGGTTCGGTCAGTTCACGAATCACTGCGGGAAGTTTGGCATTAGGGTGCTCTTCCAGGAACCCATCGGAATACAGCATCGCCGGCACGTCCCACAGCTTCATATACTTTTTGGCCCATTCATTCCGATTGGCCCACGGAATCGATTCCCGCAAGGTCGTCGCCTTGAGCAGTTCAATCAGCTCAATGGCTCCGTTGTCTTCCGGTTTTAGTTGAGAACGAGATGCCAGCATCTGCTCCCAGGTCCAGTTCGGGTCTTCCGCATCGATTTCAGCGAGGATGGAGTTTAAATTCTGCTCGTAGAGAAAGATCATCCAGAAATGATATCCACCAAACAGGGTAGCAATGATCACCAGCCCCAGCAGAAGCCGTTTCCAGATCGTTCGTTTCTTGGGCGGTGTGGTCGGCGTCATGGGTGAGATTGCCCTGTTGGTGTTCTGCCCTGGTTATGTACTATACTTCAAAGCACCTGTTCCTTACCAGAGGCGAAACGATGGATGGCTTTCGCGACGGCATTATTGCCGATGTGATATGGAAACCCCTGAACGTCTATCACGATCAGCGTGGCTGGCTCTGCGAGTTTTTTCGTAACGACGAAGTGCCCAGCCAGTATCGCCCCGTGATGGCCTACAGTTCGATGACGCACCCCGGTATCGCCCGCGGCCCGCATGAACATGTGCATCAGTCTGACTACTTCTGCTTCATCGGGCCCAGCGATTTCAAGCTCTATCTCTGGGATAATAGAGCTACATCCAAGACATACAACGTGTTTCAAAGCGAGATCGTCGGCATCAGCAGGCCCATGGCCGTCATCATTCCCCCCGGCGTCGTTCACGCTTACCGCAATGTCGGCAACGATCCTGGGCTGGTCTTCAATGCTGCCAATCAACTCTACAAGGGAGAAGGGAAGCAAGCGGTCGTTGACGAGATTAGGCACGAGCACGATCCAAAGTCACCGTTCAAATTGGATTAATGACTTCAGGCTGTCATGGCGATCGCGTCGTGCTGTCATCATACCTTCAACAGGCTCAGCATCTCCTTCATATTCTTCAACAACTTCGTGGGGCGCTCGACTGACAACTGTTCCGCTGTCATCGCTCCGGTGGGGATGGCCCAGATTGGCACGCCCGCCGCATGGGCGCATTGGATATCCACGATCATATCACCGACGTAGATGGTTTCAGCAGCACCGACCTGGAAGAACTTCAGCGCCGCCAAAAGCATGTCAGGAGCAGGCTTGTGAAGTGGCACATCGTCCGGGCCAAAGACCTTTTCGATGGGCGGCTTGATGCCTAGATGTTCGAGCAGTTGCTCGGTATACATCCGCTTCTTGTTGCTGCACACGCCCAGACGCACGCCCCGCTGATGCAGGGACCGGACTACTTCGACAGTCCCAGGCAATAACTCCGTGCCTGTCAGCATGGTGCTGGCATAATGTTGGCGATAGAGCGGAATATCGACGTCGAGATCGGTACCGGGAACGATCTTCTCGATGAGATGATCCAACCCCCAGCCGACGTATTGCTTCACATGCTCCAAGGCGACCGGAGGATGACCTCGACTCTTACGAACGGCATTGACCGCCTCGGCAATACCGGGAAAACCATCAGCCAGGGTGCCGTCAAAGTCGAAAAGAACCAGCTTGGGTAGCATCACACGTTCCTGAGTGCAATAGGGTGATTACTCAGTATATGACCACTCTGCACACAGGGCGTCGCCTACTTGCTCCACTCCACTTCGACGGGGACTTCGACTTTTTCGCCATCACGCATGACACCGAGTACTACCGTTTCACCAGCTTTCTTGGTCTCTACGTGAGTCAGCAAATCATCGAGGGTTTTAACTCGCTTTCCATCAATGGTCTGAATCAAATCAGCCTTCATGCGATTGATCCCTCGCAGGATCATGCCGTTGCGTCGCTCTGTCCATTCTTGTGGTCCCTTCAGCCCCGCCTGGGCAGCAGCGCCCTTGGGATTGAGCTGGGCGACGAGAAGGCCCTTGTCGGTCTCGAAGACGGCGTTAATGCCGAGATCAGCCCGCTGGATTTTGCCGAACTTGATAAGGTCGGCGACGATCTTCTGAGCGTTGTTGCTGGGGATCGCCAGGCCAATGCCGGCACTCTGGCCGGAGCGAGTGACGATGGCGGTGTTGATGCCGATGACTTCTCCCTTGCGATTGAGGAGCGGCCCGCCGGAGTTGCCCGGATTGATGGCGGCATCGGTCTGGATCACGCCACGGATAGCTCGGCCTTTATCGGTCTTCAGCATGCGGTTCAGACTGCTGACGATACCCAGCGTGAGCGTGCGCTCCAGTCCAAACGGGTTGCCCAGAGCATAGACGCGCATGCCGACCAGCAGCTTGGACGAGTCGCCCCAGCGAATCGGAAACAACTTCTCTTCAGGAGCTTTGATTCGTAGCACGGCCAGTTCATTGTTGGGATCAACGCCGATGAGTTCACCAGGATAGGAACTGCCATCAAAGAGGTTGACCACAATCTGCTGGGCATTTTCGATCACGTGGAAGTTGGTGACGATGTGGCCCTGCTTGTCGATGACAAACCCGGAACCGGAACCTTCCCGGGGAGTAGCCATCATGAACATGTCGTCCTGCTGCACTCCGCGAGTGGAAATGTTGACGACAGCCCGATTGGATTCCTGATAGATGCGGACGTTGTTCTGTTCTTCAGGAGAAAGATCGAGGCCATCGGTGTTCGCCTGCTGCTGAGCTGCAGCGGGAGCAACCAGAGCCGGGCCTTGTACGATCCACAGCGTACCGAGAACAGTAACAGCAATTATCAATGCCTGTATCGACAGCTTACGCCATGACATAGCTATTCTCCGACATTGTGACAAACAGTTACCAGCCCGACGCGCTAGCGAGGGAGACCATGCGATTGCAAGCGTTCCCTCGCTAGCGCGTCGGGCTGGTATTTATTCTATAGCAAGGAAGCGATGAATTTCTTGACTACTGATGAGAGCGAATGAGGTAACCTGATTCACCTGGGCGGCCAGCAACATGCCCACCACCTTGCCGGAATGAGGTAAGACCAGGGGAGAGCCACTGTATCCAAACTCGACAGGATGGTCGGCCTGGGCCACATAAGAGCGCCACCGGCTGGCCGGTCTTCGAATACGACAGGCTGCGAGTAACCGATGCTGTGATCATCGCCGAAAACGGATACCAGAGCCCGCCACGAGTGAAGGGTTGAGCCATGCCAATGATTTTGGTGTTGGGTTCGATCACTCCCAGATGCAACGATAATTGCTGCGAGCGAATGGGAGGCTCGGTGCCAGCTTCCAGAAGAACCAGGTCTCGTGAAGCATCCTGGGCGATCAGTTTCGCCGGGGTGAACGGGTTCTTGCGCATCTCCTGAAAGTAATGATCATTGGCAGTGATGACGTTGCCATCGGGACCCTGGGCGGGCCAAACGACGTAGAACCGGGCAATGATCCCACCTTGAACATCTTCAAGCGCATGACGAGCTGCAATCACCCGTCGCCTGGCCTTGTCGATCAGGAAGCCTGTGGTCAACGTATTGCCGGTAGGACGTTCAGCCCAAATGAGGACAGTGCTCCAGGCCAGGCTGTCGGGGTTCCAGGTTTGAAGGGGCTCTACGACTGTGTTGCGTTCCACCGGTGTCGTTGTTATCGTGGGTAGCGATGCCAGAGGCAGAATGAGCAGGAGCAACCAGGCGAAACGTGACATGGTGGAGTTCATCCTCTACGCAGCGCTTTCGAAGCTGCTCATCAACCGGAAGACGCCGAGCAACCCGAAGAAAATGGCGATGGCAATAAGGTGCCCCGTGTTGACCATGTCACCAGTATGAAACATGGTCAGGCTCAAAGGCCGCAGGAGTGATACGAGGATGAAAGCCCCGATGAGAACAGCGATCAGGTTCACCGTTCGTATCTGCTTACCGGTCAGGTTTGGAAGAAAGACATTGATCAGGCAACAGACGATCATGAGCAAAATGCCGCCCATAGCGAGCAGTTTCATCGGTAACGCATTCTGCTCGAACTCAATTCTACGCGCCAATTGGGCAGTCTCTTCATCCAGCTCATCCTCTTCGCCGGGATGAAAGATGACTTTGGCCGGAGTAGGCGGGAATTTGCGTAGCTGCTCTTCCGGCACCAATCCCGCCTGAAGCACCTTGAGCCGTTTTTTAGGTGTTGAACCCTTGACCGGAGCTCTGATCAATTCATCCACCACATCCATGCCATACTCAACGTGGCCGATAATCGTATAGCCCTTTTCATCCAGATGAGGCGCAGGCCCTAATAGAACAGAAAAGGAAGTCTTGGCACTGTTGATGTCCTTATCGTCACGGGCCATACTGATGACGCCACGGACATGCTTGAGTTTGCTGAACTCCGCAGGCAGCGGATGGATCAGCGATTTCAAATCCGCAGGCAGAGGTGGTCGCCGATCTGATTCAGGTGAGCCGAGTTGGAGAACAAAGTTCTTCTCCAGGCGAGGGAAGCAAGTGCCATTGTAAACGCCGGCGCTCGCCAGCGTCATAATCTGTTTGACATTCTGCGGGGCAACTTCAGGATACAGCGCAATGACGATGCTGCCTGCGTCGGTAACAAGGACCAGACGTTCATTGGCCACCTTCACTCCTGGCGGCGCAGGAACAGGCTGTACTGAGGCGGGAGCCCCTTGCAGACAAAGCAGCAGTGCCATGATTGCGTAGTTCGGCATGGTCATGCTCCCTTAGCAAGGGCCATCGAATCCGATGGAGCATGAATCAGGTCATCAAGATTCACCATGAGAGGCGAGGCGACCGTCTTCTTCTTCAACTTCCAGATCACGCCATCGACGAAGAAGTGATGAATCTGAACGCCGGCGATCATGATGCCCAGCACGAAAACAAAGGGATAGTTGATATCAAAAACATCTTGCAGCACAAAGTGAATCGCATAGGGAATCCCTGTGAACAGGAGCGCGCCGAGCACCAGATTGATTGAACCCCACCGGATCGATTCTTTCACCACATAGTCGACAGATGGAGTGATCTTCTGCATGTCCATTTTCTCCTTCAATTGCAGCGACCAGGCAATCAGGAGATACTGCAAGCTATGGAACATGGGTACCAGAAGATAAAACGACTTGACGTACGAACCGGGAATGAACCAGACTATTTGAGTCACTACCGGCAACAGTACGATCAGCGGCAGCATCTTCTTCTGTTCCTTACACCATTTGGCAATCAGATAGAGAAAGCCTGCGGCGTTGATCACCATCCAGACGAGGATGACTTGCGAGACCCACATAGGCAGCCCCAAACGATATCGTTCAATGCTGTATTCAGGAGGAAGGATCAGATCTGAAGCTGCTGTGATTGCTTCGCCTCGGGCAGTCATGTACAGGAACGTGGCATAGATCAGGTTAGCGAGAGTGAAGCGTTCCCACTTGCCGACAAAGAACCCGGCACGCCGTGCATAAATCAGTGTGATCCCCAATGTCTGCCCGCTGAAATGATAGGGCGACCAGTAGAGGAAGATCATCAAAAAACTGACAGCAATGTAGTTGGGGGAGTAAAACGAGCCGATCATGCCGGCCAGAATAACCCAGGGGATAACTAACGCCGTAATGGGATACTGCCGGATATTCTCCTTGTTGTGATAGAGGCGGTAGTTGGTGGCCGCAAAGTGAGGGTAGTTGACGACATAGACCAGCCAACCGGCAATCGTACTGGCCAGAGGGACAGCTTCGGTGCCGAAAACCGCTAACAAGGCCAGGAAGGTGAGGATTGATCCCAGCCCGATGATCAGATAATCCACCGGGGCATTGACGAAGTAGAGATGTTGTTGAGGCTTCACGACCGGGGGACTGGCTTCCGCCTCGGTGCGGACGTTGACAGTCGGTGTCATGGTCACCGTCTGCTGAAAGCTCTGTTTGTCCTTGACTCGAGGCATGGCTCTCTCCGGCGCTCTACGCGGCCCGGCTCTTTGGTTCGATCAGTAGTCGATCTCGTTGAACTGTACGGCACCAATCCACACGCTGCCAATCATGAACAGGCACGAGGCAGCTAATGACATCATGGGTTGGAACGCGCCTCGCTCCTGTAGTGCATGATATTCAAACATCTGCTGGAAGTAGTTGGAGGCGTCCAGTGTGGATGAAAGCAAAATGACCAGATCGACGGGTTTGGGCAGGAACCAGTATCCCGCCTCGACCATCATGGGCATCGTCGTCAAGTAGCCAGGTTCGCCGACGTGCAGCACCAGCGAATGGCGTGCGGTGTTCATGACAATGCAGGCAGCGAAGAACAGCAGCGTACCAAAGGCGCAGGCTACAGTATTGCGAGTGACCACCGCCAGCATCACCGAGAAGCTGTAGAAGATGGCGAACTGTATTGTCATCACCGGGATAGTCATCAGATACTGGAGGTCCCAAACTCCCGTTCGCCAGCCCAAAGCAAGCCAGGTAAGCAGCACGAAGAGAAAGACCTGCACACCGACGAAGGCGACAACACCAATGTATTTGCCAACGATGAGCAGCCAACGAGGCAAGGGTTTGACCAGGAGCACTGCCGCAGCACTCGGTTCCAGGAACGTCGGGAGGAACCCCGCTGTCCAGATGATGGCCAGCACCATCCCCACCATGCCGCACATGGTGCTGGCCAAGAGCACTTGAAGAAAGCGAACCGCATCGCTGGCCTGACGGGAACGGGTCACCTCGATCATGCCGAAACCGAGGTAGAGCTTGCCCTGTGCGGGAATAACGCCAGTACGCTTGGCTTCTGAACGGAAGACCAGATCACGCAGATAATTCTGCCCCAGTGCGGCGAACATCGAGCCTGAGCCGCCCAGGAAGGCGAGATTATCTTTGATTTGATCACCTGGCAGCCTGAAGGCCTCCACTCCGGGAGGCAGGAACTCATTCGCTTCTTCCTTTGGCCCCAGGGTTAGAAAGCCTTCAACGCTCACACTCAGGCATAACAGGAAGCCGACCAGCGTCACAGCCAGCATGATCCAGAGGACTGCCGAGGCACGGGCCTGACGATAGGTATCCGCAATCAGAGCCAGGAAGGCCCGATGCATTTGCTGAGGAGCAACAGAAGTGTTCGGCGTTTCAAGCATGCAGAGTGATGTTACAGTTGTTGTTGGGCATAATAGGGTTTCAAGGCATCCGCCAGCGTACGTTCCTGCCCGGTGGAAGCGTCACGGCGAAACTCACTGAGTGTGCCCATGTAGGCAAAGCGGCCATTGATGAGCACGCCGAGGCGGTCGCAGAGCAGTTCGATATCGCTGAGTACGTGTGATACCAGAAGTATCGTCTTGCCCCGCTGGCGCAAGTCGTTCACGACATCATACACGATCTGCCTGCCATCCAGATCAAGACCCTCGGTAGGTTCATCCAGCACGAGCAGGTCGGGATCGTTCAGCAGAGCCTGGGCAATCGCCAGCCGTTGCACCATGCCCTTACTGAAATTTCTGATCGGTTCCTGGCTGCGACGAGCCAGGCCGACACGCTCCAGCAGCTCCGGCACGCGCTTTTGAAGAATCTCTTCCGAAAGGTAGGTCAGCGTTCCGTAGTAGTGCAGCAAATCGGAAGCGGAAAGATAGCGGGGGAACGCCTGGTTCTCGTGGACATAGCCGATGCGTGCCAGGGTTGAACGATCGCTGACCGGCTGTCCCCAGCGAGAGATGGAACCTTTGCTGGGTTTGCACAGGCTCAGGAGCAGCTTCACCAGCGTGGTCTTGCCGGCGCGGTTGGGGCCGACCAGAGCGAACACTTCGCCGGAGGATACGGCAAGCGAGACGCCACCGAGCGCTTCGATCTGTCTGGGTTCACCAAACAGACGGCGGTAGGTCTTACCGGCATCTTTCAGTTCAAACGTCGAGACGCTTGTCATGATCAGAGCATTTCCTGGGGATGAAATGCGGCCAATCGAATGGGCGCAGCAATAAGGAGGATGGCCAATTGACCATCCTCCTTACCATAGCATTATTTCGCCGCACAGGCGGCGTTTAACGGATGATTGTCACCGTCACGGCGTCCTGCATCGAGCGACTGAACGCCTGACGCAGGGCTTCAATGCGAGCCGCGTAATTGGTCTGGTTGATGACCTTGTACGTTTCCAATGGAGTAGTAGCATCAGGCTGGGTGCCACCCTTGTATTGAGCGTACTGGAGCAAACCGAGCGCCTTGTTACGGGCGGTGACGGTAGCTGGGTCCGTATAGGTCGGATCGAACAGACTGCCAAAGGCGATGCAGTGAATTGTCACTGGTTTCGTATTGGTGGCAAACCCGGGAACAGTATCGGTGGTCTTGGAGGTGATGATATCACACATCGTCTTGGTCTGTGTGACCGCATCATCGACAGGGCCATACACGCCGTCAGGATATTCCGGAGCGCCTCCTGAATCACGCCAACGAACCTTGAAGTAGGAGTTGGCCTGGTTGCGCACCAGGTGGGCAGGGGTGTTCTCGGTGCCCAGCAGGAACGCAGTTGCTGATGAAACACCATCCGTCTCATAGATGATGAGTCGTTGAGCGCCATTTCTACCATTGCCTCCCGCTTCCCAATCGGGTGCCGGCGAAGGATTGTAATTCTTCATGGTCTGCTCGCCACTGAACTGGTTGTAAGCCAGCGCAAAACCCATGGAACTACAGGTACCTTGAACGGCGCGAGGGATCGTCGCCATACCTGAAGAGTTAAAGGGATTGATTTCCGCGTAGGGCGTAGTATTAATCACCGCACTGGGGAACCAGAGGGCGTTCTTCATGCGCTTGTAGTTGTTGTTGAAGAGCGGCGACAAGGGCGATAAGACCTTGTTGTAATAGCGGTTCGATATCGTGCCCCCAGTGTTATTCGTTGGTACGCTGAAGGCGACGACAGCCAGATAATCATTGGGATGGTTATTGCGCACATCTCCAATGACGGTCTGAACGCCCACTTTCAATTGCCACATCGGCGCCTGGTGAGCGGTTCCGGGCAGCCAATACCTTTGTCCTGTGACCCCAGCAACATTGGTGTAGGAGTTATAGTTCATGTTCTCGATGAAATCGATCATCGTGAGCGGACCAAACCAGTACCTGGTTTTGGGCCGCATTGGGCTGTCTCGATAGTTCATGTATCGCGGATCAATTTTATAGGTGGGATATAAATTGGGAGTCGCTGGAGCGGTGGGGTAACGGTTCTTGGGATCAGCCACGTTGGGCTTGGGGTTGATGACCACTTGATCGCCCGTGGACCCGATAACAAATGCAGTGGATCCTGAGAGCGCTGGTTCACCAGCTCCCACATCCCAGCCATAACCTGCTTTCTGCTGCATGGTGGTATCGTAACCGCGCGAGCCGGTACCCAGTTCCGGATCGCCGCTGGACCAACTGTACTCGTATAAACCAAGTACATAGTCGATGTACTCTTTCCAGAAGCGCATGTTCTTCTGAGCCTGCGTCCCCGTGGGCATATTGCCACTAGGACTGGTGATCGTATCCGGTATGGCATCGTAGTAGAGAATGCCTCCGGCACGCATGACCGGTGGGAAGGGATTGTTCCCGGAATTACCATCCTTGTTCTTGAGCCAGTACAGAATGGCATCGTAGTTAATGCGATACCGGAACCGCTGGGTACCTGGCCCCAACAGGGAGGTATCGTTGTAGGCGATCAACGGAGCATTGGTGTTAGTAGAGTAGCCGGTAGCAGCGTTATATAGCGTGTAATACTGTTGGTCGTGCTGCCGATAGGGATTGAACCGAGTCACCTTGTAGGGAGCAACCGGATAGCCCACCGTGGAAGACATCGCACGAGGAGTCTGATAGTAGCTATTGGTACCGGTATTCCAACTCGTTCGCGCAAACCACAGTAACGCATTGTTCTTAAGCGGTCCGGAGCTAACGATAGCCGACGTCAATGCCATGTCCGTTCCACCGGGAGGCGGTGGCGGCGGGGGAGGAGGTGGCGGCGAAGGAGGAGGTGGTGGTGGTGGTGGCGGTGGTGGAGGAGGCGGTGGCGGTGGAGGGGGCGGCGGCGGGGGAGGTCCCGTCGGGGGAGGAGGCGGTGGCGGTGGGGGCGGAGGAGGTGTTGGAGGCGGAGGCGGTGGGGGAGCTACTGGAGGAGGAGGATCGGGCAATTCACCCAGGTTATCTTCGATGAAGAACCGTTGACGCCAATCTTTGGCATCATTGGAAGCTGAAATGTCATTGGCAATCGTTGCACCGCGCGGATCGGGCGGCCAGATGAAGAACGTCTTGCCCCAATACCCAGGGCCTTCCACGTAACTCTTAAAAGCAGTGCCATATCCTGCGGTCGTACTGCTGGAAGAGGTGTTATCGAAGGTGGCATCGGTGGTGAGTGTGACATCAGCAACACCTTTTCCCACCGCTTCGTTGACGTTGCGGGCGATGTAAGTGGTATTCAGTTTCACCCTGAGGTAGGTTGCGCCGCCGGGAGAGTTATTCTTGCTGAACGCCTTGGTGCTGTTGCCAAAAGCAGCAGTGTCTTGGTAGAAGTCGTCAGCGATGGGTGGATCACCGCCGGGCCCGGTGGCAAACAGGTTGTTGATACCGACGATTTCACCGGTGACGTGCTGATATGGTGCCGTTCCCTGCATAGGCAGCCAGGTGGTATTGGTATAGTGCCCCACGTTCGGGTTTTCTGTGGTTCCCGATTGGGATTGAGTTCGTGCCACCGTTGTGCTTTGGGAAGCATCGGTCAACGGCGTGGCCATCAGGCTGTCGAAGGCCATCGAGTGAGAGAAATCCACCACCATCACAATGTCACGAGGGCGGTGAATGGCGGTGGCGCTGGCCTGTGCCGTGAGTTGGGTGTAGCCCAGCACGCGGGAAAAGTAGCTTGGAGCTGTGGAAGAGACATCCGCCTTCACCAGCGTATTGGGCGGTGTGGGAGTGATGTTGATAGCCGGGGCGCCTGGATCGGTCGATGCAACGAAGGCCCCAGTAGCCTGGTTGTAGTAATAGTGCCCCGGCGTGACTGTCACCTGAGTTGCCGCGTTCACCGCGGTTCCCATGATGGTATTGTTGGAGGCGGCGATATTGGAATTCGGAGTGACTTTCGACAGGTTGTAACCTGTGGCAGGATCACCCGTCAGGGAACGAGCACCTGCAATGGCAGCGGCGTCAGCGGCATTCTGACACTGATTCCGAGCCAACGCTTTCATGCTCAAATCAATGGCCAGCGCGACGAACGTGAAGATGATAATGAGCGTGACAGCTGTCAGCACAATAATCACGCCAGATCGTGAGCGAGAAGTAGGGGTTCGGTTTGCCATGAGAATCAACCTGTCTTTCGAGGTCATGGCCGCCGGGCGGTGCGTCCACTGGATGAAGAGCTGCTGCATGAAATCAATGGGGCTGACAGATGTTGGTGTTAGTTTCCTTCACTGTACATGATGGAGTAGACCTGTACCGGGAAAGAAGCGCTGATCTTCAGCGCTGGTTTGTTTGTTCAGGGCGATACCGCCAAAAATCGTGTAGTACGTGCCAGTCACCTGGACGCAGATACCCTGGCCGAACTTGGCGTTATTAAACGGTGCGCTGGCAATCGTTGTTACGGCATCATTGGCATCGAGCGGATTTCGAGTGGCAGGATCAGCCTTGTAGACAGAAACCACCGGCGAAGTGATCTGCACGTTGTAGAGCTTCATGTAGTCGGTGACGATCTGGGTGATCTCAGCAGTGGTCTTGTCATTGGTGCGTGCCGCCGCCACACGAGCCGCCTCACGAACCGCGTTTTCCAACTGGTTGCGCGTCATCACATACCGGCCATACTCGAGGATGGCAAAGAGAAAGAGCAAAATGAAAGGCAACGTAAACGCCAGTTCCAGCGTATACGCTCCCTTTCTTCGCAGTAGTGTACTTCGATGACGCATAGCTCACCTGTCAGGGGATCGGGGCGGCGGGAATAGAGGTATCGACCACGATCGGAATGTCTTTCAAACTATACCATTTCGTCGTCACGGTAATCATACGGTTGCTTGGCACGAAGAATTGCCCCGGCGACCATTTCACCATGCTGTAGGGATAGGTAACCGTAACCAGAAGCACATCGGTGCCGTTGTTAATATCCTGAATGCTGCTGGAGACCGGATCAGCCGTTGGAGGCGTGCCTGTCGGGTAATCGGAAGTCAGGTTTTTGGAAACATTCTGGACGCGGACTGTGAAGATCGTGTTGCCAAGGGTATCAGTGAGGGGCAGGCCTGAATTACGAAGGTAGTTTTCCACAGATTTCTGTACTTCGTAATGTGCGTTGTAAGGCAGCTCAGGATGAAGCGCTGTGGTACCGGTGGAAGTGCGCTGGCCGGTAGAAGCCTGCCTGGCCCCTTCCCGCGCAGCATTGGAAACAATCTGGTGGGTCTGTAAAAGACGACCGACTTCCCAGACGCCGAACAGGGTAAAGATGAATAATGGGAGCAGCAAAATGGCAGTCTCGACAATGGCGATGCCAGCTCGATGCGTCCTTCGACTTGGAGTTCGTGATGACAATCGCATGAGGCACCTCAGCGTGGAACGATCCTGCCCCGCTATAGAGAGACTATCCCTGCCTCTGCTGACAAACCACTCTACTATAGGTTACAGGTGAAAGCACGCAACTCGCCGCTCGGATTTTCGTCAAAATCCTCCCAGTCGTCTGTTCTAGACAGCATCGGCCTGCCTTATTCTTCGTAAACTCTCTTCTTCCAAGGACTTGAGGCTACGCCTTTTCTCCTGCTGGCCTCGAATGACATCCCCAGTGAATATGAGAAGACCCAGCCAAACTGCCCCAAAGGCGATTGCTTTGATCAAACTCAGTGGCTCGTGAAAAAGAACCACCGCTACCAGAAATTGCAGGCTCGGCGACAGATACTGAAGAAAGCCAAGTGTCGAAAGAGGCAGCAACCGGGCAGCCTGACCGAAACAGAATAAGGGGATGACCGTCGCAGGCCCGGAGAAGATCAACATCCACTGCCCTGTCGCATCGGTGTTCTGCCAGGCACTGCTGGTGCTGAACAAGTACCAGAGCGCAATCGGTGTTAACAGCAGCGACTCAGCCGTCAGGCCGATGAGCGTATCGATCGACGCCAGCTTGCGCATCAGCCCGTAGGTGCTGAAGGTAATCGCCAGGCTGATGGCGATCCAGGGAAATGAATCGCTCATGCTGGCCAGCACGAGCATACCGATGGCACCGCAACCGAGAGCCACGCCCTGCCAAGGGCGGAAGCGTTCACCAAGGAGAAACACACCAAGAGCGACGTTGACAAGAGGTGTCACAAAGTAGCCTAAACTGCACTGCATGATTCGTTCGGTTTCGACGCCGTAGATGTAGACGAACCAGTTGGCTGCGATAAGGATGGAGCTGATCACCAGAGCCAGTGCAGTTCGGGGCACCGCAAACGCCGCGCAGCCGAGGCCATTGGCCACGCAACAGCGTCAGCACCACGATGAGCAGAAGCGCGGACCAGACAATGCGGTGGGCAAGAATCTCGTACGAGTTGGCGAACTTGCCCAGCAGCTTGAAGTAGATCGGGATCGCGCCCCAAAGGCCGTAGGCAGCCAGACCGTAGAGCAGTCCCTGTCGAAAATGACTTGTCATGAAGCTGTTATAGCAGACGTTGCAGCGTTAGCTGCCGACGATCATGCTTCGGAACAACCGCCGCATCCACCACACGCCCAGGATAGGCCCCGGCAGCCAGAGCCAACTGATCCATGATGACCAACTATCGACCAGATTGGCGGTCAGTTGAATGCTCAGCACGGTCACACTGAAACCAATGGCGTTCTGCAAAGCGAGCGAGGAACCGACTGCTTCTGGAGCACATGCCTTGGCTGATAGAGCGGAGAATTGTGGCGAATCGGCAGGGGCTGTGAGACCCCAGAGTACCAACAGAATGATAACCAAAACGACGGGAAGCGATGGCATCAGCGGCCCGAGGAGACACATCGAACCGGAGATGGCTAAGGCCAGCACAGCGACAAATCCACTGCCCAACCTTCGGCTCATCCAACCACCAACCACGTTGCCTACTGCTCCTGAAGCTATGATCGCAAACGTCCACCAGGCTCGTGCTTGCTGGTCACTGGTGATCCAACTCACAAGGAAAGGCACCACCGACCAGAAGGCATAGAGTTCCCACATATGCCCGAAGTAGCCCAAGGCTGAGGCACGAAAGGTGGGGTTGCGGAACGATCGCATGGCTGCACGAGGATCGAAGCGGCGTATGGGAGGCCGAGCAGCAGGACCATCACCGAGGATGAGAACGAGGATACCTGCCAGTAAGGTAAATAGTGAGGCGAAAGAGACGACGATCTGCCAGTGGCCCAAACCACCCAACGCCCGCAACAGAAATGGCAGGGATGTTCCCAGGGAAACGGAACCGACGAGCCAGCCCAGCGCTTCGCCGGTGCGGTCGGGTACCCAGGTGACGATGAGTTTCATGCCGAGCGGATAGATGCCTGCCAGTGCCAGGCCGGTGGCAGCCCGCCAGAACAGTGCATGTGTTACATTGCCGCTGAGCCAGGCGAAGCCCAGATTGGCAATGACGCCAACCAGAGCGGAAGCAGCGAAGACCCTGCTGGCCGGGAAAGCATCAGCCAGCCCGGTCATCGAGAGGAAGAGCGTGCCGGCGATGAACCCCAGTTGGACTGCGGTCAGCAAACCGCCTCGCTGGGAGGCATCGAGCGACCAGAGTGGCGTCAGCTCATCGAGAGCGGCGGTGCCACAGAACCAGAGCGAGGTGCCCAGCACCTCGGCGAGGACGATGACTGGCAAAGCAAGGCGCGAGAGGTTCATCAGGATGATGTTATCATCATGAACTCGACAGCACAAACTGATTGCCATCGACATCTTTGAAGATGGCGAAGCTGCCCCAGTCGGCCTTGGAGGGTTCTTTGACGAACTCGACACCCTTGGCCTTCAGTTGCTTCGCCGTGCTTTCCAGATCATCGCAAGTGAAGGAGATGTTCATGAAGCTACCGATCAGGGGTTTGAAGGCATCGGTGGTGAAGAGGACGAGCTTAGTCTCAGCACGGGGGATACCCAGCTCAATCCAGCGTTGCTTGTCGTCGAACGGCGCATCGGTGAAGACACGGAAGCCCAGCTTTTCCGTGTAGAAGGCAAGGGCCTTGTCTTGATCTGTGACCGGGATGCTGGCAAACTTGATGGCTTTGATCATGTGTGGTTCCTTGTAAGAGAGGGCTGTCATTCGTTACAGAGCAGCATACCGCCAGAAGATGCTTGTTCGCAAGGAGCGCATCATCTACTATAGCAACGGCTGCTATAGGAAACTGGCTGATGCTCGAGATCGATGCCTACATTCTTGACACGCTGATGCGCAGGCCTGGTGGGGCATGATCGCCAGCCGTCGGCGTTCCTGGTCTATCTCTTTCTCTGGCGAATGACCCATGGCAAAGGCAGAACGAGAGTGCAGATCGCGTTGACTGATATCGCTGAGAACATCGGCCTCTCTAAACGCAGCGTGCAGGATGCGCTCAGCAGTTTGCACAAACGCAAGCTGATCAGCATCGAACGGGAAAGCATCACCGCCATTCCGCGCTATACCGTATTACGTCCATGGCGACGTTGATTCATCTACTCGCCTTCGCCACTTCTTCTTCATGGTATCTACATCAATCAGCCTTCTTTTCTGGTTGTTTGTGAAGGAATCGTGTTGTTCGTGTGAATAACCCTTCCTGTCGATTCCAACGAGCTGCTCGCTCAATTAAAAAGGCATCCTGTTGTCGCCGGCATCTGGCAACGCCAGTCGTGCACCCCAATGCTCGAAAATGGAAGCATGTATTTCTCCTGGAGAGTGGAACAATGTTGAAGCGTGTCACTGTTCGTCGCGGGTTTACCCTGATCGAACTGCTGGTCGTCATCGCGATCATATCCCTTTTGATGGCCATGTTGCTGCCCGCCATACAACGAGTTCGAGAGGCAGCCAACAAGATGATCTGTCAGAGTAATCTCAGGCAATTTACTATCGCCATGCACAATCTCGCAGGCGACTATGCCAACAAGCTACCTCCCTCCCGAGGTTTTGCTCCCACAGGGCCGCAGGTGGATGATAAGCACCGCTGTTGGACCCATCTGGTGCTGCCCTACATTGAGCAGGATAATGTCGCCAAGCAGTACGATCCGAACAAGCGCTGGAGCGACGCCACCCCCAACTCAGGCGGCCTGTCCAATCTTCAAGTTGCGAAAAATCCCTTCAAACTTTTTATCTGCCCCAGCGCTCCCTCCGACAGAGTGGCCAATACGGCGTTCACGACCGCCTTCAGCCCCGGGCCAGGCTCAGCATCCATACCCAGCGATTTTTTTGGCCCCGGCGACTACTCAGCCATTCGACAGGTACGGTATCGCTTTTACCGGGCAAACGGCCTGACCGTTGCTGATGCCGCTGGCAGCCCCACCATCGATCCGCCTGGTATTACTGCGGATAACGAAAGTGTATTGGGAGGTATCATGAAACAAACCGTCAGCATGCCTATCACTTCGGTGTATGACGGCTTGTCAAACACGATCTTGTTCATTGAAGATGCTGGCAGACCCAACAACTGGAGGAGAGCCGGGACTTCACCTCGAGTAGACCAGGCTCCGGCACTCAGCGACCAACTCGGCTGGGCCAGTCCAGACGGTGGTGTCATGAGCGTTGACGGGTGCAATTTGGCCACAGGTAATGTCAATGGCGGCAGCGCGGCTCGCTCCACTACCAATGGTATCATCAATGTCAACAATGACAGCGAACCCTATAGTTTCCACCCCGGTGGCGTTTGTGCGGTGATGGGTGATGGCTCGGTTCGCTTTATCAAAGAGACGATCTCGGCCCGTGCGTTTGCATCCTTGTGTACGGCTCGTGGCGGCGAGGTTACCATTGATGAAGACTAAGTTCGAGTGAAGCGCATTCGGACAACTGCTGAATCCAACGACGGGTGCCATCAAGATGGCATCCGTTTTTTTATGCACGAAGTACACCGGCGATGCTTGCAGCCGAGACCGGGGTGATTACGCCAAGCTCGGTCACAATGCCCTGGATCAAGGATGCCGGCGTTACATCAAAGGCGGGGTTATAGACTTCGATCCCTGTCGGCGCCGTCCGTTTGCCAAAGGCATTCGTGATTTCCTCGGCTGATCTCTGTTCGATGGGAATACCGCTGCCATCGGGTAGAGAAAGATCAAAGGTGCTTTGTGGTGCGGCAACGTAAAACGGAATCTGATGGTACTTTGCCAGCACCGCCACGCCGTAGGTACCGATCTTGTTGGCGGTATCGCCGTTGGCAGCGATACGGTCAGCCCCCACGATTACCATCTGCACTTTGTTTTCCTTCATCACCTGGGCAGCCATGTTGTCGCAGATGAGCGTGCAGGGGATACCGCGCTGCTGAAGTTCCCAGGCGGTCAGCCGAGCGCCTTGTAGCAAGGGGCGTGTTTCGTCGGCATAGACTCGAAACCGTTTACCCTGCTCCCAGGCAAGGATGATGGCTGCCAGGGCAGTACCGTAGTCGGCTGTTGCCAGCGCCCGGTGTTGCAGTGGGTCAGCACGCCACCGCCATCTGGTATCAGCCTGGCCCCGTGTTCGCCGATGCGGCGGGAGGTCTCAATATCCTCCGCCTCAATGGCCTGTGCCTCGGCCAGCAGATGATCGATGAGCGAACTGCCCGGTTGCTTCTGGAAATATCGCTGAGCGGCGGCATCCATGCGATCTAAGGCCCAGAAGAGATTAACGGCCGTGGGCCGACTGGTGCGAAGATAAGCGGTAGCCTGCTTCACCTGATCAAGGGAAGGCTGGTGATTCGGGCGCACTCCCAAGACAACGCCATATGCCGCAGAGACACCTATAGCTGGGGCACCACGCACACAGAGCGACTGAATCGCTTGCCAGACTTGCTCGATGGTTGTGCAGTCGCGATTCACCACTTCGCCGGGAAGGCGAGTTTGATCGAGAAGCTGGAGATAACCTTCAGTGGCTCCGAGCCAGGCGAGAGAGCGGTAAGTCATGGTGGAATTAGTGACCAAAGCTAGTGATTACTTCCCGCCATCCAACCAATGGCGAACAATGGTAGCATAGTAGGTTCCATGCAACGAGGAAGGCGTGTTCGGCTGTACCCCGTAACCACCATCTGCATTCTTGCATCGATCAATAAAAGCTCGCAACGCTTCGGGCCTGTCGGGCTTGGCATCCAGTCGTGAGAACAAGCGAACTATACGGTAGCAGGCTTCCAGATGCGATGTACCTGGCGTATCGTTGCCGAACCCACCATCCTCACGCTGACCGGCACGAAGCACTTTGAGAACCGACTCCTTATCTCCGATCTTGAGACCCAGCCGTTGCTTGGCCACGATATGCAGTGCTGTTGTCCGGGCTTGGCCTGGTCCTTTGCCATACGAACCGTCAGCATTGCGTTGTGCATCGATCATCTGTTCCCAGCGATCCGAAGCGGGCAGCGGGTGTTTCGTTTCTTCGACAGCTGAGGCGACCATCCGAAGCTCTTCAAAGTTCTTCGTTGTCCTGCCCATGAACTGAATGCCCTTCTCGAGGTAGGGTTCCAAAGGCTGTTGGCATTCCTGGAAGATCATCAACCCGACGGAAGTGCTCACCGGATCAGGCTCAAGACCGGGCCGATCGCTGAAGCCCCCGGTAGCCGGCGAGTAGCAAGCTCTCACATAGTTGAACACTGCAGGCAGATGCGATTTATCGGCACCGAGTAACTGCAACACCCGCACGGCTGTCCGGGTCGTTCGGATCGAAGGAACCGCTTCTTTTCCCGATGGTGGCAACACTGTAGCAAACCCACCAGAAGCTGTCTGATGGGTGCGGATAAAAGCAATGGCTGCCCGATGATCCTGCGCTGCCCCCCCTGATGGAGTCAGCAATGCAAGAAGGAACAAGTATGTCGGCGCCGTCATGAGGCAGTCCCTTTAGTAACTTGTTTCATCCACCACTTCACCACCTGCCCGGGTGACGATGCTGGCGAAGACATCACGATCCAACCCGACAGGAAGGAAACGCACCCCGCCATCGCAGAAGAGGGCATTCGCCCCAGCGGGGTGGAAGGCGTAGATGCCCCAGTTGTTGTTGCAGTTGATCGTGCCCGGTCCACCCGGAGTACGTCCATCAGCTGACCACGTCTTGAAGATGGATGATTGATAAGAAGCCCACGGCCCCCACCAGTTAGCCCACTGTAGCCCGGCGTTGGTCGGCTGCTTCTCTCGCATGATCCAATGATCAGGCCTCCCGGCAAACTCGGCCAGCAACAGAGTGTGGGTCAATCCATCTTCGATCGCACTGAGCTTTCGTCTGCCATTGTCGCGCAGTGCTGGGCACTCGGTGGTGTTGGCCGCGGCGAGCCGTCGAGCAGTCGGCCACCAGTAGGCATCGACACTGTTCGCAGCGAAGTAATCGCCGGCTGCACCGACTGCCCCCGTCGGGTTATTCGACTGATCAATGATGTTAATCATTCGGCTGAACTCCGCCGAGGGACAGGTAAAGATCGATAACGGCAGCTTGATGTAAGGCTGATTCACCGGATCGTAGAAGTTCTTGTTGAGGTTATAGTCCCTGGAGATCCCTGTCTGTTCTAGATAGGGGAGCAGTAACGGGCCCCATCCTTGAAAGGGAGTGGTCGTCTGACGGCGTGGCGGCAAGGCACCGTAGTCATTGACGTAGAGATGAAAGGCGATCCCGAGTTGCTTGAGGTTGTTGGCACACTGCATGCGGTTGGAGGCTTCACGAACACGCTGGATCGCCGGCAACAATAATGCCATCAACAGGCTGATGATGGCGATGACAACTAACAGTTCCACCAAGGTAAAAGCTCGCCTCTTCATGGCCATCTTTTATCACTCCCTATGGTACTCGATTCACTCTCGCTTTCTTACTTGATAGTGTACTATGGACGGCGTTTGGCCTGCAAATAGTATCTTTCCCAGGAGTTCTTCATGTTGTCATTCTTGATGTTGATATTCTGTCAACCAGTGGGTGAAGTAGCTCAGGAGACACGTCGCATCGTTTTCTTGTCAGAAGATGCGGGCAAGTTGCCTTCCACCTGGGAACGCGCCCATACCGGCGAAGGCGAAGGCAGCGTCTGGAAAGTGGTTACTGATAAGACCACGCCCTCAGGCAGCGGCGCAGCTCTGGCCCAAACCGCGGCCGGGCCCAACCAACTCTATAACCTGGCGACACTGAAGGATTCGCAGTTTCTGAATGGTACCATCGCCGTTAGGTTGAAAGCTATCGAAGGCAAGCTCGATCAAGGCGGCGGCATCGTCTGGCGGTATCAGGATGCCAACAACTATTACCTGGCCCGCTTTAATCCACTCGAAGATAACTTCCGAGTCTACCACGTCGTCAACGGCAAACGCACTCAACTGGGCACCGAAGAGAAGTTGACCTTTCCCAATATCCAGTGGCATACGCTTTCGATCACTCACGATGGCAACATGATAACCTGCACATTGAATGGTAAACAGTATTTGAAAGTCGAAGACAAAACGATCAGCAAACCCGGGCGAGTGGGACTTTGGACCAAGGCTGACGCACAGACACGGTTTGATGCGTTGGAGATTCAGGGAACTGGAGACAACAAGTAAAGACTTAGACGACCTCGGATGGACAATTCGTTACTTGGTAATTGCCAAGAGGATCAGCCACGATACAACCATCAAGCCGAAGATCGCTCCGCCACCTAACAAAAGGCCACTCCAAAGTCCATAAATCACCCAGGTAGTGGTGTCATACCTGCCTGGAACCGCCAGATAGCAATACATCGCAGTGGCTATCATAATTACTGGCAACCAACGTAACAGATACCCACGCCCAATGTGTTCGAGAGTACGGCGATACCAGGATGAAGGCACCAGCCTTTCGGTCACTTATCGCCCCTTCTTCTTTTTCTTCTTCCGCTCCTCGGCTCGTTCCTTGGCTGTCTTGCGGTGGCCGGTGCCGATCTTCTGCTTCTGGGTCATCAGGCCACCTGGATCGAAGGCGCCGGCTTTGCCCATGCCCATGATCATCTTCATCTTCTGCATCATGCTCATCGAGTTCATTTGACGAGCCATGGTGCGGGCAACCGTGAACTGTTCGAGGAACTTCTTGATCTCGTGAGCCTGCACTCCTGCCCCGGTGGCGATGCGGCGACGTCGGCTCAAATCGATCAGGTCAGGATTCTTCTTCTCCGCCGGGGTCATGGCGTCGATCATGCCCTGGAACCGGGTCATCACCTTGTCGGGGTCTTCGTCCACATCGTTCATCATCTCCGACATGCCGGGCATCATGCCCATCATATTCTTCATGCCGAGCTGATGCACCATGGCGAACTGTTTGCGGAAGTCATCCAGGGTAAAGTCGCCCTTGGCCAACTTCTCCTGTTGCCTGATGCGTTCCTCTTCGCTGACTTCATTCTGAACCCGCAAGACCTTTTCGACCAGGCTCATCAAGTCGCCCTGGCCGAGGATGCGCTGGGCCATGCGCTCCGGATGGAACTCTTCGAGCTTATCGAGCTTTTCACCGATACCGATGAACTTGATCGGGACGCCAGTCACTTCCTTGATGGAGAGGGCAGCACCGCCACGGGAATCGCCATCGAGCTTGGTGAGGATGATGCCATTAAGTTCCAGCGCATCGTTGAACGCCTTGGCGGAGTTGACCGCATCCTGACCGGTCATCGAATCGCAGACGAAGAAGACTTCATCGGGCTTGGCTTGCTTGTCGATGGCCTTCAGCTCATCCATCGGCATCTCAGCCACATGCAAGCGGCCGGCAGTATCGAGGATGACGACATCGTAGCCCTTGAGTCGGGCTTCCTTGATGCCGTTCAAGCAGACATCGAGAGGTTTGGCACCGCTGCGGCTGTGTACCGGAATCTGAAGTTGTTCGCCGAGCACATGCAACTGGTCGATAGCAGCAGGGCGCTGCATGTCCGCTGCGACCATCAAAGGCTTCTTGCCTCGCCCCTGCAGCATCTTGGCCAGCTTGCCGCACGTCGTAGTTTTGCCCGACCCCTGCAAGCCGCAAAGCATGATGACCGAAGGACGATCCTTGGCGAAGTGAATCGTATGATCGACCGGCCCCATCAGGGCACAGAGCTCATCGTAAACGATCTTGATGATCTGCTCTTCAGGCCGAACGCTCTCGATGACAGCCTGGCCGACCGCTCGTTCACTCACCCGTTCGATGAACGTGTTGGTGACGTTGAAATTGACGTCAGCATCGAGCAACGCCTGGCGGACAGTAACCAGGCCTTCCTTGATGTTGGCAGCCGAAAGCTTGCCCCGCCCGGTAATCGCCTTGAAGGCACTGGAAAGGCTTTTTTGCAGACCATCGAACATGTTGACTACCCGAAAATGGCGTCGAAGATTGTTTCGCCATTATATGGGGAGAGTGCGGCAAAGTGGTAAGAACTCTCATCTCTCATGGAGATACTGAGTGTGCTTTGGTTAGTTAGCGGACCAGAATCGAAGAAGTATCCAAGTTGAAGCCATCTTTCCAGCCGATCATTTGACGCAGGTATCGGTAGTACCATGAGTTAGCAACGGGATTATTCCCTACAACCCGCTTATACAGGTGATTCGCCCCATCGAAATGAGTCGCGACAAAGTAAGGACTGTTGGGAATTGCTCCCAGACTCGGTACGGGAGCTTCATCATGCTCAATCAGGATTTCATCAGGTTTGGTCCAGAAGACTGCATCAGTTGACTCGACCACTGCGATGGTGTTTGAAGTGCCATCAGCCAGGGTCAGTTGCTCCAGAGTGGGTTTCTCGGTTGGTGAAAGTGAGAAAATGGGGGCAAACAGATTCTTCTTGCCTTCAGGTGTCTTGGCAGGAGCGACGAACACACGGTAGTGCGTTTTGAAGTCCGCCGCTGCCTTGGTACCAGGATGAGCATAGATGGCCGGCATCTTGGAGATCAACTTCTTGTTATGTTCACTGTCCCATGGCTCATCGAGTTTGAACTGTTGATAAAGCTCGCCTTGATCGAGATAAGGCAAAAGCATAACTCGCCAACTGAGCAGGGCCTTCCCCGTGCTTTTCTCGAAGATGGCAGACTGAGGGAGTTGTCTGTTGTCATTGTGGTAATTGTGCATGGCGATCAGGCATGCCCTGAGGCTTCTTCCCACCTTTGCAACAGCCAATTCTTCGGCTATGCGTAACTCTTCTGCCGAGGGTGTTCCCACCCTAGGCACTCGGCGGTAGACGGCAATTCTGGTCGAACCATTGCGAGCAGCACTGATCTCGATTGGCCTAATCCGCTGTCCATTGACTGCATCGGACTCGCAGATGAGCAGTGTATCGGTATCCAATGCGTACAAGCCAGGTTCTGTGATGCCATTGCTGAAGGTAATATCCAACTCTTTGGGCTGGACTCGATCATTCATCCGGAAGACTATTCCAGGAACGATGTCATATTTGCCATCAGCAGCCACCCGGATAAACTTGTCATCCTTGAACTCGATCATGGAACCAATGGCGTTCAGGGAAAAGGGGTTCTTTGTCTCGGGAGCATTGCTGACGACAGCGACCAGCTTCCAGCGCCCCTGCAAGCGTTCTTGATCCGTCTCTGCCTTTTTGGGGGTAGTTGCAGGCGTGTCAGTCTTAGCCGCATCCTGCTGTACAACCGGTTCACTTTCAGCCAGTACCTCAGACGGGGTATTCAGGACATGCCATCCCCATAGCAAGCCAGGGCCGACCAACAACAGGCAGGCGGAACAGGCCAAGACCAGCAATCGTTTTTGAAGCAGCATGGTGGATTGCACCTTGTAAAAGAGTTGAATCGCTCCGGGTAGCGCGAGGTTGGCCAGCGACCGACCCGTGACATGGGCTAACGCCGCTGATGATAGATTGCCCAGCGAAGCAGGGATGGCTTGAACAACTGAAGTGGTCATCACCGCCGTGGCCAAAGCAGGCAACACTCCTCGGCGTATCAGCCGCTTGGCTAACAACTGCTTGCCACGCGCAATCGAAGAGGCCACCGTCCCCTCCGGCCAGCCGAGTCGCTTAGCAGCCAATGCTTTCGGTAAGCCTTCGATGCAGCACAGTACCAATGCCTGTCGATAGCGCTGAGGCAACTTCTGTAGCTCCTCGTCACAGAACAAGGCAACTTCACGGGCAGCTAGCACTTCAGCCGGATCTTTGACTGGCTGGGCTGCATAGCATAGTTCTCGTTTCTGCTGCCGTTGACGTTGTCGCAAGGCCTGTAGCGCAACCCGTCGAGCGACTCCGAAGAGCCAGCCCCCAACATCGATCTTCTGACGAATGCTCGATGCCCGCTGGGCGAGGATGAGAAAAGTCGCCTGCGAAGCGTCTTCCGCATCAGCGGCATTTTCTAACACCCGCCGACAGACAGCATGCACCATCGCCGCATGCCGCCGAACGATCTTGCCGAAAGCGTCACTATCACGGTGCTGCACAAATTGGCGCAGGTATTCGCCATCTGCCTCGCCAGAGATGTTCATCCCCAGGTTCTTTTGCCAATCCTGCAACACAGACACACATGGTTCTCCTAGGCCTACCAGTATGTTGCCACAGATGCCCCATTGGATGCAAGAATCTTGTCGCTTTCCCCGCCATTCTGCTCTGTAACTACACACTCATTGCCATTTCCCTAAATCAATGATGAAGCCTAACACTGGAACCAAGATGCCCCACCCTACCGCCAAGCTCGCTCTCGAAGATGGAACCGTCTACACCGGCACCAGTTTTGGCGCTGTGGGTGAAACTGCCGGCGAGGTCGTTTTTAATACCAGTCTTTCGGGTTACCAGGAAGTATTGACCGATCCGAGCTATCGGGGCCAAATCGTCACCATGACCTACCCGATGATCGGCAACACGGGCATCAATGAGGAAGACAAGGAATCGCCCCACCCTCAGGTACAGGGCTTCATCGTTCGGGAAGCTGACCGCAGGCCCAGCAACTATCGCAGCGAAGTGAGCCTACAAGACTACCTTACTCAAAACCGGATCCCCGGAATCGAAGGAATCGATACTCGGTCGCTGGTTCGCCGCCTGCGGGTGCGGGGATCGATGAATGGCATCCTCTCCTCAACCTGCCTGGATGACGCCGAACTGGTGAAGAGGGCCAAGGCAACGCCGGGCATGCTCGGACGTGACTTGGTGAAGGAAGTAGTGCCTGATAAGTCCTTCGTCTGGAAGAAGGGCGGGCTGGATCATCAGCTAACCAAAGAGATCATGACAGCCGGGAAGGCCAAACGCCGAGTCGTGGCCATGGATTTTGGGATGAAGTGGAACATCCTCCGCTGTTTGACTCACGTCGGCTGCGAAGTCACCGTCGTGCCTGGAACAGCCTCCGCCGCTGAAGTGATGAAGCACGAGCCCGAAGGCATCTTCCTGAGCAACGGCCCCGGCGACCCGGCTGCCCTGGGCCCCATCATCGAGAACATCAACCAGCTCTGCAACACGGGTAAGCCCATCTTCGGCATCTGCCTGGGGCATCAACTGTTAGGCCATGCATTAGGTGGCAAGACATTCAAGCTCAAGTTCGGCCATCGGGGCGCCAATCAGCCGGTCCTGAACAAGCTCACCAACCAGGTGGAGATAACCACCCAAAATCATGGTTTTGCTGTTGATTTATCTACGCTGCCCAAGGATGTCGAAGCTACGCACATCAACTTGAACGATCAGACCCTGGAAGGTCTACGGCACAAGGCCAAGCCCATCTTCTGCGTGCAATATCACCCCGAAGCAGCCGCCGGGCCGCATGACAGCATGTATCTGTTCGGCGAGTTCATGAAGCTGATGAAGTAGATCAAGAAACGAAAAGAGCGAGTGTCTCATGGACACTCGCTCGATCCTTTGACTCATCACTTATTCTGCTGCTTCATTGATCTCAACTTCCGAGTTGAGAATAGCAGCCTTCTTACGACGCAATCTCCAGACACCCCCGGCCAGTCCAGCAGTACCCAGGCCAATCAAGGCCCACGTGGTGGGTTCTGGAACGGAGACGATGGTGAAATTATCAAATGTCGCAGTCTGTCCTGCGGTGTTGTAGTTGTAGAAGGCACCGATCTGATTGACCGATGAACCCACAAAGGTGTTATTGACAGTGGGCCCACCTACCTGAGGAATGGAGCCGGTAAACGGGTCAGTGAAGCCGACTGTGCCATCATCACGCACAAAGAGCTGCCACTGATTCGTGGAAGGGCTGTAGGTCACGCGAACGCTGCCGAAATCGGTACCGCCCGCACCAAGCGGATTCGAGCCGGTAGCAATAATCGAAGTGAGGTTGGCATTGGCGTCCAACCCGCCGCTGAAGCTGACCAATTCAATAGCGTTGCTGCCGTTACGGCCAAATACCACTGCGTACCCGTTGGCAGTGTTAAGATTGGTGCTGGTTGCAGCAATAGCTACCGCAACACCAAACTGACCAGTGTTAAATCCCGTAGGAAGTACCGAGCTTCTGAAATTGAATCGGAAATCAAGAAAGCGACCTACGGCGGAAAGCGTAGTATACCCGGGTATCGTCGAGACTGTGAAAGCATCATTGTTGGTGCCCGTCGCATTGGCAATTTGCAATACCGTACCGGTGACCGTGACCGCTGAACCGGCAGGTGCAGTGGATGTATAAGCACCACCAGGCCCTGGCACCGGTGAACCCAGCGTCGCCCGATTGAAGTTATCGCTGAAGAACGTTTGTGCCGATACGGGTGCCGCTAGACCAACGACAGTCAATGAAGCAAGTAATAGATAGCGTAGCAAGGGAGTCTCTCCGGTCAGTGTTACTGTTGCACCTGTTTGGGCGAGCAACACTAGATCATGGCTTGAGTCAATTCAAAAGAATGAGCCCCACCACCGTTGTCTGAAATGACATAACGGCGTCACAATCAGCAAAGTGAACCCGTACTCTCCAGGCGGAACTCTTTGCCAGAATTACCTGGTCTACGAATCTCTTCCATCTCCACTGCGGAGCCAAGGAATGAACCTGAAACTCCTTTCCCCTGTCTTGCCGACAGCTATCATCAAATAGACCCTCCCTTTGTTCCGGAGGGCCCTCCCATAGTAGTCCCGGAGGGATAGCTAAACTGTGACGCCCGTTGTAGGGGCGGCACCCAACGAAGGAGTCTGCGATGGTGATGATCAAGCTTCCCGATGGCAACGTGAAGGAATACCCCTCCAAAACCCGCCCCAAAGACATCGCTCTTAGCATCGGTAAACGTCTGGCCGACGCTGCCATCGCTGCCAAAGTCAATGGAACCATCGTCGATCTCGATCGTGAACTGCCCGACGATCCTACCCCGCTCGATTTCCAGCTTCTCACCGACCGTGATCGGGAAGCACTCGACGTCCTCCGCCATTCCACCGCCCACGTGATGGCCCGGGCTGTCATGCGGCTCTACCCTAACGTGAAACTCGCCTTCGGCCCCACCACCGAGAACGGCTACTACTACGACATCGACTGCGATCCACCGCTCAAGGAAGATGACTTTCCCAAGATCGAAGAGGAGATGGCCCGGATCGTCAAAGAAGCGGAGCCTTTCGAACGCTTCGAACGCAACCCCTCTGAATCCAAAGAGTTAATGGAGCATCTCGACCAGACCTTCAAGGTCGAGCACATCAAGGAAGGCCTCAAAGGCTATGATCACCTCAGCTTCTACCGTCAGGGCGAGTTCATCGATCTCTGCCGTGGGCCGCACATTCCCAACGCCGGCAAGATCGCTGCGTTCAAGCTGCTGAGTATCGCCGGGGCCTACTGGAAGAACGACGCCACCCGGCCCCAGCTACAACGGCTCTATGGCACCGCCTTCTTCAGCAAGAAGGAGATGGACGCCTACTTGAACCAGGTCGAAGAAGCCAAGAAGCGCGACCACCGGGTGCTGGGCAAGCAGCTCAAGCTGTTTACCATCAGCCAGGCTGTCGGTTCCGGCCTCATCCTCTGGATGCCACGAGGCGGAACGGTCCGAGGTCTGCTCGAGACCTTCATCAAGGATGAACTCATTAAGCGGGGTTATCAGCCGGTCTATACTCCGCATATCGGCAGGCTCGAACTCTATCGCACCAGTGGCCACTTCCCTTACTATCGAGATGCCCAGTATCCGCCGCTGTTCCTGCATCCGCTGGGCCAATGCATCGATACCTGGCTGACTCAGCTTCAGAACAATGGCCTTCGTCCCGATCAGGAAGCAGCCTTCCTTGAAATCGCCAAGAGCCATCAACTGGAGATCAAGGACTACAAGCCCGAAGACGAGCCGGAGAAACGAATCGCTGCCCTCAAGGTCTGGGTCGAAGCGCAGGAAGGCTACCTCGTCAAGCCGATGAACTGCCCGCACCACATCCAGATCTACAAAGCCACGCCGCACAGCTACCGTGACCTGCCGGTGCGGCTGGCCGAGTTTGGCACCGTCTACCGCTTCGAGCAGACCGGCGAACTCTCCGGCATGACTCGTGTGCGTGGCTTCACTCAGGACGATGCCCACCTCTTCTGTACCGATGACCAGGTCGGCGAAGAGTTTAGAGGTTGCATCGAAATGACCCAGATGGTGCTGCGTACCATGGGGCTGAACGACTACCGTGTTCGGCTCAGCTTCCGCGATCCGCGCAGCGACAAGTACGTCGGCAAGGCGGAGAACTGGGACAAAGCTGAACGGGTCATCGAAGAAGTAGCCCGCTCCACCCCCGATCTGCACAACATCGAAGTCGCCACCGGCGAAGCAGCTTTCTATGGCCCCAAGGTCGATTTCATCGTCAAGGATTGCATCGGCAGAGAATGGCAGCTTGGCACCGTACAGCTCGATTACAATCTGCCCGAACGCTTCGGGCTGGAGTACATCGGCGCCGACAATCAGCCCCACCGCCCGGCGATGATTCACCGCGCTCCGTTCGGATCGATGGAACGCTTCCTGGGCATCCTCATCGAGCACTTCGCCGGTGCCTTCCCGCTCTGGCTGGCTCCCGAACAGGCCCGGGTACTGCCCGTCAGCGAGAAGTCAGCCCTGTATGCTCACGACATCGTCAAACGCTTCACCCAGGCAGGCTACCGGGTCACCGGCGACTTCCGGCCTGAGAAGATCGGCTACAAGATTCGTGAAGCCCAGCTCGACAAGATTCCCTACATGCTCGTCGTCGGCGAAAAAGAAGTCGCCAGCGGCACCATAGCTGTAAGAGACCGTGTCGATGGCGAACTTGGCCCCAAACCGATTGACGAAGTCCTCGCTCTGTTTGAAGCGGAAGTGAAGAGGAAGAGCATCCGCAGCACCAGTTCGGCGAGTGTGGACTTCAGCGATAAGGGAGCGAAGTTTGGGGAGTAGTGTTTCCAATCATGGCCAACGTGCCGGGTGATTTCTACTGACCAAAACTGTGCCACTGTGTGTCAGCGCCTGCGATAAGGCACCGTTCACCAGATAGTCGTCTCGCTGTCACGCAGTGGAAGGATGCAATCGCCTGAAGCACTGTGTGGTGAGTACACCACACAGTGGCACAAGTCCGCACACACTGTGTTGCGTCAACGCTTACGGGCTAGGCTCCCCCACCATTCCCGCAACAGCGCCAGCGTTACGAACACCCCAAGTGACCACATCGCAATCAGGAACCAGGGCGAACGAAACGGATATGCATATTGCCGCACCAGGAATTCATCCCCTTGATCACTCATTAGATACAGTGATCGATTTCCCGGATGATACATCCAGCTATCAACCGCCAGAGGCAGTGTCACTCTCGCCACCTCTATCCCTGTTTCGAGGTTGATGCTCCGGAACTCGTGTGTCGAAGGAAATAACTGCGGCAACAGGGGCACCATCGCTGCCGCCACATGTCGAGTTGCTGTTTCCACAATTCCTGCCCTTCGCGGAACTGTTTCACCAACAGGTGTCGCCCAGCAACGATCGTATCAACCTGCTTACTATCGTTGTCGTTCGAGCTCAGCTTCTTTTGCTCTGATGGTTCATTCCAAAAGCCTTGATAGATAGTCTGTCCCGAAGGTATGTCAAGCAGTGACCACCGCCATACTCCGCCAGATGAGTTGGAAAACTTGCTTCCCTGCGAGAGCACATACTGCCGGAAGTAGATGCATTTCCCGTTCTCCAGGATGGTTTCCTTCTCTCTAATTGGTCCACTAGACTTCCACTTGTCAGGGTCCGGGTTGGATAGTTTGGGATCAAGTCTTGCCTCATCCAGCGCGGCCTCTCCATATCCGCCGTCGATGGTGAAGCTTTGCAGGCATATTTCGTACTTCATCCGATTCAGTGCGAATACTTGATCTCGCTCGACCGAGAGCACCTTCCCGATTTCCGACGCCTTAGGATATGAAGTCGATACCTGGAGCGCTCCGGTCTGAGCATCCCACCATTGGAACGACACTCCTCCCGGTTGTGCGTTCAGCGGATTGTCATACGTCACCAGCCGACTGCCATCCTTCGTGAATACAGCATCGAACGAATAGAGCCTCGGGTCCTCAAGAGAAATGGCCTGCTTCGCCAGTGGTGCTCGCAGTTTTCCCGTTCGGGCATCGATCAATTCAAAACGGCAAACGCCGTTCTCCCGTCGAGGCAAAAGCCAGGTGAGCCCCTCCGGTGAGATCAGGCCATTGACAAACTCGCCCTGCCCCAGCTTTCGCATGCCGTTGTAATGCAAGCTGCTGTGCGTCACCTGGTTGGGCAACTCAGGAAGAAACTGTTGGTACGGGCCTGCTTGTCGCAGGCCCTCCTGCGAGCTCCAATGCCACAGCCTAAGTACACTTACTTCCAACTCCGTGTTCTCTGGATGAGGTGCCTTGCCCGAATCAGCAAACACCAATCCATCCTTACCATCAAATTGGAGATAATCCGAACCACTGAAGCACGAATGTTCGAGTACCAACGATGACTGCTTTAAATCGTAGACCCTGATATCGCTGTCAAGATCATGCCGAAACACGAGATGCTTCCCCGATGGGGAGATTTTCCATACCTGCTTCGCCATCCACTTTGACGGAGGCGGTGTACCAGCTTTTAATCGATGCTCCGCCACCGGTCTGGGTTGCAACACCAAATACAGAATCACCCCGACTGCCAGCCCCAGGATCAAAGGCCAACGCCAGCGCAAAACCAGATCTCTGCACCTTCTCCACATCGTCAGGCCTCAGTACCCAACTGATACAGCGCCGTCTTCATCTCAAACGGCTTCATCCCCGGCTGAAGCGATAACAACCTCGCCGCCATCGCCGTCACATGCGGGGCGGCCCAACTGGAGGCGGGGGTCATTGTCAGAAAATCCCCGTCGCAGCTGGCGGTCGCCTGGAACTCGACTCGTTCACAGGGTCGATACTGCACCTTCATCTCCTGATGCCAAGGGCCTTTGGTGACGCCGATGAGCGGAGCTCCGAGGAGGGCGGGGAAGCTGCGGTAGTGGGGATGATCGTTATGGGCGGCTGCCACCACGGTGACATCACGATGATAACAATCTTCGATGATTCTCTGCAACTGCCAGCGGCGCTGGATGGGCAGCAGCCGATCTTCGGTGATACCGAGCGAGAGGTTGAGCACCTGGCACCGGGCTTCATCGACACACCACTGAATGGCTCGGATCAACGTTTCGACATCGCACTGGCCGCTAGAGCCGAAGACATCGGCGGAGACCAGCGTTACCTTGGGGGCATGCCGAACAATGATACCAGCAACGGCAGTTCCATGCGGGCCACTTTGTTGACCAACGTAGGGCAACGGTTTGGGTTTGCCTGCTTCGAAGATCGCACCTTCGATGGCTGTTCCCCTGCCCTGCAATTGCAGCGTAGCTCGGTCGATGCCGGTATCGATGACGCCGACACGCACACCGCTGCCATCCGCCTTCGGATGGGCGAGTAACTCGTCCACAGTCTTGGGCCAAGGGGTTTCCATCTTCAGGCTCAGTTGGCGGGAAGATGGGTTATATCATCAAGCAGTACTTCAACCGACTTGAGCACCTGCAAGATGCGATCGACCGCTGAGGTGCCATACCGCTGCGAAAGGCGTTGGAGCGTCTGAGCCCATTCGTCGATATGCCCACCGGTGACGGTGCCCGCCTGAGCAACCTTCGACGTAAAGACCTGGCTGGCCGCCGTGGATGCACCACTCTCCTTGAAGCTGCCGGCGAACTGCTCGCTCTCTTTGAGGGCAGCCTGGAGCGTTTCGTAGAGCATCTTCTGCGATTCCCTTTCGCCGAGGGCCATCTTGAGCAGCACGCTTGCCACGGGCTGCCAGGCGACGAGTAGTTCACGGTCAGCAGGTAGGAACGCCGGGTTACTCCCAGTCTTATCAAAGAGTTCCAGCACGACGGTCAGCGAGGGGCTGGTATGAAGGGCGATCCCCAAAAGATGTTGATGTTTGGCTTCGTCCCGAATTAGATGCACGCTGCTGAGGTTGTGCGTCGCTGAGAGGGAGGCCATGAAAGCGTCGGGAGCCATGCTGCTGATAGCTGCCGCCAGCGATTGCGAGAAGCGGGTCGTTTCGAGATCGGTTCGACGGCTGCCCTCCAAGTCGAACACTCTCAATTGTTCCGGCTCAACATTCTGGGCGGTGAACTGGCGAATGATCAATAGCCCTGCCGAGGCAGAGGTGAGCTTCTGAACAAACTTCAGTAGCCCGCTGGCTATCTGTTCGAGGCTCGCTCCATCCTTTTGCAGAACACTGGCTGTTTCGAGGCGAGGCAAGGCTTCCCGCACCACAGCACGGAAACGTTCGAGTTGCTGATGGATCAACCTCTCTCGCTTCAAAGGTCGAATACGATCAAGTTGTTTCTTCACCGCAGCGAGGAATCGTTCACGGGTGAGTTCATGATTCTTATCTAGATAATCCCTGACTCCCAGTCGCAGGGCATCGAGCGGTGTCGCCTTGTGGGCATACCCGGTAACGAGGATGGCAATCAGTTCGCGCTGGAACTCGTGAAGGTCTTCCAGCAGTTGCAGACCATTCAGCCCCGCACCCAGGTTCCAATCGAGGATGGCCAGGTCGATGGGCTGCCTGCCTGCCTGTTCTAAAGCGCTGGCAGCATCGCCGGCTACGATAACTTCGATATCGAACTTGCTGCCCTTCAGCCAATCGGTCAACGTCGCCCGAACGGACGCCTCATCTTCGACGATCAGGATGGTATCCATGAATGCCTCTCTTACTCTTGAATGCTATTCTACTTTCGCAGCCTCACGTAGAAGAGTGGGAGTATCCTCTTTGCGTAGTTCTTCGATACTGATCGATACAGCCGGTTTAGCCAACAGCTTCTCCAGCCACGCCTGGCTGGTGTTGAGTTCCTGTAGCCAGGCGTTCTTCAGTTCCGGAGCATGTACCCGGCAGCTTTCAGCTTGTTCGATACTCTTCAGCAAGGCAGTGTTCACTTCCGCCAGTCTTATCGGCAGGGCTGTCTTCTGCGAAAGAATGCCCTTTAGTAGCTGCACCGTGATGGCTCGCTCATTTACCCAATAGCGCTTGGCCGCCTGGTGCAACGTCGTCGGGGGTGGCCTTGGCTCGAAGACTCCATCCAGCAACTGTCTGCTCGTGGCTTGCAAGGCTACCTGCTCCACCAGTGATGCAGCCGGCGTGGTCGTCCACGCTTCGACCATGCCTTCCATGACACTCAGCAGTTCCGAAACCTGACTACGCAGCCGAATGACTTCACGGGTGGCTCGCTTCTGCTGTAGCCAGTCGAGTGAAATAGGCAGCCAGCGTAGATGCTCGGTGAAGCGAGCCTGCTCAGCGGGTGTGAGCTTCTCGAAGGGCCGTCCTTCCACGGACGTCAACAAGTTACGGCAATCTTTCAGATGGTAGTTCCATTCCTGATGTGTCCACGAAACCGGGTTCATCGTTCGTGCTGTCACCTGTTCCCGTGGCTTCCAGGGAATTGTCATCAACAACAGCGTCACATACAGGCCGATGAGCATCAGCCCCACCGCCAGGCAGCGTTCGGCTTGCCTGCGGATGCGGGCCTGCCAGTGAACGATCGTCGTCCGAAGCCGGGTGATGGCATCGGCCAGGTGTTGTCCCGAATCGGGGCGGTCGGCCTGAAGCATCACTCGTGACTGATCAGTCAGCGCGGCGGGAACCCAGCCCTGTAGTTCCTTGTGATAGGTCTTCTTCAACATCGCCTGGACTGACTTCAGCCAGCCGAGTGCCTGCTCTTTTGCCTCTTCGTTCAACTCACTTAGCGGTTCGACCGCAGCCAGCACAATGGGGATGAGATGGTTCTCCCGATGGCCGAGAATGCTACGCACCCACTCCTGCAGCCCGACTCGTTCAGCGTTGTGTTGCTCAACAGGCAAGCTCGGCTTCCAGAGCCAGACGAAGCCTGACAGATCGTGCGGACTGACCGATGAAGTGGTCTCGATGATCCGCCAATCGTAGGTGGCAGGTAGTTGAGTATGCTCTCGCCAGACTGCTGCATCGACGCCATGCCCGGCGATAATCCCGATCCGGGGCAGCATCATGGCTCCACCTCTTCGTAGATGAGGTTGGGCCAGGCTTTCTCGACTTGAGAGTGAATAATTCTCAGCACGCCATCACCGGGGCTGGGTTGCCTTTCGACGATCACCCTGCCGGGCCGTTCGGGAAGTTCCTTGAAGACACGCTGCAACTGTTGCTCGAAGCCGAGCAGATTGTCTGCGCTGATCTTGCGTTCCTGAGCTTCGCCATCAGTTGATTCCAGACGAACGAGGCTGACGAAGTCACGGGCTAGGTCTTTTCTGTCGTTCTGAGGCAGGAAGCGGATGCGAACCGTGACACCGCTACCCCCATAGTTGGTGTTGGCGTGCAGCCAGGAACCGCTGGCGTCTCCTTGACCGCCGCCTTTGCCCATGCCCCCGCTGCCTCGGCCAGCCAGTTGCGAGAGTATCCAGGCGATGATGAGCCAGATGATGATGATGCGAGGGATGCGACCCAGGAACTTCATGGGTCGTCGAAGGTGCCGGCGAGGTTCAGCAAGAAAGACGGCAACGACCGTAGCGACGGCCCCAGCCCAGGCAGCGATGCTGGGGCGAGCGAACCAGTAGAGGATGCTGAGGAGCGTATCAATCATCGCACGGCTCGGCGGGAGCCTCGCCCTCCCGTAACTAGGACGATGGATACTCAGGCTGCCAGGCTACTTCCTTGCGGTCGACCTTCCAGCCCTGCTTTTCGGCTTGCTGGCGGAGTTGATCGAAGACGCCTTCACCAGGGAAAGGATCGAGGAAGATACGCAGTCGCCTGCCAGGTTGATCAGCGCTGGGTATATCTTTCAGGAAACCTTCCAGTACCTCAGCATTGAGCTTGAGGAACTCGTTGAGGTCCTTACCGACCACTTTGTTGAAGACCGGTTCCCAGGCATTCCCCTTTCGGCGATAGGCTACAACTTCACTGGTGAAGTTGGCGACGTTCTTACTCTCCTTGTCTCGAACAAAGTAGAGATCGACCGAGTTGGCGAGGTAGGTATCAGGCCGAGCAGGCTGCGTCGGTTCGACCTTTGCCGGTATCGAAGCTACCGGAACTTGCTGGATGGGTTGTGTTGAGACCACCGATTGCCCTGCTGTCGTCGCCCCTCCGCCGCCACGCCCGCCGAACTGCCCAGCGACATATCCGCCCACGCCGCCGATGATCAGGGAGATACCGCTAACAGCGGTAACCGTGCCTCGCCACGTCTTGCCCGGTTCCAGCGGCACCTTGGGCAGAATGATTGCACCCAGGATCGTGAGTTCCGAGATGATGACCACTGCCAGCCCCACTGAGAGAGCGATGCCCCAATCCATCATGATGGTTTACTCCCCGGACGAGTGACGCCAGGCTGGCGATGAAACGGATAGATACGTGCGATCTCCACGCCCCACTGCTTCTTCATGGCTGCCAGCTTCTTCTCGCTCCAGACGGCATCGAAGCCCTGATCGCTGATGAGCAGGATCACGAGAGGATTCCCCTTCTTGCCTCGTAGTGCCAGGAGTCGATTGAGATCATCAGGCACCTCGGTCCGCACTTCTCGAAGGAGCTCCTGTTGAGGTCCCAGTTCATAAGCCCGGCCCAGTTCACCGCCGGCAGTGCCGGCATAGAGGAAGATCAAATCGAGCCCAGCCGTGTCAGCCAGCGTCTTATTCGCCTGCGGAGCGGTCTCTTTGGGTTTGGCGCCGCGCATCTGGGCCTGGGCCATCAGAACGATCATCATGCCCAGCAGAATGAAGGCGACATCGAGTAGAGGAATGAAGCGGACGATGATCCCGGTCGCACGGAGGTTCATGCCACCTCCTCGGTATTGAGATGCTTCGGCGTGGCCAGCCAAAGGAGAGCATTGAGCACCAAGTTCGGGCCAATCATCAACAGGCCCGAACAGGTGGCGCTGAGGGCGGGAGCAAAGGTGCGCAGCGTCTCAGCCAGGTTGGGCGTTTCTTCGATTGTCGTTTGAAAGCCCTGAAAAGTTGCCATCAGGCTCAGCACGGTTCCCAATAGGCCGAGGATGGGAAGAAGTTCTGTCATGCTTAACAACACGGTGCGATAGCGTTCAAGCCCCTGCATGAAGACCATGCTGCTGCCCCGCCAACGGGCGACGAGGCCAATGAGATGGGCGACAATGAGCAGACTGCCCCAACTGAGAATGAACCAGTCAATGCCGCTGTCACGAACGGTATTCCAGTAGACTTCCCACATGCAAAGGCTCCGTGAGAACTACGCAGGCAAGCTGGGAGTAGGTGGGCCACCCAAGAATTTCATTGAGTTGCTCGGCTTCGGCAGGAACTTGCGGAGGGCGAGAACGCTGTCCATCAAGAACTTGCGAGTGGGTTGATGCTCTTCCAGGAGGGGCGGATCAATCACGATGGGCTCGCCCAGCACGAGGGTAATACGGCGATTCCAATCGAGGCCGACACTCTTGTTGACGGCCGGCGGAGTTCCACCAACATAGGAAGCGAAGCTACCCCAGCCCCCTTCGATCCAGATCGGGACGATGGGAGTGTTAGGCCGTTCCTTGAGAATATGCCAAACACCCTGCCCGAAGTGCTTGAGCAATTCCTGCTCTTCCCGACGCATGCGGCCTTCAGGGAAGAGCAACACACACTCGCCATGTTCGAGACGTTCCACTGCTTCGACTAACTCTGGAGGCGTTTCCCGGCGTCGGGCGCTATCCTGCACCCGTATCGTCCGGAAGATTTCCTTGACGATGAACTTGAGGCCCGGCTTATCGTAAAAGCTGCTCGTCATCATCGGTGTCACTTGTCGGGGGATGACCTTTCCCACCCAAACCGGGTCGAACCAGGCTGCATGGTTGGCTACCACCAGCACCGGGCCATAGGTGGGGAAGTGGCCAATGCCCGGCCCCACCAGCTTGAAGCGGTACCACGGCAGGAAGAAGAGTTCCGCGAACGATTCGAACATCTCTCGACGGAAGATCCAGATCCAGAGCATGAGCACAATGGTGGCGACCAGGAACATGATCCAGGCGCGGGTCTGCACACCATCCCAAAGAGCCTGGTAGGTGGACCCCATGATGAGTAGCGGATTATCTACCGATGTATGCCGCTCCAAACGTCGAATGAGTTCAGTGATCTTCTGGTTGTAATCAGACCAACTGTAGAGCAAGAGAGCTAGTCCGCCCATGAAAGCAGCAGCCGCCCAGTCAAGCGGACGCCGTATTCCATCCATGATCGACACGTTCGGCAATCGCCTCAGAGCAGTAGCAAAGGGAACATACCAGATGATGCCGGCGACGATGGCAAAGAGCGGCCGGCCAAAGTAGGGCGAGTATTCGACAACCAGCCCGATGATCATCATGATCCAGAGAAACAAGCCTCCCCAGGGGAGCAGCCCGAGCGCCCGCCAGGGGTGCGGCTGCAGCAGAAAGGCGACCGTTGCCCCCACCAGCATGTAACAAAGAACCACTGCCGTCATGGGCCGTGAATGTATCAGTTCATTACGATCAGGGGGGAAGACCTGTGGCTGGAGGAGATGATGCCAGACATAATTGATATCGATCCAGAGCCAGGTGAAGAGCAGCAGCGCAATGGCCCCCACAAAGAACGGCAAAGGGCTGACCGTTCGATCATCTCGCCAGGGTCGTACGGATGGGCTGCCGGTGGACATGCCTTCCCCAAAATTCGTGGCTAACGCTTGTTCTTTGCTTAATCACTATGGTACAGTCGAAGTCCGTGCCTGTCAGCAGGAATGTCTGAGGCATCTTAAACCTCTTCGCCGTCGTAACCTTCGATAGCGATTTTGCTGAGAAGACATGGCAGGCACGGAGAGCTATGACAGTCCCCTGACACCACGAGCCGTGCCCGATCCAGGATGATGAGCCCATGCAAGAGAAGCCGACACCAGGATTTCTGTCATCGCACCCGGAGACGAGGTGGGGGCTAAACTTCCTTGCGCTCTTTGGCGTCATCATCGCGCTGGCCCTGGGCAAGCCATTGATCATGCCCCTGATTGTCGCCCTCATGCTGGCCGCGGTCTTTTATCCACTTGTCGAACTACTCCGGGTTCGCTGGTGGCTTCCCCGGGGAGTTGCCGCCATCGTCGTCATGACCGGCCTCATCCTGGCTATGACTTTGGGAGTGATCTGGATCGTCGTTTCGGTGCAGAGCGGGTTCCAGGAGTTTGGCACCCCTGAAGGCCGGCTTACCTACTACATGAAACTCCACAATCGCATCAAGGAAGACATCGATCCCAAACTCGCTGAGCAGCTCTTCCCGATACTTCCTCCCAAGAAACAGGAGGACAAGGGCGAGGAACCTCCTGCTGACAAGTCGGCGGGTAAGCCAGTAGCGACCACTCCTGCGCCCGCAGCAGCAGGGCAACCTGTCACACCGAAGAAGAGTGGAGAAGTTGAAACTGAGAAGCCCTATGTCCCTGATCCGAATCAATCGTTTATCTTTGGCTCGATCAACAGACAGTTTAGCATTGATGGCACGCTGATCCCCACGTTGATCTTCTCGACCGCCGAAGTGACGATGATGACGCTGATCGTGTTATTCCTCATGCTGTTTCTGTGGATGGACGGCGAAATGCTGGCAGGCCGTCTGGCTGAAGTATTCGGGCCACGCACCGGGCCTTACTTTTCTGCGACGTTCCGGGCCTTGGAAGAGATGTCGAAGCAGGTCCGGGCTTACATCGTTTGGCGAACCGCCATCAACCTGGCCATCAGCATTATTCTCGGAATCGTTTACAGCGCGATGGGGCTGAAACAACCCTGGTCGGCGGCATTCTTTGCCGGCGTGATGGGCTACATCCCCTACATCGGTCACGTGGCCGGCGCTATACCTGCCATTCTCGATGGCTTCGTGAACGTGAATCTCATTGTTGTTCTCTGGATTATCATCGTCTATGGCGTGCTGCTTCTCATCGAAGGGTATGTGATCTTCCCGTTGGTTGTGGGCAGGCACATGGAGATGAACGCCACCACGGTAATTCTTGCCTGTTTGTTCTGGCAACTGGTGTGGGGATACATCGGCTTGTTCCTGGCGATGCCGCTGACGGCAGGGATCAAGGCCATCTGCGCCAATGTGCCGATGCTCAGACCGTGGGCAAATCTCATGGGGCAGCACGAGATCATTCCCATGGAGGATGAGCCCGTGGGAGACGTCTGGCCCGATCCTCATCCCCCGGTGCAGACACCGTTGATTGAAGATCAAAAGAAATAGCGTTGGGCATACTCAAAAAAACGAACAGGCGACTTCATCCAAGCAGGAAGAAGTCGCCTGTTTCGTTCTTGGCTCAGAATGAGGGCGACGGGCGGGATCGCTCTCACGCTGCTCAGGTAGTTTGACTACTTGGCAGGAGCAGGCATGGTCTGAATCGTGGCAGCAGGTGCAGGCGGTACATGCACCGTCGTGTTGTTGCCACAGGTGCTGCAGACATCTCGACAACAATCGCAGGTGTCGTGACAGCAACCCATCATCGCGGAAACCAGGGCGACAGTGAACAAGGAGATCAGCTTACGCATGGGTGGAGCATCCTACCAAAGGCCTGCATCGTGCAATGTGCAAGCCCTCTGCGGAGCAGAAGGTTTGCAGAGGGATGATCCATCACCCCCCGGATGATCGACGATGCACCATTGGCATCGTCTTCTGACAGGGCCGGGCTTATCGAAAAGACCGACAACTCGGACAGGCTCATCGATCAACAGTACCGATTTCACCGCCTGTACCTGCTATGATGTTAAGATATGCCGATTATGCAGCAGGCTGATGGGAGGGAGTTTACGATGGAAGCAGTGATCATGGCAGCGGGATTAGGCACCAGGCTGCGGCCCCATACGGAAAAAGTCCCCAAGCCACTGCTTCCGGTACAGGGCAGACCGATTCTCGACTGGATCCTGGCGGCGTTGCCCCCCAGTGTTGATCGCATTGTCGTCGTTGTGAATCACCTGGCGGAGCAGATTGAAGCCTACCTGGCTCAACAGAAACATATACCCAATTGGACGACAGTTCGACAGGAAGTGCCCCGAGGCACCGGCGATGCCTTTCGTTCCTGCTTCCCTCATCTCAGGGGGAAAAAGTATCTCGTGATGAACGCTGATGACCTGTTCGCCGCTGCCGACCTGGAGAAGCTAGCCGTGCATGATGCGGGGCTGCTTGTTCATCCGGTTGAAACACCCCGACAGTTTGGCATCGCTTTCCGTCGAGCTGACGGTACGTTGGAAAGACTCGTGGAGAAGCCCGATCTGGATGGCACCCAGTTAGCCAATGTCGGCGTCTATGTCTTTCCCGAGGAAGTGAAGCAACTGGAACTCAAGCTGTCGCCTCGTGGCGAGTTTGAAATCACCGACTATGTATCCCAACTGGCAGCAAAGGGAGCAGTACACGTTGTCCCTGCCCAATTCTGGCTGCCTATCGGAAATGTGGCCGCCTGGGAGCATGCTCAGACGGTTGATCTGACGCCGTGCAAGCGAAGCTGATTTTAGCGTGGCTGATGGGGCACCGTGGACAGTTCCGTCATCATCACTTCCATGTCGCCGCACCGCATCAGTGTTTCGCCAACGAGGATGGCCTTGATGCCAGCCGAGGCCAGGCGTTCGACATCAGCCCGGCTCTTGATCCCGCTTTCACTTACCAGCGTACATTCGCCAGGCACCTGTTTTGCCAGTTCCAAGGTATGTTCCAGAGTCACTTCAAACGTATGCAGATTGCGATTGTTGATACCGATGAGCCTGGCTCCCGCATCGACTACACGCTGCACGTTGTCTGCTTCATAGCATTCGACGAGAGCATCCATCCCCAGCAGTTCGATGTCATGGATGAGCTGTGCCATCGTGGCGTCGTCAAGAATCTCGGCGATGAGCAACACCGCGTCGGCCCCGGCTAACTTCGCCTGCAACACCTGGTAGCGTTCGAGGATGAAATCTTTACGAAGCACCGGTGTCTGAACCGCTTGCCGCACCTCAAGAAGATCTTTCAAATTGCCGCCAAAATAAGGCCCGTCGGTCAGCACGCTGATGCAGGCTGCTCCACATCGTTGGTATTCACGGGCCACACTGACCGCATCCGCCCCGACTTGGATAGGCCCGGCAGAAGGTGAAAACCGCTTGACCTCGGCAATCACGCGAATGAATGCACTAGCCCGTAATGAAGCAAGGAACCTTCCTTGTGTACGGTGTATGGGCTGTTCACGAAGCGCCAGTTCGAGATCGTCCTCGGCAGCCACTACTTTTGCCGAAGCAATTTCCTGACGCTTGCTGATGACGATTTGATCAAGAATGGTGGGCATGACATGCGCCAGGTTCGATGGAATCGGTTTAGGGTTCTGTATATCTCAATAGAAAGGATATACATTCTTTCCCGAAGTGGTGTTGATATGTCAGAACAACGTAACGTGCTGGGCGGACCACTGCAAATGTGTTCGGTGGCGCCTACGACCGGTTTCTACCGAACAGGCAAGTGCGAAACCGGGCCGGACGATGTGGGCCAGCATTGTGTCTGCATCCTGACGACGGCGGAGTTCCTGGCTTTCTCCAAGGAAAGAGGCAATGATCTTAGCACGCCGATGCCTGAATATCGCTTCCCGGGGCTGCAGCCGGGCGATCGATGGTGTCTTTGCTCTTTGCGATGGAAGGAAGCTTACGAGGCGGGGAAAGCGCCGTTCGTCGTGCTTGAAGCTACGCATGAATCTATGTTGAAGATTGTTCCGCTGGAGGTGCTACAGCAGTTCGCCGCTACCGGGGTGAACAAGCTGCGTGGCGACATCATGCCGAATTAGAGTTGCCCTCACGCTCCGCCGTGAGGGGGCGGTGGCTTGTCGTTTCTCTACTTCTTCGACATCGGCAGCTTCTCTCCGCATCATCACGACGGAGCGTGATGACTACAAACCAGACCATCACGCGGTGCGTGATGGCAACTATTGCGGTGTCTTGTTCGGGGGTGGAGGCATGATGCCGCCATCGAACTGTTGCACCAACGCATCGAAGGCAGGCCATTCGAGCGGATGCACGTCATCCCTGGTCAGTTTGCGCTGCTTCATCTCTTCCCACGCATTCATGGCTGATTGCCGGTTGCGCTTTTGCAGATAGACGCACGCCAAATGGAACTGAGCGATGGCGCTGGGATCCTGATCCATGGCCTGAAACAGTTCCTCCAGAGCTTGATCGGGCTTGTTCATCTTCAGATAGATCAGCGCTCGAGTATCGAGCAGATCGGGATGCGGTCCGATCACGGCCAGGGCTTCGGAAAGATGCTTAAGAGCTTCAGGGTATTGCTTCTGCTGCATCGACAGTAGAAACGCCAGGTTATTTCGTGACCCAACGTCGTTCTTATCCATGGCAACCACTTGTTCATACAGCTTGATGCTGTCTTCAAACCGTCCCTGAAGATTGCGCATAGCGGCGAGAAGCTTGAGTCGAGGGGCGCTCGGCTTTTCCTTCACCAGAACCTCAAGCCAGTTGCCAATGTCCTCCATGTCTTCTTTGGTGCGTTGCGGGGAGTTGTAGAGGGCTTCAATGCTGATGAACCCCACCTCTTCCGCAGGAGCGGAGCCACGTGCCGCCTTGCACAGAGCCAGGGCTTCTTTGAGCTTGCGTTGTCGTCCCAGGAACTTGGCCAGATTGAGACTGGCTTCAGGCTTGGCGACTTCCTTCGCCAGACGCCGATAGATCGTTTCTGCGGGCTCGATCAACTTCATGTCTTCGAGTAACTCTGCTGCCTTCTCCGGTCGTGGAGGATTAGACTTGAGGAAGTGGTTTTCCACCAGAGCGATGGCTCCCTTTTCGTCTCCGGTAGCTTTCAGCAATCGTGCCTGTAGGTCGATATTCAAGTCGGTGTCGGGATATCGCTTCACTAATCGTTCAAGATAGAGTTTAGAGGCATTGGTTTCGTTGCGTTGCAGCAGGTTTCGGATCATGTATTCGAGATACTCGGCGTTGTCTCCCTGCCGTGTCAGGAGCATCTGCATGCAGTCTCGCGCTCTTCCCCAATCACCCAGATCGTTGTGGAGCTTGGCCTGGAAGAAGAGGTCTTCGTTGGTGCGTGCCTGCCGGGTAGCCAGTTGCTCAAGAACATTAGTGGCTTCCAACCGCAGGGCGCGGGATCTGTTCATACCGAAGACGAAAGCCCGGGCCCGAAGGTCTTCAATAGGCTCATTCGTTGACATTTTGGTAATGATCTTATCGTTGCTATCCAGGAGGCCGAGCAAAGCGAGGGCCTTGCGCGATTGATAGTAGTCGCCCCGGGAAGCCAGGATCACAGCCAAAGTTCGTTTGGCCCATGCTTTGTCTCCGGGAGACTTGTCCTGAAGATCGATCAATTGATTTAACAAAGGCTCAGCAGTCTTTCCATCGCCGCGACGAACGAAGTAATCAGCTGCAGCGCGAAGGACTTCGATGTCTTTGGGCTTCGCGGAAACAATCGCCTGGAACTTTTTCGCTGCCTCGTCGAACTTGCCGATGGCTTCCAGACACAGAGGTACCCAGGTACTTTCGGCTGGAAGAGCAGCTTGTGCCTGGCTAGTTGCTTCAGCGGCCGCGGGCGTCTCCTTCAGACGAATAAAATGTTGTACCAGCGCCAGCCAGGCTTTGCCTTCTTTCCCATTCGACAAAGCAATAGCCTTGCGAAGTGAAGCCTCCGAGATCTTGTGCTCGCCCGCCGACGAGAATATCTGGCCTTTCCACAGCACATCTTCAAAGTTCTTCGAATCGTCAGGCACGGCCTTGGCAGCCCACAACATCGCTTCTTTGTATTGCTTACTGAAGACGCAAAGCTCCGCCGCGACTTTGGTGAGGTCGCCCACAATTCGATCGGGCGGAATCAACTTCATCATTTCGCCGGCTTCGGCATAGCGTTGCTGGCGATGATAGGTCCCCATCAACCATGCCAGTGCTTCACCGTCACGTGAGCCGCTTTTGACAGCCTGCTGATAACTGGCCAAGGTGTTCGTGGTATCACCCTGCAGATCACGGAGCTTTCCTTCAGCCAAATGCAGTCTGGGCCAATCACTCCGCTTCTTGGCAATGGCAGCCAGGTAGACGCTGGCCTGATCGAGATTCTTCTTGTCTTTCGTTTTCGATGCTTTCCACATGAGGCTCAAGGCTTGAGCCAACGGAGTGTAGACGCCGCCCGGGCCTTCGAGTTGCTTGATCCTTTCGATGACTTCCGTCATACGGGCTTCGTCATTTTTCAAGGCAGCAAGATCGAATCGCAGAAGCTGCAGGCTGAGATTATCAGGCAGCAACTTGTCCTGTTGATCAGCCAAGCGAATACCGCCTTCCAGGTCGCCATAACGAAGGCGAAGATCAAGCATCATGCGAAGGAGATCGAGCTGCTGAGATGGAGTCAACTTGCCCATGTCATCGGTCAGCAGATCGAGAGCTTTCGTATCTTTAGGAAGGCCATCAAGCAACAATATCTGAGCTTCCAGGAACCTTAGCCTGGGATGGTCGCCGATGGCTGCTCGAGCCTCTGCAATGATCTTGCGAGCTTCCTCGACCTGACGAGACTGGAGATAGAGATTGGCACGGGTCGCCCAGAGATCGGGATCCTTGGGCCAGCGCTGTTGGGCTTCGGCCAACGTCTTCTTGGCTTCCTCGAACTGATCGGCAGCCAACTGTCGGCGAATTCTCAAAATAGTGATGGGCACTGTCGGCGATTTGTTGATAGCAGCGTCACTTTCCAGGGCTTTCAGAACGTCATCAAACTCCATCCAGTTGCGATCCGTCGGGTTCCGGCTCAGCGTCTGCTGCAAAAGAAGATCGGCATAGATGCCGAGGTAGACTGCTGGTATTCGCTTAGGATCACGATCAATGAGCGGCCTCATGAGCGAGAGGGCTTCTTCGACACGGCCCTGATCGGCCAGGACTTTGATCAGGTTGGCATTGGTGGAGACATTCATCGGGTCATCGCCCAGAATGTGCCGGTAGGCTGCAATGCGGTTGTCCACATCGCCAATGCGTTCGTAGCATTGTGCCAGCACCTGGCTGCACTGCCTCACCAGCGCTTTGGACTCCGTGATCTGAGGCAGGGCTTCTTCAAACAGGCGAGTGGCTTTGACCCATTCTCCTTTGCCGGCCAACACCTCTGCTTCCAGCAACTGCACCATGACAGGTAGGTATTCTTTCTTGCGCATTTCCTGAACGAGCGTTTCCGCTTCCTTGATCATCCCGGCACGGAGATAGGCTTCTGCCATCGAGAAGTAGAGATCCTCGCGATCCTTGTAGAGATCGCTGCGCTTCTCCTTGAGCGCCAGAGCCTGCTTCAGGATATCGATGGCTTCCTTGTTATTTCCTGCCTCGAGCTCCAATGTCGCCAAGGCCTGAAGAGGAGACATTTCCTCCGGATGGAGCTTTTGGCACTGTTTTAGATAGTCACGAGCTTTGTCTAATTGATTGCGACGCAGGGCCAGCTCCGACTGAGCCAGCAGAACGCCCGCATCCTGAGGATCACAAGCTGCTGCTTTTTCTATTTCCTCTTCCACCTGCCTGGGAGTGCCATACTGTCGCCAGTAGAGACTGAAGTACAAGTGGGCCTTAGCCGTGTTGTTCGCTTTGACCATCTCAGCCATGGTCAACTCTGCCTGCTTGCTCGTATTCAGATTGACTCGCTGTATGGCCGCTTTTCTGACATACGCATCCAGATCAGTAGGAGACATTTGAATCAGCTTGTCGAATTGGGCGACCGACTCAACATACTTTCCTTCCTGATAGAGCCTGCCAGCCAGCATCCCGATGAGTTCTTTGTCTTTGGGATTATTATCAAGCAGCTTCACCAGGTGGGGTTCAGGACGGGTGATCTCGTCGAGGCCTGGAATCATCGCCAGCTTGACCAGTTTGCGGCGGAGATCAATATTCAAAGGATCCTTGATGACTGCCTTATCCAGGGCATAGAGCGCTTTGATTTTGTCTTCGTTGGTCTTGGCAAGTTGGTCCAATAACTCGGCGTATTTGGTGTAAGTCGCTGAATCGCCTGGCTTCATATTGAGATATCGTTCATAAAAGCCGACAGCTTTCTGCCATTGCTTGGCCTCGATAGCCGATTCTGCCTGCTGTTGAAGTGCTAAAGCGATGCGATCACGCTGGCGTGAATGCAGAAAGTAAGTGACCCCCGCAACGAGGATGATGGCGATAAGAACAAGAGCCAGGAAGCGAAAGTTGAAGTGGCGGTTCATTGAATTGATGGTGCAATAACGAAGAAAGCCTGAGAGAATCTCTCAGGCTAACATGCGATATCTAACGGTCAGAGGCAACCCAAAATTAGGCGCTGACCTTCTTGGCATTTCGCTTGCGACGCATCCAACCCATGGCTCCCAGTACGGGAACACCACTGGCCAGCATAGCGACGGTAGCAGGTTCAGGTACACTGAAGGAAACTGAACCGGAATAGGTAAAGCTACTGCTTGCAGGAACAGTCACCGTCAGGGTGGTACACAGGGTCAATGGGGTATTGCCTGTGTAGCCTGCGCTGAAGTTGCCTGCCAACGTGTTGTTATTGGCATAGACAAAATTCGGGCTGGTGAAGATCGTCTGGGTCATTGAGGGATTGCCAGTACCTTTGACGGTGCCTGTAGCAGTGACAGAGCCCTGTTGCCCTGGAGGTGCAGTTGAACTGCTAAAGAGGCCCTGTCCCTTGAAGGTGCCTGTCACGCTGCCGGCGATAGAAGACAGAGCATTATCTTCAGTCAACTTGAAGGTATAGGTGACAGGAGCATTACTAATGTTCGTAAAGCTCATCGTGAATGTTTGAATCAGGTGCGATGTTTGCGAAGTCGCCACGGATTGTGCCGTGATGAAATAGTTAATCGAAGAAGTGTTAACACCGTACGAGATGTTACCACTGGCGTCGCCGGTAGCCATATCGGTACCGTTGACATTAAGCTTGAACGTCGCGTGAGCGGAGCTAGCGAAGAACATGGAGCCGGCTAGCACGACTGCAGCGACAGCTAAGCGTCGCATGGCTGTGAACATGAAACTTCTCCTCATGACCGGTACAAAAGAACGCATAACACAGGTTGCTGGACAGCGTGGTGGGCGTTCACGCCAATCTAGCGTCAATTCCTTTGACACTAGGCACAGTGCAGTTTGAAGGTTCGTGGATGAGACGACACCAACCACACCAGCACAAGGTTCAATTCACAAAATCCGGTCTGTGGGCTGCAATCCTGATTTCGTAAGGGCCTAGTTTAGCCTAGCTTTTTTAGTTTGGCAAGCGAATTAGTTATGGAATTCAGGAAAATATCGATATTAATCGACAATTACCGTAATCTCTTACCAGTAATCACGTTATGTCAACCGACTTTAGCGGTTCTACTGCTTTTTCCAAAGAAACTCTCTAACTTCGCCGACATTTCCTTGCCAACCAGCCTCAGCTGCAAGCACGAGGTTGGTCATTTCTCGAGCTGTCACATAGTGAAACTGAAAATTGGCATCTGATTTAGCACGTTCCTGTAAATGTTGATGAAATGTCTGCATAGCAGAGCCTAACAACACAGGCATGTTCTGCTCGTTGGCACCGTGCGTGTGCAACTTCACGAAGAACCAGTCTGGGCGAGAAGCCACTTGAACCCTCGCACGTAACCAGAGTTGCAACCGCTTCGCTGATGGTGCCTGGTTTCCTTGCAAGCAGGCGTTCTCGATGCGTGGAAGTAAGCCTGCCTTACGACGTGACCAATCGAACAGCAACGGCCCCTGGATCAGCAGCAAGCTCTTTTCCGGTCTCGGTGCCGATCCCACGGTGATTCCTCGATCATGCGACTTTGGCTGGTGTGGATCATCTACTGCATAGTAGATCGAATTGATTGTCTTTGTTTGTGTTGGGCTTGGTGCTGAAGGCAACGTCATATCCACGAAGCACCCCGTCTCACGAAGAATGTCCAGCTCATTGTTCACGCCACACCAGCGACCATCAGGTCGGGAATTATCCAGCGACCAGTTGCCGTGAATGAAAGCATAGCCGATCTCGCCGGTGTCTTTGTGTTTCGAGAGAAGTCCATGTCGTTCATGAAGCGTCTTCTTGAACCCGAGCAGCGTCTGTCTCAGGTTCTCGCTGGTATCGTTGTCGTGATGCAGATGCACTTCCGCTTCGCCGAAACCAGCTTTGCATAAGCCTGCCAACTGATCGAGGTAGTGTGGTTCATACTCTTCTACCGGATAGAAGAACGTATGCTGGGGCGGTTTGCCATCGCTGTCACGGAATTGATCAAAGAGCCTGGGATACTCCTGACACCAGCGATTCACTCGCTCCTGAGCCTGTGGTGGCTGCGCTCCACCGAGTTTTGGTTCATAATGATCGCCGATACACAATATCAAATGCACCGGCTCGCCGGGTTTCGGATCACGACGCAGATGCCGGGTAGCCAGATAAGTAGGAAGCCATTGATCGAGACCTCGTTCCCGAAGCCTTGGCAAGGAGAGCAACCATTCGATCATCGACCGGCCTCCGCTGACTCAGCAAGCCGGGCCGTGCGATGCCAGGTCGCCCGCTGGGTGCCGAGCAACCAGCGAAAGAACCCCACCAACAAAGCCGCATTCATGCTGGTAAACATGGTTGTCAGACGAAGCAACTTCATGCCCTTTGATTGTGAAGGTACATAACGCACTGCCACAGCCAGGAGATAGAAAGCCACCTGGGCAGCCAGCATCCAGCGGAAGAACGGGAGGTGTAATAGGGCCAGGTTCGTCAGCAACGCCGCGATCAACAGAAACGGGCAGACCCATCTCAGAATCTTGTGATTCAGGAACGTAAACGCTGTCCAGCCAAACCGGGGATGCAGCAGCTTCCACAACAGACCAATCGCCTGGAACCCCCCTGCCCCGATTCTGGATCGCCTCTTGAACTCAGCCCCGATCGCGGCCGGCGTCTCTTCATGGGCCACTGCTTCTTTGTCATAGACAATCTTGCACTGTTGCAGCGACTTCGCCCTCAGAGGAATGACAAAATCATCCACAATCGTGTTATCCGGTATCGCCGGGTACCATTCCCGACGAAGAGCATATATCGCCCCGTTGGAACCCAGGAGCACACCAATCTGCTCTCGCACTTCTTGAGGTACGTCTCGTACTTCCAGTACATGCCATCGACGTTTTGACCGGTTGTCGAATCGATGAGCACCAATCTGCCACAGACTGCTCCGACTTTCGCATCACTGAACCATCGGATGAGATTCTTCAAAGCATCTGGGTCGGTAAAGGAATTGGCATCGGAGAAGGCTACGAACTCACCCGTGAGACGAGGTACAGAACGATTCAAGACAGCGGGTTTGCCGCTTCGTTCCTGATAGTCGAAGAGTAGCACACCACGATCCGCATAGCTGCGAACCATCTCGCAGGTCTTGTCGGAGCTGCCATCGGAGGCGATGACGATCTCCAACTGTTCTCGTGGATAGTCCATCGCCAGAGCGTTCTCAATCCGCCGGGCGATCTCCGCTTCTTCGTTGTAGGCTGCAATGAGCAATGAGACTTTGGGCCACGTAGTTGGATGATCGGGCGGGATCGGTTTGCGTCCAAAGAGACGAGCTAACACCCAGATCAAGATCGGATAGCCGATGTACGAATAGACCACTAGCCCGACGCTAAGCCAGAAGAGCCAGATGAATATGAGTTCCCAATTTGCCATCTTGTTTTGTTGTCTCACACGGCGGGCTTACGCCCTGCCGCTCGCCTCGTCTGGAGTTCGTTGTCTCACCACTTGTGCAGGAATGCCGACCACCGTGGCGTAGGCCGGCACATCTTTCACGACGACAGCGTTGGCTCCCACCTTGGCCCCGTCGCCAATCGTGATGCTGCCGATGATCTTAGCCCCCGCCCCAATGAACAGATCATTGCCTAAAACCGGTGCCTGCCGACGCTCTGCACCAATGGTCACCTGATGCTCCAGGAAGACGTTCGTCCCGCCTCGAACGGTGCCATTGATGACGATACCTGTGGAATGGATCAACACAAAGCCGGGCCCAAACTCTGCTCCTCTGCCGATGATGCAGTTGCAGAAGAAGGTGTTGATCTTGTTAAAGAGCATTTCCAGCGGAGCCAGGTGATAGCGTCTCGACCACTGCATCCAGCGGTACCAGATCATCGCCATTGTGCCATCGGTGAGTAGTACCTTCACCAGAGCCAGGCCCCGGTCCTTCTCGTAGACCCACTTCGCCTTGGCGCACAGGTCGGCGACGATGAGACGAAAGAGGCCATGATACGGTGAGGGCGAAGAGGTCATCACTGTTACTTTAGCTTATGTGAGCGAGATGACGACGAATATCATCCAGACGAGCCGCCCAGCTTTCGGTCTTCATCCGGTCGCTACGAGCTTGATCGGGGCCAGGTTGTTTCAGAGCTTCTTCGATACGTTCGATGAACTCTTCAGCCGTTCGACCGATGCCACATTCGCCGAGCACTTCGACTTCCGGAATAGCGGTCGAAGCAACAGACAAGCCTGCTGCGAGGTACTCACGAGCCTTCAGCGGATTGGCGTTGAGCGTCACTTCGCTGATGGGGAACGGAATCAGTGCGACATCGAAGCCCTTGCAGTAACCAGGCAGCGTACTGTAGAGCTTGCGGCCCAGAATATGGACGTTGGGCATCGACTGCAGTGTGCCTAAGTCCATCGTCACTTTGCCGAGCAAGACCAGCGAGCCATGCTTGTACTTCTCCGCCACCTTCACCAGCAGAGGCACATCGACCCAGTCTTCGGACATCAGCCCGAAGTACCCGAGGATGGGATGAGGAAGTGTTTTTAATTCATCAGCGATGGGAGTTTCGGGCAACACTGCCTGGCGGAAGTGATCGTAATCGACCCCATGCCTGACAAGCACGGTCTTCGCTTGATACTGCTTCTTCGATTGCAGCAGCCGATCTGCCGAGACGATGACCAGATCGGCCCGTTGCAGCAGTTGGCGTTCCATGCTGATGAGTGCTTCGGTGGGCACTCCTGAAAAGGCAGTATATTCATCGACGCAGTAATAGATCACCTGCTCTTCGCCGAGTTGCCCAGCCAGCACCGAGGCTGCAGGATTGAAGACCCAGTTGATCGGCTTCTTGAATCGCAGCTTCCGCATCGCCCTTTTGATCTGCCAGACGAGCAGCTTGCGGTTGAGTGACTGAATCCACGGCTTGCCCCATGCCGGGATAGCCAGCGGGCTCAGAACGAACAGATTGGGGATTGCTTCTTTTACCGATTCGGTGGCGGCCTTGATCTTGCTCCAAGCTCGCTTCAAGTCTTTTGTCGAAGCGGTCGGCGCCCGGTAGCCGATCGAGTTGACCCAGAGGATACGGTTGTCTTTCGAGAGCAGCCTCATCAGATGCGTCTTCGAGAGCGGATCGCTGTTCCAATCGTGGCTGAAACAGAGCATGTCTCTGCCATGAAGAAAGCACATCGTGAGTAACGGACACAGATTCGGACATAGACTCATAGTGCATAAGAAGCTACAGGGGCAAGGATAGCTTGCGAGGGGTTAGTATGGCCAGTAAGCTGTGGGATTATTTGGAACGAAGTTGAGTGCACTGAGATCTCATCCGATATTTGGAAAAAAATCTCTACTAGCGATGTGCAACGATTATCATCGCATTAGTTGGCTAAGCTGGAACTGGTCATGAAGCTACGAGGTAACTGATGAAGTTTCACTTGGATGAAAACGTAGATCCCGCCCATGGGGATGGTTTGCGACGCCATGGGCTTGATGTGACCATTTCAGGTGAAATTGGCCTGAACGGAACTGAAGATGAAGAGCAACTTGCCTTTGCACATTCCCACGGTCGAGTACTTGTTACCCAAGACAAAGATTTCCTGATACTCTCGGCTAAAGGCGCACAACACGCGGGCATTGCTTATTGGAAACAGGGCACACGGAGTATTGGACAAGTCATTCAGAGTCTGATCGAACTCCATGAGATTGTCCCGCCAGACGACATGGCAGGTCAGATTGAATACCTCTAGCTCTTGTGCTGTAGTCGCTTGGTTTCAAGAGGCCCGGGACCCATTTTCCTCTTAAACTCAGTAACAAATGCATCCTCATCTCGCGATTCCTGCTCCATATCGCCTCGATGATTCAGATAATAACTAATTCCTGCTTCAACATCGGCTCTAGATATCGTTGGATATGATTTAAGTATCTCATCCGTCGTACGTCCCTGGAGACCATGCATCACATAAATATCAAAAATGCGAATACGATGCCCCGCAATACAAGGTCTTCCCCCACACACTCCCGGCGTGGAGGTCACACGGTTCGCCAGTATCTTCGGCTGAGGTTTGACTGTGCTGGACATAGGCTCACTCACTTTCACTATCTCATACTATGCCCGAACTACGTTCAAGATGCAATGTCTTTACGATGAAACCGGGCATGCACTTCGCCCAGGAACGTCAGGAAATCGTTGATGCACTCTGCCCGCGTGCGAGCATCAATCGCTGCTGGTTTGGGTTGCGATAACGTCTGGCGAATCGCTGCCGCCAACGCCGGCACATCCCCAGAGGGGACAAGCGTGCCGTTCCCTCGCTCGGCTATTTCGGGAATACCCCCCACGTTGCTGGCCACATAGGGCAAACCACAAGCCGAGGCTTCGAGCAGCACATTGGGCACGCCTTCAGAATAGCTTGGCAACACGAACACATCTGCAGCTCGATACCAATCGGGCAGCGTCTCCTGTGGCATCGAACCATAGAACTTGATCTGATCTCGGCACGACAATCCTTGCCTCTGTTGTTCCAGTGCCTCCTTCAACTCACCCTGCCCGATGAGTGCTGCGTGAAAGTCGATCCCTTCGCTCTTCAATTGCTCGCAAGCCTGCAACAGTTTGTCCAGTGCCTTGACCGGAGCAAGGTTGCCAACGAAAAGGATGACCTTCTTTTCAGAATCGAGGCCCACTCGGCGGCGGGCATCCTGTTGATCGCCCGAATGAAAGACCTTCGGATCGACTCCATCGTAGATAACTCGAATACGGCTCGCAGCCACTCCAAGCTGTTTGAGGTTCCTAGCCAAATCCTGACTGACTGCCCAGATGCCATCCGCTTCTTTCAAGGCTTCCAAGGTGCCTGCCTTGCGCCCCGGATGTTCATGCAGCAAGAGCACATCGGAGCCAAGCACTTGCAACACCACCGGAAGCCCAGCCGCATGGGCCAACTTCACTGCCGCCCAACCATCGGGATAGGCCCATTGGGTAAAGACAATGTCGGGCTTGAACTCATTGACGTGCTTCTCGAACGTCTTCCGCACTGACCAGCGGTAGAACCTGCCTGAAGAGCCTCGAAGCATGCCGGGCAGAAACCAGTAGCGAGGATGCTCGATATTCAAATTACCCAGTCGACGATGCCGGCCTTCGAGCATCAGGTTCCCATCACGTCTCTTGCCTGTAAGTTCAGACGTCCAAGGCAACGGGGCGATGACATCAACGGGTACACGCTCCGCCAGCCAGCGTAACTGTTGTTGATTGGGCGACCACTTGTTGGGTTGATAGGGATTGGGGAACAAGCTCGTCATGGCCAGGACACGCATCAATGCTGACTCCTGATGAGTAGTTCCCGGTAGCGTGTATCATAGGCCCGGGCCATTGTTGCCACGTCAAACCGTTGTCGAATCTCGTCACGGCAACGATTGGCAATCGCCTGTGCTTCGCTTGGATGCTCGATCAGATGAATAACCTGCTCAGCCAGTTGATCGACGTTGCCGAACTCAGCGAGGCAACCGGTCTCGCCGTGGCGGATGAGTTCAGGCAATCCACCGACTCGGAACGTCGCCACCGGCACCCCCACCGCCCAGGCTTCGAGTAATGACAAGGGCATGCCTTCCGATTCGCTGGTCAATAGAAAAGCCGACATGAGGTGCAGGAACTTCCCCGGCTCCGACTGGAACCCGGTGAACCGTACCTGATCAATCACACCCAGTTGAGCAGCCAGAGCTTCGAGCTTGTTGCGTTCTTCGCCATCACCAACAAGAACCAGCACCGCACCAGGCACCCTCTGACAAACCCTGACAAAGACCTGTAGCATCAGATCCTGCCGCTTGACATGGGCCAGTCTGCCAATGGTACCCAGCACCACAGCATCGGGAGGAATGTTCCACGTCCGTCTCAAGGTGATGGTATCAACAGGTTCCGCCAACTGTGCAGTATCAATGCCGTTGGCCAGCACTTCCATCTTGCTAGCAGGAACCATGAAGCCCGACAGTTCCTGCTGAATATCTGCCGAGACACAAAAGAACTGCTGAGAGTATCGTGCTGCCCACCAGCCGAGCAGCTTCTGCTTCATGCCTTTAATTGTCTTGCCATGCTCGGTGTGAACGATGACGGGCACCTTCGCCTGTCTGGCTGCGGGTCCCGAATAAAAGAGGGCACCGATCTGATGGGTATGCACCACATCGGGCTTGAGTTGCTCAAGCACCTGACGCACCGCTTTGATGGTCTCGAACCGCAGCCCCGGTTGCTTTTCGATGCAGTAGACCTTCGCTCCAAGAGCCTCCGCACGCTCAGCCAGCGCTCCACGGCGTTCCAGGCACAAGATGCTCGTCTTTTGCCCCAGACCTTCAGCCTGCTTCACCAGATGCAGAACGACCCGCTCCAACCCGCCATAATCAAGTGACAGCGTGACATGAACCACATGCAAGGGATTGCTGAATGTCTGTTTCTCGGTTTCCAACTTTGAGTCTGTCGCCACGGCGGGCATCTCAGTTGCCCCCGGTGAAGACGATATCAGCCACCAGCGGAAGGTGATCCGAGCCAACATCCTTACCGACCCAGCACCTGGTCGCAGCCCAGCCCTTTTCAAAAAGGATATGATCGATCCTCATGCCGTACCATCGTGTCCACTTCGTGTAGCCCCAGCCCCAGCCAGCCTGAGCGAATGCATCCTGATAGCGATTCCATGAGCCTGCATAGATGTTGCTATCACTGGGCAAGTTAAAATCTCCTACCACCATCATCGGCCCCGGAAACTTGGACAGCCACTCGCGCACATAGCGGGAGGCATAGAGCCTGCGTTCGCTCAACAGGTCGAGGTCAGCGAACTTGTGCCATTTGCCATGCAGGGCTTCTTCGAGCTCGCCCTCCCCCCGCGGCGTCGGCAGATGAACGTCAGCCAGGCTGATCGGCCCAAACGGCGTATTGAGATCATACCAGCCGACGTACCCACGTATCTGCAATTCGTTCTCACGCAGCAGTTCGGTCTTAGCAATGGGCCAGCGGCTGGCCACGAGCAAATTGCCCAAATGTTCCTGGATATGCCAGCCCTGTTGCCACTCTTCAGGCCGGGCCGAGCCGACCGGCCATTCCTGGCAGACGACGATATCGGGCTTGGTCTGCTTCAGGAACTCGTTCCAGGCCGCCATCTTGATCTTGCCCATGTCCGCATTGAATGTGACGATGCGGAGCTTACCAGTATCCGCCGGCACCGAGGTCATCCACGAACTGTAGGGGATGTTAATGCCGGTGATGGGAAAGGCCAGGATTAGGAACGCCAGTGTACAGGGGATGAGCGCTTTGCGACCCCACTCCCAGGCGAGCGGAGCGAGGATCACCAAAGGCAACGCCATGGGCCAGCGCGGGCCATAGAGCAAGAGTGTACCAGGCCACCATGTATCACCGTACCAGATCAACACGGTCCAGTAGATGAGCAGCAGCACGACATAGAACCAGCACAGCTTGTTGACACGACGAGCTCGCTTCTGCCGCTTCTCTTGCAGCAGCACAGCGTTGACATCGATAGTAGGGCGAGGAACTGACATGGATTACGAAGTAGTCGCTTCTGGAATGGGAGCCGTATTGACTGTTGCCGAAGAAGGCGGTTTCGAAGCGCCTCGCATCATGACTTTCAGAGTCGCCCACAAGAGGCGACATCGATAGAGAGCTGGCACTGCATCCTCTTTAGCATAGAACCCCGGCCAGCAACGTATCGATTGCACCAGCCTGTTGAACGCTTCCTTTGAACGCCCAGCGGCATGAAACGTGTATGCAGAAGAGCGATAGCAATGACTGAGCGCTTGTCGACGAACCGCTGGTTGATCTTTCAGTTGTGGGAAATCGAGCGAACGGTTCAGTACCAGTAGTTCAAAGTGCTCCATCCGTTCCGGGTTGGTCGACATGCTGCCCGGCGTAATGCGATACCACGTCAGAGGAATATCGAGCCGGACCATCTTGAACTGTGTGCCGATCCGCAGCCACATGTCACGATCTTCAACAGAACGAAGAGCGGTATCGAACTGACCGACCGCTTCGAAGCACTTCTTGTGTGCGATCACACTGCTCGGAGCAAAACGTGGCTTGATGGCCATCGCTTCCAGACTGATCGGCGTGGCGGGAATATGCTGCGGATCGACGGGACACCAGACAATGGTTTCGTCGCTGAACATCTCGGTGCCGACTAGATCGACTTCGGGATGAGCTTGCAGATAGCTCATCTGCAATTCAGTCTTGCGCGGGTGGAAGGCATCGTCGGAATCGAGAAATGCCAGGTACTCGCCCTTAGCTTCCCTGATACCGGTGTTGCGTGCAGCCGAGAGATGCTGGTTCTGCTGATAGATGTACCTGATGCGGTTGCCGTACGCAGCTAATCGCTCTTTCGTATCGTCGGTGCTGCCGTCATCGACGACGATCACTTCCTGATTCGGGTAGCTCTGTGCCAGGGCGCTGTCAATCGCCTGCCCGACGTAGCGGCCATAGTTGTAACTGGGGATGATCACCGAGACGAGTGGTTGAGTCATCTCGCCTCCTTGCCATCAAGCACGAAGGCAACCGTGACGTTGACCGTTTCATCAAGCACCTTGATATCGAACTGCACCGGGCCGGCATCTTCGAGTAACAGGCCTCGGTAACCTCGATCCGTAAAGAAGCGAACGAGGTCTTGAGCAGTGCCGCCGTAGGAATCGTGGTTGTTAGCCACTTCACAGTAAACGATGCGGGGAGGATTTTGTTTGAACAACCCTTCCATGCCCTGCATCGCCTTGAGTTCGGCCCCTTCGATATCGATCTTGATGACATCCACCCTGGTGCAGCCCAGTTCAGCCAACACCGTGTCGAGCCGACGGGCTGGGATAGCTTCGGTCTGCGTGCTCGCTTCCTGCTGCACCTTGCCCCAGCCGAGCATGTCTTCCCGAACGCCACCCAGATGTAGCGTCGTCTCACTGTCCCAGGCAGCGAGGTGCAGGTGCTTCACGTGGGTGAAACCGTTCTCTTCGATGTTCTTGCTCAAGATGCCAAAGGCTGCACTGCCCGCTTCGACGGCGAAGACCTTGCCCGTCGGCCCCACCTTTGCTCCAGCCACCACTGCAAACTGACCAATGTTGGCGCCGACATCGAGCACCACATCGCCAGCGCGCAGTTCCTTGGCGAAATGGCCGATCACAGCCGTTTCCCATTGGCCATCGTAGAAGATAGCCCTGCCGATCGGGTCGTTGGGCCTTACCCACATGGTGGGGCCATAACTGAGGCGGGCCTTGACCGGGGCTTCGGGGAAACGAACCTTCTCGAAGTTGAGGACACGATGCCGCAACCGCCACATGCCTGGCAAGCTCTTACCGTAGAGAAGCAAGCCACGCACCATCTTGTGGGCCGCGACGGGCCAGGTGGTTGCGGGTTTTGCCGGGCTTGCTGACATCAGAATGCTTCTCCAGACCATCACGCGGAGCGTGATGGCAACTCTACTATGAAAGTTAGTTGCGCCTGCCCTTGGTTGCAAGGAGCTTCTCGAACTTGGCCACGACTCGCTCAGCCATCTTCATGGAACTGAACTCCGATTCGACACGCTTTCGCCCGGCTGTTCCTAACTGTTGCCTCAGTCTCTCGTCGCTAAGCAATCGATGCAGGGCTTGGATAATCGCCTCGGGAGATTCGGGCGCGATCAATAGTCCCGACTCCCCATCGTGAATGATCTCCGGCACGCCGCCGACGTTGCAGCCAATGACCGGGATGCCCCAGCGCATTGCTTCGGGATAGATGAGGCCAAAGGATTCGTAGCGGGAGGGGGCGATGAAGACGTCAGCTGTCTTTAGGTGCTGATTCACTTGCTCTTGAGGCAACCGGCCGGCGAGGTGAATCTGCTGACGAACTGCCGTCGGCAGTTCGTCTTGTATCCATACGGCATGAGTGCGATCACCGGGACAATGGGGCCGATCCGTGCCGATGAGAGTCAACTCGGTGCCGGGGTGTAGCTCTAGCACCTTGGGAAACGCCTGTAACAACTCCAGCGTACCCTTGCGCTTCTCCAGTCGTCCCAAGAATACGATCCGTAACGGCCCAGGGGAGCGTGGTGGACGAATGAAATCAGGAAAGACCTCGACTCCATGCGGAATCAGTTCGATCCGATCAGCGCCATCCCCTGCTCTTCGCACATCATTTTTCGATGTGCTTCGGAGTGAGTGATGAGCAAGTCTGCCTGTCGAGCCTGTTGATGCTCCCGCTTGACATCCCATTCGAGCAACCTCGTCATCAAAAGCTGATCGATGATCTGGGTCTCTTTCGACGAAGTATGCAGCCTGACGACGGTCGGCGTCTTTCTGCTCTTCTGGTAGAAGATGCCTAGCCCTTCCCAGTTGGGCAGTTCGATCAGTTCCAGTTGATGCTGGTCGACGAGTTTCTTCAATCGATTGCTCAGATGTCGACAGTTGCCGTAGCCGGGGTAGAAGCGGTCGATGATCGGCACGTGACGCAGATTCACTTGATGTATCTGCACTGCTCCATCGGAACTATCGTCGCCAGTTCCGGGGGTAACGACATGCACCACATGGCCGAGTTGTGTCAGCGTTCGGGCCAGATCACGAGTATAGGTGCCGATGCCGCCATCCTGGGTGATGCCCGGATAGTTGGGCGTGTAGAAGCCGAGCCTCATGTTGGGCTCCTTCGCTGCCAGGCTTCCTGATAGACAGCATAGGTTTGCTCAGCACAGCGACGCCAGGTGAAGCCCGCTGCACGAATCTTACCAAGCGAACTAAGCTGGGCATGCACAGCATTGTCGCCGATGATCGTTCTGATGCCCTTGGCAATCTCATTGATGCTAAACGCATCGACAAGCAATCCCGCTTCGCCGACCACTTCGCCGGTAGCAGTCTGCCTGGCTGTCACCACCGGCGTGCCACACGCCATCGCTTCGGGAGGTGTGAAGCCGAACCCCTCAGCCACTGCGACATGGACCAGAGCCCGTGCAGCACGATAGAGACCGGGGAGATCATCATCCGTGACATAACCGATGTGCCTGACCCTCCCGGAGCCATCACCCAGAGCTTCCTTCAGCCTAGGCAAATCATGAACGACAGAACCGGAGAGCACTAACGGCATATCCCGTCGATCACCCACCGCCGCATGATACGCTTCGATCAGCCGTTCGATGTTCTTCCTTCGCTCCAAAGCACCGACATAGAGTAGGAACTGACCCGGCTTCAAGTCATGTTTCTTAAGTAGCTCATCAGGCAGAGCGACGTTCGGATGAAACAAACCGGTATCGATGCCATGATAAACGACACGAATCTGATCGGCGGGGTAGTTGAGGTGTTTGATGAGATCCGACTTGGTCGCTTCCGAAGGAACGATCACCAGCGTGGCCCAGCGGCGATGATCTTCGATCATGCTCAGGAAGCGTTCCTTGCTGAAGCCTGCCCCTGTCTCGTGAAGCAGCGGAATGAGATCATGAATGGTGCCCACCGTCACACCATGCTTCGGCGTACCCCGGCAGGTGAAGATGGCATGGCAGACGTTGGCCTGCCCCAAGGCTGAACGAAAGAGACGCTGCTTCATCTTCGGGCCATAGACCAAAGGCAGCACCGTCTTCCAGGGAATGAATCGGCCATTCCGCTGAGCCATGGCTTCGAGACGATCGTACCGGGTGTGCCAGCCGTCAGCGATGAGCTTGCCGCCAGTCTGGGCTACTTCTTCCAATCGTTCTGGAGGGAGACGATCATAGACGGGAAGCAGCACCGCTTCCGGCCCGAGCAGCTTCACCAGGGCACGGGTCAGTTCGATGCCATAACGCCACACCCCTCCCCGGATTTCCCAGTTGCTGGCGAAATCGAGAGCACAAAGGAGCGGGTTGGGCGACGCCGCTGGCTGCATGGTTATGCTTGCTTGCGATCTTGAGGAACCTGCCAGACACCCCACCAGGTATCCCGCAGATGACGGATATCGTAACCCTGCTTGCGGAGATACATGCAGGCCCTGTAGCTACCGATCAAGTGCTCTTCCATGCTCGGATGGGTATCGTGCAAGAGCACCAGTCCGCCGGGCTTCATGTAGGGAACGACCTTGAGAAAGTCGTTCAGCACAAAGGGCGTATCGTGGCAGGCATCCACGATAGCGAGATCAACCGTGCCCTTCTTGAGATGAGGCGACAGATCAAGCTCCAGCGTGTTGGCATAGATCTGCTGCACCCGATGCCCGTACCCATTTTTGCGGAAGGCTCTGCCGATCTCGTCTTTGGTCAAAGCAAAGGTAATGATGTCGCCGCTGATCTGTTCAGGCAAAGCGTTCACGGAATAGATCTGAGCGTCAGGACACTGCTTGCAGATGTTCGCTGTCGTATTGCCATGCGCGGTGCCGAGTTCGAGGACGACCTTGGGCTGCTTGCTCTTCAAAATACGAAGCAGCGGTACCAGATCGTTATGCCCCGGCCCTTCGACATGGTTGGGCAGGCACAAATCATCCATGATCGGTTCATCGGGAGTGACATCGTCTTTTACCAGTTCCGACAGGGTGATGACCGGCAAGCCATAGATGATCTGCGTGAAGTGCGAGGGGAGGTTGCGCAGATGCTCCACCAGCTTCTTGTCAGCGCCAGTGGTTGCGGAAGTCACGCAGGTCACTGAGCCGCTCGGTAAGCGCTCGCCTTGGTTTCATGTGTCGCTGTACCGATGGTTGAATGAGGGGCACGCCAAGTCCTTCGAGGGAAAGGTCTAGCTACTCTACGTCATAAATGGGGCAGAAGTGAGGGGGCGGTTGAGAGAATTCACCCGGCGTGGCTCCCATTATGACCATTCATGATCAACAAAGACGACCGAGGCGAAGTGCTCTGCTACCTTGCCGACGTTGAAGAAGTCGCCGGGCAGCACTTCCAGCGTGGCAGCGGTCCAGACGTGATCAACGGTGATTTCATTCAGAAGCAAACAGGCGTTGATCTGGTATAGCCCCGGCGTCAGCGGCAGCTTGGGAATCGTGCAGATATACTCCCCTTCCTCTTTCGAGAGGGGCAGCGTCTGGTTGCGAGTGACGTTATCGACGTGGAACAGCTTCGTCGCATCGGCCGACAGCACTGAAAGTGCGACGAGGGGAACTTTGCCGGCAGCCTGACTCTTGTACTTCACAATCATGCGAACACCCTGCCCGGCGAAGACATGATCGACGGGTTCGCCATGCAGATCGGTAATCACCAGATTGGTGATGTGCGCCGTGCCGTCGCCTTCCCGGTCTTCCCGGCTTTCGAGCGAGGTCAGCGACTGCGACGCGATCTTGGCGAGGTAGGCTTTCACTTCACCATCGGCATCACCCATGCCGACCAGATGCCCCGCCTCCAGCGTAATAGCCGTCTTGCACAGCGTTCGCACCGAGGCGAGATTGTGGCTGACGAACAGTACCGTTCGACCAGAACGGCTCACTTGCTGCATCTTCTCCAGGCACTTCTTTTGAAACTGGATGTCGCCCACCGCCAGCACTTCATCGACCAGCAGTATCTCCGGCTCCAGGTGGGCGGCAACAGCGAACGCCAGCCGAACGTACATGCCGCTGGAGTAGCGTTTGACCGGCATCTCCAGGAACTTTTCCACTTCTGCGAAGGCCACGATCTCGTCGAAGCGGCGCTGGATTTCCTTATGACTCATCCCCAGGATGCTGCCATTGAGGAAGATGTTCTCTCTTCCCGAAAGCTCAGGATGGAAACCGGTGCCTACTTCGAGCAGGCTGCCTACCCGGCCATGCAGTTCAACACGCCCGGTGGTGGGCTGAGTGATACGAGAGAGAATCTTCAGGAGGGTGCTCTTACCCGCGCCGTTATGGCCAATGATGCCTACGACGCCACCTTCGGGAATCTCGAAGTTGACGTCTTTGAGAGCCCAGAAGGTATGTTTGTTCTTCTTCGCATGGCCATTGCCCCGCAGACGCCCAAAGGCCTCGCTAAGCGTATCACGCAGCGTACGGTAGCTGGCCCGCTGGTGGCCATGCACCATCTGATACTCTTTCCCCACGTTTTGCACACGAATCGAGGTGGACATCATCGTTGTTCAGCTCAGCGCGAGCGTCGTTCTCCCTGCACTAAATGTGATCAGCAAAGGTGCCTTCCACTCGGCGGAAATACATCATGCCCAGCACCAGCATGCCGGCTGAAAGTACAGTCGCCCCGGCGAGTTGCAGCCAGGGAATCTCAGTACCAAAGATGGCAGCACGGAAGCTGGCAATGATGGCCGCCATCGGGTTGAGCCAGAGTAGGTTCTGCATCTTGCCGCCGAGCAAGTCGGGAGCCAGGTAAATAGTGGGCGTTGCGAACAGGCCGATCTGGATGAGAAAGGGAATGATGTAGCGGAAGTCTCGATAGTTGACGTTGAGAGCAGCCAGGAAGATACCAAGCCCGGCAGCGGTCATGCCAATCAGGAGTATCAGCACCGGCACCAGCACGATGGTCGCAGCAGGCATCACGCCGTACCAGATCAGCATCGCCCCCATCAGCACGATGGCGATGAGGAAGTCGACTAGAGCTGCACCGACACTGGACAGGGGCAGCAGCAGCCTGGGGAAGTAAATCTTGCTGATCATCCTCTCGGAACTGACAACACTGTTGGCAGCGTTGGAGAGGGCGGTCGCAAAGAAGGTCCAGGGCAGAATGCCCGCACAGATAAAGAGCGGGAACGGCACCGGGCTCGCTTCGCTTTGACTGAGCCGACCGAAGAAGAGGCTGAAGACGATCATCAGCAGCGCAGGTTGCAGGATGGCCCAGGCCACTCCCAGGAACGTCTGCTTGTATCGAATCTTGACATCACGCCAGCAGAGGTAGTAGAGCAGTTCACGAGACCGCCATAGTTCGCCCAAGCCGAGTCCAAGCCAGCTTTGCCTCGGTTCAATGATCGTGACCGGCAGTGTCTTGTGCCGATTGAGCGACGTACCGCTGGCGGAGGTCGCTTTGACTGCGCCGGGCATGGCTTTCAATGAGATGGCTGAACCTGTTTCCATATCTTCCTAGGTACCGAACTGAACGAACATCATCAAGAACACCTTGAGGACGGCAAAGACACCCAATCCTAGCCCACAGATTAGAACAATCATGCGGAAATCCATGTTATACCAGGACCGTTCATGCTCATCCTGTGCCATCCGAATGAAAGCGGTGCAAATTCCGAGCATCATGTAGGTCGTCACGACATAATTCCGAGATAACGAGAACATGCACATCAAATAGTCGGCCAGCACCGCTAGCAGATACGGATGCATCTGAGCGAGGATGGGTGACTGGTATTTTAGCCAAGCCGATCCCTGCTTAAAAACGACACCAAAGGCGAGCAGGAACATTCCCGCAAAGATAACGCCGCCGATCATGCCTGTTTCGACAAAAGCATGAACATAAGAATTGTGAGCCACGTGACCGACTTCATCGTGGTACTTATCGACGCCAATACCTGTCAACACATGTCTTGGATTGGCCATCAAAGCGAAACCGTCTGACCAGATACGAAGACGATCCTGGCCGGTGCCTCCTGACAGCGATATGTCACCCTGTCTTCCACCGACGACAAAGAGCAAGGCTGGAATGGCGATGGCCGCCAAGGGTAACGCTTTACGCCACCCCATCTTACTGGCAAAAAAAGCACCCACCCCGGCTGCCAGGCCGAGGAGTCCACCTCGGGACTGTGTCAACACCATCAAGAATGCCGCCGAGGCGAACGGAATGGCCCAGAGCACCCGAATAAACGAAGTCCCTGACATGTAAAGATAGACCGAGATGATCATCCCCACGCCCAACAGCATGCTCAAGTCGTTCGGATCCTGAAAAGTGCCCAGGTATCGCAGCCGAGGATACGTATCTTTGATCGCGCCCTCTTCGTCGTATTCATTCTGCATGATCGGCTCGATGGCTTCCACGCGGATCACCTCATAGTGATCGAGCAGCAAGATGGCAGTCATGACCAGCACGCAGAATACAAGAAACTTCAGGAAGCGCGCAGCCGCTCAGGAGTGTCAACCAGTGAAATGAACAAGAGGTAATAGAGAACGAGTTTCACGTACTCAATTCCCTTCTCACGAGCTTCGAATACACCGACGTTGATGACGTTGGAAATGGTGAACACAATGCCGTAGAGGATGATGCAGCAGGTGACTGGATCGATGATGAGCTTGTCGAGCTTCAGGTTGACTGACAATTCACGCCAGGAAAAGAGCAAGCACGCCAGGAAGCACCAGAGGTACAGGCGCGATTCGTTCAACGACGTGATGATCTCATCAGGCCGGATGAAGAAGAGAAAGTTCAGAAGTAGGAAAAGAGGAAAGGCCATAGGAGCTTAGCGCAGCAGGCTCAGGCCTTTTCCAGTGCAGGAACCGAGTACGCCGGCTGAGACGTATGGACTTGCAAAGCCTGGGCGATTTCAGCCGTCTGACGCTCTTCCTTCATTTCATGAGGAAGAGCAAACCAGCGACGGACGGTTTCGAAGGGCACTCCTGCCAGGTAGACTATCGTAGCAAGATAAATCCGCAGATCGAGCCAGAAACTGCGATAGCGCACGTAGACGCGATCCAGCACCAGCTTTTGTCGAACGCTTTCCAGATCGGTATCCGGAGGCAATTGAATCTGCGCCAGTCCAGTCAGTCCGGGTTTGACCAGCAGTCGATCCTTATAACGGGGCAACGCCTTTTCCAGTGAAACGACGAGTTCCGGGCGTTCCGGACGCGGGCCGATCAGGCTCATTTCTCCACGCAGGACGTTCCACAACTGGGGAAGCTCATCGATATGGCTCTTGCGCAGGAATCGACCGAAGGGCGTGACTCGATTGTCGCCCTTAGAACTCCAGCGAATACCTGAATAGCGTTCGCAGTCGTGGTACATGGAGCGAAGCTTGTAAATCACATACGGCTTGCCGCCCCGGCCCAGACGCATCTGGGTATAGAACGCCGGCCCATGCGATGTCAGCCGAACGATCAGTGCGGAGACCAGCACAAAGGGCATGGCTACGATGAGGATGATCATCGCCGCGAGGCCATCTAATACAGTTTTGGCCAGATCATACCAGCCGGCGCCACCCACGATCAGTGAGTAGCCGGGGGGTAGTTTCGGCTCATTCGGCAACCGAAAATCCGTTTCGGTAGACCGATTCTCACTGGTTTCCATCCGCGTGAGGCGATCACTGCTGGATGGCACCAGTGCTTCAGGTTCTAAGCGAGCGTTCATGCTCACAGGCTCTCCTTCTCTAATGAAACGAACTCCACCACGCTCTGGAGAGACAGATCAGCGTGGCGATGATTCACTTCCCCCAGACGACTGAGGGAAAATCGATGCGGTGATGGTCGGCAGACAATCACTGATGAATCTCGAACAGCTCTTATCGTTCACCGCTCCGATAGGGAGATTGCGAATGACATAGAGCTTGAATAAATAAGGGCTTCGGGCGTAATGAAAGCGGGGGCTCTCCGGAGCTTCCCACTTTCCATCACAGCCCCAGCACCACCAGATATCTAATTTCGTTGAACCCGTGGAACTGGCTTTGGCGAATCGAGACGTCATGAAGTGCGCCATAGTTCCCGCTTCCGTGGGAACCTCGGTGCGCTGCTGTGTCGTCTCCTCGTGGAAGCCTGCGTTCTTATAGCAGACATCGGGAGTATGAACAGCAATGGGGCCGGATCGACCGCATACCATCATGACCTCCACTTCCTGCCCGGTTCGTCGATCGGTGTAGCGTCTGACGATCCAGGAGACGACACCATGCCGGGTAAACTGCTCCTCTTCCTCGACAGGTTGATTCACACCGCTCCAGGAGCCGATCAGCATGGGCACGTCCTTCAGGCGCGGAGCCATCTCTTCCAGACGGTCAGCACTGAATTGCCAGCGTCCGGACGTGACCCCATGGAGCAATCCAAAAAGGATTACCACCGAGATCAGAGCTGCCATGCCTTGTATCTTGCGTTCCATACCGTTCTCATGGAATGTAGGTCATGAATTCAGAAGATCAAACGCCCGAGGGTATTCCTTTCTGAGCCGTCTCGCTGTAATACCTCGAAGCATAGTGCTCATGATGGATGCCATTGACCACCACACCCAGGATGCGAATGTTCAGTTTTTCGAGCCGTTGCTGTGCTTCGTAGAGCAGGCCCAACTGGCTGACATCCCGCATAACAGACATTAAAACGCCGTCGACATGCTGGCCCAAAAGGGAAGCATCGACGACGGGTAGTACTGGCGGCGAATCAACGATGACGAAATCAAAGCGTTCCCGAACTTCACTCAGCAGCTCCGACCAGTAGCCGCCCACCAGGCACTGCGTGGTGATGGGTGTCCAACGACCGGCGGGCAGAATCCAGACGCCTTCCATCGGCGTCTCCTGCACGCAGTCTTCAATCGCTACTTCGCCACGGAGATATTCGCTGAGGCCTGGCCCGAGGGGCTGGTTGAAAATACGGTGTGCCGCCGGGCGTCGCATATCGCCGTCGATCAGCAGCACGGTATGGCCGGCGCGAGCGAGACTCAGGGCCAGGTGGCCGGAGAGCGAGGTCTTGCCTTCACCGCCCACGGCACTGGTCACCATGAGGGAACGCAGCCCGGACTGTCGGAACTCATGAAGCAGCATCGTTCGGGTGGCATCGATCGATTCGGTCAGAATGGCTTGCAGCCGGGCCGGAGCATACTGCGGGCCACCGAAGCCCAGGATCTTGTTGCGGGTCTTGCGGACTTCAGGCAGCGTGCCGACCAGCCGAAGGCCCAGGCCGTAAGCGATGTCTTCCGTGCTGGTCACACGTCGACGACGTGCTTCATAGACGATGGCACCCAGGGCCAGCAGCACATAGCTGCCAATCATGCCCATGGCAGTGAACTTGAGGCGGCGCTGGCCTTCAAAGCGGGAAGCGGTGGTTGGCTCTTCTTCAATGTGAATACGAGGGTCAGCCTGTTTCTCCGTCTCGCGATTCTGGATTTCGGTGTTGAGGCTGGCCAGCGACTTTTCAATCGTCTCGACGTCGATTTGAAGGCTTTTGATGTTGACCCGATTATCGCTGAGACGCTGAAGCATCTTGTCGCTGTGATCGATCTCGGCCTGAATGCCGGCGTCCTGCTTCTTGATGGAATCATAAGCGAGCTTGGCATCGAGATATTTCGTATCAAGCTCGCGACGGAAGCGGTCTCGGATGCGATTGACGGCAGCAGGGCGAACCTTGTTCATCTTTTCCTGATACTTCTTCTGCGCCTCGGCATAGTCTTTTTTCATCTGTTCTACCCGGTCGTTCTTTCGACCTGGAGCCAAAGCCTTTTCAGCTTCGGTAACTGCCGTCTTGAAGTTCTCCAGCAAGGTCTTTTCCTGGGCGATGGTCGGGTCTTTGGCCAGTTCATTCTCAATATCTTCTTCAGGCACCTGCAGCGTGTTCATGCTCTTGAGCTTGGCTTCGATCACATCGATCTGCTGTTGCAGTTCGTTCAGTTTGTTTCGGGTCGTCTGCTGCTCGTTGCGACGGTTACGCAGCGTTTCCTGAATGAGCATGCGTCGAACTTCGATATCCTGCGGATCTACGCCATCGCCCTGCTTGGAGAGCGTTTTCAGATAGTTCATCTTCTCGTTGAGCTTGTCTTCATACTCCTGCTTGCTCTTCTTCAAAGCCAGTAGTTTCTTGTTGCCTTCCTTGTGCTCCTTGTTGACGTACTCTTCCATGTAGACATCGCGAACAGCCTTGATGATCGTCAGCAACGCCGCGGAGTCCTCATCGTCGCCATCCATGTAGAGCATCATGCTTTCCGGGCTTTTCTTGAAGTCGGTCTGTAACTGTCGTTCAAGCCAATCGACCGGATCGCTTTGCTTCATGATCAGAGGCAGATTCTGCACTTCAGGGCGATTGAGCACCTGGGAGAGCACTTGCCTCGACTTGATGTAGTACTGCTGGCGAGAGCGATAGGTGCCGAACTCAGCAGTTTGATCGCGGAGGGGCACCATGATGGTCGGCGCCTGCTGCGAGATGTGGAACACCGCATAGGCGTATATCTTGGGAATAGGCAGGAAAAACCAGATGCCAGCACCAATAAGCGAGGCGAGCACTGTGCCGCCAACCAGAATCATGAGCCAATGGCGACGTAGCGCCTGTATGACGGTGCGGCTGGTCACCGGTTCTGACAAGGCGCGGGGCGGCTTCGTGCCTCCCCCTTCCGGGAGGAACGGAATGGGCAGACTCGAATTACGCTCCACCGGAGTAGCATCCAGTGGCGTGGCGGTTGCCTGCTGGATATCGTCGTAACTATTTTGCATGAGATAACACCTCGATCAGTGATTCGATACCTTACGGGAATTGTCCGGGTACGCCCATCATGGGCGCATTGCCACTCAACATCCCAGCCGGTATGGGAGCGTCATGTTCCTGTCCTTCATGTGCCTGGAGAAAGCGATTGAGAAACGCAATGACGCCGAAAACCATCAGCAGGGCAATCGGCATCATGAACCAGCCTGCCAGATCGTGATAGACCCGTCGGGCCAGCTCAGGACTGGTGAGCACCGAGAGAACTCCCGTTGCGGTAATGCGAAGAATGTTGACAGCGATGGCGATGGGCACCGCACTGAGAACAACAATGACGCGATCCACCAGCGGCCGACGGATCAACAGGGCTACGGCAGTGGTGACAGCGAAGAACGTCATCAACATGCCCAAGCCATTGCAGGCTTCGACAATGCCAATGTGCGAGTTCTCCAAGAGGATGACATTGCCTTCAGCCACGGCAGGAATGCCGAACGTCTGCAAGAGGTAAGTGCTGGAGACGGTGGCGATTCTTTGCAGGGGAGAGCCCATCATCACCTGCAGGCGATAAGGCAAAGGAATCAGGAACACCAGGAAGATGATCGCGGGCAAAGCCCACTTCGCACCTGAACGACCGAGGAGGAACCAGGCGAGGCCCAGCATGCAGATGATGAAGCCGACGCCTTCCAGGGTTTGTTGAAAGAGGTAAGAACCGCCGAGGCGGACGACCATGCCAAGCAGCATGATGCCCAGGCCGCCCCAGTGGGGCCAAGCGTTGTCCCTGGGCATTTGTTCGCGCCGGGACCAGAGATACCAGAGGGAAAACAGAGGGACGAGATAGCAGTGAGAATACTGCGGATCGGACGACCAGCGTTCCTGCATATCAGCGAAGGTGGACCAAAACGCCCAAACCAGCGCCGACACGCTCAGTACAGTTGCTATCAGAAGTTCTCGCCCACGTACGATCATGATGTCACTTGTTAGAAGCTCTGCGGGTTGCTCACACTTGGCCAATAGGCGTCCATTGCGGTGGTTGCTGCTCTCTCGACAGGAACTCGTGGGCGACGAGCAGGGAGGAAATGAGTAGCGGAGCTTCCAGAGGCACTATTGAACACTATGTATTCTGTGTTTGTCAAATGAAAAATATGTGAGGGCGATAAAGAAATTCTATGCATCTGGGCGAAGAGCATGGCTTTAGGTTCCAAGTGGGGTGTATCTTGCACAACCAGATTATGCCCTAAAAGCAATCTGTTTGCCACCATGGGGACGTGAATTTTTGGCGATTGTTCCGTCAATGTGGGCCATGAGGGTTGGGTAATTCAACTAAATTTTGCCTATTTTTGCGTTGAATGAACATTGACAGCAACCTCGCTGGTGCTAATAAACAGACTCGCTGGCCATTGTCACCCTGATTTCAGCTTCTTTCTGCAACTGTTAGAAATAAGCCATAAACTAATCTGATGCCCACCTCTTCTGAGGCTGAACGTCTCGCACAGCGTGCTGTCGAGGAATTCGACGTTCCGCAGGACGTCGCCCTGAAGATGGTGCGCAAAGCGGTCAACGCTGAGAACATGGGGCATCAACTCCACATCATCACGCTACTGGAAGACGGCGGCTACCTTACCGAGGCACAAGCTCAACAACTTCGCCAGCCCAGCGCCGATTCTTATGTAGCGGTGCCAATTGCCGAGCAGAAACTCACTGTTGATTTCTTCGACGATGAGCATCCCAAAGTCATAGCTGGGTTTCAACTCAACAAGCGGCTGGGCGGAGGCAGCATGGGGGCGGTGTATCTCGTCACCCAATTACAAACCGGCCAGCGCTATGCGATGAAGGTGCTGGGCACCCAGTGGAGGCAGCACGAAACGCTGCTGGCCCGGTTCCAGCGCGAGTCGCAGCACGCCGCCAAGCTCAATCACACTAACATCGTGCGGGGCTTCTATGCCGGCACTGATCGGGACACCGACCGGCATTACTTTGTGATGGAGTATGTCGATGGCATCAGCGTGCAGACGCTGCTCGCCCAGCGGGGCAGGCTCTCCCCCAGCGTGGCACTGCGGATCATCTGGGAAATTGCCCACGGCCTGGCTCACGCTCATTCCAAGGGCATTATCCATCGGGACATTAAGCCGGCCAACATTCTGCTCGACCCTACCGGCGTAGCCAAGCTCACCGATTTCGGCCTGGCCAAGGATCGGTTCGGCAACGAGACCTCGCTCACCAAAACCAAGCAGGGGTTTGGCACGCCGTTCTACATGCCTTATGAGCAGACCATCTCCGCCCGGAACGCTGATGCCCGCAGCGATCTCTTTGCTTTAGGGGCCACCCTCTACCAGATGCTGACGGGGCGACTGCCCTTTGAAGGCCAAACACCGCTCGAAATCACCGAGAAGAAGCAGATCGGCATCTATGCCCGCGCTTCGGAACTGGTGCCCAGCCTCAGCCCGATGATCGATGCGCTGCTGGCAAAGCTGCTAGCCAAGAGGCCCGAAGACCGCTACCAGTCTGCCAGCGATCTGATCATCGCCCTGGATGAATCGAACCTGGTGCCTCTCTCGTTGAACTGGGAAGAGGCGACCTCGGATGCCAAGCCGGTCGTGCATATCGCAGATCAACCGACCAAGCACGATGATGAACTGAGCGAAGAAGAATCGGAGCGGTGGTGGTATCTCTTTACAGGTCGAGTGGAAGGTAAGCTCATCTGCAAAAAAGCGAGCACCGAACAAATTGTGGCGTCACTCGATAAGAAAGACTTCAGTCTCGATCAGCTGGTCAGCCGTTCGCCTCGCGGCCCTTACCGTCCTCTTCGTGATTTCATCGAGTTTCGCATGCCTCACCCCACGGAACCCCCGCCACCTCCCTCGATCAAACGCTGGCCGGGCTGGCTGGTGTTCGTGATCTTCGCCCTGTTCTGCCTCGTCTTCATGCTGCTGCTCTGGTGGCAACTTCCCGAAGCAAAGAAACCCTAGCGAATCCATGACACACCCCTGGCAAGGTCGCCTGACGGTAGCATTGGCAGCGGTGATGTGGAGCCTGAGCGGGTTCTTCATTACGCTTCTGACCAAGCCACCGAGTTGGATGGGCGACGTGAAACCGGTTTCACCAGAACAGATTGCCTGTTGGCGATGCCTGTTCGGAGCAGCATCGCTGCTGGTGCTGCTGCGGCCGGCCATGATTCGCTGGCATCCCCTGATGATCGTGATGGCGGGCAGCTTCGCCGTCATGAACCTGTTGTTTGTGATATCCATGGCTGAAGGCGAAGTGGCAGCAGCAGCGCTCTTGGAGTACACCGCGCCCTTTTGGGTCTTTCTCGTCAATGTCCTTTTGCTCCAACGGGCCAAAGCAACCCAACGTGATTGGATTGCGCTCGCCATTGCTACCGTTGGCATCGTGGTGATCGTTTTGGGACGGCTCCAAGCCGATCAGCTCAAGGCAGCAGGGCAAGCACTCGGGGCTGGTGTGACCTTTGCCGGCGTATTGATTTGTTTGAGCATCCTCAACAGCTTCGCTTCACCCTGGCTGGCCTTTATCAACCAACTCGTTGCCGGGCTGGTTGCCTTGCCCTGGGCGATGACAACGCCCTGGCCCGAAGGTATTCAGTGGATCATCCTTGCCATCTTTGGAACGGTTCAGGTAGCGGTCCCCTATTGGCTGATGTCGCATGCGATGAAAACGGTGCCTGCACATGAAGCATCGTTGATTACGCTGCTCGATCCGCTGCTGGTCCCGGTGTGGGCGTTCTTTATTACCTGGTCGATCCCCGCTGCGCCGACCTGGCTCGGGGGCATCGTCTTCTTCGTGGCTCTGCTGATACGGTATCTGCCGGTGCGGAAACAACAGTAGCGGAACTCGCCAAGAGTTCCGTTAAGATCTGGATCGGAAGTCTGGCGACTTCCGCTACATGCTTTATTGTGGCGGCACGGGGATATTACTGAGTGACGGAGTATTGGTCATCGGCGGAGGTGCCACGGCACCGCCCGATGGCGCAACTGCTCCCGGCGGCGCGAAGGTCGTCGGCGGAGCAGTCGTTCCTGCTGGTGGCACCGTGGTCATCGGAATCGGAGTTGAGCCGATGGCGTTGCCTCGTTGACGGAACTCATCAGCCTGTTGCTTCAGTTCATCGCCCGATTTCTCTCGTGCGGGCTGTAGCTGATAGGTAAACAACCGCTGATCTCGCACCGTCCAGGGACCCAGCTCGGTAACAGCATCGATCCAGGGATACTGGTACCACTTCGGAGGCACGGGTTGAATCACTTCGAGTGGCTCGTAGCCATCTTTGAAGAGGGTGAACTTATAGTTGCCATAGTCGATGAAGGAATTGGTAGGGACGATGCAGGGCGTGGTACCCACTTCGACGTTGTTCACGAACAGCCTGGCCCCAGGCGGATCGGTCATGACTGTCATACGTCGGTAGACGCACCCTGTGCTCAGAAGAAGCAACAAGAGAGGCAAAATGACTGCGAAACGCCTCATGGCGAATCCCCAAACTGGGTAGACCGGAACACCAGGCGGCACATAGCAGAGGGGGAAAACCACGTCAAGCTCAAGCCAAGTAAGGACTTACGGGGGTGACATCGGGTAATGCAGGTAATTCTGGCCACAATCTGCTCAATGGCACTGTGCCAAGCCTCCACTTCGCCTTGCTCTCTCAAGAGCAGCAACTATATTAAGGTTTCAAAGAAATACCCCAGAGCCGGAGTACGCCCGAGATGAATGGCATCACGACTGATATCAAAGCGATGTTCCTCGAAAAAGATGATTGCGATGCAGGAACAGTACAGCGTCTGCGAGACGGCCTCAGTCAGGGCCCTGCTCAGTACCGTGCGCTGCGTGAAGCTGTGGATGCCATGAAGGTGAAGCTCGAAGCAGGCGGTCCTCAGGTAAAGAAATGGCATCTCAAGCTGGGCGTGGCCAACTGGTTCCTCGGTCGCACCGGCGACGCAGCCAAACACCTGCACCAGGCTGATACCGCTCTTTCTCAGTTCTATCTGGGACGCGCCTTGGCACAGCTGAATGATATCGATGAGGCACACAAGGCTTTTGAACGTGCTGAGAAGATGGGCTACACCGCCACCCAGGTACAACTCCAGCGGGCCGGTCTCTTCCTGCATCAGAAGCACATCAAGCAGGCCAAGGAACTGATTCACAAGCTCGACAGCATGAGCAGCCATTCGGGTGAATACCACTTCCAGAAGGGCTGCCTGCTCTTGGAAGAAGGGGACAAGCAGAACGCTCTGAGCAGCTTCGAGAAAGCTATTGAGATCGACGCCAACCACACCGGTGCGCTCTTCCAGCTTGGCTACTACAACGATCTGGCCGGTAACGACGATGAAGCGATTGGCTTCTACGAACGATGCGTCGGCCAATTGCCTGCCACCAAGGGTGCCCTCAATAATCTGGGCATCCTCTACGAAGACAACAATCAGTACGAGAAGGCGCACAACTGCTATCGGCAGCTCAGCGAAGCGTTCCCGAATGATCTCAAGTCGAAGCTCTTCCTCAAGGATGCTGACGCTTCCCGTGAGATGTTCTTCGACGAAGACGCTGAACGTCGCTTCGACAAGTTCTCCCAGGTGCTCGAAGTGCCTGTGACCGACTTCGAACTCTCGGTCCGCAGCAGGAACTGCCTGAAGAAGATGAACATCCGCACGCTGGGCGACCTCACCCGTGTCACCGAATCGCAACTGCTGGCCAGCAAGAACTTCGGCGAAACCTCGCTGGATGAGATAAAGGAAATGCTGACCGCCAAGGGTCTGCGTCTGGGCCAGGCTCTCGAAGAAGGCGCCCGCTACGACCCACGGTTCCGCTCCAATCAGCCTCAATATTCGCCTGAAGAGCAGGAGGCGATGAACAAGCCCATCAGCGAACTCAACTTCTCGGTACGTGCCCGCAAGTGCATGAACCGCTTGAGCATTGGCACCGTGGGTGAACTCATCCAGCGCACCGCTGATGAACTGCTGGAGATGAAGAACTTCGGGCAGACATCGCTCGTGGAAGTGCGCGAGAAGCTGGTGGATCTCAATCTCAAGCTGCGCGGGGATTAGGAATATACCAGCCCGACGCGCTAGCGAGGGAACGCCGTGCGATGGTGAAACGCTCCCTCGCTAGCGCGTCGGGCTGGTATTCTCTATCATGCCCCCCCTCTCTTTTGATCTCCTGAAAACCGATGGCCATGCCCGCCTGGGCAAAGTCACCACGCCGCATGGCGAGTTCGATACTCCCATGTTCATGCCCGTCGGCACGCAGGCTACTGTCAAGGGTCTCACTCCACAGATGGTTGCGGAGTGCGGGGCAAAGATCATCCTCGGCAACACCTATCACCTCGCCCTGCGGCCTGGCCCCGACATCGTCGCTGAGATGGGCGGCCTGCACAAGTTCATGAACTGGCCCGGAGCCATCCTCACCGATTCGGGTGGCTATCAGATCTTCAGCCTGGCCACGCAGCGGAAGATCACCGATAAGAGTGCTGTCTTCCGTTCCCATATTGATGGGGCCCTTCTCGAACTCTCCCCTGAATCAGCAGTTGATATCCAGGAGAAGCTTGGCTCCGATATCGCCATGGTGCTCGATGAATGCCCGCCGGGATTGGCTGAACCCGAAGTGGTTCGAGAAGCCATGCGGCGGAGCATCCTCTGGGCCAAGCGTTGTCAGGATGCTCATCGTCGCATTGATCAGGCGCAGTTCGCTATCGTTCAAGGCGGCCTCAATGCCCAGTGGCGTATCGAGTGTGCTGAGAAACTGAAGAAGCTCGACTTCCCCGGCTACGCCCTCGGCGGCTTCAGCGTTGGGGAGCCGACCGAGGCGATGCTGAGTGTTCTTGGCGAGGCTGCTGCTGCCCTGCCCGTCAACAAGCCCCGCTACCTGATGGGCGTGGGCAAACCCGAAGACATCCTCTCAGCCATTGCCCGTGGCATCGACATGTTCGACTGCGTGATGCCGACCCGCAATGGCCGCAATGCCCAGGCTCTCACTTGGGCTGGTACGTTACGGTTGCGAAATGCCGTGCATAAGCGATCGGAGTTGCCTCTTGATCCGAAGTGCCTGTGCTACACCTGTCGCCATTTCACCCGGGCCTATCTGAATCACCTGTTCCATGCCGATGAAATGCTGGGGCCAACGCTTATTTCCCTCCACAACGTCCATTTTTACCTCGATTTGGTGGCCCAGGCTCGTATCGCCATTCGGGAGGGGCGATACGCTTCGTTCCTGAAGGAGAACCTTGTCCGTTGGCATAGTGCCACTTACAATGAAAAGTCCGAGGAAGTCCACGAAACGCCTTGATTTGGATACCATGCTCGATTCCGCACTCTCTCTCTTTGCTCAGGCTGCCGGTGGCGGCGCTGCTGCACCCGCTCAAGGTGCCCCTGAAGGCGGCCTGGGAGCAATGGCCCAGCCCTTGATCATGTTCGGCATCCCGCTGGCGCTGGCCTGGTTCCTTCTGCTCCGCCCGGCGCAAAAGCAGGAGAAGGAACGCAAGAAAGCCATCTATCTCATCAAGCGTGGCGACGACGTTACTTTCGCCGGCGGACTGCTCGGCACGGTAGCCGGCATCAAGGAAAAGAACCCAGGCACCCCAGGCGATAACGACGAAATCACAGTGAAAGTCATCGACAGCAAACTTCGCGTCCTCCGGTCCAGCATTTATGCCATCGTCCCGGCCAGCGAAGAAAGCAAAGATACTGTCACAGCATGATCGGTCGCCATGAACTAAATAACCAGCTGGCCCGATACCCTTCACACACCTCTAGCCCCAATTGAGACAATGGAAGCACTGATTTATCTCGTCATTCTGGTCGCCCTTGTCGTCGGCCTGAAACTGCTTTACACCCGATTGTTTCCCGGCTTCGAATGGCGGCTGCTGCTGGTCACGGTGCCCATCATCATCTCCATCTGGATCACGGCGGTGGCCTATCGGAATTCCATTGACCCGACGGCGACGGGCAAGCGTTTCACGCTTGGTGTCGATCTGGCGGGCGGTTCGATTTTGGTTTACGAAGTCGATCCCGCTTTCTGGGAGAAACAGGACGCCAACTTCCGCAACACGTTCAATGCCGACCAACTGGCTCAACGCATCAAGACCCGCGTCGATCCGAGCAACTTGCTGGAAACGACGATTCGTCCGATTCAGGGCGATGCCAGCCGACCGCCTCGTGTCGAAATTGTTCTGCCGATCAGCAACGACCCCAAGAATCTCAACAGTGCCGGCAAGATTCAGGACATCAAACGACTGATCCAGCAGCAGGGTCAGATGGAATTCCGCATCCTGGCTCACAACAACAGCATGGCGGAGTTCAACGACAAAGACGCCATTAACGCTGCCAAGACTCAACTCGTCGGCAAGGCCGACGATCTTCTCCAGCCCGGCAAATCCATGCCGCCCCTCGAAGGGTTCAAGGACGACTACGAATGGGTCGAAATGGCCCCCAGCGAAATCAACACGCTCAAAGAGACCTTTAACGACAAGTCAACTCCAGGGTTCCGCATGGTGGGCGACTATGCCTACTTTAGCGCGCCCGATCAGCGAACCCCGGGCATTGATGAAAAGGCTGCCAGCATGGGCCGCCATTTCGCCCTGACTCGTAAGCCCATTCCCGAAGCCAACGTGACAGGCGATAATCTCGATCCTGCCTCTATTTATGCAGACAATCAGAACCTCCAGAATGTCGTTCACTTCAGCATTAAGCCCGATGCTCAGGATCGCTTCTTTAATCTTACCAAAGAAGTGGGGAAGCAGATGGCTATCATCTTCGATGGCAAGATCATCTCCGCCCCCAAGCTCGAATCTCGATTGAGTAACGGCGGCATCATTACGATGGGTTCGGGAAAGCAAAGTCAGGATCGAACCATTGATCTCTCCCGCATCCTTCAGGCCGGCTCGCTGCCCGCGGCACTGCGTCCCGAACCAGTCAGTGAAATGACGATGGGGCCGGGCCTCGGTGAAGACACCATTCGCAAGGGGACCTGGGCGGTCGGCGGGGCGTTTCTCGCTGTCGTCATCTTCATGCTGTGGTACTATCGCTTTGCCGGTCTCGTCGCCGTCATCGCCCTGTTTGTGAACTTGCTGCTGACCATCGCCTTCCTGGTGTTCGCCAACGCCGCCATCACGCTGCCCGGCCTTGCCGGTCTGGTGCTGATGCTTGGTATGGCAGTCGATGCCAACGTGCTGATCTACGAACGCTTGCGTGAAGAACGGGAACGTGGAGCCAACCTCGCCCTGGCCATCCGCAACGCTTATGACCGTGCTTTCCCCACCATTATTGACACTCACTTGACCTCGATTTTCACCGCCGTCGTGCTCTACGTCGTGGGCACCGATCAGCTCAAAGGCTTCGGCGTTTCGCTGACGATGGGTTTGGTGATCAGCCTCTTTACCAGCTTGTACATGACCCGGTTGATCTTCGATATCGCCTTGAGCCGTAACTGGATCAAGAGCCTGAGCATGTCGAAGCTGTTCAGCAAACCGAACATCGACTTCATGCGGGTTCGTTACTACTGGTTCACCGCTACGATCATCCTGTCAATCCTGGGATTGGCCCTGTTCCTCATGCGTGGCGATGAAGGGCTTAACATCGATTTCACCGGCGGTACCGCTTACACGTTCCAGTTCAAATCGCCCAAGACGACCAGCGAAGTGCGCACCGCTGTCCTCACTAAGCACAACAAGGATCAGTTGCCTGAGCCTGCTGTCGATGCTCTCTACCGTGACGCCACGGTAGGTGCCGGGGCAACTACCGAGTTCACCATTCGTACCACGAATAAGGACCCAGTCGCTGTCCGGAAGTCAATCGAAGACTTGTTCAAAAATGAGTTGCTCTACGTTACAGCCACACCGAGTGCGATTGCCGCTGTTCCCGCTGACAAGCAAGACAAGAACAAGTTGGACAAGTCGTTCGAGGTCACCTTCACGAACAAGCAGCCCCCCGCTGAGGAAGTGGCCAAGTTTGTCAGCAAGTGGTTTGCTGAACATGTTCCGGGAAGCAATAAGGACAACTACGAAGTCAAAGGGGGGAAGGTCGGGAATCGGCCCGGCAGCTTCGAAAGCGTAACCGTGCAGTTCAAGCTGCCTCCGGAACAGCAGCCGTTGGCTCCAGAACTGGTCAAGTACGTCGTCCAGCAGTTCAGCTTGCCCGTCTCCGATCGGTTGGAGAACTTCGACAGTCAACTCGCCAGTGAAACGCAGGGCAAGGCGATCACCGCTATTCTGCTCTCGTGGCTCGCTATCGTCGGCTACCTCTGGTTCCGTTTTGGCAACTGGACGTTCGGCGTGGCCGCGGTGCTGTGTCTTGTTCACGATCTAATGTTCACGGTCGGCCTGATCGCTGCCTGCCATTACATTGTCGCTATGTTCGGCAACGTGCTGTTGCTGGAAGACTTCAAGCTCGATCTTCCCGCAGTCGCTGCCCTCTTGACCCTCGTCGGTTACTCGGTCAACGATACCATCGTGGTGTTCGACCGCATCCGTGAGACACGAGGCAAGCATCCCGAACTGACCCCTGCCATGATCAACGACAGCGTCAACGGCACCCTGAGCCGAACCATCTTGACCTCCTTGGTCACCTGGCTCGTCGTTGTGGTGCTTTACATCTTCGGCGGCGAAGGAGTGAAGCTCTTTGCCTTCGTGATGGTGGTCGGCGTGATCATCGGAACCTACAGCTCGATCTTCGTCGCCAGCCCGCTGCTTTTGTTCCTCGGCGAAGGCCAGCCGAAGAAGACGGTTGCCAACGCCAAGGGTTCGGGTGGCGCCGGCAAGAAGCAGTTGCAGCCGGCGTAGGCTTCGTCTGACTAGATATTGAGCTATCCGCACCGGTCAGTGTTGTTAACTGACCGGTGTTTTGTTTATGCACTCACAATGACAGCCTGAAGCGCAAGCGAGGGGGGACCTTGCGATTGCACGCGCCCCCTCGCTTGCGCTTCAGGCTGTCATTGGTAACCTCAACAACTTCTGATAAATCGCTCATCGGGGCACTCTACGCTTCTCGTCTTAAGAGATTCGGTGTAGAGTGGAGGTATCCTTTGCCTTCATCGCTCTTAGGTGTGTTATGGCACGAGTTTTTTCAGTAATGGCGCTCGTTGTCAGTGCTGTGTTTCTCTTCGCTGACGAACCGGCTAAGTCGGCCCAGCCACCCGATACCTCTAGCAGCCTGGTCGTCTCTCAGCAGACGGTGCAGCAGAAGCTGGCCCAGGCTGAGACCAAGCGAACCGCCCAGCGGCTTGAAGCCATGCTACGGGTGCTGTCGTACCATCAACTCGATGCCGCCGCCGAGCAGAAGATCATCAATGAAGCAGCCACGGCTCTGCGCGGTCTGAGCCAGCAGCAGATGGAAGAGATCATTAAGAACTTCAGCACCGCCTCGCAAGCCAAGTCGCTGACGGAGATGGATAAACAACTCGATCTGGCACAGGACAAGCATCGGGTCGTGCTCGATCAGATCAGGCAACTGCTGGCACGGTTCGAAATGGTACGCAACGTCGAACAGGCTGCTCAGCGGTTTGATAAGCTTGCTCTGGAACAGGCACAACTCAAAGACCGGGTCCTGCTATCGGAACAGCAGCGCCGAACCCAGAACAACCAGCGACGGGGCATGCGTCCTGAATCGCCTCAACAGCATGCTCTTCGCCAGGATGACATCGCAAGAGATTCAGATGCGGTACTGCAGAAGCTGCACGAGATTCAGAACGACATCCCCGATGAGCTGAAGCCCCGCCTGGAGAAGGCTTTCGAGATCGCCAACGAACGTCACATGCTCCAGGCCATGCGAGACGCTGCCAACCATTTGCGTTATCGCAATCAACAGGAAGCGGAAGACCGGCAGATCCAGGCTAAGAATGATCTGGAACGATTGGCCCGCACCCTGCGGACACCTTCCGATAAGCTGGGCGTATTGCAGGAAGCTCGTGACAGGGTGCAGAAGCTGCTCGAACAGCAGAACGCCATGAAGGATCAGAGCGTTGCTGCCAAGGACCCACGCCAGGCTGACGCCAAAAAGGAACCGTTCAACGAGCGCGAACAAACGGCAGCCCGCCAGTCCGCCAGGCAGGCTGAAGTGATGGTGCAGACGCGAGACGTCAAAGACCTGCTGAAAGACATCGCCAAAGAAACAGCCCAAACACTGGAACAGTCTGCAACCAACATGCAGGCTGCGAAGGATCAGCTACGTACGTCGCAGCAGAAGCAGGCCGTGGAACCTCAGACCAAGGCGGCTGAGAAGCTGGCTGAGGCTAAGAAGCAACTAGATGAACTCGTCGTCGCTGAGGAGAAGAGCCAGCGCGATCCCCTGGAAGCCTTGAAGCGGGCCATGGAGCAGATCGACAAGATCATTGCTGAGCAGAAATCGCTCCAGCACAAGAACAAGGAATCGATCCTGGCCAAGAAGCCGAGCGAGTTGAAGCCGACCGCTCCGAAGCAGCAGAACCTGGCCCAGAAGACCGAAGAGATCGTCGCCAAGCCGCTTGCTGCCAAGGCGGAGACCAAACAGATGATTCAAAGCGCTGCCGAAGCCATGCATGCCGCTTCGGAGCAACTGCATGCTCAGGAAGGCGAATCAGCCGTCAAACAGCAGGACAAGGCTCTTGCTGATCTGGCGCAGGCTAAAGCAGCACTCCAGGCCGAAGCTCAAGCGATGGCTGAACGCCGAGAGCAGATTGAGCAACTCGAAAAGGCGGACAAGAAGCTGGACGACATCATCCAGAAGGAATCGGAGATCAATGAAGCCTCCAAGCAGTTAGACAAGCAGGAGAAGGCCCCTGCCCGTGCTGCATCGAGTGAGAAGCTGGCTCAACAGCAGGAACAAGCCAAGGCCCAGACTGATGAACTGACCAAAGACCTGAAATCGACCGCCCCCGATGCTTCCAAGAAGACCACCTCAGCGGCAGAGAAGATGAACGACGCCGCCAAGGCCATGAAGGCAGATCAGTTGCCCCAGGCTGCAAAAGAATCGCAGAAAGCCCTGGAACATCTCGATCAGGCCAAGAAGAGTCTGAACGATACGCTCTCGGAAAAGAAGGCTGAGGAAGCCGCCGCCGAGGCGATGCAGAACCCGGACAAGATTCAGCCGGGCGAAGCAGCCGCCCATGTCGCCAAGGCCCTGATGGAGAGCAAGGAAGCGGCCAAGCAGTCGGCCCAGGCAGCGAAAGACCCTGCACAATCGAACCAGTCGATGAAGCAGTCTGAAGCAGCCACCAAGTCGGCCCAGGCGGCGATCGATCAGGCCCGGGCCCTGTCGCCTCAGAACGTGCAGCCCTCGCTGGGTCAGGCACGACAGCAACTCGACCAGGCACAGCAGAACCTCAAGAACAACACGCCAAGCACTGCCCAGAAGAACCAGGAGCAGGCCGCCGCTCAGCTCGACAGGGCGCTGCAAAGCCTGCAGCAGATTCAGCAGGCGATGGACAAGATGCAGGGCGATCAGCAGAACGCTCAGAACCAGTCGGAGAAGGGCAAGGAAGGGGAGAAAGGCCAACAGCAAGCCAAGGGCAAGCCCCAGGACGGCCAGGCCAAGAACGACAAGTCGGCCCAGAACGAGAACAAGGACAAGAACCAGACCGGTGATCCCTCCCAGAACGGCGAACGGGATGGCAACGCCAAGGCTGAGAAGGGCGATGTCAAAGGCAGGAGCACGTTCGTCAACCTGCCGGCCCGACAGCGGGAGCTGATCATGCAGGCCTTGAGCGAGAAGCTGCCTCCTGAGCACGCGGCTCAGATTCAGCGTTACTTTGAGAGCATCGCCGGCGGCAAGTCGGCTGGCGAAACGAAGAAGAAGTAACAACTCGTTCCCAGGCTCTGCCTGGGAACGCACTGCTTGCGAGGCTCCGCCTCGCTGCGATGGCAAGAAATTGTGCAGTTGTTGTTTGGATACGTGAGGCAGAGCCTCACTTGCAGTGCGTTCCCAAGCGGAGCTTGGGAACGAGAAGTAATGATGGGGAAGAGCTATGTTTCTGCGATCTATTCTGCTGTCATCAGTCCTGGTTCTGCCTCTGATGGCTGCTGGTCAGGGTGAGAAACAAGCCGAGAAGGACAAGCAGCACGAGAACGTCAAGCTCAGCCCGGCTGGCAAGCATGCCTGCAAGAAGGCGCTCGCCTGGCTGGCTAGCAAGCAGAACCCCGATGGCTCGTGGAGCGAATCGCGGTATCCGCACAACACTGCCATCACGGCCTTCGCGCTGCTCTCGTTCATGTCGCAGGGGCATGTTCCTGGTCAGGGCGAATATGGCCCTGTCGTCGCCAAGGGAGCTAAGTTCCTCGTCAGTTCCGGTCGGCCCGAGGGCGATGGCTACCTCGTCGGGCGGGGCGGGAACATGTATTGCCATGGCATGGCCACGCTGGCCCTGGCTGAACTCTACGGCATGACGCATGATGACGAGCTCAAGCCCGTGCTCGATAAAGCCATCGATCTGATGATCCGCTGTCAAAGCCCGCAGGGTGGCTGGAGATACGATCCCAATCCCCACGACGCCGACATCTCCGCCACCATCATGCAGGTCATGGCATCCGTGCCGCCAAGAACAGCGGCTTGAATGTTCCCGATGTAGTCATGCAGAGAGCGTTACAGTATGTCGAAGCCTGTCGTGATCCATCTTCAGGCGGCTACAACTATCAGCCCGGCCAGAAGCATCCGGGATTCGCCCGCACCGCAGCGGGGGCCTGCATCCTGCAACTGTGCGGCAAGTACGATCATGAACATGTCGCCAAGGCTGTGGAGTTCTTGCAGAAGGATACCACCCGTGAACGACGGTTCCGGGCACGGGAGTACTTCTGGTACGGCCATTACTACGCCGCCCATGCCATGCATATCGTAGGCGGCGAGGCGTGGAAGAACTGGTATTCGGATATTGTGTCGGTGCTGCTGCCCCGCCAGGCCGAGAACGGCGCCTGGGAAGCACAAGACCTGGAGGGCAACCCTCCAGGTCCGGTGTATCAAACGAGTATTGCGGTGATTATTCTGTCGACGCCGCTGAGCTATCTTCCGATCTATCAGCGCTGATCATCTTCGACTAGCATCGGCCCAGCGTCAACACCCTTGCGCGAACTCTTGAAGACCTGAGAGTTCGGCATCGTATCGGACTTGAACATTTCCTGATCATGGACAGCGAAGATATGGCTGTCGGTCAAAAGATCGGGCGTGGTTTCGAGCGCTGATTCTTCCCGATAGGAATAGCGAGGCACCGACGAGATCGTCGTCAGGCCGGGCAGCACCGGGCGTGGCAGTGGAGGAGGAACTGGAGCAGCTGCCGGGCGGGGCGATTGAGGCACCGAACTCGTTGTCACCACCGAAGCGGACAACGTGCTCACCGCTGCCCCCTGCATATGGAAACGGAAGCCGAGCGGGCCCACTTCGAGCACATCGCCATCCTTGAGTTCATACTCCCCACCAATCAAGAATCGTTGATTGATGATGGTGCCATTGCTGCTGGCATAGTCGCGGAGAAACACACGACCATCAGGATGGGTGACGATCGCGCAATGCAACCGACTGATATCGGTGCTGGCGGGTCGGAGATGGCACATGGCATCCCGACCGATGCGGAACTCTTGAACGATGACAGGAACTACTTTTCCGTGATTCGTTCCGCCCACAACCACTAGCGACTTCTGCATGTGACACCTGGCTCAGTTCGAGGTTTATGCTTGCCGGGGGCGATCCGTGCAGTGGGTTCATCTTAACAGAATAAGATTATCATTACCACTGAAATTGCTTCAAAAGCTCAGAAACGGCCTTCATGCCGTCATTCTGGCTCGATTTGTTCACAATCGCCCTCAGTTTCACCTTCCAGCGATCCTTGGCATCGGGGCCGGCGTCCAAGAGGTAGATCACCCCTACCTGCTTGCCATTGCGGTCCGGGCCTTCGGTCAGTTCGATCACAGAGACCGACTTGTTGTCGATGGTGATCGGCTCTTTCTTGACGACTTTGTCCTTACCATAACTTTGAACCAACTGGTTGAGTTCCAGTTCGACCGCTTCATCGAACTTGATGTCCTGAAGCTTCGACCAAGTAACCATAACATCGGTGCCGGCAAAGGCCTTGTGCAGGGCGACGTGCGGTTGACGCACGGTGCCTTTGGTATCGACGACTTCCCAATCCTTGCCCACCTTGAGCGAACTCTTGGAGGCTTCATGGCGGAAGGTGTCCCCGTCCCGGGTCAGGCCGGCGGGTGGCTGAGCAGCCAGTATGGTGCAGCAGCAGGCCAGCGAAAGGGTGACTAGTGCATGTCGAAGGTTCACAGATGCTCTCCCTACGGATTAACGCAGTGTCTCAGAGGTTGACCGGCGAGGCCGGCCAGTAAGTTTTCAGCAGCGATAGTCGCCATCGCATTGCGAGTCTGCACGGTCGCGCTGGCTATGTGCGGCACGACGATGGCATTCGGCAAACGCAGCAGCGGATTGTTCGGATCGGGCGGTTCCGGATCGGTAACGTCCAGCCCCGCAGCGAAGAGTGTGCCATTCTTTAGCGCTTCGTACAAGGCCGGTTCGTCGTGAATGGGCCCACGGGCGGTATTGATGAAGACAGCGGTCTTCTTCATCTGCTTGAATCGGGCAGCGTTGAAGAGGTGTTTCGTCGAAGGATTGAGATCTACGTGAACGGAAACGAAGTCGCTTTCAGCAAGCAGTTGATCGAGTTCGACCTTCTTCGCTGCCAGGTCTTTCTCAGCGCCTTCATGACGATTGACATCAGCGTAGAGCACCTTCATGCCCCATCCGCCGTGACAGCGTTTGGCCATGGCGTAGCCGATACGTCCCATGCCGACGATACCGATCGTCTTGCAAGCGAGATCGAGGCCGATGTGGCCAAGCGGTTCCCACGTCTTCCAGTCGCCTGACTGGGAATAGAGGTGGCCTTCCACGATTCTGCGAGCGGCACCGATGAGCAGGCAGAAGGCGATATCAGCGGTGGCATCGGTGAGTACGCCGGGGGTATTGCCGACACGCACACCACGAGCGGTCGCAGCGGGCACATCAATGTTGTTGTAACCAACAGCAAAGTTGCTAACGACTTTGAGCTTGGGGCAAGCCGCCAGGAAGTTGGCGTCGATCTTGTCAGTCAACAAGCTGAGGATGCCTTCGCACTCCTTCGAGCGGGCCACCAGCGTTTCGTAGGGTGGCGGCAAGGGCTCGGGCCAAAGGTCGACCGTGCAGCGATTGGCGAGAAGGGCCAAGCCTGCTTCGGGAATACGGCGGGTAACAAAGACACGGGGCAACGGCACGAAGAGGCTCCGGTATGTTGGTAGTCATCACGCTCCGCGTGATGGTCTTCATAGTTGCCATCACGCTCCGCGTGATGTTCGGGGCGATAGAACAGTAGACGGAGATGATGATAAAGCACATCCCACCATCACGCGGAGCGTGATGTCTACCATGCTGATTGTAAACCAACTGTAGTACAATGTCATTGCCAAGCTGAGTCAGATCGGGCTGAAGTGGGGCTTCCCAGGCGGTAAACCATGCACAATAAGCACGAAAGTGGGCGTTTGCAGGCTGAGGCCATCTGGCGTGCCGGGGTTGAAGCGGTACAGCCTCGGCATTGTATTCCGCACGAACTGAGCCTTTTGGAAGAATTGGTGAGGGGCTGGTCGCCAGATCGAAGCTATCTGATCGTTGGCGGCGGCAAGGCTGGGGCAGCGATGGCCCAGGCAGCCGAAGCGTTTCTGTTGGGTAAGGGTATTCCACCGAACAAGATCACCGGCTGGGTGAATGTGCCCGAAGGTTCCCAGCCCAGCCAGCTTCAGTGCGTTCGTCTCCACCCTGCCCGACCGGTCGGCTACAACTTCCCGACACCCGAAGCGGTGAGGGGCACCGAAGAGATGATCAAGCTCATCGATAATGCCCCTGACGATGTACTCGTCCTATGCCTGATCTCCGGGGGCGGGTCAGCCATTTTGTGCGCTCCGGTGCCTGGGGTGCCGCTGGAAGACAAGGTTCATGTCAGCAAGCAACTCTCTGCCGCTGGGGCGACTATCACCGAACTCAATGCTGTACGGAAGCACTTGTCCCTGTTCAAAGGGGGACAGTTGGCCCAGCGATGTTTTCGTTCCGGGCCCTCATCGAAGAAACAGTTGCTCAGCCTGATCATCTCCGATGTCATCGGCGATCCGCTCGATGTGATCGCTTCAGGCCCGACGGCACTCGATCCGACGACGTTTCAGGATGCCCTGATGGTACTGCAAAACAAGGGGCTGATGGACAAGGCTCCCCGCACGGTTGTTGAATACCTTCAAGCTGGTTCACGGGGTGAGCATGCTGAAACGCTCAAGCGATTGCCTGTTGACGAAACACGACTGCTGCATCGCCTGGTAGCCAGCAATCAGAAGGCGATTGATGCAGCAGCCAGGAAGGCTGAATCGCTGGGCTATGAAGTGGTTGAATACAGCGACAAGCGTGAACATGATACGACCACGCTGGCGGCTTACTTTGCAGATCAGATTCACAGTTATTCGCGCCACCATCCCCTCTGCCTTGTCAGCGGCGGCGAGACCACGGTGAAGCTGCCCCCCCACCATGGCAAGGGAGGTCGTAACCAGTCGTTTGCCCTGGCTTGCCTTTCACAGTTGCAGGCATTGTCTGACGGCGATGAGGCTCAACTCCAAGGCATCACCATCCTTTGTGCCGGGACTGATGGAGAAGATGGCCCAACCGATGCGGCGGGAGCGTTTGCTGATTTGGGCATCCTTCAAGCCGCCCGGAAGAAGGGATTAAGCATGAATGAGGCCCTGGCTCGACACGATGCCTACCCCTTCTTTGACACCACCGGCGGCCTGTTCAAAACAGGGCTGACCGAGACGAATGTCATGGATTTACGGGTGGTTTTGATCAATTCTCAGGAGTTACCGCAGTCTTAATGATTAGAACGCAGACTGCGCAGATTAACAGAGATAGTGATGTGATTCATTGCATCACGTCATGGCGCAAGTCATGGTTTCCATTGCGTCTGAAGACTGTCTGGGCTGAAAAGACGGCCTAGAGCCAATTCTCGTCTCTGGGTATGATGCCCCACTTCTCCATAGAAACACAAGCCAACAGTCAGATATCAGGAGTTTGTCGATGACGACCCGCACCATCATTCAGAGGCTGTTCCAGTGGAGTATCGTTCCACTCGGTGCAGCGCTCATCAGCGTAGCTACCATTCCGCCTGCCAGCCAGGCTCAGCCACCCGGCCAGGGTCAACCTCCCACCGAACAGGCCCAGCCTCCATCAGGCGATAATACTGCCGGCGTCACCGCGGCAGAACAGCCCCCCGGCACGACTGTGCTGACCCGTGGGCCGATCCACGAAGCGTTCGGCCAGCCCACCATCTTCAATCCCAAGCCGGGCTTGCAGATCCCCAAGAAGCCGCCAGCCGCTGTTGAAGAGCTTCCCCCTGATGAGAAGCCCGAAGGCGACAATGTCTCCTGGATCGGCGGCTACTGGAGTTGGGATGAAGAGAAGAGCGACTTCATGTGGATCAGCGGGTTCTGGCGGGTGCTGCCTCCCAGCAGACAGTGGATGCCAGGCTACTGGAACGAAACGGGTGGACAGTTTCAGTGGGTGAGCGGCTACTGGGCCTCGGCACAACAGAAACAACAGGAGTTTATCCAACAAGCTCCGGCTGATTCACTGGAACAGGGCGCTCCTCCGACTGCCCCTTCACAAGATCACATCTGGGCACCGGGCACCTGGGTCTATCGAGACGCCCGATATCTCTGGCGGCCAGGCTATTGGGTCGTGAATCAACCCGGCTGGGCATGGGTTCCTGCTACCTATATCTGGACGCCTTCCGGGTATATCTTTGTCGAAGGGTACTGGGATTGGTCGATCCGCCGTCGTGGCGTGATCTTCGCTCCCTGTTACTTCGATTATGCCGTCTGCTATCGACCTGGCTTCTACTACCGCCCGGCGGTATGCCTGGATGTTGAACTCATCACGCCTCACTTCTTCTGCCGACCTGCGTATGGCCACTACTACTTCGGTGATTATTACGCTACCAGCTACTTGAGCATCGGCATCACACCGTGGTTCAACTTCACCTATGCCCGTGGCAGCCGATTCTACTCGTGCGACTTCGCTTACTATGAGTGCCATTATCGACGAACGAATCCCAACTGGTCGGTTGAGATTCGCCTGGGCTATGATCGCTGTCGAGACAACGTGGCATTCCGCCCGGCACGTACCTACGTGGCCCAGCAGACGATCATCAACAAGACGACCATCATCAATAACAACACGACGATCGTCAACAACAAGACCGTCGTAAACAATAACGTGGCCTTGGCCAAGCCGATGAAGACCCTGACGGCCAACATGGCCAAGAATGCCGACGCTCCGATGAAGTTCGAGAAGATCAACGACGCCAAGGCTCGCGATTTCGGCAAGACAGCTACCGAGATTCGCAAGGTCGGCACCGAACGGGTCGCTATGGAGAAGTCGGTCGCCACCGGATCGACGGCTGGCACCAACACGGCGGTTCGCACGATGAACATGCCGAAATCGCCGATCGTTTCCAAGATACCCACGACCACCACCACCGATGCCGGTAATGCCAAGAACGTCAACGTGGGTAGCATCAGTGGCGGAGCCAGCAAGACGCCTCCTCCACTGCCAGGCAACATGAAGACGCTCAGCGGCTCTACTGGAACGGGCACAGGTTCGGGAGTCACTGGTGGAACAGCCGGCACGAGCGGCAACAGCAAGACTTCGGGCGGAACCACGGGAACGGGAGCTACTTCCGGTGCTGGTAGCACTGGCTCTTCCAAGACTGGTGCCCTGGGTTCAACTGGTTCCTCGGATCCTTCCAAGACTGGTGCCACTGGCTCGACAGGGTCCAGCGGATCTTCCAAGACTGGCTCGACAGGTTCCACTGGCTCTTCCAAGACCGGATCCGGCACTTCCTCCGGCACCGGATCCAAAGGCTCCTCCAGCAGTTCCGGCAGCAGCAAGAGCGGCAGCAGCTCTTCCGGCAACTCCAAGGGTGGAAGCGGTTCCTCCGGAAACAAGGATAAGCCTTAAGAAGGAGCCAGGAGCCAGAATCAAGAAGTCAGAATAACGCAAGCCCCATTCCTCACTGGAATGGGGCTTCTTGTTTTTCATATTCTGGCTACTGGCTCCTTGATCCTAATCCACATACGGATCAGCACCCAGTTCCTTGAGCACTTCCTGGCGCTGTTTCTCGTAGACCATCAGATCGACACGCTGCTTGTAGTGCTTGTTTTCCATTTTGCGTTGAGCGATTTCAAACAGTTGTTGATAGGATTGCCAATCGCTTCGCTTACCAGCTTTCCCCGTCTCTTTGAGTTGATCGTACCTGTCATGGCCCAGTGCTTCGAGGAGTTCATCTTCCAGGCAGAGGAAGAACTGACAGCTTCCCGGATCGCCCTGTCGCCCGGCACGGCCGGCCAACTGTCGATCGACTCGGCGGGCATCGTGCCGTTCGGTTCCCAGCACGTGCAGGCCTCCTGCCTCGGCAACGCCACGGCCCAGCTTGATATCGGTGCCACGGCCTGCCATGTTGGTGGCGATAGTGACCGCATAGGGTTCGCCGGCCTTGGAGACCACCTGGGCTTCCATTTCATGATGCCGGGCATTGATGATCTCATGCTTGATGTCGAGGGCTTTGAGCTTCTCGCTGAGCCGTTCTGATTTTTCGACTGAACGGGTACCGATCAGCACGGAACGGCCCTTGCTGATGAGTTCCTGGACGTTCTGAGCGACGGCTTCGAACTTGGCATCTTCGGTGGGGAAGACTTTGTCAGGATACTGCTCACGGATCATGGGGCGGTTCGTGGGGATGGCCACGACGGGCAGCTTGTAGACCCGGGCGAACTCCCGTTCATTGGGATGAGCGGTACCAGTCATGCCGGCCAGCTTCTTGTAGAGCTTGTAGAAGGCCTGGAAAGTAACTTGGGCCGCGTGATCGCTGGCCATCGTCACCTGCACGCCTTCCTTGGCTTCCACCGCTTGATGCAGCCCTTCCCGCCAGTGGCGATCGGGCATGCGGCGGCCTGTGTACTCATCGATGATGACGATCTTCTCTTCGTGGATCATGTAGTGCTGATCCAGGCGATAGCGGACATGAGCGAAGATCGCCTTCTCCACCGCTTCAAAGAGCTTATCCATCGCATGGGAATGCTCGCCGGTGGGAGGGTTGCTATATCGGCAGAAGTGCCTGCCCACTTCGGTCAGTTCGATCTTCTGCTTCTTGAGATCGACGGTGAAGTGCTCGCCGTACTTGGATTGCCTGGCGACCTTATCGGCCCAGTAGTAGACGACGCTTTCTTCTGGGGTTGCCGGTCGGCTGGCGGTGCTGATGATGAGTGGCGTACGGGCTTCGTCGATGAGAATACTGTCCGCTTCATCGACGATGGCGTAGTAGAAGTCACGCTGGGTGTTGGCATCGTTCTGCCTGCGGATTTCCTCTGCTCCGCCATCAGGATCCCAGGCACGGTAGAAGGGCAAGCCGCCGGTCTGGCCTTGCCCACGGACTTTGAGGCGGTCACGGAGGAAGTCGAACCCGAACTCAGACGCCATGCCGTAGGTGATGTCTTTCCGGTAGGCATCGTAGCGTTTGTCATCGGGCATCTTCATTTGCAGGACGCCACCCGAGACGCCAAGCAGTTCGAAGATCGGGTAGTTCAGATCATAATCACGCTTGGCCAGGTAATCGTTGACGGTGGCGACGTGAACGCCTTTGCCGGTGAGGGCGTTCAGGTAAGTGGGCAGCGAAGCTGTCAGTGTTTTGCCTTCACCGGTGGCGAGTTCAGCGAGGGCACCGTAATGCAGTACGAGGCCGCCGGCAAGTTGCACATCGTAGGGCCGCATGTTGACAGCACGCTTGGCAGCGACACATACGAGTCCGAACGCTTCGGGCACCATAGCATCGAGGCTTTCGCCGCCCCGTGCCCTGCCCCGCAGTTTCTGGCTGGTGGATTTGATCTCTGCTTCGCTGAGCTTCTCGTAGATACCTTCCCAATGGCGGATGGCGTCAATCTGCAAGGCAGCCTTCGCCAGCCGACGCTTGGACTTCGTGCCGAGGTACTGACGAAACCGGTGAACGATGGAGAGACCCAACCGACTCATAAACGCCCTTGCACGAAACGAAGCTGCTGGCGGACATTGTATGGGAGAACCAGCGGGGAGAGTAAGGGGGAGTTGAGAGTTGGGAGAGGAGAGTTGGCAGACTTCAGATGGGCGATCAGATGGGTGAGATGGGGGGAGTTTATCGAGGAACCGAAGTCATACGACGTGTGGACAACTTCAAAGTTGCTGGAGACTTCTCTTCCATGCCTGAAGGGCACTACCACCAAAGCCCTGGGTTGCGATGTAGTCATCGCTACCCAGGGTAGTAGATAAGACGTGTTCGATCATTCCCTGTAAAGGGATCTCCAATCAACCTCACATCCAGTGGCTATCCCTTTCAGGGAAGGGAGCCTTCTGCGTTCATTCCCCCAAGGTAGCCGGGAGTACCCGGCAACCTTGGGCTGTGGGGGTGATGCCTTTCAGGCAATAATCATTCAGCAAGTATCAAACACTCACCCTTGCCCCGCGTTCCACTAGCAATTGGCGAAGGATGGATCGATGGCAATGAGCCTCATCTTCGCAGTAGCACCCCACTAAGAAGTTCGTTTGATGTGACAGAGCGGCGAGCAGATCGAGCATCATGCTCGCTTCGGGCTTCTTCATTTCGGTTCGATACTTCGTGGCAAAGCGTTTCCAGCCTGCATCGCTCTCCGCCGTTTGTGCCAGTTTGATGGTGGCAGGGCTGGGAGAGAGGATGGGCAGCCAGAGATCGTAATAGTTGAGCCGGGCGAAGTCTTTCTTGGCGACGCCTCGGGGTGGGCGGCGAACAGTGCCGAGGCGAAGGTCTTCAGCGGGGAGACGATGGGAACCGAGTTGGACGATGTGGATGGGCACGTTGAATCTCGTTGATGTTATTACTCATTCACGAAGGGCTTCGCCTCGAGAGAAACCCCTCACCCCCGACCCCTCTCCCCAGGAGGGAGAGGGGAGAATTACTCAAACCGACAGACCAGCAGTTCCTTCGTCGAGATATCTTCGATCTCCGACTTCCAATAGTGGGGATCGTTTACTTCTCGAACCACCAGCGAAGGTGACAGCTCTGATAACGAAGATCGGAACGGTAAGTGTAACATTACGAGCCGGGTGGCTTGACCCCAGCCGGGGCCGTCTTCGACGATGCGGTTGCCCAGGGTGAGTTCCTGGGTGAGGAGCTGGTTCAGTGGTTCGGAACGGAAGGGTAACATCTCCGCTAGTATACGCCCGGCAGTGAGGTTGTGACATAAACGGCCAAGCCGTGGTAGCGGCGACATGTTGTCGCCGAATGGCGCTGCGATTGAGTAGCTGACTCGGCGACAACATGTCGCCGTTACGAAACTTCACAACCTCGGAGCCGGGAACGAGGGTTGCACTATTTGCCCGGTACGGCGGGCAGCTTCTCGAAGCCGTTGGCGCCGAGGACGTTGAAGCCGCCGTCGTTGTTGCCTGTGCTGAAACCATCGTAGGCATTGCGTGCGGTGTAGATGCGGAGCGTTTCGCCTTGAGCAGGCAGGCCACGGTGTCCTGCGGTCGAGGGAGGCGGGTTGCCTTTGCCGATCCAGCCACGATGCCAGTAACGGACATACATCAGATCACCTTTCTTGAGGCCATCCCCCTTCTCGCATTCATCAACACGCACCTCAGCCACGTAGTAGGTGGTTTCCCAGTTCTCATCCCGGACGACCCGTTCATAGATCGAGTTCACCTGCCCTTTGACAACATGGGTGGCCGTCTTGAGCATCTCGGCTGGTGACATGGGCACCTTTTCAGCCAGGACGGGAACGGTTGCAAAGGTTGACAGAGCGATGGTCAGAAGGAAGAGTAACCGTTTCATCGACATAACCTCAATCGTGATAGGTACAGAGAATCTTGTAAGAACTAGACGGGCCATAGTACCTGTTGGTTTCAACGAATTCGATCAATCGAGAACCAATGGTCTGCAACATACTCTCTCCTTGCTGGGTATGTTATCGATTGCCTTCCATAAACTGGGGTGCCACTTTTCTCGTGTTCTACCGCCATCTTCCGCTGGCATTGACTCTTTCCAGATTCGTGCTGGCCCCGGTACTCGTCGCCATTGCTTCGACCAGTTTGCCCGGCTGGACGTTGGCACTCATCTGCGTCATCGCTTTCCTGACTGATCTCTTCGATGGGATCCTGGCCCGACGCTGGGGAGTTGCTACTCCTCAACTACGGCGGCTCGATGTCATCGCTGACGTTGTCTTCTACCTGGGCATGATCGTTGCCTTCTACCTCCGTCGGCCTGATGTCATCCACACTTACGGCTGGTACTTTGTGGGCTTCATCGTTGTTGAAGTTCTGTGTCAGGCCATCAGCCTGTAGCGGTTTAAGCAAAGCTCAGCGACGCACACTTATGTGAACAAGGCCTGGGCGGTGATCCTCTGCATCGTCTGCACACTGATCCTTCTGGGCACTGATACCGACGTGATCATGCCTATCACTCTTCTCATCGGTGCGGTGGGTTACCTGGAAGTATTGCTGATCCTCTGCATCGCCAAGGAACCGCCCATTGATGTGCCGACGCTTTGGCATCTGTTACAGCGACAACGATCTATATCGCCATCGCAGGAGGCTTCCTGATGGCTTCCTATTGGGAACGCTACTTCGATGGCTGGGAACCAAGCTACTGGCGGATTGTCGTCTTCCTGCTGGTGATCATCTTCAGTTGGTGCAACACCGGCTACCTTCGCCTGCAAGGGCATCTGCGGCCCGGCGATGCTCGGAAGATCAACCACATCCTGGCCCTGGCAGGCGTGGCTCTCTGGTTTGGCTGGCTCCCGATCGGCATGGCTCGGGCCAGTGCGATTGTCACCGGCATGTGCATCCTGGCACTGGTCACTTTGACGTGCCTGTTTCGAGATACCAAGCCGTTCTCCTGGGCCTTTGCTGCCAACACCAGACCTAGCGATACTCCGCATGAAAGCCTGCTCTTCTGGACATCCTGGCTGATGAGCATCCTCGCTCTACTTGTCGCCGACCTGGTCTTCATGGATATTCAAGTGAGCCGCACTGCTGCCTTGATCGTCGGCATCAGCGATGGGCTGGCTGAGCCGGTCGGCATTCGCTGGGGCAGGCATCGGTATCAAGTGCAATGGACCAGCAGGATGAAGCCGTCGGTTCGCAGCATCGAGGGCAGTTTGTGTGTGGCGGTGTCGTGCTTCTTGATTGTTCTCTTGAGTTATGCTTCGTCAGGGAAGGTGTTGTGGCCGCAGTTGGTTGGCGGCGCTTTGCTCATCTCTTTAGTTCTGACTATGGTCGAAGCGATTTCACCCCATGGGTGGGACAACTTCACGGTGCCGGTGAGTGCGGCGGTGATGCTGCATGGGGTGTTGGGGGGGTAACTTGCTTCTTTTGTCTGCGGCTAATTAGCAACCAATAACACACCAGAATGCAGAGAGCGGCTAGCAGACCTGCGGCACGGCTCCACCCGGGGGAATATATCGTGAAGGGGACTTTCCAGCGGTAAAAGGACAATTGGTCTTGGTAAGTGAACAATCGGTACAAGTAATTCGATGCATAGGTATGTCTCAATTCCCATTCATTGCAGCCAGGAATGAACGCTGATAATGTAGCAGTCTCTTTGCCTGTACGTTCGTCATAACATGTAACCATCCACGTTCCGCCACGAGGATAGTATTCTTCAATATCGATCTTTATTGAGAGCAATAACTTTCTGAGCCATTCAGGCCATTCACTCAGAAAAATAGAAGATTGAATACTTCCGCTTGGCAAGTTCAGGGGCGCATACTGGATATCGCGATTTGTTCGATATTCAGAGCAATAGTTCCAAGGCAAGCTTTCACCGCTGAAAAGGTCATAACAGCGATATTTCTCTTCGTCCTTGAGGCGACCTCCAAAGAGTGTCCCGCCACCAACAACCCCGCCCACACGTTCGTACTTAATGAAGCACTTATGCCCCATGATTCGGAGGTTAAATGTTGAATATTCATCTTCGACAGGGATAGTTGATATTCGTTTCATCATCCCGGTCTTTGTTTCCATCACCATAAGGCCCCTAGGTAAAACTGGCCTTTCCAAAGTGGCTTGTTTGAAACGAAGCTGAGTATCCAGGCTGCGAAAATCGGTGGACGTCAGAGTGCCTTCCCGTTGCACCAGCCAACAGCCATCAGGACTCAATTTGAAGTGATGCGAAGGAGAGGAAGGAAAAGTAGCCCTGCTGATGATCTTGTGGCTGGCGAGATCCCAAGTCTCGGCGAGGAACACTTTGAAGGGCGAAGCCATCGAACTTGGAAACATCCCCCCAAATGGGAGAAGGGTCTCCAGAGTCCAAAGAGGAATCTCTCGGATGACAACAATCGTTTCACCTTCATTAGCGATTTGCACATCAAGTATCTGCTCAGGCTCATAAGTGCCAAGTTCCACTATTTTAATTGTGGATTGTAAAAAGAAGACATCCTGTACAGTCAAATGCCCAGCTTGATCGCAATAGACCATTCGAAATGATTTCTCGCGTGGTTGGCTCCATTGCAATTGTTTTGGGAATAGGTCAAAATGCGGGAACTTCTGGATCATTCTCTCACGAACATCGTTATCTAGATTAATCACCAGGCCATCTTCTTCGCCAGCTATTCCAGGGCGAGGCAACAAGCAGAGATAATTCAGGTTAACATCGTGCAACAAGTAATAGTTATTCCATGATTTCTTCGGAAGACTGAGTAACTCGTTCAGATGAAATATTTCGGGCTTCGGCGTCAACCACGAATCAACGAACCATAACACAGCGATCCCCAACGTCATCGCCAGCAGCAGTACAGTTTTGAACCACGGACGTCGCTTGTTCATGGAAGACATAGTAGCAGATCAATACCTGCCCACGGCGCTAGCAAGGGAGCGAGCAATCGCTTCCCTCGCTGGCGCGTCGGGCTGGTATCACCCTAGAACTGTTCCAGGAACGACAGATCGTTGCCCCAGAAGTAGCGGATGTCGTCGATGCCGTGCAGGAGCATCGTGATGCGTTGGGGTCCGAGGCCGAAGGCGAAGCCGGTGTGGAGGTTGGGGTCGTAGCCGCCGTTCTGCAATACCGTGGGGTGAACCATGCCTGCCCCCATGATCTCGAGCCAGCCGGTGCCTTTGGTCATGCGGTCGCTGGCTTCATCGACGACGGGCCAACTGACATCGACTTCGATGCTGGGCTCGGTGAACGGGAAGTAGCTGGAACGGAAGCGGATCTCGCGTTCCTGACCGAAGAGCCTGCGGACGAAGCTGAGGATGGTCCCTTTGAGATCAGCCATCGTGATCGAGGTGCCGACGGCGAGGCCCTCCACTTGTTGGAATTGTATCTCGCTGCGGGTGCTGATCTGTTCGTAACGGTAACACATGCCGGGCAGCACGACCCGGATCGGCTGCGGGGCGTACTTCTTCATGGCATGAATCTGGCCCGGCGAGGTGTGCGTTCGCAGGATGACGCCGGGCGTTTTGGTGAAGAAGGTATCCCACATATCCCGCGCAGGATGCTCAGCAGGCATGTTGAGGAGTTCGAAGTTGTTCTGGTCGGTCTCCACTTCCCTGCTCTGGAAGACCTGGAAGCCCAGGTCAGCGAAGATGGAAAGGATTCGCCGCATCGTCTGGGTGGCGGGGTGCAATCGGCCTTGAACCAAGGGCCGACCGGGAAGCGTGACATCAACGACATCGGTAGCCAGGCTGCGCTGGAGGTCTGCTTCAGCCAATACCTTGGCTTTCTCTGCCTCAGCGGCGAGGAGCGCCTGCTTGACCTGGTTGATGGCCTGGCCGTAGGCTGGTCGTTCTGCTGCGGGGAGGGTGCCGAGCTTCTTCATGGCATCGGTAAGGACGCCGGTCTTGCCCTGGTACTTGTGCGACCAGGCTTTGAGCGCAGGTTCATCGGCACAGGCAGCAAGTTCGGCGAGGGCGGTGGTTTGGAGTTCGGTGGGGTTCATTATGAAAGAGGGTCTCGAGTTGCGTCTGGTTGGTTATCGTCACGCTCCGTCGTGATGACGAGACATGCAATGACAACATCCCATTGCACGGTTGAGTCGATGATAGCAAGGTTTGATCCCAACGGGATCACCTGCTGTAGCCTAGGACTTCAGTCCTGGGTTGGTGTCAGTTTCGTCACCCCTGGTCCTGAAGGGACTACCTTGTGGTTGACTTAGGTAGTCCCTTCAGGACCAGAGGCATGCTTTACATCCTTGACCCAGGACTGAAGTCCTGGGCTGTTACAGGTCGTCCCGTTGGGACAAACATGTAGTGGCGATGTTTAAGGTGTCTTGATCAGGCGCTGGCAGGTCATCACGACGGAGCGTGATGACTACTAACCAGAGCGTGATGGCAACTCTCTGTTCTATGAAGCCTCAATCCAGTCGGAAGTTCATTCGACGTCAAGAGGGAGAAAAGAGGGCAAGATTGCAGGGGAATGCCCGCCGGAAAGTTCCGGCCATTCGGGTGAGAATACATCATTTTCAGGCGGAATGGATTGACTTTTGAGGCGCGGAACAGTTATAAAAGTTAAGTCAAGCAAGAAGATGGAGAAAAGTCAACGAGACGCTTGACAAGCCACGAATTGATGTAACGCCTGAAGGATTCAGATGTTGCGTTTCACCAGCCACCCCTACCTGCGGTACGCACTCTATGACCAGTAAGCGAGTTCCTCAGCGATCCCAAGCGTCGTCGGCCAAATCGGCCAAGCCGCACCCGGTCGCTCGTGCCGCTGCCGCCAAGAAATCTGTCCGCAGCAAGTTGGTTTCCAAGGCCCACAGCAAGCCGGTTGCAAAGGCAGCCAGCAAGCCGGGCAAGAACCGTATCGCCAAGTTCCTCAAGAAGTCGTCCAAGCCCTCAACCAAACCTGTCGAACGCCAGAAGGCAGCCCGGCGGGATACGACCCTGGAAGATATCGCAGTCGGAAATGTCGGATCGAGCAAGTTCCTGATTGATGGGCCCAAGCAAGTTCCTTCCAAGCTGCCCGACCTGCCCCGCACCTATGGACGTGATCGCATCGTCGTCATGGTGCGTGATCCGTTCTGGTTGCATGTTTACTGGGAAGTGACCGAGCATTCGATTCGCCGGGCTGAGACTTCGCTCGAACAGGAATGGCATGGAGCGAAGGCGATCCTGCGTGTGCTCGATATCACCCACGAAGAAGCGAGCGCTTTCACCGAGACTATTGTCAAGGACATCGAAATCTACCAGGGATGCAACAACTGGTACATCGATGTCCACAAGCCGAACCGCAGTTACCGTATCGATATTGGCTACATCACCAAGTCGGGCCGTTTCTATGTGATGTGTCGCTCCAACGTCATCAACACGCCCCGCCCCAACAGCAGCGATCAGATCGACGAGAACTGGGCTGATGTGCAGCAGAAGCTCGACAAGATTTACGCTCTGTCGGGCGGTTACGACAAGAACACCAGCAGCCTGGAACTCCGTAAGCTCTTTGAAGAACGGCTCCGCCGACCGATGAGTTCCTCAGTGGTGACCAGTCTGGGTTCCGGAGCGTTTGGCAGCAAGGCCCGCAAGTTCTTCTTCAAGCTCGATGCAGAGTTGATTGTCTACGGGGCCACCGAACCTTCCGCCAAGGTGATGATTCAGGGCGAACCGATTCAGCTTCGGCCCGATGGCACCTTTACCATGCGGTTCAGCCTGCCCGATGGCCGACAGATTCTTCCTGCGGTTGCTTACTCTGGTGATGGCGTCGAAGAACGGACCATCGTTCTGGCGGTGGAACGCAACACCAAGGCTCTCGAACCGTTGATTCACGAAGCGAGTGAATGACGGTAGTCCTCACGCTCCGCGTGAGGGGCTGCCCTGCAATTGTTAAGCACACATTCCCACTACGCCCTGTCTCCGCACCATCACGCGGAGCGTGATGTCTACCATCATGCCCATGCATCGCCGTGACTTTCTTGATCCTCGTCGGCTCGCTGAAACGGCGGGGCACGTTCTTGGCCTCGCTGACGTTCACTTGGGCCTGACGGCTCCACGCTCGCAAACTGAAGTTGATGCTGATATTACGCTGGTGCGGTACTCACGACCGGCGATGGGGACGGTGTTTGAGATTGTGCTGCCCTTCGGGCATGGCGTGCCTACTTCGATCATCCATGAAGCGCTCGATTTGATTGATGAGTTGGAAGAGCAGCTCACCATTTATCGATCCACCAGCGAAGTGAGCGACCTGAACAGTCGGGCGTCGACGGAAACAGTGACTGTGACACCGGCATTGTTTGAGTTGTTGGAGATGTCCCATCAGTTGAGCAGGGAGACGAACGGGGCCTTTGATATTACTTCCGGGGCGCTGGTGGAGGCGTGGGGGTTTGTGCGTGGGCCTAAGCGGGTGCCTAGTGATGCCGAGCGTCTGGCGGCACTTGCCCGGTGCGGGTGGAAGCATCTGCAACTAGAGTCCCCTCCCCCACGGGTGAAGTACGCCGTGCCAGGATTGTCGATCAACCTGGGGAGTATCGGTAAAGGCTATGCTCTCGATTGTGTCGCAGCTTTCTTCCATCATCGCTGTCCTGATCAACCGGTTCTGCTGCATGGCGGCAAGAGCAGCGTGATCGGCATCGGTTACCCGCCCGGCCATTCCAAGGGCTGGTCGGTCGTTATTGAGCATCCGTGGATACCTGATACCCGCCTGGCCACGGTCTACCTGCAAGATCAGGCGATGGCGACTTCAGCGGCGACGTTCAAGCATCTGGTGCATGAAGGCAGAAAGCTGGGGCACATCCTCGATCCACGTACTGGCTGGCCTGCGGTGGGTACCGCTTCTGCTACGGCTATTGCTTCCACCGCTGCGGTGGCTGATGCGCTTTCGACAGCGTTTTATATTATGGGTGTTGAGGAAACGGCGAAGTATTGTCAGAGGCATCGAGAGGTGGAAGCAGTGATGCTGGAAGAGGGGGCGAAGGACGCTCGTCATTATGCGAGCGGGGGGCGTCAGCCCCCTGAGTAGATGCAAACGATTGCAGTAGATGCAAGCGATTGCAACCACACCCCGATGTGAGTACACATCGGAGTGTGGCACGGTGCTAAGGGTGATTGGCCGTTCTTCCACGCGGTTCCCACGCTGGTGATGTCACTTCCTGGTCAGGTAGGCCAGGATGAGCATGCCGATGCAGAAGGCGGCGATGGAGACCATGAGCAGGGTGACCCACGAGGGTCGCTCGCCTCGGCTGGCAGGAAGGTTGTTGCGGATCGCTTCAAAGGGATCAGCGGAGGACCCTCGTGTGGGCTGTTCGGGCAAGCCACCGGAAGCTCGACGAACCGGGGCAGCGGGCGAAGGCGAGCGTGCCGCCACGTTTTGCGCTGCCATGTGTCGGGAAGGCAGCGGCAACCCCATGCTGGGAGTGGAGGCGCGGCGAGGTGTGGGAATGTTGGGAGGGCGCGGAGCAGCAGGCGTTTCCCCAAGCGCGCCGGGGGGCTTGCTGACAGCACGGGGCGGAGGCACCCGGGCCGGGGGAAGAGCAGGCATTCCCGCGGTGGACCCAGCGTTCAAAAACTTCGAACCGGGCACCTGCTTATCCATCTGAGGAGGAGGCACGGCAGGCTGCGAGGGGCCACCCTGCTTGCGCTTGATGAGTTCCAGCGTTTCCCGAGCCTTGGAGCTGATGGACTCAGCACGAGCGGGCGGTTGGGGCGGGGGCGGAGTGATGCGAATATCGGGATTGGAACTTCCTGCCGGCTTGGCTTCTGCTGCCGCTTTGCCCGGCGTGGCCGGTGGGGGCGTGGTGACGCCTTTATCCTGGGCAGTCTCCATGCTCCAGCCCTCGGCCTGGGCCGGCGTGAGCACACGAGCGGGAGCCGGCCGTATCTCCGGTGCTTTGGGTGTTGCTACGGGTGTAGGCGGCGGAGCAGCGGGGGCCGGTGTACCCAGCGTGAAGCCTTCCGGCTTGGCGGGAGTGTTGATCGGCCCCTTGGCCTGCACGTTGAAGAGCGCCCCGCCTGAACGTCCCACGGGACGAGCATTGAGAGCCCAGCCGCTGTTGGCACCGCCAAAGAGCGACCCGGAAGGGCCTACTGGTTCTGCCGAGGCTGTTCCCGCTCGCGCACTGGCTCCGCCTGGCGCAGGAATCTGAACCGTCACCACACCGCCGAGCGCCAGTTGCAACTGCTTCATGAACTCGCGGCAGGAGGGGAATCGCGATTGCGGATCCCGATTCAGGGCACGGGCGACAACGGGCCGTTCGTTGGGTTCCAACAGGCTGAGATCAGGATTGCCCGACAGTTGAGCCTGTAGCTTCTGGAGAAGCGACCCGGTAAAAGGCAGCCTGCCAGTGCGAAGTTCGTGATAGGTGGTAGCCAGGGAGTATTGATCGCTGGTGTTGGTGGTCAGTCCTTCATCAAACTCGGGAGGAGCATAGTCGTAATTGGTCAGACCCAGCGAGTGCCGGGCAGCTTCGTTGGAATCGGTGATCGGTTTGGCGAGGCCAAAGTCGCCTACCTTGCAGACGATCTTGCCTTTCTCTTCAAAGAGATGCAATGAATCGGGGGACAAGGCCCGGTGATAGATGGCGATCTTCTTGCCCTGATACACATGTTGCGAGGCATTGAGGTAATCGATCGCTTCCGCCGCCTGCGTCATGTAGCTAAAGAGTTCAGAGATGGGGATGCCGACGTTCTGTCCGCCGGCGTTGGCGCGAATCTCATCCAGCCGATGGCGGAGAGTTTTGGCGGGGAACTCGCTTTCGACGAAGAGCAGGCCTTTATCCTGAAAGAGGAAACTGCCGCTGACAGCGTTCAGATAGGGGTGGGAGACTTTTTCGATGACCGGTAACAGGCGGGTTTCGATGCTGGCGGCGTTAAACTGAAGATCGACCTTCTTCCAGAGCTTGATCGTGCCGTTCGGGGCCTTGACCTTGAACAGGCTATAGCTGGGGAAGTCGCCCAGATCCTCGAGAATCTGATATTGGGCGAAGAGGTCATTCTTGTCTGTCATAGACGAAGCTGGTGGCGGCATATGGGGCGTCAGCCAAGTTGAAGGTTCATACGAAGACCCCCAGCCTTGCGAGGAAGGAGTGTCTAAGTAACAGTAGCTGATGGGAGGGTAATGTGCAATGAGAAAGAGGGTGGAGAAGAGTTGTGAGTAAAGAGCGGGGAGTTGGGAGTGTTTTCATGGGTTGGTCCCTCTTCCCGAATGCGAGCGGGGGGCGTCAGCCCCTGAGTAAAACTTCCTGCCCTCACCACGATCTATGTAACTGCGAAGATTACAGAAACGGGTGCCATTTCCTCCTCAGGGGGCTGACGCCCCCCGCTCGCATTCGGAACTCGCATTGTTGCACATTGCGCGCAGTATCTCTGTGCTCTGGAGCAGCATTTTCGTCGAAAATCCTGCTCGGGGGTGGTTTCGGCGTCAGCAGCTATTGATCTCGACGTGGCGGGAAGCCTTGAAAAAAGCGGGGGAATTGAACCGCCAGGACGCCGAGGAGCGCCAAGAATCGTGGCTGGTATTCTTCTTGGCCTTCTTGGCCTTCTTGGCGTCTTGGCGGTAAATGGTCTGTTCAACAACCTCATCGACGACCATCAACGACTCTGTCACTTCCAACGGCATCACGATCGAACTCATCGCCGGGCTGAAGATCATGCAGCCACACATCCACACGGAGCAGAAGGCGAGCAGTAACGCTAGCCCGATGGCGGAGGCTCGGCCCCAGTCGAGGTTGCGACGGTTCTCTTCGGCTTCCTCGGCGACCGCTTCGGGGCTGCGCATTCTCGCGCGGTTCACCATCGATTGCAGCTTGGCGATCGCTTCCTTATCACCATCGGCGGCCTTCTTCACGATGGGAGGCACGCCGACGAACGGGAAGCGCATGCCCGGCTCGATCTGTTTTTCGTCCATCAGGCCATCGACGTGCTGGGCTGCCTTGGCATAGATGTCGTTGTACTCTTGTACACGTTGCAGGAAGATGATCCGCGACATCTCTTCGTACAGCTTATACTTGGTCTGCCCCGGCTCGGCGTGGACGTTCGGATCCCAGTTGTGCAGGGCCGACATCTTCTCTTCTTTACACAGCGTCTCGGGGTCGATCCTCTTTTCATCCTCGGTGAGAGCGTTGAAGAGTTGCAGGATCATGAAGTCTTCGTACTGGCTCTTGGGCAGCATCCGCATGCGGATGCAATCGCGGATGGCGAGCTCCATGCTCGGCAGATTGTTGCCCGGCTGCACCATGCCATGATAGTGATCGTAGTGGTAGCCCTGCATGGCCTGATACTCGGCGCACTCCCAGGTGATCTTGGCGTTCTCGGCTTTCTCTTTAGCGAGATCTGCCTCTTTTTCAGGGCATTCGGTGCGGTTGCGGCCAGCCTTATCGCGGTAGTCACCGATGCTGATGATGATGTTTTTGGTGTCGTTGAGACGCATGCGATGGGTGTTGTGGAAGCTGGCGGTGACGTTCTCGCCTTTGAGTTCGCGCGACATGATCTCGAGGCCTTGCTGATGTTGCTGATAGACGATCATCAGTTCGGCGAGGATGTCCATCGTGGTGGCATCGAGGGCGAGCTGGCGTTTGACTTCGTTCAGTTCCTGGCGAGCCTGCTCTTCGGAAAGACCCCAGAGAACTTTGGCCTGGATGATGAGGGTGCTCGTGCTGTAGCCCTGGACGAGGTAGCGGCGGAAGAGGGAGAGTCGTTCAGGTTTTTCGGTCATGGCGGTGCGTCTCCGTGAGTGTATGTGTACAAATACACACATAGCACGGAGGGGTGTCGGGACGCAACAGTGGTAGTGCGCGGTGAGATGAGTTGAGACGGTGACGTCTCGTTCCCAGGCTCCGCCTGGGAACGCACTGCGAGTGAGGCTCTGCCTCACGTTTGCAAGCGAGGGCAGCGTGGTTCATGCTCTCGCGGCGAGGCGGAGCCTCGGACACAGTGCGTTCCCAGGCAGAGCCTGGGAACGAGAAGATCTTCGCTTGAGGGCGAAGCTTTACTCAGGGGGCTGACGCCCCCCGCTCGCATGAGGGACTTCCTCTTTTCAAACCTCGGCGTTCCCTGTTACACTCCGGCTTGGAGAAACTACTTGCTGATTCATGGAGGAATCGTCATGAGAAGATTTGGTCTGACACTGCTGATCGGGCTCGTGGCTGCACACAGTCTCTTTGCTCAGGGGCGTGAGCAGGAACGTATCACCAATGCCGGGGCGGTCCTGACGGAAATCACTCGTGTTCCTGACCGGGGCATTCCGACGTCGCTGATGCAGGAAGCTCAGGCGATCATGATCTTTCCGAACGTGATCCGGGCAGGATTCATCGTGGGAGTGCGGCGGGGGCATGGCGTGGTGATGGCCCGCAACGAACAGGGCATCTGGGGGCTGCCGGTGATGGTGACCATTACGGGCGGCAACTTCGTGCACAGGCTGGGCTGCAATCGAGCGATCTGGTGCTGATGTTCCGCACGCGGCGCGGCGTGGACAGCGTGATGGCTGGCAGGCAACTGACGCTGGGCGGCGACGCCAGCATTTCAGCCGGGCCTATTGGTCGCAACCTGTCAGCGAGCACCGATACGAGTTTCCGCACGGAGATTCTGTCGTGGTCGCGGAGTCGGGGCCTCTTCGCCGGCGTGGCTCTGGATGGTTCGATCATCACCACCGATCATTCAGGCAACGCGGCAGTGTATGGCAGCCCCGCTCCGATTGTCAGCACCATTCTGAATGGGCAACTGCCCCAGGTGCCGGTGGTTGCGAACAATCTGCGGACGTTGTTGTTGCAGTTGGCTCCGCCTGCGACGCAGCCGCCGGCAGTGCCGCCGAAGTAGGGTTTGCTCCCCTCTCCCTCTCGGGGAGAGGGGTTGGGGGTGAGGGGTTCTTCGATTGAGTTCACCCGTGTTGGTATTTGTGGATCCTGAAAGGATCAAAGCCGACTGGGGTATGTTCCCTCCTGATAGAAATCACGGTTGTAAGGCTGCAGTTCGTTCAAGGGCTTCCACGAATGTTTTAGAAGAGCATCTCTGTCACCTCGGATAATCGCCTGCCAAATGCGAATCAACTCCTCGTCCGGAATGTCGCGAAGGTACATTTGCTCGGGGAGATCGGATTCTTTGCCCTCAAGTAGATCGATATTGTCGAAAGTGATCAGACCACTTACTTGCGCAGTAACGGACCAATGTTGATTGCACACCGAGACCTGCGTGTGCTCTTCGTCGGGTTCGTCAAACAGTTCGGTTCGCAGATCAGTGATAAGCATCCCGATAGTCAACTCATCGTCCGGATTGTCGAACGCAAACTGGTCGCCATATCGCATGGTAACGACCGGTGTTGTTATCCGCGAATGGTTCATCTTCAACAACACCATCGCCGGTTGCTCTTCCAGCAAGTCCATGGCTATTGCTTCGCCGAGGTACGATAATCGACAGGAAGTGAAGTCGGGAAAGGCGTTTGGTCGTCCATCGGGGTCGCACCAGTTGCCCTTACCTTGAAAGAGGGCATATTGGTAGCGTTTGTGCTTGCAGTTATCGGCGTCGGTCACCTGGATCAAGGCTTCGAGGTAATCATCAACTATCGTTCTTGTGGGGTTCGTAAAGTCGGCGGCAATTCCCCAAACATCGTTGAGCGCTTCCAACGTCATGCCGGAGAAATGCAGTGCCTGCTTGATGATCTTACCGGTACCTGCCCGGAATAGGTCGGAGGTATAACCTTTCCCCTGTACCAGGGCGGCCATTAAGAGCAGTTCTTCGATTCGGGTGAGGGGGTAGTCAGAACGGCGTACTTCAATGGGAGTCTCCGCGTCTTCCCCGTTGGGGAGCATGCTGTACATGTTAAAGCGGTAGGTTTTGTCGTTGGGTGGCATGGTATTTCTCCCCTCTCCCTCGCGGGGAGAGGGGTTGGGGGTGAGGGGTTTCTCAATCGAGTTCACCCCGGTTAGTAACACTACTGCATCCACACGTTCTTCAAAGCTCGAACATGGACCGACTTTGGTTCCTCCTCGTCTGCCCACGCAACGCCGTCATCTCGGAGAATTCCTTCGGTAATCAATTGTTGAACGACTGCATTGGTCATTTCCTGGTAATCAGCGACATCCTTTCGGCTACCTAGTGGAAAAGGCCAATCATCCTCGGAATCGGAAACGAAGGCAATCTGCTCGCCAGGGTGCTCCAGCAGATACCAAGTCGTGATTGCTGCCGATACTGGGCTACCAGCCAACTCGCGAGCCTTTGAAGTTGGCAAGTGAGTGTACTTAACGACCTCTTTTCGGGTAAAGTTAACGAGCATATATCCTATGCCCATGCGTCATCCCTCCGGTCCGATGATCGTTCTAAAACCAACACGTGTCAACTCGATCCAGGAACCCCTCACCCCCGGCCCCTCTCCCCGGGAGGGAGAGGGGAGCATGCTACGTCGTATATTCCGCGTTCAGTGTGACATAATCATGCGTCAAATCACACGTCCAGTAGTGGCATTGGGCGCTTCCGAGGGTGAAGATCAGCTTCACTGCGAGGTGGCGGTTGTCTTTCATGTACTTGGATACTTCGGCGGCGTCGAACTCGACGGGGGTGCCTTGATCGTAGAGGAGATAGGGACCGAGGTGGAGGGAGAGGTCTTTCTCTTCGAAGCAGATGCCACTGTAGCCGGCGGCGGAGACGATGCGGCCCCAGTTGGGGTCGGCGCCGAAGAGGGCGGTCTTCACTAACGCGCTCTCGGCGATGGTCTTGGCGACCTGTCGGGCGTCGGCTTCGGTCTGGGTGCCTTCGACGAGAATCTCGACGAGGTGAGTGGCGCCTTCCGCATCTTCGGCGATGGCCCGGGCGAGTTGACTGCAGACACGGGTGAGGTCGTTCTCGAACTGGTGGAAGTAGTTGCCATGCCCGGTGATGGGGGTGCCGCCCGCTTCGCCGTTGGCGAGGAGGAAGACGGTGTCGTTGGTGCTCATGTGGCCTTCGACGCTGATGCAGTTGAAGGTGCGATCGACGGCACGGGTGAGCGCTTCTTGTAGTAGACTGGGGGCGATGGCGGCGTCGGTGAGGATGAAGCCGAGCATGGTGGCCATGTTGGGGCCGATCATGGCGGCTCCTTTGGCGATGCCGGTGAAGCGGACCGGCGTGCCATGCAGGTTCACTTCGAGGCAGGCGACTTTGATTTTGGTATCGGTGGTGAGTATGGAGTGGGCGAAGTCGTTGAGGGCGGCGACATCATCTTTCAGAGCAAAAGCGGCGGCGACGATGCCTGCGCCGACGACGTTCATGGGCAGCGGTCGGCCGATGATGCCGGTGGAGGCGACGAGGATTTCTTCGCCCGGCACGCCGACGTGGGCGCCGAGGGCGAGGGCCATCAGCTCAGCGTCTTGAATGCCCTGGGCGCCGGTGCAGGCGTTGGCGTTGCCGGAACAGCAGACGATACCTTTGATTTCAGCGGAAGGGACCCGTTTGCGCGAGACCTGCACGGGGGCGGCAGCGACACGGTTCAGGGTGAAGACGCCGGCTGCACTGGCGTGGTTCTCGCTGACAATGACGCCAATATCACGTCGGCCCGGCTCACTGCGCAGGCCGCTGGCGACCCCGGCGAACCGGTAGCCCCGGGCGAGTATCCATTCGGAGGAATCGGTGGTAGTGGTGATGACCGAACTGGCGTGGTCTGTCATGGGAAGTACCCTCTCGACAAATGATGATGGCGCGTTATGATTCGAGAGTCAATAAGATTGTGGATAGTTCGCGCGGGATTGGTATATCGGTTGTGCCCAGCCTTCCCAAGGCTGTGAGACGGGTTCGACTCCCGTATCCCGCTGTTTGTTAGAGTTTTCTTTTTGCCCAAAGGGCACACGGCGAATAGCCCAGGGTTGCGATGTACTCATCGCTACCCTGGGTTTGGTGTAATAATGGTGATCGTCGCCTGAAGGGCGACCGGAACGATGCCACTGTTCCGTAGCTCTTTCAGAGCATCAAAAATCCCTTCCGACTACTTACCCAGGGTAGCCTGCGCATCGCTCCGCTCGCTTCGGCAACCCTGGGCTGTTCGCCGTATGCCCTTCGGGCAAAAGACCAGAGAGAACTTTGCATCACCCCGCCGCCGGGAACACCAGCCGAAACGTGGTGCCCTGTCCCAGTTGGCTTTCGACATGGATGGAGCCGCCCATTTTGAGCATGAGGCGCTGCACCGAGGCTAAGCCCAGGCCGGTGCCTTTATCGGGTTCCTTGGTGGTGAAGAAGGGCTGAAACAGTTTCGCTTTGGTCGCCTCGTCGATGCCCTGGCCGGTATCGGTGATTTCGAGCAGCACTTTTTTGGCGTTCTCGATGGGCAGCGTGCGGATGGTGATCTTGCCCAGCACGGAGATGGCGTCGCGGGCATTGAGCACGAGGTTCATCAAGATCTGTTCCAAGGACCCGACATCGGCGACGATCTCCGGCAGGCCGCTGGTCAATTGCACTTTCATTTCAATCTGCTTGCCCAGGGCGCTGTGAAGCATGCGCTGCTGATCGGTGATGATGCTGTTGAGATTCACCCGTTGAGGCGGAGCAACTTGCCGACGGCTGAAGTCGATCATGTGCCGGGACATCTCGGAAGCGAGCAGGCCCGCCTTGCGAATCTCGACGAGCATCTGCTTGACTTCGTCGAGGGAGTGGCTTTCGAGAGCGAGGTCGGAAAAGTTGAGAATGACGGTAAGGTAGTTGTTGAAATCGTGAGCGACGCCGCCGGCGAGGAGGCCCATGGCCTGCATGCGTTCGCTTTGGCGGAGCTGGGCTTCGAGGCGCCGGCGTTCGGTGACGTTGCGGGCGATGATCTCGATGCTGCGGGTTTTGCCATCGACCCGTTCGCGGCGGAGGCTCATCTCGAGCTGAATCTGCTGCTGATTCTTATCGAGCAGAAGCATGTCACCCAGGGCGTATTCCTTGCTGCTTTCAAAGGAGATGGGTTCGTCGGCGTCGCCGGGCATCAGCTCGGTGACGTTTTTGCCGATCAACGCTTCTTTGGGATACCCGAGCAGGGTCACGCCGGCCTTGTTGATGGCCAGGATGTTGCCGATCCGATCCAGTCGGAGGATGATATCGCTGGCATGCTCAACCAGCTCGGCATAGAGATGTTCGAGGTTCTGATCTCGTGCGTCACGTTGTTGATTCCGGGTGATCTGCCTGATCAAGTGGATGCGCAGCCAAGTTGCCCCGATCAAGACCACGATGGCCAAGACCGCCAGGCTGACCAGGACGATGCGTCCATTATCCCACATGGACGTCGAGTTATCTGCGATGGCGAGTACTAACATGATACAAGCGCTGAAGGCTCTACTGGAATCTTACACTGTCAGCGTAATAGTTGTGCATTGAATTTGAACGAAATTTGAGAAATAGTCGTGCCACGACCAATCGATCATCAACACAAAAGTTCTTCTGGTGCCGGGCCTCGATCAAGAGACCCCCTCACCCCTCTCCAGGGGAGAGGGGAACCAGACCGGGTACGAGTTGAAGTTACGCATACCCCTTCGGGTGGCTGCGGTGCCAGCGCCAGGCGGTTTCGACGATGTCGTTCAGATCGGTGTAGTCAGGCACCCAGCCAAGGACTTCTTTTGCTTTCGTGGCGGCGGCGACGAGTTGAGGGGGGTCGCCGGGACGGCGCGGGCCTTCGATGACGTTGACCGGGCAGCCCGTGACTTCGGTGCAGACATCGATCACTTCGCGGACACTGTAGCCACGGCCGGTACCGAGGTTGAGTTGCAGGCCCATGCCGGGTTGCAGGCGTTCGAGGGCGCGGAGGTGAGCATCGGCCAGGTCCATCACGTGAATGTAATCGCGGATGCAGGTGCCATCGGGGGTGGGGTAATCGGTGCCGAAGACGTGGATGGCTTCCCGCTGGCCCATGATGGTTTGCAGAATCAGCGGGATGAGGTGCGATTCGGGGGTGTGGTCTTCGCCGATCTCGCCGCTGGGGTGGCGCCTGCTGCGTTGAAGTAGCGGAGGGCGGCATAACTCAGGCCATGAGCACGAGCAGCATCGGAGAGCATCCCTTCGACGATCAGTTTCGTTCGCCCATAAGGATTGATCGGCTGCTGGGGCGTGGCTTCGGTGATGGGAACCTTTTCCGGCACGCCATAGGTGGCACAGGTGCTGGAGAAGACGATCTTGCTCACACCGGTGGCCTGCATCGCTTCCAGAAGGATGAGCGTGTTGGCGACGTTGTTGCGATAGTATTTGAAAGGCTGCTCGACCGATTCGCCGACGTAAGCGAAGGCAGCGAAGTGGACAACCGCTTCGATCTGCTTCTCGCGCAGCACCGAGGAGAGCCGTTCCCGCTCGGCGAGATCAGCGACGATCAGCCGCTCGGCAGGCACCGATTCCCGATGGCCGAAGGAGAGATTGTCGTAGACCCAGACCTCGTGGCCCTGTTCGAGGAAGAGCCTGACGGCATGGCTGCCAATGTACCCTGCTCCGCCGGTGACGAGGATTCGCATGGGGGACTCCGGGGGATGGGTGTTGCGTGGCAGGGGTCAGTTGTACTCAACTGCCCCCTGCGCGAGGTGCAATCGTTTTCGTCCGTTCGCAGGGGGCAACGGAGTACCGTTGACCCCTGCCACATGTACTTTGTGCTTCGAGAGGTTCATCGGAGCCTGGTCATTGTATTGCTCCGGTTAGTAGTCATCACGCTCCGTCGTGATGACGTTCGGGGACGTGAACGTATCGCCACTCGAAATCCGTGCCACACTCCGACGGTACTCCGTCGGGGGTGCCTCCATTGCTCGTCGTAACACATTGAGGGATTCATGGAGACACGACATAGTTTATCGCAACCACACCCCGATGTGAGTACAGATCGGAGTGTGGCACGGTCTTCGTGTGATACGGGTGCCTGTTCCTGGCACCTGCAATATTTTCTTCCTGGTGATGGTGTTTTGTCGCCGCTGTCCTCACGACGGAGCGTGAGGACTACCAACCTGAGGTCTGGTTCCCCACTCCCCGGGAGGGAGAGGGGAACCAGATATCGTCCGTTCATCTTCATCGACCAATTGCCCAGATCCAGTAGATGGCGAGTACGAGGGCGGCGAAGAGGTCGCTGAGCATGGCGACGTTCTCCAGCTTGTTGCGATGAGGCTGAAGCGTGTGGTTGATGCCGGCGAGGCCATAGAAGAGACTACCGACGATAGCGGCGGGGATGGTCCAGGCGGGAACGAAGAGGCTGACCATACCCAGTACGCCGAACGAGAAGTTGGCGAAGCCGAGTTCACGGACGACAAGATGGGCTGCGGGGTCTTTGATGCCGAGCAGAGTTTCAGCTGTATAGCGGGGCTGAAGGATCTGCCTGATGTCGGCCAGACCAAGCCGGACGCCGACAGCCCAGGTGACATACCACTTGCCCAGGAGCATCATGAAGGGCGCGGGTTGACTAGGCAACACCATGTCGAGGAGGATGCTGGCGAACGGCAGGGCAACCATCAGGGCGGCGACGATGAAGAAGTACATGACGTTTCCGGATTGAGTTAGTGCATGCAGAGCTTATCCTACGACACGGGCGATGCGAGCGGGGGGCGTCAGCCCCCTGAGGAGGAGAGGCGCTCTGAGAAGTATGCCTGTCTTACTCAGGGGGCTGACGCCCCCCGCTCGCATCAAGCCCCTACAATCCTTTCTCGTTCCCAAGCTCCGCTTGGGAACGCACTGCGAGTGAGGCTCTGCCTCACGTCTTCAAGCATTGGCTACTGTTTCATGCTCTCGTAGCGAGGCGGAGCCTCGATTGCAGTGCGTTCCCAGGCGGAGCCTGGGAACGAGGGGTGCTTGCGCACCCCTACAATCCGAACCCCTTCTTCATTCTCACACACGTTGGCATTGGACAAGGCCCTGAACATAAACTACTCTAAAGCACAGTGCGCAAAAAGACATAACTCGCATCGCCCACGGTTCCGGTCTGCTTCGCCCATGGTATTGGTATGTCGCTCGTCAAAGAACCCCATGCCGAGCCTATCCCCGGTTATCGACTCATCGAGCCGCTGGGCAGTGGCGGCTTTGGTGAAGTGTGGAAGTGCGATGTCCCCGGCGGCATCTACAAAGCCATCAAGTTCGTCTTCGGCAATCTCCAGGGCACCGAGAACGAAGCGATCCGCGCCGAGCAGGAACTGGCCGCCCTCGAGCAAGTCAAGAACATTCGGCACCCGTTTCTCGTCAACGTCGAACGGGTCGAGCAGATCGATGGCGAGCTGGTCATCGTCATGGAGCTGGCCGACAAGGACCTGCGCAACCTGCTCAACGAGTACCGCGCGACCGGCAAGGTAGGCATCCCCCGGCAGGAACTGCTCTCCTACCTGCGTGACGCCGCTGAAGCGCTCGACCTCATTCACAGTAAATATCACCTGCAACACCTCGACATCAAGCCGAGCAACTTGTTCCTCGTGAGCAACCGGGTGAAGGTAGCGGACTTCGGCCTGGTGAAGGCGCTCGAAGGACGAGGCAACACCACCAACAGTGGTCTGCTGGGCGGCATCACCCCGGCCTACGCTTCGCCCGAAACCTTTCAGGGCAATCTCAGCATCAACAGCGACCAGTATTCGCTGGCGATCGTGTTTCAGGAACTGCTGACGGGGAGCCTGCCGTTCACCGGGAAGAGCGCCCGGCAACTGATGCAGCAACACTGCATGCAGGAGCCTGAATTGAAGGCGTTGCCAAGCAGCGACCGCGCTGTGATCGCCCGTGCCCTCTCGAAAGATCCGGAACAGCGGTTCCCGACGTGCCTCGATTTCATCGGCGCGCTGGTGCGGGCTACTCCCGGAGCGCGCACCTGGGCCACGATGGAAGACCTGTTCATCGAACCGGGCGACGAGGAGCCTTCGGGCAATTCGCGGCTGGTGAAGGCGGTCCGTTCGACGCCCGGCGCTCGCCCCTCGCGGCCCGGTCCGCTGCGACCCACCTACCTGATCGGCCTGGGAGAGTTTGGCCGCGAAGTGCTACAGGCCATTCGCTACCGCATCATTGATCGCTTCGGCGGGCTCGACCGGGTGCCCTGCTGGAAGTACATCTACATCGATTCAGACGCCAAGTCGGTCAATGAAGCGCTCAACGGCCCGCCCGAACAGGCGTTTCAGCCTCAGGAAATCTATCACGCTCCGCTGATGGGCGTGGCGGGGTATCGCAAGCATCGCCAGTCGCTGGAGCTGATTTCGGAATGGCTGCCGACTGAACGGCTCTACAGCATCCCCCGGTCGCTGGCGGTCAGCGGCGTCCGCAGCCTGGGCCGGCTGGCCCTCACCGAGAATCACCTCCGCATCGCAGCCAAGCTGAAGCGGGACATTCAGGGGCTGCTCGATATTGACGGGCTGGAACAATCGGCCACGCAAACGGGTCTGGAGCCGGGCATCGAAACGCCCCAGGTGCTGATCTTCGCCGCGGCGGGCGGCGGGACCGGAGGCGGCATGCTCATCGACATGGCCTATACCGCCCGCCGGCTGCTTCAGGAACAGGGCATCACCGAGCAGGAGATTCTAGGCTACCTCTTCTGCGGAGCACCAGGCGATCTGACCACGCCATCCCACGAGAAAGCCAACATCTACGCCACGCTCACCGAAGTGAATCACTACAGCCATCCTGATGCCCAGTTCGTGGCGAAGTATCGGCCCGGCATGCAGCCATTGGAAGATGCCGGTTCGCCGTTCCAGAGCGTGTACCTCTCCCGTGTCGGTCGTCGCAGCCACGGCACGATGCGGGAAGTCGCCAGCCGGATGGCCACCTACGTGTTCAATGATCTGGCCACGCCGCTGGGCCGGTTGCTTACCCCATCTCGGCAGCAGCAGTACGGCAAGATCGGTTCGGTCTACCGCAGCTTCGGCACCTACAACGTCTGGTATCCGCGCGGGCTGATGCTCCGCATCGCTTCCCGCCAGGCGGCCCAACGCTTGATTCGCCTTTGGCTGCACGATGAACCGACGCACCGCCGTACCGAAGTGGAGAAGGAATGTGTCGCGCTCCTGGAAGAGCCGAACTGGCAGCCCGACGCCATCGCCCTGCGGATTGAGCAGGTGGCCATGGAGGCGGGCGGCGAGGGAACGCCGTCGCAGATGATTGAAGCCTTCATCGCTCAATTGGCCAACCAGGTAGACACCTCGTTCGCGCGAGCGGAGCCGGGCAACTGGTGCCGCGATGCCCTGCTGCGCATGAAGGAATGGGCCGGGGCAGCCTCGACCGCGCAGAACACTGATTGGCAGCGGAGCAAGCTCGACCGCATGTATCTGGACAGCGCTGACAAGGTAGCCAATGAATACATGACCATCCTGAACCGCCCTGCCCGGCGGCTCTTCAATACGCCCGGCGACCGCATGGCCATCGCCTATGCCGCCTACGAGCAGCTCACCGAGAAGCTTCAGAAAGTAGTAGAGCTGCAACAGCAGAAGGTGGAACGTCAGCGGGCCACCGCGCAAGCCAGCCACAAGCGGGTGAGCGCCGCTCTGGAAGCGACCCTGGCCGGCGCCAAGGGCTTCAGCTTCTTTCCCGCCAAGCGGATGCAGAAGCTGACCAGTCAGTTCCTCGATGCTGTCACCCAGTTCTGCCGTGATCGATTGGCCGAGTATACCTATCGATCAATTGAAACGGTCTACCGCACGCTGACGGGGCGCATCGGTGAACTGCAGCGCGACCTGAAGTTCTGCGGCCAGCGCTTGAAGCATCTGGAACATTCGCTGATGACCGCCTCCTCCGAGCAGGACCTGACCAGCGCGAACATGGAATCGCTGGGCGGCGCTCCGACGAACTATTCCTCCTCGCAGATGTCGAGCAGCCAGGTGTTGCGTGATGCCGCCATGGTGCTCGCCTCCCGCATCGTGCTGCCCGAAGGCCAGACCGATCTGGAGCAGGCAGCGACCAAGTTCCTGGCGACGGTGCCCGATACGGCCTGGAGCGAGCTGGATCTGTATCTACAGGAAAAAGTGATGAAGCCGATGGGCGGCTTATTCAACCTCTGCATGAACAACAGCGATCTGGCCCGGGCGCTCAACGGCCCGTTGCTCCAGGGCACCGCTGCCTATCTCGATAAGCATCTGGAAGTGACTGACGTCTGCCAGGCTGAGCTCTCGACGGCCAAGACGCTGGGCGTCGATCTGGGGGCTCAGACCAAGGTGTTTCATCACATGGCCACGCCGAGCATCGCTTCCAAGGCGGCTGTCGAAGAGGAGAGCGACTTCCTGCTCGTTCCCTCGACCGAAGCAGGCAAGGAGTTCACAAACCTGGCGGTGACCGAAGTCAACAACCTGAAAGTCCTGCCGATCAGCGTGGTGACCGACATCTTCATCTGCCGGGAACAAGGGAGCCTGACGCTGGCTGATTTGCAACAGGTGTTCCAGCACTGCAAGGATGAATACGAACAGAACAAGTCGTCGTTGATTTCGTCGCCGCATGCGCGGATGGATACGCAGGATTGGTTGCCGTTGGAGTAGGGTTAAACACACGTCGAGAGACTGGAATTCGTGCGTGAGAGTAAAATGAGATAAAAACAGATAAATATATTTGACAATTGAGGGGGGGGGGAAGCTAGATTGAGTTTCGCAGCTTGTCACCTTGACAGTAGCTACCGTTGATCAGGCTTATTCTGAAGCTCAATCAGCAAGGCAAAAAGGCTTTGGAGAACTCTGACAACCTCGGCGCTAACAAGAAATAAGGAGGCAGACCATGCTGAGTTTAAAGAAGAATCGGGCAGTGCTTGTTTTAACCTCGTGCCTTATCCTAGGGTTATTGCTGGCTTATTGAAAGCCACTTTATTCCGCGTGGATTGCCTATCAGCAATGCTCACATCAAGTAAACTGTACTCCAGGAAGTTTTTTGATCACGATTACCGGATTTGACGACGAAGAGCTAGAAGTGGAATGCCATTTTTTTGAGGGCTACTGGTATGAATGTGAGGGCCCTGCAAGCAATAGGCAATGCAACCCTAGTACTGGGCCATCAAAATGGTGTTTTGGTAGGTATGTTTATAACGGAAATTCGTATGACTGCTCACAGAAGAAAGACTCATGCAGCGACGCCCCTTATCCCTAGGATCAATAATGTCTTAGCGAAGCTAGGGTGAGTAATTCTAGCACTCACCTTAGCAGTTTTTACTAAGGAGAAATTCCTGATGTCCATTATAGTAAATCTACTTTTACTTTGTAACAATGCATCTAGTATAGGCGACGATCTAAGTGCAAGCGATCTCATTAAGTTAAACAAGCAATATGTTGATAGTGTATTTTCGATAAAATGCCATGCTGCTTCAGCAGATAGTACAAGTGCCGCAACCCAGGCAACTACTGTCGATTACTATGACTATACATCTGAAAAGTATTGCAAAGTCATATCTGCCAATGGAAGTACTTATAGAGTATGGCTAAGTAGCAGCATGTACTATAGGGCTAATGACTACATTACAGATGGAGATTATCAAGGCTCAGCCGATACACGGAAGGATGTCTATGAACTTGCAACTCCGCTAAACGTAAGAGTTGCTCTAATGCATAGCTTTTATAACGACAAGGGAGGCTGCCAAGATCTCAAGGATTTTATTGGCAATCACCAGCTTCAAGCAACTTATAATCAAGGCGTGTACACGTTGACAGCTACTACCAGTAAATCGAAGCTTTCATTCACTATCGATCCTATCAAGAACTACATGATCACAGCATGTTCAATTAGCAATCTTTCTGGTACACGCCGCACAGAAAGAAAAGTTGTCGATGCCTTGGAAATTGAAAAAGATATTTTCGTACCAATTTCCATAACCGTAGCCGATTATGTAAAAGATGTAAAATCAAAATCTACTAATGTCAAACTATCAATTTCATATATCAATAAACCAAAGAATGCTGAACTACTTAAGCCAACATTTCAAAATAACACTAGGTTATCAGACCTTGTTAAAGCTCAATGCTATTATGTTGACACATATGGAAAGTATTTACGACCGTGTAGAACATCAAGTGGTTCTGTAATTACTGTGGGAAGTGCTCATCGAGGCAACGCAACAGATGATGCCAAAGAAGTACGTCAGTTCTTTAGCAGTTCAGTGACAGTCGTTATCATGCTTGTGTCATTGTGCATAGGCCTCTGCCTTATTACCTACTTATCATTGTTGATTTACAGGAGAGTACGCCATGTCATTTAATATTATGAAAGTACTATTTGTTGTCTTACTTGCGACAGTGATCATCATTGTATGTATCAATGTCTATCTCTTACCAGATATTTCGCTGCCTGATGTCATTACGATTGAATCGGCTGAAATCGGAAAGCGTCTTCGCGTGCCAGTCGAGGTCATTAATAATAGTTCTGAGGATTTCTATATCGAGAAATTGCTGAGCAGTTGCGTTTGCAACTACTTTGAAATCAAAGCAAACAGCTCATTCATCAAAGTCGATCGAATCATGATCGATAAGCACTCAAAAAACACCATTTACATTAATCACAGGATAAATGGTGTTCCAGGAACAACCGCAGATCACCATGTTATGATCGACTATACTGCTGGTGGCCGCCAGCATCAGCATAAACTTGCTTTGGTAGTTGAGAAAGTGAACGGAGGTATTCGACTTACTCCCGACCCTGTAAATTTAGGCAACTTATCGATAGGCGAAAACAAGACGGTCGATCTACTTGTAGAGGATTTCTTCGCAATCGAAAGATCAATAACCGCTTGTAGTCTGTCAAAGGAAAATGGTGGTATTCGACTTTCAAAGTCTTCTAGTAAGCGCAATCCAGACTCGGGTGCCATGGAAACTACGATTTCAATTGAGTGTGCTTTTGCGGAAGCCTGCAGCATTGAAAATGACATTGTCCTATATTTTTCGGATAACTCCAGCCCGACCAAGGTGCCACTTTCTGGAAAGGTTGCCCCGTTGATTTGTCTAACCAAAGACATATTTGTCGTAGCCTATAGAGATGATCAGAAAACCTATACCTGCGAATTTAAGGACTCTTCACGAGAAAACCAGCCTCATATTGACGATGTTCAATTTACTGATCCTGATGGACTGATTGCGTGTAGAATTGCTGTCGAGAAGGGGCAGTATCGCATGCATTTTTTTCCTGTGTTGTCCAGGGTTTCAGCCCTGACTAAGGATAAACGACACGCTACAGTCTTAAGAGTATCCACTGGTGGCAGATGGTTCGATCTGCCTGTTACCTTCCTGCTTAAGCGAGGTTAGCTATGATGACTAATAATCGTCATGTGGATCAATGCCGGTATTACTATCCTCTGCCTCGTTACGGGTTTACCTTGGTTGAGTTGCTTTTAGTGATTGGCATTATTGGCCTATTGCTTGCTTTGGCTTTTCCGGCTATTCAACGTGTTCGAGGCATTAGCGATAAAGTGGAATGCGCCAACAATATGCGACAGATTACTCATGCAATACATCAATATCACCATGATTATTATAAGATGCCACCCGCACGAGGCATTGGAAACAAACGTACAGGCCAGGCGAATGACCTTTATTCTTCGTTGAGCTGGAGAGCGCATTTACTTCCTTACTTTGAGCAAGACGCCCTTTGGACAAAAGCTACCCAAGCATGCTTGATCCAACGACTCAGTTACTTGCCGCCCCATACTGGCTACGGTACACCAGTTAAAATTTTAGGCTGTCCTTCGGATGGACGGATATCCTCTGCACATATATTTGAAGGCATTCTTACTGCCTTTTCATCTTACCTCGGTGTTCAGGGCAGTGATGCTTCCAATGGAATGTATGCAACTTTACCTGACGGTGATGGTATCCCATTTTCCACTGTTACTGACGGCTTGTCATTTACACTTCTATTTGGAGAACGCCCTCCTCCCTTTGAGCTTAACGCAGGGCAGTGGTATTCAAATTATATTCATGGCAGTTCTCCCTTGTTGTGCGGTCCTGACACGGAACTTAGGATGGTGCAATATCCTTATACCATCAGTGATCCTTGCAAAGGACCGTTTAGATTCTCAACAGGAAGTATTTATAACCCATGCGATCGATTTCATTTTTGGAGCCTTCACCCGCTTGGTGCCAACTTTGCATTTGCTGATGCATCTGTTCGATTCGTGAAGTACAGCACTGACCAGAAAACACTTCTTCGACTGGCTTCAAGAAATGGCGGCGAAGCGGTCGAGTTGCCAGATTAGTCGAACAAGTCTTCCAGCACTGCAAGGATGAATACGAACAGAACAAGTCGTCTTTGATTTCGTCGCCGCATGCGCGGATGGATACGCAGGATTGGTTGCCGTTGGAGTAGGGGGTTCTCGTTCCCAGGCTCTGCCTGGTAAGGCACTGGATGCGAGGCTCCGCCTCGCTGCGCGGGCATGAACCAGAACACCACCGCTTGAAGACGTGAGGCAGAGCCTCACTTGCAGTGCGTTCCCAAGCGGAGCTTGGGAACGAGTTAAGAGTTAAGTGGCGGCGCGGAACTCTTTCAATATCTCCCGTTCCCGACTCTGCATCGCCTGCACGCGGAACCACTTCATCGGCTGCAACAAGCCCCATGTCATCAGGTAGGCCCCTTTCACCGTGGGGCGATAACAGTCCCCAGCGGCGTCGTAGCGGAGCCAGCCTTTTTCGACCTGCTTATCGTAGCTTTTCTTCAGGGCGTACTCTTTCAGGTAAGCGACCGCCTGCCCCGGTTCGTAGAGCACCTTCCTTGCCGTGAGGTTGCTCTTGTTCATCATGTATTGGTGCAGACGATAGAGTTCATGGACATCGGTGACTGAAGGCACCTGGCTGCGAATGTTCTCGGGGCCCTGCTGGAAGGCGGAGAGTTCGGAACTGTTGAGCGTATCAACGCACTGATCGGTGGCGTAACGGGTGCTGTACTCGACGTACCAGGTTTGGATGGTGAGGACATCGGCGGCTACCAGCGCGGTGACCATCACCTTATCCCCGGCTGGGCGGTTCACGAGCATGATGAGGTACGCCTTCACTCCGGAGACGGCTCCCGGCAGATGGATCAGCGTCGGTTCATCGAAGCCGAGTTCGTACAGGGCGTTGGTCTTCTGCATCAGGAACTGGGCGATCTGCGGATCGAGCGAATGCATCTGCAGCTCTTCGCAAACCGGGCTGGCCGACATTTTCTGATTACTGAGGATGAGCAGCGGCGTGACGAAGAAGTAGAAGGCGACGCAGCCGACCAGCCAGAGGTAGAGGGTTGGGTCATCCCACCAGATGGCGAGCATGTGGAGACCTTTTTCGAGGGGGTAGTTGTTCTCGTTCCCAGGCTCTGCCCGGGAACGCACTGTAATCGAGGCTCCGCCTCGCTGCAAGAGCATGAACGAAGTTCCATCGCCGGAAGAGGTGAGGCGGAGCCTCACTTGCAGTGCGTTCCCGGGTGGAGCTTGGGAACGAGGGAAGTAGCGTTTATCTGCCTGACGTGACGTTTTCAATCTGCACGCTCGCCAGGAACGCTTTCACGATCCCGCTCTTGAGCGCCTGGTGACTGCTCGCTTTCACATGGACGAAGTAGAGCTTACCCTCGACGATGGTGACCCAGAAGTACTCCACGCCGAACGCATCAGTTATCCGCAGTTCGATACCGGAGGGACAGCGGGAGTTGATGGCAGCCACGCTGGAGGGAGACTTCAGTGTCGACATCTGACGACCGGTAGAGTTCTGGAAAAACTCGGTCGCCAGCCTGGCCAGGTCCTGCCGGGGGAAGGGCTGAGTCGGATGGCCGATGACGCCGGTCACCAATGTCACTGGGCCGACATCGCCGTAGCTGAGGTTCACATCGCCATAGGGCAGCACCAGGTACTTCGACTGGGCCTGACTCATGAAGTTGGAGGTGATCGAAGGAGCCAGGTGCCAGGCTTGGTCATCAGCCAGGACGGTGGTATTGGTCAACAACATCGCAAGGAAAACCAGTGATGCAGGCGTGGGCATGGTAATAGGCTCGTTACGGGTGAAAGAAGCGTTCTAAACCCTGTACCGCTGACTGGGCGGATTGTGACAAGCATCTATTCACACAGTATCGACTGGCGCTTCTCACCAAGCTCATTTAGTGCCTGGCACTTGAAACCGGGGGCGATCACGCGCAGATTGCACGGTGTATCACCAACAACATAAGGCGAAGCCACGGTGACAAAGCCCTGTCACCAGAACCCCAAAGGGGTTCCTCGTCCCCGGTCGGAGACCGGGCACGAGTTAATAAAACGTCCCCGGTCCTTCATGACCGGGGACGTGAAACCACCTTAACGCTTGTCAGGCTTCCCGCCCGGGCCGACGGGGACGAGCAACTCAATCTCCTCGTTATCCCCTTTCTTCGCAGCCTTGGCATCGGGAACGATTTGCCCCTGAAACTTGGCGTCATCCTCGCCTGGCTCCCACCCAGACACCTTGGACTCGAACAGGCTGGCCCGGAGGCTGCTCAACGCCATCAGGGATCATCACCCAGACGCCTTCGACGGCAACGGGATCAGCCTTGGCTTGGTTCGCACCAGCCGGGTTGTTGGCATAGATGAGCACACCCAGCCCGCCCAGCACACAGATCGACAGCGTAGCCACCGTCAGCAGTTTCAGTTTTGATAACAACATGGTCTTGATCACTCCTTCCGCCAGCGCCTGAGGAGCCGTGTTGGCAGCACCGTTCAGCGCGGCGATGGCTGCGGCATCGCTGGCCGCCTTGAGCGTGCCCTGAGCCAGGTTCGGCGGAACGACCACCGGGGCCCGGGCACGAAGTAACAGAGCGATCAGCATGGCTATCGTGAACACGCCAAAGTAAGCAGCCAGCTTCCGCCGGAGCAGGGCACGCCCCCGAGCCAGCCGGGCTCGACAGCGTTCCCTCGGAAATCTGCAGATGGCTTGCCGCCTCTCGACGACTCACCCCCTGCAGCTCGCACAGAACCAAAGGTACCCGGAGCTTCTCCGGCAACTCCGCCATCGCTTGATCCAGGAGAGCCAGTTCATCACGAACTTCGACCGAAGCCACGCCGGCAGCAGAAGGTTCAGGCATGAGTCTCACCTGTTGATCCCGCAACCGTTGCCGCTGGGCAGCCAGGCGTAACTTACCCGACGTCAGGCAAGCGACCCGGTACAGCCAGGGGCCGACGTGATTTCGCTTCGTGATCGACCCCGCCTTCCGGGCCAGGACGAGGAAGGTCGCCTGAAACGCATCGTCGGCATCGGAGGAGTTCCCCAGTTGCCGCCGACACGTCGCCAGCACCATCGGCCCATGCCGCTCTACTAAAGTGGCAAAGGCGCTCTCATCATGGAGGTCGAGGAAATGTTGCAGAAGCGCAGCATCGCTCACCAGGAACGGGCTGTCTTCTTGCAATGGCACCGGTTCACGTTCGCCAGAGGGCGAATAAGGCATTCCCGCTTCTCCCTCGTGATGCAGATCGTTCAACATAGAGTGCCCGCCGAAGGTCTGTGCGCGTCCATCGATAATGTAGTTATTTCGACATTCTCTTCTCCCCTCTCCCTCCCGGGGAGAGGGGCCGGGGGTGAGGGGTTTCTCAATCGAATTAAACCATGTTCCTCGTTCCCAGGCTCCGCCTGGGAACGCACTGCAACTGAGGCTCCGCCTCACGTCTTCAAGTAGTGGATTCTGTTGCATGCCCTCGCATCGAGGCGGAGCCTCGCATTCAGCGTGTTCCCAGGCAGAGCCTGGGAACGAGTAGTAGTCCTCCCCCCGCTCCCGTATCATGAACTGAAGAAAGAGGTGTCACATGCCTGTGGTCTATCGCACCCAGCGGCGCGTCGAGTTTTCCGATACCGATATGGCCGGCATCGTCCATTTCGCCAACTTCTTTATCTGGATGGAGCACGTCGAGCAGGAGTTCCTCCGCTCCCTCGGCCTCTCTGTCTCGCTGATGTGGGAAGGCCAATACATCGGCTTCCCGCGCGTCAGTGCCGGCTGCGACTATCTCTCCCCCGTCACCTTCCAGGACGTGATGGACATCGAACTCTCCATCGCCCGCATCGGCACCAAGTCGATCAGCTACGAATTCGCCTTCAGCAAGGACGGCCGACCCGTAGCGAAAGCGACGCTCAGCACCTGCTGCGTCGGCAAAGCGGTCGATCGCAAAATCACCGGCATCCCCATCCCCGCCAGCTTTCGAGCGAAGCTCGAAGCGGCGATGACATGATGGCGACATCACGCATGATGGTAGACATCACGCTCCGCGTGATGATCCGGAGACTCAACGCCAGATTCAACAAACCCTGACACCACAACAAGTCTCCGCTCCATCACGCGGAGCGTGATGACTACCATAAAGCGTGATGGCAACTCTGAGACCCCCATGCCCATCCTCGAAGCCCGCGACATCTACCAGGAATACCCCACCCGCAGCGGCCCCCTCGCTGTCCTCCAGGGCATCACCCTTTCGATGGATAAGGGCGAAGCAGTCGCCATCCTCGGCCCCAGCGGTTCGGGCAAGAGCACGCTGTTGCATTTGTTTGGCACCCTGACGAAACCCAGCAGGGGTACGATTACTGTCCTCGGCAAAGACCCCAGCGCCATGCCCGAACCTGAACTCGCCCGCTTCCGCAACAATACCGTTGGCTTCATCTTTCAGGATCATCACCTGCTGCCCCAGTGCTCCGCGCTGGAGAACGTGCTGATCCCCTCCCTCGCCCGGCCCGCTTCAGAACGAGCAGGCCTGCCCGAACGAGCGAAGATGCTACTACAGAAAGTCGGCCTCGGCGACCGCCTCGATCACCGCCCCGCTGAACTCTCCGGCGGCGAACGACAACGCACCGCTGTCTGCCGCGCCCTCATCCATCAACCCGCCGTAGTGCTAGCCGATGAACCCACAGGCAGTTTAGATCGCCACGCCGCCGAAAGTGTCGGCGACCTCCTACTGAACTTGTGCAAAGAAGAAGGAGCGGTGCTGGTCTGTGTCACCCACAGCAACGACCTGGCAACGAGGTTCCCCAAAAGAATGGAACTCCTCGACGGGAAACTGAAGACGATGGCATGACCGTCTGGTTCTCCCCTTTCCCCGGGAGCCGTGGCAGGGGTCAACGGTACTCCGTTGCCCCCTGCGGATCGTGCATGATCTTCGCCAGCTTGCAGGGGGCAGATGAGTACATCTGACCCCTGCCACGACCTACGAATGAAACCACCCATGAAGACCACCACCCCATGACCCGCCTCACCCTCATCCTCCGCAACCTGGCCCACTTCCTGACGGCGAACCTACTCATCGTCGTCGGCGTCGCTATCGGCACAGCGGTACTCACCGGAGCGCTGCTGCTCGGCGATTCGCTCAAAGGCAGCCTCGCCCAGTTGACGTTGGATCGCCTCGGCAACATCGAATCAGCCCTCGTCAGCGAACGCTTCTTCCCCGCTAACCTCGCTGATCGACTCAACAACCATCCCGTCCCCATCGTCCTGCTGCGTGGCACCGTTCTGCGTCGACCCCTCAACGATGACAAGTTGCTGGCACGGGCTGGCCGGGTGCAGATCGTTGGCGTCGATCCCCGTTTCTGGCCCCTCTTCGGCGAGAAGCGCGACAAGTTCGATGGGATGCTCATCAACCAGGCCCTGGCCGATGCCCTGCAGATGACCGCCGACAACAAGACCGATGGCCTCGAAGTGCGGATGGAGAAGCCAGGCAGTGTTCCGAGTGAATCGGTGCTCGGCCAGCGCAGTGACGAGGCGGTGCTGACCATCGAAAAGGCCCCGCTCGCCCGCATCCTCCCCAACACCGGCTCCGGTCGTTTCTCGCTGCAACCCACCCAGGGCGACCCGCTCATTCTCTATGTGAACCTCGATACCCTGCAACGACGATTGGCTGCTGATCAACAGTTGCCCGAAAGTTCGGCGAATGTGTTGCTGGCGACGGCACCTGACCGATTGAAGGAGTTGGCCACCGACCCTGAACTAGGCAAGAATAAAGCCTGGGTTGATCCCAACAAATCGTTCGACGAAGCCATCACCCTCGCCGACATGGGCTTCACGCTGAAGACCAGCAGCGACCCGTCTGTGCAGGTACTCACCAGCCGACGGATGTTGATCGAACCGGCTGTTGTCACCGCTGTAGATCAGGCAGCCGAGAAGAATGGTTGGCCGGCCACGCCGACACTTACCTATCTGGCCAACCGCATCTTTCGGCTCGATGGCAATAAAGTCTCCAAAGAGTTCGTCCCCTATTCGACCATCGTGGGTGTCTCCTCCAGTGATGGTATTTTCAAAAACGGCCTGATCCTCAGCAGTCAAGTCATCATCAACGAGTTCGTCGCCCAGGATCTGGGCCCTGATGTCAAAAAAATCCGCATTGAGTACTTCGTCGAGACCGACGGCCACAAACTGGTTGAGCAACAGGTAGACTTGGAGGTTAAGGCAATAGTGCCAATCACCGGAGCGGCAGCCGACAAGACCTGGGCCCCCGAGTTCCCCGGCATGAAAGGCCCCCGGGGTGAGAAGAAGGCGCTGCGCGACTGGAACCCGCCCTTCCCCAAAGAGCAATGGCACGCCAACTGGGTACGCCGCAAGGACGAAGAGTACTTCACGAAGTACGAAGCCACACCGAAGCTCTTCATCAGCCCCACCCTCGCCCGGAAGCTCTTCGGCAGCAGGTTCGGCAATGCTACGTCGATCCGCATCAAGGCCCCGAAGGCTGAAGTTGAACAGATGCTGATCAAAACGATCCGCCCCGAGATGCTCGGCATGGTCTGGCTCAACGTCAAAGAGCAAGGCCTCCTCTCCTCCTCGCAGGGTGCCACCACCAACATGTTCGGCGGCCTGTTCGCAGGCTTTAGTTTGTTCCTCATCGTCTCCGCTGCTCTCCTCGTCGCTCTCCTCTTCCGCCTCCGCATGGAACGACGAGCCAACGAAATCGGTACGCTCCTCGCTACCGGTTGGCCAGTCAAACTCGCCCGGCGAACGCTGATGAGCGAAGGCTTCCTCCTCGCCCTCGTCGGCACCCTCGTCGGCATCCCCCTCGCCATCGGCTATGCCAAGCTGATGATTGCCGGCATTCGCTCTGGCTGGGGTGGGCTCCTCGCCAGCGATTCGCTCAACCTCCACTTCACTCCCACGACGTTGATCATTGGTGCAGTAGTCAGCTTACTCATCGCCTTGCTTTCGATGTTCTTGTCACTCCGTTCACTGGTGAAGATACCCACCCCGATGCTGCTGGCTGGGCGAACTGAGATGACGACATTCGATAACAAACCGAGTCGGGTGTGGGTGCGCTGGCTGCCCCTCATCACCGGCATCCTCGCCCTCGGCCTGATCGGCTTCGGGGCCACGCTCCCAGTCGCTCAACAGCCCGGCTGCTTCTTCGGTGCCGGGTTCCTCATCCTCTTCACCGGCATCATGCTGCTCAGGCGGTACCTGCGTCGCCATACCGGGCAGGCTCTCGGAACCAACTCAACCCTGTGGAGCCTCGGCCAACTCAACGCCAGCCGTTCGCCGGGCCGCAGTTTGATGACCGTTTCGCTGCTTGCCGCAGGCTGTTTCCTCGTCGTCGCTGTCGGAGCTTTCCGCCAAGGCACCGGCAACGTCACCGACAAGAACTCCGGCACCGGCGGCTTTACCCTCGTCGCCGAGACCGATGTCCCCCTCCGTAGCGTGCCCTCGCATTTGATCGACTGGAAGGCAATGCTCGGTGATCGCTACGAGCAGGTCACCAAAGAAGTTAAGACCCTTGAGGGGCTTCAATGGTATGGCTTCCGCCTTCGCAGTGGCGACGATGTGAGTTGTCTTAATCTCTATCAGCCGACGAAACCACGAGTGCTGGGGGCGACCAATCCGTTCTGTGATCGTGGCGGGTTCAATGTCACGCTGGGGGTGGTTGATCAGGATGCTATCAACCGCAAGAACCCGTGGAGGTATTTGGCCCTGTCAAACGACCTCAACCTCTTCATCGACGATCACACTGCCCAATGGGTGATGCAGAAGGAACTCAAGAGCCGGTTTCCTATTAACGATGAGGTTGATCAACCTCACGAAGCCTTCTTCGCCGGCCAGATCAACGGCTCCATCTTCCAGAGCGAACTCGTCACCAGCGAAGCGAGTTTCCGCAAGCTCTTCCCCAGCGAAGCGGGCTACCGTTACTTTCTGATCGAGACCACGCCGGAGAAGATGAACGAGGTCCGCAACGCCCTGGAGATCATCTTCGGCGAAAGCCACGGTATGACAGTGCAGACCACAGCCAGCAAGATCGCCCTGTTCCATGCTGTTGAGAACACCTACCTCGGTACCTTCCAGGCCCTCGGCGGCTTGGGATTATTGCTAGGCACCGCCGGCCTCGCCATCGTTCTGCTCAGAAATGTACAGGATCGCAAGAGCGAACTCGCCCTCCTCCTCGCCGTCGGCTACTCCCGCTTCCAGATTGCCTGGACCATCTTGAGCGAAGTCTGCTGGCTCGTCCTGATGGGCCTCTTGATCGGCTGCCTCTCCGCCCTCGTCGTCGTGCTCCCCCTGATGACCACAGCGACGGCGATGCAGCTCCTCTTCTGGCTCGCCCTGGTGGCGATCCTCGTCTCCCTCGTCGCCGTTGTCTCCAGTTTGGCAGGTATTCGTCTGGCGCTGAACACACCTTTGATTCCAGCATTACGAGGGGAGTAGGGTGCTGTCGAGCGCGAAAGGTGCAATCGCTAAACAATGGCGAAACCCAGCGAGACGCACCACACCCTCGCCAGTGTCGGTGGGGCTCGCTTAGTCAAGCAAGGAGCCTGTTACAGGGAAGTTTAGCGCTCGACCCACCCTACAGCTTTTGGAACCATCCCATGCCCCCCACCATTCTCACCCTCAACAGCGGCTCCTCCAGTATCAAGTTCGCCCTCTACGCAGCCGAGGTGTCGCCGCAACTGATCCTCTCCGGGAAGATCGACCGTATCGGTCAGGCCAATGCCCAGTTCACCATGAAGCTGGCGAAGGATCAGTCGGTCACGCAACAGGCCATCCACGCAGCCGGTCATGGAACGGCGACATCCTTTCTGATCAAGGTAATCGAGAAGCATACCCAACTGAGTGACATCGCCGCCTTTGGTCATCGAGTGGTGCATGGTGGAAGCCGATACTCGGAAGCCCAACCGGTCACCGAGGAAATGATCACGGAACTGCGGAAGATCTGCCCGCTCGCCCCGAACCATCTGCCCGCTGAGATCGACCTGATCTTTAACTTCTTCACACAGTTCCCCCACCTGCTTCACATCGCCTGCTTCGATACCGCCTTCCACCACAACCTCCCCCGGGTCGCCCAGCAGTTGCCCTTACCTCGCCGGTACGATGCACGAGGCATGCGTCGCTACGGCTTCCACGGCTTGTCCTACACCTATCTCCTCGAAGAGCTGGAACGCCTTGACGGCCAACAGGCAGCACAGGGCAAAGTTATCCTCGCCCACCTCGGTGCCGGGGCCAGCCTCGCTGCGGTGTTCGAGGGGAAAAGCATTGACACCACCATGTCATTCACCCCCACTGCCGGGCTGGTGATGGCTACCCGCACCGGCGACCTCGACCCCGGAGCGATGCTCTATCTTCTGCGGAACGAGAAGCTGAGTATCGATCAGGTCGATGATCTGATCAACCAGCGTTCCGGGCTGCTCGGAGTCTCCGGCCTCAGCTCCGACATGCGTGATTTGCTGGCCAAGGAAGCTGATCATCCCCGCGAGGCTGAGGCGGTGAACCTCTTCTGTTATCAGGCGAAGAAGGCGATCGGCTCCTTCACCGCTGCTCTCGGCGGTCTCGATACCCTCGTCTTCGCCGGTGGCATCGGCGGAATGTCCCCGAAGTGCGTAGCCGCATCTGTCAGGGGCTGGGGTTCCTTGGCCTCGAACTCGATGAGGCTCGCAATGCTGACAACGGATCGCTGATCTCGGCCGATACGAGCCGGGTGAAGGTGCGCGTGATTCGGACGGATGAAGAGTTGATGATGGCTCGAACCGTCTGTCGCTTGCTGGGCCAGGAACGTGCATAATAACTAGAACAACGTGGCAGGGGTCAACGGTACTCCGTTGCCCCCTGCGGACGTGCAACACCTTCGCCGGATTGCAGGGGGCAGTTGAGTACAACTGACCCCTGCCACGGGTTCAAACTCCAAGAAATGACACCACCATGACAACGATCCAACCCCTTGCTCCCGAACTGCTGCACCGCATGGACGCCTACTGGCGGGCAGCCAACTACCTCTCCGTCGGGCAAATTTATCTCTTCGATAATCCCCTGCTCAAAGAACCGCTGCAACTCAAGCACATCAAGCCACGCCTACTCGGCCACTGGGGCACCACGCCGGGGCTGAATTTCATCTACGTCCATCTCAACCGGTTGATCAAGGCCCACGATCTGAACATGCTCTACGTCACCGGCCCCGGGCATGGCGGGCCGGGCCTCGTCGCCAACGCTTACCTCGAAGGCACCTACAGCGAAGTCTATCCGAACATCACCCGCAGCGAAGAAGGCCTCAAAAAGCTCTTCACCCAGTTCTCCTTCCCCGGTGGCATCCCCAGCCACGTCGCCCCCGAAACGCCAGGCTCCATCCACGAAGGGGGCGAGCTGGGCTACTCGCTTTCCCATGCCTACGGAGCGGCGTTCGATAATCCCGATCTCCTCGTCGCCTGTGTTGTCGGCGATGGCGAAGCCGAGACCGGGCCCCTGGCCACCAGTTGGCACAGCAACAAGTTCCTCAACCCGGCCCGGGATGGTGCGGTGCTGCCCATCCTCCATCTCAATGGCTACAAGATTGCCAACCCCACGGTGCTCGCCCGCATCAGCCATGAAGAACTTGCCTCGCTCATGAAAGGCTATGGCTACACCCCCCACTTCGTCGAAGGCGATGACCCAGCTATCATGCATCAACTGATGGCTGCAACACTGGATCAGTGCCTGGCTGAGATCAAGACCATCCAGCACGATGCCCGTAATAATGGGAAGACCGAGCGACCGATGTGGCCGATGATTGTCATGCGGTCCCCCAAGGGCTGGACCGGTCCCAAAGAGATCGATGGCAAGAAGACCGAAGGTTACTGGCGGTCCCATCAGGTGCCTCTCAGCAACATGTCGCACCCCGGGCATGTGCAGCTGCTTGAGAAGTGGATGAAGAGCTACCACCCCGAACAACTCTTCGACGCCTCCGGGGCGCTGATCCCCGAACTGGCCGACCTCGCCCCGCACGGCGAAAAGCGCATGAGCGCGAGCCCCCATGCCAACGGCGGCCTCTTGCTCAAAGACCTGCGCCTGCCCGACTATCAGAACTACAGCGTTGAGGTCAAGAAGCCCGGCGCGGTCACCGCTGAGGCGACCAGTGTGATGGGCAAGTTCCTGCGTGATGTGATGAAGGTCAACCTCGACGAGAAGAACTTCCGTCTCTTCAGCCCCGATGAGTTCAACTCCAACCGCTGGCAGGATGTGCTCGAAGTGACGAGCCGGGCCTGGGTCGCTGAGACCCTCTCCTACGATGATCATCTCAACCCCGATGGACGAGTCATGGAGATGCTCAGCGAACACCAGTGTCAGGGCTGGCTCGAAGGCTACCTCCTCACCGGCAGGCATGGCTTCTTCTCGTGCTACGAAGCCTTCATCCACATCGTCGATTCGATGTTCAACCAGCACGCCAAGTGGCTCAAAGTCACCCGGCACATCCCCTGGCGGCGACCCATCGCTTCGCTGAACTACCTGCTCTCCTCCCACGTCTGGCGGCAAGATCATAACGGCTTCAGCCATCAAGACCCCGGCTTCATCGATCATGTCAGCAACAAGAAAGCCGAGGTCGTCCGCATCTATCTGCCCCCCGATGCGAACACGCTCCTATCGGTCACCGACCACTGTTTACGGAGTCGCAACTACGTGAACGTCATCGTCGCCGGCAAACAGCCCGCCCCGCAATGGCTGACGATGGACCAGGCGATGAAGCACTGCACCGCCGGCATCGGCATCTGGGACTGGGCGAGCAACGACGAGGGCAGCGAGCCCGATGTGGTGATGGCCTGCTGCGGCGATGTGCCGACCCTCGAAACGCTCGCCGCCGTCGAGATTCTGCGTCAGCACTTGCCTGATCTGAAGATTCGGGTGATCAACGTCGTTGATCTGATGAAGCTCCAGCCCCACAACGAACATCCGCATGGCCTCAGCGATTGGGACTTCGATCTGCTCTTCACCAAAGACAAGCCGATCATCTTTGCCTTCCATGGCTACCCGTACCTCATCCACCGCCTGACGTACCGCCGCACGAACCACGACAACATCCACGTCCGGGGCTACAAGGAAGAAGGCACGACCACCACGCCGTTCGATATGGTGGTGCTCAACGACATGGATCGCTTTCATCTCGTCGGCGACGTCATCGACCGCCTGCCCCAGCTTGGTTCCAAAGCAGCGTTCCTGAAGCAGATCGTTCGAGACAAGCTGATCGAGCATCACAACTACGTTCGCAAGTACGGCGACGATATGCCGGAGATACGAAACTGGCAGTGGGGCGGTTAGTCTTCTCCCCTCTCCCTCCCGGGGAGAGGGGCCGGGGGTGAGGGGTTATTAATCGATCCCACCCGGTTGAAAACCTTCGATCTGTCATGGTTCTCAAAACAAATACCAACCGGAGTGAACTCGATCATCGACCCCCTCACCCTAACCCTCTCCCTCCAGGGGAGAGGGAACCAGACAGCATGGGTGAACTCGATTGAGAAACCCCTCACCCCTAACCCCTCTCCCCAGGAGGGAGAGGGGAACCAGATGGCACAAATCCTTCGCCTGGTGCTGCACTTCCTTTATCCCAATCCGTGCCGTAGCCGCGTCCATGACAATGAACTCGATAGAGAATCATCGGCAAATTACGACTTGCCAGAACCACCGCCCGAAGCACCAGGAGGACATTCGAGTCTTCGCACGTGGTCACAGATAGCACCCTCCATTCGCCAGAGATACGCCTATTTTCGACAGAACTATCAGAATGCAATCGAAGGACTTGGTTCGTTTCGTCGTGCTCCCATCGGCCTGTATCACGACGTTCATCTCCTTCCAATCGAATGGTGCGTTCATAGCGGCCATCATGGTCAAGAAACAAGTGCCAATCACATCGTTGACCACCCATGTGATAGATACTGCCCATCCAGTCGCCAATCATGGAAGATAAGTCCTCGAAGCGATCTAATTCATTATTGAAGTTGCACGTCCATACTCGGTTCTAGTTCAAGCAGTGTCAAGTGGAGACTGTGCCACACTCCGGCGTGTACTCACGTCGGGGTGTGGTTGCCGGCGAGAGTATCGTGTCTCCATGAATCTCTCTTGGTGTTACGACGAGCGACTGAGGCACACCCCGTCCGAGTACAGACGGAGTGTGGCACGGGTTTCGAGTGGTGATGAATGTACTTCCTCAGCAAGTCATCACGACGGAGCGTGATGACTACAAACCAGACTCCATACAACACAGGTATATGTCATCTTCGAAAGGGTTTTCCATGAAACGGCTCCGTCGTACCTTCCTCGCTATCGCCTTGGCCTTCGTCGGCCTCTTCCTCGTCAGCCAGCAATTGTCCGCCTGCACGGGTATCACGTTGCGGGCCAAGGATGGGGCAGTCATGTATGGTCGAACGATGGAATGGGGCAGCTTTGATCTCGGATCGCACCTGGTGTTCATCCCACGGGGCTACGCCTACACCGGGGCCACCCCCGATGGCAAGCCGGGCATCACCTGGAAAACCAAGTATGGTGTCGTCGGCATGGATGGCGTCCACAAGGACATCATTCTCGACGGCATGAACGAAGTCGGCCTCACGGTCGGCACCTTCTATCATCCTGGCTTCGCTGAGTATGCGAAGTACGACCCGGCCAAGGCGAACGAAACCCTCGGCCCCACCGATCTTGGCCAGTATCTGCTTACCACCTGTGCCACGGTCGATCAGGTGAGACAGGCGATGCAGCACATCATCGTCGCCCCGGTGGTGGAACAAGCGATCGGCATCGTTCCCGGCGTCCATTTCCTCGTCACCGAACCGAGCGGCAAGGCGATCGTCATCGAGTTCCACAAAGGCGAAACGAAGATCTTCGACGCCCCGCTCGGCGTCATCACCAACGCCCCCAACTACGATTGGCACGAAACGAACCTGCGGAACTACATCAACCTCTCGCCCGTCGCTCTCCCCGATAAGAAGATCGACGACCTCGACTTCAAGCCCTTGGGTGGTGGCAGCGGCATGATCGGCCTGCCCGGCGACTTCACGCCACCCTCCCGCTTCGTTCGTGCTGTCGCCTTCTCGAAGACCGCCCGTCCCACCCCGACTGGCGGCGAGACCATGTACGAACTCTTCCGCATCCTCGATAACTTCAACGTCCCCCTCGGCGCAGCAGAAGGTGGTGGCAACGAGAAGACCCAGGGGATGCGCAGCGCTACCCTCTGGACGACCGCTTTCGATACCAAGAACAAGGTGATGTACTACCACACCCAAAACAACCGCCGGGTGCGCCGGGTCGAGTTCAACAACGTCGATTTCACTGGCGACAAGCTCATAAGAATGCCGCTCGACAAAGTGAAGGCGGAGGACTTTGAAGACGTGGTGCCGAAAGGGAAGTAGTTAATACCAGCGACGATGGTGCCGCCCCATGCTCCTCGCTCCCTCCCCGGTCTAAACACCCAGGCGGGAGAGAGGGAAAACCCAAACCCTAGCACTGCTTCCTCGTCGATACTAGTGGAGCCACCTCTCTTCGAGACCAAAATCGTGTTCTTCATCCTTACCGTTCTCGCCTTCCCCATGATCGATGACAACGCCGACCTCGCCAAAGAACGCCGGCGGTTCGTGGGCACCTGGGAACTGACTCAGGTCATCAAGGATGGCAAAGTGGAAGAAGAACCAGTCGGCGGGAAGACCTATTACGTCTTCTCCGCTGATGGCACCTACGTCGGCAAGGTAGGCAACTCCAACGTCGGCAAAGGCACCTTCAAACCACTGCCCGGCACCAACCCCACCGCCCTCGACTGGACCACCGCCAGCCGACAGGAGTTCGATGGCAAGTACACCCGCGACTACCCCGCCGTCGGCTTGTATCGTTTTAATGGTGACATCCTTACCATCGTGTTAAGACATGAAGGCAAACCCGAAGACCGCCCCAAAGACTTCGACTGCAAACCGGGGTCACATCATTACTTGATTAAGTTGAAGAAACAATAGTTTCTTCTCGTTCCCAGGCTCTGCCTGGGAACGCACTGTAAGCGAGGCTCCGCCTCGCTGCGAGGGCATGAATTAGATCGCCATCGAATGAAGACGTGAGGCAGAGCCTCAGTTGCAGTGCGTTCCCAAGCGGAGCTTGGGAACGAGAGAAGGGACTACCTAAGGACTCAGGCGTTCGAGGTGATCGTTACAGGATCAAGAGCTATCGCTTACCATTCACCCACGATTGAAACCCAATTCAATCATTTTTGATGGACAGCTTCAAAGACCACACCTTCGAACTCTTCGGGGACATATTGCTCAGCAATAGCCTCATATCCCAACGCTGCCGCATAAGGTGGAAGGCCTAACTCCTCACAGAGTGCCAAGTGCCGCTCTTGCTCCCCGAGAATCTCCGGCAATTCATCCTCCAGAAGATTGGCACGAAGAAGTTCTTCCACACGGTACAACTGGTCAGGGCGATTGAATACCTTGCAAATCAATTCCCCATCGCCGCCCTCGGGAGGGCCAGGTTCAGCATCTTTGACAAAGTACTCGGGAAGAGAATCGTATCGGTCGATGACCTCGCCTTGTTCGAACAGAAAAAGATAAAGAACATCATCATCATGCAGGACTGCTGCCAGTGCCGAGCAATTTAACGCTTTGGTAAGGCTACAGCCAAACTGTTCGATGACATCGAAATCCTGCTCATCGATTGCTTGATCGAAGACCGTCGTAGAGCCGTTAACGGTAGGGCTGATGAAAGCGATCCGTTGGTTTCGTCTTAATTCGGTGAGAAGGGCAATTCGCTCTGCGCGATGCACCGTTATATTCGCGTAGAACAAGCCCATTGGGGTATGATCTCCATTTCGTACTTCCGGCAGAGCCAGCCTTACACCCCGTCCCCGGTCGGAGACCGGGCACGAGAGTATCTCACGTCACCGTATCCAAAATCAAAGGCTTCATCGTAGTCGCCGCTGACCCCAGCGTGTACGCCTCCGCCACCAGGGCAATCGCTTCGGAGAGGCGGGCATCGTTGTTGTAATAGAGTTCAGCCAAGGCATCGCCTTGATGGACTTTGTCGCCCGGCTTCTTCTTCATCACGATGCCGACACTGTGATCGATGACATCATCGACCTTCTCGCGCCCGAACCAAGAAGCATGGCGGCCCGGCCCAGTTGCTCGGCATGAATCGAAGCAACGTACCCGCTCTGCGGCGAGGGCACATAGTGGTGATGCTTCGCCTGGGGGAAGAGGTGGGTATCGTCGATCACGCGCACATCGCCGCCCTGTCGTTCCACCATCTCGCGGAGCTTAGCCAGGCCGCGACCGCTGTAGAGGGCATCGCGCACCTTGGCTTCAGCCTGTAACAGATCAGCACATTGCCCCGAGAGCAGCACCAGCCAGGCAGCCAGCTTCACCGAGAGCTGTTCCAGATCGCGTGGCCCCTTGCCCCGCAGCGTCTCGATCGCTTCGATCACTTCCAGGCTGTTGCCGATGGCATGGCCCAGCGGATGATCCATATCGGTGAGGAGAGCGACGGTGCGCACCTGATGATGCTTGCCAATGTTGACCATCGCCCTGGCAAGACGGCGGGCATCGTCGAACGTCTTCATGAATGCCCCGTGACCAACCTTCACATCAAGCACCAGGCAATGAATGCCCTCGGCGATCTTCTTGCTCATGATCGAGCCGGCAATGAGCGGGATACTCTCGACGGTGGCTGTCACATCACGCAGACCGTAAAGAATCTTGTCAGCGGGGGCAAGGTTGGTGGTCTGCCCGACGATGGCACAACCGACATCAGCGACGGCGGCGCGGAACTCTTCGGTGGTAAGGTTGATGCGATAGCCGGGAATCGATTCGAGCTTATCGAGCGTGCCGCCGGTGTGAGCGAGGCCGCGCCCCGACATCTTGGGTACCTTGCAGCCACAGGCAGCCGCCAGGGGTACGAGGACGAGTGAAGTCTTGTCGCCCACGCCTCCCGCTGAATGCTTATCCACCATGGGGCCGGGTATATCCGACCAGTTCAGCACGGTGCCTGACTTGACCATCAGGGCGGTCAACTCCGAGGTCTCTTCCTCATCCAGCCCCCGGCACACAATCGCCATCAGCATGGCTGAGACCTGATACGTCTCCCACGTCTTCTTCGTCGCCCCGTCAATGAAGCATCTCAACTCTTCGGCAGTCAGCCGAAGCCCGTCACGTTTCCTGCGGATGACATCGACAGCACGCATAGCAAGGAGCCAGGAGTAAGGAGCCAGGAGTCAGAATATTGGAAGGGAGAAGAGTCGGCTTCAAGGAAGAGTGGCAATCACATGCTCCCCTCTCCCTCCTGGGGAGAGGGGCTGGGGGTGAGGGGTTCTTAGATCGAGTTCACCCCAGTTGAACATTCATCCTGATCATCACTGCTACTTTACCCAATCCTCCGTGTATCGGTGCAAACCCAAACCGACAACATCGAATGCATCTTTCGCAATAGTGCGTCGAACCCCAAGGAGGCGAAGTATCTGATTGATGGAATCTCGATCATGAATGGGACCAAGAGAACGTGACCCGGCCGTCCAGGCAACAGCACCTTGCCCTCCAACACCACCAAAGAACTCAGCTTCAATGTAAGCAACCATGGATTCAATCGAGAGCCATTGAGCCCATTTCTCAATGCCCGGCGATAACTTGTAGAATTGATCAACATCACCACCTTCTCCAATCTCATCGTAGAGTTCATTAATAAGTGGAATGAGGGCTATGTTGTGCGTTAGTGAAACAACGTGTATGTGTTGGAAGTCGGAAGCGTGCTTTTGCAGCGTTGCTTGACTGCCGATAATTGCTTGAAGGTAGTAGCCCATAAAACTGCTCGTTTAGTGCAACAATTGTGGTCTCATATCGACACGCAACCTGATGAACCATTTCAACATGGTTTAATTCAATCCATAACCCCTCACCCCTAACCCCTCTCCCCGGGAGGGAGAGGGGGACCTGCCTTCCCCTTCGTTGGCGGTTGCTGTGACAAGCCCCCTTTACCCACCGAAGGCGACTTCTTGCCGATGGTCCACGCCGCCCGGCTCAGCTTGAACCGCCGTTGGGCCTTCGGCGTATCATGCTCATCCTCAATATCGCCGATTAACTCTTCGAGAATATCTTCCAGCGTGATCAGCCCCACCACTTCATGCTGTTCATTGCGGACGATGGCCATGTGTCGTTTGGTCTTCTTGAAATGGCGGAGAGCCTCGGCGATGCTCTGTTCCGGCGACATAAAGCTGGCCGGGTAGATGGCATCATCGAGGATGGCCATCCCCGCCATGCTGACCAGGTGCAGCAGGTCTTTTGTGTTCACGATGCCGACGATGTTATCGAGATGCATGTCGTACACCGGGATGCGGGTGTGGGCACTCTCGCGCACCATGTCGAGCACCTGGTTCAGCGGCATGTGCAGTTCCAGGCAGCTCATCTTCTCCCGGGGCAGCATGCACTCGCCCACCTTCTTGGCCGAGAAGAGGAACACGTTGTGGACGTATTCGGCCTGCTCGGAGGTGATGAGTCCCGCTTCTTCGACTTCTTCGACGAGCATGGAAAGCTCAGCCACGGTATGGGTGCGGTTCTCGCCATCGCTGGGGGGCAGGCCGAACAGCCGGGTCACGCCGTTGGACATGGCGTTCATCAAGTAGACGAGCGGCTTGGTCGCTTTAGTGAAGTATTCGAGAGGCAGAGCGATCCAGAGGGCGACCCGATCGGGCTGCTGGAGAGCGAAGAGCTTGGGAGCCTGTTCGCCCAGCACCACGTGCAGCACGGTGATGATGACGATGGCAAGCAGGCTGGCGGCAGTGTGGGCGGCGGCAACTTGCCAGGGGCCGCTCAGGAACGAGAAGACGGGATGGAACAGATGGGCCAGCGTCTGCTCGCCCAGCCAACCCAGCAGCAGGCTGGCGACGGTGATTCCCAACTGACAGGCGGCGATGGCATCATCGAGCGATTCGAACTGGCGATGCAGCGACTTGGCCCGGCGGGTGCCCTTCTGAAGCAACTGCTCGACTTCGGTATGGCGAATGGAAACGAGAGCAAACTCGCCGGCCACGAAGAAGCCATTGAGCAGAATAAGCAGCGGCACGACCAGCAGCGCGAGGCCGTCGAACCAGGAAAACGAGGAGGCTTCAGCCAACATGCGGAGGCTCTTGAGGGGAACAGAGGATTATGATAGGGTTTGAGGCAGTCGCTCCACAGGGATGATTTCCAAGAGCGGCGCGACGTGAGTCCGCCGGTAGGGTCTCTCTCGTCCCCGGTCTCCGACCGGGGACGCACTGCAATCCCGGCTCTGCCGGGAGTCAAGAAGCGAGAACCCATCTCATTGTTTTCGACTATCACTAAGAACCAATCATGGCACAACGCAAACTTGCCCCTGTTCATCCGGGAGAGATACTCCAGAAAGAGTTTCTCCGACCTCTGGCGCTGAGCCAATATCGTTTGGCCAAGGACATGAGCGTACCGGCCCGGCGTATTAACGAAATCGTTTTGGGCACTCGCGCCGTGAGCGCTGACACCGCGCTGCGACTGGCCCGTTTCTTCGGCACCTCGGAACGGTTCTGGCTCAACCTCCAGACCCGGTACGATCTGGAAATGGAGAAGGACCGCCTCGGTGAACGTCTGAAACGCGAGGTGCATGTCTTTGCGAAGCCGACATGAGGGGGAGAGTATTCCCATTATCTCCTTACTCATCGCTTTTTCCAATCAGCGATGAAGTCCCGGCCGGTCGTCATCATGATGATGCCGACTACGATGCCGACAAAGAAGAGCACAGCCAGGCATTGCATCACGATCGGGTGAGGCGACGTTTCGCCGTAGAGTCGATGGGTGCTGGGTTGATCCTGACGATATTCAACATCGATCTGTTGGCCGATGGCATATTCTCTTCCGGTGAACTGTCGGCGAAAGAGATGGCCCTGCTGCGGATTCCCCTGATGATCGGTGAATGTGTATTGGTAGAACTCGCCGTCGTAGTATCGCGGGAAGCGGGACAGTCTGCCAGGCTGAACCGACCGGATCGTTCCCTGGGCGTGTTGAAGGGTGGCGCCGGCAAACGGATCGCCGCGGTACAGGGCAGGCACAACACCGACGAGGAAGAACACGCCAGCCAGGCAGAAAAGAAAACCGACCGTACGAGGCGAGGCGTTGTCGGACATGGCATCGTCCCCGGTCTTGGATTCTCCCTCTCGTTCCCAAGCTCCGCTTGGGAACGCACTGCAAGTGAGGCTCTGCCTCACGTCTTCAAGCGTTGGCGTTCTGGTTTAAGCCCTCGCAGCGAGGCGGAGCCTCGCGTCCAGTGCGTTCCCAGGCGGAGCCTGGGAACGAGAAAGGATTAATGTTTGATCGTGACGTTCAACTGTTTCAAATACTCGGCTTCTTTCTTGCGCATTTCGGTGCGTTTTTTGTCGCTGGTATCGTCGTAACCCACGAGGTGCAGGATGCCGTGGATGACGTAGAGGAGGAGTTCCTCGTGGGGTTCGTGGCCCCGCTCGGCGGCGGCACTGATGGCGGTGTCGGTGCTGATCGCTAAATCGCCATGCAGCGGCTTACTGCTGTAGGGGAAGGTGATGACATCGGTCGGTTCGTCGTGGTCGAGAAACCGCTTGTTCAGGGCGTGGATGGCGGTGTCGGTCATGAAGGCGAGGGTGACTTTGCCGTCGGTAATGCCTTCCCCCTGCAAAACGGCCCGGGCGACCGCTTTGATCCGTGCAAAGTCCAATTCCAACGCTTCCTGCTGGTTAGCGACTGATACACTCAGCATGAACGGCCCACCTGTTGACGAACTTTCCCGGAATTAGGGGTGCTGACTCTTTCTCTTTCAGGTACAGTTTATCATCCTAGTAGATAGGAGCTAGGAGTTAGTGCATCGTTAGATTTAGGAGCAAGGGTGTGTTTGCAGCCCCTGATAAGGGGCGACCGGGAAGTAGCTGGCAGCGTGAGCTGCCAGTTGAAGGGAGAGTTGAACAAAGAGCCCCGGAGGGGCGATTGGAACTTGGGTTCTGTCCCAATCGCCTCTCCGGGGCTCTCATGGCTTATCTTCTATACTGGCAGCTAGCGCTGCCAGCTACTTCCAAGTCGCCCCTTATCAGGGGCTACAATGAGTTCAATTCCCAGAGTTAATGAGAGTCATCATGGCCACGGGATCGAGCACAGAATTGCAGGCGCTCAAGGGGTGGAAGTTGCCGGCCCGCGTGGTGCGGGTGTTGGGCGATCCGCGCTTTCGGGTGGAGGGCACGCTGCTGGCGTTGCTTCCGCTGTGGGATGGCACCACGTGGACCGTCGAAGAGCCGGGCATCCTGCGGCAGTGGAACACGGTAGAAGGGGCGAGCTGCAGCACCAGCACCTGAGCGAATGCGAAATGCTCTGGGCACTGGGGGGCACTCAGCCGAGCCTGGCATCGGCGGCGGATGACCTGACTTTCTGGAACGCCCAGACCGGCCTGACCAACAAGGTCATCGCCCAACCTTCCTGGGTCACCGCCCTGGGCTTCCGCCCCGATGGCGCGGTGCTGGCCACGGGTCACGATGACGGTCGGGTGCGACTGTGGGATGTCGCCTCAGCGGGCATGATCCGTGAATGGGTGGCTGAGTCGAGCGCGGTCAGCTCGCTGGCGTTTTCGACTGACGGCCATCGGCTCGCTGTCGGTCGTGAAGATCGCAGCCTCGATCTCCTCGACTGCGTGCATGGTGTGGTGATCGGCAAGCTGAAAGGCCACTCTGATCGCATCTCCGGCATCGCCTGGCATCCGACGACGCGGTTCTTTGCCACCTCCAGCTGGGATACCACCTGCCGACTCTGGAACGTGCAGCAGGGCGAACAGGTCTTCATCCTCAATGGCCAGGCTGACCAGGTTCATGCCGTCGCCTTCAGCCCGGATGGTTCAATCCTGGCCAGCACCGACAGCGAAGCGACGATCTGGCTCTGGGAGCCGTTCCAGGGCAAAGTCCTCCGCAAGCTGAAGAGTCACGTCGGCGAGGTGACCCAGTTGGCCTTCACTCCCGATGGCAACTATCTGCTCAGCGGCGGTTCCGATGGCAGGCTCATTCTCTGGGACGTAGCAACAGGCGAGAACGTGCTCCGCACCACCGCCGACAGCACCCATGCCTCGCGCATCAAGCTCTCCCCGAAGCAGGATCAGGTCGCAGCCATCCTCGGCGGGCACAGCATCTACGTCTGGGACGTGCAACAGGGCACCGCGCTCAAGACGATCGAATCGATGCCCAGCTTGGCGACTGCTCTCACCTACCAGGCAGGCGCCACCGCATTGGCCAGCGGGCATGACGATGGCCGAGTCTTCTTCTGGGACACGAGCACCGGCAAGCAGGCCGGCCAGATTCACGACCATAACACCCGCATCACCTCGATGGCCATCGACGCCACCGGCAAGAAACTCGCCACTGGCGGCAGCACCGATGGCTACGTCTTCATCATGGATATCAAGACCAACGATATTCAACTGCTCATCCCTGGCGCCGACTGATGGCTGCACCGTCGAAGCGGTGGCGTTCATTCCGAACACCACCTATCTCGCTGTCACGGGTATCGACTGGAAGAGTTCGGGGCAGGAAGGCCGCATCACCATCTGGAACATCGACAAGCCTGCCAAGGTGGCGACGACGGCCTCGGGCGGCACTGCCCTGGCGGCTCATCCCAGCGGGAACCAACTGGCGGTGGCGACCCTGAACGAATCCATCTGCCTCTATTCGCTCCCGGAACTGTCGCTGGAACGGGAACTGATCGGCCATGCCGACCTTGTTACCGCCCTGGCCTACACTGATGACGGCAAGAAGCTGCTCACCTCCGGCAGCGATGGCACCGTGCGCGTCTGGGACGTCGCCACCGGAAAAGAACTCCAGGTCTGCGAGACCGACGTCAGCATCCGCGACCTGAGCATCTCGCCCGACGGCCGGTTTGTGTACACAGCGAACGCCAATGCGACGGCGTATGTGATTGATTTGAAGCGGGGGTAGTCTGGTTAGTAGTCCTCACGCTCCGTCGTGAGGACATGGTGGCAGAATAGTGTCAACATCATGTGGATACTGCATGACTTGGTGTTCACCCTTTAGCGTGTTCGGGGGAGACGCCCTCCATCCCATTCGGAGACTGTGCCACACTCCGGCGTTTACTCACGTCGGGGTGTGGTTGCGGGAAACCTCATCGTGTCTCCATGAACCCTCTCATAGTGTTACGACGAGCGATTGAGGCACACTCCGTCCGAGTACAGACGGAGTGTGGCACGGGTCATAGGTGCTGATCATATAGCTTCCTCGGCAAGTCATCACGACGGAGCGTGATGACTACAATGAGTACATGTCCATTACTATCACCCCGCTGGCTGCTGATTCTGTTGAGGCGGTTTCGCTTATCAACGAACTCGAAGAGCATCTCGGGTCGTTCGGTTATCCACCTGCATCCCGGCATGGGTTCAGCGTGGAAAAGCTGGTTCGGGAAGGGGTGCCGTTCTTTGTGATGCATCGTGATCATGTGGCAGTGGGTTGTGGCGGGGTGAAGCTGTTTGACACCGAGTATGGCGAAGTGAAGCGGATGTTCATTCGCCCGGCTTATCAGAGGCAGGGTTTAGGTCAGGCGATGCTACAGCACCTGGCCGACTATGCCCGCCCGCATCAGGTTCCGCTGCTTCGGTTGGAAACGGGCATCTATCAGCTGGCTGCGATCAAGCTCTATGAGCGCTTTGGGTTCAAACGCTGCGGGCCGTTCGGCGAGTACCGGGACGACCCGTTGAGCGTGTACATGGAGATGGGGCTGGGGGGCGGGTAGAGAAGAGCAGTTGCAGAATTGTATGCGAGAGGTGAGGCACCTGACATTGCTTATTTTAACGGCCTGGCTACCGGCAGGATAGCACCTCTGCAAAACTAACTATAGCACGCTTCGCAGGAACCGTGGCAGGGGTCAGCGGTACTCCGCTGCCCCCTGTTGGACGTGCAATATCCTCGCGGTTTCGCAGGGGGCACGATGAGTACATCGTGACCCCTGCCACATATTCCGTGACTGACCTTGCACCCGAACGAACTGATGTTATAAGCACGCCGACCTTTTGGGGATCGACCGGTAGCACTGCGCGCCGCTGTACAGGGACTAGCCAGAGATGCAACCAGGGCAAAGAACACTCATGAGTACGAAGTTCGCCCTCGGGGGACTGTTGCTCCTGGGCGCAACCCTGCTGTTCGTTCCGCTGCAACCACCCTGGCCCAAGACTCTGGAAGCTGGCCTATACCTGTTGGGGCTGGTGTTGCTGGCAAGCTATGCCCCGGTGCGGCAATTGTTCGATGGCTTGCCCCGTTCGCAGCGCTGGGGGCTGCTGGGCCTGACAGCCATTCTGCTCGTCGCCCAGATCAGAGATCGATCGCAGCAGACCTTTCCCTTTCTGACTTGGAACATGTACCACGCCCGGTTCCCGAACCCTCCCGCGTTCCTGGAGTACCAGGGTATCTGCGCGGATGGTCGTGAAGTCTTTCTTCCTATCGGCGATGTGTTCGCTTCCCAACATCGAACCGTAACCTGGCGACTGTTCAATCTGTGGAACCTGATGGAAGCAGAGCAGGACGAGACAACACGAACCGAACTGACTCGGCAGTTTCATGCGCTGCTGGGGCGCTCGCCAGGCGGTTCAATGAACAGCACCCCGAAACATGCATGATGCGGGTACGGGTCATTCACTGCACGCTGCCTCGGCCGGCGCCGGGGGTGAAGCTGGATGCCACACGCCGGGTAAGCGGAGAGTTTGACGTTTATGACTAACTGCGTCGTCACACTTTCGAACAAGGGTTGTACTTGTCAGCCCCTGACAAGGGGCAACCGGGAAGTAGCTGGCAGCGTAAGCTGCCAGTTGAAACGGATTTATACGAAGAGCCCCGAAGGGGCGATTGGATCGTGGGTTCTGTCCCAATCGCCCCTCCGGGGCTCGAAGTTATTATCATTCCATACTGGCAGCTAGCGCTGCCAGCTACTTCCCGGTCGCCCCTTATCAGGGGCTACAGTGTTCAGCACCCTTTTTTGCAAATGTGACGAAACACTAGATGGAGCTAGCGACTTACTCCCCTCTTTCTCCGGGGGAGAAGAGAGTAAAGACCATGCTGCACGATCAGGCGACAGCGTCGAGTTTGGGTTTGATGAGAATCTGGGTGTTTGGCCTGGCAGCGGTGTCGCGCGTCTACACGCCGGTGTGGGAGATGTGCTACCTGCCCGATTATCAGCCGGCCGGTGTGATGCGTCTGCTCGGGGCATCGTATTGGGCACCGCTGATCACTCCTGAACTGACTCTGGTCCTGCACTGGCTGACAATCGGTTTATTAGTGATGGTGGCAGCCGGCGTTGGGCCCTATCGCTGGATGGCTCCACTCTCCTGTGTGGCCTTGACTGTGGCAGAAGGACTGGTGCGCGGACTCGGCATTTCGACGCACGCCAACATCATTCTGCTCTTGTCTTGTTACCTGCTCGCGCTCTTCCCCGCCGCCGATGCGTTGACGCTCTTCGGGAAAAAACGCCCACCCACGACACCCCCTCAGCAGTACCGGGCTGCCCTCGTCTCGTTGTCACTGCTGTTTTGCGCCACCTACATGCTGGCGGCGGCCCGACGGCTCTCTTCCAGCGGCATCATGATCTACTTCGACGATTCCATATTGCATTCGTTGGCCCTGCGCGATGCCGAACTCGGACCCCACGGCGGTCTGGGGATATGGGTCTGCGAATCGTTCCTCCCAGCCTGGTCGATGCGTCTGGGCTTCCCGGTGGTGACGCTGCTGGAGTTCCTCGCCCCCCTCTGCATCTTCTCCAAACGCTTTCGCTGGCTCTGGCTGGCAGTGATGGTGCCCTTCCATATCAGCACCGGCTGGCTCATGGGCATCTGGTTCCCCTACAACATGGCTCTGATCCCCTTCCTCGTCGCAGGCTACGATCCGTTTCGGCAACGGAGTGTAGAACAGGCTGCGGGGGATGTAGCTGGACAGAGTGATGAATGGGGAAATCATCGAAAGGCGGCTTGAGGTGATGCTCTACCTCGTTCCCAAGCTCCGCTTGGGAACGCACTGCAAGTGAGGCTCTGCCTCACGTCTTCAAGCGATAGCCATGTAGTTATTGCTCTCGCCGCGAGACGGAGCCTCGCATCCAGTGCGTTCCCAGGCGGAGCCTGGGAACGAGAAATGCGGGAATCACTGGTTGATAAACCTCCTGTACACTTGACATTATTCCAGAACTGTAGACAATATGTCACCATGATAACCACAGGAACTACCCTGCGGAACCGTCGTCAGCAGCTCGGGCTTTCGCAAGCCAAACTGGCTGAGTTGTGCGGTATTTCGCAGCACGTTCTTTCAGCATTTGAACTGGAGAAGACGGAGCTTCCCCATGAAGTTCTCGGTTCTATCTCCAGCGCCCTTGCGGATAGCCCGCGAGTGAGCGTGCTGGTACAGCGGCGCAAGCGGTATCAGGACCACGCCTATTGTGAAGTGGATCACAAACCTGAGCGGGTTCGACGGGCCGCTCAGACCAATGAAAACCAGAACTACCGCGACGAACTCGCCCTGATCGCACAGCGGCACGAGTCGGAGAAGTCCGACCTGACCGCTCTCAGTCTTTTTTCGGGGTGCGGCGGCTTCAGTCTTGGTTTTTCCGCCGCTGGATTTCAATTGAAGGGGTTCCTTGAGTTACAGGAAGAACTGCGGGCCATTTATCGGCTGAACTTCCCCGATAGCGTTGAGCTTGGCGGTGACATTACGCAATTCACGGATGCTGAGCTCGAGAAACTGCCCAAGCGGCTAGGGAGAATAGACGCGATCATCGGCGGGCCTCCATGCCAGGGCTTCAGTCTTTCCGGCAAGCGACGAGTAGACGATCCCCGAAACGATCTCTTTCGCCACTATCTTCGCTTTGTTGACGCTGTTCAACCCCAGTTCGCCGTGCTCGAAAACGTCCGGCTTCTCACGTCCATGAAGAACGAGAGCGGAAAGCTTGTTAAGGACGACATCTGCGCGGAGTTCACCAGGCACGGATACACGGTAGGCTGTTTTGAGGTGAACGCCAAAAACTACGGCGTACCGCAGCACCGTGAGCGAGTCTTGTTCGTGGCTCTGCGCAAAGATTTGAACCTGAAGCCACGACTACCGTATGGGACGCATGCGGACAATCATAACGATCTGTTCAGAGAGTATCTGCCGTGCCGTTCTTTCGGTGACGCCTGCTCGGATTTGAAGTATCTTGAATCGGGCGAAAAGTCTGATGATCCGCTTCATGAGGCGGTGAGACATCCGAAGCACGTGATCGAATGGCTTTGGGACGTGCCAGAAGGCCGCAGCGCACATGACAATAAGGATTCGGCATTGCGTCCGCCATCGGGGTATAACACAACGTACAAGCGGCAGGTCTGGTCCGAACCAGCGTCCACGGTGCAAACGACTTCGGGGATGATTTCCGGCTGTCGCAATGTGCATCCGATCGCCACCCGGTCGCTCACGGTGCGAGAGGCGGCAAGAATTCAGTCATTTCCCGACTCGTACCGATTTGACGGCAATGTTGGCGCGGTTCGTACGGGAATAGGCAACGCAGTTCCGCCTTTGATGGCCTACCACATCGGCCAGTATGCTGCGAGCATGATCAAATCTTGTAAAAGTACCCAGCTTCGAGGTTAAACTGAAGCTGTTCCGGGTGCTGGGCTTGCCCACCACGTTGCATCTGAATCACGCCAAATCGCGGGGCCAAATGCGCAACTCCATCAGGGTCTTTATGACTACCCTTCCGAACTGAATAAGATCTCGTAGCAAAGCCCTGATAGGCACGACTGAGTGCTACTAATTCATCAATAGAGTAGATAGCAACTTCGACGTTCGTGAGGGAATCGCTCTTTTTTGTTTTATGGAGGAGATATTCCGGCACAATGGGATCGTCGGTGTACGCCTTCTGAAGTAAGAGCCTCGAAACATCATCTTGGTGTTTCGAGAGAACCTCCTCCCATTCTTTTCGACCTTGTGGATCAATCTCTTCCCAAAAGAAACGTCGAGGATCAATCTTCCGTCCCTTCAAACTTTTCTTATTGTCTTGTGGACGAAAACCAACGTCGCCACAGAACTGACGAAGCGCATTGATTGCGCATGTTGAAACCGTGATACCATGCGAGTTCAACATACTCGCAAAGGCGCGAGCAGTGCTGAAATACAATTGTGCATTGGTAGGTGTCTTATTGTTGCACTGCTTCGTCGATACGCCCAGTGTGACGTTACGACCTTTGCCACAACCAATTGTTAAGATCAGATCGCTTTTGCATCGCGACACACTTGAACCATTAACAGTGAGCCATTGCTTACCTGCTTCTGACGTTGCGAGAGCGCCGGTTGAGATTGCTGACGCAGAAACGATCTTTTGTGTTTCCAGGCGCGAACCGATGTATTGCAGCAGTAACTGACCAGGGTCGCCTTTGAATACATGTTCCTTACCGATACTCTGAATGGTAACGGGATACTTCATTTTGTTGATGACCTGCGTAATATGGTCTTCAAAATCATGGCCGGCACGCCTTCCCACCGTACCAGCCTGGATTTGCAACGCATGCGCGTCATTCAGCGGCGTTAATGCCATCATAGACCTCGGTGAGTTTTGATACCGAAGTCTCCAATCCCTTCACTAACCGAAGCAGGTTCAAAAGCGAGGGGTTCCGCTTTCCTCGTTCCAGCATGCTGATGTAGGTACGGTCAAAATCGCATCTCTTGGCTAACTCTTCCTGCGATAATTTCAGCTTTTCGCGACGAGCACGAATCGCCTTTCCCAGAGGCATCAGAGACTTTGGCATAGACAGTATTGGACAGGCGTGTGGACAGTTCGTCTACGGACAATCTGTCACATACAACACTGCTTCGTGCAGAACGCAAAGCAGTGGCAGCGTAGCAGATTCACACAGTTCTTCTCAGCCGACGACGGTGACGGCTCGACAGTAGCTTTGCCTACCCGATACTACTCTTTTTTCATCGAGTTCAAATAGATCGCTGCCTTGGAATACGCAGCCTGACGGCTTGCTTCGCTGGGGAAGCCGAAGGCGAAGCAGGATGTATCGATACGCTTGTTGCTCGAATTCAGGTGCTCGAAGAAGCCAAAGTCTTTCAACTTCTGCTGATGCATGAGGAGTTGACAGGCAACGGAGATATCGGAGACAAGCACGTTGTACTCCCGCCGGTTTTCGTCTGCTCGCCAGAACTGCTGCACTCGTGTTTTGTCGTTCTGTAGTTCCTTCATATCGGGCAGGTACTCTGTCAAACCAGCCTCTGCGAGAAAGGGCCAACTGGCTGCTCGGGTTAATACGGGGAAGCTCTTCTCTCGACAAGCCAGACGTGCCAGGGGTAGAACGATCTCTGTGTCCACCTTGGCATCGAGATGGGAATCAGAACTGCGGAAAAACCGTTCCATCGTGTGTGGGTTCTTGAGATTCAGCAATGAAGCGACGGCAAGTTTGCGAGCTGGTTTGACCAGGGTGAGATTCCCCTGCTGGAACTGGCCGCGAGCGATAGCCTCCGCATCCCACGGGCCACGTGTCAGCCAGGGAATGCGCAACATGGTTTCGAGTACTTCCTTCTCTGGATTGACCTCCTCGCCGGTGCGGAGAGGTCTTGCCTTAATTGACTGGGTTCCCGCAAAGGTACCCAGATAGATTCCATAGATGGATTCACCCAGACTATAGCAGGAAGACAAACTCCGTCTCTCCTGAGGGCTGATGTAGGTACGAGTTGCTGCCAGGTCGTGCAAACGCTGCATGGCTTGGGGATAACCAGCGGCAACGAGAGCGGGCGAATCGGTGAAACGAGCCAGTGTTTCCACCGCATCCGTGACCAGCAGCATCTCGGAAAAGAGTTCCCTGGAGGCATTGTCTTCACCGACCAGACTGGACCAGCGCTTCCACAGGCGTGGCTCGCAGTCCTGATAAATCTGATGGATGATGTTTTTTGAACTGCGGGCGACTTCGGTGTCACTCGACTTCAACGCTTTTTTCAAGGCCGACAGCGCATCCAGGCCCAAGCTGCGAAGTTGCTTTTGTGCCGCTTCACGCACAGAGTATTGGCTGTCTCCCAGTTGTTTGACCAACGTCTCCGTCTTGCTTTCATCCTGGGCGAAAGCTGGAGGAATGAAACAGGAGAGGAATACGATGAATAATGCTATGCGTCTTCCCAGGGTTGTTTGCATCGTTCGGCCCAATGGTAGGTATACGCAACAGTAGCAAAGGCTGAGACCGAATACCATCACATTTAGGGCCTGTTAATAACTGTGGCAGGGTTAAACGTACTCCGTTGCCCCCTGCGGGACGTGCAATATCCTGGCAGTTTCGCAGGTGGCACGATGAGTACATCGTGCCACCTGCCACTTCTACCCAGTATTTCAACAGGCTCTTAGCCTCTACCACCCCGCATCGTGGCGTTGGCAATCGGCTTGGAAGCCGGAGGAGCGGAGTTGGAAAGCGTTGTCGGTGGACCAGTCTACTTCTATGGCTTGCCCGGAGGCGGTGAACTCCACGACTACTCCACAACAACGTCGTGCTCAATGGTCTTATCACTAACCGTCTGGGCTTGGCGGACTTTTCTTCGCCAGCAGTACCAGCTCCCGCATAGAGCCAGTGCCGCCAGGGCCATGGTGGTGGGTTCGGGCACGGCGGAGACCGAAATCCATGTCGGCCCCAGGCGAATCTCGTCGAGCGAGAAGGTGCCCGCCGCTCCGGTCACGCCGCTGAAGTTACCAATGAGAAATCGTTCAAAGTTGAAGTTCAGCGCGGTGGTATAAGTCACGGAGCTCCCCCCGGTGGGAGCCAGCCCGTTGGCCAGACTGTTGAAGTCGGGATCGACATAGAGCGTGATGGTGTTGGTGGGCGAACTCGCTCCCAACTGGAAGTGAGTGACAAAAAAGTGGGTTGAGCTATCGATGTTGATTGTCGGGCTGACGTTCAGGGTTTGCGTGGCACCCCCCGTAACTAAAGAATTGAGCTGCATCCCCAGGCCGCCGCCAGCCAGGGGAGAGCCGATTTGCATATCCTGCTGCGAGGTGAAATAGAGATAGAGGCCTTGGCCGGTCTGATTGGGATTGGCCAGGAAACTGAGCCAGATGTCAGCCGGGCCGCCGCCCCGATTGGCACCCAGCGAGCGGATGCTGGCATTGTCGCCACTGAACCAGGGAAACTGCACTTGTTCGCCAGGGTAGCGAGCGGACCATAGCTGAGGCTGCCCGCCGTCACCGTTCCGCCATTGCCGAACGCCGGCTGCCAGATGGAGCCAGTCGTCCAGGGAACTCCCGTGCTGGCGAAGCCATTGAGTTGCCCCAGATTCTGATTGAACGGATCATACGCAAGAACACCTTGCGCATGCACTAGTACATGGCAGAACAGCACAGCAGCGATAGCGAACAATAATCGAAACAAGACGACTGCCCCATCCGGATGAGTTAGCTTCTGAGAATATACTCATGGGGATTTCTCTACTCAAGTTATTTTGATGAAGGTTTGAGTAGTTCGTCCGTTTGTTTCTAACTGCTTCCCCTACACCTCGTTCCCGGGCTCTGCCTGGGAACGAGGTGGGAGGGTGTCTGTCATCGTTTCTCCGCAACAATTTCGAGAACCAGCGGGGTCATCATTAGTGTGTTGGGGTCGGCTTGAGCAGCCTGGAATTCCTGGCGGACGGCATTGGCCCAATCTTCGGTTACTTCCTTCAGTTCCAGAAACCGGTTCAGGCCCGAATCGATGAAGGCGGCGGGCCAACGCCAGATGAAATGATCAGGGCGAACACAGAAGACACGGGGCACTGCTTCTCGGATGGTGAAGCCGGCCTGTTGGAGTAGCCGGGGAAGCTCCAGCCCAATGTCGGGTTCGCCGCCGGAGCTTCGCCAGGTCTTCATCACCTGTCGCACATAGTCTTCGAGAAGAGGCCGGTGCGGGAGCCAGCGCCAACTGGCGTAGTTGGCATATTCATGGAAGATGGCCCGCCCGCCGGGACGCACCGAAAGTGCGATCTTCTGAATCAGCTCAGCGGGAGACGAGACGAAGCAGGCGACCCACCGGCACCAGGCGGCATCGACCGAAAGCGTCGGCCAGGCATCAGTCATCAGATCAAGTTCATGAAACGTGACCTGCTTCAGTCCACGAACCAGACAGGCTGACCGGGCCGCTTCCAGAAAGCGTTGGGAGCGTTCGAGGGCCACGACCTGGCCACGGGGGCTGACGGTTTCAGCAAGATCAAGCGTAGCAAAGCCCGGCCCCGCCCCGATATCCAGCACCTTGCTGCCGACGGTGATGCCTGCACGATACCAGCAGTCGAGCACGGTCGGCAGCCAGACTCGATGTTGCAGATCAAGGCGACGAAGTTCTTCGTCGTGCGTGCCGAGGATGTAGTTGCGTTCTTGGCCTTGGGACATGGCATGCCTCGTTAGACGACCACCCGGTAGTGGAGTCATTTTCTTTCTCTCCCCCTTTCCAAGGGGGAGTTGGAGGGGGTAATTTCTCCGCGACATTGAACCCCACCCAACCTCCCCTTGGCAAGGGGAGGAGTACATGTGTGGTTACTTTAGAACTGGTTGCCCGGAGGCAACCACCGGAATTAGGGCGCGGAAGTGGGAATGAGATAGCAACTCCGTTGTGGCCGGTTTCCGACCACAACAGTGTGGAGACCGGCCACAACAGTGTCAACTCTTCGCTTCGGACTTGCGGCAGAGCCGCCATTGCAGGGCGTTCCCAGGCGGAGCCTGGGAACGAGAGTCAACTACTTGAACTGAAGTAACTCACAAGTCTTATCCTGCGTCGCCTCCGTACCCACGGGTTTGTACCGCAGGATGAGACCACTCTTACTGATCTCCACCAGGGTGAAGCCTGGGCGGAATTCGGGGAGGGTGTAGCCGGGGGCATTCTTCTCCGTCAGTTTGTTATCGATGTTATACAGTGCTGAGGGGAAGACCACTTCCTGAAGCGGAGCATGATCGTCCCAGCCGTGCAGGCCGCAATGGAAATGACCATGGAAGAGGGCGAGGACGATCTTCTCGTGCCGCTTGAGCAGGGCATAGAGTTCATCATGCCCCTGGCCCAACTTCACGTAAGCCCCGGCATCGGGTGGCTTATTGACATGGGCCGGGACGTGCATGCAGAGGATGACGAACAGCTTCTTCGCAGCTGCCTCGTCGCACTGTTCGCCCAGCCAGTTGATCTGCTCTTTCGAGATGAAACCATTGACTGAGTCGGGCCGGCTGTTGTTGATCAGCAGGAAGCGCACGCCCTGATGATCGAACGCCATGTCGACATTCTTGCGGATGTGTTTGGCAAAGAGTTCGTGCGTATCGTGGTTGCCGGGGATTTCGTAGAGAGGCTTCTTGATGGTGTGGCGGGTCTCCAGGTAGACCGGGTACTGCGCCTCACGCCGGCCATCGACGATGTCGCCCAGATGGAGAACGAAGTCGCCCTTCGCCGTCTGGATCTCGGCTGCGGTCTGTTTCCACTGCTTCGCGGCATCGTCCTTGCCAGCGCGACCGAGATGGGTATCGCTGACGACGATGAAGGAGAACTGGGGGATCGATTTAGATGATGCCTGGAGAGCCTTCGGCCAGGGAAGGATGGCAGCGAGGCTGGTAGCCAGTGCGGTACGGCGGGAGATGGGGGCGAGTGTTGACATGGTTTCCTCCGATGGGGGTAGAGTATCCCAATTGAGGGGATTGTCGTCTGGTTCCCCTCTCCCCACCGGGGAGAGGGGTTAGGGGTGAGGGGGTCGATGATTGAGCTCACCCATGTTCGTCTTGCACGATGCCTGCCACACAGCATGAAAGTCGATTTACCACCCCTCACCCCCGGCCCCTCTCCCCGGGAGGAAGAGGGGAGCATGAAAGTAGTTTTCGATAACGGCGATAGCGGAAGAGGCTGAGGAAGACGAAGAAGATGCCGAGGGCGATGAGATAATAATCGAGGTGGTTCAACCAGTCGTCGTTTCTCCAGAGAAGTTGGCCCTGGGCATCGTAGACGTAGCAGAGTCTGTCGGGTTGCCAGGCCTTGCCGAAGGTGGCGTAGATTTTGATCAGGCCGTCTTTTACCCAGTCGGGCCAGGGAAACTTCGCTTCACCTTTGCACACAATAAAAGTACGTTCACGGTCTTGAAGACAAGTGATATCGTCCCAGCGGAAATCGATGATGACGTTCCCGGAGCCGTCAACGAGCCCATGCGAACCTATGATATCGCGTTGGGCCTGCCAGTAGTCGCTGCCAGTGAGTTTATCGAGCCGATTAAACAGAAGCGGCACTCGCACCTTTCCCTGCAAATCGAGGCAACCCGCTTTGTCTTCCTTTTCAACCGTTATCAAACTATCGTCATCCAACCAACAAAGCTGCCATTCGATGGGAATAATTAACGGAATTATATACTTGACTAACCATGCCCTTTGACTTAGAATTAAGTCATCAAAGGGGACTGGCAATGAATCTCTTAGAAATCGGCAGCCTGACAGAGCAACAAGCCCGTGAATACATCGAACAAGTTCGCTGGCCGGAAGGTGCTGTTTGCCCGTTCTGCAAAACGAAGGAAGTAACAAAGCTGGGTGGCAAGTCTGCCGAACGTGGCCTGTATAAGTGTAAGACGAAGGAATGCCGCAAATTGTTCACCGTGTTCAAAGGTTCCATCTTTGAAGACTCGCATCTAACCTGCAAGCAATGGCTGCTGGCCTATCACCTGATGAACTCAAGTAAGAAGGGCGTATCTGCTCACCAGTTGCACCGTGAACTGGGAATCACTTATAAGTCAGCATGGTTCCTCGCTCACCGTATTCGTTGGGCAATGACTCAGGAACCATTAAAGACCATGCTTGGGGAAGAGGGTAGCGTGGTCGAAGTTGACGAAACGTATGTGGGTGGCAAGCCTAAGCGAGTTCATGGCGTTCCTAACAAACGTGGCAGGGGAACTAAGAAGACTCCCGTCGTAGCTCTTGTTGATCGTTCCGGTGGACTTCGCGCACAATCTGTTCAGAGAGTCACGAGCAGGAATCTAAAGAAGGTCATCGATCAGCACGTAAAGAAAGAAGCAACGCTGATGACTGATGAACTGAACGCTTACAAGCCCATCGGCAAGGAATACGCTGGACACCAGACGGTCAATCACAGTGAAGGCGAATACTCTCGTGATGGCATTAACTGTAACTCAGCCGAGAGTTTCTTCGCAACACTAAAGCGTGGCATTCATGGTGTGTTTCATCATGTTAGCAAGCAACACCTAGATCGATATTGCGGGGAGTTTGCCTATAGATGGACGAACCGCAAAGTTGACGATAGCGAACGTACTGCAAGAGCTATCAAGGCAGGTGAGGGGAAACGCCTAATGTACCGCGCTAGCGAACTGCAAAGCGCGGAATAACGTAGTAAAGGAATCTTGCAAAGAATACTTCAGGTCGATATAGGTAACGGTGTGGAGAGCGGGACTTGAACCCGCACGGGGCTTCCGTTAAGCTGCCCCCGTGGTTCCCAAAACCACTGCGTCTGCCAGTTTCGCCATCTCCACATCGAAAGCTACCCCCGGAGAGAATCGAACTCTCAACCTAACCTTGCGACCAACAAGTTGCTCTATCCAATTGAGCTACGGGGGCAGTTTTACAGGTGCGAACGCTCGGCTTGCGCCGAGCGTTCGGCTTTTCTACTTTGCGCTTGAACTATGGTGGGCTAGGTGCTACTATGAAGTAAGCACCTGCCCATGTGGAACTCCACATAGGTGTCACTCCCTGCAAAAGAGTTACGGGCATCAAAAGGCTTGGAGCATTGGCGTGCTACCAAGCCTTTACAGTTTCTCCTCTAGTTCTGGGTTGTAGTCTTCTATCAATCTGCGTTTTTCGTCATCGTGCCAGTGAGGGTCGATAAAATACTTGCCTCGATCAAGGTTAATCTTCCTTGATTTCACAAGACCTGACAAAAGACTCGACAGCACCTTGCGAGCGTTATTGGACTTTGTTTCCACAACCGGCGCAAGCTGGTCGATGATCTGGCGTGACGATAGCGGATAATTGCTGATCTTAAGTAGCGTGATAATTGCATCGGTCGGTCTGGTAGGCAGGACAGATTCAATCGGGGAAGGTATATTGTCAGGGTCAGCGGTTTCGTGAACCCCAGGCTCAAGAATGGGAACACCTGCATCATAAACGACAGCAAGCAACTCGTCTAAACGGAAATCGATTTCCTTGAGACGGGCGACCACGGACGCCTTCTCTGCCTTGAGGTCGGCGATGCGTACACCAATTCGTTCAATTAGTCCGTTGGAGTTGGACATGGAGCTTCCCTTCTGCGGCTTATGATAACCAATGAAATATGGTTCGTCAAATTCAATTCTAGAAATGTTGCCGGATTGTAAAACACTTGAATCATGGCCAGATTTGACCATCGCATAGAAGCCTTGTAAGATTAAACCCTTATTCTAAATGGAGATACTGCAAATGGGGGCAGCTAAGAAAATCACGATGAAACCGCTAACTGTTAAGCAGGCGATCAAAGCATCGTTTGAAATAACAGCCAAGCCGCCGACAAACGCCGAACTTGCTGCTGCCTACAAGAAGGCGCACGGCAAGAAGAAAACGAAGAAGAAAAAGTAGGCGGCAAAGCAGTCGGGAATCTGCCCCGGAACAGCCGTGGTTAGTCAACTATATAATTCCGATAATTAATTTGCCAGTACGATCAATGAGGCCCCGCATTTTGCCCTTCATCACTTGTGCGTAGCCTCGTGGATGAAATTCCCAGCAGTAATCCCACTCTAACGGTAGAACTATTTTTCCTTGCCGATCTATGTATCCAGACTTTCCATTGCGAAAGACGGCAGCCCAACCGTATTCATCAAAGCTGGAACAGGCTTCCCATTCCGGAGGCATGACCCACTTGCCCTGACGGTTGATCCATCCCGATTCCGTTCCACGCTTAACCTTCGCCCAACCCTGTTCGTCAAATGATTCAGCTTCTCGATATTCGATGGGAATGACAATCTTTCCATTATGGTCTACCCAGCCCATTATTTGGGGATCATCTTTTGTGCCTCGACCACGAGACACTTTCGCCCAGCCGTGCGAATCGAGATGATCGATTCCTGACTTCGTCCTGATGGGTTCAATGAAATCCCATTCATGGGGCACGACGACAGTGCCCTGTTGGTTGATCAGCCCCCATTTCTGATTCTTCACCGTCATGGCATAGCCTGAGTCGAGAAACCCGCCGCCTTTCTCCCAGACATAAGGGATGACTACTTTGCCCTGCCGGTCGATGGCGCCCCATCGCTTGCCTTCGGGTGTTTCCAGGGTGACCCCAGCCAAGCCTGATTTGCTGAATCGGTTGACGTGCTCCCACTGGAAGGAATGAACCAGTTGTCCCTTGTCGTTGATGAAGCCATACTTGCCTGAGCCATTGAAGACGGGGATCAGTATGTCGGTCGAGCGCGGCCAGTAGGCATGTGCCGCGGCGAGGGCCAGGAGCAGACAGCCCAGGGTCAGCAGCTTGTAGGGTCGCCGAGGGTGAGGTGTAGCGGGTGGGGGCATGGGCTTGAGTATAAGGCAGCGGCATTTGGAACGCTAGAGGTGGGGACTTATCTTCGCTTCGGACTTCCGGCGGAGCCGGCGTTGCAGGGCGTTCCCAGGCGGAGCCTGGGGACGAGAGTCGGGGATCGATGATTTTTGCTGGCATCCGGTTGTTGATTGGACTAGTATCGGATCATTACTGAAATCTGGCGGATCTCCCTATGCCTATTCTCTTGTTGATGACCGTTTCCTGCTTTCTTACTGTTCCGTCGGTGCCGCATGATCTCGACAAGGTGAATCAACTGGTGCAGCAGTACAATGAGGTGAATCGAACGGAGTTGGCCAAACTGCTGCAGGCGTTCGATCAGACTTCGCCCTAAGTTACCAGAGAAGGGGATGAACTCTACGATTTTCCCGGCGAAAGAGCGATGTTTTTGCAGGCTGGGTTTGAGAGCGTTGCCGACATTTCTTTTGCCCGAAGGGGCATTGCCAGGCTACCCATACAATGAATCCTTGCAGCCCGTCGCCGGCATGTCGGCAGATCAGGGTTTCTGGTTCGTGTTCTTAAGGGTTTCGTCATGCGATATGTTGCTGTTGTTGCTTTGTGGATGTTCGGCGCGGTGTACGTCGTTGCTGGTCAGGACGTTGCCAAGCCGGCGACAGTGAAGCAGGTCAACGAGGTCATTGACCTGGACAAACTGCCCCGGCTCGAAGGGACGACCAAGTTTCAAAAGCATTTCAATCACATCACCTACAAAGCCCCAGGCACCTTCAAGCAGGCTGCTGACTTCTACCTCGAACAACTCGCCAAGCTCGGCTGGCAGCAGGAGAAGACCCTTCCCACCGGCGATCAGAAAGACTACCTCAGCGTCATGTTCGAGAAGAACGGCATGCTCCTCAGCCTCTCCGGCTATCGCAGCGAAGCCAAGGATCCCATGACCGTCACCCTCATGGTCTATGGCAACGTCGACGTGCACCAGTTCCCCAAGCTCGACGACGCCCAGGTGAAATCGAACTACAAGACGGCGGCGTTCTATCTCTCCAAGAAAACTCCCGACGAGGCGATGGCCTTCATCCGCAAGTTCATGAAGGAGCAGGGTTGGACTGAGCGTGCCGAAGACGGCTACGCCACCTGGGCCAAGGAAGGCCGCTATGTGCTGAAGTTTGAGCAGAACGCCATGGAATGCACCATGGTCACTGCCAAGAAGCCCGAAGGCATCGAAGTGATGTACAGCGCCTCGGTGAGACATGAACTCGATTCCGAGGAAGTCACCACCACCGTCACCAGCAAAGACCAGACCAAGCCGGCGACGCTGAAGGAAGCGATCGACGTGATCGATATCAGCAAGCTGCCCCGCATGGAGAAAGCAGTCAAGGGTCGCCGCGACAAGGAGCTTTATTCGCTGCCCATCGGCACCCATTATGAAGTGCCCGATTCCGTCGATACCGCGGTCAGCTTCTACCGCAAGCTGCTCAAAGAACAGGGCTGGACGGAACTCACGCCCGATATGGAAATCGAAGATCACTCTCATCTGAAATTCGAGAAGAACGGCTTCCTGCTCGGCTTCTCAGCCAGCTACGACAAGAAGGACGCCGCAACGACCGTGGCCCTGTTGAACCATGGCAACGTCGATCTGCGCAAGCTGCCCTTCCCGCCGGGGGCCAAGTTCACGTCAGGGCGGAGCAATCACATCAACACGACCACGACCCTGGGCGTAGACGAAGCCAACGAGTTCTACCGCAAGGAACTGACCAAGCTGGGCTGGAAGGAAGAGAAACAGCGCGGCCTGGGAACGATGCGGTTCACGAACAACGGCATGGAACTCCGGATACAGATCGGGGAGAACGTCTACAAGAAGACAGGGGTGCAGTTGCATACGGGGTTGAAGTAGGAATCTTTTTGCCCGAAGGGCATACGGCGAATAGCCCAGGGTTGCCGAAGCGAGCGGAGCGATGCGTAGGCTACCCTGGGTATGAAGATGGAAAGAGGCGTTGATGCTCTGAAAGAGCTATGGAACAGATGCATCGTTCCAGTCGCCCTTCAGGCGACAATCACCTGGATTGATCCCCACCCAGGGTAGCGACGAGTACGTCGCAACCCTGGGCTGCTCGCCAAATGCCCTTTGGGCAAAAAGCCAGGCATGATGGTCTACCAATGAAAGATGCGCAGATACCCAAGGTCGGGAGATCGTATCGCAACCAACACAATCAACACAATCAATGATTACCAGAGGAAAGATACATGAACCGCAAGGAGCAGTGCAGGCCTACAAGGAAACCCGGCGGCCGATGGGGATCTTTTGTGTTAAGAACACGAAGACGGGGCAGGTGCTGTTGGGGTCGAGTGTCGATCTGCCGGGGATGTTAAATCGGCAGCGGTGGCAGTTGGAGATGGGCGGGCATCCCAACAAGGCGCTACAGCACGATTGGAACACGCTCGGCCCGGCAGCGTTTACTATCGAGGTACTCGATACGCTGTCGGCACCTGAAGATGCTGACTATCAGCCTGCCGATGATCTGAAAGAACTCCTCGAGATGTGGATGGAAAAGCTGTCGCCCTACGAGCAGCGCGGGTATCATGGCAGGCGGGTGGTGAAGTAGCTCCTGGTTATCATCATGCTGTATCCAGGCGACGTGGCAGGGGGCAACGGTACTCCGTTGCCCCCTGCGAAACGTGGAATACCTTGGCAAGTATGCAGGGGGCAGATGAGTACATCTGACCCCTGCCACAATCACTAGTGCGAGAGAAGTGTGTCCACCACCAAGCCTCCTCAAGGAAGACTCATGCTCGCCATCCTCATCACCATTGGCTTCAGCATCGTCGGCGTGCTGGGCGATTACTTCCTCAAGCTGGCCAGCGAACAGGAAGACTCGCTGAAATCGAAATGGTTCTACGTCGGCTTCGTCCTCTATGCATCGACGGCGTTCGGCTGGGTGTTTGTCATGAAGTACCTGAAGCTGGCCACCATCAGCGTCGTCTATTCCGTCTCGATGATCGTGCTGCTGACCGCCATCGGCGTGGTCTTCTTCAAGGAGAAGCTGAACTACTACGAGATCGCCGGGATCTTGATGGCGTTCGGCTCGCTGGTGTTGTTGATGCGGTTTTCGTAAGAGCTTCGGGCGACCTGGCTTGAGTACCATCGGGAAATTACCCCCTCCGACTCCCCCTTGGAAAGGGGGAGAGAATGACACCACCAAAGAATGTAAGTTGACAGGCCATCGAACTCGGTTGAGAATGGCGTCAGGGCATTCATGTCATCGCCGTTGTCATTCACCAGGGAGAATCCCATGCCGAAGTATCTGTGTCAGGGTTCGTATACCGAGCAGGGTTTGAAGGGGCTGCTGAAGGAAGGCGGATCGAAACGCCGGGCGATGGTCGAGCAACTGGCGAAGGAGATGGGCGGGAAGATGGAGTCATTCTACTTCGCGCTCGGCTGCGACGACTTTCATATCATCCTTGACTTGCCAAGCAATGTGGACATGGCAGCGGTCGCCATGGTCGCCAACGCCAGCGGAGCGGTCAAATCGCGGATCACGGTGCTGCTGACGCCTGAAGAGGTGGATCAGGCGACCAAGGGGAAGGTGAACTTCCGAGCGCCGACGCAGTAAAGGCTTGTAGCCATGCACTTCGATTCGTCACCAGATACCGGAGTACCTCCCAGGCCTCGCAGGCGACGATGGCTCATGGCTCATTGGTTTCCCTGGCTGGGGTTCTTCGTCGGCGGCGGCAGTGTAGTGCTCTGGGGGCTGTACTTGGGAGGGATCTTTGCACCACCGCTGCCGCTTGGCACTGCCGCTTGCGGAACTTGTGCTTTGGCCGGATGGTTTGTCATATTGTTCGTCGCTCCCGTGGCTGGCTTCGTCACATCGATATTTGCGTGGATCGCCGGGTTATTCGTGGACGACATTCGAGCAGAGCGGGAACTGGCGAGGCGGCAGGCGCTTGCTGCATTAACTCAATTCACTCAACTACAGGATCCACAGTAGCCATGTCTAACCATCCCGAACACTACATCCTGGCTACCGGTTCCAATGATGTGAAGCGGCTACAACTGCTGCACCAAGTTTATGGGCCGGGGACGGAGGCGATGTTTCTTCGCATTGGTCTGCGGCCTGGCATGAAGGTCGCTGAGCTGGGGTGTGGCAGCGGGAACACTGCCTGCTGGGTGGCGGAGCAAGTGAGGCCGAGTGGATCGGTCACGGCTGTTGATATCTCGAAAGAGCAGATCGAACAGGCTCGAGAACAGGCAAAGAGCCGGGGCCTCAACAACATTGATTTCCACGTGGCTGATGCCTACTCGCCTCGACTGCCGGAGGGGGCGTTCGATCTGGTCTACTGCCGGCTGGTGCTGATGCACCTGACCCGACCGGCGGATGCCCTGGCGGCGATGCGTACTCTCGTTCGGCCCGGCGGCATCGTCTTCTGCGAAGAGATGGACCTCGATTGTTGGCTCTGCAATCCACCGGCACCAGCCATGACCAGCTTCTTCAAGTTGAACAAGGAGTTGGGTGTAAAGCGGTGCGAGAACTTCTGCCTGGGTGCTTCGCTGCATCAACTCTTCCGCCAAGCGGGGTTCACCCGGCCTGAGGTGGGAGCCAACTTCACGCTGGAAGTGCGCGGCGAACGGAAGAGGCTGCTGGGCATGACCTTCAACGAGTTTGCCCCGGAGTTAGTTAAGGAAGGGATCGCTTCACAGGAAGAGGTCGACCGTGTGGGAAGAGAACTGATGCAACTGGCGGATGACGAGACGACGTTGTTCGGTTTCCCGCTGGTGGCCCAGGTGTGGGCGGTGAGGTAGGGTGAGCCTTACGGTGCCCCAACACACATTGCGATTGCATTAGCTACCGATTCCAATTGTGTCTCGGACACTACTCCCAACAGGTCGACGAATCGTGTCGTTGCCAACGATTTTGTCTGGAAAGCATCCGCGCCTGAATCCTTGCTCAAACCGTTGGTGACCTCAGCAGTAATAAGAGTGAACCAGGGGTAGGAAGCATATTGAGGCTTCCAGTCGGTAATTGGCACGACGAGGCGCAGGGGCAGGCGACCAACCGCATCCAGGCTGACCACGAGAGCAGGCCGAACTTTGCGAATTTCCGATCCGACTGCCGGATCAAAATCGACCAGCCAGACTTCACCGCGTCTGGGTACTGGAACTGTGGCCATGCAAATCCTCCTGACGAAATGCATCGAACGCAGTTAGTTCGGGATCGAGGCAGTAATCCTGATTGGCGCATGGCAGCGGCAGCCAGGATAGCATCACGTTCTACTGAAGGAAGATGCCGCAGTTCAGTCGCCGTCCAGGTGCGTAGCTTGGGATCAAGTTCGGTCAGTACCATGCGGGGAACCTCCAAGACCAACAATCCCATTATACTTCAATCAGTTGATGCTGCCATACCAATGACTTCAACGGCAATGCTTCGTCCGCTTAGTTGACATCATAGGTGAACGCAGCATGACGAATGCGGCATGACAGCCCTTCCTTGCCCACACAGTAAGGAAGGGATGCTTCCCGATGCTTCTGCGTCAAGGAAGACACTGCGTCATGGAACGGTTGACTTCATCATCATCAAAGAAGAGAATGGGATCATCTCGGAGTTCAAACGTATGAACGATGCGGTCAACACCAGTTTTGAGCGACGGGTTCGTGACAGTTTTGCACGTCAGAAGGTGATGGAAACGCTCGGCGCTGTCATGAGCCGTGTCGACGAGGGCATGGTTGAGATTACGCTGCCTTACCGGGTGGAACTGACCCAGCAACATGGCTTCCTTCATGCCGGTATTGTCGCCACGATCCTGGACAGCGCGTGTGGCTACGCCGCGTTCAGCCTCATGCCGGCTGACGTCGCCGTGCTGACTGTGGAGTATAAGATCAACCTGATGCGACCGGCGAAGGGAGAGCGTTTCGTCGCGCGAGCGCGGGTAGTGCGGCCGGGAAAGACCGTGACGGTGTCGCGGGCGATGTCTTTGCCCACTCTGGCGGTACGGAGAGTGTCGTCGCCACCATGCTGGCGACGATCATGGCTGTTCCCCAGCGGGACGACCTGAAGCAGTAGAACCATCAAACCTGTGACGTCCTTGTACACGGGCGAGATACCAATGGATTTGGGAGACAGACGATGTGCCGCAGCATCAAGTTGCTCTTTAACTTTGAACCTCCCGCGACGGAGGAGGAGATCAGGGCATCTTCGATTCAGTTTGTCCGCAAGCTGTCGGGGTTCAATACACCGTCGAAGGCGAATGAGAAGGCGTTCAACCAGGCAGTGAATGAGGTAGCGAAAGCTGCGCGGAAGTTGCTCGATTCGCTGGTGACTACGGCGGAGCCGCGGGATCGGGAGGTGGAAGCCCAGCGGGCGAGAGCGCGGGCAGCGGAGAGGTATGGGGATTTGTTGTAGGGGTGAGGGGAGACCTTCGGTCGTAGGAGGGCGGTGCCGGGAGACCCGGGCCGAGCGCGAGTTTGAGGTAAACGCATATGGACATTGCCCGTAAAAGCCTGCTTCGGGATTTGATTCTTGCCACAGAGCGGAATGATTTTGAGCATGTAAAGAAACTCCTCGATCTGGGATTAGAGGCAGATGAGGTGGATGAGATAAGCCATCAGACCGCTCTCTTTTCAGCAGCGTGCAATGGTCATGTTGAGTTGACGAAGTTTCTTTTATCGAAGGTTCGCCATCCTGACAGCAGCGAGTTTGGAGGTGCAACTCCATTAGCTTATGTGATTCATGGGTTAGGTGAGCGACCCAGCGGCGAGAAGCAGGACAGACTCATGTCAATAATTCATCTGTTGCTTGGAGCAGGTGCCAATCCAAATGCAGGTAGCGATAAGCATCAGACACCGCTTGTTCTCAGTCGCGCTTATAAGATGACTGACATCGAAACTATTCTCGATGGATAGATTTATCGCCTAGCGGTAGGCTACTGCTTTTGAAAAACGACACAATGTGCGCATACGGCGTGGTGGCAATGAACTGCTGTACTCAGCAGATCAGTGCGGACTAGAGTGACGTCTATGCTCCAGCAGCACTGATCTGTGGAGTACCACAGTTCGGTGCCACGACGTTCTTGATCGTACACTCATAGGAGTGGGATCATGCCATGTAACACAAACGATAGGAACCCCTCATGCGACCGCTTCGGTATTCCATCAATGTCACCTTGGATGGGTGTTGCGATCATCGGGCGGGGGTGCCGGACGAGGAGTTGCATCGTTACTGGGGTGAGAAGCTGGCGGAGGCTGATGCGCTGCTCTTTGGCCGGGTGACTTACCAGATGATGGAGGCGGCGTTTCGGCCGGCGTGGACAGGTGCGATGCCCGAGTGGATGGAGCCTTTCCGCAACAGGATTGACGCGGCCAGGAAGTATGTCGTCTCGAGCACGCTGGAGCGGGTCGATTGGAACGCGGAGCTGGTGCGTGGGGATCTGGGGCAAGCTGTTCAACAGCTCAAGCGTGAGCCGGGCAAGGGACTGTTCGTGGGAGGCCTCAAGCTCCCGCTGGCGCTAGCTGAGCTGGGTTTGATCGATGAGTATGAGTTCGTCGTGCTTCCCCGGCTGGCAGGTCATGGGCCGACGTTGTTTGCGGGGCTCTCGAAGTATGTTGATTTGAAGCTCGTGAGTCGGCGGGAGTTCGGTTCGGGAGCGGTGGCGATGAGGTACGTGCCGAGGGGGTAGCATTGGGATAACGGGAGTGACAAGGTGAGTGTTCCGAGGCTTTGGAAGTAATGCCTCTGAGAGGGGAGACCTTCGGTCGGGCGGAGCGGCGGGGTCAGGAGACCCGCGCCGCAGCGCGTGTAGACCCGCGCCGAGCGTGCGTGGAGACCCATGCCGAGCGCCTACATCATTCACCTTATAGCGCCGTTTGGTGCTCTCTTGCGTGGAACCGTCCATTGCAGTTCTGAGCCACGCCGGTGGAGCTACAGCTTTGTTTCTTGTAGGGCTTGGAGCGGGCGTTCATCACGATGGCGATATCCTCCGCCGACATGCCTCGTTCCAGCATTGCGTGCTTGAGCGACGCATCGAGCTCCGCTTCGCGGACTTTGCGCCAATTCTCCATAGGGACGGCAATGGCGATAGCTACGATGGGGACCAGCATCGTCAAAGCCACAGCGGCCAGCCAGGGGTATTCCATGAAGAAGTGCAACATGATCATTCTCTCCGGGTAGCTCAGTGAATGGGTAGGCAACGGCATTCGCTCATTGAGGTGATTCGCTTCATTCTCGCCGACATTGGGAGAAAGTGCGAGAGAAATTGAATAATTCCTGACGGAAGCAAGGTTACCAAGCCGTTGCACTTGACCGGACCGGGGTTACAATACGGCAGCGAATCAAGTTCCCTGGCGGGTGACCACGGCATGTGGAGTTCGTCGCCTTTATACAACCATGGCATGATACATGTCTTTCCACGCTCACTACTGGTTTCAGCCTAAAAAGGGTCGAGACTTCCTTCCCTTGCAGGAGGTACTTGATCGTATTCGACTTGCATTTCCACAGCACCGCCTTGACGCTGAGAAGGGACGCCAGGACACGCAAGTTCGACTCGACTTTGCGCTGAAATGGAACGCTCCGGAAGAAATACTTGAGAGCTACCGTAATCCTGGCGTGTATTGCTATCTTTACGACGATACTGATGCCCAAATGCAGCTTGAGATCATGGTTTGGCCGTCACAACCAATAGGGGTGACCTTCGCCACGGAATTGCATGAAAGCTGGGCCAGACATTTGCTGGAAAGACTGGCACAATCGCTCGAATACGATTTCGAGCTTGATCCCGATGCGTCCTGAGGACTAGCAACAGCTTTCCTGTCTAACGGCTCTCTCCACGAGTCATTCAACAGCATTTCGACAATTGCCAGGACGAATCATCTCTGAAATACGCTATGTAGTATAGCTGCCCGACATGGGCATGCTTTTGTTCTGCCATGAACCGCATTCTCTTACTCAGCAGGGTTTATCATGACAGTGATTCAAGGCGTACTCGACAGAAACGGCGTGATCCTCAGTGCCGACGGCGTATTTATGGCTGCCCGCAGTTCGGGCACCGAGTTCGCCATCACAGTGCCCGGCCAAGACGTTTCGCAAGCGTTCATACTGGCCACCACCACATTCCGAGATAATGGCGTACCCCCTAAGCCGGTGACGATCTTCCGACCGACCGCACCATCGCCCCGGTTCATTCTGATGGTCGATCCCGAATATGGCGTGTCGTTTCGAGTGGAAATCCCGAACCAGCGAAATCCTAATCTCCGGCGTACTGCCAGCAGGACGAAGCAAAAGAAATGATCGGCGTAGCAAGTAATCGTTTCGTGAGGGCCAGCTCAGCGCGTCCATGTCGGCCGCTGAGTTGGTTCTTGTAGCCGGTTGGGGTGTCGCGCCCGAGTCCCTATCGGTTCACTCTTTCGGGCAATCAGGAGTTAGAGAATGAACCCTGCATATCAGTTCGAAAGTGCGGAGCAGTCCAATTCCTGCCGGTTACTGGCCAGGATCATCGACGGTACCAAGGCCGAGGCCAAGGTAGTGCCTGGGATCGTGAACAATACCTACATTCTGATCGTGAAGGGCAAGAAGCCCTACTTGAACATGAAGGTGCTGCTCTCCCCGCTGACGTATGTCCGTCAGCCTGAGTACTGGGGAATCGAAGTACTCGGGTGCGTCCCCGGCATCGTACTACCGGCGATCGGCGCGTACGAGGAGTTCCTGTCGCTGGACAGCATTCGCGGCACGAAGGGCATCGAGGTCATCTGGGCGGGCGGGCAGACTGAGAAGATCAATGTTCCGCCGGGTTAATAAGACAGATGAGCGCCACGCAATACCTGGTACACCTGATCATGGTGGGTCGGCGCGGAGTACCGTTGGACCCACCCTGCGTAGCTAACCAATGGTCACGGCTTCCCTAGAATCGTAGTCAGCGGCGGTCCGCTTTGGACGGCTGCACGCTCAACACATCTGGGAGAACACCATGAAAGCGATTCTTGCGGCGGCGTTGGTACTGGGGCTCTGCGGCCTGGCGGGCGCTCGGGAGGCGAAGGGAGGCGCGGTCGGGACGTGGAAGTGCGAATACTCGATCGGCGATCAGAAACGCACCTCTACTTTGGTGATCAAGAAAGACGGGGACAAGCTCACCGGGACCATGACCTGGCCCGATCAGAAGGATGAGCCTCTCAAGGATGTGAAGGAGAAGGACAACACGGTGACGTTCTCCGCTGTTCGGAAGTTCCAGGGTAACGAGATTCCCATCGATTACACGCTGAAGGTGGACGGCGACAAGCTCACGGGCAAAGGCGCAGCTGAGTTCGGCGGCAACAAGCAGGAGTTCGAGATCACCGGCAAGCGGGATAAGTAACGGTTCGTTTTTAACTCAGTCGATGAGATGTTCCCGGGGTCACGATGAGTATCATCGTGACCCCGGGCACGGTTACAAGAGCGACCCAAGGAGTTCAAGGGCGATTCAGGTTCACAGACGGGTGATGACGTGAGTTACTGAGAAGTAAAGCATCGCCTGAGCACCTAAGAGCCTGTGGAAATACTGGATAGATGTGGCAGGGGTCACGATGTACTCATCGTGCCCCCTGCGAAACTGCCAGGATATAGCACGTCCAGCAGGGGGCAACGGAGTACCGTTGACCCCTGCCACGGTTACTCAACAGGCTCTTCAAGTTCCGGGGCACCCCGCACCTGGAAAGATCACCCATTTCAAAAATAAGCCTACAGCCCCACCGCATGGCGAAGTTACAATCTACCTGGTGGTTTGGTTCCCAAGGCAAATCCAAAATAACAAGTGCCTGCCATGCGTCGCAAGCTTTTCAAATATCTGGCAGTGCTGGTGATCCTTGCGGTTATCGTTCTCTATTGGATGTGGCCTCGGGATATTCTCACTGCGGAGAACCTGAGCCGTATCAACCTCGGCATGACGACTCAGGAAGTCATTCAGATTCTAGGCACGCCCACTTCCCAGCAGTATTCCATAGCTGTTGGGTATCACCTTAGCACGGTGACAGTGAATGGCATCGAGGTGCCTCAGCATAACGAAGTGTTTGAACCGAAGACCGCCTGGTTTCCCAGGATCATGATCGACAAACCCCGTTTGATGCCGATCCAGGCCTGGCAGGAAGGCAAGCTCTACTTCTGGGCCGATGAAGACCGGATACTGATGATTCAGGTAGATAATAAAAATGTCATCCTCAATATTACGCACGCCTCCATCACGAAGTTGGGTGGCGGACTGAAAGGCTGGCTCTCGGCGAAGTGGTCAGGCAGCCCGGCAAGGCCCATACCCACACCCCAGGTAACCAGAGCAGTTCCAGCGTCGCCTCGTCAACAACCGACAGCACCGCCTCCTATTGGTCTACCTAGTAAGGGACCATACGAGTTTATTCCCAGTACCAATAACCGCTATCGGCATCGCGTCGGCGAACTGAAATGCGTGGGAACGATTGATAGCCATGGCGACTTCCAGCCGGAACTTCAATCCCTGGCTTCGGCATTGGAAGCATACAAAACGAGAGCGCCCAGGTAGGTAGTTGGCCACCAACTCTCGTGGAAGCGGAAACTCCGAAGGAAAAAGTCTACGAATATCGCAAAGGCTTGTTGGTTCCCATGATCATTGTGGAAAATAGACTTCTACCAGAAGTGGCTGGAGCCATTATCGAGTTCAAAGATTACGAATATAGTCCCACCGCCAGACGTATTTACAACCTGCCGGGAGCCTTCGTTCTCAAGGACAGTCAGAAACCACAACCAGCTTCTGAACCAAGCTCTAAACCAGCTACCACCGTCATAGCCCCTGAAAAGACAGACTTGCAAGTTGTGCCACCAGGCGATCAAGACTATGAGTTCATTGGACATGAAGAGAGCACCGTCATGCATCGTGTCGGCGGTCTTTCCTGCCATGGCACGATTGATAAATATGGTTCGTTTAAGCCCAACCTGGATGATCTGGAGGATGCAATAAAGAAATTCGGCACAAACGCTCGAACACTGCGACCGGGTGCTACGCCCCCACAACTTATATCGACGCGAACACCCAATGAAAAAGTCTTCGAGTATCGTACCGGCATCTTGATCCCCATGATCATTGACATGAACCGTGGCCTGATTCCTGAGCTTGGCGGCACGATCATCGACTTCAAAGATTACGTCTACAGCCCCACCGCCCGACGTATCTACAACCTCCCTGGAAGGTTTGTGCCGAAGGTCCAACCGAATAAGTAGTGAGGCTCTGGCGCCATATTCGGTGTCAGCTGCGCTCGGCGCGGGTCTCCTGACCCCGCTGCTTCGCCTGACCGCAGGTCTCCTGCCGAGATGTGACGAACAATAGAATGTAAGTTGACAGGTTGTCAAACGCTGTTGAACGCGCACGGCGGTAGGGAGACCTTCGGTCGCGGGACGGCGGGGTCAGGAGACCCGCGCCGAGCATTGGCAGATAACTATTGCATTCGCGTATTCCGCGATAGACAGACATGCCAACCCAATATCTCCCATCCAACAACGAATTGCTACCATACAGCGGGGCGTGGCTCCGTGTTTGACAACCCTGATCTACGGGGTAACCCACTGAGGAAAATAGCTGTGTTGACGTATCGCTCTCTGTTATTGCTTGCCGTCTGTTGTCTTGTGCCCGGTTTCTCGCAGGCTGCTGACGAGTTCTTTGACTCGAACGGCGTGAAGATTCGCTATGTCACCGAGGGCAAGGGCGAAGCGGTCGTCCTCATCCACGGGTGGATGGGCGATTCGGGCATGTGGGGCGCAGACCTGGCAGGCAACACCAAACTCCAAGCTGCGGAGGGCTTCCAGGTGATCGCCCTGGATTGCCGGGGGCATGGCAAAAGCGATAAGCCTCACGACCCGGCGAAGTATGGCACAGAAATGGCCGATGATGTGGTGCGTCTGCTCGATCATCTCAAGATCAAAAGGGCCCACTTGATCGGCTACTCGTCCGGTTCGTTCATAGCCGGCAAGGTGGCGGCAACTCATCCTGAGCGTGTGATCAGCGTCATCTATGGCGGGCAAGCGCCGGTCATCACAGGCAAAGTGAAACCGGGCGACTTCTCCGAGTGCGAGGGCTTTGCCAAGACCGTGGACGAAGGCAAAAGCCTGGGGTCGTACATCATCGACATCTGGCCGGCCGGCAAACCGAAGCCGACCGAGAAGCAGGCCGAGGCCATGGCGAAACTCATGTATGGCAAGAAGGATGTGAAAGCGTTTGCTCTGGCGGGCTGCAGCTTCAAAGACCTGGCAGTGACCGAGGAGGATCTGAAGAAATGTCAGGCACCGATTCTGTTCATCCACGGCGGAAGCGAGTCAGCTCATGTGAAGAACCGGGTAGCGATGGTGCATCAACTGCTCGGTCGCGGCGAGGTGAAGATGGTGGAAGGCCGGGATCACATGAGCACGCTGAGCAGTCCGGCGTTCGGAGCGGCGATCCTTGGATTTTTGCAGGCGAATAAGGGGAAGTAGCGTGATGTCAGTTTGCTCCCCCTTACCAAGAGGAGGTTGGGGGGATGTCGCCGAGAAATTACCCCCTCCCACTCCCCCTTGGAAAGGGGGAGAGCATGAAAATGAGCCAGTACCGGAAGTAGGCAGTTGCACGGGGCCTCCGGTTCGATCATACTGGGCCTAGGCATGATGCTGCTTTGGCGACTAGTCCCTTTCCCAGATCAGTATAGCGGGAGGGCGAGGCTCCTGCCGAGCTGTTTTTGCAATCGCATGAAGCTCGGCGGGAGCCTCGCCCTCCCAATAGCTGCTACAAGGATGTGAGATGCGCTCTAGTTGTAGTACGAGAAGCCGCAAAGGCTCTGTCGCCGCCAGTGACTGTGAGGTAATAGGGGAAGAGCATCATGGAGAACTTCAACCCGGCGGGTATGACAGTTGATCCCACCTATTGGGTCAAGGCCATTGAAGAGGGGAAAGCCCTTCGGCAGAAAACGCCTCGCACTGCTCATGGAGAATGGAAGCCCACGTCGAAGCGGCTATCGATCATCGACCAGGTGAAGGCCTCCGACGAAGGGCGGCTACCCGAGCTGATTCCCCTACGACACCAGCGCATGTCGGAATCAGCGTTCGCTTTCCTGCGCGGCATGCCGCCCACGATGGCCAACGACCTGGCGACCACGCCGAGCACCGGTCTTCATGTGCAGGCTTGCGGCGACGCTCACCTGATGAACTTCGGACTGTTTGCCAGCCCGGAGCGGGAACTGTTGTTCGACGTCACCGATTTCGATGAAACGCACCAGGCGCCGTGGGAGTGGGATGTCAAGCGGCTGGCGGTCAGCGTGGCCATCGCTGCCCGTTCAGCGCCGTTGGAACTCGACGACTCCCTGCAAGGCGGCATGGTGATGGAAACGGTCGCCAGCTATCGGCAGCATCTGCGTGACTATTCGCGCACGACCCATCGGGAAATATGGCACGCCAAATTGACCAGTGACGATCTGCTCAGCTCCTCGCCGAACGCCAGGGCTCAGGAAAGGTTGAACGGTTCGCTGCAGCATGCGCTTTCACGAACCGGGGCCAGGTTGTTGCAGAAGATCACCACGGTGGATGAACTCGGGAATCTGAAGATCAATGAGGAGCCCCCTTCCATCCTTCACGAGGCTGAGGGCGATCTCAGTCGGGATTCCATCATTCAAACGCTGATTCAGTATCGTGACACGCTGCAGGATGATCGCCGAGCGTTGCTGGAACGGTATGAGATTCTCGACGCTGCCCGCAAGGTGGTTGGCGTAGGTAGCGTCGGCACCCGGTGCGGCATGGCGCTCCTGCGCAGACGATGGCGATACGCTGCTTCTACAGATCAAGGAAGCGAGGCAGTCGATCCTCGAACCGCTGACTGCCCCTTGTCCCTACGATCATCAAGGGAAGCGCGTGGTGATCGGCCAGCGGATGATGCAGTCAGCCAGCGATGCGTTCCTGGGTTGGACGCAAAGTCCGAGCGGGCTGCCTTTCTACGTTCGCCAACTGCGTGACATGAAGGCGAGCGTTCCCTTGGTGGAGATGTCAGCGGGGCAGCTTCGGGAATATGCCAAGCTGTGCGGGTGGTGCCTGGCTCGTGCTCATGCCAAATCGGGCAATAGTGCGATCATCAGCGGGTACCTCGGCAAGGGCAACACCTTTGATCGAGCCATCAGCCGGTTCGCGCTGGCCTACGCGGATCAGAATGAGAAGGACTACCAGGCGTTCATGAAGGTCCAGGCGGGAGGGAAGAACCCTCGCTCCCGCCAGGAAAGAGATGTGGTTTAGAAAGACTATCAAAAAGAACCCCCTCACCCCCCAATCCCTCTCCCTCCAGGGGTGAGGGGAGAAAACGAAGATCATTTTGTTAGATGCTCTTAGAAGGACTTCTTCTGCACCTTGCGATGCGTGTCGTTGACCTGCATGAGGGCGGCAGAGCCATAGTAGGTATGGTACTCGGCGACCATTTCGCCTTCTTTGAGGACGGGATCAGTCTCGACCAGCTTCCTGGCTTCGTCGATGGTCTTGGCCGCCACGATGAAGAGACCGCGCCAGCCATCCTTGCCATCGAGCGGGCCGGCGAGGGCGAGTTTGCCTTCAGAAGCGAGCCGCTGGATGTTGGCCATGTGGCCTTTGAACATCTCATCGCGCTCTTTGCCTGCTGCCATCTTCTTCGGCCCGGTCTTGAGGATGACGAGCACATACTGTCGCATGCCATAGTCATCGGCCCCCAGGCTGGCGGCGAGCTTGGCATCGTACTCCGCAGGAGGTTGCGGTGTGAAAGCATGGGTGGAGAGAAGCAGCGAGAAGAAGGCGAGGATGAGGAGGAGAGCGAGACGCATGGGAGAACCCCGGAAAGTTAGGAGGAAAGGATGTTATCCTACAGGGGAAGCAGCGGAAAGCGCCCGGACCATCATCAATACCGTAACTCCAAACCGATGCTCAACCCTTGAGCCCAGAACTCGCTGCGATCAAAGGTGAAGGCAGGCCGGGCTGGGCCGACTAGAGGGCCGTCGCCGGAGCGGATGGGGAACACTGTGGTGTTGATCACCGGATCGATCTGTTCGCCAGCCCGGACCACCGAGTTGATCCAGAGGAACGAGTAGCCGGCGGTGAGTTTCAACTGGCTGGTCAACTGCCAGCCGAGGTTCACGTCCACTTCGGGGATGAACGCCAGTTCGCTGCGGCGGTACGAGCCGATGTTCGTTCGCAGAGCATAGAGACCACCTTCGAAGAGCGTTGTGGAGCCATCCCGGCTGCGTGAAAAGGTCGAACCGGCGATGTCGACGTTCTGGTTCATCTCGCCCAGAGCGATCTTGCCACGGACATCAATGATAAACGGCCCGTTCTTCATGCCGGCTTCGATGCCGACTTGGCCGCCATAGAACTGGTTGAGTGTCTGGAAGTCGTCCTGTAGATGGACTCGCGAGCCGCCGAAGCCGGGGATATCGTCGGCGACGAGGAACCGCTCCTCGGCTGCTACTTCGTCACTGAGCTGCAGGTAGCGAAAGCCGACGAGAGCTTTCAGGTGGAACGTATCGGAACGAAAGAGGTCGGAAGTGAGGTTGGCCTCGGTGCCCCACAGGCCGGTTCGGGCCCCGACGTTGATCGTACCCGCAGCCGCCCCCGGTGCTGCCACGAGGTTGGCATCGGGCTGGCCGTTCGCCACATTGATAAACGGCTGAGCCAGGAGTGGATCGCCCTCGGATGAGAACTGTAGATTGCCACGACGTTCGGCGAGGAAGAAATAGTTGGCTTCGATGCCCATGCCGCACATCGACTCTGGTCGATAGCTGAGAGAGAAGCGACTACCCGAGGTGGGGTTGTTGACGAAGTCGAGGTTATCGACCAGCACCTTCGTGCCGGGCGAGCCGATCTTGCCATCGCCGCCGGCGGTAGCGAGTGGTGGGATGCTGCTGTTCTTGGTCCACCAGTGGAGGTACTCAGCGGAGGCTTGGAGTTCTTGAGCTGAGGCCCAGCCATTCCAGGCGAGCAAGATGATCAGCGCCGCGAGAAGTCCGTTTCTCATGATGTGCTTTCGAGTGGAGTTCCATCCCCATCTGAGGAAGATCGGCTGGCGGATGGGGTGGGGTTAATGTTTGGTGGGCTTGGCTGATATTTGTTGAGGGTGAACGTAGGGCTTTTGACGACTGTGGCACTGCTCTGGTGGTACGCCGCCTGAGCAGTGGGAACCATGCGAAGGTTTTGCACCTTACCACTGCTCTCGGAGTACCGAGAACAGTGCCACACACACACGCACGCACCCCGTGTTCCATGCGTTTGGAACCTACTTGTTCCTGCCATCGCGGCGGGCTTGTTGGCGTTGGGTGGGGTTTAGTGTCACCGAGAAACTACCCCCTCCGACTCCCCCTTGCGAAAGGGGGAGAGAAAGAAATGCCCCCTACTCTCCTGTTGGCAGTTTCTACTTCTCCACAACAAGCACACGGAAATGACTGTGACAGTGCCCGGAGCAGGTGCTATCGACGAGGTGCATTTCGATCAGTCCGGGTTTGGCGTCTGCTGACGCGGAGATGGTGACGACGAACGCTTCAAGGTGGCGTTTCTTCAGGGGCGCGAAGATGGCAGAGTCGGCAAACGCTGTGGCCTTGTCGGGGTGGGGAACGGTCATCGTGACGCCATCCCGGTTGTACGATTTGCCCGCTTCTGTGCTGACCACCGGTTTGCCATCGCGCATCTCGGTCAGCGCGAACCCGCTGCTTCGTGTCAGTCCGACGGTACACCAGGTCGAGAGCATCAGTTCCCTGGTCTGGCCGGGCTGCAGAGTGACCAGCGGAATGATGGCCAACTTGGCTGCTTCAGCCTGGGTCTCCGCAGCAGTCTTCGCTGCTTCCTGACCGGCTGAACTCTCCAGACACCAGACAACGACGAGACTGAGCAACAGAGCGGTCACGATAATTCGACGCATGATGAGTTTCCTTTTGAACGGCAGGATTTGATGGAGCTACTTCGGAACGTGCATCCGATTATCGTTCGGCGGCACGCAAGGCTCAAGGGCTATTTGCTGGATTATTCAGCGACAGGCGGGGACAAAAAGCACCAGATGAGGCAGAAGATTTATCGGGTTTTATTGGGGAGTTCATCGTGTCATGGGTATTCACTGTTTTTGTGGGGTACGCAGGTCAGTGCCATGGTGATCTTGGTAAATCTCTAGGTCGGTGCCACTACGCCAACTACAAGACTTATGGCGGCGAACGTAATTCTAGACAATAGCTTCTTGCATCCTCCCTTGCGTTTGGTACTATGCGTGTCAAGGAGGTTTGCTTCAGCCCAATCGACAGGAGGCTAGCACTTACGGTAGATCCATGATTAAATCACTTTCAGTTAAGAATTTGAATGGCAGGATGTCGTTTGACTTAAATTTCAACGACGATATCAACATTATTACCGGGAAGAACGGTTCTGGTAAGACCACTGTCCTTAAACTAATATGGTATGCAATAAGCGGTAACCTTGAGAGAATCGTACAAGAGATAAAATTTGATAGCTTTACGGTTGTGACGGATAAAATCACTATTTCTATGTTAAAGGAAGATCGTAAAGGGAGGCGTTTTCTTAAACTATCCTATCAACCTACTGATGGCGAACTGAAGGAGATCGAGAAGCCTATCGAACGAACGAAGCGAGGTGAAGAACTCGAAGACGCAAACAGACAAGTATCAAAATTAACTGGCTCATCTGTTTTCTTTCCTACTTTCAGAAGAATTGAGGGTGGTTTTTCAGTTCGTGGACGATCAGATGATGAAAGCGTTCACTATGTTGAAGGAAATAGAGTCGTCATGCGATCAGGATCAGTGTATTACTCTCAGTCAAGCAATCTCACTCAAGCAATGACCGAATTATCTGAGCATATTAGCGTCGGGCAGCACCGCTTTGTTGCCTCCATTTCCACTGATGATCTTAACAGATTGCTTACTTCAAAGTATGCTGATATTACAGAGAGAAGTAATTCATTACTCATGGAAATGTCGACGTTTATCTTGTCAAATGTTAGCAATTCCGAAGGAAGCCCTGAAGTTGGAATTCCACCAGAACGATCTCAGCAACTACTTTCTGAGATTCTTGAACGCGCCGAGAATGTTACTAAACGTAGTGACCATGAAAAGCAACCATTTACAGTATTATCTAAGTTAATCGAGAGAATATTTCAATACAAAGGAATTAAAGTCAGTGGCCCAGTTACGCTAGGCCAAACAAAGGAGGCAATAGCTTCAGAACTGCTTTCTGCTGGGGAGAAACAAATGCTGAGCTTCTTGTGCTACAATGCATTTGCTGACAAAACGTGTCTATTTATTGATGAGCCAGAGATTAGCCTGCACGTTGATTGGCAGCGAGTACTTTTTCCAGTATTGCTCGAACAATCAACTGGAAATCAGTTTATCGTTGCCACTCATTCACCCTTTATTTACTCAAGGTACGCTGACAAAGAACTGATTCTTGGAGAGCGTGGTGACGAAAATGCCAACACCAAAGTTGACTGAGAATGAGATCGTTGATTATTTAAGAAAGACAACTCTTCCAACAATACTTGTTGAAGGCGAAGATGATGCACAAATTTATCGCTGGATTGAAAGCAAATTAGGAATATTCACTGCCAATGTTCTTTTCTGTTCTGGCCGGAAAGCTCTTCTTTCAATTTATCGTCGGAAGTCAGAATATTCAAGTGCTAAAGTTGCTTGGCTGGCGGATCTTGATATGTGGCTATTCAGTGCATCTGAATCTGATCTAGGAGATGTAATATTCACGACTGGGTACAGTATTGAAAATGACTTATATGCAGGATCAAGTATTGAATCTCTACTTGATGTTGATGAAGATGCTGCGCATAAATCTCTTTTACATGTTGTGTGCCGATGGTTTTCTTACGAAGTTGAAGAGTACCTTAGTGGCAGTGGTTTTGTGGTAGATGTACATATCAACAAAGTAATAGACTATGCGCGGATGGATATTTCGCTGCAGTATTCCGCAGCACGTGGCTACAAAGAGCCAAACGCCGACCTTGTTAACGATGTATATTCGCAATATGCTTTACGCTTGCGAGGTAAAAACCTGATGCAGGCAATCGTCCGTTTTTTGAGTAATTCAAAACGCACAGCAAAGTATAGTTATAGTGGGGTGCTGGAATTATGTCTTAAGCTATTTCCTGAAAATCAATATTTAGAACGTATTTGTCAACTAATAAAAGCTAGGCTCGCATAGATTCTCATTCGGTATGGATGATTACTCATACTAATACTTCGGGACTGGGAGCATGGTACTGCTTTAGACACTCGTCAATTAGTTGTTGGCTGATTCTTCGTCTATACCGCACTGCTTAGCGAATACGCGAAGTAGTACCGCACTGCCCATCCGAATGACATCGTCTCCTGAAGAATGAAGTCTACCTTTTCCTGTCACATCCCCCCACCCTGCCGGTACAGGCTTCTGAAAGCAACTTTCCCTCTAACACCTTTCAGGAGTTTACTCATGTTTCGCCGCTTTCTTTTTGCTGGTCTTGCTTCCCTTGTCTTTGCCTTCGGTGCCATGGCTGACCAGAAGGTCAGTGAGGAGCATCAGTTCGAAGCCAACTTCCCCGGCACCGCTGAACAGCTCGTCAAACCCTTTGGCAGCAACGGCAAGGTCGTCATCCTCAGCAGCAACGACGACGATCGCCTGTTCATGATGGGCGCAGCCATGATTCCCGATGCTCCCTTGAGCCCGGAGCAGTACAAGTCGCATGCCCGCGAGTTTATCGGCGGGGCGACCGGCAACCTCAAGAACTCCAAGATCGTCAAGGAAGGCGACCTGAAGCCCAACGACGAAACCCGGGTCGGCTACGCCTACATGGTCCAGCACGATAACGGCGTGCAGTTCCACTGGGTGACCATTGAGAACGGCAAGCTCTACTTCGTCACCGTGCATGCCAACAGTAAGGAAGCAATGAAGACCGATGTGGTGAAGCGGTTCATCGAATCAGCCAAGGTTCGCCGGGCGGAGAGTGGGAAGTAGTAGATGTGGCTAAGAGCGTCTAATATAAGAACCCCCTCACCCCCAACCCCTCTCCCTCCAAGGGAGAGGGGAGAAAACTATGATCATTTTGTTAGACGCTCTAGGAGACTGTTGAAAACCCATAGCAGGGGTCAGTGATACTTCGCTGACCCCTGCTGGTATTTTATTCTTCGTACTCAGCAAATGTTTCAACCGGGGTGGGCTCGATTGAGGAGCCCCCCACCCCCTGCCCCTCTCCCCGAGAGGGAGAGGGGAGCATGGGACGATGGCACTGTACTTGATTGAGTAATCTGGTAAGCTTACTCCTAACTGTTTAGGAGTTAGCTATGAGCAAGCTTTTCGCTGCAATGTTCTTCATACTGTTGTGTGCCTCCTCTTCCTACGCTCAGGTGCTTCAGGTTCCCGGCAAGAACGAGAAGATCGAGTTTATCGGTCTGAAACGTCAGCAGGCACAGGACGTTCTCGATCGATTGCAGGCGCTCGCGCCGGGCAAGCCGCTTCATGCCTGTGCCGCTGAGTTGAAAGGCAAACTCGGTTTTGCCGATGCTGCGGTCATCCTGCATTTCGATGAAAACAAGAAGTTCTACACCGTGGTGACTCTGATCGAAAAGGAAGATGCTCATCGTGTGCAGTACTTGCCGGAATTGAAGTCATCGAATGATGCTGCTTCGCTCAGTTGGAAGGATGGCCTGGCTCTCACTGCCCAGCAACATCTCCTGCAGGCTGCAGTCTACTCCTATGGTCTGGTGTTGAACGGCAAAACTGACGAAGCGGAGAAGATGGCGCAAGACACCTTCGGAGTCAAGACGGCGGAGGTGAAGCCGATCTGGGAGTTTCTGAAGAAACATCAATCGAAGGAGGATCAGGCACTGGCGATCTGGACGCTTCAGCATCATGGGGACTATCATCATCGTGCGCTGGCAGCGCTGGTGCTGATGAACTTCGCCGATGCCGACCTGAGCTGGTGGTGCCTTGTCGAAGCGCTCCGCGATCCCCATGCGGTAGTTAATGGGACTGCCCATCAAGTGCTGACGACATTGGTGAAACACCGCCCACGCCATGTCGATTGGCGGCCGGCGGTCTCGTCGATTCGTCCGATCCTGGCGGGGACCAATCTGTTTGTCTTTTCTGGGATGCTGGAGATCCTTCGCAACACCAGCATTGCCCCCGATCTTTCAGAGGCGGTGCTCAAAGGAAACACCGATCTTCTGACCGCCTATCTCCAGGCTCGGCATCCTGACAGCCGCAATAAGGCGGTCCTTTTTGTCAAGCACCTCAGCGGCGGCGGGGAACGAACTCCGGAAGAGTGGATCGACTGGTTGAAGAAGTATCAAGAGGGGCATTGATATTTCACTGACCTCTGCTGTTTTTTTTTCTTCGTACTCAGCAATTGCGGGATCCCTCACCCCCGCCCCCTCTCCCCGAGAGGGAGAGGAGAGCATCGAGCCGTGCTCATTTCCCCCGCTCTATCGCGTCGGCGGCGGCTTTGGCTCGCATGCGGATTTGGGGTCTCTTGTGATTCTCGAGCTCGCGCAACAGTTTCACTACCTCCGGCGAGCCATTCTCCTGGAGTTGGCGGATCATCTCGTTAGAGACGGACAAATCCAGATCGGGCTGGTCCAGGAACTTGCGGCATTCCGTCAGGGCACGTTCCCGATCAATGTCAAGCAACACCTTCACCACATCACGCCGCTGGAAGGAATCGGTCAGGAGCTTGAGGGCCGGCTCGAAGCACTCTTTATCCTTGCTCTTGCCTGCGGCCAGGAGGCGCCCGGCGCATCCAGACATCGGTTGCTGTGGCCAGCTCCCGGCGAACGATCTCCTGGTGTTCCTTGCCGCCCCAATAGCCCATCGCATGCACGGCACTGGGACGATCCAGGCATTGCGGGTTCTCGTAATGCCTGAGCAGTTCCTTGGCGACATCAGCTTTGTACTTTTCCACAGCCGGCGTATCGGCGATGCGGCGCAGGGTCATGATTACTTCATTGGTCCTGTCGCTTTGCAACGCCTTGACTGCGTTCGGCAGATCGGTCTCGGAGTAAGGAGCGTTTCCCCGTGGGCGATTGACTGATGGAGCGGCGCTCTCTTGGGGAGGTCGAGTGGTCCGCGACTCTGTTCGGGCTTGTGAGCTAGAGGCATTCAGCGTTTTCTTCGCCTCTTCGGCGTCAACCGACTTCACCTCGAGTTTCCAACCTACCGATTCGTTCGACGCCTTGACTTTGATTTTGCCTGTCAGCGTGGTGGAAAGCAGCATGCCCTGCTTGCGGTCAAAGGCGACCTTGCCGCTGCCTGTGAGTTGGAAGGCATCGCTTTCCACGGGTTCAATGGTGATCTTCTTGGTGAGGTTGACGATATCGCCATCCACGTTCTGAAGAGCATAATCGTATTTGAAACCAACAGGGGTAACGCTGAGGGTTTCGCGTCGGCGATTGTCCCACGGAAAGCGGGGAACGGGCGGGAAGCCGGGCCGGCTGGGGATGCGGTCGGGAAAGGGGTTGCCCCCCGGGAAGCGGTGCATGCCGCCAAAGGGATCATCGGGGATGAGCGGGTAGCCATCCTGTCGGTCGCGGTTGATGATGACCCGCACTTGCTGTTGCACCCATTCCTTTTCGAACGAGGCGGGGAACTCATCGAAGACATGGGACAGCACCGGCATCATGTCGTTTTCCGAGGGGAAGAAGGTGCCGCGATCGCTCACCGAGGCATAGTCGCTGCGGGTGCTGGTGCTCTTGCTGGTCTTGGTGTTCATGTTCATGCGCATGCGGAAGGTGAGGCTGTTGGAATTGATGGTGCGATCGCCGGTGAGGGCCTTCACCATCGCCACTGCGGGGCCGACCTGCTTCACCAGTTCCGGGCCTTTCAGTTGCTTGCCCGTCTCCACCAGGGTCGGCTTCACTTGAAGCCGCTTCAGAAAGTCGATCACGACTTTGGAAGGGATGGACATGCCGATCTTGTTGCCGTCCGGCACTCGCAGAAGAGCATTGTTCACACCCAGGAGGGAGCCATATTCGGTGACCAGCGGCCCACCGCTGTTGCCTGGATTCAGGCTGATATCCAGTTGCAAGTACTTCTGGCCCTGTCGGGTGAACTTGCCTGCGATGGTGCCGCGAGTGACCTTGAGCGATTCGCCCAAAGCATCTGACATGGGAAAACCGAAGGCACGCACATCCTCGCCGACTTCCACCGTATCGGAATCGGTGACCGGCAGGAACTGGGGCATCGCCTCCTTCACTTTCAAAAGGGCGAGATCGAGGATCTCATCTCTGGCGACGACCTTGGCATTCAGTTTCTTATTGTTGTGCGTTTGCAGTTCCACTTCATCGAGCAGGCCCACCACGTGAGCACAGGTGAGCCAGTATCCATCAGCGGTGATGGCGAACGCGGTGCCCGAACCATCGGGCTGCAGGTTGCTGAGCCTTACCTTCTGGGGCCTGCCTTCCAGGTAGAATTGCAAGCCGAGGGCGTTTTGTTCAGTGCCCTCGGTCAGTTCAAAGCGGACATCGTAAGCCAGGGGCTGCGACCAGTTGTAGAGCAGCGGTTTGGTGAGTTGCTCCTGAGCAAACAGGGATGGTGAGAACAGCAGAAAAGCAACAATGCAGAGAGCGGCACGACGCATCTTGGAACTCCGACGATCAAGCTATTTCGATGGGTACACTATAACTTGGAGTGCGAGGGGATGCATCAGAATTACGGGGGTTGGGTTGGTTCCCTTCTCCCCTGGAGGGAGAGGGGTTAGGGGTTAGGGGGTCGATGATCGAGTACACCCCGGTTTGTATTTTCTTCATTGCCAACAGCAAGCGTTTCAATCGGAGTGAACTCGGTGGTGTGGCACTGTTCTGGTGATACTCCGCCAGAGCAGTGTGGAGCACGCAAAGGTTTTGCACCTTACCAGTGCTCTCAGAGTATCGAGAACAGTGCCAGGAGGCCTTGCGTGGTCCGCACTGCTTTCGAGTACGAAAACAGTGCCACAACAGAATTTCTGAGTTCAAAGCAGTGCCACCCGGCCACATTCTTTCGCCACTAGTGGCCTACTTGCTCCTTGCGTCTCTTCGGGCTTGTTGGCGTTGGGTGGCTGCACGGGTGTGGGCCATCACGTGAGTGGTTTTGCCGGCGAACTTGAGGGCGCTCTTCTTGGCTTTCGTGCTGAGCTTCTTCTGCTCCAGCTTGTTCACTTTGGTCAGGGCAGTCTTCTTCTTTCCCGTCTTGGACTTAGCCATCTCGTGTACCTCCGTGGTGGTTGTGTGATCTGCATTGTTTCATAGTTGCCTGCGTTAGCAAGAACATTTGGGATAGAATGGATAGTAGTGGTCTTTTCTCCTCCCCTTACCAAGGGGAGGTCGGGTGGGGTTTAGTATCGTCAGGAAGCTACCCCCTCCAACTCCCCCTTGGAAAGGGGGAGAGCAGCAATAACAGGGGAGTACTCGCATGAAGATTGAAATCCACACTGATCGCCACATCGAGGGGAACACCGAGCTTCGCGAGGACATCACTAAGGAAGTGGAGCACGGGCTGTCGCGGTTCGGCGACTGGATTACCCGTGTTGAAGTGCATTTGAGCGACGCCAATAGCAGTGCGAAATCGGGGGCGGACGACAAGCATTGCGGAATCGAAGCCCGGCCGGCTAATCGGCAGCCGGTGAAAGTCACCCACGCCAGCGATTCGGTAGAGCAAGCCTACCGCGGGGCGGTGAAGAAGCTGGAACGGCTACTGGGTGATCTGCACGATAAGCTGCATCACAAGAAGGGAAGCAGTTCGATGGCGGGGGAGTGAGTTGCACAAGCCACCAAGTGCAGATATCCGTCTCATCATTTATGAGTCAGCAGGGCTTCGATGTGACGAGTGGGAAGTTCCGAGGCACCGTCGTAATTGGAGAGGACGATGGCGGTGTAGCCCAGGTCGAGGTAGTCGCGGAAGTCGGCACTGATGCCGGGAGCGCCACCGTTGTGACCGATGTGGCGGTGGCCGTTGGCCGTGAAGTCGCCGAAGCCATAGGCGTATTTGCCGTCGGGGCCCATCTGGACTTTGCCCGTGGTAGCAAGGGTGGTGTACTTTGAATTGAGGAGACGGTGTTCACGGAGGGCGGCAGCGAAGGCGAGTAGGTCTTCGGCAGTGGAGTAACCACCGCCGGCCGGGCCGCCTTTGACGGCGTGTAGATAGAAGTTCTCGCGGCGGACCGGCTTGGCGTTCTTATTCGATGGGCCGGTGAGGGACGATTGGAACGTGTAGCCGATGGCGAGATTGGGAACGATCAGGTCCACTTCGTAGGAATCGGTGTTGTTCATGCCGGCGATTTTGCAAACGTGTTGACGGACGTAATCGTAGTAGGTCTGCCCGGAAACTTTCTCAATGATGAGGCCGAGGACGATAAACCCGGCGTTGCTGTAGAACATGCGCTCGCCCGGCTCAAAGCGGAGGGGTTCATCGACGAAGAGAGGCAGGAAGTCGCTGACGGTGCGGAGGGTGGGCATCTTGGCACGGAACTTTTCGTTCCAGTAGTGCCCCAGGCCGCTGGTGTGGGTAAGCAGGTGATGGATGGTGACTTTCTCAGCAACGGTTTTGTTGGGGTAGTCGGGCAGGTGCTTGATGATGGGGTCGTCGAATGAGAGCTTGCCCTGCTCGGCGAGCTGGCAGATGGCAACGCTGGTGAGCATCTTGTTCATCGAGCCGAGATTGAACTTGGTATCGAGCTTGTTGGGAACCTGGAAGCGCAGGCTGGCGTAGCCATAGGCTTTGTGGAAAAGGGGTTTGCCGTCTTTGGCGAGAAGCACGACGCCGGAGAACTTGTCGTCAGCAACGATCTTGTCCATGTAGCTGTCGAGTGCTCTGACGATCTGGTCGTCGGTGAGTTTGCCGGGCGGGAGTTCGTCGATGCCGTCGGGAAGGGTGCGGATTCTGAACGCCGAGCAGTTTGTGGGGCGGCTTGGGTTCGAAGTCAAAGGTGAGTTCAAGAGTCTTGCCCTTTTTGGCTTTGGCGCGGATGGTGGCTTTATCGTCGGAAGCGGCGAGCGTTTTCACCGGCTTGATGCCGCCGGTCTCTTCGAAGATATTCTGGTAAACCTGGAGGCGGTCTTTGAGAGGACGACGTTCGAGGGCAGCGGGAGCGACGTTTTCAGTGATGTAGGCTTTGGCCTTTTCCTGATCACCCGAGTTGATGGCAACAAAGAAATCAGCCATGTGCTTGCCGGCGGTGGTGTCGGGGTATTTGAAATCGTCAGCAGCGACGAGGCAGACCAGGAGCAAGGCGACGACAAGAGCTAAAGCACGGGGAAAGAGAGACATCGTTTAACTCTCAAGGCGCAACGGGAACGCCTATAGTTTTAGGTGTCTGGGTTAAAAAAACACATGTGGTTGCTGTGGCATTGTTACCGGAGCTGCGAGGTTTGTCTTGAACCGAATGAGGGGTTTGGAACTGTCTATGCTTATTTGATTGATGGTGTGGACTGTCGCCTGGTGGTACTTCGTAATAGCTGACTCATTGGTAGGTGCCACGGAAATGCGGTATGTCCGCTTTTCCGTGTTGGACTGGCAGCGATTGCAAGAGCAAAGACGGAGGAGAATGAGTACATTCACCTCCGTCGCACGGCTTTCATAAATCTCCCGGGCACCCTGCCAACAGCAAGGAATCGATGAAGGCTGACATGGTGAAGCGGTTCATTGAATCAGCGAAGGTCCGCAAGAAGGAGAGTGCGAAGTAGCAGGATGGTCGAGATCAATTATCCATCAAATTGTGGCAGGGTTATGCTTGTACTCCAGCATGACCCTGTTGCGGCTTTCGGTTTTGAATGATCCGGGCACTAAGCTCCGGACATCTGGTTTGAATTTAAGTGGCAAGCTACGATGAACCTTGGTAACTTCTTCCTGCATCCTTAGTAAGTGCATTTCTCAAGTTCAAGGCGAAAGGTAATGAGTACATTACAACGTTATATTCGTGTCGATTTCGAACGTTTCAAAGCTTTCGAGAAATTCAGTCTCCATTTGCGTCACTTTAACATCCTTGTCGGCCCCAATAATGCTGGAAAGTCTACCATCCTAACAGCATTCCGTATTTTGGCGGCGGCAATGCGAAAGGCTGCTTCCCGAAGACCGGAAATAGTCTTAGGCCCGAAAGGGGAAACTCAAGGTTATCACATAGACATAGGTACCATCTCAGTAAGTGAGGAGAACATCTTTTTCAATTATGATGATTCGGTGCCAGCATCAGTCAGGTTTTCATTGTCCAATGGTAGAAAACTGATGCTGTATTTTCCAAAAGAGACGAGAAGATGCCATCTAATATGCGAAAGTAGTGATCGGTGTGACAGCCCTACAGCTTTCAAGAAACAGTATTGTTGTCCAATTGGATTTGTGCCAGTATTAGGACCAGTTGAACATTTTGAACCACTCTATGAGAAGGAAGCAGCACGGCAGGCGCTATTCAATTATCATGCAGCAAGGAATTTCAGAAATATATGGCATCATTTCCCAGAGTACTTCACTATATTCCGAGAAACACTCACTCGTACTTGGCCAGGAATGGATGTGAATCCACCTGAGATCGAGCGCTCTACGACAAAGCCTCGGCTCGTTATGTTTTGTCCAGAGCAAAGAATCCCTCGCGAAATCTGCTGGTCAGGGTTTGGATTTCAGGTTTGGTGCCAAATGCTGACGCATATTATTCAATCGAAAGAGGCATCCTTATTTCTCATTGATGAGCCTGATATCTATTTGCATGCAGAACTACAACGTCAATTACTAGTGTTGCTTCGCAATCTCGGCCCTGACATTTTGATCGCTACACATTCTACAGAGATTATTACTGAATCCGAACCAGATGATATTGTGCTTGTGAATAAGACACGCAAAAGCGCACGTCGGCTTAAGAATCCAGCTGAACTATTTGAGGTATTTCACCTTCTTGGATCGAATCTGAATCCAATACTCACGCAACTGGCCAGAACTCGCAAAGCTGTATTTGTTGAGGGGAAAGATTTTCAGATTCTTGGGCGCTTTGCTCAAAAGCTGAAGAAGTCCAAAACGAGTGTTCGAGGCGGATTTGCGGTGATTCCCGTAGAAGGTTTCAACCCTCAAAAGATTAAGAGTTTAAAACTTGGAATGGAGACGACTTTAGGCGGTAAGATTCTTGGTGCGGCCATACTTGATAAAGACTATCGTTCAGAGGAAGAGTGTACTTCCATTGAAAAAGAAACAAGGTTGTTTTGTAATATCGTGGCGATCCATAAACGCAAAGAAATAGAGAACTTTCTTCTAGTGCCAAGTGCCATTGACCGCGCTGCATCACGTCGAATATCAGATCAAGCAACACGCTCAGGCAAGAAGATGGAATACACAGCTTGTGCGAAGGAGGTGCTTGAACAGTTTGCAGATGGGAAAAAGGAGGCGGTGACCGCTCAGTATTTGTCAGGCCGACGTGCATTCGAGAGAGCACGAAGCACAGGCGCTCACGACGCGACATTGAGTGAATCTGTATTGAAAGAATGTGGACGTGCATGGCAATCCTTCGAATCTCAAATGCTGCTAATTCCTGGAAAAGAAGCACTAAGTGCAATTAACCAACGACTACAAAGCGTCTATGGTGTTAGCATCACTCCCACAGCTATTATTGACGCAATGCATGTTGAAGAGGTGCCTACGGAAATGACGAAGCTTATCGAGACAATCGAACAATTCGCAAATAGCAGCATTACATGATGCCAGTACCTGCAACTCAATAGTGAGAAGGCGGACTTCAACTCGAATACTCTTAAACAGCACTGCCCCGTTCCAAGTGAATTGGAACGGGGCAGCGTGTTATATCAATAAGGCGAGAGAGAGGAGTTCAAGAGGTACTGTGGGATCTTTCCCACTCCGAGGAGTGGAATAAGGATTCCTCAGAAAGGAGGTGATCCAACCGTAAGTTCCCCTACGGTTACCTTGTTACGACTTAGTCCCCATCAGAAGTTTCGCCTTTGACGCTGACGCGGCTTGGGGCGGCGACAGGTCATAAAGCGCTTCGGGGGCCAGGTCAGCGCCGTTGGGCCAGGTGATGGTTCCACATTCGGGATCGAGCTGAACCTGGGCGAAGTTGGAGGGTGTTAGAAGAGAAGCAAAGATAGGGCCGTCGAGCAAAGGCAGCAAATCAATCTCGGACTGATGTCCATTATTGAACATGACCCAGAGGGAGTGAGGGCCACGGAGTTCTATTTCAGTGATACGAAGAATAGACATCGGTTTCTTCCTTAGTCCAAAGGGGGAACGGGAATCAGAGGCTGACTATTCACTGCCAAGTCCCAATCCTGTTGCAGTTCTGCCCGATGAGCGATCAGCCATTCATCCACCAGTTTCATGGCCCGCTTGGGCAGGTAGCCGGCTGTCATCTTTCCACTAGCAATCTCAAAGACTGCTTCATCCTCTCCATAGATCGCATGAAAATGTGGTGGAGCGTGGTCACGGTAATACATATAGATGGCAATACCGTAGAACCTGGAGAGGCAAGGCATGTGGATATCCACTGGGTATCAATGAGCATTATAGCAGGCTTGGGTGATTCTGTGGATTTCCATTGCTGGTGTGCTTGATTTCGTTTGCTTGGTGAGGTGGGTGAAGTCTCCGCATGGTTCCCCCCTCACCCCCGGCCCCTCTCCCTCCAGGGGAGAGGGGAGCAGAAACGCAACAACCCCGCTTCACTTACGTGAAGCGGGGTTGCTGGTTATTATCAATAAGGCGAGAGAGGTTGTACCAAAGTGAGGTTGTGGTACCTGTGGGATCTTTCCCACTCCGGAGAGTGGAATAAGGATTCCTTAGAAAGGAGGTGATCCAACCGCAGGTTCCCCTACGGTTACCTTGTTACGACTTAGTCCCAATCAGAAGTTTCGCCTTTGACGCTGACGCGGCTTTGGGCGCCCCTTCCTTTCGTGGCTTGACGGGCGGTGTGTACAAGGCTCAGGAACACATTCACCGCGGCGTCGCTGATCCGCGATTACTAGCGATTCCAGCTTCATGCGGGCGAGTTGCAGCCCACAATCTGAACTGAGCGACATTTTTTGGGATTAGCGCACTGTTGCCAGTTGGCGTCCCTTTGTCTGCCGCATTGTAGCACGTGTGCAGCCCCAGGCGTAAGGGCCATGAGGACTTGACGTCATCCCCGCCTTCCTCCGGTTTGACACCGGCAGTCCCCCTAGAGTGCTCTTGCGTAGCAACTAAGGGCAAGGGTTTCGCTCGTTATGGGACTTAACCCGACATCTCACGACACGAGCTGACGACAGCCATGCAGCACCTGTACCAAGTCCCCTCTTGCGAGGTTCCCCTATGTTTCCACAGGGTACACTTGGCGCTTTCGCACATGTCAAGCCTGGGTAAGGTTCTTCGCGTAGCCTCGAATTAAGCCACATGCTCCACCGCTTGTGTGAGCCCCCGTCAATTCCTTTGAGTTTCAGCCTTGCGACCATACTCCCCAGGCGGAGAACTTAAAACTTTCGCTTCGGCAGTGTGCCCAGGTCGGACCCACTACCTAGTTCTCATCGTTTAAGGCCAGGACTACCGGGGTATCTAATCCCGTTTGCTCCCCTGGCTTTCGCGCCTCAGCGTCAGAAAAGGACCAGCAATGCGCTTTCGCCACCGGCGTTCCTGTCGATATCAACGCATTTCACCGCTCCACCGACAGTTCCCATTGCCCCTTCCTTCCTCGAGCCGCAGTGGTATCAAGGGCAGTTCTCCAGTTAAGCTGGAGGATTTCACCCGTGACCCGCTCGGCCGCCTACGCGCCCTTTAAGCCCAGTAATTCCGAATAACGTTTGGACGGTTCGTCTTACCGCGGCTGCTGGCACGAACTTAGCCCGTCCTTGTTTCTCCGATTGATCAAGTTGCCCTTTCTCTCGGACCAAAGCGGTTTACAACCCGAAGGCCTTCATCCCGCACGCGGCGTCGCTCGGTCAAGCTTGCGCTCATTGCCGAAGATTCTCGACTGCAGCCACCCGTAGGTGTCTGGCCAGTGTCTCAGTGCCAGTGGCGCGGGTCGTGCTCTCACACCCGCTAGACATCTATGCCTTGGTAGGCCATTACCCCACCAACTAGCTAATATCGCCTGGGCCGCTCCGAAGGCGGCAAGCCTTTGCACTCTCGTGATCATCGGGTATTACTCGCCATTTCTAGCAGCTATCCCCGACCTCAGGGTACGTTCCCAGGTATTACTGCCCCTTACGCCGCTCGACTTACTTCATATTGCTACAAAGTAGACTCGCTCGACTTGCATGCCTAATCCACGCCGCCAACGTTCATTCTGAGCCAGGATCAAACCCTTCAAGTGATTTGGAGATCGTGGTATCACAACCCGTCGCTTACGCTTCCGGCTCTGACACCCCGTTCATTTCAGCTTAAAGCAGCTTGAACTAGCGTTCAATCTGTATGATTTCACCGACTCGACTGATTCTCGTTGAACTTATTTAAGGGTCTTGCTCGCTCAATACACTCAGGGGGCTGACGCCCCCCGCTCGCATCGAACGCTCAAGACTAAGGTTCAGCCAAGTTCATCAATCGCTCGATGAACACAGCCTCCCCTTGGCTCCTCTCTCACCAAATTGTCAAAGAACAAGCTGACTTATATAGGGTCAGCTAGAACTGCTGGGTGTAGCACATTTAACTCAGGGGGCTCACGCCCCCCGCTCGCATGTACGACACTTCAGCGGTGTATGGATCCCGGCAATGACCTACTTTCGCGGCAGTAGCCACTATCATCGGCGTCAGTCGTTTCACGGCCGTGTTCGAGATGGGAACGGGTGGTACCGACAGACTATGTTCACCGGGAATATTGTTGCCTAGAGCGATTAGCTGACAGCTAACAGCTCACAGCCGACAGCCAAACAAATGGATGCCAGCCTTTCGGCGTTGTATTAAAAAGGTGATGCTAAAGCGTTTGCGAGCAACTTGATCAAGTGTGCTATTCAGTGACAGCTGTTACAGGTTTGAAGCTGTAAGCTGTCGGCTGTTAGCTACGCGGCTTTCGCCGCGAACAAGAGTGTGGTCAATGCGGACAAGCGATTGGCGATTAGTACTGGTTAGCTACAGACATTGCTGCCTTTACACTGCCAGCCTATCAACCGTGTAGTCTACACGGAGCCTTCATCTTGCGAAGCGAAGTCTATTCTTGCGGAGGGTTTCACGCTTAGATGCTTTCAGCGTTTATCCCGGCCGTACGTGGCTACCCTGCTAATGCCGCTAGCGCGACAACAGGAACACCAGAGGTACGTCCCTCTCAATCCTCTCGTACTAGAGAGAGGGCCGCTCAAACTTCGTACGCCCACAGCAGATAGGGACCGACCTGTCTCACGACGGTCTAAACCCAGCTCACGTACCGCTTTCATTGGCGAACAGCCAAACCCTTGGGAGCTTCTCCACCCCCAGGATGCGATGAGCCGACATCGAGGTGCCAAACCTCCTCGCCGCTATGAACGCTCAGAGGAGATAAGCCTGTTATCCCCGGAGTACCTTTTATCTGTTGAGCGACGGCCCTTCCATCCGGCACCGCCGGATCACTAATCCCGACTTTCGTCCCTGCTCGACCTATCAGTCTCGCAGTCAAGCATACTTCTGCATTTGCACTCAACACCCGATGGCCAACCGGGTTGAGTATGCCTTGGGACTCCTCCGTTACTCTTTGGGAGGAGACCGCCCCAGTCAAACTGCCCACCTCACACGGTCCCGGCTTCGGCTTCACGAATACCGGTTAGAATTCAAACACAATAAGGCTGGTGTTTCATCGTCGACTTCCCCACGGCCAAAACCGCGGGTTTATAGTCTCCCAGCTACCCTACGCATATCGGGTCTAAACCCAATATGAGGCTACAGTAAAGGTTCACGGGGTCTTTCCGTCTAGCTGCGGGTACGATGCATCTTCACATCGACTACAGTTTCACCGAGTCGCTCGTGGAGACAGTGCTCCTGTCGTTACGCGATTCATGCAGGTCGGAACTTACCCGACAAGGAACTTCGCTACCTTAGGACCGTCATAGTTACGGCCGCCGTTTACTGGAGCTTCGGTCGCGAGCTTCGCCTTACGGCTAACCCCCTTCCTTGACTTGCCAGCACCGGGCACGCGTCAGACTCTATACTTCCACTTGCGTGTTAGCAGAGCCCTGTGTTTTTAGTAAACAGTCGCAAGAGCCAATGCACTGTGGCCCCCTCTAGCTCTAAACCTGTGGGGGTGCCCCTTCTCCCGAAGTTACGGGGCTAGCTTGCAGAGTTCCTTCACGAGCGTTCTCTCGAGCGCCTGAGAATATTCATCTCGCCAACCTGTGTCGGTTTTAGTACGGGTGTGTTGTTTCGTCCTTCCCCTGGTTTTTCTCGGCAGAACTTCAGATGACTTTGGAATCATCAATGTCCTCGACCTTGCGGTTCCCCAACTAACGCGGGGTACACCGTCCATTCTGCGTCACAGGAGTCGTCTACAACGTCAGTGCAGGAATATTAACCTGCTGTCCATCCACTACGCTTTTCAGCCTCGTGTTAGGGTCCGACTGACCCTGGGCGGATTTACCTTCCCCAGGAAACCTTAGGCATTCGGCGAACCGGATTCTCACCGGTTTAATCGTTACTCGTTCCGGCATCTTCACTTGCATTTCGTCCACGGGTCGTTGTCCGTCCCGCTTCGCTCTACTATGCAACGCTCTCCTACCACAAAGATGTCCACTGTTTCGGCAACATGCTTAGTCCCGTTCATTATCGGCGCAAGACTCCTCGACCGGTAAGCTATTACGCACTTTTGAAATGGTGGCTGCTTCTAAGCCAACATCCCGGCTGTCTCAGGAATCTCACTTCCTTTCGCACTGAGCATGTGTTTAGGGGCCTTAACAGGTGGTCTGGGTTCTTCCCCTCTTGACGACGAAGCTTATCCCCCGCCGTCTCACTGCCAGCATGTACAAACCAGTATTCGGAGTTTGGTTCGGATGGGTAGCCGGGTAGGCCCCCATTCCGATTCAGTCGCTCTACCCCTGGTCCTTAAACGCTGACGCTGGCCCTAAAGTCATTTCGGAGAGAACGAGCTATCCCCACGTTTGATTACACTTTTAGTCCTCCCCACAGGTCATCACCAAGTTTTTCAACACTCGTGTGTTCGGCCCTCCATGAGATGTTACTCCCACTTCAGCCTGCCCATGGGTAGTTCACGTGGATTCGCGTCTACTAACCCCAACTTAGTCGCCCTCTTCAGGCTCGCTTTCGCTTCGGCTACGTGTCAGAAACACTTAACCTTGCTGGTGCTAGTAACTCGCCGGATCATTATGCAAAAGGCACGCCGTCAGGCTTTCCAGTAAACTGGCATAGCCCTTCGACCGCTTGTAGGCACAGGGTTTCAGGTTCTTTCCCTCCCCTTGTCGGGGTTCTTTTCATCTTTCGCTCGCGCTACTGTTCACTATCGGTCACCAAGTCGTACTTAGCCTTACGGGATGGGCCCCGTAGCTTCATACCCGCTTTCGCGTGACGGGTATTACTCAGGATACCTCTAGGTACACTTCATTTTCGCTTACCGGACTATCACCGTCTATGGTGCCCCTTTCCAGAGGTCTTCAGCTGATGTCGTGATTCCACATTGAGGTCCTACAACCCCAGAGAGACAAGTCTCCCTGGTTTGGGCTATTCCGCGTTCGCTCGCCGCTACTGACGGAGTCGAGGTTTCTTTCTTTTCCTCCAGCTACTAAGATGTTTCAGTTCGCTGGGTTAGCGTCGGGAATCTCGGGATCAACGTGTGTTTAACCACTTCCCCGAGCTTTTCGCAGTTTGCCACGCCCTTCTGCCGTTTGGTGCCTAGACATCCCCCCTGCGCCCTTGATAGCTTGGCCGCATTGACCACCATCTCGTTATCAGCACTCCGGGGGCTTACGCCCACCGGCTCGCTAATCACTCAAAGTTAGTCAATCGTTAGTGCTATCGTATACATCAACAACTTTGCTCCGGGGGCTTACGCCGCCCGGCTCGCTGCTGCTGACGTAGGGTAACGTTTGCCTCACTCTTCTCTTCATTCTCAAGCTGCTCGCATTCGATTGATACTGATTGTCTTAAACTACGGTTGATTTCACGCTCCGGGGGCTTACGCCGCCCGGCTCAGAAACTGCACCGGAGTCGATGTCAATCGCATCGCCCTAGCATCACCTAATTTGTCAAAGAACTAAACCCGTCGCAATGCGGCGGGACAACTACTTTACACGCCACCAGCAAAGCGACAAGTGCCGGGGGAAAGTTTTCGCCGTTCGACGGGTCATGAAGATTACAAGTAGTTGATGTTAAAGAACTTAGGTCATGGAAAATGTTGCGGCTATTTTCGTAACAGTGCGGAAAACATGCGACAAAAGATGCGACTTTGGCCCCTAAGTAAGTGGCCAATTATGCCGGGTGCTTAGCCAAAGGCCCTTTTGAAGCGTTTTACTGCGAAAGGAGCAGCCATGTACCCCTGGATTGTGGATGTGCGGAAGTGTGTTGAACGACGACAACCCCCTCTGTTTTGTGTGCATTATGCCTGCAATTCGCTGATTTCGGCGACGAATCAGACGTCGATGGTGACAGCGATTGCGGTGCGGATTCTGGGGCTGGATCAGACCAGAGTCTTCTCGCTGGGATTGATGGCTGAACGGGAAGGGATTGCTGCGACGGACATTCAGCAGCACAAAATTGCCCTGGAAAAGGCCCTTTTGGACGAATTCAACTGCTTCCTGCACCGCATGAACACGAAGTACACCGATGCCTGGTGGTTCCACTGGGCCATGCGGGATGTCACGTTTGGCTGGCCGATACTGGAGCACCGGGTGCAGACGCTGCTGAAGGTGCCACTGAATATCAATGAAGAGCGGCTCGTTGACATACATGCGTCACTGGCCCACGACTTTGGACGGGAGTTTGTCGCCCGCCCTCAATTGCTGCAACTGGCGGAGTTGAACGGGCTCGCTCATGCTGATCTGCTCACGGGTCCGGTCGAGGTGGAGGCGTTGCAGCGCGGTGATTATCTGATGATCAGTCGATCGACGGCGAAGAAAGCGGAGATCATCGGGCAGGTAGTGGTGAAGTACGCCCTGGATCGATTGATCACCGCAGGTTCGAAGAACCGCCGACGGAAGCGCTGGTCGGTGGTGAAAGAGGATGCCCTGCCCCGTGAGTTGATTGGCGCTGGCGAAGCGTCTCGGCTGTGTGGTGTCTCACGAGCAACCTGGTATCGGTTGCTGGCTGGTGCGAAGATCCCGTTGCCTCACAAGATCGGGAGGCGGTCGTTGTGGGATGCGAAGGAGTTGCGGCTGTGGATTGATTCGTCGTGTCCGAGTCTCAAGCGGTGGGTGGTGGAGCGGAGGTTGTTTGGGTTGGGACAGAGGAAGTCTTGAGTGCTCTTCTCCCAATAGTTCCGTAGGGTGGGTCGAGCGTGCGCCTCGCTGTGATTAGCACACTAGCTGAACCTAGCGAGCCCCACCTTTGGCTTGACGATAAGTGATCGCTATGGTGGGTCGGCGCGGAGTACCGCTTGACCCACCCTACCTCACTACTACCTCACTTCACCCAATAGAATTGCGTATAGCACCTCTTACCCAAAAGGCGCACAGCATGGAACGGATCTCGGCATGAATCAGCTTCTGAATTATCTTCACCGTCGCAGCGAAAAGAAATGGGCCAGGCGCGTGGCGGAGGCGTTGACGACGGACGATCTTTGGCGGTTGTTCAGGCGGCGGGTGCCCCCTGTGGTGGCGGAGTATTTTCGCGGCGCAGCCGATGGCGAGATCACTCTCAAGGGTAACGTGCAGGCCTTTCAGCAGGCACGGACCACCGCACGGGGGGCACTCAAGTTCGATTCGCTCGATCTGACTACCACCGTGGCCCAGCATGAGTTGCAAGTACCCTGGATGGCCTCGCCGGTGGGAAGCCTTCGTTCAATATGGCCCAAGGCGGAGGCGATTGCGGCACAGGTAGCGGGGGAATGCGGAACCATCGCCGGCCTTTCCACCCTGACCGGGACGCCAATGGAGGAAGTCGCTACAGCGTCGAAGGGGAAATGCTGGTTCCAGCTCTACCTGTGTGGCGGGCGGGATGTCGCCCTTCGAGGCATTCATCGGGCCAGGAAGGCCGGGTTCACCGGGCTGATCCTGACCATTGACACTGCCGTCGCAGGCAACCGAATCGGCCATGCCAAGATGAGGCCGACGGCGGCGCTGCAATCGTTCAAGGGCATGCCTCTCGGTCAGCGATTTGGGTTGCTTTCCGAAAAGCTGAGGCTCGCTCCCCAGATGCTGACGCACCTCTCCTGGCTCACCAGCTATTGGGCCGATGGCGGCACGATGGAGTTTGTCAACATTCACATCGACGATAAGGGCACCCCGATGCCCTTTGCTGACATCGGCACGCAACTCGCTTCGTCGGCGGTGACGTGGGATGACCTCGGCTGGATCAAGGAAGCGTGGGGCGACGGGCCGCTGATCGTGAAAGGGGTGCATCACGCCGACGATGCCAAGCGGGCGGAAGACGCCGGGGCTTCCGTGGTCGTCTGGTCAAACCATGGCGGGAGGCAGGAAGACCGTGTGCCCCCTGTGTTGCACATTGTCGCTGAAGAGATGCCGAAGCTGGCCGGATCGAAGATGGACTTCATCCTGGAAGGCGGTGTCCGAAACGGCAAGGATATCTTGATCGCCCTGACCTACGGCGTGAAGGCGGTGGGGATCGGCCGTGCTTATGCGGCAGGGCTGGGTGCCGGGGGTTACGCCGGAATGAAGCGGGCGATGGAGATTCTGCGTGCCGAGTTGGAACGCTCCATGAGGCTGGTCGGTGTGCGGAGCGTGAATGAGATACGAGAACTTGGAGCGGAGATACGGCGGGAGAATCTGTTGGTGGGTAACTCGTGTTTGCCGGGGTTTGTGTTTTGAATCCTGTAGAGGTGGGTCGGCGCGGAGTACCGTTTGACCTATCCTAGGTACTGCGGTTGTGGATTGATTCGTCGTGCTCGGGGTGGAAGCGGTGGGCGGTGGAGAGGAAGTTATTTGGGTTGGGAGGGAACAGATGAGCTATTTAGCCCCCGGCTCTTTAAGCCGGGGGTCGATCATGCGGGAAAGGGCTTCGATTCACGATGTAATAACAAGGCCCGCCGGTTGTGACTATGCCATGTCACCGTGGCATTGCCTTTTGTTACGGGTGGTAGCACTTTACTATTTGCGCGTGATCGTCCCCCGGCTTGAAGAGCCGGGGGCTAAATGTCACATGCGGGCGATGGCGAACAAACCGTTGCACTTGACCGGGCCGACGTTACAATGGCGCGGGACTTCGGGTTTCTTGCGGATGGTCTGGCGAGTGGACGGGATCGTTCTACAGCGGAGATCAACGATGAGTTTCGACTTGCATCTTCAGCATTTTTCCGCTGGCGATTCTGCCGCTACGAAGACGGCGCCTGTCCTAAAGGTTCTCTCGAAGCAAAAGCACAAAGGACCGGATGAGTTTGGCTACTATCGGGTTGAATTTGTCGACGGGGTTCATGTTGAGTTCAACGCCGACGGGCTCAAGTCTAAAGAGCCTTTCACCAGTTGTGCTTTCAATATTCGTGGAATCAGTTTGCCGGTTATACAATTCGTTTTCGATGTAGCGTGTGCAGGCAATTTTGTTATCTTCAACTGTCAGGGCGAGGACTCGGAAGACTCCCCGGTACTGATACAAATCAGCCCCGATCAGGAAAGTCAGTTGCCCGAAGGCGTGGTCACTCAGTATGCCAACCGCCCGATATGCGAGTCTGCTAAGCAACTTGGCAACCTCTTGTTTGTGGGCTACGATGAGTGGCAAAAGTACCGTGACAAGGTAGTCAAGAAGTTGTCAAGGAGCCGACAAACAAAACGCTCAAGCTGACCGCCAGGTGCCCGGAAGATTGATGAGAAGGTGGTGCCATGGAAGTGATGTACTCATCTCTTCCGTGTTAGACGTGCAATCGCTCTGATGATTCCACGGAAAAGTCGAGTACGACATTTCCATGGCACGGCTTGATTCAAGGTACATGACTGGCCGAACAAGTCGTTGCACTTGACCGGGCCGACGTTACAATCGCGCGGGACTTCGGGTTTCTTGCGGATGGTTCGGCAAAGGAACGGGGTTGTTATGCGAACAAGCTGCTGAGTCGCCATGGACATTCAAACCGATAGCCAAGGCAATCCGATTCTCGACCAGCATAGCGAGGACGGCTTTGTTGACCTGACCTTCCGCATTAGCGACTTCACTGACGACGGTGAACACTATCGTTTTCACCTGACGGCGTCCCATAAGAAACAGACCGTCGGAATGGACGTTGTCCTGGTCAAAGGTATCCAAGGTGGCTTCAATGCGAAAATGAATCTCGTGAAGAAGCACGTTTATCGGTTGGGGGTTCGCTTTCTGCGTTCGGGCACCGAGAGTGATCGACTGATTTCGGCTCTTGCCGAACTGTATGGTGCAAAGCCCTCGCGAAAAAAGATGGTGAAAGAAGAAACGTTCACCGCAATCGCGTTGCATCTGGGCCGCCTCGAAATGGACAGCGAACCCGTGAAGCTGAAAATCTTCGGCAAGGACGGCGAGCCCTTCGATGAAGACGCTTACTACGAATCCTTTTTCAACGTGGACCTTCCAAACGGATTTGTCTTCTGGAATGAAAAGGATCCGGATTATCGCAAGCCGCTTGTTCGCGGTCTTTCCGTGGCCCATTGAAGGTCGGGGGCGCATAACTAACGCATAAAGGTGGCCAGGTACCCGGAAGATTGATGAGAAGGTGGTGCCATGGAAGTGATGTACTAGGCACTTTACATTTCCTAACATCGAAAACAGCATGAATTTGCTGCATCTGGCATTTGCGCTGCGGATCGACTTCATAGCAGATGAGTTCTTTGCAGTCGATTAGCGATCTTGCGCTTGCCTGCCGGGCACTGTGCCCCCTCTCTTTAGATCAGAATGCCTGGTCTGGAGATTGACGTATGCATGCTTATGAAAAGCCCTCAAAGCCGCGTAACGGCAGACGCTGGGTAGTATTGATTGTTGCTCGAATCAGCACAGTCAATCAAGATCGTGAGAGCCTCAACGACCAAGTGGCCCTATGCAAACGTGAGGCACATAAGCTCTTTGGTGATAACGTTGAGTACATCGTGATCACCAGCCAAGTCAGTGGCGAGTACCTTGATCGCGAGGAATTGGTGCAGCTTGAAGCCCACCTCGAATCCCGAAAACTCGACGCTGTAGTTGTTGAAGACTTAGGCAGGATCTGCCGGCGTGGAAGGGCAGTTGATTTCTGTGAATTGGCCGAAGACAACGACACTCGCTTGGTCTCAATCAATGATCACATTGACACGTTTGATGCAAGTTGGCGGAATCATGCGTTCTTTGCCACGATGCATCATGAGATCTCCAACTAAGACACATCAAGCCGGATCAAACGAACTCACACGAATCGCTTTGATCAGGGATTTATGTTCCAGCACCCGATCTATGGCTACCTTAAACCGGATGGTAAAAGCCATGAGAACGACATTTTACTAACGGAAGAGGCCAAGAGAGTCTACGACCGGTGGTGGACAATCCTTGAAGAGGGCGGAAACTTCGGCTCAGTAGCTGATTGGCTTAACGCCAATCACATACCAACTGGCCCAGAGTGTGAACTTGATTACTGGACACCAGAAATGGTGGCCCGAATCACGAAGAATCTCATTCTGAAAGGCATTCGTCAACGGAATCGTACTTACAGCAAGCGGATCAACAAAACAGGACGGCGCAAGTCTGTCAAGCGCCGCCTGAAATGCTGAGAGAAAGATTCTGTCCACACTTGGTAGCCATCGAGCCGAAACGCTATGACAGGCTTATTGCCAGGCTGAAGGGTCAGAATGCTCGATTTCAAAGGCCATTAAAGGATGGGATCGATCCCCGGGCCAATGTTCCAAGAAAAAGGACAGTTTGGCCAGGACAGCACCTCGTCTGCGGAGTGTGCGGTAGACAGCTCCACTACGGGGCACATGGCCGAACGTCAGATCTTTGTTGTGCAGGTTGTCGCGACTACCTGTGCTGGAACTCTGTGGCCATCAATGGGAAACTAGCCAAGACCAAGATCATCAACGCCATCTATGAAGCGATTGCATCGCTTCCCGATATTGACAAAGCGTTGGTAAGTGATCTGGCCAAGGCTGTCGAGGAGTTTGCCCTTCAGCAGAATCAGCGGCTACAGGAGGAACAAGCACGCCTTAGCAAGCTCAAACGCCAGCGAGACAACCTCGTTCGTGCCATCGCTGATATGGGCATGAATGAGGCGCTGAAGGCGGAACTGGCAAATGTCGAATCGGACATCGCCTTATGCAAGGATGTCATCGAGCACCTGAATCAGGAGTTGCCCGAGACGCCATCGCTGCCGAGCATGACCGAGATCAGATCGATGGCGCGAGACGCGCTTCAGGGGCTGGCGACAGAATCTCAAGAGCTGGGGCAGCTTCTGCGGAAGTGGATTCCAGTCATTCACGTGAAGCCCTACCGACTCCTGCAGCACGGCCAGCCGGTTCAGCGTGCCTTTTTTAAGCTCGACCTTACGACGTTTTTGCCCTGCAAGGCATATCAGCAGAAGTTCGGACATATGCTTCAAAAGCAGGTGGTCGTTGATTTGTTCGATATGCCAGCACGCGAAAAACTCCGTCCCGAGATCGTCCGACTAAAGAAGGAGGGATATCAGCACAGGCAGATCGCAGCTAGGCTTGGGACCTTTACCCAGACAGTTTTCCTGGCCCTCAAACTGCAAGCGGAAATGGACGCTTTGGGAATCACCGATCCCGTGCTTCCTCTTCTGGAGCCGCCAACCAACGACAACAAATGGGTGCGCCATAAGCATGTGCGGTTTCAGTTCAAGCCCTTGCGAGGCTTTCCCCTAAAGATGGGCGATTAACTTCATCTGATGATCAACCCTTTCCGGCGAACCTCACTATGAGGTTCGCCTTTTTGTTTTTTCAGGAGTCTCGATGAAACAGACATCATCCGGCCACAATCCCTGGCCACCTGGCGCCAGCAGGGAGGAAGAGGTGAGAGGCATTCTGCAACGCCTTTTGCGGATGACCACGCAAGTTATGGCCAGGAAGCTTTTTGAAAAATCTCCCTCTCGAGCAAAACCGACACATCGCAAGCCGACCGATACCAAGACAAAATGATCTCAGACTTCCTTCCCATCTGATTCCAATAAAAGGAGAAGGTTTGATCAGGGATTTCAGAAGAGATGTGTCAGTATGTCACAGAATGGATCAGTCGAAGACCAAATGAGTATGAAGCCTGTTGAACGTGATTTGAACCAGCGACTAAAGAACAGAAGAAATCGCGTCATAATAGATGCTGGCGGGTATTAGCCCTCGCAGCAAGTTTTCAAACTCCACTGCCATGTGGAAATACTTCCTCTTTTGTAAGGAGCATGCATGAAGATTCTTCTGATCAATAACGACGGCGGCGGCTTTGCTGACCACGTCGAAGTCAGCGATGGCATCTCGGTCTCGGAGTTGTTCAAGAAGCAACTCCCTAATCGAAGTGCTCAGGATTACTTGATCCGTGTAAACCGGCAGCCGGCGAATGCGGACCAGGTGTTACAGCCTGACGATCGCGTCAGCATCACGCCCACCAAAATCCAAGGGGCCTAACACACGTAACTCTCCTATCACTCCCCGGCATCAGTGATGCCGGGGTTTTCTATTTGAAGAGTCTAAACCATGACCATTCGCGAGCGAATCGGGTTGGCGGCATGGCTCCAGCAACTCTGGCAGCGTCGCTCAAATCCCCATCCGTCCTACCAGTGGGAATTACTTAGATCACGTTGGCAAGCGGTGATGACCGTTCTCCAGAAGCATCGCCTTGCCGATGAGCATGAGTTGCAACTCTGCATGCCAATGCTTCGGCATGATTTGCTTTCGGCCTTGGGCAACTTATCGGCGCAAATTGGCGTAGTGAGCAGTTGTTATGACGAAGTCGAGCAGGAGAAACTGTCGCCTCGTCACTGGTACGAGGAAGTCGCTCAACTGGAAGATGAGTTCGTTTCGATCTCTTTTGATCCTCAAAAAGGCAAACTCCGTGTGGAGACCCCGGTCATTACCTTGGGCGAGATATGCCTGGGGGCTTTTGCGATTGAGTTGGTCAAGCAGGATCAAGAGTTACCGATCAACTGTTTCCGATTCATAGCTCTGGATCCCGAACCAGCCAGCACTGATTCGAGCGTGACTCATCCTCATGTCAAAGACCAGGAGTTATGTGCCGGCGACGCCAAGGTGCCCATCCGGACAGCGTTGGAATCGGGACGCATCGCCGATGCCTTCCTGCTCATGCTGTCCGTGCTCCAGCATTACAACGGTAGCTCGGCGTTTGTCAGGCTCCAGGCCTGGGGCGGAATTAGCTGCATCAGTTGTTCACGTTCGGTGAATAGCGACGACAGTTATCAATGCCGTTGCTGTCAAGCGACGTTTTGTGATGAGTGCAGCACCTCCTGCACTTCTTGCTCGGAGACCCTATGTCTGAGTTGTGTTCAAGGTTGTGCCGTGTGCAAAACCGACTGCTGCGAATCGTGCCTTGAGACTTCGGATGCCAGCGGTGTTTCACTGTGCCGTGATTGCCGAGCGCGTTGTGCCCATTGCGACAAGGTGCTGAGTACCAGCGATGTCAACGAGGACGATCTCTGCGAAGGCTGTGCCGATTCTGAATTGGATGATTCAGAATCTGAAGCCAATGAACTGGAGGAGAACCAACCAAAGGAGGTGCTTGCACCATGAATGAGTTTTCCCAGGCGGGGCACAAGCTCCGTTGCTCGCCACTAGCCTGGCTCAAATGGCAATATCTCTGTCATGCCGGGCCTACAGAAGTGGCGAGTTTCGGAGTATCGTCCCCCTTTGATCCCTTATATCTGGAAGATGTCCTGGTCATTGATCAACGGGCTACACCCTCCACGGTGAGCTTCGAGGATGCCGCCGTAGCCGATCTCTTTGATCGCATGGCCGATCTGAAGATTCCGCCACATCGCTTCGGCAGAGTATGGCTTCATACGCATCCTGGGGCGTCACCGAATCCCAGCGCTGTGGATGAAGCTACCTTCAAACGGGTTTTCATCGGCTGCGACTGGTCGGTCATGGCGATTCTTAGCCGGACCTCGGCAACCTATGCCCGGATCCAATTCAGCGCCGGGCCTGGGGGATCTTTCGAGATTCCTATCGTGGTGGACTGGCAGAATTGGCCTCATACTACTTCGCTCGATTCCGCTTTGGCCCAATGGCGTCAGGAATATGAGCGCCATGTCAAACCCAGCACGTTCGACTTCTGGGAGGATCTCGACGACGAGCCGACGGAAGTCCTTTCCGAAACTATCCATCCTGACCTCTTAACCTGGGGAGACTTTCTTGACTACCGTTTCCGTTGATCTTAAACGCCGTAACCAGCGGCAGCGTGACCTGGTGCCGCCCGAACGCTTGGCGAGTTGCAATGCCATCGTGATCGGGACCGGCGCCATCGGTCGCAATGCCGCCTTGCAGCTCGCCTCATTGGGAATTCATTGCATGGCCTTGTACGATCCCGATCAAGTGAAGCTGGAGAACATTGCACCGCAAGGGTTCTGGGAATCGGATGTGGGGACTAACAAGGTAACTGCCGTCGCGAAGCTGGCAAAACAGCAGTTTCCCAAGTTGGAGATTCACACCTTTCCCGAACGCTTCAAAAAGTCCCATGTCTTGCGTTGGTCTACTTCAAGACCCATCGCGCTGTTCTGTTGTGTCGATACTATCGATGCTCGCAAACTGATATGGGATGCGGTGAAAGACAAATGCCATTTCTTTGCCGACGGCCGCATGGCAGCCGAAGTAGTGAGAGTGCTGGCCAGCGATTCGCCTTCAGCCGATCAGCATTATCCGGCCACGTTGTTCACTGCCAAGGAAGCGTACGCCGGCGAATGCACGGCCAAATCGACAATCTACACCGCTAACATTGCCGCGGGACTCATGGTGTCTCAGTTCACGCGCTGGCTACGCCGCCTGCCCGTTCTCCGTGAACAAATTTTCAATCTCTTGGCTCAGGAGCACATGGCTTCTTGAGCCTTGGGTTGTTTATCCCTTGTGCCCAGGCATCTTAGCCTGGGCGTTTTTCATTTACACCAAGGGGAATCTCATGCTGACCCCTGGCAACCGCAAACTGGGAGGCGATTTGATCTGGGGTTTTGCCTTACCCTCGGGAACCAGCGACACGTGTCCTGGCATGACACCGACTTGCCGGACGCACTGTTATGCCATCCGCTATGGCCAGTATCGCAGCAGCGCTCAGGCTAAATACGAGCGCAACCTGGAACTCACCAAGCTGCCCGATTTTGCCCAACGGATGCGATACTTCATTCTTCATCATGAGGCGAAGGTGGTACGAATTCATACGGGCGGAGACTTCTACAGCGTGCGCTATCTTCGCCAGTGGCTTAAAGTGATGAGGTGGCTGCCGCAGGTGCAGTTCTTCACCTACACCCGATGCTGGCGGATTCCCAAACTGAAACCTGCCCTCGATGAAATGGCCCAGTTTCCTCAGATACGCCTCTGGTACTCGTGTGATCGGGATACGGGGATCCCCCCTGAAGTGCCTTTCTCGGTTCGACTCTGCTGGCTGATGACGCATCCCGATGATCTGCCATCACGCCCCGTGGATCTGGTTTTTCGGATCAGGGCATTGCGTCGCATCCCGTTGCAACAACTCGATGGCATGCGTGTTTGCCCCGACGAGAATGGCCATGCCTATTCTCAGCCGCCCCATTGTGAAACGTGCGGTACCTGCTGGCGTCCTTTGAGAATCCCACCCCTAGTTACCTACGCCTTACCGGAGATTGCATGCGTGACATGACTGTTTGGTACCGTCCCCTGCGCCGGATCCTTGCTCATTGGCTTGCCCGAGTCATCGAGCGGCTGCTTCATTTGCAGGATCAACTGCGCTACAACCTCATTCGAACGATCAGTTCCAGTGTTGCTGAAACGATCGAAGACCAGCTGCACCGTCCTTTTGGATCTCCCTATGAGGAGGACTATTTGGACTACGAAACAACCACGGTTCCCCGGCTCGCTTATGACCCGGAGAACGAATCTTCCGCACCACCTTGGCAAACTACGATCTCACGTGCCGTTTGCTGGTTACGACAGTGGCTGCAAAAGCCCTGGCTGGAAGCCATCGTGGCTGGTGGTGTGACCGTCGTGAGCCTGTTCCTGCTCATTAGCTAGTTTTCTATTCCCCTGGTGATCTGACTGCCATGACCTTTCCTTGCCCGTGAGCCGCCAGGTGTCGCCTGGCCTTGAGCCGGTGAAGCGAGAGAAGAATGTCAATCATGACACCACACTTTAGGAGAGAACCCATGTCTGTTGCCATGCACAACGGCCTCAATGGTCGCTTCAAGAAGTCATTGGCCCATCAACTTGATCGGCTCGATACCATTCTCGATGGTCTGGCTGACGCCCTCAACGGAGCAGTCTCTGATGCGGTACGCCAAGCAGTGCTGCAAGCAACTCGTGAAGCTGTCCAGGTGGCGATGGCGGAAGTGCTGCCCAAGCCAACGAACGCCGAAACTCCCAAGGAAAACCCACTCAAGCGGTTATTGGCCAAGGTCAAGAATGCCTTCCATCGAGTGCAAACCTGGGGAGCCAAGGCTATGCAAAAGCTAAGGCGATGCACGGGAACAACGGTATCGGCAGCTCAATCAGCAATGGTTCCCTGGCGCATCCCGTCTCATCCGCATGGGCATGCTGCTGGGATCGGTCGCATCGTGTGCGATGGGCTTATTCCGGAACGACTCCAAGAAGATCTGGTGGGGAGCGGGCATCATGCTCTCCACGATGCTCCTGGAGAGTTATCTCGGCACCTTGGGAACGCTGATGCTGGGAGGAAGTGTGATCTACTTGCTGAAGCAACAGCGAGATAAGGTCGCACGCTTTATCACTGTTCCGCGGGCTGCGTAGCCGGCTGTCCTGTCCTTCAGGCTTCCTGAAGGACGGGTTGTTGGCCTAATTCTTTATGGAGGTGACTTGAAGAACCGAAAGTCTCGACCACAGAGACGACCATCTGAAGTAAACGCACGCTTGGCCAAGTGTCACGCCGCGGTGATAGGGACAGGTCCCATTGGAAGACAGGTAGCGATCCTTCTAGCCTCATTGCGTGTCAGGCACCTCTCACTGTACGATCAACGGATCGTGACGGAAAAAGACATGTCATACGGCTTTATGGACTTTGATGTGGGTACCCCGGCTGTCGATGCCGTAGCCAACATTGCCCATCAGTATCATCCGCAAATGGAACTGCTGACCTATGACACTCGCTTCCGGCGTTCCCATCTCAATTCATGGAAATCGGGGCTGCGGCATGCGGTGTTCCTCTGTAATGAATCGGCTGTCACCAGGAACATGCACTGGCTGTGGGTTCATTCCTCGGCTCAGTTCTTAGCTACGTGTGAGGTAGGCACTGAAGCCATGGACATCGTCTGCAGTGATCAACCCGCTAGGCATTCTCCAACGCCCAATCCTACAAGGCAAACTGGCGGCAAACCTGACGTCATGGCTGTCCATCTTGCTGCGGCATTTATGGTGCAACAGTTCCAACGATGGTTAAGGCGATTGCCCTGTGTGTCTGCAATGCAGTTCGATGTTACCCATCTCAAACTCAATATTCAAAAGTAGTTTCACAGTTGTCGTCGAATAAATGCTGCCCAGCTAAGGACTTCACGGCGTGGCAGCATTGTTGTGTTGGCAGATATCAGCTATGTGCTGGAGCGATCTACTTGTTTGAAAAGTTCTGCCAGACTGACCGAAAGGCTCTTGGCCAGCCGTTCGATATTGATGAGCGCCACGTTGCGTGAGCCCCGTTCGATATCGCTGAGATAGGTGCGGTGAATCCGCGACCGATCAGCCAATTCTTCCTGCGTGAGTTCCCTGGATTCACGCAACGTCCGGATCACAAACCCGAAACGAACCCGAATATCAGTTGCAGAAGGACGTCGTGCCATTGCATCGACGTTACTGCAATGTAGACTATAGGAGTATCGACTATGAGTGACATTCCATCAACAGGTAACCCCATGCAACCTTCAGATTCTCTTCAATACTGGTTGTTAGTCAACAACGTTCCTCAAGGCCCTTTCAGTGCTTTGGATTTGCATGCGAAATTGAAAACGGGTGAAATCAACTGGGACTCGATGATATGCCAAGTCGGGCAGCCTAACTGGCAGGCCATGCGATTTACGCCTTCCTTGGTACCACAAGCACAGCACTCTGAACCATCGTCGCCGACACCTGTTGCCCCAAACACTAGACCGCTATGGTCAGGCTATCCTCAACTTCAGAAATACCTGAAGAATCCGGAGCTTAAAAAGTATGTACTATTTGGTCTGGCCATAGCACTGGTGGCAGGAGTGATCTGGTACTTCATCCCGGCTTCTCAAAGCCCCGTCGAACCATGTTATCGGTACTTTGCGGCTAAGGATATCGTGGAACTTCGTTCCATCTCGACGCCTAATCTGCATCCGATCTTCAATGCTATGTTCCAAGGACCCGTCCATAACCTGGGGCAGAACCTCCGTTTCATTGACCAATCCCCAGCCCCCGCTAAGTTCATGGGGCATTTTGTCGGCTTCTATTTTGAGGATGTGGATGACAATCAGCGGACTGTTGCGATCGAGGGGGTATTTCACCTGCTGGACCAAGGCAGTTGGAAAATCGAAGACATCTACCTGACTTCCATGAACAATCGTGTGCTCGACAAGCCTATGTCCATGGCGCATGACTATTGGCCACTCATTGGAAAAGAAGTGCCTAGCCACTCAAAAATGAAGCAGACCATTTTCTCTGGGAATGAGATACTCAAGTGGCAAAGTGATCCACGCTACCGAGAAGAGTTACGGAAGTCGCAGAGTAGTGCCGCGAGAGCTACGGGGCGAGGATGGGCTGCTGTAGTCATCTTTGTCGTGGGTTTCTTGGCAACAGTCTTCCTGAAGAAACGAAAGCAAGCTCCAACTTAGACTTGAGATATTCATGAAGCAGCTTGCAATTACCTGTCGCGCAGAATCTGTCCGTGCAGGGAAACTAGTCGTCGAAATGCTCCAAGCATTGTGCATTAGCCGATCCTCAACAGAGATCGGCTTTTTTTAGCCACGAACCTATTCGATTCACCTGCTGGAACAGTTTCCAGTAATACCAATTTTACTATGGATCGCTCGGTTGATGTTCAGCAGTTCCGTTACCTATGGCGCTTTCACGGTTGTTAAATAGGCAAAGTAATTACGCGGCTAACCTCCAGATCTTCCCAGGTAAGGTAGTAAGCTTACGTGTTCATTGCCAGCAGTATCATGATGAGCCATTGCATTGACAGTAAATCGATGTAGACTATAGGAGTATCGACTATAAGTGACATACTATAATGGAGATGCTATGAACGCAGTCATCTTGATTGGTGGAGGCATTTTCCTTGCTGTTGTTCTGTCGTGGCTGGCTATGCAGCGTTTAGGTATCGTTGTGAGATCTAACAACAAGCAGGAGGCCATGAAGCGATCCATTGAACGAAGCTTGCTTCACAAACTTGGCGGAGGCGGCGCGAGCTCGCAAGAACTTTGGATCATGTTTCTCTTGGCAACTGTCGCCTGCATCTACAAAGTCGTAACTATTAACCAATTTGACCTGCTCGCACTGCTTGATACTTTGGTGACAGGTTGTTTGGTGTTTGTTTTGGCCAATGTGGTTCGCCTTTTTGTCAACACATTCCGGAAAAGAGAATCGGCATCTCCAGTTTTACCGCCTGTTACAGAGGAAAAGCGTTGAGTACCAATTGTGTTAAGCAAAGGTACTGCTAGCGCCTGCCAGTAAAAACTCGATTTACGGGTTCGGTATGAACGACATGCTGACATCCATGAAGCGTTCCTGGTACTCGGATACATTGTTATCTACGGCTATTCTAGTAATGTTCTTTTTGTTAGATGCGATATATCTCTATGAGGACGGGCCACCGTTTGCCTTCACGGTTTGACAAGAAAGCTCGAAACCACCTGGGCTTCGTTTAGCTTGTTTCCATCAATTTTATGCTTGCCTAAGTCCGCATAACAATTGCACCTTCAATAAGTAGGACACGCATCAAACCTGAAAAGAAAGCGGAGGGGGTTCATCTTGTCAGTTAGATTACCAACGAGCGTGATCTATTCTGGGACTTCACGTTTCACGTCTGTCGGTGCCTTGTCAATTCGCAATCCCAAGAAGATGGGGTGACGCATACGACCATCACTAGTCCACTCTTGAAAACGAACCTGGCAAACGAGTTTTGGACTTACCCAGGTAGCTGGGGTGTTCGTCTTGGGTCGAGTCGAAAAAGGACAGTCCTTTTGAATTAAAGGCTTAAGCTTGTGGAACACCGTTTCAAGCTCGTCTTCATCAAAACCGCCGCCTGTGTGACCGGCGTAGATGAGTTTGCCATTTTGATAATACCCCAAAACGAGAGCACCAAACCTATGTCGATTGCCAGTGGGCTTGGTGAACCCTCCTATGACAGCTTCCTGAACCTTTTGCAGTTTGATCTTCAGCCACGACTTACTTCGGATGCCTTCTTCGTAATAACTGTTGGCCTCCTTAGCGATAATGCCTTCCATATTCATGGCGGAGGCTGCCTTAAAATATTCCACGCCCTGAGTTTCGACATGATCGCTGTAGTAAAGGAGCTTATGCTCTTTGAGCATTTTCCGTAACTGTTGTTTACGCATCCAAAGCGGCTTCCTTTTGAAGTTCTCTCCGCGATACGAGAGTAAATCAAAGACATAATAGCGGAGTTCACCGAGGCCTGTGCATCGATAGTTCTGCATCAGTTGGAAACTAGGACGTCCTTTTTCATCCACAACTACTATTTCACCATCGAGTACCGCCGGCCCTTTAACATGCTTGAGAGCCTCCACCAATATCGGATAGTCCTCAACGAAGGACTTTTGATTTCGTGAATAGAGACGTACTAATCGCTTCTGCATTTCTGCAATTGCTCGATATCCATCCCACTTGATTTCAAAGAGCCATCCTTCTTTATCAAATGGCTCTGCTACCAGTGTCGCCAACATCGGTTTGATAAAGCTCACCCGAGAAGGTGTATTGCGAACTGTGGCAGCCATGGAATGCCTTATGACACTTTACGGTGCCGAGTTCGGGAGATTGGCTTATTGAAACTCTTTCGTCCTGTTGCTTTAGCCAGGCTTTTTTTCAAAGCTTCGGCAAAATCGATGGTGACAGGTTTCGGTTCAGCTTGTCGGACTTTCAGCTTCTTACCCTTACTCTTGGCATCAATGAGTTGGTGCAACTTCTCGGTGTACTGATCGTGGTAAGTTGAATAGTCAAACTTGTCCTCGATGGACGATTCAATCAAGTTCTTCGCTAAAGTCATTTCTTTGGAAGTCGGCTTAACTTTCGGAAGTTGATGTTGTACTTCTCGTGGAAGTCGGAACTCACTTTCGTAGTGAAGTGTGGACATGACCAGAAGTTCATCGATGGGTCGAATCAAGACCATCTGCTCCTTTTTGAAAAGCACTACTTGGGCGATGCCGAAACAACCTGCTTCGTGGAGCGCACGTTGAAAGACGATGTAAGGCTTGTCGGCTGCCTTACCATCCGGAAGCAGATAATAGGTATTCTCTCCCAGGTAGAGAGGATCGAGCTCATCTTCTTTGATCATGACATCGACGTTGATCGAATCTTCTCTCTGGGTATGTAGTTCCGCAATCTCGTATTTCTCTATGGGCACATAATGTTCTTTATCCAGTTGGTAACCCGAGATGATTTCCTCCTCTCCTACTTCGCCATGAATGGGGCATACTTTCTTATATTGGATACGACTGAGACACGTTTTATGGAGCCAGTTCAATTCAATCTTTTCGCCGGGCGCTTTGGCGTTCGAGGCTGTCACGGGAATAGTGACAAGGCTGAACCTGAGGAATCCTTTCCAGGAGGGACGTAAGGAGCCAGACTGGCTGCGAGAAGAGGGCATTGGATTACCCGGATTTGTTGGTTAGAAGTCGGTTAGAGGAGACCGAACATGTAGTAGTACGCAAGCTCCGTGCCATGCCTGATCAGTTATTACACAAATCTCTTTACTTCATGATCCCATTGAGTTTCTTCGAGGCTGCCTTGAGTGATTGCCGTACTGTCCACAACTTTGCCCAGGGATCGTGTTTCAGTTTTGACATACGTAGTCGTAGATTCGTAATCGTGTATTGTTCCGAAGTCACCTGAGGACTGAGATCCTGCCAGTTGATTGGGCAAGCAACCGGGGCTCCAGCCCGTGATCGAGGGGAATAAGGGATAATAGCCGTGGCTCCTCGCCCATTACGCAAATAGTCGACGAATATCTTTCTATGACGAGCAGCTTTGGACATGTTGGATGTAAAATGATCAGCATCTAACGAGACAATAAACTCAGCCAGTTTCTTACAAAAGGACTTCGCTTCATCCCATTCCAGATCACGTTGAATGGGTACAACCAAATGAAGGCCTTTGCCACCGGTCGTTTTCACGAAACTTTCCAGCCCCAGTTTGAGAAGAAGGTCTCGGATGACACGGGCACTGGATACGACGGCACTCCAATCAATGGTAATATCGGGGTCTAGATCAAAGATCAATCGATCAGGTTGCTCGAGCTTATCGATTCGTGATCCCCAGGCGTGAATCTCCAATGCACCTATTTGAGCCAGCGAGATTAGCCCTTCGGCGTCGTCTACCAGTACATAGTTCTCCCTTTTGTTCTTTTCGGTAATGGGAAATTGGCGAAGATTCTTCGGCGTGCCTATGCCTGGGTGTTTTTGAAAGAAGCACTCCTTGCTTCTTCCTTCGGGGCAGCGTACTAGGACTAACGGACGGTCTTTGATGTGAGGTAGAATCCGAGGCGCCATGGATCGATAATATTCGGCCAGATCCAGTTTGGTGATTCCCTGTTCAGCATAGAGGACTTTATCCGGACTGGTGAGACGGACGCCTGAATACTCTTCTTGTGCTGCATCGTAGTCCTTAACCATCGCAGCGAGATGCTTTTTTTTAGGTGCGAGACCTCCGGTTCTCTTGGGGCGGAGTGGTTTGCTAGTTTTCTTGGCTTTCGTTCCGGTAGCGATCTCGTTCAAGTCCCGACCGGTTTTTATGCTCAAGGGTAGTTCTTCCAGGACGTCACCTTCATCCACGGATTTCGCCTGGCTATCACGCTCTTTCATGAGGAGCCACGAGCGGTTATCCTCTTTTTTGCCTTTCGTACCATGAGTTCGCAAAAGCATCCAATGGCCCTGAAGCTTCTTTCCATGCAGATTAAACTTCAATTTTCCAGTTCGAAAACCTTCCTCAGCATCGCCCAATGGTTCCCAGGTGCCCCGATCCCATAACATCACCGTGCCGCCGCCGTATTGTCCTTGTGGTATAGTTCCTTCAAAGGAACCATAATCGACGGGGTGATCTTCCACTTGGACAGCTAATCGTTTGATCGCAGGATCAAGGCTCGGCCCCTTAGGAACAGCCCAGCTCTTTAGGACACCATCCATTTCCAATCGGAAGTCATAGTGAAGATGACTGGCATCATGTTTCTGAACCACATAAGAAAACCCGCTCTTACGAGTTACCTTTCCGGCCAGGCTCAGCGGTCTTATCAAACTTCCGTTTACGTTGATACTCGACAAGACTCATGGCATCTTCTCGAAATACAAGTTACTCAGTGCAAGAAGCCATCATGGAGATGGCTTCACTCATGATGGATTGTCCTCTAGTAGAGGTAATTGAAGTTATGGGTACTTCCGATGAAACCTTGCCACTTTTGTTGTTGTTCTTGGGTCAGCAGGCCATTGATTTGACTGGTCATCTTGCTGCGAAGTTGTCCCAGTTGTGAGGCAAACTCCTTGGGATTAGATTGTCGCAGAAGATAAATCTTCATCAGTTGTTGATCGTAAGCAGTCTGGTATTGTTGAATCTTGGCAAGCTGGTCATTCGTTAAAACCAGTTGCTGTGACACGTATGGATCGGACAGGGCGTTGTAACCCCGGTACTGAAGCGACAGTTGCCAGAAACGGGTTCTCTGTTCTGGGGTAAGAATATTAGCTGTACCCGCATTCAGGTTGGTGTAGTATTGATTTCCCGCTTGCAGCAGGGCAAGCCGTTGTGCTTCAGTCAGATTGGCTGCAGGATTAAACTGGGATTGCGTTTTGATATAGACATCCCAGAGTTGTGCTTGCTGTCGGTTCAGTAATTGAGCCTGCTGGGCGTTGACGTTCAATTGCGCTTGGATGGCAGGATCCATGTAAAAGGCATTCTGGTTGATGCGACCGAAGATCGCCTGGTTCGCGGCATCAATCCGTGCCTGGGCTTGCCCTGCCTGCCCTTGGGTTACGGGATTTTGTTGAGCTTGAGCATAAATAGCAAACGGTGTTGCAAGGTCGAGGCCCAGCAGAGTAAAGACAAATAGCGATTTCATGATCGGATTCCTCAGTAGTAGGTGTCAGGTAACAGTTAGTAACGAGTTGCAAAGAGAGTGCCAAGAGAACCAATTGAGACACGCCGGTGGAGGGAGCTTGGGCGGCACTCCTATAGCCGACGATAACGCTGAAGAAACCGAACCAGTTTCTTCTCCATGATGTTCGTTCTTGGTGTACTCGATGGAAACACATCCAACAAATGCCCATCCACATAGGCCTCGATCACAGCAGTGTGGATGTAACACTTCCTGCAGACCGCTCTGGTATTGCCCAGCCTCTTGGCGACAGCCTGGATAGCCTGGTTGAGATTCTCCTTGGCTTCTCGCTCAGATTCAAATTTTTGATAATGCTGAAGCTCCTTGACTGCGTAAACGGTGCCCGCCCAGGTGCGATAGTCTTTTGCCGTGAAGTCCCCTCCAGAAATCTGACGGATATAGTCATTGACGTCATCCGATCCGATAACATGTCGCCTGCCTTCTTCGTCCAGGTATTGAAACAACTCCTGGCCTGGCAACTCCTGACATTGCTTTACAATTCGGGCAAGTTGGCGATCATTCAACTGAATGGCGTGTTTCACTCCGCTTTTCCCTTTGAACTGAAACCTCATGCGTGCCCCGTGGATTTTCACATGCCTGACTCTTAACGTAGTTAACCCATAGGAGTGATTCTGTTCTGCATATTCTTCATTACCGACCCGAATCTGGGTTGATTCAAGCAACTGAACGACCGTGGCCAAGACCTTTTCCTTGGGAAGACCCTTCAGTCGGAGGTGTTTCTTGATGTTTTGCCGCATTTGGGCAAGGCACTTAGCAAACTGTGGGACTCGCTCATACTTGGACTCGTCGCGAAATGCACACCAACGTGGGTGATATCTGAACTGTTTTCGACGACGAGCGTCCCGCCCAGTAGCTTGCAAATGGCCCTTAGGAGAAGCACAAATCCACACATCGGTCCAAGCCGGCGGAATCGCCAGCGATTGAATACGCTTCAAGACTTCTTGATTGCGTACTACACGTCCATTGCTCCGAAGGTATCGGAATCTTTTTCCGGACGATACTCGCTGAATACCAGGCTCCGCGTCTGAAAAATAACGTAAGCCCGAAGCTCGCGCTGCTTTTGTTGGCTCTTCCATCCATTAGAGTCCTGCGTTGGGCAATCATTGCTGGTTAACATCCATTAGTTACGAGGGTTACGCATCGCGCAGTACTTACGCAAAGCCGAACACTAACACCAGGCTGTAGGTCACCACGAAGCCGAGAACCAGACACGCAAAATTGATGAGCCGTTGTGCTATTAGCGGGCGTAACACCCCGAGATAAATGGCAATGGCCAGGACGCATAGGGCCGAGGAGAACTTAAAGTACGCTAAGCCCTGCCATCCCAGATTTTGAAGGATGCCCTCGGCAAGAGGATTGCTTTCATAGAAGTCGCCATGGCTTCTTTGCAGCAGCCATTTAGTCAGTAGGAAATCCGTGATGCTGAACGTAAGAAATAAGATCAACCGTGTATAAGGCAGCTTGGGCCTTTTTGTGAGAGCTAACTCTTGGGAGGGAGATAGATCACAAGCCATTGACGCAGACATGATTTCCTCATTCCGGAAACCGGCAGAAGAAAACAAACATTTAGAAACCTGTCTGTCCAGATTGGCAAATGTTGTTCCAGCTCATCTGGAAAAGATTGCCCTACATTTATTCATGACGAGACAAACCATCATCTGCCGGCATGCCCCTTTGAGCAAGAGCTTGCACAAATCAAGGTTGCCTGGTGCTCAATGGAAGGGAATCGGCTCCATCTAATGCGCGGAATGGAAAAGCCCTTCAGAATAGTCCGAAGGGCCATATGTAGAACTACCTTTTCATCACAAGCATAACAAGAATGCGACTAAGTCAGCTTTTTCCTGCTCGGTAAGCTTCATCCCCAGGACGAGGTTGAAAAATTCCACGGTATCAGCAAGGGTTAAGAGCCTGCCGTCATGCAGGTAAGGCGGTGAATCCTTGATGCCTCGTAGAGGAAAAGTCTTGATGGGACCATCGGACGCAGCTTGCCTCCCATTAATTACCTGGGGCTCAAAGAATCGCTCAGTCTTGAGATTATGCATCAGGTTATCTGTGTAATACGGCGCTGGATGGCAGACGGAGCATTGTGCTTTACCATGAAATAGCTTCTCTCCACGCAATTCAGCTTCCGAGGCCTTCGTCGGATCCAGCTTTCCCAGGATGGTTAGCTTCGGAGCAGGAGGGAAATCCAGCAGCTCCTGAAACTCAGCCATGAAATGAACCTGGCTGGCTCGCTCCAGCACATTGATTCCTTTCTTCGTGGCTATCACCGGGTCGCCATCAAAATAGGCGGCACGTTGCTCGAACTCGGTGAAGTCTTCCACGGTTTTCAGCATCGTTGTGAACCAAAAAGCCGTTGGATATTAACGCCCCGTAATGTAGGAACATCGAGCCGATGGCGAAACGGCTGCGGGCGAATGTCGCCTACCAGATGCGTAGCCCCATTGGTATGGCCATTCACATGACAATCAAAACAAGTCACACCCCTGCTGGGCAAAAGAGAACGCCGATCTGCTGTCTGATTGAACTGTTGCTGAGGGAAGGGAGTCACCAGCAGCCTCACTCCTTCGATCTGCTTGGGATTCAGCACTCCATTGAACAGCTCATAGAAGTTATTGATAGTGACGAGCTTTCCCTGGCTCACATCTCCCAGGTCGGGGCGAGTGGTCAGGAAAATCGGTGGAGGAAACTCTGGAAGAAAGTGATCAGGAAGATCAAAATCGAGATCGAATCGTGTCAGGTCCCGAGCTTCCTGCTTTTTGATCTCATCAATGTGAAACTTGGGGAAGAGCATTCCCCCTTCAGCATGGTTAGGATGCGGCAGCGGATAAAAGCCCTTCGGCCAGAGTTTCTTTTGCTTGATCTCCACGGGAGAAGCCGAGGCAAGTGAATCCCAGGTCGAGCCATCAACGAGTTTTATTCTTACTCCACCTTGTACCGCTTTTCCCTTCGACATCGTGGCTTGAGGAACAGCCTGATTCTCAAGAATGTACCGCTCCTTGAGCAACGCCATTTGGCGTTCCATGACGGCCGGCTTCTCTTTTGTCATGCGATCAATCACTTTAGGCAATGGCTCTTCTACCACATTGATGTAGCTCGATGGCTTATCGTCCGACGATGCTGAACTGGTAACCATCAGAACGATCGAAGCCAGAATGAATAACGCAAGAGTTCTAACTGGGTTAATCATGTTCATGCTCCTGGGATGTGTCTGTTGAAATCAGTTTTCAGGAAATAGAAGCAGCTGCGACCGCTTTCTGAATGGACTCAGCATCACGTCCCTTACGAGGAACATTCTTGTAGTCTCCGCGCAATGCCTTGAGTGCGTTTCTCTCCTCGTTAATTTCGTCGGCAGTGCGGACACCCAGGTAGCGCAACATGGGAAGAGGAGGGCACCAACCTTGTAAAGCATGTTCCAAAAAGAATGCCTGAACAGCGAGCGGAACGATCAACCATTTTTTCGAACCGATGATGCCCATACCTAAGCCAAACAGGCTTAAGGACGGAGCCATGGTTTCCAAGCAGCGTTCAATATCCCATTCTAGATCCAGTTCAACCAGACGACGATCAATGGCCGCCGGGCCTCCCTTTGCCGTGCAGCTTATTTTGGCCTCGGTGGCAGCCTTGATCCGTTCATTGATGAACTCAGGCGTGTTCGCGCTAACCCGATTTGCGCTGACTGTGAACATCGAAATGATCTCCTGGTTGGAAGTGGAAAATGACATGGTGAGGGCTGAGTAATCTCATCCCAACCATTCCGGATGTTTGGCAGTGCTGTCGAAATCAACGCCTGTTTTGAATCCTTCGTAAGCTCCCGAAGCAGCCGACTTGACGGTCTTATCCATCAGCTTCCGCATTTCTTCCGGTGTAGAAGGAGCAAAGTCTTTCACGACCGACAGGGCCTGCTTCAGCCGTTCCCGACTATCGATGCCGGTGATGACTACCGAAGTCGGCAACGAAAGCGCAAACTGTAGGCATTCGACAGCGGTAACAGTCTTCGATTCGAGTATTGCGCCGCTCGCCAGGGGCTTCATGCTGAGCACACCGATGTTGTCCTTTACCAGATGTGGTAACACTTGACGGGTAAAGCTGCGGAAATGCACGTCCATCAAATTGAGCGGCATTTGAACAGTGTCAAATCTGACATTATGCCTGCCGGCGTTCTCCAGCGTCCGAAGATGCACAGCCGGATCTTTGTGGCCGGTGAATCCGATATACCGGATCTTGCCGGCCTTGCGGGCTGCTTCCAAGGCCTCCTGCGCTCCCTCTTTTTGGAAGATGCGATCGCTATCCTCCATCCGAATCATTTCATGATGCTGCACCAGATCGATCATCTCGGTGCGAAGCCGCAGCAGGGAATCGTCAAGTTGCCGGGTCGCTGCATTTTTCGTTCGGCCATCGATCTTGGTCATCAGAAAGACTTTCTTCCTGTATCCATCCTGGAGTGCTTTTCCCATTCTTAGTTCGCTTAACCCGTCGTGATAATCCCAGCAGTTGTCCATGAAACTGATACCGGCATCAATGGCTTCCCGCATCACACGAATACTCTCAGCTTCCTCCTTGATCTTACCGATGTGATGCCCACCTATGCCGACACAGGAAACAACTTCACCCGTCTTTCCCAGTCGGCGATAACGCATGTCTCCCTTCTTGGTTTCATTGACCTGGTCAAAGAGAGGAGGCAATTCATCTGTTTGTTTGCCATTGATAGCCATGACCGAGTTCCCTGGAACGAGTGCGACGGAACTACATTGAAGAAAAAAACGACGATGCATGGGATCGCTCACTCTTGAAAGAACAAAAGGGAAGCATTGATCATGCCACAATGGATCGTGTCTGAGGTAATAGCCAACGCCACCCAAAGATTGAGTGGCGTTGATAAATGGTGACTAACACCCACACGATCGAGCATCCGGCTTCCACTCCCTCATCGCCTCTTCTGAGTTTCTGGAGAGATGAACGTGGCTATCTACATGATCCACCCAATTCTTTGGGATGTAGTGGTGTTGGCCATCAGGGCTGTCTGACTTTGTCAGTTTGATAGCATCCCCTTCATCATGATCCACACGGCCGATTTTCTTGCCGCATGACGCGATGACATCCATATGGTCTTTGATCGAGGGCATGACACGACTCCATAAGAACATTTGTCCTGAAGAATGCCATGCATTCGTTGTGCCAGCCGAGGCCCGATTAGTCCTTTACAGGCATCTCAGCCCTTTAAGTAATGAAGCCCAACCGGTGCGCGAACTGCTTGCCCAGTGTCAGGAATCAAAAGGCTCAGCTTCAAGGCAAGATGCACTAAAGCTTGAAGTCCTGACACAACAACAAGTATCAGGACTAAGAGTATTTCAGCAGCAAGTGGAGGACTATTTGTTTTGCGGAACGGGCATCTTCGGTGTGCTCCCCGTCGATGGCATGGGCGCTAACTGAACATTTCCCATGGGTCTGCCATCACGGTTCATGGAAGTAGTCTGATAATAAACTTGACCTCCACATCCTCCACAATTGTACGACACGACCTGGGAACAACTCGACTGGCTACAGCAGCCATGTCGTCGGTGACAAGCGTTGGCGGTGCCTGGTGTGAAAAAACAGGCAGCGAAAAGCGCAACACATAAATATCGCATGGGCTTCTCCAGAGAGAAAAGGAACTGCATGGGCTGTTCAAGATGCATGTCATGTGCCATGATCCTGTCAATTACTGATTCAACAAGAAATACTAGAGACCGGGGAAACTCCCCGGCCTCAAACAGTTGCTTCGATTGGCGTTCAGTCCAGCTCACTAATTGGATCGCGGGTCAGGCAATTTCTGAACGGGAGGCTGAGTGAAATCCACTCGTTCATTGCTCCCTGCATGCACATTCACCTGTCGAGTTTCGCCTCGGTCTTCATTGTTTCCTTTCACAGTAATCGTGTAGGTATAACTCTTTCCCGGTTCGAGGTCGGGTGAGACGAACACTCGCTGAGCGCCGGTCAGGCTCATCTTTTGTCCTTCTATGAGCACGATGGCATCAGGATTTGTCAGACGTATGTCAAGCCGTGCTCTGTTAGGAGATACTACAGAGTTGTCTATAGCACTGTTGACGAGAGGATCGTAGTAGCTCGAAATGCGAGGAGAACTATCGCTGTAGATGTAGCCTGAGTAGTCAGGATTGTAATAAGTGTACCCCGGCGTGATATAGCCACCCCATCCAAAAGTTGAGTAGGGGTAATAGCCCCGGTTCCAGTTTCCATACCAACGGCCACTATTCCAACCATTTCCATACCAGTTATTCCCGTAGCCGCCTCCGCCGTACCAGCCGCCGCCAGAGTAATGTCCTCCGCGACCGCCTCGTTGGGCAAAGGCAGTATCTGGGGCAAGCAGTCCGATCGACAAAGCTATCAGCACTAAGAATCGCATGAGATTCTCCTTATTTGAATTCGATTTGGTCACATCAATACATCACTACTTAATGCAAGCTCAATGCCATAGTGAGGTAATGTGCAGGCCAAGTAAAGAAAGAGGGCTTGGGTTTTATTCCCAACGCCCTCTTCAAGGATTAACTCACTTACTTGCTGAGTTTTCCTGTAGTCGTTTTGCCACAAACCTGATCGCAAAGCGTCTGAGCCTGCTTCAAATGTGCAGTGAGCTTATCAATGTTCTGATCCAACATCGCTTGCAAATCCTTGGATGCGGTCTTACGAACCGATTTGCAGGAGGCCAGCAGCATTTCATGACTGGCAACCATGTGCATCATGTAAGCACGATCGAACTCCGAAGCAGGCAACGCTTTCATTTCCTTGGACATCTTGGCTTTCATCTGATTACAGATGTCCTCCTTAACTTGAACGAAGTCGGTGGCGTGATACATCATCTTGCCATCTCGTTGGCGACCTGCCTCATCCTTCACAAGAATTCCCGACTTCTTGGGATCTACTTGAACATTCTCTGCTCGAGCTACAGGCGGATTGCCGGTTTGCCCGGGATCATTCGTCGTTTTACCTCGTTCTTTGCGGTAATTCTCCATCTGATCGAGGCATGAATGATGCTCAGTCACCATCGTCTGAGCAAACTGCTTGACGTTCTCGTTCTTCGTTTGAGCTTGGGCATCCTTACTGCATTCGAGCACGCCTCGAACATCAATCATTAACCATTTGACAATACGACGATCATTTTCTTGAGGAGTGATAATGCCGGCGGAAGAAATGCTATCCCCCTCTCCAGGGCGGTAGTCAGGATGCTTGGACTTGTCTTCCTGAGCAAAAAGCCAAGTGCCGTTCAGGAGACAACAGACCAGAACGTATGATTGGACAACGTGAATAAGAGAAAGCTTCATTGTGAAGACTCCGAAGTAGTTGGAAAAGGAAAAAAAGGTTTGACGCCAGTGTCAAACCTGGAGATGCACAGTACTTAAGCTGTGATGATGTTGTCACCACGGCGTTTTTCAAATTCTTTCCTGATGAGAGAAGCTTCTTCACTGTTGCGTGGTACCACGCCCACTGCAACTCCACCCTCACGAAGAGCTTCTTCATAGGCTTTGGCGTTCGACTCAGGAATGCCATACCCTACCAGGCCGCCAATGAGCCCGCCTGCCACAGCGCCGGCACCGCCACCAGCAAAAGCCGCCGCAATAGGTCCGGCAATGACTAAGCCCAGACCAGGCAAAACTAAACTCGTGCCGATGGCAGCAAACGCTGCCAAGCCGGCTCCAATAGCTGTACCCAGGGCACCACCCGTCGCGGCTCCTTCCGCCAGCTTCGAGCCACGTTCGATTTTTCCTTCTTTCACTTCATTGGCGTAGTAGCTTCTGGTCTGATCTGACATCAACACACTGATCTGATCGGGTGTGTACCCCAGAACTCGCAGCCAATCATAAGTTTCGATAGCGTCGTATCGATCCCGAAAGACGCTCGTGATCATTTTGGGTTTGCTTTGTGCCATGGTATTCAACTCCTAGAAGAGTAAGAAAACAGTTCCACTCTTCGTTAGCCTTCACATGGTGTGCCAAACTCTCTCATTCGAGGTGCTGCCAATTTCAAGACTGATCAATTTTTCTTTTCGGAAGCCGCTAATCAAATCCATTCCCGATATGTGCGTAGCTGAGATACAACTCTTAGATATTCCGGACGTAGGGTACCTTTCGCCACACGCTATCATCATCCAATTCAGGCAGATACTCCCAACCATTGACCCCCGTGACGACCAGGGTCCGAAGTTTTGCCAGAGCGATAATGTGCTCTGCGGCGACGAGATCAGTGGCCTTGTTGGTGATGATGTCCAGCCAGTCGGTTTCGTCTATGTAGACCATAGGGTAACTTTCCCCATAACGATTCGTAGATCATGCTCGATCTTTCAAACCATCATCGCCAGCCATTGTTGCGCAATTTGCACAGCAGTAGATGGAATTATCTTTCTCAACACCATGACCAATCACCCGGCAACCACAATGCTTGCAGGGCGGGGAGAGAGCATGGATCGCACATTCGAAGGAATCAAAGATGTATTCCTTGTCTTCTTTGATGATCATGAATGACTTGTCGTAGTCGTTCCCGCAAGTGTAGCATTTAGGCATGATTGGCTCTCCAGATTTAAAGAGGTAGGGAAGTTATGAATGAGCGATGTACTTACCCAGAAAACTCACCACCGGCTACTCCTACCGTTATGTCATGCAGTTCACTTCCACCCGCTACCTTGATGGCTTCAATTACAAGGTTAAGGTTCAGCTTGATCGCAGCATCATAAGCCATTTGAAAACCTGGTCGAGTGAGTTCTGACAACAGTCCTGCAACGGAAGTCTTCCTATCGAGGTATGCAGCATCCGCAGCATCACTGAGCAACTGAAGTGTATGGAGAGAACAAGTTTTTGCTGCGTTTTCAGATAAGTAGTTATGAAGCCTGATCAGTTCGCCTGCCAAAGCCTTCATGGCTTGCGATGCCAGACTTTCTCCAGGTAATTCCACATAAGCATCTAAAGGTTTTCGCACGACTTATCCTTGCTTCAAAGTCAACCGTACCCTTTGACTACCTAGCAACTGCTGTACCTGTAAAGGTTGATCTCAAGATTTCCCGATGGATTCTGGTTCTCATGCGATTCTTTGCATGAACTCGATTCGCGCCACTTCATCGACCAGATGTAAAAGCTGGGTCTTCAACTCGATATTGTTCACATTGCTATTACAGGCAAGATGCTTCTCAAATATGGTGCTTAACCGCTCTGTGACCATCGCATCAATTACGTCCGTGTACGTCATCGCCAAGCAGTTGCGGGGGGAGAATAACCCAAGTCTGTCACTTGGTCTTCGCCCAAAATGAATCAGTAGCTCCTGGCTCCTAACTAGGGGTGAAAACGAGCAAGCCACCCAATAGTTCCGGTGGCTTGCTTCGTTTATTGACACGCGCTAAGTCTGAACTCTCTTTGGCATAAGAATAGCTGATTTCTAATTCAGCCACACGAGTATTCTGGCATGACGAAGGAGATGAGCTTGTTGACTCGACGAACCTTCATGAGCTTCCTGGCAGCTACTCCCTTTCTTAACTTGCTCGGATCAGCACAAGGAAAGGCCCCCTTATTTGAAATAGGCATAGCAGATTTTGTAATGCATGGACAAATGAAAACAGAGGTTGCAAACATTGTGGTTCAAGCAATGGCAGATGTCTTCGCAATTCCAGGCAAGCCCAAGCCTACATTTCAATTCGGTGGGCCAATGGTCTTAGGAGGGCGGTTACAAAAACATGACATTCACTTGGCGATCATGACGGGCATTGAGTATGCATGGATTAGTTCAAGCTTCCCAGAACTCGTACCTTTAGTGACTGCGTTTACCTCTGATATTAGACTTAAGGCATGCATCGTAGTGCCTACTGAGAGCAAAGCGGAATCCTTTTCGCACCTCAAAGGGCAGAGCATCGTCTTGCCCAAGCGATTACAACATTTCCCGTTACTGTATTTGCAACAAGAGATACTTGAACAGGGAGTAGAACCAAAGAACTACTTTAGCCGCATACTCCTCACGAATGACACGGATGAGGGTATTGAAACGGTAGTGGACAAGAAAGCGTCTGGGATACTTGTCGATTCAGAGTCCTGGAAAGTGTATCAAGAGCGCAAACCAGGCAGAGCAAAGAAGTTGAAAGTGATTGATGAGTCAGACTCTTTTCCTACGTCTGCAGTTCTCTATCACCCTCAAGCATGGGCTGCAGCTGACCTCAAATTGGTCAGTGACGTGCTTTGCACTGCGCATACTCGACCGTTCACCAGGCAGATTCTTAATTTCTGGCGGATCAGCAAGTTTATTCCTTATTCCCATGAGTATCAAACAGTAGTCAAGGACATCCTCAACGAGATGCCGAAGCCCATGATGCCATTTGCTCCTGGATAGTGTTTGGACGAGACTGTGTAGACCACCGCAACCAAACTAAGTTGTTTCCCCAACTACACCATTCTCGCCCCCTTGCCTCAGATCTTTCTCTATGCCGTTCTTGAACGGCGAGGAATGGCCCAGGACTCCATCATCTCGCAACGACGACAGGGTACAGGCTTGCCTTCGGGATCGCCTGGCTTATTACCGCAAACTGGGCAGGATTCGTTGGACATTAGTGTTACTCACTTTGCTTTCTTTGTTCCTTGCGGTGTCTTTTGTTCTTTAGTAAGCACAATTACTCCAGTGGCAACCATCCCGATAAGCAACAGGGCCAGCAAGGCGATCCAAGTGTGTCGGGCCGTATTGTCTTTCGGGCCAAATGTCATCGTTTGTTGAACACTAAAAAACGGTGCAACGATCATTTCCCCACCACATACCTGGCATTGCTCTTTGGGGTTAGACGACATCATCGTTGTGCCACAAACCTGACATTCGAGTTCAAAGCGTTTAGGTTCCATAGCGCCTCCAGGTCCATTAGCCGAGATGGTGAGAGGACGGGATCGCAGACGCACTTAAACACTATGTCATGGCATGACACCTGCAACTACATCCCCTAGTTCTAGGAGTTTCTGCCATGCAAATCGCCACCATTTTCCTGTACACCTACATCATCTGCGGGATAATCAGTGCCGCAATCACGTTTACTATGCTCTGTTTCAGCCCACGTCCAATCGAGAAATCTCTGGGCTACCTGCTGGCCTCATTTGTTATGTGGCCGGCATGGCCTTATGCTTTGATTTGGGATGCCAAGAATCCCGTTAACTTCCACCTCATTTAGGACAGTAGGCAACGAAACATGAGGCTGGCTCGGCAACCTGAACAGCGGTTTAGCGATTCAATATTACGGTGCCGAAGATTCGCTTGACCAATTCCCCGCACTCTTCACTAGGTTCCACCCACTCGTCCGGAAGACGTTCAAGAAGCTCGACCGATACCACACACGAGCACTCCCAGGGCACCGGCGAAGGAATGACCTCCTGCCCACCGAGTATCCGAGCGGCTGATCCGTCAAGCTTAACCGTTTTGCCGATGCAAGGGTTGATTCTGAGAAGGTCTTGTCGGTTGCATAATTTTTTGATGATCCGATTCATGGTTCGAGCCTCAGTTTACCAACTCGCACAGACAAAGCTTCAGCACCTTGTCGAGAGCCTTTTGCTTAGATTACTCGACTGTTTCCATCAGCTCGCTGTTGATCTGGTCTTTCAGATGATTGCCACGATCTGACAATACAACCCCATCTTGAGCATAAACAAGAAGCCCGGCATTAATGCAGTCGTGTAGAGCCTTGCCTATCTCCTCGTGCGAGAAGTCCTCGTCTGGATGTGACTGGATTTGCGCAATTAATAGCGAAGGCGAGACCGGGAGGTAATATCCTGCTGTAGACAGAATAGCCCAATGTGCTCGGTTGAGTTCATATTCATTCAGCACCCGGCTGGTTAGCGTTTGCATGATGAGCCTCCTTGTAGTTCAAGAAGTAACTACGCAGATATGATGCCAAGGCGGGTGGGTTATGTGGGTGGGTGGAGATCACAAACGGCCTTAATGGCACAGTCAAATGTAATATTTCTGGATTGAAACAAGCCACCTAGGAGCTAGGTGGCTTGCTCTCTTTCGATCGCGGAAACGAAGACCGAAAGAACCTTCAGGCTTAACAGATTCCACGACTAACTGCCAAGCCCTCTGAGCCGATGTTTAGTCTTGGTCGTTGACGACCCATAAAGAGTGAATCACCGGCCTTACTTAATCCTAGCGCCGCTCCAAGCTGTCTGGTAAGTGAAAATGATTGGCCTGAACCGGACGTGATAAAGCTGGCATCCATGTCCTTCCGAACTCCAGAGCAACCAGACCCGGCATTTGGTTCACGGCTTTTCGGGCGGGTTCTTCCATATTCGACTTCCCATGCAGCCCATAAAGCAATCAGGCCTGGCAGTACCCACCATTGTCGCGATGGTCACTGTCAGGCCCCTTTGTTGACCGAGCGTGTTGGGTCTCGGTCCGTGGTCGAGCGTTTAACCCGACCTGTCTAAATTCTATTCCTGCCCACCTGTCCTACCTTCATGAACACGGTTTTCGATGCATGCACCTGTTTTCGCAAGCTTTAGGCACAACGAATGCAATTCATTCTTTGTTAGAAGATGGGCCAAACCATGTTAGAACAGAAACCTTTCGATGAATTCCGGTTCATAGAAAAGCTGGCGATGTGGTTTGTGTGGCTCGTGGCTGTCGGCGGTGCGTTGTAACGCATAAGGCATGGTGGTGCTTCACGAGTACGGGCCACATAGTTAAAAGGGAGAGAGAGTCATCATGTACGGTCACACTCTCAGCCGATCAGAAGCGGGCATAGCCCTGGCGAAGTTCTCATTCTGGTTCTCGATCATCATCTACGCAATGCTGATCATTGCCATGATCATGCCGCACTTGTCTTAGCAGGGAACAACCATGCACCGGCAACTTCATTTCACCAAGCCCGACCCCACCGCCAGGTTCATCGAAAGGGTAATGTGGGCGATAATTATCGGCGGCACATTGCTTGCCGTTGGCATATCCCTCATGAGGGAGTACGGGCTAACAATTTCTGCCCGCTAACGGTGCAACATTTGCAATGTTGCTTGCTTATCACAACTGATCGACGAGGAGAATCCGATGATTCGTAAGCTTAAGTCTCGTCAATTTCGCATCTATTCGCGAAAGGCAGACAGCAAGACAGGTAAACGCAAAAACCTTGGAACCTTTGCTACACGCGCAGCAGCGGAGAAACATGAGCGGGCTATTCAGTTTTTCAAACATCGGCACTAGGCTGCCGCTCCAAACCATTCCCCGATAACCTTCCTTGCACCAGGCAATTTTGAGTGGAGTTACAGATGCACACCTCGATTAGGATGGCAGCAAAGCTTCTCTTGCTGGCAGCGGCATTCACACCGTCCTTGTTGGCGATGACGCAAAATGGTCAACAGCAGGGCAACCAAGCAAAAACTGAAGAAGGCGTAGAAGTGCAAGCCCGTGGTCAGATTCATGAAGCTTACGCATCGCCGGCTTTGGAAAAGCAGACACCTAACCCGATCGTTAAAAAGAAGCCACCCGAAGCTGTGAACGAGCTCCCTCCCGACCAAAAGCCACAGGGTGAAAATGTTCAATGGATTCCAGGTTATTGGATGTGGGATGACGACCGCACTGACTATCTCTGGGTCAGTGGCACCTGGAGAAACATCCCGCCGGAAAAACGCTGGATGCCGGGATACTGGACCGAAGCAGATGCAGGCTATCGCTGGATCTCCGGATATTGGATGGATCAGGGCGAAGCGCAAGTCAATCTGTATCCTACACCTCCCGACCCCATCGAAGAAGCTATTCCCGAGTTAGAAAACAATGAACAGACCTATGTGCCGGGCATTTGGGTCTATCGAGATAATCGCTATTGGTGGCGGCCGGGCTTCCGTATGGCCTTGCGACCAAACTGGATGTGGACTCCTGCTTCCTATCGCTGGACGCCGGGTGGCTATGCGTTTGTCGATGGTTACTGGGATTATGACCTTGGCTATCGAGGCATTGCTTTCGCTCCGGTGTATTTCAATTCCGGTATCATTCAACGGCCCGGTTGGTATTACAGGCCGAGCTATGTGATTGGAACGGATTTCCTTCTTGGTTCACTATTCATCAACACCGGCTGGCATCATTACTATTTCGGGGACTATTATGATGGCCGCTATGCCCGCCAGGGTTATACGCCGTGGGCCAACTACCGCACCCACAATCGCTACTACGACCCACTGTTCACGTACTATCGTTGGCAACACCGAAATGAACCAAATTGGGAACGGAATATTCAAAACACTTTCACTGCACGCCGAGATAACGCTTCTACCAGACCAGCTCGCACACTGACTCAGCCTGGGGCAGGAACAGCAAGTAACTCAAAAGAACAAGCACTGATTTCTCTCAACGAATGGAAGGGGGAGCAGTTCAAACTTGAACGTCATACTGTGCCCACCGACAAACCTATTACTGATCCCTTCAATCAAGTTAGAACTCAACGCAGTCAGAACGAAGGTCGCAATAGGACGAGCCTGTATTCTCCCGACAATAATGCAGGAAAGGTCGCTGGTAAGCAGGAAACTGCAAAAACAGTAACACCTCCTGCTGAGGTAACCCGACGCTACGAAATGCCTAAATCGGAGCATATTTATCGACCACCTACGGGGAACATGGCGCCACCTCAACGCCCAGTGCATCCGCAACCTCAGCAGCATGCTCTCCCTCATGGAGGTTCGCCGCCTAATAAGAAGTGATCAGTATCTCAGATTGAAACTAGTGCTGGTATCGCTGGACGATGCCAGCGTTTCTTTTGATCAACCATTTCTGGATATATAGTGAGGTGATGGCACCTAATCTCGCAGTTGACGCAGGCCCGAAGCCGGGGTCCAAATCCAAATCTTTAGTTGATGTAGCATTAGTTGATGTAGTATCGTAGGCAAATAGCCTCTCAATACTTGAACTTACAATGCTCATTGATTCGACGCTATGCGAAGCGTGACGCCCACAACTTTTTCACAAGCACGGCTCGCTCGGATCGTGCTTTGTGTTGTTCAGTTCCCCATCATTTTCACTGCCTCTATTATTCTCGTCTGGCCTACAGCTGTCTCCCAAGCCGCTTGCCGGGAAAAACCTTCGACACGAATCATTAGCTCGTCTTTGTGTCCCATTACTAACCATACACGACCTATCTCGACATCACCTACTGACCAACCTCTTTCAGTGAGTTCCGTAACCAGATCATCAAGTTCAAAGGTGAATGGCAGCATCTGGAACATGTTAATTGAAGTGCACAACTACATAATCACCCGATTTGCAATCGGCGGATATCCCGGACACACCAGAAGGCTGAATAGAATAGACAAATCATAGGCCCCGGTGCCGGCTGTTTGTCCATTTCGGCCATTCCGGCAGTGAGCCGCCTGTGCTGGATGTGAAGTATTGAGAACTTGACGACTGCGCTGTCGATGGCTGACGACAGGCAACGGGCGGATTAGCCAAGCAAGCCCGGTAGCAATGCCGGGCTTGTGTTCTTTATTGTCCGGTGTTCCCGCCATCCTTCCATATTCCTTTTGGATCACACTTGGGTACTGCTACCGTATTTACACATCTATCGAGGACACATCATGATTGCAGCATACATGAGCATTGCGAGGAGTGTCGCGGAAGACCTCAGGCACATCCCTGAGGGCGGACTCTGCCAATCACGTTTACGAATCGCATACAACGCTCAACGCCGGGCAGACCTTGGCAAAAATGGGTCACATTGCTCGAAAGCGGAGTCTGTACGAAAGGCTATCAAAGCGCTTCAATCCAGTCCTGATAATGTTTTTTTGTTTGACGAGGAATACTTTTGCGAATGAGGTTGTGCCTTCGTTCCCCTTGTAAAGTCTGTTACTACGCGCCAATACGTAGCCAGCTACGCTGTTTGTGGCGTTGACTGTGCTTCAGTAAGAAGAGATCGTAACTTGTCCAAATCGATGGGTTTAACCAGGAAATGATCGAAGCCTGCGTCTTTGGCTTGAGTCCGCGTCGCCTCATCATCGAAACCAGTAATGGCAATGATCGTAACTGGATCGGGTTGCAGTAACATCCGGGCTTTCTTTGCCGCTGCTAAGCCGTCTGTTCGAAGCGGAAAGCCAACATCTAGCAGCAGAACATCGGGCGAATGTCGCTCGCAGAAAGTTAACGTAGCATGGGCATCAAGAAACACGTGAGCATCATGCCCCCATTCTCGTATCAAAGTCGCCAGTGAGTAGGCGTGGTCTTTGTTATCGTCTGCAATGGCGATCCTCATGTTGCCGCACTCCAAATATTAGACCTTATGGGCTGCATTGAGTTCATCCAATATCGCCTGAGCCTCGAATCCGTAAAGTGAGGCTTTTCGAATCAGAATGATGTATCCGTCCTTATCTCCCCGTTTTAGTGCATTCGTCGCCTCCTCCACAGCGTTGCATGCCTGCCTCGTGAGGTCCATATAGTCTTTGAAGTCTTGTGTGCTCATGGCTGATTCGTTTATCCCCACCGAATGAAAGCAGAGGCCAGAATAATCATCTTATTTACGACTGGCTGAACCACCCATTCTGCTGAGCGAAGCGGATCAAATCCGCACGATTGTTCAGCCCCAACTTCTCCATAGCTCTTGCTTTGTAAGTCTCCACCGTCCTCATTCCGAGTTCCAAGGCAACTGCCACATTCTTGACAGCTTCGCCCAAGGCAATCCGTTTCAACACTTCCAGTTCACGTTTACTAAGCAATTCAGTCGTCTCTGTGCTATCTCTCAGGTGTTGTTCTGATTGAAACAGAGCAGGGTCCACATAGGTTTCTCCTCTCGCTACTTGCCGCACTGCATCCACCAGGTCGTCCGCTGCCGAACGTTTGAGCACAAAGCCACTTGCTCCTGCCTTTCGCATCTGCTGGTAATATCCTCGATCTTCATAAGCAGTCAAAGCTAAGATTTTGATAGCCGGCGATGCCTGATGTATGTTTTTGGTCGCATCGATTCCATTAAGACCTGGCAGAGAAACATCCATGATCACAACATCAGGAGAAGTGTCGGCGACTTGCTGGACAGCTTCCTTTCCATTATCAGTATCACCTACTACTTCCATATCCGACTGAGTATCAAGCAATAGCCGTAGCCCGCTTCGCATCACGGGATGGTCGTCGACAGGAACAGTCGGACTTTTTGCATTGTGATCAACTCGCTCATTGAGCGGGAGAATAGCTATTACCGCACTTCCCATGCCTGATTGCGAGTTAATTTCCAAATTTCCCCCAGCCAGCAAAACACGTTCGTGCATTCCTTTCAGTCCAAGGTTCGAGGGAGATGTCATTGATCTGTCGAATCCAATTCCATCATCTTCAATACAAACTTTGACTTCCTGCTCATTGGCACTCATGATCACATTCACCTGTTTGGCGTGTGCATGTTTGGCGATGTTGGTAAGAGCTTCCTGTACCACTCGATAAATAACGGTGTCTGTTTCCCTGGAGAAACGCTCGGGAACGTGGCCTATCGTCTGAAAGTCGATGTGGAATCCGACATGAGGCTTCCATTCACTGATAAGCTGGTCTAAGGCAGGTCTCCATCCAAAGTCATCCAACGCGGTCGGTCGCAAACGCACCGCTAGTGAGTGAACCTGCCGAGCGAGTTCATCCGTGATGCTTTTGACGTACAGCAGCTTTTGCATGGATGTTTCTGACAGATTACCTTCACCCATAACTGATTTCAGAACGAGGGAAAGTCCAGCCAGTAATTGCGATGTTTGGTCATGTAAGTCACGTGCCGTGCGGCTTCGTTCGTCTTCTTGAACGGAAACCAATTTCCTGGTGAGCTCTATTCGTTCAGCCGCTTCCCGTTTCAATTCAGCCAGGGCGGATGTCAGTTCAGCCGTGCGATCCCTGACACGGGTTTCCAATTCCTTCTTAGACTGGTTAAGCGATTCATTCACAGCCTCTACTTTGTTGCGGGCTTCAACCGCGTCTTCCATGAGATTGAGCATAGCTCGCCAGGAGCGACGATACGCTACCATCCCGGAGCGGCTTTGCTCCAATAGGAATATCAATTCACCATTGTCATTCAGGGCATTATCGAGATCTTGTCTGACGACTTTGATATTTCGGAGTAAGTCCCCAACCAAAGGTTCAGAACTGCTCGGAGTTTTCATGCCATGTGACTGATCTGCTGCACTATTCATGTGTTCATTTCCAAGCTGATGACCCCACCTGAACAGCTGAAATAGTCAATAGTTGTTTGCAAGGACAACATTTCTAATATCCTCTGATCATGACGTCGTCTTAGTTTTGAACGAGAGCACTGACTTAAGCGATTCGATGTCTCCCGGCTTAACAAGATGATGATTGAAACCTGCCTTATGCGTTCTATCTCGATCCTCTGCCTGTCCCCATCCAGTCAACGCAATAAGGGTCACATCGTCATAGACACTTTCTTTACGAATACTCCTGGCAACTTCGTATCCATCCATTCCGTGCATGCCGATATCCAGAAATACGACATCAGGAAGATAGTTATGCATGACCAAAAGGGCTTTTTGTCCCTCATGAGCAACTTCCACGTCCATTCCTAGTAATCGAAGCAGCATTCCCAGGCTAACTGCGGCATCAACATTGTCGTCTACCACCAGTACACGGTGTTGAGTAACTTTGGCTGATGATGCAATCGGATTAGAGACATGATCAGTAGCCTTCTGTAGAGCTTCATCCAAAGGTAGTCGAATGGAGAACAGGCTGCCAAGTCCGATTCCTTCACTACTGGCGTGAATGCTACCTTTGTGCATTTCAATGATTTTTTTAACAAGTGTCAGTCCGATACCTAATCCACCTTTTCCACGCCGAGTGTTTGGTTCTGCCTGCGTGAACATGTCAAAAATCTTATCGAGCATCGAGTCTGCTAAGCCGATTCCTGAGTCACGAACAGCGACAAGAATTTCATTACCTTCAAGTTGTGCGCTCAAACAGATCGTTCCATTGTCGTCAGTATATTTTGCCGCGTTATTGAGCAAGTTCGCCAGTGCCTGACTTACACGGACTATATCCGCATGCAGATAAATGGGTTCTTGCGGAACAGATACAGTTAGCTCATGATGGCCCGCTTCTATTTGAGGGCGGCTCAATTCAACCGCATTTTGAACGATGGCTGCCAGATTGGTAGGTGCCATCTCTAATTCAATAACCCCACGGGTAATGCGGGAGACTTCCATCAAATCGTTCACCAGCCGTACCATGTGATTGACTTGTCGTTCCAGCATGGCGAACATGCGGGTAAGATTCGATTCTCTTCCCATGCTTTCGCGCAATATGTGGAGGGAATTGCTAATAGGAGCAAGCGGATTACGCAACTCATGAGCCAGAGTAGCCAGGAACTCATCCTTCCGTCGGTCAGCTTCTCGAAGGGCTTCTTCTGCTGCTTTCCTTACGTTGACTTCTAACTGTGCCTGCTTGCGTGCAGTAATTGCATCTTCCATCAAATTGAGTGCCGCCTGCCGGCCCTGCCGCTCCCAGGAGCTTCCTTTTCTTACCTCGGCAAGCTGCTCCTTAAGCTGTGCAATGATTTCAGACTGGCGATGAACTTCGCTTTTCAGTTCTTCATTGGATGGATGAAACTGTTGCTGACTCAGCAATGGAGTTGAGTTCGGCCTGCCATTTTCCGATTTCTCCACTCCGGTCTGCATTGGGAAAACTCCCTATTCCATGTCATCAAGCTTGTACTTGGCAGGCAGTTCGCCTTTTCACAAAGCTCATTGATTTCCTTTTTCAGTTCAATCATCCTCGTTTCACGACCTACGGCCGCTTTATTGAACCTCTCTAGCTCAGCTAATTGCTCATGCAAAGCCTCTGTCGCCTTCCTTCGGTCAGTTACGTTGACGAAAGTCAGCACAACGCCGGCAATATGGTCTTCAATGGTGCGGTACGGTTGCAACCGAGCCAGAAACCAATCATCTTCTCCTTGCACTTCTCGTTCCAAGGGAACCAGTTTCCGTAGTACTTGTTCGGCATCGCTGATCAGTTCCGGATAGCTGAGACGATGCTTCAAATGAGCTAAGGGCCTGCCTAAATCTCCTGGAATCAGGTGGAACAAATCTACCGCGCTGGGCGTATACCGCATGATCGATAAGTCCCTATCCAGGAACACCGTTGCTATTGATGTCGAAGCCATCAGATTCTGAAGGTCAGAGTTAGCATGAGCAATTTCATCCATCTTGCCTTTCATTTCCTGATTCACTGTGGTCAGTTCTTCATTGATTGATTGCAGTTCTTCACGGCTGGTTTCCAGTTCTTCTGTAGCTGATCGCAACTCCTCATTCATAGCCTGGAGTTCTTCATTACTTGCTTTGAGTTCCTCAGTTGACGCTTCGTATTGTTCGATGGTGTCGCGAAGCCGGCCTTTCACTTGTTCTAATTCTCTTTCCAAGTGCCGCACTGCCGGTTCAGGCGTAGTAGGCTGATTCGGCTTGCCGGTGCCTTCCGGCTCTGAATGAGCTGTGCGTTTCTCGAAAACTACCAGTAGTAACCCGGGTGCGATTTCATGCGCTGGAGAGACATGGAGATCGATAGTACATGGTTGGCCTTCAATCTCTGCTTGAATGCCCAAGGAATCAACTACTTCGTTGATCTCAGTTGCCCTGAAGAGTGCGGTTCGGAGTTCCACACGCAGATGAGGATGCACCACCCGCAATAAATTGGTGGTAGGCTCACCTCCTCCAAATTGCAGGAACTGCCCAGCATGTTCCGAAATGTGTACTAAATCATGCTCAGCATTGACGATCACCGATGGTTGCGCGAATCTCTCAATTAACTTGAGATGCAAATCAGCTAGTGAGTTGCGATCTAATTGAGGTCGAAAATTACTATGAGCCAATGGAATCGATTCTGGAATGAATCTCCTGCCATGCACAACTGGTTCGATTTGGGTTCGCTCCTGCGCATCGATTACACGCAACAGAGCTGAGGATCCCGTGGGAATAGGCAAACCCGGCCTGGGACTTCCATGCCGGATGTAAATACGATGTTTCTTATCAACAACGCGAAACTGTCTGTTACCATCTTCAACAGATTCTGAGGTCCCCAGGAAAAGCAGGCCATCAGTCTTCAGTGAAAAATGAAAGGTATCAAAGACCCGTTCTTGGGCATCTCGATTCAGGTAAATGAGTAGATTGCGGCATGAGATCAGATCCATTCGAGAAAAAGGCGGGTCTTTGAGAAGATCGTGCGTGGCAAAAAGCACCATCTCTCGCAACTCGCGGCGGATGCGATATCCACTATGATCTTTGACAAAAAACCGCCGTAACCTCTCTTCGCTTACGTCCGCTGAAATAGCATCTGCATAATGACCGCCACGTGCAATTTTGATAGCCCCTTCATCCAGGTCGCAGGCAAATACCTGAAGAGTGGGTGGTGAGTCCAATTGCTGGGCATGTTCCAGTAATAACATGGCCAGTGAATAGGCTTCTTCGCCAGTAGCACACGCCGGCACCCACACTCGTATCATCTCGTTGGATGATTTGTTTTTGAAGAGCTCTGGTATGTGCTTTTCCAGAGCGGTGAATGCTTCACGGTCACGAAAGAAGTTGGTGACTGAGATTAATAAATCTTGAAGCAGTGCACCTGATTCGCCAGGATGCGTTCGCAGGAATGATAAATACGAAGGAACATCGTCTACACTGTTTACCTGCATTCGCCTGGCAATGCGGCGGACGATGGTTGCCCGCTTGTAGTAGGAGAAATCGCACCCGGTCCTTGTCCGTAAGAATACCAACACATCACGCAGCGCTGCTTCACCATCGTCAGCAGAGGAAATGGGGACGGGGATCGGAACAGGACCATCTTCTGGAGGCAGTTTTACACGTGCTTCATTGCTCTGATATTCCAGAAGTCGTTTGGGAATCTCCGCGACTTTCAACACCCAATCGACCATGCCGGTGCCGATGGAAGCCCTGGGCATGCCGGCATGTTCTGCTTCCTCTGGATCCTGGGCAATCGTCAACCCACCACGTTCTTTGATCCGCTTAATTCCGATGGCACCATCGCCATCCGCTCCCGAAAGAACAACCGCTGCCGCATGGGGCCCATGCGTATCAGCCAGCGATCGAAAGAATAAATCAACAGCAACTCTCTTGCCTCGGTCACTCTTGAGCTCCACCAGTTTCAGATGGCCGTTGACTGTAGTCAGGTACTTTCCTGGAGGAATGACATAAACATGATTGGTCTTTACGTCCTGGCCATCTACCGCCTGGATTACCGGCATTTTAGTTGAGCGGCTTAAGAGTTCCGCCATCGTTGATTCGTGAGTTGGCGATAGGTGGAGAATCACCACAAAGATCATTCCACTATCAGGCGGCATGGCCCGGAAGAACTGCTCCAAAGCTGAAATACTTCCAGCCGATCCTCCCAGCCCCACCATGGGGGTCATCTGGTAACCACGGGTGGGGATGATATTGTCTAATTCTTCAAGTTCTTCGATAAAGTCAGGAGAAAACCCTGGTAGACCTTCTTCACTTTTGTCGGGGCGATCATTTTTTTCAATGTTGTTCATTGTGTCTGCTCCCCCTCGATCTTCTTGATGTGTCCGTGGTTCAGTGTAAACAATGGAAACACACTTGACACCGCTTCCATAGGTGTTTCTTCAATAGGCACTGCTACCAGAACGTCGGAAGACATCCAGTTATTGGCCGGTCGAAAGTAAACAACATCTCAACAGTCACACTTAGGACGTATTGTCCGCCCGCTCCGTAAATCGATCTCGAGTTCCCGTGCCATTTGCACTTGAAGAACAGCTTCCTTCCAAGCCTCTTCTGCCGTTCTGCCTACAGCATCAATTATCAAAGTGCATCGAGTTCCTTTGATGCACCAGAGATAGCCATTCTTCGCAACCTGTATCGTCCAACCTTCCTTGTTCAGTCGATCCAGTGCCTCCTCCGATTTCGTATCGAGTGGGGCAGGCATTTCTTTTCTCCATGAGGCGTTCTGAATGATCCAGTTTGAGGTTTTTGTCACGCCAAGCTGTCCGTAGTTTCCGCTGCGTTACATTTTTTTGAGATCATCATTCTTGATCGATTTCAGCGAACTGAGCAAATCCTCGTAATGATGATAAAGCTCAATCAATGGGTGTTCAGGATACTGGTTTGTAAATCGATGTAGGATTTCCTCGCGATTCATAGAGAAAGAGTTCGTTTCAGCAAGAAAATGAACCTGATCGATCGAGTTCATCCTTGCTGACATCAAGAAAACGAGACCATCCAGCCGTTCTGTACACTCTTCAATTTGCATTTGTCTTGTGACGCTGTTAGACATGACTCCCGTGCCTAAGCGAGTGAGTGATGTATTTCCCAACCTCTTATCCAAGACGATTCAGACAAAGGCCTTCCAATTGAGTCTGACTTAGTATCTGATAGCTGCCGAATGCATTGACGTGCAACCAGTACATGCCCAGAAGATGTCGCACCTTTCCGTCAGGTGATTCGTCTTCCCGATCGGCCACAGTGAAAATAGTCGAGTTCAATTGTTCCCAGAGATGTTTACCATCCATTCTGGAATGATGCCTGGTGATGGACCAATCTGCTTTCTTAAGCGAGGCCATTGTCAGTCTCCGATCGACTTACGATGGTTTTTATCTGCCCAATCAAAAGTAAACTCACGGGGTCTCGGAGGTGCAAGTTGGATTTGACAATTAGCGGAAACTACGGACAAACGCATCGAATGATAAGTTTGCTTCCTAATCGTGAGTGCATGCTTGCTCATCTCTAACAGCAATAACGGTCCTTCGCGGAATGACACATGGTAATGCAGAGATTACCCTTCCTGGGCGCAAAATCTGCTCCCCCTCACGAGCTTTTTGATCTTAGGAGGCAGATGGATGAATCAGCCGCTGACTTTTGCTGAAGAACGTCAACTTGTTGAAGCTGCGGATACAGGGGATCATCACGCTCGAAACAAAGTAATAATGAACCTTTATCCTACTGTTCGGTGGATGGTCTCGAAGCAAATGCGCTATTCACAAGCCGATCGCGAGGATGCGGTTCAGTTTATCATCTCAGTCCTGTGCGAAAAATATGTGAAGTTCGATTCAAAACGCAATGTTCGCTTTTCCACGTACGCCATCTATTGGATCAGGGACTCTCTTCACGTTTTCAAAATGAAACGTCGGCTAATCAGAGTACCCGAGCACATCTATAAGAAAAGAAAGAAGGAGGTTATTAGTGATCTTCCTCAGCAGACAAATGACTGGTTAAAGGTCTTTCCCCTTGAATACGACAACGAGAACACGAAGCTGACTTTTCGCGAATCATTGACGTCAAGAGAAGCAAAGCCTGATTCGTACCTGGAGCAGGCTGAAGAATACGCCGGGTTGATAGAGAGGCTAGAGAATCTTTCACCTCGAGAGAAAGAGGTATTTCATCGGCGGTTGTTAGGCGAAAAACTTCTGACAATTGGAGACTCTTTGGGAGTTACCAGAGAGCGAATACGTCAGATCGAAGCTGTGGTGATTGAAAAACTACGAACACCCAATGATTGAAAGTGTCATGCTTTGCCACTCCAGCCGGACTAGATCAGGTAACGCCGCTCGTCCGGAGAACAGGGTTGCTTTCTCCCTAGATGCGGGAGACTGGTGAAGTGAGCAAGAACGAAGCCATATCCTTGCGAAAATATATGACCCGCCGCTTCAAACAAGAAATGCTGAGCACAAAACGCAGCATCGGTATTTATTTTGCCTGATGAGGTAATGAGCTTTTCGTAGTCAGATGAGAGGGAGAATAAGATGCAGCAGATAGCTGGTGTACTACTGGATGTGGACGGCACCTTAGTCGATAGTAATGATGCTCATGCCTGGGCTTGGTTTCGGGCAATTTACGAAGCAGGTTTCCCGGTCGACTACCCGACTATTCGCAAGCTCATCGGGAAAGGCGGCGATAAACTTCTTCCCGAGGCTATTGGGATCAGTGCTACCTCTTCTGAGGGAAAGGCCATCAGTAAACGGCGCGGGGAAATATTTGAACTGGAGTATTTACCTTCTGTGAAGCCGTTTCCTTTCGTCAAGGAACTGCTTCATCGAATGAAAAGGGAAGGGCTCAAGCTTGCAGTAGCAAGTTCAGCAAAAGAAGAAGAACTGAAACCACTACTGCGGATCTGTGGAGCTGAGGAATTCATCGAAACCAGCACATCTGTCGATGATGCAAACCGCTCAAAGCCTGACCCGGACATTATCCAGGCAGCACTCCGTCAACTTAAGGCATCGCCTTCCCAGACTCTTTTGCTGGGAGACACGCCTTACGATATTGAAGCGTCCCATCGGGCGGGGTTGAATGCTGTCGCGCTGCGTTGTGGCGGTTGGAGAGATGCTGATCTTCAAAAGGCTCTTGCCATCTACGACAGTCCAGCTGATCTACTACTCAGGTTTGACGAATCTCCGTTCAAAACGAGCACGAAAGGTGCTAAAAAAATCAGGGTAAGCGAGTGGGCTTCGTATCCATCAAATAGCTGGTAAGCACCAAAAGTACGAGTATAGGCGCCCACCAGTAGATGAAATCGAGATTGGTTCGGCAAATCCAGACCAAGGGGCCAATCACCAGCGCCCAAACCAGTGTCATTACAATCAACAGGGTTGCAGTGATCTTTCGCATGTCACAGTCGTCTAGCAAAACAGATACCACAAGTCTCAACTGGCCGACTCATTCCATCATCTAAAGCAGTACTTGCCGGACAGCTTAGAACGGCGCTACGATTCAATTAGCCAGTGGTTCAGTTGATGGGGCGAATCGCCCGTGACTGATCACCGGAAGGGATTTGACAGAAAGTAGAAGATCTGTCAAACCTGATGCGTCGCTCCAGTTTCCGGGGCGAATGCGAGCAAGCCACCCGGCTCCTGGGTGGCTTGTTTTAGTTTTTCCATCGATCACTTAGATTCATCGCTTGTTTGCTTGATGTTTGGCAAAGGAGCAAGGTCCGACTTAGGTTTAGTGAAATCAACTGTCACCCTCCTTCCAGCTTGTACTTGTACTTTTCTTGTTTCGTCAACTCCGTTGCGTTTCGTTTTGATTGTGTAGGTAAAGTCTTTGCCAGACTCCAAGTCAGGGGAGATGAAAGATCGCATGGTGCCTACGCCATTCATTCGTTGGTCTTCAATAAACAATTCTGAGTTGGCATCGGGAAGGATCACTTCGACGAAAGCCTGCCTGCCATTAGAAGAATTGAGTACGTTCCCATTAGTGTCATAATAAGCAGAGGTGCGGCTGCCAGTTCCATAGTTCGGATCGCTTTGCATGGCGTAGCCGTTGTAATAAGAGGTTGAAGGGTAGTTGTAGGCATAGCCACCAGAATAAGAACCATTCCAGGCGCGATATCCACCTGAACCGTAGCACCCGCCCCCGCCGTAACAGCCGTATCCTCCATAGCAGCCATAGCCACCCGAGTAGCCGCAGCATCCCGACCATCCTTGCTGGTAACCTCCACAACAGGAGCGCCGGTGACAGGCGCTCGCTGAACTGGGAATAGACAGAACAGCAGTTCCCACGATGACGGCCAAGGTGAAGTAACGCATAACAGAACCTCCAAAAGGAACACATCGTAGCCTGGCCACCCTCGTAGGCAGTTTTTATGCCATGTTATTCAGATGTTGACTTAGGTAAGTCACTAATAGTATCTATTGACATGGATACGTCAAAAGTAATTGATAAGGCATTGTGCCTGAGAATGGTTAATTTGGAAATCGTCATTAAAGTAAATGAGGAAGGGCAGCGTCAAAAAGGTCTCGATCGTACTATTAGTTCTCAATAAAGACGAAATGGGTCAGCTTGAATCAAGCTCATATTGGATGAGATGAGATATCCAAACGCCCGGCTGGGGCTGACCAGTCCCACTTCCCAGCCGGGCCGTCTCTTCGTGCAACATCTATCGACTAAAGAATCCCGCTTGGGCAAATAATGCCCTCATTTGGCGGTTATCACGGACAACCATATAAGCATCCTAATTAAAAGGTCCAACTGGCTGGATTCCTGTCAATTTCCGTCTTCGGTGAACTCCTTCTATAGGACTCCAGGCATATTCTTTGCACCGCAAAAAGGAAGCAAATCTGGAGTGCCTATCATGCCTACTGCTACGTCAGCAAAGAAACGAAAGATTCCCCGGGAAACGATCTCCGTCCCGTACGATCAATTCAAGGAATACGAGGGGAAGCGTTACACAGGAATGAAAATAGGCCGGAGCCATAAGTGGTACTACGACAAAGGCGAATGGAAAGAAACCAAGTTGACTCCAGATGAATGGCGAATCGAGTATGCAGTTAAAAAGCGCCGGGCCGGCAGGGCTCCTGAAGGTTCAGGTGTGCCCGTAGGAACCGAGTATCATTGGTACATCCTCGCACACCAAAACGTCAAAAAGCTTAATGCCAATGATTACTCAACTAATCTGACAGGTCTCAAGTTCAAACTCGCCCATAAACGTGCTGATCATGCGCAATGGAGCAGCAGTTTGAGGAATCAGCAGAAAAGGCTGATCCATTTTCTGGAGCAGATGCTTGCTGATCTCAAGGAACAGTTTGAGAAGGATAAGCTCTGATAACTGGCTGTTGTCTGGTCGAGCATGTTCATGCTTCAAGTTGGCAAGCTCGTTGCCTAACGACTATGCACCAAAGAAGTCTGCTTCATCGTCATTCTTTTTCGGTGCCTCTAATTGTTACTGGCACGTCCTTTGCAAAGCAAACAGCCTCTTATTTCAGGCCTATCCATTTAAGTCGGGGGATAGAACATGGCCTCTGATCTTGAACACAAGAATACCGCTCATGAACCCGACAGACGTTGTTTCCTATCAACAACGGGAATAGGAGTCATCGGTGCCATGGGGGCTGCACCTTCATCTAGTCAATCAAAGCAAACACATTCCATAAACACCCTGCAACTCCGGTTGCGCGTAAACGGTCACGATCACAATCTTGCCCTCGACCCCAGAACGACCTTGCTCGATTGTCTTAGAGAAACCCTGCAATTGATCGGCACCAAGAAAGGATGTGACCACGGGCAGTGTGGCGCCTGTACTGTTCATGTGAATGGGCTACGGGTGAATTCCTGCCTAAGCCTGGCGTTGACTCATGAAGGAGATGAGATAACGACCATCGAAGGCCTAGGAAGTTCCGAAGCAATGCATCCGATGCAGGAGGCATTTGTTGCCTGCGATGGTTATCAATGTGGCTATTGTACTTCCGGGCAGATTATGTCTGCAGTTGCACTACTCAAGGAGCAGTGCGGACCAACGGATGAAGATGTAAAGGAACAGATGAGTGGCAATATTTGTCGTTGCGGAGCCTATCCCAACATTGTGCAAGCCATTCAGAGCATTCGCAAGAACACATAGGGCGAGGAGCATTCCCATGCAGACTTTCGAGTTTACAAGAGCTGCTGACATGAACTCTGTCATCGCAGCTACCGCTAAATCGAAAACTGCGCAACAGGGAGCAAACGTACGGTTGCTGGCTGGAGGCACTACATTAATTGACTTGATGAAACTGAATGTCGAGCAACCTGCCCGGGTGGTTGATATTAACCGCTTGCCTCTCGATAAGATCGAAGCTACCCAAGACGGGGGCTTGCAAATTGGTGCCACTGTTAGGAACTCTGCCCTTGCCCGGCATGAGCGTGTCCGTCGAGATTATGCCGTGCTTTCCCAGGCTATTCTCAGTGGTGCATCCGCACAGATACGCAACGTAGCAACAACAGCTGGCAACCTGCTTCAGCGCACCCGATGTATGTATTTTCGTGATACAGCCTCGCCTTGTAACAAGCGAGTTCCGGGTTCTGGATGTTACGCCATTCACGGTAACAATCGAAGCCTGGCCGTTCTTGGTACCAGCGATCACTGTATCGCCACGAATCCTTCTGACATGAACGTTGCCTTAGCCGCCCTGGAAGCCAGGATCCATATCACGGGCTCCCAGGGAAAGAGAGTTGTGCCGATTGCCGAGTTTCACTTGCTGCCCGGCAATACTCCAGAACGTGAGACGATATTGGAACCCGGCGACTTGATTACTCATGTGACACTTCCTCCGCCCGTCCCTGGCAGCCGTTCCGTCTATTTGAAACTGCGTGATCGTGCATCGTACGAATTTGCCCTTGCCTCCGCAGCTGTAGTATTGGCATCCAAAGAAAACAAATGCACCCATGTAAGAATCGCCCTGGGTGGCGTGGGCACCAAACCCTGGCGATCAACGGAAGCTGAAAAGGTCTTGTTGGGTGAAACACTGTCTGCAGAGAACTTTCGTAAAGCGGCAGAGGCTGCGTTACAAAACGCTCAGCCTCAAAGTGAAAACGGCTTCAAGATTGAACTCGCGAAACGATGCCTGGTTCAAGCCCTGACTCTGGCATCGCGAACCGAGTAAGTCCGTGAGGGAGAATTTCACATGTCAGAGATATCAATGGCTACCCCATCTGTGATTGGCAAGGCACGCTCCCGCATTGATGGTCCGCTCAAAGTCACGGGCAAGGCCATGTATGCCTCCGACTACCATTTCCCGGGCATGCTCTTCGCCGTTCCTGTGGGAAGCACTGTGGCGAACGGCGAAATCCAATCCATGGAGGTGCAGACCGCTGAAAAAATGCCGGGCGTTCGTGTGGTATTACATCACAAGAACATCGGAAAACTCTACCGTGTCGCCGTGAATCCCGATTTCTCTGGTGAGACAGCATTGATCGACGAAAAGCGTCCTCCTTTCGAAGATAATATTATTCGTTACTACGGACAGTATATAGCGTTAGTAGTTGCTGATACCTTGGAACAGGCAACGGCTGGTGCCCATGCGGTAAGAGTCAAGTACCTGGAACGAAAGCCCAATGTGACGGAGCAGTTGGGCCCTGAAGAACAAGCTCCCGAGAAGCGCGGATCACCTCAGAAAGCAGAAGCAGACAAGAAGAACGGCCCGAAGGAGAAAGTAGACAGTGAACGGGGCCATGCCGCCAAAGCGTTTGCCGAGTCAGACATCAAGATTGACTATACCTATGGGACCCCTGTTGAAACACATAATCCCATCGAATTGCATTCGACGGTAGCGGTCTGGGATGGCCAGGCTTTCACGTTGTATGAGGCCACTCAGGCGGTAGTGAATCACCAGACGGTCATGGCGCAGATCCTGGGTGTTCCCAAAGAACAAGTACGAGTCATTTCCAAGTTTCTCGGTTCAGGCTTCGGGGTAGTTATGGCCCTGGCCTCACTCCCTACTTGCTGCCGCTGCAGCACGCCATTTGAACAAGCCGGTCAAGCTAGTCATCAGCCGACGGATGATGTTTGCCAATGTTGGGCATCGGCCGGTTACTCAGCAACGAATCCGTTTAAGTGCCTTACCAGAAGGCAAACTGACATCGCTCCAACAAGATTACATTAATCACACATCAATCCTGGACGACTATAAGGAAGATTGTGGCGAAGCGACAGCCCACATGTATAGCACACCAAACCTTCGCATCACATCCAGTCTGGCACGTCGAAATGTCGGAACTCCAACCGCCATGCGAGGCCCCGGAGCTGTTCCAGGGCTTTTTGCTCTGGAATCGGCGATGGATGAGCTAGCCATCAAACTGCATATGGATCCGGTCCAACTCCGGCTTCTGAACGAACCCAAGATCGACGAAGGTTTGAATGTGCCCTTCTCCTCACGTCATTTGAAGGAATGCTTCAATACTGGAATGGACACGTTTGGTTGGTCAAAGCGTACTCCTATGGTGGGCTCCATGAAGCGAGGTGGACTGACTCTCGGTTGGGGGATGGCTGCTGCGACCTGGCAGGCACAGCGATTTCCTTGCCATGCTGCTGTCGAACTCCGTGACGACGGCACCGCCAGAGTCGCCTGTGGTACGCAGGATATCGGCACCGGCACTTATACCATCCTGGCCCAAGTAGCAGCTGAGAAGCTAGGTATCACCGTCGAAAAAGTTCATGTGGATTTAGGAGATACGAATCTGCCCGCTGGACCCATCTCGGGTGGGTCGATGGTGACCGCCTCGGTCATCCCTGCGGTTTGCGAAGCTGTGGCAAAGGCTGTTGAAACACTCATCAACACTGCTGCGAAGGTCAAGTATACCAGTCATAAGCCCGATGGGCTAGCATTCACAAACGGTCACGTCCATGTCAAAGGGGAGCCTGCACAGAAAGGGATGTGGTTTGCAGATGTGCTTAAACATGCCAAACAAAAGTTGATTACTGGTCGTGGTTTTTCAGCATCCACGATGGGGAAAGAGAAACCCAAGGTCTCCAGTAATTCCTACGGAGCACACTTTGTGGAAGTCACCTGGCAACCCGAAATCGCGCGTCTGAGAGTCAGCCGTGTTCTCACAGTAATTGATGCCGGCAGAATCCTCAATCCTCTGCCCGGACGTAATCAGATTGAAGGAGCGGTCGTGATGGGAATCGGAATGGCGTTGCTGGAAGAAACACAATATGACCAGCGTCAAGGCGCTTCCATGAATGCCAACCTCGCCGATGATCTGGTTGCCACGCATGCTGATGTGCCCAAACTGGAAGTGCATTTCCTGGATTATCCTGACACTCATCTAAACGAGTTTGGAGCACGAGGTATTGGCGAGATCGGGCTGGCGGGAACAGCAGCAGCCATTGCCAATGCTGTCTATCATGCCACCGGAGTACGGGTTCGCAAGCTTCCCATCAAGATTGAACATCTACTCGGAAAGTAGTCTGCCTCATGACTAGGTTTGAATGTAAAGATATGGTTGAACTAGCTGACAAACTTCATTCGATTGGAGAAAGAGCCGTACTGTCGACGCTATTTTCAGTTCACGGATCAAGCTACAAGCCGCTCGGCTCCATGATGGTAAGCGGATATGGCTCGGCTTACCGTGCTGGCGGGATAAGCGGAGGATGTCTTGAAAAATATGTTGCCCAACAAGGATGGCAACTGACCACCCATGTGCCGGCGACCATGTTATCGCTTTCGACGGGCCTTGATAGAGATGAAGGTAATCCTCAAACCGGATGTGGTGGAACGATTGAGATTCTTTGTGAATCGATCAGGTTCGAACACTACAGTTTTCTGCATCAATACTATTCCGCTCATGAAAGTGATGAGCCAACGATTGCATCATGCTTGATCAGTGAGACGAATGGCGAGGTTCAATCCGTTCAGCGAAATCTGGGCGATGCGAACACATTGTCGGTTTTGAAAAGGCCTTTTCATCAGCTGGCTTATCAAACGATGGAAAGAAAACAGAGCAAGGTCTATTCTTTGCCTAACTCATGTCGTGCTTTGTGCGAATACATACAGCCGATGACCAGGCTCGTCATTTTTGGGGCCCGTGACGATGCGATCCCTCTTTGCCGTTTGGCTCATGATCTGGATTGGCACGTTACCGTGGCCGATTGTAGAGCAGGGTTGGCAACGATAACACGATTTCCGGAAGCCAACCATCTGATTACCTCGGATTGGTGGCATGCGCTCCAACTCATCTCTTTTAACCAACAGACAGTTGTGGTGATCATGACTCATAGTTTTCCGGATGATGTCGAGTTACTGTCATTGCTTGCTGACAAGTGTTGTCGCTATGTAGGCGTGCTGGGTCCCGTCAAACGAAAACAGCAACTCATCCGAGAAGCGGGTACGATTAAACCTCTTCCCTATGAACTATTGGAGAAGCTTCACGGCCCCGTCGGCTTCGATCTAGGTGATCGAAGTGCTACCGGTATTGCTGTTTCCATCGTCTCGGAAATCCTGGCCGTGATGAACGACAAGATCTCCGACCCTGTTCTTGAGATGAATAGCTTCCCCATAGACCACCATCGATTTGAGCTGAGCGCTTCTCATGCCTGATATCATTCTCGCCATCCTGGCTGCCGGAGGCTCTCGACGTCTGGGGCAGCCTAAACAACTTGTCACCGTGAATGACGAGTGCCTGCTCTACCGTCAATGCCGGATCGCTTTAGAGGCAAGTATAGGCCCTGTCTTCGTCGTTCTAGGCAGTCATGCCAAAGTCTGTGAGCAATCCATTGCTGATCTTCCGTTGACGATATTTTTCAACGAGCAATGGCAAGAAGGGATGGCCTCTTCCCTGCGCTGCGTCACTCAAGTGGCAATGGATTCAGATGCTTCGGGATTACTCGTAGTACTTGGGGATCAGTACGCCATTACCAGCGATGATCTTCAAGATGTTTATCAATTTTGGATAAGAAGCGGTGGTAGAAAAGCGTGCCGTGCTCACTTTGAAAAGTACTATGGCCCACCCGTTATCCTGCCCCGATCCAGTTTTCATAACACAATGAAACTCACAGGCGATGAAGGAGCACGACATATTCTTCGCTCTTTCCCACCAGATGAACTGATCAATATTCCCATGGTGAACGCCGCCTTGGATATTGATGATCCTCTTCAGTTATCTCAAGCGAGAATCTTCTCAGGAGTAGTCTGATGCGAATCTTCTTTCTAATCGTGTGCGCCGCTCTGTTGGGATGCTCAGGAAAGCCAACTCCAAGTAATCCACCACTGAGTGTTCCAGGAGGTGGTACGCTGAATGCTCCACCTACAGATAACATCAAGATTCCTGGAGCCAAGTAAGCTGATGAAAAATCTCGTCAGCGTGTTGCATTACGCTGGTAAGGCATCTCGTTTGCCAAATCAAGAAGGTTCAATCCCATGTACCTTATCCAGGGGAGGCTGTCGTGCCTTCTACATCACCATGGTTACGCGAGAAATTGGCTGAGTTCCCACCACTTCAGAAGAACGCTCATTTTGATGTTCTGGTAATCGGAGGCGGCAATACCGGCATCTCGACTGCCTATGTCATGAAGGAAGCTGGCCTTCGAGTTGGATTGATCGAAAAAGACCGTTGCGGTTCAGTCAATACCGGACATACTTCAGCTCACTTGACATGCATCACCGATCTGCGGCTAAGCAAGCTCCTGCACAAGCTGGGGAAAGATCATGCGCAGGCCGTCATGGATGCCGGGGTTTTAGCCATTGATACTGTCGAAGCAAACTGCGCGAAGGAGAGTATTGAATGTCATTTTGCCCGTGTTCCGGGATTCCTTCATGCATCGCTGACTCAGACCGAGGAGGAATCCAAGGACCTTGAAGCTGATCTGAAAGCCGCTGTAGAATTAGGCATTGAGGCTGTCTACCTTCAATCAGTGCCCTTGGTCCACAAGCCGGGCATTCGCGTTCCCAATCAAGCTCGCTTTCACCCACTGAAGTATCTGCAAGGGTTGTTGAAACGCATACCCGGCGATGGATGTCAGGTCTTTGAAAACACCGAGATCACCGAGTTTTCTCAAAAGCCCTTCCATGTCAAAGCCAACGGCTTCAAAGTCACTTTCGACTATCTGGTGATCGCCACCGATGTCCCTCTTCAGGGGAACAATAGCCTCTTTGACGCCACGCTGTTTCAAACCAAAATTGCCCCTTACACCAGCTACGTCATCAGTGCTGAGGTGTCCCCCGGCTCAGTTCCTGATGCACTTTTCTGGGATACCAGCGATCCCTACTACTTTCTCCGCCTCGAAAAGGATCAGGGAAAAGAGTATGCCATTTTCGGCGGCCTCGATCATAAGACCGGGCAGGAAGTGAACGCCAACGAACGCTATCAGCAGTTGGAGAGGCTGTTGCAGAAGTATGTGCCAACTGCACATGTGAAAGCTCGTTGGTCTGGGCAGGTAGTCGAGTCGGTAGATGGGCTGCCATATATCGGGGAGATTGCGGACAAGCAATTCATCGCTACTGGGTATTCGGGAAACGGCTTGACCTTCGGCACAGTCGCAGCCTTGATGGCTTGTGATGCTGCACGGGGACGAAGTAATCCATGGAAAGACCTCTTTGATCCCAGTCGTAAGAAGCTCAGCGCCATCTGGAATTACATGAAAGAGAATGCCGACTTCCCCTACTATCTGATCAAAGATCGTTTGAAGAAAAGCGAAGCGGAATCACCTGATCATCTTGCGTCAGGCCAGGGAAAAATACTGGAAATGGAAGGCAATCGAGTTGCTGCATTCAAAGACGAGCAGGGAAAGTTGACCTTACTCAGCCCTGTTTGTACTCATCTGGGTTGCATCGTTCGTTGGAATCAAAGTGAAAAGACCTGGGATTGTCCTTGCCATGGTTCCCGTTTTCGAGCTAGAGGAGAAGTCTTTGCCGGCCCTGCCGAGTCGCCTTTGGAACCGTATCGATCTGCTTCAGAAGTGGGGAAAGGGGCCAAGTAAACTTGGTGGCCAACTCTTTTTCTAAGCTGGGGTACACAGTTTGCCTTTTGATGTTCGAGCATCGACTTGATCTCTGTTCTCTTGTTAGGAGTAGTCCTATGTCTCGAAGTGTTGTTATCCTTGCTGTCACACTCGGTTTGTGCATCACGTCATTACGGGCTGATGACGATACGAAAGTCCTTTCGAACGAGAAGTTCGTGAAAAAGGCGTCGGGAGCCGGCCTGGCTGAAGTGCAACTGGGAAAGCTGGCTTCAGAACGAGGTTATCTTGCCGAGGTAAAGGACTTTGGAAAAAAGATGGTTGAAGACCATGGCAAAGCCAACATGGAACTCGGCCGCATTGCGGAATCCAAGAACCTGGCTGTTGAAACCCAATTGGATGCCGATCATAAGAAGCTCGCGCAAAAGCTATCGCAACTCAGCGGTCGTGAATTTGACAAGGCTTATGTCGCCTGCCAGGTAAAAGGACATGAAGAAGCTGTAGCTCTCTTCGAGAAGTTCTCCAAAGAAGGTTCTGATCCCGAACTGAAATCGTTTGCCACGAAAACTCTGCCAACGATCAAACACCACTTAACGATGATCCAGGAGTTAGACAACAAACTCAAGGGCACGCGATAACCCGACAGTAAAGGCAAAGCAACGTCTCGATGCCGTGACGTTGCTTTCTTTTGAACAAGAAACTCGGTCTGGCCGGGCACAGAAAGAGAACACAAGCAAACTATTTCCATCGATACTTAACCTTAGCTGAGGTGCTTCATGAACTCCATCAACAGAAATCAGCCTGAACACAACGAAGAGCATCTCACCGGGCAGAAAGCTATCCAGAAAATCCAAGAACTGATCAAAGTGGTGCCGACCTGTTTCTTCTGTACTCCCGGAGCCAGGATCGAAAGCAGGCCGATGAGTGTGCGGCAAGCAGACGACCAGGGAAACCTTTGGTTTCTCAGTTCCAGGGATAGTAGTCAGAACGAAGCATTATCATCGAACCCCTCCGTGACGCTCTATTTTCAAGGCTCCTCTCATACGGACTTCCTGGTGCTCAAATGCAACGCCGAGATTCTAATTGATAAAGCCAAGCTCAAGGAATTATGGGAACCCCTGATCAAGACTTGGTTCACCGAAGGCATCGATGATCCGCGAATCACTATTCTCAAGCTCAAAGCAGAGGAGGGGTATTACTGGGCCACTAAGCACGGCAGCATCATTGTCGGAATCAAGATGATGATTGGAGCCATGCTGGGAAAAACGATGGATGATTCCATTGAAGGGCGGCTCAAGACTTAGTCCGGAGCTTGCCTATTTGGAGAGAACATGACTGATGCTAAAACTTTTCTTGAGAGAGTTCTGCACACAGGGCTTCTTAGTGCCGTCTCTACCACGGTGGTAGCTGCAATCTGCGGCAAGATGCAAAACAACAATAGCGTGGAACCTATTAATGCTGTGAGCCACATTGCGTGGGGTGATAAAGCAGCCCATCAACCCCAGGCATCGCTTCAATACACAGCAACGGGCCTATTTCTCAATGGCGCAGCAGTAACCTCTTGGGCTGCCTTACATGAGCTATTAGAGGAACAGACCAACCAGGATGGTAATTTTGCAAAGGCGTTAGCTGACGGGGCTTTGGTCTCAGCGTTAGCTTTTGTGACTGATTACTTTATCGTTCCAAAAAGATTAACCCCCGGGTTTGAGAAGCGACTCTCCAATCGCTCGCTATTCGCCATCTACACTGCACTCGCAATTAGTTTGGGTTGCGGAAGAGCGCTTCAGAAGTAGGATTGATCTCACCTATCATCAAAGATCGAACCTATTGTTTAGTCAGTTTTTAGAATTGCCGCGCGGCAGTGCGGTACCATCCGGACGGTAAGCTGGAGGAACATAGATGTTCAGGGTCTTCAGAAGGCCAAGGCCCGTATTAGTAATCTTATGATTTTCCCCTTTTTCAATGAGGAGAAGCGTTCCTGGCCTCAGTGGACATCTCTTCTTGTCAACTATGGCTAAGCCCATTCCTTTCTGAACGAACAGCCATTGCGAAGCGCCGCGATGATTGTTGTCGGGTCCTCCCTCAGTTTCTCCAGGAGCAAGAGTCATCTCCGCTGCTTGGCCGTCTTTGTTCGAAAGAACAACTCGAAATCCAATGCCAAACCGTAGATGTTTGCGTTTCATGGGTATCCCTTTCTTGCTGCGACGACTGGAATTGATGCAAAAACAGAGCCAGCTCCGGAGCTTGGCATGTATCTTGCCTAACCCCCTTCAGGTTATGGCTGGTCATTCCTTACTTTGAGGAATGATTGGCCAATGGATTCCCTCTTTTTAATGGGAGTCAGTCATGCCTCAAGCAATGAAGGCTCAAGCGACTAAGAAACGCAACATGAGCCGCAGCAAAATGGCCAATGGAAGTTCCATGAAGAAAACTGGAAAGAAATCGGGGGCCTCGCGAAAGCGAAGCAATAGCACTCACAGCTAGCCTCTGTTCATCTGCCACCGGATGGAACATATTGTTCTATCCGGTGATTTCTATGCGGAAGCATTGGAATATGACCGAGACCTTTCACCTTCTGATCCCACTAGGCTTTTCCCTTATCCTGGGTGGCTTGGTGGGATTGGAACAGGAAAGCAGAAGCCGGTGGGCGGGCTTCCGGACCCATGTCATGGTCTCCCTGACTGTTGCGTTTTTTTTGATCATCGGCATCACGAAGAAAATTGACTTAGGTCATGTCATGGAAGGCATCATTGCGGGGATTGGGTTCCTGGGTGGTGGAACGATCCTGAAGTTGACCAACAAAATGGAAGTGAAGGGTCTTACCACCGCTAGTACCATCTGGCTTTCCGCAGGAATAGGTATGACATGTGGCGTTGAAATGTACGGACTGGCTACCGTAGCAGCACTTATTTCCGTGACAGTCTTGCTAGTTGGCGGATTATTTGAAGGGAAGGTAACTGAATCTCTATCCCCTGATGTGTCGGCTCCAGTTAATCCAAAACTACTCCAAAGAAAGGCTGCAGATGAGCAAGACGTCTAAGACCAACACAGTGAAGGTAATTATTGAAACGCCGAAAGGCAGCCGGAATAAATACGACTATGACCCGAAGTCGAAAGAGTACTGTCTTGGCAAGGTGTTGCCGAAAGGCATGATCTTCCCTTACGACTTCGGTTTCGTTCCAGGTACCAAAGCCCAAGATGGTGACCCAATCGATGTACTGGTCTTACTCGATGATCCCACATTCTGCGGATGCGTCATAGAAGTCCGCCTCATCGGTGTCATTGAAGGAAAACAAACGACGACAAAGGGAAAGTCTATTCGGAATGATCGATTACTTGGCATCTCCGAGAAAAGCGCAGAACACAAGAGGATTCATTCAATTCAAGAATTGCCCATTCAAATCCTGGAGCAGCTTGAACACTTTTTCGTGAGCTACCACGATCTGGACGGTGAAAAGTTCGAAGTACTTTCGTGTGAAGGGCCTCGTAAAGCGAAGAAAATGCTTGCAAAGAGCATTCGCTGAAACAGATGGGCCAAATTTGACTGCAAGGATCGACAACTGCGATAAACGCCGGAAACCCTAGCTGTTAAATAAGCATTCTTGTTGATCATAACCCTCTTACTTCAGATTTAGACTTTACACACTTGGTGAGTTCTATGCTTTTCAAATGACAACGTCACAAAGGTTTGCCTAATACCTTCAGACAAGGATGCAGGGAATCCCGTCATCAGATTAACTGTGAATATCACCCGAGTTTCTGTAGTTTTTCGATCTCGAAATTGTGCCCGCTGAGAGATCAAAATGGCGACAACCTAGTGGCCACGTTGAGTCAGCTTTTAGAAATTCGACTCTGCTCATAAGCGAGGCTGTTTTGGGTTTCGCGATCAAATGGCGTTAGGATCGGCTATTCACAAGGCACCGAGTTAACCTTTTGGACAATTCGATGGCCACCCGTCGATTCGGTTGCACTCAGTTCATTAACAAACATTATGGGCATGTCCTTTATTACTAATCCCCGATAATTAGCCACTTTCAACGCTGATTTAACTAAAACTGAGCAGTTTTCTGTTGCATGGGAGATTTCAAGAAGTGATGCTGAAAATAAGCAATGATAGGCATGATTTACCATGTACTCACCACTTTCATCACAAGAACGTGTCCGGGTAGCTGAACTCTACGAGCGATACTCCCTTCGATTGATGGCTATTTTGAAGAAAACCAATCCCACGGTTGATCAAGATGAGATAAGCGATGCAGTAATTGATGCGATCTGGTCGGCTGCTTCCCAAGGCATACAAGAGGATGCAACAAAGGGGAAGTTCATATCCCTGCTGAGGAAAATCGCACAGAGACGCCTCATCGATAGAATCCGTAAACGACAGCGACGCCAACTGCGAGAGTTAAAAAAGGTTAAAGAGCCTGTCACAAATGAGTCGCCGACCTCGAATGAAATAGATGATTGGGTCACCACACAAAAAATGGGGGCACGATATGCCGTCGAACTGGCTAAAGACGACGACGAACGAAAATATCTGGAACTCTGGATGGAGAACCGCTCCCATGAATCGATCATTGATACGTTCTGCACACCTCAGAAGACTCGGGCAGAAGCCACCTCACTTGTGAAGCAATTGTCTGACCGACTGCGTCAGCGCGTGAGCAGGCTGCGTAAACAACTGGCCAGGGAGGATCAGCCATGAGTTCAGATAAGCAAGCCTTGATGAAAAGTGCGCTTCGCAAGTCTCGCAAGGATAGTAGCTGGGTGGGGCACTGGCTCTATCAGCAACGTCGCCGAGAGAAGTTGAAGGTGAAAGAACAAGCCAGGCAACTTGACATTAGTATTAGTCAGTTGGTCTCTCTAAGCTTGTGCATGACACCCCGCCAGGAGCATTTTCAGGATGACCTTATGGCTATCTCCCAACACTGCAAGGTAACACCAACGCTATTAGCTGGGCTGTTACGCAAGGAATGGGCTCTCGCTCAATGGCAGGGACAGGCAAAACCACAGGCCAATCAAAGTGGTTGGCTCATGGCTGCGTCAGAAACGCCACTCCTATCAGATGAAGACGATGAAAAACCTTGAAGACCTGGAGCATTGTGCAGCAACTTTCTGGGAGCCAATCCCGGAAAGAAATTCATTTCCCCGAGATGTCGAACGCTATCTGCCAATTCATTACGCAGCTTCCATCGAATCAATGCAAGGACTAACGACACAACGTGCTTATGAGTGGTTGTCAGCTAAAGGCTTTGCGAGATCTGAACCTCCAAATAATCGAAGGTTAGATGGTTGCATCATCGCTCAGAAGGGACATGCCGTTCTCTTCATCGATAGCGCCTTGTCTGTCGATGAACGGCGTATGATTGTTGCGCATGAGACTGCTCATTTCTGGATTGATTATGAGTTACCACGTCGCCGCATGAAGCTCCGGTATGGAGAGAGAGGTCTACAGTTACTGGATCAGGAAAGCCCAGCAGAAACTGTTGAAGTACTGATGTCAACGGCTATGGGAGCCCCGATTCAAGCTTTCTATCACTACCAATTCAAAGAACAGAAACAGGAAACCGAGGTAGAACAGAGGGCCAATACACTCGCATGTCTCTTGATTGCTCCACGAAAAGAAGTCATAGCACGAGCCAGGACAAGGCACATAGCTCGGGAAGATAAATTGAAGTGGTTGGAGTTATTACATCAAGCGTTCGGCGTGCCGGAGAACTGGGCTCGCGGCTATCTACCACTCTTACAACGAAACTACCGCGATAGAGCATTCAGCTCATGGTTCCTGCCTTCCATCGGCAAATGTGGCAATCATGATGCATGATGCAGCTGCCTCTATGGTGGGTGAACGTCGGGCGGATGCACCCCCAGAGATGCTGCCTCCCGAGCCCATATTAACTTCCGCCACTCTTGAAGAAGCTCTTGGACAAATGTTGCGTGAAGCCCTCGATCTACAACAATGGGATGATCACGCCGGACTCCAAGTCATGCTGGAACGCATCCCCTCAGCTATCAAAAAATCGGTGCTGGCAGAGCGAAATCTTCATCAGGCCATTCGTCACAATATTCTGCAAGAGCTCAAACGTATTCCAGACGCTCCTCCTGGCGTTGGTGTCTATACAGTCGATGAGAAACATCAGAAGGTAGCTCGACGAAACATCCTACTAGCCGGTCGAGTTACTGCCGCAGAGGGTGCCAACACCGGCCACGATGGCGTGACAGCCACGCTGGTGGCAGTGGGCGTTTGCCTGACCCGTTATGATGGAGCCATGCACTCGTGGCGAACCACCTTTCTCCGACACGATTACAGTGCCGATCATAAAGATGTGGTAGAGGGACTGCGACAGTTCCTTGATCGACGTGCAGCCCGTGGATCGGTTAATAACAGAGATCAAATCACAAGTTTGCTGCGTCGCGGCATCATGGCCTCCATGGAACGAAAGGCGCTCCTGCAACGAACGACGACTCCTTGGCGCTTGGGGCACGGCGTCCCCACTCCTCTGGAAATCCTCACAGGCTCGGGGTCAATGGAACTGATTGATGAAATGCTTCCCGTCCTCGAGCAATTACTTCTCCAAGAGAAGCGTTGGGTATTCGTATCGGAACGAGATGCCAACCGGGCCCTGCTGACCATTGCAGGAGCACTTGAACCTGGACAGATCGCGATACTTCAAAAAGGGAAGCTTGTTCTACAAGACATGGTGGAACGTGGAACTTATGACCCTGTTCGCAAAGCTAAAGTACTGGCTTTTGCTGAGAAACTGGGTGAGTCGATGATTGTGGGTGGACTTCGTGCGACGCGGTCCGCGCGGCGCAACTGTTCTTTGCTCATGCCGAACATGCTCTAGAAGCAGGAGTAATCGCCTTGGCCGATGCTGCCCTGCAGCCTCATCGAGGCTACCCACTCCTTCTGGAACTCGCTCGCCTGGGAGCGAAGACCGGCTTAGGCATTGAAAGCTTCAGCTCGTTAGTGGAGGCAGCATATTCCAAAGAACGAGCCGCCAGCCAGTTCAGCTCCGGACGCATTCTGACACCGATCTGATTTTACCGAGGGTGCTATGCCTCAGTCATCAATAGCCGATCCATTGCCGCCGCAGGTGATGTTGCATCTTGAATCTCAGGAGTTTCAGGATGGACTGGCTCCGCTGCCTGATGATGCGGATGGACGCACGTTGTTTGATTCCCCGCAGACAAGCGAGGATGGTACGGTTCTGGCTGTCTTTCCACAGGAGACGTTTGATCGTTGGAATACGCAAGCTCTGGTTCATATTGAAAGTTCGGACAACCGAATCTATTTAGGGCAAGTTGTGAAAGGACCGTTTGCAGCCCCAGTGGGGATTCAGGCCCAGGCTCAGCCGTTGGTGATCAGCCAGATTGAAAACGCATTGTTCACCCCTCCATATCACGGGTGGGTAGCGCTGGAGATCTTGGGTGAGATTAAAGATGGGCAGAAAATTGTGCCTCTCTATCGTCCCCGACCGAACAGCCCAGTGAAACTGCTGAGCACGGAAGAAACACAATCTGCACTCTCCTGTAACGGCGATCTGAGACTTGGCAAGGCAGTAGGCTACGACGGCGTTTCAGTTGGATTGCGTAGCACGGAGAAACATCACGTTCCCCGCCACAGCCTGGTAGTAGGCACGACAGGGGCCGGAAAGTCCACTTTCCTTGCAGGATGGATCGAGCGACAATCGCAAGCGGGTTTTTGCGTACTGCTTTTGGATGTGGAAGGAGAATATGCCAGCTTGCATCGAGCCGCTGCTTCGCCGAACATCTTGCCGGCACTACGGCAGTGGGGGCTAGAACCTGCTGGCCTTCCCAGCAACTACTTGCTTGTGCCTACCGACTTAACTCCGAGTGATACAACTCACCCCGCCATTCGCCGTTTCAGCATAGAGTTTGCGAACATCTCACCCCATGTAGCGTCTGAGCTATTGCAGGGAAATGAAGCGCAGACAGAGCGATTCTTAGCTGCTTATGATGCTGCGTGTGAGTTGTATGTCCAGACTTTGCCTGATGACCGTAGAAAGGCTCACGAAGAACTACTGCGTAGTTGGGACGATCAAGAAAACGGTTATCCGGGATTGCGGCTGGGGCATGTCCTGGACATGGCCGAAGCTGTCGCTGAAGTCGTGGGGAATGGCGAAATACAAGAACGCTTTCTCCACGACGATGGTTTCAAGCATGAAGCAACCCGCCTGCGACAGAAAGCGGCAGACGTCAAGAAGAAACACGCCCATGTGGCATCGTGGCGCAAAACTGTCAGCTTGCTCGCCAAACTTTACCGCAGCCGGCTCTTTGATCGCCACGACAGCATTGCTGCCGATGGGCGCACAATTACTTCCCTTAACTTTGTGAATATGCTGAAGCCAGGTCATGTCGTCATTTTCGATGTCGCAGCAGTTGACAATCCAACCCACCGTAATCTCGCTATCGCCGATGTGCTTCGAGGTGTGGCAGCAGCGCAGGATCAGTTGTACGATGCTGCACCGGTCGGGCAAAAACCGAAAACGGTCATTATTATTGAAGAAGCCCATGAGTTTGTGGGCGCGGGTCGCTCTAAGCAGCTTCCCATGGTCATGGAGCAACTCCAGCGAATTGCTCGACGTGGCCGCAAGCGATGGTTGGGACTGACATTCGCGTCACAGTTCCCGGGCCACTTGCCGAATGAACTCTACTCCCTTTGCAACAATAAGGTTCTCCTGAAGATTGCCGACGAACCAACTTTGAATCAACTGAAAAAAAGTGTTGGCGGAGTTCCGGAATCGATGTGGACGCGGCTCAAACATTTACCACCGGGGCAAGCCATCGTCTCAGCCCAGGGAATTGATCCAGCACTTCTGGTCCAGCTTGAGCCGGGGCGTGGTATGTTGCAGATGGTTGATTAATATTCCAGAGTGCTGTCACAATACTCGTCACCGTGTCGAATGTAATTCGCCAATTGCCTGATAGACGCTGTCAGAAGCGCCTGCTAGGCAACATCGACGAATTACAACAGGAGACGAACCATGTCCGAAGCCATCCTCTGCCCGAAATGCAGCTATCCGATTGAGATTTCCAGCGTGCTTACCACACAACTGCGTGAGCAGGTAAGGGAGGAGTTTCAAGAGCATGCCAAGCACCAGGAAGCATTGCTTTCCTCACGAGAAAATGTTCTTAAAAATCGTGAGCGTGAGATATCCCAAGCCCAACGCGCCCTGGAGACGGAATTGGAACAACGGCTGGCTCATGAACGAGAACGGTTGAAATTGGAAGCAGCTACTGAGGCAAAAGATGCCATCTCTCTAGAGTTTAAGCAACTGCAGTCACAACTAATGGAAACCAGGAAGAACCTGACGGAATCGCAAACGAAAGAGCTAGAGCTACGAAAGGACCGACGAGACCTGGAAGAGAAGAAGCGCGCCTTGGAACTCACCGTCGCCCGTACCATCGACGATGAACGCAGCAAAATTCGTGAAGAAGCCAAACGTCAGGTAGATGAGGAGCATCGTCTGAAGGCTGCTGATAGCGAAAAATTGGTGGATGATCTTCGCCGTCAGATTGGTGAACTGAAACGCAAGGCTGAGCAGGGCTCGCTTCAGATTCAGGGTGAAGTCCTGGAGGTCGAGCTGGAGAATCTGTTACGTGATAACTTCCCTTATGATGTCGTCGAACCCATTCCCGTCTCGAAAAATGGTGGCGACGTATTGCAACATGTCGTGGATCAAGCTGGTCAACGATGCGGCTCCATTCTTTGGGAAGCTAAACGTACCAAGTCATTTAACGACTGTTGGCTGGGGAAGCTTCGCGAAGACCTCCGGGCGGCTCGCGGCCAGGTGGCAGTGCTCGTCTCCATGGAGTTACCCAAAGGCATTTCCACCTTTGCTTTCATTGACGGCGTGTGGGTAACCAGCCGTGCATGCCTGGCCGGGCTGGCCACCGCCCTAAGGCAGGGCATTCTTGATGTAGCTCGCACCCATCGGCTCCTCGAAGGCAGGCAGGGGATGGCTGACATGCTCCATCAGTATTTCACTGGCACCGAGTTCCGCCAGCGTGTCGAAGGAATCGTGGAAGCGTTCATCTCGCTCAAGGAAGATCTTGAATCAGAGAAACGGTCAATGCGACGGATATGGAACAAGCGGGAGAAACAACTCGACCGAGCCGTTTCCAACACGACTGCCCTCTACGGCGGCCTGGGCGGTATCCTTGGCCCGAAGATGCCACAGATCGCACAGTTGGAGTTGGCAGAGATTGCACGTGAAGAGGATGTGGCTGCATAACTACAGCTCTTTTTGCCTGTCAGAAAAGAAATGACCTGATGAACTGGGAGAGCGAAGCTCCTGCCGAGCCGCGAACCTGCAACCGCTATCGGTCATTACTTATCTGACCGGTGGTTATCGTAAATTGAGGGTGAAGTTGCATGGGCGTGGAAAGCGTGGCGGTGCCAGGGTAATCTACATCGTCTTTCGTGAGCGCGAGACCATTGAACTATTCAACGTCTATGCCAAGAATGAATAAGGAGTAATCACGATGCCAGCAACACTAGTCAAGAAGAAACCCAAAAAGTCAGCTTGGCCGAGCGATGCAGAATTGCTTCGTGACATCATTGCTATTCGCAAAGAACATCAGAAGCGGATTGAGCGCAACGAGCCCATTATGGTCACAAAGTTTTATCCCGATGGCACACGCGTCCGGTGCGCCGTTCCGGGGCATGAGTTGCTGGCTTCCAGGTCTCGATTGCCTGAGCCCATTAGCGCTAAGGGGTTGAAGGCAATACGGGCACGCTTCAAGGTTTCGCAAGAACAATTCGCCCGTTGGTTGATGGTGTCAGTCAACACCATTCGGAGTTGGGAATAGAACGAAGGCGTGTCCTCGGGGCCGGCACTGCGGCTTTTGGACGGAATCAGAAAATCGTAAGTGCTTACGATGCAAGGAATTACACGGAACACATACTCAATGTCAAAACAATCTCATTCCTTCAATTCGGCCTTGCACCGCAAGCAAATATAGAATAGCTGTTTATTAGTCATAGTCAATACAATTTCATTGAACACCTTTTCACGCTTGGACCGTCTGCATAGTGTTAGACCTATGTGGAGTGGCGGAACATGGATGACTTCAAGTTACTGGTGCTTCAGAGAGTTTCTGAAGCTAATCTGCACGCATTTTTACATAGCCAAGGTTGCCCGCCTGGGCTTATTGAAGACGTAATACAAGAGACCTTCATTAGTGTACTTCGAACCTCTGTCTCGAACATGTGCATTCCGCCAACATCAAGCATCCGCACTTGCGCGAAGTGCAGATGGATTGACTACTACAGAGCAAGCAGCGCTCATCAGTCCGAGACTCTCCCAGACTTGCTTCCGGACAAGTCAATTCCAACTTTGGAGGCAATGTGTACCGCTGAACGCTGCGCTGTCGTCCGTAAAGCGATTGAATTGTTGCCCAGTAAGTATCGTGTAACCCTCGAACTTGTTGAGGTTGAAGGAAAATCATACTCAGCAGTTGCAGAACAACTCGCTGAAGGAATTGAGGCTGTCAGATCGCGACTTCAGCGTACACGAAACAAACTCAAAAAGATCTACTTCACCTTCATTCATGAGGAGGAATAGCAGTTGCCAACCACCACCCAACTCATCGCTGCATATCACGGTATTGCGGATCGCCATCAACTCACCAACCCAGACCGCATCCTGTGTTCGCCTCGGTTGCGGCGAGAGTTCCTGTCAGAGCTGGGCATGAATCTCAATGAAGAGGACGAAGCTGAAGCGTTCCATCAACTTCTAAACTTGCGGAAACGCAAGGCTCTGAAGAAGCCGTCTTCGTTGCAGACGAATCGCAGGATCGCCTCTTAACCCCGAAACACTTTTCAAGATTAATTGCGATCCCTGTCACGATCCCACAATCAGCATCGAACAGATGTGACTACCACAAAAGAGGTGCTCCCCATGTCCGCTACAACCGAGACATCGCTGATCCCCTTACGGGCGCTTAACCAAGTGAACTATTGTCCACGTCTATACTTCCTCGAATACGTCGAAGCTATCATGCCCGTCAACGAACACGTCGAAGACGGCCTCTTCCTCCACCGCCGTGTCAACGACGAACAACTCGCCAACAAACCGCGCAAGGAAGGCGATGCCCTGCACACCCGCAGCATCCAACTTTCCTCTGAACGTCTCGGCATCACCGGCAAGCTCGACCTGCTCGAAGAAAAAGGTGGCTTAGCCTATCCCATTGAATACAAGCGATCCGCCGCCCCATGTGATGAAAACGATCATGCCACCTTCTATGAAAACGACGCCATCCAGACTGTGGCCCAGGCACTTCTGCTTGAAGAAGAGTTCGGCCAAACCATCGACTTCTGCATCATTTACTACATCGGTTCCAAAGAACGGGTCAGAGTCACGATAACCCCCGAACTCCGGCAGAAAACTCTCGATAGCATCGCCCTCATCAGGCAACTCGACCAGCGCGCCATACCACCCGAGCCGCTGCCCCTCGAACTACGCCATCGCTGCTTTGGCTGCTCTCTCGCTCCCATCTGCCTGCCCGAAGAAACGCTCTTCCAGCTGACTCTAAAAAAAGACCAACCACCACTGGAGCCCCCCGATGAAACTGTTACTCGTGTCATTCCCGGTTCGGATCTGGGTGCAGTGGTCTATGTCAACGAGCCCGGTGCGTACGTCAGCAAACGCAGCGAGCATCTGGTCATCAAAAAGAATGGCAAGGAAATTACCAAAGCGCCTCTTACCGCAGTCCGTCAGCTTTGTGTGCTGGGTAACGTCCAGGTCAGTACGCAGGCCCTGGAAACGCTAGCCTCCCACGACATTCCAATTTCCTACATGACCGGCCACGGCCGCTTCGTCGGCACCTTCCAATCGGCACCGACCAAAAACGTCATGCTACGCCAGGATCAGTATCGTCGTTTCAGCGAACCTGCCGTCACTCTCAGTCTGGCTCGCTCTGTCGTGAAGGCCAAGGTGACCAACCAACGAACGCTCCTGATGCGGTCGCTCCGTTCGCAGACCGAATCCCGTGGCAGTGAGGAGTATGCCGCCCAAGCCATGCTCGATCTTGTCCCCAAGATCGAAAACGCTGGCTCACTGGATTCACTCCTAGGCCTCGAAGGCCAAGCTGCCGCTCTTTATTTCGGTGAGTTCAACCGATTCCTCAAAGCCCTGCCGCCCGGCAAGAGTTTCGATTTCAAACATCGCAATCGCCGACCGCCCCGTGACCCCGTCAATGCCTTGCTGTCTTTCGCTTATGCCCTGTTGGTCAAAGACTGCTTCGCTGCCTTATGCACTGTAGGATTCGATCCCTACGCAGGGTTCTACCACACTGGTCGCCACGGCCGTCCCTCGCTAGCCCTCGATCTCATGGAAGAATTCCGCAGCATCATCGCCGATTCAGTTGTTCTCACACTTATCAACAACCGCACCATCACCCCCGACGACTTCCTCATGTGGCGCGACGCCTGCCAACTCAATGAAAAAGGTCGAGCCAAGTTTTTCCGTTGTTATGAGGAACGCAAATCGACAGAGGTGAAACATCCAGTCTATGGGTACACGATGACCTACTCCCGCATGCTCGAAGTGCAGGCTCGCACCCTGGCAGCCTTCATCCGTAACGACATCCCCGCCTACATAGGCTTCCAGATAAGGTGACCATCGATTCGTGCCTCGCAATAACAACTACTTTCCATTCGATTTTGTTAGCTTCTACTTTTTCCATCGGGTATAGGGGGACGTTCATGGCATCGAACTACCAGCGAGAAGGACCTCCAGTCGCTCATGGGGAGGTGTTCCTTGGAATCGTGGATCGTCGCCTATGATATCGCCGATCCTAAGCGACTCCGCAAGGTCGCCAAGACCTGCGAAGACTTCGGCCTCCGCCGACAGTACTCAGTCTTTCTGTGCCGCCTCAGCGCCGCCGCCCTGGTGCGGTTGAAAACCAAACTCTACGACGTGATCGATCTACAACTCGATCAAGTCCTCTTCATCCCCCTCTGCGGGGTGTGCATGAAAAACATCGAAAGCCTCGGCAAACCTACGGAGGATGTTGAGGCGAGGGATATTTGTGTGGTGGTGTGAGAAAGACTTATGCTTGACTTCGCAACGACATTTGAAGCTCTAACAGGCAATCCGCCATTTCCCTGGCAGTGTGCGCTGTACGATGAGTGGTTCTCAAAAGGAAAGATACCACAGTCGTGCAACCTGCCAACAGGATTGGGGAAGACCTCAGTCATCGCCATCTGGCTGATCGCCCTGGCAAACCATCCAGACAAGATGCCACGCCGATTGGTGTATGTCGTGAATCGCAGGACGGTGGTGGATCAGACAACGGATGAGGTTGAGAAGTACAAAAAACGGAAGGTAGCCGGCATCTCCGATTTCGCCGTTAGTACCCTGCGTGGCCAATTTGCCGACAACCGTGCTTGGAGCGACGATCCGTCGTGCCCAGCCATCATCTCAGGCACTGTCGATATGATTGGCTCCCGCCTGCTGTTTAGCGGATACGGAATCGGCCGTAGCAAGAAACCTCTTCACGCAGGATTCCTCGGGCAGGACGTTTTGCTGGTTCACGATGAAGCCCACCTGGAACCGGCGTTTCAGAAACTCATCACCAAGATACAAGAAGAACAGGCATGTGAACCGAGTGTACAATGGCCAAAGTTCCGCGTGATGGAACTAACTGCGACCAGACGGGGCACCGGCGAGGTGTTTGAACTTACGGATGCAGACAAAGCGAACGCCGTGGTTGTCCAACGAACTAACGCCAGAAAGAAACTCCATTTTGAACCAGTTAATGACGAGAAAAAACCGTTGTGGGACAAACTCTTTGATCTTGCGAAGTCATTTGCGAACAAAAAATGCGCAGTTATCGTGTTCACGCGCACGGTTGAAGGCGTGAACTACATTGCCGACAAACTTCCCAAAGACCGTGTGGTTACGCTCACTGGTACGATGCGAGGCAAGGAACGTGATGAACTTGTCTCTAAGGACATTTTCAAACGCTTCTTGCCAGGTGCTGGTCACGATGGCGAGACTACCTGGTTGGTATGCACCAGTGCCGGTGAAGTGGGCGTCAATATCTCAGCGGATCATCTCGTCTGTGATCTCTCTACCTTCGAGAGCATGGCCCAGCGCTTCGGCCGCGTTAACCGCTTCGGTGAACGCACCGATACCGAAATTCATGTGGTACATCCGACCGAGTTCAAGAAAGATGATCCCTACGATACAGCACGAAAAAAGACACTGGAACTCCTGAAACAACTCGACGGAGACGCCAGCCCATCGGCATTGGCAAAGCTCAATTCCGAGGATCGTCAGGCCGCCTTTGCCCCGTCGCCTACCATCCTCCCCACTACTGACATCCTCTTTGATGCCTGGGCGCTCACCACCATTAAAGGCAAGCTCCCTGGCAGGCCTCCTGTCGAGCCGTACTTGCACGGACTGCCCACCGAGTGGCAACCGCCTGAAACGCAAGTAGCCTGGCGAGAGGAAGTGGAAGAGATCACCGGCGACTTGTTGGAGCAATACCCACCCTCCGAATTGCTCGAATTGTACACACTCAAACCGCACGAATTGCTCAAGGAACCTAACTATCGAGCGGCTGATCAGTTCAAGAAACTGGCTAAACGACTCGGCGACAGAGCCGCGCAGACCAAAGCCTGGCTCATGGACGATGACGGCACGGTTGCAATCGTCACGCTCGAAGACCTGGTCGACAAAGACTTAGTGGCATGGAAGACGGTGATTCTTCCGCCTTCTGTCGGCGGCCTGTCCTCTGCCGGAATGCTTGATGGCACTTCAGAAACTGCCGACGATGTTTCGGAGACTTCCGAACGCAAGCGGCTGTGGAACGCCGAGGAGGCGCCGGAGGGCATGCATCGCATCGAAAGCATCGTATTCGCTTCGGGTGAAGATGAAGATGCCGATCCCGAAACGTGGGATTGGTTCGTGCATCGCAACGAAGGAGATCGATCTTCGACACTACCGGTGCTGTGGCAGGTTCACGTCGATGATGTCGTGAGAAGTGTTGGGCGGATCGTAGCGAATCTTACTCTGGATGATTCACTCAAGCAAGCCATCGTCACTGCTGCGAAATTCCACGACCACGGCAAACGGCGTAAGCTTTTCCAAACTGTCCTGGGAAACCGAAATTATTCAGACGTGATGCTGGCCAAATCAGGTGCGAAGGGAACACGCGTTGTGGAGAAGTATCGCCATGAGTTCGGTTCGCTTATCAATGTTCTGGAAGAGAACCTGGGCGAACACCGTGAACTAATTCTGCACCTGATCGCTACCCACCACGGCAGAGCGCGCCCTCACTTCCCCATGGATGAAGCCTTCGACCCCGATTGTTCGCAAAAGCAGGCGGACGAGATTGCCGCCGTGGTTCCCCAGCGATTCGCCCGGCTTCAGCGGAAGTACGGCCGCTGGGGCCTGGCCTACCTGGAATCGCTGCTCCGCGCCGCCGACTGGGCCGCCAGTGCAAACCCCTCGGCCTATCTGAAGGAGGGCGAGCGATGAACAAGCCCAACATCACGATAAACGTAGATCCGACCAACCCCGGCCAATTCTTCGCCTGCTGCGGGTTATTGGAACTCGCTGACCGCTTGTGGCCAGGGGCGGAAGGGTGGTTTGGGGAGGATGATCGTTCATTCAGTATTCAGGGAGAGGGTGTCGGCACGTTGGCCGAGTTGGTAGGAGCAATTTCAAATGCATCACTCGAGATCACCGATCCGAAAGATACGACTTCTTCCCCTTTCGTGATAGGTTTTCCATTCCGCTCTCTTTCAGTTGATTGGTGGGGCACTGACCAAACCGGCGCGAAGGATTTGAAAATATGGGCGGGCACAATGGAAAGCCGCGGAATAGCCTACGCCATGCAACAAGCGATGAAGGACCAGAAGTTTGGTTTCCCTAATCTCTTCGATATTGGCTTGGTGGTCCGTAATCCAGAAGACCCAGACAAAAAGAAGGAGCCGTTCTACTATGATGCCCGTCGTGCTCCTAACGCACATTCAAGAGATGTAGGGTTTTCACCGAATGATCTCGGAGTCACCAGCACGGCATTCCCAGCTGTTGAATTGCTCTGCATCATCGGAATCCAAGTCGCTCGGCCAGCATTCACGAATGAAAAACGTATTTACGACTACTTCACATGGTCGATTCCGGTTTCGACAAATCTTCTGCTTGCAGCTTCCACGGGCAACCTGGGGTTGTTAAGTAGTCGTCGGTATCGTTTTGAAAACTGGTTCCGGACCGGACAAAAGAAGCACAAAGCGTTTCGTCATGCAATTCCTGTTTCTTCACTCAAGGAGAATGACCGATGAGTTCTGGCATCAAGATCGATAGCTTCGATCATTATCTCTCGTTCGATGGCCCAGCAGCGATTGTGCTGCGCGAGTGGCTCATGCCCGTGGAAGGAACTGATGGCGTTCTCTTCCCTGCGACATTCGCAGCCGCAGCAGGTGATGGTTTCAAGGGTGGGTACAATATCGATACCGACCCTCTTACCGGCAAGAATGTTGCTCTTATAGACTCGGTTGGTTCGCAAGCTAATCGCATCGAACCGATCTTCAAAGAAGAGAAGTACGCCAAGCTCGTTCCACAAATCACAGTGACGGCAGGCGATAAAGAAGTCAGCATCTTTGAAGCGGCTCATCGTGCCGGCGATGCGCTCCTGCGATGTTCAGCACTTGGTGAGCAACTCCAACAGGCATTTAATGCCGTTCTAAAGGGCGATGCAACGAGTTTGGCCAAGATAGCCCCCACTTCGCTTGTATTCGGTGTCTGGGATTCCCGTGATACGCAAGCCAAGTTACCCCGTGTGCTGGCATCCGCCATCCGCGCATACGATGTCAGGGAGCTACACCGTTCCGCGCAATTCAATCCGCCGGTGGACTACGCCTCGCTGGAGGTGTTCAGCGAGGAAGAGAAACAGAAAGCAGAAGGCGACAACAAGAATCCCCTGGCGAAACGTGGCTTCGTACATGTTCCTGCGACTTGGACCCATGGTGGAGTGATCGCAGATGGTGGAATCCGCCGCGATGCAACACTTGGACTCGCAGCGATTCGACTCCTTTACGCTGGGAAGGATTCATCAAAGACTCTTGCTCTTCGGCGTTACATTCTTGGGTTGTCACTGGTGGCCTTCACCTATAACTCGCCCAGTTACCTCCGTCAGGGTTGCTTATTAGTTCAGAACCCTGACAAGCCACGCGAACTCGTCGAGGTCCTTCCGACCGGTGAACGCAAACCGTTTAAGCTTTCGCATGAAGACGCCCTGCAGTTCGCTATGGAAGCGGCAAAGACGTTCGGAGTGGGCGGGGCCCAAACCGTACCGTTCGACAAAGACAAGGCAAAGAAAGACGTAACCGACGGTGGTGATGCGAAAACGAAACCCAAGAAAGCCGGCAAAAAGAAGATGGAGGAAGCCAATGCCGAGTAACCTCGTTTTCACGTTTCGCTTCCTACAGCCATTCTCACACGGGCGCGGCGAAGGTGGTGAACCCGAGTGGCCATTGTCACCTTTACGATTGTACCAGTCTCTCGTATCGGCTTCAGCAGGTCGATGGAACGAACGCCATCAACTTATATACGCTGTCCCTGCGTTAGAGTGGCTTGCTTCTTTGCAGCCACCGGAGGTCGTCGCGGCTGCGGGAATAGCTTCCGACGTACCAACGCAGTTCTATGTTCCAGACAACACTACGGAGCTTCTGGTTCCATCTTGGAAACGAGGCGAAGTAGATAAAACGCCGAAACGCACCGAAAAAGTCGTCCGTCCCACCCACCTCCTCGACGACACACTCCACTATCTGTACGTGCTGCCCGAGGGGCAGTGCGAACATCTCGAAACCCTCAAAGCCGTTGCCCGTTCCATCACCCACCTCGGCTGGGGCATCGACATGGTCGCCGCCGATGCCAACATCGTCTCGCAACCCGATGCCGACAAACTACCAGGCCACCGCTGGCACGTCGTCCCTCAAGGCGGTGTGCCCTTGCGCGTTCCCAAGGCCGGAACACTGCAAGACCTGATGCGCAAACATCAGGACTTTCTCGACCGCATCTCTGGCGACGGATTCAAACCTGTTCCCCCACTCCGCGAGTTCGATGTCAGGCAGTACCACTCTGACACCGCCCCACGAACGACCAGCATCCAGCGCCCCTTCGCCGCGTTCCGCCTAATGTCACCCAGCGGCGAAGGGAACTCGGCTTTCCGGCTCCTCACCGGCACTCGGGATGTTGCCGGGATGATGCGAAACCTCCTCGGTGAAACCTCTCGGCGGTTCGATATCCCGCACGACGAAATCGAAACATTCATTCACGGCCATCGCGGAAAGGATGCACCCGTTCGTGGCGATGCCGCCGACCGGCGTTTGATGTTCCTGCCCTTACCGACCATCAGCGCATATCAGAACCGAGTGCAAGCCATCCGCCGCGTGTTGGTGGTCGGGCCAATAGGATCGGGACGCATCATGCGTCAGATTCAAATACGCCTCGGTGGAGAGTTCCTCACGCATCATGGTCAACCCCGCGCTATGCTGGAGCAATTGTCATCCGATGGGGTGCTAAAGCATTACACGGGCACCTCGGCTGTCTGGTCTACCGTCACGCCCTGTGTTTTCCCTGGGCACCACAAAGGCGATTTGGAGAAAGGAAACGAACTGGCCTATCGGATGTTTACTGATGCGGGGTTACCCCAACCGGTGGAACTCGCCTGGCGATCAGTAGGATTTCGGCCAGGAGCGGAATTGGCAAATCGATACCAGCGGCCCCACCACATGAATGGTTCGATGTACCACCTCCGGGTCCGTTTCCCACGTCCCCTTCAGGGCCCACTCGTCCTCGGTGCCGGCCGCTACCGAGGCTTCGGGCTGTTTGCTGCGGAGTCATCTTTGCCCTAGTTGCCCGCGGTGTGCTTGTTCAATGTCAGCAAAGTCTCCGAGGTATCTCGGAGATTGTTTCGTTATTGCAAGTTGCAGATGGCGTGGGTGTGGTGTAACATACGTCGGATGGATGAGCCCCGACTGTTGCTTGGCAATTGGTGTCGAGTAGAGACGTGGTGGAAGTGAGCGATGGAGTGGAATCGCTGCAAGTTCTTTGACAAGTGAGTGTTAGTGTCTGTTATTGTGTTTGCACCCGCTCGCAACACATATAGCCAGGAGTGACAGGAGGTTACGGATGATCGGTAGTGTGCAAATTGAAAGACTGAGCTTGGCAAGTAGCAGCCTCTCGCCAGACCAGCGAAAAAGCCTGTGGCGTTAAGCAGTTAGCGAGCGAGCGGTTTTCCCCGGCTCACGAGCCGGGGCCGAATTGAAGTTATGATATAGTGGCGACTTCATTTCATATATATGGAGTTTTCCCCGGCTCACGAGCCGGGGCCGAATTGAAGTTCAAAGCCGTATGCTCGAAGACCGGCGGCACGTTTGGTTTTCCCCGGCTCACGAGCCGGGGCCGAATTGAAGTTTGACGTGCCATGGTCGCCCTCGCCCGTCGCCGGTGAGTTTTCCCCGGCTCACGAGCCGGGGCCGAATTGAAGTTTAATCATGCAGGCGTTGGCGTGCCCGCTCAGCCGAGTTTTCCCCGGCTCACGAGCCGGGGCCGAATTGAAGTCGGCACTACTTAGGAGCTTGAACCCCATGGCTAAGGTTTTCCCCGGCTCACGAGCCGGGGCCGAATTGAAGTGTGACATCGTGAGGGTGCGGTTACAATCCGTTCATGGTTTTCCCCGGCTCACGAGCCGGGGCCGAATTGAAGTATTCTTGAAGGCGGCGTCGGCTCTGGCAGCATCTGCTGTTTTCCCCGGCTCACGAGCCGGGGCCGAATTGAAGTCGGAAACAACAGCCATGTTGACTTCAGACATCTCGAAGTTTTCCCCGGCTCACGAGCCGGGGCCGAATTGAAGTGCGCTCCGTCCGATCCGCTTGGCGAGTCCGTACCAAGTTTTCCCCGGCTCACGAGCCGGGGCCGAATTGAAGTAAGAAGGATGTTCAGCACGAAGCGTGATTTCGATTGTTTTCCCCGGCTCACGAGCCGGGGCCGAATTGAAGTTAGTTCTTCCCCGGTTACTTCGTTAAACTTCTGCATCGTTTTCCCCGGCTCACGAGCCGGGGCCGAATTGAAGTCATGACAAACGGGGTAGACGAATCCCACTTATCTAGTTTTCCCCGGCTCACGAGCCGGGGCCGAATTGAAGTTCTAGCTCTTTTGCTACTGCCTCTAGCTTACATTCGTTTTCCCCGGCTCACGAGCCGGGGCCGAATTGAAGTGTTAATTCGTTTACTTGATATACAAAAGGGACTTTTAGTTTTCCCCGGCTCACGAGCCGGGGCCGAATTGAAGTATCAACCCGGACGAACCGTAGGCTATCGTTAAAACGTTTTCCCCGGCTCACGAGCCGGGGCCGAATTGAAGTAAGTTGGGCTTAGCTAAGTCTACTCCACTCTGGGAGTTTTCCCGGCTCACGAGCCGGGGCCGAATTGAAGTCTAGGGATATGACGATCATTGTTTCGGTCGTCACAGTTTTCCCCGGCTCACGAGCCGGGGCCGAATTGAAGTTACTGTACTTGAGCCGGTCTAGTTCGGTAGGCATAGGTTTTCCCCGGCTCACGAGCCGGGGCCGAATTGAAGTGGGTAACGCACAATGGGATTAACGGCTGGGATTGCGTTTTCCCCGGCTCACGAGCCGGGGCCGAATTGAAGTAATAGCTTCTCGGCGGTCCCAGGGCCAACCTTGCCCTGTTTTCCCCGGCTCACGAGCCGGGGCCGAATTGAAGTAACCTCGTTCGAGCCGATTCCTGATGGTCAGGGCGAGTTTTCCCCGGCTCACGAGCCGGGGCCGAATTGAAGTATCAATCAGGCGGACACGAACATCTATCCGACAATGTTTTCCCCGGCTCACGAGCCGGGGCCGAATTGAAGTAACATGACTGATCGCACGAATGAGATGCTGCAAAAGGTTTTCCCCGGCTCACGAGCCGGGGCCGAATTGAAGTCCTTGCGGGCATTTCAAAAGGGATGTGCGGGATGTCGTTTTCCCCGGCTCACGAGCCGGGGCCGAATTGAAGTGATTAACGCGCCGAGCTTGTCGCCCAGCGAGTCTATCGTTTTCCCCGGCTCACGAGCCGGGGCCGAATTGAAGTGTAGAATATGTTCGCATTTCCAACCTCCGGGGTAAAACGTTTTCCCCGGCTCACGAGCCGGGGCCGAATTGAAGTTTGTGGCGAGCGAAAACATTGATCGTCGCCACATGGAGTTTTCCCCGGCTCGACGAGCCGGGGCCGAATTGAAGTTACTGGGAGCACACAGCGTCGGCGCACCGCACAAAGTTTTCCCCGGCTCACGAGCCGGGGCCGAATTGAAGTGTGATGAGCCGTAGTAATGAGCTACGCCCATCTTCGTTTTCCCCGGCTCACGAGCCGGGGCCGAATTGAAGTAGATATGTGGATCGTCCGAAGAATATAGAGGCTCTCGTTTTCCCCGGCTCACGAGCCGGGGCCGAATTGAAGTTTTACCAGAAACATGCCCGGAGGAGTGACGCCCTTGGTTTTCCCCGGCTCACGAGCCGGGGCCGAATTGAAGTGGCTCCATGCGTTCGATTCGCATTCCCGGCATTGCTAGTTTTCCCCGGCTCACGAGCCGGGGCCGAATTGAAGTTAAATACTCGGCAGGTAAAATAATTAACGCTAGCTGTTTTCCCGGCTCACGAGCCGGGGCCGAATTGAAGTATCCATAGCTGTTGTGCAGTATCAGCAGCGGTGCTATAGTTTTCCCGGCTCACGAGCCGGGGCCGAATTGAAGTATGTACATCATGGCAGCCATAGGCATCGCAGCGTTGTTTTCCCCGGCTCACGAGCCGGGGCCGAATTGAAGTAGGTAGCTGCGAATAGCACTGCCGGCAGCGGCCTCAGCCGTTTTCCCCGGCTCACGAGCCGGGGCCGAATTGAAGTTGCTCGCTCATGGCTTCTCCTATCGTGCTGAATGTTTCGTTTTCCCCGGCTCACGAGCCGGGGCCGAATTGAAGTTTTTTCATTCGCCTGGCATCAGCGACTATGCCGTTAAGTTTTCCCCGGCTCACGAGCCGGGGCCGAATTGAAGTTGAGGTGCTGTCAGCAGGCTACTCGGCCTCTGAGGGTTTTCCCCGGCTCACGAGCCGGGGCCGAATTGAAGTAAGAACACGATCTCATCGGCGAGGATTCTCTCAGGGTTTTCCCCGGCTCACGAGCCGGGGCCGAATTGAAGTTAGTACAATGGGAGCATGTCAAGAGTAGTAGTGCAACGTTTTCCCCGGCTCACGAGCCGGGGCCGAATTGAAGCTAGTCGTTGTCGTTTAGTCCTGCTTGACGAGTTCGAGGTTTTCCCCGGCTCACGAGCCGGGGCCGAATTGAAGCACGACCAGCTTATTGATGCGAACAGTCGGCTGTTCAAGTTTTCCCCGGCTCACGAGCCGGGGCCGAATTGAAGCATCAAGAATGCAAGCTCGTCCTCGAAGATGGCACGCGTTTTCCCCGGCTCACGAGCCGGGGCCGAATTGAAGCGGTGAGCAGCGGCCGGCCGGGGCGCCCTTCAGCTTTCGCCGTTTTCCCCGGCTCACGAGCCGGGGCCGAATTGAAGCAGGTTCCCTTCCTCGCCCTCGTCGGTGGGCGGCGTGTTTTCCCGGCTCACGAGCCGGGGCCGAATTGAAGGGGCAGATAAACCGTCTGGAACGCTCCGCCCTTGGCGACGTTTTCCCCGGCTCATGAGCCGAGGCCGAATTGAAGCAAGTGAAAAGCTGTCGAAAGTAATCGGGTACGAGCGTTTTCCCCGGCTCATGAGCCGGGGTAGTTCCTACTTGTTTGCGTCAACATCGATACCCATTTTTGCTGCTTCCCGAACTTGCCACTTTTGATAAGCCGTGCTATCCATGAGACGAGCTTTATCGTTCCTTGAAGACGCAGCGATTGTAAAAAACTGTCCGTTTATATCGTCACCTCCCTGCCTGTTGTCTAATACGAGATAACATGGCACACAGATCACAGACCATCGATATGTGGTCTCCTCGACATATGCCATGTACTGAATTGAATCCTTGGAATCTTTTGGACCAGTGTATTCAATTAATCGACGAATTTTCACTTTCTTAGCCAGTTCAACATGGTTCGCGCAGCAAAAACAGGTCATCATCTTCAAACCACGTCTAAAATAAGTGATTGGTAGTTTATCTCACGTCAGGCCCAAGTTCGAGACTTCGAACCAAAATGTGTTGCATAAACATGGGATTTTTGGACGGCAGACAAACACGAAAGCACCTCGATCATAAGGCCAACTTGAAAGCTCAGAGCACGATTTCTACTAAATTGCTGGCGTTTTTGCGTCATAATCAATGACGGCGACTACGTAGCTATTAACCCTAACTTGCTAGGAGGTGGCTCATGAAACTGATGAAACTATTATCGCAAGCAGGCTTCCTGCGAGCTTGATTTTTCGCCGAAGTGTCTGACGCACGGCCTGCCGAGAAGTGGAAAGCCCGCCTTCACGATGGGTTCAGCGTTGCCTCCGAAGTCGGAAGGCAAAGCGGATTAGCGAAAGCAAACTGTAGGGGATCGTCATTAATAGCTTCGTAACGCTATCAATTCGGTAAGGCCTTCGAGCTCGCGGATGGTTGCCCCCAACTCATAGGGGTGTTCACGGCAATCATCAATCCTGCCGGTCTTCTGCGCACTACTCGCCTTGGCCAGTTAGAACATATCGTCCGTCGCTCGTTGTCGACTGCCCGACTCTTCTTAAGGGGTAGACCTGTGTGTGACGGCGATAAAATTCTAGAACCAGCCTGTCAGACTTTTCATGGAAGGTAGATTAGTGTGGATTTGGGAGAACGCAAAAAATCTGGATTATCGAAAAGACAACTTGACAGAAGTTATGCGCGTTGAAATAAGCCTTGAGTTCACAAACTCAAGGTACTAGTCATGCATACGCCTCATATCGACAGAAACTCACTAAACTGGCAAGCGCATCAACAGGTGCTAAAGGCATTTATTCGACAAGGCATTCGAAGATTCGAACTAGTCAGCTCGTATCTTCACCTACTTGCCAAGCCAGATTCACCGCCTCTTTCTAGCTACCCAAAGTGGTTTTTTGTTGAGCTTGCTGATGCACTTCAAATTCGAGAATGGGAGAATCAGGGGCTAATCCAAAAACTGCCTGTCGCTCTTCCATCATCAAAATCAGTGATTCAAACCCTAATCGACAAGTTGCGATTTCGGGCCAACAACCCACAAGTGGAATATGTACCAGACCTGGAACTTGCGCGAAAAATAACGTCCGCATACTATCTGCACTTTGCACATTCATCTTTCGAGCTGACAGGTAACTTCCTCGTCAGGCAAACTGATACCCACGACTTTATTGGAGCCATTGCCCAATGGCTTTGGAAAAACCGATCAAACCTCTCTTAACAAGGTGCTACATGCAACGACCAGAAGCCGGCATAGGGCTTTTCTATCACAGAGATTCCATGGGAAGGAGCGAACGATCTCCTTCCCAATATGTGATATGGACTATCAAAAAGGCACATGAGCTAGGCGTTCAGTTTGATGGAACCCCGGAACTGATTGATCAAATGATACGTATGTCAAAGTATCATGAAAAAGGGATCTACCTTGACTATGGAGTACGGGGAAAGAACCTAGACCGTTCAGCACTCAATGCCCTCGTTCAAGAGATAACCAGGAACACACAGGTTAGCCATCTGTTTATTCCTCGACGAGACAGGTTGTCACGTCCGGAAGATCCACTAACAGCTGTCGGATTTGAAACCAAAATTCGTCGGCTTGGGATTTCTATTGTCTATCAAAATAGAATCTTGAAGCCGCTACGACTTATGGAACGAGCTGATGTTCTTGAAACAACCAAGGCTCTTCACGATTTCGACGAGTCCGGAAGATTTTCTCAGAATCTGGCTAATACGCTGATACAAGCTAAGCTTTCAGCAATTGAACTTGGAGCATCGATCGGTGGACCTCCACCGTACGGATTTGAGAGATGGCTGGTTGGCCCAGATGGCCTCCCTGTAAGAAAACTTAGCTTAGGAGAGCGCACGCGAATGCGTGAACACACTGTTTGTTGGTTACCAACAAACCTTAGCGAGATTGGAATAGTACTTCGCATAATTGAACTCGTGAGAACTCATTCATGTGAAGACGTTGCGGAGTTGCTAACGATAGAAGGGATCGATCCTCCACATGCATCGTGGAACAACCCAAGGAAGGTATGGAACCGTCAAACAGTGAGGAATATCGCCACGAATCTGATCTACACAGGTGTTTATGAATACTGCAAAACCTCGGGTGGCCAATTCCTTCGGATGACTGCTGCTGGAGTTCGTGAGTTAGAGGAATCCGATCTGGATGAGAATCATGATCCCAAACGGATCGTTAATCCAGTCGAAAAAAGGATAAGGAAGAACCTGAATTTCGAGCCAAAAATCGACACTCGAAATTCATTTAGATACGGTTGCCTTATTGAAAGGTCGGCAAGGCAGGCCCCGCCAACATGGCTCGAATGTTAATCCTCTTGGATGCCGAATATTCGATAGTGTGTGTGGATGGCGCATGTATAGGACGGTAAGGAATGGAAAGTTCAGTTACACTTGTAGTGCATACATGCAATCAGACGGATCACTGTGCATGCGCCAAACGGTGGATGGTGTTACAGCGACAAAACATGTAGCGAGAGTGATCAAACAAGAAGTCTTAAAGGCGGGGAGGCTAGAAGAATTGAAAAATAGAATCCGGCAGATCGCCAACCAAGAGGATGGAACCCATCAGACTTCGGGTTCCCTCAAGCAAATGAGAACCAGGGCTGCACAGTTGGAGAAGCAAATTGGCAACGTTGCCAAGAATCTTGCGACTGCGGAATCTCAGGAAGAAGCCGACGCAGTTCGAATAGTGTTCAGACAGATGAAAAATGAGCAAAGGCTTGTTTTAGACCAGATGAAGGCAATGGAAGACTCAGCACGGAATCCATCCTCGATTGAGCAGGACCTCGCTAAAGCACTATCAGGAGTTGACCGTCTTGCTGAACTTTGCGGTAAGATAGAAACTCTTCCCTTGATGACTGAGCTTTTTAAGTTGGTAAATGCAAACCTATACTTGGATTTTACCACTGAAAAAAAGGGGGAATCGGAGCGCAGTAAGGTAAATGGAGGTGTGATTTGTTTTGGCGACTCACCACCTCCTATTCAGATTTATCAAGGGCCAACCGATAAACCTGCAGTGAAAGACATCATCCGCAAAGGTGGATATCAAGAGCTTTTGCGAGGCCATCACGCAGATGATGTCAATCGTAGTCAACAAGGTTCAGAGAGAGGGATGTTAGGAAATGTAAAAGGACGTACTCAACTCTTCCGTGTTCAGGTGCAGTCGCCCTGATGATTCCACGGAAAAAGTCGAGTACGACATTTCCATGGCACGGTTTGATTCAGGGCACGTGACTGGCTGAACAAACCGTTGCACTTGACCGGGCTGACGTTACAATGGCGCAGGACTTCGGGTTTCCTGCGGACGGCTTGAAGTAGGAACGGGGTCGTTCGGCGGCAAGAAGGTGAACATGCGCGTCGAGGAATATTCACGGTCATTGGAGGTAACTGACGTCAAGGAGTTGGCTGCGGCTTTGCACTCGCGCGATGAACGGGGCGGTGCGTTGTTTTGCCTTACTCCCGATGAGAACGAGCGATACCCGTCGCTCGTGATTCGAGTCACCAAAGACTATGCGGACGTTCATTATTTCCCCTGTGATGGACATCCCGGTTTTCGTTGTCTTGGAGGAGTAGACTTGCCGGAAACCGGTTGGACACGTTTCGTCTACAAGGGCTGTGACCCTGAGGCTGGCGAGGGCACTCCCAACAAGTTCATCATCCCGTTTGATTCGGCATGCGCAATCGCGGAGGAATTTCTTCGTAGCAGTCAGAGATCGCACGCCGTAGATTGGTTTGAGTTGTGACGCCGAACCATGACGTTGCACCTGACCGGTGGTTTTTCGCGACACCATGCCGTTGCAGGGGACGCTGGTGCCGTAGTCTGAGGTACTCCGTGGTACTCCGTAATGGTGTTTCGGGTATTGTTCGTCGTTCACTTTCTGAGATACAGCAATCGTCGTCATCTTGCTGAAGAGTGCTCTGTCTTCACTCAGGGGGCTGACGCCCCCCGCTCGCATGGGGAATTCGCTCTTCAAATCATTGACACCTCTGTTGGAAATGCAGAGGATGGAGGCTTGCTGTTGGTAGGCATGGTTAGGGCGATGACGACCAAAACATGGCACCCGTGCCCGGAGTCGCTTGATGGGCGAAAACATCCAGGAGATTGTCGCCGCGATTGACCAGCTTGCGTCAGTGGATGCTGTTGATGATCTGAATCGGCTCCATGAACTGGCCGTGCAATATTTCGCGTGCGCCGGAGCGTCAGAGTATTTGGACGTTTGGTTCCGACTTTATGAGCGATTCCCGGAGGACGACGCATTCGGCGTGTTCTGGACCATCCTGCACAGCGTCGAGGCCCAGCCCAACCACGGGCCACTCGTAGTAGTATCGGTTCGTCGAAGTCCGTCCCGGTTCCCGGTGAGGATGGTCAACCGCCTGCTTAACAGCGGCATTCAGCAGGTGGACGGGGTGGACCTGCTGGAGCTGCTTCGCGCGGTGGCGGCGAACGATCACTGCCCGCCGGAGGTTCGAGAGGAGGCCGCGGGCTTCCTTGAATACCAGCAAAGTTCTGCAGGGCGGGTCGAGCGGAAAAGGGCTCTTGTCATTCGCTTCCAAGCGAAACCTAGCTCGCCCCACCGACGCTAGCTGCTGTATGGTGGGGCGGCGCGGAGTACCGCTTGACCCACCCTACGGAACTTGACCCACCCAACGAAACTGGAGCGTTTGGACGATGACGACCAGCTTGTTCGTGCATCTCTTGGCAAGCCTGATGATTGGTGGTGCGTTCATCGCTGCTTGTTCGCTGGCGGCGGAGGTTTTTGGGCCGCGCATCGGAGGGATTGTCGCCGGGCTGCCTTCCACGGTCGTCATTACTCTCTTATTCGTCGCTTGGACCGAGTCTCCGGCTCGGGCAGTCCAGGAAACGACGTTCATCCCGTATGCCCTGGGGCTTAACTGTTTATTGCTTGGGGTGTATGGGCTGGCCGCTCGCTGGGGTGCAGTGGTGGCTTTGATCGTGGCGCTGGCGACTTGGTTGGCTTTGGCTTTGTGTGCGGTGCTGTGGGCACCTGATCAGTTGGCTGCTTCGCTGGTGGCCCTGGTGGTCTGTTTCGCTGTCGGTTCGTGGATGCTGAGCCTTGCCGGGAAACCGGGCCGGGTCTCGGGCAGCGCAGTGAAGCCGGGACTTGTGGCGATCCTGGCCCGCGCGGCCTTTGGCGGTGCTGTGATCGCATTAGGGGTGTGCCTGAGCCAGTTGGCCGGTCCCCTGGTCGGGGGAGTCGCGGCGGTGTTTCCGGCGGCCGGCGTTTCGACGCTGGTGATCGTTTCCTGGTCACGCGGCAGTCGTTTCTCCCTGGGCTTGCTGCGTCCGATGATGGTCAGCGGCTCGGTCACTATCCTGGTCTACACGCTGGTCGTGCGGTATAGCTATCCTTCGCTTGGCATCATCGGCGGCACCGTGGCGGCTCTGTTCCTTTCCGGGGTCAGTGCCTATGCGATCTACCGATGGCGGGCAGTTTCTTCTCTCCCCCTTTCCAAGGGGGAGCTGGAGGGGGTAAATTCTCAGTGATAAAGAACCCCACCCGGCCTCCCCTTGGTAAGGGGAGGAGCAAATAATGCCACTACGCGATCTACAGTAGTGGGTCAGTTTCTTCTCTCCCCCTTTCCAAGGGGGAGTTGGAGGGGGTAGATTCTCAGTGATAAAGAACCCCACCCAACCTCCCCTTGGTAAGGGGAGGAGCAAATAATGCCACTACGCAATCTACAGAAGTGGGTCAGTTTCTTCTCTCCCCCTTTCCAAGGGGGAGTTGGAGGGGGTAGATTCTCAGTGATGAAGAACCCCACCCGACCTCCCCTTGGTAAGGGGAGGAGCAACAGGAGACGGCATGATTCACCCCGTTACCCCAGGCGCTGCCCCGACGCTGATCGACAGCCATCTTCACCTGGTCGACTTTCTGCAGAACACGGACGGGATTCAAGCCCTGATCCGTCGCATGGACGAAGCGGGCATTTCCAGGGCAGTGCTCTTCGGCATGCCGCTGGTCAAGAAATGGAACGCCTTCGACCCGCGCGAGCCACGCTACTATCTCGAAGACAACGCCCGGTGTTACTACTACACGTTCACGGATCAGCTGGTGGTGGAAGCCTACCAATCGCTGGACGAATCTCAACGCACCCGGTTCGCCCCTTTGATGTGCGGGTTCAATCCTACCGACAAGCACGGCGTCCGCCATCTGGAACGGCTCTATCGACAGTTTCCTGATTGGCGCGGCGTGGGGGAGGTGTTGCTTCGGCACGATGATCTCACCAACCTGACGTTCGAAGAAGCGGCCCGCGCCAATCACCCGGCGATGACCCCGGTGTACGACTTCTGCGTGGCCCACAGTCTGCCGCTGCTGATGCACCAGAACAGCACTTCGGTCGGCTGCCCGACGGAATACGTCTATCTGCATGAGTTGGAAGAAGTGCTGGATCGGTACCCGCAGCTCACCCTGGTCTGGGCACACTGCGGCCTGTCGCGGCGAGTCTATCACGACCTCTATCATGAGATGATCGCACGCCTGCTGCGCAGCTACCCGCGGTTACACGTGGACCTTTCCTGGGTAGGGTACGATGACGTGATGTGTCGTGGCGGCGTCATCCGCACGGAGTGGCTCGAGCTGGTCGAACGTTTTGCGAATCAGGTGCTGCTCGGTTCGGACCTGGTCGGCCACTTCGACAACCTTGGGGCGACGATGCGACGGTATGATGGTCTTCTGAGCGGGCTGACCGCCGCCACACGTCAGAAGGTTGCGTGGGGTAATGCGGGCCGGTTGTTTTTCCCGGATCTGCGAGGGGCCAGTAACTGATCTTCCATCAAGCTAGCAGCCGTATGGTGGGGCGGTGCGGAATGCCGCTTGACCTGCCCTACAGGTATTGGCACAACTTAAGAGCAGTGAAATGATGCTTGACATGGATTTACAAGGCAACGAATATGGTTGAGGTTAAGTGCAGCGGTATTGCTGCATATCATATATGGATGTTCGGCGGAGGCAGACATGGCAAATCGCAGTTACCTTTACTCCGCCGATACGTTGCCGACTCAAGAGGCCAACACAAAGCCAGTCGCCGTCGGCATATCAGAATGGAACTACGACATACCGCTCGCTTTTCGGCTCCTCTTATCGGCCGATCCTCGCAAGTGCCGGTCACTCATCTGGGATTTCCCAGACGAAATCGCCATAGCAGGGGACTACGAATACGGTGTCGCGCATCTATTTCGCTACCTCGACCAGATCAAAGATCCGGAGATCGTACAGCTGAGGGACGACGCACGGAAGTTCCTCGGCGCCACTGAGAACAAGCGACGCTACTTCATCTTGGAATGCGGTGAAATCTTCGAATTGGACAGCGAACCGCTCGCTGCACAGAACGATCTGCTGCTATCAGAAGTACTTGAGATGGAATCGGACCTCCCCTGTCCCACCGCCGCGTTGGACATCGAGTCGCTCGGCCTGGGGAACTGGTCAAACATCTTGTACTTTGACCCAAACGCCAAATAGTTCCGTAGTTCCGTAGGGAGGGTCGAGCGGTAAAGGCTCTTGTATTTCGCTGCCAAGCCATATGGTGGGGCGGCAGGAGTACCGCTTGACCCACCCTACGCAACTCCGTTGGATAAGCAGAGGATGGGGCCTCATTGTTGATTAAGTATGGTTAGGGAGAGTGCGCTCAAACCATGGCAACCGGCGCTGACTGAAGGGCAACACAAGTTATGGCCACAAGGACCATCCGAGCAGAGGTACTCGACTTCCTCTCGACTCGCACCGTCAAGCACGGCGAGTCCGTCGAGTACGGCTGGTTCATCTTTCAGACCGTTGTTGAGAACGGCCAATTGGACTTGGAGACGTTGGATTTTCACGACATGGCGTCGTTCACGCGCGACTTCGGTCCAGTGGAGCGGATTGACGCTGAACAGTCGGCTGTGTTGGCGAAAGAACAGGTTGAGCCGGAGAGCTGTGCATTGTGGCATGCGGCATTGATCAGCCGGTCGTATAGAGCGGGCGCGCCATGTGCGTTCATGAAGCGGCTCGATCCCCTGGAAAACAGCATGTCTGGTTGGTACATCGGCGTCGTTGATGACCCGTTGGATGTGAACGAACCCGCGAACTTACATTTCCAGTCGCTTTACGAGTTGACGATTCACGACGCGCGGTTCGCTCCGTATTGGCTACTTCCAGTCGGTTTCATCGTAGAGTTCGACAGCGAAATACCAGCCGTAACCCGCACGGAAGCCATAGTCTGACGCCACTCCGTCTGACTGTGCCGGGTGCCACCGTTTCGGTACTCCGTAACGGTGCTTCGGGGATTATGCGTCATTCACTTTCAGAGATACAGGCTTGACGACAAGTGATAGCTATGGTGGGGCGGCGCGGAGTACCGCTTGACCCACCCTACGAAACTGCAATCGTTGTCATCTTGCTGAAGAGTGTTCTGCCTTTACTCAGGGGGCTGACGCCCCCCGCTCGCGCGAATGAGGCAATCTGGATTCTGTGGAAGGGGAGAAATGCTTGACAGTGGCTTGTCGGGCGGTGAGGATGGGCTGCGAGTAGCACCTTTCTATCACCGGGGAGTCGCAGCATGGGCAGACGAAGACTCGTTCTGAGCCTTTTGGTTGTAGCAGTAGGCACGTTGTTGGGTTACGCCACGGCGGTGGGGCAATTTGGTCATCGACGTGTGGAGCCGCCCTGCCCTCCTGTGGTGACGACCACTTCCGTGGTACAGGGCGAGGCGAAGGCGCCGCAGCCGATGGTAGATAAGAAACCCAACATCGTGGTGATCATGACCGACGATGTGGGTTGGGGCGACCTCGGCTGCTATGGCGGCGGGGCGATGCGAGGGGCGCCGACGCCTCATCTGGATCGTTTTGCTTCGGAAGGCGTGCGCTTCGCCAATTACTATGGGCAGGCGAGTTGCACTGCGGGGCGAGCCTCGTTCATGACCGGTCGCATTCCGATTCGCACCGCACTCTCGCTGGTACTCATCCCTGGTGATCCCGATGGCATCACCAAAGAAACGCCGACCATCGCTCAGTTCCTCAAGAAGTCGGGCTACTCCACCGTGCAGCTCGGCAAGTGGCACCTCGGCGATACGCAGGAGAGCTACCCCACATCTGTCGGCTTCGACGAGATGTATCACATGCTGCCCTACTATGCCGGGGTCTATGCCTACGACGATCCTGCCCTCAACCCAGCCTGGCCGAAGAACGATCCGAAGTTCATGGCCCAGTGGAACAAGATCAACCGGGGCGAGTGGGAGCAGAAGCCGGGCGGGCAGCCGATCAAGACGAAGGAGTTCACCTACAAGGACATGCCCGAGTCCGACACGCACATTCAGGAAACAGCGGTGAAGTGGATCAAAGACCACTCGAAGGACGAGAAGCCCTTCTTCATGTACCTGAACTTCATGAAGGTGCATCAGCCCAACTTCCCGTCGGCGGCGTGGAAGGGCAAGTCGCCGGGCATGCATCCGTATCTCGATTCGCTGATGGAGCTCGACGACAATTCGGGCAAGGTGATTCAAGCGGTGCGTGATGCGGGGATCGACGAGAACACGCTGATCATCTGGACGACCGACAACGGGGCCTGGGTCGATGCCTGGCCCGACGCCGGCTACACGCCGTTCCGTGGGGAAAAGGGCAGCGGCTACGAAGGTGGCTTCCGCTGCCCCGCCATCGCACGCTGGCCGGGGAAGATCAAGCCTGGCACCGTGGCGACCGAAATGATGTCGCACATGGATTGGTGGCCGACCTTCGCCGGGCTGATCGGTGCTGAGGTGCCGACGCACATCTGGAAGGACAACGACGGCAAGCCGATCGTGTTCGATGGTATTGACAACAGCGCCTATCTGCTGGGCAAAGGACCGAGCAAGCGGGAAGACTTCATCTACTACACCGATCAGTCGTTCGCCGGCATCCGGGTGAAGAACTACAAGTTCCTGTTCACGACGAAGGACACCTGGCTGGGAACCTCGATGCCACTGGTGACGCCGGCAGTGTTCAACCTGCTGTGGGATCCCCGGGAGCAGTACGACATCCTGTTCAACGGCGCCGCTCCGACCCAGGGCACGCTGAAGACCTCGCCCGGTCGATTCGCCGGCCCCGACCACGGCTGGACGACGAACTACCTGACCCCGGTGATGTACCCCCACTTCGAGGAGATCGCGAAGATACCGAATAAGGTGTCGAAGATACGGGGTGGGTTGTATTACATGATACCCCCGGAGAATCGGCCGTAGGACAAAAGTCCTGAGTGCTGAGTCCTGAGTGGGCGAGATAGAGTTTCGGCTGGCCTGTTTCCCCTCTCCCCTGGAGGGAGAGGGGTTAGGGGTGAGGGGTTTTTTGATCGAGTTCACCCGTGTTGGTTTGGGGCATGGTATGTAGGCATTGAAGTGGACGAGGTTCTCAACCGGAAAAAGTCGAGATCGAACCCCTCACCCCCGGCCCCTCTCCCCGGGAGGGAGAGGGGAGAGTGACGGTGGCTTGTCAATGAGTGTTCGCCATGGTGGGTCGGCACGGAGTACCGCTTGGCCCACCTTACGCAACTACGTAACAATGACTTCGGTCAATAAGGAGGAATCAGGTGAACAACTTCAGCATTGAAGAACTCGAATTCATGGGAATGATCGAGACGGTTGCTGAGAAGGAATATTGGGCATCGTTTAACTGCGAGCATGACTTGGTCTTGAGAAAGAAAATTCTGGCTGAGTACCAGGCAGCAGGATCACCGAAGAGTAAGCGGAAATGGATAACGGATCGTCTGAGAAGCGTCTTCGTTTGCCTTCAGGAGAAGCCGAAATGGATTGAGAACAAAGACTATCCCTGGCCCTTTCATGAAGATCAGCCGATGGTTTTTATTCAGCAGATCAAGGTGCCCAAAAACTCCGTGTCCGAAACGCAACTCGTCCCTGAAACGATGCTCTATGTTTTCGGAGCGAAGGTACCTGTTGAAGGGGGCAACTACCGAATGAAATACGAAGTGGTTGAGTGTTATTTATCAGACAAATTCGATTGGAATGATGAATATGTTTATCGCCAGGGGAAATAGCGAGAATGTTCTGTTGGGACGCTTGCTGAACCCAGCGAGACCCACCGCTGGCTTGCCAACAAGTGATCGCCATGGTGGGTCGACGCGGAGTAGCGCTTGACGCAGCCTACATAAATATGGAGTACCCTCTGATGTTTAGATGGTTCTGGTCGTTCTGGTCGGTGGTGGCTGTGCTTGCCATTATCGTCATGGAGATGGTCTTTTGTTTTTTTCTCAGCATCTATCAGGTTCCCAAGATCAAGAAGCTCGATTACGACGGCTTCTTCAATTTCAAAGAATTTTCCAATGGCTGGATCACCTCGTGCCTGGAGTTTGGCTATCGGATGGCATATTTCTTCGACCAATGGCTCTGGGCTATTGTCATCGGCCTGCTCTCCATCTGGCTGTTGTTTGAACGGTTCGTCAAGAGTCAACACAAGGCTTCGATGCGGCTTTCCCTGCTTGGGACGGTGGCGGCACTGGGGTTTGTGCTGACCGCGCTCTTTTCCATTTCCCTGCTTTTCCCCTTCGTGCTTTCGTCGCCCACGCTGATCCATCAGACCAAACCCTACGCACAACAGCAGATCTACCAGATCGAGTATGTGTTATCGTCGTTTGAGAAGGAGATGGACAAACCCGACTGGAAGCTCACTTCAGCCGGGGTGGATTCGCTGGAAGCATCTCTCAAGGCGCTGTCACGAGCGCCGTCCCTCAGCAGTTCGTTGATCAGCGTGAATGGCCTGTACACCAGGGCGATGGTGGAGGAAGCGATGGCGGCTCTGCAAGCAATGCGTAACGGGCTGCCCACGCTGAAGGAAGCGGCTGCCTTGCAGGATCAGGCACGGTGGAAGGAAGTCTTCGCGAATTATCTGAAGGCGTCTCGTCCTGTCCGTGCGGTGGCAGAGGTGCCTACGATGAAGATTGAGATCAATCTGAATGGTGAGGATAAGAAGAAGGAGAAGTAGTCGAAGGTGCATGGGCAGCACTGATCTGTGGCGTGCCACGGGTTTCTCAAGCGGAAAAAGTCGAGAGCGAGCCCCTCACCCCCGGCCCCTCTCCCCGGGAGGGAGAGGGGAGAGTGACGGTGGCTTGTCAATGAGATAGCAATGGTGGGTCGGCGCGGAGTACCGCTTGACCCACCCTACACGACTACACGACTACACGACTGCCCAACTATGAATCTAGACGAGGCGTCAGGCGTTTTATTTCTTCAGCACCGCTTCGAGGTCTGCCTCCAGAGTAGAGAGGGTCTTGGCGGACAGGTCCTTGGCAGAGAGCATTTGATACCAGGCTATGACCGGCTCCTTGCGTGACGAAGTTGGTGTTTTCAGCAGCACGATAGCCACATCGTTGATATTGTTGAGGCCAGCCTTTTCGGCATACGCTGGATTGGCGGCAATGCCGATTGAGACCCCGGTGAGTTTGTTCTTTTGAGAAATCTCTTCGAGCTCTTTGATGCGTGCGGTCATTTCCTCCACGGTGTATCCGCCTCGCTGTGCCCCTTTTACGTCGAACAGCAGCAAGTAGGCAGGATCGAGAGAAAAGTGCTTCAGCGTGAATTCATTGATGGCTGAAGCTAACGGCAGTGTCGCGCTGTTCAACTGGCGGGTGTAGATCAAGATGCAGGCTTTGCTCATGTTGGTTGTGGGGGAGTGACCGCTGGTTTTGCCGTAGGTCTCCGGGCGAAAAGGATACTGTTTGGCGTGAGGGCCTGTCGCCGTCGTGGCCACAAGGAGAGGAGGCTGAACCCCCAGCCGGTTCTCCCAAATGGAGGGAGAGCGTTCTTGGGCTACAACACTATTTTGCAGGAGCATACCAAACACCAACCCCATGATCATGCGACTAGGCATCACCTGGCCTCCAGTAGTTTTCGAACTGCATGCTGCCCATTTTACCATCGTTGACTATGAGTTACCATTCGTTAATCACGATGCAGACAAATCGTCAGTAGACTGGTGTGGCACGGAGCTGCATATGCACCACTATCGCTGTGGTGCGGGTTTCTCAATCGGAATAAGTCGAGATTGAACCCCTCACCCCAGACCCCTCTCCCCGGGAGGGAGAGGGACGTTGTGACGGTGGCATGTCAAGGAGTGAGCGCTATGGTGGGGCGGCGCGGAGTACCGCTTGACCCACCCTACGGAACTTGAGGAGTCGGGGGCTACGTACCGGGACTGATACGTTTTGAGCGCTATGGTGGAGCGGCGCGGAGTACCGCTTGACCCACCCTACGGAACTTGAGGAGTCGGGGGTTACGTGCCGGGGCTGATACGTTTTGAGTTCAATGCCAGATCGGTGCCGCGAATGGACAACGTCGTAGCCTTCCCGCTTTCGACAACGAACTTGAGCCGTACGCCGGGAACGCCGGGCGTGTAGAACTCGTCATCGCCGGCGTGGATGAGGAGGCGAGTCACCGGCGCCGCTTCCGCCTGCTGAATCTCGATCATCAGCTTTCCATCCCTGTTGAACCGGCACTCGAGTCGAACGCCGGTTTCTTCCGAGACGAACTTCCCCAGGAACGCCTCTTTGCGATCAGCCGGCAGCGCGGCGACCGGGAGGCTTTTATCAGCATCGCCGAGACTCAGTAGATAGTCCAACGTCTCCCTGGCCTGTTTGCCCCCGGCCTTGGCGTGGGACAGCAGCGTGATGCCATGCGGCCCCAGCGTCCGCTGCACTCCGGGCTGCGCGGCGACAAACGATTTGACGACGGCAGTGTACCCGAGCATGGCGGCGGCGAAGATGTCTATTCGGGCACCGCGCTCGAGCAGGAACTCGGCGATGCCGCGCTGCCCGGTATGCGAAGCAGCGCCGGCGCAGTCTCGAAGTCGCCGAAGCCCCAATCCCAGCAGGCATTCACCAGCGCCGGGTGGGCCTTGACGAGTTCCTTCACCCGCGCTTCGTCCATGTGCGACTTGCCCACCACTTCGGAGACGAGCTTGGCATTCTGGCGTGGGAAGCCGGGCCACAGTGCGGACTTGGCCACGTCCGAGGGTTGAGCAGCGTTTGCAACGCCGGCCGGCATCCCAGCCAGTACCCCCGAGGCAATCACTGCGGGGGCGGTAGTGATCAGGTCTCGACGGGAGAAGTGGTTCGCCATGAGTGATGCTCCTGCTGCGGTTGTTTAAGGATGCGCTGATCCTACCACTTCATGCATGAGGAGCCGCTGAGAATAGGGCGTTTAGTCTTTGGGGCTTTCCGCCGGGTGGCGATCTGGCGGAGGAGGTGATCGCCATGGTGGGGCTGCGCGGCGTACCGCTTGGCCCGCCCTACGGAACTGGTGAAGCCGGAGTTCGGGGCAGCGGTCGTTGGGTTCTTGCAGGCGAATCGGGGGAAATAGTTGGGATTGCGGCCACGGGCTTCTCCATCGGATAAGTCAAGATCGAACCCCTCACCCCCGGCCCCTCTCCCCAGGAGGGAGAGGGGAGAGTGACGGTGGGTTGTCAATAAGTGATCGCTATGGTGGGGCGGCGCGGAGTACCGCTTGACCCACCCTACCCAACTACTACGGTACGACATGGTTACGAGAGGTTGATAGCTTGGTCTGCCAAGCGTTGTTGCTGTCGGCGTCGGTACCAGAATACTCCGCCGCCCGCCACGGCGCTCAAGCCGATGAGAGCATACGTGGCGGGTTCGGGAACCGCTGCCACTGAGATCTGAACATCTAAACCAGTGCTGGTAGAGTTGTAGGATGTGTCATTGCGTGGCCCCACCATAAATTCCATGGTGTCGCCGGCATTAAAACTAAAAGGAAAGAAACCATTGTATACCGAAATTGAATCGCCAAATGCTCCTAGAGAACTGGTGTACCATAACGAGGAATTAATGTAGATGTAGAAGTTCGTTCCGCTAAATGACCCAGATTGATTGCTAAATGTCGAAAAGAGATTATACTCTCCAGTGATCGGGACAGTGAAGCGGAGTACCGAAGCGGTCGCGTTGCCGGCATGCAAAACCAACTGGCCTGGGGTCCATAAGGTCAAGCCGTCATTGAACGGATTAATCGTATCGGTGTTCCTGGACAGAAACGGGACATCAATAGATGGCGAATGAGTCCATAGGCGAACCGGGCCGTAATTAAATGCATTCGGATAGTAGGTGAAGGTGCCTGTAGCCAAATTGGAAACGGGCTTGCTGCCGTAAGACCATACCCCTGTGGAGCTACTTATGCCCGAAAACTCTGAGGCAGCGTCATAGGTCTGGGCGTGAACGCTGATGGGAAACAGAATCGCTGTCCAGAGAAACGTCAGCCTGGCCAGCCGTTGTAGTCCCTGCCGAATCATAGAGTTGCGTGAACTATTAACGGCTACAGTTCGAGGTCTGCTCATCCCAGGTGACTCCTTCTTCGAGTTTGCGGCGTGAATCGGTCATGCAGGACCGGCTAACTAGGTAAGTGCGTTCCTTGGTCAACCTTGTCGAAAATATCTATAGTTTCTTCAACTCCACTTAGGGCGAGCATGCCGGACACCTCACATAGTCTGCTGTTTAGGATCGCCCATGCTCCCTCGGACACCAGTTGGCGTTCGCTCGCACAAGTCTATGAACCGTTCATCAGTTATTGGCTGAAACGGCTTGGGGTGCCGACCAACGACCAGGCAGATCTGTCGCAGGAAGTCTTCACTGTGCTGGTGAAAGAGTTGCCGCAATTCCGTCACTCCGGGAACAAGGGAGCGTTTCGAAGCTGGCTTCGGACGATCGTCAGCCATCGGGTCCGGCATTACTTTCGCTCGGCCCAGGTACGCACGCGCGGCATGGTGCCGGCGGAGATATTGAACGAACTGGAAGCTCCGGAAAGCAGCATCAGCCAGGAATGGGACCGCGAACATGATGCCCATGTGACCAGGGAGTTGCTGGCTGCCTTGGAAAAGGAGTTTACCCCTGCAACCTGGCTGGCCTTCAAACGTCAGGTGGTCGATGGCGTGAAGGCTGCCCAGGTGGCTGAGGAGACGGGACAGACGGTGAACGCAGTCTTTCTCGCAAAATCGCGGGTACTACGGCGGTTTCGGGAGGAGGCGGCGGGTATCCTTGACGAGATATGACAATAACTGTGGCAGGGGTCAGATGTACTCATCTGCCCCCTGCGTGAGGCGCAATCGTTTTTTGCTTGTTCGCAGGGGGCAACGGAGTACCGTTGACCCCTGCCACGGCTTCAACTGCCCTGCCATGGATTGTTGCTTATTCAACAGGCACTATGACAGGTTGAAGAGGGCAAGGCACTTTCCTAATTAGCCACTCGACAGCCGTAATTATCTGGAAGATGTGCGATGAACGAACCCCATCATCCTTCCCCGCAGCAGCTACTGGACTTCGCTCTGGGACGCCTGGCGGAAGCGGACTCGCTGGCTGTCGAATCGCACCTGGCCCAATGTCCTTCGTGCATGAAGGCATTGGAAGAGATTCCGGATGATGCTGTTATCCAACTCATTCACAGGAACCTTCAAGAGAAGACGAGAAAAACTGTCGTCGGCGATGTTGGCGGCCCGGCGTCATTCAGCATTTCAGCAAGCAACATCACCGGGGAGTATACCCCGCATCCGTCACCCGTGAAGCCGCTTAGCCGGGAGGAATTTCAGGCGGGTCAAATCATCTCGGATCGCTTCACGCTGATCGCGCGGGTCGGCGAAGGAGGCATGGGCGAAGTCTGGGAAGCGCAGCAGACGCAGCCGGTTCAGCGCAAGGTGGCGATCAAGCTGATCAAGTCGGGAGTGGACACCAAGTCGATCGTGCAGCGGTTTGAACAGGAACGGCAGGCGCTGGCGCTGATGGATCATCCCCATATCGCGCGAGTGTATGACGCCGGCGTTACGTCGGAGCGGCAGCCCTACTTTGTGATGGAACTGGTGAACGGCTCGCCGTTGATCAAGTTCTGCGATGAGAATCGCCTCGGCATTCCTGAGCGATTGGAACTGTTTATCCCCATCTGTCATGCGGTGCAGCACGCCCACCAGAAGGGCATAGTGCATCGTGACCTGAAACCAGCGAACATTCTGGTATCGATGATCGATGGCAAACCGGTACCCAAGGTGATCGACTTTGGCGTCGCCAAGGCGCTGAACACAAAGCTGACCGAAGAGACGCTGGCCACGAACGTCGGGGCGGTGGTGGGCACGCTGGAGTACATGGCTCCGGAGCAGGCGGGCGGCAGTTCCGTCGATATTGACACTCGCGCCGATGTCTATTCGCTGGGCGTGATCCTTTATGAACTGCTGACCGGCTTGCGACCGTTCGATCCGCGCCGCCTGCGCCAAGCCATGATTCTGGAGATCATCCGCATCGTGCAGGAGGAAGAGCCAAGCAAGCCCTCGACTCGCTTATCGACGGATGAATCGCTCCCGAGTCTGGCTGCGACGCGAGACATCGAACCGAAGAAACTGGCAGCGATCCTTCGCGGAGAACTCGATTGGATCGTGATGAAGTGTCTCGAAAAGCAGCGTGATCGCAGGTACGACACGCCCAACAGCCTGGCCCGCGATGTTCAGCGGTATCTTGCTCATGAGACTGTGGAAGCCCGGCCTCAATCCGTGGGCTATCAGGTTGCCAAGTTTGTTCGTCGGCATCGGGGGGCCGTTTGGGCAGCGGGGCTGATCACTCTCGCACTTTGCCTGGCGGTGATTGGCACGACCTGGGGTATGGTGCGGGCGGAAGAGAAACAACAGGAAGCAGAGAAGGCATGGAAAGCTGAGGCAGAGCGAGCCAGCGCCGAGGCTGCAGCCAAGAACCTGGCCCAGAAGCGGCTCACACAGGTAGAGAAGAGCAATTCGATTCTCGCTTCAGTGTTCAAGCAGCTCGATCCGAAGGAAGTGGTTCGTGCGGAACGCCCTCTGCAAGCCATTCTGGTGGAGAAGATTCAGCAAGCGGTGGAAGAGTGCAGTCGGATGCGATCAGCGATCCGCTGGTGACGGCCAACACGCAGACGCTTCTCGGCAAATCGCTGATCGGTCTGGCTGAGCCTGGCAAGGCCATCCCAATTCTGGAAAAGGCTACCGCTCTCCGCCGCAGTCAGCTTGGGGCATTCCATCCCGAGACTATCGAAAGCGCGAACAACCTGGCACTGGCGCTCTTCGATGCCTGGCGAACGGGCCGTGGCACTTACTCAGATGAAAGAGAACCTGGCTCTGGCCGAGAAGCACTTCGGCCCTGAAGGCCAGCACACCTTGATCGCCCGGGACAACCTGGGCACCGCCTTCGTGGAAATGGGAAGGTTTGGCGAGGCGATCCCGCTGCTGCAAACGACATACGAGCAGCGGAAGAAGCTGATGGGACCGGAGCATGAGACGACGTTGAAATCGCTGAACAACCTGGCCATGGCTTACCAGGCCTCCGGGCAGCACTGCGCTGGCTCTGCCGCTGCTGGAAGAGTCGCTGAAACTCTCGGAGCAGCATAGCCCCCATACCCCGGATACGCTTTCGGCCATGAACAACCTGGCGATGGGCTACTACTTCCTCGGCAAGCTCAACCAGGCGATCCCCCTGTTTGAAAAGACACTGGAGCTTCGGCGAGCCAAACTCGGCCCCGAACACATGGACACGCTGGGAAGCATGAACAATCTGGCAGCGATGTACCGCAACACCGGCAAGGCGGAGCTGGCGACGCCGCTGCTGGAGGAAGTCGTCAGTCGATTACGAGCCAAGTGGGGACCGGACCATGCCCGCACGCTGACAGCAGCCAATAACCTCGGTTCCACTTACGATCTTGCAGGAAAGACCAGCCAGGCGATCTCTCTCTTCGAGGATACGGTTCAGCGGCGGAAGCAGAAGCTGGGCGTGGAGCATCCCGATACGATCGCCTCGATGAATAACCTGGCCATCACGCAGATGAAGGCGAAGAAGTTTGCCGAGGCGGAGAAGAGTCTTCGTGACATCCTGGCGGTTCGCCAGAAGAAGGAGCCGAACGCCTGGGGGGTCTTTAATACGACCAGTCTGCTGGGCGAATCGCTCTTGATGCAGAAGCGCTACGCCGAGGCTGAGCCCTTGTTGCTATCGGGTTATCAGGGCATGAAGGAGCGGCAACAACAGACCCCCGCAGCGATGAAGAACCGGCTCTCGCAGACAGCAGATCGCCTCATCCAACTCTTCGAGGAGACCCAGCGACCTGAAGAGGTGAAGCGTTGGAAGGAGGAAAAGAAGAAGCTGGATGATGAGAAAAAGCCATAGTGACGGTGGCTTGTCAATGAGTGATCGCCATGGTGGGTCGGCGCGGAGTACCGCTTGACCCACCCTACGAAACTCCGCGTGATCTTCCCCCGGCTTGAAGAGCCGGGGGCTAACTAAATGGGTGGGCAATGGGTTGCATTGGGTGGGGGGAGTTGGGTATAGTACACATCCTGCTTTTTGCTCATCATCTTGCTGATCACCGTGGAGTTTCCTGTGAGGTTTAAGACCTGGTTTGCTCATCTCGCGCAGTTTGCTGCTTCTTCTAATGCATCACATCGTCAACGATCCAGGTTCCGTCCGAGGATAGAGGCGCTGGAGGACCGCACAGTCCCGGCGACGATTACGGTGACGGGAACAGGGGAAGGGGGCGGCACCTTCGAGGTGATGCCGACGGGGCCGAACAGCTACAACATCGGCGATCTGCGCGATGCTCTTACGTTCGCCAAGTCGAACCCTGGTCCTGACACCATTCTGTTCGCTTCCAGCATAGCTGGGCAGACGATCAACCTCACGATGGACGACATTTTTTACCCGACGGACATGGGACATACGGCGTTCGTGATTACCGCGGGCAACTTTATCACGATCAAGGGCGACGCCACGCACGGTATGACCATCGATGCCGGCGGCGCACGGCGGCACTTTGGTGTGGGGTTGGGCGGTGCGCTGACGCTGGAGAACCTGACACTCACCGGTGGCATGGCCGAGGGAGGCGCGGGCGGTGGCGCCTCCTCGGGTAAGGGTGCGCCTGGCGGAGGGGGAGCTGGGATGGGCGGCTCTATTTATGTCTTTATGGGGACGGTCAGTTTGATCAACTGCACGTTGACCGGCAACACGGCCCAGGGCGGTACCGGGGGTTCGATCGATTCCCCGGAGCAGAATGGGGGAGGCGGCGGTGGTGGCTCCGCTTCGTTCACAGGGGGACATCCGTCAAGCGAAGCGGGCGGAGGAGGCGGAGCCGGTATGTATGGGCCCGGCGAAGACGGAGACAACCAACAGGGAGGAAAAGGGGGGCTGAATCAGAAAGGGCAACAGGCCGGTGAAAATGCCACGGGAACGAACGGCGGAGGCGGGGGAGGCGGCAGTCATTATTCCTTTCATTTGCCGTTTAGCACGAAAGTCTCTGTCATCCATTCCGGCGGCTCAGCAACTGGTTCCAACAGCTTTGGTTTCGGTGGAGGAGGTGGAGGAGGAGCCGAGGGGGAGGGAAGCGAAGGAGCCGATATCGTCATTTACGCAGGAGCAGGCGGTGCGGGCGGGTTCGGAGCGGGCGGGGGTGGTTCAGGATGGGCCGACGGTTACGCCAATGGAGGCAAAGGTGGATTTGGCGGAGGCGGAGGAGGCAGTGTGAATGTTGGCAAACCTGCCACCAGCATCTTCGGTGGAGGACAAGGTGGGGACATCTATTCCAGCGCTGTGAGCAACGATGACTGGACAGCAGGTGGGGGAGGCGGAGGAGGAGCCGGGCTGGGGGGAGCGATCTTCGTGAATTTCGGGACAGTCGTGATTCAGAACAGCACGATGACCAACAATACAGCGACGGGAGGAGCCGGGGGAACAGCGCCTTTCGGAAGTAGAAACGGTGACGGCGGCTCCGGTTTCGGCGGGGCTATCTTCGTACTCAATGGCGCTCTTTCGCAGGTCGGCAACACTACCATCAGCAGCAACAACGCCTCCAGCGGCGGCGCTCAGGTCTACATCATGTCGCAAGGCAAAGGTCAGGCCGCCAGCGCCACCTTTGTGAACACGGTGATCGGACAGTCGGGCTCTTCGACCGGCGCTGATGTCGTCTTGAACAACATTCAGGGGGAGCGAAGCCGACCATCACCGGCAACAAGAACTTTGTCAGCACGCCGGGGCTGTTCCCCAGGTCGGCTCTGGCCGGCACGGGCGATCCGAAGCTGTTGCCACTCGCAGATAACGGCGGACCGACAATGACCATGCTGCCCGATACTGGCAGCCCGCTGATTGATGCGGGGTACAACGCCCTCCGAGGCAGGTTGCTGAAAGATCAGCGTGGCGTGAATCGGGTCATCAACGCTTTTATGGACATTGGTTCGGTGGAAGTGAACACCATCAGGGCACCTTTCCTGCGTGACACGGCGATCCGGTATGGCCTTGTGCAAATGGAAGTTCTCCTGACCTTCAGCGGGCAGGTCAAAGTATCAGCCGGGGCGTTCCAATTGTACAAGCAGAGCGACGGCACTGCGCAGCCAGTGAGTGTCCGTGTCGAGAATGTCAATGGATACTCCATCGTGCATATCGCCGCCAACCCGTTGCTTTACAGGCGACGTGTGCCCCTGACGATGACGATGGACGGCACGCTGATCACCGACAAGAACGGTGTGGCATTGCCGGAGTTGACACAGGAGATCGCTGTCACTTTCTGAGCGCGGGTTGGAGATAGCACCTAGCCCGCCTTCCACTCATCATCTTGCTTATCACACTGGAGTTCGTCGTGAGGTTTAAGACCTGGTTTGCTCATCTCGCGCAGTTTGCTGCTTCTTCTCATCATTCAAATAGTCGACGATCCAGGTTCCGTCCCAGGATAGAGGCGCTGGAGGACCGCACGGTGCCGGCGACGATTACGGTGACGGGAACAGGGGAAGGGGGCGGCACCTATGCAATAGATGCCACCGGGCCGAACAGTTACAGCATCGGCGACTTGCGTGATGCTCTGGATTACGCGTCATCGCTTCCCGGGCCTGACACGATTCAGTTCGCACCCAGCATCGCCGGGCAGACGATCCATCTCAGCATGGATGACAGTAACTACCCGACGGACATGGGGCATACGGCACTCGTCATTCTGGATACGGTCACCATCATCGGCGACGCCACGCATGGCATGACAATTGACGCCGGCAATGCACGACGACACTTTGGAGTAGGTCCGACCGGATTCCTGACGCTGCAGAACCTGACGCTGACGGGCGGCCTGGCACAGGGTGGTATGGGTGGAGGCAATGTTTGGGAAGGTGGAGCGGGCGGGGGTGGAGCCGGCCTGGGTGGTTCCATCTACATCTACAAAGGCACTGCAACGCTGGTGAACTGCACTTTCACTGGCAACACTGCTCAGGGTGGAGGCGGCGGGACGATTACCGAAGGCGGTCAATACGCCGGCAGCGGAGGTGGTTCCGCGGCGTTCAATGGTGGTTCACCCAGCGGTGGCTCGGTGCAAAACAACGGCGCTGGCGGTGGTGGCGGCGCGGGTATGTATAGTGCAGGCGAAGATGCCAACAACATGACAGGTGGACTGGGCGGCAAGAACCAGAACGGCAAAACCACCCCACCCAACAATACTGGCGGGTTGGGTGGTGGCGGAGGAGGAGGCAACTATAGCACGTTTGGTGACGCTTTTGCTACGAACCATTCCGGTGGACCAGCTTCGGGCGTCAATCGCTTTGGATTCGGTGGCGGAGGCGGTGGTGGAGCGGTCGGCGCGGCGCCAATGGTGGTAGTACTTACGGTTATGGCCATGGCGGGGCAGGCAGCTTTGGCGGTGGCGGTGGCGGCGCGGGCGATTCGAACGGTTCATCTAATGGCGGAGCCGGCGGCTTCGGTGGTGGTGGTGGCGGCGGCACCGGGTACTCCAACGGAGGCAAGAGTCTCTTCGGTGGCGGTACCGGGGGCGTTGTGAACCCAGGTGTCACCCTCAGCAACAACGACCAGGGTGGTGGAGGAGGTGGCGGGAGCGGTTTGGGTGGTGCCATCTTCCTCAACGCTGCCGGCCTGACGATTCAGAACTGTACCTTCACCAACAACACTGCCAACGGCGGAAGCGGCGGCCAGGGGGGCGTCTGGTCGGGACCTGGTGGCAACGGCGACGGCTGGGGCGGAGCGATCTTCTCGCTCAATGGCGGGCTGCGGCAGATCGGCAACTCCACTATCAGCGGCAACAACGCCTCCAGCGGCGGCGCTCAGATTTACTTCCTGTCGCAGGGGAAGGGCAATGTCGCCAAGGCCAACATCGTCAATACGGTGATCGGGCAGGCGGGAAGTTCCGACGCTGCCGATGTTGTCTTCACGAGCATTCAAGGGGGAACGACGCCGCAGATCACCGGGACGAAGAACTTCGTCAGCACGCCGGGGCAGTTCCCCAGGTCTGCGCTCGCGGGCACCGGCGATCCGAAGTTGTTGCCGCTCGCCGACAATGGCGGGCCGACGATGACGATGCTGCCCCAGGATGACAGCCCCCTGATCGACGCCGGGTACAACGCCCTTAGCGGCAGGCTGCTGAAAGATCAGCGCAGGGGTGAATCGGGTCTTCAACGCTTTTATGGACATTGGCTCGGTGGAAGTGAACACCGTCAAGGCACCCTTCCTGCGTGATACGGCGCTCAGGTATGGCGTGGTCCAGATGGAAGTGCTCCTCACCTTCAGTGGACAGGTCAAGGTGTCGCCCGGAGCGTTCCAACTATTCAAGGCGAGCGACGGGACTGTGCAGCCAGTGAGTATCCGTGTCGAGAATGTCAATGGTTACTCCATCGTCCATATCGCCGCCAGCCCGCTGCTCTACATGCGACGGGTGCCGCTGAAGGTGACGCTGGACGGCACGCTGATCACTGACAAGAACGGCGTGGCGTTGCCGGAGTTGACACCGGAGGTTGCTGTAACTTTCTGAGCGAGGTAGAAATAGCACCTATCCCGCTTTTCGCTCATCATCTTACTTATCATCTTGCTTAACACTCTGGGAGTTCGTCGTGAAGTTCAAGACCTGGTTCGCTCATCTTGCGCAGTTTGCTACTTCTTCTGATACATCACATCGTCAACGATCCAAGTTCCGGCCAGGGCTGGAGGCGCTGGAGGACCGCACGGTGCCGGCGACGATCACGGTGACCGGGACGGGGGAAGGAGGAGGCACCTACGAGGTGATTCCGACCGGGCCGAACAGTTATAACATTGGCGACCTGCGGGATGCTCTCAATTACGCGGCATCGCTGCCGGGTGCTGATACGATTCTGTTCGCTCCCAGTATTGCCGGGCAGACGATCAACCTGACCAAAGATGACCTGGTCTACCCGACTGACATGGGACACACGGCACTCGTCATCACGGATACTATCACCATTATCGGCGACGCCAAGCATGGCATGACCATTGATGCCGGCAATGCACGTCGTCTCTTTGGTGTCGGGCCGACGGGTAACTTGACGCTACAGAACCTGACGCTGACGGGCGGCCTGGCTCAGGGGGGTATGGGTGGGGTCAATGTCTGGTCCGGGGCAGCAGGCGGTGGTGGTGCGGGGCTGGGTGGTTCGATCTACGTGTACAAGGGCTGGTTGCATGTGACGAACTGCACCTTCACCGGCAACACCGCGCAAGGTGGCGGCGGTGGAACGATCAACACGGGCGGCCAGACGGGTGGCAGCGGAGGCGGTTCGGCGGCGTTCGATGGCGGGTCGCCCAATGGTGGATCAGCGGGCGGCGGCGGAGCCGGCATGTATGGGCCAGGTCAGGATGCCAACAATAACACCGGAGGGCTGGGAGGCCAGAACCAGAATGGGAAGACCACGCCGGCCAACAACACGGGCGGCCTGGGCGGTGGTGGGGGCGGCGGTTCCTACACCACTTTTGGTGACAGCATCGATACCAACCATTCCGGCGGACCTGCAACCGGCGTCAATCGCTTCGGCTTCGGCGGTGCCGGCGGTGGTGGGGCAGCGGGTCAATTAGTTGGTGGCGGCATTTCCTTCGGCGAAGCTCATGGCGGGGCGGGCGGCTTTGGTGGCGGCGGAGGCGGTGCCGGCTATTCCGATGGTTCCGCCAAAGGCGGCGAAGGCGGCTTCGGCGGGGGTGGGGGCGGCGGCACCGGCTACTCCGATGCCGGCAACAGTGTATTCGGCGGTGGTTCCGGAGGTGTCGTGAATCCTCAACAGGAAGCCAACAACACGCAAGGCGGCGGCGGTGGGGGTGGAGCAGGTCTGGGCGGAGCAATCTTCGCTAACACAGCCAACGTAACCATTCAGACCAGCACCTTCACCAACAACAACGCCAATGGTGGCGGGGGCGGTCAGGGCGGCATCTGGTCGGGCCCCGGCGACAATGGCTCCGGCTGGGGCGGCGCCATCTTCATGCTCAACGGGGCACTCCAACAGATCGGCAACTCCACCATCAGCGGCAACAATGCCTCCAGCGGCGGCAATCAGATTTACTTCCTGTCGCAGGGCAAGGGCAATGTCGCCAAGGCTAATATCGTGAACACGGTGATCGGGCAGGCGGGAAGTTCCGACGCTGCCGATGTCGTCTTCACAAGCATTCAGGGGGGAACGACACCGCAGATCACCGGGACGAAGAACTTCGTCAGCACGCCGGGGCTGTTCCCCAGGTCGGCATTGGCGGGCACGGGTGATCCGAAGCTGCTACCACTGGCTGATAATGGCGGGCCGACGATGACGATGTTGCCCCAGGCCGATAGCCCGCTGATCGACGCCGGGTACAACGCCCTTCGCGGCAGGCTGCTGAAAGATCAGCGCGGGGTGAATCGGGTCATCAACGCTTTTATGGACATCGGTTCGGTGGAAGTGGATGTCGTCAAGCCGCCTTTCCTGCGTGACACGGCGTTGCGGTATGGCGTGCTCCAGATGGAAATTCTCCTCACCTTCAGCGGACAGGTCAAAGTGTCGCCCGGAGCGTTCCAATTATTCAAGGCGAGCGACGGGACTGCGCAACCAGTGAGTATCCGCCTCGAGAATGTCAACGGTTACTCCATCGTCCATATCGCGGCCAGCCCGCTGCTCTACATGCGCCGGGTGCCTCTCTTGCTGACGCTGGACGGCACGCTGATCACCGACAAGAACGGCGTGGCGTTGCCGGCGCTTAGTCAACAGATGCTCTTGAGTGTTTGAACTGATGCCCAAGGTGAAGCCGGTCTTTCTGGATTTCATTCGGCTTGTCGTCCAGGGCGACATCGTCGAGGTGTCGCGCCGGTTGGCTGCCAGTCCCTCGTTAGCCACGGCGTCGTCTGAGACTGGTGCGACGCGCCAAAACGCATCGTCCTTCTTCTTCAAGGAAATCGGACACTACCTTTACATCGGCGACACCGCCCTTCACATGGCCGCTGCTAGTTTTGGCCGTCCGGTTGCCGAACTGCTCGTCAGGCACGGGGCGGATTGCCGGGCGAGGAATCGCCGGGGAGCTGAGCCTCTTCACTATGCGGCGGACGCTAATCACTGGGACCCGACGGCACAGGCCCGGATCATCAAATACCTCTTGTCGAAAGGAGCCAATCCCAACGCCTTGGACAAGACCGGTGTGGCTCCCTTGCACCGGGCTGTGCGAACAAGGTCGTTGCCTGCAGTTCGAGCGCTGCTGGATGGTGGTGCGGACCCAAGGCTGCCCAACAAAACCGGATCGACGCCCCTGCATCTCGCCGTTCAGACGACTGGACGAGGAGGGAGTGGTACCGAGCACGCACGGCAGCAGCAGACGGGGATCATCAGGCTGCTGCTGGAACGTGGGGCCAGGCCGAGCGACAAGGATGGGCGAGGGAAACAGGTTCGTCAGGCGGCAGCCAGTGAGTGGATTCGGGGGTTGCTCATGGATGCGACTGCTTAGTGGTGGGTCGGGGTAGAGTATCGCTTGAGCCACCATACCCAACTTGACAGAATGAAGTCGAGACCGAACCCCTCACCCCCGGCCTTTCCCCACGAGAGGGAGAGGGGAGTTGTGGCGGTGGCTTGTCAGTGGTGATCAATGGGGTCATTGTTGACTAGTATGGTGTGCAAGTACATGGGAAGGAGGTGGCAGGTGGCTCTGACGGGAGTAGAGTGGAAGGCAAAGTTGAAATGCCAGGCTTGGCTAAGTATGTCCACAGGATTCAGGTGGATATTCTCTCTCGTTGGCGTGTGGTTGCTGATTTTGAGTAGTGTCCCCCTGACGTCGGGGCAGGAATCGAAGACGCCTGCTCCCCCTTTGCAACAATCTGTTAATTACGCAGACCCGCCGCGAGAGTACGAAACCACTCATGCCGGGAAATGGTTAGTTCAAGTCGAAAAACAGTTGGCCGTGGATGCTCCCCACCTCTCAGCAAAAGTGCTAAACCGGCTCGAAAAGAAACTTGGAGAGGCCTTAAAGGTACTGCCCGTTTCTTCCCAGGCCCGATTAAAGAAGCTCGATATCTATGTGATGTACGGTCCCAAGGCAAAAGGGGGTGGTCGTGATAATGGCCTGGAGTATTTTCAAAAAGGCGACTCCCAGGCACCATAAGGATCTCGATCCGCGTTGGAGCAGTTGTATCGTCATTTACTGCGCAGAGAACTACGTGCAGATTTCGGACTTCTGGGCGATCAAGGCGCTGGTCCATGAGTTGGCGCACGCACATCATTTAGAGCAGTGGCCGGAAGACCAACCGGACATCTTGCAGGCGTGGAACAAAGCGATGAAGGCCGGTCTCTATCATGGTGTCAAGGATGATGAGGGAAAGAAGGTGGCCAAGGCCTACGCCGCAGTCAACCAGCTGGAGTATTTCGCCGAACTCTCTTCCATGTATTTCGTGGGGTGCAACTATCAGCCGTTCAGCCGAAAAGAATTGGCAGTGTATGACCCAGTTGGCTACGCGATGATCGAAAAAATGTGGGGTCTTAAAAAGTAAGGACGCCATGCGATCAACCGACACCTGTAGACAAATGGTGGGTCGGCGCGGAGAACCGCTTGAGCCAGGCTACGATTCATCTGGGGTTTACAGGAACAGGATAAGAGTTAGATTGCAAAAACATGGTGAGCAGCAGGGCCAGGCATCAGTAAGTTTCATCAGAATTATGGGGTTTCGTGCCATGTCCTACGCATTGGTTGTATTGGCATTGTCTGTATCTTCATCTCACGAACAGCCGGCAAGTCTACTTATCGGAGATTGGCGTATTGTTACGTATCAGCGGGCGGGAACTGAATGCGCTGATGAGATCAAATCCAAGACAAAGTATTACTTTACGCAGCGAAGCCTCGTGGCAGTATACCTGAATACCCATGCCGAGTATCATTACACCCTCAAGCCGGCGAATGAAAACAATAAATATGAAATCGACTTAGTGGACAAGAAGACTCCCACAAGAACCAAAGGACTATTGCTGGTTAAGGGAAACAAGTTGACCCTATGCCTGTCAAACAAGGGCGAACGTCCAGACTCTTTTTCCTCGGATGCGGAGATTGGCAATGATCTGGTCGAACTTGAGAAAGACTAACTCAGTCTCGAAGAACTCCGAGTGTACCAGCGGACAGTTCCGTTGGGTGGGTCGAGCGTGCACCTCGCTATGATTGCTAAACTGGCGTAACCCAGCGGGAGCTTGACGACAAGTGATTGTTTTTCAAGTCCTCACCCCCGGCCCCTCTCCCCGGCCAATACACCTGGAAGGCAGTGGGGAGTAGTGACGGCGGCTTGTCACGGATGCGTCCGACAATTAATTCGAAGAAACTTGTCACAGGTTGCAGCACCGACGGGCATTAGTTGCCTAGAGGGTCACTTTCGTAAATGACCTTAACCGGGGAAGGCACTCACCGCCTTAACCCAGGATAGTCACTCTTCTCCCCGGGAGGGGAGGAGGAGAATTAGGTACAATCCAATAGGCCGGCGATGCCGTCCCAGACTAACGAAGCGTTATTCGGCGGCAGGCAGGGAGCGATCAATGGGATTCTTCTCTTTCGACGACAACAAGGTGCAAGCGTACATCGACGAGGCGTTGCGGTGGGGAGCTGACCAAAAGGGCCGCAAAGATCAACTCAACAAAGCCTTCGCACATCTGTATCAGAAGCGTGGCCAAGAGGACCCGAACGATGACAACCGAGAACTGGCGACAGCCGAGCATTACCTGTACGCACGGTACCAGGTGTGCAGTGGTGAAACGAACACCTACGTTATGGGGTTATGGCAGTCGGATACGATGCAATGAAGGTTCTGGCCCTCGCTCCTCAATCCTATTTGATCCGCAAGTTGGTCTTTCAGCACTCGTGGGTACGGCCATCGATTGATGGCATGCGGTGGGCACTGAAGGGGTGTGTAGATGGCTCGAAAGACCAGAAGGATCTTTAGCTGTCGCCTCCGAAGAGACTGATGACTTAAGGAACTCAATATTGTGGCTGGGTGGCACTGAACCGGGTACATTCGGCAACGGAAGAGGGAGTCCAGAATGCTTGTTTTTGTCAAAGAACTCTGCCCGCATTGCCGGGCATTCTGCGGAATCAACCTTCTTTTTGGGATGTCGAGCGGGATCGGTCCCACCGTCTACCAATGCAGCAACTGCAGGAAGGACTTCACCACGGATCGGCGTGAGTGGAGTGAAATGCAACCATGGTTTAATCGAGAAGACGCTGGGAAGTTGCGTTATCTGTTTGTGAGTCTGGTATACCTGTTCCTCATTGGCATATTAGGAGGTGCGTTCGTCGCTACGGGAATCAGATTCATTTCGAGCGGACCCCAGATCGAAGAAGTGCCCCTCTCGCAATTCGTCTCATACTGGCCCTACAGCGTATTTGTCGCAGCGACTATCGGCTTCATCCAAATCCTCCGGGTCTGGCTCTCGAAACAGCGCTCCCTGCACACGCTTCAACCGACGTATGTGGCCTCGTTTTTTTCGGTGCACACCAACCTTCAGTCTCTGGTTTTGATCGCGATTCTGATCCTCATGGGCATTTGCTGGCTCGTTGGATATGTATTGCACCGGTGATGGTACCGAATCGGTCGTGCATGAGAGTAATCGTTTGCTGATATTCCGATAAGTGATCGCTTGTCACCGTGACTTCGCTATGGTGGGTCGGCACGGAGTACCGCTTGACCCACCCTACCCAAGTACTTCACCGTATGCTATGCTCCTCGTAGTCTGAACACTGGCTGATAGTGTCGTTGGTGTGTCATTCCATCTTGTTCCTTCTTCCATGAGGTCTGCGTGATGAATCTGGTGAGCTTTCTCAAGGTATCGCAGCGGGTAAAGCAAGCGTTTCACAGAGCGGGACAACGGCAGCAGAAGCCGACGTTGAACAGGAAGAGTTATCGGCCGGGGCTGGAGGCGCTCGAAGATCGCACGGTGCCGACGACTTATACGGTGAACAGCTTCGCGGATAACAATGCCGGGTCGGGCACGGTGGGCGATCTGCGTTATGTGATCAACCAGGCGAACGCCAATAATGATGGCACCACGGATACAATCCAGTTCTCGGATATTACTCTGACATCAAACCAGCATACCATCTTCGTCGGTGGAGGAGCCGCCGGGAAGATTCCGCTGCCGGCGATCAAGGTGCCGGTCGTCATTGATGGCACCACGGCGGATGGCTATTACTATTTCGATGAAGACTGCCAGATGGACCTGCAGACGGGACAGATCTTATATCTGGACGGCAGCAAGCTGGGAAGCGGCAACGGGTTCGTCCTGCAAGGAGGCAACGCCACGGTTCAGGGACTGGGTATTGCCAACTTCCCGGGCAACGGCATTCTGGTGACTTCCGACAACAACCTGATCGGCGGCGATACCGTTGGCTACACGGTGATCAACGGTGAGTGCGTCCGCAACAATCCGACGGGGCACGTTACTACCACCAATCCGCCCTCCGAGGCCACCAAGGCCTACGTCCGTCCGCCCCTGGGCAATGTCATTTCGGGCAATGGCGGGGACGGTGTGCGGCTACAGAACGGTGCCGACAGCAACCTTCTGGAAGGCAACTTCATCGGCACCGATGCGACGGGTCTGAAGGCGCGAGGCAACCATGGCAACGGTGTCACGATCATCAATTCCGATGACAACCAGTTGCTGGGCACCGTGCCACTGGACGGCGACAACCCGTTCGTCTTCTACAACGTCATCAGCGGCAACTGGGCCAATGGGCTCCAGGTACATAATTCGGATCGCACCATCATCTATGCCAACTTCTTCGGCTTGGGGGCGGATAACGCTACCCCGGTCGGCAACAAGCTCGATGGCGTGCTGATCAGCGGCAACTCGGATCGGACCCGGTTCGGGCTCAACATCCCGCTCGGTAACGTCGCTTCCGCTAATGGGAAGAACGGCGTCGAAGTGCGCGACCATGCATCCCGCACGCTTTTGATGAATACCTTCGGAGGTATCGCGGCATTTGATCCCTCGGCAACCGTGCCCAACCAGGGCGATGGCATACTCGTTACTTCCGATGGTGGCGGTAAGTACTTTGGCACCTCGAACTTCAGCACCCTCATTGTTACCTGCCAGTTGTCGGGCAACATCGGGAACGGGCTCGAGATTGCGGGTAATGCTGGCGGTGTACAGGTGAGCCAATCGGTCATTGGCATGGAGACCAACGGGGCGACCCCGGAACCCAACCGGAAGAACGGCATTCAGATCGGCGGCTACGCTGCCAACGTCTCGATCGGCGGGTTCGAGCCCTCTGTTGCCGGTGGTTCGGAGTTCCCTGAGGGCACGTTCCCCCTCTTGGAAGCGGCGAATCTCATCTCCGGCAATCTCGGGAACGGTGTGGCGGTCGGCAGCAGGACGAGGAACATCAAAATCCTCAACAGTCTGATCGGGACTAACATCGATCAGTCGGGGCCGGCGGGCAATGGCCTGAATGGCATCTACCTGGAGTATGCCCGGAATGTGCAGATCGGGCTGCCGTTCGGTGCGACGGCTGATCCTGCGCGGGAGCTGCGGAATGTCATCGCTTACAACAAGCGGGACGGCGTTTACGTGCTCGGCGGGTTGTACGACAGCATCCTGGGCAACACGATCCATAACAATGCCCGGCTCGGCATCGAATTGATCTGTGCCAACCTGAACCAGGCTGCTCCGAAGCTGACGTATGCCGGGGTGAACAACCTGGGACTGCTCAACGTGGGCGGCACGTTCTGGGGCGCACGCAACACGACGTACCAGATCGAAATCTATGCCGGCACTTCGAGCAAGAAGGGGAACGGTGGCACCAACCTGGGGTTCATCACGGTGACAACGAACTCGAAGGGATTCGGAGAGTTTAACATTACGAACCTTGAGCTGACTGATCCGCTGGCGAGATACATCAGCGCCACAGCGACCAGTCCGGCGGGGAATACGTCGATGCTCTCTTCGTAGATTTTGGCATCGCACGTCTAGACTAGCGTTTTGATCGCATCTCAGATCATTAATAGCGGCTAACGAAAACCGTGGCAGGGGCAGTTGTACTCAACTGCCCCTGCCACATCTTCTCGCTGTAAGATCAATCAGTGCTGAAGACGGTCCCAGCATCACCTCTGCCGGCTCACGAAGTAGTCAATCCAAATCGGCGCGAACGGACTCGTACACTCTGGCGAACAAGGATCGTAGTAGGGTGTGAGAGCAGCAAAATGGCAAAGCTCTCACGCACTCCCGGGCTTAGCTCGCCCCGCCATACGATGGCAGATGCTTACTTACTCGTTATCGAATTCATGGTGCTCTCTAGATGCAATGATCAAGTGGTCCCTAATCTCCTTAATCGTTATCTGCACGGATCGTACACCCTTGCCCACGATTCGAGCAATTTCATGAACAGGTGTTTTTTCAAACAGCAAATCAAGGACTTCACTTTGTTTTGAAGTGAGTCGAGACTTGACGTCCGCAAGTATGGACTCATACTGGGATTCAAGTGGTTCGAGTTTGGAGCTGAGGTTCTTGGGAAAAGCTCTGAATCGCTGATCGTTTCGGCGATTTTGCCTCAGTTTGTCGAGGGCAATCCTTTTCATGGTGACAAAGGCAACACCCATCATCTGGCCAGACCTTATCGCCTCTTGGTAGTTCGATGTGTTGTGAACGTGTGATAGCCGCAAGTATGCCTCGTTAACCAATTCGGATGGGTCATCTATTGAAATTTTGTAGCTATAGGCTATTTTCTTCGCAATCGAGGTAAGCTGGGGCAAAGAGCTTTGGAAAAAAGACTGGAGTGACATCCTAAATTTGTCGTTTTTCGAGGAATTATCGATCATTATTTTTCGTATCCGTGAAGTTCGGACGTTATCATTATAGACAATTTAACTAAGGAGATGCCCATGGAACCTTCAGTGTTAGACATTCCTCTCGGAATTGAGCAAAGCCTTGAAAAACAGGGTTTTGTTGAGGTGCTTTCCGCAAACACTGGTCGAGAGGTTCTGTTGTTTACGAGTGCCACTCTAGATTGCTTCATCAGTGCGCTTTCGGACGAAGGATTTAAGGAGGCTGCTTTAAGGTCGGTTCAAGAGCTACGCAATGGCTTGGGCAAATCCATTGATGTCGAAAAAGATGAACTATTCAATTTCTGAGCGTTATCTCTCCATTCAATAGCTTTCAGACTTATGCAATAAGTCGTCCTAGTAACTATTGAGTACCCGTCTTCTGGACGGTGTACTTGATGTAAATCAATATTGTCATTTTACAATTTTATGTTTGCAGGCGAAATAACCGCATGCTACCCTCTGGTCTTCCATTTGGAATCAATTGTTTCCAATGGATTAGGGCTGTCGTCTGCCCTGACAAAAGTCTAGATGGGAAAAGCGATCATGGCAACTTTAAGATTGACGGATAGTTTCCTAGCAAATTTTACTAAACTCAAAAATCTTGATATGCCTGCAGCCATCGCTATTCGAGATATGTTGCGAGACATTCAAACTAATCCGGTTTCTGGGATTGTTGCGGCGCGAGCGACTCCGGTGCTAGGAAAATTTGTAAATGAAATCGCAAAAAAAGTAAGTGAGGCGCTGGCAAATTCTGGGGTCCCACATGATGTTCAGTGGTTCTCTTACAAAATTCTACTTCTAGAAGGCCGAGTTCCCCCGCCGATTCCCACATTTGCAGTAGCTGCCTATGTACCCGAAGGCTCTGCGTCTCCTTATGCCGAGCTAAAGAGATTGTTTTCAAAGACACAAAAAACAGACGTCGCCGCAATACTTTTTGCGAATGTTTGGCTAAGAGATAGATGGCTACTGAGTTAGTTTAGCTCACGCACTGCCACCGGCGATTACACCTCTCCAGTGCGTGCCGCGAGACGACTATCTGAAACCCGACGCAAGTACCTCGGCAGGGTGGCACTGATTTAAGCATCACTTGCATAGTGGCACTGCTCTGTACTCAGAGCAGTGTGAACTACGCGAAGGTTTTGCACCATCCCACTGCTCTCGGAGTACCGAGAACGGTGCCACGCCCCCTCTTCACCGTCTGATATATTGCTGTTACAGCAACTGATGAATGTAGCTTGCGAGGCAACGCCATGTCAATCACACGACGAAACGCTCTAGTTACGTTTGCCGGTTGCGGGGTGACGGCTGCGGTTGCCGGAGTTGACGACAAGCCTGGGTATGATGTATCCAAGCGAGACCCGGTCTATTCCAGTGTGCCGGCTACTGTCCGTCAGGTGTTCGAGGAGACATTCCCACAGCACCGCTGCGTTCGGATGGTGATCCACGACCGGGGGAAAGAGACGGCAGTGTACCGGGGGACGGTATTCAACCCCGCTGATGTGTGGTCTACCTCGGTGAGGCTGGTCAATGGGGAGAGCGTCGTCACGCCGATCCTTGATGAGATGGAGGTAGATGCTCAGGGGAAGGTATTGGAGGAGCCGCTTCGCCTGTTCAACCCGCAGCGGTTGCCTCGGGCGGTGGTGGCTGCTTATCAGACATGGAACCCGAAGCGAGTCAAAGGGCAGGAGCAGATCTGGCAGACCGAAGTCGCTCGAGGGAAGGATAGGATCTACCGGGTAAAGATCAATGTGAACGCGGTCAAGAGCTACTCGGCGACTTTTAAGGAGGATGGCACGGTGCTGGAGGCCAATCCGCCGGTTGAGCGGTAATCTGTCTTAGTGGATGTCAATGATACTCCACGGCCCACCCTTGCTTGCTGGGTACAGTATCTCGTTTCCGCCGCAGGGGGCAGATGAGTCCATCTGACCCCTGCCACGCTAAGTTGTCAATAATGAGGATCAACTATGAGTTCTTCTCTGACCCCAATAGCGATTGACTTTGGCAAGCTATCCAAGGTGCTTGGTTCCGGGGACGAGGCGCTCCTCGATGTGTTGTTGAAAAAGTTTCGAGAGAAGTTCGAGGAGGTCGACGAACTGGCGAGCGAGCTGGAAGAGGATGACGACACAGAAGGTGACGAGGAAGACGACGAGGCGAGTCGTCAGGCGAGCCTGATGGCCCTCAGTCAACTGCTGGGGAAAGCGAAGCAGGATTTGCAGAGCGGCGTCGCTCCAGCTAAGGCCTTGAGCGGTCTGGGGCAAAAAGGGGGTCTTTCTGAACAGCATCAGAAGGCGCTGCATGATTTGTTGAGCGATTCCGATGACGATACGACTGGCCCCGCGAACGATTCGCCCGCAGACTATGCCTCCGCAGCCGATGTGACCCGGCACCTGATTTCGGGCAAGAAGCCTGCCCGGCGGGTGGCGTTCAAGTTCATGTATGGCTATGCGCTGCAATGCCTGTGCCTGCACCTCGGCGAAGAGTTGCCTCATGATCGGTGGCACGACTTGCGTGGTTCCACGTGGGCGAAGAGTCTCGATAAGGCGCTGAAGACTGTGTCCATCCCGGTCAAGACGCTCTCGGTCTCCAAGCAATTGGTGGATCGAGGCGCTCCCTTCAAGCAGGTACCCACATACAGCGACAACCCGAGTATTGGATATCTCACGCTGGCTGAGGTGGAACGTGCGGTGGCGGCGATGCAAGACGCCAGGCTCGATACGCTGGAGGAAGAGACTCGCTCGTTCCTGGAAGACCTCCGCCGTTGGCTTCAGACGTGTGCCGATACGAAACGGGATTTGATCTGCTTCGGCGAATGACCTGAATCCGCAGCGGAATTGGACGAATACCCCTCACCCCCAACACCTCTCCCCGGAAGGAAGAATGCTACGCTCATTCTGATAGAAGCTCTAAGGTAGAGGCACCCGCACCCAGATCATTTCCTGGAAGGATTCGAGTAGCTCTTCACGGATAGTTGTCAGCTTCTCAGTCTTGATGTTGTAGAGATAGAGCTTCAGCATATAGGGGCCGCCAGTGTCGTAGTGGAAGGTGGTGCCATCGGGGCTGAAACCACCAAAGTTACGGATGCCGTAGGGTGATTCCCATTTGCCGCTGATCTTGTCTCCCTTCTTTGTCTTCAGATCGAATGCATGAACATAGTGGGGGTAGACCACGCCGATCCGGCCATCGGGCAGGAAGCCAAAGCCTGCGATGTTGGTTGCTTCGGTGATCATCTCTTCCGCTTTTCCATCGATACTGGCGACGTAGATGCTGAAAATGCCCGGCTTGCGGTCATCGGGGCGGCGGTATTTGGAGTAGGTGATCCGTGAACCATCGGCGGAGAACTGAACACTGTCAGCCTGATTGACGTTGGTGATATTGAACTTGGTCAGCTTCTTCGTCTCCAGATCGATACGGCAAAGCTCGCCGGCTTTATTGGCGAACCAGACTGACTGCCTGTCCGGGCCGAAAGAGAAAGTGGTTCGCTGGCCACTGTCATGGATTGCCGCTTCGGCGAGCGGGCCATCCTTCAGCGAGAACGTCAGATCGCCGCCATCGGGGCCAAGGAGCGTCAGGGAATTCGCGTCTCGCTTTAGGATCACTGTGCGATCCACGGGGATGGCCTTGATCCGTCCGGTTTTGGGATCATCGAGCTTGCGGAGGTTTCCCCCATCCTGGTTGCCCACCCACCATTCGATACGCTCGGCGTGAATGCCGGTAGTAGGCATCTCATTGGCTTCTCGCTTCTTCGGAATCGATTCGCCGAAGAGGAAGGCGGCGGCCATCGGTTCCACTTTGGGTGGTTTGTCTGTGGGCAGAGAAAGCGGCTTATGCCAGGTCGCTGCTGCCAGAACACCCAAGCCGGTAGACAGAACCAGTGCCATGATGGCTGTCGTTCGCAACACAGGCTGCATTCTCATCGCATGCATGGAGGCTTCTCCGAGAGAGTGAATGGCTGGCGCAATAGCGTGAGCTTCCATTGAAGATCGAATGACTGAGACGGCCTGATCGGCGAGTAGACGTGGCACGCCGGCTGACAAGGTCTCTGCCAGGGTGAGAGTGGTGAATACCCCTGCGGGCAAGCTCACTCCTCGCCTGGTCAACCTGGAGGCGAGGATGCTGCGCGCTTTCGCCAGACGAGTGGCAATGGTGCCTTCCGGCCAGCCCAGTGCCGCTCCCGCTTCCCGTCTGCTCTTGTCGGACAATTCACACAGGATAAAGACCGTTCGGTACTTCTCAGGAAGCCTGGACACTTCCTCGTCGATGAGAGCTGAAAGTTCAGAGTGCTCCTCTTTCTCCAGCTTGATTGGATCACTGGTGATCGCCAGTTCCCTGCGATGACGTTTCAAGGCAACAGCCCTCGCCTTCTTCGCCACGTTGACTGCTACCCCGTAGAGCCATCGTCCGAGAGCTTCGGGTGGATGCACCGAGCCGGCCCGGCGGGCAAAGACGAGCCAGACAGCCTGGAACGCATCTTCAGCGTCCGAAGTCTGGCCCACTCTTCGCCGACAGACGCCCCAGACCATCGGCCCATGTCGTTTAACGAGCTCCGAGGCAGCGGAATAGCATCGTGCCTCGAGGAACCGCTTCAGCAGTTCGCCGTCGCTACGGACGTCGGGGATGGTGGATGGCATTAATCGCATCATGCTGCATGTCTGTCACGAAAGTTCGTTCACACCATTCTATTCCCGCAAGAGGTACGGTCTGATTGAGGAAAGCGAAGGAATTGTTGAAAAAGATCAGCTTCGTTTCAAGTGCCATAGTCTAACAGTCGCACGGAAATAAGTTGGTCATGAACCCCAAGCTCCAGTACGCTGGGCTTGAGTTGCATGCGAGGAACTTCGATGGATTCGAGTCGTGTCGATGGTCTGGCTGTCGTGCTTCTGTTGTCGAAAGACACCGAAACGACGGCGGCGTTTTATCGTGACGTGCTGGGCGTGGCTCTCGTCGGCGAGCAGCACGACGGCCGACACAAGCACTTTGCCTGCCGACTGGGCAGCAGCTATTTCACCATCCAACCCGCCGGCGATCTGTCCGCTCCCGCACCGGATGGCGGCTACGACTTCCTCCAGCTATGTTTCAACGTCGCCGACCTCAACGCCTTCCTGGCCCGAATTGCCACTGCCAACGTCAAGCCGCTGCACCCACCGCTGCCGTTCGAGCACACGACCTTTGTCACGCTCCTCGATCCCGATGGCCGCCACGTTCGGGTCATGACGCCGTGGGTTAAGTGATTGTGATCAGTTCAAGAATCGTGGCAGGGTCATCGGTACCCCGATGCCCCCTGCGGAACGCGCGATATCTCTGACATCATGCAGGGGTCAGATGAGTACATCTGACCCCTGCCACAGTTATCTTGTGATCTTTGCCGGACCAACGTCGTTGCCGCGCAGCGCTGAGATGATCGCTCCCACCAGCCCCAAGGCTGCACCAATCTGGAAGGCGAAACGCTGGGCTTCTATGTAGGCGTCCAAAGCGGAACTGCTGACCGCCACTTCAGGGCTTTCGGACAAAAGTTGGATGGCCCCAGCTGCGCAATCCCTGATCCAGCAGCGTCGCCGCCAGGGCTGCCCCGATGGCCTGGCCGAAGCTGCGGGCGGTCGTGAAGAAGCCGTTAGCTGCTCCCAAGTCCTTGGCCGGCACGCCGCTCAGCACCGCGACATTGTTCGGTGGATGGAACAATCCTCCTCCCACCCCGGCCAGCGCCAGCAATCCCATGACCAGGGCGTAGGAAGAGTGCTGATCGAGCAGCGACATCCCGAACACCGCACCGGTAACACACAGTATCCCCAGCGTGCTGACGAGCCGGGCACTGAGCCGATTGCTCCACTTCCCGACGAGTTGACTCGTGATCGTCAACGCCAGCGACATGGGGACGATGATCAGCCCCGCTGACAGGGGCGACAGGCGCAGCACGACCTGAGCATAGAGCGGCATCAGCAGATAGCCGAACGTGGCGACGATGAAATAGAACGACGAGGCTGCCGCCCCAAAGGTATAGGCTTTCGACTGGAATACGTTCAGATCGAGGAGCGGCCAGGAGACTTTACGCTCCACCGCTATGAACAGGCCAAGCAGCACCAGCCCGGCCACAAGCACTGCCAACCCGAACGGATCGAGCAAGTGGTGCGATAACCTTTCGATGAGGAAAAAGGGGACGCCGACCACCAGAATCGAGAGCCCTGCCCCTTTCCAGTCAAGAGTCTTTCCGGAAGCATCGACATGGTTACGCAGCATGACCATATCGAGAATAGCGCCAATCGCTCCGATGACGGCGATCAAGACAAAGATGAACCGCCAGCCGACGGAGCCGATCAGAAAGCCTCCCAGCACCAGGCCGGTGATCTGCCCCATGGCCAGGACGGAAGCATTGATGGCCATCGCCCGCCGCCGTTCCTCGCGCGGAAAGACGGCAGTGATCTCTGCCATCACGTTGGCTAGCACCAGCGAACCGCCGAGCCCCTGCACGATACGGAAGCCAATGAGAGCGGACAACGTGGGAGCCAGGGCACATAATGCTGCTCCGATGGTCATCACCACCACGCCGATGATGGTGATCCGCTTTCGGCCCCAGCGATCAGCGAGGCGGCCGGCAAGCAGCAGGGTCACGGTCAGCGAAGCGAGATAGGCAATGACGACCCACTTGATTTCGTGGATGCCGACGCCGAACTGTCGTGCCATGGCGGGCAGAGCCAGCGTGACGATGAAGGCATCCATGTAGACGACGAAGTGGCCGCATTCGATGGCAGCCAGCGCCCACCAGCGGGAAACGGGCTGCGTGGGAATGTTTGTGGGAGCGGGCATGTCTTTCGTCATGGTCAACTTCGTTTGAACAAGTCGCCATTGATATAGTGCCGCCGGGCGAGGTGGTGAACACCCACTGATCCGTTTTTGTCTACTTCCATAGTAATCCAGTGCCACTGTGTGCCAGCGCCGGAAAACTTGATGCCCTTCACCAAACAGTCGCCTCGCTGGCACGCAGTGGATGCCGTGCAATCGATGGAAGCGCTGTGTGATGAGTACATCACACAGTGGCACAAATGCTTCACCACACCGGAATGATGCGGAGGGCCATCAGGCAGCCGGCGATGTAGGTGGGAATGCCGACAAGCAGCCAGAGCACTGACGCGCCGCGCTCGCCGATGTTTTCGGACCAGGTGCCGAGGTGCTGCGTCCAGAACCAGCCGGAGATGCCGCTGATGATGCCGTCGGCAAAGCCGATGATCCATTCGATCCAGGCGAACTCAGCAACGATGCCGATGGCGACAAAGCCGATGCCTGAAACGAGGCAACTGACGATGGCCAGCATGGCCCAACCCGGGAACCCATGCAGGATGATGCCCATGGCCACGCACAACACGGCGACGACAGCCATGAGCAGGATCAGCCACTGGCCAAACGACCACGACGAGGAGGTGTCGTCATCGGGTTCGATCGACCGGCGTTTGACCCGTTTGAAGCGCCTGGTTCCTGGTTCCGGCATGGCGGCGATTCGAGAGAGAGAATGGTCAGGAGTCATCCAGTAGGGTGGATGAATCTATTGCGGATAGTACCACAGGGGTAGGTTGACACAACTGACAAAAGCAATGGATAGTAGATCATTTCATTCTCTCCCCCTTTCCAAGGGGGAGTTGGAGGGGGTATCTCCTCAATGATATTCAACCCCACCCAACCTCCCCTTGGTAAGGGGAGGAGTAAATTGACCCACTAACAATCACAGCATGGTGAGTAGACCATGCTGTGACAGAGGTCATCAGAGCAACTCTTTTTCCACTCACACGTTGCTACCGGCCAGGAGGCGGGCCGCCTATACCCGGCCCCGGCTTGGCTTCGTCCAGTGCCGGGATTTCGCCGCCCGCGCGGGTAATCAATGCTTTCAACGTCGCGTCTTTGATGTTCTGTGGCACAGTGCGCCAGGAGCCATCGAGCATCACTGCCTGGAACTCTTTGCCAAAGTGTCCACCCAACTGGGGGAGCGTTTTGTTGGCGTTGAAGGTGATGTCTTCAGGTTTGCTCCAGGGGACAGCGCTACTTGCTTCAACGAACATGATGGTATTGCTGGTGCCATCCACCACATCCTTGAAATGGAGATCGACGTTTGGCTCAAAGATCGTGCCCTTGCCGCTAAAACCCTGGAATGGGGTGGTGGCGCTTCTCTGATTCGCATCATCCAGGGCGAAGATTTTGGGCATGGCAGCCGTCAGTTTCTTGTTGTGCTCGCTGTCCCAGGGTTCATTGAGATGGAACTGGTTGTAAAGATTGTTCTGCTCCAGGAAAGGAAGCAGGGCGACTCGCCAGCTCAGCAGAGGCTTGCCGTCGGCATCGGTAAAGTCGCGGGGAAATTTCCCGTGCTTATCGGCATACAGATGGAAGGCGAGCGCGAGCTGTCTCATGTTACCCTGGGTTGTCGTCTTGAGTGCTTCCGCTTGAGCAGGCGGTGCGCCGGCATTCTGCCGACCGGTTTCGACCGGTATCTTCTGTAGCACCATCATGGCCCCACGAAGATCTTTGGTCACTGCCAGAGTGGAGGGGAATGGTTGCTTGGAGTCGAACGGGAAGGTCATGACGAGGACATCGCTATCGACCATATAGAGAGCACGCATGATCGTACCCTTTTCATTCACCAGCTCCAATCGCTTGGGAGAACTGATGGCATCGAGCTTGATCGTCGAGGTTCTTTCCCCATTGCCCGCTCTCTTGAGGGTAAGGCTCTCGCCTTGAATCACCAGTTGAAGCGTCTTCATGGCTTCCAGTTCCTGAGGAGGCATTTGCTCCTTGCCCCCAGGGACAAAACTCACGCAGTACCAGGTGCCCTGTAGCTTGGCGAGCTGATCCTCAGCGGTCGGCGTGCTGGTAGCCGTCGTCGTGATGGCAGCCACGGGAGAGGTGGGATCAACCACTGTCGCGGCGGGAAGGCCGGCAACAGATACCAGAGAGACTCCACCGACCAGCACCGCCGCGGCGGCCAGTTGGAGTTGCTTGAACCAGACCATACGCAGTTCTCCTTGAAAGAGCGCCAAGGCGCCTGAAGACATCAACGAAGATAGTGGGGCCGATTGAGTCAGAGCAGCACGGGCCACGGCCAGGGAAAGCATGGGAGGGTAGAGTTTCGCCTGCGCGATGCCGCCAAAGAGAGCAAGCACCATGGCTGATGCCACGCCCCGTTTCATCATGCGGTTCTTCAGCAGCAGCTTCGCCCGGTTGAGCCGGCTGGCGATGGTTCCCATCGGCACACCGAGTCGATCAGCGATCTGCTGATGGCTCAACCCTTCGAGGCACTGAAGCACCAGCGGTTCACGCAGGTCGTGCGACAGCCTGGCCATCTCGACGTGCAGTAGCTGCAACACTTCCTGTTTTTGAATGAGCGGATCATCTGATGGCGCCGACTCGGTTTCCTGCCTCAGAACTGAAACAGTTTGTTCCCGTCGCTGTCGGCGGCGCTGCTGTTTGCGGAAGTCGGAACACAACCGCCGGGTGACGCCGTAGAGCCAACCCGCCAGCGAGCGTTCCTTTCGCAGTGTTCGCGCCTTCCGGGCCAGAAGCAGAAAGGCAGCCTGATAAACATCTTCCGCATCGGTGGCGGAGCTGAGCAATCGACGGGCGGAGCCAAAGACCATCGCCCCGTGACGGTGAATGATCTCGGTAAACGCGGCCTCCGCTTGCTCTTCAATAAAGCTGGTAAGTAGCTGCCCATCCGTCGGTTCCCCAGAACCGTGCCGCTTCAGCGATCTTAAGACGGAATGGACAACGGAAGCCATGAACCTTCTCTTCGGTGCCTACAAGAGTATCTTGGCCACCGAAGGGAAGTTCTTCCATGAATTTGTTGGGAATTGTGGGGAGGGGCGGATTTTGGGTGCCATAGTCCGACGATTCAGATGCGATGGCTCAATGCCTCGTCATCTTGATTGACTTTTCCATCATCCAAGAGGAGAATAAAACTCGCCATGAAAGATTGGGAGAGTAGCCGTTCGCCATAACAAGTGTACTAATTGATCAAGGAGTATTGAAATGTATCGCATGAGTATTTTATTGCTCCTCCTGTTGAACATGCATGTTTGCGGGCAAGGATCAGAGAAGTTTGCGTTGACCTGGACGTTTGACGTAGCCAAGGCACTGAAGGATCCACAGGGCGCATCTTGTTGTGCATCCCGACTGATCAGCCCTACCAGACCCTGACCTTTGAAAGCAAGGGCACTACTTTCCAGGACGTTACTCGAACAGCCGACTGTCGCATCGTTTCCGTGACGCCCAGCAATAATGAATTCACGATTCGTGCCGTGGTGACCTTGAAGGATTACACTTTCGTTCGACAGAGATCGACGCCTGACAAAGGCAATCTTCCCGGTAATATTGCTCCCTATCTGATGGAAGATCTGAACAAGCAGTCGAAGAGTCCGAAGTTAGTCAAGTTGGCCGCTCAGTTGAAATCCGACACGCCCGCCACCACGATACAGAACATTTCCAAATGGCTGACAACCAACATCCAGTATAAATATGACCCCGCGACCTGGAAATACAAGCAACTCGATGAACTGCTCGACCGCGGGTACACCGAGTGCAATGGATTTTCCAACCTGTCCACAGCCTTGTGCCGCAATTGTGGGCTTCCCACACGAATGGCATGGGGCGTTTGCAAGTCTGCCGCGCCTATCCGGGAGCATCCAGCCGGCACTTTTATCAGCCACAACTGGAATGAAGTCTATCTCGTGGGAACGGGATGGGTCCCCTTTGATGTGCTTGACCAGACTGCCAAATTCAGCGTAGTGCCCAAGAACCATCTCCGCATTTGCCCGATCGGACTGGGGCAAGCTGACACGGTTGAATCCTTGGGGTTCGCGCTTCATAATTTCAGTCAAATGACAGGCGGCTCTTCGATTCCGAAATATGAAGCGATACCGTAGGTTGGGACGACCGATAAACCTGACGGTAAGAATATGCCGCACCAACCAAGCGAGCCTTGCAGAGGGGGCCAAGTTCGTGATGCTGGAACTAGAGAGATTCGATTCCGTAAATCAGTGCTGCAACGCCAGAAGCCAGCCCCAGTGCACTGGCTACCCTCCCTTTTGCTCCGTTTAGGTTGGGAACTATCAAGAATCGACCTGTAGCGATTCCGTACAAACTGATGCCGATGACAATGAATCCCGCAGCCATCCAGCATTGGGCAAGCCATCTGGGAATGGTATCAAACATCGTGAATAGAACTCTTATAGATGCTGCTACTTCCTCGTCACCTGCGAATCCTGCCCATACCCCACGCCATAGGGAACGGGTGAACGAAGATCATACCCCAGCTTCGTTGGGGAGCGTGGCACTGTTCTCGACAGTACTCCGAGAGCAGTGGGTAACGTACATAAACCCTCGCATGGTTCACACTGCTCTGGCGGAGTACCGCCAGAGCAGTGCCACGTTCACGTTTCTATCTCCTCGTCACCTGCCACCGATGGGGAGTTCTTCCATGAATTTGTTGGGAATTGTGGGAGTGATCCAAAAGGTGGGCCGAGGGCTGAAGTCACCCGTAATATTACACCTCGCAAACCCCAGCGAGCCCCACCATTGAGTCTGCTACTTCGGGCTGTGAGCATGGCTGTCTATTGCTTAACATTTTCTCACATGCGATCAAAGCTGAAAGTAGATCGGAACATTGATTCAGGGGTGAGGTTGGATACAGCAAACCAGACTCTGTCCAACTGAGGAGACCTACGTGCCATCTCTGTTCAGGCATCTCTCCATTGTTCTCGTCTTCTGTTGCTATCAACTCAACTGGGCTGAGGAGCCGCTCACTTCGCTGCAGAAGCACATCGACACCGTCCTCAGAGAAAATTCACCGGCGGTCGTCAGCATCTGGTATGGCGAGCCCGAACGTCATATCACCGGTACCTGCGTAAGTTCGACCGGGCTGATCATCACTTGTGGCCACCTCAAGCGCGAGGTGGGCGATGAGGTCGAAGTGCGATTCACCGGCAGGAAACCCGTCGCGGCCAAGGTGATAGCCAAGCATAAGACTCTTGACGTGGCCCTGATCCAGACAGCAGGCAAGGAGAGTTGGCCTGCTGTGGCCCTCGGTGGTTCCAAGAACCTATCGCTGGATGACCCGCTGCTGGCTTTGGGCTTCGGGAACACCTCCCTCTTCGGAAGTTCGGCTAAACCACTCATCCTTTACGTTCGGCTCGGCTACCGAAAGGAACAGCGACTGTGGCCGAAAGCGGACGAGCTCAAGACTACCGTCTACAGCAAAGGGGGCGATTCGGGCGGCCCGCTGTTCGACATGACTGGAGGACTGGTCGGCATTTGCTCCAATGGCGAGCTTGATGGCAGCGATACTTGTTATGTCGCCATAGATGCGGTGCTGCGTGAATGGGGGGTGTTCGCCAAAGAGGTGCCCCTGCCCGCTGTCACTTCGAAACGGCGCACTCCCCTTCCCCATGTTGCAACGGTTCTGCAAAAAGCAATCGGTGTTATCCAGCCTGCTGTGGCTGAAGTGCAGATCGATGATCGTTGGGTGGGTATCGCTACCCACATTGGCCGTGGCCTGTTTCTCACCAAAGCGAGCGAGCTACGAAGCCCGATCACGCTTATCCTTTCCGATGGAACCGTGGCCCAGGCTCGTGTAGCTGCCCGTGACACAGCTACTGATCTTGCCTTGCTTCAATTGGTCTCCCTCGAACTGGGGGACAAACTACCTGAGGTGCGCTGGGCTGAGGAGAAGGCGCCGACCGAGGGCAGGCTGCTTGCCGCGGTTACTCCTGGGGCATTTTCTCCACCGGTGGGGGCGGTTTGCGTTTCGACTCAGAAGGTGCCGGCGATTCCTGGCATCTTGCCTGTTCGGGTCAAGGATCCCAAGGACGGGAAAAGGGGTGTGATGATTGATATCATCTTCGCCGAGATGACGACCCCCTGGCTGCGGCCCCCCGGATTTCCCTTGATGGTGGGTGATCGCATCACCGAGATAGCAGGCCTGCCGATTCCCGATAGCGAAAGCTTCCGCAAATGGACGTTCGGTGAGGGCAAGGAAATTGGAGGACATCCCCGTGTCGCTGGGGAGGCCATCGAAGTAAAGTGGATGCGAGGCGACAAGGAGATGAAGGCTTTGGTGCATCTGCGACTGCAACAGACAGCAGCCAGCCAACGCATTCGTCCTTACAGTTACCGCTATAGTGGCTTTGCCGGCGTCTTTGCCTGCGACTTTTTCGTAAGACCGGAGCATTGTGGAGCGCCGGTGGTGGATGCGGCAGGCAACGTGGTGGGTCTGGTGATCGCTAAGGCTCCATTCATCGAATGCCTGGTGTTGCCCACCCAGGAAGTACGGGCGGCGACGGAACGGATGATGAAGATGGTGGGGAAGCGGTGAGGGGGACGTGACGAATCTTCAAGATAATCGAAGTAATTGATGTGACATTGTGCTACCATGAGTTGGAGTACACGATTAAATCGTGAACTCCAACTCATACTATTTTCTCGTCACCTGCGAATCCTGGCCGTAGTACCGTAGGGTGGGTCGAGCGCTAAGGCTACCCGTAAGAATATGACTCGCGAAACCAAGCGAGCCCCACCACTACATGCAACATGCGGTGCGGCTCGCTGAGTACAGCTCGTCGCACCCTACCTCCTCGTCACCTGCGAATCTTGCCCATAACCCACGCCATAGGGAACGGGCGAACGAAGATCATAGCCCAACTTCGTCGGGTCGATCTTCCCTTGTAACTCATCGTAGACGTGGCGAATGTTGTCCCGAATATCTTTTGCCGCTTTGCCGGTCCAGTCCTTGTACCAGGCCATGTCGAGGGTGGCGGGGATTTCGTCGAGCTTCTTGCCGTCGTCGATGGCTTTCTTGATCTGCTGCCTCATGTCAACGAAGTAGCGTTTCTGTTTATCGAGTAGTTTCTTGTCGGCAAGTGCGCCGTGACCGGGGACGACCAAGTTGACATCCATGCCTTGCAGTTTGTCCATGACCTTGATCCACGAAGCGGAGTCGGAATGGCCCATGAAGTTGAACGCACCGTTGACACAGGCATCGCCGGTGCAGACGATCTTGTGCTGGGGCAGATAAGCGACCGCGTCGCCGGGGGTGTGGGCATGACCGAGGAACAGGAACTCGACCCGCTGGGTGCCGTCGTCGAGAACGTACTTGTCGTCGAAGCTGATATCGACCTGCTTCAGGCTGCTCTCCGCCACATCCTTGCGCCCCTTGGCCGCGTCATCCCACTGCTTGGGCCCACTGGTCTGCAACAACCGTGAACAGGCGGTGTGGCCGACGATCTTCGCCCCTTCCTTCGCCCACACAGCGTTGCCATAAGCATGGTCGCCATGATGGTGGGTATCGAGCACATACTTGATCGGCTTATCGGTCGTTTTCTTGATCGCTGCAATCACATCGCCCGCTTCCTTGGGAAAGTTGGCGTCGATCACCACGACGTAATCCTTGAAGATGATCCAGGCATGGTTCGAGCCGCCAAATGGCACGGTGAGATCGGTAGCGCTGATGGAGGAGTAGCGGAAGAAGACACCGGGCGCGATCTCCTTCACCTCGTTGAACTTCATGTCTTGCAGTGCACCAGTTTGCCCGGCGACGGCGACGACGAAGAAGAGGGCAAGGATACCAAGGTACAGGCCCAGGCGTGCGAGGAGTTTCATGGATAGGCTTCCGTAGATCGATGATGCAGTCTACCGCTGAGTGCTTGACGGTGCCAGTGAAGAAGTGAACGCTCCTCGGTTATTTGCTTGACACTCTTGGTGAAGCGTTCAGACTAAATGAGGGAGAAAGTCATCGGAGCAGTAACCATGGTTAAAAACTTCGATCACGTCACGATCGCGGTGCGGGATGTGGAGGCGGCCAAGCGGTTCTTTGGCGTGCTGGGGTTCGTCGTAGACAAGTCGGTGGTGATCACCGGTCAGCCGTTCGAGGGCTACATGGGGGTGCCGGGCATCGAAGCGGAACATGTGACGCTCTATCTGCCGAACGTGATGCCGCGTACCGAAGTGCAGTTGCTGAGGTACCATCATCCCGAAGTGATCGTTGACCCGAATATCAAGAAGTTGAACAAGCTGGGGTTCAATCACATCTGCTTCGCGGTAGCAGACCTTGATGCCGAGGTGGCTAAGCTGAAAGCAGCGGGGTTTACGCTCCGCAACGAGGTGATGAACTTCCACAACCGCAAGCTGGTGTTCGTCTATGGGCCGGAAGACGTGACGATCGAGTTGGCTCAGTGGGGGTAGGCTATTCGTATCTTTGGAGTGAAGCCATGCAGTATCTACGCACTCATTCGAGATTGATGATTGGCTTAACCATCATCATGCTGATCCTCGTGCCGCTCTTGTGGTCGAGTCCCGGCCAACCTCCTCCAAGCCTGGCTGACCAGGTGAGGGAGTTGCAACAGCAGGTGGCGGCGCTCAAGACACAAGTCGTCTCACTGGCAACTCCACGCATCATCGCTGCCGGCACAGCGACGTTCACGCTGGGCGCGGTGCAGGATAACGCCACCAACGTCCGGGTGAAGCTCAGTGCCGAGGTGACAGCGAAACTGGGCGACGACTACATCGTGCTGCTGACCCACCGGTTCCCCACGGGCGGTTACCCGTTCTTTGTTCCCTACTGGAAGAAGGCCCCGGACGGATTCGATGCCACGCTGATTGACGTCTCTATCGGGCCGAACTCGTCCTCGTCGTACATGTACAACAAGAACAAGACGTTTCTGATCGATTGGGTAGTGGTGAAGAAGTGAGTTCGCAGCCCGACGCCAGGGCAGTAAATGAACAAGCTCCCGGGAGCGCTCGAATCGTCAAGCACTCCCTGGGAGCTTCGATATAGTTTTGCGATGGACCAGGGATCAAACTGGCAGCGGGTGCAATTCCTTGCGGCCATCTTCAAAAATGGTGACGACGGCGGAATCATCGTCGGTGATTTCGACCGACTTGACGCCGGTACACATGATGCCATTGTTGGAACGGAATTCATCTCGATGGAAGGCGGCGACGGTCTGACCGGTGGCTTTTTCTTTTACTCTGAATTCGTACTGATGTTCACGATCCTGACAGGACAATCCATGTCCGAGGAGCACTGGTTCAACATTCCAGCGCTGCCCGCTCTTGTACTTCGTCCCGGCTATTTTGGGTTCTGACGACATGCGACCCCCTCCGTGTGTGAAGTGATGGTGAAGCTTGTCGGAAATATAGCTTAAGGGGGTGGGCGATTGCAAGCAAATAATCGAAGCATTCATGCGAGCGGGGGCGTCAGCCCCCTGAGTCCAACGGGTGGACAAGATAGGTAGAGAACTGTGGAAGAATCGTGGCAGGAATCAGTGGTACTCCACTGCCCCCTGCCAACTGGCAAAGGTGTTGCACATGCCGCAGGGGGCAACGGAGTACGTTGATCTCTGCCACGTCTACATAAGATGAATCCATCAGCTAAGAACCCTCCGAGAGATGAAACACCCATGCACATCGAAGTCACCAAGGCCGAGTTTGAAGAGATTCTCAACGCCATGAAGGTCATCCGCAACATGCTGCACAAGGAAAAGCTGCCCGCTACCGAAGTCGAGAACATCATCGCCAAGCTGGATGAGATCAAGGAACGGAGTTAGGGAGCGGTCGAGACTTCAATTTGTTTCGTAATCTGTGCCACACTCCGTTCGTACTCCAACGGGGTGTGCCTCGGTCGCTAGTCGTAACACAAAAAATATCCTGGTGACACGACCCCATTCTCCGCACCCACACCTCGCCGGAGTACCGGCGAAGTGTGGCATAGCCTCTGCTGTTACTTAGCCGGATCGAATGGTAACGCCGACTTGTGAACGCACAAGCGCAGCTTGCCGTCCTTGCATTTGCGGAACACGAACGTCTTGTCGACCATCACTTCATCGCCTTTACTGTTCGTCAAATAGACGTTGCCCATAGTAATGGCGATGTTGCCATGAATCTGAATGCCGTTCTCGGCGGCGTTGTTGTCGTAGCGGACCTTTACCCACTTCTTCAGGGCGAAGCCAGTATCTTCGGGGAAGTTCTTGTCGCCGCCGACGAAGTAGGCGAGCGCACCTTCCCTGGTGCTGCGGAAGGTGTTCTTGCCGAAGGCCAGGGTGGGCTTGAAGAAGACCTTGCCTTCTTGATAGTCGTAGGCATCATCGATGATCTTGTCGGCGAGAGCACGATAATCGCCACCTTCCTTGTAGACTTTTCCGATCATGACCAGTCCATCGCACCAGGCCTGCTGGGCAGCGTTGACTTCGGCTTCGGTGATCGCGTTATCTTCTATCGGGGCAGCGCAGGTCGCCGAAAGAAATAACAAACTCGCGGCCATCACTACCGCAGTTGTGGAACATTTCCATTGCATGCTATACGCTCCATGAAGTTCGAAGAAAAGTAGAGTGTGTCAAGCGGTACTCCGCGCCGACCCACCATTCTCTGTTATGTCTCACCATCAGGTTCCCCCTTTTGATGCATTGTTTCAACATTCTTGTGTCTCGAATCCGCGAATGACATACTGACCCTGCTTACGAATCTCAACTCGAACTCGGTCGCCGGGCACTATTCGGAACATTCCTCGAACGGTTTCCTTAGGTATCCGCGCTCGCACTTGCTCACCGGTTTCGAGAAGAACAATGCAATCGAAGTTCGGCTTGAGTTCGATCACCGTACCACTTAGCACTGTCCAACGATCTTCGTCCATAGCCTTGTCTCTCGTACCGTGCGGTGCGTCTCACGGAGTACCGTTCGACAGCACCCTACCCGAGCTGCCCGTCCACTCCCAACTGATGGAAGTAATGCACCGTCGTCTTCTGATTCTTCAGCAGCCAATCGATGCTCGGTTCGTTCTTCATCGCTTTGCGGATCACCTTCACCGTTGCTTCCCGGTTCACCTCGAAGAGGGCCTGGTGATCGACCTTGTCCGCTTTCAACACAGCGGGGTCGAGCCAGACGCTGTAGATGATGCCGAGGTCGTTGGCGTCCTTCTTCGGAATGATCTTCGCCCGCACCGCATCGAGTACGCCGTTGGCGATGCCCGCCTGCACGGTGCCCATGAGGATGTTGGTGTAACGACTATCCTTGACTGTCACCTTGCTCACCATCAGCGTGGCGGGCTTCACCTGAGCATCGCTGTTGAGGATGGCGAAGACCTTGGTATGCCCCAGGGTCTGGTTGCCGAGCAGCGTGGCCATCGCCTGCCCCACCGGGCCATCGAGTGAGCCGAGCACAATCTCCGGCTCGGCACAAAGATAGTCCGCCGCCCCTTCGACCAGGGCCTCGGCTGTGCGCATGATGATTCTCTTCGCCATGAAGGTTCTCCGTTTCGTTGGTGTTTCGTCGGTTGAGGGTTCGATTTCTAAGTGTTGTGTTTCGCTGCGTTTCTCAGGGGGCTGACGCCCCCCGCTCGTATCCATCTTATCGTTTGAGGTGCTTGTCGAAGAACGCCGCGATTTCCTTGAGGGCATCCTTCGATTCGGGGGTGCCGTACGCTATCAGATAATCAGCGTGGGCTACCCCTTCAAAGACGTGCAACTCGGCAGGAACGCCCGCTGCCCGGAGTTTGCGATGGGTCAACACCGTGGGGCTGAGCAATAGATCACGGGTGCCGGTGATCAGGATCGCGGGCGGCCAACCGGTCATATCGCCGTAGAGTGGGGAGAGCATGGGATCGTTCATGTCCTTGCCATTGGCGTAGAGCTTGAGGGCTGCTTCGATTCGGCCCTCATACCGACCGAGAACATGATCGACCTCGGCGTTGAGCCACAGGCTGTCGCCGACCTTGGGCATCATCGCTCCGGGGGTGCCGATGAAGAGGGCGGCAGGCATCGGCAGTTTCTCAGCCTTGCAGCGCAGCATGGCTGTCATGGTGAGGCCGCCCCCGGCGGAGGTACCGCCCATCACCACGTTCTTCGGATCGTGTTCCTTCAACACTTCCTTCCAGACGGCGATGATGTCATCCGGGGCAGCGGGGAAGGGATGATCGGGAGGCATGCGATAATCGATGGAGAGCACGCGCATCTTGCAGGCATCAGCGAGCAGGCACCCTTCGCCGGTCGCCGCCAGTCCGCCGTTGAAGACGAACGCTCCGCCATGGATGTGGATCAGGAGCTGCTTCTCTTTACCGGGAGCGATGGAGCGGGGCGTAATGGTGTAACACTTCACACCGGCTACCTGGGTGGGCACAATCTTTACGCCCAGCAGGACGGCAGCACCGGTGACCATCTTGCCGGCTGCTGAATCAGCGTCGGTCTGGGCCTTCTTCCATTCCTCAGCAGTGGCGGGCACCGTTCCGGGAGGCGAAACCGGCCGTGCCATCACCTTCTGGAATTCCTTCGAGACCGTGTTCGGCACCGGCACTTCCTTCGCCGGTACCGAGAGCTTGGGCAGTTCCCCCTGAGCGCAGGCCAACACCGGCCAGGCGAACAAGACAATACTACTGACCATGCGGCGAGAGGCTGCGAATATCATGGCGAACAGCTCCAGAGAAGGTAATGGCCGAGGCGGCGATACGTATCATAACTCACTCAGGGGCACCCTGCCATCAGTTCTTTCCTTGTTCATCAAACCCATTGGAGCATCGTGGTGATCATCGCTTTGGCGACGCCTCGGACTGCAACCTCCCTCGACGACGGTCTGGACAAGGCGCAGCGCTTGATGGCCAGCGCATCAGCACAGGGAGCCGAGATCGTCTGCTTCCCCGAAGCGTACCTGCCCGGCCTGCGCGGTCTCGATTTCGACGTTCCCCCCTACGATGGGATCGACCAACAACGGGTCATGCACGAACTGGCCCGCCTGGCGGAAACACATCAAATAGCTGTCATCATGGGCATGGAACAGATCACGCCGGCGGGCAGGCAGATCATCGCGGCTGTCTTCGATGCACAGGGAGAACTCTTGGGTGTGCAAACCAAGAACCAGGTCGATCCCAGTGAAGAACCGTTCTATGTACCGGGCCATACACGCCAGATCTTTACGGTCAACGGCGTCCCGTTCGGTGTAGCCATCTGCCACGAGGGGTTCCGCTACCCGGAGACGGTGCGCTGGGCGGCGGTGCGAGGAGCGAAGATCGTCTTTCATCCTCACTGCACCGGCAGCGACAAGGCCGGCGTGCTCCTGAAAGAATGGGGCGCGGTCAGCGGTCCCTACTACGAAAAGGCAATCATGTGCCGGGCGCTGGAGAACACGATCTACTTCGCCGGGGTCAATTACGCTTTCCGCTATCAGGAATCAGCGACGTGCCTGATCGATCCGAGCGGGAAGTGCCAGGCGTATCTGCCCTATGGAGAAGAAGGCGTACTAGTGCAGGAGATTGACACCGAGAAAGCCACAAGACTACTGGCGGAACGATATGCACCGGAGCGGTATCGAGAAACATGATGTCGTGGGTGCCACCGTTTCGGTACTCCGTAACGGTGCTGCATCGAGCAAACGCCAGACACGGTTACGGAGTACCGAAACCGTGGCACCCGAGTTCATGGGAAGCCGACATGTCACAACCCATCACCTTGCGACAACTCTCGCTGACAGCCCGGCAGGCGGTGGCGCTGCTTTGCCTGAAGCGTTACTGCGAGAAGTTCGGGCTGCATCACCAGGCCATTGAGGCGTATTTCGATGACTTGTGGGAGTATCCGCTGGTCGATCAAAACCGGTGGAGCGAGTGGCATAATCATCACCCTGAGTTGGTTGAGACGGCGACTCAGTTCGACATGGGGTATGAACTGGAAGAGATCAACTGGCCGGACGGCTTCGTCGAGTTCCTACAGAAGTACGGGCAGAAGCCGGAGCAATTCCTGCTGCTGATCGGTTCGATCACCGAGATCGTGTTCGGCAGCTTCTATTCAGCGGTGGATGAGAAAGGCTCGTGGGAGCAATTGTGCCAGACGCTGAAGATCACCGAGACGGCAGGCATTGTGACGCCGCCGCCTTCCGCTTTCATCGCATCGCTTTTCGTCGATAACGATGGCTGGGGGAATCGCATCACGAAAGATCAGCGCGATGCCTGGCGGGCGTTGCTGTGGTGATGCGAAGATGCTTCGAGACCCGTGCCACTGTGTGTGGTGTACTCACCACACGCAGTGCCTCAAGCGATTGCACCCTTCCACTGCGTGACAGCGAGACAGATATCGGGTAACGTGGCCCATGTCACTGGCGCTGTCACGCAGTGGCACAGTCATCGCGGGAGAAGTATTCATGATGTACTTCACATCGATTGGGACATTAGGCCTTGCCCTTGTCATGCTACTGGGGTGTCAGCAGGAAGCGGCACCGGCGGTGTTTCAAACTACTGCCTCGTCTAAGCCTTCGCAATTGGACGGCACCAAGGCAGGGGAAGAACGCACCATCGCCGGCATCAAGCTGTGCTGGTGCCCGGCGGGGAAGTTTACGATGGGCAGTCCCCGTACGGAACCGGAGCGGCGGCCGGGAGAGGATCAGGTCGAAGTCACACTCAGCAAAGGCTTCTGGATGGCCAAGTATGAAACCACCCAGGCCGAGTGGAAACGGGTGATGGGGAAGCTGCCGGGCCAACCGACGGCGGAACTGCCGGAAGGGGATGATCTGCCGGTGGGCAATGTCAACTTCGCCGAGGCGGAGGCGTTCTGTAAGAAGCTCACCGAGATGGGGCATCAGTCAGGAAGCCTACCCAAGGAATGGGAGTTCCGATTACCCACCGAAGCCCAGTGGGAGTACGCCTGCCGGGCCGGGACGACGACCATGACCTCATTCGGCAACAGCATTGGGAACAAACAAGCGAACTTCAAAGGCAAACCGTTCAACGGCGGCGAGGCTGGACCGGCGACCGGCAAGGCTGCCAAGGTAGGCAGCTATCCGCCCAACCCATGGGGGCTGCACGACATGCATGGCAACACCTGCGAGTGGTGCCGCGACTGGTTCCACCTCAAACTCCCCGGCGGCGTCGATCCTGATCTGCATGATGCCAAGGAGACAGCGACGAAGAACCGCACCGGCGATGCCTCCCGCTCCCGTCGAGGTGCCGCCTGGGGTGACGATGGCTGGGCGAGTCGATCCGCGTTTCGGCAACGGTTCGAGCCGGAGCGAGGGTATGATCATATCGGGTTTCGGGTAGTGGCGGTGAGACCCTGATGCATCTTCTTCGCCGTCGTTACCAGCGGAAAACTGTTGCATTTCAACAGATCGATTGTCAAAATGCTGGTCGACTCACCTACCGTGGCCATGCACGTTACTCGAAAGGGCGGAATGGAAGAAATGTTCTCTCGGGGCTGGCACGAGCTTATCGCTCGGGACAGTGGCCCCCTGCACTTTCGACTCATTCTTCAGCCACTGGTGGCAATGCTCTTTGCCATTCGTTCCGGGCTGAGGGACGCCCGTGAAGGTCGGCCCGCGTTCTTCTGGACAGTCGTCCTCGACGGGCAACACCGACGGGACCATGTGCGGAATATGTGGAAGGACGTGGGCAAGCTGTTCCTCGTCGCCATCACTCTGGATGTGATCTACCAGATCATGGTACTCCGCTGGTTTTACCCGATCCAGATGTTCATCGTCGCAGCCATGCTCGCTCTGGTTCCGTATCTGCTGGTGCGTGGCCTCACCAATCGTTTCGCCAGCCGTCTTCGCTCGGCCAAGCCGCGTGACGAAAAGGAGTCTTGAGCCATGGCACAGGAGACTTCGGGCAATACTATCCCGGCAGCGGATCAACTGACTCTGGCCCTGGAACGCACCTGGCTGGCCCACGAACGAACGCTGATGGCCTGGACACGCACTGCTACCTCGCTCATCACCTTTGGCTTCACGCTCTACAAGTTCTTCGAGTACCTGCATGAACGTGGTGAAGTGGTTCGAGCCAACCAGGTCTTGGGGGCGAGGACGTTTGGCTTGACCATGATCGGCATCGGCGTGCTGACACTGGTGATAGCCTCGGTGCAACATCGAATCCAGACACAGCGTTTGCGTGCTCACTATCCCGGTGCTCCGTTTTCGCTGGCGCTCTTGCTGGCCTGCTTGATCGCCTGTCTGGGTGTTCTCGGATTCATCACCGGGATCGTTCACTCACTATAACCACTTCCCCTTATTGAAAGGACTTCTCCATGTACTTCACCGATGATTCGCTTTTGCCTGAGAACATGCCGCCGTTGATGATCACCGCTGCGCCCTATGGGCCGATGTGGATGCCGGAGGATTGCACGCCGGAACAGAAGCTGCCCGTGACCTGGGACGAGCAAGTACAGGCGGCGGTCGACTGCTACAACGCCGGGGCGACGCTGCTGCATATCCACGTGCGTGATCCCGAGACCGGCCACATCTCGAAAGATTTCCAGCAGTACAACGATCAGGTCGCCCGGCTGCGGAAGGCTGTGCCGAAGATGATCCTACAGATGGGCGGGTCGATCTCGTTCGCCCCGGCACCGGGTGAAGCTGCCCATGCCGCCAACTACGATACCCGGCACAAGCTCTGCACCATCAGCCCCAAGCCGGACCAGATCACGGTGATGTGCGGCTCCACCCTCTACGATCAGACGGCGATTCATCCACTTGATGTGTTTGAGGGAACACGCTTCACCGATCCGGCGATGGCCCACGCCATGGCTAACCTGGTGATGGACGCCACGCCTGACTTCTATCTGGAGAATATCAAACGTTGCGTCGAGAACGGCATCCAGCCCTACTTTGCGCTGCCCCACATTCATGGCTTGGAACTGGTCGAAAGGCTGATCCGCCGAGGCTACTACATGGGGCCGGTGAACGGCTTCTTCAGCACCGGAGCGGGCGGTGTCTGTGGCGTTAATCCGTTCGATCTGATGGAGCTCGTCCGCCGCACTCCGCACGGTTCGTGCTTCACCTACCAGAGCACGTTCCGGCTCACCTACCCCATCTCCATGATGATGATCGCCCTCGGGCAGCACACCCGGGCCGGCATCGAGGAGAACCTGTGGGACAACAAGAAGGGCGTTCGCGCGACGACGATGCAGATGATCGAGAAGCAGATCGCCATGGCGAAGCTGGTGGGCCGTTCGATTGCCACGCCGGAACAGGCAAGGCAGATGCTGAAGATCGGCGTGACGTATAAGAGCACCGAGGAGACCCTCTCCAACCTCGGCCTGCCACCCAACCGTGAGAAGGGCAACATGGGCTTCCTGGTACACAAGACCGATGGATGCATCCACCCGGCAGCACAGGGCGGCTGCGGACACATCCACGCCGGCGAATGGGAAACCGACGCAGTGCGGGTGCGGACTCCGGTTGTGGTAAAGTGAGGTCAGCCATGCTGAACGATACTGTTGCGTCAGGCCCCTGGGAGTCAGGGGCCTTGGCTGCACTGCGCGAGTTAGACCCCACTTGGGCTGAGCAATGCCACAAGATGTCGGCAAACCCGTGGACGAGCGGTGTGCTACCCCGCAAGACCGTGGAACTCGTCGCTCTGGCTTGGTGTTCTGCCTGCACCAATCTGAATACTGAAGGAACTCGCCGCCATATCCGTGGCGCGCTCGATGCCGGGGCATCACGTGACGAGATTCTGATGATCTTCAAGATGGCATCACTGCTGTCGATCCACACCTGCAGCCTGGGGGCACCCATCCTGTTGGAGGAAGCAAAGGCGGCAGGCGTGCAACCAACGCCGAAGAAAGCCGGGCCAACGCCGATCTGCGACAAGATGAAAGCAGCGGGTCAGTGGAACACCGCCTGGGATCCATTCTTCGAACTCGACCCCGACTGGACGGAAGCGTTCATCGCTTCGGGAGCGCCCGTTTACATTGGTAACACATTCGAGCCCAAGCTGGCAGAACTCCTCAGCATTGCCTTTGATGCGTCGATTACGCACATGTATGCTCCCGGCACTCGTCGCCACATCAAGACCGCTCTGAAACATGGTGCCACGATGGAGGAGATCATGGAAGTGCTCAAAATCTGCGTGGCCTGTGGAGTGCAGGCATCCAACCTGGGTGTTCCCCTCCTCATGGAAGAACTTGCCAAACGACAACACTAAGATGTTGACTAGTTTGGGAGTAACTGACCAAGCTAGGGTTGTTGAGCAGGCTCTCAGCACATTAGCCTGATAATGGATTCGATGAGTGATGGGTATGACTTCTCCTGCTGATAATGACGACTCAACTGCGCAGCATCCTGTTCCTGACGCCAATGCGACGACAGATTTCGGCAAGGTGCGCGAGCCAATCAAGGTGGATGCTGCTGCTAAACTGCCGCAGTCCCACGGCGAGAGAATCGCTCACTTTGAAGTACTCGATGAACTGGGCCGCGGGGGCATGGGAATTGTCTACAAGGCACAAGACCTGCGGTTGGGACGCACCGTGGCTCTCAAAGTCGTCCTCGACGGAAGCCATGCCGGCGTTACCGAGCGACAACGGTTTCAAGTCGAAGTGGAAGCTGCTGCCCGCCTTCAGCACCCCAATATCGTTCAGGTTTATGAAGTGGGCGAGGATCATAGTCGCCCTTTCATGTCGATGGAATATTGTCCCGGGGGAAGCTTGGAGGACCTGATTCGAGATCAACCTCAGCAGCCTCGTGAAGCGGCTCAGATGGTGGCCAAACTGGCCGATGCGTTGGACCATGCCCATCGTGCCGGAATCGTCCACCGCGATGTCAAGCCGGCCAATGTGCTGCTGGCCGCTAACGGTGAGCCCAAGCTTGCTGATTTCGGTCTGGCCAAACGGCTCGATGGAAAGGATGAACTGACTCAGACCGGTGCAATTATCGGGAGTCTTGGCTACATGGCTCCGGAACAGGCAGCCGGCCACACCCGTGACGCTACATCCTCTGCCGATGTCTATTCGCTCGGGGCTGTGCTCTACAAATTATTAACGGGCCGACCTCCCTTTCAGAACCTCAATCAGTTGGAGATGATCAACTCCATCGTCGCGCGAGACCCCGTCTCGATCAGAACGCTTCAGCGCAAAGTGCCTCAGGACCTCGTGACGATCTGTCATGTCTGCCTGGAAAAGAAACCTGCCCGACGCTACGCCTCAGCCGCTGCCTTGACACAGGACTTGCACAGGTACCTGCGCGATGAGCCGATCCAGGCACGCCCGCTCGGTGCAGCGGAACGAGCCTGGCGGTGGGCACGACGCCACCCTGGTGTTTCGCTGGTTCTCACTGCAGGCACCATCATGCTGTTTCTGGTCGCAGTCTGCCTGGCCTGGAGTTCGTACCGGTCCTTCCAGCTCATCTCGGAAGTGAACCAGATTCAACGGCCTCTCCAGGAGTTGAGTGGACGGATCAGGTATCTGGACGAAGTGCTTACCTCGTCGGCCTTGCTGGCAGCAACTACTGGCCAACCCCAATGGGAAGAGAGATACAACAAGCACGTCAGCCAGTTAGATAGTGCATTGAAAGAAGCCGTACGACTGGCCCCCGGGGCAGAGAAAGCTCTCACGACAGTTGAGTCAGCGAATACGGAGTTAGAAGCGATGGAGTCAAAGGCCCTGGAACAAGTACGTCGAGGGAATACCTCAGACGCCAGGCAGCTTCTCCAGGGAGAACGATATCGAGAGCTCAAACAACGCTATGCAGAAGCTTTAGCGGCATTCACCGTCTTCCTGGATGCTCACCAGGAAACATTACTTTCTCGTTCACGTGCTGAAACACAAGTCTTTGTGGGCCTCGCCATGGCGGCAGCACTGGTGATTCTCCTTCTCTTTGTTGCCGGAGGATGGGTGACATTCCGTTCTCTTCGACCTGTGTGATTATTCCCAGAACCAGGAGTTGCCTATGAGTTCGTTCACGATCGCGGGAATTGCCTTTGCCTGTGTTTTTGGAGGCGCTCTGGTCGGCATGTATTTGCGGACCCTGCTTCGTGAGCATCATTTAAGCTCCGAGACCAAAGACGTGGTGAAGGTGGGCATCGGGTTGATCGCCACCATGAGTGCTCTGGTGTTGGGATTGCTCGTCGCCTCGGCCAAGAGTTCCTTTGACACGAAGAAAAACGAAATCGGGCAGATCTCGGCCAATATCGTTCTGCTGGACAGGGCACTGGCCCACTTTGGTCCGGAGACGAAAGAAACACGAGAGCTCTTACGTACTTCCGTTGAACGATTGATAGGCCTGCTCTGGCCGACAGCCGGGGCTACCTCGCAGGTACAGCCGACCGCCGCCTCAGAAGTGTTATTTGATCGGATCGAGAGTCTCACTCCCAAAACCGACGCTCAGCGTGCCTTGCAGGCTCAGTCCGTCAAAACGGTCATCGACATCGGTCAAACTCGCTGGCTGCTCTACGCCCAAAGCACCAGTGCCGTTTCTCCTCCCTTTCTCTTCGTGGTTCTCTTCTGGCTGACGATTACTTTCCTCAGCTTCGGACTCTATGCTCCCAGGAATTCCGTAGTGTTCGCCACGCTGTTTCTCTGCGCCCTTTCTGTTGCAGGGGCCCTCTTCCTGGTGTTGGAACTGGATCGTCCCTTTACAGGCTATCTTCAGATCTCCAGCGAACCGATGCGTAATGCACTGGAACAGTTGGGCAGGTAACCACGCAAGAGCTGTCGTACTCTCCATCACTACAAAAGACTGAGATCGGCTCCCGTTCTCATTCCATCACTTGAGGTACTCATCGTGCTGCGACCAGCGACTGTTTTGTTCGTTCTATGGTGTGTCGTGGCACCAGGATTCAGTGAGCAGGCCCGGGCGTTCGAGAAACCGGTCAGCCCCGCGCACCCCAATAATAAGCCGCTCAAGGTGTTTATTCTCGCTGGGCAGTCGAACATGCAGGGGCACGCCAGAATCTCCACCTTCGACAGCATGGCCGACGATCCGAAGACTGCTGCACTGCTCAAGGAGATGCGCAACAGCGACGGAAAGCCGAAAGTCTGCGAACGGGTGTGGATTTCGTCGGTCGGCTGCCTGGGTGATGCCTATACCGATCTGCGCGAGAAGCAGGGCAAGCTGACAGCGGGCTTCGGCGCACCGTCTGACAAGATCGGGCCTGAGTTCACCTTCGGTCTGACGATGGAGAAACTGCTCGGCGAACCGGTGCTGATCATCAAAACGTCGTGGGGTGGTCGGAATCTGCACACTGAATTTCGTCCGCCGAGCGCCGGGCCGGAGAAGATCAACAGTCAACTCCTGGAACAGTGGAAGAAGCGTGGGCTCGACGCCGAGACAGAGACAGCCAAGATTCACAAGAACGGCGGGGTCTTCTACCGTCACATGATCGACCACGTGCGGAAAGTGCTGGGGGACATCAAGCGGGTAGTGCCCGGCTACGACCCGAACCAGGGATACGAACTGGCCGGGTTCGTCTGGTTCCAGGGGTTCAACGATCTGGTAGACGGCGGAGCCTACCCCGACCGGATGAAGCCCGGCGGGTACGATGAGTATGCGGAACTGCTGGGCCACCTGATCCGCGATGTACGGAAGGATCTGTCAGCGCCGAAGATGCCGTTCGTCATCGGGGTGATGGGCATCGGTGGAGAGAAGGAAGGGAAGAAGGCACCCCAGATGTACTTCCGGCAGGCGCAGAGGAAGCCTGCCTCGCTTCCCGAGTTCAAGGGGAACGTGCGGGTGGTGGAGACGTCAGTATTCTGGGACGACGATCTGGACTCGCTGGCGCAGCGGATGGAGAGGCTGAACAACAAGCTCGATCAGGAGTTCAAGAAGGACCCGAAGCTGAGCAGAGAAGCGAAAGAGGCAGCACGGAAGAAGGCGACTGAGGAACAGTTCAAACCGGAAGAACTGACGAGGCTGAAGGTGGGTGTCTCCAACGGTGGCTACCACTACCTCGGTGCGGCAAAGATTATCGCTCCCATCGGCAAGGCATTCGCCGAAGCACTGCTTCATGAGGAGACCTCACCGCCCCAGAAGGCGGAGATGGCGGGCTATCTGCTGGTGCCTCATGAAAAGGTTGACAGGAAGTACAACGCCGGCTTCTCGATGTACGTGGCCGCCTGGCCGCTGCTGAAGAACTATCCCGGCCAGGAGTTCCAGAGCGGCTTGTTCGGCACGTGGATGTTCGCCCAGTACGACGGGCCAAAGCCCGAAAAGATCTACTCCGACATCAAGGGCGGTCTGGGTTGGTGGCGAGATACCCGCTTCGCCACCGAGACGCCCAAGTTCATTATGGGCGGCGTGGCGCTGAACTTTGTCGAGTGGGCGAACGGCCCCGGTGCCGGCAAGGGCCGCGACTGGAACAAGCCTGCGGGACACTACGCCATCGCCCAACTCAGCCCGTGGGTGCTCTGGCCGCCCGATGGGCTGAACCTGAAACAGGGAATGTGTGGCGAACTGTTCGGGTACGGCTACCTGCCGCTGCCGCTCACCTTGCCCAGGAAGACGACAGCCGGCAAAGACGTGCCGACAGGCGATCAATGCTGGACGCTGTTCCTGAACACGGGCAACTTCAAGGGACCGGTCACCTTCTTCGTGCCTTACTTTTGGACCAAGCCCACCGTCACCAGACCAGAACTGGGTGGGATGTTTCTCGATACTCGTCCCTCCGAACCGAACAAGGCCGTGCAGATGGAGACGCAGCACGTGCCGGCCTACACCGGCACCGATGCGAAGGGGAACACCTATGCCCGCATCGCCCCGACACAGTTCCCAGCGAAAGGGGAAGGGGACGCACCGCTCATCCACCGCATCACGGCGTATAGCAGAGCAGCATTGTGGGACGGCGTGCAGGCATGGTTCGATGGCGGAAAGCCCGCAACGGGAGAGATCGATTCCAAGGCGTCCGCTGTGCATACGTTCAAGGGCGGCGGAGGCGCACTGGCAGATTTATCCCCCAACACACCCCGGGAGAAGAAGGTGTCGTTGGCGTGGAACTCGTTCGCCACATCCACTGCCTTGGACAACTGGACCTATGGCTACCAGTGGGCGAAGGACGCAGTGTCGAAGAACGGTTCACTGGTTACTTTGCCCGAATACTATCGGTTGGAGAAGGACAAGAACGACAAGCCACGATGGATCGTGGTGAACAGCAAGGACGTACCGGCAGAAACCGGACTGGCCCAGGTTGAGTTCCCGACTCGCCATGGTCCTGACCGACGGCCCTATGTCACCCCTGAAGAGCCAACAAGCAGTTGGAAGAAGCCGGGACCGGCAGCGGGGCCGTTCGAGGCGAAGCTGGGGGATGGCAGCGTCGTCACTTATTATTGGTACCGCTTCGCTGATCAGCCTGCCGCTCTTGAACGCCGATATGACCCCTGTCGAGCGGGAAGTCATGCAGGAGCGGGTGGAGTTGCTGCACAAGAGTTGGACGAAGGACGCGCGAGTATCTGCCACCGCCGAAGGTGGGCAAGTTAGCCGATCTCGACCCGGGGGTTCTTGTGACCCCGCCGAAGGGACTGGAAATTGGCTACGTCCCCATCGTCACCCGACAGGGTTTGGGGGAAGTAGGCACCTTTCAGAAATGGGCCTGTCTGATGCTCCCCTATCTCACTCAAACTGAGCAGAACCCTGAAACGATTTTTGCAAAAAAGTCTGCTATTCCAACGGGAAGAGAAGGTTTCAGCGACGGCAGCTTATCTTCAGCTCCCCCTCACCCCCCAACCCCTCTCCCTCAAGGGGAGAGGGGAGAAGGAGACGACGATACTCCCCTGGGGAAGTGTGAGAGCAAAGCCTTCCAGCAATCTTCATCCTCAAAAATTAAATTCGAACGGAATATGATTGTGTTCTCCCCATGAAGCAGGATACTCAAACCAGCAGCGACTTGCCCGGATCGGTTTTCAGACCAATACTGGCACATCGTTGAGGGGTTCTCAGCACCGCATCACCCAGATTCACACCAGGAGGAATGCTTATGAGGAAGGGTAAGATACATGTCATCGCCATCTTGGCGGTGGGCAGCCTGATCGGCTATGTCGCCGCGTCGGGAGGCCCGAATTGGTTCAGCAAGGCGTCGGCATCGCCTTCAGAACAACCTCGAACCGTGCAACTCTGCTCGGTCGTCGAAACCGGTTCGTGTTGTGAGGGGCTGAGCAAGTCACCCTTCATCGCAGGCAACCCTGCTGTCATTGCTCCGGTGGCCATCATGGCCATGACGCCGGGCAGGCAGGATGGCGAAGAGACCATCACCTTCGAGATTCTGGTCCCTGCCGATGCCGTTCTGGAACTGAACGGCACCAAGATGGACCCCACTGGCGAATCCCGCAAGTTCGTCACCCCGGCCCTCAAGACGGGTGGCCACTACTCTTACGACGTCAAGGCCACGTCTCATGGCAAAGAGGTCACTCGCAAGATTCACCTCGGTCACGGCGTGACCAACTCGTTCGATCTGCGTGGCGATTTCGGCGGTGCCTCCGCTGCTGCTCCTACGCAGGTGGCGGCCAAGCCCGCTTCCGGCAAGAAGCCCAACATCCTCTATATCATGGGCGATGATGTGGGCTGGTTCAACATCGGCGCCTATCACCGTGGCATCATGTCGGGCAAGACGCCGAACCTCGACAAGCTCGCTTCTCAAGGTATGCTCTTCACCGATTACTATGCTGAAGCAAGCTGCACCGCGGGTCGTGCCAGCTTCATTACCGGTGAGATTCCGCTCCGCACCGGGTTGACCACGGTCGGCCAGGCCGGCGCTGATGTCGGCATGCCTGCACAGGCCTGCACGATTGCCACCGCGCTGAAGGCACAGGGCTACACCACCGGGCAGTTCGGCAAGAACCACCTGGGCGATCTGAACAAGTACCTGCCCACGCTGCATGGCTTCGATGAGTTCTTCGGCTACCTGTATCACCTCGATGCCATGTCCGATCCGTTCTGGTACTCGTTCCCCTCCGACCCGAAGTTCTACGAGACCTATGGCCCGCGCAACTCGTTCACTGCTGGGCGACCGAGAATGACGACGCCACCGAGATGCCACGCTGGGGCAAGGTCGGCAAGCAGAAGATCGTCGACGAAGGGCCTTTGCGTCCCTTCAAGGACATGACTGCTGACCACCAGGGCTGGCAGAAGGGGCCTCCCGGTTCCAAGTACGACATGGAGACCTTCGACGAAGTCCTCGTCGAAAGCACCAAGGGGTTCATGGACAAGGCCAAGAAGGACGGCAAGCCTTTCTTCATCTGGCACAACACCACCCGCATGCACGTCTTCACCTACTTGTCACCCAAGTATCAGAGCATGATGAACTACAAGTCGAACTTCGGCCTGGAAGAAGCGGGCATGAAGCAGTTGGATGACTCGGTCGGGGCGCTGCTCAAGCACCTCGAAGACATCGGCGAGGCGGACAACACGCTGGTGGTCTTCAGCACCGACAACGGCGCTGAAGTGTTCACCTGGCCGGACGGCGGCATGACGCCGTTCAAGGGCACCAAGGGCACCGTGATGGAGGGCGGCTTCCGCGTTCCGTGCATCGCCCGCTGGCCCGGCAAGATCAAGGCCGGCGTCGTCGAGAACGGCATGTTCTCCGGTCTCGACTGGTTCCCCACCATGCTGGCTGCAGCCGGCAATCCGAACATCACCAACGAACTGCTGAAGGGCGCGAAGGTCGGTGAGCGGAACTACAAGAACCACCTGGATGGTTACAACCAGTTGGATCTGCTGCTGGGCAAGGGACCCTCGAAGCGGGAAGAGTTCTTCTACTTCGGCGGCCCGCATCTGGGAGCTGTTCGCATCGGCGACTTCAAGTACCAGTTCTACCAGCAACCGGGTGGCTGGCCTGGCGCTAAGGTCACGACCGATATGCCGACGATCGTGAATCTCCGTCAGGATCCATTCGAGCGAACGCCATCGACCGGTGGCCAGAGCTTGAATGATCTGGGCGGCGGGTACATGAACGACTTCTATGCCCGCGAGTTCTGGCGGTTCGTCTTCGTGCAGCAGCAGGTGGGCAAGCTCGCCATGACTGCCGTCGATTACCCGCCAATGCAGGACCCCGCCTCGTTCAATCTCGATGCGATCAAGAAGAAGATCGACGATGTGATCAAGGCGCAGCACGGGAATTAACTGACATGCTCCCCTCTCCCCACCGGGGAGAGGGGTTGGGGGTGAGGGGATTCTCTTGCGGCGAAGCCCTTCGTGAAAGGTTTGAAACAACACATCATAATAGGCTGCGCCTCAAGAATAAACCCCTCACCCTAACGCTCTCCCCTTGGGGGAGAGGGAACTACTCTACTCATAACTGCACGTTTGCTGTCCGCTCTACACTCACGAAGTCAAGCAATGCTTCCCCTTACGGGAGAGGAGTTGGCTATGTTGAAGAACCTGAAAGTTCAGAGTCTGTTGGTGTTGGCAGTAGGCGGTTTGCTCGGCTTTTGGGTAGCGACGGGCAACGTCATGTCGCTGCAGGGCGACGATGATGTAAAAGTAGCCCCTCAGCCACTCCGCGATGGTGGCCAGACAGCAGGCGTCCCTGGTTCACCCAGCGCCACCACAACCATTGATGGCAAGTATATCCCCAACCCACCATCGAAATTCGGTGGAGTCATCAACCTCAGCGCCAAAGACTCAAAGCCCTACTGGCCGGCGCGAGTGGTGCCGCCCAAGGGTGCGCCTAATGTCTTGCTCATCATGACCGACGATCAAGGTTATGGAATTTCGAGCACCTTTGGCGGTGTCATTCCCACGCCCGCACTGGACCGGGTAGCCAAGGCAGGGCTGCGCTACACACATTTTCATTCCTGTGCGTTGTGTTCGCCCACACGGGCAGCTCTGATTACCGGGCGGAATCACCACTCCGTAGGCTTCGGTGTGATTGCTGAGCAGTCTACCGGATACCCAGGCTATGATTCCGTCATCGGACGAGAGTGCGCCACAGTCGGCAGAATCCTGAAGGAGAACGGATATGCCACGTCGTGGTTCGGAAAGAACCATAACACTCCGGGAACCAACTACAGCCTGTCCGGGCCTTTTGACCAATGGCCCAGCGGGATGGGCTTTGACTACTTCTACGGCTTCATGGGTGGCGAGACAGACCAGTGGAGACCATGGCTCTTTCGCGATCACACGCAGGTCTTTCCCTGGGTAGATAAGCCTAATTACAATCTTACCACTGACCTGGCTGACGATGCCATCAAGCACATGAAAGGACGCCATGCTGCGGCACCCGACCAACCGTTCTTTGTGTATTACGTCCCCGGCGGAACACATGCGCCGCACCAACCCACCCCGGAATGGATTAAGAAAATCAGCGATATGCATTTGTTTGACAACGGTTGGAATGACTTGCGTGAGAAGATCTTCGCCAACCAGAAGAAACTTGGCGTGATTCCGTCTAACACGCAACTCACGCCCTGGCCGGAAGGGCAAGCCGAGTTTGGCGGCGCCAAACTGCCGAAGTGGGAAACCCTATCTGCCGATGAAAAGAAACTCTTTATTCGTCAGGCGGAAGTCTTTGCCGCTTACGCTGCTTACACTGATCACGAGATCGGTCGTGTCATTCAAGCTGTCGAGGACATGGGGCAACTCGATAACACGCTCATCATTTATATCTGCGGTGACAACGGCACGAGTGCCGAAGGTTCCACGGTAGGCACTCCCTTCGACATGGCTGCCATCGAAGGCATAGTCATGCCGGTTGAAGAGCAGTTGAAATACTATGACGCTTGGGGTTCGGCCAAGACTCAGCCACATATGTCTGTGGCCTGGTCCTGGGCGTTTGATACGCCCTTCAAATGGACCAAACAGGTAGCCTCGCACTTCGGCGGCACTCGCCAGGGCATGGCCATCTCCTGGCCCGGCCACATCAAGGATGTGGGAGACATCCGCACGCAGTTCCATCACGTGATTGACGTGGTACCGACGATCCTCGAAGCCACTGGCATTCAGGCACCGGTGATGGTCGATGGTATTGCACAAAAACCGATTGAAGGCGTGAGCATGGCTTACACTTTTAACAGCGCCAACGCAAAAGCCCCTTCCGCTCGAACTAAACAATACTTCGAGATGATGGGTAATCGAGCCATCTATCATGAAGGCTGGATCGCAACTACAACGCCTCCACAACCACCCTGGTTGATGGGGTTGGGGAAGTTCCCTGATGTGGTCAATGGCTACAACTGGGAGCTTTACAATCTCAATGAGGATTTCTCGGAGAGCAACAATCTTGCTGCCAAGATGCCCGACAAGCTTCGGGAGATGAAAGAGCTATTCATGATGGAGGCGACGAAATACAGCGTCTTCCCATTGGATAACGATGTTCTCCAACGCGTCCTTACTCCCCGGCCCAGTCCAGTCGCTGGTAAAACCATCTTCACATACTCTGGCGAGATCTCCGGCCTTCCCACTGGCTGCGTACCGAACACCCTTAGTAGATCCTATTCCATCACGGCTGAGGTCGAAATCCTTAAAGGCGGAGCTGAGGGAATGCTCAATACGATCGGCGGGCGCTTCGGCGGCTATGGTCTTTACCTGGTGAAGGGCAAGCCCGTCTTCACCTACGTCCAGCTAACCACGGAACGGTTTCGTTGGGAGGGCAAGGACGCACTTACAGAGGGCAAACACACCATCGTGTTTGACTTCAAATACGATGGCCCCGGCGCTGGTAGAGGTGGTACTGGAGTTCTCTCGGTGGACGGCAAAGAAGTCGACAGAAAAAAAATGCCATATACCATTCCGTTTATGGTGTCCTTCGATGAGTCTTTTGACGTTGGAGTAGATACCCGAACGGGCGTGGATGACAACGACTACCAAGTGCCTTTTCGATTCACTGGTAAACTCAACAAGTTGACAATCAAACTTGGTGAAGCGCAGTTGTCGGAGGGCGACCAAAAAGCAAAACAGGATGCCATCAATCGAGCAAAGGATTAGCCTGTTCGGTGCGTCTCACGGAGTACCGTTCGACGCACCCTACTTAGTTGAGAGCAGTTCATGCCTGATGAATCACATTCCAGTGCTGACCCCCGTGTTCCTCTAGCCGAAAAACGTACCGGTCTGGCCAGCTACCGCACCCGGCTGGCTCTCGACCGGACGACGCTGGCCTGGATACGCACCGCGCTCACTATGGCGAGCTTTGGCTTCGGCATGGTCGCCTTCTTCCGCACCTTACAGCACGAAAACCCGACCGAGGAAACCGTGCGGCTCCACACCGGGGCTGTCCGCTTCGGTGTCAGCCTGATCGTGCTCGGCCTCGTCGCCACCATACTGGCCGGCCTGTCACACTGGTTCACCCTCCGCCGACTGAACCGTGGCGAAGAGCCGGCGATGGTACAATGGCCGCTGAGCATCACCGTTGCCATGCTCATGGCTGTCCTCTTCCTGGGCGGCTTGTGGCTGGTCTTCATGAAGTAAAAACCGTAGTACCGTAGGGTGGGTCGAGCGCTAATCTGTCCCGTAACAGGACATGTGCAAATCCAAGCGAGCCCCACCGAAATCTGCGGCTATGGTGCGTCTCACGGAGTACCGTTCGACACACCCTACCTCTGTTGGAGCAACCACCGATGAAAGCATTCCTCTTGAGTCTGTCTCTGCTCGTCGTTACGTTCATGGCGGGCTCCGCTGCGCCGATCACGCCGATGGTGGCTGATCCGCTTCCCTCCTGGAACGATGGCCCCGCCAAGCAGGCCATCATTCAATTCGTCCGCGACACCACTGATATGGCCGGCCCCAAGTACGTGGCCCCTGAAGACCGCATCGTGACCTTCGATGAAGACGGCACCACCTGGGTCGAACACCCCATTTACACCGAAGTGATGTTCTCCATGGATCGCATCATCGAACTCTCCGCTTCCCATCCGGAGTGGAAAGACAAGATGCCCTTCAAAGCCATCATCGAACGTGACCGAGAAGCCATCAGTAAGTTCGACATGAAGAATTTCACCGAGATGCTCGTCGCCAGCCACACCGGCGTCTCGACCGATGAGTTCAACAAGGCAGCGAAGGACTGGATCGCCAAGGCGCGTGACCCGCGCTGGAAACGACCCTACACCGATCTGGTCTACCAGCCGATGCTTGAAGTGATGAAGTACCTCCGGGCCAACGGCTACAAGACCTACATCGTCACCGGCGGCACCCAGCCCTTCGTTCGCTCCTTTGCTCAGGAAGCATACGGTATTCCTCCGGAACAGATCATCGGCACCTCGGTCGTCACCAAGTTTACCCCCACCGAAAGGGGCAACAAGCTCATGCTCGATCCGAAGCTGCTGCTGAACAACAACTATGCCGGCAAAGCACAGGACATCTATCTCTACACCGGTCGACGCCCCAACGCAGCGTTCGGCAACACCGAGGGCGACTTCGAGATGCTCGAGTACAACACGGCCGGCAAAGGCGCTCGCCTCGGCATGCTGGTTCTCCACGACGATGCAGAACGCGAATACGCTTACGGCCCCGCCAACGGTCTGCCCGATACCAAAGTCGGCGCCTTCTCCCAGAAACTCTACGACGACGCCAAGTCCAAAGGCTGGCATGTCATTAGCATGAAGAAAGACTGGAACCGCATCTTCAAGTTCGACCCGGAGGTAGCTCCTGCTCCGACTTCGGAAGTGACAGCTATCGACATCCTGCTGCTGCCTGATGAGACGATGATCAAGCATGCACAAGCCACCAACGAACGTCTGCGGAAAGTCTTTCCGAAAGGGTTCGCCCTCGACGCCACGCATCATCCACACATTACGCTGGTACAGCGATTTGTGCCGACCGAGAATCTGGACAAGGTGTATGCCGCTGTGGGCAAGGTGTTTGCGAAAGCCGATTTGACCAGCTTGAAGCTGGAGGCGTTCAAGTACTACTACCTTCCCTTCGGAGAATTGGGGCTTTCGGGCATCGTCATCAAGCCGACTCCTGAGCTGCTCAAGTTGGAACAGGAAGTGATTGACGCAGTCACGCCGTTCGTGGTGAAGACGGGAACGTCGGCTGCCTTCGTCACCACGCCCGAAGACCCCGAAGTCCTGCCAGCCTTGATCGAGTATGTGACGGATTTCGTGCCGAAGCATTCGGGCAAGGATTACCACCCGCATGTCACAACGGGTCTGGCTTCACGGGAGTATCTCGACAAGATGCTGGCCGAACCGTTCGAGACCTTCACCTTCTCACCCGTCGGCGCTGCGGTCTATCATCTCGGCCACTTTGGCACGGCTGCGAAGAGACTGAAGGCGTTTGAGTCGAAGCCCTAGTATCGTCGGATGAAACCATGAATCAGCGCACCTGGCTCTTGCTCGTCACCGCTCTGATCGAAATACCCACCGGGCTGGCGTTCCTGTGCCTGCCCTCGTTCCCGACAGAATTGCTGCTCGGCGTAACTCTCACCGAGCCGGCCGCCATCGTCATCGCCCGCCTCGCCGGGCTGGCCATCCTGGTGATCGGCATCATCTGCCACCTGGCTCGAAACGATCAATCGATGGCGACAGTCGTGGGTATGTTGATCTACAACCTCGGCGCAGCGGCGCTGCTGGTCTATTCTGGTATCGCCTTGAAGCTGGTCGGCCTGCTCCTCTGGCCCGCCGTGGTGTTGCACGTGGTGATGGCGGTGTGGTGCATGGGCTGTCTGAGGAGTCGTGTATCCCCGGCTCTTGAAGTCGAGGAGACGTGAAATCGTCTCCCGCTACTTCTTCAAGAACGCAATCGTCTTTTTCCAGCATTCAGCGGCAGCCTCGCCCTCGGCGATAATATCCTTCGCATCGGGATCGTTCGACTGTTCGCCATAGAGTCGAACGGGAAAGGTTCCGGTGCCCGACAGTTGATGGCCGGCTCGGGGATAGATTTTAACCTGCACTTGCTCGGCTTTCCCGGCAAGGACCATCTGTTCCACGAGTTGGCGGGTCATGTTGCCGGAAGCCCAGACTTCATCCCTGTCACTGGCCAGCAGGAGCAGCCTGGCTGTAGTTTTCTCGATGGGAATGCGGGCAGCCTGTACAGTGCCGCCGGCACGAACCCTGGACCGCTCATACCGTTCGGTGTTGGTGCGGTACATCCCTTCATGCGTGGGGATGAACGGAAATAATTCCACATAGGGCCAGGGTTGGCCATCCTTGCTCCATGAGGAATGGCTCGACTTCTTCACGACATCTCCCGAATAGCCTTCCCAGACAATATCGGAAGGGACTACCGCTACTACTTTGGCAATCCAGTCATACTGCGAAGCAGCCAGCAAGGCGAATTCCGCACCCTTGGAAACACCATAGAGTGAAATCTTCTTCTGATCTAACTCCGGTCTCGTCTTCATCCACTCCCTGATCCCAGGGAAGATTTCCAGTTTGATATCGAAGTGCTTGTCCGGGACGCCCTTGATGGCCTCGTGCGGGTAAGCAAAGTAGTTTAGAGCCAGCACCGCCAAACCCTGAGAAGCGAACTGAGCAGCCCGAGACCTTGCCTTTGCCGCGCTTCCCCCTCGCTGCCATGAAGCGATACCAGCAGAGGCAAGTTAGACCGATCTCCGGGCCTGGCATAGATTCCCTGCCAGCCATCGCCGGTGACCTCTTCAAAAACAACGCCGGCGGCGCAGTCACGCAACTGAAACGAGGTTTCCTGGATGATCCTGCCATTCCGTTCCAATTTCAGGTAGACGCGATCCGACGCAGCCGAGTTAAATGATTCTCTCTGAAAAGACATGGCATCCTTCAAAGCAACATCTCCCCAGCGATACCCGGTGCGCAATAATCCCAGAGGATCAGCCTGTAGATAGGTTCCTTTGAGTGGAACGGCTTGATCGACCTCCACCTTTCCTTCTGAAGAAGCCTTGAACTCCACCCAGGCATGCAAGAGTTGCGGCATCCGCTTCCACTGCCCCTTGTCGTTTTGCCATTTCTCCAGTGAACGAAACGCGTGTAACCGCACTGTCTCGTTAGCAGCCAGGCCGGTCAGTCGAATGCCGGGCGGAAACCCATCAACGATGGATTTTTCGACTTGAATAGCAGCCTCGGAGGGTGCTTGTGCGAAAACCATCGCAACACATTGGAAACACAGCAGAGAGACTGCGAAGAGTTCAATACGCAACATGACCGACTCCATAGCCTAATAATTTAGGTGCTACTTACAGTAATAAGTTTCGTGCAAAAATAATGGTGGATGCAAGAATTTGGGAATGATTATCGATGACGGTGCGAGCCATGCCGCACCGTTGGATGGAAGTCAATCGCTGGTGTCTTCGCTCTCCCGCAGTTCATCACGACGGAGCGCGATGACTACTAACTTCCCCACACACGTTCCTGGCGAATCTTCTGCCGATAGCGGTAGCCGGCGTAACCGGTGATGCCGAGGGCTACCGCGCCCATGAGCATCCAACTGGCGGGTTCGGGAACAGCGGCTGTGGAAAAGGTAGCGGTGGCATCGTCGTACCAGATGAAGCCGCTGAAGAAGGCTGTGTCGTTGCCGGTGATGACGAACTTGTTCACCGGAACGCTGAACTGCCAGCCGTTCCAGGTCCAGGTCTGGGCATCCTTGGGATCGTTCAGAGTTAAGGTAGCCACGAGATTGTTACTGGTGTCGTAGAAGGTGGCGACGGCATCATCGAAACGGCTGTTGTTTTCCCAGTAGGCGCCGAACTTCGCTAAAGGCTGTGTGAACGTCCATTCAGAGATGCCGATCTGCCCGCCGAAGGTCACCCCGGTGTGCGGGAGCACGGTGTCGCCGCCACGGGTCGAGCTGGCTTCATACTTCAAAGCTCCGCTGGGATGGATATTCCTCACGAGACCCAGCCCGCCCATGATGGAGTATTGCTGATACGACGGATCGAAGGGAAGGACATTGAATCCCTCGGTCGCCGTGCCGGTAAACGGGCCGATGGGCGTGACTTGTGCTTCCAGTGTACCGATCAACAGATGAAGGCTGAGCAGGGCCAGGAAGATACGAACGATGCGCGGTCGCATAGCGACTCTCCTCATGAGGAAAGGGTAGCGAAGAAGCCAGGGGTGACAGGGTGTTGCTGCGTTACGCCGGCGGAATTCCAGCTTCACGACGTTTCATGGTCGGCCGTTGCACCGATTGCCCGAAGGAAAAGGAGGCAATTCTTACCCGACCATCGGTCTCAACCTCACAGTGGACTGTCAGGTGATGCGGATCATAGAACATGTTTCCCCGAGTGAAGACCCATCGATCCGCTACGCCGTCTTCGCCCAAGGTGAAGTGTGCCAGATGACTGCAATCCAGGTCCACCAGCCGGGGATAAGTCTTTCTCAGTTCCTCGTTGACCGCACAAACGATGGGATGGACCCTGGCCGGCCCGCCGGCGTGCATCAGGATCAAATGATGGCGCAGCCTGCGGTACACGGCTACCAGCCGACGAACCTCAGGCACCTCGTGGAACCATCCCTCCGTGGTGCCAAGCTGACTCCAGCACAGTTGGTGCTGTTGATCGGCTGTCCGCACTTCCAGAGAAGTGAGCAGCGTATCCGTGGGAACGCGCAGATCGCCGTCGAACTGATATTCCGCTTTCAGCTTCTTCCAGGTCGCTGGTGCGTCCAGCGAGAAGACCTTTTGATCGTGGACGGTGAACTGCATGAGATCCTGCAGTTCCTGCGGGCTGAGTCGATCTTCGAGGGGGATCGTGGTTTCGAGTCCTGCATCGTAGACGGTTCCCCGGATTCGACCATCAGCCCTGATGATGAGCTCGGAATCGGGCTTGTTCCCCTCGATATCGGTTTGCGTCATTCGCAGGACGACCGCCTGGGGATCAGCAGGCAGGTGAACGTATCGGGGATTGCCGGCGGGCAATGGAGCCGTTGCCGAAACCAGTCGAGCCTCTTGAGTGGAGGCCGAACTGTTTACGATAGCCAGCATTCCGAACCCTGCCCCGGCACAGGCCAGGGTTATTCCCGCAAGGATGACCAGCGTCTGCATGACCCGCGTCATGAACAGATCGTTGACCACGCCCTGAGCGATCGACAGCAACGCCGGGGACTGCACCACGCCGCCGATGCCGACCGAACTGCCGGCAAACAGTTGGCCCATGGTGGTAGTGACCAGCGCTTCCGAGGGCATGGCGGCCAACGCATCCTGAGCCAGGCAGACGGATAAGACTGAAGGCGAGATGACGATCCCGCGCTTGAGCAGTCGTTTCTTCAGCAGCACTTTGGCCCGGGAGAGCCGACCGGCGACGGTGCCGACGGGCCAGGCGAGTTGCCGGGCCGCTTCGTGATGAGTGTATCCCTGCAGGCAGCAGAGCAGCAAAGGCAGCCGATACTTCTCGGGCAGCCCGGCCACTTCATCGTCGAGCCGCGGACGAGTCTCGTTCCAGGAAGTAGAGGCGCTGATCGGCCACGTCTGTCGATTCTCCCCAAGCGAGTTCTCGAACGGAGCGTCGTTTTCTGATCTTGCGGACATTGAGCGCGGCGTGCCGAGCCACGCCGTAGAGCCAATGAGCCAGTTGTTCCGGCCGATGAATGGTGCGGGCCTTCTTTGCCAGCACGATCCAAGTCGCCTGAAAGGCGTCTTCCGCATCGTGACGATGATTCAGCATGCGTTGACAGACGCCGAGCACGAGCGAACCATGCCGCCTGACGAGTTCTTCAAATGCCGCCTCGCTGCCGGTTCGCGCAAAGGCCCTCAGAAGTTCGCCATCCGAATCGATCTTCGTCGGCTGGTTCCTCAAGCGGCTGAACATCGGCGCGAGCAGCGTGGACATTGACGCCATCAGCATGTATCGATCCTGAAACCTGTTACTTGTATAGCGTACACGATCGTGGGGGTTACATACACTATTTTGTGCGCGTGGCGGGATCGCAGGGTGTACTTATTGCTGAATAGTCATGTGATGAACCGTTTGCAAATCTCATATCAACCTGACCAACAAGCTATCGAGTAACATTCGACATACTCAACCTGATTTCCAGGCTTGCACAAATTGCTGATATTATGCAGACTTTGCCTGTCAAATCAGGGGGGGCTGTTTCGTGAATCACGATGAATCGCATCTCTTTCGCTTCAACCTGGATCTGGCGATCCGTGAACAGCTCATAGATTCCCTGGAGAGAAGTCCATTGTGCAACCTGACAAAAGGGGCCGGGCCTCATCTGAGCGGCATTTATGTTCTCTACTGGAAGAAGAAGCTTGTCTATGTAGGAAAAGCAACAAAAGAACTCACCAAGAGCAAACGTACTCTTCGCGTCAGGCTCGATGAGCATGTAGGGAAGATAGGTTCTCGTCGAAACATCAATCTCCCAGACATGAGTTGCCGATACCTGACTTTTGAAAGCGAATGGTGGGTCTTTGCTGCTGAGTTTGCTCTCATTACGCATTACCAGCCGGAATGGAATAACACAGGTTTCGGGAGCAAGGTTCCCGGAGCAGGCAGACCAGGGACCCACCGAATCAGTGCATGGGATCAGCAGTTTCCCAAAAGAACTTAACGGCGTTCGCAATGTTTGCCGTTTCTACAAATGATCCAGAAGCAGTGTCTCTTTGCGCATGGTGAGCTTCCTTCCACTTGTTGGACAACATGGGACCATTGCGGATTTTGATAATCAAATCACAAACCGTAAATCCCGCCTCTTCAGCCATTCGCATGAAGTCGCAATGTGCCCACTTTGATCTGTGACTGTTCACCATGTCGGTGATTTTTGCCAGAAGCAATCCTTCAGGTTGTAGTACCCTTTTGGCCTGCTTCAGGAACGGAGGATAAAGATAACTTAACGACCAACCATGCTCTTTACCGCAAGCCATTGTCGCGCCAAAATCAACATCGAACCGTTTCGTGCTTTTGTCTCTTCCCTGGGGCCCAACATGTGGCGGATCGTATACCACCACTCCAAAATGTGATGAAGGTACACCTTTCATCACCCGATTATCGCCAACGTACATGGTTTGGTAGCGTGGATCAATGTCCATCGACACAATATCACGAGAAGTGCCTTTCCACATGCGGCCTTCGTTATAGGTTGCGTCAAGAATAGGTTCGGGGGCTATGGTTGGGTAGAACGAAAGCATTGCTTCCAGCAACTCGCTATCGCTTCCTTCCCATACGCTGCTCAGTGCTTCATAGGTGCCCTGGGTATGATTCGGCGAAAATAATCTGTGTTGCGTTACTCCATTGGATTTAACTCGCGTCATGGGCTCTCCTCCTGTATGGAGGAAAGGTATCGGTACTCGAGTCATTCTTCAACTGTACAACTCAATGGCTTTCGTCGAAATCATGACAAGATTGAAGACTCCTTCGTCGGTGCGTCTCACGAAGTACCGTTCGACAGCATCCTACTTGGCATCATAACCCCAGAAACCGCTGGTACGGCTCCCTCCACGACCCCGGCTGCTTCGGCTCAAAGCGTTCGACAGGGAAGGAGCAGCGGACGATGTCTCGGAGTTGTTGCAGCGAACCCACCAGCCCCAGCCCCATCGCCTGCGTCAGCAGGTTGCCCAGGGCCGTCGCTTCGGTGGGGCCGGAGACGACGATGCAGTTGGTGGCGTCAGCAGTCAGTTGATTGAGCAGACGATTCTGGCAACCGCCGCCGACGATGTGGATGACGTTGATGGGTCGTCCCGTTAGTCTGGTCAGCTTCTCCTTCGTCCAGCGATAGCGCAGGGCCAGGCTTTCGAGGCAGCAGCGAATGTACTCACCGGGGGTTTCAGGAGCAGGCTGCTTCGTTTCGGCGCAGAACTGGGCAATGGCACGGGGCATGTCATCGGGGAGCAGGAACCGGGCATCGTCCGGGTTGATGATGCTCTTGAAGGGAGCGGCGGCGCCGGCCAGTTGAACCAGTTGATCGTAGTTGAGATCGATGCCTTGCCTGGCGAAGGAACGCTTGCATTCCTGCACGAGCCAGAGGCCCATGATGTTCTTGAGGAAACGGGTGGTTCCGCGCACGCCGCCTTCGTTGGTGAAGTTGGCGGATCGCACCTCTTCATTGATGACGGGGGCAGGCAGTTCGATGCCCATGAGCGACCAGGTTCCTGAACTGATGTAGCACCAGTCCTCACCCATGGCAGGGACAGCGGCAACGGCGGCTGCGGTGTCGTGCGAAGCGGGGGTAATGACTGGAATGTCCGCGCTCGCCCCGATTTCGTTCTTCAGGTGCGGGAGCAGCACACCGAGTTTCGTGCCGGCGGGGACGATCTTGCCGAACAGATGCCGGGGCAGGTGGAAGTGATCGAGCAGCGGCCCGGCCCAGTCTTTGGTGAGCGGGTTGTAGCACTGGCTGGTGCTGGTGATGCCGGCTTCGTTGACGGTAACGCCGCTGAGCCAGGCATGGAAGAGGTCGGGCATGAAGAGGAGCTTCTTGGCGGCGGCGAGGGGGGCGGAGTTCGCTTTCTGAAGGGCCAGAAGCTGGAAGAGGGAATTGAACCGCATGAACTGAATGCCGGTCTGGGCGAAGATGATCTCTGCCCCAGAGAACCCCTCACCCCCAGCCCCTCTCCCCGGGAGGGAGAGGGGAGAGAACGAGGCGAACGCCTCTTCCATCGAGGTTTCAGTGTGGGGGTCTCGATAGTGGCGGGGGTTGCCCAGGAGCTCATCGTTTTCTCCGAGGAAGGCAAAATCGACGCCCCAAGTGTCCACGCCGACGCCGGCGAGGGGGCCGCGCTGGACAGCCTGGGCCAGGGCGACCTTGATATCGCCGAACAGACGAAGGGCGTCCCAATGGAGTCGATCAGCGACTTTTACGGGCCCATTGGGGAAACGATGGAGAACTTCGAGGGTCATGCGGGTTCCATCGAAGCTGCCGAGGATTCCTCGCCCGCTTTCTGCGCCCAGATCAATCGCCAGAAGATTGGTGCTGAGGGACATGTTTTTGCCCAAACCCCATAGAATAATAGACCCTGCCTATAGTAGGATAATAGGGCAGGTGATCATTTGCCTCCGAAAAAAAGAGGCAGTTTGCTTTATTCTTCGGTTCGTTCCGACGGAACAGAGATATGTCTATCGAACTTCCCGAGTCTCCGGCGGCGGAGCCAGTCGCCTTAGCAGCGGCACCGACTCAGCCTGCCCGACAGCAAAACCAGCCCGTTTCGGCTCGACCGAGCCAACCCTGGCTACAGTTTATCCCGCTGTTCATCGTCTTTGCCGCCTTCTTGCCGCTGCTGGTGATGCATGGCGTCTCGTTGTGGGCCAAGCCGCACTATCAGTTCTTCCCACTGGTACTCCTGGGTACCCTGGTCCTGGGTTACTTCGCCTGTCAACGGCAAGGCCGGCTCCATCCTGGGCGGTATCAATTGGCTGCACTGGGCTTCGGTTTCCTGTCGCTGGTCGGTCTGGGAGCGGGAGCGTTTTTGCAATCCTCGCTGGTCGCCTTCGGCAGTTTCCTCGTCGGGAGCATGGCGTTCATTTATTCCTGGGGCGGCTGGCACCTTGTGAAACGCTGGCTGCCTGCCTGGCTCTTCCTCTGGCTGATTGTCCCTCCCCCCTTCAACTGGGATCAGGAGTTCATCACCTGGCTCAAGTTCATCACTGCCCGTTGGACTGGCTACGTGCTCGATGTCTTCGGCATTGTTCACGTGATGGAAGGCAATGTGGTGATTGTGCCGCCTTATAACCAGTTGCTGGTGGAAGAGGCATGCAGCGGCATTCACTCGTTCTTTGCCATCATCACCTGTGCCCTGTTCTTCGTCTTCTGGTTTGGCCGACCAATCGCTCATGCTATTTTGCTGATTATTGGTTCGATCTGCTGGGTGCTGGCGGCCAACTGTGCCCGAGTCGTGCTGATTGCCGTCGCTCAGGTGCGGTTCAATATCGATCTGGCACACGGGCTGCGTCACGATATTCTCGGCTTCGTCATCTTCTTGTTCCTGGTGCTGTTGACTTTGAGCCTGGACAGGCTCTTGTGCTTCCTGTTCAATTCGACCTATTCGTTCATGTCGCTCTTTAAGAAGGGGCGCATGGTGCTGAGCAAGATGATGGACGCTCAGAAGAAGAAGGTCGACCTGGGGACGACGCGCTGGCCGGGTCTTTCGGTGACGTGGGTGTATGCCAAGCCGATCATGGCGCTGGCGCTGCTGTTATGCGTCTTCAATTATGGTTTGGCGGCGCTGGGCGTGGTGGAGGTGGTCGCCCCCTCGGAACTGCCGCTGCTCAATGGCATGAGCACCGTCTCAGAGAACGCCCTGCCCCTGCGGTTCGCGACCCAGGCAGGCGGCGCCAACTTCGACTGGGAACGCATGTCGTTTGTCATTCCTCCGGAAAGGCCTGTCGACGACAAGATCGGTCGTTTCTCCCGCACCTGGCAATATCGCACACCTAACATGGATGAAGCCACCACGTTCTCCTGCGACTACCCGTTCGTCAAAGCTCACGATTTGACTGTGTGTTATACGGCAGCGGGTTGGACGATGCTTTCGAGCAACTCCAAGACCGCCCAGTTGCCCAACGGCGATATGGATTACCTGGTTGAAGCGACGTTCCGCAAGCCGGACGGCCAGCATGCGTTCCTGATCTTCAGCCTGAGCGACGTGAACGGCAGACCACAGACGCCTCGTATCGGCAGCACCGACAATTTCCTGGAGAATCGAATCAAGCGTTTCCAGGAGGCGCTCTCCCGCAAAACGTCCGATCTCAGTTACCAGATTCAGGCGTTCGGCACGTCGTATGGCGTGATCAAGGCCAATGAACAGGAACAGATCAGGCAGCTCTTCTTCGTACTGAGGAATCGATTGACCCAGGCCTACCTCGCCGGCCGCCAGGGAGGGAAATAGCCATGTTTCAACGCCAACGTCCCCGCTACAAAGGCTGGTCCGCTCCCCTGTTGCGACTGCGTGACAGCGTGGTGGACTTCTGGGACAACCTGACTCAGTTCTTCGCCCGGGTGTTCAACTTCCGCTGGCTGACGGGAACGATCTCCAACTGGCTGCAATACCTGTGGTGGGCGGTGCGCTATCCGTTCATCATCCTGAGTTGGCTGCTCGGGCAGGCCTGGTCGGTCATGGTGGCGTGGTGGCAGATACGCAACTTCCGCTATCTCATTCAGGGGCTGCCGGCGCTGATCGGCATCATCTTCATTATCGTGGTGACAGCTTACACCTACCTGCGTGCCGACGATGGCTTGCAGGAAATGTACACCCGTCAGGCTTTCGATGCCCGCATGCGGGCCGACCGCAACAAGGCGCGATTGTGTTACGAGCGGCTGATGCAATTGCAGTATGTCGGCGATCCTCGCCGGTTGGAGACGCAATTTGCCCTCGGCCTGTTGTCAAATGATCTGGGGCAGAAGCACCGGGCTCAATCGTTGCTACAGGAACTGGCTAACCCCGATAACGATGAGGGGCTCCCCGATGCCCATTTGGTGCGCGCCAAGTCGATCTTTGACAATGGTCGCAAGTCAAAAGAGGACATGCTGCTGATTGAGAGACACCTGCGTCGTGCTCTCAAGAAACAACCCGATAATCAGGCAGTCAATGGTTACCTGGGTAATATCCTGGCCATCCAGGGCCGCAACGATGAAGCCATCCCGTTTCTAATGAAAAGCAGGAACGACGACATTGACGCCCGCGTCACCCTGGCCAGGATTTACAAGATGCAGGGCAATACGCAGCAGGCGAACTTGTTCCTGGAACCGTTGATCGCCTACTTGAGAAACCACGCCGGCGGCGAAATCGACGATGTTCGCTATCGGTCGTATCTGGCCAACGCGCACATTCAAATGGACGAGTACGAAGAAGCGATCAAGGTGCTGGAGACAGGTTACAAGTTGAAGCCCTCCGACTTCTTCAAGGCGTATCTCTCCAACAGCTACATGCGCTGGTTCATTCATCTGTTGCGATTGCCCGCCACGCCGGAACGGGAGAGGATGAAACTCGATTGCCTGGTACATGCCCTGGAGTGGGACAGCACCAATGTTCAGGCCATGAACCTGTTCGTGAAGTACATGAACAACACGGGGAACGACAGCGAGCAGCGGAGGGAAGCCCACAAGCTGCTGCTGGCGCTGCGAGGGAACAACGCCTACCTGCACCTGTGGCTGGGCGACACCCTGCTGGCCGAAGGCAAGACTGAGGAAGCAGCCAAGGAATGGGACATCGCCTTCAAGCTGAATCCTGACAGTTCCATCATCGCCAACAACTTCGCCTGGATGCTGACGCAGGGACACACGCACGCCTACTTGAATTCGGTAGTCGCCCCGGACTTATTGAAAGCGGAACGGATCATCACACAGGTGATCAATCGAACGCTTCCAGAAGACCGGAACAAGCCCTATTTCTACGGCACGCGCGGCACAGTCTACATGAAGATGGGGCGGTTTGAGGAAGCCCGTGCCGACTTGGTGGCAGCCTCGCAGCGACCGGACGCCGTCAACCACTATGTGTTGCAGATGCAACTCGCCGAAGTGTATACTAAACTCAACATGCCCACCCTGGCTGATACCCATCGAAAAATAGCGGCAGAGCTCCTCAAGCGGAACTCTCGTACCGAGCCGGGAGCGCAGTAGAAAAGGGATGTTCAACAATGACAGCCCGACGTGCTAGCGAGGGGGCGCGTTCAATCGCAACCTCTACCCTCGCTAGCGAGTCGGGCTGTCATCCATTACGACTTGAGCGTTTCGCTCCACGCTTTCACACGGCCGATGCAGAAGGGCATCAGGGTGCCATCGGCCCAGCGGCGGAGAGCCTTGGCACCGAGCACCGCGGCGTGGCGGGTCAGATGTCGCCATCGATACTCAGAAGAGAGATGGCGGCAGAAGACACGTTCTTCATTGCGGGCGAGCTGTTCCGCCAACCGCCGCGAAGGTCGTTTGCCATGACTGGCGCTACCGTGGTGGAGCACCCTGCTCTGCGGCTCGTACCAGCACTGGTAGCCCGCTTCACGCAGCTTGAAACCTACTTCGATGTCGTCGAAGTAGGCGATGAAGTCTTCAGGGAAGCCGCCGACCTTCACTAATACTTCTCGGCGGAAGAAGGCGGCGCTGCCAGCGGCGCTGAAGACCTCGCAGCTGGTGAGCCAGCGTTCGCTCAACTGTTCACCCTTGCCACGAGAGTAGGCGTAGCCGCCTGGATCGTAGCCATCGCCGGCCGAATCGATCTTATTGGGGTTCGACCATTGCAGGACGAGCGGAGCGATGGAGCCGAGCTGAGGGTGGTCATTGAAGCGCTGTAGCGGCGTGTGGAACCAGTCGGGTGTTACTTCGGTATCGTCGTTCAATACTTGCACGACATCGGCCTGGGCACGAGAGAGCCCCGCATTGATGGCAGCACAGAACCCGGCTCGTTCGGTCAGGCGAATCACTTCGACTGCCGGGAAGGATCGGGCTGTCATGAATACGGAGTGATCGGCGGAGGCATCATCGACGACGATGATCTGGAGATTTGCGACATCGGCATGATTGCGGATAGAGCGCAGGCAGGCAGCGAGCAGATCAGCTCGGGAGTAGCTCGGGATGATGATAGATAGATCGGGCATGATGGTAGTCATCACGCTCCGCGTGATGGTCTGGAATCTCGGTGGTCTCGAACTCATTGCTTACTGTGTCATGTCTCCGCAGCATCACGCGGAGCGTGATGTCTACCATCACGACGGAGCGTGATGGCTACTAACCATACCAGCGAGGCGGAGGACGTGTTCCAGCGTTTGCCGGGCCAGGGCTTCATCGCCTCGTTCCAGGAACCCGGTCAACTCCACCAGGCAGTTCATCATGTCAGCGCTTTGAGCACGGCCACGAAGACGATGCCAGAGGCTTCGCAGCCGGGCTTCCACTTTGATGATCTGCGCCAGGCCTATGAACTGCCAGCGGCTCAGATGCTTCCTGAAATAGGTCAGTGCCGCGTGGCGGGTGATCACTCGCATCGGCTCGGTCAGTTCCCGGTTCTGCAGTGGCTCCATGTGCCGGGCAGCAACATGCGGTTCATAGCAAACCGCCCAGCCTGCATCGATCGCCCGACGGCACAGGTCCACGTCTTCGTAATAGAGGAAGAAGCTCTCGTCGAACCCGCCCAGATCATGCAGGCACTGGCGGCGAATGAGCAGGCAACTGCCGGTGACCCAGGGTACACACTGTCGTTGTCCTGGGATTGGCACGAAGTACTTGCGAGTCTGTCGTGGTCGCAACAAGCCCGTTATTAAGGTTGGCAGCGACGGGAAGTGCCCGGTGGAGAGTTGCCAGGAGCCATCACGATTCTGAAGATGGAAGCCGACGACACCGACGGGGGCACCGAGGCTGGCATCATCACGCAGATCGCGGGCAGCGCCAGATAACAAATCGACGAAGCCGGGACAGACCACTACATCAGGATTGAGCACGAGCACCCAGTCGCCCCGGCTGGCCTGGTAGCCGGCATTAACGCCCGCTGAGAAGCCGACGTTGCGAGGCAGTCGGATGACCTTCACTTCCTTCTGCTCGGCGAGTTTGGTTTCGAGTGGATCGGGCTGTGAATCGTTGTCGACGACGATGACTTCGAGGTCAAAGCGGTGAATATGGCGAGGCTGGAGAAGTTGATCAACGAGGGCAGCGGTCTCATCCCAGCGGCGATAGTTGACGATGACGACCGAAATGAGGGGGATTCGCAGCGCAGGAGGGGCGGCAGCAGGTCGTCGATGAAGACGCTTGAGCGCAGGCTGCATGAGTAATGGTGGAATCCATTCCATAGTGGCCGATCCTCCCTGACGGCCCAGCCGGGTAGCGCAGAGCTACCTTGGCTTCGGAACTATAGCCGGAACGGGGGATCGTGCAACCCCAAGTGGCAGAGTTGCCATCACGCTCCGCGTGATGGGGCGGAGAGTTGCTGCCAGTGACATAGGTGATGAGAAAACGACAAGTCTCCGCCCCCTCATGCGGAGCATGAGGGCAACTCTCACATCAATAACATCACCGCCGCCATACCGACCATGAGGAGGTCTTCGACCAGGGTGACGACCGACATGGGGAGGTTGAACACTGCCCCCAAACAGGCGCAGCGAATCTTCTTCTTGCTCAATATGCTCTGCAACACGCCGATGGTGCTGACACCCATGACGATGAGCGTGACGATGTTGGTCAGTCGAGGTTGGAAGTTGATCAGATAAGCGAGGCCGAGCAGCAGTTCAATGAAGGGGTAGGCCAGGGCATAGGCCCGGGATCGCTTCGCCACGATGTCATACATCATGTACGAATCAGCGAAGGCCGTCAGGTTCAGCAGCTTGAAGAACGAGAAGACGAGAAAGAACCCCGCCATGAAGTGCCGCATCGCCCGTTCCCAGTGGAACGTGCCATGCACCAACTCGATGGCTGCGACGACACCAAGAAGATAGAGCAGTATCAACAACAGCGGATAGTAACTGGCCGGCGGCTCGTCGCTCGTTACTGGTGGGCTGGGTTCAGTGACTTCGGCCTTGGCTTGATAGCCAGCCTTGTTCAGGAGAGCGTTGACAGCATCGAAGGTGAGTTTGTTATCGCTTTCAATGGTGACGATCTTGTCGGGACTGCTCACGTGGGCGGACCAGCTCTTGATGCCCGCAGCCCCATCGAGCACCGGTTTGATAGCGGCGACACAGCCTTCACAGCGGAGATTGGTGGAGAAGCGTTGCGTGGGCATAAAACGAAACTAGGCAGTTACCTCAAGATAGTTGACTCGGCTTGATGGTTTGGGTATTGGTAAGCCATCTTCCACCAGGCCCCGTACATGAAGTTGAATGGCTTTGCGCAAGCGACGTTCCGTGGCTTCCACCGTTTTGCCGGTCGCTACACAGCCTGGCAAATCAGGCACGTAGGCGGCATAGTTCGACTTGGCTTTCTCCATGACGATGGCATAACGCTTCATGACTGCCTCAGTTCTTAAGACCGGCTTGCTTCAGGATGCTGTTCAGTGTCCCCGGCGGCAGATCGTGACTTAGCTTGCCCGACACCGTTACTCGTCCTGGTTTCATTGTATGCTTGTACTGACGATGTCCGCCACGGCTGGGTATGAGATACCAGCCATCTTTGCGAAGGAGTTTGAGAACGTCGATAACTTTCATCGGCTGATCCGACTATGTATAGAGTCTCCGCACCTACGGGATAAACCCGTAGGCTCTTGTTGCGACTACCTCGTCTCCTCCGTGCGCTTCGCCATCGCATCCAATACCTGCTGGTTGCTCCACCCGCTGGTGTGACCTTTGCGTGGGGCGATGATGATCTCGCCATTGAACTTGGGATTCTCTAACTTCTCTGCCGCCGCCTTGAACCGATGGACGGCATTGTTCAGGAAGTAGTCGTCCGCATCGCCGACCCAGACGTGAATCTTGCCGTTCAACTTGGACCCCATCGTAGGCCATTCTTTTTCCATCACGATGCGGAGATCATGCTTCTTCCAATCTTCGACGACGGACTTATCAATCTCACCGGTCTTGGCATCCCAGAGCGGCTTGGGCAAACCATCAGGGCCACGCGGGCCAAAGACTGCGTTCCAGGAGCACCAGTCCTTGCCGCCGGTATGCCAACTGCCCGCCCGACCGATGACGTTCTCCACCTGCGTTTCATGACGCACGGTCATGATCGTTTCACCATTGATGTTCCGCTGCGAAGGCCGCTCGAATCCCATGTTATTGACGTAGGCGTTCTTATCGCTGTAAATATTGATCAGTTCGTAGTCACGGAAGTCGACGGGATCAGGGCAGCTTGACCAGCAGCCATTGAAGAAGTCGGGGTAGTAGAGTTGAAGGGCCAGGGAGACCCAGCCTCCGGTGGAACCGCCGGTCGTGAAACGGCGATTGTGTCCGCCACAGCGGTAGGTCTTTTCGATATGGGGGATGACTTCCTCGGTAAAAGCATCGCCATAGGGGCCGTTGTTATCCGAGTTCACCTGGTACGGGTCGCCGAAAGGGCCCGCCCCATCGGGCAGGATTTGCACAAAGCGCGGATCAGGCCGCATGCCCGCTCCATTCTGATACCGTGTCCCGAACCCGCCGATGTGAACGCAGAGCAGATAGTTCTTATCCGGTTCCTTCGCAAACTGGGTCGGCAACACGATCGTCACCCGGTAGTACATGGGCCGTTTGTGAAAGTCGCTGAGCAGCTTGGAGTGGAATTTCAGATACTTGACCGTGGCAGTGTCGGTGGGCAGCTTCTCGTCAGGCAGCCGTTCGGTGAGTGTGAGCTTGTAGGTTTCCCCCGACTTAGGATTCCACTTGATAGGAGTGGGCTTGCTGATGAGGTTGCCAAACTCGTTGGGCAGGGCGATGTCCCGATTGGTGTGGAACACTGCCTGTGCCGTATAGTCCCCGGCGGGGAGATCGCTGAGCTTCTCAATGGGGAAGGGCGTGGCCTGATCGTCGATCACCGCCACCTTGTCAGCGGTGAAGCGTTCCATGTCGGTGCCGAAGTAGGGCGAGGAAAACTTGCTGGTCGCCCCGATGCCGAAGCGCGGTTCGCTGCCGCCCCGCCGCCGTCCGCCGCCGGTATCGTCCTCCTTTTGCAGGATGACGAGCACCCGGCCGGACTCAGGCGAGGCCTTCACCATGCTCGGATCGATGCGGACTTCGATCTTCGATTGGGCAGACAAATCAGGAACTAAGCATAGTGTGGCGAGTAGCAGTGCGATGAGGCGCATGAGCATTCTCAAAAGAAGGGGTGGCAATGAAATGATATGAAACACTCTCACCGCTAGCTCATCCACCTGCCCGCAAAGAAACTGATCGAACTGACGATCATGCTCAACACCATGCCCCAGATCAAATCCACGATCGTGATAATCGCCGGCCAGTCCTTCACCATAGCATGGCTGGTCAGATCATAGGTGGCATAGGTGATCAACCCAAACAGCGCCGCCCGCCAGAGAGTCTCCGTCAGCGAGTTCGCCTTGAGGCCAGGCTCTACGACAAAGACCAACAGTCCCACCACAAACAAAAAGTAGAACAAAAAGGCGGCCCACCAGGTCACCTGGGCTGCCAACAGGTACCCCAGGTACTTCTGATACATCCCCTTGGCTATTACCCCGAGCCAGAACAGATCGATCGCCAGGAAGGCGATGAGGGTAATGGCGTAGAGCTTCAGATAGTAGATCATGGAGTGTTTCTTGGCGAGTCATCAGTCTCCTTGTTATTCACAGGAGACCGGGGAATAGATGCACCATTTTGCGAGCGTCAGGGCGTCAGCCCGACGTGTGAACGGTTTTTCAATTTCATCACTCGTATCAGTTCGAGCTTCTGCTTCCTCGTCATCGCCTTGATCGCTAATTCCCGCTTGAGCGCCAGGCTTTGAGTGCGTTGCGGCTCGTGGTAGACCAGCTTCACCGGTCGCCGGCTGCGGGTGTATTTGGAAGCTGTCCCCCTATTATGCTGCTCGCAGCGTCGGGTGAGGTCTTTCGTGATGCCGGTGTACAAGGTGCCATCGCTGCAGCGAAGCAGATAGACGTACCAGGAGACGCTGGGCTTTTTCGACATGGGGATAAGATACTCGCCCGTTCACCCTCTTTGCACCAGTTCGGGCATTCGCCAGTGTTATTTTCTTGACTCAGCGAACGACCAGTTTCAAACTGAGAGCCACAGCATCAAGGCAGGAGTATTGTCATGGATCAACTGGTTGGTTCAAACTGCATAGGGTGTCACCAGCCGATCAGCAAATCGCGTCGTGCGGAAACCTGCATGTGCTGCGGAAACCCGATACACACCTCCTGCAAACGATCGATAAAAAAGGACGAGCATCTGGGAGCCTGTTATGGCTGCGGGCACTACGCCAGGGATGGTTTCGAAGCAACCCCACAGGCGATACCACAAAAGGCCTTGAAGGATAGTACGGCCCTGATCCTCGTCGGGCTGATTATTTCGATTCTGGGTGTGGCGCTATTTATTGGTAGTGCCATGGGGACCCTCCAACTCTCTTCGTTTGTCGGGGTGCTGGTCTTGATGATAGGGGGTGCAGTCGTCGGCATGGGCAAGCGAGTCTGATGGTATGCTGTGATGGTGAAGAACTTTAACAAGAGCCGAGGGGCGTCAGCCCCCGGACTGCGATAGCGATGAATCCTCAGTCGGAATGGCTGAGGGTTTCATACTCCCTGCCCTTAGTTTTGTTTTGAACATTTCCCACAGAAATGTACAAAATGAATGTCGAATCCTGAGCAGCTTATTCGTCATATCCATGTCAGCCAGGAAATACCTGGTCAATCAATCGTTTTCTCACCTCTTGGGAGTCTCTCCATGAAGAAGTTCGTCCTCTGTGCGTGTGTGTTGATGTTGGGCTGTAGTTTGGCTGCCTGGGCCGGCGATGATAAGCCTGCCGGCAAGTCCACGACTTCGCCCGGTTTCGAGGCACTGAAGAAGCTGGTCGGCGATTGGACCGCCAACGGCCCCGACGGCAAACCGATGGTCACGAGTTACCGACTCTCGGCCGGTGGTTCCGTGCTCGTCGAAACGCTCTTCCCCGGCCAACCGCAGGAAATGGTCACGGTCTATCACATGGATGGCCCTGACCTGATCCTGACTCACTACTGCATGCTCGGCAATCAGCCACGCCTCAAAGCGGTTTCGGCCAAGGAAACGAAGAAGCTGATGTTCAAATCGGTGGGCGGTACCAACATGAAGCCTGAAGACATGCACATGGGCCAGGCGACTATTACGCTGACCGACAATGATCATTATCAGGCAGACTGGTGTTCCTGCACCGGCGGCAAGCCGGACGAAGCTCATTGCATGACGATGGTCTTCACCCGGAAGAAATAAGACACTTCATTGGATAGGATTGTCGCAGGGTCGCAACACTACTCCGTTGCGACCCTGTTGTGTTTGGAGTCAAGTTGAAACTAACTCACAATTCAGCCGGACGCCGTTCACGGCAACTTACGAACCCGCTCTCGCTTGGGCGAAATAACGATGAACTTACCTTGTGGGTTCGCTTCGACGATAGACCAGGCTTCCCGTAGTCGAACGATCCAATCACGAACCGGCATCTCGTCCATGCGAAGCAGAATGACACCAAACGAAGACAGTCCTTCTCGATAAACCAGCTCGCCAAAGTCTTTATCAGAAGTCAAAATCAATCGCTCCTCGGCATTGGCCAGATCGAGCCAATGTTCATCCACCTCGCCGCTGCTGACCTCGGATGCGGATGCGATGTCGTGACCAGTCTCCCGTAACCATTGAACGATGCTTGCAGGTAGATTTTCATCAGCTAACAGCCGCATGGGATCATCCCCCATTACGCATCAAGAGTGATGACGTCGGCGGCATAGAGAAGCGCAGCCCGTAGATGTTCCGGTCGAAGTGCAGGATATTCCTTAAGCAGTTCCTCGGCTGTTGAACCAGCCCCAAGAGCTTTGAGTACCAGTTCCACCGTCAAGCGAGTCCCTTTAAAGACCGGCTTGCCGAGCATGATATCCTTGCGCTCTTCAATGTAGTTATCCCAGTGGAATGCGGGCATGAGATTCTCCTTCGTCTCTTCATTGTTGACGATGATCAGAAAGGAGTCAATGGGGAACAACAAACCCGATGCATGATGGCGAGAAGGTATCGTTTGATCTGTGATTCAGCTGGAATCGGGACTATTCATCCTGTCAGGTCGTACCATAACCACCAGACGCACCACCTTGTTGTTACTCCACCACAAAGGACATACCCATGTCAACCGGCAACGCCGCTCCCGCTGAATACGAGTTTAACCCGCAGCAGAATCAGTTGATCGCCGACCTGGCTCGCAAGATGGCCATGGTGGGGTTCTTCATCCTGCTCTTCGGCGGGTTGCAAATGGTGAACGGCGTCTTTTCGTTGATCAGTTTCCGCCATCCCGATAAAGTCGTCGCCGCCGCCAAGGCTGCCGGCGCTACCGAAGAGATGCTCAAGAAACTCGAACAGGCCCTCACCGCTGATGGCTGGCTCTCCCCCGCTGCCCTCGCCGCCATCGCCTATACCTTCTCAGGGTTTCTCATCCTGCTCGTCGGCCTGTGGACCCAGCAGGCTGCTGCCGGTTTTGCCAACATCACCCGATCTCAGGGCCACGATATCTCCAGCCTGATGGCTGCCCTCAGCGCGATGCACAAGAAGTACCACTTGATGTACACCATTCTCTGGATCGTCGCCATCGCCAGCCTCATCTCCATCGCCCTCAATCTCTACCACCACTGGGCGAAGTAACGAGAATAGCTGTGTGGCAGGGGCAGATGTATTCATCTGCCCCCTGCCACATTGATGATCAACTTGCACGATTATTTCTCTTTGTACCCATCAATACTGTCCTTGGTGCCACTGCCGCTGATGTAGTGAATCTGCACGAGGGGTTTGCCTTTGCTATCCTTGGTGATCTTGCTGTAGTCGTGCTTCCAGCCATCGGGGAGGAAGGCCAGGCCGGCACTCCAGGTGATGTTGCCCTTGGCGTCCACGGTGTAGGGTTCGAACTTGCCCTTTTCATCGGTGCGGTAGGTGTTCTTACGAATCTCCAGCGTGCCGAGGTTGATCAGGCTGCTGCCCGAGAGCTTCGCCAGCGAATAGTTACCTTCGGGGATCGTTTTGGGATCGTCAGCCCAGATAGTTCCTATCGCCATCAAGCAGAGTAGTGAGCACATCGTCAATCGTGCCGGGAGAATCATCGTCGTACTCCATCAAAAACAGGTGAAGGATATCGACGTGATTCTAGCGTGAGTGTGATGTCATCGATACTGAAAACTGTGGCAGTGTATTGTGGCAGGGGGCATTGGTACTCCGTTGCCCCCTGCGGATTGTGCAATACCTTCGCTAGCTTGCAGGGGGCAGATGAGTACATCTGACCCCTGCCACTACTTTTTCCCTTAGCGAACAAACAGATGCATGTAGCGCTTGCCATCGCTACCCATCACCCAGGCTGCCCCGGCGTAGGTGTAGTTATCGTAGGTGCAGCAGGTGCCCCAACCCCACGAAGGTTCCAGCGCGCCGCAACCGGCGGCACTCGCGCTGCCACCAGCGGGAACATAGCTGAAATCGCTCTCAGGCAGGTGGCCATCAATATGGCGGGCACAGCGCTGCTTGGCGCAAGCCTGTGCTGCCTGATTCAGGACCGGATCGGGAAGAAAGGGCTTGAGGCCTCGTTGAGCGCGGGCGGCATTCACTTCATTCAGGGCATCGTCGGAACCCGTAGCGGTGGCTGTGGTGCTCGTCGTAGGTGAACTGGTGACCGGAGCACTGGGATCAACGTATCGTGCTGTCGTCACCTGGGGCTGCTGTGTTGGCATCGATTCGGTCCAGACCGGCGCGGTCTGCCGCTGGCGGTAACGGCGGGGCGGCCCAGCCAGAACCACTGCATCGGAAACTACCAACAGGGCAAGCAAAGCTAACATCAAACGCATCATGCTTCTCCACGGAGAACAGAAATGGACAACCACGTAGTTGTCCAAACAGACCGCTAAGGTACGGAGACTGCGGGGCAAGGGTCAACCATTGGCGTGCTGGTAATCGAAGTTTTCTCTTAATGTTTTAGGTTATGTTGAAAATTTCTTCGATAAGTCTCCCTCCCACTCGTCTCTCGGGGGAATATTCATCGTATGTTTGATCTCAACTTATCGACGTGGTAATAATGAAGTATGCCAAAAGTCTCATCTCTTATCTTGTTAGATGCCATTGAGCCGCGCATCCTGATGATTCGTGGGCAACGAGTAATGATTGATGCTGATCTCGCAGAGTTATATGGCGTGACAACGAAAGCACTTAACCAAGCTATCAAACGTAACTCTGCGCGGTTTCCTGTTGATTTCGTCTTTCAGCTTTCCGAGTCAGAGAAACAGGAGGTGGTCACAATTTGTGACCACCTCGCACGAATCAAGTTTTCACGAACGTCGCCCTATGCCTTCACCGAACACGGAGCCATTATGGCTGCGTCTGTTTTGAATTCGCCCCGTGCGGTTGAGGTCAGCGTCTTCGTGGTGCGTGCCTTCATCAAGTTGAGAGAGTTCATCGCTTCGAACAAAGAACTCGCCCAACAGCTTCAGGCGCTGGAAAGAAAAGTGGGCTCCCACGACGAGGCTATCCGTGCTCTCGTGAAGGCGATCAACCAATTGATGGCGTCACCTACTGAGCCGAAGAAAAAAGGACGAATCGGTTTCAGGATGGAGGAGGGGGGATTGCCACCCCGCCAAGACGAATGACCATTCGTTAGCGTTCCAGGCACCAGGTTCAATAACACAGCCCCCCATCCGCTCGTTTCCTCGTGTTGAAGAAGTTCTGCTGAGGAAAGAGGCGGAACTTGAGTCGGACAGCCATCGCTATCACGATGACAGCCAGGAGAAGCGAAAGGCTCGTCTTTTCGGGCGTGTACTTGAGGGCAGGCAGGACCCGGACACAAGCAGAAGCGGTCATGATGATGACAGCCAGGTAGGCAGAGGCAAAGTTCCTGCTGATGCCATACCAGAAGGCGGCGGTGAATAACAGACACGCACCGGCCAAAGCATAGTTGTAAGGAGCCAGGTTCTCAAAACCGTTGAAGAAGACATCCGCCACGAAAGCCAGGTTGAGCAGCAGCAGACAGAGCTGGAAAACAAGAATGCCGGTGCGATTCTCTTGGAGACGGGGAGCATCAGCGACGTTGGCGAGAAAGTTGCTGACCTTCTTTGGATTGGCACCCTGTTTCAGGGCGGCTTTCATGACCTCTTGATGAGGCAAGCCTTGTGCGAGAAGCGGACTGACGATTTTCATGGGAGTCTCCGGTTGAGGGGTGGATTGAGTAACATCGCCCTGTACCGGAGTGAGCCAGGTTTGTGACATCAAAAGATACGATCCATCACCTTGATCACTGTTGTGCAACGTAACTATCACGACTGTCGATCTACCGCTTCATTCTGCTTGATCTTCCTTGACACAGCGGCAAGAACCGCTGATGATTTGAATATCATGAACTTTGCAGAAGAGATTGAGACAACTTCACTTCACAAGTGGTTGTAGGGTATCCAGTCGGCAAGAGGTCCTCGGTGTTGCACCGAAAATCATTAGCTCTCTATGGCAGTTCGCTTCTCGCTGTCGCTGCTGCGATAGGGATTCGTCTTCTGCTAGATCCTTTGATAGGCGCCAGAAATCCGTTCTTCACGATATTCCTGAGCGTTGTGTTGATAGCATGGTGGGCTGGCAGCGGACCGGCCTGGGTAACATCGATTGTGGGGGCGATAGCGGCAAGCTACTACCTTTTAGAGCCACGTCATACTTTTCCCATCGATAAACTGGAACACCAGGTAGCCCTGCTTCTCTTCGGTATCGTCTGCTTTGCCACCATCACCCTCTTTGGGAGCCTGCGAAAAGCGCGGGAGCGGGCAGCCGAGAATAGCGAGTTGCTGCGTGCCACACTCGCCAGTATCGGCGATGGGGTGATTACGATTGATAAAGACAGCCTGGTGACCAGCATGAACGCGGTGGCTACCAGTCTCACGGGATGGACCGGGCACGACGCGCTCGGTCAGCCTCTTGATTCGGTATTCCGCATTGTCAATGAATCGACGCGGGAGCCTGTGGAAAACCCGACGCATCGAGCGCCTCCAGCAAGGCGTGATTGTCGGGCTGGCGAACCATACCGTTCTGATCTCCCGGGATGGTTTGGAGCGAAACATTGACGACAGCGCCGCCCCGATCCGGAACAACCAGGGAGACGTCGTCGGTTGCGTGCTGGTGTTTCGGGACATCACGGAACGGCGTCGGCTGGAGCGTCAGGTTTCCGAACGAGCCGCAGCCGCTCGCCTGCTGGCTTCCATCGTCGAGTCGTCGGAAGACGCCATCATCAGCAAAACGCTCGACGGGACCATTCAGAGTTGGAACGCCGCCGCCGAGCGTCTCTTTGGCTATCGCGCTGAGCAAGCCGTCGGACGAAACATCACGCTTGTCATTCCCGCCGACCGGCTGGACGAGGAAACCCGGATATTGGCACAACTGCGGGCCGGCAAGCGGATTGAGGCCTACGACACGATTCGGATGCGGAGTGACGGGCGACCCGTTCATGTCTCGCTGACCATCTCACCGATCCGGGACGAGGCGGGCCAGGTGATTCGGCGCTCCAAGATCGTTCGAGACATCTCGCAGCGCAAGCAGGCTGAAGAGGCATTGCGAACTACCGAAGAACAGTTCCGGCGCAGCATCGCCCGATCTCCCATGCCGATCATGATCCACAATGAAGATGACACTATCCTTCAAGTGAGCGACGGCTGGACTCGGTACTCCGGCTATACCATCCACGACATTCCTACGGTCACCGACTGGACCCGCCTGGCCTATGGCGAACAGCAGGCCTCGCTCAAGCAGTTCATTGATGAGCTTTTCCGCTTGAACGATACCGACCATACCGGTGAGTATCAGATCCGCGCAAAGACGGCTCGTTGCGAACGTGGGATTTCTACACGACACCTTTGGGAGCCGTAGGAACACAGGGAAAACGGCTGCTGCTCAGTACCGCCATCGATATCACCGAAAAGCGACTGGGTGAGGAACAGTTACGTCGCAGTTCCGCGTTATTGACCGACGTCATCCATCGTTCTCCTACCGGATTCTACATCGTCGATTCACAATTCCGAATCTCGCACATGAACGCCGATTCACAAGCTCGGGCGTTTCGCAACGTCAATCCCGCGATCGGTCGGCGGTTCGATGAAGCGATGCACATCCTGTGGCCTGAGCCGTTGGCCAGCGAACTGATTGCGATCTTCCGGCATACTCTCGATACCGGCGAGCCTTACCGTTCGCCCGGTCTGGTGAGTTCACGCGCCGACCTGGATAGCGTCGAATCCTACGAGTGGCAGTTAGACCGCATCACCATGCCGGATGGAACCTTCGCTGTCGTGTGTTACTACTACGACACCACTCAACTGCGGAAAGCCGAAGCGGAGGCGCGAGAGAATGCCGAAGGCTTGAGAAAGTTGACGGCGGAATTGTCGGACGCTGATCGTCGCAAGGATGAGTTCCTGGCTACCCTGGCCCACGAGCTTCGCAACCCTCTTGCTCCGGTCATGAATTCCCTGGCCATCATGAAGCACGCCGACAGCGCACGACAATGGGACCAGGCTCGCTCCACGATGGAACGACAGGTTGGGCAGATGGTGAGGCTGATCGATGACTTGCTGGATGTCAGCCGCATCACTCGTAACAGGCTGTTGCTCCGATTAGGTCGAGTGGAGTTGACGTCTATCGTTCATCACGCGGTGGAAGCCTGCCATCCGCTCTATCAAAGCGCGGGCCACACGCTCTCGGTGGACCTGCCTTCCGAGCCGATATTCCTGAACGCCGATGCCACACGATTGGCCCAGGTCTTCGGCAACCTGCTCAACAACTCCTGCAAATACAGCGAGCGCAACGGCAAGGTCCGGCTCACGGCGGAAAGACAGGGGGAGCAAGTGATTGTGAAGGTCAAAGATTCGGGCATCGGCATTCCGAAAGAGATGCTGCCCAAAGTCTTTGACATGTTCACTCAAGTTCATGGAGCCATGGAACGGTCTGAAGGAGGGCTGGGCATTGGGCTTTCTCTGGTGAAGCGTCTGGTGGAGATGCATGACGGAACGGTGACCGCCCACAGCGACGGCCCTGGCACGGGAAGCGAGTTTGTGGTAACCCTTCCTGTTCTTTCTGAGGTGCCGGCGTCTCCCGTTTCAGAGCCGGTGAGCCTGCCGAAGACGCCCCTTGCCCGTCGCATTCTTGTGGTAGATGACAACCGGGACAGCGCCGAGAGTCTGGCTCTGCTGCTGAGCCTGACAGGAAACGAAACGCAAATCGCGCACGATGGCCTGGAGGCAGTTGAGAAGGCTGGAGCCTATCGACCGGCGTTGATTCTCCTCGATATTGGCATGCCGAAGATGAACGGCTACGAAGCCTGCCGTGCCATTCGCCAGGAGCCGTGGGGCAAAGAGATGGTCATCATCGCTTTGACGGGTTGGGGCCAGGAGGAAGACCGTCGCAAATCGAAAGAGGCAGGATTCAACGGGCACCTGGTGAAGCCGGTGGAGTTAAGTCAGTTGGAAAAGCTGTTAGCGAACCAGAATAATAGTGAAGAGGGTATGTCATGAGCCGCAGGTATCCTCCCGTATCGCTGATCGGTGCGCCCACTGATGTAGGGGCAGGCCACCGTGGCGCGAGGCTTGGCCCGGAAGCATTACGCATCGCCGGCCTGGGCGAGGCCCTCACCCGGCGCAGGTTAGAAGTGTTTGACCAGGGCAACCTCGAGGGCCCGCGCAATCCCTGGCTCGAGCCGGTCAGCGGTTATCGTCACCTAGCGGAAGTCGTCGCCTGGAACCGGGCGGTAATGGATGCTGTCGCCGCTGAGTTGGATGCCGGCCGCCTGCCCATCATGCTCGGCGGCGATCACTGCCTGGCAATGGGGTCGATCACTGCGGTAGCACGGCGCTGTCGACAAAAGGGCAAGCGTCTGCGGGTGCTCTGGCTCGATGCCCACGCCGACTTCAACACTAGCCAGGTTACCCCCTCCGGCAACATCCATGGCATGTCCGTTGCCTGCCTGTGCGGGCTGGGGCCTGAACCCTTAACTCACCTCGGCGGATCGGCACCGGCTCTCCGACCCGACGAGGTTCGTCAGATTGGCATCCGATCCGTCGATGATGGTGAGAAACGACTGGTGAGGCAGTACGGCATTGATGTCTACGACATGCGCTACATCGACGAAGTCGGCATGAAGCAAGTGATGGAACAGGTACTCGAGGGCGTAGATGCCGAGACCGAACTGCACGTCAGTTTCGATGTCGATTTCCTCGATCCGAGCATCGCCCCCGGCGTCGTCACCACCGTGCCCGGCGGCCCGAACTACCGCGAAGCCCAACTCGTCATGGAAATGATCGCAGACACCGGCCGCCTGACTTCACTTGATGTGGTCGAACTCAATCCTCTGCTCGATAACCGCAACAGCACTGCTGAACTGGCGGTAGATCTGATCGAAAGCCTGTTTGGCAAATCGACATTGATGCGGGATTGAGGGGGAGTGTCGTAGGGTGCCGTCCAGCGGTACTCCGCGCCGACGCACCATTGAACTATGTAGAATATCCTCGCAGCAAAACGTCCCAGGAACATACAGGATGTCTTCCTCACGACCTCGAATGGGCTGGCCGAGCTATCTGTTTTACCTCGTGCTGGCCATCGGCGGTTCGTTGACGATCTGGTATTGGCCACAATCGCCCTGCTGGCGAATGACCGTGCCTAATCCTGAGATGAATCGCAACAAAGCGACGGTGCTGTTCTTCAGCGAAGATTCGCAGAGGGTGTTCATCAGCGAGAGCGATAAGGAACTGCGCAAGGCGTCCGTGGCACATTACGATACACGCACGGGACAATTCCTGGAACGGGTAGAACTCTGGCACGACAGAACGATCAACACAGGAGTTTTTCCGCCAGTGCTGTTGGGCCGGATGCACAATCATCACCATCGAACCATGGTGGCCATCATCTCTCACTCAAATGAACGCAAAGACATCGAACATTATGATGTCTATCAGGGCCAGAGCCCAGTAGCCAAACTGACTGGCATCAACATGACCTCTCACGTTCTCTCAAAATCACGACGATGGGCCCAGTACTTTGCTTTTGAACAGTCGAAACAGGAGAGGCCTGATCTCCTTGTCGCCGATGCCCAGACGGGTGAGGTTGTTCTACATCTCAAGCCTGATCGTGATCCAACCGGCAAGGTAGATATGGTGTATGGCTGGATGGCGGTCTTCGATCCGACTGAACGATTTGTGGCCATGGAATGGAACACTCTCGAAGGATTTTCTCCGGGTGATCCTCCTGAGAAACATCACTCCCACATTCGCATCTATGATTTGCAGACTCGCCGGGAGGTGCGACGGTTTGTTCTACCACCGGGAAGCTACTGGGGGGTTCGCAGGTGGGAGGGCGATCAGCTCTGGGCGTCACGCACATGGTATGAACGTTCCAGTAACAAGCATGATGGCAATACCTTTATCCATTACTCGCGCGAGAATCGGCTGGAATCTGACGCAGGATCAGCCACAGCCGATTGAGTTTCCGCAGTTCTGTGATGAGGTGAGGGCGTATTATCATACCCGAGGAGCGAACTGGTTGGCGTTTCACGATAACGGCATGGGGAAGAAACGGGAGCTGCCAGCGTTCCTGAGGAAACTCACCGAATGGTTTCCTTCCTCCAAGGAGACGATTGAAGAGTACTTCCCCCCGTTTGGGGTCAAAGTCTGGCACGCCGATCCTGAAAGCGGGCAACGGTTGTGGGAATGCAGGCGGCTATTCAACGGCTCGTTTGAAATCTCCCCCGATGGCCAATGGCTGGTCATCACGATGCCGAAGAAGGATGCGATTGAGATAGAGATGTGGGAAACGCACGCACCACGGCGCTGGCTTTGGGTGATCGGTTACCTCAGCCTGCTTGGTGTGTGGATGGCGTGGCGACGCAGACGCATTTACCTATCTGAGCGAGGGTAGCACCTGAAGTTACTTGCCATGTCGGATTGCTATTTTCCCGGATCATGTAACAATACGATGAGCGAAGGAGAATGATGTCATGCGTTATCAGGTAAAACTCATTCGTTCTGAGGAAGGCGTCAGCATCCACGTTCCTGCTCTGCCAGGCTGCTGGTCGCAGGGAGCTACCGAAGAAGAGGCGAAAGAAAACATTCGAGATGCCATTCGAGAGTACCTGGACAGTATCAAAGATGAGTACGCCGGGGCAGAACTTCAGGAAGTGGAAGCCTAGCCATGCCCAGGTTGGCGGGAATCAATCATCAAGACGCCGTTCGAGCTTTGGAACGACTCGGGTTTCAGGTGATTCGACAAGGCAAGCACATTATCATGTCGAACGGAACACGCAGGATTACTCTGCCTCGCGCCAATCCCGTCAATGCTTTCACCATGGGTGGTATTGTTCGCGACGCAGGTCTCACGCTTGAAGAATTCAAGGCCGCACTGTGAAGTACCCCCCAGTGTTCACAAGGGGATTCTACGCCGCCTTGCTTCTCGATTCTGCGATGAGAACCGACAAATCGCGAAACGATGCAATGTGCGAGGGAAGAGGATTCGCCAGTCGCTTGTAAAATCTTGCCAGAAGGTAGACAGCGACAGCAACAACGGGAGACAAGACAAGCAAGTAGAGTTCGGAAGTGATCTTAGCTCCGATGATGCCGAGAGAAATCACCAGCAAACCAAACAAGAGAGCATAGGAAGTAACTCCTCTCCAAAACCCAGATAGCTCCGGAACCGTGTCTTCGGTCATCCAGCGCAATTGTGTCCAGAACCGCTCAAGATCGTTTCCCCGAATCACATCAGGGATGCGGGAACTGGGTGCAAACCGCCGTTCACCGATTACCTTCTCAGCAACTTTCTCGATGCCCGTAAAGATACCCGCGCTGGCACAGGGACGACCCAGCATGGTGATGGATTCAAAGGAGGCAACCACTGGTGCGCGATCGGCAATGAAATTAGCCATTGCCCCGAAGGTCAGGTAAGGCGCAATGCTTTGCTCCCACTCCCGATGATTGCGCTTGGCGATCTCGAGACCAAAGAGGTCGGCCCATTCTTTATCACTGCACGTAAACCCAAAGAGCTGTTCAGCCCCACGACATACTACATCCAAATCGCACTCATCCCCAAAACCATGTGTTTTCACATACATGTCAATTCGAGTGTCGGCCTCGAAGGTGGCAGGCATCCCGATTCGGTCTAGCCACACCTCGCGCAATCCACAGAGCACTTGGGCCTGACTGTAGCGCTCGTTGTTCATTATCGGATCTCCGTGGAGTGACCACGCTTGCCAGTGGACATTCTCCCCAGCTACTCTTGAGTTGTCAATCGTGTTCCAGAGTATCTTGCCCGCGTAGTACCGTAGGGTGCCGTCCAGCGGTACTCCTGCGCCGACGCACCATTAGCAATGGGGGCAAATCAAAAGGTGCGTCTTACGGAGTACCGTTCGACAGCACCCTACCTGTCACCCCAAAAATGAAATCGACGAGAAACTCCTTCCTGCCTCCCCGCCCAAAGGGTACCATGCACCCTGCCGCTCAAACGACAACTCAGGATTCACCCGCATGTACACTCGCCTCCTCGTTGGCCTCGCCCTTCTGTTCCCGCTCCCCGGTATAGCACAAGACAAACCGCTCGCCCTGCAACATGCCCGCATCCATCCTGCCAGCGGCCCCGTCATCGAAGATGGCACGCTGGTCATTCATCAAGGCAAGATCGTCGCCATCGGGGTGGCCAGTGAAGTGACCATTCCCGACGGCGCTGGAGACGCGCGACCTCAAAGGCTCGGTCATCATCCCCGGCCTCGTCGATACTCATTCCCACATCGGCATCTTCCCGCGCCCCTCGGTGCCGGCCCATGCCGATGGCAACGAAGGCAGCGGGCCTGTGCAGCCGGGGTTGCGAGCGATCGATGCGGTCTACCCCGATGATCCCGGCGTTCGCATGGCTCTCGCCGGCGGCGTGACCACGGCTAACATCATGCCCGGCAGCGGCAACGTCATCGGCGGGCAAACGCTCTACGTCAAACTGCGTGGCCACACCGTCGACGAGATGCGCATCACCAACATGAAGTCACTTGGCGGCCTCAAGATGGCCAACGGCGAGAACCCCAAGGGCTACGGCAAGAAGGGGCTGGCTCCCGTCACCCGCATGAAGGTCGCCTCGCTGCAAAGGGAACAGTTCGTCAAAGCCAAGGACTATCAGGCCAAGTGGAACACGTATCAACAGGCGAAGGAAGCAGGCAAAGCGGGACCGATGCCCGAAACCGATCCCGCTATGGAGACGCTGGTCGAAGTGCTCGACCGCAAACGCACCGTTCACTTCCACTCGCACCGGGCCGACGATCTCATGTCCGCCGTCCGCCTCTCCGAAGAGTTTGGCTTCGAACTCGTTCTGCAGCATTGCACCGAAGGCTACCGAGTCGCCGCTGAGCTGGCCAAGCGGAAGATTCCCGTCTCCCTCACCCTCATCGATAGCCCCGGCGGCAAGCCCGAAGTCGTGAACCTTATCGAAGAGAACGCCGCCATCCTCAACAAGGCTGGTGTGATGGTCGCCATCAATACCGATGACTTCATTACCGAATCACGCTTTCTGCTCCGGACCGGTTCAATTGCGGTGCGGGGCGGCATGCCCGATGACGACGCCCTGAAGGCACTCACCATCAACCCCGCCAAGATGATGCATCTCGACGATCGGCTCGGCAGCTTGGAGAAGGGCAAAGACGCTGATTTTGTCATCCTCACCGGCGCTCCGTTCAGCGTTTACACCCAGGTGCTCGAGACCTTCATCGAAGGCAAGCGGGTCTTCAACCGGGCGGACCGCCGCGACTGGTCGTACCAGGCGGGAGGTTATTCTCTTGATCTGGATCGACTGCCGAAGACGCCGGCGTCGATCAAGCCGCTTCCCGCCGTGAAGGCTGAGGCTCTGGAAGAACGTGCTCCTAACCTCGACTCCACTCATCTGGTCATCATCGCCCAGCGCATTCATACCGTCTCGCATGGCATCATCGAACGTGGCATGATTGTCATCAAGGATGGCAAGATCGTATCGGTGTTCCCGATTCAAGGTCGCATCGGGCTGCCGGTCGATGCTCGTGTCATCTCCGTCGCAGAAGTCACTCCCGGCCTCATTGATACCCACACCGTTGTCGGCCTCGCTGGGCAACTCAATGTCCCTGCTGATCAGGATCAGGATGAAACCAGCGACCCCAACCAGGCCGAGCTGCGCGTGATGGATGGCTACAACCCCAACGAAGGGCTGGTCGAATATCTGCGGAACAATGGCATCACCACCATCCATGCAGTGCCGGGCCGGCAGAGTGTCTTTGCCGGGCAGACGGGTGTCTTCCACACCGCCGGCCGCACCGCTGAGGCTGCCAAGCTCCGCTTCCCGGCCGGCATGCTGATCAACCTCGGTGAAACGCCCAAGACCGGTCCCGTTCCTAACCGTGCCCCGACCACCCGCATGGCTACAGCTGCCATGGTGCGCACCAACTTCACTCAGGCACAGGACTATCTTCGCAAGCGCACCGACGAGCCGGCCAAGACGCCGCATAACGTGAAGTTCGATGCCCTGGAACCGGCCCTGAAGAAGAAGTTGCCCGTGATCTTCAGCGCTCATCGTTCGGATGATCTGCTCACCGCTCTACGTCTTTCGGAAGAGTTCAAGCTCAACCCGGTGCTCGACCTCGCCACCGAAGCGTATCTGATCCCCGATCAAGTGATTGCCGCCAAGGTGCCGGTGATTGTGCATCCAACGATGCAGCGGGTGGCAGGCTCGATGGAGACGATCCACAGCTACCTCGGCAACGCCGCCAGCCTGGCTGATCGCGGAGCGTTCGTCACCATTGGCACCGGCTTCGAGGGCTACGTTCCCAAATCGAGAGTGCTCCGCTACGAGATGGCCATCGCCGCCGTCAATGGTTTAGGTCGTGATCGTGCTCTGAAGGCAGTCACCCTCGACGCCGCCAAGCTGCTACAGATTGATGACAAAGTCGGCAGCATCGAACCCGGCAAACTCGCCGACCTCGTCCTCTACGACGGCGACCCGCTGGAGAACAGCACCCACGTGATGCACACCATCATCGAAGGCAAAGTCGTCTACGATCGCGCCGACTATCTCCGCCTCCCCTTCGCCCGCCGAGCGCTACCCATGTTCGACGCCGGCGGCATCGGCTGCTGCCTGGGGTGGTAGCTTCCCCCTCTTGCAAACGTAGAGAGGGGTTGCACCGCCTATCATAACACCAGACCAAATGGGGATTAGTCTGATGGAATCAGAAGAGCCAGTGAAGAAAACATATTCGGTCCAGTTCAGAGTCCGACGAGTCAAGACCGAATACTGCTACATCAATGTGCCGGTTACCAGTAACCTGATGATCCCGCAACCGGACGGCACCGGGCGGTTGAACGTCGATAGGATGGTGGAACGAGCGTCAGAGATCAGCCTTTCCTCTGGCGTGAAGTGGTATACCGAGTCGGAAGATTTGGGGCCGCATCCTATCCAAAAGCCAATGGAGCCGGACGAGGAACGATTCCAAGGCCCGTTTCCTTGATGTGAGTTCCTTGCCGGGTGCCACCGTTTCGGTACTCCGTAACGGTACTGCTTTGGCCAAGCTCCTCACACGGTTACGGAGTACCGAAACCGTGGCACCCGAACTAATCTGATACGAGGGCAGATTCCAAATATAGTTAGCTTGAGTGCCAGCAAACTATGGCACCCTACGCCTCCATATTCCCTACCCCTCAACTACAGAGGAGTTCCCCCATGAAACGCATCTGCTACTCCGTCGCCATGAGTCTGGATGGGTACGTCGCCGGGCCCAACGGCGAAGCGGACTGGATCGTGATGGATCCGGAGATGGACTTCATGGCGTTGATGAGCCGGTTCGATACGGTGCTGATGGGTCGGCTGACCTACGAGGCGGCCCAAAAGCAGGGCAACGGCGGGGCGATGCCGGGCGTGACCTCGGTCGTGGTGTCGAAAACGCTTCGCCCTGAGGAGCATCCCGACGTGACCATCGTCGGCGACGACGTTGTGAACGCTTTGACGAAGATGAAGGCATCGAAGGGCAAAGATATCTGGCTGTTCGGCGGCGGGAATCTGTTTCGCAGCCTGCTGGGCCTGGGACTGGTCGACAGCATCGAGGTGGCAGTCATCCCCGTATTACTGGGCGGCGGCGTGCCGTTGTTGCCGACCGGGGCCAAGCGTACGACCCTGAAGCTGGAGAACAGCAAGCAGTACAAGAAAACGGGGACGATGAGCCTGGAGTATTCGGTAAAGAAGAAGTAAGGTGAGCAGAGCAAAGGTCCTTGTTGATTGATGGAAAACAGCGTCGTGGAGATTAAAGCGATGTCGGGCGACCCTCAGGCATTGATTATTGTGGACATGCAGAACGATTTTGTTCTGCCGGGCGCGCCGGCGTGTATCGCGGGGGCTCAAGCTACCCTGCCTACGATTCGGGAGGCGCTGACCTTCTGGCATCAGGCGGCGTGGCCGGTGATCTACCTCTACCGAGAATACCGCCGAGATGGAAGTGATATCGAACTGTCGCGGCTCGAATCGTTTTTGCAGGGCAAGCGAATCTGCCTGCCCGGTTCCGAAGGGGCGAAGATCGTGCAGTCCATCGCCCCGCAACCGTCGGACTACCAGGTCTTGAAGAATCGGTTCAGCGGCTTCATGGATACCGAACTCGATTTTATCCTGAGGCGCAAGCACGTGGAGTCGATCGTGGTGTGCGGCACGCAATACCCGTGCTGCGTTCGAGCCACACTGGTGGACGGGCTCTGTTACGGTTATCAGCCGACGTGTCTGACAGATGCGACCTCCGCGGCAAACGAAGACGTAGCTGCTGCAAATGTGCGTGATCTACGTGACATGGGAATACGCTGCCTCAGCCTGGCGGAGTTCATTGATACCGTCAGGAAAACTTGAGGTTTGGCGAATCAGGCTCTACTTTGAACCATACATCAATCCACATCTAGATTCTGCGCCTCCCCCCTGGAGTTCCCATGCCCGATATCACCTCCCTCAACAACACCCCCGACCCGCTGCTGGCCGGCAAGGAACTGCCCACCTTCAAGTTCGCTTTGGAGAAGTCGGAGGGCAAGGTCGTCGGCAAGAGCTTCGGCAAGGAAGCAACCGTCACCCAGTTGCCAATCTCCAAGGGGTTGGCGGGGGTGTCGATGCGGATGGAGCCGGGGGTGATGCGGGAGATGCACTGGCATGCGACCGCCGCCGAGTGGGCCTTCGTTCTGGAGGGCAGGGTGCGGACGACGGTGATTGATCCGCAAGGGCAGGCCGAAACCAACGACTTTGAAGTGGGCGATGTCTGGTACTTTCCGCGCGGGCATGGCCACATGCTCGAGTGCCTCGGAAATCAGCCGTGCCAGTTCATTCTGATCTTCGACAATGGTTACTTCTCCGAGTTTGGCACCTTCAGCATCACCGATTGGGTGGGCCACACCCCCAAGGCGCTGCTCGCCAAGAACTTCGGCGTGCCGGAGGAGAAGCTGGCCACGCTGCCGAAGGAGGAAGTCTATTTTGCCCGAGGCACTATTCCGCCTGAACCTGCTGTGACACCGCTGCAAGGCTTGAACCTGCCGGCGCTCACCCACAAGTATCGCTTGCTCGCTCAGCCACCCTATCGAGTCTTCAAAGGTGGCAAAGAGTGGCGCGTTGATTCGACCCAGTTCCCCATCTCGCAGACAATGACCGGCGTCGTCCTCGAACTCGATCCGGGTGCCCTGCGTGAACTGCACTGGCATCCCACCGCTGATGAATGGCAGTACCTCATCGAAGGCCAGGTCAGCGTCACCCTATTCGGTTCCCATGGCCGCTATCGCATTGAAGAGTTATCCAAGGGCGACGTTGGCTACATCCCGCAGGGTTATGGCCACTCCATCGAAAACACCGGCAAGACTCCGGCCCGCATCCTCATCGGTTTCAACACCGGCGTCTATCAAACGATCAACCTCTCCCAATGGATCGCCGGCAACCCCACCGATGTGCTGGCAACGAACTTCAGCCAGCCGCCGGAGTTGTTTGAACGATTCCCGAAGGGCGAGGTGTTCATCGCGCCACAGCAGGGTGGGGTTCGTTGAGATTCGTCTGGCTAAGAGAGATGTCTGTCTCCCCTCTCCCTCTCGGGGAGAGGGGTCGGGGGTGAGGGGTTCCTAGATCGACTTTTCAGGTTGAGAACCTCAGCAGCTTGTTAGATCATGAATACCAACACGGGTAAACTCGATTGAGAAACCCCTCACCCCTAGCCCCTCTCCCCGGGAGGGAGAGGGGAACCAGACCCGGAACTTTCCCAATGCGCCACACCACCCTCACACTCCTCGTGGCCTCGCTCCTCCTTGCCCTGACAGCCACCGAAGCTCAGAATCATCCCCCTCAGCAATGGGTTCTCGAATCCCGCGCCCCTGGCAGGCGCGTGATTCCCAGGCCGAGTTCGTCTTTCGAGATCGGCTCTGGATCATGGGCGTCTGGTTCAACTCGCAATCAGCACCGCCACGAGATGTCTGGTCATCTGCTGACGGCAAAGAGTGGAAGCAGGTCACGCCCCAGGCTCCCTGGCTTCACAGCGACCTGCCTATGAACATCACCTGGCACGACAAGATGTGGCTGATGGGCGGCTGGTACAACGGCCGGCTGCCGGGCCATTCGGCAAGTAATCAGGTCTAGTCGTCCAGCGATGGTGCCGAGTGGAAACAGGAAACGTCTGCTGCGGCCTGGTCGCCCCGCATCGCTGCCGGCCTCGTCGAGCATAAGGGAAAGCTCTGGCTGCTCGGCGGCACGGAGAACTACTACTTCGGCGACGACAAGAGCCTCAAGAACGATGTCTGGTCATCCGCTGATGGGAAGACATGGAAACTCGAAACCGAGCATGCCGGGTGGTCGCCCCGTGCTTATCACCAGGCTGTCGTCCTCAACGATCGCATCTATGTGATGGGTGGCGGCAACTACGTTCCGAAGTACGAAGCGAAGAGCGATGTCTGGTCTTCTGCTGATGGCATCAACTGGACGCTCGAAACGGCAGCAGCCCCCTGGTCGCCTCGCCTGTGGTTCTCCGCCACCGTCTATCGTGGCTGCATGTGGGTGCTGGGTGGCTGGTCGAATAACCCTTCCAAGAACTGGGGCGATGTCTGGTACTCCCAGGACGGCAAAACCTGGAAGCGTCTCGAGACGAAAAGGTATTGGAAGGAACGCCACGAACATTCGGTCTTCGTGATGCACGACAAACTCTGGATCGCCGGCGGCCACGCTCAACCGCTGTCGAACGAAGTCTGGTCGCTGAGTCTGCCGAAGGAGTGGAAGCCATAGGGATCGGGTGCCATGGTATGCGGTATCCCATTCACCATGGGTACACCACTAGGGCTTCTCCCAACCCGTTGGCCTCTGTACTGGCCCGGTTACTTCCATGATCTTCTCAGCAATGTCGAGCAGTTCCATGTCCTTCCAGCGTGCGCCGACCACCTGCATGCCCAGAGGCAACCCCAGGCTGCTGCGAGTGAGCGGCACCACGACCACCGGGTTGCCCAGTAAATTGAACAGCGTAGTGCAGGCCCCTGCTCCCATCATGTAGGGAACTGTTTGGTCATCGACTTCAATTCTCGTCCCTGTTCGGCGATGGGTAAAGGCCGGCCCGGTGGAAACGGGGCAAAGCAGCGCGTCCCAGGGTTTCATAAAGTGGTCCATCTGTTCGATCAATTCTTCACGCACAGCGAGGATACGCATATACTTGGTGCGAGTCATTCCCATGCCTGCGAGGATGCCCCGATCTATCGCCGGACGACCGCTGGTCATAAACAAGACACCAAACAATGCCCTCAGCCGTAGCGGTAAGGCCGGGCTGAGTTCAGACCCCAGCAATTGGCCATAGGTCTTCCAGGCCAGTTCAAAATCGAACTTGGGAGGTGCGGCCCTTTCGACAGCACAACCAAGTTTTGCCAGTTTGCTGGTGGTCGCGGCAAGCAGCTTCACGAGTCTCCCTCGTGAAGGGGAGAGCGGCGAACTCATCCATCCAGGCCAGCCGTAATTCGCTGAGCAGTCGATGCCCCTTTTCGCCAGCGGATGAAGAGTGCAGAGAATGCCGTTGAATGATCTCGAGGCAAAGCCGCAAATCAGGGACGCTGCGAGCGAGCGGTCCATAGGTAGCCATGTGCTGCAAGCCCGTTCGCGGTCGTTTTCTTATCGGCAGGCGCCAATCGGGGATGTGGCCTCGCCCGCAGACACGATGCTCGGTAGGTTTGAGCCCTACAATGCCACAGTAGTGGGCAGGTAAACGGATGGAGCCTCCAACGTCGCTACCAAGATCAAGCGGACTCATCCCCGCGGCGACAGCAGCGGCACTGCCCCCGCTACTGCCGCCGGTGGTGCGGGTGAGATCCAGGGATTGTTCACCGGGCCAAACAGGGGGCTGTTGCTCTGGTAGTCGGCAGCGAGCATGGCGAGGTTAGTCTTGGCAAAGATGACAGCTCCGGCTTGCCTCAGGCGGGCGACAGCATCGGCGTCGTGGGTCGGAACGTGTTTTGCCAGAGGCGGGTAGCTGCTGGTGGTGCGAAGCCCGGCAGTTTCAAAACAATCTTTGATGGTGATGGGCACGCCATGGAGCGGCCCCCACAGTTCGCCTCGATGTAGCGCAGCGTCCGCTTCTCTGGCCCGCTGCCTGGCTCGGTCCGCGTCCAGGGTGACGATAGCGTTGATCTTGCGATTGCTCCGCTCTACCTGCGCCAGGTGTTCCTCCAATACCTCCAAGGCTGTCAGTTGCCGAGTTCGAATGGCCTGCGCTAACTGAGTTGCTGAACTGAACAGAACGTCGGACATAGAGGGGGACCTTTCCATGGTCAGTAGTCTACTTCATGCACGAAATCCACGAGGAACTGGATGGTGAGCGTTACATTCAAAAAGGCCTCGCAGGACATACCCTCGACACCAGTATCAACAGACTTGGGTAGAGTGTCAACGCTGGTTCATGGTTCGAGTTGATGGTTCAGTTAGACGCTCCTACTCCACCGTCAGCACCTTCATCTGCACCAGGTTTCTCCCCGATTTCTGACCTGACCGAGGATGGGGTTGAGCGAAGCCGTTCTTATCGACTGATCTGACTCGAAGTTCATAGCGGCCAGGTTGCTTGATGGTGATGGGTAACGACCACTGGGCCAGGCTGTAGCGCATCGGCCAGTCTTTGGGTTGGTCATCGGTGTTGAAGCCCCAGACATCACGAGGTTGGATTTTCTCAGGCAGAGCAATGCCCCAATCGGTCGGTGCGGGATCGAGTAGCGCAGGCCGCCACGGTGCTGCCGCCCACTCCGGGTCGTCGTGGGTTACTTTCTTGCTTTCAGTGGTGACGGGCCTGAGCCAGTATTCGATTCGTTCCAAACCGGGCCAACCCACCATGGCGGTGCCCCGGATGACCACCTGCTTGCCGACTGACAGGGCCTGGTCATTGATGCTGTCGAAGTAGGCCGCGGTCTTCAGATACGATTCGGGATCGTTGTTCTGCTCAGCGTAGGTATCGTTGGGATCATACCTATTGGTCAGCACGATGCGTTGCAGCCATTTGACCGACTTGAACCCGTGTGCCCAGGGGACGACCATGCGAACCGGGCCGCCACGTACCAGGGGGATCGGTTCGCCATTGAGTTTGAAAGCCAGGAAGACAGGCAGTTCGCCGGGCGGTGTATCGAGCACCTGGCTCATCGCTAACGACGAGCGGAACACCTGCTTGGGATCGTTGTTATGAAACCCCCAGTAGTAGAGCCTGCGGGCATTGTCGATCTTGCCGCACTGCTCCAGAACAGTTCGCAGCGGGATTCCTTCCCACAGCCCCTGCCCCAGCGGCCGGGCGATGTTGTTGCATTGCATCGCTTTCAGAAAGCGAACAGTCTGGTTCTTCGCCAGACGCAATAGACCTGCATAATCGAGAGCGGTGTTGTCTTCCAGTTTGTGCGGCTCGGCGACGGTGGCTTTATCCTCTGCGAGCATTTCGAGCCGCCAGGTTTCGGGCGTCAGTCGAGCATCGATCAGTGCCTGGCCTTGAAGGGTGTGCGGGACAGGGCTGCCCCGGCTGACATCATTGAAGTCCTTGGCGGGGGTGAGGTAGGGGCGTGGGTCGGGGGCACGTTCTTGGGCAGTGGTTGGGATGGTGGAGGCAAGGAGGGAGCCGGTGGCGAGGGTGATGACTTCGCGGCGGGTGATGGTGGGTTGCATAGCAGTGGCCCCTTGAAATGATGTTGTCTTTGTAGTGCCAGAAACCTTCTGTGTTCTCCTTGTTGGCAGATGACACGAAATGTTCTTATAATTAGATCGTTGGATGCGATTGACCGTGAGGCTGTGTTCGTGCGATTCGCTCAAGAGAATACCCGGCGTTCGCCCCAGCAGTTACTACTGTGGTGGAATGTCGTTGGCCGACTGCTCTGGGCCATTCTGTTTCTCATCCATATCGTTCCGCTCGTCTCCGTTGGTAACAAGCTACTTGTCAGTGCCAGCCTGACTCTCGTACTCTCCTTCATAGCCATCCTGGGAATCATGACGGTAGCCCTTCTCAAGGCTATCGATGCTCGAGTTCTGCGATTCCAGCTGAGCTTTCAAAAGTGGTGTACGCTCATCGTGTTGGGCCTCTTTTTCCATGGCGACGTCGTAGCTAATCAGCTACCCGACCTCATGGTGGCTGAATCGACGATGGTCGTGCTGGTCGCCATCGTCTGTTCCAGCCGAAGGCTGCATCACCTCGTTGTGAAGTTGATTCTCTCCACCAGTCTACAGGTTCGTGAAACTCTGTACGTCTGGATGGAAGAACTCGCCCCTACTCCCCTCATTCCCGTCTATGCCCTGCTCTCTTCGCCTCGGCCACCTCCTGCGCGCTAGTTGATATCCTCATTGCCTTCGTCTCAACACCCCGTTGCTGCGTGTCTATCGTCAGCATGGCGGTGGCGTACCATCATCATCTCTTGCTATATTCCGAAACATCCTTGAGGCACCCTGCCTCAAGAGGAGGATTCTTCATGACTGCGCATCGTCGTCGAGGTTTTACCCTGATTGAACTACTGGTGGTGATTGCCATCATCGCCCTGCTGATGGCATTGCTGCTGCCCGCCATTCAGAAAGTGCGGGAAGCTGCCAATCGTATGCTCTGTTCCAGTAATCTCAGGCAGATTGCGATAGCTGCCCACAACTATCACAACGATTATGGTCGTCTGCCCCCTGGCTACCTGGGACCTATTCCCAATGAACAGCCCATTCCAGCGCCTGCCACGGCGTTGCCGAACAATTGCCAGCAGATCGGCGTCATGGCCATCCTGCTTCCTTACCTGGAGTTGGACAATATCGCCAAATTGATTGTTGATCCCACCACGCCGTTCGGCCCTATGAACCTGGGCATCTCCAGTGTGGGCCTGCCCTGGTACCTTCCCGGAGCCAGCAATCCCAACTACGCGGTCGCCCAAGCTAAGATCAAGCTGTTCCTTTGCCCGAGCGACACCCAATTCGATGCAACCGTTGGGGTCACCATGAGTCAACACGTTTACAACAACAACGTGGGATTCGGGTACAACATCACTTTTGTTCCCTTTGACAATACGGCCAGCCCTGCCATTCCCAATCTGGGACGGGCGAATTACTTTGGTTCAGCAGGAGTGACGGGTAAAGGAACGAACTCGTTCACCCCGTTCCCGATTCTTCCTGCCCCGTACACCTGGAACACGTTCGAGGGTGTGCTGACGAACCGTTCACAGGTCACCTTAGGCCAGCTCACAGTTCAGGATGGTACCTCGAACACCTTGTTGTTTGGAGAGTCCGCCGCCGGGAATGAACCCATCTATCCACCATTGTCGATGCAACCTATTACCACTCGACACTATGAAGCCTGCTGGATGGGAGCCGGCTCGCTGCCTACGATTGCCGGGTTGGGGGCAGGTCGTGAAGCGCCCTGGTGGGGATTTGCCAGCCGACATCCCGCTGTGGTCATGTTCGCTTTTGCGGATGGATCGACACGAGGCATTCGCAAAGGGAGTTCAGCAGTTCTGACGAATACCGCGCCGGCAGGCTTCACCATCCCCTTGCCCACTGACTGGCTGCTTTTCCAGCAACTGGGCGGTCGCCGGGATGGACTGAGTGCAGATACCAGTTCGATCCTGGACTGACGCCACATCCATTCGCCCCAGCACTAACTGCTGGGGCGAATGTCTCTCTTACTCTGGAGTCAAGTCCATGCGAAAGATCGTATTCTGCCTGATACTTCTCAGTGGCTGTTCGTCGCAAGGGAAAGTCGAAGTGCCACACGATACCAAACCCGCTCCTACCGTTATGCCTACGGTCCGAAGTGCAGGCGAAGGGTTTAAGCCCGGGAATTAGTCAGCAGGGTGAAACTAATAGTGTGGCAGGGTCGTAACGGTACTCCGTTTCGACCCTGTTGCATTCACATATCGTTCTCGTTGCAATTTTTGATTCAGTACTGCATGGAGATCGTGTACGATCACACTCTACTTCACTGGAGTTGATCCATGACAGGCAGCGACATTCTTCGACAACTCGAACCCTGGCTGGTCAGACAAACCAGGACCGCGTGGAAGCCGGTGGCAGAGCCGGGGGAAGGACTGCTGACCAGTTCCAAATTTGGCGGAACCCCTTGGACTGGGGCTGATGCTCCCTGGCCGGAATGTGGCAACTGCAAGCTGCCTCTGCCATTGCTACTGCAACTTGACCTGAACAACCTGCCGCCTGAACTAGGACAGCGTTTTGGCACGGGGTTATTGCAGTTGTTCTACTGCACTCGTGAGGAGTGCCAGGGCCAGGGAGGATGGGATCCCTTCGGCGACGACTTGAGCCGGGTTCGGGTCGTTCAACCGGTGGGTGCCGGGACGTCTGCCCCGCTTGAGGGTGTGGAGATGCTACCCAGCAAACAGATTGTGGGATGGACGAGCCTGAGCGATAGGCCGGCCCCTGGGGAACACGAAGAGAACGGGCTGAAACACAGTTACGACTTTTCAGCGAAGACGCTTCGGCTGGAATGCCCGGAAGTGCAGTTTGATATCACCTATCCCATGGATGAGTTTCCCGTCGAAGAAATCGCCGTCAGCACGCCGGGCGACAAGTTAGCAGGCTGGCCCTACTGGGTGCAGAATGTCGAGTACCCAAGCTGCACGAAGTGTGGCAGCCAGATGGAACTGGTCTTCCAGGTAGATTCCGAAGACAATATTCCCTTCATGTTCGGGGACAGCGGCTGCGGTCACATTACGCAGTGCCCTAAGCACAAGGAGGTGGTGGCGTTCGGGTGGGCGTGTTGTTGAGGGGTGTTGCCTTTCGATGAAGGCTTGCACATGCCAAGGCCTAGAGTATATACTTCAGTGAAGCGAGTTATCCCCATATGCATCCGTTGATCCAGAAAAATCGGGAGACCCTGACAGCGCTATGCTCGCGGCATGGGGTGCGTCGGCTGGAGATTTTTGGCTCTGCCGCCGACTCCGGCGCTGTTGTGAACGATTTTGATTTTCTGGTAGAGTTCCAGCCATCTTCGCCCAGCGCTCATTCCAATTCCTACTTCGGTTTGCTGTTTGATTTGGAAGACACTCTCAAGCAACCGGTGGATCTGGTGGAGCTGCCCGCCGTGACCAATCCGTTCTTCCTTCAAAACATCGAACCCCATCGACAGGTGTTGTTTGCCGCCTGAAACTGCCAAGTTTCTGCACGACGTTGTGGTCGCCTGCGACTACCTCGTTCAATTTACTAGTGATAAATCTTTTGAAGACTTCCATTGAGATCAGTATTGTCACAGTAGAACCCATTTTTGGCACTTAACATCTCCGACTTGAACTCCTTTTGGTAGTTTGATTTTTCCAACAAATGTTACTTCTACGACATTTCGAATTCCGAACGGAGCTTTGGCGGAGTCAATAAATGTGTGCGGACCACGCTTACTCGCTAGACCTCGCGACCAACGTGGCGACCCTGAGTTAAAGCGGCAATACAGCGGAGAAACGCTTGAGTTTGTCCTAAAGAGGTCGCCGGTTGATATCTTTAGAATGACGGGATTCTCGTTTGCATATCTGGCGAAATGCCTTTGCCCGTATGAATTAGGGCCACTCTCAGTTCCCGGCCAAAAGAACACTTTTTCATTTAGTGATTGAATCAGGTCTTCAAGTTTCCATTTACCTTCAAAAGCGATATTACCTCCATGAAGAGGAGCCTGGTCTCGAACATGAAAGATGGTCGATCCAAATGGAAGTTCAAGCGAGTGGCAACGCTTCTGTCGGAGATACTCTGTATTTCGCGCGAGTCTCATAATGGTTTCAGCGCAGAGCAATTCGACTTGCGATTTGATGTTCGGAAGATTCTTACGATGCGTAAGGTGAAATAAGTAAGGCCGCGCAAGAGCAAACTCGTCGTTATTGAAAGCCATGATCGGATCCTTACCAAGTGCGTCTATCAATGATGCATCGATGATGAAATCGTGTTGAAATCAATGACACAGGGGCTTCAGTAACACGTTCAACCTCTTGTATAAAACGTGTTGTCTCAGATGTAAGCTGTTCAAAGCGACGTGCCTCTTGATTCACTTTGCTAATATAGTCAACAAACGTAAGAGCAATATCAGTGGGAGCATTCAGTTCTGCTGCCATCTTCAGCAGCGACCAGCTGAACTCTGAAATCCGGCGCTTTCTTCTGGTTGTTGAGGTAGTCTCGGTCTTTTTCAATACCTCCAAGCTAATCCCTGAACGCCGCTCAATCTCTTCAAGGCTGATCTCTTGAGACATAGGCCCTGATGTCTTACCCTCTCCGTCAGGATTCTGTACACGAATGGGATATGTGCGACATACCATAATGACTTTTCGCACACGGCTTGGAGAAATTCCCGCTTCTGCTAGGCAACCCGCTACAGTAGTATCTCGGGAAGTCACATAAGGGTACGAACCATGGTAAAGGCTCAATGCTGTCCCTTGAGTACCTTCAAGAAAGACCTTTTGCTGTCTTCGGCAGGCATTCTCAATCACTTCTCGAGCAGGACGAACATAAGGTTTTAGCTTTTCGACATCTCTTGCCAGTAGAACAGAAGCATCGCCTCTATCCAAAATACGTCTTGCTGTCGCAGAGCCCACACCCTGACCGGTTGAAGCTATTGCCGCTACATTCTTTTTTTCCCGCTCAATGTCATGATTCGATATAGTCATTACCTGAGGATCGATTGTTAGCCGATCAAACTCAAGCTGAAAATCATTAATCTCACGCCAGAGCGTGTCAACATTGACTACTGCACCGGCCCCAATCACAATTTGCGCTCTTGGCGAACGAAGAGTACCCGAAGGCAATGAATGAAATACTACAGATTCGGGACGTTCATAGACACTGTGTCCAGCGTTTGGACCACCAACTCTTACTAACACGTCGTATTCTGGTGCCAAGTGCGCAGCGATTTGGCCTTTGCCTTCACTTCCGTATTGCCCACCAACAAGAACATCGACTACACGACTGTAGCCGCGACCGAATAAACCCAGGTGACAAGCTGCGCGAGTTAATACATCTTCAGATGAGTTAAGGTAAGTATCAACAACAACATCGGCGCTTTGCTCTAATTCTGGAACTGCTTTTTCCGTCTCATTCTTAAGAAGCTCTGCAAACGACCCTAATTCTTGGATGTCCTTGTTCTCACGATTTTTATAACGGCTTGTGAGAACATCTTGAGGGGCTTTCAAATGAACATGTATTACGCTAGTACCGTAGCCTTTTCTTACAAAGTCAATTTGACCTTGATGCCTTACAGAATCGATAACAACAGTAAAATCGCGTCTTGTTCGTATTAGCTGTTCGAGCTGTTCTACAACCCACTGACCATTCGTTTCTTTGTCAAGTAGTTCGCCAAAAGCTTGAAGTGCTTCACGTTCTTGGGGAATTTTGGGGTTAATGGATTTCAGTAATTGCCATGTTTTTATGACCTCGAAATTAAAACGATCGTGCAGCAATGTAGCCAGGGTACTCTTTCCCGACGCAACATGACCAGATAATAAGACAATCATTTTTTGCATTTAATTATTGCCTTTAATCAAGCTCATCGAAAAGAGTGCGTGGGCGATGTGCCTTTTCCCATCGTCCACGCTCTGATGGTAGATCATACACTGTCACCTGTACTCCATTTCGGCATAATGTAGAGTCGACCATTTCAGCGACTACGCCCAATTGCCACCAGCTTGACCGCAACCTATCCTTGGCATGTGTACCGAACTGCCTTCTCTACTAGCCAGAGAAGACAATTCCATTAAACACTTTTCCAAGTGGTGATATCGAATTCGTGGTTGACGGCCTTGGCCATATCCATGTTGGACTACCATGTTGAAGACAGACAGATGTGGGTTGACTTGGAAGTATCGTGTCTGTCCAAGCTTTAGCCTTGCTCTATCTTGTTCGACATAGTTAATAAAGTCCTCCTGAACGGTCGGCAGACGATTAGCAATAGCCCGTGCAAAGCCAGCGCCCCAGTTAGGTGTAGTATCATTTACAACATGAGCAATGATCTTCCGTCCTTCTCCACGCGGTTCTATAGCATCGCCAGAAAGATACTGGATGTCGGGGAAATCATGAATCTCAGAAATCTCTGGCTGTAATAGCCCTACTACTCTTGGATTGACGGCACCTGGATAAGAGGGAATGGCCACACATTCCACATGCACCTTTTCGCCCTCCCAATTTTCGTCTCCTTTTGACGTAAACCCTATTGCACGACATTCATTCACACTACTTGCTTGAGGAATCAAATAACCGCTACTAATCGGCAATTTCCAATCGTTGGTTGTACGAAGATAATCGACTTTCAGTGCGTCAGATTCTGCTGATTGAGTTGATGCAACAAACACACCGCACGCGATTCTAGAGAGTTTAACTGCTCGAAGAAACACGGACTCAGTTGAGACTTGGAACCTCTCTCTGAGCTTAAGTAGACTGTCCACATTGAAATTTGTTTCGCTTACTTCTGGAAAACTCCCCAAAGGCATTAGGAATTCTGCTGCTCCTAGATTGCATAGCATCTCTAGCTGCCAATCGTTGTTTATCATTTCGCTTCTTGCTACGCGATTTCTGACTTGCTCGCCACAATCTGGAAAGAGAGTATGGGCAATTTCGTGAGCAATCGAAAATCGGATTCTAGCTTTCGATTGTTCCGGGTTGTACTCGATCTTAAATTGATTGTCATCTATCGGAACAAGTCGAGCATCTCGAATAGAATCACATGGCAGAACTTTGTAGCCAAGGATATTTGCTAGTTCGAACGTATCAAAGGGTGGCCCTTTCCACCCCTTCTCTACTGCATCCAGAACTAAGTCGTTTGCCTTTTTGACGATAGCTTCGACGGGATCTTCAGCTGGCGCAAGAAGGCGAACAGAGGGATGAGTCCAGAACTGTGGTTCAGCCTTCACCGGTTGTTCTCTCTCTGGTCATACGTTTCGTCTAGGAGTCGCTATCTTAAGATAGCACATTGCACTTTCCACTGAAAGCAAGATGCCACCTTACCATATCGATTAGTGTACAAGTCAATAGGCAGAATGGATATTTTGTCAACATGCAGGACTTTCCTTTGTGGCATTACTCCTCCTCCTCCCGCAACTTCGCCAACACGCTGTAATCTTCCAGCGTGCTCGTATCTCCCGTCGAAGCTCGGCCGGCGGCGATGTCCCTCAGCAATCTCCGCATGATCTTGCCGGATCTTGTCTTCGGTAGCGAATCGGTGAATCGTATCTCATCGGGACGAGCCAGCGCACCGATCTCCTTGGCGACGTGGGCCATCAGGGTCTTCTTTAGCTCTTCGCTGGGTTGATGGGCACGATCGAGAGTCACGAAGCAGACGATGCCTTCGCCTTTGATTTCATCGGGTTTACCAACTACTGCGGCTTCGGCAACGAAGGGATGGCTCACTAACGCGCTTTCTACTTCCATCGTACTGAGGCGGTGGCCGGCGACGTTGAGGACGTCGTCGACTCGGCCCATCACCCAGTAGTAGCCATCTTCATCCTGCCTGGCACCGTCGGCGGTGAAGTACATGTGGGGGACCTGGCTCCAGTATTGTTGCTTGTAACGCTCCGGATCACCGTAGATGGTGCGCATCATGCTTGGCCAGGGTTGCTTCATGACGAGGAAGCCGCCAGAGCCTTTGGGGACCGACTTGCCTTCCTTATCGACGATGTCGGGGACGACGCCGGGGAGTGGTTTGCAGCAGGAGCCGGGCTTGGTAGGCGTGGCTCCCGGCAGCGGCGACATGAGGATCATGCCGGTTTCGGTCTGCCACCACGTATCGACGATGGGCAGTTTGCCTTTGCCGATGACGTTGTGGTACCACATCCATGCTTCGGGGTTGATCGGTTCGCCGACGGAGCCAAGCACACGCAGGCTCGACAGATCGTGGCTGTTCGGATGCTGATCGCCCCAGCGGATGAAGGTGCGGATGGCGGTCGGGGCGGTGTAGAGGATGGTGACCTGGTACTTTTCGATGATCTCCCAGAAGCGGTCTTCCTTCGGAGCGTTCGGTGCGCCTTTCGTACAGCACTACCGTTGCCCCGGCGGCGAGCGGCCCATAAACGACGTAGCTGTGCCCGGTGACCCAGCCGATGTCAGCAGTACACCAGTAGGTGTCGGTCTCTTTGAGATCGAAGACCCACTTGGTGGTACACATCGTTCCCAGGAGATAGCCACCGGTGGAGTGTTGCACGCCCTTGGGTTTTCCGGTGGAGCCGGAAGTGTAGAGGATGAAGAGGGGATGTTCGGCGTCGAGCGGTTCGCAGGGCACCTCGGGTTGATGCCCCTCGGCTCCTTCGAGTTCGTGCCACCAGAGATCGCGGCCTGGCTGCATATTCACGGGAGAGTTGGCCCGGTTGAAGACAATGCACTTCTGCACCGTCGGCGACTTGGCGAGGGCTTCGTCGGCGTTGGCCTTCAGCGGGATGAGCTTGCCACGACGGTAGCCTGCGTCGGCGGTGATGAGCAGCTTGGCCTGGGCATCATTGTTGCGATCAGCGAGGGCATCAGCGGAGAAGCCACCGAAGACGACACTGTGCGTGGCACCGATGCGGGCACAGGCGAGCATCGCAATCACCGCTTCAGGCACCAGTGGCATATAGATGGTGACCCTGTCGCCCTTGGTGATGCCAAGCAGCTTGAGAGCGGAAGCAAACTTGTTCACTTCCCGATAGAGATCCTGGTAGCGCAGCACCCGAGTATCGCCCGGCTCGCCTTCCCAGATGATGGCTGCCTTGTTCTTGCGCTCGGTGAGGACGTGGCGGTCGACGCAGTTGTAGCAAGCATTGATCGTAGCCCCGACGAACCACTTGCAGAAGGGTTCCTTCCATTCAAGGACTTTCGTCCACGGCTTCGACCAGTCGAGGCCTTTGGCCTGCTCGGCCCAGAACTCTTCGGGCTTGTCCTTGGCCCAGTTCCAGAGGCGTTCGTACTCCGCCATGCTGGGAATGTGGGCGTGCTTGCTGAACTCCGCCGCGGGTGGGAAGAGGCGGGATTCTTTGAGGACGGAGGTGATGTTGTTGGACATAGCTAAGCCTTAAACAGTTCGTTTAGGCTTTAGAATATGGGGGTGGGGCTGGCGTGGTGAGTGGGAATTAAGTGCTTGATGATAGATGGTTAGCTGTTACGTTACCAAGGTGGACGATGCATAAATGAATCGTGGAGTAGCTGGAATGGCAGAAGTAACTGGAGTACTGCCAGAAGGGCAAGTGCTCATTTACCAGGATGGGGGTAAGAATCTCCGAGTACGTCTGGATGGCCAAACGGTGTGGCTGACACAACGGCTGTTAGCTGAGTTGTATCAGGTCACTGTTCCGAACATCAACCAGCATCTGCAATCCATCTACGAAGAAGGGGAACTTAAGCCTGAAGCAACTATTAAGCGTTACTTAATAGTTCAAACCGAAGGGGCTCGGCAGGTTTCCCGGCTGGTAGACCACTATAGTCTTGAAGCCATACTGGCCGTGGGCTATCGGGTGAGATCGCAGGTGGGCACCCGGTTTCGGCAATGGGCGACGGCTCGGCTCGCCGAACTTCTTGCCAAGGGCTTCTCGCTTGATGATGAACGCATCAAAGCGGGCCGTACACTAGGCGACGACTATTTCGAAGAACTCCTGGCTCGGATTCGAGACATTCGATCCTCGGAGCGAATGTTCTGGCAAAAGGTGCTCGATATCTATTCCACCAGCATTGATTATGATGGCACGACAGAATCCTCGCAACTCTTCTTCAAGACGGTGCAGAACAAAATGCACTGGGCTGCTCACGGACACACTGCTGCGGAAGTCGTCGCTACTCGCGCCAATGCCGCACTGCCCCACATGGGACTGACCTCCTGGCAGAACGCGCCCAGCGGCCCGGTTCGCAAAACAGATATTACCATTGCCAAGAACTACCTGAATACGGAAGAACTCGACGCGCTAAATCGTATCGTGAATGCTTACCTCGAATTCGCTGAGTTGCAAGCAGGAAGCAAACGACCGATGCGCATGAAAGACTGGAGTTCCAAACTGGATGAATTCCTGAAGCTTTCTGATCGAGAGATTCTTCAACATGCGGGTAAAGTGTCAGCCGAGGCTGCGAGGGCTAAAGCAGAGGGGCAATACGTTCAGTACCTCGAAGTACAGGCTGTTCTTCCCCACGCGGTCGATGTGGATTTCAAGGACGCTATCGACGGAGTACGCAGGATCGAAACAGAAACGAAGAGGAACAACAGAAAGAAGCCTGAACGCAAGGGCATGAAATGATCAATCACACCACGAAGGCAATAGCAAACCGGCTGCTCGTCGCCTTCGTCGTCGGCTTGTTCATCGCATTCACCTCCTATCTTTGTGCGTATTTTAATCAGCGGGGAGCTTACGGTTTAGTCACTGGTGAACCGTTCTCGATACGTCATGTCCAGCACGCCATCGAAACGCATCGAGAAAAAGCTGGTCGCTGGCCGACGAGTCTGGCAGAGGTGGAGGACTTGAAAGACAGGCTTAACGATCAGGGACAGTTCTTGAACCCCTGGAATCATCCGTATCAATATCGTGTCGAAGGCGACAAGTACGAACTCTACTCGCTGGGCAAAGATGGGCAGCCTGGAGGCGAGGGCCTTGATGCCGATCTTCAGGCTAGGAATCGGCCAGAGCCGCCGACGCTCCGTCAGTTCACCCTCGACTTGCCAACCGGCGGCGTTTTGGCAGCATGCATTCTTTCAGGGGTGTGCGCCGGGCTATTCTGCCTGATGCAGAAACGGGATCTAAGCAGGCGATCCTTCTATCTACGGTTAGGTGCGACTGCCATCGGAGCTATATTGTTGGCCGTGGTGATCAGTGTCTTACATATTCCGTCAGGACATTAATCATGCGTTTTCTCTATCTCCGTGATCCATTGTTCCTGTGCTGCGTTCTGGTTTACTTCGCCAATCGATTGATTCTCAAGACTGTTTGGACGACTGGCTTCGTCCATGAACATCTTAACGACCTGATCTGCATTCCCTTCTGGGTGCCTATCATGCTCTGGGTCGAACGCTGCCTGCGATTGAGGCAAGACGATAGATCTCCTGAGGCCATCGAGGTGATTATTCCCCTTCTGATCTGGTCCTGGGTGTTTGAGATTATTCTGCCCAGAACAGACATGTTTCGACGCTACTGCACCGCTGACCCCTGGGATATCGTTTATTATTCGATCGGGGCGATAGGTGCGAGCATCGTTTGGCGATGGTGGTATCGTGACTGAATAGAATGTAATATGGATTCAGGAGTAGGTAGATGTCCATTCCGATGCGTATCTATGTAGGCGGTATCGTTGCTGGACTTTCCCTTGGGGTAGGACTGGGACTACTCTGGGGAGTAGGTACTGAAGGCTGGGCCGTTGGATTTGTGATATTGTTGTTTATGCCCCTGGGTTGTCTCTCAGCTATCTTTGCCCAGCGTGCATTACATGAAGCCTTGAAAGCATCATGACAGCAGCCAGCCAATGAACAGATTCAATCTTCAAAACTTCTTGAACCGCGTCCTTCTCGCAGCTCTGCTGACCCTGGGCATGCTGTTCCTTTTCAACATCTTCATTGCCCAGTCTCACACGGATGTGACTAGCTATCATGTCGAGATATCAACCACAAACCCGGTGCTTGTTGAGAAAGCAGTACGAGAGTATCGGGAAACGCACCCCAATGAGATCTTCAAGCACTCCAAACACTATCGCTTTGGCAAGCTGGTCAGCGAAACCTGGCGTTACATGGATGGCCGAGAGGTCACTCAGGGCATCGGAGAACAAACACTCCCGATTTTCGAAGTCGCGGCAGCACTCCTCATTTTTGCGATTGTGTTTTGTTCGATTCCGATGTTCCAACGGAGGCCGGATCACGGGGCAGCTTCAGCTTGACTGCATTAGATTTGCTCTTTATAAGCCCGATCAGCAAGTACTCTATCGGGTTCGTTACCGAGCATAGCAGAATGTGCCGAAGCAACATTTCCATTCGCTGGTTCACCATTGTTTTGATTGCAGCTATTTCGTTGCTGCCAGGCTGTTGTCTGCTGCATGTTTACCATCCCGTTTCAGTCGTAGTCATTGATGCTGAGACGAAGAAGCCCGTTCCGAATGCAGAGTTAGATCTGTTCTACATGTCCTACATGCTTGACTTGTTTATGCCCTTGTCTTTCCCCAGGTATACCGATGGCGCTGGAAGAGCAACACTCTGGGCCGTGCCGTATGGTTTCGGGGAATCGGTGTCTATCAACGTGTCATCAGAGAATTATTTGTTTCAACGAGCCGAGCTGCCCAAAAAGGTAATCAGTAACGCCTATTCCATCCCGATCCTGAGTTCCCTTGTGGGAGCGGAGAGTGACTATGTCATTGAATTGTACACCGGGCCGAGGCCAACGATAGAACTCATCCTGCCGGCAGGTTACCGTGGTCCAATCAAGGTGATCAACGAGGCGGGCGACGGAACGGCGCCTCCCGGGCAACGGGTGTTTCAGTTCCCCGTATCGGCCACGGGCAAGGTGGTCATCAAGGGGCCGAAGTTATTACTGGATATTCACAGCACTGACCTCCGGGCTCGTTACGAGAATGGCCCGTTGTTGCCTGAGTACCAAAGCAAGGAAGGTGTTGAGCTTCGCTGGGTAACCTGCCATGGGAATAAGACTTCTCTCTTTGTTGTCGGCAGCAGAGAGGACGAAGACTGTGTTTATCGCCTCGTCCATCGACAAATCGATCATAACTCGTGGACATCGAATATCGAGGCCTACGAGAGTCTCTTTGCGGAAGATTGATAGGTTGGCTGTTGTCACTGAATTGTCATCAGCTCTAACACCCCTTCAGGGTGCCTGGAGCAAAAAACAGCCCAATACCCGGTGGTGTCGCTTCGCTCAACCACCGGCTAATAGCTGTGATCCCTTCGGGATCAGATAGCCTGCGACCCTCGGCGAAAAAACGCCAAGTCATTGACAGGGCACCTACGGGATAAACCCGTAGGCTCTTGGTCTGGGGGAAACTAAGGGCGAGACCTCACTACTTCGGCTGCAATCGAGGCACGGACATCGTCGCTCGATCAATGATCTCAAATGATTCCATCTCCAGTGAAAAATGTTGAGGGATGTATTCTGGCTGGGCGATGGTGATTCCGGCCACTGGGGTAAATGCCGGTTTCGGGCGTGCCTTCAAGCGGTAGGTCAACACTCCCACTACTCGCACCAGATGGCCCTGGGGGATCGCGGCCACTAATAGACCAGTGTCGTTGTTTGTCAGCTTGCCAGCGGCATTGGAGACGAAGACTTCATGGCCATAAGGAATCAGTATTCTCCCAGACCAGCCCTTTTGTTTGTCGCAAGCCAGGCCTTCCAGTACCACTCGTTGACCGATCAGCGTGCGAAAGATTTGGGGATCAGGCATGCTCTGGCCATCGATCACTTGCATCGTGAAGAGTTGCGTGACAAGGGTTACAAGATAGAGGTTCATGGCTCGTCTTTCGTCAGTCTGCCTTTGGCTTGAAGGCATGGTCTTCGCATAGTGCTCTGGAATGTGCAAGCTCAAAATACGTTATCTACGACCATCAGAGTTATGATTGAAACTCAGACTTGGGGAATCGTGTATCTGTTAGAAGAAGACATGAACCTATGACGCAAAGGCAGGAGCACTCTCGTGGATTCCATCATCTACGCCTTTCCGTGGATAGCCTTCGCCATGGCCATGTTCATGGTCAGTTTAGCCTTTGATCTCTGGTACCAGGGTAGGTGGTCCTTTCGATCAGCTACTTTCAGGTTCCTTGTCCTCAGTTCACTCTGGTTGATGTATGCGCTCTACGAGACAGAAATGAAAGCGTGGGAAAAGACGGTACGAAATCCGATAAGGGTGGACTTGCTGATGATTTTGCCGGCGTTGGATAAGGCGACGAAGGTGGGTTATCTGTCATGGTTTGCCGCAAGAGGTTTGATTGGGAAAGAACCTCAAAAGGAAGAGTAGAAGTAGAGTCGAAATAAACACATTGTTTTTTGATCTTCATCACCTGACTCCCGGCGGAGCCGGGATTGCACTGCGTCCCCGGTCAGAGACCAAGGACGAGTGGTGGATGCGATCATTGCAACGAGAACCCCAGCGCCTTTCGCCGGGCCTCACTCATGAACGTCGCCTGGGGTGGTGTAGGCAGACTGGCTCGTTCCTTGTCGGTTGTCGCATGCTGACGGGCCAGTTCGAGCTTCAGACTTTCCTCGCCTCGTGCCATCGCCCAGCGATGATTGGCGGCGAAGAGGGGCTTAAACAGAAAGGAAAGATACCGCAGGATCGGTTTGTTCGTCTGGATCGTCCATTGATGTTCGATATCGACTTCCGTTCCATTCTTCTTGATCAGCCAGCAGCCTTCGCCGTCGAAATCGCCCAGGGCCTGGAACGCCAGCTTGGTGGGATACTGCTTCTCCTTTGTTTTCGATGACCAGTTCAACAGATACGGCAGCCAGCCCTTGGAATCGTAGCGGATGACTTTTCCGATGCCCCGCTCATCGCCCGGTTCGAGCACCTCAGCTTTCAGCCAGACGGAAGGCCACCAGCGGACGTAGCCCTGCGAATCGTCCAGTACACGATAGATTTCTTCCGCCGTACCGGTGACACGCCAACGATTGATGAAACGGTAATCCGTGCTGGCCAAGGGCACACTCCCACAAACAACAAGCGTTCGAGGAGGTATACGAGCCAGTATCTCGTTTGGATTGCCTGCCGGCGCACCTACGGGATAAACCTGTAGGCTCTTGACCTTCAATTCCCTACTAGCGCCTGTGCTATCTCTTCCTGATGATTGATCAGCGTCGAAAGATGTGCCTCGTCGGGATAGGTGATGAGGCGGGCGGTGGGAAGTTCTTTAACTACCCTTCGCACCAGGGCGATGGGGGAGTTCACGTCCTTCTCGCCGTGGAACCATGTCAGGGGCATGCGGATTTCGTCGGGGCGGAAGTCGAAGTCTCGCACATACTGCTGTAGATCCCACGTCGCTCCTTTGGTTCCTTGCCTGAGCGACTCCCGGATCGATTGGCCAAAGGCTTCGAGTTGGCCTGGCTGCGATAACGCCTCGTAGTCAGCGGCAGGCATGCGTTTCTTCATCTGAGCGAGTTCCTTCTCACGTTCCCCTAAGGCGATGCCGCCCATGGCGCTCAGCATCAGTCGCAGGAGCCAGGGTGCATAGCGGGCGAGGTTCATCACCAGCCGATTGGGGAAAGGCATGCCGGCTTTCGCTTCGGGCCAGTCCATCCGCCAGCCACCGGAGACGATGACCGCTGAGCGAAGCTGCTCAGGAATCTTCGCAGCACAGACAGCGACGTAGGGGCCACCCCCGGAGTTGCCCATGACGGCAAACTGTTTGATGCCGAGCGAATCAGCAAGGGCGAGAACATCGGCAGGCCAGTGACTGAAGCTGCGTCCCGGCTGATAATCGGAGCCACCCATGCCAGGGCGATCCGGGGCGATGATACGCAGGTTGAACCGAGTCAACATCTCGTTGTTGAGAAACAGTGGCTCCAAACGGGAAGACGGGGAGCCATGAAAGTAGAGGACAGGCTGTCCATCAGGTGGGCCAAACTGGGCGTAAGCGAGCGTACGGCCGTCCGGGAGTTGCAGGTGGTGTTCGTTGTTCACGAGGGTTCCTGTCAGAGGGGTGACGAGGAGGTATTCGTTCACCGTGAGTGGGTATTTTTTGACTTGCGGAAGAGCCTACGGGTTTATCCCGTAGGTGCGCTTACCGAGAACTCTACCGTAAACGAAAACATGCTGCGCCTGGTGAAGGGCAGCATGTTCTTTGACAGTGCACCTACGGGATAAACCCGTAGGCTCTTTTCTCGCGCGTAGGCTCTTAATACTTCTGCCAGTTCACTTGTTTGCCGTGGCCCCAGAGGTCTTCGAGGCGGTAGAAATCGCGGCTGAAGGTATCGAACAGGTGGACGACGATGTCGCCATAGTCCTGAATGATCCACTTGCACGATTCATAGCCTTCGATGCCCAGGCGGGCTTCCTTCTCTCCCTGCATGTGATCGTCGATCTCCTCAGCCATGGCGTGGAGTTGACGGCGACTGTTCCCGGTGGCGAGCACCAGGAAGTCGAACTCGGTCGTGATCGAACGGGTATCGAGAACGATAACATCCTTGGCCTTGTTCTCTTCGCAGAGTCGGGCACAGGCTGCGGCACGTTCAAGAGCGACACGTTGACGACGGGGAGAAGTGGAACCGGCAAAGACGGGGCTATCGGTGGCGGCAGGAGCCGCGGCGGCTAGAATTGCACTCAAGCGATCATCCTCCTCTACTCCGAAAGACAGGGAACCCATCGAAGCAGGAGGCAAACCTAAATTGGCTACAGAGCTGAACCGTGGCCGACCTCCTCAAATAATGTGGCGAGAACATCCCGCCCGCTGGCTCTCCCCGCTGGGGGAGCGACAGGTTCCCAACTGGCCGAGAGCGACTATAGCCACTCTCGACATTCTCTACAAGATATCATCGGCTCTCCACGGGGGTTGTCAAGCAACGCTTCTTGAGAATTTCACAGGAGTTTGAGGGACACGGCAGGAAAGTTGGAGGTTCGGGGAGGATTATGGTTGCCCTCATGCTCCGCATGAGGGGGCGGGGGCTTGCCGTTACACCATTACTATTAGCATTGGCAGCCACTCTCCGATCCATCACGCGGAGCTTAATGGCAACTCTGGAGATTACTCTTCACCCTTAATACGCTTGATGGCGAGCTTGGCCTGCTCAGCAACACGCTTGTCACTGTCTTTTAGTGAAGCTTCCAACGCAGGCAAAGCATTCCCGGCGGGCGGGCCGATCTTGGATAGCCCCAGCACTGCTGCCAGCCGGATCGTGGCGTCGGTATCGCGCAGCGCGACTATCAACGCAGGAATAGCATCGGGATGGGCGATACCCACGTTGCCCAGCACCTCGATGGCGTGTTTGCGTTCTTTAACCTGCTTCGATTTCGCCAGGGTGGTCCAATGCTGGACTTTCTGGCCGGAGAAGACAAGATCAGACGGAACGGGTACCGATTGGCCGCAGCCTGCAATCGCCACGGCCAGCAAAAGAATGATCCGCATGGTTACTAGTCTTCCAGAGCATCCGGTTGATCACCATCTCGACGAGTTCCCAAAGCCCAGAAGGCTTTGCGATCAATGGTGGGCGGATTGTATTTGTCGCCGGTAATGTTGTGGAGGAAGCGTACCGAGCCATCGCCAAAGAGATGGTTAGCGCCCTGGACATGGTAACTGGAAGGATCATCGGTGCCGCCATCGTTGGATTGATCGTTGTTGGCGTTGATCCAGTTGGAATGCATGAGAACGAAAACTTCAGGGTCGTAGTCCATATTGGGGTTGATGATCCAGGCGGGGTTGCCATCGCCGAGACGGGCGCGAGCACCGGGGATAGCGCCCGCCCAGGTGCCACGGGTGATGCCGCAAGCTCGTTCACCGGCGATGACCGTATGGGTGGTGCCGTCGGTAATGTCAGTGATGCGAACCTTACTGTTACGGTAAAAGCAGCCATGGAACTGGCCGTTGCTGTCGCCGGTGGTGATCTCGGTTTCATCGCCACCGGCAAAGAGGGCATAGCTACAGGGAGCAGCCATGACTTTCTGTCCGAAGCTGTTGATGAAATCGCCGCCGCCGGGAGCTTTCACTTGGTGTAGATCGTTGAAACTATCGCTGGGGCAGATGTACATCTTGATCTTTTCAGAAACGATGGAAGAATCGCCGACGGGCTGATTGAGGTTCTGTTGCCTCTTGAAGATGTTGTCCTGTTCGATGTAAGGCAGGAGGAAGAAGAGCCCACCCCAACCGGCGGCAGTATCGGTACCCGGTGCAGTAGAGGAAACAAAGCCGGGCGGCAGGCACTTGTAATCGTTGTGGTAGTTGTGCATGGCGACGCCGATTTGCCGCAGGTTGCTGGCGCACAGCATTTTGTTTGCTGCCTCGCGAACCTTTTGAATGGCCGGCAACAAGAGGGCCATCAGCAAAGCGATGATGGCGATGACTACCAGCAATTCGATAAGTGTAAAAGCTGACCGTTTTGATCGATCTGACTTGGAATGCTCCCAGATGTTCTGCACTCTAATTATGAGCAATAGTTGCCACTAGTTGATCGACGGCACGAAGATTTGACGAATTCCAATTCGAAGCATCTACGCGATCTTTTCTTATATACAGCGCAGGCAGTGTGTCTACTCTCACAAAAGCAGATGCCAAGGTCAGAAGACCTTGGCACTAAGAATGATCAGACTTATCCTCACGCCCCGCCACGCGAGGGGTGACGGCAAGCATTTCACCGATACTTGTGGTTGCAGCTACTCTCTGCACCATCACGCGGAGCGTGATGACTACCATCCTGCTATCTCGTCCCTGTCGCCAATTTCTTGACCGAGCCGGCTCCACGTATGGTCTTGGTCACCTTGGGGTCGCCCTGGTATTGGATCGACCCGGTGCCAAGGATGGTCGCTTTCAACGTCTCTTTGGCATGGACCGTCACAGTGCCAGAACCGGGGATATTCACCGTAGCGTTATCGGCTTTTAACTGATCGGCATGGACGGTGCCTGCGCCATTGATGGTGATCTGGAGATTGCTCGCACTTCCTTCCAGAGTCACCGTACCGGCTCCGTTAACGGCCACTTTCATTTCCTTGCCATCAAGATCTTGCACGATGATAGTGCCTGCACCGTTGACGTCCAGTTTGGAAAGAGCTTTCACTTCGATGGTATATTCATTGTCTTTGCTGGGCTTGAGATTGACGTTGTCTTTGGCATTGGTGAGAACCAGCACATTGTTTTCGACCTCGGTCTTCAGGAGGGGCAGGAGGTTGTCGTCAGTCTTGATCGTCAGCTTTTCTTTGCCCGTTTGTTTGATCGTGAGCTTACCGGCATTCTGCAACTGAATGGAAGTGAAGTGATCCACCGGACGACTTTCCGTTTTCAGCTTCCCTGAACCGGTGATGGTCTCCTGAGGTGTTTTGGCTTTGTCTTTATGGTCCTGATGTTTCTTGTCGTGCTTCTTATCGTGGTCGTCATCGTCTGCTATCGGTTCCGAGGTAGGAACTGATGGCGCGGCGATAACCGGAGACAACAGTGCGTGCGACACCGGGGCATCGTGAGCGGCAGCTTCGCCGATCAGCCAGCAACCCCATCCCAGACAACCGGAAGCGACTGCGACGAAGGCCAGGACTTTACATTTCGTGATGAACATGGAGTTCATTGCTCCTTGAGTAAGAGAATAGATGCTGGGCGAGAGGGACAGCGCCGCGGAGGAATGCAACAGCTTCATGGCCATCTCCGTGGTGGATTGCACCACGGTCTCCGGGAGAGCTGCAGTCGCTGTGCTGTTCATCGCCATCCAGGAGCCAAGAACCAACCCACTGGCCAGCCCTCGACGAACCAACCGTTTCGCCAGTCGCTTGCGAGCGGTGGCTAATCGGCTGGAGAGCGTGCCTTCGGCTACACCGAGAAGAAGGGCCACTTCCTTGCGACTGCGGCCTTCCAGCTCACAGAGCACTACTGCCTTGCGATAGACCTTCGGCAGCCTCTGAATCTCGTGGTCAAGATAAGGAAGCCAATCCAGCACTTCGGTTGCAGGAACTTCCACAGGGGGAGACTCCTCCAGCGGCAATTCCCGGCCACGTTGTCTGGCCAGTTTGTGCCGCAATGCCTGAGCACAACGGCAAGCTACGCCATGCAGCCAGGCACCCAGCATGCCCGGTGGCTGGATTGCTCCGGCACGGCGAGCCAGCACCATGAACGTCGCCTGGAACGCATCGTCGGCATCATGAGCTTGACCGACAATCCGCCTGCAGGTGCGCAGCACCATCGGGCCATGTCGGCAAACCATCTGAGCAAACGCCTGTTCATCTCGTTGAGCGACGAATCGGCGGAGCAGTTCAGCATCAGTCAGGGTTCCGACCAAAGTATCGTGCCGCCAGCGCAGGATGTAGCCAGCCAGACGAGCGGTTGAGGATGGTGCCGTTGGGTTCACTCTTAACTCCTACCAGAGATTGCAGCCTCGGTGGGGGGCGCGTCGTGCAAAATGTTCATTTCCTTAGTTTATTCGTTATTCCTGCGGGTTGCTTCCTGGATTTCTTATGCTGAATAGTGGATAAGCTGACTCACCGAAGTCTCACGACTTCGGCTACCTGGAACTCCTCATGCCCCCTACCCTCGCTGATATTCGCCAGGCACATGTTCGCATTAAGCCTCACATTCATCGTACGCCGGTGATGTCGAGTACGCTGCTCAACGATCTGGTGGGGGCGAAGCTGTTCTTCAAGTGCGAGAACTTCCAGAAGGTGGGAGCGTTCAAGGCGCGGGGGGCGTGCAATGCGGTCTTCTCGCTCAGCGATGCAGTGGCCAAGCGGGGGGTGGTGACCCATTCCTCGGGCAACCACGGGGCGGCCCTAGCGTGGGCAGCGGGATTGCGCGGGATACCGGCGACCGTGGTGGTACCGGAGAACGCCCCGGCACCGAAGAAGCGGGCCATCGCCGGCTATGGGGCAAAGATCGTCGAATGTGCCGCCAACGTGAAGTCGAGAGAGGAGACGACGCAGCGGGTGATCGCTGAGCATGGCTACGAACTGATCCATCCATTTGATGATGATCGAGTCATCGCCGGCCAGGGGACTGCTGCATTGGAGTTGATGGAACAGGTCGAGGGACTCGATGCGGTCATCGCTCCCACGGGTGGTGGTGGGTTGTTGTCAGGCACGGCCCTGGCGGTGAAAGGTACCGCTCCCCATATTCGAGTGTATGGTGCCGAACCGAAGGGGGCGGATGATGCTTACCGTTCCTATGTGAGTGGCACGCTGGTGACAGAACAGACGCCGGAGACGGTCTGCGATGGACTTCGCACCACACTGGCGGAGCGTACGTTCAACATCATTCGGAACCATGTCGATGGCATCGGCGTGGCAACCGATCCTACGGTGATTCGGGCGATGCAGTTGATGTGGAGTTATCTGAAGATCATCGTCGAACCGTCGTGCTGTCCGCCGCTGGGGTCGCTGCTGGATGGGACGCTGAACCTGAGAGGGCAACGGGTGGGGATTATTTTGACAGGTGGTAATGTCGATCTTGAGAAGTTGCCCTGGTAGAGTTGCAACTCTACTGCTCGAAGGTGTAGGTCAAATCATCAAAGTAAACCTGCTGACCATTGCCGTCGATCCAGGTGGTGATGAGGCCGAAGCGATCGAAGCGTGTTGCTTTCGCCTGCTCGGTCAGCTTCATCTCCAGTGACACACTCTTGTCATCCAGTTTCACCACGACTCGGCTTTTCCCAGTGGCACCCACTGGTTCGTAGGTCAGCGACCAGTCGTGAGATTTGCCATCGGGATTGATACGGGGCTGCACGATATGCTTGGCGTAGCCCTGCTCATCGCCTTGGTGGCGGTACATGGGATAGAAGAGGAACCCTTCTCTACTGGGGCCTTCGATAGCGACGCCGAAGAAGCTCTTGGGTATGCCCGACGATTGCGAGGGGTTTACTTCGAGGCTGTCCTTCGAGTGATAGAAGCCGAGCAGAACGGTGCTGTCGGTGACCGCCCGGCGGAGAGTCACCTTGCCCGATGCCTGCAAGGGTTTGTTCAGACCCAATGTTGAGAGGCGATCACCGTAAGCTGCGAGCTTCTTGGCAGTGCGGCAGTCGCCTCGAAAGACAAGGCCGCCCATTTCACCGGCGGTTTTGCCACCAGCGTGGTGGGTGGGGCTGTAACCAAAGTCGAAGCGAGGGCGGATGTTGGCTGATTCAAAGGTCGTTCGGTTGCCCCGTTCGTCCCAGTTGGGGTTGTGTGCGAAGTCTTCTTTCTCGCCATTGATGGTGACATCATCGATCCAGAGTTCGCCGCCGGTATCGGCACTTTTACTGACGTTGAGCAGGCCAAAGCGGTTGAATATGGCACCGTCAGCCTGATGACCGGGGTTGAGATGACAGATCGATGTTTCTGATCCTAGTTTGACAATGATGGTACCTGATCCATCGTTACCCTTAGGATCGTAGTGCAGTGACCACTCCATTGATTCATTTAAAGGGAAGCCCCGGAGTTGGTTGCGACCGGTCGCTGGGTCTCGAACGACACTAAAGCCACCCGGACTGTCAGCACCCGCCCGCCATTGGCCTGTGGCGTATTCGACATAGGCGAAGAACTTGTCGCCCCTGCCCTGGAGACGGATGGCGATGCAGTTGGGTGTTCGCCATTCGTTGATGGTGTCAGTGTTGAAGAAGCCGAGTTGCACATGGAAGACTTTACCAACGCAGTTGAGGCGGCCTGAAGCAGTGAGGGTATCGTTCAAAGTTTTGGGAGCGATCTTCTTGGCATAGAAAGCAGGCTCCGCAGCGGGTGTGAAGTATCCACCCGCTTCCCCCGGTTGACTGCCAGCATGGGCGGTGGCGCTGTAGCCAAAGTCCTGCTTGATCGTACGCTTCTTGTCGGATGGATTTCTACTGTTGATCGATTCCCAGCCGGGGTCTTTGTCGAAGTGTTCGGTACGCAGTTTCGGTTCGGCGGTGTTGGGAAGAATGCTGGTGGCGACGAGGAGGATGACGAGGGGAAATTGCAGGGTGGGTAGCATGTCAGGTCTCGGCGGCGGGGCGGGAGGAACGGGCAGAAGGCTGTCACTATTCTACAGGTTGAGAGTTCATCTTGTTCTTGTTGCACCCGCCGTGGTTGATGTATTATGATGAAGTAATCAGAATCAATGGGAACGAACCGTCATGCCTATTCATCAAATCGAACTGACACCCAGCCAGTCACGTTTCATCTCGAAGGAGGTCAAGTCGGGTCGGTACCAGGACGAAAGAGCTGTTCTCGAAGCGGGCCTGAAATTGCTGGAGCAGAAGAAGGATCGCCAGGCTGAGAAGGTGAAGAAACTGCGTTCGCTTATCAAAGCCGGTACGGATCAGCTGGAACAGGGAAAATACACTGTGATCGATGGCGAGAAACAACTAAATGAGTTTTTCCAGGAGCTAAGCAAGAAGGCGCGACAACGAGTACGCAGCAGGAAGTAGGCAGTCATGCGACTGATTCATTTCACAGACCTGGCCGGGGTCGATTATGTCAATATTACTCGTCGTTCACTGAAGAAATTTGGTCTTCGGGCCTGCATCCGTTACGAGGCTCTAATTAAACAGGCAACTTATGATTTAGCCATCGACCCGCATCGAGCAGGATCAAGACCGAAACACAACTTACAAACAGGACTTTACTTCTATCATCTGAAGCACAGCAGGAGAAGTGCGTCGCGCCCTGTTGATCGGGTTCAAGAGCCACGGCACTTCATTGTCTATCGCATTCCGAACATCACTCAAATCCAGATCGTACGTGTTCTGCATGACAGGATGCAGTTTTCACGACAAGAGTATCCCTCGTAAGGGACTACTTCCCCCGCGGCTCCACGCCCAGCAGGTGTCTCACGAAGTAGTCTTGTCGGCGTCTGGCACCATAGGGTGTTTCAGCAACACCATGGCCGCCGCCGGGGATGACTAGCATGTCGAAGTCCTTGTTCGCCTTGATGAGGGCGTTCACCACCTGCATCGTCGAGGCGGGATCGACGTTGCGGTCGAGTTCGCCGACGGTGAGTAGCAGCTTGCCTTTCAGACGATGGGCTTGGGTGACGTTTGACTGTTCAGCATAATGGGAGCCGATGGGCCAGCTCATCCAGAGTTCGTTCCACCAGATCTTGTCCATGCGGTTATCGTGGCAGCCACAGTCGGCGACACCCACTTTGTAGAAGTCGGGGTACATCAGCATGCCGCGCAGGGCGTTCTGTCCGCCGGCTGAGCCACCATAGATGCCAACACGAGTCAGATCCATGTAGGGGTAACGCTCAGCGGCAGCTTTGATCCAGGCGATGCGATCAGGGAAGCCGGCGTCGCCGAGGTTCTTCCAGCAGACATCGTGAAAGGCTTTCGACGCGCTGTGAGGTGCCCATGCCATCCATCTGCACGACGATGAAGCCGAGGTCAGCGATGGTTTGGGTGCGATAGAAAGGGCGGAAGTCCTTGGGGACAAAAGCATCCTGCGGGCCGGCGTAGATGTACTCGATCACCGGGTACTTCTTGGTCGGCGAGAAGTTGGTGGGGCGATGGATAACCCCATAGATGTTGGTGACGCCATCCCGGGCCTTGGCGACGAAGCGTTCGGGGGCACGCCAGCCAAGGGACTTGAGTGGGGTGAGATCAGACTTCTCAACCTCGGCGATGAGCTTACCATCCTGAGCGGAGCGTATCTCGGTGACGGGAGCTAGATCGACCCGGGAATAGCTGTCGACGAAGAACTCACCATTGGGTGACAACTCCGTGGTGTGGCTGGCGTCGGTTGAGGTGAGAATCGTCAGCCCGGAACCATCGTAGTTCACCCGGCCCAGATGAACGTAGTACGGGTCCTGCTCGGCATAGAAGCCACCACAGGTGAACCAGAGTTGGCGCCTGGCATCGTCAGCTTTGATGACCTTGCGAACGACCCATGGGCCCTGGGTGAGTTGTTTCTTCACCTCACCTCGTTTGGTGTCGTAGAGGTAGAGGTGATTCCAGCCGTCTCGCTCGGACATCCAGATCGCTTCGGGTTTATTCTCCACCTGATGCAGGAAGAACTTGCCGTTGTATTCGATGAAGGTCTTGCTCTGTTCATCGATGATGGTGTTGACATGCCCGGTGTCCGCATCCACCGCCAGCCAGCGATAGACCTGATGGCCACGCTGGTTGTACTGGAACGTGAACCGGCTGCTATCTTTCTGCCAGGCGTAGTCAGTCAGGTAGTAGGGATTGGGAAACAGCTTGTTGTTGATCTTGATGATCTGCTTGGTGGGAACATCGAACAGATAGAGAGTAGGCTTGGCGACTTCATCGCCTGGCTTGAGGTACTGTGCCTCGTGTAACTTGGGCTGTAACTGCGAGGCGGGTGACGATTCGATGAGGTAGACCTTGTGCTCCTGGGCCGGCTTCACCTTGAGGAAGATCGCCTTGCGGGAGTTGGGCGACCAGTAGACTCGTTCACTGTAGGGCTCCGCAACGGTGCCATCTTTGGTGAGGACCTCTTCGGCTTTGGTTTTGATGTTGGTCAGAACGACGTTGTTTTCTTTGATGCTGAATTGCCATAGGCTATCCGGGGAGTTACCAGCTCGACGATACGGACTGGGTGGCCTGGAGGTTTGCCGTGAGGGAGGTCGTATCGTCGTGGCCTCGGTGTATCTGATGGTTCCGGCATAACGATCGTATTCCCGCCTGCTTCCATCAACGGTGAAGTAGATCAACGAGCCATCGCTATTGACTTCTACTTCGGTGAAGGGAAGCTTGTCGGCGTCGAAAGGTTTCTTGAAGTGAGTAGCCAGGTCGGCAGCGAGGCGTTGATGATCAAAAGCCGGGCTGCGTTCTCCGGTCTGAAGGTCAATACGCAGAAACGCCTGCCTGTCGTTTTCACGCTGCTGGCGATAGACAATGTGTTTGCCATCGCCCTGCCATACGATTTTGGGCCGTGTGTTGAGCACCTTGCCCTGATAGCGTTCAGCCAGGCCGGCGGCGCGATCATAGTCGGCCTGGGTGCCCTGGGCATGGAGGCCAGCAAGGAAGAAGGCAAGTAGTAACAGGGTGAGGCCAAGGCGGATCATGTGGGCCGTCTCGAAATGGGGATAGACACTATGGTGTCAATTGCGGGGGCTGATGGGAAGGGGAAAATGCGACGGGGAAATCATCTAGTAGTGAATGATAGCGGGGTAATCGTTAGGGTTAGAATGAATGCCTGGACTACGGCTCGTTATTGATAATCCTGATTCGAGAACAGTGAACTGATGACAGGAGGAGCTGCTCTATGCTATAATAAACACATCTGTTGAGTTCTTACATGTCACTGACAAACCTTCCTGACTTCCTGACATCTGATACCTACGGGGAAATCTTTCTCAAAGGGCACAGGGTGACGTTGTACCATGTGCTTTGGCACTACAACAACGGTTATTCTCCTGAAGCCCTTCACGAACAGTTTCCAACGATATCGATGGGGTTGATTCATCAAGTCTTGAGTTATTACTGGAATCAGATGGACGAGGTGAATCAGTACCTTGGTAAGATGCAAGCGGAGATTGATCAACAAGGTAGTGCCAGCGTTCCCATTGATTTTGATGCACTCCGCCAACGATTGACCCAAAAGCTATCGACTAAGCTGTCAAGCTATTACGCCAATCACGTCGCCATATACATGTAATCACATTTCCACCTTCGCCCTGTTGCAACTCGTCGCATACCCCATGCCCCGTTTCAGTGTCGGAAAGACCCGGCAGGCGGCGATGGTCAGGGCGAGTTCGAGCAGTCCTTCTTCACCGTACTGCTGCCGCATGGTTTCTCGCAGTTCGATATCGTTGGCTTGGGTGACCACTGCCTCGGCGAAGCGATAGACATTCGCCAGTTCGTTGGGTAGTGCTTCGACTTTGCCATCGAGGACGTTTTGTAGAAGATCGGTCGAGACGCCATCGTGTTTGGCGAGATTGACTTCAATCTGCACACAGGTGCCACAGTCTTCCTTGAGGACAGCGATCAGCCGGGCGACGTGGTAGGGTTCGACAGGCAGCGTCTTGCGGTACTCGGCCAGCGGCATGAACTTCACGAACTTGAAGAAGGCGGGTAGCGAGACCTTCGCCAGATGCCGCAGATAATCGACCGGGACGCCGAGTTTCTTCTCGGCGGCGTTGAGGCGTTTGTTGATGAGCCAGCGGAGCATTGTGAAGTTCCCATCAGACAATTCGGTATCGTATAGTGTTGATCCCGGAGGGATCGCATCGGTTAGCCGGTGGTCGCGCAGCGCACCACCGGAAGAGAAAGACTTGGACACGCACCCTGGAGGGGTGCCATCGGAAGGCTACTGCTGGCACCCCTTCAGGGTGCAGTTGCATATTTCACATCCAACCGGTGGTGGCGCTTCGCTTACCACCGGCTAACCGATGCGACCCCTATCGGGGTCAATTCATGGAATGCCCTCGATTATTGTAGAATGCTTGCATCGCTAATCACTATTCAAGAATCGTGTGCCTTCATGTCGAACAATGTTACCCATGAGACCGACTGGGGCGTGCCGTTACCTGGTGACATGGTGGCTGATGACTATCGGGGCGATACGCATCTGAAACGGTTGCCATTGGGCACGCACGATGCGGTAAAGCTCTTTGGCCGCTCGGCTCCGCTGATGATCGATCTGGGGTGTGGCAACGGACGGGCGACGATCCTTAGTGCTTTGGCCCGACCCGAGTTCGATCACCTGGCTGTCGATGTTTTCTCTGGAGCGATTCGGCATGCGGTGCGACGGGCCAATCGGCGGGGCCTGACCAACGTCCGCTTTGCTGTTGCTGATGCCGGCGATATTGTGCGGCGATTGCTGACCGATCACAGCGTTGATGAAGTACATCTCTATCACCCGCAGCCGATCTACGATTTAGCTGATGCACCGAAGCGGTTGATCACGCCGACGTTTCTGGCGCATGTGCATCGGGTGCTGAGGCCAGGCGGGCTGTTTATCATCCAGACCGATCACCCGGCTTACTGGGAATACCTGCAGCAGGTGATGCCGTTGTTCTTCGAGGTGACGGAAGAGAGCGGTCCCTGGCCCGATGCTCCGCTCGGCCGCACCCGGCGGGAGATACTCGCCCGGCAACTGGGGCTGCCGATCTTCCGGGCGGTGTGTGTGCCACGAGGAGAGTTGGATCGTGCCGCCGCTCAGCAGCAGGCGGATCGGTTGCCGCTGCCGAGGTTTGATGCGGATCGTGCCTTGCGCGAGGTGGAGGAGCAGGAGCAATCGCGGCCGCTGGAGGATATAGAGTTGCCCTCACGCTCCGCGTGAGGGGGCGGGGACATGTCGATTCACAAGACCATTATTATTGGCAGCAAGTCTCCGCTCCATCACGCGGAGCGTGATGGCAACTTTATTCGCCAATGATGACTTCCGCATCGAGGAGGGAGTTGTTTTTGCGACTGCGGCGGTAGCCTGCCCAACTACAGCCGGCGACGCCGAGGCCGATGAGAGCCCAGGTGGTGGGTTCGGGGACAGCAGCAATGACTACCGAGAAGCCATTGGCCCCGGGGGCCATCATGTTGGTGATGTAGTTCATGCCCTGGTAGCTGATGATGTAGGTGCCGCCATCGGTGCCATGGAAGCTATCCCCTTCGTTGAGGCCGGCGAAGATGCCGGTGCCGCCGGTGCGGTTGATGAGGACGAAGGCATCGCCCACATTCGGATTGAAGCCATTGATGCGGGTGATGCTGAGAGCGCCGGCCAGATTGACGTTGCCGGTGGCGTCGATGCCATCGAATTGACTGCCTCGTGTCAGTCCGCCGAGTTCCATGATGAGGTTGTTGGTGGAAGAGAAGCCGAGGCTGCCTGCGGTGATCAGCGTCGGCGAGAAGCCTGGATCCCAGGTGCCGGCGAAGACGACGTTGGTGAAGGTGCCAACTCCCTTGACCCAGCCAGTGAAGGTGATGGGCTGAGCACCGGAATTACCTTCGACGGTCCCGTTGATGATGGATCGCTGGATGAGGTTGTTGGGGGTGTTGATGGTGCCGTAGCCAACGAGGCTGTTGCCGAAATCGACGAGCACGCCGTTGGTGGCAGCCACAGTGCCGGGAGAACCACCGTTACCAAGTGTGGTTAAACTGCCGAGCGTGGCCCGACTGCTGCTGTTGAGGGTGACGGTGTTATCGCGGGTTCTTAGTTCACCGGCACTGACGAAGCCGGCGGGAGTGGAACTGCTACCCAGACTGAGATTGCCAATCGCCTGGATGACCGAACCTAGCTGGGCGGATACTTTGCCGTTCACGGTACCACTGCCATACAAGGTAGACCCGCTTCCGAAGGCAACACCATTGAGCGCATTGATCGTGCCAGTATTAATGTGAGTGAATGAGCCAAGTTGGGCGAACCCGAGGCTCTGCAGGTTGAGCGTGAAGTCGGCGACTGTCAGTTCTCCCTGGTGATTGAACCCGTTGAAGAAGATGGGCGAACCCAGAGTGATGTTGTTGGCATTGATGGTGATTTTCGAACTACTGCCAACCCCTGAAACAGGCGAGGTCAGGCCAACTCCATTGACGTTGAAATTGAGTGTGCCATCGGGCCCGATCCGAACGCTCTCGAAGTTCGAGGTATCCATGGAAGAGCCCAGGTTGAGAATGCCGCCATCCACCACCAGTTGTTTGCTGCCAAAGCTATTCCCATTGAACGTGAGTGAACCCGTACCTGTTTTGATCAACCGTATAGGGCCAAGGACCAGGCCGGTGAAAGTGGTCGAAGTATTATCTCCGCCCGTTGACAACGAACCGTTTGAACCAGTTACTGTTCCACTGCCTGTGAGTGAACCGATAGTGGCATTGAAACTACTGACATCAAGCGTTGCCAAGGGGTTAATAAAGATGGCGGAACTGGCACTGAAAGCTGCGCTGCTGCCAGCCCGCAAGGTACCGGATGAGATCAGCGTGGTTCCGCGATAGGTGTTGGTTCCTGTAAGTACTATTGTCCCAGAATCATACTTCTGAAGCGCCCCGGCTCCGCTGATGGAACTGGACACCGTTAGTGTTCCGCTGGCTAGTGCCAGTTGCAGGGCACCCGCTTGAATGGTTGTTGGACCGGTATGGCTGAAAGCTGTACCAGTAATCACTAACGTGCCACTGCCGATTTTGGTCAACCCACCGTTGCCGGCTGTTGTTCCGGCGAAGAAGCTATCGACATTATTCTCGCCCACCGTCAGCAGGCCGCCGGTGTTGAGGTTGACCGTGCCGGAGCCGGAGAGCGTGGAGACGATCTGGCTATACGCCCCGGTGTTGAAGGTGCCGTTGACGGTGAGGGCGGTGACATTGTTGCCAGAGGAGTCGAGTCGTCGTAGGGCGTTGTCAACTCCGAGCGTGACGGTGCCGCCCGAATTGATGACGAGGTCTTTGCGGACGTAGGCTTCGACGGTGGCCCCGGTTTGGGTGGTGGAACCGGCGATGGAGGTGATGGGGCTGCCGGTGAGGGTGATGGAGGAGCCTGAGGGAACAATGGTAGTAAGAGCATCGAAGGTAACGACACCGGCATAGCCCGCTTTAAAGTTAGAACTACTGCCATTCCCGCCATTAACCGATGTGTTGGCGACAGAGGTCCCCAGGGTGTATGAAGCTGTTCCCAGGGCAATCCTGCCGCCTCCACCTCCCGTGCCATTGTTTAGCCCTGAATTGCCGCCATTTGCATTGAGTGCTGTGTAACTGATCGAAGAGCCACTTAACAGAATGCCTCCGCCAGCACCGCCTCCTCCTCCACTTCCCCCTGGAAATCCAAGAGCATTGATGGTGGTGGCCGATACGGTTCCAATCGCACTGATCTCAATCGCTCCGCCTCCACCCCCAGCGGCGCCTGAATCCACTTGGCCGCCGCCACTGCCGCCTTGTAACACTGTGAAAAGATTCCCGTAGGTTGTCCCACCTGGAGCAACGAACGTACTTGAATTGGCAGAACCACCAGCACCACCAAATCCACCTCCGAATCCAACCCCACTTGATCCGGTAGATAATGCTCCTCCCCCACCGGGGCCGCTTCCAGGAAAGGCACCAAATAATGAAGTTCCACCAGCACCACCCGCATAGCCACCAGGCGCCGGTAATGAAGCAAACGCTGCACCTTTTGGCATGGTGAGCGTACTTGCAATGCTAACATTGCCTCTCGACAAAAACGCAAGTGCTCGAGACCCTTGGATATCAAAGATGATTCCTGAGCCTATCGTGATGTTGGTGAAATCGAATACAGCAACTTGCATTCCTCCGGCTTGGCTCAAGACCACTCCAGTAAAATTGCCCCCGGTGCTTTGCAATGTCAGGCTGTCAGTGTTTATCGTAATGATGCCGGACGAGACATTCAGCGTTCCCAACGATGCAAACGCCAGTGGATCGCGCTGTCCATAAGCAACCGAACCAGAACCGAGCACTGACAGCACCGCCAACATCCACCAGCGACTACCGATTCGCATCGTCTTCTCCCCAGCTGATTGTTTTTGGCCTGAAAGGAGGCCTCGGCTACCTAGACAATCAGCCGGACGAAACCGGACAAAAGTATTGGGGAATTTAGTGAAGAGTTCTTCTCCTCCCCTTACCAAGGGGAGGCCGGGTGGGGTTCTTTCACGGCAAGGACTACCCCCTCTAACTCCCCCTTGGAAAGGGGGAGAACCAGACAGCACGGGGAGTATCAGATCAGCGGAAATCGTGTTCGACGATGCGGCCATCGAGGCTGGCGGAATAGAGCTTGGAGCCGTCTTTGCTCCAGAGCAACGTGGTAATGCGATTCTGATGGTCGGGGAGTTTCAGCAACTGCTCTCCGCTTTCGACATTCCACAGGTAGAGATGACCGACGAAATCGCCCGAGATCAGCGAGCGATCATCCGGAGAAAAGAGAAGCTCCGTCACGGGATCTTCGTGGGATCTGAACTGCCGAATCACCTGCCAGTCGTTCAGAGAAACGAGAAAGATTTCGCCGAGCTTGGTGCCGTAGGCCAGGTAGTTGCCATCGTTCGACAAGCACAGGCTGCGGACTTCGGAATCGGCTTCGAGTACCCGGACGAGTTTCTGCGTTTTGACATCCCACTGGACAATGCGGCTGTCATTTCCTGAAGAATAGAGCTGCTGACGTCGGCGATCGTAACACAAGTCTCGAACCGGTTTCCCGTCATGGGCGTTCAGTGGCTCGCCCAGGGGCTGTAACTGGTGATTCCAGAGACGGACGAGACCATCGTGGCCGCAGGTGGCGACACTTTTGCCTGGTTCCATTTCGATCAATTGACGAACGCCTTTTCCCTGATGGGTAGTGACTTTGGCGAGAGTAGTATTGGTCTTGAGGTCGAGTAGAGCCAGCGCACCGTCCATGGAGGCAGAAATCACTCGTCCCTCCTGTTCCAGCGGCAGGATGCCGATGACGCAGGCGCCGTGGATGGAGTATTTGCCCGGGACTGACCATGCAGACTGACTGGGAACAAGCTGCCTGATCGTAGCTTTGGAGTGGATGTCATCCAAACCAGCGTAGAGTGTCTGGCCATCGGGAGCCAGCGCGAGACACCAGACCTGATCGCCCAGTTGTGTCTGGCTGACTTTCCGCGAATTGTCGGCAAAGTACCAGCGATTGACCGAAAAATCTTCCGAGCTGGTGAAGAAGACCGAGTTCCCATCTTTGGCAAAAACAGCACCGATGGTATTCCCTTTGGCTTGCAGTTGATACGCCAGTTTCGCTGTATTCACGTCCCAGAGTTGCACAAGATTACCCAGCCCACAACTGGCGAGCAGTGTGCTGTTCGGATGGAAGTCCAGGTGAAAGATCCACTTGGGATGAGGATTCCAGATGTGGCGTGCCTCGGTCCACGAACGACGACCATCAAACAGGTAAATCTTCCCGCCAAAGTCTCCCCAGGCAAACCAGCGGCCATCCCGCGAAGTGGTTGCTGCCCGGATGATGTAATGGGGGCCGGGGGAAAAGTATCGGTCGTGGAACTGTTCATCCAGCGATTTGAATTCGAGTTCAGAAGCCAGCAGATAGGACTGTAGGACCGGTGACCACCAGATCGTATGACAGCGATCGCCAGCCAAGACGGTTTTGGGAGTCGCCTGGGCTTCGAGATAATCCCAGGTGATGACTCGGCCACTTTCCTGTCCAGACACGTCACACCGGGTGGTCAGTACCAGTGTCGGCTGTTGTGGCTGAAAGCAGAGACTTGTCAGAATCTCGTTGCTGATAGAGCAAGAGCTGCGAATGGACCAGTTGCTGGTATCCCACACCAGGGCAGTATCAAGATGGGCATGGTCGTCGCCACAGATCTGGGCCAGCCAGCGGCCATCCTCACTGAAGACAAGGTTGGGAGACTTTCGTTTCGGAGATTGCAGCGTTTTGATGACCTTACCCGTATCGGCGTGGCGTATCATCAGGACACCCAGATTATCGCCGGTTGCTACCCAATTCTGAGAAGGCGAATAGGCGAGGGCATAAGGTGTTTCCTGATGACCATACCAGCGATAATGCCGGGGCATCAGCTGGACACGGTTCCACAGATAGCGCCATTCCCAGGTGAGTGGCGTTTCCTGCTCCAGGAGCTCGTCACGGCAACGCCTGAGCAGTTGACTGGCTTCGGCCCCCTCTCCTGACTGCGTCAACTGTGCTGCACGCTGTATCGTCGAAAGATAATGCAACTGCTGGGTACGATGAAGGGCTGCACGAATCCGTTGATTCGATTGTTCTGTCTCATGGGAGTGATACAGCACGCCGCCGAGCACCAGCATCATGGTCAGCAGGGAAAAGAGCAGGATCGTGGCGAAGACCGGTTCTCTTTTCATCCAGCTACCAAGCCTGCGTACCATGCCGGGCCGGGCAACAATCGATTGCCCCTGAAGAAACCGCTTGAGATCATCGTGAAGGGCCTGGGCGGAGACATACCTTTGACGAGGGTTCTTCTCCAGGCATTTCAGATAGATCGTCTCCAGATCGACGGGACAATCGGAGCGGGCTGATCGTAAACGGGGTGCGGTGTTGTGCAAAATCTTCGGCAGCGACAATAGCAATGGTTCCGCGGGAATGACCGGCTGCCGGGTTAACACTTCATAGAGAATCAGCCCCAGGGCGTAGATGTCGGTGGCTGGCCCCACTTCCTCGCGCTTCATCCCTGCCTGTTCGGGTGCCATGTACTGTAATGTGCCGAGCAAGACACCGGAGACGGTGTGAGCACCACTTTCTTCGATCAACTTGGCCAGGCCAAAGTCAGCGATGCAGGGAGTGACTTCAGCCAGCGAGAATAATGCTGAACCTTCTTTTGGTTCAAGCAGGATATTGCTGGGTTTCAGGTCACGATGGATGACGCCCCGTTCATGGGCATGTGCCATGGCGCCGGCCAGGGTGCAGAGGAGTTGTGCAGCTTCAGTCACTTCGACTGAACGCTGATGGGTTGCCAGCCACTGTGCCAGGTTGAGGCCAGGGCAGTAACTGGTGGAGATGTACCATTGCCCGTCGATCTCGCCGACATCGTAGACCCGTACGATGTTGGGATGTGTCAACACGGCGGCAGCACGAGCTTCTCGTAAAAATCGCTCCCGCCATTCAGGCCGAACATATTTTTCGGGGCGTGGCAGCTTCAGGGCGACCTTTTTACCTGAAAGGGTCTCTTCAGCCAGGTAGACCAGGCCGAAGCCTCCCTCGCCCAGAAGTTCGAACAGGCGGAAACGGCCCAGTTGTCGGGGTAGCTGTTCCGGCGCACGGGGCTGCTCGGCGTTCCAGAATTGATCAGCCTTGCCGATGAACTCACGCACCGGGCCGGCAGCCTGTTCGTGATTCTCGATGGAACGCAGCAGATGTTCCACGCTGGAATCATCAATCGTTTGAGCTGAACTAGGCATGAGAGCCTTGCACCAGTCGTTGCCAGCGCAACAGAGCACGTGCCCAGCGCTTGCGGGCCGCCTCTTCACTGCACTTCAACTCGATACCCAGTTCAGCGAAGGTACGCTGATCGCGATGATGGCGTGCCAGAACGTGGCGTTCCTCGACACTGAGTTGCTGCAAGGCATGATACATGATCAACTGCTCTTCCTGAGCCATCATGAGGCGGCTGGGTGTTTCTTCGTGAAAGGCCGGCTGACGCTCGAAATGAACAGGTACCGACGCTCTGACCACCTGGCCTTCCACGCTCAGTTTCGCCCGTTTGGAGAGATTCGTCAGCTGGTTGCGAAGTATGGACTGGAGCCATTTTCCGAATTGACGATGCGTGGTTCCCCGAAAAGAGGCAAGATGACGATAGGCGCGAAGACAGGTTTCCTGAACCACATCGGAGACGCCGGTCTGGCCTTGAACCGTCTTGGGGATACTCGTGCGCGCCAGCGCATAGAGCTTGCTGCGACAAGTCGCCAGGTGCGTATGAAACTGAGACTTACAGAAGGTGGTTTGATTTGATAGCATGCTGTGCCAATTTTATCGCCCTTGTTCTACAAGCACCTCTGAAGGTAACAGAATATCGCTGTGATTCAAGGAAATAGTGTTGACCTTATGCTTTGAGCGAGGCTCTGGTTTGTAGTCATCACGCTCCGTCGTGATGACACGGAGAGTCGCTGCCAAATATACTCGTCTTGTGAATCGCCCTGTCCCGGCTCCATCACGCGGAGCGTGAGGGCAACTCTACAGTTTTTTGTTGTTTCTCAACAGCACAGCAGGTATTTTTGAGTTAGCACCCTGTCCTTGGAAATACCATCCATGAACCTGCTTATCCTGGCAATGGGACTCTCCCTCTGGGCGAACTTCGCTCAAGACAAAAGCAACAAAACCTATACTGCCAGGAAACCCCGGATGCCGGCGGCGTTGAGCGCCATCGAACTGAAGGCAGTGAGTGGGCTCTATCAGGATCTCAGTAAATTACTCCATGAAGAAGATCAATGCAAGAAACTGCTGGAAGTTCAAGCGAAGCAGCAGCTTGATCTCTGGAAACAGGCAGCCGACGCAGGCAACTCCAAAGGACTGATTCTGCTTGGCGAGTGCTATGCCCTGGTGCAGGGATCGAGAAAGACGCTGCGCAGGCGACGACGCTCTTTCGGCAAGCAGCTGAAGCCAACGACCCCGTGGGTCAGTACCTTCTTGCCGAATGCCTCCGCCTGGGACGTGGCACCAAGGCCAACTACGATGATGCTTTCAAATGGATGAAATCTGCTGCTCTTCAGGGATTGGCTCCCGCCCAGGTGGTGTATGGCACCTGCTTCTTCTATGGCAACCGCGTCAAGAAAGACACGGCTGAAGCCATCAAGTGGTATCGACTGGCAGCCGACCAGAATGACAGCTATGGACAACACTACTTAGGCGCATGCTACCTCCATGGCGAGGGCAGCGTGAAAAAGGATGATAAGGAGGCGTTTCGGTGGATTTCCCAATCGGCTCAGTTGGGAAACAAGGAGGCGATGCTCAGCGTAGCCAAGTGTTATCGAGAAGGAATCGGTGTAGCCAAGAACGAGACCGAAACCGTGAAGTGGCTGAAGCAGGCAGCGACGTTGAAGCAGATCCAGCGCAGAGCCAATTGGGATACTGCTACATGAACGGCATCGGCACCGCCAGGGACCTCAAGGAAGCGATTCGCTGCTTCCATCAGGGAGCGGAAGGGGGCGATTTGTATTGCATTGGATGGTACGCCTCGTTCCTGGCCCACGGCGAAGGGATCGCGAAAGATGAAAAGGAAGCGGTCAAGTGGTATCGCAAAGGAGCCCAACAGGATGACGCTTTCTGTCAGGCAGCTCTGGGCTGTTGCTATTTGAAAGGCGCGGGCATCGAGAAAAACGAGAAGGAGGCGGTCAAGTGGTTCACCAAAGCTGCTCGCAAGAACCATGCAGTTGGCCAAGGTTATTTGGGCTTCTGTTATCTGGAAGGCCTGGGTGTAGACCAGGATGAAAAGAAGGCCGTTGAGTGGCTGCTCAAAGCCGGTCGGCAAAATGATGGGTACGCCCAGGGGCTTCTGGGCCGATGTTATCTGGAGGGCACGGGTGTAGAAAAAGATGAAGTGGAAGCAGTCCAGTGGCTGACTAAGGCAGCCAAGCTGGGCGATACTTACGGACAGGCACATCTCGGCTTCTGCTATCTGTATGGCGAAGGCGTTGATGTGGATGAGAAAGAGGGATTTCAGTGGATGAAGAAGGCAGCCGAGAAAAATTACGAGTGGGCACAGGAGCGTGTCGGCCATTGCTACGAAGAGGGCGTCGGAGTTGACGTTGATCTCAAACTGGCCGCCGAATGGTACCAAAAGGCGGCCAGGAACGGCAATGATGCTGCAAAAGAAGCGTTGCTGCGGCTGAACGTGAAGTAGTAGAGTTGCCCTCAGGCTCCGCGTGAGGGATCAGGGACTTGTCGTTACACAAGACCTTTGTTGATGGCAGCCACCCTGCGCTTCATCACGCGGAGCGTGATGACTACTATCCAAAGCGTGATGGCAACTCTGTCTCATATCATCTCATCTTCCACTACCGCTGTTGCGTGTCGATCAGCTAAAAAGCTACTCTTTCGGTTGATGTGTACATCTGTACCTAACCGAAGGAGGCTGCTCATGAAATTGTCTATTCGTTACCCCGTTGTTCCCAAGGCGAGATCGCTGGGTACCAGCCTGGTGATGGATGCGTTTGGGGTGCAGTTTGATCAGGGGGAGCATGTCGTTTGTGATGGGCTGGAACTGGACATGCAACCGGGGCAGGTTGTGCTCTTCACCGGGCCGAGCGGGTCGGGTAAGAGTAGTCTGTTGCGGGCGGTGTGTGGAGAGCTGAATAATGCACCCGTCACAAGTAGCGGAAGTCGCCAGACTTCCGAGATGGATGCTAACGGAACTCTTGGCGAGTTCCGCTACAAGAATGTACTGATCGACATCATGGCTCTTTCTCTTCCCGATCAACCTCTGGTGGATGCGTTGCCTTTGGAGGTGAAGGAGAGTCTTGATCTGCTGGCTGCGTGTGGGCTCAGTGAAGCACAACTGTTGTTACGGACACCTTCGGAGTTGAGCGAAGGGCAACGGTATCGGTTTCGATTGGCATTGGGATTGGCACTTCTGCGGCTACGGCCTACGGGCAAAGACGGCTGGTTGATCGCTGATGAGTTCACTGCCACGCTGGATCGGACGCTGGCGAAGGTGCTGGCTTACAACCTGAGCCGAGTGGCACGGCGGCAGGGAGTGGGGTGTCTGCTGGCGACGACGCATGAGGATGTGGGAGAGGATTTGGCGGCGGATGTTTTGGTACGGCCTGATTTGGATGGAGGGATAGTGGTAGAGGTTCTTTCTTCTTCGCCAGCGCCACCCTCACCCCCGGCCCCTCTCCCGAGTACAGGAGAGGGGAGAAATACCGCCCTCACCCCCAACCCCTCTCCCGGAGTACCGGGCGAGGGGAGAAAGCGGACGATCTCGTTTTTTCGCTGTGTCGGTACGGGGCGGGCACCCGTGCTGACTGGCCCTACTTTGCCCGTTGGCATTATCGCAGCCACACCCTCGGCCTCGTCAAGCGCATCACCCTGCTCTGGCATGGCAACCGTCCCATCGGCATCTGCGTCTTTTGTTCCCCCGCCCGCAGCCTTCGCCTCCGCAACCGCTACTTCGGCTTGAAGGGCGTGTGCAACTCGCTCGCTCTCAAACGGTTGAACCAGCAGTTGTGGGTGCTCTCTCGTGTGGTGATCCATCCGACTTATCGTGGGGCGGGCCTGGCGAGCGACTTCGTCCGAGTCAGTTGTGCATCGTGCCCGGTGCCATGGATTGAAACTCTCACGGTGATGGGGCATCTCAACCCGTTCTTCGAGAAGGCGGGGTTTCGTCGTGTCGGCGTCATCCGCAAAGAGAAGACTCTCTCGCCCCGTGCCTACGCCCTACTCTATGGCGGGAAGAAGTTGACCGATGAGACGCTTCGCAAAAGCCTGCATGCAGAGCCGGTGTATTACGTGTTTGATGTGCGAGAGAAGCCAGGAGTCAGGAGTCAGAAGCCAGAATAAATAGGCCAAAGAACGAAAACCTTCGAGACCCATCCAATGCTAAAGCATGATAATAGTGGTGACTCCATTACCAAATACGCTCAAAAAGTGGGTGTTAATCCCGATAGTGGGCTGCCGTATCGGTTGACGGGGTATGAGTACCTGACGGAGCCGCTCAATTCGTTGGCCGCTCGGATGGTGTTGCAGAAGGCGGCACAGGTGGGGGCGACGGTGATGGCGATGATGCGGGTGATGTGGTTTCTCGAACATCGGCAGAAGTCGGCGATGTACCTGTTCCCCACGCATCGCACCGCGGGATCGGTTTCGTCGGGGACGATTCAGTGTGATGGTGCGCCGCAGCCCCGTATTCCAGGCGACAGTGAAGGCGAGTGGTCCGGGGCATCTCCAGGTAGGGGTCGCCCAGTTCTATTGTCACGGGGCACGCAGCAGGGCGGAACTGATGTCGGTGCCGGTCGCTTACTTGACGCTTGATGAACGGGATGAACTCTACAAGGCAGCGGGGCTGGAGGGCACTCCCTGGTCGGCTGTCGATCTGGCCAGGCAACGGTTGGCCGGTCAACCCGATTCATGGGAGTTGTCACTCTCGACGCCGACGATTCCCGGGTATGGCATCGCCGCTGAGTTCGCCAAGAGCGATCAGAGGGCGTTCATCGTTCAGTGTTCTCGGTGCTATCAGTACACCGACATCACCTGGCCCAGTGGCGTCTTGGGCGTTGATGGCCCACCGCACCGAGCGAAGTTCTGCTGTCCGCAATGTCGTGTACCCTGGTCGAATGAGGAACGCCGGGATTTGATCGAAGCTGGGGAATGGCATGCACAGGTACATGATGAACAGACGCATGGCTATCAACTGTCTCAGCTCTTTTCCCCGGTAGCGAAGGCGGAGAGGCTGGTGACGCAGTGGCAGGAGGCGGAGGGTGATCCTTCAGCTCTGCAGGTCTTCCACAACTCGGTGCTGGGACTGCCCTACCTGGCCGAGGGCGCCAGGCTGGAGATGGCGTGCATCGAACAATCGATTGCCCGCAGTAACGGAGCGACGATGGCGACTTCCGCTGCGATGAGCGTGGCAGGCATCGATGTCGGCCCGCAGTTCCTGCATGTGGTGATAGCCATGCCGGTGGGTGCGATGTGCCGAATACTGTGGGCGGGTGTGGCATTGAACTGGGCGGAATTGGAAAGACTGTTGGAAGACTATGGAGTCAGGTCGTACGTCATCGATGCTCAGCCGGAGACGCATGAGGCGAGGAGATTGATCCATGGTCGAGCCGGCGGGTGGATGTGTTACTATCGGCTGGGCATCGGTTCGCAACATCATCAAGACACGGCTCAGCAGGTGCTGCGGGTGCCTCGCAGTGAAACGCTGGATGCCCTGTATCACACTTGGAACAGCGGAAGGGTGATCGCTCCGGTGAACTTGCCGAGTGAGTTTGTGGAGCAGTTACGCTCTCCGGTGCGGGTGGTGAGGCTGGATCGACGGGGCGTGCCCCGGGTCGATTACCTCGAAGCGGGTGGGGCGGATCATTATGCTCACGCGATGAATTACTGCGTGTTGGCGCTGGGGTGCGTGGGGAGTGCACCGCGGATGGAGATTGTGTGATGGTAGACCTCACGCTCCGCGTGAGGGTGGGGTGCAATCGCAAGGTACTTTACCGAAGAATAGAGTGGCCTCGATCTTGGTGATTGATGTACTGCGTTTTACAGGGCAGACCATCACGCGGAGCGTGATGACTACCATCAAGACAATACCTTGGAATAGTGCACAAACTGATTCTGTCTCAGCTTTGCCCGAACAGGATTATCGTACAAGTACTTCCGCAGGAATTGAAACTGTTCCTCGGAACGAACCAGATGGTCAAAGCCGTCTTGTTGCCAGAATCGGCCTTTACGTCCAAGAAACCGATTGATCTGCGTGGCAGTGAAGTGTTTCCATGATTCACATTGATTCAAAAGAGAAGCTTCATCAACAAAGGATGCCAACACATGGACATGGTTTGGCATGACGACGAAATCAGTCAATAAGTACCGACTACCATCAAAATGAAGCAAACTATCGGCGACTATCTTAGCCACCTCAGGCCGCTGCAATTCACATGAACCATGACCATCATCAAGATGCTGGTGCCAGCGACCAGAGAACAGTGTGTGATATTCTTTCCGCATGTGGGGTGAAAGCTGTTGAAGACACTCAGGATAAGTATCCAGTTGAACACCCTGTTGAAGCAGCCAGCGGCGTCTTTCATCGTGCCAAGACTGCAATACGGAAGCAGGAAGTGAATCGTAAGTTCGCCAGGTGATAAAGCAGATGGTTCCAGCTTGCGACCAGTGGGGAAGTCGGTGCTCAATGATCGTGAGTGCATCAGAGGGTTCAAAGAACTGGAACGAATGGTCCATGAACTTGCCCTCGCAAGTTATTTGTGAATGATGAAACTGTCTTGCTGGGCAGACCATCACGCGGAGCGTAATGACTACCATCATAACCCAGCGGAGCGTGAGGGCAACTCTATGCCCTCAGCAACGTCTGCAACTGTTCGAGGTCGATGTTGGGAGCCACGGTTTCGTGGAGGATGACGTGGGCTTTCTTCTCCTTGTCATCCTTACGATAGGTGATGGGAAGGACTCTTACAGCGGGGTTGTGATCGTAGAGTTTACTTAACAGTTGCTTGAGCTCCGGGGCGTTGTCGGAGATCAGGAGAAGTTCATCAGCCTTGAGGGCAGCGGCACCTTCGAGGACATCGCCGTTGAGATGTTCAGGTCTGCCGTTGAGGATTTGCACCTGGCGGTCGCAGCAGGTGTGGATGTCGCCCAGTTGCTCTCGGGTGTGGCCGTTGGTCACCATGATCACGGGGCCGGTATCGGGCAGGTACTTCGAATTCTCGAAGGCGACGGTGTACTTCCCCAGAGTGCTGAGCCAGATGCCGGTGCGGCGGAAGAGATCGGGCAGTTGGCGGACGAGCAGCCAGATGACGATGAGCGACAAAATGGAGCCGCCGAGGAAAAGGTAGGCGGGCAGGTTCTGGTTATCGTAGATCTTCGGCATCGGAGCATCGGCCAGCCGCAGATAGTAGTAGAGCTGTTCCTTGCCGGTCGATTTGCTTTTGATCTTGTAGGTGCTGACGGTGACGTAGTCATTGTGGCCCACGTTCTTGTGCGCTGAATGATGGCTGCTGTGGGTTTCCCCTCCATCTGATTGGCATCAAACCCATCGGGAAGAGGACCTTTCTTTTGGCCCTCATCTTCCCTGACACTGAAAATGATGTGAGGTATCTCAGCAGCGCGATCAAAGGGAACGCCGAGGTCATCAGAAAAGTCGATGTCGCTCAGTTCAAAGGCTCGGATTTCGATGCTGCCGGGCGGATAAAGATCAGAGAGGTAGCCGGAGATGCCAAGGTCCCTCATCGGCACTTCCGGCGCCAGGCCGGCGGCGTGCATGCCGTTCTGCAAGGCCCAGAAGAGGAACGACGCCAGGATCGCCCCGGTCACATTGAGAAAATTGCTGGCGGCAATCGTCGAGCCTTTGCCGCCCTTGGGGGCACGGAACTGCAGCATCGTGTACATCGGCAGCACATAGAAGCCGGAGAAGAAACCGATGGCCATCAGGCTGATGATGAGGGTGATATCGCCAATGGAACTGTGCAGCAACACACAAACGGCTCCAATAGCGCTGAAGAGTGCCATGCCGAGCGTGCCCACGGTGACCATACCGAGTTCAAGCTTGCCGCCAGCCAGAATACCCGCCAGCGGGCTGCCGATGCCGATGCCCAGAGCGACCGAAGCGACGACCAGACTGGTCTTCAGTTCCGACCAGAGAGGGTTCTGCGATTCGCCATGCATATACATGACGCCACGCATGTAGACGGTCATGAAGGTGAAGAAGGCGATACTGCACAGAGCGGTGCGACGTGAGGCCAACTGGAAGAGCATTTTGAGGTCGGTGACGAGCGGGGCGTAGAGCTTGAGGGGGTTCCAACCTGGGAACTTGCGATCCGGGTTGGCGGGCTTCATCGGCAGAATCATCAGGCGCAGAGCGAGCCGACGATCGAGGTGCCGACCAGGAAGTAACCAATGATGTACTCACGATGTTTGAAGAACTTCTCATCAGACATGATGCCGCCCGCCGCGGTGCCGAGGATGACAGCAAGGAAGGAGGCCGATTCGACCATGCCGTTGGCTTTGGAGAGGAGATGCGTCGGGAAGATTTCTGGCAGCACGCCATACTTATTGGGGACATAGAAAGCGCTGTGGCTGCCCATGAGGAAGACGCAAGCCAGAACTGCCCAGGCACCGTAATGTTCAGAACCATGAAACAAAGGCTCAGGACGGGAGCCCAGCCAGAACCCGGCGAGCGCAATCAGGGCGATGAAGACTTCGCTGAGCTTCCAGATGATCATCATGTTGCGCTTGCTGTACTTATCGGAGAGATAAGCAGCGAGGGTGCAAAAGATGGCCCAGGGCAGGAAGAAGAGGATGGGCATCAGGCTGATGGCCAGGCCGGGGGTGAGCGTCTCGGTGCGGATGGCGAAGAACATGGCCGAGGCGTGAATGCACTGATCGTTGAACGCCGCCAGGAAGGCAGCGATGAGGAAGCCAATGAAGGTGCGGTTGATCAGGGTCGAATAAAGTTTCTGATCGGTGGGCGCGGTATCCGCCATGCTTCGTGACCTTTTAATGAACTGTAGTGAAGCAGTTATGATAGGGGGTAGAGGGTGGGTTTGCATACCATGAAAATCTAACGGCGACCGTTAGATTTTCATGGTAGGCTTCGGCGCACGAAAAACCCATGCTGAAGGCAGCATGGGTTATCGATGGACTGCTCCGGGCGCTGACGCGACCCGGCTCACAAGGTTCTTGCTTACTTTGCCGCGGCGACGGGGCGCTGCCTTCGATGATGACGCCCTTCTTCTTGCGTTCGCGGATACGGGTGGCCTTGCCGACACGGTCGCGGAGGTAGAAGAGCTTGGCACGGCGGACGATGCCGGGACGCTTCACCACGACCTTGGAAATCTTGGGCGAGTGCATGGGGAAGGAACGTTCGACGCCCTGGCCATCGACGAGACGGCGGACAGTGAACATCTCCCGGTTGCCACCGCTCTTCATGGCGATGACGGTGCCGGTGTAGATCTGGATGCGGCGTTTCTCGTTGCCTTCCTTGTCGAAGCCTTCGAGAATCCACTGATGGACATCAATGGTATCACCGACTTTGAAGTCAGCTATCTGTTTGCGATCCTCTTCCTTCTTGAGGGTAGAGGCTTCGACTTTCGCCATGAGGGCGCCACGCTTGAAGGCCATGTCAGTCTTCCTTTTGCTCTATCGTTATTGCTGTCGCTCGGCGGTTCGCCGAGCGGATTGTTCTCGTCGCCAGGCTGCTATCGCTTCGTGGTTGCCTGAGAGCAGCATCTCAGGAACCTCCAGACCTCGAAACTCACGCGGCCTGGTGTAGTGGGGGTATTCCACCTGCCCCGGCTGGCTGTGACTTTCCTCGGTCACGCTTTCCTCATCGCCGAGCACGCCCGGCACATGCCTGAGCACCGTGTCAATCACCACCATGGAAGCCACCTCGCCGCCATTGCAGATGAAATCGCCGATGCTGATTTCTCTTGGCTTCAGGATCTCCTTGATCCGTTCATCGAAGCCTTCGTACCTGCCGCAAAGCAACAGGAGCCTTTCGTTCGTCGCTAACTCTTTCACCAGCGGCTGCGTCAGGCGTTCCCCCTGCGGGGTCATCATGAGCAGTTGGCCGGGCGGGGTAGCCATCTGTTTGACAGCTTCGACCGCAGTGACCACCGGTTCGGGCATGAGCACCATGCCGGGGCCTCCCCCGAACGGGCGATCGTCCACTTGCCGATGCTTCCCCGAGGCCCAGTCGCGGAAGTCCCAGAGGTGAATGCTGACCAGGCCGTTATCGATGGCCCGCTTCAGAATGCTCTGGGTCAGGTATCCTGAGAAGATGCCAGGGAAGAGGGTCAACACGTCGAAACGCATGATTTCCAAGTAGATAGGAGCTAGGAGTTAGTAGCTAGGAGAAGAATGAGATGGCTCATGCTTCTGTACCACGGCTTCACACTATTTTGCTCTTACTGCTTCCCTTCCTGTTCTTCTAGCTACTAGCTCCTTGCTACTAGCTACTAAACTTTGGCTTTGTTGGGGTCGAGGGGAGGATGGCCGGAGATGGTCTCCGTGGCAGCCTTCTCTTCGAACTTCTTCATGAACTTGTCGATGATTACCTTGGCACGGTGACTGGGCTGAGCGCCGACGCTGAGCCAGTACTTGATGCGGTCAGGGATCAGGGTAACGGTCTTCTCGTTATCCTTCACATGGGGATCGTAAGTCCCTAATTCTTCGATAAACCGGCCATCATTGGGCTGACGTTTATCCATGGCACACATGCGGAAGAAGTGCCGATGCTTTCGGCCCTGTACCCGCAAACGAATCACAACCACGACGTAACTCCTTCACACGCTAGGTGTTATGTGCAGCTTGGCCGACAAAAATATCGACGAAGGTGCAAGCGTTGGGAACCTACTATCTTGTGAAGTGGGTGGGGGTTTGGCTAGGGGGCATTTCGGAATCGGTTGGCAAATCGGCCACGAGTGGTATTCGTTTCGGTAGGGATGGGTCTTCATTGATTGTGATGCTGGTTTAAGTTACCATGCACGCAGAGGTATTGAAGATGACCAAGTTACTTGAACAGGCATTCGCCAAGGCAGCCAAGCTTCCTGAAGCTGAGCAGGAGGTGCTGGCTTCGCGTCTGCTTACTGAGCTTGAGGACGAGACAGCGTTCGATGCGGCCATCGCCCAGTCGGGAGATAAGTTGGCCCAATTAGCTGAAGCTGCCCTCAAGGAACATCGAGCGGGCAAAACGAAGATACTTGATCCAGATCAGTTATGAACTCACGAACTACCAGGCAGTTCCGCCATTGTCTGGCCCGCCTTCCTAACGTGGTCAGGCTTCAAGCCCGTGATGCTTATCGACTCTTTCAGCAAGACCCGTCCCATCCCGGCCTTCATTTCAAAAAAGTCTATCCGAAACCCCCGACCTATTCAGCGCGAATTGGCATCAACTATCGAGCGCTGGGCACTTTGGAAGGAGACACCGTGATCTGGTTCTGGATTGGTTCACATGCAGAGTATGATCGGATGCTCCATCGAATCGAGTAACTACCCATGCCCTACCCCACCTCCCACCACCACGTTGAACCTATTCTCACTGGGGTCATTCGCAGCCGGATGATCTTTCCACCGTGGTACCTGCGCAGTGTGGCGAGGTGTGGAACTTCTGTCGTGCTGCTGGTAGGTTCGCTATTCGCCGAAGCGTATCTATGTGACTCATGCATTTTGATGCGATAACAACTCGCTCGGACACTCCGGGCGCTGACGCGACCCGGCTCACGACAGAATCTCCGAGACAGTGGAGAAGAAGTAGGGTAGTCTGATGCCTGAAAGCCCTCAATCTCGCTCATAAGAGTGGGAGCTATCGCCCATGTCCGAAGAAGCTCTGTTGGAATTGTTAGGCAAGACCCCCGAAGCGGAGCGGGCGGCGTTGCTCGACCGTGCCTGCGAAGGGAACCCGGATCTGAGAGCCAGGGTTGAGGATCGACTGAAGGCTGCATCAGCGACGGAGGCGACTACCGGCTTCCAGGCGACTGCCAGCTTTGCCAGCAGGTACGGGGCAGCCCTGCACAACCTGGCTGCCAAGGACATGGCAGAAAAGAATCTGGAGCCGGCTCGGAAGAAACTCGTGCAAGCCATCGAATGGCAGCAAAAGGTTCGCGCGGCCAACCCGAAGAACCCTGAGTATCGGCAGTTTCTGATCAACCATCTCACCAACCTGGCCATCACCTGTCGAGCCTTGGGCGACACCGCCGGGCAAGAGGAAGCGGAACAACAATTGTCACAAGTGAAGGCCAACGCTCAGCCGACGGCGGGGGAGAAGGAGAAGGCAGTGGAGAAGAAGTAGGCTCGTACTCCGGGCGCTGACGCGACCCGGCTCGCATGAGAATTTCCGAGACTGTGGAGAAGAAGCAATTTGATGACGCCAAGCCTCGCTGATTATCGCTGATGGGGTAGAGGGCCCGGATGATGACTGAAGAGACGTTGTTTGATCTGGCGTTACGCACCCCGGTCGCGGAGCGGGGGGCGTTGCTGGATCGCGCTTGTGCAGGCAAGCCGGAGTTGCGGAAGCGGGTCGAGGCGCTATTGAAGGAGGATGCACGGTCGGCTTCCCTGCTACAGCAAGCCCCTGCCCTGGGAGCGACGACCGGGTTTGATGAGAAACTCTCGTTTGTTCTGGGCGACCAGCCCGGCGTGGTGATCGGCGGGCGATACCAGTTGCTAGAGCTCATTGGTGAAGGGGGCATGGGATCAGTCTGGAAGAGTCAGCAGTCGGACCCGGTCAAGCGGCTAGTCGCGGTCAAGCTGATCAAGGCGGGCATGGATTCCAAGGCGGTACTGGCCCGGTTCGATGCCGAGCGGCAGGCACTGGCGATGATGGATCATCCCCATATTGCACGAGTGCTGGATGGCGGGATGACCGGCGACAGGGGCCGAGCCGGAATGATGAACCGCTAACTGCCGTGCGGGGCTCCGGCCGCCCCTACTTTGTGATGGAACTGGTCAAAGGAACTCCCATCACCACCTTCTGTGATGAACGCAGGCTCTCACTTCAGCAACGTCTGGAACTCTTCGTTCCCGTCTGCCAGGCTATTCAGCATGCTCATCAAAAGGGGGTGATCCATCGGGACATCAAGCCGAGTAACGTGCTGGTGGCGCTGTACGACGATAAGCCGGTGCCGAAAGTGATCGACTTCGGCATCGCCAAGGCGACGGGAGCGCAACTGACGGAACAGACGCTGGACACCGGTCTGGGAACAATTGTGGGAACGCCGGAATATATGAGCCCGGAACAGGCATCGCTGAACCATCTCGACATTGATACGCGCAGCGACGTTTATTCTCTGGGCGTGCTGCTGTACGAACTGCTGACGGGGACAACGCCGGTCGACCGAAAGAGTCTCAAGAAAGCGGCGTTCATGGAGGTGTTGCGGATCATCCGGGAAGAGGAGGCACCCGGCCGAGCACCAAGCTCAGCACCGCTGAGGCGTTGCCCAACATCGCCGCGAATCGCGACACGGAACCGGCGAAGCTTACCCAGCAGATTCATGGCGAGCTGGACTGGATCGTGATGAAAGCACTGGAGAAGGACCGCACCCGAAGGTATGAGTCGGCCAATGGGTTCGCGGCAGATGTGCTGCGGTATCTGGCGGGCGAGCCGGTGCTGGCCCATCCGCCCAGCGCGGGGTATCGGCTGAGGAAGTTCGTGCGGAGGCATCGGGGAGTAGTCATCGCCGCGAGCCTGGTGGCCCTGGCGCTGATTCTGGGCATCATCGGCACGACCTGGGGGCTGTTTGAAGCGAAACGTGCAGCGCACGAGGAACGGCTTGCCAAAGAGAACGCTGACCGCAAACGCAGGGAAGCGGAGGAACAGACCGCACTGACTCTGGCCATCAAGAACTTTCTCCAGCACGACGTTCTACGGCTGGCTGACCCGGGCACGCAGCAACAGGCACAGCTCGACGGCTTGAAATACGACGCGGAGCTGAAGTTGCGCGACGTGGTGATCCGGGCTGCTGAGGCGATCGAAGGCAAGTTTCCGGATCAGCCACTGGTGGAAGCGGAGCTTCGCGCGACGCTCGGGTTCACGCTGCGGGGCATGGGCCGGGCCGACCTGGCGATGCTGCAGCACCAGCGCGTAAGGGAACTGAATACGAAGGCACTGGGGCCGGATGACCCCGCTACGCTCAAGAGCATGCAAACGCTCGCTATCAGTTACGCCCTACAGGGCCGGCACGAGGACGCAAGAAAGCTCTTTGAAGAGACGATGATTCTGAACAAGAAGAAGCTGGGAATCGACCACCCCAGCACGCTCTCCAGCATGAATAATCTGGCCAACAGTTACACCGCCCTGGGCCGGTACGAGGAGATGCTGAAGTTGCGCCTGGAGACGCTGGCGCTGATGAAGCAGAAGCTGGGCCCTGACGACCCTGATACCTTGAAATGCATGAGCAACCTCGCCAGCGGGTACGAGTTCATGGGCAAGGAAATCGAGGCGCTGAAGCTCAGGGAAGAAACGCTGGCGCTGTCGAAGCTCAAGCTGGGACAGGACCATCCCGAGACGCTCCGCAGCATGAATAACCTTTCCAACAGCTATGACACGCAGGGCCGAAAGGCAGAAGCTCTCAAGCTTCGTGAAGAAACTCTGGCTCTGCAACGCCTGAAGCTCGGACCCGACCATCCCGATACCATGTCGAGCATGCACAACCTGGCTAACAGTTATGCCACCCTGGGCCGCCAGGCCGAGGCGCTGACGCTGCGTCAAGAGACGCTGAACATGCGAAAGAAGAATCTAGGCCCCCACCATCCCGCAACATTGATGAGCATGTACAACCTCGCCTTGAGCTATGCCGCCCTGGGGCAACTGGAGGAAGCTCTTCAACTACAGGAAGAAACCTTGAAGCTGCAGAAACAGCATCTTGGCCTCACTCACCCCCATACGCTCTCCAGCATGTACAGTCTCGCGTCCAACTATGCGGCTCTGGAACGCAATGCCGAGGCGCTCACGATCCTGGAAGAAACTGTGAAGCTTCAAAAGCAGAAGCTGGGGGTGGATCACCCTGATACGCTCTATTCAATGCGCGGTGCCATCGCGGCGCTAATGAAACTCCAACGTGATCGCGAGGCGTTACTCAAGATCGACGAAGTCCTCGCACTGGCCAACAAGGCCGCTGCTGCCGGGAAGCAGCTCGACGCCTCTTTGCTGCCCAAGGTGCTCTCGTATCGCTTTACCATATTGCACCGCCAGGGTGATGTGGCAGGCTGTCAAGTGACGATCCAGCAGCATGAGAAGCTGCCACTCTCCGAACCGGAACAGTTCTTTCAGGCAGCCTGTCATCGCAGCCAGTTGGCGGGGCTGATCAAAACGCAACCCGCCGAAGCCAAGGGCGAAGCCGATCAGGCGATGGCCTGGCTTCAAAAAGCGGTCGCCGCCGGGTATCAGGACAGAGCGGCACTGGAGAAGGACGACTCTTTGACGCCGCTGCGCGACCGGGAGGACTTCCGGAAGCTGATCGCCTCACTACCATCCTCCGGGAAGAAGCGATGACGCCCGACGAACTTCTGCCCCAGGTCTATACCGAACTGCGCAGGCTCGCCACGGCGAAGCTGAAAAGCGAGCAGCCGGGGCAGACGCTGAGCGCCACCGCCCTGGTGCATGAAGCCTGGCTGCGGATCTCTGAAGCGTCGATGGGTTTCAACGACCGCAGCCATTTCTTCCGCACTGCTGCCACGGCCATGCGCCGCATCCTCGTCGACCGGGCCCGGGCCAAGATGACGAAGAAACGAGATGGCGGGCAGCGGGTGACGCTCGATGACGCGCCGGACAGCATGCCTGATGAACAACTCCTCTCCCTGGATGAGGCTCTCTCTGAACTATCAAAAGAGAAACCCGAACACGCCAAACTGGTCGAACTCCGTTTCATCATCGGCCTCTCCGGAGACGAGGCCGCTCAGGTGCTGGGCATCTCCCCGGCCACCGCCGACCGCATGTGGCGGTATGCCCGGGCGTGGCTGCAGGTGAAACTCGGAGAAGGTCAGTAACACATATACAATGAGGCTGCCCCATTCAACGAAGGCACGCCCATGTCAAATGCTCCAGCGGTGATTAAAGAAGCTCCCCTTAAAGGCCCTCACGCGCGGCGGCGATTCACCAGGCATCTGAAGAAAGTGCAACAGCTTCTCGATGATGCGATGGCCAGCAAAGGCTCGGCGCTGTTGGCTCAGGTGTTCTTCCAGTACAACGCCCGCACTCCGCTCTTTATGCTCGAAGCTCTGGGCCGGGTGTACGAACATCTCGATCTCGACCACAAACTCTTCGCCCGGATTCGGCTCGAAAGCAAGATCATCGAAGATGCTCTGGGTTCAATGGATTACTGGCTGGCGGTGGCCAAGAAGTGTCATGACTGGTCGATGCCGGCCGGGGTGACGTTGCTGGCACGGGACCGGTACATCGAAGCGTGTGGCCGCACCTGGGCCTGGGTCGAAGCTCATGACTGGGTGGCGTGCCGGTATCATCTCGATGCGGAGCTCTTGCCAGCGAAGTTCAACCGGAAGCTCAAGAAGGTGGAGTGGTATTCGCCGAAGAAGGAATCGCACGTCCTGGCTCAGTGGTTGGAGAATGAACTACACGATATCGACGAAGCGATTCAGCAGCTCGATCTCAATGACATCGAAAATGGGCTGCACAAGGCCCGGCGGGAAGTGCGCTGGGTGAGCATCTACTTCACCGCCGTCGAAGGCGGGTTTGTTTTGGATCGAAACGCCAAGGCTCCGGAGAATTGGGATCGTTACCTGACGAAGGACATTGTCGAGAACCCCTTCAACAAGTTGCCCGAACCGGAGGCGGACGATGTGCCGATCCGTGTTCCCGCCCCTCTGCTTTATGCTTTGAGCTATGCCATTGATCGACTGGGCGTGATCAAGGATCGTGCCGAGTGGACGATGACGATGGAACAATTGTTGCGGCTGACCGGTGAGAAGGCTTCGTTGCCACAATTGATGGGGGAGAATTATCTGGAACAACAGGTCGCCACCAAACAGGGGCGTGAGCTGCTGGAGCAGGTGTTTGTGAAGGATCGGGTGCTGCTGAGGATGGCGGAGGGGCTGAGGACTTGAACTCTTCCATCTTCTCCCCCATCATGTTCATCAGGTTCAATAATCTAACAATAAGGAGATCCCCCATGCAATGGTTCGCATCCCTGGCTGTCGGCACACTGCTGTGTACTGCCGTGTTCACCACGCCCGCTCTGGCTGACACGCCCAAGGAGTTCAAAGATCAGGAAGCCATCATGGAGAAATTCTTCAAGGCTTACAACAAGGGCGATGCCAAGGGATGCTTCGAAAACTATATCGATGCCTTCAAAGGCATGGCTGAGCAGCTCTACCCTGCCCTCGTCAAACCCCACAAGGACAAGTATGGCGACTACAAGAGCCACACCTTTGTGAAAGAGGGCAGCGTGACTGCTGATGACATCACACTACTTATCCTTCAGGTGGATTTCGACAAGGAAAAGAAGGTCAAGGTCGGGATCAACTTCGGCAAGGAAGGGAAGACCTGGAAGATTCAGCAGGTGACCTTCGGTGCGCCCTAGTTACCATCACGCTCCGTCGTGATGGATGCCGAGCAAGTGACTTACCTATGTCACGTCTGGTAGCAGCAACTACTACTCGCAAGCCGCATTTACGAAATCCGTCAACCCCAGTTTCGAGCTGGGGTTGTTTCGTTTGTCATTCTTGCAATCAATGTCCCCCTTTTTACAAAACGGCGCAGTTGGCCTTGGCCTCCCAGAACATTCTGTTATCTCCACGCCCTCTTGATGGCCACCATCACGCTTCCCGCAAAGCATGATGACTACCATCACACGCAGGGAGGCGTGCCCCATGATTCGAACGACCCGCTCGTTTCTGACCGTACTGAGCTTTGTGATGATCTACGGACGGATCGAAGCCCAGACCTGAGGGACACAAGGAGCCTGCCCGCCCGGTGGTTCGCCGGGAATGATGCAGATGATGCCTCAGCAGATGTACCAGCAGCCTGGTTACCCCCAGCAGATGCAGGGTGGTATGCCACAAGGGTATGCTCAGCAACAGCAGCCTTACTATGGTCAGCCGCAGCAGGGCTACGTTCAACAATCTCAGCAACAGATGTTGCAACAGCAACCCGCTAATCAGGCTGGGCGTGCTTATGCTTCCGGTGATCGTCTGCCTGCTATTCCTGATATGCTGAAGCGACCCACCTCTGCCGCAGTGAAAGAGCCGCGTCAACCCGTGGTTCGTGGCGCAGCTCCGGAACAGTTGATGACTCGAGCCCCTGCCCCAGCGGCACCATCTTCACCAGGCTGGAAGCCGATTCGTATTCCTTCACCGGATGAGATGGGCATCGTAGCTGTGGGTGCCAAGCCTACGCCGGTTGCCACGGTAGCGTTGCCCGATCGTTATGATCTGGGCACCGTCACCGCCTGGCTTGATCGTCAGGGTGCACGAAGCTGTCATCGGGAAAGACTAGCTGAAGGTATTCAGTACGAGTGCAACTTCACCGGCAACCTGGCACCGATCAAGGTGCGTGGCAGCACCGAAGAGGAGGCTCTGCAGAAACTGGTGCAGGAAGTGGTTCGAGTGAAGCAGGAGCTTACTCAAAATCAACGGTAGTATCGTCGTTGCTGATAACGACGAAGATGGCCTGACGGGATTCGGGATCGATCATCACGTAGCCTGAATCAAGCACGGTCGCTGTTGCCAGCTTCTGAGGAACACCGGAAAGGGTACAGGTGAACGGCAACTCCAGCGGGTCAAAGTTCACCCGAAACTGGGGCACCGGCTCATTCTTCGACTGATGTGGTTGATCCACGGCTGACGACTCCCTTGTCTGTTCTACCGTATTATACGGTGACCACGATGGCGGGGAGGAGAGGGTGGGGAAAAGCGAAAAGTGGTTTAACGGCTCGGCTCGGTATTCTCGTTCAATTCACGAAGTAGGTCTTTGGCCGGCAGGATCATCACCTTGCCATCACGCCAGATGCTGACGGTTTCGTTCTGTGCGGCTCGTTCTTCGTAGACCTTACGGACGGCTCGCTGGAAGGAACGTAATGCCTTCGCTGCAAAATCATCTCCATTGGTTCTATTCGTATTTGTTGATTCACTCATGAGGATATTCCCGAACGCAGTCTTTTAGCCCCGGTAGGGGCGATGGTCAGTAGCCAGGGCACAAGCCCCTGGAAAGGATGTTGTAAAGATAGAGCCCTGGAAGGGCGATGGTGACTTACTCCTTGCCACCATCGCCCCTCAGAGGCTCCACCCATCATTTGACTTCTCCCAGGGGCTTACGCCCCTGGCTACTGACCGACGTCCCCCGGGAATCAAAACCAGTTAGCTAATGAAACACATACCGCTCATCAAACTCCACTTCATTCAGTTTAAGCATCGCCAGTAACTCTTCCTTGTAATCACGTTTGCGATGATGCTCTTTCTGATGAGCAAGATATTCCTTCACATCGGCGGTTCCGGAATGGCTGACCGTGAAAGCACTGTACCCTTCCTGCCAGGCGAAGTCTTTGGTGAATTGTTCATGAACCCAGTTCGAGGAGTTACTCTTGATGTCTCGAAGTAGTGACGAGAGAGCCACGGTGGGGCGACAACTGATGAGGAGATGAACATGATCCGGCATACCCCCTGCAGCGAGCAAGACACCCTTATTATCTCTCACGATTCCGCCAATCACCTCGTAGAGTCGCTTTTCCCAATCAGCTTCAATCAAAGGGCGACGTTCTTTGGTGGAGTAGATGATGTGGTAGTAGAGTTTGGTGTAGGTGGAGGGCATGGTTTGGTTCCTATCGGAACATCCTTGAATGGGTTTTAGCCCCGGAGGGGCGATGGCCAGTAGCCAGGGCGCCAAGCCCCTGGTAAGCATGTTCTAAAAGCAGAGCCCTGGAAGGGCGATGGTGACGTGGGCCTTGCCACCATCGCCCCTCCGGGGCTCAACTCACCTTTTGACTTCTCCAGGGGCTTGCGCCCCTGGCTACTAACCAACGTCCCTCCGGGACTAAGACAAAAGAACTAGCTAAACACGCTCCGTGGCGACCAAGTCCGCTGCATAGGCTTGGCAAGCTGCAATGTCGCCTGCTTGGAGGTCGGGATATTCGCGCAGAATCTCCGCTTCTGAAATGCCGCTGCTCATGGATCGCAGAACCTGTTCAACGCTGATCCGCAACCCACGAATCGTCGGCTTGCCTGCAAGCACCTTCGGGTTCAAGGTGATGACGTTTTTCCAATCGATGGACATGATGATTTCTCCATGCACAAGAGGATTGTACCAGGTTCGTGGGGGTTCGCTGCGTGTCTTCGTGGTACTATGGTGAGTCGACGTTGAGGCAGGCAGTTTGTAACTGCGAGATGAGTTTCTAGACCCAAAGAAGCAATGTTCATAAGTTCGCAGACCTGGAAAAGCGTAGAATGCCCTCCACTGTACCAATGTCATTTGGCGAGTGTATTCATGTCACCGCTCGATAACTTGCCCCGTGGTTTTATCGTCACTCACTTAGATGACGGGGCCTTCCGTCTCGACTATCGTTATGCAGGCAACTGGTTCAGCAAGATTGGGTTGTTGTTTCTCTTCCTGTTCTGGTCTTTCTTTTGTTACCTGGTCACCGGCTCTGCCATCCAGCTATGGATGATGGACGACATGACCAAGTTCTTCAGCGTCCTATGCTTCCTTTTCGCTCCGCTGATGATCTTCATCGACCTGGCAATTCTTTACCACATCTTGTGGTTGTTTTTCGGGCGTACTGTCATGGAAGTGGTGCAACACGATTTTCGTTTGGTTTACTATCATCCCTTACGCACGAAAACCCTGCAGTTTACCAAGGACCAGATCACCCGCCTCCTTCAAAAGGCACATCGAAATGTAGGAACGAAAGCGCCCTTTCAGCGTGACCTCTATCTGATATCCAGTAATCGATGGCCTGTGTTGTTACTCTGGCGGGAAGACGAAAGTACCATCGATTGGCTGGGCAACCTGCTTGCTGCCTGGGCAGGGTCTAAATACGAGACAGAAGAAGTCATCGCTGCCGGCGGAACGTAGGAACGGCATTCTTCTATTACGTCCTTGGCTATCAGCCAATGTCCCTGTGAAACTACAAACACAAAAGCACCGTGAACCTTCATCCACGGTGCTTGCTTGTTGTTTACTCCGGCCCCTTACGGGGACCGGCTCGCATGTTGATCGCTCTTTAGCGGACGACGCCTTCGGCTTTCGCCAAACCCTTGGGTTCGTCGTCGTCGATCTTGGTGATCATCACTTCCGTGGTGAGCATCAAACCGGCGATGGAGGCGGCATTCTGCAGTGCACTGCGGACGACTTTCGTCGGATCGACGATGCCGGCTTTGTACATATCGACGTACTCGGCGGTGGCAGCGTTGTAGCCGCTTGATTCCTTGTCATTCGACAAGACTTCGTCAGCGACCACCGCGCCATCGACGCCGCTGTTCTCAGCGATCTGCTTGATGGGAGCGGACAAGGCACGGAAGATGATCTCAGCGCCGAGCTTCTCATCGCCTTCGAGGCCCTTGGCGAGCTTCTTGACGACTTCGGTGCAGCGGAGCAGAGCGACGCCGCCACCGGGCAGGATGCCTTCAGCGCGGGCACGCGCGGGTGGCGTGCAGAGCGTCTTCCACACGGGCCTTCTTTTCCTTCATCTCGGCTTCGGTAGCAGCACCGATCTTGATGAGGGCGACGCCGCCGGTCAGCTTGGCCAGGCGTTCGGCGAACTTTTCCTTGTCGTACTCGCTGTCGCTGGCGTCCATCTGGGTGCGAATCTGTTCGATCCGCTTCATGATATCAGCCTTCTTGCCGCCACCGTTGACGATGGTGGTGTTTTCCTTTTCGATGCGGACGTTCTTGGCCTTGCCGAGGTCAGCGAGGGTGACCGCTTCGAGCTTGGTGCCGAGGTCTTCGCTGATGAACTTGCCGCCGGTGACGGTAGCGAGATCACCCATCATCGCCTTGCGGCGATCACCGAAGCCGGGAGCCTTCACCGCAGCGACGTTGAGGATGCCACGCAGCCGATTGACGACGAGCATCGCCAGCGCTTCGCTGTCGACATCTTCAGCGATGATGAGCAGCGGCTTGCCGGTCTGAGCGACCTTTTCGAGCAGAGGCACCAGATCACGGACGCTCGAAATCTTCTTTTCGTAGAGGAGGATGTAGGCGTCTTCGAGTTCAGCAGCCATCGTACCGGCATCGGTCACGAAGTAAGGGCTGATGTAACCCTTGTCGAACTGCATGCCTTCGACGAAATCGACTTCGGTGTCGTTGGTCTTGCCTTCTTCAACCTGGATGACGCCATCCTTGCCGACCTTTTCGAGAGCGTCAGCGAGCATCTCGCCGATGGCTGCGTCGTTGTTGGCCGAGATGGTGCCGACCTGGGCGATCTCGTCCTTCTTGGTGCATTCCTTGCTCATCTTGTGAATCTTTTCGACAGCTGCTTCGACAGCCATATCGATGCCCCTCTTGAGCGACATGGGGTTGGCCCCGCCGGTCGTGCTCTTGAGGCCTTCCTTATAGATGTTGAGAGCGAGGACGGTGGCAGTGGTGGTGCCATCGCCGGCGATGTCGCTGGTCTTGGTCGCGACAGCGTTGACGAGCTTGGCTCCCATGTTCTCGAAGGGATCAGCCAGATCAACTTCCTTGGAGACGGTGACGCCGTCCTTGGTGACGGTGGGACCGCCGAAGGACTTATCGAGGATGACCACTCGGCCGGATGGCCCGAGGGTGACACCGACAGCCTTGGCGAGTTTTTCGGCGCCGGCAAGGAGCTTGCGGCGAGCTTCGTTGGTGAAGAGTAGTTGCTTGGCCATAGTGGGTACTTCGATTGTGTGTAGTGTTTCGTTGTTTCAAGCTGACAGCTCACAGCTGACAGCTCACAGTCTAGCTGACAGCTTACAGCCGACAGCTTACAGCCATACAGAAATGTTTGCATGGCGATGGGTCTTGATATTGTTCATCAGCTACACATCCACTGTTTGTTTGGGCTGTTAGCTGTGAGCTGTTAGCTGTCAGCTATTACACCACTTTCGCCAGAACATCGTTCTCGCGGAGGATCTTGTACTCGACGCCGTCGATTTTGACTTCGGAGCCGGAGTACTTGCCGTAGATGACTTCGTCGTTGACGGCGACAGCGATGGCGGCACGGGAGCCGTCGTCGAGTTGCTTGCCTGGGCCGACGCTGATCACCTTGCCACGCTGGGGCTTTTCCTTGGCTGAATCGGGCAGCACGATGCCGCCGGCGGTCTTCTCTTCAGCATCGAGGGGTTTGACAACGATGCGATCATCTAATGGACGTAGTTTCATGATTTGTGTTCCTTGTGTTTGCTTGAAGTCCTGAGTGCTGAATCCTGAGTGCTGAGAGCAGACAGGACGAATGTTGCGATGTCCTGGGTGGTGGTGCAGACGCCCGTATTACTCAGGACGCAGCACTCAGCACTCAGGACTTTTGAATTACATCATCCCTGGCATGCCACCCATGCCGCCCATTCCCATACCGCCCATGCCACCCATACCGGGCATGCCGCCGCCCATTCCGCCACCGTGGTCGTGGTGGTGATGGTCGTCGCCGCCTGCACCCTTGGGTTCAGGCTTGTCAGCAATCAGGGTTTCGGTGGTGAGCAGCAGAGCAGCGACGCTGGCAGCGTTCTGCAGAGCGGAGCGGGTGACCTTCACAGGATCCACCACGCCGGCCTTGCGGAGGTCGGTGTACTTCTCAGCGTTGGCGTCGTAGCCGTAGTTCTTGTCTTTACCCTTGCGGATGTTGTTGACGACGACAGCCCCATCAAGGCCGGCGTTCTCAGCAATCGCGCGGGCAGGAACTTCGAGAGCCTTGCGAAGGATATCGACGCCATGCTGTTCGTCGCCATCGATCTTGAACTTCTCAAGCGACTTGGCGGCGTGCAGCAAAGCGACACCGCCACCAGCGACGATGCCTTCTTCGAGGGCGGCGCGGGTGGCAGCGAGTGAATCTTCGTAGAGAGCTTTGCGTTCCTTCATTTCGGTTTCGGTCGCAGCACCCACCTTGATCTGAGCCACGCCACCGGCGAGCTTGGCCAGGCGTTCCTGCAGCTTCTCGGTGTCGTACTCGCTGGTGCTGGCCTCGATCTCGCGGCGGATCATGTCGCAGCGGCCCTGGATGGCGTCTTCCTTGCCGGCCCCTTCGACGATGGTGGTGTTCTCAGCATCAATGCGGACCTTCTTGGCGGTGCCGAGGTCAGTCAGCTTGACTGCTTCGAGCTTGATGCCGAGATCCTTGAAGATTGCCTTGCCGCCGGTAAGGGCAGCGATGTCTTCGAGCATGGCCTTGCGGCGATCGCCATAGCCGGGAGCTTTAACAGCCACGACCTGAACGATGCCACGCAGCTTGTTGACGACGAGGGTAGCGAGTGCATCGCCATCGATGTCTTCAGCGATGATCAGCAGTGGGCGGTTCGCCTTGCTGATGACTTCGAGCAGCGGGACCAGGTCCTTGGCGTTGCTGATCTTGTCTTCGTGGATGAGGACGTAGCACTTGTCGTATTCGCAGATGACCTTTTCAGGATCGGTGACGAAGTGCGGGGAGAGGTAGCCACGGTCGAACTGCATGCCTTCGACCCAATCGACTTCGGTGATGAAGCCTTTGCCTTCTTCGATGGTGATGACGCCATCGGAGCCGACCCGTTCCATGGCCTGGGCGATGAAGTCGCCGATCTCGCTGTTGTTGTTGGCGGAGATGGTGGCGACTTCCTTGATTTCCTTCTTGTCCTTGGCGTTGATCTTCTCGGCGAGCTTCTTCAGTTCTTCGGTCGCCTTCTCGGTAGCCTTGAGGATGCCCCGGCTGATGGCCATCGGATCGACGCCGGCGGAGATGCCCTTGAGGCCTTCCCGGTAGATGGCTTCGGTGAGGACGGTGGCAGTGGTGGTGCCATCACCGGCGACGTCGCTGGTCTTGCTGGCTGCTTCCTTGACGAGCTGAGCGCCCATATTCTCGTAGGGATCATTCAGTTCGATATCTTCGGCGACGGAGACGCCGTCTTTGGTGACGTTGGGCACACCCCAACCTTTATCGAGAACAGCATTGCGGCCACGTGGCCCGAGGGTACATTTGACGGCCTTCGCGAGCTTGGAGACGCCGGCCAGTAACTTTTGGCGGGCTTCATCAGCATAAGTCAGTTGTTTGGCTCCCATGGGGGGATAGCCTCCTAGGTGCAAAAGGTGCAGACGATGGAACGGGGTACAATGGTGTGCAAAGATTGTGCCGGGCGAGGGGGATGGTTTTGTAAGGTGATGGGGGGTATGGGGTTAGGGGATTAGATTGGGGTGAGGGGGAGGCGAGGTGGTGCCAGAATGGCAGGGGGTAGCAATCCAGACAGGCAAAGTGTTGCATTCAAGGAAAAAACCAGAAAAACCGATAAATCCTATTGACAGGACTGTACATGGAGGTAAAAAATGACATCCAGAATGAACTTTACAAGGATTGGAGGAACTATGCAGACACCGAAACAAAACAAGAAACAACCAAACGGAAGCTCTGTTGACGCAAGACGTGCACGTACTCGCGAGTACGAAAGGCAACGCAAGCTTCAACTTCAAAAGATATATAAAGCATAAAGAAAAGACCAGCAACCAAAATTGCTGGTCATTTCTTTATATGAAGCCACTTAGGCTTTTTATCTAGTTTAACTATATGAACTGGCTTAATGATACTAACGTCATCGTTTGTATTCCATGTTTCTGCTACTCCTCCATCATTTCTATCATCCAATGAATACTCGGTTATTCTCTTGGACTTAAGTCTTAACAGCACTGCCAATGAATTGCTGTCATTCGGCATATTAATCTCGGTTAACTCGTTTCCTGATCTCCAGAGTCCAACTCTTAGCTCTTCTGATTTATTCTTCTTAAGCTCCTCTTGGTAGTATTTGTCCAGTTTTATCAGTCCCTGAGATGTAAACGAAATACAAGCACAGCCAGGATCATCAGCAAGTGTAGTCGCATACCGTCCTGGCCATCTCGAAAGAATCTGTTGACTATCAAGCAACAGTGCAAATACAAGATTTGGGCCCACAGATCGTACTATGTGATGGAGAGGCTCGGCTCGTGCCAGGTCTTCACAAACAAACGTCACAAAACTCCCTGCACTAAATAAATGGAAATACACTTCTCTGTGGGATACGTCTATTTGCTCCCACCACTCAAAGCCTTCTGGAAAGTTTAAGCCATACTTTTTAATTTGAAAATCATCAAGCTTCCATCTGTGCTGTTTGCATTGTATCATTTCGAACTTATGCTTGCTTTTCCAGTTTCGATCAAACATTGCAACGTAAGCGCCATTTATCTTAGAGCCTTGTTTGTTTTGTGTTATTCCGCAAATAAAAAAACCTGTCCGACTGTGTTCGAGCAGTGAATCTGACACATGCTTTGCAACATCAAGGGTCAAAGAAACCTCTGGCATTACGACGCCATTGACCACGTCATCAGCGACGCCTGCTTTAGCTAGATCATCCTCTGCCTTATGTACGAGCTTCATTATTAAACTTGCTACTTCTTTTTCTTTATTTTTAGGTATCCAGTTCTGCTTTATTGTAAAAAACCTTGGGGTCTTTTTTTCTTTTTTCGCTTTACGTACGTTATCATCAATCGAATGCCCTGCTTGCACAAAATCCTCAGGACTAATATTATATGGAAATGGTATTAACAGCAGATTTAACTTCGAGCATTCCATTTCAGAAACCAGGTCAGGTGTCGTAAGATTGTACAACATACTACTCATTAACCACTTCGAGTTTACCACCATGTTTCCTGGCAGCAGCGCCAAGTTAAACGACATCGATCTTAGTGTTATACCCGACTGAGGCGTTCTTGCCTTAGGCAGTATTCTTGCTCTTTTTGGACTCACTCCCTTGGCAACCGTTCCGAGTGGATACTCATCAACTGTTAGCAGCTGGTCGAAGATTTCGTCGTCATCTCTATAGTATGATCTAACTTCTGTAATATATACATCAGACCAACTATGTATTTTCCCATCTTCCATTGGCTTGAATCCAATGCCAGCGGATGCAATATCAGATAAAATCATGAGCTCGACAGCTGCAATGCACCAATCAGGAACTTTGCTATACGCTGTGATGGGTAGTACTTCGTCAGTGCTACTGTACAACCTGTACCAAATTGAATTTAGCTTTTCCTTAGCTTTTATTAGCTCAGCCAGAATCCTCATCTTTATACTTCGAGGGCATTTCCTCCCAAATCTCGCCGATCTCCTCGAGATCTTCTTTATTGGACTGACTAGTGAAAAAACTGTCTTTCCCCCATCCGCCAAAGCTCGGATGCGTGAAGCACGCGGTCATTTCAACAAGAGTCGAAGAAACTGCAAAGGCATCTGGTGGCCAGAGAGGGCATTTATCCCAGCTACCGTCATATTCGCCTCCGCAACCATCTTTCTCATTTGTCCCGTTTTCCAATAGGTTTTGAATTACCTCACGAACTGTTCGCATCACATTACTCCATGTGCTTATATTTCGTGGATAATAGAAATAAATTTGTGCTCTGTCAATTAGATAATCACTGCTGGGTGGCGTTGAGCCGAAACCTCTAAACAACTCATGGCACTAAACTGCTGTACTTAGCAGATCAGTGCTGGCCTTACAGTGCCAAGTCGCCGCAGCACTGATCGGTGGAGTACCACCGTTCAGTGCCACGTATCCAGTCTTACCCCAATACCTCCGCCACGTTCAACTTCCACCCTGACAGCGCCGGCTCGGCTGTTGCTGTATCACCCACTTTGAACACCGTCGGCGTGGTGGCTGCATCGGAGCGATAGCTCGTAATCGTCTTCGCGTCCGGATCGACATCCCACACTACCAGGGTGCCCGCTTCGAAGTAGTCGGCACGTTTGGCGGCAATCGCTTTCTCGGCGGCGGAGCCATACTCTTCGGGGCTGCGAATCTCGACGGCAAACGTCGGCGGGCCTTCGACGAAGCCCTTGTCCTTCAACGACAACTGACCAACGTAGAACGAGACATCAGGGGAGAATGATTCCCGACCGGAGAACAATTCCGCTACTCGATACCCAAGGTTATCATCGAAGGCGTAACCAAGTTTGGTGGCTTTTTCAAATTGAAGCAGCATCACACAGATCATCGTCGCAATACGACTGTGACGTATTCCCGCTGCCATATATTTCACCAACTTTCCATCAATCAGTTCTGCCTTGCCATCGTAGCGCAACAGATCATCAATCGTTGCACGCTTGGCAGCAGGTATCATGGTGGCTGACATGATTCACTCCTTATGGGAGTATCGTAATCCATTCAAAGAGGCATTACAAGGACAAGGCAGAAGCACTGTAAATGCGATCTATTTTACACAAATCGCATCCTCTTTCACAGCGGCTTCGCCTCGTGGTGAATCCTCGCTTGCAAACGAGGGTTGATGCCACCTTCCACGACAACGTCGACGGGACAGCCTAGCAGCTCTTCGACATCCAGGGTGAAACCGGCTTGATCAAGGAGGCTTCTGCCTGGTTCGATATCGACGAGAAAATCAATATCGCTCTGCGGGCCGGCTTCGCCTCTTGCCACAGAACCAAACAGTTGGATACGACGAACCCCGTATCGTTTGCCGATAGTGTGGATCGAATCCCGATGTTTGCGGAGTTGTTCGAGGGTGTACATGGTAGAGGCCTTTGGATACTCCACACTGTAGCACAGCCTGAAGAACATATCTACTGATAACCCAGTTACCCCAACACCTCCGCCACGTTCAGCTTCCACTCCGGCCTTATTTGCATCACGACCCATTGGCAAGTTGCAGGAAGAGATTATGCACCTTGAGCATCTCTTCTCCAAAGGGCGTGGTGTCGATGTTGAGTTTGTCAATGTTTTCCACAGCAGCCTTGAGTCGCTGTTGTGTGCGAAGCATGAGTGGTTCATACCGTTTTTGCAATGCATCCCAATCACGTTTCATCATGCCTGGCATACTTTTGGTTTCATTCACAAAAACTTGAGCTTGTCCTAACAGCGAAGGCAATTGAGCGAGAGCTTTCTTGGCAGTCTCTTCATCCTTAATCGACTCGAATACAACGGCATATTTTTCCAGGAGAGCATTCATCGACACTATTTGACGTTCAGCCAGCTTGGCGTTCTCGGCAGATTGCTTTGTACTTTCTCCCAACTTACTGATCCGGGCAGAAATGAAGAAGAGCGATGACAGAACAAACAAGACGATGAATGCAGTAACGTAGGACCAAGGTTTCTTACGAGAGAAGAATGCAGCGATAAGAAGGGCAAAGAACATGGCAACAAGCAACTCACCGATGGACCTCCCTACCTGTTCAGGATCCATCTCCATGTTTCGTCGTGCACCCAGCCAGTAGAGGAAGCCTCCTTGGGCTATCATGATTAATATCGCACAGTTCAGCAGGCGACGAGTGGAACTTGGAGGCTTGGGGGCAGGCTGTCCTGGCGCAGTGACATTGTTCATGAACATACCCTTCTTTACTTTGTAATGGGGATCAGCTTAGTTTTATCTCTCGCAGAATGCAACGAAATACTAGCGGTTGAGTGGCTCTGAGTCGACACGCCAAACAACTCGCAGTGCTGGCGTTCCGGCACTTTGTCGCCTCAGCATTGATCGGTGGAGTACCACCGTTCAGTGCCACCAGCCACGTTCTGTTGCCAGATCGACATCCCAGACGACGAGAATGCCTGTTTCGAAAAAGTCGGAATCGGGTAAGCCAAAACCCATCGTAAGGATTTACGATGGGTTTTGGCCATTAGACTTATCTGTTCCTGCATCGGCCTTGCCTGGATTTCTTTCTTCGATTCTGCCGACGTCGCAGGTAGCGACGACCGCCAAGGAGGATGGTGCCCAGGCCGAGGCCGGCGAGGGCGAAGGTGCCGGGCTCGGGAATCGCTGTGGTGACACCCAGCGTCAGGAAATCGACTGCCCATCCATCGCCGCCATCGCCTCCCTGATCGATGGTCAGGGTCAACACGTTGCTGGGCGACGCCAGGGAAGGATCCAGGCCTATGGTGAAGAACTGAACCACAGGGCCTGACTGATCCATCGCATTTAGTTGATTGGTCAGAGCGACATTGGGCACGCCATTGATGCTTGCGGTAAACGGTTGGCCAAGAAACGGAAACTGAAAGTCATCAGCAGCAATACCCAGGGTCAAAGACGTTACGGAGTGGCCCACGGGAACCAGGGAGTTGTAATCAAGCGTCAAGACTTGTGGACCATTCAAACGACCGGCAAATGTAGCATAGCCATCGTGGACTCCAGTCTGCGTGCTGCCCACGTAGATTTGGTCGGTGCCGGGAAATTCGCCAACACCGGGCGAAAAGGGGTAACCATGCCCAAAAGGGCCGGAGCCGGTGGTCACGCTCCCTGTCAGCAGGCCCACCAGGGTTGCTCCCGCAGTCGGATCGGTGGCTCCGTACGCACCGGTGCCAAGCGCATCCATGTCGCCATAGGTTAAGACTTGCGCAGCTGCGGGGACAGCAAAGAATCCGCACAAGATCAACGCGGATAATATCTGACGAAGGTACATAAAACCATCTCCTTGTCTTCGACAGTATCGAGATCAAGCGGGCATGGCATAGCTGGGTCAGCCTATCGACCAACTGCGAGTAAGGCCAGAGTGCCAGACGGCATCGTAAGACGTCCTTCACAATTAGCACCTGCCCAGCATCGCCCATTTCTCAGTAGCTCTTTCTACCAGCTCATAGAAACCTCTTTCTTCTGTCACAACTGCCATCCAGCCCCGAAGTAGCAACGGCAGGAATGAAGGATATTGAGAGCCTGACCTGCTGAGCAGCTACGCCAACTTCGGCGGGTGTTCTTTTCTCTCGCACACGCTGCCTGTCAGCAAAGGAAATCCGATGACTCGCTTTTTCTCTTTTCTGTTTGTTGCCACCTTGGGCCTGATTCTCACAGCCGCTGCTCAGGCCGACGGCCCGGCCAAGCCGGCATCTGTCGAAGTCGATGGTAAGGCACATGGATCGGTACAGCTCCATAAGGACGGCGTCACCAACCTTCCCAAGCTTGCCACCGGCCACAATGTCTCGGTGAACCTGAAGGATGGCGTCGCGCTGAGTGCCAAGGCCACTGATTCCCATGGGCACACCCTGAAGACCACCGTGCAGAACAACGCTGCCCACCGCACCATCATCATTATTATCATCATTGAAAAAGGGCCGGTGATCGTCATAGTGATCCGTACCTAACTGAAGCAGCCTCATCCCCACTCCGATGGACGATCGGAGTGGGGGTTGTCTTTTGATGCGGATAACTAATGATCGACACCTCTGGTTTTCCCGAAATTCCGACTCAAACCCAGATACTTTTCTGCTTCCGCCCGGTTGCATTTAGGGGTAGTATTGCGTGCAGGTATCGAACGAGGGTTCTGTCATGTTCATGCGGCTTTTGGTGGTGATGGGCTGTCTGGGGTTGACGCCGGCGCTGTGGGATACTTCCGCTGTAGCCAATGCTCAAGGTAAAAAAGGGGTGGCTCAGAAGCCTGCCGGGCAGAAGTCGGCAGCTCAGGGAGCACGGCCCTATCTGCCCGGGTATCATACGTATCTACTTCACCGACATGGCTGGCATCGGGTGGACTATAAAGTGAGCGCCTGGGTGAATCTGCCTGCTGCCAATCAAGCCGCAGCCAAGACGCTCGCAAAGAACTACCGCATGCATGGCTGGACCACGCAAATCGTTCAGCCCAGCAAGGGGACCTTTGTCGTTAAGGCCCGGCTGAACCGCTGGCGAACGGCAACCTACACTGGTCATCTTCGCATTGCTGAGGGCATCGCGATGATGCTCCGCTATCAAGGGTACCAGGCGCGAGTGGCGTATTGATAGTTGTTATCACGCACCGAGTGATGATTTACTCATAAGCACACGTCTCCTGTAACAGCTCGCGATCGTCGCACCATCACGCGGAGCGTGATGGCAACTCTTCAGAGTTTATCATGATGTATGGCTTGCTACTGCTGGTCTGTAGTGCGCTGCCTGGGCAGGATCAGGCGCAGTCTGCCGCTGAAGTGAAACTCGAAGGCAAGTCGCTGGAAGCCTGGATGAAGCAGCTTTCGGCGGATGACGTTCAGGAACGAATGGCGGCAGCCGAGGTGCTGCGTAAGGGAGCGGTGAAAGTCGTCGGCCCGCTGTGCCGGATGCTCAAAGAGCATACCTCCTCAGACATGCGTCAGGAAGCAGCCCGGGCTATCGGGCAGTTGGGTGCCACAGCCAAGTCAGCGGTCATTCCACTCATTGAGGCTCTTTCTTCCGACAAAGAGGAAGAGGTGCGAAGCACGGCAGCTTCGGTTCTTGGCGAGTTAGCGCTCGAACCAGACAAAGCGGTGCCTGCTCTGGTGAGAGCGCTCGAAGACGAGAAGCTGGAAGTTCGAACGAACGCGGCAGTAGCGCTCGGCCAATTCGGCGGAGCAGCGAAGTCAGCCATTCCCCCATTGGTGGAGATGCTCAAGGATGAGGTAGCAGAGATTCGTCAGGCAGCGGCTCAGGGTTTGGGGGGCATCGGGCAGAACGGCCCGGCGTTTACCGCGCTGGTTCATGCTCTCAAGACCGATAAGTCCGCCGACGTGAGAGCGGCAGCAGCGACGGCCCTGGGCGAATTGGAACCGCCCGGCAAAGCGACGTTGGAAGCGCTCATCGAAGCGATGAAGGACGCGGATAGCGGAGTCAAAATAGCATCGGCCGGGGCGGTGGGAGCGTGGGCGCACCGGCCAAATCGGCGGTGCCTTCGTTGATCATTCTGCTTAAAGATAAGGACGAAGAGGTACGTGAAGCGGCAGTTCTGGCCCTGGGAGAAATCGGCCCTGATGCCCAGGAGGCGGTCAAGCCTCTGATGCAAATGCTCGGCAAAGCCTCGCCGGAGATGAAGCAGGAGATCAACGAGGCGATCAAGCAGATCAGGACGAAGAAGTAAGGTCTCGTCCTCACGATGAACGTGAGGACGAGACCGTGATTAGAACTATTTTTCCGAAGTTATCACTTTGATCGTAATAGCATTCTCGATCTTCGTAATCGGCTGAGCGTCATTTGCAAACTTGATGAATCCCACCAGTCGGACCAGAACTACATTCTTACTTTGTGGCACGGTCTTCAAAGCCGTCAGGATAGCTTCTTGTAACGATCCTGGAGTCGGTGTTTCAAATGGTAAGCTAAACTTGTTCTTTTTAAATTGAGTAGGGCTCGGGATCGTTATCTCGTCGTTTAATTTGAATTCGGCCCCATCTGCGGTAACGGCGACCAGGTTGAACTTGAGACTCACGGGAAGCGTGTCCTGGAACTTGTTCACGGTCTCCGTAGTGTCGACTAATTCGAAGTCTTTGATCTTCGGAGTCGTTTCAATGGCTACCTCCGGCTTACTGTTGGGATTTTTCTTATCGTAAACGATCTTAGCCGTAAGCACCGTAGGGTCTTTCCAGCTAAAGCCTGCCGCGGCCTTTGGCTCTTCTTTCTTTTCGATAGGGTACAACGGTATTTCCAGATGTCGTGAAACGCCGTAGGGCGTGGCGACGTGAACATCGATGTTTTTGTTTGGCAGTACAGTGAGTTTATCATTGGCGGGAACATCCACGGTAATCATCATGACCTGTCGACTGAGCAAGGTTTGTGTAATGATCGGCGTCGAAGTGGATGAAGCTGGTGCCGGCGTAGCGGTTGCAGCTGTGCCTGAAGCAGCAGCAGGAGCCGCTGCAACGGGTGGAGGAGCGGTGACAAGCCCTGCGCTGCCCACCATCGCCAAACCGCCGACAATCGTCTTGGTATTGAGGACGCTGAAATGGTTGCCCACCAGGAATAGCGTCGTTCTCCCTTCCGACTTGATGCCTGGCTCTCCATAGAAGCCATACAGTTCCGGAGCCAGATCGGTGATGCCGTTGTTGAACATCTCAAACCCGCCCAAAGTGTTTTCAAAGGGCACTTGAGACATCATGGTTTGCGTAGGAAGTCGCGATTCCAACTGTTTGGATCGTTCGACGAGTCGCTCCCATTCGCCTTCCCGGTAACATTGCATGTCATTGACGTTGCCAGAGCAGGATTGGATCGCCCTGACAGCCCGGCTTAGCTGCATGGCATTTTTGTGATCCATGACTTTGTGCCTGGGATTAGTAAGGCAGAACCAATTGCTCGTGGAATCGATGGTAACGTATGGCACGAAGGACGGCATGATGACCAGGGCCACGCATTCACGAGGGCCGGGTTCGAGGCGTCGTTGACGTAAGAGATCATCTCGCGACGGGCCGCCACAGAGAAGATCACGAGTAAGAACCTTCAGGTTGCTTTCGATGTCGGGCGACTGGAAGCGTGGATAGAACCGCCAGCCGAAGGTGGAATCGCCATGGGAAAAGCCGACAGCGGTGCGGTTCAGATCGATAGTATCCATATCGATTTCGATACGCCGGGTGTAGCGAGTCAGGTTGCGTGCGCTCATGTTTCCGCTGACGAACGCCAGCGACATGGCCAATTGCATTTCGCGTCGAGCACTGAAGCGATCAGCGATATTCTGATCCTGGGTGACCGGGTCCAAGGCAAAAACTTGCACGGGCCAACGGCACTTGACATAGGCCTGGAAGGCTTCGTTAGCGGTTCCGGTAATATCGGGCTGGTAGAATGGCAGCCATTGGCCGCTATACTGCTTCAATTCCGGATTGCCTTTGGTGATCGCGGTTTCTTTGATGTCATCGACGAGTTGCTGATTAAGCAGAGTGGATTCAACGAGGACGCACCAGCCAAGGGCGGTCATCAAGTCGGCGTTTTCTTTGGTCTTACAGCACTTTAGAAAAAATGCCTTCGCACTACAGTTGTAGCATTGGCGCACGTCTTCAATTCGACAGCAATCATTTTGTCGAATGAGTTTGGCGAAAGGCTCTGTGCAGGTAACATCCCAGATAGTTCCCAGAGAAGAAAGGAAGGAATGGGCAGCGATTACTTCATCCTGAAGAAGACCCTGTACGTCAGAAAGCTGGATGATTTTCTTCTCGTTAAGTTCGTTCTCGAGTTTGTTCAAAATATGTCGACTGATGGTACGAAGACAGTCTTCTCCTAGAACGCACTTATATTGTGAAGGTGGTAGCGCAAAACGAGCAGTTCTTTGTCGAGTGGGTACTAGAGAGAATGCAAGGTTGGATTTATTGAGATCACTGATTATTTTCTCGAATGCTTCCTTGAGCTTTTCAAGTTGATCCTTAGTAACTCGAATTGCTTCATCTTCATGCAGTTTGGCATCTAATAACTGCTTGGGCATTTCTTCAAGGAAATCTTTCTTGTAAGAATCAGACAATGACAGGTGATTGATCGCTGGAGAGTCAAGGAACGATTTAATGTGATCTTGTGTGAAGGAGGCTGTATCCATCACACGATTACTTTTGTTCCACTGATTAAGAGCCTTTAGTACCTGGTCTCCCTTTACGTTTTGTGACTGATTGCCGGATTTAGTTTTAAGAGCCTGTACTGTTGCCTGGGCTGCAACCTTTTCCTTTTCATTATTCCAAGCTTTCTTTATTTCTCCATCGACTTCATCCAAGAAACCTGAGGCGGCTGGTGTGTTTGACGCAAAAGCCTTGATTTCTTCATAAGTTTTCGCCTTTTTCCATTCAGCTGCTTGCGTCATTTTCAAACTGGGTATTTCATCGGTCAGTTTCCGAAGCAATTCAATCTTAACTTCGGCATACTCATTCAAAGCTTTCCGGGCATCCTTGTCGTTGATCAACTTCGTAATCGGAAACGCCAACTGCTCCATCACATCGTTCACCACCAGATTGCGGAACGTCGTGGGCAGCAACTGAGGAGTGAGATAGGGCTTGATCGAGAAAGTGATTTCCGCACCATAGCCCTGGTCGGTGACACGGCCTGGCAGCACTGAAACAGGCAGCCGAATCAGGTGCAGCGCATATCCGGGTGAATCCGCCCGGTCATCGCCTTCGTTGGTGCGGCGTATTTCATTGAGATGATCCAGATATCGCTTCTTTTGATCAAGCATGATCGAGGGCTCAAGGCTAAGGCCGCCCGTGGCCACCGTGGCAGCTGCTGTGGCGGAACGAGCCCCGTTTCGAGTGATGAGAGTGGCGTCGGTGGCCGGTGAACTAATCAAAGTATTGGGGTCAGCCAGATTAGTTTGCACGGTAGTGGATTGTGCGTTTTTTGTGGTTGAGTCTCCACTGGCGGCAGCAGAGAGAGCCAGTGCATTGGCAAAGTAAGCCTGATCGCTGCGTGCCAATGCGCCCTGTAAGGAGGAGTTAAACTTGGTCAGTTCCTCGGACATCTGCGCTTCGAACTGCTCACGATGCCTGCTCAGTCTGGCTTGTCCCCAGACGTCCGCTTGTTTGGGCACCACCGAGCCATGCTCGTCAATGTGGCGCTGCAGCGAATCAAGGTCTGCTGCCAATGCCATCATCGTGGGATTATTACAAACCCGCATTTGTGCGCCCGGACAACCGTCGCTATTGCAGGAATCACATCCTTCGTTACCACACCCGGGCAAAACGCCACAGGAGCTAAGTACGCATAAGGCAGCGCAAAGCACTACACCTACGATAATCTTACGTTGATACATATTGCACCGTGATAGAAAGAAGAAAAGTCTTCTACATCGGATAATCGTCAATCTTTAACATCGAAATTAAATAAATAGTCGATATTTCATGTTGCATAATAATACACGTGCATGTGTATCGTAATGAATCAATGAGTGGGGTTTTCTTATGGTGTCCGGCTCGATCTATTCCCGTAATGGAAATCGGTAGTGACCGTTACCTCAATGGAGGATTGAGGCTGATCCCCTGCCCTTCCTGAATCCAACCACTAGCATGAAGCGAACAAGCTCTTTCAGACACATTCTTCTCTCCGCGTCATCATGCGGAGCATGATGGCAACTCTCATGCCCGAATATCAGCTTCGTCGCCAGCAGTTCATACCCAAATCGATCGAGTCGGTCTTTGCGTTCTTTGCTGACGCAGCAAACCTGGAGTACCTGACTCCACCCTGGTTGCATTTCAAGATACGCTCGACGCTTCCCATCGACATGAAAACGGGAGCATCCATTGATTACACGATTCGCTGGAGGCTGTTACCGATCACCTGGCGGACGGAGATTCTCGATTGGTCGCCACCCTATCGGTTTGTTGATCAACAGATCAAGGGGCCGTATCGGCTCTGGCATCATACACATTCATTTGAGGTGAACTCCGGGGGCACTTTGATGACCGATTTCGTACGATATGCCCTGCCCTACGGTCCGCTGGGGAAACTTGCCCGCAGGCTGATGGTGAAACGTGATCTGAACGCTATCTTTGATTATCGATTTAGTCGTATCGCCGAATGCTTCGGGTCTGTAAAATATGGGGTGCCTCTCGATCCATTACGAAGGGAACCCGACCATGCCCCTGGGCAAAACTTTTGACAGCATCACCCACACCATCTGCAACACCCCCATGGTTCGGCTGCGGCGAGTAGTCCCCGCTTCGCACGCCACCGTGTTCGCCAAGTGCGAGTTCTTCAATCCGCTCAAGAGCGTGAAGGACCGTATCGGCCTGGCTATGATCGAAGACGCTGAACGGCGTGGCATCCTCAGCAGCGAAACGCACATCATCGAACCGACTAGCGGCAACACCGGCATTGCTTTGGCGTTTGTCTGTGCCGCCAAGGGTTACAAGTTGACGCTGACGATGCCCGAATCGATGTCGCTGGAACGGCGGGCCTTGCTGCGGGCCATGGGCGCCAACCTGGTGCTGACTCCCGCGGCAGAAGGAATGCGGGGGGCGGTCAACAAGGCGGAAGAACTCGTCGCCAACGGCGGCAAGCACGCCTGGATGCCACAGCAGTTCAACAACCCGGCTAACCCGGCCATTCACGAACAGACGACTGGCCCCGAAATCTGGGAAGACAGCGGCAAGAATATCGATGCCCTCGTCTGTGGCGTTGGCACCGGCGGCTCGGTCACTGGCATCGGCCGCTACATTCGTCGGTTCAATCCGAACTTCAAGATCATTGTCGTGGAACCTGTCCTGTCGCCGGTTATCACCCAGACGCGCAACGGCGAACCGCTCAAGCCCGGCTCGCACAAGATTCAGGGCATCGGCGCCAACTTCGTGCCGAAGAATCTCGATCTGAGCCTGGTCGACGAGACGCTGCAGGTCACGAACGAACAGGCTTTTGAATGGTCGCGCCGATTGATGAAGGATGAAGGCATCATGGCGGGGATCAGCAGCGGGGCGAACGTGTGGGGAGCGGCCCAGGTGGCGGCGAGGCCGGAGTATGCGGGCAAGCGGATCGTGACCATTCTGCCGAGCTTGGGCGAACGGTATCTCTCGACGGCACTCTTTGATGGACTGAAGGATTGAGAGTTGCCCTCATGCTCCGCATGAGGGAGCGGCGACTTGACGTGTTTCAACATCATTGCCAATGGCAGCTACTCTCCGGGTCATCACGACGGAGCGTGATGACTACTAACCAGACCGTGATGGCAACTCTGCTACTTGACCTCTGACGACGCCAGCATGATTACCACTTTCCGGCCTCGGCGTACGCCATCACGGCGGACGAGGCGGTCGTTCTCATCGAACCAGAGTTCGGTGACAGGCAGGTTGTTGCCGACGATGCGGTAATGGGTGGCAATGACACGCTGGCCACCGACTATGAAGGATTCTTTGCCCAGGTTCTGCCAGGTCACCTGATATTCGATGCCGGTGTCGGCATCGATGACGTAGGAAGGTTTGTTGCGAACCTCCGTGGGAGGCAGCGTCCAATAGCTTGAGGACCAGGCTTCAGGATGGGCCTGCCGTTCAGTGCCCTTGGCTTTGACGATGAGTTTTCCCTTGTCCAGATTCGCCTGAAGGGTGTGGGCTTCGCCATTGTCGTTGATGGCGGAAGCCATGTGGAGGATCTTGCCCTCCTTCCAGCGTTCGTTGCCTCGGAAGGCATGCTGAAAGGTGATACCGAGGACTTTGACTTTGGTATCGCTCTTACCCACGAAGTCAGTGGTGCCTTCGCCGTAGGTGGTGATGGTCTGGGTATAGGTGCCTGCGGGTTTGTCTTCGACGAGGATGTTAAAGACTCGGTATTCGCTTTTGAATTGAGCGTGTACTGAGGAAGCGCAGCATAGGGCCACGAGCAGGCAATATTTCATTGAGTACATGAAGAACCTCCACCAACGCATGGCGGGGACGATACCCGAAGGGATACAAGTGGGCAAGAGGAAACTGCCGGGCTTAGGGATTCAGGATAAACTTGCGAAGATAGACAATGTGACGGGCTTCATCGACTAAGAGGAGACGATTGCATGAAAGCTGCCGAGATCAAGAAGCTGCTCACTAAAGTGCGAAGCCTCTGCCTGGCGCTGCCTGAGGTCAACGAAGTCGAAGCCTGGGGGCATCCCACCTTTCGTGCTCCCAAGAAAATGTTCGCTGCCTTCGGTTCATCTGAAGAGGAAGGGCCGACTCTTGGATTGAAGGTAGGGTTTGATCTTCAGGAAGAGTTACTCAAAGACTCTCGATTCTTCCCAACACCTTATGCAGCTCACCAAGGATGGGTCTCTCTGAAGATGAACACCAAAGTGAAATGGAAGGAAGTGGAGCAATTGCTTGAGGTTGCCTATCGACAGGTAGCGAACCAGCGCATGTTGAAGTTGCTCGACGCCAGATAAGTGGTTCCAGGCCCTTCGTGCCTACAATAGCTCCTCGGTATCGCAACAGAAGAGGAGACTATCATGATTCATCGCACTCTCGGAAAGAGCGGCCTTTCAGTCTCAGCCATAGGCCTCGGCTGCATGGGCATGAGCGAGTTCTATGATCCGAAGGAAATGAACGACGACGAGTCGATCCGGGTCATTCATCGCTATCTCGATACCGGCGGAAACTTCCTCGATACCGCAGACATGTACGGCAGCGGACGCAATGAAGTTCTGGTCGGGAAGGCCATCGCTGATCGTCGCTCCCAAGTGGTTCTTGCTACCAAGTTCGGCAATGTGCGTGGCCCCAAGGGGGAATTCCTCGGCGTGCGCGGCGACGCAGCCTACGTCAAGGAATGCTGTGATGTCAGTCTTGATCGACTTGGTGTCGATGTCATCGACCTTTATTATCAGCATCGGGTGGATCAGAACGTGCCAATTGAAGAAACCGTCGGAGCGATGTCGGAACTCGTAAAGGCGGGCAAGGTTCGTTACCTCGGTTTATCAGAAGCGTCGCCTGCCACCTTACGCCGGGCAGTAAAGGTTCACCCCATCGCCGCTCTGCAAACCGAGTTCTCCCTGTGGAGTCGGGAAGCTGAAACCGAGGTGATGCCGACTACGCGTGAACTAGGCATTGGCTTCGTCGCCTACAGTCCGCTGGGCCGTGGGTTTCTGACCGGCCAGATCAAGAAGTTCGACGACCTGGCTGCCGACGACTACCGCCGTAATTCTCCGAGGTTCCAGGGAGACAACTTCCAGAAGAACCTCGACCTGGTGAAGAAGATCGAAGAGATGGCCAGGAGCAAAGGCTGCACGACCAGCCAACTGGGCCTTGCCTGGGTACTGGCCCAGGGAGAGGACATCGTGCCCATCCCCGGAACCAAACGGGCGAAGTATCTGGATGACAATATGGGCGCGGTGAACGTCAAACTATCAGCTGAGGAACTGCGCCAAATCGATGCGATTCTGCCTATCGGAGCAGCAGCAGGGGATCGCTATCATGCAATGGCAATGAAGGCGATTGACAAGTAATGGCCAAGCAAGTGACATCGAAAACAAAACTGGATCGCTGCTCTCTCGTCTTACTAGCCGGCCGGCTCATTGCTCTTTAAGCGAGTTATTCCATGAACAGTATCCTTCTCTCCTGCCTCCTCGCTCTGACGGTTGTCAACGCTCATTCAGACGATCAACCCAAAGATGGTCTGCCTGCCCGGCCCCACTGGCTGAATGCCGAGCGAGCAGTGCGGCTGCCTGATGGCGATTGGCTCGTCTACCGCTATGGCACCAACTCCGACAGCGGGGTGCAGGTCATCCGGGCTGATGCAGTCATGACGAAGGTCCGCTGGCAAGCTGAATGCAAGCCGCTGGGTGTTGCTCATTCCAAGTACTATCATCGGGCTGAGGTGGAAATCAAAAACAACGAAGCCATCGTGAACAGCATTGCCAACAACGGCCAGGGAGGAAAGTTTGAGGAAAAGCTTGACCTGGCCACAGGGAAACAGGTTTCCAGGGTGACTAAATAAGCAGGGTCATTCATGAGTTCCTAGCGCAGTTTCGCCGCAACCAAACAAGAGAGAAGTCGTGGCAGGGGTCAGATGTACTCATCTGCCCCCTGCTTAAGGTGCAGCACGATTGCACCTCACGCAGGGGGCAACGGAGTACCGTTGACCCCTGCCACAACTATGAGTTTTTCAATGGGCTTCTCCCCCCAGGTTAGGGGGAGAACCTGGTCGACTAGACACGAGCAAAGACCAGGTCCGTGGAGAGGGAGTCTGGCGGGAATCCCAGCAGCGCCGCCAACGTGACGGAGACGGTCTGCTCCGGCAGATTGACGTAGCCATTGGTTTGCTGCAACGGCGTCTTGGGATCGATGATGACATTGAGAGACACCGTCGTGGCGTTGCCGGCCCTGTCTTTGATGGTGAACGTGATGGTCACGTAGTTCAGACCATCCGCCCCCACCTGCTTCGTCAACTTATCCAGGTCGGAGAACCTCATGTTGAAGTTCTTCGTTCCGAAGCTGTCGTCGAAGAGGGTGCCACTGATGACCAGGCCATCCTTCAGGTCAACCGGGTTGATGCGAAGCGATTGCTTGGGATCGAGCGTGAACGTCGGTGCGGTGATGTCGCCATACACCAGGAACGAGCGGGTTTGCCCGTTGATGGTGCGGGTGATGACGTTCCAACCCTCACGCAGCGTGACGGGAGTAGCATCGGTGAACTTGGTCTTGGCGGCATCCTTGTAGTTGACCACGTACCCGGCCAACTGATTGGTGTACTTCTTGCTCGTCAGGTAGAGATCGGGCAGGTACGTGGCAGGATCGCCGATGAGACCGTTGACGGACTTATCGGTGATGGCATTGGCCGGAGCGACGATGCCGCCGGGAGCCAGGCCGTACTGATCCCAGAGTTGCTGGTTGGTCTTATCGATGAACTCAGGCGGGATGTAAGCCGCCGCCGAGGCCTTTGGGAAGGGAACATACCCGGCAGCCTGTTCGAGATAGTAGACCTGCTTGCCGTTGTACTTGACCGTGCCGAGCTTGATCAAATCGGGATTGAACAAACGGGTCACGTCCCGATCCATGGGATCGAAGCTGGCTTTGAGATAGATGTCGTAAGGCGTCTTGCCCTTGGCCGCTTTGGCGTTCAACTGGCCAAAGTCGATATCGCCATTGATGTTGACCACCCGGCTGCGGTTGTTGGCCGTGTTGATAACGATGTCGCGGACATTGTTGAAATGGCCGCCCTGAATGGTGTTGGTGCCGTTGACGGGTACCTGGATGCCATCGCCAAACCCCTTGATGGTCACGTTGTCGTAAATGATGTTGCGGGTGACATCGTTGCGGCCCATGCCGGTACCACTCGGGTTGTTCTCGTTATTGAGGAGCGTGACATTCCTGATGGTCGTCTGGTTGGTGTAGGGATCGAACATGCCCATGCCACGATTGTTGAAGGCGGTGAAGTTCTCGATCAAGCTGCGCGAGGTGTGCTGTGCATCGAGCAGATGGAACCAGGTCTCCATGCCGTCGCCATTGGCGAATGCGGTGTTGTTCTTGAACACAAAAGGAACGCTGCCGACATCAATGTGTTCCTCGCCGTTGGCGATCGAGGGATCGACCAGATTCTCGGCATGGAACTCGGTGACACCCAGGCCCTTCTGGTTCAGGCCACGAGTGAAGAAGACAAAGCCGGAGTGTTTCTGGCCGACGGCAAAGTTATTGGTGGCTACGACGCCGCCGCCCTGGAACCAGAAGCCATCACCCTGATGGCCGAAGCTTTGCTCGACATTGTCCTGGAACTCTTCGATTCCCCTCCCGGAGCCGGTCGATTTGATCGCCAGGTTGTGATTCATGATGCCAATTTCATCGCCGGCTTCGGTGACAAACGCCGAGCCGGTGACGTTGAAGGCGACATTATCTTCCATGTCGACATTGCTGCTGTGATTGACGAATCCCCAACCGGGGCTATCGACGACGGCGCTGCCCTTAATGAGGGCTTGTCCCGCTTCCTCGTCAGTGCCGGTACGATGGAAATGCACAGCGTATCGGCCATTGGTATTCTTGCCGCTACCCGGCACCAGCACGCCGTTAGCATCGAAGAGAGGGCTGGCCAGCGGGTTGCGCTTGTCGGTGCGACCGAGTCCGTAGAAGCCGGCATATTCGACATCAACATCAGGGTTGTGCATGAACATGACATGGCCACGACGCAGACCGACCGCGGGATTCTGCGATTCGATGACGGCGTTGCGCGACATGTTGGAGACCATGGCCATCGTGCCGGCCAGCGGCGTAGCATGGTTGTATTTCAAGGGCGCACTGAGAGTCAGCGTATTGCCGGAGATGGAAGCGATGGCCAGTTCTTCATCTTCGCTGCCGTTCGGATTGGTGCCGGTGACGATGATGCGCTCGCCCGCATCCCAGCCGACCGGAATCTGGGAGAGGGTGATCTGTGTCGAACCTTTGGCTGGTGCCTGGCCGACCGAGACAAACGAAGTGGTGACATCGCCGAAGATGCTCACATGGCCATGCGTGATAAGCCCTCGGCTGAACTGTTTGGGATCCCAGGTGGTGTCGATGGCACCGGTGTCGGCAATGATGATCTTGGCCATCACGCCATGCTGGATGGGATTGGCTGCGGTGCCCATGATCAGGCTGCCGGTCGGTGTTTCGACGATGGTATCGACCAGGAGGCCGGTGTTGACATTGGTGGCGAAGGTGAGCGTGCCATCGATCCGCAACGTATGTAGTGTTGCATTGCGTTCGACGGTATCGAGTCGAACGGTAACGCCGGTGGCGATCAGCACGTTGTCGCCCGAACGGGGCAGTCGATGTTGATCCCAGGTATTGGGATCGTCCCAGTCGCCGCTGGTGACGGCAGTATTGGTGACGGCAGCAAGCGAGACCAGATTCATCACCGCCGCATGCTCAGCATCGAGCACCGGGTTAGCGTGCATGACGGTGCGGTCTTCCAGCGATTCAAGCAGCAAGCGCGGGCGCCGGGGACGGAGCGCCGTTTTCCTAAGCAGCGGCCTGCGCTGTTGAACAAGTTGCCGGAGCGCGGAGCCGACAGGGCGTACCAGATCGAGCAGAATGAACATAAAGCTGCCTCCCTTATTTTCACCACACCAAGCGCCTTGTTGAGCAAGACATGCTCAGCCATCAGCAAGAAGGATTATGGTGAATGAGCTCACCACAAAACGAGCAAGCAACGGCCTGCGAGTCAAAGCACTTAGTGTTGTTCCCCTGATGAGGAAAGTAAGTAGAGACGGCATAGCAACGACGGTGATTGAGCGTTACGAGTATGACTCAATCGTGCCCTGAATATAGATCACCCCGAGGAGGATGCAAATGGTTCGCGCTTTATTTCCATGAAGGGCTGTGACAAGAAAAGTTCAGGAAACTTTCAGACCGAAGTCGACAGCTTATTCTCGCCCCCTTTACCCTGGAGGAGTTGGGGGATATTTTCTCAGTGAGGCTGAACCCCACCCAACCTCCCCTTGGTAAGGGGAGGAGTTACCAAACTGGTCTGGATGAACTTGCCCAAACCCATTAGTCTCTGTGCTCACAACTACGCATGGAGGCTGGTATGCTTTACTTTTTGGTGATGTTGCTGGGGCTGAATGTTGCGCAACCGACGACGGGCGACATCAAATTGCTCCAAGGCAAGTGGAAAGTCGTCACGGTTCTGGAGAATGGCAAGTCGCTGACGGTGCAGGAGATTGCTACGCAACTCGTTGTCGATGGATACTTCAATGTTGATGGGCTGGTGATCAGCTTCCTGCCTCCCGGACAGTTCGAACCCAAGAAGATACCTTTCGTGGTAGATGACAAGGTCGATCCGAAGACCATCGATCTGATGGGCACGACCAAGATCGGCTCCACCGGGATCTATCTGCTTTCGGGCGACAGCTTGATGCTGCTCTTCCCCGGCATCGGCGAGAAGACCCGCCCTGCTGACTTCTCCAACAATGTCGGCTCGCACCGGGTGTTGATCGTGCTGCAGCGGGTAACCGCTGCCAGTGCAGCGAAGCCGGCCACGCCCCCGGTGGTTGCCGCACCTGTGGTCAATCCCGGGCCGTCCACCGTCATCGTGACTCAACTACCCGTCGTGCCCTCGGTTCAGTCTGACATGAGAGCCAAGCTGATTGGCACCTGGGGCCACCAGACCGATGAAGCGATCTACTACTACACGCTGAACGCTGATGGCACCTTCAGTACCACCACCGATTGGAAGAAGGGAATCCAGAACGTCTTCAAGAGCGATCAGCGTACCAGTGGTGTCTGGAGTCTGAACAACGGCGTGATCGTGGCGACCATCACTGCTGCCACCGATTCGCAGATGCTCAACCAGGTCTTCTCGTGGCGTGTGACGAACCTGAGCGACCGCAATTTGATTGCTGTCGATAATCAGGGACGGGTGCGCTACGAGTGGCGGGTGAGGTAAATATGACAGCCCGACGCGCTAGCGAGGGGCGCGTGCAATCGCGCGGTCCACCCTCGCTAGCGCGTCGGGCTATCATTTAGAACTTGGGCATCTTCTCGTTCACCAGTTGGTTGGCATGGAGAAGTGATTCGGGCGTGCCGGCGTCGGTCCAGTAATCATCCAGGAAGCTCGCCCCCATGCGGCCTGCTTCGAGGTAGTAGCGGTTGACATCAGTGATTTCGAGTTCGTTCCGGGCGCTGGGCTTCAGCGTCTTGATCACATTAAACACATCAGCGGGATAGATGTAGATGCCCGCCACGGCAAAGTCGCTCTTGGGCTTTTTCGGCTTCTCTTCGATGCCGATCACCTGGTTGCCCTTCATCTCCGCCACGCCGTAACGGCCGGGATCGGGCACCTGCTTGAGGGCGATCCAGGCCCAGTCGGGATGTTTGTTTGCTTCCTCAAGCATCGGCTTCAGAGGTGTGCCAAAGATGTTGTCGCCCAGAATGACGCAAGACCTGCTGTTGGTGGCGAAGAGTTCAGCCAGTCCCAGCGCCTGAGCGATGCCACCCGCTTCGTCCTGTACCTTGTAGGTCAGTCGGCAGTCGTAGTCTTTGCCCGAGCCCAGCAGTTCGACGAAGTCGCCCATGTGTTCGGTGCCGGAGACGAGGAGGATGTCCTTGATGCCTGCCCCGGTGAGCTTCTTGAGCGGATGGTAAACCATCGGCCAGGGGCCTACGGGCAAGAGGTGCTTGTTGGTGACCTTGGTGAGTTCACCCAAGCGAGTGCCTTTGCCGCCGGCCAAAACGATTCCACGGAGGGGTTGCATCGGAGTAGTCCTGAGTGCTGAGTGCTGAGTACGTTTTACGGATCGGATGACATGAGTATATAGCCCCAGCTTGAAGAGCTGGGTGCTAACTGACTACGCCGACTTCAAGCGTCTTGTCGGAGCGTTCATGGTAGTCAGCAGGTGCCGTCGGCCGATGGCCAGATCGGCGTCAACCATCATGGCGACGAGATCGTGGAAGCCGACTTTGGGTGTCCAACCGAGTTGGGTTTGGGCTTTAGAGGGATCGGCACACAGGGGCACTTCTTCGGGAGTGCGAATCAGCGCTGGATCGGTTTCCGTCCAGTCGCGATAATTATAGCCAACGTGGTCAAAAGCAGCCTCCACCAGATCTTCAACCGAGTGGAGAACCCCTGTGCCAATGACATAATCTTCGGGCTTGTCCTGCTGGAGCATCAGCCACATGGCTTCGACATAGTCGCCGGCGAATCCCCAGTCGCGCTGAGCGGCGAGGCAGCCGAGCGGCAACACTTCCCGTTGCCCCAGCTTGATCTGAGCGACGCCATGACTAATGCGGCGGGTGACGAACTCTTTGCCACGGCGTGGTGATTCGTGGTTGTAGAGAATGCCGCAACAGGCGAACATTTCGTAGTGTTGCCTGTAGTTGACGGTAGCCTGGTGGGCGAAGACTTTGGAAACGCCGTAGAGGTTTCGTGGCTGAAAGGGAGTCGCTTCGTTTTGCGGGCTGACAGCCGGAGTCCCGAATTGCTCGCTGCTGGAGGATTGATAAAACCGGGCCTGGGGAGCGGCAATGCGCATGGCTTCAAGGAGCCGGAGCGTTCCAATCGCGGTGGCATCAGCGGTGAGCAGCGGTTGATTCCAGCTTTGTGAGACGACGCTCTGGGCGGCAAGATGATAGATTTCTCTGGGCTTGACGCGGAACAGCAGGTCGGCCAGGGCAGCCTGATCAAAGAGATCACCGGGCCAGAGATTGAGCCTGCCTTCGAGATGCTGCAGCCGGGGCGGATATTCGTCGTCGGAGCACCGCACCAGTCCATGGACGATGTACCCCAGCCGTAACAGGAGTTCAGCGAGGTAAGAGCCATCCTGGCCGGCAATACCGGTGATGAGCGCAGTCGGTCGGGCATCCATGCCATAACTCATGCGAAGGGGAAAGCGACTAGATTACTAGAAATTGATGAAAACAGACAAGAGCAATGTACATGAGGGCCAAATTCCTTTACCTTCACAGTGGTCGAGTTTAGACTCTACCAAGGATGATCTCGAATCATCCGGTTCGTCTCAAGTCATATCTATCGTCACATCGAGGAGGACTGGGTAATGAAGCGTTCGTGGCTATTCGTCTGGGCTTTGTTGGCAACCGTGGGAGTTCAAGCCTGGGCATTGGATGACAAGGCAGCTGAAGAAGACAAGAAGTTTGAAGGCACCTGGATCGTTACCGCCATGGAAGCGCGCGGTCAGAAGATTCCCGATGAAGAGTTCAAGGAAATGACCTTCACCTTCAAAGGCAAGAAGTACGAACAGAAGCTGGGCGACAAAATCGTGGAAGCCGGCACGCAGGACCTTGATCCTTCCAAGAATCCCAAGCAAATGGATATCACCGTCAGCAGCGAGGGCGAAACCAAAGGCGCCAAGCAATTGGCCATCTACGAAATCGACGGCGACAAGGTCCGCATCTGTGCCGCTATTCATGGCGACAAGGAACGGCCCACCAAGTTCGAAACCAAGGAAGGGTCCATGAACATGATCTTTGAGCTGAGGAAGAAGAAGAAGGACTAAGCAACATTCTCATTCCATAAACGAAGAAGCCCTCGGACACTGTGTCCGGGGGCTTGATTATTGTTCAATGCTGTTGACTACTTCGGATCGAGCAGCTTCTTGACCGAATCGTTCAGACCCTTAAGGACTTCGTCGTCGGTGGCAGCCTCTGCCTTCTTCTTGGCTTCTTCCAGCCCGGCCAGTTGCTTCTTAAGAGCATCGATTTCCTTATCGATATTAGCCTTGTCTTCTGGCTTGGCATCCTTGGCTTTACCCATCATGCTTGCCAGCTTATCCTTGCCTTTGTCATAGGCTTCGCCGGCTGACTTCAAGAACGCATCTTTATCCTTCTTGAACGCATCAGCATGCAGATTGACCTTGGTCTTGCCCGTTTCGGGATCCTTATCGACCGTGAACCAGCCCTTGTACCAGGCCAGACCGGCGATAGCGATCACCAGGACGAGGATCAGCGGTAGTAAGCTCATCCCCTTCTTCGGGGGTGGCGGCGGGGGCATGGGTTGTGCCATAACAGAATCTCCAAAGGGAAAAGGGTACCTACCAGACTATTCTCTGGAGAGTCTATCTTATTGCTTGAAAGGGCGAAGATATCGAGATTTTTGCGATGAGTGGTCGCAAATAGCCCGGCTGGAGTTTCGCTCTGCCGAGAATCTCTTACTCCGGAACCAACGCATTCTGATCACGCCGCTGTCGGCGGTAGCGATGCCAACCATAACCGGCTCCGCCACACACGATCAGGGAGAGCAGCGCGATGGAACCTGGTTCCGGGACGGCAATGTTGTAGGCCCAGGTATAGTTGGCATCGTCCAGGATAGAGAATCCCGAAACGTCTCCATAGATGCCCTGGGGTTGTCCATCGGGATTTTGGGTAAGAATGAAGCTGCCAACGCCGGCGACTTTCCAAACACCGTTGTCGTTGATCAGAGCTGGACTACCGCTGTCCAGCGGAGCGAGCATGTATTCCAGATCCTGGGGCGTGGCGAAGGTGGTGGAGTTGTTGATGATCGAAAGAATGGTGGATACATTTTGCCCCGAAATCGGACTGATGAAATCGGTCAGCATCATGTTGGTGGGCGTGGTTCGTGTCAGGGTGGTGCTGTTAAAAGCAGGAGGATCGGGGGTGAGGTAACTGCGGATCATCATGTTGCCTGCCCGGCGGGTACCGAAGGTGTTTTGCGAAAAGCCGGTCACACCATCGCCGGTGTTCCCGTATCCCACGTTGGTAACTACCTGGTCAAGCACAGGGCCGCGATAGAGCGGGAAAATGACGGTGGCTTTGCCGTCATCAATGGGATTGCCGCTGATTTTCAGGAGTCGCATATCATTGCCGTGAAGGACGTCGCCGTTCCAGCCCGGAGCCGGGATATCCTGGAGGACGTTGTAGACCTTATCGCCTGCTCCACCCGTGCCGAACTTGACCAGCGTGACCCCCGAGAGATGTCCTGCTGTCAGCACCCAGTTCGGTCCCACCAGCGTACAGGCACATGGCTCAAAAAAATCAACTCGACCCACGCCATTGAACTGAGGCTGAAGCGCCAAGGATGTATAGGAGGAATCGAATCGATCATGACGGATGTCTCCTGCCCAAAGCGGGGCAGATACTGATGCCACCACCAGCCAAGCCAGTACAGATGCAAAGGCGTTTCGGGGCATAGCTGACACAGGCAACTCCTGAGTGATCGATCCGTATATCCATCGTCTTCTATTCCAGCCTAACAGAAGGAAAAGATCAGTCAACGTGGGATGACTGGGAAATCTATGCGTGGCAACGAAGTTTTCGACGACGCAGCCACCAGGCTATGGTGCCGACCATGCCCACTCCCCCTAAGAGTCCCAAAGCAGCTGGTTCCGGTACGGCAACCACCAGCGAATCGAGGGCGAAATAACTCGGTGTATTCATGCCAAAGGGGCCGTTATCACTGGAAGTAAGATCAAAGGTCAATGACTGAGTGCCCGCAGGTAAAGCGTTTAGGTCTACGGTCGTCCAGGTGTTGACAATGTAATCGAGAGCATTGTTGGCAATGCGATAGTCGGCCAGATAAAAGGGTACTGTTCCGATAACGGTGCCGCTGCCATTGAGGCCACTTCGGCCCTCGATGGTAAGTAGGAAAAAGTCGGGATCATTCCCGAAGCGCCGCCGAACTTCTTGGCGAAGGCATCCCCGGTCTGCATGCTGAGGGCGGCGTACGTGGTATTGGTGATGCTGACGGAAAGGGGCTGGTTGCCATTAGGCAGGTTGATGTAAGACGCTCCAGAGGCGAAGTTGAAAGCGACGCCATAGATGCCGCTGCCTCCCACGCCAGCTCCGGTGATGGCGGAATACTGATTGCCAAAGCCCGGCGTCGTGGTGTCGCTGGTGTTGGAGTAGGACCAGCCGCTCCAGAAGCCGCCGCCGTAGGAGTTGTTGAAGAAGGCTCCCCGCGTGGTGAATCCGCCGGCATTATCGGAGCCGTTGTAGAACGAGTTGGGGGGAAGCGACTTGTCTTCGAAGTCGATCGTCTTCGTGCCCTGAGCGAAAAGGTTAGCGGTGACGAAGGTGAAGGCTGCGAGCGTGAGTGCATATTTCATGGTTGTGCTCCGGGATGGTAGACATCACGCTCCACGTGATGGTTGTGATGGAAATAGACAATGGGTATAGTGGTTTGATTCAGAACGGCAGACCATCACGCGGAGCGTGATGGCAACTCTAATCATCCGAAATGACTTCCCCGCCGTTGCGGGTACAGATGGCCGCTAGGACGGGCAGTGACATGCTCTGCGGCAGGAACCGGGCTGAGCCATCGCAGAACAGCCCGTTGGCGCCCTGCGGATGGTCGCTGCGGATGTCGTTCTCAAACGACGGGGCCTGGTTGATGGCGAACGCCTGGTCGAAGATGTTGCGGCCATTGATCCACTGCATATCGGGGAAGCCATGATCCTCGGAGATCATCAGAGTGTTCGTGGTGCCATCACGAATCTCCGTCAGGCGAAAGGCACGGTCATAGAGCATCACACCCTTGGGCGGGTTGTTCGGACTCATGATCCGTTCGCCGTAGATGCCGCCGTAGTCGCAGGAACCTCGGCCTTCGCTGGTGTCGCTCTGTCGCCGTGATGTGGGGCACAAGTAGATCTTCACCACCTGGGCGGCGGCGACGGCGTTGGCAGGGTCGTCGAACGGCTTGCTGAAATCGAGTTGCTTGGAGAGATTGTCCTGCTCAATGTAGGGCAGGATGAACGCGCTCCAGGCGAGTTGACGTTTGGTGGTGTTGCCGAAAGGCCGCCATTCGATGCCGCCGGGAGGCAGTCTGCCATAATCGTTGTGGTAGTTGTGGCAGGCGATGCCGATCTGGCGGAGGTTGTTCTTGCAGCGCATCGAATCGACGCTGGCCCGAACCTTTTGGATGGCGGGCAGGAGCAGGGCCATCAGCAGAACGATGATGGCAATGACGACGAGGAGTTCGATCAGGCTGAACGCCTGACGAGGAGGCGGACGGTAGACGTGCATGGTTCCCCCAGCGCACCGGGTCCGGGTGCGTAGGAAGTGCATCGGCAGGTAGCTGGTGGAACTTGCCTGAACAACAGGCAAGCGAGAGAGAGGACGGCCAAGTCACACTCACCCGGCAGCTTGAGACCGAAGCACCGAAGTATGGATGTACCAGGCAGGTCTTCTGACTCGCAGCGTTTCCCCAGCGACCTTCCCATTCACGAGGTGAACAGTGGTTAATGCTGGGGAGCGTAGCTGCATACAGCGGCGGCCCCGTGCCGGATTCACACCGGCTTCCCTATTCTCCCGCCACCGAAGCGACGGGCACCTGGAAAACACTTTGTAGGGAGGGGGGTGGGGTTGGCAAGGGAGGGACAACGATCCATTTAGTTAATCAATTCGAAGGAGCGTTGAGGTATTCTTCCGCAGATCATTGATGTAGCTGACCAGACCTTCCCTGAACTTTTCTTCATTCGCATCGAGTGCAGACCCAAGAACTAGAGCGATGGTCTTATCGTGGTCACATCCTTTGACGAGCTTATTCCGAACGGTTTCAAAACCATGAACATCAATGATTCGCTCTATGATGAGTTCAAAAGAAATGACCTTCCCAGACAGTTGTTCAACAATTCTCTGGATTGCAGGGTTCTCGTCGACTGAGGCTTCAACCAAACCAATAAGACTCCGTTTATCACCTGTAGCAAGTATTGCATTTTCCATGTCCGTGGCAATGGAGAATAGAACAGCTTCACCGGCGTCGATAGTTGGTTCTTCCGTCAATTCTGCCAGATCAATCGGGTCAGGAGCTTGAGTGATGATTTGAACTTGCCCCAGAAAATCCGTTAGTCTGGCAAAGCTATCCGTATCGAAACGCTTTTGCATCTTCTTCGATGTCAGAACAAAGCGGGCTGTATTGAGAATGAATATTTCAGCTGTACTACATCGAAAGGCACTCAGGAACTCTTCAAACAAGTCGAAGCATGCCAGCTTTTTCAAAATGTCATTATCCGAGAGCAGGATCACTCATCGGGCTCCTGGTCGGTCATACGCATCAAGAAATTGCTACTATCTTCGGGAAGCCTCTCCCAGTCCAGATTCGCTGCCAGCTTTTCACGAATCATGGTAATAGCATCAGCGTTTGGATATAGCAGTTTCAAAGCGCCATTAGCTACGGCGAAAAAGGAACCTTCACCCATGGTATGTGCATAATTAAGCACAATGTGGCCTGGGTCAACATGATTACGTTTGCCCATCTCTTGAGCGCGAAGAGCGAGCTCTTGCATGTTGGGCCAGCGGCCCGACGTTGCAACACGAGCCTCGCCGTTTCCAGTTAGTAATTCCAAAGCATAAGTGTCAGCTTCAATTTCTTCCTGGTCTCTTAAGTTGTCATGCATCTTCTCGTCGATCAATGCACTATTTTCAGGTATATGTCCATGAGCGATATGCCCTAGTTCATGGGCCAGTATGAATAGTAACCATGCTGGCTGACGAATGTTCTTGCAGAGGACAATTACTGGACGGCTTCCAACACGAAGAGTGAAGCCGTCAGGTCTCTTTGCTCCTCTCGGAAAATGATTGATGTGGAGGACAGGAATACCCATGTCCCAACAAGAATTAAGCAACTCATCAAAACTGACATAGGGTGCTCGATCCAGGATTTGTTGTCTAAGATCGCTGGCAGATTCCGGCACTTTAATGCAAGGCTTGTCAATTGCTGCAGCAGCTAATTGTGCTGCCCGTGTTGCGATCACACGACTGAGAAGCAATTCGTCTTCTGTTGTGTCTGCTCTCTTCTTGTATTTACAGATGCCGAAATCTTTCAACCGTGGAAGGTTGGCTGTGTCCTGAAGAGTATTCAGGTCTAGTCCCAAATGTCGGCTTAGCAGAACCAGGCATTGAGCAAACCCTGCGGGGTTCTCCGCTAGAGAATCTTCCCACCATGATGGCAATGCCGTGTCTTTGACATAGGAGCGGGTAAGGCCTACCTTGCTTAGACGTTGATACAGAGATTTCACTGGGTTTGCAGTCAGGGTGATTGGTGCTCCATGTTTTCTGCATGCTGCTGAAGTGACTCGAAGTTGTAGTATTCTATACATTCCCCGGCTTTCCTGATAGTTCGAATTGAATATCACACAGGGTGTATCCGTGCATTATCACCATCTACTTCAAACTCCCCTTCCCAAGTACCCGCCATCTTCTCCACCCAAGCCTTCCATTCTTCTTGCGTCATGGCAGGTGGCAGCAGCTCAATAGTAACATCCACTTCTCGATTTGCTGCCTCTTCTCCCAGGGACAAATCGAGTCGCAAGACGCCGTCACTATCCAACTTGGTTCGGAGCCTTGTGTTTCTCATGGTTCACCACCTCAGCATCAGGAGTTATGCCTGAATAGAGACACCACAAGATAGGCATAGGAAACACCAAAGCCGGAGCAACCTGTAACGGTTGCTCCGGCTCGGTAAGCTGTGCTGGATGTCCGACCCCTTACGCTGGTTGCTCATCGTTGGTGTAACTCTCCTGCTCCAGATCCTCCTGGAGGCGGGACAGGGCTAGCTCCCACTTCTCGGGGGTCTCATAGGTGCCTGCTTCAATCTCCCGACGGATGCGGACCACCAGGTCCCATCGCAGTCGGGGCACAGCTGCATTTCGCGGCGTGGTAAACATAGGTGTGGTTTCAATGATGTGTATCGAGGGTTGCTCAGTCCAGGAAGTATACACCTCAAAGCGGGAATGCGACGGAAGGAAATCCGACCCACGGAACCAATCAAAGCCTGGCGTCATACGGGTGAACCTCTTGTTGCAGTAAGCCAGACGGGGGTTAGTTTCCTTCACAGGGCATGCCACTTTGCGATGGCCGCGTCGTGCCAAAGTTTATCGTCCTGACTGCTTCTCTACACCACACAGTTTGCCACAACTTCCACGCTAGTCTGACACTCAAAGGCCGGTTGGTCTAACCGTTCTCTCTCATCCGTTGACTCCATCAATTCCCTCTGTGCGGGCCATGCCAAGGGCGACGACGGTGATTACCTTCTGGGGAGAGAATTCTCACGACTGGGGAACAAAGTCTTTACTGGCAGGCAATGATGAGTTCCGTTTCACCGTTGAGCCTGGCTCAAGAGCGATACAACACCTTAGTGAATCGTCGTTGATACCCCAGATCAGGTGCCCCATGAGCAAGCGACATCGCCGGTTTGAAAAAGTCAGTCAGCCTGTGCTGAATCGGCCGGCTTTCGCCCGTAGAGTTCTCAGAAACTTCGTCATCGCCTCAGCCATGATCGGGCTGTCCCTCTTCGCCGGCATGTTGGGGTATCACATCCTGGAAAAGCAGGAATGGATCGATGCCTTTGCCAGCGCGTCGATGATCCTGTCGGGCATGGGGCCGATGGAGCCGGTCAAATCGTGGGGAGGCAAGCTCTTCGCCGGACTCTATGCCCTCTATAGTGGGTTGCTGCTCATCCTTGCTTCCGGGGTGCTGCTGGCTCCGTTTGTGCATCGGATGCTGCATCGAATGCATTGTGACGTGGACGAACATGGGTCGTGAGAAATACGCAGGAAATGTGCCACACTCCGGCGGGTACTCCCGTCGGGGTGTGGGTGCATGGCACAAGACGTTGTTTCCATGATCAGGAAAACGGGGGTTCAGAGCCTCGAAACCACACCCCGACTGAGTACAGCCGGAGTGTGGCACAGCGTTATAGAATACCGGTCAGCAGTTCCCCATGCACATCAGTCAACCGCATATCTCTACCGCCGAAACGAACCGTAAGCTTCTTGTGATCAATGCCTAACAAATGCAGCATGGTCGCATGCAGATCATAAATCTCGACTTTGTTCTCGATAGCGTGGTAGCCATACTCATCGGTAGCCCCGTAAATGATACCGGGCTTAACGCCGCCGCCCGCCATCCAGATGGTGAACCCGAAGGGGTTGTGGTCGCGACCGTTGCTACCCTGGGCCATCGGGGTGCGGCCAAACTCGCCGGCCCACAGGACGAGGGTACGCTTCAGTAATCCTCGGCTCTTCAAATCTGCCAGTAGACCCGCGATCGGTTGATCCACCGCCCGGGCATTGTCTTCATGACCCGCCTTGAGGTTGGCGTGTTGATCCCAGCGGTCATGCTTGTTGGCCGGGCAGGTCAGCTCGATGAAACGAACACCTTTCTCTACCAGTCGACGGGCCAGGAGACAGGAGCGGCCGAAGGCCTGCGTCTGGGGATACTCGGCATCCAGCCCGTAGAGCTTCTTCGTCGCTTCGCTCTCGCCCTTGAGATCGAGTACTTCCGGCACGGCCGACTGCATCCGAAACGCCAACTCGTGATTGGCGATGGCAGCTTCGAAGGCATCGTTAGGGCCGAGTCTGCCAAGAACGCCTCGGTCAAGCTTGGTCACTAGATCAAGCTTGGCTTTCTGTTGTTCCAGCGTCGGTTCGCTACGCTGTAGATTGGCGAGCGGCACCGGGCCAGGGTAGAAGATCGATCCCTGATGCGAGGCAGAGAGGAACCCGTTGCCAAAGTTATCGATGCCGCCCGGAGGAATGAGGCCGCTATTGAGCACGACGAAGCTCGGCAGGTTCTTGCTGAGGTTGCCCAGCCCATAACTGAACCACGCTCCCATACTCGGCCGGCCTTGTTGCCCATGTCCGGTGTGGAAGAAGTAGTTAGCGTTGGTGTGTTCGGAGAAGTTCGAGGTCATCGAGCGGATGATGCAGAGATCATCGACATGCTGGGCGACGTGGGGGAAGAGTTCACTGACTGGGGCACCACTCTGGCCATACTGCTTGAACGACGGGCGATTGGAGCACCTTGCCGACATCGTTGAACTGCGTCGGGGCGACTTTGGTCTTGATCGGTTGACCATGCTCCTTCGCCAGGCGAGGCTTGGGGTCAAACGTATCCATCTGCGACGGGCCGCCATCCATATAGAGGAAGATGACGTGATCGGCCTTGGCGGGGTGATGGAGTTCAGCGCTGGCATGGGAATGGAGCAGATCAGCCGGCGCGAAGCGCCCCGAAACCATTGGCGGCACGAAGAAGCCAGTCGCGACGGGTGAGTGGGGGCATATCGGTATGGTAACAGAAATCGATAGAGATTGTCGAGTGTTACGGTTCATTCTACTCCCTGAAACACTCCCATATCCCCAAGAGTACAACTCACACAACCCTTTTCCCCTTCATCCCGCACGAATCTTGCCCTACACTAAACGAACAACATACTACAGCCGTCACTTCAGAATGAATATCGATGCACCCCGATGAACTGCCAACCCTGCCGCCAGTGAAACCATCCAGTAGTGATGGCGTTCACGAGGTGGCAACGCTCTCGGGCAATTCGGTCACAGCCCAGCATGTAGGGCAACAGCAGCCTTCCCCACATGCCACAGAGCAGTCGAGTACTCTGCCCCAGGTAGACGGCTTCGAGCTTGAAGGCGAACTGGGCCGGGGCGGTATGGGCATCGTCTACCTCGCCCGCCAGCTGAAACTCAATCGTCTCGTCGCCCTCAAGATGATCTTGAACGCTGACCATAGCGATTCCGCCACGAAGCAGCGGTTTCTCGCCGAGGCGGAAGCGATCGCGAAGCTGCAACACCCGGGCATCGTCCAGGTGTATGAGTTCGGCACCCACGAAGGGAATCCCTATTTCGCACTTGAATACGTCAGCGGTGGCAGCCTGGAAAAGAAACTGGCCGGTGTCCCGCAAACCGCCCGTGAATCGGCAGAGCTCGTCGAGAAGCTAGCCCTGGCCGTCCACTCCGCCCACGAGCAGGGAATCATCCACCGTGATCTGAAGCCGGCCAACATCCTTCTTAGTGCTGAGTGCTCCGTGCTCAGTTCTCAAAAGACACATCAGGGATTGAGTACTGAGCACTTAGCACTGAGCACTTGTACTCCCAAGATCACCGACTTCGGACTGGTGAAGAAAGAAGGCAGCGACATGACTGCCACAGGAGTCATCCTCGGTACTCCCAGCTACATGGCTCCCGAACAGGCAGACTGCAAGAAAACCATCGGCCCCTGTGCCGATGTGTATGCCCTCGGCGCTATCCTGTATGAATGCCTCACGGGTCGTCCGCCTTTCAAAGCGTCCACGCCGCTCGATACCGTGCTGCAAGTGGTGAACGCGGAGCCCGTCAGTATTCGCAAGTATCAGCCGAAGACTCCGCGAGACTTGGAGACAATCTGCCTGAAGTGCTTGCAGAAAGAGCCAGACAAACGATACGCTTCCGCGGCGGCGTTGGCGAATGATCTACAACGGTTCATGAACCACGAGCCGATCCTCGCTCATCCGGTAGGCCGTGTGGAAAAGATGTGGCGCTGGTGCCGAAGGCATCCGGCGGTGGCAGGCATGGCGGCAGGGATCGTCGTGCTGATTCTCATTGGTGCCGTGGTAGCCAACAGCGTGGCCCAATGGGTTGCCCACGAAAGCACTCAGAAACAGGCTCGTGAGAAACAGGTCGAGGAAGAAAAGAAGCGGGCCGATGAACAAACCCAGCTGGCTCAAAAGGAAAAGAACAACACTCAACGCATGCTGACCAGCTTGTTGGACATGGTCAAAAGCAAGGATGACGCCACCAGCAACGCCGCCATCAATACGATTGTCCAACTCGGCTTTGCCACTACCGGGGCTGTCGATGAGTTAAGCAAGCTCATGGATGTCACCGGGGATGTCGTAACGTCTGCCGACGAAGCCCGGGTGGAAAGCTATGCCCAACGTCTGGCCAAGTTCGGTCCAACCATCATTCCCGCCCTTCGCAAAGGCCTGACGAACCCTAACATTACCCGCTGGGGTTGCGTGAAAGCACTCGGCATCCTGGGCCCACCCGCCCATGAGGCCATGCCCGACCTCGAGGCCCTCCTCAAGCAGGAGCAGAACGAACTCATCCAGCGCGATATCAAGGCATCGATCAAGAAGATCAGTACCCCCTAGCACTACTCAAGTCGAGTTCATCCTGCGCGGCACTCCAGACGGTCGTGTAGAACCGCATAAGATAGTCCCATGCCGTTCCACCTCATTTACCGGAGCCACCCATGTCTATACTCTTCGTCTTCGCCACATTGATCGCCATGCCTACTGTCGATGATGCCATCAAGCTCGATATCAAAGCGGGCAAGTTCAAAGCTGAATTTGAGGGCACCAAAGATCTGATCGGGTACAACGACAACGACGAAAAAGCGTTCTTCTACGTCAATGGCTCAGTAGAGCTGGCTGCCAAGGTACCCAGCGCCGGAGAATATACCATCACGATCAACGCCTCCTGCCAGGCAGCTCTCAAGGAGAATGCCAAAATCAATATCTCCGTCGATGGCAAAGAGATAGCCAAAGACTTCACCCTCACCACGGAAGACCCCAAGGACTACACCTTCACAGCCAAGTTCAAGGAAGGCGAGGGAAAGGTGACCATTACCTACACCAACGATGTTTACAAGGAAAACGAGTACGACCGCAATTTCTACCTGCATGCCGTCACCCTAAAGAAGAAATAATCCTCAGCGACTGCGAAGCCCGGCACGCTGCCGGGCTTTCTTTTTGTCCTGATACTTGTCTGGACAACTATTGTCCCGACGGCTATACTGCCGATATGAAGAACAGGCTCATCTCCCATCAACCGGCCCGCCATTTCGATTCGATCGAACAGGAAGCGTACCTCGCTCTCTGGCGAACGTATGATCGACTGCGGGCCATTGAGGATGAACTATTCGGTCACTGGGAACTGACACCCCAGCAGTACAACGTGCTCAGGCTCCTGAAAGCGGACCACCCGGAGCCGATGGCGACGCTGACGTTGATGAGTCGGCTGGTCTCCCGTGCCCCCGATATCACACGCATGCTCGATAAGCTCGAATTGCGGAAACTGATCAGCCGCAGCAAACGAAAGACTGATCGGCGGTCGGTGATGATCAACATCACGACGGCGGGGCTGGCACTGCTCCATGAAATCAGCGAACCGCTCCAGGCTGCTCACGAAAAGCAATTGGGGCATCTCAGCGGGGCTGACTTGAAGACGCTGCTGAAACTGCTGCATGCGGTGCGATTGCCCCATGAAACAGAGGGCAGCCCGTGGAAGCTGTAACCAGTCTTTTGCGAGGATTGTGGCAGGGGTCATTTGTACTCAAATGCCCCCTGCTTGCTGGACTGAGCGATTGCACAGTCCGCAGGGGGCAGAGGAGTACCTCTGACCCCTGCCACCATTCTCATTCGATTTAACTTGAACGGGATCAATTAAACAGGAACCTCCCATGAACACCACCTCCCCCTACATCATCGTCATCGGCGGCGGTCCGGCCGGCTCTTCGGTCGCTACGCTGCTGGCCATGCAGGGCTACACCGTCGAACTCTTTGAACGGGAGCACTTCCCTCGCTTCCACATCGGCGAATCGCTGATTCCCTTCACCTTCCACGTCATCAAGGAGATCGGCCTGCTCGACACGATGCAGAAGAGCCACTTCACCAAGAAGCACAGCGTGCAGTTCGTCTCGCAGAATGGCAAACTCTCGGAACCTTTCTACTTTGGCGACTACGATCCACATGAACGATCGCAGACCTGGCAGGTACGCCGCAGCGAGTTTGATCATCTGCTGCTCAATAATGCCAAGGCCAAGGGCGTCACCGTTCACGAGGGAGCCCGTGTGCTCGAAGTGCTCTTCGAGGGCAAGAAGGCAGTGGGTATCCGGGTGAAGACTGAGAACGAACCCGAACGAGTGGTGAAAGCAAAAATCGTCATTGATGCCAGCGGGCAGTCGTCCATGCTGATCGATCGCCTGGGCCTCCGTGAATGGGATCCGGTTCTGAAGAAGGGCGCAGTCTGGACCTACTGGAAGAGCGCTTACCGTGACTCCGGCCGAGATGCCGGCCCGACCATCGTCATTCAAACCAAGGGCAAGAAGGGCTGGTTCTGGTACATCCCGCTGCATGATGACATCGTCAGTGTCGGCGTGGTGGCGGGGTACGATTATCTCTTCAAAAATCGCACCAAGGATATGGAAGCTCTTTACCACGAAGAAGTCGATCTCTGCCCCGGACTGCAGCCCCGGCTGAAAGGAGCGACACGCTGCGACATCTTCCGCGCTCAGAAAGAATACTCCTACCGGGCCACCCAAGCAGCCGGAGAAGGCTGGGTCCTTGTCGGCGATGCCCTCGGCTTCCTCGATCCGCTCTACTCCTCCGGCGTGCTGCTCGCCCTCACCTCAGCGAGCATGGCTGCCAAGACGATTGGGCAGGCACTCAAGGCGAACGATCTCAGCGAGAAGAAGCTGCGGGAATGGGAAGCCGAGTTCTTCCGGGGCATGGATCGCATGCGACGGCTAGTCGTCGCCTTCTACGATGGCCTCAACTTCGGTGCCATGGTGCGCAAGAACCCCGACAAGAAGGGCCTCATCACCGATGTGCTGATCGGCAACCTCTTCAAGGATGAACTCGACCAACTCTGGCCATTGGTAGAAGAGCAGTTGGCGGAGCAGCGACGCATGAAGGAGGAAGCGGAGCTGGTGGCGAGTTAAGTTTCAATGAACTTGCTTGACCTGCGCCCTCATTGGGTTACGCTACGATGCAGCCCACCCCTCTCAAGGAGCATCGACGATGCGTGCCACCTTCTGGATTCTCGGCCTACTGCTGACGATACTCACCGCCACGGCTGTTCTGGCAGATGATAAATCGGGCCTCGATGGTGAAGGCTTCCTGCAACGCTGGATCGTCCTGGCACCGATCCCCCTGGCCGATGTGAGCGGCGAGGATGGCCTGGCGAAGGAATACCTCAAGAACGAAGGCAGCCTCAAACCCAAGGCACTCGATAAGGTGAAAGTTGGTGATACCGAGCACACCTGGAAAGAATACACCGCCAAGGATCACAACCTTGATTTCAACGACTTCCTCGGCAAGGAGACCGAAGACAGCGTCGGCTATGCGGTCACCTTCATCGTCTCCCCCGAAGAACTGGCCGGCATCAAGATGAAGACCGGCAGCGACGACCATTGCAAAGTCTTCCTCAACGGCAAGGAGGTCTTCAAATACAACGATGAACGCCCCGCTGAGAAGGATCAGGATATCACCGAAGTGACACTGAAGAAGGGCATCAACGTGATGGTCGTCAAAGTGGTCAACGTCAAAGCCGACTGGACGTTCTGCGTCCGCTTCACAGATAAAGACGACAAGCCCATCACGAAGCTACAATCGAAGTCAGCGGAGTAGTAAACGTCAGTCCGTCACAGATGGTTCATCAAGAACCAGTACGCCAATATCAAACAGGTGAGAATCGGCAGAGCGACAGCCATGGCGATTAGGATCTGCTTCATCGTTTGGGGCGAGACGCTGGCTCGGCTGCCGGGCGATTTGCCGGATCGATCCAGCGAGTACATCGAGACTTGTTGTTCGAGGCCGGCGAGGGCGTCGACCGGTTCGGTGGGCGGTGCGCCAGGCACAACCGTAGGCGGCTCCAAAATGGGCATCGCAAGGGCGGTTTTGAGAGCAGGCGACTTCCCTGGTTGATTGAGCCGGGGTCGAAGGCAAGGCGGGGAACATACCGGAGCTGGAACCGAACCACTCGACATCGGGCATGGGTAGCGGCACATCGGTCCAGGGCCGTAGCGCTTCCACCACCTCCTGCGGCGTGGCAAACCTCGCCCCAGGTCTCTTTTGAATCATCTTCGTGATGATCGCATCGAGTGCAGGGCTGACATCGGGTCGCCGGCTGAGTAGTGCCTTGGGCATCTTGGTCTGATGCGACATCAGCTTGCCCGCCACTGTAGTAGCTTTGAAAGGTAGATGACCACTGAGCAGGAAGTAGAAGGTCATGCCCAACGAGTAGATGTCCGCCCGGATATCGACATCGTGGGAGTGGAGCGCCTGTTCCGGCGAGATGAAGTCGGCGGTGCCCAGCACCTGCTCATCGTCCATGTTGCGGGTGAGATCGTCGGCCCGTTGGTCCATGAAGCGGGCCAGGCCCAGGTCGAGCACCTTGATATTGTTCTCCCGGTTGAGCAGCAGGTTGCCCGGCTTCAGATCACGATGCACCAGGCCCGAGGTCATGATGCATTGCAGGCCGAGAGCCGACTGGGCGATGTAGTGGGCTGCCCGTACTTCGGAGAGAACGCCGAACTTGGTGACGAGCTTGTGCAGGTTGATGCCATCGACATATTCCATGACGATGCAGTGCCAGGGCCCTTCCTGGCCGACATCGAACGCCTGCACGATATTGGGGTGCTTGACGGCGGCGACGGCCCGCGCTTCCCGATAGAACCGCGTGACCGCTGATTGTTCGACGTTCAGTTCCTTGGGCAGCAGCTTGAGGGCGACCTGGTGCTGCATGTGAATGTGTTCACAATGCAGGATGACGCCCATGCCGCCGGTCGCCAAGGGGCGAAGCACTTTGTACTTGCCGATAAAGAAGCCTTTGTTGCGCCCGGCGTAGAGTTCCCGGCCCTGGTACTCGGTGATGAGGCCGGCCAGCATCAACTGGCTGAGGATGGTATTGGGGTTGTCGCTAGTACAGTTGCGCAAAGCCTGATCCAACTGTCGGTGGGTGACGAGGCCGCTCTCTCGAATGAGTTGGAGGAGATCTTGGCGAGAGAGGGTAGTTGTTGACATGAATGGTATTACCACCCTCAGGGTATATCCTACATGCAATATAGCATTCACAATTCTGTGCGGTAGGCGAAGTCTGAGGTGTGGAGAGAGGAAAATGGGGTAACAGGTAAATTACTCTGCACATTTCGCCCAGCTTGGTGTAGTCTGGTTGATCGTAGCTATCAGAATCTCGTTAATGATTACCTTTGAAAGTTCTCGGGACTAAAAGTGTGGGCTATGAGCAAGCAGCATTACTATCTATTCCTGGATGAGGGTGGCAATCTCGATTTTGCTCAGACAGGAACGAAGTACTTCACCCTTACCAGCGTCACAACCTTTAGACCGTTTGTTGGAAGCGACGAACTCATCAGCTTGAAATATGATTTGTTGGAAGAAGGGCTGAACTTGCATTATTTCCATGCTACCGAAGACAGACAAGCCGTCCGGAACCGTGTATTTCAAGTGGTGGGCAGGCATCTGAACAACTACAGAATTGACAGCATCGTTGTTGAAAAGTCCAAGACGCTGCCGGAACTACAACTTGACACCGCTTTTTACCCTTGGATATTGGGACGCTTGTTGTGCGATGTGATTACCCGAATTCCAGCAGAGAGCTTTAACGAATTGATTGTGATGACTGACTTGATCCCGGTTCAGAAGAAACGCAAGATCATCGAAAAAAGCATTAAAGAGACGCTTTCCAGAGAATTGCCAGCGGCCATTCGGTATCGATTGCTGCATCATCCCTCGATGTCCTGCATGGGACTACAGATCGCGGACTATTGTAATTGGGCCATCTACCGAAAATGGTCGAATGCAGACTTAAGAAGTTATGACTTGATCAGCAGCGCAGTGACAAGTGAAATCGATCATTTCAACCAGACTTTGAACATCAACACTATGTAAAAAGAAGACCGCCTCGACTACCCTTGCGGGAAAGCCCCATGGGCTTTTGTCATCGAGGCGGAACCTTTTACTGATGTACTCTTGTATTCCAATAGTAAGTCACCTGAAGGATTTAGTCAATGTTCATCGCCTCAAGTCGAGGGTGTTAGGTGGTTCGATGACTCTATCGGTACTTAGTGGTTCAGAATGAACTCATTACTGTTAAAGAGTGCCCAAAGGACGTCTCGATAGAGCTTATTTCGCTCCTTATCCTTCAGGTAGACCGTTGCATAGGCACCGGTGGGGTTGATGGCGGCGTTAAAGGCTTCCCGTTCCTTGTCCGAAGGGGGCCGGCTCAGAGCGCCGAGATAGAGCACATCGAGCGGCTTGCTGGAATCCATAGCGTATTTAACGGCTCTGCTTGCATTGACGGCTTCGCCCATCTTTTTGCCATTCATGAGAAGCAACGCCTGGACCACGGTGCCGTTGAAGGTCGCTTCGTTGCCTTCATCGTCGCCGAAGTTGACGGTGAAGTCTCGCAGCCACTCGGCCATCTCGTCCCGACGGGCTTGGGGGTTGTTGGCGTGCTTCATCTGGATGAAGTTGGTAGCGGTGAAGATCGAATCGACGAGTTCTTCGGGTGACATGCTCTTGAGCATCATTCGGGCGAAGTAGGGTTCCGCCTCAGGCTTGATGTTGGTGGCGTTGGCGACGCTGCTGAGCTGATACGCCTTGCTGGAAACGATCCACTGGATGAGCCGATGAGTATCGTAGCCGCTGGTCACGAAGTCCTGAGCGAGGCGGTTCAAGAGTTCAGGATGGCTGACAGGATTGTGTTCGCCGAAGTCGTCGACCGGGTTGGTGAAGCCACGCCCCAGATAGTGGGCCCACATGCGGTTCACGAAGGCCTTGGCGAAGTACTCATCCTGGGTGATGAAGCGGGCTAGTTCACGACGACGAGGTGCATTGTTAGAAAGACTCGGCTTGCTCTTATCGAGCCAGACGGCCCCGGAGCGTTTGAGCAGGCCGTTCCGCTGTTCGTAGAAGACGCCTGCTTCCTGGTTGGCGGTCATGTTGTCGTTCAGTTTGTAGTGCTGTAGCGACTGCATGCGATTCTGTGCGTTGATGACGGCAGGCTGCCGTTCCATCTGGCGGAGGAAGGTGTTCACACCCCAGAACTGGCCTTGCTTGCGATCATCGATAAACGGATGATCGTGGCACTGGGTGCATTGTGTCTGAATGCCCAGGAACAACCGAGTGACCCGTGAGGTGGCGGGCACCATCTCGAACTGGCCATCCCGCATCTGTCGTTCTTTGGGCACTGCTTCGCCGAAGTGGCTGAGGAGGAAGTTCGCAGGGGCGGCAGTCTTATCGACTTTGCTGGAGCTGCCATCCTTATCGGTAGCGGTGGCGGTGACGAGATCGGTGACGATGTCGTCGTAGCGGCGGTTCTCGCCGAGCTGGCGTTCGAGCCAGGCATGGAGGTTTTGACGATCGATGCCCGGCTGGGTGGTGCGAGTGATCAGCCAGGTGGTCCAGAGGTTGGCCCAGTTCTTGGCATAGTCTTCGTGGTTGAGCAGGTACTTGATGACTTCGCTGCGACGTTTGCCGGTGGGCAGTTCCATGAAGTAGATCAACTCGCCCTTGTAGCCGACCGGGTCTTCCTTGGCGGAACTGCTGGTAGGCAGCGCGGAGGGGATGCGACCGATAGTGTCGATGAAGATACGGCGAATCCATTCGTAGTCGTTGGCATAGCCGGAGGGCTGGATCTTGTTCTCTTTCCAGGCCTTCTCGATTTCTTCGTTGATGTAGGCAACGGTGCGGGCGTCGTTGAGGCCGCTTTCGCTCGGCTTGGGTTTCTCGTCGTCCTTCTTGGCGTCGTCATCGCCCTTGGCTTTTTTGTCGGTCTTTGCCTTGGCGGGTTTGTCGGTTGTCTTGGTGTCGTCCCAGGCGAAGGCGGCGGTGTAGCCCAGGAGACCGCTGGAAATCAGGGTGAAGGCGAAGAAGGCTCGTCGCATGGTAGTGCCGTGTGTGGGGAATAAGGTGTGCGCTACACCATTAGTTATACGCTACGCCGGGGGGTGCTGTCAAAAGGCATGTGGGGAATGTAACCCCGGAAGCTGAGCGAGGTTTTGGGCATTATTTAGCCCCCACCTCTGCGTTTCCCATTGTTCCCAGCCTCACCCCCGTTTACGATGGGGTCATGTTCTACGCCCTGCTAATCCTAGCTGTCCTGCAATTGCTCATTTGCAATTGGGCGATGTACCAAAAGAAAAGACCCATTGGCTTCGCCTTCTGGTGTTGCTTTCTCCTGCCTATGCTGGGCATCATCCTCATGACCCAGTTACACTCGGCGTTCCTGCTGGCCATCCTGCTCGGGTTGCTGATGCTCTTCTGGAAGCGATTGCACTTCTCTTCTCGATCCTTTACAGGCATGTCAGTTCTGGGCGTTTGTCTGTTTATCGGGGGTTGCGGCGGTCTGGCCTATCAGGGCATTGAACGACTGCGTACCGAATATCCCATCGTCTCCCTCGCTGATCGGCTTCCGGTACCTGCTAACCTTGAGATCGAGAAAGCGTCCCTCCAATCAACTCAGCTCGTCGAAGGGCTTGATCAGCATTACGACAAAGACCGTGAATCCCCCAGGTACTATGTCAGCAACCGTACCGCAGCCCTGACACAGCTGCACAGTTCGGTCTATTATTTATTCATCAGCAGCCCCCAGTTCGGTGTGATGCGGATGCCCACCGCCTATACACGCCTGTGGCGAGGAGATTACGAAGCCAGAGACCCCAGTCAACCGCTCAGCCCTTTCAAACCGATGACTCCGATGGCACTGTCGCTCAGCGAAGTGGACGGACTTACCGGGCCATCGACGACGATCTTTCGCCCCATGCTCTTCATGAACATTACCCAGTTTGTGCCGACGAACAGCTTGGGCTACGTCAAAGATCACAAGCAGGCAGCGGGGTTTCTGCCGCATGGCCAACGGGATTACGTAAGACCAGACGATTACCATACAGGCGAACGTCATGAGGTGTTCAAGCACTACACCCTGCTCCGTCTCGATCTCATCAGCTTGCTTCTTCACGAGATGCCGGTCGCTTACCTGACCGACACGCTTCCGGCGATGGACAAGATGAAGGAACTCAAGACCAGGCCTCTGGATGCCTTTGAAGCAGTAGCGCTGTTGAAACTCCGTGGTGGTGAAGACCTTTATGCCCGTGAGTACCAGGGCAGTACTCGCCTGCTTGGTGCGCTGCGCAACGCCAAAAAATGCATGACCTGCCACGACGGAGCCTACGGCGAATTGTTGGGGGCGTTCAGTTATGATCTGAAGCATCGATAGGCGAAGTGAGAATGCCGGGGGAAATGCTCACACTACCAATGCATTGCCTTGTGTTCTGAATTGAAACAATATTCTGTCTCCGCGTGATCGTCCCCCGGCTTGAAGAGCCGGGGGCTAAATGCCGTGCGATTGCATATCATCAACGTCATGACCACCGACTGGTTTTCTCTTACCCTGGGGTTTCTGACCGCTATCATCGCTGCGGCGATGAACTCCATTGCCGGGGGTGGCACGCTCCTGACGTTTCCCCTGCTGATCGCCCTCGGCCTTGATGGCAAGACGGCTAACGCTACCAGCACCATTGGCCTGTGGGCCGGGTCGCTCGGTGGAGCGTGGGGTTATCGCAAGGAAGTAATGCACAATAGTGCCCTCTTCTGGCCCTTCTTCCTCAGCAGTCTGCTCGGCGGCATCGTGGGCAGCTTCCTCTTTCTTTACACCCAAAAAGGCATCTTCAACGATATCGTTCCCTGGCTCATCCTGGTGGCAACGCTTCTGTTCGCCTGCCAATCGCTGGTGGCCAAGATGATGGGCCACAAAGGAGAAACCCACTTCACCCCGGCGCGCTGGCCCCTGGTGGCGGGCATCCAGTTCCTTGTCGGCATCTACGGTGGCTACTTTGGCGCCGGCATGGGCATCCTCATGTTGGCCATCCTTGCCTTCCTTGGCCTCACCAACATCCATCGCATGAACGGCATCAAGAACATTGCCGCCACCATTATCAATGGGGTGACGATCATCATCTTCATCATCTACAGCTTCACTCATCCGGAGATGGTGCGGATCGATTGGCCCATGGCCGGCGTGATGCTGGTCGGTGCCGTCATCGGAGGTTATGGTTTTGCAGGGATCGCTAAGAAGTTGCCACTCAAGGTGGTTCGTGGTATTGTCATCGTCATCGGCCTCGTCGGGGCCATCAGCACCGCTTACAAAACATGGTTCTAAACGGGAGGGCGAGGCTCCCGCCGAGCCGTCAGCGATTGCAAGGCGCGGCTCAGCAGGAGCTTCGCCCTCCCAGAACACTCCATCGCTTGGTATCAAGCAGATCGTTTACTCATGAGCACCCAGCCCTCAGGTCGTTTGAACTACCTCGATCAGTTCCGGGGCTACACCGTCTTCGGCATGATCGTCGTCAACTTCCTGGGTGGCTTTCACAAACAGATTCATCCCATCCTTCATCATCACAACACCTACTGTAGCTACCCCGATACGATCATGCCTCAGTTCTTCTTCGCCGTCGGCTTCGCCCTGCGGTATACGATGGTGAAGCGACTGCAGACCGAGAGTTATGGCAAGGCCCATCTGCGAATCGTGCGGCGGGTGTTCGGTTTATTGTTGATTGCAGCCATCGTGCACGGGTTCGATAAGCTCAACGCCAACTGGGAAACACTGACCAACGAAGGCATCTGGTATTGGGTGAGGCAGACCTGCTCACGCAACTTCTTCCAGACACTGACGCACATTGCGGTGACGACACTGTGGGTGCTGCCAGTGATCGGCACACGCTGGCCCATCCGCCTGCTTTGGCTGCTCGGCTCGGCGGCGCTGCACGTCTGGTGCTCAAACGAGTTCTATCTGAGATTCGCCCTAGATTTGCCCGTGATCGACGGCGGCCCGCTCGGGTTCCTCACCTGGTCGATACCCGTGCTGGCAGGCAGTTTCGTTTCAGACTTCCTCACCCAACCTGGTGGAGCGAAGGGCATCTTTGGGAAGCTGATGATCGCGGCAGTGCTGATCATGGGACTGGGTTATGGAATGTCGTGCCTGCGCTACCCATCTGATGCTGATCGCTCACCCACGAAAGGCAATTCTCTGATTGAACTAGCGGCCCCGCCCTTCATGCCCCCCTATGATCCCAACAATCCGAACGCGACCTATGAACAGCGGCACAACCTCGACAAGAAGGAAATCGTCACGCTCTGGATGATGAGCCAGCGCACCGGCAGCGTCTCGTACCTCACCTTCGGCACCGGGTTTTCAATCATGGTGCTGGCCCTGTGCTATGTCATCTTCGGTCAGACGAGACAGATCGGTATCTTTCGCACGCTCGGCAGCAACGCCCTCGTCGCCTACATCGTGCATGGGATGACCATCGATATGGTCGCGGCGATCATGCCAAGGGATGGCCCACTTTGGAGTGTGATGCTGGGTCTGTGCATCGTCATGGGTGTGACGTGGCTGATCTGTGCGTCGCTGGAAAAGAAGGGCTGGTACATACGGGTTTAGGCGGCGTCATTGAACCCAAACACCACCATCCCGTCGTTCTCGTCGGTCAACTCCTTGCCTTCAAAGTTGCCATGAATCTCCCAGCGCGGGAAGCCGGCGGCGCGGAGTAGCAGGGCCATCTCGTCCTTGTAGACCCAGCGGATATCGAACTCGCTGCGCTGCAGGATTCGCATTTTGCCGTTAGTGTCATACGCTTCGATTTCATTGATCGAGTGTTGTGTCTGCTTCACCCGGTCGAAGCTGCGGGTATCGTAGCACTGTAGCGTTTCGCCGGTGCGGGGATGGGTCGTCGTCAGTTCCAGGACACGGGTATGCTGCGGAGCGCCGATCCATTGCAGACCGGGGAACGAGGCGTCGAACACCAGCTTACCGCCTGGCAACAGATGACGTTTGCAACACTTCAAACAGTTGATCTGGGCTTCGGTCGTCAGGTTATGGCCGAACGCATTGAAGGTGATCATGATCAGGGCGTACTTATCGGGCAGCGAGAAGTTGGCCATATCCGCCTGATACAGCTTAGGCTCGAAGTGCATTGCCTCAGCCTTCTCTTTGAGCCTATCCAACATGGGTTGAGAATAGTCGAGGCCATCGACAAGCACGCCGGCGATCCAACAGGGTAACAATATCCTCCCAGTGCCACAGGCGATGTCGAGCACCGAGCCGTTCGCCTGCCGGGCCTCTTTCACATAGAAATCGATGCCATAATCGAGTTGGCCCAGAATTGCATCGTAGATTTCGCCATCATCAAAAGGGCTGGTCATGAGAAGTTACCATGGATCACAGTTCAAGCCGGGCTCCCTCGCGCGTGACGGAACTTGTCTTACTCGACCAACAGAACAGGATCGAGGTTCAGTAGAAATGATGAAACCAATGGACGATGGTAACTTACTTACCCTTCACAATCTGCTTGAGCAAATCTCGCAGCTTCTGGTGTATCTTCGAGCGGCCTTTGGCTAATTGCTGAGCCTCGCCCAGCGTCAGGCAGGGATCAGGAAAGGGCACAGCTTGAAGCGCTTCATGGGCGGGAGCGACCAGGGCGTATTTGCGGTTGAGGAGTGTCACCTCAATGTGGCAGAGACGAAGCAGTTCCAGATCGCGGTAGAAGGTGCGGATATCGATTTTGAGTTTCGTGAGAATCTGCGCACGGGTTCGCGCTCCTTCGCCCAGGTATTCCACCAGACGATAGAGCCGTGCCGCCCGTTCCAGGCTGACCGAAGATGCAGTGACGACCGGCGTCTTGCGTGCGCTACCCATCAATGTCTCTCATGGTGGCGAAGAGTTGAGTAGCCAGGGCATCGATACCCGGCATGAGTGCCATTCCTTGATAGTAGGTGAGACAACGGCAATGACAAGGGGATGTCATCGAGTAAAGAAGCCAGGAGTCAGAAGCCAGCAGCCAGAAGAATGATGCATGCATTTACTTGATCGGTTTCAGTTCCAGCTTCGTCGGGTCGAGGACGACGTGGCAGATCTTCTTCCGGTTCCAGGTGTAGGTGATGTGCACCTTGCCATCAGCGGCTTGCACGACGGCCGGGTAGGAGAACTCCCCTTTTTCGGTCTCCAACACTGCTGCGGCTTCCCACTCTTTGCCGTCCTTGGAGACAGCGACGTTGAGCGGAGAACGGCCCGTCGTCGTGTGGTTATAGACCAGAAGCTGTCTGCCATCACTGAGGGTCACGCCATCGAGGCCCGAATTATTGTTGGGCAGCATGGTCGGTTCCAGTTTGCTCCAGGTGCGGCCATCGTCGCTCGACCAGGTCTCGTAAATCTTGTTCTTGCCTCGGTTACGGTTCAGGGCCTGGATGCGGCCATCGGCATAAGTCAGCAACGTGGGCTGAATGACGCCCAGCAGTTTGCCTTCATTGATAGGGCCGGTGCTTTTCCAGGTCCTTCCGCCATCGGTGCTACGCTCGAAGTGGAGCCGCCAGCCCTTATCTTCGGTGCTGCACGGGGAGAGGATGGTACCGTCTTTCAGGGTGATGGCCTTGTTCTTGATTGGCCCGATGATGTCGTCAGGTAGCCTCTCCGCATCCGACCAGGTGACGCCGTTATCTTTGGAGCGTTTAACCTCGCCCCACCAGGTAGAGGGGGTAGGACCGACTTTGTAGAAGAGCAGCAGCGGGCCGTCTTTGATCTGGTGCAGTACCGGGTTCCAGGTGGGGTAGCGCTTGGTGGTGTTGATCACGCCGTTAGCCGCTTCGACCGGGGCGGTCCATTTCCCGTTCACCAGCCGGGCGACCCAGATGCCGACGTCACGGTGCTTCTCTTCGGTGCCGCCAAACCAGGCTGCAACCATACCGGCAGGAGTTTCGACGATGGTGGAAGCATGGCATTCGGGGAATGGTGCGGTTTCGTAGAGATACTCCCGTACCAGCACGCCGGGTTGTTTGAGGGCTTCATGATCGGAGAAGAGAAACAGGCTACAGAGGAGGAAGAACGACATGAGGAAAGTCCCGGGGGGAAATGGCGTGAGTGGATATTGTATGGCACCACGCCATCAATCGTAGTATGACGTTTCGTACCGAATCTGTGCCACACTTCGACGGTACTCCGTCGAGGTGTGGATATCCATCGCTTTGTCGTATTCACGGGGACACGACAAAGTCCTCTGCATCCACACCTCGTTGGAGTACCAACGAAGTGTGGCACGGTCGCCGTACGAGACTTGATCCTATCACTTGTAGAACCCTGATTGATCAATCGGCTGCTCTAACTCGGTGCCCCGGTAGAACAGCCGTAAGAGCGGCGTGGTCATCAGCGTGGTCACCAGGGCCATCATCACCAGCATCGTAAAGAGGGTCTTATCGAGGATACCCTGCTCCAGGCCGACATTGATCACGATGAGGGCCATCAGGGCGCGGGTGTTCATCATGGCACCTATGCAGCCTGCTTCTCTCCAACTAAAGCCGTTCCATCGAGCCGTCAGGCCGCAGCCGACGAATTTGCCGACGATGGCGACGGTGATGAGCAGGAGCGAGATCAACCATTGTTCCGCCGACCCCAGGCTGCCAACATCGGTGTGGAGTCCGGTGTAGGTGAAGAAGATGGGCAGGAAGAAGGCCCCGACGAAGTTGCGGAACGAATCGCCGAGTGCGTGATGCAGTTTGGCGTTCCCCGACAGGCACGCCCCCAGCATGAACGCCCCGAACTCAGCAAAGATGCCGATCTTGAGGGTGATCAATCCGCAACCGAGCATGAGGATGAGCAGTATTGACAGGCCCAAGGGATCGAGATGATTGCGATGCTTGGCGAAGTAGGCGTCAAGCAGTTTGGAGAGTATCGGCCTGACGATCAGCAGCATCAGGGCGACGAACCCCAGAGTGAAACCAATCATCATCAACGTCTTCATCGGATCGAACTTCGACTGTACCGCCCCGACGATGCTGGCCAGCAGAATCCAGGCGGTGGCATCATCAACAGCGGCAGCAGAGATGGTCACGGTGCCAAGCCGGGTTTTGGTGATGCCCAACTCCATCATGATGCGGCCGAGCACGGGAAGCGCGGTGATCGAAAGAGCGGTGCCGAGGTAAAGAGCCAGGCCCCAGGTGGGAGTGGGCAGGTTGAGCCGATCATGAATGAACGGAGCCAGGCTGGCACCCAGGGCAAAAGGAAGCACGATACCGACGACCGAGATCATCCCCGCTGCCCGGCCTAGCTTCTTGAGATGGCTGAAATCAAACTCCATGCCGACGATGAAGAGCAACAGCATCAGGCCCAGTTCTTTGATCACCGTGAAGGCTGGCTGCACTTCGGGGCGGAAGATGTAGGCCCAGAGGTCGGGGGCGAGAGGCTGGAAGAAGGAAGGCCCCAGGATCAGTCCGCCGATGATTTCACCGACGACGACAGGTTGCTTCAGCCGACGAAAGATCCAGCCGCACAGTCTCGCTGTGGCGATGATCACGATGAGCTGGATGAGGACGATGGAGATCATGCAAACTCACTCCGGGCGCTGACGCGACCCGGCTCACATTATTCTGAATAGATCGCAGATTGCCCGTGGCTTTCTTCCACTTCGACGCTCAGCGTCGTGGGGGTGAACTGGCATTCGCTCAGCAGGCTTTTTCGGAGTCGCCCGGCGATGTATTTTGCGAGCAGTTCAGCGGTGGTGTTCTCGATAGGCAGCAGCACACAATCATCCAGCGGAAAGCTCCAGCGCTTCTTCTCGAAGCTGACGTTGACCTGGTCGGCAACGGTTTCGACTTTAATCAGTTTGCTTTTGGTGGGCAGCATCATGCGGTGGTCGAGTTCATCGCTGATCTGCATGGTGAGTCGCTTGAGGGCAATGAAATCGAAGACGTAGTGATTGTCATCGAGCGGCCCGCTGACCTCGACCGCCACCTTGTAGTTATGCCCATGCAGCCTTTCACACAGGCCGCCTTCGTAGGTGATGAAGTGCCCGGAGCAAAAGGTGAGATGATCTTTGGTGACACGGACAACGAAGGTGGTGGGCATGATGGGGAAGGTCCGGGGTGTGAAGCGGTGGGTGCTGGCGGTATTCTAGTGCGCTTGATGGTAGACATCACGCTCCGCGTGATGAGACGGAGGAAACGTGCCAAATCATGGTAAACGAATCCTTCGGGGCTATCGCTGGTGTGACTTCGTTGAAATGGGATCAAGTCGCCGCTTCATCACGCGGAGCGTGATGTCTACCAAAAAACCGGCGACCGCAAGGTCGCCGGTTGGTGTTGTTCATTCTTCTCTACTAGCTTCTAGCTACTAGTAGGTGAAGGTATTCCCGAGCTTCTCTTCCTCTTCTTCGTTGATGATGATTCGTGGGGTTACCATGAACATCAGCGAAGTAGCCGACTTGCCGTACGACTGATTACGGAACAAGCGGTTGACATAAGGAATCTTGCTGAGGATCGGCGGGCCAAACTCACGACGCTGTTCGTTCATCGTCTTGATGCCGCCCACCAGGATCGTTCCGCCATCGGGCACCATGACCGTGGTGGCCAGGGTAATGGTAGAGATCACCGGCTGCTGCACCGTGATGCCTGCCACTGCCGTAAAGGCTCGTGCACGATCCGTCACCGAGGAGATGACCGGCTGCAGCGTCAACTGCACGTAACGCCTGTCATTGGTCACCACAGCCTGCACCGTCAATGTCGTTCCCGAAGGGATCGGCGTGTTGACCGGCGTGAAGACCGGGATACCCGTGAAGAAGTTAGGCGTTGCCGTCACAGCAGTCACGAAGAACTCCGTCGTGGTGGAGGAGATCGACGCGGCCTGGCCGTTGAACATCGTGATCTTCGGGGCGTTCAGCGTGCTGTTGCGAACGTCGCCCTGCACCGCTTCCATCACCAGGAAGACCTGGATGCTGCTGAGGAAGGCGATACCCATATCCAGACCACCGGTGGCGCCGGAGGGCCGAACCCGGCGAACCCGGTAGGCAAACGAGAAGCGTTGTAGCTGTCGTTCGAGATGGGGATGCCCAGATTGTTGGTAAAGTTGCCGTTCGGCGTGAGGCCGACGATGGCATTGACCTTGTTAGGATAATTGAGTTCCCCGGCGGGAGCGAACTGGCCGTTCGCCACCTGACGGCTGAAGTTCGTATTCGTGTTAGGCAGCAACACGTTGAAGTCGACACCCATGCGTTCGAAGAAGTCATCCGTCAGCGTGAGGATGCGGACTTCGACGGTGATCTGGACTTCCTGGAGTTCGCGGAGCCGTTTGATCAGCTCTTCGATCTGCTCCTGGATGTCAGACGACTGGGAGATGACGAGGGTCATACCCATGGGGTAGTATTCGATGGTGCCGTTGCCGCCGGCGGCGGTGCCCTTCCAGCTTTCCGGTTCAATGGTGCTGGTGATGAGATGCATCAGATGCTTCTCAAGGGTTTGACCGGTGCGGCGAGTCTGCCACTGACCGTTCTTGAGGTCAGGCGTGCCGTTGTAGCCTTCACGGCCTGCCCCGGCGCCGAACCCGTTGCTGTTGGTGTCGCCTGTCGTGGAGACAGGAACGGCAGTAGCGGGATTCAGGTTGGGCAGCGTGGCCATGTCGTCACGAGGCACGATCAGATCATGCACGGCATAGCTGCGCTTCACCTTGTGGCTGGAGCGGGCTTCCCGTGTGGTGATGTTGATCACGCCATCCTTGACGTAGTAGGTCAACTGGGCCTGGCTGAGCACCCGGTCGAGCACGGTTCGCAGCGTGACATTATTGAGCGTGACGGAGATCGGCATCTTCGGATCGACGCCGGCATACTCCAGAGCGAAGGCCTCCAGGAGCATGTTGGTCTGGCTCAGCGTCCGCAGTTCGTCCACCACTTCGGTCAGCGGCTTGTTGCGGAAGTCGACACTGACGTTTGAGTTCATGCGGCTGTTGCTCGGCAGGTTCTCGCTGCCCTTGTCGCGACCCATTTGGGCAGCCAGCTTCCGCATACGTTCGGCGGAGTTCCTGCTGAAATCGTCGCCGTACTTGAGAGGACGCGAATCGTTGACCAATGGATTGGCTGCCACATCATTCATGGTGTTTTCAAACAAGCTACGATTGTTCTTGTCCACTTTATCTTCGTTGGACAAGTTGTTGATCGTATGAGCTTGTTGACGGGCCAGATCGATGGCGACGTTATCGGGATCGATAGCGTGAGCACGCTCAGCACGGGCCTCGGCTTCAGCGTACTTGCCTTCCTTCATGAGGTTCTTGCACTCGGTCATCAGAGCGGCCACCTTGTTGCGGCGGTTCTCTTCGTCTGCTGCCTTGCGGAGCTTGGCGTTAGACTTGGCATCGAGCTTTTCCTTAGCCTCACGAACGAAGGTCGCTTCTTCGTTAGCCTGTTCCAGTCGCTTGATTCGGACTTCCAACTGACGGGCCATCTCGGCGACCTTGGGCACATCGGAATCGGCCTTCTTGACCGTTTCCAGGGCACTCTTCAGCTCGGCGATGGCACCATCCAGGTTGTTTGCCTGAGCCAGCTTGATCGACTTGGCCTGAGCGAGCTTCTGCAGTTCGCTGAGCCGTTGCGATTCGATTTCCTGTTTCTTGCGGACTTCGTCGAGCAGCGGGCTTTGACCAGCTTTGCTGCCATCCTGAGGAACCGTATTCTGAGCCGACTGGATCAGACTCTTCTCCGTCTGGAACACAGGGCTGCTCATCAGTTCGTTCAGATGCTTGGTCTTGGCCTCGTCGAGAACCTTGCGATCAATCTTCTCGGCGTACTGCCTTGCTACATCATATTCTTTGCGATTCATCGCTTTCACGACCAGATCGTAGTATTGCTCAGAGACCTTGATGGTGGCCTTCATATCGGCGGCATCAAGCTGGGCCAGGAACTGACCAGCCTGAGGCTTCATGTTGTAGGGACCTTCGTACAGGGCGTTGGCCAGCTTGCGAGCCTGGACGAGCTGCCCTTCACGAATGCACTGATCGATATCCATGCAGAGCTTCTTGCCCTGAGTGGCGACATCAGTGACGGCGACATCCACCTTCAACTCTTTCGGAGCGGTGCCGCCCATCTGAGGAGCAGGCACATTGAAGGTCATGGCCAGGTTCATCACATAGTTGCGATACTGCTGGGCTTCACCGGTACGGCCACGCTGGGTGAGCGTATCAGCTGCCTTGGCGTAAGTATCGACCTGTTCACGAGCCTTGACCTGAAGCTGAGCCAGCATCGATTCGGGCAGTTCATCGCCCTGCTGGTAGACGACGTTCATCGCCTTGGCTTCGGTGACAGCCTTGTGGGCGCCCATCACGTCGCCAGTCTTCATCATGACCTTGGCATTGGCCATCAGTTGCAGAGCCTTGGTTCGCTTGGCGTCGGCAACGGCTGGGTTGGTCTTGGCGTCACGAGTCGCCTGCACCGCTTTGACGGCGGCGTAGATGTCATCGGGATTGTCGTTCGTCTTCACGCCCATCTGCTTGACCGTGGCAGCTTTGCTGAGAGCAGCATCGTACTGGCCCTTGTTCAGGTCCATTCGAGCTTCGACCATCATCCGATTCGCCTGAGCGACCCGGGGATCGGTCGTAGTGGCCTGAGGAGCCACCGCGTTGGGCATCTGAGGAGCCGACGGAGGCATCATGTTGCTGGCCACCTGTGGCTGAGTCGCCACGGGAGCTTGATTCTGGCTCGTTACAGGAGCCTGGCTCTTCGCAGGGGCTGTCGAGGCAACTGCTGGAGAGTTGACATTGTTCAGAGGCTGAAGCGGCTGGTTACGCTTGGCCACTGCCTTCTTGGCGTCGATCTCAGCCTTCAGCTTGTCAGGTCGTTCGCCAGTGAGATCCCACATGGGGTATTCACTCTTGAGTACCTTGGACTGGGCAACGCACTTCTCAGCTTCGTCGAAGTTACCGGCTTCAAGGTTCTTGCGGGCTGCGACGAGCAGTTCAGCGGCCTTCTTGCCGTTGACCGTCTCGCGGGCCTTGCGAACATCGACCAGCACGCTGTCGGGAGTCTTTTCGAAGTAACCCCAACCAGGATTCTTGGCTGCCCGTGCACTGATGCACAGTTCTTCAGCACGATCAAGGTTACCTTGCTCCAGAGCAACCTGGGCTTCCTTGACAGCAACCCGTGGGTCGGCTGGCGTAGTTACCACCATCTTGGTGCCCGGTTGAACCCCGCCCTTTTCAGCACGGGCGATGGCGGCATCCATCTTTTCCGGAGTGTAGTCTTCAAACCAGGCCATGTTGACCTTGAGGTCTTTTGCCTGTTGCGTCAGCTTCTTGGCTGTGGCGACGTCGCCCTGGGCCAGAGCCTGCGAAGCCTGCATGCACAGTTGCTTGGCCTGCATCTGTCGTTGATCGGCAGGAGCGTTGGGATTCGAGGCGAGAGTCGTGCCGGCCTTCTTCTTGGCGGCAGTGATTTCAGCCATCAGCTTGTCTGGTGACGGTGACCACGGCATGCGAGGTGAGTATCCAGCCTGCTTGGCATTCAGAGCATAGGTGTAGGCTTCGTCGAGCTTGCCCTGCTTGAAAGCTTCCTCGGCAGCAGCAAATAAATCAGCAGGCGTATTGCCCTTGGGCTTGACCGTAGGAGCAGCAGCGTTACCGGGAGCGGCTCCATTGGCAGTGTTGTTGTTGTTCCTGGCCCATGCGTCAGCCAAGACAGCCATGTTCTGGCGATCCTGAGGGCTCAGATAGGGATTGCTTTTGAGTTGCTGCAATCCGTTGGCGGCTTCCTGGTACTTGCCGGCGTTGATCGCTTCGGAAGTTTTCTTGATAGTCTCAACGCCCTGTTTGCGCATGGCGAGAGCTTTGGTGTTGCTGGTGAGATAGGCGTCGAGCTCTTTCTGTTCGCCGGCGCTGAAGCTGCCCCGGAGTTCCTGGGCCTTCTTGAGGTACACGTCGGCCAGTTCGAACTCAGCCTTGCGGTGGTTCTCCACGCCATCCTTGAGGATGTCGCGCGGACGAAGGGTGCGTTCCCCGCCGCCACCAGTTTGAACGACATCGGCTGCTCCCGTTTGGGGAGGAGCCACTTGTACTGGCACCGTATTGTCTGGTGCAGGCGGTAAAGGCAACCCCTGAGCGAACAATGCCGCTGGGGTCAATCCGAGCAAGCCCACTCCGCCGATCCATGCCAAGGATTTAGCCCTACTCACTGCATCCTCCTTTCGTGTCCAACATCCGGTTTCCTTCGATTGGCAACAGCCCCTTCCCCCAGGTGCTGCCGTGCTCCAATCAAACTGGCTGGCCATGCGTTTCCCGGCTGACCATAACGGCCAAGTCGGACACGTACGCAGAAACCCCACACAAGGCGTGGGTAGATAACCGGTTTGCAAGGGTGGTCAATGGCAAGTGGCGATTATTCTCGACTTTTTTGACGACTATTTTGACTACTAACGAACAACCAGGTAACGGTGGATGCCGAGTCAACCATAGCGAGATAGACAGAGGCGCGAGAGTGGAAACGATGGCGGAAGATGGGATAGGGAATAATGGGATATTTGGTCACAGAAGGTACTAATATCGCTGTTACCATGGCAGCCTGAAGCGTCAGGGTGGATCTTGCAATTGCATGCGCCCCTCTCTTGCGCCTCAGGCTGTCATCGAGCCAAACCATTGTTCGGGCTTACTTCGTCTTCCCTAGGCCGGTGGGAGCGATCTTCTGACTACCTCCCGGCACCGTCTCGACCTTGGCAATCGGTTCCTTTCCCGATTCGACTTTCTTGTTAGGCCCGCAGCCGATCAGCGCAGGCAGTATCAATAGCGTCATCGCCAGTCTTCGCATCGCATCGCTCCTGAATGTAGTTTGCTCTGTGGAGCACTAAAGAGAAAGTAGTCATGGCAGGGGTCAGATGTACTCATCTGCCCCCCTGCTGAGCCGCCTAGAGTATTGCACACTTCTCAGGGGGCACGATGAGCTACGGCATCATACCCTAGTCCACCAGCAGATCCATGTCGACCCGCATGCCATCCTTCCAGCCGGCGAGAGCTTGCAGTGTCTTATACTCGGCAGACCACTGCGATTCGGGGCGGAAGCCGTCGCTGCTGGAGGGGCCGTAGCGGAGGGTGCGAACGGAGCCGTCGCCAAAGCAGAACTGAACGCCGGCGGCATGATTGCTGGAGAAATTGAAGAAGAAAGTACCCTTGCTCAAACCATAATAGGTGGGCATCGCCCCAACGCCGGTCCAGGAGAGTGGCGTCAGAAAGTTGCCATTTTCGACGACTACTTCACCGAAAAGCAACGTATTGCTGGTGCCATCCTTGGCAGTCGCCTGGCCGAGCGTGATAGCGGTGCGCTGCCCCAGAAGGCCGGGGTTCATCTTGCGGTTGCTGGTACCTGTAACGCCTAGTTGTCCGCCATAGACGCCGAGGTAGTTCGTACGACCCAGCAGTTGCGACTGCGAGGTGGAAAGATAACCGCTCAGGAAGAAGTTGGGGCTGGTAGCTGAGTTGAAATCGCCAAGAACCTGCCAGGTGTAGTCAGAAGGACCGGGTTTAGCGTAGAGTTCGTCACTTGGACAAGAGAAGAGGCCGATGCGGGCCTGGGCCGTATCAGGCTGAATGTTGGCCACGTTGCTGGTCCAATGTGGCGAGGTGTTGGTGAGGTTGGCATAGAGCGGATCGTTGAGCTTGCCCGGATCAGTCGCCCGGAAGCCCGATTGCACCGTATCCATTTCGAGGTAAGGCAGAAGTACATAAAGGACACCGACACTGGTTCCCGAATTGGGCCCACTGCCGGTCATCGTGCCATACAGGCCCGCAGGCAGTTTCTTATAGTCGACGTGAAAGTTATGGGTAGCGATGCCCAGTTGCCTGAGGTTGCTGGCACAGACCATGGCATTGGCCGCCTCACGTACCCGCTGCACTGCGGGAAGCAACAGGGCCATCAAAATGCCGATAATAGCGATGACTACGAGCAGTTCAATCAGCGTGAACGCTCTTCGAGACGGATGAATCGGACGCATGGCAATATCTCTCTTCGTGAAATGAAAAGGGGATTTCCCCCAAGAGAGGTACTGCCAGTAGAGATGAGTATTAACAGAGTTGTGATCATTATTTTGAAATAGTGCCAGCACCCGTCGTCGCCGGCAACAGTAACGGTGTCAGATCGACCGTTTGATACGGGTTCGCCGTTACCGGCACCGGACCCATCGCAAGATGCAGCAAGTAGGCAGGCTGCGGGTTCGTCTTCACTTGAAAGACCATCGACTGCACCGTGTGGGTGCCTTTATGGACATTACCTAGAGCGTGCGTCACATCCAGCACGCTGAAACTCGGCTTTTCATGATAGTCTTGCAGAGTCTTGTTTCTTTCCAGAGTACCGTACATATTCCACAGTAAGAAGGGACGTAACGGTTTGCTTTCGAAGTGGTTCGTACAGTGATTCACCCCATTGTTAGCAGGGCGTACCACCACGCTACGGGCTGAAACCTCAATCACCGCGCCTCGACCACTTGCTTCGATTAGAGCCACATTGGTGCTTGTGGTGCGGGGGACGGAGGCGATCAACGCTGCTGCTTCTTCGATCGTGGTGCATTCTTCCATGACCCGGCGATAGACCAGAGCATAGGGCACTCCCTTGTCGTCGAACTTGGGTGCGCCGTCGGCGCTCTGGTAGACTTCGTGCATGGTCAAAGCCAGACCTGCGTCGTTGATGCCCGACAGCACACCGACCATGCCGGGGAAGCCGACACTGGCAAAAGCATGCTTGCCGTTGGGGCGATAGACCGTCACCAGGGTGTATTCATGGAGGTAGCCCATGTCGGGGAAATCGAGATTGCGGCCGAGCAGCCCGGCACCACTGCGGGCACGGGAAGGCTCCACGATGATCGAGGAACAGGCGACCATTTTCTTGACATCGAAGAGTGTGTTGCCGGCGATGATGGCGTCAGCGGGCAACTGCGGCGAGTGTCGGATCATCGCATTCATTTCTCGGCGATGATCGTCAGGGAACTGGGGCAGCAGCTTCTTGCCCTGCTTCATGAAGTAATCCCACGTCCACCCAGCCCAGACACGGTCGAGCAAATCGTGCGGATAGTCAGCCAGTTTGGGCGAAGGCTTGATGGCCAACTCGGCAATCTGCTCACCCATTTCTTCAGGGGTGCCCTGAACGGTAAGCACGGGGACTTCGTGAATGTATCGCAGTTCCGCCCCGGCATATTGCCCTTCGGGATAATGAAAGGGGAGCGTATTTTCGAGTATGGTGTTGCAGCCGGGCAGCAGTGCTATGAACAAAAGGAATAACGATGCCCGCACCATACCCCAGTCCTCACTTTCAGGCTGAGGACATAACAAAGGGCTGGGGAATGATCAAGTTGGAATGGCGAGGGACAAAATGCTACTTGTCTGCCTTAGCCACTGGTGCCGCGTCTTTCGGCGCTTGCAGCGTCTTGAGGAACTCAATGATCGCCTGTTTGTCCTGAGCGTTCAGCTTCTGGTAGGCTTTCGTCACTCCGGTCGCATCGCCCTTATGCCGCAGGATGGCGGATTGTAGTGTCGGCGAGCCGCCATCGTGCATGTACGGAGCTGAGCTGGCCACGCCCCAGAGCGGCGGCGTCTTCCATTCGTTATTCAGCGGCTCGCCCGGATGGCGTTCCGGCAGGCCCGGAGGTTCAGATGGATCGTAACCATCTTCTCCACCACCAGCACCTCGATTTCCATCGAGCGGTGTCATCACATCATGGAGCAGAAAATCACTGTAGACGCCTTTGACCCCTGATAGGTCCGGCACGTGGCAGGCTGCGCAACCCACCTTGCCAAATAGCCTCTTGCCTTCGATAGCCTGCTCAGCCAGATCAGCTTGTTCGGGCAGCACTTCGATGGGTCGGGGCAGCGTGGAGACGAAGGCAGTCATATCCCGCAGTTGTCGCCAGGAAATATCGGTCCCGGTGGAAACATAGGTGGGAGTGCCCAAGGGAGCAGGCTGATCCTTGATCGGCGTACTCAGGCCCAGTTCATTGGCACAGGCCGCTGCGACAAACTCTTCGAGGGTGGCGAACTGGGCCTTCCAGCCAAACTTGCCGATCTTGCCGTTGGGCAACTGGCGGAACTTACCCAGCGGCCTGATGTCAAACTTACCTTCAGTCAATTCCACCCAGGTGCCCGCAAACGACTGGGAGAACTGTTGATGGATGATGGCCTTGGAAGAGATCTTGTCGATCCAGCCTGCCCCGAACAGGGCGGTAGCGTTGAGTGCCTCGACCCGCACTGGATCGAAGTCGGGAATGGTCACCGTATAAGTACAGTGTCCTTCACGCTTGGTAGTTCTGCTCCCTTTAATGACGGGGAACATCTTGTGCAGCAATGAGGGCGATTCCTGATAGTTCGTCGAGATGCTGGCGGCATGGATCATGCCATCTGCCGCAGGGTTCTGGTGAGTATTGCGGACGACAAAATGGCTGACGTTGCCCTTACTTTCGCCGGCACCACCCAGACCGCCCTGGAAGTGGCACGCCGCGCAGGAGGTGGCGTTGAAAACCGGCCCTAGCCCATCGCCGCCGGCTAGCGAATCGCCGGGCGTCCAGACGTGGGTGAAGAGTTCCTCGCCTCGGGACTTTTCTCCACTCCATGCCCACGGGCCAATCAACACCGGTAGACCCGGTGAAAAGAAATAGACCAAAACGAGAGGAATGATAACAAGCAAAGCCCAACCGACGTAGCGACGGGAGTCTTGGATCTTAGTCTTGAACATGGGATCGATCCCAGGAGAAATGGCTACTTGAAGATACCCTGTTTCTCGTAAGGGTGCAACCGGTGCCTTGCATTTCATTTGAACTGTATAATACGAAACAGGAGCACTTAACCCATGCTGATTTACTTGGATATGTGTTGCGTAAAAAGGTCGTTCGACGACCAGACTCAAATACGGATACATTTAGAAACCGAAGCAATTGATGCGCTGTTGGTATATTTTCACGAAGGTGTCCATAACCTGGTGAACTCAGACGCATTGCTCTTCGAGAACGACCGCAATCCCAATCAGGCGAGAAAAGAATTTGCTCAGTCGATCTTGGCGATGGCAACTAAGTTTATTGCTCACTCACAACCAATTGCACAACGGGCGAACGACTGGACTGCGGCGGGCGTCTCACTCCTGGATGCTCTTCACCTGGCTACCGCTGAATCAGGCAATGTTGATTTTTTTGTCAGCTCAGATGATCGTCTTCGACACCGAGCCGTTCGTATCGATACCACGTTTCGTATCATAAGCCCACTGGAACTCATGCAGGAATTGACTCCATGACAACTACCACTCTACCGACACTTCCGGAACTTAACCGCAAGGCTTTCGCAATACTCTGTAGAGAAATGGGTGTTCCCGCGACACTTCGACTTTTCAGCCAGATGGGAATAGGCCAGGGTAACTATACGGAAGAGCGACGTGCCTTGTTTGCTGATTTGACTTTGGATGAGTTTGAACAAGGCATCGCAACGCTGAAAGAGCAGCAAGGTGATCATCGCATGGATTGACCACCTTGCTGGATATTACAACATAGTTACTTATTCCCCTCCCGTTCCTTCAACGCTGCCTGTCGTCGCTGTTCGATCCGTTGCTCCATCCGCTTGCTTTGTTCCACATCCTGTTTTACCCGGCTTTTCACTGCTTCATCCTTGGAATCGAGTAGTTTCTTGATCGCCAGTTCCTGGGCTATCTGCAGGGCTTTGTCGGCATTGACTGCCACATCGGGCTTGACGCCGACGCCTTCCCAGTTGGTGCCGGTGACCGGATTGATGGCCCGGCCGGTAGGGATGAAGATGGAATAGTGGTCAGCGACGGGCACCATGCCGCCCGGATGGGCGCCGCCACCCGTCGTCTCGCCCACGATGGTGCCCCGCTTCTGGGTCTGGAAGTTGTAGGCGCATTCCTCAGCGCCGGAGAACGTAAAGGCACTGGTCAGAAGATAAACATCCTTGTTGAGATAGCGTGGCCCTGGCACTTCCTTGTTCGTCCAGAATTCCTCCTTGCGGTTGCCCTGGCGGAAGTACATGCTGTTCAAATGCACCGGCTCGGCATCGAAGAAGTAGCTGCACAAGTCGCGGATCATGTCCGGGGTGCCGCCGCCGTTGTAGCGAAGGTCGATGATCAGGGCATCGGTGTTTTGCAGGAACATCATGGTGGCCAGCAGTGGCTCTTTACCAGCCTCGGGGTTCATGAAGCCATCGAGGCGAAAGTAGCCGATGTTGCCGGGCAGCCTTTCGACCTTGGTGAACCCGGCGTTGCGCGCCTTCATCCCTTCCTGCATCTTCTTCATGTCAGCCGGCGACGGCCTCTGTTGACCGGTGCGAGCGGGAAGCTTCTCGTTGCTACAGTTCACCCGGACGTGCTTATCTCTGCAGATGGCCTGGATATCGGTCGTCAATTTCTCAGCCAGTGCCTGTCCGGTCGTAATGGAATCATAGCTCTTCTCTTTGACCTTAGCTTCAAGAGCTTCTTTCACCTTGGTAGCCACCTCCGGGAAAACGTAGCGGGTATCGAACTCCTTGCCGATAGCCAAAACCGCCGCGTCCCGTTCTTCGGAGGTGATACTGAGCGGCTTGCCCTCAGGCTGCTGGGCAATAGTCATCGAGGTGAACAGAAACAGTGAAAGCAGAACGAACCAGTGACGTGACATGAGGGTTCTCCACAAGGTAAATCAACGCCACCATTGTCGGGCAAACCCAGCCCCGTTTCTTGAACACAATAAAGAAGATAGAATCATTTAGCCCCCGGCTCTTCAAGCCGGGGGGCGATCGGGCTGAGGCAGTATGATGGTTCGATAGACAACATAAGGCGATGACACAGAGACACGACGGCTTTGCCGTGAGCGCGCCTTTTTTTGATGATGAGTTGATATCCATTTCACAGCGTGATCGACCCCCGGCTTGAAGAGCCGGGGGCTAAATATCAACGGCAGTCCCGGCGATAGGCCATCGGGGTCAGCCCGGTGTGCTGTTTGAAATGTCTCGTGAGATGGCTTTGATCAGCGAAGCCGGCGTGGAGGGCGATCTCAGCCAGGGTCATGTCATTCTTCTGCAACTGCTGTCTGGCCCAATCGATCCGCAACTTCCGCTGATAGTCACCGGGAGTGCAATGGAAGTGCTTGCGGAAGCACTGTCCCAGATAGACGGGATGCACCCCGGCGACGGTCGCCAGTTCGTTCCACTCGAGACGATCCGAAAAGCGATCATGCAGCACCTGTCGTACGCGCTGGAGCCACGCGGGGATACGAGGCTCTATCCGTTGTGAACGAATCAGCCCGGCAAGCAGTTCCAGAGTCAGCCCCTGAATGGCCAACGACGAGACGCTGTCGTTGAGTTCAAACTCACGATGCAGCCGCCCGGCCAGGCAGGTTTGTTCAGCATCGTCAATCTCACACGATTCGAGCGGCGCGGGAGAATGTGCCGTCGCCCATTGCAGCCAGCGTGGTTCCAGCTCGACATTGAACGAGGCGGAGCAGTCCGATTCGATCCGTTCCGAATGTCGCTCTTGAGGCGGATGGTAGGTCAGCATCCCCGGCTTGCACACTCTTTCCCTGCTGCCAAAGCGTTCCGAGAACTGCCCCCGGCGAATCAGGCAGAAGTAGGCATTCTGATGAGCATGCGTCGGCAGCCAGTCGTTCCGTAGATGCCGGGTTTCCGTCAGAAGGATACCCTCGAAGCGCCGACGGTTCAGCACCTTGCCGAGAAAACACCCGCTGGACAACTGCGTAACCATGGCACACCCAAAGCGAAGAGAGGTGACACTATTCTACTTCGCTCTGGAACAGGAGTCATTGGGAACCAGCGTACTGATGAGGAGAATGAGGGCTTGATGAATGCACAGTTGCCATCACGCTCCGTCGTGATGGTGCGTAGACCGGGGAAGAGAAGGAGTTTTACTTCTCCTTCACCGCCTCGATTGCCTTGTCCATCGCTTTTTGCAGGGCGGGATTATCTTCTGAATTGTTCCGCCGGTTATTCAAGAGCACGACAATGTTGTAACCATCGGTGCGCTGGCGGGCCATGGAAGTGGTGCCGGGCATGCTGCCGAAGAAGGTCCAGTTGCCCCGCTGGCCCGGCTTGCGCGGATCGCCGCCGATCCAATAGGCATCAAGGAATTGGCACAGTGCCGCGGCCGAGGCGATCATCCCGCCGTTGGCATCCATCACCTCCATAGACAAGGCATTGTCACCGACAGGATACCACACTTCCCGGGCATCACGTTTGCTGGAAGAGCTGTGCCCCAGCTTGATATCGGTGATCTTGAGCGGCTTGAAGATGCTTTCCTCCAAGCACTCGCCAAAAGGCTTCTTCATCGCCTTCTCCAGCACCCGGCCCAACACGATGTAACCAAAGTTCGAGTAGGCTGATCGTTCACCCGGAGCAAACTGCAACGGCTGCAAGAGCATGAACTGAATCACATCCCTCGGCCCAGCCGACCGGGCCAGACGCAGTTCCTGCTCCACTCGTCGAAACGCAAACACGGGATCGAACGCCTTGTCCCGGTCCCACCCGCCACGATGGTTCAGCAGTTGGCGAACCGTGATGGTGAGAATCCGCGGATCGGCGATCTCCTTTCCGCTGGGAGGTTTGATGCCGATGAACTCGAAAGCCTTCGTGTCGAAGCTCAGTTCGTTGGCACGAATAGCGTTCTTGATGGCGGCAGCGGTGATGGGCTTGCTGACGCTGGCGATCCGAAACAGCGCATCGGGCTGAGTCGGTTTCGACTTGGCCTTGTCGCTCCAGCCGTAGCCATGGGAGAAGAGCAACTTGCCGTCTTTGGAGATGGCCACCGTCCCCGCCTGGGCCCCGATGCGGTTCATGAACTCCTGCATGGCCTGATCGATAGTCTCGTAGCTGGTAACCTTCTTCCCCGTCACGGGCGGAGCCTGGGCGGGGGCGATGGATAGCAACAGGGCAAGCAGGGTGATTAGCAATGGGGTGTGCATCACTTCAATTTATGACTGAATGAACCAACCGAAGCTAACGCTCAGCAACAACGTGCCTTGTGCATCTACCACCTGCATGGGCACCAGCACCTTGGCACGGTGCTTCGTTTGTAGATCGCTGCGAACGGTGGAGAGCGAAGCGGGATCAAGCGTGCATCTTGCAAAGACAGTCCCCTGCCCGCCTTGATGGAACTTCGCTTCGATGCGACGAATGACGGGCAGGATCGTCTCGCCCACTTTCTCCGTACCATCACTGAGATGATTCATCAGGAACTGCCCGCTGCCCGCTTCGGCCAGGGCGATGAGCACTGAAGCATGGATGGTGCCCAGATGGTTAGCATGGTGCGGCTGCGCTTTCAGTTGCAACAGATTCGGCGGCTCAGCGAACTCCAGACCAAGGTACTGATGAAACGGGATGGCTGTGATGTTCATGATCGCCCTTTTCACTCAGCTATTTCAACTCAAGGCTGTGGGTACATTCAGGCACATTAACTTCCTGAGTGAACCCCATCTTTTCGTAGAGACGGCCAGCCTCAGCGTTCTCGGTTCGCACACGCAGCAACTGAAACCGGCCTCGTGCAGAATCGACGACAGCCTGAACCAGTGAACGCCCCACTCCCTGACCACGAGCCTCTTGTGCTACATAGAGCCGGCGCACCCGCCCGATGATGAAGTCTGCTGCATACGGATCGATATTCAAGCCACAGACGCCGACGATGTTTCCATCCGATCAGGCTGCGAATAGCGCTTCGCCAGATTCTGCAAACCGATTTGCTCCCGATATCCACTCATCGACCAGTCGGCGGAGGAACCGCCAACCCTCGTGCTCACTCTCTTTGGCCAGTGCCTCCAGCGAGTCGATCGGCAGGTCATCCAGACGATTTACCACGAACTTCATCGTAGTTGCCTTCAAGGACCTCAATCGGGAAGTCCCTTGCCATGCGTCTCGGGAGCGAACCAGATGATAACCATGCCGACGATGAAGACGCAGGCCATCACCGAGGCAGCCATGGGGACGCTGCCATGAAAGACATCTTTGGTAAGCACACCGGTTTGTAGAGCGGCCACAGCAGCGAGGATTCGACCATAGTTGTAGCCAAAGCCCTGACCAATCGCCCGCACCGAGGTCGGGAACAATTCCGGGAAGTAGAGAGGTATCCACCCATAGAAGGAGCCAGCGAAGAATCCACACGCTGCTGCCCAGGCAAGGAAGGTGTAGTTGTATTCTGTATTCAACTGATAAAAGCCCCAGGTTGAGCCGAGAGCGAGCAGGCAGATGATGAAGTAAGCAGGTCGTCGACCAAACCAGTCACCCATCCATGCTGCAAGCAGACAGCCAAAGACCGATGCCAGAGCTGACCAGAACTGCGTCCAACCCATGGCTGTGGGATAAGTCAACGTCATGCCCTGAGGGCCGGCAATCCTCGGATTGAGTTCAGCGCTACTCACCCAGAGGACTCCCCATTGGATGGAAGCCCATGTGCCAATTAGAGCCACACCCGAGATGGCTGTGGCAAGCAACATACGCTTGAGAAGGAATGACCGTTGAGGTGCCTGCACTCCAGACCGCACCATGTACGATTGCACCGGATAGAGATAGGCAACGCAGGAAACCAACAGACCCACCACGGTGCCGGCAATCTTGACATACAGGTGCAGTGTCGAATTGGGCATCCACAGAAAGGCGATACCCACCGCTGCTGCCGTACCAAGAATCACGCCGTAGATATCAGAATTAGCCCAGTTGTTGGTGCGCCCCGAGGCCTTCTCTTCCTTCCACTTTTCCGATTCGGGGACGAACAGACGGATAAGGAACGTCAGGATGGCAGGAGTAATGCCGAGCAACATCAAAAGCCGCCAACCGCTGTTTGCCAGCAGTTCCTGAACCATCCAATCGGGCAGATGAAGAGCTTCGAGGACCGACTTGAGATCAGCCAGAACCGTCGTCAGACCGATACTGAGCATGGCTACCACAGCAAAGCCGAGGTTGGAGGCAGACCCGATAATGCCTGCCAGCCAGGCCCGTACCGAGACGCCGGGTAAAATCGACTTGCCTGTGTTCTGCCAGACTTCCATCACGAGTGCTACACCAAGCGCCCATTCGCCGCCCATGCCCAGAGCGGCAAAGAACCTCAGCATCGCCAACTGCAAGGGAGTCTGTGCAAGGCCGCACAAGCCCGTGAGGAGCGCATAGGTCAGTACCGAGAGTGCCATCGCCTTCACTCTGCCAATGCGATCACCCAGCCAGCCAAACAGCACGCCGCCCCCCGCCGCACCAACGAGGAACAGGGCTGTGATGATACCGAACCAAAGATCGACGTCTCCCTGTTGATCTTTCGGCAGAAGGGCTCGAAGGGCTTGCCTGCCAATGACACCGAAGATGCCCATCTCGAAGCCATCAAAGAGCCAACCCAAATAAGCGGCAATAAGAGCAAGCCAACGACCGGTCGCTGCTGAAAACATAGGAGGGAAACTCGCTGGAGAGACGAAGGCAGGGTGGTACAGAGTAGCAGAATTGGTGAGGAGATGAAAGTAAGAAGCGGAAACTGTAGTGAACATGTCTCTGCCTGTCGTTTTCCTCTTTATGCACTCCGGCGTTGTGCTAAAATATCTTGATGAACCTAACGCTCAAACTTCCGAAACGCTTACAAGACTGGGTCCAGTCGCAGGCCGATTCCTACGGACTCGAAAACACTGAGGCTTACATCAATCGTCTCATTCGTGAAGAACAGAAACGACAAGCCGTTGCTCACCTGGTGAAAAAACTCGATGAAGCTGAGCAGAGTGGCCCCGCGGTGGAACTCAATCTGGCGCGATGGAAAGAACGAGAAGCTGCACTGTTTTCAAAATTGAATAACAAACGACCGAAGTCGAGAATTAGGAAGAATGCCAAAAGTCTTTGAAAAGCCCAGTGCAGCCTGGGATGTGAATGAAATTGTTGAATTTCTTCATCGACACAGTCCCATGGCCGCACGACGTTTCTTTCATTCAGTGTGGGAAACTTATGAATGGCTCTCTCTCGAGTGCCTGAAGGAGGCACCGAAGTTGCCGAGTTGCTGAACACCACCTATCGAGGATTGCGGGCTTGCAAAGTGAGGAGCTTTAAGAACTACCTCGTGTTCTATCTTCCCATTCCCGATGGCATTATCATTTATCATGTCATCGATGGAAGGCGTGATTACTTAAAAACGATCTTTGAAGTCTCCGAAGACTCGTAGCTCACTCCGTATAATAGCCCACCCTGGAGCACTTCTTATGAGTAGACATCTTTTCCTCGCCGTTGTCCTACTCCTGTCAATGCTTGTGTTGCAAGTCGCCGCCGCTCCGGGTGATGATGACTATCGCATCGAGCTGCTTGGCTTCATTGATGTCAACGAGTCTTTTGAGGTTTCGGTCAAGTTCCGCATCCTAGACAAGAAGGGCGAGCCTGCTAAAGAACTGCCCAAGGCCGACATCGTCATTTACGAAGACGGCAAGGAAGTGCATCGCATCAAGCCTAAGGTGCTGCGCGAAGTCCCCTCCTCCGCCATGCTTGTGCTCGATACCTCCGGCAGCATGGCCCGGCAGGAGAAACTCGCCGAGGCACAACGGGCCAGCAAGGTCTTCCTCGAACGGCTTGATCCAGAGACCGGTTGTGGGCTCGTCCTCTTTCATCATCAACCGTATGGCAGATATCAGGCACGCAAGGATCGTGGAGCGCTGTATCAAGCTGTGACCGAGTGCGAACCTGCTGGAGGTACTGCTTGCTTCGATGCCATCATGACCGCGCTGGAGATGCTCGATAAGGAAGGGCGCGATCATCGTCATGCCCTGGTCGTCATGACCGATGGGCGCGATGTCAACAGCAAGGCCAAGCTTGATGACGTGATTCAAATGGCCAAGAAGCGTGAGACGCCGGTGCACTGCATCGGCCTGGGCGAAGGGGGCAAGAATCAACCGGTGCGGACGATGCTGGTGCTCGACAAGTCTGGCAGCATGAACGACCAGGGAAAGATGAAGAGCCTCAAGAAAGCAGCAAGCAGGTATATCGAACTACTGCCGGAGCGCGGGGCGGAGACCTCGCTGATCACCTTCAGTTCGGTCGTCTCCCGTGCTGAGGATTTCGGCGCTGACAAAGACAGACTGCTGAGCAAGGTCGATGCCATTCGTGCTCAGGGCGATACTGCCATCTATGATGCGTTGTGGGAAGCGCTCGAAACCATGAACGCCGCTCGTGCCTCCAGTTCCGGACCGGTGCCACGACAAGCGTTGATCCTACTGACCGATGGCCTCGATAACCGCAGCAGGCATCATCCGCAGGAGATCGTCGAACGGGCCAAGCAGGATGATGTCCGCATCTTCACGCTCGGTCTCGGTACCGGTCGAGAGATTGATCCCCGTATTCTCAAAGGTTTAGCTGACGAGACCGATGGTAAGTTCTATCACGTCGAATCACCCGACAAACTGACCGAAGTCTTCGAGGAACTTTCCATCGATCTGCACGATGATGGCATCGACGAACAGGCCTTACAGCGGCTGGCAGCTTCCACCGGCGGCATGTACCACCATGTGCGTGAGATCGATAAACTCCAGGCTGCCTTCGCTCAACTGGCTGCGACGGTCGAGAACACGCACAGCATCAAGTTCCAAAGCAAACGTGCCAGGCACGATGGCACCACCCGGGGCATCGAAATCAAGCTGGGAAGCTTGAGCACCCTGCAAGCGGGTTACGCCACGCATGGGTTGTTGACACCACAAAGTCATTCGGGGCTGTATCTGTTGGGGCTGGCGGGGTTGCTGGGCCTCTTGATGGTGCCATTGCTTTGGCGAGCGAAGGGTGGTTAATTAAATGCAATCGACCCCTCAACGTATCACATAGGTGCCGAGAAGGGGATCGTTATCGAAGGCCACCAGTTCATCACGTTTTTGGCGAAGGAGTTTCTCAACTTGTCTGGTTGTGCAGTTGCCAGTTACCAACCACACGACCTTGGGAGGGGTGCCCCGCAAGATACTCAGGTTGTTGTAGTCGACATCCTTGGTGACAATGGCCAGTCCGTTTTGAAGTGCATATTCCCAGATAATATCATCATCGCTGCTGTCCAAGTTGATTGATTGCACGTGGACTGAATCGGGAAAGACATCCGCCAACAGTTGAACCAGTTTCGGTGATAGATTCTGGTCGAAGAGCAGTTTCATGCGACAGCCACCAGCATGCTGCGTTCTCGTTCAGCTGCATAGGCCAGGCTGGCCTGAATATCTTCCTGTGTCAGATACGGAAAGTCATCCAGTATTTCGGCACTCGTCATTCCCGCGGCGAGATAGGACAGAACATCATAAACGGTAATACGCATCCCTCGAATACAAGGGCGACCGCCACGTTTGTTCGGCTCAACGGTGATTCTCGTTCGCCAGGTTTCGTTCATGTTCAACCTCATCACTGATATTCTCTATCGTACACCCAAGCTGATTTGGAAGCCATCGTCTTAGTTCATCTACTTACCGATTATTTGCTCCTCTCACCCAACAACTGTAAGAGTTCACTTCACCACCCGCAGTTGAATCGCATCAATCCCGAAGCCGTGGCCTGTGGAATGTTCGTTCTTGCCCACAACGGTGAACTTCAGTCGGTGCTTACCCGCTTTGAGATGATGCGTACCGAGGTCGAAAGTGCCGCTGGGGTAGACTCGACCGCCATAGAGATCGATGACTGATCCAAGAGATTGCCCGCCCATACTGACCTGTACCTGGCCATAGTCAGGGGCACAGGTCGCCAGCAGGTCGATGTGATATTCCCCCTCGTGAGGGACTTCCCATTCCAGTTCCAACACACTGCCCTTCTGAGATCGGCAGTAGAGTTGATTGTTGCCGCTCCACAGTTTGGCTCCCCAGCGAGCCATCTCGCTGGGGGAATGCCCTGCACTGCTTCGATTCGACGATCCGCATCGCTTCGCCTTCGATCAACATCGTCTTTTGCCGGGCTTGTTCAGGACTCAGGTCATGCAGAGCGACAGCGTCGTTGGCATATTCCCGCACATAGGCATAGGGCATCCAGGCGTAGCCTTGCATTGCCCATTTTGGACCATTGCTGTTGCGGAAGAGGAATACGCCACCGCCCGGCTCTTTCGCATCGTCCCGGTAGCCGACGAACAGAATGCTGTGCCCATCGAACACACCGCCCGGCGGTGGCATCGTCAGCACATGCTCTGCATTCAGCTTCTGCTCTTTGGGCCAACGCAGCCCCACCGCTACCGGATGCTTCTCAGCCAACTGTCGCTTCGTGGCCTGGAGTTGATTCTCAGAGAGACCTGTCTTTGTGTTCCAGCGTTTGATCCACTGCACGTTCCACTGGTGACGAGCCTTCGCCTCAGCGATGGCTTCGTCGGACGGCTTGCGCTGGGGATCCCAGTTGTTCTTGTAAGGCATCAGCACTTCGGAGCAGATGCCCAGCATCTGCAAGCCCTGGGTGGCATCGTAGAACATCGCCTGTTCGTTCTTGTCACCCGTTGCCTGATTGGCAGCCCAGACCAGGTATTCCTGCGACAACTGGCTAACCTTCTCCGGATGCTGCCTGGCCAACTCGAATTCGACCAACCCGGTGATGGCAAAGAGTGAACAGGTATCCCGCCTGCCCTGATTCTTGGGCACCAAACCATATTTCGTGAAGTCGGGACGCAGGTCTACGGCTGAGGGAAGCGGCTTGGCGCCCTGACCGAAAGAGTCTGCGATTAGAACCAACATCACGATGAGCGGCGTGGTCACACGGATCATGAACGACTCCGAGGGTGTTCCGGCTGATCTTTCTCTCGCCATCTTAGTCTACCAAGCTGTCCTGCCGAAATCTCTTGTGTATCGGTGGTGTTCATGGAATGATGTTGGTGACATAGAGCCGTGCTTATTTGGTTCGAGCATAACACCCCCGGCTTTGTAGGGCCGGGAATTATCTGGGGACGCCATATGTTAGATCGTCTTATCGTGATGACGGGAGCGGACTCTGGGCGCGAGCATCATATCAACATGGCTGAGGGGCCGGTGGTGGTGGGGCGGAGCAATGCCCAGGCGACCATTGTGCTGCCCGATCTACAGGCATCCCGGGTACACTTTCAAATCGAAGATCGGGACGGGGCCAAGTGGGTTGTCGATCAGGGCAGTTCCAGCGGCACCATCGTCAATGGCCGCAAGGTGTCGGCACATCAACTGAAGGCGGGCGATATCATCCGGGCCGGCGAAATGCAGCTTCGCTTTGTCCCCGCCGGGCAAGACGCTGCTCCAGCGTCGGCAGGCGCATCGGGAGAGCAGCGACTGGAAGACCTCGTCGGCACCACGCTGGCTCATTTCCAGATCAAGAAGCTCATCGCCCGCGGCACGTCCGGCTGTGTGTTCCAGGCTCTCGAGAGCGACAGCGGTGAAACGGTCGCCCTCAAAGTACTCTTCCCCGAACTCTCTAAGAACGAAGAAGAGATGCAGCGGTTCGTCAGGGCGATGAAAACCATCATGCCGCTGCGGCATCCGAACCTCGTGACACTCTCCGGAGCCGGCCGCAAAGGCGCTCTGTGCTGGGTGGCCATGGACTACATCGAAGGCGAAAGCCTGGGCAAGCTGATCGAACGCATCGGCAAGGAAGGCAAGCTGCCCTGGAAGTTCTCGCTGCGGGTGGCGGTCCATGTCGCCCGAGGCACTGCAGTACGCCGAGGAAAATGATATCGTGCATCGGAACATTACCCCGAACAACATCCTCATCCGCCATTCTGATAAGGCAGCATTGCTCGGCGACCTGATGCTGGCCAAGGCGCTCGAAGGATCGCTGGCGGCCCAGATCACCAAACCGGGCCAGATGGTGGGTGACATCAACTTCATGTCGCCGGAGCGGACGAAGTCAGCGGTCGATATCGATGGGCGTTCGGAAATCTTCAGCCTGGGGGCAACGATTTACGCTCTGCTGACCGGCAGACCGCCCCATGAAGGGCTGACGTTGGTAGACACGCTACAGAAGATTCGTCATGCGGAAGCCCAGAAGCCCAGCCTGGTGGTACCGCAGATCGCCCCGGAGTTCGAGGCGGTGATCCTGAAGATGCTGGCGAAAGACCCGGCCCAGCGGTATCAGACGGCCACGGAGTTGCGGACTGCGTTGGAGAAAGTGGCAGTGGCGCAGCAGGTGGCGGTGTAAGGTAACTTGTCACCGATAGATCTGCGGATGCACTAAACCCAATGACCAGGTAGCATCGTTTTGTGGCAACGTGACTCGCTGCCCGGAGAACTTGAACGATTTGGCGCTTTGATAGTAGGTGCCGGGCGGCACTTTGCGGCTGAGCTTGCAGAGCCTGCGTGCCAGAGGATAAATACCTTCAGAGTCCCAAGCCTGGGCAGCCTTCAGCATGCCCTTCAGGAGTGGTAGTTGTTTCTTCAGTCGAGGCTGGTTCTGAGCCGTTTCGAGGGCTGATTGAATCTCACCAATGACCATATTCCAGTTGCTGGTGATGATTTGCTGTCTGACTTTTTTGGTGAGGTAGGCACGGCCATGGGATATTCCGTAAAGTGCTATGCCAGGTTATTCGCTGCTGGCGGTGTTTTCTTCAAGAAATTTGAATGACCAAGTGCTTCAGCAGCATCTCTAAGCAAATTGCCAAACAGCCCTGATGGTTACGAGGCAATCTTCCACAGAAGCGGTATAGATCACCGCAAGGGGAAGAACGATCAGCAATCGCTGGCCGTCACCCCGAGATTCGCCTTCACTCGTCGGATTTCGTGCCAGACGTTTATCAATAAAGTTCGCGGCAGAAGTGATTCTGTTACGATTCGTGGCCTGCATCCACAGCAAGGCCAAGTCTTTCTTGGCTTCGGGAAGCCAGACTACAGTCCATTTCATGGAGTGATACCCAATTCCTGCCACAGCGATGACAATGAACTGCCACCAGTTAATTGTCGGCGACGTTCCAACTCTTCTGCCGGGAAAGGACACTTCGATTCCGCCAAGGCATACAACACCTGACGATATTCTTCTTCAGGCAGGTAACGACCAACCACCAGACCCTGAGCGTCCACAATTTCGGAGCTTTCGTGGATATCCACCAGCTGTAATCGTTTTTCAGAATCGAGGATTGCTGTACTCATGGAAGCATTATAACTATTGTTGCTCGAAAATGTAAAGCGTGTTTAGCTACATCATGCACTCGCCTTAATCTCCAGCGTCTGCTCGCCGATGAGTTGCAGACTAATCTCCGCCAGCTTGTTGCGCAGGGCGGGAACGTGGTCGGCTTGTACCAGGAACACGGTCGGCCCCAGCCGTTCGGTCAGCAGCGTTCGGGTTTCGGGCCATTGCCAGAGGCCGTCGGCTTGGGTCTCATGGGCTACTCTCAGGATCAGCACCGGTTCCACGGTGATGGTCGAAGAAGGCCGTTCTGACCAGAGCAGCCTGGCTGCCATCGAGATAGGCACCCCGGTGCGCTGCAGGAACCAGTCTTCGAGATAACGCAGGCTGAGCCCCTGGGTCCGTGCCTGATCGAGCGTCGCAAAAGTGATCTTGTACAACCGGCTTTCGTTCACCACCGAGGGGACGGTGAACCGCAGCAACTCGGTTTCCAACAACAGATCAGCACGGGTGGGATCGACCGAGAGTGTGATGCCATCTTCGGCCATGAGAACGCACTGGGTCGGGGGCAGCGTGTAATCTCTTGTGCCCAGTGTTCGGAAGTGGCGATAGTCGAGATCTTCCTCGTTCTCGATCAACAGGTAACGATCAGCGAGAGCTAACCCCTTGAGACCGCGCGAAAGAGCTTCATCGAGATCAGCCTTGGTGAGGAACTCAAGCAGATTCACACCTTGGTACACTGCAAGTCGATCGCGCTTGGCGGCCCAGGTGCACAGCGCTTCGATGACGTTGCCTGGTGGCGGATGCACGCAGTGCTGATCGAAGAGCTTGCTGAGCGATTCAAAACTCGCCCCTGATTCCATCCCCCGATGCACGCTGTGTTGATCGATTGTCAGCATGCAGGCCGCCCCCAGCGTCTTCCAGGTGGCACACTGACTCAGTTCCATCACCATCTTCGGATTTAGCCCCTGGCGGTAGGCGACCATTTCCATGTTCGGCTGAATGAGCAACGTCTTCGGGAACTCCGCCAGCGTGACCTCCCCTTTCTCCAGCACCAGAGACCGGCCCAGTGGGGATAGTCGCACCGCATGCTGCTCCTCCTCTATGGGAGCAGTCTGAATCAGCCGCATCGGCATGAGGATGCCAAGCAACAGGGTTTCGACGTACCCCTTCAGATCAGGTGGATATTCCCTGGGCGACCAGAAGCAATGATTGCGACCGAGCCAATCGGCGAGAATGGCTGGTGTCGTCCACTCCTTCGCGTCCATTCGGCTGAGCAGAGCAAGAATCAAAATGGTGGACGAGGGCCAGGGGTTGGTGCCTGCCTGGATGCCCACCCAGCCGTCAGCGACGGACCAGGTAGTGAGGTCGCTCAGCACGCCGATCAAGTTGGTAAGCGCAGGCTTCCAGCCGGTCTGCCAGCTTGTTGGAAAACTGCCAGGAAGAACTTGTACGTCATCAAGCTTGAGCAGCCCCAAGGCCAGGCCGAGCGAGACAGCGAAGTGGCCCATCTGGGGAAGGGCTATCTGATGATCGTGCAGCGGTTGATTCAGCAGCACATCTTCGGTGAGCCGATCATGATCGCGCTTGAAGAAGACGCCCTGCTGTGTGAGGCGGGCCGGGTTGTCTTTGATGCTTTGCCAAGCGACGCCCAGTCGCAGGAACCATTCAAGTCCATCCGCCTCACGAGGGGTAGCCGAGGTCGTGAGACTTCGGTCGGCCTTTGCCAGCTGCGGCAACATCGCCCAATCGCTCGCTGCCCGTGCCATGATCTGTGGTGCGATCCAGACTCGGTAATTCTGCGTGACGCCCTGCCCCAGCCATTCTTCAAAGCTGTTCAGCTTCTTGCGATCCGGGTTAGCGACAGGGACGATCATTCCCTGAAGAAACATTTCTTCGACGACCTTCAGCCCATCGACGGCCAGGGTGTCAGCCCCTTGTCCATTCAGACAACTGACCAGTTCCAAAAGCGTGCCGATCCGCCATTGGGCTCGCTTGCCCACGTGCATGAGGGCAAGCAAAGTACGTGCTGCGGGCGTGAGTTCCTTGAGTCGGCGATCAATCTGTGGAGGATTGCTGTGCCAGGTAAGGAGTTGTTCCCTGATCTCCGCGACGGGGAGTTTCTGTCGGGCCTTCAGGACGTTGGCGGCAATGATGCGCAACAATCCCTCAGCATAGCCCTCCCACGCCAGTTCCACTGCGGTTTGATCCCAGGCCGGTGCATAGTGCGACGAGACAGACAGAGGGCGACTCCCATCGGAATGGAGTGAACTGAAGCTATTCAGGTAGTATAGGATGAGCGGCTAGGTGTGGTGCGTAAAGAACCATGAGAAGATGCATGGCTGCATGCTAATGATAAATAGCTCACGTTCCTGGTGAGACTGCCTGAATGCTTTCCAACAACGCCGGCCAACGAATATCTTTATGTAAGCTCTTCCAGCAGGAACGTCGCATCACATCCGGAGTGAGCATCCCCTTTTGGCGTGCCTGCTCCAGGCTCCCAAAAGCCATTTCGAGTAGTTCCGGGCGGTACTGGGCAGGGATTGCTGTGGTATCCAGCACCCAGGCTGCCTGCTCAGCCAGAATTACGTCGTGGTCAGTCTGTTGCACTTGAAGTTGTCGTCGCTCACGGATGGCCGCGAGTACCGGCTCCCACTGATTGAGCATTTGAAAACCATCTGCAAGTAGCTGAAGGTGTTGATCCAAAAACATGACGTAGAGGTTAGACCCAGGGAGCATCAGATGGGCTTTGCGTTGTATCTCGATGGCGGTCAGCAGCTTCTCGACAGCTAACTGGGGATTCTTGTTTTGCAGAGCGACCCGTGCTTCCGCTTCCCAGCAGCCGGCCAGGCCGCTGAGCATGGGAGCGGTGACAGGCTGTTGTTGGAGTTCCTGCTCATAGAAGTTGCGTGCTTTCTGGAAATACTCCAGGGCCTGTTCGAAGTTCTTGTTACTGCGATGCACCCTTCCCATTTCGATCCAGTGCGAGAGCAGATATTCGGTCTTCAGTTGCCGATTCGCCTCATCGGCCCGCCACCAGAAGTAGCTGGAACTGACCAACCCCAGTAACAGTGTCAGAAAGATGGCCATGACCAGGCCAGCCACCAACGGGTTTCGTTTGCACCAGAGCCAGGTGCGCTGCACGATGGTTAGCGGTCGCGCCAGCACCGGCACGTTGTCGAGGAACCGGGCCAGATCGTCGGCCAGGGCCTGCGCTGTGCTGTATCTGCCCGCCGGTTCCTTAGCGAGACACTTCAAGCAGATAGTCTGCAGATCAGTTGGTATCTCTGAACGAATTCGCTGAGGCGGCACAGGCTCCTGCTGAAGGATCTTCCAGCCGATCTCCAGTTCTTTCTTTCCTTCGAAAGGTGGTTGACCGGTCAGGCATTCGTAGAGAATGGCTCCCAGGGCATAAATGTCGGCGGACTGCCTGACATGGGTTTCTCCACGAATCTGCTCGGGAGCCATGTACTGCGGCGTGCCGACAAACTGGCCGCTGACGGTCAGCCTCACCGAATGATCCAGTTGCCGGGCCAGTCCGAAATCGGTGATCTTGGGTGATAAAGTCCTGAGTGCTGAGTCATGAGTGCTGAGTAGTTCCGAATGAGGCTCTGGGTTGAGCAGGACGTTTGCCGGCTTGAGATCACGATGAAGGATTCCCGCCTGGTGAGCGTGTTCGACTGCCAGGGCCAGCTTCTGCACGAGCTCAGCCGCTTGTCGAACGGCGAGCGCCCATGGATCAGGAGTTGCTGAAGATTGCCACCGTCGATGAGTTCCATGACCAGATAGGTCAGGTCGCCCTGCTCACCGGAATCGTAGACCTGAATGATGCCCGAATGCTGCAACCGGGCGATGGCCCGGCCCTCCTCCAGAAAACGCGCCTGATTATTTTGAAGGCGTTGATGTTGCTGAAGTATCTTGATGGCCACCGGGCGATTCAGCCCTTCCTGAATCCCACGATAGACGATCCCCATCCCGCCTACACCAATCAACTCCTGCAGCTCGTAACCCGCAAGTTGCGGCAACGCCTTCTGCTCACTATAGAACAGTGCGTTAGTTGATTTCTTCTTCGGGAGCACCGCTGTGATGGACATTCAGCACGCTGGAGAGAGACGATCACCAAGTATAGGTCACTATTCTCACAATTGAGCAACTATCGAGTCGGTTATCGAGCAGCCGATGGAAGAGGGGGTAATCTACGTGACTTTTACGTTCGTTGACGTTGAAAAACGAAGTATCGGTCTAGTTGGTGCGAGCATCAGTGCGTTACTATCAAGAACGATTAGCGTTCTCCCCTTCGCGATTTGCTTCAACTCCATTATTACCTGATTCCTATTATAACATCCAATAGCATCACTCCAGCAGGGTTCCCTCATGCCCCGTGTCCTCATTACGCCGACAACCCTCAAAGACATTCCTGGCAACTATCTGACGCTGCTCAAAAACGCCGGTATGGAAATCGTCACCCCCTCCGAACCCTGGGACCATCAGCTTACCGAGGACGAAGTGCTGATACAGCTCAAGGGGATCGATGCCACGGTAGCGGGGTCGGAACCCTACAGTGCCAAGGTGCTCGCTGCGCATCCCCAACTTAAAGTGATTGCCCGGGTGGGCGTCGGTTACGATGCTGTCGATATGAACGCTGCTAGCGAACGGGCTGTTGCGGTATCGATCACGCCGGGGGCCAACCACGATACGGTGGCTGAGCATGCCTTCTCTTTGCTGTTGGCCCTGGCCAAGCATGTGACGATTGTGGATCGCCAGATGCGTCAAGGACAGTGGATTCGCCATTGTACGGTACCCATTCGCAACCGAACCCTGGGCATCGTTGGTCTGGGCCGCATCGGGAAGGCGATGGCTCTGCGCGGCCTGGCTTTCGGCATGAAGGTGATCGCCTATGAAGTGAACACCGACACAGCATTTACCCATCAGCACCACATTAAGCTTGTTGAATTACCGGAGTTGTTCAAAACAAGCGACGTCATCAGCCTGCATGCCCCGGCGACGGCAGCGACGAAACACCTGGTGAATAAAGAGACGCTGGCCCTGATGAAGCCAACAGCTCTGTTGTTGAATACAGCCCGGGGCGGTTTGATTGATGAGCCGGCTTTAGTTGATGCTCTGAAGAATGGCCGCTTGGCCGGGGCCGGGCTGGACGTCTTCGCTCAGGAACCGCCCCCCAAGGATCATCCGTTTTTCGCGCTGGAGAATGTGGTGATGACTCCGCATACGGGAGGCACCGATACGCAATCCCGATTGGATATGGCTGAACTAGCAGCAAAGGCCATCGTCGAGTTATCACAAGGACGATGGCCTTCGGAATTGATCGTCAACCAGGAGATACGACAGCGATTCCAATGGAACCGCTGATCGCCTCCAAACATTAGGCCAGTACAGGCGTTTCAGGAACCGGTAGAGCTGCGACTTCCTGCGCCACCGTCTCTTCGGCAGGTTTAACTTCGGCCTTGGCTGCGTAGCGTCGTGCATAGATTGAGCCGCATAGCAGCAACGACAATCCGATCATCAACCAGGTGCTCATCTCCGGCACGGCGACACGGAAGAAATCGATCGCCAAATCGCCGCCCAGCAACCCGCCTGAATAGCTGGCAGAAAAGCTGATGGCATCGATATCGTTCCAGGTGGGAGCGCCTGCCCCGACAACGAAATTGGCAATGTTAATCCCAAGGAGGATGCCCGATTGATTGGAAGTTACCGTGCCTTGAAAGTAGTTGGCGGAGGAGTTTGTGTAGGCTCGGATGGTATAGGTCCAGTTTCGGCTGTCAGCATTAATCACTGACCATTCAAAATTGAAACTAGGTGAGGAGAGGATGGTGTTCATGTTGAGATTCAGGGCAGCAGCAAAGCTGCCTGGATGCGAAATAATGGTGTTGCTGCCCGGTGTGACGTTGTTACCCTGCCAAATCACCTCGCCGGATGAACGGGTGTTGAACGGATTATCAATGCTGAACACACCGGAAGAGACGTTAGTGGAACTGGTGAATGGCCCCGGGTCGCCAGGCGTAATTTCAGTCAGGTAGTTTCCCAGCACTCGGTTACCACCGATGGAATTGACAATACCAGGCCCAAATCCACTCCAGTAACCAAGGCCGTCGAACGGCTTGGGGGTGACTGTCGATCCATTGGTATTGTTAAAATCGTCGACCAGGAAGACGTTGACTGGCTGTGCATGAGCCAGGGAAGCGGCTACCAACACGACGAACAGGCAGTAAAGTTTGCGCATTTTACTCATCTGAGTGACTCTAAGGATGCCAAGGTTTGCAAACGTACTTCACTCAAGTACGTTGTCAAACGATTGACATAAGAATGTCACTAATGTTGTCGGATATTTTTTAGACGGAATATTTTACCAGCGCTCATTGGGCCCGCTGGGCACGTTGACGACGTGATCGAGCTTGGAGGGCTCGTGAAGTAGCGGGCCTAAATGTTGTTCAATGTCAGCCACTAGTGCATCAAAACCCTCTATAGAACAGACCATTCCTAACTGAATCTGTCTGGGTTTCCCCATCGGAATAGCTCGCCCATACCACCCAGACATCTTTCGGAACGACAAACAGCCATACCATTCGCCGCGAAGGGTGACCAAACTCATGAAATGCTTGACCATGAACCGCAAATGTTCGCCATTCGTCGCAACCGTCAAAGCTTCTCCAGTTTGATCGAAGTGCTTCAGTTGAGTGAAGATCCAAGGATTGAGTAACGCTCCTCGGCCAATGGCGATAGCGGAACAGCCGGTCTCATGAAACATGTGCTGAGCATCAGCGAGCGAGCGCACATCGCCATTGCCCAGCACGGGAATGTGCTTGACCGCGGCGACCACCTGGCGGATGCCGGAGTGATCGACCTTGCCGCCAAAGCCCTGTGCCCTGGTGCGGCCATGAATGGTGATCGCTGCGACGCCAACATCCTCGAAGGCCTGTGCGAAGTAGGGGCGCTCAGCGTCTCGGCGTCCCAGCCGAGACGCATCTTCACCGTGACCGGGATGCGTACTCCTTTAACGACATGATCGACCAGTGCCACGGTGGCAGCGGGGTTGCACATCATCGCTGAGCCACCGCCTCCCTTGGTGACCTTGTGTACCGGGCAGCCCATGTTGATATCAATTGCCGTGACACCGAAGCCTTCAACCCATTGAGCTGCTGCTCGCACCTGGGCTGCATCTTGCCCGTAGAGCTGCACCGCTAGCGGCCGATCTTCGGGCACCGTGGCCAATAGCTCCATCGTCTTGGGGCTGCCCTTCAGCAGTCCGCGGGCATTGATCAAATCGCTCGTCGCCCAACCGAGGCCGCCGCAAGAACGCACCGCCATTCGAAACGCCACGTTGGTATACCCGGCGAGGGGTGCCAGAGCATAGCGGCTGGAGAGTGTCAGGGGACCGATTTTGATTGGTGTGTAGCTCACAGCTAACAGCTTACAGCTAACAGCCAGAACAGAAAGTGAGGCTTTTCACTATGCATTATTGTACCATGACCCCAAAGGACACTTCTTGTTATTGCTGTCGGCTGTAAGCTGTCAGCTGTATGCTCAGGACATTCCCATGAAAGTCGGCCTCGTTGGTTACACTGGCTCTGGCAAAAGCACCGTGTTCACCTGGCTTACGGGCGTGACGCCTGACCCGGCTTCGTCTCAGCGTGGCCAAACCGGCGTTGCCCGCATCCCCGACAGCCGTCTCGTCTGGCTTCACGATCAGTTCAAGCCAAAGAAGACGACCTACGCCACGCTGGAGATTGTCGATACCCCCGGCCTGCTTGTTGGTGATACCAAAGACAACCCTCGTCGGCTTGGCATCCTTCGTGAAGCAGACGGCCTGCTCGTCGTTCTCAATGGCTTCAGCGGTGATCCAGTAAAAGAACTGGAGAACTTCCGGGCTGATTGCATCCTCGCTGATCTGGAGATCGTGACCAACCGTATCCCCAAGCTCGAAGCCCAGCTCAAGAAAGCCAAGCCGGCCAAGGAACGGGAAGCGGATGAGGCGGAGCTTAACACGCTTCGCAAGGTCATTGCTGAGCTCGAATCGGGCAAACCTCTCGCTCAGTTGGTATTGAACGAAGCTGAATCCAAAACCATTCGCGCGTTCCAACTCCTGACGCTCAAACCTGAGCTGGCCTTAGTCAACCAGGGCGATGCGGGCCAGGCGATTCCTCCCAACCTGCTCATGCATTCCCCCGGTGCCTTGGCTGCTCCCGTGAAGCTGGAACAGGAACTAACCGATCTCACCGAGGAAGAGCGCACCAGCTTCATGGCTGACCTGGGCATGACCGAGCTTTCCAAAGACCGCATCCTGCGTGGCATCTTCTACGGCATGGGCCGCATCGTGTTCCTGACTGCCGGCGAGGACGAATGCCGCAGCTGGGCGATCACCAAGGGCGTTACCGCGCAGATGGCCGCCGGGGCGATCCACACCGATCTCTCCGCTGGGTTTGTGCGTGCTGAAGTGATCGGCTTCGAGGACTACAAGAAAGTCGGTTCGTTCAAGGAAGCGAAGACCAAGGGCGTGCTGAGGCTGGAAGGCAAGACCTACATCGTGCAGGACGGGGATATCATGAATATTCTGGCGAATAAGTAGAAGGGCTTCTTCTTAGGTATCGTAAGCCATGAAACTTGAAGACCATGCTGCACTCACTGTCGCTCTCATTCCACTCTATTTGATAGCCTCACATTTTGAGAACATTAATAACGTCGCACTAACAATCTTGCTAATCGTTGGAGGCCTCTTTCTGGGAAGGCTACTACATGGTGTAATTGTCATCTGTCTCGACCCGAGAAAGTATCCTGAAGAAGTAAAAGTGATTCAGAATAAGACACCAGATAGTTTGCCGGACGATACCGAGCCTTCGGAATAGCCTCTGCCTTTTTCACAGTAGATGATGTTGATATGTGTAGTCTTTCATGGCTTCCCCCGCTCTATCCTCATCGGCACCGGCCGCTGCTTCGTCACCCGCTTGCCATTGGCGTCTTTACCCGTGAACGGCACCATCGTCGACTTGGCTCGTTCAATCTCCTTCGCCTGCTCTTTCGATACCAGCAGAATCACCGAGATCGCCAGCCAGGGTTCTTTGGGCTTCTCTTCCTTGGTAACACTGACGACTTCGATGTTCGGAGCCAGCATCGAGGTCGTGTAACGCAGCGAACCATCGCCGGTGATCTTGCTTGAGACGACCTGCTTCAGATCGACCTTCTCGCCTGCCTTCAGATCAGCAGGCACATGTTCTTTGGAGAAGAAGACTTCAACTTTGACCGGGTCTTCAGCCACACCAACTGCCACCATGGTCGAAATGATAAACGAGACGAGCAGATTCATGGTTATACCCCCTGTTATTTACTTCCTTCCCAGCGCCACCAGCATCCCCACTCTCGAAAATATGAACACCGAAAGGAAGAACCATCCCGCTGTCAGCGCCCACATGATCGGCTGATAGATCGGCCCGGCCGGGTTGGGCTGTCTGCTGATGATCATCTCCAGTTGATGGAAAAGATAGTTCTCGATCATCATGAACCGCAGCACCATGAACGGCACCAGAAACACCGAAACAGCCATCACCAGGGCGGTGACGAGCAGGTACATCATCGAGACGGTGTTGATCGTCGATTGCCAGGCGAACGATGCAGAGCACGACGGTGCCGATACTGACGTAGCTTATCGAACCAGCGAGGATAGTACTCCAAAGCAGTGGCTGAGCTAACAGCATCGGGTCAAAGAGGGCGACGACGCCGGTGGCGACGAACAGACTGCTCAGCGAATAGAAGATGACCTTGGCCCCTATCACTTCGATAGGCCGGGCTGGGGAGAGCATCAGGGCCAGCAGCGATTTCTTCTCCCGTTCCTCAGCCGTTGAGGTGATGTAGAGATTGAACGAGAGCAGGTAGAAGGCAAAGATGACCAGAGCGGTGACGATCTTGGGGATGCGGTCTTCCGCCGCTTTTTCTTCAGTCGTGAACGTAGGCAACTTTTCGCTCAGGGCCACGCTTCCCCGCAGCTTTTGCGTCACCTGGCTGACCCACAGCCGATATTGCATGGCTTCACCCTGGTTCGGGGCACGGAAGTAATACTCGACCTTCCATGGCACGTTGGCCTCAGCAGATCGCAGCCGAATTTCCAGGTAGTCGTCCGGGTGGACCAAGCCAGGTTCCATTGACCAATTGAACTTAGAGATGTCGTAGATGGGAACTTTGTTCTTCTCGGTGAACCAGCTCGGGGGAGAGCTCAACAGTGCCGCCCCCCATGCTTTGAGTTCTGGATGAGGGGGGATGGTGATCAGCACCGCTTTGATGCCACGTGCCGACTGCCCCGGTATCTGCCCCATGCGTTCGCCCAGCGAGACGAGGGCAGACATGGCCAGCACAGCCCCGACCATCAGGAGCAGCCCCCAGTTGTAACGGAAGCGCAGGACTTCTTTCCAGAGCAGCGTGCGGACAATCGACCAGCGCATCAGTTGTACTCCTCCCCCGTCAGCTTGAGGAAGGACTGATAGAAGTTGAACTCGCGGGTGTGCAGTGTGACCGGTATCTCCAAGGTCAGCAGCCCTGCGAGTTGCTGGCGAGAGGCTTCGTCATCGAGCCGCACCGAGAGGCGTTCATGCGTGTTGCCCCGTTCCAGCACCACATCGACGATGCGCTCGGTATGCCTGGTCTTGAAAGCGGTCGGCGTATCCAGGTCGATCAGTTTGCCATGATTGATGATGGCGACCCGGTCGCAGACTTGTTCGACTTCGCCCATGTTGTGGGTAGTGATGAGGACCGTTGTCCCTTTCTTCGCCAGGTCGAGGATGAACTTGCGGATGAGTTCCGTCGAATGAACATCGAGATTGGCGGTCGGCTCATCAAGCAACAACAACTCCGGCTCGTGCAGCAACTCGCGGGCAATGAGCAGCTTCTTTTTCATCCCCTTCGAAAACGCCTTCACCGGCAACTGCTTGGCCCGGATCAGTTCCACCTGTTCGAGACAGATATCGATGCGGTCGTGTTTGAGACCATAGAGGTCAGCAAATAGCTGCAGGTTCTGGGCTGCGGTGAACTCATCGAAATGGTTTTCGGTATCAGGCACATAGCCAAAGCGTGGCTTGATGGCATCGAACTGCGTTTTCAGATCGAGGCCGAGCAGCTTGATGGCTCCCGAAGAGATGGGCACCTGCCGAGTCAGACACAGAAACGTCGTTGTCTTCCCCGCCCCGTTCGGCCCCAGCAGTCCAAAGATCTCGCCAGGCTGCACGGCAATGTTCAGCTCATCGACAGCGACAAACTTGCCGTAGCGTATGACGAGGTTCTGAATATCAATGCTGGGCGGCACAGGGCGGTTCCGTGAGGGCTGCACTAGTATAGGCTATGGGTCGTCAATGTGCTTCTTATTCTGAATGATCTCCGCCTGTGCATCTTGGTAAGATAAAAACCATCTCTTCCGAGGTTCTACCATGCGACAACTACGCTTCATTTCGTTAAGCACCCTGGCTGTTCTGAGCCTGACCCTGCTCGCATCGCCTATCCACTCCTGCTCGCGCATTCTTTGGAATGACAATAAGCTGGCTGTCATCGTAGGCCGCACGATGGATTGGCCCGAATCGACGCAGCCGATCCTCACCGTCTTCCCCCGTGGTATGCAGCGCGATGGCGGTCGGGCCGGCGGTGAAGTGGTCGTCAAAGAGAATCCCGCTACCTGGACATCCAAGTATGGCAGCATGGTCGTCACCATCTATGGCATTGGCAGCGCTGATGGCTTCAACGAAAAGGGCCTGGCCATGCACATGCTCTATCTGAATGCCTGCGACTTTGGCCAGCGTGATGCCAGCAAACCGGCTGTTCATGCCGGCCTTTGGGGACAGTATCTTCTCGATAATGCCGCCAATGTGAACGAAGCGCTGAAGCTGCTCGAAGCGATTCAGGTGGTGATGGTAGAAGCCCATGGCCACAAAGCTAACGTCCACCTGGCTATCGAAGATGCCAGCGGTGATTCCGCCATCATCGAATACATCGGTGGCAAGCCGGTCGTTCACCATGGCCGCCAGTTCAAGATCATGACCAACGATCCCACTTACGATCAGCAGCTCGAACTGTTGAAGAAGCATGACTTTTCGAAACCCAGCAGCGATACTCCTCTGCCAGGCAACGTCAAACCGACGGATCGCTTCCAGCGTGCTTCTTACTATGCAGCTATGCTGCCCGAACCGAAGAATGAACGGGAAGCCATCGCCGGCGTGCTCGCCATTGCTCGCAATGTTTCCGTACCCTTTGGCGCACCTTACAAGGGGTTCGGTATCTACAACACCGAGTACCGTACAGTGATTAACCTCACGAAGCTGCGCTACTACTTTGAACTCACCACCAGCCCCAACGTGATCTGGGCCGACCTGCTCAAGTTTGATCTCACGACGGGCAGCCCGGTGAAAACCCTGAACCCCGACAACATCGACCTCTCCGGCGATGTGACTGACAAGTTTCAGAAGGTGGAGAAGGCTCCGTTCTAACTACGGATCGAAGGCTGGAGCCGAACTTCCAGCGATCGTTTGAGCGCTTTTGCCAGGCGGCTGAGCGTTCGTAGGCTGGGGTTAGGGTTCTTCCCCGACTCCAGACGAGAGATACTGGCTTTCTCCAGTCCGGTACGTTCTGCCAGGCTACCCAGAGTAAGGCCAGCCGATTCACGGGCTTCTCGTATTTCCAGTCCAATCGTGACGAGGGTATTATCAGTCGGCAGGTATCCCATCGATTCGAGATCGCTTTTCACTAGCGCTCGTACCTTTTTGCTGGCAATCCGAGTTGAGGCTTTCACAGGCTCAGCACGGTGCCAGCGGTGAGCAGGTTCACCCGCGTACTGCACCATTTCCAGTTTACCTACTGTTTTTCGTGCGATGATCTTCTTCATGATCGTTTCCTGGAGCGTGGCTCCTGTACTTCGTAAGCCGTCACTGGATAAACCAGACCGTCGGTTTCATCCAGCACGTCAAAAGCGACAGCAATATAAATGCCGTATGCTGTGTAGGCAAATCGCAAAGGTCGGCCTGAACTCTTGCTGACCCCGGCCTTTGCTTTTGGATTGAGCAGTACACTTTCAACGTCATCGATGGTTAACCCATGCTCCGCGATATGGGCCTCGTTGTCTTCATCCCACAATACGCTTTGGATACGCATGCCGTCGATTCCTGTTGTAATATATTACATCATTCAAAAGCGTGGTCAAGTTCAGCGACAGAGTCGTGCCTAACCAGCAAAGCCCTTGTCAGTAGTTAAATCACGCCCCGTTTGTTATTGCTGCCCAAACGCCTTCCTCAACATCGCCAAACTCTTCGGCACCGCCGTCAACGGCGATTCCTTCCCTTCGAACTCCAGGGAGATGAACCCCTTGTAGTGATGCTTCTTCAGCATCGCCGCGATCCGGGGATAGTCGAGATCGAGCGTGTACCAGATGCCGCCTCCGTAGTAGGTCTTGGCCTGCACAAGTCTGGCATCGTCGGCGAGTTGTTCGAGCTTGGGGTACGGGTCTTCGAGGAAGTTGCCCGTATCGAGGGTGACTTTGAGCCAGGGCGATTTGATGGCGTTGACGATCCGCAGCACGCCTTCAGCGGTCAGCCCCAGGCCCCAATGGTTTTCGAGCCCCATGACGACGCCACACTTCTCAGCGACGGGGATGAGCTTCTCGAAACAACTGATCACCCAGCCGAAGCCATCTTCGTCGGTGTAACCTGGCAGACGGGGTTCGATGCCACGGTTCTTCATGAGTTCGTTGAAGTCCTTGCTGGTGCCCCAGCGTCCGGTGTTCACCCGCATGGTGGGGATGCCAAGGGCGTAGGCGGTTTCCAGGCCCTTAGTGGTGTGCTCAATGTTCTTCTGGCGTTCATCTGCTTTGGGTGTCAGAAACGTCTGATGAGTAGATAGACCACACAAGGGCAGACCATTGACATGTGCCCGTCGCTTGAGGGCCATCAGATAACCGTGGGATTCTTCTTTCATCTGCTTGTGGAGAATCTCGAAGCCATCGAAGCCCATGTCGCCGGCGAGGTCGATGTTCTTTTCGAGGTCGTGGAGATCTTCGTTCTTGAATTGCCAGAAGGAGTAGCTGGAAACGCCGAGAAGGTTGGGCCGGGCGGGGGCGGCGGGTTTGTCGTCGGCTAGCATTACGGAAGGTAGCAATGACCCGGCTGCGAGGGAAGCGAGGAGTTGACGACGGGTGGGGGACATAGTATCTCCGTATCGTGGCGATGATAAAACAGCCAGGAACATGCACAATATATACGGTTTCAGCGACTTTGCTTAGACTATCGGGTACAATACAGACGACCTATTATGCTGGGGTTCAACATGATAAAGACCAAGGCCATTTTCGGTAACGGTTTGCTGCAGCCGCTTCAACCGCTGCCTCTGAAAGAGCAACAAACAGTACAGCTTACTATTGAAGAATCTGCTCAACCATTGGATGCCATGACGGATTGGGAGTATACGGAGCTATGCCTCGCGGAGGCCAGTGATTCTGCTACACTCGCAGAGGTTCGTACCCTGCTTAAGACTATTCCTGGGCAGATGTCCGACACTGTTTGCCAACTAAGAGAAGTTTCCCGTTATTGATTACTGTTGACCATGCCATTAATTTATTTCGATACCAGTGCCTTAGTCAAACGATACCACCTGGAAAAAGGGTCGGTTTACGTCGACTCTGTTTTCGATGATGCAGCCAACGACCTTGTCATCGGGCGGCATGCGGTGGCAGAAACGATCTCAGCATTTGCACTTAAAGTAAGAACGGGCCACTTATCGTTGCCAGCTATGGTAGCAGCTAGAAAAAGACTACAGGCTGATGTAGGCACCAAGCGTATCCGCGTCATTCGTCTACTACAGAGTCACTTTGGCAGATGCGAAAAGCTGCTTGCTCATTGGGGACCAATGCAACCTTTACGCATGTTGGATGCTCTGCACCTAAGCGTTGTTCTTGATCTCCATGAGAATGTGTCTGTCAACAGTTTTGTCGGGGCTGATCTGGGTCTGAACAAGATAGTTGCCCTCGAAGGCATCAGTGTGATTAACCCTGAGACGGTCTGAGATTCAAGTCACCAATACCTATGCCATTCAACATATCCATACCGTAGTTGACCCAGCATTCACGCCTTACAGTACGTCTACCACAGTACTGTACATAAGGCCACATCATGTCCAAGCCCTGTCTACATTGCCATGCCCTCGTCCCGCTTCGGCCTCGGCAGCTTTGCTTTCAATGCTACGAGGATCGATCCATTCGAGCGCTCTATCGGCCCCAAACGACCAACTTCCCGAAACGCAGCAGGCGCGATCGACGCCTTGCGAAGAAGCCCACCAGGGCCCTCCCCGGATCGGAAGCCAAGCTCAGGGTCTTGGAGCGACGCTTCGCTCAGCGGGTGGCGTTGTTTCATCCGCTCGATGCGTAGGGCGATTGTTACGTCAACATTACTCAGGGGGCTGACGCCCCCCACTCGCAATAACAGGAGAAGAATCATGCAGATCGTGATCAAGAAAGTCAGCGAATTACAGCCCGCGCCCTACAACCCGCGCATCGAGTTGCCCGAAGATGACCCTCGCTACCGCAAGCTCAAGCGAAGCATCGAACGATTCGGATTGGTCGAGCCGCTTCTGTGGAACCAGCGCACCAGCCACCTCATCGGCGGACATCAACGGCTGCGTATCCTTAAGAGCCTGGACTTCGATGAAGTGCCTGTCGCCTTGTTGGATTTACCTCTGGATCAGGAGATGGCTTTGAACATTATCCTCAACAACCGTGAAGCTCAGGGCGACTGGGACCTCCCCCAACTGACGAAGGTACTTGAAGAACTGGCGGCATTACCTGAACCTCAGCTCAGTTTCACCGGTTTCGATCCCAGCCATCTGAAGACTCTGCAAAGCGAACTGACCCCGAACGAAATACCGATGGAAGTCGAAGAACCGTCGCAGTTCTACGAGATCATGCTTCGTATACCTCTGGCTCAACTGCCTGAAGTTCGTCCCGATCTCGATACTTTAATTAACTGCTATGATCTCGAAACCCATGTGAGGCATCGTTAAGGGACAAAACTTGTGCCACACTCCGGCAGGTACTCCTGCCGGGGTGTGGGTGCGAGGTATTGGTCGCCGCTCACGTATTTATCGACACGACTTCTAGTGCGATACAACCACACCCCGACGTGAGTACACGCCGGAATGTGGCACAGTCTATAAGACATCACCATGGATACGCTCCCCACCATTCGTTTGAAAATCGAACGTCGCTCTTCCCACCCCTGGATCTTCCAGAAGATGGTGGAAAAGCCGATGCAGAAACCGCCCCCGGGGTCGATCGTCGATATCGTTGACATGACCGGCCAATGGGTAGGGCGTGGCTTCTACAACGGCCACTCGCGCATCAGTCTGCGGGTGCTGACCTCCAAGCAGGAGGAAGTCATCGATGCTGACTTCTTCCGCCGCAAGCTGACCCAGGCGGTAACGCTCCGCCGTGACTTGCATCATCTCGATGATGTCACCAGTGCCTATCGCCTCGTCCATTCGGAAGGCGACGGCCTCAGCGGCTTGATCGTGGATCGCTACGGCGACATCCTCGTCATGGAGTTCTTCTCCGCCGGCATGTTCAAATGGCGGGAGACGATCAAAGAAGTGCTCTTGGAGACCTATCCCGGCTCTCGCTTCTACTGGTTCGCCGAGGAACATGTGCAGAAGCAGGAATCGTTCGACTGCTGGGCAACGGAAATGCCACAGAGTTCCACCATCACCGAGCATGGCTTGCGGTTCAAGGTGCAGCCGGGGGCCAAGCATAAGACCGGGTTCTTCGTCGATCAGCGTGACAATCGCAACTACCTCACCCAGTTCACAGCCGGCAAGAAAGTGCTGGACATTTGCTGTAACTCAGGCGGCTTCGCTGTCTATGCCAAGGCCAAGGGCAAGGCTGAGGAAGTCACCGGTCTCGATCTCGATGAAGAAGCACTGAGACAGCCAAGCATAACGCCAACCTGAATCAGGCCCGGGTCAAGTTCGTTCAGACTGATCTCTACCCCTGGCTCGCGATTCGATCGCTCGGGGCCAGTTCTTCGATGTCGTCATCCTCGACCCTGCCAAGCAGACGCGCGACCGGGAAGAGATTGACGATGCCCTCAAGCAGTATCTCGACATGAACCGGCTGGCCATGCAGGCGGTCGCCCCCGGCGGCGTGTTCCTCACCTGTTCCTGCACCGGACTCGTTAACGAGGATATGTTCATCGATTGCATCCGCCGTTCCGCCTGGCAGGCAGGTCGTACTCTGCAAATATTCCATCTCAGCGGAGCTGGTCCGGATCATCCTTACTATGCCCATGTGCGCGAAGGGCGTTACTTAAAGGCAGTGTGGGGCCGGTTGCTTTAGTTTTCTTCCCTCTCCTGTATTTGGGAGAGGGGCCGGGGGTGAGGGTCCGCCTCACACGAGAATCTTCATCCACTTCCCCGGCCTTTTTCTTGAAAGACCGTGCTGGGTGAGTGTACACTCGATGTCTGGGTCGAGGCTTGTAATATGCGTACCGATCTTCGCTGTAAAAACTGTCAGACTAAGTTGGCGGCTAAAGTCGAACTTCAGGGCAAATATGTGCGGTGCCCGAAGTGTCGTAATCCGGTCAAGGTGACTCTCGCTCCTGTCGTACTGCCTCAGCTCGGAAACCGACCGGCAGCGACGCCCCTAATGGCCATGCCCGTTGATGATGAGCCCATGCTCGCTGAAGTCCTGCCCGATCATCACGGCGACTTTGAAGTCCTACCCGATGAAGAGCCCGCGCCTCCTCCCCCTTCTCGACCAGCACGACAGGCAACCCCTGCACCTGTCGAGGCAGAAGACGACGAATCGCCCAAGCCGAAGAAGAAGAAAAAGAAGAAGAAGTCTAAAGCTGATGAATCGACCAGAATACCGGTCTGGATGTGGATCGCCGGCGGGCTGGGTGCGGTCATCGCTGTCGGCGGAATCGTCTTCGGTATCCTGCTGGCATTGCGTACCCACACCCCTGATAGCCAGCCCATTGATTGGAAAGGGTTTGCCATCGAAGTGGCCATCCTGATTCCCATTAACATCGTGATCCTGGTGGCCGGCATGTTCATCAGCAGCGCCCTGGGCGGTGGCATTAACTTCGGCGACGCCAAGACCGCCATCATCGGCTCGTTCTTTCTCGTGGTCGTTGTCGTGCTGGTCTCGCTGATTCCGATCGTCGGCCGATACCTCACCCTGATCGTCTGGCTGGTCGGGTTCATGACCATCTTCGGGCTTGATCCCTGGGAGGCGAGGTTCCTCTTTTTCATCTGCTGGATTCTGAGCTATGTCGCCAACATGGGTTACGCCCATATTCAGCATCGGATCATGGAGAAACGATTGGAACGGATGATGAAGGAAGACGACGAGAAGGACGATGGCTTCCCCAAAGAGAAGAACAAGAAACCGGGCAAGATGGACCCGGACGACGATCCGGATGACCGTAGTTACCTGCGTCCCGGGGAATGGCATGATCGCCTCGGCAAATGGATCGAGCGCAGCGGCATGCTGCTTGAGTCTGATCAAAAACGAAACACGGCGGAGGATGCTCCGCCGTGTTTCGTTTGAACAGCATGATGACCCTACTTCGAAGGGTTGCCGAACACTTTATCATACTTCTCCAGCGCCTTAGCCGGGTCTTCCTGGGAATCGAGGAAGAGCTGAATCTTGGTGCTGGCCTGGCTCTTCAGTTCAGCGATGATTTCGGGCACCTTGGTCTGACGTTTCTTTTCAAGTGCCGAAGCGCGAAGCGCTTCTTTCTTTTCTTCAAAAGTGACATTGGGGTTAGCGGGGAAATCGTGCTCCTTGAGAATGATCACCCATCCCTTTTGCGGTGTCTGTAGCACTTCGCTGATTTCGCCTTCTTTGAGTTCAAAGGCGCGCTGTTCGATGATATCGTGGGTCGTATGTCGGCCAAATGGGGTCAACATGCCGGCGCTGGCGGCCAGGTCAAGGTTCTCCTGCTGCTTGGCATGACGAATGAAGAGTTGCGGGTTGCCTTTGATCTCACCCCAGGTTCTTACGGCAAACTGTCCATCTTTGAAGGTGATCAGGCGAATGGCAACCTTGGGGCCATAATGACAGGCAAACTCACGCTTGAGATCTTCGTCGGTGATTTGCAACTGCGCGTTGGCCAGCTTCTGCACCATAATGCGGGGGCGAATGACATCTTCCCGGTATTCAAACAAAGTTGTGCGGCGCAGGACTGAGCATCGACTTCTCGAAGTCAGCCAAGTTCGCCGAGGCAGACGCTTTCATCTCAGAGACGAGTTCGTCCTGCACTTCCCTGTCGGTAACGGTGATGCCCTTACCCTTGCAGGTTTGCTCGATGAGGGTACGGTTCACCAGAGCTTCGAGGCCGGCGCGACCCTTGCGGGCAATCAGTTCATCAGCCAGTTGTTGCCGGGTGATGGAGACGCCATTGACGACGGCGACCACCGACTTGTTGTCGGGCTGCTTCCCTTCTGTGGGACCCTGGGCATCCAGTGCGAGAAAACTACCCACGATACCGACGGTCAAAACTGATAGTGCGATCTTCCTGACGGTCATCACCAAGCCTCCTGCGGGACACTTTTACCCCGTAGGCTATACTGCAAACGAGGAATTTGCTCAAGCCGAAGTAGGTGAGCTTTCAGAAACGGATGGAACAACTGTGGCAGGGGTCAGATGTACTCATCTGCCCCCTGCCGGAGGTGCAATCGCTTCGCCAGTTCGCAGGGGGCAACGGAGTACCGTTGACCCCTGCCACAACGACGGTATTTTCAGTGGCACTTGGGTAATCTGGGAAAGGGAAGAGAAGATCGATGCACTCTGTCCTGAAGCTATCCGCCGAGCATGAAGCAGCCCTCGCCGACTGGCCGAGAGCGACGCCGTTGCATGCCCTGGGGCCGCTCGTTCAGGAACAGGTGATTTTGAACGATACCCACTTCTCCATGTGGCGGCCTGCTGAACCTGATCGGCTCCTGGAGCATCCCGCCACCCTCGAAGCGTTCAGCCAGGATGAATATATGCCCTACTGGTGTGACCTCTGGCCTGTCTCGCGCATACTGGCCAAGGCAATCCTGGCGGAAACCTGGAAGCCAGGCACCATCGCCCTGGAAGTGGGTTGTGGCCTGGGTATGACCGGCGTCGCAGCCCTGAGCAAAGGTATCCACGTGGTCTTCAGCGATTACGACGCCACCGCCCTGCGCTTCGCCGCCGCCAACGCTTTAGAGCATGGCTACCGAGATTTTGAACTGCTGCCGATGAACTGGTGCCAACCGCCGGCAAGACAGTTCCCCGTCATCTTCGGGGCTGATCTGCTGTACGAGATGCGCAGCGTCGCCCCCGTCGTCGCGCTGATCGACAAAATGCTCGCCCCGCACGGCATCGCCTGGATCACCGATCAGGACCGCACCCCTTCGACTCTGTGGCGAAAGACGTTGAAGGATCAAAGCTTCGTGTACGACACCGTCGTCCACCACGCCGGCCAACCCGCCGGTCCGGGGCAGACGGCCCGTCGAGTGAAAGGCACGTTGTACCAGATCAGGAAGGGATAATGACAGCCCGACGCGCGAGCGACGGGGCGCGTGCCATCGTCAGATCCACCCTCGCTGATGCCTTCGGCTCTGAGTAGATTCGCCCACCTTTTACCGAAATAGTGTTTTAACGTCCGGCTCTGCGAGATAGAATTGCTGCCACGACGAAGAACAGCCGGGTAGTGGGTCTGTCTCCTCCCCTTACCAAGGGGAGGTTGGGTGGGGTTCGGTTTCGCCGGAAACTTACCCCCTCCGACTCCCCCTTGGAAAGGGGGAGAGAATGAAAAGGGCCCATCGCCAAAAGTTGGGAGACGCTGCTGATGTTAGGTTCACTGCTGGTGATTGCCGGGCCTGATGCCAATACCAAGTACGTTCTGGAAGAAAAACAGACGCTGGTGATTGGTCGCGGTGCCGACACGACTACGAAGCTCAAAGACCCGGAAGTCTCACGTCGGCACTGCCAGTTGCAACAGGATGGCAACACCGTGGTGCTGACCGATATCGGCAGCGCAGCGGGGACGGTCGTCAACGGTAAGAAAATCTCTCGGCACGTGATGAAGAACGGCGATGTCATCCATATCGGCGGCACGCAACTCCGCTGGATTTCAGGCACCGGGTCCGAGCATGAAGCCAGCACGATGATGGTCAAACCGCCCTCGGCCCAGGAGAATCAGGTTCACGTGGACGCCATGATGAACCTCGTCGGCCAGAAACTTTCCCACTACACCATCGCTTCGATCATCGCCCGCGGCAACTCCAGCATCATCTTCAAAGCTACCGACGACGATAACAAGAACCAGGTGGTCGCTCTCAAAGTGCTCAGCCCCTCGTTCACGTCCAACGATGAAGAAAGACAGCGATTTGTCCGGGCCATGAAGACGATGCTGCCCATCAAGCATCCCAACATCGTCACGATCTACGCAGCGGGCCGGCAGGGCGATCACTGCTGGATGGCGATGGAGTATGTCGAAGGCGAAAGCCTCAACAAAGTCATCGAGCGCATCGGCGTAGCCAACATGCTCGATTGGCGCTACGCCCTGAGCGTGGGTATTCAGATCGCCCGCGCTCTCGAACACGCCCACGAAGAAAACATCATCCATCGCAACATTACGCCGACCAATATCCTGATGCGGAAGGCTGACAAAGTCGCCAAGCTCTCCGACCTGATGCTGGCCAAGGCACTGGAGGGCACCAACGCCCAGCAGGTCACCAAGCCAGGCGAACTGGTCGGTGAACTCCCCTTCATGTCGCCGGAGCGCACGCAAGGCGCCGGGGCCGTCGTCGATGGCCGTTCCGATCTCTATGGGTTGGGCGCGACGATGTATGCCCTCGTCACCGGTAGGCCACCGGCCGAAGGCACTTCCCTCATCGATACGGTGCAGAAGATTCGCAACGTCGATCCGGTGAAGCCGAAAAAGTATCAGCTTTCCATTCCCGATCAGTTCGAGGGCGTGGTCATGCAATTGCTCGCCAAGCGGTCCGTCGACCGCATAGCCTCTGCGATAGATCTACGCCAAAACCTCGAACGGATCGCCAAGTTCAACGGGGTGACTGTGTAGGCAAACTGGCTTATTGTTGTTTCTGCAGCTTCATGAGGTGATAGACCCCAAATCCCAGGCCCACGACGAGAACCAGCAGGGCGATGGGGGTCCAAAACAAAATCGCGGGATCAGGTCCTAGCATGGCGGCTCCTTCAACTCTCAATGGCACAATGTAGCTTATCGTACCCATTGTAATAAACTCGGCCGACATAAGTCACTGATTCACGATGCTGAATTGAGGTCATCTTGCTCCTCCCCTTACCAAGGGGAGGTTGGGTGGGGTTCTATGTTACGGAGAATTTACCCCCTCCAACTCCCCCCTTGGAAAGGGGGAGAGAATAACATGAACACTATTCGATGCTGAATAGTCTTATTCGTCGCCTCAGTAGGGGGATCGCGTGACACAACAAGAAGTCTTGATCATCGGTGCCGGCCCCTCCGGGCTGTTCGCAGCGGCAGAACTTGCCCGGCATGGGGTTAAAGCCCGGATCATTGAACGAGACTTGCAGCCACACCGCCAGGCGCGGGCCACAGGCATTCAGCCGGGAACCCTGGAGATTCTCGATTCAGTCGGGCTGTTGCCTGCGTTTCTCCAGAGCAGCGAGCACATCCACTGCGCCCGCATGTATGGGCCGAACATGGTGGAACTCGGCGCTATGCGTATGGACGGCATCGATTGCCGATGCAAGATGAATTGCAGCCTGCCTCAGTACGAAACGCAGCGGATACTCGAAGCACATCTGAAATCGCTGGGCGGCACCATCGAGCGCGGGGTGACAGCAACCAAAGTCGAATCAGAGACGCACGGCCTTGCGGTCGAACTCACCCACGCTGATGGCCGTGTCGAGACGGTTCGTCCGGGCTACATCGTCGGGGCAGGCGGGGCGCACAGCATCACTCGACATTCGATGAATGTGAAGCTACAGGGTGACACCTACCGGGGAAACTTTCTCGTCGCTGACATCGCCATGACGGGGCCGATCCCACGCAACGAAGCGGGAGTGATCTGTGGCCCGAATGGCCTGCTGCTGCTGGCGCCACTACCCGGCGGACGCTGGATCAGCTTCCAGGACCTCGAAGAAGACGTGGAGATAGTGACACCCGAAGAAGTCTTCACCCGAACTGCAGCACGACTCGATGGGAAGCATAAACCAACCGACGTCACCTGGTATTCCCCCTTCCGCATGCATCGGCGGATCGTTTCGCGCCAGGCCGATGGCCGACGCTTCCTGATCGGCGATGCCGCTCACCTCTCCAGTCCGTTTGGCGGCGAAGGGCTCAACTCAGGCCTGCATGATGGCTACGATCTCGCCTGGAAGCTCGCCCTCGTGATGCGCGGCCTGGCTCGTCCATCGCTGCTGGATGTGTATGCCGTCGAACGCCAGATCGCTGACCGCCACGTTCTGGAAGTCTCCGATCATGTGCATCAATCGATCATGGACGTGGTCGACACCATCCGACAGCGGCGTGAAGTGCATCCCGCCACGGTAGACCCGGTCGCCGCTGCGATGATGGTCAACGCCAGGGCCATGATCGACGTTGACTATGCGGGCAGCCCCCTTGTCGTCGATTACGGTCAAGACAGCGCCGGGCCACATCCTGGCCAGCGTTTCCCCGATTGGAGCAGCCTCGCCGGCACCTTGCATCATGTACTAGTCTTCGGGCCAAATGCACCCAGCAAGACGCTCACTCAACGCTGGTCCAAACTCGTGCAGTTCTCCCACAACCCCAGCCTCGATCCCACCCGAGCCGGTATCCCCGCCGGCGGCGTCGCCATGATCCGCCCCGACGGCCACCTGGGCTTCCGTTTTCCTTCCACGAAGGAAGAAGCATTCACCGCCCTCAACCGCCATCTGGAGTCGTACTTGGTTCCGGAGGCAGGAATAACGGTGGACTGAGACTTAGCCGAAAAGCCCCCGTATTGAGTCTGACATGGCACCATATCTGCGGAGTTATCTATAGAGGACAGCTTCATTCACGAGGAGAAAGACGCCATGAAAAGCCTCATACTGACTTCGCTGCTGGCTTTGGGAGCCTGGATGTGCTGCTCTGAGAAGTCGTTTGCTCAATATTTCTACTACTCTTATTCTTCGCCCTATGCGGGTGTTCAGGTCTATCCCTACGGTGGACAAATCTACTATCCGTATGCCGGGCCGGCGGTGGCGGCCTATGGTGGGCCCATGATAGTCCCTTCAGCCCGCCCTTGGATAACCTATTCTGCCAGTAGTTACTACGACCCCTCCTATTACGTCGCATACTATCCAGGCTTTGGCTATCGGCGGATCAGATACCCCTAACCAGGGCACTCTGAGGAACCATCGAAGAAAAGGCCCTCTGCGAAAGACGCAGAGGGCTTTTCATTGATGGATGTGTTAGATTATTTCTGGCCTATCTCTATGCAACTACTGAAACTTTAACTCCTCAGTACGCCCGAATGGATTCGAACCATCGACCGGCGGATTAGAAATCAGAGCACGCCGATGCTGACGGCCCTTGTTTTCAGGCATATCGTCGTCGCTTGAGGTTTTGCTGCCCCCGTGCTGCCCCCTGGTGAGCTCCAATGCCGATTGAGCTTCACCGGTGAGCATCGGCATTCTGGAGACAGCGCCGGCCAGGTCATCAAGCCGACGATGCGAGTAACGGGCGGTCAGAACCGGCGTAGAGTGCCCTGCCAACTCCTGGGCAGTTCGAAGATCCACGCCCGCCCGGCCCAACATGGTCAGGTAAGTGTGGCGGAGTCCGTGGAAGTCGGCGTACTCAGGCCCATGGGGCCCGTCCATGATGTAGGGGATGCCCGCCTCTTCCAGATCGAGGCGAATCATATCAGCGCCTCGGTCAAGCCATGAGGACCCCCAGACGGGCTTGCTGAGCGGTTTGTGATGCAGGTACCGGGCCAGCGTAGCGGCGGCTTCGGGTGGCAGGGGCTGCACCTTGGGTTTCTTCGACTTGTTGAATCGGGCGGCCAGGATGACGACGGGGGTATTCGTCCGAAGGTCGAAATCAGCGGGGTTGAGGTGAGCCAGCGCCCGGGCACGGAAGCCGGTTGCGGCCCCGGCCAGGTAGAGTGCTGCCCGATCCTCACCGGTCAACCCCCTGAAGGTTCGGCTGCTCTGTGCCGTGCCATCAAGCAGCCGGCGGAGTTCATCGGCAGTAAGGTCCCGGCGTGCATGACGAATATCAACCTGACTGTTGAGCAGGGCTAGGCCTTCGAGTGGGTTGCGTTGCATGCGGTGGGAACGTGCCAGCCAGCGGCAGAAAGCCCGTATCGAGCGGATGTAGTGGTTCACTGTCTCCGGAGATGATCCTTGGGCCATTCGCTCGGCAATGACCTCCAGTGTCGCCCTGGGCAGTCGTCGGGCCTTGCCAATGCCGGAAGCTCCAAGCCCATGGCGTTTTACCAGCTTGTTGATCCCTGAGACCGAGATATTCAGAATGGCAGCGGCCTGACTCGGTTTGAACTTGTCCCCTTTGGGAATGTCGACCATCGGCCTGGGCTTGCGTTGCTCAGTCAGCCATTCCGAAACCTTCCCATGCTCGATGTCGCCTAGTAATTGAAATCCGCAGCCCTGCAGCACGGCATCAATCCGGTTGGTGGTCTCGATAACGTGCTTCTGAGTGCCTCCCTTGCTCTCCAGGATGGCTCGGTAATCGGCCAGATGATCAGACAGAGGTTTGTCACGATGTTGTTCAAAGGGATCGACCAGGCCCACGCTGCGGAGTGCTGAGTCTCCGGATAGCTTCTTCAGCATCTTCCGGGCAATCTCTTTGTCAGGGGAGAGGGGAACATGCGCACTGTTCAGCTTCGCATACCACTTCTCTGTTTTGGCAACAGTCTTCACAGCGCCCCTAGTTCCCGCCGGCACGCGCTTGCCGTTCAGCTTCCATGTAGCAACCGACCTCTTGTACATGTCCATTTGCCTTCTCCAGCATCCCTGCCGATTGAGTATCGACCTAAGGAATGCCGGAACTTGGGAAAACGATCAAGCCCTATCGACGAACTGCCAGCCGAGTTTGCCCAGTCTCACCATTGAGCCAGGCGTCAACCTGGCGACGTGAGAAGCGAACCAGTCGGCCGAACGTCATACGGCCAGGGATCGTGCCTTCAGCATCGAGCCGGCGTACATGGCGGAGTGAACAGTTAAGGAGCTGGGCGAGCTGCTCGATGGTGTAGGTACCGGCCTGGCCGGCTGTGGCTTCATTGGTGGCTATCATCGCTTCGTGCCTCCTCTGGTGTCGGCAAGAGAACTACTCCGGTTGGTGTTTTCTCGTAGTGACGGACCTTGCTGTTGTCGAAGTCCGCGATCTCGCCCCAGACTCGTAAGGCCATGCTCCTGCAGAACGCCGGCGGCTTGCCTTCCCAGGCGATCGACAGGTTATCTCCCACGTCGCGGAGAATGATGAAATCGGGATGCTCTTTGGTGAGGCATGCACGCAGCCCGGTTGCCATGCGCAACAGTCGATCGAGGTTGCCTATAAGGCTGAGTTGTCCGTCGGATGGCATGAACGTCGTCTCCAAGGGTTGGTGCTATATGGCGATGAAGATGCCAAGCACGGTCTTCACCTGGTCATGGTTGATGGTTATCCGAATAGGAACTTGCAGATCTCCCATGGCGAGGCGCCCGGGCCAAGCCTTACGCGGGCTGCACACTCCCGCTCGATTTGCTTCGGGTCTGTGACTGCAAAGTACTCCTTGAGAGATGTCTCAGCATTGGGATTTGCGAGAATACGATCGGCGAAGGCTGCTGCCATCTCCCCCAGAGTTCGGTCTGAACGTGCACCTGGGCAGTATTTGACAAACGCCAGAAGAATCCTCCAGGCCTCGGCCTTAACTTCCTTGGTGTAAGCCACCATGGCCAACTGGGCTGCAGATGGTATTTGTTCCTTGAGCAAAGGTCGGTCATCCCCCACCCGCACACGCTTGATTGCAGCGCTAGCAAGGGCAGAGGGTGAGGGGGGTTGCTCTTCTCTACTCTTCTCTTCTCTACTCTTCTCTACTCTGGTCGCGTTTTTGTCACGCTGATTGCGTGACGTTTCAGGGCGGCCAGCCTGGCGTTCTTTCCGCTTTCTTTGTGCAGCAAGCCCCCTTTTCTTCGCAGTCTCGCCAAGGTGTCGATCGTGGTTTGGGATCCAGACACCTCGTCGATCGACCTTCAGCCACTTCGCCTTGATCAATGCATCAGCAAGTCCCTTCTGGTGAAGAAACGCATCAAGGTCATTTTTGGTCACGCCCTCAGCGTGACCATCCTCCATCTGATCGTCACACCAAATCCAGAACATGACGCACAGCCCCAGAGCATGCGGGAGGGCAATCTTAAGGCTGCGAGAGACGCTGAATACTTCCGCCTTCCCAGGAGTTGTTTTCTCGGTCTTGATCCAGTCTAGTGCCATCATGCTCCCCCTTTCGAGATCCCGGGAGGCATGTCAGGAAAGAGCGTAGGTTGAGTTGCTGCTGGCCCCAGCGCCTGCAGCTCGCTGCGGAGCTTCTCCGCTTCAGCCCGGCATGCGGCAACGTCATTGGCCTCCCAGACCGGGTTGCCACCGCCGCCGGCGTTACGTCGCTCTCGCTGCGACGGGCGGCGCTCACCGGTCTGCCTGATCAGCTTGCGGCGTGAGAGGGCAAGCATCGCAGAGCCGAAATAGTTCCCCCGCTTCAATTCCTCGGCGGGGGGAACAACGTCGTCGATCGTCGCTGGGCCCTGCAGGATTCGCTGAAGGATCTTCAGCCGAAGTGTCAGCGTCTTCGACGGCTTCTTGTTTGCTGCTCGAGCGGTACCCTCATCTCGTCGAGCTCGACCAGGTGAGGGAGTTGTGGGATCGCCCATGTGTACGTACCTCCAAAAAGGGTGCGTGATAGTCATGGGGCGGCGGTGGATGTGGCGGGAGAATGGCGGCGGTTGGAACGGTGAGGGCCAGGGCATCATCATGATTGCCCCCCGGTTTTGGATTGCTGCAACCGGCGACGATATTTGATCTGGTAACCGAGCCGCTCCAACTCACGTTGAGCTTCGGCGGCCCGTTGCAGGTCGCCGGCATCGAGAGCTTTCTCCAGCGATGCGAACCAGAAGATCGGTTCGTCGTTTGGTTTCCATTCATCCGGTTGAGTAGGCAAGTTGCCAGTCTCCTGAGTTCCTTCACGGAATCAGGTAACTTGTGCCCTCACTGTGCCGTAGGCACACGACTGATCGGCCTTCGGGAAAGTGCTGTGGTAAGATCGAATGTGCCCTTCTTGTGTGCCCTGCACTATTCATCGTCTTCAATTCCAGCATCTGCTATGCCGTTGGCTTTTGCACCTCTCGGTGGAAGGTTATTTGGCGACTTCAAACCTTTCTTAATCTGTGTATAGCGTTGCCACTTGTACAGGCTGCGCCGGTTCACCCCGGCCGCTTGAGCTACCTCATCTTCTGTCCAACCCTCCCCGTCGCCATGTCGTTTAATGATGAATGCGATTGCCTTTGCTTCGGCATCAAGGGCGGGAACTAAGCCGAGATCTGTTACCTGAGATGCCTGATTGTCTTCACCCGAAGGTGTTTCCTCTTGCCCGAGCTCTGGCTCGCCTTCCCTGACCGACTCAAGAAGCGCCAGCATGTACCGAGGGTCGTTGCGGAGCGTGCCCACCATTCCGGACGCGGACTCTAACGTAAGACCAGCAGTCCCCAGGCTACTCTCCACAATCGATTTCTGATCGTCGATTAAACCCTCTTCGATTGTGCCGGCCACAACAAAAGCCAGTTCCCCAAGGTACTCACAGAGCTTTGCCAGCGTATAGGTTGTGCCCTCTGACACGAGAGTGTCGAATGAAGTCCAATCATCTTTCACAGCTCCTATCAAGAGGTCTGTGGCGTGGGGTTTCAGATTATCCTTCCAGTCAGAACTGGTGATAGACAACTCAAGTCGACGTAGATGATGGTGCCTTCCAGCAGCCTGACGGAATGCCTTGGCATAGTCCGTGAGGGCTTTCTTCAGATCGTCTGTAGGGGTCAAATGTTGGAGGAAGGCGGCTGCAGCGAAGTGCGCCCTCGTCTTTTGCTCAATGCTGTCACTGATCGGCTGGATCAGCTTTGTGAAGGCAACGAATGCCTGAGTCTTGTTCCGTAGGTTCATCACGCTAATCCAGATGGGCCTGCCCGCCAGGGCATCACCGGGATTAGCAGCGGTGATGCCCTGGGCGTGCATTCGGCAGGTGATCAAGCCCACCGTTCCCAATTGGTTTCATACCCTGCGGAAGGCCATTCTCCAAGCCACAGTGCCCCTGTTTCCCTGGAGCTGATCAATCTCGAAACGATACAACCGGTGCCCAGGCCGAGCCGCTCCGTGCTCCCTGGAGGCCTCGGCACACCCCCCGGGGGGTTCTATCTCTATGGGCTGAGGGCTGTAGACCGTTAGCGTCGTTCGCCGTATGCGACCGCAGAATCGATAATTTTTTTCCCCACCACTTTCCGGAGCAGGTCATGAGGAAGCCATGGAGCGACAAGGATGATGCCCGACTGAGGAAGGGCGTTGCCGAAAAGCTGAGTGATTCACACCTGGTAGCGAAGTTCCCAGGTCGAACGCTGGATAGCGTCAGGAGGGCCATCCGGCGGCTTGGGCTGACAAGCAAACGAAAGCGTCCGCCGCGTCCCCCCTCACCGCCCAAGGTTCGATTCATCGACATCACAGGGGGCCATTACGGCCGCTGGACCGTTCAGGCCGTTTGCAGGTCAACTCCCCGTGGTTACACCTACACGTGCAGATGCAAATGCGGGACGGTGAAGGAAGTAACCGGCTCCCGGCTCCGGAGAGGGCAAAGCAAGTCTTGCGGCTGCCTCTCCCGGGAGAAGGCAGCGAAGACGATGAAGGCACTCAACGCTCGATACACGGCCGGCCTGCTGAAGACCAGGTGCAAGGTGTGCGGGGCCAGAGTGGTGATGAGAAAGAACAATCAGAAGTTCTGCTCTGCCACTTGTGCCGGACGATCACGATCGGGAGGGGGCGCTAAGACGTAACGCTGCTTCATGCACACAGCAGCCCGGCCGCTTTACACCTGTCAGCAGCTTCATCCCTGAAATAGTCCAGCTCCCCCGCAATGGAGTAACTGCAAGCCCGAATGCAGACCAGCGCTCTACGGAGATTTCTCCGAGGCTCATCACACTTATCTGCATCAGCCAGATACCGCAGGGCCTTCTTGATTTTGCTCGCCGCCCGTAACAGGTCTCTTCTGAGGAGCTCGACGAGCTCCGGCGAGACCGGTGACATGTATACCCGATCAGGCACTTGAATGCTGAACACCAAACTATTTTCTCCGCGAAGGTCTTTCTCGAGATCTCCGCTTGCAAATCTCAGGGAACAATGAGCCTCCGCCGTGCATGAAATGACGCCAGACAAGGTGTGGCCTGAAGACGAAGGAATGTAATAAGCAGCGTGGTAGGCAGTCTCAGTGAGATGAGCAGCCTGGTGAATGCATCGCATCATCAGAGGGTAGTTTGCTGACTTCTTGATGTTCATGAGCGGACCTTTCTGAAGGGGTGAGGGGAGAGGGAGAGGGAGAGACCTGAGCTATGCCGACAGGGTAAGCTGAGCCGGAGGGAGCAACAGTGATTTCAAGATCCCCGCCACAGCATGGCATCGATCAACGTCATCGCTATGGTCCCCGAGGTCCTTCAGTATTTCCGAGAGGCCTTCGATTTGATCCTTGAACAGTCCGGCATCCAGGGGCGCCAGTTTGATTGCCACATCGAGCAGCGTCCCACAGCTGTAACGAACGTTGGGCATCTGATCCAAAATACCATTGCAGGTCTTTATCGCTGCCAGTTGAAGGGGGGTGAGTTTGATGGAGTTCGTCTTCTTCATCGGGGGCTCCGGGGAAAGGGTAGATTCTCCCTGCCGGCAGGGAGTTGCTGGTTAGCTTTGTACGTTATTTGGCGTATAGTGCCAGCAGCATTATCGTGATGCCACCACGCGAATTGACGTAGTGCCAATGCCCCGGTAGACTTAGGACCATGAAAACATTTGGCGATATTCTCAAAGAACAGCGTGAATCGAGAGGTTTGTCTCAGAGCGAGCTGGCCATTGCCTGTCACATCCCCGTCCGCACCCTGCAGAACCATGAGCAGGGCCGGGGCGAGATCTCCCTGGCTGACATGTTCGCCTACTGCCAGGCCCTGAAAATCAATTGTGGCGTGTTCATGAAAGGCCAGCCGCCGGCAGAGATAAACGCCAGGCCCGGAAGCCAGCCCCCAAGTGCCCCAGGCAGGTAGAATAAAACAGGCTCCCGATCGGGAGCCTGAGAGTTGCAGCGGCGGAGCGGGGTAGAGTGGTTGTTTCCGGGGGCGGACACAGAACTCGACCAGTTCCGCCGCCGGCATCATCCCAGGGTTATTAGGGTCCACCGAGCGTCATGACCCTGAAGGCACCGATCCTCTTCAGCTCTTCGACAATTTCTCTGGTATTGCCCTCCTGACTGCCTTTCATTGCCTTAAGGTTCTCGGTCTGCTTCACCGCCTCATCGAGTTGCTTCTGGGCAACGTCCCGGGCGCTCATCGTGCTGGCTGAGGCGGCAACCATACTCGAGTAAGACTCACGGCTCCCGGCCTCGACCGCACCGGCGAACTTCGGATCGTCCTTACCGAGCGTTTTCATGTAGTCGTTGCCGTACTTGTTGACGAGGGCTTCGAACTGCTGATCATTGAGGTTGCCGGCAAGGTACTGCTCCTTCGCTCGTTCGAACTCGTCAGCCAGCTTCTTGGCTGGCTCGAGCTGGTCCTGAATGGCTTTCTGGGCTTCATCCTGGAGAGACTTGATTTCCTTGAGCTGGTCGCGCTGCTTCATCAGTGCATCCACCTGTTTGAGCTGGGCAGCGTTAGCCCCCAAGCTCTGGAGCGAGTCGAGCTTGAACGCTTCCTCGCCCTTCTGCAGCTTGGCAATCTCTTCCTGGAGAGATTTGGTTTCTTTGAGGAACTCCTTCAGGACTGGCGTCGTGCCTTCGAGGCCGCGGAGCCAGGTCTCGTGGCTGATGGCCCCGGCATCGTACAACTTCTTCATGTGCTCGATCGCGTCGGCTGACTTCTCCTGCTCGGTACGATATTGCTCGGTGATCTTGATCCCTTCATCCATCATTTTCTGTTGTTCTTCGCGGGCCTTTTTCCCTGCTATCAAAGTTTTGATCTCTTCTAGCTCCTGGCTGCCCGGAGATCTCTTGGAAAACATCGCTAGTTTTTTGTCTTCCTCGCTCATGCCATACGTGTCACGCGCGACCTGCAGCTGAGCGATGTAGTCCTCCATCTGCTCGGTGGCATGCTCCCGCTGCTGAGCTTTGAGCTTCTCCTGGGCGACGAGTTGCTCTTGGATCTTGAGATCGCTCTCGTCAAGGGCGAGCAGGAACTCGGTTTCCTGGTTAAACGCCTTCAGCTCTGCGAGGTTCACGCTCTTCATTGCGTCGCTAAGGGAAATGAACTTTTCCAGAGGGTTGGCGACATCTCCTTGGTCTTGGAACTGCGGCAGCCAGGAGTTTCCTGACTTCGTGGAAGACAGCGTGGCCTTCAAGTCATCGCTGACTTTATCCATATTGCCGCCAAACTCCTTGAACTTTACGAGCTCATCCTGGAAGTACTTTGCATTGATGTCGCCGCCCATGTCCATAATCGTGCCATCGGTGTAAATGCCTTTCGCTGCGTTCCGAGCCTCTTTCATCGCCTTCGCAAGGCCCCGGAGCCCTTTGTCGACGTGAAGCGTCTCGACCGCCCATCCCGAGAAATCAGCCCAGATACCGTCGGCATCCTTTTTCATCTGCTCGATCGAGCGTGACATGCGCTTGGCGTCTTCGTTCATGCCGCCGAACGATTTGTCCCGCATAGCCCCCTGGATGGCAAAGAGGCCAGTCGCTGAATCGATCTCGCCGGCCTCAAGCAATCGCTTGAGCTCCTGACGAGTGACGCCGAGCTGCTCGCCCAATGCCTTCCACGGCTCGACACCTTCCGCCGCCAAGGCCTTCATGTTACGAGCGGTCAGACTGCCTTGGTCCTTGATCACCCCGAAAAGCTGGATGATCCGCTGCATGCTCTCCTGCTGACCGTCCATCGAGATCGTGCTGAAATCGCCGATCACTTTCAGCATCGGCTTAATCTCATCCGGATTGAACCCGAACTTGAGCAGCCCGGCCGCTCCGGCCCGGGCGTCGGCGAACCGCATGCCTGATTCGCCGGCAAAGCTCTTCAGGTCCTTGAGCATGTCCTTGGCGGCTTCCGCGGATCCCAAAAGGACCTTGAAGCTGACAGCGGCCTTTTCGTTCTGCTCGACGATCTCCAGGCCATGCTTGAGGCTTTCGACGACGTGGGAAATGCCGGTGAAGCCCAGGCCGAACGCCGCTCCCTGGGCAGTGAGCTTCAGGAGCGACGTGCCCATCTTCTCGCCGGCTGCGGAAAAGCTGGCGAGCGCCCGTTCAGCGATCTTCATGTCCTGGACCATCGGCTGACTATTCGCCGTGAGTTGGACAGCCAGCTCCCCGATTGACGTAGACATTGCTAATCTCCTGGTCGAGGGGCGGGAGTGGTGAGATCCATTCTAGCCGGCTGTGTCTGGGCCTGCGATCCATGCCAGAGCTACGGCCGCTTTTATTTCGGAAACTTGCGGCGTTGAGCGACGTAGGACGACGTGGTATGTGAGAGCGAGGCCTGGAGGAACCGACTGGATATCTCCTTCATCATCCCTGGCGTCGCCGCTCCCACTGAGTTACGTCAGGGCATCCTTGTTCGATCCAATCGGCGATCGCCGCCCTCGACCAATACAGGGGGGCACTCTTGCCCGATGATGCCCGAAACCTCCCCAGCGGCTTGGGGAGCCGTCCCTCGGCACGCATACGGTCGATCGTTGTCACTCCGACCTGCAGGGCTCTCGCCAGTTGCTGCTTCGTGTAAACCAGAGAAGGGACTGATTGGCTTTGATCTTCGGATTTGGACATCACAGGCCCTTTCCCCTTCGCCGCTCCCAGGCGGCCACGTTGGGGCAACCTTCGTTGATCCAGTCCCGAATTGCCGCCCTGGACCAGTAGAGAGAGTTATGCCTCTTGCCGCTCCCAAAGCTCACAGGCGTCGGCAGCCTGCACTCGGCACGCATCCTATCGAGGGTTCGCGTTGAGATTCGCAGAACCTCAGCCAACTCCTTACGGGTGTACATCAGAAGAGGGTTAAGTGATGCAGCGGGCTCTGGTGATTCAGGGATAGGTTCGGGCATGGGCTCATCCTTGAAGTGTGGCGTTTCCTTCCATGGCAACGTGGTTACTCTGGCCTCACCCGGCCTTCTTGCGGGGCTTGGCTGCGGAGATGAGGGTGCCGTAGGTCTGATCGGTATGCTCAGGCAGCGACGGTGTGGCGATGATGTTTTGCTGCTTGAGATCAGAAAGGGTTTCCCACACGGCGACGATTTGTTGCAGGGTGGGGTACTTAACCAAGATCCTGATCAGATCGGGAGAAATGCTCCCCCCTTGCTGCCCCTTAATTGCCCCCACCGGCAGGACTTTTGAGACATCTCCTGTCATATGCTGGCACTGAAGCCCCGCCTTTCCCCTGCATCCTGGAAACGACAATACCCCTGCAATTACAGGGGTATTGTCATGCTCTGTCACTTCCTGACACTTCAGTTCCTCAGTACGCCCGAATGGATTCGAACCATCGACCGGCGGATTAGAAATCCGCTGCTCTATCCAGCTGAGCTACGGGCGCATATGGCAATAGTATAGGACAAGCTCCCGCCGGTGAAGGTTCCCTCCGTCTGCCAGGGTTTCTTTTGATGTCCCGATTCATTCAGGTTGTAACGCTACTGTCAGCTCTGCTCTGCGTGGGGCTCTCGCTGGTAGTGGCAGACGAGCCGCCCACTGCCACCCAGTTGGAGTTCTTTGAAACCCGCATCCGCCCCGTACTGGTGGAACACTGTTATGCCTGCCACAATTCGACCAAGGCCGCCAAGGGTGGGCTGGCTCTCGATGATCGCGCCTCGTTCTTAAAGGGGGGTGATGAGGGCAAGATTGCCATTCCCGGCAAACCCGACAAGAGCCGGCTGCTTCCCATCCTGCGGCACGAAGTCAATGGCATGGCCATGCCCAAGAACGGCCCCAAGCTCGATCAGAAGATCATCGCCGATTTCGAGAAGTGGATAGCGATGGGCATGCCTGACCCGAGGGACAAGCCGCCGACAGCACAGGAGTTGGCAAACACTACATCCTGGGCGACAACACTCCTGAAGCGAAAGCAGTGGTGGAGCTTCAAACCCATCCGTGAGGAACCTCTCCCCCGGCTGGTGCAGCCAAGCTGGGCAACGACACCGATTGACGCCTTCATTGCCTGCAAGCTGCGCGAGAAACAACTGGAACCCTCGGCCCCGGCCAAGGCTTCAGTACTGATACGTCGGCTTTACTTTGCCATCACGGGTCTGCCCCCGACGCCGATCGAGATGGAACAGTGGACGAGCAAGCTGCAACAACCCGAAGGTTACGAGCAATTGGTCGATCATCTCCTCGCCAGCCCCTCCTATGGTGAACGCTGGGCCCGCCATTGGATGGACTGGATCCGCTACGCCGATTCGCATGGCTCCGAAGGCGATCCGGAGATCGTCGGCGGCTGGCACTATCGAGATTACCTCATCCGCGCCCTCAACGCCGACGTGCCGTACGATCAACTGATCCGCGAACATGTGGCCGGCGACCTGTTGAAGTCGCCTCGAATCAATCACGAGAAGGGCATCAACGAATCAGCCATCGGCCCGGCTCATTGGCGGATGGTCTTTCATGGCTTCGCCCCGACCGATCCGCTCGAAGAGAAGGTGCGCTTCATCGACGACGAAATCAATACCTTCTCGAAAGCCTTCCTCGGCTTGACCGTCTCCTGTGCCCGCTGCCACGATCACAAGTTCGACGCCATCAGCCAGCGTGATTACTATGCCCTATTCGGCGTGCTGGGGTCAGTCAGACCAGGCCGCAGCACGATTGATGTGCCGGAGAAGCTGAACCGGCACCGAGAGGAGCTTACCTCACTGAAGCAGACGATCCGGACCGCCCTGGCTGATGACTGGTTGAAAGAACTGGCCTCGCTCAAGCCGCGCCTCTTGAACTCGAAGAAGAGTGATCCCAAGAGCAAGTCAATCCTTGATCCTATCCATGCGGTCCGCAGCGAAGCATCGTTCGAGGCTGCCTGGAAGAGGCAAGTCGATTCCTGGCAGCAGGAGCAAAAGGAACGCCATGACTTTGCTAATCGAACATATCAGCAACGCTGGAACCTCTCCAAGGCGGCTGACTACGACCAGTGGTTCCACGCCGGTACGGGACTAGCAGACAAGCTGTCCTCAGCGGGTGACTTTGCAATCGCCCCCACCGGCGAGAAGAGCCTGCTCGGTATCTATCCTCGTGGCGCCTACTCGCATCTGATCTCCACCAAACACGCCGCCCGGTTGACCTCCGGGTACATGCACCTCAATGGCATCTACGATGTCTGGCTCCAGGTCATCGGCGACGGCGGGGCCAGCACACGCTATGTCGTGCAGGACTACCCCCGTGATGGCTCCATCTACTCCGTCCACGAGATCACCCCGCAGTGGCACTGGCAGAAGTTCGACCTCAGCTACTGGAACGGCGACGACATCCACCTTGAACTGGCCACCGCTCAAGACGCTCCATTGATGGCGAAGAACAATCCTCGTTCCTGGTTCGGGGTGCGTGAAGCTATCCTCGTCAAGAAGGGCGAGAAGGCCCCGCCAACCAGTACACGAGAATACCTTGACCCCATCTTCGGGACTGCATCCTCGGCCAAATCTGTGGATCAACTCGCAGATAGTTTTGTCGAGACGATTCGTTCAACCCTTCAAGATTGGAAGGCCGGCACGCTCACTGATGGGCAAGCCCTGCTGCTGAACCAGTGTCTTCAAGAGGGCCTTCTACCGAACCAGTTGCAACAACTCTCTTCGGCAAAACCATTGATCGAGAAGTATCGGCAACTGGAGAACGCTATCGAGGCGCCGACCCGGATTCCTTCCATCGAAGAAACCGTCGCTCGCAATCAACCGCTGCTCAATCGGGGCAATCACAAACAACCCTCAGTCGAAGTGCCCCGTGGCTTCCTTGAGGCGATGAACCCGAAACCCTACCAGTCGAAACAAAGCGGTCGCCTCGAACTGGCTGACGATCTGCTGAAAGACACCAACCCCTTCACCCGCCGGGTCATCGTCAATCGTCTCTGGCATCATCTCTTTGGCCGAGGCATCGTAGCCACCACCGATAACTTCGGCAGACTGGGCCAGGAACCAACTCATCCCGAACTGCTCGACTACCTCGCTACCCAACTCCAGCAGCAGGGCTGGTCGCTCAAGAAGATGATCAAGATGATCGTCCTCTCCAAAACCTGGCAGCTTTCCTCACAGCCCACCTCAGCGGCACAGAAGCTCGATCCCGACAATCGCCTTCTCTCTCATGCCTTTGTCCGCCGCCTTGAAGCTGAAGCGATCCGTGACGCCATGCTCGCCGATTCGGGCAAACTCGATCGCAAACTTTATGGCCCCCCGGTGGATGGCAGTACTCCCCGCCGCAGCATCTATGTGCGTGTTCAGCGCAATGCCCTCAACCCGTTCCTGCGAGTATTCGATTTCCCGGAACCCTTCAGTTGTACCGGTCAACGTGATGTGACCAACGTCCCGGCTCAGTCGCTGACGTTGATGAACGATGCCCTGGTGACAGACTGGGCCACCGCCTGGGCCACTCACGTTCTTGGGCAACCACAACTATCCGATGATGAGGCTCGATTGCGTTACCTTATACGGACAGCTTTCGCCCGCACCGCACTTCTCGACGAAGTCTTCAGTATGAAGGAATACCTGGAAGATACTCGAAAGGTCTACGAGAAGCTGCGCGACCACTCGCAGGAACTCCGTCGTCAGGTGAGCAAGCTCGAAAAGGAAGTGCATGACCTGACCGAATCAGCACGAGCACAACTCTTGAAACAGCCGGAACTCTCCATCAAACACGCTCCCGTGCCCATCGGTCGCTGGGATTTCACTACCAGCCTTAAAGACAACTTCGGCACTGCCCATGGCGTCTCGAAGAATGGAGCCAAGATACATGATGGCGCACTGGTACTGACTGATCAGGGTTACGTGCTGACCGAACCGTTGCCCCGCAAACTCAAAGAGAAGACCCTTGAAGCATGGGTCCAACTCAGCACCCTCAACCAACAAGGCGGCGGCGTCATGTGCTTACAGTCGCCCGACGGTGCAGTCTTCGATGCCATCGTCTTTGGCGAACAACAACCCCAGCACTGGCTGGCGGGGAGCAACTTCTTTGAGCGTACCCAGCCATTCCAGGGCACACCCGAGAAGGAAGCTGCTGATCGACCAGTACATCTGGCCATCACCTATGCCGCCGATGGCATCATCACCGCCTACCGTAACGGTCAGCGTTATGGTCAGGCCTACCGCAGCAAAGGCCCGGTTGAGTTCGCCGCTGGCCAGGCCATCATCGGCTTCGGCATCCGCCATCTTCCTGCGGGGGGCAATCGCATGCTTACCGGCAAACTGTTCCGTGCCCAGTTGTATGATCGTGCCCTCAACGCTGAGGAAGTGCTCGCCAGCTTCCAGGCCTCACCTCTGGCAGTCTCTGATCAGCAGATCATGGCCGCCCTCTCCTCATCGGCACGGGAACAGGTGGCTCAACATCGTCAGAAGATCGCCAAGCTCCAGGCCGAACTGCAATCGCTGGGCAACGTCCCCGACAAGATCGACGCCAAACTCCTCTGGAGCGATCTGGCCCGTGCCCTGTTCAACATGAAAGAGTTTATCTACTTGCAGTAACAATGGAGGGCGAGGCTGTCATATCAACCTTCTACCGACAGGATCGACAGATGTTTCCTCTTGCTTCAACTCAAACTCCGATGTCCCGCCGAGCGCTGCTCCACGCCGCCTCGACCGGGTTCGGCGCTGTCGCTCTTGCCGGACTGTTCAGCGAGAATGCCTCGGCCAAGGCGCTCGATCTTCCCCAGGGCGCTGCACTGAGCAAGCCTCATCACACCCCCAAGGCCAAGCACGTCATCTTCTGTTTCATGTCAGGTGGCGTCTCCCACATCGATTCGTTCGATCCCAAGCCTCGCCTGCAACAGGATCATGGCAAACCGATGCCGGTGAAGGTTGAACGCACCATGTTCAACAACAACGGCAACATCATGGCCAGTCCGTTCCGCTTCGCCCCGCCGGCAAGTGTGGCATGCCGATCAGCAACATGTTCCCTCACATCGCCAAGGTCGCTGATGAGTTGGCCCTGATCCGTTCGATGACGACGACCGTGAACGAACATGCCCAGGCGAACTTCTTCCTGCACACCGGCTTCCCCATCATGGGCTACCCCAGTGCCGGAGCATGGATGGCGTATGGCCTCGGTACCGAGAATCGCAACCTGCCCGGCTTCGTCGTGTTGCAAAGCAGCCATGCTGTCGCCCCGCATGGCGGCGTGAGTCTGTTCAGCAACGGATTCCTGCCCGGCCAGCATCAAGGTTCGATCATGAAAGCCGATCAGGCTGAGGCGATTGCCAATATCCAGCCGCGTGAACTCAGCACACTTCAACAGCGTCGACTCAATCTCGTTCGCCAGTTCGATCAATCAACGCTCGCTCAGTCCGCTGCCGATGCACAGATTGAGGCAGCCATCAAGAACTACGAGACCGCCTTCCGCATGCAGAGCGTGGTGCCCGAAGTGTGCGACATCACCCGCGAGACCGAAGCCACCAAAAGAATGTACGGCCTCGATTCCAAAAACCCTGAACTCGCAGCCTACGCCCGGCAATGCCTGCTCGCCCGCCGACTGGTCGAAAAGGGTGTCCGCTTCATTGAACTCAGTTGCCTGACGCAGAACATCGGTGCCGGCAGCGCCCAACCCCTGGGATCAGCATGGCGACCTGCAAAAGGGGCACGCTGCCATGGCTCTGCAGGTCGATCAACCCATCGCCGCCCTCATCACTGATCTGCGTCAGCGTGGCCTGCTTGATGACACCCTCATCGTCTGGGCAGGCGAGTTTGGCCGCACCCCGTTCTCGCAAGGAAGCAACGGTCGTGATCACAACCCCATGGGCTTCAGCATCTGGATGGCGGGCGGCGGCGTCAAAGGCGGCTCCATCTACGGCGCTACCGACGACCTCGGCTACTATGCCGTCGAAAACAAATGCACCATTTACGATCTCTGGGCGACCGTACTCCACCAACTCGGCGTCAACCACGAGAAGCTCACCTACCGCTACGGCGGCAGAGACTTCCGACTGACCGATGTGCATGGGAATGTGTTGAAGGATGTGCTGGCTTAACCTTGCTCTGGGAGATTAGCTGATGGCCCGTATCCCACCTGTAACATTGGAACAAGCCAACCCCGCTGCTCGAGCACTTCTCGAGGAGCAGATCGCCCACCATGGCCGGGTCACCAACATGAAGCGGACGCTGGCCCATTCCTCGGGGTCCCTCTATGCCCTCATGCAATGGTACGATCTGCACACCGAAGTGAAGGCATTCCTCGGCGACCGAAGTACCACCCTCTTCGCCCACGCCATCTCAGCCCAGACCGATTGCCTGATCTGCTCCACCTTCTTCCGCCGCTGGCTCCAGGATGCTGGCGACGATCCGGATCATTTGAAACTCAACGAACGTGAGCAGGCTCTTGTCAATTATGGTCGCCAACTCGCTATCGATGCCAACCGAGTCAGCGATGAACAATACCGGGCCATCGCCGCTTTTCTAAAGCCAAAGCAGATCGTTGGCCTGACCGCCTTCGGTGCGATGATGATCGCCACCAATCTTTTCAACAACGCCCTGCAGGTCGATCTGGATGAATACCTGCTCCCCTTTCGCAAGGAGAAGTCATGAACACGGGTCTTACGGGGAAGGTAGCGCTCATCACCGGGGCTGCCCACGGCCAGGGACGTGCCACTGCACTGGCTCTGGCCAAGAAAGGCGTTGCCATCATCGCTCTCGATGTCGCCAAGCAACTTGCCTATCCCGGCTATGCCACTGCGACACCGGATAAACTGCAATCTCTGATCACCGAGATTCAAGTACTCGGCGGTCAGGCGCTTGCCGTCGTCGCCGATGTGCGTGATGATGCCGCCGTCACCCAGGCAGTGGCAGCAGGCATCGAGCGGTTCAAGACCATCGACATCCTCTTCAACAATGCCGGCATCTGTGGTTATGGCCTGGCCCATGAGTTGACCGAAGAAGCCTGGGACGCCATGATCGACATCAACCTGAAAGGAAGCTGGATCGTCGCACGCCGGGTGATCCCGCACATGATCCGGCAGAAGTCGGGTGTCATCCTCAACAACTCCTCGGTGATGGGCCTGCGCGGCGGCAGACGGCTCAGCCACTACGTCGCATCCAAATGGGGCCTGGTCGGCCTCACCAAATCGTGGGCTCTCGAACTGGCTCCCCACAACATCCGCGTCATCTCGCTCCACCCGACGGGCGTCAACACCCCCATGAACGACGGCCTGGCTTTCCTCGAAGGCAAGACCACCCAGGAAATCGCCGAAGCCTCTGCCGGCAACCTGCAACCGGTGCCGTGGATTGAACCGGAAGACGTGGCCAACGCCGTGATCTACCTCGCCTCCGATCAGGCGAGGTTCATTACGGGGTCGCAGTTCGTGATTGATGCGGGGTTGTTGAGCAGGTGAGGGGAGCTTTTCCAAAATGCGTGGAGAATAGCTTCAGGGCTTAGATTTCATTAACTTTCGACGACTGACATAAAGCATTACTACGCTAGTGGTTGTGCAAATCGAAGAAGATTTTCTATTGCTTTCGCTCCCGAAATTCGATTAATGCTGTATATCAATCGGATATACAGTGTATACAATGTACTCATCGAATTGTCCGGTGCCGCTGGTCGGCTCGATAGGGGTAACACCCGCCGGACTGCAAATCTCAGCAAGGGCGTTGTTCCAACAACGCTCTTTTTTCTTTGATCTGAATGCCAAGCTGTTTCAAAGGGCTTTCTGGTGGAAAGACCCAAAGCCCGAACTCTGAATTTCCGGAAAAACGTTTCATCCATAGGTGTGGCAGTATCTTGTCGAAGAACTCGTATTCGTCTCCTGGGTACAAAAATCTTCGGAAGATGTTGTATCCGACCAAGTCTGCCAACTGGACTCCATTAGAAAGTTCGCTCCGGACAAAGAGAGGCATCTCAACGATGTGGTTGAGCCAAGTGGATTGCCCAGTTCCTGCCACGAGCAGATGGGCATGTTTCATGGCCAGTGAATGATTGGCGTGTTGATTGATATCGTCAACGATCAAGATGCCTTTATGCTTATCGTGTTCTATCCTGAGAAACCTCTCGACCATCTCGAGCAGAAATTCCCAGGCTTTTCTGTGTATCTTATCTCGATCCATGAACTCTTTGAGGCAGCTTTTATCCACAATGACACTGAAGACATTCATGTTGAGCGTCTTTAGCTGCTCATAGAACGTATCAATGATTCTCTGCACTTCATGAGCTGCGAGTTTGGAAAGAAATGGATGCTGAGCTCGTTGCTTGGGCAGCCTGATGCTGCTTGACTTGATTTCGCAGTCTGAGAGTTCTAGCCGCGTTTGATCGTTTCGATAAATGACATCCATCAAATCCCGTTTGATGCCGGATAATGATCTATCGAACTTATTCCATCGGTGTTCAAAGAGCGATATGGCAGTGAGAACATAAATGCGTTCGTTACCGCCCTTTTGTGAATCAGGACGTGCAACGTAGGGATCTCTTGTGCCAGCCTCATCAACATAAAAGAAGTACATGATAACCTCCCCGGCCATGAGGCCGGGGATAATAATGTTCTGAAGATGAACCTACTTCCCCAGCGCCGCCTGCGCCGCTGCCAACCTCGCAATCGGCACCCTAAACGGCGAGCAGCTCACGTAGTTGAGCCCGATCTTATCGCAGAACTTCACGCTGTCCGGGTCGCCGCCGTGTTCGCCGCAGATGCCGATCTTGAGGTCCTTCCTCACCGAACGGCCTTTGTCGACGCCCATCTTCATGAGGGCACCCACGCCATCCTGATCGATGGTCGCAAACGGATCAGCAGCGATGATGTCAGCCTTCTTCGGATCAGTGTAGGGGCTGATGAAAGGGCCATAGTCATCACGGCTGACGCCGAGAGTGGTCTGGGTCAAATCGTTGGTACCGAAGCTGAAGAACTCTGCTGGCTTGGCGATCTGATCAGCCACCACGCAGGCCCTTGGCAATTCGATCATCGTACCCACGAGGTAAGCCACCTTGACGCCCGCCTCAGCGAAGACTTTGTCCGCCATGCCGCGGATGATCTTTTCCTGGTTGGCGTATTCCTTCTCGAAACAGACGAGCGGAATCATCACTTCGGGGAAGACTTCGACGCCTTCCTTCTTCACCTGCACCGCCGCCTCGAAGATGGCCCGTGCCTGCATAGCGGTGATCTCAGGATAGACGATTCCCAACCGGCAGCCACGGTGGCCAAGCATCGGGTTTGATTCGTGCAGTTCACTCACACGGCGAGCGATGTCTGCTGCCGAGATCCCCAGCTTGCTGGCCAGTTCCTTCTGCTCGATGTCGCCATGGGGCAGGAACTCGTGCAGTGGTGGATCGAGCAGACGGATGGTGACCGGCTTACCTGCCATCGCCTTGAACAGGCCGATGAAGTCCTTCCTTTGGAAGGGGAGCATCTTGGCGAGCGCCTTCTCCCGGGCCTCCAGATTCTGGGCCATGATCATCTCACGCATCTCGGTGATGTGATCAAAGAACATGTGCTCGGTACGGCACAGGCCGATGCCTTCCGCCCCGAAGGCGATGGCTTCCGCAGCCTGGTCGGGAAGATCGGCGTTGGTGCGGACCTTCAGCTTGCGGTACTGGTCGGACCAGTCCATCACCATCTTGAACCGGCGATAGACGTCTGACTTTTCCGGAGCCAGTTCCTTCTTGATCAGCACCTGCACCACTTCGCTGGGGCTGGTGGCAATCGAGCCGGCAAAGACTTCGCCAGTGAAGCCATCAATGCTGATGTCGTCACCTTCCTTGAAGGTTTGGCCTTTGACTTTCACGGTGCCTGCGTGGCCATCAATATCCAGTTCGCCGGCACCGACGATACAGACCTTGCCCATCTGCCGACTGACCAAAGCAGCGTGAGAACTGACACCGCCGACAGCAGTGAGGATACCGAGGGCAGCCTTCATGCCACGCAAGTCTTCTGGCGTCGTTTCCTTGCGGACGAGAATCAGGTTGATATTCGGGTTGGCCTGCTTCATCGCCTCAGCCTTCTGAGGCGAACAGACGATCTTGCCTGTCGCGGCACCGGGGCCGGCAGGAATACCCTTGGTCAACAGCTTGCCCGCCTTGCTCGCAGCTTTCTTGGCTTCAATATTGAATAGCGGCTGCAACAACTGGCTCAAGTCGCCCGCGGGAATGAACTTCGACGAGATAGCATCTTCCTTGCTGATGATGCCCTCTTCCACCAGATCGGTAGCGACCCGCACAGCTGCAAATCCGGTGCGCTTGGCATTGCGGGTCTGCAGCATGTAGAGCTTGTTGCGGGAGATCGTGAACTCGATGTCCTGCATGTTCTTGTAGTGCTTTTCGAGCTTGTGGCCGACAGCGACCAGTTCCTTGTAGGCAGCCGGCATGTCCTTGCCGAGCGTTTCTTCGATACGCTTGGTGGGGCGTGACCCGTTGACGACATCTTCGCCCTGAGCGTTGATGAGGTAATCGCCATTGAGGCCGGGGCGCCGAGCGAGCCATCACGGGTAAGAGCCACGCCGGTGGCACAGTCGTCGCCGAGGTTACCGAAGACCATGGCCATCACGTTGCAGGCTGTGCCCCATTCATCGGGAATGCCATACTGACGGCGATAGACACAGGCCCGGTCGTTCATCCACGAACCAAAGACAGCACCAATGGCCTGCCAGATCTGCTCGTGCGGATCGGTCGGGAAGTCCTTACCGGTGTACTTCTTGATGGCTGCCTTGTAGTCGACGATGATCTGCTTGAGGGAAGCGACATCGAGCTCGCTATCGAGCTTAACGCCCTGCTTCTCCTTGGCCTTGTCGAGGATGTGGTGGAAGGGTTCATCCTTGTGTCCCTTCAGACCCATCACCACTTCACCGAACATCAATAGAAGACGGCGGTAGCTATCGAGAGCGAAGCGTTCATTGCCCGACTGCTTGGCCAGCGCCTGCACCGTGGTATCGTTGAGGCCGATGTTGAGAACGGTATCCATCATGCCCGGCATCGAATCGCGACCACCAGATCGGCAGGCGAGCAGCAGCGGATTCGTGGCGTCGCCGAACTTGGCTCCCATCGACTTCTCGACCTTCTTGAGAGCCTCTTCGACCTGAGCCTTGAGTTCAGGCGGATACTGCTTCTTGTTGGCATAGAAGTAGGTGCAGACATCGGTGCTGAGCGTGAAGCCCGCAGGCACAGGCAGCCCGATGAGGGTCATCTCCGCCAGGTTGTGCCCTTGCCACCGAGGAGGTTTTTCATGTCAGCCTTGCCGTCAGCCTGACCGTCGCCGAAGAAATAAACGTACTTGGACATGAGGTTTCCTGAGAGGGTTGCGAAACAAAGCTACCCACCTTGAGTGCAAGGTGGCTAGTCTAATCGATAGGGGAGAGTAAGGAAAATCTAGCAAAATCAAGCAGCTTTGGGTAGTAGACGCGGCTTCCGGCAGCGTCAGCAGGGGACAGGACGTTTTTCCTAGGATGATGCAGTGTATAGTCAGCCCCTGATAAGGGGCGACCCGGCAGTAGCTGGCTGCGTAAGCTGCCAGTTGACCAAGTATTTGAACGAAGAGCCCCGTGAGGGGCGATTGGAACCTGTGTCCTATTCCAATCGCCCCTCACGGGGCTCTATTGCTTGCTCATTTCATCCTGGCAGCTACTTCCCGGTCGCCCCTTATCAGGGGCTTCAAGGCCTAGCCGTTATACTTCAAGTCTTTGCTTCTGTCGTTTCTTCTTCTTTTTCTTCTTCCCCTTCATCTTCTCCCTCAACATCGTCAGCCACCCCCGCTTGTACGCCTCCCAACCGACTGTGAAGGGCCAGGCAACCAGGCTGATCTGCAAGAGCAATAGTTGAAACCCCACTAACCAGATGGCGAAGAACGAGAAAACCTCTCGGTGATACAGACAGTAGCAGCCTGCCATGCCAAGAAGCAGGAGCATAGCCAGAGCCATGTTCGACTGTGCATAAGAATACCGAAACGCCCGCACCTCGAGCCAAAGCAGCAGGTACGGACCGACGAACAGGAAGAGCAGCAACAGCATGCCTATCCATTGCATTCCGCCGCCACTGCTATATCCACCGAGATTCATGACACTGCCTTAAAGACCACTATCGACTACGCAATAAGGCGGGAACGATCTACCTCATATCACTCAAAATCATCGCTCCGCCGCTTTTTCTTTTTCGTCTTCTTCGTCCACTGGCTCAGCCAACCCCGTTTGTAGGCTTCCCAGGCAACCACGATGGGGCAGGCCACGAAGCCGATCCCACTTGCCACGAGATGAATCTTGGTGAAGCCCATCGTTCGATTGAACTCGGTCCACCCTGTACCGATGCTGTAGAAGCCAGCCAGTCCACCCAGAAGAACCAGCAAAGCGAACAGTGGTAGTGACTGCGCTTCCGACTTTAGAAACGCCCGCACTTCGAGCCAGATCAACACAAACGGCCCGGCCAGGAAGAAGGGCAGGATCAGAAGCCCCAGTACCGGGTTGCCACCATTAAAACTGGCGAAGAGAGACATCACTCTATCCAAATAAGATCATTCATTTCACTAAGCACGATAACTTGAACAATGTGACACACTTCTTCATCCATTTCAACGCCAACACGCCATGAGAGTCTCATGGCGGCGTCGCCCCGTAGGCGATCATGCAGGTTTTCTTACTTCGCAACGGGTTCTCGCTTGTCTTCCACGTAATCCCTGGGATCTCCGGGGTGAAGAGTTTGCCGTCGATGGGTACGTTCCACTGGAAGTTACTCAGCGTGCGAGTGATCTTGGGGAAGGTATCGTCCACTTCGTGATAGATGCGGACAGGCAACTTGGTCCTGGCATCATACCAGAGCATCATGTCGCCGGTGTAGCCGCTCAACTTGGCGTTTGGGATAACGATCTTGCGTGTGGCTATGCCATTGACCTTCTCCTCGCCGGCAGAAGTGCTGAGCTGTGAGCTCAACTTCAGCAGTTGCGTAATGAAAGTATCAGGCTTGGGCAGCTTACCCTGATCTTCAGGCTTCGACGGGTTCTGCTTGATAAATGTCCTGGTGCTGCCGTTGATCACCAGCCCTTCGCCCGTCTTCTGATTGAGGATGGAGAAGGTATTGTTGAACTGGAGCATATCGGTGCGCTGGAGGTCGCCCTGCACGTAGACCTTACGGGTGGTGGGGAAATCGGGTTGCAGGTGATTGGTCTGCACTTCATCGAACGTCACGCTGCTGGCTTTCTTGACCTGCTCCACCACCTCCTGCCAGGCAGATGCTTGGGGCGGGTTCAGAAATAAGAGTGCCGCGAACGTGGCCAACAGTGCCATCGCAGCCAGGGCTGATCCAAAACGTAAATAACGAGCCATCGATACTCTCCTTCGGGTGGTCGGAGGTGTATTGGACACCGGTTCGACCGGGGTAACTCGGGAGTTCGCCGCTTCGACCGTCGAAGCAACGAGCGACTCGGGCAGAGCCGGGATGCGTGCCTCCCGCAAGGCATGCATCGCTTGATCAAGCCGATCCGGAGTCGGCTGATGGTTCTCGGTGTTCATGTGGGTTCTCCCGCTGTGGTGTTCGGCAGATGGGCATGCAGTTTCTTCCGCAGTGCCGCTTTCGTTCGACTGATCAGCACGCCGACATGGTTGCTCGTCATGCCCCATTGCCCGGCGATCTCTTCGTAACTCCAGCCTTCAAAGCTCGCCAGATAGAAGATCTCCGCAGCGATGGGTTCCAGTTCGGAGAGCGCCTGTCGCAACTCATCAGCCAGTTCGCCGGCAAAGGCATATTCCGATGGGTCATGCAAGCGCACATCCACCGTGGGGCTGGCATCCAGAGGCTGTAATCGTTGTTGACGGCGGTATCGATTACGGAGTTGATCCAGAGCACGTGTCGTAGCCAACCGCTTCAGCAGCGCCGGCCAGTGCTGGATAGCTTCCTTCTTTTCGAGTTGTATCGCCGAAAGAAACACCTTCTGGAAACAGTCGGCTGCATCAGCATCGTGATTAAGCAAACGGTACACGGTCTGCCAAACCAGCGGGCCATGTTGTTTCACAAGAAGTGACCAATCGGTCATGGTTGAACTCATCTGAATCGTTTCTTCAGGATAGTAGTCGCCGGGGCAATGGCCGACATTACAGAGATTCTGTCGAATTTGCGCACAAGCTGCACCCTCTTTTGGAATAGTGCACTATTGCTGCCATTCGTGGATCACAAAGCTATATCAACTCAAGAGCTTGTGAAGCGGTGCCGATACCGATATCGAGAATAGTTCTTTGGAGTCCGCCATGAACGTGAAGATCACCTTCTGCATGATGTGAAATTACACCCCCCAGGCCGTCAGTTTGACGACCCGACTGCTCTACACCTTCCGCTCAGGCATCAAGAACCTGACCCTCATCCCCAGTGGCGGCGGCGTCTTCGATGTCGAAATCGATGGCCAGCTCATCCATTCCAAGAAGAAAGTCGGGAAGTTCCCCGATGAAGATGCGCTGCTGATCGAACTCGAAAAGATGGGACACCAAGTGGCGTAATCAATTGCGAGCCGGACGGCGTTAGCCCCCGGAGTGGCGGGCGTTCTAAGTTTCCGCATTGATAGTCACCGCCCCACCAGCTACAGTCTGGGCATGAAAAGAACCTGGCGACCAGGACGAATGGTGTTGGCGGCGCTGCTGATGTGTATTGCTGCGCTGGGGCTATCTGTATGGCCCAAGCAATCGCGCTGGCAGTTACCAGTTGATATGACGAAGGAATTCCAGCATATCCTTTCCGTCGATGAAACCAGACGCTGTTTCCATACACGTTACATGGATTTATCTTCATTGGAACCAGCGCTTCGTGGGCAAGAGTCGCCTCCCAAGCCTGTCTTTGAGTTACGATGCTACGATCTCGACACAGGAAAGCTTGTTTGGAGTCAGCCTGATCCATCTGAAGTGGTATCGTCTTCTCCCAACCTGCTCTTTGCAATGTGTCAGGTAGTTCTTTCACCGGATAATAGTCAAATAGCCTATATCAACACCATCGAGGGAAAGTTGTTTCTCTATGACATCGCGCTGCGCCAGAAGCGTTCTGACATTCATTTTAAGGATCCAAGTCTAGATCATTTCCATGCCAGCTATTCGCACAGGGGCGATTGGCTCATAGCTCATACCAGCAAACAGATTCTCATCTACGATCCACATACTGCCAAGCTACTTCATCAATTGGAAATTCCAAAAGAGCACGTTACTGGAGGAGGTCGAGGCGCTTGGAGTCTGGAACAGGATTCCCTTGTATGCAGCGCTGATCAGCGCTATCTGATCATGGCAGATAACTTTGCTGAGAACATCTTGGTCTTTGATATGCAGAACAAAAACCTGATCGGCGAGTCCAAGAAGATGTCTTTGCCTCGATTGATCAATGACGGGAAAACCCTGGTGTGCTTTCCCGAATACTTCGGTAAAGACACTCAAGCCAGATGGTACAGCCTTCAGGAATCTGCCATCGTAAAGTTATCCGTGACAACGTCCGAACCGGTAGAAGGCGAATATGTCTGTTCCAATGACATGCACTTCTTGACTATCCGAACGAATCCATCAGAAGTTCGCCCTTTTTGGTCGGATTGGGCTTGGCTGTCTGATTCGATAAAAGTCACATTAGCCCAGTGGTCTGGTCTTTTGAATATGCAACTGGAAGCGAGCCTTTGGAATATCAACACGGGTAAGCTTGAAAAGCGATATCCCCTAGCCATTTCTGTTGTTGATTCGCTTCCGTCAAGCGGGCATCGGTGCTGGTTGTCAAATGATTCGACACAACTGCTGTTGAATATCGGCACATCCATCTCGCTTTGGGATGTGCCGCCGCGTCGCCCGCTTTCGAGTTGGGTGACCACACTGAGCGCCTGTTTGTTCGCCCTCTGGCTCGCCTGGCCTCGCCGAATGAAGACCACCCCACCGGTGAGGGTCGCGACATGAAAAGACATTGGCGACCGGGACGAATCGTGCTGGCGGTGCTGCTAATAAGCCTGGCAGCCTTGTGTTTCTACGCCTGGCCTAAACAACCACTTTGGTCTCTGTCGTTTGATATGGCAGAAGACTGGTATGAGTTGCTTGGTATCGATGAGGCAAAGCAAATCGTTTATGTGAACTACGTCGATCATGAAGATGTCAACTTTCGACATCCTGTCAATCGTCGATCTGAACTCCGTGGATATCAACTCCATTCCGGCAAACTGATCTGGCGACTCCCCGATACGGATGAGGTATTCAAGGACAGCCCGCTCGCTTGGGCTTATTGGCTTTCACCAGATCGTTCACAGGTGGTTTGCCATGAACACGGGAACGAAACTCTCCAAGTTCGTGCCTTTCCCTCCTGCAAATTGCAGTATCAGATCAAGCTCGACAAAGAAGAAGCGGCAGATGGTCTGCTTGCTTGTTATTCAAATGATGGCTCGCAGATTCTGGTAATAACCAGGAAGCAAGTTCACTTCTATGACAGTTCCAGCGGACGATTGGAGGATTCGCTGGCGATTCCTGATCTGCCTGAACCCGCAAGGCTACCCGAAGCGACGGTGTCTGAATCAAAGACTACGAGTACCAACGGAGGAAAACCTGTTGGCATTACCGTTTCTGTCGAGAATCCTGCCAACCATAATTGGGCAGCATTGAACGGTTTGTTGCAGTTGAGCGATGACAAACGATTTCTCGCTATCGCTGGAAGTGGAATGAAGTCGGTGCTGGTCTTCCACCTCCCCAGTAAGAAGCTGCTCGCCCAGTTGCCCTTCTCCGGGATTCCGAGGTTTCTTGGGAAAGACAACCTCCTGCTGCTGGTTCCGGAGTTTCACCTGTCAGAGACCCCTGTGAACAATCAACTCAAGCGGTTCATGGTCTCCGAAACCGGTGTCACTGATATCAGCGCCAGTAGCGAATATCCAACGACCAAGGGAGAAACCCTCTTATGCGACCAGCGGCGACTGGTCACGAACGAGGTTCAGCTCGACCTGCCATCATCGTCGCCGTTCTGGTCGAAATGGGATTGGCTTCCCGATGTATGGAAAGTTAAGCTGGCCATGGCGATCTATTCTCCCCAGGTTCGTTTCGACGTGTATGATCCCCGTTCGGGCAAGAAGGAACAAACATTTCACCTCCCCCTGAGCAATATCTTTTATGCAACATACTTGCAGCGGAATTGGCTCAGCAGCGATGCAAAGTTAGTAGCCCTGAATGATGGAACCACCCTGGCACTTTGGGAAACATCACCCGGTCGCTCTCTGCTGCCTTGGTCAATCCTGGTTGGTACGATTATCGTTTGCCTTTGGCTCGCCTGGCCACGACGAATGAAAGTTCAGAAGATCTTGCTGGAAGCCGCGTCTACTTGATGTATTGTCCTGCAGGAAGCTGCAGCCACAATTCCAATTGCTGCTGCACAAACCGGACGACTTCGGGATCAGATTCGATCCCGATCAACGACTGCCGGCTCTCGTAACCCGTCACCATCATGAGCCGATAGCCGATGGGCTGGTAGCCTCTGCCCAGTCTGGCTTCACTGCACAAACGGCGGATCGAGGTCCTGGCATAACTGTGGGATGGTCGAAGTGGTAGCGGCCCGAAGCGCACTGTGACAAGTCTGCCATCGTAAAGCACCTGAGTCGAATTGATGAAAAGGCAAATGGCGTAGTAGGTTAACACCAATCCCACCGCCAGCGGGATGAGCGGCAAGAGTAACGATGACCAATGAGTCGGCACAGGCTGAGCGTTGTTGACGGGTGCTTCGATAAGTACCGAATAATACCAGTGAAGAACATAAACCACCCAGACAATCCCAGCCATCAGCAATAGGTATGCCATCGGATGAAACCATGGCCACTGCATGTAACCCTTGCCATCCTCATAGAGGAAGATCACCTTTTCAGGTTGAGACGCCGTTGTCTTATCAGGAAGATGGATGGCAAAGACTTGATGACATCCCCGGCACTTGGCCACTTGCTGACCAGGCTCAAGATCTTCCGCAGAGAGGTCAAGCTGACAAAACGTGCATCGCATGGAAGGGTGACTCCAATAGATGATTCTGTCTTCGAGGCTGACGATTTGAAGGAATATTCGAAGATAGCCGAGTTCAACTACACTGCAGGTTGCTTCTCCGCATGCAGGTAAATGAAACTCTTTCCCAGCTTGCCGCCATAGTTGCCTGCCGAGATGCGTTCCAACCCCGGCGTCGCTCTCGAAGCGGCAATCGCCGCCTGCATCGCCGCAGCAATCGTCTGTAGATCACGCCCATTGAGAATAATCTCCTGCACCGATACCACCCCCGCCGGCAGTCGTGATTGCTCCCCCATCTTCTCCCGCAAGGTAGGGCAGTATTCCGCAAAGGTGCTGCCGACGATGAACTTGTACTTGCTGCCCGCCTTCGAGCCACTGCCGGCCATGCCGCCGGGGAAGGGCATGATCACGCCGGGGCGCTTCGCTGCTTCGACACCCTTCATCGCAGCATCGACAGCACCATCGACCGTGGTGCCGAAGTACCAGAGGTTCCCCCCCATCAGACCATCACGATAGCCGAAGCGGCGATCGAGGAAGAACTTGCCGCCGAGGATGGGGATGACCCAGCCCTTTCTGCCGTACCGCTCGTCCCGCACTTGGTGGCCATCGCCGAAGAAGGCGAGCTTTCTGCCGAGCTTGAAGAAAGTCTCTTCGCCGGTCATGGTGCTGAAGCAGTTGGTCGTTGGGCAGGTGAGGACGTTCTGACCGACACGAACAAGCAGCGATCGTTCCAGCTTCTCCGCTCGATCCTTCCAGAACCGTGGGACATGAAACTGCACCACAGCCCCGGGCCGGCCATCCGGCGTTTCGCTCGGCTCCACATAGTGCGACATGCCCGCTTCGCAATCACACATGATGGTGCTGCTGGCGTTGCCGGTACAGGCTTCAACAGCCTTATCGACCCAGTAGCGGTCTCGTGCCGTGATCAGAATCTCGGCATAGATGCTGCGGAACGCTTCGGCGTAGGTGTCGTCAACAGGGGCGAGGTAGGACATGGCGGAATCACTTCGTGGATGGATAGATGCATTTAATGTAGCGGAACTCGCCAAGAGTTCCGATGAGGCTTGTGGGAGGGCGAGACTCGAAAGTTGCTGGAAACTTCTTATCCATGCCTGAAAGGCATTTCCACCAAAGCCCTGGGTTGCGATGTAGTCATCGCTACCCAGGGTACATCAGGGCATGTTCGATCATTCCCTGTAAGGGATTTCCAATCAACATCACATCCCGTGACGATCCCTTTCAGGGAAAAGAAACTGCTGTTTTCATTCACCCAAGGTAGCCGGGAGTACCCGGCAACCTTGGGCTTTGTTGGTAATGCCTTTCAGGCAAAATAATACACCACCTATCAAGACGCTCACCCTCTGCTTGCTGCGCTCAATGCCATTATTCCCTTCCTTCCCGCCCATCGTGCCTTATGATGAATATCCACCCTGGAGTTACCATCATGCTGAAGTATCTACTGCCTGCATTATGTCTGTGCTGCTGTTCCGCCTGGGCAATGTCGCCACAGGATGCCGCAGCGAAACCTGCCGTCTCCGCTGAAGAGGCCACCGTCACCGAGATCCTCAAGGTCTACGCCGACGTTTATAACAAGCACGATGTCGAGAAGTTGATCGAATACTGGTCGCCCAATGCGGTAGCGATCAACACCGATACTGGCTCCCGCGTCGTCGGTCGAGATGCCCTCAAAGCAGCCTTTCAGCAGTCGTTCAAAGCTCAACCGGAAATGAAGCTCGCCATCCGCCTCAAGCACTTCCGCTTCATCAAGCCCGATTTTCTCAGCATCGAGGGCGAATCGGTCGTCACCAACCCCAGCCAGGATCCTGATGAAAACACTTTCAGCGCTATCCTCGTCAAGGTCGGCGACAAATGGCAGATCGAACAGGCTTCCGAATCACCCCTCCCCACGCCTGCCACTCCTTACGATGGCCTCAAAGGGATCGAATGGATGGTGGGTACCTGGGCCGATGATTCTAAAGGCGTCAGCGTCGAATCGGTGATGAGTTGGAACCCCAAGAAGACGCTCCTCATCCGCAAGTACACCGTGCAGTACGAAAACGAAACCGAACCGGAGACCGGCACCCAGGTCATCGCCTGGGATTCCCGTGCCAAGACGATCCGCTCCTTGTCGTTCAGTTCCGATGGTTCCTTCGGCGAAGGCACCTGGTCCAGCAGCGACAACGAATGGCGCGTGAAGTTCAACTACACCACTACCGAAGGCTCGCTGGTCAGCGGCACCCAGGTGCTCACCAAGGTCGATGACAACACGATCAAGGTGCAGACCGTCGGGCAGGAAATCGATGGCGAACTTGTCGCCTGGCCAAGCCCGCCGTCAAGATGGTGCGCAAGCCCGAAGCATCTACCACCACTGAACCCAAGAAATAACTCTATCCCACGAACACAAGGAGACACACCATGAAGCGTTTCATGCTCGTGACGATAGCAGCATGCACCATCACTGGCAGCCTTTCTGCTCAACAGCGTGGCGGTCGCCCCGGTGGCTTCACCCCCGGAGCTGGCGCCGGCATGGCCCGGCCTAATATGCAACCCAACGCCATGCAGATGGGCCAGATGAATCGTCCCAATGTCGCCATGCAACAGCAGATGCAACGCCCTCAAGTAAGCATGGGTGGCATGCAAGGGATGCAGGGCACGAACGGATCATTCATCAGCGCACAACAGCAGGCTCGCCTCCAGCAGCGCCCGGCGACGATGCCTTCCGTCTTTAATCAACAGCCAAACCTGGGTACGATGAACCGGCCCATGGGAGGCAGCACTCGACCTGGCGGGATGACTCCCGGCGGAATGACGCCGGGTGGAGTGAATCCCGGCATCACTCGACCAGCCTTGCCCAACACCGGCATCGGCACGGGGAACACCACCCTGCCTACGACACGTCCCAATATTCAGCAGCCTAATACCACTCTGCCCGGCGTCGGTAGGCCGACAACTCCCAACAATCCCTGGCGTAACCCAGATTTGACCATAGGAGGCGGCACGCCTGGTCTTGGCGGCGTTACTCGCCCCGGGGCAGGTGGTTCCACGACCTTGCCTGGTATTAACCGCCCCGGTTCCGGAGTTGATACCGGCCTCGACCGCGTGCCTGGTAGAACTCCTTCGATTGTGGTTCCTCCCAACACCGGTGGAGGCGTCAACAAGCTTCCCACCACCCGACCGAACCTGCCAAATACCAGGCCGGGCCAGAATACACCCACTATACGCCCGCCCACCGATCGACCGATCGTCAACAGGCCCATCAACACCGGCAATCAGATCAATAACACCATTAACAACAGGCCTAACTGGGTGAACATCAACAACACCCAGATCACCAACATCAACAACACCTGGAACAACACCATCGTCAATCGGCCCCAGATGCACAACTGGGTGAACAACAACCCCAACCGGGGCCAGTACTGGAACAACTGGGGCAACGGCGTCCGCAACAACTGGCGCTACAACAACTACCACAACAACTGGTTCGGCGGCGACTGGTGGTCGAGGTATCACCCTGCCTACGCCGGCTGGAACTACCGCGCCTGGCTGCCCTACTACCCTTACAACTATTGGTGGTCGATGCCGACTTGGGCACGAGTCTCGACCTGGTTCAGTTGGAATGCCGCCAATGCCGCCGTCTGGCAGCAGCCCATCTACTACGACTACGGCACCGGCGGGAACGTCGTCTACCAGAACAACATGGTCTACATCGGCGGGCAGCAGGTGGCTTCCGCTCCGGAGTTCGCTCAAAGCGCCGTGGCCCTGGCCACCGTCACGCCGCCCGCTAACGAAGAGCAAGGAGCTCAGGCTGAATGGATGCCGCTCGGCACCTTCGCCATGTCGACCGGCGAGAAGGACACCGAGCCGACCCGCGTGCTACAGCTCGCTGTCACCAAGGATGGCATCATCGGTGGCACCTTCTTCAACTACCAGACCGATCAGGCTGTCGCCATCCAGGGGCAAGTCGACAAGCAAACCCAGCGGGTCGCCTTCCGCTTTGGCGAGCGAGACAACATCGTTGCTGAGACGGGTCTCTACAACCTGACCCAGCAGCAAGCCCCGCTCCTGGTTCATTTCGGCGATGAAAGGGTCGAGAACTACCTGCTCATCCGCCTCAAGAGCGATGAGCAATGACAGGAGCAACCGAAGTAATGGTCTTTCTCCTCCCCTTACCAAGGGGAGGTTGGGTGGGGTTACTTCTACGGTGAGATAACCCCCTCTAACTCCCCCTTGGTAAGGGGGAGAACCAGACTACTAATACGAGCGCCATGCCCCCGGCGAAGTTCGCAAAGCGCATGTGCTGCTTGATGAAGCTCAGCGTGATCTTCCCCACCGGGCCGTTGCGCTGCTTGGCGATGATCACTTCCAGAATGCCTTCCGAATCGAGCCCCGTCTGCGGATCTTTAGGCCGGTGCAGCAGCATCACCACGTCGGCATCCTGCTCGATGGAACCCGATTCACGCAAATCCGACAGGCGTGGCTCCGCTTCGGTCCGATTCTCCACACCACGATTGAGCTGAGCACAGGCAATGACCGGAATCTTCAGCTCCTTCGCCAGGAACTTCATCCGGCGGGAGATGTTAGCCACCTGCTCCTGACGACTATCCCTTCGATTATCAGGCTCGACGAGCTGAAGATAATCAACCACAACCAGCTTGATACCGAACTTATGGTGCAGCCGGCGGGCGTTGGCAGCGATGCGGATCATGTTTTGCCCCGGCGAATCATCGATGTAGATCTTCGCCTGACTGAGCCTCGCCCCGGCATCGTTGATCAAGTGATGCTCTTCGGTGCTGAGGTGCCCCTTTCGTAACTTCTGCCCATCGACCTTGGCTTCGCAGCATAGAAGACGTTCGGCCAACTCGATGCGGGACTGTTCCAGCGACGCATAGAACACCGGCATATCGTAATCGACGGCGATGTTCCGCATGATATTCAGCGTGATCGCCGTCTTGCCCACCGAAGGACGAGCTGCCATGATGATCAGTTCCGAATCCTGCAAGCCTGCGGTGATGTTGTCCAGATCAAGGAACCCGCTGGGCAACCCGCTGACATCGCCCATGCCCTCTCGCTTGGCCCGTGCATCCATGCGGTCATACGCTTCGCTCACCGCCTGCTGCATCGTGATCGTTTCACCCGCCACGCCCCACTCGGCGATGCTCATGATCTTCCGCTCAGCCTGTTCGAGCATCTCGTTGGCTGGGGCAACCTGGTCGGAAGCGTCACGGGCAATGTCGGTGCCGGTGTAAATCAGGTAGCGGACAATCGCCTTGTCCCGAACAATCTGGGCATAGTAGGTGGCATTGGCAGCGGTCGGCGTCTCATCGTAAATCTGAGCTAGGTACTGGTAGCCGCCAATCTCGTTGATCTCGTTGGTCTGGTGAAGTTCGTTGCCGAGGATGACCAGATCAACCGCAGCGTTCGCCCCATTCAGCTTGTTGATGGCCTTGTAGATGCGGCGATGAGCATCGTTGTAAAAGTTCTCGTCGGTATGCTCAGGCCGCAGCACCAGTTGCACATCAGGAATGACCCTAGAATCCCGCAACATGCTCCCCAGCACACACCGCTCCGCTTCCAGCGAATGAGGAGGCACACGGGTAGCCATCAAAGCAGCATTCGGGTCAGCCATGGGCGTCCTCCTTTCGATGAAGAGAATTGTTCAGGGAAGACCGTTGTACTTCCGAAACAGGAATACGCCAAGGGCCGATAGACTGGCATGGAGTCTGAGGATCACAATCCATCGGCGATGAAGAGCCTTTTGCTTTGAGTATTCACTCCCCCACTTGTGCCAACGCGCGTGCCATCACTTTATCACTCAGATACATGCCGTGCTGACGGAGTTGCTCGATCACATCTTTTGCGGAAGGAATCAACCCATGAACTTTGGCAAAGACGACCACTCCGAGCGTGCCCACGTGCGGAATACCAAGTTGCGTAGCTGCGTGCCGTGCAGCTTGATCGTCGAGGATAGCACCGGTGCCTTTCTGAGCAAGAGCATAGGTTAATACCTCTGCTTCTCCATCGCCCAGACCAAAGCTAGCAACATCTTCTGGAATCACATTCACGGCTACCTGGTTCAGCCATGTAGCAGTAGAGAGTGCCTGGACTGACACATCAGAATAAGGTCGCCCCTCGACTTCACGCACTGCAGCTTCTGGAATGACAATATGCGAACCGAGGTGGCGCAGTAGTTCAAGCTGCCCCGTTTTTCCCAACAGGATGACCGGCGAGGCGTTGACGACCCAGTGTGTAACCACGGAGGGCTTCCTCCTCGAACTCTGCAAAATCGACAGGGAACAGTTCTATCTTCTCACGAGCAGCAGCTTCAAGAAACTCAGTATAACTCAAGCCAGCAAGCCTGGCCGCCATGCTCGTTGAAAGCACTCCTCGGCTACACATCGAAAAGGCTGCTTCCAGACGGAGTTGCTCTCCGATGTCCTTCCGATGAACTGACAATTTCTCTTCCAGATCATCCGGTATATTCACCAGGATTTTCGACATCGGTCACCTCTACCTGAACTATACCCTTTCACACCTGGCATAGCTAGACATTCCAGGACAAATGGGCTTGGCACGGTCTTAAGTATACCAGCCCGCAGCGCGCTAGCAAGGGAACACTCACAACCGCAAAACGTTCCCTTGCTAGCGCTGCGGGCTGGTATTGCTACGAAGCCCCGCCCTTCATCCGCTTCGCCCCCTCCACACAACTCCCGCCGCTGGGCAGCATCTTGCCGGGGTTGCACAGGCCCGTCGGATTGAACGCCAGCCGCAACCGGCTCATCATCTCCAAATCGGTCGGCGTGAACATCTTCGGCATCAGGTCAATCTTCTCGACACCGATGCCATGCTCGCCGGTAACGCTGCCGCCTTGAATGATGCACTCCTCCAGTATCTCATGGCTGGCCGCCAGCACTGCTTTCACCTGGGCCGGGTCGCGCTCATCGAAGAGCATCGTCGGGTGCAGGTTGCCATCGCCGGCATGGAAGACGTTGGCGATCCTGACGGCGTGCTTCTCGCCGATCTCGCGAATCTTGCGAAGCATGTAGGGAATCTTCGTTCGGGGCACGACGCCATCCTGCGTACACAGGCTCGATGCCAACCGGCCCATCGCCCCGAACGCCTGCTTACGGGCCTTCCAGAGCAGCAATCGTTCCGCCTCGTTCCTCGCTCGGCGAACTTCCCTCGCCCCGTTCTGCTTGGCTACCGCTTCGATGCGATCCGCCTCAGCATCCAGTCCCGCTTCGAGACCATCCACTTCCATGATGAGCACCGCTTCCGCATCGAGCGGGAAGCCAAAGTGAAACGCCTCTTCGAGCGCCCCCATGATGGGCCGGTCGATCATTTCGAGTGCAGCAGGAACGATGCCCGCCGCGATGATGCCGCTGATGCAGTTGGTGGTATCGTCGATGGAATCGAACACACCCAGCAGCGTCCGCACCGATTCAGGGTTGCGGGTGAGCCTGACCCAGATCTTCGTGACGACGCCGAACGTGCCCTCCGCCCCGACGATGATCCCCGTCAGATCCAGCCCCGGCGTCTCGACCGACCCACCGACCTGCACCACGCTGCCATCAGGCATCACCAGTTCCAGGCCAAGGATGTGGTTGACCGTCACCCCATACTTCAGCGTGTGGGGCCCACCCGAGTTGGTCGAAACATTGCCACCAATCGTACACGCCCCCTGGCTGCTCGGATCAGGGGCGAAGTGGAGTTTGTGGTTAGCCACATGCCGGGTCAGCCACAGGTTGACGACCCCCGGTTCGACGATGGCATAGAGATCACGAGCATTGACTTCGAGGATGCGCTTCATGCGGGCCAGGGCGATCATCACGCAGCCATCGGTCGAAAGCGTCCCCCCCGCCAGGCTCGTCCCCGCCCCACGAGGTACGAAGGGCACCTGAAACGTCTGGCACAGTTTGACAATGCCGACGACATCCTCAGTATGCCGTGGAAAGACCACCACGCCCGGCTTGATTCTTTCGATGGTGTAACCATCACATTCGTAAGACGACAAATCGCTCGACGCCGTCAGCACATTCTCATCACCCAGCAGCGTTCGCAGCCGTTTGATGAGGTCTGACGACACCGAATGAAACACAGGGGAAGAAGAGGTGGCGACCATGTCATCAGCATACAAAATACAGGCTGGTATCGATTTGGTTTACTGAAAGACCTTTTGAAAGATGCCTCGTGCCGGCTCAGCCAGGCTCGGCGCGATCGCCAGCAACTCCCGACCGATTCGATAGTTCAATTGCAGCGTCGGCGAGGGCTGATCATCTCCCAGCGAAACATAGTCGGCGTACAGATCACAAGCCAGTTCATTCAGCCGTTCCAGCGATTGTCCCAGAAGCATGCGATCCAACTTCGTGATGGCAGCCTGACGATCCAGCCTTTGGTGGGTCACTTCCTCGATCACCGACTGCACGCGAACGACGAGATCCTCCAAAGGCTCCGTTCGGTTTTCTGGAACGCCCAGGACTTCGTCCTCCACTTTGAGCAGCAAGTCATTCATGGCCTGACCAATCGGGCTGGCCATCCTGAATCCCTGCATTCCGAGCAGCTCCTGCGCCTTCTTTCGGACATATTCCACTCTACGATCAGCAGGTGGGTACATCACGTTAAACTTCACCCCCAGCCGCTCCAGCCAGGAAAAGAGCCGTAGCGCAAAGATGGCCCCGGCATAGCAGTGCCGCATGTCGCCCGCCTCCCCTCGGGGATCAATACGTCTGCCGAACTTCAGCATCGTCTCCATGCCAAAGGCATCGCACCAGAGTTCCTCAGCCGGGTCATCGTCGTAGTTCGGAGGAAAGGTACATTCCTCCCGCGCCAGTGCCGCCATGACATGCCCCGCTTCATGGGCGAGGATGAACATCTCCGTACACTGCGTCCATTGCTCAGCCAGTTTCCTTTGCTTGAAGTGCAGTGCGGGCGACGGGTATGCTACCATCGCCTGCTCCCAGACTGCCTTCGATTTCCAGAGACCAGCGATTTCTTTCAAATCCTTGAGCATCTGTTCCCAGGACAACGATGCTTCCACGGTACTCTCGCCAAGAGTCTCCACGTTCGTATTCCCGGCAATGGTGCGCAGTACCGCATAGAGAAAACGCATGAACTGCGACGTCATTTCGATAACACGTTGCGTGCCGACGGGGAAAGTGTGAACCATCACCAGCGGCCTGTTTGTGCCCCCTACCGCCACGTCGCCCGTCTCATACCATCGCTGCACCTTGGCAGGCAGATCGGGAAGCAATCTTTGAAACAGCCCTTCGACCCGGCCCGCGCCTGCACGAGCGTGAAGGGGATACTGCCTTTTCAAATCAGCCAGGTGCCTGCCTGCCGGCGTATGTTCGTTCACCGTTATTCTCGTACTCAACGTAGCCTCGCGCTGGAGGCAGCATTTCTTGTACTTCTGTCCGCTCCCACAGGGACAGTCATCATTACGACCCACTTTCGCATCGTTCATGAGTCAGGTACCTCACCCAATCAAATGCCTGGAGTGACCTGTGGGGGAACTCATCAGAAATGAGATTTGCTTCGGAAGCTGCTACTCTATCCCACACGTAGAATGCTGTGTTTGAGGGTATCCCGTCAAGGCACCCATGCAAGATAATACTGCTCATTTCTCATGTACCCGCTGCCACTGCGATTCCGTTGGCACCAGAATCCATAATCCATCATGATGCCTTCACTCATCACCAGCCTCACCGAACTGCCGGCACTGCTGCGGAAGAACCCCAGCTTTGCTCAGGTCATTGCTGCACTGAAGAAAGGTCAGGCCGGTACCGTTGATGGAGCGTGGGGGTCATCCGCCGCTCTCGCCGCCGCGGCGCTGGCTGAAGTGAATCCCGGCCCCACGCTCATCGTGCTCGCTCACCCCACTGATCTGGATAACTGGAGCGATGATCTGGAGACGTTCCTCGGCCGCCGCCCGATGCAAGTGCCGGACCGAGATGAACCAGGGCAGCGGCTGCGGGTACTCAAATCCCTCTTAGCCACAACTTCAAAGACCCCCTCACCCCCAACCCCTCTCCCTCCAGGGGAGAGGGGAGTCAGCCCATCCTTCCCTGCTCAGGACTCAGGACTCAGCACTCAGGACTCTTCTAAGACTCAGCACTCAGGACCCTTTCTGACCTCCATCACCGCGATGATGCAACCGGTGCCGAGCCCTGCTGCGCTCGCTGAGCAATCGAGAGAGTTGATCAAGGATGATGAAGTCCGGCTCGAAACGCTCATCACCTGGCTGGTGGAGGGTGGATACACTCGTACCGAGGTCGTCGAACTACCTGGCGAGTTTAGCCGCCGGGGTGGCATCCTCGATGTCTATCCCGCTGATGCTGACAGCCCGGTGAGGCTCGAGTTCTTCGGAGACGTGATCGACAGCATTCGCCGCTTCGCCCCTGAAACGCAGCGGTCGCAGGAACCGGTCGACCGGATCAGCGTCACCGTCTTCACGCAAAAGGGGCTCAGCGATACGGTGCCGTTCACCAGGTACTTGCCCGACAACGCCATCGTGCTGCTGGTCGAGCCAGTCGATCTGCGAGAACAGGCCAAGGTCTTCCTCGAACGGGTGGGAGACATCAAAGGCCTGTTCGGCATCGATGCGACGTTCAGGCATTTGATCAAACTACCCAGCGTCCACATCACCGCGCTGCCGACGGTATCTGCGGAGGCGACGTGCCATTTACAGATCGAATCGGTCGAACGCTTCAGCGGTGAAGCAGCCAAGGTAGCGGAAGAGTTAGCCACCCTGACCGGCCAGGTCATCATCGCTTGCCCGAGCAAGGGCGAACAACAACGGTTGGGGGAATTACTTGCCGGCGTTGCGAGCGGGGGGCGTCAGCCCCCTGAGCCGGAGAAGGCGACCCCTTCACCGAAGACCCGACGCAAAGCAACAGCTCCCAGTGAAGTGACGACACCTCAGCCTGTTCACTCAGGGGGCTTACGCCCCCGCTCGCAACGCAACCCATTCTGTTGATGGGCCACGTCAAAGCAGGCTTCCGCCTCGTCGCCCAGCAGATCACCATCATCGGTGCGCAGAACTCTTCCGAAGAGAAGCGACGCCAACATCCCGCCGCATCTCCATCCGCAAGTACGAAACCCGGGCCATCGAGAGCTTTCTCGATCTCGCCGAGGGCGATCTCGTCGTCCATGTCAATCATGGCATCGCCCGGTACAAGGGGCTGCAAGTACTCGATACCAAGGGCCAACTCAGCGAGCACATGCTGCTTGAGTTCGGTGGAGGCACCAAACTCTATGTTCCCACTGATAAAATCGATCTCGTTCAGAAGTATGTGGGTGGCGGCAAGAGCGATCCCGAACTCTCCAAGCTCGGCGGCAGCAGTTGGGCCCGCCGTAAGGAGAAGGTGCGTGAAGCGGTTCTCGATCTCGCTGCCGAGATGGTCGATCTGCAAGCCCAGCGGGCGACGCTGCCCGGCTTCTCCTATCCCGCTGATACGAAGTGGATGAACGAGTTCGAGACAGCCTTCCCTTACGAAGAAACTCCCGACCAGGCGACCGCCATCACCGAAGTGAAGAAAGACCTGGAACATCCCCACCCCATGGATCGCCTCCTCTGCGGCGACGTTGGCTACGGCAAAACCGAAGTCGCCCTGCGTGCCGCCTTCAAAGCTGTCGATGGTGGCAAGCAGGTCGCCCTCCTCGTCCCCACCACCGTGTTGGCTGAGCAACATTTCCGCACCTTCTCCACCCGCTTGGCTGCCTTCCCGTTCAGAGTAGGTTGCCTGTCCCGCTTCCGTCGGCCCGGTGAAGCGAAGGAACTCGTCAAGCAACTCAACGCCGGCGAACTTGACATCGCTGTGGGAACCCATCGCCTCCTGAGCAAGGATGTCACCTTCAAAGATCTGGGCCTGGTCATCATCGACGAAGAGCAGCGTTTCGGTGTCGAGCACAAGGAGAAGCTCAAGAAGCTCCGTTCCCAGGTGCATGTGCTGACGATGACAGCCACGCCGATTCCACGAACGCTGCACATGTCGCTCCTAGGCATTCGGGACATCTCGAACCTGGAGACACCACCTCAGGGCCGCATGCCCATCGAGACCCGCATCTGCCGGTTTGATCCGGAGTTGGTCAAGCATGCCATCAATCGAGAGCTGGCTCGTGAGGGACAGATTTACTTCGTTCACAACCGGGTCTACGACATCGAAGCGGTCGCCCATCGGTTGCAGCAGATCGTCCCCCAGGCCCGCATCGTCATTGGCCACGGGCAGATGAACGAAGGGGAACTCGAAAAGGTCATGATCCAGTTCGTCAAGCACGAAGCGGACATACTGCTGGCCACGACGATCATCGAAAGCGGCTTGGACATTCCGAACACCAACACCATCTTCATTGATGAAGCGGAGAACTATGGCCTCGCTGATCTGCACCAGTTGCGGGGCGCGTGGGCGCTACAAGCATCGGGCCTACTGCTATCTGCTGCTCGATCCGAACAAGAAGCTGAGCGACATCGCCGCCAAACGGCTGAAGGCCATCGAAGAGTTCCGTGAACTGGGGGCTGGCTTCAAGATCGCCCTGCGTGATCTGGAGATTCGTGGCGCGGGCAACATCCTTGGTGCTGAGCAAAGCGGTCACATCGCTTCAGTCGGTTACGAACTCTACTGCCAACTGCTCGACGAAGCGGTACGTCGAGCGAAGAAGCAACCCGTTCGCCAAATGGTCGAAGTCACCATCGAACTCCCCTGGCCGGCGTTTCTGCCAGCGAGTTATGTCGAAGGGCAGAAAGCCAAGATCGAAGTCTACCGCCGCCTGGGCCGTGTGAAGTTGCTCGACCGGTTGGCCGACTTCCAGGAAGAACTCGCCGACCGCTATGGCCCGTTACCCGAACCGGTGATCAACCTCATCAAGATGCACGAACTGCGTCTGCTGGCTGTCAAGCACAGCGTCTATCTCATTCGACTTGAAGGCAAGGACCTGGTGCTCGAGTACCGCCAGCGCAACAAGATCGACAAGCTGGCGAATAACAGTGGCCCGGTCCCCCCGATCCCCGGACTGCCCCCCATCACCGGCAACCGTTTGCGTGTGGTGGATGATAAAACCGCCTACTATCGCCTCTATCTCGACAACGAGAAAACGCCGGAAGGGATGTACGGGTGCATGAGGGCGTTGTTTACGGGGGAGAGCACCGTGACATAAGTCCGTTGTCGGGTAGTGATCAGAAACCCCAAGCATGACTTAATTCATGGGGAAACTAAATGGAGTGATTCGGTCTTTTTCGAGTAGTCCTGCTATTTGTTCTATTGCTAAGTTGACTTCGTCGAGAGTCACATCGTTCGGTAGAGTTTTATCAGCAGTGTAGGCAATCGTCGTTTCTTCCCACTCATCTTTGAAAGATGCTAATCCAATACAGTCGATGAGACGAGACTCACATGCAAGTCTAAATTCTTGTCCTGCTATTCGCCAAAAAACAAGGTTTGTTATTGGGCGTCGGCGTAGAATCCGAACAAGGTCGTATAGGTCCTTCACCCTACGGGTAATTTGTGTCTTCTCTCTGATTTTCCTGCGATAATTAGGCAGGTGACTTAAGAAGGCACGCAGTTTCTCTCCTGCAATTCGTTCTAGGGTAACGGCTTGAATGCTGTAGCCATCCATAGCCAATGGAGAAACTGAATTCTCCGATGTTAGCTCGGGTTTTGCAATGTCAATGATTAACTCGCCTCTCTGGTTAGACAGATCTTCTTGTCCCGACAAGTCGTTTACATTGAGTTTCAGCAAATAAATGTCCCATCCACGGGGATGCGGCCCCAGTTTTCTTCGCGGTGCGATTGATGATTGTATCAGTTCATATCGCACCGGCTCCTGTGCCTCAAAGTAATCTACGACTACTCCGTGTACTAACTTTCTAATGCGTTCCAATTGTGCGTCATCAATCGGTCTGTCCGTATTAATTGCCAATCCAGACAAACAAGCATCGATATCAAACGACGCACGAATGTTCTCGTTCAATCGCAACCGCAGCACCCTTGCACCCTTATAGATCAGCATCTTTGAAAGTTCTGCCGACGATGCCAAGGCAGTAAATACCACATCAAGGACTACCGAGTTCCACTTGTCTTCAACACTCAAATTCTTAAGTAGGTCCATAGATCAACCAAGGATGGTACAAGTGGTCGTACTTCAAACCATAGAATAGTTGTTGATGCATTTCAGCATCACTGGGATCAAGTCGTGCCTTGTACTCATTTAGTGTGCGTTCAAGTTCTGTGCCGGGGTGATAGTCCAGGTTTGAAAGGATGTAACCTACTCGTTGCGCCAGCGGCAAATGATCCATATCGCGCAGGTACTTGGCTAGTTTTCCTTCTTTGCGCGAGTAATCCCTTGTTCCCATGCTTCCATGACAACTGCCGGTCCACCGCAACTCAAAGGCCTGTGTAATGTATCGAGAAGAGTTTGTTCTAACGAGGTGATTCGCACAATCGATGTTGGATTCAGGAAACGCGTCTGGATTCCTGGCACCAAACGGTTTTCTTTTGTGGTTTTGTAATATCGAAGCCCTTTGTAGGTAAATAGCCACTCTCCTAGTAGATTTGGCTTGTTCCAAGGCTTCGGTAAGGTAGTTTTCTTCCTAGCCATAAATGGACTCTTAGACGCACTTGGCTGTCTAAGTACGGCAATGTGGTGATGTACTGGTGGCTGTGTTGTTAAAGCATGAAAAGCCACTGCTGTGAAGTAGCATATCACTCCGTTCGGCTCCCATGCTTGCAGTAGCTCTAGCGGATTTGCCTGGGGCTGTGCATTGGAAGAAAAGTCCAGTCGATAGAACCTCGTGCCCCTGGTCGACTTCTCAGGGTACTCATCCAAGGTGATTGGCGTTAGAAGGCCGATCTGTTCTAGCCACTTTAGAGTTTGCGCCTTAGACGATTTAATCTCATGGCCTTGAGAGGCAATGTCATCGAATAATGCGTAAAGGGTACTCTCCGTCAAGCAATGTGGGTTTAGTGAGATGCTTGGCTCTAGCGACAGTCTCTTTGAAAGAGAGGCAATAAAGACGTCTTGTGGCTCTGACTGTTTTGCCACGTGTCAATGTTCCCAATGTATGCTGTGCATGCACAGCATACATTGGGAACATTGTGAAGTCAAGCCATTTACAGCTTCCCAGTTAAAAGAGCGGGGAAAGTAGAACTTATGAGATTTAATGAGATTGATTAAAGTACAACAGGATCATGGCCGATATGCTGTGCATAGCACAGCATATCGGCCATGATCCTAAAAGTCAATGGGAAAGTTAGATATTGAAGAACGGGAAACGTGAAACTCGCAAGAATCGTCTGAAAAACTCGTTGGCCTATGACTTAAGTCCCCCACGTCAACAGATTCCAGTGATACAGAAACCAAACAAACCCCACACCTGCCAGGGCGACCAGCGTGTAGTGCAGCCGGCCACCGAATCGCCAGTAACGCATGACCCACGCAATCAAACAGCCCAGCAGCGTGATGGCTGCCAACCCCGCAATCACCTGTGTGCCCAGGAGCAACTTTTGCAGCATGGGCGATACCCCGAACACAATCTCGTTCGGATCGAGCATGACGATGGCCATGGCCCCGGTGAACACGACACCAAGAAGACACATGATCCACGCCAGCCAACTCAGCAGTGCTGAAAACCCGGTGCGTCGAACCGTCGTCGATTCATTCCCTCGAACATTCCAACCCACCGCAGGCCAGACGAGTAGCGCGGTCGCAAAGAGTGCCAGGCAACCCAGCAGGAGTCCAAGCTGAACGGTACTGGTCTCGTACCACTTCAACTTGATGGCTGACGAATGTGGCGAGTTAGCAAAGAAGAGATGGACGACGTTGCCGTCCTTGTCGGTCTGGAACACCGCCTCACGTGTGCCATCCAGTTCTCGAAACTGAAAGGGTTGTACTTCGACGTAGCGCCGGGTTGTCTCGCCATGAGAAATGGTGATCGAGTCATCCGGTTGGGCGGACACCTCAATCATCGCCATCATGGCTCCTAACTTGGCAATCGATGAATGGGAATACCTGGTGCCGCCATACTCCCCAGCTACTTTCCCCAGCCGATCCTTGACGGTCGCATCAGTCTTCACTCGTGCTTGCAGCGGCACGGGAAAGTAGCGAGTCAGAAAAGCTTCTTGAACCTGCTCGCGCCACCCCGCCGCTGGTATCGGTATTGAACGAGATGAAGTAGCCAACGTTCTTCTCTGGAATGAGCTGCATCAGCGAATGAAACCAAAGCGTATCGCCGCCATGCCCGATGAGGCGCAGCCCATGATGCTTCTCCTCGAAGAAGCCATAACACATGGCGCTCACATGATCGTTATGTCGAAAGAGCGGCTCACGCATCTTCCTTGCCGTCTCAGCTTTCAGGATGCGGGCGTCACCCAGTTGGCCATCACCCAGGTGGGCCAGCATGAATTTCGTCATATCGATGGCTGAGGCACTGATGCACCCAGCCGGGCCTGCTGGGCAGTACTCGAAACCCTTCCCTTCAAACCGTCCGCCCTCCCACTTGTAGCCCTTGGACAAGTCGGCAGGCAACTGTTCCCTGGCTGGCTGGCGTATCAGCGTATGAGTCATGCCCAGCGGTTTAACAATCTTTTGCTCGATGTACTCTTCCCACGGCTGACCCGAAACACATTCCACCGCATACCCCGCCAGAGCGGTGCCATGGTTGGAGTACGATGCCAGCGTGCCCGGCTCCCTCACTCGCATGGGTATCTGCGTCTTCAGTATCTCTCCCAGCGGTCGCTTGTCCGGCTCCTTGGCAAACAGCCCGATGACATGATCCTCAAACCCCGGCGTGTGCGTCAGAATGTTCTTCAGCGTGATCGGCTTCTCTTTCGTTGCCGGAATCTGCACGTCTTTCAGATACTTGTTCACATCAGCATCGAGATCGAGCTTGCCCGCCTCCACCTGCTGCATCACTGCCGTCCACGTGAACGGCTTGGAGATCGAAGCGATGCGGAACATCGTCGTCTCCGGATCGACCGGCTTGCGTGCTGCGATGTCAGCGTAGCCATACCCTTTGGTGAAGACGACCTTGCCGTTGGCGACGACCGCCACCACACCCCCGGCAATGTGCTTACTCTCCATTGGCACCCGCATCGCCCCATCGAAGAACGCTTCGAGGTCGGCAGCATCGGTGATGTTGCCCGCCTTGGGAACGTCTTGCCCCAGAGCAATGAGGCCCAATGCGGCGAGCACAACGAGGGAGGCGATGAACTTGGACATTGGTTTATCCGTTGAAGCATTGATCGTATCAAAGAAGTACAAAACAGCCTTGAATGGAATGCGCTACCTACTTCTTCGCTGGTGCCAAGCATTTCTTTCACAAACCCGGTTGAAGATCATTCGTCATCATGAAGCATATCCTGCCAGGCTCTTGAGCTATGTAATACACGGACGATTTCGATATGTTGATCGAATGGTCGATAAAACACAAGATACTTCGGAAAGGACTTGAGTCGACAGAATCTTACCGGATCAGATTGCTCAGGATCCAAATCCAGAGGCGAGCCAATGGTGGGCATCATCTTGATGCGATCAATAGTAGAGTTTGCATCCTTGATGAATCTTGTTTCAAGAACCGGCTTGAGCTGTCGGTAGTAGAAAGCAATCTCTTCGAGGTCGAGAGCAGCTTTATGTGTGACAATCGCAATGCGGGATGGCATAGCTTAGGCCCAGTTACGAAGACTTTTTACGCTGCTTAGTACGCTGAGTAACTCTTTCTTTAAGCCCAGCCCAGAACTCGTCATTCACTTCATGTGCCGGCCCACTATTGATGCCTTCCATAATCAGCGCCTCCAACTCCGCTTTCGCCCGCTGCTTCTGTTCAGCACGAATCAAGTCACGCACATACTCGCTGGTGTTGCCATAGCCGCCCGTCTTGACTCGTTCCTGCACATACTCTTTCATCGCCTTGGGCAGCGAAACATTGAGCGCATCCATCACATACTCTCCTAAGCCGTGGCAGGGGTCAGTGGTACTCCACTGCCCCCTGCGAAGTGGCAAAAACTCTCACGTCATTCAGCAGGGGGCAGATGAGTACATCTGACCCCTGCCACAGTTCCCCGCAATAATAACATTAGATCACATCTAATAACACAGTCAAGAGTGTGCCATTTCGGCAGCATCACCCATTACACCAAACAGCTTTCCCATCGAACGACGCTATTCCATCGCCATAACCCATTATCCCCCTTGTACTAACAAAAGACGGCCATCCACCCGGCATACCGTTTGCTCACATAGGTCTTCGTCACATAATCCGTAGCTGTAAGCCGTTAGCTGTCAGCTGTTCGCTCGCAATCCAGGAGATCGACGCAATGAATTTGAAGCCTCTCGGCGACCGCATCGTGGTTCAGCGCCAGGAAGCCGGCGAGAAGACCAAGGGTGGCATCATCCTCCCCGATTCCGCCAAAGAAAAGCCCCAGATGGGCACCATCCTCGCCGTCGGTGATGGCAAGGTTCTCAAGGATGGCAAACGCCAGGCCCTCCAGCTCAAGAAGGGCGACACCGTCCTCTTCACCAGCTACGCCGGCGACGAATTCAAGCTCGACGGCGACAAGGTACTGCTCATGCGAGAAGAGGATGTACTCGCCGTCGTTGAGTAGTAGCTCACAGCTGACAGCCGACAGCTGACAGCAAGACAAACAAAACAGGTAATTTCGAGTCCTTACATTCTTGATGCTGTTAGCTGTGAGCTGTTAGCTGTCAGCTATCCCTCGCATAACAGCTAAATCTCCGGAGATCCAATGTCAGCCAAAATGATCGCCTTCGACCAGGAAGCCCGCGATGCCCTTCGTCGGGGCGTTTCGAAACTCGCCCGGGCCGTCAAGGTCACCCTCGGACCCAAAGGCCGTAACGTCATCCTTCAGAAATCTTTCGGCTCCCCCACCGTCACCAAGGACGGCGTGACGGTCGCCAAGGAAATCGAGCTCGAAGACAAGTACGAGAACATGGGCGCCCGCATGGTGCGTGAAGTCGCCAGCAAGACCAACGACGTCGCAGGCGATGGCACCACCACTGCCACCGTCCTCGCTGAAGCTATCTTCAACGAAGGCATCAAGTCGGTCGTTGCCGGCGTCAACCCCATGCTCATGAAGCGTGGCATCGAGAAGGCTGTCGAAGACGTCACCGCCAAGCTCAAGAACATGAGCATTGCTGTCAACGTCAACGCCAAGAAGGACGTAGCCAACGTCGCCTCCGTTGCCTCGAACCACGACACCGAGATCGGCAACAAGATTGCTGAAGCGATGGCCAAGGTCGGCAAGGATGGCGTCATCACTGTCGAAGAAGGCAAGACCCTCACCACCGAACTCGAGTTTGTCGAAGGCATGCAGTTCGATCGTGGCTACGCATCCCCTTACTTCGTGACTGATTCCACTCGCATGGAAGCCATCCTCGAAGACGCCTACGTTCTGATCAACGAAAAGAAGATCAGCAACATCAAGGACATGATTCCGCTGCTCGAAAAGGTCGCCCAAAGCGGTCGTCCGCTTCTGATCATCGCTGAAGAAGTCGATGGCGAAGCACTCGCTACCCTCGTGGTCAACAAGCTGCGTGGCACCTTCAAGTGCGCCGCTGTCAAAGCCCCTGGCTATGGCGACCGCCGCAAGGCCATGCTTGAAGACATTGCTATCCTCACCGGTGGCAAGGCTCTCTTCGAAGACCTCGGCATTCAGCTCGAATCGGTCACCATCAAGGACCTTGGCACTGCCAAGCAGGTGATCATCGACAAGGATAACACCACCATCATCTCCGGCGGTGGCAAGAAGGACACGATCCTGGGCCGCATCGAGCAAATCAAGAACGAACTTGATCGCAGCACCAGCGACTACGACAAGGAGAAGCTCTCCGAACGTATCGCCAAGCTGTCGGGCGGCGTGGCCAAGATTCAGGTCGGTGCTGCCACCGAGAGCGAGATGAAGGAAAAGAAGATGCGCGTGGAAGACGCCATGCACGCCACCCGTGCAGCGGTCGAAGAGGGTTACCTCCCCGGCGGCGGCGTCGCTTTGCTGCGTGCAGCCAACGGCCTCAAAGCCAAGGGGCTGACGAGTGACGAAGAAGTCGGGTACAACATCATCGTTCGCGCCTGCCAGGCTCCGCTGCGTCAAATCAGCGAGAACGCCGGCGAAGACGGCGCCGTCGTCCAGAGCAAGGTGCTTGCTGAAAGCAACGCCAACTTCGGCTACGACGCCCGCAATGATGAGTACGTCGACATGGTCAAGAACGGCATCATCGACCCGACCAAGGTCGTCCGTTCTGGCTTACAGAACGCCGCCTCCGTCGCCACGCTCCTCCTCACCTCCGATGCTTTGATTGCCGAAGCACCCAAGGACGAGAAGCCCTCAGCAGGCGGCCCCGGTGGGCATGATGATATGTATTAAGAGATACACTTATCCGAACTAATCAATCAAAGGGCCTGTCATATGACAGGCCCTTTCTCATGTACTCTAAGGTGGTGAGTGTGTACGATTTATTTGACAAGTGGGAAGAGACCCTTCTAAGTGGGCATGTTGAGTTACCCTTAACTCAGCTAACAATTAGCAAGTCGGGTAAGGACTACAAGGGAAGCGGTCGATTAGTTTGGACCGATCACTCTTCTATTCGTATTACGGGCATTACAGACGGTGGAAAATCACTGATCAATGAAAACGGTCGTTTTCCAACATGCGGCACATTAATTCCTCACAATACTTACGCCAAAGGCAAAGGAGTGCTACAAGACGAAAGTGAGGTTGAGATTTTTCCGGTTCATTCACCTAGTCATCAACTATTTGAAGGACAGGATCAAGTTGGATGGGATTACAACACACATGGATTCGTGATCACAAGAAAGCGAAAGCATTACTTTGCGAAAGACTACGTCAGGACAGTGCACCTAATAATGCAGCCGAAATTTGGTCGTTGGACTCGCGGAACTACGACGGTTGTTGATAATCCAATATTTGGTACTAAGAGATCGGCACTCGACTGGTGCCAAACAATGACGAGGCTTGGTTTACTAGCATTTCGAAAACTCGATGACACTTGGATGGAAGCTGCTTTGTTCATGACGGAGGCCCATAGGGACATTGAACTAATTGACATATCAACAGCTATTGGAAGAACGGTTGGTTTTATAAATGGCAAAAGATCGAGAATAATAGGTGCTGTTGAATATACGGGGGATACTGAAAAATATGTAATGGATGTTAGGGTCAAGTCCGTGTCTTCGAATTCACTAGTTCAGCCCCTTGGCAACAACTTCGCAAGCTACGATTATTTGGAGCAATTGCTTTCATCTACTTTCGATCTATTTAGCACCTCACTAGGAAAAGATATAGGCCTGCATCTTTACACTTGTTGGGATATAGTTGACAACTCATACCAATCAAAAGCTGCAGTATTGAGCATTTGCCTGGAGAGCCTTGTGCGGATGGTGCATTCGGTGTTAAGTAAACAGCAAGACGATTTGCAAACACCAGGAAAAGACATGGCAATGACGTGGCTAGAGTCCGTAAAAGACACGATTGACAGTGGTTTCTACAAACGAATGAAGGGGTTTCTAGGGACCATGCACCACATGAGGCCAATTGATGTCTTAAAGGAATGGAAGAACACAGGATTTCTCGGAACAACTGCTGCTGATATTGATGCATGGACTGATATTAGAAATGCTGCTGCTCACGGACGCATGATTACGCGTAATGAAAGTGGATCGAAGCTACAAGTAACGGTTAGCTCATTACATGCAATCAACAACATGATAAACAGGATTGTTCTCTACTTGGCTAACTACAATGGAAATTACTGTGATGCCTCGAAACACGGTTGGCCAGATATGCCTTTTTCATATAGCTTGGTACCCGGATCGTCCTCAACACCATCAACAGTCGCGGTAGGGTGATGCCGGGTACCTGGGACATCGATCAAATAGCCGTGCCACGGAAGTGATGTCCCCATCTCTTCCGTGCTGAACGTGCAATCGCTTTGCCAACTTCCCCGGAAAAGTCGAGTACAACATTTCCGTGGCATCCTATCATGCTCCGCGGGCGCTCAACGCTCCATTTAGCCCCCGGCTCTTTACGCCGGGGGTGGACCGCGCGGTCGCAAAATCGTGACACCGTAACCCGGTGAACTTCTCGACATGAACGAGTTTCGTTTCGGTCGGGTGGCATTGCTCTATGAGTTGTAGTTGCTATGGCACTGTTTTCGGCACTCCGAAAGCAGTGCTGGATTGTGCGAAGACATCGCATACTGGCTTCGTAGGGTCATCCGTGTCAATTCACCCACGTCTGATCAGTCTGGCCCTGACGCCGTTCCATGCCCAGAGTTCCGAGTTTGAGGTGCCGCACAAGGGGGTTCCGCTTCCGCCCCAAAAGAGCCAGGGTTGTTCTCCAGGTTCCAATTCCCCCAGTGACCACAATGCCATCGTTTTCCCGGAACCCATGGGGGTTTCTCGTACGGGTGGATCGTCAATCTGCAGGTTCCAGTACGAATACCAGAGGTAGCGGTCATCATGTCGATAGAACGTGTCAAACCATTGGTTGCGTTCTTCACTGGTAAGGTAAACGATATCGGGATGTGCCGGCCAACATCGCCGGGCGACAGCCAGGGCCAGCAACGGCATGCTACAGATGGTCACTCTGTACTTAGAGGAAGAATGGTAAGGCGGACGTAACTCGACGATGCGTTGCTTTTCACGATCACTGGCACTCCATTCACTCGCATCAGGAATGGGCAAAATCTCGCGAGATGCCTTCGCGAACTGTCGTAAGTGCGGGGCCCATTCCAAATACCGCCGTTTGCTCTCTTCGGTACATTCGAGTCGCTCCAGGAATGTGCTGTCCTCCTGCAGCCAACTATTCTGCATGACGGGGTGCGGATCCTGGTCTACTGCGATAAGACGTTGGTAGAGTTCCCGTCGCCTGCCAGAATCAGGAGAGGAAAGCCACTTCAACCGGAGATGACATTTCAGACAATGTCCGCCTCGACGATCCGCCATTCGTTGCATGGTAGCAGCGTGACAGACACGACAAGTTGTCATGGTTTCGTTCATCACGATGTCTCGCCAGGCATCCGGATAGTATTCGCTACCTGGCTTTATATTGCTCCGCTGACTCCGATCACCAGTCCCGGTTCATGACTCTCACGAAAGCGGCCGGGTGGCACTGAGCCAACTATCTCTTCACCCTGCGAAGATCTGGTGAAGGATTTTCTTAAGACGTTTTCCAGCCAAATTACGCTTATCATAGAAGTGGCAGATGTTGCTGGAACGATAGCCCCCACAGGAGTTGAACATGATGCAGACCTGGAAACGCGGTGCTTCGCTGGTCACGCTTCTTACAGGCATGATCCTGGGAATCGGGATTAGCGCGATGGCTTCGTCGGCGTCGGCCAATCTGGGGAATACGCATGTTGGGTCTGGGCAGGCTCCTCCGCCGCCTCAGTTGGTACCCGCCTATCGTGGGCTGGATGCCAACGTCTATATGCAGACCGCAGCCGAGTATCGGGCCTGTTGCCTGCAAACCTACAACCTCGCCTTTCAGGCACTCAAGGATAAAGTGGAGAAAGCTCCCAAGGGCGACAAGACCTTTGCCATCGTTTCTGATCTTGATGAAACTATTCTCGATAACGCTGGCTTCCAGACGCTTCAAGTGAAAAACAACATCGGCTTCGACACCGGGCTATGGAACCAATGGCAGGAAAAATATGGCAACAAAGTAACCTTGATCCCTGGAGCCAAAGAGTTTATTCAAAAGGCTCGAAAACTGGGAGTGGCTCATGTCTATATCAGTAACCGCGATCATGCTTATCATGATCAGACCAAGGCCATGTTGAAAGACCTGGGTATTGGCATTGAATATGACAACCAACTTAAACTCTTGCCGACCGGCGCTGCTTCCGGCGACAAAACCGTACGTCGCCAGGAAGCCGAGGCCCAATACCAGGTGTTGATCTACCTTGGCGATAACTTGCGTGATTTCGACGAATCATTTAAGACCATGCCCATTGCTGACAGGACTCTGGACAACTGTCAGAAAGCGATTGCGGCTCGAAAGAAGACTGTGGATGATCAGCAGGAGGCATTTGGCACGAAGTGGTTCATTTTCCCCAATCCGGTCTATGGCGAGTGGCCCAGTGCCACTCTCAAGAACAAGGATGATGAACAACTCCTCGTACCTCCGCCGCCAGAGCTGAAGTAGCGGAAGCCCGGCTGGCACTGAGCTATCACACCTCATCACCCGTGTCACTGAACCGCTGTCCCCCTCTCTTCCGTGCTGAACGTGCCATCGCTTTGCCAACGTCCACGGAAAAGTGGAGTACCACATTTCCGTGGCACCGTATCATGCTCCGCGGACGCCCAACGCTCCATTTAGCCCCCGGCTCTTCAAGCCGGGGGTGGACCGCGCGGGGGCAAAATCGTGTCACCGTAATCCGGTGAACTTCTTCGTATGGCCGTGTCTTGTATTGCGAACAATGCTATCATTTCGCGCTCGTCCCCCCGCTTAAAGAGCCGGGGGCTAAATGTCCTTGCCGTGTTTGTTCAATGTCGTCACATCAATCAACGCAATACCGTTCGCCATTGAGTTCATCGTTGATCCATCCGCCATTTACATACTCGTCGGCCAGTTTTTCCAGCTTACTAAGTACTGCATCAACACGCATTCGGCCTTTCGGGAAGACCACGATCATACTGTGAGCACCACAGATGGAACAAATCTTTGTGGAACCAGCTCGCCCATTGAGCTCGACTACATATCCAGCGTCAATGAGACTCGCCAAATTGGGATAGACATCCCCAAAAAGAGTGGGCTTCTTCATACTCTGTGGCCTCCATGCTTTTAGGATAGCCATCCATCGAAACCTTTCATCTGTTTCGGCCAGCCTGGTGTCCGGATCATTGTTCTCTCGAAGCTGCCCCTTGGGTTATGCTTACTCCGCTTGGCCCTACGTTTACATCAACTTAATCCGCCGCAGCACCACCAGCGGATGCTTCTCGGAAACGCCATACTCTACGAAGACTGGCCTGATCGCGGCAGACCGAATCTGCAACTTCAGCGTGGAAGACGATACAACGGATCGCCGAACTCTTTTGGGTCTTCTGTTAGGCGACGATTGATTTCCGTCAGTGCAGCAAGAAAGTGCTCTTGGCAGTTCTGCTTCACCGCCTCATGATAGCATGCTTTGATTCGCTCTCGAAGTTCACCAGAAACATCCACATAAAACATGATGCACTAGGAACCCTTCTTTTTTGTCTTCCCTGGCTTCATACGCTTCGCTTCCAACTCCTCCAATTCGGCAATGACATCCTTCAAGGGATAAGTCTTGCCTCCCTCAGTATACTTCAGCAGATCTTCCACCGAGAACTCTTTCCGCCAAGCTTCATAAGCCTTGGCAGTTTTGGTATCCATGTTGCCTTTTCGGATGCTCATTTCAATCTCCTCTCACCCATCATACTTGGCCTACAAGCCTTATGCAAGTTCACCTTATCACTCACTATCTCAACTTGGTGACCTCAATTTCTTAAACAAGATCAGCGGTCGAGCCAAGTGCCCAGAACATTGATCTAATAGCCGTGCTGAACGTGCAAGCGTTTTTGGCCAACTTCGACGGAAAAGTTGAGTACAACTTTTCCGTGGCACCCTATCATGGTAATCCCTTCCAAGCCGTGCCAGCCCGGTGCCCGAATCGTCTTTCACACCATCGAAAGCCGTGGCAGGGTGATGCGCAGCGTATTCGATGTAGCTCTTATTCCATCGCGCCACCTTAATGCTGTTCAAGACCTATCCGCTCCACCCCGTCTAATGGTTTGTGTATGAACGCTCACGTTAAGGGGTGCATCAATGAAAACCCAATTGCGACTCTCTATTCCAAGTCTGCTAGTGCTCAGTAGCCTGTTGATGCTATCCATAAGTATCTCAGCAACGCCTCCACCGAATGAACCCAAACGTCCCTGGACGTTGCTCATGTATGGTGCTGTCGATAACAGCGCTGACGATCCCTTTGTCAATTTCACCAACCAGGTGCGGCGGGCCATTGATGGCGACCCAGGCATCGAGGTTCTGGTCTTCATCGATCGCAGCGATAAGCACACCAAGCGCACCACTTTCCTCGGTGATGATTTCACCGGCACACGGCTGTACCGCATCGGCAAGGACAAGGTGGAACGCCTTTCCGGGGGAAAGCATTTGCCCGAGATCACACTGGATCGTGAAGCCAAGTTGAACTCAGCTGATGCATCGACCTTGGGCAAGTTCATTGCCTGGGGCAAAGCCCAATCTCCGTCGCAGCGGTATGGGCTGCTCATCTACAGCCATGCCAACGGAACTTCCATGTGCCCGGTGGCACGTACCAAGGCTGAAATGAGTATTCCGGAACTCACCGACAAAATTGCTGTGAGCGAACGGGTCGACTTCCTGGCTCTTGAGCTGTGTAACATGGGTGGCATCGAGATTTCCTATCAATGGCGGCCTGGCAATGGAGCCTTCGAGGCTGATGTTCTCCTGGCTATCCCTAATGCAGGTCCGCCCTTGGATTGGCATCGTGCGTTCGCTCGCATTCGTTCGCCTGGTCACGATGGGCAAGGCAAGCAGACCATCGACCCCGCCACCATGACCGCGAAGGACTTTGGCAAGCTGGTGATCGAAGAAGGCTTCCTGGGAAGGCAGGCTGCTGAAGGCTCCCGTGGCCGTCCCTCTCGTGAAGCAGCAGGCTGTTACGATCTCCACCAGGCCGCTGCGGTCAAGAAAGCCGTTGATGCGTTGGCTGTAACACTGGCCCAGAGCGATACCAAAGACGTGGTCATCTCGCTGCGGGGTATGAACTCGAAAAAGTCGGAGATCAATTACAACGATGACGGTTCATACATCGACCTGTACGATCTGGCAAGGAACATGGCAGAGTGTGATCGGTTGAGCCAGTTAGCACGCGCTGCAGCCCAAAAGGTGCAACAGTCTGTCGAAAAGTTCATCATCGCCTCGTTCGGCATGAACGCCTACAAGAACTTCCAGCCTGGCAAGAACGGCGTCTTTATCGTCCTACCCACGGGTAAACCCGACTGCTGGAAGCAGTTCCGCTGGTATACCCCGCTTTCGGGTGACACCCATCACTATGGTAACTGGTCGTTCCTCAAAGACGGTGCTACCCGCGACAATGGCATCATTGAGAACTGGTTTGAGTTGCTGGATTCCTGGTTCGATGTGGCAGATGCACAGGGAGGCATCAACAAGTATCGTCCGTGAACCCGAACGTGCAGTGAACCGTTGAACACCCGGCTGTTCAAGCCGGGTGCTCGGGCCGTATCAACCTAATCCACAAAATACTTAATCGCCTTGGCCGTATCGGTGTAATGGCGGAAAGCGATGACTTGGCCTTTGTCGTTGAAGGTGAACAGGTGCATCTCCTCTTCTTCCATGATGGGCTTGCCGGGGCGTTGCAGTGCCAGGTTGACGACGCCGGCTGCCTGGTTGCCATGGCCCAGGATGTTCTGCACGTCGAACTTGTGGAAGGTGAGCGTACCCAGGTATTTGAAAAAGTCACCAACTTCCTGGGGGCCGCGGCGAGGCTTCATCCAGGGCACGCCTGCTTTCTGGCCATAGTTATCGGGCCATTGTTCCCACCGGCAATCGGGGGCGACATGAGAAAGAATCGTCGCTACATCGCCTTTGCCAAACGCTTCGTACATCTTGGCCACTATCGCTTTCGGGTCCATCATCACCTCCATGATAAACGTGGACAGATCAGGAGAGCGGCAGCTCGTCCTGAATGGATGATGGGAATACGCAACAACCCTGGATATGGATTGGCCTGTCTGGATTCTTTCTGATGGTACTCGCTTGATATGGAGGAATTGAATCTACGTGCGAGTGCTGTTTGACGAAGGTGTTCGCACTTTCCTTGAAGAGCAGAGCAACAAACCCATTACGCTGCTAATCCAGTTCATCCAATTCCTGAAGACCTTTCACAATCGCAGCGATAGCAATGACGATGAATATCACTCCCGTGATAATAATCCTGGGCTTTTTATCGTGCCATCCTGGAATAGCGAACGGAAGGATCACCATGATCAATCCAAAGATGAACACCGCCGGACAAAGTAGGCTCATGGCCAGAATGATCTTGGTTCTCTGTGCCTGGCGTCGTTGACGATTACCGAGAGGATGTTTGCGTTTCTTTTGTTTTTCGACTTTAGGCGCCTCGGTTTCGTCATTCCTATCCTTTGCCGGCGCTTGCGAAGTGCTGTATTCGTAAGTCTTCGGAGCGGTGTCGACTGTTCGACCGTTAAGGCGGAAAATACAAGAGCAGTGAGAGCAACGAATGGGGTGTCTCGTCATGGACTCGTCAAGTTGAAACGCCGTGCCACAAGAAGGGCAGCTGATTCTCAGAGCCATGCGGAATCCAGATGAATGCGAAGATAGATCAGGGGCATAGTGGGAATGGCAAGAGTGAGCTAACGAGGTGTGGCGAAAGACTACATTCGCGTGATCGTCACCAGCCACGCCTTGGCCGGGCCATAGAAACTGGCTTGCGTCATGTACACGCTCGGCTCGATACTTTCCACCTGCCAGCCGGTCGTGAAACAGTCCCGTATCTCCTGTTGCTTCATCCGGCGGGGCCCTTCGGTACCGGGCTGATCATCTCGGAAGCAAATGAGATACAACCGAGCACCGGGCTTCAGGCAGCGATGGATGTTCTCGCAGTATCGCACTCGATCCTTGTCATTGAACACATGGAAGACTCCGGCATCGATGGCGGTATCGAACTGTTGCCCCAGATCAGGTAAGTTCAGCACGCTGGCAGCCAGGAAAGTGATGGGAAGTTTGTGATCCCCTAGCCGGGCTTTTGCCAGTTCGATCGCTTGCGGCACCAGATCGAAACCGGTGACAGTATGTCCGCGCTCAGCCAGGTAGATCGCATTGCACCCGGTGCCACAACCGATGTCGAGAACGGTGCCCTTGATCTTGCTCGTTTCTTCGAGTTCGATAATCGCGGGCTGCGGTGCATCAATCTCCCACGGAGCTTTCCCCTCGTACACACTATGAAAAAACTCGACACTACCAGAAGTGCTGGCAGATGCAGTGCGCCCCGGTATCGAGGAGCTAGTATTTATTCTGGCTCCTGGCTCCTGGCTTTTGTCTCCTGCGATCATCTCTTCTGATCCTCCAGCACCCAGCGCACCGATTCGGGCATGCCCTCGGCGAACTTGACCTTTGGATCGTAGCCCAGCTCACGTTTGATCTTGGCACAACTGTAGCCCAGGTTCAGGCCAAGGAACTTGATGCGGCCCTGGGTGAGGATCGGCGCCTGCTTGGCCCCCCGTATCCGGGCGAACCCTTCCACCAGCTTGGCCATCATCTTCGCCACGCCGAGCGGCACATGCTTGGTTGGCCTCGGCAGCCCTGCAGCGTCAGCGACCGTTTCCATGAACCGCTTCTTGGTCACCACTTCGTCATCAGTCAGGTTGTAGATCTGCCCCACCGCCTTGGGGTTCTCAATGGCCAGGAACACCGCCTGCACGATGTTATCCACATGAATCGTGTTCATCTGCTGCTCGCCGGAGCCGAGGTAACGAACGATGCCCTTCTTGAGATTGTTTAACAGATTGGGCAGCACGGTCCGGTCACGGGTGCCATAGACGAAGCCGGGCCGCAGGATGACGATGGGCACCTTCTGGGTGCTATAGTACCCCATCACCACTGCTTCCGCTTCCATCTTCGTCTGCGTGTAGCCATCCATATGTTGCTTGGGCGGCGGGGTGGTCTCATCGGTATCGAAGTGATCACGGGCTTCGTACACGCCAAGACTGCTGACATGCACGAAGCGATCGACCTTACGCTGCTTGGCTTCTTCGAGTAGCAACGCCGTCGCCTGCACATTGATCTGGCGGAAGTCTTCGACCGGTCCCCAGTCGCCCACCTTGGCTGCGGAGTGAATGACGACATTCACCCCCTCCATCGCCTGGCGAATCGACGCAGGATCGCTGAGATCACCCTGCACCACCTGGCAGCCAAACTGCTGTGGCCAACGCAGATCGCTGGTCGACCGGGCTATCGTCACCGTCGGGATGCCCCGCTTCTGGCACGCTTCAGCAAGATGAGAACCAACGAACCCGGTAACACCGGTGATGAGATACTTGGGCATAGTGGGCCTTCGATGATTGATACAAGATGTATGATATAGTCGTTTCGGTCAGGATCACTGAATCAAACAGACGAATCCTGCCTGAGCAAAATGATGGTCAGCCGTAACAGCTTCGGTAATGCCCAACTCCTGCATGATTATGAAACTGGAGCAATCGGTCACAGTCCAGAGTTTATCATGTCGTTCTCGCCAGAGTTGCCAGACGCGCTGTTCAAGCTCATGGTCGATTTGCAGGACTTCTATCGAGGCATCAAGGAACAGATTGGCGAAGAACTCCATCTGCCTGTTCTTGGTAAACCGGAAGTGATTGAATAGTGCGGTCAGTTCAAGAAGCACAAACGAGGATGTGATTAAGGTTGCCCGGTCATTCCAGATACGATCAAACACCTCAACTGCATGCGAATGATATTGATCGTTGGAATCGGCCCATGCTCCCCAGCCAGAAGTATCAACGAAATACTTGAACATGACCTACTTCCTATGCAGATCATTAGCAGCCTTTCCCAGATACTCGTCATGGTTCCGTGCCAGGTCGCTGACACCTGATTGAAAGAAGCCGGCAAACCTTTTGAAATGTCCATAAGCCTTGCGCTGGTTGCGGCCTTCCAAGTAGCTTTCCTGAACGATGGCACGAATCGGCTTTCCCGTCGCCTGAGATTCAGTCTCCAAGGCTTTCAATTCTTCATCGGTGATATCAAGAGTTATCTGGTGTGTCATGGTCAGCTTCTCGATCAAAGTCATCCGTTAGCATTATGACATCATTGAAAGGATGGATCAATTCCGATTACAGGAGGGTAGCCATCATGCCGTCCGTTCTTTCGTCCAGGCCTTGGGCTTCAGCGTCTTCGCCTTGTCTGTCAACTTGATGATCGTCGCCATCAGGCCCGGTTCATCCATGCCCAGGTCGTGCAGCAGTTCGTGCCGTTCGCCATGTTCGACGAAGCGATCGGGCAGGCCGATGCGGGTAATGTTGGAACTATCCAGCCCTGCACCGTTAGCAGCTTCGAGCACTGCACTACCGAAACCACCGACGATGGTGCCTTCTTCGATGGTGATGACGAAGGGTAACTCCTTCACCGCTCGCAGGATGGTCTCTTCATCAAGTGGCTTGATGAACCGGGCGTTGATCACGCCGATATCCAAACCCCGTTCCTTGCGGGCCTGCTCAGCGACCTTCACGCACATCGGCAACATCGTGCCACAGGCTATGATCGCTCCATCCATGCCCCAGTCGATGATCTCAGCCTTGCCCAACTCCATCGGAGCGACCGCTCGATCCACCGTCTCCAGGTTGGCCTTCGGGTACCGCATCGCTGTGGGGCCATTGTGGTTCAGCATGAACTTCATCATTGGCTCCACGTCTTTGCTGTCGCCGGGAGCCATCACCACAAAGTTCGGGAAGATGCGGAGGTAGGGAATGTCGTAGGTGCCATGATGCGTCGGGCCATCGGGACCGGTCAAGCCGCCACGATCAAGGCAGAACATCACAGTCAGATTCTGGAGCGATACTTCCTGGAACAGTTGATCATACGATCGTTGCAGGAACGTTGAATAGATGGCAACGATGGGCTTCACCCCCGTCTTGGCCAAGCCGCCGGCGAAGGCGACGCCATGCGATTCGCAGATGCCGACATCGAAGAAGCGATCAGGGAAGTCGTCGCGAACCTTCTCAAGCTTGTTCCCCTGGCACATCGCTGCGGTGATGACAGCGACCTTGGGGTCGGATTTCATCGCCTGATAGATGCAGCTCGAAACCGCATCGGTGTAGGCAGCGGCACCACCAGCCTTGAGGCTGAGAATCTGTCGTTCCGGGCCGACGCCGGTAATGACGGGGGGCGTGTGGTACTTGACCGGGTCGTCGCTGGCTTCGGGCACACCCTGGCCTTTAGTTGTTAGCACGTGCAGCAGCACCGGGCCATCAAGCTGCTTCATATCCCGCAGGGCCTTGCGTAGCTGAGTCAGATCATGGCCATCGATAGGACCAAAATAGCGGAAGCCAAGTTCTTCAAAGAGCATGCCGCCGGTGAGGGTAGCCTTCAGCCCTTCGCGCATCTTCTCCAGCGCCTGGTTGGCCATGTTGCCGACGATGGGCACCTTGGAGAGGATGTCCTGCAACATCGCCTTCGAATCACGGTAGAAGTTGCTGACCCGGGCACGATCGAGAGCACGGGCCACCGAACCGGTGCGCGGGCAGATCGACATCTCGTTGTCGTTCAGGATGACGAGGAACTTCTTCCCCAGTTCGCCGGCATTGTTCAGGGCTTCGTAAGCGATGCCCGAAGGAAGCGACCCGTCGCCAATGACGACGACAGAATGGCGTTCGCTCTGGCCCATCAGATCGTCGCCGACCTTCAGCCCAATGCCACTGGAGATAGAGCAGGCAGCGTGGCCGGTCATGAAGAGATCGTAAGGACTTTCAGCCGGGTTGGGGTAGCCCATCAGGCCACCCTTGGTGCGGATGCCATGGAACTGCTTGAAGCGCCCGGTGATGAGCTTGTGGGGATAGACCTGATGGCCGGTATCCCAGATGAGCCGGTCGAAACGGAAGTCGTAGGTCAGGTGCAGAGCCAGACACAGTTCGACGACGCCGAGGTTCGAGGCGAAGTGAGCCGGGCGGGTCGTGAGGACACGCACCAGCTCATCACGAATCTCCTGCGTGAGCGTCTCGAGTTCAGGCTCAGAAAGGCGATGCAGATCGGCAGGCGCTTCTATCTTGGAGAGCAATAAGCTCATGAAGACCTCAATACAGACGATGAAGGGCGGAATGACAGATAGATGCCGCTTATTCTATGAGCGGGGATCTACTTTGCGATGTAAAGTTAATGTATCTTCGGGGTTTTTGCAAGAGCAAGTGGCAAAAGGGAGGAGGGCAAGGGGGGCGAAGACCGTGCCACACTCCGGCGGTACTCCGCCGGGGTGTGGTTGCAGGTGTGACGAACCCATCACCATATAGTTAGTAGAATGAAGCGTTAAAAAAATGGAAATGAGAAGAGGCATGGCCATGCACTCCTTGGTAGACTGTGCATGAATAAATAAGCAGGGTCTAAAGATGGCCACTAAAGCGGAATTAGAATGGCAGCGAACAGCATTCAGGACTTACGTTGCCCAATCCAAGGAAGCACTCTCTCAACATCAATACTCAAACGCAATTGAACTTGCGATTCAAAGTTTCGCATTTATTGACGGAATGATTCAATACGAACGCAGATACGAGCAAGTCGAAGATCAGCCCTATCCCACGATAAAGACCGTTCTAAGTTACTCTCCTGTACTATTCAGATGGAAGGCAATCGACGAAGTGGAGCGATTGCTTGATAGCACAAAAAGAATCGAAAAGAACAGCCAGATTGATTGGAGAGCAAAGATCGATCATTCACGTCGATTGCTTGGCCACGCATTAGAGACTTGGACAAACATTCACGCTAGAAATTCAGCTACATATGACGGCGATCAGAATAGGCGTATAGAGCGAGTTTTTATCCTGAGTACATGGGAAAACATGGGGTATGTGACAAAACCGAACGAAAACGGCGACTTGCATTCATTTGTATCCAACATGGAAATGAGAACTCGTGCGAAATGCAAATATTGCGGGGATGTGTGTGATGCGACGAAAGCAACATTCTTGGCAGACATCAAGTGCCTCAAGTGTGGGGTGACAAACCTGTTCGTAATCTTGGGGCCAGTATTTCGAAAGGCGAAGTAATTATGGGTGTCGCGATACTTACGATTTGTGCATTCATTGGCGGTGCTGCCTGCGTGTTCTTTATCTACGAATCACGTAAAGCGCTGATGAATAGTCAGGAAAGACGAATCAACAAACAAGTTGAAGAGCATCAGCAAAGATCTGATCATCTTAATCAGGCGATCGCCGCTCACAATGACGCTCGCAGAACCCATGAACAGAATTTTGAAAAGAGCATGAAGTCACTGAATGTGGAACGCCAAGCTCTCAGTGAAGTCAAACAGGCCTTGGATAAGAGAGTTGAGCAATTCAATCACCAGTATGTTACTTACGAAGAATTGGTGGCAGAGAATCGAACGATCAAGACGGACTTGAAGAACATCGTACTTACAGCTTCCAAGCAAGACTTTGAAAACAAAGTGCTTGCTGATAAACAGACGACCGTTGATGCGAAGGCTAACGCATTAGGTCGACGGTATCTAAAGGACACTCTGAGGTGGATGCACGATTCATTGACACCGAACAATTTCGCTGCTAGTAAACAACGTCTTCTGGATGCAATCGCATGGTGTAGGGAGATTGGCGTTGAGATAACAAAGAGCAACGAAGAAGAGATGCTTGCCAATCTCAAACAAGACTATGAGCGAGTTGTTCGACTATCCTTTGAACGTGAAGAGCAGGCACGCATTCGGGCGCAGATACGAGAAGAACAACAACATGAGCGTGAAGTTCAACGTGCAATCGAAGAGGCTGAACGAGAAAAGAGAGCTGTTGAAGCGGCGTTGGCCAAATTAAGGGCAGAAGCTGATGGAAGGCACACCGAAGAAATTCAAAAGCTCGAAGCACAATTAGCCGAAGCCATTGCGAACTCACAGCGGGCTATCTCACAAGCTCAGCTAACAAAGGCCGGCAATGTTTACGTTATTTCCAACCTAGGTACGCTAGGTCAAGACGTTTACAAGATAGGCATGACCAGGCGGCTAGACCCGCATGAAAGAGTGCGAGAACTGGGAGGTGCATCCGTGCCCTTCCCTTATGATGTTCACATGATGATTGCTACCAACAATGCACCAGGCTTAGAAAATGCATTCCATCGTGCATTTCACAAGATGAGAGTGAATAAGGCCAACCCAAGAAAAGAGTTCTTCAAAGTGACATTGGATCAGATCGTCAAAATCGTCGAAAGGGAGCACGGCGTGATTGAATACAAAGCTGATCCAGAAGCACTACAGTATTGGCAGTCAATCAACATGAAAGAGGAGGATCAGGAGTTCATCGAGCAGGTATTTGATAAGGTTGAGGCTGCAAAGTCGCCGTTTGCAGATGAGGAAGACTAAGAAACCACTCCTATGGCCTTCAAGGCAAATCTCCTCAACTGACTCCAAGCCCCGGCCCGGTCAACTGTCCCGTCAAGAGCCTCCCCTCCACCGGTTCAAACAACCCCGGATAACCACGCTTCCACCGCTCGTTGGCGGCGGGCAGATACTGCCTGGCATTTGCTTCAATGGCGGCTACCCCTCTCACATGGGCAGCTAACCCGGCGGAGTGAATGAGCGAGGGGCCGGGGCAAGTGAGATCCTGCACGCAAAGGAACATGCCATAATGCCGGGCGGCGCTCGCCAGCAGCAGCGAGGTCGATTGCCCCTTGCAGGCTTTGAGAGCCACGCCGGTGTAGCCTTGCTCTCTCGCCAGTTGCAGACTTTCCAAGTCCACCAGCGATTCATCGATGACGACAGGCACCCGCTTCGAGACAGCATGCATCTTGTTCTTCGCGTTTGCCTTCAGGTCTCGTGCGGTAGGCTGCTCGATGTACTGCACCCGGCTCAAGGCCTGGGGCGACTGTTCTTCCAACTGGCGAAGGAAGTCGAGCAGGTACTCCACGTTCTTGCACTTCTCGTTGAAGTCGAGTGAATAGTGCCAATCGGTGCAGCCTCGTTGCATCTGGGCGAGCTTGGCTGCAGATTCGATACGCAACACGCGATCTACATCCCAGCCAAGGTCATCGCCATTGAGCTTGATCTTCAGATGGGTCAACTGGTCTCGTTTGATCCAGTCGAGCAGGTGCATCGGGTAGCCATCCTGTTTGGCGGTGCCGACCACTTCTTCTGGCGTGAGCGCGTCGAGAGCCCCCACCAGATGATAGAGAGGCAGACTCGGCACCGGGGCAGCAGCTACGTGATCGGTGATCCAGACATTGGCAAACTCTTCACCCAGGAAGTGCCCAACATCCTTGTTCAGGAACTCTCGGCCATAGGTGGCATAGCTGCTGAGGCCCTGGAGCTTGCCATACGCATCGTGGATGGCAGCATCGATGGGGCTGGCAGCGACGAGACCCGCCAACTTCGGCATCGACCTCTCGGCACCTGCCTGCAGATAGGCTGGTTCCAGTTCATGGTTCAGTTCAATGGGATGACCAAACTGGCGATGGTTCCGCGTCAGGTACGCTGCTTCGTCTGCCACCTCCTGCATGAGTCCCAGCGTTTGCTCGTAGCTGAGCGTCATGGAGGGGAACGCCCAGACATTGCCGAGCGGCATCGAACCGAACCCGACCTGGTGTCGGCCCTGACTGTCTTCGATCACGACATGAGCGTTGAGAATGGTGGCACGATCCAGCGTCACGCCGCCAAACTTGATCGGCGTGCGATACCGAAACGATTCTTCACCCAGTTGTACGTCGACGACTCGAACACCTACCGACATGATCGCTCGCTTTAGAGATGCCCTTCGCTGACACTCAGTAGAGCGAATGTTGTGGAAGAATGCAATGAAATTGAGGAGAGATGGCTCATGGCCATGGCAGCCTGAAGCGCAAGCGAGGGGAATCTTGCGATTGCACGCGCCCCCCTCGCTTGCGCGTCGGGCTGTCATCGAAACGCCACAAGCCGCAGGAGTGTTCCTGCGGCTTGTAGATTAGTTTTATCGTTCGACTTGAGCTTACCAGAGCAGGGTCGCGTGAATATTCAGGCCGTCGATGGCGAGATTCACGTGACGTGCTGCACGGGGGTTGGTCGATTGTTCCGAGTAGGTCGAACCGGCTTCCCACAGGTAATTGAAGTCGTAGCCAGCACCCACGATCAAGCTGCCACGGAACAGGCTGAGGTCAGCACCGAAGCCGAGTTCCAGCACCGGCAGGATTTCCTGACGGCTATAGGTCGTGAAGGAACCGGAAGCGGCACCATCAGCTTGAATAAAGACCTGTGCGGCCTCTTCCAGGCGATTGGCATAGATGAGCGAAGTATAGCCCTTGGCATAGAGCGTTACAGGTTGAACCGGATAGATGCGGGCTTCCATACCAGTGCGGATACCCACACCCTGAATGCGGGAGAAGAGAGCCTGCGAGTTGCTGCTGCCATCACCACGGTCGATGAAAGCGTTGTAGTTCTGCTCCAACCGGGTGATACGCATACCGGCAGCGAAGGTCAAATCGAGGCACTTGGCCGGGCTGATCACGGTGCCGCCCATGATATCGAGGTTCTGCCAGTTGATATCCCAGAAGCGGTCCAGAAAGCCGCCGGCAGGAACATCGCCGCCACCCGCACCGCTACCCAGAGGCCCTGGCCCGATGTACTGAATGTTGAAATTGGGATCAGTGCCATCGTTGAAGACACGGCTGTTTTCAATCGTATCCTTGTAGCTGCGATAGGTCACCATGCCGAACCAGCCATCGGCGGTCAGGTAGCCTGCGCCACCCACCAGCCGGTGCCGGTATGGTTGGAATAGTCTTGCTGCTGGGAAACATTGACGTCGCCGAAGGTCGTAGTGACGACGGTGCTGAAGAGCACGGAAGGATCGTTACGACGGGTGTTATAAAAGTTCACGCCGCCATCAAACAGGAAGCCACAGGGGCCCTTCGCCTGGATGGTGGTGCCGCAGGGTTCAACCCCGACGGGACATTGAGCACAGAAATTGTTGGCACCGACAGGCATGAAGCTGCCCTGCACGTCGCCACTTTGCATGACCATCTGATTCTGGGTCATGTTCATGCCGGTATAGGTCATGCCGCCTTCAGCTTTGGGCATGCCGCTGACATCCGGCACACCGCCGAGGGCACTGCCTCGGCTGCCCATGTCAGAAAGGCTGACGCGGCCCGGCCGACTAGTCGTCGGTGCCATGCCAGAGCCGGATACCGACACAGGCACTGAAGCCGTGCCGGTGTTTGCACCGGGAGGCAAGGCAGGTACGCCTTGATCCCCACCAGGAGCAACCGGAGGTACCGGTAAGTTTCCCTGGGCGAAGCCAAGGGCGGGCCAGCAGCCGAGCACCCGGCAAGCAAGAGCGTTTTCCATCGAGCCATTGCCGTCGTCTCCTTGGGCCGCCGCTATGTTCCCAATTGCGGAACATGCCATGCGTGCCTTGGTTCCCCATCGTGGTGCGGTCTGCCGCCTGCGGCCTTCCCCCGGCCGACTCCCCCAGCGACAACTTTCGCGTCGGATACCACCGCCACTACGGTTTCAATCCACTTTATCGTCACCGCCGTTATCAACCTTGAGGCTTTCCTTGACGGATTACTCGTTACCTTCGTCAGGTTCGATACATTCCGCCTTCTTTACCATCGACAATTATCACCACTAGGTTCAACATAACCTCTTGTTTCATCGTGCTTTGTGACTGAATCATCTCCATCCAGGACTCATTATGATCATGTCCAGCGGTCATTTTGCACATTTTGAACAGGGGCATACCCAAGGCCGAGCCAGTACTTCTTACCCCATTTACTATGATTAGCTCATGCCCCTTCTTTACCGTGGCTCCCTCATTGATGACACTTACGCAGAAGCCTTCCGCATGTGGGCTGCACGGATCGTTGTCACTGCCATCAATGAGAAGTGGTTGCACACGGCAGCCCAGACGGTGACGGGTTATGGCACCTCCGTCATTGCCTGCGATGCGGAAGTCGGCGTTGAACGCTGGCTCACCAAGGATGAATCGCTCGATGGTCGGCCTGGTGTGGCCATCCTTCTGTTTGCCTTTAATCATGAGGCTCTGAACAAGGTCATCCCCAAGCGCGTCGGCCAATGCCTGATGACCTGCCCCGCGACGGCTGTCTACGATGGCCTGACCACGGCGACGGATCGAGTGCCGATGGGCAAGCACCTCCGCTTCTTTGGCGATGGGCAGCAGAAGAGTAAATGGATCGATGGTCGACGGTATTGGCGCATCCCCATCATGGATGGCGAGTTCCTATGCGAGGAAACCTGCGGAGCGATGAAGGCCATTGCTGGCGGGAACTTCCAGATCGAAGCAGTCGATCAGGAGACTGCCCTGGCTTCTGCCGAACGTGCTGCTGCTGCCATGGCACCACTGGCTGAGGTGATCACTCCCTTCCCCGGTGGCATTGTCAGTTGTGGCAGCAAGGTTGGCTCCCGCTACGTCGGGCTGCATGTCTCAGCGAACGAAGTCTTCGCCCCTACCATGCGTAGCAGAGTAAAGAGCCAGCTACATGATGGCGTCAACAGCGTGCTGGAGATTGTCATTGATGGGCTCACTGAAGAAGCTATTCGGAAAGCGATGAAGGTGGGGATTGAAGCAGCCTGCGGGCCGGGAGTGGTCGCCATCTCGGCTGGGAACTTCGGGGGTAAGCTCGGCAAGTATCACTTCCCGCTTCATGGCATCATGCTGGGGACAACCTCATGAGCATGATCTTCCGCTGGAAGGGAAACCATGCCCCCGTAGGCACCATTGATGCCAGCGTCCTGCGACCTGATCGGTTGGCTACCCTCAAAGTGGCTGATCTGAAACTGCAGCGCATCACTATAGGCCGACATGAGTATGCCTGGTCGGATGTGTTCGAGATCGAAGGCGATCCCAGTCATAGCTGGACGCTGCCCGGTGCAGCGAACTACTTACATCTAGCCACGGGAATGAGTTCAGGGCTGCTTCGTATTGATGGCGATGCAGGGAACTATGCCGGACAGCAGTTGCAGGGCGGTCTCATCGAGATAGACGGTCCCGCTGGTCATTCACTGGGTGCAGGCATGCAGGGCGGATTGATCACTGTCACCGGCGACACCGGCCCGCAAGTCGGTGGACCCTGTCACGATGCCCACGTCGGCATGACCGATGGCGAGATCATCATTCAAGGAACTGCCGGCCCTCGTGCAGGTTTCCGCAAACGCCGTGGCCTCATTGCTGCCAACCGCTGCGAGGAGCAAGCTGGCAACCACATGCAGGCCGGCACCATCGTCGTCTTCCACGGCCCACTCCATAAGCCCGGGCTCTCGATGAAACGGGGCACCATCCTTTGCCTTGATCCGCAAGCTGAAGCCACCTGGCTGCCCTACTTTCAACCCGATTGTGTCTATCGCCCCGTCTTCGTCCAGATTATGCTGGGACGATTGCTGGCCCTGGGTTGCCAGTTGCCCGATGGCGCTCGTCATGGCAAGTACCAGCTCTACTCCGGCGACCGCCTCTCCAATGGCAAGGCGGAGATTCTTCAGTGGCAGCCCGATGATCGGCAATAAAGGAACGCACCCGTGACATCGCCAGACCGTTCACTCGCTCGTACCGCCTGGCTGATCGTCATCCTCCTCATGCCCGTGGCGTTTCTGAACTATCTTGATCGCCAGATGCTGGCGTCGATGAAGACTTCGGTGATGGGCGATATCCCCACCATCGAGAACAATGCCAACTGGGGCTTGATGCTCGGTCAGTTCAAGTGGGTCTACGCCTTCCTCAGCCCCATCGGTGGATACATAGCTGACCGCTTCAGCCGACGTCTCGTGATCTGTGGCAGCTTGTTCTTCTGGTCGCTAGTGACATGGTGGACGGGGCAAGTCAATACCTACAACGAATTGCTCTGGGCCCGTTCGCTGATGGGTGTCAGCGAAGCGTTCTATATCCCCGCTGCCTTGGCGCTGATTACCGAATACCATATCGGGCCTACCCGTTCCCGCGCGGTCGGGCTGCACCAGATGGCGATGTATGTGGGCGTGATCATGGGTGGCTTCGGAGGCTACGTCGCTGATGATCCAATGCTCGGCTGGCGGTTCGCCTTCATTGCCTGTGGCGTCTTCGGGATGGTCTATGCATTGCCGCTGCTGGTACTTCTCAAGGATCAGCCACGAACCGTGGAGCGTGTGCAGGCCACGAAAGTGAACCCTGTGCAGGCCATCGGAACGCTGCTCTCGAACTTCTCGTTCATCCTGCTGGTGCTCTGCTTCACCTTGCCTGCCTTAGCTGCGTGGATCGTCCGTGACTGGATGCCTGCCATTCTCAAGGACCAGTTCCAACTCGGTCAGGGGCATGCAGGGTTCGCTTCGACCTTCTACTGGATGGTGGCAGCTATCGTCGGTGCCTTCATCGGCGGCTGGCTGGCTGATCGCTGGATGCAGAAGCACAATCGGGGCAGGATCTTCGTCAGCGCCCTCGGCATGGGCTTGATGGTCCCTGCTATCTTTGGCATCGGCCAGGCTTCGACGCTTGCCATCGCTATCGTCTTTCTGATTCTGTTCGGGCTGGGCTGGGGCTTCTTCGACACCAACAACATGCCCATCCTCTGCCAGATCGTTCCGCCCGAACTGCGGGCTACCGGGTATGGCATCATGAACCTCGTCAGCATCAGTTGTGGTGGCCTGGCGGACTGGGGCTTCGGTGTCCTGCGTGATCGTCAGGTGCCACTCAGTTTGATCTGCGCCGTGTTCGCCGGCGTGGCGCTCATCTCGATTGTGTTCGTGTTGCTGATCCGCCCCAAGCCGGAGTTGGCGAAGTAGTTGTTAGCTCGATTGCTACTTGATGTCTGAGCTGAGACTCTCTTCTCCAGAAGTCAAATAATCACGATCATTATTTCGACTCTATTCTCCCAGCGTAAATCACAATTTCTTCACTAGGCCTGCGCAAGGCTTTACCCCCCTCACGTCTTCAGTGCTGTACCGATCGGAATGACAACCAGCACGACAACCAGGGGCCGATTGGCCTCTCATCTATAAGGATTCTTTCCATGCGTACGATCAAGACCCACTTCCTGTTTCTCGCCCTAACTTCACTCGGCTTCACCATGGTGGCCCATGCTGACGATAAGGGTAAAACCGGCTCAACCACTTCCAGCTCCAGCAGCAAAGTGATCTCCGGCAAACCAGCCGATACGATCAAGCCAACTAAAGTTGATCCCGTCATCAAGGTGGATACCCACACGACTAAAGTCATCGACGCCAGCAAGATCACTCCCAAGGTTGAGATCAAACCCAAGACCGATGTCATCATCAAGAAAGATGTGGTCACCAAGGTTGATGTCGTCAAGAAACCGGAACTCGTTGACAAGCGAGTGGTACAGATTCATGAAGCAGGCAAACTCAATGTCGATGCCAAGCTGCCAACCATCAAGCTGAACAACGGTGCCAAGTTCGATCATGCTGAGTTCGCCAAGCTGACTCCCAAGATCGATCTGACCAAGGTCAAACCTGAAACCGTGCTGGCCGGGCAAGCCCCCAGCTGACTTCAAGATGAAGCCGATCAAGCTCGACCAGATTCAACTGCCCAAGGATGCTCTCAAGGTCGATGGCCTGCACGCGGGTATGAAGTTCAACGGCGAGAAGTTCATCTTGAACAAGAGCTTCTGTGCCACGCCGGATTACTTCAACAAACACGCTGTCAAATGCAACTTTGGCTACTGCTTCCCCGGCAAGCTCCACACTCACTGGCACCACTGCATCTGGGATCCTTGCTATAGCTGCCACTACTACTACTGTCCCTGCTCGTGCTGCTACTACTACTGGAACGAAGTGAGCCTCTGCTACTACCCAGCCTACTGGTTCGTTGAATACCAGGGCTGTTCTTACCCCTGGTGGTTGTGCGGCGGGTTCGAAAGCTTCGGCTACTGCGGTTCAGTCGGCGTCAGCATCAACCTCGGAATCACCATCAAGTAACAACCAGCACAAGGCCTGACACCCTGCCTTGTTTACGATAGCAACCACCCTTCTCGCAAGAGAGGGGTGGTTGTGTTTGTTAGTTGCCATCACGCTCCGTCGTGATGGGGCGGTGGTAATAAACTCATCACAATGGAGTGTGATGAGTACTAACCAGCTTCCTGCGTCGCCACCATCTGAACGACTCGGTTAAAAGAGTAATGCATGCTGCCACACCGAAGGCCCACGCAACGATCAGCAGCCAAGGCTTGTGCAATGGATAGTCGTAGAGATAGCGATAATGATTGCTGGTGGTTATCGATATCGCCTTTTGATCTGGTGACAGTGTAATGTCATTCACACCGGCAATTTGTCGGATCGTCGTTTGAACCTGGCCTGTCATGCCATCCACGAAATGGAGCGTTTCATTGATGGTGGTTCGCTCCAGGTCGAACTTCTGTTGAAGCCAGTCGAGCCATTGCTCCAGTGTGCCTTCAGGGTTTTGTTTCGCTCGGTAACATACCAGCACAGGGCCGGGTAGCACAGTCTTCAAATAGACGAAGTCACGCTTCCAGCCGGTCTTGTCGGAGTTTTTGGGAAACGGCACCAGCCCACGTCGCACCACTTCGCCTGTATTCAAGTCTCGAACACCGTAATGAATGTCAGGAAGGTGAAAGTCACCTCTATCGAGACTATACATGGAACCTCTTCGTCTGATTACAGAGAAGCCATAGTTCCAGCTTACGATCAAAGAGTGACTCACTGGATCAACATTGCATTGGATGGACGCATCAGGGGTAACATATTCTGCTGGTACATAGCCTTGTCGTTCCTGAAGATCGGGCCTGATCTCATCCAGTTCAAGCTGCTTCAGAGCGCTATCACGCCAGGTAATGACATATATCTTTTGACGATAAGTTGGACCAGACTTTTCCTCAATAGCTTTGGCTACCAGCATCTTGCCATCAGCGAAGAGCCATTCTGAGATATTCGTGGGTAAAGGCATCGTGCCCAGCACCTTCCCGGTGTCGGCTTCCAGCCAGTGCAGTTGATAGTGTTCTTGATTCTCAACACGGTGCCAGGTTTTCACGACGAGTAGTGAAGCATCTTCGATAAAATGCATCCCGATGACTTTGACAACGCCTTCGTCATTGAGCATGTCGGGCAGTTGCAGCCGGCCGATATTCCTGCCTGTGGTCAGGTCAATCAGTTCGTACCAGTGATATCGTTCATCACAACGGGGTATGACCCAAAACCTGACATCAGGCGAGAGTACGCTCCAGTGTCCCGAGTTCCATGCTTTCTCTCTGGGTGGATATCGCAACGGTTCGTCATGGAGTTCAATTTCGAGACTTTTCCTGGAAGGCAGTCGAAAGGAATGGAGGACTTCCTGCGTCTTCGCTACCGGATCCCAGCGCATCAATTCTTCTTCAAGTGGAACGGTATCAATTTGACTCTCGAAATGACGAGTAAAGAGGAGCCGGTTTGTTGAATCAAATATTACGTCGCCGAAATCACCGGCAATGTTGAAGAGCTCTTGCCTGGCGACCGTGTCGATGAGATACATTTTCTTCCAGCTATACCTGGATGAACCAATGACAGCGAGGTATCGGCCATCGTTCGAGCGAAGGGTGAAGCCCGGGGAGAAGTCTTTCTTACCGAGAGGATAGAACATATCCTCTTTCATCCTGGGGCTGGGTTCCATGATGGAGGCGAGAACGAAAGTCACGAGTGCCAGCGCGACCCATGCCGGCCAGAACCGTTGCAGTATTTTGATGCAGAGGGACTTCATGATCTTGCCCAAAGGCACCGTTCATAACAGTGCTGCAATCATAGCATGGATGCGGGGGAATAATACTTCAATGCGCTTTGTGATACGATCAAGTCTCCGCCTCCTCACGACGGAGCGTGATGAGTACTAACCAGAGTTGTATTCTGCTCCCGCCATGTTACACTTGCAGCACTCTTCCTGTGCGAGGTGGTACCATGTCGCGTCGTTCTTTGTTTTCAGCCATACTAGTCGTTGCCCTAAGCACCTCACTGCTCCACGCTCAAGACTTCCGCTTCCCTGAACGTACCTACAAGGAAGGCGGCCTGAAGTATGTCAATGGCCTGCCAGTGATGACCCTCAAGGGTACCCCCGAACAGATGGGCGAGCAGGCAGCCAAGCTGGTGGCGGAGCCTTCCAAGAAGCTGCTTGGCTTTCCTGAAGAGCTGATCAGCAGCCTGGCCACGCCGGTAGGCTTTAAGCTCCTCAAGCCTCAGTTGTACAAGACCAGCACCAAGCTCTACGAGAACTTCCCGGCCAACAACAAGGCTGAGGCGGAAGCGATCCTGAAGAACAGCAACCTCGATCGTGACACGTTCGTCTTCTGCAACACCGTCTTTGATCAGAAGCATCTGCTCATGTCGCTGTTTGGCTGCTCAGCGGTCATCGTCGACAAGGATCGCAGCAGCACCGGGCAGACCATCTTCGCCCGCAACATGGATTACATGGGGCTTGGCTACCTGCAACAGTACACCCTCATCACCATCTACCAGCAGCCCGGCAAGAAGGCGTTCGCTTCCATCGGCTTCCCCGGCACCATCGGCGTCATCAGTGGCATCAACGACGCCGGCCTCTCCATCGCTTCGCTCGAAACCACTGGTTCGCCCAAGGAAGCCGGCCCGCCGTTCGATCCCGAAGGTATTCCCTTCCTGCTCAACTATCGCCGTATTCTCGAAGAGTGCAGCACGGTGGAGGAAGCGTATCAGATGCTCTCCAGTCTGAAGCGCACCACCTGCCAGCACCTGATGGTGTGCGACAAGAATGGTGGAGCGGTGCTCGAGTACACTCCCACCAAGGTCATCAAACGAACTGGCGATCATGGGACGTGCCGTTGTACCAACCACTTCATCAGCAATGAACTGAAGCTGCCCGTGCCGAAGAATATCTTCACGACCATCGACCGCATGGCTGGGCTGGACGAATGCTGCGCGGGCACTCACGCCATCGGCGTCGGCGAGGTGAAAAAGTATCTGAACAAGGTGCATCAGAAAGAGATGACACTGCAAAGCATGATCTTCGAGCCCAGCACATTGAGGATCCATCTTGCAGTCGGCACCGGCAAGGAACCCTCCTCGGCTCAGGAGTATAGGGTGTTGGACATAGGGCCGATGCTGAAGTAGACAATTCAGGCCAGATCGCTCTATCCAACTCCGCTATCCCAAACGTCGGACTTATGTTAAGAAGCATGCCATTGCTATCGTCGTCGCCTCGGTGATACCAGGTGGTTTATGAGGTTTCAGGTTTCCGTTTCTCAGGGCGTGTTATCCACGTTGCCCCGCATGCTTCAGCAAAAGCTCGCCCGGCGAGCTGCCCGAAAAGTGCTGCGCATGGGCCAAACAACCGCGACAGTGATCTTCCGCGGCCCCGATGATTTACAGGTGATTGTCAACTGCGTGCAGGCCACGATCCTTATTGCCAAGACGCAGGAAACCTTGCGGGGTGCATTGCTCAGCGAATTTCGCCGGGCGGCGTAGTCACACGAATACTTACGCAAACTCGCCCACATGCTCTCGCAAGTACTCTACCAGCCGGGGATAGATTTCTTCGCTCTCCAGCTTCGAGTCGTAGAACTGGCTATCCAACTCGTTCAGCTCTTCCGATTGTTCTTCGGTAGGGGCGTAATCATACTCTTCAGAAACCACATCGGGCAGATCAACTGTTTTGATAGCCTGTTGTACTAACGCAGCGGTCTGAGTTGCGCCGAAAGCCACGAGTGATTTCAGGGCAGCATGGACTTCGGCATAGCCGCCGTTGAAGAAATACTGGTCAAAGCCGCCGTTACTGACTTCATCAATGAGGCGGTTGGTGAGAGCAAAGTTCAGTTCTCCCGGCGTAAGCGTCTGATCGTCTCGGCCGTAAACGACCTTCATCACTTCGGACACCACTTTCCACGCTTCGGTATGTTTCGCCAGCGCCGTTTCGCCATAAGTCATCGGGGTCTCCTGAAACTGGTGAATATCATATCGATGTAACAATACCTACGTCCCCAGTTACTACTCCTCATGACGACTTCCAAGTACTCCAAGATATTCGCCGTTGTCCGCCGAATCCCGGTCGGCAAAGTGGCAACGTACGGGCAGATAGCGGAGTTAGCGAAGTTGGGAAAGCAGCCTCGACTGGTGGGCTATGCTCTGTTCAGTCTTCGTGATGAAGAGGATGACGATTTGCCCTGGCATCGGGTGGTGAACGCCAAAGGAGAAATCTCTTACTCTCCCGCCCGGCTGAAGGCGGATCAGTTGCAGCGGGTGTTACTCGAAGCGGAAGGGGTCGTCTTCAATGCACGAGGCCGCATCGATTTGAAACAGTATCGCTGGCAACCCGCCGTTCGACGGTCTCGTTCCAAAAGACGTTCAACCCCATCCAGAAAAAAGTGAACATTCATGGTGCCGTTCCGCGCTGACATCGTGTACGATAATCAATGACCAGCAAGGAAGAATTATCCCACCGGGCTATCTTGGTTTCAGAAATAGTGACGTGGCAGCGCGGTCTGTCGGCAACACGAGCAACGACTAAAACAGGAAGTTGTTGCTGCTCGTGCAGGAACGTAAAAAGAGTGCTCTAAATAATGGGAGTGGCCCGCATGGGCGAAGTGAGTAAAGACAATCATAGCCTCAGCAAGTATCGGTCCTTCAGCAGTCGGCTCGTTGATCTCTTTCTGCGTGAAACCAGATCATTAGGGTTAGGCCAGGGCCTCGTTACGGTGGCTGCCGCAGCACGAGCCTTGCCCTGCCTGCGGATGAACCATGCGTTCTTCTCCATGCCGCTGTTGCGTCGCTATCTCGATGCCCCGGACGATATCAATCAGTTGTTTCATGTGCGACATCGCCATTACCTGTGCATGGGCCTGACAATGCGTGAAAGAATCGCGGCGGCCTTATCGCATTATCAATTTGAAGACAACCATCACGATGCGGCCTACCTCGATTCGGTCTACCGTGACGGCGGTCTGCCCTTGTGGAGTTGCAGGCGTGCCGACATCGACTACACCTTATTGCTCAAAGCCTCCATCAAGGATCGGCAGGAGGGCGGTACCAGCATTGTTCTGATGGCTGGAAGCAACTGGCTGGCGGAAATGTCTTATGCCTGGGTCGATTCGGCACTGATCGATAGTGGTAAGAAAAGACTGATGATGTACATCACTCGCAACCAGTCGAGCTGTCCTGATGCAGTCGAGTTGAAGCAGTTTCGTAAAGACTTCCCGCAGCATTCTCCACCCTATTTTTGCCTGGCTGCGATGCAGGGGATCGCTTTAGTTTATCGGCAGAACAGACTGGCAGGTATTCGCGCTGAACGACAGATCGCCTATCTCCCCAAGTATCACAGGAGCTTCCAGAGGTCGTATGACGAATTTCTGGCAGTCGTTCGGTGGGTTGTCTCGTGGCTCCAGGGCGTATGTGATGCCATTACCCTTAATGGTTCGTCCACTGGAAACAGTTGCGGCTAAACATCGAAACAGAGCTACTGAACGACGGGCGCAGTGGATCGAGATCACGGAAAGTGCTATGGCATCGCTGAACTGCCGTGTCAAGGAACCGATTCATCTGGAGGAGCAATTTCACTTGTTGCGTGTCGTGCGAACTGGTTCGGGAGAAACACTACTCGAACCTGTGCTCTCGTGAGGCCGATCAACAACAGGAAGTTGGGGAGTTTGAGTAGAGATTACCTGAGAACTATCGAGTCAGGATGTACGTTTGGATTTCCCAGCCAGGGCACCACAACTCGAACGGCAAGAGAATGAGGTTGTTTCTCAGTCACAAAAATCAAGAATGTTGGTGAGTATCGTTGAGCAATATGCTACATTTTCGCACTATACCGTTTCTTCACCAGGAAGCCCACCCATGAAACGTCTCCTTTGTCTTGCTCTTGCTTGTCTGTTGGTTTCAACCTCCACCAGTCATGCTGCTGATCTCAAAGTCGGTGATCCCGCCCCGGAGTTTGCTGTCGGCAAGTTCCTCAAAGGCGAAGCGGTGAAGGAACTGCAGCCCGGACAAATCTATGTCATCGAATTCTGGGCGACCTGGTGTGGGCCTTGCATCGAGAACATTCCCAAGGTCACCGCCATGCAGAAGAAGTATGGCAATAAGGTGACCTTCATTGGTGTCAGCGTCTTTGAGCGCGACCAGACCAAGGTAGCTCCCTTCGTGCAGAAGCAGGGCGCACAAGATGAACTACCGGGTAGCGATGGACAAGGTGGGCGCCAACGAAGCCGGCGCACAAAGGACACATGGCCAAGAACTGGCTGATCGCTGCCGGACAGAACGGCATCCCCTGTGCATTCATCATCAATAAGGAAGGGAACATCGCCTGGATCGGTCACCCCGCCAAGATGGAAAAGGTGATTGACAGCATGATTACTGGTGCCGCTATGCCCAAGTAGTTGTCTAAACATCAAGTAGCGTGGCAGGGGTCAGTTGTACTCAACTGCCCCCTGCTTCGTTTCGGTAATCTTTGCATGAGCCACAGAGGGGCACGAGGAGTACCTCGTGACAACTGCCACACTTTTCGTCATTGCACATCGTTGCCTCTTCGGTACACTTGAGCGACCATCATCGAAGGAACTCTGAAATGCTCTCTCGTTTTGTGCTTGCCGCTTTCCTGCTGGCCCTGACTTTCCCATCGCTCCACGCCCAGGCTCCTGAAGTCAACGTCAAGGAAGATGTCATCTACGGCAGGAAGTATGGCGTCTCTCTGACGATGGATGTCTTCACGCCCAACAGCAACAAGAATGGGGCGGCGGTCATCATGGTGGCGAGCGGCGGTTGGGTCTCGGCCAAGGAGATGGTAAATCGGGCCTTCTTTAACGAGATGCTAAAGCGGGGTTATGTGGTCTTCGTCGTGGTGCATGGCAGCCAGCCCAAGTTCACCATCCCGGAAATCCTCGAAGATATGAATCGGTCTGTCAGATACATCCGCTATCACGCCAAAGATTATGGCATTGATCCGGATCGCATCGGCATCATCGGCGCCTCAGCCGGCGGACATCTGTCGCTGATGCAGGGTTGTGCCTCGCAGGAAGGAAAACCTCAGGCGAAGGACCCCGTTGATCGGGTGTCATCGAAGATCACAGCGGTTGGCTGCTTCTTTCCACCCACCGACTTTTTGAACTATCGCAAACCGGGCAACGTCGAGCTGGGCACCGGTTCCATCAAGGACTTCTGGCCGCCTTTCGACTTCCACACCTACGAAGGTAAGAAAGGCTTCATTGCGGTCAGCGACGAGGAGAAGCGCAAGGAGATCGGCAAGAAGATCTCGCCGATCTACCATGTGACCAAAGAGACCGCCCCGACGCTGATCATTCATGGCGATGCCGACCAACTCGTGCCGATTCAGCAGGCAGAGATCATGATCGCCAAGCTGAAGGAGAATAATGTGCCCTGTGAATTGGTCACCAAGAAGGGCATGGCGCACGGCTGGGTTGGCATCGATAAGGACATCGTTACCATCGCTGACTGGTTTGATAAGTATCTGGCGAAGAAGTAATGAGCTGAGACACTTTCTTTCCCGAACCGTGCTTGGTGATACATGGAGTAGGTATCGGGAGAGAAGCCATGTCGCCTATTGATGAACCACAAGAGGTGCCAACCAAGCAGCCACCGGCCTTCCCGCTCTATGTGCGCATCCTGGCGGTCGCACACGTCCTGTCTTTAATCTTGGGCCCAGTGGGATGTGTGATTCTGGGTGCCATCGCTCGATTTCTGTGGCTCAAGCGTGGCTTTGATAGTCTGGTGATAGGTCTATCACTTGCCGGCATTGGCTGGTTACTTTTCTGGATAGGCTTCCGGCGTTGGTTTGTCTGGTGGGGCCGAAAGAACTGGCCCGAGACAATGAACGAAGACGATCAGAATCCTTCTGGTGGATGATCATGAAATCCTCGTAAGATAGCTGGCGTGCCGGGCACTTCAGTAATGACTAACGAGGAGTATCGACCATGCAAAGAAAACTGCGATGGAGCGTCGTCGTTTTGATCGGCGCAGGGGCATTGCTGGGCTGGCTGACGGCCAGCGGCAACCTGTCGAAGACGTTTGCCCAGGACAAGAAAGTCGATGGCACTCAACTCCCCAAGCCTGACCCGGAGTTCAAGGGCAAGATCGGCAAGACGTATAAGGATTCGACGCCAAACTTCCCCATGCCGGTGAAGGCCCCCAAGGGAAGCCCCAATGTGCTGCTCATCATGTTGGATGACGTCGGCTTCGGCATGTGTTCCACCTTCGGTGGCCCGGTGCCCACGCCCCACATGGATAAGCTCGCCAACAACGGACTCAAGTACAACCGCTTTCATACGACAGCTCTGTGCAGCCCCACCCGTGCCGCGGTGCTCGCTGGTCGCAACCATCACTCGGTCGCTACTGGTGTTATCATTGAAATGGGCACCGGCTTCCCTGGCTATACCGGCATCCTTCCCAGAGACACGGCACTGGTCAGCCAGATGCTGCGTGACAACGGCTACGCCACCGGCATGTTCGGCAAATGGCACAATACGCCGGAGCCTGATATCAGCCCAGCCGGTCCGTTCGACCGCTGGCCGACCGGCTTGGGCTTCGACTACTTCTATGGTTTCAACCAGGGTGAAACGAATCAGTGGTATCCCACGATCTACCGCAACACCACGTGGGTGCCTCAACCGAAGACACCAGAGCAAGGCTACCACTTCACCGCAGATATGACCGACGAAGCCATCGCTTGGACCCGTAACGTCCGGGCTGCTGATCCTGACAAGCCCTGGTTCAACTACTTCAGCACCTCCGGCGTTCATGCTCCGCACCATCCTCCGAAGGAATGGCTGGAGAAGTACAAAGGCAAGTTCGACTATGGCTGGGACAAGCAGCGTGAGTTGACTCATGCCAAACAACTGGAGATGGGCATCATCCCGCCGGGCACCAAGCTGACGCCGCGCCACAAGAGCATCCCCGCCTGGGATGACCAGTCAGCCGATGCCAAGAAAGTCTTTTGTCGATTGATGGAGAACTATGCAGCCTATATGGCCTACACCGATGCGGAAGTGGGCCGGTTGATCGAGAGCCTGCGCCAGTCGGGCGAATTGGATAACACTCTGGTCATGTATGTCGTTGGTGACAACGGTGCCAGTGCTGAGGGTGGCCTGGAAGGAACTTTCAGCGAAATCGCCAGCTTGATTGGCATCCAACTGGGGCTGGAGAGCACGCTGAAGCGAATCGACGAAATCGGTGGACCCACCAGCGAACCGCACGTTCCTGTCGGCTGGGCCTGGGCGATGGATGCACCGTTCCAGTGGACGAAGCAGGTCGCCAGCCACTTTGGTGGCACACGCAACCCGATGGTCGTTCACTGGCCCAAGGGGATCAAAGCCAAGGGCGAGATACGCAATCAGTTCCATCACGTGATCGATGTGGTACCGACGATTCTGGAAGCGTGCAAGATTCCTGAGCCGAAGGTTGTCAACGGCATCCCGCAGAAGCCAATCGAAGGTGTCTCGATGGTCTATTCCTTCGACGATGCCAAAGCCAAGGATCGCCGCACGACCCAGTACTTCGAGCTGGCCACCAACCGGGCCATCTATCACGATGGCTGGGTAGCGTGCAGCCAATACGGTTTACCCTGGGTGACTGCCGGACGCGGCGATGGCTTCCTGACAGCGCCATGGGAGCTTTACAATATCAACGACGACTTCAGTCAGGCAGTCGATCTGGCTGCGACGAACCCGGCGAAGCTCAACGAACTGAAAGCCAAGTTCATGGAAGAGGCTACGAAGTACGGCGTGCTTCCCCTCGATCCACGCTTCAGCGAACGTATGGATCCCAAACTCCGCATGAGTGGCGAGCCGAAGACGAGCTGGACCTACTTCGGCAACAACGTCTGGCTGCCCGAACCCATCGGCCCGCAAATCTTCCCCCGCAGCCACACCATCACTGCTGAACTGGTGATTCCCAAGGGCGGTGCCGAGGGTGTCATTACCTGTGCCGGGGCCTTCTCGGCTGGCTGGTCGCTCTATGTGAAGGACAAGAAACCAGTCTTCCGCTACACATTCTTCGAGATCGCTGACGTGACTATTCCCAGCTCGGAAGTATTGCCTGAAGGTAAGGTGACGTTGAAGACCGAGTTCACTCCCGATGGTAAACCGGAAGGCAGCGGCACCCTCAAGTTCTTCGTCAACGGCAAGCCCGCCGGCGAGGGTAAGATCAAACGTTCCGCCTTTCGCCATGGGCTGGAGCCGTTCGAAGTGGGCCGTGATTCGATCACCCCCATCTCGCCCGACTACAAATCGCCGAACGCCTTCACGGGAACGATCGAGAAGGTGACGTTTGAGTTGACCAAGTAGCCAGAGAAACCGTGGCAGGGGTCAACTGTACGCCGTTGCCCCCTGCGGAATGTACAACATTTTCGTCTGCAAGCAGGGGGCAGTTGAGTACAACTGACCCCTGCCACAGCTTCCTGCTGATCTGTTAATCTACATGAGGTGCAACATGTTCAAGCGAACCAGATGGTTGACAGTAGCCGTGATAGGCCTTGGCATGGCCTTTGGCTGGTTGGCTGCCAGCGGTCAACTTTCCCAAGCCTTCGCTCAGGACAAATCGTCGAAGCAGGCAGCGAGTGGAAGCTCCCCTGAAGTATTGCCCCGTCCCGACTTCCGCTATCAGGGCAACGTCGGTCGTACCATCCTTGATTCAGACAAGCCTCAGTTCCCGCAGCCGGTGCAGCCGCCTAAGGGTGCCGCCGAATGTGGTGCTGATCCTGCTCGATGACACAGGCTTCGGGCAGTATGGCACCTTCGGTGGCGGCATTCCTTCGCCAACGATTCAGAAGCTGGCCGACGAAGGACTGCGTTACAACCGCTTCCACACTACGGCACTTTGCAGCCCCACTCGTGCTGCCCTCATCACCGGCCGCAACCACCATTCCACCACCTTCGGCACCATCGGTGAAGCAGCGACCGGGTACGATGGCTACACCTGTGTACTCCCCAAGAGTTGCGGTACCATCGGTGAAGTGCTTCGTCAGAACGGCTACATGACGGCATGGATCGGCAAGAACCACAACACCCCGACCTGGGAAGCCAGTGCCGCCGGCCCGTTTGATCGCTGGGCCAACGGCCTGGGGTTCGACTACTTTTACGGCTTCAATGCCGGCGATATGAACCACTGGAACCCGGTGCTCTACGAAAACCGTAACCTCGTTCCCGCCTCCCCCGATCCGAATTATCACCTGACCCCCGACTTGGCTGATCATGCTATCTCGTGGGTTCGAAAGGTAAAGTCGATCGCACCGGACAAGCCCTACTTCCTCTATGTCGCTCCGGGAGCCAACCACTCGCCCCACCATGCTCCCAAGGAATGGATCGACAAGTTCAAGGGACAGTTCAACGATGGCTGGGATAAGTACCGGGAAGATACGCTGGCCCGACAGAAGAAACTGGGCGTGGTACCAGCGGACACCAAGCTCACAGCGAGGCCAGACAGCTTGCCCGCCTGGGAAACTCTCAATGCTGATCAGAAGAAGATCTACAGCCGCATGATGGAAGTCTTCGCCGGCTACTCAGCCCACTGCGACTACGAGATGGGCCGAGTCATCGATGCGGTCAAGCAACAGCCCGGCGCTGACAACACGATCTTCGTCTACATTATCGGCGATAACGGCGCCAGCGCCGAGGGCGGTATCGAAGGCTCAATCAACGAGAATCTCTTCTTCAACGGCTTCCCCGAAAAGTGGCAAGACAACTTCGAAGCCTACAACGATCTCGGCGGGCCGAAGTACTTCAATCACTTCCCGTCTGCCTGGGCGCACGCCATGTGTACTCCGTTCCAGTGGACGAAACAGGTAGCCAGTCACTTCGGTGGGACACGCAATCCGATGGTGATCTCGTGGCCGGCGAAGATCAAGGACAAGGGCGGCCTGCGCGAACAGTTCCTGCACACGATCGACATCGTGCCGACGCTCTACGAAGTCATCGGCATCACCCCGCCCAACATGCTCAACGGCACGCCGCAGAAACCGATCGAGGGTATCAGCTTCGCTTACACCTTTGATGACGCCAAGGCCAAAGGTCGGCGAACCACCCAGTACTTCGAGATGGGATGTGCCCGGGGCATTTACCAGGATGGCTGGATGGCATCGTCCAACCCGGTCATTCCGTGGAATCCGAACCGTGCCCCCCTCGATATCGACAAGGTGAAGTGGGAGCTTTACCACATCGACAACGACTTCTCGCAGGCCAACGACATGGCCAAAGAGAACCCGGAGAAGCTTCGTCAACTGCAAGACCTGTGGTGGGTGGAAGCAGCCAAGCACAATGTGCTGCCCCTCGATTGGCGAGCGGTTGAACGGCTGAATGCCGAGTTGCAGGGCCGCCCCAGTTTGGGTGGCGATGCCAAGACGTTCACCTACTACCCCGGCCAACTGGGGCTGCCTAACGACGCTGCCCCACGCATCCTGAATAAATCCTGGTCAATTACTGCTGACATCGACATCGGCGATAAGACCGAAGGGATGATCGTCACTCACGGCGGCATGGTCGGCGGCTATGGACTGTACCTGAAAGATAATAAGCCGACCTTCGTTTATAACTATCTCAACCTCGATCGCTACATGGTGACCGGTGCTGAGGCATTGCCCAAAGGTAAAGTGAAGCTCAAGGTCGATTTTGCTTATGAAGGCAAACCTGGTGAACTGGGGAAAGCCGCCACCGTCACCATCTCCGCCAACGGCACCAAGGTCGCTGAAGGAAAGCTGCCGAAGACCATTCCTCTACAGATCTCTCTCGGTGAAGGCATGGACATCGGCATGGATGTCGGCTCACCCGTCGACTTCACCTACAAGTTGCCGTTCGCCTTCACAGGCAAGATCGAGAAGGTAACGATTGACTTGAAGTAGCAGCGAGAGCCTCTTTCCTGGTTCCGGATCAGGAAAGAGTAGATTCCTGCTTTCTTGTCCCTTTTTACGCTAGCCCATGTTACTCTTGGCTAGCTTATCCAACACTATCAAACAGTTTAAATAAGGAGGTCTGTCTATGCGAAGTACGAAGATCATCATGGCTGGCTGCCTGGCGCTGGTGCGCTGGTCGGCTATCTTGCGGCGTCGGGTTCGCTGAACCTGTTTCAGCAAGCCAAGGCCAACGATGTTCAAAACCAACCGATAGTGGCTAAGCCTGTGTCAGGGGCCACGACGGAGGAGTGCCCTTCATGCTGCTCCGGTGGTATGAGCAAAGCTGATGCCTTGGCCATCTCGACGCACAATGCCAAGGTCACCGCCAAGGCCGCGCAGGATGGCAAGAAGCCGAACATCTGCATCATCTGGGGCGATGATATCGGTCAGTCGAATGTCAGTGCCTACTCGCGCGGCATGATGGGCTACCAGACTCCGAACATCGACCGTGTCGCCAAAGAAGGCATGATGTTCACCGACTACTATGCCGAGCAAAGCTGCACCGCCGGCCGGGCTTCATTCATCACCGGCCAGCACGGCATGCGTACGGGGCTCACCAAGGTCGGCATGCCCGGCGCCAAGGCCGGCATGCAGAAAGAAGACCCGACCATTGCCAACCTGCTCAAGGAGCATGGTTACGCCACAGCCCAGATCGGCAAGAACCACCTCGGTGACCGGAACGAGTTCCTTCCCACCGTCCATGGCTTCGATGAATTCTGACGGCAACCTCTACCACCTCAACGCCGAGGAAGAACCGGAGCATGTTGACTACCCCAAGGACCCGGAGTTCAAGAAGAAGTTCGGCCCACGCGGTGTCCTCGATTGCAAGGCAACTGACAAAGACGACGAGACGGTCGATCCACGCTTCGGCAAGATCGGTAAGCAGACGATCAATGACACCGGCCCGCTGACCCGCAAGCGCATGGAGACGATCGACGACGATATCGCCGAACGGTCAGTGGCGTTCATCAAGAAACAGGCAGCAGCAGGCAAGCCGTTTTTCCTTTGGGTGTGCTTCACTCACATGCACGCTTTCACCCACCCCAAACCGGGCAGCGTGGGACAGGCCGGTCATTGGCAATCGGTTTATCACGATGTGATGATCGACCACGACAAGAACGTGGGCCAAGTCCTCAAGGCACTCGACGACGCCGGCATCGCAGACAATACCTTCGTGATGTACAGCACCGACAACGGTCCGCACATGAACACCTGGCCGGACGGAGCCATGACACCGTTCCGCAACGAAAAGAACACCAGCTGGGAAGGTGCCTACCGCATTCCGTGCATGGTACGCTGGCCGGGCAAGATCAAGCCGGGCACTGTTTCCAACGAGATCGTCTCGCACCTCGATTGGCTTCCGACGATCCTCGCCATGGCCGGTGACTCCGATATCACGCAGAAGCTGCTCAAGGGACACAAGATCGGCGATATGAATTACAAGATCCACCTCGACGGGTACAATCTGATCCCGTACCTGACCGGTCAAACGGACAAGTCCCCGCGCGAGTCGTTCATTTATTGCACTGACGAGCAACAGGTGGCTGCGCTTCGCTTCAACAACTGGAAGATGTTGTTCATGGAGCAGCGGTCGCCAGGCACCCTTCAGGTATGGGCCGAGCCGTTCACGAACCTGCGTGTGCCGAGGTTGTACAACCTGCGGATGGACCCGTACGAACGTGCCGACATCACGTCGAACACCTACTTCCAGTGGCTGTTTGAAAGAATCTACCTGTTCGTTCCGGCACAAGCCTATATCGGCAAGTTCCTGGAGACGTTCAAGGAATATCCCCCAAGGCAGAAGGCTGACACCTTCAATCTCGACGCGGTTATGAAGAAACTGATGGAGGCCGGGAGCAAGTAGCTATCGCCGTCTTCAGATTGACTGACAACCCCATCGGGCCGTACCTATACCAAGGGGTACGGCCCCTTTCGTTCGAACTGGAAACAATGACCCATCCCAAGAGGGGAGTTCAGGCATTCTGAAAGACGTGTTCTTTACGATGGTCTGGCCGGCGCTGGCTGCCCTCTCGCTGGCCATCGCTGTGGGTGGGCGAGAGGTCACGTTGCTGGGGCTGATTCTCCTGTGCTGCGGCACGATGAGCACCTATGGTCTGGATCGCTTGAATGATCGTCGAGATGTTGATCCCGCAACGACTCGTCGAGGACTAAAGATCGCTGTCGTTCTCAGTTCAATCGTGGCATTGATTCTCGCCTGCACCGCCCTCTGGCGATTCATGGTCTGCTGCGTTCTGGGGGTGCTCGCCGGGGGCTACGTGCCGCTCAAGCGGATTATTCCCAAGAACCTGGTGGCTGTGCCCGCCTGGACGATTGGCTGTTGTGCCCTGCCATTTGCCACCGCACCCGAAATCAATGGCCACTTGATAGCATCAGCCCTGGCGTTGGCATTGATCGTCTTTGCCAACATGGTTCTTTGCGACATCCCGAATATTGAAGAAGATCGCCGGGCGAGGGTGCGAGCCTTCACGACTCGCTTCGGAGGTCAAGCTGGTGCGGTGTTCGCCGGAGCGATGGCGATCCTTGGAGCGGTGATTGCCCTGCTGTTCCAACATATCGGGCTAGCTGTTGCTGCCATTTGTCTCATCCCACTGGCGTTCATTCTTGGCCGTGATCCGATGAACCACCGGGCCAGGCTGGCGGTGGATGAAGCGGTGATCTTCCTGCCCGGGCCGATCACCTTGCTGATGCTGAGCGGGCTATGGATTAAGTAGATCGCTACCATGAAAGAAACCGAGGTGACGATGGCTCAGCCCACGCAACGCACTGTCCTTTTCCTGTGTACCGGCAATTACTACCGCAGCCGGTATGCTGAAGTCGTGTTCAATGCGACGGCCAGAAAGATGGGTCTGCCGTGGAAGGCGACCTCCCGTGCCCTGAACCTGGTGCCGGGGAAGAACCCCGGCCCAATGTCCAAGGTGGCAGTCGAGACTCTCGAGGCCGGGGGGATTCGATCCAGCGAAGCCTGCACTCGTCTGCCGGTGCAGGTGACGACCGAAGATCTGGAACGTGCCGGCCGCATCGTCGCTCTCAAGGAGACGGAGCACCGGCCTATGCTGCAAGAATGTTTTCCAGCGTGGGTGGACAAGGTCGAATACTGGGACGTTGATGATGCCCTCGGAGTGCTTGATCTCATCGACCGGGAAGTCATGGGGCTGATCGCCCGCCTGGTCAGTGGCGGAGAACGAAAAGGCCCACCGGAGATGTCGGTTCCCCAATCCCCGCCATCACTAGCTAAGGATCAGCCGAAGAAGCAGATCACTCTCAAAGTGGGTCGAGAGACCGCCGGCCGCAAAGGCAAAGGGGTGACGACCGTGTTCGATACACCGCTGAATGAAGCCACTCTGCTGGAGTTGGCTGCCAAGCTCAAACAGAAGTGTGGCACCGGCGGCACGGTGAAGGATGGCCGCATCGAGATTCAAGGCGATCAACGGGAACGGATTGTTACCGAGCTGGAGAAGCTGGGGTACAAGGTGAAGCGGGCTGGGGGGTAGTATCTAATGGCTTTGCGTGGAGAAAAGGCTGACAACTACCGGTGAATTATCGCAAAATCCACAGATGTCTCCCGAATTCCTTTCAAACCCTTGCCGTCAGCCCTCCCCACCCCTAGTTTTACAGACCACGCTTGGGCGATTGACTCAGGCGGATTCCCTGACTTGGCAGATGACACATGCCGAAGATGAAGACCCACAAAGCGAGCAAACGCCGCTTCAAAGTGACTGCTACGGGCAAACTCAAGTTTCGCCGTGAAGGCCGTCGCCACCTCAACGGACACATGTCGGGCAACACCAAACGCAAGCTCGACGCCACGGTGACACTGGATAACGCCGATGCCAGGAAGATCGTCAAGGCGATCACGCTGGGAATGTAATCAGGAGCTAGTAGCTAGGAGCTAGTAGCTGGAAGATATGAATAATTGACGCTGGATGTAGCGTCGTGCTGGAGATACTGACATGCGGGCCCGTAGTGGCAAGACTGTTCTTCGTCGTCGAGCCCGGCTGCGTAAGCAAGCCAAGGGATACTTCCTGGGCCGTGGCAACCTTTACCGCCAGATGCGCACCACGGTCACCCGTGCTGGCGCGTTTGCCTATCGTGATCGTCGGCAGAAGAAGCGACTCTTCCGTCAGCTCTGGACGATGCGCATCAACGCCGCTGCTCGTATGCGTGGCGTCTCCTACAGCCAGTTCATTGCCGGGCTGATCCGTGCCGGGGTTGAGCTGGATCGTAAGATGCTTTCCGAGATCGCGATTCACGATCCCGCCAGCTTTGATCAGATCGTCACGCTGGCCAAGCAGTATGTTCCCAAGAACAACCCCCCAGCCGTCAAGAAGGCCGGCTAAGTCACGACTAACAACCGGATTTGCATCACGAGCGTTTCCCTTGAATGGGAAACGCTCTTTGTTTTGGTATCAGGTGCCACGAATGACGTAAGGCAGCTTCGGCCATTCCATCGGCTCCTTCAACGATTGATTGACCTTCACCTGTACCGGAGCGATGGCTGCCTTCTGAATACGGTCGGGCAGCCAGGGGCGACCGGCGGGGGCGATGATGAGATAGCCCATCCCATCGCCAACAAAGGCCATGTCACTTCCTGATTTGGGCCAGTTCAGCTTCTGAGCCACGTCGGCACTCAAGGTTTTGGTGTCGCCGGCAACCAGACCGATCTCACTGACACAGAGTAAAGACTGCTCAGAGAAGGTGGTCGTCGTTCCGTTCTTGAGAGTGTGACGGGCGATGAATTCACCGATGTTGCCGGCCGGGTCGCGGTAATAAACCGCATGGGCATTCCAGGCAGCGAAGTAGACTTCGTCCTTACCCGTGCTGCTGTCGATGAGCAACGGCACCCGCTTACTCAGCCAGGCCTTGGCATCGGCGAACTGGTTCTCCGGGATGTTGAAGGCGAAGTGATAGAACGGCTCAGTCTGGGGCAGGGCAGGCTTGAACTTGATCGTTGAAGGCCCCGTCTTCAGCGTGAAACCATCATTGGTATCGGTACTGATCGCCAGCCCCAGTTTCTTGTGGTAGAAGTTCTTCAGTTCATCCAGCTTGTTCGCCTGCAATTCGAGGTGGAGTAGGCGAGGTGTAGTTCCAGCACCGCTCTGTGCCTTTACCAGTTGGTGCAACGGCGCATGCAGCGAAGCCACCAGTGCCGAGGTGGCTTGCAGAAACTGCCGACGATGCAGATGTGTTGACATGAGAGCACTTTATCACAAGGCACATCAATTCACATGATAATTTCACAATTGAATTGCATTGCTCTATTACCCCAGCTACGATTGGACGCTCGTTTCGCCGGTTCCCTCTTGCTACCTTGTGGAGACGCCATGCTGCAGCTTCTGGCTTTGATCTGTCTGTTTCCTCAGACAGGTATTTCCGATTCCCGTGATGAAGGCATCAAATCATTTCTTAAACGTGATGACAAGGACATGGTCGCCTGGGAATCGCACCTCTGGAGTAACCCCAATCGGGTCGTGACGTTCAACGACATCATGATGAACTTCAAGAAGCACTACAACCTCGATATTGCCATCAACTGGCGTGCGTTCGCTAACGACCAGCAAGTCAGAATGGGTCTTACTCAGCCGATCAAGAAGATTGCAGCCATGGACAACGTCATCCCGCGTGGGCTGGCCCTTCAACTGTATCTGGATAATTTCAAGACCGACGTCACCTATATTGTCGAAGGGGGCACCATCTGGATCGTGCCAGGTAAGGGTGTTATCGAAGACGAGAGCCGTTTTAGCAACAAAGCTGAGGACGTCGGCACGATTCTCAAAACCAAGCCCAAGTACGATACCAAACTTAACAAGGAAGGCACCAACCGCATCGAGATCCCCCCGGCGATCTTCTAGGAGCTATCCACTTCTTTGCCGACCAGGGAAAGTTCCGCGTGTTTGTGCGTGATCGAGCGATCCCGCACAACACCATGAACCTCAGCGTCAAGGTACCCGCCTTTGCTGATATGACCTACGAAGCAATCCTGAAAAACCTGCTCGATCAGGTCAATCTGAAGTACGTCATCAATTCCAATGCGGTGGTGATCATGCCAAAGTAACGATGATGGTTATTCTCCCAAGCCCCGGGTATACACACTCGGGGCTTGTTCGTTGTTACCTCAGTTCTCTCCCCAGTCGATCCGCAAACGCCTCCAGCAGCAGGGCCAACTGAAATCGACGGTCGATGTGGTGTTCCGCTTCCAGACAGGCTTCGATGAGAGCTGGCAACGCCCCCATGCTGGACAGTGAAGCTAATCGCTGTACCGCAGCCTGATGTTCAGTCCCCTGTGCCTGGCCCTGCTCTGCCTGCATCAACGCTGCCTGAATTAACTGCACAATGAACTCAACAGCAAATCTGGCCCTCTGTCTCTTTCTGCGGGGAATCCTTCACGCCTTCTGCGAACTTCACCAGCAAGGTACCGAACGCTACGCTGGCGAACTTCGGTTGTTGAAGAGCCTTGGCGATCTCGAGGGTAATCTTCTGTAGCTCCTCGTCTTTGAGCAATTCCGCCTTGGACAGTGACCCACGAGCCAACGGGAACAGTTTTTGAGCCTCGGCAGCATTCGCTACGATGCCGGCACTGACCGCAGCGTGCGTGAAGTCGTCGTTGCCCAGCGGCTGGAAACGAATCACCTGGCAGCGGGAACGGATGGTATCGAGCTGTCGTTCCGCGGCGGTGCCGATGAGGATGAGCAGTGAATCGGGGGGTGGCTCTTCCAGGGTCTTCAGGAATCGATTAGCCGACTCCGAGTTGAAGGCATCGGCATCATCAATGATGGCGATCCGCCTGGCCCCTGCTCTTTGGGGTTTGACACCGAGCGAATGGATGAGTTCTTTCATCAACTCGGTCGGGAACTCCTGCTTGTCTTCGGGCAGGCCGGCCAGATGCAGATCGGGATAGGTGCCGGCCTTGATCTGCACGCAGGTGGCACAGTGCGGCACAGGGTTCGGGGTTCTTGAGACTCACCGATTTCGATTCACACGAGATAGCCTGGGCGATGCCAAGGCGAATCGCTTCTTGCCGACGCCATCGGGGCCGACGAAGAGGTAGCTATGTCCGAGCCGATCAGCTTGATAGGCTCGAAGCAGAGCGTCGCGGCTGAACATCATGTCCGTAAATGCCGAGCCAGGGCACGACGTACCTCCTCTTGGAGTTCGGTTTGGACTTCTTCGATGGAACGGTTGGCAGCGATCAAACGGAGATGCTCCGGATTGCGCTTGGCTTCAGCGATGAAGCCAGCCCGGACACTCTCCAGAAACACTGAGCCTTTGTCTTCCATCCGGTCATCGGGACCTTGCTTGCGGGCCTGGGCTTCGGCGACGGGCATATCGAAGACGAACGTGACTTCGGGCAGCGTCGAATCGGTAGCGGTACGGCCCAGTTTCCAGCAGAGCTCCGGACGAAGGTTGCCGGCATAGCCCTGATAGACCACGGTTGAAAGGATGAAGCGATCGCAGAGGACGATCTCGCCCCGATCCAGAGCCGGGCGAATGACCTCGTCCATGAGCTGGCAGCGGCTGGCCATGTAGAGAAAGGTTTCGGTGAGCGGCGAGATGGCTCCCGTCTGGCGGTCGAGGAGCAGGTGCCTGATCTTATCCCCGGCGTGGGTGCCACCGGGATCACGGCACGTGGTGACTGTGTAACCTTCTGTCCTTAGCCAGTCAGCGAGCAGTTTCATCTGCGTGCTTTTCCCCGCTCCATCGACGCCGTCGAGAGAGAGGAACAGACCGCTGGGGACGTGGTGTGTAGGCATGGGGACAGTATAGGGCAGGCTGGGGAGGCGTGTCTCCGACAACACTGCGATTCCCGGTGTCCGGTTCGATGCATGAACGGCAATTCATTTGGACCAGCATCGAGGAATATCCTCTCGATCACTGACTATTCTGTTCACTCTCTCCAAGGAGATCATTCCATGTCCGGAATCCTGCGCACTCGTGTTATCGTTTCTGACTGCCCTGGCACTGCTCCAGCCCGTAGCCGGTGTCTCGGCAGGCAGTCCACCCATCAGCATCGCTGCGTCTCGTGCCAAGGCGAGAATTTACTGGGTCTACTATCGGGCCAGCGTTCATCATGCCTGGACCTGTTACGGCGGCTACTACCACCTGAATCAGGCCGTCCAGGCAGTTCTCTGGTTCCGGTACAACGGGTACGAGGTGTATTACCGATAAGCCACAGCGTTCCCTGCCGTTGTGGTTGGTAGCCAAGCCACAACGGCATTTCGTCATTCAACTAAGGTTTGCCGCCTCGAAGGGATGCGGGAAGAGTTCTTTCAAGGAAAACCTTGCTGTCTGCTTCTTGAGGTCACCCAGAATCACATCGAGATTGTCGGCGTACTCCCACATCAACTGTCGGCACGGCCCGCAAGGAGGCGTAGGAAGATCACTCTCGGTAACGATAGCAATTCGAGTAAAGCCTTCAGTCCCCTCAGAAAGGGCCTTGAGCAACGCCACCCTCTCGGCACAGATCGTCAGACCGTACGAGGCATTTTCGATATTGCACCCGGTGAAGACACGACCATCCTTGCTGAGAAGGGCCGCCCCCACCGCAAAGCCTGAATATTGGCAGCGAGCATGACGGCGTGCATCACGGGCAGCATCGAGCAACTGTTTCGGCGTCATGCGCTTCTCCGCCCGGGGTACGAGAATACCACCATTAGTAATATGAAGTTCTTCATTTACTCGAAGAGCATGCTTGGCAGGAGGGGATAGGGCGTTATCATCATCATTAGCAACTTGTGAGACACACCATGAAGATCTACTTCCTCCGCCACGCTGATGCCCTGCCTGAGAATGGCGACACCATTCCCTGTGATGAAGAACGCCCTCTTTCCGAGGAAGGCAGGAAGCAGGTCGAACAGTTAGGAGCAGCTTGCAAAAAGCATAACCTGGCTTTTGATCTGGTACTCACCAGCCCGCTGAAACGATGTCGCGAGACTGCTGAGGGACTGCTGCAACTGCAAGGCCGCGCCGCTGCTGAAGCCAACGATCTTGATTTTCTTGCTCCTGGTGGATCGACCAAGAAACTCATGAAGTATCTGCGCCACGCTGGAGATCGAGAATATCCTTCTTGTGGGCCACAATCCTGACATGGAAGAACACATCGCCTACTTGATCGGTGATAAGGAGGCCCAGATCAAGATGACCAAGGGTGCGTTGGCCTGCGTGATCTGTGAAGCATCACCCCGCAAGGCAGAGGGGGAGTTGACGTTTTTGATGCCTGTGGAGTGGATGTAAGAACTGCGGCACTCCGGCGCTGACGCGACGAGCTCCGGGCGCTAACGCGACCCGGCTCTTTATCTTTGATGTAAATACGCTGATCGCGCATTTCTGACAAACTGAGTCACCTTCTCTGCGTCCTTTACTCCGGGGCTGCTTTCGACGCCACTGGCGACATCGACGCCGTTGGGCCTGACTTGCTCAACGGCCAGGCGGACATTGACGGGTGCCAGGCCGCCTGCGAGGATGAAGGGCAAATCCCAGGTCGTTTCCTGAAGCAGTCGCCAGGGAGCCAACTGTCCGGTGCCGCCATGCATTCCGCTGGTTTTGGCATCCACGAGCAGTGCCGAGACGGTGATGTTCATCGCCTTGCAGAGTTTTACCTGCGTTTTGAGATGTTCGACGTCAGAGAGGTTCTCGATGCCCTGAGCAAGCCACAGGGGCACGGGCGGCGCGACAAAGTCTCGCCAGTAGGCATCGTCAGTACCATGGAGTTGCACCACATCGAGGGCGACTTCGCGCACGGTGCGCAGCAACTCGTCCACTGTGGGCCGAACGAAAACGCCTACGACCTGCAGGTTGGCCAACATACGCTTCCGCAGTTGCTTCGCCGTTTCCATACTGATGGCACGCGGCGACGGAGGATAGAAGTTCAGCCCGATCGTCTCCACGCCGGCGGCGAGACAGCAGTCGACACAGTTCTCGGTAGTCAAACCGCAGATCTTGATAATGTTTGCGTTGATCGTTGTGCTCGACTTTCTTCCGCCGAGGTTCGCCCGGCAAGAGAATGGGAGGTGTTGCGGCTGGCTGACAGAGGTAGTGACCCATGCCTCTGGCAGACACCTCAGAAATCAAAAAGATGCTATTTCCGCCTGTTTTTCCCCGAATATCATTGACGAGACGGGATCAGACGCCTAACGTGTTGTACGTTGAAAGGATTTTTCCGTCTGTACCACCTGAGAGGATTTAAGAGATGGCAGCACCTAAAGTCAAAGCCACCACCAAGTCGCAGATCATCAAGAACCTGGCTGAGAGCACCAACCTCACCAAGAAAAATGTGACTGATCTGCTCGATGCCCTGACGGCTCATATTCATGGCGATCTGGCCAAGAAGGGCGTCGGCGTATTCACGCTGCCCGGCTTGTGCAAGTTCAAGCTCGACATGAAGAAGGCTGTTCCCGCCGGCGAACGCAAGGATCCTTTCTCCGGTCAGATGAAGTTCTACCCTGCCAAGCCTGCCAAGAAGGTCGTCAAGGCACGCCCTGTCAAGGCTCTCAAGGACTACGCTGCCAGCGTGAAGTAACATGGTAGGCCTCACGCTCCGCGTGAGGATCGGCTATGCTGCTACTATGGTCGGTTTCCGATTGTGATACCACTACTGCAGACCATCACGCGGAGCGTGATGTCTACCATGATGCACCGGGATGACTCATCTCGGTGCGATTTCATTGAAGGACTCTCTCATGCGGAAAGTGCTAGTCACCGGCGGAGCCGGATTCATCGGTTCCCACCTCACCGAAGGCTTGCTCCAGTCAGGCAATCAGGTCGTAGTGCTGGATGATCTCAGCACCGGCCGAGAATCGAACCTGGCCGCCGTCCGGTCTCAGGTCACGTTAATCCAGGGCAGCATCACCGATCCCAAGGCTGTCGCTCAAGCGGTCAAAGGTGTCGAAGTCGTTTTTCATCTGGCTGCTCTCCCTTCCGTGCAGCGCAGCGTGGAAGCACCATTACTTTCGCACGATGCCTGCGCCAGCGGTACGCTCAACGTGCTGGAAGCGGCACGCCATGCCGGGGCTCGTCGCCTGGTGTATGCCGCCAGCAGCAGTGCGTATGGAGACACTCCCGGGGCGCTGCGGCATGAGACAGATGCCATCGCTCCGCTTTCCCCCTACGCTGCTGCCAAACTCGCCGGTGAGCATTATTGCAAGGCCTTCACCGCCAGCTATGGCTTCGAGACCGCCCGGCTTCGCTTTTTCAACATCTTCGGCCCCCGGCAGGATCCCAAGAATCCCTACACAGGCGTCATCGCTCTTTTCATCGATGCCATGACCAAAGGCAAGCAACCGACCATTTTCGGTGATGGACTGCAATCTCGCGATTTCACTTACGTGCTGAACGCCACCCAGGCCGTGATGAAAGCTGCGGATGCTCCAAAGGCTGTCGGCAAGGTCTACAACATCGGCGTGGGGGGCAACACCACGCTGCTCGATTTGCTGAACGGCCTTAATGAACTGCTCGGCACCTCGATCAAGCCTCTCTTCCAGCCTGCACGCGCCGGCGATGTGCGCCATTCGCAAGCTGACATTGGCGCTGCCCGTACCGACCTGGGCTATGCTCCTGCCTACACCTTCATGCAAGGCCTCAAGGCGACGTTGGATGCGCACCTCGCTGGGGGTTAGCAGCTAGCTGAATAACAGTGGCAGGGGTCAGATGTACTCATCTGCCCCCTGCATTCAGACTAAGATGCTGCAAGTTTCACAGGGGGCAGCGGAGTACCGCTGACCCCTGCCACTTCTTTCGTGTTCTTCGACTGACCCGGTGAGCATCAAGTTTGATGCTTCCCATGTCCCAACCCCTCCTGGTTCAACGATTTGCTCAACGGAAATGCATTCCATCCGTTGAATCTGTCTCACAATCTGTATGACAATTGAATAAGATCTTGAACCACGATTCTGTCTTCAGGTATGTCGCTGGATGTCTGTACTGAGTCATGAACAAGGGCAAGTGGTTCACCATACCAACTTTCGTTCCAGTTATCTGGAAAACGAACGACAGGTGATCGTCTATTTGCCACCCGGGTATGAGAAGCAAACGGGGCGTCGTTATCCGGTCATCTATCTACACGATGGGCAGAATGTTTTTGAGGCACAGACCGCCGCCTTCGGCATCGCCTGGGATGCAGCCCGAACAGCTGACAAGCTGATTGACCAGGGACGACTGCAGCCGGTTATTCAGGTAGCCATTGCCAATACTCCCGAACGGTTGTTGGAATACGCTCCCTTCCCCGATCCGAACGTCAATGTCAATCAGGCTCGCAATGCGCTGTACGGTCATTTCCTGTTCGAGGAGGTCAAGCCGTTCATTGATCGAATGTATCGCACCCGTCCGGAGAGGCTTCATACAGCCATCATCGGTTCTTCCATGGGCGGTCTTTCCACGCTGGCTCTCGCCTGGAAACGTCCTGCCGCGTTCGGCATGGCGGGCATCCTGTCGCCTTCGCTGTGGTGGTCCCGCAATCGCATCTTGCGTGAACTTGAGAACGCCGAGAGCATCGACTGGATGCGCACCATGCGATTTTGGCTTGACATGGGTAACAAAGAAGGCGGCGCCGAGCGGTTGTCCCCCCTGCTCTTCAGCGCACTCGCCGATTAGTCGAACTCTTCGACCGCGTGGGACTGTTGCCCGGTCAGGATTACTACTACTGGGAAGTGGCAGGCGGTGAGCATAACGAAGCCGCCTGGGCCGCTCGCTACGATAAGGTGCTGCTCTTCTTCTTTGGCAAGCATAGTTATCCGGATGGGGCTGCTGATTCAGCAGTCGATCATCGATGACATGCATCAGAATGTATCCGTCTTCATCCCGTAAGTCGCAGTGAAATGATAATTCCATAGACCAAAGAGTATCGTTGGCTGCGGCAACCTGCTTAGTCATCCATCGCCTGCATCACCTTCCAGAAAGGAACTGGAGTGCATCCCCATATTGATCTCATCCTGACTCTGACAGGAGGCCTGGCGGTAGCCCTGATGCTGGGGTACATCACGCATCGGGTGGGTCTGTCACCGATCGTGGGGTATTTGCTGGCAGGGTTCGTCGTCGGCCCGCATACACCGGGGTTTGTTGCCAACCATGATCTCGCCAAAGAGATGGCTGAGGTTGGCGTCATCCTGTTGATGTTCGGCGTCGGGCTGCACTTTCATCTTGAAGAACTCTTCCAGGTGCGTCGGGTGGCTATCCCCGGAGCGATTGGCCAGAGCCTGCTGGCCACGCTGCTGGGATGTCTGCTCGCCTGGTACTTCAACTGGGGCTGGTCGGCAGGGCTGGTGTTTGGTCTGGCGATCTCGGTAGCCAGTACTGTCGTGCTGCTGCGGGTGCTCTCTGATAACCACGCACTGCATACCCCGACCGGGCACATTGCCGTGGGTTGGCTGGTGGTCGAAGATACCTTCACCGTACTCGTCCTAGTGCTGCTGCCCGCACTCTTCGGCCAGGAACAGCTTGGCGTCTGGGGTACGTTGTGGTCGCTGGTCTGGTCGATCATCAAGCTCGCTTTGATGATCCTTTTCACTTTCTTCGTCGGGCAGAAGGTCATTCCCTGGCTGCTCGGCAAGATTGCCGAGACGAAGTCGCGGGAACTGTTCACCTTGACCGTTCTCGTACTCGCCCTGGGCATCGCTGTCGGTTCAGCAAAGGTGTTTGACGTTTCGATGGCCCTCGGCGCCTTCCTGGCCGGCATGGTGGTGGGTCGATCAGACTTCAGCTTGCGTGCCGCCTCCGAAGCATTGCCTATGCGTGATGCTTTTGCGGTTCTCTTCTTCGTCTCCGTCGGCATGATGTTCGATCCGATGTTCCTGCTCAAGTCTCCCGGCATCGTGCTGGCGACGCTGGCCATTGTGTTGTTGGCCAAGCCGTTGATCGCCCTGCTGATCGTTGTCTTCCTCGGTTATCCGGTGCGGGTCGCTCTTTCGGTGGCAGTCGCCCTGGCACAGATTGGCGAGTTCTCGTTCATCCTCGCTGATCTGGGCACCTATCTGAAGATACTGCCACCCGATGGAACAAGCGCCCTGGTGTTCGCAGCCATCGTCTCTATCAGTTTGAACCCTCTCATCTATCGAACCGTCGGGCCGCTGGAACGCTGGCTCAGACGACAGCCACGGCTCTGGGCCATGCTTACCCGGCGTACTCGCATGGACGAGCAGCAGATGATTCACCAGACCGATCCTGATGAAGCGAAGCACCGTGCTATCGTTATTGGCTACGGTCCGATTGGCAGAACCGTGACCAGACTGCTGAGTGATAGTGATATCATTCCCACGATCATCGAAATGAACCTGGAGACTGTGCAGCAGCTTCGCAGCGAAGGCATTGCTGCCGTGTATGGCGATGCCAGCCATCGTGATACGTTGAAGGCAGCGGGAGTGGATCAGGCCATTGCCCTGCTGATCACCGCATCGAGTCTTTCCGGGAGTGCCGAGGTCATCCGATTGGCGCGAGAAATGAATCCTGACATCCGGGTGATTGCCCGCACCGCCTATCTTCGTGAAGTGGAACCGCTGCAACAGGCAGGGGCCGACGCGGTCTTTGCTGGTGAAGGCGAGGTGGCGATCTCACTGACCGAGTTCATTCTGCGGGAACTGGGAGCGACACCTGAACAGATCGACCGAGAAGGCGAACGGATGCGAAAGGAACTGATCGGCACCGAGCGGCTTCCCAAGCAGTTGCTAACACCTTCGGAGAAGTGACAGCAATCGATCTCTCAGCGTATTCACTACTTTGCTTTCTCGTCCACCAGTTCCATCCCCTTCAGCGTCCGCTGCAACAGCTTCTCCGCGATGCCTTCCCATTGGCCTGCTGCTTTGCCCGTGGGAGCCAGATCGGCGGCAGTCAATTGCATGGGGGCAAGGCTTTCCAGATAGATGATCATCAATTCGTCCCGTTTATCGTCGAGGTAGTGAAGCAGCCTCTGGCTCAGATAATCTCCTTCAGCCATGTGATATCCCTTTTCCTTGACGAATTTCATGAACATGGCACTATCGGAATCGGGCCGGCTAGAGGGGCCTGACTTACGGGCAGCAGCATCTGCAAAGAATTCGAACTTGCCCAGGCTGGCCTTCTTCTTGCCCTGGTAGCGATAGGTGTTCTTGTTGTCGGGCAGGTAGCCTTCGAATTGAATCCAGTAAAGTCGTTTGATCTGCTTGTTCTCATCGGCATCGACAAAGAAATGCTGCTCCGCCGTGGCGACGCCATAGAGTATGAACGACTGAGCCCCCAGGTATTTGAAACCTTTGTCGATCTTCAGACCAATGGCAGGCTTCTCGATGGAGGTGAGCACATTGTCTTTCACGGTGCGGGTGACTTTAGGTGGTTCCTGCCGAGGATGACTCGTCAGCAGAGTCAACAACGTGATCGTCCAATGGGTGGTCAGGGTGACGTGCATGGTGGTTGGCCCATAGAAGAGAGGGATGGGAGTCTATTCGTCGGAAGGGCTGCTATGATTGGCGTTACACTCTTGGGTTCACTGATTTCTCATGCACTGGCAGCTATCGGGTGGCACATCGAAAATGAAAGTTATCGAGTTTACTTCTGTTGAGTTCTTCCGAAGTTGACTGATGCTCAAACCGTACCTCAGCCGATCTAATACGAGAGTCAGATTATGAATGCAGTAATTCACAGGTGTATATATGCAATTCGACAAAGTCGTGATCTATTCCCTGCCTGTCATCGAAACCTTTGAAAACAGCTCCCACGTTTCCAGCACCATAAAAGCTGACGGCAAATCATTCGACATCTGGTATCGGGTCTCCAGCGGCCCGGTTGCGGATGGTGTGGAATCGTTTCTGCTCGCTTGCCTGGTGCCTGCCATGAAGCTGGGTTGCCCGGTTCGCACGCCCGCTCCCGTTTCAGCAAAACTGTACCATGGGCTGTTGCGTTTTCAACAGGTGTTGCATGGCTGGTTCCCTGAACTGAAACCCGTACCCATTGAAACCGAACTGCGCACTCGGCCCTTGCGGGAAAGCCTCGGTTCGGGCACCGGTAGTTTCTTTTCCGCCGGCGTAGACGCCTGTTACACCTTCCTGAAAAACCAGGCCGAGCTGACTGCCTGCATTCTTGTTCATGGGTTCGATTATCATCTGGAGCATAGTCACATTCGCCAGGCTGTTTCGCAGATGGCCCACCAGGCCATGCAAACTCTGGGCAGGCCGCTCATCGAAGTGGATACCAACCTTCGCAGCTTTTCGGATCACTATGCTGATTTTCGACAGCACTATTTCGGTTCCATTCTGGCCAGCGTGGCTCAGCTCATCAGCCCCCAGATACGCAAAGTCTATATTTCTTCCAGTCGCAGCGCGGACAAGCTGAAGCCCTGGGGTTCGCATCCCGATCTTGATTATTTGTGCGGCAGCGACGAGCTGGATGTGGTTCATTATGGGTGCGATGTCACGCGGTCACAGAAGACCATGTACATTTCCCAAAGTGATGCCATTCTCAAAATACTCCGGGTCTGTATCAGTGGCAGCCATCATTCAGCAGAGCAGTACAACTGCGGCAAGTGCGAAAAATGTCTTCGCACCATGATGGATCTCCGCCTCGCCGGCGCATTGGATCGTTGCACCACGTTTCGACATCCCTTTAGTCTACATCGCCTGGCTCGTACCAGAATAGACAATGATGTGATGGATTTTTACGAAGAGAGTTACGTTCAAGCCAAAGAACGTCGTGATGATCCTGCGTTGATCCGTACGCTGGAGGCCTGTATCAGCAACAAGCACCATACCGGGTTTGCCGGTGTGCTTCAGCGAATGCGTAAACAGATGAAACGGCACATCGTACGACCGGTGCTGGGCCCGGTGGAACAAGTAGTGCAGCGAATGGTGGGACGCTGAGGCAATGTCAGCTATCAGCTTTAGATAACAATGGACCCATTTCATTGAGACTGTGCCACACTCCGCTGTACTCAGCGGGGTGTGGTTGCATGGTAGTTGCTGTCGTCACATTGATTGATGTAGTTAGCGACTCTTTACAGCGAATGTCGCAAAGTGCTTTGCAACCACACCCCGACGTGAGTACTGAACGTACCGGAGTGTGGCACAGTCTTTCATTCCATGACTCGATTCGTATGGCTGATGGCTGAAAGCTGATAGCTGAAAGCTACAATATCGCAATCACCCGGAGCAGTCTGATGCCGTTATCCATTTCCCAGCGCGGCGGGGCGATGCCCGCTTCGCCGATTCGCAAGCTGGCCCCCTTCGCTGATGCAGCCAAAAAGAAGGGCGTGCATGTCTATCACCTGAACATCGGCCAGCCTGATCTGGAAACGCCGGCGGTGATGCGGAATCGGCTGACGCAGCTCAAGGACAAGGTCTATGCCTACTCCCCTTCGGGCGGTACCCCCGAATATGTGGACTCGGTGCGGCACTACTACCAGAAACTCGGCATCTCTCTGACGCCGGGCGAAGTGCTGGCCACCACTGGCGGCAGCGAAGCGATCCTCTTTGCCATGTATGCCTGCTGCAACGTCGGCGACGAAATCCTGGTCGTCGAGCCGTTCTACACCAACTACCGTTCGTTCGCCATGATGGCTGGGGCGACGCTGGTGCCGCTCTTGAGCAAGGGTGAGGATGGTTTTCATCTGCCGCCCAAGAGCGAGTGGGAGAAGGCAGTCACCCCGAAGACGAAGATGGTGATTCTCTGCAACCCCAGCAACCCGACGGGGACAGTCTACACCAAAGATGAGCTGCTGATGGTCGCCCAGTTCTGCAAGGAGCGCGGGCTGTTTCTTCTCTCGGACGAAGTCTACCGGGAGTTCGTTTACGATGGCAACCAGGCCATCAGCATGCTGACACTGCCGGGGTTTGAAGAGAACGTCATCGTCGTCGATAGTCTCTCCAAGCGCTACAGTTCCTGTGGCATTCGGCTTGGTTCGCTGATCACCCGCAATCAGGAAGTCTTCGGAGCGTGCATGCGGATGGCACAAGGTCGATTGTCGCCGCCGGGCTTGGCTCAGTACATCGCCATCGGTGCGCTGGAACTGGGGCCGGAGTATTTCCGTGGTATCGTGGTGGAATATCAGAAGCGGCGGGATGTATTGTTCGAGGGACTCTCGAAGATTCCGGGCGTGTTCCTCCGCAAACCCGAAGGAGCGTTCTACTTCATCGCTCGGCTGCCCGTCAAAGATAGCGATGCCTTCGCTTCCTGGCTGCTCTCCGACTTCCAGCTTAACGGAGCGACGGTGATGGTTGCCCCCGCCAATGGGTTCTACGTCACCCCGGGGCTGGGCATGAATGAAGTGCGGATTGCGTATGTGCTCAAAGAGGAAGACCTGAAGGCATCGGTGAAGATACTGGAAGCGGGGCTGAAGGCGTATAATGGCAGCAAGGGGTAAGCACATGAGCGCCACGCTTCCAACTCGTTCACCCACTCAGCCGCCGTTTCAGCGGCTGACGGTCAAGCAATACGATGATATGATCGCAGCGGGCATCATCCCGGAGGGCAGTCCGGTCGAATTGATCGATGGTTTTCTCATTCGCAAGGATCGAGCGGAAGCGGGGAAAGACATCATGAGTGTCGGCAATCGGCATCGCTCCACTGTACAGTTGATTGAACGCTGGCTGATGAACCTCTTGATCAACCAGGGCTTCCATTGCACGACCCAGCAGCCGATCCAACTGCCGCCTTACGATGAGCCCGAACCGGACCTGGCTGTGATCCGAGGGCGGATTGAAGACTACTTTGATCGCAAGCCGGGGCCGGGCGATGTCGCCCTGGTAATCGAAGTGGCGGACAGTTCGTTGAGCTTTGATCGTGATGATAAGAAGAAACGCTATGCGCTGGCCGGAATTGAGCATTACTGGGTCGTCGATTTAGTACACAGTCACATTGAATGTTATTCTGGGCCGCAGCATGGTGATTATCTATCACCTAGCATCAAGCTTCTCGACGATCGCATCTCCCTGCCGGCAGAGTTAGCTCGGTTGGGTGAGGTTGAAGTTGGCACATTGTTAGCGCCATAGCGAGTCAATTCTTCAGTTGCTTTTCTGCGGTCAGCGAGCCAGAAGGTAATAACAGCCCAGCTCCGTCTAAAACACCCCGTAGTATCGTGTCAACTCCGCTAAACGAGAGTTGTCCACAAAGAAGAGCTTCACCAGCCCTTCGTGAAACCGTTTGCCGATGTTGCGGGCGACCTGGAAGCCTGGGTCGGCATCAGCCAGGTCGGGGTTGAGTGCGCTGAGTTGATCTCGTAGAGCCGGCGTACGCAGGATGCCAAGGAAATCGTTGTAAGCATCGAAGAGCAGCTTGGCTGTCCCCGCTCCGGCAAATTGCAGGCAGATCGTCGCCAGGCTTTCCAGCGGCCCCCGACTACAGATGTTTCGCAGATAATCGACCAGTTCTTTCACGGGGGCCTGCTCCGTTTCATCGGTCGTGAACAGATCGCGGAACTTCTTCTTGAGGTCCGGGTAGAGGCCGATATCGCAACTGAAGCAGAGGATCAGGCCGGTGGTGAAGATCAGTTTGCGCGACATCCGCAGCTTGAGATGCCGAATGGCCCAGCCCTCGCCGGTGCGGTCCCGATACTTGTTCGCATAGTCGACGCACATGGTTCGCCAGTAACGGACCACATCGTTGCACAGGAACCGCGGCACGCGCAGCGGAATATGGCGGGGAGCGAGCGTTCGCGGGTCGTTCGTCAGATAGCGGTGCAACACCCCTTCAATGACTCGGCGATGGGCGTCATCGCGCTCGACCGCTCTGGATTCGAGCAGCATCAGCAGCCGTTGCGTGAGGTTGCGGTTGGAATCGTCCTGCCCGCCAATTTCATGCACCATGTTATGGCTGATGACGAGCTTGCCAAAGAGCGCGGTAGGGCCAGGCTGCTTGAAATCGTTCTCAGCCACCCGGCGGGCCAGCCTGTTGGCTTCGGTGGCATGCCGGGAATCGACCGGACCATCGATGAGCAGCGTCCAATCGAGATCGCTGTTGATAGTCCATTCCCGCCTGGCCAGCGAGCCGAAGATGACCACGCTGATATCCTGCGATTCGGTTTTCTCAGCAATGACGATTTCGCGGAACCGCTGCAGATGCTCATGAGCATCCCGCTGCGCGTCGTGAAGATGGTCCCACTTGGACTTACACTTGCGTTCGAGTTCATCAAGGGCGGACATAGGGCGGCTCGTGGGACGGGTTAGTTGCCATCACGCTCCGTCGTGATGGTGGGCCTGAGTGCTTATTAAACAGGATGAGGAAAGGGGTGGTGAAGGTCAACCCAATACTACGCCCCCACCAACTCCGCATGTATCCGCTTCCGCCAGCCTTTCGTATCGCTCTTGAGCAGATGCAGTAGCCGCAGGGCGGGGCCGGCTTTGACGCCGGTGGTTTGTTCCCATTGGCGAACGGTGCCTGGGCTGGCAGAGAGCCAGCGGGCGAACGCAGCCTGGCTGAGGGCGAGGTCGTCTCGCAGGTGCTTTACCTCTTCCTTGCTCATCGGCGTGATACTGTCTGCCGATGACTTCCCTTTGAAGAACTCACTGGCCGACACACGCTTGCGTCGAATCACCATCCGTCCGCCCTCCTTAGAGACTTGATGAACGACAATCGATTCGCCCTGGTCGATCTTGGCCTTGAGGTCCTGCAAATCTTTGAGCATCTCCCGGTAGATGGAAGGCTTCTTGGGTTTGGTGGTGAGGGTTGGCATAAGTGTGTTCCTATTGGTCTAACTCGTTACGGGCTTTAGTCAAAGCTCGGAGTTCATCCTGGGTCAGGTCTTCACGCTCCGACTTGGAGTAGACCGCAGCCAGCATGATCCGTGTCTTGAGATGGAAGATGGCGTAGATGACACGTCCGCCGCCGCGCTTGCCTCGTCCGGGGAGTTTGATGCGTACCTTGCGAAGCCCGTCGCTGCCTGGGATTACATCGCCGGTCTCTGGATTCTCAGTGAGTTCGCCGATGAGCGCCTCAAAGGCCGATTGCCCCAGCTTCAACTTACGCCATCCCTTGGCGAACCCGGGCAGCATGATGAAATCGAACATGTGCCACTCCCGTAGCTATCTTATTCTAGCATACTATATATTAGTATGTCGATAGCATCCAATCCCCATTGCCTCCGCCCACTCCGCAGGTTACGCTGGCGGGATGAAACGCTGGCCGACTCCTGGTCGAATCATTCTTGGGGTGTTGCTGCTGAGTGCGGCGGTGGCTGCGCTCACCTTGTGGCCTCACTCGTGCCTGTTTCAAATACCCTCCGAGAATATGGTGGGGTTTGATGAGGCTCAGGGGTTGTTCTACACCACGCAAGTCGTTGATAGCTGCCAGAAGATCAACACTTACGATCTGACAACTGGCCTGAAGCGTAGCAGCGTGTCTATTCCTTTGCCAACTGAGCGAAGTGGGCGTCCATCATTTTGGCCATGCCGGATCTCTGGCGATAAACGCTTTGTTATTGCCGCTTCCATGATTCAGACTCAAGTGCTTGTCTATCAGTTGCCTTCACAGACACCTGTTCGCTTAGACCATTCCGCGGATACGAATCGATTGCTCTGGGATTTGGGCGTCTCTCTTGATGGCGGGGCCTTGGTATTACGCAGTTATGGCGATCAATGTGATCTCATAGAAGTTCTCGATTTAGATAAAGCCAGCACGCAGACCGTGCGCATTCCCTTCCCCACACCACATGGCCTCAGCGGACCGACATTAAATTCGATGCCTTCCGAAAACATGCACATGACATCTGATCGACGATATTTGGCCACAGGACTCATTGGCGGCACTAATGTGCTCTATGACTTGGTCGAGAAGAAAGAGGTGCTCAGAACAAAGGAATCAAAAGATGTAGCTCGATTTACTTCTGACGGTCAAACGCTCGTCTTTCTGCCTGGGAATTATCTCGGAGCTCAACTCGGCATCCCAAGTGGTGATCAAGACTCTCCAGAGGCTGTCTGGTATCGGCTGGAAAATGGTCACTGGTCACTTTTGGCCAAACGGAAGATAGAACTCGAGGAGAATGAGTACATTCTCCAAGCCTGCAATGATTATTATGTCACCGCCAAGATCGAGGGAACGGAGCGATCCTGGTTGAAGCGGCTGCCGGAATGGTCCAGAGAAAAATTGGCGATGATGTTACCGGCTGAACGAGTGCATTTTCGATTTTGGAATCTTGCTTCAGGCCGATTAGTGCCGGAACTTGGCGTTGCAATTCCCTTGCTGGGAGGTGATGGCCAGTTCTATGGCTACCATTTCAATTTGCGGGAAAAGTTGATGGTCTCCGCCGATAGTCGATATGTCGCGGCAAAACCGTACTACGACGTTGCTGTCTGGGAAACCTCGCCCCGCCGTTCGCTTGCGTGCTGGCTGACTGCCCTATGCCTGGCACTTCTGGCTGGGTGGTTCGTTTGGCCACGGCGGGTGAAGCAACCCCAGCATTCCTAACTCGATAACTCGCTCTAGAAACCCCTCACCCCAACCCCTCTCCCCGGGAGGGAGAGGGGCTTTACCCTCCTGTCTCCTTTTTTCTTTTTTCCTGTCACACGCTCCTCCTTCGCGGGTACAGGCTGGTGTCGAAGCCAACCTTAACCCCTTATCAAGGAGATCTGACATGAAAACGCTTCGCCTATTTGCTCTGAGTGTTGTTGCTGCCGGCCTGGTGGCTGGTTCCGTCTTTGCCGAAAATGGCAAGCCCGCTAACCCAGGTGATACCCAACCGGCTCCTGCCGCCAAGCAGGGTGAACATCCTCTACAGGATCGATTGGAAAACGCCCTCAAGGCAACGGGCATTCCCTTCGAGAAGAAATGGGACGAGAAGGGCAAGTATCATTACTTCGCCGTCAAGGAATACACCCACGAGTACTTCAACTTTGAACTCGAAGAATCCAAGGATAAGCACTACACCTGGGTATTGTTCCCCTGCACCAAGGTACCCGAAACGGGCATCCCCAACGAGATCATGGAAAAGCTGATGTCAGAAAATGCCAAGATGGGTGTCAACAGCTTCCAATACTACCCCAAGACCCGGATGCTCTACCTGAAATCGACTCTCTCTACTGCTTCGCTGGACGGGAACATGTTAAAGGGTGACATTCACAACATGCTGAAGGACGCCTCCCGCACCCGCCCATTGTGGGATTCAACACAGTGGTCCACCTCGGCTTCCAAGTAAATCTTGATGGCAACGAGTGCTATACACCTTCACCCCTCTCCAAGAGTCTGGAGAGGGGTGATTGTCTTTCCCCCTCTTCTTCTGGAACGAAGACGAACGCAACCAAATTAGTTTTGCCTCGTCACACGCTCCCCGCTCGCCGGTACAGACAGGTGTCGAAGCCTACCTAAACCCAATCTCAAGGAGACTGACATGAAAACGCTTCGCCTGTTTGCTTTAAGTGTAGTGGCTGCTGGCCTGGTCGCTGGTTCTGCTTATGCCGACGAAGGTAAGCCCGTCCACGGGGGAGAGACCAGGAACGCCAACGGCGGACAAGCCAAACCTGCCACCGGTGGAGAAACCAGGCCTGTCAACAGTGGGGAAGTCAAACCTGTCAAAGCCGAAGAAACCAAACCTGCCCCGGTGGCCAAGGCTGCTCTGAATGAATCGCCCAAGCTGGAAGCGATGGTGAAGGAGTTGAAGCTCACCTACGAAAAGAAACTCGACGAGAAGGCCAACGTGGTCTACTTCAACGTCACCGAGTATGGCCCCGAAAGCTTCTGCTTCAATATCGAACTCAGCAAGAACCTGCAATACACCTGGATTCTCTTCCCCTGTGGCAAGGCTCCCGAATCGGGCATCCCTCCTGAGATCATGCAGAAGATGCTGGTGGAGCAGTCCAGAATGTGTACCGCCTTCTTCCAGTATGATCCGAACACGCGAATGATCATGCTCAAGATGCCGATGGCCACGCCTGTCGATGCCAAGCAGTTGAAGCAGGAGATCAACTGGGTACTGAAAGACGCCAGCCGCACCCGATCGTTGTGGGATTCAACGCAGTGGTCCCCCTCTGCCGCTAAATAACAGTTGTTGAATGTGCAACGACAAGAGCCTACGGGTTTATCCCGTAGGTTTTTGTTTGTTCGCAGTTACGTCGAAAGCATCTCTGCCACAATACTCTCGACATGAATCTGCGTGGTGTCGAGATAGGTCACTCCAGGAACCGCTGTCCCTCGCAACAGCAAAGGTAACTCGGTGCCGCCGAGGATGAGGCCATCAATCTGTTCATCTCTTTGTAGTCGTTCAATGACTAGAAGAATGGCCTGGCACGCTTCGGGCTTGAATTGGTTGTAGAGGAGTTCGTTGAAATAGATGTCGTGGATGGTCGTGATCTCCGTGGGGTTCGGGATACGTAGTTCCAACCCCACCCGTTCTATGGCCTGTGGATAAAACGGTGCGGTCATCGTGTACTTGGTACCGATTAGTCCCAGCCGCTTGAGGCCCAACTGCTTCGCTGCCTGGCACGTCACTTCGACGACGCTGATCATCGGCAGCGGCGAACTCTGTGCGACTTCATCGTAAACAATGTGAGCGGTGTTGGCAGCGAGGATGGCAAAGTCAGCCCCGCCCTGAGCGAGGTGTTCGATGTTCGTGAGCAGATAGGTTTTCACCTCGTCCCACTTGTCCTCAGCGAACCAGCGCTGCATCTGTTTCAGATCGATGCTCTGGATCAGGATTGAGGGCAAACTGACATCGCCGGTTTTCTCTTTCCAGAGAGCGATGATGGAGCGGTAGTAGTCGATGGTCGATTCGGGGCCGATGCCACCGATGATGCCGGGGGTTTTCATGGGACTACTACCACACTGCCAAATTGATGGAAGTGCTGATCAAAGGCGAAAGCAGTAGTGATCCCCAGCCGTTCCATAACAACTTTACTGGTGCAGTCGGTGAAGCTCCATTCTTTGTCGGCATACTTTTGGAAGATGTCCCAGGCTGCTTCGATGACTTCAAGATTCAGCAAGGTAAAATCGGCAGTGCGCTGATCCATCATATTTTGACCAAACTCCACAGCTTGCCTATGAAATCCTCTTGCTCGAAACAAAGTCAGCGTCTCATCCAGAATATAGTCGGTGGTAAGAAGTCGTTCGTGATTGTTCTGAAACCACGACAATGCAACAGCATGGCGCGGATCGTCATGCACCATCAAGGCATACCAGGCACCAGTATCAACGAAGATCATGACTGATGAGGATCGCCGTAGAGGATTTTGTCGTGGTCTTCTCCGCTAAACTTTTTGCCGTTATCCTGTTGAGGCAGATTGATGATAGCCATCATACTCTCAATAGCTTCTTTCGATGTAGGCGTTGAAGTAACGGTCTTTTTGACGGTCACCTCCGCTTCCGTGCCTTCTCTGACATCGCGGATCGGCTTCAGCGGACGGAACACGCCGTTTTCGTAGACGACTTTGATGGTCATATTTCGACCTCCTCACAGGCTCGATTCCGACGACTTGACGATAACAGATTGGGGTGGGGGTGGCAACTTGAGGTCTGAAGCTGAGACGAGGTTCGGTAGCTTCTTGGTTATTGAAGCATCGGAGGGATCTTCCCAAGGGGAAAAGTTACGATCTGCATGCTTGAAACCGCGAGCTCTTTCTCTTCAAGGATAATTTGGACGATGAGAAAGTGAGTGCCTTTGGGGTGCTTGCTGGTTTGGACAGCGTACCAGTAGGTATGCAATGGCTTCCAACTGCCAGAGGTAAACTTCTTTCCATACTCAACTTGTTTATAGTCAGCAGTTATCGGCTTGCCGTAGACCGAAAACAATCCCTGCATGGTTTTGCTAAACTGCTCGTTGGGAATGCTGTCACGAAATGCCTTCTCCATCATTTCGTACAAAAGTTCCTGATTCTCACCACACAAGTACTTTGCAACCTGATCTGCCATCGTTCGTGCTTTCTCGCCGTCTATCAATTTTCCAAGCTCTACGAGAGCATCTTGACTCAGCCCCTCAGCGGTCTTGTTACCTGTAGGCACCTTGGACTGTGTGGAGGTAGAAAAGGTGATGCGTGCCTGGCATCCAGTCACTAGTAGCGTGATGGTAAACATGACTGTAAGCCCGAGGCAAACATGTTTCCTGGATTCAAGCATCAACATAGCATCCTCACTTCATTCCGAAGCTAACACACCATCAATTTGGCTAACTTCAAAAACCTACGGGTTAAACCCGTAGGCTCTCTAGAAATGCAAAATCTCGCTGCTCAGGGGGCTAACGCCCCCCGCTCGCATGTTGCTTTCACCTACAACTTAATCACCACCGTCTTCGTCTCGGTGTAGGCATCCAAACCTTTCGCACCGAGCTCTCGGCCCTGGCCACTCTGCTTGAACCCACCGAAGGGGGCGGCGGCGTCGAAGGCGTCGTAGCAGTTGATCCAGACGGTGCCTGCTCGCACGCTGTCGGCGATGCGGTGGGCTTTGTTGATGTCCTGCGTCCAGACGGCGGCGGCTAACCCGTAGTTGGTGGCGTTGGCGCGTTTGATCACTTCGTCGGCGTTCTTGAACTTCGTGATGCTCAAGACTGGGCCGAAGATTTCGTCCTTCATGATGTCCATCTCGTCCTTGGCGTCGGCGAAGATGGTCGGCTTGATGAAATAGCCCTTGTCGCCCTGACGTTCGCCGCCGGCCAGGCACTTGCGCCCTGCTTCTTGCCGGCGTCGATGTAGTGCATGATCTTGTCGAACTGGTCCTTATCAATCTGTGGGCCCTGTTCGGTGGCTGCATCGAACGGATCGCCGACCTTGTGAGCCTTGGCTTTCTTCTGAAGCAGATCGACGACCTGATCGTGTGCCTTCTCTTCCACAAACAGACGGCTGCCAGCACAGCAGCACTGGCCCTGGTTGAGGTAGATGCCGACGAACGCTCCGGCGACAGCGTCCTCGAGGTTGGCGTCCGCGAAGACGATGTTCGGGCTCTTGCCACCCAGCTCGAAGGTGAGTCGTTTCAGCGTCGGGGCTGCTTCCTTCATGATGATCTTGGCAGTGTCTGTCGCACCGGTGAAGGCGATCTTGTCGATGCCGGGATGGGCGACGACAGCAGCGCCGGTATCGCCGAAGCCGGTAAGGATGTTGATGACACCGGGCGGGATGCCAGCTTCCATGGCCAACTCGCCCAAACGCAGGCAGGTCAGCGGCGTCTGCTCGGCGGGCTTCATGACGATGGTGCAGCCGGAAGCCAGGGCCGGGCCCCACTTCCAGGCGGTCATCAGAATCGGGAAGTTCCAGGGGATGATCTGGCCAACGACGCCGACCGGTTCACGCTTGGTGTAGCAGAAGTGCCTGCCGCGGACGGGAACGACTTCGCCCTGAATCTTGTCGGCCCAGCCGGCGTAGTAGCGGAGGCAATCGATCGCCAGAGGCAGGTCGCCATGCCGGGCTTCACGGAAGGGCTTTCCATTATCAAGGGATTCCAGCGCGGCTAATTCGTCAATCCGGCTTTCCATGAGGTCCGCAAGCTTGAACATGAGCCGACCACGATCACGGGCATCCATGGTGTGCCAGGCACCCTGATAGAAGGCGTGGGTGGCGGCCTTCACGGCGAGATCGACATCTTCCTTGCCGGCATAGGGCACTTCGGCGATCTTCTCTTCGGTAGCCGGGTTCATGGTGACGAAGGTCTTGCCCGACATGGCATCGTGGTGCTTGCCATCGATGAGGAGTTTGCGGGCGGGGAGATGGATGTTGGGACGCGCGGTCTTGGCCTTGGGGGCATCGGCAACGGCTGACATGGGAGAGCTCCTACGGAAAGGTGTGACGATGGGGGCATGATAGCATGGGGGGCGGAGGAATGCTAATGTTTCTGCCTTGCGTGTTGGAGGCAACCTCTTTACGATAGCGCCATGACCCCTCAAGAAAAACGCCGTCGCCGTCGCCAGTGGGATAAGCTGATCGCCCGATGGAAAGCGGAACCGATGGATCGAAGTGCCTGGCAAGTCACCACGTGGGATGACAACGATGACAGCATGCACAACATGGCAGACCGCCCGGTTAAAGAACGAGTCGAATATCTGATGCGGCTGCGCTGGATGAACTATGGACCCGACGCTCTTTACGGACGATTGGAACGAGTTTATTCGATTGGCACACTTGCATCGGCTGAAGTACCTGATCGTCGGCGGCGTCGCTCTCGCCCTGCACGGCCTGCCTCGGGCCACCAATGACATCGACATTTGGATTGAGAACAAGCCCGCTAACATTGTGCGGCTCAAGAAGGTTCTTCGAGCTTTTGGATTTGCTGAACTCGTAGAGCAGATTCCAAAGATCATGGACGTTCGGCAGGCTCTGTTCCTGGGTAAGCCTCCTTATCGGCTCGATATCCTGTCAGGTGTCAGTGGCATAACGTTTCCCAAGGCTTATCGAGATCGCAAGATAGTGAAGCTTGATGCCATGGCACTTCCTCTGGCATCGCTGAAGGAGCTCTTAAAGAATAAGCAAGCCTCTGGACGACCCAAAGATCTGGTGGATGTTGCAGCCATTCAGCGGATGATGGAAGAGTGGTAGCAGGCGAGTTTATGGAGATAGACTTCCGGCAGAGCCGGTCATGCAGTGCGTCCCGATCGGAGACCAGGGACGAGACAGCCCCTTCTCGAATCACATCTCATCCATACCTCAATCGATAGCAAACTCCAACACCCAGGATAAACAACCATGACCAAGCGCGCTAATGCTTTCAAGATGATGGGCCACTCTTTGACCCTCGTCGGCCCCGAACTGAAGAAGGGCGACAAGGCTCCCGAGTTTACCACGCACAAGTTCGAAAAGGGCAAGGGCATCGTCCCGGTGACCCTGAAGGATGCCCTCGGCGGCAAAGCAACCCTGTTCAGCGTACTGCCTTCGCTGGATACCCCTGTCTGTTCCATTCAGACGCAGAAGTTCAACAAGGAACTGGCTGCCTTTGGCGACAAGATCAACAGCTACACCGTTAGTCTCGATCTGCCCTTTGCGATGAATCGTTTCTGTGGCGATGCGGCCCATACCTGTGAAGTGATACATAATCTGTCCGACTACATGGATCGCTCGTTCGGCCAGGCGACGGGGACGTTGATTGACGAGATCAAGCTGCTGTCCCGTGCGGTGTTTGTTGTTGATAAGAATGGAACCATCGCTTATGCCGAGTACGTCGGCGAAGCGGGGAAGGAGCCGACGTATGAACCGGCACTGGCAGCGCTCAAGGCGGCGGTCTAGTGTTGCCCTCATGCTCCGCATGAGGGAGCGGAGACTTGACGGCTTTTCATTTTGTGGCGAGGGCAGCTACTCTCCGCCCCATCACGCGGAGCGTGATGGCAACTCTATTGCTTCACCGGCGTCACAGAGAACGCCATCACATGTTCCCTGCCCCGGAAGTAGATGCGACCATTGCTGATAGCAGGATGCGACAGGCATTCTTCCCCCAGCTTGTTGATGGCCAGCAGCTTAAACTCCGGACCGGCCTGGACCACGCGGACCAGGCCTTCTTCATCGGTGCAATAGATACGGCCATCGGCAGCAACCAGTGATGCGGTGTAACCATTCTTCCCGCCGAGTCGTTTCTGATAGATCACTTTTCCCGTCTTGGCTTCGTAGCAACTCAGCACGCCGGCATTGTTGCAGACGTAGAGATGCTCGCCATACACAATCGGAGTGGGCAGATAGGGTCCGCCACGGGTTTTGCTCCAGGCAATATAGTCGTTCGTTTCCTTCCCCTTCTCCAGTGAGATGTCACCCCTGGCACCAGGTTTGACGGCATAGATCGGCTGAATGGGCCGATAGCCCGTCGTCAGGTAAATCATTCCCTCGGCATAGAACGGCGTAGGCACCGCGATCTCGGAGAACTTGCCGAGCCTCCACAACTCCAGACCGGTAACCGGGTCATAGCTACGGGCATATTTGCTGGCCACCGTCACCAGTTCAGCTTTGCCATTGGGCAAGGACACGATAGTCGGCGAACACCAGGAGGGAATCTCTTCTCGCGGAATGTACCATTCCTCATTGCCTGCCTCCAGAGAGTAGGCGGCAATGAAGGACTGTTTGCCGATATCGCACTGAACAATAACAGTTTCTCCAAAGATGACCGGTGAGCTGCCAAAACCCCACTCATAGTCAGGGTTGAAGAACCAGCCTGAACCGAGCTTACCCAGTTCCTTCTTCCAGAGCAGTTTGCCTTCGATGGAGTAGCAGTACAATCCTTCCGATCCAAAGTTGACGACCACGTACCTGCCATCCACGGCGGGTGTAGCGTTGGCATGGCTCGATTTCATGTGCCGCTTGACCTTGGGCACACCGGTACACGCCTTCTGCTCCCAGAGAATCTTGCCGGTATCGGTGTTGAGGCAGTAGGTCATCCAGGTGTGGGGCGCTGTCTCCTTGACTGAATCGACATCGCCATACTGCCCGATGCGGAGTGACGGTTTGGGGGTGTCCATATTGATGGCGGTAGTCACAAAGAGCCGATTGCCCCAGACGACCGGGCAGGACAGCCCCAGCCCCGGGATGGGCGTTTTCCAGGAGAGGTTCTTGCCTGTCGTAGCGTCCCAGGCGGTCGGGGGGAACTGGCCATCGGCAACTCCGGCATTGCCCGCACCACGAAAACCGGCCCAGGGTTCTGGCTTCGATACCTTAGTGGTGATTTCGACAACCGGAGCGGTGGGCACCAGGGTCTCTTCCGCTTTGGCGGGAGTCGTTTCGGTTTTTTTCTCTTCCGCTTTGGCGACCTTCGGCTTGCCCTTGGCCCCGGCGTCGGTGAGCATTTTCACCAGCTCCGTCTTCTTTTCATCAAGGCTGGTGAGACTGGAATCGAGCGTCTCCTGCTTGATACGACCACTCCCCAGAATGGCCGCCAGCATGGCTGGTTTGTTCTCTGAGAGGGCATAGGTCAGCGCCGCTGCTTCGCCTTTGGCTCCTGCTTTCAGTAGAAGGCCGACTGCTTCATGACGATCTGCCATTAACGCCCAGGTCATCGCATCGGCCTGGTAAAAAGTATCTCTGGCATCCAGATTGATCTTCTTCTCAATCAGCAGCTTCATGAGTTCAAGATGCCCGAACTCGGCAGCAAAACAGAGTGCGTTGGCTCCGTACTCGGTCTTGGTGTTCACGTCCACCCCGCCTTCAACCAGTTGCCTGACCTTCTCCACCTCCCCGGCACGAGCCGCCGCGAAGAACTCATCTCTGAGGTCAGGCAATGCTGCTCTGACAAAATCATTATTGATGGCCGGCGCTATCGGCGCTGCTCGACGATGTGCTGGAGCAAAGTACTCGACTCCGAAATCCTTCTGAGGCGGACCAGCGTCAAAAGTGCGGATCATGCCTCCATCGTCTATTCTGTCCATCCATACCGAGTAGAGCATAAATCCAGTGGGTGTGCTTTTCCAGCGAATCGGCTGCCCATCGTAGGGATCCATCGGTATTTCAGGATAGTACTTGGGCACGAGGTCGCTCCAACCGGTAGGTTCCCTGCCTGTCTCCTGTCGAAAGCGGTCAGCGGCAATAAGGGCAGCGGTCATTCGCAGTCCGGTTCTGCGTTTCTGGTCGGCTTCGTACATCTTGGTTAAACCTGCCCCGAACACCACCACCGTCGGCGACTGGGCGCGTTCTTTCTCGATCAGCTCCTTCATTTCATCCAGGGAAGCCCCACCTGGCCGATTCGCCAGTGCCAGAGCTGACTGATAGAAACGCAGCATGTTCAATCGTTCTTGCGGGATGTAGCCATACGGCGAAGCGCTGAACCATGATCGAACACTCTGCACGATTTCATTGATGTTAAGACGACTACCTCCCGCCCCAATACCCTGTCGCAGGGATTTGGCGAACCCGGCCATCTCTGAACTCGAATAGCGGCCTTCCTGCACCTCGCGGAGAAAACGATCAATGCCCGCACGTTCACTGACGACGGCAGCCTTGAACAAGGAAATATCCGCCTCCGCCAGCAACCTGCTTTGCAAACGAGTGAGTGCTTCAGGCGGTAGTTGGGTTTGAGCAAGCAGACGCTCAATCAACGTGATACTGAGCGATTGCAACGAGATATTCACGAACTGGCTCGCTAGGAACGGATCGTTATGACAGGCACGGGCCAGTTGCAGAGTCGATTCGCATGCTTTCAACGCAGCCAAAGGCTTGTTGGATTCGATCTGGAATTGCGCTTCGTATTTGAAGAGGTTGGCCACGATGCGCAGCGTCTGCTGACTGTTCAATAGTACCGCCATGACCTTGAAGCTCGGATCACGATGATCATGGACGGGAAAAACACCCGCTTTCAACGGCAGCAACTGATCCAGCTCGGCCTGCAATCCACCAGCATCCGTCAGCAGGTACTTTAATTCAGAAAGCTGGTAGTAGTTCAGTCGATTGGCCGGATGGGCATCAACCTCGGTAAAGAGCCTGTCATATTTCAAGAGATTGGAGATAGCTCTCGATTTGAGATGCAGCGCCACATAGGCAAGATTTTCATCATCACGAAGCACGGGGCGGCTGTCGATCAAATCTTCAAATCTCCAGCGGGGTTCACTCTCTTGAAGAACCTGTATCTCCTTCGCCAGGTCCTGATCAATACGCCATTCTTGATAGACCTTGGAACCGTACAGCCCGAACAGTATCAGTAACAGTGTCGCCAGAAGCAGCATCCACCACCGACGATACCAGGGAACAGCAGGCTTGTGGTTCATGGTTTCCATCTCCGCGGGGATGCCCCTGAGAAGCATGCATTACAACAGGTGGTGCAGTCAAGAAAATGAAGTCAGGTAACTCTTGCGCAAAAAGTGAGGCACTATGAACATGCCATTTAGAAATGTAAGCTGTTGTACTCATCGTAATGCTGTACCGTGTGAAGCGAAAGGCATAACAGCATGAAAACTCCACTTTATCTGGGTCTGGATATTGGCACCCAAAGCGTGCGGGCGGTGCTCTTCGATGACAAGGGTACCCGCCGGGGCATGGGCACCGCTCCGCTGGTGACGACCTACCCGCAGCCGAGCTGGGCCGAGCAGCAACCACTTGAGTGGTGGAAAGGACTGGGCATCGCTGTGCCCGAAGCACTGAAACAGGCGAATGCCACCGCTGACGATGTCGTCGCCATCGGGCTGGATAGCACTGCCTGTACGGTGCTTGCTGTTGATGCGGTGGGCATGCCGATCCGCCCTGCTCTGCTCTGGATGGATCAACGCTCCCATGCCGAAGCCCAACTACTGACCCTCACCAAAGACCCGTCGCTCCGCTGGGTGTCGGACAATGTTTCACCGGAGTGGATGCTGCCGAAGGCTCTCTGGTTGAAGCGGAACGAACCCGACAGTTACCATGCTGCCCGCCATGTTGTTGAATGCACCGATTGGCTGATGTATCAGCTCACCGGCAACTGGACGCTCTCCCTCAACCATGTAGCAGTGAAGTGGAACTATGTCGCCCCGGAGGGTGGCTGGAGCCGGGCGATGCTGCAGCAAGTGGGGCTGGAAGATCTTCCCGATAAGTGGCCTCATTCGGTGGTGCCATATGGTGCCGGTGAGGGCAAACTCTCTGACAATGCAGCGCTGGCTCTGGGGTTGAAGCCTGGCACTCCCGTCGCTCAAGGAGGAATCGACGCCTACGCCGGGATGATCGGTCTCGGTGCCATCGCTCCCGGCAAGTTGGCGATGATCATGGGTTCCAGCACCTGTCATCTTGTGAATGCGAATCAACCCCTGCTCGGCACCGGCATGCTAGGCTGCTACGCCGATGCCATCCGCCCCGGCCTTTACACTTTGGAAGGGGGCCAGACGGCGACCGGTTCCATCGTCAACTGGTACCGTGAACACTTCGCCGGCAACGAAGAGAAGGAAGCAACCAAACAGGGCACCACCGTATTTGATGTACTCGACGCCAAGGCGGCCAAGGTCGCTCCCGGTTGTGAAGGGTTGTTGTGCTTGGATCACTGGCAGGGGGCACGCACACCACTGAAGGATCCATTGAGCCGTGGCACCTGGTGGGGCCTGACCCTCTCGCATGGCCCCGGTCATTTGCTGAGAAGCATCTACGAAGGCACCGCTTATGGTACCAAGGCAATTCTTGATGACCTCGCCAGCCACGGTCTGACCATCACCCAACTCATCGCCGGCGGCGGCGGGGTGAAGAGCCGGCTGTGGCTGCAAATCCATGCTGATGTGTGCGGCGTGCCGTTGTCGATTCCAGCTGAGACGGAAGCGTGTGCCCTCGGTTCAGCCATCATCGCCGCCGTTCATGCGGGCCGCTTCGCTTCGCTGGAAGAGGCTGCCCAGAGCATGGTGCGCCTCGATGCGGTGATTGAACCGACTGGGCAGAATGCCGGGGTGTATGGGGAGAGGTATGGCCAGTATGGGAAGCTGTATGGGGCACTGCGCGGGATTAGATGAGTATCTTGACTATGGTCCCTCCAAGTCTATTGGGTCATCGAGTGCCTTCATTACTTCACCACCCTTCCATGTGACGTAGGCATGTAGCTTCCTTGCATCGATCTTTACAAGTCGTTTGGTCTTGTGAGAATACTGATCGTGAAGATTGACAACACTACCATCGAGAAAAGCAAGGCAAGAATAACTATTACTGGAAGGAGATGGGTATGCCCTGAGCCAAGGTGCAGGCAGTTCGGGATCAACGAAATTCGTCTTCGGGTTTTGTCCAGGGAACCAGCTTTCCTGCTTCTGCTAACAAAACTATGTTGCTGGCACCATCAGCAACAGCAACCCGACCCAGGCTGGGTGGAGTAGGCTCCTCAAAAAGCGAACCCGGACCGCGCAACACGACAATATGTGTGTAACCAGGTGGAACTCGCTGATTGACAGGTTGATAAATCTGAGGGATTAAAGGCAATAGTTTGATATTGTGTTCGCTGTTCCAAGGTTCATCGAGCTTGAACTGTTGATACAACGCTTCTTGACCGAGAAGTGGAAGGAGTTCGACTCGCCAACTCAATAATGGTCGGTTCTGCGTGTCGACGATGGCTGCACGAGGTAGATGCTTATGCTGCTCGGCGTATGTGATAAAGGCTTGTGTAATGTTGCGCAGATTCGATGCACGTTTGCTATATGATGGCCAAATGTAGGTTTGAAGCGTTGGATACACACCTATGAAAAAGAACATGACTGCCGCAATGCCGAGGCCAGTCAAGTATCGTGACCGAAGACAGACATGTACAAGCAACAAGGCTTGACTCGCAACGCCCAAGTAGAGCCAGTAGTGCTCATCATGTTGATAACTGGTAATGATCAACACCCAACAAGCGATGCTCAGCAAGAATGCGAGATAGTGGCGCTGAACAGGGGGAGGCACTGTTGCTGTTGTGGTCTCCATTGGCACATTCCTGAAAGTAGACTGGTTAACACCATTCTCACAACGTCGGCCCGATCCCCCACGGGGCAAACTCCTCCTCCCCCACACCGCTGAGCTCGCTCTTGGTCTTCTTGCCGCTGGCCACCGCTAATATCTCCTCGAAGATCTGCTGGCCTACCGTCTCGACGGGCACACCATGCAGGATCACCCCGGCGTCGATGTCCATGTCATCGGTCATGTGTTCATAGAGCGGCGTGTTGGTGGCGACCTTGATCGACGGAGCGGGCTTGCAGCCGAACACCGAACCACGGCCGGTGGTGAAGACGAGCACATTCGCTCCGCCGGCCACAATGCCGGTCATGCTCACCGGGTCGTAGCCGGGGGTATCCATGAAGACGAGGCCCTTGCTCCGCACCGGTTCAGCGTAATGCACGACATCGGCGAGGGCGGTGCTGCCACCCTTGGCGATGGCACCGAGCGACTTTTCGTAGATGGTCGTCAGGCCGCCATCCTTGTTGCCGGGCGAGGGGTTGTTGTTCATGGTGACGCCGAATTGGCCGGTGTAGCGTTCCCACCAGTGGATGCGTTCAACGAGCTTCTCGCCGACCGCCCGACTGACTGCCCGGCGGGTCAGTAGGTGCTCGGCCCCATAAATCTCCGGCGTCTCAGCCAGGATGCTGGTTCCCCCCTGTTCGATCAGCAGATCGCTGGCGATGCCTAGAGCCGGGTTGGCGGTGATGCCACTGTTGCCATCGGAGCCACCACAGTTGGTGCCGAGGATGATCTTGTCTGCGGTGAGCGTAGTTCGTTTCATGTCGTTGATGCGGGGCAGCAGCGCTGCGATCGCTTCCACGCCGGCATCGACCGTCTTACCGATGCCGCCACACTCCTGGATGCTGAGTACCTTCGGCTGCCGCTTGCTGCCATCGAGTTGGATGAGATGCTCGTTCTCGATCAGGTGAATTGCCTGTGCCGTCTCGCAGCCCAAGCCGACGAGGATGTAGGCCGCCACGTTCGGATGCTTGGCGAAGCCGGCCAGGGTTCGGTCGAGTTGCAGGTGATCGTCGCCGCCATACTGCATCGCACAGCCGGCCTTGTGGGTGATCGCTACCACGCCATCGACGTTGGGATAGTGCTTGAGCAGATCAGCATCATGGAACCGCTGCGAGATGTACTTGCTGACGCTGGCCGAGCAATTGACGGTGCTGATGATGGCGACATAGTTGCGGGTACCATACCGGCCATCGCCACGGTCGTAGCCTTCGAAGGTACGCTGCACTTTAGGAAGCGGCTTCGGTACCGGGCAGGCGGAGCAATAGGCATAGTCTCGTTCAAAGAGTTCCGCTGCCAGGTTGTGCGTGTGCACATGGCTGCCCATTGAAATCGGTTGGCTGGCGAAGCCGATGACCTGGCCATACTTAATGACTTCGTCGCCCTGCTTGATGTCAGCCAGTGCCAGCTTGTGCCCCATCTTGACGGGCTGTTGGGTCGTGAGCTTCTTGCCACCGATGACGAGTTCGATGCCCGCCTTGATAGGGCCGATGGCGACGGCGACGTTATCAGTGGGTGAAAGCTGGAGGGCGAGTTGCGATGGAGGGATCATCATGTCACCGCTTCTCTTGATGGAGTACGATGGCCCGCAACACCCGCAGCGGATGATCGGTCTGGATCAGATCGATGCCCCACTCCATCGCTTGCAGATAGTGTTGGGGCGTTTCATGCAGCCCCAACGCATCGGAGAAGACGAGGATGCCCCGCAGATGACAGTCATCGATCAGTTGCTTGGAGAGTATGTTCCAGTTGACATCCACCGCATAGGGTTTGATCGCCGCCACCTTGGGCAGGTCCGCATACTGTCGCAATGGTGGCATTGCACGGGCGCGAGGTTCGATCTGCTTGAGCTTCTCCAAAAATTGAGGTGATTGATAGACAACATGCCTGTCGAACAGGTTGTACTTGCGGATCATCGCCGCCAGGGCTTCGGGGGAGATGTCTTTGGAATCGAGGTAGGCTGAGGCCTTGTCGTCGAACGCAGCCAGCACTTCATCGAAGGTGGGGATGGGCGTCTTGGCCCAGCGGTGGCCGAGCCAACTGCCTGCATTGAGTTCACGGAGATGACTAGCGGTTAGCTCTCGGACTTTGCCCTTTCCGTTCGTGGTGCGGTTGATCGTGCTGTCGTGCATGATGAAGAGCTGATCATCCTTCGTAGTGCGGATGTCCATCTCCAGATAATCGATGCCCAGCCGCATCGCTTCCTTGAAGGCAGGCAGCGTGTTCTCCGGAGCGTAGCGGTTGGCTCCACGATGGCATGAGAATCTTCACGGGGAACTTAGGCCACTTCATGCGAGCAGCGATCATGAGCAGCCCCGCTGGGTCGTCGGTCTGTATCCAGCGCTGACCATCCTGTAAGAGACGCTTCCACACTTCGGGCTTGTCCCGCTCTGTACCCAGGCAATTGATCAGGATGCGGATGCCCACCTTTTCCAACTGCTTCCCCAGTTCCGGCGTGTAGTCTTCCGCATTGATCTCTACTGCATCAGGCTTCTCCGCTTTGGAAAGCTGATGCATGTTAGCACCGGGCCGGCACTTGATCATGACCGGCACCTTACCCTGCGAAACGACATGCAATTCGGTGGCCAGCTCCGGCGAACCGTAGACCACCACGTGCTGATCCATCCCCGCAGCCAGCACTTCCTGCACCAGCAGTTTGACATCAATCGCCTTGCAATCGAGGTAGAGGTTCAACTTGCCCTTGGCGAACTCCAGCGCCTCGGCCAGCGTGGGCACCTTCGTCTCTTTGTACCGTGGGCCGAACCATGAACCCGCATCAAGTTGCTGTACTTGTTCAAGAGTGAAGTCATTCAGCTTGCCTTTGCCATTGGTAGTGTGGTCCAGCGTGCTGTCGTGCAGCAACACATGCTTGCCATCCTTGGTGAGGCGCACATCGACCTCAGCCCAGGGGATGAAGTCGGAGACGCAGGCCTGCAATGCCTTGATCGTGTTCTCCGGTGCGATGTGGATAGTTCCCCGATGGACGACGGGCTGGGCGATGGTGAAGGTGTTGGGGGGTTGGATGAAGGGGAAGGGAGCTTGGGCTTGCAACGAGGTTGAACTGGTTACCAGACAAATGACAAGCAGAACAAAGCGACGAAGAGGCATGCGAAGACCCATGTCAGATGGAAGTACTGACTTTACCATCTATTTCGCATCGCAGTTATGCTATTCCTGAAATGCCGGCCAGAGTTGATCGGGCTGAACCTCCAGGGCAGCAGCCAACCGTTTGATGGTACTCCGCTGCGGACGGCAATGTCGTTTGAGCATCATGGAAATGGATGATTGCCCAATGCCAACCTTCTCAGCTAGTTCTGATTGTGACAGTCCCCGTTGCTGCATCAGCTGCTTGACTGCTTCGAGGAAGTGCGCGATTTGATTCTGATCGTCTTCGTCTGTTTCCTCTGAGTCTTCAATCTCACTGTCAACTCCTGGCAAGCCAAGTTCATCCGATTCGGGGAATAGTATTTCAGCAATCAAAGCCACCGTAGCATATCGTTCCGAGTCATCCAGCTTGCCGGATGCCAACTGGTGGAACAACTCCATCGCCTGTTCGCGTAGTTCGGGATCGCATTCGCTCAGTGCCAGCACAATGGGCGTAGCTGCCTGGAAGGAAGCGAACCGGGCGATTTCTGTGAACTGGTGTGTTGCTGTAGCTGACATGGTCACCTTCAATTCGGCCCCGGCTGATCAGCCGGGGAAAACGTTCGTAACTTCTTTCCTATCCAATTCGACCACGATACCTCTATCGTGGGTTTCTCACGAGCGGCCATAGAACCGCTTCACAATGAGAAGTCGCGCTGCCTTGAACCGGGTGAGGTCGTTAACACTCCAATCGTTCCGCTTCTTAGGCAATGCTTCGAGTATCCAGACAACCCGCATGGGTTTGTCTTCTCCCGAAATAGGCTTCCAACTGCTCGGCGGATCGAAGAAGACGATGCGGAGGTTACCCTTCCCTCCAATTTCGTCATCGATTCGCAGTTCGAATATCCCCAACCCACTCAGAGACTTGATCGTTTCATAACTGTGATCAAACAGCAGGCCGGGATGATGCAGATGCCGCTCATCCCACCATCGTAGTTTGAGGCAGTACCGTCGCAGTTCGAACCGCTCCCCTGTTCGTTTCCAGTGATGACGAATGGTGTGTAAACCATGCCGTGAGAAGCGTACAAAGTTCACACCGGATAATGACATCACATATCCTCATCATTATCACACTTCTACTCTGTGATATTAGCAAAAATTACGAGAATAATCAATGCCTTATCACATATCTTCCATCACACTGGGTGCTTTGCTTCTGTGATTAGCGGCACTGAAAACACTTAGCCGTACAATGAACAAACCCACCCCATGAGACCTCGCATGCCCGCCGCCCTTCGTCGCTACCTGGTCAACTTCAACGCCAAAAAGATGTCCCACTTCTTCACCGATGTGCTGGTAATCGGCTCCGGCATCGCTGGGCTGCGGTCAGCACTCACTATCCCCACCAAGTACGATGTACTCGTGCTCTGCAAGGACATGCTCCCCGAATCGAATAGCCGTTATGCTCAAGGTGGCATTGCCGGCGTGGTCGATCCGGAAGACAAGTTCGAAAACCACATCGAAGACACGCTGCGGGCCGGGGCGGGCATCTGCGATCGGGAAGTCGTCGAAGCCGTCATCCGGGCAGCGCCGACACAACTCGAAGAGCTCATCCGCTGGGGCGCTCACTTCGATGAAGACGAAGTCGGCAAGCTCGCCCTCACCCTCGAAGGTGGCCACAGCCATCGCCGAGTCGTGCATGCTCTGGGCGATGCGACGGGGCAGGAGATCATGCGGGCTGCCATCGAGAAGGCCAAGGCTGCCACCCATCTGACGATCTGGGAGAAGGCCTTCACTCTCGATCTGCTCACCCACGAGGGCCGCTGTGTCGGAGCGATGGTGCATCGGCCCGGTTATGGCCTCAGCATCGTGTGGGCCAGGCAGGTCATCCTCGCCAGTGGCGGCGCAGGGCAGGTCTATCGTGAAACGACCAACCCGCCCGTCGCCACCGCTGACGGCATGGCCATTGCCCACCGGGCCGGCGCGGTGATGATGGACATGGAGTTCATGCAGTTCCACCCGACGCTGCTCTACGTTGCCGGTTCTGCCCGCTACCTCGTCAGCGAAGCTGTGCGCGGCGAAGGGGCATACCTTCGAGACAAGACCGGTCATCGTTTCATGCACGAGTACGATGCCCGGGGCGAGCTTGCTCCGCGCGACATCGTCAGCAGAGCCATCATCAGCCAGATGGAGAAGACACATCATCCCAGCGTCTATCTTGATCTCTCGCACCTGAACCCCGATCTCGTGGCCCAACGTTTCCCCGGCATCCAGAAAGTCTGTGCCAGCTTCGGCCTCGATCTCGCCAAGGACATGATCCCCGTTCGCCCCGGTGCCCATTACATGGTGGGCGGCGTGCAGGTCGATCTTTCGGGCCGAACGTCGATCCCCGGTCTGTGGGCCGCCGGCGAAGTGACCAGCAGCGGCCTGCACGGAGCGAATCGCCTCGCCAGTAACAGTCTGCTAGAAGGCCTGGTCTACGGTGCCTGGTGCGCCGCCGGGGTCACTGCTGAACTGGAGAAGCAGCCCGCCACGCTACAGGCTCAGTCGATTCATTTCGACTTCACCCCCGACGTGACCGAACTCAACCTGGCTGACTTGAAGAACTCGCTGCAAAGCCTGATGGGCCGCCAGGCTGGCATCGTCCGCAGCGAAGAAGGGCTCATCTCCGCCATCGACGACATGGAGTTCTGGGGCCGGTACGTCCTCAGCCACGAGTTCACCGGCCCCCCCGGCTGGGAACTACAAAACCTCTTCACCGTCGCCCAACTCATGCTCCCCGCCATGCTGGCGAGGAAGGAATCGCGAGGCGTCCACTTCCGCAGCGATTATCCGAAGCCGGATGATGAAGCGTTTGGGAGGCGAATGGTTTCGGGGTGATGTTCGATTTGATCCCTGGTGAACGAACCGCTCTTGATCCCAGAGGGATCGCATCGGTTAGCCGGTGGTTGAGCGGAGCGATACCACCGGGGAAGGGGGAAAACGCTGCTTCAGCCCCGGAGGGGCGACGGTCAGTAGCCAGGGGTGACCAAAGGGAACCCCTGGTTAGAGAAATAATAATTGTTCCGGCACCCTGAAGGGGTGTTAGGACCATCAACCCGTACTGTAATATGGTTTTCGTTCAGGCATGATATAGCCGTATGCTTCCAACGGAATCATCATAACCGGAACGCTGTGCAGCCAGTCAAGAATGTCTTCATGGGCACGGGAGGGTAACTCCCAGAAGGCGTTGCTCAATTTGTTTCTGGGCAGACTATTAGCGTTCTCGTTGAAGATCGCGAGCACTGCCTCCTTTGAATTCTGAATGATCTTCAGATAGGGATGAATCTCAATCTCCATTCGTCCTATCGCACATAACCATGAATCAAGTTGGTCGTATTTCCCCTTTTCAATGATTGTCTCGATCAAGGCAAACAGATAGACCTCCAGTGCTTCACGACGCACTACAGGCCATGCTTGCAGTTTTGAGGAATGAACAGCCCTAGCTGTAACCTCTGGAAGAGGCCACCATTTAATGTCTGTCGCTGTGATCTCGAGGATACGTGGCAAGAAGTAAAGATAGTCATCCACACCTCCAACCGTGGAAAGTGCGTTCGATGCATAAGAGCCAAGTTCTGCCGAGGTCAATTCACGCAGTTTCTTAGATAGTAAAGTGTTTATCTCGCTGTTAGTAGCACAACAGGGGCATGCATCTATGTGATGAGGTTTACGAACGTCCGCAAAGACGTCATAGAGTTGCTCAATTGTCTGTTGTAGCTTACTCATTCTTACAACTCACTTTATAGTTTACACCCCTTCAGGGTGCCCGAAGCATTTCTCTTCCTTCCTCCCCAGGGGTTCCCTTTGGTCACCCCTGGCTACTGACCGACGCCCCTCCGGGGCTGAAGACCGGTAATGCGATGAAGTGATTGCACGTTTCCCCCTCACCCCTAACCCCTCTCCCTCCGGGGGAGAGGGGAACCGAGACAACCAGTCACTCAATCACCTTCGGTTCAATCACCCGCATCCCTCGCCAAGGCCCCCAGAGGAATCTGGCGAAGATGAAGACCATCAACACAATCAAATAGATCACGGCGAAGTTCCAGGCCCAGTAGAAACCCCAACCCAGGTGGTAGCTCAAATACACGGGAACGCCGAGGCCCAGGACACCGACGATGAGGTAGAGCCACGAGATGAAGCTCGTGTCGCCGGCGCCGCGGAGGCTGAAGGCGAGGAGGACGTTGACGCCATCGAAGGCGGCGTAGGCGGCGACGTACCACAACAGGTACGGCATGATGCTCGCCACCTCGGCCCAAAGTTCGGGCTCCTTGTCGCTGGCGAACATCGGCAGAATCAGCGAGGGGGAGACGGCGGTCAACAGCCCCATGCTCGTCATGAAGACGATGGTGGCGACGATGCCGATCCAGATGCCTCGTTCGGCCAGGTCGGGCCGTTCTTCGCCGAGTCGTTGACCGACGAAGACCCCTGACGCCTGACCGATGCCGAGCATCGGGATAAAGAAAAGGGCGTTGATGACGAAGACGTTGCTCGTCGCAGCCAACTCGGCTTTGCCGAACCAACCGACCATGGTGGTGAAGAGCGTCCAGGCGATGAGATCGAACGTCGACTGGAAGCCGTTGGGGAAGCCGAAGCGGAGGAGTTGCAGGAACAGCGCCTTGTTCCAACCTCGGCCCCGCACCGTGTTGAACTGCTCATCGTACTGATGACGAACGAAGAGCAACATGCCGACGATGGCGGAAGCGGAACAGCCGGCGACGGTCGCCCAGCCGGCCCCGACGATGCCCAGTTGTGGGAAGCCATGATTGCCGAAGATCAGCAGGTAATCGAGCAGGGCGTTGACGAGGCAGCCGATAGCATTGATCCAGATGACGGTGCGGGTATCGCCCCGGCCGGCAAAGAAGCTGTCCACCGCTGCGGTCAACGCCACAGGGAGGCCGGCGAAGGTCAGGCAGAAGAAGAACTCGGTCTCGAGAGCGGCGATCTTGGGGTTATGGCCCATCGCTTTCATGATGATGCCGGAGAAGGGAGCAAGGCACATCATCGCCAGGCCGCCGAGGATGCTCCAGTAGATCGCCTGCCAGACGATTGGGCCGATCCGCTCGAACTGTTTGGCCCCGAAGTATTGGGCAACGAAGGTGGTCGCAAAGCTGCCAGTGTTCTGGATGAAGATGACGGGGATCCAGAGGATCATCGACGAGGCCAGGGCCGCAGCCGAGGCATCGGGGTCGAAGCGGCTCAGGAAAGTGCGGTCGATGACAATCTGTATGGAGAAAAACAGATTGCTGAGCATGAGCGGCCACGCCAGGCGGAGCAGTTCACGAAAGATGGACCAGTTGGTTTGCATGAGTACATAGTAGCTAGGAGCTAGGAGATAGTAGCTAGGAGAGAACAAGACAGAGGGCATCGTCGAAGGGTTCGGGTGATGAAAAACCTGCGGCTTTTCTACTAGCTCCTAGCTTCTAGCTACTATCTCCTCCTCTGTGAGCTATGCTTCCCCCAGGAGACCCCTCATGTTCACGATGCCGCTTCTGGAACTGGCTGCGCTGCTGATTATCGTGCTGTTCATTTCTGCGGGAATCGTCCTGTGGATGAAAAGCAAGAAGCAGAAGCCCAACCCGATGATGCAGTTGCTCGTCCTCGTGCTGCTCATCGCTCTCGGCATAGCGGGGGTGAAGTGGGGCGGCGAGGCACTGGGCATTTTCCCGGCCGGCGGCAAAGACCAAGCCTCCAAGAATCCGTACCGAGAGGCGCTGAAGCTGTTGCAGGAGCCTTACTCCTCTTACACGTCACACAACAATGTCGCCGGCGTGAACCGGGAGACGCTGGTTGAGCGATTCGTGAAAATGGAGCAGCTTGAGCTGGGCGATCTCAAGCTGATGGTCAACAACCTGCGCGGGATGATTCAATCTGCCCCTGCCACCGGGCAGACTGGCATCTATAACATGCGCATGACCAGCGACATCCAGACCCGCTGGGATACGCTGCGCCAGGAACTACAGAAACGGGCGGAGCGGTCGTCTTAGGTCTGGCTGAGGTCGATGTGGCTGACGTTCGCGCTCTGATACTGCGTGCCCCCGGGGCTAACTGCGATAACGAAGCTGCCTTCGCCCTCGAACAAGCTGGTGCCCGGCCCGAACGGGTTCACATCAATCGGCTCCGTGAACGCCCTGCCCTTCTCCACGATTATCAGCTGCTGCTCATCCCCGGCGGCTTCACCTATGGTGATGATGTCGCTGCGGGCAAGATTCTTGCCGTGCAGTTGCAGACCTTCCTTGCCGATACCCTGAATCAGTTCCGTGATGCCGGCAAGTTGATCCTCGGCATCTGCAACGGTTTCCAGACGCTGCTCAAAGCCGGGTTGATCGTCCCCGCTGATGGCGAAGGCCATGTGCCCGCCACACTGACGAACAACAGTCCGCAGGGGTTTCAGGATCGCTGGCTGTCACTGGGGATTGTTCCCGAACACAAGTGCCCGTTCCTGGAGGGTTACGTCAGCATGGAAGTGCCGATCGCTCACGGTGAGGGGCGGTTCATTACCAAGGATGCCGAGACGCTTCAGAAACTGGAAGCCGCCGGACAACTGGTGCTGCGCTACATCCCCGGCCCCGGTCAGCGGCCCGAGACGCCGTTCAACCCGAATAGTTCAGAGCTTGATGTCGCCGGTGTCTGCGATGCAACGGGCCGAGTGCTGGGTTTGATGCCCCACCCGGAACGACATATTCTGCCTACACATCATCCACGGTGGACCAGGCGTGGGTTGGCCCCGCAGGGGGATGGGCTGTTGTTGTTTCAGAATGCAGTGAGGTTTCTTTCGTAGTTGACTCTGGTTCGATTATTTGAACCCTAGTTCACTTCGACATATTCCAGAATCGATGGCGTGGATGGTAATGGCTCGCCTCGCAATTGCATGCCTTCCAGATGAAACGGAATAGCCTCTCGAATGAGCTGGATAGTCTCTTCACGAGTTTCAGCGGCTGCTATGCAACCGGGGAGATCGGGAACCGAGGCCGAAAAGCCTGTCGATGTTGGTTCGATTAGTATCGGATACTTCTTCATGACAACCTCCTGTCTTATTGTAACCCTGCTTGTCTAAGAATGCTACGCTCAGTTTTGATAGCCACTTCCATCGATTCTTTTCCAGCGATCGTCACCGTACCTGGTTTGGTGGGATGATGAAACTGACGATGGCTGCCAGTTTGCCTCACTTGGACTCAGCCATCTTTTTGAACTCGGCGGATCAATTCACGGATTGTTGAGGGCATAAGAAGTCTCTCCTATTGCTTATCCTTTCAACTTCTTGACGAGATTCTTGATCGGACGAAACTGCGTCTCACGCCCCGGTGTTTTTTTGCCGCCAGTTAACAGGCCCATCGATTCCAATTGATATAAGTCTGCCTTCGCCGTGTTGTAGGCAATGCGATATTTGCCTTCATGCCCACGAACCGTGTAGACCGTCTGGGGATGATGGATGGCGTGCTGTAGCAGCAATCGCTGACGCAGATTGAGGTCCGGAAAGCGTTCGAGAAGTTCCTGAGCCTGCTGTCGTTCCTTCTCTTTGGTCTGACGATAGGCATGGAAGTCGTGAATGGCATTAACGATCACACTCAGTTGATAGTGATTGAAATAAGTGACATCGTTGTGATCTGTCTCGGTGTAGAGATAGGAACGATAATACGAGATGCGTGAACTCAGAATCAGCCTTGAGATAGGAAGATACTCAAAAAGCCAAAAGCCGCTTTTCAGCATGTACCAGTAGAAGAGGGCGCGAGCAGTGCGGCCGTTGCCATCGTAGAAGGGATGCAGATAGCCCATTATGAAATGCAACACGATGGCTTTGATCACCGGATGTATGTAAGGGGAGGTCTTGCTGTTAGCGAAATCGCACAACTCTTTCATCTGTTTCGGAAGATCTTCAGCCGGTGGCGGCGTATGAATGACTTCATTGGTTGATTCATCGAACACGGTGATCTTCTCATCGGCTCGTCGAAATCGACCGGATGCATCGGTCTTCTCCAGTGTGTTTGTCGTCAACAGCTTCTGCATTTCGCACAGAAGCGCCGGTGTCATCTTTTCCGATTTCCAATCACGAATGTGCAACATGGTCTGGTAGTTGTTCAGAATCATTTGCTCAGCGGTGTCTCGGGGCGCTCGTTGCGTTCGCAACATCTCCTTGGCGATTTCTCTTGTCACGACTGCCCCTTCAATGATGCTGGAGGCAATGGCTTCCTCCATCAACGAGTTGAAGAGTGTGGTCTGATGATCATCGCTGATAGAGGAGGCTGACTCCGACAATAATACTCCACCCGCTTGCTGGTCAATGGTGCTGATCCATTCCTGGTGCTGCGGAGGCACCCAGTATCGAAAGGTTACATCCTTGACTGATTTGAAAGGTAGAGTGATGAACTGCGTGGATCGCTTTTCATTGATTACCGACCAGACTACTTGCGGATCGATGCCCTCCGGCATCGGATAGAATCGCAATTTATCCCAGTGTAGATACTTCTCATTAGCTTCATCTGCTAAAGCCTGCACTTCAGGCCGACTTCTTTTCCTGATAAACTGCCTGACCTCTTCAAGACTGGCGTTATCGCGAGGGAATGGAGCCTGCGCAGATGGTGGTATTACAGGTATACGCATGCTCGTTCTCCCTATTGCAATAAATAGCCAATAATGGTGAAATTGCAATAGGAATGAACAGCGGGTTGCTCTAACTGGTTATTTGGCTTGAAGTTACCCCTTCCGCCGCATGTTCCAGTAGTGAATGAAATCAATCCTCGTCACGATGTCGACGACCTTGCCTTGCGAAGTGGCCAGAACCCCGGTGTTACCCGCTTGTAACAGGCGGAACGCTTCGTCGATGTGGGTGTTCAAGTCCATCTGCGGCAGTGGCTTGGCCATCACATCCTTGACCAGCGACGTGTTGGGGTCGTGGCCTTCGTGAAGAAAGCGGGCGAGGGTGATTTCCTGAATCGAGCCGAGAGCGAGGCCATCCTGCAGCACCGGCATCTGGGAGATGCCTCGCTTTTGCAGGAGATCAATCGCTTCGTTCACCGTGGCATCGGGGGCAATGCTGATCAACGGACGGACGCCCCGTTTCTTGATCATGTCACCGATGTTGTCGGTGTTCGGATCGTCTTTCAGCAGCCCGGTCTCACGCATCCAGTTGTCGTCGTAGAACTTGCTCAGGTAGTTACGACCAGTATCGCAGCCAATGACGACGATGAGGTCATTCGGCCCCAGTCGGCGGGCGTACTGGATAGCGGCAGCGACGTTAGTTCCTGCGGAACCGCCCAGGAGCAGCCCTTCCTTGCGGGCCATCGTGCGGGAGGCGTAGAAACTTTCCGCATCGGTAATGCGTACCCACTCATCGACAATTTGACTATCGAGGGTTCGAGGCACAAAGTCTTCACCGATGCCTTCAACCTTCCAACTTTTGGGCATGCTGCCGGAGAGAATGGAACCATCGGGATCAGCGCCGATGAGTTTGACATCGGGGTTTTGCTCTTTCAGGTAGCGGCCCGCGCCGGAGAGGGTGCCGCCGGTACCGACACCAGCGACGAGGACGGTGACTTTGCCATCGGTCTGCTGCCATATCTCGGGGCCGGTGGTGCGGTAATGTATTTCAGGGTTGGCGAGGTTGGCGAACTGGTTGGGCCGCCAGGCACCGGGAATCTCTCTGGTCAGACGATCAGCTACACCAGAATAACTCTCCGGGGTATTGGGGGCGACATTGGTGGCGGTGATGACGATCTCGGCACCGTATGCCTTGAGCAGGCTGATCTTCTCCTGGGCCATCTTGTCGGGCAGGACAAAGATGCAGCGATAGCCTTTGACCGCCGCGGCCATTGCCAGGCCGACGCCGGTGTTGCCAGCCGTCGCTTCGATGATGGTGCCGCCGGGTTTCAGGTGCCCTTTACGCTCGGCGTCGGTGATCATCGCCAGACCGACACGGTCTTTTACCGATCCACCCGGGTTCATCGCTTCCATCTTTACGTAGATGGGCGTCTTGAGCCCCTCGGTGATCTTGTTCAGTCGAATAAGTGGCGTGCGGCCAATGGCGTGGAGAACACTATCGAGCATAATACCGGCTCCCGGAGAGATGTTGGTATTGTGGCGATTGGCGGGAGTTTCGCAAGGCGGACTGGCAAGGCTTGGCAGGATTCGTGGGGGTGTGGTAGAATAAGGTGCAGGAAAACTTCGAGGTCTCTGACCATGACAGTTACTTTATCGCTGCCTCCCGAAACAGAACGGGCTCTGAAGGCTAACGCCACACGCCGGGGTGTCAGCTTAGAGCATTACGCTTTGGAACTCCTAGAGCGAGACAACCCACCGGCTGATGAAGTTAAGGTCTGTACACCGCCCATCACTGTCAACAACACCCCATTGCCCACCAAGGAGCAGCGACTTCAAGCCTGGATAGCCTTGACCAGCCACCCTCGCCCACTGCCCTATGAGGCGGATGATTCCCGTGAAAGTATTTACGCAGAGGATGGGGAATGAAAGTCTTTGTGGATGCGAACATACTCTTGCGTTCAATACAGACTTCGCATTCAATGCACTCGGTCGTTCAACAAGTTATCTCTACACTCATTCAACGTGGTGAGGAATTAGTAATATCTCCACAAGTCTACTACGAATTCTGGGTGGTTGCCACGAGACCACTCCAAGCGAATGGACTTGCATTGACTGTGCACGAAACAGAACAAGAGATCGCCAAGTTCCAACAAGTGTTCGCACTGCTTGAAGATCCACCGTCTTTATTTGGTCAATGGTTGAACCTGGTCAGAATTTATGCTGTCACCGGGAAACGAGCCCACGACACACGCCTGGTAGCCGCTATGCAACTACATCAAATCACCCACATACTCACTCTCAATCCACAGGACTTTCAAAGCTTTGCAGGAATCACCGTACTCACTCCGGCAGATGTTCTGTCCTCAACCTCGACTCCTTAATTGAGATTCCCATGCTCCGCATCCGTGATCACTACCAGGCCGCCAACGCTACCATCGTCGGCAATGTTTCCCTCGCTGCCGGGGTCAACATCTGGTATGGCTGCGTGATCCGCGGCGATGTGGATCAGATCACGCTCGGCATGAACGTCAACATTCAAGACCTGACGATGATCCACTGCGATCCGGGCTTTCCCAACGTGCTGGAGGAAGGCGTCGTGGTGGGTCACTCAGCCATCATCCATGGCAGTAAAGTGGGACGCGATACGCTGATCGGCATGGGGGCTACGCTGCTGGGGCGCTGCGTTATCGGCGAAGAGTGCATTATCGCGGCCCGCGCTCTTATTCCCGAAGGGGTCGTCATTCCGCCCCGTTCGCTGGTCATGGGCGTCCCCGGCAAGATTGTCCGCCAGGTAACCGATGGAGAAGTTGAGATGATCCGACAGTTGAACCGCCACTATCTCAAGACGGCGGAGGAGCATGCGAGTGGCAAGTATCCGGCAGTGAAGTAGCTGAACTCGTGAGAGTTCAGAGCGATAGCGAAGCACCCAGACCGAAGTCTCACGACTTCGGCTACCTGTGACTTACTTTTTCCAGCGATAGACACTTAAGCCCTGAAGATCACGGACAAAGACCTCGTCACCCACCACAGCAATGTGGGCCCAGGCTTCGTTGGTGCTGATCTTGCGGCGGTCGAGGAGATCGAACTTCTCCGGGGTGGCATGGATCAACAGCAACTCGCCGTTCTCATCGAGGGCGAGAATCTTTTCCTTCTGTACCGCCATGCTCCAGTACTTGCCGAACGTCTTCGGGGTCGTCCACTTCGATTGACCCGTCTTCACATCGACACAGGTGAAGCGCTGGTTTTTCAAGTGAAGATAGGCGTAGCCATCCAGAACGATGGGCGAGGACATGTAGCCATCGAAACATTGCTTCCAACTCTGTGCCACGCCAGCGTTATCTTCTTTGACTGAGTAGAGGAAGGTGCCGCCCGAATGGCTGCTGGTGAAGATGGCATCGCCGACTATGGTGGGGGTGAGAATGTTCATTCCCCGGAAGGCAGGCACTTCTTCCTGCCAGAGCACCTTGCCATCGGTCGGCTCAACGGCGGCAAGTTTGGTGCGTGTCTGCACGATGAGCTGCTCTTTGCCATGCAGCTTCGTCATCACGGGAGAAGAGAAGGCGGAGCCATACATGCCACCGCCATCATCAAGAGCTTTCCACACGATCTTGCCATTGGTCTTATCGACTTTCATGAACGCCCCGCCAGCCTGCACATAGACATGGTCACCCACTACCAGGGGCGAGCAGACAAACCCGAAGTCAGGCTTCTTGCTGCCTGTCTCTTTGACGAAGTCGATCCGCCACCGCTCACTGCCGGTATTCGCATCGAGACACACGAGCACATCGCACATGCCGGCGACATACAGGGATTGGCCGTCGAAGGCCGGGGTGCTGCGAATCCAGTCGCCGTTGGCTTTGGCGAAGAAGGGGACGGCCATCGCGCCTTCCCATTCACGAACCCAGAGCTGCTTGCCTGTCTTGCGGTCAAACGCACGGACGGTTTCAGTCTTCTTGTTCAGCGTCTCGGTGACATAGACCTTGTCGGCAGTGACGATCGGCCCGGAGTAACTGGGGCCCAGCTCAACCCGCCAGATCTGAGTCAGTGCATCACCCTGAATTTTGTCAGGCCACGTAAAACTGCTGGCTACGACACCATCACGAGTGGGACCACGCCACTGGGGCCAGGTATCGGGATCGCCCGCAATAACAGGGTGGTACGAGTTCAACAGCAAGCAGGAGGCGAAGAACAAACGGAACATGTTGAGCACCCTCAGATTCTGAACGAGGGTTATTCGATTTGTCCTGGAGTATGGATGCAGGTTTACCCCACCCGCATCTTGATGTCTTTGAGTTGCGGGCCGAGTCGTTCCTGCAGCGACTTCACCAGTTGCGACTTGATCATGATCAGATGCTGATGTGTCAGGGCGTCGTTGACACGTACTTCGAGCACGCCACGTTTAAGAGCAAGAGCCTGGGTGATGGTTGCCCAGTCGGGGCCAACTGCTGCCTTCCATGCCGCTTCGAGACGGGCCTGGGCGCTGACTTTCCCCCAACCCCGAGCAATCATCACCCGGGAGAGCACTTCCTTCAAAGGCTCGACGCCACGTTCTTCAGGGAAGGGGACGAAGGTGGACATGAACGATCACTATCGGGTTTCCCCACGTGTGAGAGGCACCACGATGTAGCTGTAATCCCCCGGAGCAGTAAAGAGCGCCACAGTGTTGTTCTCAACCAACTCCAGCGTAATCTCTGTGTCCGCTTCCAGGACCCGCAACATATCCAACACCAGCTTCGGGTCGAACGTCGTCGTCATCGATTTGCCGTCGTACGCCACCGGCAACTGGATCTTCGCCCGGCCCTTCTCGGCCACCTTGGCCTGCAAGGTAAGAGTGCCCTTGGCGAAAGTGAAGTCGACGCCACGGGTATCCTCATCGGTTAAGATCGCAGCCTGACGGACGACGGAACTCAGTGGGCCAACCATCAGGGGAATCTTGACAGCGGTCTTCTTCGGGAATACTTCCCGATAGGTGGGGTAACGCCCTTCGACGAGACGGCCATAGATTTCCGATTTACCGAACTTGAACAGGGCATCGTTGGTGCTGATGCGAACTAGCACCTCGTCCTCGGTGTCGGTGAGATTCTTTTCCAGTAGCTGCATCACCTTGGTCGGCACTACTGGGGTCTGGCTCCCCGTTTCATGGCCGCCATGTGCCTTGCCCTTGCCATCGACGACAGCCATGCGCTTGCCATCGGTGGCGACCAGCCGAACCTTGTCGCCGTTCAGTTCCCACATCACGCCGGTGAGAGCATAGCGGGCCGATTCGGTGGCGGCAGCGAAGATGGTGCGGTGGATCATCTTCTTAAGCTGGCCGCTGGGGATGCTATGATACTTGTCGCCATCGAAGCCAGGCACAGTGGGGTACTGTTCTGGATCTTCGCCGGGTAGTTCGAACTCACTGAACTGGCCACGGATGGTGGTGCCGTCCTCGTCGCCTTCGATCTTCAGTTCCTGGTCGCTGCACTCACGCAGAATCGAATTGACACGACCGGTGGGAAGGAGCAAGTCGCCAGGTTCCTCGACCTGCACACCACGCACTTCCATGCTGATGCCGACCGATTCAAGATCGGTGGCCTTGAGCACAGCGTGTTTCTTGGTCACGCTCAGTTTGACGTTCTGCAGGATGACCTTGGGGGTGCGGGCAGGCACCACGCTGCTGGTGAGCTGGAACGCTTGCGACAGGGCTTCCCGGTCAAAGACCGCTTTCATGCGATGTGCCTCTTGATGCGTGTCTGTTGTGGAAGATAGCAGGTTTACCGGTCAAGGGCGAGAAAAGAAACGTCGACTTCCTTCGCTTTTTGAAGATGGCCTGAACCTACCCTCCAGCCCTTACTCTGTATTCTCTTTTATGAAATAGAGAAAGAACAGTAGCAGAGATAGTAGTGCCGCGGTTTCTTGTGCATAAGTCATCCTGGCTAAACGAAATCAACTAGTGGATCAAGACTTACGACATGAAGCCGTTCGTGCATAGCGTGTCAATAACGTGTGGTCGAACTGCTGCACGAAGTGTCTACATCACCTTGTTTGTGAACAGGGAGGAAAAAGTCAAAGGCACACACGAATTAAACACAGTGATAACGACGCTATTATTGACAAGCTACTAACCATTTCATCGCCAGCTTATCGACGGAGATAGGAACTGCTCATCGACATCGATTTTCCGTGCATCCCTCTGCTGATTGGTTACACTCGTTTGACCAGGGGATACGAACATGAATCATCCTACGCATCATCGTCGCCAATTTCTAGCAGCCAGCGCGGGAGGGTTAGCGGCTCTGCCAACCATCGCTCATGCAGCACCAGTTGTATCGCATCATGCGGCATCGTTCAAACTGGGCATGGTGACCTACAACATAGGTGCTGAGTGGGACGTGCCCACGATCCTGAAGGTCTGCAAAGAGACAGGCCTGGCTGCTGTGGAACTGCGTACCACTCATAAGCACGGGGTAGAACCGAGCCTTACTCCCGATCAGCGCCGTGAAGTGAAGCACCGCTTCGCTGATGCTGGCATAACCCTCTGGGGCCTGGGAACCGTGTGTGAGTTCCATAGCCCTGATCAGAGCGTGGTGCAGAAGAACATCGAGACGTGCAAAGCGTTCCTGGAACTATCCCATGATCTGGGTGGGCGAGGCGTGAAGGTGCGGCCTAACGGCATTCCCAAGAATGTGCCCGAAGAGAAAATCCTCAGACAGATCGGCGAGTCACTCATCCCTTGCGGTAAAGAAGCTGCCAACCTAGGTCTCGAAGTCTGGGTCGAAGTGCATGGCAGCGGCAGCAACCACCCACCACGCATGAAAACCATGATGGAGACAGCCAACCTCCCCAATGTCGGCGTCACCTGGAACTCGAATAAGGAAGATATCAAGGACGGCTCGGTGCGCACCTACTTTGAACTGCTCAAACCCTGGATCAAATCGTGCCACATCAACTCGATCTATGGCAGCTATCCCTACCGAGAACTCTTCACCTGCTTCAAGGAGATGAAGTACGACCGGGTGACGTTGATCGAGATACCAGAGAAGCTTGATCCGGTGAATGGAACACTACTGCTCAAGTACTACAAGCGGTTGTGGCAGGAACTGGTGGGCTCGTAGGGCACGCTGTGCGTGCCGCTCAACAAAATAGCACCATTCACAGGGGCAAATAGACTTAGTGACACGACATGGTCACTGTGAGGCATGCATAGCATGCCCTACTGAGAAGAAACATGAGCAATCAGAATCCCCAGCCAATAGTGAAACGTCGCCGTTGGCGTCCCTGGCAAATCCTTTGCCTGGTTGCCCTGCTTCTGATCGTCGGCTTCTACTGCTACAGCACCATACGGCAAGCACAGGCAGAGGCACGTCTTCGAGCGCTCATCTCAGAGATCGAGAAAACTGATCCCCTTTGGAAGCTGAGCGACCTTGAAGCCGAATACCACAAGCTTCTCATCTCGCCATTGTTTCTCAGATGCGTGGCTGCGGTTCCTCCTGGGTACCGTGGTTGGGCTGGGGATGATATTACTACCCGCGCAGGCGCTCTCGATTATCACCCAGAAGGCCGGGACTACAATGTTCGTTTTCCTGATGAATACTTCAAGATTCTCAAGGAACGGATAACCGATGTTAATGTCCTTCCCATGAGACAAGCACTCCTGGAATTGGCACAAGAACCGGAGGGTTACCGCTTACCTGAAGATAAGAGGAAAACACTCAATCACTTCCAAGACGCCCGGGTGGTCGCCAACAAGATTTACGATGAGTCGATATATGCTGCCCTCACTGGAGACGGGGATCATGTCATCACAGCCTTTCAAATGGCCATGAATAATGCTCGTTTACTGGAGCAGCGTCCTGGAGTGTTAGACTTGCTTGTCGCCTCCCCTCTACGCCACTTAGGCTTAACCAACGTGAATAAGGCCTTGGCATTAAGTTCACTGACCGAACCACAACTCAAGCGTCTGCAATCGATATTGAATCAACAGACAGCCGCTACAGTGGACCAGGTTCTGAAGTGTTGCCGTGCCAACTTCTTCGATGAATGGGAAAGTGCAAAGACAGACTCTCAAAAACGAAGCGACTTCATCAAGGTTTACACTAACCCACCAGACTCAAATGGAACATGGAAGGAGTATGTTCAATACTGGATAGACCGCATCAGATTTGAGTTTGTTCTTGGCAGCTTGACCACCACCCAAGCTGAACTGCTTGAAATAACGAATCAGGCACTGGCACTAAACGCTACGAAGCCCAGCCAATTGTTGCCCTATCTACAGCAGCAAAAGCTCAACTCCAATAATGTTCTGCTCAAGAACAGTCTGGACTTCAGCGAGAAACTAGTCTCGGTGCATATCAGATACCAGGCATTAGTAGTTTCCCTTCGTGCCGCTCTGGCTTGTGAGCGCTATCGTCTGGCACAAGGAAAATGGCCCGCCTCACTTGATGTGCTGGTGCCACAGTATCTCCCTGTGGTTCCGCTCGATCCATTCTCCGGGCAACCGTTGCTGTATCGACAACTGCCCGATGGCGTTGTTATCTATTCAGTCGGGGACAATCGCGTCGATGATCAAGGCGATGTTCTGGAAATAACTGGCACTCCTAAAGACCGGGGCACACGTCTGTTTAATCCCGAGCTTCGTGGTAAGAGTTATGAAACGAAGTAGGGCACGCTGTGCACGCCGCTCCACACGATTGAACCATTCACAGCAGCAGAAAGACTTTGTGACACCACGTAGTCACCGTGAGGCACGCACAGCGTGCCCTACCCGATACAGCACATGCTTTCGCAGGGGATGCCCTTCAATCAGCGAAGGATGATCAAAGTCATCTTGGGGATCATACGTCATGTTCAACTTCTCCATGACCCGGCGCAACTTCCTATTGGTGGCAGCTGTGAAGGCGACGATTTCCTGGAGATGCAGTTTGTCAAAACCATACCTCAGCGAAGCCTGGGCAGCTTCGACGGCGATACCCTGCCCCCAATACTGGGCGCTAACCGCCAGCCGATCTCGACGCACGGGGTGAAGTGCGCTTCAATCCTTGGCACCGCCAGCCCGACGAATCCCACGAACGGAGCCACACCTACTAGTTCCACCGCCCAGAAGCCGTAGCCATGTTTGGCGAAGTGGGCTTCGATGCGGTCTACCCGGTCATCGCTTTCTTCCCGGGAGAGAGTTGAAGGAAAATACTCCATCACCCGTGGGTTGGCGTTGATCTGGGCGAACGGTACACGATCTTCGAGCCGCCAGCGACGAAGGAGCAGGCGCGGAGTGCGGAGATCAGATTGACTTGCAGCATGAGGCATGTGTATACTTTGTACATACATAAAAGGAATAGGAAATGCGAGCGACCAAAGCCCAGAAAAAAACTCGAAGCGTCGTCGTGAACCTGCGCATGAAAGAATCGCAACGGATGTTGATTGATCAAGCTGCCGAAGTCACAGGTAAGAATCGATCAGAATTCCTCCTCGATGCGGCGACCAAAACAGCCCAGGAGGCTCTTCTCGATCAAACACTGTTCCAGACGACACCAGCACAATGGAAAGCGTTTACCGATGCACTCGATGCGCCAGCCAGGGTCATCCCTTCGTTAAAGAAACTGCTTGCCGGCAAGTCACCGTGGGATAAGTAATGTCGTGGACTTTCCCTGCCAAGATTGAGTCTGGGCATTTGACCGCGTCGTTCGATAGTGGCAATGCACTGTTGGATCGCTGGCTGAATGTGCATGCACTGAAGAACGAAGCGCTGAATGCTTCCAGAACGTATGTCACGCTCGATAACAACTCTGTCATAGGCTACTATGCACTTGCTACTGGCTCGGTGCTTCATCCCGTGGTATCCCGCCAGCTCAAACGGAACATGCCCGATCCGTTGCCTCTGGTGGTCTTAGCCCGCCTGGCTGTCGATCAACGGTTCCAGGGATTCGGCTTGGGGAAGGCTTTACTCAAGGATGCCATCAGGCGTACCATTCAGGTGTCGGACATAACAGGAGTATGCAGCCTGCTAGTGCATGCTATTTCAGAGGAGGCAGTCGCTTTCTATCAGAGGTATGGCTTCGTGCTATCACCCTTTGAACCCAGAACCCTGTTTTTGAGGACGAAGGATGCCCGGAAGGCGATAGCCTAGACAACACCCCTCGGCCCAACCATCTCCCCCATCTTACCTCAACAGCCCGGACGTCACTTTTCGTAGACATCCCTCGAAAAATCAGCCCTAAAGCTGCGTTGCTTCTAGAGATAGGGTGTAAGATTCTCTAGAATGTCATTTGTTTGCTGGGGCCTCTTCAGCATTCAATGCAGGGGTTGTCTCCTGAATCGACCCCATTCTCAGTTCAACTTGCCTCTGGCCCAGCCAGTCAGTCTTTGACCCCAGTTTCCTGACGAGGATCGTCACCGTGAAAAGCCTCCTCCTTGCCGTTGTTGTTCTGGCTGGTGGAATCGTCGGGTACTTCTACTGGCACAACAGCAAGTATCCTGTATCGATTGACGAACCCAAAGTCGATTTGATCAAGAAAAGCACCATCGAAGACAAAATCACCGGTAGCGGCAAGCTCGAACTCAAAGGCGGCCTCTATTACGTGTTGGCTGAGGCCCCTGGCAAAATCGTGAAGCTAAGCGATGGCATCATCGTAGGCAATACGGTCAAGAAAGATGCTGTCCTCTTCCGTCTCGATGATACCCAGGCCCAGGCGGAACTCAGCTCAGCCGAGGCGTCCGTCACTACAGCTGATGCCGATATTGAACGAGCCCGGGCAATGCAGATCACAGCTCAGGCCAAAATCGAATCGGTTAATGAAGAGTTAAACTTTGCCCGCACCAAGCTCGTGACAGGTCGGCAGCGTGAAAAAGAGGGCTCTGCTGCTTCTGGGCTGGTCAAAGAAGCGGAAGCGGAGTTGAGGAAAGTAGAAGCTGCTTCCAAAGGAGCGGATGCTTATCTCAGCGAAGCCAATGCATCGTACAAGACCGCGCTCGCCAACAAGAAACGAGCAGAGACTATGGTGCTGGTCAAAAAGCGGCTCCTCGAACAAATGAACATCACTGCTCCAACTGATGGCGTCATTCTGAACGTCAGCAACTATCTCAAAGAAGGCCAACTCATCGCCCCACAGGTGGGTGCTCTGGTAACTATCGCCAAGAACCCTAATCAATGGGAAGTGAAAGCTCAGATCAGTGAGCAGGACATCGGCAAGCTACAGCAGAAACTCAATCAGGATAAGAACGCTCAGGTGCGCTTTGCGGTCGAGGCTTATTCTGTCGAGAAGATCAAGTTTACGGGCAAAGTCATCGATATCGCCGCCCTCCCCAGTACACCGGCACGACCCAGTCTCGGCGGCTTGGAAGCTCTACAGGCAGCGGCACTGGGTGGTGGCAGCACAAGCGGGCCCGCCAATTACACCGTCACCATCGAAGTTGATCCTATTAACGAGAACATCAGCAAGACACATCCGCTCAAAGTAGGGTTTGTTGCCTCCGATCTCCAGATCATCGTCGAAAACTTCAACGACATCGTTACAGTACCTTCGCCGGCCCTTTCCTTCACTCCCGAAGGACTCAACGAGGTTCAGCAAAAGGAACTTCGCAAAAATGAAGAAGAAGGCTGGAGCGCCATCTGGTTCTGGAGCGACGGCAAGTACTACCCCAAGTATGTCAAAGCGGGGGCCAGTGAAGAGGGCCGTACCCACATCAAAGAAGTCCTGGGCGGCAAGCCTGAAGATATTCTCGGCAAAGCAGCAGTCACCGATGCCCCCAAGAAGCCCGAAAAGGGCGGCCTCTTTGGTGGCGGGCCTATCAAAATGCCAGGCTAACGGCAGCCCCAACCCTTGCTTCTCAACACAAGATCACGCTTCACTCAGAAACCTCCCCGCATGTCAGCCATCATCCAAATCCAGAATGTTCGCAAGGTCTACGACACCGGAGAGGTGAAGGTCGAGGCTCTGCGCGGAGTGAGCTTCGACATTGTCCCTGGCGAGTTCATGGCCATCATGGGCACCAGCGGTTCGGGCAAATCGACGCTGATGAACATCCTGGGCTGCCTGGACCGCCCCACCACGGGCCTCTACCGCTTCGATGGCCAGGACATCGGCAAGTTCAGCAAGTTCCAACTCGCCAAGCTCCGCAATGAGAAGCTCGGTTTCGTCTTCCAGGGTTTCAACCTGCTCAAGCGATACACAGCCGTCGAAAACGTCGAGCTGCCGTTGCTGTATGCAGGCATGTCGGCTGGTGAACGTCGTCGCAAGGCGATGGCGAAACTCGAACTGGTCGGGTTGGGTAGTCGAGCGATGCATCAGCCCAACCAGCTTTCGGGCGGCCAGCAGCAGCGTGTCGCCATCGCCCGTGCCCTCGTGAACAGCCCTCAACTGCTGCTCGCTGATGAGCCGACTGGTAACCTCGACAGCAAGACCTCGGTCGAAATCCTTTCCGAGTTCCAGCGACTCAACCGTGATCTAGGCCAGACGATCATCATCGTCACCCACGAACCTGATATCGCCAACCACGCCAAGCGTGTCATTATCGTTCGTGATGGTTTGATCGCCGACGACTACTTCAACGAACGTCCGATCGATGCTCGTGATTCCCTTGCGGCTATCAACGCCGTTCAGGATAGTCAACTCCATAACAACGGACGGCATGCCGGCACGTTGCCGCTCCCGGCTGCCCAACCACCTCACGCTGCTTCAGCTTGAAGAGAGGAGGACGCATATGAACAACGACCGACTTCCTCTCTACCCGGAGCACCCCGAACCTGACCAGCGTAACGAAGGGGCCGAGTTCGAAAAGGAAAGTAAGCCACGCACCATGCCGGGCATGGTGGTCTGGATGGCGCTGGCACTGATGATCGGCCTCTACTTTGCACAGAGGTTCATCGCTCAATACGTCGGCAAAGAGCCACTGCCTATTCAGTGCCAGCCAAGTCTGGCAAGTCTGGAGGAAACTAATCGATGGGATTCTTCTCGGCCTTGCGAGTAGCTCTGGCTGCCTTGTTCGTGAACAAGGGCCGTTCCGTGCTGACCAGTCTGGGTATCGTCATCGGTATCTCGGCGGTCATTGCTATGGTCGCTGCCGGCAACGGGGCCAAAGAGAAGTTGGATGATCGGCTCGAGAGCGTGGGGAAGAACATCATCATCGTTCGCCCCGGGGGCAAAACGAACACCGGGGCCACGGTCTACAGCGCACCCATCACCAGCGAAGATGCTGCTGCCATCCGCAGCGATTCGCAGCTCAAGAAAATGCTGGTCGGCAACGCTGAATCGCAAGCAACGCAGGATCAGGTTACTACTGCCGCGGGCACGTTTGTCACCACCATCTCCGGCATCTGGCCCGACATGTTTCCCATTCGCAAATGGCAGGTCAGCGCCGGTCGGTTGTTCGGCCATGCTGATAACCGCGGCGCCGCTGCCGTGTGTGTGATCGGCGAATCGCTCTCGAAGAAGCTCTTCCCCGGCCGCCGCCCTGCCGACATGATCGGCCAGCGGGTGAAGGTCTATGGCCAGTCGATCGAAGTGGTGGGCATTCTCGTTCCGAAAGGCAAAACCCCCATCGGTCAGGATCAGGATGATCAGGTCTTCCTTCCCATCAGCACCATTCAGCAGCGGCTGGGTCGCGAGCCACGGGTGTCACTGATCACGTGCACCGCCCGTACCAACGAAGACATCACCCCGGCCCAGGAACGGATCGTCAAGATTCTGCGCGAACGCCGTCACCTCCGCTCCGGCATGCCCAACGACTTCGACGTCACCAGCGTTGAAGAGATGGCCTCCATCGGCATCCTGCTGACCAACACATTGAACATCCTCGTCATCGTGATCGCCAGCATCTCACTGGTCGTGGGTGGCATCGGCATCATGAACATCATGCTCGTCTCGGTGACGGAGCGAACCCGCGAGATTGGTATCCGCATGGCAGTGGGTGCCACGCCGAGCGATGTCCGCAATCAGTTCCTGATTGAATCGGTCGTGCTTTCTCTGGGCGGCGGCCTGATCGGCGTGCTCTTAGGATTGAGCTTCGCCTTCGGCATCACCCAACTGCTCGATTGGCCGCTGCGATTGTCCCCGGTCTATCCCGCCGTCGCCTTCGGTGTCGCTGCCAGCGTAGGCGTCTTCTTCGGCTACTACCCCGCCGTCAAAGCCTCCAGCCTCGATCCCATCGAGGCCCTCAGGTACGAATAGTATTTCTCCCCTCTCCCTCCCGGGGAGAGGGGATGGGGGTGAGGGGTTCTTCTATCCTTCATGCAGGTATTTTCTCCACCATGACCCCACCCCCCGAAGACTGGCGTGCCTCCCTCCTCGAACTCCGAGCCGCGCTCCTACGTCTCCACAAAACCCTCCTCGACGCCGAGCGACTCAGCTACGAAATCGAGCATGGCCCCATCAAGAACAACGGCGACTACCTGCAATTGCTCATCCACAACGAACGCTTCACCTGGCTGCAGCCCTACACGAAGCTGGTCGTGAACATCGATGAGACCGAAGAATCGAAGGAGCCGGTCAGTGCCGAGGCGGTGGAAGCGTTGTGGGAACGAGCGAAGCAGTTGACCGCCGAGCCAGCGGTGCATGAACCGCTGGGGAAGTTGCTGGCGAACTCGGCGGAGGTGAAGGTGGCACTGGAGGGGGTAGCTGAGGTCGTGAAACTTCGGGCTGGGACTTAATCTCCTTGAATAGAAGAGTCACTTCAATCATCGTCCGGTACCTGGACGGGGCCGATTCACGGGCGTCTTCAATTCACCCTCTTTCCGCTTCTCACCGGGTTTGAGTTGAATGGTTTTCGACAAGGAATCTGCCGGTATAGCAACGCCGTTAGGATGAATCGAGTAGATGCGAAAGTTCATATTGGGGATGATGTTATTGAGAGTGAAGCGTCCGTCTTGATCCGTGTTGATCGTAGGGAAGAAGTCTTTCAGTTGGGACAGCTCTTGTATTTGCCGCAACATCACTGAAGCTTGAGAACGATCAGTGTTGAGTTCAGGGCGTATACCGATTGCATACAAAGCCCGTGGCTGGTTCTGGCTATCGACCAGGCGCGAGGAGAAACTTGCTAACGGTTCAAGTTGCACCGTCAAAGGCTCCGTACCATTCTTGGGCACGGTGAAAAACGCTCCCAGCTTGCGCTCCCCATCCATGATGAATAAGTGCCTGGTTCGTTCTGTTGCGGAGAGTCCGACGATCTGGTGGGTTCCGCCTTTGACGGTGAACGCCTGCATGTTCTGATCCAGCCCGGCAATGATGGCGGACTCAATCGGCTTGCCCTGGGGATCAATCAGATGCAGTGTACGTTCCGGCCCGCGAGCAATAGTGAGTTCGACAGTCGTTTCGCCTTCAGTGGGCAGTTCCAGCAATTGATAGGCATAGTTCAGTTGGTACACCTTGGTGCTGCCCTGAAACGAGACATCGTTACCTTCCCCATGCTGTTGCAAAAGCCCCTGATGACTGGGCAGCATACGGGCTAGGAGATAAGGCATTGGTTCAGTTCTTTTTAAACCGGCATCGGGACTGGCAGTGACAATCACATCACCCGGGGGAGCAATGAGGTGGAAAGTGCCATCGGCTTCCGTCGAGGTGGAGGATTCGAGCAGGACGTTAGGCTTGTTGAGCAACGGGTTGCCGGGCGTTGGTTTCACCTGAACGAAGGAACGAACACCTTTGCCCGTCTTGCCGTCGATGACCTTGCCTCGCAGGATCGCGCCCGGCCTTACCTGGAGATCGATGCGAATGGGTCCGGATTCACGATGGAAGGCGGAGGACTGTGCGACGAGGTATTTTCCATGGGATTGAGCTTGAACGGTATAATCCGGAGCAGGCGCGACAGAGTCCAAACGGTAATGGCCTTGCTGATCGGTGGTTGCAGAACCGAGGTGCGAGCCGGTAAAAACGGTCATTCCTGCGACGGGTTCACCCTTGAGGTTCCTCACGGTGCCTTCGATGGATACACCCTTTTGCATGCCTAGCTTCAGTGAAGCTCCTTCAAACTCACGACTATTAGCCCGCTGATTGTAGCGCTGTCGAGTTTGCTCGATCGTTTCGGTTTCTGGTTGCGCATGGCGCTTGAGAAGTGCTTCTTCCAGCTTTAATGCAGTCAGACCATGGCGTGTTGTTCCTTTGGCGTCGAAGCCGGGAAGAAGAGCAATAGTCGTAGCTTTCGATACCAGTCCTGCCTCGGCATACTGGAACTGCGACAGTGATCCCACCGGTAAGCCGTGCAGAATGAATCGCCCTTGCGCATCGCTGGTGGCGGTGACCAGCGATCCGAATCCTATCGAAAGGTAATCTACCTCAATCGAGTAGGGGATATATGAATCCCCTTTCAGCAGTACTTGCTCCAGTGCGTCTTCAAGCACCGAGGGCTGGAACCGACGGATATTGGTGATCCCCAGTTTCGCCCCTTCCACAGGTTTCTGGTGTTCATCGAGTATCGTGCCCTGGATCGGCATCTCAATACCCAATTGAAGCTTCACAGGTTGTTTGGCCTTCTCGGCTGAGACGAGGACGAAGTCGAGCCCATATCCCTGCTTTTGTGCGACGAGATGAAACAGGGGTTGATTGACAGTGAGTTGAAACCGCCCCTGGGCATCTGTCGTGGTGCCAGACTCAGCGGGTTGAGGCTTTACGCTGCTTCTGGAGATTCTTGCAGGCGGCTTCACCACCGTGAGAGTAGCCCCTGAAACAGGTTCACCAGCGGGATTCAACACGACGCCGGTGACAGTGATGGCATCGGGCTGATCTACTGCAGACGCAGTATTCGGAGCGACAATGGAAGTGATTTTCGGTGATAGGGTCGAATCCTGTGCGCACTTTGCCCAGGTCAACGTCACTCCCGCCGCGGTACCGATCAGCAGGATCAAGGCCACGAGCGCCAGGCGTGAAGCCAGGAGGTTTCCTGCCAAGCTTGTGCCACGACTCAACGCTGCAACCTTGGTCGGCACATTGCCTGTGAGCAATGCCAACGCGGCAGCGACAGGGGACAAAGCTCCCGCTTCGGTACTTTGCGATGACGCCAGCATCGTGAACAACCCTGCGGAGAGGGTCACCCCTCGCCGTTCCAGTCTTGCTTTGAGTTGCTGTCTGCCCCGTTCCAGCCCCGCTTTGACCGACCCCAGCGACCAGCCCAGTTGAGCAGCAGCTTCGTCTCGACTGTACCCTTGCAGGTAACAGAGCAGCAGCGGCAGACGAAACTGATCGCGCATCTGGTTCAGCTCTTCGTGCAACACCGCACAGGCTTCCTGCCAGGAAACCTCTGTCAAAGGCGAAGCAGCATCATAGCTGAAGTCGTGTGAATTCAGAGCGGAGGCTATGCGTTTTTGGGTCATCGCCAACCGTACCGCAATCCGATGAGCCACCGCCACCAGCCAGCTTCGTAGCGATGGCTGCCAGCGCACCTGCCGAGCCCGCCGGATTAACACCAGGAACGTCGCCTGAAAAGCATCATCGACATCGACCGCTGAGCGTAACACCTGTCGGCAGGCTTTCAGCACCGACAACTCATGCCGACGAACCAGATCAGCAAAGGCATCCTGATCGTGGGTCTGGAGAAACCGTTCCAAAAGCTCTTGATCTGTCGGCGCATCGCCAGACAGACTTTGATTCGTTCCACGCTGAAGATACTGCAACACACGGTTCATGCCAGTCGCCTCGGGCTGAGGATATTGTCATCCACCAACTCAATGCACGCAACAGGCAACTCGGCACAATAAATGAGAACAATAATGGTAGCCGAAGTCGTGAGACTTCGGTTTGGATGAATCACCCCAGCTTCTCGAACTGACTAATCCGAACAGGCTCGGTTTTGGGAAAGGTAGCGACGATCTCCAATTGTCCTCCCATTGCTTCGATGTAGGTGCGAAGAGTGCTGACATACATATCCGTTCGTCGCTCCATTTTGGAGACAGCAGCCTGATTGACACGAAGCTTGCGTGCCAGGGCATGTTGTGAACGATGATGCACTTTGCGAAGCTCACGCAAAGTCGTTTCAGCAGCGATCAATTCGCTGGCACGAACACGAATCTTCTCTTGTGTCGTCTTGGGAAGCTGCTTGATGAGTGAGCGTAGTGGTTTTGCCATGTCAGTTGCCTTTCTCCTTGTTAAGTGCTCGTAAATGTTCATCGCAGCGACGATCCGCGCGATCGGGAGGTTTGTTTTGTACCAGCGCTTATCTCCTCGTTTGTTACCTCCCAGGAGCAGGATGGCGTGGCGTTTAGGGTCAAAGGCGAACAGTATTCGATATGGGTCGCCTTGATGTTGAACACGCAGTTCTTTCATGTTCGAGTGCTTCGAACCTTTGACAGTATCTACCTGCGGGCGGCCCAGGTTGGGTCCAAACGATACAAGCAGTTCCGCATGGGCAACGATACTCACTTGCACATCTTCCGGCTGCGAAAGCAACCACCGATCAAACTCAGCGTGTGTGAGAACGCTCCATTCCATGATAAGAGTATAATTCCTTCGATGGAATGTGTAAAGACTTCTGCAATAGGTTCGCACCTATATTTGTTCACAGACGACATCCATCAAAGCAGGGATGTCGAGTAGGTCATTAAGGAAAGAAGGTAATTCCTTTCCCCCTACAATCCCCCCACTCGTTGCTTGCAGCCCACCCTTCCGGCAGGTAGACTGGAGCCGGCGACTTCCTTCGTATCTCGGCCAACTCCTACGGTCGATACTGGGAATAGCTTCCTCACCCCAGACCTGCCCGCATGGTTCGCTTTTGGTTAACGCTGCTGTTCTGTGGCCTCAGCTTCTTGCTGAGTTCTTCGATACTGCGCCGAGGACATTACCTTCGAGCAGCACATCCGCCCCATCTTCAAAGCTCACTGCTTCCTCTGTCATGGGGAAGAGGAGAAGCCCAAGGCGAAGCTCGATCTACGACTGCCTTCGCTGATGAAGACGGGCGGCAAGAGTGGTGCTGCCATCAACATCGAGGATGTCGAGAAGAGTCTGCTGTGGAAGCGTATTGCTGCTGATGAAATGCCCGAAGGCCCCAAGAAGCTCTCGGCCAAAGAGAAGGAACTCGTCAAGCAATGGATCGCCGGCGGGGCCAAGACGCTGCGTCCGGAACCAAAGGATCCCGCAGCACTACAGATCACCGAAGAAGATCGCAAGCACTGGGCGTTTCAGCCGATCGGTAAGCCAGCCGTGCCGATGGTGCCCAGTCGTTATCATGCCCGCACCCATATCGATGCGTTCATTGCTACCAAGCTGCAACCGGTGTCGCTGCCCTTCATGCCCGAAGCAGATCGGCGGACTTACATCCGTCGGGTGACGTTTGATTTGATCGGCTTGCCACCCACGCCTGAAGAAGTGAACGACTTCGTGAACGACACCGCCCCCAGTGCCTACGAGAAACTCGTCAAGCGGCTGCTCGCCTCGCCTCACTATGGCGAACGTTGGGGCAGGCATTGGCTCGATGTGGCGGGCTACAGCGAAAGCGAAGGCACGCCCGGCGACGAAGGTGTCCGCAAGTACGCTTGGAAGTACCGGGACTATGTCATCAAGAGCTTCAACGACGACAAGCCCTGGGATCAGTTCATTCAGGAACAACTGGCCGGCGACGAGATGGTAGCCCGACCGATCAAGACCAGCGACCCGGCTGTGCTGGAAAAGCTGATCGCTACCGGCTTCCTCCGCATGGCTCCCGATGCGACGCAGATGACCAATTCCGCCGAGGAACGGAACCAGGCGGTAGCGGAGTCGATCAAGGTAGTCACCACCTCGCTAATGGGATTGACCGTTGGCTGCGCCCAGTGTCACGATCACCGCTACGATCCGATCCCGCAACGAGACTATTATCGCTTCCGGGCGGTCTTCGATCCTGCCCTCGACTGGCAGAAGTGGAAGCAGCCTCGAGATCGATTCCTCGATGTCACCGAGGAACAGGCGAAGAAGAAAGCTGACGAGATCGAAGCTGAGGCCAAGAAGAAGGACAAGGAAATCGACGACGACAAGGGGACACTGGCCAAGGAGATCTTCGAGCGCGAGCTGAAGAAGCTGCCCGAAGCGGATCGCCCTGATGCAGTGAAGGCCATCGAGACGAAAGCGGATAAGCGTACGCCGGAACAGTTGGCTATCCTCAAGAAGTATCCCAACATCAAGGAGCTGAGCTTCATCAAGGGCTTCTTTGTCGAGTACGATCCGCCGGCCAACAAGAAGTTCATCGCCCGGCAGGAGGAAGTAACGAAGTTTCGGGCGACCAAGCCCCCGACCGATGCCCTGCACTGCCTCATCGAACCCGACAATCATCAACCGGTGACGAAGCTGATGCACCGGGGTGATCACCTGCAACTGCGAGGCGAAGTGATGCCGGGCGATCTGACGATCACAGCGCTGCATCGATCCAGTGCCGATCTACCTAAGAAGGATGCGGCCCTTCCCACCACCGGTCGTCGGCTGGCCCTGGCCCGCTGGCTCACCGATGGCACCCATCCGCTGGTGGCCCGGGTCATCGTTAACCGGGTCTGGCTGAATCACTTCGGCAGAGGCCTCGTCAATACCCCCGGCGACTTCGGCGTGCTTGGTGAGAAGCCGAGCCATCCCGAACTCCTCGACTGGCTGGCGCACGACTTCATGGAGAATGGCTGGAAGCTGAAACGGCTGCACGAGATGATCGTTCTCTCGACCACCTATCGCCAGCAGTCTCGCCGCATGCAACTGCTGGAACGAATCGATCCGGAGAATCGGCTGCTGGCCCGCATGAACGTCCACCGCCTCGAAGCGGAAGAGGTGCGCGATGCCCTGCTGGCTGCCACCGGGGAACTCAAGAGCGATATCTTCGGCCCTTCGGTTTCGGTCACCGAAGACCTCGACGGCAAAGCGGTGCTCGGTGAAAGAATGATCGATGCCGGCGGCTTGTTTACCGGTTCGATGAAAGCTGTGGGCGATCAGGCTTATCGGCGCAGCATCTATCTGCAGGCCCGTCGCCGTCTGCCGTTCAACATGCTAGAGACGTTCGACTTCCCGGTGATGACACCGAACTGCGATGCGAGAAAATGTTCAACCGTCGCTCCGCAGGCTCTGTTCTTCCTGAACGATGCCATGGTGCAGAATCGGACCGAACGACTGGCGGAGCGCGTCATCAAGGAAAGCAAGGACGATCGTCAGCGGATCGAGCGGATGCATACCCTGCTCTACGGAACACTGCCGAGTGAGACCGAGATCCTGCTGGCTAATCGATACCTCGCCGAGCAGACACGGTGGTTCGCCGAGCATGGCGACAAGGCCTGGTTGGAGACAGTGAAGAAGACCCCCGAAGCGGCCCATAAGCGGGCGCTGGCTTCCTATTGCCAGGTTCTAGTGAGCGCCAATCGCTTCCTGTATGTAGATTAACTTCATGTCCGATCGTTTCTACGTCGCTGAACCTCTCCAGCGCGGCCCGATGAGTATCACCGGCCCGGAGGCGCACCACATCGCCCAGGTACTTCGTCTGCAAGCGGGCGATGAAATCGTCCTCTTCAATGGCGATGGGCGTGAGTATCCTGCCCGGCTGGAGCTGGTCAAGAAGTCGCATCTCGAAGTGGAGGTGCTCGACGAACGGGCCATCAGCAAAGAAGCAGTACGAGAGATTACCGTTGCCTGCCCGCTTCCCAAAGGGGATCGAGCGACGTTTCTGATCGAGAAGCTCACCGAACTGGGCGTTGCCCACTATGTGCCGCTGCGAACGGCACGAAGCGTCGTGCATCCCGGCGGGGGAAAGCTCGAGAAACTCGAACGGCAGGTCATCGAAGCCAGCAAACAGTGTGGCCGTAATGTGCTCATGACCATTGAACCGATGATGGAGTGGGACGAAGTGGTGCAGCAACCCTTTGCAGGTGTCCGCTGGATTGCCGACGCATCAGGCACCACAGCTAGCGAAGTAACGCAACAACCCATCCTCGTCGCCCTTGGCCCTGAAGGGGGCTGGACTCCGGAAGAGTTGTCTCAAGCCCGGCAACATCAATGGCAGGTCGTGACGCTGGGCGCGTCTATTCTCCGCATCGAAACGGCGGCTATCGCTGCTACGACATTCGCCGCTCAACAGGCTTTGACACCCCCCTGACGATTGACCTTGTGATCTCTCGTCCCTCTGTTACACTGTACCCGGTTATTGTCACGCCTGAAAAACGGGCTATGATTTTCCTACGCACCTAACTCGATACGGATCGAAGGACCCTGCCATGAATAACGATCGCGGCTCTGCGGTGTTGGATGAAGCCAAGCCTTCGTTTGCGGAGACTGCTCTCAAGCTGAGTGGCAAGTCTGAGGATGAAGCCCGGCGTACTGGGGCGATTGACAAGGCTGACGATCAGGTTGAAGAGCTTTTCGCTTCCAAGTTTCAAACGGTCGCCAGCCCCGCTCACCGGGCTGTCTGGGACAAGGGCGTGCCCATTGATCTCTTCACCAGCACCGATCCCGTTGTGCCAGCCGATGCCAAGAAGGTGATGGACGACTCGGTCAACGTCATTAAGAAGCACCGTCAAGCCAACACGTTGATGGATCAGAACCGCAAGATCACCACGCAGGTGTTCGATGAACTGGGCGGCGTGGGCTACTGGGGCCTGCTCGTCGATAAGAAGTATGGTGGCACCGGTGTCGATTTCGCTTCCTTCGCCCGCTTCCTCACCCGCATGTCGCTCGCTGACGCTACCGTTTCGGGCCTGGCCAGCGTGCATGGTTGCATCGGTGCCGTCGATCCGCTCCGCACCTTTGGTACTGAAGAACAGAAGCAGCGCTTCCTGCCCGATCTCGCCAGCGGCAAACGGCTCAGCGCCTTCGCCCTCACCGAACCCTGTGCCGGCAGCGATTTGACCGCTCTCCGCACCACTGCCCGGCTCGAAGGCAACAACTACCTCGTCAACGGCGAGAAACTCTTCATCACCAACGTAGTGCCCGGTCGCACCATCGGTCTGGTCTGCTTGATCGACAAGAAACCTGCGGTGCTGATCGTCGATCTGCCCAAGGTCGAGAACGAGAACTTCCAGATCAAGAAATACGGTCTTCATGCTCTCAAGCATACCCACAACCAGGGCATGATCTTCAAAGACCTGAAGGTGCCAGCCGAGAACCTGCTGAAGCCGACCAAGGGTGATGGCTTAACCATTGCCTACCACGGCCTGAATCTTGGTCGTGTCGCCCTATGTGCCGGTGCCGCCGGGCAGATGCGGGCGATGATGTCGAGCATGTTGCCCTGGTCACGCTACCGCAAGACGTATGGTCAGGCGATTGCCACCCGTGAACTGCTGCAGCGCCGAGTCGGTCGACTGGCCGGCATGGCCGTCGCCGCCGATGCACTTGTCGCCTGGTGTTCGGGCCTCATTGATCAAGGATACCGTGGCGAGATGGAGTGCATCATCGCCAAGATCTTCGGCAGCGAAACGCAGAAGGAAGCAGCCATCGAACTCTACATGAAGTCGCATGGCGGCCGGGCCTTCCTGCATGGTCATCCGTTCGGCGACAATGTCCACGAGTTCCTCGCCCCCTGCATCTACGAAGGTGAAGGCGAAATGCTCGGCATGGCGTTCTTCAAGTCGCTCGTCAAAGCACACGGCGTGCAGTTCTTCGAGCCTATCGGCAAAGCACTGGCCAAGCTCGGCGTCAAGACGCCCAACTTCGCCAACCCCAGCCACCTCATGGCTCTCAAAGGCCCGATGTGGCAGTACGGCAAGTGGATGATGGGACAGAAGCTCGGCGGCAAGACCAAGCCGACCCTGCCCGCCATGCCCCCGGCCCTGGCTGCCCACGCTCAGTATGCCATCGATTGGCTCAACTCCGCTGGCATCGACATCAGCACCACGATGCGTACCCACCAACTCGCCCTGGCTGACCGTCAGTGCCGGATGGCTGAACTCTCGCAGCGCGTGCAGGACGCCATCACGATTCTCTGCACGAGTCTCTACGGTGCCCGCCAGAAAGACCCGCTCTTCCAAACCTCCGCTGACATTGCCTGCCAGGATTTGACAAGAAAGCTCAACGGCAGCCGACCCAGCGACCGCTACTTCCGCGGCGTGACCAAGCTCGGCAAGGATATTATTGATGGCGGCTGGAAGACGTTCGTGGATGCGGAGTTTGAAGAGATTTTGATGCCGTATTAGCTCTCTTAGGTGCCAAAGGAACTCTAAATGAGCGATGGATTGATTACTTACGACGTTGAGTACACAGAGACTCAACACCTCAAACGAGTTTTCAAGATCGTCGAAGGCACTAAAATCGAAGTCGCAATTAATCCTGGCGATCAGGATTATTGCGACTTTTTAACTTGGTGGGCAGCGGACACAAACCGGTTACCTTTCGCAATGTCTGCTCAAGGACATACGTTCTTTTCGGACCCCAATCGACTAGCAGAGTATTGCAGGCTCAATGACATTCATTTGTTTGTAAGCGAAAAAGGAATTAATACCGCCGGACGTGACCACAACATTCTTGGACAATACTATGACTGCATTACGACAGCATCTTTGCTACCACCCCAAAAAAAACTTGCTACGTTGAGGACTGCCCATTACTCAACAGTCAAAGCTTGTATACCTCAGAAGCACCTTGATGTTTTCAATGCAGCAATACTGGATGAAGAATCTCTCCTTAGAAAATTCTCGACACTTCCGCTCGAACGTACTTTTGTGTACATAGATATATCTGAGTATTCAAGGTATTCCGCACTAGAGCAGTCATACGTTCTCAAAGACTTGTTAGATATGTCCTCGTTTGTCGAAAAATTACTATCTAGCTACGGGAGATTGAACGGTGGCATTGAGGCAAAGTTATGCCTTGGTGATGGATACATATACGTCTTCCGATCTGTACTCGAGGCCTTTCTCTTCTCTGTCCATTTAGCGAGCCTGATCGAACTCGCTGTTTCAAACAACAATACCACTGTGCCTATTCACTTTCGGATCGGTGTTCATTCTGGAGATGTCTATTTTTTCCATGACCCAGGAAGGAATGGGTGGAATTATTGTGGTGACGGCATTAATGGCGGCTGTAGAGTGCTACAGGCAATTGAAAAAGACAAAGACGATGTCGTCTTTATCTCAAGCCAATCTAGGAACAGACTGTTATCTATGATTGGCGAGAAATCCGATGAAATGGTCTGGAAGTTCGTTAACACATTAGTTAATCGAGGACGACGAGCTGATAAGCATGGCAACCTGTGGCGTGTCTATGAAGTCAGTCACACTGCATCCATCTGGAAGGAAGACTTGCTTCAGTACAAGTCTCGAAGAAAGGACATAATGCAAGACTACGGTAACTGGATATATTCAGGTTAATCACTATATGACGTGTTCTACCGCTTACGAGTTCGCCAATCGCAACCTAAATCGAGCCCTCCTTCGGAGCTTACCTTTATCCTCCGCCAGGCCCTTCCGGGCCTGGCTAATATCGAAGGCTCCTTTGGAGCCAAGAAGCCATACACTCCACTCAGAACGACAACACGCATTGGGGATCACGACATCAGCTACCGCTCCGGCACCGGTTGAACCGGGACAGGAAGCACTACGGGCGTCGATCGGTCAGGAACCGTAGCAGCAGGCTGCAACGTGCTTCGGTAGTAATAACAAACAGGTAGAGTGACCACATCGACAGCCAGCGACAGAGGCACGTCAACCAGGCAGGCCAGGCCCATCGTTTCGGAAACGACGGGGATGTAGAATTGCAGGCCTTTGGTAGTGATGCTCTCGAACCCGTCACTGACGCGGGCCGAGCTGGACTGCACGCCGCCAAACGGGGTGAAGCTGCCTCCCATTGGCTCATTCGATCCAGGCCCAATACCCACATTGCCTAAACCACTGCATCCCACGGTTCCTGTGACTGTCAGAACGACAAAACACCAGCGAATGAGATGTTGCATTATTCCATTCCCCCGTTCATCCATCGAAATAACCCGGAGCATTTAGCGGGGATCGTGATATCTGTCAAGAAAAAACTGCGTGCTGGCCTGGTGCCCACGGTCGTCGCAGGAAGGCCTTTCCATACAACTGTGCGGGTTGCATAAACAACGAATGGGAACAGCAACAGAAAGGTTGATATGTCCTTCGATCTTGAACACGCTCTCGAAGTTCTCCAGCGCACCCCCTCCGTTCTGCATTCCCTCCTTCACTGCCTCAGCGACTTCTGGTGTAAAAGCAACTACGGCCCGGAGACCTTCAGCCCGTTCGATGTCGTCGGCCATCTCATCCATGGCGAAGAGACCGACTGGATGGTGAGGGCTCACATCATTCTGGAGCAGGGTGAGGCTCAGCCCCTGCCGCCGTTTGATCGTTACGCCATGTACGAAACCAGCCGGGGAAAGACGATGGCTGATCTGCTGGCTGAGTTTGCTCAGCTACGAGAGAAGAACCTGAACGACCTGCGGGCACTGAAGCTGACGCCAGAGCAACTCGACAAGCGGGGCACCCACCCGGCTCTGGGTACCGTCACCCTCAAACAACTGCTGGCCACCTGGGTTGCGCACGATCTCAACCATCTCCATCAAATCGCCAAAGCGATGGCGTATCAGTATCGAAACGAGGTTGGTCCCTGGCGGGAGTATCTGACGTTCCTGCCCAGGGATTAGTCCACCTGTTGGTACTGGATCAATTTCAATCTTGCGTGCTGCTAACTGTTCGCCTTTCGGGTATGCTGTGACATCACACGCAAGACCGAAAGGCAGATGGCATGGAATCGAACGGAACGCCCACGAAACAAATTGGACTCTTGCAGGCCGTCAGTCTGAACATGGCCATGATGGTCGGCATCGGGCCTTTCATCACGATCCACTTGTTTGTCGGCAAGATGGGTGGGCCGCATGGATTGATCGTCTGGTTGTTAGGCGCCTGGTAGCGATCTGCGATGGCATGGTCTGGGCCGAGTTGGCTGGTGCCTTCCCGGGGGCGGGTGGCACGCTCCACTTTTATGATCAAGCCTATGGAACCAAGATGGTGGGTAGACTTCTGAAGTTCCTCTTCGTCTGGCAGTTCCTCTTCAGTGCCCCGCTGGAATTAGCTTCAGGAGCTATCGGGTTTGCTCAATACCTGGGTTACCTGATGCCGAGCATCAAAGGGGTGGTGACCGAGTGGCCCTGGACAATCAAGATAGAAAACTTCGTTGCTATCATCGTGATGCTGGGAGTGCTGGCTCTTGCCTGGCGGAATATCCAGGCCGCCGGGAAGCTGATGGTCGTTCTCTGGGTGGGGATGTTGTTTACCATCGGCTTGATGATCGCAGGCTGTTTGTGGAAGGCTAATCCCGAACTGATCGCCACCGCTTCGCAGCAGTTTAGCCACGCTGTCGATGAAGCAGCTTCCGGCAGGTTCAAACCGCTTTGGCTGGGCGTGGGTGCGGCGCTGGCTATCGCCATGTACGATTTTCTTGGCTACTACCAGGTCTGCTACCTGGGCGACGAGGTGAAGCGTCCGGAACGGAACATTCCTCGATCGATCCTGATTTCGGTGCTGGCGATTGGCGGGTTGTACTTCTTGATGAACGTCAGCCTGTTCGGAGTGATGCCCTGGCAGGAGGTGGCCAAGAGCGAACACATTGCCAGCGATGTTTTCGAAAAGCTCTACGGCATGCTGGCCGGGCAGGCGATGACGCTTCTCATTCTGTGGACAGCGCTGGCCTCAGTCTATGCGGCCATCCTGGGCTTCAGTCGTGTACCGTTCGCCGCTGCCCGCAATGGCCAGTTCTTTCCGATCTTCGGGCGGCTGCACCCCAGTCAAGGTTTCCCCCATTACGCGCTGTTGTTCCTCGGCATCATTGCCGTCATCGCCTGTCTGGGAAGCCTGGATGATGTGATCAGCGCCCTGCTGACCAGCCGTATCATCATTCAATTCCTAGGACAGATCGTGACGGTGTTCTACATCAGAAGGGTACCGGAACTCAAGAGCCGGATGAAGTTCCGCATGCCGCTGTTCCCGTTGCCGGCGATCATTGCCTTTGCCGGGTGGACGGTGATCTTCGTTACGTCCGATCAGAACGCCCTGATTTATGGTGGCGTGAGCCTGGCGGTGGGGCTGTTGGCATTTGCGATATGGATGGGGGCGAAGAAGTGATCAACTGTGGCAGCGGTCAACGGTGCTCCGTTGCCCCCTGCGGCGTTGGCCAAAGATGTTACGCCATGCAACAGGGGGCAGATGAGTACATCTGACCCCTGCCACCGTTTCGATACGCCCTAACGGTGCTGAACCTGCTATTGCTTCAACAAAAGCTGACCATCACCATAGATAGCTATCATTCCATGTGAACGTTCAATGTTGATTGCTTTCACCTGTGGATCAAGAGGATAGGCTCGATTATCGACAGAGATGCTGTTAGCCGAAACCAGAACGACGCTTTCGCCAACCTTGACTTCGGCAGTAGTTCGGCCTGTTTCCACATAACGAGTACTGACGATATCATTGGTGGAAACCTGAATGGTTCTACCATCCTGCAAACAGCCGCCGGATGAAGACATGCAACCTGTCAGCATGACTGACAACGTAGTAATGAATGCTAGTCCCCATTGCCTTGCATGATTTGCAGCCAGATGGATAGTCACTTGGGCATTCCCGTTAGTATTGCACAACGGCAAATACGGGGTAGCTGCCAAGCTGTCAATATCTCCTGCCACCACCACGATTTCGCCATTGCTCCCAATAATCGGCAGTCTACAACGAATAGTTCTCATTCTCACGGGCGAGTGATCTCCATGCGCTACCTGCTGGTCTGCATCGTTTTTTTCCATTTCAGAATGGCTGTCGATGCCCAGGCTCCACCCCCTGCCCAACCGACCTATACGCAAGAAGCTGAAGCAGACGTCACCTTTCAATTCAGTTCCCCGCAATCGCTCTACCTCCAGCGACTGTTAAAGCAGTATCCACTGCATGACGTGGTGAAGGATGCCGGGAGCGATCTGGAGCGGGCCGTGCGGGTCTGTCACTGGGTACACGAGCGCTGGAAGCATAACGGCATCAACAATCCCAAAAAGTCTGATGCTATCTCTATTCTGGAAGAAGCAGCCGAGGGCAAACGCTTTCGCTGCGTCGAGTACAGCACGGTCTTGACCGCCGCTCTTTCGGCGCTGGATATCCCGGCTCGTTCACTGGGGCTGAAGACGGCTGACATGGAAACCCGCCTCAGCGGAGCCGGGCATGTCGTTACCGAGGCCTATTTGCGCGATCAAAAGAAGTGGATCATGCTGGATGGTCAATGGGATACGGTCATGCTGTTGGAGGGCAAACCCCTGCATGCTGTCGAACTGCAAAGAGCGCTCGCTGAGAAAAACCCACAACTCAAGATACGCTCACTCTCGACAGTAAAAGAGAAGGAATATCTCCATTGGATCGCTCCATATCTCTACTACCTCGATACCTCACTGGATCAACGATTTGACGTGAAGCGTGATCCCGGCAAGCTGATGTTAGTGCCTGTCGGGGCGAAGAATCCTACGGTGTTTCAAAGGATCGTGCCGATGGGTAAGGTAAAGTACACCCACTCCGAGCAGGCGTTCTATACGACGCCGACAATGGAAAGAAAGTAAACAAGACGTTGATGGTAGGGTTCAGGTGACGTGGCAGGGGTCAACGGTACTCCGTTGCCCCCTGCGGCGTTGGCAATGGTGAGGTGCGTCTCGCGGAGTACCGCTCGACAGCACCCTACCGCTAAAAATGGATCAGCACCGTGTACTGATACTTGATCGTCTGCTCCTCAGCAGGTTTGAGATTGATCGTCCAGGTGAGTTCGTTGCGTTTGTTGACCGTCCAGACGCCTTCTTCACGCAGATCGACCTTGGGGTTCGCGTCGCTTTTAACCAGGTCGCCGGAGAAGTCGCGCTTGATGATCAGCTTGGCATCGACCGGGCGATGATTGCACAGACGCAGTTCGCCGTTGACGGTGACCTTGCGGAAACGTCGGCCACCGATGTAAACCACGTCCCGTTCGTTGGCTCCGTTGGCCCCCGTCTGGTTTTCGTACTCGACATGCTTGGCCCGGATGCTGAGAGCCTTGTTCACCCGCAGCGTCGCTTCTTCGCCCTTGTTCGTCCACAGCACCGAACGCTGACCGCTGAAGTTACCTGCTGTGACGACCATGGCCGGGGCGGAGGTCATCGGGAAGTTCAGGGGGTTCTTGAACTTGAGTGCGTCCCAGATATCGTCCTGCAACATCTCGCCCGTGCTGGGATCAACGTGCCTGCCCGCACCGGTGGGGTTGCCCCATTCATCACGGTTATCGGGGATTCTCCAATCGACGATGCGTTCGTACTCCGCTTCGCCCTTGCCGGTTGTCAGGGCGATGGAACTGCCCTTCTTCAAAGTGCGTGGGCCTAGGGGAAGAAAGAAGAGGTCGATGGTATCGCCAGTGTTGGGAGCGATTGCTGGAGCAACGGCAGCAGAAACACGATTGCCCGCATACGCATTCTGGGTCATCAACGAGTTGTCGAACTGCTGCCCTCCTCGTGCCGCCCCGTTCAGCTGATTGAAGAAGTTAGCCCAGGTCTGCCGGGCTGCCAGCGGCAAGACGACGTTGTTGAACTGCACGCTCGGGTAGCCACTGATCACCGACACCTCAGTGTCTTTGAGCGTGGTCAGTTCGTTGCGAATGACAGCGTGCTGTTCGATGGAGAGCTTCTTCGGATCGCTGACATCGACCCGGTAACTGGGTGCCCACGAGAGACCATGAGCGAGGTAACTGATCTGAGCAACGCCCGGCTTGGTGTCCTTCCCCGCGGTCAGCAGCAGCACCGCCTTCTTGACCGTATGCGGTTGAGGCTGCCCCTCCGATTCGATGGCAGCAATGTCGTTGAAATCGACGTAGCTGTAACCCTTGCCCGTTTTCAGGATGAGAAAACGGGTACCCTGAGGAACCCCTCGATAAATGGGGGCCTCGGCTGCTTCCGCATCATCTTCGTCTTCGGTCTTTTTCGGAGCGGGGGCGACGGTGCCCATGATGGGGTTCTTGTTGTTCTTGCCATGTACGGTCACTTTGAGGCCGGCCAGTTCTTCCTGCAAGTTGACGCCGAAACCCGCCGAGGGTTCAGCAGGGGTATCGCGCGATTCGACCCGCACATCCACGGGCCCATTGCTCTGCACCCAGAAGGTCCCATGCACCGGCTCGGGGACATCAGTCAGGCGATAAGTGCCCGGCCCTTCGATATTGACCTGCCGTTTGACGACCGCCAGCCCGTTCTTGAACAGGGCGACGGAGGTGACTTTGCTTTTGACTTCCTTCTCCGCTGGGGCCTCATCGGCCCAGGACAGCCCGACCAGGCCGATAGCGAACGGCAGTACGAACCAGATACGACGCATGGGAATCTCCCGTAGTGGATAGATGACAGGGGTAGAGATACGACGTAACAGGGAAAGGGGAAGTTTGACTTGCTCCCCTCTCCCTCTCGGGGAGAGGGGCAGGGGGTGAGGGGGTATTTTGATGGGCAGAATAGGTTTTGAAAGTCAAGGATGTCGTCCAGGAACACGAGTATAATGATTGGTTCGTCTTCAATGATGCCAAGCCGAAAGAAGGAAGTATGAGCCAGATCATTGATTCCTCAGTGCTAAACAAGCAGTCAATCGCAATTGCAGTTGTGAATGAGGTTCTCGGAGATAGCCTCAAAGGCCTTAAGCCTGATGAAATCAAAATGCATCCGATCTATTCTGTCATCCATAAAGCGAAATCGATGGATTTGACAATGCTAAGGCAGACATTGAAGCAAGAGTTCGAGAAAATCGATTGGCAGCTAGTCACAACCAACTACGAGTATCAAATTCATGACAGTATTTACCCAAGCTTTGGAATAGCTCCGATAGTCAAGAAGCCCGTGCGAATTGTCTACCATGCAACAAAGACGACTACTATCCAAAAGATTCTCAAGGAAGGACTTTTGCCAAGTAACTTTGAACGGTCAGCAACAAACTTTCCAGATACAGAAGGCGTTATTCACGCTTGTGAAAAGCTAATCTCTTGTGAAAACAATAGTGCCGAATGGTGGATGAAACATTTGAGCAAGAACAATCGGTTCGATGATCCCCATTGGGGCATTGTCCGAATCGATTTAAGTTCCCTAAAGAATGTCAGAGTTCATCAAGACATGCATAGTGAGTCCGGCCTAGTAATAGACAAGATCGACCGAATCCCAGCGGAATTAATAACTGAGATGCTTGACTACAAAACCGAGGACAAACATGCTAATCTTTAGACCAAGGATAGGCTAACTGCCTGTCTTGCGCTACATGATCTTCTCCAATAATGAATACCTGATGGCCCGCGAGTCGTTCATCTCTGGCAACACTCCTGGCGTTCCTAAGGAGCCTCTTGGAGGTCAAAACCTGCAACGGCTTTCCGATTCGTTCATTGGACAGGAAGAGATCAAACAAACATTGCTTCGCAGAATAATTGAAGCGAAGGAGTACAAGCGACCACTGCCACACATGCTATTTTGCGGGCCGCCTGAATCGGGGAAAACTGCCCTTGTAAAAATGATCCCCAATGAGATCGACACCACTATCCAAATAATAGAGCCTTCGTCCATTAAGAGACTGGCTGATTTTTTGCCCTACTTCATCAATGCAAAAGTGGGGTCGATTGTTCTTGTTAAGGATATCGATTCCTTAAATGAGAACTTGTGCAACTGTTTAGTTGATGTTCTGGAGAAATTTAGACTGGGTATTCCCATCGGGGAGGGAATGAATGCAAGGACCGTTTATATGACGCTCAATAGGTTCACGTTAATTGGCACGTCATGCAGGCCGTCTCGAATCAACAGGAAATTAATTCCTTGGATGACCGTCTATGATTTCAGGCCTTACACTCCGGCGCAGTTCTCCAAGATCGTTGCGAAAATGGCAATCGAAGCTGACTTAAATCTCTCGCTTGAAGGGCTTTCATTACTTGTCGCATGCTGTCGCGAATCTCTTGAAACGGCGAGCGTGCTGATGAAAAGGATTTCTGGGCATCTGGGTGCAGATAATAACAAGATGCTAACGCCCGAAGTACTCAAGCCCGTTCTATCTTGGCTGGGGCACGAACCTGATCGTCAGACATCCAAAACAATTGCCGAAAAACTAAGCGCGATGAGTGGCACCGAGTTCGAACAATTTGTCGCAGAGATATTCCGCAAGAAAGGGTTCCATGTTGAACTGACTGCAACTACAGGTGATCACGGTATTGATCTCATAGTCCGAAAGAACAATCGGCAAGGAGTGGTTCAATGTAAACGCTGGGCAGACTCTGTGGGTGAACCAGTGGTCCGGGATTTCTATGGTGCATTGCTTAATTCTGGCTCGAAGAGTGGATTCATTTTTACAACCGCCTACTTTACTTCTCAAGCCATTGCGTTCGTCGAAAACAAGCCGATCAAACTTGTGGATATGGATTCTCTTGTAAAAATGATCCATGAATTTGGTAAGAATGAACAGTGATTGCGTGACCAACATTGCCCTATATGCACCAGATACATTGCCTCACCAAAAGCGACTTGGGTGAACTCGGTTGAGGAACCCTTCACGCCTAACCCCTCTCCTGATGAGGGGGAGGGCAACCAAAACACCCCTTCAGGGTGCAGTGAGAAGTTATTCTTTTCCCTACCAGGGGTTCCCTTCGGTCACCCCTGGCTACTGACCGCCGCCCCTCCGGGGCTAATACCGGATGCAACTCGTCTCGATGGATTATCATTTTGTCCCAAGTATCCGCCGTCTCAAATCACATCATCTACAGACACCCTGAGACCGGTTGAGACACGTCTCCCGTCTCGGTTGATACTGACCCCTCACCCCTGCACCCCTCTCATCCACTACCGCTGTTTCGTTACGCACCTCCCTCTGCTACGAACTGGGGCGTGACAGCCATCTGTCACTCATTCCAAGAATCGAGAGCAGAGGTGACTTATGCGTTGGTGGGAACCGCTCGCTGCTTACTGGAGTCGCAAACGCTGGGAGCGGTTGCAGTATGAACAGGCGTGCAAGATGCTTGAATCGATCCCCGCTTCCACCTTTGAAGATGACGATGCGAATCGCTGGAAGCTTGTCTCTTCCTCATCCCGTGAGCCTGCTGATCTCGCTTGCACCCGTGATCGGGCAAGGCATCTCGTCGAGCACAACCCCTTCGCCCGCAATGCTCTTACCCTTTACCGCAACTACGTCGTCGGCACCGGCATGCAGCATGAGGTGCTGGCTGGTTCCATCAATCCCGTTGATGACACCCGCTTTGAACAAAGTGAATCACTGGTTTCGGAGTACCGAAACCAGTGCCACAAGAACCCCTCACCCCTAGCCCCTCTCCCCGAGAGGGAGAGGGGAACCGGAGAGCAGATCGGTGACGCCAGGGTCCCCCACTGGGTGGAGCGCGCAGGGGGACTCTGGCGTCACTTCCTTGATCAGAACCATTGGGATACCGGCTCTCGGCGTGACTGGGAATTCTGCCTGCGTACCTGGCGCGATGGCGAGTGCTTCCTGCGGCTGTTCCGTCAACCCGCCTGGCCGCCACGGGTGCATTTCGTTGATCCGGAGCGTATCGTCGCTGATCCCGCTACAGGGTTACCTACGGAAGGCCTTGCGACTGAAGCCCACAATGTTGAAGTGCCCATCCACTATAGAGTGCAGCATGATGATGATCGTGCTGAACTCGTTCCTGCTGATCGAATGCTGCACTGCAAGATCGGGGTGGATGGCAACGTCAAGCGGGGCCAGTCGCTGTTCGTCCCCGTGCTCGATGCGTTGCAGAAGTATCAAAGCTGGCTCGATATCGAACTGATCCATCGCAAGGTAGCCAGCTCTATCGTTCTCGTTCGCAAGCATGCCGGCTCTTCGCCTTCGGGCATTGCTAACTTCGCTGACTGGTCGGCACAGGCAAGTCAGCCGGCTGCGTCGATCACACCGCAACAGCGGAAGGCATTGTTGCAACCCGGCACGATCATTGATGCCCAGGGGTACGATCTGCAGTATCTGTCGCCAGATTCGCACTTTGATGATGCCACCATTCTCGGTCGCCGGTTGTTGCTGGCGGTGGCAGCGGGGACGGGGTTGCCTGAGTTCATGCTGACCGCTGATGCCGGCAACGCCAACTACAGCAGCACGCTCGTCTCCGAAGGCCCAGCGGTGAAACTCTTCGCCAGTTGGCAGTCGTTCTTCATTGGTCAATGGCAGACACTCTTCCAACTCGTGATGAGCGAAGCGGTACGGCTCGGCCTCTTGCCTGCTGAAGCCCTCGAACACCTTTGCCTCCGCATCACTCCCCCGGCCGTAGCGGTTCGCAATCGCAAAGACGATGCCGAGGCGGATGCGATCTACTTCGACCGAGGTGCACTGTCCCGGCGAGAGTTAGCCCGGCGTGATCAAGCCGATCCGACCGTGATGGAACGAGAGCGAGGGGAAGAGACACTTCTTTCTCCCCTCTCCCTCCCGGGGAGAGGGGTCGGGGGTGAGGGGTTGTGAATCGACCTTCATGCAGTGAGACAGGCATCGATCAAGACCAACATGGGTGAACTCAATTGAGGAACCTCTCACCCCTAGCCCCTCTCCCCGGGAGGGAGAGGGGAACCAGACAACAAGACACCATGACCAACGTGAGTAACTTCCCATGAACCCACACCACCCTCGCCTTTCCCGTGCCCGGCCACGCTTGAACTACGCTCCGCACTCCATGGACATCGCCAAGGAAAAAGGACAGCGACGCAAACGCACCTATTCAGGCTACGGCGTCCTCTACATCCGTTGTGGCGGCGGTTGGCGCGTGCTTCGTCGGGACTATCTCCCCGGTGATGAGCGGGGGTAACATTCTCCCCTCTCCCTCCTGGGGAGAGGGGCCGGGGGTGAGGGGTTCTAGATCGACCTTCCTGTTAAGAGCCAAGCAACTTGCAAGACCAGCAGGGTGAACTCGATTGAGAAACCCCTCACCCCTAACCCCTCTCCCCGGGAGGGAGAGGGGAACCAGACCACCACTCTTTTAGGAGAACATTGATGCCCCCAACTACTTCCCCGCCTCGGCTGGAAGCGCTTCGTCAGGACTCATTCGAGATCCTCGGCGAAGCAGTCGCTGAACGTGACCAGCATCTGGTACGCAACGTCGTATTACTGGGCCCGCAGAGCCGCAATGGCTACCGCTACAGCCCGGCTGCGATGCAGGCAGCCATGCCACTCTACGAGAACCGGCCCATCTTCCTCGATCATGCTGATGAACAGAGCAGCCCGACTCGCCGCAAGCTGCGCGACTTCGCCGGCCAGGTGCTGGCTCCTCGTTATGAAGGCGAACGGCTTCGAGGCGACCTGCGACTGCTGGGGCCGCATACCGATTGGCTCTTCGACCTCATCGAAGCGGCTCCGCAGGACATTGGCATGAGCCACGTCGTCCTCGGTCGTCGTTCGGCAGAAGGCCAGGTTGTTGAGCACATCGAACGAGTCGTTTCGGTGGACATCGTCGCTTTCCCTGCGACTACCCAGTCGTTCCAGGAAGGGATGAACACGGACTGGGTGCAGCAGTTGTTGTTGAACTCATCGTTGCCCGCATCGCTGCAAACCGAGGCCATTCGATCAGCGCTCGTGCTTCATCCGGAGCCGAGCCAACTGCTTCAATTGCTCGAAGAGTGGTCGAAGTTGCTCGAACGGGAAACACCCCAGTCGGCGGTGAAGTTGCTGACGCCGGAGATCGAGTTGCCGGCGGGGGTGAAGCAGTCGTTTGTTCGCGCCATCAAGGGGATGTAATTGCTCCCCCCGTTTTCACCGAGTGAGGCGATCCTGCATGCTCCCCTCTCCCCTGGAGGGAGAGGGGCCGGGGGGTGAGGGGGTATCTTGATCGACCTTTCAGGTTGTGAATCAAGCATCTTGCAAGACCAACACGGGTGAACTCGATTATCGACCCCCTCACCCTAACCCTCTCCCTCCGGGGGAGAGGGAACCAGACAGCAGGGGTGAACTCGATTGAGGATCCCCCCTCACCCCTAACCCTCTCCCTCCAGGGGAGAGGTGAACCAGACACCAACCACCTTTCAAGGAGAACCCATGATCCGTCAAGATTTGCGTCAGCTTCGGCAGTCGATGGGACCACGCCGATTCTATGAGTGCCTCAACAACCTGCTCGAAACCAAAGAGCTGGCTCCTGAGGACTTCAGTCTTCGGCAGCTCTGGGAAGCCTGTGTCGGGCCGACCGCTCAGACGTTGCCCACGCTTGCTGCTCGGCAGAAGGTCTATGTTGCCGAGATCGATCAGCTCGGCGAACACCTGAGCGAAGCTGATCTGGGCATCAACCTCTTCCAGACAGTCACCGGTGCTGTCATCGCCCGCCGGGTGATGGACGCCTACGACCAGACCGGCAACATGATCGGCGATCAACTCGTCACCATCGAACGATCTTCCGTTCGCAACGAACGAATCGCCGGCTTCACCGCCTTGCAGGGGCCACGGGAGATCAAGGAAGGGATGCCCTACGAGGAAGCGAGCTTTGGCGATAAGTATGTCAGTACCGTCGAAAGCAAGAAGGGGAGGATGCTGTCGATTACCGAAGAGGCGGTGCATTTCGATCAGACTAATGAGCTGCTCCGCCGAGCGGCCCGGCTCGGCGAAGCTACCCGGCAGGAACGGGAGAAGACCATCGTTCGGGGCGTGACCGATGCTGACTACAGTGCCACCAATAGCACCGGCGTTTATCGGCCCAGCGGCACCCTGGCGGAACTCTACAAGGATGATGCCACCTTCTTGAACGTGATTGGTCCCAGCAATCCAGTAGCAGGCTTCAATGATGCGATACCGCTCACGGATTGGACTTCGCTCAGTACCCCTCTTCACTACCACGCCATCTACGTCAAGGATGATCGGGACACTCCCGAAACGGGTGAGCCCATCGCCTGGCAGCCCCGCATTCTACTGGTGCCCAAGACGCTGGAACTGAAGGCGTTGCAGATCGTTAATGCCACGCTGGTGCCGGCCAACGCAGCCGGCTCGGCGTTTGGCGGCAACCCACTCCGCAGTGCCTTCACGGTGCTGGCGTCGCCGTTCCTCGATCAGGTGAACACCGCCAACTGGTACCTGGGCGACTTTCCCCGCCAGTTCATCTGGAAGGAGATCTGGCCGGTGCAGGTCTTCCGCCAGACGGCCCAGGAAGGGGACGGCTTTGATCGTGATGTCGTCGCCCGGTTCAAGGTGCGCTACTACGGCGGCATCAACGCTCTCGATCATCGGTACGTGCTGAAGATGATCGGGGCGTAGGCGTGATCTCTCCCTCAAGAAGTGAAGAGCCTTGCATGCTCCCCTCTCCCCTGGAGGGAGAGGGGCCGGGGGTGAGGGGGTATCTTGATTGACCTTCATGCTGTAAGGCAGGCATCGTGCAGACCAACCGGGGTGAACTCGATCATCGACCCCCTCACCCCTAACCCCTCTCCCTCCGGGGGAGAGGGGAACCAGACCAAGGAGTTATCCATGCCTCTTGATACTACCGGCACGCCGCGCACTGCTGCCGAGTTGCACGGTTTGATTGAGAAGATCGATCTGATCGTGCTGCAACTGCTCAGCGATGAAAGTCCCGATGCGGGGGCCACGTTCAAAATCGGCGACCGCCAGGTGAACCGGACCGAGTACCTTCGCTGGCTGCTACAGGCCCGGCGCGACTATGTGCAGGCCCTGACGCATATCCCGGTATGGGAAGCTACAGTGATGCAGCCTGAAAGCAGGAGGTGAGCCATGCCCAGCATCTGGAATGCACTCTCGACTCCGATGCCAGGCGAGTTGCTGGCCGTCCGCAGCGGCAGCCCGGCTGAGACGGTCACCCTCACCGGCATCATCCGCAGGGCGGAAGTGATCGAAACCTTTGGCGATGACAACCTCATCGCTGTAGGCAGCCCCCGCTTCGGCGATCCACTCATCAGCGATGGCGTCACCATCTGGGTCGAAGGGTTCTTCCCCGCCGACGACGATGGCTTGCCCATTGCCGAGGATCGTGCCGACATCCTGGCTGCCTGGGATGCGTTTCGTTCCGGCCTCTTGAGTTCCAGCTACCACTTCTTCCTCTACTATCAGCCCGGCGATGATCCGACGTACCGCAAGTATCGATCGGTTCACACGGCGCTGCTGCGATCCCACTGGGCAGACCCGTTGGGGATTCTCTATCAACTCGCGGCGATCAGTTCTGATCGCACACTTTCTCACGACGCCCCTGTTGAGGCGGAAGAGATCTAACCACACCACCATTCAATCCTGAGGAGCATACCATGAGCATGCGACACCGATACGGTCAGCAGGTGATGATGCGAGGAGCAGTCGATTCAGCGACCGAGATTGCCATGGGCGATCTGGTCTATCTGGATACCGATGACATCAAACCAGCCGGAAGCGAGACCTGGAGTAGTGATCTGGCTACTACCCAGAACAACTTCGTCAATCACTTCCTGGGCATTGCCCTCGCCGACCATCCGGCGGGAAGCGGCATCGTTCTCGATTTCCCCGTCGATATTTCACCGTTCTCGACCTACGAGATGGACTGCAACGAAGAGACCCATGAGCTTGGCGACATGCTGACGCCGATCAAGGCGACCGGCAACGCCCTCGTCGCCAACAAGCTGAAGAAGACTACTTCTGCTACCGCCGCCTGCGCCCGCTGTATGCGACGTGACCCAACAGCTCTCAACCGGGTGTTGGTCCGCATCCAGTCGGCCTACTGGGGCGTCAACAATGCCGCAAGGCAGTAGAAACGAAAGACCCCCTGTTCCATCCGAACAGGGGGTCTTTAGTTCACAGTAGCGGAACTCGCCAAGAGTTCCGTCTGAGATCATGCACGGAAGTCTGGCGACTTCCGCTACACAGAAATGAGTACGATTGCTACAGCTTGAAATCATCATCCACAGCCAGCGGTTCCTCTCCTTTGCCGGCGTCGTACTTCTTCTGTTCCTTGCTCTTGTCCTTTTTCTGCTTGCCCTTGATCTTCTTAGAGGCGTCTTCGGTCAGGGCTTCTTCCAGAGCGGCGAGTTCAGCCATCGAATCGCTGCTGTCGTCTCCGGTTTCCTTGCTGCCAATCACTTCCACGCTCAGGTCGTCTTCCGCCGAGCCGATCACTTCAATGCTTTGATCGCCATCGTAACTGCGCTGCTTTTCGCTGAGCGACATGGCCTGGCTGAGTTCGCCCATCAGGGCTTCATCACCCATTTCGGGTGAAGAACCGCCGGCAACGATGGCTGCGGTACGAGGATCGACCCTCAGGTGAGCGTCGGTCAGCTCATAGTTGGCAGGCGGATTGAACCATTCATCGACGGCATCGTTCATCAACCCGAAAATCAGGGTGAGCCCGAAGATGAAGGGAAGGAGCATGATCAATCCCCACAGGATGCCGGACAACACTCCGCTGGGCCCGAAGAAGCTCTGTCCACCGGCGCTGGCGGGGGCAAAAGCGACACTGTAGAGGAAGTACCCCACTCCGGCTAAGCCGACGCCCAGCCCGATCATGACGACCAGACGCATCATCCAGGCAGACCAGGGCTGAGCGCGGGAAAATCCGACGGAGCACCAGGTTCCAATTAAAAGCAGAATAGCGCAGAGAATGACCAGAAGATAGTTCGATAACGAAGCCAGCCCGCCGGTGCTGCCTTCAAAGATGCTGGGCCACATGGAACAAAGCAGGACAATGGTGGTGACAATGGCAAGCCACCACCAACCGAGAACATTGCTGGCTTCAGGCGTCAGGAGCCGGGGCTCGGGCTTGATAACGCGTGCGGCGGGGCTGCTCATGAGACGTACCTTGTGCGAGGCCTGCGTTGGAATGCTCTTCCTAGTTTACCCGATGTTACCTGCCTGGCGGAAGGGATTTTCAGCCTCGGGCGCACAGAAGCCGCCAGCCGTAGCGGGCCTAGCGTTTGTAGCGATACTATCGACGAAACTCGGTTCTTCCAGCGTGACAAGGGGCCTTCGATGCGTCATACTGAACATGCTCTTTCTCTCCCCCTTGCCAAGGGGGAGTTGGAGGGGGTTGAGTCAATGCATAAGAACCCCACCCTACTTCCTTTTGTCAAGGGCCCTTGCCAGGGGGAGGAGCAAATGCGCATCCGAGGGAGTCTACATCATGCTTGACAACGAAACCATCATGGGGCAACTGCTGGCGGTGCTGCGGGAAGGGTACGACGGGCCGGCCACGCCGTGGAGCTATTTTACCGATGCCCGCCCCGACGCCGGGCTGACCGGCTCGCTCAAAACGCTCTCCGCCGCCGATGCCTCCCGCTCGGTGGCAGGGCTTTCTATTGTCGCCCATGTGCATCACGTCGCCTTCGGCATGAACGCTTCCGCCGACTGGATACGGGGAGATCACACGCCCAAGGAATGGAATACGAGCTGGTCCATCATCAGTGTGGATGACCAGGGATGGATCAAGCTCAAGCAATCGCTGCAGGAAGCCTACGATAACCTGCGCCAGGCGATGGCGTTCCACAACGCCGACAGCGCCTACTCCTTCGGCGGAGCGGTAGCCGGCATCGCCCACCTGGCCTATCACCTGGGAGCGATCCGGCAGAAGGTCTATTTGATTGGTACCTGAGCCTCTCGACAACAGCCAATGAGCGGTCTGGTTCTCCCCCTTACCAAGGGGGAGTTAGAGGGGGTTATTCTTGCGACGGAAAGAACCCCACCCGACCTCCCCTTAGTAAGGGGAGGAGAAATACAACATCACCTCGGCTCGAAGACTTTCTTCTGCTGCTTCTCCACCTGGCGGAGGCGGTTCTCCTGCTGCACGGTGTGGACCAGCCATTCGACGAACTGGGCTTCGGTCACGATCGTCTTGCGGCGAACGACCGAGCGGCCAGGCAGACGGTTCTTGTCATCATGTCGATCCCGGGCTTCAAGGTAGTATTCAAGCACATCGCCGATCTTGAGCCCGGGGATGGCACGGGTCTGGAAGTCGAACCGCCCGCCACCTAAAGACCGGCCCAGCTCCCTGCTTGCGTCTTCGGGCGGCAGCGCAAACCACGAAACCTGATCCTTCGGCCCGCTGACATCGAACGCTCCGGTGCGCACATCGAACTTGCCCTTGGCGGGGATCGTCTTCACTTCGGTCAGCGGCAACTGTTCCCACGGGCCATCGTTCAATCGATATCGCAGGGTAACCGAATCGAGGGCGAGATCATCCCGAACGATGTAGCCGATGCGGAGCGAGCGGTCGAGCGGGATCGGCATGCCTTCAAGATCAATGTCGTCGGGGCCATCGTTGGGATTGGTGAAGCGTTCGGGCAACAGGGTCACCACGGGTAGTTCATCGAGATGGAACGTGATCGCCCGTCGCGGGATGGGTCGGTTACTAAGGCCATGCTTGTCGGTCACCACGATGCGGTAGGCGGAAACAGCGCCGGGCAAGTTGACGATGGCGGAGGCAGAGAGTCCATCAGGTTGGAGTTTGAGAGGCACCCGCTCGATGAGAAACAGCGGGCCGGCGCCGGCAGGTGTCCAGCCGAGAGTCCGCTGGGCTTCGAGCAGGAACGAGGCATTGATCGGTCCAATGGGAAACGCCAGTCGGGTGCCGAGATCAGGAGCGAGCGGGGCGAGTAGTTCGGCGAACGCTTCAACAATCGGTGTCTGAGTGGTCACAGCAATGCGGGCCATGCAGCCAGGCACCGGTTTGAGATCGCCCTTGGGCTGGGGTAGTTCATAAGGCTGCTGATCTGGCCTGAGTCCCACATACTTGGGTAACAGCAACCACGCTTCCCAGGCGGTGAGCGTGGGGCGCGGGGCGAAGGTGACGTGGCCATCTTCGTGCGTGCGGCCATCGTAGAGCCAGGCCCGATAACTGAACGGAGTAGAGGAGGCAGGGATGGTGGCAGTGAAGATCGCCTGCCCCGTTGTCGGGCCTGCTTCCTGATATTGTAGCGTGTACGATTCCGCCGATTGTCCTTCAGGGACGATCTCGACAGTACCCTTTTGCTTGTCCGACCAGTTGCCGCTGGCGAGGAACTTGAGCGTGACCGGTTCGCCACTGGGCCAAAGCGGAGCCGACTGCGGGACGAGTTGCAAACCACGGGGGATGGCGACATCACTGCCGAACTGACGTTGCAGTAAGGCAGTCGAAGTGGCCGGCGCGACGATGAAGATCATCAAAGCTGACAGCAACACCGGGAGAATCAACCCGAGACTCCACTTCACTCGTCGGTGATCAAGTAGCGTGGTGAACGAAGTCCCCTGAGCTTTCTGTTCCGCTTCGTGAGTGAGTGCGCTGATAAGTGATTCAGACATGCCCTTACGATTGGCCCCTTCAGCATTGAGCTGTACCGCGGAGATGAGTTGATGTCGATATTCAGGCCGTTGTGCCTCGACCCATTGCACCAGTTCATAAGCACTGAGGCCGGACTGCTGGGGCTGAATAATCCATCGATAGAACAGGTAGCCGGCGACACCAATCTGAACCAGACGGAGCAGCCAGCGGATGATGCCCGGCGTGTCGTACCAGAGATCAATCCACCAATCGATACCACAGCAGACGAGGAACAGCCCGATGACGACGGCTACCCAGCGCGCTAGTCCCCACACAAGGCGGAGCTTGCGCTCTTGTTGAGCAAGCTCGCTCAGGCGTTCCAGAAGGTAGGTGGGTGTGGGCATGGCAGCGGTTTGTGGTCTTAGCCCCGGAGGGGCGGTGGTCAGTAGCCAGGGGCGTTAGCCCCTGGAAAGGGTTTAGAAGGTTCGAGAGCCCCGGAGGGGCGATGGTCATTCTGCACGCTTCCCTATTCTCTTGTGAAAGGTTTTTGTACTCCGCTCCCCCTCACCCCCAACCCCTCTCCCCCAGGGGAGAGGGGAGAAAGAGAGCACTCCGTCCATTTGTCTCTAACTCAAGTTCGTCAGCTTCCGAATAATCCACTCCCCGGCGAAAAGGGCGGCGATGAGGATGAGGGCAAGGGGATTCCACAGCACCACATCCCGACGATACCGGAAGATACCTTCCTGCGGAATGATCTTCTCCGGCAGACGATACAGGTCTTCCTCCCGGTTGAACGTGCCGCCCGCCGCCTGGCTTAACTGCTTGAGTCGCTCAGCAGCCATCGGGGCCGGGATGCGTTCATCGTTGGGCGGATAATCGACATGGAACGGTATCTGGCTTGGTTCCGGGGCATCGAGCATCAGCATAAACCGGCCAGGCTTATCGTTGCTCAGGAGCAGGCGATAATCCCCCGGCTGACCCGGAATGGCTTCGAGCGTGACCGGCTGCACCGCTTCGCCGCTCGGTTTGCCGGTACGATCGAGCGGCACCAGCCGTGCGGGCAACTTCGCGTCGCCCAGCGGCTGATATTCCTGATCGTAAGCCCGAGCATACAAGAAACTCGGCTGACCCACAAAGTGTTCGGTGCGATCAAACGAGAACTGTACCCGGCGCGCTCCGCCCAAGAGGCGAGGCAAACCGAGTTGATACACCACTTGCCCCCAGAAGCGGGCGAAGTACTTCTCGCCGACGTTGGCCCGCCAGCGCCAGGTTTCATCGGTGCCCAAATACAACACCTGCCCTCGGCCATAGCGCTGTAGGGCCATGAGCGGGAGCGGTTTATCGCCTGCCTTCTGAGTCGGATGGTTGAGCAGCGGGATCGCCCCGGGACGCAGCTTAAGCACCGGGAAGGCGCTGAAGAAGCCGGGCAACTCGCTCCAGATCTTCTTGTTCTCGTCAGTCTCGTCGGCCAGGGCGAGCATCTCGTGCCGGCTGCCGACGGGGGTTAGCACCGGTTCATACTCTTCGGTTTTGAGGGAATCATCGAACGGCGGCATAACATCGACCGTTTCCACCGGGATGACCTCAGCCAGCGACGTCTTCATGTACCCCGCGGGCGAGAAGCGTTTGCCGGAAAGCAACACCAGTCCCGCTCCTTCCCGAACCAGGTCGCGCAGCCAGTTCAGCTTGTCCGCGCCCCAGACTTCAGGGTTCACATCACCGAGGATGATCAGATCGTAGTGGAACAACTCCATTCGGGTGATAGGGACGTTCGGCTCAAAGGGGCTGCTGAGCATGCCGGCGGGGTCGTTGGCGGTGAAATGGAAATGGGCCTCGACCCGGCGATCACGCAACAGGGCAGCCATCAGGAACTTGGTCTCAAAACGGGGGGCATGGTCGATGAGCAGCACCCGCACCTGGCGATCAATCAGGCGGACACGCTGGCTCCATTCGACTTGAGGCAGCGGTGCGTCTTCGAGGGCTGGGCCGCTGACGACCACCCGCAGATCGACCGGTCCATCGGTAAGTAGGTTCTTGGGTACCGCAAACGGAATGGTCTCCGACAATTGTTCGCCGTTGCGGGCAGGGATGTCCTTGCGAGCTACGACGACATCGCCGAGTGTCAGGGTGACGTTTAGCGAAGCGGCCTTGAGACCCTGAGCACGCCAGTTCAATTGGGCGCTGACGGTATCTTCGGTGAACATCGCTTCGGGAACGACCAGCGATTTGACTTGCAGATGTGCCCAGTCGGAGGAGCCGATGCCGATAGAGTGCAGAGGAACCTTCAACTCCTGGCAACGGCGCACTGCCTGCTCCGGAGCGACCTGACTGCCTTGATCGAGGCCATCGCTCAGCACAATGATGGCGGCGGGCAGGTCAGCATCAAGCTCCGCAGTCAGCAGCGACTGGATCGCATCCCCGAGCGTGGTCTTGGTCTCGGTGGCAGTATAACCTTCGATACTCGATTGGCCGCTGACGGGCTTGCTCATCTGGGTGCCGGTGATGCCTTGCCCAAAGAGCTTGAGTTGCACCGGGCCATGGGTCTGTAGCTTCTGCAGCAGCTTGAGTTCTGGGTGGGCGAGGATCAGGCGAACGATGTCGGCACGGGACAGGTTCTCCGGCGTCTTGTCCGGCACCTGGCTCAGCGAGGAACTGGTATCGATCGGCTGCGTCGGCGGCACCAGTTGCGAGACCAGGGCCACTCGCAGTTTGTCGGCTGCCTGCGAACGAGGGTCGCTCAGGGCCATGCTGAGACTGTTATCGAGCAGCACGACGATGGGCCGGGGCCGGGTCGATTGCAGCGTCGCTTCCATCGTAGGCCGGCAGATCAGCAAGATCAGAGAGGTGAAGATGACGATGCGAAGGGTCGTCAGGCTCCAGAACGCCAACCGGCTCAGCTTCTCCCGGCGATAAAACCAGACGCTGGCCGCGATGAGACCCAGGATAACGGGGACCAGAATCCACCACGACGGCACAGCACGGAAGCTCCACGACGTATCGTAGAGCGTCGCCCCGCTGGGCCAGCGTTCGCTGAGCAATAATCCGGTGAACCAGTCGCGCATAGGAGCAAGTAGCTAGGAGTTAGGAGCTAAAATCATACGCTATGACAGCCTGAAGCGCAAGCGAGGGGGGCGCGTGCAATCGCAAGGTCCACCTCGCTAGCGCTTCAGGCTGCCATCATATCAGCCCCATGTCTTGAATGGGACAAAGCACCAAAAGAATGTCTTACTGTTCCATGAGGGTGATGCCATCGGCAAGTGTGGGGCGTTCAGAAAGTTCTCACGCAACTCCATGAACCAGGGGTCGATTATGACAGGCCCATGGCACCCTCTTCATGCATGAATCCTGGAATTCGCCTATCACTATTTGCCACTCTGCGTTAGCATCTAGTTTCTCTCCAGTTGTTCGTTTGACCGAAGCGAGGTCAATATGCTCAGCTTAATCCTCTGGTCGATCGTGGCAGTGGGCGCCGCGGGTGGGATCGTGTATCTGATCCTCCGAACGAAGCGCCGTGCCAAACCGCAAATCCCCATCCTCAAGGCTATCGCCGCCGCAAAGAAGGCTCTGAAGAATCAGGAAGAGTGGCCCAAGCTCTACTTCTTCCATCCCGATACGCATGAGGAAGAGCTGATCGCCTATGATGCTCTCACCGAGGAACATTTGCATCGACAGGGCCTCTACCGGATGCGCTGGCCGCACCTCGATCTGAAATACACCATCAAACAACAGAGCGAGGAAGTCCGACTGAAATTGGAAGGCCAGGATAACCCTGTGACCCTCCTGTACCTCGATGGCGAACTGGGGAGCATGGCCTTTGGGACTGATATCTTCGGCAAGGAAGACTTCGAGATGCGTCATGCCGGCAATCTTGCCGATCAACTCCGCAAGGTGCTTCGCCATCAACTGTGTGGCGGCTACGGTACACACAAGCACACGAAGTTGAAGGAGACGGACACTTCCTCAGAGTTTGAGATCAACGACGCCGGTGAAATCAAAGTCAAAGGCGGTCTGCCGAACGCTTAGGGCGAGGCTTCTTCTTCTCTCCCCCTTTCTAAGGGGGAGTTGGAGGGGGTATTATCTTTCGCTTGCAACTGAACCCCACCCAACCTCCCCTTAGTAAGGGGAGGAGCAAGCTGACCCATTCCCGTTGTCACTAGAGTCTTGCAAACAGCGATGAATCAGATACCTTGGAGTACCTTAACTCCAGGTAATCGTACGATGTCTTCACGTATCGCCCTGCTGGTTTGCTTAGCCTTGCCAGGCTTACTTCATGCCCAGTTAGGCGGCCTGGGTGTCTTCGGCGACAGCATGAGTGATGAGTACTTCGACTTCGGCCTCGGCTACGCCAAGAACTGGGTCGAACAGGCGAAACTGATTCGTAATGTCAACGTCGGGCAGACAGCCACCCAGGCCGGCCAAGCGGGAGGCACCTGGGGCAGTCCTCGCAACACCGGGTATGCCGCCAACTGGGCGCTGGCCGGGGCGACTTCTTCCTCGCTGCTGGGCATCGTCAACAGCAATAGCGCCGCCATCACCGCGCAAGTCAGTTCCGGGCAGATCACCCATGCTGTCGTGGCCATCGGCACCAACGACTTTTCTCCAGGAAGTTCCGCCTGGAGCAGCATCTATAACGGCCTCTGGTCTGTGTCTCAAATTCAAACCTATCGAGACTCGGTCGTAGCTAACATCACAGCCACGGTCACCGCTTTGCAGAACAAGGGAATCAAGGTCGTTGTCGCCAGCGTAGCTGATTACAGCGTCGCTCCAGCAACTCGTGCCGGCTACCCCGATGCCGCCAAGCGTGAGCTTGTCACTGCCGCGGTCGCTGATGTCAACACCTACGTCAAGCTGATGGCTCAGAACAAGCACATCGCCTACGCTGATCTCTTTGGCATGACGAAACAGGTGTTTGGGACCAACGCCGCGCCTAACGCTACGGTCACCATCGGCGGCGTTGTCATCAACTTGAACACCCAGGGCACAGCTCCCACCAACGCTTTCGCCGCTGACGGCATTCATCCCCAGTCGCTGTTGCAGGGTTCCCTGGGTAGTTTGTACCTCGAAGCGCTGCGAGCAGGTTACAGCACCGGGGTGGCCCCGTTGACCGAACAGGAAGTCGTGCAACTCGCCGGACTGACCTACACCGGCGATACGCTCCCTTTTACTTCCTCTCAGTTCGTCGTTAGCTTCGTTCCTGAACCAGCAAGCGTAGCCATGGTTTCGCTGGCGGTGATCGCTGGTCTGGGCTACCTGTTCTGGCGCAGGGCAGCAACTCGCCGTGCTCTCGATCAGCAAGTGGCGTAACAGAACGTAACACGTGTTCATAGAAGAGTGTCATGGCACATCATACCGCGACTGTTCATTGGCAACGTCAGGATGCGATCTTCAGCGACAATCGCTACAGCCGGGGGCATGTCTGGGAGTTTGATGGCGGGCTCACCGTGCCCGGCTCGTCGTCGCCGCACGTCGTCAAGCTACCCTATTCAGTAGAGAAAGCGGTTGACCCGGAAGAAGCGTTCATCGCCTCGCTGGCCAGTTGCCACATGTTGTGCTTCCTGTCTATTGCCGCCCGGCGTCGGTTCGTCATTGACGACTATCGGGATGAGGCCATCGGCGTGCTAGCCAAGAATGCCGAGGGTCGAATGGCCATCACGCTCGTCACCCTTCGACCTGACGTGAAGTTTATCGGTGATCGTCTGCCTACTCGGGAAGAGAATGAGGCCATGCATCACGAAGCCCACGAAGAGTGCTTCATCGCCAGTTCGGTCAAGACCGAAGTTCGCTGCGAGCCGGTGTGAAATCTGGGAGGGCGTGGCAGGGGTCAGATGTACTCATCTGCCCCCTGCGCAACGTGCAACACGATTGCACCTCAAGCAGGGGGCAACGGAGTACCGTTGACCCCTGCCACAACTATCGAATTACTCAACGGGTTCCTAACCCTTCGGCATTGCGATGATCCACTCCACCAACGAGTCTGGTGTCGAACCAGCCGGAATGGTGGTTCCTGATCTATCAAAGTCCGACCACTTCAGTCGGCCATGCACGCCGTAGGGGATGAGGCGTATCTGGTTCTTGCTCAGTTCCACTCGCACTTCCATGTAACTCTGATAGTAGGGAGCGACGTTGGCATCGAACGCAGCGGAGAGGAACTCTGCTGAGAAGGGCCATCCGCCCATGTTCTTGGTCCACCACCAGGCGGGCCACTTCCAGGCCGGGGTAGTCGCGGCAATCTTGTCCATCACTTGCGCTTGGCGGGGTAGTAGGCCCACTCCTTCGTTGGCGGCTGGGCCGGCCAGGCGAGCGACGTGCCGTAGCTCAGGTAGGCTCCGCCGCCACCGTTGACGAAGTGATGAGCGGTCTTCTTGCCGGCGTTTGGGTTCTCCAGGTAGTACTCCATGTCGTGAGTATCGCCCGCCATCACGATGGCGACCTCGTGCTCCTTCAGCAGTGCATGAATCTCAGCAAAGTCAGGCTCATCCTCAGCCATGTACTGGCCGCCGGCGTAGAGAGGGTGGCCGAGGATGGCCATCTTCGTTTTTCCCTTAGCTGAGGCGAGGGCAGCCTTGAACCACTTCATCTGCACCGGATCGATCCGCTTCACCACGCCGGTATCGATAGCAAAGAGGGCGAAGCGGTCGGTCTGGAACTGGAAGTAGGGGGCCTTCTGGAATTGGGTCGGCACCCGATATTCACCACGTAGCCTGGTCGCCTCAGCGATGAGTTGATCAACCTTCTTCTCGGTCGTGGTGGTGATGCGTTTATCGACTTCGATACGGGCCAGCATCGACGTTCGCGCAGCGGCGGGTTCGTAGAACGTAGCTACGAAGGCTTCAAGAGCATCGTACCAGTCATGGTTGCCGGGGATGGCGTAGACCGGTTTGGTGGTTCCCATGAAGGGCAGCCAGAAGTTGGCTTCGTAGTCGCGCATCGCTCCGGTGGGATAGACGACATCGCTGGAGACGACAACAAACTTGACATCGTGCTGTTTCACGGTGTCGAGATACTGGGCACGTAAGCTGTGCTGTGAAGCATCTCCCTCGCCGGTATCGCCAATGACGATGAACGAGAAGTCTTGCCCGCTCTTGAGATCGTCGGGGTGAACGGTGAACTGATTCGCCAGATCAACGCCCGGTTCCTTGTCGAGCACCGCCTGCACCATCGCCTCGCGCCAGTCGTCGGTACGATGGGCAGCCCACGAATCCCATGCCCCCGCTGCCCAGTTCTCGGTATCGAAGTACCAGCTCATCCCCAGCACCGGCACGATGGCAGCAATGATAGCAGCTATCGGAAGACCAATCTGCATGGCCCGACTGAAGGCTGACGGAAGCGAGAGCCTCGCCTGACGCAACCGAATCGAAGATCGGAGCCGACGGGTGAGCATCCACTCTACGCCACGGCGAGCCCAGCCACGCTGTTCGACCGGGATATTCAGGCACCAGTTCCAAAGCCTGCGTTCGATGAAGCGAGTTGATCGCAGCCAGAAGACTCGCAGCGGAATCACCAGGATGAAGGCGATCATCAGGCCCAGGAAGAGGTCGCCCAGCACCGCCAGCACCGGCGAGAGTATACCCAACGCCGAACGATCAAACCCCATCCGGCTGAGATGGATGGCAAACAGGGTCAGGATGAAGCCGATGATCCAGCCCCGATCAATGGAGGCTCGGGCTTTCTCCTCGGTCACGATACGATCGGTCACGGTCTTCACTTCGTCGCAGTCAGGCAGGTTCAAATCGCTGATGATGGTGTCCCCGGCATCGGCCTGGGTGAAGATCGGGGCAATCACCATGTTGGAGGCTACGCCAATCATTCGCAAGCCGCCGGCGAGGGGAAGCAGCCAATGCAGCGCCTTCTCTCGAAAGATCAGCAGGATGGCGATGACCACGAGATTTCCCAGACAACACAACAACAGGTATTGCCACGATTGATGGATTCGGCTTCCTCGCAGCATCTGAATGAAGTAGCGGAACGCATCGAGGCCAAACCAACCAGCCAGCAGGTAAAGCAGGGCATTGGCAGCGAACAGGGGCGAGTTGATGAGCAGCAGCCCCATGGCCAGGGTGATGGCCGCCCCGAGCCAGGAGGAGATTTGCCCTGATCGGGTAGTGCGTTTGAAACTGTAGAGCAATTCGACGATGGCTGTGATGATCAGCAGCGCCCCGATTCGTTCCCCCGGAGTTTCCTCACGGAAGAAGGGGGCAAGGAAAGCCAGCAGGGCCAAAAGCAGCACGATCAAGGCATAGCCGTTCCGCCAGTTGGGAACAGGTTTCGCTGCGGGAGTTTCGGTCAAGGCCGTTGCGGACATAAAGGGCGTCTCGTGGCTGGGGGATCGTCGTTCGGCTCATCATACCGACAATCTCTACCGGTTGTCATTTCAAACTCCTTCGCCTTTGGACATTATTCTCGACAAACGTCCGGCCTCTTTTTGCGTCGTTGGTGCTTGAGCGTTCTGGGGTTGATCCTTGAGGGCAAAGCATGTTGCGCATGAAGAATATCGTTTGCGTCGTGGTTCTTATCTGTCTGGGCTGGATGTCGTCGGCATCTCACGCCCAGATCACCGGTTGGACGAACGCTGCCGGAGGAGTCTGGAACACCAGCGGCAATTGGTCAGCGGGGGTACCCAACGCTGCTACGGGCATTGCCGAGTTTCAGACCGTCACCGGGAGCTATACCGTCACGTTCAGCAGCAGCCCCAGTAACCAGCAATTGCGCGTTTACGACGGCAACATTACATTCAATATGGTGGGCCAAACCTATAGCGCCGGTCTGGTCAGCCTGGGTCAGGGTGCTGGGGGCAACGGACGCCTGACGATTACCAACGGAACGGTCACTTCCACCGGCCTGGATTTGGGAACTGTCGCCGGCGGAGTGGGGGCCTTGACCGTCACCACCGGTGGCACCTGGAACATGATTGGAGTCAACACGCAAGTGGGAGATGTGGGAACAGGTACGCTGACCATCAACAATGGCGGGACGATGACAAACTCCTACGTCACCCTGGGTTCCAGCTTCACCGGTGTCGGTACCTTGAATGTTTCAGGACTGGGATCGTCGTTATCGACAGGTGGCCTGAACATTGGCAGCTCGGGCCTGGGTACAGCAACTATTTCAGGTGGTGCTGTTGTCAGCGCAACTACCGGGTATCTCGCCAACGGCGGGGGCAGCACGGGCACCTTGACGGTGACCGGCAGCGGTTCCGCTCTCAATATGACTGGCGTGTTCACGATCGGCAATGCCCTGAGCACCCAGGCGACCATGACCATTTCCTCGGGCGGTTCGGTCTCTGACAACGCCGCCATTCTGGGCAGCCTTGCTGACAGTTCTGCCACCGTAACTGTCACCGGCGTCAATTCCACCTGGTCAACTGTCGGTCAACTCACCGTGGGCACCGCCGGCTCAGCAACTCTGAACATCAACGCCGGGGGCAAGGTCACTTCAGGAAACTTGTTCATCGGCAACAGTGCAGGTAGTGTGGGAGCCATGTCGGTGAACGGAGCAGGGTCATCGTATCAATCCACCGGCAACCTCGTGATCGGCAGTGGCGGCACAGGTTCGTTCACCATCGGCGATGGGGCGAACGTCATCGCTGCCGGCAATACCACGGTCACCTTCGGCACCGGAACGCTGGTCATGAACGGCGGCACGCTCGATACGGTCAACTTCTCGCGCAACGGTGTCTTTGCCTTTAATGATGGAACATTGCATGTGCGTGGCGTCTATACCCCCAATCCTGTGGCGGGCTCCGTGATTCTGAACGGTCCCGATGATGCATCGCTGCCTACCTTGAGACTATCGGGCAACTTTGCCACGAACAATGTGACCAACCTGATTGTCGGCAACAATCGACAGGGAGCGTTGATCATCGATAGTGGCCGCTCGGTAGCGCTGGGAGCACAGACCATCGCTCTCGGTGCGCTGCCGGGCAGCAGCGGGCAGGTTACTTTGACCGGTGCCGGGTCGATGCTCACCAACAGTGTAGGCTTCGATGTCGGCGGCGCTGGTGGTTTGGCTGGTGGCGCAGGAACGCTGACGCTGAGCGCGGGCACCACGGTTACTACCGGCATGCTGTCGCTTCACCCTCAGGGGCTGGTGAACCTCAATGGCGGCACGTTGAACCTCGCTTCGCTCAATGCCAATGGAGGATCGGTAAACTTCGTCAGCGGCAAGATCGGTATCCAGGCAGCAACCACGGTCCTGCTGGCCAATCAACTCGATACACTTCTCGGCACGGGCCACTTTCTTAGCGCCAGTCAAACGCTGGCCTCTACCGGTGACATGACCTTCAATGCCCCGGTGAACGTCACCGGTGGCTCACTCTCGACCAGCGGTTCGCTGACGAACAACAGCAACCTAACCATCACCGATGGCACACTGGTAGCCAGCTCGACTCTGACCAACAATAGCGGTCGGGTGTTGCAACTCGGAGGCACCGGTTCGATCCTAGCCAACATCTTCGCCAACAACGGCACCCTGCTGCTGAACAACAATCTCGTTCCCACGATCGGTGGCACACTGACCAATACCGGCACCATTCGGGGGACTGGTTACGTCGGCAACAATCTGACGAATGGCACCGCTGGCCAGGTGCAGATGACCACCGGCAACCGCCTTGAGTTTCAAGGAGGCAGTAACACCAACAATGGCCTGGTCTCCCTGACTGGTGGGGAACTGGTCTTCACCGGGCCGGTGACCAACAGTGCAGGCACCGGGCTTATCTCTGGCCGTGACGCCATCCTTCGTACCGGCGGCGTGACGAACAACGGTTCCATCGCTGTCACCACCGGCCAGATGGATGTCTACGGCAAGATCATTAACAACATTGGCGGGCGCATCACCATCTCAGCCGGGGCCATTGCCACGTTCTGGGATGATGTGACCATCGCTCCCGGAGCCAATAGCGTGCAGGCCAGCGCAGCGGGTGGCTTTGTCAGTCGAGCGGTCTTCTATGGTTCCTACAACGGCGGTATCACCGGTGGTGGGGCAGCGTTCATCGAAGGCGATCATCGTCCCGGCAACAGCCCCGGCCTCGTCACTTTTGATGGCGACCTGTTCTACGGCGGTCTTTCGACGCTACACATGGAGATTGCCGGCATCACCAGGGGCGTTCTCTACGATGCTATCGATGTCATGGGCGGTAACATCTCGATCAATGGCGCTCTCGATGTTCGGCTGCTCAACGGCTTCGTTCCCCAGTTCGGTGACAGCTTCCTGCTCGTCAACAACCGGGGCAGCAATCCGATTGATGGCATCTTCACTGGGCTTCCTGAAGGCAGCCATGTTTTCAGTGTGGGAGGCGAGTTCAGCATCACCTATCAGGGCGGTAACGGCAATGACATCGTGCTGACGGCAGTACCAGAGCCGGCCACTTGGGCGATGATGGGCATGACAATTGTTGGTGCGGGTGGAGCCTATTGGTATCGCCGACGGAAGCTGATCCTGGCTGCGAATGCAGATTGGCGGTAATCGACTTTGGTGGTAGTTATGCACCCCTATGTAGAATACCATCTGCGTCACGCAGGTGGTTTTCTACATTCAAGGGTTTGTCTTCATGCACAGCTACGCCAACCAAGTCGTACTGATCACTGGTGCCGCGGGAGCGATTGGCCGCCTGCTTGCTCAGCAGTTCGCTCAGCGTGGGGCGCATGTCGGGGTGATGGACCTCGCTCTGGAACCATTGCAACAACTCGTGGATGAACTGAAGAACGCCGGTTCGCTAGGAAAGATGGCGTGTGCTGCCTGTGACATCACGCAGCGTGATGCCATGCATACTGCGGTGAAGAAGCTCGAAGCGGAGCTTGGCCCCACCGATGTCGTCATCGCCAACGCCGGTGTCGCCCTCAACAACCCGATCAAGGGGTTCAGTGCGGATATCTTTGCCAAACAGGTCAACGTCAACCTGATCGGCACCGCCAACACGGTGGAGCCGATCATCCCTGGCTTCATCGAACGGAAGCGGGGGCACATCGTCGCTCTGAGCAGCCTGGCATCGTACCGGGGACTGCCACACATGGCGGGGTACTGTGCCAGCAAGGCGGGGGTCAGTGCTTTCATGGATAGCTTGCGGATGGAACTGAAGCATTACCAGGTTCGCTGCACAACAATCTGCCCCAGCTACATCCGTTCGCAGATGAACGCCATGCTGGGGGTGCCCACCCCCGGCATCCTCACCCCGGAGTACGCTGTCAGCAGGATGATGCCGGGCATCGAGAAGCAGAAGCCCTACATCGCTTTTCCGTTCGGCAACCATTACCTGCTGGCTCTGAGCCAACTCTTTCCCACCTGGCTGGGCGACTATCTGACACTGGCCAAGACGGGGGAAGTGCTTCGTGAGAAGGCGTGACTTCAATCATCAGAATCAAAGTGGATCGAGAGTCTGGCTAGCCTCTTTGGCTTACATTCATGAAGGCGACGGGCAATGACCGATACTCTGATTGGAGAAGTGCGCCATGAAAACGGTTTTCAGGCATCTGACGACGGTGGGCCTGTTGGTGGGTGGTGCCGGGGGCGTCTGCGCAGGAACCTGCTGAGAGGGAGGGTACCAAACCGTCGTTCCTCAAGAAGGTGCGCTTCTTCAGTGAAGAGAGCGTGGAACCCAACGGCGCTGAACGCAAGGATGAGATCGAAACCGACCGAGATTCGTTTACGCCTTCCACAACAACTGCCGGCAAAGGCCGGTTCATCTTCGAATCGGGCTGGTCGTTCATCGATAACCGTGGGTTCAAGGAAACCAACAGCTTCCCCGAAGCACTGCTGCGATACGGCCTGACTGAGCGGTTGGAACTGCGACTGGCTACCAACTACGAGGTCGGAGGCGCGGGCAGTGACATTGGCGGCGGTGCCGGTGGAGGAGAGGAGTTTACCAGCCTCGGAAAGCTGGAGCGGGAAACCACTGTCTCGTACGGCATGAAGTATCGGTTGACGGAAGGCGACAGTTGGATGCCCGGCAGCGCTTTCATCCTCCAGGCAGCCACGCCCACCAGCGGTAGCACGACCAACACTCAGCTTGCCAGCACTTATGTGTTCGGATGGGAACTGCCCTACAAGATGAAACTCGACGCAGCATTCCGCTACATCATGGCGACCGAAGAGAAAGACCATTTCAATGAATGGGCTCCCTCTGTCGTCTTGAAAGTCCCCCTCGGCGAACAGATCAACATCCATGCAGAATATTTCGGTATCTTCTCCACCAACAAGGTTGAAGCCATTAATCACCAGTACGTCAGCCCGGGAGTGCATTATCTCGTCACGGAAAACTTTGAAGTCGGTGCCCGTCTCGGCTGGGGTTTGAACGACCAGACTCCCCGCTTCTTCTTCAACGTCGGCGTCGGCATCCGCTTTTAGAACATCTAACAAAATGATCTTCGTTGTCTCCCCTCTCCCCTGGAGGGAGAGGGGTTGGGGGTGAGGGGGTTTCTTTTTGATAGGCACTCTTAGTAGTTTGTGTTGTTCTTCAAGATCATCATCAAAGTGGATCGAGAGGCTGGCTCTCGATCCACTTTTGGTTATAGTCAGTAGTGTCCGCAGCATGTCTTTCCACACCTTGTTCCTCATCCTGGAGTCGCATCATGCTCAGGCGTACGATGCTTTTCAACATGGCCGTTCTGGCTGTGGGGGCTCTTCTTGGCTGGCTGGTCTCAACGGGATCACTGCGATTCGATAGCTCCGCCTATGCTGGATCAGATAAATCCTCCTCTACCGTAAAACCTGTCTGCTTGCAGGCAGACGGCGGCGACTGTTGCGAGGGGGCGAACAAGGCAGTGATGCTGACGACTCTTCAGCAACACAATGCCGGGGTACAGGCGAAAGCCGTGCAGGATGGCAAGAAGCCTAACATTCTCGTGATGTGGGGCGATGACATTGGCACTACTAACATCAGTGCCTACAGCAGCGGGCTGATGGGTTATGAAACACCCCACATTGATCGAATCGCCAAGGAAGGCCTCCGCTTCCTTCATTACTATGGCGAGCAGTCGTGTACCGCCGGCCGGGCAGCCTTCCTCACCGGGCAGCATGGCATCCGCACCGGCCTCACCAAGGTCGGTTTCCCCGGTGCGCCGATGGGCATGAGCCAGCTTGATCCCTCCGTCGGCGGGCTGCTCAAGAACCTGGGCTATGGCACCGGACAGTTCGGCAAGAACCACGTCGGCGACCGCAACGAAACGCTCCCTACCGTCAACGGCTTCGATGAGTTCTTCGGCAACCTCTACCATCTCAATGCTGAAGAGGAACCGGAACTGCCCGACTACCCCAAGGACCCGGCGTTCAAGGCCAAGTGGGGGCCGCGCGGCGTGCTCAAGTGCAAGGCCAGCGACAAGGACGATCCCACCGTTGATCCCCGCTTCGGCAAGGTCGGCAAGCAGACCATCGAAGACACCGGCGCACTCACCAAGAAGCGCATGGAAACCATCGACGATGAAACCAGCACGGCAGCCATTGATTACATGAAGCGAATGAAGGATTTAGGCAAGCCCTTCTTCTGCTGGTGGAACGGTACCCGTATGCACCTGCGTACCCACGTCAAGGCTGAGAATCGAGGCAAATATCAGCATGGAGACAGTGAGTACATCGACGGCATGATCGAACACGATAACCACGTCGGGAACATCCTCAAAGCTCTCGACGACATGGGCATCGCTGACAACACCCTGGTGGTCTACTCCACCGACAATGGCCCGCACATGAACACCTGGCCCGACGGAGCCATGACCTGGTTCCGCAGCGAGAAGAACACCAACTGGGAAGGGGCTTTCCGTGTTCCCTGCCTGGTTCGCTGGCCCGGCAAGATCAAGCCTGGCACTGTCACCAATGAACTCGCCAGCCACAACGACTGGATTCCCACCTTCTGTGCCATCGCTGGTGAACCCGATATCGTTGCCAAGTGCAAGAAGGGTTACACCGCCAACGGCATCAATTACAAGGTGCATCTGGATGGCTTCGATCAATCGAAGTTTCTTACCACCGTGGAAGGCAGCGCGGTGAAGAATAATGGAGTCAAAAGCGCTCGCAATACATTCTTCTACACCAACGACGATGGCTTGCTGGTGGGCATGCGAACCGGCGACTACAAGGCTTCTTTCGCTGAGCAACGCATGCCTGGATTATTGGCTGTCTGGGCAGAGCCGTTCACTGTATTGCGTTTGACCAAGCTCTACAACCTGATGCAGGACCCCTTCGAACGAGCTGACATTACCTCCAACACCTACTGGGACTGGATCATGAATCACGTTCCCCAGGTCTATGAAGGAATGGACGGTGTGATGGGGTTTGTAGTTTCCTTCAAGGAGTTCCCTCCTCGTGCTGTGCCGCAGAGCTTTAACCCGGCGAACATGCTGGAAGAGACCCTGCGTGACATGAGGGCGAAGCAAAAGCTTGAGCATGCCTTCCCGATGCTTCGTCCGGAAATGTCGAAGCCGAAGGAGTAATCCAAAAGGTATCGAACCACTGTGAGGGTCAAGCGTACGCCGCTTGACCTTCTACTGATGTTCATGATCTGAAACAGGATACAGAGTAGGGTGTGTCCAGCGGTACTCCGCGCCGACGCACCATGTCTTTGAAAGATACCATGGCCCAGCCCACCTCGGATCTTGTGTTGCCTGCCAGGGTACCTCGTTACCCGCGATGGCTGGTATGGATCGTACTCGTCGCATTGATCTCGCTGAGTCTGTACGGCTGGCTCGTCATCAAAGAACTCAATGCCAAGAAACGGCTGGCAACGATCCTCCAACAGATTGATGCCAATGACCCAGCCTGGCGGCTCAACGATCTTCAGGAAAAGTATGAGCTACGGGAAGTTGACAACGAACTCATGAAGGCTCTTCAGTCTTTCACCCAATATTACAGCGACGACAATCTGTATGCTCTATTCTGGAGAAGCCCTAATACCAGACTTACCAGCAACCAGGTGAGTGAGCTTCGGAAACGACGAAGTGCCCTAGAGCTATCGATCCTTCCTAAATTTCTTGAATCGCAACAGGATCGATCTCAACGCCGATTCACCGAGGACTATCGTGGCGCTCCAGGTAAACGAAAGGCGCTTCGTGAACAGTTCGAATACTTGATGCGTTACACTTCGGATGAAGTCTTCCTGGCGATTGAGGAGAACCAAGGTGATGCTGCCATTTCGGCACTGCAGTTTCAACTCAGCTTGTTCGATCCCTATGATGGGTGTCCACCTCTTTCCGTGCAGGATCGGGGACACCAATTATTGATAACCTGCGCTCACCATGTTCAAACGATGCTGGCTCAGAGAATCCTTTCCGAAGTTCAGCTTTCTCGCCTGCAAAAGATACTCAACAAGCACGACAAGAATGGCCATCTTAAACAGCTCAAGTTGATCCGGGCAGAAGCCAACGACATGCTCGAAAAGATGCAGAGCGATCCGATCTACCGGGACGATTGTTTTGCTCACTACTTCAATACTTCCGGGAACACCAGGTCCTGGGTCGATGAAATAAAACATAACGTAGATGACTGGTTTCGTCGTAGCCAGGCTGCCAACACGCTTGCGGAGGCACAGGCTGAAGTACTGGAAGCTCTCGAAGAGATGATGAAGTACGCTCGGGAAGATTCGAACAAGGTAGTTGTCAAAAGAAGCTGGCCGGTGACCCAACAGGTAGCGCAGACTGTTCTGCGTGATAATTACTCAACAGTCTATTCCTACGCCAATGCCCAGGCGACAATCCGCTCGGCCACCGTGGCTGTCGCCTGTGAACGCTATCGGCTCAAGAACAATCATTGGCCAAAATCGTTGGATGAGCTGGTGCCTCTCTACCTCGATCAGGTTCCTCTCGATCCTTACACGGGCAAGCCCTTGCTGTTCAAACTTCTGCCTGATGGGGCGGCAGTTTATTCAGTGGGGTATGATCTTAAAGACGATGGAGGCGATGTGCTGCCAGTAGGCCGAGGGGGTTTAGATCGTGGCGTTCGACTCTATGATCCCCATCAACGAGGCAAGAAAAGAGAAGAAGGGCCATGAAGGCAAAGGTCATCAATCCTTTCATCACGTAAACTGAAACTAAACGCATCTCCATGAGCCTCCCCATGCCCCCCGAACATCTCGACGTCCTGATCATCGGAGCCGGTTTGTCGGGCATTGGGGCGGGGTATCATGTTCAGAAGGACTGCCCGAAGAAGAGCTATGCCATCCTCGAATCCCGTGACTGCATCGGGGGCACCTGGGACCTCTTCCGTTACCCCGGCATCCGTTCCGATTCGGACATGTATACGCTTGGCTACCCGTTCCGACCGTGGAAGGACGGCAAGGCCATCGCCGACGGGCCTTCGATCTTGAACTACATTCGGGACACCGCAAAAGAGTTTGGCATTGATCAGAAGATTCGCTACCAGCATCGGGTCGTTGGGGCATCATGGTCGTCGAAAGATTCACTCTGGACGATCGATATCGAACGGGGGCCTGCACGAGAACCGATACAGATCACGTGTCGGTTTGTCTACTGCTGCACCGGTTACTACGATTACGACAACGGCTACCTGCCCGACTTCCCCGGCAAAGAACGCTTCAAGGGCCAGACCGTGCATCCGCAGAAGTGGACCAGCGACATCGACTATGCCGGCAAGCGGGTGCTGGTGATTGGCAGCGGGGCGACCGCTGTCACGCTGGTGCCTGAGATGGCCAGGACCGCTGCCCATGTCACGATGCTACAGCGCTCGCCGACTTACATCGTCTCGATGCCCTCTCAGGATGCCCTGGCCAACGGCATGCGCAAGCTCTTGCCCGGCAAGATGGCCCACAGCCTCTCGCGATGGAAGAACGTCATGATGAGCATGCTCTTCTACCAGCTATCCAAACGCGCTCCAGGGATGATGAAGAAACTCATCCGCAAAGGCGTGCAAACCGAGTTGGGCAAAAGCTACGACATGAAGCACTTCACGCCCCACTATAATCCGTGGGATCAGCGTCTCTGCATCGTGCCCGACGGCGACATGTTCCAAGCCATCAAAAAGGGCACGGTTGATATCGTTACCGATCGCATCGAGACGTTCACCGAGAAAGGTGTGAAGCTGAAGTCCGGCACCGAGATCGAAGCAGACCTCATCATCACCGCCACCGGGCTCAAGATGAAGCTCATCGGCGGCATGTCGCTTACGGTTGATGGGAAGCTCGTCAACCCGCCCGACTGCAAGGTCTATAAAGGCATGATGCTCAGCGACGTGCCCAACCTCGCCTTCGCCATCGGCTACACCAACGCCTCGTGGACGCTGAAGGCAGACCTCAGCAACCGCTACCTGTGCAGGCTGATCAACTACATGGATCAGCGTGGCTACACCAGGTGCATGCCGAAGATACGAGGCAAAGTCAAAGATGAGCCGCTCATGGACTTCACCTCGGGCTATGTGCAGCGCGACCTGGAAAACCTTCCCAAGCAGGGCAGCAAGGCTCCGTGGAAGCTCTACCAGAACTACATTCTGGATTTGATCACCCTGGGCTACCGTTCGGTGACCGACTACATGGTGTTCAGCCGGGGGAAATAATGCGCCGGCGCTGTGGCCGGTCTCCTGACCGTGCCACTTCGTTCGACCGCAGGTCTCCTTCTTTGATCATTCAAGGAGACCTTCGGTCAGTCGAGTGGAATGGTCAGGAGACCATTCCACAGCGCAGTGTCTGGGGAAGTGAAGCTGAGGAGATATCTGATGCGACTCAACTACGCCATCATCTTCGTCAGTGATATGGCCCGCTCGGTAGTCTTCTATCGAGATGTGATCGGGCTGCCCCTGAAGTTCGAGACACCGGGCTGGACCGAGTTTGCGACGGAGGGGGCGACCTTGGCACTGCATTCTAGCACCGGAACGGCTTCCCCCACAGGCGAACATCCACCCGCCGGTCATTGCCGACCGGGCCTGAGCGTGCCAAACCTCGACGAGTTTCATCAGCGAATGCTCAAACACCAGGTGAAATGCCAGCAGGAGCCGAAAGTCGTCTTCGGTACCCGCATCGCACAGTACGTCGATCCGGATGGGTTGGGCATCTCGGTGAGCGAAACAAGAAAGTAGCCTAACATGGACTTGGTAATCTGTACCGATTCTTCACGCCCATGAACTACACCATTCGGGTGTTCATTGGAAATAGTACAGTTCTTCATCTCATGTTCTGCCGATGAACGAACGGAGACTATCACCTTCGGATGCCACAATGGTTCGCTGGCAGGGATGCGTATTGCTCTTGGCGCTCGACTTTGCCGGCATCGGCACAGGAGTGGCGCCCCGTTTCCGCGAACAAACCGGAACAGCCCCTCGGTATCTCGCTCGGCAAACCACGCTCTGCGTCAGCGCCGATCAGTCCCAGCTACCAAACCCAGCCCATACCCAGCGATGCGATCCGGTATCAGTCGGTTCGCTATACCGGTGGCGATCTCGATAAACTGCCTGAACCCAAACTCGACTTTATCGGCACGCAACAGACCGGCTATCAAGGCCCGGGTACTTCTGCCGCTGAAGAGGCCTTCAACTGCGGACAAATTCCCGGTAAAGCCGGCGTTGCTCCTCCGCCACCGGTGGGTGGCGCTCCCTACATGGGCACCACCGCTCCTCCACCCGGAACGCCGCCTGCTTCCGGCACGCCGTGGTACCAGCCGGTCAAGGATTGCTGGAACAAGATCTGTGGTAATAGCAAAAATACAGGCATCCCCGGCACCTGGGACGCTCGAAGCGATCAGCAGTTCAAAGACTTCATCTCGCCCATGTCGAACCCGACTATCTTTGAAGATCCCCGGTCATTAACCGAATTCCGCATCATCGGCACCTATCAGGCCTCCCCCAGCGATAATCTACTCCTCAAAGGCGGGAACATCTTTGACCTCAACTTGCAGGGACGCATCAGCATCAATGATCAATGGTCGTTGATTCTGCATCGCTTGAGCGTGACCAGAATCACCACCGGCGATGGAACGCTGGGCGGGTACTCAGGAGGTACCGGGCTAAACGATCTTGAACTCGGTGCTAAGTACACCTTCCTGCGCGATACCCGCAGCGAAACCATCCTCGCCTTCGGTACCCGGTTTGACGTGCCCGTCGGCAGCAGCACCGTGCTGGCCGGCAGCGGCTGGGGCATGATGCCCTACTTGAGCTGGGGCCAGGGCTTCCTCGATAACTGGCACTTCATGGCTACGGGCGGTTACCGCTTCGGCTTCAGCCAGGGCAGCAGCGACTACCTCAGCGTCAGCGCTCACATCGATTATGGCTTCTTCAAGCGCTTCTATCCGCTGGCGGAAGTCAACTGGATCTACTACACCGCCGGCGGCAACCGCCAGCCGGTCAACTTCGAAGGCGGCGACCTGCTCAACATCGGCGCGACCGATGTCGCCGGCAAGAACCTGATCACGGTGGCCCTGGGCTTCCGCTTCAAGTTCAGCGAAAGCCTGCAAATGGGTGCCATCTATGAACTGCCTGTCGTCGGCACCGACATGATGGAAAAGTATCGCATCGGGTTGGATTTGATCTTCAGGTACTAAGCGCTTCAGGAATAGAACAATGGAGCTGTTTGGGCTTGAGATTGATTCGTGGATCATCGCCTCCCTGCTGGCAGTGTTGATGATTGCCGGCTGGGCCCTCGGCTGGCAGCGGGGCGTTCGTAACGCTGCGTCAGGCAAGATCAATACCGTCAATGTCAACGACGCGATCCTTGCCTTGTTTGGCCTGTTGCTCGGCTTCACCTTTTCGATGTCGCTCGCCAAGCACGATCAACGTCGTCTCATGCTCGTCAACGACAGCAATTGCATCGGCGACTTCGCCACCTGCGTCTCGATGCTTAAGGAACCGCAGCGAGGCAAAATCCTGACCGAGGTAAGAGCGTACCTTCAAATGTTGCTGAAACCTTTCCCCAACATGACGGAGAAGGGCGTGTTCGCGGAAAAGCTCGATAGTCTGCAATCGTATCAGGGGAAAATCCAAACGCTGGTGGGTCAGGCTATCGAAGCCAGCCCGCACATGACTGTGTCGATCCTGAACACCTTCAACGGCCTCAGCAGCAGTCATGCGTCCCGTCTGGCGTCGCTCCGAGATCGACTTCCTCTGGAAATCATCTTCCTGCTCTCCTTTGCCGCCCTGATCACGATGATGCTCCAGGGGCAACGTCAGGGTGAAGCGGGCAATCGACTCTTCACTCCCTCGCTCGGCTTTATCGTGCTGGTCAGCATGGTGATCTGGGTGACGCTCGATTTGAATCAGCCCAACCGGGGGTGGATCAGACTCAACAAGGAGCCGCTGGAACGGTTGCTGGCTGGGTTGGGCTCGTAAAACTCTACTGCTCGTCGCCCGGCATCATCAGCAAAGTGTCTTCAGCCCGTCGTCGCCGCCAGGCTCTTCCCACGAAAGTACCAAGACCAATAGCCACGCATCCGAGACTGATCCAGGTCGCCGGTTCAGGGACCGCTGATGTCAACGTGATCCGCCCCAGCGTGATATTAGCATCATTGGTGCTGGTATCATCGCCCAGGAAAACGAAGTTGTTGTAGCTGTAAGGCAGCTCCAAACGATGAGTAGTTCCGCAGCGCACCCGGGAGGATGGAAACACCATTGGCGAAGAGAGAGTAATTGTTTCCCTGGAGGATGAGATCATAGTGCGTCTGGTTGGTGGTGGTGAAGGTTACGCCTTCAGCATGTTGAAAGTCCGGGCCGCTCTGTGCCCAGATTTCGTTGCCCCAGAAGCCCAGTTCGATGCCGAGGTTGTCGCTCGACAAGGCGATGATGCTGAATCCGGCGCGGTTCGGATTGGGATGCGTTTCGGAATGAACGAGCAAATTCCAACTGATACGGAAGCCGACGTTGCGATCCAGCGTGGGGAAGGCGGGGTTGATGAACGTCCCGGTGAGGGGGTTGATGTTGAAGTACCCTGCCTTGGAGCTGTTGGTTGTAACCAGTTCCGTGCCCTGACCGGAAACATAGGTCTGCGTGACATTCGAGGGAGTGAGGGTGAGGTAGAGAAACCAGCCCTGGTCGCCGGGGAAGTTGCCCAGCGTTTCGTTATAGAGAGTGGTCTGTGCCTGAAGATTGCAAGGAGCCAGGATGCACAAGGCCGCGATAAGCAAAGGAAGGCATCGTGCCATGGGTGGTATCCCTGAGTGGAAATCGGGCTGTCAGGCGCTCTAAGCGTCTTCGTTTATGGTGTCGCTGATATCCTTCGCACCATCAACCCTGCCAGATACCCTGCCTTGAACCCGGCGTCAATATTGACGCAGGCTACGTTGGCGGCGCAGCTGTTGAGCATTCCCAACAGAGCAGCGAGGCCGTTCAGGTGGGAGCCATACCCGACGCTGGTGGGAACAGCAATGACGGGACAAGCTACCAACCCGCCGACGACACTGGCGAGCGCCGCCTCCATGCCCGCGACGACGATGACGACATCAGCCTGGCGGATACGTTCCACCTGGGCAAGCAACCGATGCAGCCCGGCCACGCCGACATCGGCGATGAGATCAGGAGTAACGCCCATCGCTTTGAGCGTTGCCTGGGCTTCGTGAGCTACCGGTAGATCAGCGGTGCCCGCCGTGACGATGGCGACAGTTCCCTCGCTAGCGCTTCGGGCTGGTATTTCTTCAGCGGGCAGCCAGAAAGTTTTGCCGAGCCGGTCTTGTTCAGCGTGGGGGTAAGCCTGATCGAGCGCCAGGGCCTGGGCATCGCTGACTCGGGTGACGAGGCACCCTTGCTGAGCCAAGGCCAGGGTTTTGACGATCTGCACCACGCCTTCTACGGTCTTGCCCTCGCCATACACCACTTCGGGAAAGCCGCACCGCTGCTGACGTGCCAGGTCGATGCGGGCAAAGCCCAAGTCGGCAGTACCCGGATCGACAGGCTTTTTGGACATGTATCAACTACCAGACCGAGATGACGAATTGCGGCAGGTTATTTCTGCCCCAGTGGCTTGAAGACCTCTTGGCTGGCTGGACGGTTATCCTGGAGCCAAGAGGCGAGACCTTGTACAGAATCGGTGTTCTTGGTGTTGTCATCAAAGAACTCCAGCAGGAAAACGACTTTTGCCTTGAAGTTGGCCAGGTAGCTGGCGATGGGGGGCGTCGTTTTCTGGGCGACGAAGCCGTTCAACGCAGCACTGATGCGCTGTGCCTCGAGCGGCCAACTGAAGGTCATTGCGCCCTTATTGGCCATATTCGCGTTGGCCTCAGCGCCCAACTCTCTCAGGAACATGCCAATCTGAAAGGCGGAATAGTCGGGCTGGTAGCTGGGGCTGTAGTCAGTCCGTAACTGGCACAGGGCGATGGTGGCATCGAGGCGTTCGCGCGAGTTGGCAGCCGGGGTGATGCTGGCATCGCCGGCGACGATGCGGTTGAGCAGTTCCGCGATGGGGCCTTGCTGTTTTCCTGCCGCCCGATCATCGATGATAAGCGGACGACGGCTGGCTCCCAATGCCTTCTCGGCCGCACGACGTACCACGCGGATGGCGTCCACCTCTTCCGGCTGTAGATATTGCAAACGTGCCGCCGGCATTTTCGTGTGGGCATTCAACCAATCGTAGATAGCAAACAGAGCATTCTGGAATAACTCGCCCCCTTTCTTACCCTGGAACAGCGTCTTCGCCCGAATGTCATTCGTTCCATTCAGCGCGAAGGCCTCTTCCAGCCCGCGGAAAGCCCAATGCTTGACGGCGTCATGCTCACCGGGATGATTGATGATGCTGATCAGTTCCTCGATAGCGGCTTCCTGCCCCCACTCCGCCAGACGAGCCAGTACTCGCGCCCCGTTGATGCGGGCGATATACTGCTTGTTCTGCATCACCAACTTGGCGTGCTTGATCATGATCGGAGTGATCTGCTGCACGTAGTTCAGTTGGCGAACGCGCGTGGCGGCTGCATCCTGATCAGGAGCCGGCCCGAAAAAAGACTTGGGCAGCAGCCGAGGACTGTTATCCGAGGTGCCGATCAAGTCCGTCATGATGCTGCCGACCGTACCGACACGGGCAGGATCGCGATCCTTCTGCACTTCTTCCCACGTCAGACGATAGAGATAATACTTCAGCACCTTCTCGATGTTGGCCAGCTCGGCAGCGTTATGAATGACGTAATCGGCTTCGGAGGAAAGCGCCAGTCGATTAGCCAGGTTGATGTCAGCCGTTTTGGGCACGTCCTTGTCGGCGACGTCTTCCCGTTCACGATCCAGCGGTGCGAACTGTGCTTTGGGCGGCTGCGACACGGCCATCGAGGCGGCGAACACGAAGCACGACAGAATGAGGATCGAACGCTTGATCGCTAACACCGGAGTATCCCCTGAAGACTGCGCCAGAACGGCAGCAAGTGATGTGCTATTCAGGCTAACTGTCCGGGAGCGTCACGTCAAGCGGCTAAGGGGGTACAAGCCCCAGATTCCGGGGAAACCCGCTGGGGGGTTGTGACGGTTAGGGGGTTCGGTGGCAGCCTGAAGCGCTAGCGAGGGTGGACCTTGCGATTGCACGCGCCCCCTCGCTAGCGCTTCAGGCTGTCATTTATGCCGCGTCCGCATCCACCCTCGCCTCCTTCTGCATATACATCTGCTCAATCGTCTGGCTGTGGTTCTTGGTGATGACGCCGCGCCGGAGTTTGAGCGTGAGCGTCAGTTCATCCGTTTCCACCGAGAACGGTCGGGCGATCAGGGCGAAGTTGCGGATTTGTTCGTGGTGGGCGACATCCTTCAACAAAGTGGCGATGCGGTCGGCATAGAGCTGCCTGACCTGGGGATGAACCAGCATCTCCTCGTCGTTGGTCCACTCCAGGTTCACTTCCTGTGCCCAGGGTTTGAGGAAGTCCATTCCTGGGACGATGAGAGCGGTCAGGAACTTGCGACGATCGCCGATGACGACCACCTGCATGAAGAGAGGATCAGCCTTGAGAAGCGATTCGAGAAAGACCGGGGCAATGTTCTTGCCGGCGCTGGTGACGATGAGTTCCTTCTTGCGGCCAGTGATCTTGAGGTAGCCCTCGCTGTCGAGACTGCCGAGATCGCCGGTATGGAGCCAGCCATCGGTGATGGCTTCCTTAGTGGCTTCCGGATTATTCCAGTAACCCAGCATGATGTTGGGGCCTTTGCAGAGAATCTCGCCGTCAGGGGCAATCTTCACGTCAATGCCTGGCAGGATTCTGCCGACGGTGCCATACTTGAAGCCGTCGGGAGTTTCCCCACTGATGACTGGTGAGGATTCGGTCAAACCATAACCCTGCAGCAGGAAGACGCCATGCTCCCGATAGAACGTAGCGACGTGTTCGGGCAGCGGTGCTCCGCCGGCGACACAGACCCGCATCCGACCGCCGAAGAGATGTTGCAACATGCCCGGCGTCTTGGCTTCGATCAGTTTGTTCATCACCTTTTCGTAGAAGTAAGGCACGCCGTTCATCAGCGTCGGCCGGTAGTAGGCGCAGTTCTCGAGAATGGTGTCGGTCGAATCAGCCAGGGCCAGTTCATACCCGCAGCCCAGGATGCCATAGAGATCGCAGGTGCGGGCGAAGATGTGGCTCATCGGCAGCCAGGTCAGGCGGATATCATCATTAAGGGCATGGGTCATCTCGGCGGTCATCAGGCAGTTGCTCGCCAGGTTGTTCTGAGTGAGCATGGCTCCCTTGGGTTCGCCGGTGGTGCCGGAGGTGTAGATGATGGTAGCGACATCATCAGGAGAGACCGACAGGGCAGCTTCTTCGAGCTGTTTCTTCCCTAATGCCGGGTCAATGGGTCGGGTCAGCGTGTTCAGTTGCGTGAAGCGATGGGTTCCGAAGGGCTTCCTGCACTCGTCAAAGCTGAGCAGGTTCAGCTTGAGCTCGCCGAGGTGCGGGGCAATCATGCTGGCAAAGTTCTTGTCAGCGACGATGACCGTGTTGGCGCCGCTATGATTGATCTGCCAGACCATCTGCGGCCCGGAGAGGGAAACGTGGACGGGCACATTGATGCCCCCTGCCGCCAGGATGGCCATGTCGAGCACGACCCATTCATAACGGTTGGGGGAGATCAGCATCACCCTGTCCCCCTTCTGGACGCCCAGGTTCTTCAATGCCACAGCCGTGCGGCCCACATCGTCGGCGAGTTGGGTCCAGGTGCGATGCATGTACTCGTTGTTATGCCGGAAGTGCACCGCCGGGCGATCCGCCTGCTTGGCGGCACGGTCGAGGAACAACTTGATGAGGGTGGTGGGTTCAGGATTCATGATTCACACTATGCAAGTGGATGAATTGTTACCACGGCCACGGTAGTTCGTGGCCATGCCTGCTGACTTGATGATACACAACCTGCGGTATTACGGAAGGCGAATCATTGACAGGGGGCAGGCATCTTCCGTGAATGGGCGGGCAGTAAGGCGGAGAACCGCAGGGTCGAGCGCTGATCTGTCCCGTAACAAGCCGTGTGCAAATCCAAGCGAGCCCCAGCAACATCTACGCTACTTTATGACAAAGCCAACACCGGTACGGGATAAGCTCTGATCTCCGGATCGACGGTAACCAGTGTCATGCCATGCTGCAATGCCTGAGCAACCAGCATTCGATCAAAAGGATCACGGTGGAGGACAGGCAAGCTGGCGAGTTGAATCATCGCACTTTCGTCAATCGGCAGTGCTTCGATACCATGAACCAGCCGCTGCTTAGGAAGAAAGAGTGCCGGAGGTGATGGAAGAGGCAACTTTCCCAGCCCGTGCTTGATGACTGCTTCCCAGACCGAGGCTGCGCTCAAGTATACTTCGTTGGTCGAATCTTGAATGGATTGCTTGAAGTGGACGGGCAGCTTAACGTCGGCGGTGATGTACCAGAGAAACACATGCGTGTCGAGCAACAGTTTCATCGCCCTTCAAACCCCTGAAGTATGTCATCAGGCAAAGGGGCGTCGAAATCATCGGGGACTGTGAATAATCCTGCACTTAATCCATACGGTCGTGGCTGACGGGAATTCGGTGTCAACGGTCGCAGTTCAGCGATCACCCGCCCGCTGCGCGAAACAGCAATATGTTCTCCGGCTTCTACTCGATCAAGAAGAGCGGAGGAGTTCTGTTGCAGTTCTTGGATGCTGACGGTGCTCATAAGGGTATTGTAACCCGCTGAAGCAGATAATGTAAAGACGTTATCTAGCTCCAGTGGGCTGAGTAAGACAAATGAGACTGCCTTCTATACCCTCTCAAAGATCGTCGCGATGCCCTGCCCCATGCCGATGCACATGGTGGCGAGGCCGACGTTCTTGTTGCCGTCGATCATGTTGTGGATCAGCGTCGTGCTGATTCTCGCCCCGCTGGCTCCGAGCGGGTGGCCGATGGCGATGGAGCCGCCCCGCACGTTGATCTTGCTCTCATCCAGCTTGAGCATGCGGATGCAGGCGATCGACTGGGAAGCGAAAGCTTCGTTCAGTTCGATGACATCGATGTTGTCGAGTGTCATGCCGGCACGTTTGAGCGCCTTCTGGGTGGCAGGTACCGGGCCGGTGCCCATCACGCAGGGTTCGACGCCGATGGCAGCGGTGGCCACGATCCGCACCAGCGGCTTGAGGCCCAGAGCTTTGGCCTTCTCTTCGGACATGATGAGCAGCGCCGCAGCACCATCGTTCAGCGGCGAGCTGTTGCCTGCAGTAACGGTGCCCTTGCCGGGCATGAAGGCGGGAGGCAGGGCGCCCATCGTTTCCATGGATGCATCGGCACGCACGCACTGATCGGTCTCACAGAGAATGCGCTGGCCCGCTTCATCGTGACCATAGATCGGCACGATTTCCTTCTTGAACTGCCCCTCGGCATGGGCCTTCGCAGCCTTGAGATGGCTGTTCATGGCGAAGGTGTCCTGTTCCTTCCGGCTGATCATGTTCGCCTGGGCCAGGAACTCAGCGGTTACGCCCATCATCATGGCGGCCTTGCTCGTCTGGTTGAAGAGCTTGGGGTTGATCTCGCCGATGGTATCCATCGGGATGTGCTGCATGTGTTCCAGCCCGCCGACGATCTGGGCGTCTTCGGCACCGGCGATGATCGAGTGCGACGCCTGGTTGAGCGCCTGCAGACTCGAGCCGCACCAGCGATTGACCGTTGCCCCGGAAACCGTGAACGGCAGGCCGGCCATCAGGCTGACGGCCCGACCGACGTTGAGCCCCTGTTCCTTTTCGGGGAAGGCACAACCGAGAACGAGATCGTCGATCTCTTTCGGATCGATGCCGGAGCGTTCGACGATGGCCTTCACCACGGTAGTGGCCAGATCGTCGGAACGGGTATTGCGGAACCAGCCCTTATCCTTGTGGGCACGGCCAATGGGAGTACGGGCACAGGCGACAATGACGGGACGTTTCATGGGAGTGGCCTTTATGGTTGCCATCACGCTCCGCGTGATGAAGGGTCTGCAATGTCATGGGTTAGTGTCTTTATTTCGGCGGCTGCATCATCACGCGGAGCGTGATGGCAACTCTAAATCTCGTTCGGCGGCAGTTCGTAGAAGGTACCGCCGCTCGAAGCCAACTCCAACAGTAGCGGCGTGGGCTTGAAGCGTTCGCCGAGGGCTTCATACGGCTTGAGCATATCCACGATGTTCGCGGCACCCACGGTATCGGCCCAGAACATCAGGCCGCCCTTGAACGGCGGGAAGCCGATGCCGTTGATCACGCCCAGATCGACATCAGAAGCATGACGAACCTTCTTTTCCTGAAGGATGCGGGTTGCTTCGAGCAGCATCGGCAGGAAGAGCCGATCCATCGCCTGCTTCTCCGTCGGCGGGGTGCCGGAACGGCGGAACGGGGCGATGATCGCTTCGACAGCTGGATCGTCCTGAGCCTTGTCCTTCTTGCCGCCGCCATACTTGAAGAAGCCGGCGTTGGTCTTCTGACCGAGACGGCCAGCTTTGACGATGGCTTCCAGCACGGGAGTGCGGATCACCCGATCGGGGAAGGCCTTGAGCATCACGCCGCCGGCAAGCATGGCGGTATCCATGCCCACCACATCGCTCAGTGTGATCGGGCCCATCGGCATGCCGAACGCCTTGGATGCCGAATCGATGGCACGCAGCGGCATGCCATCCATCACAAGCTCCATCGCCTCATTCATATAGGGGAAGAGGACGCGGTTGACGAGGAAGCCAGGGCCATCTTTGACCACCACCGTCACCTTACCGAGGTTCTTGGCGAAAGCGACGGCGCTGACGACCGTTTCATCACTCGTCTTGGGGCCTTTGATGATTTCGACCAGCGGCATCTGGCGGACCGGGTTGAAGAAGTGGATACCGACGAAACGGTCTGGGTTCTTTAACCCTTCGGCAAGATGACCAATGGAGATGACCGAGGTGTTGCTGGCCAGGATCGCTCCCGGCTTCATCAGCGGCTCGATGCGTTTGTAGAGGTCTTTCTTCACCTCAGCATTTTCGACCACCACTTCGATGACCATATCGCATTGGGCGAAGTCGGCGTCTTTCATGGTGGAACGCATCAGTGGAACGAGCTTGACCAGCTTGCCGGCGTCGGGGCCCTTAACAGCTTTGTCGAAGCTTGCTTCTTCGAGGCTCTTCTTCACCCCGGCAGCGAGCGCTTCGGGCTTCACATCACTCTGCGTAACTTCTATGCCCTTCTTGATGCACACCCCGGCGATACCCGATCCCATGATGCCGGCACCAAAGAGGCCGACGGTCTTGATGGGCTTGGGCTCGACCTTGGCGGAGATCCCCATGTCCTTCTTGTTCTTGTCCAGAATCAGGAAGATGTTGACCAGGGCACGATTGATGGGGCTGCCGAAGAGTTCAGCGAACGCAGTGGCTTCAGCCTTGTAGGCGGCGGCAGCGTCCAACCCGGCAGTGGTCATGATCTGCTTGAGTGCAGCCAGCGGAGCGGGGTACTGTCCCTTGGTCTGCTGTTGGATGTAGGCGGTGGCAGTCGCTCCCATGAACGCCATCTCGGTGGGGTTCATCTTGATCGGCTTGTCCCACTTGACCCGATCCTTCTTGTACTGACCACTCTTCTGTTCTTCACGAATCAGTTTGATAGCTGAGTCGATGAGTTTATCGGAAGGCACCACATCGGTCGCCAGCCCCTGCATCACGCAGGCTCGGCCATCGATGTTCTCGCCGCTGGTACAGAGTTCCAGAGCGTTGGCGATGTTGCTGATACGGGGAGTGCGAACGGTGCCGCCCCAGCCGGGGAAGATGCCGAGCTTCACTTCGGGGAAGCCGAACTGTGCCTTGGGGTTGGTTCCGAAGATTCGCCTGTCGCACTGGAGGGCCAGTTCCGCTCCACCACCAAGACACAGACCATCGATCGCTGCGACCGAAACGAAGTTCGCCTTGGCCAGATGCTCAAAGAGGGAGCGGCCACCCATGCTGAACTCAATCACTTCGCTCTTGGGCGATTCAAAGTTCTCGATGAACTCGGTGATATCAGCCCCGGCGACAAAGACGCCCGGCTTGCCGGAAGCGATGATCAACCCGGCCAGATCGGTCCGTTTGCCCAGGTTCGTGAAGTGCTCGCGCAGCTCCGCCAGAAAGCCTCGACTGAGGACGTTCGCCCCTTTGTTGGGCGTGTCCAGAGTCAGCAGAGCGATGTCCGGTTCGGGGAAGGTCAGCTTGATCGCTGGGTTACTGCTCATAGAGAGTGTTCCTTGGAGAGCTTGGTCTTTGACATCCTAGTGGCATCGGGGCGGAAATGCACCCTCATTTGGGTTGTAGTGTAGTCAAAGTCATGACGGGGCGGTAGCCGAAGTCGTGAGACTTCGGAACGCATGGGCTTGACGTTGTGTTTGTTCTGAAGTTGCGAGACTTCAGCTACGAAGTCGTTGTGGTTATAGCTGAAGACTGTGCCACTGCGTGACAGCGCCGGAGAAATCTGAACATTCACTTGATAGTCGCTTCGCTGTCACGCAGTGTTAGGGTGCAATCGCCCGGCAGCACTGCGTGATGGCCTCGTCAGGACATCGCAAGATTTCAGCAAGCGAGGTCATCACACAGTGGCACAAGTTTCGTAACAATACCGCCCTAAACCATAAACTGTTATCACGATGAAATGGTACTGGCATCTACTCTTGTTGATCCTCGCCGGCGTCGCAGCCTGGTTCACCGGCTGCTGGTTGAATCAACCACTATGGCAAATCGAGGAGGCCCGTCCGGTCAGCTTCGACAAGGTCGATGCAGCCCGCAAAGAATGGACGACTCTGACAGGCGACGCCGACAGAAAGAACTGGTGGATCGAAACCCGAGCAGGCCGCGATCCAACCGTGATTCGCCGATTGAAGTTGGAGCTGCCGCCGTTGAAAGGTCAGAATCCCTATCTGAGTTGGCGCATCTTCCTGAAAGATGCTATGCCATGTGACGCTATAGTCTGTTATCAATCTGTCGAGGACTTAAGTAGCACGAAACGTGAATTCATTGTCTTTACATTCTTCATTGTTAGTCAGAGGACTGGAAACGTTGTGCGAAGCTTTAGGATTGTCAACAATCCTTATACCCTGATCGCCGGCTATGGCAGCAAGTTGGCTTTTGTAGAAGGCGATTACATCAAGTTGTTTGATGTCGCCACCAACACCGAACGCTCCATTTCCGTAAGATCTGAAGCAGCATGCCTGGAATTCTCGCCTGATGGCAAACTTTTGGGCTGTGTTAGCAAGAACTCCACCGTTCTTAACTTCATCGACTGGGATAAAGCTGTCCTGATCGAGCCTGTCACATCAAAAAAACCTGTTACATCGTTTAGTTTCATTACCAACGATACGCTTTTGCTAGCTCACGATCAGCCCTTGCTGGATGCCGACAGCTTTCATGCACGATGGCGCTGGGATGGCAAAGAACTGAAGCAGATTTCTCCAGGCATCAAGTTGAAGAGCCGTCAATCTTTGCCGGTTGTCAAGATGACCGCCAATGGCGAATTGCACCTCTCTTTTTATGCAGTAACTGATTGGCCCCTGCGTTTCAAATCACTCTTGCAATGGCTCGCCGACAAAAAAATCCCCATCGAAAAGTGGGTTCACAGGCAAATTTATGACCATTGGGTGGTGCTGGACGACCAGGATCGCTTGCAACGTGAATACTATGAAGAGGACCGGTATCTCCGGCGGGTGTTGTACGATCAATTATCTGTGGAAGTGGAGCCAGACAAACAATTTACCACCTCCACGATCACCTTCAGGAATGAGCATCCCGTCTGGCCCAATGCCCTGGCGGTGGGGGTGGTGATATATCTGCTGCTGTATGTCATGATGTTAGTGCGACAGAGTTGGTCCACTCGGTAGCCGAAGTCGTGAGACTTCGGAAGGCATGGCGATGGCGTTATCTCTCCGCTCTGAAGTCTCACGACTTCAGCTACGACGCTACGGCTTGGCCGCAGGCTGTGCCACCACTTCGACAGCACTGATCGATCCATTCTTCTTCAAATCCTTCTCGAAATGCACCGTAGCCTTGAGTTGAACCTTCTCGAAGCCTTCGACCGTTACTTTGGGCGGCGAACTATACCCCGCGCCCGGCTCGGTGATGACGATGCGGGTGATCTTTCCCTCTTCGACCACGGCAAAACCTTTGGCAGCGGTATTCTTCCAGAGTTCCCCACGCTGTGGCTGATAACGGTAGTAGTTGGATACCTCGTCGAGTCGTTCGTTGGTGATGCCATAGGGCTTGAGCACTTTCATCAGAGCTTCCTTGTTACGGCGAGCGTCCTCCTGCGAAGGTCGCCCATCTTTGGCCGGCGTCACTCCGCTGAAGGCTTCGCGGAACACTTCGGGCTTTACTCCCAGCGCAGCCGCAATCAGTACCACGGGCCGACCGCCATCTTTGCGGTCGGTGTCGTGTCCCTGGGTGAAAGCCAACGGCACCTTGGTTTCAGCAGAGAGATTCGTGGTGGTGACGAGGTTGAATATGAACACGATGAACAACAAATGGTAAACCGACATGAATGATCTCCAGGTAGATGCATGGGAGGGCGAGGCTCCTGCCGAGCTGTTTTGCGAAGGTTGGCGGCTCGGCAGGAGCCTCGCCCTCCCAATAATAGTTGTCGAACCTGAAGTTGCGGTGAACTCAGCGACCACGAAGATACTCAGCGATGGCGGTGCGATTGCCATGGTTCGCCCAGTCGGGCGGTGTGGCATCGTAAAGAGTATCCCGCATATCGAGCCGGGCTCCATGCTGCACCAGGTACTTCACCGTTTCCAGATGATCAGCCCAGACGGCTTGATGCAACGGCGTGCTGTGGGAATGAAACCCCTCAGGGTTAAATCGATTTGGGTCTTCGCCGGCATCGAGCAAGAGTTTCAGCGTGTTGGTGTGGCCGAGTTGGGCAGCGAGGGCCAGGGCTTTCTGTCGAGCCAGACTGTCTGAGGTGGGCAGAAACCTGGCAGTCTCCTCGGCACGACCCAACCCAGCCGCCACGACGAGGTTGTCAATCGGCGTCCCCGGCGTACCAGGGCCTCCGCGGTATCGGAGTAGCCAAAGGCCAGGCAGGTCATCACCGAGGATGACCACTCGGTACCGGGGCCATGGAGTAAAGCGCCATGATCGAGCAGAGTTTCCGCCAAGGCAACCTGCAACCCAGCTTGATGCGGATGAGAACTCGAGAGGAGCATGCTCATAGTGGTACATTTCTGGTCGTACATATCAGCGAGGGCATCGGGAACAGCACCAGCATCGAGGAGCAGCTTCGCCACTTCAACAGCATTGGCGGGCGTCTTCTGTCTGAAGTTCTCAACACCATTAGCTGCTACATAATGAAGAAGCGTGGCATGGTGCGAGCGGGTGGAGCGATCAGTGACCAGTTTGGGATGTGTCTGCAACATTGTTTTCAAAGTGGCGACATCACCATTGACCACCGCTTCGACTGCCTGCTCAAACCGCCGCACCGGGCCCTCGACTTTCACGGCTTCGGTATACGCAGCCAGCGCAACCCAATCGTCAAAGAAGTTTTCCCTGGCGATCAGCAGCTTGGCATCGTCCAGAGTCAGAGTTGCTGCCTTAACCTCATCAACATGCTTGCCTCTGAAACGGGGATGCATCCATTTGAATCGCCACTGAGCATCGCTGCCTCCCGTTTGAAGGCCGGCGAACAACGATTCTGCTTGATGCTGGTAATCTGCGAGCGAGGCGTCAAAGGGAAGGATCATTATTCGTTCCACCTGATATTCCTCAAAAGCAGAGACCGTGCCACTGCGTGACAGCGCCGAGGAGTATGCACTATTTCTATGATAGTCACCTCGCTGTCACGCAGTGTTAGGGTGCAATTGCTCCGCAGCACTGCGTAATGGCCTCGACAGGACAACGCAAGACTTCAGCCAGCGCGGCCATCACACAGTGGCACGGTTACTCAAACAACACCCCCTGCCGCATTCCCGGTCGGCGAAACGCCTCCTTCGACAACGGCGGCAACGTCTCCGGATACCCCAGCCGCTTCTTGTGGATCAGAAACTGTTGCCGAAGGACATCAGCCCAGATGCCCTGGCCACGCATCCTGCTGCCGAAGTTCGGATCGTTGAGCTGACCGCCACGTAAATCACGAAGGCGGTTCAGCACCTTGTCCTTGCTGTTGGGGAAATGCTGCTCCAGCCAGCCGGCGAAGAGTTCCTTGATGGAGTAGGGCAGCCGCAGAGGAATGATCCCGGCATATCGCGCGCCCGCATCATAAGCAGCAGCGAGGATCTCCGGCATCTCGTGATCGTTGAGGCCGGGAATCACCGGGGCAATCATGACGCCTACGGGAATGCCCGCTTCGGTGAGTTCCCGAATCGCCGCCAGCCGACCACCGGGCCGTGTCGCTCTCGGTTCTAGTAAACCGGCCAGTGAATCATCCAGTGAGGTGACTGAAACAGCCACATCGACCGCATTCACTTTCGCCAGCTCGCTCAGCAGATCGATATCACGGGTGATCAGTCTGTTCTTGGTAATCGCCATCGTCGGTTGATGAAACTCGACCATCACCTCCAGGCATTGCCTTGTCAGTTGCAGCTTCCGTTCGATGGGCTGATAACAATCGGTCACGCCGCTGAGGTTGATCGATTCGCCCTTCCAGCTTGGCTTCATCAATTCCTTACGCAGTAGCTTGGCTGCATCGAGCTTGACCATGATCTGTGTTTCAAAATCAAGCCCCGACGAGAGGCCATAGTATTCATGGGTGGGCCGGGCGTAACAGTAGATGCACCCATGCTCGCAGCCACGGTAGGGATTGAGGGAGTAGTCGAAAGGGATGTCGGGGCTGTCGTTGCGGGCGAGGATCGATTTGGACTGATCGACAAAGAAGCGAGTCTTCGGCGACGGGCATTCTTCCTCCGCAAGCTCCTCTTCCATCTCATAATGAATCGGCACGAAACGGTTGACCGGATTCGCCGATGTCCCGCGCCCCTTCACCATGAGATGTGGCTGGAGTTCCATGTTGAATGATATACACAAGTATCATTCATTCGTACAAGTGAACAGTAAGTGCATTTTACCAGCCCGCAGCGCTAGCAAGCGAACGCCACGCCATGGTAGGGCGTTTCCTTGCTAGCGCTGCGGGCTGGTATCCCCAGAAGCCCTTACTTCTTCTCAGCCGTCACAGCGGGAGCGGGGCTGTTCATGAACTTCACAATATCATCCCGCAGCTTTCGTCTCGAAGGTTCATGCGTATACATCATGTGCCCAGCTTCGTAGTAGGTCATGGTGATCTGATCCATCAGCGACCGGGGCCCCATATGTGCAAAGGTGTAGACCGTAGCCGCGAAAGGTGTCGCCAGGTCGCAGTAGCCGTTGGCCACCAGCACCCGCAGCGACTTGTCTTTTTCCAGTGCCTGACGAAGCCGGGGGGCGACGCTGGCATAGCGGTTCGTGCCCGCCTGGCCGTAGCTCCAGGGTTGCACCTGTGCGGTCAGGGTGTAGCGGGCTTCAGTCTTGTAGCCCAGGTTATCGGGCAGATAGATCTTGATGGCGTCCGAAAAGATGTTCGAGAGCAGAGTCTGGCTCGGGTCGCCGCCGCGGAAGCCGCCCCGGTTGCCGCCGCCATCGCCGCCATTTCTTCGGCCCGCAGCGCTGGCTGCGTTGGGATCGGTGCCAGTGGTGGAACTGCCCGTGTTGGTCGTTCCCGTACCGCTGACATTGGTGTTCGTCGTAGTGCTCGGAGTAGTGTTGGCTGTCGTCGTCGTCCGATTAGCAGGAGGTTTCGACGCCACCCGTGAATCGAGTCGGCCTACGGTGATATCCTTGTCTCGCAGAAGTTCCATGCGGAACCGAGTCGCCTCGATGCGGAGATCGTTCTTCAGGACAAACTCTTCGGAAACGCCGGTCAGCATGGCAATATGCTTCGCTGCCGCCTGCCGTTCATAGTCGCTCAGCAGGTTACCCTTGTGCAAGGCTTCCAGATATGGCCCGTCAGCGTACTTCTGGGATTCCCGCAGAGCGGTCTGTAGATCGGTCGCCCACTTCTTATCGAGCTTGCCATGAAAGTAGGCTGTCGCTGTGTAGGTAGGTAAGTGCAAGGCATAGGGCAGCTCGTTGCCGACACCAAACCGGATCGTCTGGAAGTCGAGCACAGCTGAGATCAGCACGATGCCGGCCAGCTTGACATCCTTCTTGTTCTGTAAATACGTCGAAAGCGATGCTGCCCGCGTGGTGCCGTAGCTTTCGCCTGCTACATACACCGGGGAATCCTTGCGATCAAACTTGGCGACATAGTCCCGAATGAAATCGCCGACCGACTGGGTATCTTCTTCCAGCCCGTGGAACAAAGTCGCTTCATTCGAATTCTCAGATCGGCTGTACCCGGTGCTGACCGGATCGATGAACACCAGATCGGTGACGTCGAGGATCGAGCAATCGTTCTCGACCAGTTGAGCGGGCGATGGAGCGCTGAGGCCGTCATCGCCGATCAGCACCCGTCGTGGGCCGAAGAACCCCAGATGCACGTAAGCCGACGCGGAACCTGGTCCGCCATTGAAGCAGAAGGTGAGCTTGCGGGTAGCCAGGCTTTCGCCGGTCTTTCGGGTGTAGGCTACGTAAAAGATGTTCGCCTTCGCCTTGCCTGTCTTGTCCGTCGAAGGGAGCATGCCGGCGGTGGCTTTGTATTCCACCTTCTGCCCGGCAATGATCACCGAACCATCGCTTACCGCCGTGGCAGGCAGCTTGGGGCCCTTCTCTTCCTTGGCCGCGGGCTTCTCTTCCTTTTTGGGAGCTGCCTTGTCATCCTTCGGTGCTGGCTTGTCGCTCTTAGCCGGTGTCTTGTCATCCTGCTTGGTCGCCGGCTTCTCCTTGGTCTCCTGCGCCGAGACAACACTAGAGGGTTGATACATTCCCGCCGCACAGAGCAACAATGTGGCGAGACAGGCATAGAAAGGAGCAGTCATGGCAGGCATCCGGATGTTCTACAGGAGTGACAAGTCGCCTGATTCTCTCAATGCGAAAACCCCCAGTCAAGAGGCTGCTTCAAGATGAACCTTATTGTGAGAACTGTCTGAACGGTACAGGTGTAACCAGTACTATACCAGCCCGCAGCGCTAGCAAGGGAAAGCGAAGTAATGACACGTCATCCTTCGCCTAAAACACTAACGCTGATCTTTCTCAGGGGTAGTTCCCGTGCCTGCCGGGTCCGGCAACAGGTTCAAATCAGGAGACCAGCGATACCAAACTCGGCTGACAATAATGGCAGTGATGATTCCCACAATGACAAGATGAATCGGCAGCATTTCGAGCAGGTCCTTCTGCGTGGGTTCTGGCATGGTCAGTAATTGTTCAAGGCCCTGCTTGGGAGCCGCTCCCGGTGGAGTGATCAACCAATATCCCAGGTAGCCGAACACAATAGTCAAGGCGAAGCTGGCCAGGACGCTGATCGTCGCTCCCGTCACTTTGGTTCGCCCCACCACTTTACCAAGGCCTACCCCAGACAAGCCGGCAAGCACCCCTGCGCTGATCGTCCACGGCAGGAGAACGAGCGCCGATTTCACGAAGATAGCTGCTATCAGAAGAATCATTCCTCCGAAGATCATCAAAAGGCACATGTCTGTATTCCTTGAGTTGTCTCTAAGAACTCGTTGAACAACCGTGGCAGGGGTCAGAGGTACTCCTCTGCCCCCTGCGGAATGTGCAATACCAAGTTGTTTCGCAGGGGGCACGATGACTACATCGTGACCCCTGCCACAGTTGGTTGCACTTACCTCCAGCCCAGCACCTGGAAGATGCCCTTGCGATCCTTCACCTTCTGAGGAAGAGCCAAGAGCCGATCTCGGAAGATGCTGAGGGCCAGGCCGATCAGGAACAGCCCTGCTCCGCCGCCGGCCAGGATCAGTGCCGCCGTGCCAAGCTGGCCCCACGGAACGAAGATCAGCAGACCCACCAGGTAAAGTACCGTCAACACCGCCCCGGCGATAGCGGGAATGCGAAGCTGGCAGATGCACCCCGCCCCCAGCAAGAGCAGCCCGATGATCAGCATGGCTGCTTCATCCATCACCAGGAAGTGGCCGGAGCTGCGGTTAGCCATCACCACCAGAGCCAGCGGGACGCAGATCAACAGCGACCCTAGCAAGAACAGCGGCGACACCGAATCCTGACGGCGGTGGCTCGTCATCTCCTGCGACCAGGCACGGAAAGCCGAGACCGTCATGATCATGCCCAGCCCGATCGCTGCCAGTTCCATCTTTCGCCAGAGCGATAGATCCATCAGCATCACCAGCAGGATACCTGCCAGAGCCACATTGGTGATGGCACAAGCGAAGAAGAGGTTCCTGCTCGGGTCGTTTCTTCGTGTCCAGTAGAACAGCCCTGCCAGGGTAGCTTCCAGTACCAGGGCGTTAAAGATCGGCCAGACCAGGGAGCTTCCAGCGCCCACCACCAGGGTCTGTACGCCCAACAGCATGGTGGCCAACACCGAGATGAAGAAGATGAACTTCCCGACAGTCCCCAGGGGATTGCCCTTCTCCTTACCCGTCGACTTGGTTCGCACCAAACCGCTGAGCAGGATCAGGCCTGCTCCCAGGACAGCACAGGCAGCCATCTTGTAAGGCAGCACAAAGTCGAACCAGGCAAAAATATGAAGCAGCGCGAGCAGCACGCAGACAATGCACATGGCCAGCGCCGGCTTCTGGTGAAGCAACTGGGCCGCGAGGATATAGAACGCGCTTGCCGAGAGCAGAACCCCTACGATGGGCCAGATGTCGGCAGTATCAAAACGGAATATGTGAAACATCCCGGTCAGCAGCCAGAAGGCGACGAAGAGGTGAACGAGGACTCCCAGATCACGTACCATCGGCTGACGCCATGCAAGCACGACGGCACCGATGCCCAGAACCATCATGATGCCTGCCTGGGCAAACCACGATGCCGGCCCATAGATGCTGAGTGCCAGGGCGGGAATCAGTATCGCTGCCAGAGACAACCCGAACTGATACAGCCGTTGGTATGGATGCTTGGTGGTGTAATATCCCACGGCCTGCGCCAACCCGGCAATGATCATCGAGAGGAGCAGTATCGGCCGAGACTCGACCACGAACTGACCCAGTTGATGGGCTGGGTTGTCGACTCCGGAACCAGAATGGCTTAATCCATCGGCGAAGTAGTAGAACGTCCCAGCCAGCAGTGTGCCGATGGTGAGGAGCGTGCTCAGGAAAGGCAGCACCGGCAAACCACGGGGCAGCAGATGTCCCAGGTATCGATCAACCAGTTGCAGGAGCAATCCAGTAGCGGCGACGATGCCCAGCAGCGTTTCGATCCGCAGATTGATGTTCAACAAATCGATGATGAGGAACTCGACCCACACCAATAACAGGGCGGCGATCTGTAGATAGTAGCCCTTGCGGCGAACGACCATGTCCGAATACAGGTGGGCGTAGATGCCAGCAAGAACGAGGAAGAGAGCAATCAACTTACCGGACGAGGTGGTGACCAGATCGGTAGGCGTCACCTGCCATTGCTGGTAGATCGATTTGAGGTGGGTGGAATAGAGCGGGCCACCGGCGAGTTGAGCAACGAGCACCATCAACAGGCCCAGGCCCAGGAGTGCATGCCCGCTCCAGAAGAACGCCAGGCCAAAGCGTTCCCGGCGGAAGGGGCTGGTCTCGTCTGTAGTAAAGAGCCGTTCCGCATGGATGGCGACGATGCCGATGAGGCACAGAGCGATGGCCGGTGCGGTGATCTGCCAGAACTGCCCCATGTCAGCCAGGATGAGCAGCACCGTCATGGCGATGCCGCCAAGGAAGATGGGCACGAACCAGATGTTGCGCAGCACTCGTGCCGTGAGGGCATACAGTAGCGAGATCACAAGCCCTGCCGCCCACAGATGATTGTCAAACGTGAGCAGTTTCTGGGCGTGATAGAACCAGAGGTGAAGCGGCATGACGAGGCAGGCCAGTAGCGTCAGGGCCAGGCCTGCCAGTTGATACCGGGTAGAAAGCACCAGCCAGAAGCCGAGGAGAAGCAGCGCCAGGTTGGCCCCGCCCAGGATCGTCGCCAGGACCAGGGGATGATCGAACACGCCGAGCGTCGCCAGCCAGGTGATGATGCCGCCGACGAAGAGCGCCCCGCCGCTGCCCAATAAGGCCTGAATGCCCTGCGGGCTCAGCAACCTTTCCATGAGTGAATGTGGAGGGGGCGCTGTCGGCGCCGGGGGAGTCGGCATCGATTCTGGTGCGGTAGACATGGCGATCCTCGGATGAGCCCAGGGAAGTTCACAAGGTCATGGCGAGAAGAACGGCGTGGATATCACGCTGATAATGCAATTTGATGCATGATCATGAGCGCAGCCCGAAATAAAAGCAAGGGAATAATGGACCATCACCATGGCAGCCTGAAGCGCAAGCGAGGGTGGACCTCGCGATTGCACGCGCCCCCTCGCTTGCGCGTTGGGCTGGTATCTGCCGGATTCCTGTTGAGTCCCCTACCCTTCCCCCATTACGATGTGTGTTCCTCCCAGGAACCCACGCTTGCCGCCTGATCCCACCAACTTCGATCAGCATCACTTCCAGCACCTGCTCCATCAAGCACGGTCGGGAGATGCTCTGGCCCGTGAGGAACTCTTCACTCTCAGCCGTCCCTATCTCTCTCAAGTGGCCGAGCACGAGATCGCCAGTTGGCTAAGGCCCAAGCATGATGCCTCCGATCTCGTGCAAGTCTCGCTGCTCGAAGCCCATCAGGCCTTTCAGACGTTCCAGGGTAACGAGTTCCCCCAGTGGCTGACCTTCCTCCGCCGCATCCTCGAACGCAACGCCACCGATGCAGTCCGCCACTATGGCACCGCCAAAAGGCAGACCGACAAGGAAATCGCGTTGCATCCTCAGAATCCTGACGCCTCCAGTTTGGGTGGTCCCGTTCTCGCTGCTCCCGGCGAAACGCCCAGCCTGCAAGCCATCCGTCAGGAAAGCTCAGAAGCGTTGTTGCGGGCTATCGAACAACTCCCCCTCGATTATCAGGAGGTCATTCGGTTGCGGAACCTCGATCAGTTGGCGTTCGATGAAGTCGCCCAGCGCATGCAGCGTTCTCGCCCGGCTGTCCAGATGCTCTGGATGCGTGCGATCAAGAGTCTGGAAGAGATCATGCGTCCGGGCAACCCCTCCTCGCTGGGAGGTTGAGCATGACCCATCCCGATGAAGCCCAGGCAGAACTGCTCGATGCCTACCTCAACGCTCTGCAATCTGGTGACCGGAGTCGCTGCCAATCGCTGCTGACGGAACATCCGGAACTGCAACAGTACGCCGACTGTCTGGAGAACCTGCACGACCTGACTGCGCAGGCCGAGACATTGCCACCGCAGCCACGAGCAACACCTTCACCCAGCAGCCTGATGCTCGGCACCCAGTTCGGCAAGTATCATCTCGAAGCCGAGCTGGGCCGGGGTGGCATGGGCATCGTCTATCGGGCTCGACATGTTGAGCTGCACCGCAAGGTCGCCCTCAAGATGATTCTGCATGGCCCCCTCGCCTCTTCAGATGAGGTCACCCGCTTCCTCAAGGAAGCCCGGGCCGTCGCCAAGCTGCAACATCCCCACATCGTGCAGGTGTACGAAGTAGGCGAACAAGCCGGGCAGCACTACCTGGCCATGGAACTGCTCGATGGCACCAGTCTCGAACGGCTGCTCGCTGAGCAAAAAGCCAAGGGCACTCAACTCGCCCCCGATGAAGCGGTGCGATTCCTCCTTCCGCTTGTGAATGCAGTCCATTTCCTGCATCAGCAGGGTATCCTCCATCGTGATCTGAAGCCAGGGAACATTCTGCTCAGTAGTGCTCAGTGCTCAGTGCCCCGTACTCAGGCAAACCATCTACTCAAGAGCACTGAGCACTCAGCACTGAGCACCACGATTGCAAAGATCGCCGACTTCGGCCTCGCCAAGTCGCTCCTGGGTGACGATGGCCAAGGCACCGTCAGCGGCATGATTGTCGGCACCCCCAGCTACATGGCACCCGAACAGGCAGCCAGCAGGAAAGGCATTACCCCCGCTGCCGATGTTTATGCTCTGGGTGCCATCCTCTACGAACTGCTCACCGGTCAGCCGCCGTTCAAGGCGGCGACGAATCTCGATACCCTCGTGATGGTGCTGGAGAGCGAACCGCCCCAGCCCCGCATGTTACGGCCTGCCATTCCCCGGCCCCTGGAATCGATCATCCTCAAATGCCTGGAGAAAGATCCAGAGCTGCGGTATCCCTCCGCTGAAGCACTCGCTGCTGACCTTCAGCGTTTCCTCGCTGCCGAGCCGGTCCAGGCTCAACCGCTTTCCGTGTGGCGAAGCATCCTGCATTGGACACGCCGGGAGCCTGCCCTGGCTTCCCACATCGGGGCGCTGATCATCTTCGTCGCCATTCTTCAAGCGAATTACCATCTCAGCCGGAACGTCGAGCTGCGACTGCATGTCTACGTCCTGTTGCTGCTGGGCGTCTGGATATTGCTGTCGTTCGTGTTGCAATCGCTGCTTCGCCGGGTGAATGACCCGACGAAGGTGGCCTGTGCGTGGATCGCCATCGATGTGCTCATCTACTCACTGGTGCTGATGGTGCGGGGCGTCGAGACCGGGCCGCTCATCATTGGCTACCCGATCCTGATTGCCATGTCGGGCCTCTGGTTCCGTGCCGCCGTCATCTGGTTTGCCACCCTGACTACCGAGATCGGTGTCCTCACGTTGCTTCCCTACTGGCATGGCTGGGATTATCTGCGCGAAAACCCACATCATCCGCTCCTGGTCGTCGTCATGCTTGCCGTCCAGGGGTTGGTCATGGCCTACCAGGTAGAACGAGTCCGAAGCCTCAGCCGGTTCTATGGGAGTAGGGGAATTTAATAATGGCTGCTCTCACTCTCAAATGACTGTAGTTACACCCATGTTAAAAAGGTGGATAAGTCTAACAGCCCCTGATAAGGGGCGACAAGGAAGTAGCTGGCTGCGCTAGTTGCCAGTACTGAATGATCAATTAAGTAGAGTCCCGAAAGGGGCGATTGGGACAGAGCACACACTCCAATCGCCCCTAACGGGGCTCTTCTTTCCAATGTCCCTCCAACTGGCAGCTGCGCAGCCAGCTACTTCCCGGTCGCCCCTTGTCAGGGGCTGATAAATGAACCCGTATTCCTCAAGGAGATCATGCATACACACAGTTCCCGAACCCCCATTGACAGAAACCTCGCTTCACCGTATCGTGCGACCGTTTCGGGACATGGATCGTCCTGATCGTAGACAGATCGCTCGGAAGGGAGTCCGCGCATGACCACTCTGAAGTTTCCATCACCGGTGCAGCCGGTGCCTTTGTTTGACGCCAAGACCCAGTACAAGGGTTTGAAGGTTCACTTGGAAGAAGCGTGCCGGCGTGTGCTCGATTCCGGTTGTGCCATCGGCGGCAAGGAAGTGGAAGGGCTCGAAACCGAGTTCGCCGCCTACTGCGGTGCAGCCTCTGCGGTTGCCTGCGCCTCCGGCACCGATGCCATCTCGCTGGCTCTCAAATGCCTCGAAGTCGGCCCCGGCGATGAAGTGATCACCACACCGTTCACCTTCTTCGCCACCGCCAGTTGCGTGGCTCGTTTGGCGCAACCCCGGTGTTCGTCGATATCGAACCTGAGACCTTCAACATCGATCCGAATCTGATCGAAAGCAAGATCACCAGCCGCACCAAGGCGATCATGCCCGTGCATCTGTATGGCCAATGTGCCGACATGGAACCGATCTGGAACGTCGCCGAACGGCACAACATTCCGGTCATCGAAGACGCCGCCCAGTCGACCGGCTCCGAATACCAGGGCAAGCGCTGCGGTACTCTCGGTGCGATGGCCTGCTTCAGCTTCTACCCGACCAAGAACCTGGGTACCTATGGCGATGGCGGCATGATCGTCACCAACGACCGTGAGTGGACCAAGAAATTGCACTGCCTGCGTAACCATGGCATGTACCAGCGCTACTATCACGAAGAAATGGGCTGGAACAGCCGGCTCGACGCCATCCAGGCTGCCATGCTGCGAGTCAAGCTTCCCTACGTTGATCGTTGGAACAATGCCCGTGCTGCCATCGCCAGCCGATACGATTCGATGCTGAACGAACATCACCTCACCGACTTCCTGACCCGTCCCACCGTGCGCGGCTACGGCAAGCACTGCTTCAACCAATATGTGGTGCGCGTCGCCGACGGCCAGCGTGACGTGCTTCGCAAGCACCTCGCTGACGACAGCGTGGGTAGCGAAATCTACTACCCGCTGCCGTTGCACCTGCAGAAGGTCTTCGCCTACCTCGGCCATCGTGCCGGCGACTTCCCCGTTACTGAACGGGCCTGCAAGGAAGTCCTCGCCATGCCGATGTTCCCCGAACTGACGCTGGAACAGCAGCGAAGAGTGGTGGACAGTTGCGTCGGCTTCCTCGTCAAGCAACGAGGCCTCCGCAAGGCTGCGTAAGACATGCTATTCTCGTTCCCAGGCTCTGCCTGGGAACGCACTGGACGCCCGGCTCTGCCGGGCTTTCTTTGTTATTGGGGCGATTTCTTCTGCTGATCCATCGAGGCGGAGCCTCGAATGCAGTGCGTTCCAAGGCAGAGCCTTGGAACGAGATTACCTGTCTCTACTCCAACACCACTTCCGCCGCCATGCCCGGCTTGAAAATGTCAATCGCCTCAGGCTGCGTCATCGTGATCTTGATGCCAAACATCTGGTCTCGCCGTTCATCGAGGCTTTGCACATTGCGGGGCAGGAACTCGCTGATCGACGCTACCTGTGTCACCTTGCCCTGAAACTTGCGTCCGGGGAAACTATCGATGGTCACGCTGGCCATCTGCCCTTTTGTGACCCGGCCCAGTTTCGTTTCGGGCACGAACACTTTCACCCAGCAGTCATCGGTCTTGAGGATGCGGATGACCGGTATGTTAGGCAGCACCAGATCGCCAGGCCGAATTGAGATCACTTCGACTCGTGCATTGCCGGGCGATTTGATCTCCGCCTCGGCGATGTTGGCTTCAAGTTCGGTTAACTTCGCCTGCTGAGCCACGTACTCAGCTTCTGCCGAAGCCTTGTCTTCCTCACGGATGCCACGGTTGATCAGATCGAGCTCGCCTTGGTACGCAGCATGTCGCCCGCTGCTTCCGCAATGTCTTCCTTGCGTGATCCTTCCTTGGTCACCATCTCGACCTTGGCCATGGCTGAGTTCACCATCGCCTGAGCACGGTCACGGGTTTTCTTGGCATCATCGAGTTCCTTCTGTGAAGTAGCTCCCGGGTTGGAGTACAAGAGCTTCTTCACCCGGTCGTACTCAGCATTGGCTGACAGCAGGTCAGCTTCCGCAGCATCAAGTTCCGCTCGAATCTGCTTTTGCTCCTGCAATCGCCAGCCGGCAACGAGTCGTTCGTAGCGAGCCTTGGACGCATCGAACGCACCCTGGGCAGCAGCCTTCTCTTCGGGCAGATAACCATTGTTGGCACGGTCCCGAGCAGCTTTGGCGACGGCGACTTTAGCCTTAGTCTGTTCGCGCTGGGCCAACAGTTCCGGGATGGCCAGCACGACCAGCACCTGATCCTTCTTGATGGTATCTCCCTCAGCGACGAGCAACTTCTCAACCCGCCCGCCGATCTTGGAACCGAGGCGCACTTCCTGCGTCTCAACGACGCCGGCCAGACGGATCTCATCCTTCTTCCCGTTCCAGAACCACCACGCTGCAAACCCGCCACCGGCCAGGCCGAGCACGACGAGCAGAGCAAGAATCGACTTCATCCGCGACATTGGACTTCCTTATGGCAGGGATCAACCGCTCCGAGGAGCGGGGCCTGCTGGGTTATGATATGGTCTAGGATACTAGCCCGCAGCGCTAGCAAGGGAATGCCGTGCAATCGCTGAACTTTCCCTTGCTAGCGCTGCGGGCTGGTAAGTTATTTTTCGAAACGTGATCCATCCTGCTGTTCGACAACATATTCCACTGCGCCGTCTAATGCTGTCTGCTCATTTATCCATCGTCGACTGCCTCGCTCAGTCCACCATTTCGTCCGTATTTCCTTTCCATGCTTTTGAGCTTTATCATGATCCTTCAGCTTGTTGGTACACCAGGCCTTGAATTGATCCATGACCACTTCAGGCTGATATCCAGGTGCAGTGACCACCACATGAACATGATTGGATCGACAGTTGACGGCATGCAGTACCCAGGAACGGACCTGACAATGCCGACGAATAGTTGCCTCAACGATTTGACGCTGGTCAGCATTGAGAATGCAAGCATCTTCTGTCATTAGCAATGAGGCCATCATTCGGCGGTATTCATCAGGTTCATGCCATTCTCCCGGTTTATCAAACCATCCACGCTGATCGCCCGGAAGCCAGGTGCCATAAGTCGTCCAGGTGAGGAAGTAGGCGAGCGGATCAGAATAAGGCATGGCAAATACTCAAGATGGTAATTAAATCATACCAGCCCGCAGCGCTAGCAAGGGAACGCCGGGCAATCGCTAGACGTTCCCTTGCTAGCGCTGCGGGCTGGTATAATACTCGCATGGCACGTACTCCCTCGCAATCCAAAACACAAGCCGCCCGGCGTATCTCCCTCGCCCTGGCTGACCTCTACCCCGATGCCCACTGCGCCCTCGTCCACGCCAATCCCTTCCAACTGCTGATCGCTACCATCCTTTCGGCCCAATGTACCGATAAGACGGTGAACAAAGTCACCCCCGGCCTGTTCGAACGCTACCCCGATGCAGCAGCGATGGCCCAAGCTGACCTCATCGAACTCGAGACCATCATCAAACCCACCGGCTTCTATCACAACAAAGCCAGGAACATCATCGCCTGTGCCCAGACCCTGATGAAAGAACACCACGGCAAGGTGCCCGCCACCCTCGAAGCCCTCACCCAACTCCCCGGCGTCGGCCGCAAGACCGCCAACGTCGTCCTCGGCGATGCCTTCCACATCCCCGGCATGGTCGTCGATACCCACATCGGCCGCCTCAGCCGACGACTGGGCCTGACCAAGAATACTGATGCGGTAAAAGTCGAACACGACCTGATGAAGCTCTTCCCCCCGGAAGAATGGACCAAGCTCGCCCATCGCCTGATCTTCCATGGCCGACAGGTGTGCGATGCGCGGAAGCCGAGGTGTGAGGTGTGTACGCTGAAGGAGTTCTGTCCGAAGGTGGGGGTGAAATTGAATACTGCACATTAGCATCAGTTCCTGTTATCATCGCTAGCATGCACCCCGATGTCACCCACATCCTGAACTCCATCGATGCCGGTGATCCGCAGGCAGCGGGGCAACTGCTGCCGCTCGTTTACGATGAACTCCGCAAGCTAGCCGCGGGGCACATGGCCAACGAAGCGGTGGGACACACTTTGGACGCCACCGCCCTCGTCCATGAAGCCTACCTGCGGCTGATCGGCCCGAATGGCGATCAATCGTTTGCCAATCGACGACACTTCTTCGCAGCGGCAGCCCAGGCGATGCGGCGGATTCTCGTCGAATCCGCTCGGCGACGCAGGGCGTTGAAACGGGGTGGCCGAGCAGCGCTCGCTGCGGTTGATCTCGAGAACCTGCCTGCCTCACAGCAGGATGATGATACCTGGATCGATCTGGATGAGGCTCTGACCCGCTTCGAGACGCTGGATGCGGATGCTGCTGAACTGGCCAAGCTGCGACTCTTTGCCGGCCTTTCGGTTGAAGAGGCAGCAGAGGCTTTGGATATACCACGAGCCTCAGCTTTTCGGTTATGGAAGTATGCGCGGGCCTGTTGACCGCTGCCCTCAAAGATCGACCCCAAGATTGTTGAGATTATTTAGACAGGGTTGACGCACTGTAGTTTAGTGCTGAAGAGGGTAGTACCGGAGATGTTCGCCATGCCAGCCGATCCCAAGCTCGTTCGAGACCTGTTCCTCGCCACCGCCGAACTGCCCGAAGCAGAACGGGCGGCATATCTACAGGCTCAAACCAAGGGTGATGCGGAACTACTGGCAGCAGTGGAACGGCTGCTGGCAGCTCATGAGCAACCAGCCAGCTTCCTCTCTCAACCCGCCATCGAAGAGATGGCGACCATTCCCCCACGTCCCGGTCAATTCTCCTTCGATGGCGATGTCGTCGGCAGTTTCATCGGCCCCTACAAGCTGCTGCAAAAGCTTGGCGAAGGCGGCATGGGCATCGTCTGGGTCGCTGAGCAGGAACGTCCGGTCAAACGCCGTGTGGCGCTCAAGCTCGTGAAAGCTGGGATGGATACCGCTCAGGTCGTCCGGCGCTTCGAGGCTGAGCGCCAGGCGCTGGCGATGATGGATCACACCAACATCGCCAAAGTGCTCGATGTCGGCACGACCAGCAATGGCAGACCCTTCTTCGTCATGGAACTGGTCAAGGGCGTGCCCATCACCAGGTACTGTGATGAAGTTCATGCCTCTATCGAAGCCCGGCTCGAACTCTTCGTCCAGGTCTGTTCCGCTGTCCAGCATGCCCATCAGAAGGGCATCATCCATCGCGACATCAAGCCAAGCAATGTGCTTGTCGCCATGCAGGACGGCAAACCGGTGCCGAAGGTCATCGACTTCGGCGTCGCCAAGGCGCTGCACACCAGGCTGGCTGACAAGACCATGTACACCGAAATCGGCCAAGTCATCGGCACCCTCGAATACATGGCCCCGGAGCAGGCGGAACTCTCGGCCATGGATATCGACACCCGTGCCGACATCTACGCCCTGGGAGTGGTGCTTTACGAACTCCTCACCGGCAGCACGCCGATTACCCACGAGAGAATGAAGTCAGCAGCCATCTCGAGGTGCTCCGCATCATCAAGGAAGAAGAGCCGCCCAAGCCGAGTACGAGGCTCACCGAATCGAAGGAATCGCTGGCTAACCTGGCGGCGCTCCGCAAGACTGATCCGAAGCGACTCTCTAATGTTCTGAAAGGTGAACTCGACTGGGTCGTCCTGAAAGCGCTGGAGAAAGACCGTACCTGCCGGTACGAGACAGCCAACGGATTAGCCCGCGATATCCAGCGGTACCTGGCTGATGAAGTGGTCGAAGCCCGCCCGCCGAGCGTGGGGTATCGCCTAAGGAAGTTCGTTCGGCGGAATAAGGGCAAGGTGATCGCCGCCAGCGTCCTGCTGTTCGCCCTCCTGGCAGGAATCGCCGGGACCTCGTTCGGCCTGCTCCGTGCGGAGCGGTCGGCCGAAGAGGAACGGCTAGCCAAGGTAGATGCCCAGGAGCAGAGAGAGAAAGCGGTACAAGCTGCCGCGCGCGAGGCCGCCGAGCGGAAGAAGGCCGATGCTGCGAAGGTGGAAGCCCAGGCCAAAGAGGCCGAGGCGAACGCGGTGGTGAAGTTCTTTGAGGACCACGTGTTCGCGGCTGCACGACCGCAGGGAGAGGACGGCGGACTGAAGCATGACGTTTCTCTTCGCGAAGCCATCACGGCCAGCATACCCGCGTTAGATAAGTCGTTCACTGCCCAGCCGCTGGTAGAGGCCCGGCTGCGAATGGCGCTCGGCATGACATTCACGTATCTAGCCGAGCACGAACAAGCGCGGAGCCAACACGAGAAGGCCAGGAATTTTCCGCACTCGGCACCTGGGCCCGGAACACGCTGAGACACTCAAGAGCATGGGCAACCTGGCCATCAACTATATGGAGCTGAACCGTGGGACCGAAGCCTTGAAACTGATGGAGGAAGTGCTTGCGATTCAGAAGCGGTCGATATCGGAGGACCACCCTGACGCGCTCAAGACTATGCACAATCTGGCCAACATCTACGAGGATCTCAATCGTCCCGCCAAGGCACTGAAGCTGCGTGAGGAGGTGTTCGAATTGAGCAAGCGGGTGCTGCCAAAAGAACACCCGGACACGCTCAAGAGCATGCACACCCTGGCCCTCAGCTACGTCTATCTGAACCGCCCGGCCGAGGCACTAAAGTTGCTCGAGGAAGTGCTCGAAATACGCAGGCGGGTGCTGCCCAGAGACCACATCGATACGGTCGCCAGCATGAACAATCTGGCCAGCAGCTACGCGGACGCAAACCGCCACACCGACGCGCTGAAGCTGTACGAGGAGGCACTCGAAATCTGGAAGCGGGTGCTGCCTCAGGGCCACCCCGACACGTTCGGCTGCATGGTGAATATGGCCGATAGCTACCAGGCTGTCGGCAGGGTTCGCGATGCCGTCAAAATCCTGGAAGAAGCATTACCCGTGATGAAGACCAAAATACCCAATCACCCCTTTACACTCACCTGCATGGGCAACCTGGCCAACATCTACGCACTCATGAACCGCCCAGCCGAAGCGTTGAAACTCCACGAGGAGTTACTCGAGATTCAGAAGCGAATATTACCCAAGGATCACCCCAACACACTAAAAAGCAAGGTGAACCTGGCTTATGCTCTGATGAAGGCGGATCGAGGGGCCGAGGCGGTCGCACTGATCGACGAATTCCTGCCAAAGGCCAATCGCCCGGCCATCGATCCCCGCCTGCTACCTATGGCGATTGATCTACGGCTCAAGCATTTCTACAAGGTGGGCGATGCCGCCGAGTGCCGGGCCACCGCTGAGAAGTGGGAGAAGCTGAACCGCACCGACGCCGGCAGCCTGTATGCCGCCGTGTGTCATCGAGCAGTCACCGCCGCCGTGCAGGCGAAGTCGCCGGGAGCCGACGCCGCTCGGCTCGCCCAAGCGGATGCCGACAAGGCCGTGGCATGGCTACACCAGGCTGTGAAGGCCGGCTTCCAGGACGCTGCGAAAATGAAAAAGGATCCCGACCTCAACGCCCTGCGCGAGCGGGAAGATTTCAAGAAGCTGCTCGCTGACTTGGAGAAAGGGGCGCCAAAGAAGTAACCCCTTCCCCAATGCCCTCGACCGCCTCATTCAGCTCAACAACGAAACCAACAAGCCCGAAGAGGTGAAGAAATGGCAGGCGGAGAAGGCGGAGCTGCCTGCGCCTTCTGCCACAAAACCATAACAACCACCCTCCCCGCTTGTGCTCACGCCCGAATCCGGTACCCTATCTCTTCACCGACAAAGGGATGACCGATGCGTGAAATGGCGACGCTCACCGATGCACACGATGCCAGGGTATTGGTCGATTACCTCCTTACCCAAAAGATCGTCGCTGAAATACGGCCTGAGGATGGCAAGCCCGTCGTCTGGATTCACAACGAAGACGACATGGAACGGGCCGTCGCCATCTGGAATGAGTTCAAAACCCAGCCCCACGACAGTAAGTACGTCGCCGCCCAGAAGCCTGCCGAGGAACTGCGAAAGTTGAAGAAACAGGTAGAGCGAAACTACGCCAGGCTCTATAAGGATGGCACACACCTCTGGGGCAGACCGCACCCTTTCGGAGTGCCCGTGACGATGACTCTGATCATCCTCAGCATCATCGTCACGTTATGGACCGAGTTTGGCAGTAATCGTCCAAATTTGATGGCACTCACCTTCATGGATCATCCGCAAATACCCTTGATGAACCTGAATGAAGTTAATCCTGATGTAGTTCGCAAACTTCAACATAATGTGCGGGAGCAACAGTTAGCCAGCCTGAAGAAAGGAGAAGTCTGGCGGCTGATCACTCCTATTTTCTTGCATTTCACTTGGCTGCACCTCATTTTCAACATGTATGCGCTCTATTCTCTCGGCGGGTTGATTGAGTCACGCCGTGGGCCCCTTTGGCTGATTCTTTTCGTGGTCATTACTGGTATCTATTCCAATGCCATGCAATTCTACTTCCCGACGATGTTCAATCTCCATTCCGCCAAGGAGCAATTTATCGGTGCCAGCATCTTCGGCGGTATGTCAGGGGTCGCATTTGCTCTCTTCGGTTATCTCGTTGCCAAAACGATGTATGCTCCTGAACCGGGACTTCATTTACCCCAGGATACTATTATCTCCATGCTCATCTGGCTGGCTGTCTGCATGACCGGGATGATTGGTTCCATCGCCAATACCGCCCACGTCGCCGGCCTCCTGGCCGGGTTTGTTATCGGCGTCATGCCGAAGGTATGGAAGCTATTCCGCCAGCGGTTCTAGACCTAGATCAGTGCTTCGGGAGGGCGAGGCTCCTGCCGAGCTGTTTTGCGATGGCTTAAAGCTCGGCAGGAGCCTCGCCCTCCCAAAACACACTCAAGAGCGACGTCTTTCTAGTCATACTCAGTTCTTTTTGCCTTTTCTCCATTTCCTTTGTCCGCTTGCTGCTCCTACCGGCAATTCAGGTCTGTGATCGAAGTCACTACCCGAAACCAACCCAGTGCATCTGGGATACAACTTAGGAGCCAGTCATGTTCAGTTTCACCAAGCGCCCTGTTCGCAAGATCGCCACCCTGTTGCTTACCCTCGGCCTCACCGCCGGGATCATGGGCCGGGATGATCGTAACAACAATTCTTCTTCAAAGCAGGCCGAGGCCCAGAAGCGTGCCCAAGTGGAGGCCCAGCGTCGTCAGCAGGCTGAAGCGCAGAAGCGTGCTCAGGCTGATGCCCAGCGTCGAGCTCAAGCCGAAGCTCAGAAACGCCAACAGGTTGAAGCCCAGAAACGAGCTCAAGCCGAGGCCCAACGACGTGCCCAAGCCGAAGCTCAGCGACGCCAGCAGGCCGAGGCTCAGAAACGCCAGCAAGCTGAAGCCCAGAAGCGTGCCCAGCTTGAAGCTCAGAAGAAACAGCAAGCCGAAGCGCAGAAAAGCGTGCTCAAGCCGAGGCTCAGAAACGCCAGCAGGCTGAAGCCCAGAAACGAGCCCAAGCCGAAGCCCAGAAGCGTCAACAAGCCGAGGCCCAAAAGCGTGCTCAGGCCGAAGCCGCCAAGAAACAACAACTTGACGCGGCAAAGAAGTCGAGCAATCAGGTCAAGCCCGCTGTCACGACCGGCAAGCCTGCGGTAACGACTACCAAACCGGCGGTGACCACCGGCAAGCCGTCTGTCACAACTACCAAGCCCGCTATCACAACCGGCAAGCCGTCAATCACCACCAATAAGCCTTCAGTGACGACAGGCAAACCCGCCGCTTCGCCTCTGACCAAGTACACCAACGTCGTCTCCCCCAGCGATCTGAATCGTGTCAACATCAACAAGAACAGCAACAACACGAACATCAACATCAACAATACCAACATCAGCAACACCAATATCAACAACCTCCCAGGCTGGCGTCGTCCTCCCGCTATCGGCGACTACACCACCCTGATCTCCAAGTCCTACAGCAAAACCTACTGGCAGGAATGTGGAATCAAGTGTGACTTTGGCTGCCGCTACGATGGCTTCGATCACTGCCACTGGTATGCACGAAGCTGGAACGCCAAGTGTGGCTGCTGGATGTTCTACGACGCGGGTTGCTCATCCTGGTACTACTGGTGCAAGCCCGACAACTGCTACTACCCCACGTGCCATTGCCCTTACGACAACTATACCTGCTCCTTGACTGGTGACACCGATACCACCGACGATACCACCATCACGGATGACACCACGACCGACGCCACCACTGATACCACCACGACGGATACTACCGAAACGGAGACCGAAGAGGGTAAGTTGGAACTTCCTCCACTGCCTGAAGAGTGTGTCAAGAAGTAATCCACGAACGGATCGCCGACAACCACCGACCCCATGAACCATGAGTTCATGGGGTCGCTTCGTTGACTGTCCGGACGGGATAGAACTACTATTCATAAAGCCTCTCTCATGACAAATTACTCATGAGTTAGAAGAAAATGAAACACCTTATCAGCGGCCCAACCGGTGTTAGTATGAAGAAGTGATTCCAGTTTACCGCAGGTGACGTGTCGAGATGAAACGCAGTCGTATCTTCGCACTGGTAATTCTGTCCCTGCTCATCTCCAGCGGCGTGCTGTTTGCAGGCATGTGGCTGTTCGTCACGCAGAAGCCCCGTACCTTTGCTCAGGTGGAAGATCTCCTCGAATGGGAAGCGGAAACTCTACTGAGCGATCCTACCTATGCTCAGCAGTTCATTCGAACCGGCCAACCTAATCCCCTCTACAACTGCCATGGCTGGACTTTTACCCAGGGCCAGCGTGACGTGACCGATGATGAAGTGGATAAGCTGCTTCAGAGCGGACGGTATCGAAAAGTGACTGTTCCCATCTCCGGCGATATTGTCATTTATTATGACAATACAGGGAATTTGTGTCACAGCGGCATCGTGAAAGCGACAGGCCGTCAGGGTTTTGTGCTGGTCGAAAGCAAGTGGGGCGAAGCAGGACGGTTTCTGCACCTGCTCAGTCTGCCCCAGGTGCAGGCCAAGCACGAGTTTTATCGTCGTAACTCTCAATCTGGCCGGAATGCTCGAAATAATAATGCGGGACCGCTGGTTCCTTCACAATAAATCCTTTTTGTACACTATACAAGTATTCACTTGTCTGCTATCTTTCCCCTCACATGAAGTTGCGCTCTTTCCCGTGGCTGGGTCCATAGTGAATGGATCTTTCGGGCCAGCCGCACCGCTCTGTGTGAGGTGAACCATGTCTGCCGTCAAACGCTGGTCGTCCAGCACGCTCGACAAGGCCAGGGCCTATCAACTGGCCAGGGAACTCGCCAAGCTCTGTTCCCATTACTATCCGTTCCTGCTCAATGATCTTCATCGTGTTCTCCATCGATTGCAGCCTCTGCGCCTCAGCCTGTGTGGCAGACAGCTCCGGGCGTGGGGCCGTGACTATACCTTCCGTGCCGAGGAAGCCGCCTGCATCGGCCACCTCGTCGAACAATATCAGCTGGGCAGCAAGGTCGTTCCCCTCGATGTCGATGCCTTTGCCGATCATCCCATTCGTCTCGAAGGCATTCTCTGCACCGACGGTGCAGGCATGTTCTGGCTCGAAGAACCCGACGACGAAAAGAACAAGCCCGCCCTGGTGATCTTCCCCACCCGAAAGAACGAACGTCCCCGGGAACGCATCGGCAAGGAAGCGATGGCCCTGGCTGCTCTCGCCGATCATCCCGACTGGCCCGATGAACGTATTGCCGAGTTGGCCGGATGTAATCGCTCCAGTCTCTACCGCATGCCCCGCTACATGATGGCCCGGCAGGCGCTGCATGGCAGCCGGCGAAGGTATCCGATCTTGATGGAATGATCTCGCCTCCCCTCTCCTGTACTCGGGAGAGGGGCTGGGGGTGAGGATTTTTGGGAGGGCGAGGCTCCCGCCGAGCTATCAGTAACGCAGCACCCCACGCAACAGTTCATCTCACCCTGTCTCACGCAAGTCCCGATCCGCTCGGGACTTTTTTCGTTGACGCTTTCGTTCAGGGCAACAGTGCTTACGGCATCTCCGCAGGGGTAGAGCCACCTGCGGAGACAAACCATGATGCTGCATGATCAGATGTTACATACCGTGATCGTCGTCCTGCTCACCCTTGTCGGGGCAGGCGTGACGGCACAGTTGGAAGCAGCAACTCCCTTCCCTGCTGCACGAGTTTTTACCTCGGATCAACCCACCGTCCTGCGGGATCACATCAACTTCTTCTGGGTGGGCGGCGGAGCGATCCTCGGTGGCTATGTCGCCGTCGCTTTGAGGCAGATCAGCGGGCTGCATCATGTGGTGAAGTACTTCGCTGTCTCCGTCGCCACCGCCCTCGCCGTCACTCCCTATGTGCTGATCGCCTACTTCGGCCCAGTCGTCGCTCCCGAAGCCTGTTTCATCCTCGGTTTTCTCTTCGCCGTCGGTGCCTGGCTCGCCTGGGAGATCGTCGGCATCCTCGCCTGGCGATTGAAGGATGCAGCCAGGAAACGAGGCTGGATCGGCGTGAAAGAGGAACTGCTTAACCCCATCAAAGAGGACACAAACAAGGAGACCAAGATATGAGATGGTTTGCGACGTGGTTACTACTGGCGACACCCATGCTGGCACACGCCCAGATCACCGTGGGCGATGCAGTGCAGCAATCGGACGTGGAACAAGCTCGGGCAACACTGGAGAAGGCAACTCCCAAGACACTCACGCTGCAAGTCGGCGAGTTTGAAGTCATCGAACCAGCCAAAGGGGTGATCGGCCCGCTACTTTGGATCGTTTCCAACGAAGTGAATGTACAACGCATCGAGGTTGCTGCCAATCAGCCACTCGGCCTCTGGCTCAAACGCCGTGGCGAGGCAACTCCCAGGCTGCATCAGTTCCCCGCCAAGCCGTTCCCGTGGGTCATCCTCGTAGGCATCAAGACTGGTACCTCAACGATTCACATTATCCGTAATGGGGCAACAGCGACCTCCTCTCCAGCCGTTGTCGACAAACTCGAAGTCACCATCGGCGGCAACGTCCCTCCGACCCCGCCCACTCCGGTAGAGGACGATCTCACCCAAGCCTTACGAGCTGCTCTCAAAGCAGATCAACAGGTCAACAAAGCTGACCGCCAATGGATTCTCGCCCTCGCCGGTATCTACGCCGCCGCCAGCCGCGATTCCCTCGAGTCGATCAAGACCGCCGGTGAACTGGATCAACTCCTCAACTCCGCTCGCCAAGCCGCCGGCATCCCGGAACCGGATCAGGCTCTTCCCGTCGTCAGGCAACGTATCCGCCAGGAATTGCTCACCCGATTGAACATCCCCGAAAACGGCTCCTCGCAACCGCTCACTGCGGAGAGCAGAAAGCTGGCCAAAACCATCCTCAACAACATCGCTCACGCCCTGGAGGTCATTTCTCAATGACGAACTTCATCCCCGCCTTCGGTCGCTGGCAAGATCCGGCTCACACCGAAGCCTTCTTCGCTGCCCAACCGAACCCGACCGTTCGCCAGGCTGCACCGCTATTCCTCCTGGCTGACGACAACGCCGATGTCGATCTCTGCCTGCTCTACGAAAAGGCGACCGGCCGAAAGTGGAACAGCCTCAACCAGAATCCCCGTGGCTTCTGCGTCGGGTTTGGCAACACCAAGATCGCTACTCTTGCCATGGCCATGATGGCTTACGCTCGGGAAATCGATTGGCCCGGCGCTGATGTCGCTGTCGAACCCATCTATGGCGGCTCCCGCTACGAGATCGGCAAACTCAAGCACAACTCTAGCCTCTACCGGGGCGACGATGGCTCCGTCGGCTCCTGGGCAGCGGAATGGCTTCTCGAATGGGGCGTGCTGCTGAAGAAACCTTACGGCACCGTGGACCTCACCCAGTACAGCGAACAGCGCTGCGACCGTTGGGGCCGAACCGGCGTGGATGACAGCATCGAAGGTGATGCCAAACTACACCCTCTCAGGCAGGCATCTCTCTGCGAACGTGGCGAAGATGTTTGGCGGCTCATCGGCCAACTTCATCCTGTCGTTCACTGTTCCAATCAAGGCTTTGCCATGCAGCGAAATCGCGATGGCACGTGTTCCGCCAGCGGCACCTGGGCCCATTGTGCCGGGTGGTCCGGGCGGTTCACGTTGTCCTCGGGCTTGCAGGTGGTGCGCTACGACAACTCGTGGGAAGGCCAGCCCGATGGATCAGGCTACCTCGGCCAGCCCATCACCCTCGATGGCAGGAACGGCCCCATCAACCTCAACGGTAATCAGTTCCTCGTCCCCCTCGACGTGGTTGACCGCATCTGCCGCTCCGGCCAGGAAACCTACGCCATGACCGGCCCCCTAGGCTTCACCCAACGCCGCCCGTTGTTCTTGATCTGATCCGGCTCCCCTCTCCCTCCTGGGGAGAGGGGCTGGGGGTGAGGGGTTCTTCCCGAAAGCAACGGTACTCCGTTGCCCCCTGCTGAAAACACAAATCCCACTTCTTCTATTAGGAGCACAGCATGTCCCTCAATCTCGGTTCGCTCGTCAAGTTCGATGCCAGCCAACTCGACAAGGTAAAGTTCCGCCAATGGCTCGTCGACGGCGTGAAGCTGCTCGAACCAGCCATCATCACGCCAGGCAACATCGACAAGTTCCTGTTCGATAACCTCGAAGGGCTCTTTCAACGATTGATCGATTCGATCTCCGCCCAGGATGGCACCCTCGTCGTCGGCAGCGAAGGCGACTTCATCCTAGCCGGCGAACTTCCCGTCAGCATCCAGGAGGTCAGCCAATATCTGGCCGGCTTCCCCCGCCTCTCTGACGAGTCGAGGGAGATCCTGCAAGCCCATCCAAGGCTAATTCGTCGACTGAAGCAGTTCAGCAGAAAAGACCAGGAAGCCATCGTCGGTAATCCTCTCCTGCTCATCGCTCTGCAACTGCTGTTACCCCTCTTGTTCCAACTTCTCTTCAACCATTTCCGCAACCGGGAGAACCAGTCATGAGAAAGCTGAAGACCGTGAGAATGCAAAAGACCGTGGCAGGGGTCAGATGTACTCATCTGCCCCCTGCAAAGCTGCTGTTGCTTGCACTGTTAGCAATGATTCTGATCTGTTCCATCACCCACGCCACCGAGCCTCGTCAACAAGGCTCCGCCGCCTGGGCGATGGTGATAGCCAAGCATCGGCTGATGAAGAAGTCAAACTCTGATGCAACCAAGAGCTGCACCTGCTCGTCTCAATGTTCCTGTGGCTGCAACACCGGACAACCTTGCCAGTGTGGAACAACCACCACAAGTTCATCGACCGGCTGCACCATGATCAACGGCGTCATGGTGTGCCCGAATAAGTAGCTCTTCATTTCTCCCCTCTCCCCCGGAGGGAGAGGGGTTGGGGGTGAGGGGGAGCATCGACTCGACGCCCATCCCGTCCATTCAACTTGTGGAGTTATTGGAACTCAACATCTCCACATCTTTACAAGTTGAGCGAACTCCCCAGTTTCGATTGCCCTGACCGCTTTGAACCGTGTAGAATGGCGAGGATGAAAGCCCTACCAGCCCCATCAGCGTTGCGCTTCAAGCAGCCTGTTCGAGAAAAACCTCGAACCGGCTCTTCGCTGCTCTTGCCTGGTGTCTCGTGGAAACAGTACGAACAATTCCTGAATGTCTTCGCTGATCGACAATTTTATCTCACCTATGATCGTGGCAGGATGGAGATACGCATGCCCACCCCTGAGCATGAACGGCCAGCCACCCTTTTTGACAAGTTGTTGACTCTGCTTACGCTGGCGTTCGATCTTGAGATCTACAGTCTCGGCTCGACCACCTTCACCAGCGCATGGGCCGAGAAGGGGCTGGAACCCGATCAATGCTATTACCTGAAACGCATTGACAAGGTAATGGGCAAGAAGCGAATCGACCTGAGTTCCATGCCTCCACCCGACCTGGCCATCGAGATTGATGTGACTAGCAGCAGCATTCCCCGCTTGCCGATCTATGCATCCTTTGGCGTTCCCGAAGTCTGGCGCTACGATGGCGACAGCTTCACCATACTCAGGCTTGGCAAGAAAGGATATCGTCCTGTCAAATCGAGTCTGCACTTCCCCATGCTGCCTGTCAACGAAGTGCTTTCCTGGATTCAACTGGGCGAACGCACCGCCGATGGCGTGATGATTAAAGAAGTGCAGCGCTGGTGTGATGAGCAATTGTTGAAAGAATGAGATGGCATCACCACCCGACCGCATTCCCCAACTCGACGGTCTTCGTGCCATCGCTGTCACCGCGGTGCTCTTCTCCCACACCATTTCCGATGATACCACACTGGAAACCCTCGGCACCTCTGGGGTACGACTCTTTTTCGTCATCTCGGGTTACCTGATCACTCGCATTCTGCTCGATCATCAGCAGGTGCCAGTCAGCCAACTCTTAAAGACCTTTTATCTCCGACGATTCCTCCGCATCTTTCCGCTCTACTATTTCTTCCTGTTGATCACCGCAGTGCTGGGGTTTCCTGAATGGCACGAATCCTGGCCCTGGTATGTCACTTTCACTTCCAACATACAACTCCTTCAATTCGAACGCTGGCCTGCGGGAAGACTCAACCATCTGTGGTCGCTGGCCGTCGAAGAACAGTTCTATCTGATCTGGCCCTGGATCATTGTCTTCTGCCCACGCCCCAGATTGTTGACGGTGCTGATGGTGTGCATCCTGATCGGCCCCCTCTTCCGGGTCATCGGGTATGGCTCCACTCTCCATTTTGCCATCTGGTATCAAACGCCGGCCAACGCCGATCTACTCGGCCTGGGCGCTCTGCTGGCTTATCTGTATCAACAAGGAACTCGCCTGCCCACGGGCCGAACCAGCCTGTTGCTGATCGGCGTCACCCTGGCAGTAACCGTCTTCCTGCAAGCCTCCGAACTCAGATACCAGATGTCGCATTCGATCTATTATTCATTGCAGCCACTGATCGAAGGGCTGCTGGGGATGTTGCTGGTTGACCGGGCCACTCAGTCGAAGTCCGATCTCTGGGGACGCTTGCTGGCCAGCCGACCCATGACCTACCTCGGCATGATCAGTTATGGCATCTACCTCTGGCACGGTCTGTTTGTGCCTAACCCGTTCCTGTCGTATGGCGTGTGGATGTTTATTGCCGTGACGATCAGTTCGGTCCTGATTGCCTCCTTCTCATGGTATCTTCTCGAAAAACCGCTCAATGATCTGCGGCATCAGTTCCCCTACGCCGGCACCGAGCGGAAGCCTCCCCGTTCAGATCATTGAATATAATGCCCTCATGCTCAGTACCATTCCCTTGATGCAACACGCCCAACAGCGTGGCTGGCAGCCCGATGATCCCCTCGCCCTGGAAATCATTGCGAAGCTGATCGACAGGCAGCAGCCGGTGACCATCGTGCAGCAAGCCGGGTCGCGTGCCTGGCTGTCAGAGGACATGACGGTACTCGATGAAGTTCCCCGCAATCCTGACCCCACCATTCCACTCGTCATCATCAGCGACCGCCTGCTCGGCCCAAGGCCTGAAGTGGATCGACTTGTCATCCTGCGCCCCCCGACGTTGTCGCTGGGTATCGCTACCCGTCGGGAGCTCACATTGGATGAACTCGAAGAAGCAGCCCGACTCCTGTGCCGTCGCTCCGGGTTCTCTTCCCAAAGTGTGATGGCCCTCGCAGCTTCTGCCCGACGACGACACTTGAGCGTACTGGATGATTACGCTGAACAGTTAAAGGTTCCGCTGCTCTTATACGATGATGCCGTCTTAAAACGCACCCCGTGGACGGCTCCGGGGAAGATGGCCGGTACCTGTGCCGTCTCAGCCATCCTTGCCGCCGGGGTAAGGGAACCCGTAGTTCAAAGTACGCCCTTCTTTAGCAAGATGACCCTGGCGATGGCGAAACGGAAGGATTGATGGTAGTCATCACGCTCCGCGTGATGAAGCGGAGACAAGCTGCCATCACGAAGATCATTGTGAGACGACAAGTCCCCGCTCCTCACGCGGAGCGTGAGGTCTACCATGTGGCCTTGACGCCATTGCATACCTCGTCATCATGGGGGCATGGAACGACACATCGAACAGATTGCCACAGCCTGCAAGGAAGCGGGGCAGCACCCCGAAGGGATCGCTCTCTACAAAGTGGGCAAGAACCCTGGCCTCTTCACCTCCAAGACAGGGCCCGCCGGCGAAGCTGCCACCCAGGCGCTCGAGTCGGGCTACCTCGAACTGCTGCGAACCGACAGCAAAGCCGAGACCGTTCGCCTGACACTCCGTGGCGAAGCTTTCCTCAAGGAACATCTCGATCCGAAGGCGACGCTGGAAGAACTGCTCGTCCAGTTAAAGAACCATCAACAAACGATGCCCCGCTGGATCGCCGAGATCGATGCCCAGTTCGCTGCCTTTCGTTTGCGGTCGCTCAACTTCCTGGAACAACAGGGGCAGGCGATCACCAGGCTACTCGACCGCACCGAGTCAGCCCTCCGCCGTCTCGAAGCCGGCGGCCTGGCTGCCATCACCGAAGCCCTCGAACCCTGGCAGGTCGAAGTACTGGTGACCCTTGATCAGAAGCAATCCTCTCTCCCACTGTCTGACATCTTCCACGCCCTGGAGAAAGCAGGCTTCACCCAACTGACCATCCCCGACTTTCAACATGGGTTGCTTATCTTGCGAGATCGTGGTGCCATCAAACTGATCGCCGAAAACCCGAGTGATGACCCTATGCTGGAACCGGAGTATGCCCTCATCGATGAGGGAAAGATCTATGTGGGGTTGGAGCGGGGGTGAGGAACTAGTGTCGGTCTCGCTTCTTGTAGCGGAAGTCGCCAGACTTCCGATCTTGATCCAGACGGAACTCTGGCGAGTTCCGCTACGGCGATGAGTAATCTGTAATCTCTGGACGAGACTGCTTCCGCTGCTGCCGGTTCCATTCCATAAACTCATCCAATCCTTCCGAATCCGCCCAGCCTCCAAAGGCTTTCCCTAAATTACTTTGCTGTCGTATGAATACTTGCACTTCTTCAATGCTGTAAGCAGGCACTCGGCGATGTAATACAGCATGACAGTTAGGGCAAACCGGTCGCAAGTCTTCGATCGGATTAATCTCGTACTCTTCTCCAATCTCCGATAAAGGACGTAGATGATGAACGTGGACAAATCCAACTGCTACCGGACCGTATACAGCACCGAATGAGAATCCGCAAATAGCACAGTTTGTACCATGCTTTTCGATGCATAGCTGCCTGGCCAAAGGATCACGTTCATAGACATTCACAGTGATTTGATACTTTGCGCCTTCAATTATCTTCTGTGAAGTATCCACTTCTTCAGGCAAAGGTTCGATTCGTTGAGACACTAGACCAGGAGTGAAATAACTCGGACGAGGCAATGGCGCTCCAAGAAGTATCTCGATGCACTCTAACACCGCTGGCGAGAAACTCGATTTACAGGGTGAAACTCTTTTAGATGATGCAGCCGCTTGGATGTAAGCATCGTGTGCCTTACGAATCTCATCCGGTAGCCTACCTAACTCCTCGGTGGGGCCGAAGCAGACGCCAGATGCAACTGCCACGGCAGGGTAGAACGGATCATCAGAAACATCAATCTCAAAAGAATGATTGCCGTCAAGCTCCAAAGGTGAGCAGAAGAGAAACCTCGCCTCCCGTTTCGTAAACGTCATCGTCTCAACTTGTCCAACGTTAAGTCGAATCATGTGAGGTTTCAACGTGACCGACCAGCAGGCATCAGATACTTCATGAGCAGTTTGGATAGAAGCAGCAAGGTTTGCAGCAACAGCTTTGACCGTCGTTTCTACTGGCCACAACGATTGAAATATCCGGGCTGCGCTTCGCCTGTCGAAACGATCAATATTGGGATTGAATGTTGGTGTGGGCAAAGCAGAGTTCCTACGACAACTCATGCTATTCTACAGATAATACTCCGACCCTTCTTAGGGGATTTCGCTTGTCACTAAGCAAACAGGGTCATTCGGAGTACCGAATGACTCTGCCACTTCGTCTTGCGATTGCACGCGTCCCCTCGCTAGCGTTTCAGGCTGTCATGGAAGAACTACTTAACTACCAGGAAGCGCTCTCAACCTCATCCTCCACACCCACTTCCTGGCGCAGCTCCAGCATCTGTTCGTAATGCTCGTCGCTGGTGCTGTGGATGTGTTCTTCTTCGGTAACGACAATCAGATCATCTTCCCGAATGATGCCATGCTGTTGGAGGATCGCTTCAAACTTCTTGAGGTCGGGGCCATAAAGATAAAGTAACTTGTGCTCGTCAAAATGTACTTCGTAATCACGATCAGCATTGAGGACAGCAATGCCGGTGCAGCCATCGTTGAGTAACAGGTCTTCGTAGCCACAAAGAATGCTGGTTAGCACGGGCAGATCAATGTCGGTCCGTTCCCAAGTGTTAGCTACCACTGCGCCTTCGGAAGCGGCGGAGATCTCGTGGCTCGATTCAAGTATGAAGTCAACCACTTCGCCCAGCGGCTTGAAGAGGTCAAAGACGACCGGAAAGAGTTTGTCAGCCGAAAGGGCAGCGGTCAGCACCGGCATGCGGATGCCCAGTTCGGGATCCTTGTAGATCTCGATGCGATAACCCTCTTTGAGAGGGAACATCGGCTTCTTGGCCGGGCGGACAGCCTGCGTCAGCGCCAGGCGACGGGCCGTTGCACGAGATGTCCCAGGCTTGGCCTGGGCTGCATCCTGCAGCTTCCTTCCTGGTAAACGCTTCGGTAGCATGGCTGACCCCTCGTTCGAGAGTGTCTGGGATGCCGACGGCCACAAACCATCGACGCAATTTGCCCACACAAGTATACGCCTCGACTAAGCTCAAATCCAACGGCCTACCCGCAAAAGTTGACTAACCCCTGTCACCGGGGGATGCGTGGTGACGGATATAGCAGAGTTGCCCTCACGCTGCTGGTACGATGGTAGTCATCACGCTCCGCGTGATGTTGGGCCGTGCAATATCAATGCTGTTTTCACATCTACCCTGCACGTCCACCATCACGACGGAGCGTGATGGCAACTAACCAGACCATCACGCGGAGCGTGATGACTACCATCAAGACAGCGGAGCGTGATTGTAACCGTCATTCATCTGTTACATCCGTCACCCGTGGCGTTCTCGGAGCAGCTACCCTAACTGAACCACGTTTCCACCCAGATCGGGCTACAATGGTCTGTAGGTTTTCAGGTATCATGTGAAGGGTCTGTTTCAGGCGTCCAGGGAGGCGATGCAATGCGACAACAAGGACTACGTACCATCTGGCTGCTGCTGGGGCTGTTCTGCATTGCCACCAGCACCGGTCAGGCTCAGACTACTGCCACGCAGGAACAGGTTCCACCGCCACAGGCAGCCGCTGCCCCGCTGGCTGAGTTCTGGGAAGCGATCTACCTGCAAGGCTCCCACGTTGGGCATTCGCATGGCGTTTACCGGCCGCTGCGGGGCAACCTGATTCAGAGCAACGAAGAACTGCATCTCTCCCTTACCCGCTTCAACCAGCAGATGAAGATGGACTTCAGCTTTGGCATGGTCGAGAACCCTGCGGGCAAGATTCAACAGTTCATCATCAAACAGTCGATGGGCCGGGATGACGAACTCGTCCGCGTAGGCGTCGTTGATAAGACCACGGTCAAGATCACGAAAACTCAAGGCAACCAGCCCGCTGTCATCAAGACCGAACCGTGGAATGACGAAGCTCTCGGGCTGTACGCCATGGAACAGCTGTATGGCAAGAAGGAACTCAAACCAGGCCTGGAGTTTGACTTCAAAACCTTTGCCTCCGACTTCAATACCGTGCTGAACTACCATGTTACTGTGGGCGAGCAGCAACCGACCGAGTTGCTGGGCGGCGGCAACATGCCCTTCTGGCGCATTGCGGTCAAATTGCAAAAGATCGGTGAAGTGCAACTGCCAGACATGATCTGCTGGGTAAACGACAAGGGGGAAGTCTTCAAACGGGAACAGAACATTCCTGGCTTGGGCGACCTGACCTTCTACCGTACTCGTAAGGAACGGGCTATCCCGAACAGCACAGCTGTCATCAACAATCCCGGCTCCGACATCGGCTTCTCGCAGCTCATCCGCGTCAATCGCGCATTCAATAACTTCAACCAGACCAAGAGTGTGCAGTACCGGGTCAAACTCAAGGACTTCAAGGACATTGCCACCGCCTTTGCCAGAGATGCCCGGCAGGAAGTGAAGGTCGTCGGCAAGGATGAACTCGACCTCATCAGCCGCAGGCAACTGCCACCTCCCTCAGGCATGAAGACGAATGAAAAGCTGCCGGCCGAGTATTTGCGCAGCAGCCATTTCATCACGAGTGATGACCCGCAGGTGCAACGCCACGCCAGGGCAGCGACGGGCACGGAACGAGACCCCTGGCAGAAGGCGCTGATGATTGAAACGTATGTGCATCGAAAAATGAAGAATAATGACTATGGCAAAGCCTTCGCCACCGCCGCGGAGACCGCCAAGACGCTGGATGGCGACTGTACCGAGCATGCCGTGCTGGCTGCCGCCATGTGTCGGGTGGTGGGCATTCCCAGCCGGACGGCGATTGGCTTGATTCACGTCCCCAGCGAACGGGCCATGTGCTTTCACATGTGGTTTGAGGTCTGGATCGATGGGAAGTGGTATTCGCTGGATGCCACGCTGGGACAGGGCCATATCGCCGGCGGCCATGTCAAGGTGATCGATGCTCACTGGAACGATACCGACTCGTTTCTGCCGCTGTTGCCCGTCACCAGTTTTCTAGGCAAGCTCAAAATGGATGTGTTGAGTGTGGAGTATGAAGCGAACGTCCCGCCACGGTAAGGCGGACGATCGTTGAGGTTGGAAAATGTCGCAGCGTTCTGCCTTCAAACGGGCCCGCCAGTATCTCTGGTATCGCCCCATAGCGCCTACCCTGTCGTTCATCCTGGCTCCGTTTTCCGGGTTCTTCCTCGTCATCATGCTGGGGTTGGTCGGCCTGTTGGTTGATCTGGCTGTCACCCGTGGCGTCGTCACCAATCCGCAAGCCGTCCAGCGATGGGTTGAGCAGAACGGCAATTCGCCCGTAGTGCAGGCGGCGGCCAAGATGGCTCACGGCCCGCAGGGGGTCGGCATCCTCTCCCTGGCCATCCGCACTCAATCCACCTTCCTCGGCGAACTCTTCAATCAGCTTGCTGAATCCTTCCCCGATCTTCGCAACAACTATGTCTATCTGCTGACGCTGATCGCCGGCATCCTCATTGCCGCAGTGCTCTTCAGCCTCATCAGCTTCCTGCAGAAACGCACCGCCGCCGCCGCCGCTATCGATGCCATCACCAGACTGCGCCGCAGCGTGCATACCCACGCCTACCGCCTCGGGTCGCTCACGATGCGCCAGGTGAGCAAAGGCCCGATCATTGGTTCGACCATGCGCGCCCTCGATACCCTTCAAGAAGGACTCTATGCCTGGTTCATCCGTACCGTGCATGAACCCTGCAACCTCCTCTGGCTGCTCGGCTTCCTGGTGCTCGTCGATTCGGTGCAAGGCATTCCCTGGACCTCGCTGGTCCTCCTCGCCGCCGCCGGCCTTTACTGGCTGATCGGCTCGTGGATCACCGCCGCGGCCAGAAAAGCAGAACGACGAGACACCCTGCGGGCCGCCGAGGGGCAAACCCTCCTTATGGAAAGCCTCGGCCTGCATCGGCTGGTCAAGATCTATGGCATGGAGCAGTACAGCAAGAATCGGCTCGAACGACTGCTCCATCGGCAGGGAAATGCCATCCAGTCACGCTGGTACTGGCAGTTCCTCTCCCGCCATGGCCGCTGGACGCTGATCGCTATTCTCGGCCCGCTCCTGGCGCTCGCCCTCGTTGGCAATATCCTCGATCATGATCTTCGCTTCATTCCCGTCGTCGTCATACTGATCACCATCGCCTGCCTGTACCTGGTGCTTCAGCGCTGGCAGACGGCCTGGCATCAGGTGCGAAAAGCCGGCCCAGCTGCGCAAGGGCTGTTCCAACTCCTCGATCATGAGACCGACGTCAAACAGGTCGTTGGGGCTGAGTTTCTCCCGCCCCTGGCCCATAAGCTCGATCTGATCAACGTCACTGTGCTCTCACCCGGCACCGAGGAGGTTCTGCTTGATGGATTTTCCTTGAACATCGCCTCCGGGGAACATGTCGCTCTGGTCGGCGATGAACGGGCCCGCTTGATCGTGGCCTATCTGCTGCCTCGCCTGATTGATCCCGATCAGGGCGAGGTGCGTGTCGATGACAAGCCCCTGCCCTGGGTCACGCTCGAAAGCGTCCGCCATCAAGTGGGCGTTGTTCTGCAAGATGATCTGGTCTTTAACGATACCGTGGCCGGCAACATCGGGTGTGGCAACGAAGCCTTTAGCCTGCCCCGCATCATCGAAGCTGCCAAGGCGGCTCATGCCCATAACTTCATCATGAAACTGCCCGCCGGCTACGAAACCGTGATCGGCGAGTTGGGGGAAAGCCTTTCCGTGAGCCAGCGCTTCCGCATCGCATTGGCTCGGGCTATCCTGCGTGATCCCACTATTATGGTAATCGAGGAGCCGGACGAAGGTCTCAGCGAAGACGACAAGGCCTGGTTCGATGATACTCTGACACGCTTCCTCCAGGGGAGAACCACGATTCTGCTTCCCCAGCGGCTCTCGACGATGCGTAAAGCAGATCGAGTGGTAATGCTGCATCAGGGAACGCTGATCGATCAGGGCACCGACGCCGACCTCATCCGCCGCTGCCCCCGCTACAAACATTGGCAGTACATGAAGTTCCATCACTTCCACAACGAGGGGGAGTGATAGAAGCCGGAAAATAGCAACCAGAATATGGGATACCGTGAACGATAGCCGCATGGTAGAATACTATCGTTCCAGAGGAGAGCGATGATGTTGCTCGAAGGCGTGGTACGGAACGGAAAGATAGAACTCGATCCTCCTCAAACACTACCGGAGGGGGCACGAGTCGATGTCCATATGAAAGCCGAATCTCCACCCGCCTCATCAGTGGGTGAAATGTTATTACGTCACGCTGGGAAAGCTGTTGGACTCCCAAAAGATATGGCTGCTCAGCATGATCATTATCTTCACGGAACGCCGAAAAAATGAAACGGGTCTTTGCTGATACCTTCTATTTTCTGGCATTGCTCAATCCGGGCGATCAAGCCCATTCGCGAGCTATTGTCGCTGCTTGTTCATTTCAAGGAGAGTTAGTTACAACTTGTTGGGTACTGACTGAATTGGCTGATGCCATGAGTTCACCACCTAACCGGAACGAGTTCATTTCCACCTTGAACGACTTGAGGACAAGCCCACAAGTAAGAATCTATGAGCCGGAACCCCAACTTTATCAACAAGGCATCCAACTGTTTGCTGATCGCTCTGATAAACACTGGTCCCTCACCGATTGCATCTCCTTCGTCGTCATGAAGCAGGAAGGAATCAGTGAGGCATTAACCGGCGACAGACATTTCGAACAAGCCGGTTTCGTTGCGCTGTTAAAATAATCCAGCGCACTTTCTGGACGGCATGCTCATCAGCCGATTTATGATGATCAGCCATGGGAAGCGGCCTGGTCGGAAGACCAGGCCGCAACACACACTGTGTTCGACAGGTGTGTTACTTGCGAACCGCAAAGCCCGAATCGTTGACGGTATCAGTCCGCTTGCCGTCGGTCACAATGCCGTTGTAACGCACAAAGAGCTTGTTGTTATCGTGAACGGTGATCTGGATCGTGCCGTTGCCGGTTAGTCCGCCCTTGGATCCTTCGTAGGTGCCCTTAAACATTATGGGCCGATTAGCGCTGAGAGTCAGTCTCATCGATCCGACGAGAGTGGAGTTATTGGGGCCGCCCCACGACTTGCCGACGAGGACGTTGCCGCGATGCTCGAAAGTGGTGATGGAGCCGCCGTTACCTTCCCATTTGCCGGTGAGGTTGACGCCTTGAGCGCTGGCAGAACTACAGACGGCAAGAGCCAGGAACGAACAGAACAGAGTCTTCAACAGAGCGGACATGGTACTATCTCCTTTGCCCGGGTAAGGGCAAGTTGGTGTTGCTGGAGTGGTGACACTACGTCACTTTCCATGTCGATGAATTGCCGGGAGGAGATGGAAGCGGACAACGACTCTTCAAAAAGTGGGATACGCATCAATGACAGCCTGAAGCGCAAGCGAGGGGGCGCGTGCAATCGCAAGGTCGACCCTCGCTAGCGCGTCGGGCTATCATCTGCGTAACCACGATTTCTTATGCGACTGAACACTACGGCAACATCACCTTCTCAAACACCAGCTTCACGCCCATCTGTTGTGGGGCGGCGGGGGCAGTCAGTATAGCTTTCCACTCGGCGCTGTTGCCGGGGACAGCGGGAAACAGCCAGCGGGCACTCACTCGTCGGCCCGTATCGGTACGAATGTCACGTCCGATGTCTGCCCGTTTCTCTTTGCCATTGGTCAGAATCAGTTTCATCGAACTGAGCAACCTGCTCTGATGACTTTCAAAGTCGAGGCTGCCTTCGGGATAGTGTAGTTCCGTAGACAGTTCCCATGTCTTGCTGACTTGATTGACATCGATCTGATTGATGGAGAAGGTCGTCCGCTCTTTTGTCTGTCCCGGCTGCACGAGCAGCGGTAAGGTGAAGGTCAGTCGCCCCGGTGCCAGCCAGGCGGTGCCTTCAAGAGTCAGGCTGTTCAAAGAAGCAACCGAACGAGGTGGCAAAGGCAGCCGCACTTCAAGGGTCTTGGTCGGTTCGCCGTCGAAACTCTGCGTACCTCGTGATCCCGGAATCTGCTTGGTGGTGTCGGGCCATTGCATAGTCGTGTTGTTCAACGTGAACAGCAGCGGCTGGTACTTCGGCTCCAGCGAGAGTTCGACCTGGCACAGCAGCCTATCCAGCGTGGGGTCGTCGAAAGCGATGAGTGATCGGCGAACGATACGGGCACGCCAGGGGCCATCGTAGGCTATCCACTGAGTACGTGGCCCTTCGCTGGTCACCAGTTCAATGCGACCCTCACTCTGGATCATCGATAACTGAGCTTGACTACACATCTCATCGAGAGCGGCCCAGAACGATTGCTTGCCCGGCTTCAGTTTGAGCGTGGGCACCGTGATCGATTGGCCACGGTTGGCGCGAGCATCGATTACGACGTTGCCTGTCTGGTTGAGAACCTTGAGCGCCTCAGTCCACGACTCGTTGCCTGTCCATTCCACCATCGAAGCACGGGGCAACACCGGCCCCGCTGGCTGCATCAAGCATAGCAGTAGCCAGGCAATCATGGGTTCGCTTTCGGGGTATTTGATGGCGGCAGCGGATGGCTGAGAGCAAGATGGCGAACGAGCAACGTCATCTGTCGGCGAAGATGCACGATGCGGGCATAGAGCATGAAGCTGACAGCGAGAAAGGCGAAGGTGAGGAGGTAGAGGAGCAGATTCGCCCCGACACCGATGCCAAGCCAGCGGGCAACGTAGGTCAGTGAATCGGGGAAGAGGATGAAGCCAATGGCTGCGCTCCAGAGGAGCGACCGCAGCAACGGTCCCCCGGCGCTGATTCGATAGCGAGCAACCCGCAACCATTCCACGATGACGAGGAGAACAAGGCCGGTGATGGCCAGGATCTGAAAGAGGTTCACTTGATCATCCTCCCCAGCAGCAGCTCACCGGCGATCTTCACCGCCTGCATCGAGGTCTGCCCCTTGGCCAGCGTCTCAGCAGTGTAACGAATGGTCACTGGCACCTCAACGTAACGCAGTTGCTGCTGGCGAATCTTGTCGAGGATTTCCGAAGCGTGGGCCATGCGATCCTGTACGAGGTGGAGTTTGCTTGCAGCAGTTCGAGTGAAGGCTCGCAAGCCATTGTGCGTATCGGTCACTTTGATGTTGGAGACGATGCGGGTGAAGAGCACCCCAGCCTTCAGGATCAGCTTGCGGGTGAACGGCATATCAACGGTCTGCCCCAGGAAACGGGAACCGAGAGCCACATCCGCTTCGCCTTTGGTTAATGGTGCCAGCAGCTTGGCAATATCTTCCGGATCATGCTGCCCATCAGCATCGAAGGTGACGAGGTACTCCGCCCCTTGGCGAAGAGCAAAATCGAGCCCAGTCTGCAACGCCGCCCCCTGGCCGCTGTTCACTTCATGACGCAGCACCCAGGCCCCAGCGTCATGAGCAGCCTGGCGGGTCGCATCACGGGAGCCATCATCGATGACGACGACGTTGGGGTAATGGGGGAGTAGAGTCTGCAAGGTACGAGCGATCCGCGCCGCTTCGTTATAAGCGGGGACGATGATCCAGGTAATACTGGGGGCTGACGGCATGCAGACTGCTCCTTAACCTTCATTATATGCATACTAAACGCATCTCTACACCATGCTTTTGCAGTCTAAACCATATCCGCCATCGTAGTTGTGTGATATTCTGTAAGTAACGGCTGCAACTCCCTCCTGCGTTCATCTTGCGCCCGTGTATCTGCACCTGCCTGCGTACTAATCGCTATCCCCGATGGTTGCCATCATGCGTTTGATCGTCTCTTCACTAAGTATCCTCCTGGTGGTGCTGTCACTGTTGGCCCACCAGCCACCGCAGCCCAAGAAGGCTCAGCTCCAGCACTTCGAGGAGAAGGTGCTGCCCATCCTCAAGGCAAGTTGCTTCAAGTGTCATGGCGGCGAGGCGAAGATCAAGGGCGGCCTGCGGCTCACTTCACGGGAAGCCATCCTCAAAGGTGGCGACACTGGCCCGGCCATCGATGAGAAGGAACCGGCCAAGAGTCTTCTTCTGAAAGCGATCCATCATCAAGATGGTCTGGAGATGCCCCCCTCGGGCAAGTTGCCTGCTGCCCAGTTGGCGATACTCGAACAGTGGATCAAAGACGGAGCGCCCTGGTCAGCCACGACCAAGATCGAAACCAAAGCCGGCGAACATAAGGTGACTGGCGGCGTGGTGACTCCGGAGGCCAAGAACTACTGGGCCTACCGACCGATCACGCAACCGATGGTGCCGACAGTTAAGAACGCAGCCTGGGTGAACAACCCCATCGATGCCTTCATCCTCGCCAAGCTCGAAGCGAAGCAACTTAAACCCAATGGCCCTGCTGATCGTCTTGCCCTGATTCGCCGGGCGACCTACGACCTTACCGGTCTGCCACCCACTCCCGAAGAGATCGACAGCTTCGTCAAGGATGCCGATCCGAAAGCCTACGAGAAGCTGATCGACAAGCTCCTCGCCTCGCCTCAGTATGGTGAGAAATGGGCCCGCCATTGGCTCGATGTCGTCCGCTACGCTGAGACCAATGGCTACGAGCGCGATGGCCCCAAGCCCTTTGCCTGGCGCTACCGCGACTACGTCATCAAGAGCTTTAACGACGACAAGCCCTTCGATCAGTTCGTCACCGAACAACTGGCTGGCGACGAGATGCCCAATGCCTCCGCCGATGCCATCATCGCTACCGGCTACTATCGCCTGGGGCTGTGGGACGATGAACCTGCTGACCCCAAGCAGGCCCGCTTCGATGAGCTGGATGACTACGTGGCCACCACCTCACAGGCGTTCCTCGGCATGACGATGAATTGTGCCCGCTGCCACGATCACAAGATCGACCCGATCCCGCAGGCTGACTACTACAAGATGCTCGCCTTCTTCGCTGATATCGAACGGTTCAGCCTTGATCGCAACGTCCGCTCGCCCTACAACCTGACCGACATCACGCCGCCGGAGAAACGCAAGCAGTACGAAGCTGAGTTACATATACGGCAAGAACGGATCGAGCATCTGCATAAGGCGATGGTCGCCCTGGAAGATACCATCATCAAGCGTATGCCCGAAGAGGAGCAGCGAGCCAGCGAAGGGTTGGATCGGCCTCAAGTCATCAAGAAGCTCGACAAGTTCTGGAAGGACGATGAGCAGAAACAGTACACCGAGCTGAAGAAAGAACACGATCAATTGAAGAAGAAGCCCGAACCGAATCGTGAACTGGCTCTCTCGGTGAACCGTTGCAAGATCAACCCGCCTCAGACGTTCGTCATGGTACGGGGCAGCCCGCACTCACCCGGAGCCAAGGTCTCCCCTGGCTTCCCCGCTGTGCTGACCGACAAGTCTCCTGATCTAACCGCTCCCACCAAGGATTCCAAAACCAGTGGCAGGCGCACCGTGCTTGCCCAGTGGATTACCGCCAAGGACAACCCGACAACCGCCCGAGTCTACGTCAACCGCCTTTGGCAGCATCACTTCGGTAAAGGCATCGTCGCCAGCACCAACGACTTCGGCAAGTTCGGCTCCCCACCGACCCATTCCGAACTCCTCGACTGGCTCGCCAATGATCTGGTCGCCAACGGCTGGAAGACGAAACGACTGCACAAGATGATGATGATGTCGAACACCTACCAGATGAGTTCCTTGCTCCCCTCTCCCCCCCGGGGAGAGGGGCCGGGGGTGAGGGGTTCTACTGAAGGAGCGAATGCGACCCCATCTTCCCCTCTCCCCCCCGCGGGAGAGGGGGTAGGGGTGAGGGGGAGCACAGGCAACCAACCCAACCCACAAACCATCGACCCCGAAAACAACCTCTACTGGCACTTCAACCCCCGCCGCCTTACCGCTGAGGAAGTCCGCGACACCATCCTTGCAGTCAACGGCACCCTCAACCTCAAAGCGGGTGGCCCCAGCGTCTACCCCATCATTCCTAAGGAAGTGCTGGCTGGCCAATCCATCCCCGGCGATGGTTGGGGCAAGTCATCTCCCGAAGAAGCAGCCCGCCGCAGCATCTACGTCTACGTGAAACGCTCTCTACAGGTGCCAATCCTCACCACCCACGATCAAGCCGACCCCGACAGCAGTTGCCCGGTGCGCTACACCACCACCGTGCCCACCCAGTCGCTCGGCATGCTCAACAGCGAGTTCACCAACGACATGGCTGACAAACTCGCCCAGCGCGTGGCGAAGGAACAACCCGGCGATACGAAAGCCCAACTCCAACGAGCGATCCGCTTGACCACGGGCCGTCTCCCCACTGAGGATGAGGTGCAGAAAGACCTCACTCTGCTGGAACGGTTCCAGAGCAAGCACAACATGAAACCGAACCAGGCGATGAAGCAGGTGATGCTGATGCTGCTGAACGCCAACGAGATGGTGTATGTGGATTAGGGTGTGGTAGAATGGAATATCATTAGTAGAGGACTAGGCATGACGTTTAATATCTTGGTCGAACCTGAGAACGGTGTCTTCAAAGCTCAAGTATTGGGAAATCCGTACTTGCAAGCTGAAGGCACCAATAAGGAAGAAGCTACCGATGCTCTGCTTGATCTCATACGGCAACGCATGAAACATGGAAATCTATTCGGCGATCGCAACGTAGTTCAAATAACAATCCCCGCTGACACCCTCGAACTCTGGAACTAACCATGTCCCAATTCTGCCACCGTACTCGTCGTGAAGCTCTCTGGGAAATGGGCTGTGGCTTCGGCTCGGTCGCCCTCACCGGGCTCCTCTCCGGCGAGGGTTTCTTCAACAAGCTGCAAGCCAGCGACCAGACGATGAAGTTCGTCAACCCGCTCGCACCCAAGCCGCCCATGTTCCCGGCCAAGGCGAAGGCGGTCATCTTCCTCTTCATGTATGGCGGCCCAAGCCAGGTCGATACCTTCGACTACAAGCCCAAGCTCTATCCGCTTGATGGCAAGACCATCCCCGTCAAGACCTTTGGCCGGGGTGGCCATCGTAATGAAGGCCGCGTCGTCGGGCCGAAGTGGAAGTTCAAGCAGTATGGCCAATCGGGCAAGTATGTCAGCGACCTCTTCCCCAACCTGGGCCAGCACGTCGATGACATCGCCTTCCTCCATTCGATGTACGCCGAATCGCCCATTCATGGCTCCGCACTGCTCATGATGAACTCAGGCCGACTCCTCTCCGGCAACCCGTGCATGGGGTCGTGGGTGAACTATGGTCTGGGCAGCGTGAACGAGAACCTGCCTGGCTTCGTCGTCATGCTCGATAACAAGGGCGGGCCGATCAGCGGGCCACGCAACTGGGCGTCGGGCTACATGCCCGCTTCGTACCAGGGCACCATCCTGCGGGCCAACAACACGCCGATCTTCAACCTCGATCTGCCCCCGGGCATGACCCGTGCCGCCCAGCGCGATCTTCTCGACAGGCTGCGCAGAAGAACAACGAACACCAGCAGGGCAGAGAACAGAACAGCGAACTCGCTGCCCGCATCGCCAGCTACGAACTCGCCTACAACATGCAGCAGCACGCCCCCGAAGCGGTCGACTTCAGCAAGGAGTCGGACGAGACGAAGGCTCTCTATGGCATCAACGAGAAGCGCACAGAAGACTTTGGCCGCAAGTGTCTGCTCGCCCGCAGGCTCGTCGAACGGGGCGTCCGCTTCATCCAGATTTACTCCGGCGGCACCCACAACGATGACAACTGGGATGCCCACACCGACATCGTGAAGAACCACACCAAGCACTGTGGCGACACCGACAAGCCCATCGCCGGCCTGCTGGCCGATCTCAAACGCAAAGGCCTGCTCGACAGCACGCTCATCGTCTGGGGCGGCGAGTTCGGCCGACAACCCACCGCTGAGTACGCCCAAGGCACCGGCCGCGATCATAACAGTTATGGTTTCACCATGTGGATGGCCGGCGGCGGCATCAAAGGCGGCACCAGCGTCGGCGAAACCGATGAGCTAGGAAGCTCCGCCGTGACGGACCGCTTCCACGTCAAGAACCTCCACGCCACCATTCTGAATCAGATGGGCCTTGATCCGAACAAGCTGACGTACTTCTATGGCGGGTTGGATCAGAAGTTGGTGGGCGTGGAGGGGGCGGATGTGATTCGGCAGATTGTGTGACTTCTCTTAATGGAGGGCACGGCTTGTGGTACTCAGCTAGCCATGTTGAATTGGAGAATTGATAGAAAGATGACTCGCCAAAGCACAGTCAAGGCGTGACACAGGAGCTGACTTGGTTCGATCATATGGGCAAGCACTACGTACCTCAAAGACACTTGCGACGCTTTAGTGTTGATGGCCGACCTGACTTGATTTGGCAATACGACAAAGTTACAAGGCAATTTAAGGATCTCCCTATAGCAAAAGTTGCGCAGGCAGCAAGTTACTATGACGACGATGTAGAACTTGCAATAACGAAAGAAGTTGAGGTCCCTGGAGGAGATGCAATTGACAAGTTGCTTAGGAAAGGCTGGCTGACTGATCGTGAAAGAATGGAGATGTCGCTTTATCTGATGATAATGACAAGTCGTGGGCCAAGAGCACGAAGAAAAAGCTTTGAACGAGTATCTGCAATTAGACAAGAAGTTGTGGAAGATGTTATTGGGAAAATACAGGAATGGGCCAATGACAAGCCTTTGGAAGACCCATTAGTTCAGCGACGACTAAAAGAGGTCGATGAAATCAAGACAAAGTATGTAGACAATCAGGAAATCCCAGAGCAGATAATTAAGCAACTACGTACACCTTTTTGGAGCGAAAGAACTGTAGCTGCAATTTATGGAATGAAGTGGCATATTCTTAAACCGACGAATGGAGATTTATTTGTCACTAGCGACTCTCCCGTCCATTACTTTGAAGGACTTGGGCTCGGGAGGCAGAATTCAGAACTTACTTATCCCATCTCAAAGCACGTAGCACTGATCGGCAACCACAGATCCCCAAAAGGAATTGTAAATACTAAATGCAGGCCGCAGTTTGTAAAGGAAGTGAATAGAAGGGTGCTAAGCCAAGTTGAGCGGTGTGCGTTTTCTTCAATAAGAGCCGAATGGATAGATGACGTAACTCAAAAAGCGCATCCGTATTTGAGCGAGATTCGCATGTAATCTCAGTCAGCCGGGTGCTGGATCATTCCCAATACCGACAGCCGTGGCAGGGGTCAATGGTACTCCATTGCCCCCTGCTGCGCCTCGCGACATCGTCACGCACTTCGCCATCGCCGCAGGGGTCACGCTGAGTACAGCGTGACCCCTGCCACGACTCATGCGCTACAGTACCCATCTGACCGAATATTCTGCGTCATTCACAAAAAGCAAAAATCTGTGGCAGGGGTCAATGGTACTCCATTGCCCCCTGCTGGACCTTGCGAGATCGTTACACACTTCGCTAATGCCGCAGGGGGCACGCCGAGTACAGCGTGACCCCTGCCACATCTCATGCGCTACTGCACCCACCTTGGTACACTTTCAAAATCAATCCGCAATATCGGGTTCGGATCGCCAGCCCACGCTCTCGCACTCGAGTATTTCCAATCCTCCTCTTTTTCAACGAGCCCTGCCTTACGGGGATTCTCGTGGGTGTACCGAATGGCTTCGTGAATCGCCGGTGGGTCCTCCAAATTGCTGTCGTAGCCGGGGCCATCCTGCCAGAAGTGATACTCCACCTTACCTGCCACCACGAGCTTCAACTTTTCCAGAAACGCTGGAGCATGTTTGCGAAGGTAATGAATGGCACGGCGGCCGACCGAGCCTTTGATGAAGTGCAGAATATCCTCAGTCTTCGTTCCCGGTATCGTCGGCCACAAAACGATATGGGCGTGATCGGGCATCGCCACCCAGGCCCACAGATGAAACTGGTACTTCTTTCGCGCCTTCTCAATGGCCTGCACAAACCACTGGCAGGCACGTTCCTTGCTGAGTAAGGGCAATTGATGGAAGCATGAAAAGGTAAGGAAGTGCACATCCTGCTCATCGTCGTAGTGCTTGACTTTACGTCGCTTCTTAGGCATGTCCAACTCATCCATCTCAGGATAAATGCAAGTCTAATAGCACCGTGGCAGGGGTCAATGGTACTCCATTGCCCCCTGCTGGACTTCACGACATCGTTATGCATTTCGCCAGTGCCGCAGGGGGCACGCCGAGTACAGCGTGACCCCTGCCATGGCGCTCGCAAGTTCTATACCCTTCAAGCTGCTTGTCCAACTCCTCCTTGCACAAGTAGAGCGAGGTCGGTCAGCTATTTTGGTGTGTCAAGGTTATTCGCCGACTGCTTTGCGCCTTGTTCAGCTCGCATGAAACCATGGGGACATTTCTATTTGTGGAAGACAACAACTTCCTCTGGACTTCTCAAGCTCACGATGATTTGTTATCCTTCCGCACAACTTCATGGAAGACCTTATGTCTGTGCGCAATGTACTGGTTGCGGGTTTGATTCTGGTTCTGACCAGCCACACGTCGGGCCAATCGACTGTCGTCACGCCCAATGCATTTGCCGGCACCGAGGCCAATACGGGAACTGGTGTGCCGCTGCAGAATTCCGGCAGTGCCCGCACCTATCAGATGCAGATCGGAGCATCGCAATTGGCGACGATTCCCGTCGGCTCGTCCATCACGGGATTACGCTGGCGGTTGGACGCGGGACTGGGAGCGAATTTCCCTCCCACCACTGCCACCTGGTCGCCCTTTGAGATTACGCTCGCCCAGGCTGCCAACAGCATGGCTGGGTTCTCGACCAACTTTGCCGGCAACATGACCAACCCGGTGCTGGTGCGCAGCAGCGATCTGACTTTCTCTACCGGAGCTTTCTCCAATGCCGGCTCGCCCACTTCCTTTGGTCCGCTGATCGCTTTTGATACGTCTTACCTCTATCAGGGGGGCGATATGGTGTTGCTGGTAACGCATGCCGGCAGTAACATTGCCACGGCAGGCCTGCTGGATGCCGCAGACGATACCAGCCCAGGCTATGGCACGAACTATCGTGCCCAGTTTGGCTTCGGTTTCGAGGCAACCACCGCCAGCGTGACCGACTTTCAGGCAGTCATCACCCAGTTTCAATTCACGATCGCAGCCGTTCCCGAACCAACGACCTGGGCGCTGCTGGGCGGCTGCACGCTCTTCACTGCGGTTGGCAGCGTCTATTACCGTCGGCGTCGCACGGCTCAGTTGAACGCCCAGTTGGCGGAAGTGGAGTAAGTCGCCTGCGGATAGTAGTAATGTTTGATACTCGTGGCACTGCTTGAGATATCAGGCGCAGGCATTAGTCGCTTTTCTTGATGACAATCTGAGTGACGTTCTCCATCGTCTTGCGGGTTGGATATTTGATCGTCACGACATACTTTTCCCCTTTGACGGTTTGCCGACCGCCATCGTCGAACTCCAGCTTCACCGTTTTGATTTCCTTGTCGTCGGCATTCTGGAAACTGGCATCATAGTGGCAGGCCTGGTCCGAGGTTTCCCTGGCCTGCAAAGTGAGGACATACTGCCGCTTGCCGGAATCAAATCGTTGCTTGGTGACGATGAACCTGTCTTCGAGCGCCTTGACCACTGGTTTCAGTTTCGATTCGTCCTCAGCCCGTAGGCGCTGAGGCAAGAATCAGAGAGGCGCACACAGTCAACAAGATGATACTTCGCATACGATGCCTCTTTGCGATGATGCAGATGGACAGAGGAGATCGTACCTTGGCCTTTGGCAGGGTGCTAGAGAATAGTAGAAGGTATGGTACTGCGGGAGATGCACCGCATTCTCTAAACCCGCTTGACCCAATAACCAGGACGGCGACTTTGATGTGCTACAGCAATCACTCGAATGATGGGCGTTCGATTCTGGTAGATCAGCAGATAGGGATACTTCTTGATTCGAACCCAGTAGGCATCCTCGGTAAACAACGTCCCGAGCCACGGGCTGGCATCAATCTGCATCAAGGCGTTCTTCAAACGACGCTGAAACTCCGATGCAGCTCGAATGCTCCTTTTCAGATACCAGTCGAAGGCTTCGTCAATTTCATTGCTGGCTTCATCAATGATCTCAATCATGACCTGATGTCTTGGCGGAGTTGATTTTGTGATTCAATCGCTGTTCTACTTCATCCCAGGAAGAAACCCTGGCGATTCCCTGCTCAACCAGTTGCAGACGCCGCTGCACTTCCGCCCTCCATGCCGACTCCCACTCGCTCGGGGCCAGCGTTTCCGTTTCATCCTCACCCACACTTTCAAGCATCGTCTCGGCCAGGGCCACCCGTTCTGATGCCGACAGAGCGAGTGCCCGTTCCCTGACTTGTTGATAACCTGTGCTCATCGGTCTCCTCCCACACACTAATTCCATCATACCCGTGATGATTGGTGTTTGCCAAGGGAAGTTGAGCGATACGTGGAAGTGTCCTAACTCGATACCGGTCTCGGCTGCCACAGCTCGATCTTGTTGCCTTCGGGATCCATGATGTGAGCGAATCGGCCGTTGAAGTCGTCGGGCATGGTCTTGATCGGCGTCACGCCATGCTCGGCGCAGCGGGCCAGCACGCCGTCCATATCGTCGACCGCCAGGTTGATCATGAAGTCTTTGGTCGAAGGGAGCATGTAGTCGGTATCAGCCTTGAAAGGGCTAAAGACTGTCCCCGCGCCGGGATGGGCAGCCATCGCTTCGGGAGTGATAAACGCCCCGCCCCAGTCCTGCATCTCCAGGCCCAGCACGTCCTTGTACCACTGTACGAGAGTCTTCTTGTCCTTCGCTTTGAAGAAGATGCCGCCGATGCCGATGACCCGTGCCATGGTATGTTTCCTTTGACTTATGTTGGACAGAGTAGCATGAGGGTTCGAACGGTGCCACGGTTATTCGCCGGATAGTTATTGATAAGCACTTTAGCTGATGTCACAACAACAAAACCAGTTTGTACAGGTTGAAGAGAAGGCACACAGTGCCTCACTTGAATCATGAGCTACCGAGGAGAATGATCATGAACGTAGAGAACTCCATTCCTACCCCCGACGAACTGGCTCGGCGATTGGCGTGGCATGACGAACATCCTGCCAGCGACGATCTGGCTACTCGTGCACGACCGCTTCGCTGCCCTTGTTGTGGCTGCAACACCATCAGTAAGCGCATGATGTACGAGATATGTCCGGTCTGCTGCTGGGAAGATGATGGCCAGGACGAACATAACGCCGAAGACGTTCGTGGCGGTGCCAACGGTTTACTGAGCTTGCTGGAAGCGCGGCAGAACTATCTGAAGTATGGAGCCTGCAGCCAGGAACGCTTGGCGTTCGTCCGGCCGGCGGTAGCCGGGGAAGTGCCACCGGGAAGTGATGATGAGTAACGGAGTTGTGCTGGCGGAAAATATTGCAAACTCCGCAGCAGGGGGTGATGGAGTACCATTGCCCCCTTGCCACGGAAAACGGTTCACAGTTCACATCCCAAGTTGGCGACTACCTTTTTTGTTTCACCCCGCTCCCTCATCCCGTATCCTAACCCCTCAGGACTCACCCCTCAGGACTCAGCACTCTCATGTCCCTCACCCCCATGATGCAGCAGTACCAGGATGCCAAGGACAAGCATCCGGGGACGATCCTGCTGTTTCGCATGGGGGACTTTTATGAACTCTTCGGCGACGATGCGGTGCTGATCTCCAAACAGTTGCAACTGACCCTCACCAGCAGAGACAAGCAGATGCCGATGGCGGGGTTTCCCCATCATGCCGTCGAGGGCCATCTGCGGAAGCTGATCGAGTTGGGCCATCGGGTGGCCATCTGCGACCAGATGGAAGACCCAGCCCAGGCCAAGGGCATCGTCAAGCGGGAGGTGACACGGGTCATCACGCCGGGGACGCTGACCGAGGAAACTCTTCTCGATCCCAAGCGGGCCAATCACCTGGCTGCGGTGCTGCCGGGCAAAGACAAGATGGGCCTGGCCTGATCGAACTATCCAGCGGCATCTTCCGAGCACGAGACATTGAACCCGAAGCGCTGATCGAGGAACTCACCCGCATCGAAGTGGCAGAGTGCATCTGGCCCGGCGATCAGTCCGCGGAAGTGCTCAATCCGCTTAGGCAGCCCGATTCAGGGTTTACGCTCACCTTTCGGCCTCATTGGCAGTTCGATCCTCACACCGCCCTCAAAGCACTGCATCAACATTTCCAGATCAGAACACTCGAAGGGTTTGGCTTCCACGATGAGCAGATCTGCCTGCGAGCAGCAGGAGCGCTGTTGCTCTATGCACAGGACATGCTCAAGAGCAGCGTGGGACACATCACCAAGCTCGAAGCGTTTCAAGCTGGTTCGACACTGCTGATGGATCATGTCACCCGGCGAAGCCTGGAACTGGTGCGAACGCTGCGGGAAGGGCGGCGGGAGGGTTCGCTGCTGGATGCCATCGACCGAACCAGCACATCAATGGGAGCTCGACTACTGCACGATTGGCTGCTCGCCCCGCTAGCCCAGGTCGAGTTGATCCAGACCCGGCTCGATGCGGTGGCTGAACTGAGACAGCAACATGCCCTGCGACGAAGCCTGCGCGAGCATCTAAAACAGTTCCCCGATCTGCCCCGACTGACGACCAAGGCCAGCACCGGCCGATGCACACCACGTGACCTAGCTGCCATCGGCTACACACTGGCAGCCATCCCGGCTCTACTGGAAGCGATGGCCAAGTTCAAGTCATCGCTGCTCTTGATACTTCTAGAGCGGATCGATCCCTGCCCTACGCTTCGGCAGCAGTTGCAAACTGCCCTGGCAGAAGCACCGCCCCTTTCACCCAAGGAGGGCGGCTTCATCCGTGCAGGCTTCCATGCCCGGCTCGATGAGTTGCGGGACCTGACCAGAGGAGGCAAGGAATGGATCGCCAAATACCAGGCTCAGGAAATCGCCCGCACCGGCATCAACAGCCTCAAGGTCGGCTTCAATTCGGTCTTTGGCTATTATCTCGAAATCACCAACACCCATGCGGACAAGATTCCCGCTGACTACCAGCGGAAGCAGACGCTCAAGAACTGCGAACGGTACATCACCCCGGAACTGAAGACACACGAAGAAGCGGTGCTGAAAGCGGAGGACGAGAGCAAGACGCTCGAATACGATCTGTTCGTACAGCTGCGGAACCTGACTTCGGAGCAGGCCCCGAAACTGCTGGCGACTTCCGAAGCGATCGCCACCCTAGACGTGCTGCTCTCCCTGGCGGAGCTGGCTGATGGGACCGAATGGGTGCAGCCTGAGGTAATCAAGGAGCCGGTGTGCGAGGTCGTGCAGGGCAGGCACCCGGTGCTGGAGAAGACGCTGCCTGTGGGGACGTTTGTTCCGAACGATACCAAGCTCTCCGAACGGGGCGGCAAACTCTGGCTCATCACCGGGCCGAACATGGCGGGCAAGAGTACCTACATCCGCCAGGTGGCGCTGTTGCAAATCCTCGCTCAGATGGGCAGCTTCGTGCCCGCTCACTCGGCCCGGCTCGGTGTCGCTGATCGATTATTTGCTCGAGTCGGAGCCGGCGATGATCTGACCCGTGGCCAAAGCACCTTCATGGTCGAGATGGCTGAGACGGCAAACATCCTCAACAATGCCAGCGAGAAGAGCCTGGTGATTCTCGATGAGATTGGCCGGGGTACCAGCACCTATGATGGCCTGTCGCTGGCCTGGGCCATCACCGAACATCTGCACAACGAGATCAGTTGCAGGACACTGTTCGCCACCCATTATCATGAACTGACCAAGCTGGCTGAGCTATTACCCGGCGTGCGCAATTGGAATGCAGCAGTGCATGAAGAGTTGGGCAAGATCACGTTCATTCACCGCATTGCCCCCGGAGCAGCGGAGCGAAGTTTCGGCATCCACGTCGCTCAGTTAGCAGGGGTGCCGAGCAAGGTGCTGGAGCGAGCAAAGCAGGTGCTGGACGAACTGGAGAACAAGCCGATGTCGGTGCCAGCCCAGGCGATGGAGACAGTGAAGCGAAAGCGAAAGAAGGCAGAGGATCAACCGGGGTTGTTTGGGGAGGGGTAGTTCGTTTCGCGAGCCGGGAGCGTTAGCGACCGGAGTAAGCAATGGAGTAGCAACATGGCCCATTGGCTCATCACCAACACCACCTACGGCACCTGGCTGCCCGGCGACCCTCGTGGATCAGTCACCTCCGTCCGTGATCGTCGAGAGAATGAAGGCATCTCGCCTACTCGTCAAGAACACGATCTTCCTGATCAACCCTATGAAGAGTTCTTGCCGGGCCTTCAGCGAAGTGCTGAACGATTGATGAAGGGCCCGTCAATCTACCTGTCGCTCCAGCAGGCTGAGCTAGTCCTGTCCCAGTTTCAGGAAACTGCCCGCTTTCGGGGATGGACTCTCCTTGCGGTGGCGATCATGGCGAACCATTACCATTTAGTAGTTGTCGTGCCCGACGAGGCGGATCCTGCTCGAGTCCTGGCTGACTTCAAAGCCTATGCTTCACGAGCCTTGAATAAACAGTTCGGTAAGCCTGAGTCTGACACGTGGTGGACGTCCAAGGGTTCCACTCGCAAGTTAAAGGACTTCCTTGCAGAAAAGAATGCGATTCGATACGTAGTTGAACGCCAACACAGTCCTTTGGTGGTGTGGTGTGCCGAACATAGGCGCATGGTTTGAGTTATCGGATGTGATTGCTGACTATAGAATACTCCGGTCACTCACGTTCCCGGCTCGCGAAGAGGAGAGTATCCATGTTGCGATATTACGCATGGTTGATCATAGCACTACCCACCATAGCCCACGCCGAAGACTGGCCCCAATGGATGGGCACCAACCGTGATGGCCGCTGGAATGAAACCGGCACCATCGACGCCTTCCCCGCGGACGGCGCAAGAATCCTCTGGCGGAAGCCTCTCGCCGGTGGATATGCCGGGCCCGCGGTGGCCAACGGCAAAGTCTATGTCTTTGATTACGTTCGCGAGGACGGCAAGCTCGGCAACAACCCCGGTGTGCGGGCTAAGTTCAATGGCGAAGAACGCCTGCAGTGCCTCGATGCCAAGACGGGCGAGAAACTCTGGGAAGATAAATACGCCTGCCCGTATGCGCTCTCGTATGCCAGCGGCCCTCGATGCACACCGACGGTACACGATGGCATGGTCTATATCCTGGGCGCGGAAGGCAATCTAAGGTGCCTCGACGCCACCACCGGTTCCCGACTCTGGACCAAAGAACTCAAGAAAGAGTACAACACCGAATCCCCCATCTGGGGCTTCTGCAGCCATCCGCTGATCGATGGCAACAAGGTGATCTGTGGCGTTGGTGGTGCAGGCAGCACCCTGGTAGCCTTCGACAGGAAGACCGGCAAGGAACTCTGGAAAGCGATCACCGCTAAGGAGCAGGGGTATTGCCCACCCGCCATCTATACTGTGGGCAAGACCCGCCAGCTCATTCACTGGAACGCCGAGAACATCACCAGCGTCGATCCCGAAACCGGTAAGGAGTTCTGGTCGCAGAAGCTGCCCCCGAACTATGCCATGTCGATCATGAGCCCCCGCCTGGAAGGGAATCATCTCTTTGCCGGAGCGATCGGGTTTGTCTCAGCCTGTTACGAACTCGATACGGATACACCCGCAGCGAAGGTCTCCTGGAAGGGTGACAACAAAAGTTCGGTCTGCCCGGTCAACAGCACGCCGATCATTGAAGATGGCTACATCTATGGCATCGATCAACCGGGCCAGTTGCGCTGCGTCGAGATGAAGACCGGTAAACGCATCTGGGATTCCCTGCTGCCCGTCACCGGCAAGAAGGATGGCCGACCGCAGAACTCGGGCACCGCGTTCCTGGTGAAGAACGGCGACAAGTTCTTCCTCTTCAGCGAAACCGGCCACCTGATCATCGCCAAGCTTTCTCCAGCCGGGTATGAAGAACTGAGCCGGGCCAAGATTCTGGAGCCGACCAACGAGTGCTTCAACCGGGACGTCGTCTGGAGCCACCCCGCCTTCGCTGACAAATGTTGCTTTGCCCGCAATGACAAAGAGATCGTCTGCGTCTCGCTGGGCAAGTAGCATATCAGCCATGACAGCCCGACGCGCTGGCTCTCAGACTCGTCAGCGTGAATACCTGCATGGAAAAGCTAATCATCAACGCCGCGATTACGGGCATGGTTCCGTTGAAGCGTGAAGCGCGACAGTCGTCACGTTCCCATCACTCCGAAAGAGATCATTGCGGAAGCACGCCGCTGCCGCAGTGCCGGGGCCAGCATCCTTCATATTCATGCCAGGAACGACGACGAATCGCCGGCGTGGGAGAAAGAAATCTACGCCGAGATCATCGGCGGCATACGCGATGCCTGTCCCGATTTGATCATCTCCGCTTCCACCAGTGGCAGAAAGTACGGGGCCTTTGAACAACGCTCTGATGTCCTCAACCTTGAAGACGAGCTGAAGCCCGACTTCGGTTCGCTGACACTCGGTTCCATGAACTTCGCCACGCAGCCTTCGATCAATTCTCCCGAGATGATTCGGGCGTCTGCCGAGACGATGCGCGATCGGGGCATCGTCCCCGAACTGGAGATCTTCTACGTAGGCATGCTCGAATACGGGCACTATCTCATCAAGAAGGGCATACTGGTGAAGCCCTTCTATGTTAACATTCTGCTAGGTTCGCTGGGAACGCTGGGAGCCTCAGCGGAGAACCTGGTTTCGGTGGTGCGAGCGTTGCCTGCCGGCGCGGTGTGGGCCGCCACCGGCATCGGTCGCTCGCAGTTCATGGTCAACAACCTGGCTATAGCCATGGGCGGGCACGTTCGTGTCGGCCTGGAAGACAGTCTCTACTACGACTCCGCCAAAACCCGGTTGGCCACCAACTTCGGCCTGATCGAACGGCTCGTGAACGTGGCCCGCTCCATGGAACGCGACATCGCCAGCCCCGATGAGGCCCGCAAGATTATCGGCATGCCCTCACGTCAAGTCGCCCAGGCTACCTGGAATCAAGTAAATCTCGGCAGCATGGATTTTGACTCAACCGATGAAGAACCCAGTGCCGAATACCAGGCCCAATGGCAATAACTACGCCCTCGGCGATTCAGTCTCGGAACGATCGCGCCTGAAGCAACAGGCTGAGCGACTGGCCCCTCTCTCCGAACGATTCCTTGCCGACGCCGGACTTCGCCCCGGTATGCTCGTGCTCGAGCTGGGTGGGGGATCAGGCCATTTCACCAGGTTGATTGCTGAGAGAGTGGGACACGCCGGGAAGGTTGTAGTTCTTGAACGCTCCGAGGCGATGCTGCATGAAGCCAGGGAGAACCTGAAGAGCTGGGGCCTCAGCCAGGTCGAATTCCACCTCTGCAATCTGGAAACGACGCTCCCCAAGCTGGCAGCGTCGTCCTTCGATGCTCTCGTCGGTCGGTTGATCCTCACCCATCTGACACAGCCAGTTGATGTCCTCTCCCAGTGTCGGGAGTTTGTCAAAGCGGAAGGGATTGTCGCCTTCCAGGAAGCTGACACTACCCTGGCCGAGGTGCTTTTGGAACAGCACAGGCATGAGCTGCCTTTGGTTTACCAGATCACTCGATGGATCAAGCTTGCCGAGGAGGGCTCGTCTCGAAACCCTCATCTCGGTCGGGAGCTTTTTGAGATCTTTCGACAGGCAGGCCTGCCGACGCCGACGGTGCAAGTGCATACCGAACTCCAATCGGGCGTCTCAACTTCGCGCATTCAGAGTACCCTGGTGTTGTTGCGTAACCTCTTGCCCGAACTGCAACGGCGGGGCATCACCGAGGCGGAAATCGGCTTCGAAACCCTGGAAGCCCGGCTGACCCAGGAGACCGCTTCCAGCCCGGCGGTGCAGGCGCATACCTCGATTGTGTCGGCTTGGACGATGAAGGATTGACCATATTACACAATCAACCCCGCGCCGGCGTTGACTCCATTTAATCGTTACCTCAAGATAAGATCATTGTTCCCCTCTAGAAGTTGCACCAGCTCATGGATTCCGCCCTGTCGATTGTCATCCCGGTCTACAACAGCGAGCAGAGCCTGACGCCGCTGGTAGAGCGGTTAGAGCCCGTGTTGCAAAGCATGCAACTGACTGGTTACGAATTGATCTTCATCAACGATGGCAGCAAAGATGGAAGCTGGTCGGTTGTCGAGAAACTGGTCGCCGCCAGGCCGTGGATTCGCGGCATCAACCTGATGCGGAACTATGGCCAGCACAATGCCCTGCTCTGCGGCATCCGCGCCGCCCGGTTCCCGATCATCGTGACCATGGATGATGATTTGCAGCACCCGCCGGAGGAGATGCCCAAGCTGCTCGAAGCCTTGACCGATCAAGTCGATGTCGTGTATGGCACCCCGAAGAAGGAGCAGCATAGCTTCTGGCGGAATAAGGCTTCGGTGGCGACGAAGATGGCGCTGCAAAGCGCCATGGGCTCAAGCATCGCCCGTCAGGTCTCAGCCTATCGAGTCTTTCGCACCCACTTACGAGATGCGTTTGCCGACTACTCCAACCCCCATGTCTTCCTCGATGCGCTGCTGGCCCAGTCCACGAAGAGGTTCGCGGCCCTACCTGTCAGGCACGAGCCGCGCTCGCTGGGGAAATCGAACTACACGTTCGGCAAGCTGGTTCGTCATGCCATCAACATGATCACCGGGTTCAGCCAGGCGCCGCATCGTTTGTCGAGTACCCAGCGTCTGACGCAGACACCAACCTATGTCGTGCGATCGGAGATTGGCAGAGAACTCAAGCAGTGAGAGGCAGCTTGAACAACTTGATGGCGTTCCCGGCAAAGACGAGTGAGCGATTCACTCCGGGACGAGAGGCGATGAGAGCCTGATAGGCCTTCAGGTATTGGTCGGCAGGGAACATCGGGTAATCGGAACCGTACAGAACAAAGCGATCAATTTGGTCGGAGACGAAGGCCATATCCTGATCGAGCGATGAACCCTGGTAGTACATCACAGAAAACGACATATCGAGATAGACGTTCTTGTTGGCTTTGACCGTCACGAACCCGCCCAGCACATCGGGGGCGCAGGCATGGGCAAGGATAATCTGCACCTTGGGGTATTGCTTGGCCAGCACATCGAAGGCCAGGTAATTCATGTGCATCATCGGAATCACGGTAGACTGCGGCACCGCATCGAAAAGAACCGTGAGCTCGTGCGCTTCAGCCTGACGAAGCACCGCTTCCCAGCGCGGATCGTTGACTGCCACCTGAGACAGCCGTGGATGCACTTTCAAACCATAGAAGCCACGTTCACGAGCCTGGGCGATCATCGCCACATCAGCTGATGATGCGGGGTTGATCCCCATCAAAGGGAAGAACCGATCTTTGGCGACGCTGCATAGACGCAACACTTCCTCGGGCGTTTGCAATCCGGGCAGACCCAGCACGACGGCGGCATCAATCCCGGCTGCATCCATCTGCCGGAGAGCGTCGATGGGCAGTGCGCTTTTGCCCAACGACTTTTCGGCCGGGGAGCCGGCTTCGGCCAGGTGAAGATGGGCATCGATGATCATGGCATTACTCTTTTTTTAGGGAATGGGTCAGTTTGCTCCTCCCCTTACCAAGGGGAGGTTGGGTGGGGTTTTTCCACACTGAGAATTTACCCCCTCCAACTCCCCCTTGGAAAGGGGGAGAGAATGAAAATGACCCATTACTCTTTATTGGAAAGAATGGGATGATATCGGGTGGTGGTGTCGAACGTATCGTCCTTGAAGAGATACAGGCAAAACTCGAAGGGCAGGTAATGCTGTAGCAGAGCGGTTCGTTTCGTCAGGGTCTTGGCGAACTCCAACAGATCGGCTGGGTCAGAATAATAGAGATCCTCCCGGCGACGATCAGCCTGGGTGGAGAGGAAATCGACTGAGGTGACGGCACGGGCAAGGGACGCCATCTTCCGTATCGTGGTAAACGTCGATTCTCTCTGTTCTTCCCCTTTGAGCCGGGCATTGAAGATGCCTGAGGCAGTGACGAGATCAAACTGCTGATTGAAGGAATGCAGGGCAAAGTCACCGACGATGAACTTCGCCTGAGGGTGCCGCTGCCGAGCTATTTCAACGAGGTCGGGAACGAAATCGATGCCATGATACTCGCCCTGGAAGTCGTTGGCCTTCAGGAACTCGTAGAAGTCGCCGAAGCCGCAGCCGACATCGAGAACGCTGGTGAGCTTGTTGATCGATACTAATTGCGTGGCAGCGGTGAAGCGTTCGAGTTGTTTCCCGGTCGTCCACCCGAGCGTACGGGGATCATACCCGAACTGCTCCAGCCGGGCCCGGTAACGATTGACATACTCCTGTCGATCCGCTTCGTTCATGTCCTGACTTCTTGATCGAACGGAGTGGGTAGAGCCCGGATAGACTTGACGTGGTCGATCAGATAATAAGGCCTGCCTTTGACTTCACGCAGGATACGGGCGATGTACTCACCGTGAATGCCGAGAAACAACATGGTGATGCCGAAGAAGAATGTCTGGGCGGCAAAGAGCGAAGCATAACCGGGGATGGGCGACTCATTCAGGAAATAGAGCAGTACCACCCGCAGACCGAGAATGATGGCAACGACGCTGCTAATCAGACCCAGCCAGGTGGCCAGCCGCAGCGGTCGGTCGCTGAAGCCGATGGCCATGTCCATCCAGATGCGAAACAGCTTCTTGTATGAATAACGGCTCGCCCCCACTTTACTGGCATCATGCCGCACCAGCACGGTAGCTTGTGGAAAGCCGAGCCAGGAGAGGAGCGCCGCCACGTAGGAATGATGTTCAGGAAGCTTGAGGTAGGCGTTCACCAGCCGTCGGGACAGAATGCGGAAAGAACTGATCGTATCTTTCGATTGTCCCAGGAAGAGCTTGGTCATCAGCCAGTGGGCCACACTCGAGCCCATCTTGCGCAGCATCGAATCTTCCCGTTTTTCCCTCGCACCTACCACCATATCGAAGCCTTTCAGGGCTTTCTCGTAGAGCTTGGGGATCTCTTCGGGGGGTGACTGCATATCGTCATCCATGAGCACGACCCACTTGCCTTTCGACTGCTGCAGACCGGCCGTGATGGCGGGATGTTGCCCGAAGTTGCGGATCATCTTGATGACGCGAATCCGTTCATCCGATTGAGCTTCCTGAGAGCAGACCTTGTAGGATTGATCGCGTGATCCATCGTCGACCAGGATCAGCTCGTAACTGATCTTCATCGTTTCCATCACCGCACGCACTCGGGTGCAAAGTTCTGGCAGCACCCGTTCACTGTTGTAAACGGGCACCACGATAGACAACTCAATCGAACCGGCATCTGGCATGGGTTTTCTTCAGGAAGCTGGAGACTTACAGCTATTAACAAAAGGAACTTGATTTCTCCCCTCTCCCCTGGAGGGAGAGGGGTTGGGGGTGAGGGGGTGCATTGTGCTAGACGCTCTTACCCTTTAGGCAGCGGATTGTCCTTGTACTTCTTCAGGCAGACCGTGTCGTAGGTGTCCCACTTGCGACGGTCGATGCAGTCGAACCAGATGTCTTCCTGTTCTTCAATCCAGTCAAGTTTCTCGAGGAACTCGGCATTGATGCGTTCGTGCGGAATCACCACCACGCCGCTATCGTCGCAGACGGCAATGGCATCGTGGAAGCGGGCGCGATGCTCTTCGACGATCTTGGGATCGAGCGGCACCTTGTTTTCGACATTGAAGCAGCCGATGGGCGTGGTGCCGGTCAGCCAAACGGGCCAGTTCTCGCGGATGAGGTTGGAGGCGTCCCGCAAGGGGGCGGCGCAGACCAGCGCGATCGACTGGCGGTAGAGGATCATGAACTTGGAAACAAGATCGCCATAGATCGCACGATGCTTGCAGTTGAAGGCTTCGGTCAGAACGATGCGGCCTTCAGGAAGGTGGCGTATCTGCTCGTGCAGTTCCCAGTTGCTTTCGTTATAGACGTAAGTCCAAAAGACTCGTCCTGCGCGATGCATGCCTCGGTTGAGCGGATAGACTCCTTCGATCACTCCCGATTTATCGAGGCAGTCCGCCACTTCGGTCGTCGAGATGCGGTTGCGCCGAATCTTGGCGATGATCTGATCATGTATGGACTCGCTCATTGCATGCTCCGAGGCGGAAAAACTAAGGCGCCACCACGACATCGAGGTCTCGTTCGATATTCTCCGCAATTTGCGCCGCTTCGTCACGGGTTTTAGCGGAAGTAACCACAAATCCATGCCTGCTGCGATCATCTTTAACGCTGGGGACGATCGTACCTTCGGCAAAGTTCATTTGCAGTTCGAGCACGCCGGGCCGCTTGCGCAGTTGTTCCAGGTTATTGAACCGAACGACACGACCGGGAGGCAAACGGAGAAACCGCAGCTCGGCGGCATGGTGCAGTAACTGATCCCGTTCGAGACGAGGTTGTCCACCGAGCAGAGTTTCGAGCAGCGCCTGAATCGGGTGGAATCCGCAGACAGCCGGGACGATGTGAGAGGTGATGCGTGACCCACCCCCGTGCGCCGCGATTTCGACCAGCCAGGGCGTACCTTCTGCATCGACCATGAACTCGGCATGGGTGATGCCGAACGGAATGCCGAGCGCGCGAACGACTTCTTCGTTGGCAGCCGCCAGTCTCTGGCAGGTGGATGATGATAAGCCGGGTGGATAAGTCAGAGTCCGAGCGACACCAGGCAGGTCCTCGTAATGTTTCTTATCCGACATCGCCAGTGTCGTCGGTTCGCCATCGATGACAAACCCTTCGACGGTGCATTCGGTGCCGATCAGCATCTGCTCGACCAGGCACCCGCCGGTCAGAGACTCCGTGATGGCATGATTGAGCGCCTTTTGAAGTTCGTGTGAATCTTCGCTGCGCAGGATGCCCACCCCCCGGCTCGACTGGGCATCGACCGGTTTGTAGAAGAGGGGCAAGCCCAACTCGACGACGGCCTGCTGAATGTCTTTCAAGGTGTGACACAGCCGATAGCCCGGTTGATGCACCTTTGACCTGGCGACAGCATCACGCATTTTGGCTTTGTTCGTCGCCCGCTCAGCCACTTCCGGTGGCAACCCACGCAACCCCAAACGATGGGTCAACTGGGCCACGATGGGCACGGTGAAATCGGTCTGATCGGTAATGACCGCGTCTATCTTCTTTTGCCGGGCCAATGCTTCCAGCGCATCGATATCCTGCAGGCGCACCTGGTGAAACTCATTCGCTAGTGACTTGCAGGGTGGATTGGGGGTGCCATCAGCACAGATGACATAGATCCCCTGTGCTTGAGCCATTTCAACAATGGGAACCTGCCACAATCCCCCCGGGATGACCAGCAATCGCTTTCCCTGATAGGTGACAGGCATGGTTGTGGTTCTGTGGTGACGTTGCTACTGATCTAACTAGCCTATCGTGATGACAGTTAATGTCTAGGATGCGCATTGTGTCGTTATAGTTGGCATTTCTATTACTGATCCTCAGGGATTATTCTCAAGATAGACGATTGCTGAATGGATGCCGCGTGTAAGATAGTTCAAGAGTGTAACTTCTTGTTGATTTATCATGAAACAGCTCCTGGCCGTCCCCAGTATCTACGAATCGTTCCAGCGCATGCTGGGTGCCAACAAAAGGGCGCGAACGCTATACCCGTGAGTTTCTGAAAGTGCAGCCAGGCGAACGTGTCCTCGATATCGGCTGCGGGCCCGGCGATATTCTCTCGGTGCTCCCCGACGATGTTCAATACGTCGGCGTTGACTTAAGCCCCAGTTACATCAAGAAGGCACAAGCGAAGTTTGGCAGCAGGGGTACCTTTCTGTGCTGCGCCGTCGATGCGGTGAACCCCGATGAGATCGGCGGCAAGTTCGACCTGGCGATGGCCAACGGTGTCGTCCATCACCTCAACGACGATGAAGCCAAAGCTCTATTTCGTCTCTCCGCTACCAAGCTCAAGCCCGACGGACGGTTCTGTTCCTTCGATGGCTGCTTCACCGAAAAGCAACACTGGTTCGCCCGCTGGATGCTGCGTAATGATCGTGGCCGATTTGTCCGTAAACAGCCCGCCTACGAAGCCTTGGCAGCCACTGCCTTCTCTTCGGTGAATGCGACCATCGTCCATGATTTAACGAACATTCCCTACACCCATATCATCCTTGAATGTCGGAATCCGCTGGACGCAAGCGCCAGATAATTCTCCTCTATGTCGTTCAACATCCAGTCTGTCACTTCCTCTCTTACCCTTGATGGCAATGGCATCTGGGTGAGTGCCGAGCAGTCTGCGGTGTCGTACCCGGAACATGCCAACGATCTGTTTTTTGAGATTGAAGAGAACTCCTACTGGTACCAGCATCGGAACAAGATCATTCTGGAAACACTCAAGCGTTATCCTCCCGCTGGGGCCTTCTTTGATATCGGCGGCGGGAATGGCTTCGTTGCCAGGGGCCTGGAGCAGGCAGGTTACGAAGTGGTGCTCGTGGAACCTGGGCCTCAAGGCGCTCTGCATGCCAAACAGCGCGGGCTGGAGCAGGTCATCTGCTCTACCTTGGAAGATGCAGGCTTTCGGGAAGATTCCCTCCCGGCAGTCGGCTGCTTTGATGTGATTGAACACATCGAGGATGATGTCGGCTTTGCAAATCAGCTTCGATCCCGTCTCAAACAAGGGGGACGCCTCTATGCGACCGTGCCGGCCCATCGTTGGCTATGGTCTTCCGAAGATGTCGGAGCCGGTCATTTTCGACGACACACCATTGCCAGTATGAAGCATCTGGTAGAGCAGGCGGGCTTTGAATTGGAGTTTGCCTCCTACTTTTTCAGCCATCTGGTGATGCCGATCTTCCTGCTGCGAACTGTGCCTGCCGCCGTTGGCCTGCGCAAGCCCTTTTCAGCTGATTCGACGAAGAGCGAACATCGTACACCCACGGGAATGCTGGGGCGGATGTTCACCCGGTGGGAGAAGAAGGAACTCGAGAGGTTGCAGCGCGGACAGGCCAATACCTGGTATGGCAGCAGTTGCCTGGTCGTCGCCCGAAAACGCTGATTGACTAAACCCTGTCGATGCTTGCATGTGATGTCATTGCAACTAGAATTGCAACGTGCTCCAAATTAATTGCGAAGAATCATGCAGCCCAGCATCATCCCCTTCAACCGCTCTTCCACCATCGGCAAAGAGTTTCAGTACATCGCTGAAACGCTCCTCGTCGGGCAGATTGCCGGCGACCAGACGTTTACCAAACGCTGTCACCAGATGCTCGAAAGCGGTCTGGGTGTTTCCAAGGCGCTGTTGACCACCTCGTGCACGCATGCTTTGGAGATGTGCGCCCTGCTGCTGAATATCCAGCCGGGCGATGAAGTGATCCTGCCGTCGTTCACTTTTGTTTCGACCGCCAACGCTTTCGCTCTGCGTGGCGCGAAGATCGTCTTTGCCGACGTTCGTCCCGATACCATTAACCTTGATGAAACGCAGTTGGAGCGATTGATTACGAAGAAGACCAAAGCGGTGGTGGTGGTTCACTATGCCGGCGTAGCCTGCGAGATGGATGCCATCCTGGAAATCTGCAGGAAGCACAACGTCGCTGTGGTGGAAGACAATGCTCATGGCTTTATGGGCACGTATCGGGGGAAGAAACTCGGCACGCTGGGCACGCTGGCGACGCTGAGTTTTCACGAGACCAAGAACTTTACCTGCGGTGAAGGGGGCGCGCTGCTCATCAACGATCCCGCCCTCATCGAACGGGCCGAGATCATTCGGGAGAAGGGTACCAACCGTAGCAGGTTCTTCCGGGGCCAGGTCGATAAGTACACCTGGGTCGATGTCGGCTCCAGCTACTTGATCTCCGATGTGTTGGCCGCCTTCCTGTTCGGCCAACTCGAACGGGGCGAGGCGATCCAGACGAAACGGCAACAGATCTGGGAACGCTATTATCTCGAACTGGGTGAGTGGGCGAAGAGGAACAAGGTTCAGTTGCCCCATGTGCCTTTCGGCTGTGGTCAGGCCTATCACATGTTCTATCTGGTGCTACCGAGCCTCGAAGCCAGACAATCGTTGATGGCGCATCTCAAGGCACAGAACATCGTAGCGGTGTTTCATTACCAATCGCTGCACGTCTCCGACATGGGCCGCACTTTTGGCGGCAAGCCCAGCGACTGCCCTGTGACCGAACGGATGAGCGACTGCCTGCTGCGATTGCCCTTCTATAACAGCATGACTGAGGAAGAGCAGACACGGGTTATTCGTGCAGTGACAGAGTGGAAGTAGGGGCATTTTGCTCCTCCCCTTACCAAGGGGAGGTTGGGTGGGGTTCTTCATCGCTGGTTAAACCCCCTCCAACTCCCCCTTGGTAAGGGGGAGAGAAAGACACTGGAGCCGATTTCATGCAGGGTATTGTCGATTTAGTCACAGCCATGAGCTGGGTGCTGGGGCTTTGGTTCATCCTCTCGACCACCATCCTGGGACTCGGCTGCGGCGTCACCCGATACCTGGCCCCTCGTGGATTCTCCGACATCTTCTCGATCTTCTGGTATGGCTTGGCTATTCTCGTCGGCCTGCTGCAGATCATGCACTTCTTCATGCCTTTGGGTTTGCCCGGATTATTGACCAGCTTGGCCATCGGGCTGCTAGTGGGTAGGAACGATCTGCTGCATCTGGTGAAACGGCATCTACAGATACTTGCCTCCAAGCCCATGCTCTTCGTTGTGGCCCTGTTAATGATACTCTGGTTCGCCAACCGCTGCCTGGGGCCTAACAGTTGTGGCGATTCGCAAACCTATCACATCCAGGAGATTCGTTGGGCCACCGAATACCCGATCATCACCGGCCTATCCAACCTCAATATCTTCTTCAGCATCAGCACCTCTTCGATCCTGCTCTATTCGCTGACAGACCTCGGCCCGCTTCACGCCAATTCGATGCTGGTCATTCATAGCCTCTTGCTGTGCGTCATAACTCTTCAGGGCACCGTGAGCGCCCTGTTCGGCTACGGTCGTGGCCCCAATTCCCATCCTCTCGGCGCTGCACCCTGGTATCTTCTCCTTCTCCCCCTGGTGTTTGAATTGACCGCTCCCGTGAACTTCGGCTTTCTCGAAGTGGTCTCTACGCTCCCAGTCTTTGTTGCTGTGCCGGGAATGTTCTGGCTGTTCGCCCGCAAGCAATGGGGAGCCAACGAGGCTTCAGTCTGTACGCAGTGCATGGTACTGCTCACCGCCGGCGTTTGCATGAAGCTGGTCACCATCTTCTTTGCCTTCCCCGCCTGCCTGGCCCTGCTGGTGATGGGCTGCTTCAAACTCGCAGCTCCCCAGCGAAAGATACTGCTGGGCGGGGTGATCATCGCCGCCGTGCTCATGGGATGTCTCTTGACTCGAACGTACCTGCTCTCCGGCTATCCTCTCTATCCCAGCACGCTGGGTGCCTGGATACCCGTCTCGTGGAGCGTGCCGGTGGAGATAACTCGCCGCCACGATAAAACCTACGCCGAAGTCGTCAACTACAGCCTGCCTCAAATTGACAGGTCGCTGACCGGCTTCGCCTGGTTCAAGCCCTTTGTCTATCGCCTGATCACGCAGGCCAAGGTGCTGTTTGATCTTCCGGTAATCAGCGTGGCCATCATGCTCGTGATGATGATCGTCTGCAGGGTCAGGCCAGGCAGATCGACAGCCTACTCGTTCATCATCGTCGCGCTGCTCCTGGCCATCGCCGCCACCGTCTGGGTACTCCATTATTCCCTGATCCGGTACGGCTACTTCATCTTCTGGAGTCTGGCTCTGTTGACCTATGCCCTTCTCGATGCGTCCCTCTCTAAAGTGGCGGCCCTGCGCTGGACAAGCTGTTGTTCTTTGTCTCGCTGCTGGTGGCGTTGGGCAGTCAGGTCTACCGGGTCATCAAATACGATGATCCCAAAACCACGAAAGGCAAAGCGCTCCAGGAACTGGTCTGGTACGGCCCGGGAGAGAACCAGGGCTTCCACGTCAGTCAATTTGAGAAAGACTTTGTTGGCCATTACGCCGAGAAGACCACTCGCTTCGGCCTGAAGGTGAATCATCACGATCATGGCAATGAACAGTACATGGGCTATGCGCCGCTCCCTTCGACCTACTTCTACAACCCGAACCTGAAGCTGGCCGTGCCCGGCGACCTGCGCTCAGGCTTCAGAATCGAAGGCGAGCCCGGCGACCCCCGCAAGGGCTGGGTCGATATGACCTTCGGCGTCGAAAAGGAAAAGAAGAAGCCGGCGCCGACGAAGGAGAAATAAGAGATTCTCCCCTCTCCCCCGGAGGGAGAGGGGTCGGGGGTGAGGGGGCGCGATGACAGGCTGCCATCACTCCACACCGGCTGGACCGCGCTGTGTCATGGTCTCCCGACCATGACACTAGACTTGACCGAAGGTCTCTCCCTCGGTTACCGAAACAGGAAACCTGCGGTCAATTGAAATGGCACGGTCGGGAGACCGTGCCATAGCGCGGAGTTGAGATGCAAGGCCATCACACCCGAATCCGCTGGACGTACAGCACCCACTCCAGCAGCAACGCCCCCAGGGCCAGGGCGGCGAACCATTGCCACAGTTCCCGCCGGGTCTTTACCGGCGCACGTTCGCTGTTCACCGTGTCGTAACCAATTCGCACCGAATCGCGGATGGCGATGTTGCTTTCTTCCTGATCGAACAGGTTCACGCTGAACCGGAAGGGCTGCCGTTCGCCCATGTTGGCTTCATACAGGCCTACTTGATCGGTATCGCCGAAGACCAGTTCCTGGCCCTGACGGCGGGTGAGCTTGACTGGCTGCGATTCGTTCGGCTCCGCTCGCCGAACGGTCACTTCTTTCGTGGTGCCAGAGGTGCTCAACATCTTGGTGACGCCTGGCTTGATCGGGCTTTCGATCTCCTGATACCGACCCAGTTGCAGCACGACATTATCCAGAAACAACGGCAACGTCCCGGCCGGCTGACGAGGCCAGTTCGTGTTCCACACGTTGCCCTGCTGACCCACCACCAGGGGAAACATCATGACCAGATCGTTATAGCGCTCGCGCCCGAAGCTCCAGAGCAATGGCTCCCGCTGCGATTCGATCAGTGCCGATGCTCGCTTGGGCCGTGCTTCCAGCGGCATGGCACGGGCTTCATCGACTGTCATGCCCTGAAGTGTCTCGATGCCATTGAAGAGCGGATGAGCGATGCGGTAGTCTTTTACGAACAGCTTCTTCAGCGTGGGAAGATCATTCCAGGTGCCGCCGGTGAACGGCGGACAGTTGCCGATGAAGAACGTGTTCGCCTGAGGCATCAGCTCAGCGGTGGCAGGGGCGACCCGATCGAAGATCACCAGATCGAACGCCTCGGTCTGTACCGCCTGCTTGTAGACTTCGTTCTTCTCGGTGAGATCGCTGCCATCGATGCTGGTGATGATGGCCCGTTCTTTGGAGCCAGCTGCGGTGAAGTAGGCATCGAGGATTTCGTTGCCGGGGCCACAGCGAAGGATGCGGGCCTTGCGTACCGGGGTGATGGCCAGCCAGGCGACGTTATCGCTGGCCAGGGCATCGGTCCAATTGGTGTTCTTATCGGTATCGAGCAGCGTGAGTTTGACGAAACCCTGCCCCGGGTCTTTCACCGTGAACGTGATCAACGGCTCCGGCTCCGTGCTGCCGGGCAGATCGATCATCTGCTTGTACTTGACCCCTTCACTGGTGGTGGCATCCCGTTCCTGGCGGGTGCGGGCAGCCATCTGAAGTCGTTTGAGCTGCACATCCTGCCTGTCACCGTAAGCAAAGGTTTCGATCTGAAGCGAGAGGCCCTGCTTGATCGCTTCCTTGCTGAAGTTCTGCACCCGCACGGTGACTTCAAACAGATCAGGGCGGTTCTCATCGCGCTTGAGGTTGGCCCAGGTGATGCCGACGTTGTTCGCCTCGCCGCCGATCGCCACCAGCGAGGGGCGGAGTTTACCGAGAGCGAAGTTAGTGACATCGGGGAAGCGGCCATCGCTGAAGATGATCACATCGGTCTGGATGCCTTCGGGGGTGCCGAGGGTGCGAGCCATCTTGGCTTCATTCGATTCCTGAATTAGTTCGACAACGCCTTCCTCAGCGGAACGACGCGGGTTGGCTTGCCCTTCAGCAAGTTCCAGGGCAGCGGTGAGGCGGGTGATGCGCTGGGTCTGGGGAATGCGATCAACCGCAGCCTTCAAATCAGGCTTGCGGTTGGTGTACGACTGGAGGATTTGGGCATCTTCATTGAACAGGATCACCATCGCCTGGTCGCTCGAATCCATCGCCTCGATCCGTTCCTTGACCTTGGTCTTAGCCACCTCCAAACGATTGGGCACGACATCGGTGGCAGCCATGCTGGCTGAGTTATCGACGAGGAAGATGAAGTGCCTGCCCCGTGCTTCGCTGAAGGTGGTCGGCGCTGCGAGCGAATAGGCCAGGCCAGCGAGGCCCAGCAATTGCAGCAGCAGGAGGAAGTTCTTCTTGAGCCACTGGAACAAACTGTTGACGTGCAGGTCTTCGATGCTCTTCTTCCAGAGGAACGTGCTGGAGACAGTCATCCGCTGACGACGGAGTTTGAGGAAGTAGAGGAGCAGGAGGCCGACGCCTAACCCGAGCATGCCCCACCAGAACGGCACCGGTAGCGGCGTAGGGAAGGTGATGCCCCACGTCGTTTCGAGCCATTCCTTCAAGCTGGTCAGAGCAAGAGCAAGAGCGACGCCGGAGAGGATGAGCAAAAACAACCCGGCCAGGAACCCCACCCAGGCAAGGGTGTTGCCGGTGTCGAGTTTCTCTTTGGGGAGGGGCTTGGACATAGGGTTCCCATAGTTGCCATCACGTTTGGCGTGTTGATGGTAGGCATCACGCTCCGCGTGATGGAGCGGAGACATGCAGCCATCACCGAAGCGATTGTGTAAAGACTCGTCTCCGCTGCCTCACGCGGAGCGTGAGGTCTACCATCATTTCACCAGCCCTCGCTTCCTCAACTGGCTCAACACCAGCTTATCAAACGGCTCTGTGGTACTCGTACTCATGTACTGTATCCCCCGCTGCCTACAGTAACCGCTGATGGCGGCCTGGTAGGCGGCGAGGTTCTTGCGGTAGCGGTTGATGAGGGCCGGCGTGACGCTGATCTCCGCCAGGTCGTCATCTTCCACATCGACGAGTTTCAAGTCGCCGGTGATGCTCGGATCGATCTCTTCGGGGGCGAGCACCTGGATAGTGTAACATTCCATCCGCCGGGCGATCAACATCTTGAGTGGTTCCTCGAAGCCTGACTTATCGAGGAAGTCGGAGAGGAGCACGACGATTCCCCTGCTGCCAGATTGGATGCAGAACGACTTCACCGCAGCAGCCAGGTTGCCATTGGGGCTAGGTTCGAGGCCATCGAGGAACTCGAGAACTCGGGGCATGGTCTTTCTACCACGCAGGGTGCGCGGACCGGAGACGTAGGTTTCGCCCAGGCCGCCGAGGATGACACGATCCATATTGACGAGGCCGATATAGGCGAGAGCAGCAGCCACCTGCTTGGCGTAGTGGAGCTTGGTCGGGTTGCCGAAGTGCATCGATTTGCTGACATCGACGAGGATGTTCAGTTGCAGATCTTCCTCTTCCTGGAACAGGCGGATGAACAGCTTGTCGAGCCGGGCATAGAGGTTCCAGTCGAGAAAGCGGAAGTCGTCGCCGACGACATAGTGGCGATGGTCGGCAAACTCGACACTGGTGCCTTTGCGCTTGCTGAGCCTATCCCCCTTGAACCGGCCCATGAGCAACCGACGGGCGATGAGCTCGAGTTGTTCGAGCTTGCTCATGAACTCGGGATTCAGCAGCGAGGAGGTAACGATGGCCATGAGATTGAAGGTAAGGGAGAGCGTGGGGGAATGCAACCTAAAAGAAACGGATGTGAGCGATGATGGATTGTTGCGAGCGGCGCGGCGTCAGCCCGCCGTGTGAGTGTGCAACCGCTTCGCCCGCGCACACGGCGGGCTGACGCCCTGCCGCTCGCCAGGTCATAGCATGAATAACATACGATCATGCAAGGAAACCCTTTCATGTCCACCAGCATCGAATCGCTGGCCAGCAGTGTCAAAACCAAGATCGTCGCCACCATTGGGCCGGCTTCGGAGAGCACACGGATGCTGACAAGCCTCGCTCAGGCCGGGGCCGATGTCTACAGGCTCAACTTCGCTCATGGCCAGTGGGAGTGGCATACCAGCGTTCTGAACCGGGTGAGGCAGGACGTTTCAACTGCCATCAAGCGTCAAATCCCTATCCTGCAGGATTTGAGCGGCCCGAAGCTGCGGCTTGGTGAACTGCCCGGCGGCAGCTTCCAGTGCAACCTTGGCGAGCATGTCTTCTTCGTCAGGGAACCAAGCATCAAGCCGGGCGAGTTCTGCTGCACCTATGCCGGGCTGGTCAATGATCTCGATGAAGGGAACACCATTCTGCTGGCTGATGGCAGCGTCGGGCTGGAGGTCGTCAGCAAGACTCAGCACATCGTTGAAACACGAGTCACGCTCCCCGGCATCGTCTACAGCAAGCAAGGCATCGCTTCCCCGAACGCCAGGCTGCAACTGAGCGGTCTCACTGAGAAGGATCTGAAAGACCTCGACTGGTCGGCAGCTAGCGAAGTAGATTTTGTCGGCATGAGCTTCGTCCGTCGGCCGGAGGATATTGTGCGTCTTCGTGAGGAACTGAAGGCTCGTAACTGTCATGCTCATGTAGTTGCCAAGATCGAGAAGGCGGAGGCGCTCGATTGCCTGGACGACATCATTCGCCTCACCGATGTCGTGATGGTGGCCCGTGGCGATCTGGGTGTGGAGATCGATCTGGCCAAGGTGCCGATGGTGCAGAAGCGGATCATCGCCCGCTGCAAGGCTCTGGGCGTACCTGTCATCACTGCTACCCAGATGCTGGAATCGATGAAGACGAGCAACCGGCCCACACGAGCTGAGGTGACCGATGTGGCCAACGCCATTCTCGATGGCACCGATGCGATCATGCTCTCAGCTGAGTCAGCATCCGGGCAGTACCCGGTCGAAGCGGTGACGATGATGAACAGCATTGCCAGGGAGACAGAGCGATCTCTGCCGGGCAGTTCGCCAAGCCTCGAAGTGATCCCTCACTTCGAGGGTACCCTGTCTGAAGTGGTGCAGGCCACGGTGCGAGCCACTGGAGTGCTGGCGGAACAGTCAAAAGCCTCGCTGGTCATCGTGACGACACGAACCGGCAAGGCTGCTATCGCTCTCTCGAAGCAGCGTTACCGCATCCCCACACTCGGCCTCTCCAACGATCTGGCCCAGGTTCGGCGGATGTCGCTCTACTGGGGCGTCGTGCCCGTCCACTACGCGGAACCAATCGATACCGTAGATCAAGTGAAGAAGGTCACCGAGTGGGCCCGTGCTGAAGGCTTGATCAACACCGGCGAACGGGTCGTCTATCTCCTCGGCGCCTCCTGGTCGGATGAAGGACATACGACGGTCATGGTGCAGGAAGTGACGTAGCGGAATTGATAGAACATGGGTACGGTATTTCTCCTAACCAGCGCTGTGGCCGGTCTCCTGACCGTGCCACTGGACTGACATAAGGTAGGAGACCTTCGGTCGGGTGAAGTGGAACGGTCGGGAGACCGTTCCACAGCGCCGTCACCACTTCAGATTCTAACTCCTAGCTCCTCTGAGGTACTCCTCCATCATGGAACGCTTCGATCATCTCGGTTTCGCCACCCGTGCCATCCATGCCGGGCAGGATGCTGATCCCACCACCGGGGCGACCATCGTCCCCATCTATGCGACCAGCACCTACACTCAGGCTGCCCCGGGCAATCACAAGGGCTACGAGTATAGCCGCAGTGGCAACCCGACCCGTACGGCGCTGGAGACGTGTCTGGCTGCCCTCGAAGGGGCCGACATGGGGTTGGCCTTTGCTTCGGGCCTGGCAGCTACCAACGCTGTGCTTGCTGCCCTCGTCAAACCGGGCGACGAAGTGCTGGCTAACGCCGATCTTTATGGTGGTACCTATCGCATCCTCGAAAAGGTCTATCGGCCCTGGGGACTGTCTCCCAAGTACACCGAAGACGTTTCCCCAACCGGCTTCGCTGCGCAGATCACGCCGAAGACGAAGCTGATCTGGGTCGAGACGCCGACCAACCCGATGTTGCAGATTGTTGATATCGCCGCCATCGCTGAGCTGGCCAAGAAGGCGGGGGCAACGCTGATTGTGGATAACACTTTCGCTTCACCCTATCTGCAGCAACCCCTCCATCTGGGGGCTGATCTGGTGCTGCACAGTACCACCAAGTACCTGGGCGGACACTCCGATGTCGTGGGTGGCTGTCTCGTCGGCAAGAAGGATCTGGTTACCCAGGTGAAGTTCCATCAGAACGCTTCGGGCGGCACGCCGGGGCCTTTCGATTGCTACCTCACACTGCGAGGTGTAAAGACGCTGGCCCTTCGCATGGAGAAACACTGCCAGAACGCCAGGCATCTCGCTGATTGGCTGGCTCATCATGCCAAGGTCGAGCAGGTCTACTTCCCCGGTCTCAAGTCTCACCCCCAGCACGCACTGGCCAAGAAGCAGATGCGCGACTTCGGTGGCATGGTCAGCATGCGTGTCGTCGGTGGCAAGGCAGCAACGATGAAGTTCCTGACCACCACGAAACTCTTCAGCCTGGCCGAGAGCCTCGGCGGCGTGGAATCGCTGGTCAATCACCCCGCGACGATGACCCACGCCAGCATCCCTGCCGAGATACGGCTCAAGCGTGGTGTGGATGATGGTCTGATCCGCCTCAGCGTCGGCATCGAAGATCTCGCCGACCTGCAAGCCGATCTGGAGAAAGCCCTGGCAGCGTGTTAGAGTCCGTCCCCATGGCAGCCTGAAGCGCCAGCGAGGGGGGACCGCGCTAGCATTTGCACCCGTATCGTACGAAATCCGTGCCACACTCCGTCGGTACTCCGACGGGGTGTGCTTCAATCGCCCAGTCGTGTTCCCACAATCAAATATCAACCTGATGCGACCATGTACTCCGCAAGCACACCTCGCCGGAGTACGGCGAAGTGTGGCACAGTCACACTGGCTTTTTCAGCCAGCCACGGCCATCCATAAACTAACCGCATGTCTTCAGACGTTGCATTCACTGCCTCCCCCCTCGCTGCCGCCGGCCTGCGTGACCTCGCACGGGGTGAGCGTAACCTCGTTTCGCTGCAAACCCTCCTCGGCCCGGAACGTCTCACTCGCTGGTTGCCTCTCTGGCAAAGCCTGCTGCTACGCAGCGCTGACGCCGACATGGCTCTCAATAACCTCGAACGCTTCCTGACCGCTGATGGGGCGCTGGCGGCCTTTGAATCGCTGCTCGTCGATCATCCGCAAGCGATCGAAACACTCATCAACCTTTTCGGGGCCAGCCAGTTCCTCAGCGATACGTTGGTGATGCAGCCCTCGGCGATCACGATGCTCGGGCTGCCGTTACGCCGTACGCCGACGTTGAATGAACTGGTGACGGAGTTGCAGACAGAGATTGATCAATGCTTCGAGGACTCAGCTGTCCTCAAGGCCATCCGGCACTATCGTGCCAGGCATCTGCTTCGCATCGGCATCAACGATATCATCCGCGACCGGCCTCTCGAAGAGGTCACAGCTGACATTGCCGACGTCGCCCAGGCAGCGGTGCAGGTATGCGTCAGCACCGCCCAGCGTTCCATCACCCGCCGCTTCGGCGAACCACGAACGGCATTAGGACAACCCGGCCAACTCGTCGTACTCGCCTTCGGCAAACTCGGCGGCAGGGAACTCAACTACTCCAGCGATATCGATCTCATGGTCGTCTACAACGAAGACGGCCAAACCACCGGCAAGCTGGGTGCCACCCATGAAGAGTATTGCAGCAGAGTGACGACCGAAATGCTGAGACTGCTCACCTCTGCACCGGCCGCCTACCGTGTCGATTTTAGGCTGCGTCCCGAAGGGCAGCGTGGGCCGCTGGTACGGTCGCTCGCCAGCACCCTGGCCTACTACGATACGCTGGGCCGCACTTGGGAACGGCAGGCGCTGATCAAAGTTCGGCCCATCGCCGGCAGTGTCGAACTGGGGCAGCAGTTCCTCAAGGCCATCGAGCCGTTCATCTATCGCCGCTATCTCAGCCTGGCCGAGATTGGCGAGATCAAAGCCATCAAACGCAAGATTGAACAGCGAGCGATCCAGCAGGGCGACGATACACGAGACGTCAAGACCGGCTACGGTGGCATCCGCGACGTCGAGTTTGTCATCCAGTTTCTGCAACTGCTCAACGGCGGCGAACTGCCGGCGGTGCGGAGCAACAACACCCTGCAGGCCATCACCGCCCTGCTGCGGGCCGACGTCTTAACCCCGACTGAGGGAGAAATTCTGGAGAAAGGCTATCGCTTCCTTCGCCGAACCGAGCATCGACTGCAACTCCTCAGTGATCTCCAGACGCACCATCTGCCCGAGCGGCCCGAAGAGCTACGGCGATTAGCTCTACGGCTCGGTTACCATGACCGAATCTTCCTCGCCCAGGAGCAGTTTGAGGAAGAGTTCGCCCAAGTCACCTTGTTCAATCGCAAGGTGCTGAATCACCTGCTGCACGATGCCTTTGCCGACCCGATCCACACCGATACGCCTGAATCGGACCTCATCCTCCTGCCCGAAGAGCAGATCGATAAGGCGAACAACATCCTGCAGCGTTATGGCTTCCGCGATCCGCAGACGGCTCTTCACAATCTTCAGCTTCTCGCTCAGGAGCCGGTACCGTTTCTGCCCACGAGAAGATGCCGACACTTCCTGGCGAGTATCGCCCCGAAGCTGCTGTTGGCCCTTTCGGAAACCCCCGACCCCGACATGGCCCTTACCAATCTGGAAAAGGTGACCGCCTCGCTGGGAGCGAAGGGGGTGCTGTGGGAACTCTTCAGCTTCAATGAACCGAGCCTCAAGCTTTATGTCGATCTCTGTTCATCGAGTCAGTACCTGTCGCAGATCTTGATGAGCCATCCGGGCATGATCGATGAACTGCTCGATTCGCTGGTGCTCGATCAACCCAAGTCGCTGAATGATCTTCGTTGCGAGCTGGCTGAGCTGTGCCGGGGAGCTGATCCGCAGCTGATCGACCGCATTCTGCACAGCTTCCAGAACAAGGAACTGCTCCGCATCGGCGTGCAGGACATTCTGGGCAAACGACCGTTGCGGGAAACGCTCGCTGCCCTGTCGCAACTGGCGGAAGCGATGTTGGGTTACATCGTCGAGCGCGAGTACGAGCTGCTCTGCCAGCGCTGGGGCGAACCGATGACTGGTACGATTCTCCCCCTTACCAAGGGGGAGTTAGAGGGGGTTGAACAGGCGAAGAACCCCACCCAACCTCCCCTTGGTAAGGGGAGGAGTCAGACCTCGCACAATCCAGCCCTCTGCCGATATGCAATCGTCGGCCTGGGCAAGCTCGGTGGCAAGGAGATGAGCTACCAGAGCGACCTCGATCTGATCCTCATATACGAGGATGATGGACAAACGCAAGGTAAGGAATCGACCAACAACATCCACTTCTTCAGCGAGTTGGCACAGCGGGTGATCAAATCGCTCGGGCAGCACAGTTCGCTCGGCAGACTCTATCAAGTTGACATGCGACTGAGGCCGACCGGCAAATCGGGCAGTCTGGTGGTGCCGCTCGAAGGGTTCCGCAAATACTATGCGGAAGGCAGTGCCCAACTCTGGGAACGGCAGGCACTCACCCGGGGTCGTGTCGTCACCGGCGTTGAAGCGTTTGGGCAGCAGGTGATGAAGACGCTCCATATCGCAGCCTACGGTCCCACCTGGCTGCCAAGCATGGCTGATGAAATCCTGAGCATGCGCAAACGCATGGAAGCCAGCAGCAAGGGGGAGAACGATCTCAAGCGCGGCGTCGGCGGTATCGTGGATGTCGAGTTCCTGGTGCAACTATTGCTCTTGAAGTATGGCCGCAGTCATCCGCAGATCGTTCATTCCAACGTCTGGGATGCGCTAGCAGCGATTCAAGAAGCAAAGCTGCTCGATGGTGCAACCTGCCAGGCTGTGGTCGATCATTACCTGTTCCTCCGCACCATCGAAAGCAGGCAGCGGATGGTCTATCAGCAATCGATGGATACGCTGCCGACGGCGAAGGAGGATTTGATCAAGCTGGTCAGGCGGCTGGGGTATCAGGTGAAGGAGCCCCAGCAGGCGGTGGAGCAATTCTTGAAGGAACTGCGAGAACGTACCACCAATATGCGGGCAATCTTCCTGCAAGTGATTGAGCAGGAACGAGAGGTTTGATGACTGTGCCACACTCCGGCGTGTACTCGCGTCGGGGTGTGGTTGCATAGCACAAGACGTCTTTACGATAATTCAGTTAATGGCACACTGAACCTCGAAACCACACCCCGATGGAGTACCATCGGAGTGTGGCACAGTCTTCGCTCTAAAATGCCATACCGCTTCAACGGTTTTTCCTTCCCACCGCCCTTCTTCCGGTGTAGCTTAGAACCATTCAGAGGCTGCTCGCGCTACCCTCTTTGGCGTGTCCGGCAGCACTCTTTGAATCAATAGACTCACCTGGGAGAATCGACATGCGACGAGGCCTCTTCCTCTTAGCGATCTGGGGGCTGTGCAGCACCCCGGCTTTCGCCGACGTCAAACTCAATGGACTCTTCACCGATCACATGGTGCTTCAGCAGAAGACCACCGTCCCCGTCTGGGGCAAGGCTGACCCTGATGAAAAGGTTACTGTCACCATTCAGGGCAAGTCAGCTACCGCTACGGCTGGTGCTGATGGCAAATGGATGGCCAAGCTGCCCAACCTCGAAGCGGGCGGCCCGTTTGAGATGACCGTCGAGGGCAAGAACAAGGTCAAGCTCGATGATGTGCTCGTCGGCGAAGTCTGGATCGCCTCCGGCCAGTCGAACATGCAGTGGGCGGTCAATTCCTCCAAGGATGCCAAGGAGACTATTGCTAACTCCGCTAACCCGCAGCTGCGTATCTTCCAGCACAAGATGGTGACCTCCGGCAAGCCACTCGATCAGGTGCAGACCGACAAGGCCTGGAGCCAGTGGCGTGTCGCCGGGCCCGACACCATTGCCGGCTTTACAGCAGTTGGTTATTTCTTCGGTAAGGAGTTGCAGCAAGCTCGAAAGGTGCCGGTGGGGATCATTCAAACCGCCTGGGGCGGCACGCCTGCTGAGGCCTGGACTTCCACCGAGTTCCTCGAGAAGACTCCCGAACTGGCTCACTACCTCGAGACGATCAAGAAGCAGGTCGCCAACTACGAAACCAACAAAGAGAAGATGGACAAGACCTACCAGGATCAGATGGAAAAGTACAAGGAAGCGGTCGCCAAGGCGAAGGAGGAGAAGACGAAAGCTCCTCAAGCTCCCCGTCGGCCACAACACCCCGATCAAAGCCCCAACAGTCCTGCTCGGCTCTACAACGCCATGATCAGCCCGCTGGTGCCGTTCGCCATCAAGGGCGCTATCTGGTATCAGGGTGAATCGAACGCCAGGCGCGCTTTCGAGTACCGCACGCTGTTCCCCACGATGATTCAGTCCTGGCGGGCAGCGTGGAACCAGGAATTCCCGTTCCTCTTCGTGCAACTGGCTCCGTTCAAGAAGATCTCTGAGCAACCTCAGGATAGCGATTGGGCTGAACTGCGTGAGGCACAGTTGCTCACCAGTTTGAAGCTGGCCGGCACCGCCCAGGCGGTCATCACCGATACGACTGATGAAGCAACCGATCAAAACGACATTCACCCCAAGAACAAGGCCCCTGTCGGTCAACGCCTGGCCATGGCTGCCTTGCAGAAGGTCTATGGCGAGAACATCGTCGGCACCGGCCCGGTCTATGACAAGTGCAAGTTCGAGGGTGACAAGGCTATCCTGAACTTCACCTCCATCGGTACCGGGCTTTCGTGCAAGGGGGACAAGCTGACCGGCTTCACCATCGCCGGGGCAGACAAGAAGTTTTACAACGCCGAGGCTCGTATCGATGGCGATAAGATCATTGTCACCTCCGATGCGGTCAAGGAACCGGTCGCCGTTAGGTTTGGCTGGTGCGACTACCCGGTGGTGAACCTCTTCAACAAGGAAGGTGTCCCTGCATCACCCTTCCGCACCGACGACTGGCCCGGCAAAACCTGGCCCAAGGTGAAATAGTCAGTTTGATACCAGCCCGCTGCGCTAGCAAGGGTGGACCTTGCGATTGCACGCGCCCCCTCGCTAGCGCGTCGGGCTGGTATTCCTAAATGGAACCCCCATGTCCCCCAGGACGGAACCCAGCCACGATCTCACCATCCCGTTGCCTGCCCGTTATGGCATCGTGCCGGAACCGGTGCGTATCCGTTCCGATGAGTTCACCTGGCAGTTCGCCCGCAGCGGCGGCCCCGGCGGCCAGAACGTCAACAAGGTGTCCAGCAAGGCGCTGCTGCGCTGGAACCCCCGACGATCCTCATTACCTCCCGATGTCCTGCATCGCTTCCTCCATCTCAGCCGAACCTATCTCACCAGCGAAGGCGACTTCCTGATCAGTTCACAGCGTCATCGTGCTCAGCCGATGAACATGCAGGATTGCCTGGAGAAGTTGGAACGCCTCATCCTCGCCGCCGTCCCTCCTCCCACCATTCGCAGGCCGACCAAACCCACCCGTGGCTCCAAAGAACGCCGGCTCACCGCCAAGAAACAGCACAGCCAGCGGCGAGCACAGCGTCAGGTTCGACATGAAGACTAAGACCGTGAGTCGTGGCAGGGGTCAACGGTACTCCGTTGCCTCCTGCGGAATTTGCAAGACCTTCGCCGATATGCAGGGGGCAGTTGAGTACAACTGACCCCTGCCACGAGTTAGTGTTACCCATAACTTGAGTACATCTTGTTACTCTTGAGAAGACTGCATGTGGTTTGCCAACGTCTGGGATGAACTCGACTTCTGGTTGATGTCGGCAATTATCCTAATGCCTGTCGTTTTTGCGTTGGGGCTGCTCTTCGTTCCGAGCCGGCGTACCGAGTTCATCCGCTGGTGGACGCTGATCGGCACCCTCGTCACGTTCATCCTCACCACATTCCTGTTCATCGATTTCCTGCGACTGACTGACGAGCAATTAACCAATCAAGATCGCACTGCCCAGTTACTACCTGCCCGCAATGATGTGCAATTGGCGAGTTATCGGCGGGCGGAACCGGTATCGAGCCGGGACCTCATCGCTCGCAAGGCATGGATCGGCCGTTTCCACATCGACTACTCGCTCGGCGTTGATGGCCTCAGCATGGCCATGCTACTGATGTCGTCGTCGATCTTCGTGCTGGCCTTCCTGGCCAGTTGGAAGAACACCAAGGCGGTGCGCGGCTACTGCATCCTGTTCCTCATCCTGGAAACGGGGGTGCTGGGGCTGTTCCTCGCCCTCGATTTCTTCCTCTTCTATGTGTTCTTCGAAGCGATGCTGGTGCCGATGTATTTCCTCATTGGCTACTGGGGCGGGCCACGCAAGGAATACGCAGCGATCAAGTTCTTCCTCTACACGCTTCTCGGCTCCATCCTCATTCTGGTGGCGATGCTGGCTCTCTACTTCGTCGATCTGCGGCCCTACTACAACGACCTGGTGGCCAAGGCCGAGGGCAAGGAGCGCTTCAGCCCCGAAGCCTTCCGACGTGACGCCTTCTTAGGGCTGGCTGGCGACCGCTTTGATGCGGGCGAGTTCAAGGCTCCCGTCAATACGTTCGATATCATCGTCCTCAGTCAGGCAGCGATGGCGTCCACTCAGTTGGAAAGCAACATCGCCCGCATCGAAGAGCAACTTCGTGACCGCAGCGAAGACCCGGCCCTGCGCAAACAACTCGAAGACGCGGAGCAGAAGAAGGTCCACTGGCAGGCGATGTCGCCGCAGTTCCAGCTCTTCTGCTTCATCCTCTTGTTCCTGGGCTTTGCCATCAAGGTGCCCATCATCCCGCTGCACACCTGGCTACCCGATGCGCATGTCGAAGCGCCGACGCCCATCAGCATGATCCTCGCTGCCATCCTTTTGAAGACGGGGGCCTACGGCATCCTGCGCATCGCCATCCCGATCTGTCCGTGGGCGGCGGAGCAACTGGCGTGGGTGATGGGACTCCTCGGCATCATCGCCATCGTCTATGCCGCCCTCGTGGCACTGGCACAGACCAATCTGAAACGGCTCGTTGCCTACAGCTCGATCAGTCACATGGGTTACGTGTTACTCGGCATCGCCGTCTGGGCCACGCCGGAGTCGGCTCAGTATTGGTCGTGGGGCATGAAGGGAGCGGTCTTCCAGATGATCGCCCATGCCTTCACCTCGGCGGGGATGTTCTACCTGGCGGGAGTGCTGTACGAACGGCTCGGCCACTATGATCTCAACCGCATGGGCGGACTGACGACGCCGATGCCAACGTGGGCCGGGCTGGTAATGGTCGTCTTCTTCGGGGCGATGGGGCTGCCTTTGCTCTGTGGCTTCGTCGGCGAGTTCTGCGTGCTGCTGGGGACTTGGAACTTCCGGCCTGATATCTGGCCGTCAGCGGGGCAGACCTTCACGATGATCGCCGCCGGAACGCTGGTCATCACCGCTGCCTACATTCTCTGGACGCTGCAACGCATGCTCTTGGGCCATCGTAAAGATGGTCTGGCCCTTGATGATCTTGATGGTCGGGAGGGGTTCATTGCCGGCGTGTTTGCGGTGATGACGGTCGTGCTGGGCATCTGGCCGATGCTCGTCTTCGATTGGCTCGACCCCACGCTCACCGGACTGGTGCAACTCCTGGCCCAGGTGACGGCACGCTGATATGGCCAGCCCCGTGATCCAGCTTGATTTCCTCAACAGCCGCATGCTCGGCGATCTGCTCGTCTTTGCGCCAGAAGCGATCCTGATCGTCGCCATCGCGCTGATGCTTCTTCTTCGATTGTTCTCTTCGCTCGATCGCTGGCACTTAGGTTTCATCGCCCTCGTCGCCAATCTGGTGGCGCTGCTCGTAAGTTCAGGTCAATGGCTGAGCTTTCCCTTTGGTTCAGCGTCTCCTGCCCGTGACCTCTTCAGCGGCATGCTCGTCTTCGATGGGCTGTCAGCGTTCAGCCGGATGGTGATACTCGGTGCGTCGTCGCTGACGATCCTGCTCACGATTCTCACCAAAATGCCCGATCGGGAAGACTCGGCTGACTTCTATGTGCTGCTGCTGGGCGGCACGCTCGGCATGTGTCTGATGGCTTCCGCACAACACTTCCTGATGATCTACCTCGCCATCGAAATGGCCAGCGTCCCCAGCTACGTGCTGGCGGGTTTCCTCAAAGGCAAACGGCAAAGCGGCGAGGCGGCCCTGAAGTATGTCGTGTATGGCGGAGCGGCTTCGGGTATGCTGCTCTATGGCATCAGCCTGTTGTGTGGCAGGCTCGGCACCGGTTACCTGCCCGATGTGTGCCTGAGCCTGCACACGCTGATGCAGAGCGGCGGGCTCGATGCCTTCTACTGGATGTGCATCGGGTTCATTCTGCTCGGCCTGGCGTTCAAGCTCTCGCTGGTGCCTATGCACTTCTGGTGCCCGGATGTGTTTGAAGGTGCTGCCGCGGAGGTCGCAGCCTATCTGTCGGTCGTTTCGAAGGCGGCGGCACTGGCGCTGATGGGGCGGATCATCCTGATGCTCATGGGCGGCATGCCGGGTCTCAGTGTTGCCAATGGCCCAGCCTGGTCGCACATCGCACCGTCGCTTTCGATAGCCATTGCGGTGGTGGCCGGCGTGACGTGTACCTGGGGCAACCTCGCTGCCTATCCGCAGACTAACCTCAAACGCTTCTGGGCGTATTCGACAATCGCGCACGCCGGGTATCTCTTGATGCCTCTGGCAACGCTCACTCGTGACGGACTGGCGGCATCGCTGGTCTACCTGTTGCCTTATGTGTTCATGAACCTGGGCGTGTTCGCCATCGTCTGCTTTGTGCGCAATGCCGGTCACCGGGAAGACCTGGCAGCCATGACGGGACTCTTGAAACGAGCGCCGATCCAGGCGGTGGCGCTGACAATTTTCATCATCGGCCTGGTGGGTCTGCCACCCTTTGCCGGGTTCCTGGCCAAGTATGAAGTTTTCGCCTGTCTCGTGCAGCAAGCACAACTTCAGGATCGCCCGGTGCTCTGGGTATTGCTCGGCGTCGGCGTGGTGAACACCGTCATCGCTCTGGGCTACTATGGCAAGCTGCTGAAGATCGCCCTTTTCGATACCCCGGAAAACCCTGCTACGCTACCTGTCACCTTCCGGCAGAATCTTTTCGTCATCGCCTTAGCGGTCTTCATCGTGGTCGGCATTTTCTTCTGGGATATGGTAACGACGCAGGGCACCCAGATCGCCGTCCATGGTTTTCAGCCGAGACCATGACAGCCTGACACGCCAGCGAGGGGCGCGTGTAATCGCGAAGTCCACCCTCGCTGACACATCCTTCTTCGATAGGCAAACCGTTCCTTTTCGATCCAGCTCGTTTCTTCATCGATGACCGCTCATATCTCCGGTGACATGGGTATGACACCTACGGGGCGAAGAGAGGGTAGAAAAGGCGCAACCGTTACATTGAATGTTGCTCCTACAAACTTCGGTGAAAAACAGCTGCTCTGTCCTCATGAATGCCCAGTATGAAGCCCGGCGCATCGATACTATCTATGTCTGCCTGTCGTCATTGTGACAAGGCCATGTCACTCCGCACCAGATGACGCAGCTTCAGGGTCGTTTTGCACAGTGTTGTTTGCACTGGGGAGGCAGTTATGCACGGGGCACGCTGGGGATGGGTCGCCTTGATCGCCGCTATCACCGTTCTATTCGTGGCCAGCAGCCAGGATCAATCGAGTAACAATAAGATGGCTGCCCTGCTGAGGCAGGAGCTGAAAACTGCCAGTGCTGAAAGAGATCGTGTCGTAACCGAGCGGAATGAGGCTCACGAAACTATCGAAACACTTAGTGGCTGGGCCGTTTCCGTCGATCAGGAGCTTACCCAGACACAACAGGAACTGCGCGCCCTGAAGGCTGAACGGGACAAGCTTCGCAAGGAACTGACCAGCCTTTCGCAGGACCGGAACCAGTTGCAGCAGACCGTCGCCAGCCTGCACCTGGAACGGAGCAAGACCAAACGCAGCGTCGATCAGTTGCGTCAGGGCTTGCAGCAGTTGCTCACCCAGTCTGATGCGGTAGCCTTGCAGTTGGCCAGCCCAGCGCCCGGGTTCGCTCAGACAACCTTCGAAGAGACGACGAATGTGGGAGTGCCAACAGAAGCCAGGAGCCAGAAGCCAGAAGCCAGAATAAAAACCAACTTCGCCTCCTGGCTGGATGGGGGAAAGCAAGAGCCCGTTCACATAGCGCCAGTCAAAAAGATCACTAGCTCAGAAGGCACCTACTACGCCGACGAGCCGCTGAACGATAATCAGTAGTATGGTTCCCTCTCCCCCCAGGGGAGAGGGTTAGGGTGAGGGGTATTCTTTCGTGGCGCAGCCCATCGTGTAATGATCAGTGAGATCTACACGAAGGGCTAAGCCTCCAAAAGAACCCCTCACCCCCAGCCCCTCTCCCCGGTGGGGAGAGGGGAGCCAGTAACAAAAATACCCCTCCCGCTTTCGCAGGAGGGGCACCTCCCGAGACTTTTGGTAGCGAAAGTCGCCAGACTTCCGATCATACGCTCAACGGAACTCTAGTCGAGTTCTGCTACACCGACGTGAATAAGTCTATCGGCGGGCAACTCTCGAACCTGCCGCCTGAGTCTGAGCTACCCCAGAGCTGCTCAATTGTGCAGCCAGTCGTCGCAACGTCACGATGCGCTGCTGCACGATCTGGGCAGCCTGGGCTGAAGTCAACCCCGTGCTGGCCGCCGGCGTGGTCGCTCCGCTCTGCAGTTGAGCCAGCAGCAGTTCCAACTGCGCAATCTGGTTCTGAATCATCGTCAACAACGCCTGGTTCGATGTCGAAGTGCTGCTCGACGATCTACTCGTTGCAGCGCTGGCCGACGTGCCGCTCGTTGAAGAAGAAGATGAAGTGCTCGAGGACTTCCCCGGGCAGGTTTGTGCATGTGCCGGCACGGGCATAGCCGCCAGCAGGCATCCGAACCCCATAGCCAACAGCCGGGGTGAGCCAGGCAGACTTCGCATAACAGACTCCTTGAAAGGAACAGGGAACCGCGCAGGGAATCAGCCGAGAGCGATCTGCCGGCATTACCGATCTGTAATGGATAAGGCGGTGAAGCTTGGCGTAGGCTCGACTCATGTGATCTAACGCAACGACGATGCCAAACCACGCGCGCTCTACTCAACTTCAGGCAAACTATAGGTAAAGAGCGTGGCTGCTCTTGCAGGGCAGGAAATGATCTCTGAAGACGGAACGGCGTGGATGGCCTGGCACCTTTTCGCCAAGAAAGCTGTGTACAAGGTAGCAGCAGGTGATTGATTTGGAGACAGCGGATTAGGGCATCGCGATCTCGACCAGCTCTTACTCCTCTTCGTACTCGTCTTCGGCATCTACTTCAAAGTTCTCCCTGAGGTTGATGCAATAGGCCTTCCCCGACTCAGTACAGAGAATGCTCTGAATCGTGATGCGGGAGAAGCGGTAGCGTTCCAGTAGCTCAGCCGGGGCAGCTTGCTGTTTGTCGAACGCTTTGCCGACATAGAGGGGCATAAACGTCTGTTTGCCCTGCATCAGCAGACGGAACGACCAAAGTTGGCCATCGAAGCCGACGGTGTGAGCAGCAATGACCCGCATCTGACCAGCGATCTTTTCAAGTTGCAGCAAGCCCGGCAGCGACCGCTCGGAATGTTCCTGGATCCCGGGGCCACGGTTTTCATAGAGCGTGCAGATAAGCTCGCCCCGGGTGAACAGAGCCTCTTGGGGAATGTAACGGGAGTAATTGTCCGAAGCAGTTGCTTTGGGGCTTGCCCACGAAAGAGGAGACGTCCACAACCCCACATCGGGAACCTTGGCCGACGACTTGGGCTGGTAGAGCTGACGCTTATCTTCCTTTTTGGATTGGCCAAGCAATTTCTCGCCGGCTTTCTTTACCTGCAACGCAAGCCTGGTGGCCAGTTCATCGCTGATAGAGGTGAACTCATATCCTTCGTATCCCGACTTGGCGATGCCTTTAAGTAGCTTGCTCAATTCCTTCTGAATCGCCTCGTCCCACTGACACAACTCGAAGTAGATGGACTTGGCAACACAGGCAACGCTGGCAAATCGTTTGCCATGATGAAGGCGAACAGCGGGGGCGACGTCGAGGGTGTACTTGGGAGGAAACTTCTGCGACTGTCCCAGAAGCGTCTTCCCGGCGTACTGCTGAAGGATGACCTTCAGCTTCTCAAACCCAGCCAGTGCCGCCGGGCCGGGCTGGTTCGCTAACTTCCACTGTTCGAGCGGATCGACTTTCTTGGCCATGGGAGAGGCGCCTGGGAGTTGTTGCTGGCGAGCGACACCTCCCTAAGCACAATCCATGAGGAAATGTGACGGAGAAAAGAAAGTTCTAGTAGATGAAGTTGTGAGACTTCAGAGCAGAAGGTAGTGTCCAGGCCGAAGTCTCACGAGTTTGGCTGCCAGCCGTTGCCCGCTGATCCATCGGGGCTGGCAAGAACGACGCTGTAGCCATTAGGGTCGCGCATCCAGCATTCCCAGTGGTTAGGGCCGCCGTCGCCTTCGGGTGGGTTGCGATGCTTGGGCAGGAAGATATCCGCCTTCAGTTCCTCTGCCCTGGCGACGGCATGATCGAAGTCGTCCACTTCAAACCAGAGCAGCACCCCGTTGCCATAAGGCTTGGCTGACGGATCGCCGATGGGGCCATGGTGTTGTTCGACCTCCCAGCGGTGGAGTTGGAGGATGAGCTTGCCGTTATAAACGAGGCGTTCATAAACCGGCCCGCCATGATCGCTCTTGCAGCCGAGCAACTTCTGATACCACCGGCTGGTGGCTTCGACATCGTGAACGGCAAGGAGGGGTTGGGGCCGCATGGGTTTGACTTTCTCGGACTTAATACCTGACTTGTAGAAGAGATCTGATGCTTATGACCGGTCTGATTCCGAATCATCGGGGAATAGAGAAGGTTGGTTTCCATCAATGGTGTTCGGATATTTACGCGCAAAGTCTGTTCTAAAGGCATCGTGAATGTCTTGATGATGATCAAGGAACCACAGTTTATGGTTCTCAGCATACTCTGCTCGAATCGCAGGATCATTCAAGTCGTTTGGTATTCGTTTCATTCTCGGATCAATGCTGTCAAAACCGGTAAACGGCTCTCTAAGTCGTTTCTCTATCAAAGACACGTACGCATTGGAGAGTTCAATGCCAATCGACTTTCTATCAAGTTGCTGGCAGACTCTGAGAGTTGTCCCGCTACCCACAAATGGGTCCAGGACAAGGTCGTTTTTATTCGATGAGGCAAGAACTATTCGTTCGATTAAGCCTTCAGGCTTTTGGGTTGGATGTTCCGTTCGAGACCCCTGACAATAATGCACATGTGAAAATTCCCAGACATCACCTGGATTGGCGCCACGCATGTTGTTTCGTGATCGGTAGTACTTCTGGGGCACCCGAATGCTGTCAAGATTGAAGGTGAATTGATCAGTCTTGGAAAAGAACAGGACATCATCATGACGGGGGGAGAAACCTCGTGTGCGTCCCATCCCTTGAGTGTAATACCAACAAATCCAGTTATTGAAGCGTAAACGAAATTCCTCGTCCAACAACAGAAAGAGGTGCGATATGAACCGAAATCCCATGAATACGTAGAGAGAGCCGGAAGGTTTCAGAATACGAATGGCCTGCGACAACCAGTCTTTGGTAAACCGCAAGTAATCCTCTCGTAGCTGCGAATCACTGTTATTGCCATATTCCTTACCAAGATTGTAAGGAGGATCAGCGACAATGAGATCCACATGATTATCGGGCCATGCAGCCATCACTTCGATGCAATTACCCTGGATCACTTTTGGATTAATCATCGGTTTTGATCCATCCGTTCTTTTTCGCGAGCTTGACCCAGTCTTTTAGCTTACGCTTGGATGAAGCTAAGTATTTGGCGTCGAGCAACTGACAAAACTCCCATGTGTCTCTTTTCTCCATCGTGACGTAGTGAATATCCTTGACCTGAATCTGGCCGGTTCCCAGTGCTGGGTTGTAGCTGATGTCCGCCTTGGAAAGGTACTTCAAATCGTAGGCGTTATGCTTAACGACCTCCATAATCCCATCCATCAACCCGTTTGCTTCGTTGCGCGTTGAATACACTCGATGTTTGAGCGACAGTATGACAAAAAGGTAATCGGGGTCCTCAATGTAGGCGGTGCGAATACGCTTGAAAGAAGTGATGTTCGGCGACTTCCCCGAGTCTTTTAAGTCCTCAGCCGTTGCTTTTACGTCAACCTCAGCGGTAACCCCTGATTCGACTTTGCGTTTCTTCTTGAATTGCAGGATGATGTCCGCCATGTAGAGGCGCTCTTTGGCCTCCACATGGATCAAATGGAACTGGTTTGCTGGGTCTTGGCTAATCTCTTGAAAAATCTCGACAGCCCAAGCCTCAACAAAGGGGCCTGCTACTTTATTAATATTCTCCATCGGTAAGCCGAGCCGGAGATTTGTATTGATAACTATTTTGTTCCGGCCCGAGGCGACCGCATTGTGAAGAATCTTCTCGATCTGGGTAATAACAAAGTCTGAACATTCCGGATAATCCGAAGACTGCTTAGGAATTTTGACATTCAGATTGCGATATTTCACCGCTCGGCTTCCTTGAGAGACTTCTTGAAACATGCTTCAGCTTCAAAGCATTCTACAGAAATGTGGTTGCTCAGAGTAATACCGAGAAAGCACTGCAAGGCCACCGTCGTATCTCGATGTCACCTCCCTGCTTCCCATTAGCTTCTCCAAGCCCCCCCTCGTTATGCTGGTAGCTTCGACATCGTGAACTGCGGAGGGGCTGGGGACGCATGGGGAGTCTCTTCTACCATAAGTGAAGTGATATTCAGCTATTCCGGTAGTTGATGAACCAACTCAAGAGCGCGTTCCAGTGAAATGCCCTTCTGCTGATCAATGGCTAATGGATGATCTGTTGCTTCAAGTTCAATGAAAGGGCGAATCCCGTTATCCCGCAAATGAACCATGGTCTTGAGATGCAGGGTGTCGGGATAAATCGGTAATTGAGTGCATAGCCAGCCAAAGAACGGGCCAATATGGCTGCGATGATCGACACTGTAGCAGTCCTGCCATTTGAAAAAGTTCTCCTCTTTGAGAGATACCCAGACGCCCCATGTAAATACATCTGGGTGATCTCGTATGGGAATTTCCAGACAACCTCGAATGAAATAGAACTGTTCGGCAATGACGCAACTATCCGATGTTAGAAAGACGTCTGTACTACGTTTCTCTTCAGGAACATCCCAATACGACGTTGGACGATCAGCGTGAAATGCAGGGATACCATCATGTGGCATTCCACATTGTTTGCAATGGTATGATGGCATCTTGAACTCGCATCGTGAAAGTGAAGAATAATGAAGCAATCTTACCACAAGGCGCTTTCGATTCGTATCCACTTTCCATTAGCTTCTCCCCGCTCCCCTCGTTATCTTGGTACTATTCTAACTACTATCTCCTAGCTCCTAGCTACTGGTGCAACCAATGTCCTTAGAGCAACGTGCCGATCAATTTCGTCAGTCGTTTCGTCAGGTGCAGGCGGAAATCGGGAAGGTGATCGTCGGCCATCAGAATATTGTGGAGGGCGTGCTGACGTGCCTGTTCGTCGGTGGACATGCCCTGCTCGAAGGGGTGCCGGGGTTGGGGAAGACGTTGCTGGTGCGCACACTGGCTCAGGTGCTCGATCTGCACTTCAACCGCATTCAGTTCACCCCCGATCTCATGCCCAGCGATATCATCGGCACCAACGTCGTCATGGAAAACGAATCGGGCCGACGTAGCTTTCAGTTCCAGAAGGGGCCGCTCTTCGCTCAGATCGTTCTCGCTGATGAAATCAACCGGGCCACCCCCAAGACCCAGTCAGCTCTGCTCGAAGCCATGCAGGAACACTCGGTCACCATCGGCGGCGTGCAGCACAAGCTCGTCGAACCGTTCCTGGTGATGGCTACCCAGAACCCCATCGAACAAGAAGGCACCTACCCGCTGCCCGAAGCCCAGCTTGATCGCTTCTTCTTCAAACTCGTCGTCAACTATTCGACTCGTGAAGAGATTGGCTTCATTCTTGATCGTACCACCAGGAGCGATGCCCCCAAGCCGGAGAAGGTGATGGACGGGGCGAAGATTCTGGAGTACCAGAGCCTGGTGCGTGAAGTGCTGATCGCTCCGCCGATTCAGGACTACGCCATCCGGTTGATCCTGGCGACGCATCCGAAGGGGCCCTATGCCCATGCCCTGGCCAATCAGTACATCCGTTGTGGTGCCAGCCCTCGTGGCGCTCAATCGCTGGTGCTCGCTGCCAAGGTACGGGCCTTGCTGGCCGGTCGGTACAACGTCAGCCTGGATGACATCAAGCAGAGCTTCCTGCCGGCGTTACGCCATCGCATCCTGCTGAACTTCGAAGCCCAGGCCGAGGGGATGGAAGCGGATACGGTCCTCAAGCAGATGCTGGAAGGAACACCGGAGCAGATGAAGGAAGCGGCGTAGTTCTTTCTCTCCCCCTTTCCAAGGGGGAGTTGGAGGGGGTATTTCTCCCTAACTTCAAACCGCACCGAACCCACCCACCCTTTCCTTGGTAAGGGGAGGAGCAAATTCGGCAATTACAACATGTAAGGTCAAGCCTCGCATCGATTCCCGAAGGATAGACGCTTCTGCGTTGCTATTCTCACCGATTTTTCGCACAATCTCGGATAAGACCTTCGCTCTCAGGAACCCCCCATGAAGCCCCCGTCGCTGACCATCGGCATCGAAGAAGAATATCAGATCATCGATCCGAAGACCCGCGAACTCAAGTCGTACATCACTCAGTTCCTCGATGAGGGTAAGCTGATGATGCGCGAAGCGGTGAAGGCTGAGCTGCATCAAAGTATGATCGAAGTCGGCACCGAGATTTGCCGCACGCCGCTGGAAGCCAAGAATGAGATCATCCGGCTGCGTCGAGGCGTGATGGAGCTCGCTGCCAAGCATGGTCTCAAGATCGCTGCTGCCGGCACGCATCCGTTTTCCAGTTGGATCGAGCAGGAGATTACTCCCTTCGAACGCTACCTCGGCGTGTGGAAGGACATGCGAGACCTCGCCCATCAACTGCTGATCTTCGGCACTCACGTTCACATCGGCATCGAAGACAAGGAGTTCATGCTCGATGCCATGAACGTGGCTCGGTACTTCATGCCCCACGTCCTGGCCCTGTCGACCAGTTCCCCGTTCTGGATGGGCGCGAGACCGGCCTCAAGAGTTACCGCAGCATCATCTTCCGCCACTTCCCCCGCTCCGGCATTCCGCCGGTGTTCGATTCGTGGGCTGAGTTCAATCAATTCGTCGAAGTGCTGGTCAAGACCAACTGCATCCCCGATGGCACCAAGCTTTGGTGGGATGTTCGCCCCAATCACCGCTATCCAACGCTCGAGTTCCGGCTGTGCGATGTCTGCACCCGTGTCGATGAAGCGGTCTGCATCGCCGCCATCTTCCAGGCGCTGATCGCCAAGCTGTGGAAGCTCCGCCGCGATAATCTCACCTTCCGTCACTATCCGATGGCATTGATCGAAGAGAACAAGTGGCGGGCCGTCCGTTACGGCCTCGATGGCAACCTGCTCGATCTCGGCAAGCAGACCGAGAAGCCTGCCAGCCATCTCATCCGCGAGTTCCTCACCTGGTTCCTCAGCGATGTACTCGATGATCTGGGTAGCCGGAAGGAAGTGGAGTACGCCTTCGACATACTGGAAAACGGTTCCAGCGCCGATCGCCAGTTGGCGACGTTCCACAAGACGGGTGATTTGAAGGATGTGGTGGATCAGTTGATTCGGGAGAGTGAGGAAGGGGTATTGCCGAATTGAGTTTGAGATCACTTGCAACAGCCCAGGACTTCAGTCTTGGTTGGAGCCTAGGAATGAGGGCTATGATTGTTAGCCCCTGATAAGGGGCGACCGGGCGGTAGCTGGCAGCGCGAGCTGCCAGGAGGAAAGAATCAAACAACAGAGCCCCGGAGGGGCGATTGGGACAGAGCACACATTCCAATCGCCCCTCCGGGGCTCTTCGTTCAAATCTCCATTCAACTGGCAGTTCTGCGCTGCCAGCTACCACCGGGTCGCCCCCTATTGGGGGCTGCATGTTCGCCCACAAGTTTTCCTGGCCGGTTCGCCCCGATCTGCGGATGTATGACTATAGTGACCTCATCATTTCAATAGCTCACGAGGCCCTTCTCATGGATCGCCGTGCATTTCTGGCTACCACCACTGCCACTCTTCTTGGTGCCCGATTCGCCTCTGGTGCCCCGGTACATAATGAACGGGAGAAGCTGCTCTACGTCGTTTGCCTCTACGCCGGCACCAACATCAAGGCACCCGATTACATAGCCACCATTGATGCTGACCCGGCTTCGCCTGCTTATGCCAAAATCATTCATCGACTGCCGATGCCCAACATCGGCGATGAGCTGCATCACTTTGGCTGGTCAGCCTGTGGATCGTGCAGCGACCCGGCGAGCCGACATAAGTACATGATCGTGCCGGGGTTCCTTTCCAGTCGCATCCATGTTCTCGACATGACCAACCCCCGTGCTCCGAAGATGCACAAGGTCATCGAACCGGAAGAGGTCAAGAAGAAAGCCAACCTCACCGCCCCGCACACGGTTCACTGTTTGCAGGATGGCAACATCATCATCTCGATGCTCGGCGACAGCGAAGGCAATGCTCCGGGTGGCTTCCTGATGATGAACAAGGACTTCGACATCCTCGGCCGATGGGAGAACGACAGCACCGGCATGAAGTTCAACTACGACTTCTGGTACCAGCCCCGGCACAATGTGATGGTCAGCAGCGAATGGGGTGCTCCCAACACCTTCCGCCCCGGCTTCAAGCTCGAAGACGTGGCGGCCGGCAAGTATGGCCAGCGCATCCACTTCTGGGACTGGAAGGCCAAGAAGATCAATCAGAGCATCGATCTGGGCGCTGACGGGCTGATCCCGCTCGAAGTCCGCTTCCACCACAACCCGGACAGCCCGCATGGCTTCGTCGGGGCGGCACTTTCCAGCACCATGTGGCACTGGGACAAAGGGGCTGATGGAATGTGGAAGGCGGAGAAGGTCATCGCTGTCGAACCGGCCAAGGATGTGCCTGGCTGGAACATCCCCGTGCCCGGCCTCATCACCGATCTGGTCGTCTCCCTCGATGACCGCTTCCTCTACTTCTCGAACTGGCTGCATGGCGACTTGCGACAGTACGATGTCACCAACCCCAGCAAGCCAAAACTCGTCGGCCAGCTTTGGCTCGGTGGCATCCTCGGCAAACCGGCAGCCATTCCGGGCATCGGTGGCGGCCCGCAGATGATCCAACTCAGCAAGGATGGCAAACGCCTCTTCGTCACCAATTCTCTCTACAGCACCTGGGACAACATGTTCTATCCCAAGATCAAAGACGAAGGTTCCTGGCTGATCCAGGTCGATTGCGACACCGACAAAGGCGGCCTGAAGGTGAACGAGAAGTTCGTGATCAACTTCAACAAGGAACCCAACGGCCCTGCAAGAGCCCACGAGATGCGCTATCCGGGCGGGGATTGTACTTCGGATATTGTGGTGTAGGGTATTTCTCCCCTCTCCTCTTTGGGGAAAGGTGTCATAGCCGTGGCAGGGGTCAGATGTACTCATCTGCCCCCTGCGTAAGGTGCAATCGTTTTCGACTGTTCGCAGGGGGCAACGGAGTACCGTTGACCCCTGCCACGGCTCCTAGTTCTTGTTTTGATCAGAACGCGCGGTGATCTGATGAACGCATCTCGACCAGACAATGGCTCTGTGATAAAATCCCAGCTATGAGTACTCTCACACTACGAAAGAACGCCAAGGCCCTGATTGACACGCTATCGCCCGACCAGTTGAGGGCTGCCTCGGAATTCCTGGTGTTCGTCAAGAGCCGTGAACTCAATCCTGCGACGTTGGAATTGCTGAACATTTCCGACTTTGAAGCATCGTTTATACGCGGCATGAAGGACATCAAGGCAGGCCGTACCAAACCCTGGCGGCAGGATGGCGAAAGCTATTCATCGGCAGGAAGTAGAGCCATATCTAAGGCCCAGCAGCCACGAACATGAGGTCCTGAATCACGCAGGTGATTCAGGATGGCCCGGTCAGAACAACCAGCTTTTTCCATCGTATCGGCCAAGGTCGGCAGTCGATCAAACGCTCGTCCAGCGTAAATCGTCCGCGCGAGTTGCGTAACTAAGGGGCTTCGCCAATCGTGGCTAATAACCGACCTGAAAGGATTCCCGACCACATCATGTACCAGCCGAAGAATCATCGGCGTATCGTCCTCAAGAGTGCAATGGTGAGCGGCGGCTGCCTGGACACGCTGGACTGTTAACATAGATACGTACGAGCAATCCGATTCCTGCGCGATGGGTGACCGTGTCTGCCGAGTGCATCATTAGCGTAGATGTAATAGATGAACTTGCCGGTGCCGCACAATAAATGACTGCCTCTGCCGCGAGCATCTGAGCTTCATCCCAGCATCCATTAGGTGACCAATACTTGCCTTTCCCCAGTAACGTTAACAACCAATCCTTCAGATGCATGAGCCATCCACCACTCGATGCAGTGTGATTGCGTCTTGCCCATTCTTCGTCTAGAGCAGTGACTGCTTCAGCGAATGCTATGTGGAGTTCGTTTACTGAGGCCATCCCGTCTGCGCAAGATTCAGCAACTTCAAGTGCATGTTGAATTCGTGCATCCTGTTTGATGTCTTTGATCACCGAACAAAGTGCGACAGCTAGAAGCCGATCTTTCCGTTCGCTCAGTCTCCCGCGAATGTGAGCCAACAAGAGTGTTGGAGTGTCACAATTTAACCATTCTGCCTCAGTCACTACACGCCTCCGCCACCGAATAGTCGCTATGCTGCGACCTCGCAACACTCTACATCGCCTATATTCTCAGCTTCAATCTCGGCATCCCGTTTTCGAAGCTCATCTGTCGTCAACCCTTTGAACCCACGGGCACTTTGATCGGCACGAATCTCACGAATAACGTCCACCAATCCGCGTTGTGAACTAACAGGCGAAGCGGGACGGATAGTCACCCGCACCGGTCCAGGTGCTGTCAGTGGCTGGTGTGTCAGTTGCAGTTGCCCATTGGAGTCCAATGTACCTTCGATGGTTTCTTCTATGAGATCATGCATCATCATCACTCCTTCGACTATATCATAACTGTGAAATGGAATATCAGAAACGCCTTTCAGCAGAAAACTGATCGGTTTGCCGACAATTCCCCTCACCCACCCCACAAAGCTTGGCCGAATAAACACCCACGATGGAACCGATAAACGAACCCCCGATGACGTCGCTGACGAAGTGGTAGTTCATCAGCACCAGGGCCACGCAGAGACAGAACGAGATAAGGATCACCGCCCATCGCCAGCGTGGCCAGGCGATCCAGATCACCGTACCCACGGCCAGGGTTCGTGAAGCATGGCCGCTCGGGAAGCTGCCATAGGCGCTGCCATCGTGGAAGAAGTTGAACCCAAACACGCCGTTGCTGATGAGCGAGGGGTTGTTGTCTCGCCAGGTCTCGGGCCAGTAGCGGGCAAAGACGTAGGAGAGCGATTCCCGAAACTGATCAGCGATCACCATGCCCACCCCTGCTGCGAAGAGAACCCATTCCCATCGTCTGAGCGGCCCAAAGCCCCGCGCACCATGAGCAGCACCAGCACGACAGGCACCCACGATTGCATGACCGGCTCTGGGTAAGTCAGCCATTTGAAGAGGATCTCGCTGTTGAGCCGGTGATCGTGCACATAGAAGGCCACGGGGCGATCCACGAAGATGTAGCAGAGCGTTACCAGGGCAGCGCCGATGAGGAGGGCCACGAGAGATTTCTTCAGAAGCGTTCGGTAACGATCTTCGGCGTGCATGAAAGGTCTCTACTGAAACGAGTGGGGTAGCACCTGATAAAACTATCGGACAACACCCTACCATCCATTCAGAGTTGCCCAAACCACAATACCATGTGCTTGATCGAAAAGGGAACATGGTTCCTTGAGCAAATACATCTATTCTTACTCCTGGCTTCTGATTCCTGACTTTTGGGTATTATGTCCTCACCACTGATCGTTAGCGTCTCCGGTATCCGTGGCATCGTCGGTGAAAGCCTGACTCCTGATATTGCCCTCGCTTTTGCTGAGGCCCTCGGCACCTACCTGGGTACAGGCAGCACGGTGGCCCTCAGTCGGGATAACCGTCCCAGCGGCACCATGCTCGGTGCTGCGGCGGCGGCGGGTCTCCTCAGCACCGGTTGCAAGGTGCTCGATCTTGGCATCGTCCCCACGCCCACCGTCGGTGTCATGATTCGAGAACAGAAGCTTGCCGGGGGCATTCAGCTATCGGCCAGCCATAACCCGGCACCGTGGAATGGTCTCAAGCTCTTTGGAAAGGATGGGGCAGTGCTCGCTCCTAGTGAGGGGGCCAAGGTCGTTGATCTCTATCAACGCAAAGCCTTTGTCCGAACGACGAAATATGCCTCGACCGATTGGAAGCAGGCACCGCCTGTCAACGATGCGTTGTCCGCTATTCAAATTCATGCCCGGCTCGCTTCGGGCCTGGCTAATGTGGAAGCCGTCCGTCGCAAGGGCTTCCGGGTGTTCGTCGATGCCAACGGTGGAGCAGGCGGGCCACTCGCTCAGCAGTTCCTACAGATGAATCTCAGTTGCATGGTCGAAGGGGCGGGGCTGCATCCAAGCGATAACTTCCCCCACACTCCCGAACCGACCGAAGAGAATCTTCGCACCATCGCCCCCCTCGTCGCTGAGAAACGCTGTGCTATCGGCTTTGCTCTCGATCCCGATTCCGACCGGTTAGCGTTGATCGATGAAAAAGGTCGCTACATTGGCGAAGAACTGACACTGGCTTTGAGTTTGGACTATGTGCTGCGGCAGAAGCAAGGCCCGGTCGTCGTCAATATGTCCACCTCCCGCATCAACGAAGATATCGCCAAGAAGCATGGTTGCTCGTTTCATCGCAGTGCTGTCGGCGAGGCGAATGTCGTGGCCAAGATGCGAAGTTTGAATGCCCTCATCGGCGGTGAAGGCAACGGCGGCGTGATCGATCCGAGAGTCGGCTGGGTACGCGACCCCTTCGTCGGTATGGCCCTGGTGCTGAGCCTGTTGGCTGAAGAGAACAAACCCCTCAGCTCCATCGTCGATGCGCTACCCAAGTATGTCATTCAGAAGGATAAGTACACCGTCAGCGCTGATCGGCTGCCTGCCCTTTATGATGCACTCGTTAGACAGTATCCCGAAGCGAAGGCGAATCGTGAGGATGGGTTACGCCTCGACTGGTCAGACCGCTGGGTTCATGTACGGCCCAGCAACACGGAACCAATCGTGCGAGTGATCGCGGAGGTGCCGGATGTGGCCGGGGCGACGGCGTTGTGTAAAGAGATAGGATCAGGTATCGAGCGGGGGGCGTAAGCCCCCTGAGTGAAACGTCAAAACATCATGCGAGTTTACTCATGGGGCTGACGCCCCACGCTCACATTGCTGCTTCAATTCACAATCAACTGAATCAACTTCACCAGAAACACATCCGCCACCAGCACCAGCAGCGTTGCCCGCACCACGCCTTGAGTCGCTGCCTTCCCCACAGCGACGGCTCCGCCGCTGGCTCGCAGCCCGGCATAACAGCCTGCACAGGCGATGAGGTACCCGAAGATGCACGTCTTGGCGATCGAAAGAACGGTATCCAACAGATTGAGGTAGGTCAAACTCGCCCGGGCGAACTCCATCCAGGTCATCGTCCCTGCCAGTGCTTCAGCCGTGAAGCTGGAAGCCAGGGCGAGGTAATCAACGAAGACGGTGAGGATCGGCAGAGCTAGGATACAGCCGAGCACACGGGGAGCGATGAGCCGAGGGATAATGAGCATGCCCATCACCTGGGCAGCGTCGATCTGCTCACTCTCTTTGAGAGCAGCCAATTCCGCCGCCAAGCCTGCACCCAATCGACCCGCAGCGACGAAGGCGACGGCGATGGGGCCAAACTCCCAGACGACCGTGAGCAGCAGCACTCTCGGTAGCGCTTCAACGCTGCCGTAGGGAACCAGCAGATTGCGAAGCTGCAACCAGGCGATAATGCCCATCGCCAGCCCCGCCGCTACGGCCAAAGGAAAGACCCCCAGCAAGGCGTTTGCCCAATGGGGCACCCATAGTTTGGGACGAAGCAGCGCCCCCGGCAAATGCCAGGCGGTGCGGGCGAAGAAAACAATAGCATGGCCGAGGTTAGTCAACACAAAGGAACACTCATTAGGTGACTCAGTTGATTATTCGTCATAGGGTGGTGAATCTTCAAGGGTGAAGATGATCATACAAGTCGAAGGATGCAACACTTCTTCAAGCTCAGCATGGTTACTGAGTACCGAAACCATGGCACCCATCTTGCAGTGTTCCTTGTAAGATACCCAGCATGATGGAACCGGAGCAGCCAGGGATGAGCAGCCAAGTCGAAAACCCCGACTATCTCAGCCGGCAACTCATCACCTATCTGGGCAACAAGCGATCGCTGCTTGGCAACATTGGCTTAGCTGTCGAGCAGGTCAAAGCCCGGTTGGGCAAGACTAAGCTCCGAGTCTTCGATGCCTTCAGCGGCTCCGGCGTCGTGTCACGGTACCTCAAAGCTCATGCTGAGTATCTCGTCAGCAATGATCTGGAAGACTACGCTGCCGTCACCTCTCGATGTTATCTCAGGAACAAGAGTAACGTCGATCGTCAATCCCTGCTGAAACTCGTTGATAATCTCAATGCTCAAGTGAGTAGCGATAACATTCAGCCAGGCTTCATCGAAGAACTCTACTCGCCCCGTGATGATCAGCAAATCACCAAAGAAGATCGCGTCTTCTACACTCAAGACAATGCTCGCCGGTTGGATCGCTATCGGCAACTCATTGATGCTGTGCCATCCGAGTTCCAAGACCTGCTGCTCGGCCCGTTGCTCAGCAAAGCTTCGATCCACGCCAACACCGCCGGCGTCTTCAAGGGCTTCTACAAGAACCGCCAGACGCAGATCGGCCAGTTCGGCGGCAGTGGGTCCGATGCGCTGTTGCGGATCAAGGGCCAGATCGTTCTGGAGCCGCCGATCCTCAGTCGGTTTGAGTGCGATGTGGAGGTGTTGCAGCAAGACGCCAACGAGGCTGCCCGCCATCTGAAGAATCTTGACCTGGCCTACCTTGATCCGCCCTATAACCAGCATCCCTATGGCTCGAACTATTTCATGCTCAATCTGCTGGTGAATTATCAGCGACCTGTCGAAATGAGCAGGGTCTCAGGCATCCCCACGAATTGGCGACGCTCCGGGTATAACGTCCGGAGCCGGTCTCTACGGTTGTTTCAAGAATTGATCGAGACGCTCGATGCGAAGTTCCTGTTGATCTCGTTTAACAACGAAGGGTTCATCTCACCCCAGGAGATGCGGGCGATGTTGAATCGCCTGGGATCAGTGAACGTGCTGGAGACGAAGTATAATGCCTTCCGCGGCAGTCGCAATTTCGACCGCCGTGCGATTCATGTCATGGAGCAGTTGTTCATGGTAGAGCGAGGCAGCGTCCGCAGAGCGTCCCGCACCAGTACCTGTCGGGAATTAGCGTGCAACAGCCTTGAATGAGCTGTCGGCTTTCTTGAACCGGCGTCGATAGACGTAGCAGCAGCCGGTACCCAAAAGAGCAGCGCCCATCAGAGCCAGCGTGCCTGGTTCAGGAACCGCTGCCCCGGAGGCGTTGCCCGACAGGCTGAACGATACGTCATCCAGCGCGAAGTCGTTGCCGCCGTAGTCGAAGTTCAAGTCGTTCAGATCAATATGGGCTACGGTGTTATTGCCCGAATCCCAGTCTACTGTGAAGTTGGTCCACTGTCCCAGCACGCTGGAAGGCACCCCTACGCCCACTGCCACGCCATTGATCTTTACCTGCACTTCGGGCAAGTGGTTGTTGCTGTTGTTCCACGCAGTCGTCCACATCGAGAAGGTGTAGGTGCTGTTGGGCTGCACAGCGTGAGTGGAGCTCAGGAAGACATCGTTGGGATTGGTCGAGCCGTTGATCACCATCATCATGCCGTTGGCGTTGCCGAACGTGTGATCGAAGAAGTTCGGCAGAGCGGGATTGTTGTGCAGCAACACGGGAGACATCAGATTCGGCGCGTAGGTGTAGGTGCCCGGATCGAAAACGGTCAAGGGCGTGGTAGTGGCTGGATCGCGATAGGTATAGCTGGTAACGAAACCAGGATTGCCCATGTTGATGTTTTGGAAGTCGCCGAAAGTGGCGGCCAGGTTCGATGATTGAGCGATGAGACTGGGTGTGGTGATCGCGAAGAGCACCAGAGTGACGCACATCCGTGGCGACATCATGGGTAGATTCCTTTCTGCTTGGTAAAGATTTCAGGCATCTCCGTTGCCCTGAATCTTGTCGAGAGTGCTTTGCGGCGCAGCTCTTAACCCCACTGAATTACCATTTGTGTAAAATGTGAACAAGGCCAATCTGGCGAACCTGAGGCGGTCAGTTTCCCCAGATTACCAGCGTTGCCGGAGTTATCATGAAACAGCATGGCCCTTGGAAGATCATCTCCTCGCAATGGGTCTATCAGGATCCCTGGCTGCAAGTCCAGCGTGATGAAGTGATCCGACCCGATGGACTCCCGGGCACCTATGCCGTCGCTCACATTAAGCCGGGCGTCTGTGTGCTGGCCATGGATGCGAGCCACAATGTCTATCTCACCGAAGAGTTCCACTATGCCGTCGGCGAAACAACGCTCGAGTGTGTCAGCGGCGGACGAGATCACGATGAACCTTCACTCACAGCGGCCCGGCGAGAACTCAAGGAAGAGCTCGGCATTGAGGCGGAGCAATGGATCGATTTAGGCAGGCTCGATCCCTTTACTGCCTCGGTCCTTTCCCCAACGCAGCTCTTCCTGGCGAGGGACCTTCGCATGGTGGAAGCCTCTCCCGAAGGAACGGAGTTGATTCAACGGGTGAAGATGCCCTTGGGCGAAGCGGTGGAAAAGGTCATGAACAGCCAGATCACCCATGCTCCCAGCATGACATTGATCCTGAAAGCAGCACGAACGCTAAGCTCATGACATCGGCAGAGATAACTGTATGATTTCTTTCTACTCCCCTTACACCAAGGGGAGATTGGGGGGAGGTTGGGTGGGGTTCTTCTCGCCGTAAGAACAACCCCCTCTAGCTCCCCCTTGAAAAAGGGGGAGAACCAAACCTCTAAGTTGACTTTTCCGAATATAAGGCTTGACCGGGGCAGGATTCGCTCGATAGGCTAGAGGGTATTCAGGGAATGAGTCATCTCAGTCTTTAGCAGGGAATGTCTTCGTTTCCTCTCGTTACAGCGAGCAGACCGATGTTCTATCGCCGCCCGACCCGTAACGGTTTGACGCTCATTGAGCTGCTCGTGGTCATCACGATCCTGATCCTGCTCGTTGCCATGCTCCTTCCCGCCATCATGAGGCTGCGGTCACTGGCCGACGCGCAGGAAGACCGCGAACAACTGCGCGTGCTGGGACACGCCTGGCTCGCTTATGCTCAGGCCCATGGCGGAACACCCATCAAAGTCAAAGCCACCGATCCCTTCGATCGCTGGCTGCTCAAGCTCAGTAATTACGGCGATATTAACGACTACCTCGTCAGCCCGGGCGATCCGCTCAAGAAAGATCGCTACGACTACATGCAACAGAACCCGGGCCGCCTCTGCTCCAGCTTTGTGCTCAACCCCTATTTCAGCACCCAGATTCTCGACCCGATGAACCCCGGCAAGCAACTGAGCTGTGACCGTATTAACGACTGCACCAGTTTATCCCGTGCGATTGCGATAGCTCCCGTCAGTCCCAAGTCCGGCGTCCCAGGCTATCAATACATCTCGCCCCAATCCTGGATCACAGCCAACCCCCAGGTGAGCTGGTCCCGTGCTACCGGCAATTTCGGCATCCAGCCTGATCGCTTCACCGGCAACTCCAGCGACCTGGTGCCCGGGTTTGCCAACTACTTCTTCGCTGATGGCCACGTCGAGACCCTTACTGCCGATCAAATCAGCCTCTGGCTGCAATCGGGTAACAACTTCTTCATCCCGAAGCAATAAGAATCTTGTTGAACAATCGACAGCCGTGGCAGGGGTCACGATGTACTTATCGTGCCCCCTGCGAAACAACAAGGATTCTGCACGTTCAGACAGGGGGCAGCGGCGTACCGCTGACCCCTGCCACAGTTTTCAACAAGCTATTAAGCATCCTCATCAAACGACGGACGATCCTCGCTCACTTCATTAGCCACCTCGTCGTAAATATCCGAGGGTGAGCGATCGCTATAGAGCACCGCCATCATGCCGGGAAAATAGCGATCCATCGAGATCAGATTCGATCGAAGCAAGTTGTCAATCATCGGCTTGGTGAGTTCGCCTCCCTCGGCATCGACGCTGGTCTTGAAACGCACCTCGCCGTCGTTGAGGTCCATCTCGAAGTTGCCCAGCATCAGGCCGTAGTTGGCACGGGTCATGAACTCGGTGACATCTTCCCGCTTGTCATCACGAACGTGTACGGGCAGGATCGAATAGAACCGCAGCCAATGCTTTTCCTCATCGACGATGGCAAAGCACTGCCAGGAACCGTTTCGTCCTTTGAAGGACAACGTCAGGGCCAGCAGTTCCTGATCCTCTTCCAGAATGGTGTACTTCCAGCCATCGTCGGTAAGGAAATCGACTACAGCATTGAAGATCTGACCCATAAGGAACTCCAACAAATACCACAGCTGACGAACCCCTCTATTCTACGCTGAGAGGGGGGAGAAATGGAATGGGAAGATACGCCGCCGCAGGATAAGGGCCTCCCGAAGATATCAGCCCGCAGCGCCAGCAAGGGAACGTCTTGCGATGAGACGACGATCAGCAACTGCGTGACAGTTACACACGAATACTCAGAATGATGCTTGACAACCCATTAGACTCGACAATAGGCTAAGTGAATTTGTGGAAGATTAGATAACGAATGCAGACGAGTCATGAGGAATTTTGATAACCCGTGACATCCTTTCGGAACCATATACATGTTTGGACTTCTTATTGCTATCACCTTGGCAGCTTTAGGAGCCTGTTGAAAAGCCGTGGCAGGGTTATTCGGTACTCCGAAAGACCCTGCTGAATGTGCAATAACTCAGTAGTTTCGCAGGGTCATGCATGAGTACATGCATAACTCTGCCACATCTGTCGAGTTTTCCAACGGGCTGTTAGGAGACTTAGAGCCAGAATATGTGTACGAACCTGGTTCTATCAAGGTCTCCCACATCATTGCTGACCGGAAAGTGAGCCAGGCACAACCTTGAAATCTCGGTGGTCATCACCGAGATTTCAAGGTAGACTATTTGCATGATAAAACGCTCAGAAGAAGATCACGCCCTCCTCAAGCTGCTGAGACAATACCCTGTGGTCGCGATCCTTGGACCGCGTCAGGTGGGCAAGACTACACTTGCCCATTCTGTCGCCCGAAAGTTTAAGGGATCAGTGACCTTTTTTGACCTGGAGAATCCTGATGATCTCGCCCGCCTGGCTGAGCCCATGCTTGCTCTGGGTACGCTGCGAGGACTAGTCGTCATTGATGAAGTACAGCGTCGACCCGAACTATTCCCCATTCTGCGTGTCCTGGCAGATCGTCCACGCAAGCCTGCGAGATTCCTGCTCCTGGGTAGCGCCTCTCCGCATTTACTCCGTCAAAGTTCAGAATCACTCGCAGGCCGCATTGTCTATCATGAACTGCATGGCTTCTCGCTGGATGAAGTGGGAACACGACACACCGAAAAACTGTGGCACCGAGGCGGATTCCCACGGTCCTTCCTGGCTCGCACCACCGGGGAAAGCGCCCAATGGCGTCGTGATTTCATCCGTACCTTCCTCGAAAGGGATTTGCCTCAACTGGGTATTACTGTAGCTGCTCCTATCCTTCGACGCTTCTGGACGATGATCGCTCACTATCACGGACAGATTTGGAATGCTTCGGAGATTGGTCGTTCCTTTGGCGTCGCTGACACGACCGTCCGAAATTATCTGGATATTCTGACGGCGGCACTCGTCGTTAGGCAGCTTCCTCCCTGGTTCGAGAACCTGGCAAAGCGCCAGGTGAAGTCCCCCAAAATCTACGTGTGCGATAGTGGCCTCTTCCACAGCCTGTTGAATTTGACCACGCAAGCTGATCTTGAGTCGCACCCCAAGCTGGGCGCTTCCTGGGAAGGCTTTGCCATAGAACAAGTCATCCACCATCTGGGAGCACGCCCGGAAGAATGCTACTTCTGGGCCACGCATGGAGGTGCTGAACTGGATTTATTAATCGTACGCGGCCGCCAGCGTCTTGGATTTGAGATCAAACGCACCAGCTCGCCTCAAATCACTCATTCCATACGAACAGCGCTCGACGATCTCAGACTGACCAGACTGGATGTCATTCATGCCGGGGACATCACATTCCCCATGACCAGGAACATCAGAGCCGTCGCGCTCAACCGATTGCTCAAGGATGTTGAACCGCTTCGATAAGATGTTCAAACGAATCACGCCAACGACATGAAGGGGTTACATAGAATGACACCGCCCCACCCGGAGACACCTCACCGTGGCTAAACTACGTCTCGCCGTCCTCCTCAGTGCCGGTGGCACCACGCTGCAGAACCTCATTGACCGCATCGCCCAGGGCAGATTGAATGCCGAGATCGCAGCCGTCATCTCCAGCCGGCCCGATGTCTATGGTCTGGTGCGCGCCGCCCAGGCCGGCTTGCCCCACGAAGTCATCGCCCGCAAAGGCAAAACCCGGGAACAGTTCGGCGAGGCGATGTATGGCCGCCTGCGGGACGTGAAGCCTGATCTCGTCTGTCTGGCAGGCTTCCTGGAGTTCCTACCCATCCCCCCCGACTTCACTCACAAGGTTATCAATATCCATCCCTCGCTCATCCCGGCCTTCTGCGGCAAGGGGTTCTACGGGCGTCATGTCCATGAAGCAGCTCTCAAGGCAGGCGTCAAAGTCACTGGCTGCACCGTCCATTTTGCCGATAACGAGTTCGATCATGGCCCCATCATCTTGCAGCGGGCCGTTCCTGTTTTGGACGATGACACAGCCGAAACGCTGGGCCAACGGGTGTTCCAGGCTGAATGCGAAGCTTTTCCCGAAGCCATCGAGTTAATTGCCGCCGGAAGAGTACAAATTCAAGACCATCGAGTACACGTCCAACCCCGATAATCGTACTATTTCAGCAGAATTTAAGCCGATATCACCCTTCTCGTTTGATCTTGGCTGAGATTAAAGTTAAGATCAGTTACACGCATTACACGGGGGAAGCAGCCCATGCCGGTTGCAACATCGAATCAATTTTTAGAAACATTGCGCAAGAGCGGTCTGGTTGAGGAAGCGGTGCTTGACGAAGCGCTGGGCAAGTACACAGGCACGACGGAAGAACCGATCAAAATTGCCGAGTACCTGATTCAATCCAAGCTGATCACATCCTTTCAGGCTAAGTCGCTGTTAGGCGGACGATTCAAAGGCCTGGTCATTGGCGCTTACCGGGTGATGGACAAGATCGGTGCCGGCGGCATGGGCATCGTCTACCTCGGCGAACACGAAAAGCTCAAACGCCGGGTCGCCATCAAGATTCTTCCTGAAGACAAGACCAAGGACAAGCTCTCGCTGGAACGCTTCTACCGTGAAGCCCGCGCCGCTGCCGCCCTCGATCATCCCAATATCGTCAAGGCGTTCGATGTCAGCGAACAGAATGGCATGCACTACCTGGTGATGGAGTACATCGACGGCACCAACTTGCAGAAGTATGTCGATACCAAAGGCCCTCTGCCCTGGAAGACCGCTGTCAACATTCTTATTCAGTCGTGCAAGGGCTTGCAGCATGCCAGCGAACGCAACATGGTGCATCGTGACATCAAGCCGGCCAATATCCTGGTGGACAAGACCGGCCAGGTGAAGATTCTCGATCTGGGTCTGGCCCGCTCGTTCGAAGTCGTTCAGGATAATCTGACCCAGGATTTATCGGACGGCAAGGACGTGATGGGATCGATCGACTACATCGCCCCGGAACAGGCTATTGCCAACAATACCGTCGATGTCCGTGCGGATATCTACAGTCTGGGTGCCACGTTCTACACGCTTGTCACAGGCAAGCCTCCGGTGGAAGGCACGACTGCGCAGAAGCTGTTGCAACACCAGATGCAACTGCCGCCGCCCATCAACCGCCTGCGGCCCGAAATCCCCGAAGGGCTGAACCAGGTCTTGTTCCGCATGATGGCCAAGCGGCCCGAACATCGCTTCAAGACCCCCAACGAAGTGATCGCGGCGCTCAACCCGTTCCTGGGCAACAACTCCCAGAACATTCCGGTCATCTCCGGCACGCAGTTCAACACCGCGCCGCTGGGACCCATCACGGGTGGCATCTATCGTACTCAAACGGGAAACCTTCAGCCTACCGCTCCAGTTCCGGGGGCGTCGGGCAGCGTCGGCTCAGGCAGGGTCGGTTCTGGTAGCGTTTCCTCGCACAGCACCAAAATCGAATCCAAAGGCGCGACTTCGCGAGTCAAGGCCGCTCCCGCGAAACTGTCGCTCGACAGCAAGCTCTCGCCGCGCACCATGCTGCTCGTCGGCGCCATCGCGGCGGTGCTGATCCCGGCGGTTACCCTCTACATCATGTTCTCCGGGAACACTAAAACGGTCGTGAAGGCTGATCCTTCTACCGAACGCAGCACCGTCGGCGACAAGCATACCGTTCGAGCCAGAGCGGCCATGCCCGATTTGAAGCTGACTGATACCGAGAACAAGCTCTTCAAGATCAGCGATTACAAAGGCAAGGTGCTGCTCATCCAGTTCTATGGCTTCTGGGATCCCAACTGCCACGTTCACCTGGAAGCGCAGAAAGCACTGGCTGCCAGCCACAACAGCAGCCTGTTTGAAGTTCTGGGGATCAGTACTGATTCTAACTCTGAGGACTTCGAGGAGGGCTTGAAGAAGTATAAGCTGACCTGGCGCCATTCGAAGAATCTACAGGCGGATGGATCGACCATTTCCCAGTCTGTCGGTGCCAAGGTATCGCCGACGTTGTACCTCATAGACCATACGGGTTTGGTGAGAAACATCTGGGAAGGCGCTTACACGGATGAAGAGCTGAAGACCGCCGTTGACGCTTTGGTGAAGCAAGCCACCGCAGCTGCGAATGCCAAAGCAGCGGCACCACCCAAGAGCACCGCACCGGCAAAGACCGATCCCGGCAAGACCCCGCCTGACAAAACCGCTCCACCCAGCACCAAAGCGGCTGCTCCGAAGTAGCCCCTTAAGAACCAGTTGAATGACCGTGGCAGGGGTCAACGGTACTCCGTTGCCCCCTGCTGGACGTGCAATATCCAGGCAGTGTGGCAGGAGTCACGATGAGTACATCGTGACTCCTGCCACATCTACCCAGTAATTCAACAAACTGTTAGCCATCATTATTCAAACTGAGCAAATCTGCCGACAGTGCTCCCCTCTCCCCTGTGTTCAGACCAGAGACATAGGTAACAGCAGACCGGGGACATGGGTTACAGTTGACTTATGTACACTGATGGGGCGCGAGCAATCGGAAGGTCCACCCTCGCTCTCGCGCTTTGATGTTGCGCACCGTACCGACAGGCACTTATTTCCATCATGAATAGACTCGTATTTGGCCTGAAAGGCCACGAACCCATCAAGATTTCATTGCCACGATGACACCAAACCACTGCCAAGCGCAACTTCTAAACTGGCGCATCGGGCTACCATATACTGCCTAACACACACCGCCCTCTCTACCCAATCACTTCTCCACCGAAGGGGTCGTCTCAAGGTGAACTCCCGCCCGGGAACGAAGCCGGGCGGTCAGGTCATTCACCTGCACCAGGCCCGGTTGTTTGATGTCGTCCTTCTTCACGTCGCAGCCGCAACTCGAACTGCATCCTCCTGACCGAAGGCGCTTCCATCCGCGCCACGTCAGCCAGGCCAGATAACTACCTGCGAGGGTCAGAACAGCAACGACCGCGACGGTTTGCCCATCCATCGCTCACCCTCCGCCCAGCCGGGAAGCGAGTTGATACGTCAGCAGAGCGCCCACGTAAGCCAGCACGGTCATGTAGACAAAGGTCAATATCGGCCACCGCCACGAGTTGCTCTCCCGGGCGATCACCGCCAGCGTGGAAGCACACTGGCAGCACAAGGCAAAGAACACCATCACCGAGAGCGCGCTGGCCAGCGTAAAGAGCTTGCGGTGCGAGCCGTCCTCCCATTCCACTTCCTGTAGCTGCTTGCTCAGGGTGGCCCGGTTCTCTTCGTCCACGTCACCCACGTCAAACAGGATGCCCAGCACGCCGACCATCACCTCACGCGCCGGAAAACTGGCCAGTGCCGCCGTGCCCATCCGCCAATCCCAGCCCAGAGGCTGAAACACCGGGGCCAGGAAGTGCCCTACCCGGCCCAGCGCCGAGTTTCGTTTCCACTGGCCCTGAACCAGCTTCATCTCCGCTTCCACCTTGTCCGCTTCTTCGGTCTTTCCCGCTTTGCTCAACTCATCTTTTAGCTCCTCCAACTCCGTCAGTCGCTGATCATAGTTTTGCCCTTGTGCGTCCGTACGGGGGAAGTAGAGCAGCGCCCAGACGATGATCATGCTGGCCAGGATGAACGTGCCCGCCCGGCGGACGAACGCCCAACCCCGCTCCAGCATGCGATGCAACACCGAATAGATCGAAGGCCGGCGATAGGGAGGCAGCTCCAGAATAAAGATCGGCGTTTCCCGCGCAGCACCGTGCGTTTGAGCACCAGGGCCACCAGCGGCGCGACAATGATGCCGATCATGTACAAGCCGAACAACACCAGCCCCGGCAGCCAGCCGCCCAGCATCGTAGTCAGCGGCACAAACGCCCCAATGAGCAGCGCGTAGACCGGCAACCGGGCTGAGCAGCTCATCAGCGGCGCCACCAGCATCGTCGCCAGCCGATCGCGCCGGTCTTCGATCACCCGCGTCGCCATCACGCCGGGGATGGCACAGGCGAATGACGACAGCATCGGAATAAACGATTTACCGCTGAGCCCGCAGCGCGACATGATCTTATCCATCAGGAACGCCGCCCGGGCCATGTAGCCGCAGTCTTCCAGAATGGCCATGAAGCCGAACAGAATCAGAATCTGAGGAAGGAAGGCGATGATTCCGCCCACGCCTGCGAAAATGCCGTCGTTGATCAGGCTCTTGAACGGCCCGGCGCTTAGCCAACTGGTCGACCAGACCCCCAGCTTCTTGATCCCCTGATCGAGCATTTCCTTGAGCGGCTCCGCACCCACGAAGATCGATTGAAAGATCACAAAAAGAATGGTCAGAAAGATGACCAGTCCCCACACTCGATGGGTGACAATACGATCAATCCGGCTCGACAGATCGTTACGGGGCCGGTTCTCTTTGACGATGGCATTGCGAACCGCCTGGCGCAGGAAGCCGTAGCGATGCCGGGCCTCCATCTGCGGAACGCTGCACCCTGCCCCATCAAGTCGTGATCGGGCCGCTTCCAGATATGCTGGAAGCACACCGGGCAGCCGATCGACATAACGCTGTTCAACAGCCCCCTGGCGATCGATCAGCAGTCGGCTCAGGAGAGACGCATGGCGATCTTCCACGGAGACCTGATGCTCCTCGAGGAAGGCATCCAGCTTGCTGACTTCATTCTGAAACGGTTCCGGGAACGGGGACGTTCGAGGCTGCGAGCCTGGCTGCGCGATGATAGCGGAACGCAAATCATCCAGTCCTATCTTGCGGTGCGCTTCAATCGGGATGATCGTCAGCCCCAGGTTGGTGCGAATCTGATCAAAATCAACGGCAATGCCCAGATCACGGGCATGATCCATCATGTTCGCCGCCACGATGATCGGGATGCCCAAATCGACTAGCTGCGTGGTCAGGAACAAATGCCGTTCCAGGTTGCTGGCATCGACAATGTTCAGGATCAGGTCAGGCTTGGGTTCGCCGGCCTGATGGCCGAGCAGCAGATCGACCGAGACCAGTTCATCGGGGCTGCGGGCCGCCAGGCTGTAAGTGCCTGGCAGATCGATGAACGAAATGGTGGCGTGCCCAATCGTGCAGGTGCCCACCTTCTTTTCCACCGTCACGCCCGGATAGTTGCCGACGCGCTGATGCATGCCGCACAGGGCATTGAACAGCGTCGTCTTCCCGGTGTTCGGGTTACCCACCAGGGCGACCGTCAGATGCCGTTTGGCCGTGTTCGCAGGCAGCGGTGTGGGAAGAGCGGTCATGGCGTGCCGGTCTCCACAATGATACGGATAGCTTCATTGCGCCGCAGGCTGAGCACCCCATGCCGGGCCTGGATTTCGAGCGGGTCGCCCAGCGGCGCGACGCCGATGACTTCGATGGGGTCTCCCTCCATCAGGCCGAACTCGAGCAGTCGCTGCGTAAGGTGATCGGTTCCGTCGATGCGGAGAATCGTCGCCGGGGTCTTCAGGGGAAGTTCAGGAAGTGGCAACACGGACCGACTCAGCTAAAGGTCGAACGTAGATGCAGTTAGAAGAATCGGATCGCAGACAGAGCCGGCACTGGCCGAGTTCAAACAGGCAGGTGGCTCCGGGAGCGACCATGCGGAGCTGCGCGCCGTTCTGCACGCCCAGATCAGCCATCCGCGCAACCCAGCGAGGATCGCCGACAACCTCGGCGATCTCAGCGTTCTCATTGCACTGCAAACACTCAAGTGGCAACATCTGAGGCAGGCTACTCTAATTGAGACTGAATCTCATCAAGACATAAGTAGTGTAGTGCCGTATAGTTGGAGGGTCAAGGAATACTTTACCATTTTGTCAGTGATTGAAAAAAGCCCACGGACTGCTGTCCGTGGGCTTCGGTGACTTCGGTATCATTCTCTCCCCCTTTTCAAGGGGGAGCCGGAGGGGGTAAGCTTCCGCTGAAACTCAACCCCACCCAACCTCCCCTTGTAAAGGGGAGGAGTTTAGGAAACTACTTCGCCAGTATTTCGCCGATCAATGCATCAGCACTGTAAACGCTTCGCAGCGCCTCCATGATGCCTCGGCAATCGACCGAGACAGCACGAGCGATGACATCGCTGTAGGCATAGTCGAGCACCAGCGACTGGATGTTGCCATCGAAGATAATGCCGACAAACTCGCCCTTGCGATCAACGACGGGCGAACCGGAGTTGCCGCCGATAATGTCAGCGGTGCTGACAAAGTTGAAAGGCGTATCGAGCTTCATGCGATCCTTGGCCTTGATCCAGCTTTCGGGCAGCTTGAAGGGATCCTGGCCACCCTGAGCCTTGCTGCGTTCAAACGCGCCGCCCAGCGTAGTAAAGGCAGGCACCTGCACGCCATTCTCTTCGAAGCCCTTGATCTGACCGAAGGCCAGGCGAAGGGTGAAGGTGGCATCGGGATAGACGCCGGTACCCTGCACAGCGAAGCGGGCCTTGGCCATCTTGCCGTAAGCCTGTCGCTGGGGTTCTTCCACCTTCTCTTCAAAGCTCTTGCGAACCTTGCGTGCTTCGTCATCGACCAGTTTGGCCAAAGCGATCATTGGATCGCTGCTGGCCGCGACAGCGTCTTTGCCGCCCTCGAACAGCTTCTTCCGTTCGCTGACCTGATTGAGCTTGGAGCCACGCACCAGTTCCGCAGCACGGGCCTGGGGTGACTTGCCCGCCAGGATCTTCTTGACGAGCGGATGATCCACGCCGGCCAGTTCGATCATCATGCCGAGCGAATCAGCAAGCTGAACGACTTCGAGGTTCTCATGGATGGGAGCTTCGGAGAAGAGAGCCAGTTCCAGCGACTTCATGCCAGCCGAACGGAACTCACGCAGACGTTCGCCATCGGGCTTGGCCTGTTCGTCAGCAGCACGAACGAGAGTGCGGGCCTTGCCGAACAGATCGCTGTGGAACGCCTGACCCCGTTCGAAGAGGTTGTAATCGGTGAAGTACTCACGAGCATACTTGAGCGTGCTTTCGACCTCAGCCCAGGCGGTTTCCGAATCCTTGAGCTTGGGGTCCTTGGCAATCGCTTCACGCAGAGCAGCTTCTTCCTTGGCCTTCTGTGCCATCAGCACAGGGTCTTGCAGACCGCCGAGACCACCGAGACGTGCCTTGCGGCTGTTCTGGATGCTGAAGAGGTCTTCCTGCGCTTCCTGAGCGTTGCTCAAGCTGCGGTCGCTGTAGTTCTTGAGCATCACTTCGATGCGGCGGAGGTAGTTCAGCTGATAGGGAGCCAGCTTGTCCCGAATGTACTCCAGATGGGTCATGGTCAAACCACGGCTGGTGCGGCCAGGGTGACCGGAGACGAAGGTCAGATCGCCTTCCTTGGTGCCTGCCTGGCTCCAGGTGAGGAAGTGCTCAGGCTTGGCGGGCTTGCCATCTTCGTAAGCACGGAAGAAGCAGATATCGAGATCGTAGCGGGGATACTCGAAATTGTCGGGGTCGCCGCCGAAGAAGGCGATGTCTTTCTCCGGAGCGAAGACGAGGCGCACATCGGTGTATCGCTTGAACTGGTAGAGGTGATACGCGCCACCATTATAAAGGGTGACGACGTCGGCACGAGACTTGTTCTTGTCCTTGCCTTCAAGAGCTGTCGATTCAAGCTCGTTCATCACCTTGCGGCGGGCAACGCCCTGCTCTGCTGGCGACATATCAGCCTTCACCGCGCCGTTCACCTTGTCGGTGACATCGGTGATCGAAAGCAGCACGTTGAGTTCCAAATCCTTGGCAGGCACTTCATCAGCTTGACTCTTGGCGTAGAAGCCGGTCTTGATGAAGTCCTTCTCCTTGGTGCTGATCTTTTGCAGCGTATCCGCCCCGACGTGGTGGTTGGTAAGCACCAGGCCGTTGGAAGAGACAAAGCTGCCCGAGCCGCCGCTGTTGAAGCGGACGCTCGACATGCGGAGATGATCGAGCCATTCCTGGGTTGGCTCGAAGTTGTAGCGTTCCTTGAGCACCTTGAGAGGCGGATTGTTGTAGAGCCACATGCCCTCATCAGAATGCAGCATGGCAGTTGATCCCATGACGGCGAGTCCCAGCAGGGCAATGCGTTTCGCCCAGCGTTTCAGTAAAGTTGGCACCGAAGAATCTCCAGGAGAGGAAGTAGACAGGAGAGTTGTTATAGGGCATGAAGGGCATGGTGGAGAGGAGGAACTAGTGATTACCCGGACTGAGCAAAGCTGCCGTCATTTCTCCCTCTCCCCCGGAGGGAGAGAGGTTGGGGGTGAGGGGGAGCGACGATATGCTGCCATCGCTGAAACTCCAAAATAGCAGTGTACGCTGCAGCTTTGGTTGTGCTGCTTGGTTTGCCTTTATCTCTCTAATAGAGAAAGGTACAATGGTGTTTAGCAAAGCCCAGGAGACGATGATGGTAGCACGATTCCTCGTCATGATAGTTCTGTGCTTACTTAGCAGATTGTCGGGCATAGCCGACGATAAGCCGAAGAGTGATGTTCAGTTGTTTCAAGGGTCATGGGACTGGGACCCGGCCGCCAAGCAGTCGGACTCTAAGATTCTCGTAGAGAAAGTCGTCATCAAGGGTGATACCCTCACCATCCACTATAATTTGAACGGCAAGAGGAACACCACTCCGACCAAGTTCAGGTTGGATTCGAAGGCGACGCCGAAGGAGATTGACTTCACTCCGACAGAAAAGAACGCAGCTAACCGGGGGCAAACATACTTGGGGCTGTACGAGGTTCGAGCTGGGCAACTGATGATCTGCTACCGGGGGCCTGGTTCCACTCGACCAAAAGACTTTAAGGACAAGTCAGCCGGTAATGATGCAACGGTGTACATCGTTCTCAAGCCATCGCCCGTGTCGTAAGCCATAGAAATAGCGGATACGCAACATCTATGGTGTCTTACGTCGTGTTTGTTTTGGTTTGATCTTAAGGATACTTCTACATTCAAGGCGAATCTTCTCAGCCCACATCAGCGAGGAAGTAGCCTGACGTTTGCTTGCGTCGAAGCCAGGGTATCGTGTCTCAACTGCGAAGGATGACAAGAGTAGTAGCCCACGTCGCAAGACTGATAACGACTGATGGATTGGCAGCAATAACCCCAGCAGCCTGTCTAAATCATGTGTCTTGGGAACGCTGAGGCCCGATTCTACGAGCAGGGCTTTCAAGTATTTCTCGACACTTTGCTGACAATGAAAACAGAGAGCGTCGTACAGTTTCAATTGGTCAAGCTCAATCTTTTTCACGAGCGTATAGTCCTGCTCGGCTTTGCGCACCCACACTCTTGTTGCTCCTTTCATGAAGCACCTTTCCTTTAGTGTGTATCTCGGTCAAAAAGGAATCGCCCATTTTCAATCTTGCCTTCAACTGACGGGGCGTCCGAACAATCAAGTCAACGGGGAACGGGGCAGGCAACTCCCATCGTATTTGCACCGCTTGCTCAATCCTGTTACGACAGGGCATCACCACCAGTAAATCGACATCGCTTTCTGATGTTGGCGTTCCATAAGCATGCGATCCGAAGAGGATGATCTTCTCCGGGTGAAACATCCGGGCGATGGAATGAGCAAAGCGACGGATAGTTCGCATAGGAATACTACCGTCTCTCGAGGATTTCGCCAGCTTGTTCTCTCCACCACGAATCGCCACGTCTACCCCCCGCTCCTCGGAAACCCCTTCGCCGTCTCCGTCACCTGCTTCTCAAACCCCTCCGGCAGCGTCTCAAATCCCTTCAGCTTGAACAACGTCAGCACGCGGGAACCTTCGGGCTTGTCGTTGGCGCCGAGCAGCGCTTTCTTGAACTTCTCCAGCGCCGCTTTGTCGGCCTGCTTCTCGTGGTACATCACTGTCGCCGGCGGGAAGTCGGGCGACTCGTGGATCACCTTCAGCTTCTTCGCCCGGCCCGGCTTGCGCTCCTTGAACACGTCGAAGCCGGCACCGGTCACCATCGCACCACGAGCTTTGCCGTCCAGCACCGCTTCAATCGTGTCATCCACATTGTCGTTCTTCATCAGTTTGAATGCCTTGTCCAGCGGCTGACCAGCGACCTTGTTGACGTAAAACTGCGAGAGATAGGGCACCTTTTCCGGCACCGAAAGAGTCGCCCCCTGCAAATCCTTTACTTCCTTGGCTGTGTCATCCTGCTTGACGATAAAGACCGTTCGGGTGGCTCCGGGATCGATCCCGGCTACCAGCAGCGCCTTGGTATCGGGGTCTTGAGCGTGAAGCCAGGCGTATTCGAGGCCGGTGAGGATCACCAGTTGAATCTTGCCCGACTTGAAGTCTCCCTCCGCCTGAGCCAGCGACATGACGTCGAAGACCGCCTTGGTTCCGGTCTCTTTTTGAATGATGTCAGCAAAGGGTTTGATCTGTTCGACGATCTTTTCCCGGCTCTGGCCGGAGAAGACGCTTTCCAGCAGGGCCACCTTCACCGGGGCATCGTCTCGCGCAGTCAGGGTTTCCCTCATGGCCACGCCGAGGAGACACACCGAAACTACAAAAACGATCAGCCTGCCGCGGGTAGAAAGGCGCATGAGTATCTCCTACTTTCTCTACCTAGAGTCTATAGATTGCTTGCTCATTGATGAAACTCATTTTATACTCGTCTGTGTCCGCAGTTGGTGAATGAGCGTCTTCTCCGCTGTTACTTCACTGCGTATTCCCAAGGAACCGTTTGTGGCCCAACGACGCATCCGACTTCGAGGTGTTGGCCCCCAGATTGAAGGCAAGTACTGGGAAGCTGAGTCGTTGCTCCGCGTCGGTCGTTACGAGCACCTTGAGATCGTCCTCAACGATGCCTCCATCAGCCGCCGACATGGCGAGTTGGCCATCACCGATCAAGGCTGGATCGTTCGTGATCTGGGCAGCACCAACGGCACCTATCTTAATGGTGTGAAGGTCGGTCGGTCGGATCGCAAGATCAAAGCACGAGACGTCATCCAGTTTGGCAACCTCGTTATGGTCGTGGCGGTTTGCGAAGATGGCCCGCCCGAGCCGGAAGAACCACCCACCGGCGGGCTGCAAGTACAGGCGACCAGCACCAACTCCTGGCATCGCGCTCTCGAAAGCGTCGCCTTCCAGCACACCAACAAGCCACGCACGGGTGATCGTCTGCTGGCCCTGCTCCGTGCCGGGCATCATCTGGTTCATGCTAATTCGCTCGAAGATCTTCTCCGCTCCGTTCTCGATGACGCCGTCTCCGCGCTCGATGCTCAGCGTGCCGCCATCGTGCTGGCCAGCGACGACAGCAACGACCTGGTGCTGAAAGCGGTAGCCACCGGGGAAAAGGGCAGTCAGGGGCGCGTCTATTTCAGCAAGAGCATCGCCCGACGCTGTTTCGACAAGGCTGAATCGGTGCTGTGCCGAGATGTCACCCACTCTCCTGAGCTCGCGGTCGCCAACAGCATCGCCGATGGCACCATGAGCTCGGTCATCTGCGCCCTGCTGCGGTCTCCCCGCAAGCAACTGGGGGTGCTACACCTGGATCGTGGTCCGCTCAAGGATCCGTTCAACAACGAAGATCTGCAACTGGCTGACGCCCTGGCTGCCAGCGTCTCTGCAGGCATCGAAGTCGCGCAGCTCCTGGAGCAGCAGCGCGAGCTCTTCCTCCGCACCGTGACCGCCCTGGCCCAGGCTGTCGAAATGCGCGACTCCTACACCGGCAACCATACCCAGCGCGTCACCGATTACTCGCTCATCATCGCCCAGGAACTCAAGATCAGCGCCGAGGATGCCCGCTGGATTCAGATCGGCACCCCCCTGCACGACATCGGCAAGATCGGCATCGACGACGCCATTCTCCGCAAGCGCACCAAGCTGACTGGGGAAGAGTACGAGATCATGAAGTCGCATACGACTAAAGGCGCGTCGATTCTGATGGCCATCCCCGAACTCTCGCCCGCTATCCCCATCGTCCGCAGCCATCATGAACAATGGGACGGCGGCGGATACCCTGATGGCCTGATCGGCAACCAGATTCCCCTCTTGGCCCGCATCGTCGCCGTCGCTGATGCCTTCGATGCCATGACGACCGATCGACCCTATCGCAGCGGTCTGTCGCTCCAGGCGCCTTCGATGAAATCCGTTCCAAGGCCGGCAAGCAGTTCGATCCCGAAGCGGCGGCGGCTTTCATCCGCCAGCGCGAGAAGGTCGAAGAAGCCTATTCTCAGAGAGTCATCCTCGAATACGACGGTGATGCAGCCGACCACCCGGAGCCATCTACCGATTCGAACATTTCCTCAACCGATGGCCCCAGCACCGTGCAAGTCGAATCGGGTTTTTTTACGAAACGCTAGCCCTCCCGTTCGGAAGTGGGTCAGTCCATTCTCTCCCCCTTTCCAAGGGGGAGTTGGAGGGGGTAAATTCCTCGTAGTTATAACCCCACCCAACCTCCCCTTGGTAAGGGGAGGAGCAAACCGACCCACTACCTACCGTGCGGTAGTCCCGTACCATATTCTCTAGAAGCCTGTTGAATAACACGAAGCTGTGGCAGGGGGCACGCTGTACTCAGCGTGCCCCCTGCGAACCAGCCGGGTATTGGACATTCAGCAGGGGGCAGCGGCGTACCGCTGACCCCTGCCACAGTTATTCAGCTGGTGCGACTCTCCGTCTGAAATCAGGTACCCATGAGCGGCGATAAGATTCGTGTCCTCGTTGTCGATGATCAGGAAATGCACGCCCAGGCGGTCGCCGAAAGCCTGTCGCGCATCGGCTACGATTGCACCATCGCCACCAGCGGCCAGGAAGGCTTGCAGAAGATCGAGAATGAAGACTTCGACATTGTCATCACCGACCTTCGCATGGAAGGCGTTGATGGCCTGGCCATCCTGCGTAAAGCCAAGATGGAACTGCCCGAAGCGGAGGTCGTGCTGGTCACCGGGCATGGCGACATCAAGACCGCTGTCGCCGCCATGCAGGGCGGAGCCGCTACCTACCTCACCAAACCTGTCGATATCAACGAACTCCGTGCCGTGGTGGAAAAGTACACTCAGCGGCATCGTCTGACCCAGACCAATAAAGAACTCCAGCGCCAGCTCGATGAACGCTTCGGCTTCGAAGGGGTCATCGGTTCCAGCCCGCTCATGCACGCCGTGCTCGATCGGCTCAAGCAACTGGCCCCGACCGATAGCAGAGTTCTTATTCAGGGCGAGACCGGCACCGGCAAGGAACTGGCAGCCAAGGCGCTCCACTTCAACAGTCCGCGTAAGAACAAGCCCTTCGTGCCGCTCAACTGTACCGCTCTCAACGAGAACCTCCTCGAAGATGAACTCTTCGGCCACGAGCCCGGCGCCTACACCGGTGCCGACCGCCAGCGCAAGGGCAAGTTCGAGTACGCCAACGGCGGCACGCTCTTCCTCGATGAACTGGGCGATATGCCCATCGCTCTGCAACAAAAGCTCTTGCGGGTACTCGAGGACGGTCAGGTCTATCGTGTCGGCGGCAACGAGCCGATCAAGGTCAATGTGCGTGTCATCTCAGCTACCCACCGTGATCTCGAGCAGGCGGTCGCCAAGGGCACCTTCCGGCAAGATTTGTATTACCGCCTGAAAGTGGTCACCATCAAGCTGCCTCCTCTGCGGGAACGCCGGGAAGACATCCCCCTGCTGGCCCAGCACTTCATGAAGGAGTTCGCCAACCGCTATGGCCGGGATGTGAAGACCATCGCCGCCGAGGTGCGAAGGATGTTCGCCGCCTACGATTGGCCCGGTAACGTCCGTGAACTTCGGCACGTCATTGAAAGCATGGTCGCCGTCGATCGGGATGGCATCCTCGGCGTGGATGACCTGCCCGAGAATGAAGGGCTAGGCAAAGCCCAGGACGCCGTCGCCCTGCCCATGGGCGATACCTCGCTGGTCGGCAAATCGCTCGGCGAAGTGGAACGCTACTACATCCTGCAGGCGCTGGAGATGGCCAACGGCAACCGCGAAGAAGCGGCCGAGATGCTCCAAATCGGCGAACGCACCCTCTATCGCAAGATCAAAGAGTACGAAGACGCCGGCTACATGCCGAAGCGACGACCGGGGGCTGGATAGGTTGCTGTCTGGTTTTGTCCTGAAGGGACGACCTGTAATAGCCTGGGACTTTAGTCCCAGGGAATCAAAGTTGACCTGGTTTGATCCTGAAGGGATTACCTACACTCGTGGCTTAGGTAGTCCTTACAGGACCAATCACTAATAGAGCATCATTTCCCTGGACTGAAGTCCAGGGCTGTTACAGGTAATCCTTTCAGGATCGACAAGCGATTACTTCTTCGTTGATTTACTCCTCTTGATTCGGCTGGCATGTCGATCTTTGACTCGCTGATGCAACTCCGCCCAATCTGCTTTCGTCATGGGCGACGTCGGCCCTTCCATCCCCTCCAACAGCAAGCTGTCCAGCTTCTCCTTCGCCTTCTTCTTCTGATCGTCCCGAATCAACTCGCGCATGTATTCGCTGATGTTGCCGTAACCATCACGCTTGACGCGCTGTTGGACATAGGCTTTGAGAGGGGTAGGTAGCGAGATGTTCATGGTTTCGATTTTCATGAACACCAGCTTACCATGGTTGGCAAGGGTTGGCAATAGTTGTGTGGGATTCTGAAGAGCGACAATCAAACCATACCCTCTTCCATCCCCCGCAGCTCCGCTTCCGCCCTGCTCTGAAAGAAGCGGCGTATCTGATGACTCTTCGACATATCCAACACCTGCGTCTGACGCAGCAGCCCACGAAGCATCAGGCTCGCCTCAGAATTTCCGCCGGGGGTGATGAGCATCACCGGCCCCGGAGGCAGCGCTCGTTGTTCCAGCTCGCGCTGAATGCGAGGCAGATCGTGTTTCGGGGTGGCCTGCACCAGCGCCAGCCGTTCCATCAGCGGCACCAGTTGGCGAAGGCTCGGGCCGCTGTCCAGGCGGGACGGCAAATCGCTGCGCCCATCAAGCACGACTACCGTCACCGTCGAACCCAGACGCCTGGTCCACAGAGACGCCAATGAACAAGCCAGGCTGACTGATTGCTCCACCAGGTGCAACGGCTCCGCAAACGGCACCTCGCTCTGCCGCAGTTGTGACAGGCGAAAAGCCAGCTCGTCTTTCGTCGGAGGAGCATAGCGTTCGTACTGCTTCTTGACATCCTTGAGGTTTTTCTTCCGCTGCGCCTGCCAGCCAGCCTGGAGATGTTCCTCCGTATCGGGAAGCGACGCATCCAGCACTACTGTAAGGTGATTCTGCGGCGGCTCCTCGAACTCGCGCACCATCGGGGAACCGACCCGGGCCGTCGTCCGCCAATGGATCCACCGGGCACTGTCCCCGGACCGGTACGACCGGATGCCATAAAAATCGGCTGGCGTCACCGTCCGCCTCGCCCGCACCCTGGTCTGCAGGTTGCTGGCACGCCGGCTGCTTTTCAGCCAGCGCTGAAACTGCTGCTGATCCACGTCGCCCAGCATCGGCAACACCAGCGATTCCACCTCTTCACTGCGACAATCCCGTCTCATCCGGAAAAGACCGAAGGGATTTCCCGTCGAAGCGGTCAGGGGCTTCCAGGCGAACGGGCCGCGAACGCCGGCGATGGTCTGTTGACGGAACTCCACATGCCCCAACCCGGGTAGATGATTCAAGCCAATGTTATGCCGGGACTGATTTCCCTGTTCCTTAATGCGCACCCCGGTAATGGCGGCAGTCCCCTCGTTTTCCACTTCGATGCTCTGCATCACCGGGCTTGCCCGGCATGCACGGTCCCCAGCAGCCTTCGCCGGATGTGCAGTTTCCCGAGCCTTGGCCAGCTCAGCAGCGTCACCACCAGATTCAGAACCCACATGGCGGCAAGGAATGACGCGAGGAACGTCACCAGGTTAAAGCCGCGCACAATACCCTGAACGATCAGCATCACCGCAAAGGCGATCCACAGAAGGCCTACCAAAGTCGGCCCCCACGCTAGTCGCAGCCACCAACTCCGCATCTTCGCGGTCGCACTGTTCTGCGGTTCGTTCATGGCTCTTGGCATTTCTCCTGGCTCCTGCGGGCTCCCCCGCATCAGGTGCCCTGTGATTATTAACTGTGGCAGGGGTCAGCGGTACTCCGCTGCCCCCTGCTGAATGTGCATAGTTTTCGCTATTTCGCAGGGGGCACGATGAGTACATTGTGACCCCTGCCACATCTATCAGGTTTTTCAAATCACTTCTGGCTTCTGACTCCCGCACTACGTCGGAACAGGAATCGTCTTCAAAATGGTCAAGATCGCCTCGTCCCCGGCATCGACCAGCCCCGACGAAGCCATCTTCGGCACAATGCGGTGCCCCAGCACGCTGACCGCTGTGTGCTTCACATCATCAGGAGTGACAAAGTCGCGACCCGCCATCAAGGCGCTGGCCTGGGCAATGCGGTAGTGCGTCAGCGCCCCGCGTGTACTTACCCCCAGATGAATATCATCCCTGCTTCGAGTTGCCTCAGCGATCGAAAGCAGATAGTCAGCGATGGAATCATCGACCTTCACGTGCCGCACCTGCTGTTGCAGCTTGACCACGTCCGACTTTTCCAGAATGGGCAGCACCCGATCAGCCGGGTCGCCCTGGCGGTGCTGCGTCAGAATCGCCCGCTCCACTTCACGTGGCGGATAGCCGAGCCGAATGCGGACCGCGAACCGATCCAACTGGTTCTCCGGCAAGGCATAGGTGCCCTCGAACTCGTAAGGGTTCTGCGTAGCGATCACGATGAAGGGCAGATCGAGCTGCCGGGTCTCGCCATCGACGCTGACCGCTCCTTCACCCATCGCTTCCAGCAGCGCACTCTGTGTACGAGGGGTAGCCCGGTTGATTTCATCCGCCAGCACGATGTTGGCGAAGATCGGCCCAGGCCGAAACTCAAACTCACCGGTCGCCTGGCGAAACACGCCCGCCCCGGTGAGATCGGTCGGCAACAGATCAGGCGTGAACTGCACCCGGTGGAAGCTGCAGCGCAGGCTCTTGGCCAGCACTCGGGCCAGCAGCGTCTTGCCGATGCCGGGCACATCCTCGACGAGGAGATGCCCCTCCGCCAGGATGCTCACCAGGGCGAGCCGCACCGAATCTGTTTTGCCAAGGAAGAACGTGCCGATGTGCTGGGCGAGTTTGTTCAGTTCTGCGATGTCAGGCATGCGACCGCTCAGGAAAGGAGGGGAAAGAACACAACAAGAGGATTAAATGAAAACTCATTGTAATAACGATGTAGAGGGATGCCAGCAAGAACTGGGGGAAAGGGTTCTGTTCATTCTCTCTCTCTCCCTATCTTCTCTCCCCCTTTCTAAGGGGGAGTTGGAGGGGGTAATATCTCCGCAGACCTGAACCCACCCCACCTGCCCTTAGTAAGGGGAGGAGATCAAGGGAAGGAGCAATTGCCCCACTACCGAAGAGAGGGTCGGGGAAAGGGATAGTGACAGAGGTGATCTCGCAACACCCCCGGCAGCACTATCAACAACTTCCCCCTCCCCACCCGTCTCAGCAGTGGCCCACACACATCCTTCGCAGAACTATACCGAAGCAAGCCCGATATTATTTCATGGGAATAACATTTAGCCTTCACCCCTCTCCCTCTCTACATGGAGAGAGGCCGTCCATGCTCCCCTCTCCCTCTCGGGGAGAGGGGCCGGGGGTGAGGGGTTTGTTAATCGACCTTCAGATTGAACCGTGATGGAAAACAAAGCAGGGAAGGTAAATTACTCAGCCAGTGAGATGCCATTGCATGCTCCCCTCTCCCCCGGAGGGAGAGGGGTCGGGGGTGAGGGGGTTTCTTAATCGACCTTCAGATTGAAAACGAAACTACTGTCAATCAATTGGCCCATCACAAAACCAACAAAGGAGAGTTCCCTTGAGAGAACCAAACTAGTTCGTCTCCTTCCCACGTAGAAGGAAACCACCTCGGCGATTACGAATGAGGTAGAGCAACCCTTGAAGGCTGAGGAGAATAATGAAGACGGCAAGAGTCCAGCTGAGGATCAAATACCAGGGTTTGTGAAGAGGGTAGGCAAATTTCTGAAGAAGGAAATATTCGCCGTCATTGTGCCCTGAAATATAGAGGGCATTTTGCTGTTTGTGATGGAATACAGCGTTACGTCCGAGAGGAAAGGTCACGTTGTCAAGCCTTTGGCCGGTCGTCGCTTCAATCAATTGTAATCGAGTAGCATCTCTTCGAAAAAACTTGGGCAGCCAGTTTACATACTGATCGCGCCAAGATTCGAGTTTTTCCTGCCAGGGCTGGAGTTCCACGTAGGGTTGTCTAAACAGCAAGACGTGATCAGGGAGAATGCCAACAGGCTCCAGCCTGTTGGCATCATGTCATCTTCTTTTTTCTGAGGATGAATTAACATTTCGGTGTGAAGCAGATAGCCGGTTTTCAAATCACGAGCAGCGTAGTGGTAGCCATGGAGATAAGGTGGGAGTCCACCCAACCCGCCACGTTTGGGATAGAGCACATGCTCCCAACAGTAGACGACTTTGTCTTTTTCAGCTTGGACACGAAAGGAAAGCGATTCGATATGAGCTTCCCAGAGGAAATCTGCGTTGCTGCCCCAACTAGTTTCTGATGAGGAGGGCATGGTTTCGGGGAGCGGAGAAAGTCGATACCCCTTGTCTTTGGTAAGCCACTGCATGGTCAACATGTTCTTGTTGACGTCTAGACCCACCAGTCTGTCGTTATCCCACTGACACAGACGGCCAAGTTTTGCGTCCTCAGGCAGCTTGCCAATGGGGAGCTGTTTTCCTGTCTGTGTATCGAAGCATTCCAGGGTATGCTTTTTCTCCGGATATTGTTCCGGATCGCGCAAATCTGTTTGAGCGAGTAGCTTGTTGCTGTTGGCACTGAAAGCAAACTGAATACCATTGGTGTGCGAAGTTCCCGTGCTGATGTCGGGTCTTTCCAGGCGAGCCCGTACCTGACCGCTGCTTGAATCGACGAGATCGAAATGGAAGGTTTTCTCGTTATGGCTGGGGAGAAGCCAGGTCTTCGTGTCAGGAGAAAGCAGGCAGTTGAGCGTTTGGCCGTCGAAACCTGCCATTCGATTGAATCGATCTCCATGCCAGGAACCGGAATGGCGAAGCCCGGTTGGAAACGCTTTGCACAATCCTAACTTCTGCGGTGAGGATTGGTCAGGCTGCCAATGCCAGCATTCCACTATGGAATCATCTTCGTCCTTACCAAATGATCCATACGAAGCGAACGCCAGGCCATCGTCAGCATCGAACCCGCAAACTGTCTTATCGATGCATCTATGCTTGAAGATGAACTCCATGTTGTTCAGTCGATAGAGATGTAGGGTACTGTTGTAATTGAAGATCAATACGTACATTCCCGAAGGGGAAATCTGGAAATCAGCACCATTGGTGAAACGAAGCAACTCTTTATTTTGCAGCCGATACTCTGCCAGTGGTCGTGGCTGTAGTGAAAAAAACAGAAACACCATCGTGGCGAGTGCAACGATAAGTGGCCAGCGGCAACGGATGAGGAACCACCCAGTGAGACGGAGCATGGGTTTCCCAATCAATAAGGTGACTGGAGTGTACCAGATACGCAGGTCGAGGACTACTTCCTGTCTTTGGATGTCTTCGACAATAAATGAGGTGAGCCCCCCCTACACCCTCTCAAACTGCTTATCCAACTCCGCCTTGCTGAAGTAGAGCGAGGTCGGGCGGCCGTGGGGGCAGTGGTGCGAATCGGTGCAGAGATGGCGCTGGGCTAACGGCGCATCCATCTCGGCGGGGGTGAGTTTGTCCCCCGCTTTGACAGCGGCGTGACACGCCATCGTACAGAGCAGTCGATCGAGCAGCAGTTCCACACTCGGAGCTTCCCCGGCTGTCACTAGATGATCGAGAGCAGTGCGCACCAGTTGGGCAGGCTTGGCGTTCTTGAGGATGGCCGGGTAACTGCTCACCAGCAGCGTCGTGCCGCCAAAGGGTTGCAGCTCCAGCCCGATCTGGCGGAACTGTTCCTGATGAGCCAGGGCCAGGGCGTGCTGCTCAGCGGGCAGATCGACCGGTTCCGGCACCAGCAGCCGCTGAATCTCCAGTTGCCCGGCTCGCAGTCGCTCTTTCAGTTGTTCATACAGAATGCGTTCGTGCAGCGCATGCTGATCAATCACCAGCATCCCCTCGCCTTCGAGAACGACGAGATAACTGTTGTGGAACTGTAGCGCCCGGGGGCCATCGTAAGTGGGGACGTAAGGTTCGGGGATCTCTTGCACTGTTCGGCGCAGAAGCTGGCGTGCTGATGATCGGCAACGGCCCTTCACTGGCCCGCCCATCACCAGGCCGAACTGGGGGCGGCAACTCAGGCAACGCGGCTCGTCCCACCACAGGCCGTGCCGGTTCGGGAAACAAGGGCCTCATCGGAGGCGGCGACGATTGCAGCCTCCACGCCCCCGCACTCCCATTCTGTGCCGGCGGAGCCTGCAACGTGTTGTGCATCGGCAAGCCATGTAGCGCCTTGCGCACCGCAGCCCGCACCAGATGATGCAACGTCTGGCTGTCTCGGAAACGCACCTCGGCCTTGCTCGGATGCACGTTCACATCGACCAGGTCGGGAGGCATCTCCAGATAGAGGAAGCCGATGCCAAACCGGCCCACCATCAAGAGGCCATGCATGCCATCCTGCAATGCGTGCTGTAGAGTACGATCACGAATGCAGCGGCCATTGACGAAGAAGTATTGCAGCCGGTTGTTGCCCCGATTCACTGACGGATCAGCGATATAGCCCGTGAGCTTGATCGGCCCCTGCTCCGCTTCGATGGGGATGAGCTTGTTGCCCACCTCTTCGCCGAAGAACCGGGTGATGCGTTCCGTGAGCGGGCTGGTGGTGGGGACATCGAACACGTCCCGATCATTATGCTTGAGCGTGATGCCGACGTGCGGGAAGCCCAGGGCCAGCCGAATGACCGCTTCGCTGAGGTGCCCCATTTCGGTTGGGATGGTCTTGAGGAATTTCCGTCGGGCAGGCAGGTTGTAGAACAGATGTCGCACTTCGATGCGGGTGCCAGGCCGACCGTTCCATACGTCGATGGAGCTGAACTTGCCGCCGTCGCAGGCGAGTTGCTGCCCTGTTCCAGGTCACGAGATCGGCTTTGCACCAACACCTGGGCCACAGAGCCGATGGAAGCAAGAGCCTCTCCTCTGAAGCCGAGCGTTTGAATCTTCTCCAGATCATCAGCTGAGCTTACTTTGCTGGTGGCATGGCTCGACAGAGCCAGCGGCAGATCGTCGGGCACCATGCCGCAGCCATCATCGACGACCCGAATCAGTTCGACGCCCCCCTGCTCCACCTCGACATCAATCTGCGTCGCCCCGGCATCAATGGCGTTTTCCAGCATCTCCTTCAGCGCACTGCCCGGTCGTTCAATCACCTCGCCGGCGGCGATCTGATTGACGAGGTTAGCATCAAGCTGACGGATGCGGGGCATGCAAAAATCCTGAGTGGATATACCAGCCCGACGCGCTAGCGAGGGAGCGCGTGCAATCGCAAGGTCCACCCTCGCTAGCGCGTCGGGCTGGTAAGGTGAAGTATAGCAAAAGAGCCTACGGGTTTAACCGTAGGCTCTTGTTGATGAATTACACTCTTTCGTTACACCGTCTGTTCCACTTCGGGCTTCTCCAAACTCGGTGCAACCTTGCGCCAGCTTTCGGGGATCACCCGGCGCTGCGGTTCGTTGGCGAAGCACCACCACTTGACGTTCTCCGCGCCCACACGCCAGACGAAGTATGCCTTGCGGCCCTGCACCTGTGTCGGGAAAGCAGTCTCACCCACGATGGGATCGACGAGGATCACGTTCAGGTCTTCGAGTTCCAGGACGGAATCGCGAAGTTTGCCTTGCTCGGTGGTGATCTCATCGCTGACCTGGTATCGGCGGGATCGTTCAGGCCAGCTCAGGTCGCGCTTGCGGCGTTCGAGATCGATCTGTTCTTTTTCCAGTTCCAGCAGCCGTTGCCAGCGGGCTTGGATGTCTTCAGCGATATGAGTCACCAGCGGAAGCATCGTTTCCGCCTGGCTCAGCAGGAACAAGGGGGAAGGAGCCTTACGGCTCTTAGCGGATCGTGTCGGTTTCTTACCTTTGGGCATGCTCATGATTCGGGCCTTTCAGTTAATCTAGCCCGCCGCGTGTTAGTGGTCCGCGGGTCACCGTCTAAACACATCATACGTCCGTCTGGAGGGTGCGGCTTGATGTTTTTGTCGCTGTTCAAGCCGTCTGCCTCTTTGACGCAGGGAATACTACCCAACTTATCGGATGGTCAGGATATGAGCATATTAAACTGCCGATTTGACACCATTTTGCCTCATGCCCCGCTTTATGCTTGACATGGACAGCGTGGTTTTGCTCGCTCAGGAAAGCGATTTATTTATGACAGAGGGGTGACATTGAGTTAAGTTGGCTGGGTTCGACCAATGGCTTCAACGTACTTCCGATGTTCCGGCGTTGCACATCCTTTTTGTAAGGTCGCAAAGACTTCCAGCAGATCGCCCCGAAGCATAGCGGGCACGTTCAGCCAAAGGCCGGGAAAGGCCTGGCTGCGAAGAACGCCTTCAGCGTCTGCTTCAAGAGGATGATAAGAGTCATTTTGGTGAACAAACCATTCGATCATATCATCCAGCACTCTCCAAACGATGTACTCTTTGACGCCATGTTCTCGATAGACTTTTTTCTTGGCGTTGAGATCGATGCTCTTACTGCTGTTGGACACCTCGATGATCAATTCAGGAATTCCTGTTAGGAAGCCTTCTTCGTCGACTTCTGCATGCCCCCCTGACTTTTTGGGGAGAAACAAGACTGCGTCGGGTTGAGGTTCATTCCAATCATCAATACGGAAGCTGCCGTTGGTCGCTGCTTTTACCCCTGGAGTAAACATCGAATAGTTGCCGATCCAGGTATTTATTCGATTGTCTTGTTCAGCATGCAAGTCAATGCGTACCGGAGAGGCCATATAAACTATTCCTTGAATTAACTCAGCTTTTGTTTGGTCGGTAGTCTGCTCATAGAGTCGTTCAAACTCTCGACGAGACAAATGATCTCCATTCTCCAGCCAGGGTACCGGAGCATTCGGCTTTTGTTTTGTCAATGTCATGGACACAGTCTTTTCCCTCCCCTATCCATTATTTCTTGCAGTTACCTTTTTTGCAAGACAAGTCCCTGGCTAAATGCCCCGAAGTTCTTCCTGCCCGAGCCATGCGCAGTTCTTGAAGCGAAGAGTATTCTGTCAACAATTCTCGTGTTCGCCGACGTATATTCTCTCGTCGTGCTTTGGGCAAGCGTTTCAACATATCATCCAGAGCGGTAGTCATCGTTACGGCTCCGCATGTACCATCACCCCTGCCAATACCCCTTGATTCGTTCATGCACCACATCGAGCGGATGGCAGTAGATATCAAAGATGTCAACACTGCCTCCGCCGAAGTCGAGCCTGATGCTGCCGATGCGGGTGGAATTGGAGGTATCCAGGCTGGTTCGCTTCACCGGGAACACCAGTCGTTTAAGTTCATTCCATTTCATTTCCCCTCGCAACTTGTCTTGAATGATGGCCAATCCTATTGGAGAAATCACGACGCCGGAGTTCTTCCATTTAGGCAGACCGCCGCTGAGCCAGCGCCGGCTGGAGTAGAACAACCCCAGGACTGTGCCAAGCAGGGCGAAAATCACACCGGCCACTGCCCAGTTGGCTCCATCAAAATGTCGCTGATTGATGGAAGCGACCGGACCGCCGATGATCCAGAACAGCCCCGTAAACACCGTCGCTATGGAAAAGGCCCAGCCCCCCCTGCCGCGAAACCCTTTGATGGCATCGAGCCTCGGCGTGTAAACAAAAACCTTATCCGCTCCGAACTTGTCGATTTGTTTCTGGCAGATGGCCTGTAGCTCGCCGGTGACTGCCTGGAATTTGTTCTGAGGAATCCACTGGGTAAGAAAGCGTTGCAACTCGATACTGGGAACTCCGACACGGGCCGGTATCGATAATTTCCCTCTGCTGTAATGTACATGAAGAGGATAGTACCGCTGGTGGGGTTCTTCCGCCTGCACAGCCATGATGGTGGAATATGGCACGTGTTCGTGGTCAGGCACATTGGTCAGGATGCCGTCTTCGGCCAGTTCAGCCAGGAAAAGTTTCTCTCGATTTCGCCAGAACGAAACTGCCAGACATATCGGCCAGACCGCGGCGAGTACCAGGTGCCAGGCTATTCCATCGTTGATGTAGAACAGACTCATTAACAAAAGAGCTGCTGCCGTGCTGGCGCATACGATGGCGGGGAGTCCCAAAGTAGGCTTTGCCTTCAAGTGCGTTCCAATCATCGCTGGCTTCCCAGATAGAGAACAGTAAAGTTATGGGCAAAGTGCATGAGCATGGGCAGCAGTACCCCGCCGCTCCCTGCTCGCGCATAACCTAGTACTATTCCCATGACGAAGAGCATTGGCATGCCGAGTGGGTTGTAAAGGTGAGCCAGGGCGAACATCAAGGCGCTCAGCACCACGGCTGCATGCACGTTGGTTAGCTTTCGCAGCGTACCGTAGGCGAAGTATCGAAAGAACAATTCCTCCACGATCGCTGGCTGCACTGCCACAATGATCACGTAAAACAGGGTGAAGTGCATGTTCGATTCTCGGCGGAGCCAGTCCAGATTGACATAGCGTCGGATCGATTCGACATACCAGTGTGTTAGAAGGTACAAGACCAAAGAGACACAGGGCGCGATAAACCAGCAGAGAACCCGAATTCTTTCACCGGGCGAAGGCAGTCTTATCCGTCCCAGGAAGATGAACAGAGAGAGTGTGATCAATAGATCGAGGCATTCCACAATGATGATGCCTGCGTCGTGCTGCGAGTCTGAGATATTGCGGCTGGAATGAATGAACATGGACCAGCCGAGCGAGACACACAGCATGATAAAGTAGGCTAGTATCAAACGCAGGACGGAAGGCGATCGATCCTGAGAAGCCGAACCGCTGTTCTTCTTCTTGCCGCCAGCTTCAAGTACCGCTTCACAATGAATGCATCGTACCTGAGATTCCGGTGATAACCCGCAGCGCCAGCAAACGATCATCGAGGGAAGCGGATCCGTTGCAGGGATGCCGGCTTCTGGTGAAGCACCTGGGTTGGCGCACTCTTGCGGCTCGCCAGGCGGTTCCATCAAGGGTTCATCCTGTTCCTTCCGGGCTGTACTCATGCCAGCGGCAACACTTCGGGATCGCCTGCCTGTAACCTGGCCAATTCAGCTCGTTCTCGCTGGTAAGCCAAGGCAGCCTGGATGCCTTTCAGCAGGCCGATGGTAATGATGATCTTCCACAGAATCCCTTTCCATAACGCCGATAAAATATCGAGACCCTCGTTGCCTTGTACCAGGAAATAGGCGAGGGTCAGAGAGAATCCAATGTAGAGAATCAAACCTCCCACCGTACAGAAGAGAGGGAACCGATACACCAGCAGGGTCAATAGGAGGAACACCACTCCCAAGCCGGCGACGCCCAGGCAAATGAGCTCTACCACTCTCATGGCTTTGGCTTTAGCCTCCTTCAATTTCGTCTGGTTCACGATAACGCCAGGACCCATCTTCTTGATTTCCCGGTCAAACACGGCGTCGAGTTGTGCTTCGGCTGTGTAATATTCCACAGCAGCTTGAATGAAGACTAGAACAGTAGCCAATCCTAACGCCAGACGTGCCCCCCGAAGGTTGCTCCCTCGCGCCTTTTCCTTCAAACTCCCCAGCGATGGAACGGCCTGTTCATGCAGCGACCCCAGGCTGCTCGGTTCAGATGAGTCGGGTGGAAAGTTTGACATGCTGCCTCGACGTGGAATGATTCACGAGCCGTGAAAGTAACTCATCTGAAATCGCAGAGCAAACAAAAAAATGTCGAACATGGAGTTCTTCAAAAGACTATGTCATTCAGCATGAAGGTGAGGTTGCATGTACTTCATTGGCGCTGATATTCTTCTAAGTCCCCCGCGCCGTCCCTCCGCCGGGCAATACATCATAGACAAGGATGTCACCCGCCTGCCAGACAGGCTTGATGGAGCAAACATGCCAACAGCGAGCTATGCAACGCTGCTTTCCCGATTGCCGCCGGGCGAGGTGCCGCTCCGCACCGATCGGCAGCTGATGGAACGCTTCCTCGAACATCGAGACGAGACCGCCTTCGCCGCCATCGTCACGCGCCATGGCCCGATGGTGCTCGGCGTCTGCCGGCGAATCATCGGCACCATGCACGATGCCGAAGATGCCTTCCAGGCGACCTTCCTTCTGCTTGCCCAGAAAGCGGCACGCATCATCCCCGGCGACGCGGTCGGCCCCTGGCTGCATGGCGTCGCCTGCAGGGTTGCCCTCAAGTCTCGAACCATGCTCCGCCGTCGGCAACGGCACGAACGGCTGGCAGCACAGAATCGAACCGAAGGACAAAACGACTCGCAACCCACTGCCGATCTTCGTTCGATCCTCGATCAGGAACTGCAACGCCTTCCCCGACCCTATCGGCTGCTGGTAACTCTTTGCGACTTGCAGGGCGGCACCTTCCGCCAGGTCGCTCGGCAACTACAGCTCCCGGTCGGCACCCTGTCTGGAAGATTGAAGCGAGGCAGAGAACTTCTCGCCGAGCGACTGGCCCGCAGGGGCATCGCCCTCTCTGCTTCAGTATTGGCTTTGATGATCGCCGAGCAGGCGACTGCTCAGGTGCCTGCCCTCTGGATCGGCGCCACGGCACGGGCTGCGACGGCATGGATTGCCGCTGAATCGCTCGTGCCCGGCCTGGTGTGTCACAATGTTGTCACTCTCGTGAAAGGAACTGCTACCGCTATGATGTGGAATCAGCTCAAACTCGTCTCCGGCGTCGGTCTCCTGGCTCTTCTCCTCTCGGTCGGCTGGCTGGCTTCCTCCAGCACCGCCCAGGAGAAAGTCATCAGCGCCCCTGCCCTACCGCCCGTGGTCGGCAGTCCGGTTGCCCCGGCCAAAGACAACAAACCCCAGTACCTGGTGCATCTCACCCTTTCTGTGATGAATCCTGAAACGAAGCAGTTCGATGTCGTTACCAGCCCCAGGCTCATCGTGCATGCTCACCAGAAGGCTTCGATTCAAACTGGTCAAGCGGAAGCGATGAAGTCCAGCAAAGTCACCCCCGATTGGTGGATCACCGGTTTCATCGCCGAGGTGGAAGTGCAGCCCCAACCAGACAATGAAGTGATCCTGCAAATCAAGGCCCAGCAGTCGAAGGTTCGAGAGAAGAAGCCCGAGACGTTCATCACCGAAACGCACATGGAAACCATCGTTCACACAGGCAAGCTCACTGAAACGATGGAACTGCCCTGGGAACCGTTCGGACGCACGGGCAAGATGGAAGTGAGAGTTGACAAAATCCACGGCCAGCTTCCCGCCACGGAGGCGACGAGTAAGCCTGTCATGGCGGAAAGCCAGGTCTTTCCACTGGCCCATGTCGACTCTGCCGTTGTCGTACCCATCCTAAGACAACTCTATCAGAATAAGTTGAAGTTCGCCTCCGATGCGAAAACCAATTCGATCATCATTCAAGGCACGGCGGAGGAAGTGAAACACTGTGCGGAGATCATCAAGGACCTCGATCAGGCAAAGAAGAGCGATACGATCAAGCCGCCTCACGCCATTGGGCTCCAACCTGTTTACGCTAACCCTGGTGCCGCCAAGCCGAATGGTACCCGGCTCACTATCAGAGTCAGCGAGGATTTTCCCCTGAACAAGGTTCTTGGTGTAGCCCAGCTTCTGAACAAGAAGAAGCCCAAAGTCGAGCTTGAATATGATCACAGCAAAGCCCAGTTAAGCATCAACGTCCTGGGGGATGATCTCACCTTTATCGAGTTGACTACCCTGCTGGACGCGGCGAAAGACACTTCACGCATCAGTCGTTAAGTGAAATGATCAGCCCGCTAACCAGTTCGTTCAACTAACTCATGAGCCGTGGCAGGGGTCAGTTGTACTCAACTGCCCCCTGCCTGGCGTGCAAGCGAGTCAGGATGTGCTACTTCATCAAGGCCTTTATTCCATGACAGAAGGCGCAGACACCCACCACGAAGCCGAATCCCACTAGTACTGTGATGGGAAACGTAGCTGCACTGAACAAGACGACACAGACAGTCAGCAGAAAACCAAAGAACAAAGCTAACAACAAACCGCTCACTACGAAAACCAGGCCGGCCCATCTCGGTGTCGGCGGGGTGTAGCGTGTTTCACACTTCGAACAAAGTCGATCACTGGTGAACGCAATGATCTCTTCAGGCTTCTTGCGTCTGAATTGCTTCCACCCACACTGAGGGCAAACCTTACTGATCGGGTACTGTGTCATGTGCAATTCGATCCATCTGGATGGCCAATCGTTCTAAATGACTTCACGCTGTCCACTATTACATAGTGACCTGAAATAGCGATCAAGTATTAACCGCCCGAACGAGTCAATTCAGTCATGACCCGAATGATCTCTTTCAGTGGTTGCTTCTCTCTTATTCTGGCTTCTGACTTCTGGCTCCTATCTCCCAGCTACTAACTCCTAGCTCCTAGCTTCTCTTTTCTCCCCCTTTCCCCAGTGGCACTCCCCCCGCCGCTCTGCTACATTAATCCCTGATTGCAACCTCTCTCCCTCTCCCATCGGTTCGTTCAGGAGTATTATCGTGGCTGTCTCCCCTGGGCCTATCAAGCACAAGAATATTCAATTCAAAGAGCACCCGATGCTCGACTCCTCCCCGGTGTTCCGCATGGCCCGCCAGCAGATGGTGAAGGTAGCTGAGCAGAGCGATTTGGAACCGGGCGTCCTGGAACGATTGTGCGTGCCCAAGCGCTGCTTCATCGTCAGCGTCCCGGCTCGCATGGATAATGGAGAGACCAAGGTCTTCAACGGCTTTCGGGTGCAGCATCACATCACCAGCGGCCCGGCCAAGGGTGGTCTTCGTTTCCACCCCGCTGTCGATCTCGGTGAAGTTGCCGCCTTGGCCATGTGGATGTCGTGGAAGTGCGGCCTGATGAACCTCCCCTTCGGCGGCGGCAAGGGCGGCATCACCGTGGACCCCGTCAAATACACCACTCGTGAACTCGAACGCATCACCCGACGCTACACCGAAGAACTCCTCCCCATGATCGGGCCTCGTGTCGACGTGATGGCTCCCGATGTCGGCACCGATGAGCAGACCATGGCCTGGATCATGGATACCTACTCCATGAGCATCGGCCACGCTTGCCCGGAGATCGTCACCGGCAAGCCTGTCGAGATCGGTGGCTGCCTCGGTCGCCGTGAAGCCACCGGGCGCGGCGTCGTCTATACGATTATGTGCGCCCTCAAGGAACATGGCATCGATCCCAAGTCAGCCACAGCGGTCATCCAGGGGTTCGGCAACGTCGGCTCGGTCGCCAGCAATGAACTGGTGCAGCGCGGCGTCAAGGTGATTGCTGTCTCTGATCGCTACGGGGCCATCATGAACGAAGAGGGTCTCGACATCGAAGCTCTTATCAAGCATGTGGCAGCTAACCCGACTGGTCTGCCCGACTTCCCCAAGGCCACCAGGATCGATCCCCAGAAGATGCTCGAACTGAAATGCACCGTGCTCGCCCCGTGCGCCCTCGAACGGGTCATCACCGCCGAGAACGCCGCTCGGCTTCAGTGCAAGATCATCGCCGAAGGCGCGAACGGCCCCACGACTCCTGAAGCTGACGACATCCTCGAACAGCGAGGCATCTTCACCATCCCCGATATTCTTTGCAATGCCGGCGGCGTGACCGTCAGCTACTTCGAATGGGTGCAGGACTTGCAGCAGCTCTTCTGGGATGAAGCTGAGGTGCAGAAGAAGCTCCAGCGGCTGATGGAAGACGCCTACAGCCGAGTCCGAAAGCTGGCCAAGGATCGCAGCTTCAAAAACAACCGTCTCGCCGCCCTCACCCTCGGCGTAGAAAAGGTGGCCAGAGAGAAGGATATCCCGCGGGTTATATCCGTAATAGTTGTTTTGCAATGCGCAAGAACGAACAGCACGAAGTGACACCCACTTCGTGTTGTTTCTTTGATTGGGCCGTAAGGTTCGTCTTTATCTGGCCGGTAGGATGGGTACAATAATGAATAGGAGAATCAAATGACGATTCGGGCTATCTATGCTGGTGGAGTTTTTAGGCCTCTTCAGCCACTGACGCTGCCGGAAGGTTCGCAGGTGGACATTATCTATGGCATCGACAAACCAGTGACGACATACCGTGGTGCGGGCATCAACGAGATTGAGTATCAACAGCGTGTGAACTCCGTTCGTTCACTTGACGAACTCATTGCTGTTCAGGCCACAGCTCCTGCTTTGCCTGCCGGATACGATTTATGTGAGGCACTAGACGCCAATCGTCAGGCTACTGGTGAACGAAAACTCTTCCGAGACAATTCTGCGGGTGAAGTATCGTGAGTACCGCGGTGATCCTCGATGCCGGCCCGCTCGGTCTATTGACCAACCCCAATCAATCTCCGATCCCCTTGGCATGCAGGGCATAGCTCTCATCGCTGCACGCGGCAAAGCGTCGAGTGATTATTCCAGAAATTGCCGACTACGAGGTACGCCGTGAGCTCATGCGTATTCAAAGCCATTCGGCATTGGCCAATCTCGATGCGTATGGCATTCATTTGGAATATCTGCCTCTGACAACTACTGCGATGAGGCGAGCCGCCGAGCTTTGGGCCAAGTTACGCCAATCAGGCTTACCGACCGCATCAATCCATGCCCTTGATTGCGATGTTATCCTGGTGTCGCAAGCAATGGATTTGAACATCCCATTCGTCATCGCTTCAGATAATCTTGCACATTTGACACGATTGGCTCCGGCAGACTTATGGAGTAATATTGTTCCGTAGAGGTTATGGTAATAGACACGCACTCAGCTAAAAGGAACTCCTTCGCAGAAGGGTGTCATAATCATGACACCCCAACTTATGTTATTCATGGAAGGTAATTTACTTCTTCCGCTTCATGTTCCCGCTCATGATGACCGTCCACTTGCCGTCATCGCCCTGCATCGAAGAAGTCGCCACGATGTGATCCTTCGACTTGAACTCGTAAGCATCCTTGAACTTGCAGGTCTTTTTGGGATCGGTAAAGCTGGGTCCGTCCGCTTCCAGCGTCAGGTGCTTGCCGGTGGAATCAACGGTGCCTGAATACTTCCACATGTGATCGTTCATGGAATCGACCCAGGTGCCGATGTATTTCTTAATTCCAGGATCATAGCCAATCGTCTGGTAGCCGAGCGTCTTGGTGCCCATCATGTCGCCTGTGATTTCATTGAGCACCCAGAATCCACCGACCGCCTTGGAGCTCATACTGCCTTTGCACTTCATCGGAGGTTGCCCCGGTGCCATCACTGCTTCCATGTCGGTCTCCCACTCGCCGACGAACTGCTTCAGGAACTCGTGCTCCTTCGCCGGAGTCGGCATTTTGAAATCCTGGGCAATCAGGGTTGTGATCCCCAAGAGCAAAGCAACGGAAACGATCAAGCTCTTCTTCATGGCAACCTCACGGGATATAGGAGAGGAAATTGCAGGCAACATAGCTTCAATCTGCTGCATTATCCTATTCGATACGTGATGAATCAGCCTTAAGACATGACATTTTCTAACGTCGGTGCTGTCACGGCCTGAACTTCTCAAACGTCTTCCCGTTGAGCCGGTACGCTCCCCCATCATGGGTGCCTAGCCAAAGATTGCCCTGGTTATCCTGGTAGACGGAGTAGAGCTTAATATCCTTTCCGCCATCTTGAATGGGATAGTGGGTCATAGTTTTGCCATCATACCGCCAGGCACCGTCGCGATAGGTCGCCATCCACAAGTCGCCTTTCTTGTCTTCGATGATCGACAAGTAATAAATATCATTGCCATCGGCAGCTTTGACATCGCCCATCCCTGCTTCTTTATTGTAGTTGATCAAGCCTTTGCCCTTTTCGGGTGCCCCCTTCGGATCAATAACGTAACGATGCCGGGTCTTGCAGAACCAGAACTTTCCGTGTTTATCTTCGATGATCGAGCGGATGCCGAAGGAACCACCGCTTGGCGTATTGGTCAGATGGTCTTCGTACAACCAGTCGGAAATTCTTACCATCGTAGCGGCACACTCCTAAACTTCCTGTGCCCAGCCAGAGGCTGCCCCGGCGGTCTTTGTAAATGAAGTAGACATCGTAAGGGCTGGCTACACCATTCGGATGCTTTGCAGAGTTTTCGTCTTCGAGATAATGCTTGGGGAACTTCAGCTTGTAGAGCGATTTGCCATCGTACCGAAAGGGGCCATTGTGCCCTCGCACGCCATAGAGGCTCTGGAACCACAGATCGTCTGGGTTCAACCGCCAATCCTTTTCCGGATCGTTGTTTGCAGCTACCTGTAGTGTGGTAAATGTCTTTCCATCGAACTTATTGATGCCCGTCACGGTGGTGATGAACAGGTTGCCTGACTTGTCCTGCTGTATGGCCCGGATGCGATTGTCGGATAAACCGTCACTCGTGGTGAAATGGGTGATAACTTTGCCATCATAACGATAGAGTCCCTGGCCATCGCTGCCGAACCAGTAGTGGTTGTTCTTGTCCAGGAAGACGATCAATGCACTGTTGCCGAGTTCCGGCACGACTTTGCCCGGGGCTTTGGAGCTCTCGTCCTTTTGCTCCAGTCTGGCAGACGAGGAGTACGCATCGGAAACAGAGTTTACCGTCTGCCCATGCATATCAGCAATGGGGATGAAGAGAGCTATCCAAGCTGCAATCAGCATGGTGCACCGGTAGGGCGCAACGGGAACTGTCATCTCTCCTCCGATCTAGAATGTATCGAGTGTGGTCGGCGGCTGACGTTCGATCGACAAGCAGGGATATGATCAGTACGGTTTGCTGGAGACAACGGTTCAATCGGTCTCACTGGCTCCTAATTACTGGTGTTTAGTCACACTTACAAACAGGGACCTACGGATTGAAGCCCCTGATAAGGGGCGACCGGGTAGTAGCTGGCTGGGCTAGCTGCCAGTATGAAATGAGCAAACAACCGAGCCCCGGAGGGGCGATTGGGACAGAACACACGTTCCAATCGCCCCTCCGGGGCTCTTCGTTCAAATCTCCGTTCAACTGGCAGCTGCGCTGCCAGCTACTACCCGGTCGCCCCTTATCAGGGGCTTACAATCATAATCTGTGTTTCTAAGAGTGAAGATGCACTGGATTCTCGATACACCTGTCCCGTCTTCGAGCTTTCTGTTCAGGATTGACGACAGCTAGTTGCGGACGACAATGATGTAGTTCTGTACACAAGGAGTCTTGACCATGACCAACAAGAAACTGCTCAACGTCATCCGTAATGTTTCGCCCCACTGGGTCGGCGATGGCTTCCCTGTCCGCAGCCTGATCTCGTACAACCATCAGGCGGAACGGAACGATCCGTTCCTGCTCCTCGATTACGCCGGCCCAGCCCAGTTCCCACCAGCAGACAAACGGCGGGGCGTCGAAGAGCATCCCCACCGGGGGTTTGAGACCGTCACCATCGTCTATTCCGGTGAAGTCTCCCACCGCGATTCAGCAGGCAACCAGGGTACCATCGGTCCCGGCGATGTGCAGTGGATGACCGCTGCTTCCGGCGTCGTTCACGAGGAATTCCACAGCGACAAGTTCACGGAAGCAGGGGGTTTGTTCGAAGTCATCCAGCTCTGGGTGAACCTGCCCAGCAAAGAGAAGATGTCGTCACCCAAGTATCAGGGCATCGTCGATGCGCAGATTCCCAAAGTCTCGCTGGTCGATGACAAGGGAACGATGCGGGTGATCGCCGGCCACTTCCTGGGAGTGCAAGGGCCAGCCAGCACCTTCACGCCGATCAACCTGTGGGACTTGCAACTCCAAGCCGGTGGCAGCGTCGATCTCGACATCCCCGAAGGCTACACGGCCATGGTCGTCGTCCATAAGGGTAAGCTGATCGCCAATGATCAGCCCCTCATCCCTGTCGAACTCGCCCAGTTTGATCGTACCGGCGACCGCATCACCATTAGGAGTGAGATGGATTCCCGCGCCCTCATCCTCACCGGCCAGCCGATCAACGAACCCATCGTAGGTCATGGCCCGTTCGTGATGAACACCCGGGAAGAGATCAGCCAGGCGATCAGAGACTACCAGGCCGGCCGCATGGGCGTGCTGGCGTAATCAACTCGCAACTCGTTCCCAGGCTCCGCCTGGGAACGCACTGAATGCGAGGCTCCGCCTCGCTGGAAGAGCCGAAGAAGTATCCTGTCACCGTTAGATTCATTGAGGCAGAGCCTCAGTTGCAGTGCGTTCCCAAGCGGAGCTTGGGAACGAGTAAGATAAGGTCTTAAGAATAGGCCAAACCATCTACCCCCTCATTCGTCTTACCAATACCCCGCTTCCCTTCAGGAGTTCGTCATGCACTGGCTTCTCATCTGTTCCTCGCTGACGATTCTGGGAGCATCTTCAAGCACATCCCCCTCCGACGATTGGAACGCCCAGGTACTGGAGATCGCCAAGAACTATCCCAGCTACGGTCGTGCTGATCGGCAGTATCGCTGGTCACCCACCGATTGCGATATGCCCCGCCCCAAGCCGCCGACGCTCCATGTCAGCGCCAGTGATGACGAAGCCACCCATGGCCAGAAGCTCTACACCATCTTCGCGAAGAAAGTCTACTGGGATGCCACGCCGCCCAGGACCGCCATGTCCCGCCGGCAAACGTATCTGCCTCCCTATCTAAAGGATCAGGTCGGCAAGGAACGCATTGCTTCCGAAGTGGGCCAAGTTGTGGTCAAGGAAGCCTGGGAGCCGGTGAAGATCAGCCAGGAAGAGCGGACGAAAGCTGCCGGCAAGATTGATCGAAACGATCCTCGCATCAAGAAGATCGACGGCGGTAAGATCACCGATGGCAAGATACATAACGATATCTACGATCATGGCGACATCGTGCTGCCCTTCGCCGAGAAGAACGGCCAACACTACCAGGCCGGCGAACGCCATGGCCTCTTCATCATGTTCAAGGTCGATCCGAAAACCCCCGGCACCGATCAAGGCTGGGTCTACGCCACTGTCGCCAAAGATTTGAAGACGGTGACCAGCGTTGGCACCATCGCTTCCTGCATGAAGTGCCATCAGGAAGCCAAGAACGATCGGCTGTTTGGGCTGAAGTAACATGTCTTACTCCTCCCCTTACCAAGGGGAGGTCGGGTGGGGTTCTTTTTGCCGCATGAACGCCCCCTCTAAGAGTCTGTTGAAATACTGGTAGGTGTGGCAGGGGTCACGATGTACTCATCGTGCCCCCTGCGAAACTGCCAGGGTCTTAGAGACCCAGCAGGGGGCAACGGAGTACCCGTTGACTCCTGCCATGGTTATTCAACAGGCTTCTAACTCCTCCTTGTAAAGGGGGAGAACCAAATACCTACGTCGCCTCCGACTTAGTCAACAAAAACGCACCCAGCGCAGAAACCGGCAACACCGAAGAGCAACAGCATGGCGCACGGAAGCACATAATCAACCGCAGTGAACCCGCGCCAGATCGCACCCTCGAAGGCCAGGATACCCCACTTGAACGGACTGATGCTGGCCACACTCTGCAACCAGCCTGGCATCAAGAACAGCGGAATCATCCCACCACCCAGCATCGCCAGCGGCATGAAGATCCCCGACGCTGCACCGGCGACGGCCCGTTCAGTCTTGCCCAGCGTCGCAATCATCAGCATTAAACCGGTGAACCCCAGCGAACTCGCTGTCAGCGCCGCCAGCAAACCCACCGGCTGAGTGATCCGAACGTGAAAGCCGATCACGCCGATGGTCAGAAGCAATGCTGTGATGGCAAAGCAGGCGATGAAGCAAGCCAACCCTTTGCCCACCAGAATGCCCGTCCAGGTAAGCGGCGTCGTTCGCAAGCGCAACAGCGTGCCATGCGTCCGTTCTGTGACGAGGGAAATGCCAAAGGTCATCACGCAGCCATACAGGCCCCAGATCAGGGCGGCTGGGAAAGTGATCTCATACGCAGAACGGGGTTTGCCGCTCTCATCAGCCAGCATGTCGATCTTCTTGATCTGTGGCTTCATGAATCCCTGAGCGTTGCCATCCCCCTTGGGCTGAAACTTGAAGTCCGGGTTGTTCAGATACTTCTCAAGGTCGGTGAAGAAGCTCAGAAGCAACGTCTTTTGTTTGTCGTCTTTTGCAGCTTCCAGTTCCTTGCGCGCCCGCTCGATATCTACTTTGGTGCTGGCTGGGTCGGTAAAGCGCTGGGCCATCCCCTGAAAGAGAGCTTCCATCAGAAGCCCTTCGAGGAAGCCTGCTTCAGCCTTGCGGGCAGGATCCAAGCCGATTTCCAGGGCCGTCTGGTTCCCGCCGAAGAAGGCTGCGTTCTTGCCAAACCCCTGGGGCACCACCACGAACGCCGACAAATCGCCCCGTCGGACCGCTGCCTCGGCTTCAGCGCGGGGCTTCATCTGCACTTCGAGTGAGTCCGACTTCTTGAGCTGTTCAATGAATTGACGGCTCTGGGGGCTGTCGTCGTTACCCACTACTGCTAATTTCAGCTTGGAAGCTCCCTTGTCACCGCCCCCCATCATCGAGCCGAAAAAGAGGGCGAAGATCAGCGGGAAAACGAGGAACCAGAAGATGCCTCCCTTATCCTTGAGAAGGAGCTTCAGGTCTTTCAGAGCGAGGTTGAGTACGGTGGCCATTAGTCGCACAACCTCCGACCGGTGAGCTTGAGGAACACTGCTTCCAGATCAGGACGATGGATTCGCACCGTATCGAGCCTCAGCCCAGCGTCTGCTACCCGGTTCGCCTGAGGCAACGGCTGATCGGCATGAAAGCGAAGACGATTGGCATCAAGCTGGTACTGACCGTTGCCAAGAACCTTGTCAAGCACCGTTCGCCACGAGTCAGACGTACCGCTGGCGATCTCTGCTTCGACCACCGCCTGGCCGCCATACTTATCGATCAACCCAGCCACCGTATCGAGAGCGAGTATCTTGCCCTGCTCTATGATGGCTACCCGGGTGCAGAGCCGCTCTGCCTCTTCCATGTAATGGGTTGTGTAGAGGATCGTGCGGCCTTGCCGAGCCAGCGTCTCGATGTTCTCGAGCAGATGATTGCGTGATTGTGGATCGACGCCGACCGTCGGTTCATCCAGAAAAACTACCGGCGGATCGTGAATCAGTGAACAGACCAGATTGAGCCGCCGCTTCATCCCGCCGGAGAAGGTCTTGACCTTATCCAGCCGCCGATCGCTGAGCCCGGCGAACTCCAGTGCCCAGACCACGCGCTCTTTGAGCCGCTGAGCCGACATCGGGTAGCAGCGGCCAAAAAAAGCCAGGTTGTCTTCCGCCGATAGCTCTTCGTAAAGCGAAAGTGATTGCGGCGCCACGCCCAGTCGTTCGCGCACAGCAGAACGAGTCGGATCGAGCTGGCCATCAATCGAAATGGTGCCCGCATCAGGCCGCAGGATGCCGGCCAGCATGTGAATCGTCGTCGTCTTGCCCGCCCCATTGGGGCCCAGCAACCCAAACGTCTCACCATGAGGCACGTCAAAACTGACACCCGCCACAGCAGCACGAGTGCCAAAGGACTTCTTCAGATCGGTTGCTTGGAGCATCGTGATTACAATTCATGAAGACAGCGATGTTGTTGTATTCGCTGCCAGACGAAGAGCATCTAACAAAAAATTGGTAGTGTCCGCTTAGTGTGTTGACGAATGCTTAGTTGCTGGGTATTTCGTCCAGTCTTCAATCGGGAGAAATCCTGGAATAACTTTGAAGTGCTTAACATTTTGGGTAACAAATATTGCATCTGGGTAGTCGAGTGCTATGGCTGCCATTCTCAAATCCTTCTCCTCTTTCTTGCCGAACCCTTCAAGTCGCAATGAGTGAAGCTCTTTGAATTTTGCCAACGACATCTTGCTGAATGAATGGATCTCGAATCTAGATAACAATTTAGCAGTCTTCGCCAAATTGCCATATCTCCTAATTTTTTCGTCGTCGGTGCCATCTTTTCCAACAACTCTGTACCAGCCGTTCAAGCGTTCAATTACGGCGATTACAGTTACGCATAAACCACCAGATGGATGTCGAGAGAAATTCTTAACTACATTATCGTTTCCGTCTTGAAGCAAACTCAAGATGTTCGAGTCGAGAATGTAGTGGCTCATGATCGTCTATATTGAAGTCCAATCGCTGCCATGTTCTGCTATAAGACGTTCAACTTCGACAGCATCGGGGTCGTTCTTGAGCATGCCCGCAAATTCAAGCCAAGGATTGTCAGCCACATCACGTTCTGGCAATGACGCATAAATGTTCAGGCCCTCTGAAGCTACTGCGCTATCGACACCATTTTTGGGGAACACATGAGTTCCCTTGCCAGAACTGTATCCGATGAAAACGAGGTTGTCATCGTTCTTGTGTGGCATTGCTACTGTACCGATCTTTAACGCCACCGTGCCACTTCGGGAGCGATCAAACAAGCTACCTTTTTCAGTATACATAACAGCACCCAATTCAGGGAACTGTTCTGACAAAGTATTTGCTGTTGTCTTCCAATTGGCAATACCGCTAATACCAAATCTGGACGACTGCCCGAATCGTGAAGTGCCTTTCGTTTCAACAATCTGAATCATTTCTGATTGCATTGCCATGTGTTTCTCCCTATTTTTGGAGTTGCTTATTAACGACCACGTTAAGCGGAACTTGGGTGATAAGCTTATCTTTCATCCAGATTTCAAACCAGTAAAGACCAGCCTTTTCCCACTTCAGTTTGACGGGTAGGTTAGCTATCGCTCCAGTACTGTCTGTCGCATCATTATTGACAGTAAACTTCATACTCCCATACTTCAGTTGCAAGCCGCCTGGGGAACGAACTATGATTTTGCACTCAAAATCACCTCTCGCCTTTCCAGCCCTAAAGCCAACAAAAAGCACAAGCGGTAACTCAAGCCCCTCAAATTTTGGGTCATTGAAATCAGGAAGTTCGCTTGGGTCTTGCTGTAAGTTCAGAGTATCCACCATTCTAATGGCACTATGCACCCTCTCTTCTAACAGGACTTTTTCGCAAATAAAGGCCGACGACAGAAATGGAAGTTCCTGCACGGCTTGTTTTGTGAGATGTTTTTTCTTGGGATGGGCTTTTGCCATGTAGCTAACTCTTTCTCGCTTCTTCAAGGAACGCCACAGCTCGATCTTCTTGCCTAAGTTGCTTCCGGGCTGTCTCTCGAAGAGACAGCCTAACCCACGATGATAGGTCAAGGCCAGCAAGTTCCGCTGCCTCAACAAAAGATTGCTTCTCAGCTTTAGTCATCCGCATCTCAACTCTTTCGGTGAGTGCGGCAGAACCCTTGATAGGGCGGCCCAGTCTTTCTGTTATTTTCATGACAGTATTGTACGGAAGAAATCCGTACAAATCAAGAGGCCAACTGACCATTTCCGCCGAGCCTGCCGGGAACAAGCATCCCTGATCTGTACTCATAAACCAGTTCATTATTGAACCAGGAAGTATTATAAACATCTCGCCAGAAGAACGATTGTGCCTTGGGATCAGTCGAAGTGATGAGTGCCTTACTTTCAGAAATAAATACTCCATAACGATTAAGATAACCTTCACGGACTTCTGCACTAATGCCTTCCATCACGTACATGCGCGATGAAGTGCGAAGTAAGGATAAATAGACATAGTCGTCTTTCGGCTGCTCGAATCCGCACAGAAGAAGTAGAGAATATACAGCAGGCGTGAGCATCTCAGACTCCCGAAAAGTGCCACGCGTCGGCGCGGGTCTCCTGACCCCGCCTCTCCCTACGAGCACTGCTTGGCACAATACGCCAAGCAATGACACGACGAATAGAGTTTTCAAAGCAGTACCACCCTGTCCCAAGTTGCCAAGACCAGCGTCAGGGAGACCGATAATCCAAATCAACGAGGACTATGTCTCATCCGAGGTCTTAGCGCCCCCAGCCGCCTTCTTGACTGCTGCTATGCCCTTTGCACACGCACCTTCAGAGTTGTAGGTCTCGCTGACGCCAATCACCTGGTGATTGCCGGCCTTCAGTACGAAGTAGTGCTTGCCATTTTTCGCTGTCTTGGATTCATAGCGGCTGGCATCGTCAGCATTGTTCTGCACCGACGCGATGCCATTCTTGGCCCCGGCCTTGCTTGTATACTGTTCGCTGGTAAGGACGATTTCACCGTTGCCCGCTTTCAGGTTGAAGTAGAATTGGCCGTTCTTCGACTTCTTGATCTCAAACTGTGCAGCCATGATCTTCTCCTGTGATGATGAGAATGGCGAACATGCCATCGTGACACGATTGATCCTGCGAACAGTAACACAATACCATCGCAGTACAAGAGGGGCACGAAGTTTTATTCGGAGAGGCCTTGCCCAGGTGCCATGGTTTTCGTGAACACGCTAACCAACTATGGCGATTGAGCTACCACATTACGCTTGAGAAACGGCAATAGCTTGTTACATTTGGCGAATAACCCGTGTGTGAAGCTGGATTGACGAGGTGCCGCATGAGCGCGGGAGCTGCGGCGGCTGCTGCCGCCAAACGACGGCAAAATGATGAGGAAGAAATAGAGGTGACCCCCATGAACACCGACCCTACCGGTGCGTTTGAATACAAGATCATTCGCAGCAACACGAAAGCGTTTCGCACCCCAGCCTTCTTCCAGCAGACCCTACAGGAGGAAGCCCAGGCCGGCTGGCAACTCGTGGAAAAACTCGACGATGGCCGAGTGCGATTACGCCGTTCCATCGAGTGCCGCAGCAACGATGCCCACCTGACACAAGATCCCTACCGCACCCAGATCGGCATGGGCGATGTGCAACTGGTCTTCGTGATTCTGGGTGCCGTTTTCGGCACGCTGATCATGATTGGTCTGGTGGTAGCTTTTCTGGTGAAGCGGTAGGGGGCAGGGTGAGCCACGCGTGTAGGCGCGGGTCTCCTGACCCCGCCGCCAGCGATGCTATCCCCTGGCACGCATCTGAGCGATATTCCGCCAGAAGAGTTCAAGGCTCTCCGTGCCTCCGAACAAGGTGGTGAAGATTGTTGAATCAGCCAGGAGAATATCGCCGGCTCGGCTGTCGGTGGGCGGCATCCAGATGAACGAATTGAACTCCCGGTTTCCCGCAGCGGTGAACGGATGCGGACGGTCGAGATCAATCGGTTGCCTGGACAACACATGAATCGACTTCGGGTCTTTCGCTGTCACCTCGTAATGTGGCAGATGAAGATGGAAGTTGAACGTGGTCACTCCGTTCAGCAGACCCAAAGTGTCAAGATCATGGTTGATGGTCAATGGCGTGATCTGGTTGGTCCCCGGAACCACAGCAGGCCGCAGCCCGAACTGATTGAGCACCGGCACATCAAGGCCCTTCATCAGCGAGCGCGTGTACTGCCCGAAGCGCCGCTGCCGGGGAACCAGTTCATCGCCATGGTGCTTGTACTCCATCTGCCGCTGTTTCATATCGGAAGTGAAGCCGACATCGTGGTGCGGTGCCAGGAGTAGACAGGTGCCTTCCCGTTTGAGCCACTCCCTTATGGCTGCAATCTCTTCCTGACCGGCATCCTGTTCGGAGACGAGGTGATCCAGGCCGAAGACCATC
>JASGHE010000005.1:0-697507 GCA_047602475.1 Gemmatales bacterium | reverse complement strand
ATCCCAATCGTGAGCAACTTCGTTCATTCGTAACGAATCGTCTGGATCAGGTCGATATGGCCTTGATCAGAAATCACCTGCGCATCTGCACTGAATGTCAAGCCCAATTGCAGCGAATGAACAGCGAAGGTGACTCCGTCTCCGATACCTTTAACGGAGCAGCAGACACTTCCAGTACAAGCACCAAGCCCATTCTTTCCATGGAGTCGGGGGCTTCGCTGGCAGACTTGCCTTTGGTGCTGGCTAATCATCCTCGATTCAACATCATCAGCATGCTTGGGTCAGGAGCTATGGGAACGGTCTACCGAGCAGTCGATCAAACAAACGGGCAGTTTGTCGCTATCAAAGTACTTCAAAACATCGATTCACAGAGCTTCAATCGATTCAAACGCGAAGTCGAATTGCTCACTAAACTCAGTCATCCCAACCTGGTGAAGTTATACGACGCGAATCTTGCCGGTGAAATGCCGTATCTGGTGATGGAATGTGTAGAAGGCATTAGTCTTGACCGCCTGCTGACTCGAAAGGGATTGTTAAGAGTTCCCGATGCGTGCGAAATCATCTATCAGGTAGCGGTGGGGTTGGAGCATGCTCATAGTCAAAATGTGATTCACCGGGACATCAAACCGTCGAATATCATGGTAACGCCGACAGGCCATGTCAAGCTGCTCGACTGGGGACTGGCGCGGATTTGGGAAGGGGTCCATGGTCAGCAGGACATTTATATTACTGTGGCTCATCAAGCGGTGGGCACACCGGATTACATCGCTCCAGAACAACTTGAAGATAGCCGTTCTGTTGATGCACGTGCAGACATATACAGTTTGGGTGGAACTCTCTTTACCCTATTGACTGGAAAAGCTCCTCGTGATTGGCGTACTGGCAATGCGGTTGCATACCAATGGCTACAACGTCCTGATGTGACTGTCACAGCTATTCGTGCAGACACAAAAAGCAGCTTGAGGAAACTCCTTATCAAAATGCTCGAATTGCGAAGGGAAAAGCGAATCAGTTCAACCTTGACGCTATTGGAAATGCTAACTCCCTTTTGCAAGCGGTCAGACCTGAAGGCGCTGATGACAGATAATAAGCCTTACAATCCGCTTGAAACTCCAGAAGCGGGCATGATTCGCATCATCATGCTCGTGATCATAGCTTTGTTGATCGGTGCTTCTCTGGTGCTTGCCTGGCTAAAACAGTCCTGACAAAGTCCAGGATTAGTTGAGCTCAAGTATCTTGTCCATCTTCCGACTAATCTCCAACAATTCCGCTTCTTTGCATCTGCCTAGTTCAGCCGTGGCCCACGTATGATATCCTACTTCCTCGCAGGCCTTCAAGATGTCTGGCCAGTTTTCCGAGCCCTCTCCGATGCCTACCCACTTTTTCTTTTCCAGATGGTAGCCTTTGAAATCGAACTTGAGCATGCGTTTGCCAAGACGGCGAATCCATTCGGCGGGAGGGACGCCGTATTTAATCATGTTCGAACAATCGAAATAGGCGCCGATCCAAGGTGAATTGAATTGATCGACGTATTTGATGAGTAATTCAGGAGTGGTAAGGAAGTCATTCCAGACTACCTCAATCGCAATCTTGACCCCTAATTGTTCAGCAACAGGCATTGCCTTCTTAATCTCATTGGTTGATCGTTCCCAGCATTGATCAAAGTTCTCAGTGTCCTTGTGTTTGACCGCGCCAGGAACGAGAAGGCAGGTATCAGCGCCGAATTGCTTGGCATCTCGAAGCGCATTCAATAACGCTTCCAAACCTTCCGCACGAACTTCGGGACTAGGGTCAGAAAGCCGTTTTTTCCAATGAACTGAATCGATGACGCCATGGATAAGTACGCCAGTCTTGTCTCTGGCTCGGACCATTTCGTCACGATCCAGTTTGCTCGGCGAATCTGCTTCGACACCAAGGAACCCGCATTTCTTTGCCAACTCAAATCGTTCGAGGATGGTGTTGCCTACGATCATCTCGAATTTGACGGCCTTCTTAAGTTTCACATTGCTGGAACTGGCCCATGATGCGGCTGTAGTGGAAAGCGATGTGAGCAAGGATATGGCAAGAAAATCGCGTCGATTGGTGTGCATGATGCGTTCGCTTGGGGTAGCTGTTAACAAAGGATGACATAGCCGATTCGTATGAAATTGGCGAGTAGTTATGGCAAGGAGGTCCGATAATGTCGGACGAATTTATAATGAAGTTTTTTCATTTTTCTCTTTGACACGCATTTTGGCACTCATTAAACTCGACCAGTTGTTCCTAGCTTGCCTCATTAGGCGTTCCTTCATTATCTGTAATGATTGCCTAATTTGAGATCATTAAGGATCAAATAGGAGTTGTTTTCCATGTTCGCACGATCCCTCCGCCGATCAGTTTTTGCATCAGCAGTAGCAGCAGCGTTGTCCATGCTGTGCAGTTCGTCAGCACAGGCCCAGACGACTTACAACTGGAACCTGAATGCTGCGGGGACCTGGGACACTTCTACAACTAATTGGCTACAGGGAGGCGTGGCAGCAAGCTGGGTGAATGGCAATAACATTGCGGTGTTTGGGAATGTCATTTCAGCCAATCGCGCGATAGCAGTGGCGGCGGGAGGCGTGACGGCTGGGCAAATCACCTTCGACAAAACAGGTACCTTCACTTACACCGTTGGCACAGCCGCCAACAACATCACGCTCAACAATGGCGGCTCCGATGCTGCTATCAATGTGAACCGTGGTGTGATTGGCACTGCTACCTACAGTGGTACAGGTGGCAATACCATCACCGGCAGCAACATCACGTTCAACAACAATCTGAACATCATTAACAATGGTGCTTTTGGGACCACTAACCTGACCATCGCCGGAGCAGTAGACCGGAGTGCTGCTGGTGGTGGTATCGTTTTCAGCGGTCAGGGCAACACAGCCATCAGCGGCGCCATTGGTGCCAACGTGACAACCGGCCTGATGCAGAATGGAACCGGCACCACGATTCTTTCCAGTCCCAGTAATCTTTTCACCGGCGGCGTAACCATTAACAATGGTGTGTTCGGCATTCAAAGTAATGATGCCATGCTGGGTGCTGCGGCCAATGCCGTGAACATCAACAATGGCGGCACCTTCCGGTTCAATGGCACCGTCACTTCTGGGCGTGCTTTCAACATCAGTGGCAATGCCGGTATTGACCTGGCCACTGCCGTCGTGGGAACCCTCAGTGGAAATACCGCATCCACAGGATTGGTGGGTAATGGCACGCTCAAGATTACGCTTACTGGCGGTACCACTGCGGGTTTTCTTTCGGTGGAAGGTGCACAAACCGGGTTCACGGGTTCAGTCATCGTTGGAGCACAAGGTGCAGAACTCGTCGGGTCAGTACTCTCGCAGCGAATCTTCTCTTCCTCCAATGTGCGCCACACTGCGACTGCAAAATGCAGGAACGCTATCTGGTGCTAACTCGATCACGGTCAGTAATGGTGCAGGCCTGACGATCACTCAGCCCGCTACCGCAGTCACGGGTCGACTCGGAACCGCCCCCATCACTCTGCACAGCGGTCGCTTCAACTACAACACCAATACCAATTCCAATGTTGCTATTGTCGAAAACATGGGGACAGTCAGCGGCACTGGGTTGATGGTTTTCTCGGGTTCTTCAACCGCGGGGCCTACTGCCGGTACCACGCTGAACTTTGGAAACCTGACTCGTACTGACAACGCCACACTGTTTTTCCGCGGACCGGCTACGGGTACTGGTGCGATCGGTGGGGCGCCGGGCACTGGTCCTGTCAATTACTTCTTTGCCAACCTGGTTCCTGATACAAGCTCTTCCGGCACAACTCGTAGTGTGGTTCCATTTGCCGCCAGCATCAACTCTACTGGTGGCTCCTTTGCCACTGGGCTGATGACCTACGATGCCAACGGCTTCCGACCGCTGGTAGCTGCGGAAATGTCTATCGTCACCACTCCCGCAGGCCTGAATGCTTCAACGGGTCTTAATGTTGATCTAAACGGTGGCTTTGCGGTAGCCGGAAATGTGACTGTGAACAGTATCTCCAGCACCACGGGAACGCCCAGTCTGACGGGTGCCGGCACTATCACTATCACATCCGGTGCCTTGCAGCATTTCAACGCCTTCACTTTGAATGGCCCGGTGGTGAACTTCGGTTCTAACACCGGTTATATCTACCAGGGCGATGTCTTTACGGTGACCGGCGGTGTCAGTGAGATTCAGGGCACCGCTGGTGTAGTCTTCAATCAATTGAGCACTTCCTTCAACGGGGTAGTGTTCTCCAACACTCTGGGCAACTCCTTCTCAGGCGGTTTGACAGTCAATGGCAATGCGATTATCAGCTTCAATAACAACAATCAATTAGGTCGTGATGTATCCGGCCTCATCAACTCCGGACAGATCACGCTGGGTGGCGGGCAGTTGCTTCTTAACGTCGCCTCGACCGTCTCCTTGAATGACGGAGCGAATAACCGCAATATCGTCGTGAATCGGTCGAATGGTACCATAGGTACCAGAGTGGCTGCCGGTGTACTGCAAATCCCTGGCACCATCAGTGGCGCGGGCCAGGTACAGTTTGGTGGTGGCTTTTTTAACAGCGCGACAGGTGTAGTGGAACTGACCGGCGGTGCAAACACCTATACCGGCGGAACACTGATTTCCACAGGCATCCTCCGTATCAGCAATAGCAATCAACTCAGTACCGGGCCTGTGCTTCTCAATGCCGGTAATCTTCAGGCAAGCGCCAATTTGAACTTCAGTAATCCGATTACCGTAACCGCAAGCTCCACCATCGATACCCAGGCCAATAACATCGTACTCGCCGGTGGCTTGAATGGTTCAGGTGGTACCGCTGGTACTTCCGCACTCTCGATCGCCATCACTAAGAATGGCCTTGGCACCTTGAATATCACCGGTGCAGGCAACTTCGCCAGCGGCATTACGCTGCCTGCCCTGGCCGGCACGCTGACCCTTGATGGCAACGGACGACTTCCTGAACTGGGTGCCGTCAGCATCGGTCGCGGTGGCATCTTCAATATCGACAACTCAGTCACTAACATCAGTGATCGTACAGGCCGCGCTACCAACCTGACCCTTACCAACAACGGTACCACGGGTGGTGCTACTCTCAACCTGACTACTAATGCGGCGGGAAGCACCAATACCTTCGGCAGCCTGACGGTCAGCGGTGGAGTTGCGGCTAACGTGAACACCAGCACCATCAACCTCATCGATGGTGGTACAGGCAACAATACGATCACTTTCACCAGTTTGACAGCTATTGCCGCAAACAACATTCTCAACTTCGTGGGAACCACGAACTTTGGACAGAGCGTTGCGACTGGGACCCACCTTTTCTTCCAGACTGCCCCGACCTTGACCGGCGGCGTCATCGCCAATGCCAACTTCACCGGCTTCGGCGGCACTGGACAGGCCACCTACGACGCCACCTATGGTGTGGTTCTCTTTGTCGCTCCAGTCAATGCCAGCGGTACCGTCATTGATAACATCGGTGCACCGCAACTGACCACCAACACCAACTTCACCACGACCGGCGACACCACGGCCAAAACAGGTGCCCGGCTCAACAGCCTGACCCTGGATGTGGGCAACAATTTGAATCTCGTGCAGACCTATGCAGCAGCTCCCGGAAACGGCGGCGGCACGGGTAACGGCAATACTGCCATTGATACGCTGCTGCTTAGTAGCGGCAGTCTGACGGTAACAGCTGCTGGCCCGAAAACTGTCACTGCCACAACTACCGGTGTCCTGGCTTTTGGAGCTTCCAACGCCGCGGTGGTTGCCAATAGCGATCTGACCATCGCTGCCAGTGTGGGATTACAGGGAACGGGTGGCCTGGCCAAGTCGGGTGCGGGCACCATGACTGTCAATGGGCCCAATAACCTGGGTGGTGATTACAACCTCTCCGTCGGCAATCTGACTCTCAACACCAATGCTACCGGCGTTGGCAGCTTGACCAGTGCCGCTGCTACCACGCTGACGATTGGTGCCGGGGCTACCGTCACCAGCACCACTGCCGCCAGTACTGCCTTGGCGGGCACTCTGGCCGGCTCGGGCAACATCATTAAGGCTGGTGCAGGCACCTTGACCATCAGCGGGTCCAATGCCGGGTATACTGGTAACGTCACCGTTACGGGCGGGAACGTGCAAGTAGCGAACTTGACCACGGCTCTGGGATCTGGTGCTGCGATCCTTAATCTGAACGGTGGCGGACTCAACTATACCGGAGCTACGGTTGCCCTGACCTCTGCTCAAACTCCTGTTGTGGGAGCCGCCGGCGGCACCATCAATGTCACCACAGCTGCAACCACCATCACCATGGGCAACAACACCTGGTACGGCGGCAACCTCACCAAGACGGGTACTGGTACGTTACAGATGCAGGCTGCCGGGAATATCACCACGGCTAGCAATCTTACTATCACCAATGGTACTTTTGATACCAATGGCAACAATCTGAGTATCGGGGCTTTGACTTTCGGCGACAGCTCCGCAACACAACCCAAGTTGCTTTCTGGTGCCGGGGTGGTTACCCTCGGCGGCAACGTCAACTTCAACCCTGGCGCTGTCGTAACCCAGAACATCACCACCAACTTTAATCTTGGTGGTGCTGTGAGGCAGTTCGTCGGCAATGGATTTACAAGTGCCACGCTCACAGATTATAACATCAGCGGTGTGATTTCAGGTACCGGTGGCATTACCCTTGTCCCTGGTGCAAGTGCTAACAACTCCTGGTATGCCTTCACCGGTGCTAACACCTTCAATGGCACATTAACGAACAATTCCGGTGGCGGAGTATTGCTGGGCGCTGTCAATACGTTGCCCACTACCACGGCTGTTTCACAGCCAACCGGAAATGCTCTGTTTTTGTCGACCACTGTCGCAGAAGGTGGCGTGACGGTAGGCAGCTTTAACCAGAGTATCGGTTCACTCAGTGGTGTTGCTGCTGCATTAGCGATATTGGGTAATGCTAACCTGACAACAGGCAATGATAACAGTGACACCACTTATGCCGGAGTGATCAGCAATACTGGCGGCAACGTCACCGCCGGTACTGGTTCGCTCACCAAAGTGGGAAGTGGCAAATTCACTTTAAGCGGTGCCAACACCTACACCGGGCCGACCAACGTCAATGGCGGAAAGCTGATCGTTAATGGTTCCATCACCAGCAACGTGACGGTAGCTGCGGGGGCAACACTGGGTGGTTCGGGAACGATAACGGGCAGTGTCACCGTGAACGGAAATGTCTCGCCAGGCAACAGCCCCGGCAAGCTCTCGCTCTCGGGCAGCATTAGCTTGGCCGATAACAGCTCCTATGTTGTTGAACTCGCCTCCTTCACCGGTGGTTCCCCTCCGACGGCTGGTACCGATTACGATCAGATCGCACTGACGTCCCTCACTGGTACCTACACCATAGGCAACAATGTGACATTGTCCGGGGTACGATTGAGTGGCTTTGTCGCCCCCTTCCTTTCAGCTTGGACAATTCTGAGCAATGCCAACACTACCGCGAACTCGGGGACCGGCACTTTTGCAGGTCTCAACGATGGCGACTTCTTCGCCTTCGACGGGCAAACTTTCCAGATTCGTTACAACGTCGGGACGTTCAGTGTTGACGCTACGAACGGTCTGCAGACGCTGACCGCCGGCGGAGCTATCGTGATTGCAGCCGTTCCTGAACCGGCTACCATCGCTCTCATGATCGCTTCCGGTGTAGGTGCGGTAGGTTTGGTGGGATATCGACGATGGCGGAGTAAGAAGAACCGCTTTGCCCGCGCTAAGTAATAAAACACTCAAGTGCAAGACCTCTGGAGCATACACCAGAGGTCTTGTCTTTTTCACACAGCAGATCAATCCTGAGGAAGGATTTTCCTGGCCAACTTTCGTACTGATCGTTCGATGGGCCGAAGCATGGGGCGAAGTACTTCCCGATACGCTTTCTTCCGCATATCTCGATACTTGCCTTTGATGCCTTGGTAGTATTGACCGTTCAAACAATCGTTCAGCGCTTTTTCTAATGCCGGGTCGGCCCCCGTTTCTTTGAGGTTCCTCAGGCTTGCCTGATAAAAGCTGCGATGAGAACCATGCCGCATATCCACTCGTGCCACTTTCTTCAGGCGAAGTGGATGACGGAAAGTGTGACAACGATCAAGCGCTCCGGCGATTCGCAGATCCACCATGGTGCGGATGCATTTTTCGCACTTACCACAGTTCATTGCCAGTCCTTTTTTGGTGTAGTCAGACCAGCAAACGCGAAGCACGCTCAGGGCAGCATCATTTTGAGCGACCAGTGATACTTTTTGCGAGCGAGTGACGTCGCAACTGTCATGAACAACCTGAATGCTATCGGAACTCAGGAGCGAGTCTAACTCAGGATGAGATCCCCAGGGAAAGAGGTCATTACGGTGGTAGCTGGACGGAATATAGACTTTGCCCAGTTGTGGTGACAGCAACAAAGCCACGCTGGCCAGCACAGAGCCATGGTATTGTTTGCCCCAGTTGGCATAGAGGTCGCCAAGAGTTCTGATATTGGTATTCACTTCGATCAAAGGGCGGTTTAACTTCGAGGCCGCCTTGTTGGCCAGTGAGGAAACAGTGTTTCTGATGAGTACATGCTTTTCCTGGTAATCGAAACCATGGATCAGGATGCCGGTGGTAATTTCCTCATAGTGTTTAAGAAAAGTGTAGCAGGCATCCACGCCACAAGAGAAAAAACTACCAGTTCCCCTGGAGCCATGGCTTTCGGCAGGTTTGGCATCAGCCAGGATTGGAATGACCTTGAGGTCAGGATACCATTGGTTCATTTTTCGCTGATAACTTAAGATTCCTTCGAGTAAAGTTTTCGAAACGGCAGAGGGAGTTTGAATGCTATAGCCCAATTTCATGGCTGGGATCAAGCATGCGACAAGAAAAGACTCCACCCCATTCGCCACTGGACCTGCATTGGTTCGATACCAGACATCAAACGAGCGCTGATCGATCACGACAGTCGTGGAAACAACCCATTCATTTGCTTCGATTTTAACAACTGGTTGACCAATGATTACTGAACGCAAGTTCGACATTGCAACTCCTTCGCATTGTTGAATGTGTAAGTAAATTTGACCTCATACTTGGAATGCCAAACTTAGTCAAGTTCTTCAAACCCCCAGAATGGAGAAAAACTTCCGAAAAGTCCGGCAAGGAACATGCCCAAGGCACGAAAAATGATGAAAATCGATTCATCGTGAAGATGCATTTACTTCTTGGCCGATCTATACGATAAGTCTCGATTATCTGTTACCAAAGCAAACAGGCAACCTAGTAGATGAAAATCTGTCTTTACACAAATACAGCGTTTCCATGCATGGGCGGCCAGGAAATGGTCGTGGATGAACTAGCACGTCAGTATCAACAGTTGGGCCATTCAGTCGTACTGCTCAGCCCTGAACCGCCTCATCATTTGAAAGCCAATGACTCTGAGTTTCCTTATCGCATTGAACGTCATCCCAGGTTCATTTCCACTCGCTGGTTTGTTAGTTGGTATGAATTAGCGCTCAAAAGGCTGTACCGAGAGTTCAAGTACGACATCATTCACTGTCACAATGTTTATCCTAACGGCTATCTTGCGGTGAAACACAAGTTGCGTGGCGGTCCACCTGTGGTGATTACCAGTCACGGCGGTGATGTGCGTAACGATAATCCTCGATTTAAGAAACATGGATTGAAAGCAAGACACCAATTAGCCGTACAACAAGCCGATGCGTTGGTGGCGATTGGGCCGTTTACAGAACAGGGGTATCTCAATTTGGGGGCTAAGCCTCAAAGGATTGAGAATATCGGCAACGGGGTTCATGCAGAATCATTGTTGGAACCAGTAGATCGCCCTGAGATCATTCCGTCCCATGTTCGTTCCAAAAAATATATTCTGTTCGTAGGTAGATTAGCGCATCGAAAAGGTGTTGATGTTTTATTGCGTGCAGCTGCCCAGCATCTTAGATCGTTGCCGAACCAGGCCAATCCGCCACATTACGTAATATGTGGGGATGGAACCGAGCGTGAGTCATTGCAAGCATTAAGTATAGACCTGGGACTTAAGAGCTTTGTCACGTTCATGGGGAATGTCAGAGGTACGACCAAGCAGTGGCTGCTGCAACAGGCGTTTTCGATGGTAATTCCGTCACGGCAATGGGAAGCCTATCCCATGGTACTGCTGGAAGGATTCGCTGCTGGTTGCCCCATCATTGCGAGCGATGCACCCGGACTACAGGGGCTGGTTAACCATGGTGAAAATGGATGGGTCTTTCCTCGTGAAAATACTGAAGCGCTAGCTGAGATGCTTGGTGTGGTCTGGAACAATCCTTCGATAAATATTGATGTAGCCCACAATGGTTTGCAGGTAGCAAGAAAATGCGAATGGTCGCGCATCGCCGAGCGACATGTTGAATTGTTCGAGAAACTGACAGGGCAACGACAGCAGTTTACGCTTCGCCTTGCCGCCTGACGGGTATCAGGCCACAGCAGAGTGAAGCTGTGTTGATCCGCGGAGGTAATTCGTTGCCGCTTGACTAAGAAACTGATGATACCTGTTGAGGAAAATCTGTTTTTGGGCATTCAGTGTTGTGTAGAGAGTAGAATCGCCATTTAGAAGTTGGGTGGTTTGTCTCTTAAGTCTTTTGAAATGTCCCCATTTTCCGGGCTCTAATGCCATAGCATCGAGAGCGTAGGTCTGCGAGAAAGCACGGCCACGCCAATCCACGTTTACCGGTATGATGGGTTTTCCCAGCCCCAGTCCCAGAAGTGCCGCATGCAATCGAAACCCAATCACGCCGCATGAGTCTTCATACCGCTCAATCAACTCAGGAACGTCTTCCGTATAGAACACGGGAATCCCTGGAGGAATCCAATGTGGCGCAAAGTCCAGATCAGCCCGCTCGTGCAGGGTGATCACAAAGGGAATAGCCTCGCTCTGCAGCCAGCGTACATAGTTGATAGTTTGGAGCATGAACCATTTGCCTGACCAGGTTTTCAGTATTCGGGCTGGAGGCATGGATACCATCAGCGCCTTGAGCTGATCATTCTTTGCGATGGGTCGATCCGTGAGAAATGTTACAGGGCATCCCGTGCATTCAACCTGGACTTGAATCTTAGCTAGTTCCACCTTCGTAGGCATGTCACGGACGGCTGCAGCAAATGCCTTGCGATGCAGCAATTGAACTTCAAGCTTTGCCTGTGAACTGTATGAACGGATAGGCTGCCCCCAGTCGCTGCCTGTTCCCATACCCAGCAGAAGGACTGGCACATGCAACCGTTCCAGAGCTTCGACATTTGTTTGAATTCCCCAGTGAAAAACTGGCTTGCCCCGCGATACCTTGCGAGGTTCAAGCAAATTCGATCCGCCAACAACCACGAAGTCTGCTTCCCTATTCGTGCGAATGATGTTTTGTCCTAATAACCCTGTAGTTTGCTGCCCATCTTTTTTGAATCGATCGTTCACTGCGATGTTGACAAATTCCAACTTCCCGAAATGCCTGCGAAGAGCTTGTTGAATTGCATGGGCGACCAGAGTATCTCCCACGTTGCTGCTGTTTTTGGGAAAGTAATGATGTACAGTAGGCGTCATGTTAGATTGGCCCCAGATTTATCAGCCAGTAATCGATCAAGCCGGTAGAGTAGTTAACGGCAAGATGAAACCATACCTATCGCATTTTCTGCCAACATTGACCAGACGAGTTTTCAAGGACAGGTAGTTCGGTTGAATCGAGGTAAGTCAGCAAAAAAAACCGTCGGCATGCAGCCGACGGTTCGAGTGAGTGCGAATCACTTGTTAGAACTCAAGATTGTATTTTTGAGAAAGAGCGGCTCGCAAGGCGCTGGTGGCATCGCCAATCTGAGTCCAAATGGTGTTACGAGACTTTGCGCCGGCAGCAGCGGTCTGAGCTTTGGCGGTAGTGACATCCTGGTAGTTATCATATTGGCCGCCGTAGAAGCCACCCCACCCATAGCCGTAGCCACCGCTGTAGCCATAACCTACCGTTTTTCGTTTTTCTGAATCGAGAACGAGGTTATCGATATTTACCCCTCGTAGCGATTGAGAGCAAATACGCAATTGAGCAGCAACATTGTTGGTATAGTCCACCAGGTTCTGATCGACATTGACGATTGGAAGTTGCTCCAACTTGCGGACAGTATATTCATACCAGCTTGCATTGACGTTCCAGGCGCGATCGCGATCCATTCTGTCGCTCCTGTTACGCAGGTCGGTCAGCAGGTTGTTGACAGCCTTGAAGTATCGCTGTGAGTTGGCAGCGGTAGCGGCTGGGCCGGTGAGTTGATCATCTTGATCGGGCCCCATGGTGGCAGGCATGACCAGTGAGAGCACTTTTTTGAAATCATCACTGTCGAGTGCGCCCTTCATCAACATGGTCTTGCCGTTAACGCTGGATTGCCATTGAGACAAGTCGCCGACGTGATATCCGGCACGTTCAACGGTTTCGATGACGAAGCCGGGTAGTTGCTTGGCATAGGGTCCAACGTCTTCGCTGAAATCCAGTCGGAGTTCTGTTCCGAAGGTATTGGTGACGTTCATAGACAGACGGAGACCTTTAATACCTTTGATGAAGTTCGCCCACTTAACTCCATCAAAGTCCTTATCCATCGCTTTGGATTGTTGAAGACGTTTCAATATTTCTGCGCGATCCAACGAATCGGTGAGATCGACGGCAATGTTAATCTGACCAGTCGAACCTCCATCGATGACAGCATTGGTCAGATATTGGCTGACAGCGTTAGACGTATTGGATTTGGCGAACTTTAACCAGCGCATCATCTGCTGACGGTTAGCTGGAGCAAAAATGCCCCAACTTTCACGTTCAAATTGGACAAAGTACATATTGCGGCGTGAGGGAATTACATAGAGGTTTTCAACAAGCTCGTAATCCGAGCCTTCCATCTTAGCCACTTTATCTTCATAGACTTTGCCAGGAAACTCTAGCAGTGTCACCTGCCAAAGATTGCGCTGTTCAGCATGATTGTACTCTGAAGCGATGACACAGAAGTTGAGGGCAGGGGGGAACGGAAGTTTGCCACTCTGGTAGTCGAGATTTCTTTTCTGGGACCATCCATCGGTCAATGATCTTTGCGAGTTCATCAGGGCTTTCGTATCGATCACTGTCAAAATATTGGCAGTGCCGGGAATGCGCTGAAGAAGTTTGGTTAAGTCCTGTGCCCAGGAGCTCGTTGACATCCCTGCAAGTACGAGACAAGCAACCGCAATTCTAAACATGTTCGTGCCCATAGACGAAGTGGGGAAAATCAGTGCTAGCCTACGCTAGTTGCAGTGAATAGCAAGCGAAATCACGCATCTTTGAGTCATTTTTAGAGCGTGAATAACTCTTTTGGCTGATTATCTGCTGACATCTTGAACGCAGCGAAAACCGACGTGGGACATGCCGGTATCGGGCGAATTTCCCCGACGCGCCGCGTTGCGATAGCTTTCGCAATAACTCACATGGCATAAAAAAGAGCCTCCCCGAATAACCCGCTTCGGAGTGTACGGTTCATTGGGATCAAGGCTTTTCTCCGGTCCTTGAGGATTTTCCAAGAGAGTCTTGCTTGAACCTGGTACATATGCGTCAGCGCGATACCAATCGCTGCACCATTCCCAGGCATTACCGGCCATATCGTACAGTCCGAAGCCATTTGGAGGATAAGACTTTACCGGTGCGGTGCGATCCCAGCCGTCGATCTTGGTGTTGCGATTAGGGAAACTGCCTTGCCAGATGTTGGCCTTTGAGCCATCAGAATCGTTGAGCCCGTTGTTTCCCCAAGGAAACTTTTGCGATGCTTTTCCACCCCGAGATGCATATTCCCACTCTGCTTCTGTTGGTAGTCTTTTTCCAGCCCACTTGGCATATTCATTGGCATCATACCATGAGACATGAACCACCGGGTGATTCTCTCTGCCATCGAGATTGCTGGATGGTCCTTCTGGATGATTCCAGCATGCGCCTGGCGTCCATTTCCACCAGAGTGCAGGATTTGTAGTTGGGACTGGCTCCTTCGTGGGCACAAAGACCATTGATCCAGGTACCAGCAACTCTGCTGGCGGCTTGGGAGTATTGGGAGGCAGTTGTTGCTTAAGTTCTTCCCACTCAGGAGTTTTCTCAGCAGTGGTAACATATTTCGTTGCTTCAACGAACTTGCGAAACTGAGCGTTAGTGACCTCGTGTTCGTCCATCCAAAACGAGGAAATCTTCACCCGATGGGCAGGTTGTTCATTTCGGGGCGCTGCTTGTCCTTCGGTGCCCATCATGAACTCACCGGCAGGTATTAGCACCATGCCGTTCTGTTTTTCAGTTTCAATAGAACCAGATGTGGCGGCCATACCTGGAAGGGCTGATGTGGTAGTTGACTTAAGGGATTTGGTCACAGCAAAGACTACACCGAACGAAACGATGCCAAGGCAAATCAGCCCAGCCCAATAGAACCTATTGTCTGGTGTCGGCGTTTCAGCCGACTTTTCAACGGTACGTTGACGTCGTTCTCGATTTTTGACAGACATGACAGTGTGGCTCGAAGGAGAATAACATTAGTTTACATGGCAAGCTGTCTACAAGCTATGAAGATATCTATATTCGTTGACTCAGCCGATTACCGAGGCTTTCTTGAGATTGTGAAACGGTTTCATCGTCAAAAAGCACACGGTAGCCAGGCGTGTCCAGATCATCCAGTTGGCCGCTGCGAACTGACCAGCGGAATGCCAGAAAGGCTGCACCGACCAGCAGCAGGGCAATAGGCAAAGCGAGATAGATCACACTCATGGCTTCCTCGCAAAAGTGCGTTGGCTGATGGCCAATACAGTGACGGTCAGTGAACTGATCGGCATCAGGATGGCTGCCACCAGCGGCGTGATGCAACCTGCGACAGCCAGGCCTATCGCTGTGAGGTTGTATCCCAGCGAAACGATCAAGCCACGGCGAATAGCGTTCAGCGTACGTCGGCTGCCATCAAATAGTTCCACGAGAGGTGCAAGTCCAGGCCGGCCCAGATAGACGGGTGCCGCCTGTAGCGCCACTTCGGCACCACCATGGACAGCGACACCAACTGAAGCAGCGGCCAATGCAGCGGCATCGTTAACGCCATCACCGACCATGACGACTTTCTGCCCCCGGGCCAACCCATTCTTCACGATGTTTAGTTTCTCTTCGGGAGAGATCGCACCCAACGCTAACTCAGCAGGCACATCTAGTTGCCGGGCGATATGTGACACTACCGCTTGATGATCGCCGGAGAGAATGCCGATCTGCCAGCCTTGCTTACGAAGCGTTTCGAGAGAGCTATACGCCTCAGGCCGAAGGGTATCGCCCAGTGCTGCAACAGCAACGAGCTTGCCTTGCGAAACAACGTAAATGGGCGTCCAGCCTTGCTTGAGATACTCATCCACTTGGCTGGTGTATTCCATGTCCAACTTGATGCCGTGCTTGAGGAGCAAAGCCTTGGTACCCACATGCAAGGCTAGGTGGCCAACTTTCCCATACACTCCCATGCCGGCTTCGTAGACTTGCTCCTGCACTTCTGGAATGACAATGCTCTCTCCAAGACGTTCTCGAAGTGATTGGCACAACACCTGGGCCAGCGGATGAACAATGCCCGTTTCCAGAGCAATGACATGGGGCATGATCTCTTCACTGCCATGCCACGCTTTCAGCTTCATCTTGCCTTCGGTCAGTGTGCCGGTCTTATCGAGCCAGAGCATGCCCTTGTCTTGCAGCCGTTCAAAGACATCACCCTGACGAATGAGAATCTTTTGCCGGGCAGCACGTCCTTGAGCGATGGCAATGGTCATCGGTGTTGCCAAACCCAAGGCACAGGGGCAAGCCACGATGAGTAAGGCGATGACATGGTTCAGTGCCAGTTCTGCGCCAGCGGTCCACCAGAGCGCCAAGGTACAACAGGCGAGGAAGAGCACTACATAAAGGAACATACCCGAGATGCGGTTGGCCATTTCGATAATCGGCGTACGGGCCAGTGATACCGACTCTACCAAATCCATCAAACGACCAATCCGGCTCGACTTGCCGATCGCAGCTACTCTGATGCGCAGCACAGCGGAGAGATTGGTTGCACCGGCGGTGACGATCTGGCCCGGTTCCACTGCGACGCCGACCGATTCGCCCGTAAGCAGTGATTGATCCAAGGTCGAACGGCCCGTTAGGATGATGCCATCAGCAGGGACCAGGTCGCCGACACGCACTTCGACTTCATCTCCGGGCTGCAAGGAACTGGTGGGCACACGAACGAGTTGGCCGTCAGGCTCTATCCGCTGAGCAACACGAGGAGTCAAACTGCGAAGGAGCGAAAGACTATCAGCGGCCCGTTGTTGTTGTCGAAACTGCAGGTATCGACCGATGAGCAGCACAAAGACCAACATGCACAAGGAATCGAAGTAGATTTCTCCTGTACCCAAGAGAGTGTTGACCGCGCCCATGATGGCACCGGCTGCCAGACCGATGGAAAGCGAGACATCCATGTGAGGGGTTCTGGCACGGAATGCTTGCCAGGCTCCCCGGAAGAACGTGGAACCGGGCCAGGCCAGAGAGACGATGCCCAGGAAAGCACTAACCCACCGAAGCAAGGTCGCATGCTCAGGCGAGATGCCATCGAACAGCCCACCATACAAGGCAAACGCCAGCAGCATCGCATTGCCAGCACAGATGCCGGCGACACCAAGGTTAAGCAGATGGCGACGATTTTCACGTTGCCTCACCGCCAGATGCAGTTCATCTGTTGCAGGATGAGCAATATAGCCCAGTTGTGCCAAGCACTTTGCCACCACTGACAAACGAATCTGTTCGGCGTTCCAACTGATGGTCGCCTGCTGCCCCATCAGTTGCACCCGTGCATTCAGCACACCGTGGCACAACACTGGCAGCTTCTCGATCAACCAGACACAGGCAGCACAGTGGATGCCTTCGAGGATGAGCCGTACTTCCGTGACGTTCCTGCCGAGATCACGCACATAACTGGCCTGGAATGTTGCGTCATCGAACTCGGTGAAATCATCGTTGATGAGACGTGCCTGGAGTGGCTTCGATGCTACCTGATCACAAATGGCATAGAAGGCATCCAACCCTTCTGCATGGAGCAGACTCCAGACAGTCTGGCAGCCTGTACAGCAGAATTGTTCCGAAGCACCCTGTACCAGCAGGCCGGCAGGAACTGGTAACTGGCAATGGGTACATGCTACTGTGACCTTCTTCTGAGACAGCGAAGGTGAACGAGTAACAGGCGATGGCAAGAGCATGCTAGTCGTCATGGCAGCAAGGTAGTTTGGTTTCGTTGAGTTGAGGCACCGTACTGGTGGTCAATTTGACACCAGCGAGCTGATCATGAAGGGATTCAAAGTTCAGTACCGAGCGATTGAAGAGCATACTCCAACCGAGCAGGAGGCAGGCAGCGATGGCGATCCATGGCGTTGCCTGCCGCCAGAGCGGTGACAGATGTAGTGCTCCCAAACCGATCAAGCTCAGGACGGGGACTGTCCCCAACCAGAAGGCAAGCATCACGATGCCGCCGGTGAGTGCATCGCTGGTGCCAGCCGCAACGATCACAAAGGCATAGAGCCAGCCACAGGGAATCCAGGTGGTCAGCAGCCCGATCCACCAGGAACGTAACAACACCGGCCAACGCTGTGCCCATCGGAAGCCAGCATAGATGCCCTTCACCCAGTGCTGTGGTACTGGTAGATGCTGTAACCTTACCCCCAGTTGACGTGACAGCAGTACCGCTGCGCTGACGAGCATGGTGGTGCCAGCCAGGTAAGCAGCCAGCCGTTGCCAGCCCAGAAGGGAACCTGTCTTGTTGAGGGTCATCCCCAGCATGCCGGCCAGCATGCCGAGTGTGACGTACGTCGTTAATCGACCGAGATGATAGAAGAGCAATCGCCCTGCCACATTTGGTGTGGATGAAGTGGGCTGAGAGGACGCGCCACGACCCAGCATCAAGAGGACAATAGGCCCACACATCCCGGCACAGTGCGTGCTGCCCAGCAGGCTGGCTGACACTATGGTAAGCAACAACTCGGCGCTCATGGCTTGCCCAGGCTCCAGTGGAACTCACGTCGATCCACGAAATGCTCCTTCTGTCGATCAACACTCAAATCAACTTGCCACAGGCCGGCACGGTCCACCACTGCTTCACCCTGGTACCAGCCCGGCTTCTGTGGCACGGGAGTGAGCGTGATGTTCTGCCGAGAATTGCCCCGAGCATGATGCAGCAATTGGAGAATAACATGGGCTTCGGTAACAGGTTGCGCCCTGTTGTCCTGAAGCTGAAGGGTCAATTGGCGTTTGCCCGTAGTGTCGATCTGCTGGCCAGGAACAATCGACCATGTCCAGCCCAACTGATGGCTGAGTTGCCGGGCTGCCAGTACTTTGTCGTATTCCAAGGCCTGCTGATGATAGTTGGGGACGACGCTATGTGCCGGATCGCTGTTAGCCAGAAAGATGGCCATGCCGCCCACGATCACCTGGATGGACAGTAGACCTACGATCAGGCCCACCCACTTCCACTTGGCGAAGAGTTCACGATCCTGCACGCTGACTTCAGATTCTAGGGTCCCAGGAGACGACATGTGATTTCCTTCCTGAGGATGTTACCTTCCTTCACAGCCAGCTTGAGATCATAGTGTCCGAAGCTGAAGGCTGATTGTGGGACGGTAATCAGAATCGAATGGGTTGTCAGTTGCAGGGGCTCTAGCCGCCAGGGCAAGCCTTCCACTACCAACTTCACCTGATCACGGGGGATTGCACCCGTGTCCAGCAGTTCAATGGTGTAGTCTTTGCTCTCGGTCTGCCTGTTCACCAACTTGATGAGCATGGTGTTCTGCACTTGGCCATGGGGTGTCAGGTTAAAGGGACTGCCCATGTTGCGTAGCAGCGTTACATCCACCGGTGCCCGATTGATCAGCACGATGACGAAGGCGGATACTGCCACGAGAAGCAGCAACGGATAAATAACAAGCCTTGGCCGAAACCCCTGATGGGGCAGGCCTTCGATGGCTTCCTGGCACGAGTAACGGATGAGGCCGTGTGGCTTGTTGATCTTGTCCATGATCTCATCGCAGGCATCCATGCACTGAGTGCAGTGAATGCACTCCATCTGCAAACCATTGCGAATGTCGATACCTGTTGGACAGGTACGGACACAGAGTCCACAGTCGATGCAATCACCTCGACGATTCTCCACCATCGGCAACTCCTTAGTCAGCCTGCCGCGTGGCTCACCGCGTTTGACATCGTAAGTGACAATCACCGACTGCTTATCAAGCAGCACAGATTGGAGCCGTCCATAGGGGCAGGCCACCAGGCACAGTTGTTCACGGAAGAAACAGAAGTCAAAGAGCATCAGCCCGGTGACAACAGCCATCACGAGGAAGGCTGCTGGATGTTCGATAGGAGATCGCCTGATCCAGTGTGATAGCTGATCGACACCGACGAAGTAAGCCAGGAACGTGTGGGCCAGAAACATAGCTACGAGAAGATAGGCCACGTACTTCAGGCTGCGTCGCCAGAAGGGTGTTTGAGAAGAAGGTCGTCCACCTTTACCCTTGGTACCATCAAATAACCGTTCGATGGGCCGGAAGACATATTCCATGTACACAGTCTGCGGGCAGGCCCACCCACACCAGACCCGGCCAAAGAGCGCCGTGAGCAGGAAGATGGTCAGAAACACCGAGACCATGAACAGGGCCAGGAGCAGCGTATCTGTCGGAAGAAGTGTCAAACCGAAAAAGGAGAACTGGCGATTGATGAGGTCGAGCAGGATGGCCGGCTTTCCGCCAATGCGCCAGTGGGGCAACAGGACAAACAGCAGTATCAAGCTGTATCCCACTACCCAGCGAGCTTTCCAGAAGGCTCCAGGCGACAGACGTGGATAGAGCCAACGCCGTGAGCCGTCCTTCTCCAAGGTTGAGAGCACATGTTCTTCAGGCATCAGCAGCGATGACATAAGTCAGACTCGTGAGGTGATTACTTCCATGGCGGAATGACTTCGCCTTCGGGAGCCTTGCCACCAGCCGGCTTGGAGCCACGCAGCGAAGCAACGTAACAGCTCACCAGCACCAGCTCATTGGGATGAAGTCGGTTCTTCCACGCAGGCATCGCCTGTCCATTGGCCCCGTTGGCTACCACGGTCGGAATGTCTTCCAGCTTCTTAACATTCTTCCAGTTGTCGTCGCACAGATTGGGCCCGACTCTTCCCTCAGCTTTGTCGCCATGGCACGAAACGCAGTTGGTCTTGAAGACGATTTCGCCCACGACTCGCCACTTGGGGTCATCGAGGTACTTGAGCATGGTGGCACGATCAGGAGTCAATACGCCAATTTCGGCAAACCTGACTCGCAGATCGTCTGCCACGTCGCGGGTGTATTCATCCATGCTGGATCGTCCTTCGACATTGGTCTGGAAATAGAGCCAATAGAAGATGCTGAAGACGATGCTGCCGATAAACAGCCACGACCACCAGCCCGGCAGGGGATTGTCATACTCCTGGATACCGTCGTACATGTGATCGAGCAGTTCAGGCTTCTTCTCACTCATGATCGTGTAACCTCCTGACCGTCCGAAAGAGGGATGGCCGCCTGTTTCCTGGCGAGGCAACCCCGTGTCAGCAGCGCCCGCACAGTGACGGCAAAGAACACCCCCAGGAACAACATCAGCGCTGCTTCGGCGCAGAACGATGCATCCAGATACTTCATCAACTCGCGAACCACAGGTGTCTCCTTTTATTTGACCGGCGGTGTTGCCGGCTTACCCCCATCGACCGGAGTAGTGACTGGTTTGGCGGGCGGTGCATCGGTCTGTTCGACACCCAATCGTTGCAGGTAGGCAATGAGCGCTACCAATTGTGTCTTTTCGAGGTTGGCAGGAAGGCTGCCCTGGCTGCCGTTCTGCTGAACGATGTCAGTTGCGATCTTCTTGGCCTGCTCAAGGGCCAGCTTCTCGGCATTCTCAATCTCGGCAGGAGAATAGGCTTGGCCTCCTGCGAGGAAGTTGTTGGCCTGAACACGTTCGGGAATGGTTCTGAAGTTCAGTTCCGTCTGCTCGAACGATGAGTAGGCCGGCATGATGGAGCCTGGGCTGGTATTGGTCGGATCACGGAAGTGTGTCGTGTGCCAGAGGGCATTCTGAGCACCGCCTTCTCTCGCCAGATCGGGGCCAATGCGTCGTGATCCCCACTGGAACGGGTGGTCGTAGACAAACTCGCCTGGCTTGGAATAGGGGCCATATCGCTTCGTTTCCGAAAGAATGGGACGGATCATTTGGGAATGGCAGTTGTAACAGCCGTTGGCGATGTAGAGATCACGGCCGGCCAGTTCCAGCGGCGTGTAGGGCTTCACCCCAGGCAGCGCGGGAACATTGGATCGAATCAGAAACGTAGGCACCAGTTCGAACAACGTCGCAGATACCACCGCGATGATCACCCAGATAGTGAACTTGAGTGGCAGCCGTTCCCAGACTCGATGCCACCAGAAGGTGGACCAGACATCAACCGACTTGCCAAAGTCAGTGACGTTTTCGAGCTTCGAGACTGGTGCTGGGGCATCCTGATAGTCAGCCGACAGTGCTGGTGCAGAGTAGACCGGCTCTTCGTACACGGCTGGCCGGGTCATCCAGGTGCGGATGAAGTTGTAGAGCATCAGGAACACGCCGCTAACGAAGATCAAGCCTCCGAAGACTCGAATCCAGTACATGGGGGCGAGTACTATCACGGTCTCGATGAACTTCGGATACATCAGGTTGCCCTGATTATCGATAGCTCGCCACATCAGTCCCTGCGTCAGCCCGGCCACATAGATGGGAACGATGTAAAGCAGGATACCAATGGTGCCAAGCCAGAAGTGCCACTCAGCCAGCTTCTTGCTGTAGAGTTTGGTCTGGAAGATGCGGGGCAGCATCCAGTAGATCATGCCGAAGGTCATCATGCCGTTCCAGCCGAGCGCTCCGCCATGCACATGGGCGATCGTCCAGTCGGTGTAGTGGGACAGGGCATTGACTGATTTGATGGAGAGCACCGGCCCTTCGAACGTAGCCATGCCGTAGAAGGTGATACCGACAACGAAGAACTTGAGCACAGGGTCTTCGGTCACTTTGCGCCACGCCCCACGCAGTGTCAGCAGTCCATTGATCATGCCACCCCAAGAGGGCATCCAGAGCATCAGGGAAAAGAGCATGCCCAGCGTCGTCGACCACTCCGGCATCGCGGTGTAGTGCAGATGGTGCGGTCCGGCCCAGATGTAAATAAAGACCAGCGACCAGAAGTGAATAATGCTCAATCGATACGAAAAGATGGGTCGTTCCGCCGCCTTCGGCAGAAAGTAGTACATCAGCCCCAGGAACGGCGTGGTCAGGAAGAACGCTACCGCATTGTGACCATACCACCATTGCATGAAGGCATCCTGTACCCCGGCATAAATCGAATAGCTCTTGAACAAGCCGACCGGAATGACAAGGCTGCTAAACACATGCAGCACAGCCACGGTGACAATGGTGGCAATGTAAAACCAGAGAGCGACATACATGTGACGCTCCCGGCGGCGAGCTAGTGTCATGAAGAAGTTGACGCCGAAGAATCCCACCCAGACCACGGCAATGGCGATATCGATGGGCCATTCCAGCTCGGCGTATTCTTTACCTTGAGTGATGCCCAGCGGTAAGGTGATGGCCGCTGCGACGATGATCGCCTGCCAGCCCCAGAAGTGGAGCCAGCTTAACCGGTCACTCCACATCCGTGCTTTGCACAACCGCTGCGTGGAGTAATAGATAGCAGCAAAGATGGCGTTGCCGGCAAAAGCAAAGATGGCGGCATTGGTATGCAGTGGCCGCAATCTGCCAAACGAGGTATAGGTCATCCCCAGGTTCAAACCGGGAACCACCAGTTGCAGTGCGATGAGCACGCCGGCCAGCATCGCTACCATGCCCAGATTACCGTGACCAGCGCGAAGGCCCGTACAATCTTGTCGTCGTACTGGTATTCTTCGAGCTGTACACCCGGCAATGGACCAACTGCATTACTCATGAAAGGCACTTCCTCGATGACGGGACGATTCGACATCGAGTCAAGCAAGTGCTGTACCGGAGAGAATGGGGTGAGAGCATTTCACGAAAGGCCTGCAAAACAGCAGGGAATGGCAACTGTTGTGTTTCAGGCAGGGTGTGCGGTTATCCTCTGCCTGTGCGGAGCCGCACACATAACGGACAGTGTGCCGAGAATTTAATTCGATCCGATCCCGTACTTCTCCAGCAGTCGATAAAGCGACCGCCTCGTGACGCCCAGTAGTCTCGCTGCGTGGGACTTGTTGTTTCCCGCCCGGTGCATCGCTTCCACCAGATGTTGGCGGGTCATTTCGCTCAGCGCCTGAGTCTCCTGAGTCGATTCACTGGTAGCTGGCTGATTGGTCTCCACGATCTCAGCGGGTAAGTTGCGAAGTTCGATCACATTCTCATCGGCCAGGACTTTGGCTCGGTCGATAGCATTGCGCAGCTGTCGAACATTGCCAGGCCAATCATAATGTTGCAGTACATCCAGAACGCCATCGGCGATTTGCCAGCCGCAGCCAACGAAATGATGAACCAGTTGAATGATATCGTTGCCCCGTTCACGCAGCGGGGGTAGATCCAGTGTCAGCATGTTGATGCGATAGAACAGATCTTCCCGAAACCGTCCCTGTTTGACCTCCTGAGCCAGGTCACGATTGGTGGCAGCAATGACTCTTACCTTCACTCGACGTTCCTTGATCGAACCGACCCGACGCAAGCTCCCATCTTCCAGCACACGCAGCAACTTGGGCTGAAGCGAGGGGGCTAACTCCCCTATTTCATCGATGAAGAGCGTCCCGCCATCAGCCACCTCAAACAGCCCCGGCTTAGCCGATGCTGCCCCGGTAAACGCTCCTTTTTCATGGCCAAACAGTTCGCTCTCCAGCAAAGGTTCCGGCAGGGCAGCACAGTTGATCGTTACCATCGGCTGGTCAATCAATTCGCTGTGCTCTACCAAGGCGCGTGCCACCAGTTCCTTGCCCGTGCCGCTTTCGCCCTGAATCAAGACCGGCAGCTTGGTCGGTCCCATGCGTGCTATCAGTCTCTCAACCTCCATCATGACTGACGATTCACCGATGAGGTGCGCCGTTTGTCGCTGCCTGCGCAGAAGCTCTTTTAAATGAGCGTTTTCCCGTTGCAGCCTGAGATGATTGATCTGCCTTTCGATGGCGGCCTGCAACTCCGGCAACCTCACGGGCTTGATCAGGAAGTCCACTGCTCCCTTCTTCATGGCTTCCACAGCCAACGGCACAGAACCCTGTCCGGACATCATGATCACGCCGCAATCATGCCCCAGCTTTTGAAGACTTTCGAGGAACTCCATCCCCGTAGCTTCGGGCATGAAGTGATCTACCACCGCACAGGCGATGTCGTGCTTTTCCAGTAAAGCCAAAGCTTCTTTGACGTTCGCCGCCTGCTTGACGTGGTAGCCACATCGCTCCAGATTGCGGGCCATAGGTTCCCGAAAATCCTTTTCATCATCTACCAGAAGTATTTCTTGAGACGACATACCAGTCCTGATTAATACCTGCTCGTTCGCAAGGTCATGTGCTCATTGTACCACGGATGGCTGCTTCAAAGTCGAGTCGTTTCACGGGTTTGCTCAGATAGGCCCAGGCGACTTTGACACCACTCGGAGGAAAATCCTTTGGAAGATCGTAAGCAGAGATCAGGATCGTCGGAATGATTTCGCGCTTCCACACTTCCCGAACCGCTTGATCACCATCGAGCCCGGGCATGTGTACATCGGTAATGATCAGATCAGGATGCAACCGCTGGCAGGCTTCGATGAGCGCAATCCCGGTATCGACCGCAGCCACCACTTCATGGCCAAGTCGTTTGACAATCTTGCTGTAGTGATCGCGAATCTCGGATTCATCATCCGCGATGGCGATGCGCAGTGGGCGTGTCATGCTCGACTCGAGGTAAAATCACTCGGAAATCAGCACCGCTGGAACCGGCAGGGCCAAGGGTCAGTCGGCCTCCATGCGCTTCCACGATGCGTGAAGCAATTGCCATGCCTAACCCTGTGCCCTTGGATTTCGTGGTAAAAAAGGGCTCAAAAACACGGGTGCGTGCGGATTCGCTCAGCCCCGGTCCGTTATCCTGCACAATCAATTCGATAGCGTGGTGATCGTCAAGCATTGCCTCTCCTGCGGAAACATTCAGCCTGACTGGATCGGAAGAGGCGGCAAGTGAGTTCTCGAAGAAGTTACGAAAGATCTGCTGTAGCCTGAAGGAATCGTAGTAACCACCATTGAGCTTTGAAGGAATGTTCAAATGGAGTTCGCAGTTTCGGCTTTGACGTTCTCGTGCCAGGCTATCCCATGCCTGGGTAACAACCTGATGCAGCTTGATGTTCTCCTTCTCAAGAACGATAGGCGAAGCGTAATTCTGCACTTCTGTGAAAAGCCTAGTAAGGTCATCCTGCGCTACGCTAAGTCGGCTCAAGTCCTGCTGATATGCTGCCTGCCCTTCCAACTCAATCTCCAGGCTTTCCGTGGATGCGCGCAGTCGCTGTAGAGCATTGCGAGCTTCATGTGCTAAACCAGTAATCATTTGACCGATAGCCGCCAGCCGTTTGTCCTGTTTAGCTTGGTGCCTTTGTCTGACGTCCAATTCTGCGGCGTAAGCATCGGATATGAGGGCAAGATCGAGATCGAGCAGCTTATGCAATGTCACCTGTGCGTTACGGAGTTGCTCTTGTTGGTTCTTGAGTTCTTCCATCAGGGTACACTGCATCTGCATGCGTAGCCTGGCGTGGGCGACATTAACGAATGTTTGATCGAGACCGATTTCTACATGACGAAAGCCCACCTGCCAGCGGCGGGCAACGTAGTCCGCATCGTACTTGCCCACAAACAGGTCATCTATCCACGTTAGCAGGCTCTTCTTGAGTCTGGCGATCTGGGCATCGCCGCCAGTAATCACTTTCGCGATAACTGGATAGCGAACAATCTCTGCATAGAAGTCCTCAATAAACACCTCTGCAAAGGGCATGATGACGGCACGGAGCCTGGCAACCTGCTCGTCGTCCCGCTTTGACCAGTCAAGGTACCTTCGCAAACTGACGAACTTTTCGTGAATGCTCTGTGGAACCATATCCTGCTCCGGGCTCTACAGGAGAAGTATGAGACTGAAACAGCGAATTCTCTTTTTATATCTTTAGGCAAATACATGGCCCTTAGGTAGACATCCCTCTCATCCGCAAACACACTGCCACTGTCTCGGAAGAGTGGTATGAGAATTGCATTTGGTTATGGTGACAGAACCATCTTCTCATTCGATTCCTTGGAGACACCCATGACCCGAAAGATCACTGTTGCCGCCCTTGTCACACTTTGCGGTTGGACGATGTGTATATTGCTTGCCCAAGACTCGAAACAGGATTCTAAAAAGGATCAGCCGTTGAATAAGCTGATGGAGCACAAGCTGGAGACATCCAAGAATCTACTCGGCGCGGTAGCAAAGAACGACTTCGTCAAAGCAGGGGCCAATGCTGAAGAACTGGCCCGTATCAGCCTCGAACTGGGTAAGAGGTACCCCAACAACCTCCAGTTCCAGGATTTCGGCAAGGAATACCGCAACGAGCTGCAAGGACTTCTGAAAGCAGTTCGCAAACAAAACACAGAAGGCATGACGCTGGCCTACGTCAAAGTGACAATGAGCTGTTTCAATTGCCACACCTATGTGCGAGAAACACGGATGGCCATGAAGTGATAGCTCATACTGCAAATTCGACTCTATTTTCCCCCTCATCCAATGCACGAATAGGTTAGAAAATGAATGGAACTAGGAGCCTGTTGAACAACCGTGGCAGGGGTCAGATGTACTCATCTGCCCCCTGCTGAATGCGCAAAATCTAAGCAGTTTCGCAGGGGGCACGATGAGTACATCGTGACCCCTGCCACGAGGTATTGGTTATTCAACAGGCTCCTAGGTGATTGAGTGAAATGTTTCACCCACAATGGCACACGTTGGCCAGTTTCTAACAGAGAATCGGATCAGGTTACCAAGGGCAAGGTTTTCTGTTTCAGTCCAAGGTTGATCTGTTTGCATCGGTGCCTGGCTGTGACCGCCATAGCCGGCGTACCAAGTGGTAGTCTGAAACTGGCCAAATCATGTACACGCCCTAATGGGCTTGTCGGAGTAGTGACGCAAGTCCATAAACAACAAGAGCCTGCGAATGCAGGCTCTGTTCAGCGGAGAGGGCGGGATTCGAACCCACGGTAGGATTGCTCCCACGCGGCTTTAGCAAAGCCGTGCTTTAAACCACTCAGCCACCTCTCCGGAGTGGGACATTTTATGGGGACGCTGGGACTCGAACCCAGAACCTATAGATTAAAAGTCTACTGCTCTGCCAATTGAGCTACGTCCCCTCTATTGTGTCAGTCGAAAAGATACGAGACTTTCTCCATAAAACAAGTCGCTACAGGGCTTCTTTTGCTCCGTTGGTTAGAGACTGGATCGTCGCTGAAGGTTCGGCATGTCTTACTCATTCTTTCGATAGAGTTGGCGTATTTCCCCAACCAGAAAGACTGATCCCGTGGCACACACGAGATCATTTGAGCCAGCCTGTTGCACCAGCGTCTGCCAAGCCTGGGGAGCAGGTTCCACTACTTTTCCGCCCAGTCCACCAATAGAGCGCCATACCTCCAAAAGAAGTTCGGGATCGGCCCCGCGGCTGCTGCTGCTATAGCGTGTGAACAAAATCGTGTCACACCGGTGGAGAAGTTGCTCCAGCATCTCTCGTATTTGCTTGTCTTTGGAAACGGCAAAGAGTACGTGTCGCTTTCCAGCAGGGATGATTGCCAGACTTTCGAGCAGGACCTCAATGGACCGCTCATTGTGAGCCGCATCCACGATCAGCCAGGGCGATTGTTGGATTACTTCAAGCCGGCCTGGGATGACAGCATGGCTTAATCCCCGTGCTAGCGCATCTTCGCCGATCTTGATTCCCTGCTCACGAAGAAGATGTATCGTCTGTATGGCCAGGGCGGCATTATCAGCCTGATGCTCCCCCCACATGCCTATTGAATACCAGACTGAATCTCGTTCACCGAGGAACCACTGTACTTGGGGCATCGTTACGGTGGCCATGTCGCCAGGTAGCCAGCGACGATCAAAATCGAAACCTAATCGATAAACTTTGGCATGCCTGCTTTCGGCAACTTGTTGAATGACCGTAGCTGATCTATCCTCACGTACCCCGGAAACTACGGGGCGACCCTCTTTGATGATGCCTGCCTTCTCGAAAGCAATGCGTTCTAAAGTCGCTCCCAGATGCTCCACATGATCGACACTGATACTGGTAATGACCGAAACAAGTGGATCCACAACATTGGTGGCATCGTATTGTCCGCCCATGCCAACTTCGAGCACAGCGAAGTCGACGTTCTGCTGGGCGAAGTGAAGCATTCCCACAGCAGTTATAATCTCGAAGAATGTTGGTGGCATCTCGCCGAGCTTTTCAACTTCTTCGCAGAATTGGGCGATCTGATTCATGCATTTGGTCATGGAGTGTCGGTCAATCGGCTTACCATTGACTTGTACTCGCTCTTCGACAAAGACCAGGTGAGGTGATGTGTACAGACCCGTACGGTACCCAGCGGCCTGTAGCACACTGGCGATCATCGTAGCAGTCGAACCTTTGCCCTTGGTGCCGGTGACATGAACGATGCGATAGGACTCATGTGGGTTGCCCAATAACTTGAGCAGAAGCCTCATCCGGTCGAGCTTGAGCACGCCCATGTCCTGGGGCATGCCGATCTTTTCATAGTTGATTCGGCTATTCCAGAAGGCGACGGCCTGTTCGTAGGTTTCAATCTGCATGAAGAAGAGTATAGTAGCCAAAGCGTGGGTTTGTCGATGACCTGCAGCCAGCAATAAGGGAACAGCCATGGCCGCCTCGAGAGTTGATGAAATCGTACTATTCCCTGTCAGGCAGCATCGCAAGCAGCCCGTCATCAAAGACATTGCCCAGAAGGTAAAGCAGGAAATAACTCAGTCGCAACGGCTTCAGCAATTAAGCGCGGGCAGTCGTATCGCCGTGGCGGTTGGAAGTCGCGGCATTAATCATCTGCTTGAGTATGTGCAGGCTACGATTCAGACATTGAAGGGCATGGGGCATCAGCCATTCGTGGTGGCGGCGATGGGTTCGCATGGCGGAGCGACTGCGGAGGGGCAGCGGGAGCTATTGGGACACTATGGCATCAGCGAATCTGCTCTGGGTGTAGCTGTCAAAACCGATATGGACGTGACGCAACTTGGCACCAATGAATCGGGCATTCCCGTTTACTGGGACAATAACGCCCTCGCTGCTGATGGCGTCGTGACGATTTCCCGTGTTAAGCCCCACACTGATTTTCAGGGAACCTATGAGAGTGGCATTGTGAAGATGCTGGTCATCGGTCTGGGCAAGCAGGCGGGGGCGTCGGTACATCATGTTTACGGGGTACGGGGACTGCGTGACTTTATCCCGCAGTCGGTGAAGGTCATCTTGGAGAAGACCAAGTTCCTCGCCGGTCTGGCTATCGTCGAAAATGCGGACGATGAACCGGGGTGTATCGAATTGATTGACAGGGACGATTTGCTGGTGAAGGAGCCGGGGCTGCTTTCCCTGGCCAGGGCGTGGATGGCCCAACTGCCGTTTCAGCAGCTCGATCTGCTCATCATCGGCGAGTGCGGTAAGAACTACTCGGGTACCGGCATGGATGTCAACGTGCTGGGCCGACAGATGCTTGAAGGCGTTCCTGATCTTTTGAAGCCCAACATCACCAGAATCTGTCTACTCGATCTCAGTGATGAATCCGAAGGCAATGCTACCGGACTGGGCATTGCCGACCTGACGACGACACGGATGGTAAAGAAGATCGACAAACACAAGTCGGACATGAACTGCCTGACCAGTTGTTGCCTGCTCCGGTCAAAAATACCCATCGACCTCCCCAGCGATCGTGAATGTATCGATCAAGGCCTCCTCACCTGTTGGCAGCCTGATCTGGCCAAGGTTAAACTGGCGATCATCCCCAATACGCTGGAACTCAACCACCTCTGGGCCACCGAGGCGACCTTGCAGCAACTACGTAACAATAAGGAAATCGAGATAGGCACTACGTCCCGCAGGTTGCCTTGGACTGCAGAGGGGTTGGTAGATCAGGCAGCCTTGTTTCCTGAGAGCACGCAGGGACGCAGGTAATATTGGCCCAAGTTCGTTGTGCCGGCGATTATCCTCTTCTTTATTGAGATCCCTCTTTTTTCAAAAAGAAGTGTATCAATTTCCTCCACTCCTGAGGATAAGAGTGTATATGGTGTTCAACGTCGCGAGACCCAGATGCAATCCATGAGCGATCTGGTCACGTTCCTGGGCAAGGAAATCGTAAATCCTGCCAATGAGAGAGTGACCGATAGTCAATTAGTCGAAGCCGTAGTGGCAGAGCACGACGAAGCAGCATTCGAAATGCTGATACGTCGTCATGGCTCGATGGTTTGGGGAGTATGCAGTCGCATGGTTCAACAGCAGCAAGACGCCGAGGATGCTTTTCAGGCTACATTTATGACTCTCTTACAAAAGGCGGGCACTATCAAACCTCGCGGAATGGTGGGCAACTGGCTGCATGGCGTGGCTATCCGTGCAGCTCAGAAAGTGAAATCAGACCGCTATCGAAGGCTTGATAAAGAGAAAAGAGCCGCAGAGATCATGAGCGAAGAGATCAATACAGCTAGCCCCGATAAAGAATTGAAACAACTGCTTGATCAGGAACTGCAACGCCTTCCCGATAAATATCGAGCGCCGATCATCCTTTGCGATTTAGAAGGCAAGACACGAGGCCAGGTTGCTCAAGAGTTGGGCTGGCCCGAAGGAAGCGTTGCTGGCCGGCTGGCCAGAGCAAGACAATTGCTGGCACGACGACTCGCTCGATCATGCATACCGGCAGTACAGGCAGGTTTGGTTTGTATTGAAGCCGCTAGAGGCTCGGTAGTGCCAATACAGCTCCTCGCTGGAACTCGACAATTGGCTTCTGCCTTTTTGGCCGGTCAAACGTCACTGGCAACACTTTCGCCACAAGTAGCGTTCATCATGAAAGGAGTACATAGCGACATGTTAATTGCCACTCTTAAAGGGAAGCTTGCGATGGCATTGGTTGTTCTGTGTGTCGGCATGGGCCTTGGCAGTCTCGCGATTGCGATGGCCGGTAAGGAATTGCCTTTCATGGCAACGGCACATCCAACGAAAGGAGTTCAGTCAAGAGTTGTTCAGATTGAAAAGGCAGAGTTGTTGAAAGCAGAACTCGACAAGCTGCGCGGTACCTGGGACGTTGCCACGCTTGAAGTGGATGGGGGCAAGTTGCCAGAGGCTGCATATTTTGGAGCCAACATCATTGTAGAAGGCGATACGTTCAAGATGACCTCCACCGGCGCTGTGTACCAGGGAACATTCAAGATAGACGTTGGCAAGTCACCCAAGACCATTGATCTCCATTTCGCTGAAGGACCGGAAAAAGGCAAAACCAATCTCGGTATTTATGAAGTGAACGGCGATCAGTGGCGTATCTGCCTCTGCATGAAGGACAATGGGGAGCGGCCAAAAGAGTTCAAGTCGAGTTCCGGCAGCCAGTGTGCTGTCGAAACACTGAAACGCCGGGGCAAGAACGATATCAAGACAGACCAGACGTTCCTGGCAGGAGAATGGACCATGGTATCTGGCGAGCGTGACGGCCAGACACTGCCGGACGATATCGTTGAGGGAATGAAACGTGTAGCTGCTGACGGGGAAACCACTGTCACTTTGTCCGGTCAGCGATTCATGAGGGCCAAGTACACGATTGATCCGACGCAGAAACCGAAGACCATAAACTATGTGCTCACCGATGGCCCCAATCTCGGCAAGACACAGTTGGGAATCTATGAAATCATTGACGATAACTTGGTGCGATTCTGCTTCGCCGCTCCTGGCACCGAACGTCCCAAGGATTTCACCACCAAGGCTGGAAGCAACCGAACATTAAGCGTCTGGAGACGGGTTGTTAAAGGGTTGTGATCTATTCTCATGTCATGCTCGATGGCTATCATAGTACCATCAGTCCATGCCATGAATAGGTATCACACATGCGTTTCGCCACCCTGCAGACTCCTCAAGGCCCCCGTGCGGTTGTCCGCCAGGGCGACCACTATATCGATATCAATGGCACCGATGCCGGCCTGCCCAACTCGGTGCGGGAATGGATTGCCGGCGGCAAGGCGCTCCTCACCAAACTCGAAGAGGTAAGCAAGTGGTCAGGAGCTAAGACGCATCCCGTCAAAGGGGCCAACTACCTGGCTCCCATTCTTGATCCTCAGAAGATCGTTTGCATTGGCCTCAACTACAGCGACCATGCTAAGGAGCAGAATCTACAGCCACCCCGGGAGCCGGTGGTCTTCAGCAAGTTTGTGACCACGCTGACAGGGCATGGTCATCCCATCGAGTTGCCTAGCGTCAGCACGAAAGTCGATTACGAAGCTGAGTTAGTCGTCGTAATAGGGCAGGGTGGTCGCATGATCAACGAAGCGAACGCCATGGCCCATGTCGCCGGCGACATGGTCGGCCACGATGTCTCAGCCCGCGACTGGCAAAAAGAGAAGGACGGCAAGCAGTGGTTGTGCGGCAAGACGTTTGATACCTTTGCCCCGACTGGACCGGAGTTTGTTACTGCTGATGAAGTGAAAGACCCGCATCAGCTTCCCATTAAGCTCAAGCTCAATGGCGAAGTGATGCAGAACTCGACTACAAATCAGTTGATTTTCTCGATACCTAAACTGATCGCCTACATCTCACAGGTGTTCACACTGGCACCCGGTGATTTGATCTTCACTGGCACCCCGCCTGGTGTCGGCGATGCCCGCAAACCGCCGGTCTACATGAAGCCCGGCGACGTGGTGGAAGTGGAAATCGAAGGACTCGGCTTGCTCCGCAATCCCGTCGTACAGGGCCGCTAAGGCAGATCCTTGAGACGCCATTCGCTGTGCGTGACTGTGGCTTTGTTTTCCAAGTAAGTTGCGCTGCTGTAGGTGTGGAACAGCTTGAGTGACTGCATGATGGTTCGCACATCTTTAGCGTGCTTCTGCATCTCCTTCATTTCAGGGTTCTGCAGGATGTAGTCAACCCAGGGCTCAGCAGTTTCCACCAGGCCTGCCATCTTGAAGACAGTAGCTCCGCCCAACTTGCGGCTCTGGTCAGCAAGCGGGCCGCCATCAATCTGTAAAGGCTTCGATTGAAGCAATCGCAGAGCATGCTCGTTAGAAACTGTCAAAGCACAAACATTCTTGCTGAGGCCGGCCGAAGGTTTGAGTCTGCCATCAATCTGTAACTCATCCGGGAAGGCGTACCAGTAGAGGTTGCCTTCTTCAATTTGCATCGATTCCGGGGCGGGCCAATGGATCGATGGGATATGGTCTGGCTGAAGTTCATGAACGTATTTGGCGATCCCATTAAAGATCGTGCGTACATCCACTGATGACTGGATTAATTTTTGTCGATCGCTGACGCCCATGATGATAGCAGGTTCCAAGAGGGGAAGCGGGCTCTTGGATGCAGGCATCTCCCGATGCCATTGGGTGCTGAGCAGCTTGTTGTCAACAACAAAACCAGATTGGCCATCTGCGAGCGCGGGAATGAGGTTGCTCTTAATCGTTTCATTGAGCCGTCGCAAGAACGGATACATGTCTTCCAGAACCTTTTCAACCTGCTCGGCTGTATCTTTGCCGCCAAACTGTTCGATGGCGGGCAAGCCGAACTCATGGAAGTAGCTGTCCCCCTTCTTGAGCCATTTGACGATGATTTCCCAGTATTCGGGCTTGTTGACACTGCGGCCAAGCGTGGCAAGGATCGGATCGCCGCCCACGTGCTTGAGAAGATCGAGTTCCTTTGTGAAATCGATACGCGGATCGACAGAGTACTGATAGTGGAAGGACTCTTCGCCTCGTGCGGTCTGGAAGCTGAAGCTCATGGCCGGGCCGGGATCACGCCCCATCATGGTGAGCATGTCTTTGCCCAGTTCTTTGATGTCTTTCTCAATGCGATCACGGAGAGCATCTTCGAGAGAGCTTTCTTCCAAAAGCTTCATCCAGCCTTCGACCATGGCATCTGCCTGATCTTTGGTGAAGCCTGAGCCGCTGTTCATTTCTTTGTTGGAATAGCTGACGCCGGTGATTCTCTTGTCTAGGTGGTTGAGAAGCGGCTTGAACTCAGCCAGTTCGGCCAGTTTCTTCCCTTGGCCGAGACGTTCAAGGAACTTGATCGATTCGCCAAAGCCCAGAACGACATATCCCTCGTAGTAGCCCAAGCTGATAGTAATCTTGAGCTTCTTCAGGTCGGCGATCAACTCCTTGAACTCGCCGGCTTCTTCTTCGATGTCTTTCCAGGGGATCATTTCCCAGGGCATCTTGGCACCGTCGAGGGTCACCGTCGTGAGGTTGAACTGGTTGATCTTCTGACTCTTCACGTTACCGGGGAGTTGCGGGACAGCGAGAGCAGCGGCATTGAGCAGAACTGCCAGCCGTGCGACTTGACGTTGAGCGACTTTAGCGTCAGGAACCTTGAAGCCGACGATGAGATCAGGAATCTTCAACTCGTTGATATTCTCTTTGAGTGCAGTCAGGGCAGCATGCAATTGACCTGCGGCACGGTCGGCTCCCGGATCAAAGGAAGTGCCAATAGCTCCAAGATAGCCAGCGGCAAATATTTCCCCGGCTGTGGTGAGGAATTTTGGTAGAGTAGGGCCGCCCAGCATGAAGCATTCCTCGCTGGCCATATCGAGCAGCAGTTGCAGCAGCTCTTTGTTCTCTTTCTGTTCCAGAAAGCCTGTCATCGGGCCAGCTTGCTGCTCGAAGTTTTTGGTAATCTCAGACCAGCCGGCTTGGACGAGCGGGGTCTTCCAGATCTGCTGTACTGCTTTCGTATTCCACAGCCCCAAGAGGCGTTCTTTGAGGCGAAGCGACGTGCTGAATACCGAAGTATCAGCGGGGGCCAATCGTAGCGCCGTTGTCTGGAGGATATTTGCATTCGAGGTGGGCTGTACTGGTTTCGATTCCTGAGCAGTGGCCCAGGTCAGCAGCACCAGTGCGGACAGCAGCGAACTTAACGTGATCGAACGAAACCAGCTTCGCATGAGTATCCCCTGTTAATGGGAGCATTAAAGTGATCGTATCCTAACGAGACGTGGATGGTTGCGGAATACCAATCAGTTTGAGTCTATGAATGAATACGGTACTGGTTCGTCTGTCCACTGTTTCCTGACGCCTCTCTCCGCTATCACTATACTCTCCTGCGTAGCACAGCTTGCTACCCTCCTCGTGTGAGCTTCGCTTATGGCGGTTCTGCAGCATGAATGCGGTGTGGCGGCAGTTTATGTCCTTCCGGGGTTCATGCCGCAATCGCGGCTGCTGCCCCAGGGCGACCCGAACCTGGCGACGTCGTTGCTGCCACGCATGCTCCTCGATCTCCAGAACCGTGGCCAGTTAGCCGCCGGCATCTCGACCTACAACCCGACTCGTGAAAAGCTCCTCGATACTCACAAGGAACTGGGTACGGTCATCGAAGCGTTTCGTCTGAATCATAAGGGCAAGAGCAAGAACATTCAGAAAGAGTATGCCGGGATTGCGGGCATCGGCCATGTGCGCTATGCCACCTGTGGCACCGATGAGCGTAGTTACGCCCAGCCGTTCAATCGTTATCACGGCTGCAAGTGGAAGTGGTTCAGCTTCGCCTTCAACGGCCAGCTTGCCAACTATGCCGAGCTGAAAGACGAACTGCTGAAGATGCGGGATTATCACCTGACCCGCGATACCGATACGGAAGTGATCATGCACTTCCTCAGTCATGAGCTGCGCGGCGACAATCGGCCGAATCTGGTGGAGGTTTTCAAGAACCTCAGCGATCGATTTGATGGTGCCTACAACATCGTCTACATGAATGGCATGGGAGACATGGTGGTAGCCCGCGATCCGAGTGGAATACGCCCCATGTGCTGGGCGATGGATGGCAATCTCTTCGCTGCCGCCAGCGAAAGCGTAGCCTTGCAGAATCTGGGCTTCACCAAGGTCAACACCCTGGAGCCGGGCGAGATCATTGTCATCGAGGAAGGCCAATTTCGCCTCGAACGCTTTGCTCCCAAGAAGACACCCAAGCACTGCTTCTTCGAGTGGATTTACTTTGCCAACGTCGCCAGCGAACTGGATGGCCACAGTGTGTATCTCACACGCAATGCCTTGGGCAATGAGTTGGCTCAGCAGGAGAAGGACCTGGGGATTGTTCCCCTGGATGAAGACACCATCGTGGTGCCGGTGCCCGATACGGCCAAGGCCGCAGCCGATGCGATGGCGTTTGCCTTGAAGTTGCCATCGGTCGAAGGGCTGATGCGTAACCGGTACGTGGGTAGAACCTTTATCGAGGGCGAGAACCGTGAGGCCCGCATCCGTGCCAAGTACACGCCGCTACGGCAGGTGCTGGAAGGCAAACGGGTGATTCTCGTCGAAGACACCATCGTTCGCAGTTCGACGATGAAAGCGCTGCTGGGGGTGATGCGAAGCACGGGGCACGCCAAAGAGATTCATGTGAGAGTGGCCTGTCCGCCCATCATCGCACCTTGCTTTTATGGAATCGATATGTCAACGATCCAGGAACTCTTCGCTCCCCGGTTCCTGCATGGCCAGCCCATTACCCGTGAACATGAACGGAAAATGGCCCAAGAGTTAGGTGCAGACAGCCTCGCATACCTGCCGGTGGAATCGTTAGCCCGTTGCATTGGCATCGAGACGCAGAAACTTTGCCGGGCCTGCGTGACTGGAGAATACCCCACTCCTGAAGGGGAGCGGCTGTATCAATTATCGCTCAAGCCCGCCTGTGGCGACAAACGGACCTATGAGATGACGGGCGGGACGAAGTAATTAATCAACGGAATTAGTGAGCCGGGCGGCGTAAGCCCCCGGAGTAAGCATGCAACCAACTTCCCTCAACTTCTTCAAAGACTTACTCAAGACCCCCAGCCCCCCAGGCTACGAACGCCCCGTCCAGGAACTTGTTCGCAACTGGGCGAAGCAATATACCCCTCATGTCACCACCGATCGCCATGGCAACGTCATCGCTGTGCTCAACCCAGGCCAGGAGCAGCGTATCATGCTCGCCGGGCATTGCGATCAGTTGTCGCTCATGGTGCAGTACATTGATAACGATGGATTCCTCTATGTACAGCCGATGGGCGGCTGGGACATGCAGGTGCTGCTCGGCTCCAACCTGCTCGTATGGACGAAGAACGGTTCTATCCCTGGTGTCGTTGCACGTAAGGCCCCGCACCTGATGACTGGAGAGGAGAAGAACAAGGTTCCTCAGTTCCACGACATCTGGGTGGACATTGGTGTAAAAGACAAGAAGGAAGCGGAAGAACTCGTCCACGTCGGCGATACCGTCACGCTTGTCCTTGGTATGCGCGAGATACGTAATCAACTCGTTGCCGCCCCTGGTATGGATGATAAGTCGGGCCTTTGGGTCGTCTTTGAAACACTCAGGCTGTTACACGACGTGCCGTTGCAGTGTAGTGTTTACTTCGTGTCCACGGTTCAAGAAGAGATTGGTTTGCGAGGTGCCTCCACCAGCAGTTATGGCATTCACCCAACGGTCGGTATCGCTGTGGATGTGACCCACTCTACCGATACGCCCGGCAGCGAAAAGAAGAGCGTGGGGGAATGTTCGCTAGGCAAGGGGCCGGTACTCAGCAGAGGCCCTAACTCGAATCATCATGTTTATGATCGCCTGGTGGCGGCTGCGGAAACGAAAAAGATTGCTGTCCAGCGAAAGGCTCACAACAAAGCAACCGGTACCGATGCCAACTCCATACAGCTTTCCCGTGATGGCGTGGCTGCGGGTCTGGTCGGCATCCCTAACCGCTATATGCACAGCCCCGTGGAGATGGTGCATCTGGGCGATTTGACCGCTTCCAGCGAGTTATTGGCCGAATTCTGCAAGTCCATGAAATCCGACGATGACTGGACTCCCTGAACCGGTTTCTTCCTTGAACACTGGCTTTTCAACCGGGATGAAGATATAATTTCTTTAGTCGCAAATCACTGGGCTAAATGCCCGCATGGTTTGCGATTTCTGTTTTGTTCATTCGTACAAGTCGGCACTTCGGTGCTGACTTGTTCTTTGTTTCATCGTGACGGCAGGTATGTGTCATGTCTGATCAAGTGGTGATGACCCGGGAAGGGTACGATAAGCTGAAGCTCGATCTCGACCGCATGCAGAATGTCGAAATGATCGAAGTAGCCAAGCGTATTGCTACCGCCCGTGAAATGGGCGACTTGAGTGAGAACGCGGAATACCACGCTGCCCGTGAAGACCAGGGCATGCTGAAAGCCCGCATTGATTCGCTGAAGGATAAGCTCGCCCACGCCTTCATCGTGGACAAGTCAACCTTGCCAACGGATCAAGTCGTTTTTGGTTCCAAGGTCAAAATCTACGACGCCAAATTCAAGGAAACCGAAGAGTTCGAGCTCGTTGGGCCCGGCGAGGAAGACTACGACAACAATAAGATTCTGGCCAGCAGTCCGATGGGACAGGCGATGATGGGCAAGAAAGTCGGCGATAGCTTTGAAGTGCAGGCGCCTGCTGGCGTGCTTAAGTACCAGATCAAAGGCATCAAGTAGCCATAGTGGTCGTAACCGAAGTCTCACGACTTCGGCTACGATACTTGCACATTCTCTATGCCCATTTGCTTTAATCGTTGACTAATACCGGCCAGCGACAACCTGCTGTCATCGAGCATGACGCCGGCCATTTCGTTTAAGATATATCCCTGTAGATCGTCCTCGGCCCAACCCTGGGTTTCGAGTTGCTGCCTGATCTCTTCGACACACCGATCACGGAGTTTATCGATCTGCCGGGAGAGGGTGCCTTCATGCACTTTCAGTACCTGTGCTGCTTCACGCTGGCTGAGTTGATATCTCCAGCGAAGGCCGAGCAGCACGATCTCCTGATTGTTCAGCGTCGAGAGCCAGCCTCGGGCTGCGTCGCGGAAGAGTTCATGCCAGACCGAAGAGGTGCGTTCATCGGTCTGCACCGGCGATTCGAGTTGATCATCTTCTGCCAACCCGGCTGCGTGTTGACTAGGTGAGCGCAAATGGGAGATGTTCTTGTTCTGGAATACCCGCAGCAGCCAGGGGACCAGTGGCCGCAAGCCATCGTAGCGGGCGAGGATGGGCAGTGACCCTTCGCTGGGAGGTACGAGTAAGTGCCCCCAAAAGTCGTTGACCGCTGAATCCTGTTCCAATTCCTGACGTGGATAGAGCCTGGCAGCTCGGGCACGCAGCGCATCGAGCAACAGTCGATCCGCTCGGCCAACCCGGGCGCAGAACAACTGCTCCCATGCCGCATCCTGACGTTCCATGCAGGCAGCAACCAGGAACGCATCGAGTACCTGCCATTGAGCAAAAAATTGATCCCATTGCAGATCTGGCTGCATGTGGCGGGAACGCTCATACATCCGCTGCGCATGCTCAACAAACTGAACGTAATTCAGAGGCAAACGTGGCCTCTGAATCCGGCAATAGTGATAGAGCAGGGGGAGTCGCTGATCAACTATGGGATTCAAGACAGCGTTCCAGCAGGTGCGAAGAGGATCACCTCGATACGCCGTAATGGTAGCGGAGGGGACACGGGAATGCCAGGCGCACTTTTGTTTCCCATGCCGATCGCCTGGACGGTGCGACGACTGAAGATGCCCAGTTTGTGAATTTCATGGTGATCAATGAGGTAGGTTTTGACCGCCTCGGCCTGTTCCTGCGTGAGAATCTCGGCTGCCTTGCTATCGGGATAGTTCGGATCGGTGTAAGCCACGATTACGACTTCAGAACCAGTCAGCTTGGTGTTGGGGACGTGGCGAGCTGCCCAGGCTCGGAGTTTCTCTACTCCTTCAGGATGAAAGACGGAGCGACCCTCGTGGAACAGTTCCGTTTCCGCAAAGACGCCGACAAACTTATCCATACCGGGGCGCACCAGCATCTTGGTGTAGGGATCGACATGCTTTCCGACGATGGGCAGATGCTTCATGGCATCGAAGCCGTTCTGCATCGATTGGCTGGAGTCACGCACCTGTTTCAGTGTGGAAAGCACCTTGCCGCCCAAGGCACCTTTTCCATCACGCAGGTCGCTGGCCAGCCCTTCGACTTCCTTGATGGCTTTCTCGCCACGTTCACTGAGAGAACGGAGGTCGCCGGCGAGTTTCTTGAGGTCATCGTTCAGACTGTCGATTTGTCCAGGGATGGTGGAATGCTCAGCCAGCAGTTCGGAACCTGGAGAGCCAGGGAGGATGTCGATCACCTTACCACCCAACAGCCCTTCAGTCTTTACTTCACCTCGGGCATCGTCGCCCAACAGCTTTCGGCATTGTCCATCTAGCCGTAACTTGACGAGCAGTTCGCCACCACGTTGCACTGGTCGTTCGATGCTGACGACTTGCCCGGCCTGCACTCCCTGAATGCGAACCCGTGTGCCAATATCCAGGCCGCCGGCGTTGGGCAGTTTCATGCTGATGTGGAATTGGCCATGCCACAACTGCTGCTGGTGGCCGATGGCAAAGAGGCCATACCCAAGGAGGCCCAGGCCGATGAGAACAACTAGAGCCAGCAGCCGGGCTTGCTTGCGAGTGAGGATTTCCGTCATAGCAACATCCCTGAACAGGTTGATGTATCGTATTATACCTCTCGGCAGCCTCGTTGTGTGATAATAGTAGACGAGGCATTGTGCCTTGTCAGCGAGACTGAGAGAATGTTACAACATGGCTGGCACTCCCATACTCCTCGATTGGACAGCCGAGCGATTGCGGGCCTGGGCTATCGCCCCACAAGGCACGCCCCGTTCGATCGCGCTCGATACTACAGACTCTTCGTTGCCGCTGGTGATCTCTTTAGCTGAACGCCGACTTCAACTGGGTAGAGCAGCACAGGCACTGGTACGCAAGCAACCTCATCAGGTCATTGAACGCTTTCTTCCCTACCTGGGCTCCGACCGAGTCTGGCAGCACCGACGGCATGCGCTCGATGCTCGTGAATCGCTGGCGTTCGTCTTCAGCAAGCTGCGGGAGAAGCTGCCTGCCAAGTCGCTTTTTCATGTGGTGCCCAGCTACTGGAACCGTGAGCAGGCTGCTCTGCTGGAAGATCAAACCCGTCAGAGTGGCTACCGCAGCCTGGGTACCATCAAACGTGGCCTGGCCCTGGCTGGCCTGACGCCTGGCGTCACCATTGATGTCGATTCCCATGCGGCGACGGTTTCCCATACACGGGTGCAAAGTCGATCAGGCAGCCTGCAACTGGAGCAAGTCCAGTCGCTAGCAGACCTGGCTCTTCCCATCTGGTGTGAACGCATCGCTGCCCAGGTGGCCAATCGATGCATGCGGGATAGTAGGCGTGATCCTCGTGCACAATCGGATACGGATCAGCAACTGTACGATCAGATATTGGAGAAACTCTACGACTGGTCCAGTCATCAGGATGCCCGCATTGAACTGAAGCATGGCGATTGGCAGAGCGAGGTGCTGGTGCCTGTCGATGAAGTGCTCTCTGTCTGTGCTCCCCTGGCCCAACGACTGGCCCAGTTCGTTTTGGTGAAGTCCGATGCTGAAGGTTGGTTCCTTTCTCCCGAAGCGACTCGTTTGCCCGCCGTGCCGCAAGCTCTGTATCAAGGTAGTCGCAATCAGCGGTCGCTGTCGGTGATACAGATGGAGATGCTGCCGCAGACGTTAACGAATTGGATACTGCACATCGACCAAGGCCACACCACGCCGCCCCAGTTGAGCGATACGATGCCGTTGGTGAGCGAGGGGAAGAGCGATGCCAGGCCGGATACGTTGCCGTTTCAGAAAAGGGCGGGGAGAGGGTAGTCTGCTTTACACCACCTCCTTTATCACCTCCCCAAACTCAATCTCCAACCGTTTCCGACCTGGGACTTCGAGCCGCCTCGAATCCAGTCCCAGCTGCTTAAGCACTGTAGCATGGATATCGGTCACATAGTGTCGATGCTCGACCGCATGGAAGCCAAGTTCATCCGTCGCTCCGTGAGCGATGCCGCCTTTGATGCCGCCGCCGCACATCCAGGCGGAGAAGCCATAGGGATGATGATCGCGGCCATTGCCATCTTGCGCTCCGGGGGTTCGGCCAAACTCGCTGCCCCAGACGACGATGGTTTCATCGAGCAAGCCACGCTGGGCCAGATCGGTGAGCAGCGCTCCAATGGGTTGATCCACCTGGGCACAAAGTTCGGTATGGTTCTTCTTCAGGGCACCATGAGCATCCCATGCGCCGGCACCACCGTTACTGCCGTGGAAGACCTGGACGAAGCGGACGCCTCGTTCGACCAGCCGGCGTGCAGCCAGGCATTGTTCGCCGAAGGCTTTGGTCTTGGCGTTGTCCAGGCCATACATTTTGCGGGTGGCTTCGCTTTCGCCAGTTGTATTCACCACATCGGGCACGCTGCTCTGCATCTTGTAAGCCAGTTCATAGCTCTTGATGCGGGCACGCAGGTTGGGATCGTCGGGATAGGTTACGTTTGAGAGTGCATTGAGTTTGCCTGCCAGTTCGAATTCTGCTGCCTGCTCTGCCACTGACTTGGCCTGTGCCGAAGTGGCAAAGGGCAGGGGATTCTTCGGATCGACGTTCAAGCGAATGCCGTTATGTTCAGGCCCCAGGTAATGGCTGCCATGCCCATGAACACCACCGCAACAGTCAGCCAGGGGAGTTCCTAGTACCACGAAACTGGGCAGGTTTTCGTTCAAAGTACCGAGGCCATAGTGGGCCCAGGAGCCAATCGTAGGCTGAGGGCCATCAAGCACATGCCGACCGGTGTGGAACTGAAGCTGAGCGCCATGATCGTTGTCCGTCGTCCAGAGTGATCGAACGACAGCCAGCTTATCTACATGAGCGGCCACGTGAGGCCACCAGTTGCTGATCTCGATGCCGCTCTTTCCCCATTTTTTATGATCGACCTGCATGTGGTAGATTTTGGGCTGTACTTTGTGATTACCAGGCAGCAGTTCGCGGAGATTGTTCTTCAGGTGGGGCGACTTCAACATTTCTGCGTAAGGCGTTTCGGCTATCGTCTTGCCTTCGTATTTGTTGAGCATGGGCTTGGGATCGAAGCCTTCAACATGACTGGCCCCGCCGACCATGAAGAGCCAGATGACCTTCTTGGCCTTGGCGGGGAAGTGCAATTGGGGCGTGCCGATATCCTTGCTGTATCCATCCTTATGCAGCAGCGCAGCCAGGGCCAGACCGGAGAAGCCCATACCGATGTCTGCGAGGAACGCTCTTCTGGTTGGTTGCCACATGGGTCGATCCTTAGAAGCTGTCAGCTATCAGCTTGCAAGTGTACCATTCACCTGACTGTTACAAACTCATGATGGTTGAGAAGAACCAGTATCAAGCTTGCTTTGGCACGTTCCGTGGATGATGGCGACTTTACTCGTGCTTCTTGTTCTTGGAGGAACTGTTGACACAGCTTTTGTTCTTCTTCGGTGGCATGGCGGCCTGTGATCAGGATGAATCCTGCATCGATGAACGAGGAAGGAGTTGCCTGTGAACCCAGTTGCTGTTGTAACTTCTTGGCGATAGCTACGCTGGCCTCCTGGGCGATGGAACTGTTCGCCAGTGCCAGGGCCTGTTGTGGTACCACACTGTTCACCCGGCGATAGCATTCCGTTGGTGTCGGGGCATCGAACGAGAGCAGGAAGGTCATCTGCTTTTCGTTGGCATGGCGATAGTAGAGGCTTCGCCGTGCAGTGGTCAATCCGGCAGCCTGATCCAGTTCCGGGCCACCTTGGGTGAGATCGAGCTTGCCGGCAAGTTGCAAGAGACTGTCACGCACCACTTCAGCCTGCATCCGCTGTGGCAGGTGTCGCCAGTAGAAACGATTGTCAGGGTCACGATCAATGCACTCTTTCGTTGGCGTTGAATCGAGCCGATAAGTATTGCTGGTGACGATCAGCTTGTGGAGCTTCTTCAGGCTCCATCCCGATTCCATGAACTCCACAGCCAGGTAATCAAGTAGAGCAGGGTGCGTGGGCTGTTGCCCGTTCTTGCCAAAGTCGAAGACACTGCTGACCAGAGGTTGGCCGAAGTGCCGCATCCAGATGTGATTGACCGCTACCCGTGCAGCCAGGGGATTATTGACATCAGTGATCCAGCGAGCCAGGGCCAGCCGACGGCCACTGCTGGAATCAGGATATTTGGCTGCTACGGTCTTACTATCAATCGGCTTCTGTAAGCGATCCTCAGCCGTTTTCAGTTGAGTCTGTGTCTGCTTGAGTTGTTCAACGAGGGGCGGCTTCTTCTTGGTGGTGGTTCGCAGCAACGTGGCTTCTAGTGTTAGTGTCGACTTACGTGCCTCAGCTTGTGCCAGTTGTCGTTGCGTCATTTCTTCCAGCACCGCTTCATTGGATGAAGCAGTAGTCTGCTGTCGTTCTCTTAGTTTGAGTTCACTGAGCGCCAGTGATAGCTGAGCAGCCAGCAATTCAACCTGGACTGCTTGATGATCTAACTGATAATAAGTCACACTTGGAATATGCGTCCCCAGGCTGGCCCCGGGGCGAAGAGTGCCGACAACTCCCGCAACATCCCTGATATACTTTTCAGGCAGCAGAGCCTGTGCTTTAGCCAGCCGATCCTTCGCCTGAGTTACCGCTTCCTGCAATACGTGCGGTCGTCGTTCGACATCGAAGGCATCACGAGGCAAAGTCACCGGTTGAATGGCCAGCTTCGTTCCATGAAAGGAGGCTGGCACGCTGGGTGAACAGAGGCGATCCTTATCGGGCATCGCTTCGTTGCCACGAATCAGCAGATAGGTCTTGGCCTGCATCTCGGCATCGTAGACCCGTGCCAGACCATTCCTGGTCGTGTCGCTCTGGCCCGGTACACGGTCGATGCGGACTTGAAGCGGCTCAAAGAACGCTCGGAAAGAGTAGTAGTCATCCTGACGGATGGGATCGTACATGTGATCGTGGCAACGGGCACAATTGACTGTCATGCCGAGGAAGGCCTTAGCAGTGTGTTCGACAGTGTTGTCGAGCCAGACGTTGCGGTTGAACTTGAACCAGTTGCGGACGAGGAAGCCGGTGGCCCGGATTGTTTTGTCATCCTCGGGGGCGATCTCGTCACCGGCCAGCATCTCGCGCACCATCTGATCGTAGCCCTTGTCTTCTTGCAGAGAATCGACGATCCAGTCGCGCCAGTGCCAGATGTGAGGCTGGCTCTCCCGTATCTCCGCTCCGTAACCGGCCCAGTCGCTGTAGCGCCAGATGTCCATCCAGTGCCTGGCCCAGCGTTCGGCATAGCGGGGCGAGGCGAGCAGGCGATCTACCAGTTTCTCGTAGACATCAGGGGAAGGATCGTTCAGGAACGCAGTTCGTTCCTCCATCGTGGGTGGCAAGCCGGTGAGATCGAGATAGAGTCGTCGCAGCAATACTTCACGGGGAGCCTCGAGGCGAGCAGCGAGTCCTTGGGCCTGCCTTTCGGCAATGATAAAGGCATCGATTGGTTGTCTGACCAACTCCCCCGGACTCATCCCGGGTACCGTTGGCCTTACCACAGCTTCCAAAGGCTTCCAGCGATACCGTTTCTGATACTTGGCGAACTCAGCGACGACCTTGTCAATGTTCTTAAGTTCCTCAACAGTCGGCTTATCCTTGGCATCGCCCGGTGAATGGCTGGTCAGCAGTTCGATGAGGTTCGAGACGCCATCGGCATCGCTGTCTTCCTGAAGGATGGCGTCGAGCCGGGCTTCGAGATCGCTCGGCTTGCCTGCCTTGTTGAGTTCCTTTCGCAGGTTCTTGAGCCGGGTGCCGAAGACGTTGTGAGGCTTATCAACTTCGTCCGGACTGGCCTTGTTACCCGCTGTATCGGGAAGATGACAGAATCGACAATCGACCGACCGTTTCAGGAACGGGCCGAGGTAGGCTTCCAGAGCTTTCTTGTTGGCAGGGGTGGCGTGCAAAGCAGGTGGGAAAACGCAAGCCAGCAACCCCGCCAAACACCATCCCAGGCGGGAGACCATCGGGGATTCTCGTGAGGTAGGTGAGTTGAGTCTAACTGATTGAGGGACGTATGGGAAGGGGGTAGTGGGATTTGAACTAGAGGAAGAGGCATGATAAGATGTCTACATCGAAAGGTGAAATATCATGGCTGTACTGATTCCTTCAATAGACGAAGTCATTGCCGTGCCCAAGTGGGTGTCGGACTTGCGCAGCTTTCGTCGCTGGTTTCGTTCGGACACATTCCCCAACGATGCCAAGGTGGTCTATTACGATGGCAATATTTGGGTGGATCAACAGATGGAACGAGCATTACATTCGCTTATCAAGACAGAAATTGCTCGAATGGTTGGGAACTGGTCGAAGTCGAATCTGCCAGGAAGCACCTACTGCGACAAGTTGCGTTTCACAAACAGAAAGGCTGATTTGTCCTGTGAGCCAGATGTCATCTTCATCAGCGATGAGAGTTTGATACTTGGAAAAGTTCGCTTGATGGATGGAGATGTGTCGCTGGAAGTGGAAGGCTCGCCGGAGATTATCGTCGAGGTCATCAGCCCCACCAGTGTGAGGAAAGACGAAAAGACCCTTCGAGAGAAATACTGGGAGGCAGGTGTACAGGAATACTGGCTGGCCGATAGCCGGAAAGTGCCGACTTTGAGCATTCTGAAACGAACTGCACGGGGTTTTGTGACTGTCAAAGCCAATGCTCAGGGTTGGCTGCGTTCGGAAGTGTTGGGAGCGTTGTGCCGCTTGGTCAGTAAGCCTGGCCCGGCGGCGACGACGAAGGTTGAGTTGGAGATGAAGTAGCCGATCTTTTCTTTTCTCTCCACTGAAATAAGTACTCAATGATTTCTTGCTTTATCTCGTCTAATGAACCGTAACCATCTTCGAGGCACCAAAGATCTGTCTCAAAGAGGCAACTTAACTCCCTATTGTTGTTTGGAAGCTTCACGGTCTCGAAGAATAACCTGATTAGCTTAATCTGACCTTCCTGATTCTCTGTGTCGCGATGTCGTTCTTGAATCTCCTGAAATACTGTAATAGCAATCGATTCATAGTCACAGTGTCCTGGAATTGCCGATAAGCAATCCATGACTTCGTCTTTGTAACGGTTGCCAGCGAGTGCTAATTCAATGATCTGCGGAGAGAGGTCAACTGAATTCAAGATCACAGTATCAGCCCACGCCACGACATCTGCAACTGTGACGAATGATAAGGCCAGACAAAGTCGATAATATTCAGCTTGTTCTTTGAGAGATTTCATTCTGTACCCTTTACTCAGTCCATGTACCTACAATAGCCTAATACTGATACCGCAACAATCAACTGAGTTCACTTAATGTTCAACCCTTCCCCCGAACCCCAAAAAACCTGGGGTGGCCGATTTGCTGCCGGTACCGATGCCCGGGTCGAAGCGTTCACCGAATCGATCAGCTTCGATCAGCGGTTGGCACCGTTTGATATCCAGGCCAGTCAGGCTCATGCGAAGATGCTTGCCTCAGTGAGGTTGCTGACCAGTGACGAAGCGGACAAGATCACCAAGGCTCTCGATGAGATCGGGCAGGATATTGTTGCGGGCAAGATGCAGTATTCCACCGCCCTTGAAGACATTCATACTCACATCGAGCAGGCTTTGATCAAGAAGCTGGGTGATGTCGGCCGTAAGCTTCACACAGCACGCAGCCGCAATGATCAGATCGTTACCGATGTGAAGCTCTGGGTACGCAGCAGTCTGGATCAACTCGATCAGGTGCTGGTAAACTTGCAACGGGCTTATGTCTCGCTGGCCGGTCGAGAAGGGCAGGTCATTCTTCCGGGTTACACCCATCTTCAGCGGGCCCAGCCGGTCTTGGCCGCTCATTACTTGCTTGCCTTCGTCGAGAAGTTCCAACGTGACCGTAACCGGCTGGCGGATTGTCGTAATCGACTGAACGAACTCCCTTTGGGCGCTGCGGCTTTGGCAGGTTCCTCGCTACCCATTGACCGCAGCCATACTGCCAGGACTCTTGGATTTGATCGTGTGGCAGCCAACAGCCTGGATGTTTCCAGCGATCGGGACTTCCTGCTGGAGTTTGTCTTTGACCTTTCCGTTATCGCCCTGCATCTGGCTGGGTGGGCCGAGGAGTGGATCATTTGGTCAACCCAGGAGTTCAATTTCATTCAGATCCCCGATGCCTTCTGCACCGGATCGAGCATGATGCCCCACAAGAAGAACCCCGATGTGCTTGAGCTAATCCGCGGCAAGTCAGCACGCGTGCTGGGTAGCCTGCATCAGTTGATGGTCCTGGTGAAGGGCCTTCCGATGGCCTACAATCGTGATCTACAGGAAGATAAGCCTGCGGTCTTTGCTGCCTTCGATACCGTGCTGGCTTCGGTTGAAATCGCTGCTCCGCTCATCGAGGGCACCAGCTTTCGCAAGGAAGTGATCAAGGGCCGGATCGAAGATGGCTTCCTGGATGCAACGACCTTGATGGAAGTGCTGGTCAAAGAGGGTATCCCCCTGCGAACCGCCCATGAGACTGTGGGTAATCTGGTTCAGCTTTGCGAGCAGCGCGGGTGCCGGTTGAAAGAGTTACCCCCTGAAGCGTATGATGCAGTACGCACCGGCCTCAGCCAGCGTGTATATCAGGTATTAGGGGTGGAACAGGCGATTTCCGCGTTCTGTAGCGTCGGTTCGACCTCGCCAAGTGCCGTTCAAGCACAACTTGACGCCTGGCGCGAGCGTTTGGGCTAATTAGAGCAGATTTACGCTCTAAAGCGCCTTTAGCTCGCGCCTGAAGGTGTTATTATGGAGCAACTAGTGCGCGGAGCCTTCGTACCCGATGGATCATTTCCAGTACCGCAATCAGGCGCTCTTCTGTGAAGACGTACCGGTCAGCCAATTGGCTGCACAGTACGGCACCCCGCTATGGGTCTATAGTCAGGCTACGCTCGTACATCATCTCAAGACCCTTCAATCTGCCTTTGAAGAAGTCAATCCGCTCATCTGCTACAGCATCAAAACCAATGGCAACACTCATATTTGCCGACTGATGCAGCAGAATGGTTCCGGGTTTGATGTGACCAGTGCAGGGGAGCTCTTCCGCGCCTTACAGGCTGGAGGAACCGGCGAAAAGATCGTCTTTGCCGGGGCAGGCAAGAGTGACGAAGAGATCAAGATGGGTTTGGAAGCAAAGGTTCGGATGTTCAATGTCGAGAGCGAGCCGGAGCTTGAAGCGATCAATCGGGTAGCCAGCCAGCTGAATACCACCACGCAGGTAGCGCTTCGAGTCAACCCCGACGTCGATCCTCAGACCCATCCCGAAACCTCTACCGGCATGTTCGGCACCAAATTCGGCCTGCCTTGGGATCAGATTGAACGTATCTCGAAGGAACTTCTGGGCCATCCGCGCATCAAACTGGTGGGACTGCATTTCCACCTGGGATCACCTATTCTCACGACTCAACCTTATGAAGAGGCACTGAAACGTGCTGTGCCACTTCTGATAAAGCTCAGAGAACAGGGCCATCCGATCACCACCATGAACTGCGGCGGTGGTTTCGGGATAAACTATAAGACCAACGAAGCCCTGCCTGCCACGGCTTTCGCAAAGGTGATCATTCCTGCGGTCAAAGCTGCCAAGGTGCAACTGGCCCTGGAACCAGGTCGTTTCATTGCCGGCAACGCCGGCATCCTGGTGAGCAGGGTCATCTATCCGAAGGACTCGGCTGGCAAGCGGTTTGTCATTCAAGATGCGGCGATGAACGACCTGATCCGCCCTCGGCTCTATGGTTCGTTTCATCGCATCTGGCCGGTCAATGTCCCCTCCAATGTGCCTGCTCCCCCGAGCGACTTTGAAGCGGACATATCGAACACACTGTCAACTGAAGTCGTCGGTCCCGTTTGCGAGACTGGCGACTACCTGGCCCGTGGCCGCAAGCTACCCGACCTGAAGACCGGCGATTTGCTGGCTACCTTCAGTGCCGGGGCCTACGGCATGGCCATGAGTTCTAATTACAATGGGCGTCTGCGGGCAGCGGAGGTGCTGGTCAACGGCCAGTCTCACCGCCTGATCCGTAGACGCGAAACACTCGATGATCTCATCCGGTGTGAACAGGAAATCTGACCCCTCGGTTCGTTACTTTGAGCCGTCTGAGGAGAAGTATGATGAAGCATCTTGTTAATCTTCGCAACCTGTTGGCAGCGGGCGTGTTGGCTATCAGCGTCACGGGTACTGTTCCCGCCCAGGACTATGTGCTGCCCTACAACAAGGCTCCTGAGACTGCTCAGGAGTTCTGGGCAGCAGCGAAGTACGATCTCAGCCTGGGCAACCAGCAACGCGCTGCTCAGATGATCGGCAATTACTACGACAAGGTGATGGCCTTCGGCCCGGAAGAACAGAAGAAGTACTTCCTCAACATGTACGACACCGAAGGTGTCTCGCCGCTGCTGCGTCTTTCGACCATTCCTGCCGTCAAGCAGGTGATGCGGAAAGACCCTGTCTCCGGTGCTGATAAGTCTGCTGTGGATATCCTCATTGCCAAGATGACCGGGTTCATTGATGCCCGTCTCAGCGATCAGGAACGCATTCGCTTTTTTGTAGGCCAGCTCAACAAGCGACCAGAAGAACGGGCTTATGCTATCGCCCAACTGCGTGCCAGTGGCGCTCGTTCCGTTCCGGCCATGATTGATGTACTCCGTGATCCTGCTCAACAGGCTTTGCACGGCTCTGTTTACAATGCCCTGATCAAGATGGACTCGGATATCGCACCACCTCTGCTGGCTGCTCTCGACAGCAAAAGTGATTATGTCAAGTCAACGATTGTCGATGTCTTCACCAATCGTGCTGACAGCCGCATCGTTCCGGATCTCTATTACCTGAGCCAGGCGAAGAGTGCCACTCCTCCGCTCAAGGCCAAAGCCAAGGAGTGGCTCACGAAGTTCCTCGGCAAGAACGAAAAGGAATTGACTGATCCTCGTGTAGCTCTCGTCGATGCCGCTGAACTGTTCCACAAGCATCAGGTCGATCTGGCTGGCCAGAAGCACCACGTATGGACGTGGAACGATCAGACCGGCCTCAGCGGGCAGCCTGCCACTGCAACCCAAGTTGAAGAGTCTCGAGGCATTGCCTATGCCCGCAAGGCATTAGACCTTGATCCGAGCTATCGCCCCGCTCAGATTGCTTTGCTATCACTGGCGATTGATAAGCTCTACGAACGGGGCGGCCCGTCAGTTTCCGTAGCTAAAGCCAACCCCGATCTGCAAGCCTTGTTGACTGGCGCACCATCAGAATCTGCTGGAAGACGTCCTGGCCAAGGCCTTGAAGGACGGCAATACCAACGCTGCTCTCGGTGCTGCCCGCGCTCTTGGTGCTCATGGCGATCCGAACCTGCTTCGTTCCTCCGAACGTGGCGTGCCTGCACTATTACAGGCGCTTCGCTATCCTGATCGCCGTGTGAAGTTCGCTGCTGCTGAAGCGGCCCTTGCCATCAATTCCAAGGGAGAACCTTTCGATGGAAGCAGCCGGGTTGTCGAAGTTCTGAAGTATGCTGCGGGCGGCAACGGCAAAGGCAAGATCCTTGTCGGATTGGGTAACACGGATGAAGCCAACCGACTGGCCGATCATCTTCGCAACTTAAAATACGATGTCGAAGTGATAGGTTCAGGCCGAAAACTGATGGAAGTCGCCGGTAACGATGGCAACGTCGCTTTGGTGATTACCGATGCCAGCCTGCCTCAACCTGGTTTCAGCTACTTTCTCTCCCAGTTCAAGCATCAACCCAATACAGCCGGTTTGCCCATGTTGCTCATCGCCGAAGGCAGCCAGGCACGACTGGCCAGTGATGAACTCGCCAAGTCGGCCAATGTGAAGATCATTAGTTCTGCTCCCAAGTCACCGGAACTGCTGCAGGCCGAGGTGGTCGGCATGATCGGCGACAAGACTAAGCCGGCCTTCACCGATGCAGACCGTGCAGCCCAGGCCAAGGCTGCGGTCGATGCACTGGCCCGCATGGCCAAGGGTGAACTGGCCAACTTTGATCTGAAGCATGCCGATCCTGCACTCTTGAAAGCGGTCAATGATGAAGCCTTAGCCGCCAGTGCTGCTACGGCATTAGCGTATCGTCCTTCACGGGAAGCTCAGGCTGCCCTGGCCGCTGCTGTGCTCAGCGACAAATTGACCCCAGCCACCCGCACTGCTATCGCTGCTTCACTGCGAGCCCATATTCATCGTTTCGGCAATCATTTGAATCAGGACCAGGTCAAGAGCTTGCTCAGCCTAGCTCTCTCCTCTAAAGACGGTGCTTTGCGTGAACAGGCTGACTTGATTGCCTCCACCCTGCGAGGCGATCCATCGGTCATCGGCAATCGACTGAAGGGTTTCGTCCCCAGTTCGACACCACCAGCCACCAAGGTGGAACCGGGCAAAGAAGGGAACTAGACTCCCATAATTTACTGGCAATCTGGATACCCCAGCATCATACTGCTGGGGTATTTCGTTGATTGAGATCAAAGACATGCCCAAGCGTAATCCTGAGTTCGATGTCTACATCTCCGAGGCGGCTGAGTTTGCCAGACCGATCCTCAAGAAGATCAGGCAACTGTTCCACAAGGCCCATCCCCAACTCACCGAGACGATGAAGTGGGGCTTTCCGCACTTTGAGTACAAGGGCCTCGTCGGCAGCATGGCAGCTTTCAAGCAGCACGCCACGTTTGGTTTCTGGAAGGCTGCGCTCATGAACGATCCTCATGGGATGCTCAAGATCATGGGCGATACCACCATGGGTGCTCATCGACTCACTTCCTTGAAGGACCTGCCAGATGATAAAGTGATCATTGCCTATATTCAGCAAGCCATCGAACTGAATGAAGCAGGCATCAAGGCAGCACCCAAGCGGGACAAGAAACCCAAGACAGAACTGGTTGTCCCTGATGATCTGGCTGTTCTCCTCAGAAAGAACAAAGCTGCCAGTGCCACTTTCGATGGCTTCAGCTACAGCCATCGTAAAGAGTACATCGAGTGGATTGAAGAAGCGAAGCGACCGGAAACGAGAGCCAAACGGGTGGCGACGACGATAGAACAACTGGCCGAGGGTAAGTCACGGCACTGGAAGTATGCCGACTGCTGATCAACCTTAAGTTGCTGTTAACTTCAGGTAACGCTCATCCCGCTATAGAAATGGATGAGAGGCGGAACACTCGTGGTGCTACCAGGAGTTGAATGGGTTGCGAGCCGATCGTTTCTGCCCAGGGTAGAGCAGAAGATTCCGGCATGCAGGAGGAAACCACAATGTTGTACCGCAGTCTCACTGTAGCCGTCGTATGTGCGTTGGCTGCCTCCCAGACATCCTGGGCTCAGCCGCCGGGCCGAGGCAATCGCAATCAGGACGAAGCCATCCGAAAGCTTGAGCAGGAAGTGGCTCAGCTCAAGGGGGAGATCAAAAAACTTCAGGAAGCACAGAAGCAGACAACCGCGCGTCGCGGCGGTCCCGGTGGAACCGCACAAGCTGATCGCCGTGGCGGGCCTCCTGCATTTGCTGAACGTCGAGGAGGTCCGGGTGGGCCGCCACCTTCAGCAGATCGCCGACGTGGCCCCGATGGTCCGCCAGCGTTTGCAGATCGCCGAGGTCCCGGTAGATTTGGCGGCCCTCGTGGTGGAATGGCGTTCCGTGGCCAACAGTTTGGTCCTCGAGGTTGGAATCAGTGGCAAGGCCCTCAAGGGTTCGGCTTTAACCGTTTCCAGGGTCGCGGTTTTGATCCACGTTGGAATGGCGGGCCGCGTCAGTTCAGCCAGCGAGGATTTGCTGGTCGTCCGGGGTTCGGACCAGAGCAGCGTTTCCAGCCGCCCCGTCGTGGCGACTTCCGCGCACCGACTCGCGGCGAGTCCATTCAACGTGGCCGTCAGGGTGAGAGACCGCCTCAGCCCCCTCGTTCCCGACAAGGCGATGAGAGACGAGATGAACGCCGTGATGAACGTCCCCGACCTGATCGCCGTCCTGCGGCTTAGTGAAAGTCGATGTCTTGTTCCCAGCTACATTCTGGGGAAGGTCTACAAGCCCGGTTCTGCCGGGCTTGTTTCTTGTTTTGACCTGTCATATTTCGCTTTCATCGTCATGTTGGCTGCCATAGACTGAAACCTATGAGAACATTCAAAGACAAGGTGGCAGTAGTCACTGGTGCCGGTTCAGGAATCGGTCAGGCCTTGGCCCTCGAACTCGCCAAGGCGGGTGCGCTGCTGGCCATTTCCGATATCAATATCGACCATGTCGCTGCAACCGCTCAGCAATGTGCTGCTTTCGGAAAGAAGGTAAAGCACTACCAGCTCGATTGCGGCAAGCGTGATGCCATCTATACACACGCTGACGAGGTGATGAAAGACTTTGGCTCCGTCAATCTGCTCATCAACAATGCCGGCGTGGCGGTGAATGCTACTGTGCGCGAGATCAGCGATGAAGACTTCCACTGGCTCATGGACATCAACTTCTGGGGCATGGTGCATGGCAGCAGAGCGTTCCTGCCGCACCTGACTGCTTCCGGCGATGGGCACCTCGTGAACATTTCTAGCATCTTCGGCATGATCGGTGTGCCCAAGCAATCGGCCTACAATGCCGCCAAGTTTGCCATTCGAGGGTTCACCGAGGCGTTACGGCAGGAACTCATTCTGGAGAAGGCTCCGGTGCAGGTGAGTTGTGTCCATCCCGGCGGCATCAAGACCAACATCGCCAGGGCTGCACGCAAGGGAGCATCTGATAAAGACAAAGATATCAGCATCAACTTTGATAACTTCGCCCGCACCACCGCTTCGCAGGCAGCTAACATCATTCTTCAGGGCATCAAGCGGCATAAACCACGCATCTTTGTCGGCATGGATTCCAAGATCATTGATCTTCTCCAAAGAGTTCTGGGGGCTCGCTATCAGAATATTGTGGGTCCGGTCTACGAACGGCGGATGAACCAACCGGCCGGAGCGACGGGCTTCTTTTCCTTCCTGCAGCGACGATCTTCGTGACTATATGGATGATTATGCAGGAATAGCTGTTAATTCCTGAGAGTGATTGGCAGTACTGATCACGAGAGTGTTCATTCCAATCCTCTTCAGGAGTTCGTCATGGGGAAGTCTGTTCGTTTCATGCAGGCTAGTCTGATCGCAGCGTCGCTTTTATTCAGTAATGCCGTACAGGCTCAAATCACAGTCCGCAGCGGTTCTGCTAACGATATTGCAGGGATCACCCCGGTACATGATCAATTTCGTAATGATCTGGGAGGAGGTACCACAGCAGGGGCCAATGGCCTGTTCGATGATGGCGTCTTTCAACGGCGGGAGATCAACTGGGATGGTGTACCAGCAGGTTTTTCAGCCCCGAATCTGTTGTCTGCCAACTTCTTCAACGTGAATTCTCCGCGTGGTGCGGTCTTCAGCACGTCGGGAACCGGGTTCATGGTCAGCGGTGCGAACACCGATGCCGGTGCCGGGCAGCCCGCCGCGGCCAACTTTGGTAACATCGATCCCACTTATACCTCGACCTTTAGCCCGTTTTCCGCACAGAGGTTGTTCACAGCGGTAGGCAGCAACCAGTTGGACGTCACCTTCTTTGTTCCTGGCACCAACGTCCGCGCAGGTGTCCGGGGGTTTGGTGTTGTTTTCAGTGATGTGGAACAGGCCGGCACCACGGCCATTCAGTTCTTCGATCCCAATGGTGTATCGCTGGGGGCCTTTGCAGCATCGCCTGCTGCTTCAGGTGGGTTCTCCTTCCTCGGCGCTTTTATCAATGATGGCAGCAGTATCATTGGGAGCGTTCGCATCACGAACGGCAACTCCGCCCTGGGGGCCGGGATTACAGATAGCCCTGGCTCGCCCAATTTCCGTGACCTCGTCGTCATGGATGATTTCATCTATGGCAACCCGGTTGCAGTGCCGGAACCCGCCACTCTTTGCCTGATCGGAGCGGGGCTGCTGGGTAGTGGCATCGTGGTTCAAAGAAAGTACTTGAAACGACGCCGTCGCAGCAGAACGAAGCACTCTGCCAGCGTGCCGACAACATCATAGGACTAGCCTATGCCGGTTTCACGATCCCGAAGGACATCCCTTCGGGATCGTGAAGGATGGCCATCTCGTCGCCGTCAGGTAGCTTCTGTGGGGAAACGAGCACCTTTGCCCCGAGCCTGGTTGCCTGCTCGACATACTTGCCCATGTCATCGACTTCGATGAAGAGCTGTACGAAGCTGTTCGCCTGAGGCGGGGCCGGCCAGATGCCGCCGTTGATGCCTTTTTCAGTGCCTGTATCGATCATGCGATAGCCGAGTGCATTGTTGGCGTTTGACTTCCAACCGAATAACTTTGTGTAGAACTCATTGGTACGATCAGGGTTCTTGGTGATCATTTGCCAACTGACAACAGGCTGCCCCATAGCTTACTCCTTGTTCAAACGGGTGACGGGAAGAAACGAAAGTTGAAGGTGATAGACGTCATCATGATCGCCGGCGCTGGCCAGGAACTTTGACAGCTCTTTACGGAAGCGGGTGATCATCTCGATGGCTGCGGGTACTTTTGAACCATTCACTGCCATGGTAGTGGCACTTAGAACCAGCCGTTCCTTCGGTTCATGTTCCATCGAATGCAGAGTCAACTGATGTAGTTGTTGCAGGTAGCGTTCAATGCCGGCCTGGGTGAAGTCTTCCATCGTCGCCATTGCATCGCCGAGTTGATCCACCCATTGTGTCATCGAAACCATCTCCAGCAGACCCAGTCGAATGAGACATTGCAGAGCGATGTTGACCTCGTCCACCGAGATGCCAAGCACACGGGCGATCCAGCGTGAATCGGGCTGAAAGCCCTGAATGCGGGTGAGTTCCAGAATGGCATAGTGATTGACATCAGTCATGAGCGAGGCGATATCCTGAGTCAGTTGTCGTACCTGGCCAGTGGTCTCTTCATCCTGGCCCTGACGTTGCTCGTCAAGTATCCATCTCTCGATGGCTGCTTCTTCCAGCCCGAGACGAACACCGATCTTGCGGATCGCCTTCTCGGTGAACCTCCGCTTGTTACGAAGCAGTTGCGAGAGGGTGGAATGATCAATTCCCAGATACTTGGCAAAGGCACGCAGTGAATACTGAGGATTCTCCGCACAGCGCCTCGCCAACTCAGTCTGGAGTACCAGCCGAAAGCTGAGGGACGACGATGCCGGTGCGTTAGTGTGGATGTTGCTTTTCACGAAGACAATCTAACCGCGCTGCAACGATCTACAAGAGTGGATTGGCCATAATAAGCAGAAGAGTGGGGCAAGACCTGCCCCACTCTTAACACTCTGAGCTACTTGCCATGCTCTGACTTAGATCAGCTTGTCCTTTGCGGAAGAATAGTCGGTGGCGTCGAACTGATATCGATAGAAGGTATCAACACCGGTGCTGCCGATCAGGATGTCAGCCAACTCCTGATCTTCTTTGTGACTGGCGCCGATGACTGCGGTGGTGAAATCAGAGTTCGTGATGCTGACTTCTACCTTGCCTCCGTTGAGGGTGTCGTCGCCGCCTTCACCGTATAGTAGATCGCTGCCGTTCTGGCCGTAAAGCTTATCGTTGCCATTGCCGCCGTAGAGGTAATCGGTGTCGTTGCCGCCCAGGAGAACATCATCCCCTTCGCCGCCATAGAGAAAGTTCTTTCCGGAGGTGTGATAATCAGCGTAGCCAAAACTCAGATCGAGAATCCGGTCATTCCCGGCATCGCCATAAACGGTATCACTGTCATCCTCGCCGTCGAGGAAGTCATCACCCTTGCCGCCGTGGATAGTATCGTTACCCTGGCTGCCGAAGACGGTGTCATTACCATCGCCGGCATCAACGATGTCGTTGTCCGGGCCAGCGTCGATGTAGTCGTTGCCTGAGTTGCCTTGAATGGTGTCTTTCCCATACCCCGACTTGATCACATCATCGCCGGCTCCACCGTAGATCGTGTCATTGCCGTCTTCGTAGACGATGAAGCCATTGAAGCCGATCTGATCGTTGCCATCGTCTCCATAGATGGTGTCGTTGTCCTTTCCACCTTCGAGGTGATCATCACCGTCACCACCGTGAAGTTCATCGTTTCCTTGCAGCCCGTAGAGTTCATCGTTGCCGGTGCCGCCATACAGCTTGTCGTTATTGTCATCGCCGAAGAGCTTATCGACGCCACCTTCGCCATAGAGCTTATCTTTGCCGATGCCGCCATGCAGTTCATCGGCATCGTTGCCTCCATAGAGGGTGTCATCGCCGGCTCCGCCTGTCAGCGTGTCAACGCCATCAAAGCCATAGAGTGAATCGTTGCCGTCTCCACCATCGAGTTCATCGTCGCCGGCGTTACCGAAAAGAGTATCGTTGTTGTCGCCGCCGAACATCTTGTCGTTGCCGGCTCCTCCGAACATGGTGTCGTTGCCTTTGCCTCCTTCCAACCGGTCGGCATCGTCGCCGCCATCCATCTGATCGTTGCCATCGCCGCCATAGAGTTTGTCCTCGCCGGCATCGCCATAGAGCTTGTCGTTCCCCTTGCCCCCATCAACGGTATCCTTACCGTCGCCGGCTGTGATGTAGTCATCGCCAGCTTCGCCGTAGAGTTTGTCATCGCCAGCACCGCCATCGATGGAATCGTTGCCATCAGCGATAGGGGTGAAACCAGGGCGAACCGCAATGATCAGGTCCCCGGTGCCTCCCCAGATGGTGTCGTTGTCATCCCCGCCCCAGAGCGTATCGTTACCGAGTTCGCCGTAGATCAGGTCTTTCCCACCGCCACCGTTGATGGTGTCATCGCCGTTACCGCCGTAAAGTTTGTCATCCCCTTCGCCACCATCGATTTGATCATATCCACCCCGGCCATAGATGATATCGTTGCCGCCGAGACCGTAGAGCTTGTCGCCATAGACCGCCGCGGGGGCCAGGTTCTTGCCGAAGATCACATCATCGAACGGAGTGCCATAGACAGTGTCGATTTTGCCAGTGGAGGGCTTGAGCTCGAGGGTCAGGGAATTATTGAGTACCTGCGGGCCGGTTTTATCAAGATCAAGAGTAATGGGGCCGGTGGTTTGATCGCCATCGGAAAACATTAACGTGTTGCCGCCGTTCGTTCCCTTTTCGTAGATGACATCACTTCCCAACTGCCAGCCGTTTTCCTCACCGGGCAAAGGATGGAAATGGTAGGTATCGACTTTGGATCCACCATAGAGAGAATCGTTGCCCGTTCCACCGTAGAAGACATTCCCGTTGCCGTAACCTGCCTTCAGAACATCATTGCCCGCTCCGCCGAAGAGAGTAATGGGAATATCCAGTGCGGTGTCAGCCCCTTGGCCGGTGGCATCGATGGTGTCATCGCCGCCGTTACCGTAGATGTAGATTTCCCTGATGCCGACCGCCTGGATTTCCCGGATGCCATCGTTATTGAAATCGATGTAGTAGACCCACTGGTTGCCTTCGAACTTCCAGTTGATCCATTCCCTGCCGATCCTGATATTGTCGCTGGTGGCATCGGGGCATTTGACGATGAGAAGGTCGTTCTTATCGCTGCCGCCTTTGATATCGAAGTGAACGGGGTTGGGGTTGCTCGCCGTGAACATGCCCTTGGTCATGTCGATTTCGACGGTATCTCGGCCCTTGAGCGTGTTGATGTTGTAGACGTAGGAATCATAGTAGGCCGATGCAGATTGCGATTCCAGCGAGACGGTATCCGTGCCATCGGTGCCGGTATAGTTGTAGACCAGCGAAGGATTGAGGCGTGTTTCAAACTGCTCCATGGAGAGCAGGTAACGGCGAGGGCGGCGTGGGGTAATGGGCTTAGTGTATTTGAAGCGGCGAAGGAGTGAGAACATGACGAACCTCGTGCTGGATGAAACGGGAGGTAAGAATGAGCCTTCCTCCGCTTAAGCACGAAGTTTTCGGGAATGAGCCGTGCGAATTGGACAATTGTTGACCTTGCCTGTTATTCCTTGAAGAGGAGCCTTCATCATGAGATACTCTTTCCCTGTTAGAGTTTTGGCCGGATATAACCACGAAAGACTGAGTAATACCCATGATGAAGTTTCTTTGGTCTCGCTCGCTGACACAGTGGATTCTGTTCGCCATGATAGTCGGCGTCCTCATCGGCTGGCTTGTCCCGAAAGAGTTTGAAGTCTCATTGTTCGGCAGCGAGCCGATGAAGATCGATATGGTCAAGGTCTATGAAGTGTTGGCATCGCTCTTTATCCGGATGATTCAGTCGCTCATTGCTCCGTTGATCTTTGCCACCCTGGTGATCGGCATTGCCGGGCATGGCGACGATCTGAAAAAGGTCGGCAGGTTAGCTCTCAAGTCGATTATCTACTTCGAAGTTGTGACTACTCTCGCCCTGTTCATAGGACTGGTTGCTGTCAATATCACCAAGCCGGGCGTGGGTATGCTTCCTCCGAAGCAGGCGGAAGAAGTTCAGAAGTTAGCGAAGAATCAGAATTCCTTGTCGTCCATGCTCGAGCACATTGTTCCCAAGAGCGTCATCAAAGCCGCTGCGGATAATGAAGTGCTTCAGATCGTCTTCTGGGCTATTATCTTCGCCATCGCTCTGACTCAGATCAAGAAGCACCATCGAGACAACATGCTCGGGGGGTTGGAAGCGCTCTCGGAGGTAATGTTCAAATTTGTTGGTGTCGTCATGAAGTATGCGCCCATCGGAGTGGGAGCGGCTCTGGCTGCTACCGTGAGCAAGAGCGGATTGGACGTGCTTAAGAATCTGGCCTACCTGGTCATCACGCTCTATGTCGCCCTGGTCTTCTTCATGCTGTTTGTGCTCCTGCCCATTGCTTATCTGAGCAGAGTGCCTCTCAGGAAGTTCGGTAAAGCCATCGCTGAGCCGGCGTTGATTGCCTTCTCGACGACTTCTTCCGAAGCGGCTCTGCCTAAAGCCATGCAGGCGATGGAAGCGATCGGCGTACCGAAACGCATTGTGGCTTTCGTCATGCCCACCGGGTATTCATTTAACCTCGATGGTACGACGCTCTATCTGGCAGTGGCATCGATCTTCTGTCTTCAAGCTTCTGGTATTGAAATATCGTGGGGACAACAGATCTGGCTGATGATTGCTCTCATGCTCACCAGTAAGGGGGTGGCAGCAGTGCCTCGAGCCTCGCTGGTCATTTTATCAGGCACGCTGATGTCGATGAATTATCCTATCGAAGCGGTTACTCTCATCCTGGGGGTCGATGCCTTGATGGACATGGCGCGGACCACGGTGAATCTGATCGGCAACTGCCTGGCGACGGTAGTCATGGCTCGCTGGGAAGGGGAGTTTGATGATCATGCCACAGGTACTGTTCCTGTAGATGAAGTGGTAACGGAGGCACCGTGATTGCCACCGTGTTCTTGCCGATTGGTACGCTGCTCTTTCTGTTGACCTTAGTCATCGGACACGCTTATGCAGGCTGGGAGGAGGCGCTGCATGTTCCGTTCAGTCAATGGCGTGATGGACCCTATTCTGTATTCGGGTACGTCAACTTCATCTTGCTTCTCGCTTGTTCGCTGCTGATCCTGGTTTTGATTATCAGGCAGCGACTCCGTAGCGACATCATCACCGCCGTCAGTATTGTCCTGCTATTATTCATTGTGATGATAACGCCCTCCAAAGATGCGTTTCATCGTTACTCGTCCTATGTTTTGTTCCTACTGCTGATGGGCTACTACACCTGGGTATTGTGGCGATGGAATGCCCGCAATGTTATCGTTCACCTGGCCGTACTACTGGCACTGACATTGTTGACCGCCTGGCATAGTTATGGTCTTTGGCAGAAGGCACTGGTACTCTACATGCTGGTGTTAATGAACATCCACGGCCTGCATTTGTACATACAAACGAAGCGACACGCTTTAGATATCATCCCCAGTAAAGAAACAGTGAAATGATACCGAGTCCCACTGGTAACCACAGAAAGTGGCTGGGCCGATAGCACTTGCAAGCGCTCCAATAGACGACCATTCCAATGACTGCCGCCATGAGTAGATGAAAAACCAACCACATCTCTGGGCCGTTGGTCTCTTGCCAGCGGAACCAGTGTTTGTCCTTGATGTCGGGCTCATAGGGAAAGATGAAGGGAATCGGCCAGTAGATCAGGAAGAAGTTGAGAGGGAGATAGAACAGGAAGAAGAAGTCGTCGAGGCGACGTCTCTTACTTTTATGGACTCGCTTGAGATGAACGTCTGCCAACATGGTCTTACTTCGCTTGGGCCTTGAGTTGCTGGTCGATGGCTTTGAAGACGATATCGGCCAGTGCCTTGGAACCTGCTTCGGTAAAGTGGACGTTCTCCGGCCGCTGCCAGTCGCTTTGCTTGGGTAGCACGGCGGCATAGAGATCATCAATGGCAATGCCTTCTTCCTTCATGATCTTCAAGGCGATGGCGTTGTACTGGATAACATCTTCATTCTTGCGGGGTGGGTTGAGCTTGCCGCCGGGCACGGGAGTAGTTGTAGCCCAGATCAGCTTCGCTCCGGTGGCCTTCAGCTTCTTGACGAGCAGCCTCAAGTTCTTTTCGTACTCATCTGGGCTCACCTGGTCGCCTTCCTTGGTGACCTTGAGGTCATGCAGGCCCCAGTTGAAGTGGATGACATCCCATTTGTTCGAGCCATTGACAGTGAGCCAGGAATCGATCTTGGCCAGGCCAGTGGTGGTCGGGCCACCGTTTTCGGGAGGGCGATGGACATTGGCAGTTCCTTCGTACAACTTACGGACCGGGAGGGTATAACCCATCGAGATCGAGTCACCGATCAGCAGTATCCGAGGCAGGCCGGGTACGTCCACTACTTTTTGCAACGATGGATCAGGCTTTGGTTGCTTCTTCTCCTGAGCCTGCGTTATCGAAGGCAGGCCGCAGAGGGCAATCAGTAAGTAGCTCAGGCAGCGCATACTTCACCTGGAATCTTTATGGAGAAAGCTGCTCAGCATGATAACATTTGCTTTATCACCCTGTTAGGAAGAAATATGCTTCACACGACAATTTCGTGCTGTCTCCTGCTGATGCCTGTAACGGCCGACGATGACTGGAAGGAGCTTGCGGTCAAAGCTCAGGCAGCAGAGAAGGATGGAGCGTATCAGGCGGCCCGGAGGCTCCTTGATGCGGCCATCAAGCTGGAGCCGGCTCGGGCTGAACTCTACAGCCTGCGGGGCGGTGTTCACTTCAAGCTGGCGATCATCAAGGATTCACTCAATGATTTTGATGAACAGATCAAACTGAATCCCCGTGATGCTGCTGCCCACTGGAGGCGAGGGCTAACACTTTAATATGCCGACAAGTTCAAAGAGGGCGTAGCTCAGTTCATCACTTCGGATAAGGCCGAACCTGAAGATGTCGAAAATGCTGTCTGGCATCTGTTGTGTGACGCCAAGGTGCAAGGCGTGGAAGCGGCTCGGAAGAAAATGCTTAAGGTGAGGCAGGACAGCAGGGTGCCGATGATGGAAGTCTATTCTCTGTTCGCCGGCAACAGCACAGTCGAGAAAGTCATGGCTGCTGCTGAGGCGGGGCAAGTCAGCGAGAGCGAGCGAAAGTCGAGACGATTCTATGCTAATCTCTACAGCGGCATGTTTGAAGAGATGATGGGGAATCAGGACAAATCACTGCAATACATCAGCAAGGCAGTGAAGTATTATCCCATTGATCACTACATGATGGACGTCGCACGGGTGCATCTGAAGCTAAGACAGAAATGACGATCAACCCTGTTTCTGAGAGCCTCAATCATGAATATGCACGGTAAGACTGCCATCATCACTGGTTCCGCTTCGGGGATCGGCGCCGAGACGGTTCGATTGTTCCTGGAAGCGGGAGCCAACGTGGTGGCTGTTGATTATCTGGAGCACCCTTGTCCACCTGCATTGCAGCAAAAGTATGGACCACGGGTTCAACAGGTGAAAGGCGATGTTGCTGTTGAAGCGACTTCTCAGCAAGCAACGCAGTTAGCGCTTCAGTCGTACGGCAAGATTGATGTACTGATCAACAACGCTGGCATTGCCATCATCAAGAAGCTGCATGAGCACACGCCCGAAGATTGGGATCGGGTGATGAACATCAATGCTAAGAGCATTTACTGGTTCGCCCGGCATGTCATACCGGTGATGCAGAAGCAGAAGAGCGGGGTGATTCTCAATACGGGATCGATCTCTTCCGTCATAGGTATTCCCATGCAGGGGGGATATGCCGCCTCCAAAGGCGCTGTCATTCAACTGACCAGACAGATGGCTGTGGACTACGCTGCTGACGGCATTCGTGTGAATGCGGTGTGTCCTGGCTCAGTGGATACACCCTTGTTGCAAAAGGGCGCTGTCGATTCAGGCGACCCGCCGAAGTTCATCAAGATGCTCAGCGATGCCCATCCGATTGGCCGTATCGCTGATTCCGAGGAGATCGCTCAGTTCTTTCTGTTCCTGGCTTCCGACAACGCCCGGTTCATTACCGGTTCCATTCTGATGATTGATGGCGGGTACACGGCACGATAAGTCCAACGTACCCGACCGAGACTATTTACTTGACTGAGCGAACCATTGTGTGATGATCTTCAGCGAATTGACACTAACTACACGGGAGTACACACATGCTTGGAGATTCAATTGGTCATGCTGCGGGACAGGTGGTCGGTACCCGGGTGCTGCCACCTGTAGAGAATGAAGTGAACCTGGAGATCACCTTCCGGGGGAGCGGCGAACTGTTGAAAGTTCCCTTTTCCGATATGGGTACCAGTCGCCTGGTCTTCCGACAGGATGGGATGATCGAGGCGGATGACGGCCACATTGTTATGTTTGGGCCTAAGGGCGAGATAGCCAGACTCAAGTCAGCGGGCTTGGGAAAGCTTTCGGGCCCGGTTCCCCAGGGACGTTACACATCGACGGGGATGTTCGAGACAACTGCTGCCTGCTGGAAACATCTCAACGAGATCATAGGTATATTCGAGTTCGTCGTCGATGCAAACGGCGGCTACACTGTGAAGATCTGGGAATGGAAATAGGGGAACGTATGCGTATTGCACTCGGCTTGTTCTGTCTGTCGATGCTTGCAGTCAGCTCTGTACGGGCAGACGAGGTCGATGATTTGGTGCGAGCTGAGCTCAAACGCCAGAACATCCCTGGCGTGAGCATCGCCGTCGTCCGTGATGGCAAGATCATCAAGGAAGCCGGCTATGGCTTGGCGAATGTCGAGCATGAAGTGCCCGCTAAACCTGAGACGATCTATCAATCGGGTTCAGTTGGGAAGCAGTTCACAGCCGGGCTGGTGATGCTGCTCGTGGAAGACGGCAAGATTGGTCTGGATGATCCGATCACCAAGTACCTGCCCAAGGCTCCTGAAGCCTGGAAAGACATCACCGTTCGCCACCTGCTCACCCATACATCGGGTTTGGGCGATCCCTACATGAAGATCGACCTGACAAAGAATTATTCCGATGAGGAACTGATGGCCATCGAAGGAACCATCCCCCTCAGGTTCACGCCCGGTTCCAAGTGGGCCTACAGCAACACCGGCTACCACGTCCTGGGCTTCATCTGCAACAAGGTGGGCGGCAAGTTCTATGGCGATCAACTCGTTGAACGCATCTTCAAGCCCTGTGGCATGACGACAGCCCGGATGATTAACGAGCATGATATTATTCCCAATCGCTCAGCCGGATATGAATTGGAAAGCGGTAAGATCAAGAATCAGCACTGGGTGTCGCCTCAGCTCAACACCACCGCTGATGGCAGCATCTACCTGACAGTGCGCGACATGGCTGCGTGGGATAAGGCGTTGCTGGAAGGCAAGATCTTCAAGCCCAGCACTCGGGAAGCGATGTGGACACCGGTGAAACTCAGCGATGGTAAGACCCATCCCTACGGCTTCGGCTGGTCACTGGCTCCTGTCAATGGCCACAAGTGCATTTCACACGGTGGTGCCTGGCAGGGGTTTACCACTTATATCTCCCGTTATGTGGATGATCATTTGACGATCATTGTGCTGACGAACCGCCAGGGCGTGAATCCGGGGCGGATTGTTCAGGCGATAGCGGGGCATTATGTGCCGGAGTTGGGGCTGAAGGCTGAAAAGAAGTAACAGTTCATCGATGTAGTCGGTCTATGACGTGATGGCAGCCATTAATTGCTGAACAGATGGCCGGTCTGTGGGATCAACGCTGCGGTAGGCAAAGACTAGTCGTCTTGATGCATCAAGCACAAAGTCGCCGCCGAGCTGTAGAAGGTCCTCGCCTCGGCGAGGCTTTCTTACTCTCCAGCCGGCCCACATCTTGGACAGATAGACTCCAATGATTCTGGGCGAGAGAAACATGCGGGCCTTGCCTCGAGTGAGGCCGAAAGCACGATAAACTTCACAAGTTGGGTCGCCGACGAAAGTCAAAGGTTGCGGGTTAGCTGCAAGCACTTCACGAAGATCGCCCGGCTTACTTGGCGTGACTACAACTACGTCGCATCCATTAGCATGAAACTCTTCCAGTTGCTCTTTCACCTCCCCGAGGTGCGCCCTGGCAGAGGATTCACATCAGGTGGCGGTAGAAGATCAGAATCAACTTCTTGCCCGGTGCGAGTTGAGATAACCGAATCGGTTCGCCGCTGGGAAGCAGGAATGGATGATCTTCGGTGATTTCGCCTATAGTGTAGGCCATCTTGCTCATTCTTGGGATTGACGACAGCATACACCCTGAAAGGCTTCTGGCCACGGAAAACTACTTCTTTGTTTCCGCTAGCCGGTAGTCCATGAAGAGCTTGATCATCTTGTCGTAGATGCCGAGCTTCTTGAGATCGGGGGCTTTGAACTTCGGTTCGCCGGGAGCGTCGCCGTGTAGACCAGGGTAAGACATGGCAAGCTTGGCCGGGTTGTTGAGCATGAAAGCCAGGTTGATCTGCATCAGTTCCTTTTTGATTGCTTCCTCTGATTTGTTTGCAGGGAAACTCTTGAAGTAGACATTGATGTACCAGCCGTCATACTTCGGGTCGATCAAATCCCATCCACCCTCCTTGGCCTTTTCCATCTTGAAGCCATGCTTGGCGAAGTAATCGACGACAGCCTGGATTTGGGGATCGGGTTTGTCGTCGGCTTGAGTGGCCGGGAAAAGCACGAGGGTGAGGCTGAGGGCAAGTAGGAGGCGGAGCATGGGGAATCTCCTTGGCGTGGTTCTGCTATTGATATGACGAAATAGGGTGACTTGGCGATTTGCTCTTCTATGACAACCTTGCGTAGTGAAGTGAACGACAAGTCGGAGGCCCCTCATGCTTCGATTCATCGCGGTATTGCTTCTTTCTGGCAGTGTCTGGAGAGTATCCCTCCAGGCTCAACCTCCCACCCGGCCTAACATTCTCCTCATCCTGGCTGACGATCTCGGCTTCTCCGATCTCGGATGCTACGGCAGCGAAATCAATACCCCTCATCTCGACAGCCTGGCCCAGCATGGCTTGCGTTTCACTCAGTTCTACAATACCGCTCGCTGTTGGCCGACGCGGGCAGCCATCCTTACCGGCTACTACGCTCAGCAGGTACGGCGTGATACCATGCCGGGTACCACCATCAAAATGGGAAATCAGGGTACGAGGCCGACGTGGGCGAAACTCCTCCCGGAGATGCTCAAGCCTCTGGGCTACCGTTCCTATCACTCCGGGAAATGGCACCTGGATGGCAAGCCGCTCGCAACCGGGTTTGATCGATCATACAGCCTGAACGATCATGATCGCCACTTTACTCCAAGGCAGCACACCGAAGATGACAAGCCATTACCTGCCGTTCCTGTCGAGCAAGAGTACTACTCCTCGACAGCGATAGCCGATCATGCGATCAAGTGCCTGAAAGAACATGCTGCTCAGCATCAGGATAAACCGTTCTTTGAGTTCCTGGCGTTCACTGCCCCTCACTTTCCACTACAGGCTCCCGCAGGTGACATCGCTCGCTACCAAAAGTGTTACGAAGCGGGCTGGGATTTACTCCGTCAGCAACGGTGGAAGGGGTTGCAGTTGTTGCCTTTGACGGGCGCCTCGCTCTCACCCATCGAGCGCGAGATCGGGCCGCCGTATGCCTTTGCCAAGGCGATGGAAATCCTCGGCCCCAGCGAAGTCAATCGCCCGTTGCCCTGGGAACAACTGACTGCTGAGCAACGCGCATTCCAGGCCCGCAAGATGTCGGTGCATGCCGCCATGGTGGATCGCATGGATCAAGAGATTGGCCGAGTGCTGACACAGTTGAAAGCCATGAAGGCATACGACAACACGCTGATCTTCTTCCTCAGCGACAACGGTGCCAGCGCGGAAATCATGGTGCGAGGCGATGGCCATGATCCCCATGCAGAGTGTGGCACCGGCGCCACATTTCTGAGCCTGGGGCCCGGCTGGTCGAGCCTGGCCAATACGCCCTTTCGTCGTCATAAGACATGGGTTCACGAGGGAGGCATCGCCACACCGTTCATCGTCCATTGGCCGCAGGGGATTTCTGCGCGGGGTGAGTTCAGAAACGCGACGGGTCACGTGATCGATATCGTCCCCACCGTGCTGGCAGCTGCGGGAGTCAATATGACTATCGTGCCGGGGCAGCCACCCAGCCCCGGCAAGAATCTGCTGCCTGTCTTCGCCAGAGACGTCGCTCTTTCACGCAACTACCTCTGGTGGCTCCACGAAAACAACCGTGCCCTCCGCCGGGACAACTGGAAAATCGTTGCAGCTGGCAAAGACTTCCCTTGGGAACTCTATGACCTGAGTACCGACCGCTGCGAAACCAGGAATCTGGCCGGCACGATGCCTGAACAGGTGAAACAGTTGGCGGAACTTTGGGAAGGGGAGTTGAAGGATTGTCAACGGCTGGTCGTCAAAGATAGATGAGTGTGCTAAATCCTGCACGAGCATTGTAGAAAGGTAAGTGTGAAACATCCCTAAGATAGCAATGACCTGAAGCACCTTGAACTACCAACTAAGAGGGGCACCAATATGGCGAAGCCGGCCAAGAATACGATCTGTCTGTGGTACAACGGCGGGGCTGAGGAGGCGGCGAAGTTCTATGCCAAGACGTTTCCTAATTCGAGTGTGAACGCTGTGCATAAGGCACCCTCCGATTTTCCATCCGGGAAGAAGGGGGACGTGCTGACGGTCGAGTTCACGGTGCTTGGCATCCCGTGCCTGGGGCTAAACGGCGGGCCGGCGTTTAAGCAGAGCGAAGCGTTTTCGTTTCAGGTGGCTACCGAAGATCAGGCGGAGACCGATCGCTACTGGAACGCCATCGTTGGCAACGGCGGCCAGGAAAGCCAGTGTGGCTGGTGCAAGGATAAATGGGGCGTCAACTGGCAGATCACCCCGGTGGTACTGACGCAAGCCTACACGCACGGCGACCCAGCCGTGGCTCAACGAGCCTTCGCAGCGATGATGACGATGGGGAAGATTGATGTGGCGGCGATTGAGAAGGCGGTGAAGGGGTGAGAACTCAGCTGGATTTTCATTGTTTCAACGACCTTTCATGTTAGCATGATCGCCAGGAGGCTGGCATGATTGTCTTTATGATCATCTTCTGGAGCGGTTTTGGGTTTCTGGTGCCTCTCATCACGATTATTTGTTTCGTCATTACCCAGGCAACGGTCAATGCGATGGTGGGTGAGAAACACTACGAAGCCAACGCCTGGCCGAAGATGGCTGCCGCCATTTTCTCAGCGATCCTGGTCGGACTGTTTGGCTATATCTTCAATCGCACTAGTAGTAAGAGAACCGTGATCAGGCCGGAGACTGGTGAACGCTATGTGATAACAGTGCCAAACGGCGGAGGGCATACGTTCTTCTTTATCCCGATGGAATATTGGTCGGTGATCCTCGTGATTCTGGGCGTGGCGTTGTTGTTTGCGAAGTAGTTGTCAGGTTATATGTGCTAAGGGAAGTTGTGCAGGATTATCCAGGGCTATCAGATTCTGAGTTCTTCGCTGGAGTCGATTTCCATTTGAAGCAGGTCACCGCTACGAACATCCAAAAGAGTACAGCAATAACTCTGGCAGCAATATCGTCATCGGGTTTGAAATTATCTCTGCCTAGATCGCGAATGTAGCGAAGGCATGAGAAGATGAACATGATGAAAAACAGAACACCAAAGAAGATTCGATACTTGACAGCTTTTGGCGGTGGCGAGGGCAGAGGTTCTTTCCGACGGCGTGGAATAGCAAGCACAACGAGGGCCAGACCTAGAACGAATGCGATGACATGTGCGCCGAGCCTGGTTTCCTGGAATACTCTTTCGGATTTGGGAAGCCAATTGATCTTCAGGATATCGATGGTTGGCCAGGCAAGGTACCCGGCGAGGCCACAGAGGGTGATGCCGGCGACAACAACGATAATGCGGAAAGACCACGCCAAGTATTTCATGCCAACTCTCGTCACTTCGCTTCACGCCGGAACGGATAGAGAAACTGTCTCCAGTAGCCTCTAGGTACCGGTGTGGTGATGCCGTAGCCTGTTGGCCACTGATCCTTGGGCATGTGATAAGTGCCGAAGAGACGATCCAACCAGGGGAAATGGATGGCGAAGTTGACGTCGATCGCTTCGCGGTCGATCCCGTGATGCCAGTGATGGAATCGAGGCGTCACCAGGTACTGTTCCATCCAACCCAGCTTCCAGTTCATATTGGAGTGAATAAAAGAGGCATAGACATAGACGATGAGCAGATATACCTGAATAGCGGCTTCGCTGAAGCCCAGCGTAAAGGCCGGCGTGGCGGTGGCAGCGCGGAGGATCAGGATTTCGAGAAAATGCATCCTGGAACCGGCCAGCCAGTCCATGGTTTGGGCCGAGTGGTGTACCGAGTGGAACTTCCACAGGAACGGCACACGATGGAATGCCCTATGAACCCAGTACTGCACCACATCGGTCAAGAGCATGATCGCCAGAAGCTGCACGATGAAGGGTAACTGGCTGATCCACAGTCGTAACCCTTCCAGCTTCAGGGCGTTCACGAGGAAGCCCGATGGAGCCAGAGTAATGAAGCTGATAATCTGCACCAGCATCGAACTGATGAAGTAGTAGAACAGATCTTCCCGCCATTCAGTGCGGAAGACGCGTTGTTCACGCATTTTGGGGAAGAGACGTTCGAGCGGAACGAAGAGAATGCCGCCGAAGATGACATTGAGAATGAAAAAGTCGAGGCCGAAGTAAATGTTGGCACCTGAAGCCAGATCAGGGGCGCTGGGCATGGAAGACCACAGGGAAGCTACCAGGGTAATCGTCACTGCCAAAGCGCCCAAGGCCTTGCTCTTTCGCAGCACCAGGCAAATGCAGGAAAGCAGGAAGGCGAGGACGAGAATAATATAGAGGACGATACGGAAGTAGAGCGTGTCCCGTGCTTCGGTCAGTTGTGGCACACCCAGGAGGTGGGGCTGGCGGAGCACCAAAACGAGGGCCAGACTCACGAGAGACAGGATGAAAGCCAGCACGCCTGCCACCCAGCCACTTCCCAGCTTGCGAAGCTCCGGAGGTGCGGTGAATTCGGTGTGTAACGCATCTTTCCAGGACATACACGACTCGCGGCGGGTTCTCGACCTCATGCATGATAGCGTGATTATCGGCTGTTGAAACAAGAATTGCTGTGGATGCTGGAAGAATGCATTTCACGGTTCAGCCCCTGATAAGGGGCGGTTGGAAGTAGCTGGCTGCGAAGCTGCCAGGGGATGGGTGAGTTAAGAGCAGAGAGCCCCGGATGGGGCGATGGGAGAGTGGGCCTTGTTCCAGTCGCCCCTTAACAGGGGCTCTGTTGGTTGTTGGCATTCTTTCTGGCAGCTAACGCAGCCAGCTACTGCCGGGTCGCCCCCATTCGGGGGCTGAATAAATTAAGCTCATCGGCGGGATCGGGTGGCACATCGGGAGCTTTTCTCAAGGCTGCCAGGAATGCTTCGCGGCTGCCACGTTTGGCTCGTTCCTGGGTGTGGGCGGTTCCGATCTCGTCGAGTTTCTCGATGAGCGCACGGTGAAGGAGTTGGCCGAGCGGTTCGTTGAGGCTGGCTGCCAGTCTTTTGGCGTAGAGGTAGTGGGAGACGGCAGGTTCGAGGGTGATGGTTTTCATGGGGAAGGACAGGGAAACCATTGGAAAAGGTTCGGTAATGAATGCTGAAAATATAATCAGAGGTGATAATGTGTAGGTGAGTTGAGAGAGCTATTAAAACATAATTAGTCGGAGAACCTGCAAAATGTGACGCCCGAGCCGGTTTCTTGGCTGAGAAGATCATAATTACCATGGTTTTTCGTACTGCTCCAAGGATGAGCGCAGTTTTTTATCAGGATGGGATATTTTCATGTCGATAAATGAACGTTTCGCCACTTCAGTTTCAAAACGTTCCATGTCAAAGTAAGCTTCCGAAACCGACGGCAAGTTGCATATAATTGAGATGTCTTGTGGAGTTATACTGCGATGCTTCCAAATCACCACCTTAACTTTTAGCAATTTTAGAAGACATTTATTTGTATAGCTGCATTGAGATAAGTAAATCTTTTCAATTCTCGGAATAGCATTTATTATATCTATGCTGTCATCAGTTAGTTCGTATCCGCCGAGATAAAGACTTTTGAGCATCTTAAATTCTCGAAGCACATTTTCATTAAAAATAGGCTTTACAATTGTATCCAATGCCAAATACTCTAAGGAGTGAGCGTTACTTAGAGAAGAAAGTTCGTAGTCACTGTTATTCCAATTTCCAAGGTACAAAGCTTTCAAACCAGGTATTGACCCTAATCCCTTCAAGACTTCATTATCAATTTGAAATTTGTCTATCCTCAGCGATGAAACATGAGATATTTCTCTTAATTTTATTAGAAATTCACGATGACTACTCTTTATTCTGTCATTACGGATTTGATTGTATTCTGTTCCGTCATAAACATATCGTATTTGAAAGGAAATTCCATTTATACCGTTTTTATATTTTCTGTTAAGCTCTTCGACGCATCTGATATTTGGAATGTCTCTGAAGACGACATCCACCATGCCTCTTGTTTCGCTGTCTACCATTGCACTCTTCACAATATCTGCAGGCTCAATTATTACCCCTTCCATAACATCTAGGGGAACATCAGCCAGTTCAGTGGCAGCCGCATTTAGAGCTGGAGAAAATACATAACGATACGCAAACAGCAAAGGCATAACTATTATCGCTAAAAGAGTTGCAAAAATAGGGAGACGATTTCTCTTTGGTTCCGTAAATAATTCAAGCCGAGCAATTAGATCATTCAATGCGGGTCTCTCTTCAGGTGCAGATTTCATGCACTTCTCAAGAAGGGAGCAGATCGCAGCGCCTGTCTTTTTGTCAATTTTATATTGGCTGCAAACCGACGTATGGTTATATGGCACTTTGCTTAGTGCGATTCGTATGTCATCCGCCGAGGGAACAGTATTGTTATTCAAGTATTCTGCATATGGATGTTTCTTGAAGAGCATCTCATACGCAACTACACCGATGGAGAAGATATCACTTTTTACACTATGGCCGCAATGATCAATAACTTCTGGTGCCATATAGCGGTATTTTCCGGATATAGTATTCTCGCCAGCTGCAATGCTGGCATACCTCGCTAGACCAAAGTCGATAAGTTTTACGGTGTTCTGGTCAACATTGATTATTATGTTAGAAGGCGAAATATCACAATGAACAAGTCCTTTGGAATGGATGAAGGATGTCGCATTGCAGATTTGCTTAATAATTGGTACGATAAGTGAAAAGCTGGCGACCTCTGATGCAAATAAAGTTGTTGTTACGCCTTCAATGTATTCCATTACTATATACTTAATAGTGCCATCACTGTTCCAGGCGTTATTATAGACAATTGCTATGTTTGCATGAGAAAGACTGGTAATCAACTCACTTTCATTCCTAAACTTGTTTATAATATTCGAGTTACTTGAGAATTTACTGCCGACGAACTTTAAGGCAACCAGTCTGTTGTGATTCTTGATATCTCTGCACTGATAAACAATACCCATGCCTCCAGAGCCAATCATCTTAATCACATGATATTGTGAATCAATAATCGACCCAATGGCAGGTTGCGAACCTTCGGTTTGTTCTGGGAGAGGCGTGCTCTTTTCATAAGGAATTGTTGAATCAGGCATCTGAACCTCCAGCAAAACATGTTGTATTGCAGATTTGTGGTGTAACCGTCACACATATGGGCAGATTATGACTCTTTAAAGAGTCCGTAGGCTATCCCTTCAGGCGCTTGAATCTCATTCTACCAAGCAACCCAGGGCTGGCACCCTGGGCTAGGTTGTCTCGGCCCTTTGGGCCATAAAACGCAGACTTACACGTACTGGTTAAACACATTCTCCAACCACTCCTGTCGCCCGCTCACGTTCGACGTGGCGTCGCCCTTTTCGAGCATGTACTTCTCCAAGTCCTCAAACTTGGCGTTGCCCTTTTCGATGATCGCACCGATGCCACTATCCCAGGAAGCGTAGCGGTCTTTGATGAACTTGGAGAAGGCGCCGTCTTTGCGCATCGCTGAGGCGATTTTCAGGCCTCGGGCGAAGGCGTCCATGCCGCCGATGTGGGCGTGGAAGAGGTCTACTGGCTCGAAGCTTTCTCTTCTGACTTTGGCGTCGAAGTTGATGCCGCCGGTGCCGAAGCCACCTTGTTGGAGGACGACTAGCATGCATGTGGTGGTGAGATAGATGTCGGTCGGGAATTGGTCGGTGTCCCAGCCGAGGAGGAGGTCACCCCGGTTGGCGTCGATGCTGCCTAGGAAGCCGTACTGGCTGGCATACTGCATCTCGTGGAACATGGTGTGGCCGGCCAGGGTGGCGTGGTTGGTTTCGATGTTGAGCTTAAAGTCTTTATCGAGGCCGTAGGTTTTGAGGAAGGCGATGCAACTGGCGGCGTCGAAGTCGTACTGGTGGACGGTCGGTTCCTTGGGCTTGGGTTCGATGTAGAACTGGCCGTTGAAGCCGATCTTCTTCTTGTAGTCGACGGCGAGGTTGAGGAAGCGGCCGAGGTGATCGAGCTCGCGCTTCATGTCGGTGTTGTAGAGGTTGCTGTAGCCTTCGCGGCCACCCCAGAAGGTGTAGCCGGAACCGCCGAGGTCGTGGGTCACTTCCATCGCCTTCTTCACCTGGGCGGCGGCGTAGGCGAAGGCGTCGGCGTTGGGGCTGGTGGCGGCACCGTGAACGTAACGCTTGTTGCTGAAGAGGTTAGCGGTGCCCCAGAGGAGCTTGATGCCGGTGCGGTTTTGCTCTTCCTTCAGCACCTTGACGACGGCGTCGAGATTCTTGTTACACTCAGCGAGAGTGTTGCCTTCGGGGGCGACGTCCCGGTCGTGGAAGCAGTAGAAGCTGACGCCGAGCTTTTGCAGGAACTCGAAGGCGACGCGGACGCGCTTCTGGGCCATCTCGACGCTGTCGGTGCCATCTTCCCAGGGGCGGACGGCACAGCCTGGGCCGAACGGATCAGCGCCCTGACCACGGAAAGTATGCCAGTAGGAGACGGCGAAGCGGAACCAGTCGTGCATGGTCTTGCCGTCAACGACTTCGTCAGCTTTGTAGTGCTTGAAGCTGAGAGGGTTCTTGCTGGTGGGGCCTTCGTACTGGATTTTGGTGGGGACTTCGGGGAAGTAGGACATTGAGTCGATCTCTTCGGTGGTGGGATATTTATTGAAGATATAGGAGCCAGAAGCCAGGAGCCAGTAGGGAGGAGAGAGAAGCGATCAGGAACGTCGTTGCTTCATGGGACGAAGCGATTTCACAATGACTAATTTTTACAGCTTATGGATGGCGTAATTCACCACATATTCTTCAGCGAAACCGGTGCATAGTTGGAGCTGGGCGAAGCGTAGATATTTGGTCGGCTCACCCCATTCTTCTGGAACCCAGGTAAGAGCTCTCTCGACCATGCGCAAAGTTTGTGCAAGACGTAATGATTGCTGGCGACCTTGGGATTGCGCGAGTGCGGCTAATTGTTGTACTTGTTTTTGGGATTCACCGTTCCAGATGATACGGAACGGTATGCTGGATTCGTTGTTTGCCATCATGCTGCCTGCGCCTTTTCCAGGTCAGCGATGATGTGTTCAATAGACCCGCCCGCAGCGATTTCTTTTTCAATATCCTCAAGCGACATCGACTCCCACGGATCAGGTAGAAGGTTTTCAATAATTAGCCTTAGGCGAGCGACTTTATCGCGGAGCATCAACAGTTCGGCACGTTCGGAGTTTGATAGGTTCTCATTCATGTGGCTTCTCCTCTGCCAAATTATAGCACCGAATGTAGGGCAATATCCAGTCGGAAAGGCATCATTTCGTTGGACACTGCAGTCTGTTATCTGCACATCGCATTGTCAGAGAACAGATGCATTTCAACACACGACATGGTATCGTGTCTGCTTGTTCCTGATGGAGTTCTAATTTGAAGCTCTGCCTCCTTGCCTTCCTTGCTTTCAGTTCGGTATGCCTCTCTACCCTCGGCAACGACGATGCTGCCGAGAAGCCCATGGCGGCTCAGCGGGTGGCGGAGACGATGCAGTTACCGGAGGGGTTTCGGGCGACGTGCTTTGCGAGTGAGCCGGATGTGGTGCAGCCGATTGCGTTTACTATTGATACGAGGGGGCGGTTGTGGGTGGTTGAATCGATGGCTTACCCGAACTGGCTGAAGTCGGGGCCGGGCAAGGATCGGGTCGTCATTCTGGAGGATACTGATGGCGATGGGGTGTTCGACAAGCGGACCGTCTTCCTGGACAATGGCCGCAACCTTTCGGGGATTGAGATGGGCTTCGGCGGAGTATGGTTGCTCTCGGCGCCGGAGATGATTTTTATCCCGGTGAAGGAGGGGGAGGACAAACCGGCGGGGCCTGCGAAGGTGGTGCTCGATGGATGGGATACTGAACTGCGGCATAACATCGTCAGCAACCTCACCTGGGGCATGGATGGTTGGTTGTATGGCTGTCATGGCATTTTGAAGAAGTCGAAAGTGGGCAAGCCGGGGGCGGCTGCTGCTGATCGCAAAGAGATCGATTGCGGCGTCTGGCGGTACCACCCAACGAAGGGTGTGTTTGAAGTCGTTTGCTGGGGCAGCACCAACCCGTGGGGGCTCGATTACGATCAGTATGGCACCTGGTTCATGACGAACTGTGTCATCGATCATGTGTTTCAGGTGGTGCCGAACGCTCACTACATCCGAATGTTTGGCAGCGATATGAACCCGTACATCTACCATCCGCTGCCTGGGTGTGCTGATCACAAGCATTGGGGTGGCGGCAAATGGACCGAAGGCGGGCGGTTTGACGACAACCTCGGCGGGCATGCACACAGCGGCCTGATGATCTATCAGGATGGCAACTGGCCGGCGGAGTATCGGAATCAGTTGTACACGCTGAGCATTCATGGCAAGCGGTTGCAGCGGGACAGCATCGACTATCAGGGGCCGGTGGCGATTGCCCGGCATCAGCCCGACGTGGTGAAGGTGAAGGATAGCTGGTTCATGGGCGTGCAGGCGAAGGCGGGGCCGGATGGTGGCGTTTACATCATTGATTGGAACGATACCGGGGAGTGCCACAGCTATGTCAATACGCAGAAGACGACGGGGCGGATTTACAAAGTGACGTATGGGAAGCCGGCGGTGTGGAAGAAGGATTTGAGCAAGTTCTCGGATGCGGAGTTGGTGGCGTTGCATAAGGAGCAGGGGAAGGAGTGGCATATTCGGCAGGCGAGGAGGTTGTTGCAGGAGCGCGCACATGCGGGGAAGAAGCTGGATGTGGAGTCGTTGCGGGCGATGGTGGAGGATGTCAAGTTGTCGTTGCCGAACCGGCTTCGGGCCATGTGGACGTTGCATGCTTGTGAGGCATCGCCCGACTATGTGAAGTACTGGCAGGTTGAGCAGCCAGATTGGATTAGAGCTTGGGCATTGCGTCTGGTTTATGATCATCCAGAGAAGCAGTCGAGATTGATCATTGACGTAGCCAACCTTATTTCGCCAGAAGTTATCATGACGTTGGCCTCCACGCTGCATCGTATGCCGAAGGAAGAGCGAATTATTGCACTCGAAAACCTCAACGTATTTGTCACCTCTCAAAAGAAGATGTTCGAAACTGCTCAGCATGCCACGAACAAGGAATGGCTGCTGACGCTTTATTGGAACGGGTGTGAAGACTTAATTCGGCCTGGAGAGCCGATGCTGGCGAGCCGGCTGGAGTTGCTTACTCATCCGTGGCACATCGAATGGGCGACACGGAAGCTATGTGCTCTGAAAGGGCTGAATGCGCTATGGGACTGGGCAAAAACATTTACGACAATTCAGCAGAAGCAGGCCATGCTCTCCGGGTTGGAAAAGTCGCTCATGGAGCAATCGCAAGAATACACTCCATTATGGAGGGCTCTGCTTTACACACTGAATAAAGACGAACCGACACTAGTTCAGCGGACGCAGGAGGTATTTGCCAGACTGGGTTGGCAACCTGCTCTACAGGCTCTTCAAAATCAGTTGTCCACGGGGCAGGGGACTGTGGAAGAACGTGTCCGTTGTTTAACGATTCTGACAAAGAAGCCCAACGATGAACTGCTGAAGGCAGTGATGCTCTTGCTGAAGGATACATCGCTTCGCAGCGAAGCAATCAAGGCCCTTGCTCGCTTCGATAGCGACGAAGTACATCATCTCCTCATAAAGGAATATGCTACATCGTCTTCTCATGATAAGCAGGCTATTCTCGCTACTCTTACCACTCGACCCCGTTATGCTCGGGCCATGCTCGATGCTCTGGATGCCAAGCTGATCCCCAGTACCGACGTGCTGGCACCCACGGTGGTTGCTTTGCGGCAACTCTCAGCTGCCGACATCAAGAAACGTGTCGCCCAGCGTTGGGGTAGTGATGCCACGCCGGCGGCGCTCAAGGAACGCATTGCCCGGTTGCAGAATCAGTTGGTCCCAGCTGTGCTCAAAGAGGCGAACACCAAGAATGGCCGGGTTTTGTTTGATAAGCATTGTGCGAGTTGCCATAAGCTCTTTGGCGAAGGGCAGAGTGTGGGGCCGGAGCTTACCGGGGCGCAGCGGATGAACCTCGACTATCTTCTGGAGAATACCGTTACTCCTAATGCCATCGTACCGCAGGACTATCGGGCATCGACGTTTGTGATGAACAACGGTCGGGTCATCACGGGGATGATCACGATGCAGCAGGGAGGTTCCCTTACCATTCAGACCGCCACCGAGAAGCTGGTCATTAGCAAGGCTGATATCGAATCGCAGCAGCAGACCAACAAGTCGTTGATGCCGGAAGGGTTGCTCGATCAGCTAACGATCAACGAGATACGTGATCTGATCGGCTACTTGTGTTCGCCGCAACAGGTGGAGAAGTGAAACAGGTGGCTGTGACAAGAAATCTGCTTCTTTTCTCCATGTCATCTTCGTGAAGCGCAGACTCAGGTTTACAAAACAGGGGCCGATAAGTATGGTGTCAGTGCTATGTAGCTGCGCTTAAGGAGGGGTTGATATGAAGCGATGTCTATCGCTGATGGCTTTGCTTTTGACCGCAAGCCTGTCGTGGGGGCAGAATACGATAGTGGCCCCATCGGCGCTCAATGGTGTGGAAGGGGCAGGGTTTTACATTTACAACGGCCCGATTACGTTCCAACAGGTGATGGCACCATCGCAACTGCTGGGGCTACAAGTCGGCGATATCATCACTGGGATGCAACTGCGGCTCGACAGCACCTGGCTCTCCAGTGCTGCCAGCAGCAACACCAACTTTGATGTTAGCATCGGGCCATCCAACTTTGCGCCTGGATCGTTGACCAGCAGCGTGGCGGGCAACCAGGGAGCGGGAACGGTGCTGGCCCGCAGCGGCAGCATCAATTTCCCACTGAACAGCTATCCGTTTGGCAATTCACCTAACGCCTTTGGGCCGTTCATCCCGTTTACCACCAGCTACACATACACCGGCGGCAATCTCCTGCTGACGATTTCGCACCAGGCGCCAAGCAGTGAATTGGATTTCGATGTAGGACTGGGGATTGTCGGAGTACAAACCTACCAGGCCCAAGTCTACAACTCGTCAGAGCTATCTGACAGTTCTCCCGATTCCGGGCTGGCGGTGCAGTTCTCCATTGCAGCAGTGCCCGAACCTGCTACTTATATTGCTGCGGCAGTCGGCGTCACTTTCACTGGCCTGGCGGTTCGCCGTTGGAAGAAGAATCGAAAGATCAAACGAAAGACATCTACCGTGGCTGCGTAGCAGGTGATGAGAAATTAGGAAACGGCAAGAGCACACCCAGTTCGGGTGTGCTCTTTCTGTTTTGCTTCTTGAGATATGACGCAGCTTTGTTAGAGTGAGGTTCCGCCTGTTCATCCTGCCCTGGAGTGGGTTCATGCTGCGCACCGTGATTTGTTTGCTCCTCCTTCTGCCTAGTGTTCTCTTCGCACAACCGAATGCCATTCCAGTCGGTGTGGCTAAGATCGATATCACGCCCGACTATCCCATACGTCTTGCGGGGTATGGCTTCAGGCGAACGGAATCGGAAGGGGTGATTCAGAAGATCTGGGCCAAGGCACTGGTCATCGGCGACAAGGAACCGGTGATGGTGATCGCTGTTGATGTTTGTGGCCTCTCGCATGACTTTGTCGAGAAACTGGCTGCGGAGCTCGACAAGAAGCTGGGCATTCCTCGCAAGCAGCTCGCAGTCACGGTGACGCACACGCACACTTCGCCGATGGTGGATGGATACTTGCAGACGCTGTTCGGGGTGCCGATCCCGGCGGAGCATCAGGTACACATCGAGCAATACACCAAAGAACTGATGGCGAAGCTGGTAACCGTGGCAGAGCAGGCGTGGAACAGCCGGCAGCCTTCGAGATTGTGCTGGGGCATGGGCACCGTCGGCTTCGCCAAGAATCGTCGGCCTCAAAGTGGGCCGGTAGATCATGATCTGCCGATGCTGGCAGTGCGTGATCTAAAGGGGAAGTTACGGGCGGTGTGGACGAGCTATGCCTGCCACTGCACGACGCTGTCGATCAACAAGATCAGCGGCGACTGGGCCGGCTTTGCCGCTCAGCTCATTGAAGAAGAGAATCCCGGTGCGATCGCTCTGATCTCCATCGGTTGTGGCGCTGACAGTAACCCGGATCGGCCCAAGACTCAGGACAAGGTGGAATATGCCGAAAAGCAGGGGGGGCTGCTGGCGATGGAAGTACGCCGAATGCTGGGTGGCTTCCTGCGCCGCTTCCGACCGGCATCACGACGAAGTACGAGACGTTCACGCTGCCGTTGGCTGGACTGCCTACCGAGGGAGAGTGGAAGGAGCGGGCGAAGAAGACCGATGCTGTCGGCCATCTTGCTCGGGTGAGTCTCGAACGATTGGCTAAAGGCGAGAAGTTGCCGAGCGAGATTCCCTACTCAGTGCAGACGTGGTGCTTCGGCAACGACATGGCAATGGTTTTTCTTCCCGGCGAGGTCGTCGTCGATTATTCGCTGCGGCTGAAGAAGGAGCTGCATGGCCAGCGGGTGTGGATCAATGGCTACTCAAACCACGTCCCTTGCTACATTCCCAGCGAACGCATCTTGAAAGAGGGCGGCTACGAAGGTGGTTCGGCGATGACTTATTACAACCTGCCGGCAGCAATGGCGACCGGGATGGAAGACAAGATCGTTGGTGCGGTGAAGCGGCAGTTGGAGCCCACGTTCAAGCCGCCGTACGATCCGAACAAGTTGGCTGGGTCAAAGCCGTTGTCGCCACAGCAGTCGTGGGGATTGATCAAGGTCGATCCGAAGTACGTGGTGGAACTGATGGTTAGCGAACCATTGGTGACCGATCCGGTGGCCATCGCTTTCGGGCCGGATGGCAGGCTGTGGGTGGCGGAGATGGCCGACTATCCGGCCGGCCTTCCGGGTGGGAAGATCCCGGACGTTGATCCCAAGGCGGCGGCCTTGAACCCTGGGCTCCTCTACAAATTCGAGAACATGAAGCCCGGTGGCCGGATCAAAGTTCTTGAGGACACCGATGGCGATGGCAAATACGACAAGGCGACGGTCTTCCTGGAGAACATTCCTTTCCCGACGGGCATTACCGTCTGGCGCAAGGGTATCCTGATCTGCTCTGCCCCTGATATTATTTATGCTGAGGATTCGACAGGCAGTGGCAAAGCTGACGTGATCAAGAAACTCTTCACCGGCTTCGGCACCCATAACTTCCAGGCGAGGGTGAACAGCCTCGAATATGGGTTAGATGGCTGGGTCTACGGTTCGTGCGGACTTTTCGGCGGCATGATCACCAGCTTCAATGGCAAGACTTACAACCTCGGCAACCGAGACTTCCGCATCAAGCCCGAGACGGGGGAAATGGAGCCGGCCACCGGGCAAACGCAGCAGGGCCGGGTGCGGGATGACTTCGACAATTGGTTCGGTTGCGACAACACCGTGCTGGCCCGGCACTATCCGCTGCCTGATCATTACCTGCGCCGCAATGCCTTCGTGAAGCCACCAGAGAACAGCGTCTTCCTGCCTACCGGCCCGAACGCTAATCGGTTGATCAATCTCAGGCCGCAGGTGCAACTTTTTGAACTCTCGGGGCCTCCGGGTTGGCCGACGGCGGTGTGCGGCCTGGGAGTCTACCGGGACAATCTGCTCGGCAGCCATCTCACGGGCAATCTCTTTTCCTGTGAACCGGTCAATCTCGTCGTGCATCGAATACAGTTGAAAGAGCAGGGGGCTACCTTCCAGGGTCTCAGGCCCAGCGATGAGCCGAGCGGCGAGTTCCTGGCGAGCACCGACAACTGGTTCCGGCCCGTGCAGATGCGAACCGGTCCCGATGGCTGCATCTGGGTGGTTGATATGAACAGACTGGTGATCGAGCATCCAATGTGGATACCGCCCGCTGATCTGGCCAAGCTCGATATTCGGGCCGGCAGCACCATGGGGCGTATCTACCGCATCAAGCCTGCTGACAAGCCGGTGCGAACGATGCCGAGGCTCGATCAACTCGATGACGAACAGTTGATCGAAGCGATGAACACTCCGAATGGCACACAGCGCGATCTGGCGATGATGCAGCTTCTGTGGAAGACCGAGCTAGTGGGCAACATCAGCTTCGCTCATCTGATGGCAAGCTGGCTGCCCGAGGTTAGAGCACAGGCGTTGATGGTGCTTGATCAACTGAAGATTCTGGATGATCGAACGCTGCTAAAAGGATTAACTGATCAGAGTGCCGGCGTTCGCAAGCTGGCCTGGCAACTATCGACGGGGCGAAAGAACTTCGCCAGTCTGTTGCAGTCGCTGTTGTTTCAGCCAACGTCGTTGAAGAGCGAGCCGCTGCCAGTGGTGATTCAGACGGCTTGGGCTCTGGGGGCGTGGCCTGATGCACGGGCCGGCACTTTCTTGGGCCAACTGCTTCAACTGCATCCTGATGATGAGTACCTTCGGACGGTGGTGCTGAGTAGCTTGAGGCCGGAACATCAGACGGCGTTCATGACGGAAGTCAGTCGGGCGGCCCATGAGGGGGTGTTCAGCGGTGACTACATGACGCAGCTCATCCCCGCCATCGTGCAGGGCGACGACGCCCGAGTTGCGGAGGTGCTCAAGCTGTTGACCACTCCTGGCGAGAAGGGCTACGCCGGCTGGCAATTCCAGGCGGTGTCGTCATTGCCAATGATGAACGCTCAGGAAGTTGCAGCCGATCGACAGGCGTTATTGACGCCGATGCATGCAGCGGCCAAGCAAATCGTACTGGACGGCGCTCGAAAGGAATCGGATAGGCTCTCGGCTTTGACGATGCTTCTGGGACCAGGTCAGCAGGAGAAGATGCACAGCGAAGGTATCAATGTTCTCTTCACTCTGCTTGGACCGGCACAGAGTCCAGCGATCCAGCAGTCGGCGCTGACGATCCTCTCGAAGCATCTTGATCAGGCAGGCGCTGAGCGATTGCTGAAGGCGTGGATGACTTGTTCGCCGACGCTGCGCAGCAGATTGATTGATCTGTTCCTAAGCCGGGCTGAGTGGCAGAAGATGCTCATACAGGCAGTGGCAGACAAAGCGGTGCCTGCGAATCATCTCGATGCCAGCAGCAAGCAGCGGCTGCTCAAGTCGAAGGATGAAGCGATCAAGATGATGGCAGAGAAGACGTTCAGTGGTATCTCTGCTGATCGAAATGCGCTGATTCGGGACTATACCCAGGCTCTGACGGCCAAAGGGAATGCCACGCAGGGCAAGGCTGTCTTCACCAAAGTCTGTTCGGTCTGTCATCAACTGGGCGAGCAGGGGCATGCGGTCGGGCCTGATCTGATGGCACTGGCTAACCGGTCGCCGAACTTCCTGCTGCAGGAGATACTCGATCCCAATAAGAACCTCGATAACCGGTACGTCGAGTATGTGGCTGTTACGAAGCAGGGACGCACCTTAACCGGGCTGTTGAGCAGTGAATCGGGCAACAGCATTACCTTGAAGGGGAAGGAAGGCCGGGTCGAAACGCTGCTTCGTTCCGAGATCGATGAGTTGCAGGCGACTGGCAAATCGCTGATGCCCGAAGGGTTGGAGAAGGAAATACCGCCCGCTTCGATGAACGACTTACTCGCCTACCTGAGCAGCCTGCAACAGAACTACAAAGTGCTGTCCGGCAACACGCCCGGCGGACCGATCAAGTCGATCAACAGCATTCATACCCTTCCCGCTACTTCGGCTGAGATCTACGGCCAGGCGATTACCTTCGAGCCTGACTACCAGAACATCGGCATGTGGCAGGATGTCAACGACTATGTCACCTGGACGATTGAAGTACCCGTCAAGGGCGACTACGACGTGTACCTCGACTGGGCCTGTGCCAACGACAATGCCGGCAACCGCTACATCCTCGAGATCGGCGGCACCGTCGTTAACGAAGAGGTGGCAGGCACCGGCGGCTGGTCGCAGTATTTACGGGTGCGAGTTGCGGCTGAGATTCCGCTACAAGCCGGGCTACAGAGGGTGAAGTTACGACCGGCGGGGCCAACACTTAAAGGGGCTCTCATGGATTTGCGTACTATCTACATCGCTCCGAACGAGTTTCGACTGAACCTGCCCGAAGGCACGCATCGGGAAAAACCCGACGTGGCGGCGCTCGCCAAACAGATACTCGATGACAAAATGTCCGAGGCGCAGCGACAGTCACTGATTGAAAAGAACCTGACTCTGGCTCCTGAACTGATCGTGGCTATGACGAGCGATATGCCGAACGATTTGAAGGAAGAGTATCGCCGAATTCCGTGGATCTGGCGGGTAGCTGTAAATGCTGGCAAGAAGAACGATGCGGCAATCCTCAAGCGGATCATGGACATGGCGATGCCCAAAGAAGGAGGGCCGCTGCGAGACTGGCAGGCGGTAGTTATCGGGGGCGGAATCATCAACGGCATCGGGCTGGTTGATCAGTGGCCGCACGAGCATGTCACCAAGCTGGTCGATACCCCGGAAATGAAAGCCCGTTGGTTGGCGACCATCAAGCTCGCTCATCAGATGGCTGATAACGAGAAGGTCTACACCGGCACTCGATACGATGCGCTGCGAATTCTTGAGCTCGATGAGCCGGAGAAGGCTATCGAACATCTGATCAAGTATCTTCCCAAGGGTGGCAACGAAGAAATGCAGATGGGAGCAGTCAGCGGACTGGTCGATGTGCCCACGCCAAAAGCGACACAACTGCTGCTGGATGCCTTGAGCCATCTCACCGGCGAGAACCGGGATCTGGCCATCATCGGGTTGCTCCGCAGCCCGGAGCGTGCGGGCTTGCTCTTCGATCTCATCGAGTCTGGCAAGGTGCCGGCAAGCGTCTTCACTGAGGCACCGAAGAAAAAGCTCAAGTTGCTGGCGACAGGCTGGCCCAAACCGCTTCAGGAACGGGCAGCTAAGCTGTTGCCTTAGGCTAAGAGCGGTATGACTGCTACAGGAGCTACATCTTACCCGGCTTAAGATCGTCTGGCCGGGTTTGCTCCAAGTTGACTGTGTGCTAACAACAGAGTGTACCGATTGTGCAGAGAGTGCCTAATAGAAAGGGCTCTCCGCATGGTCGCTTCGTGGCTTGTCTGCATCCTCTCGTGCTGCCTGCTTGGTGAGGAGGCACCTGCTGTTTCTATCGCAGGTGCTGATCGGGTGGTATGCGTGACCGAGCCAGCCAGCGCAGATCGCTGGTATGCGAGTGTGGAGTTCCTGTGGTGGTATCTGAAGAAGGATGATATCCCCAACCTTGTGACCACCGGACCGGATGGCAGCAGTGGTATTCCTGGCGATTCGGGAGTACGTGTAATTTACGGCGGAGCGATCATCAGCCGGCATGACCGTTTTATTGGCGTTCGCCCTACGCTGGGATGCTGGTTTGACAACGAACATACTATCGGCGTGGAAGCGTCGGCGTTCTTTCTGGAACGGGATAGCTCTATTCTGCACATCAAGCGGGTGACCGATAATCTTTACCGTCTCTACATCGACGCTGATACCGGTGAATACGCGACGAAACAGTTCTCCGGGTTGCTTCCCAGCGGCATCGTACGGCGGGGGAGTTTGCAGGTCTATGGTCGCAAGGAAATCTACGGGCAAGATGTTCGTGGATTGGTTCAACTGCATCAGGACGATTCATGGAGATGGTATGGCGTGCTGGGAGCGAAGTTCCTCCAGTTCCGAAACCAGTTGAACATCGTCAACACTGGCTATGATGAGCCGGAACTCGACGTGCTGTATGGCGTGGAAGACAATTACTACGCTTACGACCGTTTCTATGGCGGTCAAATCGGCTTCAAGGTAGAGACGCAGAACGGGCCGTGGTTCGCCAACTGCATGCTTACCTGCGGCCTGGGTATGAATGATCAGCGATTAAGAACAGATGCGGCCCGTGAGGTGAGGACGCCATTAACACAGGACAAGCGTCCTATCGGGTTACTGGTGCAGTACAGCAACATCGTGGATGAAACACGATGGGTCTTCAGCGCGGTGCCTGAACTTCAGGTGAACCTGGGGTGGCAACCAGTCGAATGGTTCCGTGCTCAGGTGGGCTACAGCTTCATGGCGTGGACAAACGTGTTGCGTGCCGGCGATCAGGTCGATCTGGTGGTGAACACCAATCAGATTGATGGGCCGAATTATTCCGGCCCGGCTCGGCCCGGCGTGCCTTGGCAGGAGAGCACCTTCTGGGCCCAGGGGTTCTCGGTGGGTTTTGAGTTTTTGTGGTAGGTGGTACCAGGTTCAGAGCCTGTCTATTTCTTGTCAATGACCGTTGCGGCAGCCTGCCAGTTTCGCACGAGAGCGGCGTACTTGTCAACGGATGGATAGATCACGACCAGAGCATCGGCTGACTGCCTGGCTTGCTTTAGCAGCGCCTTGGCTTCCTGGTATTGACCAGTCAGGTAGAGAGACATGGCCAGCTCGCCCTGGAGCGTGGAAACAAAGTAGGGAGATTCGATCCAGATCGATTTCGACTGATTCACCTGCTTCTCCAGGGCGAGAGCGAGGCGAAGCTCTTCGATGGCAAGACGACTCTCTTTATTGTCGCGGTGATAAACCGCCAGGTTCATGTGGGCCATGGCGGCATAGTGCCGAAGGTCATCCCGTTCAGGAAACGCTTGAACCAGTTGGTCTCTGAGCTTGGCAGCCTTCATGGTGTATTCGTAACCTTCCTGTCGATGGCCGGGCCTTTTTTCGAGCAGCTCTCCGAGCAGGGAATAGAGAATAGCGTACTTGTCGAAGTTCTTGATACCATCATCACCGGCATCGAGAGCCTTGGTCAGTTCCAGGCTTTTCCGATAATGGGGGACTGCTTGTTCGTCCTTGTGCCGATGGACATGCAGGAAACGGCCATACTCCATATTTGCCGCGGCCTGTGCTCGAAGCAGGCTTTCTTTGGGAAGGTTGGTGGCTGACTGTAGTTCCTCAAGCATGGAGAGAGAGCGTTCGTAGGTTGCCTGAGCCTGATCAATATTGTTGTTTTTGACCTGCACCATGGCGAGTTGCAGCAGGCTGCGAGCCTGGCGCAAACGGAGAGTTTCGGTGGTGTCCACCTCGTTTGAGAATTGTTCAAGGTAGGGCAGGGCAAAGGTGACGAGTCCCTTTTGGATGTCATCGAAGGCGGAATCTTGAAGGCGCATATTGTTCAACAATTTATCCAGCATTTCCTCGAGAACCTTGCCGGCCTGATCGAGATGGTTCTGGGCGCGGGTTTTCTCTAATGCCGCTTGTTCACGGAGGATTCGTTCACGATGCGCCATGGTAGGACCGATGATGGCCAGACCCAGGAGAATGGCGGAAATCAGAAGCCCGGCTATGGCCCAGCCCGGGTTGCGCCCGCTCCATCGCCAAGCTCTGGCAGGCCAGCTTATCGGACGGGCTTGAACGGGGCGGCCTTGAAGATAGCGATCAAGATCGTCAGCCAGGAGTTGGGCAGTGGCATAGCGGCTAAGCGGGTCTTTCTCAATGCACTTCAGACAGATGTTTTCCAGGTCACGAGGGAGCTTGGGTTCAAATCGGCTCGGCGGCACGGGGTCATCGTGCTTGATCTGCAGCATCGTATCGATGGGAGATGAAGCGCGGAAAGGAGGTCGCCCGGTGAGCAACTCGTAGAGGATGATGCCCAGAGCGTAGACATCGGTAGCCGGGCCCAGAGGTTGTTTGGAATGGCAGATCTGCTCCGGAGCCATGTAGCTGGGGGTGCCCACAAAGTCGCGGGTTTGCGTGAACTCTTCGGTGGGCTGTAGATCTTTCACGATGCCGAAATCGATGATCTTGGGAACGTAGCGGTCCAGCCCGGAGGTTTCCGAAGCGCCGAAGTGCGGGTCGAGCAGGATGTTGCCCGGCTTTAAGTCTCGATGGATGAAGCCCGTTTCGTGAGCTTTCTGGATGGCCGATGCGAGTTGCTGTATCAGCCGAGCTGCCTGGGCTGGTGGCTGAGCAGCACCAGCCAGGTAGCTGGATAAGCTGCCGCCAGTGATAAACTCTAGCACCAGATAGGCATGCTGGGTCGTTTCGCCGACTTCAATGATGTTCGCCACGTTCAGATGATGGAGCGAGGCAAGCGAACGGGCTTCTTTGAAAAACCGCTGTCGCTGTACTGACGAAGACTTCTCACGAAGCAACTTGATGGCGACCGTTCTTTTCAGCTTGTTATCAGTGGCCCGATAGACGATGCTGCTGCCACCCTGGCCGATGACTTCGATGAGTTGGTAACCAGGTATCTCGGGCAAAGGCAGTTCATCAACAGGAGAATCATGGGTATCCGGCTGAACCGCTTCAAGCAGTATTTTCTTCATGCGATGAGAGAACTGCTCTCGCAGTGGCAGCGATTCAAAGAACTTGGCGGCGTGATGGATGGTAGCAGGGTTGGTGATACGTTCGAGCTGCGACTTGCAATGATCACATGCTTGCAGGTGTTCGTCAAAGGGTTGTTCGGCTTCGTGTGGGAGAAGGTCGGAGAGGAACAAATCCCATTGTGTCGCATCTGGACATGCTATTTTCATTGAAACCGTTCCTCCAGGTGACGCATTTCCTCCTGAAGCAGTTTCAGCACGTTGCTCTTGGCTTTGTAGATCGAGGACAGGTTGACGCCTATTCGATCCGCAGCTTCCTGACTGGGTATTTGATCGATGGTGGTCAGCCGAAACGCTTCCCAGGTTTGAGGAAGCACCCGGAGCCTGACGTTATCGAGAGCCTTCTTCAACATCTCCTCTTCGTACGCCGATTCGAGGGAGAGGGTAAAGTCTCTCTCAGCTTCGATAGTGAAGAGGAGTTGCTGGCCGTTGGCGTTCTTGAGAATGGTGTTCTTTTTGCTCTTGGTGAAGTCCTGCCAGACATGATGGGCGACGGTGCGGAGCCAGGCTCGGAAACTCAGGTCTGGGTTGTAATCAAAGCTGCGCATTACCCGGGAGAGACGAAGCAGGGTCAGTTGAGTTACGTCTTCCGCGTCGGCATTTTGCAGGCCATAGCGCTTGCACCACTGAATCAGGTGGAAGCCATAGATGGCGACGAAGTCTTTCCAGGCGTTCTGATTGGGAGGGAATTCGCTGAGCCGCCCCAGAAGGGTAACGCTGGTATCAGGAGCATGGCTGGCAAAAGACATCTTCTAAAGGTTGGTCATCATGTGGCTGGAAAGATACCAGATACCGCCTTCTCATGAGGCACTTGCTGGTGGGCCAGAACAGCAAAGGCGTGGTTCAATTACCACTTATAGTACCGGCTTGGGAGAGGATATTGTTAAAAATATGATTCGCGATTCAGGTTTCAAAGGAAAGTCTCGTAATAGCTGTGAGTAGTGGTGTAATCCGCTACTTCTATTGCCTGATTGCTGACTGAAATGGGCGTGCTTACGCAGGGCCGCCAATATTCACGCAGGGGATCAACGCCAACCTGACGCTGTAGCTCATGGAGTGAGCCCGTTAGGTGACGCAATAGATTTTCAGGTACCTCCAAGGTGGAAGACAACAAGATGAGATCACCATCGCGCATGCTCAAGCATTTGGGCGCTGCCCTGGCTATTTTGAACCTCAGCGTGGCTTCGAGCCTGGCTGTAGCGGGAGACAATACCTGGACGAACAGCAGCACAGATTTTACCTGGAACACCACGAGTTTGAACTGGTCGGGTGCCGGGAATGTCTGGAACAATGCTGCTGGCGATGGGGCGATCTTCGGCGCAGCAGGCATCGGCACGATCAATGTGCCAGGGGCCATCAATGTAAATAGCCTTAACTTGCAACAGAACGGATACACATTCAACGGTGCTGGTTCGTTGAACTTCGTCAATGGAACGAGTACGCAGACAACAGGCGTAATTAATGTTGCGTCGGGAACGACGCAGATCAATGTGCCATTGACTTCAGCACAGACTGCCATTCAGAAGATTGGTGCAGGCACGCTGGAGCTGACATCACCGATCAATCTAACTTCTTTTTACCCCGTCAATACTAACATCAATGGCACGATAAACGCCAACATCATCATTGGACCAACGCCCACTGGCGTATCGCCAGTGGGAGGAACGATTAAGATTGCGAATGCCAGTGTGTTGCCAGCCTCTACTTCGGTGGCAATAGGTGCAGCTTCTTACCTGGATATTGGATCCAACAATATCACCTTGTCTCAACTGATGTTTCAGAATCAATATGTTTCGTCAACCTGGCCAAGCAACGGCGTGATTGGCACAGGAACTTTGAAGGTAACTGGAGAAGTCAACGTCTTTGGCCAGTTCGGCGACAACTACAGTAACACCATCGCTACCAACTTTGATTTAGACGGAAAGAACCAGATTTTCCGCGTTCAAGCTGCAAGCTCGGTAGCTGGCGCTGCTTCTTTGGTCATGTCAGGCGTGATTTCAAATGGCTCTGTGACCAAGACACTCGGATATACAGCCGGTGGAGTGTATGGCTCAGGTCTGGGTGAAGGGATAGCCTTCATGGGAAACAACACCTATACCGGCGCAACGATTCACAATGTAGGTTCATTTGGAAGCATTGCCACGGGTACTAATGCATCCGGCAGCTTAAAAGTGGTGAATGGCAGCTTCACCTTGCAGGGAGCTAATGGTTCCTTTGGGTCTGCTTCCACTATTAAGTTGTATTCAGGTGGATCGCTGGTATTGGACAACAATGTTGCTTTTGGCGCTGTTGGAAACGTCGGGGTTCCCTTCGTGCCTGCCGCCAATAATAACGATCGCATTGCTGATACTGCCGCCATTGAGATGCGAGATTCCAATTTTACCTATCGAGGCTTAGCCAATATCCCTTCAAGCGAGACCTTTGGGAGTCTCAATGCCACGGGTGGACATAATGTTGTCACTCTCACACCCAATGGAGTCACTTTAGGCGGTTCTGTCACGCTCACGAATGCCGGCAATCTATCTATCGACTCACGCAGCACCATGCAGGTGAACGCAACCGGAACAGGCACCGTACTGGGAACTAACCTGGCCAATGCCAGGTTTCTGGTGAACGGGACTGTGCCCGCCAGCGTTGGCGGCATCATTCCTCGAATGATAGGGCCAAGCGATTTTCTCTTTTACGATGCTACCAACGGTTTCACGCCATTGGCTTCTGGTTCCTACAACGCTACTCTTGCAGCTGGTGGGAATGTCAACCTAAGCGCTGCAACTGCCACAGCAGGTAATGCCACGGTCAACGCTCTGAAAATGAACGGGTCTTTTGCAACCACCATCAATTCCGGCGATACTCTCGCCATTACGACAGGAATGATGTTAGCAACGGGCACTCACACCATCAATGGACCAGGCACTCTGGCTTTCGGGAATACTCCGGGAGTCATTTTTGGCTCCACCACCTTTTCTTCGAGTTCCGTAGTTACCGGCACTCAGGGAATCTTGCATGCGACAGGAACCCTGACTCTGGGTGGGAATCTATCCGCATTGAGTGGAACTATTTCTAACATCGGCACGGGTACATTGGCTGTAAATACAAACACCTTCACAGGTGCAATCGAAAATCGTCGAGGAACTCTCAACATTGGGGCAAATACCTTCTCCTCCAGCAGCGGAATTACACTGGGAGTTGCTGCCAACGACGTTGATTTGTTGCCTGCCAATCCCAGTTTGTCGATTTCTGCAGCAGGGGCCAACGCAGTTATCAGTGTGCCAATTCTTGTCGACAATGGTGCTACAAACGCCGCGGGGCTTACCTTAAATCGACAAAGTTACATAGCATCACTCGCGCCATTGAGCAATAACACAGGTTCTCAAACTGTAAGCAGCAATATCACCTTGAACACCAGCCTGAACTTCCAAGGCGGTGGCGGCGGTGGCACTGGCTCGACTTTGTTTAGTGGAAATATCACTGGAAGCGCTACACTTGTCATTCCGAATGGCCGTGCGAATTTCAGCGGCAACTACACGAATGCGGGTGGCATGATCATTGGCACAGGTGGCAATACTGCCATCATTACGCTTTCTGGTACGGGCGGCAGCGGCCCCTGGGTTCTCAATGGCGGCAGCACCAGCACTACCAGCCTGGCCTACACCACGCAGGCCAACTTGGGGTCCGGTTCCATCACAGTGCAAAACACGGCGGGCGCCAACGCCTTTACCATCAACGCTCTGGGAAGCAACAGCATCAACAACGCCATCATCTTGAATGGTGATGTCTTTGCCAGTGTCGGCTCGGGAATCACAGCTGCCTGGGCCGGTGTTGTCTCCGGCAAGAGTAATCTGACCAAGAACAACACCGGCACGCTGGTGCTTTCCAACAATGCCAACACCCAGACCGGGGCAGTGACCGTCAATGCCGGGACGCTGCTCGTGAATGGCAACATCGCACCCAGTACCAATGCAGTTACGGTCAACGCCAACGCCACACTGGGCGGCAGCGGCACCGTCTCCCGCACTGTGACCGTTGCTAACAATGGCTCATTGGCACCAGGCAACAGCCCCGGCCAGTTGACCATTGATGGCAATCTGACTCTGAGTTCCGGAGCTCTTTACAAATTAGAGCTGAACGGCACCACCATCGGCAGCCAGTACGACAGCACCACGATAGCCGGGGCAGCACGAACAGTTACTTTAACCGGCTCAGTGTTTTCAGGCACTACTACCAGCACGACGTTTTTGCCAACCGATGAGCTATTCGTTATGGTCCTCAATGACAGTGCGTCGAGCATAGTCGGAACCTTTTCGGGCGTCCCGCAGGATGGGACAGTATTCATTCCAGCAGTAGGCGCTGGTCAGCCTTTCACAGCACAAGTCAGCTATACCGGCGACTTCGGCAGCGGGGCCATCTCTGGCGGCAACGATATTGTGCTGTACAACTTCGCAGCCGTGCCTGAGCCGACCACCATTGCTTTCATGGGAGTGCTGGGCGCCGGTGCCGTGGGTGGCTGGTACTATCGCCGTCGCCGTTTGGCCAAGTTGATGGACGCAAAGCTCTAGCATAGGGATGTGCTTGAGTATTCCAGAAACACCAGCGGGGAACCGCTGGTGTTTCTGTTTCCATTGCCTCGAGGCAAACTCGTACACATCCATGCGACTGCCTAGCTTTCAAACTGACGATCCCTAAGATTCCCCTAACTCGCGCGGGGGAAGTTGGATGCAAGATCGTATAGCCTATCAGGGAATTACTTTCGACGATGTGCTGCTGGAGCCGGGGTTCAGTGAAGTGCTGCCTCGGGATGCGGATATCAGATCAAACCTCACGCGCAACATCAAACTCAATATCCCCGTGCTCTCTTCGCCGATGGATACGGTCACCGAGAGCGACCTCGCCATTGCTCTCGCTCAAGAGGGCGGTCTCGGCATCATTCACAAGAACCTGACCGTCGATCAGCAGACCCGTGAAGTGGACAAGGTCAAACGCTCCGAGAACGGCGTGATCACCGATCCTGTCACGCTCAGCCCTGATGCTACCGTCGGCATGGCTAAGCGAGTGATGGAGCAGTACAAGATCAGCGGCGTGCCCATTACAGTAGGCCCGGTCTTGAAAGGCATCCTCACCCGCCGTGACCTTCGCTTCCTTCAAGACCCTGAGCAGAAACTGCACGAGGTAATGACCAAAGAGAACCTGGTGACTGCCCCGGAAGAAACTTCACTCGAAGAGGCGGAAAAGATCCTCACCAACAATAAGGTGGAGAAACTTCTCCTGGTTGACCGATATTACCATTTGAAGGGTTTGATCACGATCAAGGACATCGACAAGATGCAGAACTACCCGAACGCCTGCAAAGATAAGCGCGGGCGGCTGCGGGTTGGTGCTGCTATTGGCGTGCGCGACTACGATAGGGCCTCTTCCCTCATTAAAGCAGGGGTAGATGTGCTGGTAGTCGATTCAGCTCACGGACATTCTTCCAACGTCATAGAAACCGTTTCTGAACTGAAGAAACGCTTCACGGTGGATGTGATCGCAGGCAACGTGGCTACCGCTGAAGGTGCCCGTGCATTGGCACAAGCAGGGGCAGATGCCATCAAAGTGGGCATCGGGCCGGGCAGTATCTGTACGACACGTGTGATCTCCGGGGTGGGCGTCCCCCAGATTACCGCCATCGCCCATGCTGCCGAAGGTGTGAAAGATTATCAAGTGCCCTTGATCTCTGATGGCGGTATACGCTATTCCGGCGACATTACCAAAGCCATCGCTGCGGGGGCACACTGTGTAATGGTGGGCGGCTTGTTTGCAGGCCTGAGTGAAAGTCCTGGCCAGACGATTCTGTACCAGGGCCGAACGTTCAAGGCCTATCGCGGGATGGGTTCCATCGGTGCGATGCAGGCAGGCAGCAGCGACCGTTACCGACAAGACGCCAAGGATGGCCAGGTAAGCAAGCTGGTGCCGGAAGGGGTCGAGGGACGAGTGCCTTTCAAAGGGCCGCTCGCTCCGTTCGTCTTCCAACTGGTGGGTGGCTTGCGGGCCGGTATGGGGTATTGTGGGACCAAGACTATCGACGAATTGCGGACACGAGCCCGGTTCATCTCGATCAGTCCTGCTTCCGTTCAGGAGGGACATCCACATGACATCTACATTACGAGCGAATCGCCGAACTACAGTCAGTCGCCTGCGTATGCTACGGAGCGCAGCCACTAGCCTGTGTCTGCTTTGTGCCGGAGTTGCCTCTGCACAGCAGCCACCTTCAGCCCAGAAGCCCAATCAGCAGCCGGGCACTACCGAGCAGAAGAACATGCTCGCCCTGGAAGAGGAAGGGCGCTACACACCACCCGCCAAGGACGAACTTTATCGGGTCGATAGTGAATCGACTCTGGCAGAGCGTATTCGCCAGCTTCGCAAGGCGACGGGCAAGACGCCTCTCGACTTTCCCGAAGAAGACAACATCCGCATCAAGACGGCGATGGTGAAGCGGAACTTCCCCGAATCGAAGGCGACCGAAGCTGCTTCGTACGTCGTCTACAATCCGCTCTACTTCCAGCAGATCAACACCGAACGCTACGGCTGGGAACTGGGTGTGTTCCAACCATTGGTTGGCACCGCCCAGTTCTATGGCGATGTGCTGCTGTTCCCCTACAAGGTGGCTGTGAACCCTCCTTGGGCTTGTGAGGCCAACTCCGGATATGCTCTGCCGGGCGATCCTGAACCGCTGCGATTCCTGACGCCGCTGTTCAGCTGGAAGGGAGTGGCGGGCGAAGTGGGTGCAGCCATGGGTGGAATATGGTTCTTCCCGTAACAGATAGCATCGATCAATAACGAGCCGGCGGGTTTATCCCGCCGGTGTTATGTATAATTAACGATGGCACCACGGTGATTATCAAACTGATGCAGATTGGGATTAGACATGAGCAAGGATAGCCTGAGATCGTTAGCCTTGCGTATCAGCGCCATCGAACAGCTTTTGCAAAAGCAACTGCCTGCTAAGGATTGGCGTTTGGCAGCAGGCATGTTCACTGGCACCAAGATCTCAAGGCAGGTTGATGCGGAAGCACGAAAAATACGTGAAGCAGATCGTCGAGCAGCTCGTCGGGAGTTTGGTGAATGATGATCCTGGATTCTGATCATCTCACCGTCCTGAAGTACCGAGGGAGTCAACGCTTCCAGCGATTGACCAGGCGATTTGAAACTGTAGCTGTTGAAGACATCTGTACTACCATCATCAACTACGAAGAAGCTATGCGAGGATGGTTAGCAGTTCTTGCCAAAGAGAAGCAGGTTTCCCGGCAAGTTGCGGCTTACGGAGAGCTGGTCGAATTCGTGACCTTCTTCAGTCGATTCAAGCTGGTTGATTTCGATGAGAAGTCTGCGGAAAGGTTTGATGAATTACGAAGCGAAGGTGTGAAGATCGGTACGATGGATTTGAAGATTGCTTCCGTAACACTTGTGCATGAAGCTACGTTGCTGACAGCGAATCGAAGAGACTTTGAAAAAGTACCTGGACTACGATTTGAGAATTGGTTGAATTGAACAACATGATCGAGTAAGCCGAATCAACTTCGCCGGTTGTTTTGAATTACTGCCAACCAATTGACTTCAATAATCGCTGCCAGCGAAAGAGCCAAAGCCTTTTTCCCTCCAGCACATCCCTAAAACTAACAGAAGTAATACAATTCTGCTGCTGATCAAAGACAAAGGAAATCTCTAAACGGTCATACAGGCCAAATGATTCTTGGTGGAATTTCCACACACGACCATAATCTGCATCTGTAACACTGGCTTTGAGTTTTTGACTTCTTAACTTTTCAGTCTCACCAAAGTAGGACACGATTTCGGCATCACTCGCATGCCGAGTCGCTAAATCCTTCATTAGTGCAAAGGCATTGTCTGGAGTTAAATTGGTGCTGTTCCAGTATCCGACGAAAAACATGCAAAGGACCACGAGGAGCGCAGAAGTCACAAAGAGTCGGATCAGCCAGCGACGTGAAGATTGTGACATGAAGAACATCCTTGTAATCGTCCCAGATGTTAATGCCAATGACGGAGGTCTTCAAGGCCGAAATGGAGTTAAGAATACTTTCTCTTTATCCCTAACTCAATCAATTCCCCAGTGTAATTAGTCCGTGTCCCCGTCCACTGCCCGATCTGTCCGCCGCCGCCCGGCATGGCTTCGACTAAACCACGTGTCAGTACATACCAGCACACATAACATTGGTTCGATGATTTTCCCGGTAAAGCATTGGGGTCACGTTCCAGAATCTCATCGACGACAGCCGTGAGACCTTCACGGAAAACCTTGCCTACATATGGATGGGCACGGGCCTGCTTGATGATCTGCTCGACGCTATCGGTGTGGATGTTCCCAATCGTCAACTGATCGAGGTCAGAGGCGAAGCCACAGCAGGGTTTGACTTCCCCTTTGGGGGTGACGATGAGGGCCTGGCCGGGGCCTTCGCAGTAGTCTTCCTTGAACCATTGGTCATCCCAGCCACCGGCGAATTTCTCGGCACGTTCGACGGGGGCGAGATGGTTCCAGTTCAAGGTCATCGTCAAGTCATCTGTCACGACGATGTGACGGTGAAGCAGTTCGGAATATTCGAGCACTCCGCCAAGAGCCTCAGCCAGCCGTTTGATCAATTCCAATCCCTGATCGGGCGCTCGGCTGGCATACGAGAGTGACAGGATGTTATCCCGAGCAAAGACTTTGCGTGCTGTGAGGCAAAATAGGGCTAGTTTCTCGATGTCGATGCCATGAAACTTGTCGACGGTCATGCCCAGCTTGCCGGTAAACCCGGCGTCTCGGAGTTCGGATAGAACCTGGGTGAGGTGTGCCTCGTCTTGATACCAGACGCCGTTGCTCATGACCTTGTCAAAGCGGAAGCCCAACTCTGCTGCTCGACGGGCGACGGCAATCACGAACTCTGGATAGACGAATGGCTCGCCGCCAGTGAATCCAATGCGACGGATGCCCTGGGAGTGGGCATCTTCAAGGAAGCGGATGGCGGTATCAATGGGCAACCGATCAGTCCATTCAATAGGCACGCAGCAATGCGGACACGCCAGATTGCACTGGTAGGTGCCGGCGAAGGAGACGTAATCAGGGCGGAAGGTGCGGCGCATCGAAACAAAGTGCTCAGTGCTGGGTGCTCAGTGCTTAGTGTATCAGTTGAGGGTGGCGGTATCATGCGAATGGGTACAGTTAGATGAGTGCTTTTTCATTCTGAGCACTAAGCACTGAGAACTGAGCACTTCTCTTCCAGAACGGACATTGCAATCCCCGCTGGGCTGCTTTATCCTGTAGAATGATGGCACACTCAGAGGATGACATGCCTAGTATCCCATTGAGACCCCGAACCTGGCGGCGAATGATCGTTTCAGCCTGCATCATGAGCGGGTTGATGTTGAGCTTCGTCGCCGCCCAACAGCCGGCTCCGCAGAAGGCAGTGCCGTTGCCACAAAACATCCGTGTCATGGGTGGCGCACAGATCATCGTCAACGGCCAGGTGTTTGGCGGTCAGCCCGACCCCAGTAAGGAAGCGGGCAATCAGCGGGTGAAGTTGCCAGTCGATCCCCTGCGCCCGCCGAAAGATCGAAGAAGCCAAGCGGTTCATCGAAACGCAGGACTGGCAGAGCGCCGTCAAGATATTGCAGTCGCTGTTGAATGCGACAGAAGACAACTTCCTTCAGGAAAGCGAAGGAGATAAGGGCCGCCGGGTCAGTGTTCGGGCTGAAGCCAACCGGATGCTGGGTAGTCTGCCGCCGGAAGGCAAGCGATTCTACGAACAACAGTTTGGTTCAGAAGCCAAGGTCGCTCTCAAGCAGGCCAAGGCTAACGCCAACCCACAACTACTGGCCGAGGTGGCCTTGAAGTTTGTCCATACCGAAGCCGGCGCTGAAGCAGCTGCCTGGCTCGGAGCCTACCACCTCGATCATGGCCGCTACATCGTCTCGGCACTGTGCTATGAACGGTTGCTCTCACGAGATAAAGGCGGCGACTTACCACTGAGCATCCTCTACAAGGCAGCACTGGCATTCGAACGAGCCGGCGATGCCGCTAACCGGGAACGGGTGTGGAAGCTTATCCAAGTGAAGCTGGCGAACACGAACGAAAAGTTGCCGACAGCGATTCGTTCATGGGATGAGAACCGGCTCAAAAACGCCCTGAAGACGATAGCCAGTTCTCGCAATACGGGCAGCCAGAACGATTGGCGCTTGTTCATGGGCAGCCCGGATCGGACCGCTCGCAGTAACAGCACCGCTCCGTTCCTCGAGCCACGATTCCCAGCCTACACTCCGATTGATCCTGGCCAGGGTCGCAATGAGATTGGACAGGCACGCAATGAGATCGATCAGGCGAGCAAGAAGCTCTTCAGCATGGGGGTTCCGGTCATCCCCGGCAGTCATCCGCTGATCGTGCATGACCTGGTCATCTTCCGAGCGCTCGATGGGTTGCAAGCGTATGACCTCAAAACGGGAACTGCTCGATGGAAAAGCGAATCAGCCGCCAGTCTGGCCAACTCTCTGAAGAACAATGGCGATCCCGAATCGTCCACCTACCTGGCTTCCTATCGGGAAACGGCACCGGCGATCCTTGTTGAGAACACATTGCTGGGCACCTTGAGCGCCGATCAGGAGTTGGTCTACGCCGTCGAAGATTTAGCCCTTCCACCCAACGTGCAGAACTATGGTGTGCCATGGGGGCGTAACTTTAATCGTGGCGGGTCACAGCTTGGCAGCAGCATTGGCGACTTTGGTTCGTGCAACCACCTGATCGCTTATGATATTGAGGGAGGTAGGGCGGTCTGGTCCATTGGGACCCGACAGTCCGATCAACCTTTTTCCGAGATGTACTTCCTGGGGCCACCGTTGCCTTTAGGAGATAAGCTCTATGTGCTGGCGGAGGTCAATTCCGAGATCAAGCTGCTCTGTTTGCAGAATCGCAAGACGCTCAAGGCAGCGTCGGCACAGGGCGATGACTATGAATACGGGGTTGATCTGGTCTGGTCGCAGCCGCTGGGGGTAGTGGATCGAAAGATATCGGAAGATCCGGTGCGTCGATCTCAGGCAGCGATCCTTTCTTACAGCGACGGCATCCTCGTCTGCCCGACCAATGCCGGATCGGTCATTGGCGTTGATCTGCTCACTCGCTCGCTGGTGTGGGCCTACAGCTACCAGAACGAAGTGGTGAACACCGATACCGATCAGATCGGCTTTCAATTCCGGGTGCGTGGCAGACAACTGGAGCAGGCGGTAGGATTGAACAAGGGTTCGCAATGGTCGTTCACCGCGCCGGTAGTCAGTCAGGGTAAAGTGCTACTCGCCCCAAGCGATGGCACCGCTCTGCATTGCATCAATCTGCGGGATGGTACCCTGGCCTGGACCTTGAACCGTATTGATGTCGCCAGCAAGGACCCGCTGCCTCCCGACTATTACCTGGCCGGCGTGTTCGATGACAAGGTGATCCTTATTGGCAAACAGAATGTTCATGCCGTCGATTTGAATACTGGTAAGCCGCTCTGGAACACAATGACGGGCATGCCGTGCGGCAGAGGCATCGCCAACGATGACACTTACTTCCTGCCGGTGCGGAGCAACGAGATCATCAGTCTCTCGCTGAAGACCGGGCAGATCACCGCTCGAGGAAAGGCCCGGCACAAGGAACTGCTCGGCAACCTGGCACTCATCGGCGAGTATTTCGTCTCGCTCAATCACAACCATCTGCTCGTCTACCCGATTCAGATCGTGAAAGAACAACAGGTGGCCCAGCGGCTCAAGGCCAACCCCAATGATCCGGTGGGCTTGATTGATCGAGGTGAGCTGAGATGGCATCGTGGTGAAGCCGAGCAGGCCATCGAGGACTTCCGTGTAGCGCTTGCGACCAAGCCGGCTCCGGAACTGAAGAGCAAGGGCGAGGCCAAGTTGGCTGACTCGATCCTGGGGTTGCTTGAGAAGAACTTCCTTCAGTATGAGAAGTACCTGCCTGATCTGGAAAAGTTGACCGTACCTGTTCGCCTGGACACCTTGAGCGGCGATGATCGAGCCGCTGCGATTGAACGTAAGGCACGCTATTATCGCCTCCTGGCCGGCGGGCGTGAAGCCCAGGGACGAATTGATGAGGCCCTGGCCAGCCTGCAAGCCTTTGGGCAACTCGATGACAAGATTATCGTTAGTCCTGAAGACCCGCTGGTGCGGATACTGCCAAGGGTATGGGCCCAGGCCCAGGCCCAGTTAATGGCCAAACGGCTCAGTCCGGAACTGAAGGTCAAACTTGACGCGATCATTCAGAAGCAACTGGAACTGGTAAAGAACGACAAGAACCTTGACGCGCTTCGTAACTTTGTCGATTTCTACGGTGAACTGAATAACGCCGGGCAGCAGGCCCAGCTTCGCTTTGCTGAAGCATTGCAGGAGAACAAAGAGTATGCTCAGGCCCTGCTACGCTTCTTGCCCTTAGTAGATGCCGCCAATCCGGAGATTTCCGCCAAGGCTCATGATGGACTGGCTCGGCTGAACATGCGTATGGGTGAGATGGAAAATGCCGCCTACTATTTTCATCTCCTGGCACGAAAGCATCCCAAGATTGTCGTCCGGGACGGCAAGAATGGACTACAGCTCTACCAGGAGCTCATGACAGACAAACGGTTCCTTCCCTATCTTGATGAACGGCTGGGACTATCGAATCTGCAAAATGTCAGCATTGAGAAGCTTGTCTATGATCGAAAGTACAGCAACGGGCAGGGCAGCTTCGTGACCAGTTTTGAATCCAAGCTCGAGTTGCCTCCACAATTGAGAAGGTTTGCGCTTCAAGTCACTTCTGACAATCAGAACAATATCCGCAGCGGGTATGTCATTCGAGATATCGTTTCACAGAAGGAAGTATTTTCAAAGTCCAACTTCGCTAACCCCCTCGTGGGTAGCTTCGGCTTTCAATCAAGTCTGTGGCCTCACTTTCTTTCGTGCGGAAACGTGATGGTTTTCGCCTGGTCTAACCGTATCGTCGGGGTTGATCCCATCAGGAAAAAGGAAGTCTGGTCCGTTAATGTCATGGGAGAAGGGGTAAATAACGAGAACCTGAACAACAATCAGCAGATCATGCCTCACCTGGAAGTACAAGGGCGGTTTCAGGTAACCCAGAATAACGGCACCTGGGAAACGCTGGGCACCTACGGACCGGGTTCATGCAGGCGGCTTGTGATGACGATCCGTCAGGAAGGGATGATCTGCATTGATCCGCAGACCGGGGAACGGCTCTGGTCGCACTACGGCATTCCTGCCGGCGTGGAGATGTTCGGAGATGATGAGTACGTCATCGTGATTCCACCCAAGATGGGTAAATACGTGGAAGACCAGGTGCTGGCCATTCGACTGCTGGATGGCCACGCGACGGTACTGAACAAGAAGGTGGAAGAGCAATACCGTTCAGCAGTTACAACATCGGGCAGGAGGATTCTGCTTAGAACACCCAAGGGCGCTGATCAAGATGAGCTCAGTCTTTACGATCCGGTCTGCGACAAGTCGATCTGGAAGAAGACTCTCGCTACTCGTTCGACTATCCTCAAATCGGCTCAACCTTCAGAGATGATTGGAACTCTCCATCCTGACGGCTCCTTAAGCATCCAGGATGTGGCTGACGGGAAGCCTCAATTCGAGACGAAACTGAAGCTGGCATATGAAACCTATGTCGCGGCTCACTTCATCCTGGATAAGAGGGAATGTTACGTGTTCCTCTGTAAGCAGATGGATAAATTTGATGAAGCCGATGATCGCTGGCACCTGTTTCCACAGATGCAATGGTTACGAAGCATTCCGCTGAATGGCCCGGTGGTTGTCATGCAGCGTGATAGCGGTACGGTACTCTGGCAGGAGAATGTGCCGTTGCAATATCTTGTCGTGCAACGGTTCCAGGAACTGCCGGTGTTGCTTTGCTCCGCGGTGGTCATGAAGTCCAACCAGCCCATCAATGCCAAGAATCAGCAGGGCATGGCTATGAATATCATGATGAACCGCGGCAACAGCGGCAAACTGCAGAATGAACTGGCTTTCTTCTCGAAGGAGACGGGCAAAGCGATTCCCTTACCGGCAAAGAGCATGCAAGAAGTAAATGCCCCGCTGGACGGCAGAAACAACAGCGCGATTGGATATCAGGAACTGGTGATCGAACCACAGACCGGGAAGCTGGAACTAAAGTCAGCCTTACAAAGCGTTTCGATGCTTCTGGTTCCTAATGTCACCGCTAATCAACCCAAATAACAGGTGAACTCATGGGACGATTTATCCTGGCTCTTGGATTGGCCTTGGTGATTCTTGGCGGCGCTGCCCAATCTTCAGATCCGCTCACCAAAGATGAACTGGAGACGCAGAAAATATTGGCCCGCTATCGCCCCAATATCGAAGCGGGCTTACAGTGGCTGGCTAAGACTCAGTCCCGAGACGGCCACTGGGACGTGCCTCCTGGCGGCTCGCATCCGATTCCAATGACAGCACTCGCGGGCATGGCGCTGGTCGCCGAGGGTAGCACCATGACCCAGGGTAAATATTCGAAAGAGATTGAACTGGCAGTGGAGTATCTGCTCAGCCGGGTCACTAAGAAGACAGGTTTGATCGGGAGAGCCGACGATCAGCGTGAGCAACAGCGTTACATGTATGGGCACGGCTTCGCCACCATGTTCCTGGCCCAAGTATACGGTGAAGAGCCTGATAACGCCCGACGCAAAGAACTGGAGAAGGTTCTGACGGCGGCGGTGCTGTTTATTGGCAAGTGCAAACCAACCTGGGAGGTTGGGGGTACGTCTCCGCGGCCGATGGCACCGATTTTGATGAAGGCTCGGTGACCATTACCCAGCTACAGGCTCTGCGGGCGTGCAAGAACGCCGGTATTCCTGTACCTAAGGAAGTGATCGACAAGGCAGGTGAGTATCTGCGCAAGTCGTCGGTCGTCGCTAACCGTACTGGGGATCCACTTACTGAAGAGGCAGGGGTGACCTACAGCTTGCGAGGCGGCGGGGGCGGGGGTATTCGCCCCCCACTGACTGCCGCCGGTGTATGCTGCATGTTCTCTTCCGGCGAGTACAACAACGAAATGGCACTGAAGTGGATTAACTACTGCCAGAAGTACATTCCAATAGACAAGACCGGGCGAGACAGCTTCGGCCACTGGGAATACACGCATCTTTATTATGCACAGGTTCTTTACGTGCTCGGCGAGGATCGACACGGCAAGATGCGCCCAGACCTGCTCAAGAAAGAAGCAGATGGTGATAAGAAACTGCTGAAGTGGAGCAGATATCGGGAAATCGTCTTTGATTACCTCGCCACCAAGCAATCGCCTGATGGATCGTGGAATTCCGGCGCGGTCGGTCCGGTGTATTCTACCGCACTACACTTGATCATCATGCAACTCGACAAGGCAAACCTCTCCATCTATCAGCGTTAGCGCAGTCTACTGGACATTCCTGGCACGAGCAGTATCAACCTATCAAGCGTTTCACCGACACTGTGAGAGATAGCATGACTGATTCGGCAAGCAAAAACCTCGCTAGCAGCCTCGGACAAGATGACTTGACGGCAGTCAAGAAATTACAAGAGGCCTTCAGCGCCATCAAGCAGCAGTTGGCACGGGTTATCGTGGGGCAGGATGCTGTCATTGAACAACTGCTGATAGCCCTGTTCAGTAAAGGTCACGTTATTCTGGAAGGCGTCCCCGGCTTGGCCAAGACGTTGCTCATCAGCACGCTGGCCCGGACCCTTTCGCTGGAGTTCAGCCGCGTACAGTTCACGCCGGACTTGATGCCTTCCGACATCACAGGAACGGAAGTCATTCAGGAGAACCGAACAACAGGCGGCAGAGAGTTCAAGTTCCTGCAAGGACCTCTGTTCGCCAACATCATCCTGGCCGATGAAATTAACCGCACGCCTCCCAAAACACAGGCTGCTTTGCTTGAAGCCATGCAGGAACGGCAGGTGACAGTGGGTCGCACCAGGCATCAGTTGCCCAGTCCGTTCTTCGTGCTGGCTACGCAGAACCCGATTGAACAGGAAGGCACTTATCCTCTTCCAGAAGCGCAGCAGGATCGCTTCATGTTCAAGGTCTATGTCAATTATCCGAGTTTCAAGGAAGAGTTTGAGATTGCCCGTCGTACGACTGGGTTGCAGGCGGAGGAGTTGACGCCGATTCTTTCCGGCGATCAGATTCAACAACTCCAGTCGCTAGTTCGACGGGTGCCTGTCAGTGATCATGCGATCAACTACGCTCTGGCTCTGGTGAGACAGACCCGAGTCACTCAAAATGGCGCTCCCGATTATGTGAAGAGCTGGCTGGATTGGGGTGCCGGCCCGCGAGCCGTGCAATTCCTCATCCTTGGCGCCAAGGCTCGCGCCCTGCTCAATGGCCGTACCCATGTTCAGACTGAAGACTTGGCAGCATTGGCATTGCCCGTGCTACGTCACCGCATCTTGACCAACTTCGCCGCTGTCTCCGAAGGCGTGACGACGGACAAGGTCGTCGAGCGCATCGTCAAAGATACCCCTCTCAAGGAAAGCGACCTCACCAGCGACGCCAGGTTTCAAAAGATATTTGCGACCTAGGCCTCTCATCAACCAACGTGCCTGCGTGTTCATGAAGTAATCAGGTAACCGTGATCATGGGTGATGATCCCCGCCGCTTTCTGACTCCCGAAGCTGTTTCGCGCATCTCTCGGCTCGATCTGTGCGCCCGGCATGTCGTTGAAGGTTTCATCAGTGGCATGCACAAAAGCCCGTTCTTTGGCCACTCCGTCGAGTTTGTCCAGCATCGGGATTACACGCCGGGCGATGATATCCGCCATCTGGACTGGAAGGTGTGGTCCAAAACGGATCGCTTCTACATCAAGCAGTTTGAGGCGGAGACCAACTTGCGGGCGATGATCATGCTGGATGTCAGCGAATCCATGCGGTATGGCAAAGGTTCCCTGACCAAATACGAGTATGCGTGCAGCATGGCGGCATCGCTGGCGTACATGCTGTTGCATCAAGGCGATGCCGTAGGTTGCATCACTTTTGACAGTCAACTGCGGAACGCGGTGCCTGCCCGCAGCCAGCAGACGCATCTGGACGCCATCCTGCAGGCGATGAACGTCAGCAAGCCCTCTGAGAAGACGAATCTGGAATCGATCCTCAAACGAGTAACCGACAATTTGCCGGGGCGCGGCATGGTGATTCTGATCTCTGATCTGCTCACGGATCGCGAGTCGTTTTTTCGGGGGCTCGATCTTCTGGCTCATCGCCGGCATGATATCATCGTGTTTCACGTGCTCGATGAGGATGAAGTCAACTTTGAGTTTCAGGGAACGACCCGGTTTCTGGGCATGGAAGCGATGCCCGATCTGGTCTGCAACCCCAGGGCGCTGCGCGATGGATATCTCGAGGCCCTTAAGGAATATCTCGACGAGGTCAGGCGAGGCTCTCGCCAAGCGCGGCGTGGAATACGCCCTGATTCGCACCAGCGATTATCTCGACGCTGTGCTGGCCCGCTTTCTCGCGGCACGCATGGCTCTTCGTGGCAGAAAGTAAGGAAACACGAACTGCATGTTTGAAACGGTGATCAATCCTCTGGCGTGGTGGGGCCTGCTGGCTGTAGCAGTGCCCATCATCATCCATTTGATCAATCGCTTGCGCTACAAGAAGATCGATTGGGCAGCCATGGAGTTTCTGCTCAAGGCCATCCAACGCCACAAGCGCAAGCTCCTGATGGAACAGCTTCTGTTGTTGTTACTGCGATGTCTCCTGGTCCTTCTGGTCGTGCTTCTTATCGTGAGGCCTCTTTGGTTCATGGGTGGAACGGGTTCAGAAGCCGGCGCGGTGCATCATCACGTGATTGTGCTGGATGACAGCTTTTCCATGAACGATCTTGACGATCCACGTCGACCGGAGGGAATGAGCGCGTTCCGCAGGGGCGCGCAGCTCCTGACCGATCTTGCTCAGGCTCAGGCTTCCAGCAATGCCCTCCATTATTGGACAGTCCTGACTTGGTCCAACCCGAATGTACCGGAGTTTGGCCCTTCGCTGACAAGCGAGAAGACCGAGGGCGTTCGCCTCACCGCCGAGACAGCCACCCGCCTGAAAGAACGGCTTGATGACCTCAAACCCGGTTCGTTGCCCTCCGGCCCGCTTACCAGCCTCCAACAGGCGGTCAAGCATCTCGACACGGTCAAAGAGGGTCGGAAACATCTGCACATCGTCAGCGATTTCCGGCTGCCGACGTGGCGGAATTCGGGCGATGAGGTTTTCACGCTGCTGGGAGACTTGTCCAAGCAGGGCAAAGTGCGCGTGCAGATGCATGACATGGCACAGCCCAACCGCTCGATCAGCACAGGCGAAGTGCCGCCGGCCCATGGGAACCTGAGCATCACGAACCTGGTCACCCGGCCGCGTCGTACCGCGGATGCCGTCGCCGGGCTCTCTGATCTTCCCCTGAAAGTGGTAACGCCCCGGCTGCCCTTTGATGTGCATGTGACCGTAAAGAACTTCGGCACGGCTGAACACAGCAAGGTCAAACTGGTTCTTCGCAGCGATGGGGTTATCAAAGCAGATCGACTGATTGATCGACTCAGCGGCGGTGAAGAGCGGTCCATCGTCTTCAACATGGAGTATCCTGTCGATGAAACGGTAGGCATCAAAGCCCTGACCGCCCGGCTCGAAGATGCTGAGGGCCGTGATCATCTGGCCGTAGACGATGTTCGTTACGGTTTCGTCGAACTGCGGAGCAAAGTGAGCGTTCTTGTCATCGATCCCGATGCTCACAGCAACTATTCGGGGACTGATTGGCTGTATGTCTCCGCGGCCCTTACCGGCACAAGCCGCACGGGCATTCAGGCGGATGTCATCACTCCTCGTGAACTGGCGACTCGTCGCAATCTGTCGCCTTACTCGGTGATCTACCTGCTCAACATCTCCGGCGTGGGTCGCAGTGAAGGCGATCTGGATGAAGAGGGGCTGAAGCACCTTGATCGCTATGTGCGGGGCGGAGGAAGCCTGGCCTACTTCCTCGGGCCGCGCACCAACGTCGCTATCTTTAATGATCGGCTCTATCAAAAGGGGCAGGGCATCTTCCCCGTTCCACTGATGCTGCGGCCTGACGCTGAAGGTCGCAAGAGCGCCACCTACATCGATGATGAACCGGACAAGGACGACTACTACGCCAAGCTTCGATTCCTGAAAGTACATCCGGCCTTCCCTTTCTCAGGCGAGATCGCGGAGACTTTTGCCCGCTTCATTCACGTGAACAGGTACTTCCGGATTGACCCACAGTGGAAGCCGGGCGAAGGGTTTGACGTCCTGGTGCAGTTGATGAACAGGCGGCCTTTGCAACTCTATCGAGAACAGGCACGCTCGCTGGCCGGTGAACTCAATGCAGTAGCTGGTGAAGTGCCTGAGGACAAGCTCAAGCAGTATGTCGGCAAGATTTTCGCCAGTGTCGAGGACCCGGAGAAGAAGAAGTCGCGGAAGGGAGAACTCATCGAAGCCATCTCGGCTGCGCTGGGTGAACCGGCGGCGGCCAACTTCTGGAAAGACAAAAAGCACGCTGAACTGCAAAAGAAGCTGCGAGAGTTCCTTGACCTGTTGCAGCAGGGCGATCCGCTGGTCGTTGAGGCCCCAGTCACTGGGGGCTCCAGGCCCGGTCGAGTCATTGCTTTCCTGACGCCTGCCTCGCCGACGCCGATTCAAGGCAAGGACTATGGTTGGCACGACATGGCAACCGGCGACCTTGCCCAGTTCTACTTTGTTCCCATGATGATTGGTTTACAGGATCATTTATCTTCACTGACACGCTCTTCGGAATTGACTACCTCAACCCTGATACAGCAGCAGCCGCTGGAAGTCCGGCTGGATAAGGACCGCTTTCATCCCCAGGTTGAACTCTGGTACCAGACTGACGGCGGAACCCCACCGACCAAGATCGACGTGATAAACGGAGAAAAGGTAAAGCCTCTCTATCAGCCTGCCGCTCCGGAAGGCAGCACGGCCAAGGAAGCCGAACGCTTCGAGTGGCTCGTCAACATCAAGCCGATCAAGGGGCCTGGGCACTACCGGCTCAAGTTCAACCAGGTCAGTTCAGCAACGAGTCCGAGCGATAACGCTGTCAAGGGTGAGGCCAGCATCAACCTGGACACTGCTAAAATACCTGAAGAGCGACCGCTGGCATTTAATCTGGATAATCGTGAGGAGAGCGACCTCACCAGGCTTTCAGAAGATCAGATGCGGGAAATGCTGGCTGAGGGCATAAGTAAAGGCACAGCCAAGACGCCTTTGCTCGAAGCCCGTGAATACGTTCAAGGGAAGACTTGGTTTGTCATCAACGCATTGGAATCGCAGGCGCAGGAAGCATTGCAATCTCAGTCCTGGTCAGAGTTTTCCTGGGTGCTCTTGCTCTTTGTGGGACTATTGATTCTTGAGCAGTACCTGGCCATGAAGTTCAGTCACCATGTTTAGTTAGAGAGTCATAATGCAGGCAGGAACGCAAACCAGTTTGGAATTCGTCTGGCGACGACTACAGGAGCCGCCGGAGATGTTCGGCCTGCCCCTGGGGTTCGATCCGTATTGGTGGTTGGGAATATCGGTTCCGCTGATGCTGTTGGCGCTGATTTTTGTCGTCATCACCTATCGAAGGGAAAGTAAGACCATCGGGCCGAAATGGTCTGCGTTACTTGGGTTGTTCCGGGTGCTGACCTATATCACTCTCTTTTTCATCTGGCTCTTGCCAGCCATGAGGCAAGTCACCCACAGCGAGCAACAATCGAAGGTGGCGATTCTGTTTGACGTATCAGCGTCGGTTACTGAAACAAGCGATATCGTCGCTTCTGAAGAACCGGGCGAACAACGCTGGACCAGGCAGGAAGTGTTGCTGGAAATGCTCAAGCCCAGCGCGCCTCTATCTCCCGGTGGAGCGAGGAAGCCTGACTTTATCGCCAAACTGCTCGAGAAGAACCCGATCGTCTGCTATCGATTTGGGGAAATCCTTGATCCTCAACCAATGCTCATCGAAAAGGGCAAAGTCCCTGCTTTCAGTTTCTTCAGCAGGCAGTTAATGCCCACGCCATTGGCGGCCTGGAATACGTTGTTGGCAACGGAACTCATAACCGACCTTGATAAACTGGCGCAGGATGCCGGCATCGCCGAACAGCAGGGGCAATCTAAGAAGACGAAGACGTTGATTGAAGCATTTGAACGAGGGGTAACGGAACGGCGGGCTCTTCAATCCCGGTTGCTCAATCGCACCAACCTGGGACTGGCATTGCGTGATTTGCTTCAGAAGGAAAAGGGCGGCCTCCAGGGCGTCATCATCTTTTCGGACGGAAAGTCGACAGCGGGATCGAGCCAGGATCTGAACGATGCCGTTAGTGTAGCCAAAAAAGAGAATGTGCCGGTCTTTACTGTCGGCATGGGTGCCGCTCAGACGATTCCGAATTTAAGGCTGGTGGACGTGCTTACTCCTCATCGTGTACAGCCCGACGACGACTTTCCTGTGCGCGTAGCCATCGAGGGCGAGAACGTGGCTTCGGGCCAGGCAACTACCGTGATCTTGCAGGTGGAACGACCGGGCGAGAAACCGGAAGACTTGCCCGCCGAGCAGTTAAACCTGATTCAGGGCACTGGAAGACAAACTCGGGGCACCGCTGAATTCCGCATCACCAACCCGAAGAAAATCAAAGGTGATTGGAAGTTCAAAGCCCGCGTTGTTCCACTCAAAGGCGAGCGCACTCGTGCTGATAATGTTTCGCAGGATGCCAAGACGGTTCGGGTCGAGGATCGCAAACTGAATGTGTTGCTTTTCGCTTCGGCTGCGACGAAGGAGTACCAGTTCGTCCGCAATATGTTGATGCGGGAACAGGACAAGTTTGACTTCAGCATCTACCTGCAATCTGCCCAGAACGGAACCGTACAGGATGTTGATCCCAAGAAGATACTTGATCGATTTCCTTCTGAGTTGCGCGCACCCGACGCGGATCCGATGAACCTTGGCAATTACGATGTTATCGTAGCGTTCGATCCTGATTGGCGGTATCTGTTGGGTAAGGAGGATGCGGTCGCCCGTGGGAATCCTCAAGAGAAGCTGCGGTCCTGGGTTCAGGACCTGGGGGGCGGCCTCGTGCTTGTCGCCGGGCCGGTGCATACCTTCAATCTGGTGAGAGACCCGGAATTGCAGGTTATTCAGAATCTCTACCCGGTCATCTTCGACGATTCGCCTGATGCCCTGCATATTCTCGATCGTTCCAACCGTGAACCGTGGGCATTGAACTGGGATCCCAGCGCCGGCAGTCAGCCTTATTTTGACCTGACCGATTCCGGCGAAGCGCAATCGGTTCTTCGAAGGCTGGGATCTTTTCTTTGATACCCAGCGGAACGTCGAGACCAACCAGGCGGAGTTACCGGCGATTCGCGGCTTCTTCAGCTACTTCCCCATCAAGCAGGTACGCCCCGGCGCTCAGGTACTGGCTCGGTATGGAGATTCCTAACCGAAAGTCCCTCACGGCCAACGGCGAACGGCAGCCCTTCTTTGTGCTGTCGAAGTTGGCCAAGGGATCGGTCTTCTACATCGGTTCAGGCGAAACATACCGTCTGCGCAGCTTCAGTGAGAAGTACCACGAACGGCTTTGGACCAAGTTGCTGCGTGCTATGGGCAAGAAGGAATCGTCCCGTGGTTTGCTCATGGTCAGCAGTAAGCACAACGAAGGCGATACGGTGCTGGTCGAGGCGGAACTGCTCGATAACGATCTTAAGCCGCTAGCTGCTGACCCTCGTAAGCCAGTGCTGCTCAACGTGACCGGCCCGGCTTCACTCACCGAGGTTCCCAAAGAATGGAAGGAAGGCATTCCCATGCAAGCCGACAAAGGCAAGCCGGGTGCCTTTACCACTCGATTCATGGTGAAGACCGCCGGCAAGTACAACGTCGAACTCCGTGTGCCTGGCACCAGCGAGAAGCTGCCAGCCACTTTCATCGTGGAGAGCAGCGATCCGGAACGGGACGATACCCGGCCTGATCATGCACAGATGCATCGGTTGGCCAGCGTCAGCAAAGGCATCAAGCTGCTCGATGAAACGAAGCGGCCCGCTTTCGCCGTCTCACTCGGTGATGCGAAGAGCCTCATGTTGCGTGACGCTCAGACGGCTCCGGGCGGAGCGGCTGCCACCCTCACGCCCGATAATGAACTCGACCGACTCTACTTCAATTTGAACACCATGCAGTGGATCCCCGAATGCCTCGACAGTAACATCGTGCCTTTCACTTCTGAAGGGCGTGTGTATGATTTGTGGGATAAGGGCGTCTCTGTGTTCTGGCATCTGGACGATCCAGACAAGGCTCGCGGGCCGTCGTGGGCTTTGATGCTGGTATGTCTGTTGCTCGGCGGCGAATGGCTGACTCGTAAACTGCTTCGATTGGCATGATCGGGAGTATCTCGTGTCGACAATGACACAGCCCAGAACGAAAAACCAGTCAGCTCCCGCACTGCGGTCGAGTTTGCAGCAACCTCTACTGCGCCTGCAGTCCGCCATTCGCCGTTATGTTGTGTTTGAATCGATTGCCTACCTCGTCATGGCCTGTTTCGTGTGGGCGGCAGTCTGGCTGCTCTTCGACTGGGGCGTTCTGTTCAAGCTGTTCGGGTTTGACTACCTGCGTGAAGGCAGCCCGGCGATTCAGGGCATCCTTCGAGTTGGGGCTCTGCTGATTCTCATTGCTGTCGTCGGTTCGGTCATCGTTCGTTACCTCGTCACTCGGTTAATGAAGCCCATTACGACCTCTGACCTGGCCCTGGCCCTCGAACGCCGTTTCGGGGAAAGGCTGGGTGATCGTCTGGTGACTGCTGTAGAGTTGAACGATTGGGATCAGGCAAGAGATCAGGGCTACTCGCCATCGATGATCGAAGCAACGACTGCTGAAGCCGAACAACAGTTGGCTAAGCTGCAAGTGGGAGACGTGCTCAACACCGACCGGCTCCGCACCCGCATCTGGCTGGCGGCAGCATGTCTGGTGGTTGCCTTAGCTGCAATACTGTTTCTGCCTGAGATAGCGGTGACGTGGTTTGAACGCAATCTGCTGTTCCAGCAGGTGCCCTGGCCCCGGTCGACTGTGCTGGAGCTGGCCGATTTCTCTGATCGTGCCAGGGCTGTGCCGTTTGGTTCGGAGCTGAAAGTCACGGTTCGATCCGCCAAGTGGGCTGTCGCTGATCGGGGTGTCTCGGAAGGCTGGCGGCCTTTGATGCTGAGCGACCTCACCAGTAAGCAGTACGTGGCGTGGGAACTGGTGGATATGCCGCATGCCGCGGAACTCCTCGAAGTGATGCCTGCCGCCTGGAAGAATCGGTCGTGTGATCAGCTCGAAATCTACTTCCAGGAGCCGGGGCAGGGTGGTCAGCGTGAATTGGGGCTGGCCCTCATCCGCAAGCTACAGGATTACTTCTGGGAACATCGTCAGGAGAACCAGCCGCTGCCAGCCAACCTGGCAGCATATCTGCCTGAGAAGCTCAGACAGATGCCGGTGGAACAGCAAAAGGTGGCCCTCGCCGCCGCCGCTGGGCTGTCGAGCGTTGATGCCGAGCGGATTTTGAACGGGCTGACGACGTTGCGACCGGTGATGGGCGATGTCTTTCTGTCGCTCGGCAACTTGTCGATGTTCCCGCTGCCGAGCCCGATGCCGGCGTTTTCGGTGTTTCAGAAGATTGCTTATGATCGTGATCGGGATAGTGCTCCATTTGCGATGCCTGAATCGGAACGGGCACTGCTCCCGGTCAGTTGGCAGTCGCTGCCTATTCGTGATCTGGCCAAGCGGCTGAAGAGTTATGCCGCCGATGAGTCAGCTGAGTCGCTGGGGAAGCTGGTCGCTCAGCAGGGACAGTCGTTCATCAAAGAGTTGGAGGAACGATCAGCCCGCACCCAATTCGCCAAACGCAAGAGCTTCCGCAAGCTGGAGGTCCCGGAGAAGATTACCCTCGAGTTTGAAAACCTGGTTGATACCGAAGATCGCGCCCGAGGCCGTGCCAAGCGAGGCACCCCTGAGATCAAACGAACACCGGCCACCAATGAGTTCAACTACGACTTCAAGAAGATGGAACGGGCGCTGCGGCTACGAGCCGGTGTCAGCACTATTGTCACGCCCTGGTACCGGGTGGATGTCAAGCCTTTGCCCGCACTCAAAAAGCTGGTGCGTGGCATGATGAGCCAGCCTATCTCTACGGCAGTTCGAAGCGGGTAACGGTGGGGCCATTGGTGTTGCAACTCGATGGCGATGAATCACGGGCTACCGCTCCCGTAGGGACGACGGTCAGGTTCGAGGGAGAAAGCCATAAGGCTCTCAAAGCGGTTCGCGTGATCGTGGAAAATCCCGCTGATGCCCCGGTGGTAGAGTTCGCACCTGGGCAATCGACGTTTGTTATTAAACCCAAACCACTGCTCCAGGACGACCTCCGCCTGAAGCTCGAGTTTGAGGATGTGGATGGCATCCAGGCGAACCGAACGATCTTGCTCATCCTCGCCCCCGACAAGGCTCCTGAGTTCCTCAAAGCACAGTTTGAAGGGGTCAATCGCAAGTTCATCACGTCCAAGGCGCTGTTGCCTCTCAGTGTCTCTGTTCGGGATGATGTGGGCCTTCTGTCGCTGGAATACGAAGTCAGCGTGCAGAAGAATGATCGTTCGACAGCTTATGATGTGAGATTGCCCTTTCGTGGTTACTCGCCGCTGCGGCTCTATGAAACCCAGCCGGGCGGATTGAGGTTTGAGAACCCGGAAGACGTAACGCTCGGACGAGTCTTCGCACAGATCCCCACCGATTCGGCGGGCGATCCGCTCTATCTTCTCAGCACTGTAGGCCGGTTGCCTGGCGGGTGGCTTGCTGCCATACCACCTGTCCGCGCCAGCCTGCGGCGTGAGTTCTCGCAAGACTATGTGGATAGGCAACTCTACGGCCCGGTGTTGAGCTACGGCGATGAGTTTCTTGACACCTTGCTGTTGCGTGCGGCTGCGAACAAGCCTGTCGGAGAACCGTTGCTTGATACACCTTATCGCATGGTCGTCAAACTGGTTGCCAGGGATAACCGCATGCGGGATGCCGTTGTCAGTCATCAGGAGGGCAGAGCCAACGAGACCTTTGAGTTCAACGTCGTCAGCGAACAGGACGTGCTCATCGAAGGCAGCAAGCGGGAAGAGGACTTGCGTGATCGCTTCGATGAAGCTATCGCAGAACTGCGGAAAGTGCGAAGCAGCCTGAAGCGGGTGCGAGATGAGCTTGACTTACCGACCGTCGCTAAGGATGATGACGTCCGCCGAGGCATGAACGATGCTCAGGATGCGACCAAGGCTTTGGCGGTCATTCGAGGCTCGTTAGATGAGAAGGTTCTCAGAGAATTCAGGCAAATCTATAGAGAGTTTGCCCTGAACCGGGTTGATGAGAGAATCCTTGATCGAATCGACCGAAGAATCTGTAATCCTCTGGCTATTCTCTTGCAACCGGAGCAAACATTCGCCAAACTGGAGGGGAGTGTCGATCTCCTGGCTCGCCGATTGGAGAGCGAAGGGGCTTCGTTACCCAAGAATCTGCTCAATGAGCCTGTAGCCCAGGCTGATCGGGTGATTCAAAAGCTCGAAGAGATACTCAACGATATGAGGAAACTCATTGAGTTTAACGAGGCTCTGAGGGTTTTGAGGGATTTGATCAACAACGAACAGAAGCTTGTTGACGAGATGAAGAAGCTAATTCAACAAAAATTGAAGAATGATCTCGATGACAAGTAAGGAGATACGTCGATACTACATGGGTGTGTTTTAACTCAAGTTAAGACCACCATCGCATGAAGAGGTACCACCAGGAGCTTAGGCTCCTCTTAGAATACAGGTGGGAGGCACAGCGATGCGAAGGATTGTGATCGGTCTGAGTCTGCTGGTTGGCTTATCATTCTGCGCTCGAAGCATGAGCCAGGACCCGCCGAAATCGTCGCCACAGAACTTCTCCGGCTCGCAGGAAGACATCGCCCGGTCGTACAAGGCCCTCGAAGGCACGCTCAACAAAATCGCCAGCAAGCTCGAACGGACCGGCACCAAAGAGGGTGTTGAGAAGTCACGCACCATCCTCCGGGCTCTTCAGGAAGCTCGAGAGAAGGACATCGCCGTTAACCTCAATCAGCTTTCCGAAGTGCTGCGTGATCCCGATGTCACCAGGCTTCGCAACGCTGTCGAGAAGGGTGGCAACGTCACTAAAGATCTCGAAGCCCTCCTGGCTGCGCTGCTTTCCGAACGCAGCTCTAAGGAACAGGTGGAGTATCTCAAGAACCTGATCAAGGAGCTTGAGAAGGCCATTCGTGATCAGAAGGTAGCTATCAGTAAGAACCAGTCCTCAGCGGTAGACAAGGCTGACGCCAAGAAGGCACAGGAAGTTGCTGAGAAGCAGGTACAGAAGATTCTTGCGCAGATCAGAGAATACGATGCCAAGACCGGCCCCAAGCCCGGCGAGCCTAAAGATAGCAAGCCCAATGACGGGAAACCGAAGGACGGCAAGCCCAAGGATGGCAAACCTGGCGACGATAAGAAGCAGCAAGATAACAAGAAGGACGGCGAGAAGAAAGCTGGCGAGAAGACCGATCCCAAAGATGGTAAACCCAAAGACGGGCAACCTAAGGACGGCCAACCAAAAGATGGCAAGCCCAAGGATGGCGAGCCTAAAGACGGAAAGCCAAAAGACGGGCAGCCTAAAGACGGTGAATCGAAGGACGGCGAACAAAAGAAGAACAAACCACAGGAAGACCAGCCTAAGGAAGAAGAGCAGGACGCCGGCGTTCCCAAGAAGCGCATCCAGGATGCCAACGATTCACAGTCCAAGGCTAAGGATAAAATCGAAAAGAACGAACGTCAGGATGCCCTGAACGATCAGGAAGACGCCAAGACCAAGCTGGAACAGGCCCGCAAGAAGCTCGAAGAGATCCTCCGCCAGATGCGTGAGGAAGAAATCGAGCGTGTGCTGGCTGATCTGCAAAAGCGCTGCGAGAAGATGCTGCAGATGCAGGAAATCGTCAATGCCGGCACGAAGCAGGTTCACACTCGCATCTACAGCCTGGGCAAAACCGAACGGGAAGACGAGCAAATCAGCCGTCGGCTCAGCGAAGATGAAGATAAGATCGTTCACGAAGCCGACAACGCTATTTCCGTCATCGAAGCGGAGGGCACCGCGGTGGCCTTCATTGAAGTCTTTCATCAAGTCCGCAACGACATGATGCAGGTTTCCCGACGCCTGGGCCGTATCGATCCGGGGCAGGCAACACAGGTGATCGAAGACGATATAGTGGTCACCCTGAAGGAAATGATCGAGGCGTTCAAGAAACAACAGCAGGAACAGCGCGACAAAAAGCAGACGCAACAGAACAACGGCACCCCGCCTCCGCAAGAATTGATTGACAAACTCGCGGAACTGCGGATGATAAAGGCTATGCAGATGCGGGTGAATGCGCGCACCACGCTTTGGGGCAAGAAGTATGAAGGCGAGGAAGCGCGTGTTCCTGAAATCATCATCGAACTGAACGACCTTGCTAAACGTCAACTTCGGATCTGGAACGTCACGGACAACATCGCCAAAGGGAGAAACAAATGAGTCGTCTCTTGAGCCGTGTCACTTTCGGTCTTCTGGTGAGTGTATGTCCCTCGGTACTGCTGGCTGATGACAAGCCGGTCGTTCCTCCAGCGCAGGTCCCGTCACTTTCTGAACTGCAGAGTCTGGGCCAGATCAAGGCTCCCACGCTCGAGCAGGCCCGGCAACTGGCTTTCCAGTATGTCGGCAAGGACCGCTGGGCAGCTGTCGAACCAATCTGGGTACCGCAGGACAGCCGCACGCTGCTGGATCGCACTATCGATACGCTGGGCAAGGTGGATGGCACTTTAGCTCAGTACATCGCCGCCGTGCGGTTGCAAGCCAATACGCTGCAGCTCGAAACGCCCCTACTCAAAGATGCCAAGTACCCGGCTTATGTGAAGAACAACCTCAAGCTCTTCCTGGCCCGTGCTCTTGCCAACAAGCGTCTGCACGAAGATGCTTTAGCTGTGCTTCGCAGCTTGACTCCTGAAACTCTGGTCGACCCAGCGTCGTACTACTTCTATCGGGCTGTCTGTGAGAACAAACTCCGCCTGAAGGATGATGGCCTGGTTTCGACAAATCGCCTGCTCGCCTCGATGCAGCAGTCAGCCCCCGAACGCTATCTGGTTGTTGCTGGGCTGATGCAGGATGAAATGAGCAAGTGGGAAGATCAAGACTTGGGCGACGTTGCCCGCCGCATGGAAGAGATCGAAGCCCGCCTCGACAACGCTCACGGCGGAGCCAAGACCCAGGAGAAGCAGAAGGAAGTGATCGGCATGCTGGACAAGCTGATCAAGGAAATGGAAGATCAGTGCCAGAAGTGCAACTGCTCCGGCGGCGGTCAGGCCAAGGCTCAGCAGCCTGCCGGCGAGAGCAAGATCATGAACGGCGCCGGCCCCGGCGAAGTCGAGAACAAGAAGCTGATCATTACCGCTGAGGTCTGGGGCAAGATGCCGGAGAAGGAAAAGGTCAAAGCCCTGGAAGCTGTCAACCGCCAGCTCCCCGCTCACATCCGTGAGGCAGCCGAAGGCTTCAGCAAGAAGCTACAGACGGGTGGGAAGTAACTCACAAACACGACCGTTCCCAGGGGCATGGTCATCCGTGCCCCTTGTTCGTTGATGGATCAAGGATTGATCGATGAAGGAATGAGTGGAAAGCATACGATAAACATCGTGCATCCTTCGGAGCTAAGACATTGAACGTCGCCAAGGTGTTGTGCATACTGCTTCTCTTCGTCTCGTTACCGCTCTTTGCCGGCGAAGTCCGCACCCTGGATGGTAAAGCCTATGCCGGCGAAATCGTCGCCCTTGATCCTGACAAGGTTCAAGTCAAAAGCAGCGATGGCCAGAAGGTCTCGGTCTACCCACTCAAAGAAGTCATTGGCATCGACTGGGGCACGCCCACTCGCCCTGCTACAAGGGTTCCCTACTTGCGAGTCCGCTTCAACGATGGCACCCAGGTCTACTGTCTGACGCTGGAACTCAAGAGCAAGGCGGTCAAGCTGCTGCTCATCAGCGGGCAGTCGATCGAAACGTCGCTCGATCAGGTGCATCACATCGTCTGCGATGCCCAGGACACTGCCTCGCTGACTGCTTTCGAGGCTATCCTGGCCGACAACCCCAAACAGGACTTCATCCGGGTGCAGAGCCGGGAAGGCAACAACATCGAACCCTATGATGGACTGATACAAGGGGCCAACGAACAGGGCACACGGCTGTTGTTCAAGGCACGCGGCCTGGATACGGTCTCGTCTCTCGATGTGGCTCGTTTGCGGGGATTATATTTCAGCCGTACCGGCACCGGGCTGGGGCCTGATGCCGTGGCCCGGATCTACGATACGTTCGGCAACTGTTTCATCGCTACCGGCTACCAGTGGGGCGAAGTCAACTGCGACATCACGCTGCAAATGGGCAGCAAGATCTCGATCCCTATATCGACCGTTCTGAAGTTCGACCTCACGCCGGGGAAGATGGTCTACCTCTCCGATCTGGAGCCGAGCAAGGTCGAGGAAACGCCGATCCTCTCAGAGCTTTATCACCACCGCCGGGATAAGAATCTGGAAGGAGGCCCCTTGAGTGTCGGTCGCAAGGTCTTCCCCAAGGGGCTTGCCCTGCACTCCAAAACGATTCTTGAGTACGATATCAAAGGGCACTCGACGTTCCGATGCGTGCTGGGGCTGGACGATGCCATGGCCGGCTCCGCTCACGCCGTGGTTCGTATTGAAGGTGATGACAAGGAACTGCTCGCCACGGTGATCAGCAGCAAAGAGAACAAGCCGCAGGAGATCGTGCTCGATATCAAGGGGATGCAGAAGCTGCGGCTGATTGTGGACTATGGCGACGACCTCGACCTCGGCGATCACATTGATTTTGCGGATGCCCGGCTGATCAAGTAAAGGAGTGACAGCATGAAACCTGTGTGGATAACGATGCTGGCACTGAGTTTGTTAACGATAGCAGCAGCTACTGCCCAAGACGGCCCAAGCAAGGATCTTCAGACTGCTGAAGCCCGGCGCATTGCTGCCATCGAAAAGGTGCGGCCTGCGGTGGCGGCCGTCTTCGGGCCGGGTGGCGGGGGCGGAGGTTCCGGTGTCGTCATCAGCCCCGATGGATACTGCCTGACCAACTTTCACGTCACGCAACCCTGTGGCAACTTCCTCTACTGCGGCCTGGCGGACGGCACGCTCTACGATACGGTCATTGTCTCCAGCGATCCGGTCGGGGATGTGTCGCTGATCAAACTGCTGCCTAAGGAGCCGGGCAAGCCTTTTCCCTATGCAGCGATGGGCGATTCGGACAAGGTACAGGTGGGCGACTGGTCGATTGCGATGGGCAATCCCTTCCTGCTGGCTACCGACTTCACGCCGACCGTCACGTTCGGTATCATCTCCGGCACGCACCGCTATCAGGGCCCGGCGGGGATCATTCTTGAATACACCGATTGCCTTCAGACGGAAGCGTCGATCAATCCCGGCAACTCTGGCGGCCCTCTCTTCAATCTCGATGGCGAGATCATCGGCATCAATGGCCGGGGATCGTTCGAGAAACGAGGCCGGGTGAACTCGGGCGTGGGCTACGCTATCTCCATCAACCAGATCAAGAACTTCATGGGGCATCTGCGAGGCGGGTTGAATGTCGATCACGCCACGCTGGGCGTCTGGTGAAGACCGAAGATGATGGCCGTATGAAGGTAACCAAGGTGCTGGAGAGCACCGATGCCTATCGGCGTGGGTTGCGGGAAGGAGACGATCTACTCTCGTTCTCTGATCGCAACATCGGCAGTGTTAATCAGTACAAGAACGTGTTAGGCATCTATCCCAAGGGCTGGCGGATGCCGATGACCTTCCGCCACATGGAAGACGAGAAGGATACCATCGGCGGACGGCGTGAAACGCTTGTTCGCTTAGCTGGCCTTCAGGCCCGTGAGGTGAAAGAGGATGGTTCCAAGCGAGATCGAGAACAGCCCTCTCGACCGCCGACCACTCCAGCGCCGCAGTCGCATGCCGGTCGCAAGCAGTACAAGCGCAAGACCGGCTTCATGAACTACTATTTCAATGAACTGGAACGGGACCGGGTGCTGGCCGGGTTCGACAGCTTCGGCAAGTTCGACAAGAAGAACGGCGTCTGGACGCTGAGCGGTGAAGTGGAACGACCCATCAAGAATCTTGTTACAGCGACTATCGACGATAAGCTGGTCACGCTGAAGATCGGTGACAAGGAAACGATCATCGAACCGCTCAAAGCGGGTGAGACGCCGGAGAACCTCGCTGCCCCCGATGGCAGCGGCGGGCTGGCGATGGCCCTCTATCACTGGCGTAGGTTCCTCATTCAGCGCATGACCGGGTTCGATGCTGCGTTCTTCTACGCTGGCCAGGAACCCTATTACCCCACGGGCAAGGCCAAGGAAATGGTCATGACCGATGTGCTGCAGACCGAATATGCAGCGACAACGTGTAAGTGGTTCTTCGAGATCAAGACCGGCAAGCTGCTCGGCATGGAATGCTGGCTGCTACCCGATACCGATCCCTGCGAATTGACCTTCAGCGATTACCAGCCTCGTGACGGCGTTCAACTGCCGGCACACCTGACGATCCGTCATGCAGATCGAGAGTTTGGTTACTACAAGATCGCCCAGGTGAAGATGGCTGCTGGCCCGGTCGTTCAGGAGAAGAAACCTGAAGAGAAAAAGACTGACGAGAAGAAGGTGGAGGAGAAGAAGTAATGAAATATCTACTGAGCCTGATGCTCGTGAGTTCGATGGTAACCAGCGCCTGGGCTGATGTCTCGTTTGCGGAGGTGGCCAAAGAGGTCAACCGCAAGATGGTGAAAGTCTACGGGGCAGGGGGCTACCGGGGTGTGAACGCCTACTGTACCGGTGTGATGATCTCGCCGGACGGGTATATCCTTACCGTCTACTCGCCGACGCTCGATACCAGCAACCTGCGCGTGCATTTGTACGATGGCACCAAGCACAACGTCGAACTGGTGGCGGCGGAGCCACAACTGGACGTGGCGCTGTTACGCATCAAGAATCAAGAATCGTTCAAGGAACAGCCGTTGCCCTATTTCGATTTGACCAAGCCGATCGCGAGCGGCCAGGTGGGCGACTGGGTGCTGGCGTTCACCAATCAGTTTGAGGTGGCTGTGCGTGATGAATCGGTCTCGGTGCAGCGGGGCGTGATCGCAGCCATTGTTCCGTTCGCCGGTCGCAGAGGCATCACCGAAGCCAACTACAAGGGCATGGCCTACATCGTGGATGCCATCACCAATAACCCAGGGGCTAACGGTGGTCTCTTGACAACGCGCCGGGGTGAACCGCTGGGTCTTATCGGCAAGGAACTCAAGAACACGCTCACCGAAACGTGGGTGAACTATGCCATGCCGCTAGGGCCGCTGGCGGACTTCGCTGCCAAGGCGATGAAAGGACAGTACAAACGGCTGGTGCGTGACGATGACAAAGCCATTGATGACAAGAAGGCCTATCACGGCATTATGATGATTTCTGATGTGCTGGATCGCACCCCGCCTTACATTGATGACATTGCCCCCGGTTCGCCGGCTAAACTGGCGGGGCTGAAGATCGACGACCTGCTGATCTTCATCAGGCACCCCCGGCCCGACGCACCTGAAGAGATGGATGAACGGGTGATCTCCAGTGTCAAGACCTTCAAGGATGTCGTCGCTCCGCTGGCCCCCGGCACCAAGATTAACGTCGTCGTTCGCCGGGAAGGGCAGCTTTTGACCTTCGACGTAATCCTCGGCAAGCCGGTTGTCCCCGTCACTCCACCCAGCAAGAAGTGAGAGCATGAATCGCTATCTATCGATTGATGTGCTGCGCGGCGTGATTATGATCATCATGGCTGTCGATCATACGATTGGCGGCTTCGGCGACCCGCATCCTGCTGAGATAGCACTAGCCCCACCCTTTACCTTTCCGGGCTACACCAGCTTGACCTCACAGTGGAGCCGGTTGATCACGCATCTCTGTGCCCCAGGGTTTCAATTGCTTGCCGGCATGGGACTGGCACTTTCAGTGACACGGTCTCGTCAGCAGGGTGTTTCGGAATGGTTGATCACTCGTGATTTGCTGGTGCGTGGCACAGTGTTGATCCTGATGGACATCATCCTCATGGGATTTGTCTATCAATCGCCTTTTCTGTTTCTGGTGTTGTGCTGCATTGGATCATGCACCCTATGCTTTGCCGCACTCCGGTTTCTCCCCAAGCACATCATCGGGATCGTGGGCATGGCCATCATTGGGCTGGCGCCCTGGTATGCTCCCCGGGAAGTGGTCTTTGATAACGGCATCATCAGCTACTTGGGCAACATCTGGACCAACATATCCTTCCCCAAAGACGGCTGGTACGCCGTGATGTATCCGATTCTGCCCTGGCTGGGCATCTTTGCTCTTGGCTGGTGGATCGGACTTATCTTTTCTGAGTATCGTAGTGGAGAGCGGCTCACCAAGGAAAGTATCACACTCATCATCGCCGGGCTGGCGATGGCGATCACCGCCCTGGTGCTGCGAAGCATGGGCGTTGCCTATGCAGAGAGAGTTCCTTTGAATGGCGCCACCATCCTGGACAGCAAGTTCTGGCTGTTTGCCAAGTATCCGCCTTCACTGGTCTTCATGCTGTTGACCATTGGCATTCTGCTGTTCCTCCTGGGCTTACTCAGAAATGTGGATCGACTGCAAAAGGCACCGCTTTGGTGTCAGTTCATATCGGTCTATGGACGCACAGCGCTCTTCTTCTTTGTGGTTCACTTCTATGTCCTGGGTATTGCCTCCTGGATGTGCGGGTTCATCCCTGGCGTGCAATATGAACATCGTTACTCGTTTGCCACGGCCTACATGGTCTGGGCTGCGGTCGTACTCGGTTTGTGGCCGGTCTGTTACGGTTACGACAAACTCCGCCAGCGTTACCGGTCTGTGCTTCGCTATTTCTAATCGAGATGCCTCATGATCTGGCTCATCCTATCCCTCTGTTTCGTGCAGCCGCCCAGCGATCTCGATGCCTCGCTGGAGGCGACGACGAAGGCTGCGCTGACAAAGATCGCTCCCAGCGTAGTTCAGGTGCGTACCGTCGGTGGAGCGGAGTTTGTCGGCAAGCGAGAAACCGTTCAGCGGGGCGTGGGTCCGACGACGGGACTCATCGTTAGCGAAGACGGCTACATCCTTTCCAGTTCGTTCAACTTTGCCAACAAGCCTGCCGCGATCACGGTGATCATCCCCGGCAGGAAAGACCCGCTGGCTGCCAAAGTGGTGGCGGAAGATCAGACTCGGATGCTGACGCTGCTCAAAGTCGAAGCAACCGGGCTGCCGGTGCCGACTCCCTCGCCCAGAGAGCAACTCAAGATTGGCCAATGGGCCATGGCGGTGGGCCGTACCTGGAGCGACACGCAGAACACTATGCCATCAGCCAGCATCGGGATCATCAGCGCCTGGATCGGGTGTGGGGCAAGGCTCTTCAGACCGACGCCAAAGTCTCGCCGGTTAACTACGGCGGGCCGCTGGTCGATCTACAGGGCCGGGTGATCGGCATCCTGGTGCCGCTGGCTCCTCGTGGGGAATCGGAAACGGCCGGAGTCGAGTGGTACGATTCAGGCATTGGCTTCGCGGTGCCGATGGCAGACGTGCTGGCCGTGCTGCCCAAACTCAAAGAGGGCAAGACCCTTCGTAAGGGCCGCATGGGTGTCCTCATGAAGAACGAAGATCCGGTGATGACGGAAAGTGAGATCACCAGTGTCACTCTCGAATCGCCGGCCAGCAAACTGGGGCTGAAGGTGGGTGACAAGGTGGTTGCCGTCGATGGCAAGCCGATCAAGAACCAGGCGCAGTTCCTGCATGCGATGGGGCCCAAGTACGAGGGCGACACGATTTCACTGAAGATTAAGCGAGGGGACCAGGAACTGAGCTTCAACAATGTCACACTGACCGGGCAGCCGACGAGCCATACTCATGCGTACCTGGGCATTCTGCCTGTGCGTGATGACAACGAAAATGGCGTGACGGTGCGCTACGTCTTCCCCGAATCGCCCGCAGCCAAGGCCGGCATCGAGGTAGGGGACCGGATCATGACGATAGATACGATGCCGATTTCTGATCGTGACATGTTGCAGATGGTGCTGAATCGATTACTGCCGGGGATGACCACTAAGCTCGGCGTCAAAAAGAAAAGCAGTACCAAGACCCTAACCGTGGCCCTGGCTGCAATCGATGACGCCATCCCGGTAGGTGAGTTGGCTGTCGGTACAGCGAAGAAGGCGCGTGGCTGAGCGAAAGCCTCTGCCTGGTATGCCGCCCGGGCCGGGGCAGGAACCGATGCCTAGCGAGAAGCCCTCGAAACGACCGCCGACAAAGACGCCCGCCAAGACACCAGGGAAAGAGGCTCCTGCTGTAGCAGCCAAGCCCAAGACTGGCTTCTACGAAGTCAACGATACTACCAGCGGTCATTCCACGTGGTACTACGTTCCCGAAGACTACGACCCCAACATCTCTTATGGTGTGGTGATCTGGCTACAGCCGGCGGGTGAGACCATGCAGGAAGGCATCCTTTCTGTTTGGAAGCCCATCTGCAATCAACATCATCTGATCTTGATGGCTCCCAAGGCGGAGAATGCTCAGGGATGGCTGACCAGCGAAGCCGATCAGATTCAACTTGAACTGCGTGCCCTGCTGCGGCAATACACGATTGACCGGCAGCGCATTGTGGCACATGGATTACGGCAGGGAGCACAGTTCGCTCTTTACCTGGGCTTTGATGCCAGAGAATTGATCCGGGGTGTGGCTGCGGTGGCAGGCAGCCTGGCTCAGGCACCCAAGGAGAATGTTCCCAACCAGCGGCTCTCCTTCTTCCTGGTGGCGGGCGACCGTGATCCGCAGATCGAAGCCGTTCGGGCGGTGCCGTCCAAGCTGAAAGAAAACCACTTTCCGTTGATCTACCATGAGATCCCAAACCAGGGGAACGGCTATATCACGGAACTTGCAGTTTTTGAACAGCTCGTCCTGTGGGTTGTCGGCCTCGACAGGCTTTAGTCATTTCTTGATTTTCGTCGAACGCCGTGGCGCTTTGGTGCTGCGGCTGTTCTGCTTCAGGGCACGGCGAACCCAGTAACTCAGTTGCAGAATGGCGGTCAGCGTGGCGGCGACGTAGGTCATCGCTGCCGCTTCAAGCACTTTGCCGATGACAGCGTCTTCGTCTTCACCCACCAGTCCGGCCTTGATGAGGTTCTCTCTCGCCCGGCGGCTGGCATCGAACTCCACGGGCAAGTTGATCAGTTGAAAGAGCACCGTCAGTGAGAAGGCGGCGACGCCGGCGATGAGCACCCAGCGACCAAGAATATTCTCGGCAGCGAGCAGCCCCAGCCCGGCAACGATCAACAGCATGCCGGTGTTGCTGCCAAAACTGGCCAGGGGCACGATAAGGTTTCGCAGCCTGAGGAATGGGTAGCCCATGCCGTCCTGAATGGCGTGGCCCGCTTCATGGCAGGCGACCCCCAGTGAGGAAAGGGATTTGCCCTGATATACGTCTTTGGAAAGGCGAAGCACTTTGGTGCGCGAGTCGTAATGATCGGAGAGGGTGCCATCAGTCTCCTCAACTGTGGCAATGGTGCCGCTCTGTTTGAGCACCTTCTCGGCAGCTTCGGCCCCAGTGAGGCCGCATCGTGCGGTGATCGCCAGTCCCTTGGCAAAGTTAGTCTTCACCCGCCAGTTGGCCCACAGCGACAGAAGCAGTGCGGGAATCATCGTGTACAGATATTGTGCATCGTAGAGCATCTTGATCCTCCAGACTCATTCTGATCTCTGCGCAGCTTGACCAATTTACTTATTCTGAAGAGTTTCATGCAGTCTGCAAGTCATCAGCAGGCATCATCGCCAAAGGCGGTTAAGTTTGCGCAGCTTTCCAGCCGATAGGACAGTGGGATACTCTCGGGAGATCGGGCGATGGCTTCGTACCGTGGGTCGGTTCGCGCAGGGTTGATGATAGGGTTACTAACCAGTATCCCCTGTTCGGCGCAATCACAGGTGCCTCTGGGCAGCTTCGTAGTTCCCTGTCGCCGGTGAAGGCTGAAACCCAGCCGGTCGGCGAATGGGCCAGACAAACGACGGCCCTCGTGGATTCGATCTGGACTGAAGGCAATGAGGCTAAACGCCAGAAGAAGCTTTTCGACTGGGCGGAACAGACTCCCGGGCAACTGGCCTATGTCACTCGTATCCTGTCGAAGAACGATGAGCAGCAGACGGGCAAGGTAGTTGTTGCACTGAAGGACCTCTTTGGCACCATTAGACGGGTCACCTGGCAGCCTGGTGATCTACCTTACATTCAGAGAATTGTAGCTACCTTGTCGGCCAGCGTGCCGCAACTGGTCAAGAACATCGCGGTGACAAATCTCTCAGCTGGACAGCGACGTAACCTGGAACAGGCGCTGGTCGATCTGGTGCTCATCAGTAAAGATGCGCAGATCAACACGCCCGTGATGAAACAGACCTGGTTGGCACAGGTATCGAACCTGGCTCAACTGGTTCGCCATCCCAAGACCTCCGTTCGTTTGACGGCCTTGAGCATTCTTGAAGCGCTGGGCACCGATGCGGTGCCGGCTGGCCAGTTGGTTCAGCAGGCGCTGAGCGATCCCGATCGATTTGTTCGCTGGGCTGCCGTCCGCACACTGGGGGCTATCGGCGTTGATGCCTCCACTCGCCAGGTGCTGGCCAAGATGGAGAAGGATGAGGATGCCAATGTTCGCATGGCGGTGCAAGTGGCCATGCAAACACCATCCACGCCAGCGGTTAAGACTGATGCCATGGCACAGACCAGTCGCCCGGCCATTGATCTGACTGTTCCGGTTCAACCTCCAGTTACGCCGTCGGTCCAAACGCCGGCTATTGACAAGAACCTCAGCGTGCCTGCATCGACTGATGGATTAAATGAACGACAACCTGCTGAACAACTTCATCTGCCGGCACCTGTCAAGCCTGCTGTTCCAGCACAATTGCCTGCAACTTTGTCGCCAGCGCCACTGCAATTACCTGCAACGAAAGTGGAGCCCAAGAATGAAGCGATTCCGCTCTTCGCTCCGCCGCCCTCTACGCCGGCGCCGGTCAAGCAGGTTCCAGCCAAGCCGATCCCGACGACTCAGGTAGTGGAGAATAAGGCCATTCAGACGGCCTCAGTGGTGACGCCGGTGAAGACTGAATCCAGGGTCGATCCCGCATCCTTGTGGATTCCGAGGTTGCGTCAGGGCACTGTCGATCAACAAGTCCAAGCCGTTCGGGAATTGGGGAAACTCGGCACCAGCGCTGCCAGCTCTGTTCCTACGCTGGCTGAATACCTGTTGAAGGGGGATGTCGCAGTTCGCCGGGAGATCCCGTTGACGCTGATGAAGATCGGCGCGCCGGCCAGACTGGCGACTTCGGTTCTGGAGCGATCGCTACAGGATAGCGACACCGATGTCAAAGTTAATGCCGCTCGCGCCTTGCTGGAACTGGCGGAGTAAGTCCGAATCATCTGTGCCAGGTATATGCCTGTTTAGAGGGAGTCAGAGAGATGCGTTCAGTATTCATCGGCAGTGTGGCACTATTGACGCTGGCAGTGAGCGTAGGAACTGTGTCCGCTCAGATGTTCAAGAGCAAGCCGATAGCGGTCGTCAATGGTCAGCCCGTTTCTCGTGAGGAATGGGAAGCAGCCCTGAAGAAGTTGCCGCCACCGCCGGCGAACATCGGCGAGGGAGCTAAGAAGGCAGCCGGCATGGAAATCCTGGCCCTGATGATCGATGATATTCTCCTGCGGCAGTATTTGAACAAGCAGGTGCCTGCTCCCGGGGCGGCTGAGATTCAACAGCGCATGGTGCAGTTGGAAACGGCGCTGCGTGCGAACAAACGGACGCTGGCCGACTACTACAAAGAAACCGGCCTGAATGAAGAGAAGCTCCGTTCGGGCATTTCCGCTGAAACCCAGTGGCAGACCTTCCTCTCTAAACGAACTTCACAAGATGAACTGAAGAAGTACTACAACGACAACAAGGATATGTTTGACGGCACCAAGATTCGTGTCGCCCATATCGTGTACACCATTCCGCCGGGCGATGCCAAGACCGAAGCAGCCGGCAAGACGACGATGGAGACCGTACGACTCGAACTCCTTAAAGGCGCCAGCTTCGGTGCGCTGGCCAAGCAATACTCGCAGGATAAGAGCAGCGCTGATCGAGGCGGCGACCTGGGCTGGTTTCCGCCCCGGAAGGCTGACCCTGATCAATTCATTCGCACGGCTTCCAGCATGAAGAAGGGCGAGGTCAGCGGCCTGGTTCGGACCGAGTATGGCATCCACATCATTCACGTGGCAGACTATCAGCCGGGCAAGACCAGCACTTATGAAGAGGTGCAGGATTCCGTCAAGGATGTGTTTGCCGATGAACTGAAGATGTCGATCATCTTGCAACAACGGCGGGAAGCGAAGATTGAGATCAACGAGTAAGTGTAGCGGAACTCGCCAAGAGTTCCGTTGTGATCATGCACGGAAGTCTGGCGACTTCCGCTACAAGAAGTGAGTGGGCGTCTTGTGACGCCCTCTTTTCGTAAAATGGCCGGATGAGGTTCATCGCCAACGGCATCTCCTTCCTGCTGATCTTGCTGGTCAAAGCCTATCAACTGGTGCTGAGCCCGTTCTTTGGCGGCCGATGCCGGTTCTACCCGAGTTGCAGCCAGTACATGATCCTGGCGATTCAAAAGCATGGACCGATCTTCGGCACAGGCAAAGGGCTGTGGCGGCTGTGCAAGTGCCACCCCTGGCATCCGGGCGGGTTTGATTATCCGTAAGTGGCATTGAAGGAGTTCTACGATGGGCTGGATATTGCTTATTGCCTTTGAAATATTTGGGCCCATGGGTGATTGGCTCGAAAACGCAGTGCAAGCAACTGAGGGGACGAGATTTGTAGGTAGTCTCGTGATTCAAGGCAATATTGAAACTAATGACTCAGAGATAAGAGAGTTACTACTGCTGAAGAGTGGCCAAAAGCTATCGAATTGGCGAGTTCCTGCTTCGGAATGGCTGCTGTTAATCGTACATGGGGACAAGTTCGATCTGAAAAGCAAACAACGGCCTCAAGTGGCACTAGGTACTCCAGCAGATGATTCCAAGTTTTGCGACCTTCTTGTTTCATTCCCGGAAAAAGCAACAGGGTTACGAGCCAAGCAGGATCTGTTCGACACAGAATGCGAAAAGGTTGTGATTCAATTTGTCAAAGCGCTTCAAGCCAAAGACCATGTCGGGGCGGGGCAAGTTATTGCAATACCCTGGCTAGCTGAAAATGAAAAGGTAATTCACACTATCCCCGAAGTGACAGGACAAATACAGTCTGCAATTGCTCAATCACCCAAGTATGATGGTTTCATAGAAAAAAGTCCTCTCGTTCACCGATATTCGGAACTTCGTCCAGAACTGAAACGGCAGGAAGTAAGAAAATTCTTGATGAAGTCTTGGGAAGAGATGGTCGTATTGTCAGCTTAACAACGACAGGCCCGCCGTTAGGCTGCGCATCATTCTGGTACGTTTTGACAAGGGTAAACCACGTGTTGTCGGCGGTCCCTACAAGGCAACATATTTACTTATGGACAACACGTTTCCTCCATCGGCTAGGCAAGCACTCGAGAACGCAACAACCTTTGAACTGCTTTCATTGAACCCCATTGCCAACACAGATAAAGAAAAGAACGAGTTTTATGGGTTCGCTGTCCTAGGCAAGACTCAAGTCAAAGTAGCGGGGATACGAAGGCAAATAGTGGCCGCATTTCAACAAGCCATTGACGAGAGCGAGGGCTTAGCAGCGGCTTGCTTCAAGCCACGGCATGGCTTTCGAGTAGCATACGAAAAAAAGACGTTTGAGTTTGTCATTTGCTATGAATGCATGCAAATTGCTGTTTATGAAGATGGTAAACTACTTAAACGCTTGTTTACAACTGGCAATGCCCAAGGGATTTTAGATCGTGCGCTTCGAGATGCGGGTGTGCCGCTGGCTGAGAAATCAAAGTGATTGCGGGTTATCGTCAGGCTGCAGGGCAATGCTGATTGCTGCTTAATAGATATTCCGAGGCCGGTCTTCTCGTGCTGTAACAGCGTCGAAGCCAGGTATGAAGTCTTCTTCGACCAGCGTGTTCATCAGCTTTTCGATCTCGGTCAGATGTCGTCCTTCGCCGGGGACGATGAAGGCGATGGCGATGCCATCCTTGCCCATACGCCCAGTGCGACCAATGCGGTGGACGTAGCTTTCAGGGTCTTCGGGCAGATCGTAGTTGATAATGTGTGAGATACCTGTCACATCAATACCCCGGCTGACAACATCAGTGGCGACCAGGATTCGAATCTCGCCGGTACGGAAACGAGCCATGATGTTCTTGCGCTGGCCTTGAGCCAGGTCGCCATGCAGCACGCCGAGCCGGTTTTTCAGGTTGCTGCGTGCAAGAGCATGGTGCAGCCGGTCAGCTCCACGCTTGGTGGCAGTGAAGATGATGCACTGCTTGGGTTGTTCCCTGACCAGAACGTGTTTTAGCAGGGCGTATTTTCGGTCTTCATCGACGGTGAAGTAGGTCTGACGAATCCGATCTACCGTCAGCTTCTCAGGGCTGACATCAACGGTGTCGGGCTGATCCATATAACGCAGGGCCAACCTCATGACGGAATCAGGCAGGGTGGCGGAGAGGAGCAGCGTTTGCCGGTCGGTCGGCGTATTGCGAAGGATACGTTCGATGTCAGGCCGGAAACCGATATCAAGCATGCGATCGGCTTCGTCGAGCACGACGTACCGGATAGCACCGAGCCGAAGGTTGCCGCGCCTCTGGAGATCGATCAAGCGCCCGGGAGTGCCAATGGCGATTTGAGCGCCTTCCTGTAGGCCCCGTATCTGCCTGTCGAACCGCTCGCCACCCATGATGGCGACTGATTTGATGCCCAACGGGGCAGCGAACTTGATGGTTTCCTCAGCAATCTGTTGTGTCAGTTCCCTCGTCGGGGCCAGGATCAACACTTGGGGTGATTCATGCCTGACATCCATTCGATGCAGGATGGGGAGCAGGAAGGCAGCGGTTTTCCCGGTGCCGGTCTGGGCTTTGCCAATAACATCTTTCCCCGTCATGGCGGCGGGGATGAAGCGAGCCTGGATGGGGCTGGGGGTCTTGTAGCCAACCTTGTCGATGACGGCCAGCAAGGGGGGACGAAGATTCAGGTCAGCAAAACGAGTGACTTCAGTGGAGGCGGAGGAGTTCTCGGACACAACATACATGGCTGGAATATTCTCGATTCAGTTCGTGGGCTAAAAAGCCCGGCTTATTCTAACTGGCACTTAACATCATGTAGCCAAGGATGTCAATGGCAATGGGGTGACAATTGGGCTTTGTCAGTATACAAGTTGATGCCAAGGGAAGCGAGAATACCAGACCGCAGCGCTAGCAAGGGAACGTCTAGCGATTGCACCGCCTTCCCTTGCTAGCGCTGCGGGCTGGTATTATTATGTGTACCGTACCCCACGGTGTTTGGGCAGGAAGAAGACGGGCAGTTGCTTGTCAATCTGGAGGAAGCCATTACTGGTCAGGGCTACCGTGCCGTTCTGCTGGTTCAGGAAGCCCTCATTGCTTAGTTCGTTGAAGGCAGACTTGAAGCGATCAACGATATCGATGCCGAACTTCTGTTGGAAGTAGCTCCGTTCCACCTTGCCGGTCTTCAGTTGCAGGATCATCTCCCGGATCAGCTTTTCTTCTGTGTCGAGAGTGAGGGCGCGGTGGAAAGGTAGGCGACCCGCTTCGAGTGCTTTCAGATAATCATCCCACTGATCGAGGTTCTGGACGTGCATCCCGCCCAGGTGGCCGAAACTGGCGACGCCGGAACCGATGAGGTCTGCTCCATGCCAAAGAGCATCGCGGTAGACGAACGAGACCTTGGCGTTTCGCTTAACCAGTGTGTAAGCAGAGGACTGGTCGTAGCCATTGGCCTTAAGCTCATCGACAGCGTACTGCATCCATGCGCGCTTGGTGGGCCAGTCGGCGAAGTCGGGAGTGCCTTCGCTTTCGGGCTTGTGCATCTCTTTTGAGAAGACAGTGTTGTAGGGGAGTTCCATCTGGTAGATGGTGACGCTTTCGGGAGAGATCTCGATGGTCTTCTTGATGCAGTCCTTCCAATTGTCCCACGTCTCACCGACCATGCCGGCAATCAGATCGATGTTGATCTGCTCGAAGCCGAGTTCCTTGCACCAGCCGTAGGCTTTGAAGATTTCAGGCGAGCGGTGTGCTCGGCCATTGATCTCAAGGATGCGATCCTGAAAGTTCTCGATGCCGAGGCTGAGGCGGGTGACGCCAAGCTCACGGAGGGCTTCGAGCTTGGGTCGTTGCAAGGTGCCTGGTTCACATTCGAAGGTGACTTCCTGCGGCTTTTCCCAGTTCATGCGGGCCTTGATGCCGGCAAAGACTTCGGTGAGTTGTTTGGCCGAGAGGTACGAAGGGGTGCCGCCGCCGAAGTAGACGTAATCTAGATTACGTCTACCAATGTAGTTGGTGGCGGCGTAGAGTTCGAGTTCCTTCATCAAGCCGGTGACATACTGTTCCACATCCCGAGCGTTCTTATCGGTGTAGACTCGGAAGTAGCAGAACTTGCAGCGCTTGCGGCAGAAGGGAATGTGGAGGTAGAGGCCCAGTGGCACGTTCGTGGGAGCCGGTCCCTGGAGCATCTTTTCGATGGCAGGCAGATAGTCGGGCTTCCAGTACGAGAACGGAGGGTAGTTGGAGATGAAGTAGTTCCCCAGCCCGGTCGATTCCTGACTGCTCGCTTCGATGGTGGGAAGATTCATCTCAACTCTCGCTCTAGATATAGGAAGCATTCAACAGTCTGTTGAATGGTGAACTTACTTGGTGCCAAAACAGAAGACAGCGCCATCGCCGTTGCCGACGACGAGGCGGCCCTGAGCATAGGCACAGGAGGCAGTGACGGCGGCACCCAGAGGATGCTGCCAGACCTTTTCGCCGGTCTTGAGATCGAGGCAATAGAGAGTGCCATCACCGGAGGGACAGTAGACCCGCTTGCCGAGGATAATGGGGGAGCAATCGACACGTCCCTTGGTCTGGAAGGTCCAGGCCCCTTTGCCATCGGCAAGCTGGATGCCATGTATCTTGCGATCACGGCCACCGACAACGGCCAATCCATCAGCGATGGCAGCGGAGGAATAGAAGGAAGCGGTCTTGGGCGGTTCGTATTCCCAGATAACCTCGGCTTTCTTCCAATCGATGCAGAGGAAGCTCCGTTCCATGTTGCCGACGTAGAGCCGCTGGCCCTGGATGGCGGCAGAAGCACCCGAGGGGCCGCCCAACGGAACCTTGTTGACGAGGGTGCCATCACTGATCTTGACGATGTGGAGGCAGCCATCACAACCGGCGACGAAAGTGTGGCCATCGACCACGCCGGGGGCGCCGTTGATGGGGCCTTCGATCTTGTACTTCCACTTCATCGCCCCGGTCTTGAGGTCGAGGCAGTAGAGGTTCTCATCGTTGGAGCCGACCAGCACTTTGCCATCTTCGGTGAAGTTGGCGGAGGAGATGATCTCTCCCTGGGTAGTGTAGGTCCATTTCTTTTCGCCGCTCTTGGCATCGAGGGCGTGAATGATGCCCTCGCCATCGCCGACAACAACGATGCCATCCTTGACGGCAGCGGAGGCTTTGAGGGTAACAGCCTTGGTGTGGTACTTCCAGATGGTGGAGCCATCTTTGAGAGAGAGGGCCAGGATTTGGCCATCGACGGTGCCGAGGTAGACCACTTCGCCAATAATGGCTGCGGTGGAATCAACGCCTTCGGGAACGTTGACCTTCCAGAGCAATTCGGGCTTTTCGGGGAACGATGCCTTGGCGAGAGCCCCGGTCTGTAGAGCATCGCCCCGGAAGAGGGGCCAGTCCTGCGAGGCGGGTTCAGCGGGAAGAGCCAGCAACAGCAATATGAAGTGCAACATCATCTATCTCCGGTGCGATCCTTGTTATTGTCCGAAGAAGCTATGAGTCAGGCAATCGCAAGTCCCTATATCTAATAAGTAGTATGGGATACCAGCCCGACGCGCTAGCGAGGGAGCGCCTTGCGATTGCACGCGTCCCTCGCTAGCGCGTCGGGCTGGTATTTTCAGGAACTCCCTCGAGTAATCCATGCCTTTAGCTATCCGCATCATCGATTGTTCGACTGAAACCGCATCTTCGTTCCTGGCCCAACTGCGGCAGCAGCTCAGTCCGGATGGCGATCTGGTGCCTGCTAGTGGCGTCGCCCTGACGAAGCAGGTCTTTGGAGAGACGCTTACACCGAACCAAAGCGTAGAGCGCATCTGCCAGTCGGTTCGCAAGGAGGGTTTTGCTGCGGTGCAGAAGTTCTCCAAGGCGTTTGATCGTTTTGATCTGACGGAGCAGAACTATCGGGTATCAGCAGCGGAACTGGAGGCGGCCCACAAGGCGGCACGCCCCGGCTTGCTGGAGGCGGTCAGGCAGATACGAAACAATGTGCTCACCTTTCAATTGGGTATCCTGAACCGTGATGCAAGACTGGAGCCACGACCAGGGACGGAGATTACACTTCGATATCGACCGTTGGAACGGGTAGGGGTCTGCGTGCCAGGCGGGGCCGCTGCGTATCCATCGACTTTGCTCATGACGGTGATTCCGGCTCAGGCGGCGGGGGTGAAGGAAATTGTTGTCGTTGCCCCACCGACGGCCAATGGTTCTAACAATGCTGATGTACTCGCCACCTGCCATGAACTGGGCGTGATCGAAGTCTATCGCCTTGGTGGTGCACAAGCAGTGGCGGCGATGGCGTATGGCTTGGGTGAACTGCTCCCCAAGGTCGATATGATCGTAGGGCCTGGGAATCTCTTCGTGGCCCTCGCCAAGAAGTATGTCTTTGGTGAAGTCGGTATCGATAGCATTGCCGGGCCGAGCGAAGTCGTCGTGCTGGCTGACGAGACTGCTGACCCATCACTGTTGGCACTTGATCTGATCGCCCAAGCTGAACATTCACCGGGAGCCAGTCTGCTCGTTACCTGGAGCAAAACGCTGGCGGAGAAGGTCGTTCCGCAGTTGGAGTATCATCTCAACACTCTAAGCCGGGGTGATCTGACGAGAGAGTGTCTGGAACGCTTTGGAGCTATCATCATTGCCCGTGAAGAAGCCGAAGCGATCAGGCTGACCAACGACATTGCCCCGGAGCATCTCCACATTCAGACGAAGAATCTGGATGAACATGCTGAGGTGATCACCAATGCCGGCGCGATCTTCCTGGGGCCACATACGCCGGTGGCAGTGGGCGACTATGCTGCTGGGCCATCGCATGTGTTGCCTACGGGGGGAACGGCACGGTTTGCGCATGGGTTGAACGCCAACGATTTCCTGAAGCCTACCAGTATCGTCAAGCTGGATAGTGCTGGTCTGAATCTGTTGGGTGATTCCATCGAGCTGCTGGCTGGAGTCGAAGGGCTAACCGGGCACGCTCAGAGTGTGAACGCTCGGCGTGCCAAATAGCTTGGCGACACCCAGCAGCGAGGCTTGCTCCAGTTCAATTACTTCCAGTTGGTGATATTCAGGTAGCAAACGGCGGACTACCTTGGCACCTCCGCCACTGAGGAAGATGCGTTTCGGTGTGTGCGATCGTCCCAGCGCCTGCCAGGCTGCCCGGTGACCAGTTCTCATGGCCTGGAGTAGGGCAGCTAACAGATCGAGTCGATCCGTTGCAAGGGAGAGATTCTTGAAGCCTGCCTTTTTCTCTTCGATCTCAAGGCGATCACCACCCAGGAAGACTGGGTCAAGAGTCACTGTGGTTTGTCGTTCCAGTACACGTTCGATCATCGTGGAATAGTATTCAGCTTCGGGCACATCAGCGAAGCAGAGTTGATGCAGCCAATCGAGGGCGACGCCACCGACAGGGTTGTGGGTAACGTGCAGATAACTTTCGCCAACACCCAGATGGCGAGTCAGCCGTTGGGGAGAGGGTTGTGGCGCATCGGTGAGGATGGCTAACACCTGAGTCGTGCCTACCAGATGCAGAAGATCACCCGGTTCCATGTCGGCGGCGAGGATGGCACTGCTGGTATCGGCGACACCAAGCATAACGGGGATGTTCTCAGGAAGCGCCCAGGCGTCAGCCCATTCCTTTCGTAAGCCGCCGATGGCGGTGTTGCCCGGCACGATGGCAGGCAGCCAAGAGGGCATGACGCCGAGTTGACTGCACCATTCGGGCGACCAGGTGACGTCTTCCCATCGACAGAGACCGGTGAAGTCGGCATTGCCCGGATCGAAGCCGGTCTGGCCGGTGAGCTTCAGAGCGATCCAGCTATTAAGATGGAGGTAGCGATGAACCCGTCGCAGTTGATCCGGGTATTGTGTGGTCCAGTGCTTGAAGTAGATGGCACTGATGCCGCCGGGCAGGGGCCTGTTGCCTGTTTCACGCAGGAACTCGGTGCCCAAGCGGGCATCGAGTGCCTTGGCTGTTGGCCTGGCTCGGCGATCGAGATGAGTGACAAAGGGCAGGAGGGGCTTGTCGTGTTGATCTAACAGCACCAGACAGGGTGTGAGACTAGAGATGCCAATGCCATCAACCTGCTGCCTCTGACAAGCTTGTGACACGGCAGAGTTCATCGCCTGCCAGAGTTGTTCCGGATCGATGGCAGCCATTTCGGGTTCGGTGTGCAGCAGCGCGTAGGCAGCCTTGGCGACCGGGCCGACGGGTTGGCCACTGGCTTGCTTCAGTACAGCAGCCTTCACTGACGAAGTACCGATATCGATTGCGAGAATGTGCATGCCTTCACCATGCCGAGGAGTGAGGCTCTGGTCAAGGGGAGTTCGGGAGGTAGTGCGCTGAATACGATCGTGACAAGTATGAGAATGGACGTAGAGTTGCCATCATGCTCCGCATGATGGGGCGGAGACTTGAATCACTCACTTAGTTGACAGGAGTTCAAATCGCCGCACCATCACAAGGAGCGTGATGGCGACTATACGCAAAAACGACGGCTTGAGTTTCCTCAAAGCCGTCGTCGTTGTCCCATCCTTGGGAGGATATCGTCCCTGGCAGGCGCTCTTTACAGGTTGGCCCGCTTCTCGTCGACGATGCCTTCGATGTGCTTGCCGAGCAGGGCGACATCGAAAGGCTTCTTGAAGGCGTCGTTGAAGCCCTGCGTCTTGAGGCTGTCCGGGTTGGCTTCGTCTTCGAGAGCCAGAGCCAGGATGAGCGTCTCTTCGTAGGCTGCATTGCGACGGAGATTCTGAGCGATCTGGATGCCTTCGCTGCGGCCCATGGCCAGATCGATAATGATCGTGTCAGGGTGGAAGCTCTCGGCCTGGATGCCTGCTTCGAAACCGCTGTTGGCGACTTCAAACTTGAACTCTTCATCTTCGGTGAGGTGGTTCTTCATCTTGTCGATGAAGGCCTTCTCAGCACCGATGATGAGGATCTTGTGCCAGCCTTCTTCTTCGAGTTCACCCAAAGGCATGCCATGCTCTTTGAGGAACCGGATGAGGTTTTCGCGTGGAATGCGACGATCCTGGCTACCGGGAATACGGTATCCACGGAGCCGACCGGAGTCGAACCATTTGGAAACGGTGCGTGGTGCCACCTTGCATATCTTGGCCACTTGCCCCGTGGTAAAGACCTTGCGCATTGTCTACACCTCGTGTTCGCTTGGGTTCTGCTCGAGCCTGTCTGGTTGGTGCGGGAACCACGTCAGACCGCTCGTCCTGAAGGGTTGCACAGCCTGATCGAAGTCTCAGCGGGATAGAGCCTTCGGGCGAGTGTCATCCTTCAAGAGGCACCCATGCACCGCTGCTATTGGAAGCAGGTCTGGTGCAAGTAGGCGCTTCGCTAGTTTTTTCGTCCAAACTCCCTGCCGACGATGAGAGAAAATCACTCAACTTGACGGCTTTCTCTGGTTTGCCTTCCTTGGCAGGAGTAACAAACCCGCTTGTCTTACCGATCAGTCCGCGTCAGGCAGTTGTGCTGCTTGTCGGCGTTCTTCTCGTCAATCAGCGCAGGGCGTTGTTTGATGGTTTCTTCATCGAACCGCTTGGCACCGGTTCTTGAGGTCGCCCATGTTCTAAGGAGCACACTTATTGCAAGAGGAGTACCAACTGTGCGGGCTGTGACGGCAGAGATGGGCGACAGCAGGAATGCAGGCTGCACCTTGCTTTGTCGACCGGGATTTGGTGGAATAGTTCAAGAGGGAGGAGATGTGTATGTCAGCAGCGCCGATACGAAAGTTAACTCCTGAAGAATACCTGGCCATTGAACGTGCAGCGACGTTCAAGAGTGAGTTCTATCGTGGTGAGATGTTCGCCATGGCGGGGGCGAATCGAAACCACAATCGGCTTTTCCACAATCTTTCGTATCTCTTGCAACACCAACTCAAGAGTGATTCTTGCAGCTTGATGGGACCGGACATGCGTGTAGCCACCGCATCTCAGCGTAACTACTTTTATCCAGACCTGGTGATCGTTTGCGAGAAGCCACAGTTTCTGGAGAATGCATTTGATACTCTTGTTAATCCTCAAGTGATCTTTGAGATATTGTCGGAATCCACAGAGCGTTTCGATCGTGGTGATAAGTTTGAAGAGTACAGAAACATTGCATCATTGCAGGAATATGTGCTGGTGTCACAAGATAAGATGCTGATCCAGCGTTTCGTTCGTCAGTCGGAAGACCACTGGGACATGCGCATCTTCAAAGATGCTGCCGGCGACTTTAGCCTGGAATCAGTGAAAGTCACAATTCCCTTGAAGGACATCTATGCCGGCGTAGAGTTCGATAAGTCGAAGGAAGAGATCACTCCTGCTTAACGATTCAGCGTTACTTCCCCCGCTTCTTGTACCGTACCATGCAGCCCCGGGCCAGCGTTTCGGTTTTGGCTGGGGTCTTTCCAGCTTCAATTGCGGTCAAGGCATCTTCGAGATATCGGGTCGTTACCTTGTCCGGATCGTCCTTGTCATCCAGCGCCCCCATATAGATGACCTTGCGGTCGCTGTTGAGTAGGAAGAACTCCGGGGTGTAGGTGGCTCCATAAGAATTCGCTACTTTCTGCGTCTCGTCCTGCAAATAAGTAAAGTTGTAGCCCCGTTCATCCGCACGCTTCTTCATGGCGTCGAGGTTGTCTTCCTTGATCAGATTGGCATTGATGGCCACGACAGCCAGCTTGTCCTTGTACTTGTCGCTGAGAGCCTTGATGCGGTCCTCGTAATCGCGGGAGCAGGGGCAACTGTTGCAGGTGAAGACGACCACCAGGTAGGGCTTGGCTTTCCACTCGTCCATCGTGTGCTTCTTGCCATCAACGCCCATCATGGCTTCCCAGATGGGAGCTTTGTCGCCGATGTTGAGCACTTCGTTGTACTTACCTGCGGGGAAAGCCAGCAGGGTTGAGATCAGAAGAATACCCATTAGTGAGCCTCCAGGCCTGAATGAAACTCGTTAGCCAGCTCTTCCCAGGGTTCAATGCCGACGGAGAGTCGTACTAAACCTTCGGTAATACCCTGCCGTTCGCGCTCGGCGGGATCCAGATAGCGGTGCGACGTGCTGGCAGGGTGGCTGCAAGTTGTCGCATAGTCACCTAATGATGGGCAGAACTTCAGCTTAGTCGCCTTCTGGAAGAAGCGATTGACCGCTGCTCTTCCCCCCGTGAGATCAATGCACAGGATGTTGCCAAACTGCCCGGCGAAGAGTTGCTTGGCCAGGGCATGATCAGGATGGTCAGCCCTGCTGGGGTGGATGACACGGTTGATGCCAGGCTGCTCGGCCAGGAAGGTAGCCAATCGATTGGCATTCTCGCAGGAGGCTTTCACCCTTAGTGCCAGAGTGGGCAGACCTCGCAGAGAGAGCCAGCAGGGGAACGGATCGCCCATCCAGCCCCAGATGCTGCGGACCTGGCGAAGGCGTGCCAGTTTGTCCGCATCACGGGCCACGACAACACCCAGAGTGATATCCGAGTGTCCGCCGATGATCTTGGTCAGGCTTTCGATGACGTAGTCAGCGCCGAGTTCCGTGGGTCTGCATAACAACGGCGTGGCGAAGGTGTTGTCCACAAGCAGTGTCACTTGATACTGCTTGCAGAGAGCAATCAATCGAGGCAGGTTGGCGACGGTAAGGAGGGGGTTTGAGATCGTTTCGACGACCAGCGATCTTGGCCCGGTACCAGGCTTGTGCTGCATCGCAGCTTCGACAGCAGCCAGATCGCCGGTATCGACGCCGGTGACGGTGACATTGAACCGGGTGAGTTCCTGGAAGAAGAGTTGTGTCGTTCGGCCATAGAGGTAGTTGCTGGCCAGCACCTCGCCGCCTTGATTGAGGACAGCCATGGCTACCACGCCGATCGCCGCCATGCCATTGGCACAGACGACGGCCCCGGCAGCGTTTTCGAGCTTAGCGAGTTCCGCTTCCAGTTGAACGGCATTGGGATGATTATCCCGTGCGTAGATGAAGCCTGCCTGTTGCCCGGTGCTGATCTCTTCGAGTGCATCCAGGTCGGGCAGGGCATAGACCGACGACGGAATAAAAGCGGGGGCGAGCGGGGTACTGGGGCCAAACGCTGGCTGCATCATCATGCCTCGTGAAGAAGAGGGCAGAAGTGTGTATTCTATCAACGGCTGACTAATTGACTCCTCATTGAGCATCCCTGCCATGCATCTTCTTCCCTGGTTGACGTTGATCGTTGGATCGCTCTGTTGTCTCTCCTCGCAAGAATCAATGGCACCGAAACCGTTGAAGTTCCGCATCCAGGAAATCGATCACACGCTGAAGGTGGGCTACTCGGTCGTCATTGCCGACGTGAACAACGACAAGAAGCCTGACATCGTGGTGGCCGATGCCCAGCGAGTGATCTGGTTCGAGAACCCGACGTGGATACTGCGGACGATCATTCAGGGGCAGACCAAACCCGATAATGTCAGCATCGCTGCCCACGATATTGATGGCGATGGGCTGATTGACTTCGCCCTGGCTGCGGACTGGAAGCCGTTCAATACCAAATCGGGTGGGACGCTACAGTGGTTGAAGCGGGGGAAGACGCTGGATGAGCCGTGGACGGTGCATCCGATAGCGGACGATATTCCGACGATACATCGGATACGGTTTGTGGATCTATATCGTTCGGGTTCGCCGCGATTGATCGTTGCCCCGCTAATGGGAAAGAACACTTCTCAAGAGAAGAACTGGGCTGAGCATGGCGTTGAGATTCATTCATTTACGATCCCCAATCAGCCAGCCAAAGATCGCTGGCCATCCAATTCCGTCGATGACTCACGCCATGTCGTGCACAATTTTGATGTGATGGATATTGAAGAACGGGACATGCCCAGCCTGTTAATTGCTAGTTACGAAGGGGTAATGAGGGTGATTCCTAGAGCTAGAGGTAATAATGTCGGTGATAAATGGCATAAACTTATTAGCGAGGGTGACCAATCCCAGCCCGACAAGAACCGTGGTGCCAGTGAAGTGAAGCTGGGCCGTCTGAAAGACAAGCAACCCATCATCGCCACCATCGAACCCTGGCATGGTAACCAGGTCGTCATCTATCGGACTGATCCCACAGACTTGAATAAACCATGGAAGCGCACCGTTATCGACAGAGACCTCAAATGGGGCCACGCTCTTGCCTGGGCTGATCTCGATGGCGATGGGCAGGATGAACTCATCGTGGGGGTGCGTGATTCTCTTAGCCCCAAGGATCAGTGTGGGGTGCGCATCTATCGGATGCAGCCTGATGGCAACTGGATTAGCGAACGGCTTGATCCGGGTGGCGTCGCTGTCGAAGACATGGTCGTTGCCGATCTCAATGGCGATGGCAAGCCCGATATCATCGCTGTGGGCCGGGCTACCGGGAATGTGCGCATTTATTGGAATGAACGCTAGGTCAAGGGATATAATACCCTGACGAGCGAATTGTTGGAAGGATGAGTACTTCTCTTTAACCAACGGAAGCATCATGGAGGAAGCCTCGTCACCTCTGTCTTCTGCTGTGCAGGACTATTTGAAAGCCCTGCATCGGCTTGGCGGAGCGGATCAACTGGTCTCGCCCGTCGAAATCGCTGCCCGGCTCAATGTGCGCGCCCCCTCGGTTACCGGTATGCTCAAGCGGTTGGCTGAACTGGGCTTCATCCAATATGAATCGGGCAAAGGAGCGAGGCTGACAGAAATCGGTTTGCGAGAGGCCCGGCGGGTCGTTCGCCGGCATCGACTGGTGGAACTATTTCTCCACAAGGTGCTCAAGATCGATTGGAGCGAGATCGATGCCGAGGCGGAAGCGCTGGAACATGCCATCTCGCCGAGACTCGAACAGGCGATTGCCCAGTTCCTGGGTGAACCACTCGAAGACCCGCATGGGCATCTGATCCCAAACCGGGATGGCGTGCTGACTAAAAGATCGCTACAGCCATTGACTTCCTTTCAGACCGGCAAGCAGATCATTATTCGTGAAGTGCCTGATGAGCAGCCGGACCGGCTAAGACGTTGGCAGGAACTGGGGCTGCTGCCCGGAGCGACTGCCTTGATTGTGGGACATCAGCCACTCGATGATATCTACGAACTGCGTATCGGGCCGAAAGTGCTGCAACTGGGGCGGGAAGGTTTGGCGGGTATTTTAGGAGAACGGACGGTGGAGCATCATGCTTGAAGTGGAGATGAAGTTCAAAGTGACAATGCCGGAACGTATTCAGGAGCAACTGAATATGATGGGGTTTCTGCCGGGTGAGAAGCACTTCGAAAGCGACCGTTATTACAACGCTCCGGATCGTGATTTCGCTCAAAGTGACGAAGCCCTGCGGATTCGCCAGGTAGGCGAGGAATCGCTATTGACCTACAAGGGCCCCAAGCAAGGCACCAAGGGCAAGGTTCGCACAGAGCATGAAGTACAACTGAACGAAGGCTCGGCCAAGATGATGCACCAGATATTAATGGATTTGCGATATCAGCCCTCCATCGAGGTGAACAAGGAACGCACTTTCTATCACCATTTTGCTCAGAAGGATATTGAAATATCGTGGGATGAAGTGCAGGGCTTAGGAACGTATATAGAGCTGGAATTGAAGGTACCCGAGGGTGATCAGTCTGAAGCGCTCTTCTGTTTGAACTCCCTGGCGGAATCGATGGGGTTGAGGGGAGAGGAACGGCGATCTTATCTGGAATTGTTGCTGCTTCAAAAAGCTTAGTGTGTCGATTTGAATCGTAGTTTCTGCTGTGCCTGCCGAGCCAACGGTGCCAATTCTGTTTCGATGGCTGCGTAGTTCATCCCGTGCTTTTGCACAATCATCACCACAATATCAATAGTCGGCATCGCTGACTTCGTTCGTCGAAAGGCTTCCCGTAACCAGCGACGGTAGCGATTGCGGGCGACAGCGTTGCCCCAGCGTTTGCCGACCACTCGGCCCAGCCGGGGATGGCCGACTTCATTCTCGCAGCCATAGACAATCAGGTGTCTGCCCCGGGCGTTGCACTTGCGGGTAAGCACTCGTTCGTACTCCGCCTTGGTACGCAGCCGTTCATGGGGTCGATAGCTCTGATCAGCCATGATGCTAAGTCTTCCAGCCTAGCTGGGAACGTGGCTCTTGTGGTTCCAGCTTGGCGAACTCTTCCAGAAGTTGTTTGGCCTTGGGGCTGATCGTCTTGGGGATGACGATCTTCATCTCACAGTATTGATCACCCTTGGTGGTGGAGCCGGAGGCGGGCAGCCCCATGCCACGGACACGCAGCCGTTGACCGCTGGAGGTGCCTGCCGGGACGGTAATGGTGACGGTGCCTTCGAGAGTTGGCACATCGACCTTACAACCCAGGCCTGCTTCGCTGACGGTGAGCGGTACATCGAGAATGATGTTCTGGCCATCCCGTTTGAAGTAAGCATGGGGCCGGATGTGGACAACGACATAGAGGTCGCCGCCGTTCTCGCCCTGACCACGGACGCGGAGTTTCTTGCCATCCGGAAAGCCTGCGGGGATATCGAGCTTGATCTTCCCCAGATCGACAGTGCCACCCTTGGCGGCGGTGAGGAAGTCAACTTCGATTTCTGTTTCGACATCCTGCGGAGCTTTCTTGCGGCCGCGTCCCTTGCGACCGGTGCTGGGGCCGGTGGTGCCAAAGTCGCCGGGAAAGCCGCCGCCGCTGGCACCGCCCATCATCTGCTCGAAGATCGACTGGAAGGCGGCAGGATCGATATTCTGATAGCCACCTCCGCCGCTGGTGCCATACTGACGCCGCCAGGGAAGCCGCCACCGTGGAAACCACCACCGCCACCTGCTCCCATCTGCTCGAAGCCGGGGCCGAACTGATCGTACTGTTCCTTCTTCTTCTTGTCGCCGATCACGTCGTAGGCTTGCTGGATTTCCTTGAACCGCTCCGCCGCAGCCTTATCGCCGGGATTGCGATCAGGGTGATATTGCCGGGCAAGCTTGCGGTACGCTGACTTGATATCGCTCTCGGAAGCAGAACGGCTGACGCCGAGAGAGTCGTAATAGTCCTTGGCCATGGTGCGTGATGTTCCTCAGTCCTTGTGTCAAGATATTCTATCGCGCATACAAGATGGCTACTTGAGATAGTTCTTCATGTTGCTGTATCGAGCGGGAACACTCGGCGGTTCGTTCCAGAAGTTGGGTGACGATCCGCCGTTCGTCGGCCAGTAGGGTGGCCTGTTGCTGGGGCAAAGCTTGCAGGGCCGTCTGGAACCGGGTGTGCAGTTCGGAGGCCAGTTGTTGCTGACAGACTGGGGATAACTTGCCCCAGGTAACCGGCACGGTGGCACGATACAGAATGTAGAGCAGCGTCATGGCCAGGAGTGCTGCCAGCGGGGGAAGCAGCAGCAGATCGGTGATGGCCACGAACATCGTGCCTGCGAATTTGGCGTAGAGTTGCCATATGAAGACGAGGAGCAGGACGCCGTAGGGGATGATGTAACCCAGAGTGACCCAGAGCTTGGCGTAGCGCTGCCGCCAGGAGGCGGGGCCTGCCAGCGACTGCTCGGCATGGGCCAGGGCTCGGGAGAGGGCGTCGACGTAGGTCGCTTCGGTGATGCTCTTCAGTTGTGCCCGGATATCTTCCGTAAGTCGATACGTAGGCAGACCGGCATCGTCGGCATTAGCGACGAGCCGATCAGCAAGCGATTCGATGCGGGCAGCTAGCCTTCGTTGATAGGCTTCATGGGTGCAGGAGCGAGCGAAGCCTTGCAGATCACTCGGTTGAAGATCAGTCTCCACGGGAGTGGTCGATTTCAATTGTGGCAGCTTAGAACTGAGCCAGCCATGCCTGCCGAAGTCGAGGATGCGGGCGTACCAACCCATGACGCCACGAAAGGGATGGCTGAGATTGTTGGCAAAGCGGCGCTGGAGCGTCTTCTGATGCGGGGCAACGCTGGCCAGCAGGGTATCGATCTGGGTATTGATCTCGTTCTGAACGGTGATCTTCCAGACTGCTTCGGTCTTCTTGGCAGCAGCCTGCACATCGGGTGGCTGTACGGTTTGCAGCAGCGTTTGCAGTTGATGCAGCAGTTGGCCGATGCCCTTGGTACGGATCGCCTCGATCTCCCGCTTCGTCAGGCCCTGATGGAGCCACGATTCCAGGGCGGGGAACTGCTCACCTTCAGGCAACTGAGCGATGGTGGCAGCGTCTCGATGTATCCAGGCATGGGCACAGGTGCGGAAGAGGAGGGGATCGGTGAAACCTTCCGCTTTCAGATCTCGCAGCAGATCATCATCGGGGCGTACGCCGGTGGCATGGGCAGCCTGACAACGATCCCACTTGTTCAGGACGAAGGCGAAGGCCCGGCGTTCCTTGTGCTTGTGGAACAGTTCCCAGCCGGCCTGATCGTGGTACTTTTCCTGTGAGCCGACATAGAGCACTATATCGGCAGCAGGGAGCACCGCTTCGAGACGGTCACGGTGGATCGTCTCGTTGCTATCGAGATCAGGAGTATCGACGAGTATCTTGTACTCAAGCCCCGGTTGTCGATGACGAATCAGGCGGCATTGTTGCAGGGCAGGGTCGAGTCGTTGAACATCAAAGGCTTCGTGGAGATAGACGATCGGTTCACGAGTCGTCGGTCGAGTGAAGGCTGCTTCGGCGATGGTGCCTTGGGCGAGAGCATTGAGCAGCGAAGATTTGCCGACGCCGGTGCCGCCCATGAGGATGACAACCAGGGCGGGCCGCTGGGCGGTGAGTTCTTTGGCTTGCCTCAGCAGATCGTCGGCATGTTTCGTGAACTGCTCCAATTGCTCGGGGCGCATCGGCCAGCGATGGGGTCGTTGCGACCAGGGCCGAAGCTGGCTTTCGAGTTCACACAAGTGCTGGGCGACTGCATCGAAGGGGGCCTGACTCATGTGCCCTCCATGGATGTGCTTTCGACAGCCGATTTGAGGGCAGCAAGGTCCTTGGGCAGCCGGTCGACGATATCGCGCAGCTTGGGGAGATTAGGGATCAGGCTACCGGGCCATTGATTGAGTTCATGGGCAAGCGGCATGGCCAGCTTCTCTTCGAAGAGTTTCAACTGGCTGGTGCGGGCCTTCTCCCGCTGGGTATCGACGTAGGTCTTGCCCATCGCTTCGGTCAAGCCTTGTGTCAGCGAAGCGACGAGGGGTATCAGCAGAGCATCGAGGAAGAGATGAGTACCTGCTGTGATGACGACGCCGGTCAGGCTGGCAGCTTCGATGCTGAACTTGATGCCACGAAGGGTGTTCAGGGCAGTGGGGTTCTTCTCCAGTTCCTGATAGATGGCCCGGGCGGTCGTTTCTGTTGATAGTGCCTGTTGCTGCATGAACTCGGTGATACGGGCTTGGAATTGTTCGTGTAACTGTCGATCCCGTTGGTCGTGAAAGGCGGAGCGAAGCGCCTTCCAGACAGGATGTTGTTCATCCTGCTGAAGCACCTGCTGACGAAGATGATCGAGCCAGCCCTGGAAGCCGGCCTGAAGCACCTGGGCTTCGGGCATGTCCTTGCTGTTCGGCTTGTTGAACCACGACTTCACCCAGCGGTAAGGGCTTCGCAGCAGGTGCATTGCCTTGCTGACATACTGCCCGACGCCGGGGAGTTCGAGCAACTCCATCAGCCGTAGCATGGCGGCGTTGAAGTGAGGGAACGATTCGCCGGTGAGATATTCGTTCTGGTAGCGATGGACGAAGGTGTGCCTGCCTGAGTGTACCCACGATTCCCACATCGTCACCGCAGCCAGGTCGTGCCGAGCCGGGGCCAGAAGCGTTTGCTGGAATTGTTCGAGGAAGCGGGCGGCCCGAAGGACGCTGTCGTGGCGAGTCTTTTGTGGTTGCTTGAGCCACCAGTTGACCGGTTCGAGCAGGCCCTTGCGAATCGGAGCACCAACGCCGGCGGGATCAGCTTGTTCCGCAGCGGAGAGTGACGGCAAAGCTACGGTGGCAGAAACTCCGGCACATTCGGGGATGCGGGCGATCACTGACTCCCGGAAGTGCTTGAGCATCGGTTCGACTTGGCTTGGCTGCATCTTCGTCAGGCAGGCGACCACCGGCTTTCCCGCCTGCAGGATGTACTGCAGGTACTGTGTCGGCCAGGCATCGTTGTAGCGCTCATCGGAAGCGACGTAGAGAATGAGATCAGCCAGGCCGATGGTTTCGACCAGTCGGGTTTGATAGCGGTTGGCTTTCCAGGTCGTCATGTCGGGGCAGTCCCAGATGACAGCCTGTCGCAGCGGTTCATTCTCGCCTTCTGAAATGAGGGCGACTTGTCGAATCTGGAACACATCTTCGTCACGATCCGAAGGGCAGGGGCCGGGGATGGACTTCAGTGGGCCGAGGATGCCATCGTTGAGTTGTTCGATGAACGGACTGCCAACCGCAACGAAGGCGACCGGATGGCGAGTGAAACCTGCCTGGGGATTGGTCTCGGCGGCGGATCGACCGATAAGGAAGTTGACGAGCGTGCTTTTGCCCGTGCCTGCGCCGCCGACGACTGCTACGTAGAGCGGTTGGCTGGGTCTCTTTTCCAGATAGGGAGCTACCTGATTACGAAGCAGCGCTGCGGAGAGCCGTAAGGGAACGACTGCCGATTGAAGTTCAGCCCGTTCGCCGGCATACCCTTCGAGCCAAGTGAGGTCCGCCGCCAGTTGCCTGGCTATGTGAATGAGGTTAGCGGAACTCATTGGGCGTGGGCAATCCAGGGAATGGGCTTGGTAATGGTGCGATCAGGTTTGAACGGCGAGATGTCAATGTTGTTGGCTTGATTCAATAACACATCTCGCATGACGATGCCAGTCATGATCGAATGTTGCAGCCCCGCCCGGAAGTGGCCGGCGGCGACGAAGAGGTTCTGGTAGTTAGGGACGAGGCCGAGGAAGGGGCGGCCATCGGAGCTGCCAGGGCGCAGGCCGGACCATTGCTTTTCGATGGGAGCGTCAGCGAGGCTGGGCATCAAGCGTGCTCCGAAGGAACGAAGCTTGGTCGAAGCCTCTTCCGTAGTGTTCTTGTCGAAACCCACGTCTTCTTCGGTGGAGCCGATGAGGATGCGGCCATCCTGACGGGGCACCAGGTATTGATGGCTGACGAGGAGGATGTGCTTCAGTGTTTGTTGTTCAGGATGCAAGAGCACAATCTGTCCCTTGATGGGTTTCATCGCAGGTTGCCAGCCGAGTTCCGCGAGCAGGCCGGTCGTCCAGGTGCCTGCGGCGATGACGAACTTCTCCGACCGGATTGTGCCAGACGGGGTGCGAATACCAGTGATTCGTTCGCCGAGCCGTTCGATTGAGTCGCAAGGGGAATGTGGAAGGAGATTGACTCCTTTTATCCGACAAGCTTCGATGAGGGCCTTCAAATGCCAGGGATTACGGATTTGAGCGATGCCAGGGAAGTAGACGCCGCCAGGTAGCGCAGGCGATAGTTTCGGTTCCAGCTGATGCAGCTTCTTGGCATCTACAATTTCGCACATCAACCCCTCGCCACGTTCCACCTTGGCCAGGTTCAGCAGACGATGTTCTTCGAGTTGGCTGGCTGAGGCACGCAGTTCGAGGCCGCCACATTGCCAGTAGCCGTTGTCGATACCGGTGAGCGATTTGAGTTCAGCTGAGAAGTGGGGGAAGAAGGAGACCGCCTGTGCCCGCCATTTGCCGATGGGCGACCGGGCCTTGGCTGGGTTGCCAGCTGGCAGAATCCCCGCCCCGGCCCACGAAGCTTCCTGGCCGAGATCGCTTTTATCGATGAGGGTGACGCTGACCATTTCCTTGGCGAGGAGATAGGCCAAAGTGAGGCCGATGACGCCGCCGCCTACGATGCAGATGTCACAGTTTCTATCGAGAGGTAGCATGAGGATATTGTAAGAGAAATGAGAGAAGAGTTGGGAATGGAGAGTTGAGAGAGGCTTGTTTGGCTGTTCGCTGTCGGCTGTTAGCTGTCAGCTAGAGAAACGGAAAAGGGCCCAGGTGTAGATACGCACCTGGACCCTCTACGTTTTTGCGGTTTGCCGAAGGCAACCCGTCGGTTTCCTCAGGCTTACCGCCTCTGGTTACCAGTACTCAAGAGTCACCTCCTTTTCGGACTAGGCCTCCCCGCGCAGTGCAAGTACCAGTCCTGCACCTGCGGGCTCTAGTCAATCGCACGACGTCCGTGCGACCCAACTGAATTCCACCATAACCATCGGACACGGTCATGTCAATCGTTTTAGGAGCCAGAAGCCAGTAGTTAGAAGCCAGAATATTTCTATGACATGATTATCGACAATAGAGTTCGGGCTTCTTTGATGATATTCTGGCTCCTTCCGCATCACACATCACAAATCTTGAACCCCTGTGCCAGTGATTGTATCGCATCCCTTCGTGGGATGAACTCCTGGCCGAGGTAGCCTTCGTAGCCGGTGTTGAGGATGGCTTTGATGATGGCGGGGTAGTAGAGTTCTTGTGATTCGTCGATCTCCGCCCGGCCGGGGACGCCCCCGGTGTGGTAGTGGCCGATGTAGTCCTTGTATTTCTTCATGGTGTAGATCACGTCGCCTTCCATGATCTGCATGTGGTAGATGTCGTAGAGCAGCTTGAAACGGGAGGAGCCGACCGCCTTGCAAAGGTTCACGCCCCATTCGGTCTTGTCGTACATGTAGTCCTTATGGTTGTGCTTGCTGTTGAGCCCTTCCATGATGAGGGTGACCTTTTTCTCTTCGGCGAAGCCCATGATCTGCTTGAGCCCTTTGGCACAGGTGGCTAGGCCTTCTTCGTCGCTGACGGTGACGCCCTTGATGGTGCGGTTGCCCGACATGCAGATGACGGTGGGGATGTTCTCAGCAGCGGCGAACTCGATGCGCTCACGCAGTTCCTTCAGGATCTTGGCGTGGTTCTCGACACGGTTGAGGCCATTGGTAATGTCTGCTCCGCCAACGACGGCACAGGTCAGCCCATGCTTCTTCACTTCGAGGATTTCTTTGGGTGAGAGCAATTCGATTGATTTGTAGCCGATAGTGAGCGCTGTTTCACAGAGTTTGTCCAGCGTGATCTTGCCATAACACCATCGACAGATCGATTGCTTGATATGGTTCTTGGGTTTGTTCTCCTGCGAACCGGCAGCCAGGGGAGATGAGAAGGCGGGGAGGAGGGCCATGGTGCCGGCGGTGGTCAACATCTGGCGACGGGTGGTGTGCATGGAAAGTATCCAAAAGGCGGGTTGAGTTCAGTTGGCATCATAACTGATGTGAGGAACTGATGCCAGCAGTCGGCGGTTCAATTTCAACAATTGAAGATGAGGAGATAGGAGGTAGCTATCTCCACAAGTTGATAGAACACTCAGACCTACTATTCTTGTGAGACCTTACACGATGCCACTCTTCGGGGCGCACATGTCAGCGGCGGGTGGGCCGGACCAGGCTCTGCATGCTGCGGCGCTGTTCGGCATGGAGGCTTGCCAATTATTCTCCAAGAATAATAAGCAGTGGAAGGCTGCCCCTTTGCAGGATGAAGTGATCAAGGAGTTTACTCGGGTCTGGAAGCAACTGGGGGTGCAATATACCGTCGCCCATGCTTCCTACCTCATCAACATGGCGACCAAGAATGATGTGCTGTTGAACCAGTCGCTGGCAGCCATCATTGATGAACTGGTGCGGGCGGATCAACTGGGGCTGAATGCGGTGGTCGTTCACCCTGGCACGGCCAGCGATGCTGATGAAGAGCATGCATTGCTGCGTGTCTCGCAGGCAGTTGATGCAGTGATGCTGGCTCTGCCCAAGTTGAAAACGAAGTTGCTCCTCGAAACGACAGCGGGACAGGGCAAAAGTATCGGTCATGCTTTCAAGCAATTGGGCACCATCCTTCAACGGGCTAAGAAGGGCAAGAAGGTGGGCATCTGTCTCGATACCTGCCATGTCTTTGCAGCGGGGTACGCACTATCGCCCATCAGCGACTATCAGGCGACGATGAAGGAGTTCGATGAGGAAATCGGCCTGGATCGGTTGGCGATGCTGCATGTCAACGACAGCGTCAAAGGCTTAGGCTGCCGGGTGGATCGTCATGCTCATCTGGGTACCGGGTCAATTGGGATAGAAGGTCTGAAGAATATCGTCAGCGATCAACGCCTTAAAGATCTGCCTATGATCTTGGAAACACCTAAAGGCATAGGCCCTGAAGGGAAGGAATGGGATGCAGTAAACCTTGCACTATTGCGTGAATTAGCCCTTTCTTGAAGGCGATCTTAGCTAAATCTTCACAATTCTTCACCTGATTCCCTCACAAGGTTCCTGATAATAGCAGAGGTGTTTTGTAGTTGGCAGCAGTTCCTTCCTTGCTGCCTCTGAGATCATTGATGGAATCGTTGGCTCCGACATTTTCAGGGTACAAAAGGCAGCGCAAGACGAGGCTGTCGGTGCGCCTGGGGGAGATTGTCTCCCGTCTGCTAATCACCCTCGGCGGCATCGGCACCATCATCGCTGTGGCCCTGGTCTGCATCTTCCTGGTCTGGGTCACTATTCCGTTATTCACCGGTGCCAAGACTGAGTCTCGTGGGCAGCAACGACTGACGTGGCCGGGCAAGCCCCTTATCATGGGTGTGGATAGCGATCAGATTCTCGGCTGGGCGGTGCTGGCGGATGGTTCGTTCAACACCTTCCGGCTGGATACTGGCGAAGTCATTCTCACTCAGCCACTCTTCGTCGGGCCGGCGCTGACGGCGGTCAGCCATCCCAGCAGACATGACCAGTTCCTGGTTGGCTTCGCTGATGGCACCATTCGGCTGGGAAAGATCTCGACCATTGCTGAGTTGCTGGACGACAGCAAGGCTACCCCGGAACTCAAGGCTCTGGTCAACAATTCCTCGATCAAGCACAACGGCGGGATGGCTCACCGGCATGAGAACGGCACCCTCAGCCATCATGTGGCCAAGGCGGCGTTCGATGCCCCAGTAGCCTTGGCGACAGGCCAGTCGGTGCGGGCAGTCGATCTTTCTATCCGTCCCACGGGGCCGATCCTGGCTTCACTCACTGCTGACGGTAAGCTGCGCATCAGCGAAGTGACCGAAACCAAGAACCTCATCACCGGCAAAGTCAAAAGGGAACTGAGCGGCGGCGAGATGATGGTGACACCACGGGAAGGCAATCGTTTGCCCGAACACGTCCTCATCAATGGTGTGGGTGACAACGTCTATCTCATCTGGAATGATGGCGCACTCCAACGTGTCGATGCCCGATCAATCAAGTCGCCTCGCATTGTGGAAGAGATCAAGCTGACCGAAGGCGTGCTGAACTGACGGCCTTACAATTCATGATTTGCAAAACGACGCTGGTCACCGGGGATAGTTCAGGTCGTGTTCGTGGCTGGTTCCGTGTTCAGAAAACACCTCCTCCCCTCAAGCCGGGCGAGACACGAAAGGCTCTGACCGACGGAAGCGATGAAAATCGACTCGTTGCAGCGCATGAACTACCACAGATCAACTCCAAAGTGACTTCCATAGCCACGTCTTCCCGCTCACGCATGCTGGCGGTGAGTTACGCTGATGGCAGCAGTCATCTGTTCAACATGACCAATGAACGACCGATGGCGACGGTGCAGTTGCCTGACAAGGGCGTGGCTGAGCAACTCATCCTCGCCCCGAAGGAAGATGGACTCTATGCCTGGAGTAAAGAGGGCATCGCTTCATGGAGCCTACAGGCGGGCCACCCGGAAGTGTCACTCGTCTCCTTGATTCGTCCCATCTGGTATGAAGGCTATCCCGGCCCGGCTCATGTCTGGCAGTCCTCTAGCGGTGATGATGCCTTTGAATCGAAGTTCGGTCTATGGCCTTTGGTCTTTGGTACCCTCAAAGCAACATTCTATTCGCTGCTCATAGGCGTACCGTTGGCTTTGTGTGCGGCTGTCTACACGAGGGAGTTCTTGCATCCCAAGGTGCGAAGCTTCATCAAGCCGACCATAGAAGTGATGGCGAGCTTGCCGAGCGTCGTGCTCGGCTTTCTCGCTGCACTAGTGATAGCACCGTTTGTCAGTAACAGTTTGATGACCATCGTGCTCGGTTTTGCCTTCGTTCCGCTCGGATTTGTACTGGCAGGGTTCCTGTGGCACATGCTTCCGGCGAAGTGGATACGGATGCTGCAAGGCTTCCGGTTCCTTTTTATCATCACGGTACTTCCCTGTATGATCCTCCTGGCAGTGTGGCTGGCTGGGCCGATGGAGCAATTTCTCTTCGATGGTGATTTCAAACAATGGCTGGGCAGGCCCCCGGGAACGAACAGCGCCGGCGGGTGGGTGATACTGTTGCTTCCTCTGGGTGGAATTGCCACGCTGCTGTTGATCTCCAACGTGATAAACCCCTGGATACGCACCATGTCTCGTAAGGTGAGCGTGTCACGGGAAGCGATCCTGAACCTGCTCAAGTGCATTTTGGGAATCTGTCTCACCTTTGCTCTCGCCTTGTTGGGAGCACACTTACTCGCCTGGTTCGGATTCGACCCACGCAGCAGCTTCTTTGGCGTCTACGATCAGCGCAATGCCCTGGTCGTCGGCATGATGATGGGCTTTGCCATCATTCCGATCATCTACACTCTCGCTGAGGATGCCCTCAGTTCGGTTCCTGATCACCTGCGTTCAGCCTCGCTGGGCTGCGGGGCGACGACCTGGCAGACGGCTTCCCGCATTGTGCTACCCACTGCCATGAGCGGCATCTTTTCAGCAGTGATGGTAGGATTAGGAAGAGCGGTAGGGGAAACGATGATCGTGCTGATGGCAGCGGGCAATGTCCCGGTGCTCGATATGAACATCTTCAACGGCTTCCGAACGCTCTCGGCCAACATCGCTGTCGAATTGCCTGAAGCGGTGCAGGGGAGCACCCACTATCGAACCTTGTTCCTGGCTGCATTGACTTTGTTCGCCTTTACCTTCGCTCTCAACACCTTTGCTGAGTCGATGCGGCAACGCTTCCGTAAGAGGGCTTTCGAGCTATGAGCACGACGAAACGCCCAGTCAATGAAAGTTCTTCGACGATGCCGATCCTGTCCTCAGTATCGAGCCGTCGTGTGGAGAAGCTGCGTACTTCGCAGTTGGCTTATGGGCAGCCCTGGGTCTGGCTCTTTGGCGGCACGTTGATCATCTGTCTGGTGATGATCGTCGGATTACTGTTTCTCATTCTGCGGTTCGGCATCCCGACATTCTGGCCCAGCAAGGTAGTGGGCATTACCACTTTTGCCGGCGCCAAGTACATGGGGGATGTGGTTCGTACGGAAGAGTATCGCCCGGAAGAAAGCCATGTCAACAAACTACCGACCGCACTACAAGAAGCGGCTCGGAAATATATTACAGATCGAAAAGGGACCGTCGAACGGCAACTGATCAAGATCGGCAACTTTGAACTGACCCAAACGCACCATGTCTGGGTGAGCGGCTACGAAGTTCAGAGCGAGGAATACCCTGAATGGGCTATGGTGGTGGAACGTCTTGGTAACGATGGCAGATTCTTCGGCATACTGGAGGGGTTCCTTACTGACGGCAAAATCACGGCTGACACACCTGCTGCTGCCTGGGAAGCTTTCGAGAAGCATGCCGGCGAGATAAGCAGCCTGGTCAGAGAATCAAAGCAGATGCAAGGGCGTGAGAACGACCATTCAAGTAAGCTCAGTAAAGACGCTGAAATAATGAAAGTGGAACAAGAACTTAGATATGGAAAGGGGTCTCAGCAACATCAGGAAGCATTACGAAATGAGCAAGAGGTAAACGCTTTCTTGAAAGTGGAGCGAGACAATGTCAACAAACAGATAGCTGAAATAAGTGAGAAAGCCGGTCGATATGTCCTGCGGTTCAAAACATTCGATGGAAAGTCGAAAGACATCAATCTCAGTCTGATCGTAAGAGCAGTGCCTGTCAACCAGCTTGGCGTACTTCAAAAGCTATCCGTTTACTTCAGTCGCTGGTGGGAATTTATCAGCGATGACCCACGCAATTCAAACACCGAAGGTGGTGTCTTCCCATGTATCTTTGGTACCTTGGCGATGACATTGATCATGACGTTATTTGTCGTCCCTTTTGGTGTGTTGGCGGCCCTTTACCTGCGAGAGTACGCCAAGCCGGGGCCATTGGTCAGCACCATCCGCATCGCAGTCAACAATCTGGCAGGCGTCCCCAGCATTGTCTTTGGAGTCTTTGGGCTTGGATTCTTCTGCTATTTGCTGGGCGGCTCCATTGATCAGCTCTTTTACCCGGCGAGTCGAGTAATGGGCCCGATGTTTGGCAAAGGAGGTCTAATGTGGGCCTCCTTGACATTGGCTCTTCTGACAGTGCCAGTGGTCATTGTTGCAACAGAAGAAGCGCTGGCAGCGGTGCCACGGTCGATGCGGGAAGGTTCGTATGGCTGCGGGGCAAGTAAATGGCAAACGATCTGGCGGATAGTGCTGCCGCGGGCCATGCCTGGTATCCTGACTGGAATGATTCTGGCGATGGCTCGCGGAGCGGGCGAGGTAGCTCCTTTGATGCTGGTAGGAGCGATGGTCGAAGCTCCAGCATTGCCAATCGACTCGACTTTTCCGTTCGGCGTGAATCACAGCTTCATGCACCTGGGTGTGCAAATCTATGGAGTCGGATTTCAAAGCCCCGATAGCGAAGCTGCCAAGCCAATAGTGTTCACCATCACGCTGCTGCTGATCATGCTGATCGGAGTGATGAACCTTGCGGCCATGTGGTTACGCAATCGCCTTCGTCGCAAGTACCTGGTCAGTCAGTTCTAAAGGAATATCGCATGCCTGCCAGCGTAGCACCAGTCACGAGCAAAGCGCCTGCCACGGTTCAGCCCGGTACCGTGAAAGCGCCTACTTCGGGCACCAAGCTCGTCTCCGGGCGCATTCAGGCCATCGTCAACGGCGAATCGATCGAGACGACAGTACATCCTGAATTGCAGCGGGAAGACATTGTCTTACAGGTCGATAAGTTCAATCTGTTCTATGGCGAGAAGCGGGCCCTCTACGACATTTCACTCAACGTGCCACGTGGGAAGATCACGGCGTTGATCGGTCCATCGGGTTGCGGCAAATCGACGCTGCTGAGGTCAGTGAACCGCCTGAATGACCTGATCCCCAATGTCCGCATTCAGGGTGATATGCGTCTGAACGGCGACTCGGTGTTTCACCGCTCGGTCGATGTCATTGAACTGAGAAAACGGATGGGCATGGTGTTTCAGAAGCCTAACCCGTTTCCCATGAGCATCTTTGAGAACGTGGTTTATCCGCTTCGAATCGACGGCGAGCGAAACAAGAAGATTCTGAACGAGGTCTGCGAAAAGAGTCTGCGCGGGGCTGCCTTATGGGATGAAGTGAAAGATCGCCTGCATGAAAGCGGTCTGGCCCTCTCAGGCGGGCAACAGCAGCGACTGTGCATAGCCCGAGCTATCGCCGCTGATCCTGAAGTGCTGCTCCTGGATGAGCCATGTTCAGCGCTCGATCCCATCGCCACGATCAAGATTGAAGACCTGATGCATCAGCTTCGCGGCCATTACACCATTTTGATTGTGACGCACAATATGCAGCAGGCTGCCCGGACTAGTGACTACACCGCCTTCATGTATCTGGGCCGGGTCATTGAGTATGGCGTCACCAGCCGTATTTTCACAACGCCGCTGGTGGCAGATACCAACGATTACATTACCGGGCGATTTGGGTAAGAGCTTACTCTCGTTGTTGCTACACTGGAGAAGAACCAGCGAGGCAAGAGACGAGAGAAACGATGGCACAACACACTGCTCGCCCCTTTATTTTGCACGAAGCCACCTATCGGCAGGCGCTCGACTGGAAACCTGTCGTCGCCATCCTTCCGTGGGGCGCGACCGAGGCGCATAACTGGCATCTGCCCCATGGCACCGACAATATCGAGGCGACCGCGTTGGCCGAAGCTGCGGCGGGGCTGGCTGCCGAGGCGAATGCTCGATGCATGGTGCTGCCCACGGTGCCGTTCGGCAATAACAACACTCAGCTAACGCAGGTGGCAACCATCACCATGCGGACGAGTACGCAACAATCAGTGCTCTTCGACGTGGCTGATAGTCTTGTCAAACAGGGAATCAATCGCCTGGTGCTCCTCAACTTTCATGGCGGCAACGATTTCAAAGCGATCATCCGTGACGTGATGCTTGATCTGCCCATCTTCATCGTGCAGGTGAATGGCTATCAGTTAGCCGCGGAGCAGTTGAAAGCGATACTGAATGATCCACGCACCGGGCATGCTGATGAATTTGAGACGTCTCTGCTTCTGCTTCTGAAGCCGGAGTGGGTAACACCTCTGGAACAAGCGGGTCCCGGGGCGACAACGCCGAGCCAGTTGCCGGTGCTGTCCTCGACGCCGGGGACATGGTTCCCCCGAGACTGGCAGACGCTAACGGCTGACACCGGCGATGGCGACCCGCATGCGGCCACGGCTGAGAAGGGGGCCAGGTTGATGGCGGTGATGGCAGCGCGGTTATCAAAGCTACTCATTGAGTTAGCTAAAGCCCAAGAGGGGCAGTTTCCCTTTGTTATCCGTCGGTGGGATTGACAGAAGGCATGAGAACAGGAAGTTGTCATTGACAGTACGTTCAACGGACTATAAAGTTTCAATGTAATCTGAAAGTTGCGAATTTGAAGAAAGGTCTAGGAATGCCCTCGGCCACAGCTCAAGAAGCACTGGTGCGTGTTGTTGCCATGCCGGGAGGAGGCGCTTCCGGGCAATCGGAGAACTTCTTGTATCAACAGATCACCCATGAGCTGGCTCAGGCCGAGAAGATATTCGAAAGCGAACTGGATACCAGGGCCCCGTATGTTCGTGATCTGATTGCTCATCTGGCACACTATCGAGGCAAGAGGTTGCGACCGACGCTGCTTCTGCTGACGGCCAAAGCATCAGGAACGATCCAGTCTGAGCATCCGATGCTGGCTGCTGTGGTGGAGATGATTCATACCGCCACACTGGTGCATGATGACGTTCTGGATTCGGCCGACGTTCGCCGGCATGTGGCTACTATCAATGCCCGCTGGGGGAATGCCAGCAGCGTTCTTCTGGGAGACATGCTCTTCACCCATGCCTTCCACCTGGCCAGCAAGACCGGCAGCGCTCTGGCCTGCCAAATCATCGGCGAGGCTACCAACAAAGTCTGCGAAGGAGAATTGCGGCAGATCGGCGAACAGGGAAACTTGCAACTGACCGAGGCAGACTATTACGCGATCATCGAAGGCAAGACAGCGGCGCTGACTGCCTGTTGTTGCCAACTTGGAGCGCACTATGCGGGGGCGACAGCATCGCAAGTGGAGGTGATGACCAGGTTCGGCAACTTGCTGGGCATCGCATTCCAGGTCGCCGACGATGTGTTGGATTTAGTGGGCACCGAGCAGGAAGCGGGCAAGTCGCTTGGCACCGATGTGCTGCAGAAGAAGCTGACCCTGCCTTTGATTCACCTGTTACAGCAGGGTTCTGCCCGCAGCCTTGAGGCGAGAGATATTCTCGAATCGCCGAATGACGCCGGCATGCTGAGGCTGAGAACGCTGCTGGCGGAGAGCCATGCCATCTCTTACGCGCACCATGAAGCGGAGCGATACGTCAAAGAAGCCCGTGAACTGCTGAAAGCGCTGCCGGCTTCCGAGGCCAGACAGACCCTGGATGAGATGACCAGACGCATCATTCATCGCAAGAGTTGAAGGTTAACAAAACGACAACCGCCGAGCCAGACTCGGCGGTTGTGGTTGGTAGTTGAGTCATGCACTAATCATCAAGGCCGTCGGTCGTAGCAGCCAGAGAAAGATCGACCTCGTCGTTGCCGGTCTTGAGGTTTCCAGTGTTATCGAGGAAGATCTTTTCCTGAAGAATCTCCTGGATAACGATCTGCATGCGGTCGCCACCTCGTACTTCGACCAGCGGCCGAGCGCTGCGTAAGCATGGTCAGCCTCTTTTGTATCAGGGTCGAGAGCTTGAAACGTCCTCCGACCTTGGTAACAATGGCTTCTTCCTTCAATTCATCGATCATTGCTTTCAATCTCCTTCAGTTCACGTGCTTATCTTATGGGTTAGGGTGAGGTTGTCCCGTCTGGCTGATTTTCATGATAAGCTGACGAAACTCCTGGACTGCCTGATCAAGATTATCGTTGATGATCTGGTAGTCATACTGAGATGATCCGATCTCGATCTCTTTGAGAGCAGATTCGAGCCTCTTTTCCAGGGAAGCCTGACTATCGGTATTGCGGGCTCTCAGCCGGCGCTCGTATTCCTGCGGGGTAGAGGCTCGCAGAAAGACGAGAACACAGTCTTTGACCTTCTCTCTGATCTGTAGCCCGCCCTGGATATCCAGCTCCAGCAGGACGTTAATGCCCTGGCTGAGGTACTGATCGACTTCTTCATGCAGGGTGCCATAATGATGGCCGTAGACCTTGGCATGCTCGAGAAACTTGTCGGCGTGGATGGCGTCGAGGAACCGGTCTGATGTCCAGAAGTGGTAGTGTTTGCCATCGACTTCGTTGTGCCGGGGCGGTCGGGTGGTGGCGGAAGTGGCCAGGCGGATGTGGAGATCGCCGGGTGCCAGGGCTTCGCGAATAAGCGTGGTCTTTCCGCTGCCGCTCGGTCCGGAGAGGACGATGAGCCGGCCCTGCCTGCCAGGTGAAGGGGCAGCGCTATTCGACATTCTGGATCAACTCCCGAATCTTTTCGAGGGCGCCCTTCATTTCGACAACATGTCGAGTGATCACGAGGTCGTTGCCTTTGGAGCCGATGGTGTTGACTTCCCGGTTCATTTCCTGAACGAGGAAATCGAGCTTGCGGCCGGCTTTCCTTTTCATCCAGAAAGGCATGGAACTGTTCAATGTGGCTGGCCAGGCGAACTATTTCTTCGTGAATATCGGTGCGATCAGCGAAGATAGCTACTTCTTTGATCAATGTGCTGGGATCGAGGACAATGGAGTGATCTTTGAGGATGTTCTGCAGCTTCTCGTGAAGGCGTTTGCGGAAGTCGGAAGCTACTTCAGGAGCTCGTGATTGAATTTCCGTCAGACGCTGCCTGATGATATCCGCCAGACTGCGGAGTTCCTTCATCATCTTGAGGCCTTCCTCGGCCCGCATGATCTGGAGTTGTTTGATGGCGGTCTGCACAACCGGGCCGACCTTTGCCCAGTCTTCGGCGGCGTCATGGGCATGACGATTATAGACATCGTCGACAACCCCTGGCAGAGGCAGAAGCAGTCCCAGGCTAACGTCACCGGGCATTGAATGTGACTTGGCGTATTTCGCCAACTGTTCCTGATAGGCTTCAAGAGCGACAAAGTTAATTTGAAAATCGTCAGGGCGGGGCTGATGGTAAACTTGGAGTTGAACATTCACTGTACCGCGCTTCAAGGTTTCGCGCAGAGTTCTATCGATCTCGGTTTCGAGTGCCTGGTAGGCTTCAGTAGATTTGACATTGATTTTGAGAAAACGGTTGTTGACGAAGCGCAATTCCACAGTGATGGTAAGGTCGTTCCCTTGCCAGCGGGCGTCGCCGAAACCGGTCATACTCAGAAGCACGTCTATTTCCTGACAAAGCGGGGGAGCGGCGTTATCAACTAAAACGTGCCCACAAAGGGCACGCTGGGATGCAGTCTTGAAAAGGGCATTTGGTTAACCTTCACGCAGCAGGATTTGCAGCATGATCATGAACATCCAGACACCTGCGGTAATCAGGGTGATACGAGTGAAGGTATCGCCGGCCCGGGAGCCGAACGGGCTGGAGCCGCCTGAGCCGCCAAGCGCACCGATCAGACCGCCTCCACGTCCACGCTGAATCAGGATTAAGAGGATCATCACCAGACTGGCAATGAAGATTAGCAAACTCAAAAGGTTGACAATAAAACTATTCACTTTCGAGAGTCCTCAAGGCGGATAAAGGCATGTTCAACAATTATTCTAAGGGTACAATTGGTTATTGGACAGTTGAGTTTGGTCAAACTTCTCATGCATGTTTCATGCCCAATCTCACACTGGTTTAATTGGATTGAGGTATGATGTGAGAGGAGCCTTTAATGAGAGGGTGGATTCATGAAGATTCTTCTTGCAGAGGACTACTACCCACTGGCTCGGGCCATTAAGCAAGGCCTCGAAGAAGAAGGGTATGCAGTCGATTGGGCAAAAGATGGCGACGAAGCCAATGTGAAAGCCCGTGGCATGCCCTATGACGTAATCGTACTCGACCTGATGCTGCCTAAGATCGATGGATTGAGCCTACTCCAAGGCTGGCGCAAGGATGGCATGAGCAGCCATGTGCTGATTCTAACTGCCAAAGACCAGCTTCCTGACAAGATCAAAGGACTTGACCTTGGTGCAGATGATTATCTTACCAAGCCCTTTGAGATGGACGAACTGCTGGCCCGAATCCGGGCGCTCATTCGCCGAGGGCATCAAGTCAAAGACCCGATACTGCGTATCCACGATCTTGAGATCGACTCGGCTGCCCGAAGCGTCAAGCGGGGCGGCAAGCGCATTCATCTGACCCCCAGAGAATATGCCCTGTTGGAGTTCCTGGCCTTTCATCGGGGCAAGGTGGTGACACGTCCCATGATCTGGGATCACCTTTATGATGAGGAAGATGAAAACACTTCCAATGTAGTTGATGTGTACATCCGCTATTTGCGAAACAAGATCGATAAAGGCTTTGAAAAGTCTTTGATCTTGACTCGATGGGGTGAAGGATACATGCTTCGGGGAGAGGACGACGATGAAATCGTCGCTTCGCCTGAGGAGTCGCCAAAGTGAAGTCGATTCGGGTACGTCTGCTGCTGATGCTGTTGGCTTTGATCACTCTGGTGGTCGGCGGGCTGTCGTGGTATGTGTATGAGCAGACGGTGCTCCTTCTCAAAGCCAAGGAGATCGCAACGGCACAGTTGATCCGCAATCAATTCAATAAACGAGCTGAAGACTACAAAGAGCAGTTTAGCGAAAGGTTGGTCCACCAGGCTGAGCGATTAGGCCGGCAGTCGTACGAAAGAGTGGAGCTAAATCACGTCACCAAACTCCAGGGGGGGCATTTCATTGGTTCAATTACGACGATTCTTGCCAACCCAACGATGCAGGCATTCAATCTGCCAGCCATCGCACAGAGTTTGAGCAATAACTCAAACCGAATGGTATTCGAGCTATATGCCAACCGCACTATCCTGGTGGAAGATCGCGCTTTGGACGGTGACGAATACTTTCATATCTGGTCGAAACGGGCCAGTGTGCGTTCCAAGAATCTGCCGGAGGATTGTTTCCTGGTTCAGCATGTGGATATCACCAGGCTGCCCCCTTACGAACCCCGCGTGCAGGAAGATACGCTCAAATGCGGCAAGCGATTCTGCATGATCACGCTGACCATGCCCATGACGTACATGAAAATATACCCTGGTATGGAAATGGGTCGTCCGCCGATGGGCATGGGGCCTCGTCGCGGTCAGGCCCGTTCAAATCCTTCAGAGTTTAAGTCACTGACAACTGACGCCATCGTCGTGCAAATTGCCCGTGAAACTGATGTTCGAGATCAGACGCTCAATGCTCTGCAGCTTGAAATGAACGGAGACCTCGTGTTGCTGCATAAGGAGTCGGAGCAGGTTCGCAAGGATACCCTCAATCGATTGATCTTAATCTGCCTGGCAACGATTTCACTGTGTGCATTGGCGATCACCTGGGTGAGTCGTGCCAGCCTGGCTCCTTTGGTGAATGTCGCTGACGCAGTCACTGATCTGACCCCGAAGGACTTGCGGTTGAAATTGCACGGTCAGGAGCTGGACCCCAGAAAAATGCCCGAAGAGCTGTCTCCGATTGTCCAGCGTCTCCAGGAATCGCTGGAATCGCTTGACAGTGCCTTTGCACGCGAAAAGCGGGCAACAGCTGACATTTCCCACGAACTACGAACGCCGTTGGCATCGCTGATGACCACGGTACAAGTTGCCCTTAGAAAACCGCGAACCCCTGAAGAGTACAAAACTACCCTGAAGCAATGCGTCGAGACCGGCTCGCACATGACCTTGCTGGTGGAGCGGCTGCTGGTACTATCCCGGTTGGACGCCGGTGTTGATCCCGTTCGCAAGGAGCCTGTCAATATTGTCGAACTGGCAGGGCAATGTGTCGACATGCTTCGGCCCATCGCTGATCAGCGTCAGATCACCATTGAAATGGATGTTGACGACTCAGCAAACCTGCTGGAGCCTCAGCCGACCGACGCTGCCAAGCTGCGGGAGGTGCTGGTCAATCTGATAGATAACGCTGTGCATTACAATAAGGACGAAGGCTCGGTAACTCTACGCATAGCAGCTGCACCCAAGTCGGTGATTCTTGAAGTGATCGATACTGGTGTTGGTATGGCCCCCGATACCCAATCGCATTTATTTGAGCGATTCTTCCGGGCTGATCCGTCGAGGCAGTCGGAGACGGTCAATGCCGGGCTGGGGTTGGCTATTGTGAAGGGGTATGTGGATTTGTTTGGCGGGACCATCAGTGTCACCAGTACTTTGGGCAAGGGGAGCACCTTTAGGGTGACTCTGCCCCGTGTGACCAGTGGTGTGCCGGTGCATGCGTAGAAGTATCAGTGTAGCGGAAGTCGCCAGACCTCCGGGCTTCATCTCAACCGGAACTCTTGGCGAGTTCCGCTACCGTACCAAAGCGATTGATTGCGAAGAGGCTCTGAGTATCTTTGCGCACTTTGTTCTCCAGTAAGTCAGCAAGCATTTCTCCAATCACCGGGGCGAACTTGAAGCCGTGGCCGGAAAAGCCGGTGGCGAGGGCGACTCGTTCATGGTTAGGATGGCGATCAATGATAAAGTGGCGATCCGCAGAGAGTGTATAAATGCAGACGGCGGATGAAACCAACGTAGCAGAACCGAGGGAGGGCAGGTGGTTGTGCAGGAACTGCCGTATGGGAACAAGGTCTTGATCGCTGAACAATCGGTTGATGCCATCAGGAGATAACTGTTCTGGCGCTCCATAGTGTTGAGCGATCTTGACGCCGGGGCCGGCCTGGCTGGGGATTCCATAGAAGTGCCCATCGGGAGTATCGATCATAAAAATGGGTAGCTGAGGTGCGGCGAAGTGCGATACCAATGGTTCTGGGGGTGCGAACCAGAGTTGTTGCTGCCTCATCATCCGAAGCGGCAAGCCCAGGTCAGTCAGCAATTGGCCAGCCCAGGGTCCCGCGGTGATGATGAGGTTTTCAGCCTGATAGCTGTCCTTGTCGGTCACCACTTCAACATGATGTGGTGTGCATTTCCACGAAGTTACTCTTTCCTGTTGATGAAGGTTGGCTCCCAGTTTCGTGGCCAACCGAAGCATACTGCGTATACATTCTTCCACACGCAACCAGCCGGCGTTGGCTTCAACAACAGCTATGTAACCCTCAGGAACCGTGATGGCGGGGATGTACTCCCGGATCGCTCGAGCATCCCACGTTTCAATGGAAAGGCGATGCTCCCCGGCCGCACGCTGCACGCCCTGGATGATTTCACTTTCTGGAAGTCCGATGTTGGCACAGGCGCAGCGTGTCAAAAGCGACTGACCTGTTTGGCTCTCTAAATCATTCCATCGCTGAAAGGCTTCCTGCACCAGCGGCACATAGGCAGGGTGCTCGTAATAGACTTCCCTGATGATCCGGCTGTGACCGTGCGAACTGCCTTGATTGTGAACGAGCGGAAATTGCTCCAGTCCCAGCACTGTTTGCCCACGCTGAACGCACGTCAGGGCAGCGGAGGAGCCCATGGCACCTAAACCCAGAACAATGGTATCGAATGTGGGCATAGAGTTATTCCTTTCCCGCACTTTACCGAATCTTCCTGGTTTCTCAACGCGGATCAAGATCGATCAGGTGAAGAGGGCATAATCACTACGATCAGCAAAAGTTCTCCCGTTTGCCATGCCGATAGTCCAAGAGACGCCGGATCGTGCGTAAGCGTTCTGACGTGTGACAGCAGCGAGTCCATGCAACTGGTCATGCTGACAGTATGGCACAGATTGCCCGGGGCTTCATGATGAACTCAATGAACCAACACAAGCACTCAACACTCGTTCATGGGCGATGGAGCCTGTGGACCTGTTCCGTGCTCTGTTTGGCGGTGGTAACGGTGACCTTGCCCGCCCTGGCCGATGAGCCGGTGGTGAAGCCGGCCGGTACTCGTATTGTTCAGCCTTTGGTCGTTCAGGCCAGTTATTCCGAAGCAGCGCCAGCCGTCAAGCAGGATGATTCCAAGAACAAGCAGGATAAGACGCCTGGCAAAACAGCTTCGCCAGTGGTGACCCCCGTCAAAACACCTCAGACTGGGCAGGGGACTGGTAATGCACTGCCTGAGCCGCCGAAGTTTCCCAATCTTGATAACAAGCTGCCTGCTGTTCCTCCTAAGACTGAGCCGCAGGAGAAGGCCAAGCCACAGCCACAGGATATCTTCGCCCCACGGGCGCGGATGAATGCTATCGATGCTCCCATCGGCAGCACGCCCAAGCCGGATCAGAAGACGCTGGACAAGTATCGTACCTACGTCGAAAGCATCGATGACCCCGACAATACGCTCGAACTGGTCGTCGGTCGCCCCCGCATCCTGCAACTGAAGCAGGCCCCGGTGAAGTTCCAGGCAGTCGATCCCAATATTGCTGACATCGAAGTAATCAAGGAAAGCAAGGATAAGGCGTTCTTCGTATTGGGCAAACAGCCCGGCACGACGGTGATTGCCCTGTTCTTCAGCGATCCGAACAGTCCTGACAAGTTCAAGGTACTCAATTACCTGGTGCGTGTGGTACCCGATCCGGAAACCAAGTCACGCATCGAACGGGTCTACAAGGCTCTTGAAGATGAAATCAACCGGGCGTTCCCGGATAGCGTGGTCAGACTGTGCCTGGTAGGCGATAAGCTCGTGGTTTCAGGACAGGCCAAGGATGCTGCCGCGGCCTCTAAGATTATCCAGGTCATCCGTGAACAGGCACCTCAACAGACTCCAGCCAACCGATTGCCGGTGGATCGAATCGATTTGACCGTCACTCCAGATCCACTCAATCCTGACCAGACTATTGCCCAGGGTCTTCAGAACTTTGTCGTATCGGGCAATGCCAATATTATCAATCTGTTGCGGGTGCCAGGTGAACAGCAGGTGATGCTGCGGGTTCAGGTGGCGGAAGTTTCACGCAGTGCCATGCGAAGCATCGGTATGGACTTCAACGTCCTCAAAGGGGGAACGCTGGTCAGGCAGAATACCGGCGGACTTCTTGGCACGGGCACCGGTCTGAATGCAGGAGCTTTCGGGGCAAGTGCCAACGTCGGAGCAGTGCTGGACAATGGGTCGATCATTCTGGCACTGAATGCTCTGCGAACCATGGGCTATTCACGAACTCTGGCCGAGCCGACACTGGTAACCTTGAACGGCCAGGCAGCGACCTTCCAGGCTGGCGGCGAGTTCCCTGTTCCTGTTGTGGTGGGGAATGCTTCGGGCGGTTTGCAGGGCATCAACTACAAGCCTTTTGGCGTCTCGCTCAACTTCACTCCGATCGTCTTCGATAAGGATCGCATTCGTTTGACTATCAACGCTGAGGTGAGCGGTATCAACCAGCAGGCCGGCACCAATGGCGGCGGACTTGGCGGTAACGCCAATTACAGTGTGCCTAACCAGATCGACTCTCGCCGGTTTACCAACGTGGTAGAATTGCGTGAGGGGCAGACGCTGGCTGTCGCCGGCTTGATCTCGAACGGCGTCAATGCGAACAGTAAACGCATCCCGCTCTTTGGCGATATCCCATTCTTTGGCAGAGCCTTTGGACTGGACCAGGTTAATTCAGCGGAGCAGGAGCTGATTTTCATCATCACGCCTGAGCTGGTACACCCAATGGAATGTAGCGAAGTGCCTCCGCTGCCGGGCTACAACGTCTTCGAGCCGGGCGATACGGAGTTCTACCTGTTCAGCAGGCTGGAAAGCCGGCGTTCAGAAGACTATCGTGCCGGGGCTCGTACCGATATCCATCGCATGTTGAACTACAAGCAGGGTAAAGACGCTTACATCAGCGGGCCGTTCGGATCAAGCTCCGGGCCTGCCGGCATCAACCCCGGGCCGAACAATGTGGTCATACCGACGCAGCCTTTGCCTGTGCTGCCTCCGCCACAATCGACCGGCCCCAATCCACCTCGTTAATCCCAGGAGACGCTCGTGAAGAAGTATGTTCTTAGCGTTCCCTGGTTGGGGCTTGCCTTCGCCTGTTTGAGTGCAGGTTGTAGCAGCACGCATGGTGTGGATCGCTTTGCGGATATTCAGCCAGGGGCGATCCCGGAGCCGCCTCAGACAACCGTGCGCCGCATTTTTGATACCCAGGCAGCCAAGGCGGAAGCCGATGACTTCGTCTTCTATCGGCATGAGTTCTATATGGATGGCAGCCAACTGGGGCCTTACGGTCAGTACCATGCCAGGTTAATTGCTGATCGTCTAAGCCAGGTGCCATTCCCGGTGCTGATCCAGGCTGTCACTGATCCAAAACTGAACGAACAACGCCGCCAGTCGGTGATAACCGCACTGAGACGGGCCGGCTTTGATGATATCGATCAGCGAGTCATCGTCGGCTTCCCGGAAGCAGAGGGCATGGGAGGCGAAGAGGCTGAGCGTGTCTTCAACTCACTGCCTCAAGCAGGCACTGGGGTCAACGGCAACGGCGGTCAGTTCCGCGGGCTGAACAACCCCGGCAACAGCATCTTCAATAACAACTACAACGGTCTGCAGCGTAATGGATTCAATCGCGGATTTGGCTCCTCGTTCTATTAAGACGGGGTATATCGGTTAGTGAATCGCCTGGCGGTGGGGACTGACTGGCGGTTCATGAACGATGTGGATGGTCAGCAGTGACTATCAGCAGTATTGGACTCTTATGAGGAGGTTGACCATGGGACGGTGGTCACGACTTGGTTGCTGTGTGGTCTTCTTGCCATCGCTCGGTTGCGCGTTGCCTTCCTTGCAGCAAAGCGTACCATCCATGTCGAACAAGGTAGTGCCGGAAATATCGTCGCAACCGACGGTGAATAGCTCTGCCATCACCAAAGACCCTGATCTGCCTCCTGATCAGGCCTCCAAGTTGTGCCTTGCAACAGCGGAGGAATTGGAAAAGAACGGTCACTATGAGCAGGCTTGCGGGCAGTACGAATTGGCCCTTCAGCATGATGCTCGCCAGTCGGCTGTGAGCAAGAAGCTCGCTGCCAGTTACGCCAAGGCCGGGTTGTATGACAAGTCGATCACCCAGTACCAGAAGTGCGTCGCCGCCTCGCCCAAGGATGCTGATCTGATCAATGATCTGGGTTACACCTACTACGAAAAAGAAGATTTTGCTGCTGCGGAGAAGCATCTGCGTCAGGCGGTCGCTCTCAAGCCGGCTATGCAGAGAGCGCACGGAAACCTGGGGCTGGCTCTCGGTCGTCAGGGCAAGTGGAAGGAAAGTCTCGAAGAGTTCAAGAAGGCTTGCTCGCCGGGCATGGCACAAGCCAACTTGGCTGCGATGTATCTGGCAGCAGGGCAATATGATGACGCTCGCCGAAGCTGCAACATTGCATTGGGCCTGGAACCCAATCTTAAGACGGCTAAAGACCTGTTAGCCAAGCTGGATGAGATGCCCAAAAACGACGCCAAGACCGTGCAACAGGCAGAAGCTCGGCTGCTCAAAGACAGCCCCTCAAAGCCCGAGGTGGTCGCCGCTCGTGCCGATCTGCCTGCTGATACCAGGACCACCAGCGACGCTGCTGACAAGCCTGGTGCCAACGCGATCCAATTACAGAAGCCTGTTCGAGCTAATCGGCAGACTGAAACGAATGAGTTCCGGCCAGTCAAGTAGTCAGTTCCGCTTGACAGCTTGCCTACTCTGGCTATCCTCCGCGTTCTTCTAAGAGCGCGGAGATTTCGTTTGGTGAAGCTGAATCGTTGCGTCATCCTGTGCCTGGTCATTGCTGCCTTCACACTGGTGATGGGCTGTACCGGGATCGGCGTGCGCCCTGCCGATGAACGGACGATCTTCGATAACTGGATGGTCAGCCTGAACACGGGGCAGGATATTTCGCCTCGTTCCCGGCAGACACTTCGGCAGCTTGATCTTGAAGGCAGCTACAATGACGATCCCTTCAAGTGCTATCTGAAGTTGATCGCTGTTACCCCCAACGATGCCCAGCCCGATCAGGTATTCGCTCTGGCTGAGATGAGTTACCGCTTCGGACGAGATAGTGAAATGCAGCAGCAGGCTTACGCCTGCCAGTACTATTATCTCTGTGCCGGGTATGCCTATCACTACTTATTTGGGCTGATGAAAGAGAGTCAGGCGCAGACGGCAATGCAGCCTGCTTCGCAACCAAAGCTATTGCCCTTCAATTGTTTCGATCCACGCTTTCGATTGGCGTGCGAGCTCTACAACCGCTCGCTCGAAAAGTGTGTTCGCAACCTGCAGAAGCACGCCGTGCTCGATTCCCGGAAAGAAATCAAGCTGCCGACCTATGATGGCGGCATCTTCAACGTCAACGTGACGCATCATGGTTTCGCCTGGAAGCAGGAAGAGTTCGGGCCGCTGCTTTTCTGCAACGACTATGATGTGACCGGGTTAGAGAACCATTATCAGGGCTACGGGCTGGGCGTGCCGATGATCGGTTCACGCATCTCCGGTGATAATCGGCCCGGCGATACCAGCTCCAACGCCGGCAACTACTTCAAAGCAGTCCACTTCCCAGTCACGGCCATTCTCCGATTTGATGGCGGCATCACCGAACTGACTCGATCACGATCCAGCACTCTCGAACTGCATAACCCGCTGAGCTTTCAGGCCATCAACGTCGCCGGCTATGCCATGCCCATGCAGACCGACCTGACAACGCCACTCGCCTATGCCCTGGAGAAGACCGACCTGGCTTCACTGGCCTACACCGGCTTCTTCCGGGCCGACGAGGTGCAACGGCAGGCGGGCATCTACATGTTTGAGCCGTATCAGAAGGGCAAAATACCGGTGCTCATGGTGCATGGGCTGCTTTCGTCGCCGCTCACCTGGGCGCCACTGTTCAATGATCTTCAGGCTGATCCCAACCTCAGGGAAAAGTATCAGTTCTGGTTCTATCTCTACCCGACCGGCAATCCCTACATGGGAACAGCGGTCGATCTTCGTCAATCTCTTAAGAAGCTGCGTGATGAAGTAGACTACGACCGCCAGGATGGTGCACTCGATCGTATGGTCGTCGTGGGGCACAGTATGGGCGGCCTCATTGGCAAACTACTGACCATTCCTGGCGGCGACGATTTCTGGAACTCGGCCAGCACCACGCCTTTGGCCAAGCTCAAGCTTAATGAATCGACCAGAAGCGATCTGGAGCAGGCCTTTTATTTCAAGCCTGTTACGGAGGTGGAGCGTGTGATCTACATTGCCACGCCTCACCGTGGCTCCAAGCTGAGCCCAACATTCCTGGGCAGGCTGGGGAGGAAGCTGGTCAGGCTGCCTGATCAAATGAACGAGACCCTGAACGAGGTCATTACCAACAATCCCAATGTCTGGAAGCTGCCGGTATCGAGTCCGCCGACGAGCGTGGATTTGCTGGACCCTGCTTCGCCGGAGTTGATGGTGCTCAGTCAGCGAAGCCGTCCCGATCGGGTTCACTACCATTCGGTAGTCGGAGTCATCAACAAGACCAATGTGCTGCAGGAATTGCGAGATGTGCTGAATTGGGACGATGCCCCGGGCGATGGGGTGGTGCGATACGATAGTGCCCATATCGTCGACGCCGAGTCAGAAATCAAGGTGAATGCCGATCATATGAAAGTGCATCATCATCCCAAGGCGGTGCTGGAAGTACGGCGTATTCTCTATGAGCATTTGAAGGCACCAGCGAAGCAGGACGTTATTCAGGTGGAGAAGCCCGCCGGAAAATAGCATCGATCAGATAGTACCAAAGGCCGTGCATTATTCCTTGAATATGTTAGCATCCCAATAGATGTAAACGCCATTGATCCGCTGCGCAACTGCTGCGGGATCGTGCGTTTGCTGGTTGCTTAGTCTCTGCACAGGATGCTGCCATGTCCCATTATCTCCGCTACTGGGTTTTCCTGATCGCCTTGTTGGTAACTATGTCGGGCTGTTCCAGCAAATCACCAACGACATCGGCACCGGTGCCTTCTGTAGGGGCCACGCCATCTTCAGAAACCGATGGAAGTGGATCGATCACAGCCTTGAAGGCTGAGATGAGGGCCTCGACGCCCGAGGAGAAGTACCAGGCAGCGCTGTTAGAGTCGCTTTCGTTCATGACCGATAAGAAGTATCCCGAAGCCCTGACAGCTTTGAAGACGGCACAACAGGCGAAGGACAGCGAAGAAGTCAGGCAGCAAATCGCCAGGGTAGATGGACTGATCTTAGATCAGCAGACCTTCGACCGTACCGTTGCCGATATCCAGGCGGTCATTGATCAAGGGCAGGGGGAACAGGCAACGCAATTGGCCATCCTCGCCCTGGCTCAATTCGGCGATGGGCCTGAGGCGATTAAACTGGCAGCGATGAAACGTCAGGCTGATGCTCTCGTCGCTGCGAAGAACCCTAACGCCGTGAGCCAGTTCGAACGATTGAAGACTGAAGCCGAAACGACTTTGAGGGAGAACAACCTTCGCACGGCTGTGCTGTGTTATGAGCAGGCCGTTTCTCTGAAAGACGACGCAGTTCTACAGAAGCAGTTAGAGACGTTGCGGGCTCGGTTGGCCAAGTACGACTCAGCCATGGAACGAGCGCTGGTGCTGCGCCGTGATACCCAGAGGTTGGATGAAGCTATAGCAGCCTATCAGGAAGCGGTGCAGGCCTGGGATACACTGCAAGTCCGGCAAGAACTGGCTGACGTGCAACTGGCCCAGGAGAATCGCCGGGAACGGTTGGCAGTCGCCAACTTCGAGGTGCAGGGCGATGCCGGGCTCGCTGCTTATGGCAGTGCTTTTGCTGAAGAGTTGTTGCCTCACTTAAAGCGGCGATACGATCTGGTGGAACGAGGACAGGCTGCCCGGCTGCTGGAAGAACTCAAGATCGATTCAGATGACCTTGTGGTGAGCGAGCAGGGTCGAAACGACCTGAGTAAGCTGGCCAAGTCTCGATACCTCGTGGTAGGCAGCATCAGTCCGCTATCGGGAGTGACCGTGTATGCCCGGCTGATCGACCTGAAATCGGGCCTCATCGTGCAGACAGCGAAGATTGTCGCAGGAACGCCTGAGGAAGCAACTCGCCAGCTAACGCAGTTGGCGGCGCAGTTGATGATGAGCGATGAGGAGAAGCTGAACTACGAGAAGCAGCAGCAACAGTTGAGCGTTCCATCGGTTGTCAACACCACCAGCACCTCGGCTTCGGTGCCTGTCTACAACGCTCAGTCGATGCCTGCTGCGATCAACTACAGCACCGCCAGACCGCCGGTCTATGGCACGCTGCAGCCTGACGAGTTTGATCGTCTTCCTCCGATGACCACAGGTACTACGGCGCTGCCTACTTATGCAGCCGAGCAGGAACGGCCTCTGCGGTTAAGGTTACTGGCCATTCAACTGGAACTGGGCGATAACCTCTTTCGCCGTGGCCGACATCGTGAAGCGTTGGCTCGCTTCCAGTTAGCCCGTGAGTTGGACCCGAACAACTTCGACATTCTTGCCCGCATCAATCAGTGCCTCGTCTATCTGCCGCCGGTACAGCCCGGCATCCAACCTGTCCGTCGAGACCGACTGGCTTTACTCAACTTCTTTGTCAGTGGTGATCCCCGGATCGCTTCACCGGAACTCTCCACCTGGACGCCGGAGAGTCTGGCTCCTTATTTCGCAGCAGGGTATGAGGTGATTGATCGGGGTGAAGTCTACTGGATGATGAGTCGGCTCGGGCTGACCCTGGGTGATGTCGTTCGTGACAACGGAGTGCGTCGCTGGCTGGGAAGGGCATTAGGCGTTCGCTACTTTGTCGTGGGCCGCATTCTGGCAAATGATGGGCTGACGGTGACCACCTCGCTTCTGGATGCAGAGCAGGGCTGGGAGACTGGGCGTGGACAAGTGGTGGTGCATCATCTGCGGGAATTGAAGCTGCGGTTGCCCGAACTGGCCCGAATGACCATCGTCAGTGCGGCGGAACGTGCCCGCATCGAACAGGAAGCTGCCCAATGGGAAGCCGAGTATCTTCGTGCCCAGGAAGCGTTCCAACGAGGCCAGTTCGCCATCGCTCTGGAGATAGCAGGGCGATTACGACTCCGTCAGCCGTTGAACATCAGGATCGGTTATCTGTTCAATCAGGCTGATGAGAAGGCACGTTTGATAGCGATGGAACAGGCACGACTCAAAGATATGGAACGTCAGCGTATTCTTGCTGAACAGGCAGCTCGTCGTCAGGCAGAACTCATTCTGGCGGCTGAGCGGGCCCGTCAGGAAGCGATGCAACGGGCTGCCCAGTGGGCGGAAGCTGATCGTAAACGACAGCGAGAGGCGGCACAGAATCAGCTACTCTCGCAAGCTCGAGTGGCTTTGCAGGTTGGCAAGCTCAGCATCGCCATTCAGTTATTCGATGGTGGCGCTCGCGTTTCGTCCGACCGACGATGCTCTCTTACGGGAGACGGCACAAGCGAGAGTCCGTTGGGAAGAGGATCGTCGTCGGGCGATTCAGACGGAATGGCAGCATCAGGCAGAAGCTGAACGTAGGCAACGTGAGCTGGCCCTGGCGGCCAGCAGGCAGCTTTGGGTTTCTGAACGACAGTCGTTCGTCCAGAATGTTCTTGGGTTTCAAACACAACAACGACAGCAGGATATTTCCGAGTACACTCGGCTACTCGATCAGGCCCAGCGACTGAAGGCTCAGGGCAAGTATGACCAGGCGGCATCACTATTGGAGATCGCCAAGAGGATTCATCATACCGACGAGGTGGATCGCCTTCTGACTGACACGCTGATGGATCAGGCACGGGCACAGGCCAAAGCTGAGGATGCAGCCCGGTTCGCGGAACTCGAAAAGAAGCTGGCCCAGGAAACAGCACGTCGCAAGCAGCTTGAACAGCAGGCTCAGCAATACTGGGTGCTCTACCAGGCAGCCCTCAAACAAGCCCAAGAGGCACAGCGTGACAAGAACCTTTCGGTAGCGGTGGCCAAGTATCAGGAAGCCTCTCGTTTGTTCCAGACTCAGGAAGTGGTAGCTGGGTTGCAATCGGCGCAGGCGGCATACTCTCAAGAGCAACAGCGGCTGGCTGGTCTCGTGAAAGATGCCGACGCCCAGGCCCGACGCACCGCCGAGGTGGCCAAGTACCTGTTGGCGGGGAAAGAGGCGGAGAAGGCTCGCAAGTTTGATGAAGCTATGATCCAATTCAACAAAGCGAGGCAACTCGATCCAGTGAATGTCGAAGTGCTTACAGCCTTGACCCGTCTGGAGCAGGTACGGAATAGAGCGATCGAGGAACAGAATCAAGCTGGACGCATCAAGAACCTTCTCAGTCAGGCCGAAAGCCGGGCGAAGGCAAAGCAGTTCGATATGGCACTGTCGATTCTGGCGGCGGCCCAGAAGATGGCTCCGAGCGACCAACAGATTGTCATTAGCATCAGCAACGTCAAGGCTCAACAGGCAAAGGAAGCCCAAGCAATCCTGGCCAGCAAACAGAAGGAAGAAGAGGCACGCAAACAGGTAGCCCTGCGTATCGAGCAGGAAGAAAAGGCCAAGCAACAGGCGGCACAAGCTAAGAAGCAGGCCGAAACGGCTCTCGCTACGGGTGATCTACGTGCTGCTGAGTCTGCCCTCACTTCAGCCAGGAAACTGGCACCAAACGACCCGGCGCTGCTGAAACTACAACAGGAACTCGCCAAGGCCCAGAGCCAGGCGTCTCGTACCGTCGCTCAGGCTGATGCCAAGGCTAGGCTCGATGCGGCTGCACAGTCCAAGACGGCTGCTCAAGCTCAGCAGCAGTCGGGCCGCATCGGCGAACTGCTTAAGCAAGTCCAGGCTGCTACGGCAAAGAAAGACTTCACCGCTGCGGAAAAGTTGCTGGGCGATGCACTGGCTCTTGATCCCACCAATCTGGCCGTGGGGCGAGCTCAGCGGGAATTGCAGGCAGCCAGACAGAGTGAATCACAGTCCAAGGCAGCCATGAGCGCAGTGGACAAGAAGAAACAGGACGAAGAACTGGCGAAGAAAAAGACCGAGTTTACCAAGCTGATGAAAGAGGGTAAGGAAGCGCTGACTTCCGAAGACTACGAGACAGCCACTAAGCTGTTCACCCAGGCCGAAGGCGCTCAATCCCGATGATGCTGACGCAGCATTGTTCCTGGGCATGGCCAAGCGAGACAGCGAACGTGCCAAAGCCGCTGCCGAAGTTGCCCGCAAAGAAGAGGAAGCCAACAAGAAGCGGGAGATGGAGGCTGCCAAGGCGGAGGTTGATCTGAAGAAGAAAGCGGAAGAAGAACTGCGCCGCAAGCTGGCGATGGATGCCGAAGCCAAGAAGCGGGCCGATGCGCTGAAGGCTTTGAACAAGCAGCAGTACGATGCTGCTATCCTGGCCGGCAGGGAAGCTGTGACGGCGAAGAAGTACGACGACGCCATCAAGGCCTTTGAGAAAGCTCTGCAACTGGTTCCTGATGACAAGGATGCGACGGCTCAACTGGCACAGGCCAAAAAGCTGAAGGCGGATGCAGCCACGCCGCCTGTCAAGCAACCGCCGGTGCCCCAAAAGACGCCCCCAGCCCAGTTGCTCTCCCAGGCAGCGGCTTTACAGAAACAATCGAAGTGGGAAGAGGCGTTAGCGCTCTATCGTCAAGTGCTGGCCCAAAGCCCCAACGATCAAACCGCCAAGGCCGGAGCGAGGACTTGCGAGTTCCAGGTACATTTCGATGCGGGCCGCGCCGCCCTGACGAAGAAAGACAAAGAGGCAGCCATCAAATCCTTCGAGGCTGCCCTGAAGCTCACGCCCGGCCATCAGGAGACGCAGAAACTGTTGAAGCAGGCTCGTGACCTGAAGTAACTCCTAGGTTACTTCCCGCCCAAGAGATCGAGTGCAACCGCGCTCAAGGACTTTACTCCGTTCTGAATCGAAGGAGCAGGCACCGGGGCGTACTTGTCTGAGTGCATGTTCGGCAGCGGCATGCCGGTCTTCTTGCTTTCCTCCACCTTGGCCGGGTCAGAGGTGCCGAGGAAGAACAGGAAGATCGTCGATCCGCCGTCACGTCCGTAGCGGCTGAAGTCTTCTCCACCCATCTTGGCCGGTCGAGCCAGAACATTCTTGTCGCCGATGACTTTACCCATCGCCGCCACGGCTCGCTTGGTCAGTTCCGGATCGTTGTGCAGGCTGGGGGTGAACTCGGCCTGCTCGATCTTGACGATCGGCTCGGGGGCTTTCGCCGCCAGCGCTGCGGCCTTGGAGATGCGTTCGATGCCATCGAGCAGGTTCTTCCTGACCGAGTCTTTGAAGCTGCGGACGGTCAACTGCATCTTTACTTCGGGCGGGATGATGTTGTGCTTGCTGCCGCCATGAATGGAGCCGACGGTGACGACGGCGGAATCAAGCGGATCGGTTTCCCGGCTGACCAGCGTCTGCAGATCAAGCACGATACGGGAAGCAATCACGATGGGGTCGATGGCGGTGTGCGGCGCTGAACCATGGCCGCCTTTGCCTTTGACGGTGATGTCGACACTATCAACATTGGCCATGGCCTGGCCGGAAGTGTAGCCAATCTGGCCGTGAGCAACGCTGCCATCGCAGTGCAGGGCGATGCAGAAGTCGGGCTTGCCGAATCGTTTGAAGAGCTGGCCGTCTTCAAGCATTGCCTTCGCGCCGGTGCCGCGTTCCTCGGCAGGCTGGCCGACCATCATCACGGTGCCGCGCCAGCGGTCTTTGAGTTCAGCCAGCATCTTGGCGGTGCCGAGCCAGCAGGTCATGTGCATGTCGTGGCCGCAGGCATGCATCACGCCAACTTCCTTGCCCTCAGCGTCGCGCACTGCGCACTTGGCTGGCATAGGGCACGCCGGTCTGTTCGATGACGGGCAGGGCGTCCATATCGGTGCGGATCATGACGGTGGGGCCGTCGCCGTTCTTGAGGATGCCGACGATGCCGAAGCCGCCTTCAGTGCTACCAATCTGCTCTGTCACCTCGTAACCCAGCTTGCGAAGGGCGTCGGCCAGTTTCTTGGCGGTGCGTACTTCCTTCATGGAGAGTTCGGGATTCCTGTGCAGATCGAAGTAGGTCTCCTGCAACTCAGCGAGGCTGCCATCGAGCTTGGCATTCAATTGCGTGTGCAGAGTGCTTGGCGTGCCATCCTGCGAATGGAGCAGCCCGGCCAGGCACAACTGGGAACCGACGAACAAGCCGAGAAACAGTGAACGATTCATCGACAGCCTCAGCAGAGATGGGGAAAAAGGAAGCTGTTAGAGTTTTAGTTGGGATTGGCAGCATGGGTAGTGGGTACTTGCTCCTCCCCTTGATCAAGGGTAGGTTGGGTGGGGTTAAGTATCGGGGAAAGTAACCCCCTCCAACTCCCCCTTGGAAAGGGGGAGAGCATGAAAACGGAAAGAGCCTTCCAGAATGATCTGAAAGGCTCTTAAACACTCATAGAAACGAAAGAGAGCGGGCGATGGGACTTGAACCCACGACAGCCACGTTGGCAACGTGGCGCTCTACCACTGAGCTACGCCCGCATGGTTGCGTAAGCGAAATTATAGAATCACGCTCACGACAAGCAAGAGTATCGGCTAAAACTCCATGAAGCATGAAGTGAAGCCAAATCAGCCTGCTTTCTTGACATCCAGCGTGGCCACAAGGTTCAGCTCATTCTTCAACGATTCGGTCGCTTTCACCTTGCTATTCTTGGGATTGAGGCAGAATAAGTCGTTCCACTGCTCGCCCTGATAGTGCCATTGACGCACGTACCAGTCGCCGTCATCGGTCCAGAGCAGGGGGAAGATGGCACATTGCTGGGGCTTATATTTGAGATGATCGCCTTCGACAGCCCCAGCTTTGTGCAGAGCACAGCCTTCATTGAAGAAAACGCACCAACCATCGATGACGCCCGCCATGGGCAAGCCTTCCCGAATCCGCTTGGTCACCAGGCCGGTTTTTTCGATGAGCTTTCTTGCCTTTTCGCTCAAGTAGGGCGCGATCATCTTGAAGTTCTTCTTGATAATGCTTTGCTCTTCTTCACGCAGGCCGGGCCGACCGTTGCGGCAACAGCTTCCTTCGCAGCCTCGGCCAAACGAACAGTCAAACGTCGCCTTCTCATTGAGTAGTGGCACGGGCAGAACATTCAGTGGAACTTTCTTCCTGGCAGTGGACATAGTCTCGTCGTCTCTCATATAGGAAAACGCTTCAGCCCAGGGCGAAGCGGGATTTTCATGCAGGCCTACTACCGCATCACCAGCAGCCTGCATAGATCAGTTGTCAGCGATCAACAGGAGCGGTTATGCCCGAATTGCCTGAAGTGGAAACGGTGGTTCGCACGCTGCGGCCCGTGCTGGTAGGGCGTACTCTGCAGGGCGTAAGGCAGGGAAAGCATCACCTGCGGACCCCCTGGCAATCGGCTTGGAATCGACTGATTCCCGGCTCCTCCATTATAGACGTCACCCGGCGAGGCAAGTGGATACTCATCGAACTCTCCCGTCCTCAATATCGGCTGATCGTCCACCTCGGCATGACAGGCAGGCTGCTGGTTCAACAGAAAACCATCGCCCCGAGCACGCATACTCATCTCGTTTTCCCTTTGAAGGAGAACAACGAGGAGCTTCGCTTCCACGATCCCCGCCGTTTTGGCTGTGTGACCATAGCTAAGGAGGCTGGTTCCCTTCGTTTTGCTGAAGAAGCAGAGTTAGGCCCGGAGCCGTTCGATCTTACTTTAGCGGACTTCAGCCAAAGCTTGATGAAGAGTCGAAGAAAGGTTAAAGCAATTCTGCTCGATCAATCGGTGGTGGCAGGGGTGGGCAATATCTACGCCGATGAATCGCTCTATGAATCAAGAATCCACCCGGAGCGGCTGGGAACAAGTTTGACCCGTAGCGAAGTCAGCAGCTTACGCAAGGCCATCGTCAAAGTGCTCAGGCATGCCATCGATTCGAAAGGTTCGACGATTGCCAACTTCTACTATGGCGACGATGAAACGGGCAACTTCCAAAACGAGTTCAAGGCGTATGGCCGCACTGATGAACCATGCAAACGCTGCGGCAAACCGATTACCTGCATCAGACTGGGTGGCCGATCGACGCACTTTTGTAGTCTTTGTCAGCGATGAGAATGTGCCGTTTTTCTCGCTGACAGTGAACCGGCGATGGGGTAGACTTCTCTAGAGGTGCATGGGGCCGTAGCTCAATTGGGAGAGCGCTGCGTTCGCAATGCAGAGGTTGAGGGTTCGATCCCCTTCGGCTCCACTTATCGGATTTAATAAATTGCATAAAACCCCTGTAATTACAGGGGTTTATTCGTTTTGAGGACTGTCTGATTTATCTGATCTTATATGTTTATATGACGTTTATATGATGGACTGCCGATTCACCCTTAGAATAAGGGACGTAATCACTTACGTCTTTTGAAGGGGTAAACAATGGCAACCGGCATGGTAAACGGACAATACGCTTTCGACTGTGGGTTCAAGCGAGAAGGGACTCGCTCTCAAGAGAAGTTCTATCTTGGCAAGGATGCGGGACAGGCAGAAATCAGGAAGGCAATGGTCAAGGAAGTGTTGCGAGTTAAGGGAGGCTCCCCTGTCTGGACTGAGAGCTTCCTCACGATAGCCAAGGCAGTGAGCAAGGGAGAGCGAGAGGTTGAGGTAGATTTTCGCTGCTCTCCTGCTCAGCAAGTTCAAGAAGCGGAGAAGCTCCAGAAGGAGATTCCCTTCGTCAGGATCAAAGTAGCTCAAGAGGTAGAAGCTCAAGGGAAAGAAGTCTGGTCACTCTTTGCACAGGAAGACCTTGAGAAGCTCCGTCCTCAACTCCAGAAGCTCAAGGAGACAGGCTTGCTTGGCGGACTCGCTCTTGGAGCCAATGGATTTGGTGCAATGGCTGCTCCTCAAGGAACGCTACACGCTGCTCTTGACCAGTTTGTTGAGCGAGACATCAAGACAACAAACGTCAAGCCAGAGACACGAGAGCTAAACGCTTACGGGATGAAACGAGAAGAGATGGTCAGACGTTTCCAAAGAGACTTGAAGGACTGTCCTCTTGCAGAACTTACCTTTGCGAAGTGTGACGGGTTCTTCAAGTTCTACAATCAGCGACCGCTATCGAAGAACACAGGGAAGCCCATCTCCATTGACGACGTGCAAAACTGTCACAAGGGACTACGCCGATTCTTTCGCTGGCTTGACGTTCAAGAATACGGTTGGACTATGCCAAGAGGTTTGGAGAATCAAACCTACCGTCCTGTTCTTATGTCAAACGAAAGGAAGCTCTCCTCCTTTATCAAAGACTCTTACACGCCAGACGAGCTTGCAACACTTGCGAGACATTGCACACCGATGGATAGGTTCATCCTTGTCTGTGCTTTGAACTTTGCGGGAGGAGCAGGGGAGTTAGGACGCATCACACTTGACGAAATCAAGTTTGACGAGGTTCATCCTTATGCTGACAGATTCGGAATCCCCAAGGTCAAGCAAACTTGGTTCCGCTATATCCGAGAGAAGAAGGGAGTCTTCGGAGAGTTTGTCTTGTGGCCTGAAACTATTGAGCTTGTCAAATGGGGAATAGCACGAGCAAGGAAGTTAGGCAGTGAGCTTCTCTTTTGCACAGAGGAAGGCACCCCGATGTACAAGGACGGGACAACGAACGCTCAAGCAGGGTTTGCTAATAGCTGGAGGCAACTCATTGACAGAGTGAGGAAGTCTCATCCTGACTTCCGCTATCTTCCTCTTGGCAGCGTGAGAGACACGCTCCCCGATATTATGACACAGCGTTATGATGATACGCTGGCTTCAATGCTCATAACACACGGGACGCCATTCAAGGGAGACAAGCTCTTGGAGTGCTACAGCAACAAACCTTGGGGACGATTCCATAAAGCAGTTGCAGAGCTACGGGAAGTTATGCTCCCTGTGTTGTCTGCTCCAAACGCTTACGAAAGCAGGAAGCGAATCTTCAAAGGGATTGAATAGATACCTCTGACTATGATTCGTTTTTCACGCTAAGAGCCTTCCGAGCAATCGGGAGGCTTTTGGTGTTTGTAGTGGGCAGTAGCGTCAATCGGCTTTACAATGCTGGGCAAGTTAAGAGGTAATCTGCTATGACCGATGACATGTATGAGAGTTTAGATGAGGCAACCAATGCAAAAAATAAGCTCTACGAACAAATGGTCAACCGTGTTGAGTTTATGAGGAACATGGATCATAAATCCATCACTAAGGCACTACGAGCGAAACTCAACAAGTGGTTCAAAAAGATAAATACAGAAGCAATTGAACTTGATTTGGAATGTTTCGATTTGGATGAACTAAGTGAGATTCAAGAGTTTCTGTCCGAGATGCTTTTCACTATTGCAACTTGTGCAGAGGCAGGAGCGGAATTGACAAAGGCTATCCCCAAACCACTGAACAGAAAACCCGCCAAGAGTGGACAGAACGTAAAACGGCTTAATGGCTCAGTTGGAGCCAAAAAGAAGCCGAAAACGAAGAAGTAGAGTCCAATCGTTATTCGGCTTATGGCTCCACAACCCCAAGGAGTCCGAAGCCATGCAAAGAGCAAAGCCCTCCCGCAAGACCCGCAGTATCCGCCAGCTTGGAGTTCCCGCTCCAAGCAAAGACACGGACATCGACATCAACTATGACGAGATGCAACTCAAGATAAGTCTCCCTCCTGCTGCTGCTCGTGAGTTGATTAACAGAATGCAGCTTGACCTGACCTTCCGTCCGAAGAAGCCTGTCAAGATCGTCTATGAACTTGAGCGAGTGTAGTCCTTTCCTTCCCCTCCCACAAATCCTACATCTCGTTTACCCTACCTTACGGGACTGAATCCTGAAGGTAGGAGTACGGATGGTCACCGAAAGATTTCCCACAATGCGAATGAAGATAAGCTCTATCAGAGTGACGAAGAGATTCCGTCAAGACTTGGGGGACTTGCCCTCCCTTGCAAACAACATCAAACAAGTTGGAGAGCTTCTCCAACCCATCGTAGTCGATAAGGATAACGTCCTTGTCTGTGGAGAGCGAAGACTGGAGGCTTGTAAGCTCCTCAAATGGAAGTCCGTTCCCGTTCATGTTCTTGACTTGGATCAGTGGCAAAGAGCCTTTGCGGAAGCATCCGAGAATGCCGATGCGATACGCAAGGGTTGGACAATGAGCGAGCGAGTCAGGATTGCGGAAGCTCTCTCAGTGGAAGAGAAGAAGAAAGCACGAGAGAGGCAACTTGCTGGTCGGAAGATTGACGGAGAAGAAAAGGGACAAGCACGAGACAAGGTAGCAGCCTTGCTTGGCGTGAGTCCGAAGCACTTGGAGCGAGCAAAGACAGTGGTGCGAATTGCCAAGCAGTTCCCCAAAAACAAGGAAGCTCAAGAGGCTCTTGTCCTCTTGGATCAACCTAAGCAAGTGGCTAAGGCTTGGAGCAAGGCAACACGAGTCCAGAGGCTTAACACAGTTAAGCGAGTCCAACTCAATGACAAAGGGCTGATACTTCACACTAAGGACTTTCGGAAAGTATATTGGACGCCAAGCAGCGTTGACCTTGTCTTCACCGATCCTCCTTGGCAGGAGCCAAGTCTGTATGAGGAAGTAGCGAAGTCTGCTGAGCTAATCCTCAAGCCTGGGCGGTTCTGCATGGTCTACTGTGCAACTACTTACCTTGCTAAGGTCATCGACGTTATGCGGAAGCATTTGAATTATTGCTGGCAGTTTGTCATTAACTACGATGGGCAATTCTCCTCTCGTATGCCGGTTGGATGTATGCGGAGATATACCTCTGTACTTGTCTTCGTCAAAGGGAACGCCAAAGGACAGCTTCAAGGATTCGACTCCTACAAAGTCGATGTAGGCAGGGAGCCTCTTGGAGTCTGGCACAAGTGGCAACAGGCTCTCACTCCTGCTGTTTACTTCATTGAGTCCAACACAGCACGGGGAGACACGGTAGTGGACTTCTGTCTTGGAAGCGGAACCTTTGCGGTTGCCGCCAGAGGACTCGACAGAAGGTTCATCGGCTGTGATCCCGATCCTGTTGCTATCAGGACTGCAAGACACAGGATCGCTACTGAGCAGTTGCCTCAACGTAGTGAACGAGCGTTGGCGAGTTAGTCACCACAAACCAAATCCATCTCCCTTAACTCCCTAACTGAAAGGAGGAGCCGTCCGCTCTACGTCTCTGACGTAGCTGAATCAATCCTGTGTCATATTCCGTTGAAACCTCAAAAGGAAAATCCCATGTACCATCGATTGTTAGTATTGAACGAAAGGAAGCAAACTCTTCTGACTCATGCCGAGCGAGTTGGATCGAAAGAAGAGAAGGCTGAGATTCTCAAGAGGCTCAGAGACTTACACAGCAACTACGGAGAGTTGCAGAATCTAACCTATCAGCTACTCTCCGAGAAACTGCCTGACCAAATCAAGATGCATTTCGAGGAAATAGCTAAAGCCATCACTTCTCGCTTAGTCGAGATAGACGGGATAACAGCAAACTATCCTGCTGTCTATCCTTGGCAGAAGTGATTTAACGGCAGAGGAGGCGGGAGATATGCTCTCCCGTCCCCCCTGACGGGTTTGATTGTTTCTCGTGAGGGCAGTAGCCGTAGAATCCACGAGAAGCGTTACAGTTGTGGCAAAGTATCCGAAAGCCTTCTGGAAAGTTTTCCCTCACGAGATAGTGATACATGCTTGGATGTTTCTTCCTAACTTCTTTGCGATGCCTGGAGCCTCCACCGTTAATGTGGTCGATAGCCAAGAACTCCAACTGATTCTCCCCGCAACATGCACAGCAATTCTTTCCGCCTGTGTAGTGTGAGATACATTCAATCCGTAGCCTTTGGTGTTTTCTTTTCAGTGAAGTCCTTGCCCATCGCCTTTTAGACTCAAGAACTTTTTCACGATTATTGACACGATACTCTTTCTGTCTCTTCCTTATCGCTTCTCTGTTCTCTTCTCTATATTTCTTCCGAGTTCTGGCTTCTAATTCTTTGTCCTTATACATGCTCTCCTTGTGATTCTAATTTCTTGCAGCTTGAATCAGTGTTGTCATCATCAACTTGAAAGTCTCTGGCGAGGTAGTGCCAAGTCTAACTGGCTGTCCTCCAAACGTCTCCGCAACGACGACGTACTTAGTCTTCGTCGGCGTCGAGCATGGCGAGGAAGTCGTCTGGCTCTTCGGAGCCTTTCGCCAGTGGCGTGATGTTGTCGAAAAATCGTTTGCTGCTGAATTGATTTCCATTGTTTGCATTTGTTGTATCTCCTGATGCTCTACTATTATTATCGGCAACTTGAGGCAAAATATTTATTTTGTCCTTTATCTTTATTTGATCCATCGGAGTTATCTTCTTAGTCAACGGATACTCTTTCAGCATCTCATTCAAGAAGCTGTTGATAGCATCTTTTCCATATCGTTCATATTGGTAATGTAAGGCTCTGTCTCCAGTCAAGTGATAGTAACTGTTGACCATCTCATCGCTGGTAAGGCAAGACTCAGCCTTCTCCTGATAATGCTTCACTTCTTCTATGCTCATGATCCCCGCCTCTTTCTGCTTCTTCTCCTGTCGAGTAATACTCTCAATGACGTATTCCTTCTCCCGCTCCAACTGCTTACGCTCTGGCTTCGTTTGGAACCACTTTGTCTTAGCTTCGTCCGGCTCCAACGGATTGAGCCACTTGTCAATAAGCCCTACCTTGTGGAGCTTGTGGACTGCGGAGCGTGCTGTAGGAAGAGAGATTCCAAGGAGCCTGGCGATTCGCTTTATGCTGAGTCGAATCTTCCTATCTGACTGATGAGCTACCAGACAGTAAACTCCCGTTTGTATCAGCGTTAAAGGGCTTTTTGCAGCCTTGAGCAGGAGCCTATTCTTTCCGAGTTTCTCCCACCAACCAAGCTCTACTGCCTCATACTCTCCCTTGTAGTTCTTCCTGTTGTAGACTTTCTCCCGCTTATCAAATACTGCAAGGTCATCGGCAGGCTTAATAGGACGATAGAGCTTCTGAGCGTACCGCTTTCCGTTCTCCCTCGTGTAGCTGTTGACAGTTACCTCCTCAATCAGCTTGTGTTCATAGAGCCATTTGAGCCAATGGGGAACCGACCGGCTCCTGTTCATAGACGTGAGGGAAGCAAGGGTATACCGGCTGATACCTTCCTCCCTAAACCGCTTGTGACTGACCATGACTGAGTAGAGCAGTCTGGCTTGATAGGGTATCTTGGCTTTCCCATAGAAGTGTATTAAGCCTACCTGGCGACACTTACTATAATAGGCTGTAATGTAGTTGTTCATGACTATCCTTTCTTGAGCCAAAATGAATAGGCTCACTTTTATATAGTAACGTGGCTCACATTTCTTGAATAACCTGAGACACTTTTCTGGCTAACATGGGTATCTTTATACCCCTGATACAATAGTAGATACATTATTAGTTACATGTACGTTAGGGATTGCTACGCTACGCTCCGCAATACCCCGCCTCTAACGAGGCGTAAAAGCTGGCTCCGAGATACACGCAAATTAAAGTAGTGAGTCCGAAGGACGAACTTTATTTAATCTTGTCTGTAATGCAACCGTAGCAAACCTGGAGCGAAGCTAAAGCGGGAGCAAGGCAAGATGTCCTCTACAGTCGTCTAAGCTCCTTCAGGCTTCGGGCAACTAAAGGGGAACTGATCCCAGTCCTACCCAACATCTTTTCCGGCAAGCAGGTAGTGTCACTTTTAGACCCCCTTAGTCCTAGCGAGTCCCGATTAGTAACGTGGCTCCTGAGCGAAGCGAAGGAGCGTTAGACGAAGGGAAGCAGTTGGGATAGAGTAAGGCGGTTGACTATTACAAGACAGGGCTTCTCATGTCAGTCTGGCAATCGTGGTGGTATTACATTATTCGAGTTGGAAAGCAGTTGGTTAAGTGGCTCAAGCCGACTCATGAAACCGGTGAAACTGTCACCAAAATAGCCGTCGTTGTTTTGCCTCCACTGCTTTCGATTTACTTCAGTAACTACATGATACTAGCAGTCGTCTACGCATTGATAATAGGGTTTGTCATTGGCTCAACTGATAGGTTCATGATTGTCTTAGGAGACAAGATTGTAAAAGCTCCTGACCTGTATTTCGGCCTGGCGGTGAGCAATCTTGGAACTGGTAAAGTCCTGTGCCAAGCCTCAGTGGATAAGATTGTGGATCAATACGGAAGTTCCTTGTTTGCGAATCTTCCAAGTGTGGTTCATTGGCGTAATGATGATAAGTCTGAGTTCATTCCGATTGGCAATGTGTCTAAGACAGCAGGGGTTTTCATTACTCCGTTAGTTGAGAACTCAGGCTATTTCATTGAAGATGGAACCCGTGTGAACTCTATCCCATTTCAGGTTCCCAAACAGCATAACGTAAACATCGATGCACATATCCACCCACTCAGACAGTTGACTAAACTCTATATCCACATCATTGTCGAAGTGGATATTGACAATAACTTAGTTCCCATTAAGCAATGGTACGTGATGAACAGGGACACTAATCTAACGCTCAAGGAATTCGCAAACTACGCTGAGAAGTGCGGGGAGCCAGTTTTCGAGACCCCCCCAGCAGCCAAAGAGTTTCGAGTAATAGATTTCACTCTCGTGATTCCCAACATGAAAACACCTTTCGATTTGGTGCCGTTGGACGATTAGACTTGACCTATAGAGAATGAGTCTTGATGATTCGCTTCACGGACTCATGGAGCTTGACAAGTCCTGCAATGATAAGCTGTATATGTTGGGCGTAGTCGTCGGCTGTAAACTCATCATGGAGAGTATCGTTGATCCTCTCAAAAAGGGAGGTAATGTTATTGAACACTTCACAGCCCAAGAACCTGCCATATCTGTTGTAGTAAAAGTTGAACTCAAGGATTCTCTGTATGTCCTGATCATCAAGCCTGCTTTGAAACGAATCGTGAAGCCTCTTCTCGTCTAATGCAACTTTATCCTTGAATCTGTCTTCGGGTTCAAATCTCCATCCTCCTACATCATTGATGACCGGCACCCCCTGATGGGAGCCAATATCTACAAGCAGCTTTCCTCTATTGAACTGCCGAATAACGCCGACAGTCCTTCGATGAAGTGCATTCTGAAAGTCACTTGAGCTAATTACTATAGACATATACAGGCTCCTACCAATTCATAGTTTCAAAAGGATGACGAATCGGCGGGTGATCCTCCATCACAGGCTCTTCATAGATGAAAGTTCCCGCAATGTGATTGCAGTTCTTGCAAACGTAGTTCTTACTGGTTTTGAATTTAATTGATGATTCCATCTCAGTCATCACGGATTTTGCTTTCTTGTCCTCTCTGCACTTTAGGCAATAGGCGACGCCGGGCAAATCAGGATCAATCAAATAGTCTTCCGAAAGCACGAGTTTAGACAAGTCTTCTTTGTCCTTTGCCTTATCCCGCAAATCGGAGATTTCTTCTCTCAGCTCTATGACTTTCGCTTGTACGTCAAGAAGCTCTTCGGATAACTCCATAATGATTTGGCGTAGTTCGATATTCGCCATGCTCTTGGAAATCTCTTGTGCCTTCTTGAGCGTTGCAAGAGTTCCTTTTATGCCAGTCACCAGAAGTCCTACGTCTACCATCGTTGTCTCCTACTTCTTTTTCTTCGTTTTTGTTGTCGTAGTGACCGTTGTGGTCACGCTATGGTAGAGCTTTCGCTTGTTCGCTTCTCTGACTAACATTTCCAGCATTTTAATGTCAGTTTGCATCTTCTGAAAGTTATTAGTCAGGAAGTCGTAGTCACCTATATGACTTTGTTGTTCTTCGATTTGCTTAGTGAAGAACTCATAGGCGTATTTGACCTGCTCATCATTGGCTGTCTGAATTAAGGCTCTGGCGATCTTTTGGAGTCTGCATTGATACAAAGCCTTGACGAAAGACGCTGACATTATCTTCTCCTATTCGCAATCGACAACATTGAGAGAACCGCAAGCCTTACATTCCCAAACAACATACCCACCATTTGTTATCGTGCTGTGAGGTTGAGACTGCCCCATTTGAAAGACAGGCTGAACAGCATTTTGCAATGCTCGTAAGCCAAACTTATCAGCGTCCGTATTAGGGCAGTTATTGCATTTGTCTGGTCGTGGAAGTCTCTTCTTAGCCATCTTCCTTCTCCTATTTTTGAGTGTCTGTACGGCTGCTTATGCGATTCTATCCCGCTCCAAACTAAATACCAATATGGCAGAAACCAACATATACGCCCGCAACCCCGATGGAACTTTTGCGGCAGGCAACACGATAGGACGCTGGACTGATCCGAGCGTGACGAGACGAATCAAGCAGGCATTGGCGGACGTAGCAACGCCAGAGCTAATACAGAGCAAGATGCTTGAACTCTTGAGCGATCCATCAGGACACGTCAAGGGACAAGCTCTCTCGCTCCTACTGGCCTATACTCTCGGCAAGCCAAAGGAATCAATCGAAATCACAGGCACAGGACAAGCCCTGCCTTCACTCTCGCCAGAGGCTCTTGCCCTCGTGATAAGGGATATGCAAAGGGAGCAAGCTCCCGTCATTGACGTGACAGCAGAGCCAGTCCCATCAGATAAATAAAGCTGCTTTATCTGATGCCACAACGAAAAGCCCTTTGTATTAGCGTGTTAGTGGATTCTCTCGGAATCCACTTCGTTGCGGGAAGTTGCCTTGAGTCGAGCAAAGTAAGGCACAGGGGGAGGAGTGGCTCTCCGCAAATTCCGAAAACAAAAATCAGGATCGGCGGCTCTGCATTTAGGGAAGAAAATCAGCCTCCCCCCACTCCCTTATGACACAGCCATGACACACAGAACAGCAATAGACATTCTTGAGCAGGGAGTAGACTCGTTAGCCGAAAGGAAAATACAGAACAAGCAGGAGCTTGACAGACTGGCTCTCTACTCCGCCTGGAGTGACAAGGGACGAGTCCAGAAGCTCCTGAGAGACAATCAAAGGATCGAAGAGCAACTCAAGGAAGTTGAGAATACGATTTCACTCCTACAGAGCGTAGATAGTTAGCTTGGTGGACGCTATCGGTTTATCTAAGAAAGCTCTTCATGTTTTTCCCGATAGCGTCCGCTTCTAAGAGCCTCCAGCGTACCGAATCCTGATCCCCAAAAATAAATCCTCAAACTCCCTCATCCTCAAGCCTCCTCCAGTCGATTAAGTATCTCGCTTGAGGACAAGCATCCCTCAAGGACAACAGGAGTAACACAAGATGGACGCACCGATGGACACAGACGACGTAGTGAGAGACTGGAGAGGGGAGATTGTCCCGCCTGGCGAGACTCCGCAAGAGTGGGAGCTTGATCCCGATAAGATTGCTGCTCTCAAGCGATTGCACGAGAGGGAGCAGACAACTAACAAGGATTGGGAGCGAGCAGAGGGACAAGTAGCGATTGAGCGACTCGTGAGCTTGCTCACTGATGAGCCACTCAGACAACTATTGAGAGTCCTCCCTTATCTTGATGAGCCAGTCAGAGACGACTTGACAGGGAGCGAGTATTTACAAGGGATGCTTGAGGAGGCATTAGCCTAAGAGCCTGTTGTCCTCTCCAATGGAGAGAACGAGAAGAGGAGACAAAAAGAGTCTCCTCTTTTTTTTGGTCAACACTGAGAAAAAATGAAGGCACAAGACTACATAAGGATATGGAAGCAAAGTTTACAATAGCCAAGTCGGTTTTCTGCCGTCAGCTTGGCATCTCAGTACATGCCTACGAGAAGCTCGTCTCAGAGGGACTAATCGCCAACTACGATTGGCGAATTCCCACAGAGGAAATCGTTAAGCACGCAATCGAAGTCAAGAACGCTTTAGAATACTTCGACCGACCTACACTTCCGCAAGCGGCAGAAGCCTACGGGATAACAAAACACTATCTGTATGCAATCCAGCATCGACTCAGCAAGTATCCAAAGAGATTAGACAAGAAGCACGTCGAAAAGTTGCAAGCAGAGTTAGACGCTATTGAGGCTGAGACTTTCAACATCCCGCAATTAGCTAAGGCTTGCGGCCTGACGAAGGGAATTGCTTACTCTCGTCTCTGTCAGCTTGGACTAATCACGCCATCGCCAATAAGAGGTAAAAGAGAATACGACCGCCAGTCGTGTTGGAACGAGTTCAAGAAAGCAGTTTTGGAATATACGACATTGAGCGGAGCCAAAGTCCATGCAAAGAAGCTCAAGGAAGCCGGACTCTACTCCTACGGCACAGCAGCCAAGTATCTTGGTTGCCCAATGATAACACTAAGGCAATGGACAGATATAAGTCAAGTTGTCCCCAAGCCCTCAACGAAGTTTGGAGCTTACTGCTACTTCAACAAAGCGGACTTGGATCGAATCAAAGAAATCAAAAAGGAATACTTCCGAGAGAGGAAGCAGAAAGGAAAATAACGATGGCAGACGAATTCGACAAAATCGACTGGAAGAAAATCAAAGTAGAGAGCGGAGTCAAACCAGACTCCAGACAATCCAAGTTCAAGCAACTGAGAGACTTGCTCCAGAGCATGAAGGATGGTCAAAGCTGTGAGCTACCTGTGAAGTCTAAGCGAATCAAGAATGACATTGTGAACAGCCTCAAGGCTTGTGCTTACTTGTCCTCTTCTCGCTATGTCACACGCTCGACTCTCAAGGGACTGAGGATTTTCAAATTGGCTAAGGAGGCGGAATGAAATTAGTCTGCCCTCACTGTAACAAGGTAATCGAAGTAGCTGATAAGCATGGCGGGAAGTCAACTCAATGCCCTGAGTGCAACGGCAAGTTAATCTGTCCCTTTGCAGCCCCAGCAGGAGCAACGCAAGGGGCGACGACTTACCAATACGAAGTGATCCCACAAAGTTACGAAGCGAAGTTAGAGCGATGGAAGGACGAAGTAAGACTCAAAGCCAAAAACAAAGCAGAGGAAGACTTCATTTATCGCAAAGCCTACGACCGGCGAATGGACGAGTTAAAGCAAGAGGAGCTTGAGAAGCAACGTCATTGGCGAGAGTTCACTTTCCCTTCTCAAGAAGAGATGGAAAAGTTCAAAGCGAATTGGACTAAGGAGATGGAGACTGCTTGGCAGGAGAGGAACTTTACGAAGTGTGAAACATGCGGAGCAAAAATACCTCGTAACTTGTTTGCTGGCTACTACCCCTACTGCGGGGAATGTCTCAAGAAGCAGAAGAAAGGGTGGTGGTAACATGACCCAAACCCTCACCATCAAATGGACAAAGGACAACGTATCCAAAATGCTCTACATGCTCCTCCTGAGAGAAGCAAAGAGCAGAGGATGCGAGACGAGCTACACAACTCGACAGGATCGCACAGAGAGCAGGCTCACCATCAAGGGAGCCAGTCAAGCAACGTCGGAAGTAATCTCAAGACTCGTCAACGGTTTGGGCGTTGAGATAGACAGCAAGAAGGGGGAGTGATGGAAAGGACGGAGTTGAATGATTCGGAAGTAATTGATGCGTATCTAATTAAGCGAATGACAATGAGAGCGATTGCAAAAGTTCACAAGACCAACCATCACGTTATCTCTCGTATCTTAGAGCAGCACAACATCAGCAAACGGTCGCACTGGGATTACCCGCATGTTTTCTCAGCAGAACACCGAATGAAAATAAGTAAAGCACGGAAGGGTAAAACGTCCCCAATGAAAGGGACGAAGCAGACAGAAGAGAACAGGCGAAAGAACATGGCAGGGAAGCCGAAACTTGAAGACCCGAATTTCAGCATCGACCATTTCACCGATTTAGACAAATACAAGTTCCTAAGCACGCTCTTCTCTCGTGAGAAAAAGTATCTCAATAGAGACGGAACGAGTCGCCAAGCCTTTGTTGACAAGTTCTATTTCGATCCTCAATTCAATCTGCTCTATTTGAATTGGATTGTCTCCGATAAATGCAAGTGGGCAATCCCCTCATTGGATCACAGAACGCCAGTATCAAGAGGCGGAAAGTGTAGCTTAGACAATCTTCAATTCTTGTCATGGTTTGAGAACAAGGCAAAAGCTGAGATGACTGTAGAGGAGTGGGAGAACTTCAAAGCAACTACTTGCACGAGTTCAAAGTTATTCATCGGAGGACAATGATTGACTTGATTCAAGGCGACTGCTTCGATTACCTGAAAGAGATGGAGAGCGAGTCCGTAGACTGCATTATCAGCGACCCGCCTTTTGGTGGTATTACTGAATGTCATTGGGATTCCAAGATTGACGTAGTGGAGCTTCACAAGCAACTCTCCCGAATCATAAAGCCTCAAGGCTCCGTCCTGCTGTTCTGTCAGCAACCTTTCACAACGGACTTGATAAACGCCAACCGAGACGAGTTCAAGTATCTGTGGTATTGGTTTAAGAATCGGAACGGAGCTACATTCGCTCATGCGAAGAATCGACCACTATCCCGAATAGAAGAGATAGCCGTCTTCAGTAAGGGAGCAGTAGCTCACGCCGGACGAAGCACAAGACGAATGAATTACTACCCACAGGGAGCCGTACCAGGCGAACTAAGAACAATCAAAAAAGACGACTCTCCAAACCATCGACCCCGGCCGTTGCAAGTTGGGAGGACTTATCAGCAATGGACAGGCTTCCCCCATAACGTGTTGACTTATGCGAAGCCTCCTAAGAGTTGGCATCCAACTGCTAAGCCAATCGACTTGCTCCGCTTCTTGATAAGGAGCTACACGCTCCCGGGCGAATTGGTTCTTGATCCTTTCATGGGGAGTGGTTCGACTGTCAAGGCTGCTCTCTTGGAGGGCAGGAGAGCGATAGGGATTGAGCGAGACTCAGATTACTTTTCACGAGTGGTAAAGGAGATTGAAGATGGCAATAAGTAAAGAACCTGATTTGAACCAAGAGGTTTACTGTCCTGTGTGTCAGTGGTACGGGACACTCAAGGAGACGATTTTGAAACGTGGCGAATTAGCACGCTGTCCGAAGTGTAAACCTCGTGCTGTTTATTCAGTAGAGAAGAGTCAGATTTTTCCTACGGCTCACTTACAAGAAGACTTCCTTGAATTTTGGAACAAGCGAGAGCAAACGGGAGAGACAGTCTTCCTTCAAGAAGGGATGACGTACCGCTCTGCTGATTTCAATGAGCTATTCAACACTCACGAAATCAAGAAGGACTCCGACCTCATTCGAGTCTGGACAGCAGAAGATGAGTTCATTGAGCTAACAGGAGCGGAACTCAAGGAGATTCTCAAGGAGTTAGAGGAACAGAACTGGGGAGCGTTGGAATACTGGCGGAAGAAGAACGAGGTACAACAGATCCCGGCCTCAGATTGTTAAGGAGACGAATGAGCAAAGGAATTCAATTTGAAAGAGAACTCAAGAAGCTCTTAGAGAAGAACGGCTACAGCGTGATGCGGGGAGCAGGAAGCAAGGGCAGTGTCTTTGGCGAGAAGGCAGACTTGATAGCGACTAAGCGAACTGCTCAGAACGAGAAGACTGCTTGGATGTTGATTGTGCAATGCAAAGTAACTGGTCATCCGACCCCGAAAAAGCTGGTCAAAGAATCTGATAAGTAGGTCACTTGACCAGCTATTCCCACAGCTAAGCCAATCTACTCTGGGTGGTGGACAATTTCACTCACACAGGGAGAAGTAAGATGCAAGCTCAGAGTTCCGGTTTCTGCTCACATTGCGAGAAGAAGGTTCTCACAGTGAAGAACAAAATCAATCACGTCCTCCATCTCATCCTGTCCCTTTGCACTTTGGGAATCTGGAGCTTCGTCTGGCTCTGCCTATGGCTCCTCAATCTTGCTTCGTCCTACCGTTGCACTAAATGCGGTAGTCCTGTCTGAGTTGTCCTTAGTGCAACGAAGGGAGACCCCTGCTCATGACGAGCAGGGGTTTTTCTTTGTCCTGTAGGATTCAGAATCCTTAACGTCTCTGCTCGTTCTTGAGTAATTCATCAAGTCTATGCTTGCGATCCCAATCAGAGAGTTGCTTGTGTCCTACATGCCAGTGACGACAGAACGGACATAGGTAGACATTGAATAGCTCGTCAGTCTTTTGCTTTTGTCTGAGGCTTCTCATTGCTGCTTTGGCTGCTCCTTCGCTCTTGTGTCTCCATTTACCTTTGCAGGCTGTCCTTCTCGTGATGCACATACGGTATTTAGTGCCATAGTATTATTCTCGGCAAAAAGGGCGGAGCAGGAACCTACATAAAGGAAACCCAAGAGAGGAATCCTTATGGCATTGCTAAGCCCAAACGTCGGAGAGACGCTGCTACTCAAATACATGTTGAACGTCACGGTCGCAACGAACCAAGAACTCAGACTCTACACGTCGAATATGACTCCAGCATACACGGACACAATCTCCTCTTATGTGGAGTCCAGTGCTGCGGGATATGCCGGTATCACTCTGACAGGAGCAGGATGGACGATTGCAACATCGTCAGGAACCGTTGTAGCTAACTACGCTCAACAGACTTTCTCTTACACGACTTCCGATAACGTCTACGGCTACTTTGTAACACGAGTTGGAAAGAACGAAGTCCTCTGGGCAGAGAGGTTTAGCGGTACTGTCCCCTTTGCGATCCCTTCTGGTGGCGGCTCAATAAGCCTTACACCAAGAGTCACGCTGGTTTAGTGAACTGCTCTCCTAAATAGGGAATGCAGCAACATGAAATCATCCCGCAAGGATTCAACAGGGAAGTGATTTGGGGACAGTGGTGCCAACTTCACTTCATCGAATTCGTTAGACACTTCTGGTCAGTCGTAGACGGCAAAGAACTCTCAGAAGAAAAATACATCCAAGACTTAGCCTTCCATCTCCAAGCCCTTGGAGAAGGGAAGATAACGTCTCTCGTTATCAACTGTCCTCCAGGCGTTGGAAAGAGCGTTGTCTGTTCCGTGCTGTTTCCTGCTTGGCTCCTCGTCCGTGATCAGACAGAGAAGCTCATCACAGCAAGCTACGCTTACAAACTCGCCGAAAGAGATTCTCTCCGACACAGACGGCTCATTGAGTCTGAGAAGTTCCGCTCCTACTACCCGCATATCAAACTTGCTTCCGATCAGCAGAGCAAGGGTTCATGGGAACTCAGCACGGGAGGCGGACGAGTCATCACGTCCACCGATGCACAGGGAACGGGATATAGAGCTACCACAATCATTGTGGACGATCCGCAGAGTGCAACGGATGCAAGAAGCGAAGTTGAACGCAAGAAGACAATCCAATGGTGGAGCGAGACTCTCAACACTCGACTAAACGAACCTGAGACAGGCAAGAGGCTGATAGTCCAACACAGATTGCACGAGGAAGACTTAACCGGATTCATTCTGTCTCATGATGCGTATGGACGTTGGTGCAATCTCTGTTTGCCCTATGAAGCTCCGAAAGAGACGACTCCAAACCTTTTTGGATGGACTGACACGAGAGCAGAGGGAGAACCGCTCACACTCAGGACTGGAACCGCATGGGCGAAAGAGAAGAAGTCAGAACTCGGATACGGACCTTATCAGGCACAATATAACCAAGACCCAACTCCCGCAGAGGGAGATTTCTTCAAGCGAGAGTGGTTCCGACACTACAAGCAGGAGGGAGACAGATACCAGCTTGGAGAGCGATGGATCGAAGCCAAAGATTGCTGGAGGCTCCTTGTATGCGATCCCGCTATCTCACAGGATCATGGATGCTACACAGTGGTACAGATTTGGGCAGTCACGCCAGAGGCAGAGCTTATCCTACTCGACTCCTTCCGTAAGCAGGTAAAGCCTACGTCCGTTATCAGTCACATTGAGGGGATGTATAGGAAGTGGAACCCTGATGTTGCAATCGTTGAAGACGTGGGAGCCTTCCGCTTCTTGACGGATGAACTCAGAGCGAGGGGACTCGTGATTCGTGGCTATCGTCCGAAGCCTGGCGAAGACAAAGAGATTCGAGCGTTCAAGTCTCAGGGAAAAGTAGAGAGCGGGACAGTCTGGTGGCGTGAGGATCACGGGGAGCTTGAGGCGGAGCTTCTGGCGTTTCCTCAAGGCAAGTTTGCCGACCAATGTGATGCACTTAGCATGGGCGTGATTCAAGCTGAGAGAAGAGGACGTTATCGACGCTATCGGGACTTGACGGAGACTCCCACTCCAGAGCAGCAAGAGCGTAACTACGTTGAGGCTCTGTTAGGATCACCAGACTAAGGTGCGTGAAAATAAGAGAGTTCCTTTTGAGCCTTATCAAACTTGTGGAACTGCCAAATCAGGTCAAGCAAGTCTTCGTCTGTCAGACAGGCGAGATGCTCATCTTCCAACTCAATGCCGTCATCGGCAAAAAATGTATCTTCAATCGCTTCAACCAACCACTCGTTCATTTTGCACGTCCTTTGAAAATATGTGTAATCACTATTGAGCCAATCCAACCCGTCAGCACGATGGCGATAACTGCTAATATCTTGTAGTCCATCGTTCTCCTTACTTGACGTAAATGTTGTCAATGTAATTCCAAGTAAACACAGCAAGGGTTTTGTTTGTTGTGTTGGGCATCCCTACTTCAGAGTAAGTCAAGACCTGATGTCCCATGCCACTGTCATCGACAGTCAAGGTGATTAAGTCCGTCGTCAAGTCAACAGTCAGAGAGATAGAGTTGCCGTATCCGCCTGTTGACGTTCCTGTTGTCCAACTGGTAGGAGAACCATTCTTGAATATGCCGATACTTCCACCATTGATACGAATCATAAATGACTGGCTTCCATCCACACTTCGCAAGAAGTAGAAGTCAACCAATAGTCCGTGATCTCCACCATCCCCTGTTGTCCATTTCAACTGTGTAGGAGCGTTGGTGAGCGTGTAAGTCCAAGTTGTGGAGCCTGTGTAAGCATAACCTTTATTGTTGTAGATTTGCCCTGCCGATGGATTGAACGTAGAGGTTCTTGTCTGTCCCGTGTCACAAGTAGTGCCATTCAAGACAGTAAAATCCGCTCCCGTGAATGTGTCAATGAGTTGCCAGTTGCTTGCTTGAGACGCTGTAGCAACTCCAGCAAGTCCAAGTCTTCCCACAGCACGATAGGTGAACCCTTGCTTGAGTGAAGCAACTCCAGCAACTCCAAGCCCTCCCGATGACTCGTAAGCAAACGAAGGGACACGCAACGCATAGGACGAAGAGAGCGAAGCAGTTAGCTTGCTGCTCGTCATTGAGACGGCTGATAGTTTCCTCCCTGTGGAGAGTGATCCTGTGAGAATTGAAGGCATGAGGTATTTAGAGCAGGGAGCATAAATACTGCATGATCTATTTGAACACTGACAACCTGATTGTTCTCTCCAGTCTCTCCGATTCCGATGGAACGATTGACAACGCTACTGTCACGGGGGAGCTAATTGACAGAGACACAGGCGACTCTCTATGCTCATACACGCTCTCCAACGTCTCAGCAGGACGGTACGAGGGAGTCATCCCTCATGACGTTGAACTCACTGAGGATCAACGTCTCAGGCACGAGGTAACGGCGACAGTTGGAGGTTACTCCGCTCTGTTCACCTTGAACGAAGTAGCAGGGTATGACCGGCTTAGTTAATTCTCAACGGTAGCAGCCTAAATAATGCGTGAAGAAATCATCAAAATCAAAATCGACAAAGCCAAAAGCCAAGCCAGCAAAGGCGACTCGCAAACGAGAGAAGTCTATCGGGGATGGAGGGTGGATTTCCCTCAGTGGAGGCAGTCCTCTCGGAACCGTTGACAGTTACAAAACTCGCAAAGAACCGAACAAGACGGAACTTGCTCTCCTTGCCAGCGAAGACGTAGCTCGTGCCTGCTCCAAGCTCATTGCTGAGACTTGCTCCGCTCAACCTATCAGACTCTATTCCAACAAAGTCGAGCAAGGACAAACGGCTCTGAGCTTAGGTCAAAAGAAGCTCGACAGATTGAGGAAGAACAAGTCCGCAAGGACAGGAGCCGGACTCACAGAGATTGTAGACCATGACCTGATTGACTTGTTACAGAATCCAAATCCCTGGATGTCTTGGAATGACTTGATGGAGTGTGTCTCCTACTACCTTGACGCTAACGGAGAGGCATTTATCCAACTCGTGCAAAACCAGTTGGGAGGTATTCAGGAGTTGTGGATTCTTCCGAGTCAATACGTCAACGTAACGATTGCTGCTGACGGACTCACTCCTCAGAAAATCGAATGGGTTGGAGGAGCAGGGAGACAAAGACCGCTCGACTTGGAGAACATCGTCCACTTCACACTGAAGAATTTGTTCTGGCCTTATGCTCGTGGGTGGAGTCCGATTCGTTCTGTCTATCAGAAGCTCTTGCTTGCTGAGAGTCAGTTGAGTTACCAGAGGATCACGCTCGACAATCAAGCAGTGCCTTCCTTCTTCATGGCTCCAGAAGAACCACTTGGACAGCATGAAGCAAACCGCCTGGCCAAATCATTCCAGCAAAGTTTCAAACAAAGCGGAGCGGGTGGAGTTTGTGTTCTCACTGAAAAAATGCAAATCACTCCAGCCGGATACAGTCCGAAGGATGCTCTCTCCATTGACTACCTACGATTCGTCAGGAATGAGATAGCGTCAGGCTTGGGAGTTCCTCTTGCCCTTGTGGATTCTGAATCCACAGGGGGAGATGCTGTAATCGTTGCGGCTCACAGACTGTTTATCCAAAACACCATCAAGCCAAGACTTAGGATGATTGAGGAGAAGCTCAACAAAGTCTTGATGAGTCGATTTGGAGACGAGTCTCTCTTCCTGTGTTTCGATGATCCTGCCACTAAGGACGACCAATTAGACATAGCAAAGCAACAGACAGCTATCAGCCAAGTCCAAGCTCAGATTCTCACTGTGAACGAATACAGACGAGACTTCCTTGATTTGCCTCCCGTTGCATGGGGAGACAAGCCGGTTGCTCCAGACTTAGGAACCGCAAGCGTTGCTACTCATCAACTGAGTCTCAAGAAGAGTATCAGTCCAAAAGACTTGCCAAGGCATGATCCCAAAGAGCTTGAAGAGGTATTGAGCGAGTTCTTCCGAGATATGGGAGCCGATGTAGTTCCTCACTCTAAGAGCCTCAACTTGGAGAGCTACAAGGGAGAAGCCTTCTTGGAAGAAGGAGAACACGTCAAGGAGCGTTGGCAGTGGAAGTCCAAGACTATGCCTGCTCCAACCTTTGATCTCAGGGAGTGGAGCGAAGTCCTTTGGGGACGAATCAAACCAGTTGTGCAACTGTGGGGAGAGAAGTCCTCTGATGCAATGCTCTCTCACGTTGGAGTAACTGGCTCCATCTTCCCCGTCGTCAATGAGCGTGTAGCAGACGTAGTTGAGGACTTAGGGATTGAGCTTTGTAAGGAGACACTCCAGACAACCGCTCTTCAAATTGAAGACGCTATTGAGCGTTTGAAATCAGAAATCATGAGCGGAGTCTTTCAAGGAGACACGAGCAGGGAACTCACTAAGCGAGTTCAAGAGGTATTTGACCAGGCAAGCAATGAACGAGCTTGGAGAATTGCCACAACTGAAGAGAGCAGGATCAGACACACAGCCGAAATCGAATCGGCAAAGGCTTCTGGCGTGAACCTCGGAAAGAAGTTCCTGCTCGACAAAATCAACGCTTGCCCTCTGTGTGTTTCAATCAAGAAGAAGTATCCCGGCGTTGTCCCGCTTGAAACTGCTTGGACGGACAACCCTTACACGCAAGAGAGCTACGGCCTGCCTGTCCATCCTCACTGTATGTGCAGCCAGTCGTATGAGATTCTTTAAGGAGAACATGAACAAACTAAAGCACAGAGACAAAATGATTCGCTATCCGAAGTCAGAGCAAGAGTCAGACAGACGACTTGCAGAAGAAACAACAGAGATAGTAAATATGGTGTTGAAAATCATTCGAGACAAGGAGAACGATGAGCAGAAAAAAGATTCAGTTAGTTGAAGGACTTGGCGGAATCCAGATGCGGGAGGACGTTGCTCGTTTCCTTGAGCAAGTAGACAAGAATCTTGGAAGCTCTGAGAAGCTCGTCCACAGGACTAAGGCTCTCTCCGATCCCAAGCCTCAAATCGTTGTAGGAGAGACAGCCGATATTGCTTGGTGTTCTGTTGAGGTTCCCGACGCTGACGGAGATGTTGTTCTTATCTCAGGGATAGACAAGACTCAATTCGATTTGAGACCCGTAGCTCTCTGGAATCACGATCCTGACAAGCTACCCGTAGGACGATGGGCATGGACTCGACTTGAGAAGCATCCGATTGGAGCAATGGGCTTACTCGGAAAGCTCATTTATGACGGAGATGAGTTCAGCCAAACGCTCTACCAGAAGAGTGAGACGGGTTCTGTTCTTGGACGTTCAATCTCCTTCTACACGAGTCCAGCTTGGATTCGTCCTGCCACTGAAGAAGAGAAAGCTAATCCACTGTGGCAGGGAGTTGGAGATGTTATTGAGAAGTGTTTCTTAACTGAGATAACGGTTTGTAGCTTGCAGTGCAATCCTCTGGCTCTCGTGACACGAGACAACATTGAGGCAAGTCCTGTAGCTCTTCCATTAGTTGAAGACAAGAAGTTAGAACCTACAGCTTGGATCAAACCAGAAGCATCCTTAATCCCCGAAAAGAAGGTCATCACAATCAAGAAGAGACTGACAGAGAAGGACTACAACCGAATCTATATGGACGAGTTGAAGCGTATCGACGTAGCAGGAATCGTCCGAAGAGAAATTCAAAAGCTAAGGTGACAGGGGGCTTTATCCTTTCTCCCTCGTCACCGATCCCCGTCAGCAATGGCGGGGATTTTTGTTTTTAGAAATCGCAAGTGAGCCAATAGATACAGATGTCAGACGTGTAGCATCGCTGGAGATAGGTAGAGCCGTCCTCATGAGACGGAGAGAACTATTAGGCAGAGCCGTTGGAGACTGGTGACCAAATGTCACGAGATAAAAAGTTTTCAATTCTACCTAAGAGGTTCAATGAGTTTAGAAGTATTGTCGGACTTCGGCGAAAACAAAGCCGGAGACGTGATTGAAATTGCAGACGAAAAGGCTGCTCAAGCATTAGTAGACGCTGGTCTCTGCAAAGTGGCAGAAGCCAAAGCTGAAGAAGATGACAAGCCAGAGGAAGATGACAAGCCCGCAGAAGAAGCTAAGAGCTTCGCTCGTGGTGTTAGAGGTGCTATTGAAAAAGAAGTAGCTCAGCTTGCACGAGAGACGGCTAAGAAGGCTCTGATTCCTGTCAATCGCCCCAACCTTGGTGGTGTTCCTGCTGCTGAAGTAAAGAAAAAGACGTTTAATCGTCCTGGCGAACTGTTCAAGGCTGCTGCTTATGCTGCAATGAACAACCTCAACGCTATGCAGAAAATCCAGCAATGGGAAAAGGAACGCAAGGAAGAAATCAAATACGAGAAGACTGCAACCGGTCAAAGCGAATCGGGTAACGCTGATTTGTATCCGACCGATTGGAGCAGCGAGCTTTTTATCAAAGCTCGTAACAAGACTTTCCTTTTGCCGATGACGAAGACCTATCAGACTTCTTTGGCCTCTATTCAGATTCCAGTTGTCTCGGATAGTTCGAGAGTCACGGGTTCAAGACCCCTTCGCTATTACAAAACGTCTGAAGCGAGCGACTTCACAGCATCCGCCATCAGCACGAGCAAAGCAACACTCAACAAATACAAGTATGGAGTTCTTGCTGGTCTGACTCAGGAGCAGTTGCTTGACGACGTTTACAACATCGAACGCTTTGTAACTGATCAAATCGCTGAAGAACTTCGCTTTGCCTACAACGATCTGATTATCAACGGAGCCGGTGGAGCTTCTGATCCTGTGGGCTTGCTCAATGCAAACTGCTTAGTCTCAGTAGCTTCCTCAACTCCAGCAGGCAAGGTTTACTTCTCTGACACTAAGAATATGTTCGCTCGTCTTCCGCAACAGTTGCATGACGATGCTTGCTGGCTTGTGAACCAAGACATCTACGGACAGTTCATTGGCATGAGTTGGGACGAGTCTGCTTCTTCCAAGGTTCCTGCTTGGGGCTTGACTTACGATCCTCATAACAACTTCCAGATGATGTTGCACGGACGACCTGTCTATGTGACGGAAACCTGTGCAAGGAGCGGAAACCCAGGCGACATTATCCTTACTTCGTTGTCACAGTTTGCAACGATGGATTCTGGAATTGAACTGGATGTCTCTAAGGACGTTCGCTTCATTCAAGGTGAAGTCTTGTATCGTGGCTTTATTCGTTTCGATCAAGAACCACTTTGGCTTGCTGCTGAAACTCCATTCACCGGAGACACAAATCGCAAGGTAAGTCCTGCAATCGTTCTTGCTTCAAGAGGTACGTCTACCTAATTGACGTTCAATCTGACGAAAGCCTCTCCCGTTTGGGAGGGGCTTTTTTTATGCCTTGAGGATTCGGGAGTCTGAGGGATAGATAACTGGTCTTACAGAAGGAGAGATATGGACGAGAGAAAGAAGCAAGTCACAGGACTAACGGTAGCTCAAATAGATGGCGATTACGTTAAGCACGTTACTTTCAGAAGAGGCGAGAAGGTTCAACACAAACCGGACACACATACGATTATTGGAAGCAATGACGGGAAGCTATTCGGCATAAGTGACGAACGACCTTGGGAGGGAGTTGTAGAAATCGACTGGCGTATAATTGAACACGTTACGAAGCCAGTTGACGAAGCTCCAACGAAGAACGAAGTAACGATTTCCGAAGAGGAAGAGACTCCCGCTTGTGTGACGGAGCGGAGATTTGGATGTATGGAAGTCTCTGTTGAATTATGGAGAGAAGGAGCAGAGAAGCTCATCCGTCTGCTTGAGCTTAGAGATGTCAGTGTGAATGAATGGGAGTTTAAGAATCGAGGATTCTTGATTGTCTACGCTTATTCTCCTCACTTTGAAACAAGGCAAGAAGGAACACAGATTCCTTTCTACAATCCGACACTCAGCAGAGACGAAAACGGAGAGCCAATCCTCGTGACAGTAGGTAAGCCCTACTACGAGTAAAGCAGTCAGAAGAAAGGATCAAATGAAATTAGCAATCGTTACGACGACGACCGGTCGTCCGTGGTGTTTTGAGCAACTCCAAGACTACTACCAGACTCAGACACTCGTACCAGATACATGGTTTTGCGTAGGAGAGGATCACAACGGTTACAACTTCCGATGTAATCAACACGTCATACAGAGGAAACCAAAGAAGAGCGAGAAGGGACACAGCTTAGGACTCAACTGGCTCACTGTGTTGCCTCTGCTCAAGGACTTTGATTACATCCTCCCTTTTGAGGATGATGATGTCTTCTTCCCAAACTTCTTCAAGGTTCTTGTGGATATGCTTCTTGCTGGAGCCTCACTTGCTGGCTTACAGAACTGTGTCTATTATCAGGTTCGTCATCGTCGTTTTTGTAAATTGCATAATCTCACACACTCCGCTCTTACGAGCAGCATTTTTACGAGAGAGCTTCTGCCTCTCGTCAAGAAGTTTGCAAAAGGGGAGAGCGTGTATCTTGATTACAACCTCTTCAACTCTTTCAAGGGAAAGATTTCTTTCACAGACAATCTTGAGAACAACAAACCGCTCTACCATGTGGGCTTAAAGGGTTGCCCTGGTCTGACTGGATGCGGGAGCTTCCACACTATGGCGGACGGCTCAATAGATTGGGGTGGCTCCAAGCTGAGAGAGTGGTTGGGAAAAGATGCTTACAGGTATATGGACTTGTTCGAGTCGTACCATTAAGCAGCAAGTCCAAGAGCTTCATAGTGAGTCCATCCTCTGTGAATTCTTCCTGTTACTGTTCCGTATGGAATATCTAAATCGTCTGCCCAATCCTTGAGGCATTGAGTCTTGCCATTGTGGGAGATGTTTACATTCTTTGAAGTGTTCCGAGACTGAAGAGATGGGGAACACCACCGGCAATTACTTGGTTCATAGTCCCCGTTTGAGTCGATTCTATCCAACGTCATTCCATCAGGACGAAGCCCCATATCCTCAAGGAAGTTTGGGAAGCTGTTAAGCCAACGCTCACAAACTTTGATTCCTCGTCCTCCATAGTTGTAATAGCAAGGAGTGTTAGGATCATAGCACCTTTTCTTCATGTTCATGTATGAGACGTAGGTTCTTGACTGATACCCTTTGCCTGTGTGACCGTGAACCGCTCCAAGCATGTTTCTTGCCATACGTTTACTGCTAACTTCGCTATGAAGGCATCCGCAACTCTTAGATTTGCCATCTCTCAAACTCCCCCAACTCTGCTCCCTTTCTGTTCCACATTCGCATCGACAATGCCAATGGGCTGCTCCCTTCTTAAAGCCCGCAAAAGCAAGGACAGTCCATCGACCATATTTATTGCCTGTAACGTCGATGAACTTTTTGCGGTTTGTCTCTTCTTGTAAGCATCCGCAACTCTTGGTGTTATTTACTCTCGTTAAGGCAGAGCCGGTAACTACTGTTGTCTTGCCACACTCGCAAAGACACTCCCAAGCGGGTATGTTCCTCTTGCCTTGTCTTCCGTGAAATCTTACTACGGTTAGTCTTCCAAACTTTTGCCCTGCTAAGTCTCTGTATCTCGACATCTTCACCTCTTACTTATATCGGAGCGAGAGGCAAAAAAGATGAGCGAGTTGGTAGATAAATCATGCAAATCAAATCGTCCAATGGCACTGGCGGGACTTATATTCTCGCTCCCTATCCCTCAGTGAACCCGACTGTCTACCCAACGGGATATGAGCTTGTTCAACAGTGGAGGACACGAGCAGAATTGACGAGCGGTTCCACTACATACAAATATGACGACCAATTATTTGAAACTCCAAAGAGCTTTACAAGCGATCCCGACGTTCACAGGGAGCGAATCAGCACTGCTTGACCTCGTGAGTGCCTGCTGTGCCACTATTGAGAAGTATCTCGGAAGAACAATCCTCCAGACGAGTTACTCGGAACTCTATTCCGGCACTGGCTCCATCTCTCTGCTCCTCAATCAATTTCCCGTCTCAAGAATCTCTCGTCTGAGTCACTCTCCGCAAGGCGTTATCACAATCGGTAACAGCACAGCCGATAGAGCTACGGTGGAATGCAGTGCTTCAAGTCTGACACTCACAGCAATTAGCGGAGTGACAACTACAACCAACACGTTCTCCTATGTCTCCACAAGCTACGACACGTTAGCGGAGCTTGTGACTGGCATCAATGCGTTAGGTAACGGATGGACTGCTTCAACAGGCAACGGGACAATGAAGACGACGGAGCTTCAAGTCAATAACGGGACATTCTCGGCAAAGGGGACAACCACCCTCCAAGCATACACTCAAGATTTCAGCTACTACAAGTTTGACAGCGATACAGGAGAGGTTTACTTCCCATCGGGTTCCCCTCGTGGGGTATGGAATATCTACGCCGAATACTTGGCGGGGTGGAGTGCTGACTCAGTGCCAGAGGACTTGCTACAGGCTACCTCTGAGTTAGTGAAGCTGACATATTCCTACACAAACATCGACGCTAACAAAATCTCTCAGAGCCTTGGAGATGCTTCTTGGACTCTCGCCAGTGCTACACAAGCAGCGTTTGAACGGCTCTCGACTCAAGCAAGGCTCACGCTTGGCTTGTATCGGTCTCGTGGCGTTAGTGAGTGGAGACTCGGAAACGTGGTTTAGGCTGCTTGTCTTTTGTTTAGTTGCTGTTGGGAGTTTGTCGCCCATCTGCAATTCGACGGACAATATCCCTTGTTTGGATTGATCCTGTCCAGAGTCTTACCCTCTGGTCTGATTCCCATATCGGCTAAGAAGTTCTTGAAACTGTTACGCCATCTTGCACAGACTTTGATTCCTCGTCCGCCATATAGGGCGTATCTGTTATTTGTTTTATCGTAGCATCGTTGCTTCATAGCACGCCAAGACCTGAAAGTGCCTGTCCGTGTAAGCCCATGCTTTACAGGAGTGATAAAGGACATATCTCTCTTGTAACATCCGCAACTCTTGGTGCGTCCTTTTCTCAAGTGGTGTCCTTCTACACGGACTTCACTCCCACACTCACAGAGACAATTCCAGTAGTATTTGTTCTTCGTTTTGTCAGAAAAGCCGAGAACTGTAAGCCTTGTAAAAACCTGACCTGTCAAATCTTGCATAACTAAGATGTATCGACAGAAACGGCTGAAAACATGAATAGATACAGGCATGATCGAATCATTTTTAGACAGCACTTTTGCAGTAGTGAGACAGACGAAGAGCAAGAACTCAGACGGCTCCGAGACTGTCTCAGAGAGCTATACCTATTCCGACATTCCCGCAAGCATCCAATGGAAGAGCGATGATAGGGTTTGGTGGCACAGACAGGAACAAGTCAGGCTCACAGCAGTTATCTACACAGAAACGCAACTCACGCTCATTGCCGGAGACCTCATTGAGATTGAAGGGACTCGGCACAAGTTCATGGGTTCATTTACTCCCGTTAATAGCAAGCAGTATTGGAAGCTCCAGCTTGTAGAGAAGGTGGAGTAATGAACTGGCAAGACCTCGTATCCCCAGAGGAAGACTTTGAGAAGCTCCTGAGCAACAATCTCAAGGCTGCTTCAATTTGGATCGTATCAGGCATTAGAGAGAAGCTCGACACAGCACAGCCGGTCGGAGGAAAGGGAGTAAATAGGAGGGGGCTTGATCCAAGTCGCCCGGGCGAATACCCGAAACGAGTTTCAGGAAGATTGATCCGCAGCTTGAGTTGGAGGTTTGAGTCCGCTCTCGTGACTATGGTCGGTACGTCCTTGGGGTATGGAGCCATCCTTGAACTCACAGACAGGGAATTCATTCTCCGATTCATCAGGGAGAACGAAGCAACGATTAGCAAGATAATTCAGACAGGGAAGCCCTAAATACCTGCATGAGTTTGATAAGTGAAATCCACCGATATTGGAAGCGAGAACCCAACATACAAGAAGTCTTTGGCAGTGACTCCCTCTACATGGAGAACCAACCGCCAGGCACGGATAAGCCTTACGCTGTGATAATCGTAGGCACAAGTCAAACGGTGATGGTAGAGAGCGGAGACCGCTACGTTGAAGAGCTTCCGTTCACAATCGAAATAACAGCAGACTCATTCCCGCTCATTGACGACTTAGCGGAAGTTGTGATGGGGGCTTTCGACCGTAGGAAGTTCCATCCCTCAGTGATCCATTGCATGAGGAAAGGCTACCAGCTTACAAGAGCAGAGAGCGGAATCTTCACAGCGATATTGAATTATGCAGTCCAATACGAGCGAACATTTAAGGAGGATTGATGGCAGTAACTTTGCAGGCGACTACTAACGTCGAAATTATCGGGACGATGACGAATCAGATCGACTTGGAGAAGTATAGCTCCTCCTTCAACTTGGGAGGTGATGCAAGAACCTACACGTCTTCGTCAGTCTCCAAGGAGTTCTCCGATACACGAGCTTTGACAACTACTGAGAGTCTCGACTTAACAGCGTTGACCAATGCAGGCATTAACACGAGTCAGAACTTTGGAACGCTGAGAGTAATCTTCATTGAGAACCTGACAGGATCAGCAACCCTGACGTTTGGAGGAGGGACTACTCCTGCTTTTCCTGTTGCTGTGACAATACCAGCGAGCGGACGAATCCTGATTGAAGGTTCTTGGACGATAGATGGAACCCATAAGCTCATGAACATGACAGCATCAGGAGTATTGAGTTACAACATTTTCTTGATGGGTAATTGATAAATACTACGACTGAAAAATTTCTTTGGAGGTGCCTTTGAGTGCAACCACTTTTGTCGCTGGTTACGGCGGAACAGTAACAGTAAATGCAGGAGCTATGCAAGTAACAGGATGGGATGCTACCCGAACTGTAAGCGTGTTAGACGGAACTCATAGCGGTTCCTCTGGTAACTTTGTCCCTGTCAAGGGGGCACCGTTCAAGGTAGTAGTGAACGTCAAAGCAAATCACGATACGGCTAAGATGCCTCTCACTTTCAAAGAAGGTGACTGGGCAACAGCTATCCTCAAGCATGGATCATCGTCTAAGAATCTGACTGTTGATGGCGTTGTGGGTTCTATCAAGGACTCAAACTCAGAGACCGGCTTCTGCTCTTACGATTTCACGATTGAAGGAAGCGTAACGACCTATGTAGCGTAAAGGAGAATATGGATTTCGTCGGAAGAGAAACAACCCTTGAGGTTGGAGGCAAGAAGTATAAGCTCGTGCGGAACGTCTTGAGGCTCAAGCAACGATTTACGGAGTGGGCATTGTCCGATTGGGAAGACCCGCTCCCTACCTTGCGAGAGAAGCTATCCTACTTGCCTTTGGATGTGGCAACTCAGTTAGCACGAGAGGCACTTGAGGAGAGTAAGTCCGCTAAAGACTTCTTCCATCCTCATGTTCAACGAAAGATGGGAACTCCTGACGGACTCGGAAAGAATGTCTGTCTGTTGCTCCAAGAGGCTCATCCTGAGTTATCAGACGAGGAAGCCGATGACATCATTACTCGTGCCTTTGTAGAGCATGGACTTGAATACATAGCTGACAAGCTCAAGGAATGTTCTGGAGTAATGCCTCCTCCCTCAAAAAAAAAGGCGGGGGTAAAGGTAAAAGCCTCTATGCCGTTATCGGAGAAATCGCTCGTGATTGCGGGTATAGCCCCAGTGAAATAAACGAATGGACTCTCCCTGAGTTGCTCTGTGTCTGCTCCAACGAAGAAGAAGGACAAGACAAGGCTGACTTTGACGAAGACGTACAAGAAGCTCGTGCTAAGTTCCTTTCTCTGACTGAGGAACTTGGAGCAGTTGAAGGAGAGAAAGCCTTTGACCTCTGGCGACTGAAGAGACTAATAGGAGAGTAATGGCAGACTACGCAGTTTTCTACAAAGTGGGTTTAGACGGAGTTGAGAAAGCAAAGTCCGCTTTAGGAAGTCTCTACGGTGGTGTCCGCAACGTCGGCATTGAGCTACAGAAGATTGGCAACCGCTCCGCTCTCGCTTTCGGTGGACTCACAGCAAGCATCATTGGCTTTACTCGTGCTGCTTCTCCAAGAACTGTAGACGAGTTCTCTGCCTCAGTTGGGATACTGTCAGGAAGCGTAGGAATGATTTTCATTCCGCTTATTCGTCAAGCTACTGGCTACATCATGGGTTTGGCTAAATGGTTCTATGGGTTGTCTTCTGCTCAAAGAGATAACGTCCTCTATTGGACGAAGATTGCTCTTGGCGTTACTGGCATCCTCATGCTGCTTCCTAAAGCAATCTCTCTATTCAATGTGCTGATGTCTGTTGCTACGTCTCCTTTGCTTATGGGAATCATGGCGATAGCTGGAGCTATTGGAATGACTCTCAAGACGATGAAGGATATGGAGGATCATGCTAACAAGCTGGTCGAACGTCTGGAGCGAATGAGAGGCGGAAACGTCACACAAAAGGACATCGACAACTCCACTGTAGGTAAGGAGTTGATGGCAATCAAAGACCCCAAAGAGCGTGCAAGGCAAGCTCAGCTTGTCATCGACAAAGAGACAAAGCGAAACCAAGAACAGGCAGAGGCTTGGAACAAGAAAAGCACGATGGGGATGGGGCTTAGTTCAATCGGCAATGAATGGTTTGGAATGGAGACGGACTACTCCAGACACAAACAGACTCAGGACGAAGTAGCAAACAACATCGGAGTAGCAAAGGCAATCTTGGATCAAGCATTGAGCGGGAAAGACTTGAAGCTCTCCAAGGAGCCGGACAAGCCTGCTAATCCCTTCGCTGGAATCATGGCAGGGATGGGACAGGATTTCAAGTCTGTGAGTGTTGGAGGCATTGCCGATGCTCAAAGGAGAATTCAATCCGCTCAAATCGAATCGCCCCAAGAGAAGCTCATGAGGGAAGCAAACCTCATTCTCAAACGCCAAGAAGTTCTGATGGAACAGCAAGTCAAGCAAGGCACTAAGCCAGTAAGCATACTCTCAGGCATCAACTAAAAAAGCCTCCCATACGGGAGGCTCAAGCCTTCTGAATCCTTGAGGCTCACTTCTTGTAGAGCCTATCCAAGTCTTCCTGACTCAGATTTTTCATCCTGTTCAAGTCCTCTACTACTTTCTTGGAGTGATCCTCCATCTCTCTTTCCTGCTTTGAAGCAAGGCTACTTCCGAAGTAGCAGAGTCCTCCAAAGACCACAGCAAACGCAATCCAGATAATCGCTCTCTTGTTCATGACAAGTCCTCTAAAAGTTTGGTGGTCTGGGTTTATGGGCCAGGTTCCGACCAGTCAATCTAAAGGAGTTAGATTCTGCCGATTCGCAACTAAATACAGGTATGCTCAAAGAAAATTGGACTCTATACACAGGCTCAGATTTGCGAAGTATGCCAGAGGATGGCTACGCAGAAGCCTACCAACAAAAAGGACGAAGCGGACAAGAAGACAGTGAAGCTACTCGCATCCTGTTCTGTCATGATGACAAGTTGGCTCCCTTCCTTGACGATTTGCTTGGTTACTCGAAATGGACTGGTACGACGCTGGAGCGAGTTCTCCCCGACCAGCATCCCTACTTCAAAAAACGCTTTGCAGTTTCCGCAGACTATGAAGACTTCGGATTGCCTGACGATAACGATACTCAATCCGCAAGTGGCATCCCTCAATTCAAATATCAGAAGGTGACTGTCTGCTATCGTTCTAAGCAAGAGCTTATCCTTCCTGACAATCAGATCACAACGGAACTTGATCGCTACGTTATCCGCCAACCTTCCTCTGGAGGGAGCTACAGGACGATTCAGGGACGAATGATTTTCCTCTCAGCAGGAGCAGACGGGACGAAACCCGCTCTCCCCGAACCTCCCGGCGTAGTCAGTAAAGAGGGAGGAGTCTCTTACACTTGGCTTGAGGTTCCTGAGATTGACTTTGGAATCTGTCCAATGGAAGAGGTGATGCTTGCTCTCAAAGGAACTACCAATGATCGACTCTTTGACGAATGGTATCCCGCAGGGACTTTGCTCTTTGAAGACTATGAGATGACACGTCACAACTCGTGGGCTTTTCAGCAAGGAGCCTTCTGGAACATTACCTATAAGTTTCTCACGATGAATAACGGACTTGGCTACAACTTCTACGATTCAGGATTTGGCGGGGACACGTCCGATGACAACATAGAAGACAATAACGCTGGTCACAACTATTACCTAAACAGCTTCCTTGCTTCTCCTCGTTTCGACTTAGCAACGCTCAACGGAACCAAGACAGGATACAGAACGTATCAGGCAGGCGACTTTAGAAAACTGTTCAAATACCCATCCTAAAGGAGAGCATGTATAAGAAAATCAGCGATCCTTTTGATCCCAAATTTATTCAGCAGTTCAATGAGTTGCAAAAAGCAGTTGAGTCTCTCTATGTGTCTGTGGCTCATCCTTTAGAAGTCGTCTACAGAGCAGGCGGACAACATCTTCGTCTCGTGCCTCAAGAGATGGATGCTGTCATTGTTGAGGAGGCGGATTCCTCAGACGAGTCAGATACGGATTCAGACTCAAGAACTTACTATGCAGAAGAAGTCTTCCCCGTTCAAGGATTTACTTGGCACTCAGAGAGCCAACCAAGGCGAGTTACTTGCTCTGGTTATAACCGGAGTTCTGTTCCCATTGGAACCTATGTGAGGCTCTATTACACGTCGGCAGGAGATTGGAGATTTGTAGACGTGGCAGGATCAGGAGGAGGTTCTTCCAACTCATCCGACTTCCCCGACATTCCAACCGTCTGTGTCCGTGTCTTAGCTGACATCGGCTGTGACGATGGGGCAACGGTTTTGACTTACGTTAAGTTGCCAGTCCTTGCCAATGTTGATTGCCCTGATTCCTCTGACTCCGAAACAGTAGGAGGATAATGGCTACAGATATTTTTACAAGTAGCGGTTCTTGGTTATGTCCGTCTGGCGTGACAAGCGTTACGGTTGAGGCATGGGGAGGAGGAGGTAACGGCGGTACGTCAGCACTCACAGGGTTGGGTGGAGGAGCAGGAGGAGACTACGCCAAATCCACCATCACAGTTACGGCGGGCAACTCCTATTCCATCACGGTCGGGACAGCAACGAATGATTCTTATTGGGTAGACGGCTCTCAACTCAATGCAATGGGTGGAGCTTCGCCGGGCATAATTGGTCTAAACAATCCGAGCGTGGGAAATGTCGTTACCTATGCTGGAGGCACAGGCGGGACTGCACCGGGCAAAGGAAATCATGGTGGAGGGGGAGGAGGCTCTTCCGCAGGAACAGGCAGCATCGGGAATAACGGCTCTGCAAACTCAGGGAACACAGGAGGAAGCGGAGGCTCCGCACCAACTGGAGGAGGAGCAGGAGGTAACGGAGGAACTTATAACACTGTTTCAGCAACCAACGGCTCAATACCAGGAGGAGCAGGAGGAGGAGCTTACACGGGAGGATCGGCAGGAAGCGGAGCGAGAGGGGAAGTCTGGATCACTTACACGAGCGGGAACTCGTTCTCACATACGCCAGTAGGCAAGCTCACTTTCAACGGCATTGCCACACAGCAAGTTACAGGAACTTATTCCCCGTTTGGCTCCCTTACCTTCAAGGGGCTTGGAGTCCCTAAGACTTCGGGAACCTATACCCCTTTGGGTAACCTGCTCCTATCAGGCTTAGCTGTTCCAAGAACAGCAGCAATCGTCCTTGCTTCTGGAAAGCTCTTTACGATTGCTGGACTTGCTGACACTTCTTCAACCTCCAATTCCGGTTCATTCACCTATGAAGCGAGCGGACGAGCAGGGAACATCTCCAACACAGAGAGCGGGACTCAGGTTACAGGAATCTTCTTTGGAGGAGGTAAGGCAGGGACATTCACAACTCCTTCAACAGTGGTTCAAGCAGGAGGAGTCTTTGCAGGAGGAGGGAGCCTTGCTCGTCCTACTTCCTCTTCTGGCAATGAGTTCAAAGGAACTGGCAAGTTCTTTGGAAGTGGAAAGGTTGGAAGCGTTACGAGTCCTCAAGGAGGAAGTCCTTCCGTTGGGTTCTCCTACGAAGGTAGCGGACTCCTTGGAACAGTCCAAGCAAGTAATCAGGATGTAGGGCAAGAGGACAATCCCCCAGGTCATCGTCACGATTCAGACGAAGTAATCAACGGGCTGCATTATCACTTTGAAGATTTCATTCGCTGCTGTGATCGTCCTCCACTGATTGATTGTTGCGGCTGTAACGGACCTGATGACGATAACTTGATGCCGACGATATGGCAGATCGAAACCGTTCCTCACATGTATGGGGCTGTGTTGTTTCCCGGACCTCTGATCGGCTCTCCAACCGATTGGAAGTTTGCTCATGGCTGTGAAAACTTTGATGACGAAGACGTGAGGAGGGTAGAGCTTTATCACGGACCTTACAACGCTTACCCCGAACATCGAGGCAACTGCTTTTGGGGAACGCTTGCGGAGAATGTTGGTCAAGGTAAATGCTGTGAGCTTGGTTGTGGAGAAGAAGATACTACTTTCGGTCACGGCGGACCTGAGACTTGGCATCCTGCAATCTCTTCTTACATGGGCTGCTACATGTATGACGAGGTTCCTCCCGTTGATCCAATCTACTATTGGTATGCGGAAGGCATGACAGAACTCTACTGTGCTGATTCGGAATGGTCGGCGGAAGACTGCTTGCTCTATGACGAGCAAACTACTGGACCTTGTCACGCTTGCGGGGACTTAGCTCCAATGGCGGATGAGGCATCTTGCGAAGCAACGAAAGCCTACCTTGAGAGTCTCGGATATGTGGTAGGAGATTGCTACAGAGCAGAAGCCGACCCCGGTTCGCCGGGCTGGCCTGCTTACGTCTCTCACATTGCAGGCTTTGGCGGACCTTGCGGTTGCTCACGTTCCTACATCTTTTTGAACCCCGATGATTATGCTTGTAGAACTCTGCTTGAGGATATGAGCGACACGATGGGAAGTGACTTACCAGAGTTTCAATGCAACGATTGCAATACATACGTCCTTTACAAATACAGACCAGAAGGAGAGACGAACCCTCATTGTCTTTCATGCTTGGACAACGGAGCGGATCAAGGCTGTCAGTGTGGCTATGATGCTTGGGGTTTTTATTCTTTCGGCTATGGCTGTTGCGGACAACCTGCAACGATAACGATTTGCCCTGCTTCCTACCGTGACGGATACAGCGACAGCGATGCCTCAGACTGCAACCCCGATGTCCTTTGCTGCAAGGAGATAGCAGAGGAGGGGTTGGGCATGGCTCCGATGGCTCTTGCTATGGCTGCTCCTCCAGCTAACTCACTTCACTTTGAATTCTTGGGGACAAGTTCCACAGGTTATTTAATTGCAGGCGATGACGGTAAATACAGAGGGGGACTTCCGCCAATCTCTTTGGTGGTGGACAAGCAAGCAAAGACATTGAACGGTAAGCCCCTTTCCATGCTGAGTGAGGAACTCTTCTGGGGACGAGCAAGAATTGGAAGCGATGTAGTTGGATTTACGATTGAAGTAAGTGAGTAAAGGAGAACATGGATTACAGCATACCTTGGACGTTAGACAACGATGGCACAATTAAAGAGATTGGGATAAGACTCAACCCACATATGCAACGGATGGTTCTCTCTGGAGTTGAGGGGACAATACATCGTAAAGCGATTTGGGAAGCGAGAGAACGAGTAGCTGTCAAAAAAAAAGAACTCTCAGAGGCAGCGACAAAATCAGACACGTTACTGTCAAGCCAAGTGCAACGGCAGGTTCTCCCGTGCGGCAGTTGCGGAAAGAAAAAGGTAGCGGTTCAATTAAAGAAGGAAGAGTCAAAGTAGCTTGCAGACACGCTGCCGGTGACGCTGTTGTGATGGCGTTTGCTCTGGCTTCTCTTCAAGCAGCGTATCCCAACCTCAAGATAGAAGTAGGCTCCTGTGTCCCTGATTTGTTCCGTGAGAACTATAAGTCCACAGCTAACCGCTCCAGAGCCTACTCCATCTCTGTTCCGTTCAAGGACACAGCAGAGCGGGGAATCTCCTATCCCGTTGCATGGACTCAGAGACTCGCTCAACGTCTTGGAGTCTCAATCCCTTTTCGGTACGAACCTCCCTTGTTCCCCATAACTGAGGAAGACCTCTGGCGGACTGCTTCTCCTGTAGTCCCGTTCCTTGTCATCAATGCCGGACGGAAAGCTCATGACGGGGACTGCAAGTTTTGGGGAACCCACAACTGGCAACAGGTAGTAGACGGACTCAAGGACAGAATCCATATCGTCCAAGTTGGAACAAGTAACGATATCCACCCAGAGCTTGAGGGAGTGTCCTCTTACGTTGGAGAGACTGACGTGAGACAGTTGCTCACTTTGATTTCAAGTCCCTATTGCTGTGGAGTCCTGTCTCATATCACGTTTGCGTATTGGTTGGCAGTGGCTCAAGGAGTGCCAACTTACACGGTATGCAATGCTCGTGAGCATCCCTCGTTCCTTACTGTTGATAGCTCTTTGTCTCGCTTCTATTTTGCAGAACGTGGGAGCTATCCTTGCTCCCTCTCGTCATGCTTTCGGATTCGGACTCATGCTCACAACGATGGGGATTGGCGAGACAAGGAGGCTCATCGTTGCTTGGCTCCTACTCGCATCGGCTTAGAAGTTTTGCCAGCATGTAGCTTGGCTATCTCGCCTGCTCGTATCGTTGCGGATGTGTTGGGGGATTTGAGGGAGGAGGAGGATAGATACTGAGGTACACCCCGCTAAGGTTGAAGAGAGCAGTCAGTGAGATTGACTGCTCTCTTTTTGCGTTTTATGCGATTGGTAAAAGCAATTCGTCCAATTCCTTTTCAGTGAGTATCTTCTTCTCAATCAACCGCTCAATTAGGTAACTGAGGACGTGAACCGTCCTGTTCAATTCCCAATCTGTATCCGTCTTCTTTGCTGCGTCTTCATTCTTTCGATCTTTCATTATGGTGTAGAAGACTCGTCTCCCATCATTTTCTACTTGCCCTTTGAAAGTCTTTTCCCTTAGCACGTCTTCAAGCTGTGGCATCGTCCGTCTCCTGTAAGAGTGTTGCTATAGACTCAATAGGAGGCAGACGGAACAGGGACAAGTTACTTCTTGCTTGAACGCTCTTGAGCAATGGCATCGTTTACCTGTTGAGCGATCTTCTGCTTTGCTTGACTGAGGTTTACTCCACCAAGTTTGGTGATGTAGATAGGCTCTCCCTCAATCATCTGGACTACCAGCGTAGCCTCACGATCAACCTCTCTAACTTGCACGCTTGAGACCCGTTCTGGATTAATCCAGTGTTCCCCTTCAATCTGAATCAGTGGCATTTGAGCATTCTCCTTCTTTATCTGACGAGCGATGAGCTTATATGATCTTTATATGATGGACTTCTGAAACCCCTCAAAAACCCGCTTGTTTTGGTCAAAGCAGGGACTCCCTTCGGCTCCACTGTTGGAAAAAAGGCGGAACGAAAATAGAGAAAGGGAAGAGTTTCGAAGTTACAAACTACAGAAACCTTTTAGGAACAAGGAAGTAACTTTGGCAACAGTGCTTCGTCTAATTGCCGGAAACGACCTCCAATCGTATCTGCCTTTCTTCAATAAAGAATGGGCGAAATTTTCTCCATGGATTTTCCCATGATGTACCATTTCGCAGCGATGCTCAGTATCCTGTTGATGCCCTTTGCGTTTGTGGATGACACAAAAGATTCAGCCTCGTTGGCTCGTCAGGACTGGTTCAAGAAGCACGTAGCTCCGATCAAGACGATTGATCCTAAGAATGAGGACTTTGCAGATCTTGAGCCTATCGGCAAAGCGATTGGCTCTTCTCGTATCGTTATGCTGGGCGAACAGACCCACGGCGATGGAGCTACCTTTCATGCAAAAACTCGGCTCATCAAATATCTCCACCAAAAGCATGGGTTCGATTTGCTTGTATTTGAAAGTGGTTTCTACGATTGCCATCGAGCCTGGCAGAGCATTCGAGAGGGAAAACTCTCACCACGCAATGCTGCCAGCGAAGGGATCTTCGGCATCTGGACGCAGAGTCAACAAGTACAGCCCTTGCTTGAGTACCTGGCGCAGCAAGCCAACGCAAAGAATCCGTTGGAGTTAGCAGGATGTGATAGTCAATTCACGGGGCAGGCTTCCAGCACAAAGTTACCGGGCGATCTTGAAAAGGTGCTACATGCGATCTCTCCGGATCAATTCTCTACAGCGCAGCGTGAAGCAGTGGTGGATGCATGCAAGCTAATGACCAAGCCCGATGGAAAACTCACTGAAGACCATCGCCTAGCCTGCACCTCGTTAGCCGTAGCTCTCAAGAAGACAGCACCCACACAAGATTTGCCTGAACACGAGTTGGCCTATTGGCGACAAGCCTCTGAGAGTATTGCTGCACATGCCAATGCGGTTCAATACGCGGACCAGAAAGATATGGCTAAGATGAAGAAGTATGGCAACATCCGCGATGGGCAGATGGGCAAGAACCTTGTTTGGCTCGCTCAACAAAAGCCACAGAGAAAAATCATCGTTTGGGCAGCGTCGTATCACACCATGCGAAATCCCGCTCAGGTGAACGACATCTATCGAGACACGGTGACTCTTGGCGACGAAGCGTGGAAGGTCCTGGGAAAAGAGATCTATTCAATCACGTTCACAGCAACAGAAGGTAAATGGAAGTTACCTTGGTGGAGCGACGATCAGCTTCGTCCCGTGGCAGCACCGACGAAGGGTTCATTAGAAGAGTACTTTACCATGGCAGGGCACGACTACGCCTTCGTCAACCTGCGTGATCTTCCCGTTGAGGGAGCCTGGCTCAAGGAGAAGCTTCCCGCCCGTCCCATGGGCTACGGCTACATGCACGCCTCTTGGCCCGAGAGTTTCGATGGGTTCATTTTCACCAAAAAGATGTTTGGAAGTGATAGGGTGAAGTGAGAGACTGGTAAAAGTGAAGGGTAGCGATTTGACGGTTTTAGAGACTTTCCTGCCGGGATTTGAGTTAGATCACCTTCCTGATCACTACGACGGGAATTACAGCTTGATAACAAGCAACGCACAAGTACGACGGAGAATACAGCACATGGCTCCGAGCGGTGACTTACCTCCATGCCTGGTAGGCACCGATGACGCTGCTGGATGATCCTGAATAATCGTATCCGCCGCCATTATCTGGTGGCGGACCTTCATTGATGGTGGTGCCATACGTACCAATGACATCACTGAGATCAATTAGACTGAGTGCATACGAGATGTTCGTCACCGGAGAATTGTTCAGCACGCGGCCCGTGTAACGGATGCTATATTGACCGGCGGCAAGGTAGAGGGTCTGAGTGACATTCGGTTGATTGGCTCCTGCATTCATGGTTAACACCAGCACTCCCTGAGCGTTGAAAACAGACATTTCAACTTCAGCCTGACCGTCGGAACTGGCGGCGAGTGAGAAGTGCATCAACCTGTCATGGGTAATCAAAAGAGAGGCAGTATCCACGTTTGCTGTCGGTGTCAGAGTGTTACCTCCCACCTGACTGAGTGCCATGGAGCCAGCCGAAGAGAAATCAATCCCCAGAAAGTAGGAGCCTGTGCTGGAAGAACCGTCAGAGTTCCTGCTCAGGACTTTGACGTAGTAGGTTTGATTGGGGGCTACCTGTTGAATCTGCAGGCTGAAATGACTGTTGCTGTTAGCGATGACCTGAAAAGGAACGCCGACGCCATTGGCATCGTAGATTCTCAATTCTGGGTTGAGCGAATCCGTTCCGATCCCCCAAACGAGGGCGACAAGCGTCTTGCTGGCGGCATTCGAAGGAGACTGTATTGAGTAGTAATCAACGTCGGAAGAGTCACGAATGGAGCCCTGATAGGAATAGTCGAAGCGGTCATCTCCCACAGGGTTCGGCTGAGCAGTCAACAGGGTAGCTGTCGCCAGCACGTCGTTGACATGCAAATCATCAATCACATTGTAAAGCGGGGCTAACAAACCGGAGATGGGCGATAAGCCGTAACTGATCCTCATTTGATAGGAACCGACGCTGAAGACATCAGAAGTGCTGCTTTCCACTTTGATGTAATACCTGTCGAGCAATCTAACCCCACCGATGCTTAGGACGAGATCGCCATTTGCTGGATCGACCGCAGTCTGGCAGGCGATCAAGTTCTGGTTTGCATCGTAAACGGAAACACGAGACAACAACTGACTGATTCCACTCGTCTTCAGTTGTACCGTCAAAGAGGTGATGCCGAGGGGAGGCAGTGCGTTGAAGCTGTAATAATCAGTGTCGCTTGTGGTGGCGATGACGCCGTTCAGGCTTTTGGAAAGTACGACCGCTCCCAGTGGGGCAGCTGTTGAGAAAGTGTTGTTACCATTTAATGAACTCGTTTCATAGTCATCGTTGGTACGAGACGGATAGAGTTGAAGAAGGTGTTGTGCATCAGCGGGACCGAGTCCGGTTCGGACCTGGTATTGTTCAAACATCACTGAAGTAGGATCGGAGTCATGATCCAGGCCGAAGACGTGACCAGCCTCATGTAGGACTACAGAGTAGAGATCGTACTTTCCTGCTTGCTGCCCGATACTGAACTGATAATTGGAGTTCAGGATGAGGTCGCCTGCCCAGGTGGTGCCGGTCCATGAGAACGGGGACGCGGATGCCAGCAGACCATCAGATAGCGGCTTGGCGGCAATACGGATATCTCCGAATCGTGTATCGCCTTGCACCGCGCCATTGGTGCCCAAGGCTTGTCCTTGATCGGAAACCACGCCGATGTTCAAGTTGGCCTGATATGCCCATGTCTGAAAGGCTCGTGTGATCTCCTTCTGCCATTGAGACGATGTTCCGAGTGGCTGAAGCCTGTCAAAAAGTGTGCTCGACTGGCCTTGAACCTGTGTTCCGTCCGGAGCAAAACTGAGGGTGAGCCGCGAGCCATCAGCCCAGGGCACGTAAAAACCAGTGGTCAGAGCGATTCGATCTTCCAGGACTTCCAGGAAAAGCTTGCGAGATTGGGGCGACATGGGGCAGCTTTCAATTGGGGGGAAACGGCAGTGAAAGCACTGGCGTTACCTAGAGGAACACGGTGTCCGGAATGATCCGACACCGCGTCACCTTTTTTCCCAAATTGATGCTGCTACTGATTATTACCGGCGCTGAAGTCTTTTTGCGTCTGCGACTATTCGTTGAAATTCGGCTTCTTTGCGAACCACGCTGAGATCTGGATCGGTATCAACAATATCCAGTCCGAAGCCGGTTCGCAGGGCTCCCCAAAGTAAAGAAAAACACTTAATACGGTCATTCGATTCGATCTTGCTGGTGAGCGCATAAATACAGGCAACTTGATAGAGGTTGGGAGCCTTGCTATCCCGTCGCAGCGCATTCTCAGCGTCTTTCAGAGCTTCGTCCCGTTTGCCACGCCGAGCCAGATTGACTCCTCGACCAGCCAGGGTCGGCACATGGTCTGGATAGAGCTCAACTGCTCGATTCAGTATCTGCAGCGCCTCGTCTTTTCGGCCAAGCCGCTCCTCAAGAAGATGGGCTTTTTGCTGGAGGGCATACAAGGAGAGAGGGTTCAGTTTTAAAGCTTCTTCAATATCATCCAAAGCTGCTTTGGCGTCGGTTCGTTCTCGCACTTCAGATCGGGCTACCCAACTCAGTTCATCCGTGGGAGTAAGCTTCAGCCCTTCTTGACGATCTTGCTCCGCCCCCGGCTTGTCATTGAGCCTGCTACGCACGCTGCTCCGCATGAAGTAGACCCGTGTGGGATGAGTACCACAATTTAACGCTGAGGTAAGGTCTTTTTCTGCCTGCTTGAACCGACTGAAAGACATGTTCACTGCTGCTCGCTGGATGTAAGCCTCCACCATGTCAGGATTCATGCGAAGGGCTTCGTCATAATCCTGGCCGGCCAGATCCCAGAACTTCATCTTGCTATAAGCCAATCCTCGGTTATACCACGCTTTGTACGAGTCGGGGCGCAAGCTGATGCAGGTATTGAAACAGGCCAAAGCAAACTCAGGCTGACCGAGTTCCAGATGCACGTTGCCAAGAGAAAACCACGTTGAAAATGAGTGAGGATCAAGTCGTGTTGAGGCACGCAGTGATGAAACAGCATCGACATATTTGCCCTTGTTAATGTTTCCGTATCCGACAAGGTAATGATCCCGAGCTGTCGTTACCGGCGTGCTTTTTGCTTCGTTTCTGGCTCGTGACTCGGCTTCGATCTGACGGTTCAACTTTAACAAGTCTGCTTTCTGTTCCTTCACCGCTCTGGGAATACGATCCGATGCGATCATCTCAGCCATTTGATTCCATTGAAAGGCCTGCTCGAGAAGATGTACTCGCTTTTCCGTATCGGCCTGATCGAGTTGATACATTCCGGCTTTGGCCAGAAGATAGAACATTTCCCCCAGGTCTTCCTGAAGTCGAGTCTTCTCTAAAGGTGTCATGTACCCGAGCGACACATTATTTCGCCACTCCGGCGTGGGATGGCCCAGTGACAGATCAAACTTGGCCAGATGGTTTTGGGCAAGTTGAACAGAGTCGGAAAACTGTTTGAGCGGCACGAACCGATCATCTAGTTGAACTCGCAGTTCATCGATGGTTTGCTGATGCGCATGGAGTAGTTCCTTGGCTTGAAACCCTCGCAGTGATTCGCGTCCGAGGTAGAGAAGTGCAAGAAGAAACACCACAACTACTGCCGCTATCACTGCGACACTACTTGAAGAGGAGAGACGAGGGTGCCGGCGAATCCATTTCTGGAGCCGCTCTTTCCGGGATGGCTCCTCAGCATATTGCAACGAATGATCCGCCAGTTGTCGTTCGAGGTCAACTGTCAGTTCTCTGGCTGACTGATAACGCTGAGACAGATCAGGGGCCAGGCAACGATAGACGATAGATTGCATGGCTGGAGTAACTTTTGAATTCAACTGCAGCAGCGAAGGAAGTTCATTCTTTCGCTCCGCGATCATGCCGGGAATAATCTCGGTGAGTTTTCCCGTCGGCAAATTAAACGGATGCCGTCCTGTCAGTAACTCGAAGAGAATCACTCCCAGGCTGTAAACGTCGCATTGCTGATTCAGTTGCCCCTTTTTGGCGAGGAGCAGTTCAAGATGTTCGGGAGCCATGTAGGGCAGGGTACCACCAATCCCAAAGGATAATCGTTCGCCTTCCAACTTGGTATCACGCGCTAGATTGAAGTCGAGCAACATGGCTCTGCCGTCGTCAGCCAGGAGAATGTTCTCCGGCTTAAGGTCGCAATGCAGTATTCCACGAGCATGTGCATGCGCGAGCCCGTCAACGACGCCCAGCATCAATGTCAGCACTGATCGTTCATATCTTTGTGATTCGTAAAGATGCCAGTAATCATCGCCCTTTAAGTTGTCGGGAGCGTTGCTGTTTTTGCGAAGCAGGGTTTGCCATACTGAACCGCTGGTGGGCAGAGAGGGGCTTTTACCAATGAGGTCTAAGGCATATCCGAGCGTTGTCGGCCCAAAGTAGGGCATGCAGACACACTGAATACGATCCTTCTGGTGTACCGAGATAATTGGCACAATGTGGCTGTGTTGCAACTGTGCCATCACTTGCGATTCTTGATAAAGGTCGCAACCTACCTTCAGAACTACCAACCTGTCCGCGAGACTGCTCTGGCGCACCAGGTAAACCCGCCCGAAGACTCCGCTTCCCAGTTGGTCAACTACCTTGAAGCCATGAATCGTATCGCCATCTTTCAAGGTGGGTTGCAATGCCTTGGAAAGCGTCGCGGGAATCGCATGACGTGGACGATTGCGCATCCACAGCTTCACGAGGGAGACTATCGCTTGAACCAGGAGAGGTCGAGGCAAGCTCGGAATGATCTGGAGCAAGATCGACTTCCCAACCATCGACCGAAATAGAAAACCTTTTCTGATATTCCTGAGGAGTAACTTGCTCTCCAGCCAATCGTCGCAATCGATATTCTTCAAAGGCAAGAATGCTGACCGCAGCGTGATCCAGAAACAGTTCAGGAAAACGAGCCCGATACCACTCCAGGGTGCGTGCTTTTTTTTGTTTGTTGCAATGATCTAAATCGACACGAATCAATTCGACAAGAACTCTCGAATAGAGTGGACTATCACGGCTGGGCAGAAATGCTTCAATGTTTGCAGCGTCGCCCAGTTCATGCCAGGCAGACTCAAAGGCTTCTACTATTGAGTTGGATCCCCATTTCTCCATCCCCGTAACAACAGTGGCCTCTGCCAGCATGTTGCTCATGACAAATCCTCCAGCTTGCTGCGAAATGTCTGCAGGACACGTTCAACAGTTCGCGTGGATCGGTGGCATTCTCCGGCAATGGCTGTCAGTTCATAACCCTGAAGCCGCATGTGGATCATTTTCCGCTGGGACTCGGGCAGATGACAAATCTCATCTTCCAGCATGACGTTAAGAAACGTGGCTGCTGCGTCATCTCGTCCGCTGAACTGGTCCCAGTTAAACTCCCCTTGGGCGGTCCTTGAGATAGAGCGTTTCTTCGCACGCAGTTCACGCTCTCGATTACGAATCTTGTTCAAGGCGAGGACGAGTAATAATCCCCAGAGTTCGCTGTGATCAGGAATGACATAACCTTGTGTTTGAATGCATTGAAACATGAGTCGAAATACTGATTGAGCGATGTCTTCAATATCCATCTTGGAAATGAGCGCTGCGGAAGACTGTGATGCAATCAGGCCATGGAGACGTTTACAATAACGACGAACCAGTGCGGTTGCGGCGGTTTCACTGCCTGCCCGCCACCGCTTAACCAGCTCGCTGTCTTCCAGCTGATCGCTGTCTTCTTCAAAGCGCAACACTCGCTCGATGCCCAAAGTTGTGTTCATTGATGTTGCCGCTACTATGGTTCAGCGATTGGTCGAAGTGAAGAACCTTGGCATAGGATTGACCAAATTGGTCATTTGGCCCATCAAGCCTAACTGACTATAGCTCAGAAGACATAAATGTGACAAAAAAAATTAAGAAATAGAGAAGAAATGTAGCTGCACCAAATCTGTTACTTTGCTTTAAGGTCAGAGCAAAAATTAGTCCCAGAGATTGTCTTAGGTCACAGAACAACATGATTAGCCAATTTAGTCACTTGATTGTCGGAAAATGGTGCTTGGTTCTGTCATGGCTAATGGCGAATTGGTGTTACTCCTAGCTAGGAAGCGATGCCCTTGAGATTGCTTGCTAAGGACGTCTGGAACTCAAGTGTGTCTCTACGCCCCGATGTTCCTTGTGAGCAGGTTGTTCACCATGTGTAGAATGCTTAATCAATTGGGATTTCTTGCGGGAAATGAACATGCCGCCATTGAGGCGTATCGACTGACGTTGAAACATGCACAGAGGGCTCATCACGATTGCCTTCGGAGCATTCAGATGAATCATGAAGTAGCGTCCTTATATCTTCAAACATTTTCCCCAGGAGATTCAAACTGGAAAAGACAGTTTGGGGTTTGGGGTATGATGAGTAAAGCTTTACATAGCGTAGAGTGGATGTACGGTCGTCACGCAGCCCTCCAAATCCTCCACGAATGCGAAAAAATGGCTGTTTTGGATTACGAGCAGAGCCTTCGAGATAATGGCATTCCCTTTAGGAGCAGAACGATCATAGTCACACTCCTCATTCCGCAAGGATGCACACATATCAAGCAGTTGGAGAATATGATCGCAAGTTCCACACAACGCATCACCGATTTCAACCTCGATCTCGATAGAACCTTCAAGCCGGAACGTCGATCAGGAATCCAGAAAGAAAAAGAACGAAATCAAATAATCGTTGTCAGGTGAATCAGGACAACGGTGTTACTTTCATTGACGGACAAGCAGCCACCTTTCTCATGCCAGTAGGACAACTGGCTCTTCTCACAACTTCGTCTCTTTGGCTGCTTACGCCGGAACACCATCTTGGTTCTTTTTCAGGAGGCGTCACATGCGTCTGCGCTCAGTCTACGTATTTTGCGGGTTCCTGCTCTTGGCATCGATCCAAGTGCATGCCCAATCGATAACAATTCAGAACTCAGGTTTTGAGTTGCCTGTTTTGGGAGACAGTGCTTCTGCTGGTGTAAATGCTCCATTACTCATCGGCTCGAACAGTAGCCCTGTCAGTAATTGGACATTGACTGCTTCCAGTCTCTTGTCGGTTTCTTTATCTGTGCCGGCCAGAGCGGAGATCATCAATCCAACTGGATCAGGGCCGGTGAATATTTCCGGTTCTCAGATCGGTCTGCTGCGAGCGAACGGGTTAGCAGGGGTGGCGACGACTGGATCGGCCTATCAGGATTTGGGTGTTTCCTACACTGCTAATTCACGATATACGCTTTCTGTAGATGTAGGCGTCGAAAGCCTAGCCTCACTGCTCTCTGGATACGGCTTCAGCTTGATGAACGGGTCGAATACACTGGCCACCAGAGATCAAAGCACTCTCCTGGCGTTGTTTCTGAACTCGAATCAGCTCTATCATGCAAGCCTGACGTTTGACACCAATGGGACCGTGCCAACTGGGAATGTCGGTGTTCAGTTTTTTGAGTCGTCATTGGCTAATGTCGCCGGAGCCTTCATCTTCGATAACGTCAGTCTTACTGTCGCGGCCATTCCTGAACCAGCCACCATCGGGCTCATCGGCTTGAGTATCGTAGGCGCCGCTGGTGCGTACTATCGTCATCGATGCCACGTCAAACGGCAAATGGAAGCTTCTGTATAGACCTTTGTTGAGCATCGCATCACTGCGCTTTACCCAGGAACACCAGTGTGAATGCCATATTCAAGGCATTCACACTGGCCACAAGGCTCATGTCATGAAAACGCAACGTCGTCATGGATGGCCAGGCATCTTGGCTGCAAGCTTCCTCTTGTTACCCGTGCCTGTGTTTGGATTGACGTTTTTAGGTAGTTGGAACTTTTTCGAGTCTTCCTCAGGTATAATCAGCAAATCGTTCAGTGATTCGCCTAATAACTATTCGCTGACGATTGGCATGGGGGTTGCGCCACCTCCTGAGAACTTGACTAAACTCTCGATCTCCGCTGTTCGTGAGTTTCAGATTACCGATCCGAACCAGTTAGTGAACATATCACACATGTTTGGAACGCTTCTGAATAATGGCAATATCAGCGTCAGCATATCTATCTTTAAGAATGGGACACCAAATGACCCGTTCAATTTTCCAGCATATAGCTTCGGCCTACAGGGCTGGCAGCACCCTTCTTTGAACTACTCGAAGTCGGGCATGTTAGGCATTGGTTATTATCGGCTAAGCATTACCATTACCTACACGTTGAACCAACCGGGCAATTCCTCATGGAATAACTCGTCTCCACATGTATTTCAGTTTCACGGACTATGACTGTATTCCAACCAAGTTCACGCGGCTAAATCCTACTTGAATTACATAAAGTACCAATGTTACGACATCGCATCGTATATATTGAAGTTCGGCATTCTCAATTCTGCTTCATATGGCCTGTTCCCTTTCATCGCACATGCTCATTCGTAGGTTCCTCACGCACTCGTCGCTCCTCCCGAATCCAGTGCAGGAAGGTGATCCGCGTGACGACGTTTCCCGAATCTTCCAATCCCAGCTAGCAGAAGCATAGGCACAACATCGCGCAAATAGTCTAGTTAACAGCGAATCCCATTGAGGACAGGTTTTGGAAAAAAACATCTCTCCATCACCTAAAGAGATAAGTTTGGCGGTTAACAGCTCCGTCGGAACAACTTGCTGTAGCCCATTACCACACAGCCCATTGCAATGATGAGAAAACCTCTCTCCTCCAGTCAGAGACATTTCGCATACGCGCTCAATAAAGAGAGCTTTTCGGCACAAAGCGTGTCGATACAAATTACGTGTTTAACGCAAAACGCCAGGCGGAGAGTCTGGCGTTTTGGCGTTGGTATGGCTCGATATTTGGTTGTGGCCGGAGGAGCTAAAGCAGGCCACAGAGAGCATGAGTCGGTAGTGTCCTAAGATCGTGTTGCTGATCTATTAACGGTCAAATCGAACCCAAACCTGAACATCAAGAATCCTACGAATACAAGTGCCATGCCAATAACGTAGGGTGGCTCACTGAAGTAATGACTTCCAGCAGCAAGCACAAACGGAGTGGCAACAAGCATTGCCACTCCGCCAAGTCTTCTAGCTGTTGTTGATTTCATGACATTATCCTACCGCGCCGACAGCAACTCCTCTACTGTCCATTTGTGATCAGTCAGCCCAGCAGCCATTGCTGGCGTTTCCTTCAGCGTGCCATGCTTCCAGCAGAAGTTATAGTAAGCGAAGTACAGGGCCAGGGCGTATTCGTGGTTTTCCCACTTCTTAGAGAACCCGTTGCTGAGGCGAGTCATACGGCGAACAAATGTTCTCACGTTGAGGTTGTTACGCTCAACGTAGGAAGTGCAAACACGATCCTTAGAAGGATCACCGATAACGGCTTTCTTGTCGATGCGAATGATTGATGGCGGGGAGTACCGCCGTGCGTCATCGGATTCACCGTATTGCTTGATGAGTTGAGCATAGTCAGCGGTTCGCCCGAATACTCCCCGAACGCATTGAGGATAAGGCGCGTAGCCGTCTGTCGTCATCTGGAACCCATCAGCAACAGTTTCCCGCAACTTCTCCATGAAGCAGTAAGTGTCTTCTGGCGTTCGCTTGCCAACGTGCCAAGAGAGAACCAGTTTGGTATTCGCTTCAAAGCCAATGTAGCACCAGCAATCGCCATAGCCGATGTCACTCATTGGATACTGGAACATGCGGGTCTTTTCTTTCATACCGACGAATCCCCATATCTCATCGACCTCGACATCGCTCACCTGCATGTTGACGATACGAGATTCAAGCAGGTCTTTTGCCTTCTCACCAGCAACTGCAAGCAATCCCATGATCGTGTCACGATGAATGCCCGTAATGCGTTCCGTTGAACGAATTGAACTTCCTTCTAAGAGCATCTTGAGACAGAGAGTAGCTTTGTCCATTGGGATGCGGCTATCGCCTAATGGCTTAGCGTCATGGTCGATGAATGTTAGCTTGCAGGGCTTGCAACGATACCGTTGCTGGCCAGAAGCGGTTTTTCCGTGTTTACCGGCTGGCTGCTGACAGTTGGAACAAAACATGTCGATCTGCCTTTCTTTATTTGGCAGACTCGGCTAGAATTGAGGTGCTGAGACTCATTCTGGCGTTGCCTGCCGTTTGTGTTTCATTCCCCTGTGAATGCCGCAAACACTCACAGGGGATTGCTTTAAGGTCTATGTCTACATAATAGTAGACACATGGATGATGTCAACATATTTGTAGACAATTTTCAGGTTTATTTTTGCGTAAGGATCGAGCATAATCTAGGCTTACACGCTAGCCTGCTCTCTCCATTGGTTGGCAAAGATGGCGAATGAGATCACAATAAAAATCGGTGGTCATGATGGCTTTGTTGGCGTGGGCGCGCTTATTGAAGCACTTGAGAATGCGTTAAAGGCCCTGCGAAGTCTTGAGAACACAAATCGACCCCCGCACGCAATACGATGGGAGATTATTAGGGCAAGCATGAGAAGCCCACTGTCATTAACATTGGCTGCCAAGTCTGTTGAGCCAAAGTACATGAAGAGTGCGGAGCGTTCAGGGAGTCGCATTCTGAAGGATTTCAGAAAAGGAATGCGAGCGATTTCCAAAACTCCAGAGATGCCAAAGAACTTCGACGAAGAGACCTTAAGTGCAGTGAAGGCGTTAGGAGAGCTGTCGAATAGAGAGTCGATGAGCCTTGCTATTTACTCTCCTGACGAAGACCCAATTATTCCCTCGCCTGAGTTGATTGAGAACGTAAAGCAAGCAGTTGCTAAAACCAAAACACTTTATGAACATGGAGTTATTGAAGGCCAGTTAGAAGTGGTTTCGACACACGGGTGCGACAGTTTTTACGTCTGGGAATCATTGACCGGAAACAAAGTTGAGTGCTTCCCGTCGTCGCCTGAGCAGTTCGCCACAGTCCCCAAATATCTTCGGAAGAGGGTTTCAGTCACAGGTAGGATCAAATGCAAGACCGATAAGCCTGTTTCAGTACAGGTTGAAGAAGTCTCTGCTTTAAGAGATCAGAGCGAATTGCCTCAGCTAAAGGATATGGGCAAGATTGACATCACAGGAGGGCTTAGCTCGGACGATTATGTCCAAAGGTTGCGAGATGGCAAGTTCTAAAGAAATCGTCTATTGGGATTCATGTGTATTCATTGATCTGCTATCTCAACAGAAGGCTGATCGCTTTGCCGCCTGCAAGCATATCCAGGAACGTGCCGAAAAAGGCGAAGTGACAATTGTAACTTCCGCCATCACTATCACAGAAGTGATGAAGCTCGGTTCTGCTCCAGCCACAGACAAGGAAAACAAGCAAATACTAGATTATTTTGAGAACCCCTACATCATCATTCGCCAGGTTGACAGGGCTACAGCAATGGAAGCGAGAGAGGTTATTCGTAAGCATGGCCTGCGTACTGTTGACGCAATTCATGTTGCAACAGCACTCCGGGCCGGAGTGCCAGTAGTACAAACTTACGATGGTATCAAAGGAAGAAGGAAGGGGTTGTTGAAATACAATCTGAAGATCGGAAACCCGCCGATTCGTATTGAGACTCCGCCAGCACCACCGCCGCCGCCTGCCTCAATTGCACCGCTTATCGATGCAATTGAAAAGGCGGAGGCGGAAAAGCTGCGCAGGTGCCTGTTATTCTCCCCATGACGCCAGCCGCTCCAAAGATCGGAGCAGAAACCCAACTTCCTCCTAGCACACCAACAGGTAGCACTGAGCCTAGTTGACTTCATGACTACATATATGTAGACTATGTTCATGAAGAAGAAAACGGAACTCGACATCATTAGGGAAAAGCTACGGAAGGCTGTCGCAGAGAGTAGGCAGTCACAGGAAGAGATTGGCCTTTCTATGGGCTTCTCTCGGTCTGGGGCAAGACAGGCTGTGTCGAGGATATTGAATCCTGAAGTAGATTACGATCCTCGGCTCTCTACTCTTCTCAGTCTGGCCAAAGCAATTAAGAAACCATTGCAGGATTTGATCTAACCAGTTGGCGAGAAAGCCAGCAACACGATCCTAGGACACTACCCATGAGTCTGCTCATTAATCATATCTTCGCACGACTGAGTTGATCGAAATACTCTCTGGGGCTGAGGAGAGAGTTTCAGAGGACTTAACGCCTCTTTCTAAAGAATCTGTGTTGCAGGTGTGGTCTAGAAAGTTTAACCTAGCGACTACGTTGCTAGGCTAACTTGAGGTTGAGATTTGTTTTTTACAAACGTAATTACGCCTAAGCCGATGCGGCTGCTGGAGGGAGCGTTGAATTGCAAATCGAGGACACCAAAACTACCGCCTACTACCTCGACAGGCCCGGAGCTTGGGGGCAGTTCGGCCTCGGGGTTCTACTTCTGATTGTCCCACTCTCGCTGATCGTGGTTTTCTCCATTCCCGGCGTTTTCGCCCAAGTGTTCCCGAACGCGCCGAAGCAGATGGATCCCCTGGGAATTGCCACTTTCACTGCGGTAGGCGTAGGGGCGTTAGGGTCGGGTATCTACTATCTTTACAAGGCTATCCGGACATTGCGCGACCGTGGGCCGAAGTTGGAGTTCACTCCCACTGGGGTCATTGATTACCGAGGCCTGAGCTCTGTCGATTGGGATGATATTATGAGCGCAAGCTATGCGATGGAGAAAACGGGTGATCGCTACCAGCGAGCGGTGGTTTCGTTGACCGTTCGTTCTGACAGCGGGGGGCGCGTGATTGACATTGATGTGAGGGGCTTGTCGAAGTCGCCGGAAGCGATTTTCAACCGTCTGAAAATGATCACGGGGCTGGCTTGACCGGTCTGGCTCTGGCACTGAGATAAGAACGTCGAACCAACCGCTCCACCCGCCTCACCCACCTAATTCCGTTTACAGTGCCCATGGCTTGGCTTGGAAGGGTTCGGGGGTGCCGACGAGTGAAGTATAGTTATGTCGGGAGAAACATTGCCCGAACTCCGAGAGGACATTCTTGAAGCCCGAACCGGTTTACACCGGGTTTTCTTCACGGAGGTCAGAGGCGGGTATGAATTAACCGCCTCATGGCACTTGGTGCAGGCAGTCGGTGACCTCAACGAAATAGGCTTCTATTTTCGTGCCAAACACGGTGAATGGAAATTCGAAACACAGGACAAGCAGGGCCACGTCTTCCACAACGAGCATCCGAACCATTTCGTTAGACGTGGCATGTATGACCAGATGAAGCCGAATGCAATGACCATCGAATGGTCGTCGCGTATCCTCCGGAAATGCCTTGGCGAGTACTGGGATCGCCTCAAATAAACATCAATGGAGGGTCTTGGCGTTATGATCGAGTCATAACCTAAATCGTTTCACCTGCCCGACCCACCTAATCCCGCTTACAATGCAAATCCCTCGCCTTGGAAAGGTTCGTGGGTTCAGCTTTACTGGTAAGAAGGATGTTGGGAAGGCCTGTAGAAAGCTTGTAATGGGTGCTGAGGATGATGGCCGCATACAGCGTCGCCGCCGGCGTCTTACCAGCAGGACTAGCCCATGACCCCTCGGTGGCCATTACATCAATGAGTTCCGGGCACGTCATCGCCACTTTGCGATCCTGAAGTACCTGAAGCGACGCCTTGATCATGCTTAGCTTCTTGGGCTTGAGGTCGGTTTTGACTTTGAGCTTGCGGGGCTTCTTGGGGGCGAGATCGTCGGTTGTGGCTGGCATCTCGTTAGGTGGTAATCCGGTTGCTGTTGGCACCGGATCATGCGTCGTTGCCACCTGGCCCGCTATGGTTGGCTCAACCACCGTAGTCTCGGGAGTGGTGGCCACGTCGGGCGTCTCGGTGGTTTCTGGCGGAAGAGTAGGGGCCTCGTCTACCAAGGGAGCTTCGACGACTTCCGGCACCTCAGCCACCGGATCGGCGTGTACCTTGTTCCCCGTCTTCGCCCGCCACTTTGGCTCCTTGTCGCCCTTGCCCTTCTTGGCCGGCAGCTTCAACTCTCCACCACCAACCTTCAGTCTCTTATTCGCCATGTTCCTGTCTTCTGGTGCGTGCGGCATCGATATGATGCTGCTTACGCAGGATGACAGTTACAGTGCAGTGGGGAGCAAGGGAGGTGGTGAAATGATCGAATATGGGTAGTTCTGCCAAGGCTGAACAATGAGTTATAGTGGAGAAATATTGGAGGCCCCATGCCCAACGGACTACATCGTTAGCAATGCTGATTCCTCACAAGCAAATTGCAACGTCACATTAATCAAGTAAGATGTGTTTGTCTGCATCTGGTATCTCTATGGTCCCACCAGCGATTAACTCTCCTGCCTACTGATTGCGTCTTTGTTATGCGACTGCATTTCTCAGTGCTTCTGATTCTGTTGTGGCTCTGCAAACCTGTCCACGGGCAGCGATTCTCCTTGGACCAGTTGGAGTTCTTTGAGAAGCAAATCCGTCCGGTATTGACTGAGAAATGCCTTGCCTGTCATGGAGCTCATGTAACCAAGGCCAAGCTACGCCTCGATTCGCGCGAGGGTGTACTCAAGGGAAGCAGCAGTGGTTCTATCGTTTCAGCCGGGCAACCAAACAAGAGCAGGTTGATGGAGGTCCTGAGGTATCAGGCTGATGTGCAGATGCCACCCTCGGGCAAGCTGACTGAAGCGGAAATCAAGGCTTTCGAGAAATGGATGGAGTCAGACCTGCCTTGGCCGGAGAACATCAGATTGGCCTCGCCCGAAACCATTGCCTCAGCAGCGAAGAAGCACTGGGCGTTTCAGCCGATAGTTCAACCGAAGCTGCCCATCGTCAGTGACAAGGCCTGGTCACGATCCCCAATTGATCGCTTCATCCTGGCCTCGCTTGACAAGGAAGGCATTCGGCCCTCTATACCGGTTGATAAGTACACGCTGATTCGCCGAGCGACATTCGATCTACATGGCTTGCCGCCGACGATGGAGGAAGTGAAGGCGTTTGAATCCGATACTTCCCCAGACGCATACCCCAGGCTGATTGATCGACTGCTCACCTCGCCGCGCTGATGGTGAGCGCTGGGCCCGGCATTGGCTCGACGTTGCCCGCTATGCCGACAACAAAGGGTATGTCTTCTTCGAGGACAAGAACTATCCGTGGGCGTTCACCTACCGTGATTATGTCATTGATGCATTCAACAGGGACTTGCCATATGATCGCTTTTTGCAGGAACAGCTTGCTGCGGATCAGCTGAAACTGGGGGACACCAAGTCGCTTGCAGCTCTGGGTTTCCTGACAGTGGGCGGCCACTTTATGAACAACACACATGACATCATCGATGATCGCATTGACGTGGTTTCACGAGGCCTGATGGGCTTGACGGTGACCTGTGCCCGTTGTCATGATCATAAGTTCGATCCTATCTCCCAGGGTGATTACTACTCGCTGTATGGTGTCTTTCGCAGCAGCACCGAACCGCTCGTGCCTCCCATCTGGGGCCAGGCTCCAACGACAAATAGCTACGAGAAGTTCGCCAAAGACCTGGCTGATCGTGAAAAGAAGCTGCTCGACTTCGTGACGGCCAGGCATCAGGAACTGGTGAGTGATGCCCGCAAGCGGGTGACAGAGTATCTTCAGGCGGTCTATGCGTCACGGAATCAGCCGCCGGTCGATGACTTTATGCTGATTGCCGACAAGGGCGACTTGAACCCGACCATGATCAATCGCTGGAGGGTCTACCTCAATGATGCCGGTAAGCGGGGCGACCTCCTCTGGAAGCCGTGGTATATCTTTGCATCAATTCCTGAGGAGAAGTTTGCTTTACGAAGTGAAGAGGTGATTCAATCCATCCAGTCTGAGAAGGGTTTGAACCAGCTAATCAAGCAGGCATTTGTGTCACCGCCGGCGGACATGAAGGAAGTTGCCAAACGCTACGGTCAGTTGCTCGGAGAAATTGAGCGGCGCTGGCGGCTTACACTGATTCGAACAGTTTTAAGCAGGAAGCCACTCCCCCCAAGATTGGACGATCCTGACGCAGAACAACTACGTGCAGTGCTCTACGGCCCCCAGTCACCAGCCGATGCCCCGCTGGCGCTCGACTGGGGCTTTCTGTCCCTTTTTCCCGACCGTGCTACCCAGGACGAGTACAAGAAGCTCATCAAAGAGGTAGAAGTCCACAGTGCCAAAGGGCCGGCACGGGCGATGGTCTTGAACGATGCAGCACGGGCCTATGAGCCGCAGGTGTTTCTGCGAGGTCAGCCCAATCGACTGGGGGAACATGTACCACGGCAATTTCTGGCGGTGGTCAATCCATATCGTCAACCATTCACGAATGGCAGTGGACGGCTGGAACTGGCTCAGGAAGTCACCTCGAAGAAGAATCCATTGACCGCTCGTGTCATCGCTAACCGTGTATGGATGCATCACTTCGGCACCGGGCTCGTTGCAACGCCGAGCGACTTTGGTCTGCGTGGTTCAGCACCAACTCATCTGGAACTGCTCGACTACCTGGCTGCTGACCTCATGGAACATGGCTGGTCGCTGAAGCGACTGCATCGGCAGATTATGATGTCAGCAGTGTATCAACAGCAAAGTCTGGACCGGGCAGATGCCCTGGCGAGAGATTCCGAGAACCGCCTGCTGTGGAAGATGAACCGTCGTCGGCTCGAGTTTGAAGCGCTGCACGATTCCATCTTGTGCGTATCGGGGCAACTTGACGGCACGATGGGTGGGCCGGCAGTGCCGCTCTTCACCGGTAAGAACCGCCGGGCCATTTATCGATACGTCGATCGGCTTGACTTCCCCAGTCTTTTAACCACATTTGATGTGCCCAATCCCGCCAACAGCACACCGCAGCGTAACTTGACGACGGTGGCACCGCAGGCACTATTTCTGATGAATGGACCAATGGTGCGGGAGGCGGCGAAACGAATCGGAGCAATGAAAGATATTCAGCAGTGGACAGCCATTCCGGAAAAGCTGCAAGCGGTGTATCGACTGCTGTTCCAGCGTCAGCCGATCGAACGTGAAGTCATGCTGGCCCTTCGCTATCTCGGTGAGAAGCCGAGCCAGGATCGGTGGATTGATTTCATTCATGGTCTGATGATGACGAACGAGTTTGCCTTTGTGGACTGATCGGAGGGGTAGATGTATTTGTTTTCCCGACGAGACATGCTGCAGCGGTGCGGAACTGGCCTGGGAATGATGGCGCTGGCGGGGTGCTCGCCGATGATCAGGCATTGGCCACGGAGTCGCCGGGCTCGACGCAATGGCGCCCAGGCAGCCACATTATCCCGGCAAGGCCAAACAGGTCGTTCATCTCTTCATGAACGGCGGCCCGTCGCAGGTCGATACTTTTGATCCTAAGCCCACGCTCGATAAATATCATGGCAAGCCGCTCCCGACGCAGAACTTTCGAACTGAACGCAAGACAGGCGCAGCGATGCGTTCACCTTACACGTTCAAGAAGTACGGGCAGTCGGGCATTGAAGTCAGCGAACTCTTTGCCAAGACAGCAGCGCACATCGACGACATGTGCATCATCCGATCCATGTATGCCGATGTGCCCAATCATGAACCATCGCTGCTGCTCATGAACTGTGGCGATGGTCGGCTGCCTCGCCCCAGTTTTGGTTCGTGGGTCACCTACGGCCTGGGCAGCGAGAGCAAGAATCTGCCCGGTTTCGTTGTCATGTGTCCCGGTGGCTATCCCATTGTCACCACTCAGAACTGGCGCTCGGGCTTCCTCCCCGGCGTCTACCAGGGAACCTACATCGACAGCCAGCATAACCAACTTGACAAGCTTGTCGAGTACATCCGAAACACGAACCTCTCAGCCCAAAGGCAGCGTGAACAACTCGACCTGGTGCGGCAACTGAATGAACAGCATCTGCAAGCCCGACAACAGGATCAGATGCTTGAATCTCGCATCCGCACCTTCGAACTGGCGTTCCGCATGCAGACCGACGCAGCCGAGGTGTTCGATCTCAGCAAGGAAACGCCTGCCACTCGTGACCAGTATGGCCACACCACCCACGGAAGGCAGTTGCTTTACACACGCCGGCTCATTGAACGAGGTGTCCGCTTCGTGCAGCTCTGGAGCGGGGCAGGACAGCCTTGGGACAATCATGATGGATTGGAGAAACAACACCGCACTCTCGCCGCGCAGTGGGATCAGCCGATCGCAGCATTTCTGACTGATCTCAAGCAGCGCGGATTGTTCGACTCCACGCTGGTGCTGTGGGGTGGTGAATTTGGCAGAACTCCGGTGGCCGAGCTACCACAGCTTAATGGGCGGGATCACAACCACTATGGTTTCAGCTGCTGGCTGGCCGGCGGGGGCATTAAGGGGGGCATGATCCATGGTAGTACCGATGAGTTTGGCTTCCGTGCTATGGAGAAGCCGATGCATGTGCATGATCTACACGCGACCATGTTGCATCTACTTGGATTTGACCATACCCGGCTGACATATCGCTATGCCGGGCGTGATTTTCGTTTGACTGACGTACACGGTAAAGTATGTCAAGAACTGGTGTGTTGAGTGCTCAAGACATATTCAAGAGGCTCAACTCAAGGAAGAAAGGAAACTCGTCTCAACATATGGAAAGTACGGTTCAGTATACTCGACTGCCCTAATCGATATTTGGATAATGTCGATTGAATCAAGGGCTAAGAAGCCCATACCACCTTGCCCTTTGTTTGCCCCAATCCCTCTCCATCGCCACCGCCTGCAAGTGCCTGAGCTTGATCGGATCATGCCCCTTGGTCGGTATGCGAATATATAGAATCTAATCCAAGGTAATCTTTGATTGATGCAGGCGTGACACGATACAGTCGTAAGCAAAAGGGATTAGGGATGATCAGTCTTTATCACGTTTGTTGGACATCCCAAATGCTTGTCGGAAACGGGATTCATCCATATCCAACGAATCCACCATTTGCTGCCATAGTGGACTGTGAACTTTCCCTTGATCTCGCAATCTCTTGAGTTTCCTCCTCTGGGTTCTAAACGCTCCTAAATACAGTTCACGACTAGGGCATGAGAACTCATGCGCCGCTTGTTGAGACAGATTTATCATGGTTAGTTGGCTCAGTGCCAATTCTCCCTGCCGCTCAAAATGTGCTCGGATTCTGCCCATGGTTTCCGGGTACTTCACGTTCAACTCGACTTGGTTCTCCAGATATACCACAGCTGCGGAAACAAGTTCTAACCTTAAGTGTGCTTCTTGTTCGGTGGGAGACTGGTCCTGATGATTTAACCCAAGCCACCGCACTAATGGGGCAAGGGTCAAGCCTTGAATGACTAGTGAACCTAACACCACACCAAAAGTGATAGCCAGCAACATGCCACGGAATGGAAAGGGCGTTCCCTCATTCGTGAATTGTGGAATCGCCAATGCAGCTGCAAGGGAAACAACTCCACGCATACCACACCAGCCAATGAGAGTTAGTGCAGCCGCAGAAGGCATCGGATCTCGTGCTCGGATTCGCTTGCTTAACGCACGAGGAAGCCAGGCAGCAGGATAAATCCAAAGAAGTCTTACGATAACCACCGTCAGGTAAACTGCTATGGTTGCCAAGAGAGTCGTTAGGAGGGTTTTCTCATCACGCAGTTCTGCCAGGATGGCTGGCAGTTGCAATCCGATCAAGACAAATGCCAAACCGTTGAGTATGAAATCGAGTGTATTCCATACGCCGTTTGCCTGAAGACGCATTTTTGGGGAAAAGTAGTTGTCTTGGCCGCGACTAACGACAATGCCAGCAGCAACGGTGGCAAGTACCCCTGAAACATGAATATACTCTGCTGCGAGATAGGCAGCATAGGGCGTCAGAATCGTCAAGACGGTTTCAATGGTAGTATCATCGAGAAAGCGGTGAATCTGACCTATCAACCAGCCAAATACCAAGCCTAGAAGAATACCTCCCAGGGCTGAAAAGAAGAAAAGTTTAACAGCATCGAAGAAAACAAAACTTCCTGTCAAAGTAGCTGCAATGCCAATGCGATAGATCACTAAACCTGTCGCATCGTTGATGAGGCTCTCACCTTCCAGGATGGTTAACAGTCGATGCGGAACACCTTGGCCTCTGGTTACCGAAGTAGCAGCTATGGCATCTGGAGGCCCCAGAATCCCTCCAAGTGCCAGTGCTAATGTCCACGACATTTCAGGAACGACCCATTGCATCACAATCATAATGATGACAGCCGTTGCAAGTACCAGTCCAATAGCCAGGAACAAAATGGGGCGTAGATTTCGTTTGAAATCGGACCAGGACATTTGCCAGGCTGCTGCATAGAGCAAGGGTGGTAGAAAAACCAGGAATACCAGGTCAGAGGGAAGCGTTATTCGTGGCAGGCCGGGAAACAGACTGATAACCAGGCCCCCAAGAACCATAAATGTGGGTACTGGCACTCGTAACTTTGGTGCAAGCAAGGCGAGTATGGTGACTAATGTGAGTAGCCCAAGAATTGTCGGTACTTCGTTCACTGCTATTCCTCGGAATCTCTGAGACCAAGCAGGGATGATAGCAGATAGACGTACAATCGTTCATGCCAACTTGGTGACTAAACAAGCCTATTCCACCTCTCCCGCTGCCTCCCCCAATACTTCTCCAGCGCCACCGCCAGCAAGTGACTCAGGTATAGCTTTAGTCTACATCACCAGGTTGCAGTTAGGATCGAAATACAAGTTTGCCTGGGTTCCTACTAATCCTGAGCAAGGTGCTCCCCCCGTTTCTCAGGCCTAATAGATTGGACCAAACGAGAACAAAAACAGGTAGGTGCCCCGTCGTTGCTCGATTGTCCCATTTTCTAGCCCTTCGCCAGAATCTTCGCCTCAAACTTCCCCCTCTCACTCTTCTTGAACGGCGAGGAGCGGACCAGGGCTTTTGATGGAACGCGAGATGGCGGCACATAACGTATGCCACTGGAGTAATGCCAGCGTGGACCTTTCCGGGTATTTGTCGATTTATGAATTTACTCGTCCGTATTCTCTGCCAAAGGCAATTGAAAGGGTATCGAGGAACAACGAGGGTTTATCCATGGTAATTCAGGAACATCTAATAGCTGCACTTGTTGCTCTGAGGATTCATCATGGGAAAAGACTCCAACAATCACAGTGGATGCTTGATGCTCTGCAAAGATCGGAGGCAATGAACACAGAACTGACGAGTCAACCTCACCAGTCCCCAGTAACTTTGATACAAAACAGCCCAACTACTCCTTTAGAAGTATCTTCGCCTCAAACTTCCCTCGCTCACTGTTCTTAAACGACGAGGACTGGCCCAGGTCTTAGGTAGAACGCGCAAGACGGCGAATAACGTACGCCGCTGGGTCTTGCCGCTCGACTAGTTCAATTTGATCGCATCCTGAAATAATCTGTCCGTTTTCTCCGCCAGAGACAATTGAAAGGGTATCGAGGAAAAAACGCTGATTAGCAGCAAGCTCTCTCAACCCTTAACTCTGGAGGCAATCATGGCTCGCAGGGTAGAATCGATCAACAGGACAGGGCCACTCATGATCACTTTTCAACGAACCTCGTTCCTTGCTGCGATCGCACTCTGGATCGGCTGTCATGGCGTGTGGGCAGCTCCTCAAGACACGAAACAAACAGGGAAATCGGATAACCGGAATTTTACCGAAGTTCGTCTGACTCTTGATAAGTCTGGACTATTGAACATGGAAGCTGACGTCGAAGGCGTGAAAATGAACTTGATCCTGGATACGGGCTGTTACACCACGGTCATTCATAAATCCAGCGCGAAGAAGGCCGGTTTGAAACCTATCGGTAAATCGACCGCCGCTGCGGGCAATGCCTCGGTCGAAACGGATCGTACCCATATTGGCAAACTTTTGTTGGCCGGGAGTTCCTTCAAGACTCAGGCGATCATTATGGACCTCACCGAGGTGAATAAGAACCGGTTGGCTGCCGGCAGTACCTTCTGTGATGGCCTTCTTGGCGGCGATTTTCTTTTCGAGCATGCCGCGGTGATTGATTATCAACGTCTTCGGATTTACCTTCGTGAACCCAACAAGAAGCCAGGTCGCATCGGCGACAAACTGAAGGGTAATCGGACAGTCGAAGTTTCCATGAAGCTCGATAAACGACACTGTTATGCCATGAAGACCATGGTGGAAGGACGATCAACCTTCTTGATGTTGGATACGGGTGCAACACAGACAACTTTAGATCAGGCGACCGCTAAGAGTGCGAAGGCGAAACTGGAAGACATTTCCGACAGCGCGACAGCCGCCGGCGTACTAAAAAGGCAGGGCGGGGCCATTGAACACTTCTCGATTGGTAGCATCGTGGAAAAAGTTTTTTTCACCACCTGGGAAATGGATGCGGGCAATGCTTTCCGAAAAAAGGATGGCGAACCGCTGCTAAGCGGTGTGCTCGGCAGCGATTTTCTCAAAAAACACGCGGCCCTAATTGATTACGGCTCGAACACTCTTTTTCTGCGACCGACGGAGATCAAATGATAAAGACATAACAGAAAGGCGCTGATGTTTAACCAGAGCCTGTTGCCATTGTCAGCTACTACTTCATTTCATGCTTCGCTCAAACTTCCCCCGCTCCGACTTCCTAAACGGCGAAGCCTTCCCCAAATCCTTGATGCTCGACTAATTGCCGCGTAGAGGGTCGCCGCTGGCGTCTTACCACCTGGGCTAGTCCACAACCCTTACGTGGCCATCACGTCAATTGTCACCGGACGAGTCATCACCCAGTTAGCGGTAAATGGAACGCCCTCCGCTTATTGCAGTCCCGTAGTAGTAAGGACTGGAGTAATAAAAAGAGTTGGGGGAACTGAAGTATCGCGGGTCACCGTAGTAGCTATAGGAAGGATAACCGTAGTAGTTGTACCCTGGGGCTGCATAGTAACTGGCAGAAGGGTACCCATAGTGACTAACCTGGTAGTAGTGTGTAGCAGGCGGAAAGTATTGAGCGTTCGCCTTCTCAGGCAAGCACGATAGTGTGCTCAGAATAAGCGAAGTGATCACGATTAGCTTTTTCATTAGGGCTCCTTTGTGCTTGCTGAATCTCGCCGCCATACGTCTTGAAGCGAGTAGTTGGCGTATTCATATTCTACATATTGCCCTGAACAATGGAGTCGATGTCAATTGACTTATAGGGCGTATATGAAACGAACACATGTGTTTCGTGTTCCGAAGTAATTGCAATCGGTGGAGAGCAGATGAACATAAAACGGACGAGCCAATCTCGGCCGTTGCAGCCATTTCTGACTCGTCTACTCATACACCACAATCTTCGCATCAAACCTCTCCGCCTTCTTGATCGGCGAGGGTCGGCCAAGCTCTTTGATAGAACGCGATGGGGCGGCGAAGAACCTCATGTAGAATCGAGTGCCACCGTCTTTACAAACGATGGCACTCAACAAGTTAATTCACTGCCATTAGAGGCCGTCCGGTAATTGAGTTGAACTAAACAGCCTGATCTCAAGAGGTTACGTTGTTGTTTGCCAATGCCAACACAACACTTCAGGAGATCAGGCTTTGCTTGGTGCCAAGGAAGGCACGTCTTTAGCCACGTTAATTGCGGAAGCAATCCCTGTTTGCCGGGAAGCTGAGCGTCGTTGTCCGCGTCGTGGTGCAGGACGTAAGCCGGTCCCGTGAAACCTTAATCCTCTCGCTCCCGCTTTAAAACGCATACAAAACGGTTTAGTTCAATCTCGCCCGTTTTGGTGCAGTTGGTAGCATAGTTGTGTTTGGTAAAGTCACACGAGGCACTGACCGATGGGCTGGTGAGTGGCAATTATCGGGGACAGCGTTCTTTCCACCACTGCCCGCCTCGACGAAGCGGGGTACTACCTTACTATCAATCGTGAGGTGATTCCCTGAAAACATCTCTCCTTCACATAAAGAAAGGGCTACTTCCCCAATGGCAGGCTGAATGGATGGTTTCACCACCCACAGCCTTCGACGTTTCTTTGAGCCCCACTGCATCAATGATCGTGTCCCGCAACGGGTGGTTAATATATGGATGGGGCATACAGATCGATCCATGGGTGCAATAAGTTATTTGGTCTTATAGGGCGTCTTCACCCTCGTTGCGATGATCGATTCTACTTGCTTCACTTGCTTTTGCAGGGCAGCAGTCGTTTCATCAAAGTACGCAGGGCCAGCTTCTTCTGTCCATTCTTTTAAGGTAAAGGCTTTACCTAGGCCTTGCTGCTGCATGCGATGTTGGGTGTCATTGGCCAGCAGCACGCCACGCAGAACCGCAGCGGCAATGTCGCCGGTGCCCAACTTGGCATTCCCCTGATCGCGGATGAGCGGAGCAAAGGCCACTCTTTGAGCACCGAGATTGCTTGCTTCACGAAGTGCAACTTTACCGACGCGCTCCATTTTCTCCAACGAAAGCGTAGCTTCATCGCCCAGGCCGATCAGCAGTAATGCCTTTGCTTTGATGCTACCTTCAGGGGGGATGATCAGGAGAGTTTCCAGTTCATCTCCCATGAACTCGCCCCGTTCCCGCAGTGAGTTAATGACACCACCGAGGTGCTTATCGAGTTCAACGGGCTGCGCCAGCCATGCGTTTGGCCCCATCGACTGTGTACTTAAAGTAGCAAACTACCTGCAGTGGCGTGTCGGCTGTGTAAGGTCCTTCCATACGAACCTTGATGGTGACCTTGTTCGGCCCGGCGATGATGTTTTCCTTTACCTCTTGAGCGTAAGTCAGGCTCCACGATGCCAGGAGCATAACGAAAGCCATTAACTTGATCGTCGTCATGATTTCTCCTGGGATTAGAACACGAAACAATCGCAGCCCGCAGAACCCCAGAGTGCAGTCGCACAGGGGAGAAGAGGCGCTGAGTAGTTGGTGACCTTGATTCACATGACGATGTGCACTCACTTGATGGCGATGATAGCCGCCATAGGCTTTAACTGGCGACCAGTCGGGGAGTACTGGCAGAGGCGGAGGAGCCAACAAGGCGAACTCAGCCGCTCCGTAAACCACTTTGCCATCGACGATGGTCAGTACCGATTCGATGCTCTTGATCTCTTCTTCGGGCACGCTGAAGAAGTCTTTGGTCAATACTGCAACATCAGCGAACTGCCCGGGAACGATGGCTCCCTTCTTCGAATCTTCCCCTGAGAACCACGCGCTGCCCTGAGTGTACCGCCTCAGCGCTTCCAGTCGATCCAGGCGATTGGCTTCGGGATAGAGTGACATGCCGCCGACGGTCTTGCCAGTGACCATCCAATAGAGCGAGACCCACGGATTGTAGCTGGCCACACGGGTAGCATCCGTGCCGGCCCCCACGGGCAGGCCTGTCTTCAGCATCTTTCTGATCGGTGGTGTCTTACTGGCTGCTTCTGCTCCATAGCGATTGACGAAGTACTCACCCTGATAAGCCATGCGGTGTTGGACAGCGATGCCGCCTCCCAGGGCTTTGATTCGTTCGAGGTTACGTTCTGTTACCGTCTCAGCATGATCAAAGAACCAGCGCAGGCCATTGAATGGTACATCGCGGTTGACTGCTTCAAAGACGTTGAGGAACCGGGAGATCGATTCGTCGTAGGTAGCATGCAGACGGAAGGGCCAACGCTTCTCGGCCAGTAGTCGTATTACCCGTGTCAGTTCAACTTCCAATGAGGGTGCTAAATCAGGCCGGGGTTCGAGGAAGTCTTCAAAGTCGGCTGCGGAGAAGGTGAGCATCTCACCGGCTCCATTCATCCGGTAGAAGTCGCTGCATGCGCCCGGCTGAGTCATGGCAGTCCACTTGGCGAAGTCCTCGTACTCCTGTTTGGGATGCTGGGTGAAAAGGTTGTAGGCTACCCGAACGGTCATCTCGCCTCGACGATGGAGGTCATCCATGATCTGGTAATCTTCGGGATAATTTTGGAAGCCGCCGCCTGCATCGATGGCACTGGTCAGCCCGAGCCGGTTCATTTCGCGCATGAACTGCCGGGTTGAGTTCAACTGATACTCAGGAGTCAGCTTGGGCCCCTTGGCCAACGAGGCATAAAGGATCATGGCATTGGGCTTGGCGATGAGCAGCCCGGTGGGGTTGCCTTGATGATCCCGTTGAATCTCACCACCCGGAGGATTGGGCGTATCCTTGGTGTAGCCACAAACACGCAGGGCAGCTGCATTCAGCAGGCCACGATCATAGAGATGCAGTACGAAGACGGGCGTATCGGCCGAGACCGCATTGATCTCCTCCAGTGTTGGTAAACGCCGTTCGGCAAACTGAAACTCGGTCCAGCCGCCTACGACACGCACCCACTGAGGAGTTGGTGTGCGCCCTGCCTGCTCTTTCAACATCCTCAGGGCATCGGCCAGCGAGGGAACGCCATCCCAGCGCAGTTCCATGTTGTAATTCAGCCCGCCCCGGATCAGATGCAGGTGTGAATCGTTCAGGCCTGGAATCAGCCTACGACCCCCCAGATCGATCGCCTTGGTATTGGTCGACTTGAGCTTTACGATGTTGTCATCGTCGCCGACCGCTGTGAAACGGCCACCAGCAATGGCTACCGCACTCACTTCGGGCTGCTTCGGATCAAGTGTCGTGATCTTGCCATTGTGGAGGATGAGGTCTGGCGCAGTCATAGCGATATCCCCGGTGTTGGCTGAACGGGAGGGCATGGCATTACTTGTGAGCTGAACTTCCAGGCATCTGGTAGTCCGCATACTTCGTTGGTGGGGCCTTGTGAACCATGGTGTAGGCATACTCGACGCCAACGCCGTAAGCGCCGCAGTGGTTCTTGACGATGTCCATCACCGCATCGTAAGTATCCTTTTGAGCCCAATCACGCTGCCATTCGAGCATTACCGAGAGGGCGGTCACCGGCTTGGCCCCCGCCTGAACGACCCGCTTCATGGCATTGTCGTGTGCCAACTGGCTGACATCGCCGCAGCAATCCTCGACAACATAGACCTCGTAGCCATCATGGATGGCCTGGATAGTGGGCAGAGCGACGCAGGTCTCGGTCCACAGCCCGGACAGCACGATCTTCTTACGCCCGCTCTTTTTGATCGCAGCGACGAAGTTATCATCGTCCCAGGAGTTCATCGAGGAACGTTCGATGGGCTGCTGTCCGGGAAAGACTGCTTGAATCTGTGGCCACATGTTGCCACTGAAACCCTGCGTCTCGACGGTGCTGAGAACGACAGGCACATTGAACACCCGGGCAGCCTTTGCCAGCACCAGGTTGTTGTTGATGATCGTTTGACGATCAAAGTTGCAGACGCCGAAGAGCATCTGGGGCTGAAGATCGATGAAAGCGACCACACAGTTATCGGGAGTCAGCAAGCCCTTCTCACTGAGCTTCTTGCGGGTGTTAGGCTGGGACATGGAGTAGCTCCTGGAAATGAGTGAATAGTTGAAGGTTAGCAAGTCACAGTGTGGGGCACTTTGATGTAAGGGACATTCTAGTCCGTTGTCCTACGACGAACCCAGACAGTCGCATTCTCATTGGACGAATGAAACGATTTCGGGAATGACCTGCCCCGGAGCTTCCTCCATGAGCCAATGACCAGAGCCTTTGACAATGATACCCTTGACGTTGTTTGCCACAAGCTTCGTTTGATCGATGAGGACTGTGCCAGAGGCCTTCTCACCCGTGAGAACCAGGAATGGCATGTTCAGCTTGGTAGCTGAGAAGCCGGCGAAGTCCTTGGCGTCCTGTTCGAAGTTCTTGAACACCTCGAACCCGGCTCGCATGCCATCGTCTCGGGCATAGGCAGCGGCGTAGAGTTGACGATCGGCTTCGGGAACCGACTTGGAGCGGTCAGCAGCAAAGTCGTTCCAGAAGTGTTCGAAGTAAGTGCGTTCACGACCTTTCACCAGAGCCAGGGGTGTTTCACCATAGAAGTGGAAATGCCACAGTTCACGCATCAGCCAGACATTCTTCCAATCGCCCACGCCCGGCAGAAAGGCATCCATCAACACGACTTTGCTTACATCGGCGGGATATTGTGTCGCATAGGCATAAGCGACCATGAGGCCAATGTCGTGTCCAACGATAGTTACCGGCTTGTCGAATCCGAGGTGCCGAACGAGCTCACGGATATCTTTCGCCATCGTCTTCTTGTCGTAGCCGCTGGGAGTACGTTCCGAACCGCCGATACCACGCAGATCGGGGGCGATTACAGTATGGGTCTTGGCCAATAGTGGTAGCAGCGGGTTCCACATGTGGCTGGTCTGGGTGTAGCCATGTAGTAATACCACGACAGGCCCGCTGCCACCGATCTTGTAGTTGATCCGCACTCCATTTACGGTAGCTGACTTCTCGCTAATGCCCTCAGGCAGGTTCTGCCCGTAGACCGCTGAGCTGGCCACGCCCAAAAGGCAAATGAGCAGCAGGCACATCGGTGATCGAAGATTCATTATTTAGTCCTTTCAGAAGATCGATACAGAGAATCAATGAGTGCCAGGTATCGCGCCCAGCGACTGTTCTTTGGTAGAGGATCGCAGCATGCGAACTTGGAGAGTAGCGCCGATGAGGAAGAGAACAAAGAAGACGCCTATGATACCTTGCAGGATGGGGCTCTCACGATCAGCGATCCAGGGCGAGCCGAGAGGCAGTCGTGTGGCGGTCTCGGTGACAGCAGGAATCATGTGAAAGAAAAACGTAGCAGAGTAGCTGACCACTTCGATATAGCGGGAAGATTTGCCGAAGTAGTTCGTGCGACCTGCAATGGCAGCAACCCCCAGCACGACAAGGGTAATGATTCCTAATACATGCGGTTTGCCGAACCCACCATGCTGGAAGATGCCAAAGCCGGTCAGACACACAATAATCGTGCTGACGATGTATACCTTGCCGACGGAGTTTCTGGAGGTGATCTGCTTATCCCGAATCAGGGCAATGATCCCCGCAGCGACAGCTACCAGGCTGACAGCGGTGTGAAAGACGCCAAGCGGCGTGAGTCCAAACAGCATGATGATCTCCGTGAGTTCGTTGCACATCCTGAGTGCCGAAGTACAATCCACCTAGGGCAAACAAGAGTGATAATACTCCACCGTCGTAGCCCTCATCTGACTGAGCGTGGACGGTGGACAGTGACATCCTTTCATCGGAGAAATGATCTATCGTGACGGACCAAGTCCACACTACTGTTGCCGTCCAGTATTATCTGGATGAACTCGCAGGGGTGCGTGGCGATGCCCCGGCCGAGCCAATCATTCGTGCTCTGCTGGCTAAATCGGTGGACCGCCTCCAAATGCTCTGTTCGACGATGCTTTATCGAAGTTATCCGCGTCTGACCCGCCCACCACTCAATGTGCAGACGGAAGAAATGCTCAGTGCTGTTGTGGAACGATTGCTCAAAGCCATGCAGAAAGTGCATCCTCAGACGGTACGCCAGTTCTTTGCGCTCGCTAATAAACATTTGAGTTGGGAGTTGAATGACCTGGCCCGACGCTTAGATGATCAGACTCCTCCGGTTGCCTTCATGGAAGGTATGGCATCAGTTCAGGAGAGCAGCAGGTCCGGGTTAAGCTTGTCGACTCGTCGCATCCTGGAAGTCATCGAGAATCTTCCTGAAGAGGAAAGAGAAGTCTTCAGTCTGGTGCGTATTCAAGGACTGAGCCAAAGCGAGGCTGCCGACATGCTGGGTGTCTCTTCCAAGACCATTCAACGGCGATTGAACCGCAGCCTGATGCTCCTGGCTGATCATCTGGGCGACCTACGGCCGACTTAGCACGACCGAGGACGAGTGCAAACATGTCCGATGAACATCAGATACAGCAGTTGCTCGAAGAATTGATGGACACCCGGTGTTCCCCGGAAGAAGTCTGCAAAGTACATCCTGAACTCATGAAGGAAGTTCGTCGTCGCTGGAACCGCATCAAGAGTCTCGATCATCAACTGGAAGCAATATTCCCTACATCAAATCCCACCTCCATTCGAGGAAGTAGAGCAACGTACCAGGTGAGTGACAAACTACCGGTAATCGAGGGTTATGAAGTCGAGTCGATCCTGGGTCGTGGCGGCATGGGCGTAGTTTATCAGGCCCGGCAACTGAAGCTCAATCGTATTATTGCCATCAAGATGTTGCTGGCCGGCGCGTATGCCAGCGCCTGAAGATCGCCTACGGTTTATTCGTGAAGCCCAAGTGGTGGCGATGTTGAAGCATCCTCATATCGTGCAGATTTATGATGTAGGAGAGTTTGAAGGCATCCCCTATTTCACGATGGAACTGGTAGAAGAGGGGACACTCGCCAGTCTGCTGGGTGGCCTTCCGCTTCCCATACGGCGTGCTGCGGAAATGTTGCGGACCCTGGCCCTGGCAGTGCAGGCTGCTCACCAAAGCGGAATCATTCATCGAGACTTGAAACCGGCAAACATCTTGATCGCCCCTGATGAAGTGCCCAAGATCAGTGATTTTGGCCTCGCCCGGCGATTGGAAGACGAAGCTGGCCTGACCCTGAACGGCGTGAAAATGGGTACGCCCAGCTACATGGCGCCGGAGCAAGTGACTGGCATCAACAGCTTCCTCGGTCCTTCGGTCGATATCTACTCGTTGGGTTGTGTGCTGTATGAAATGCTGACCGGTCGTCCGCCGTTTCGTGCCGACTCAGCGGTGGAGACGCAGTGCAAAGTGCTCACCGAGGAGCCGACTCCTCCTTCTCGACTGAACAAGAAAGTGCCAGGCGATCTGGAGACGATCTGCCTCAAGTGCCTCCGGAAAGATCCCGGTCGACGCTATCACACAGCCAAAGAACTGGCTGATGATCTGGATCGATACTTGCGAGGCGAGCCGATCAAAGCCCGGCCGATTGGAATCCTGGAGCGCTCAGTCAAGTGGGCACGGCGGCGACCGATGGCTGCTATGCTCACTTTGACGTTGCTCACACTTGTGTTCGTAGCTTTTGGCGTTGGCCTTTGGCTTGATCGAGAGAAGGCGGCTCGTCATCAAGTGGCTTGCATGGCCATCGATAACACCCTCAGCAAGGTCTATGAATTCACTAAAGAAGAACGCTGGCAGAATGCCAGGCTGGTCATGGTTGAAGCCAAGTCACGTCTGCCTGAGGCCAATTCTCCTGAACTGTCTGCACGCATTAATAAAGTGGAAGGCGACCTGATTCTGGCGGAGGAGTTCGAACGGATTCGTCAGAGCCATATAGCTTTTATTATTGAGCATATCAACGATCCCGGGTCCATTCAGCCTCTCATGTTGAAGGAATATCAAAGGGTCTTTAAGCTGGCTGATTTCAACGGCGATGCTCAGCACGATGCCGGGGTGGTTCGTCAGTCGTTGCTGAAAGAACAAATGCTCACAGCACTCGATGAATGGGCCTACGCCGCGTTTTCGATGAACCGTATCCAGTTGCAGAAGAAACTGCTCGAAACCGCGCGGCTTGCTGACCCCGAAGGCGGTTGGCGCAATCGTTTCCGTGACGCAGAGATCTGGCGGAACAAGAATAAGCTGATCGAGCTAGCCGATGCAGTAGCAGGTTCTCGAACTGTGCCTGCTGCTCATCAATTGGCGCTGACCAGTCTGTTGCTCAAAAATACTGGTGGAGGAGCCGATTGCACTCGCTTGCTTCGAGAAGCTCTTCGCCGAAATCCTCGTGACTTCTGGCTAAATTGGGAGATGGCTTTCGCCCTGTGGTCAGAGAAGTCCTACAAGGAAGCAACGACCTATTTTCGTATCGTTCTGGCACAGCGTCCTGAGAACCCCTGGCTGCTCAACAGCTTTGGCGCTTCGCTGATCAATGCTGAGCAATACGACGATGGGCTCTTCTATCTTCGTAAAGCGTTGGCTATCGATCCGGTGAGCAACATGCTCATGCATAACCTGGTGCTCTCGTTGCAAATGGCTGGTCGGGATGCTGAGGCGCTTCATGAGTGTGAACGTCAGACAACTGCTTATCCAAATAATGCCGGTTGTGCTTTTACTTATGGCACGGCACTTTTTCAGAGAAACCGCTACGATGAAGCGATTCCTCATTATCAAAGAGCGATCCAGCTGAACCCAGGATACGTTCAAGCCTACTCGAACCTGGGGATGGCGCATGGCACATTAGGGAGGCTGCCAGAAGCGGAAGAAGCCTTCCGTAAAACTATCGAACTCGAACCAGACAGTGTTTATGGCCATCATGGCCTGTGTTCTGCGTTAGCAGAACAGCGTAAATATCAGGAATGTATTGAGCAATGTCACTGGCTTATTCAACGGCTCGATCCGGTCAATACGTTTGCGTCACTAGACCTTACCGAAGAACTTTCAACCATTTACGTCCTCTCCTGGATCAAAGAATCGGAATCGTTGTTGGCTCTGGGACGTTTTGATGAAGCCATCAGCTCCATCAAGAAGACTCTTCAATTACCAAATGTTCATCCCGTTCACCGCGATATGCTTAAACGAAAACTCTTGTTATGCATTCAATGGAAGGGCATGGAAGACAAGTTCCCGGCTTATCTTACCGGAACGGAACAACCAAAGGATGAAGGTTCGATCCTGGCAGTGGCTGAATGGTTCTACAAGTATCAACAGCAGGCAGATGCCGCGGTGCGTCTCTATAGGGCTGCTTTTGCCAAGTACCCACCGAAGACGCCTGATCCAGTCAACCCCTATCACTATGATGCGGCCTGCGCTGCGGTGTTAGCGAGCTTGGCCAAAGGTGCAGACCTCACAAGTGATGATAAAGCAAAACTTCGTCTACAGGCGCTAGTCTGGTTCAAAGAAGAACTCCATGGCATGTCTCGTCTTCATAAGACAGGCAAATCGGATGAACAGTCGAACATTGCCAAGTTGGTGAAGCAATGGCAGGAGAATAAAGAGCTGGCCGGCATACGTGATCAGTCAGCCTTGAACCAATTGCCTCAGAATGAACGTCAGCAGTGGCAACAGTTCTGGGCTGAAGTCACCAAACTGTCACGAGAGGATCCATTCATATCTTTGGCTGAGGCACGCAAGCATGTAGACCATAAAGAATGGGCCAAGGCAGCTGCCATCTATACTGAAATATTGAAAGCATCGCCGACTCTGGATGGCGAAATCTGGTTTGAATGCGCCGCCGTGCAATGCCTGTCAGGAGATCTGAAAGGTTATCGCCGAACCAGCGAAGCCATGTGGAAAGGGTCTCCCGGAGCTTCCAAAATTCGTCCGTACCTTCAGGAACGAGCCTGCACACTCTCTTCCGATAATCTCAGCAACCTGAAGCAGGTAGTGGAATTGAACAATGTTGACCTGCGGAAACAATCGTCTGCCTTCTGGTCTTTGACTGAGCAAGGAGCTATGTTGTGTCGCATGGGACGCTATCGGGAGGCGATTCCCCTGTTTCAGCAGAGCTCCAATCTGGAACGCAGGCTTGGCTCTGTTGTCCTCAACTGGCTTTGGCTGGCAATAGCTCATTCCCATCTTGGAGAAGTGAGCGACGCTCAGGCGCTGTTTTGACAAGGCAAACACCTGGCTTAATCAACTGGGCAATGAAATGCCGGCGAACGCTGAGAAACTGAATCTGCACCGCCATAACTGGCTGGAAGCCCATGTGCTACGTGCCGAAGCCGAGATGCTGTTACGGGCAGGTGATAAAAAATAAGATGGATGGCAGAGTTGGCTGGTTCATCGAACGCATCTATCAGTCAGGGGTAAACATGTCATCTACACCCAGCAAAGAGCATCCAATCACCAGTGCGAAAGCTCAATCTTCACATGCACTTGGTGAGAAGGTGCCTGCCAACACAGAATCTTCACAGCCGGCACCCTCAACCTCTGCTAAGCCGGCAAGTCCTGGTCGCCTTTGGTTGATGTGGATCATCGGTGTTATCGTACTCGTGGGTGGGCTGTTCTACGCCTATCCCTGGGTTGTCCGATCTTTCCAGACTGTCTGCACCGATGACGCTTACGTGAGTGGCCATGTCACATTCGTCGCTCCACGGGTTGCCGGGCAGGTGGCACGTGTTCTTGTGGATGACAATAATCGAGTGAAGAAAGGTGATCTGCTGGTGCAGCTCGACAAGGAACCGTATCAGGTTCAGGTCAGCATCGCTGAAGCAGCGGTGGCGACGGCCAAATCCGATCTCGTCGCTGCCCAGGCCCAGGCACGAAGCATCGAAGGGCAGATGCGCAGTTTGCGGTTCAATCTTCAGCGATCCATCGAAGAGGTGGAAAACCAAATTGCCATTCTTCGCTCTCGAGTTGCCACGATGGATTCGAAGAAAGCCAGTCTGGCCAAAGCCCAGGCCGATTATGACCGTGCTGTGCCCCTGGTCAAAACCGGTGCTGTCTCCCAGGAAGAGCTCGATTTGCGGAAGCAAGCATTGCTGGTAGCCCAAGCCCAGGTAGAAGAAGCTTTGCAGGGCATCTATCAAGTGCGAGTCTCGCTCGGGCTTCCCATCAAACCCGAAACTGGCACCGACCTTTCGCAAGTGCCTAAGGATATTGATCAAACCTTTTCCACCGTTCGTCAGGCGCAGGCCAGCTTGATGCAGGCTGCTGCCCAGTTGGGTATTAACCAGTCTTTCAGCAAGACACCAAAGGAAATGATCGCCGAGTTCTACAAGCGCGATCCTCAAGGCGATCTCGATCGCATCTACGATCAGTTGATCAAAGAAGCGCCGACGGTCAAGCAGGCTGAAGCCAAGCTCCTCCAGGCCCAACGCAACTTGGAGCAGGCACAACTCAATCTCCGCTACTGCGATATCGTTTCCGAGATTGATGGCGTCGTCACCCGCCGCAATGTTAATCCTGGCAACAACGTGACAGTCGGCCAAAGCCTGATGGCTGTGCGCTCGCTGACTGACATCTGGATCGACGCCAACTTCAAAGAAACGCAACTGGCATCGCTACGCATCGGACAACCGGTCGACATCGAAGTCGATATGTATGGCAGCAAGCAGCTGTTCAAAGGGCGTGTCTCTGGATTTACCATGGGCACCGGTTCGACGCTGGCCATCCTTCCCGCTGAAAATGCGACTGGGAACTTCGTCAAAGTGGTGCAGCGGTTGCCGGTGCGTATCGATCTGCTGAACTACGATCCCGATAAGGTGCCACTCTTCATCGGTCTTTCGGTCACGCCGTACGTGCAAGTGAAGGAAGCATCCACTGGAGCAGATGCAGGAAAAATCTTGCAACCCCATGCGCCCACTTCTCCGGGTAAGAGTGGCACGGAGAAGCAGCCATGACTCCTGCATCGGGGTTGCCCCTTGCGGTTCGGGCAATCAACCCCTGGGTAATTGCCATCGCTGTGCTGATCCCAACCTTCATGGAGGTGCTGGATACTACTATCGCCAATGTGGCGTTGCGCTACATTGCCGGCGGTTTGTCGGCTCCTGCCAGCGACAGTGAATGGGTCATCACCAGTTACCTCGCAGCCAACGCCATCATCCTGCCTATCTCCGGCTGGTTAGCGATACGACTGGGCAGACGCAACTACTTCCTCATCTCGATTGCTCTGTTTACACTCGCCTCGGCACTTTGCGGAATGGCTACAAGTCTCGATGCTCTGATCTTCTTCCGGGTGTTGCAAGGGTTAGCTGGGGGTGGATTGCAACCCTCCAGCCAGGGCATTCTGCTCGATGCTTTCCCCAAAGAGAAGCAAGGCACAGCCATGACCATCTTCGGGATGGCTGCGTTATTAGCTCCCGTCTTTGGTCCCACGCTTGGCGGCTACATCACCGATAACTATGGCTGGGAATGGATATTCTTCCTTAATGTTCCTGTAGGCCTTTTAGCCTGGTTCCTTTGTTACAAGGTGGTGCGCGATCCTGAATATCTCCATGAGCAGCGGGACAAGATGCGTGCCGATAATCAACGTTTTGATACCTTCGGTCTGATACTCCTCAGCGTGGCAATGATCAGCTGGGAGATCTTTCTCAGCAAGGGGCAGGAATGGGACTGGCTCGGCGATCCGTTCTACCGGGTGCAGACGTTGCTTGTTCTCTTTGTCGGCAGTCTCGCCGGGCTGATCTATCGAGAGAATCGAATCACCAACCCGTTGATCAACTTCCGCACGCTGCTTGATCGTAACTTTCGTTCTTGTTGCATCATCATCTTCTGTGCCTTCGGCGTGCTCTACGCCAACACCACTTCGCTTCCAGGGTTGCTTCAGTCGCTCTTTGGTTATGATGCGACCACTTCTGGGTTAGTGCTGTCCCCAGCAGGGGTGTTCTCCATCCTCACTCTCTTCGTTGTCGGCATCTTACTTAGCCGGGGTGCCGATGCGAGGTATCTCATGGCAGCGGGGCTTCTCACCCTGGCGTTCGGCAATTACTGGATGTCAATATTGAATCTCAGCATCAGCCCCTGGCATGTCGTCTGGCCCCGTGTCGTGGTGATCGCCGGCTTATCGATGATCTTCGCCCCGCTGAATGTGGCAGCGTTCTCCCATATCTCGCTGCAAATGCGTGGTGCGGCAGTGGGCCTGTTGGCATTGCTCCGCAACGAAGGTGGCAGCGTTGGCACCTCCGTAGCACATACCATTCTCCAGCGACGGGAGCAGTTCCACACACTTCGTCTCAATGAAAAGCTCGACCCGTTTAACCCCGCTGTGCAGGATTTGCTACAGCAAAGCACCAGCTACTTCTATCAGCAAACCGGTGACATGCCTTTAGCCCAGCAGATGGCTCTCAAGGCCCTGGAACATCTTCGTGCCCAGCAGGCTACTGCTCTCTCCTATTTTGATGTCTTCTGGGTTTCCGCTGTAGTCGCTGCGTGCCTGGTATTCCTGGTGCTGTTCATGCAGCGTTCCGTTGCTGAGAAAGGCGGCACATGTCAGTGCAGAGTAGTTCGGGCGTCGCAGCAACTCAATGCGAATATCCGACAGCCAGAATGTTCACCCAAGCCTGGAATCGGGCGTGTTAGTTTACAGTCGCATGATCCGGCACAGATGTAAGCACCTTTGACAGCAAACCCAATTCGTTCCGTTGACCCCGAACAATAGTCTTCTGGCCTTACTTTGCCAGATTCCAGCCAAGATATTTCCCTGCTTCGCCACTTCCGATGATAAGGTTTTGATAACTTTCGATGGTCATGATACACGCGCCTTTCCAACCGACCTAGTTGCAGCAAGGTCGATTTCCAGCTTGCCTTCCCAGTGATCTCTCAAGTGTTGAGCATGCAGAAATGGCGTAAACACTCGAGGCTGCTGAAACGAGTTGTTATCTGGCTCATTCACCCACACTCGAATCACTACTTGCTCGGTTTCCACGGTGGCGGTCAGTCGTATGTCTCCCCCTGGAGCGGTAAAGATGGAAGCGTTGGCCAGGAGTATGGTTAAGTGCTGTTCCATACGAAGTGGATCAGTAACTACATACACCGGTTCAGTCGGAATTAATACCGTAAGCTGCTGTCTGCGCGAGTCCAGCAAGCCGCCTATCGTTTCGGATGCCCCAGTAACAATCTCAGCCAGTTCCAGAACCTCTCTACGAAAAGGCGAGATGTCACGAGGATCGGCACCAACGTCAAAGAGATCTTCGATGATTCGAGCTGCTCTTCTCGCTTGGCGCTTCACAATCATGCGAGCCCGGCGAGTGGCTGGGTCGCCACCATGGCCATCGGGGAATGCTTCCAATGCATTGAGGATTTTAGTTAATGGGCGACGCAACTCATCGGCGTCCTCGAATGTCCCACTCGCCATGTCATTACTTAAATCATGATCGTGCTCGAACAGATCGGCCTCTTTGAATCGCATGGCATGCCAGGGTATCGACTGGAATGTCGGCTTCGTTTGTACATCAAGCATCTCAGAACCTCCTGATGAGCTGGGCTTAAATGGATGGATGGTGACCAAGCGCCTGCCACCCTGTACTACTAAGCGGGGCAGGATGACACTAATCTGCTGGTGGATGCTAATCGAATAGATGAACTACTTCGTAACTAATCAGTTCTTCGAGATGCTATTCTTTTTTGCCAGTTCCGCTTCGAGTTCCTGAATGCGAGCCTGTAACTTCTCAATGACTGGAGCGATTTGCCGTTGTGAGAATCGCTTATGGATATGTTGCGGACAATTGATATCCCAGGCTTCGATGGTAAACAGAATGGCACGTTCGACTTTCCCTGGATACTGCCGATCACGCAGCCGATTCAATAGGTCTTGATCATCTTCGACGACTTTTGCAGTGCCCCACAGTTTGATGCGCTGGCTGTTCGCATAATCCATCAGGAAGATGAAGGCCTTCGGGTTGTCAGCCAGGTTGCCGAGCGTGATGTATTGACGGTTGCCACCAAAGTCAGCGAAGCCCAGGGTATGTTCGTCGATCACTTTTAAGAAGCCCGGCGGCCCACCACGGTATTGAATGTAGGGTTGTCCTTCGGTGTTAGCCGTGCCGAGGTAGAACATATCCAGGCCGGCAAGGAAGTCGGCTAACTCCGGTGTGACCGTCGTCTGCCAACCGTCGCCTTCTTCCATCCGGGCATAGCTTTGCGCGACCCGTGCTTCGTCTGGATCGATTTTACGGATGGAGTGAAGGCAATGTCGCTGGCGTAGGCATTCATGAGGAGCCCGTTCCTACTGAGGATCTCTACCGATTTCTATTATACCTGTGTCAGGCCACCATCTACGACGATCTCAGATGCCGTCATGTAGTTGCTGTCATTCGATGCAAGGAACGCCACCGCATTGGCGATATCCTGAGTGGTACCCACCCGTCCGAGCGGGATACTGGGAATGACCTGTTGAACCGATTCAGGCGTGATGCCGGCCAGGTCGTAACCAGGTGTTGGCACAAAACCGGGGCTGACAATATTGAAGCGGATGCCTCTTGCCTTCAGGTCAACAGACCATGTGCGGACAAAAGATCGTAGCGCGGCCTTGGTTGCTGCATAGACTCCGAACGCCGGAGTGCCTTGCACCGCAGCGATGGAGCCGATGACCACCACCGAGGCGCCATTGGGCAAGAGAGGCAATGCCTTCTGAACTGTGAACACGGTGCCCTTCACATTAACAGCAAAGGTCGCATCGAGATGCTCTTCCGTGTATGAACCGAATGGTACAAAGGTACCAGAACCCGCATTGGCGACGACAATGTCGAGCCTCCCGGCTGTTCTCTGGATTTCAGCGAACAACCGGTCAAGATCGGCAGCCTTGGATACATCACCCTGGATGCCAATGACATTCTTGCCAAGGTCTCTAACTGCCTTGTCCAGTTCTGCTTGACGCCGACCGGTGATGAAAACGGTAGCCGCTTCCGAAGCAAACAACTTTGCAGTCGTAAGCCCGATACCGCTGTTGCCACCGGTGACGAGGACGATCTTATCTTTGAAACGATTGTTCATGATGCTCACTCGGTAAAGAGACTATAGAAGTAAATACCCGGCAGTTAGAGTACGGTTTGACTACCTCGCTACATGCTTGGCAAGGAACTCACGCATCAGCCTGGCAATCTCGTCGCCATTGGTCTCCAGGGCGAAGTGACCGGCATCGAGCAGGTGGAAGTGCTAGGTCTTCAGATCGCGTTTGTAAGGCTCTGCACCAGCACTGGGAAAGATCTGATCGTTCTTGCCCCACACGATCAGCATCGGTGGCTGATACTTGCGGAAGTACTCCTGCCACAAGGGGTAGAGCGGTGGGTTGCTGCCATAGCTGAGGAATAAGTCGAGTTGAATCTCATCATTTCCTTTGCGGTCCAAGAGAAATTGATCGTGGGCTGCTCCATCGGGACTGACGAGTACGACGTTCTTCACCCCATCGGTGTATTGCCATTTGGTGGCTTCATAGGTCAGCAGATTGCGAATAGCATTGCGCTTGTCTTTGTTGTTTGGCTCCTTCCAGTATTCTTTGATGGGTTGCCAGAATTTATTATCCAGACCTTCGTCGTAGGCGTTGCCATTCTGCACGACGATGGCGGTGATTCGCTCCGGGTGCTTGCTGGCCAGACGGTAGCCCACCGGGGCACCGTAGTCCTGCACATAAAGGGCGTACTTGGTCAGCCCGATCTTTTCGGTGAAGTCATCAATCACTTTCGCCAGGTTGTCAAAAGTGTAGGTGAACTTCTCTCGTGAGGGCATCGAGCTGTGGCCATAACCAGGATAGTCGGGAGCAATCACATGGTACTTGTCCGCCAGTGCGGGAATCAGGTTGCGAAACATCTGCGAGCTGGTGGGAAAACCATGAAGCAACAGCAATGTTGGAGCGTCTTTCGGCCCCGCTTCCCGGTAGAAGATATCCAGGTCGCCAACTTTGATAGTCTTGTGGAGTACCTTCACAGGTTCCTGGGCACAGAGCCCGTGAGCTAAACATGTGGCCATGAGCATGGCAACAAGCAAACGAGAGTTCATCGAACGGAACATGAACGTTCCTCCTGGTAAGGGGTAACAGGGTTTCAAAACAAGGGGATTCTGCATGCTCTGCGATCTAGGCATCAGCTTGCAGATGTGCCTCGACAAACCAGAGCCATTTGTCGATGCCACGTGACACTTCGGTGAATAGGTCTGCTGTGTCCAGGTCGCCAAGATCGTTGGCATCACTGATGGACTTTCGAGCCGACTTACCAAAGGCAGCCAAGGCGGACGAGAGTGCCTCTACATGGCTTCGACCATCTTTGGCACTGGAAGGGTATTCGGGTAGCGAACTTCGCTTTGCCACGCTTCGGGCTGTCCCTTCGACGACACCGCCAAGCTGGACTGCCCGCTCAGCGATGTCATCGACATAGTCTTCCACCGCTTCGTTGACTTTGTCGAAGAGTTCGTGGAGGGCAATGAAGTTCGGCCCTTTGACATTCCAGTGGGCCTGTTTGGCTTGGGTTTGCAGATCGATCGCATCAGCCAGCCGGGCGTTGAGCAATTCAACTGCCTTGCTGCGAACCGCTTCAGAAAGGTCATTCTTGGTTTTAAACATGTTCTGTCTCCAATTGAATGAATACCAGGGTGGATTAGAAACCAGTGTAACTTAGTCCGGCATGATCATCGAGCCGTCCTGGAGTTGGTTGTGGATCGAGCTGAATAGCTAATTCGACTTACAGAAGGCAAGTAAGTCTGCATTCACCTTGTCCTTCAGTGTTGAGCACATGCCATGCGGTGCTTCTGGATAGACTTTCAGTATTGAACCCTTTACCAACTTGGACGAAAGCATGGCTGAGGCACCGATCGGCACGATCTGGTCATCGTCACCGTGCAATATCAGTGTGGGCACGTTGATCTTCTTGAGATCTTCGGTGAAGTCAGTTTCGGAGAAGGCTTTGATGCAGTCGTAGATGCCTTTGAATCCACCCTGCATGCTTTGCATCCAGAAGGAATCGCGAAGCCCCTGAGACACATTAGCACCAGGTCGATTAGCACCATAGAAAGGTGCGCTGAAGTCCTTGAAGTACTGTGCACGATCCGCCAAGACGCCGGCACGAATGCCGTCGAAGGCTTCCATCGGTAAGCCACCGGGATTCGCAGCAGTCTTCAGCATCAGTGGTGGCACCGCTCCAATCAACACAGCCTTTGCCACCCGCTTCGTACCGTGCCGTCCAAGGTACCGGGCGACTTCACCGCCTCCCGTCGAATGGCCGACGTGGATGGCATTCTTGAGGTCAAGCGTTTCTACCAGTGCGGCTAAATCATCAGCATAGGTATCCATTTCGTTGCCCGACCAGGGTTGGCTGGAACGACCATGCCCCCGGCGATCATGGGCTATCACCCGAAATCCGTTTTTACCCAGAAAGAGCATCTGGTCTTCCCAGGCATCGGCACTTAACGGCCAGCCATGACTGAAAACAATGGGCTGTCCGCTGCCCCAGTCCTTGTAGTAAATTTCCGTACCGTCTTTTGTCTTGATCGTGCACATGGTGTTCGCTCCTTAGATTCCTGAAAAGGGGAGGTTGGTTTACGTTCTCTCTCTCTCTCTCTGCTACTTGCCTTCACTTCATGGCTTTCACAGCTTCCTCCGTGGTTAGGACGGCGTTAGCCAGGTAGCCATAGTTGATGACCGCTGCCTGGTAGCCATCACCCAGCTGAGGATGCCGGGGAGCAGCAGTCGCATCTTTGATGACAGCAATCTCGAAACCTTGCTCGAGCAATTCACGCAGATGGCTTTCGACACACAGGTTAGCCAGCATCCCTGCCAGGATGATCTTGTTGATGTGGCGTTTGCGGAGTTGCAGGACGAGATCATTCGTCTGCGGGCCCCATACTTTGTGAGGAGTGACGACCACCGTTTTACCATCTTCAATGAAAGGCTTGTAACGGTCGAGCCAGTCTGCCCCGGAACCAACGAACCCCTTCATGTCGAGCGGGTCAGGACGGTAGAACTCTTTTCTTTCCAGCATCATCTTCTCCACCGCTCCACCGAACTGCCAGGCCTGATCGTACGGGAAGAGATAGTGAGGCGAGATGAAGACGGGGAAGCCCTGTTCCTTGGCTGCCAGGAAGAGTCGTTCGAGGTTCACAACCGTGTTGTTTTCTTTGACGCTTTCGCCCACCAGAGCCCACGAGACGCCCTTCTCACTCAGGACATCGTTTTGTGGATCAATGACGACTAACGCAGTATCGTTCTTGTTGAATTGCATGGAGGTGCCCTTCATAATTGAGAAGGAAAAGCACTTGAGCCGAGCCTTTTGAACAAGCTACCTGCTTTAGTGAATCGTTCCTTCTTGCCTGCCGAATGACTAAGCGTGAGGGGGGAACACTCGTACAATCAGCAAGAGTTGTTGTCACGCTCTTGAGGGGGAGTGTGTCGTGAATGATGAGAAGACGACAGCGGTTGTCCAACGCTTTCTGGATCAATTAGCCGGCGATTCGCCTGCTGAACCGGTGGTTCGTGCCTTGCTGGATCGGGCCGTTCGTCGACTGCATCAGTTATGCGCTACCCTACTTCATCGAAGCTACCCTCGTTTGGCCGGGCCACCATTGAACCTGCAATCAGAAGAAATGTTAAGTGCAGTGGTAGAGCGGTTGATAAAAGCCATGCGTGAGGTTCATCCCGGAACTGTCAGACAGTTCTTTGCCCTAGCCTGCCAACACATGCGCTGGGAACTGAATGATCTGGCCCGACGCTTAGATGAGAGACCGCATGCCGTTGAACTGAACGATGGAAACGTCTCGGCACCGGTTAGCCTCGATTCATGCATCACTCCTGATGGTCGTCGAATGCTGGAAGCGATCGAAGGCCTGCCTGAAGAGGAACGTGAAGCGTTCGATCTGGTGAGAATCCAGGGGATGACTCATGGCGAGGCTGCTCATATCCTTGGTGTCTCTACGATGACGGTGAAACGCCGCCTGAACCGGGGCCTGCAATTGCTCGCCGAACGGTTGGTGGACCTGAAGCCTGGCGAGAAGGGGATGACCTCTCCGTGAATTGGGCAAAGCCATCTGGCAGAGCCTGGCATGAGATGAAACAAAGGCTAAGCCATGATTGACAATACACGAGTTCAGCAACTGCTCGACGAGGCACTCGATAATGATCGAACCCCAGCAGAGGTTTGCGCCGAATATCCTGAACTCCTGCCTGAAGTCTATGAGCGGTGGCGGAAGATCCGACGGTTACAGGAGGATGTTGATCTACTATTTCCTTCGTCGACCGAGATTCAAGGAAATAACTCACCACACCAACCTCAGAACATAGCTCTTCCCAATATCGAAGGCTATGAAGTTAAATCCATTCTCGGCCGTGGCGGTATGGGAGTGGTATTTCTAGCTCGGCATGTAGGCCTAGATCGTGCTGTCGCACTTAAGATGTCACTTGCAGGCGCTTATGCCGGGGAGCAGGAACGGGAACGTTTTCAGCGAGAAGCCGAAGCTGAGGCCAAATTACGCCATCCCAATATTGTGCAAATCTATGATGTAGGTGACTCCGAAGGTCGTTCCTATTTCACCATGGAATATATCGAAGGCGGGAGTTTGTCGCAGAAGTTGGATGGAACACCAGTACCCGCCCGCCAGGCCGCGTCAATGTTGGTTACCCTGGCTGAGGCAGTTCAAGCCGCTCATCAAAATGGTATCGTCCACCGCGATTTGAAGCCAGCCAACATCTTGCTTACTGCTGATGGTACGCTCAAGATCAGTGACTTCGGATTGGCACGAAGATTGGACGGTGAGGCTGGGCTCACCCGAAGCGGTATTCCGATGGGAACACCGAGCTATATGTCGCCTGAGCAGGCGGGTGGGAAAAACCTTCCTGTTGGCCCCGCTGTAGATATTTATGCTTTCGGCGCCATCTTGTATGAACTGTTGACGGGCCGACCTCCGTTCGTAGCCGAGTCAGCATCAGAAACGATTCAGCAAGTTATTACTCAAGACCCCGTTCCGCCTTCGCGACTCAATGGGAAAGTTCCTCGTGATCTTGAGACGATCTGCTTGAAGTGTTTACACAAAGAGTCAGCGATTCGCTATGCCACCGCTGAAGCTCTGGCGGACGATCTCAAACGCTATCTGCGCGGCGACGCCATTACTGCCAGAAGTGAAGGCGTATTGGGGAGGCTGGTGCGTCGAGTACGAAGGCGGCCAGGCTTCTCAGCACTGATCACCGCTAGCACACTTTTGGCCATTGCACTCGTCGGAGTCGGACTGTGGATGTTATCGGAACGAGAAGCAACTGCCCGTTCAGCGCAAGCGGAAGAAGCAGCCTTGGAAAAGTCCACAGAAGCTGACTTGAAGGAGATGGAAGAGTCATTGCATAAGTCGGCCTGGGCTGAGGCACGTGCCGCTCTGGAGCGGGGCAAAGGTCGCTTGGGTGATCGCGGTTCTGCCCAGCTTCGCGATCGCATGGAACAGGGAAGTCAGTTATTGAGACTGGCGGCCCGCCTGGACGACATCCGATTGAATAAGCATAAATCTATCGGTGCTCCACGCAGTCTTGAAAAGGAACATCTGGAGTATGAGGCGGCATTTCGTGAGGCCGGGCTTGGACAAGTCAACGACGACCCGAAGATAGTTGCCAACCGAATCCAGAGGTCACATATCAGGGATGCTTTGATGACAGCACTCGATGACTGGATGTTCACATCGAATTCTGCTCATAGAAAATGGTTGGAGAAAGTAGTTGCAGCGGCAGACCCTACGGACTGGCGTGCCCGAGTTCTTGACCCAAAAAATTGGCAGGATGAGGCTGCCTTCACCAGGCTCCTGAAAAGTGCCCCAACTCTAAACCCGTGGATTTCAACTTTCCTCACCCTCCAATTAAGGATGGAATCCAAAGGCTTGGATGGTGTCGCGATTTTGAAGCAGGTACAGCGAATGTACCCGGGAGACTTTTGGATCAATTTCCGTTTGGGCGACATCATGACGCTAAAGGCCAACTATGGCGAAGCAGTCGGGTACTATCGAGCAGCGCTGGTGATTCGTCCGAAAGCAGCTGTAGTTCACAATAATCTTGCCCGGGCACTGGAGGGTCTTGAGCAGCGCAGCCAGGCTGTTGAGCATTATCTCCAGGCCGCTGAAATTGAGCCAACCTCGGCGAAATCTCAATTAAATCTCGCGGCCATCATGCAGCGCCTAGGTCGAAATGAAGAGGCTGTCTCTGCGTATCGAAAAGCGGTTGTTATCAATCCCAATCTGACAGAAGCTCAAAAGGGATTGCGACTGCTTCTAATGCAACAAGGGCGCATGGATGAGGCACGAGAGGCGTGGCATACCGCATTAGAAGTTAATCCACCCGATTTCGAAGCATGGTACGGGTATGCCGAGTTCTGTCTCTATCTAGAGCAGAAGGACGCATATCGGTGGGCCCGGAGAGTAATACTTGAGAAATTCTGGAAAGGCAACCGACCCGCAGATTGCAGAAGACAGCTCTGACTTGTCTCCTTCTGCCTGGCACAGACAACGAACTCCGTCAGGCGACAGCTCTTGCTGAAAGGGCATTGGCTACGGCACTGAAACCAAAAGAAGGGCTCCCTTACTTTGTCCAAGGCTTGGCCGATTATCGACAAGGACGATTCGAGCAGGCGATCATCGCAATGCGGAAGAATGCAACCAGCGTGCCAGGACCCGCCTCTGGCATCGTGCTCGCCATGGCACTTTACCAAAGCGGGCAGTTGGCTGAGGCACGCAAGGCACTCGCTGCCGCGATCTCTCTTCACGACTGGAGGCCATCTCGCGTAAGTGATCCGATCAACGGAGCATACCATGTGCTGCGCCGAGAAGCTGAGCAGATCCTTTTGCCAAATCTGCGGGCATTCCTGGAAGGAAAACATCAACCCCAAGATATTGAGGAGCGTCTCTCTCTACTGGGGGCCTGTCAGTCCAGGGATCGTACCTTCGCAGTAGCTAAGCTTTATGCGGATGCGTTCACGGCCTCACCGCCCCTGGCCGAGAACTACCGAGCGGGGCACCGCTACCAGGCTGCCAGTTACGCTGCCTTGGCGGGCAGCGGTAAAGGAGAAGATGCAGCCAAGCTGGACGAGCAGGAACGAAAACGCTGGCGTGCTCAGTCGCGAAAGTGGCTACAAGAGAATCTCGCCACCTTAAGTAAGTTGGCAGAAACCGACTGCGCCTATCGAGAATGGGTCAGGGTATCTCTCATTCACTGGAAGAACAACACCGACTTGGCTTGTCTGCGTCAACCATTTGAACTCGTCAAGTGGTCCGTGGATGAACGCAAGGACTGCCTGGCACTGTGGGATGAGGTTAATGCTCTTCTGAAGCGCGGTTGGAGGGGATAAGAAATAACGGATTGATAACATCTAGGCCGTGACTTACCCATGGCATATTTGGTTTGAGGTTATCATCCGGTAAGAGTGACGCAGCTCTACCAACACAGAGAGTCGAGTAAACAACGACTTACAGGATTTCTTACTGCTTCACTTCCGAATTGCGTTTGAGTATGTCTGCGACCTCTTTCCAGAGAGAAATACAATCCTCCCGCTCGTCCTTGTCAAGTTTCAACAACTCAGCGGGTTCGCGGAGGCCCGCCAGGTCTGATTCGTTCTGCCATTGCGTCAGTATCTGCTTAACACGCTCACGGGACGTGGTGTCAGCTTGCGGTTTGCCCCATTGGGTCAAGTCCGCTCTTAGCCATCTCCGTGCCTGATCCCGCCAGCGTCTCCGCCCCGCCTCGTCAAGGCTGGTGGCATCCTCACCTCGACCGGATCCGGCCAGGGCAGCAGCTCGAGCAGCGTTATTACGTACATTGGGTTCGACTGCTAATCGCGGGATGGCTGAGAACGCCTCAAGGTAGAGGCGAGCCAAGGCTGCATGACGATTGGTAAATTGACAGACGCCGACAAGTCGCCATTCGCTCATCATTGTCTTGCGGCTGATATTTGCCAGCAAGGAATGCGGGAAGGTTTGGCAGGATCATGTTCTCCGCTTCACGGCGAAGCACATGGTAAATCCAGCCTTCTTGTTCCACCGCTTTGGTTGCCGTCCAGTCATGTGCCAGGACAGCAGCGGCAAGAGTTTTCCGGCTTTCTGTTACTAAGCCGGTCTTGTATTGGGACATCGCCAGAACAAGTCGAGGTGCTGGCCCGAGCACACGAGAGGCGTCTCCCTTCATTCGGGAAATAGCCGTTTCATAGTTTCCCTGACGATAGGCTCCAAGCCCGTGAAGGAATACGAAATAGGGATAATTCGCATTATTCTTCAACCGATCAAGAGGCACAGCGCGCTCTATCAGACTAATACACTGACGTAATGCTTCGCCAGAGAAAGGCATTAACATGCATGCCCGTGCCGTTCTATCTGCGATTTGCGGGTCTTTCGTTTCACTAAACTTGTTGAGCAGCGCCTGGCATGCACGATGGTACTCAGCCTCATGTCCGAGATATAAGCAGAACTCAGCATATCCATACGAATAATCATGACTGTTGGGCGTTCGCTCGATAACCCTGGCCCATTCTCGCAAGGCTTCGTCCGCTTTGCCGGACTTAATCAGCCGCGGTTCGTACTCCCTTTTGTGCAGAAATAAGGTTCGGATCCAGGGCAAGAGCTTTTCGATATTCTTCGTAGGCTTCCTCGTACTTCCCCAGATAGAAAAGGCCCGCTGCATATCCTGCGTGGGTAATGGCCTTGGGTTCTAACTTCACCGCCAGTCGGAGGTGTTCAATCGCGCTGCTGTAATCCTTTTTCTCCAGAAGGAATAAGCCCAAGTTATATTGGGCAGTGAAGCTTAATGGGTCGTATTTCACCGTCTCTTCCATGTGTAATTTTGCTTCATCCAATCGACCGATGGCGAGAAGAGCAATGCTCAGATTATGATGAACGACCCCTGCCTGCCGAAGGGCCAGCGCCGCCTGATAATATCGGATTGCCTCCGCATGCTTTGATTTCGCTCCCAGAGCTTCGCCCAGTCGATAATTGACCCAGAAATCACTCGAGTGATTTTTCTGAACTTCAGTTAAAAGCTGAATAGGGTTTCCACCACATGATTCGTATCGATAAGCGAGCGCTAACAACAGTTGCACAGGTTGATCAGTGGCCGGGGCACTAGCAATCACTTTCTCGAGTGCAGTCTGTTTCTGTCTGATTTCATAAGTACGGGCATTGATATACCACTCTGACGTATTGCGATCCGCTCGTCTTGCGACGTCCAGTATCCACTTTTGTTCTGGTGCCACGTTAGTGCAAGCTTCCCAATCATCAAGCGCCGCGACCAGTGCTTCCCTGATGTTGGTGGCTTTGATGTTCGATGCAACGATTTCCGGATTCTCCCTACCTTCACAAATACCGGCATTCCGAAACGCAGAATCGTACTCTTTGGCTGCTCGTGTCGAAGGATTGACTCCTGGTTCAAATCGATCAGCCCGTCTAAGCCGAATATTTTCCAGAAGGTACGCGAGCTCTAACTCGCGAGCATGTTGATCGATTCTCTGGCGTAGTTCCTGCGAGTCATTACTGCCAAGCCGTACTTTGGCACGGTCGTAGGCAGCTTTGGCTGTAGTCCAGTCCGATTTCCTTAGCGATTCAACCATTTCCTTCAGATCGTCGTCTGCTGCGCGTTCCCTCGTATCCTGCTCAGCTTTTGCCGCTCGTGCTGATGCCATCCGGTCCGTGCTCAGCCACAATCCAAACCCAAGTAAGGCGAGCGTTAATACAAGCACTGCTCCAATGGCTGCAGATAATACGGGCTGTCGTCGGACTCGGCGACCCAATCTACCCACAGGGCCATCAGGCCTGGCCGAAATCGCCTCCCCGTGCATAAACCGGCCCAGGTCTTCCGAGAGTGCTGAAGCACTGGCGTAACGGGAATAAGGCTCCTTGTACAAGCACTTCAAGCAGATCGTTTCCAGATCACGTGGAACCTTGCCGTTGAGACGAGTGGGAGGCACTGGATCCTGGGCCATTACCTGTTGGATCGTTTCAGAAGTCGATTCCCCCACGAAAGGAGGCCGGCCCGTCAGAAGTTCGTACAAAATGGCTCCGAGAGCGTAGACATCAACTGCCGGGCCAGAGACCAGCGCTTGCCCACTAGCTTGTTCGGGGGCCATGTAACTTGGTGTACCCATCGGCGTGCCGGTACGAGTCAGGCCAGCCTCTCCATCCAGTCGACGAGCAAGTCCAAAATCACTGATCTTGGGAGTGCCGTCCGTGGTAAGTAATACATTCGCCGGCTTCAAATCACGGTGAATGATTCCACAAAGATGGGCGGCGTGAACAGCATCAGCCAAGGTGAGCATGAGACTGGCTGCCTGGTGTGTCGGCTGAGGTGCGCCCCTAGCTTTTCGGAGAGAGTTCCTCCCTCTACATACTCTAAAGTAAAATAAGGTCGTCCTTCGGATTCTCCCACATCGTAGATTTGCACTATGTTAGGATGTCGTAAGCCAGCTTCTGCCTCTGCTTCCCTTTGAAACCGTTCTCTCTCTTGTAGCCCAGCATATTGCCCAGAGAGTGCCATTTTCAAAGCTACCGTTCGATTCAATCGTAAATGTCGAGCACGAAAAACGATTCCCATTCCGCCACGGCCGAGAACTGCTTCTACTTCATATCCCTCAATTCGAGGAAGCGTTACATTTGCCGGCGATCGTGCCAGAGTAGCGACATTTGCTTCTGATGATGAAGGAAAGATGTCATCGATTTCTGCCTGGAGACGACGAATCTTTTGCCAGCGATCCTTAACTTCCGGTAATAGATCAGGGAAGGGGGTACACACCTCCTCTGGAGTTCGGTCAGAGTCGAGTACTTCATCAAGTAACTGCTGGACTAATACTGGGTTAACGCTCATGGCATTGCCTCGAGTTTATTTAGTCCCAGGCTCCACGAGGTTACCACTATGGAACTTAGAGAGTTTCGATTGCTCTATCGGCAGGTCGTAGATCACCAATTTGTTCAGAGAGCAATTGTAATCCACGGTTCAATCGCCTCTTCACTGTCATGGTCGAAATCCCCAGAACTTGTGCTGCCTCAACCTGCGTCATGCCCTGAATTCTAACCAGATCGAACGCTTCTCGCTCATCCTCGGGCAATTTCTCAATGGCGTCCAGCATGCGATGCCCTTCTGGAGTAAGGCATGAATTGTGACTGATGGGGGCAGGGACAACCCCCTCATGCAATTCCATCGCAGGGGCACGTTCATCTAAGCGGCGGGCCAGATCATTCAGTTCCCAGCGCATGTGCTGGCAGGCCAGGGCAAAGAACTGACGCACGGTTTCGGGACGGACCTGGCGCATAGCCTTCATCAACCGTTCTACGACGGCACCGAGCATTTCTTCGGATTGCAGATTCATCGGTGGGCCGGCCAGACGCGAATAACTGCGGTGTAGCATGGTTGCACACAGCTGATGCAACCTGCGGACAGCCTGATCCAGCAGTGCACGAATAATCGGTTCAGCAGGTGAATCGCCGGTGAATTCGTTCAAATAGCGCTGTACGACTGCGGTGGTCTTGTCTGTTTCCACAACACACTCCTGGCAAGAGCGTGACATCAATTAATACTGATTGTACGACGACGCCTGTTAGGTCGCTACGCTTAGTAGTCCGGCAGAGGAGAATGGTGATTCGACTTGTGAAGCCGAACTCATTAATGGAAGTGCTTATTCATCTGGTTCAAGGAGCCTGGTCATGTCGTCTGTATCACTAACGAGAAGGAGCCTGCTTGCGGGACTCGCAGTGGCGAGTATCACAGGTGTGGCATTACCTGCCACGAGAAGAAATATCCTTAACACTTCCGACAATGAAGTTCGTCAGTTCCATATCGACATCCCTGAAGCCGACATCATTGACCTGCGTCGGCGCATTTCGGCAACTCGATGGCCTGATCGAGAAACAGTTGCAGATGAATCACAGGGTGTGAATCTCAAGACCATTCAGGAACTGGCGCAATATTGGATGACCCGTTATGATTGGCGCAAGTGCGAAGCAAAGCTCAATGCATTGCCGCAATTCACTACTGAGATCGATGGACTCGACATTCATTTCATTCATGTTCGCTCGAAACACGAAAAAGCCATGCCGCTGATCATCACACACGGGTGGCCCGGCTCGGTCATCGAACAGATGAAGGTCATCGGGCCACTCACCGATCCGACAGCGTATGGCGGAAAAGCCGATGACGCCTTCGATGTCGTGATCCCATCGCTGCCTGGCCATGGGTTTTCCGGCAAACCGAGCACGACGGGGTGGGATCCCGTCCGCATAGCACGGGCTTGGATCGTGCTGATGAAGCGATTGGGGTACAACAAATTTGTAGCCCAGGGCGGCGATTGGGGAAATGCAGTCACAGAGCAGATGGCACTACTGAGGCCGCCAGAATTGCTCGGCATCTCAACAAACATGGCGGCGACGGTTCCGGCTGAAATCAGCAAGGCCTTGAAAGACGGCAACCCGCCTCCTGCAAGTCTCTCCGCCGATGAACGTAATGCGTGGGATCAACTCGACGATTTCTATAAGAACGGCCTGGGCTACGCCAACGAAATGGCGAACAGGCCACAGACGCTCTACGCCCTTGTGGATTCACCCGTCGGCCTGGCGGCTTGGATACTCGATCACGATATCCGTAGCGAGAAACTCATCTCCCGCGTCTTCGCCGGGAAAGCAGAAGGGCTCTCCCGTGACGATATTCTGGACAACATCACACTCTATTGGCTGACCAACACGGCTGTTTCATCGGCTCGCCTCTATTGGGAAAATCAGCGAACAGCAAAGTCAGGCTTCTTCGACCCGAAGAACGTCTCTATTCCCGTTGCAGTAAGCGTCTTCCCAGATGAGATTTATGCAGCACCCAAGAGTTGGGCACAGCGGGCCTATCCCAAGCTCATCCATTTCAACAAGCTCGACAAAGGCGGGCACTTTGCTGCCTGGGAACAACCGGAATTGTTTTCATCCGAACTCCGTGCTGCGTTTAAGTCATTGAGGTAAGCCTTCTTCACTTACCCAACTCACCACCTGCAGAAACCCGAAAGGAAATCAATATGAGCGTTACGCCAATCGATAAAGTTCTCTACACAGCCAAGGCACACACTACAGGTGGACGTGAAGGAGGGGCCTCGCGTACCTCCGATGGACACCTCGACGTGAAGCTCTCAGTCCCTGGTGGCCCCGGCAACGGAACGAACCCGGAGCAGTTGTTCGCTGTGGGTTGGTCAGCCTGCTTCCTGTCGGCGATCAAGATTGTGGCAGCCCGGATGAAGGTTAAGCTGCCTGCTGATCTAGCCATTGATAACGAAGTCGACCTGGGGATGACCAACGGAGGTTACCTGCTTCAAGCCCGCCTCACGATCATTCTGCCGGGCATCGACCCAGCCATTGCTCAAAAGCTAGCAGACGCCGCACATCTCGAGTGCCCCTATTCCAAAGCCACCCATGGCAACATTAACGTTGTGACTAACGTTAAGACAGATCGCTAATCTCAGTCCTTCCAATCCATTCACACAAGGAGAAGCATCATGGACATTTTGATGGTAATGACGTCTCACGACAAACTTGGCAACACGGGGAAAAAGACAGGGTTCTGGTTAGAAGAATTCTGTGCTCCATACTACACCTTCCTCGACGCTGGTGTGAGCATCACAGTTGTTTCCCCCAAAGGAGGGCAACCACCTCTCGACCCCGTTAGTGACACGCCTGAAGGGGAGACCGAGCTAACACGCCGATTCAAGAAAGATCCGAAGGCGCAAGCGGTACTGGCCAACACCACGAAATTGTCCGAAGTGAGGGAAGAGGATTACGACGCCATCTTTTATCCGGGAGGCCATGGCCCGATGTGGGACCTGGCTGAAGATACGATCTCCAATGAGTTGATCGAATCATTTTACAACGCCGGTAAGCCTGTCGCTGCGATCTGCCATGCTCCAGGCGTGTTGCGTCACGCCTTGTACAACGGCGAACCGATTGTGAAGGGGAAACGTGTCACCGGTTTTACCAATACTGAAGAAGAGGCTGTTGGGCTTACCAAGGTTGTTCCGTTTCTCGTCGAAGACGAACTTAAACGTTTGGGGGGCCGGTTCGAGAAGGTCGCCAACTGGCAGAGCTTCGCCATCGTGGATGGGCATTTGATTACCGGACAGAATCCTGCTTCTTCAAAAGCTGCGGCCCAGGCATTAGTCAAACTGCTGGCTTCCATGCCTGTGGTGGTATAACGGTGCGGCAGCAGAACACACCAAAATCAGCAGATCACTACTTATAAAGGAGCTTCACATGCCAGACACGACGAATCCCAAACAGATCCTTCTGACCCGACGCTCGCCTGCCTATTGGCGCGTCACGTTTAATCTGCCACCCCTCAACATCTTTGGTCCGGAAAACCTTCCTCAGCTCAACGACATCATTACGGCGATAGAAACAGACCAAGAGGTGAAGGTGGTGGTTTTTGATAGCGCTATCGAAGGGTTCTTTCTGACACACTACAACTTTCTGGCCAAGCCTGAGGATTCGACTCAGCTTGCCCCTGGGCCGACTGGCCTGCAACCGCTTCCCGACATGCTAGTGCGACTCAGTCGTTCTCCAGTTGTATCGATAGCCTCCATTCGTGGGCGTGCGACTGGAGTGGGTAGTGAGCTGGCCTTGGCTAGCGACATGCGTTTCGCCAGCCGTGAAAAAGCGATCCTGTCGCAGTGGGAGGTTGGCGCGGGGCTGGTACCCGGTGGCGGTCCCATGGCCCGGTTGCCTCGTTTGATTGGCCGTGGTCGTGCCCTGGAAGTTCTGCTAGGGGCAGATGATGTCAGAGGTGAATTAGCCGAACGCTACGGCTACGTTAATCGCGCGTTTCCTGATGGAGAGCTCGACTGCTTCGTTGAGGCGCTCGCTTTGAGAATCGCGTCTTTCGACAAACAGGCGCTCGCAGAGACGAAACGGCTAGTCAATCTGAACAGCCTGCCGGCAGACGCCGAAATACTTCCTGAGTGGGATGCATTTATGGCATCCATGGGGCGACCCGGTGCGCAATCGCGACTTCGAACCCTGTTTGAGCGTGGTTTTCACAAACCGGGAGACGTAGAAACGCGGCTTGGATATCACGTCGGACAGCTGAATCTTCTCAGCTAAGATGATAATCGACTTCTTAACAATGAGTCTCAATCATAGGAGGGGACGCTATGTCTACTTCAGCCAGGAGCCGCGCAGGAGACACGACAATTTCCAAGGCATGGATTGCCCGGGCCGCAAAAGAGCCGATGGTATTGGAAACCATTGATCTCGGCCCACTTGGCGATGAAGACATTGAGGTTGCTGTCGAACATTGCGGTTTATGCCACTCCGATCTCTCTGTCTTAAACAACGATTGGGGTATTTCTCAATACCCCGCCACTCTTGGTCATGAGGTGGTTGGGCGGATCACAGCCATTGGCCAAAACGCCAAGGGGCTCTCGGTGGGACAGCGAGTCGGCATTGGCTGGAACTCCGGTAGTTGTATGCATTGTCGCCAGTGTATGTCGGGCAGCCATCACCTTTGCCCGGAGGTGCAAACAACCATCGTGGGTCATCGTGGCGGGTTCGCGAGCCATGTCCGTTCGCATTGGGCCTGGGCCTTTCCGCTACCAACTATGCTGAACTTTGCCGATGCCGGGCCGCTCTTGTGTGGTGGTGTCACTGTGTTCTCGCCACTGGTAATGCATGCCAAGCCGACTTACCGTGTGGGTATCATTGGCATCGGTGGGCTGGGGCATATGGCTGTGAAGTTCGCAGCTGCCTACGGATGCGATGTGACAGCGTTCACATCGAGCGAAAGCAAGTTCGATGAAGCCATTTCCTTCGGAGCGGATCACGTCGTGTCGAGTAAGGATTCCGCAGCAATCAAGAAGTTGAACGGCAACTTCGACCTGCTCATCAGCACAGTCAACGTCAAGCTCGATTGGGATGCTATGATTGGCACGCTGGCTCCGAATGGTCGGTTGCATGTGGTGGGGGCAGTCCTGGAACCAATTCCTGTAGTGGCGTTCTCTCTGATCATGCAGCAACGCAGTGTCTCGGGTTCACCCTCGGGCTCTCCGGTGATGATCGATACCATGCTGGATTTTGCAGCACGAAACAATATCTCTCCGCAAACGGAACACTTTCCGATGAGCAGAATCAACGACGCCTTCGCCCGCCTTGCATCGGGCAAGGCCCACTACCGCATCGTGCTGGACGCAGATTTCTGATCAGGTTAATGATTCATCACAAGACGGCGTTGAGGTAATTAACATGAGCAGCTCTAAAAAGACAGCCATCGTAACTGGAGCGTCGCAGGGCATCGGTGCGGGAATCGTAAAAGGGTTTGTCGAACGAGGCTGGAATGTTGTTGCCAATTCCCGAAGGATAACCAAATCCAAAGAGATCGCTGCTTCGGACTCCGTTGCTCTGGTAGATGGCGATATCGGCAGCCAGGCAACTGCAATCAAGATGGTCGAGACGGCACTAGCTCGCTTCAGGTCGATTGACGCACTGAGCAATTGTGCCGGCATCTTCTTTACGAAGCCTTTTACGGAATACACGCCTGAAGATATCAGGTCGCTCGTTTCCACGAACATCGAGGGATTTTTGTATATCACGCAACTTGCGATCAAACAAATGCTCACCCAGAAGACTGGCGGGAGCATAGTCACGATTACCGCGGCCCTTGCACATAACCCGATTCGAGGTGTCTCAGCAACGGTACCCATGCTCACTAAAGGTGGCCTTGAAACGATCACGAAGCACTTGGCCATGGAGTATGCGGAAGACGGCATCCGCGTGAACGCCGTCGCTCCGGGCGTTGTTTATACACCATTGCATCAGGATACTCCGAAAGAGGTAATGGAAAGCCTGTCGCCGATGGGCCGGCCTTCGATGGTGGAGGATATCACCGATGCTGTCATGTACCTGACCGAAGCCTCTACAGTCACGGGCGACATCTTGAACGTTGATGGCGGCGCTCATGTGGGCCGCTGGTAATGGAAAGGAATTTTGGTAATGACTACGAACTCAGTAACTACCGGGAAGATGATTTGGTTTAGTATCCCAGTCTTGATTCTCCTGTACCCATGCGTGCAGGCTCAGCCAAAGAAGACTGAGATGCCTCAGCATGTCACATACCACACGGTCAAAGTGGATGGCCTCTCGATCTTCTACCGCGAAGCTGGGCCGAAAGACGCACCGACCCTTCTGTTGCTGCACGGACTTCCGTCATCATCGCGCATGTTCGAATCACTGCTTACTCGACTGGCAGGTCAGTTCCACCTGGTTGCTCCCGATTATCTAGGATTCGGGCACAGCGATGCCCCTTCACCCAAGCAGTTCCAGTACACTTTCGACAACATCGCCAAAGTGATGGATCACTTTGCCGACACGTTGAAGTTGACTAAATACACCCTGTACATGCAAGACTATGGTGGCCCAGTCGGCTTTCGCATGGCACTCGCACATCCAGATCGAGTCCAAGCTTTGATTGTTCAGAATGCTGTCGCTCACAATGAAGGGCTGGGTGCAAACTGGAAGACACGACGTGCATTTTGGACCGACCGCAACACTCATGAGGCTGCGTTACGGACGAACTTGCTCTCGCTTGAGACCACACGGACACGGCACATCGGCAAAGACCCGAACCCTGAGAAGTATGATCCCGATCTCTGGACTGACGAATACGCTTTTCTAAGTAGGCCAGGCCAAGCCGACATTCAAAGTGATCTCTTCTACGACTACCGCACTAATGTAGAAGCCTACCTGAAGTGGCAACGCTGGATGCAAAAGACTCAGCCACGATTGCTGGTGCTTTGGGGAAAGTACGATGCATCATTTGAACTGACTGAGCCTGAGGCATACCGACGTGATGTACCTAATGCTCAGGTTCTCGTGCTTGACGCAGGGCACTTTGCACTCGATACTGCTGCTGATCGGATTGCCTTACTGGTAGGGGATTTCATGAAGGTACAGAAGTAACGAGTTGGTCATTAGGACGGCCGAGTTAGTTTCGTCATCATTCAGGCACCGATGGCAGATACCCCCACGCCAGAGATGGCAGCAGCAGATTCTAATGCCGGTGTTCATCATGGTGTTTTCGATCCTAAGGCAGCAGACAACTGCATAGGCAACATCGCTCTATCGAAATTGGACAGAGCACTGATCTCACATACGCTTAACGCTTGGCGAGGATAGGATGCCGACTATGCAGGTCGCTGTGGTGTTGGGATGAAGCGCCGTCTTTAGTAATAGTGTTTGCTATCGGTCGCGGAATGTGGACTTGCTACCTGGTCTCGGCCTGGAGTTCATACCTGGGGAGTGAAACGTGCTAGACAACCTTCGCTATACCAAGATGACTCTAAACAGTGGGTCCGGTGTCATTCCCGCTCTTGGCTTCGGCACTCTGATTCCCGACCCTATCGCAACACGAATTGCGACCAAGACAGCGCTGGAGACAGGATTTCGCTCAGTCGATGCTTCGGAACGCTATCGAAATGAAAAAGAGGTTGGTGAAGCAATGCAGGAAGTATTCAGAGCCGGGAAGGTTAAGCGGGAGGAAGTGTTCGTTGCCACGAAACTCTGGAATAACAATCATCGTCCTGAGCGCGTCAAACCCGCTTTCGAGGCTAGCCTCAAGAAACTGCAAATTGACTACGTCGATCTCTATCTCATTCACACTCCTTTTGCCTTCCGGCCGGGAGACGAGCAAGACCCGAGGGATGCGAACGGTGATGTGATTTATGACAAAGGAGTGACGCTGCTGGAGACATGGAGGGCGCTTGAGGCCCTGGTGGACGAGGGCAAGTGCAAGTCCATCGGATTATCCGATGTCAGCCTGGGTCAGGCAAAAGAGATCTCTGAAGCGGCCCGGATCAAGCCTGCAGTTGTCCACGTCGAGTCCCATCCGTACCTCCCCCAATGGGAACTTTTGGACTATTGCAAAAAGAACGGCATCGTGTTCCAGGCGTTCGCAGCACTGGGGCACAGCAGCGAACCTAATGTGCTGGAAGATCCTGTCATCACCGCTATCGCCAAGCGAGTCAACAAGACTCCGGCGCAGGTCTTGCTGGCGTGGGCTATCCAGCGCGGAACGGCCCTGCTGACCACCTCGAAGACACCCAACCGGATCAGGGAAAACTTTGATGTTTCCCCACTTCCAGAAGATGCGATGCGGGAGATTAGCGAAGGGATCAAGGTGCGGGCCAGGTTTAATCCAGTAGTAGAGACCGGTATTCCAGGGTTCATTCCGAGAAGTAAGAGGATATGAGGCAGCAATCACTTAAAATCCGTTCAATGTTGTTTTGTTTCATCCGATTCCGACTGGAGATCAGCGCTGTGGCAGATAGACCAGGTTATCAACGAATCACAGCCGTTTTCCGCAAGGTGCCTGACGCGGCAGCTGCTTACATCTGCATGGTTAATGCCTTTTGTTCCATTGGGCGTCGCTTTGTGTGCCTTTCACTTAGGTCTCCCAATAGCCAAGTAATTTCCTTCTCGTTACACTGGCGGCACCAGCAGCCGAAACTTGAGCAGGACTTGTAGGATTCTTCATGGGACAGCCCGGTGTCCGGATCATTCTCAGTTAAGAAAGTTGTGGCAGGGTGATCCGGTACTCCGGATGACCCTGCTGGCTGTACAGTGACTAGGTGACCATAAGCGGCTTAGTCTTATTGACCGATCAAACATCAGAGCCCCGCAAGGGGCGATTGGGACAGAACACCAGTCCCAATCTGCCCTCACGGGGCTCTTCGTTCCACTTCCTATTCAACTGGCAGCTTCGCAGCCAGCTACTGCCCGGTCACCCCTTAATAGGAGCTGACAATCATGCTCTACCTACCTCGCCAAGCTCCATCAACCTCATCATGCTCCTCCTACCTCCCCAGGTAGTTCAAAATAATCTTCAAATCCGTGCTCCCATCGGGTTCAATCACCAGCCTTAGCTTGGTGTCCTTTTCGCTGCTGTAAGCACGATGCACATCGGTTTCCATCAGCAGAGGGCTTTCGAGCATATTGCGGAAGTTCAGGGTATCGCTTTCGGGAATGTTAGGTAATAGCCGGGCGCGGTCGAGGGTAGGCTCTTTCTCGACGACGACCTTATATCGGCCTGGTGGGGCGCCGTCCCCTTCAATCGAGGTGGTAAAGGTGAAGCGGCCTTCGCTGTCAGTCTCCTTGGCGTGGGGCCTGACACCCATCTCTTGCGATTCGGGAATGAGACGAATTTTAGCGTTGGCGATGGGCTTATCGAGCAGCAGCAGAACGCCGCTGGCAGGCACAGGGCCTTTTCGATTGGCAGCCGGGCGCCGGGATTCCAGAAGATGGCCGCGACGAACGCACCGATCATGAAAAGCAACGTCAGCGCAGAGCCCCACTTGAGCATCTGGAACCGCCATGACCAGAGCACTTCTCTTGTAGAGAGTCGGCGGCGGATCGCCATGCCGGCAGGCACGGTCGGGACGGCTGTCATGCCGACACCCGGGGGAGGTTGATAAGTGGCGATCAGGGCTGCCATCTTGGGATCAATCTGTCCCAGTTTCAGTTTCTGCGCCTGCGGATCCTGAAGGGCGATCACTCGCTCTTTGAGAGAAGCAAGACTAGGTCGTTGTGCAGGGTCGTCATGAACGCAATCGTGCAGAATGCCAGCCAGCCCTTCGCCGGCCAATCGCCAGTGATTGAGTGCGGGGTGGGGCGTGGCAAAGAGAGCCAGACAGGCGACCTTGGCCAACGAATAGACATCCGTAGCGGGGCTGACCGCTTCGGGGCGTTTGCCTATCTGCTCGGGGGCGACATAATCGAGAGCATTGGAGAGGGTGCGGCCAAACTGCGTTGCTGAAAGGTAAGAGGGATTCTTAATCGGATAGTCGTAGAAGCTTCGCTTGAGCGGCAGGCCAAAGTTGGTCATCACGCCGGAGTAGCCGCTTACCTTACGGCGAATCAGGACGTACTCCGGGCGCAAGCCTCTATGCAGCACGCCCACCTGGTGAGCAGCCATCAACCCTTCGATCATGCTTTGGAACAAGGGCAAAAAATCGCGCGGCGAGATGACGCCGCTGCGTTGAACGTACTGATCAACCGTGCTTGCTTCGTAAAGCAGAGTCACAATGAATGGCCGCTGGCCATCCGGAGTAACGTGACCAGTTCCTCGAACTGGCAGGATGGAACGGTGGTTAACCCCGGCCAGCTTCTTCTGGTCTTCAAACACTTCCTGAATGCTGCGGTCCAGGTAGGTTGTCTCCAGCGTGCGGATGAAGACGTCTTCCTTTTGGAGCGTATTGCGTGTGGTGCAACGGATGGTGTGGCCAAGCACATCGGAATAGACTACCTGCTCCGGATCGAAGCGGTCGAGTTGCACCGGCGAGAAACGGCGTGGACTCAGGCTGGAAGCATACCGAAGTTCGACGCTGGCATCAGGGAAATTCGGTCGTTCGACGGCTGCCCGGAACGCATGATAGCGGGCCAGGGCTTGTTGCTGTTGATCATCTCCCAGGTGAGCCAGCGCCATGAAGTTGCGCTGGGCGTTCTGGAACTCGCCGACCGAGAACTCTACACGGGCCAGGATGTCGAGCAGTGTGGGTAATTTGGCCTGGATAGCTTTGGTCTTGCTGCGCAACTGATTCGTCCAGCTTCTTGTCAGTTGACGATCAACCATATCGCCCAGGGGCATGACCAACGGCGGCAGCACCCCTTGCAGAGGCACTTCGAGCCGCTCGGCAGTCTGGTAGATGGACAAGGCCAGATCGGCAATGTCACCGCCGCCGGCCAGAGCAATTTCGTAATCAAGTCCAGGCAGACCGGTAGAGATTGGTCTAACCGAGGCATTGCCGGCAGTTTGATCCAGAGTCGCACTCATAACGTCACTGTCCAATGAATCAGGTTCAATTGAGATCCCGTCCGGGTATGCCACGGGCAGGGTTGACTTTCTGTTCCAGCTTCTCCACTCGCTGGCGGAGTTGTTCAATCTCAGCTTCTTGTGGTTGCTGATCGGGAGGAAAGGGCCAGGCATTCCCCATGTAGTTCATGGCCAACATCACACCCAGGGCCACCACGCAACCATAGCTGATGATGGCCCCGATGATTCCCGCCACGACAGCAAACAAAGCATGCCCGTAACCAATGTTACGAGGCAGCCGGTTGCCACGATCCAGCCCGATGAGGCCGTAGGTGATAGCCGCCGGGGAGAGCAGCAGGCCGGCGATCGGCAGCAAGCCAAAGATGGCATAGTAGTAGCCCAACAGTGCCGGCTGATTCCGGGTAGGAATCATGTGATCCATAGCATGTACTGCTTTGGGTGGAGCAGGCACAGGCGACGGCTGCGCAGGCAAGGAAGAGGCTGGCTGCATGGGGTGCATCTCGCAGGCTGCCCTATCGCAGCCTGTTCATTCTATTGTGATGAGCTTGCGTGCCGAAAACAAGACGAAGCGCACAGCTAAACGGGGGCAACCTGCTATTTGATGCGTGGCAATAGGAATAATTTTAAGTCATTGAGGCGATCTGTATTGATGACGTCAACTTTGCTGTCGAGTTGCATCTGCCAGAACGTCTCCTTTTCGGGGGTGGCCCAGAAGCGGAGCTTTCGGCCTTTTGCATGGGCCTGTTGCACGATCTGATCGAGCTTCTCGCGATCCTTGGCCGACATCGTGCCGTTCCCGTTCCAGCCGAACTTGAGTGCCCAGTTGTCGCTGATCCAGGGCATGAGGTGGGCGGGGACATCGCTGTTGAGATCGCTGAGTCTGCCATCATAGCCGGCGTAGCGGGGCGATTGTTTGGCAAGTTCTTTGAGGCTGGGCCTGGAGCCGGAGAGAATGGCGGTGATGGCCCGTTCGGTGACCTTACCATCTCTAACCTCGGTAAAGATGTCAGCATACTCGCTCAGCACCTGGTGCAGCACAGGATAGGTAGAGGCGGCATCGGTCTTGATGTCGATAAGCAGCGTGAAGGGAACGGGTTTGCCGTACTTATCCTTGAAGACGCTGCCGCCCTGTTCCTTGATGCGCTGCCGCAAAGGATCGAGGTAGAGTTTCTGAAGAGTGCGTTCGGGCTTGAGGTCAGACTTGTTGTGGCCGACGAGCAGCGTCTTTTCCGGCGTCACGAAGATGTCCGCTTCGACAGAGCAGAAGCCATGGCTTAGCGCGTCGAACAGGGGCCGAGTATGCTCATAGTCGTTATGGGCATGAGCGTATGGCAGCGGCACCACATCGGGTGATCCCGGAAGCAACATCAGCAGCGAAGCCAGCAGGTTCATAGTGTTAGCTCTTGCCCAGCTCAGCGGCACGTTGCGAAGCGGCGATGACAGCGTCCATCATGCCGCAGCGAACGCCGGCACGTTCCATTGCATGCAGACCGGCAATGGTGGTGCCGCCGGGGCTGGCCACCATGTCCTTAAGCATGCCTGGATGCAGGCCCGTTTCGAGGAGCATCTTGGCGGTGCCGTACACAGTCTGAGTGGCGAGTTGTAGAGCGATTTCGCGGGAGAGGCCGGCACGCACGCCGCCATCGGCCAGGGCATCGATCACCAAGGCGATGTAAGCGGGGCCGCTGGCGGAGAGGCCAGTGACGGCATCCATCAACCTTTCGGGAACTTCGACAGCTTTGCCCAGGGTATTGAGAATGCGTTGCACCAGTTCGGCGTCTTCAAAAGTGGCCTTGGCACCCAGGCAGAAACCGGCAGCGCCGGCGCCGACGAGGATGGGAGTATTGGGCATCACACGAATCAGCCGGACTTTATTGCCCAGCATCGCTGCCAGTTGCGTGAGCGTGACGCCTGCTGCCACCGAGACGACAAGATGCTTGGCAGTCAGCATCGGCTTGAGTTCAAGCAGCACCTCGGCCATCACCTGCGGTTTGACAGCAAGGAAGATGATCTCGCTCTTTTCGATGACCGGCTCGTTCTCGGCAAAGACTTTGATCTGGGTAATGTCGGCCAGCACGTCCCGGGCTTCTTCCACGACGTCACAGGCGACGATGCGGTCGGAAGAGGTCATCTTGGAACGGAGCAGGGCCTGCACCATGGCAGTAGCCATGCGGCCGGCGCCGATGAAACCGATACGGGGAAAGACATTGTTCTCAGCCATTGCATTTCTCACTTGTTAGTACGAAGGTATAGTCTGCTGATTTCGTCGTGAGATTCCAGCATCTCTTGAGAAAAGTCTTGGAGGATGACTGATGGCATGGCAGAATAGCCGGACGTTCAGTTTCCATACTTCAGGTTCATTTCAGGGAGCTCTCTCATGTACAAGCTAGGTCCCATCTGTCTGGCCATCTGGTTGATCCTCATCGGCACCATTCAGGCATTCGACATCAAGTTCAATAACCGAGAAAAGATTCTGGGGGCTCTGGCTATTATCGCCGGCATTCTGATGCTGGTCTCGTTCCTGTCGGTCTAATGGTAAGTATCTTCCGTTCCATTGAGGTTGAGCCGACTTTAACCTCAGTGGAATGCAGAGCTGTTTAGTCGAGGTTTTGAATATGTTTTTGCTCCTCCTCACGCTTCCCCTCTTGCACGTCGATGCGTCTGCCGACGTGAACAAAGTGTTGAACAACTGGCACCTGGCCGCGGCCAAGGCGGATGAGAAAGCCTACTTCGGCTACATGGCGGATGACTCGGTCTACCTGGGCACCGATGCGACCGAACGGTGGAGCAAGGAAGAGTTTCGCAGGTTCGCTCATCCCTACTTCGCCAAGGGCAAGGCATGGGCCTTCGTGGCTACCCGTCGTGGCGTGATGTTTTCCAAAGATGGCAAGGTCGCCTGGTTCGATGAAGATTTGAAGACGGAGAATATGGGCCCGTGTCGAGGGTCGGGAGTGCTGATTCTGGACAAGGGCAACTGGAAGATCGCCCACTACAACCTGACGCTGACGATCCCTAACGATCAGTTGGCATCGGTGAAGAAGCTGCTCGAAGAGGCGACGAAGGGCAAGTAGGCTACTTGATGTCTTTCACTGCCTGAGCGAGCTTGATCAGGATGGCTTCCTTCGTTGTAAGCTGCCCCTTGCTCACTTGCTCTGCAAGGTTGTTCAGAATACCAGCCAGGGCATTGAGCGAATCGACTTGCTTCTTTAGTCTTTCAGGGGTGAGTTCCTTGATCGATTTGAGATAGACGCTGGGGGCGGAGACTCGGTAGCCATCGCCCTCTTTCTTCACGCTCAGGGTTTCTTCCTGAAGTCGATTGGCCAGACCAAAGCGAACACGGGCGAGATGTTCGTCCTTGCCCTTAGTCAGTTCGATGAGTTCGAACTGGTAGCCTTGGAGAGGGTTGAGTTCGTTGGCAAAGGGGTTAGTGACATTGAGAGCCGGTTTCTCACCCAAGGCCTTCGTGAAGGCATCGGAAGCTGCCTGTGCCTTCTTCAGGGCCGGGGCCATGCTGCGAAGCGTATTGCCCGGTACGCCGGCAGTGAGGTTGGCAAACGCCTCCGGATCGCCCTTATCTATCGCCTGACGATACGCCGAGAGCGCAGCCTCCGGCGTAGTCGGCAAAGCAGGCTGTTGCATGAAAGCGAAGAGTAAAACGAGCATCATGATAGTCGTTCCCTTACAATTCTGGCTTCTGGCTTCTGGCTCCTGGCTCCTAAAGCCAATATCCTCCCTAGCAGAATAGCAGTTTGACGACCAAGGTTCATCATGAAGCAGAAGTTCCAGCAGTGGCTCAGCGACAAATGTTTCCATCTCGTGCATGGCCACAACCTGGTTTACAACACCTGCTGGGAAGACCCGGCGCTCGATCGGGTAGCACTTAAGTTGACCCCCAAGGATACGGTGCTGGTCATCAGCTCGGCTGGCTGCAATGCCCTCGACTATCTGCTGGCCGGGGCAGGGCGGGTGCATGCGGTCGATATGAACTATCGACAGAACGCTTTGCTCGAACTCAAAAAGGCAGGCATCAAGCAGCTCAGCTATGCTGACTTCTTCGAGCTCTTTGGCCAGGGCAGGCATCACCGCATTCGAGAACTTTATCTCGATAGCATCAGGCCGGCGCTGCCCAAGTGGGCTCATCAGTTCTGGGATCGCCGGTTCAAGTTCTTCGGCGGTACCGGCTGGCGGAAGAGTTTCTACTTCCGGGGCACCTCGGGCACCTTTGCCCGATTAATCAACACCTATGTGGACCGGGTTGCCAAGGTGCGGGACGATCTAGATGATCTGCTCGCCTGCAAAACCGTGAAGGAGCAGGACGAACTCTACCACGCCCGGCTGAAACCACGTTTCTGGAAGCGTTTCATCAAGTGGGCGGTCCGCCGTGATGCGACCCTCTCGCTTCTCGGTGTGCCACGCCCACAACGGTTGCAAGTTGAGAAGTATTATGAGGGAGGCATCGCCAAGTTCGTCGAAGACTGCATGGAGACCGTCTTCGCCAAGCTACCGCTACAGGACAACTATTTCTGGCGTGTCTATCTCACCGGAGAGTACACGAAGGAATGCTGCCCGGAGTACCTGAAGGAAGAGAACTTCCACCGCCTGAAGGCTGGGCTGATTGATCAGGTGACGACACATACCTCCACAGTCACAAGCTTCCTGCACGAGAACAATGTCTCCATCTCGCGCTTCGTGCTGCTCGATCACATGGACTGGCTGGCCTTCTTCAAGCTGCCCTATCTGCGTGATGAATGGCAGGCCATCGTTGACCGTGCCGCGCCGGAGACAAAGATCATCTACCGTTCGGGCGGCCTGGAAGTCGACTATGTCGAACCGCTCAAAGTCGATGTGCGTGGCAAGGTACACCACATGCGTGACCTTCTGCACTTCCAGCCGGAACTGGCGAAGGAACTGCACGCCAAAGATCGTGTTCATACCTACGGCAGCTTCTACATCGCGGATCTTCGCAAATGAGCCTCTGGTCTGATCTCAAGGTCCTGTACCATCTAACGCTGGCACCGGTGCGAGGCAAGTCGCACCAGGATCGGCTGGAGAGCTTCTATGGCGGACAGGCCCAGGCTTACGATTCATTCCGCAAGCGGCTCTTGCAGGGCAGGGAGCAGCTCTATTCCAGCATCAAAGTACCCACTGGCGGCTGTTGGGTCGATGTGGGTGGTGGTACTGGGTCGAACCTCGAAAATCTGGGTGAGTCGATCAAGCAACTCGGCAGCGCTTATGTCATCGATCTGACGCCATCTTTGCTCAAAGTCGCTGATGAACGGATCGCAGCGAGAGGCTGGACGAACGTCAAGACACTTCATGCCGATGCAACGACGTTGACTTTACCAGAGGGACAGCAGGCAGATGTCGTTACGTTTTCGTATTCACTGACCATGATCCCCGATTGGTTTGCAGCAGTGGACGCAGCTTGGCGGCTTCTCAAACCTGGTGGCATCATTGGTGTGGTCGATTTCTATGTGGGGCGAAAGTGGCCCGAACCGAACCGGGCGAAACATGCCTGGTCTACCAGACACTTCTGGCGGACCTGGTTCGATGCCGATAATGTCTTTCCGAGCCCCGATCATGTTTCATACTTGCAGCATCGGTTTCAAACAGTGAGTCTGGATGAGGCGAGGGCGAAGCTGCCGTACATGCCGATTGTCAGAATGCCCTATTATCGATTCTTAGGCGTGAAGGCTGTGTGATGGTAGTCATCACGCTCCGCGTGATGAAGCGGAGAGTAGCAGCCATTGGTCAATATGCTGGAGAACGTCGAGTCGTCGCAACATCACGCGGAGCGTGATGACTACCATCATGCAGAGACGATGTTGGTGAGTTTGCCCAACTGATCAATTTCAATGTTGATAATGTCACCTGGCAGAAGCGTGAAATCGGCGTCAGGGACGACGCCGGTGCCGGTGAGGAAGAAGCAGCCTTCGGGGAAGAGGTTCTCACGACCTAGCCAGTTGACCAGGTCGGGCAGTTCACGTGCCATCTTGTTGACAGCGGTGGCACCCTCGAAGCAGATGTTTCCGTCACGAATCACATTGACAGTAATGTTCCAATCCTTGGGGTTGATCGTTTCATCAGCAAGCGTGATGACCGGCCCTAAGGCACAACTACCGAGGTACGTTTTTGCTTGCGGCAGATAGAGTGGATTTTCCCCTTCGATAGAACGAGAGCTGACATCGTTGCCGATGGTGTAGCCAACGATGTTGAGTTCGGGATTGAGCACCAGCGTCAGTTCAGGTTCAGGCACATTCCACTTCGAGTCGCCCCGGATACGAATGGCCTGTTGATGGCCGACGACCCGATGAGCGCTCCCTTTGAAGAAGAGTTCCGGCCGGTCAGCCTTGTAGACCAGATCGTAGAATTTGCCTGCCCCCTTGGATTCTTCCTTACGGGCCGATTGCGATCTCTGGTACGTGACGCCTGCAGCCCAGACTTCCTGATCGTTGATAGGTGGCAGCCAATCGACTTCGCCGATGTCTACTGTTTTGCTTTTGCTCAGTAGTTTACGCACGGTCTTGGTGGGGTTCTTGGAGTGCAGAATCTCGTGCAGCTTCATGCCGCCCTGCTTGGAACGGGGCAGCAGTTGCAGTTCATTCCCCGTCAGCACCCCGACACGCTTACGACTCTTATATCGGACTTGGGCTAGTTGCATGGGCGATTCTTTCAGGTTGAGCGTCAGGATGTAGATCGGCTGCGTTATGAAGGGGAGTGCCTTCCTCGGCTCCGGTGGAGACGACTACCAGCACATCGCCTTCTTTCTCCCGGGCCGATTCGACCATGAGCACCAGCCAGCCAAAGCTGAGCAGCGCGACGGTCAGTGCCAGACCATCCATGTTCTTGGTCAGAAGGGTATCGTACAGACCATGCAGGAACATGGGGATAGAGATGAGTATGACCAGCCGATAAAACCCGATGAGCATGTTCATCTGGCCATGCGAGAGCTTCTGAAACCGATGAAGGAACAGTGCGGCGGCGGCGCACCAGATAGCGTGCAGCATCACGCAAGAGATAAACCTCACAAAGTAGACCATTGGCCCATAAAGCCCGTTGTACATCTGGCCAGAATAAAAGATGCCTTCAGCGATGCCGAAGCCGATGCCAGAGGCCATCCCCAGGGCGCAGCACTCGTGCCAGCGAAGCCTGCTGCGGCCCATGAAGATCAGGAAGATAGGCAGGGCTTTGATGATCTCTTCCAGCAGGCCAACGCCGAAGGTAAAGCTCACCAGGCAGTTAAAGAACGGAAGATCCGGGTTCATTATGGCCCGATAAGCGATGCCGATCATGAAGATGATGATGGCGAACGGTCCGCCGAGGACAAGTCCCCATCCGGAGATGGCGGCGTGCTGAATGATTAACAATAAACCAATGCCAAAGACGCCTGTGAAGCCACCGATCAGCAGCATGATGGGGATGCGCGTAAAGCCCTTAGGAAGACAGATGCACACCGTAAAGAGGAACCCGATCGCGCAGACCATGCCCAGATAGATGTGCTTATCGCTGTTGCGAGGAAGCCAGGCGCCCTGGAGTTTTTTGTTGGGGAAATAGGAGAGGATGTCGTCGAGGGAAGCACGTCCCTTCTTGGCCTCCTCGAATGCCTTTCGGGCTTTTTTACGAGTCTCCCCTTTCAGCTCTTGATCAATGCCGTTTTCAATTTTCTGGAGCAGGCTGACTTCGGGCGGCTCCAGCATCATCATCAACAATGGAATGAACGCAAGAACAAAGACGAAGTAGAACGAGCCACGCAGGAGGCGTTTCTTCTTCACTTTGTTGAGTGGTTCGGAATGATCATCGACCAGCGGATTGCGGCGGTCGTGATGATACCCCGTAGCTGCTGAAGTGAAGTCTTCGGGATCGAAATGGGCAGCGAGTCTTAAGTGCTGTTGATCGGCCCGGGGTCCGGCTGTAGGCTTGGTTCCGGGAGCCGGCTGTGGGACAGTTTGCCTGTCGTTGCAGGTGGGGCAGGCGATCTTCATGCCGCTCATGTCGTCCTGAGCTTTGATCTTCTGACCACAACCGACGCAATAGAAACGAATCGCCACTGGTGGGCTCCAGCGTTTTGATTGACAATGAGACAAGAATAGGTCATGTTCCCAAGAGAAGTCAAAGGAAGCTGTGATGAATGTCTGGTCGCTGTGTGTGCTGTTGAGCTGTCTCATTTTGCCTTTGGAAGGTCCGGCCCAGGCGCCTGTTGCACAAGAGGGCGGCATCCCCTTTGGTGGCACCGATTTCAAGCAATACTACACGACCAGCCGGCTGATACTGGAGGGGCACAACCCCTACGACTATGAACGGGCCGGGGTCATCCAACGCGCATTGGGCGAGAAGGGGGACACGCAAGTACCCTACGGCCCGCCGACCTCACTGTTGCCGTTCATCCCGATGGGCTGGGTCGACTTTCTGACTGCGATTCAGATTCAGTTCGTGCTCAATGTCAGCATGTTGGTGGTCTGTTGCTTCCTGTGGGGGGCGATCCTGTTTCCGAAGCAGCCGATGATGCCGCTGATCAGCACGATAGCGGTGGTGGCGTGGATACCGTGCCTGTCGCTGTTCGGCATGGGGCATGTTACCTCATGGACGCTGCTCGGCTTTACGCTCTGGTGTTTCCTTATGCAGAAGCAGCAGCCGGGCTGGGCAGGATGTGCGTTAGCCTTGAGTATCATCAAACCGCACCTGGCGTTCGGGTTGGTGATCTATGCCTGCTTGGTCGGTTTGAGGCAACGGCAGTGGAAGATGCTGCTCAGTTTCGCAGGCACCGTCGGGCTGATGATCGTGGCGACGATCCTCATTCGGCCTAGTGTGTGGTCAGAGTACCTGGGTTCGCTGGCACAATCGAACCCGACACAATGGTTCAACGCCACCCTTGATGGCTGGGGTCGGTTCAACTTTGGTTCATGGTTTCGCATCATCTCAGGGGGAATAGGGCTAGCCCTGCTGGGTTGGATTGTGATCCTCGGATGGAATCGCCGACGAGAGACATCACCCGAAGAAGCTGCAGTTCAAGGCGCACTCGTTTTGGCTCTGTGGATGGCAGCCACGCCTTATGCGTTCAGCTACGACTTTGTGTTACTGTTGCCCGCCTTCCTGCTCGCTCTGGGAAGCTGGCTCTACCGAGCCTATCCCAACTGGATGGTCGTAATCGTCGGCTGGATTATGCTGGATATCGTCTATGTCATGATGAAGGGCCGCTGGTATGAGTATCAGTTCTTCTTCATTCCCTGGGGCGGCTTGGCTTTGCTCATGCTCCTGGTGATGACCCGTCAACAACCCCCAAAGTCGCCGACTACCTCGTAAATTACAGAAATAAACAAAAGTGATATTGAAATCAATAATTCTAAAATGTACAATGTGAAAGTCGAGTTCAATAAAGTGAAAGTACGTCATGGCCATGCCCGCCTGGTTGGCTGCTCTGGATGAAGATGACCTGCAGTTCCTGAAACGGCTGCTGCTGGCTTCCGGGTCGCTCAAAGATCTGGCTGAGTCCTACGAGGTCTCTTATCCAACTGTCCGTAATCGGCTTGATCGCCTGATTGCCAAGGCCAAGACTGCCGACGACGAAAAGCTCGTCGATCCCTTTGAACGTCGGCTCAAGCTGCTGGTCGCGGACGGCCAGTTGTCCCCCAATCTCGCAAAAGAACTACTGACTACGCATCGTTCCATACTCAACGGGAGGAAGTGATCATGATTCCGTGGTTTCCCGAACACTTTGCCTGGATATTTGGAGCCTCGATCGTTGTGCTGGGGGGAGTGGTCGGCACTATGGTTGGTTGCCTGGCCCCTCTCGGCAAAGCGAAGACGCTGGTTTACGGTATCTACTGGCTCGCGCTGATCGCCAGTGTAGCATGCCTTATTGCAGGGATTGCCGCCCTCATCAGCGGCCAGCCTTACGGTATCTGGTATGGCATGACCCTTGCCGGGTTCATTGGCTCGGCGGTGTTTGGGATCAACTACTTCACGTTGAACAATGCCTATCGCATGGCAGAAGCCCGCAAGATGGCGGCGCAGAACTTATGATTGCATAATGTGCTCGTGGCGCATGTCGGTCAGGAACATGTGCCCGGGCAGATGCGTGAGGGCCAGCTTAGGCCGGGCGGCCATGATGGCTGCCTGCGGCGTGACGCCACAGGCCCAGAAGACAGGCACTTCATCGGGATGGATCGTCACAGCCTCCCCGAAGTCGGGCTTACTCAGATCGGCGATACCCAGTTCATGGGGATCGCCCACGTGTACAGGAGCACCGTGAGCCAGCGGCATGCGTGCTGAGAGTTCGGTCGCTTTCTCGATATGCTCCGGCTTGAGTGGCCGCATCGAGACGACGAGTTCACCTTCAAAGATGCCTGCTTTATTGTTGCGTCGATTCGTCTTGTACATCGGCACATTCACGCCCTGTTCCAGATGCCGGACAGGTAGCCCGGCTTCGAGCATGGCATGCTCAAAAGTGAAGGAACAGCCGAGCAGAAAGCTGACGAGGTTATCGCTCCAGTATTGATGGAGGTCATGTGGCGTTGCTGTTTGTACGCCATGCTCGTACACAGCGTAGCGGGGCAGATCAGTGCGGAGATCAGCTTCTGGTGCCACATCTTTCGGTTCCGGGTCTCCAGCTTCACTCACTCCCAACAGAGGGCATGCCTGCGGATTGCGAAGACAGAAGAGCAGGAAATCGAACGCATATTCTTTGGGCAGGATGACGAGGTTAGCCTGCACGTACCCATGCCCATACCCCGAGGTCGGCTGGGTCCATTCGTTGGTGCGGCAGGCTGCCCGTATCTCGGCAGCGGAAGAGTGTGCATGGATAGGATTCATGACAACATCGTATAAAAAGAGTGTCGGTTTGTTCATGGTGAGTCTCGCCTGATGAAGGGCTGATGAAATGCACCATGTTGAGAAACGAATCACCTGATATGTCACAAGCGTTAACGACCACTCCCACCCCCAGGACAAAGACCAGTCCGTGGGGATTAGTTTTGTGTCTGGTCGGCATCGATTACTTCAGCACCCTGGCATACCTTCCCTCACTGGCCAACGAAGTCGCCGGCCCGCTCGCGCCGCTTGCTGCTGCGGGTGTCGTCGCTGTGACATTGCTTCTGGCTCTGCCCGCCTATCTCTTCGTCGTGGGGCATTCCAGCGATGGCCGAGGCGCCACGGGGCTGATGCAGAAGAGCATCAGCGGCTGGCGGGGAAAGTTCCTGATCCTGGTCATGATGGGTTTCGTCGCAGCCGACTTCATCATCACCCGCAGCTTATCGACTTCCGACGCCTCCGTGCATCTGTTGGCTAACCCCCATTTCCAGAGCTTCGTCAATAATCGATCCCCGACCGTCGATGCGATGCAGCCCTGGATCGGCTCGTGGTGGGTGGAAACCCTGCGGCCCTACTGGAACCGGCAGGTCGGCGTCACGCTGCTCTTGTCTACCATTGGCATGGGATTCTGGTTCATCTTTGCCTCAGGTATCACTCGCCGGGTGCTCTGGATCGCCGCCATCGTGGTGATGATTTACCTGTCGGCGACAGGTTACCTGGTTGGTCGGGTTGCCTGGGAGGTCTATCAACATCAAGACATTTGGCATACCTGGTGGCAACAGGCGAATCAACATTCGACCACCAGAGCGGAAGGCATTGTCTTGCTCATGCTCTTGATGTTCCCGCAACTGGCGCTCGGCATTTCCGGCTTCGAGCTTTGCATGACCTCGCCGCCTTTGATCGATGGCGGGGCAGGAGATGAGGCTGTGCAGCAGCGCCGACGCATCCGACGATCCCGGTGGATGATGCTGGCTCTAACATTGATCATGGCAGTCTTCTTGATTGCTTCCACGTGGGCCACAACACTCGTGATCCCTGATGCGAAGTTCACCTCCGAACAGGCAGCGCAGCATAGGGCGCTGGCGTTTCTAGCCCATGGCGAGTTGTTCCCCGCATGGTTCGGCACCTTCTACGACATCATCACCGCTGTAATTCTCTGCCTTGCAGGTGTCAGTGTGACGATTGGCTTGCGTGATCTCGTCCCCGGTTACCTGCATCGCCTCGGCATGGAGATGACCTGGGCTCGGAAGTATGGCGTGTTTCTGCTGCTGTGCAACGCCATCATCCTCCTGGCGACTCTGGTCTTCAAAGCCAGCGTGGGTGCCCAGATGGGAGCTTACGCTACCAGCGTCCTCGTGCTGCTGGCCGGGGCCAATCTGGCCGCAGCGGCTGACCTGCGTAAGCGATTCAGTCAATTCTGGATGATCCTGGCCTCGCCCTTTGTCGTTGGCTTGCTCTTCTTCGTCGCCATGGCCGGTATCATGATCTGGCGTCAGCCGGGTGGGTTGATTTTGTCTTCAGCCTTCCTGGCTTTGGTCTTCCTCACCTCGTTCTGGTCACGCTGGCGTCGCAGTCTGGAGCTGCGATTCGCCGGGTTTCGGTACGCCGATGAAACCACAGAGCAGCGCTGGAAAGCGATGATTGAACTGGAATATCAAATCCTGGTGCCGCATCGCCCAGGCCATTTGAGCGTCTGGAAGAAGGATGAGATGATCCGTGAGAACTTCCGCATCAACGCCGAGGTACCCATTATCTTCATCGAGGTGGAGTTGGGGGATACCAGTGAGTTCGAGCATGCTCCACTCATGCGAATCGACAAAGAGCACGACATGGAGGTGATACGGGTCAGCAAGTGCAGCTCAATCTCGCATGTGATCGCTGCTATCTCGCTCGAGTTCACCAAGTTCGGCAGGCCGCCCGAAGTCATCTTCGGCTGGTCGAACGAGTCGCCGCTGGCAGCCAACTTGAACTTCCTGTTTATGGGGCAGGGTAACATCCCCTGGATGGTGCAGGAACTGATCCGTAAAGCAGAAGCCAGCGAGAGCAAACGGCCACGTGTGATCATTGGTTAGAGACGAATCATGCCTACTCCCAAACAGTCGCTGGAATCGTTCTTCAAGAAGTACGATCCCGCCATCGCCAGGCAGGGGAAGGCCGTACTCGTCAAGATGCGTCGCCTGCTGCCCGGTGCGGTCGAAATGGTCTACGACAACTACATCGGGTTGGTGATCGGCTTCGGACCTACCGAGAAGCCCTCACAGGCAATCCTTTCAGTTCTCCTTCAGCCCCGCTGGGTGACACTCTGCTTCTTCCACGGTACCAGGCTGATGGATCCCGGGAAGCGGCTTCGAGGTAAAGGAAAGATGGTTCGCAGCGTTCGGCTGGAAGGCCCAGACGATCTCGATGAACCGGAGATCGAGGCGTTGATTGAGCAAAGCAAAGACATGGCCGACCCACCATTCGAGACTAAGCGTAAGGGATATCTGGTAATCAAATTCATTTCAGCGAACCAGCGGCCGAGACGATCAATCGACAAGTAGCCAACATCCACATTGAAGCAGACCGTCGTAGCTGTAAGCTGATAGCTGACTGCTGATAGCTCAACCTCGAAAGGCCTGCTCGATGTCTTCTGTCCTCGTCATTGGCACCGTTGCTCTCGATACTATTTTGACCCCGACCGGCGAAGCTCCGATGGTGCTCGGCGGCTCTGCTACCTACTTTTCCTGGGCAGCCAGCTACTTCACCAACGTCCATCTGGTCGGTATCGTCGGTGAAGATTTTCCCCAGGAACATCGGCAGATGTTCAAGGATCGGGGCATCGATACCACCGGCCTGGTCGTGAAGCAGGGCGGCAAGACGATGTTCTGGCGCGGCCGCTACTTCGATGACATGAATCAGCGTGAGACACTCGAGTTCTCGCCCAACGTGCTGACCGAGTTCGACCCGCAGTTGCCGCCCAGCTATCGCAAGATTCCTTACGTCTTCCTTGCCAACACCCATCCCAAGTTGCAGATGCAGGTACTCGATCAGGTCGAAAAGCCTGAACTGGTCGTGGCTGACACGATGGACCACTGGATCAACAACACCCGTGATGATCTGATGAAGTTATTGCCTAAGCTCGATGGGCTGGTGCTGAACGATGGCGAAGCCAAGCTACTGACTGGTGAGCCGAACCTGATCCGGGCAGGCGAGAAGGTTCGCGAGATGGGGCCGAGCTTTGTCATTGTCAAGAAGGGTGAACATGGTTCGTACCTCGTCACCAAGGATGGCCCGTTCTTGCTGCCCGGCTTCCCCACCAAGACGGTGATCGACCCTACCGGGGCAGGGGACAGCTTCGCCGGCGGCCTCATGGGTTACCTGGCCTCCGATACCAGCAAAGCCCCGGGCTCACTACGGCGGGCCATTGCTTATGGCTCCATCGTCGCCAGCATGACGGTGGAAGGCTACGGGCTGGATCGACTTCGCAAGGCTACTCGTGCCGAAATCAACAATCGGCTCGAAGATTATCGCAATATGCTAGCCTTCTAGTGAAGGAGTTCGTGCTCCTCATGACTTCCCCCGAGATGCCCGGTATAATCACCCCGTTCAGCTCACTGACTACAACCCAGGCACCGATGTCATTGCAACCACCCTGTCTGCCTCACGTGCTGGCCATGATCATCTGCGACATGGTGCTCGACGACCGCATCTCCGGCAAGAAGAGCCTGATTGGCCTGTTCGATGCCATCGCGGCCTCATCGCTGCCCTGCCTGGTGAATGAGTTGTTTGTCTTCGTCGCTCTCACCGAAGGTCACGGCGACCAGACGATTCATCTGCGTTGTGTGAAAGCCTCCAGCAACGAAGAACTGTTCGATACCGAAACGGAAGTCAACTTCCCCGATCCCTTGAGCGTTGTCGAAGTCAACTTCGGCCTGTGTGGCTGCGAGTTCCCCGAAGTGGGCGAGTACCGTTTCCAACTCTTCGCCAACGATAGCATCCTGTGCGAGCGCAAGTTCCATGTAACCCAGGTGGAACATGATGCCGAGTCTGAAGCCTGAGACCTGGGAATGCCGAGTCGCCCGGCCCAGTGAATGGTCGCAGGCATTGAAGTGCTGGTTTGGCCAGTCGGTGCATTCTGATCAACTTCAATCGCTTTACTATCAGCTTGAACACGAGTCAGGCCTGGCTGATGGTCTATGGATCGCTCAACGTGAAGGCGGCGTCGATGCTGTCGCGTGGATCATTCCGGGGACGGAAGAGTACGTCCACTGCTGGCCGTTGCGGTGCAATGTGGAACAGAGCCACGAAGTCAGGCAACGGGCGGCACAGCACGTATGGGATGCTGTCGTAGCTGAACACAAAAGTCGAGGCGCCAGGTTCTTTCAGGTGAATGTTCCGATTCAATGCCCAACAGACAGAAAGCTGCTGGAGGCGATCGGTTTCAAGGAAATCGGCCGGATCAAGCGTTTGCGTGTTGATTTGGACCAACCGGTGAATGAAGTGCAGACCAGGCTGGTTCATTTGGAGCAGCACGATTCGGACGACCATGCTGCGTTCAACGAGTTATTGATAGAGTGCATGGCAGACAGTCTGGATGTGCCGGAACTCAATCACATTCAGTCGGGCAACAACGTAGCTGCACAGTATTACAAGCCGGGCGTCGAGCGCTTCATTATTCGACATCCGAGGCGGGGTAACATCGGCGTGATGGCCCTCCACCACGATGGGGAAATGGGCCTGATTCGTTATCTCGGCTTGATTCCCAGCAGTCGCCATCGAGGGTGGGGCTCATCGGCGCTCCGAAAAGCGATTGAGTATCTGCGGCACCATGGTTGCGACGTCATCGACCTCCGAGTCGATGCACGCAATAAGCCCGCCCTGGCTCTCTACACTGGCGCGGGCTTTCAAGTCATCGATGAGGAATCGATGTTGATCTATTTACCATAACTCAACCTGAGCAAAGACCTGACTGGCTCCCCTCTCCCCACCGGGGAGAGGGGCTGGGGGTGAGGGGGATTCTTCTTGAGGCGTAGCCCATCCTCGACCCCAAACTTCTCCCCTGGGGAAGAGGGGATAATTACTTCCGCTTCAACTCCATCATCACTTGCTTGGCGATACTCTCCTGCATGGTGCTATACGCCCGGCCCCAGACAGCTTTGTTATCTTTAACCAACACGATGTTGAGTGCGCCGTCGCCGCTGAGTTGCCAGCCGGTTGCATCGTAGACTTCGCCGTTGAAGTGGTTCCAGGAGGAGGCTTGCATCTTGAGCGATTGTTGAACCTTGGGGAGATACTCCCTGGCTCGTTCGCCATCTTTGCTGATCCAGACAAAGGCGATGTGGGTATCGGGCAGGTCATTGCGGGCAGCCACCAGGGCATCGTCGAGTTGCTTGAGCACACGGGCTACGGGGCGGTCCCACTTGTCGCAGCGGACAAAGACGATGAGCGTAGGTTTGGTTTTGGCCGTCTCCTTCCAGTCGATCTCCTTATCCGCTTGGTCCCCCACGATTTGCAGGGTCTTCAAGCTGGGGATAGGCTTGTTCAATTCCGGACCGGCGACGATCTCCTTGTCATCGCTCCAACAGAACAAAAGAAGTAGCGGGAGTGTGAACATGCGAAACGCTCCAATGGTCATTCAAACCATCAGCATGGCTTGGCACATGGCTAGTGTCAATGCCTCAGCCCCGATTTGCTGACCGGAGAGAAACTCCTACTCTAACACCTTGAACATTTTGCATGAGGAACCTTCCGTGGCGTTGATCGTTCAGAAGTTTGGCGGCAGCAGTGTGGCGACAGCGGAATTGATGCAGCGGGCAGCTAAGCGAGCCATCGCTGCCAAAGAGAAAGGCCATCAAGTGATGGTAGTCGTCAGCGCCCGGGGCGATACGACCGATGAACTGATTGACCTGTCCCGTGAAATCACGAACACTGCCTCGCCACGGGAAATGGACATGCTGCTGGCGACAGGTGAGCAGATATCCATCGCCTTGATTGCGATGACGATCCAAAAGCTGGGCCATCCAGCCGCCTGCCTCACCGGGCCACAGGCTGGTATCCACACCGACGAAACCCACACCAAGGCCCGCATTCGCCGGATTGATACCACTCGTATCAAGAAGTTGCTCGATGCCGGCAACATCGTAGTAGTGGCAGGCTTTCAGGGTGAAACTGACAACGGCGAGATCACGACCCTGGGGCGAGGCGGTTCGGACACCACTGCCGTAGCCCTGTCTGCCGCCATGAAGCATGATGCATCGGGAAAGTTTGCCGATACCCAATGTGAAATTTACACCGATGTCGATGGTGTCTACACGACTGATCCCCGCATAGTTCCCGAAGCGAGAAAGGTGCCCAGCGTCAGCTACGAAGAGTTGCTTGAATTGACGAGCATGGGCGCCGGAGTGATGCATTCCCGCAGCATCGAATTTGCCAGCAAGTTTGGCGTCCCCTTCCAGGTGCGGAACAGTTTCGGTGACGGTGCAGGAACGTGGGTGGTACCCGATACCGAATGGACCCGACAGACGCCGGTGTGCGGGGTGGCCATCGTCAGGGAAGAGGCCCGCGTCCGTATTGCCGGCGTGCCCGATCAGCCTGGTGTCAGCCAGCGCATCTTCGGAGCATTGGCTCAGAAGAATATCGTCATCGATATGATTGCTCAGTCCATCGGTGCCGCCGGCAAGGCTGAGATTGGCTTCACATTGCTTAAGGGCGATCTACCGAACGCTCTAGAAATCCTGCGTCCCCTTTGTTCCGAGTATGGCGCCAGCGTCACCCATGTCGATTCGGTGAGCAAAGTGTCCATCGTGGGCACAGGCATGCGTACCCACACCGGCGTGGCGGCCAGCATGTTCAATGCCCTGGCAGAGGCTGCGATCAACATTCGTCTCATCACCACTAGCGAGATTAAGATCACCGTACTGGTGGATCGTCGGGATGGCGTACGGGCCCTGAAGGCGGTGCATGAATCGTTCGGCCTATCGGTCTTGAAATTGCCTGCTGACATGGAGAACCCCAACGGACGGAAGCCTGGTCAATCGGCACTTCCTGATCGGCATCTATCCTCGACGCCTCCCACTGCATCGCTACAGGAAATGGAATCGATTGTTGTGACCGATGTCGCTCTCGATGTCAGTCAGGGCCGAATCACCATCAGCGATTTCCCCGATGTTCCGGGCAATTGTGCCAAAGTCTTCTCCGCCATTGCGCTGGCGGGTGTGATCGTCGACATGATCGTGCTTTCCAGTGATGACAATGGCGTTTCGGAATTGACGTTCACGGTGCCGGTCAATGATCTTCCCCGGGCATTGGAGCAAGTTCAGCTTACATTCCAGAAGATCAGCCCGCAGAGCAGGGCGGTAGCCAACCCCGATGTGGCCAAGGTCATGATCTATGGTGTTGGTATTCGGTCGCAGACAGGGGTGGTGCAGAAGATGTTTGGTGCGCTGGCGGAGAAGGGCATCAACATTGATATGATTTCGACCAGCGAGATCTGTGTCAGCGTGGTCGTGCAACAAAAACATGGCGAAACAGCAGTCAAGGCGCTGAAAGCAGCCTTCGGGATTAAGTAGATATGATACCAGCCCGCAGCGCTAGCAAGGGAATATCTTGCGATTGCAGGCGTCCCTTGCTAGCGCCGCGGGCTGGTAATTTCGCTTAAGCAGCGAGTCGTAGCCCAGCGATACCCTTGCCGGCACAGTTGCTGACGAACGACTCGAACAACTGCATATCCAGTGCGGAAGCAGTTTCCGAGTGTGGGTGCCATTGCACACCGATGCAGAACCAATTGGGATCGGTCGACTCGTAGGCTTCGATGACACCATCGAGTGACAGGGCACTCACCTGGAATTTTGGGGCGACCTGCTTGACCGACTGATGATGGTAGCTGTTCACGCGGATTTCGCCGCCGCCGTAGATCTTGTCGAGCAGCGTCTTGGGCACCAGGTTCACCGCATGGCGATGTGGGCCACCGGTGAGGTCCTTGTGGGGCAGGGCCTTGGGCATATCTTCGGGCAGGTGCTGGAAGAGGGTTCCGCCGCAGGTGATGTTCAATTCCTGCATGCCTAAGGCCACAGCCAGTACAGGCAGCTTGCGTTCGCTGATGTACTTACAAAGAGCGCGGTCAAAATCTTCCCGTTTGGCAGGCATGGGCTGCACGGCAGGATGTGGTTCCAGGTTCTGACGCTTGGGATCCATGTCGAGTGGGCCACCAGCCAGAAGGAAGCCGTCGAGGCGGTCAAGAAGACCGTTCAGTTCCTGATCCTTGCAGACGGGCGGAATGAAGATCGGCATGCCCCCTGCTGCATAAATCGATTCAGCGTAGCCTGCATGCAGACGAAGCTGCAGCGCCAGCCATCTTGCCTGGCTGGCACAAAATCCATGTTCAAACCGATGAGGGGTGGCGTGGGTGCGGATTGCTTGGCCATGAGGGTCCTTCCTCGAGTTGCCTGGCTGCATGCGGGTACAGCTCAGGTTATGTTGCACTCATCCTTGAGTGCCCGCCAGGCCAGATCGCCTGCGGCGGACGAAGTATAGAGAACTGTCAATCGCAGCACAACCCCAGTTTTTTCTCGTCGTCGTTTTGTGCGTATCTTGATGACAGTACAAGACCTTAGAGTGAATCGACGTTCGTTGAGCTTCAGAAATCCAATTGCAATTGTTGGGCTATCAACTCGTGTTATTGACCATAGACTAATTGCAGAAACCGATCTGTCAGGATGAGATTATGTCCAGCGCGATCTATCAGTCGTCCTTCGCCCGCCACAAGACTCGTGAGGTCTCCGTGGGTGGCGTCCTGATTGGCGGAGATAACCCGATTGTCGTGCAGTCGATGACGACACCTGACACGCATCAGGTCGATGAAGTGGTGAAGCAAATCCACAAACTCGAAGAAGCGGGTTGCGAAGTAGTGCGCGTGACGGTTCCCAAACCGGAAGATGCTCACGCTCTGACCGAGATCAAGAAGCAGATCAAGATTCCCCTCATCTGCGATATTCACTTCGACTATAAGATGGCCCTGTCTGCTCTCGATCACCCCATCGATAAGATTCGCATCAATCCCGGCAACATCGGCGGGGTGGATCGCTACAAGCAGGTCTTGCAGAAGGCCAAGGACAAAGGCATTCCCATGCGGATCGGCGTCAATGCCGGCTCGCTGGAACGGGAATTCGCAATGAAGTATGGCTTCCCTTGTCCGCCGGCTGATGGTCGACAGTGCCTTGCGATACATCGAAGTAGCAGAGAGCGTCGGCTACCACGATCTGATCGTCTCGTTAAAATCGAGCGATGTCATCACCGTCGTCGAAGCCTATCGGCTCTACGCCAAGCAGGCCAACTATCCCACTCACATTGGGGTGACCGAAGCGGGCAAGCCGCCATACGCTGTGACCAAGTCGGCTTGTGGTATCGCACCGCTGTTGCTTGATGGAATTGGCGATACGATCCGCATCAGTCTTTTGGGTGATCCCGTGCCTGAAGTAGCTGCTGCCTTTGATATCCTGCAAGCCACCCAACGCCGGGTGCGGAAGCCCGAACTCATCGCCTGCCCCACCTGTGGTCGGTTGGAGATCGATCTGGAAGGCATCATCGCTCAACTCGAAAAACGGCTCGAAGGCCGCAAAACACCTATCAAGATTTCGGTGTTGGGCTGCGTCGTCAACGGGCCGGGCGAAGCCAAGGAAGCGGACCTGGGCATCGCCGCAGGCAAGGGCAAGGGGATGATCTTCAAGCGTGGCGAGATGCTTCGGACGGTGCCCGAATCGGAAATGGTCGATGCGCTGATGGAAGAGATCAGCAAATGGGAAGTGGAAGAACAGGACCGTGGTCGTATCGGCGGTGAAACTGAAGGGTTAGGCCGGCGTCGCAAGATGCTGCCGGTTCTGCGGACTTAGATGTTGAAATTGAACTTGGGGCCAGAGACAATGACATAGTTAGCGCCAAAGGATATTCTTGATGATCATTCGTATCAACTGCCCTAATCCAAACTGCAAGAAGCAGCTTCGCATTGATGCCAGGCATGCGGGCAAGAAGATATCCTGTGCGGGATGCAATCAGCATATTCGACTACCCACTGCCGAAGAGCTCAAGATCAATGTGAAGGCCGCGGTCACTACCCAGCGGCGGGTGGTGAAGAAGAGGTGATCGATTTCGACATGCTTGCCTCCCAAGCGGTGCATGCGGAAAAGACGGCGGTCGAAGAAGCGAACAAGACCGAGATGGTCAAATTCACCTGCCCTCAGTGCGACGAACCCATCGAAGATGGCAGCCGAGAATGCGGGCAAGCGGCATGCCCTGTCCATCGTGTCGGCGAATCATTGCGGTACCCAAGATCGAAGGGGCCAAGCCCAAGGACTGGCGGGAAAAGCAGGCCACCGGCCCATCGATGGCCAAGAAAGAGGAAGTCAAGCTGGAAGTGCCTGGGGCAATCAGACATCGGCTCGTGTGAGTCTGGAAGCCCTCGAGGAAGCCAAGGCTCTGCCCAAAGTAAAGCGGAAGCTCACCGTTCGAGATTATGTTCGCTACGCCACAATGTCGATCATCGTTCTTGCTGTGCTGGCCACAGGCTGGTGGGGTTGGAAGCGGTATCGTGCTTCGAGTCTCGAGGGCAACACGCTCGCGGCGGTGCAGGGCGCTATCGCTGATGCGAAGCTGCCCCCGGACCTGAATGCCGTCCTTCGTCCGGGGTCTTGGTGAATGGAAGTTACGAACAGGCTCTAATCCCGACATCAAGAAAGATGGCATAGCTGAACTTCGCAAGGCCATCACCAGTAGCGGCGATCCATTATGGGCGTGGGTACTCTCCAACGATGTAGCAAACATCGTGGGACCTATGTTGCCTCTCGATCCCGCTCAGCCTGGTGCCCAGCCAGGCGCGGTCGATATGACGTTTCTGGTGCAACTCGTCGCCAATGCGCCGCCAGGTGAACCAAGGGAAGATGTCGTTCGCAAGTTGAGCCGATCCGTGCTGCAAAACGTAAAGCCGGACAAGATAGAAACGGCACGCACCTTTCTGACGGCAGTGATCAAACAGGCGATCCAGCCTGGGGACATCACGGTCAAAGATGCCAAAGGGCAGGCTGTGACGATGAAAGATTACAGCGAGCAACTCGGGGCGTTGGGCGTATTGGCCCAGGAACTCATCAGGCACAATGGCCGCGACACGCCCTGCAACTCATCGGTAACCCGAGTGGCCGTGGTGAGCGTGCGATGTACAAGAAAGGCATGCCGGTGCCAAAATCACTGGTTGCGGCGATGATTACCCTCGCACAACAGGATTTGGAAGTCAATAAAGACATGGAAACAGAGCTTGAGCTGGGCAAGATGGTCGGCTTCTATGCTTCAAATCAGGAAGCGCGCGGCAAGGAGATATTGCAGAAGCGACAAGAGGCTGGTTTTGACCAGATGAACTTAACCTCGTATCTCGCTTTGGCAGAACAAGCGATCGAAGCGAACCGGATGCAGGAAGCACAAACACGCTTGTCGGAAGCGATGAAGATTGCGGAAATCTACACCCAGGGTCGTAACGATGCCTGGAAGCTTCGAGTTTATGCCCACGTCAAGCTCTGTGAACTGACTGCGCGTACCGGTGCCATCCAGCTTGCTGAAGAACGCATCAACAAGCTCAAGTTGGATGAAATTCCCGCCACGGCTCTTGTTGCCCGCACCCTGGTCGCTCGGCATCGTCCGGTGCAGGCAAGCGATGGTGACGAATTGCTGGCGGGGCTGCCTGCCAAGTCATCGGGTCAGGCATTGGCTGCTTATGCCCTGGCGATGAAACAGGCTGAACTGGCGGGGCAGCCGGAACCCAAGATTGTTACCGCTGCACCCGATGGGCCGATGCGTTCCCTTGCCGCGCTTGGCGGGCTGCTGGGCGTTAAGAACACTCTGACGAACAAGTGATGTTAAGATAGTGCTGATGAGCCTGCTCATATTCTTGCGGCGTGTTGATGTTCATGAGCATCAATCCTGAAGGATCAACGCGCCGCCATTCTGCTTTCGTTACTTTCCTACAATCAATCGTTTCCAGCAAGGTGGTGATGCTGCGGGTTCCAGTTGCGATCAGCCGATCGACGGCAAGGACGATTCTTGGTTGATAGAGTCCAACAGGGGTTGTAAAATGTTCTCCGATTGAGTGACAATAGCATCAGCATTCCCCAGTTGATCGAGCAAATAATCGATAATGAACGGTTGAATAAAAGGAAAGTCGCATCCGGTAAGAAAGATAGGGCGATCAACGGGGGCACGCTGGAGGCCTTGAGAAAAGCCTGCCAGCGGGCCTTGGTAGGGTGTGGTGTCATGAATCAACTGAACCCCCAAAGGCAGGGTAGGAAAGGTCATCTTTCCGTCACTCACGACTATTAACGGATCAAGCCGAGGCTGCAGGGTGGTGGTCAGGTGGTGCAATAATTCGAACTTACCCCAGGGTAACAGCGCCTTGGGCCGTCCCATGCGTCGGCTTGCCCCACCTGCCAGGATGATGCCTGTAACAGCAGCGTTCATTGATCTCGTGTTTTGTGAGAGCGGATTCATCTCGTTCTCGGTTGCAGACCCTATAATTTGAACCTAGAGTAAGGATATCCCGTAATCCATGATGGGCACGGAAGTGGACGTATCAGACCCTATTCTGTTGAAGATTATCGCCTCGCATCCAAATTTAAGCGAGGTCGATTACCGTGCGCTTGAAGCATGGTGGCTCAATGATCGACTTGGCGACGAAAACGCTGTCGATTTCATGGTTCGCCAGGGTGTTTTCGTCAAAGACGCCCATCGTTCCATTGATATGCTGCGCAAGGGCATGCTGACCTATTGCGATCCCAAACGAATCTTCGGTGAAATGGGACATCAGCGTCTGCATGAATATGCTCAAAATGTGGGCTTCTGCGATCCGAAATCTGATCCCACTCGGCGTACCAACCTTGATCAGCGCGGCCGCATCATTCCTCAGCCAAATAGCCGGTTGAAGGAAGTGAAGCAATGGCTGGCCAAGCGAGCCGAAGTCAAGCAGACAGCGACGATCCCGACGCCCATGGAAGTGGATACCGTTCAACCGCCTCATGCGCCCGTGCATGCCACACCTGCCCTCGAAAAAGGTAGCCGAAGGCTCGGAGTGCCCGGTAGCCGTAGCCTGCAACCGTTGCCGCCCATCAGCGACCGTCCTTCGCAAATGCTGGATCGCAAGAAGTTTCCCGAAGTGGGCGAGCAGTACGGCAAGTACTTTCTCACCGAAGAAGTGGCCCGTGGTGGTACAGCCGTGGTTTTTCGGGCCCTCAACCGCTCACTTAACAGCACTGTTGCCGTCAAGGTGTTGAAGATTGATCTTGAAGAAGGGATGACCGACGATCAGTCTCAGATGCTGGATAGCCTGCGTCGGGAAGCCCAGATGCTGGCCCGCTTCAACCATCCCAATCTGGTCAGGGTCTATGACCTCGAAGAAGATGCGCCCTTTCCTTTCCTGGTGCTTGAGTTCGTGGATGGCCTCAGTCTATTCGACATGCTGGCCCACGTAGGCCGCCTTCGACTTGATCGTGCCATCAGGATCATCACTACGGTAGCGGAAGGGCTCTCCGCAGCACGGCGCAAGATCGGTCTCGTCCATCGAGACGTCAAGCCAGGCAACATTCTCCTCGCTCGCGACGGCTGCATCAAGCTCGCTGATCTCGGACTGGCCATGACAACCGATACCTGGATGGGTAATCCCAATGCCAGCTCAGGGGTCATTGCCGGCACCGCCGCTTACATGGCTCCCGAACTGTGTACCAGCGGCGAAGTTGATTTCCGTACTGACATCTATTCACTGGGCGCTACGTTTTATCATGCTGTAGTGGGCGAAATGCCTTTCAAAGGCAAGAACCGCATGGAGATCATGTTGAAGCACACCCGGGAAAACCCTATTCCGCCACACCAGCTGATCGCCGGGCTTGACGCTTCCGTTTCTGAAGTCATCCTGCGTATGATGGCCAAGAATCCCGATGAACGCTATCAGTCGTATGACGATCTGCTGACCGATCTGGGGCAACTCCATACACGGAGTTCGAGTGAACTTCAAATACTGTTGCCGACGTTAGCTTCAACAGCGTCGTGATCCAAGTAGATTCCACTATAGTTTGATTTGCAGGTCATCTCCCTGCACCCGTACCTCGTAGCAACCAATCTTGAGTTTGGGACTGTTTACCCACGTTCCATCGCTGAGCCGAAACTGCCAGGCGTGCCAGGGGCACTCGACCACGCCATCCTCCAGCCTGCCTTCAGCCAGCGAAGCCCCCATGTGCGGGCAATAGTCATCGATAGCGTTCCAGACGCCGCCCGGGCGATGAAAGAGGGCAATGGTCTTGGTGCCGACGGCCACCGCTTTGGAGGTGCCTTCAGGAATGTCTCCCACTTTGGCCACAGTTACAAAATCAGCCATGCCGTGCCTCGACCCGAATGAATAGAATGCTTGAGACGAGTGCATTCTATTCATGAACCTGGCATCGGATGTTATGGCAACGACAAACAGCAGTGCGACGGGCGTTAGTTGGAATCTGAGCGATCTCTATAAGGGCATCGACGATCCCCAATTGACAAAGGACATGGAATCGGCTCTTCAGCGAGCCAGGACCTTTGGCCAGAAGTATCGTGGCAAACTTGATGCTGGTCTTTCTGCCATCACATTAGCTGAGGCAATGGGGGAGATGGAAACGCTCTTCGAATTGCTTGATAAGCCTCTCATCTATGCCCAGCTGGTGCATTCCGCCAAGACCGATGATCCTCGTCACGGAGCGTTGCTCAGTAAGACCAGAGAAGCACGCACCGAAGCCAATCAGCACCTGATCTTCTTTGATCTCGAATGGGTTGCATTGGACGATGCCCACGCTGATCAACTACTCAAAGACGAACGCCTCGGTCGCTGGAAGCACTACCTCGAAGTGAAACGGCTGCTCAAGCCCCACTTCCTCACCGAGCCTGAGGAGAAGCTGCTTGAGGAAAAGAATAACACAGGCAGGGCAGCGTTCGTACGATTGTTCGACGAGACCGTCGCCGGGATGAGTTTCACCTTCACGCTCAAAGGCAAATCCGAGACGCAGACCTTGCAGCAGATTTTGGCTAAGCTGTATGATCCCCAGCAGGAGGTGCGTCGGGCTGCCGCTGAGGGCATCACTGCCGGGCTCCAGGGCAACAGCAAGCTGATCACTTATGTCTTCAATACGCTGCTGCAGGATCATCAAACGGATACCAGGCTCAGGCGTTTCACCGGGCCGATGCAGTCTCGCAACCTCGCCAATGAGATCACCCAACAGAGTGTCGATGCCTTGATGGCTGCTGCGGAAAAGCATCAGGGCATGGTGGCCCGCTATTATCGGCTTAAGGCTAAGCTACTGGGGTTAAAACAACTGCACGACTATGATCGCTACGCACCGCTGGGCAGCGATCTGCCCAGTTGCGACTGGAATGAAGCAAGGCAGATTGTCGAAGAGAGTTACACAGCGTTTAGTCCTGAAGGTGGCAAGATCATCCGGGAGTTCTTCACCAAGCACTGGATCGATGCAGAGCCAAGAGCAGGCAAGCGGGGCGGGGCGTTCAGCGCTTCGACCGTTCCCAGCGCCCATCCCTACATCCTGATGAGCTTTACCGACAAGCTGCGTGATGTGATGACGCTCGCTCATGAGTTAGGGCATGGCCTGCATCAGTATCTATCTCGACAGGTAGGCTATCTTCAGTGCGATACGCCGCTCACCACAGCCGAGACAGCCAGCGTCTTCGGCGAAATGCTCACCTTCCGCCGCTTGATGGAGAAGTACCAGGAGCCACGGATCAGGCTCGCGCTTTTGTGCAGCAAGATAGAAGATGCCTTCGCCACGGTGTTCCGCCAGGTGGTGCTGACTCGCTTTGAGCAAAAGGCCCACGCAGCCCGGCAGCAGGAAGGCGAGCTGACCACCGAACGTATCAACACTTTGTGGATGGAAGCCAACCAGCCGATGCATGGCGACGCTGTGCAACTGGGCGAGGGGTACGCCTGGTGGTGGCTCTACATCGGCCACTTCGTTCATGTGCCGTTCTACTGCTATGCCTATGCCTTCGGTGAACTGCTCGTTCTGGCTCTCTATGAACAATACCGACGACAGGGCGCAGGCTTCGTGCCCAAGTATCTGGAGATGCTCTCAGCGGGCGGTTCGATCAGCCCACCGGAACTGGTAGGGCGATTAGAGATCGACATCAACCAGCCGAGTTTCTGGGATCAGGGGTTGTCACTCCTAAACGAGATGGTCAGTGAAGCGGAGCGATTGAGTCAACAGGTCGCCAAATAGGGTAGGCTGATGGCCAAGGTTTTGTTGGGAGTTACTGGTTCGGTAGCGGCGCTGAAGACGCCGGAGCTTGTCGCTGCGCTTTTGCAAGCCGGCCATGATATGAAAGTGGTTGCTACGCAGCCCGCCCTCTATTTCTTTGATCGTCAGGAACTTCCAAAGGGCGTTCTTCATACGGATGACGATGAATGGCCGAAGCAGAAGCAAGGTTATCACTGGCAGCGAACCGATCCGGTGCTGCACATCGAATTGCGGCGGTGGGCGGACCTCTTCGTCATCGCTCCCCTTGATGCGAATACCCTGGCTAAACTGGCGGGCGGCCTCTGCGATAACTGCATGACTTGTGTCTGGCGAGCCTGGGACCTCACTCGGCCAGTGTTGTTGGCACCCGCCATGAACACGTTAATGTGGGAGCATCCCCTCACAGCCTGGCATCTTCAGGCCATAGCAGGGCTCTATAAGCTCTATTGCAAGAATGCTCTCGATGCAGATGGTTTGGTAAAGTGGATCAATCAACAAAAGCATCGATCCCTCCGTTTCGTCGGCCCCATCGAAAAAGCTTTGGCTTGCGGCGATGTCGGCCAGGGGGCGATGGCTGAAGTCAGTACGATAGTGGAAGCGGTAGCTGCCTTCTTACCCGGAAAGCGATGATGACACGACGTACCCTGGTCATGCTGACGAGTCATCGACCGAGCAGCAAATACCGCCAGACGATCAGCAGGGAAGAGGCGGAAGCCTTCTGGAACGGCTACTTCACGCTCTGGCATCCCCAAGTCGTTGCTGAGTCTGCCGGCCCGCCGACGCTCGGTTCACAGGATGAGTTCGAGGCACCTGCTGCGGATCATCTGTTTGTGATTCCAGAGTCACCCTATCGCTATCAATCCTCCGATTGGGAAGAACGGATTAAAGGCGCTGGTTCCCATTCGTTTGCCGCTACCTCATCGTGGGAAGAGACGTTCAAACAATTGGAACAGACGCTGGGCAAGTCGCTAACCGGCGACGACTGGATCTCCTTTGCCGGACTGGGCCTAGGATATCTCATCCTCGAAGCCTACTGCGATGCTCAGGATCACTCGAATGCTCTGGATGCCAATACCTTCTACGATCACGTCCGCCAGGCAGCACAGGCTACGGATCCATCGGACCGCAAACATCACCACGGCCAGGCTGCTCATCAATTACAGCAGGCGAGGGAAGTTGTCAATCCATCGCAACTGTATCAGGCAGTGACGTTATTCCTGAACGATGACCAAACCCATTCCAAGCTGAACGATTGGCTCAAGAGCGATCTGGCCTTCACCATGGTTGCCGCGGGTGACTGGATGGGGAAATGGCTGAAGCTGAACGAAGGTACGGATGCTGAATTGTTCAAAACGAAAATGGTTTCCGGCAAGGTCGATTGGTGGGGCGGCCACTATTCGGAACGCCCTGATGCCCTGATGCCTCTTTCTGCCTGGCTGGCGAACCTTGATCGTGGGATGTCTGTGGCCCATACCCGATTAGGCAAATGGCTCGAATCATCTGCTAGATCAAGATTCGCGGCGACAGCGAACATACCGGGGATCCTGCAATCGTTCGGGCTGAAACGAGCGTTTGGCTTCAGTAACGATGCCGGTGTCTGGCCGAGTGCCACCAACAGCCTGGCTGCCTGGCGCGGGCCGGATAGTCAGTTACTGGAATCCTGCACCCGCAAGCCCGAACCACTTGATTCTGCTGAGACAGCGTTTCATCTCGGCCATCTGATCTATGAGTCTACGTCGACAGAATATGTCGGCTGGATTCACTTCGGCATGATGCAGCAGGTGGTCGATATCCCCCTCTGGTTCCAGTGCTGGAACGCGCTTCATCAACTCGCTCCAGTCTTTGGGCAATTGGGCAATCTTGAGCAGACGATCAGAGACATCCCAGCCACGGAACAGTACACGCCGCCAAGTGCGGATGACTATCAGTCGGACTATCTTCTGGAGATGACAGGGCAGGGGGATCAAGAACATCTCGATCTCAAAGTTCCAAATCCGGTTAGTTTGTTTGCCCAAGCCCAGCGAGATTGGCGAGCATGGGAATCGGCAAGAACCTTGTTGTCGTTATTCGCTGTCATAAGCCCAACAGCCGACTGCCAGAGAGAGATAGGTTCGCTATGCAAGACTAGCGAAGCTCTCTTGATAGAACATGAATTGGCCATCAGACCTTCTTCTCGTTTGAATGAAGTTGCTAGCAGATTTGCCGAACGATTGACACTGGGGGCGACAGCCAAGCTTCCGGGCTATCTGTTGTTCAACCCCTGCAGCTTCAGCCGCAAGGTGCCGGTGCAACTGCCGCTTGCCACGACGCTGCTGCCAGCGCCGGCATGGGCGAGTCAGAAGGGTAGTGAGGGCATCGATGCCATCGTCGAACTGCCGCCCCTGGGCTTTGCCTGGCTGCCACGCTCGGTGGAGAAGGGGGCCAAGGTTCGTGTTCCCAAACACACCATCGTTGAAGGCTCCACTCTCAAGAACGATTACGTCATCGTCGAGATCGATCCCCACTCAGGTGGCATACGTTCCATAAAGGATGCCATCAAGGAAATCCCTCGTTTGGGTCAGCAACTCGTCTTTGCTCCCGGTTCGACGATGAAGTGTGATGAGGTCAAAGTCACGAAGAATAGTCATGCGGTAGGTGAGGTGCAGAGCAAGGGCACGCTCGTTGATGCACATGGTGAAGTGCTGGCTGACTACGTGCAAACCTGCCGGCTAGGGGCCGGTCGCAAGATTGTGGAAGTCGATATTCACCTGGAACCCCGGCAGGCGTTGGCTGGCTATCCCTGGCACGCTTACTTTGCCAGCCGGTGGGCCTGGCGCGATGCGAATGCACGGCTGAACAAGAGCGTACAATGGACGAAGTTGCCCAGCACGCAAACCCGCCCGGAGACGCCGGGCTTCATCGAACTGGAGATGCCACAAGGGCGCGTCACCATCTTCTCCGGCGGCCTTCCGTTCTGGCAGCGCTACACCTCACGCATGCTCGATTCGGTGCTGTTGGTGGAAGGGGAAACTGTTCGTGACTTCTCCTTCGCCATCTCGCTGGATGATGATCTGCCACATCAGACCGAGCAAGACTGGTTGACACCGTCGGTAGCGATTCCTGTTGAACAGGGGCCACCCGCTGCTGGCACTTCAAGCTGGTTGTTCCATATCGATGCCCCCAGCGTCATGTTGATCGATATGCACATTCCCGAAGAGCACCCCAAGAGCGTGATCCTGCGCATGGTCGAGACGTTCGGCTACGCCACCGAAACGCTGCTGCAATGCCCCCGGCAGCCGAGCATGCTTACGTGGTCAACAGCCTGGGTGAGCCACAGCGCAGCATCGAGTTGCAACCTGAGGGCATTGTCCTTCGTGTTGGTTGTTACGAGTTTCTTCAGCTCCGGCTCGATTTTGTGTGAGCCTTGCCCGTAAGATAACTTCATGGATGTTGAACCACCTACTCCCGAAGAGCGACTGACACCGGCTGAGAAGGTCAGGACGTTTCCGCCTCAGCCGGGCGTGTACCTGATGAAGGACTCTCAGTCACGGGTGATCTATGTCGGCAAGGCCAAGAACCTCCGCAACCGCGCAGGATCGTACTTCAATAAACAGGCTACTTTCGATCCTCGGTTGACGGGACTCTTACCCGAAATCGCTGATATTGATTTCGTGGCTGTCGATTCAGAAGTCGATGCCCTGCTGCTCGAAGCCCGGTTGATCAAGGACATTCAGCCTCGATTTAACATCGATCTGAAAGACGACAAAACCTATCCCTATCTGCAAATCCGCATTCGTGAAGATTTCCCTCGGGTCGAGTTCACTCGCAAGCCTCGGCGTGGGGCCAAGCTCTATGGGCCTTTTACCAGTGCTCGTAGCCTGCGGGCAGCAATTCAGGTGCTACAGCGCATCTTTCGGTTCCGTACCTGTAAGCTCGATATCAACGAGGGCGAAGATCAATGGCGATGGTTCAGGCCCTGCCTCTTGCACAGCATCGGCCAGTGCAACGCTCCATGCAATTACCGGGTAACCAAAGAGCACTATCGAGAGCAGATACGCCGCTTGCAAATGGTCCTCGATGGCAAGAAAGATGGACTAATCAAGGAGCTCGAAGAAACGATGAAGCAATCTGCGAGCGAGCTCGACTTCGAGAGGGCAGGGCAGCTGCGTGACCAGATCAAGGCACTGAGCAATCTGAAACTGCGGGGTGAAGTTGATAAGGACTTGCAACCCGAAGTGTTCGTTCTTGATCCCAAGCGAGGGGTGCGGGGCTTGCAGAAGGTCCTCCAGCTCGAAGAGTTGCCGCGTGTCGTCGAGGGAATCGACATCGCCCACTTTGCCGGCAGCGAAACCGTTGCTTCGTTGGTGCAGTTCGTCGATGGAGTTCCCTTCAAGCCGGGCTATCGGCGATTTCGCATTCAAAGCGTCGAGGGTGTTGATGACTTTGAATCAATCCGAGAAGTGGTCAATCGCCGCTATCGCAGGCTGCAAACCGAGGATGAGGTCTTCCCCGATGTGATCATGATTGATGGCGGCAAAGGGCAGTTGCATGCGGCCCAAACTGCCTTGCGGCACCTGAAGATCACCCAGCCCTGTCTGATCTCCCTCGCCAAGAAAGAGGAAGAAATCTATCGCCTTGGTGAAGCGGAACCGCTCAAGCTGAGCCGCAATTCAGCAGCCCTACGCCTGCTGCAATATGTGCGTGATGAGGCCCACCGGTTCGCCCAGCACTACCATAAACTCCTGCGGCATAAGAAACTCGCCGATGGCTATGACGACATAGGCGACTAATGGAATCACAAGATGGCCACCCTAACCTTGATTATGGCACTCGCCCTTGCTCACCCCAATGCTGATGATGCAGACTGGGTCGATCTCTTCAACGGCAAGAACTACGCCGGCTTCATCTTCTGGATCATTGCCGGGCCGGAGAGGTCCTTCGATGTGAAGGATGGGTGCATGGTATTTCATCCCATTCCGCCCGGACAAATCTACACTCACGACCGTGTTCTCCAGATCGACGATCAAGTCCATCTCAGTCAGTTCCCTATCTCAGGCTTTGCCTACACTCGTAAGCATTACACCAACTTTGATCTCAAATACGAATGGAAGTACGAACGGCCTACCGATCTGACCGATGACAGCAAGTTTACCGGCAACAGCGGGGCGTTCATCTACCTGACGAGAGTGCTGAAAAGCTGGCCGCAGAGTGTGGAAGTGGATGGCAAGTACACCGAAACGGGGAAGCTTTTGGCCTATGGCAAAGCCCATGTCGAAGCCAAGGACTATCCCGATGCCCGCAAAGCTGCGATGAAACCGGTAGGGCAATGGAACGAGACGATTATCCATTGCCACAAAGGTAATTTCCTTTGGATGGACATTTTCGACAATTATCATTCAATCAATGTACTTGTTAATGGGAAACTGGTCTCCGAAGGTACGACTGACCAGCGCGAAGGTGCAATCGGCTTCCAGGCTCAGGGGGCCTGCATCTACTACCGCAACATCAAAGTGCGTGAACTGAAATAGCTACAAAGCCCGCCCTCTGCCAGTAGAACAAGCGTATGTCCACCTCAGCAGCACCGACGATCCCAGCCAATGAGCATTCTCTCGATAAGAGCAATGCCCGCATCCGCACCATGTTCGGCAAGATCGCCCCCTATTACGATCTGCTCAATCACCTGCTCAGTTTGAACATCGACAAACGCTGGCGATCCAAGACGGTCAAGATGGTGCCACCAGTTCAAGGACAGGGGCCTATCCTTGATCTCTGCACCGGCTCCGGCGACTTGGCTCTAGCCTATCAGAAGGCAGGCAAGGGCACGGTGCCGGTCTACGGCGCAGATTTCTGTGGCCCTCTGCTCGATCGAGCGACGAAGAAATCGGTGAAGCCCAACCAGAAGGCGAGCGAACCGATCCGGTATCTCCAGGCCGATGCCCAGCATCTTCCTTTCAACGATAACCTGTTCCAGATCGTCAGCGTCGCTTTTGGTTTGCGAAATGTCGCCGACACGGATCGTGGCCTCTCCGAGATGACTCGGGTTTGCAAGCCGGGGGGCAAAGTGGTGGTGCTGGAGTTCTCCAAGCCTCGTGTCAAAGGGCTGGATAAGCTCTACCTCTGGTATTTCCGTTCGGTGCTGCCCCGTGTTGGTCAGTGGTTCTCCAAAAGCCCCGATGCAGCGTACAAGTATCTGCCTGCCAGCGTGCTGGCCTTCCCCGACTATGAAGCACTGTGCGAACGAATGCAAGCTCAGGGCCTGACGGATGTCAGCTACCATCCCCTGACGTTCGGTGTGGCCACGATCTATGTTGGCACCAAACCCGTGACGGCAGTCTAACAGAGAAGGACGAACTCGCTATGATTCGCATTCTCTGTCGTCGTGATGGCGCCACCCAGACTGAATTGATTGATGCCGAGGCTTTGACTGCAGCTCTTGCTGATCCGAACAACGTCATTTGGATGGACATGTGCCTTTCCAGTGAAGGCGTGCAGCGGGCCGGCGATTTCCTGAAGAAGCAGTTTGCCTTCCATCCGTTGGCTATTGAAGACGCACTGCTGGAATCGCACCTGGCCCGAGTCGATGACTGGCAAAAGTACCTCTACATGTCGTTCCATGCCCTCGAATACGTCAAGCATGAAATCAAGCAGCATGAACTCGATCTTTTCGTAGGCCCCAACTATCTCATCACGATCCACTTCGATCCCATCGTTCCGCTCCAGAAGCTGTGGGAGCAGGTGGAGAAATCGACAGATGACAGGCTAACGAAGTCGGCAGATCGACTGCTCTACCATTTGCTGGACAAGATAACCACGACCTCGATGGAAGTGGTCGATTGCCTGGATGACGCACTCGATGATCTGGAGCAGGAAATCTACGTCAAGCCTCGGCGAGAGCATCTTCCCCAGTTATTCCGCATCCGTCGAACGGTGCTGCAGATGCGTCGTATCTTTGGCAGTCAACGTGAGGCGATGAATCGACTGGCCCGTGACACCTTCGGTGTGATACATGCTGAAAACAAGGTCTATTTCCGGGACATCTACGATCACCTCGTTCGTATGCATGAACTTTCCGACGGCCTGCGTGACATGGCTTCCGGCGCGATGGAAAGCCACATCTCGGTGACGAGCTATCGCATGAACGAAGTGATGAGGACATTAACTGTCGTGACGGTGCTCTTCATGCCATTGACGTTCATCACCGGCTTCATGGGAATGAACTTCTTCGGCGATAAATTCAGCATCGACAATCCGTTCTCTCCTGTCGGCTTGTTCATCGTCTGCATGGTGATCATGTGCCTCACGCCGCCGGCCATGCTCTACTGGATGGCTAGGCGGGGCTGGCTACAATCGCAATTGCAGGTGAAGACGACTGAGAAGTCTTGATGCTCGCGGCGGTAGCCGAACCGTTTCATGACCTCTATCTTGAGTTTTCAGCCCGTGACCCGTTGCCTGGTACCGAGGAACGACGCATGCCCCGAGTAATGATCTGCGACAAGTTGGAAGCCGAAGGCATAACTATTCTGCAAAGCGCCGGCATTGAGGTGGATAATCGTCCCGGTCTCAAAGGGGATGAACTGAAAGCGGCCCTGCAGGCTGCTGATGGTGCTATCGTTCGCAGCGGCACCCGCATCACTGGCGATTTGCTCGAAACGCCGGGCAAGCTCCGGGCGATTGTTCGCGCAGGGGTAGGCGTAGACAATATTGATGTCACCACTGCTTCACGCAAGGGTGTCATCGTGATGAACACCCCGGGTGGCAACACCATCAGCACCTGCGAACAGACCTGGGCGTTGATCTTTGCCCTCATGCGGCACACCGCTGCTGCTGACGCCGTCATGCGCAAGGGCGGCTGGGATCGTGCCAAGTACGTTGGCACCCAGCTTGCCGGCAAAACTCTGGGCGTCATCGGCCTGGGCCGTATTGGCCGCGAGGTAGCCAAGCGGGCGCTGGCGATGGATATGAAAGTAATCGGCTACGACCCCATTCTCTCGGGTGATCGTATTCAATCCTTGGGATTTGAGCCGGCTTCCGACGTGCCCACACTGTTGAAACACTCCGACATTGTCTCGGTTCACGTGCCCATGATGGAACAAACAAAAGACCTGATCGGGGCCGCCCAACTGGCCATGATGAAGAAGGGCGCCCGCATCATCAATTGTGCCCGTGGCGGCATTATCAATGAACTGGCGTTGGCTGATGCGTTGAAATCGGGGCATCTTTCCGGTGCCGGCGTGGATGTCTTTGTGGAAGAACCGCCACCAGTCGACCATCCCCTGCGATCATTACCGAACGTGGTGCTGACACCACACCTGGGGGCTTCGACCAATGAAGCTCAGAAGTCCGTGGCCCTGGAAGCGGCCCATCTTCTGGTCGATTATCTGGTGCGAGGACAAGTGCAATCGGCCGTCAATCTCCCGGCTGTTGACCGCAAGACCCTCCAGGAGCTTCGTCCCTATCTTGATGCGGCCCGTCGTCTGGGATTGCTGCTCACCCAGTTGCACGAAGGCACGATTAAGAGGGTATCTCTCTCCTTTCGTGGCGAAATGCCAGGCAATGGTATGTCCTGGCTGGCAGCAGCCTTTGCGACCGGGTTAATGGAGACCCGCCTCTCCGAGATGCTCACACCGGTTAATGCGGTGCTGGTCGCCAAGGAACGAGGCATCGACATTATTGAAGAGCATAATCCCAGCCGGGGCGATTTCGCTACGCTGCTAAGTGCCCAGATCGAAACGGACAAAGGTACCCATTCAGCTTCAGCGACCCTCTTCGGCAGCGAATATCTGCGGCTGGTGCAACTCGATGGCTTCCATCTCGAATCTTACCTCGATGGCAACCTGTTGATCTTCACACACAAAGACTTACCGGGCCTGATTGGCTACATTGGAACCGTTTTTGGTCGCCACGCTGTCAACATTGCGCAAATGGTAGTGGGCCGCAAGGAACGGGGTGGTGAAGCGGTGGCTGTATTGAACCTCGACAACCTCCCCAGCGAGGCAGCCCTCGCTGAGGTAAAAGGGCATGAGCATATCAAATCGATGCATCTGGTGAAGCTACCGCCCGCCGGTGATGTACCAGCCTGGCTGGCCTAAGCAACCAGGCGAGCTGATTTGAAAAGCTCTGTCAACGGTTCACCATGACGGTAACGCACCTCCGCACGAAGCCCTGATGCATGTTGAATCGTGTTGGCGATGGCGCTGGCATGCACGGGGCGTGTAGCCGGAGCCATGCCGAGCCGATCCGTGCTGCCGATCACCTGGCCGCCTTGGATGCCGCCGCCGGCGAAGAGAACCGTCCAGGCACCGGTCCAATGATCGCGCCCTCCGCGCAGATTGATCTTGGGCGAACGGCCAAACTCACCGGCAGCGACGACCAATGTCGTGTCGAGTAGGCCACGAGCCTTGAGATCATTCAGCAAGGCGGTGTAAGTGGCATCAAACATCGGCGCCACACGGCTTCGATAGTCCGTCAAGTTCGTGTTCAATGAACGGCCATCTGCATGGCAGTCCCAGGAGAGGCTGTCATACACGGTGCGGAACATGTTCACCGTGACGAACTGTTGGCCCCGCTCGATGGCTTGCCGGGCGAGCAGGCACGATTGCCCGAACTCATGCTGGCCATAGGCTTCTCGCATGTTGCTTGACTCACGATCCAGAGCATGGATCGCATCGGCTCGGCAAGGCGAGAGATGGTCCTGCCCATGACTCAACTGAACGCCGGTGTTATCGATGATGCCGGGAATGAGCAGTTGCGATGGCCTGCGAGTGATCACTGATGTCTTTTGAGAGGGGTTGCAATCGCCAGTCTGTATCAATTGCTGCCCCGTTTCATGGATGGGTGCTTCATCGTGGTAGACAGAACGCACCAGGGCGAATTGATCGGCCATCCGGGCCATGTGGGGGAAGAGTTCGCTGATGGAGATGCCTGGAACATTGGTCTTGATGGCACGGAAAGGGCCACGATACTCCACGGGAGCATCGGGCTTGGGATCCCAGGTATCGAGGTGACTGGGGCCGCCTACTAAATGCAGGAAGATGCAGCGGAACTCTTTCGTCGCTGCCTGCAACTGAGGCAGGCCGGTCCAACTGAAGGCCGCCAGTGAGCCTGCTCCCAGTTGAAGCAGCCTGCGGCGGTTGATGGTGATCGAAGAAGAACGGGTACGAATGCTAGCCATGAGAGCCTCACACAAGAATGATCCTCTGTGTGCATGGTACCAAAGACAGGCTAAAGAAGCGACTGACAAGAAATGAAAAAAACCGTACGCCGGGCAAACCTCACGGCTCGCCCGGCGTAACGGGAGTCCCCAGGGGATGGGGGAGGGGGATCGTTAGAATCGCACTTCGAGGCGGGCCACGATGCTGTCGATAATCAGCGTATCGTGGAGATTGGTGCGGTTCTGATTAAAAGTGTTGTTCTGAACTGCGTCAATCAGAGAGCCGGTGCTGACCATGTTGCTCCAGCTGGAGATCATGTAGCCGGCTGAGATACGAACGTGATCGCAGCAGCAGCTATAGCTCAGGCCCAGTTCCAGTTCAAAGTTGGTCACGAGGCGGGTTTCCTTGAACCCGGTGTTGACCAACTGTTCCTGGAACAGATTCTGCTGAGAGTACGAAGTAGTGAGATCACCCAGCAGGAAGTTGACATAGCCCTTGCCGTAGGCGGCCAGACCACCCTTGATCCAGCAATCGCTTTCCACACCAAGGCGGGGGCCAATGCCATTGAAGGCAGTCCGGGTATTGACTTGAGTCTCACCCAGAATGGTGTAGTTGCCTTGGAAGTTCTGGTTGAGCTGGGCGTAACGGAGACCGCCCACGCCTTGAACTGTCCAAGGGCCGCAGTTGACCAGGCGGACCAGGCCGTCTAAGTCGTAGATGCGCAATTCGTTTTTGATTTCAGCGAAGGCTGTCAGACTGTCCAGCGCGGCGTTATCGGTGCTGGGGTGGGTCGTCAGAGAGCGGAGGATGCTGCCATCCGGAGCAGTGATGCTGTCGTGGGAAGCGCTGTTCCAGCTCAGGTACTGAGCACGGATTGTGAGCAGTTCCATGGGAGCGACCCAGGCGCCGACGCGGAAACCCTGTTCATAGAACGGAGTGACCACACCGACATTGCCCACGGGCAGAGCTTGTGGTCCAAGGCCATCGACGGGCTGGGCGTAAGGCACATCGCCGTTACGCATCCTCATGTAGAGGAAATCGCCAAAGACGCCGACCTTGGCATAATTGCAGCCCTGGTCGCAGGCACCGGTATTGCACGATGCACAATTGGTTGTCGCGACGCCGTGTTCATGACCATTCATCATGAAGCTGGCAGGCAGCAAGGTGCGCATGCCAGTGGCGTAATTCGAGTCGCCCATGTCTTGAGCATATGCGACGCTACCAAGCGTACACACGGACATGGCCATCAAGGCTTTGCGTAACAAGGACATGACTGGTGGACTCCAAAATTCCCATGCGGCCAGGGCACGCCGCACATTACCCTCAGAACCCTTGTTCCCCCTCAGATCGGCGTATTGCCTACCGTGAGTATCAACGGCTCTGTTGTTCCCACCTGACCTATCGGCACTTCAGACAGACTCGTTACGGAAGGAATGATCGTCACCATGCATTTGTGAAGAGACCGTCACCACAAAACATGAATATTCAACAGGCGTGGCAAAGTTGATACAGTTTAACATCAGTCGCAACGACCCGACAGGAAACGAAGATTATGGCTAAAGCTCTGAGTATTACCGCTGTTTTGCTCGATCAACTGGAGAGCGTTTTCCACGGAAAAGCCTGGCATGGGCCTACTTTACGCGATTCTTTGCGTGGTCTGACTGCTCAGGATGCCGGGGAGTCGCTAACCCGGTCCGGCCATTCTATCGCTGATATCGCTTTGCATTGTGCCTATTGGAAGTACTCTGTGCACCGCCGGCTGCAAAACAGCAAACGTGGCAGCTTCCCCTGGAAGGGCAGCAACTGGTTTAAGCTGCCCAAGCCATTGCCCGAACCCGAATGGAACAAGATACTGAAGACTCTTGATGAAGAGCACCAGGCACTACGTCTGGCGGTGGAAGCGTTTCACGAGAGCCGCCTGGGCCGGATACCTCTGGGTAGCAAGTACAGCTACTACCAATTGATCCAGGGGATTGCTGCCCATGATGTCTTTCATGCAGGGCAGGTACGACTATTGAAGAGGCCTCGTTGATTGAGCACAGCAATCACATGCAAGGATTCCGTTTACCAGTCACCAGAGGTACTTATTAGCTGATAGAATTCGCTGCGAAGGTCAAAAACGCCCGCTTCTCTGGTATTGAAGACGATAATAACACTCTGATTCACGTTGAAAGGTTTAGCGTTGATAATGGGTACTCCCTTTAGTGTGTCTGGATGAGGTATGACGAACCGCATGACTTGTGCAGCCTTGCCGCCAGGCGTCTTTGGAAATTCGACATTCTTTGTGACTTGATACGACCCAATGAAGGACATGGTTTTGAGGTCCATGGCCACAAGGCGCTGCCTGCCCGGTGGAACATAGATCAAGAGCTTGGCCTTATGATGTTGAAAGATGATAGGGACTGACTCGTCTTCCGGGTTGTAGGCGCGATCACTATGGTACCAGAGGAAGGCAATCACGAAATATGGTAGACATGGTGCGATCATAATCTATCTCTATGGCGTGCTAGACCTTCCTCAACACCCCTACCAACACTCCCAGCACTCTCACATCCTTCACCGGGTCCACATAGATCGGCTTCATGGCTCCGTTGCAGGGTTCCAACCGGAAGCGTTTGTTTTCCTTGTAAAACTTCTTGAGCGTCGTCTCGCCATCGACCCAAGCTACCACCCGTTCGCCGTTCTTGGCGGTTTCTTGCTTCTTGATCACCACATAGTCGCCGCTTTGAATGTGGTCTTCAATCATCGAGGTGCCGGACACTCGAAGCACGAAATTATTATCAGCCTTGAAGAGCTCACCCAATTCGAGGGTTTCCTCCAGTTCAATGGTGGATACCGGAGCGCCGGCAGAGACGACACCCAGCATGGGCAGGGTAACGCTGCCAGGCTTGTAGCCAACAATCTGGATGGCCCGGGCGGCAAAGCCCTCACGTTGAATGAAGTTCTTCTTCTCCAGCGCCTTCAAGTGGCACATCACGCCGTTGGGAGACTTGATCTTGAAGCGATCAGCGATTTCCCGCACCGTCGGGCCATACCCCCGTTCATCGATCTTCTCGCGGATAAACTCATAGATGCCATGTTGACGTTCGGTCAATTGATCGTTGGCGACACGCATGGTTAGCCTCTTGCTGAAGGGGGGGCTGGTACTGTACTGTAGTCTATACCACTATCGGTAGTGATGTAAAGTGTACATGTACGAAAAAACCGGTACTTCTTTCAAATAGACACTAGTAATGTAGAAACTTGTCTACCTGTTCAGGTCATAAGGCATGTTCGAGTCGCAGTTCATCCAGTTGATTGATGGGCATCTCAAAGAAGCGGATGCTGCTGATTTTCTGCTGGCAACGACCAAAGAGGCTATCACTGGCGAAAGACTGGCCTTCGCAGCCCGAGCAGTACGGGAGCGTATGGTGGTCATCGATTATCCGCAACCCTTGCTCGATACCTGTGGCACCGGAGGCGACCAACAGTCGACCGTGAACATCAGCACCGCGGCGGCCATCGTGCTGGCTGCGGGCGGGGTGAAAGTCGCCAAGCATGGCAACCGGGCCGTGTCGAGCTCCAGCGGCAGTTCGGATGTCTTAACTGCACTGGGGATCGTCTCTGATCTACCCATCGAAGGAGTAGTTACCTGTCTGGAACAGGCAAACTTGGGGTTCATCTTCGCTCCTCGATTTCATCCACGTCTGAAGACCTTGGCCCCTATGCGGAAGCAGTTGGGGGTGCCCACCATCTTGAACCTGTTGGGGCCACTCTGCAACCCGGCACGCGTATCCTGGCAGATTCTGGGTGTGGGCAAACGGGAACATCTGCGACCGATGGCAGAGGCTCTTGCTCAACTGAACATCGAACGAGCTGTAGTGGTGCATGGTGAACCACGTTTAGATGAGGTGTCGCTGCACGGGGCGACCGATGTTTGCCTCATCCGTGGAAATACTATCACGGAGGAGACCTGGACCCAGGCTGATTTCGGATATGATCATCACAGCATCGATTCGATCCGCTGCAAGGATGCCACTGAAATGCCCAATTCATCGAGAACATGTTTAAGAATCAGGGACAACATGGCAAAAACTGGGTGCTAGCCAATGTCGCTGTAGGCCTGCTCTTGGCCGATCAGGTAAAAACGCTTCGAGACGGTGTACAGCGAGCGGAAGAAGTGGTACGCTCTGGACTGGCACTACGCAAGCTGGAGCAATTGAGGCTCCTCAGTGCCGCATGCTGCCGCCCCGCTGCATCGTGACGACTTCATATGCCCAAAAAGACGATCATCATTGGCGATCCGGGTATCGATACGGCCTTTGCGTTGGCATTGGCGCTCTTTCATTCTGAACTGGATGTCGTCGCTGTCGCTGCCACGGCAGGAAACGTATCAGCCGAGCAAGCCTCAGATAATGTCCAGAACATTATCGAACACCTGGACCCTGATCGACTGCCCCGCATCGGCCAGGCGTTGCCGGTCACTTTCGAGCCGTTCGGCAAACTCAGTTGTGGCAGCAATGGGTTGTGCGGCTTGACGTTACCTTCCGTTAATAAACTGCATGGCCATCCAGCGGACAAAGTCATTGTCGAGGAAGCGAGAAAGCATCATCACGGCATACATGCGATAGTTCTGGGGCCGACGACGGTATTGGCAAGGGCCATTGACCGTGACCCGGAAATCACCATCCACCTCAAGGGTGTCGTTGTCGTGGGTGGAGCGATTCAGGAACCAGGAGACGCCGGTCCGGTTTCCGAATGTCATTTCCATGCCGACGCTCAGGCTGCTCGCAAGGTCATTCGTTGCGGCGTGCCGTTGGTAGTCATTCCTCTCGATATTGGAAGGCGATTCGCGTTCTCGCCGGCCGAATTGGACGAACTGTTGGCCGGCGATTCGTCGGCGTGCAACCTGCTCCGGCGCATGTTGCCCGGGGGAATGCGTGCTTCCGCCGAGCATTGCGGCATCGAAGGGTTGATTCTGCCAGACCTGGCGGGTATCTGCTGGATGTTGTGGCCGCAGTTTTTTACGACGAAGTTGCGGGTCATGGATATTGAGACTTCAGGCGAATTAACCCGGGGCATGTGCGTGATTGATTCCCGTTCGACCAGGAAAACTCCTAATGTAGAGTTGGTGATTGATGTTGATATGATCAGCATCAAGGCGGAATTACACAAAGCGTTTCATGGATTTGGTGGGTGAGCATGGATCCCTGGTTCTTGTTAAAGTGTCCCAGTTGCCGTGCGACGCTGCGCATCAAATCAGATTACGTTCACATGCGGGGGAAATGCCCAGTGTGCGGTCTGCGTATAGAGCCGCCACAGCCGAAGGCCTTGGTGATGAGCGATAGTGACGAGCCTTTGGGGTTGATGCCGCAGGATGAGGAATGGCCGGAGCCGGCGACAGTTCTCCATACGGATCGTGAAGCCGCGAGGGATATCGGTGCCGTCTATGGCGTGAGTCAGAATGCAGGTGGTGTTGCTGTCAAACAGCAAGAAGAGGAAGAACAGGGAGGAGTCTATTCGCTGGCGTTTGATCCCTCAGAGCCTAAAGGGCCGGGGATCACTCGTTCAGCGGAATGGGATCAGGGCCAGGTTCCTTCGTCTACACCTGTTACTGTTACGTTGAAAGAGACGGTATCATCACCGAGCGTCAAGCCGGTGCCTGTTCAGCCGTCAGTGACTTCACCTGACGTTGTCATCAAGACCGAGATCGATCCACTGTTTGGCGACGAGGTGAAGGTCACTGTACCAGCTCCAAAAGTACCTCATGCTGTTACAGAGAGTCCTTCACCAGGAGCTAACGGGAGCGCAGCTCCGCTTGCCCGGGTGGCGACTGATGGCGACCTCAAGCTGCACGATCCCATTGTGATTCCGCCATCTCCCGATAGCAGTCAGTCATCGCCGGTAGTGAAGAAGAAAAGGAAGAAACAGGCCGAGCCGGAGCCTGTAGAAGATAAGCCCAGCCTGGATACGCCCACTACCGATGTCCACATGTACCGCTTGAGCGAGGCGGAAGAGAATCGCATCAAGCCCGATGAGGCTCCGAAGTCGCTGTTCTTCGAGGGGGTGCTCACCTTCCCATGGCAATCGAAGAACATCGGTGCGTGGATATGGCTCTCGATAGGCTTTACCGTTTGCCTACTCATCTTTCGATTGATCGCTCATGTATTGGAAACCGGCGGAATGGCTGCCGGCGTGGGGGGCGGGGCGCTCGGCATGGCCTCGCTGCTCTTAGTCGTGTTCACTCTTTCGTATGGCTGCGCCTGTTGGTTCAACACCATTAACTACACTTCGGCAGGCAGCAAAGCGGTCGACTGGGCCACCGAAGGCTGGCGTGAGAATGTCATTACTTTCCTTCGGTTCGGTTATTACTTTGCCCTTGCGATGATGATGGCTACACCCATGCTGGTGCTCAACATTATCAGCATTGGTACAGTTGCATGGCTGATGGGGACGCTGTTCCTGTTTCCCGTTTTCCTCTTCAGCGGCCTGGCGTCGCTTACGTTCTGGAACTTCCTGCACGGCGGCGTCATCAAAAAGATGCTGCTGAAAATCCATCAATACCTGTTGATGTACGGCTTGATGTTGATCATCTTCTTTATTGCCGGGGTGCCAGCTTACTTCGGCACGCAATATGGTTGGCTCTGCCTGATCGCCGGTCCATTGTGTGGCGCAGCCTGGCTGATCTATGGCCGGCTATTGGGGCGCATGGCTTATCTATTGCAGCAGGAGCCGAAGCGGAAAAAGAAGAAGAAAAAGAAGAAGCGCGTGGAAGAGACCGGGGAGGATATTAGTGAGGCAGAGGAGTCGGCAGTCGGTGCGACAGTCGCCGAAAAAGGCCCACGGGTGGACGCCAACACAAAGGCATAAGAAATAGACAGGGAAACATCAGTCCAGGAGCGTTTCGCACAAGATTCGCCCAAAATAGCTTTCCCGTTGATGTTCTTTCAGTTAGCATCAAGGTATGACGACCGAAGCCATTGCCTTCACCATCTTCACTGTCATCTTCTTCACTGCCTGCTGGCGGTTCATACGCTTCTACAAGTACATTCAGGACTCGATGGATCGACGCTACAATGACGGCAGCCCAACGGCCTTCCCGATTATGTAAGCATTGTTGCCACGTTTGAGCTACCTTCCTGGCATGAAACTTCTCACTCTCTCCCCTGTCTCCCGACAACTGATCATCTTCGGATTGATTGTTGCGCTGCTGTGGTACGGGAGCCGGCCGGTCATTGGGCCGGATGGACGGATAGTGTGCTGCTCGGCAGACTATCAGGCAATCAACTTCCTCAACTACCTGCAACGAACGGATGCATTTCCATCTACTGTAGACGTGGTTGAGATTGCCTGGGCACCTCAAAACAGTTTGGTGTTGAAAGACCTTCCCGTTACCCACAAATATTGGTCAGAGCCAAGTAAGTTTTGGCAAACTGCCATAGAGTACATCCCCGCCCTAAACCAGATTCCGCGTATCAGATCGAAAGCCCAAGGCGGATGGATGTTTTATTTCTCGGTTACTCCAGAGCAGTGGGAGCAGATAAACATGCTAAGGGAGGGCGGACAGGGAATGCTGAGTTTTCAATAGTCAGCCCAAGTATTCCAATTTGGAAGCCACACATACTCAGGAGCCTTAGTGAAGCTGGATTGCATGCCTCTGGGCGATGTGTTACCGTTCTCCGTCATTTCATTGGAGAGATGTAATGCTAAGCCTCATGCTGATTGCATTGGCACTTCAGATTGACAACGATGTTGAAATTCTACACGAGAAGGCTTTTGAGATCCCGTTCACTATTGAAAAGGAACGGCGAGCCGATCTCGCAAAGATAAACCTGTTTGTTTCAACAGACAGTGGACGAACCTGGCGTCTGCAAGAATCCTGCCACCCGACTGCTGAGGCAGTGACATTTGTTTCAGACAGAGACGGCGAATACTGGTTTAGCGTACAACTCGTGAGCAAGTCAGGAGCGTTGTCCGCAGAGGTCAAAGACCTGGCAGCTCAGTTGAAAGTCAGGATCGATACATCAATAAGGGTTGTGGACTGGCACCAATTCTACGTTCCCAACCTGCTTCCAAGAGCCTCCGTCTTTGACTTTCCCAAGACGAACCTGTTTGTGTCTACAGATGAAGGTCTTACTTGGAAGTTATATGTCACTTACCCATCGATTAGTTCACAGTTCCATTATTCTGCTGATAGCGACGGAGTGTATTGGTTTGCTACTCAAAGGGTCAAAGTCAGTGGAGAGGCGATCCCCGACCAGTACAACCTGAAAGTCGAATATAAGGTAAGAGTTGATAGGGGCTTCCATCTCAAATCAGAAACAAAGGAAGCGTCCGCTGAAAAACCAGCCGCAGTCGAGCCGACTGTTGATATTCACGAGTCTTACCGTGTCCCTGGATGTTCATGCCATTCCAGATGTCGAATCAGAAGATGCCGATAGGTGAAACTCGGTTGGGAACAAGCAGAAAAGTTTGCCAAACGAAAAAGGCCCACGGGAGGACGCCCGTGGGCCTGGGGGAGCGCGACCGGTTTGACCCGGTCGCGGCGGTGGGGCTGCTTAATATCGGAACTCCAGGCCCACGTTCAGGCCCTGAGCGTAGAATCGGGTTTCGGAGAACTGCGTGATGGCAGGGCCAACCACGCTGGGTCCGGACAGTGTCACGGTGCCGTCACCCTGCTGAGGCAGGGTATTGCTGGAGGGACGGGCCACACGGGTCATGACCAGAATGTTGTATCCGGCAAAGACGCTCACATTCTCGGTGACATGGAAACCGGCGTTCCATGTGCCTTCCAGCACGAAGGCAAGGCGAGTCCGGTTTTCCTGTCGGTCAGTTGGATTAGGATAAACCGTATTTGGTACTGTGTTGGGAGGAGTGCCATCGAGCAGGGCAGTCGTCTCGGTGGTGAAGACCAGTTCCTGAGTGCGTAAGTGCTGTACTAATCCACCACCGGAGAACTTGCCGGTTAGGTTCGTGTAGAACTGGCCATAGTCTGCCTCGCCTTTCAGACCTACGGTAACGCCATAGAACTGATTGCGAGCGTCATAGTTGCCCAACAAAAGGGTGTGATTGGTGATGCCAGGCTGGAAATCACCGAAGCGGATGCCGCCGATGTAGGTTGGATCATTGAAGCTGAGATCCTGCGTCAGTGCCTGATTCTGTTCGAGATCAAGATATCGGGCACCGTAGAGCTCGCTGAATCTCCACTGACCGATCGTTACCATGTGATGCTTGAAGTTAGCTTCTACTCCAAACAGCTTGCTTGATCCAAAGCCTTCGACGGCGATATTGACGCTGGGATCAAAAATAACCTCAGATTCCGTACCGACGACAGTTGGAGGGGTCCCGGTCTGACTGAGGTTTTTCAGGCCATTGGTAAACCCGGGAATGACACTGCCGGCGGTGGCGGTAAAACCAGCTTCCCGCTTCTCGAGTTGGAAGTAGGTCGCTTCAACTGCCCACTCGCTATTCAGATTGGCGCCAATGGTGATCCGCCCGCCGTTGCGATCGAAAGAATCGAGGCTGGAGCCGGAGAAGAGAATAGGGCTGAAGTTGGCGGTGCCAAAGACGTTGACTACATCTCTGGTGGTGCTGGAGCCGTCCTCGGCGATGACCAGGGACCGGGTCAGGATACCGTAAGGCATCGGGTTGCGTACTGGAGGCAGGAACGCTTCGCCGTTCTGGCGGAAGTTTGTCCCCATCGACCAGAGGATATACTCGGCTGTGCCGTAGAGTTTGTAGTTCGGTGCACAGGAGCTGCAACCCGATAGCGAACCCCCGCAATCGCTTGTTGCAATTTGTCCTGTTCGGGCAGCAGTGCTGTTTGCCATCTTCACTGAGGCGAGTTCAATTTCCTGGGCTGCGGCGAAACCGGTGCCGGCCAACATCGCAGACAGAGACCAAATCATCTTGCGCTTCATGGAATTCCCCCTGCATCCTGAGGATGCCTGTATCCAATGCAAGGAATCAGCCCGATGCACCGTTTATTGATAAACGGTGCATGCTTGGTGTGGGCCTGGCCCTGCCTGTTGGCGGTTCTCACCCCATAACCCTGGTCGCACCTGATCGGTTGTGCGTTTCCTTCTGATCAGCTCGGTCAAGTTGGGCTTGACACGCTTGCGGCGATTGCAGGTTATGCCAGCTTTGTTATCGGCAACGAAGGGGAGGTGAATAAAATGTTTGCTAAAAAAGAATCTAGGAAGTTTGGCTAAACTCATTCTTGCGTAGCTGGAGAGAAGATGAACGGCTGGCTACTTTGCCGGTGGTGTAGAAACTGCTGGAATCGAAGCGTTTATCGATTCGATCTTAAGATCATCAAAATAAACAGTTCCGATTCCAGTCAGCGCGATCGACATTGAAATTTGTCCTGACGCAGGAACCTTGCGGAACACTTCGATCTTTTTCCAAGTCGTGCTGTGATAGAGTCGTATTCCGAGTGATTCTCCGCCCGCACTATCATAAATGAGCAAGCCATCGGAACTGGCGCAGGAGGGGCGCAGGGATACGGTACCAGCCGGTGAGTTTGACATTCGTACCCGGAGGAAGGGTGATGCTAGGTGAATTGACCACGAGAAAGGTTCTTTCCAAGGCATCGGGCGCGTAGCTGGCGTCTTTCGGCGTGATCGATAGTTTCCAACATTGATTTCCTTCATGCGGCGACTCGGAGACGCGCATTTCGGAGAGTTGCACTTCATCCTGAGTATCTTTCTTGACGGTCCAGCCGGAAGGTGCGGCGCCGGCGGGAGTCTCACAATCCCCATCTCGCAGCAGGTTCCCCGAAATTTGGCTCTGATTGATAACTTTGAGCCAGTCGTAGTACTTGGGTAGTGAGTAATAACTAAGGGTGTATGGCGAACTCACCGGGCTGCTTAAGCCTTTGACCGTATAGTCCCAATGATTGCGCATGAGTTGACGGATATACTCGCCGCTGCGCTGGCTCGCTTCATACGAGACGCGATGATCCGCCAGGTTGCCTCGATTGAAAGCCTTGAACGATGCTTCAAGCTGTTTATAGGCCTGTTCACGCAGTTGATGATCGTAAGGTCGATCCAACCCCTGAGCCTTGAGCTGATCGTGAATCACTTCAACGGTGGTAAGCTCTTCTCTGGCCGCGTCGTACGCCCACTGGGCAGCCAGGCGGGCCGTTTGCTGGGCCTGCTGCTGCATCTTACCGATGGCGTTGGTATCACTCGTGCAAAGCAGGGCGGTGCATACGGAGAAATCAGGAAGGGAGATTTCAACTCCACCCGCCGCACGGCGGTGATGGATGGCTCGCAGGTCGCCGGGCACCACTTCGAACACCTGAGCATCAATCGGCAATCCTGGGATGACGATTTGTAAATGCTTGACATGGCTTGGCCCAAGGACGAACTGATTGCCAGGAGCGGTCCAGATCGGCAAGACGACGAAGCCGCCATCACAGCGAAGAATAGCGGCGTGAATGCGCGGATCGATCGTCTTGATCCACTGGACATCCTGAATGGTGGCCAGGTAGGGTTCCAGCAAACTGAACTGGAGATTGAGCAGGGCCAGTTCGAGCTTACGAGCTTTGCCCAGCTTTTCGTCGTTAAGCGTATCATCTGCCCAGAAGCCCAGGCCACGATAACCTGCGGAAAGAGCCAGGTAAGACATCAATCGAATCTGGCCGGGGTTAGGTCCAAGGTCGGACGAGGTCTTGGACTTCTCCACGCCCTGAACCATCAGTCGGGTACTCTCCGGAACATGGGTCTGCACCCAGGTCCAGAAGAAGGCATCAGGCTGTGCTAACCTGGTTCTGCTGACAAGCCAGTCACGATAATCAGTGGGATTGAGCGTGGTCAACAAAGGCCAGCGATGCACTCCGATCATTTCCAATTGCTGACTGTACTGCCGATACCCATTCCAAACGGAGCCGGAATAGAGCTGGCCCTGAGTACGTGAGCCACGAAGCGACTTGGAAACGACATCGACCTGCTCGGAAGTTAATCCCGTTTCAGCACTAAGTTGCCAGGCAAGGACGTGATCAGTGCGGGGAAAGCGATCCATTTCGGTTCGCAGGGAAGTAGGAGTCAGCATGGCGATGCCACCCTGGGGAGGACGTAACTCAGGCACGAGCCAGAATCCCTCTTTCACTGCTGAAGTCAGTGTCGCTTCGGGGGTCTTGCTATCGACCCAGAGAGTATTGAAGCCGATTTCCCTCAGGCTTTTGAGCGACGCAGCGTCAGTAAAGCGAATGCCACGCAGGAAGTAGTTTTGTTTCTCCACGACGAGCTTATTACGTGTCAGTTCCACTAGAGGCACAGCGCTACGAATCGAGGCGGTGCTGGCCGGGGTGGATGAACGAGTTTCAGCAGGACCGCTGGAGATCACCGGATTGATCTCGATGTCATCGATCCAAACCTGATGCTCACCGGGGCCGCTGTAGATGTTGAGTTGCAACTGATCAATGAACGCGCCGTTGGTATTGACCTTGCGATTCACTTCACCTTGCAGCAGCAGGCTTTGCCCGGCTAGTTCTTTCTTGGGTTCCCGCAGCCAGAGTTGCTGCCATTCGCCTGTCTGGGCGTAGACATCGCCGTTGAGGAGAAGCGTCACTGGTTGATCGAGATTCTTGGCGTTACGCTCCTGAGGCAGCACGACACGCGCTCCTACTCGCATACCAGGTCGATTGGCTTTGACCCAGACACTGACCTTCAGGTCGTCGACGATCTCAGCCTTGGGCAAGGCGTACCAGTAATAGATGTGGGTACCGGGCTTGGCAATCAATTGAACATTTTCAGAGCGAGTGCCGGTATGAGCGATCTTGCTGTCGAGACGGTGCAGCGTTTCCTGGAAGGGGGCGTCAGCTACGCCGGTGCGCCAGCAGATCGTCCCTTGCTCAAAACCCTCTCGGTGGACAGAAGAGGTTGTCGGAGGTTGAGCATGCAGGCCAGCTAGCCAGATGATGGCCAAAAGGGTGGTGCTCACAATCATGCCGATTCGGCCAAGGCGCATACGACATCCTCCCTGCAGCGCCCGATGCTGCTGAAGAGAAGAAATACCAGAATCAGAAAACGGCGCAAAGCCCAATCACACATCGACTTGCTATGACTTACCTTCGATTGAAATTGATTCAGAAGCCAAACATGTCCCACGGTATTAACTTGCTGACGAACAGGGCGTGCCTTACACTAACTAAGCGAACATCACGGAGTAAAGTATGCAAATCGTTGTGACGGCCCGGCATGGGCACATGACACCAGAACATAAGAAGGACGTAGAGGCCAAAGTGGAGAAGCTGCTTCATTACTTTAATCGAGTCGAATCGATCAATGTGACGCTTAATCTCGAACATCAACATGGCCCGAAAGAGGCTGAAATTCAGTTGAATGCTGAACACAAGCACGATTTCGTCGCAAAAGACTCCGACAACGACATCTTTGTCGCCCTCGATAAGGCCGTCGCGAGGATGGAACATCAGAATCCGCAAGTACAAAGAGAAAATCCAGGATCATCGCCGGGCTCCTGCAGCCGGCGATATTCAAGCCGCCAAGTAACGGTATCCGCAGACAGGGAGTCGGCGTTCACATATGAGCATCCGCATCACAGACTTTGTCGTCAAGGAAGCCATCAATCCTGGTGTGAAAGCCACCACCAAGGAGGCTGTCGTCCGTGAACTGGTATCGAGCCTCAAAACCACAGGCAAGGTCACCGAAGCAGACGAAGAGAACATTGTAAAAGCCATCATGAGGCGAGAGCAGCTTGGCTCGACCGGTATCGGTCGGGGCGTTGCTATCCCTCATGCCAAGCACGAAAGTGTTGGCAAGCTGATAGGCACCATTGGAATTGCCCCAGCGGGTATACCCTTTGAGAGCCTCGATAACGACCCGGTCAACATCTTTGTGATGTTGCTCTACGCTCCCGAACGGCCCGGGGAACATTTGCGTGCCCTGGAAGCAGTCTCACGATTGCTGCGCGATGAGAAGTTCTGTCAATCGTTGTTGAAATGCACCACCAGGGAGGAGATATGGCAACTTCTCTGCGAAGCGGATGGCGTGAAATAACCTTAACCCCTGGTAACGTGTCTCAACTCAGGAGCAGATCTGAATGAGTGCAGGTGTGGCCCATCAACGAACTGTCGAAATCCACTTTCCGGTGGGTTTGCATGTTCGTCCGGCCACGATCATCGCTCAGAAAGCCCGGGGCTTCCAGGCAGAAGTGTTTCTGCTGTACCAGGATCGCAAGGTGATGCCCGCAATGTCTTCGACATGTTCCTGCTTGGTGCGGAGAAGGGGGCTTTGATCAAACTGGAAGCCAGCGAGGCCGGAGACGCAGAGGCAGCGCTGGAGACTCTGGCAGCCCTGTTCGCTCCTGATTGTCCTGAAATGAAGCTGCCCGAAGAGTAACCAAACTCAATTACGAAGAGAAACGCTCCGCCCATCATGGAAAGTAAACCCGGAATTCCTGTAGCACCTGGCGTGGCCATCGGCCCGGCCTTTGTGCTACATGCTGAAGCCTATCGGATTCCGGATCGGTTCATTGCCCGAGGCAGTTACCCAGCCGAGATCGAACGCTTCCGGCAGGCCGCTGATGTAGCTACATTAGAAGCTCATCAGCGAGCGTCTGATCTTTCCGATGCGGTAGGGCCTCAAGTCAGCGCCATCTTCACAGCCCATGCCATCATGCTGGAAGACCCTGGCTTTCGTCAGGAGGTGGAAGCCTACATTCGGGATTCGGGCTACACCCCCGAGTACGCTGTCAGCAAGTACATCAACAAACGCATCAACCAACTCGCCAGCCTGAAGAAGGATTACTTCTCGGCTCGTGATGTTGATTTGCGAGACCTTGAAAAACTCTTGCTCCACCATCTACTGGGCAAGCGACGCGAACCACTCGCGCAACTGACCCAGCAAGTAGTGCTGCTGGCAGAAGACCTGACGCCCAGTGAAATCCTTTCCATAGACCGCACCAAGGTTCTCGCCGTTGCCACCGAGCATGGCGGCAAGACGAGCCATAGTGCTATTCTTGCAGCCGATCTGCTTCAGGTGCCGGTCGTGTTCGGCCTGGGGCGGATGCTGAACCTCGTCTCCGGCGGCGACCGGGTCATCGTCGACGGTGGGCGTGGACTGCTGATTCTCTCCCCCGATGAAGAAACGCTCGAACGCTATGAACGAGCCCGAGCGTCGTATGTCTCCCATGAAGAAGATCTGGCACAGTTACGTGATCTTCCCGCTGAGACACTTGATAACATCAACGTTCAGTTGCTTGGCAACATCGAACTGCCCGAAGAAATACCCTACTGCCTGGAACGGGGCTGCGAAGGCATTGGTCTGTACCGAACCGAGTTTCTGTACATGGACAAGGAACGCCATCCCAACGAAGAGGAACAGCTGGCAGCCTATTCCAGCGTTATCAATCAGATGGCCGGTCGCCCGGTGACTATCCGTACTCTCGACCTGGGCGGTGACAAGTTTGCCCAAATCGGCGAGTTGAACTATACGGAAAAGAACCCGTTCCTGGGCGTCCGCAGCATTCGGCTCTGTTTGAGGCATCTCGACCTCTTTAAGACCCAATTACGGGCTATTCTGCGGGCTACAGCCATCCCCGGCTCTGATGTCCGCATCATGTTTCCCATGATTTCGACCCTGCGCGAGCTGCGCGACAGCAAGCATGTACTCCGAAATGTCATGGAAGACCTCGAAGAAGAGGGACACACCTTCCATCGCAAGGTGAAAATTGGTACCATGATAGAGGTGCCGTCGGCTGCGATCATGGCCGAACTGCTGGCGAAGGAGGTGGACTTCTTCTCCATCGGCACGAACGACTTGATCCAATACGTCCTGGCGGCTGACCGAACCAACGAAAATGTCGCCACGCTCTACACCCCTGCTGATCCCGCCGTCTTGCGGTTGATCAAAACAGTGGTGGATGCCGCCAACAGGCAGGGCATTGAAGTGAGCGTGTGCGGCGAAATGGGTGGCGACCCGGACTACACGTTGCTGCTCCTGGGCCTGGGCCTGCGATCTCTCTCGGCAGGTTCCATACATGTGCCCGAGGTAAAGCAACTGATCAGGTTGATACGCATCGACGAAGCCATTACGGTCGCTCGCACTGCCCTGCAGCTCGAGACGGCCAGAGAAGTGAACAATTACTTGCGCGAACAGACGCGCCGCGTACTACCTGAGTTTGAGGATTGATCGATAGACTTGCAACCGATCTCCACGAACCGGGGGAGGGAACTCCGCAGAGAAGAGCTGATGCTGACCGAACCCGCTGTCAGCCGCCTTCTTGACTTGTCGCAGTGCGTCACGCGCCGCTGGGAAACCACGGCGAAATGTCTGAAGTCAGTCTGATACCTTCGGTGTGCAAAGTCCGTCTTCGTTTCTCGAAGACCGGCGACATGCGATTCCTCAGCCATCATGATCTGATGCGCCTGCTGGAACGTCTGCTTCGCCGAGCCAGTCTGCCCTTCCGTTCCACCGAAGGGTTCAATCCCAAAGCCAAGATCACCTTCGCCAGCGCCCTCAGCCTTGGCATCATCGGCCATGAGGAAGTCGTCGAGATTGAACTCGATGGTGACCACACAGCCGAGTCGGTCATTGAGGTGCTCACTCCTCTGGTGCCAGAAGGCTTCCGTTTCCTCTCCGGTCGTTCGGTGCCGGTCAAGGTCACGGTGCAGCCTGTCCGAGCACTTTACCTCTTTCCGTTGCCTGCCGAGAGTCATCCTCAGTTAAGCACACAACTGGCGGAGCTGCTCGCACAGAAGTCGTTAGTCATTGATCGCATTCGCAACGTCATGCAGGCTCCAGCCCAGGCCGAACCGTTGGCTGAAGAACGGCTCGATGCCCTGACCACCGCTGAGCCGGTCATGACTCGTGTCGAAGTCAAGAAACTCGATATACGCCCCTTTATCCACAACCTCTGGCGAGACGACCGAGGCTACTGGATGGACGTGGCCATTACTAATTACGGCGCGATTCGGCCCGAAGAGCTGCTCCGCCTCGTTAACCTGGAAAACACCATGCTCGACGGCGAATCGGTCCTTGAGCGTGTGAAACTCGTGCTGGAAGATGAACAGGAACGCCAGGATCAGGAAAACCAGCCTGACCTGCGACAGCGGCTCGCTAACCATCGAGCTGCCCTGGCATCAGTCAGCCTAAACCCCGTGCCGGTCTAAACCGGTCAGATTGAGAAAGAACACATGACTCCTGAAGTACAACGTCCTGCACCCGGCCCGCGAAAGCGAGTCCGGAAGGAAATGTTGATCAACGCCATACCCAATGAAGAGGTGCGTATCGCTATCCTCGAAGATGGCGTGCTCGAAGAACTCTACGTCGAACGCTCGACGCAGGAATCCTTCGTGGGTAACATCTATCGAGGCAAGATTGTCAACATCGAACCTAGTATCCAGGCTGCCTTCGTCGATTTCGGCGTAGGCCGCAATGGCTTCCTGCACGTCTCCGATGTTGATCCCCAATACTACAAGCACATCACCGACGGCGATGGTCGCGGCGGTCGCAAGGACAGCCTGCTGGATGTGCTCGATATCCCCGAAATCTCCGCCGAGGAAGAAGCAGCCCTCGAAGCCAGCGCCCTGGCTGATGATGACGAAGAAGAAGAGATTGTCGAAACCGTTGAAGTGATCGAGGATGAAAGCGATCAGGAAGTGACCCTCGACGATGAGGACGAGGCACCCCGTGAACGCTACCGTGACCGTGGCCCGAGTCGTGATCACCATCGTGATGGCGGCAGCCGTGGCGGACGTGATCGTGACGGTGGTCGAGGCAGGGGAGGCCGGGATCGCCATGACCGTGGCCCCCGTGAAGATCATCGTGGCCGAGATCGAGGTGATCGAGGCGGTCGGGATCGCCATTCTGAACGTCCTCCTCAACCACAACACCCCGTTCAGCCTGTGTCCGCTGAAACGCACTTTACCGAAGCAGTGCCCACGCCGGTGCCTCAGCCACGCCATGTGGCTCTGCCTGAAGCAGGTAACTTCGGGTTCGGCATCCTCGACGAACCGCAGACGGATCATGTCAATCCATTGCCCTCTTTTGTGGCAGAACCTGTCGCAGAGACCCATTCCGAACACCGTCATGAAACGGCTCCGATCCAATCCTTTTCAACCAGCATTGAGCCGGTCACCACCAGCCAATCGTCATTTGATCTGGAAGACTTCTCTTTCCGCACCCCGGAACCTCCTCCTCCTCCTCCGGTAGAGACGATGCCTGCCGCGGAGCGCAAGACCGAGGAGCCACTCTCCGACTTTGATGCGTTCGATGTCTCGTTCTCGGCAGTCAAATCGCAGCCAGCCCCCGTGGCTGAGGACTTCGGCGTGACCTTCGATCCACCGGCACCGGAAATCCACGGCAACGACGAAGCTGATGTGGGTTTCTCATCCGAGCTGCCCGAATCGCTGCCCAGCTTTGATCGTGGGGAAGAGCCGGAATCAACTATCCCCACGTTTAACCGTGAGATGGTCGATGAACCGATCAGCTTTGATGACTCGTCCAGCGATGAGCTGCCCGATGAACCGCGTCCTCAGCGTGGCCATGGCGATCGACGCCCCCATCAGCGTGGCGGTCCTCGTGGCCGAGATGATGGTCGAGGCCGAGGCGGGCGTGGCGGATTCCAGCGTGGCGGCCCTCCGGGTAGTCGTCCACGTTCCCCTGGTCGCGACTTTGGCCGTGATGGTCCAAACGCACCACCCAAGCCTCCGATTCAGGAGATCTTCCGCCGAGGCCAGGAAGTCCTCGTGCAGGTGATCAAGGAAGGCATTGGCACCAAGGGGCCAACCCTTTCGACCTACATCAGCATCCCCGGCCGATACCTGGTGGTGATGCCAGGCCTGAGCCGTATCGGCGTTTCCCGCAAGATTGGCGATGAACAACAGCGTCGCCGATTGCGCACGATTCTACAGGACCTTCAGCCGCCCCGTGGTCTGGGATTCATCATCCGTACTGCTGGGCTGGATCGTACCAAGAAGGAACTGCAGCGTGACCTGGCTTACCTGACCCGACTCTGGCGAGTGATCGCCAGCCGTATCAAGAAGAGCCGTGGCCCGGCTCCGATCTACCAGGAAAGCGACATCATCACTCGAACGATCCGTGATATCTTCACGAATCAGATCGATAAGATTCGGGTCGATGAGCCAGTCTCCTATCAGCATGCCCACGAGTTCATGCAGTTCGTGATGCCCCGCTATGCTGATCGCCTCGTGCTGGAGCAGGGGCTAGAACCGCTGTTCCATCGCTTCGGTATCGAAGAAGAGATCGGGAACATCCAGAACAAACGAGTCCCCCTCAACAATGGCGGCTCGCTGGTGATCGATCAGACCGAAGCTCTCGTAGCCATCGACGTCAACTCCGGCCAGTTCCGGCAGGAGAAAGACGCCGAGGAGAATGCTTTCCAGATGAACATGGCTGCGGCCAAGGAAGTGGGAAGGCAACTGCGTCTGCGCGATCTGGGCGGCGTCATCGTCATCGATTTCATCGACATGCGTGATGAACGGCATCGGCGCGATATTGAACGGGCCTTGCGGTTGGCCATCGGTCGGGATCGTGCCCGTACCAAGGTGCTCCGCATGTCGCAGTTCGGCATCATCCAGATGACCAGACAGCGCATCAGACCTTCGCTCAAACGCACCAACTTCGATGAATGTCCGTCGTGCCGGGCGACGGGGTTGGTGAAGACGGGCGAGACCATGAGCATCGAAGTGATGCGCCTCTTGCAACTGGCAGCCTGGCGGCCCAATGTCTCCCGTGTTCGTTTGCGAGTCGCTGAGAACCTGGCTCAGTATCTCCTCAATCGCAAACGCAAGGAGATTGCCAAGCTCGAAGACGAAGGCAAGATTCAGGTTACTATTCTCGGTGTGCCCAGTGCTTTGCCCGAAACCTGCGAGATTCAGTGCCTCGATGAATCGGGCGGCGAGATTCGGCTAACTAGGGCACCGGAGATCAAGAACAAACGAGGCGCTCGCTAAGTTCCTGCTGGAAAACCGTGGCAGGGGTCAGATGTACTCATCTGCCCCCTGCTTCGGGGGCAATCGTTCTCACTCGTTCGCAGGGGTCAACGGAATACCGTTGACCCCTGCCACATCATAAGTGTTCTTTAGCAGGCTCCAATGCTTATTCCCTGAACGTGCTCCGCAGATGGGTCTGCACCTCTTCCCAACTCTTGGCGACAGCATCGTAGTCGACTTCCATCGCCTTGATCTGGCTCGGTGTCTTAATCCGTAGTTCGCCGACCTGCACTTTCGGATTAAGCGGTATCTGGGCACTGGGGCCTTTGGCCAGGCGTTCCTCCACTTCAACGGTCAGAAGATAATCGATCAACTTCTTCGCGGCCGCCGGGTGAGGAGCGTTCTTGATCAGCCCCAGCGTGTTGGGCAGGAAGAGTGTTCCGGGACTTGGCTGATCCAGATAGACGATGCGAACGGGAAACTTCTTGGCGATCACTTCCATGGCGTCGTCGGTATCCGTCAGCCCCATATCCACCTGGCCTTCCGCAACAGCGACCGCGACATCGTGATTACCAGGCAGAACAACTGCTCCCTTTGCCATCTGGCTGAGCAGTTGCTGGGCCGGATCCTTACCCATCTGCTGCCACAGGCATGCCGCATGGGTAGCGGTAGTGCCGAAGAAGGGCTTGGCCATCGCCCAGCGCTTGTTCCATTTGCTTGAAGCTAGTTCATTCAAACTCTTGGGAACTTCGGTGTCATTGATTCGGTTATTAACCAGCAGAATGCGCGCTCGCGCAGCGAAGGCTTGCCATTCCTTGCCCTTGGGTCGTGTCCACTCCGGAAAACTAGCAGCGGAAGGGCTCTGGTAGGCTTCCAGAATGCCACGCTGCGCCAATCGCTGCATTAATACTGGTTCATTGCACCAGAATACGTCACAGCGGGGTTGCGGGACTTCGCGTACCAGGGCCTCAAAGAGACTGATCGATTTATTCGATTCGGTATCGCCCCGGAAATCGATCTGAATACCCGTCTTCTTCGTGAAATCCTCGAGGATACCCTCGGCATATTCACGATCCTGGCTGCAATAGAGTATGACCCGTTCTACAGGCTTGGGTTGACATCCCAGTAGCAACCATAGACAGTTTAGGCAGGCAATTCTGACAAGAACCGGCAAGTGATTGAACATGTTCGATGGCATCCTGAGGAGGTTCATATTAGAATAGAATAAGTGCGTTGAACCACCTACTTCTCCAAGGTGCCTGGCACCTTCGCTTTCATTCATTGAACTATGCCATCCATTCCTAGCGCTGTATCTGGTTGTTCGCAAGGGTGCCCAGTTCGGTCGGGTGTACGAATTAGAGCCAGAGAAGAAGTTTCTCATAGGTCGGGCTGATTCCAACGCGGTCGTGTTTGACGACGACCTTTGCAGCCGTTTTCACGCCGAGATCTTTCGCACTTCGGCAGGAGTATGGTCAGTGCGGGATTGCGGCAGCCGTAACGGCACCAAGGTCAACGATGCCCTTTTGGAGAAAGATCACCAACTGCAAACAGGGGATGAAATCAGAGTGGGCCGAAACGATCTGGTCTTCGTCACTCATCTGGCGGAGCTCAAACCTGACAATGAACCGGCTATCGCCCCAGCCGGCCACGATATTGTTTCCCGCGTCCTGATGTCAACCCGTTACGATAACGGCGAGACGATGCTGCCCTCCGGTTCAGAAAACGAGCCTCATCATGGCTCGACGGTTACCGAAAGTCCGCAGCATAAGAAAATAGCCAAGGACCTGGCGTTCCTCTATCGTCTCGCCTTAAGCATTGGACAGGCTACGCAGTTTGTTGAATTGAAGAACCTCATTCTGCCGGCGTTGCTTGAATCGACCCAGGCTGATGGCGCCGCCATACTCGCTCATACCGCACAAGGTAACAAACGAGAATGGAAAGTTATCGCGTTCGAAACTCCGCCGCAACAACCGCACGACATTATCCCCCCTCCCATGAACGTCATCAAGGAAGTGCTGGGAAGCAAGCAGGCTGTGCTGGCGGTTTCTCGTAATCGATTCCATACTGTGCAAAACCTTCAATCTCGCACGGTGGGCTCCTTCATCCTGGCTCCTGTCAAGGTCGGCGATTCCATTGAGCATCTGCTCTACGTCTATTGCGCCACACCTCTGCAAATTCTACAGCAGGACGCGCTGGAACTAAGCGTAGCCATCGGCAAGCAACTCGCCGTTGCCATGCAGGGCATGAAGCGACAGGAAGAACTACAGCAGGAAAACCAGAGGCTTCGCGCTCAGGTGGCTTCGGATGTTCAACTGATTGGCTCCAGCCCGGCTATCGAAGCGATCCTGGCCCAGATTGGCAAAGTAGCCACGACCAATGCCACCGTCTTGATTCGCGGGGAAAGCGGCTCCGGCAAGGAACTGGTCGCTCGTGCCATTCACCTGGCCAGCCACCGGAAGTCGAGTCCCTTTATCTGTCTCAACTGCGCTGCATTGCCTGAAACCCTGCTCGAAAGCGAGCTCTTTGGGCACGAGAAGGGAGCCTTTACCGGGGCCACCGAAAGAAAGATCGGCAAGTTTGAAGCTGCTCACGGCGGCACCATTTTCCTGGATGAAATCGGGGAGATGCCCGCCACGGCACAGTCGAAGCTATTGCGTGTGCTGGAAGGCCATGCCTACGAACGCATCGGCGGCTCGGAACCGGTCAAAGTCAATGTTCGTGTGGTTGCCGCGACCAACCGTCCGCTCGAAGAAGCCATCCGGCAGAATCGCTTCCGGCAGGATCTCTACTACCGCTTGCAGGTCGTCGAGATGCGAGTGCCTTCGCTCCGTGAACGTAAGGACGATATTCCGATCCTGGCGGAATTCTTCCTGCAGCGATTCTGTCAGGACATCGGCAGGAAGATCACCGGTTTCAGCCCCGCAGCGATGGAGAAACTCTCGAAGCACAACTGGCCGGGAAACGTGCGCGAGCTTCGCAACGTCATCGAACGAGCAGTCGCTCTCTCTGACGGGGGTATGATCAATGCCGACGATCTCTGGCTATCGCCCCTGACGCTCTCTACGGGAGGGTCCAGCGAGATCAAGCACCATATGAACTATCGTCCGGTGACCATGGAGGCGTTGGAGAAAGAACATATTCTCAGCACCCTAAAGCATGCCAATTGGGTCAAGAGCCAGGCAGCTATGATCCTGGGTATCGAACGGTCCACCCTCGACCGCAAGATGAAGACCTATGAGATTAACAAGGAAGGCAACGGCAGCGAAACTCCGACCATTAACTAATTCTCGACTGTGCTTGTTCTTTCGTGTAACCCGATGATAGACTATTAAGGTATGCGTTGGTTCCTGCCTCACCCCCAAGACGGCCTGCCAGGGGATGTTATAGCTTTGCCAGTGTACGAGGAACGATCAATGGTTTGCCGATGGTACGGCATGATCCTGTTGATGAGTTTGATCTGCTGTCACCGTGTTGACGGGGCAGGGGAGCCTCCATCCGCAGCGCCCGGCGATGCTGATTACTTCGAGAAGCACGTCCGCCCCATCCTGGCGGATCACTGTTATAGTTGCCACGGCCCCAATAAATCCAAGGGCGGACTCCGTTTTGATTCGATCAAGGCCCTCAAGACCGGAAACGAGGCTGGCAGTTTATTCGTGGCGGGCAAGCCTGAGAAGAGTCACTTGCTGGAGGTGCTCAATCACACCGGCGAGATCAAGATGCCCCCCAAGAAAAAGCTCAGCCAGCAGCAGATCGATCATGTTCGCCATTGGATCGAACTCGGTGCGATGTTGCCTGCTGAAACCAGGAAGCCTGAGAACGATCTGTGGAAGAAGCATTGGAGCTTTCAGACTCTCCAGTTCACTACCGATGCAATCCCGACCATAGATAGCCTCATCGCCATCAAGTTGGAGAAGGCTTCACTTTCGCCGGCTCCCCCGGTTGATCGACGAACGCTGCTTCGCCGCGTGAAGTTCGATCTGCTTGGGCTGCCGCCGACCTATGAAGAGACGGATGCGTTTGTCCACGACGCACAATCAGATGAGTCCGCGCTTTTGAAAGTGGTGAATCGCTATCTGGCCAGTCCCCATTTCGGTGAACGCTGGGCCCGCCATTGGCTCGATCTGGCCCGCTACGCCGATAACAAAGGCTACATCGGCGTCGGTGTTGATCGCACCTATCCCTTTGCCTGGACCTACCGTGATTGGGTGGTGTCAGCCTTCAATCGCGATCTTCCCTACGATGAGTTTCTGCGTGATCAACTGGCTGCCGATCAACTGGTGTTGAAAGACAACCAGGGCGACCTGGCAGCGATGGGGTTCCTTACCGTAGGTCGTAGATTCATCAACAACATTCACGACATTATCGATGACCGCATCGATGTCACCATGCGGACCATGCAAGGCCTGACCGTTTCCTGCGCCCGCTGCCACGATCATAAATACGACCCGATCAGTGCCAAAGATTACTACAGCCTGTACGGCGTCTTCAACAGTAGCAGGGAGCCAGACCTCGATGGCATGCCGCTGTTAGGCATGAATCCCAAGCCCGAAGATGGAGAAGCGTTCAACAAAGAACTGGCGAAGGCCAAGGAAGAGATGGCCAAGTGGGAGAAAGACCACGAAGTCGACCGAAAAGAGAAGCCCATCCAGTTTGGTGAACAGCGCAAGCCCTTCGAGAACAAGATTAAGCGGCTCTATGCCGATCATCCCGGCACTCCGCCACGGGGCATGGTGTTGCTTGACAAAGACAAGCCCGTTGAACCGGTCGTCTTCAACCGTGGCAACCCGGGCAATCGTGGCGCCAAGGTATCCCGGCAGTTCCTTCCCTTTCTCAATGGCGAGAAAGAAGAACCGTTCAAAGTAGGTAGCGGTCGGCTGGAGTTAGCGAAGGCGATCACCAGTCGCAGCAATCCGCTGACCGCACGAGTCTGGGCCAACCGGGTATGGGAACATCTCATCGGTAAGCCGCTTGTGAACACGCCCAGCGACTTTGGCCTGCGCAGCGAGCCGCCGTCGAACCCTGAACTGCTCGATGCCCTGGCTGCCTCATTGCTCAAAAACAACTGGTCGACCAAACAGTTGATCCGCAACATCATCCTGAGCAAAGCCTACCGCCAGTCCTCCGATTCTCCTGATTCGTGGAGGGTCGATCCTGAGAACAAGCTGCTGGCGAGGATGAACCGCAAGCGGCTCGAATGGGAACCCATGCGGGACAGTATCCTCGCCGTCAGTGGGCAACTCGATGCCAGCATGGGCGGGCCTTCGGTTGATATGTTCAAAAAGGGGGCCAATCGCCGTTCGATCTATGCCTTCATAGATCGTCAGAACCTGCCGAGCTTGTTTCGCACCTTCGACTTTGCCATCCCCGATACTCATTCCCCCAGCCGGTTCACCACGACGGTGCCGCAGCAGATGCTCTATTTCATGAATAGCGGCTTCCTGATGGAGCAGTCCCGCGCCCTGCTGGAACGCTCTGAGATCAAGAGCATGACGGACCCGACTGAACGCATTCATCGTTGCTATCATCTTATCCTGGCCCGTGATGCTCAGCCCGAAGAGATCGCCTTGGCCCAGCGTTTCCTGGGTAGCAAGCCCGATGAGAAGAACTGGCAGCGCTTCGTGCAGGCCCTGTTGATGACCAACGAGTTCATCTTCGTGGATTGATAGGTATTTCTCCCCTCTCCCCCGGAGGGAGAGGGGCAGGGGGTGAGGGGGAGCAGAGAACTCGGCCCCTTCACCTAATGGGAAGTACAATGGACCTTAAGCAGCAAAACAAAGGCACACGATGCCACACCCGATGAACCTCATGCACCAACTGATGAACCGCCGCCAACTCCTGGCCCGCTGCGGCATGGGGATGGGAAGCATCGGCTTATCATCACTGCTGTCGTCGCAGGAAATGCTCCAGGCCGAAGAGAAGGGGCCTTCCTCGCTCAATCCCCTCGCTGTCCGTCCGGCCCATTTCCCAGCCAAAGCCAAGCACATTATCCACATCTTCGCCAACGGTGGGCCGAGCCATGTCGATACGTTCGATCCCAAGCCCAAGCTGACTGAATACCACGGCAAGATGCTGCCCCGACCCAACCTGGGCACCGAACGCAAGACTGGCTCCGCCTGGAAATCGCCCTTCGAGTTCAACCGCTATGGAAAGAGCGGCATCGAAGTCAGTGAACTCTTTCCCAACGTCGGCTCCTGTGTCGATGACCTGTGCGTCATCCGTTCGATGCATGCCGATGTCCCCAACCATGAACCGTCTCTCTTGCTGATGAACTGCGGCGAAGCCCGGCTCATCCGCCCCAGCTTCGGCTCGTGGATCACCTATGGCCTCGGTTCCGAGAACCAGAACCTGCCCGGCTTCGTCGTCATGTGTCCGGGCGGCTACCCCATCCAGGAATCGCAAAACTGGCAGGCAGGCTTCCTGCCCGGCATCTACCAGGGGGCCTACCTCAATACCAAGCACGAGAAGGTCGATCTGCTCATCGAGAACATCAAGAACAAACAGATTTCGAACAAAGAACAGCGTGCCCAGCTCGATCTGGTGCAGGCTCTCAATGCCCAGCATCAGCAGCAGCACAAGGATGATCGTCAGCTCGAATCACGCATTCAGTCGTTTGAGCTGGCCTACCGCATGCAGATGCAGGCAGCCGATGTCTTCGACCTGAGCAAGGAGCCGCCCCACATTCTCGATATGTACGGCCCTGGCGTGCATGCCCGGCAACTGCTCTATGCCCGCCGGATGATTGAGCGAGGTGTTAGGTTTGTGCAGGTCTGGCATGGCGATGGCCAGCCTTGGGACAACCACGACGATCTGGAAGTCAATCACAGAAAACTAGCCAGACAATGCGATCAGGCGATAGCCGGGCTGCTCAAAGACCTCAAGCAGCGCGGCTTGCTCGATGAAACGCTGGTCATCTGGGGCGGGGAATTTGGCCGCACCCCGGTGGTCGAACTCCCCACCCCCGGCTCAAACGCCGGCAAGGTCAAACGGCCGCGACCACAACCACTGGGGCTTCTCCATGTGGCTGGCTGGCGGCGGCGTCAAAGCAGGCACCGTCGTCGGTGCCACCGACGAGTTCGGCTTCCAGGCCCAGGAGAACAAAATCCACGTCCACGATCTGCATGCGACACTGCTGCATCTACTAGGCTTCGACCACGAACGCTTCACCTACCGCTACGCAGGTAGGGACTTCCGCTTGACTGATGTGCATGGAAAGGTAGTAAAAGAGATCATCGCCTGACCTCGAAATCAGTGTAGCCTGATGTGGCTTTTGTAACTGTACATACCCATAGCCTTATGCTATTCTTCCATCAATATCTGCTGAAGATGGAGGATCAATGCGCTGGCTACCCCGCTCCTCATCGAAATGGAAATTGACTAAGCCTGTCCAGTTGAAACGACGGTGTAGGCCTGCCTTGGAACTGTTGGAAGACCGTCTGAATCCAGCCGGTCAGTTATTGCCCATTGTGGGGCAGGAGCACGTCTTTGATGATCTCCGGCATGTCATCTATGCCAGCAATGGAACGCAGATCCAGCGTTATGACTATATAGCTCAGCAGGTGCTTCCCGCTTGGACGATCGGCAGCAACCTGATCGGTCTCGATATCACTCCTGATTATCATTACCTGGTTGTTGCGGAAGGATCGTTAACCGGTACCATCGGCTCCGTCTATAAAGTTGATCTGAATTCCGGCACAGTTGCAGCCACACTCACCTTCCCCGCTGGCCCGGCCTACTACGGGGGAGCCTATGACGTGGTAATGGTTTCCAATACCAAAGGCTTCGTTTCTTACTATCCGTCTGAGGGTGAAACCGGACTGCGTGAAATCGATCTATCCACCAACCTTCTTACCATCAGGCCAGATCGTGGAATCGACGGTGCCAATTCCTTTATGCAGCGAAGCGCAGATCGCTCTAAAGTGTTCTTTTCTCCCAATGTGATATACGACACAGCATCCAATAGCTTCAATGTCAGTAACTCAGCGTATCCTTACTACTTCAAGTACTCGGCAACGAACAGAAATGGGACGCAGTTTGCCCAACAGACGGAGGACTATGAGCTCGATGTGTTCGACTCCCACTTGCGGGGCATCGAAACAAAGATGTTCTTCGATTCTGACTACGAAGGACATGGCAAGCTGACAGGCATCATTTTCGACCCGGTGCTTGATCGTGCCTACCTGGGAAATACCCAGTCCAACTCGATTGATGTGTACGAAACCAATAGCTGGAAAAGACTCTACAGCACGCCCATTGGCGCAAACCTTCAGCACTATTACGAAAAGGGCCCTTTGGGCTACGGCTCCATGAGCATCAGTAGCGATGGCCAGTACCTGATCATTTACGCCGATGGGCTGCGACTCATTCGACTTCTGGACAGCGCTACCGCTCCGGTCGCCAGTCTGAAAGTGGACAATAATGCGATCAAAGTCAAGCAGAGCGAAGTTGGAACCGTTACCATCAGCCCGCAACGCCAACGGCGATTTCGTGACTGGCTTCACTGGCACGGTACATTTCACCAGTTCTGACCCATTCGCGGTTCTCCCCGCCGATTATACCTTCTTGCCGACTGATCATGGTCAACGTGAGTTTCCTGTTCGCTTTAATACCGTCGGCAATATGACGGTGACAGCGCAGATCGTAGCACAACCTGCTATCACGACCACCTCACCGGGGATTAATGTCTATACGGGTAACTTGTCCAGTATAGGTCTTTTCAATCCTTACGATATGGTGCATGATCCTTACAGGAATATCGTCTACTTCTTTGCAGGCTATGCAGGCACCCCCAACTGGGATGACAGCATTATTTATCGTTACGATGTAGCTCACCAGACCCTGATGAGTCCTTGGATTATCAACACTTCGATGTATGGCGACATGGAAATCAGTCCTGATGGCAAGTACTTGTACGTGCTGGTTCCGGATCCGACTCATAGCCCGCAGTCATGCGTTCGACGCATTGAAATCGATACGGGTAAGGAATCGACACTCTGGTACGATGGCAACGCGGCTCAGCAAATGGAGGCCCTCTCCGATGGGTCCATTCTCATGTTGAGAACGCCGAGCACCAATCAATATCCCGCGCTCCTGAAAATCACCGCTGATGGCAGCCAGATCGTTGACGCCCACATCCAGGTGAATCGGCCTCCCGGCTTGATCGATAGCCAGATCATGGAAGTCAGCCCCGATGGCAGTACCATTGTTCTCCAGGCCAGCAGATACAACGATACCCTCTATCGCTATGTGTTTGACACCTACGTCTTTCACGTGGGCGATAGCCAGACTTCGGTTTACCAGGAAATGTATTCCCGGAGTGGCAGATTCCCTGTCAGCCATAGCAATGATCGGATTGGGCTATATGGAAGAATGACCCCCACCTCCACTTATGGCAATAAGCTGCTGGACGACAATCTCAACGTAGTTGCTGATCCCTGGCCCACGGGTATCTCGATGGGCTCATTTGCTATAGCTGATCCTCTGCGAGATTGGTTTCATACTTACAATTACTCTAACGGAATCGTCTATGATCGCATCCTGAATCAAGTGGATGGCAGCATCGTGGCCGACATTCCCATTTACGATAAATGGTTCTCCTCTCCCGGCGACTCCTGGTGGGGCGATGGCCGGTTCATGGTCACCGAAGATGGTGCTCATCTTTTTGTTAATGTCAGTGACATTAACCGGATGCGGGTCCAAATCATCGATCTGCCGGCCTACTCGCCGGCGCTTGCCAGTGTCTCCGGCGGGCAGGCGAATGAAGGCAATACCGGTACCCGTACTCTCGACTTCGTAATCTCCCTCTCGCAGGCCAAGTCTACAGCGCAGGAAGTCAGGTTCCAGACACAGGACGGCTCTGCGACTCGCCGGCATCGACTACGTTCCGCTCACCGGCTCGGTCATTTTTCAGCCTGGTGAGACCGTCAAGACTGTCAGTGTCACCCTGATAGGAGATTCCCTCCACGAGGCTGACGAAACTTTCTCCCTCAAGCTGACAAAAGCCCTGGGCGAGATTCAGATCACAACCGGCACCGCCACAGGCATCATTCTCAACGATGACGCTCCGCCAGTCGCTCAGATACTGATGTCTCCCATGCAAGGGCCTGAGGGTGTATTGATAACCAGCTTTACCGTCACTCTATCGGAAGCCGCGGGTGTGCCGGTTACGATGCAGTACAGCGCACTCAGGAACCGCGACCAACGGAACAGACTATCTCCTGCAACCTGGAACGATCACCTTTGCGCCGGGTGAGACCAGCAAGACCTTCACGCTTTCGATCATCAACGATACCCTGATCGAACCGAACGAGACGGTCATTGTCACTCTTTCCAATCCATCTCATGCGACCTTGGGGCAGGCATCAGCTACTTACACCATCATTGACGACGATCAGTTGCCAACCATTCAATTCGTCGATTCGGCATCCCAGGGTTCGGAAGCGGGTGCCCAGGTCTTCATCCCGATCAAGTTGAGCATTCCCTACGTCTATCCGGTGACGGTGAAATACTCGGTCATCGGCGGCACCGCCCAGGCAGGCGTCGATTACACTCTCCCAGAGGGGCAGATTACTTTCGCCCCGGGTGAGACGAGTAAAGTGGTGCCGGTCACCATCATCAACGACACGCTCTCGGAAACCGGCGAATCGATCATTATTTACGTTCAGCCCGTGACCAATGCTTTGTACGGTCAGCAGTCAGTGCATGTTTACACCATTCTGGACGACGATCCTCCAATCGTGGGTTTCGCTTCATCCACTGGCAGCGGCCAGGAAGGCGGTTCCTCTGATATCATCGTCTATTTGTCGAAAGTCTGGACTCTCCCGGTGACAGTCAACGTGTCGCTGACCGGTGGCTCTGCTGTATTGGGTACGGACTATGTCATCAACCTGGGCTCGCTCACCTTTGCTCCCGGGGAGACCACCAAAACGATTTCGATGTCAACCATCAACGATGCTATCGATGAACTGGATGAGTCGGTGGTTCTTGAGCTATCTCAGCCAAGCAATGCCACCCTGGGGCAGGGGACTTTCACCTACACCATTCTGGATGACGATCCGCCGCCGCAAGTGGGGTTCGAGCGTCAGTCGTCCACAGGTAGCGAATCCACGTCATCTGCCATGTTCACGGTTCTGCTCTCGGAAGCCTCATCGTTGCCGGTCACAGTCAACTATGCTTCAACCGGCGGCTCTGCCGCGTCCGGCATCGACTACGATCCGCTGGCCGGCAGCATCACCTTCGCCCCAGGAGAGACGAGCAAGACCATCTCCTTGATCGTGTTGAACGATCAGCTATTTGAATCGAACGAAACGGTTCAGATCAGCCTGACCGGAGCCGTGAACGCTTCACTCCATGGCAACCTGACTCATACTTACACCATTGCCGATGACGATACCGTCAAAGTGAGTTTTGATCTCGATGCCGCTCAGGGCATCGAAAGCACTCTGGCTCCTGTCGTCTGGGTGCGTTTAGCCGCTGCCCTGACTACGACGACGCAGGTGAACTATGCGGTAACGGGAGGAACCGCTGCACGGGGCCAGGACTTTACGCTCAATAACGGCACGTTGATCTTTGCTCCCGGCCAGACAGCCATGTCGATCCCGCTTAAAATCGTCAACGATAGTCTGGATGAGGACAACGAAACTGTCACGATCGAACTTAGCAATCCTTTGGGCGGCATCGCGCTCGGTGCTAAGACCGTTTACACCTACACCATACTCGATAATGATGTCCCTCCCTCTGTCAGCTTCTCGTCAGCAGCGAGCGCATTGGTCGAGTCGAATGTGAACGCCACGGTGACGGTAAAACTCTCCGCTGCCTCCGGTCGTGGTGTTGATATTGGCATCGCTCGCACCGGAGGCACAGCGACCCCAGATGCCGACTATGTCTTCTCGCAGGGAACCGTCCATTTCAATCCTGGTGAAGTCTCCAAGACTTTTGCGATCAAGGTACTTCAAGATACTCTGGATGAGAACGACGAAACCCTCATCCTTGCCCTGAACTCAAACGCCAACGCCCAATTGGGTTCACTGACAAAATATACTCTCACCATCAAGGACGATGATGCGCCTCCCAAAGTGGGTTTTGCTCTAGCTGGCAGCGCCGCCACGGAAAACGCCGGCTACGTCGATATCGTTGTTCAGCTTTCAGCCCCATCAGGCAAGGCAGTGACTGTCAAACTCAGCGCCGGCACCGGCAGCACCGCCCTGGTCAACAAAGACTATCAACCCTTCACCGGCACGCTCACTTTCAATCCTGGAGAAACCCAGAAGACCCTTCGCATCAACATCATCAACGATGCTGTCAAGGAGCAGAGTAAATTGCTGAAACTCTTACTCTCAGCCCCGGCTAACGCTACGTTGGGAGCGATCACCCAGCACGTTCTAACACTAGCGGATGATGATTAGGGGAGGTGAGAGAGCACTGACATGCTGAGCCGAGCATCGTTACGGAGTACCGAAAGGGTGGCACCCAATACACAGAGCCGACGATTCGTTTACAGCGACTTCAAATACTCCACCAAATCCCTCAGCTCCCCCTCCGTCAGCTTCCCATTCCCCGTCACCTTCTCCGGTGCATGCGGGCCGGTCAGTACCTCTTCCAGCGTTCGGGCCTGGCCATCATGTAAATAGCTCATGCGGTCGTAGACGCCTCTTAACGTCGGAGGGTTGAAACCTTTGTAGACATCGCCCGGGTCTTCGAGACCGACGATGTGGACTTTGTTATCGGTGAAGTACTCGCCATGATGGCAGTTGATGCACCCTGCTTTGCTGCCCTCGAAGATCGCTTTGCCCCGCACCATCGCTTCGGTGGGTTGGCCGCTCGCACCCAGGTAAGGACTTTGGGGGCCTTTTAACGTGGCGAAATAGGCGACCAGGGCATCAACCTCGCTCTCCTTCATCGGCTTGCCGAGCATCGATTCCTTCATCGACTTCTTCATCGCTGCTCGCAGGTCTTTCTGCCAGCCATGCCACGTCCAGGGGCCGGTGTGGGTGACGTAGCGGAGTGATGGCACCATCTTCGGGTTGCCAAAGCGGCCATCGCTGGTGGTGTCCATAGCGATGCCGTTGCTATGTCCGTCATTGTGGCAACTGGCACAGGAGTACCACTGATCAAACCCGCGCCCGCCATCGTAAAAGATGGCTTCACCCTGCCGGGCCATGGTTTGTTCCTTCGGCCCACCGAGATCGATGGTGTGAGCGATCTTGCGGTCCTTAATATCGATCACCTGGATGGCGTTGAGCAGGTAGTTCGCCACGTAGAGATGGCGGTTGTCCTTGCTGAAGGTGATGAACATCGGCCTGCCGCCGACGGGAAGGCGGAAGTAGCGCTCGCTGTCCTTACGAAGATCATCATCGATAAGGAACTTGCTACTGAAACCCAGGAAGGGCAGGTCTTTGTTCTTGAAGAAGAGCACTTCATGAGTGCCCGAAGCGGAGCAGGCCATCCATTCCTGTCGGGCGTGACCGCCAGGCCGAGAGGATCAGCAACCGCTAACCCTTGAGTATCGAGATAGAGCGATGCCACCCGCTTCGCTTCATTCACTCGCAGCCTCACGATGCGGCTCGTCGTCACCCAGCCGAGCTTGATCGATCGCTCGGTCGGCCCGGAACCGAAGTGGTAGATGTAGGGAGCGTAGACGTATTCATTGTCCGGGCTAACGATCACTTGACCTTGATTGAGTCCGGTAAATGGTTCATCACGCAGCAACTTGTTGGTCGTCAGATCGACGAAACTCATGGTGCCGTCGCCGCTACAGGTGGCGATGAGTTTCTTGCCGTCGGGAGTGATGGCCAAAGTATGGGGCCAGCGACCCACAGCGATGCGGGCTTCTTCCTTCATCGTAGGCAGGTCGATCACCGCAACCTTGTGATCGGTGCACAGGGCGACATAGGCCTTCGAGTTGTTCTTGTCGATGACGATGCCGCGTGGTTCAAAGCCGAGCCAGAACCGCTTGGCTTCTTTGAGTTGGCCCTTGTCATCGAGATCGTATGCGACCACTTCATGGGAGAAAGTAGCACTCGCCAGTACATGCTTGCCATCAGAGGTGATAGCCAATCGAGTGGGATACTCACCGCACTTGATTTCCTGCACGACCTGGCGCTTGCCCAGATCGACCACGCTCAGAGTGCCGCTGGTTTGATTGGTACTGATGAGGAAGCGTTCGTTTGGTGTGAGGACGCAATCGACAGGGGAGCGGTCCAACACTTCCTGCTTGTCGGCAGCCAGGGCAGGGGAGTAATTGCTGCCACTGGTCATGCAGAACACTGCGACGATCACTAAACTGGCGGTAAGATTCATTCTCATCGCGTTCTACCCTCAGAAATTATCTGTCGCCATCGTTCACGAACCTGCTCCGGCGAAGCGGTGCCCGTGGTTCCTATCTGTTGTACGGTAATCGAGGCGACCAGGTTACCAAAGGCACCCGCCTGGGCCATCGTTGCCCCGGCGGCGTAGGCACAGGCAATGCCCGCTGAGGTACTGTCGCCGGCGCCGACGATATCGATGGGGCCTTTTACAGGATAGCCCGGAATCATCGTTGTCTCAACTCGCTTGTTGCCGGCACAGTCGAGCGAACTGGCGAAGGTGTTGGCGAGGCAAATGCCCTCTTCGCCCATGGTGCAGAAAACGGGGCGGTTCAAGCGGATAGCCAGGGCCGAGACTGCCAGTTCAGATTCGCTTTCATTAGTGATAACATCATCATCACGACCGAATGCTGCTTCACATTCACTGAGATTCGGCTTCGTCCAGCAGTTATGAAAGTGAACGATCAACTCCCGGCTGTCTGCCAGCAACAGCTTTTCGGGCTTCTCAGCACCTAGTTCAGAGAGCTTGTGACGTATCAGCGAAGTGATGACACCCGTCTCCGGTTCGCTGACCTGATCCAGCACCAGCAGAGCATCAACACTATTCCAAAGCTTGGGAAGTTCTTCCAGAAGATACAGTTGAACATCGCCCGGTGTGGCAGTGCGGTTGCGGATGTCGATGCGGTTCAGTTCCCGAGACAGGGTATTATCCTGCGAGAGCATCGGCTTGGTGTAGGTAGGCGTTCGGCGCAACGGCGTTTCGAGCAGATGAGTGATGTCGATCTTGCGTTTGAGCAACTCTTGCTTCACATCATAGCCTCGACCATCGGTGCCGATGAAGGAGAGGATCTTGATGGTACCCACACCCAAAGCGGCGAGATTGTTGAGGATCGTCCCGGCAGCACCAGGAGAGTTGCGAACGCCTGCCACCTGGTAGGCGTCAAGACCTGTTTCAATCGAAGGTTCCGTCAGTCGATGATCGAGATCGAGATACTGATCCAGAAACAGATCGCCGACCACTCCGATGGAGAGCGTTGGCAGCTTGGCCAGGATCGATTCAAGAAGTTGATCGGTGAGCATGCACTACTTTACCTGGCTGCCTTGGATTTGTCTGCGTCAGGTGGGGCGAACTGAATCGGAGTACCGTCTTCCAGAGCTTCGCTGCCACGGCGAACGATGGTATCGCCCGGCTTCAGGCCGTTCTTGACTTCGACCCAGCCCGGTTCACGGTAGCCGAGTTCAAGGATGCGGGCCTGGGCGACCCATTCCTTTTGGCCATTCTTGTTGGTTCGCTCCACGGGAACGAAGGCGACGAAGCCCCGTTCATTAGGCCGCACCGATTCTTCGGGAATGACACAGGCTTCATCATTGGTGTTGAGGGGAAAGCGAATGCGGGCGGTGAACCCGGGCTGGAGTTTCTCTCGCCCCTTGGTGTAGATTTCCGATTTGCATTCAAACATGTGAGTATCGCTGTTAGCCACCGTGCTCATGTAGAAGAGTCGCCCACGGTGGTTGATCCGGGGCGAGGCGAGCAGGGTGAACTCGACATCGGAAAGGTGAGGAGCCACGAGTTGGAAAGGACTCATAACGAGGTCTCGCACGGCTGTCAGTTGCGAGCCGCATTGTGAAGCCGTCAATTGACCGAGCATTTCGGTGAGCGAGGCGGCGAGATTGGCGGTCATGCGTTCACGCACAGCGCCGGCAGCGCTTTCGGGTATCCATCCCACCAGACGTAGTCGGGAGATGTCAGCAATGGTAGCGACGACCCCTTTATCTTCGATATACCCGCCGGCGGTGACCTTGCGGAGATTGATTCTCCCGGCGTAGGGCGCACGAACCTGGGAGCGGTTAAGTTGTATCTCCGCCAGCCGGCGGTTTGCCTCGGCGGCTGCCATCTCCGCTTCCATGGTCTTTTGCACCAGTGCTGTGCGGGTGCGTTCTTCCTCAGTGATCGCTCCCTTGGCGTCCTCCGCTCGTCTGGCTGCGTCTTTGGCTTGCTCCAGAGCAGCCTTGGCCCGCAACTCATTGGCTTTGGTCAGGGCAAGCTGGGTTTGAAAACGATTTTGGTCAATGACGATGAGGACGGTATCAGGCGTGACCAGTTCGCCCTCACGAAAAAGCACCTCGTCCACAATGCCGCTGACGCCGGCGGCGATGTCGGTTACCCGTTCCGCTTCAAGGACACCCGGAGTATCAACGAAGTATTGCAGGGAACGCTTTTCAGCTTTGCCCAGCTCGACGTTGCGTTTCAAGTTCACTTTACTGGGCGGAACGGCAGGCACCGCACCTAGATTGTTTCCACCGCAACCGGCAGGAAGGATCAACGCCAACAACAATAGAAGTGTAAGGCTCTTAAGGTACATGCTCTTATGCTACTTGAACATAGATTCGTTGCATGAGGGACTCAGTCTTTTCTCATGCTTTCTTGATGGACTTTACTTTCACGACGGGTTGGGCTTTCGACACGACGAGTTCGCCCAGGACGACTACCATATCGCCAGGTTTGACGCCGGAAGGAATCCGGGCCAAAGACAGCCGCCAACTCGTGCCTTTGACCACGACAGCATATTCAGACATGCTCTTCATCGACATCAGCGAGAGCAGGCTGCCGACGAGTTTGACTTTGGCCGACTCTTTAGGCTTGGTCTCTTCCCTGGGTGCTTCGGGCGCAGGCTTCTTCGCAGGTGCCTTGGGCGGCGGCGGTGTTGCTGTTTGCGGATGTTTCAGACCAAGCGATTCATTGGGTAGCCTGGGATCATCCAACGCTTCGTTGCACAAGGCATCTGCTACCGAGTTGTCTTCACGATAGACATGCTTGAAATGGACTTTGCCGATCTGCCTCACCAGGTCGCCGGCAATCTTGTAGAGGACAGCGATATGTTCGTTCTTGACCTTGTAGACCCCGGTCATCTGGCGGACCATGAGTTCACTATCAGCAAGGATTTGCACTTCCTCAGCGCCGAGTTCGACAGCCTTTTCGAGAGCACGAATAAGCCCGTGATACTCAGCAATGTTGTTGGTAGTGTTTCCCAGTCGACCTTTGAGGCTGATGGGATTTGAACCGGCGCCTCGAATGTAGCAGCCATAGGCGGCTGGGCCAGGATTGCCGCGCGAGCCGCCGTCGACATTAATGGTGAGCTTCATGCTGTTGCTACTTCTCTCCGAGGATGTAAATGGTATTGGCTACCAGTCGGCTGAATCCAGGCAGGTCTTCACGATAGACAGTGATGATAATGAACTGACCCTTAATCAACGAGGTGAGATCGCCGGGCTTGCCGGGCAGCGGCGGATCGTTGGATTTCTTGGAGGGTTTGGTGGGAGTCTTTTCCTTTGCCTTGTCTTTATTGTCGTCTTCATCATCCTTGTCTTCTTTCTTATCCATCTCCTTGTCGTTTTTCTTCTTGGCCTTGTCTGCTCCTTTGGACGGGGCAGGGGCCTCGGAAGTTTCCAGAATGCGGATCACCGGGTTCTCCAGAAGTCGAACTTCGATTTCCTTGTTCTTCTCCTTCTGGGTGAACTCTTTGGGTACCGGCGGACGGTACTTTCCTGACGAACTGCCTTTGGTGCTTGAGGAGCTGGAGGCGCGTGGTGGTCGTTACCATTTCCTTATATTTGACTTCCAGTTTTCGCCCGCCATCGCTGACCTTGTCTATTTCCCCTTTGATAGTTCCCAGCAGCGTGAGCGTGCCTTTCGGTTTGGAGTCTTTGCTGTTTTTCCCCTCCTGAGACCATCCAGTGGCGTACCAGGATAAGGAGACAATCAAAACGACCAGCAGTAACATTGCTCTTTGCATGGGGAAGTTCCCAGAGCCGACAAATGGACCCACTTCAAATCTTTCAATGGTACAAACCATACCACGACCTGAGCAGCGTTTCCATCGTAATTTCGGCCTGCATTCGAATTAGTAACCGGTTGATCTATGTGGGTTTGCGGTAAGCTAGCCAACAGCCTTGAAGTCGAACTTGAGTCAATCTCCTGCGAAAAAGCAAGAATCTGTTGCTTCTCATTCCATCTTTTATTGCTTTGAGAATACCGCCTGATCTGAGGTTACTGCTCAGAACATCGAAGGTACAAGAGACGTTCCTGATGGATTGCGGAAATCCCATGACAGATGATTTGGAACCAGGCGATTCTGTTGCATGCTCCACTTGAGAGCGGCGAGGCGCTGCGCCCTACCGCATGATGCACCGCACCCCCATGGAGGATGGTGATGAAACGGATTCTTGTCTGTGGCCTCTTGGCCATGGCGGTCGTGGGCCTGAGCCAGACTTCAGCCTCTGCGATCTGCTTTGATGTCTATCGTCCCTGCGTTCGGTTTCCGCTCCCACGGCTGCCGATCTTCCTGCCCCACTTCTGCATCGGTTGCGATTCGGAAGGCAAACAGGGTGGTTGTGGAAAGAAGCTTCTCTTCAACAAGAGCAGCTGTGGCGGCAATCAATTCGGTTGCTCCAGTTGTGGTGGCGGCTACGCCGGTGGTGGTTGTGCTACTGGCGGTTGCGGTGGTCATGGTTGTGGTCATCACAGCCCCTACCTCTGCCCCACGCCTGATTGCAATCGACCGATGTATCCCAATCCCGGCCGTGGCTACAACTGCTGGAACGGCAACGTAGCTCCCTGGTATACCTACTTCCCACCATCAGTGAATACCGGCTACCAGGTCGGCAGCTATGGTGCCTTCCGCGGCCCGGCTGGTGCAGGCTACCCCGCTGCCCCCATGCAGCAGGCAAGCTATGCCCCCCAAGGCGGTGGCTATGCTCAGAACGTGCCTTCTTACTGGTACGGCCGCTAAGCAGTTGCCGGTCTGTTGAATATACATGCGACGAGCACGCCCTGCGCGTGACTCCAGCAAGGCTCATGGAAATGGTTTCCATGAGCCTTGTTCCATTGTTTGATGATAAGTTACGAAGCGCTGCCGACTGCTTCTTGTGCCACTGCCTTCATCTTCCGCAGGCCCGTATTAGCTACCTCAAGAGCATCCTGTTTATAATATTCCTGGTTGAACAATTCGAGTGAGAGAACACCTCGGAAGCCCAGGTCGTGCAGGCCCTTCAGGATTTCCTTGAGAGGCGCAACGCCATCGCCGGGGTAAACACGATCTTTGTCGTTGATCTTTTCTCGCGGCATGTTTGGATAATCGTTCATGTGAAATACTTGTAGCCCGGCGGCACTGAGGAGTTTCAGCCCGGCGAAGCCTGACCCGCCTTTGTAGAGGTGATAGACGTCAGCCAGCACGCAGGCTTTCGGGTGGCCGGTTTCGATGGCGACCAGTGCCCCTTCGCCCAGCTTCGACAATGTTTTGGAGAAGCCCCAGATCTCGACCTGGGGCACAACCTCCATACGGTCGCCCAGTTCCAGAAGCTCACGATAGCGGTCCGCAGCCTGCCGTAGATCAATGTTAGCCTTGGCGTCAGTGGCTCCGACGGGAGGTGAAGCCAACCGTTTGCCACCCAGTTGTTTGACGAGATCCATTGCCCGTTTTGCGTCTTCCAACCCTTTCTTTCGCTGGGTAGGGTCATCGACGACCCATGCAGGAAAGCCGATGGCACTCTCGACGATGAGGCCGTTGTCCTGCAATCGTTTGGTCAGCTCACTGAGTTTCTTGCCCGATTTGCTATAGGCTTCAAGTTTCTCGATCCATGGCTCGATGGCGTGGTAGCCAGCCTTGCCTGCCACATCGATTTCCTGTTCGAGCGACAATTTCTGGCCACGGATCGTCGCTGTATTCAAGCAATATTTGAACGGTTCGGCGAGAGGACGAGTAGCGGCGCAAAGTGCGGGAACTGTCGTAGCTACTGCGGCAGTCGAAAGAGTAGAAAGCCAGGTGCGTCGTGAGGTTTGCATGTTTGCTTCAGGTGGGTTGAACTGAATCAGGCGGGTTATGAAGTTGATCTTACACTTCGGGTAAGGCTATGGGAATACACAGGCCCGTTAGGCAGTGGGTCATTTTCTTACTCTCCCCCTTTCCAAGGGGGAGTTGGAGGGGGTAGTTTCCCTGCTACATTAAATCCCACCCAACCTCCCCTTAGTAAGGGGAGGAGAAAAATAATCCGATTACAGTATCAGCATGGCATCACCATAACTAAAGAAACGATACCGTAGCTGAATCGCCTCTTGATAAGCCCTCATGATCAGTTCTCTACCAGCCAGGGCAGAGATCAGCACAAGTAACGTGCTGCGCGGCAAGTGGAAGTTCGTCAGCAGAGCATCTATGGAACGAAAGGGAAACCCCGGACGAATGAAGAGGTCGGTATGGCCCGACCAGGGCCGAAGCTGTCGATCCTCCTGATGAAGGACAGCCGATTCTAAGGTGCGAACACTGGTAGTTCCCACCGCAATCCGCCTTCCTTGTACTTGCTGTATCGCTGTCACAGCTTCCTGAGAAACCTGGCACCATTCTTCATGCATCCGATGTTCGGACAGGTTATTGACCTTAATCGGAGCAAAGGTTCCCACCCCGACATGAAGGGTGACTTGTGTTTGCTGGATGCCTTGCTGTTTGAGTTGAAGAAGCAGCTCTGGCGTGAAATGCAGTCCCGCCGTCGGTGCCGCCACTGAACCCGGTTGTGCAGCGAAGACAGTCTGGTAACGCTGTCTATCCGTTGGGTTATCGACGCCATGCCGTATGTAATGAGGCAGCGGAACGTGGCCGATACTTTCAAGCAGTTCAACCGGAGTGATGTTCGGTTGAACATGGACAAGGAGTTGTCTCTCCTGGGTGCGACCAGCAACTTGCAACCGATACTTGCTCAGGTTCTCTTCTCGATCCAGCAAGTCGATCCACTCGCCGGGCTGAAGATAGCCACGGGTCTGCGACATAAGTTCCCAGGGGTTCTCAGCAAGATCAAACCTCTCTCGAAGAAAGAGGCCTTCCCATTTGCCTCCCGTCTTGGAGCGAATGCCAAACAACCGGGCGGGCAATACTTTGGTGTTGTTAAAGATCAGCAGATCGCCTGCACGTAGCAATTGAGGCAAATCATAGATGTGATGATGAGCAATGGATTGAGAGGCCCGATTCACCACAAGAAGCCGGGCGTCCTCTCGGCGGACGCTCGGCTCTTGAGCAATGAGTTCGGGAGGCAAGTGATAGTCGAAATCACTTATTTGAAGTTCTTCAGCCACTCCTTGAACCCTTTCTCGGCAGCGGCGACACTCTTGGCGGGCCCGACCAGTCGCAAGGTATAGACCGTATCTTCGGTGGGGAAGTAGACATTGATCAGGCGGAAGTTCTCTTTACGAACCACATTGCTGGGGTCGCTCATGTTGGGCTTGAACAGATAAGTGCCTGTGGCATCAAAGCTGGTGACTTTGATCTTGCTGATTTCCGTGTTCTCAATCTTGGCTACGTCGTCGATCTTCTTGCCTGCACCGGGATCAATCATGCCTTTCCAGCGCGTCAGGTTAGCCTCCAGGCCACCCACGCCCTTTCCGAATTGAAAGATAGTTAAGGTGGTGGGATCGGTATCGCCCTCAGCCTTGGGCAGGGTAAAGGTCTTGTACTGCATCGTGCTGGTCACACGGCCTTCTTTCCAATCGGCAGGGGGCGTGGACTTGAGGCCGCCCAAATCAATCGCGTCAGCCGGATATCCGGTCAGCACCACCAGCAAGGGTGCCAGGAAAATCGCAAACATGGATCACTCCAAAAGGGGGTAAATCGTAAGAATATCGTGGTGACCGAATGGAGTCAGGACGATGTACCGCTCATTCTAGTCCGTTCTCATTTCACTGTAGCGGAAGTCGCGAGACTCCCGTGCATGATCTCAGACGGAACTCTTGGGAGTTCCGCTACAGTGATGCCAGGAAAATCTCCCATGCGTGCTCTTCAGTTTGATCATCACGGTGAGCCGGCAGTAGTGCTCAAGCTGCGCGAGGTACAACCATCGCCCATGAAATCGGGTCAGGCAAGAGTCCGGATGTTGCTCTCCCCCATCAACCCGTCGGACTTGCTGCACAGTCAGAGGGCTATATGGTGAGATGCCTGGTTACCCAGCTTGTCCAGGGTTTGAAGGCGTAGGGGTTATCGAAGAATCGAATGCCCCCTTCAGCAAACTCTTCCGTGGCATTGGCCCTGGCCGCAAGGTCGTGGTGCTCAATCAGTTCACCGGCAACTGGCAAGAGCAGGTCGTACTGCCAGCCTATCGGCTGTTCCCTGTTCCTGAAGGCGTGAGCGATCACGATGCGGCTGGGTACTTCGTGAACCCCGCAACAGCCTTGATCATGACCAAGTACGAACTCAAAGTACCCGAAGGGGCCTGGCTGCTGCAGACTGCTGCCGGCTCTTCGTTGGGGAAGATGGTCATCAAACTGGGCAAGAAGCTGGGCTTCAAAACCATCAACATCGTCCGTAGGGCAGAGACCGCAGCCACCATCAAGAAACTGGGCGCTGATGAGATTATTGATGCCTCCAAAGAGGATGTCGTAGCCCGAGTGAAGGAGATTACCAAAGGGCAGGGCGTTCGCTACGCCATGGACGCTGTGGGTGGCCCCGCCGTTTCTCAAGTGATTGAGTGTCTGGGTGAAGGTGGCCATGTTCAACTCTATGGTTCGCTTGATATGTCACCGGGTGAGTTCACTAACCGGCACATCATCGGCAACGGCATCAAGATCGAAGCGTTTGCCTTGCAGAAATGGTCAGCAGCCAAAAGCAGTCTACAGTTGCTCAGTCTCCTGAAAGAAATCGGCAGACTCATGCAGGAGAACGTACTCACAGCTGAGGTCGCCGAGGTTTACCCCATCGAAAAATTTAAGGAAGCGATCGTGGCGGCTGAAACTCCCGGTCGTCAGGGAAAGATACTTCTCCAGGTAGGGAAGGAATGATGTCGCTGGACCTCGATCATACCATGATGGCCAAGGCGCTGGAACTGGCCAAACAAGGGCAGGGGAGGGTAGAGCCTAACCCCATGGTCGGGGCTGTTATCGTTCGTGACGGCAAGATTGTCGGCAAGGGGTATCATCAAGCCTATGGCGGCCCGCACGCGGAAGTATTTGCCTTACAGCAAGCGGGTGAGCTGGCGCATGGGGCCACGCTCTATGTCACGTTAGAGCCCTGCTGCCATCATGGGAAAACCCCGCCCTGTACTGATGCCATCATTCAAGCGGGCATCAAGGAAGTAGTAGCAGCCGGCTCGGATCCCTTCCCTCAGGTAGCTGGAAGTGGATTCAGTACCTTGGCGAGCGCCGGCATTCAGATCAGGATCGACGTGATGCGGCATGAAGCAGAGCAACTGAACGCCCCCTATTACAAGTTGGTTCGCACCGGCCTCCCGTACGTCATCGCCAAGTGGGCTATGACACTGGATGGCAAGATTGCCACCGCCAGTGGGGAATCGAAATGGATCAGCGGCGAAGAGAGCCGGCGTATGGTCCACGAACTGCGGGGCAGGGTGGATGGCATCCTCGTGGGCATCGGAACAGTGCTGGCTGACGACCCACTTCTGACCACCAGACCGCCCGGCCCCCGAGTCGCCACCCGCATCGTGCTGGACACTCATCTTAAAACCCCAATAACTTCACAGCTGGTCAAGTCTGCCCGTCAGGCGCCGGTACTGTTAGTTCATGCATCGAATGACGATAAACGTCTCGCAGAACTGAGTGGAGCAGGTTGTGAATGCCTGCGGATCGATGCTGCCAGCAGAACAGAGTCGATCCAACAGCTCCTGAAGGAACTGGGCAGGCGAAGAATGACCAATCTCCTCGTCGAAGGCGGGGCGGCTGTTCTGGGGGCATTCTTCGACGCTAAAGTGGTCGATGAGGTATGGGCCTTCATCGCTCCGAAGTGGATAGGGAACTCTTCAGCCAAGAGCCCGCTGTCAGGAATCGGCGTCAACAGCATCTCGCCTACGAGCCAGTTGGACGATGTGACTTGTGAACTGGTGGGGCAGGATATTCTTCTTCGAGGAGAATGCATCCACATGGATCCGGGGAAGCCTTCAGTCTGATTTGTGGTTGATCGGCCTTTTATTCATTCACTTTGTCACGTATCATACTGTAAGTAGCCCGCCATATCGTCGTAGGTCAGTCAGGACGCATACACCATGTACGATGGATTGCCCGAAAACTATTCAGACCACCTGCAGGATGTAGGTCAGGAACTGATGAATGGTTCGCTCGATAAAGTGGGCGCGGTGATTCGGTTGGTACGGTACGGCTGGAACCACGAAGAGGCTCACGCTGCCGTCACGGAGATGGTAGAACAGGTTGAGACCACCAGAAAACTGCTACGAGACGCCCAGCGCGTGCTGGACGATTCACCTTCCGGCCAGGCACGGGCTTCGGCTCGTCTCCGTGAAGCAGGCTTTTCCGCCAACGAGGCGTCGAGCTTTGTTCAGCAGTTAAATCAACAGCGTCATATTGCCGTAGGCAGGGTGCGTGATGTGCTGCGTGGCATCCGTACCGGCAAAATGGGCCGTCAGAATGCCATCGAGCAGTTATCCAGCCGTGGTATGGATGAATACTTCGCCTCGACTATCGTTGATGTCTTTACTGACAGCGCCACGTACTGGTCCATCGAGTGGTTGCTTCTCAGTGTGGCTCTTTGTGCCGGAGCGGTTTTGACAACGGCTGCGGTGGCCACCTTCATGTTCCATGAACTCTATGGCTGGCTGGGTGTGGTGCTCGGCTTCTTCATCGCCATCCCGGTCCTGGTGACGTTGTGGTCCTGGAAGAACTGGAAGTTCTGGGGCGAGTGGACTCTGATCAATCAGACCCAGCGTGAATGCCCGCGCAGTTGTAGTCCCATCGTGATGTTGATGGAAGGAAAGGGCCGCAATTCCACCACGCTTACCTGCATGGAATGGGGCATGTCGCGGGAATCGGCGACCGAGATCATTCGTCGTCGAGCAGATCTGAATGTCCGCGCCTATCTCTGGATCACCCTGATGGGCGTCGCCTTCGTCACCCTGGCGATCGGCAGTTCTATCTTCGGTTTGATGAAAGACCCGGGGCAGGTGCTCTCCATCCTGGTGATCGATTGTATCATGGCTGGTGTCGGCGGCGTGCTCATCTACCGGGGCATGAAGGGCTGGAGTTGCTTCAGTCGGAAGTAGTTCCTGCTACTCCTCCCCTTACCAAGGGGAGGTTGGGTGGGGTTAATTCTTACGGAGAAATTACCCCCTCCAACTCCCCCTTGGAAAGGGGGAGAGCCTGACTACCCAAGCAGCGGTGCAATCATCTTGTGAGCAGCCTTCGCCGCTGCATCAGGATTTTCGATGCACGGATAGAGTTCAATCGTCACCCAACCCTGATAGTTGATGTCCCGTAGCGCCTTGATGATGGGTGCGAACTGAATCGCCCCCTGGCCGGGCACCAGATGATGATGCACTCGATCCGCTGCGATATCTTCCAGATGCACATGCCGAATGTGCTTGGCTAACTGCACGACCGACATGGCAGGGTCTTCGCCGACACAGTACATGTGGCCGATATCGAAGTTCAGCCCGATGCCGGGGTGATTAAACACCTTGGCAAAGCGTTCGTACTGGGTAGTCGTCTCGATCAACAACCCTGGCTCCGGTTCAACCAGCAGGGGTATGCCAATGGCTTGGGCATGATCAGCGACAGAACGCAGGCTTTCGCAGAATATCTCTAGACCATCCTCCCACGACTGCCCCGGTTCGAGCGGCCCGCCCGGTTCGGTCGTGATGCACGGAGCACCCAACTCCTTGGCCATATCCAACGCCCGCCGGGTATGATCGATCCGCACCTGGCGATAAGGCTGATAAGGCTCGATCCACGAGGGATGCCAATACTTCTGGCGATGATCATTGATGGCATTCATCATGAAGGCATTGACGTTGCTGATTTGCAAACCGTTATCATCGATCTGCTGGCGGATGGCCTTTTTCTGCTCCGGAAGCAGGTAGGCAGGCCAGGCATGGGGAACATCAGCCATGATTTCAATGCCGGTGTATCCTGCATGCTTGATCCGTCGGCACGCCTCGGCGAAGCTGAAATTGAGGTAGGCGTTGCTGCTGAAGGCCAATTTCACGTGAATTCCTCGTGTGATTCCTGAGGGGAACGATACGGGTTACCATCGAAGCGAAAGAATATCGTCGCCGTAAGGTCTTTACAGAAGGTATGTTACGACCAATGCGTTAGAAAATAAAGAAAGTGCCCGAACTATTTGACGATATTGTGCATCTCTACCATTAGCTCATCTGCGCAGATATCGTATCTGCTTTGCAGTATAATGCTGTTGCAGAGTTTGAGTGATCAGGCTGGTGCCTGGTCTGTTTCGTTTGGAGACACCGTCTCCTTTTTGCAGGAGGTTAGACACATGAAGACTTCCATTACCACCGCTGCTATTCGTTGTGCCGCTGCCGGCCGCAATGCAGTTCGTGGACGGAAGTTTGGCATGGGTCGCCTTGCGCGCACATCCTATCTGTCCCAGCTGCATTTGCCAGTGTTTTGCAGCGTCGAGGCAGGGTATTCGTTGTTTCGTTCACATGCTGCCGCGATAACCGGCGCAAGTGAAGTCAGAGGCAACGGCCAACCTTGCGATTCGATGCCAACGCAAGATAGCTGGCAGCCGGGTGAAGATTCGAGGATGGCTGGAACCCGCCGAACCATGATGGTGAAGCCCAGCCAGAAAAACCAGACGCTCAAAGCCCTCGCTTTAGCGTAAGGTTAGGCCAGTTTGGCCTAAGGACCCTCTCGAAGATTCATCTGCGATGAAGCGACTCCGTTCGCCTTTCATTGCACCGCAGCAACCAGCACATCAACGTATTTGTGATGGACCGCAGCCCAGAGCTGTGAGGCCACTTTGATGCTTCTCCACAGGCATCGATTGCCCTCATACCTTCTGCAAGCTGCCCGGACAGAAGGGTATGCCATGAACACTGATTTGATCGTTCGTAACGTGACTCTCGCTCAGCTGGGGGATCGGGCTGCGTTCAGCGAGCTGGTGCGCGAGTGCCAGCCTCTGGTCTACGCTACCGCCCTGGAGAAGCTGCGTGATGGCGGGGCTGCGCAGGAACTGGCCCACGAAACCTTCGTCCGGGCCTGGACCAAGCTCGATCAGCTGCGTGAGCCTGCTGCCTTCATCGGCTGGATCCGCCAGATCTGCGTCCGACTGGCCCTCAACCGGCTGACTCGTCGTCGGGTGAACCAGGTGGAGGACGGCGTCCTGGAGAACCAGGCTACGCTGACTCATTCTCCTCTGGAATCGCTGATGAAGAAGGAGGCCCGGGTGACCGTCCGTAAGGGGCTGGCTCGTCTGAACCGTCTCGACCGCGAGACGCTGACGGCTTTCTACCTGCGTGGCCAGTCGATTCGTGAGATCAGCGAAGAGCTCGCTACTCCCGAAGGGACCATCAAGCGTCGTCTGCACGTCGCTCGTAACCGTCTGAAGGCTCGCCTTGAGGACGGCAACGAAGCCCGGACCGTCGAGGCTTACTAACACATTCTCCCCTCTCCCCACTGGGGAGAGGGGCAGGGGGGAGGGGATTCCACTTGAGGCGTAGCCCTTCGTGATGTTTGTAGATGATCACAATATGATGGGCTTCGCCACAAGAGGGATACCCCTCACCCTAACCCTCTCCCCGAGAGGGAGAGGGGAATTTTTGCTGTTTGCCCTCTTTTCGTGTCTATTGATCAATCTTGGCAAAACCGGCAAAGTTGCGTAAACTGTTACCAATTAAGCACTTTGACATGATCTATCCCATGCTGAACAAGTGATGCTTACCCTTGTTCAGGCTCTTACGTTCCTTCAGAACGACATTATGGCCTCAGAGCAAACTATCGGCGGCTATCGTCTCATGAAACACATGACGACGGGGCAGACCAGCCAGGTCTGGGAAGTCAACGAACCGGGATCGGGTCGCCACTTTGCCATGAAACTCCTGCTCCCTGAGTTTACCAAGGACAAGACTCATCGAAAAATGCTTGAGCATGAGGCCAAGGTCGGCCTACCCATGAGCCATCCTAACGTCATCAAGATGATCAAGTTGGATAAAGAAAAAGATACTCAGTATTTGATCATGGAGTACTTCCCGGGCGGCAATGTGAAGTTCCGTCTCATGAGGAAGCATCCGATCATACGTGAAAGATGTCACTCCATTCTCATTCAAGCGGCTGCCGGCATCGCTCACATGCATGATCGAGGCTGGATTCATCGAGATATCAAGCCTGATAACATCCTGCTGAACAGTTCGGGCGAAATCAAATTGATCGACTTTGCCCTAGCCAGGCGTGTTGAAAGGGGCGGGGGAGGTCTGTTTGGCTGGTTTACCGGAGGACGCAAAAAGGGAACCACCGCCGGTACCCGAAGCTACATGTCACCGGAGCAGATTCTCAACAAACCATTGGACGAGAGGGCTGATATTTACAGTTATGGCGCGACCATGTTTGAGATCGTCTGGGGGCGACCGCCGTTTGTGGGTAGTACTCCCAATGATCTGTTGAGCAAGCACCTTAAGGATAGGCCGGCTTTGCTGCATGTGAATAACCCTGAGATCACCGAGGAGTTTTCACAACTCTGCAACCTCTGCCTGGCGAAGGATAGGAAAGAACGCCCGCGGAATATGCATGAGCTGTTATCCAAACTTCGTACTACCCGTGTATTCATAGGAGACAAGCTTGAGCGACCGGCTTAAGCGTAACTTATGGCCAGCTATCTGCCTTTTGAAAAAGACATTGCCGAACTGGAAGCCTCCCTGCGCAAGATCGAGACCGAGAAGGGGAAAGAGAAGGCTAACGAGCTGAGAGCCATCCAGAAAGAGATCGTCAGCCTCAAGAAGAAGAAGTTCGCCAACCTGACGCCCTGGCAATCGGTCCTCGTCTCCCGGCACGTCGAACGGCCCCAGTTCCTCGACTACGTTAACCTGATCTTTGACGACTTCACCGAACTGCATGGCGACAAGGCCATCGGCGATGATCGCTCGCTCCGAACCGGCCTGGCTCGGCTCGACGACATGAAAGTGATGCTCATCGGGCATCACAAGGGCCGGAACCTTCAGGAACGGACTGAATGCTTCTATGGCTGTGCTCATCCTGAGGGGTACCGCAAGGCCCTGGTTCGGATGAAGTTCGCGGCCAAGTTCGGCCTGCCCATTATTTGCCTGATCGATACCCCCGGAGCCTATCCGGGTATCGGGGCCGAGGAACGAGGCCAGGCCCAGTTGATCGCAGCCAACCTTCTGGAGATGTCCCGCATCCCGACGCCCATCGTCTGTGTGGTCATCGGCGAAGGCGGCTCCGGCGGAGCCTTGGGGATTGGCATTGGCGACCGTGTCTGTCTCCTGGAGTTTGCCTATTACTCGGTCATCAGCCCCGAAGGCTGTGCCGGCATCCTGTGGAAGACGGCGACCGAGGAAACCAAGTCCCGTGCAGCCGAGGCGCTCAAGCTGACCGCCAAGCATCTCAAGCAACTGAAAGTGATAGACGAGGTCATACCCGAACCGCTCGGCGGCGCTCACCGGGATCCTCGTGACATGGCTAACACCTTGAAGACTCAGCTCATCAAGCACCTGCGAGAACTGAAGCGTCTGCCGACGAAGAAGCTGCTCGATGGTCGCTACGCCAAGTTCCGCCAGATGGGTGTCTTTGATCGTGTCAAAGAGGATGCAACATAACATCGATTATCAGACCGAAAGTCCGCCAAGAGTCGTTTACTGCCAACGTCCGATAATCATCATTATGTTGCATTCTATCTGGCGTTTTCCGGGGATTACTGCATGAACGATACTGTCGTCGCTTGTCAGAACCTGGGGCCGAAAGAGATTCGCAAGCGTCGTCTGCTGGGCTATCTCGGACTCAACGTCGGCGTCATTCTCGCCATCATCTTCATCTGGCAGGATGTGTCTGATTTTCTGCGGATGCTCGTCTTCATCCCGTTCTTTGTTGGCTATCTAGGCATCCTCCAAGCCCTCCAGAAAACCTGTGTCGTACTGGCGTTCCAAGGTGTTCAGAATCAGGATAACGGAGACGAACCGGTCGTCGAAGATGCTCTTCGCCGCAAGCTCTGGAGACGTTCCATTTGGATTCTCATCCTGACGAGTCTCCTGGCTCTCATTTGTACTTATTTGACCCTGGCCATCCACAGCGAACTCTTGCGTTGGCCGCAGCCACCTGTCCTGCCCGGTTGAGAATCGAACTGAATCCCTTTGCCACTCGTATCTATTCCATAGGCTTCGTCGGAGTCGATAGTTCAACATGATGCGATGGATCCCGCTGGCATCAATTCTTTGGATGCTGCTCTGCAATGGCTTGGCCTATTCGCAGGAGATCGTCGGCACGATTCAAGAGGAATATGGTGCCCAGAGCCAGTTCATTTTGAAAGATAATGCTACCGGAGACTTCAGAACCATAGTTGTGCCCCCAGCGCTTCGATGTAGAACAGGGTTAGAGGGCCAATTCCTCACCGACCTTTCACAACAGCCCAGGGGCACTTTAGTTCGGGTTGTTCTCGAATCTGATGGCAAGACCGCCAAAGAGATACAAGAGCTTTATCCATGGTATTCGGTCCCTGCCCAATGGCTCGATGAAAAACTCTCCGACCTTAAGGCGTGGTTTTCCCCCGGAAGTCTGTTTGGCAACAAACAGATGTTGCTAGGCTTTATCAGTGTCGTGCTCGTCAGCTTGATCTGCGGTGCGATCAGTTCGCTGGTGCTTAGCAACCGGATGGCCTTCTTCAGCGATGCCCTGGCCCACTTTGCTTTCGCCGGCGTCGCCCTCGGCATCTTGATGAACATTGCCGGGTGGCTTTCCAGCGACGACATGATCGTTCCCGTGATGGTCATCTTCGGTATCGTGACCGGGTGCGGCATTGCCTACGTCAAACAGAAAACGGTGCTGGCCAACGATACCATCATCGGCGTGTTCTTTGCGGGAGCCATGGGGCTGGGTGCCATCCTGTTGACCGCAGTTACCAGAATCGGCGGTGGCGGACGCGGTTCACAGAACCCGGAGACCTTTCTCTTCGGCGACCCGATGGCCACGACGAGCCAGCAGATTGTCTATCTGCTCATCTTGTTGGTGCTCACCCTGCTCTTTTTGACCTCTCGCTACAACAGCATGGTCTTGTCCAGTTTCAACAGCAGCCTGGCTCGTTCACGTCGCATCTCCGTTCAACTGGGCAACTATCTCTTCATCATCTTCCTGGCGATGACGGTCAATGCCTGCCTCAAAGTGGTGGGATGCTCCTGATCAATGCGCTTTCTCATCCTGCCTGCGGCAACCGCCGGGAATATGTCACGCACCCTCCGGCAGTTCTTCTGGCTATCGCTTCTGACATCCATGATCGCCGGGCTCGGCGGGTTTCTCCTCAGCGCAACCTGGCAGCCTGTCATTAGCGGCAAGAGCCTGCCTTTAGCCAGTGGCGGGGTGATTGTCGTCATCGGCACACTCTGCTTCTTCTTCTCCATGCTTCTTGGCCCGGTGCTTCGTGGCAGGAGGGCGGTCTCAGCCACGAATGCTTAGCGCCTGGGCCGGGCATAGTTAATGTGACCATGCCTGCTATCATCTACCTTACCGTTCACGTTTCATTCGCAGATAACCGACTATGCATACGACAATGACCATGTTTGCCGCTCTCAGTGGAATCGACCAGTTTGTCGTGTCGTTTCAGAGCATAGTCTATGAAGCGCTTCCTTTCGTCATTATCGGCGCGTTGATCTCCGGTATCCTTGAGGAACTTCTGCCTCAAGCCATGTTTGCGAAGATGATTCCCAAGAATCGTTACCTCGCCATCGCCGGCAGCGCATTGCTGGGTTTGATCTTTCCCATGTGTGAATGTGGCATCGTTCCCGTGATGCGCAGGCTGCTGGGCAAAGGGTTGCCCCTGGGATGTGCCGTAGCCTACATGCTTTGTGCCCCGGTGATTAATCCCGTGGTCATTGCTTCCACCTGGGCGGCGTTCTCGGGCGATCGATCCAACATCGACGGAGTCACCAGCTTTCAGATGGTGGCATTGCGCTGTGGGTTGTCGTTCATCACTGGCTTTATCATCGGAACGATTGTCAATCGGATGGCGGCCAACGGGGTGAATGATCTCATCAAAGTGCCTATCAAGACCGTCTCTTTGGAAGTCGTCGAAGAAGAAGCGGCGGAAGCCAAACGGCCCTGGACGCAGCGAGTAGCCAACATCGCCCAGGTCGCCTTGCACGACTTCATAGACATCACTTGCTTCCTCATCCTCGGCGCCATGCTGGCCGCCTTCCTCCAGACGTTCGAACTGGTCAGCAGAGTGGCGTTCCTCTTTGAGAACCCCTGGACTGCAGCGCTCACCATGATGGCTATCGCTGTCCTGCTCTGCTTGTGCAGTGAAGCGGACGCCTTCGTAGCAGCCAACATGCTCAAGGTGCCTTTGTCCGGAAAGCTCGGCTTCCTGGTGCTGGGTCCGATGTTTGATCTCAAGCTGCTGCTGATGTTCACTCGGGTCTTCAAAACGAAGTTGATTGTCACCATCGTCATTCTGCTCTGGGTGATCATTTTCACCTTGAGCATGTCCACCTATTACCTCGACCGATACATCCGCGAGTTGATGCGCTAAGGGAGATCGTTGATGCAACGCAACAGTCAATTCATGGAACGCCTGTTTACCCTCGTCATGACCGGAGCCTATGGTGTCGTCATGATTTGGCTGTTCGTCTCCAATTTCCTGGGATGGAACGGCGACGACCGGAGTATCTTGTCGCTGGTCACGGGCTGGATTCAGTACGTGATCTTCCTGGGCGGCATCATTCTGATCGTCCTCTTTTTCTTCCTCTTGTTCAACTTCAAAACTACCGGCGATGGACACCATCACAGCCATGAGCATGACCACGATCACGACCATGATCATAAGGACTGTGGTCACGACCACTCGCACGACCATGACCACCATGAAGGCTGCGATCATCACCATCACGAGCACAAACAAGGCGAAGCTCATGACTGCTGTGACCACGACCATGATCACAACTGGAATCCGATACGATATGTCCCGTTGCTCATCCCACTGATTCTCATCGTGATGGGACTGCCCGATACCCGCATGATCGAGAATTTCGAAAAGCACCTCTATGAAAAGTCGGTCAAGGAACAGAAAAGACCCGTGACGAATGAGCAGATGGCCTGGCTGATGCTGGGCACTTTCACTGTGCCTGGAGAAGTATTCCCGTCGGTCAGCTTCAGCACCTCGATTGCGTCCGGTCTGCAAGGCATGATCGATGAAGTTGATGGCGAGGCGAGGAATGAGAAGCCTGTGGTCATCGATCTGGGGCAACTCGAAAAGGCGCTCAAAGATCCTGCTTTACAGCAGCAATATTCCAGCTACGGTCGAGTGGAAATGGAAGGCATGTTTGACCTGGAAGAAACGGGTACCATTTCAGTGTTCCGAATCGTGAGGTTGCGTATGGCCTGTTGCCTGACCGATGCTCGTCCTGCCATGCTAGTGTGCGTGACCAAGAAGCCTATACCCGCTTCTTTGTTGAATAAAGGGGCAAGTACCACGACGAAATGGGTAAAAATACAGGGCCGATTGAAGTTCGGGGAAACACCTGAGGGGAAGACCCAGGCATTTATGAAAGTCAGTCTAATCGAGCCCGCTAAAGTTCCCCCCTTCCCTTATCTCAACTGATTTGGGACAATAGTTGCTGTATAGAATAAGTAATGTTGAAGCCCGCAGGGGCTAGAGGGTCATCTCATGCTTCGAGCCTGCCGAACCGCAGTCTGGTTGTTCGCGTGTTTCTCCTCCATGATTCTGCCGGCAGATGCACTGGCTGCCTGCATTTGCCCCTTCTGCGGAGCGATGCAAGGCCAGACGCTGGTCAAGGAAGTTCAGCAGGCCCGTTTTGTACTCTATGGAGTGCCCAGCAATCCCCAGATCAAACGGGATGCCGAGGGACGCGAGTTCAGCACCACCGACTTCACCATAGAAGAAGTCGTCAAGACTGATCCGTTCCTCAAGAACAAGAAGACGCTCACCCTGCCCCGCTACATTCCGCTCTCACCAGCGGGCGATGAGAAAATGCTCGTCTTCTGTGACCTCAGTAACGAACAGCCTGATACCTACCTCATGATGTCCGTCAAAGATGTGGCTGTGGTCAAGTACCTCAAAGAAGCGATGAAGGTCGACGAAAAGGATGTCAGCAAACGGCTCCGTTTTTACTTCAACTATCTCGATCATTTCGACAACGAAGTGGCATCTGATGCCTACAAGGAATTTGCCAAGGCCGACTATGCCGATGTCGTCAAGCTCGTCAAAGACTACGGCGATGCTGAGATGCGCAAGCGTCTACAAACCTGGCTCAAAGACCCCAACACCGCTATCTATCGTTACGGTTTGTTTGGCCTGATGCTTGGCCTCTGTGGCAAAAGCGAAGATGGGGAAGTGTTCCTCTCTCTTCTCAACGATCCTGATAAGAGCTTGATCTCCGGCATTGATGGCATCACGCCAGGCTACATTCTGGTCGATCAGACCAATGGGTGGAAGTACACCAAGTCATTGATCATGGGCAACAGCAGTGACTTCTCCAAACGCCATGCCGGATTGCGGACTATTCGATTCCTCTGGGATACCCACATGGGACACATCCCTCAGGATGAACTGCTTGCCACGATGGAACAGTTCATCAGCCAGGGCGACATCGCTGACATGGCTATCGACGATCTTCGGAAGTGGAAGCAGTGGAAGTTCACCGACAAGAATCCTTGAACAAAGCAAACGGGATACCCATATCGGCGCTCTGGTGCAGCGGGCCGTCCTGCGGTATATGCTCTCGGTGCCTCACGATAAATATCCAGGGGCAAAGGCCTACGTGGAAGCGGTAAGAAAGGTCAATCCTGACAAGATCAAAGATGCTCAGGAGATACTCGACCTCGAAAAGGCCAACGAAGCGGATACCAGCAAAGCCAAGTAATGCCTTCATTCTCGTCCCGACTCGTTACACAGGAGAGACGTCATGCGTGTTTTCAAGCAATGCATGATAGTGGCACTGGTTGCATTATTCGGGGCGGTGAACGCATCTGCCGTTGAATACTGTCCCTTCTGTCCGGTACAGGGCCAGACGCTGGTCAAGGAAGTGCAGCAGGCCCGCTTTGTGCTCTACGGCGTTCCGAGTAATCCCCAGATCAAGCGGGACGCCGAAGGCCGTGAATACAGCACGACGGACTTCACCATTGAAGAAGTGGTCAAGACCGACCCCTTCCTCAAGAACAGAAAGACGCTGATTCTGCCACGTTACATTCCGTCCTCCGCGGCAGGCGTTGAGAAGATGCTCGTCTTCTGCGATCTCAGCAACGAGCAGCCTGATACCTACCTCACCATGACTGTAAAGAATGATGAGGTAATCAAGTACCTTAAGGAAGCGATGAAGGTTGACGAAAAAAATGTCAGCAAGAGGCTTCTCTTTTACTTCAACTATCTCGATCACTTCGACAGCGAAGTTGCCTCCGATGCTTACAAGGAGTTCGCCAGAGCTGACTACGCCGAGGTCGTCAAGCTCGTCAAAGATCACGGCAATGCCGAGATGCGTAAGCGGCTGCAAACCTGGCTCAAAGACCCTAACACTGCCATCTATCGTTACGGTTTGTTCGGCCTGATGCTGGGTCTCTGCGGAAAAAGCGAAGACGGCGAAGTGTTCCTCAATCTACTCAACGACCCCGACAAGAGCCTGATCTCCGGTATTGATGGCATCCTGGCCGGCTACATTCTCGTTGATCAGACCAATGGCTGGAAGTACACCAAATCGCTGATCATGAGCAACAGCAGCGACTTCGCCAAGCGTCATGCCGGGCTCCGAACCATTCGATTCCTGTGGGATACCCACATGGGGCACATTCCCCAGGATGAACTACTCGCCGCGATGGAACAGTTCATCAGCCAGGGCGACATTGCCGACATGGCCATCGATGATCTGCGGAAGTGGAAGCAGTGGAAGTTCACTGGCAAGATCCTTGAACAAAGCAAGCGAGACACCCATATTGGCGGCCTTGTGCAAAGAGCCGTCTTGCGATATATGCTCTCCGTCCCGCAGGATATGTATCCTGCTGCGAAAGAGTTCGTGGAAGCGGTAAGGAAGGTCAATCTCGACAAGATCAAGGATGCTCAAGAGATCCTTGACCTGGAAAAGGCAAACGAAACCGACGCCAGTAAAACGAAGTGATCGGCTGGAGGCTGGAATGAAGAAGTGGCTGTTGGTGATGGTTCTCGGCACTGCCTGCTTCTGCTCCCCTGCCCTTTCCTGGGCATGCGACTTCTGCACGAATCAGGGACCGCCCCTGACCAAAGAAATCCACGCTGCCAAGCTGGTCGTTTTCGGAAAAATCACCGATGCTCGCCTGGGGCCGGATGGCATCAAGGGCACCAGCGAGTTCAGCGTCGAAACAGTTCTACATGGTGAACGCAACACCATCAAGAACGGCAAGATTGTCCTGCCTCGCTATGTGCCGCCTGTGCCCGGAGTGAAGTACGTCATCTTTCTTGATATCTCGGGGGGACAGTACGATCCCTATCGAAGCATCGTGTGCTCCTCCGATCGTCTGGTTCAATACGTGCAGAAAATGCCGACCCTCACCGGCAACGGCACACCGGCTGAACGTCAGGCACGCCTCAAGTTTGTCTTCGATTATTTTCAGGATACCGAGCCTGAGCTGGCCGCTGATGCTTACAAGGAATGGGCGATTGCCACCAATCAAGACGTGGCTGCGCTGGCCGGCCAACTCGATCCAGAAAAGCTGCGTCGCTGGCTGCTCGACCCCAAGACGCCCAATCATTGTTTGTCTCTCTACAGCTATCTGCTTGGTGCCTGTGGGAAAGCCAACGACATCGCTCTGCTCAAGAATCTGGCCCTCAAGCCGCCCGATGCCCGCTACTCCGGAGCACTCGATGGTATCCTGGCCGGCATTCTCAGGCAGGATGCGTCCGAGGTATGGAGCCTGGCCCGCACGATTATTGCTGATAAGCAACGTACCTTTTCCGAACGCTACGGCGTCCTCCGCTTCCTCCGCTTTCAATACGAAGTGGACAACGCTGCCAACCGCAAGCAGATCGTTGCCTGCGTCGATCAGATGCTCGACCTGCCCGATATGATCGACCTCGCCATCGGACAATTACGCACCTGGAAGTGCTGGGATCAACAGGAACGGATCTTCAAGCTCTTCGATAGTCCGGTCACAGAGGCTCCCATCACCCGGATCGCCGTAGTGAAGTTTGCCCTCAAGTGCCCCAGCGATGAGGCGAAGCAGTTCATCGCCCGCACCAGGCTTAAGGACGCCAAGCTGGTGCAGGATGTCGAGGAATCGCTCGAATTATTCGAAAAACCTTGATCGTATCATTCTCTCCCCCTTTCCAAGGGGGAGTCGGAGGGGGTAGTTTTCTTCGAAATGTTAAACCCCACCCAACCTCCCCTTGGTAAGGGGAGGAGTAATACGGCTTCATCGTCGATGTTGCTCATTTCAAGCAGTTTCATATCTATGAAGTGGTAACCGTATTCCCATTACCAGTGAGCATGCAAGATGTCGCACATTGAACGCAAGTCAGAACTCAAGCGTAAACGCAAGCGCCGAGCCACCGTAGCCAAGCTGAAGACCAAGCTGGCAGCGACCAAGAACCCGACTGATAAGGAAGCCATCGTCGCCAAGATTAAGCGGGTCAGCCCCCTGTGGAAGCCGATGGCGAAGTAGTCGCTACGATTTCATCTCGCTGCGTTTCTTCATTTCGTCTCGAAGCCTGGCTGCCGCCTCGTAATCTTCCTTTTCGATGGCCTTGGCCAGTTGCTCCTTCAGCGTCAACTTGACGTTGTGTTCCTTGCGGAGCTGCTTCAACTTCTTCTTCAATTCGCGGACGAGCGGGTCTTTGTCATACCGCTCGTCCTGTTCGTATTCAATGAATACTTCCTTGATGCGCTGCAGCCCGTCCCGAATGGCGTCGATAGCTGTTTCGGGCGTTTCTTTCAGCAGCGAGGATTCCACCTGGGCAGCGGTGCGGTGGAACAGCACGAACGGGCGATACTGCTCGTGAGCGGTGACATAATCCTGGTGCGGGGCGTTGGCTTTGACAAAGTCCATGAAGGCCAGCGTGTGATCAGCATCACGGATGGCCCGATCAAACTGGTTCATGGTCAGGAACGCCACCCGGCGATGATAGAACTGCACAAACTCCCGGTCAGCTTCGATGCACTGATCTTCGGTCATGGTAAACGGCTCGTCTGATTCAAGTCCCTGCCGCCGCATCAAGTCTCGAAGGTAATCCAGGTATGTCAGGAACCCGCTGGGCCGTGTGCCATCGGGCCTGCCCTTGATCTCCATCTGCAGCACGCCCAGGTCAATCCGCAATTGAATGACCTGTCGACCATCGCCGGAGGTGACCATCCGCGCCTGAATCATTCCAGGCTTGAACTCCCACCCTGCCAGTGCGCGATCAATATCCTGACCCATATCGAAACCTCTTTTCACTTCTTCATTATACAACTGTCCGCCTTGCGATTGAGTAGGGGAACATCATTCTTTTTCGATAGTCTCTCCCCCTTTCCAAGGGGGAGCTGGAGGGGGTAAGTTCCATGTGATATTAACCCCACCCAACCTCCCCTTAGTAAGGAGAGGAGAAAACTGACCCTTTGCCGTTGAACACACTAAACTGTAGATAGTATTCAACCCTCCGTTTGATCCCTCCAGGCAAGGTTCCCCAAAGATGAGAGTTCGCACTCTGCCGGCGTTGCTAACGCTGATGGCGTTCGGTGTAGTCTTACTGGTTTCCACGAATCACACTGCCAACGCTGATGACAAGTCAGAGCTGTCATCGATCTGGACGCCTGAAGCGAAAGGGACGATGCAGCTTCCCGCAGGGACACGCTGGTTTCGCAAGACCTTCCAGATCGATCGACCGATTGCCAACCCGGTCGATGATGCTCTACTCGAAGTAACCGCTGACGACGGGTTCACCGTCTGGTTCAATGGCCACGAAGTCGGAACGGGCGATACCTGGCGGCAAATCTACCGATTCGATGTCAAGAAATGGGCAAAGCATGGAACGAATGTCATTGCCGTCGCTGCCAACAATACCAGCCCCTCTGCTGCCGGTCTGCTGGCCCGCATGACCGTGACTCCCAATGGCAAATCAAAAATGGCTTTCAACAGCGATGTAAGCTGGAAGTCCACCGCAACGGAGCCTCCGGCGAATTGGACACAGATCGATTTCAACGACAGTGCCTGGAATCCTGTGCATGTCATCGGAAGTTATGGAACCACCAAGCCATGGGGCAAGATCAACTGGGATAGCGCTCCCACTTCGAGCCGGTTCACGGTTCCTGAAGGCTTCGTCGTCGAAACGGTCATACCTCCCACCCCCAATATGTCCAAGGTTGATAACAAGCTGCCCTTCTCGATCATCAACATGACCTTCGATAACAAGGGCAGGCTGCTCGTTTCTCAAGAGCGTGGCCCGGTGCTGCTCTGCACCGATCCCAACAGCGACGGAGTAATGCAGAACATTCGGCCCTATTGCAAACAGGTCAAGAACGCCCAGGGGTTGTGCTGGGTGCGGGACGCCCTGCTCGTCGTCGGCGATGGCCCCAAGGGTACTGGCCTCTACCGAGCCAAAGACACCAAGGGCAAAGACGAGACAGATGAAGTCGAACTGATTCACAAGTTCAAGGGCGGCATGGGCGAGCACGGGCCGCACGCCATCATCCACGGCCCCGATGACTGGCTCTATCTCGTCATCGGCAACCATGCCTGGGCCCAGCCGGACAAGCTGGCTGACAACTCCCCCCTCAAACGCTGGCCCACCGGTCACTTCGGCCCTGATCAGGGTAAGCTGAACACTACCGAGGATGTCTTGATCCCACGCTTGAACGATGGTCGTGGTCACGCCGCCAACATCCTCGCTCCTGGTGGTACGATCTGGCGCATGGATCACGAAGGCAAGAACATCAGTCAAGTCGCTGCTGGCTTCCGCAATCACTTTGACGCCGCGTTTCGTTCCGATGGCGAACTCTTTACCTTCGACAGCGATATGGAATGGGACGAAGGGCTACCCTGGTATCGCCATGTTCGAGTGTGCCATGTGCCGCCGGGTGCTGATTATGTCTGGCGAACGGGAGCGGCCAACACACCGAACTATTACATCGACAGTCTTCAACCTCTCTATGAAACTGGTCGTGGTTCGCCGACAGGTGTGACTTTCTACGAGCACTATCAGTTTCCCAAGAAGTATCAGGGGGCCTTCTTCATGGCTGACTGGTCGATTGGCGTCATCTGGGCCGTGCATCTCAAGCAAAACGGCGCCAGCTTCAAAGGCGAAGCAGAGAAGTTCTGTGTCGGCGCTCCGCTGAATGTTACCGATCTGGAAGTCGGCCCCGATGGCTGCCTTTACTTCGCCCTCGGCGGACGAGGTTCGGCAGGCGGCATCTACAAAATCAAGTACACGGGAGCGAGCCAGGAGCAGAAGTCAGATCAAGGGCATGAGCAGCCACTGGCTGCATGGAGTTCGTCTCGTAGGACCTTTACGAACCCTCACACGAAGCCCCCTGCCCTGGAGTCGTGTCTGGAGAACCTCAAGAGCGGCGATGCCATGAAGGCCCGTCATGCCTGCGAGGACATCATCCGCTTCGGCTACGAAGTCTCTCCCGACATGCTTTGGCCGTTGCTCGATAGTCCAGATCAATTCCTCAGAACCGCAGCAAGACTGGTGCTGCAGCGAATCGACCCGAACAAATGGATCGACAAGTTGAGTGCTGCATCCGATCTTCAAGCCATGGAAGCAATCATCGCTCTGTGCAAAACCAATCAGATGGATCAGCACAAGAACCTTGTGCTGGATCGTCTAGCTCGGCTAAAAGAGACTTCAAATCCAGAAGAGCAACTGCAACAGCTACGCACCTGGCAGATGGCGATCATCCACAGCGAACTCGATGGCAAGCAACCCGTCGTTCAAAAGGCGATCCAGAAATGGTTCGAGATGTTTCCCTCCAGCGATGATCGTGTCAATCGTGAACTCGCCATCCTGCTGTCTCATGTCTATCGAGTCGAATGGACGAACTTACCGGTTCCCAAGAAGCTGGTCGAACAGATGACCAAATCCACCACGGACCGCAAACAGCAGATTTACTACTTCTACGTTCTCCGTCTGTTACATCGTGACTGGCCGGAAGCCCTCAAACAGTCTGTCCTGGCCTGGTTCGAACAAACCAAAGGCTGGACGGGCGGTCACAGCTTCACTCCGTTCATGGAGAACATGTTCTTTGATTGGTCAAATGCTCTGAATCAGGATGATCGTGCGAAGGTGCTCAGCAAGATCGACCAATGGCCTTTCGTCGCCTCTGTTCTGCTTCGCAGCAAAGATACTCGCCTCTCGACTCAGCAACTGGTCAGCCTGATTGACAACCTGTCCACCTCCAAGGAAGATGCGACTCGCAACCTTCGGGATGCCCTCGTCGATCAGTTGGGCAAGAATGGTGAACAGTCCGAGGCGCAGAAGGCTCTACGACAATTGACCGATCGGCATCCCGAGCTGCTCGATGCTACCCTGCGAACCTTGACAAAGACTGCATCCGCCGACAATGTGCCCTACTATCTTTCGGGATTAAAGTCAGCATCGCCGTTGGTGCTTCGAGACAGCATCGTTGCTTTGCAAAAGGCGAAGTACCAGCCCAAACCTGAAGACGCCGACGCCTATCGGAATGTTCTACTGGGCGTCAGTCGTCTCGCCGATCGTGACCGCATGCAGGCGATCAAGCTGCTCCAGCACTGGAGGAAACAGCAGTTCTCCCCCGATGGCAAAGACCTGCAAGCAGAACTGAAAGGCTGGTCGCGCTGGTACGGCCAGCAGTTCCCCAAGGCAGCACAACTACCCAATGTCAGCGCCATCACAGCTAGTTCCAAATGGAAGATGGATGAGCTGAAGAACTTCCTCGAAAAGGATGAGAAAGGTCTCAATGGCGATGTAGCCCGTGGCAAGCTCGTCTTCACCAAGGCCAACTGCATCAAGTGCCACAAGTTCGGCAGCGAAGGCGAAGGCCTGGGGCCAGACCTGACTACCCTCAAGAGCCGCTTCCAGCGGGCGGATATCCTCGAATCGATCCTCGATCCCTCTAAGGTCATCAGTGATCAATACCGTGGCACGGTGATCGTCACCGAGAACGGCCAGACCATCACCGGCCTGGCTGCTCCCCAAGGCGATTCGGTCACCGTTCTTCAACTCGACGGCACGAAGATCACCCTGAAGAAGAGTGAGATCGAATCGCAGGTCGCTTCGACGGTTTCCCCCATGCCCGAGAAGCTGATCGACGAGCTCACCCTTCAAGAAATCGCCGATCTATTCGCCTATTTGCTGTCAACTCCTAAATAATAGTCAGTGACTCGGCTGAGCAGATGTGCCATCACGCCTCCCCTGTGGAGATCCATTTCTCCCCTCTCCCCTGGAGGGAGAGGGGTTGTGGGGGTGAGGGGGAGCCGAACGGAAGCTGCCGTCACTGAAACACTAATATGGATCAGCTGCTATGCGAACTGTTTTGATCACGGGTGCCAACGGGGAGATCGGGCATGGACTGATCAATCGACTGGCTGAATCCCCAGGCAATCGCATCGTAGCGCTCGATCTCAACACCGCCGACGAATCACTCCGCAAGAAATGCTACCGCAGCATCGTGGGTGACATCACCGATGGCTCCGTTGTGGAAAACCTTGGTGCCAACTACGATTTCGACATCATCATCCACCTGGCTGCCCTGCTCTCCACCAAGTCCGAGCGCATGCCCAAGCTGGCCCATGTCGTCAATGTTGATGGCACCCTCAACTTGCTGGAACTGGCTGTCAGTGAGGCTCGTCAACAAGGAAGGCCCACCCGGTTCATCTACCCCAGCAGCATTGCTGTCTATGGCTTCCCTTCGGTCGAAACCAAGACCAAGGCTGGAAAAGTCAAAGAGGCAGAATGGTGCGAGCCACGCACCATGTACGGCATCAACAAGCTCTACTGCGAAAAGCTCGGCACCTACTACCAGAAGTACTACCGACAGCTCGATGCTCAGGAATCGAGGGGCCTGGTTGATTTCCGAGGGCTGCGTTTCCCCGGACTAATCAGCGCTCACACCCTGCCCACCGGCGGCACCAGCGACTTCGCCCCGGAGATGATCCATGCCGGGGCCGGTAACAAACTCTATGCCTGCTTCGTCCGGCCCGATACCCGCATCCCCTTCATGGCCATGCCCGATGGCGTCGATGCCATTTTGCAATTAGCAGAGGCTGAGACGAAGCAGTTGACCCAACCGGTATATAACTTGGGAGCATTCAACCCCTCAGCCGATGAGTTCCGAAGCAGAGTGGTGGCTGCCTTCCCGAACGCCGACATCACCTTCAAGCCTGATGTACGTCGACAATCCATCGTCGATTCGTGGCCCGCCGATGTCGATGACACCGCTGCCCGGAAGGATTGGAAGTTCCAGCCGAAGTACGACTTCGAGCGGGCCTTCAGCGAGTATCTGTTGCCCAACATCTTGAAGAACCACTAAGAGAAGCACGATCATGAGCGATGCACGACTGAGCGAGCACCTGGCCAAACAACTTGACGAGATTCGCAGCGCCGGCACCTTCAAGAAGGAACGGGTGATCGACAGTGCCCAGGGTGCTGACATTCAAGTGGGTGGCAAATCGGTCATCAACCTCTGTGCCAACAACTACCTCGGCCTGGCGAACCATCCCGAGATCGTCAAAGCCGCTCATCAGGGTCTCGATCAGTTCGGCTTCGGCATGGCCTCGGTGCGCTTCATCTGTGGCACCGCTTCGCCGCACAAACAGTTGGAATCGAAGATCGCCCAGTTCTTCGGCAAAGAAGATTCCATCACCTACAACTCGTGTTTCGATGCCAACGGCGGCCTCTTTGAAACCCTCTTGAACGATCAGGACGCCATCATCAGCGATGAGCTCAATCATGCCAGCATCATCGATGGCGTTCGACTGTGTAAAGCCCAGCGGCACCGCTACAAGCACAGCGATATGGCGGAGCTGGAGACTGCTCTCAAGAACACCCAGGACTTACGCTTTCGCATGATCGCTACCGATGGAGTCTTCTCCATGGATGGCGACATGGCCAAGCTCGACCAGATCTGCGAACTGGCCGACAAGTACAAAGCCGTCGTCATGGTCGATGAGTGCCATGCCAGCGGCTTCATGGGTGAAAATGGCCGGGGCACACCCGAAGTGTTCGGAGTGATGAACCGCATCGATGTGATCACCAGTACGCTGGGCAAAACCCTGAGCGGCGGCGTGGGTGGTTTCACCGTTTCATTCTCGCCCTGGATCGAGACGCTCCGCCAGCGCTCCCGCCCCTATCTCTTCAGCAATGCCATGCCCCCCAGCGTCGCCGTCGCGTCGATGAAAGCGCTGGAACTGATTGATACCGGTGCTGAGTTACGCAAGCGATTGCACAGCAACGCCAGCTTCATGAGAGAAGGTCTCACCAAGGCCGGCTTCACTCTGAAGCCGGGCAGCCATCCAATCATCCCGGTGATGCTGGGCGACGCCAAGCTCGCCGGCTTGATGGCTGATAAGCTCCTGCAAAAGGGCATCTATGTGATCGGTTTCAGCTATCCTGTGGTGCCGATGGGACAGGCGCGCATCCGAATGCAGCTCTCTGCTGCCCACAAGCCCGAACATCTGGCACAGGCGTTAGCCGCCTTCATCAGCGTGGGCAAAGAACTGGGCGTTATCAAGTAGCTTCTGTTTTCATCCTCGCTGCTTTGTAGGATGATATTGGTTACGTTCTCATTTCACTGTAGCGGAAGTCGCCAGACTTCCGATCATCATCGCAGACGGAACTCTTGGCGAGTTCCGCTACAGTGATCTGAGACTAGCTCTAACCGCATCGATCCCACCTGTAACCTTCCCGACGGCATACAACCGCATGTCAGCAACGCAATCGTCTCGTGTCGGCATCTGGCTCATTGGCGCCTGTGGAGGAGTCGGCACCTGTGTCGCACTCGGCGTGGCGGCACTGCAAAAAGGGCTTATCGATCAAACCGGCCTGACGACTGCTGAGCCGCCACTGAGTTTGTTGCCGCTCGATGCTCTGAACAACATCGTCATTGGTGGTCACGAGATTCGAAGTGGACGCTTTCAGGATACCGTCAAAGAGTTCCAGGACCGTTCGGGCATCTTCAGCCACGAACTGGTGACCGCCTGTGCTCCGTTACTGGAAAGCATGGCGAAGAACATTCGCCCCGGCACGCTCATCAACTGTGGCGAGACGATTCAGAAGCTCAACGATTGGGACAGCGTTCCCAAGAACGAAACGCCTGTAGATGCCATCAGGCGTTTGAAGTCCGATATCGAGGCGTTCCAGAAAGAACACCAACTGGCTCAGGTGGTGGTGATCAATGTCTCCTCCACCGAGCCCCCTACCCCGCTCGGCGAAGTTCACGATTCATTAGCCAAGCTGAAGCAGGCCTGGATCAACAAGAGCGAACCGTCACCACTGCCTGCCAGCAGCCTTTATGCCTGGGCTGCCATTGAGGGTGGCTATCCCTTCGTGAACTTCACCCCGTCGCTGGGGGCAAGCTTCCCGGCGTTTCGAGAACTGATGGCCCAGCACAAGGGCATCATCGCCGGGCAGGACGGCAAGACCGGCGAAACGTTGCTCAAGTCAGCTATCGCCCCCATGTTCCTGGCGAGGAACCTCAAGCTCCTCTCCTGGGTCGGTCACAATATCTTCGGCAACCGCGATGGCATCGTTCTCAACGATCCTCGAAACAAAGAATCCAAGGTGAAGACCAAGGACAAGGTCATCAGTTCCGTCGTCGGGTACAAGCCCCAGACGCTCGTCTCCATTGAGTACATCGAAAGCCTCGATGACTGGAAGACGGCTTGGAATCATATTCACTTCCAGGGCTTCCTCGGCGTCAAGATGGTGATGCAGATCATCTGGCAGGGATGCGATTCGATCCTCGCCGCTCCGCTCGTCATCGATCTGGCTCGCCTGGCCCTCTACGCCCAGCGGCGGAACGAGACAGGTGTCCTCGACTACCTCGCCCCGTTCTTCAAAGGCCCGATGGGTGTCGAAGATCACGACTTCTTCCATCAAATGACAATGCTCCATGAGCATTATGCCAAAGTGAGCTAACCGATGACCTGGACAGCCGGGGCTGGACTGGCCATCCTGGTCTTGACGCTCATCGCCCTGTTCAAGGGTTATGAAGTTCGGTTGATATTGCTGCTGGCATCCCTGGCCCTCGCCGGCCTCACATTGCAATTCGATAAGATCATCGTCACCTTCTTCCAGGGGCTGGCCGACGCCTCGTCCATCATTCCCATCTGCAGTGCGATGGGGTTTGCCTATGTCCTCAAGGCTTTTGAGTGCGACAAACATTTGGTCGAAGCCCTGAGCCGACCGCTGCTTTACGCCAAATGGCTCGTCATCCCCGGAACGATTCTGATTGGCTTCGTGGTGAACATCACCATCATCAGCCAGACCAGCACCTCGCTGGCGGTAGGGACCGTCCTCATACCTCTCTTGCGATCGCTTGGTCTCCAAGGGGCCATCATCGGCGCTGCCCTGCTTCTGGGAGCATCCATTGGCGGCGAGCTTCTCAATCCAGGAGCACCAGAACTCGTCTCCATTGCCACCAGGCTGGATATTAAATCGATCACACTACCAGCCTACATTCGAGATGTGATCTTCTTTCATCTGGCGGCAGCGATGCTGGTGTTCCTCTGGATGAATCGACATGAACTTCGCCAGACCGAGCAGACGATGAAAGCCGAGGAGATCAAGATTCACTGGTTTTCGGCTATTGTCCCCATCGTCCCCATCGTACTGCTCTTCCTCTTCGGGCCGCCGCTCAATGTCTTTACATTACCCGAACATTGGCTCATCGCTCCCAAAGAACCGCCGAGCGTGTTCAGTCCCCGGCTCATCGGTTTGGCCATGCTCTGTGGCTGCGTGGTGGCCTGCATCGCTGTCCCCAGGAAGGCTGGCAGCGTGGCTCGCCACTTCTTTGAAGGAGCCGGTTACGGCTACACCCATATCATTTCGCTGATCATCATCGCCAAGTGCTTCAGTGAAGGCATCAAACTGTCGGGCATCGCCGATGTCATTGGGCACTTGGCTGAGTATCTACCGATACTCTTATTACCGCTGGCAACGATTCTACCCGCATTACTGGCGTTCCTGAGCGGCTCAGGCATTGGCGCTACCCAGGGCCTCTATCCACTGCTGGCGGATGTGGCGATGAAACAGGGCGTTGATCCCATCAATGTCGGCGTGCTGGCCTGCATCGGCGCCGCCGCCGGGCGAACGATGTCACTCGTGGCTGCGGTGACTCTCATGTGTTCCCAGATGACCGAAAGCAAACCGGCTCAGTTGTCGAAACGAGTAGCGCTCCCACTCTGTGCCGGGCTACTCGTGCTCATCGCCATCATGATGGTAAGACATCTGACCAAATAAATTACAGAGCACTGCGATAGAGAGCCAGCAGTTCCTGATACCCTACGGTGCGCGGGTTAAACTTGCTGGTCCACTGCTGGGCAGCTTCATCAGCCAGCACCGAAAGCATGCCATCGCTGACACCCTGCGAGGTCAGGTCCTGGGGCAGTTCTGCGATGTCAGCAATGTCATGCACACACTGGGCGAGTGTATGCGGCGCGTTGCCGACCTGATGCTGGATGGCTGCCGTGTGCAGCAGATCGGCATAGGCATCAGCCACCTGTGTGCCGTTGTAACGGATGACATGAGGCAGCATCAATCCTACAGCCTGGCCATGCACCATGCCATAATGTGCGGTCAAAGGATTAGCGAGGGCATGAGCAGCACCGAGCATAGCGTTCTCAATCGCCAGCCCGGCAAGGAACGCGCCCCACTGCACCGCCGAACGGGCAGCGACATCCTGCGGATGGGTCAACACCTGCTTGACGTTGCCATACAGCAGCCGCCAGGCCTCCCGAGAAAAGGTACGGGACAGAATCGTACTCTTGGTAGAGACGTGAGCTTCAATGGAGTGTGTGACCGCGTCCATAGCGGTCAGGGCAGCGACTCTCGGTGGCTGTGTCAGCGTCAGTTCCGGGTCGAGGAAGGCCACCTTGAAAGCAGCCTTCTTGTCGCCACAAGCCATCTTGAAGTGGGTGACGGGGTCAGAGACCAAAGCGAACGACTGGGCTTCGCTGCCGGTGCCTGCCGTGGTGGGCACCCCTATAGAAGGAAGCATCGGCTTGGTGGCCTTCCCCACGCCCCAGTAGTCCTTCATCTCTCCATCGTTGGTGAAGAGGAAGTTCACCCCCTTGGCACAGTCCATGGCTGACCCGCCACCAACGGCGACGATGAAATCAATCTTCTCCCGCTGGGCAACAGCTAACCCGGCGGCGACATGTTTGGTGGTCGGGTTCTCTTCCACACCATCAAAGACGATGACGTGCAATCCAGCCTTGCGTAGGTAGTCTTCAGCACGCTGGGCATGGCCGGCTTCTTCGAGGCCCGGATCGGTGACCAGCAGGATTCGCTTGCCGCCCAGGTCACGGGTCGTCTCCCCCAGCCTGGCCAAGACGCCGGGGCCACAGATCACCCGGGTCAGTGGCTGAAAATCAAATTGATAGCTCGGCGTCATCATGCAGGATTGGCGTCGTCAGTGCTTCAGAAGAGGACAGGTGCAATTATATAGCCAGAGCGTTATCCGCATATTGCAGCGCCCTGCTGCGGAAGAGGAATTCCACGATGTTCCCCTCATGAGGCTGTAACCAATTAAGCTGCGTCGTGGGGATGGCCCCGAAGTTGAGCCGATCAATATGCACCGCATCGAGCAAATCACGCTGGAACTTGGGGTTCTTGGTCAAAGCTGTGCAGACCAGCGTCGGTCCGATCTGGCTGAGCATCTTCTCCTGCGGACACTCGACCACGGCAGCGAAGGGGAAGAGATATTCCTTCTTGGCCAGCGGATGATCAGCCGATTCACAATAGATGATGGTGGGTCGCAGATAGGCATGACGTTCGTGCATCACCAATCGAGGCCCAAACTTCGCCGTCAGATCGACAGCGCCCGGAGTCTTGAGGTCATTGTCAATCTCTGCATTCACAGCCTCTGCCAGCTTGGGCATGGTGAAGGCCGCCAGTGCCGCATTCGGATCTTCCGGAGATAGAGGTGCTAGTGGCCCAATCTTCTCCGCCAGCGCCTCGGCCAGCTTGCGGCCATGTTTGGGCGTATAAACCGCCGATGTGTTGATGCAGCTTCGGCCGCTGTTGAGGGCAATGCTGTCAGCAATCACCTGAACGTACTGTTCCCATGAATCGACCTGATCATCACCAACGATGACCTTACTCCAACCGGGGCCGTGTACCTGTACATTGGGGTTCGATTTGTACTGATCGACCGTTACCTGACCGCCAAAGATCAGACTTCGCTTGCAGACGTTCATCACCGCACCGCCAACATCATGCCCGCCGGGATAGATGCTGATGGCCTGTTTGGGCAACCCCGCCTGGAAGAAGGCAGCGGCGATACGGAACGGTGTCCACGGCTCGGCTGAACCTGGCTTGATCACTAATCCCACTTGAAGAGGAAGAACAGGCAACCAGAGGGCATGCACACCAGGCGAATTATTGGGCAGGATCATGCCCAACACCGGCGACATCGCCTGATAGGAAAGAGGCACCCCCCTGCTCTCGCTGCCATAACCCTTACGCAGTATTTCCGGATCGAGCCCACGTGTGAGAGCATCAAGGATCTGCGGCATGTTCTGAAGCACGAAGTGATTCTTCTTCATGTTCGCCCGGCACATTGAGTAGGGCAGCCCCGTCGTGGCTGACTGCATACGAACAAAGTCGTCGGGGGTTTGTGCCTGCCCGCCGATCTCAACCGTTCCGGTCAGAAAGAGGTCAGCAGCTTTCTTGGCCAGCGCGAACATCTCCGCCGTCGGTATCTCCCGCAAGACCTGCCGTGTCCGGTTGGCATGACGGAAGTCCCGTTCTACGATCCCGCCGACCACCTTGCTCATCTCGGCGACCGGTTCGCCGGTATCGAAACGAATCAGCTTGTCAGCGTCGAGGCTCTTATAAGGTTCGCCCCAGCGAAGGGCGGGGATATGCAGCATGAGAATGTCCAGTTGCGGAGAACGTATGGCAGGAAGGAAATACCGCGGGCCTAATAAACACCCACTGTCGTTGTAGAAGCGAACCCACGGAAAGGCTTCACACCGCTGACGCCATCCCAGGGGTACTTCTCGTGAGGCTCTTCACGCACACCTTCGTCCCGTTCCAGGAACCCGGGCACGAAGAACTCATAGGTCAGCGTGGTGAGCTTCACTCGACCTTCCTTGCCATACTCCACGACTTTCGATTCGGTATCGAAGTCGACCACTTCAGCGACCGCGCGGGGTTGTGGTGCGTAATAAGTGATCTTGTAGCCATCCTCCGGCCCGACTGGCTTGGAGCAGGCCAGGCCCATCAGCGTGTTGCCGTAGGTGGGCGTCATGTAAACCTTGCCGTTATCGAGCAACTCTTCGACAGCGAAGCGAGTGAATTCCGGGGTGAACTCGGTGCCGCCGGAGAAGATGCCGGTGATGCCGGTGTCGGCAATGCTTTGTCCCTTCTTCTCCAGAGCCGTTGCCAGTGCTTCCAGCAGCTTGGGCGTGGTGAACATGCACTTGATGTCGTGCCCGGCTGAAAGAATGGTAAGAGCCTGGTCAATCACATGCTCCTTGTAAGCATGCATCTCGTCCATCTTGCCTCTCTTGATGAGCTTGATGACCCAGCGCGGATCGAGATCGACACAGAAGCAGATGCCGCCCCGATGCTGGCACAGATGCTCGATCGCCAATCGCAGCCGACGGGGGCCGCTGGGCCCGAGCATCAGCCAGTTGCTGCCCTTGGGGAAGTACTTGTCAGGCAGCGTGCGCGACATCATCTCGTAATCAATGCGGAAGTCGTCACTGCCAATGCGGCTCTTGGGAATGCCTGTGGTGCCACCCGTCTCAAAGACGTAGATAGGCTTGCCCTGCAAGGCACGGGGAATCCACCGCTGCAGCGGCCCGCCACGAATCCACTCGTCCTCGAAGTTGCCGAAGAGGTGCATGTCAGCCCAGCCCTGCACATCTTTGAGAGGGTTGAACTTCCAGCTCTTGGCCTTCTCGATCCAGAAAGGCGTGCCGGTATCGCTGTGGAAGTGATGCTGGACGACCGCGCGTACCTGGGCATCCAGTTGTTCTCGGGCGGCATGAGCGGTGGTGACGATTTCAGGCAGGCGCGGTGTCATAGTTCGAGTCGATCTCCGGTGAGGATGTACCAGTTGTTCGTGGCACGCTCTTTCAGCGATTCGTCAGTCAACAGGCTTTGGCAGTTTCGTTTCAAACGGTCAAGAATCAAGGTGCGATCAAGCTGCTGAATCAAGACCTTCATATCAGTGTAGTCTTTGCTACGAATACTAAACAGCTTACTGAGGAATACATCGATGGGGTCTACTAGAACCACGGTCAGTTCGCCGTACTCGCCGTGCCAATGGGTTCGATTCTCCCAGTGCGTTGGCAGGTAGTGAGATTGAAAGTGAGCAAGTACTAGTCCAAACTTCTCCTTAAGAGAATGCATGAAAGCATGGTCATCCCTCAATGACTTGGGGACTTCATCAACAACATCCACATCTTCAGTCTGTCGTGCCAGCAACCCTGGCAGAATAAGTGCTGTCGAACCTCCGATGGCCATCTTCAGAGGTGATCGCACATGGCTACCAATGGCCCGGAACATCGCTTCGATATCCTGCTGAGTCGTGAACTCCATGACTCGTTTCTCCAAGGTAGGGAAGCCGATGCGATCAAATGTATCCTTCAGGATGGAGTTCAGTTGTTGTTGAACCGGCGAATGAGAGAGCCATTGATTCAGTCGGTGTTCGCCCCAGCGCCTGTCCGAGAGCATGGAGGCTGTCACGAACCAACAAGCGGGAGCGGTAATCCAGTTCACCTTGATGTACTTGATCGACAATGGCTTCAGCAAGCACATCAGCATCCACATAAGGATGTCGTACGATGCTCCAGAGGTCTCTTTGAACCTTTACCATATCGTCTAATCTATCGGAAAAGACCACCGATCTACAAGGCATCCAGCAAGAGATCATCCCATTCTTCGCGAGTGCTCATCTCGATCTGCAATACAATCCTTACTTAATCACCAACACCCGCCGCGACTTCATCTCCGACCGGGGCAACGTCCCTGCCGTAACCAACTCAATCTCCGGCTTGAACTGATAGACATTCCGGAAACGCTCTACCACTGAGTCTTTGACGTTCTTGCCATCCACCTCATGTCGCAGTTCCAATCGCAACACCATGTGGCCTGGCCGGCGTGTATCAAAGACCGCCTGGAACTCATCGATTTCAGAGAAGCCTCTCACAATCTCTTCAATCATCGAGGGGTAGAAGTTGTTTCCTTTGATATGCATCATGTCGTCAGTCCGGCCCAGCACACCGCCGATGCATCTCTTCCAAGGTCTTCCACAGGGGCATGGCTTCGGGTCGAGCTTGACCAGATCACCGGTACGATACCGCACCACGGGGCTATGAACTCGCCCCAGTGTGGTAATGACCAGTTCCCCCTCTTCCCCAGGGCTGACAGGCTGCTGCGTTTCGGGGTGCAGCACTTCAGCGACACATTCCTCTTCAAGAAGATGAAACCCGCCCGGCTGTTCGCTACATTCAATCCCCAGCGGCCCAATCTCGGTCATGCCCCAGTGGTCAATCACCCTGGCACCCCAGCCCTCTTCGATCATTTTCCGGGTTGAGGGGATATTCGCCCCTGGCTCACCGGCAAGAATGAGCAGCCTGACCGAGGAGTGATCCAACCGTATGCCCTCTTCCCTGGCGACATCCAGCATCCGCAGCGCATAGGTCGGCGTGCTGCAAAGAATCGTACCCTGGTTATCCTGGAGGAACTTCAGCCGGGCGATCGTGCTGGCCCCGCCGCCAGGAAGAACCAGACACCCCCGCCGGGCAGCACCTTCAAAGGCGGCCCAGAAACCAAGAAACGGCCCGAAGGAAAAAGGGAAGAAGAAACGGTCGCCCGAAGTGATGCCGACGATATCGTAGATGCTTTGCCAGCAGCGAAGAATCCATTCCCATGATGCAGGTGAATCGAGCCAGCGCAACGGCTGCCCGGTCGTCGTGCCCGAAGTCTGATGCAATCGAACATAACTCGACACCGGCCTGGCCAGGTTCGTGCCGTACGGCGGTGCAGCGAGTTGATCCTGCATCAAATCATTTTTGGAGACCAGTGGCAACCGGGCCAGATCGTCCAGCCTCTGCACACTCTCCAGGGCGACTCCATGCTCTGCCCACTTCTTCTTAAGAAACGGGGATAGGCCTTCAGAGAGCAGTTGCGACCAGCGCTGTTCCTGAAGCGTACGGAGTGTAGACAATGCCTGCATACTGATCAGCCGGGAGGAAGAAGCCCATTGGCAACAGTTTAGGAATTGCAGGCCCTATGGGTATCGGTGTAGCGGAAGTCGTTAGACTTCCGTGCATGATCTACATCGGAACTCTTGGCGAGTTCCGCTACAAATATGTGTGATGTGCTTTAACGAAGGGCGAACGAGTTGAGGAACTTGCGAGCTTTGTCCGAATCCAGCCATTCGGTCTTGCCCAGAATCAGCACCTGATAGGCACGATTGTTAACCAGGTAGATACTGCAGTACATTTCGGCCCCCTTACTGGGCACGTCAGCCCTGATCTCTCGACCCGGGTATTTGCCCTGCAACGTAATCCGATCCTCCTTGATCAGCGTCCCATTCATATTCTGAAGCATGCCTTTCCGGGCATTGGTCAGGATAGACTCAACTTGATTGGCCTTAGGATCGCCCCCCGGAATGTCAAAGTAGGCGACTCCAAAGACTCCTTCCTTTTCTTCGACCAGGAACATCTTGAACTTCATGCCAAGCGCACTTTGAGTTTGTTCCTTAGGTTTACCCGGAAAGCTGGCTTTGAACCTTCCTTCCTTTGAAACGAACTCTGTAAAACTGCTCATGGAAGAAGAGTCGCCCGAACTGCTGCCGAGTGAGCCTCGGAAATAGAGGCCGCAGATAACGAGTGCGATACCCAGGCCAAGCGCGCCCAGATACATGGGCTGAGCTTCCTCAAAAGCCTTGCTCTCTTCCCGGTTGGCCGTCATCGCCCGGAAGAAGTGAACCAGCGCCAGAAGCACCATCAGGCCCCCGCCGCCGAGCATGCCCCCCAGAAATGCATAATTCCAGTCAAACTCGGCAAATAGTGTCAGATGCATGGGATAGTGCCTCAACTCTGTTCAAGGGAAACATAGCTCATGAATGACGGTTGTTGGGCACTTGTATATCTTCTTCATTAGACTTTTGTTTCAGGGGCTTTGCATTATGCGTTTGGCTGTTGTCGGCACAGGATACGTTGGTTTGGTGACGGGTACCTGCTTTGCTGAAAGCGGGAACGATGTGATCGGCATCGACAATAACCCCAAGAAGATCGAAATCCTTGATTCAGGCAAGCTGCCCATCTATGAACCGGGGCTGCTCGAACTGGTGCAGCGCAATCGCAAGGAAGGCCGACTGACCTTCACCACCGACCTGGCGTCAGCCATCAAGAATGTCGAAGTGGTCTACCTCTGCGTCGGCACCCCCCAGGGCGATGATGGCTCCGCAGACCTCAGCGCCCTCTGGGCCGTTGGCGATGCCATCGCTGACCGTCTCGATGGCTTCAAACTCCTTGTCATCAAGAGCACGGTACCTGTGGGGACGAACAAGAAGCTGACCGACCGCATCGCTGCTCGCACCAAACAACCCTTTGAAGTCGCCAGCAACCCAGAGTTCCTGAAAGAGGGTGCAGCCATCGACGATTTCATGAAACCTGACCGGGTCGTGGTTGGCGTTCGCAGCGAGAAGGCTCAGAAGTTGTTGCACGAACTCTACGCTCCCTTCCTTCGCACCGAACGGCCCTTCCTGGTGATGCCCCCCGAAAGCGCCGAGATGACCAAGTACGTTGCCAATGCCATGCTGGCGACCAAGATCAGCTTCATCAACGAAATGGCCGGCCTGTGCGATAAGATGGGTGCCGACATCAACGATGTCCGCCGAGGTATCGGCCACGATGTCCGCATCGGCTTCCAGTTCCTTTTCCCCGGCCCAGGCTACGGCGGCAGTTGCTTCCCGAAGGATGTCAGCGCTCTGATTGCAATGGCCAAGGAAAAGAACGTCCCTTCTCGGTTGATCGAAGCGGTCGATCTAGTCAACGATCAGCAGAAGCAAGTACTACCGACCAAGATCAAGCGTCACTTCGGCGACAAGTTAGCCGGCAAGACCATCGCCGTCTGGGGCCTGGCCTTCAAGCCGCGCACTGATGATATCCGTGAGTCCCCTGCCCTGACGCTCATCGACGAGATGCTGAAGTCAGGCGCCAAGCTGCGGGTACACGATCCCGAAGCCCTGGCCAATGTGCGTGAAGACTATGGCGATAAGCTCACCTACTGCGAACGCCGCTACGATGCCCTCGAGGGAGCTGATGCCCTCGCCATCGTGACCGAATGGCAGGAGTTCCGCACGCCCGACTTCCACCTCGTGAAGGAGATGCTGAAGTCACCCGTGATCTTCGATGGCCGAAATATCTACGACCCCGCAGTCATGAAACAGCATGGCTTCACCTACTACGGCATCGGTCGATTGGTATAACCTCAGTGTTTGAGCCAGGCGAGTAGGTCAGTGATTTGCTGATCCGTCAGAGCATCCAATAGCCCGGCGGGCATGAGCGATTGATCAGAAGATCGTCGGGCAGCGATATCATTCCCTGGTATCCGAATGGTTGCAGAAGCGCTCTGCAAAATAACGCCATCAACCGCTTCGTAGATGACCAGTCCGGCATGGGTTTGCCCACTGTGCGTGGTAAAGATCGACGTTCGATACCGGGCCGGCACATCCTTGCTCGGCTGCAGGATGGCAGTGAGCAAATCATCATGGCTGAATCGCTTGCCAACGCCCACCAGATCAGGCCCCAGGGCGCTGGTTCCCTGATGGCAGGTGGCACAAAGCTGCTTGAAGACAACCTCGCCCTTGGCCATTTGCCCCGCTGACCAGTCGATCTTCTTGAGCCGCGCATCCCATTTGGCCCGGTCGACACCATCACTATCTTCAAGTTGCTGCCGAATCTCCGGATGAGCCGCGATCAACCATTCCTGCCACTCTTTGGGAGTGCGTGTGGTGTTAGCTTGACTCAGTAAGGATAAGCGTTGCTGGAATAGCTCTGCGACTTTTGCATCATGTGTCGACCAGTATCGCAGCGCCTTGATGCTAATCACAAGCTCTTCGGTTTGTAACTTGGCGCTCAGTGGTCGGAAGCGAGGCCAAAGCTTCCAAAGCAAGTGTGACCGAGTTGCGAGATGTGGATCGCAGAGCCGAGATGAACCGCTGGCGATCCTGCTCTTCATGAGCCTTGGCCAGCACCGGCAGAATCGCATCCTGAAGAGTTGTCTCATCCCAATGGGAACGTAGCAGCGGCAGAATATCCGCTTTTGAGCCATGTTGAAGCAGTGCGACCAGTTCGCTCGACCAGGGATACTCTTTGTCTGCCTGTAAACGCTTGAGCCAGAGTGCCGCCAGTTCAGCACGAGAGAATCGCTTGTCCTGAACCAGATGCAAGTGATCGGGCCGCCCCAGGTCAGGATGCTTCACGATGGCGGCAGGCAAATCCGCATCAAGATCGATCATTGCCTTTACCGCTTCCGACAGCCGCAACGCCCAGTTTCGTTCCCGAGGCAGTTTGGCCTGTTCGTACTTGGCATCAAGCTGAATGAGTGCCTGTGCGATGGCCTGTCGTTGCTCAGCGGTGCGTTGTGCAGTGCAACAGGCGATGACGAAGAGATAGTGGATGTCATCAATCGGCGGGCTGCTGGCGGTGATCTGTGACAGGAGCTTGGTTATTGCTTCCGAAGTGTCATCTTTCAGCAGCGCCATCGCCCTGCTGATCTCCCGGTTCAAAGCGGCATCCTTGGAGGGAAACGCCGTTCGTAGTTCTTTGAGTATCTCTTGAAGAAAAGCTGGGGTGGCCGGTAGCTCTGGATTCAACTTGAGTTGGTACCCCTCTTTGAAGGCATTGTCCGAAGAGGTCGTGCCAATCTCGCCAAGGTCTGCGATTAAGTGGCAGAGTAGTTGCATCTTCTTCGTCGGAAAGTTGCTTGCTGTGAAGAATTGAAGCAGAACTTGTGGGCTAGGAAAAATGCTCGCTGCAACTGGATACAAGGTTCGGCTCGACGGATTGAGTCGAGGAGCTTGAGATTGCGCATTCGACGGCATCGTCTTGTGGCCTTGCTCATGCCGAATACGGTACACCGCGCCACGAGTGCCTCGACCACCCGTGGAAATATAGAGATCGCCTGTCTTGGGATGTATCGCCGCAGCGGTGGGGGCGAAGCCATGTCCTGGTGCCACCTTGAGGAAGACAGAAGGTATTGCCCTCTCTCCATCGAGCTTGACACAGTGAATAATGCCAAACGTCCAGTCGAGCAGAAAGAAAGCCCCCTGGTACTCCTTCGGAAACTGCTGATGCCGATAGCTGACGACTCCGGTCGGCGAGCCACGTCCCAGATCAATTAGAGGTGCAACTACGTCGGGATGATAGGGAGGCTGCCTCCAGAACTGGGCCTTCTGTGGCGAACGCCAGCCATAGTGCCCTCCTCGTTCAATGCGATAGAAGCGGCAGCCTTCATACCAGGGTAGCCCCAGGCAGCGTTCGTTATCCGAATCGTAAGTGTAAAGCTCGCCAGCGGGGCTCCAGTCGAAGCCATAGGCATTGCGGAAGCCATCACAAAGAATCTCGGTGGTCGCAAAGTCGGGCGAAAGTCTCAGCACACACCCGGCAGTCACTTTCTTGATGGGAGAACTATCGGCTGGCTTGATCTTACTTGCCACGTCAGACATATTGCCACAAAGCAGATACAGCCAGCCATCAGGCCCACGGGAGATGGCATGGGCATCGTGTTCGCCGCCGGTTTTGACTTTGATCAACAATTCCGACTTGGCTGTGAACTGTCCCGGTGTCCAGGGCATCCGTCGCAGCCCGCCATCGCCCATCATGTAGAGGTAGCCGCCATCGACGAGCAACCCCATCGCCCCTTCTTTGGGATGATCTGAAAGCAATACCGCTCGATCTGCTTTCCCGTCTTTGTCTAGAACCAACTCTTTCACATACCCTTTGCCGCTGACGATGATGTGCCCTTCCGGCGAGATGGTCATGCAATAGATGTCATTAGCCAGCTCAGGCCCAGCGACTTGCTGGATGGTAAAACCGGGGGGCAAGATAAAGCCCGGTTCTGAGAATGGTTCAGATTGATCGCCTGCCAAAATGAAAGCAGAGATGCAACACAGACTAATTCCGACAATCGATAGTTTCATCTACGAATCATAACGTCGAGACCCGTAGGCTCACAAGAGTTGATGCCTTTATTTCTTCCGTTCAATGCCCGAAAGGCTGACCTGAATCTCCTTGGTGTCAGCCGCCTTCTTCAGCTTTTCGGTCAGCTTATCGATCAACTTCCGCTCTAGCGACGGCTTCATCTGGTTCACCGCATCGACAGTCCAGTTGCCGACGACCTTGGCTGCGGAGCCACCCAGGCCGGGGACATGGGAAAACACGAGGTGATCATAACTCGCCTTGGCGTCGATCACATGCAGCCGATATTTGATCACCGGAAGAAAGTTTGTTCCAGGTTCGATGCTGAGTTTGGACTCACAGGTGATCACCATTTTGACCGTAGCACTGCCACGGGCAGAACCGCCAAACAACTTGATGCCCGACTGCCAGTTCTGCTGTTCAATGTTAAACTCAATGTCAGCATCCACCTTGATCTGGAAGCTCAGCGAATTGTTGCCAAGGCTCTTAACGTCGTTGACTTTCAGCTTGAGATGATCTTGCGCAGGCTGATCAAGCGTTACTCTATACTTTCGCCAGGTGCCATGGTTCTTGTCGGAATATTGCAGCTCGGGCTTGGGCGTCCATTTCATCCCATTGACCGACTTCTTCTGATCGCCCCAGTGATCGCTGCCTTCGTAAAGGGGTGTGGGCAAGGCCGTGAAGACCGCCTTCTCCAGAGCTCGCTGAAAACTGGCCACCCGTTCAGGTGAAATCGACTTGGCAACAGCGGTATCTTGTGCCGGAAAGAGCATGAAGTTGAGGCTTATCAGCATCCATGTCATGGCCCTGGTCTCCTCCATGCTCGCAGCATTGTTACAGCCGACACGATTCAACCCAAGCAGCTCAATACCACTACTTAGCCGTCGAAATCGATCAATCCGAATGATGAGCGAAACACTATAATTGTACTCAGCACCAAGCATCCTGTCTGAGTCAATAATGCTTCACCACAATGCGCCTGCTGAGACTTCACGCTACCTTCGTGGCACTCGTGTTCCTACCCTGCTCTTTCGCAATAGCGGAGATGCCTCCCGGCACGTTGCCCTCATGATCGAGAGCCTGATCCGGCAGAACAACTCTGCAGGTCGTTCCACGGTTCTTGGCCTGGCCACCGGCTCGACGCCCATCGGCCTGTACCGGGAACTGATCAAACGCCATCGAGAATCACAACTCGATTTCAGCCGGGTCGTCTCCTTCAACCTCGACGAATACTACCCGATGGAGCCGGATGACGTCCATAGCTACCACGCCTGGATGCACGCTAATTTCTTTCAACATGTGAACATCAGGCCTGAGAACATCCACATCCCCGATGGCACCACGCCGCCGGACAAAGTGGATGAGTATTGCGACCGTTACGAAGGCATGATCAAGCGTGCCGGCGGGATCGATATTCAAATCCTGGGCATCGGTCGTTCCGGGCACATCGGCTTCAATGAGCCGGGTTCGATGGAAACGAGCCGCACACGGCTCATCTCGCTCGATTCGGTCACCCGTCGCGATGCTGCCAGCGGTTTCTTTGGCATAGAGAATGTACCGCACCAGGCGCTCACGATGGGCGTCGGTACGATCCTCGAAGCCCGGCAGATTGTCCTGCTTGCCTTCGGCGAACACAAGGCCCCGATCCTACGCCCCGCCGTCGAACTGCCTCCCACTCCGGCAGTGACGGCAAGCTTTCTTCAGGAACACAAAGATGTCACCTTCTGTGTCGATGAAGCCGCTGCCAACGACCTGACCGCGGTCCGCACCCCCTGGGAAGTCGGCCAGGTGCAATGGACCCCGGCTAATATTCGCAAGGCTGTCGTCTGGCTCTCCCTCGAATCGAAGAAACCATTACTTCTCCTCACTGACGAAGACTTCCGCAACCACGAACTCTACAGCCTGCTACGTGAACATGGCCCGGCCCAGAAGCTGGCCCGCACCGTCTTCGATGAGATGGCCAACACCATCTGCTACGATCCGGGTACTTATTTCAAGAAGGCTTCCGAGTCAAAGGAAGTCAGCGCCAAAAAGACTGTCCTTTGTTTCAGCCCCCACCCCGATGACGACGTCATCAGCATGGGTGGCACGCTCATTCACCTCGTCAATCATGGCAACCAGGTCCATGTCGCCTACATGACGAGCGGCAACATCGCCGTTTTCGATCACGATGCCCTTCGGTTTGCCGATTTCATTGCCGAGTTCAACAAGAATGCGGGCATCGATCCGAACAAGTCCAAACAGGTGACTGATCGGATCAGCGAGTTACTGAACAAGAAGAAACCTGGTGAGCGTGATACCGCTGAGGTCTTGTTCATCAAGGGGCTGATCCGCTCGACCGAAGCCCGGGCGGCGGCGTTAACCGTCGGCATTCCTCCCGAACAGCTTCACTTCATGGACATGCCGTTCTACCGCACCGGCACGATCGCCAAGATGCCCATCGGGCCTGACGATGTGAAAGTGACCGCTGATCTCATCCGCTCACTCAACCCATCGCAGATTTATATGGCTGGCGACCTTTCTGATCCCCATGGCACCCACCGCCTGTGCGCTGACGCCATCCTGGCTGCGGTCACGGAACTGCAAGCCGAAGGCATCAATCCCGAAGTCTGGCTCTATCGAGGTGCCTGGCAGGAATGGGAGCCTCACGAAGTGGATCGAGTGGTGCCCATCAACCCCGATGATATGGAACTCAAGAAGCAGTCGATCTTCAAGCATCAGTCTCAGAAAGACCGGGCCATGTTCCCCGGCGGCACCGATGAGCGTGAGTTCTGGCAACGGGCTGAGCAACGCAACCGCCACACCGCTGCCCTCTATGATCAACTCGGGTTGCCCCAGTTCTATGCTCTCGAAGGGCTGGTTTTATGGCGTGGCGAGGGATTATGAGAGGTTGCTCCTCCCCTTACCAAGGGGAGGTTGGGTGGGGTTGAATGTCCCCAAGAAATTACCCCCTCCGACTCCCCCTTGGAAAGGGGGAGAGAATGAAAATGATCTTCAATCCGAAGTAAATTAGCCAACTTCCGCAAGCTCAATCCTTCACCCCTCTATCAACCGAGATTCTCCCCTCCTTCAGAATAATGCTAGAGTTGGGCATCCTCTCTTCGCCAGGAATGCCCAGCCATGCAGACCAGTTCCTTCCCCCGCCCACGGAATGACTGCGAGCCCACTTCTGCCGTTGCTATTTTCCCTCAGGACTATGTCAGTCCCAGTCTACAGAACCTGCCAGAACAACTGGATTTCAACGATCGCAATGTTGCTCCACCTGACTACGAGATCATTCGTGAGCTAGGCCGTGGCGGCATGGGGGTGGTCTACCTCGCCAATCAACGGCTGATCAATCGGCAAGTCGCTCTCAAGATGATCCTGGCCGGAACCTTCGCTAACCCTGAGCAGCGGATGCGGTTTCTCATCGAAGGGGAGATCGCCGCCCGAGTTCGTCACCCCAATGTCGTGCAGGTTTATGAAGTTGGCATCCACCAGGGGCGTCCGTTCATTGCTCTGGAGTATGTGCCCGGTGGCACGCTGTTTCACCGAATGAGGAGGCAGAAGACTTCCTTCAACGAGGCAGCGGTTCTCGTCGAGCAGATGGCCAGAGCGGTGCATGCGGCCCATGTGCAGGGCGTGATCCATCGTGATCTGAAGCCGGGCAACGTGCTGCTCAATGAAGATGGCACTCTCAAGATCACCGATTTCGGCGTTGCCAAATGTTATGACTCTGATGGCAGCCTGACCGCTTCGGGCATGGCTGTCGGCACCCCCGACTACATGTCACCTGAGCAGGCAGAAGGCATTCATCAACTGACGCCGGCCTCAGACATTTATTCTCTCGGCGTCATCTTTTATGAACTCCTCGCAGGCCGCACCCCCTTTAAGGGCGATGCGCCAATGGCGGTGATGCAGCAAGTGGTTCGAGGCAACCCGCCCACACCCAGGAACTGGGTGAAGACCCTGCCTCGTGATCTGGAGATCATTTGCCTCAAGTGCCTGGAGCGTGAACCAGGCAAGCGGTATGCCTCCGCTGAACATCTGGCTGACGACTTGGAACGCTGGCTGAGTCATGAACCCATTCTGGCTCGGCCTGTTGGTCGTCGAGAAAAGGCATGGCGCTGGATTCGACGGAACCCGGTGACTGCTATTCTCTCCGCTTCACTGGTGATCCTGTTGGTGACCAGCCTGCTGGCCATGACCAAGCTCTATTGGGATGCCGATCAGGCCCGTGATCGCGCCGAGATCGCCGAACTGAAAGCCAGGAAAGCCCTTGCGGGCACCGAGGCCTTGAATGAATTCGTCTTGGATCGTGTGCTGAAGGCAGCCAGGCCCCTGGGAATTGGTCAGGGAAAAGACGTGACGATGCGGGCCGTGCAGGATGAAGCTGCTCCATACATCGAGAAAAGCTTTCCTGGTCAGCCTGAGATCGAGGCCCGGTTGCATCAAAGCCTCGGCAACACCTATTACTCTCTGGGACATTACTCCTCGGCGTTGGATCATCTCGCCAAAGCTTACGAACTGCTCAAACAGCATGGAACCAATCAGGAACGATACCTCGCCTTGCAGATACAGTTGGTTGAAGTCAAGCTTCAACTAGGCAAGGTCAAAGAAATGGAACCAGTCTTAAGAGCTCTCCTCATCCAGTGCAGGCAGGATCTGGGTGCGAGTCATCATGAAACTCGCCGTGCCGAATCATGCCTGGCCTCCTGCCTCAAGTACCTCGGCCAATTCGGCGAAGCGGAACAACTACTTCGTCGTCTCGTCAATGTTGACAAACAGCTTGATGAGGACCGCACCCCCGAACATTTACTCACCATTGTCAACCTGGCGGAACTGCTCCGCGACACGGGGCGTCCTCAGATGGCCGAAACTGAATATGTCGCCCTGCTCCCGGTCATGCAACGGGTAGTCGGTAAGGATCATCCTGAAACTCTACGTGCTCAAAGCGACTACGCCCGCACTCTCAAAATGGTCGGGAAGCTGGATGAAGCAGAAAAACTCTTCCGGCTCACTATTGATCAACGCAAGCGGATCAATGGCGAGGATCACCCCAGTACTTTGTTTACGATGAACAGCCTGGCTCTGCTGCTGCTGGATCGGCAACAATATCCAGAAGCCGAATCCCTGTTTAAGCAGATACTCGCTGTCTACGGCAAACAGCCGACACAAAAGCACCAGGCTGTCAGCATTCAATTGAACCTGGCTTCACTGCTGCTGGAGCAGAATCGCCATGTCGAAGCGGAACCGCTTTGCCGTGATATTCTCACCGAACGACAAAACACTCTTCCTCAGGGGCATTGGCAGATTGCCAACAGCAAATGCCTTCTTGGTGCGTGTCTCTACAAGCAAAGGAAGTACGACGAGGCGGAAAAACTGGGACTTGCCGCCTTCGAGTCATACAAGAAAGCGGAAGGTATTCCTCCCCGCCGTCTCGATAATGTCATGTGCCTGCTGATCGACGTCTATACCGATTGGGACAAGCCGGACGAAGCCCAGCGCTGGCGTAACACACGAAAGCAAATGGGCTTCGCCGCCGTCAGGCCTTAGCTTGCCGACTGGTTCACGATATCCCGGAAGTACTTGAGCGTCTTAGCTAAGCCTTCAGTCCGATCCACTTTAGGCTCCCAGCCCAGCAGCTTGCGAGCCAGGGAAATATCGGGCTGTCGTACTTTGGGGTCATCAGCAGGCAGCGGGCGATAAATGATCTCACAAGTCTCGCCGATGAGCTTCATGATCTCCTGAGCGAACTGGAGAATGGTGATCTCCGAGGGATTGCCCAGGTTCACCGGCTCGTGGTAGTCGACCTTCAGCAGTCGAACAATACCTTCCACCAGATCGTTCACGTATTGAAAGCTGCGTGTCTGGCTGCCATCGCCATAGATGGTCAGTGGTTCACCGCGCAGTGCCTGGCCCATGAAATTGGGCAGCACCCGGCCGTCATCGAGTCGCATGCGCGGGCCATAGGTATTGAAAATGCGAATGATGCGGGTATCGACCCGATGGGCGCGATGATAGGCCATCGTCATCGCCTCGGCAAATCGCTTGGCCTCGTCGTACACGCCGCGCACGCCAATCGGGTTCACGTGGCCCCAATAGTCTTCCGTCTGAGGATGAATCTGCGGGTCGCCATACACTTCGCTGGTGCTGGCTATCAGGAACTTGGCGTTCTTGGCTTTGGCCAGGCCCAGGGAATTATGGGTGCCGAGCGAACCGACCTTCAACGTCTGGATGGGGTACTTGAGATAATCAATCGGGCTGGCCGGTGAGGCGAAGTGCAGAACGATATGGACTTCACCGTCGATGTTGATTTCTTTCGACACATCGTGCTGAATGAAGCTGAACCGTGGATCGTTGCGGAAGTTCTTGAGATTGATCAAGGCCCCGGTGATCAGGTTATCCAGGGCAACTACATCGTGGCCATCAGCCAGGAAGCGTTCGCACAAATGGGAGCCGATGAACCCTGCCCCGCCGGTGATGACTACTCGCACTGATGCCTCGCTGTTCTGACGAATACGGTACAAGTTTATCATGCTGTTTTAGCGAACGCTGAACAACCACCAAGGCAGGTTTAGTTTTCGTGAAGTTATCGCGAGTAAGCTGTGTGCAATATGACGGATAGATCGATCCATTTCTAGAACGGTCTGTATGCCTTGTCCGTGTCTTTTTCGAAAGGAATGGATCATGTCTCGTACCTCTCTCCGGCGTGGCTTCACGCTCATCGAATTGTTGGTGGTCATCGCCATCATCGCCCTGCTGATGGCTCTGCTTCTGCCTGCCATCCAGAAAGTGCGCGCTGCGGCTGACCGCATGCTGTGCGCCAGTAACCTGCGTCAACTCGTGATCGCAACCCACAACTACCATAACGACTGGAACCGGTTCCCTGCGGGAGTCAATGTTCCGGTCGGCACCGGTTCTGGCATGATCTTCCCCACCAATGCACTTTATAAGGCTGGGATTATTACTGATCCCCCGGAACCCGGAGTCTTCAAATCACTCTTCCAGGCCATCCTGCCTTATGTGGAAGCTGACAACATCTTCAAACAGCTCGATTTTACCACGAGAGAATTAACTGTCGCGAACCCGAGTTGTAATAGTCCCACCGCTCCCGGCGCTACCGTGATCAAGATGTTCCTCTGCCCTGCTGATGCCATGGACAGCAATGTGTCAACCTTTGTCTCCAGCGGAGTGACATTCTATTTCGGCATGAACAGCTACGGCGGTAATGGCGGCACCAAGTCTTACTACATGGATACGGCCCTCAAGACCGATGGTGTCTTCTGGATCAACAGCAAGGTGAAGTTCGCCAGCATTCTCGATGGCACCAGCCATACCTTCTTCTTTGGTGAAAGACTGCATAATGATCCTGTCTACCTTAACATCAAGACTCTGGGCGGCTGGGCCTGGAACAGTTATCTCTCCCATCAGGACTATATCTTCAGCACGCCTGTTCCTGTGAATTACACCATTCCATTTGGAACACCACTGACTTTCGCCGTGCAGGACCCTCGCACCTGTGCCTTTGGCAGCGCACATCCCAATGGAGCAAACTTCGCCTTCGGCGACGGCTCGGCACGATACATGACCTTGACCAGCAATGCTGATCTGCCCGTGCTGCAAGCGCTCTCCACTCGAAGAGGTGGCGAGACGATTGCGGACGATCAATAATCTCAAGAATCACTTTCCAAGAGGCATCCAGTCACACTGGATGCCTTTCTTACCGTACACCCGGAGAACAACACATGACTCTTCGTAATCCACGCGTTTCCCTCGGCCTCGTAATATTAACCGCGCTTTTCGCCGCAGGCTGTTCCGGCAAGGAGAAGATCGTGCTGGTGCCAGTCGAAGGAAAGCTGATGATGAACGGCCAACCCGTGCCGTTGGCTCGCATCGAGTTCATGCCCGAATTCAAAGGCCATGGAGCTGAATCGAACGCTTCCGCAACTACCGATGAGACAGGGAAGTTTGTTCTACAATTTGCCACGGGAGAAACAGGATGTGCGATTGCCAAGCACAAGGTAGTCATTAACGAAGCTCCCGTGGCGGCCAATATGCGTGGCCAGGATGAAGCCAGTCAAAATCGATATGCGGAATACGCCAGGACCCTCAAGAACCGTCCCTTGCCTGCCAATTATCAGATGTATTCCACTACTCCTTTGACCATCGAAATCACTGGTGAGAAGCGCGATCTGCTGGTTGAAATGAAACGCTGATACCTTGTTGGAACGACAAGGGTATCTATTCCCGAGGCTCTGGCACTATTGCCGGAGCCTTTTTTGATGGCAATACGATGGACTTGCTTACTGCTACAATTACAGTGTTATCCATGATGGTGAGCACTGGGACCCAGGCATGAGCAACGACGTAGATTCATCAACAGGCACGCTAAAGCAAGTCACGGTGCGCCCACGCCGTAAGCCTCAGGAGAAGTCCAGCACGAAGTTGTTGCCGCCCTATGCGGTGATCCTGCACAATGATGATTTCAATACCTTCGATTTCGTCATCGAGGTCATCATAAAAGTGTTTCATTACCCGTTAGAGAAGGCGGTAGCTCATACCATGGAAGCCCACGAGTCAGGCCGGAGCATTGTCTGGTCGGGTAGCAAGGAAGTAGCTGAGTTAAAAGCCGAGCAGATACATTCCTGCGGTGCTGATCCCGAAGCCAAGAGCCGGGGCGCTCAGCCATTGCAGGTATCGGTGGAAGCTCAGTAACTACGCTCGTGCCGAGAAAGCCCAATCCCAGGAAAGAGGCTGCTTCGACAGTGCCCTACCCTCGGCAAACTGATCCCAAGGCAAGCCCGCCTTACGCACCTGAATGTTCTTCCACCCAGCCTTCTTCAGGCGGTAAATTACTTCTTCCCGCAACCAGAGATGCTGTTTGATCTTGTCAAACGTGAATGTCGCTGTGTTCAGATCGTAGCCATACAGCTCTGCCTTCTTGGCGGCGAACTGTTGAGCTTCTTCCAGCGTCATCTCTCGCTGCAATCCGATGTCAGTCAGCAGCATGACATGATAGTTCAACCCTTCCAGCGAAGGGACGATCCCCAGCAACCTGCCGCCAGGCCGTAGGGTCTGCCGCATAGCCGAGAGCGCCCGATCCAGAATGCTGACATCATGGCTCACCAGGCTGTTCATGGTGACAGCGATATCAAGCTTGGCAGTAAGCTGATGCAGTTGATCAAACGGCAGATGGTAGAACCTGACATTGTTCAGTTTTCTGCATCGCCGCCTGGCTTCCTCCAGCATATCAGCCGAGAAATCGACAGCCACCACCGATTTGAACTGCTTCGCCAACTGCGGCACGAACGGCCCGGTGCCACAACCCAGATCGCCGATGACCAGCGAAGCCTTGTTCTTGATACGTGAAATCGCCCGCAGTACCGGATTATCCCCATCCTCGTGATAGGGATCGACGAAGAGATCATCGTACTTCTGAGCGACTCGTCCCCAGGCCAGCGCTTGGTCGTGCATACAGGATGAACTCATTTCTTTTGGCGAAGAGCCTCTACTTCGTGCTTCTTCAAGAGAACGTAATATAGCCTCTTATTCAAATGTTCATTTAGTTTTTTACATTCACTAACTGTCAGGCAAACATCGAGTCTAACAATATTTGAATCCTTGGGGGACTGGTTCCTTACGATATTCGCAGCCTTTGCGATAACATGACTCTCAAACTTTCCGTCAACGGATAAGTCGTAGCCAATTTCTATGTAACGTCCTGGCGCAATATGCATCCTGTGCAACGTCAGTTCGTCCGGTAACCTGACAATAACCAAACCTTCAGCGGCTTGAGTGCTGCCCTGATGAACAATGACAAGAATCAGGGCTAGAACCACAAAGCGTCCAGTTTGACATTGCTTCAACATTCGATTACTGAACATGCCCTAGTCCTTCCGCATGACAAGGTTCTCGATAAAGAACTCCATCATCCGATTCTGATTCACCTGAGTGTGTCCCAGATCAGGCCCCACCTGCACTTCAAAGCTCTTCCCTGCCCGCTGAAGTGCCTGAATGAGCTGCATCGCATTGTTCGGATGCACGTTATCATCAGCAGTGCCATAGTAGATCATCAGGCGGCCCTTCAGATCCTTGACATAAGTCATCGCTGAACCTTCGTCGTATCCCTTCTTATTCTCTTGAGGAGTATAGAGATATCGTTCGGTGTAGATCGTGTCGTAATGACGATAATCGGTCACCGGCGAAGAAGCACAGGCAGCCTGGAAGACATCGGGATGACGGAGCAGGCACAGAATGGAAGCATAGCCGCCATACGAGGTGCCATGAATACCCACACGATTCTTATCGAGGTATGGTCGTGACCAGAGGGCCTTGACCCCTGCAGCCTGGTCATCAATCTCAGTGACGCCGAGCTTCAGATAGATCGCGTCAAGAAACTTCTTGCCCCGGCCGGCAGCGCTGCGGGAATCGAGCGTCGCCACCAGGAAACCATACTCGGTCATGGCTGAAGGCAAAGTGAACGTCTCACGAGCTCCGTTGGTCTCCGGCCCGGCATAGACGCTGACCAGCAGCGGATACTTCTTGTTCGGATCAAAGTTCGATGGGAAGTGCAGCATCCCATAAAGGTCGGTCACGCCATCACCAGCTTTGTAGGTGAAGAATTCCACCTTCTTGAGGCCGAGCTTCTCGAACTTGCTCATGTCGCTCTTGGTCAGTTCAGCGACCACCTTGCCCTGGTCGTTGACCAAGCGTGCTGATTCCGGCACATCATGAGTAAAGTAGGTATCGATGAACGACTTTCCGTTGGGAGCAAGATCAACAGCATGGTTGAAGGCAGGATCGGTCAGCCGTACATCGCCCTTGCCATCGAGGCCCACCCGGTGCAGTTGCAGCTTGTAGGGGTTATCGCCATCATGGGCCATGTAATAAAGGAATCCGCCTTCTTCATCGACACGAACAATGTTGGCCACTTCAAACTGGTGGTTAGTCAGGGTTGCGTGCAGCTTGCCTGAATGATCGTAGAGATAGAAGTTCTTGAACCCGTTGCGGTCCGACGTCCAGATGAAGCGGTTGTTATCCTTGAGGAGCCGCTTGGCCGGCCGGTTCTCTGTCCAACTGGGCAGCCATTCTTCACGAATGATTACCCGTACCGAACCGGTAGACGGATCAGCAGCACAGAACTCCATGATGTTCTGTCGGCGGTTGGTGCGATTGAAGAGCACTTCCTTGCCATCGGGCGACCAGGCGATGTTGTAGACGTAATAACCCACCACGCCGTCTTCCAGCGTCTTGCCGCTGCGTGCATCGACCCGCACCGACTTCTTGCTGGCCACATCGTACACGAACAGATCCACTTCAGGATTATCGGTGCCCGCCTTGGGGTAAGGCTCAATGTTCATGGTGCCTTGAAACTTGGTCTGGTTCATCTGTAGGAAGAAGTCCTTGACCTTGCTCTCGTCAAAGCGGTAGTAGGCGAGTTTGGTGCTGTCAGGCGACCACCACATCGCTGTCGTCTGGTAGAGTTCTTCGCCATAGACCCAGCTGGCAGTGCCATACTTGATGCGGAGTTTCTCGCTGCCATCGGTGGTGACCGGCGTTTCGTTCTCGCCCTTGTCGTCGGTAATGAACAGGTTGCGATCCTTGTAGACAGCTTTGAGCTTGCCATCGGGAGAGTTCGTGGAGGTGTACTGCCTGCCCCGTGCCGGCCCGCCCACCTGAGGTTGCCCGTCGCCGCCGGCATTGCGGCGACGATCACCAGTCTTGACCGCAGGGGCCTCTTCCTTCTTCGTTGCTTCACCAGGTTTGACTTCTTCCTGTTTGCCCGTTTCGACATCCACACGATAGCGTTTGCCATCCTTGCTGTACTCAAACGCTTTGCCGCCATCCTTCCACGAGACAATGGCCGTGCCCCGTTTGACCGACCCGTTAATCTGCGAAGACATCTTCTGATACTGCTCATACCCCGGCATCGTCTTCAAACGATCCTGGGCAAAACTACTCGTGCAAATAGCCAACACAGCGGCGACAAGAAGCAATCGAGAGTACATATCTGATCTCGCACAACAAGGAAATGAAGCCGACTTCTCCTAGCTACTAGCTTCTATCTACTAGCTACTCCTCAATCATATCTTCAGAAACAGCTTTCGCCGATACATCCAGAACAGGATTAACCAAAGTATCAGCATGATGGCTGCGCCCATGAGAAGTTGTTCATATTGCGGACCATACTCATTGAAGATTTGAAACGGCCCACGCCCCAGATGGGTGATGAGCGAACTCTTAATAAACCCATCAATCAAATGGGAAAGCACATAGATGGCAATGGAGTTGACGCCAAAGATCAGGAAGACAAAGAAGACGTACTTCCAACCTAACCCATCGACCACCGCCACGAAGAAGGCCAGCAAAAGAAAGCACCAACCGCCGCTGAAGAACACCCACGTCGGCGTCCAGATACGTTTGACGTTCGGGCAGACTCCAAAGTAGTTCAGCAGGTAGCCAACAGTGAGGCAGATCACGCCAGCGACGATAAAGACACCAAGTTTCTTCCGCAGGTTCCAATCCATGCGCAACCAGCGCCCGGCGATCAGCCCCAGGATCATCGTCGCCAGCGTCGGAATGAAACTCAAAGTGAGGTACCCGCCGCCGTTCATAATGAAAGGTGTCTTGCGGGGGAAGAGGTTGAGGAACCACCTGTCGAACTCCCAACCCAGGTTGGCGTTCTTGGTCCAGTGGGTAATAAACTCCTCACCAGCAGCAGGATAAAGAACCCAAGCAAACCAATAACCGACAACGATGACGAAGAACGAAACCCACACGAACCAGTTCCTCGTCCAACCCAAAAGGAACAGAAAGAAATACCCCAACCCGATCTGCGTGAGCGTATCCTCAAACGTCCAGTTCGTCATAGAGGAGCCTGTCGAACGCAGGAAGACACCCAGAAGCACCAGAATGACCGACCGCCACAGTGCATGCAGAGCCAGCCAGGGAAATGTTCCCCCCTTGGCCAGTCGATTCGCCAGCGAGAACGGCAACGCCACCCCCACCAGAAAACTGAAGCTCGGCTGAATCAAATCATGCAGCGAACACCCCACCCACGGCACATGAGTGGTATGGAAAGCCACCCACTTCCAGAACTCACTCTCCGGATAAAGCTTTGCAAACCCCGAAAGCCGTAACACCTCCGCCACCATCAGGAACATCACGAAGCCACGGTAGATGTCGACCGACGCCAGCCGTTGACTAGCTGTTGGTGAGGGAATCGCAACGGGTTGGTTATCTTGCATGATCTCATTGCTCGGGGGTGCTTGCCTATGGTCTATCCGGTTGGATGAGACAATGCAACTCCACTGTTGTGTTGCAAGTGGCGTACTCTACTGCACTCATATCATAACCTTCTCTGAAAGTGAGTTACCCATGTGCTTCGCCTTCCAGATCAAAGCCCACTTCAAAGAAGTGGCTGACTACTTCGAGCTTCAGTCCCAGGCTCTGCAGGAGTATCAGCCCGATCTCTTTGCCAACAAGCCGGCCCTGACGATCATGCCGAACCGGGAGCCGCAGGTCTTGACCTGGGGCTTCCAGCACCCGACGCTGAAGAAGCGCGTCATCAATGCCCGTTCCGAAACGGTGGCGACGAACCCACTGTTTAAATCGTCGTTTGCCAAACAGCGCTGCTTGATCCCCGCCACCGGCTTCCTCGAATGGGGCGCCGACAAGTGCAAGTACCTCATTCAACTCGATGAACCCCTCTTCGCTTTCGCCGGCATCTGGCGAGCCGGCGAAGTCACCATGCTGACCTGCGGCCCCAACGAGTTCATGAGCACCATCCACGACCGCATGCCCGTCATCCTCCCCCGCCGCAGCTACGACCCCTGGCTCCACGAAGGCGGCAAAGACCTGCTGCAACCCTACGAAGGCGGTATGCGCTCCCTCCGCATCTCCGAACCAGCGGTGAAGGCAGAGAAGAAGCCAGAAAAGAAGGAACACCAGGGGGAGTTGTTTGGGTGAGTAGTGTTGGCCGGGTGCCATGGTTTGCGGTACTCCGCTAACCATGCCGATCAACAACATAGTCAGAGTTTCGTGGTACTCCTCAAGGAGTGCAGCGTTGCTTAAGCTACCCTAGATTCAGCACTGCTTGGCGAGTACGCAATGCAGTGCCACGAAAACCGAAGTATTCAAGTTAGTGCCACCCTGCCACGGCTTTGGCTTGATAGAAGGAAGCACAATGCCTGGGCACCTGACTATGTAGCTGGCCGTTGGTAAGGTGTTGAAGATCGTCAGGCACGGCGTTATGATGCCGGGAGTTACTTTTATAGGCAGGCAGAGGATCAGCAAATGAACACCGATGTCGCATCGCTAAGGCAGTTGCGCCGTGAATTGTGGGAGCTGATACGATTCTGGCGTTACGACTGCTTTTTCGGTGACTCAAAAGGAGTTCCGTATGACAAGGTAAACAGCTATGGTTTTACACAAAACGTGAAGCATGCAATGTCTTATTGGAAGGGGTGGTTGAAAACAAAAAAAGAGTGTGCCGAAAATAAGTTTGAAGCACGTTATCAACCAAGTAATTCTGATGGAAAGAGCACGGCAGCAGTCCACATTGCTCCTGATGAAGGAGAATATCAATATGTAGACTATACTTTATTCAACACAAGTAATGGTAGCTATGATTTGATGTGCATGCTGGAATCCGAGCACAGTTGCAAATTGACTGAAACGGCAAAAGACTTCCCGAAGCTATGTAAAGCAAATTCCCCCATCAAGGTCATGGTCTATTGCGTTGATTACATATATAAAATACCTCCGATTCAATCGTTTAATGAAAAGATTAGGTATTTCCAGGATACAATGAACGAATATCTTGCAACAGGAAGCATTAATCGCGAAGACACTGAGGAGTGGCTATTCATAGGATATCCATATTGGGATGAAGGAAAATGGCCTACAAAGCCGAATGATGACTGCGTGAAAATACACGCATTCTCGTTACCATGCGATGGGCAAGTTGTTCTCCGTGCTCCAGACTGGGATATTTGGGAGAAGAACCAAAAGATGGAAGATTGGCTATGGAAACAACATGGTGGCTAAAATAAACTAGTCGGAACAGATTATTGATTTAAGTAAGAGCGATTTGGCTTGACCCACAAGGCTAATCGAGAAGGGCATACTGAGTCAATCGCATGGCGTTCAAACGAAAGAGCTTCTGAATGATGATCACAGGTCTCTTCGATTACCGATCAACACCATGTTTGGTCTCATAAACATTCTCTTTATGATCTGAAGTTCGAGAGTTACCGCTACCACCTCTACGACCGTCCCAACGCTTGCATCCTTGTTTCTTATTCCTCTTAGTACTGACCGGAAGCCGGCATGATGGGCACGTCTTGAATAGCCCGTTATCATAATCGATGAAGTCTTTTCGACATGAAAGACAAATTAACTTGTCAGCAGAGGCCTCGTTCATGACTTTTCCCTACGGAACTTAGTTACTTCTTGGTCATGTTAACATGCCATGCAAGAGAGGGCAAAACAATTGGAATGCTTACATGTATTATCCGCAGCCAGGTGCCCGGATCATGAAGAAACGCATGATAAACCATGGCAGGGTTATCCGGTACTCCGGATGACCCTGCGGACCTGGCGAAGACTCGAAGCCATCAAGCAGGGTCATGCATGAGTACATGCATAACCCCGCCACAATCCTCCGTTCTGTTCACTTGCCGAATAGTATACTAACGTACAATACGGGTAGAGAGCAGTATTGCCAATTCCACTCCGAACACAATCATGCCCGCTCTGAACCACCGTACACTACTGAACACTTACCCGCCGCCCTTCCCCACGCTGCGCACCGGACACTGCGCTAGTTGAACGCCCCAAGAACCAACTCGTGGAGTTCCCCAATGCCTGCGTATCTCCACATCTTCAATTCTTGAAGTTGAACCCATCGAAAGTCTGCGCGCACAGGCAACTGCGGTAGTTGAACCACCCCAAAACCAACTCGTGGAGTTCCCCAACACCCGCGCATCTCCTCATCTTCAATTCTTGAAGTTGAACCCCGTGCGCACACCACTGCGGCAGGTCAATCTGGCAGATGTACACTACTGTACAACACGCGCGCGCACGGCGCTGCGTCAGGTCATTCTGGCAGCCTGCCCTTCTCCAGACCATACAATACCAACATGGCCACCAAGACTGTTGAACTTCTCGATAAACGCACCAGCCGAACGATTTCTTTGAAGGTCGTCGATAACGGCGTGGCGACGACGCGCACCGAACCGGTCGACCGGGGCAAACCCAACTGGCTCCGGGCTACCCTGCCCTCCGGGCCGAACTATCAGCGGCTGCGGGACATGAGCAAGGAACTTGGCCTCTACACCGTGTGCCAGGAAGCCCACTGCCCCAACATCGGCGAATGTTGGAGCCATGGCACCATGACCATCATGGTGCTCGGCGGCGTCTGCACCCGCGCCTGCAAGTTCTGTGCGGTCGATACCGGCAACCCCAAAGGCTGGGTCGATATCGACGAACCCCAACACGTCGGCATGGCCATCTCACAGATGGGCCTGAACTACGTCGTCATGACCTCGGTCGATCGGGATGATCTCGACGATGGCGGTGCAGCCCACTTCGCTCAATGTGTACGTGAGATCAAGCAACGTGATCCACGGGTGAAGGTCGAAACCCTCACCCCCGACTTCCAGGGCGATCTGAATGCCGTCGAAACCGTGCTTGCATCAGGCGTCGATGTCTTCGCCCACAACATTGAAACGGTACGACGACTCACCCCCACGGTGCGTGACCACCGGGCGACCTACGATCAAACACTGAAAGTGCTGGAACACGCCAAGAAGCATCGCCCCGACGTGCTGACCAAGAGCTCCATCATGCTCGGTCTGGGCGAAACCGAAGACGAACTGCGGCAGACCATGCGAGACCTGCGAGCGGTCAAAGTCGATATCTTCACCCTCGGCCAGTACCTGCGGCCTACCCAGCATCATCTGCCGGTCGATCGCTACGTCCCCCCCGCCGAGTTCGACAAGTTCCGCTACTGGGGTATGGAAGAGGGCTTCCTCGAAGTCTTCTCCGGCCCGATGGTACGCAGCTCCTACCGGGCGGAAAAAGTATTTATGAACGGCGTAGCCAAACAATAGTCTTTCACAAACGAATAGTGTAGGGTATCAATCATAACGTGATGTAACCATGTCCGATCAAATACAACTCTACCTGATCGACTTCGCTCTCCAACTGCCCATCGGGTTCATCACGCTGCTGCTGGCTATCCTGGCTGCTCACTTCTGGACTGGCAGCGGCAGCTTTCCACTCTTTAGAACCCTGCTGGTCACCATTGCTATCGCTTTGATCTTTGCCATGCCCAGCTTGTGGGGTTGGCCGACATTCTTCTCTGCACCGATCAGCGTGGCGGCCCTGTTCTATCTGCCGTTCTGGCTTGGCGCCATCTGGTTTGGGTTCCGCCTCGATGTTAAAGAAGCATGGACGATCATCTGTATCCATTGGCCGTTGATCGTTGGGGTCATGCTGTTCATTTACTTCCCGATCTACCGCTCGATTGAACGAGAGTACGAAGAGAAAGAGAAACGGCGGAAACGGGAACAGAACGTATGGGTCCTCCCGCCAGTGGAATTGGATACCCCCTTGTGCTGTCTACTTCATGATGGGACCCACGTCCTGATTCATACCGTCACGCCGGCCAATCAACTGGCGTAACAACTTCTCGTGTTCATTGGCGTTGGGAAGGGTTCGGCGTATCGCACGGATCGTTCCATCCCCAAACGCTACCAGGAAGTCATCCTCATCCGGCACGCAACCCAGCTTGGGAAGTCGCATGGTATCATCCTCAATGACAATATCATCGGGCTTGGTCCAGATAACAGGATTGCTCGATTCAGCAATCATGATGGTATTCGAGGCGCCATCCTGCACGGTGAGCTGCCCCAGGGTAACGCTGGGTTTGCCCAGTTGAAAAATGGGAGCGAACATTTGCTTATCCATCCGGGCCGGCTTCTCCGGCGCGACAAACACTTGGAGATACGTCTTGCCCGGCCCAGGATCGGTCGCGCCGGGGCAGGCATAGATTTTGGGCATCAGGGGAATCAGCTTCTTATTGTGTTCGCTGTCCCAGGGCTCATCGAAATGGAATTGTTTGTAGAGTTGATCGTATTCGATATAGGGCAACAGGGTGACTCGCCAGGATAAGAGCGGCTTCTCATTCGATCCTGGTGCGGGAGTAATACGGGCTCCTTTGTAAACCGCCGGGGCAGGAAGTCTGTTATAGTCGTTGTGGTAATTGTGCATGGCAATCGCCAGTTGTCGCAGGTTCATCTGCCGAGTTTGCCTGTCTTGCAGCATGATCATTCGAGTAAGACCGCTTGTTGCAGCGGACATGAGTTGAGGCCCGGCATCTGTTGCATTGAGAGTAAAGTTCACCTTAGTGCCTTCGATAGTCGTTTTGCTGGAAGCCGCTGCTTCTGCCATGGTACCAAAGAACTTCTTAAGGTCTCGCAATCCGATTGGAGCTGATGAATTGGTCATGCTGCTGAGGTACTGTAATCCGAAATCTCCCATGAGAGCCCACATATCGAAGAAGCGCTGGAAGCGAATCGCTGCCTTTTCGTTGGTTGCCTTTACCGAGATATTGAGGAGGAGATCTTTCTGTATATCGAGGAAAAGGTGCATTTGATCCATCTCAAGCAGTGCTTCAAACACCTTGAGTCCGAGCTGCATCTCTGGAACATTGCGAGTCCCCCCGGCCATCTGAAGCAAGGCCGCCAACTGATTCCGCATCGCTTCGGGCAGTTGAATGCCCAAGGCCAGATCGTGCCCACGAGCCGCTTTAACTGATGTACCCAGGGGCCCATCGTTGGCACCCTGTTTCTGTTGATTTACCAGCTTCTTGATGGTGTTCAGTTCGCCAATGACAGCGATGGAAGGTTGGAGCAAGCAGGCATATAGCTTCTGCCCTGGAAGAGCGCCAATGGGTGATAGCTCAATGCCCTCGTGCTGAACACCGGGTGATTCGGAGTGGCCTTCATCAAACTGGCGAAACCTGCCAGCGAAGTAGGCCTTCGCCCCTTTGATGTATTTCTCAGGATCCAGCGGAGTTGTCGAGGTGAACAACAACGCTCCCGCAGGAATCTGCGGCACTTCCCAGGAATCAATCACCAGTGTGGCGGACCGCAAATTCTTGCGAGCGATTCCGGAGATCTTCTCAGCTTCCTGGAAGAGATCATCCTCGAACTTCTTCCACTTGGCGGCTGGCACGTTCTTCTGAAGTTCGTCGAGAATACTGCTGTTCCATAGCGACTTGCCTTCCACATGCACAAAGCCGATCGAATCACCAGGAACCAAAGCAAGGGGATCGCTTGCTTTCGTTTCGGCTTGCGGCGCCCCCGTGGCTTCCCATGTCATCAAGCTAAGCAAAAGCAATAGTGCTGCAACAATACAACTGATTCTGGCGTGCATGATCTGCTCCTGGTATTGCACACAGATTACCGCAGCAACTCTAAGAATGCATCAACCAAATCCCTGATTCTTCAAACGAAACAAGCCCCAGAGTAACTCTGGGGCTTGGAGTAGTGTCATGATAAGTCTAGTAGACCTTAACCTTCATCGGCCCATCAACCACAGGTTCCAGATCGCTACCTTCCAAATCCGAACCCTCATCGAGAGAAGGAATAGGAATAGCAGGGATCGTCCCCATCATTTGATCGTCGTGAAGCTCCAGATCAGAGTCGCTGCAGCTCATCTGTTCAGCAACCTGTTCCAGAGCGATCTTGCGACGCCGTGCCATGCGTTCGCTGCCTTCGGGGATCAGGAACGTCTGATCGCCTTGCAGCAACTTGCTCACGCCACGGGTACGGGTCTTGACGTTCTCCTCAGCCGGCTTGTCTTCCGCCTGATAACGAACCAGCATGCCTTCGTAGTTGCGAAGGATGACCGAATCGTTACTGGCTGAGACGAGGTAGTTCGGCATGAGAGGAATCTTGCCGCCGCCGTGCGGACTGTCGACGACATAGGTTGGTACGCCCAGCCCTGACATGTGGCCACGCAGCCCTTCCATGATCTCCAGACCTTTCCACACCGAAGTGCGGAAGTGCCCTGCCCCGATAACCGGGTCGCAGTGGAAGATGTAGTAAGGACGCACTTTGATACGGAGCACTGCCCGCATCAAAGCTCGCATCACCTCGACCGAGTCGTTGACACCCTTCATCAGCACGCTGTGGTTGTTCACCGGGCAGCCAGCCTTGAGAAGGGACAGGCAAGCTCGTGCAGCTTCGGGAGTGACTTCGCGTGGATGGTTGAAGTGTGTCTGAATCCAGACTTTGCCATTGCTGCCGAGCAGATCGACCAGGCTCTGGTCGAAGAGTCGCTGAGGCAGCGTCACTGGCACTCGTGTTCCAATGCGAATCACATCGACGTGCTTGATATCCCGGAGGGCGTCCAGGAAGAACTTGAGCTTGCCGGTGTTGAGGGTCAAGGGGTCGCCACCGCTTACGATGACGTCCCGAATTTCGGTATGCTTGGCGATGTAGTCGATCATGCGCTGATCATCAGCGGTGACCGATTCCCAGCCGCCCCGTGTCAGCGTCTTGCGCTTGCGGGTGCAGAACCGGCAGTACATCGTGCAGACGCCGGTGATGGCAATCAGGCAGCGATCAGGATACCGGTGGGTCAGCCCCGGAACGGGCATATCCTTGTCTTCTTCGAGAGGATCTTCCAGCTCGAAGCCTGAAGGATTCTCCAGTTCCATAGCCGAGGGGCAGGACTGGAGGCGGATCGGATCGAACGGATCGTCCGGATCGATCAGCGAGAAGTAGTAGGGAGGGATAGCGGTCTTAAACTCGGATTCGAGCTTGAGAAGTGAGGTAATCTCATCAGGTGCGAAGGGCAGTAGCTCGGTGAGCTGCTTGGTGGTCTTGATGGCGTGTTGAGATTGCCAGCGCCAGTCGTTCCACTTGTCGTCAGGGATGTCTTTCCAGAAAGGATGTCGTCGGGGACGACTTGGAGGCTCTTCTTCATCAAATGCGACCAACGCGGCAGGTCGCGAGGGCAAGCCTCGACGCGCTTCGATCTCGTTCATCTTGGACTCCTGAGAACCACGATATCCCATACGCTGAGAACGTACGAGGACGCTCCACGGCACGGGGACATTACCGAACTCACGATGGAACACAACCCCGATTCGACGTTTTGCATGCTTTTCTGTCTCCTAACGACGACGACCCCGCCTTGCAAGCAAGCGGGGTCGAGAGTCAGTGTTGTTGGAGACATCCGAGTCACGTTAGCGTCGTGCAAGAGTGTTGTGCTTCAGTGCGGCTAGTCCCACTAACCGTTGAACCAATAGTAGACCTTCTCGTAAACATGGCAAGCCGAACTTTAGAATTTCTGAAACTATTTCGTCGTCGACTACTTCGGAATGTCAATCCCTTTCTTGGCTGACTGCTCCCGGATGACGCCGCGCATCGCTTCATCGAGTGTCGCTTCGCCGTTCTTGTTCTGCTTCTTTTGCTTCTCGGCGAGGTAGTCAGCGCAGTTCCTTGCTCAGCTTGTTGATCTCCTTCTTGATCTCTTCACGTTCAGCTAATTTCTTCTCGACGTGCCGCTTTCTCTCCTCCGGCGACAGCTTCTTTGAATTCATCGGAAAGCTCATCGTCAGGCAGTTTGCTGAAGTCAAGCTTGGGATCAGCTTGATAGCGATCGACCAGATCAGAATCGGTCATCTGGTAGTTGCCACTGGCCTTGGCGATACCTCGGCTAGCTGCTGAACTCAAGCCGCCTCTTCCCCCGCCACCAAGGGCATTCCCATCCTGAACTGCCTGGTTGGCTGCCTTGGCGTCTCGACTGGCTCCGTAGAAGACGTAAGTGCTGTTGAGCTTGGAACTCAGATCAGCCAGTCGCTTATCCTGAGGGGCGGATATGACGATGTGGGCACTATCCTGCTCAATGGCCATGAATTTGCCTTCAGCCCATTCAGCTAGAAACTTCCACCCCGCAGCTTCAACATGGTTCCGTGGCCCGCAGTAAATGCTGTTAATGGTGACATTCTGCCGAACAGCCGTCTCAGCGAGCGACGCCAGCTTCACTTCAGGGTCTTGATCAGCAGGTTCATTGCCACAGACGAAGATGACCTTGAAGGCACCTGCATCTTTGGACCAGTCAAGCTCTCGCAAGGCTGCTTGGCTTACCCTGCCTACATACTCAGTGCCGCCTTGAGTCCGCAGACCAAAGAGCTTCTCTGAGACCTTATCGAGGTCGGTCGTCAGCCCCACTTCCTGCCTCACCCAGCCGTTGGAAGGGCTGTAGGTATCGTTGCCATAGCTATAGAGAGCTACCCGCAGGAAGGGCGTGGGCTTGGCTCGTCCAAAGTCGTTGACGATATCCCACAGATTCCGCTTGGCTGAATCGATCAGCCCATCCATGCTGTTGGAGGTATCCAGGCAGATGACCAGATCGACAGGCTTGCCTCGCACAGGCGGATCGGCCCATACAGAGGCGACAGAGAGGCCAGGAAGAAGTGTAGCCAGCATCAGAAGGAAGAGACGGCGTAGCATGATTGGCTCCTAAGCAGTAGACGTGATACAGGTATGACGAGCCAAAGGTGTGAATGGATTGTAGCGCAGCTGCAATCTCGTTCCCAGGCTCCGCCTGGGAACGCACTGTATCGCAGGCTCCGCCTGCACTTTAGTACGGAATGATTCCCATCGTCAGTTGGGACCAAGCCTGGGAGATGAGTAGATTTCAGTAGGTGGTGACGTATTGGCGGCAGAAAGCGCAGGCGGAGCCTGCGTTGCAGTGCGTTCCCAAGCGGAGCTTGGGAACGAGATGGCTGCTACCCAGCCAGACGTGGTGCCGGTTCCTCGTACTCTTCAAACCGCATGGCCACTCTCTTCGATACGCCTGCTTCCTGCATCGTCACACCATAAAGCACATCAGCAGCAGCCATCGTCTTCTTCGAATGCGTGATCAGGATGAACTGGCTCAAATGCAGGAACTCGCGCAACACCGCGGCGAAGCGGCCGACGTTGGCTTCATCCAAAGCCGCATCGACTTCGTCGAGAATGCAGAACGGGCTGGGCTTGTTTTTGAAGATAGCCAGCAACAGGGCGACAGCCGTCAGTGTCTTCTCGCCACCGCTCAGCAACGACATGTTGCGCATCTCTTTACCAGGTGGACGAGCAGTGATATCCACTCCCGATTCCAACAAGTCGTCCGGGTTCTCCAGCACGATGTCTGCCATGCCGCCGCCGAAGAGCTTGCGGAAGAGTTCCTGGAACTGCACCCGCACCGCTTCGTAGGTCTCTTTGAAGAGCTTCTTGCTGTCCTCGTTGATGCGATGGATGATCTCATCGAGGGCCGCCTTGGCTTCGGAGAGATCAGTTTGCTGCTGGTGCAGGTCTTTATGACGAGTCTCCAGCGTGTTTAGCTCTTCCAGCGCATCCAGGCTGACGTTGCCCAACCGGCTGATCTTGCGGCGAAGTTCATTAATCTCCTGCTGCGATGCTGTGACATCGAGCCATTCTTCGGGAGGTTGATACCCGGTATAGGCTTCGGCTAGGACTACCTCGTGTTCTTCAAGAAGACGAGCAGCCAGATTGTCGAGTTTGAGACGAATCTCGCCTGCTTCCCTTTCCCGTTGATGAATCTGATCGACAAGTTGCTGCCACACCTGGCGGATAGTCAGACTCTTCTCACGCAACTGGGTCGCTTCCTGCCGTAACTGTAGTGCCTGGGCCAGCGATGTGGCCAACTCTGCATCCAGTCTGGTGCGATCTGTACGAGCGGTTTCGATGGCTGTTTGTGCATCGGTAAGCGTAGTTCTACTGATGAGTAGTTTGTCAGCATGCTCTGTTCGTTGCTGACTCAGGCTAATCAAGTCAGAGAGCTTGTCGGCATGTTCCTGTCGAACGGATTCGAGCTTCGACTCCAGCACCGCCAGGCCCTGCTCCACTTTGGCCAGTGCCACGGAAGCAGCCATGATGGCGGACTGTTCTTTCTGTCGCTGTTGCTCCAGTTCCGAAAGCTGTGATTCCGATTGCTGTAGCTCTGCCTGGAGCTGCTGTGCTGCCTGCTCAGCCAGGGTTGCTCGCTCCAGGGCGACGGCCTCTTCATAATTCAGTCGTGTCAACTCTTCATCGAGAGTATGCATCTCATGCTGGCTGATACGGGCCTCTTCAGCCAGGTCTTGCCCTTGCAGCCGTTTCTGCTGCAGTCTGGTGCGTAGCGATGCTGCTTCCTCGGCCTGCACTTGTAACGCTTGTTCCGTCTGTTCTTCCTTGGCACCCAGCTTGGCTAGTGTCGAACGCAGCGAACTGATCTCCTGTTCGCACTCAATTACAGCTTCATCCAACTGAACAATCTGTTCCCGATGCTCTCGTAACTCAGACTTCCGTGAGAGAAATCCATGTTCCTCCCGGTCTGGCCCCATCGAAACGAGGCCCTGAGCATCAAGCAACTCCCCTTGAGGAGTCACCCACGTTTGGCCTGGGTAATGTTGTGCCCATTGCTTGGCCTGTTCCAGCGATTCGACAATCCAGGTACGAGCCAGAAGGTGTTCAACCAGACCGGTGATATCGGGATGGGTGGTGCCGACATAACGGCTGAGAGGTTCGAGACCGTGAACGCTCGAGCCATCGCTATTCTTCTGCAAGGCATTCAGCGGCAGATAGGTCATGCGGCCAGTCAGCGCTTCGCCCAGGCTCAGCAGAGCAGTCTGCATGGTCGCATCGTCTCGAACAACGAAGGCCTGTACCCGGTCGCCCAGCACAGCATCGACCAGTGTCGCATGCTCCCGATCGACCATGATCAGATCAGCTACCATGCCGATAATGGTAGACCACGGCCCCGGTTCTACCTGCCCAGCTAACTCCAGAACCATGCGAACGCCAGCTCCAAGCCCTTCCCTGCTTCGTTCCAGATGATCAAGCACCTGAATCCGGCTGTCGAGCCCACTGCGCCGTTCTCGAATACTCGTCCACTGGGCGGTCTTCGATTCAAGATGAAGCGTACACTGTTCTTTCTCGTCTCGAATGCTTGAGAGTGCATTACGCCATCCAGTCATGCGGCCGGCACTGTCCTGCTCAGTGGCTTCCAGCGATTTCAGTTCGAGATCAAGCTCTGTGAGCGTCTCTTTCGTCTGAGAGTGCTTCTCTCCCAAGCGTCGGCGATGCTGCCTGAGGCTGTCGGATTGCGATTTGAGGCTCACCTGATCGTTATGAGAGCGTGCAGCAGTCTGGAGCCGGTCGTAGAGTGTTTCCTTGCCTTGTTGCATCCGTTGGCGAATGTCCGCCAGTTGCTTGACCGTCTCAGCTTGCTGAGACTCGGAGCTTTCGACCAGCTTCTTGCTCTCCAGTCGATTCTTGACCGCGTCGTCCAGTTGTAGCTGGAGCGATGCCAGCATCTCATTGAGTCGAGTTTCCTGCTGGTTCAGATGGAGTTCACGTTCAGCTAACTGAGTCAGCGTTTGTTCCAAAGAACTGATCGTCGTCGTCTCATGACGAATCGTTCCTTCGAGCGTGGCAAGCCGCTCACGCAGTTCACTGAGAGATGACTCGGTGCGTCGTGTTAGCTCCTCGGCTTGGGCCAGTTGTGATTCTAATCCGGATAACTGCTGCTCCTGTGCTGAGGCCTGCGATGAATGCTGATCGAGTGTCTGCTTGAGCGTCGTCAGTTCCGTGCTTGCTGTATGCCATTTCTGCGTATCGTGATGCCATTCCTGTAGTGCCAGATCGACACGCAGCTTCTTGAGAGCATTGCTGTAGTCCCGGAACTTCTCCGCCTTGGCTGCCTGCAAGCGTACTGACTGTAATTGCTTGGCGAGTTCATCCTGAATGTCACGAACCCGTTGCAGGTTGTGCTCCACCTGTTCGAGCTTACGCAAGGTTTCGAGCTTCTTCGTTCGGAAACGACTGATGCCTGCCGCTTCTTCGAGGATAAAACGCCGTTCCTGTGAGGAGGCCTGGAGCAACGACTCTACCCGGCCCTGGGCGATGATGCAGTACGCATCATTGCCTGCACCGCTGCCCAGGAACATCTCCTTGATGTCCTTGAGGCGAGAGGCTTGCTTATTGATAAGGTATTCACCCGTACCGTCACGATAGACCCGGCGGGTGATCTGCACCTCATCGCTATCGACGGAGAGATAACGCCTGGTGTTGTCCATGGTCAGAGTGACTTCAGCCATGCCGAGCGACTTGCGGGTGCTCGAGCCGTTGAAGATCACATCGGTCATGCCGCCGCCACGCAGGCTCTTGGCTGACTGTTCGCCCATGATCCAGCGAACAGCATCGACGACGTTGCTCTTACCGCTTCCATTGGGGCCGACCACTCCTGTGATCCCGGACCCGAACTCGAAGACGGTGCGCTCAGCGAAACTCTTGAAACCGATCAGTTCCAACTGTTTGAGCATGGCGTCCGTTAATCAGTAAGAAGGTTGGCACGAGCCAGTTCAGCCCATGGAGTAAGTCGAGGCATGCCGTCGATCACAAGCTTGGCGCTGAGATTGTGCCCGTTCGATGCTTGACGCAGCAGATCGACGAGATCAGCGTAAGAGGCTCCCATTTCGGTGCAGCGTGCCAACACCTCGCCCAGTTCACATCCACATCGACGTTTGGTAGTCTTGCCGTTCACAGTCATGCTGATGGTGCAGTCGTTCTCCCCTTCTCTGGCGGTAACAACCAATTCCGGTCCCGCGGTCAGGCTGAAGGGAGCCAGCATCGCGTGACCTTTGCCAAAGATAACCACCTCAGGCTTGCCTGTAGTGGAAAGATGAACCAGAGGCTTCGACTGCGGCGCGACTTCATAAATACAACAGGCTGCTTCCTTGGCCCGGTACACTTTCATCGAGGTGTCCTGAGGATGTGAAGTACGCAGGGCAACAAAGGCCCCGTAGCGAGTCTCCATACTGTCACAACACATCAAATCCCGCAGCCGTGCGGCGCAGGCAGAATCATCGACGACAGCCAGAGCAGTTAAGGCATAAGGCCGCAGCTCGGCCGAGGTCTGAGCCACCTCGGCAAGGGTGTCAGCTGCTGCGCCGGCGACTCCCAGATAAGCAAGAGCTTCAGCAGAAGCGAACCGTACTTTCAGCTGTTCATGCTTGCAGCCCTTGGCCAGTTGATCACGCACTTCTCCGCCTAGCGCTTCCAATCGTAGCGCTGCCTCGAAGCACTTCTCCGGGTTGACCAGGTCTTCCGCGCATCGACGTTGCCACATCAAACGCTCAGCGCTGGCAGCTTCGTGGGGTATGCGGTTGACCACTTCAAGAAACCGGGGAATGTTCAGCTTGTATTGATCAGGAACCCTGAGAGTAATGCTCTCACTGTTCTTGGCATCGGCGATTTTGGCAAAACTACCCGATGCCTGAACTCGGAACCGTTCGTCAATCGCGTTGCTGAGCAGCATAGCCTGCTGAGCTTTCTTGGTGTACTCGCTGTGGATGACCAGAGCTAGGGGCGCTCTTTCTTCAATCGACCGCCGGCTACGATGCGACCTTTCCGATGTTCATTGTCTTTGCTGTCAGCCACCATGACAGGGCCGTTGGCAACAACCCATTCCATACCGGTTCGATAGTTGGGACCGCCTTCTCTTCCCTTTTCGGAAAGCTGGCTGATATCGGCCACGTCTTTGAGTGAACTAAGCAACAGGAACCCGCCGCGTAAGCTGGTCGTTTGTCGATCTTCATCGAGACATCGAATCTCGGCATCGAAGAAGTCACCTGGGCGGGCTCCGGGAGCAACCTTACAGGTAACCAGAACGACTGCGGCATCCTTAGAAGCCAAGAATTCGGTAGGCTTCTCCATTTTCTGTTGAGTGAGCATGGCCAGGGCTGCTGATCGAGCTGGTCCCTGCGGTACATTGCCGCCGGTCCCCTGTAAACCCACCACCACGCCATAGCCCAATACTTCGAGCGGTTCCAGCCCATACGGACTGGCCGTCGAGCCGATGAGTTTGGGAGTCTTTTCTTCAGTAGAAGGCAGGTGCAGGATTTCCTTGTTGCACCCGACTGTGGTCAGGGCTACTGCCAACAGCGCTGCCCATGCCGCCAGAAACGTCTGCTTCGGTTTCATGACATCCCCTCACGACCACTACGGATCTGCACTGGCAGACCCTCCCCTGGCAGGTCGGCACGATAGCGTGAGTTTTCATGATGTCAAGTTCAGGACGTCGGGTAACAGACTCGGACTAGCTCGGCGCTGGAGGTCTGGCGAAAATAAGTCAAATAGGTTGTGCTCAGGCTGCAGGAGAGTCAGGCTCTTTGTCAAACCGGATCATCACCAGCACGACAGTGGCCGACAAAGCAAGGATGGTTCCCATAGTGAATGCATGCCACGCACCAAAGGCTTCGTAGATGTAACCAAACAACACGCTCGCCGGCAAGAGCATGATACCTGTCACAAAATGAAACCACCCGAACGCCTGCCCCCTCAGGTGCGCAGGAACCAGTTTGACCACCAGTGCCTTTTCAGGCGGTTCGCTGAGTGCGTAATAGAGTGCATAAAGCAGAAACAGCGTGATGCCTGCCCAGGCAGTTCCGACCCAGGCCATGCCAGCGTAGATCAGAGCATAGACAATCCAGCCAAGCGTAAGCAGCCTCTGCGGTGGAAGTCGATCAGTCAATCGGCCTACGAAGATATTGCCATAGCTCTTGAGCAGGTGAAACACGCACCAGAGCAGAAGCAGAAACTTCTCATCGACGACACCGAGTTCCTTCAGTCGCACCAGGAGAAACATGTCGCTCGATGATCCAAGCGCGAACAGTGCGATGGCCAGAAGATAGTACCAGAACTTACTCCCCAGTTCTTTGATCTGGAATCTGAATGGCTCCTTGGGCTTCTCCACACGAGGCTGTTCTTGCAAGCCTACGAACACCAGCAAGGTGACGATAATGCCGGGAATGATCGCCAGCAGCATGAGGGTGCGTACGCCATCGGGCATCCACCACAGGAAGAGAAATGCCAGAACCGGGCCGAGTGCGGCGCCGAGGTGATCCATAGCTCGGTGAAAGCCAAAGGCATAACCGCGCTGATCGGGTGAGCTCGAATCAGCGATCAAAGCGTCCCGTGCCGACGTTCGGATACCTTTCCCGAATCGATCGCCGCTCCGGATGAGGAAGACCTGCCACCAACTAGTTGTTAGCCCCAGCAGTGGCCGCAACAGAGCAGGCATCGCATAACCTGCTACGATCAATCCCCGCCGGTGCGTCATGCGATCCGACCAGGCGCCGGCGAAGAGTTTGAGCAGGCTCGCCAAGGCGTCAGCCACGCCTTCAATCCAACCGATAGCCTGTTTCCCAGCACCGATGCTCAATAAGAATGCCGGCAGCAATGGAGCGATCATCTCGCTGGCGACATCATTGAAGAAGCTGGCCCAGCCGAGCAGCTTGACATTACGATGCAGTGGTGGTGTAGGCTTGTTCATGGTGCCAGGTGGTTTCGCACCATTTGGTTGATGAATTGGCCATAAGGAATCTCAGCCGTCCGCAGCATGCGTGCCAGCCCGGCAGTGGAGCCTAGATCAGGATTCGGATTCACTTCTAGAATGTTCGGCACCCCGGCTGCATCGAGTCGGCAATCGATGCGTGCCACATCCTTGCAGCCAATGAGCTGAAAGGCAGCTAGAGCAATGGACTGCAGCCGATCACACAAGTCCTCACTGATCTGTGCCGGGCAACGTGGTTGCATGGCCAGGTCTTCCGCCGACCCCGTGTCCCACTTACTGGCATAGCTGACGATAGGCCACTGCACCCCCGGTTGCGGCGTGTAGACCATCTCGGCAATCGGCAATGCCTTCAATTCTGGCGATTCGATGACGCCGACATTGAACTCCGGCCCAGGAAGATAGGTCTCTATTAGGACTGGTGAGCCGTATCGTTGCAGAACAGATGCGACTTGTTTGTGAAGGGCCGCTGCATCACTGACAACACTGCCCTGATCAATACCAATGCTCGCATCGGTACCCGCCGGTTTGACGATTACCGGCCAACTTTGCGGTAAGGCTATGTTCGATGAATCGTCAACCACAATGAACTCAGCAGTAGGCAGCCCTGCCCCACGCAATAACTGCTTGGTTCGCACCTTGTCACGACCTATGACCATGGCTTCGACCGGGCAGCCGGTGTAAGGCACATCCAGCCAGTTCAGCAGCCCAGCCACATGATATTCGCTGGCTGGCCGGTTGCCGAAGCCTTCAAAGAGGTTGAAGACCACATCTGGCTGTGTCGTCTGGACAGCATTGAGCAGATGTTCGGGCGTATCGGTCAGCCCCAGAGTGGTCACCTGATGCTCATAAGGAAGCAGTGCCTGGTGAACCGCATCTACGGTATGCAGCAAGTCCCGCTCTGATTCGGCATCAGGATGATCGGCCGGCAACACCGGTGCATTGTAGAGTAGCAGGACCTTGGCCATGACTAACCAATTCTGAGATTGATGTTACGCTGTAGTCAACATAGGCAACCATTCATCATGAACCATCACATGCAGTTGTAATCGCTCCTCGATTCATGGCCTTGGCCAAGATCATCCTGCATCCTGGCAGGTGACATTGTTGACTGAACGCTTCTGCCTCCTTCCTGTTCGGAAAGAGTGCAAACAGCCCTGGTCCCCATGAGGATTGTCCCCGACCCACTGCTCCATGCTTGGCCATGATAGCTAATCGCTCTTCCGTTTGTGGCGTGCTGTAGTCGCCATGCTGCACGCTGCGATAGAATGATCCAGCCAGGCGATTGTAATGGGTGAGTTGTTGAGCGTAGGTTGAGAAATCGCCTTGACTGGCTGCCGGTAGCAAGACCTCCCTGGCCAGCGTTCGTAGTTCAGTCACTGCTTCGACATCAACCTTGCTCAATCGACTGAAAGCTCGACGTTCCTCTTCCGAATGCAACCCCTGCTCTTGCCCTGGCTCAACGAGAACGAACGTCCAGTCACCCTGAATGGCAATTGATTGAACTGGTGACAATAGCTTCCCACTCACCGATTTGCCTTGATCCAGTAGCAGCCCACCCTGATCAAAGCCCATGATACCAATACCGGATCGCCGACCCCGGCCCAACACGTTGGTAGCTTCTGATGATGACCATGGCAGATTCGATGCAGAGAAGCACAGCTTGGTGATAGCGAGCGCCAACTGTGTTCCCGTTCCCCAACCCTGATGAGCTGGTGCTGGTGCCTCAATATGGATGTGCATTGGCACCATTGCGGGACGGGCATCGGACAAAAGTGCGAGAAGCGATTCAACTCGTGCCTTGTGCTGCCCCGTTACCCTCCAGTCATTGGCTTGTTGACCAGTTACTACGATGCCCGGTGTATCAACCATCACCCCCAGCCCACCATAAACCAGATCAAGCTCCGGCACGGGCAGCGGGGTGAACAGGCCAAAATGCAGGCGTCGGCCAGTCTGAATGCGGATCATGACTTCGGCCTGTCTGGTTGCTGGGCGATATAGTTCTTGAGAAAGGCAAATGCTTCCTGCTCCCTCAGTCCGCCAGTCTTTTCAATGAGCGGACTCAGTTTGCTCAGTTCCTCGTCAATCTGCTTGCGAGGCAACATGTGCACTCGAGTCGCCAGGATACTGGCTTCCACGACGGCATACATCGCCCGGTTGAACCCGAAGTGATCGAGCATCCGCCCTTCCCGGACGATGCTGACATCGATCTCGGCACGATCCTGTGAGTCATCCAGCCGTTCTACCTTGAAGGCATAGAACCGGCAGGCATCACTCAGGATGTAGCCATTCACATGATCGGACATGATCATGATCGGTACCGGCTCAATCTGTCCGACCGCTGCCTGGGCCAGGAGTAACACATCATCAACGACGTGGAACACCCCTTCGGGATGATGCACGAGGTTCTTGTAAGTCTGCGAGGTCTTGAACGGCCGTAGCGTCATGCGTCGAAACTGTCTATCGACTTTGGGCCCCATCGGAGCGATATTCACCTGGCCATCTTCTCCGATGGTGGTGACGATACCTTCGATAACAAGTGATTCACGAGGCATGTTGCTAGGTTAGCGGGTCACTCACGTCCTTCAAGCCAGCGCAGCCAGCATGCCACGAGCCTTGTCCAGAGTTTCAGCGTATTCCGCATCGGGATTAGAATCAGCCACGATGCCGCCCCCGACGGGGAACTGTGCCCAGCCCCGGCCGAGGGTGAAGGTGCGAATGAGGATGTTCGTATCCATCGCCCCGCTAAACGAGACGTACCCCAGGCAGCCACAGTAGGCCCCTCGAGCAGTCGGTTCGAGCTCAGCGATGATTTCCATCGCTCGAACCTTAGGTGCTCCCGTGACTGAGCCACCGGGCAAGGTCGCTTGGAGAACATCGAGCGGTGTCAGCCCTTGTCGAATCTGTGCTTTGACAACTGACACCAGGTGATGCACCGAGGCATTGCTCTCGATCTTGCATATTTCTAGCACCGTGATGGAGCCGAATTCAGCGACCCTTCCCAGATCGTTGCGAAGTAGATCAACAATCATGACGTTTTCAGCACGATCCTTGGCGCTCTTCTCCAGCTCACGGATCAAGTGTTGATCTTCATCAATGTTGTTCCCTCGTGGCCGGGTGCCCTTGATAGGCCGGGTCTCCATGTTTCCCGCAGCATCGATCTGAATGAACCGCTCCGGTGAAGAGCTGGCGACGACATAGTCACCCAAATCAAAGTAGCCCGCGCACTGGGCCGGGCTTTGCTGCCGCAGTCTTTCATAAAGCTTGATCGGCGATTCGTGGAACGGCACCAGCAATCGCTGAGCGAGATTCACCTGAAAGCAGTCGCCGGCATGGGTGTAGTTAATGCCCCGCTGGATGGCGTGGCGAAAGCCATTGGGAGTAAAGTTGCTCATCACCCCCGAATGGCCTGGCAGTGGATAGCTTGGTGCCAGATTCTCTCTAGACAAGATTGATGACGCTGCTCGTTTCTCGACAGGCTCGCGCTTCAGTAGTTTCAAAATCCGATCAGCCCGTATCTCAGCTTGATCCGATTGCTCACAGGCTTGCGATTCGGGGAAGCCTTGCGAAATGAGCACAGCCTCGTTTTTGATGTGATCGAAGGCAATCACCCAATCGTACCAGCCCAGCACCAGATCGGGAGTATCGAAGTCGTTCCACGTCGTTTCAGGTATCTGCTCCAGCGCTCGATGGATGCCGTATCCCCATAACCCCGCCAGCCCACCCTGGAACGGTGGCAGCTTCGGATCGCTCGGCTTACGCCAATGCAGCCACTGCTCCTTGAGCTTAGCCAGTGTTGCACGAACCTCGCTGGGGCCACGGGCTACATAGACCTCGAACGGATCAGCAGTAAGGTACGAATACCGCCCCAACTCAGGATGCTGACTGGCACTATCAAGAAACAGGACATAGGGCAGATGAGCCAGCCGGGTGAAACAGTCCCATGGCTTCATCGAACCAGGCAGTGGTACGACCACAGGCTCAGTCAGCCGCATGGCCACCTCCCTGTTTCTGCTGTCGTTGCCTTTCTCGGTGGCTGATTTCCGGAATGGTCAGATGGCCCCAGTTGAGCGCCCTGGTCTTGAACGTAGTTCTTGCTCAGCGTCAAAGCTGTTACTGCCTTGCTCAGTTCGTAACCGAGATAGAAAGCATGAGCAGGATCCATCTTGGGATCACGCTGGCAGAGTTCCTCAAAGAGCACGAAGGGATCGCCGTTCGTCAGGTGTAGCTTTCCATTCATTACATGCAACTGCCCCTCTTCAGCGAATACCCGATAGTTGGGGTCCGTCAAACTGGCTGCCAACTGCGAGAGTATCTCCTGCCCCATTGGCCGCAGCTTTCGATCACGCAACGTCAGCAGTCGGCTATCAGTCTTTTTGGGCAAGCGTTTCTGATGGACTGCATAATAGGCCAGTCGTCGGGCCAGATCACACTCGGCAATGGAACTGCGGGCAAAGTTGGCGACAGCGGTCGTCAGTACACTGCGGATACCCCACTCCTGACAGATCGACAGCAGCAGCATGTTGATCGGCCCCGAGTCGGTCTCGGTCAACTCGGAGAGGTTGCCAATCCCCATCATCATTTCGTGCTGGGGGTACTTGACGCGTGTCTGATGATAGCGAACAAGTGAAGCAGCAAAGCCGAAGCCGATGGGTTCGAGGATCGGATCGAGTCGATGAGGCACTTTGTGAGTGATCAGATACTCAATCGTTGCATCCAGGGTTTCCAGTTCACGCGGTGCATCGGGAATAGCGACGACCTCGCAGCCCCAATCACGGCACGCTTCACGATTCGTACTGTTGACGCTCAGAATCAACTCAGCTCCAGCCTTGGCTCCCGCCGCTGCCTCGTCGAGGTTGAAGGTGTCAATGGAAACCCGTAACCCCAGGTCTTTCAGAGCCTTCACCGCATCCGAAAAGCCATTCCACGTTGAACCCGGCTCGCAGCCGAGATCGATCAGGTCGGCTCCCTGCTTCTGGAGTTGAACAGCTTGTTGAACTAACTCATTGAGACTGAGTCGAGGTGCATGATTAATTTCAGCGATGATGGCAATGTCGTAACGGCCATAGTCGACTGCCGCCTGCTGGCCAAATAGATCGGGGAGGTCGCGCACATCGGTCGGGCCGACGGTGACAGGAATGCCGGTCGCTTTCTCAATGATCGACCAGTCGCCGCTGCACGCTCCAGGGACGTAGATATGATCGATGCCTGATGGTACCTGCAAGCGGCGAGCCACCCATTCCGGTGTCATCAGGGCAGCGACGGTGATGTTCAGCACCAGAACTTCATAGTCGAAAACAGCCTGTGGCGCAAGGCTTTGCAGCACCTCCCGCAATGAAGGCTCGGCCAGCTTACCAGTGATGAAGAGATAGCGAGGCATGCTTTCCATGTTGACGGAGGATGCAGACTCTTTACGATGGTACTATCCCACCTTTTTGAGCATCTCCTCCTAGACTCAACCTAGCGAGCATTCCCGATGATGGCGAATACCACTTTCTGCACACCAACCACTTTGCGTAACCTTCCCCTGCCCATCCGGCTCACGCTGGGCATGTTCCTGGTGGCTGCGGGCATTGGTTACCTAACTGCGTTGGTGCAACTCCACTTCGCTCACGCCTCGCCAGGCAATATGCTGCCGACCCCCGATGACGCGGTCAAAGTCTTCCACGGCACCACCGGCCCAAAGATGTCTCAGATCGAAAGGCTTCTCGAATCACCCGAGGACATGCCCTTCAATGGCACTGGCAGCATGCGCAAGGCATTCCTTGAGAAATCGGGCGAATGGAAGAAGGAGATCAAAGGCAAGACTGACGCTGAGATCGCAACCCTCAAAGCCGAGCGTGAAGGAGAACGATTGGCCCTTCTGGCCTGGCTGCGGGGAAATGCATCGAAAGAGGCATTCGACAGAAATGAGTTTGTGCTGCCTGATAATCTGGCGAATCAACCGGTGACAGCGGAGTTCATCAAACTTGATGATAAGACCAGTAAGCCGGCCGTTCCCCGAACCGTGCATATCCAGGCTCTGATCTCCACTCGTTGTGCCGGCTGTCATGGCAACGGTGGTGAAGCCCAGAAGTTCCCGCTGGAAACCTACGAAGGCATCGTCAAGTACAACAAGGAACCCACCTCTGGTGCTATCGCTATTGACCGCCTCGCTTCGATTACTCACACGCACATGATGGCCTTTGCCGTACTGTTCGGAGCCACGGGGCTGCTCTTTGCTTTCACTCGCTTCCCCTCCATCGTCCGAAGCATCTTCGGTCCGTGGGTGCTCTTCTTCCAGGTCGTTGATATCGGGCTGTGGTGGATGGCTCGGCTTGATCCTCTCTTTGCCAAGATGATTCCTGTCAGTGGGGCCCTCGTCGGCCTGGGGTTGGGTATTCAATTGCTGGGCGGTCTGTATGATCTCTTTGGGCCCAGGCCAAAGGTGCCTCCCGCTTCTTAGTGCTTCATCGTCAAGGAAGAGCGATGCCGTACCAGTTCCGTAGTGCTACGATCGCCGATGTGTCAACGCTGTGCCATCATCGTCGCCGCATGTTTGAGGACATGGGGCACCGTGACCCTGAGTTGCTCGATCCGATGGCGGAACGGTTTGCCGAATGGGTAACGGAACGCATCGCTAATCAGACCTATCTGGCCTGGGTAGCTGTTGACGAAGAAGAACAGATCGTCGCCAGTGCCGGTTTATGGTTTGTTGATTGGCCTCCCCATGTGATGGGCCCCGATGGCCCTCGTGGTTACATCCTGAACATTTTCACAGAACCCGATCATCGTCGCCAGGGTCTGGCACGAGGGTTGACAGAGCTTTGCCTTGATGCCTGTCGTGAGCGAAACATCACTATCGTCGCCCTGCATGCCAGCGAACATGGCAGATCGCTCTATGAATCGCTCGGCTTTCTGCCTTCCAACGAGATGCGGATGAGACTGTAGCTTTCTCCCCTCTCCCCCGGAGGGAGAGGGGGCGGGGGTGAGGGGGAGCATTGTACTCGACGCTGTAAGAAAGTTATTGTGCATGGATAGCCACATCATCATCACCTGGGCAGCGTTCCTCTTCACCTACCTTGGACTGGCTCTGGGCAAGATTCCAGGACTACGACTTGATCGTGCGGGCATCGCCTGGTGCGGCGCTGTCCTGATCGTTGCCTGCGGCGTCATGAGCTTCCCCGACGCAGCGAGAGCGATCAACTACGAAACGCTCGGCTTGCTGCTGGGCATGATGGTGGTCGTTGCCGTACTGCGGCGTGCCCGGTTCTTTGCCCGTGTGGCGACCCTCTCGGCAAAGTATGTTCACAGCCAACATGGCTTCCTGGCACTGGTCATCGGCTTATCGGGTGTGCTCTCGGCGATTCTGGTGAATGATGTCGTTTGCCTCGCTCTGCCGCCACTAGTACTGGGGCTGGCTAGAAAGAATGGTTGGGATCCGAAGCCGCATCTCATCGCTCTGGCCTTGGCAGCTAACATCGGTTCAGCCTGCACGCCCATTGGCAACCCGCAGAACATGCTCATCGCCGAGTGGTCGCACATTTCCTTCGCCCGGTTCCTGGTGCGGTTGGCCATTCCTTCCATCCTCAGTCTCGGCCTTTGTTTTGTGCTCATCAGTCTTGTGTATCGGCGAAGCTTTGCCACAATTCTCCCCGTTACCAAGACGCTGCATGATGTGGTGTTCGTGAGACCTTCCCAAAGACATGATCGATTGTTGGTGAAGTCGATTCTGGTGCTCGTGGGTACTATCGTCGCCTTCCTCGCCGGTTTTCATCTGGCGACGGTGGCGCTAGTGGCAGCAACGATTCTGCTCTTGGATCGCCTTTCGCCCCGCTTTGTCTGGCGCGAAGTCGACTGGAGCCTGCTGGTGATGTTTGCCGGGCTGTTCGTGGTGGTCTCTGCATTTGAAACGCAGGTTGTCCATCCGGGGCATTGGGATCAATGGCCCGCCCTGCAGCGAGACCCGGTGGGGCTGCTCAGTCTGGCCTCGGCGGTTGTGTCGAATCTGGTGAGCAATGTTCCAGCGGTGATGTTATTCAAACCCATCATCCCCACACTGCCGATGGAAATGCAGGAGACTGGCTGGCTGGCCCTGGCGATGAGCAGCACCTTTGCAGGCAACTTCACGATATTGGGTTCAATCGCCAACCTGATCGTCGTTGAGATCGCCCGTCGGGAAGGCGTACACATCAGCTTGTGGGACTACTGCAAGATCGGGATACCCATCACCCTCGCATCCCTGGCCATCGGCATCGCCTGGCTCTGGTGGTTCTAGTCTCTTAACGCTCTGCCTGTCAGGTGCAGAAACACTCGCTCCAGATTAGGTGACTCTGCCTCGATATGCATCGGTCGCAGCTGAGATTCACCCAGCCATCGAACTGTCTCTGTTAGAAGCGTTGAACCGGCCCGTGACTGTAACCTGACACGACGACCTTCCTCGGCAACTTCAACAGCCACCTCGGGCTCTTGCTCCAACCGGCGTAGTAGTTGTGGCACAGGTTGCTCAAACTCCAGCCTGACTTCGCTGGGCATCAGGGTGAGCAAGTTCTCCAGTTTGTCGTCAGCTACGATCTTGCCATGATCCATAATGGCAACCCGGCTGCAGAGTGCCTCCACTTCTTCCATGTAGTGAGTGGTGTAGAGAATAGTCGTTCCTTCACGGGTGCAACGCCGAATCTCTTCAAAGAGATGATTGCGCGACTGCGGATCAACGCCTGCTGTCGGTTCATCAAGCAGCAGCAACTTCGGTTCATGCACCAGGGCAGCAGCGAGGTTGAGCCGTCGCTGCATGCCTCCAGAGAAGGTATCCGCTCGCACATCAGCCTTGGGGAGTAGTCCGACTGCGTCCAGCAGACGTTCGACTCGTTCCTTCAGCCGTGCTTCAGAAAGTTGATAGAGCCTTCCGAAGAAGAGAAGATTCTCACGGGCTGTGAGAGCGCCATAGACCGCAATCTCTTGCGGTGCGATGCCAATGGCCGGGCGAATAGCCCGGTTGCCGGGAGAGAGTTTCTGGTCAAGCAAAGTAGCAGTGCCGCTATCAGCTTCACGGAAACAGGAAAGAATCGAGATCAGCGTTGTCTTGCCCGCGCCGTTGGGGCCTAACAGGCCATAACACTCGCCAGGTTGCACCTCGAGGCTGACATCGTCAAGTGCCCGCTGGGTGCCGTACGATTTGACGAGATGTTGAACGCTGAGGATAAACATGATGTCATGATACGAACCAGCGTGTTGGGAGGGCGAGGCTCCTGCCGAGCCGTTAGCGATCACCAAACGGCTCAGCGAGAGCTTCGCCCTCCCGTGACAAGTTAGATCAAGCAGCTCGTGATAGAGTTACTCCGCTTTCTTCACTATGAATCTGTGCCAGTCTCGCCGCCACAGCCGCATGCAGTAGCGGAATCATGATCTCGTGATGGCCGATCAGTTCGTAACCCCGGTCAGCGGGCCGTTCAGTCACATTGACCCTGCTGCGGTAGTTGCTGTTCTTATCAAGATTGACAGCGACCATGCCATCGAGGCTGTGGGCGAAGTTACGCACGACACTGACAGCCTTCAGGAAGACCTCAGGCATGATGACCGCGCTGCCCAGATTCATCCAGACCCCGCCCGCCATCTGGCTGAGCACGCTGCACAGCAGACGGAAGTCGATCATCGTCGCTTCGCCGACCGCTGCCCCGCTGACATGGGGATGCATGTGGACGATATCAGTTCCCATAGCCACATGCACGGTGCACGGAATGCCGGCACGATAAGCAGCCAGGATCACACTCGCCTCAGGGTTCCTCAGATCGAGATTATCCATGTAGCGGCCGAGTCCGTGGCCTAATCCGTATCCTTCAGAACCGATGCGGCTGGCAAGCGCGAATGCATCGGCTGTTTCCTGTGCCATACCGAACTTGCCTTCGGGCAGTTGCCGAGCCACGTCTTCACTGGTCTTACCGACCAGGGCCAGCTCAAAGTCGTGAATCGCAGCGGAACCATTCATCGAGACCGATTGAATGATGCCTCGCTGAATCCAGTCGATGAGATACGGGCCGCAGCCGGTCTTGATCACATGTCCGCCGAACGCCACCGCTACCCGCTTGCCGGAGGTAGCTGCCCGACAGATCTGATCACGCACCCCCCGCAACTCCTGACCAGCCAGTTGCTTGGGCAGGCTGTCGAGCCAATCGCCCACAGCCGTTTCGGGCCCGATGGGTTTGCCCAGTTCATCAGCAAAGACCTTACTGGGGCGTGACTGCAATTCGTAGGTCACCAGACCATGCAGATCAAACGGGGCAAGTTGTGGCGTAATCATAAGCATCCTTGCGAGAAAAAGGTAATGAAGAAGAGTCTGATTCAGGCGTAGAGCGATCCCTGCTCTCGCCACCAATCACATTCAGCAGGACCGACTCAAAGGTTGAGCGGCCCTGCGTGATCTCCAGAGCAATGCGAAGCGACCAGAGTGGCTTATCGCCAAGCTGATCGATTCGCAGCTTCACCCAGTCCTTCTGGGTGGTGACAATCCAGGTATCAGCAGGCAACTGAGCAGCCCACTGCTGAAGCATTTCAACATCTTCCCTTTGATACTGATGATGATCGGGGAAGGATTTCTGATCGATGATCGTACAGCCCAGCGATTGCACCGTCTTCCAGAAGCCGGCAGCGTTGCCGATGCCACAGAAGGCGGCGATCTTTCGACCTGCCAAGCTGCTGACAGGCTCTCCATCAACGGTATTCTGCAATGTAAGTGGTGCATGTTTACATTGTGCAACTACACAGCCCGGAACAATCCTGGTGATTTCGTTCTGCAGGCGGCCCAGGCACTCCTTATCCACTTGATCACTACGAGTGATCAGAATCATGCCCGCACGCCGTAGCCCGGATCGAGGTTCACGCAACAAACCCCGAGGCAGACACCAGCCATACCCCCACGGATTGGTAGCATCAACGAGCACAATATCGAGATCACGCTTGAGGCGGCGGTGCTGAAAGCCATCGTCAAGAACAAGCAGATCGCTTTCAAGTTCTTCAATGGCGGTGTTAGCCAGACTGACACGATCAGCGCCTTGCAGATGAGGTACGTCATCCAGATTCGATTCGAGGACAAGGGCTTCGTCGTTTCGAGTTTCTGAGGCACCATAGCCTCGGCTCAAGAGGGCGACCTGTCGATGCTGTTCCCGAAAGAAGCGGGCTACATATTCGACAGCAGGCGTCTTCCCGGTGCCGCCAACGGTGAGATTACCAACGACGATGACAGGTACACCGACTTGATGTTGTTGGAAGAAGCCAGCATCGTAAAGGCGATTGCGAACTCGCATCACTAAGTTGTAGGGCAAACTGGCGAGGGTCAGGAATGTGCGCTGAAGGGTGGGCAGTATCCCCGTTCGTTTTCCGCTCACCAGCGCTAACCACTTTTCCGAATCGATCTTCACAGCGTCCTCAAGCTCATTCCTGATTACTCTAATGGTGAATCACTTATAGCGTAGGTGCTCTACTTTCATCAACAGCACTATGACAGCATCATCATGTAATGTGCGCAGTTGCACTTGACCTGTTTTCATCGCTGCATGTGGATGTCGATAAGCTATGATGAATGAAACCGACTTGACTGATCCCCTGGTGGTTGAAGGACGCACTGTTGATGCTCTGGGCACGACTGATACCGCTGTTCCTTGGCGTCGTGATGATGGGCTTGTCGCTCACCATCAGACCGTTTGATCGTGGTCTGCTCACCATACCCTTGACGCTCGCCATCGGATTTCTGTTTGCACGATGGTACACCTCCATCCCGAAGACAACTCTTGAGAACGTATGGCAGCAATTCGTGCGCTATTCCGACTGGCCACGGTCGGCCTGGTTGCCTGTCGGACTGACATTGATCTTATCTTTGCTCCCCAGCCTGGGGCGTGGGCACTTCCCTTATCCCGATAATCACGATGAGCTTTCGTACCACCTGGCAGCCGATACCTATCTGCACGGAAGGCTGGCCAATCCTACTCCAGCAGGGTGGGAGCATTTCGAGAGCTTTCACATCAATGTCGTACCCAGTTATTGTTCGAAGTATCAGCCCGGCATGGGGTTGGTGTTGGCTCTCGGACAACTGCTGGGACACACTTACCTTGGCGTGCTTCTGGCATTGGTGCTGGCGACGCTGGCGCTCAACTGGATGTTCCATCAATGGCTCTCGCCACGCTGGGCTATGATTGCTTCCCTGTTGGCCTGCTTTGGTCTCTGTGGCAACTGGAGCGATTGTTACTTCGTCGGCGGCACGCTGGCGGTCATTGCCGGAGCGATTCTGCTTGGAATGTACCGAGTCTTGAAACGACGTGACGTTCGATGGTTCGATGGAATGATCCTGGCTGGTTGCCTGGTACTCTTTTTCTGGACCAGACCTTTTGAAGGAGCGATCGTTTCGTTCATTGTGGGTATTCCCCTGCTCTATCGGATCATCGCTCGTCAGGGGATGGCTGCAATATTCTGGCCCTTAATTCCTACTGGGTTGATAGTCTTGCTCCCAGCCGTCTGGTTCCAGGCTGAACTCAATCATGCCTGTACCGGATCATACACCACACTGCCCTATCTGGAACACGAACGGCAATATGGCCAAACTCCCTTATTCCTGATGCAACCGGTACGGAGCGATGTGCCCGACTATCGACATGTACAAATGCGTCTCTTTAACGAGCAGATGATCGAATGGTATCAGATGCAGCACAGTTCGGAACATTTGCTTCAGGTGGCTAAGTTCAAGTTTGGCGTTGCGTGGACTTACTTCTATGGACTGCTGTGGCTCTTTCCCCTGGCGACGCTTCCAGAACTGCTGCGGCGAGGAGAGTCTCGATTATTGCTGGCAGTCTGGTTCGGAACTCTGCTCATCCTTCAAACAGTTACCTGGTTTTTGCATCACTACGCAGCTCCCGCGTTCCCTGCCTGGTCTCTGGTGATCATCATGAGTCTGCGCATCACTCGTCAGTGGAGATATCGCAACTATCCCCTGGGCCGATTCCTGGTGGTGATGATGGTTACAGCCTTTTGCAGCCAGATACTCTTTGAGCGTGCCATGGCGAGTGTCTATTCAAGTAATTCATGGGCAGAACATCGAGCACTGCTCTCGCAGCAGATGTTAAGCCAGGGCCCGGCTCATCTGGTCTTTTTGGAGTACGGCCCCAAGCACGATACCGGCCAGGAATGGGTCTACAACACCGCTGACCTCACGCATCAACCCATCATCTGGGCGAGATCGATGAACCCGGCGAAAGACCGGGAATTGATCGCTGCATACCCCCATCGAGCGGTGTGGATTCTACATGTCAATAGCATGGAACCTGGAAAGAAACCTGAACTGCGGAAGTATGATCTTAAACCAGAGACTTCACCGCCGGATAACCAGTAACTTCAGGAGATGATCGACTACTATCTGAGCAAAGTTCGGATCGTTGATATGTCGATGCGATTCGATCAGTTGGACGTTTGGCGCTTTCCATAACAGCAAACTGTCAAGCAGAGCCTGGTTAGCTTGTGGATCGTGCAGTGGCTGCCCTTCGATGTCCCACTGAGACAGACCTCCTCGGGGAAACGCAATGACGACCGGTCCTTTGCTGGCGCTGGCTTTAAATGCCAGATCTTTCCCAAAGGCGTCGTTGTCTTCCGGCGTGGTGCGAATAACAGTGGTAACGTCATCGATTTTCAACGTCTTTCGATAGTCGGCGGAAGATGTCGATTGATGTACAGTCACGTGATCAAGCGATCCTGGTACGATAACTAACGGCAATCCCAGAGACGATGCGGAAGTCAGCCGTGCCGGATCAGTCCCTTCATGGGTGCCAAGCCTGGCTTCAGCAAGGTCGCTGAGTGAATAGTCGAGCACCGCTTGAATGGAAGGGTTATGCAGGATGGCATGTTCAAAGGCCGACGCCTGTTTACTGCCCGTGACAAATAACTGCGTTCGCCACCCCCCTTTTCGCAGCGAATTCAGGGCTGCGAGCGCCTCCGACCTCGACAGTCGGATCAATACTGATGGCAATCATGCGGTTCAGACTCATGATTATCCTGCAAAAACAGATGGAAACATCTTTGTCGAGAATGTTCCAAGAGAAGTCAAGATGAGGTTGCAACCCGTTACAGGTAGGGTAAACTGAACAAGTCAACACAAGATAATTCGGTGATGCGAGTTCTCCCTATGCGTTCAAGTCACATTTCACTGATATGCGTGATGTGCGTTATTTTCCTGGTTCTACCACAAACGGGTCGAACAGACGATGATGGAACTTTGAAGGAGAAGGTCCGACCTGCGATTGAAGCAGGCGTGGAATACCTCAAAAGCACCCAAACGAATAATGGAGTCTGGGGCTACATGGGGAACCAGGCCAATCTGAACGACCCCAACACGATTGGAGCGACCGCCCTGATAGGCATCGCCTTGATGGAGTGCGGGGTTTCACCGAAAGACCGTCAGATTCAAGCAGCCTATAACATCATCCGTCAGGCTGTTTCCAATCCATCGATGAATTACAACTACAGCATTTGCTTGAGCATTCTCTTTCTTGACCGCGTCAATCGTGACAATGGCTTGAAACATAAAGACGCGGGCACGATTATGGCTCTGGCGACCAGGATTACGCGAGGCCAGGTGAATAACGGCGGGTGGGGATACAATTTACCTTCCAGCAATGTTGATAATTCCAATACCCAGTTTGCGGTGGTGGCTTTATGGGTAGCCAGGAAGTACACAAAACCAGGTGGAGATTTGGATCGAGCATTAGCTCGGACTGAAGCAAGGTTCAGGAATTCCCAGCGTCCAGATGGTGGTTGGTCCTACGATCCCACCGGGGTGCAGGTAAACTTCGATTCTACAGGCTCCATGACTTGTGCGGGAATCCTCGGTATTGCTCTGCATGCAGGCGCAGCGCAGCCAGCAGCAAGCCAATTTCCAGGCTCCAGGCACAGGTGGCTCTAGTGGAAATGTCGTCGTGTCGCTTGATACCGATGCTCAAATCATCAAAGCTCGCGCTTTCATTCTCGGTTCTTTACGAAGAATAGTCCTGGATGGGGGCGGGGAGGGACTGCATACTCCTCCATACTTCTTATGGTCCCTGGAGCGTGTTGCGACACTATATAAATGGAGAAAGCTGGAGGGGTTCGATTGGTTTGACATTGGTGCAACTTACATACTCAAGAAGCAATCACAACGGGGCAATTGGGTGTTTGGCCGTGAAGACACCGGTGTGGATAGTGCTTTTTGCCTGCTATTCCTGGCTAAATCAAATCTGCTGGGCTCACTTCAGGAAGCCACCTTTGATAATCGCGATGGCAATCTTGGTGATGCTCCCAAGATTGACAAAAACAAAAAAACTGAGGCCAAGCAAGTGGATACCAAGGAAAAGGCCAAGGCCCTGGCGGACAAACTTTTGAATGCGTTACCTAACCAACAAGGCGCGATCCTCGATGAACTTACCGAAGGCAAGGGGTTTGATTATTCGGAAGCATTGGCAGACGTTATCACAAAATTGAGCACAAACGCCTCCAAAGAAGCTGCACGAGAAGCTTTGGCCAATCGTATGCGACGGCTTACCGCTAAAACTCTGGGTGACTACATGCAGGACAATGATCGTGAACTGCGACTGGCTGCAGCCGTGGCCGTTCGATTGAAGAATGACCCCAGCGCTGCCGTCACCCTGATTCCTCTCCTGGCAGATCAGGACATTGGCGTCTCTACTGCCGCCCTTGATTCTCTCAAGGCCATCTCCGGCCAGGATTTTGGAAAATCAGTTGAACGATGGAGTCGCTGGCTCGATACGAAAAAGCCATAGTGTTATGTAACCTTCCGTAAAGCAGACTCTCGACCACAAGAGTCTGCTTTTCTGTTTCTATTCAGGTCTCATATGGTTTCCGCTCTTTTTCTGTTGGCGCTGATACAACTGCCCGCTAACCAGGAAAGCGTTCTCTGGTCGTTCAAAACGGGCCAGGAGTTCTTCGTTGAGGAAACCCAAAGACATCTGTTGCAGGTAAAAGATCCCGCTTCGGTTACCAGCTACCTGGATTACACTTATCTATGGCGATACTTCGTTACCGGTGAAAACAATGGACAGTACAAGGTGCAGGCTACACTCGAAAAAGTGAGGGTGAACAATCCTAATGAAGCAGGATCCAAAGCCTGCGAAGCTCTGAAGCAGCATGAAGGCACAAAGTCGTCATGGCTGCTGGTTAGGAACGAAGCAGGCTGGAGAGCTGCAGCCGGCTCATGGGGAATCGGGAAAACATGCCGTGCCATATTTCCTGACCTTGGGAACAGCCAAACTAACGGATCAGCAGGATTATTGGAAGCAACTCTGGAAGATCCCTGTTGCAGAGGGGATGACTGCTCAGCTCGATATGACCATCACCATCAAACAGCGTGTGAATGATAAACTGCTTTGTACCGTTAAAACTAAAATGGCCTGGCCGGACACGAATGCCACTGGCATGAAAGTGGTATTTGAACCGAATGCGTCAACGCTCGCGGGCTTGGGGGAGTTCGATTTCACCAAGAACCGCTGGAACTACTTTGAGTATCGGATCGAAGGTGTTTGGCACGCTGCCCGAAACGGAGCAACAACCTTGATGAAGCAGAATAGTTATTGCGGCTATCGATTATCCGAACGCCGCCCGACGTTTCCTTGATTCCAAAAGCACACAATTAATGGTAGCGGGTCAGTTTTATTCTCTCCCCCTTTCCAAGGGGGAGTCGGAGGGGGTAAATTCCTCGTAGTTATTAACCCCACCAACCTCCCCTTAGTAAGGGGAGGAGCAAACTAACCCAATACCCAATTAATTACGATCTCGCCCATCGAATACCGGAATCGATGGCGGCGGAGGCAATGGCGGCGGAGTTGTACCGGGATTCAAAGTATTGTTTTTGCCTGGCATGGTTGCTTTAGGAAGACTCGGCTCAAGCGGTTTGGAAATGACCGGCGCCGCGATTTCCGGCATGATTATGGTTGATTGAGCCGGTATGGTGCCCGCAGTGTTTTGCTGAGACATTGGTGGTTGCGGTGCAAGTAATAATGGCATCGGACTGCTTTCTACTCTGGTGGCTCCAGGGATATTTGGGCCAGCTACCTGAGGACTTGGCGGTTGTGGTGACGGGATGCTTGGCTTGTTATCAGGTAGATCGGGCATGACCGGCGTAGTCATAGCATTTGGTGGAAAGGTGCCGGGCGGCATGGACCTGGTGCGATCATCTATTTGCAAGGCGCCAGTTGAGGGAGGCGTTCCATTCAGCAATGGCGATGGAGGTGAAGGTGGGGTAAGGACCGGGCTGCTTTGTTCAATGACGGTAGGAGCTGTAGGATACGTTTGTACCGGACTGGTGGTTACCACCGGAGCATTGGCAGGCGGTATCATAGGCTGAGTTGGAGTAATAGTGTTGGCGTTTACAGGATTGTTGTAGGTGCTTGCTATCGGGCCTTGTTGAATGGGCGTGGCTTTTTGCCAAGATTCGAGGAACCGTCGGTATTGCGGCCCCACCAATGGCAGCAATCAAACGTCGAGCACCCCGAAAGGCTCAGCATGACAAACAAACACGACATGCATGCAGTGCGACTATTCATAACTGTGTTCCCCGGCAACAGCACTGAATATCCTTCATGAATACTCAGTGGGCAGGGCTATAATCAGTCTTCTGAATCTGGTCAACCTGAGTTGCGGCTAACTAAGCAGTATCGGCATCTTCAGATGCAAACATAAAAAGCCGTCAGTGAAATCTTCACTGACGGCTTTTGTATGTATGTCGACTTCTATGGTTTTTCTTTTGCAGGTGCATGCCGATCCGGAGCCGGAGTAGAGTGTGCAGCCTGGCGAATCATATCTCGTGTGGAAGTGGGCTTATTCGCCTGATTGGTATGGGAGACCAGGGCTGTGAAATCAATAGTCGTCGTTTCACCGGCCCGCACGGCCACTTCCTGCTCACTGACAACTTCTTTGGCCAGGGTGCCGCCACCTGAAGGCCAGGCGACTTTGACCTTGTAATAGTAAGTCTTTTTCGATTCCAGCGTGGGCGATTGGAAGATACGAACTGCTCCTGGCTGGCTCATCTTCTGATTCTCAAACCAGATGGTCGCGTTATCAGGTACTTTGACTTTGATGAGGGCTGGTGACTTAGCCCCGAGCGGCTTTTCTTCTGAGCTCTTGTCCGGTAGAGCGGTAGCCTGTGTTTCAGGCAGGTTTCGGGGCGGATTCGCCTTCGGAGGCTGAGCCCAGCCGCTGGAAATTCCGATGCACAAATAGACGGTCGACAGACAACATGCCATGCGCATGAAACTACCCCTTCTTGCAAGTTGCGTTCCTATAAGCTAACAACATGATTCGGTCAAGAGGAAAGCAGACCGAGAATATGTTCTCTGCTGAAACAACAGCGAGATGACGTGAGTAATTTGGTTGAATACTGCTGATGGATGAAAGTGGAGTGTTGCGATGCTGCCACGTGTCTACTGCATGGTGATGTTGCTTTTCGTCGGGTTGCACCACGTTGCCGTGGCTGACGATCAGGTCGTTCAATCAAAGCCTGTCGATACGCTTCGCCTGGTTCCTCAAAATGCCGTAGCGGTCTTTCACTGCGGACAGCCAAAGCATGCCGTAGATCAACTACTGAGCTACATCACCAAGCTTGAATTAGCCAAGTTCGATGAAGTGCAGGAATTTCTACAATCCACTCCCTATCAACATTTTGACCGTTATCTGAAATACCTGGAGAAAGAGTATGGCAGGCCCTGGGGCAAGCTCCTTGATGATTTGACTGGGCAGGGATTGACTGTTGCCCTCATTCGCCCAGAGGAAGAAAAAAAAGAGGCGCATGTTCTGGGGGTCATGGCAGCTAGAGACGCTAACCTCTTAAAGCGTGTGTATGCGGTTGCTCTCGAATATGTCAAACAGGAAGCTCAAAGCATGAAACACCTGCGACTATCACAACAAAGAACCATCGGTCCATCAGCGTCACTGCCCTGGGCAAACAGTTTTTCATCGCCCAGCATGGCTCAACGCTTTTACTTGCGACCAAAGACAAGATAATGACTCATGCCATCGATCAATTGCTCGATGACAAGGCAGCCTCCCTATATCAGAATCCTCGATTTGTCCTTACAGAGAAGCCTCACATGGCTGATCTCCTGGCGTGGGGTTGGGTGGATGTCAACCATTTCAAAGAACAAGCAAAGGACGATATCGAAAAGTTTAAGTTGCCCACCAACGATTTGATCCCGCACTTGCTTTTCGGGGGTCTGCTTGACGCGATCCTTCGGTCTGATCATGCCTGGTTGGCGATCCGTTCCGGCGTTCACGGTCCGTCTGTGGAACTAACGTCTCCGATCGGAAGGTCAAAGAGCCAGGAAGGCGCTCGTCTGCTTCACATGCACGACCCGGACAAGGAATCGCTTCTGCCTTTGCTCAATCCCCCCGGAACATTGGCCAGCGCCAGCTTCTATTGGAACCTGTCCAGCCTATGGCAACAGAGAGACAAATATTACAAGGAAGGCGCTCTCAAGGAATTCGAGGAAGCGGATAAGAGCGTCAAGCCGTTTCTGGCCGGCAACTCGCTGGGATCGCTTCTCAACACCCTCGGAGCCAGACACCGTATCGTCGTCGCCAGTCAACGGGAATCCGGCTACAAAAGCAAACCCAAAACCGTCTATCCTGCGTTCGCCTTCGTGGCCGAGTGCAATAATCCCGATCAATTCAGCAAGATCATCGCAGTGCCGCTGCGCACCGCCGGCTTCTTTCTTTCCACACAAGTCACCATGAAGCTGATCGATGAGACTTATCATGGCTCAAAAATCACCAGCTATCGATTTGCTGAGAACGAGAAAAATCATGGCTATGACCAGGGCACACTATTCAATTACAGCCCCAGTTTTGCACGTATCGGCAACTTCTTTGTCATCAGTTCGACTGTTGAACTCTGCAAAGATTTGATCGATGAACTCCAGCACCCGACCTCCGCGAGCAGTACTGTTGATCATGCTGATTTTCGGCAACGATTCTCCTGGTCGGCATTGAGCCAGGCTGTGGCGGCTGAACGACCGCTTCTTGCTTCGATTCTCACTTTACGCCACGGAGGAGCAGTGGAACGTGTTGATGAACAGATCAATGCCTTGCTCAAACTCCTTGATCGTCTCGGCACATTGGATCTCACGATTCACCACAGTCCGGAGTTCAAACTCGAATTACGAGCCAATTACCGCCAATCAGACAATCACCTACGTTCCCAACCTTAGCGTGCAACATGTTTCTTGGATACCATCTCGCCATCGATCCGGTTTGGGCATGGTCCGCCTATGAGCCAGGCCCCAAGTCGCCATGGACCTTGGAGAAGGCCGGCCATCTCTATCGCCGGGCGGCGTGGGGCGGCACCTGGACTGAAATTCAAACTGCGTTGAAGCAGGGCCCTGCAATCACGATTGATCAACTTCTGAACGGCGGGGCCGGAACGAAGGCTTTCCGCCTACAGGCTGCCAGGCTTGCGGAACCACTTGCTGATGGAGCTGATGATCAACGTCTTCGTGCCTGGTGGCTCGATGTCATCCTCAATTCGCCTCATCCCCTCGAAGAACGGTTGACACTGTTGTGGCACAATCACTTTGCCACCAGCAATTCCAAAGTACAAAACGTCGGCAGCATGTATCGTCAGAATGAGCTTTTCCGCCGACACGCCCTCGGCCGGTTTGATCAATTGCTCCATGAAGTCTCTGAAGACCCTGCCATGCTCGTATGGCTCGATACTGTCGCCAACAAGAAGGGGAAACCGAACGAAAACTATGCTCGTGAGTTGATGGAACTCTTCAGCCTGGGAGTGGGCAATTACACTGAACAGGATATTCGCCAAGCGGCACGAGCCTTTACCGGCTGGGGCATCAAAAATGATCGTTACCACCTCAACGCCAATGAGCACGATGACGCCGAAAAGAACGTGATGGGCAAGTCTTCGGCATACGGCGGACACGATATTGTGAAGTTATGCCTCGATCAAACGGCCTGTGCCAGGTTTGTGGCACGAAAGATGTTTCGGCATTTCATCAGCGAGACGCTTCAGCCCGACGATGCATTGATAGAACCATTGGCGGCTCGATTCCGTGATAGCCAATATGACATCAAAGCACTGGTCAGCACGATTCTGCGATCCAATCTCTTCTTTTCACCGGAAGCCTATCGGGCGAGAGTGAAAGCTCCAGTGGAGTTTGCAGCCAGTCTTATCCACATGCTGGAAGGCAGAGTCGATTCACTGCAATTAGCGGAACTCCTCGACCCTCTTGGTCAGCGTCTTTTCGCTCCTCCCTCAGTCAAAGGTTGGGATGGCGGCCCCAACTGGCTCAATTCCACTACCATGCTTCTCAGGCACAATTTGTGTCTGTGCTTACCTCTACTGAAGATCGACGATTCTACAACCGATGTGATCCTGCCCGCGTTGTTAAGAAGCACTTGAATTCCATCGGCGATTCACTTGAACAGATAACCCGGTTTCTGGGCGATCTATTCCTTCAAGGCGACATTCCCTCTGCTACTCGTAGCAAAATAGCGGCACGATGGCGAATAACTGAAACAACAGAAGTATGCTGTTTATTGGTCAAAAGACTTTATTGAGGATTATCAGACAAGAGCCATCGCTCACTTAATACTAACCCTCCCCGAGTTCCAACTCGCCTGATAGAGGTGACTGCCATGTTTACATCCCGACGAACCTTTCTGAAGAGCGCTCTTACAGGTGCCGGCTTGGTGGCATACGGACTTGATGCGCCACGCTTCCTCTCCCGTGCCGTGGCGGCTACGCCTCGGCTCGATCAAAAAGGTAGCAAGGAAACCATCCTTGTTGTCGTACAGCTCACTGGTGGAAATGATGGCCTCAACACCGTCATTCCATTCAGCGATCCGTTGTATGCTTCCTCACGTCCAACACTCAAACAGAAACCTGCGGACATAAAGAAACTAACGAAGGAGATCGGTCTTCATCCGGCAATGAGCGGGATGGCTGAACTATGGCAGGATCAAGCCTTGAGCATCGTCCAGGGCGTTGGTTACCCTAACCCCAGCCAATCGCACTTTACTTCCATGGATATCTGGCATTCGGCCCAACTGAACAGCCCTTACAGTGACGGCTGGCTGGGTGCTCGCTGGGACAAATGAATCGTGGTGCCAGTTCCGGATACCATCTTGCCAATAAGGGAGAAGCCTCGCCTTTGGCGCTGTCCGGCCCAGTAAAGTGCCCCTCCATCGCTAGCCTGGCAGACCTGGAACTGCACACTCTTGGTCAAAACGGTTCTGATCGTCGCAAACAGCGGGAAACCATTGAAAAGAACTCAGTCAATGGTGCCGTCAGTAATAACACGGCGCTCCTCGACTTCGTGCAGCGCACTGCCACTGGAACTTTTGCCACCGTCAACCGGCTCCGTGAAATCGCCAGGCAGTATGAGCCCAAGTTCCCCTATCCCGAAAACGGTCTGGCCGAGCGTCTCAAACTGGCTGCCCAGCTTATTGATGCGGAAATCGGCGCAAGAATCTACTATGTCGAACAGGATGGCTACGATACTCATGCCGATCAGGCTTCGACCCATGCCAGATTACTGGGCGAGCTTTCCTCGTCGCTAACTGCCTTCTACAAGGATCTCAAAGCACGAGGACATGAGAAGCGAGTCGTGATTCTTACCTTTTCCGAGTTTGGTCGCCGCGTGAAGGAAAATGGCAGCATGGGTACCGATCATGGTGCTGCTGCACCCGTCTTCCTTATCGGCGGTAAAGTGGAACCAGGCCTCTGCGGCGATCATCCCAGACTGGATCGACTCGACGATGGCAATCTCAAACACCAAACGGATTTCCGCAGCGTGTATGCGACTATTCTCGATCAATGGCTTGGTGTGAAGAGCAAGGAAGTGATCAAAGAGCAGTTCAAGCCACTCAAATTGTTGAAGAGCTAGAGAGCAACTCATCTCACTGTAGTGGAACTCGCCAAGAGTTCCGTCTGAGATCATGCACGGAAGTCTGGCGACTTCCGCTACACTGAAATGAGAACAGCACAAGGGCATGAAAAAAGCCCGCCTTACCAGAGGTAAGGCGGGCTTATTTGTTGTTATCACTGAACTATTTGCTGTCTTTCATGGCTTTGAGAATGTCTTCGCCTTTGATGGACAGCTTCATGCTGATGTTTGAGCCATTGACTTCCGCTCTCACCTTCTTGAGAGCTTCGCTGATGGGCTTCAGTTCAGGGTGATCCTCAGCGAAGCCGACGATAGTTGCCACGGCGCTTTCGAAAGTTTCGTTGGCTTCCTTGGCATGCTCCTTGGCCTTGTCAGCATCCACACAAGCCACCATGGCGCTGCCATTGATGTCCTTATCGATGGTGAGGTTGGCAACAAAGTGCTTGATTTCATCAGCCTTGTTCTTGGGAGCCAGGCTGGCCACGAACAGCGTATAGGTGTTCTTGCGTGACTGAGAAGTTCAGCCATCTTAGGATCGACCTTAGCCTTGCCCTTGTTCTTAAGGGTCTTGACCAGAATATCTTTCGTGATGCTCATGACCATAATGCCGTCTTCTGGAATAGCCATGAAGAAAGCGGCAGGCGCTGTGTTAGGCTTCATTTCGTAAACGGTAACGCCATCAACTTCGTGAGTCTTGACATCCAATTGACCTGAGCCCTGAATCAAGGGAAGGAACTGATCTACCGTAGCGGCAGTGAGAATGGGGATGCCCATGCTCATGACGATTTGCGGTGCGCCGTTGACTTCTTCCTTCATGTTGGCCGAAAAGACGAACTCCTTCACGAAGCCGCGACCCATATTCATCATCTGGCTGACAGCTTCTTCGGTCACTTTCTCCTTCAGTTGCGGGGCAAGATCCTGCATCATCTTCTTGGTGTTGTCATCCGGCACGAAGTTGGAGACCATGTTCAACATGCTTCGCCGTACTTCTTGACGACCAGGGGAATGCCCTTTTGCAGCAGGGTGGAACCCATCAGTTGACTGAGGTTCACCTGCACCACCATATCGGTGCCTTCAGGCAGGTATTTATCGGGGCTGGGGCCTTGAGCGAGGGCCAGGCTGGGTTGCAGCGATAAAAGCGCAACGCATAGAGCGGTCATCAAACTGAGCTTGCTTCGTTTCAACATACATCACCTGAACAGGTTGAGAGATTGCCTTGAGCTGAGCCAAGGCTCAGCTATGTTGCATCTTGCAGGTTTTCGCTGCGTTGGCAAGTTGTCGCCTCACAACAACATGAAGTGATTCGCCGGATGCACTTGACTATTTACCCGGAGTCTGGCTGATAAGTTTCAACTATTCTTCAACTCGGAAGCACAGGCGCGCTAAAACGACAAAACCAATCCCGAAGGCACACAGCACCACGCAGGCTGTTTGCACCATCGCCAGATTGGGGTTGGGGTTGAGCAGCAATTGGGCGTATGCATCGAGTGCCCATGCTTGCGGTGTCACTCGACTGATTTGTTTCATCGCTTCCGGCATCAGTTCACGTGGCATTAAGCATCCACTGACGCCTGCCATCACCAGGACAAGCAAGGTCCCAAAGATGGCGACCTGGCTCTCCGTAGTAGCAACGGCGGCGATGAAAAGAGCCATGCCGGTAGCGGCGATGCTGGTGCTGATTACCACGGGGATAAGCCACAACGGGGAAGTTCCCCAACTCATGCCGAAAATGAGCTTGCCCATCAGTATCAGAAAGGCTCCCTGGACAATCGAAAGTAACAGACAGGGCAGAAACTTGCCTCCCAGAATGACGTTTTTCCCGAGCGGCGCGACAAACAAGCGGCGCATGGTACCCTGCCGGCGTTCAGCAACGAACATCCAGCCCACGGTCAGCACCATGAAGAACGCAAACATCACAGTGTAAGATGGCACCAGCACCTGATAGCGAACTGCTCCACGCTGGAGCAGACCGCCCGATTCGGGTTGATACTGCTTTAACTCGGTGCCATCGCTCATTCTCGGATCAGACTTGGTGAGCGAAGCCCAGGTCTTGCCGGTAAGGTTGTACTTGGCGAACAGTTTCTTCAGGGCGATCTTGATGCCGGTGCCCATCTGGGCTTTGAAATCGTCGGTAAGGAGAAATCGGGGAATCTTAGCCTCTGCAGCCAGCACGCTGAGGAACGATGGGTCGCCCAGTTTCTCAAACGCGCGTCCAATCATCCAGGGCAGGATGACACGCAACAGCGATACCTGTGCCACCTGTTCGATAATCGCCGCCGCCGCCTGTTGCGTTTCATCACGAATCACTCGGGCGTCCAGCATCTTGAGCAACACACCGTCACGATAGAACGGATTGATGCCCTGCGTCAGGAACGAGCACTTGTGAACTTGCCGGCTAAACTCCGGGCCGAACACGATGATGGCTGAGCGTTGACTGGTTTGCCGGAGTTCTTCAGCCGTCGCCAGGTCGGGAAGCAGTTCGACTCGAATCTCCGCCGTCTCTCCAAGATCGCGAATGACGACTTTCGACCAGGTTCAAAAGGGAACTGAGCCTGATGGATGACGTGAGTCAGCGCTGCAGTGCCGGTTAACGACCCGTGAATTCCCTGAAAGGGCAAGGGGATTGCGCAGCCAGGCGACAGCCTCTATGATGGCGGCTTCTCGATCAATGAAGCCTTCATCCTGATCGACAATACTGATCTGTAGCCGATCATCAGGTTTCTGCCCAAAGGTTTCGCCCAGTGCCATTCCCAGAACGAGAATAAAGATGATCGGCATCACCAGAAGCAATAGTGCTGATCGACGATCACGCAATAGCAGCGAGATATCTTTCCTGGCAAGAACCCAGAGTGAATGCCAAGATGACGCCATGCGGCACTCGATGAGGACGACCTAGGAGCGTGCAGTAAGAATTTGCACGCCTTGTTCCGTAATGGCTACGGTATGTTCAACGTGGGCGCTGGGAAGGCGATCACGAGTTATCACTGTCCACTGGTCAGGAAGTTCCTGCACATCCTTCTTGCCAAAGTTCACCATCGGTTCGATTGCCAGCACCAGGCCCGGCACCAGATCGAAATCGACTTCGCGCATCTCACGGTTACTGTAATTGGGAACCTGAGGCAGCTTCGTGCATGCTGCGTCCGATGCCGTGACCGACGAACCGTTCGACAATACTGAAGCCGGCCTTCTCGACATGCTGTTGCATTTGGACGGATACTTCTGACCATCGCTTCCGCTTGCCAACCTCTCGGATAGCCAGGGCCAGGGCGTCCTCAGCGGTCTTCACCAGTTTGAGAATGTCAGGGCGAACCGTGTCGCCGATGGGCACGCAGATGGCGGCGTCAGCGCAGAAACCATCCAGCTTGCAGGCGGTATCAACCTTGAGCAGATCGCCTGGTCTGAGCACGCGCGGCCCGGGGATGCCGTGTACCACCTGTTCATTCAAGCAGATGCAGGTTGAAGCGGGAAAGGGCCGTTTGCCGGGGTAACCCTTGAACAACGGCTCGGCGGCGTGCTTGGCAAACAGGGCGTCGATTGCCTGATCGATATCGAGAGTGCGAGTGCCAGGCACGGCCAGGGTGCGTGCGATGTGTAGCGCCTCAGCTACCAGCTTTCCCGCTTCACGCATCTTCGCAATCTGCTCAGCCGTCTTCAGTATGGGCTTTTGCTGTTGTTGTTGACTCTTCTGCATCATGGACGCTTTTCCTTCTCCAGCGCTTTCATCAATTCTTCCGTCACCGTTTCGACGCTGCCGACGCCGCTGACTTCCTGAAAGAGATGGTGTTGACGATAGTAATTAATCACGGGAATGGTCGAGCTCCGAAAGGTCTCCAGACGCTGCCGAATGACGACTTCAGAGTCGTCCTTGCGCTGTTCCAGGTGGCCGCCACAGACATCGCAGATGCCCGGTTTCTTCGGCGGCATGTAACGCAGATGGTGGCTGTGCCCGCATTTGGCGCAGATGCGTCGGCCGCAGATTCTTTCAACCACTTCCTGATCGTTGACGTTGAGGAGCAGTACAGCATCCAGTTGCATGCCGGCATGCTTCAAAATCGTATCGAACGATTCGGCCTGCGGTAAAGTTCGAGGATAACCGTCGATCAAAAACCGAAACGGACATTGCGGTCCTGAGAAACGCTCTTCAATGACGCCGTTGATCAAGGGATCTGGAACGTATTTGCCGGCATCCATATAAGGCTGTGCCGTCCTGCCTAGCGCCGTCCCCTGTCGAATCGCATCACGAAGGATGTCGCCAGTGGAGAGGTGTAGAAGCCCGAGCCGTTGGCAGAGACGCTCTGACTGTGTCCCTTTGCCGCTGGCCGGTGGTCCTAGGAGAATCAACCGCATACCGAGTTGCCTTCGTGGTCAACAAACTCGACATCTCGCCGCAGCTGAGCGACAATGCTCAGCCCATCCAGATGTGTAATATATGAAACTCCACGCCAAACACTCATCCCAATAAGAGGAAGGAAGCCATCATTTTGGCTTCCTTCGGGTTCATCTCAGTCCTTCATTGCGTTAGTTAATCTTCAGTCACACCCTGGTAGTTTCGCATCACGAGGTGACTGTTGATCTTCTGCACCAGATCCAGGCACACGCTGATAACAATCAACAAGCTGGTGCCACCGAAGAACGCCGCCACCACAAAGTCGACATGCATGCTGCGAGCGATAAGCGTGGGCAAAATAGCGACGAGAGACAAGAACGCTGCGCCGACAAGAGTAATGCGTGTCATCACCTTTTCGAGATACTCTTCCGTACGCTTGCCGGGTCGGTAGCCGGGGATGAAACTGCCTTGATCACGAAGGTTATTAGCGACTTCCTTCGGGTTGAAGGTAATAGCTACCCAAAAGAAAGCGAAACCAAAGATACCGACGACGTAGAGCAGGTTATAAAGATAGCTTCCATGATCGCCTAACTCGGAGGCGAGCCTGTTTCCAAAGGTCCAATTGCCCCCGGCGATATTATTAACCATCGCCAGTAGGAAATAAGGAACCATCAACAAGCTGCTCGCAAAGATGACCGGCATAACGCCCGCATGATTCAGGCGAAGAGGCAGCGACTGTCGCATACCGCCATACACACGCCGACCGCGAACGTGCTTGGCCGACTGAGTGGCGATGTGCCTTTGCGCCTTGGTGATCAGGATCACGAAGTAAACAACACTGATGAACAGCAATATCAGCACTATGAGCGTTTCAAGCCCCGGTCCCCCATTGGCCCCCCCGATCTGGAAAATCGAGTAGTTGAACTTGGTGCCGTTCTCAATGAAGAAGAGTCGCTTGAAGGCTTCTGGCAGCCGGGACACAATGCCTGCCATGATGATCAAGCTGATGCCGTTACCGATTCCATACTCGTCAATCTGTTCGCCAATCCACATCAAGAACATGGTTCCGCAGGTCATAATGAACACGGCGGTCATGATGTCGAAGAAGTTGTCCCATCCGGGTAGATATAACGCTCCCGTCGAACTTTTGGAAAGGATGAAACTGTTGACATAAATGTAACTTTGCACCAGACAGATCGGCACCGTGGCATAGCGGGTGTATTCATTGATCTTCTTGCGTCCGCTTTCGCCTTCTTTCTGGAGCTTTTCAAGAGGGGGATAGAAGGTAGCCAGCAACTGGAAGATGATAGACGCGGATATGTAGGGCATGATGCCCAACCCGAAGATTGTTCCCTGGCTAAGCTGAGAGCCGGAGAAGACCGAGGCGAATTGCAGAAGCTGGCCCAGGCCGCCGCCTGAGCCGGAGAACTGCTCTGCAATTCGATGCTGGTCCACCATTGGTAGTGGAATGTGATAACCAATGCGATAGACGGCGAGAAAGATCAGCGTGATCAGAATCTTCTGTTGCAGTTCAGGAATGCGGAAGAAGATGGTGTAAAGCGTATTCACTGTGATTCCCTTGTGAATCGAGTCGTCTGCATCCATGCGCAAGAGCTGACTATCTAACACTCGCAGCCGCCAACTTCGGTTGACGGCTGCATCAATTCCTGTGGCAGCCTCTAAACATGGTATCGAGAGGCCGGCCTTGAATCAAACCGTCTTGGCGGGCCGAGGCCTCATCTTGTTCTTGACCGGCTTCTTTGGTGGAGCAATGATCTCAACCTTGCCGCCTGCCTCTTCGATCTTCTTCTTGGCCGGCTCCGAGATGCCATGCACCTTCAGGTTGTACTTCTTGGTCACCTTGCCCATTCCCAGAATGCGGATGCCATCGCCCTGACCTTTGGCCAAGCCGGCGGTACGCAGCGCTTCATGATCGATGTTGGCACCGGCAGCGAACAGAGCATCAAGATCGCCGACGTTGACTTCGATGTAAGTGTACCGCCAGGTCTCGTTGCTGAAACCACGCTTGGGGATACGTCGGGCCAAAGGCATCTGACCGCCGGCGTTGAGAGCGGAGTAACTTCGGGTACCTGCCCGGCTGCCCTGCCCTTTATAACCACGGCTGGAGGTTTTGCCATGCCCCGAACCGATGCCACGACCGACCCGTGTCTTGGGGCGTCGCTTGGTGACACCGATATGTACTGTTGTCAGATCCATGTTCTGTCGCCTTCGTTAGCACAGTTCTTAGCTGCGAGTTAGACTTTCACGCCACGCAGTGCCGCGATCATTTCCTTGGTGCGGAGCTGGAGCAGACCGTCAATAGTTGCCTTCACCAAAGTCTGGGCATTGGTGCTGCCGTGGACTTTGGTCAGAATGTTGCGTACGCCCGAAAGTTCGAGCACTTCACGGACACCGGAGCCGGCCTTTACGCCAGTACCAGGGCCGGCAGGAACCATCACGACTCGGGTCGAACCAGCACGACCGATAACACGGTGCGGGATGGTTTCACCCTTAAGGATTACCTTCTTCAAGCTGCGGGAAGCGTCCTTGACGGCCTTCTCGACTGCAGGAGGAACTTCGTTGGCTTTGCCGTATCCGAAGCCGACCTGGCCTCGACGATCACCGACGACGACTAGTGCATTGAAGCTGAATCGCCGACCGCCCTTGACCACGGACGCACAGCGACGAATCTTAATGACTTTGTCTTCCAGACCACCCTGTTTCGAATCGCTCGACATGCTTTGCCCCGGTTAGAATTCGAGTCCTGCTTTGCGTGCGGCGTCTGCCAGCACCTGGATACGACCGTGATAGCGGTAAGGCCCACGATCAAAAGCAATTTTGGTGATACCGGCGGCCTTGGCCTTCTCGGCGATGCGGGTGCCGATGGTTTCGGCAGCCGACTTGTTGCCGCCGTACTTCAGGCGGCCATCTTTATCGTTGGTGCTGGCGGCGACCAGAGTCTTCCCGTTCTGATCATCAATGATCTGAACGTAGATGTGCTGGTGGCTGCGATGCACCGTCAAGCGGGGACGAGCCTTGGTGCCTCTTGCACGCAGGGTATTGCGCACATGATGCTTGCGGCGCACGGCACGCTTGGCTTTATGAACGAGACGATCCATTGGCTGACTTCCCAATACGTTGTGTACTCTAGACCAGAACCAGGATTAAGCTCCGGTGCTGCCCATCGTCTTGCCTTCCTTGCGGCGGACGACTTCGTTTTCAAAGCGGATGCCCTTGCCCTTGTAGGGTTCAGGCTTGCGCATCGCACGGACAGAAGCGGCGAAGTGGCCAACCTTCTGCTTGTCGATGCCTGCTACATTGATCGTTGTCGGATCAGGACAGGTGACCGTGAGCCCTTCGGGCACAGGCACTTCAATGGCGTTAGCGAATCCGACCGTGAGAACAAGCTTCTTCTTGTCGAGGCGGGCCTGGTAGCCGATACCTTCGATCTTAAGCTTCTTCTCGTAGCCCTTGGTCACCCCTTCAACCATGTTGTTGACGAGCGAACGGGACAGACCGAAGAGCGACTTCACCAATCGTTCGGTGCTCTCGGTATCGGTGCGCTGCACAAAGTTGATGGTCTTCGCCTTGTCATCATAGCTGACGGCGATTTCCGGGCGGACTTCCAACGTGAGCTTGCCCTTGGGCCCCTCGACGTTGACCTTCTGCCCCTGCAAGGCGACTTTAACGCCTGCTGGTACGGGAATCGGTTTACGACCTATACGTGACATGTGCTTGAATCCTGACTGTAAGCAGTTGTACCTGCTGTGAATATTGCCTTACCACACTTCGCAGAGAACTTCGCCGCCCAGTTTCTCTTTGCGGGCCTGGCGGTCGCTCTTGACGCCCTTGTTCGTGCTGAGCAGGGCAATGCCCAAACCATCAAGCACCGGACGAAGGTCCTTGTAGCTGCGATAGACTCGGCATCCCGGTGTGCTGATGCGGCGAATCTTCTGAATGACTCGTTCGCCGGTGTTACCGTACTTGAGGTAGACGCGAATGATTCGCTTAGGCAGTGCCGCGTCGCTGGTCTGCTCGAATTGCTCGATGCCAGCTTCGTCCTTTTTCATGTGGCCGACCTGGTATTCGTAGATGAAACCCTCTTGCTTCAGGGCTTCAGCCAGGCCGATCTTCACGCCATTAGCGGGGATATCAACTACAGCTCGTTCGATACGGCATGCATTGCGGATACGGGTACAGAAATCCGCTATCGGATCAGTCATCATCGTTTAGGTTCCTCGCACGCTCTGGGACATGCCCAGTCGTATGCCTGGACTTATGTATCTATCGAAACCCTGCGCCTTCGGCAAGGATTCGCTTACCAACTCGCCTTTTTCAGGCCCGGAATCAGGCCATCGCTGCCAAACTTCCTGATGCAGATGCGGCAGATGCCGAACTTGCGATACACGCCACGGGGGCGTCCGCACATCTTGCAGCGAAGCCGAATGCGGATGCGCTCACGGGGAAGCAGGATCTTCTTGTCCGGGTTCTTCTTCTGCTCATCGAGCTTCTTCAGCTCGCGCTTCTGCCTGGCTCGTTTAGCGGTGACTGCCATGTGTGCCTCAATGTCTTGTCGTTATTTGTTGTCGTCAGTACGGAAGGGCATGCCGAAAGCACGCAACAGTTCACGGGCTTCGTCGTCGTTGTTGGCGGTCGTGGTAAAGGCGATGTCCATACCCTGCGTGAAGTTGACCTTGTCAGCTTCGATTTCTGGGAAGACGAGCTGCTCGGCAATGCCCAGGTTGTAGTTGCCGTTGCCGTCGAAGCTCTTAGGGTTGACGCCGCGGAAATCGCGGATTCGAGGCAGAGCGACGTTTATGAGTCGATCCAGGAACTCATACATCTTGCTGCCACGCAGCGTAACCTTGCAGCCGATGGCCAGACCTTCACGGAGGCGGAAGGCACTGATGGCCTTTTTGGCTTTAGTGATAACAGCCTTCTGCCCGGCGATGTTGCTCAGTTGCTGCTGGGCCACTTCCAGGCGGTTCTTGTCTTCAATCGCCTTGCCCACACCCATGTTGATGGTGATCTTTTCGAGCTTGGGGATGCTGTTGATGTTCTTCCGGTCGAACTTCTTCTGAAGCCCGGGAACAACTTCCTTCTTGTACTTATCGAACAAACGAGCCATGATGTCTCACCCTCTTGTGCGAACCGGTCGGTGTCGGCTCAGCGAGTGTATGCGGGAATCGGTTAAGCTTTCGCCAGCGCCTTCTTGGGCTTGCGAATCAGGCCCAGTTCAGCGTTGCACTTCTTGCAGACGCGGACCTTGGTGCCGTCGGGCTTGGTCTTGGCCCCGACACGAACGCCGCCGCGACAGTCCGTGCAGTAGAGCATGACATTCGATGCTGCAAGAGGCATGTCTTTGCTCAAGCGGCCGCCCTGCCGATTGCGTCGGCTGGGTTTGACGTGCTTGATGGCCTGGTTGGCGCCTTCCACCACGACCTTGTTGGTCTTGGGGATGACTCGCAGCACGCGCAGCACTTTGGTGGTGCCGCGAGTGTTGTCGTCGCCAGTTCGGATAACTACCTGATCGCCTTTGCGGATGTTCATATTCGTTACACCACCTCAGCAGCCAGGCTGATGATCTTCATAAAGTTCTTGTCTCGTAACTCGCGGGCTACCGCACCGAAGATGCGTGTCCCGCGAGGGTTTTTCTCAGCGTCGATGAGCACCAGGGCGTTCCGATCAAATCGGACGTAGGTGCCGTCATCTCGACGGTAAGGCTTCTTGCAGCGAACCACAACGCCTTTGACCACGTCGCCCTGCTTGACTTCACCACCGGGGAGAGCTTTCTTGACGCTCGCCACGATGATATCGCCCAAGCCGGCATATCGTCGTCGTGAACCGCCTAACACTTTGATGCACATGACTTCTTTGGCACCGGTGTTGTCGGCCACGTCGAGGTAGGTCGTGAGTTGTACCATGGCACTTCCATCCTTCCACTACGTGTTCCGGCGTTACTGTGCCGGGAGTTCAGCGACGTTAGCCGCCTTCTTGTTGATCTTCACAAGCGACCATCGCTTGAGCTTCGAGAGAGGCTTTGACTCCTCGATCTCCACGATGTCGCCCTTGTGCGATTCGTTCTTTTCGTCATGAACGTAGCAGATGGTACGGCGCTTGACGTACTTGCTGTAGCGTTCGTGCTGGACGAGGCGGTTGATTTCGACTCGCCTCGTCTTGTTCATTTTGTCGCTGGTGACGACACCCATCAAAACCTTACGCATGTTCTCACCTGGTTAGCTTTGCTTTTGAGTGCGCTGATGCTGGATCGTTTTGATGCGGGCGATCTGTCGGCGCAATTGTTTGGCTTCGGTGGCGGTGTTCGTCTTATCGCCTGAGCTGGTGCGGAAGCGGATGTCGAACAGAGACTTGACAGTCTCTTGCAGTGTTTCCGCCAGATGAGGAGCATCTTGTGCTCGCAGATCGGCAGCTTTAGGCAGTTTGCTGGCCATGTGAATTATCCTCCGATGCTCGGCCGTCGAGTGACGAACCGGCACTTGAAAGGCAGCTTGTAAGCGATGCGTGCCATGCAGGCACGAGCGGCGTCTTCGGGCAATCCGCCCAGTTCAAACATCACCATGCCGCTCTTGACAACCGCTGCCCAGTATTCAGGCTCGCCCTTGCCCTTACCCATACGGGTTTCGGCAGGGATGGCGGAAATGCTCTTGTGTGGGAACACACGGATGTAAAGCCGACCTTCACCACGGACATATTGTGCCGCGGTCACACGACCAGCTTCGATGACTTCCGCGCTCAACCAGCCGCTTTCGAGAGACTGTAGACCATACTCTCCGTAGGCGACAAAGTTGCCACGCTGGGCGTCACCGCGAACCTTACCCCGCTGGTTTTTGCGATACTTGACGCGCTTGGGCATCATGGCCACGGGTCGAGTCCTCCAAAAAGTCGCCGTTGTTGATCCATACCTTAATGCCGATGTGACCTTGCGGGATCAACGCTTCCGCAAAACCGTAATCGATTTTCGCCCGGAGAGTGGAGAGCGGCACACGACCGACCCCCGACTTTTCCAGACGAGCCATTTCCGAACCACCCAGCCGACCGGAGAGCTGAAGCTTGACGCCCTGGGCGCCTGCTTCCATCGTGGTCTCCATGGCCTTCTTCATGGTGCGTCGGAAACTCTGTCGTTTCTCTAGTTGTTCAGCAATGTCTTCAGCCACCAGTTGTGCGATCGTCTCAGGGTTGTCGAGCTTCTCGATCTTGAGATTGATGCGGCGACCGGTGAGCTTTTCGAGATCAGCCTGAAGCTTTTCGACTTCCTGCCCCTTGCGGCCGATGATGCCGCCAGGACGGGACGTGTAGAGGAATACCTTGACTTCATCCCGTGTGCGTTCGATCTCAATCTTGGAGATGCCGGAACGCTTGTACTTCTTCTTGATGAAGTTGCGGACCTTGAAATCTTCCATCAGAAGATCGGAGTACTCGCCTTTGCCGGCGTACCAGCGGCTGCGCCATCCTTCCATGATGCCGAGCCGAAAGCCGGTAGGTTTGACCTTCTGTCCCATTAGTTCGCCTCCCCATTATCTGGCGATGAGACCGTGACGTGGATATGGGCCAGGCGTTTGAGAATGCCATAGGCCATGCCGCGGGCACGGGTTTGAATGCGCTTGAACATCGGGCCGCCGTCGACGCGGGCCTCGCTCACATAGAGTTCTTCCATATCACGTTCGTCCTTGAACTCAGCGTTGCCAAGTGCGGACTTGAGCACGGCTTCAATGAGCCTGGCTCCGCGATTGGGCAGATACTTCAGTGCTTCAATTGCTTCATCAGCCTGCTTGCCACGGATGAGATTGGCGAACGGCCGCAGCTTGCGAGCCGTTACATCCGCGTAGTAGTGATGAGCAACGTAGTTTCGGGTTGCCATATCCTGTCTGCCTGTTCATGCCTGGGGTCAGCCGCGATCTTCGCCGGGCAGACCCCGTTGTGGTTAAAGTTCCGGGGGCAGGATTTGAACCTACGACCTCCAGGTTATGAGCCTGGCGAGCTACCACTGCTCCACCCCGGGTTGTTTCGTTGGCGTTTTCTTATTACGCCCTGTCAGCAGCTACTTCGCTGCGCTGCTTCAGCCTTCTTCGTTCCACCGTGGCCCTTGAAAGTTCGTGTTGGTGCGAACTCTCCGAGCTTGTGCCCCACCATGTCTTCGGTAATGAAGACCTTTTGGAACATGCGTCCGTTATGGACGAGGAAGGTGTAACTGACAAACTCAGGCACTACGGTGCAGTCGCGTGCCCAGGTCTTGATTGGTTCTTTGTCTTTTCCCGCCTTTTGAACTTTGTTCAACAGGCTGAGGTCGACATAAGGACCTTTCTTTAGTGAACGACTCATGTTCGTATCCTATGCCACCAGGTTATTTCGGTATGGATTGAGCACCGGGAGGACGTCGGCGAATGATCGCTGCATTCGAGGTCTTCCGGGGATTTCGTGTCTTGCCGCCCTTGGCCGATTTTCCAGTAGGCGAGCAGGGGTGACGTCCACCCTTGGATCGTCCTTCACCACCACCCAGCGGGTGAGCGACCGGGTTCATGGCGGTTCCACGGTTGTGAGGCCGACGCCCCAGCCAACGCTGGCGGCCTGCCTTACCCAGCGTAATGTTCATGTGGTCCTTGTTGCCCAGCTCACCAATGGTCGCACGGCACTCAACTGACACACGACGCATTTCACCGGACGGAAGCGTTATCTGTGCCCAGGTTCCCTCTCGTGCTGTCAGCACGGTGGCGGTTCCTGCGGAGCGAGCGATCTGGCCGCCGTGGCCGGGAATGAGCTCGACATTGTGAATCTGCATGCCCTGTGGCACACGTCGCAGCGGAAGGCAATTGCCTACTCGAGGCTCTGCCGTCTCGCCGCTTTGAATCTTGTCGCCGGCCTTGAGGCCTTCAGGTGCCAGGATGTAGTTGAGCAAGCCATCGGTGTACTTGATCAAGGCAATCCGGCAGCTTCGGTTCGGATCGTATTCGATGGCAATCACTTCGGCCCACATATCGTCCTTGATTCGCTTGAAATCAATGAGGCGATAGCGGCGTTTGTGACCACCCCCACGGAACCGGCTCGTTGTGTAGCCCTGATTGTTGCGACCGCCATGCCGTTTGTAGGGGGCGAGCAGCGACTTTTCAGGCTTACGATGCTTGTCCGTGATCTCAGCGAAGTCGCTGACAGTCATCTGTCGGCGGCTCTGCGTATACGGCTTGAATGCTTTGATGCCCATGTCTGCTTACATCCTTCAGTGCCCTGCCCCAGTGTAATCCTGGTCAGTGCGGGTTATCGCTTAGATGAAGTCGATCTTGTCGTTTGGATCGAGTTGCACAATGGCCTTTTTCCAATTGGCCAGCTTGCCCTTGGCGCCTTTGAATCGCTTGTGCTTGCCCAGGCAGTTCATCGTTCGGACTGCCACCACCTTGACCTTGAACAAGTTCTCAATCGCTTCACGAATCTGCAACTTGTCGGCCAGGGGGTGAACTTCAAAAGTGTACGCATTGTGACGGGTCGATTGGTGCGTGCCCTTTTCGGTCACCAGGGGGCGCAGAATGATCTGGTAAGGCTCGAGTTCCGGCCCGTATGCCACGGTGTTGAGTGTTGTCTGCGTAGCCATGTTCCTTCATCCCTTTAGGAAAAGAGCCGGTGGCGTTAGCCCCCGGAGCAGCCTTCCTTATTATTTTGCAGCCTTCTCAGTGGCGGGCTTCTTCAGCGCTTCCAGCGCCTCTTTGGTCAGAAGCAGTCGTTTCCGCTTGAGAATGGTATAGGTGTTGAAATCAGCGACCGGGTAGAAATCGACGCCCTTGATATTGCGAGCTGACTTGTAGGTCTTGTCGTCAGGTTTAGCGACGCCAATCAGCAGTGTTTGCCCGGTGAGCTTGAGGCTCTTCAGGACGCCTGCCATGGCCTTGGTCTTGCCGTCAGTGCTGGTCAGGCTGTCGATAATGACCGCTTCGTTGTCCTGGAACTTGCTCAGGATGGCCATCTTGCGTGCGAGCCGTACAGCCTTCTTGGGCATGTGGAACTCGTAATCGCGTGGCTTGGGGCCCTTGGTTGTACCGCCACCACGACGCTTGTTCGTGCGGCGTGTACCGACACGGGCGTTGCCGGTGCCCTTCTGTCGGAAGAGCTTCTTGGTGGAGCCTGCGACTTCACCACGGCGCAGAGTATGGTGAGTACCGGCGCGCTGGTTGGCTTCGTGCATCACCACGACGTCGTGCAGGAGCTGCTTGTTGATCTTGCCGCCGAAGTCAGCAGGGTCAATCTCCACAGCGCCGACAGTTTCACCCTTGGCGTTCAGTACGTCCAGTTTCATCTTGGCAAGTGTATCAGCCATATCCTTGTAGCCTTTTCATGAGGCTTGCAGACGAATACAGCCGAGCGAGTCGAAGCGCCCGGCATACACGTCAAGTGTTCCGTTATCGTCACAGTCTTTAGCCAACTGCGGACGCTTTGATCTTAATATCAACGCCCGCTGGCAAACTGAGCTTGTTCAGAGCATCAATCGTCTTGGCGGTCGGCTGCATGATGTCGATCAATCGCTTATGAGTGCGAATTTCGAACTGTTCACGAGACTTCTTATCAATGTGGGGAGAACGATTCACCGTGTAACGTTCGACACGAGTGGGCAGCGGGATGGGGCCATGAACGACTGCTTCGGTGCGCTTGGCTGTGTCAACGATATCCATCGCTGACTGATCAAGCACTGAGTGATCGTATGCTTCCATTCGTATTCTAATGCGTTCCGCTGCCACTTTGACTCTCTCTTTTCGTCACGTAAAGGACGCTCTCGCCCCAAGTTACGCCCATGCGTCGATACAATCGATACACGATGGCGGAAGGTTCAAACTAGGGATGCTTGGTGGAGTGTCAATAACTTCGCGGAAAAATAAGTTGCCCGGCATCGCATTGTGCCTATCTTCTTGCCCTGTATAGACTTTCGCTATGAACAAAATAAACAGCTGTGTCTGACTAACCGCCGAACCATTTCCAGAGAATTCCGAGCATCCAGTCGCCAGTTCTAGTCGGCTGTAGACGGTTAAGAATGAAAAGTGAGCGTAACCATAGGGGAAAACAGACATACTCATGCTTTCGTGCAATAGCAGAAGCGATTCGCTTCGCAGCAGCCGGAAGCGGAGTAACACCAGGCTTGGCTGACTTAATTGTGTGGATGACGCCGGTGTTGATCCAGCCTGGGTTGACAGTTGTACATGTAATGCCCAAGGGCCGCAGATCGACGCGCAAACTATCCATCATCACCACGACGCCGGCTTTGCTCGAACAGTATCCTGCCATGCCCGGAAGGCCTCGATACGCCGACATACTGGCGATAGCGACCAGTTGTCCACGCTTGCGTTCAATCATGCCTGGCAGCACCGCAGCGATGGAGTTGGCGACCCCCAGAAAGTTGACATCGACCTGCTTGCGGATGCTCTCTAAACTGAACGGATCAACAGGTGTATCTAAACCCACTCCTGCGTTGGCAATCAGTACATCTACCGGGCCGATGGCCTTCTCCGCTTCCTGCACCGCCGCCTGCAACTGTTCCGGTTTGGTGACATCGGCTACGCCGGTATGAACAGCAGTTGCACCCAGCTTCGTCAGTTCCTCGGTGACGCCTTCCCACGATTCTGAAGGTAGATCAAGCAGTATCAGTTTGGCATTCCGGTGGGCGAACTCCCGGGCCAGTTGCAGCCCGACGCTGCGGGATGATCCGGTGATCAGTACGACTTGTGATTGCGATGATGCTGACATAGTTGATAAGGCTTGCCTGGATGAGTGGTTTGTATGGGACGTTTGTCTCGTCCTCTGCGACAACATTATGTAAACTATCTTTGAATGTTCTGCCAGCACTATTTAAGGCTTCGCCCATGAATCCTACTGAACTCTACCAGCAGATCGCTGAAGCCTACCATGCACAAGGCAAGTATCAGGAACGTGACCGTTTCCTTGTTCTTGCTCTCGATGCGGCACAAAGCTCAGGTCAGAGCAGTACAGCTGAGCAGATACGCCAGAGGTTGCTGGAACTCAATCCGAATCACTTGATCAAGCCCTACAACAACTGCGCTGCTGCGATGCAGGCTCCCAATTTCATCGCCTATGTCAGTCAGTTGCGCAAGAACTTCCCTGCAGCGAAAGCCCAGGCATTACTACAGGAACTGGGCGGAGCTTTGCCTGCCCGACCCAAACGAACGATGCTGGCCGATAGCACCTTCCCGACTGCTATTCCTGCCGAAGACCCCAAGACACCAACTTGGTCGCAACTCCAGATCGAAACCAGGGCCAAAGGCAATGCCGGTCCCAGTATCGGTATCTTTAACGTAGCCGAGGAGCCACGCATGACGCCGGCCAACGATCCGTTAGCGAATGTCCCTCTCTCATCCACACAGCCGACGGTGCCCTTCAACCTCGAACAACCGGTTCGCCGTGTTCCGGAGCCTGCACGTAAGCCGGAGATCATTCCTGCGCCCGTCAACCGTCCCGCCGAGAAGCCGACAGCGCCGCAGGTGTTTGGGTAGGTAACGTGCTCTTTATCATCTTGTTTCTGGCAAGCATCGCCACGTTGGGCTATATCTTTGTGCTGCCCTTCTATCCTGAAGTGGCGAAGATGTTGAAGTAGCACACTATTCATATCGCAGCGCTTCGATGGGATCAAGCTTCGATGCCTTCCACGCCGGATAGTAACCGAACGCTACGCCAACCAGACCCGATACACTGGCTGACGCGACGATAGCCAGTAGCGATGGTTCCGTTGGCCATCTCAGCAACAGATTCACCAGCATCGAACCGCCTCGACCTATCAATATTCCTACCACTCCGCCCAACAGGCAAAGCACCACCGCTTCCATCAGAAATTGGCGCAGAATGTCTCTCGCCCTGGCACCTACCGCCATGCGAAGGCCAATTTCACGAGTGCGCTCTGTCACCGAAACCATCATGATGTTCATGATGCCCACCCCGCCGACAACCAGCGATATGAGTGCGACGCAAAGGAGCAGGCCTGACATCAATGATTGTGTCGAGGAAAGTACCTTCGACATTTCCGTCATGTCACGCACATTGAAGTCGTCGGGTTGTCCCGTGCGAATGTGATGACGTTCATGCAGCACATCGTTGATTTCCTGCATGGCAGACTGGATCTCTTCGGCCGATGCGGCTTGCACCATGATCTGGTCAACATTGGTAAACCGCACCGGCTGCGGTCGATCTGCTGCCTGGGTCGGCGACTGCGCAGGGTACAATTGCGAGGTGCTTGCTGACGACGGATACAATTGGTTGAGAGTATTCACCGGTGGTTGCGTCGTGGTACCGCTCGATGCAGAATTGGCTGAAGCTGAGCTTTGGTTGCCCGTGCTAGCGGAAACACCCGCTACCCGGTATTTGATCGTGGTCCATGGAGCGAGCAGGATATCATCTTGATCCATGCCCATCATGTTTGCGCCTTTGAGGCTCAACACGCCAATGACTCGGAAAGTGACGTTCTGCACACGAACCTCTTTGCCAATGGGTGATTCGCCCTGGAACAGTTCACGCACCAGCGTTCGCCCCAGCAGGCAGACCTTGTTTCCATTGCGAACATCGTACTCGGTGAAGATGTCGCCATCGTCGAGGTTTTCCCAGTCGCGCACTTTGAGGAACTGCGGAGTGGTGCCATAGATATAAAGAGGCACCCAGTTGCGGTTGCCATACACCACCTGGGTGCGGGCTCGAACTACCGGAGCTACGTTCGCCACGCTGGGGCAGTCTTTGATAGCATCAGCATCCTGAGGAGTAAGCGTCACCACGCTGCCACTGCCGAAACTTACCCCGCCGCTGGTGGCGGTGCCGGGCTGTACCAGCAGATTGTTCGCCCCCATGCTGGCGATGGTATTCTGCATCGCCGTCGAAGAACCTTTGCCGATCTCCATCATGGCGATGACCGCTGCCACGCCAATGACGATGCCGAGCGTGGTGAGGGCCGAACGCATGACATTACGCCGCAGCGCTTTGATCGACATTAAAAAGGTGCGATAGAAGCCTTTCATGAGACCTCCACGATGGGAGATGAATGGGTATTCAATGGAGCATTGTCATCTTCAATCAACCCGTCTTTGATTCGAATAACCCGTTGTGCATGGCTGGCGACGTTGGCATCGTGGGTGACGATGATCACGGTAATGCCCTGCTCACGGTTCAATTGCTGGAAGAGGGCCAGGATTTCTTCGCTGGTCTTGGAGTCGAGCGCTCCCGTCGGTTCATCAGCCAGGACCAGTGGTGGATTGTTCACGAGAGCCCTGGCAATCGAAACACGCTGCTGCTGACCGCCAGAAAGCTGTGAAGGCTCATGATCCATACGCTCGCCCAGCCCTACTCGGGCCAGCAGGGTCTGCGCTCGCTTCTTCCATTCCTGTTCCGATAACTGCACGGCAGTGTAGTTCAAAGGCATCATTACGTTGTCGAGCGCGCTGGTACGGGGCAAGAGATTGAAGCTCTGGAAGACGAAGCCAATCTTCTTGTTGCGGACCAGCGCCCGGTCATCCGACGACATCGATCCGACAGACTCATCATCCAGAAGGTATTCCCCTGAGGTGGGGCGATCCAGGCAGCCGAGGATGTTCATCAGCGTCGTTTTGCCTGACCCTGATGCCCCCATCAGGGCGACCAACTTGCCGCGCAATCTTCAACGAAACGCCCTTCAGCACAGGGACATCGATTTCCCCGAGATGATAGGTCTTGGTCACATTGTTGATGCGGATCAGGTCCATGTTCACGCCGTGATGAAGTCGTTACGCTATTGCTTCTTGTTGTTGAACTGGGGAGCGAAGGGATTCGTCGTACCGCCTCCTCCTGCCTCTTTTCTGGTTTCGCCGATGGTCACCACGTCTCCTTCGTGCAGATCGCCGCTGGTGATTTCGGTTCTGATGCCATCAGTCATCCCCAGTTTAACCGGAACAGCGCGAAAGAGATCGCCATCATGAATCCAGACCATACCCGCCTGAGTTCGTTCCTTTTCGGCTGGCTTGTCATTCTTGGTTTTGCCCGGACTTCGTTTGGTGGGAGCCGTTTCAGCCAACAGAGTACGAGAGTCGGAGGTCATAAGGTCCTCTTTCGGCTTCCAACGCAAGTCGCCGTTAGGCACCATGAGCACATCGCTCCGTTTGTTTACTTCAAAATCGACGTTGGCAGTGAGATAGGGAAGAAGCTTACCCGACGTATTGTCGGTATTGACGACCACGGTATAAGTCACCACGTTCTGTGTCATGCTGGCGTTGAGCCGGGGCTGATCAGGAGCCACAACTCCCACAAAGCTCTGTCCCGGATGAGCATCTACGGTGAATCGCACTCTTTGTCCCGATTTGATTTGCGAGATGTCCGCCTCATTCACCGACGACCATACTTGCATCTTGGTGAGATCCTTAGCGATCAGGAAGAGGCTCGGTGCGTTTAGACTGGATACTACCGTTTGCCCGACGTTCACACGACGGTCAATGATGACACCCTTGACGGGAGACTTGATGGTGCAGTATCCAAGATTAGTCTCGGCACGATCGAGGTTGGCCTTGGCGTCGCCAACCGCCGCCTTGGATTTGACGACGTTAGCCTTGGCATCAGCTAGTGCGGCTTTCGACTGGGCAATCGCAGCCTCGCCTACTGCTACACTGGCTTTTGCCGTCTTGTACGCAGACTCAGCTAGATCATAGTCTGCTTCAGATACGGCTCCTGGGCTTTGCTTGGCCAGCTTCTGGTTACGGGTCCAGTCTCGATCTGTCTGGAAGAGCTTCGCCTGCGCTGTCAGCAGATCAGCCTCGGCCCGCTTGATGTTGGCCTCGGCCTGTTGCACTTGGGCTTCCGCTGAGGTGACCTGCCCCAATGCTTGCTCATAGAGAGCCTTTGCTGAATTCACCTGTGACAGATAGATGGAATCTTCGATCTTTGCCAGGATCGTTCCCTCTTCAACGGGCGATCCGTAATCGATGATCCGGTTCTTCTCACGAGGATCCTTCCCCAACGTAATGATTTGGCCTGCTACCTGAGCGCCGACATCGACTACTTCTTCCGGCTCCAGGGTGCCGGTGGAATTGATGCCCACCCGCAGGTCTCCCTTTTCAACCGTGGCAGTACGGTATGAGACTGTTGGGCCATTTCCCCGTTGCCAGTACCAATAGCCGGTGCCACCGAGTGCCAACACACCGATAAGAAGGAGGAGTTTTTGCATGGAACACTCGACAGAAAGGCGGGAGAGATACCTGTATTATAGTCGTCTTTTCGGCTCAACGCATTCTAATTAGAGAGAGTCTCATTCATGATTCGTTCATGTACGAGTTGTCGCTCCTGTCACCGCTGCCAACATCCCACACGCCGCATGCACATCCGCCCCGCCGCTATACCGTCTGACCACAGGTTGCCCCAGGAACTCATCAAGGTGATCACGGAACTGCGATAACTCTTCCATGCTCGGCGGCTCGAACTGGCCTGTCGTATCATTGACATCGATCAAATCGAGCCGAATGGGCATGCCTTTGACCAGTTCTGCCAACTGCTGAGCATCTTCCTTGTTCGTGTTCACGCCCCGCAGCATCGTCCAGGCCAGGGTGGCTCGATCACCCCGGCTTGCCTGATATTCTCGCACCGCTTCGATCAACTCATTAAGCGGGAACGATTCTTCCACCGGGAACAACTGCTTCCGCTTGGCTGACGTCGCTGCCGTCAGTGACACGATCAAACGATAAGGGTGCCCTTCCGCGGTGAATCGCCGAATCATCGGCACAATGCCCACCGTTGAGATGGTGATGGCTTTGGCTGAAATGCTCAGCCCCACTGGTTCGCACATGATCGCTGCTGCGCCAATCACCCGTTCATAGTTCAGAAAAGGCTCGCCCATCCCCATGAAGACCACGCCGCCGATGGGGTACTCTGATTCAGCCTTGATCCGCATCACCTGATCGACCATCTCCCACGTCTGCAGGTTCCGTTTGAACCCCATGCGGCCGGTGGCACAGAAGGTACAGCCCATGGCACAGCCTACCTGCGAACTGACGCAGATGATGTATTTCTCTTTGCCCGGACGATGCACCAGGGGGATGCGCACTGCCTCGAATGGCTGATCATCTTCGCCGTGAAAGACATACTTGGTGAAGCCATCAGTAGGTGATGTGCGTTTATCGACGATCTTCAATACCGGAATGTGCGTCGCCAGTCGAACCGCTTCCAGTTTATGCTTGGAGATTTGATCTAAATGGGTTGGTACCGGGCCATTGCTGCGCACCACCGCCGCCTGAAGGCGGCGGGCCAGCGTCAGATCGACACCCAGATGGGCCAGTTGTTCACTTAGCCCCTGCGCCGTGCATGATTTGAAGTTCACAGTCATCAACGATCTTTATAGGGCATGCAGCTACAATTGTCGTTCTGGTTACTCTGCCGCCTCGATAATGGCCGACATGGAACCTTTCGAGTTTTTCGAGAGAGGGTCAGCCCCATAGGCATGAATCTGTTCTTGTTTCAGCTCAGCCCGTTCCTTGGTGGTGGTGTCTACTATCGCCTGGCCTCGCTTATCCACTTCCTCAGCCATCAGGAACGCCTTGCTCATGGGGTGGCCGAACAACTCCCCCAGCATGCGGATGACGTATTCATACGTATGATCATCGTCATTGAGCAGAATCACATGGTACGGTGGCTGTTGATAGATTTTCTCCTTCGACTGCCCCTTCGGCTTCGCTTTTCTGGTCCGTACTTGGGTAGATTCCATACTCATCCGTCGTTCCCGCTCCATTCTTGAGGCTGGCTTCTTCTACTGGCTACCGCAACTATGCTACACAATATCAAGTTCGTCTACTCAGGCAGACAAGCGTCATATCGTCAAACTGCTCTGGTGCGGTGGCAAACTGCTCCACGGATCGCAGCACCCCCTGTCCCATGGCTGTAGCATCGTTTGCCAGTTTCATGGCTGCTACCAGCCTGTCTTTACCAAACTGTTCTTTTTTCTGGCTGTTGGCATCTGTGATGCCGTCAGTACACATTAGCAAACTGTCACCCGGATTCAGCGTCACCTGTACAGCTTCATAAGCAAAGTCTTCCATGACGCCTAAAGGCAGGCCATTCTTGTCGTCGGCGGCATACTGTTCCACGCTGCCATCCACTCGGCGCACCAGCGGCGGCACCTGTCCGGCATTGACCAGGGTCACCACCCCGGTGGCCGGTTCGAGAATGCACAGCAGAAAGGCCACAAAGCGGTCGGAAATGCCGGCTTGATGAAAGAGGTGGTTCAACCGCATGACCGCATGGGCAGCATCTGGCTCCGAAAGCACAGCCAGGTTGACATCGCCGCTGACTCGTGCCATCAGCAGCGCTGCCGGCACGCCTTTGCCCGCCACGTCTCCCACCGAAAGAGCCAGGTGTCCTTCAGGCATCTTAAGAAAGCCGTAAAAGTCGCCGCCCACTTCGCGAGCTGCCATGTAGTGTGCATAGAACTCGTAGCCCGCTTCCTGGGGTACGCTGTTGGGAAGGAAGCACTTTTGTACCTCGACAGCGAGTTCAATCTCTCGTGCCGTCTTTTGCTGAAGGTTCAGGTTCTCGTGTAACTTGACGTTATCCAGCGCGACCGCCGCCTGGTTGGCGACCGCCATCAGCAGTTGAAGGTCGTCCTGAGTGAACTTGCGGTTGCGGTCCTGAGTATCAACCTGCATGATGCCGAAAACTTCACCATCGGAAGAGACCAGCGGTGCCGCCATGATGGAACGAATCTTAAAGTCCGAGATGCTGGCGGCCATCTGAAACTGTTCGTTCTGTGCAGCATCTTCGATAAGCAGTGCCTCGGCATTGTCCATGCATTTCTTCAGAATCGTCTTGCTGAAACGTGCCGAGGACTCATCCTTCTCCCGACGTGTCTTGATCGCTTTGGGAACGAAGTGACCGCTTGCATCCTGCACGATGAAGAAGCCGCGATCCGCCTGGCGAAAGACCTGGAAAAGCCCGTCAAGGATCTTGGGCAAAAGAGCAACCACTTCGACAGCGCGAGACAGGCTGTTGGTTACTTCCAGGAGTAATCTCAATCGTTCAGCGGGTTGTGCTGCCAGCACGTTGACCGAACCAGGCCCTGCCTGAACCGAGGAGACCACTGTTCCAGACTCTCCCTCGGGATCTCCTATTGGATTTGCCTCATCCACATACTCGCAAAGGAAATCGCATATCTTAACCTTATCGCCAGGCCCCAAAGGCATTGGCTTGTCAGCTTCTACTTTGATTTCATTGAGGATCGTGAGGTTACGGCTCTTCAAGTCTTCGAGGAAGTAGCGATTATCCCGCCAGATGATTTTCGCATGTTCCCTGCTCACAGCGCTGACACTGAGTACGATGTCACACTCGGGGTTACGACCAATGACATTGGTCCCCTTTTTCAGTTCAAAACGCTGCCCGATGGTCGGGCCTTTTACAACTCGTAAGAAGGGCATAGTTCACATCAACGCTGACGAGTACATGATCCTGCAATATTGATGATTCTAAGGCGAATAAAAACTAGACTCAAGCGTTTCCTCTGAATTATGATTGAGTTGAAACTTTTATGGATGAGGCAGGTATTTATGGAGATGCAGGTGCGTATGTCACGCCACGAGCGGAAATCGTGCCCTCGGCCCGCTATACAGAGAGATTCTGTTATGCAGCCAACGGAGGAGGCGAGGCATTTGCGCAATGAACGGATGCTCGTAGAAGCCTGCCGGGCCAATGACCCCATGGCTCTGAAGGACATGGTGGAGCGATTTCAACTCGATGTTTACCGGGTCTGCTGCCGATTGATGTCCGACCCTCATGAAGCGGAGGATTTAGCTCAGGAATCGTTCATTCGGGTCTTTCGCAGCTTGCATACCTGGGATCAGGAGCGGCCACTAAAGCCCTGGATATTGAGCATAGCCATCAATCGCTGCCGGACAGCGCTGGCTAAACGGGCTAGACGCCCCAGCTTAAGCCCGCTTCTCGATTGCAATCCGGGCCGCGAAGTAACTGCTGAGCGTTCCTCCGACATTCAACAGGAGATCGACGCCGCCGTGGATGAACTGCGAACGGAGTACCGAGAGGTCTTCATTCTCTTTCACACCGAGGAAATACCCTACGAAACGATCGGTAGCATGATGCGTAAGCCCGTCGGAACCATCAAAACCTGGCTCCATCGTGCCCGGCTGGCTGTGGTACAGCGGCTGAGTGAACGGGGAGTCGTCTACACGGGGAGTACCCCACCCCATGACTAAGCCCATGAATTGCCAGACTGCCCACGAACAACTTCAACAGCTACTTGATAATCGCTGCGACGGTTCTCTGCCCGCTGATCTGCAAGATCACCTCGCCGAGTGCCAGGCCTGCCAAAACTGGCAGGCGCTGTTCCACATGCAACCAACCGGCATTTCACCGAATCTGGAGCTGCCTGCCGATTTTGGCAAACAGATACTGGCTCGCTATACTCGTGAGCAACGCCGCATTCGCTGGATTCGTACTTCAAGCTTGTTAGCTATCGCCGCTTCGCTACTTGTGGCAGGTTTCGTTTGGATTTCGCTGCCACAACCCCCACATCAGGTTCGTCCTGTGACGGGTTACGAGCTGGCCCAGGAGGAAAGCCTCAAGCTCTATGAAAATGCCAAGCAGAGATGGGGCGAGTTGCAGGCTCGTGTCTCAGAGTTGCCTGCTCCCAGCTTTTCGTTGCCCAGTACCTTCACCGAGTGGGACATGCAGGATGTCAACGATCCGCTGGCTGTCAGCATGCCCGCCCTGCGAACAGTCGGGATCACTCTGCAAGGTGCCATCGAACCCTACCAGGTGCCCGCCCGGGAAACGATGAAGCGTGTCAAAGCCCTGATCGAAGAACCCGAAGTCAAGAAATGGGTAGACAACGTCAAGAAACGTGTGATGTAGAGTTGCCATCACGCTCTGGTTTGTAGTCATCACGCTCCGTCGTGATGACATCTGTGACTAGACATCATCACGAAGAACTCGCCCTAAATCGCCTCCACCTCCGCAAACAACTCGCTCCATCGATTCTCCGCATCGCTTAACTGAGCGGTCACCGAAGCAATTTCACTCTCCAGCCGAATCGCTTCATCAGCATCATCGGTCGATTCAAACTTTGCCGTCATCGTTTTCTTCTGCTCATCCAGTTGAGCAATACTCCGCTCGACCGCCTTCATTTCCTTGCGAATCACCTTCTCGGTGCGAGGGCCATCACTGGATGGCTGAAATGTTGCATTCTTGACTTCGCTCGGCAGCGTGGCCCTCAGACTGGCCAATTCACGCTCGCCTGCTTCGATTTCCTTGTTCACCCGGTCGAGGTACACATCATACTGCCCACTGTGATTGACCACCCGGCCATCGCGCACCTCGATGATGCAATTAGCCACCCGCTTCATGAAGTGACGATCATGGCTGGTGAAGATGACAGTGCCTTCGTACTCCACCAAAGCCTCAGCCAGCGCATCGACGGTATCGACATCCAGGTGATTACCCGGTTCGTCAAGAATGAGGATGTTATGCTTGCTCAGCAGCAACCCCGCTAGACAGAGCCGGGCACGCTCACCACCGGAGAGAACGGGGATGCGTTTGTTGACTGCTGCACCCTTAAAGAGCAGCGCACCAGCCAGATCGAGAATCTCCTGATCCTTTTTTCCTGGTGCGGCTTGGGAATGCAGGTAATCGAGTACCGTCCGGTTCTCCGGCAGGCTGGTGTAGACATGCTGAGCATAGACACCGATGTTGCAGCCGTGGCCCCACTTCACCTCGCCTGCCAGCGGCGAGAGCGAATCGACGATGGTACGCAGGAACGTCGTTTTGCCCTGGCCATTATCGCCTACGATGGCTGCGCGGGAGCCATGCTCGATCTCGAGCTGAATATCTGAGGCGACTTGCCGATCAGGATAGCCAATGGCCAGGTCTTTGCACCTTACAGCATTGCCCTTGCGTGGATCAACCATAGGCGCACGAATGTTGGCGGTGGCTTCCGCTCCCTCAATCTCAGTCAGTTCAAGGCGTTCGAGTTGCTTGCTTTTGGAGCGTGCCAAGGTGGCGGTAGCTGCCCGAGCCTTGTTCTTGGCGATGAACTCCTCCAGATGCCTGCGTTTCGACATGATCGCTTCATTGGAGCGCATGTCATGCTCGCGCTTCTCCTTTTGAAACTCCAGAAAGGCGTCGACCTTACCTGAAAACATCGTCAGCTTGCCGCGGGAAAGATCAAGCGTGTGGGTACAGGTGGCGTTCAAAAACGCCCGGTCGTGCGACACAATCAGGCAGGCTGATCGGTGGTTCTTGAGGAAGTGCTCAAGTAGAATCTGCGTACGAATATCAAGGAAGTTCGTCGGTTCATCCAGCATCAGCAGATTGGGTTCGTGAAGAAGTAGCGCCGCTAGTTTGACGCGTGTCTGCCAGCCGCCCGAAAGCTTGCTGATCGGCCCATGCAGATAGCTGCCTTTGAGTTCAAACTCGCCCGCCACTTCGCCGCATTTCCAGTCGGGCTGGTTGCTGTCACGCATGAGAAAGTCGAGGGCAGACTCTTCGGGCAGGAACGGATCGTGCTGTCTCAGATACCCGAGCCGAAGGCTCGAACTGCGGATGACCTCGCCCCGGTCGAGTTCCTCCTCGCCGAGCAGAATGCGGAGCAACGTGCTCTTGCCGGCCCCGTTCTTTCCTATGAACCCGACCTTGGTGTTGTCGTTGATCGTGGCTTCAGCATCTTCGAGGAGGACCTGGTCGCCGTAACTCTTGTAGGCTTGCGTGATTTGAAACAGAACACCCATCGTGCGTCGAACCCTAAGGACAAACAAGCATTCTAGGACAAGCCACAGCAAAGGTGATGTAGCTCGCATGAAAGTTGATAGGAAAACGCTACTTCCCGGCAGGCTTCTCGTGATGTCCACCGAATTCGAAGCGCATCGCCGAGAGCAGCTTGTCAGCAAAGGCCGCTTCGCCCCGTGAACTGAAGCGTTCATACAGAGCAGTTGTCAGCACCGGGGCCGGAACAGCTTCGTCGATAGCCGCCTTGATCGTCCAGCGTCCTTCGCCCGAATCGGAGACCCGACCGGAGAACTTGGCCAGCGTTGGATCCTTGAGGAGTGCGATGGCGGAGAGATCGAGCAGCCAGGAGGCGATAACACTGCCTCGCCGCCAGACCTCGGCGATGTCGGGCAGATTCAGATCATACTGGTAATGCTCAGGTTCACGCAGTGGGGTGGTCTCTGCATCAGCGGCATGCGTTAACTTGCCGACGTTGGCATGCTGCATGATGTTGAAGCCCTCGGCGTAAGCAGCCATGAGGCCATATTCGATGCCGTTGTGAACCATCTTCACGAAGTGCCCTGCCCCGTTGGGGCCGCAGTGCAGGTAGCCCGACTCAGCGGTTCCACTCATCTTCTCTCGACCCGGAGTGCGGTCGATGTTACCTTTACCAGGGGCCAACGCCGTGAAGATCGGGTCGAGATGGGTGACCACTTCCTTCTCACCGCCGATCATCATGCAATAGCCGCGCTCCAACCCCCACACGCCGCCGCTGGTACCGACATCGACATAGTGGATGTTGTTTTTCGTCAGGTCTTTCGCCCGGCGAATGTCATCGATGTAGTAGGAATTGCCGCCATCAATGAGGATGTCGCCTGGTTCCAATAGCGGCAGAATCTCAGCAATGCTCTTATCCACGATGGCTGCCGGCACCATCAGCCACAGCGCCCGGGGCTTCTGCATCTTGCTCACCATGTCGGCAATCGAACTCGAACCGACAGCCTTCTCCTGCACCATGTCTTGCACGGCCTTGGGGAAGATGTCGAACACCACGCACTCGTGCCCCGCCTTGATCAGTCGCCTGACCATGTTCGCGCCCATTCGTCCCAGACCGATCATACCCAATTGCATGGTTAGCTCCCTTTGTGCTTTCGGTACCATTGGATCAACGCATTCGTCGAACTGTCATGTTTCAGTTCTGGTTGCGTCGTGGCATCGAGCTCCGGAATGATGCGCTGGGCCAGTACCTTGCCTAGCTCCACGCCCCATTGATCAAACGAATCGATGTTCCAGATAACGCCCTGAACAAAGACTGAATGCTCATAGAGCGCAACCAGTTTGCCCAATATCTCCGGAGTCATCTTCTCAGCCAGGATTGTGTTTGAGGGTCTGTTCCCTTCAAATACTCGGTGAGGCACCAGCCAGTCAGCGGTTCCCTCAGCTTTGACCTGCTCTGCGGTCTTCCCAAAGGCGAGCGCTTCCGACTGAGCGAAGACATTGGCAAGCAGCATATCGTGATGCAGTCCCAACGGATTGAGCGATTGAGCGAAAGCAATGAAGTCACACGGGATGAGCCGGGTTCCTTGATGAATGAGTTGATAGAAGGAGTGTTGTCCATTGGTGCCCGGCTCGCCCCAATAGATCGGGCCAGTCTCGTAATCCACTCGGCTGCCATCGAGCGTGACATGTTTGCCATTACTCTCCATGGTCAACTGCTGGAGGTAAGCTGGGAACCGCTTCAGATACTGTTCGTACGGAAGCACAGCGATGGTCTGGGCACCGAAGAAGTCGCTGTACCAGACATTGAGCAGCCCCATCAACACGGGCATGTTATTACCGAACGGTGCCGTCTTGAAATGCTCATCCATCTGATGGAAGCCGGCGAGCATGGCATGGAAGTTTTCCGGCCCGATAGCCAGCATCGTCGAGAGGCCGATAGCTGAGTCCATCGAATAGCGGCCACCTACCCAATCCCAGAAGCCAAACATGTTGGCAGTATCGATCCCAAACTCAGCGACCTTGACGGCGTTCGTGGAAACAGCAACAAAGTGCTTAGCCACAGCCTTGGCATCGCCTCCTAAACCCTTCAGTGCCCAGCTACGGGCGCTGTGAGCATTGGTCATTGTCTCCAGTGTGGTAAACGTCTTCGACGAGATAATGAATAGCGTCTCAGCGGGGTCAAGGTCGTGAGTCGCTTCCACGAAATCAGTGCCATCGACATTAGAGACAAAACGGAAGGTGAGCGATCTGTCGCTGTAATGTTTGAGGGCTTCGTAAGCCATCACCGGGCCAAGGTCAGAGCCTCCAATGCCGATGTTGATGATGTTGCGGATCCGTTTGCCGGTGTGTCCCTTCCACATTCCGCTGCGCAGCCGGTTAGAGAAGTCAGCCATCTTGTCGAGGACGGCATGGACATCAGGCACGACATTCACGCCATCATGCAGGATGGTAGCTCCCTTGGGCGCTCGCAGGGCAATATGCAGTACCGATCGATTCTCGGTGATGTTGATCTTGTCACCCCGAAACATCGCATCGATTCTTGCCCGCAGGCCACATTCATCAGCCAGCTTAAGGAGAAGACGGATCGTCTCGTCGTTGATGCGATTCTTTGAGTAATCGAGATACAACCCCACTGCATTTAGAGTTAGCCGCTGCCCCCGTTGCGGATCGTCGGAGAAGAGATTGCGGAGCGTTACGTTTTGTATCTGCTGATAGTGAGCGCTCAATGCTTTCCAGGCCGAAAGCTCTGTCAACTTGAACTGAGGCACGGACATGGGCTACTCCTATAGTCTGATTCCAACGTGTGGTTAGCGTTATGATTTCTTGAACAGGTCCAGGAATCGATCTTCATAGTCTTTGAACACGGCTAACCGGTCGAGTTCCTGCTTCAACTCAAATGCTTTCTTGCGATCCGACTTGGCTTGTTCAAAGAGCTGATCGATCCGTTGGCGGTCCTCATCGCTGAGTGTTTCCATCGCCGTCATCGGCATGTGGAGCTTTTCTTCATCGTCGGGAGGTGTGAACGACTGCCCCAGTTTCTCTTCCATCTGAGAAAGAATATCCCCCATCTGCTCTTCCATCAGCTTGGCCTGTTCGGTCATCTCGGTGAAGTCGATCTCGATGCCGGTAAAGGCTGTGAACACTTCAAGAATAGCCTGCGAGGCCTTGGGGAAAGGCAACTGGGCAAAAATGTGCGGCATCTCGCCGAGCAGGCAGGCGCCGTGCAGGCCCTTCTCGGCAGCGACGCCCAGCAGCACGCCGTTCAGTCCGCCAATGTGGCCATCTTCCAGCACATGCACATCTTGCGTTTGCAGCTCTTCCAGGTTCTGCTCATTGGTAGCTGCGACGAACACCTTCGACGGATGCTCCGGATGCATCTGCGTTGCCATCGCGGCGAAGGTAAAGATGCGTTCGACTTTGAGCTTCTGTGCATACTCCACGATCGACTGACAGTATTGATATTTCCCCAGAGGCGGCTGACCTTCACCCAGGAACAGTACGATATCCCTCTTCTTCTCAGGATCAGAGTAAAGGAAGAACCGGCTGCGGGGCTTGCGACCCGTATGCAGGATACCCTTCTGCACTTCGACATGATCGATGTCAAACAGCGAAGAGGTCTGCAATTCAGACAGCACTGACATGCCCAGCTTCGACATCAGATAAAAGCCGGCGTTGATGGCCACATTGCCGATGCCGGGCCAGACTGCCACCAGCCAGGGATGCGTCAACGTCGTTAAAGGATTCATGAAGGTACCGGGATGAGACTAGATCGCCAACAGGGGCTGTTATACTGTTCTCGCCCGCTGTTGGAGCATGCTATTTCAAGAGTGACACAGCGTAGCCAGGCACAGAAATTCTCTTTTGCTTCAGTGATAGACTCGTTACTCTAGAGGGATCGAACCCGCCCGACGTCTTCCCAAACGTCGTCTGATTTTACTGAGGAAGAGCCATCGCCAGAATATTCACGATCCTGATGCTTTGCTTGTTGCTGATTTGCTCCGGCCTGACTGCTGTCGCTGATGACGAGAACAAGACCGCCATTCAGTTCAATCGAGACATCAGGCCGATCCTGTCGGAGAACTGCTTCGCCTGTCATGGCCCCGATGCTCACCAGCGTAAGGCCAAGTTGCGGCTGGATGTCCGAGAAAGCGCCGTCGACAAACATGCAATCGTACCTGGCAAAGTTGCTGAGAGCCAGCTCATCGAACGAGTCAAGTCGATCAACCCTGAAGAGCACATGCCCCCTGAAAAGTCGGGCAAGAAGCTGACCAAACAGCAAATCGAACTTCTGAGTCGCTGGATTGAACAAGGAGCAAAGTACGAAAAGCACTGGTCATTGATATCTCCTCAGCGACACGATCTGCCCAAGGTGAAGCAGGTCGCTTGGCCGAGGAGTCCTATCGATCACTTCATCCTGGCACGGTTGGAGAAAGAAGGTCTCACGCCTTCCAAGGAAGCTGACAAAGCCACGCTGCTGCGTCGGGTGACCCTCGATCTGACTGGCCTGCCTCCTACGCTCTCCGAACTGGACGCATATCTAGCTGACCAATCACCACACGCTTACGACAAAGTCGTCGACCGGTTGCTCCAGTCTCCGCGCTTCGGCGAGCACATGGCTACGCACTGGCTCGATCTCGCCCGCTATGCCGATACCAATGGCTACAACAACGACGAAGAACGCACCCAATGGATGTGGCGCGACTGGGTTATCAATGCCTTCAACAGCAACAAACCCTACGATCAGTTCATCACAGAACAGTTGGCCGGCGATCTGCTGCCTAACGCCACGATTCAACAAAAACTGGCGACCGGCTTCAACCGCAATCACGTGCTGACTACCGAGGGCGGTATCATCGAAGAAGAATACCGAGTCGAGTATGTGGCAGATCGTGTACATACCACCAGCACCGTGTTCCTTGGCCTCTCGATGCAGTGTGCCCGTTGCCACGATCATAAGTTCGATCCTATCACACAACGGGAGTACTACAGCTTCTTTGCCTTCTTCAACAACATCGCTGAGAAGACCGTTGGCTTCAATCAGGCTCGTGTCTCCGAGCCGTTCCTCAAGATTCCGACGAAAGAGCAACAGACTGAGAAGGACAAACTACTGCTCCAGAAGAAGACCCTGACCAAACAGTTGGCTGATCGCGCCGCCAGCATCATGTTTGATGAGCAAGCCCGCAAGTCAATCGCAGAACTGGCCGGTGCCAACAAGCGTCTGAAGGAACTGGAGACAGCCATCCCAGCCAACATGATCATGCAGGAGATGCCAACGCCGCGCAAAGCCTTCGTTCTGAAACGGGGGCAATACGATCAGCAGGGGGAAGCTGTTTCTCCCGGCGTACCGGCGAGCTTGCCTTCACTTCCTACTGGCATCGCAGCCAATCGTCTCAGTCTTGCCAAGTGGCTCGTCGAGCCCACCCATCCCCTCACGGCACGGGTTGCTGTCAACCAATGGTGGCATATCCTCTTCGGCACCGGCATAGTCGAAACGGTGGAGGACCTTGGCTCGCAAGGTGCCTGGCCCAGCCATCCTGAACTTCTTGATTGGATGGCCAGCGAGTTGATCAACAGCAAATGGAACGTCAAAGCCATGATCAAGCTCATGGTGACATCAGCTACCTACCGACAGTCGTCAAAAGTAACTCCCGAGCTGCTTGAGCGTGATCCGAAGAATCGCTTGCTGGCACGCGGCCCTCGCTACCGACTCTCAGCGGAAACCATTCGAGACAATGCCCTGGCTGTCAGCGGGTTACTGAAGGAACGTATCGGTGGCCCCAGCGTGATGCCCTACCAGCCCGATGGGCTATGGCAGGATGTCTCCGTCGAACGCCGTGCGGTCTACAAGCAGGATGAGGGGGATAATCTCTACCGGCGAAGCATGTACACCTTCTGGAAGCGAACCTGCCCACCGCCGGGGATGATGACTTTTGACGCCCCGGATCGGGAGACCTGTACCATTCGCCGGGCTCGAACGAATACTCCACTCCAGGCACTGGTGCTGATGAACGACCCGACGTACTTGGAAGCATCACGCAAACTGGCGGAACGAGTGATGAATAGCAGTGACAAGGATGATTCTCGACTGAATCAACTCTATCGCTTGGTGTTGTCCCGGTATCCCAGCGCTGCCGAACAAACTACGCTGCTGTCGCTGTTAGCCAAGTCCCGTGATCGAATGGCAGCCTCTCCTGAGAAGGCTAAGGAGCTACTTTCCATCGGTGCTTCACCACGAGACAACAAGTTGAACACGGTCGAACTGGCTGCATGGACTACCCTGTGCAGCCTGGTACTGAACCTGGATGAGACGATCTCGAAAGAATAGGCCATGCAACCACTTTTCGATTACGCTTCGATGATGACACGCCGGCATTTCTTCGGAAGGTCGGTGAGTGTGATCGGCACCGCGGCTTTGGCCTCTCTGCTGGGTACGCCAGCACTGGCGATGCAAGACAAGGCTTCCCGTGTCGGTGGTCTGCCCGGCATTCCGCACTTTGCCCCCAAGGCTAAGCGAGTGATCTACCTGTTTCAATCGGGTGGCCCCTCTCAGATTGAACTGTTCGACCCCAAGCCCATACTGAAAGAGAAGCATGGCATCGATCTTCCTGATTCAATTCGCATGGGGCAGCGTCTCACCGGCATGACCAGCGGACAGAAGAACTTCCCTGTCATCGCCTCCAAGTTCAAGTTTGCTCGTCATGGCAAGTGCGGCATGGAACTGGGCGAATTGCTGCCCCACACCGGCAAGATCGCCGACGAGATTTGCCTGATCCGTTCGATGCACACCGAAGCCATCAACCACGACCCGGCCATCACCTACATTCAGACCGGTTCGCAGCAGCCGGGCCGGCCTTCGTTCGGCTCGTGGGCAGCTTACGGCCTGGGAACCGAAGCAGCCGATCTACCCGCCTTCGTGGTGATGATCTCGCATGGCAGCGGCAAGGACTCTAATCAGGGGCTGCTGGATAGACTTTGGGGCAGCGGCTTTCTGCCGAGCAGTCATCAAGGGGTGAAGCTCCGAAGTCAAAAAGATGCGGTCCTCTATTTGAGCGATCCTCCCGGTATTGATCGGGGCATGCGACGCGACATGCTCGACAGCCTCGCCAAACTGAATGAACAAAAGATGGCTGAATCGGGTGACCCGGAGATTGCTTCGCGCATCGCTCAGTTTGAGCTCGCGTTCCGTATGCAGACCTCGGTGCCCGATCTCATCGATATGAAGAACGAGAAGGTGGCCACTCTCGAGATGTATGGCCCTGAGGTGAAGAAGCCTGGCAGCTTTGCCGCCAACTGTCTGCTGGCCCGTCGGCTGGTCGAACGGGGCGTGCGCTTCGTGCAACTCTACCATCGTGGCTGGGATCAGCACAACAACCTGCCCGATAACATGCCCCTGCAATGCCGCGATGTCGATCAGCCCCAGGCTGCTCTCATTCAAGATCTGAAACAGCGAGGTTTGCTCGATGAAACGCTCGTCATCTGGGGTGGCGAGTTTGGCCGCACGGTTTATGGCCAGGGCGGACTGAAGGAAAGTTATGGCCGTGATCATCATGGCCGCTGCTTCAGCCTCTGGATGGCAGGCGGTGGGATCAAGCCGGGCTATGTGCATGGCAGTACTGACGATTTCAGTTACAACATTACCGAGAAGCCGGTCCATCTTCATGATCTGAATGCGACAATTCTGCATTGCCTGGGAATTGATCACGAACGGCTGACGGTCAAATCGCAAGGCCGGGACTACCGACTGACTGATGTGAAAGGGGCTGTGGTGAAAGACCTTCTGGCCTAGTATTTGGGAGGGCGAGGCTCCTGCCGAGCTTAAAGCGATCGCAGAATAGCTCGGCAGGAGCCTCGCCCTCCCTATCATCTCTAGGTATCACACTTCAAAGGTTGTCGCATGCATCCCGTCGTCTTCCTGCTCGATGTCGATAATACACTTCTCGACAATGATCGCTTCGGCTCCGATCTGCGTGCTTATTTGACTGAGGCGTTCGGCAGCGAACGTCAGGAACGGTATTGGGCCATCTTCGAGAAGCTGAGGACCGAACTCGGCTATGCCGACTATCTCGGGCGCTGCAACAGTATCGGGTCGAGAATCCTCACGATCCCCACTTCCTGCAAGTCTCCCACTTCATGCTGGAGTATCCATTCGCCCAACTGCTCTATCCCCATGCGCTGGAAGTCGTCAAGTACCTGCACACCCTCGGCCCGACAGTGATTCTCTCCGATGGCGATGTCGTGTTTCAACCGCGCAAGATCGAACGGAGCGGGCTGCTCAAGGCGGTGAACGGCCAATCGCTCATCTACATTCACAAGGAACAGGAACTGGCCGACGTCGAAAGGCGATTCCCTGCCCGGCACTATGTGCTGATAGATGACAAGCTCCGTATTCTCACTGCCATCAAGAAGATCTGGGGCTCACGGCTGACGACCGTCTTCCCGAAGCAGGGCCACTATGCCCTCGATCCCAAGATCATCGCGGCGAACCCGCCCGCTGATATCACCATCGACAAGATCGGTGACCTGTTGAACGATTCTGTAAAACAACAATTGGCGTCAGCATTGCCCAAGGTCCTGTGAGCCTGCGTGTGAGCGAGAATAACTTCGCACAAATCTGCCAGGCCATAGATCAGGCTTACCGTTCTGAGTCGCGGCGGGCCTTTGCTACCCTTGTTCGTTTGATCGGTGACTTCGATCTTGCCGAAGAGTCGCTATCCGAAGCATTCACCGCTGCCCTCGAAAGCTGGCAGCGCGACGGCATTCCTGCTAACCCTCGCGCTTGGCTCGTATCCACCGCCCGCTATAAAGCTATCGATGCCATTCGTCGTCGCACCCGTCACGATGCGGCTCTTTCCGAAGTAGCCAGCCGACTGGAAGCAACTGCATCATCAAATGCTGAGAAGGCGAATCAGTACATCGACGATGACCGTTTGAGGCTGATCTTCACATGCTGCCACCCTGCTTTGTCCCTTGATACTCAGGTCGCCCTGACGCTGCGCGAAGTGTGCGGCCTGACCACGGAAGAGATCGCCAGCGCCTTTCTGACCGCCCCCACCACAATCGCCCAGCGTATCGTGCGTGGCAAGGGAAAGATTCGCAGCGCGGGTATTCCCTACGAAGTGCCGTCGATTGCCGACGTGCCGGTGCGGCTCGAATCGGTGCTGTCGGTCATTTACCTGGTATTCAACGAAGGGTATTCCGCATCGTCGGGAGAGTCGCTCACCCGCCCTGCACTTTCCGATGAAGCCATTCGTCTCGGTCGGTTGCTTGTTGAACTGCTGCCCGACACCGAAGCGATCGGGTTGCTCGCCTTGATGCTGCTCACCGAATCGCGCCGTCCTGCACGTACTACGGACAATGGTGATCTGATATTACTGGAAGATCAGGATCGATCTCTCTGGAACAGGCAGCAAATGACAGAAGGCACTTCATTGGTACAGCGTGCCCTGGATAGTCGCCGCTTCGGTGTCTTCACGATTCAAGCAGCTATCGCCTCCGTCCATGCAGCTGCAACTACTGGGAGTGACACGAACTGGGGCCAGATCGTCTCCTGGTACGATATGCTATTGCTCGCAGACCCTTCCCCAGTCATTAAGCTCAACCGCGCAGTAGCGATTTCGATGCGGGACGGCCCAGAGGCGGGGCTTCAACTTGTCGATGCCCTTTTGAACCAGGGAGAACTTGCAGACTATTTTCTAGCCCATGCCGCCAAAGCCAATATGTACCGGCTTTTAGGCAACTACGCAGACGCCAGGGCAGCCTATGAACGTGCCCTGGAACTGACGAAACAGGAGCCGCAGCGACGCTTTCTTGCCGGACGACTGCAGGAATTGGAATAATTCTTGGTGGCATGTCGATTTCGAGATGATTCATGCGACTAGAGTGCATCAACAGGCACTACGATCCAACCGTGGAGAAACGTGATGAAATACATGCTGCTGATCTACTCAAACGAAGCTGACTGGACGGATGCTGAGCGGGAAGCCTGCTTCGTCGAGTCCACCAAGGTAGCGCATGAACTGCATGTTCAGGGTAAGTTTCTCGGTGCTTCGCCGCTGCACCCCGTCTCCACAGCCACGAGCTTAAGGATTCGCCAGGGCAAGCGCCTGATCAGTGATGGCCCCTTTGCCGAAACCCATGAACAACTCGGCGGCTACTTCTTGATCGATGCAAAAGATCTCGATGAAGCCATCAACATCGCCAGTCGAGTGCCGGGGCAAGAAAAGGCACAATCGAGATTAGACCGATTCTGGAACTTCCCAACCTCCCTTCTACCTAACGCATTGCCTTTCTTTCTCCCCTCTCCCCCGGAGGGAGAGGGGTTGGGGGTGAGGGGGGAGCATGGTAGATTACACCATCAACAACAAAAGGAAACATCAATGAACCAAACATCAAAACCCATGCTCTGGACCGGATACGTCCTGAGCGCTTTGCCAGCCCTGTTTCTTCTCTTCGATGGCGTCATGAAGCTCTTCAAACCTGAGTTCGTCGTCAAAGGCACCGTCGAGCTTGGATTTCCGGAGAGTGCCATTGTCCCGCTGGGAGTCGTGCTGATCATCTCCACCCTGCTGTACCTGATACCGCAGACCAAGATCATCGGCGCCATCCTACTCACCGGTTATCTCGGCGGGGCGGTTGCCACCCATGTGCATGCCAGTCATCCCGCCTTCAATATTCTCTTCCCCGTCGTCTTCGGAGTCCTGCTCTGGGGCGGCCTCTACCTGCGCGATGCCCGGCTGCGTGATCTGCTCGCCTGGGGCAAATCAACCAACGGACAACAGAAATAATCCTGATGCTCATGTCGATTGTGTGGATATCCAATCGACAGATCAATGAAACGTCACAAACAAACCAACGGAGAAGCGAACATGAAAGTCATGGTAGTGGTGAAAGCGACGAAGGAATCGGAAGCGGGGGTGATGCCCAGCCAGCAACTGCTCACCGATATGGGCAAGTTCAACGAAGAACTGGTAAAAGCCGGCATCATGCTGGACGGTGCCGGGCTGCATCCCAGTTCCAAGGGCGTACGCATTGCCTTCTCCGGCAAGAACCGCACCCAGATCGATGGCCCCTTTGCCGAGACCAAGGAACTCATCGCCGGTTACTGGGTCTGGAAGGTCAAGTCGATGCAGGAAGCTATCGACTGGGTAAAGCGTTGTCCCAATCCCATGAGCGATGATTCCTTCATCGAGATTCGCCCCTACTTTGAAGCTGACGATTTCGGAGCTGAATTCACGCCGGAACTGCGCGAGCAGGAAGCGAGCCTGCGGGCTCAGTCGCTGGGGCTGGGAGAGCCTCGATTTGAGAACGGCAAGGAACGGCTCATTGCCGGGCTGCAAAGCCATTACACCATGGAGACACGCAAGAACATCCCTGGTCAATGGGAACGCTTCGGGCCGCTCATCGGGAAAGTTGCCGGGCAGGTGGGCAAGTCATCCTACGGCATCTGCTACAACTGCAAGCCCGACAACAGCTTTGACTACCTGGCCGGCGTCGAGGTGAACGATACTAAAGAGTTACCTGCCGGGTTCGCCCAGGTAAAGTTGCCCGCCCAGCGTTATGCAGTCTTCTCCCACTCGAAACCAGTCACTCAGATTCCACAGACCATCGAAACCATCTGGTGCAAGTGGGTGCCTGACTGCGGCCTGAAAGTGGATAACACACCCTGCTTTGAACGGTATACCGAAGCGTTCAACCCGCAGACTGGCGGCGGTATGGAGATTTGGGTGCCGCTCAAGCAATAACCAAGAATGAAAGATAGAGGCCGGAGCGGTTGCTCCGGCCTTTGTCAAGAATTCAATGCAGATGGTTACCGATCAGCTTGCTGATGCGCTCAACAAACCACAGGTACTGATCCGTTCCACGAGAGACTTCAGTGAAGATGTCGGCAGTATCCTTATCGCCCAGTTTGTCAGCCTCATCAATATTGTGTCGTATCTTTTTGCCGAACGCAGCCAGTGCTGTGGAAAGTGCCTCGACGTGATCTTCGCCAGTAGTAATCTTGAGCGGATAGGCAGGCAAGCTCGTCTGCTTGGCCGCCACTTGAATGGTTCCCTCTGCCGTGCCGCCTAGTTGTACGATGCGTTCAGCCATAGTGTCCATATATTCGCCGGCAGCACTGACTACTTCATCAAATAGCTTGTGCAGGGCAATGAAGTTAGGGCCTTTCACATTCCAGTGTGCCTGCTTGCCCTGGTGTAATAGATCGATGCAGTCTGCCAGTCGAGCGTTCAGAAGCTCGATAGAGCCTTTTCGGATTTCCTTGGATAGATCGTTCTTGGTCTTATGCATGTAGAGGGCCTCATAGGTGATAGCTCAAGATGTCTGTCAGATCACTTCTTGGTGGTTTCGACAGGCACTTTGACATCAGGCGTTTTGTTTGGAGTCGATGCGGTATCGATGGTGACCCGCATCCGCTGGCCAATACGAAGCGGTTCGCCGCCTGGATCGACAGTGACGATGCATTCCAGCGTCCTGACATCGTTCATCTGCAATGGTTCGAACAGATTGGATCGACGAGGAGAAAACCAGTCGCCGATGCGGTGAACGCGCCCGGTCCAGGAACTGGTGTTGTTTCGACTGTCATCAGTGATTTTGCAGGCTTGGCCGACAGCAACAGGGTGAGCAAACTCCTGGGGCACCTCGGCACGAATGATGCGTGGGACATCGGGGCAGAATTCAATGAGCGGTTCCGGATGGGCGGGTGAAACCAGTTCTCCGAGTCGGGCTCGAATCCGCAGAGCTTTTCCTTTGAAAGGCGCTTTCATCACGCAGTCGGCTACCGCTTTTTCCGCTTCCCGCACTTGCTCCTGATACACCTGTACCTGAAGCTGGGCCTGGGCTTCCTCGGTACGAGCGTATTCCAGTTTGCTCTCGACGACGCGCAGTTTCTCTTTTTCGCTCTTGATCAAGAAGCCGATGTCACGGACGGCATCTTCGAGGTCTTTTTTAGTTTGGCCAGGTATTTCCAAAGTCTTGGCATCTTCCTGGCGGCGCTTGTACGTCTGCTCCCGGGCTTCGGCGACTTCGATGGCTACTCCCTGGGCGCGTTTCTCAGCTTCTGCAATCATCCTGCCCGCTTTTGCTTGATTCACCTTGCCTTGTGCTACCTGCACGGCCAACATCGCCTGGGAGAGTTTGAGCTTGGGCGTAGCGTCGTCTACTACCAGCAAGACGTCGCCCGGTTCATACGATTGGTTCTCTTTCGCATCAATCCGGACGATTCTGCCCGGCATCTGGCTGTTCAGCCTGGCGATGCCCTGTTCCACGTCAACCAAACCCATTGCGAGAGTGACATTGGGCTGTGTCGGGCCGCCGACAGGATGGGTGGCTGCCGCCTGCCAAGCTCGTGCCTGCTGGTGGCATATGGACAAACTCAACAACAGGCACAGGCCGCTGATGAATCCTGCTGAATTTCCTTTATACGCTCCAACCATTCCTATCTCTCCTGTTCCCACGACTCTGATCCGCCTGGGTAAGCTACTACTGCTTGTTCGCTCAACTCACGCTCAACCAAATGACCGTCTTCCAGGTGTAGAATGCGATCAGCGAAAGGCTCCAGCCGATGATCATGCGTCACCACCAGCAGGCTGAGATTGAGTTCATTCACCATTTCCTTGAGGAGCCTGACCACGTTTTCGCCATGTGCCCAGTCAAGATTGCTGGTCGGTTCATCAGCGAAACAGATGCGTGGTTTCTTCACCAGCGCCGGGCAATCGCTACCCGCTGCTTCTCTCCGCCGGACATCTGGTTCGGCCGAAGATGCATCTTCTTCGCCAGTCCCAGCCGTTCAAGGATCGCGACTGATCTCTTACGCGCTTCCCGAGCAGGCACTTGTTGTCCCCAGCGAAGCACAATTTCGAGTTGTTGACGGGCATTGAGCGCCGGGAAGAGGTTGTACCCCTGGAAGACAAAGCCAAAGTGGTCGCTTCGCATCTGTACTCGTTCAGCATCGGACATCGACCAGATATCCCGGCCTTCGACGACGACCTGTCCCGAATCGGGTGGCAACAGCGCGGAAAGGATGGCAAGCAATGTCGATTTGCCGCTGCCGGATGGCCCCATGAGAAGGGTGAACTGCCCTGGATACAGATTGATCGACGTGGAATCGAGCGCCACAGTACGTTCCGCACCGGTGCCAAACGCTCGGAAAAGCTGATGGCCCTGCAATACAGGATAGTCCTGGTCCGAACTCATACCACCTCAGCGTAAGAGAACACTTGGCTCTATGAGCCGGAGTGATCGAAGGGCAGCCACTCCTGCCAGCAGAGTCATGATCATGATGACCGTGACGCCGATGGAGATCACCCAGAAGGAGATCTGCACCGGGGCACCCAGATATTCTGCGCCTTGAGCCAGCCCGTACGATACTGGCAAGCCGATCAGAATACCAAGAATGCCAACACAGAGCGTCTGCTCCATGATGCATCGGGCTACTCTTTTTCGGGATATGCCGAGAGCCCAGAGAACCGCGTATTCTTTCAGTGAAGCCAGCGTCGCTGCATAGAGTGTTTGGCTGGTGATCATCGCGCCCACCAGCAAACCCAACGATGCGGCGTAGCCAATGGCGATGCCGCCCTTGGTCATGGTCAGCCAGTGCATGCGGGTTCGCAGGGAGAACTCGTTGGTAGTGAACGGCGCCATAGTGGGGTACTTCTTCAGTTCCTCCACCACCTTGGGGGCGTCTTCAGGCTTGTGGCATTTGGCCAGGATGTAGATGGTGTGATCTTTATCGAGATGCAGCAGTGGTCTGGCAGTATCGAGCGAACAGAAGATCAGCGGTCCCGCCATGCTTTTGACAGTATTGGTCATCCCTACGATGCGCACACGGTGCCCCATGATCTGTGCCGTATCGCCCACCTTTTCCACGCCGAGACGTTTCAGATCGGATTTATCCACCACGACGCTGCCCGGTTCCTGCAAGAGCGTACGCAGTTCGGGGGTGAGCTGCTTCATCAGCCCCAGAGACCCCTCTTCTAGCCGTGAGCCGATGACAATGCACAGTTCCGAACCGCCACTGGGCTTGGTCCAAAACGAAAAGGCCAGGTGCAGCGGCTCAGCGCGGGCGATTTCGGGTTGATTCAATCGTGTTAAATAGGCTTCAGGAATCGGGCTGCCCACGTCCACACTGATGACGGAAGGGGCACCGATCCAGATATCCGCACTGGTGTAATCCACCGGCCAGGAAGTGACCGCGAACAAGCCGATCAGTAGGCCGCCCTGAATCAGCATGAGCACCAGGCTGAACGCCACAGCAATCACCCCCGTAATGAAACGGCGGTACTCATAAATCATCGTGGTGATCGTGTACGACAACCGATTTCCTCAAAAGGGATGCTCCACTTCACCTTGAAACAGGGGGTGGAGCCGAAAGTACTTCCTAATACGTTATGAATTCAGCCCTGTTTGTGTCGCAGGTAATACCCAGACTATTCGATAAACACAGTATATATGGTACGGTCGATATGTGAGAAAGTCCGAACGAGGACCCTTCTTTTGTAATGATTAAGACGCATTCATCATCGCCGGCAGCTATGTGCTGACTCGAATCAATAGTTTGCCAAAGTTCTTACCTTCGAGCAAACCCATGAATGCTTCGGGTGCCTTCTCCAGGCCGTCAACAATATCTTCCTTGTATTTGACCTTACCCTCGGTGATCCAGGCACTCACCTCCTGGCGGAACTTGGGGAACTGATCGTAGAACTCGAAGTTGATGAACCCGCGCAGAGTCAGGCTGCGGGTGAGGATCTCTCGCATGGTAGCCGGTAGTCGATCCTTGCCTTCGGGAGCCTTCTCATCGTTGTAATGAGCGATCAAACCACACACTGGAACCCGGGCGAACTTGTTGAGCAGCGGCAACACCGCCTGCCAGATCGCCCCACCGACGTTTTCAAAGTAGACATCAATCCCCTTGGGACAGGCCTCTTTCAGTTGAGCGGGCATATCAGCAGCACGGTGATCGATACAGGCATCGAAGCCGAGTTCATTCTTGACGTAGGCACACTTCTCCGGCCCACCGGCGATACCAACGGCCCGCGCGCCTACGATCTTGGCTAACTGTCCCACGAGTGCTCCAACCGGCCCGCTGGCTGATGCGACCACGACAGTCTCCCCCGCCTTGGGTTTACCGATGAGATACAGTCCCGAATAAGCGGTGAAGCCCGGCATGCCGAGCACACCGAGGGCCGTCGTCACCGGTGCTTCTTTCGGATCGAGTTTCCGCATACCCGTGCCATCGGAGACTGCATGGGTCAACCAGCCCGTTTGCGACGTCACAAAGTCGCCGACAGCGAACTTGGGGTTATTCGATACCAGCACCCTGGCGACATTCTCCCCCGCCATCACCTCGCCCAACTGCACCGGCCTGACGTACGACTTCCGATCATCCATGCGTCCCCGCATGTAGGGATCAAGTGAAAGGTACTGTACACCCAACAGTACCTGCCCGTCGCCTGGGGTAGGAATAGGCATCTCTTCCAGGCGAAAGTCACTGGGCTGTGGCTTTCCCTTGGGACGAGCTGCGAGAACGATACGACGGGCAACCGTAGCTGGCATGGTGTTTTCTCAACGAACGGGATGATCTATGTTTCGTTATAGGTAAACACCAGCTTCTCAGTCAGCATGAAACTTATCTCCTCAACCTTGATCGGATCGCAGCCTGGTCTTTGGCGTCGATCTTGCCGTTGCCGTCAAAGTCAAGGAACCAGAGGTATCCCGTCTGGCCGGCCTTCTTACCGTAGGTGGTGTTGAAAACCGCCAGATCGGTGGCATCCACCCGACCGTCGCCGTTCACATCGCCGAACAGCCTGAAGAAGCTGTCCGTTTGATCTGATTCCATCTTCAACCCACCCGTTTGCGCTTTGATCGACTTCGCACGAGTAACGAGACGGTACTGCCCTTCTGGGAGCGAAGTCTTGACCAGGGTTGAAGTCAGGAACTGGAGCGTAGCGACAGTCTTCCCATCCTGTATGGAAGTGAGTATCCCGCTGATCGTGAACCGCTTGCCGTTGAGATACAGTTCAAACGCGCCCTTATCGAACGTGACGATGGTATTGAAATAGACCTGAACTACAAAGAATCGTGAACGCTGTGCTTCGCCGTTAGCCACGCTGATGCGCTCAATGCTCGGCTTGAGATTCGCCAACACCTCGATCACCGCATCATAAGTGGTCGGCGCGTCTTCTTCAAATCCCAATCCATCCACGGCTGTCGAATAGAAGCTGTACTTCTTGCCCTTCTCGCCGGTGAAGACTGCGGACGTATCTGTGGTGTGATCCTTCCAGAGCGTAAAGGGTCCGTTGTTGGTGGACACGTAGATGTTGTAACTGACGATCCCGGCACCATGATGAGGATCCTGCCCGGTCCAGTTCACAGTAAAGCTGGTGTTTGTAGTAGTGGCCGGCAAGGTATTGACTTTGGTCACTGGTGTTTCGGTGTCAATCGTGTTGAGCGATTGATTGGTCGCCAACGGTGCGTTGGCATCGAAGACGATGCTGGCCTGGTTCTTGATCTCGGTGCCGGCAGTCAGGTTAGACTTTGCCTGAATATCAAACGTCAGGTAGCCACGGCCTCGACCAGTTGCATCATCGGGGGGCAGGAACCCGGCTGCGGGGTCGTCGGTCGCCTGGCCCGTGAGCGGATCAATGGACTGCATCACGGCAACCAGTTCGCCGGTCACTGCGTTGAAGCTGATCGTTACCTTCACCGGATGACTGGGGTCACTGCTGGAGGTGACAGTGGTTTCATAGTTCTTCAGCCCTGGCGGCAATGCCAGATTGACATCATTGAAACCAATGCCGGTAATCTGAAGCGTCGACCAGTCGAGATTGCTGGAGAGAGGCAGCGTGATCTTAACTATCTGTGCCGGAGCGTCAGCCGTGGGCAGATTCTCAAAGTTGGCGGTGTAGCTGATAGTCTCACCGGGGCGGACAGCGCCGTAGTCGCCAACGCCTGTCGATTGCAGTTGATTGGGATCAAGGGAACGCCACACGCCGATGCTGGCACGGGGTCCATGCTTGGGCGGCTTAGGTTTGGTGTCTTCGGGGTCGTCGCAGTTGTAGTCGTCGTATTCACGCTTGGCGGATTTGAACTCTGTGAGGGCTTTGAGATAAGCCTTCTGAGCGAATCGAGTGTTATCAGCCAGGCTTTCCAGCGTGTTTCTGGTGGTGTAGGCATCGTTCTCTGCTTTGATCAGTTTGATAAGAATCCCGACCCAGGAGGAGAGCTTCAACCAGCCGATGGACAGATTTTTTGACTCTGTGTCAGGATTGAGCAGGTTGATGAATCGATCGAGATATTCAATCTGACTCTTGCCCTTATCGAGCACACCATGAATGCCGTCAATGATGCCCATCAGATCGCTGAATTTGGCGTTGCCCGAAACGATCTTGTGGAACAGGGAAGGCAGATCGATGGCTTTATGAATGGCTTCCACGAGTTGTTCCGCTTGATAGAGCGCATAGGTGATTCGAGTAGCGTTGCCGGCGGCGTCGAAAGCAGCCTTGATGGCTGAGGACTCGGCGGCTTTGAACACGCTGAAGGCCAGATCAATCATCTGCCAGGAGAAAAGAGCAGCCCCATTCTTGAAGGTGTTGTTGAAGTCATCGTAAACAGTGTTCCAGTCTTTGAAGGCAGCTTCTTTCTTGTCATAGGCTTTGATGGCGAGAAGGTAGAGTCGTTCCTTCTCCGAGCAAGCGTCACTGCCTGGGATGGCCAACTCGGAAAGTGTGCCGGGATCATTCGGGAATCGTTCCGGCTTAACAGAAAGAGACAGAGTATCCTTCACGTAACCATCAATGATCAAGCGAATCGGCGCAGCCAAAACTCCCGCTGCCAGATCAGACATGATCTCCAGATAGCCGGGCGGGTCATCCGTGCCGGCGGTGGTCAGGCTGAAGTTCCTCGACAACGGCACGCCGGCATCGAGTGTCATGCCCACGAGTTCCTGACCACGATAGCCCAGTGACCGCACTTTCAGATGGTATTCGCCTGGCGGCAGCTTGGTCGATTCGTAGTAGCCAAACTGATCGGTGATGAGCGTATCAAGCACATCGCCCGTCTGATTGATTGCCTGAATCGTCGCAAGCGAGAGAGGTTGCCCCGACTCGTCATTCACAACGCCCTGGAGAGAAGTAGTCTGGGCTGCCAGATTGATATTGAAGGCCGGCATGCCACTGTTGACAGCCACATTTTCGATCAATTGAATCTGTTGGAGCGAAGGTTTGACGAGAATGCTGTAGACGCCGGGAGGCAGGTTCTCCAGTGTGAATTGTCCCTGATCGTTGGTGGTAGTGATGGCCCACGAGTTCAAAGATCCTGGCGTGATAACTGCCACCACCGCCTGCTTGACCGGCTGGCCCTGGAACAGAACGGTGCCGCTGAAACTCACGCCTTCAATGAGCGAAATATCCTGCGTAGTGGATGTACCAATGGTAAGGTGTTGTTCATAAGTGGCGTGGTGAGGTGCTTCAATGCGAAGCACATAGTTGCCGGCAATCACCCCAGGGAACGCATAGTGTCCATCGTCGCTAGTCACATGGAAAGAGTCCGCACCCAGCGCAGTTTCACCTTCGAGGAATAATCCGACCGATGCGCCGGAAAGAGGTAAATGGTTGGAACCGAACACCACCCCCTGATAGGACAAGCTGCCGGTCAGCAGGTCGCCGGCGGTACTGGTGCTGTTGGCTGTAATATCTATCGTTTGCACGACCGTGTAACCCAGTTCACTGTCTGCTTGTAGCGAATACTGCCCAGCAGCCAGGCCGCGGAACGTGTAAGTTCCATCGCTCAGCGTGTTGGCTGTTGCCAGCACCATACCCGACTGCCGTAACTCCACGGTGGCAGCAGCGATGGCTGTAAGCCCATTGCTGCTCATCACTCTTCCGCTCAGGGTCGCCCCGGTCATCATGATGTTGACCGTCTGCACCAGATGGGCGGCATCCAGGGTTACGCTTTGACGGTAGATGCCGGTGTTATTGCCAAAGCTGACCCCATAGTTGCCGTAAGGCAGCGTCAGCGAGTAGTTGCCCTGAGCATCAGTCTCTGTAGCGAGAGTGCGAAAATTCGCCAGAACATCAGAGGTGAAGAAATTCACCACCATGTTGTTAATCGGCTGGCCGGCGGCGTCTTTGACGTTGCCCTGAATCTTGCCGGCTGCATCCAAGGTAATCGTTTGACCAGTCGTAGCTCCTGCCCCGACAACGATACTGACCTGCTGTGGGTTGTACTGATCTGCGGTAATGACCAGATCATAGGTGCCGGCAGCCAGATCGCTGAACGACAAAACTCCCTGGTTGTTCGACAAACCGGCTGCCTGGGACTGATGATTCTGTCCCAGGATGGCTGAGACGTTGGACAACAACTGATTCTGTATGTTCTTGATCGTCAGAGTAATCACGCCGCCGCTTGCCAGGTTGATCACAGGCAACGCTGCCTCAACGCCGGTTCCAATACTGATGGATTGCTGTTGTGTTGCAAAGCCGGCATTGGAGGAGAACAGCGTGTAAGTACCGGCCAGCAATTGGCCAAAGCTGAACTTGCCGAGGTTGTCACTCCTGGTGCTCTGAGTGCGCCCTTGGGCGTCCCGTAGGATCAGCGTTGCTCCCGCCAGTGCCGCATTGTTGCCTTTCACCTGGCCGCTGATGACACTGGCCAGCGGAAGCGTCAGATTGACGTCACTGAGATGATCAATACTGAGAACGGTGAAACCCGTGGTGCTGACTGATGCAAGACCAGGCCCCGACGTAGACAGTAGGTACAGGCCTGTCGGCAGCCCGGTGAAGCGATAATGGCCATTGCCATCGGTGTAGGCAGTCAATCTCAGTCCCGATGCATTCTGTGCAATGACTGGTAGACCGCTCAGGATAGCAGCATCGCCGCTACGCTGTACGAAACCTTCAACAACACCACCCGTTAGCACTGTGATGTCCTGATGATTGATAACGCTGCCATCTAAATTCAGGCTGATCGGGGAAGACAGCAGGTATCCTTCGACGCTAAGTGAATAAGTACCATTGGGCAAATGAGGCAGTCGGTAGACGCCATCCTTATCGGTGTAGGCAATCGTGCTGTCAGTATCGTTGCTGAGACGTACCAGCACACCCGCCAGAGGGTGATCGCTGTTCTCCAGGAAAACAGTGCCGCCAACTTCCTTGCCGGCTTCCGCTCGCAGTTCGGTGAAGGCATAGTCCAGAATCTCCACTGTCTCAAAGTACTTGGCTGATTCCATGCCTGTGCCGTTAGGCAGCAGGTAGGTAGCTTCAACAGGTAGAGCTTCTGGTTGGTACTTGACCTTCTGTACATAACGTGAGAGGAACTGTACGTACTGGCCCCAGGTGGAGCCAACTGCGGATTGGAATAGAGCAAACGAACTATTCCAACGGGCATCAGTGAGTCCTGCCGGACGCATCTCCGCTGAGACTGCAGCCCAGTCAATCGGATCGTTGGAGTCGGCAGTCTGGTAATCAACATTGACGCTCGCCCCGCCGCCACTGCTCTCCAACGCCCAGAAAGGAATACGGGCTTCTTCACCGGGGTGAAGGATTCCGGGATTGCTCGTTTTGCCGATACCCAGCAGTACTCGCTCATTGCTTGCGGTATTGGCGTTGTTGCCGACAAGGTCCTGACGCTCCAGAGCTATTTTAGTGGTGGCATTGCCAGTCAGAATGATGACCGGTGCGGGCATATCGACGTTGCCATCGTTCCGATAGACCACCGCACCCTGAAAGATCAACCCGGCACGGTAAGAGCCCGGCATGGCCAGCGTCGGCACAAACCGGGCTGCCTTCACTGCTTCAACGGTAATCTTGTCAGCCAGGGAGATGATCTGCCCATTTCGAACGAGTTGTACCGTGTACTGGCCGAGAGGTGCGTTGTTCAGAGTGAATGTTGCATTGACTTGTCGAGAGTCTGCTGCTGCCACCTGGCTGGCAGTGAATGTCGTGCCGTTGGCAGCGACAATCTGGTAAAGATCGCTGGCACGTAACTGGTTGCCTGAAAGCGACAGAGTCACATTACCCGTGTTACCAATCTTGTTAGGAGAGGCACTGGTCAGCATCGGATGCGTCGCGACTGCGCTCAAAGTAAAGTTTGAAGAACTGCCGGTTCGGGCCACTGCCATCACATACCAGGTGTTAAGACCGGGATTAGAAAGCAAGGCGGTCGCGATGTTCGAATTAAACTCAGCGCCGGCCAGATCGAAGTCGGCGGTGGTAGGTAGTCTTCCTTGTGCAGCAAAGAGTTCAACGGCGGTTCCAACAGAAGTTTGCAAGTGCAGTAGTAGATCCGGCTGGTCGCTGGGAACGATCAATCGATAGTAGACGGGTTGATTCAGGCTCAAGCTGCCGCTGGCAGGAAGTCCGACGCCGAAGTTGCTGATCTGGACAGCGATGGCTGATGTGCTGGCCTCGCTGTTGTTGCTGCGATCCGAATCAGCTACGTTGTGCTTGGCGTCTGCCACCACAATGATGTAGTAGTTCCCATCGATCAGGTTAGGCACTGCGGCAGTGAGGCTGCCTTGATAGGTGCCGTCGGCATCAACGATGCCGGTATGATCAGCCAGACCCAGTACCTTGTCATCCGGGCTGAGGATGCGGTCTCTGGAAAGATAGATCGCATCTTTCCAGATACCGTTGGCAGGGGTGTTGGAGAGGTTCTTAACGACGTAGTTGACAGTAGTATCTTGCCCCACGATGCCATTGACAGACGGCGTGATGGAGATGACATCCAGATCGGGAGGTGTGCCCTGCCCGTTCAACACAACTGCTGTGCTGTTGACGAAAGCGGACAGATAGGGGTCTAGCCCAGTGATGGCTGCCAAGCTGCCGGCCTTGCTGGCATAACCCATCACGGGATATTGCTCGCTGGAGCTGGGGCCGTAACCTTGGAGGTTGATTTCCAGCGTACCGGCAAGTGTGGCAGCTCCAGTGCTTTTCACTTTGCCGAACGCACCACTGGCAACGCTGCCGGTGATATCGACATGAACGATGCTGGTGCCCGTGAGCGTCAGGGTGCCGTTGGCCTGGAAAGTCGATCCACTTCCTGCTTCAAGCCGACCAGTATTGGTAAAGTTGCCAGTCGTGGTGAACGACTTGCCCTGATCGAACCGCAGCGTGCCTTCATTGCGCGTTAGCCCGGCAATGTTCGTGAAGTTGGCACCCGGGCCGGTCAGGGTAATGTTGGCCTGATTATTGGTGATCGCGCCTGCGTTCGGCAGCGTGAGTGTCGCCCCAGGGCCGGCTTTCCAGGTGCCGCCCGTCAGCTTGCCGGAAACGAACTGTGGTAAAGCACTGGTGGGCGAGGCGATGGAAAGAGTGCCCGTAAGCGCCTCGATAGTTCCGGTGTTGGTCAGTTGGAACGGGCCGCTGGTGCCTTCGGAGAAGATGTTGGAAGTGCCCGTCCCGCCGATCTTGCGAATAGTGCCCGAGTTGGTGAAGACCACCGGGTAGCCATAGCCGCTGTTGGCCGTGAGGTTGTTGTCGCCCAGGAAGTTGATGGTGCCCTGGTTGTCAAAGCTCACGCCGCCGGTGTAAAAGTTGAGGCCGGAGGGTCCCACCATGTCCATGGTGCCCTGATTAGTGAAGCCGCCTCGCCACTGAATGTAAGTAGGAGAATTAAAGGTGAGCTGTCCCTGAATAACAAAGGTGCCGCCGAAATACGTGTCTCGTCCGATGGTAGCGACACCTGGATCGAACTTGAATGTCGCGGTATCGTTCCCTCCCGTCTGCATGGTTGCCTGGAAAAGCACATGTCCCAGGCCATGTCCCTGAATCAACCCGGCATAGCCTTTGCCGGCGTTGTAGAGTCGGTCGTTGATGTTGATCAACGTGCCTGCGGCGACATTGAAGTTGACGCCGTTGAACGTACCGTTTCGAGGCAGGGAGAGTGTGCCGCTGAGGACTTCAAAGGTGCCATTATTGGTGTCGGTGTAGTCGTTGTTCAGGAAAGCTTCACCGACGCCTGCTGATTTGCGGAAGAGGCCGCGATTGATCAGATTGAGCTGGCCGCTGCCGACGATATTCTCCAGCGTAAAGTCGCCCTGCATGTCATAAACGCCGCCGGGATTGATATCGATGACAGCTCGTGTTCCATACACGCTTCCGCCAGTGTGGCGGACAGTGCCTTGAATATTCCAGGTGGTGCGATCGAGCGCCTTACCATCGGGGCCGGTTACTTCGACATCGCCTTGGGTGGTCAAACCGTACCCATAGAAGGTGCCGCCGGTCCACACGAAGTGTCCCTGCGTGGCGTCGATGATTAAGGTCGGGCCCGTGGTAATAGATGCATTGGCTTGAAGTACTTTACCATCGCCGATGATGGAATAAGTGCCGTTGAGGTAGGTATCAAAACCGCCGTTCAGCTCGATGACAGCGCCGGCAGCAGGCTTCAAGATGCCGCCCGTGGACTCATTTCCACCACCGAGCGTGAGCTTTCCGCTAAGAGCTTCGACGGTTCCGCCCAGGTGAAGGAAAGCGCCCTTGTTGCCATATTGGTCAGGCGTACTGGTTTTGGTTTCCCCCGTGCCGCCGATCTTGCGGAAGAGTCCTTCGTTGTAAAAGTATCCGCCGACATCACCGTCGCCGTTGATCTCGTAAACACCTGTGGGCTTATTGCGGAAGAGCCCGCCGCCGACCTGGACGACATTGCCTAATCCCGTTTGGAGGATGTGACCGAAGTTGCTGATGCCGCCGTTCCAAACATACTTATCTGCATCACCGGAGATTTGAATGTAGCCTTGATTGACGAGTTGACCGCCACCGATGGCGCCGCCGGTCCAATGAAAGACGCCTTGAGGGAAGTTGAAGATCGTCGGGTTATTGTTGTCAGTGTAGATGCCGCCGGAACTCAGTTCCACTCGTCCGGGGCCGGTGCCTGTATACGTACCGGTCCAAGAGTATGATCCGCCGCCGGTGAGATCAACCACCGCGCCCGCCCCGGCGTTGATCGTGCAGCCTTCGCCATAACGGCTGTAAAGCGTCAGCTTGCCGCTATTACCTTCCACCAACGAGCCTGCCTTTTCTACAAAATTGCTGTACTGACTGCCGAGTATTGATTCACCAGTGCCACCCGTCTTGCGGACTGTTCCATAGTTGATGAAGGACATGCCGTCTGCATCAGCATCGCTTTGAATTTCAAACACAGCGCCAACACGATTTTCGATGGTGTAACCAATATCGACTGGTACGAAGCCCCCACTGCCTTCCATGATCATGTGGCCTTCGTTGGCGATCAGGCTTCGATAAGAGCCTTTATCGGAAGAGCCCAGCACATGCGTGGTGCCGGCAAAGACGACAGGCCCAACGGTAATACCAGAATACCAGTTCACATCACCGGTGATGCGGAGTGTGCCATCATTAACCAGGTTGCCGCCATTGAGTTCCAGCATGCCGCCCAATACGGTGTTGCCGCCGTAGGCCGCGTGGAAATCGCCGCCTGTCACGCTGATCTTTTCCGTGCTGGTGACTGTCAGAGCATATTGCGTACTGCGAATAGTCACTGTCGGGTTGGCCGTTCCACGATCTATGATGACATCATCATTGCTGTTGGGTACCCGGTTCAAATCCCAGTTGGCGGCATCATCCCAGAAGCCGCTGGTATCCAAATTCCAATGGATGGTGGCCGGTACCACTCGATCTTCCAGTATTTCCAACTGCGGACGGAACCGTCGGGGTTTGATCGCCGTTTGAGACCTGCTTGCGACTTTGCTCTTGTTGCATGTGCTTTTCATGACTAGCCCCGCTGGTGTATTGCCTTGAGGCGGCTACCGAGAGTCGTTATGATCGTAGATGACTCGCAGCACGCCTCTTAATGGACTAGCCAGAGCGAGCGGCAATCTTGCACCAACTTGTCGCATTATTGCCGAACTTGCTGAATCTTCAGCCGTGCGCAAGAACCTCTGAGTCAGGGGCTATTCAGTGATAGATAATCCTTCTTCGCACCTGCATACGCACCCCAGCTTGTTGTTGAGGCTGCGCGATGCTCGTGATAATGGCGCCTGGGCGCTGTTCGTGGAGGTCTACACGCCGCTCATCTTTCGCTATTGCCGCAAGCATCACTTACAGGAAGCCGATGCGGCCGAGGTGGCACAAGAGGTATTGCTTCAGGTCAATCGGTCGATCACTGCTTTCGAATATCAACCCGAAAGAGGACGATTTCGTGATTGGCTGGGTAGCGTAGTACGCAGCAAACTCTCTCGCTTCTTCAGAAAGGCACGACCCGGTACCAACGACGATACCCAGGAATTGGCCAATCTGCCCGCTCTCCAAAGCGATGCTGACTGGGCTGATCACTTTAACGATGATCTCCTGCAGACGACATTGACGCGGATTCAGGGAGAGTTCGAGGAACACACGTGGCTGGCGTTCACCAAAGTCTGGAGGGAGAACAATAGTGCTGCGGAGACGGCAAAAGACCTGGCAATGCCCGTCTCCATGGTCTATGTGGCCAAGTCCCGCGTTTTGAAACGACTGAGGGAAGAGATCCTGCTTCTGGCTGAGGATATCCCCCACCTGGCTCCCATGCCAAGAACAAGGCAAGATGACTCAGATGAAAAAGCTGTCCTGTCCACCCCCTGAAGCGCTGGAAAGCCTCCTGGCTGCTACTCTCTCCGATGCTCAGGAAACCCTGGTCACCAGTCACATTGAAGAATGTGCGGCATGTCAGGCTCGCCTCGATTCACTGACTGAAGATCAATCGCTTAAATCGTTCTGTCATCGAAAGGGTGCTGCCAACTCAGCGGAGACTCCGCCTCCCTGGCTCTTGTCCAGGCTTTTGAAAGCGCCCCAGGAAGTTGCGCAGTCGGACGACGTGCTTACTTTTTTGAAGCCGCCGACACAAGAAGATGACCTGGGAATGTTGGGATCATACCGAATCAGGAAAGTGCTGGGTCGGGGTGGCATGGGAGTAGTGCTACAGGCCTTCGACACAACGCTCAAACGCCTGGTGGCGCTCAAGGTACTCTGGCCACCGCCGGGTGATCAGTCAGCCAGGAACCGCATCTTCAAGGAAGCCCAGGCCGTTGCCAGCATCAGTAATGATCATGTGGTTGGCATTTATGCCGTTCACAATGATCCGGGTGAACCGCCCTATCTGGCGATGGAGTACGTTCCCGGCCAAACCCTGAAGGACTATCTCAAGCAGGCAGACGTGCCTCTTTCGCAATACCTTGAATGGTGTATTGAGATAGCTCAGGGGTTATCCGCCGCTCATGCGGTTGGCCTCATTCACCGTGATATCAAGTCAACCAACATCCTCATTGATGAAAACACCCAAAAAGCTAAGCTCACCGATTTCGGTTTGGCTCGCGCCACCGAAAACCAGGGTGACCAGACCAGACATGCTCTCCTGGCCGGTACGCCAGCTTATATGAGCCCGGAACAGATTCAGCATCCTGAATCGGTCGATCATCGCAGCGATATTTATGGTCTAGGAGCTACTTTATACGAAGCGTTGACGGGGTCTCCGCCTCATCGAGGACCGGTGGAAGAGTTGATTCGACAGGTAGTCGATGTTGAGCCGGTCTCCCCCCGCCGCCTGAACCTGGCGATACCCGTTGATGTTGAAACGATCTGTATGAAGTGCCTGGCCAAGGATCCTGCCCGGCGCTATTCAACAATCTCCGATCTCGCAGCCGATTTGCGTTGTTTCCTTGAAAGCAAACCTATCAAGGCCAGGCCCATCGGTATGCTGGGACGTTCCATCAAAGCAGTCCGGCGATGGCCCGTCACCTCGGCCATATCAGCGTTGTTGCTCATCACGCTGATTTCAGGCGTTATGTTCAGCCTGTATTACTGGCAGCGTGCCGAGCGCCATTTGCTCATCGCCAACGAAAAGATCGACACGGCATTCCGCACCATAGATCGATTTTGCCTCCGTGTCAGTGAAGACCGTCTGCTCAGCGAGGCAGGGATGTTGCCGCTGAGGCAGGAACTGCTGCAGATCGCCATTCCGGAATTGCAGAAGCTTTCCCTGGAACGGCCCAGCAATCCCGAGCTCCACGAGAAATGGATCAAGACCACCTATCTGCTGGCCAAGCTCAAGCACGATATGGAAGGTCCGGCTCAAGCGCTTCCGTTGCTTCAAACAGTTCTGCCTGATTTGCGCGAAAGACATCAGGCCCAGCCAGGCAACGATGTCGACCGCCGCTTGCTCGCCGATGTATTGATGTACGAAGGCATCTGCCGGGAGAATCTCCGCCAGTTTCCGCAGGCGGAAGCCATCTGGAAAGAGATCGAGCAACTCCTTTTGAATCATCAAGCCCCGGAAGACCGGTTGATCCTTTCCCGATTATACGTGAACTGGAACAAGACCTGCGCCGATCAGCGCAACTACCAGCAGTCTGACCAGTTTGGCAGAAAAGCGCAATCGCTCGCTAAGGAAATCACACAGAAGCATCGCGAGTTAAAGGAGGCACGCTACATCCTGGCAGCCAGCACGGGTAACATCGCTCTTGGCCAGGTGGCTTTGGGACAACCTGCCGAGGCGGAGAAGAGCTTCCATCAGTCGATCGCATTATGGCAGGAGATCACCGAAGATGAACCAAAGCAGGTGGTGCCGGAAATAGAAAAGCTGAGAACGCAAATCAACCTCGTTGAACTCCTTTTGGCCTCTCGCCGCTACGACGAGGTTGCCAAAGTTGTCGCCAAAGAGTTGCCTGCTGTGGATCGCCTGATCAGAAAGTATCCCCAGTCGATCACACTTAATCGTTTCTATGGAACGCTGCACATCGACGTCGGCTATGCAGCCCATCTGAACGGCAAAGCCGCCGACGCTGAACGCCATTTTCAATTAGTCGTGTCACGATTGTCCGATTGTCACAACGAGTATCCACAAGAGCTGCCAATCCGTTATGACCTCCTCCGTGCCCGGCTGTTGCAGGCGTACCAATGGCAGGATGCCAGGCAGTTGGAAAAGGCGATTGCGAGCTGGGAAGAAATACTCTCCATGCTGCACGACTACGTCGGCGATGTTTCCGGGGCTGAGCAGGAGATGAAGCAATACCGGCAGGCCGTGTTGATGTGCCGGGCGATGGCGAGGGAAGAGCTTGGTCAGCCGGCATCGTCTAAGGAAGATATTCAATCCGTCATTCAGGATGAAACGAGTTATCCTGCGTTGTGCCATATCGCAAAGCTTCTGGTGGAAGAAAAGAGCACTGGGCAGGATCAATCGATGGAGATGATGAAACATTACCGAAAGATAATGGAAGAATGCCTGGCTGGTGAGAAACTGGGCCCCTCTCCCGCTTCACTCTACTATCTCGCGGCCAATGGGGCGGCTCGTTCTATGCAGCTCATCGCCAAGGACACCGCACTTACACCGGCCCAGCGACAACAACTCACCGAGCAATATCGCAGTGCTGCCTTGCGCTGGCTCCAGGTGGCCCGTTCTTATGGCTACTTTGCTGCAAAGGAGCGTCGAGAATCGTTAGCGAACAATCCCGCGTTGAGCGCGTTGCACCAGACTGCGGAATGGAAGGCGTTGCTCAGCGAATTGAAGTAAACATCAAAACACAAACGGCACCAGAGAATAGGTCTTCTGCTGATACGTGCGGTAGGCATCTCCCAGTGTCTTTTGCAACACTCGTTCCTCGATCAGAATCCGGTAGACCAGGGCTCCCATCGTCGGCACCATGATGATCAGCAGGCTGAAGACGTGTTGAAAGGAAATCGCCAGGGCCAGGATTTCCAGAAGCAGCCCGGTGTACGATGGGTGCCTGAGCAGAGCGTAAGGGCCGCCGTTAATCAGTTTATGGTCGTCGTGAGAAGAGACGTTCACGGTAAAGAACGCGCCGAGGGTGCGGATGGACCACCAGCGCAGCGACATGCCGATAGCCAGAATAATCAAAGCCAGGATCACCCCTGCTGAGCCTAGTTGATAATGCAGTGCCTGCGGCGCGGTGAAGAAGACGAACGGCACAGCCAGGCAGATGCTGACAAACGTGATTCCCATGATGCTCAAGAGCGAAAATCGATCACCTGAAACAACTGAATTCGAGCGAGTGAATTTGGTAAGGATGATGAATGATTCTGACATCAAAATGCAACTGCCAATGATCGTGGGAAGCAGGGTCGGATCTGACTGGAAGTTAAGTAACATTCGGGTCTCTGTGAGTTAGCTACTGAGTTAACGTAGTGAATGTGGTGTTTCGGTAACGTCGGCTTTGAGCGCAGACCAGAGTTTCTTCGACATTCTTCATCAGAACACGACACATCTTTTGAACTTTACAGATATGTCTCAATTGCAAGTGCTGTTACAACAAGACGAATCTGCTAACTCACACGGATCATCTGATATAGAATTGCTCAAGCTGGCTCCCCTCTTCCCACTGGGGAGAGGGGCCGGGGTGAGGGGGATTCTGATTGAGGGCTTGCCCTTCGTTATTATTTAAGGACAAGATAGATGGACTTTTCATTCTCAGCCAGGGCCCAGGAATACATCGCACGCCTCAAGGCATTCATGGCTGAACACGTCAATCCGGCTGAGGCAGAGTATCATCGCCAGGTGAAGGCGTGCGGCGCAAACTGGGTAGAGCCGCCAGTGATGACGGCACTGAAAGCCAAGGCGAAAGCAGCAGGTCTGTGGAACCTCTTCCTGCCCGACGAAGAATACGGGGCGGGGCTGACCAACAGTGAATACGCCCCGATGGCCGAGATCATGGGCTGGTCCTCAATCGCACCCGAAGTCTTCAACTGCAACGCCCCCGACACTGGTAACATGGAAGTGCTGGTCAAGTACGGCTCCCATGAGCAGAAACAGCAATGGTTGAAACCTATGCTCGATGGCACCATCCGTTCAGCGTTCTGCATGACTGAACCCGAAGTCGCTTCCTCCGACGCCACCAACATGCGTGCCACTGCTTTCATTGAAGGCGACGAGGTGGTGATCAACGGTCGAAAGTGGTGGAGCTCCGGCATCGGCCACCCCCATTGCCGTTTCGTCATCTTCATGGGACTGACCTTTCCCGATGCCGCCAAGCATGCCCGCCATTCGCAGGTGATTGTGCCGCTGAACACGCCGGGGATGAAGATCGAACGCATGCTGCCAGTCTTCGGCGATCTGCACGCTCCGTTCGGCCACGGCGAAGTGACCTTCAAGAATGTTCGGGTACCCCTCTCGAACATTATCGCCGGACCGGGGCGCGGGTTTGAAATTGCTCAAGGCCGCCTGGGGCCTGGACGTATTCATCACTGTATGCGGGTGATCGGCTCCGCTGAGCGCGCCCTGCATCTGCTCTGTGAACGGTCTTTGAGTCGCACCGCCTTCGGATACAAGCTCGCCCATCTTGGCGGCAATTACGACATCATCGCCAATGCCCGCATGGGTATCGAACAAGCCCGGCTGCTCACTCTCAAAGCTGCGTGGCTCATGGACACGGTCGGCGTCAAAGGCGCGATGAGTGAAATCTCGCAGATCAAAGTCGTCGCTCCCAACCTCGCTCAAATGGTCATCGATCAGGCCATCCAGATGCATGGCGGCGCTGGAGTGTCAGAAGACTTCCCGCTGACAGCGATGTACGCCAATGCCCGATTGTTGCGACTGGCTGACGGCCCCGATGAGGTCCATCGTGCCCTTATCGCCAAGCTGGAACTCAAAGCCCACGCCAGCCGTATGGGCGTAGCGCCGGAAGGACGAGAAACGTCAACGAAGAGTGTTATCGATCAGCCCGGCAGTGTGCGAGCAGGCGAAGAACTTGATGTTGCCAAGGTCGATGCCTTCCTCAAACGCAAGGACGCCAGCCTGATCGGGCAACCACAAGTCGGCCAGTTTCGAGGCGGGGCGTCGAACCTGACCTATCAGTTGTCCTACCCCAACCGCATGCTTATCCTTCGCCGCCCTCCCTTTGGCCATCGCACCGGCAGCGCTCACGATATGCTCCGCGAAGCCCGGGTCATGACAGCTCTGAAACCGGTCTACCCCTACGTCCCCCGGGTGCTGGCTACCAGCGAAGCCGGCGAAGTGCTCGACTGCCCCTTCTACATCATGGAACGGCTGAACGGCGTCATCCTTCGCCGTGATCTGCCGAAGGATGTTACGCTCAGCGCCGCTGATACTCGCAAGCTCTGCATCAATGTCATTGACAAGCTGATTGACTTGCATCAAGTCGATTATAAAGCAGCCGGCCTGGAACACCTGGGCAAAGGCGATGGTTACGTCAAACGGCAGGTCGATGGCTGGTGCGAGCGATACAACAAGGCCCGTACCGAGGATGCCCATGACTTCGCCAAAGTCATGGCCTGGCTCAAAGACAAGATGCCCGCCCGTGACCTGACCACCTGCGTCATTCACAATGATTATCGCTTCGATAATGTCGTGATCGACCCCAAAAACATGTTCGATGTCGTCGGTGTGCTCGATTGGGAAATGGCCACCCTCGGCGATCCTCTGATGGACCTGGCCAACTCGCTTGCCTACTGGATCGAAGCCGCCGATGAGCCGGCCTATCAGTCCTTCCGTCGTCAGCCGACCCATCTGCCCGGCATGTTGACCCGCCGGGAAGTCATCGACTATTACAGCCAGCGCACCGGCTACCCAGTCGATAACATCGACTTCCATATGGTCTTCGGCCTCTTCCGTCTGGCGGGCATCGTGCAGCAAATCTACTACCGCTACAAGCAAGGGCACGCCAAGAACCCCGAGTTCGCTACGTTCGTCGGCTTCACCAACTTCCTCGAGAAGCACTGCCTCAACATGATCGAACGCTCGGCGGTGCGGTCATGAGCAATCTCTACCTGGTGCGTCATGGCCAAGCCTCGTTCGGCTCCCGCGAATACGATCAACTCTCGCCGCTGGGAGTGACGCAGTCCGAACTGCTGGGCCAATGGCTCGCCGACACCGGCCTGAAACCGGGTCGTGTCATCATTGGCACCTTGAGACGGCACCGTCAGACCGCTGATGCCTGCTTAAATAAGTGGTTGACCGTAGATGATACCTTGCTGACGCCGTTGGAAGACAACGCTTTCAACGAGTTCGATCACAAGGAAGTGTTACTCCGCTGCCACGCCGAGTTCGCCGAACCTGGCTACCTCGAACGATTCCTGGCTGAGCAGGCAGATGGGCGGAAAGCGTTCCAGAAGCTCTTCGCTGAGAGTGTCGAACGCTGGATCGCCGGCCAACACCCGGAGGATTATGCTGAAAGCTGGCCTAAGTTCCGTGCTCGTTCCGTCGCCGGATTGTTGCGGGCAGCTGAGTCAGCCCCGGATGGCGATGTGTGGATTTTCACCTCCGGTGGGCCGATTGCCGCCATCACTCAGCATGTGCTTGGTGTTTCCGATGCCAAGGTGCTCGATCTCAACTGGTCGGTGCTGAATGCCAGCGTGAGCCAGTTCACTCATCGCCGCCGAACGACGCTCAAGCAGTTTAACAACGTGGCCCATTTGACCTTGCCCGGTCGGTCCGAACTCTTCACTTACCGCTGACTCCTCCCCTTTCCAAGGGGAGGTTGGGTGGGGTGAGTTAGTACGAGGAAATTACCCCCTCCAACTCCCCCTTGGAAAGGAGGAGAGAAAGAAAACGACACTCTTGTTACCAATCACGAGGTTACCATGTCCTTCGACAAGATGTTTGATTTGACTGGCAAGATCGCCCTGGTCACTGGGGCCAGCCGGGGGATCGGCGAATCGATCGCCTGCTGCCTGGCTGCCCACGGCGCACATGTGATGGTTTCCAGCCGCAAAGCCGAGGGCTGCGAAACGGTCGCTCAGTCGATCAGAGCAGACGGCGGCAAAGCGGAAGCCCTCCCCTGTCACATCGGCGAGATGGATCAAATCGAAAAGCTCTTCGCTGATATTCAGCAGCGGCACAAGCGGCTCGATATCCTTGTCAACAACGCCGCTACCAATCCCCACTTCGGGCCGATATGGGAGACCGATGTCGGCGCGTTCCAAAAGACCGTCGATGTCAATATCCGTGGCTACTACTTCATGTCGTCCAAAGCGGTGAAGATGATGATACCTCAAGGTGGCGGCAACATCGTCAATGTCGCCTCGGTGAACGGCGTCACACCCGGCCTCATGCAGGGAATCTATTCCATCACCAAAGCTGCCATCATTTCGATGACCAAGTCCTTCGCCAAGGAGTGCGGCGACCTGGGGATCAGGGTCAATGCTCTGCTACCAGGCATCACTGACACCAAGTTCGCCGCCACTCTAGTAAAGAACGAGGCGATCCTGAGCAAGATGCTGCAGCATGTACCCATGAACCGCGTCGCCCTGCCAGACGAGATGGCCGGCTCGGTGCTCTATCTCGTCTCCGCAGCATCGAGCTATACCACCGGCGTTTGTCTCAACGTCGATGGCGGCTACTTACTTTCTTAGAACAGTGGCAGGGGTCACGATGTACTCATCGTGCCCCCTGCGAAACAACATGGTTCCTATGCTGAAGGGGCAGGCTGTCACTTTGCTGCCTTAGGCTCAGCCACTTCGTAACACAAGAGCGTCTCCTGATCTCGAAGATACAGGCCGCCATTAGCCACAACCGGATGTGGCCAGGCCTGGATCTTGCTGCGATCAGTCTGCTTGAAGCGGCCTTTCTCCTGGTAGCTCTCCGGCGAAGGAACGACGAGAGCCACCTCCCCCGGATTGAAACCCCGAACATACAGCCGGCCATCGGCATAACAAATCCCTGCTGCTCCGACGGATCGCTCTGACCATTTCACCTTCCCGGTTTCAAACTCAACACAAATGAGCGCCTGCGACGTAGTGCAGTAGAGATGCTTATCCACGAGGACTGCCCCGCCAATGCTCGGCGTGATCGCCTTGTTGAAGTAGATCTCGTTAGCCTTGCTGCCTTCGCCGTCAGCCACCACTTCAATGACCGCTCCACCGGTGCGGGAGCCTGAAGTAAAGACCTTGTTCCCCGATACGACGGGCGTGAGAATATTAGCCCCCATATCTACGGTCTTGGAATACTTCCAGAGAAACTTGCCGGTGGCGGCATCGACACCGACTACCCCTTTGCGAAGGAACTGAACATATTGCTTGGAAGCTCCGCTCTGAACGACCATGATGGAAGCATACTCAGCGCCATCGCCGTCCGGCACGGCACACTTCCAAACCACGTCGCCATTGGTCTTGTTCAGCGCCACCAGCGTTGCCTCTTTGCCACCTGGGGTGCAGATGACCCGGTCGCCATCGATCAGCACCGATTCGGAGTAGACCCACATGCCGGGCTTGCCGGCGAAATCGGTGCGCAGGTGCTTCTTCCATTTGATTGAACCCGACAGGCGATCCATGCAGGCAAGCTCCCCATTGGATGCCAGGCAGTAGAGCAGGCCGCCATCGATGGTCGGAGTAGCACGAGTGCCGGGATACTGTGGCCCCTGGTTGGGTCCAACGGTGCCAAACTCGGTCGACCACAGCTTCTTACCCGTAGCTTCTTCCAAACAGATCGTCGCTTCCTTATCGCCCTTAGTGGTTTGTAGATAGACCCGTCCTTCCACGATCGTAGGCGAAGAGTAACCGGTGCCAATATCGGTGGCTTTCCAGCGTAGGGCCGGGCCATCCTTGGGCCATTCTTTGAGAAGGCCGGTCTCGTTACTGATGCCGTTACGTTCGACCCCGCGCCATTGGGGCCAATCGGCTCCCCAGGCAGTGATGGTTGATAGCATCAGGAGAAGCAGCGTAGTAAGTCGCAGCATGGTCGTTCCTTCTTTTGAGAGGTACCTTCGCAGGCAGTATTCATTGTACTAGTTCACTTCGAGGCACCTTGCGGATACGCTGCCAGATCGGCAAAGAGCGTGGCACGTTCCTGATTCACTCGGCCGGCGGGGATCAATGGATCGGCTGACAGCAGGCGAGGCAGCATGGTCACCTTGTCGTTACCAGTGACAAGCCACAATATCTTCCGGGCCCGATTGATGATCGGATAGGTCAACGTCATTCGCCGGCGGTTCTGATAGACACCGGTAATGGCCACATCAACATCGCTGACCTCTAGCACCGGATCGTTGGGGATCAACGAAGCGGTATGGCCATCAGGCCCCATGCCGAGATGAACCAGATCAATCACCGAGGGCGATCCAGATATCATTTGCAAAGTCTGTTCGTAGTCTCGGGCAGCCTTTTTCAGATCAGCTTGGTTGACCGGCATGGCGTGAATCTGCTGTTTCGTCAGCGGAGTGTGTTCGAGCAGGCTTTTATGAAGATGCGTCAGATTGCGATCAGGATCGCCCTCCGGAGCAATCCGCTCATCGACCTGCACGATCTGCAACTTATCCCAGGGCACATCCTCGTTGGCAAGAATACGCAGCATGATCCACGGGGTGCGACCCCCACTGACGGCAAGGATGAAACGATCCCGTGCAGCAACAGCGGCACGGGCCTCGGCAGCGATAAACTTTGCTGCCTTCTGGGCAACTGTCTCGGCGTCAGCATAGACTTCGAGTTTCATTATCCGGTACCTTTCATACCCTATTTTGCAGAGACATCATTCAGTTTAGAAGAAAACCATGACCATTATCGACCAGCTCTTCCAATTGTTTACCGTCCAGGGGCAGCGTGCCTACTTTGGAGAGTCGGTTTCCGAGACAGAGCATGCCTTGCAAACGGCTCACTTGGCCGAACAAGCTGGTGCGGATGATATTCTCGTCGTGGCAGCGCTACTTCACGATATCGGCCATCTGCTGCATGGCCTGCCCGAAGACATTGCCGGACAGGGTATAGATGGCCGCCATGAGGAGAGCGGTGCCGAATGGCTCACAAAACACTTCGGCCCGGAGGTCGTCGATCCGGTGCGTCTGCATGTCGCCGCCAAACGCTATCTGTGCGCAGTTGAGTCAAACTATCTAGCTGAACTGTCACCTGCCTCGCTACAGAGCTTGAAACTTCAAGGCGGCTCCATGTCTCCCGATGAAATGAAGACGTTTGAACAGGAACCCCATTTCAAATCAGCTCTGGCGGTCAGACGTTGGGACGACATTGCCAAGATTCCGGGTCTTGCAGTACCAGGACTTGAGCACTATCGCGCTCGCATTCAAGCGGCACTACGAAAGGCATGACATCAGAAGTGAGAGCCGTGGCAAGGGTCAACGGTACTCCGTTGCCCCCTGCGTGAGGTGCAATCGTTTTGCTTCAAATGCAGGGGGCAGATGAGTACATCTGATCCCTGCCACGGTTTCTATATGATTTGGTTGTGACGAAGCTGCACTGTGGTATCATTTCTCGAACCCAGTAGTTGAAGTTCTCGTAAAGATGTCCTCATTGCGATTGCTGCCAGCTTCGCTCAACGCAGTTCATGATAGATTGTCACCATGCCCACTCCTTCAGCGAACCGTTTGCAGCGCTGGCAACTATTCACGGTCGTCCTGCTCATCGTCGGTTACGCCGGGTTTTATCTGTGCCGGTCTAACCTTTCCGTGGTGATGGTGCCCCTGGGGCAGGAATTGGCTCGGCAGGATAACATCACTTACGAGGCCGCCAAGAACAGCCTGGGCCGCATCGTTTCACTTGGTGTGTTAGCCTACGCCATCGGGAAACTGATCGCCGGAGCGTGTAGTCATTGGCTGCCGCCACGCTGGCTCTTTTCTGGTCGGTATGCTGGGGTCGGTCGTCTTCACCGCACTGTTCTCACTCTCGCTGGCTGTCACCTTTCTTACCCTGGCCTGGGTTGGCAACCGCTTCTTTCAATCGTTCGGTTGGCCGGGCCTCGTCGGTCTGGCGGCGCGCTGGTATCCCCACAGCCATCATGCCCGCATCATGGGCATTCTTTCCCTCAGCTATCTTTTTGGTGACGGCCTGGCACGCAACCTCTTGGCGCTTGGCTCGAAGCAGCCTTCACCTGGCAGCAGATATTCCTACTCTCCGGGTCGGTGCTGTTCGGGTGGTTCGTGATTTGCCTGTTCTTCCTTCGTTCCAGTCCTGCTTCCATTGGTGAAGAAGAACCCGATGTTGAAGTTCAAACCGACAAACCCACCAACGATGGCGAACCAACCGAAACATTGTGGCATGCCATTGCCAAGCTGCTAGGCAATCGGGGCTTCCTGCTGATCTGCATCATCTCGCTCGGTTGCACGCTGCTTCGAGATATTTTCAACACCTGGACCCCCACCTACTTCAAGGAAGCTGTCCATCTGGCTCCCGATCAGGCGGCTCATGCCAGTTCTTTCTTCCCCTACCTGGGCGGAGTCTCGGTGCTACTCGTCGCCTGGCTGGGTGATCGTTTCGGAAGAGTGGGCCGGGGCTGGGTGATGACTATCGGCCTGGCCCTCGCTTCGGTGGTCTTGTTCCTGCTCAGCATGCCCTTCGCTTCGCAGACCGTCTGGCTGGCCATCGTCCTCGTCGCTGCTGCCGGGTTTCTCCTCATCGGCCCTTACTCTTACCTGGCCGGTGTCATCTCGCTCGATTTCGGTGGCAAGCGTTCCAGTGCCCTCGCCTGTGGCATCATCGACGGTGCCGGGTACCTCGCCGGGGTGCTGGCCGGTGAACCCCTGGCTCGGCTTGTACAATCAACAGGGTGGAACAACGCCTTCCTCGTGCTGGCCGGCGTTACCCTGCTGACCGCCCTGGTGGCTTACCTCTTTCAACGGCAACTACGGTCTGAACATGCAGTATGACGACGCCATCGTAGGGGCTGGCATCGTGGGGCTGGCCCATGCGTATCACCTGGCCAAGCGTGGCCGCAAGGTGATCGTGTTGGAACGCTCGCCCCAGGCATGCGGCGCGTCGATCCGCAACTTCGGCATGCTCTGGCCCATCGGTCAGCCCGCCGGCGAACTCTCATCAACTGGCCCGACATTCACTCGAACATTGGCTGCCTATTTTGCAACAGGCCAACCTCTGGCACGATCCAGTCGGATCATTGCATGTGGCCTATCACCAGGACGAAGCTGCCCTTCTCGAAGAGTTCGTAAGCAAAGCAGTTGATCAGGGCTACCCTGTTGAGTGGCTCTCGGCTTCAAAGGCCAGAGCGAAGTCCCCTGCTCTTCGGACCGAAGGACTGCAAGGTGCGATGTGGAGCCCGGTCGAAGTTTGCATCGACCCCCGTCAGGTGATAAGCCAGCTTCCAGCGTGGCTTTATCAAAACCTCGGTGTTCATTTCGAGTTTAATCACCTCGTTACCGGGTTCGATGCTGGCAAAGTACATGCTCAAGGCAATACCATCGCAGCCCAAAGGCTCTGGGTCTGCTCCGGCGATGATCTGCAAACGCTCTATCCCGATGTCCTCGGTAGCCTGGGCCTCTTTCGATGCAAACTTCAGATGATGCGCACGAAGCCCTATGGCAGTGCTTTCAAACTGGGCCCCATGCTTGCCGCCGGGCTGACGCTCTGTCATTACAAGTCATTCCAGGATTGTGCGACGCTGCCGGCGCTGAAGACTCGTTTGCAGCGGGATTACCCCGACTACTTCCGCTACGGCATTCACGTCCTGGCTTCGCAACAGGGCACCGGCGAAGTCTCGCTGGGCGATTCGCATGAATACGGCGACGATATTTCCATCTTCAATAAGGAAGCGATTGATGACCTCGTCCTTCGCTATCTTAACACCTTCCTCGATCTGCCACAGATGCACATTGCCAGCCGATGGCATGGCTTCTACATCAAGCATCCCAAACTGCCCTGGACGGTCGCCAGCCCTGAAGTCAATGTCACCTGCATCACCGGCGTCGGCGGCAACGGCATGACGCTCAGCTTCGGCCTCGCTGAAAAGGTTATTGGACAAATACTGGACTAACCCATGAACCGACCTGGACTTGTTGTCTTCGATCTGGCTGGCACCACCGTCATCGACCCCGATGGCGTGGGCACCTGCCTGCGTGAAGCGCTTCAGAACGTCGGCGTTCATTCGACAGTTGCAGAGACCAATGCCGTCATGGGCATCCCCAAACCCGAGGCCATCCGCACCCTTCTGACGCAGCATCAACGAACTGATCTGCTGGGCAGCATCGACGCCATTCATGCTGACTTCACTCAGCGCATGATTCACTTCTACCAGACCGATCCGCGAGTCAGTGAAATCCCCGGCGCCCTCAGAACCTTTGCCGTACTCCATCAGGCCGGCATCAAAGTCGCTCTCAACACCGGCTTCTTCCGTGACATTACCGAAACTCTCCTCAAGAGGCTGAACTGGCTGAATACCGGCTACATCGATGCCACCATGTGCAGCGATGAAGTGCCACGCGGCAGGCCCTATCCCGATATGATCCAGGCACTGATGAAGCAACTGGGCATCAGTGACAGCCGGCATGTAGCAAAAGTAGGCGATACTCCCAGTGATCTAGGGGAAGGCACCAGCGCCGGCTGCGGCTGGGTGATCGGTGTGACGGAAGGCAGCCATTCCCGTGAACAACTACTGCCGCACCCACACACGCATTTGGTGAAGACCGTTGCAGACTTACCTGCCCTCTTCGATCTTTAACTACGAGATAACGTCCCGCGATAAGCGATATGCCGTTTCAGCACATCTCGATAGTCCGCTACGTCCACATCTCTCTCACAGCAGATGAGCATCAATACACCATCGTCACGGAAGTTGCCATCCCACGCTATGAGCTCTTCATCGCTCCACTTGGGATCGTACTCGGCAATCCGTTCATCAGGCATTCGTGCAAAGTAAGCTCGCAGGCTGATATCAGTCTCATCGAGCGGCCCATCACCCGGCAGCTTCTCGCACTGTAGTTCCTGTTGTTCGGTCATGATGTTCCTCGCTGTTAGTAGCCACAGGTTTTGTTGTTAGAATGAAGCGGCTTCACATAGGTCATCGATCCTTTGGGGTTGTGGCAATTCGCACAATACTCGCTCCTGGGAAGGAGTTGATGCTTTTCACTGGATTGGCCATGAACATCGTGGCAGCTCAGGCAAGTCATCGATTCTTTCCCGTTCATCACCACGTCACGAACATTTACCATCACATGCCTGTCAGAGGAGTACAAGCTCCTGATCGCAGCATCGGAGAAGTCGGCCTTGAAGTCACGGAAGAGATTGTCACCAGCCACGAAGGTGTTCGGATAGGGGAGCCCGGTGCTTTTCGATTGCCCGGTACGAATGTGGCACTGGGCGCAAATCGAAGTGATCACCGCGGCTGAGTCTTTTCTTTTCGACGACAGATGAGCCAGCTCCGGCTTGTTGGGATGTTCCACAGCGACGTTGCCGTGGCAGGCATAACAATCGATCGACAGTGACGAAAATGCCTGCGTCTTGGAATCAACCGCCGTCGTATGGCAGCCCGCGCAAGAACTGGCAAACTGTTTTCCATCCCAATGAGGCTGTTCAACATGGTAGAGATTGCGGGGTGGATCCCTCGATGGTGGAATCCAATGCACAGACAACATCTCCAGGTGGCCGTAATCCTGCGAAGGTTTCAGGAATCGATGAACGTGCTTATTCCCCATCACGTATTTGATCTCTTCAGCTAAACTCTTGGCCGGCGAAGCTCTCAAGGCTTCCAAAGCCGGGGACGATGCCTCAGCATCCCTGATCGTGAGGTTATGCCGGTTCTTCGCCCATCCCGGCCCGATCTTCTCACGATGGCAGAACAGGCATTGCTCCCCGGTGACGTATTCGGGGAGTTCCTGGCCGACATGATCGCTGCCCCAGGCAGCAGGATCGACTTCTCTGCCTCTCTTGGAGTATTGTTCCTGCACAACCCACACAGCGACCGCAAATGCCACAGCCAGCAATCCAGCTGCGCAGAGAATCACCCACGTCAGGCTGTAAGTGCGCCTCTCAGGCATTGTCGCGCACCCAGCCATAGGCGGCGTTGTTTCGCATGCCACCCTCATCGAGATAGGTCACTTTCAGCTTGCTGAGAGCGTCCTTGGGCAGAGCGCTGCGCTTAGCGTTCACATCAATGCCATAGATCCTGGCGGCGTTGAGGCCGAAGATCTTCGCCTTGTCATCCTTGCTCAGCTTCTTGTAGCCGAACTTCTCGCACAGCTCGTCCGAAATCTGGAAGCGCTTCATCAGGTCGATCACCCACTGCGGCGAACCCCACCAGAGGCAATCGGTGCCCCAGATGACGTGGTCCACGCCGTAGTACTTGATGTTCTTGCCGATCAGGTGCATGCACATCTCAGGGTGGGCAATCGCGAGGCTGCCGAACGCCGAGCCGATCTCGACGTTGACATTCTCCATCTTGGGGTTGCGCTGCTTGATCTTCATAAGGATATCATGCCAGGCGAAATCCCCGGTCGTCGGGTCGTAGTAGCCCTTCTCCTTGAACTGCGGCTCGCTGGGATCATGCTTCATGGCGGAGTGATAAATGATGAAGGTGATGTCAGGATGATCTTTAGCCGCCTTTTCGATATCAGCCGGGTTGGCCAGGTGCCCCAGCGTTCTCGACTGGGAAGAGTACCCCTTGTGAACGCTGAACCTGTTCAGGCCCAGTTGCTTCGACTTTTCGTAGAAGGGATAAGTCAGCTTTTCATCGTCGAGCTTGAAGCCGTTGCCCGAACGACCCGGATCGGTGTGGCAGTACCACTTCCAGGAATCGATCTTGTACTTCTGCACTTCCCGTTCCATCTGCTCAAACAGTGCGACGTTATCGGGCTTGTTGTTCTTCTTGTCCCAGTAATGGTTGGGAGCGCAGTTGCCCTGGGCCAAGGCCCGCTGGCTGCCGGCCAGATCGTTGATTTCCGCACGCCGTTCGGCCATAACCCAACTGGGCAGAATCTTGCCTTCGATACCCGGAGTACGAGCAGCCCCTTCCAGCACGTTGCCCTTGGCGTCACGGGTATTCTCTTTGCCTGGCACGCCGGAGATGACCACCATGCTCGTTTCGCTGTCGAAATACATCTCTTTGATGAAGTTGGGAAAGGCGTAGGAAGCAGGATCGTCTTTGAGCTTGAAGCCCATGTTCCGAAAGGCTTCGCCGTTGCGGAAACCCAGGGCCAGACCGTTGGTGAAGTGGGCCTGTACATCGATGATGAAGTACTCGCCCTTGGGCCACTTCTCTTCGACTGCATCAGCTTCCAGCGTTTCGACCGGGTCCACATCCCAATAGTTGCCATAGACCTTATTCTGTGCCAGGAAGGCGGCAGCCAGACCCATCGAGCTGGCCAGGTACGTTCGGCGATCCATGCCTAATTTCTTGGAGTTCTCATCAGCCATTGTGCTGATCAGCGATTCGACTTTTTTCTGATTGGCGTTCTGTGGACGTGGAATGAACTCTTCATTGGAGACGACCTGCGTCGGCATCGGGGAATCGACCCCTTTGGCTCTGTCTCGCTGCCATTTGGGAACCCACATGATGCTTCTCCTTAGGTGTGTGATGACAGCCCGACGCGCTAGCGAGGGTGGACCTTGCGATTGCACGCGCCCTCTCGCTAGCGCGTCGGGCTGGTATGATTCGCTACGGTTTCGCTTTCGGCACTTCTACAAAGGTGTACCAGCCGATCATCATCTCTTCCCACGTCTGATCGCCCCAGCGTACCGTCTTCTTGGGATCAGGGTTGGCTGGGTTGTCAGCGGAGTTATCGAAATGGGCGACGCATTCCAGCACTGTCCCCTTGGGGAACGAGATCGGCTTGCTGAACCGGTAGATGTGCTGCCAATTGAAATCGTAATCAGGGACATTGAGCAACACTTCCTTGCGTCCATCGGGATAGTTGGCTGTGTATCGGAAAGCCTTGCCGCGCAGGTGCATGTGTGGCATCAGTGTCATCAGTTCGACATCGGTCTTGAACTCGAGCTCTGCTACCTCACGATGGCTAGGTGCGCCGGGAGGAATGACGAAACGGAAGTTGAAGATGCCGCCCCCCTTGAGTTCCTTCTTCGGCGGTTCCTTGCAGAAGATAAGGCCGACTTCCGAGCGATCTTTCTCGACCTTGCCGGTCGGCGTGTAGTGAATCTGCCAGACGATCTCTGCCCCGGCAGGAACCTTGAAGCCAATCCCCTGGGGATAAACGGCTGGTTCTTCACCAGGAGCAAAGCCGGCCATCAACGGCAGCTTGTGCATCTCAGATTGTCCCTTTTCCCGCATGAAGGCGATGATGTGATGCACTGCCGCACGGTTGGTGGGCCGAGCTTCACTCGCCTGGATCCACATATCTTCCGTGAAGTTCGTGGGCGTGACGAAATACTGGTACTCCACCGTGCCAGCCGCCGGCACAGTTACTTCCTTGGGTAGTTTGAAGATGACATCGGGCTTGCCGATCAGCCAACCGTCGGAGTTGAACTCACGGGGCTTGGGCTGATCGCTCTTGTCCCCCATCGGGGTGCCGGCGTCGATCCAGGCCACGACGGTATCAACCTCATCTTTGGTCATGCGCAGATCGTTGCTGAAAGTGCCATGCCGGGGATCAGCGCCCCAGGGCGGCATCTTTCGTTGCACGATCACTTCTTTCACCATCGCTGAATTGTCACGGGCTTCTTCGTAGGTCATCAGGCCAAAGGGAGCAGCGGTGCCGGGGTGATGACACTCGGCACAGCGGTTCTGCAAGATCGTGCGACGTGCTTGGCGTAGGTGATAGGCCCCTGATCCTTCAGCTTGGAGCTGCGGGTAATCAAACAGCCCACGGCACCCGCCTCAGCGACGGTCACATCCTTGCCGGCGAGAAGTTCCTATGGCATCTTCCACTTCACTCTTGTTGGCCTTCTCTCGCTTGTAGTCAGTGCCTACCCGATCATTGATCCGGCCACGATAGCGTATCTGATGGCGATGATCGAGGACTACCGCTTCGGGAGTTCGCTGCGCCGGTCAGATCGAGAGCCTGTTGTTCCTTGTCTACCAGCACGGGGAAGTTGATGCCGTACTCTTTCACGTGCTTGGCGATGGCCTCTGCGGAATCAGAGGGATTGGCGTTGATGCCGACGACCTGCACCTTCTTGTCGCCGTACCGTTTCTGCAAATCATTCAGGTCGGGGACGAGGGCGTTGCTGACCGGGCACTTAGTGCCCATGAAGACCAGAACGACGACCTTGGCATCAGCGTAGTCGGCCAATGCTGCTTGCTTTCCGGCTGCATCAGGCAGTACGAAGTTGGGCACGCGCCGCAGCGATGCTGTCTTCCTGGCCTTGGTGTCAGCCTTCGCCGGGCCGCGCTCCTGAGACCAGGCTGTTTCCAGCGGCACGAGTGAGACGCATGCCAATAGGCCGGCAGCACACCAAGATACTGTTCGCATCGCACATCTCCTCAGGAACCTGGTAGTCCCAACTAGTTCCGCTGCCTGCCGAGTCGATCGACCTCATCCTTGCCGGGCAATCCGAAACAACGGACGCTGCCGGTATACTTCTTGGGGAAGAACGCTTCCATTGGATTGGAGCTAAACAGTGTGTTGCCCCCACCCACGTAGACCCTGCCCCTGGATAACGATGGCCCGGCGAACACCGGCCCGAGTTCAATCTCTTTGAGAACTGTACCTGTACCGGCATCGAGAGCGATCAGCTTGCCGCTGCTAGCGGTAGTGAAATAGGCGACACCGTTGCCGACTGCGATGCCGGAAGCGATCGGGTCGCCGACATCTCGATACATCGGGTGGCCGGGTGTGCCGCCAATCTCGGCAATTTTCGGACGTTCATGCCGCCAGAGTTCGCTTGACAGATCAACCGAAGTGGCTGTCACCCGACCACCGGTAGGCACTTGTCCCAGCGAATAGGCGCTCCCCTGCGTACATATTCGCACCGCATCGATGCCGTTGGTAAAGATGGTTTTGCCATCGGTGGCACAGCCTGTTTGCAGTCCACCGATAGGACTTGGCATCGCCAGTACTCGTGGATCGTGCTTGGCGGGTGGATGTGTTGGCGGGCCAGTGTAGAGGGGGGTATGCTTGACGAGCTTGCCATTGTCGGCACGCAGCACATAGAAGCCGCCATTCTTGCACCCAGCCCCGACGACCTTCGTCGGTTTGCCGTCTAACTCGGTCGTGAAGATCCTGGGCGTATCGCCGATCGAACAATCCTTGTACAATCCGGTCTTCGGATCATAGGCCCGCATAGCGTTCGTCCAGACATCGCCAGGATTGATCTGCGTGTTCCACTTGCGAACACCGGTGGCAGCGTCAAGCCCGGCAATCGCACAGGTGTCTTCAGTGTGCAGGTTCGGATTGTCCTTCGTCGGCTGCCGGGTGCCGTGTTCACATCGGTGCCGAAGTAGAGCATATTACTCTCAGCATCATACGATGGCGTACACCAGACGCTGCTGGATGCCGGGCCATAGACGAACTTGTACTTGCCCCAGGTGGTATCGATGACGACGGGCGGATCGAGCTTCTCCGGCTTGGGTCCGACATCGTGCTTCCAGAGAAGTTTCCCCGTCTTCGGTTCAAGAGCGACCACAAACCCACGTCCGGTGCTGCCGGCGTAGGCTGTGGTGCCTGCAAAGTATGCTCCAGCGTGCCGCCGGCGAAGACGACTTTATCCCCAGCCATGATCGGCGAAGCCATCAGCAGGTTATTCCAGTGAGCATTCGGAAACGTCGGTGCCCGGCAATCGACCTTCCAACGCTCAGCACCCGAGGCTGCATCCAGGCAGTAGATCATACCTCCGGTATCAGCAAAGTAGACTGAGCCATCGGCGACCAAAGCCGAGCCGAAGATGCCACCCTCAGCCGCGCTGCGAAGCTTCTCAGCTTCTGAAGGGGATTCTTTGGAAGGTGCCAGCAACGCTCGTCGGACGGTATTGCGATAGACCCAGCGAAGCTTCCCATCGGGAGCGAGTTTGTAAAAAGCCGGTTCGGTCGCCGTTCCGAAATACACTTCGCCTGCGACGACTGTCGGCGTGGCATGAACGACGCCGATCGTCTCTTTGGAACCGGCCTGCGGGAAACTCCACTTCTCTTCGAGCTTGCCGACGGTCAGCGGGCTGAGCGACTTCTCCCCGGCATTGAACCGCCAGCCGGCGACGTTCTGGTCGTACATCGACCAGTCAGACGAAGCATTCTTCGGCGGATCAGCATAGCCAATCTGTGGCGCAACGACGACCAGGATGAACAGTACGACAACGCTGCGGAGAGAAGGTCGCATGCTGTACCATGATGGAGTTGGCAGACGTGTCTAAAACTCATTTGGATGGTAGCACGCGCCCGATGCTTTGTCAGCAGGAAAAGTGAACGGAGGCTCGCATTTGTCATCAAGTCACTTCATGATGGCCTTGACTGCTTCCAGGCCCCGTACCGGAGCAAAGATAGCCTCCGTTTGAAACTCGTGCAGATACTCGTCATCTTGATAATACCCTGCTTCTTTCAGTCGTTTCACCATCGCAGTTGCTATCGGTGTAAAGGTCTTCGTTTCCCCTGCCTGCATCGCTGTACAGCAAAGCTTCAGCATTTCCTTAATGCGTCGGTTGGTCACCCCTTTTGATCCATTCAGCAGTTCGGCGTATTCCAGCACTGTCTTCCAGTGGCCCGCCTCCGCTTCAACTTTGGCGGCGCTGAGCAGCTTGTCGTGAACGCCGGAAGTCATCCGCTGGATCAGAGGTTTCTCGTGTTCAAGAGGTGGATTGAGCCAGGCTTCATTGACCTTTTCTACAGCCTTGCTGACATTCCCCTGAGCCAGCGCCAGTTCTGTGGAGCTGAACAAGGTATTCCGCAGGAAAGTCCGTGCCAGGCTGTGTGAAGGCTGCTGGTCGAGCGCCTTTTTCAGCGCCTTCATGCCCTCGTCCAGCCAGTCAGCTGATTCCTTCAGGTGGCCGATACGCAGATTGCTGTTTCCCAGATTGCAGCAGCGCCGCCCAGCAACACCCTATTGATGGTGATATCGGGGCAAAGCTCTACCAGCTTCTCGAAACCAGCATGGGCTGCTTCATATTCCTTGATCGCATCATTGAACCGCGCCTGGCTGAGCATCATGTTCCCCAGCGACATCTGCATGTTGGAGTACCACAAGCGAACGTCGGTATCGCCCGGCTGAAGAGGCATCAGCTCGGCATAGATCCTGGAGGCTTCACGGTAATTCTTCTCACACTCCTTGTGGTTCTGCTGGAACAGGTAATGATCCCCCAGATGGCCATAGGCGCGTGCCAACTCTCTCTTGTTGAGATAGGTGGGATTCATCAGCATCAACTGCTCCAGCAGTTTGTGCTCCATCCTGATGTCAGCTTCAGCTTCCTTGAATTTCTTCATACGTGAATAGATCATCGCCCGCTGACCATAACTGATGGCCAATCGTTGCTGGTATTGATGCACTAGTGGTGTGCTGGCAATGAGCTTGTTGAACTTTTCGATGGAACCTGTCACCAGCTCTACCGCCTTAGGGAATTGACCGAGCGTCTCCAGCAGGCGACACAATTGATGATCAATGCGAGCGGTAAGCTCCTGATAATCGTCTTGTACCCCACTCTCTTTCAGGAAGAGATCGGCATAGTGTCGAGCGTCTCGGTAAGAGTTTAGTGCTTCGTTGGAATGGCCGGTATCGACTTCGACCTGCGCCTGTTCCATCAACAGCTGCACCTTCTGCAGCGTAAGCCCGTTCATCTTGTCAAACTTCTCTGACTGAGTCAGTAGTTCTTCAGCCTGCTTGAGAGCATCGCCGGCCATAGCGTAATGTCCCTGCAGCCTGTTGAGTTCCGCCTGGGTTACTTTGGAATTCACCACCATAGCTTGGGGAAGACGACTGTCTGGATGAGCAGTCATGATGGACTTTCCCAGTTCTTCAAGCTGTAGTAGCACAGCCTGTGCGGATTTGAAACTTCCCTGATCCACGAGCAACCTGGCCTGATTGAGGTAAGAGTGACCCAGGAAGTCGATCTGTTCAAGCGTTGCCAGGTTGTCTCGATGAAGTTTCTCCAGCGACTCGATGGCACTACGGTAGGCCGCCTCCGCTTCTTTGGTCTGCCCCAGCAATCGATGAATGTTACCCAACAGCCATTGGGCACGCGCTTGCTCACTGATCAGCTCCGGCGTGTCCCCCATTTCCTGCATCAGTTCCCTGAGCATGGGCATCGCCCGGCTCAGCAGCTTCTGCTTCAGAGGCATCGAAAGCATTTCCCGCAGGGCCGGGTCAGCTTCCACCTCGGTCAGGTATTCCCGAATGATGGTGCGAGCCCGTTGCAGGTTACGCCCGGCGCTATCCTTCTCGATGGCCAACTGTTTGGCACGTTGATCTGCTTCGTAGGCAAAATAGCTGGCGACCGCGGTGCCGGTGATCAGAAGCATTACGGCCAGCGCGGTCAGCGCCGAAACGGCGGGATGCCGGCGGCACCAGCGAACAAGTCGTTCCACCGAACCGGCGGGACGGGCTGCGATCACTTCATCACGCAGGAATCGTCTCAGGTCGGCTGCAAGGTCTGCCGCTGTGGCGTATCGCCGTTCCGGATCCTTCTGCAAACACTTCATGCAGATCGTTTCCAGATCAACCGGTATCTTCGGCTGCAGCTGACGAGGCGGCACCGGCTCCTGGTAAATCACCTGCATCAGCGTCTCGATCGGACTGATACCCTGGAACGGAGGCTTGCCGGTAAGGAGTTCGTAGAGGATGGCACCGAGGCCGTAGATGTCCGAAGCCTTGCCCGTTTTCTGTGCTGTGCCCTCTGCCTGTTCCGGCGACATGTAGTTTGGCGTACCGACCGCCATACCGGATTGGGTGAAGAGCTCCTTGGAATCGAGACGTTTCGCCAGACCGAAGTCGCTGATGACAGGCACATCGGCTATCGATGCTGATCCGGAAGAGCTGGTTCCGCTTCCCGAGGAGGAATCAGTCTCCCTCTGCCGGATCAGGATGTTGGCAGGCTTCAAATCCCGATGCAGAATGCCATGCTCATGGGCATGTTGAATGCCGTCGGCCATCGCTGCTATGAGATGCGCTGCATAGCGGGCTTCCTGCGGCTTGCCCTGCGTCTTCCGAGTGAGTGTGCCCTGCTCGATGTATTCGAGCGCCATGTAGGGAATGTCGGCTTCGGTGCCGACGTCATACACCTGTACGATATTCGGATGCTTGAGCTTGGCGACGGCCATCGCTTCGGTTTGGAACCGATGCAGATCGTTGGCGTTGCTGTACTCGGCCCGCAGAATCATCTTCAGAGCAATGACCCGATCGAGCCTGGTATCGCGGGCGCGGTAGACGATGCCCATTCCACCACGACCCAGTTCCGCTTCGATGCGGTACGGCCCGATGCTTTGAATCTTGGGCGGTGGGGGAACGAAGTCCGGTAGTGTGGACGGAAACCTGGCGTCCAGCGATTCAAAGGTCATATTCGCCTGGAGTTGCACCTGACTCTCGTTCGGAGTGTTTTGCAAAGTAGGCGGCAGGGTCGCATGATTGGTGCTGGGATTCATGGGTCAAGTATAACGTATGACCATTAGCCGCGCATCAAGAAAGTGCTTGAGATACGGGATTAGCTGGCACCAGCCGCTGATGTTGGTAACATACCGAACTGCTAGTGTCGAACTATGCGGGTAGTTTTGATGAATGCTGAAAAACAACGACTCGATGAAGATCGCCTCGGCAAAGCGTTCTGGCGAAAATGGGGGCCCTACGTCAGTGAACGCCAATGGGGCACCGTCCGCGAAGACTACAGTGCCGATGGCGATGCCTGGAACTATCTTCCATTCGACCATGCCCGCAGCCGGGCCTACCGCTGGGGCGAAGATGGCATCGCCGGTCTCTGCGACGATGGCCAGCATCTATGCGTGGCCCTGGCCTTGTGGAACGGTCGCGATCCTGTTCTTAAAGAACGCCTCTTCGGTCTCTCCAACAAAGAAGGCAATCACGGTGAGGATGTCAAGGAACTTTACTACTACCTCGATGCCACCCCGACTCATTCCTACTTGAAGATGCTCTACAAGTATCCTCAAGGCGAGTTTCCCTATAGAGAGTTGCTCGACGTCAATGCTCAGCGGGGCAAGCTCGATTCAGAGTATGAACTGATAGACACCGGCTTGTTTGACGAAGATCGCTACTTCGATGTTTTCATTGAATACGCCAAGGTGACGACGGATGATCTGCTGATGAAGATCATCGTCCACAATCGAGGGCCGGACGAAGCCCAGCTTCACCTTCTGCCGCAAATATGGTTCCGGAACACCTGGTCATGGACGATAGATGCACCCAGGCCCAGGCTGAGCGTTACCGAGAAGAACGTCATCCTTGCCCAGCATGAGACGTTCGGCGACTACCGGCTCTATGCCGAGGGAAACCCCACCCTGCTCTTCTGTGGCAATGACACTAATACCCGACGATTGTTCGGCGACGAAAACGCTCAAGGCTATTTCAAGGATGCCTTCCACGACTATGTGGTTGATCGCAACAAAAAGGCAGTGAATCCTCAGCAGACGGGTACCAAGGCAGCAGCCTACTACCAGTTAATGGTCCCCGCCGGAGGAAGCGTCAGCGTTCAGCTACGTCTGAGTCAAACCGCTCAAGCCAGTCCGTTCGCAAAGGCCGAGAGTATCCTTGCCCTTCGTCGTGAGGAAGCTGATTCGTTCTATGAAGATGTCCAAAAAGGAATGACTGATCCCGACGAGCTCAACGTCCATCGACAAGCATTGGCCGGCATGATCTGGAACAAGCAGTTCTACTATTACGAGGTAAGGGAGTGGCTCAAAGGCGATCCAGCCGAGCCGCCTCCGCCTGCTGAACGACTCGATGGCCGCAATCGCAACTGGCTTCATCTGAACAATGCTGACATCATCTCGATGCCCGACAAATGGGAGTATCCCTGGTACGCTTCGTGGGACCTCGCTTTTCACTGCATCACGATGACGCTCATCGATGCCGAGTTCGCCAAAGATCAACTCGTTCGCCTGACCCGTTCCTGGTACATGCACCCCACGGGCCAACTGCCGGCTTATGAATGGAACTTCGATGACTCCAATCCTCCGGTGCATGCCTGGGCGACCTGGCGGGTCTACGAGATGGATCGCAAGCGCAACGGCGGCCAAGGCGACCACGCTTTCCTCGAACGCATCTTCCATAAACTGCTCCTCAACTTCACATGGTGGGTCAACCGCAAGGATGCTCACGACCGCAACATCTTTCAAGGTGGCTTCCTCGGCCTCGATAACATCGGAGTCTTCGACCGCAATCAACCGCTCCCCGAAGGCGGCACGCTCGATCAGGCCGACGCCACCAGTTGGATGGCAATGTACTGCCTCAACCTGATGCGAATCGCTCTCGAACTTTCCCGGAAAGATCCCGTCTATCAGGACATCGCCACGAAGTTCTTCGAGCATTTTCTACAGATCGCTCAAAGTATCAACGGCCTGGGCGAATTCGGTCAGAAGTCGCTCGGTCTATGGAATGAAGAAGATGAGTTCTACTACGATGCGATTAACTGTCCCGGCGATCATCAAATACCACTCAAGGTGCGTTCGCTGGTGGGCCTCTTGCCGCTGCTTGCGGTAGAGACGCTCGACTCGGAATCGCTCAAGCACGTCCCTGAGTTTCAGCGTCGGCTGAGATGGTACCTGAAGCATCGTCCTGATCTATGCCAGTTGGTGTCCCGCTGGGATTTGCCGGGCGATGAACATCGCAGCTTGCTCTCGCTGCTTCGGGGGCACCGCATGAAATGCCTGCTGCGCCGGATGCTGGACGAAACCGAGTTTCTCTCTGACTATGGCATCCGCGCCCTGTCACGCTACCATCTCGATCATCCTTTCACCTTCAGCGAAGGGGGCCAGACCTCGACCATTAACTACGAACCTGGCGAATCGACCACCAACATGTTCGGCGGCAACTCGAACTGGCGCGGGCCAATCTGGTTTCCGTTGAACTTCCTGTTCATCGAAGCTCTTCAGAAGTTTGACTATTACTACGGAGACGATTTCAAGATCGAATGCCCGACCAACTCCGGCAACATGATGACTATCCTGGAAGTCTCTGAAGAACTGACCCGCAGGCTTTCCCGACTGTTCCTGCGCGATGCCAACGGTCGCCGCACCGTCTTTGGCAGCAACGAGAAGTTCCAGACCGACCCGCACTTCAAAGACTACATCCCGTTCTTCGAATACTTCCACGGCGACACCGGCGAAGGCCTCGGTGCCTCCCATCAAACCGGCTGGACCGGCCTGATCGCCAAGCTGCTTCAGCCACGCATTCCGGATGCATAGAATTTGCTCCTCTCTCCTGTCTGGCTCCCCTCTCCCCCGGAGGGAGAGGGGCTGGGGGTGAGGGGGAGCATTGCACTATGTCTCAGCACCATGTCTTCGCCGAATCAACATCTGATGCACCCCAAAGAGAACCACCGCTAGCACTGGCCAGCAGTACCAATACCATAGCTCCTGCCAGCGAGGCAACGCTTGATCAGCTTGAACAGCAAAGTGTACTTTCAATCCGTCAATCAAAACCTCCACATCCCACCAGCCGGGTTCGGGAAGGATGAACGACGCTGCCTGATAGAGCTTGTTGGTCGCCGCCCCCGAAGTAGCCCACTGTTCCAGCACCCGACGGGAAGATCGCTCCGTCAGCCGAACCATCACCTTGGCATTCGTCACGCTCTCCCCCGTGCCAGCGTTCTGTAGCAGCACACTGAAATCAACAGCCCCGGCCCGCAACGGCGTGGGAGACGTGAATACTGTGACCTGATACAACCCTGCCCGTTCTCGCAACCGTACCGTTCCACCATCGGCATGGATAGCCGAGGTGCCAAAGAGGACGACAAGCATGACCAGACTTCGACGAAGTGCCGAGACCGTGGCAGGGGTCAACGGTACTCCGTTGCCCCCTGCGGCGCTCGCTAGATCATCGCCGGCACGCAGGGGGCAGACTGAGTACAGGCTGACCTCTGCCACGATTTGCCGAGCATGCGGTAGGATCATAACATCCCCCGCATCTGCATCGGCTGAAAGAGAATCCAAACTCCGGTGATGAACAGCAGCAGCATGAGCACCGCCCACGGAGCCAGCGTCTTGAGCGATCGTGTCATGCTCGATGTTTGTGAAACGCTCAGCCGATAACCAGCGTAGAGCGAAAGCAGTAGCCCCACATCGAGGAACATGAGTTCCAACGGTAACTGCCAGACTGCCATTAGCCCGCAGCAGGCGCAACTCCAGTTGGGAGTGCCCATCCAGGTGATGCCGAGGTCAGCAGCGAAGCGTTGCGTCACGGGAATGATCGACTCGTAACTCATCAGGAAATGGAAGCTGTAATGCGCTAGCCACATACCGAAGCCGAGCGGTACGAACGTCATGGCGTACCGTGTAGCGTGCTGGTAGGTGCTGTTAGGAAGTCGTCCCCATCGACAACTAACCCAGGCCGTGCTGGTGACGAGGATGAGTGGCACCACAATCAGAAATACCAGATAGAAGACAGTGGTGATCAACAGCGGCGAAGTGAAGCCTAACTGCTCTGCCTTCCGCTCCTGCATCTCCACCACAGGGCCGACCATTCCTACAGCATTGGCAAAGGCCCCGAACACCAGCACGAGAACGAGGGCAGCGATATCGGGCCTGCGACTCCATCGACCAATCCCCGGACGCTGCCGATCACTGGCCAGTTCCTTTCCCGGCATACCGGCGATTAGTCCGATGTTATCATGAGGACAGGCATGCACACAATCGAGGCATAAGGTGCAATCCATGTTGTTCGCCTTCCTCGGTAGATACAGATTCAGCTCACAACCCGGGATGCCATCACGTCCTCGAATGCAGTCCTTGGTCAAACACATCTCGCAGATCGCCGGATCGCGTACCTTCATCTCCAGCGGCGATGCCAGCGACTGCACGAAATTGAATTGACCTATGGGGCAGACGTACTTGCAGAAACTGCCCGGTTTGAAGAAGCTGTCGGCTACGAAAGCAGCCACGAAGTAGCCGAGTGCCAGGCATGCCGTCCACCACGGGCGATCCCAGAGCGAGAACGCCTCGTATGCCCACAGAAAGACCACGATGAGCACCACAGCCAGCCACTTGGTCCTTAGCATCCTTGGCCACGTCCATCCGGCAGGCATCCAGCGACGAGCCAACCGCCGAGGCAGCACGAACGGGCAGCCCATGCAGAAGATGTTTCCCGCGATCAACAGACCGAGGATCAACAGCCCCCGCCAATGTATCCACGGCAGCACCCCGGCCAGGTTCGTAGGGCTTGCCTCTGGCCCGGTGAAGCCATCGTAGATCACGATCAAAGCAAGCGACAGCAGCCCCAGTTGAATCACTACTCTGGAATAACGCCATTGGAGGAATCGCCCGATTAGCGGTAGACGCAATGCATCGAACGACGAAGCAACACCAGCCTGCTCTTGTACCAGTGGTAGGCCTATTCTCGCCTTCGATCTGACAGCTTGCTGCGGCTTCGCTCCGCCGTACAGCAGCCTCGTTCCGATGAAGAACAACGGGACCAGGAACACTATCGATCCCGGCACCCACATGATCATCCCTGCTGCCGACTGATCGTCCAGCGCGGTGATGCCGCCCAGCCGTGGCACCTCATCATAGTAAGGATAGAGCACCCGATCACTGAATGTCAGCACCGCCGAGAGTAGCGTGTTGAAGAGGTCAGCCAGGAACAGGCAGGGTAGCAGCAGCCAGAGTGACCATTGTGGCTTGCTGGGGTGGGGCCGTACGACCGGGTACCAGAACAGCAGTGCCGACAACAGGAAGCTGAGATGTTGCAGGTAATGCCAGCCGGTGGAACGCATCGCCAGGTCGTAGAGCGCCGGAAGATGCCACAGTCCAGACATGGCGATGAAGACGAGAAGGGCCACGATCGGATGGGTGAGCGTCCCAAAGAACCGCCGCAGCGCTGGTGAAGTCAGCAGCGGTGTGGCCCAGTAGACCCGAATCGATCGAGGTAGCCCCCGCAACATCGGCAGCAGCGGTTCTCCCAGCCACAACAGCGGCGGAGCTACCATCATCAACAGCAAATGCTGCACCATGTGAACCTGGAGCAACAGCCCGGCAAATGGTTCGATGGGAGATGCCAGCGCCAGATAGATCGCTGCCAGCCCGCCAAGGAATGCACATAGGGAACCTGCGTGCCAACGCTCAGGATCACGTCGATGCAGGAACAGCCAACCCCGCACATAGATCCAAGCCGTGATCAGCAACCCCGCAGTCAGCCAGGGATCGAACGCCCAGGAACGAAGGAAGGCCTCCAGCGTCGGGCTCACGGGTATTCCTTCACCTTGGTTCGATTGGAGGCAGGTTCTGCCGCAGGTACTCCCGCCGGTCGCAGGTTCGTCATGAACTCGACCAACGCCATCATCTGCGCCGGGCTGATCTGTTTGCCAAAAGCCGGCATGTTGCCCCCGCCCGGGGTGCCATTGCTGACTTGATCAATCAACTGATCCCGAGTCAGCCGAGTGCCCACCGTCGTCAGGTCCGGCCCACGCCTACCACCAACGCCCTCCAGAGCATGACAGTTTCGGCAACTCTTATTTTGGAAGATGAGCGCTCCCTGCAATTCCAGGGGCGTCTTATTCTTGACCATATTAATGGGGATCGCATCCCCGCTCCAGGCTGTCATCTCCGGCGACCACGGCGAGGTCACCCCCTGATAGGTCAGAGCACCAAGGATGGTATAGATCACAATCACTGTCAGCACCGCCCCCGGCCTACGACTCGGCGCTCGCTCGCCACGATTGCTGATGAACGGCACCAGGAACAGGATGCCTATGAGTAGCACCGGAAAGACGAGGATGATGAACGTCTCCGCCGCTGGTGGACTGAGTGATAGCAGCGCGAACAGCCACAGGAACGGCCATTCGGGACGTGGGTTTGCACCGGCCAGAGCCGGATCAGGCGGCCCGGTCGGACCCTTCGGCCCCACCACCGCAGCGATGATGACCACGACAATCACCGCCAGCGACGAGAAGAGAATGTCCTTCAGCATCGCATCGCCGAGGAACGGGACGCCCTTCTTCAGCTCCTTTTCGTACTCCACATGATAAGTCTTCGGATCGACCTTTTCTCCGGGGACGGGCGGAGCGCTAATGCCACACTTGATCACCAGCCAGAGGTGAATGATCAAAAAGAAGATTAGCGAAGCGGGTATGACGAACACATGCAGCGTAAAGAACCGGCTGAGCGAATCGCCGCCGATGACCGGCCCACCCAGCAGCATCTGCACCAGCCAGGGACCTGCGACCGGCACCCGCCCCGCCATCGATCCACCGATAGCCAGGCCCCAATAGGCGTCCGGATCCCAGCGCAGCACCTGTCCGGTGAAGAACATGCCCATCGTGCAGAGCAGCAGCAACACTCCGAGTACCCAGGTCAGTTCACGAGGGTACTTGTACGAACCATGCAGGAAGACCTGCGTCATGTGAACCAGTACCATCACGATCATCCCTGAGCCTGTATAGTAATGGAGCGCACGCAGAAACCAGCCCAGTGGTTGCTGATAGTTCAAGAACAGAAGACTCTCGTAAGCCTTGTCAGCGGAGGGTACATAGACCAGGGCGAGAGCAATGCCGGTGAGAATCTGAATGAGCAAGAGCGTCAGCGATGCGCTGCCAAAAACGTACCACCACCCCATCGACCCCGCTGCACCGCGTGGAATCGGGTGCTTCAGCACGGGCATCAGGGCTTCTCGCAATCCCAGTCGGGCATCGAACCATTTGCCCACGGAACGAAACATGCCATTCTCCCTTACATCTTCAGCCTAGCGTTACGCTGGTTCCTTCAAGGTGTTCTGCAGCGTCGGGAAGTGCGGGGCCTGAATTTGCAATTGATCGACGCCCTTGTCCTTCGTCACACGGTAGACGCAGTGGTACAGCCCCCGTGGTGGTGGCCCTGATGCCCTTTCACCGTTGGCGTAATAGACACCACCATGACACGGACACATGAACAGCCCCGATTCTTGAAACCACTCAACCGGGCAACCCAGATGAGCACAGTTCGCGGCAAGCACCAGGAACTGCTGTTTGGCTTCCTTCTCGTTGACACCTTCGTTGCGCACAAAGACACTGGTCCGCCCCACCATGCCATCCCACGGTTGACGCAGCGGATTATCGAATGTCACCTGCCGCGTCTGGCTCAACGGAAAGTCCTTCACCGGCCCTAATGTCACCCAGTCGACCTCTCCCTTGCGGGTGCCGAAGAGGTAGCCAACGAACGGAATCCCCATCATAGCGGCGGCGATTGCACCTGCACCATAGGTGACCTTGCTCAGGAAGGTACGCCGCCCCGGTTGATTGTTGGATGGTAGTTGATCACATGGGCATGGCATAATTTGGTGTCCTTGACGCTATGTACTATTGCCGGGTATTGTTCCCTCTCTCTCCCGGGGAGAGGGTTAGGGTGAGGGGTTTTTTCTCGTGGCGCAGCCCTTCATGTTTATCTCCTTTGAAATCTTACACGCAGAGCTGCGCTCGAAAGAACCCCTCACCCCCAACCCCTCTCCCCGGTGGGGAGAGGGGAGTCAGAATGCGTTACTTGCTCTTGCCCGGTTCAGCTTTCCGCCAACTGGCCAGCAGCTTGACGAGGTCGTTGATCTGAGCAGAGGTCAGTGGTTGATAGTCACTCGGTCGTCCTGTCTTGCCATCGAAAGCAGGCATGCCGAGATCGGGTCGACCAGTAATGATGATCCGCCGCAACGCCTGATCGCTGATCAACTCCAGGAAAGCTTTGTCGTTGATCGCTCCTACAGTCCGGGTGCCCGTCTTGCCCCCCTGTCCCTGATTCCCATGGCACGATGCACAGGCCTGGACAAAGATCTTGAGTTGCGCGTCCTTTGCATCAAGGTTCGGCTTGGCAGGTTGTTCATTGTCAGTCCGATTAGGCATGGGCGCCACAGTCGGTGGCGGCCCTTTCATCTCAGGAGCCACTGGTTTCGCCAGGTACGGCGGTATTCCCGACACTGGCACCTTCGACGTTTCCCACTTTTTCTTGATGCCCTCCGCCAGTGCATGCACCTGGGCTGCAGTCAGCGGGCCACCGTTCGATTGAGCGAAAGCGGGCATCGGGCTTCGCACCCCCGGTGTCACCATCCGTCCTTCACTGATGACCTTGTGAAGTTCCGCGTCAGGAACGATGGCCAGGAACATCGCATCATTGAGCGGCGGAGCGGGGCCAAGCTTGCCATCTGCCCCATGGCAACCGGCGCATCGCTTTCCATAGAGCAGGTTGAAATCGAGCACTTGATCGGAAGGCACCGGCCGATCCTTCGGGTTCGGCTTGCCGGGCATATCGCAGCCGACAGCCAGAAGACCGACCAGGAGCCAGGGTCTTGTTTGATGGAGGTTCAAGACCGCCCTCCTCTGCCCCTGCCCAACGGAGCGAGATGCACCATCTCCGTTCGCAGCACGACAATAGCGGCAGTTATGCCAAACACGAACTGCGACAGCACAAACCCCGGCCAATCGACCCGTGTCTGAAGCGCCGGGTTGACTACGCCCATCAATCCGTAGCAACTGCCCGACCAGAGCAACGGCAACACCAGCCCTCCCCACGCCAGCGGCCCCGGAATATGAGGCAGCCTCGGCAACAACAAACTATACAGGATGGCAAAACCCAGTGATAGAGTCAGGTGAATGGCCAGCGCTACCCCGAACCAGCGAGGGTTGAAGAGTTCCAGATCCTGCACATTATGATCGCCCAACTCCCGGAGCACCATACCGGCTAGCATGTTGACCGGATACCAGATAGTGTGCTCGTTGCCGATCGCATCGATGAAGGCATGGATCGGCATCACGATGCTTCCCGCCAGCCCGCCGCAGAACCCTGCAAAGAGTGGACTGTATCTCCCCGAACGCCTGATGAGCCCAGTGATCACCGCCCCGAACACGAACTGGGCCGCGATGAACCAGGGCCAACTGATCTGTTGTTCCATCTTTGGGTTCATGGTCTTGACGAGGGCATAGCTGACGCCTGACCAGAGCAGCGGTGCCAGTAGCCCACCCCAGGCAATCGCTCTTGGCACCGTTGGCAATGTCGGTAGCAGCACGCCGAAGATCAAACCGATGATCAGCGACATCACAATGTGTATCGAACCAGCAACCATGAAAAGAGGAAAGTTGAACTGCTGCAAGGTCTCGTCGCTCATCTTGTCGATGCCGGGCAGGATCATGCCGGCGACGAGATTGACCGGATACCAGATGCCATGCCCTGTCATCACGCCCCAGATTATCGCCGTGATCGGCATCACAATGCCACCGACGATGCCCCCCTTCACCCCGGACGAAATGGGATGATACGACTGCGGCAACAGCAGCCGATACCCCGGCATACCCTCATGCAGATGCGTGACATTGGACTGAGCCTGCACCTCAGCCAGCTTCTCCAATGGCTCCTCCATCGCCTCCTCAATGTGACCCCGCCCCGGCAACAGTTCAGCGATCCACAGATAGAGACCGGCGATGATGACGATGCCGCCAATGATGAAAAACCCCAGACCGAAGGGAATACCCCCGGCCAGCAGCGCTATCCCCAGTGCCAGCACCAGTGGTGCAGCTGTGGGGCGTGGCATCTCGATGCTGGGTGGCGTCATCAGTGAATAAGGAAGTGTTCGCCGTTGGGTTCCCATGTCTATCTCCCCACCAGATAGACGACGATGAAAACGACGATCCACACCACATCCACGAAGTGCCAGTACCACGAGACGAGCCCGACCCCGCCACGGTTCCTGGCCGTAATCTGCTTCTGAAGAGCCAGGGCAAGTACGATCATCATGATGATCACCCCGCCAGTGACGTGCAGCGCATGCAGACCGACAAGCGTGAAGAAAGTCGTGCCGAAGAGATTTCGATTGATGGTGAGATGATGATCGACAATCAAGCCATACCATTCATAAGCAGTGCCGAGGAGGAATAAGACTCCCAGGGTGATGGTGAAGGTCCACAGCAGCATGAAGAGACGTTGATGACCTCGCTCCAGCATCATCTCAGCCAGATGAATGGTCAGGCTGCTGGCGAGCAGGCAAGCTGTGGTCATCAGCACCAGCGACAACGAAAGCGCCTCTTTTGGTGTCGGCCCGACGATGTCCTTCCCAAGATAGAACACATATGTCACGATCAGCGTGCTGAACAGCGCTACCTCGGAAACGAGGAAGCTGATGAGACCCCACTGCCCCATCGACAGCGCAGGCTCCCCCGCACTCCCAGCTTGATGAGAAGCGGGATGCCCCGACGCCGTGCCATGCAATATCACTGGTGAACTCAAACGGTTGTCATCCTTCGTATTGGCCATCAGGGTCATCAGGGTGTTTGGTGTCCCACAACGGTCGTCGGCTCTGCACCACTGGTATCTCGTCAAAGTTGTAACTGGGCGGCGGCGAGGTCGTGGCCCATTCCAGCGTCCACGCATTCCACGGATCGTTGCCTGCTGGTGCCCCCTTCCACAGCGAGGCGATCAGGTTGTAAACAAAGATGGCGAAGCTGGGCACTTGGATGATCGCCCCGATCGTCGTCAATTGATTCAAGAGCATTAAGCCCCGGTTAGCCTCGTAAGTATAGATGCGGCGAGGCATCCCCAGCATGCCTGAGATATGCATCGGTCCGAAGGTCAGTGCGAAGCCGATGAAGAGCAGCGTGAACTGCCAGCGTGCCAGCCGTTCATTCAGCAGTCGGCCCGTCACCTTCGGATACCAGTAATGGATACCCGCAAAAACGCCAAACAGCGTCCCGCCGATCAGCACGAAGTGGAAGTGGCCGACGACGAAGTAGCTGTCGGTGAGCTGAAAGTTAAGCGGAGCGGCTGCCAGCATGATGCCCGTCAGCCCGCCAATGAGGAACATCGACAGAAACCCGACGGTGAACAGCATCGGTGAAGCCAGCGAGATGCGCCCGCCGTATATGGTCGCCAGCCAGTTGAAGAACTTGATGCCGGTTGGCACCGAGACCAAGAGCGTCGAGACGACAAAGAAGATGTCGAGCACCGGCTCATGCCCACGGCAAACATGTGATGCGCCCACACGCCCAGACTGATGAACGCAATCGCCATCGTCGCCGCCGCCATGAACTCGTACCCGAACAGCACCTTCCGGCAGAAGACGGGAATGATCTCCGACACCATGCCGAAGACGGGTAGGATCAGGATGTAGACCTCCGGGTGGCCGAAGAACCAGAAGACATGCTGCCAGAGCAGCGAGGAGCCGCCGTTCTGCACATCGAAGAAGTGGGCTCCCAGGTTGCGATCCAGCAGCACCATCGATAGACCTGCGGTGAGTGGTGGAATAGCGAACAGAATCAGCACCGAGGTCCACAGCATCGTCCACACAAAGAAGGGTACCTTGCGAAGCGTCATCCCTGGCGCCCGCAGGCTCATGGTGGTGGCAATGAAATTGATGCCCGCCGTCAGCGTGCCAATGCCGGCGACCAACAGCCCCAATGCCCAGAAGTCGGTCGCTGAAGATCGGGCAAACGTCTTCTCCGTCAGAGGCGAATAGGCGACCCAGCCAATCGCTGGCGCGCCGCCAGTGATGAAGCTGGAGTAGACAATGAGTCCACCAAACAGTGTCAGCCAGAAGCCCAGGGCGTTCATTCGGGGGAAGGCCATGTCCCGGGCGCCGATCATTAGCGGCACCAGGTAGTTGCCCATACCAATCAAAATGGGCATGCCCACGAAGAAAACCATTGTGGTGCCATGCATCGTGAACATCTGGTTGAAGGTATCCGGCCCCAGTATGGTGTTGTGGGCGCGAGCAACTGCAAGCGGATGAGAATCGCCTCGCAGCCGCCGATGACCAGGAAGACGACTGACAGCAAGATATAAAGGATGCCGATCTTCTTGTGATCGACTGTCGTCACCCAATCGTGCAGCAGCGACGGTCTGGGCCGTTCGCTGATAGCTACTGGTGATGTCGCGTCGCTGGCCATGATCGATCCTTGCAACCTGTTACTTCAGTGTCAGCAGATACTGTACGATGGCTTCCTGTTCCGCTTCGCTCAATCCGAAGGCAGGCATCAACGCCCCTTCCTTGATCTTCTGCGGATCAGCCACCCAGCGGCGAAGATTCTCCGGCGTATTGGGCACCATGCCCGAAGCGAGCGTCTGCCGGCTCATCAGGTGTGTCAGATCGGGAGCGTAATTGCCCTGGGCAGTCGTGCCGTTAATACGATGGCAATTGACACAGGTCTGAGCGAGGAAGGCTTTTCGACCTTGGCTTACCTTCACCTCTTCGACTGCCGGCTTCTGTTCGTTGGCAACCCACTTCTCGAAGTCGCTTGGCGTATTCACTATCACTCGAATGAGCATTCCGGCATGCTGCGTGCCACAGTATTCAGCACACTGGCCCAGGAACAGCCCCGTCTCGCTGGTCTGAAACCACATTGAGTTCACTCGACCCGGTATCAGGTCCGTCTTGCCTGCCAGCCTCGGCACCCAGAAGCTGTGGCATACATCGGCTGATTGCAGGTTGAGATGTACCGGACGAGGCACTTTATCTTCGCTCACTGGGATATGCAACTCGTTAGCGGTGACGAAGCCCAGCTTCTTGCCGTTGTAATAGTCGTACCGGTACTCCCACCACCACTGATGCCCGATAACAGTGACGAAGAGAGTGTTATCCCCCTCCTTTGGTTGAGGTGGCGGAACATTCACTTCATACAGAGTACGAACCGTGACCAGCACCAGGATGAACACAATCAGCACCGGCCCCAGCGTCCAGGCAATCTCAATCGGCTTGCTGCCATACACCTGCGGCGGCTCGGGGCTGTCAGTCTGTTTCCGACGACGGAACCGGATGAGAGAATAAAAGAGAATGCCTTCGACCAGCACGAAGATGAACACGATGATGGCGAAGACGAGGATCGAGAGGTTGCGTATCGGATTCCGCCGGCGGAGAAGCCGGGTGGAAGATCGACAGATCGTGCATCTGGTGTTGATGATCGCTGGCGAGCAGCATGGCGAAACTAGGCACATCCACTCCGTTCGTAGTTGATCGCTCCAGGTCGTACAGCAAGTCTATCCAGAATCGATGCCAGGCACTAGTAAATCGTTGCATTTACCATGACAGCCTGAAGCGCCAGCGAGGGGGCGCGTGCAATCGCAAGGTTCCCCCTCGCTGGCGCTTCAGGCTGCCATCGCATCCACGCCATTTCTTTATGGAGAACGAAGCCCGAATAGTATACTGTGTAGAACCCACCTGCCTCGCTAACCCAAGGTCCCACCCATGCGACGAAACTATCTCCTCTCACTCTCCGTCCTGCTCTTCTTCAGCGCGATCAACCTCGTTGCCCAGAATAAAAAAGCAACCCGCCGAGGTGGTGCCGCCTCTGAAGGGCGAAACCAAAATCATCGAACTCTTCGATGGCAAATCTCTCGACGGATGGGTCGGCTACACCGATCTCTGGTCGGTCAAGGATGGCGAGATCGTTGGCCGAAACGACAAGCCCCTCACCTTTAGCACTTATCTGTTGACCAAGGATAAATACAGCGACTTCCGCCTGACCTTCGCCGCCAAGCTCGTCGAATCAGAGATGCACTCGGGCGTCGCCTTCTGGGGGTTGGTCAAGCCTGACGTGAGCAAGCAGCCTGAAAAGGAACGCTCAATTCACACCTACGCCGGACACCTCGTCATGTTCCCTTCAGGCTATGGGCTCTACGATCTTTTCGGTCGCAACGGTCTGCCTGTCGATGGCGGCCCAGCCAAGAAGGTCGGCAAGCAGCACGACTGGAACGACATCGAGATTCTCGCTCAGGGCAACCGCATTCGAGTGGCAGTCAACGGCAAACAGGTCGTCGATTGGCGCGATCCCGAACCGAAGCGAATCAAGGAAGGCCCCATCGGTCTTCAATTACATTCCAATAAGGTGCCCCAGGAAGTCCGTTTCAAGGGACTGAAGCTGGAGACGTTCCCGAAGGAAGATAAGCTCCTGACTGTCAAGTAACTCCACTCAAGGTAATCATGCACGACGGCAACAAGATAGCCATAGTCACCGGTGCCAGCGCCGGCATTGGCAAGGCCTCGGCCCTGGCACTGCTCAGAGCCGGCTGGTCGGTCGTGCTGGCGGGCCGTCGTCTGGATTTGCTAGAAAAGGCACGCAGTGAAGCAGGAGAGGCTGCTAACCGCGCTTTGGTGGTGGTTACCGATGTCAGCAATGAAGAATCGATACGACATCTCTTCGAGACTACCAAAGCAAAGTTCGGTCGTCTCGATCTGCTCTTCAACAACGCTGGCGTCGGCCCACCGCCCTCACTACTGGAAGATATCAAGATCGAAGATTGGCGCAAGGTCATCGATACCAATGTGACCGGGACCTTCCTCTGCACCCAATACGCCTTCCGCCTCATGAAGGAACAGACGCCCCGGGGCGGACGCATCATCAATAATGGCTCCATCTCGGCCTACGTTCCCCGCCCCAACTCAGCCCCCTACACCGCCAGCAAGCACGCCATCGCCGGACTGACCAAATCCACATCTCTTGATGGCCGAAAATATGACATCGCTTGCGGCCAGATTGACATTGGCAACGCCGAGACCGACCTGACTGCCCCCATGAAAACGGGAGTGCCCCAGGCACATGGGGTCAATGCCGTCGAACCGACGATGGATGTGGAACATGTCGCCAACGCCATACTCTACATGGCCAGCCTGCCGCTTGATGCGAATGTGCTCTTCATGACTGTGATGCCGACCAAGATGCCGTTCGTGGGGCGCGGTTAACTTCTTACGCCAACAAGTCTTTTGCCACCTCTGCATTGGTCACCAGCACATCGGTCAGCGTGTCATCACGCCCTTCATGAGGATAAGTCAGTTTGGCGTGATCCAGCCCCAGCGTGTGCAACAGCGTGGCATGCAGTTCAGGCACCCGCACTACTTTCTCGACTGAACGATATCCAAAGTCATCAGTCTTACCGTGAACATATCCCTTCTTGAAACCGCCGCCGGCCAGCCAGAGCGAGAAGGCATGGCGGTTATGATCCCGTCCATCAGACCCCTGCGAGATCGGCAGACGGCCAAACTCACCAGTCCACATCACGATCGTTGAATCGAGCAGCCCTCGACGCTTCAGATCGAGCACCAGAGCGGCACTCGGTTGATCCGTCATCGCACAGAGATTCTTGAGGCTCTCAGCGTTCTTACTGTGCGTATCCCACGGCTGACCGTTGAGGAAGATCTGAACGAAACGCACCCCACGTTCCACCAGCCGCCGGGCCAGCAGGCAGCGCTTGCCATACTCAGCCGACTTGGGGTTATCGATGCCATACAGCTTGCGCGTTCGGCCGTCTCCTGCGTAAGATCGAGTACATCAGGCACCGCCGTCTGCATTCTCGCTGCTAGTTCATACTGTCCCAGCCGTGCTTCCAGCTCAGCATTACCCGGATGCCGTCGTAGGTGAGTTGCATTCAAACTGTTGAGCAGATCAAGCTGTTGCCGACGTGCCGAGCTGGAGACATCGCCGGGGGTAGCGAGATGTGCCACTGGCGTCCCCGTCGCCCGGAACGGCGTCCCCTGAAAGACCGCAGGCAGGAACCCCGACGACCAGTTGTTCGTTCCATCGACCGGCAACCCGCCCGGATCGGAGAGCACGACATAAGCAGGCAATTCCTTCCGCTCCGTGCCCAGCCCATACAGCACCCACGAACCCCACGCCGGCCGACCGGGAAAGACTTTGCCTGAATGGATCAGCCGCAGGGCCGCCTCATGATCGACCGATTCGGTCTTCATCGAACGTACCAGAGTGATGTCATCAACGATGCCCGCTGTATGAGGTAGCAGTTCGGATAGCTCGGCCCCCGACTTGCCCCGCTTGGCGAACTTGAACGGCGAACCGAGCAGCTTGCCCTGCTGTGTGTGGAAGTGGACCTCCAGTTTCTCCGGATGATCCTTGCCATGCAATCGGGTCAGCTCAGGCTTCGGATCAAACAAGTCCATCTGGCTCGGCCCACCATGCTGGAACAGGCAGATGACAGCCTTCGCCTTGGCTGGGTGATGGGGTTTCTTCGGAGCGAGCGGATCAGTCTTGGTGGAACGTGTCTCTTCCGCCGCAGCCAGGTGGGCGAGCGCCAACGCTCCGATGCCGCCGGCATACCTGCCCAGAAACGCCCGCCGGTTCAGTGCGAAATCGACATGGGTCGGCATCGTCTACCTCACTCCACATAAAGGAAGGCGTTGCTGGCATAGAGCATCTGGCACAGATCAGTCCAAGCTCGCGCGTCTGCGTCTTTCTCTTTGACATAGACCTGTCGCTGCTTCTCCAGGAAGTCTTCGCACTTGCCCATTTCGTCCGGTAAAGGAGAACGACTACAGGCCAGTCGGAAAGCAAGTTCAAGCCGCTTCTTCGTGTCGATGCCAGCTTCCTTAGTCAGCCGTTCAGCGAAAGCCTTGCTGATACCACGGGCGAACTCGGAGTTCAGCAGCGTGAGCGATTGCAACGGCACGGTCGAGGGCGACCGCTTGCCACACGTCGATACCATCGCCGGGGCGTCGAAGAGTTGCAGGAACGTCACGACTTGAGTGCGCCTTTGCTGCAGATAGATCGACCGCCGATGGGCACCCTCAGTCTTCTCTTCGATCTCGACCACCCCTTCGTTTGATCGCTTGCTCGGTACATACGCCCCGCCTTCACGAAGATCGAGCACGCCCCCGATATGCAGCATGGCATCCCGAATCGCTTCAGCATCGAGCCGACGCAGCGGGAAGCGGGCCAGCAGTCGATTTTCTCCATCGACTGCATCCAGTTCCTTGCGAGGGCTGCTCGACTGCTGATACACAGCTGAGTTCATGATCAGGCGATGCAGCTTCTTGATGCTCCAGCCGTTACGCATGAATTCCGTTGCGAGATAGTCGAGCAGTTCCGGGTGCGAAGGCTTCGACCCAGAGAAGCCGAGATTATCAGCGGTGGCGACGATGCCGGTGCCGAAGTGATGCTGCCAGATGCGGTTGACCATGACTCGTGCGAACAGCGGATTCTCTGGCGATGTTACCCACTTGGCGAAGGCGGTACGTCGGCCCGTCGAGATGCGCCCAACGGGTGGCGGTTCGATCTGGTACTTATTCTTTACTGTGCTCAACGCATTCAGGCCACAGGGCTGAACTACCTCACCGGGCGAACCATGCTGGCCGCGCTTGAGGACATGATGCTCGGCAGGCTTCGGATCGGTCTCAACGAACGCCGAGATCTTCTCCGCCGGCGTCGGTCGATCCTTTTCCCGTTCCTTGATCGCCTTCAGCATCTTGTCTCGAATCTCGGCGATACTGGGGAAGCGTTTATCCAACTCCTCGTCCTTGATGTCGATGACCTTCTTGTGTTTCTTCAGAAGGGCCGCCTGTTCAGTGGTTCGCTTCTCCTTAGGTGCCTTGATCGCTTCGAGAATAGCGGTGCGTGTCTTGGCGTCGAAGTCTTTTAGCTTCTCATCCAGAAGTTGGTCCTTCAGCGGATCGACGACCGCTGCCAGGCTCTCCTTTAATGCCTTCACCTGGCGGTCGATCTGTTCAGTGAGTCTTTGCTTGGCTACGATCTCGGTCCTGGTGCCGATCAGAACGACACGGTCGTTGGGCTTTGTCCACTTTGCCGGGTTATAGACCGGGAAGACGAGCGTCTGCAGGCCGTAGTATTCCTTCTGACTGATCGGCTCGAACTTGTGATCGTGACAGCGGGCACATTGCACCGTCAGGCCGAGCAGGCAGTTCACCATGTTCTGCACCGTGCCTTCGACGACGGTGTAGCGGTCGATGCGCACCTCATCGGGGTTGCCATCGCTCTCGCCGGTGCCATCGGGGGCATTGCGAAGGAAGTGGGTGGCGATCAACTTCTCCAGCATGGCAGGCGTCACATCTCCCTCCGGCGAGTAGCCCGCCAGTTCATCACCCGCCAGTTGCTCGCGCACAAACTGATCGTAGGGTTTGTCAGCATTGAAACTCTTAACGACATAATCACGATACTTCCAGGCCAGCGGCCGATCACTGTCAGCATTGAAGTAGCCATTGCTGTCAGCATAGCCCGCCGCATCAAGCCAATACTTACCCCACCGTTCGCCATAGCGAGGCGAAGCCAGGTAGCGGTCCACCATCTTCGTATAGGCATCAGTCGACTTATCATTCAGGAACGCCTCCAACTTAGCCACCGTCGGCGGCAGCCCTGTCAAATCAAAACAGACCCGCCGAATCAACGTCGCCCGATCCGCCTCGGGATTCATGGAAAGCTTCTTCGTTTCCAGCGCCGCCAGGATGAACCGATCAATATCAGTGCGTGCCATTCCCTTCACCGTCGGCACCACAGGCTTTACTACCGGTCGATACGTTGCCGGTATCTCCACCTTCGGCGCATCGTCAGCGAGAGCGCTGATGCAAAGCAGCACCAACGCAACAATCAGGCACTGAACGATTCTGAGCCGGGTGACCATGCGGGGTGTCTTGCTCTTAAATACCGGGGGGAAGCAAGGGGAGGTTGAGGCAGGCTCTAGCGGTTAGAGGCTAGGGATATGATACCTGATGGATTGGGTGGTTGCTACGGTACATGGGCGGGACGATAGGGGTTTTTCTTTATAATGGGGTGACAGGAGTTGTAGCCATGCCAGATATGAGGAAGTCGTTTCCCGCTCATGTGCCGCTTGGGGAAGATGAACTTCATTCAATTTGGGACAATGCCATCATCGTGTTTGACACGAACACCTGGCTTAACCTCTACATATACAGCGACAAAGTAGCCACTGAGTTTCGTAATCTTCAAACAGAGTTCAAGAGCAAAATCTGGATTCCATTTAGAGTGGTCGAAGAGTTCATGCGGAACAGATTATCAAGGATCAACGAGGCAATTGGAATAAAGAAAGCACTTAATGGAGAGCTTGGGGCATTAGTAGGACAACTGAGGAGATTATCCGAACATGAACTTCTTACTGAGGATGAACATGAAACAGTTGAGAAAGCCATCAAGAAAAAGCAGGCCCATCTGGATTATCAGATTGAGGCTCTGAAAGGATTTGGGCATGAGGATATTTACACAAACATCTTTATGAACGAGTTCAGCCATTTAGTCGGTGAAGAATACGATTTCAACGCAGAAGAACTCAAGATAGCAAAAGAAAGGTCTAATCAAGGACTCCCTCCAGGTGATAGAGATGAAGGGAAGCAATCGGATAAGGACAGATTTGGAGACTACATCATTTGGAAAGAGATTCTCAGTAAGGGAAGAGATTCATCGAGACCATTGATCTTTGTCAGTATGGATGGCACTGCCAAGAATAAATCAGGCTGGTTCTACAAGTCAGGTGAAATGAATGTCGGAGCACATCCATTTCTCGTCAAGGAGTACTTCGAAGCAACAGGATTCCGTTGCATCTTTTACACTCCAGAGCAGTTCATGCATGAGGCAAACATGATCTTAGAAATACAAGTGGCTTCTGATGATTTGATAAAGGAAACGGCAGACATTGCAAAAGAATCAGATGAGCTATGGATTCGTCGTTCAATTGATCAAGCGTCAGACAACTTCCGAGTTTTCACAAAACACGCCATTGAACAATTGAAGGCTGTAATTGAATTAGGTTCGTTACGGGCTTATGATAGTGAGCCAATCCCTTTTATCAGCAATGTTATTAGGTCAGGAATACTCTATTTATCCAAAGCCAAGTCACGGCCAATCGCTGCATCATTCATTTCAAACTTGGAGAAGTTACTTAGGCAGGTCATGACTTTTAATTCTGCGAATACTAGACAATTGGCGGACGCCAGTAACATGCTCTCATGTTTGCATGAAATTGCGGAAGAACTAGACATCCCGTAAATGATCACCAGAGTGGCACTGAACCAGTTTCAAATCACCAGCAAGGTACTCACCACGCAGTGCCTCTAGCGGTTGCACCCTTCCACTGCGTGACAGTGAGACGACTGTTGAGTAAAGGGCATCATTGCCCCTGGCGCTGTCACACAGTGGCACGGTCAACCCTACTCGGCTATGAAACCCGTTCTGAGACTCACCAGCCCCCGAAGGGGGCGACCCGGTAGTAGCTGGCAGCGCAGCTGCCAGAAAGGGATGAATAAACAACAGAGCCCCGGATGGGGCGATTGGGATGTGGCCCACCTTCCAATCGCCCCATCCGGGGCTCTTCAGGCACCATCGCATTTGACTGGCAGCTTCGCAGCCAGCTACTTCCGGGTCGCCCCTTAACAGGGGCTGAAAATCGACTCACCGCAGCATAGTTATCCGGCGTACCGGCAAAATATGGCACCCCAGCTCCAATTCAGGTATCATGATTCTGTTTAATAGTCAGGCCCTCCATGCAACCCATCGCCTTCGCCCTCTTCTCGATCCTCTTCTTCGCTGGCTGCCGGCGGTTCGTTCGATTCTACCATCTCGTTCAAGAGACGACGGATCGACGGTATCCACAGTACAGTTCGGCCAACGACATTTCACCCTATTGAACATGACACTTCGCAACCGATTCCTGAACTTCAAAGCCCTGGCGATACTCGCCATTCTGCTCTTGGCGGTGATGGTCTATTTCGGGGCAAGGAAGGTGATGGGCTCCGATCTTGAGTTGGGGATGGATCGGGCGGCGATCATCAAGATGCTTGGCAAGCCAGTGGACGAGCCTATCTTGCACTTCTCTAAAGGCGAGGCACAGGCGTGGGAGATGGTGCTCTTCAGCGATAAGTTCTACACACAAATTATCGTCGTTGAATTTGATCCATCAGGCAAAGCCTGCTTTATCGCAGTCATCAACGAACTGTTTGGCCGTCGGTTTCTACAAACGAAGCACTAAGGTTGGGACGGGTTCACCAAGCTCGGCTGTGTGGCACACAACGATGGTGCCACACAGTCTCCTTACTTCGCTTCCTTCCTCGGAACAACCCTCGCCAACCCCAACACCGCCCAGGAACCAGCGGCACAGGTGATGGGCGTCAACAACTTCGCAGGTTGATCATCCGCGGCGCGGCGGGCTACCATCGGCCAGCTTCCGTCGGGCTTTTGATTGCTCGTCAGGAACTCGATGGCTTTTTGGATTCCAGGATGATCGGCGTTGTAGCCGGCCAGCGAGAGAACATAGAGCGACTGGCCTGTGGCATAGGCGTCGCTGGTCATCTGGCTGGTTTGCCGCCAACCGCCGTCGCTTTGTTGCATCGCCAGGAGTTCGTCCAGCAGGGGCTGAACCTCTTTCCGAGTGCTGCCCGTTCCCAGTTTCAACAGGATCGTGAACACCTTGCCTTGATGACTGTCAGGTAGTTTCGTCTCCTTCAGCCAGTTCACTGCTTTGTTGAGAGTGTCCTGTCGTTCCTTTGAGGCGTTGCCCACTTTGCTCTGCAATGCCATGGTTACCCACAGGGCATCGGTTGCATAGCTTTCGAGAATCGTGCGCGGCTATCGACATTCAGCCAGGAACCATTAGGCTGCTGCCTCTTGATAATATCCTCTAAGAGAGAGTTGACGCTTTCCTTTTGGCCCTTGGTCAATGTCGGCATCGATTGAGCGGTAACGCAGAGGAAAGCTGCTCCAATGTTGAGCCCCTTCCCTTCCAGACGAGGATCGGGAGGATCTTTAGGGCCGAATATCACTTTGGTGGCGATGAGGTTCTCGACGCTTCCCATCACCGAATCGAACGAATCGTTGACGAACTTCTTGTCGATTGTGTAGCCCTGCTTCTCCGCTTCGTTCATGGCCCACAAAGGCATCGGCACATGATGACAGGCGGCACACTTGCGTGTCTTCTGCCAGGAGGCGCTTTCTGTCTGGATATAACTGATGCCTCGATCCACCGCCTGAACCGCCCGCAGCCGGGAAGCAGGCGCGAGTGGAGCGGGTTCATCCGCATGAACTGCTGAGTTCAACATCAAAATGAACAGCACAACGGAAGAGGTCGGTTTCAACATGGCACTGGCCTCAATGCATCTCGATACGTTCTTCATGCTACCCGCACTGGGTTAGTTTATGCCAGAGTAATTCTTCCACGAAACAGTGAATCTATTTGCATTACTCCTTCCCTTACCAAGGGGGAGAGAATAACCAGGTCCGTTACTCCACCTTCACCTCAACCGGTGAACTCCAGTGGCCACAGCGGCCGGTAGTGTCTCGCCATCTTGCACGGACACGGTACTCGCCTCGCTCTTTGAAGACTTCAGCAGGAATGCTCATCTCCTGACCTGAAGCCGCCTCTTTCCGCCAATGATCAGCCAGTTCGTACCACCCACGCTGAGCGATGCGACCGACCCGCCATTCCAGTACTGTAGGCTGATGGCCGACAGAAGAGACGAAGGCCGACGCCTTGAACTGATAAAGCTTGCCTGGCAGTCGTTCCACCGTCGGCGTACCGGGAATCTTCTCGTCCTTCGCCTCGTGTGCCAGGTAACCCCAACCATAGCCGCGTTGGTCGCCATCGTTGGGGGCGTAGTTCTTGGTGGGACGTGAGTCGGTGCAGAAGTCGATAATGTACTTGCAGAAGCCTGCGAAGTCATTGCTGCTCAGGGTACGCTTCCATTGCCCACCAAAGTGATCAGAGACGGTAGGGTTGACGAAGTAGGTTCCTTTCTGGTTCATCCTGGGATGCTGATCCCACAGGGCTGCATCGAGGCTGGGCCAATCGACCTTGTAACCTTTAGGCGTCAGTGCCGCGCCCAGGTCTGAGGTCAGTTGTCCGATCTGTCCGCCGTTCTTGCTTTTATCAGCAGCGAAGAGGTCGAGGACTTCCCTCGCCCGGTTACGGTACTCGATAGCAATTTTCGGATGGTTGAGGCAACCAATCGCCTCGATGTAACCGGGCTGATGCTGACGAGGAACGAACATCATGTCGTTGTCCCACGGAATGGGGGCCCAGTGGCCATCAGCATGACGAAAGTAACCATGGTTGCCATCAGGCCGCAGATCGACGTTGCCCAGCAGCCGGTTCATGGCGTGGAAGCTGTAGTAAGCCGACAGATCGAGGTTCTCCCTCCACCACTCTTCCTTCGGGTTGGATCGCATCCCGGCGAGGAACTTCTCCCAGAGCTTGGGGCCTTCCGTCATATCATGTGGCGTATGCTTGATGCCGCTTTGTGTGCTGACGGTCAGGCCATCAGGATGTTTGCTATCAAAGAGCAGCTTCGGTTTCATATCCCCCATAGCCACGTACAGGCCCCAGAGGTCGCCCTGATACTGATCCTTGGCATTCACCTCGTCGGGACGATCCACGACACGCCACTGTACCCAAGTGGCCGGGGAACTGGGAACGCCGGCCAGGCGATAGGCCCGCATCGACAATACTTCATCCATACCGGAGATGCCCCGATGCACGGGCAGGTGTGGAGTCGAGCCACCGGGGTTGAGATTCAAACTGCTGCATAACTCAGGGAACGGCACGCCATCATGATCGACAAACGGCAGATCATGACCATGGTTGAACTTCAGGCTCCACTTGTTCTTGCCTGAGATGTGAGCGCTCCCCTGCCCTCGGTTGCTGAATTGAATGTGATCATAAACAATGCCTCGGTAGACAATCGTCCCCTGTTGCTTCTGTCGATGGGCGTTACCATCCCATTGGGACTTCTCTACATCTTCTAACTTTGCCAACAGGTGGAGTGTTTGCAACGTACCGAGGAACTCCGAAGAGTACGTCGTCGAGGGAGTTTTGCCCGGTCTGCGAGAACCATTCCATGCCGCTGGGCCAGCATCGCACCACCAGGCGTAGTTGGGGCAAGTTTCATCGGCGGGCAGATTGACTGTTTTTCCTTCACCATCGATAGCCACGATCCGATACCGTAACAGCCAGCGATGCTGTTGAAAGGTGGCAGGAACACGAACAGTGAATACCCCATCCGCGGCGATGACATCACCTTCCTTGCCATCATCACGCATCGGCAGGTCGATCCAGTCCTTCTCGTAACTCGGATCGCTCTTACGAACATACTTCCCCGGGGCGACGGCCTGCAACTTCAGCGTGGCTTTGGTGGTGCCTGCCGCCAACTTCGCCGTCAGCAGCACCACTTCTCCGGGCTTGGGCTGAACGGGTTCATGTCGTACTTGAAGAATCGGTGAATGTTGCTGATCCTTGGCCACAATAGGCCATGTCAGACAACAAGTAGCAACAAGCAGACAGCAGAAACGCATCAGAATAAGTCCATAAACAACTGGCAGCTACGTCGTGGTTAATTCTATATCTGCCGAGCGAAGTGAACTGATGGATAGAGCAGTTGGCCATGAGCGCTACGTTCCTTCTTCTAACAGTACTCGAATGGGTCCGAAGACATTCCTTCCGGATTGAAGCCCCTGATAAGGGGCGACCGGGCAGTAGCTGGCAGCGTTAGCTGCCAGTAGGGAGTAAGCAAACATCAGAGCCCCGTAGGGGCGATTGGATAGTGCACACGTTCCAATCGCCCCTACGGGGCTCTGACTTCCAACTCCCGCTTAACTGGCAGCTGCGCAGCCAGCTACCACCGGGTCGCCCCTTATCAGGGGCTAACAATCATACATAACCCCAATACTGATAATGAGCGATGCGCAATTGGCAGCACTACCAGATACTTTCCCCCAACCAACTCAATAACCCTTGGAATTCCCCCAGCCATCAGGTAAACTACCATTCTCCTGCCAGTTTCCCACCCTGCTTCTTAGCTCGTTCCCCTTGCCACCGACCTACTGCGAAGGATGGAACCCATGTTCCGACTTGATCTCGGCAGAACCCAGGGCTATTGCGACGGCCTCTCCCGGCGAAGCTTCCTGCAACTCGGAATGACAGGCATGGCCACCATGGGCTTGCCACAACTGTTGCAGGCACGGGAACAGTCAAAAACCAAGCCCAGCGGCAAGAAGTACACCTCCGTCATTCTCATCTGGCTCGATGGCGGGCCCAGCCACCTCGATATGTACGACATGAAGCCGCAGGCACCCATCGAGTACCGTGGCCTGTGGAAGCCGATCAAGACCAACGTGCCGGGCATCCAGATCACGGAACTGTTCCCCAAGCAGGCACGGGTGATGGACAAGTTCTCGATCATCCGTTCGCTGCATGTCGATTCGGGCGACCACTTCTCCGGCGGCCACCGGATGCTGACCACCAAAGACCTCGGCGTCAACGGAGTGAACAATGCCGGCAAGTTCCCCAGCCTCGGTTCCATCGTAGCCAAGGAAGTCGGCCCCCGGGTCAAGGGCATGCCCGCCTACGCTGCTGTCCCATATGCAGCCAGCATTGGGCTGGTGCCGGGCTACTTCGGGGCGAACTTCCTCGGGCATCAGTTCAACCCGATGCAGCCGGGCGGCGACCCGAACGCACCGAGCTACAAGGTGCAGAATCTCAACCTCGCCCAGGGCCTGACGATGGAACGGCTCGAAGATCGCCGTACGCTGGTCAGCCACTTCGATCAATCGCAACGACAGTTCGAGAACACCGGTCAAGCCGGCGTGCTGGATCGCTTCACTCAGGAAGCGTACGAGTTCATCACCGGCACCGCCGCCCGAACTGCCTTTGATCTGAACCAGGAAGACCCCCGGCTGCGTGACCGCTATGGCCGACACAACTGGGGACAGAGCACCCTGCTCGCCCGCCGACTGGTCGAAGCAGGAACCACCTTCGTGACGGTCCATTTCGGCGGCTGGGATCACCACTGGGATCTCAAGAAAGGCTACGAAAGCCTGCTGCCCCAGGTCGATTCAGCGGTCGCCACCCTGTTTGAAGATCTCGATCAGCGGGGCATGCTCGATACGACGCTGGTCATGCTCTGCGGCGAGTTCAGCCGCACGCCGAGAATGAACGATGGCGGCAACGGCGGCGCACCGGGAAGCATGGGCACCCCCGGCCGAGATCACTGGGGCGACGCCATGTTCTGCCTCATGGGCGGCGGCGGCGTCAAAGGCGGCCACGTCATCGGTGCCACCGACCGCCTCGGCATGCGCCCCGCCGAACGCCCCGTCACTCCGTCCAATATCCATGCGACCGTCTATCAAGTGCTGGGCATCGACACTGATTTGACGATCTACGACCACCTGAATCGGCCAATAAAGGTGCTGGATGACTCGACACCGATTGGAGAGTTGCTGTAAGGAGTTATCGAGTGTATTTGGGTGCCATAGTTTGTGGTACTCCACTAACTATGCTTCAGTGATCAAAGTACCGGCTCGACTGAGTTTGCTGGCATGTCCAATTCCATTCCTTATAATTCTGTCACCGTAAAATGGCTGGCCGGCGTACCGGCAAACTATGGCACTTGAGCTAACCAATATTAGGGAGAGACTCAGAATCATTAGAGGGAGTGGGGTTATTCCTGAGATGTTTCGCTTGAGCGTCCAAGACATCAGTCATCTTTAGCAGTGCGGCTTCAGATGCTTGACCATCAGGAGTTATTGTAATTGCTACTAGTTTCTCTTTTAGAACTGTGCTTAACTCTTCGAGACTATTTGCGACGGAGTCAGAGCCGTGCTCTTGCACCTGATCAATGACACTGCTCATTAGATCATCAAACATCTTTTGATGCTCAGGAGCGATAAAGTGGGATTCTGTCATTATCGAATCCTCTTAGTGGCGAGAGTAAGGAACCATCTTATCACAGGCTTTAATGCTGGGAATCTTTCAACTCCTTTAGCAATCGATGGCCCATTCTCGTAGTACCAAGAGACAAAGGCCCGGCCAGCTGGGCTTTGGGCTAGCACATTGTCCCGGAACTGCCGAAGCTTTTCAACTGTGGGATGTTCAATGTCACCAAAGCATACTGTAGCAACAAAACAAAGCTTTTTCTGTTCGATTACAATCGGCTTCTCGGGCTTAGTCTGCACAGTGATCCGTGTGTCACCCTGCTTTGACTTATGTTCCGATTCAAGCTTCGCATGAGCAGCAGGATTACTAGCCACTTCCCTTGCGAATCGAGCAGCTTGATCCATCTTTTCATTCAGAATATCAAGGTCGATCTTGTTCTCAGCTGCCCTTAACTTGAAGCCTCAGAGCTTCATCAGCTGCTTTACCCAGCACCTCAGATTGTTTCTCTGGCGTCATCCGCTTTAGAGCTTCGCCGAGTAAATCATTTGTGTTCTGAATTGGTGGTGCAAGCTCTTGATTTACCTTCTGTAGTGCATCACCAGGCTGCTTCGGTTGCTCAGTAGACATGGGAGGAATCCAACCAGGAGGGTATTTGTTGTAGTTAGGGGATAGAGTTATTAAAACCTTTCCGCCAGGTACTTGCAAGGATTGAGTGGCAGTCACCCGGAGTGTTGTTGGTACATCCTGGTAGAGCTTGAACATTGTGCTGATTTCATGGTGAAGGTTTTCTTGTGTCAGTACGAATTCGCGTTCGAGCATTTCGCCATAAAGAGCTTGGGCAGCAACCCCGTCACCATCTGAAAGCCAGTCAAGCCTTGCTAGGACAGCATCAGGGATATTCGAACCTTTTAAATTTGCAAATGACTGGTTGAGTATTGCAACAGCAGATTCAATGCCGTAGTAGGGATTTAGGGTAATAGTAAAAAGTGTGTTATTCTGCTTACGCCAAAGCTTGCCAAGCAGATCGTATTTGGTCGCAAAATCGAGATAAGACGGAACGATGTTTAGAAGGCGTTCACATATCTGACCTGTCATCTTAACTTCGCCTGATTTCCAGGAGGTGTAAGCTCTACGAGCGTATTCAGCTTTCTTCTCGCCATGCTGGGCTTTATAATCCTTGAAAATTTGGCTGAGGATGTTTGGAGCCATGCAAAAAAAGACTTGTTTGATGTCTTCGTCAATTCCACCGTAGGTGGTGCATACAGCGAATCGATCAACAGTCACTTTCTTCGGTTTTCGGATATGTGGCACGCCACAGGAAGTCTTCCTCTTGTATTGTCGCCAGCGGTTTCGTCTGCCGAAGTAGTACCCCATCTCCGTAGTTTAGTTCAGGAACGGCTGGAAGTATTGCAAAAAACTTGATGCCAAGTATGGCAAGGTAGCACTGCGCATGCCTCAAGAACCGTGCCACTGCGTGGTGTACTCGCCACGCAGTGCTTCCAGCGATTGCACCCTTCCACTGTGTGACAGCGAGATGACTGTCCAGTGATATGGTTCAAGGTACATGGCGCTGTCACACAGTGGCACAGCCCAATTAGGCTAATAAATGATACGCAGCCAAACAATCCCCTACCGCCGCGGCGGCCCGCTCTTGCTCATCACCGCATTCATCCGCTGCGTCGTCAGAAACCGTAGCCTGGCATGTCGGCACGCAGCCCTGGCCATTTCCCGGAGCCTGGCTGGGTCGTTGCTCTCGCTCAACCTGGCACGGATCATCTCGAAGGCAATCAGCGCCACATCATACGCATGGGCATCGAGGAGTTGTTGCGTATCGCTGGGCCTGGTGATGGAATCATCGGTCAGGTTAAGCCCGAACGCCCCCACCGGAATGTTGCCTATCAGTATGAGGTAAGGCCCCGAATCAATCCAGTAAGCCAACAAGCTGGCCGCACCCTCCGCTTCGATGATCGTGTTGCAGTCTTCCATCCCAGCAAATTCAGGCATCATTCCACCCGATCTAACAGATCGGCCGACACTATGCCATTGCCACTTCCTGGCGTCAAGTACAAGTCAATTGATATCCAGTCCAATGCACGAGGAGGGACTTGAACCCACACACCTTGCGGTACGGGAACCTAAATCCCGCGCGTCTGCCAATTCCGCCACTCGTGCGTTCACTTCACTATAGGATCAGACACCGTACGTCGCCAGTTGTTCACTTAGCGATAGTAGCGGCCGCCGAAGAGTCGGCGATAGGGCCGATAGTAACCGTAGGGATAATAAGCTGTGATGCCCGGCACAACGTAGGGAACGGCAGGAGTGGGGTAGGTGCCGTAGTAGGGATTCGGCACCCAGACCGATTGGCCATAACCATTGGTGGTGTAGTAGCCGGGAATGCCGTTGTAGAAAACCTGTCCTGGAACGACGTAGGGGCTGTAGTATTGAGCCTTGGCCGTTTCAGTGCAAAGCAGCAGAGCCACAGCAGCCAGACAGATAGCAAGTAATCGCATGGATGAGACTCCTTGAATGGTTATTGTTTATCTTATCGCCTTCATCCGAATTGGCTTCACTGGCAGCGGCGGAAGACCTGAACTTCACTTGCCAATGCTGATGCTTGTGGTTGTGGGCACCAATGAAATGGTGGCGGTCGGCATACGTCGGGGTGTCGATCTTTCCCAAGTATACCACACAGCGAAAGCCGCCAGGATCACAAGAAGCAGCACAGTAACAACAACGGAGTTACTTGTCCCCTGGCGTGATTGTTGTGGCATCGTCAGTCTCCCGAACTGGCTGCTTGATGGGTGTTGGTTATGTTATCGCCCCCATGCGAATTGGCTTTGATAGTAGAAGGAATGACTGTGATGGGGATCCCGAGCAGAGGAATCACGATTCTTTCATTTCGACATCTATAATGACTCTCTATGGCCAGCCCTACCCTTGAACGCGCTCCGCCAGTTTGTCTACACCGGTGATGGTTCCCCCTTATCATTTCGTCCACGAGAGCGAAGTGCCGGAACCGTTTCATCAGTTGCTGGTGCATGATCGGCACATGACAACGTCAATGGAGGCCTTCCACGATTGCAAGGTAGCGGTCAGGGTGTTGCAAAGTCACCGGACCGAGAACTGGTATTCGAGGCAGATATTGTTGCTATCGAAACGAACCCAAAAGGTTGTGCAGGGCGGTATCGTAAGGATTCATCTTTCGATGCTTGACCCCGAAGTGCAGGCTGGCATCCTGCGAGAAGATACTCCGCTGGGACATGTGTTGATTTCTCATGATGTTCTACGGCATATTGAAGTGACGCAATATCTGAAGATCGAGCCTGGTAGTGCGATGAAAGCGTGGCCCGGCTTTTCGAGCGATCAACACTCTTATGGCCGTTTGGGGATTCTGTACTGTGATTTGCAGCCGGCGATTGAGTTGTTTGAGGTGGTGCCGGGGTAATTGACGTTTGAATAAATCCGTGGCAGGGGTCAGTTGTACTCAACTGCCCCCTGCATGCTGTCGAAGGTGCTGCACGTTCCGCAGGGGGCAACGGAGTACCGTTGACCCCTGCCACTTTTCAGTTTCATGCCTTCCTAAGTTAGCAACTGCTCCAGCACAAAGTACCCCGCCTTCTCGAAGCCTGATCGTGCATAGACTTCGTGAGCTCGGGTATTCTGCTCTTCCACATACAATCGAAAACCAATGACATTGCCCTGGGTCTTAGCCCGATGCTGAAGATGTTGAAACACCTGCTTGAAGACTCCCTTGCCCCGGTGCTCAGCGACTACATACACGCTCTGTATCCACCAGAACCAGCCGTTGCGCCAATCGCTCCATTCGTAGGTGTACATCACCTGGCCGATGGGCTGGCCGTTCGCATCGCAGGCCAGATGGTAGATGCCTTTATGCTCATCTTGTAACAGGGCTTTGACGCCGGGCAGCAGCTTGGATTGATCCAATGTCTTGCCTTCGCTCTCGATTGCCAACCGGCTGTTGAAGTCAGCGACAATCTCGGCATCGGCCACGGTGGCTAAACGTATTTGGTAAGTCATGGTTGCAATGCTCTCCGGGCTTGCTAGGCTTTACTTCGGATATGTTACGGAGCCTGGCAGGAGAATTGGCGTGGATCTGAAGAAGTACGTTCGTGATGTGGCTGACTTCCCCAAGCCGGGCATCATGTTTAAGGATATTACCCCCCTGCTCTCCTCCCCGGAGGCGTTCTCGAGTCGCCATTGAACAGATGGCGGACAAGTACAAGGGTGTCCGGGTCGATGCCATCGCTGCCGCTGAAGCTCGTGGGTTTCTGCTGGCAGCACCGCTGGCCTATCTGCTGAAGAAGCCATTGATTCCGCTACGGAAGCCTGGCAAGCTGCCCTACGCTACCAAATCGTTCAGCTACGATTTGGAATATGGTTCAGCATCGCTGCACATGCATGTGGATGCCTTCAAGCCGGGCGATCACGTGCTGCTGGTGGATGATGTGCTGGCGACCGGCGGCACCATGCAGGCGGCGTGCAAGCTGATTGAGCAATCACAGGGAAAGGTCGTCGGCTGTGCCTTTCTCATCGAGTTAGCTTTTCTCGAAGGTGCTAAGAAGCTTTTGGAATACCCTCGGTTCAGTTTGATTACGTATTGATCATTTCTTTGGAATAAAAACGCTCGATTGGTTTCCCATATCCAGGGAGCCAGATCGCTTGTTTTCACAAGTCGATTTGGTGTACTATTGCCTTGCTGTCTGGAATGACTTCACTTCAGCAGGAACATGGATATGCTCGATCCGGCACAGTTCCGCTCCAGGATCGCCAATTCCGCCTTCACCTTTCGTGGCTACAACACGACCAATCTGGGCCGCTCGGCTGAGCTGCTGCAGCATCCGCTCTATGGTGCAGAAGTCGAACAGGCTTTACGAGAAGCCTCGGTAATGGGCAGTGATCTTTCGCACAATCCCATGGATCTCGTGGAAAGGGTCAGAGCACGGAAGGAAACCTGCGACCTCTCTACCTACACGGAAGATATCGTTCTGATCGTCACCATGTCGCTGGTGCAGATCGACCTGCTCAATAAATACTTCGAGATTCCCTTCAAGTCGGCTAAGGTCGCTTTTGGTTACAGTCTGGGCGAGCCGACGGCATTGCATGCGACGGGGCTTTATTCCGTTGAGAACATCCTTCGACCGCTGCTGGCCATGGCTGCGGACAGTGTGGAACTGTCGCACAACGTCACGATGGGTATTCTCTTTTCCCGTGGCCCGGAGCTTGATCTCGAAGCGGTGAAGCGTCTTTGCACCGAAATCGGCATCGAAGGCAAGGGGATCATCTCGCCCTCGACGTATCTTTCGCCGAACAGTCTGCTACTCCTGGCTCAGAACGATACGCTGAACCGCTTTAAAGAGCAGATGAAAGAGAAGCTCAACGATAAAGTGCATCTGCGTGCCAACCCGCATCGCTGGCCGCCCTTGCATACGCCGATCGTCTGGCAGCGAAACATTCCGAACCGCTCAGCGGTCATCTTTCAAAACTCGCCCGGCGGACTGGTGAAACCCAGCGTGCCTCTCATCAGCAGCGTCACCGGCAAGCTCAGCTTCACCGAGAATAATAGCAGATACCTGATGCAGCAATGGGTCGATCACCCCATGAAATTGTGGGATATGGTCTATCAGACACTGGCCTCCGGTGTCGAGAATGTGGTGCATGTGGGGCCTGATCCGAACCTGATCCCCGCTACCTTCAAACGCATCAGCGATAACGTGGCAGGCCAATCGAATGAGCGAACATGGAGTGGGCTGGGGCTACGAGCTATGCGGCCCATTATTCGCCGACCCTGGCTCACCAGGCTGATGGCACAGAGCACCGCTCTGCTTCGAGCGCCTTTTGTTTCGCACATCATTCTCGAAGACTGGCTGCTGCGCTGCGCTCCTGAGCCGTCGCAGACCAGTATTGTGGTTCCTGAAGCAGCCCCTGGCAAATCGGGCTAGCATCGTTTTCAATCATTTGGTAATAGTTACAAAGTCACCGGCGGCAGGGAAGTCGCTGTCGGGGTTCCGGGGGTTCGTCAAGGAAGACGGGGGAACCGTGGCGTTGCGCCTGCGCATTCGTCTGAAATTGTTGTTTGGCCTCGTGCTGATCGGCATTCCGATGCTGATTCTGCTCGGAGCGATGCTGCACGCACTCTCCGCTCATCGCATCACGGTCAAGAGCATTGACAGCAGACAAAGCGAACAGGCGGCAGCCACCAAGTTGCAGGATGTCATTCCCAATTGGCTGAAAGAGCTAGGGGCGAACACTGTCGCCAGCCCCAGTCAGCAGGAAGACCTGGCTAAACGCCTCACCGATGCCGCCGACCATTATGAACAGTTCCTGTTTCAGACACAGAAAGCCTGCCCCGATCGACGCATCGGGCAGGAGGAAACTGCCTATCTGGCGATGATTCGTGCCAAGGTGAAGGAGCTCAAGCAGAGCATCCAGGCTGACGATCTCATCGTGGGTGACAGTAAGATCAATTCAGGCTGGCAGCCTATCGCCGATCAACTCAAACGTCGGACTGTGGAACTGAGTAACGTCATCGATTCTGATGTTCGTACGCTCATCGTCGCCGCAGAAAGCAGCTATCGCCAGACACGGCAACTGGTGTTGGGGATTAGTATCGGCGGGTTTGTGCTGATGTTGATCATGGCCCGCGTGATGTATGGCTGGATCGCTAATCCCATTCGAGAACTGCATGCCAAGATCACTCAGATGGCGGCGGGCAAGTTCACGGGGCACGTGCAGATCAGCAGCAATGATGAGATGCAGGATCTGGCGACTGCCTTCAATGATATGTCAGATCGATTGCAAGGCATTTATCACGATCTTGAGCACCAGGTACAGGAACGCAGCAAGCAACTGGTGCGGAGCGAACGGCTGGCGGGCGTGGGGTTCCTCGCAGCTGGCGTAGCGCATGAGATTAATAACCCGCTGGCGAGCATCAGCTTCTGTGGCGAGGCCTTGGAACGCCGGCTCAAGGGTATTCTTGATCAGCAGACGGGCAATCCCGATGTACCGCTCATTAATCGCTATGTGATGATGATTCAGCAGGAAGCCTTCCGCTGCAAGGAGATTACCCAGAAGCTTCTCGAGTTCAGCCGCATGGGCGACAGGCCCAAGCAGATGTCTGACTTGGCTGAGTTGGTGCAGGGTGTGCTGGAGATGGTGCAGCATCTGCCTAATCATCAGGAGAAGCGGATTGTCTTCGAAGTGCAGCAGCGGCCACACTTGCTGCTCTCTGCACCTGAGATCAAGTCGGTCATTTTGAACATGATTGTCAACGCTTTGGAAAGCATGGATGCAGGCGGGTTGCTGACGATCCGGTTGAATGTCGTTCACGACAACGCCTTGCTTTCCTTCACCGATACCGGCTGCGGCATGACGCAGGAAGTGCTCGATAATTTGTTCGAGCCGTTCTTCACCCGCAGTAAGACTGGCAAAGGCACGGGGCTGGGCTTGAGCATCAGCCACCGCATTATCAATCAACATGGTGGCGAAATCGAAGCCACCAGCCCTGGGCCGAACCAGGGGAGCACGTTCACGCTACGGATTCCATTGCGGCAGGCTGAGACTGCTCCGCAGGAAGACCCGGTGGCGACGGTATTGAAGAAGGCGGCTTAAGAAGCTGACAGCTAACGGCTGACAGCTTACAGCCATACAGGAGAAATGTCATGTTGATGTCATCGCTGGTGTGTTTGTGCATGATCGTGGCACCCAACTCACATGTAGTTGATAATCCAGTTGAGCAAAAGGTCTATCAGATCGACGTATGTTTGTATCAAACAGAAAGCCTTAACGGCAATGTTAAGGGGGTAACCAGCGTACTTACTAGTCCTGTGTTATCGGCTTTGAGCGGCAGACCTGCAAGGTTCATTGTAGGCGGCGAAGAACCGGTACCTCTAACTAAACCAGTTGAGTTTGAGCCTAGCGGCTTCATTATCACAATTATTCCCAAAATGCATGACGAAAAGTCATGCACTATTCAATTGTCTGCTGAGGATCGCAGTGTTCAAGTTAAGAAAGATGATCTTCTCATTCAGTCAGGAATTCATGTGAAGCGTAGAGGCAGGATTGAGTTAAACAAGAAGATGTCGATCCGACTGGCGGGCGAAGCTGAAGGCAAACAAACCTGGCTTGACTTTACGGTGAGTGAAGTTGACTCACAAGGGCAACCGCTTACACGCCGCTTCAGCGTGGTTGAGAAATGATAGGTCTGGGGTGTCCTTTTGCTTTACTACCGGCTAATAGCTGTGACCCCTATCGGGGGCATTAACGAAACAGAAACCCTAACTCCTCTTGACGAAATCAGGCATCCCTGTCATCACACCCGCGCTATGGCCGGACACGGTAAGGATTGACTATGGCTACGAACAAAGGTCTTCGCATTCTCTTCGCCGACGATGAACCATCGTTGCGGGAGTTCATGCGCACGGAGCTGCCCAGTCTGGGGCACGAGGTGACGATCTGTCCGGATGGGATGGCTGCTATCAAAGCTCTGGAAAAGGGGCCGTTTGATGTGGCTCTGCTCGATATCAAGATGCCCAACAAGACGGGCATCGATGTCCTTGAACAAATCAAACACCTCAGCCCCTCCACCGAAGTAGTGCTGCTCACCGGCTATGCCAGTGTCGATACCGCTGTGCAGGCGGTGCGACTGGGGGCTTTCGACTACCTGACTAAGCCATGCCGACTCGCTGATCTGGAAGGCCTGCTGCGCCGGATCGCGGAGAAGCGTGACTTGGTCAACAAGACTATCGCCCTGGAACGCCGTGTGAAGGCGGCTGAGGGGCCGTCCATTCTGATTGGTGATTCGCCGCCGATGCAGGCGGTGAACAAGCTGATCAGCAGGATCGCTCCGACCGAAAGCACGGTGATGATCCTCGGCGAAACAGGCACCGGTAAGGAACTGGTGGCTCGTACCGTCGTGCAGCAGAGCCTGCGAGCAGATAAGCCCTTCATCCCGGTCAACTGCGGTGCCCTTTCTGAACAACTGGCGGAGAGCGAACTCTTCGGCCATCGTAAGGGTGCCTTCACCGGGGCTGATCGTGAACATAAGGGACTTTTTGAAGTCGCCAACGGCGGCACGCTGTTCCTTGATGAACTGGGTGAACTCAACAAGAACATTCAGGTCAAACTGCTGCACTTCCTGGAAGCTCGTGAGATACGACGAGTGGGTGAGACTGAACCGTTCAAGTCCGATGTGCGCGTCATTTGTGCGACCAATCGTGATCTGAGGGACATGGTCAAAGCCGATACCTTCCGGGAAGACCTCTTCTTCCGGGTGAATACCTTTGAAGTGAAGCTGCCCTCACTGCGGGATCGTCGTTCCGACATCCCCGACTTGGCCCGGCACCTGCTGGCTCGTGCAGCACGGCGTGATCTGGCCTTCGCCAAGAACATGCTGACCGCCGAAGCAATTGATGCCTTGCTTGAACACGATTGGCCAGGCAATGTGCGTGAACTCGCCAATGCGATGGAGCATGCGTACATCATCGCCGGGGGCAGTCCGATTCAAGCGGAACATCTGCCTTACTATGTGAAGGCTGTCGCCGGGGTATCAGATACGGTGCCGATGGGATCAGCCCGGGCTGGAGTGGCTCCTGCAGCACGGCGGAGATCGTTCGCTCAAGGATGTCGAAATGCAGCATATCCTTTCGGTGCTCAACAAGCATCAGGGAAACAAGCCCGCCGCTGCCAACGAACTGGGTATCAGCTTGAAGACGCTCTACAACCGGCTGAACGCTCTGAACGACGAGAAGCGTGCGGGGTAGGCACCGAGCGCAGCCTGCTAGCAGTGTCAGGCACATGGCGAAGAAGAACATACTGGCGACGGACATCTTCCTTAGAGTGGATTTGTCGAGCGGCATGAGCGGGACCTTGGGCGTTTCCTTGACTGGCGGCGAAGGTTGATTCGCCTCGATGTTACGCCATTGCTTCATTTCTTCCTTGATCTCACGCTCTAACTGTGCCGTTGAGGGCTTCTCCTTTCCAGGAGTGTTCTCTTTTGTCGATGGTTGCATTGCCATCAATTTGTAGCTGCTGGCCTCGAAGTCTCGCAGTAAGCCACGATAGAGGGAGAGCAGTGATACTGGTACGTCTTCCATGGACGCGATCTTCGTTTCGATCTTGCAGAGTAGTTCCTTACGCTTGATGTGACCCTGGCAAGCGTCCTGGTAGGGTTGGACATTGAGTTCGTTCGTGGCGGTTGAATTGGCAGACATAGCAGACTCCTTGTGTAGATGGTCTCTCTACAAAGGGCTGCATGTCGCAGGGATGTTGCAGTCGAGAGCGAGCTTGGTGTGCGAGCTATGGCTGAAATCAGGGCGTTTCTTAACTATCAATGATGAGAATGTGTAGCATTGAATGTCGTATTGGCCATGATTCCTTGGCGGCTCATGGCGTCTTGGCGGTTCAAATACATCAACCGCCAAGACGCGAAGGAACGCCAAGACAAGACGAATTTGCCTATCCCCAGTATCGGTGTTGTAGATCGCCAGCCAGGAGGATGGCACGAGCGATGCCCAGGACAAGCAGCAGAACAACAGCCCAGAGGTAACGAGGCTTCACGGTTTGATTGGACTGTGGCAGCAACGTGGCCGGCCAGGCGAAGAACAACGGGCGACGGGAATCATGTCCGCGCACCTGCATACCGACGATGCTGTCGCATTGGTAGGGAGTGATGGTCAGGTACATCACCAGGGCCAGGCTCCACCAGACGAAAAGCAGATTCAAAAGACAAACGACGATAGGCTCGATCAAGTTCCAGAGAGAGGTAAACCCTCTCACGATCATCCAGTTGACCCATCGAACGACATCGAGGCTGAAAGCAATGATCAAACTGACCCAGAGCAAGGCCACATGCAGTTCGGACAGGTTCGTATCGAGCCAGCCGAGCGGCCCCCACCAGTAAGAAGGGTTGAGGAACCGGTGAGGATACTCCATTGAGGCGTGAAAGAATTGAACGAAACCCGGGCCGGTGAAAACATGATACAGTTGTTTGCGTGCCTGTTCGCCCAGGGCGATGCCCTCACCATCGACGATCCGCCAGAGGTACCAGAAGCCGACGGTACCCAGGACGATAACGCCCAGTAACGAAGGAATCCATACTGCGGGGCGAAACGCTTTCGACCAGGGCAGGAACCAGGCGGGCAGGAGTAGGATCGGAAGGTAAATGGGAGGCTTGGTGATAACCACTAGGCAGCAGACCAGAAAGAGCGCGAGCCAACTTGCATTGGTGTTGACGAGTTGATGTCGTTTGAAGAGTAGTACAGCCAGCAAGGTGCCGAGGTTGAGTACAGTATCGGTAGAAACTACCGTGCACTGTTGCATGACGAGGGGGAAGGAGAGGAAGGCGACCAGCGTCCATGAACCCAGGCCCCATCGCCAAAGGCACAGGACGATTGCCAGCAGGATGACCAGAGCAATGACCCGGCAGGTGTAGTAGAAGATCAATGCTTCGTTCAGGGTGTGTACTGGTGGGAAGAGAAGGGAAACCAGCCCAACGATGGGGTAGCCCCAATGCTTGACGTAGCCGACACCTGCATTCTCCGCGAGTTCTCGAGCTATTTCCGGCATGGCATGGAGGTTGGTCCCATGGAATGGAACTTCCGACCTCCAGCGAGGCGATTCAGCGTCAAGAATAACTGGCAGACGAAAGAGGATGGAGCCCGGCTGGCCATCATTGCGGAACAGTTTCACCGCCTGTTTCCAATGGCGATTTTCATCAGCGCCCTGGAAGGGTGGCAGCAGCCAGATCATCAGAATGCCATGCAGCCCGAGGAGCAGGGTGCTGATAAACGCAGGCTGTGAGCAAAGACGACGAAGGAGTGCGAGATGTTGCGCCAGCCAGGTGATGAACAAGGAGAGATTCAAAGCGAAGCAGCAGATGACGATGACTTGCCGCCAAACATGCCAGCCGTCGTTAAGTCGCCCGGCCAGGAGCAGCTTTTCGACAGTAAAGCGGGTATCTTTGGGGATCAGGATGCGGAACTTCTCAGCAGGATCGGGAAGCTGCCAGGTAAGTTCGGTGACGTTGCCTTTGATGTCAATCAAAGGCCGTTGCGATTGAGAGTGAATAATATCGTCATCAAAATAGGGGATGCTGCTGGAGGTGAATTGCAAGCTCCATTGGTTGGCGTTATTGTTGCCTTCGATTTTAATGGTAAGTTTGACATACTGCATTCCTCGTCCATCGAAAACCAAGGATGCAAACGATATCGGCGAGGGGCTTATCCGGGCAGTAATAGGTTTAGATGGGTCAAGGATAAGTGCATCGGGCTTTGAATCTGTGATCAAATGATCTTTGACATCGTTGGTCTGCCAATTTGTATCAGTGTGGGGTAAAAATCGCCAGCATGTCCATTGGCCGAGAAGCATCACACCCAGACAAAGCAGGGCGAAGTGTCTTTGGTGCCAGGGTTGAAGAGATTCCGTCACGGTTCAGCCAGTGTGGATGATCAGATCGTTGTTCTTATGCTACGATGAGACATGAGAGTAGTCAGGAGCCAGAAGCCAGGAGCCAGAATCGGAACAGGTGCATGGATTGGGATGTTATTATTATCGGGGCAGGAGCTGCTGGGCTCATCGCGGCGACCCGGGCGGCTGAGGGGGGGCTTCGTACCTTGCTTCTGGAGAAGGGGCCGAAGCCTGGCATCAAGATTCTCATGTCGGGCGGCACCCGGTGCAATTTGACCCATGCGACCGATCGCAGGGGCATTCTCTCGGTCTTTGAGAAGCAACAGGCGAACTTTCTACAGTCGTGCTAGCAGCGTTTGGGCCTAGCGATCTGACCGGCTATGTCGAAGCGGAAGGGATTGAACTGAAGACTGAATCGACGGGGAAGATCTTCCCAGCCAGCGATAGCGCGGTTGATATCCAAAAGGCGTTCGTTTATCGGTTGATGCGGAGCGGGGCACAGTTACAGTTACGGGAAGCGGTGCAGAGATTGGAACGAGACAGCACTTCCGGGCAGTGGACAGTTCATACGCAGTCACGATCGTTAACGACAGAGCGATTGATGGTGACCACCGGCGGGCAATCGTACCCAGGCTGCGGTACGACCGGCGACGCCTACCGATGGATGGCGGAACTGGGGCACACCATCGTGCCACCCCGCCCTGCCCTGGTGCCACTCACCTGGCAAGTACCGTGGGCCAATGCGCTGGCGGGTATCACCATACCGGAAGCCGATGTGGCGGTGATCGATCTTTCCAAACCAATGGGTAAGCAACAGGTACTGCATCGATCACAGTCATCGTTCTTGTTCACCCACATCGGTGGTTCCGGCCCGGCGGTGCTGAATGTCAGTCGGGCTTTCACAGGTCATCCCCAGCCTGATCAACTGAGGCTGCGCTGCGACTGGCTGCCCGGAGTGAGTGAAGCTGAGTTGACGACGTGGTTACTGGAACAGACCATGGAGAACGGCAAACGGCAGGTAGCTACGATTCTAGGTCAACGCCTTCCTCATCGACTGGTAGAGGCGATTCTGAACGTGGCCAAAGTAGCGGCGGATCGCAAACTCTCGGAGTTCAGCAAAGCGGAGCGATTGAACGTGATCAAAGGGATCAAGCAGACCGAACTGCCCATTCATGGAACGACTGGGTTTCCGAAAGCAGAGGTAACAGCCGGGGGGGTAAGTTTGAAAGAGGTCGATTCCAGCACGCTGAGGAGTAAGATCATCCCCAACCTCTGGCTGGCCGGCGAAGTGCTTGATATCGATGGCCCCATTGGTGGGTACAACTTCCAGGCGGCGTTCAGCACCGGGTGGCTGGCGGGGGGTTCGATGAGTGCTTAGATTAGCCTTCAGGGTCGTCGAGAAGTTCCTGCAGGCGTGCGCCTAAGATCGGATCGAATCGGGCCGGCCATGTATGATCTACCAGTCCCACTTCTATGAAATCGCGAAGGTGGGTGCGATCCTTGTCACGAAACGAGTTGAGTTTCATCCGCATCAAAGGTTCCAGGTCAAGATGCTTGAAGTTTGCTTGAGGGGCTGGAACGGCTTCAGTTACATTTGGGCTGGCGCTAACATACTCTTGCCGTACTTTCTCTCCGGCAAAAAGTACATGCACCCCATCCCGAGCCTTGGCGTGTGGGCCATCGAGGAACATATGAATGCCAGCTCCATGACGATAACGGAAACCTGCTTTCTCTAACGCAAGTGTTACAGCAGGTAGATCACTTCGATTAACCAGCAGATCGACATCGGCAGTATTGCGTACAGCTGATTCATCTACTCTTGATACCCATGCAGCAACGGCATTGCCACCGATCACAGCGTAAGGAATGCCAGCTTGTTCCAACGCTCCAGTAGCACGGAGCAGTCGTTCACGCACTTTCTCCACAGCTCGGATCATCCTTTCCCAGGTGACAGGTTGCAATTCAATGACTTTGCTCATGTAATTAGCCTACCCGGTATGACATGAGTTCTCAAGGTCAGAAGCCGCGATGCGCCTGTTCATCTACGAATATGCTACCGCTCAGCCCACCTCGGTACCGTTGCCCGACTCGGTGCGGCGTGAAGGCCGGGCGATGTTTGAAGCTGTGGTTGAAGACGCCAGGAAATTGGAACCTGATATCGAGGTTCTTACACTTCCCTCCACTCAGGACTCAGGACTCAGCACTCAGCACTATTTCGGACAGGCCGACTACGCCCTGATCATCGCCCCTGAGTTCGATGGCATCCTGGAACACCTTGCACGTCAAGTGCAAGAACAGGGATGCAAGTTGCTGGGGCCATTGCCTGAGGCGATTCGACTGACCGCGGACAAGTGGGAACTCTATAGCCACTGGCGAAGAACAGAGGTGCCGACCCCTGATACATGGTTGCCTCCTCAGTTACCCAGCGAGGCGGGTGCGTATGTGAAGAAACATCGCTGGGGTGCCGGGTCGCTGGGGCTGGGTTGGTGGCAGCCGGGCGATATGGTGCCGGCGGATCATATGGTGCAGCGATATGTTGTTGGAATGCCAGTGAGTTTGTCGACGTTGATCAGTCCGGGGGGAGAGATCGCCCCGCTTTGGCCGACTATGCAATCGATCAGCGCCGATGGCCAATTCAGCTACCTCGGAGGATCGTTTCTTGGTGAGAGAGCGGACTGCGATCGAGTGCATCAATTGGCCCGGCTAGCTCTGCCTAGGATCAAGGGTTTACAGGGATACGTCAGTATCGATGCGGTTCTCGGTAAAAATGAAAATGGTGAAGAAGACGTCGTTCTGGAGGTTAATCCCCGGCTGACGACCAGCTACCTGGGATTGCGCCGGGCTACAAGTAAGAACATAATAAAGTGCATGGTAGATGCGGTCGTTTGTGACAAAATGGTTCCTATTAATTGGTATCCCGATGGCATCCAATGGTCATCCTCAGGCAACTCTTATCGATTTTAACGACAGTAGTAATTCCTGACAGAGACTAGAATTACGATAAAACCGTTGACATAGTGGCGTCAAAGTTTACGCTAGTACCCTAGTCAGCGACATTCTATCTATCTTGAACCGCACTCGCTCATCATCTTGGAGTCACCCCATGTTCGGCCTGCGCAATCGTCGGAAGATCAAGAATCAACCTGTGAAGACGTTGAGTCGGCGCTGGAAGCCTGTCTTTGAGACCTTGGAAGATCGAACGGTGCCTACCGCCAACCTCTATGTAGATTTTGGTGATAACATTCCAGCGGGCGGGTTCAACTTGACCGTCAACCAACTCAGGGGAACCTTCGGAGCGGGCGGTATCCAGGGACCTGATCTTGTAGCACAGGGCCTGACGGGCACAGACAATCTCCGAATCACCGCGTTGAGCGGCGCTATTTTCCCCGACTACAACGGCGATGGAACGAACAACGCTCAGGACTACACCGACCTGAAGAACGCCGTCCTACAACTCACCCAACGCTATTACGCCGCCTTTGATGTGAACGTCGCCTTGGCCCCCGCGCTAGACACGACGAATAGCACTACCTACCGCAACGGAATCATTTCCACCTTACAGGCTGGGTCGAACACTGATGGCGAGCGGGACTGCTACGTCTTCTGCTGCGTCATCACCGATACTACCATCGGCCAGGAAGTCGGCGCGTTTTTGGGGCTCAATGGCATCTCACGGGGCATTGACATCGCAGGCAACAACTCCAACGACGACAGCGAACTGGTCTTCGCTAACACTGTCATCAATGGCCTGACGGCTGCGCAAATGGACACGAGCCTGGCACACGATGTCGCCCACGAAGCGGCCCACGACTTCGGCCTTGAACATACTTCGCCCACGGCCGGCAACAACAACCTCTTAACCCAGACCGATGTCATCCGCCAGGGCGGAAGCCAGGGTGTTGCGCTACGGAACTTCAACATCTTCACCCGCTTCCCGCTCCCGACCGTCTCCGGAGCCCCGGTGACTGTGAACAACTACGACCGCTTAAGTAACAACAGCAATCTTGGTCTTGCGGCGGGCTTCGCTGCCTACGTCACCGGCACCGGCGCCAATGATCATATCACCATTACCAGCACGGGTGCCGGAACTGCCAATGTCCTGGTGCAAGCTTACAGCGACACTGCTCGCACCGTCCTGATCTCAAGCTTCAACTACCCTATTTCCACCAATAACGGCATTTTGGTAGAAGGCGCGACGGGAGACGATCTTTTTGAGATCGATGGCGCTTTGGCTGCCAATGTTACGCTCAGAGGAATGCCTGGTAACAGTGCCCTACTGGTACAGGGTGCGGGGCTGGCGGGCAGCTTTACCCCTACTGCCACGACCACTGTTGGCCTGGATGGCAACACCTATTCTTCGGGTTCAGTGGTTATCGGGTCAACAAACATCATCATTCAGGAATACATCGCCGCAAGCCAGATTCAGATCAATAACTCCAGTGCCTTTACCTACCTGGCTGGCGTGAGTGCCGATGTTCTTGCCCTCAACTCTACTTCCGGGCAGGTGACCGGTGTTGGTGCCTTGCCGATGGTCTTCACCAACACGAACACTCTGATTGGCGTCAACGGCGGCGCTAACAACGATCAGTTCAATATTACTCCTTCTGGTGTCATTCCTTTCAACGTCAATGGCGGCGGGGCTGCTGAAGTCAATACCGCTACCTTCGACCTGACAGGGGTGACCAACCCGGTGTTGACGTATAACGGACCAAACAGCTACACCGCCACGTTCGGCAATCGAGCTACGGTGACTCTGGTCAATATTCAAGGCGTGAACGCCATCAACGGTGCCTTCGCTTTCACGATCAACGGCACTAACCAGAACGATGTCTTCCGCATTTTACGCAATGGCGCCAACGTCGTGGTCACTATCAGCACCAACGGCGGAGCGCCCGTTACCGTACTGGATGTGCCGGCGAATACCTTCAACCCGATCAACTTCAACGGCCTCGACGGCAATGATCAGTTGATTGTTGACGAAACCGGCGGCACGGTGACCAACACCCTGAACTTCGATGGCGGCAACCCGGTATATCCGACGACACCTGGCGACAGCGTGTTGTTCACCGGGGGCAACTTCCTTAATTTGGTTTACAACGCTACGGCCATTGGCGCGGGCAACATTAACCTTGACGGTAACTTGTTGAACTTCGTCAGCACCGAGCCGATCACCGTGGTGTCTGCACTGGGCAACGTCACCATTAACCTGGTCGACAATGCTGCCAACCACACCATCACCCTTGGCGACGATGGCACCCTGGCCAACAATCTCAGCAAGGTCACCATCGACGCAGGTATTGAGAGCCTGACCTTCACTAACCCTACTAACACCCTGGCGTTCGCCGGCAATTTTAATTTCAGCAACACTGTCATTTTGAATGCCTTGGACACTGCCTCGCTGACGCCCAATATCAATCTCGTCGGCGGCAACGTCAACGACGAATTCCGAATCACCTCGCTCCGCAATGGACAGAGTGTCAACATCCTTGCTAATGCCGGTACCGATAGCGTCGTCGTGGGCGGCAGCTCGCTGGCTACCTTCAACACCGGTGCTGCAGCGGCTAATCTGGCCAATGTCCTGGGCACGGTCAATGTCCTGGCTAACTCATCCAGCACAGTGTATATCGATGACAGTGGCTTCGCCGGCGGTCGTACTATCACCTCCGACGACGTTCCCTCGATGCCGTTCTTCTTTACCCAGGGGATTCATACTACCGCCAATGGCTTGACCACGGCGATCAACGTGAATAACGGGGCCAAGGAAGTGCAGACAGCGGGTGGTGCAGGGAACGATACCTTCCGCATCAATACCACGCTGGTCTCGAATTACAGTGCCGGAACCACGCAAACCTTCTTTGGCAACAACGGCAACGACAATTTCTTTGTCCGGCCCAGTACCTCAGCCGGCATCTTTGTATTTGGCGGCGCTTCCCCAGGTTGGCGACCCTGGGGTACCCCCGAACGGCGACCGATTAGTGGTCTACGCTTACGGCGCTACCGTCAGCCCGCTGTTCAGCCCGGATGGCGTGGTGACTGCTCCCGGTTTCGTCCCGGTCACGTTTAACAACATCGAATTCGTCAGCGTTCCTGATCGCTTCGAGATCAACGATACGCCTTCGCAGGCGACCTTCCTGGGCTCTGATCCGTTCGTGACGCTGCGTGATCTCAGCATTCACTCGGTCGATGATCCTTCAACGCCGTTGGTGAACGAAGCTGATGTTGATTACTATCGCTACGTGGCCCACGACACCGGTTACCTGACCATCAATGTTCAATATCTGAGCATTGTCGGCGGGCAATTGGTGGTGGAAGTGTATCGACCCACCAGCCTGGCTAATCTTACCGGGCCGAATGTTCCCGGCGCCTTTCAACAACAACGCCAACTATGTCACCTCGACTCCTGGGGCAGTGGGCACCATTGACGGCACGACTCTCAACATTCCAGTCGTGAAGGGCCAAATCTACTACATCAAGGTGCGTGGCAGCAACCAGCAACAGGATGCGGGCAACTACAACCTGGAGATCGAGAACTTCGCTGCCGCTGTGCCGACGGTGGTCAACCTGCCGGCTGAACCTGCCTGGCAGTCCGATTGGCACCAACGACAACGATACCGGCCGCAGCAATACTGACGGTATCACCAGGAACAACACTCCCTACTTCATCATCCAGGCCGATTTGCGTGATTTGGCTAACGCCGGGGTGACCATGCTGACGGCTGCCCAGGCAACCGCTGGTCAGACAGCCGGCGCTTCGGTGCAGGTGTATGTCCGCACCTTTGCCGGCGTGCCAATCACCAGCTTCTTCGCTGAGCCGGTCGCCGGATCGAACAACACTCTCTGGAGCATTCGAACCACTGCCCTGCCCGACGGCAATTACCAGATTACCGCTTCCACGATCGTCTTCGATAACAACTCGCCGAATGGAACAGCAGGCGAAGTGAAGCGAAGCGGTCTCACTCAGTTCGGTTCGCCTCCGCTGAACTTCACGATTGACACGACGGCGCCTGCCTCGCCTTCGTTCGTGTTGAATCCCCTCGATGATACAGGCATCCCTGGTCAGCCAAATACTTTCATCGACCTGATCACCAAGAACGCCGGGGCCAACTTCACGGGCAACGCTGAGGCAGCGGCCTGGATGCAGTTCTACGCTGTAGACCGTAACGCCATTCCGCAGTTTGGCGGCACGGCATACGCCAACGCCTTTGGTCAATACTTCATTGACCCGACCTTCAGCCTGAACGATCCCACCTTCTTCGATCAGGATGGCGAACGCCTGTTGTTCTCCACGGCGACCGACGTGGCTGGCAATGTTTCCGCCCCCCAAACCCTGCTGATCTTCCTCGATACCCGCGGGCCTCAAGTGGCCGGCGTGACCTATCGCTACGATGTTGACGGGAATATCGTGGTCGTTGATCTGCTGAACCAGACTGTTGACGGTGTGAAGGTCGCTCTGCCCCAGATCAATTACATTGATGTTACGCTGTTCGATCAGCCTAACCGAACCGACCTGTTTACCTACCCGGCAGCCAATCCGAGAGATCCTAACCTGCCTGGGCTGGCAACCACTCCAGGCAATTACGCGATCATCGGCAAGCGAACCGGGAACCAGACTATTTCGAGTGTTATTGTCCTGCAAGATGACACCGTTTCGGGAGGCCCCGGCCTGACGACGTACCGTCTGTTCCTGGCCAAGCCGCTGCCCGAAGACAAGTTCACCTTCAAGGTATTTGACCGCATTCAGGATGAAGCGGGCAACGCTCTGGATGGCGACTTCCAGCCGCCAGTATTGCCCAGCGGCGACGGTGTGCCAGGCGGTAACTTTGTCGTTCAGTTCATTACGGTGGATTCCCGCGCTGAGCTGGGTTTCTACGCCAACGGCGCAGCTAACATTGATCTGAACGGTGACTTTGTCGTCAACCCCGGCTCTAACGTCGGTGATGATGCGATCATTCCCTACGCACCGAACGGTGCGGCGGTCTTCTCCGGCCAGTTCTATGATCCTCTTGTCGGCACCGTAGACGGTTTCGACCGACTGGGCACCTATGGCAAGCAGGGAACCAGATTCGTCTTCCGCCTCGACTTCAACAACGACGGCGACTTCAATGATCCCGGCGAGACGACCATTCAAACAAGCCTGCAGATTAATGGGTTGCCTATCTCCGGTAACTGGGGCCCCAGCGCCGTGAATCTGTTGACCGGCCGCTTGACCGGCAGCAATGTCGGTGTCTTTGACGGGACGACCTGGTATCTCGATACCAACGGCAACAACATCATCGAGACCGCAGCAGCCGGTGACCGGGTGCTGAAGGGCAACATGAAGGGCCTGCCGTTCACGGGCGACTTTGACGGCGACGGGCTGACCGATTTGGGCACCTATCTCAACGGCGTGTTCTATATCGATCTGACGACGCTCGACTTCGGCGGGTTTGTGACTGGGTTTACGAACTACACGTTCCGAGCCACTCTGCCTCTGCAAACGAGCGGTACCGCCTCGAAGCTGGCCCGCCCCGTGGCAGCCGACTTCGATGGTGACGGCATCACTGATATCGGCCTGTTCATCCCCAACCAGACCACTGTGCCTTCCGGCCAGGCCAACTGGTTCCTGATGAACTCGAACTACACCCCTTGGGATATCGCTGTCGCCAGCGGCTCAGTTCGTGGGTTCAAGAACGCCGCTACCGGGTTCGGTAATGATGTTGCCGCTACCTATGGCTCAGCCAAGGCTCTGCCTGTCGTCGGTAACTTCGATCCGAGCCAGAACTTGAAGCCGGCAGCCACTGCGGCTGCTAAGGCTGCTGCCCAATCTGCTGCGGCCAACCTGGCTCACAACCTCGCTGACATGTACTTCGAGGGGGCCGACAGCACGGACTTCCACGCGCGAAGTCTGCGTAAGGGCAAGGGTCGCTAAGCAGTGAGAGCAAGAGTAATCATGTAAAGCGGAGGGCTTTGGCCCTCCGCTTTACATTTTCGATAGTGGGTCAGTTTGCTCCTCCCCTTACCAAGGGGAGGTTGGGTGGGGTTAATATCACGCAGAAGTTACCCCCTCCAACTCCCCCTTGGAAAGGGGGAGAGAATGGAAATGCTCCGCTACCATTTTCCGTATCGATCTTGACCGATTTTGAGACGCCGTTATAGTGCGTGGTCATGGGATACCTTATGAAGCTAGGGATGGCTTGGGGCATCTGCCTGACGTTGCTTTCGCACGTCCCGGCACAGTCGCCTGCCCCCGTTGATTACCTGGTGCTCAAGAACGGGGCAGTGCTCACTGGTAGAGTGACCCAGGAGGGCGAGACGTGGGTGCTGCGCAGTGTCTCCAGCAGCGGCGAATCCCGCTACCCTGTCAAGATGGTAGCCAAGGTTTGTGCCACGCCTCGTGAGGTCTACGAACTCTTCAAGCGCAGCATCGTTCCAGACGAGGTGAATGATCGTTGCCGACTGGCATCGCTTTGTCTGAAGTATGACCTGATGGCTGAGGCGAAGCTGGAGATTGAAGCAGCTCTTAAGCTGGATCGTCAGAGCGTTGAAGCGAAAACGCTACAGAAGCAGTGGGTCGCCAAGCAAAATATTCCTGTGAAAGCGGCTCAAGACGTACCGGCATTGCCCATGTCAACGGTGCCCTCCATTACGCCGGTTTCGCTGGAAGAGTGGCCTATCGCCAAGTCGCCTCCCATGATGCAGGATTATACCCAGCGCATTCAGCCAATGCTGAGTGTGGGTTGCGGCACCGGGGCGTGTCACGGCGTGGCAGAAGGCAAGCGGGCCTTTGTGTTGAAAAAGGGGCTGGCCGGTGTGCAGCCTTCCGGCATGATGACGCGAACCAATCTCGAAAGAGTTCTGGCGTTAGTCGATAAGCAGAATCCCGATGCCAGTGAACTGCTGAAAAAGGCGGGGCAGCCTCATGCCAACGTCAAAACCTGGCCGGTTACCACAGAACAGCAGGCAGCGCTGCGGCAATGGGCGTGGTATGTTTCCGGCAAGCTCGATGCCTGCCAGCAACAGGCACTGGAAGCTCAGAACAACAGCAGAAAGTCATCTGATCAGTTTGCGAGTGGTACGGCACCCGCCGGAACTCCTGCAGTAACGAAGCAAGCAGCCACCGAATCGGGAAGCAAGTTGCCGGTCATCCCCGGCATGTCTGGGGCTGCCGTTCAGCAAACGGGCGGCGTATCTCCTCCTCCTGCTCCAGGGAATGAAGCAGCCATGGGAACTAACGCTCCTCCCGCTTCATCCTCTGGTGGTTTACCAGTCATTCCCGGAGTTTCCGGCAAGGCGCAGAATGGAACTCCTCCGCCTTCATCGAAACAGGAGTCGCCGCCATCACCGCCGCGCACTCAAATCGAACTCAGAAACTCTCCTGAGTATAGAGAGTATGCCAAGCGCCTCGGGCAGGTCGATCCTGTGGCTCCGCCCAAAGATGGTGTGCCTCAGCAGATGAAGATCGTCAATGGCGGCAACTTCCGGGTCGAAACGCCCCCTATGCCTGAGCTTCCAGAAGAGGTGCGCCTCTGATCCGAAAGCAGGATGAAGCCAAGCTCAACGAAGGCAAGAACAAGAGCAAAGATAAGGATTGTGCAGCTAACTCTGCATCGTTCCTGTGGATGGGAACCATTGTGAATGCGCCCGCCCAAGTGATGAGACGCAACGCCGTGTGATGGACAACAGAGAACCTCAGGACCCGCACTATGTCGCTCTTGACTGTTGAAGGATTGGAAAAGACCTATGGCCGCCGCAAGGTGGTCAACGGGGTCGGCTTCTTTGTGAATCAGGGCGAGGTCGTGGGACTGCTGGGGCCCAACGGTGCCGGCAAGACGACCAGTTTCCGCATGACGACGGGAATGGTGAAGCCGGATCGAGGCCGGGTTCAGTTCGCCGAGAAGGAAGTGACCAACTGGCCGATGTATCAGAGGGCTAGACTGGGTTTGGGGTATCTCTCACAGGAATCGAGCATCTTCCGCAAATTGACTGTTGAACAGAACATCCTCGCCATCCTTGAAGCGATGCCGGGCCTGCGTTCACTACAAGGCCGCAAGCCCAGCGCTGAACAACGGCGCGAGATTGCCCATGCCAAGCTGGAAGAGTTTGGTCTGCTGAGATTGAAGGCCAGCGTCGCCCAGACACTCTCCGGTGGTGAGAAGCGTAGACTGGAAATTGCCCGCTGCCTGGCTACCGAACCGCTGCTGATTCTTCTCGATGAACCATTCACAGGTATCGATCCGATCACGATCAGTGAAATCCAGGTGATCGTCCGCAACCTGTGCAAGCGCGGCATCTCGATTCTGATTACCGACCATAATGTGCGCGAGACGCTCCGTATTACCGATCGGTCGTATGTCATTACCGATGGGCAGGTGGTTGCGCAGGGTACGCCGGATGAGATCGTGAAGAATCAGACAGTGATCGCCCGGTACCTCGGTCAGAACTTCGTGGAAGATCATCAGCAACGTCCGGCTTCTACGGATATGATGCCGCAGATTCTGCCGATGAATCGGTCGGTCGCCAAGCAGAATATCGATTCGGTACTCAATCATGAGCGTATCTTTGAACTCATTGAACAGCTCAAGGGGCCGGAGAAGGTAGCGGCTGAGAATGAGCTACTCTCGATAGGCCGCCCTGCTCTATCGCATCTGCTGGAAGCCATGGAACGACGTGATTTGGAGCTGCGCCGCATGGCATTCCATTTGTTTGCCCAGATCGAGCCGAACGCCGGTGATTTTGATGCCTATGCCCCGGAAGCCCAGCGACGGTCGCAAATCGACCGTCTGCGGGATCGGGCTTTGAGACGTGCAGGGTAGGTTTGACTCCTCCCCTTACCAAGGGGAGGTTGGGTGGGGTTGAGAGTCTCCGAATGATTACCCCCTCCAACTCCCCCTTGGAAAGGGGGAGAGAAACTAACAGCAAGTCTATAATCCATTTCTCATTGCAACTTTGTGCTCGCATCCTGCCAAGCGACCGAGTATCTTCGTACATACAATAGGGTCGTAAGACTCCCGCCTGAATATCCTACCTTCCTTTCCTCCTACCAGGAGCGTGATTGTGGCAGATCGAACGTCGTCACCCACTCGCCGTGACATCATCAAGAGTACCACCGGGATTGTCGCAGCATCGGCCTTGGCCGGAGTGAGCATCCCCTCGGTGCATGCGGGTGAGAATAACACCATTGATGTGGCCCTCATTGGCTGCGGTGGTCGAGGTACCGGGGCGGCCATCAACGCCCTCAGCACCAAGTCAGGTCCCATCCGCTTGACGACCATGGCTGATGCCTTCAAAGACCGCCTCACCGGCAGCTACGATAATCTCAAAAAGCGAGTTACCGAAGAAGAGCGTCTACAGGTGAAGGACGATCAGAAGTTCGTCGGCTTCGATGCTTACAAGAACGCCATGGATGCCTTGAAGCCCGGCGATGTGGTGATCTTCGCCACGCCTCCGGCGTTCCGCTGGCCGTTCTTCCAGTATGCCATCAAGAAGAAGTTGAACGTCTTCATGGAGAAGCCGGTGGCAGTAGATAGCCCCAGCTCCCGGAAGATGATCGAGCTGGCCGAGCAATCGGAGAAGGCCGGCATGAAGGTTGGTGTCGGCCTGATGTGCCGCCACTGCCACATGCGCAAGGAGCTGTTGGACCGCATCAACAAGGGCGAGATTGGTGACATCCAGCTCATGCGTGCCTATCGCATGGCGGGGCCTACCGGCAATGCCGACGCCAAGCGCAAGCCTAAGGACATGAACGAGATTGAATACCAGATCCGCAACTTCCACGGGTTCCTGTGGGCCAGCGGCGGTGGGTTCAGCGACTTCCTCATTCACAACATCGATGAATGCTGTTGGATGAAGGGTGCCTGGCCTGTGAAGGCTTCCGGGGCCGGCGGCAGGCATTTCCGCGACGATTGTGTCGATCAGAACTTCGACACCTATGCCGTGGAATACACCTTCGCTGACGGCACGAAGCTGATGCTGGAAGGCCGCACGATGAAGGGTGCTCACTCGGAGTTCGCCAGCTATGCTCATGGCACCAAGGCTGCGGCGACGATCTCGTTCTCCGGGCACTCACCAGCCCGATGCAAGATCTACAAGAACCAGGTCATGAGTAATGACAACATCGCCTGGAAGTGTGCTCAAAAGGAACCTGATCCTTACCAGCTCGAATGGGATGATCTCATCAACGCCATTCGTGAGGACAAGCCCTTTAACGAAGCCAAGCTGCGGTGCCATGGCTAGCCTGGTGACGGCGATGGGCCGATATGCTTCGCACACCGCCAGCGTGGTGACGATGGACGACTACATGAAGCACGAGGAATCGTTTGCTCCCCATGTGGATACCATGACGCTCGATTCCAAGCCTCCTGTCGTTTCGGATGACAAGGGCAACTACCCCTGGCCGGAACCGGGTCGCAAGAAGGGGCGGGAATATTAAGAAGCCAGAAGCCAGGAGTCAGTAGCCAGAATGATACAAGGGGCATCAGGCCGTTGGCTTGGTGTCCCTTTTTGGTGATCGCTGTTATGAACAAGAAGAGAATACGCTCATTAGGGTTTCTCTCTTTCCTGATGGGATTTGTTGCGCTCATATTGAGCGTACCAATACCTCCTTTCTTCTGGCTTCCAGGTCTATGGGCCAGGCGTGACAACGAATTTCTCAGCTTCTTTCTGTTGCCCTGTATCGGGTTTGGATTGGTACTGCTGTCGTTTGCATTGTTTGCATTAGGGTCTCGGCGTGGGCAGGAATAAGAGATCAGTTTCGATGTCCTTTTTTCGTAGGGCACGCTATGCGTGCCGCTCATTGATAGTATCTCGTTTCAGTTTTTATTCTCAATCAAATGGCAAGACTGCAAGCTGTTGAGAGGCACGCACAGCGTGCCCTACGAAATATCCCTAACTGCGCTTGACAGAGATCTCCATTGCCGGTACATCGGGCTAACCAAATCTGGTTAACCAAATCAGACGGCAAGGAGGTCGCTGTGGCTCGTCCGGTTGCTAAAGCGCTCACGGAGCGCGAACTCGAACTCATGCACATCTATTGGCAGCATGCAGCAATGACTGCTGCTGAGGCCAGGGAACGTCTCGCCAAGACAGGCAGGGATCTGGCGTACACCACGGTGGCGACGCTCTCCCGGTTGCTTTGCGAGAAGGGCTTTCTCGAACAGACCAATGCTGAACGTCCATTCCTCTACAAGGCGGCCCAAGCCTTTGGGAACGTCTCGAAGCGTCTGGTCGGCGATCTGGTTGATCGGGTCTTTCAGGGGTCGCGCACACAACTGCTGCTCACCCTGGTGGAAGATCGCAAGCTGACCCCGAAAGAGCGGCAAGTGCTGCTGAGTATCCTTCAAGAACAGGAGGCAGCATGATGTCTTCCATCCCGTTCACTCAATTGTTGATCCAGATAACAGTCTGGTCTCTCTTGGGACTAGGATTGTTGCTGGTCGTCAATCGCTACTTCCCCCGCCATTTGGCCGGGCAGCGCCTTTGGGCTGATGGTGGGTATCGTTCTCCTGACCTTATTGACATGCGTACCCTGGCCGAACTGGGTCAATGCATATGTGAATAGGCCTCCTGTCGAATCGGTCAGTGTGTCATCAGAAACAGTATCATCGGCGGTTCAATCATCAGATGGATTCGACCTCGGCCATCTCTGGAACCGCTGGCAGGGGTTGATGCAAACGCTGCCACAAACACAAGAGGCAACCGTTCAGCCAGTGAAGAGTTGGTCGTGGTTCACCTGGCTTCAAATGGTTGTGGCGGGTGGCATGGTATTGGGAATGCTGCGATTGCTCTGGATCATGCACTCAACTCATCGACTGATCTCTTCAGCCGAGTTAGTGACAGATAAACAACTCATGCAGACATTTGAAGACTTGAAGAAAAGTCTCGACTGCGAAAAACCTATTCGGATGCTCATGAGCCATGAGGTTAATGTCCCGGCGACGGTCGGCTGGTGGAAACCGGCGATTCTGCTGCCTGTTCATTGGCGAAGCTGGAGGCGCTGATGAACAAAGGACGGTATTGGCTCATGAACTCGCTCATATTCAGCGAGCAGACTATCTTGTGATGGTGCTGACTCAGGTTATCACCATTGTCTACTGGTTTCACCCGCTGGTACGGCTCATCTCGAAGTGGCTGCGGCGCGGTCAGGAGCTTCGGCCGATGCTCTGGCTGCACGGGTCATGGGAGATGTCAAGCTGTATCTGCAAAGTCTGTGCAGGCTGGCACTGGATCAGGATGATCGGCGTCTGCCCGCCCCGGCCAGGCTGTTCCTGTCGCCGGAGGTACCTCTACTCAGGAGAATTGCCATGTTGCGCGATGGATCGCGGAAGATGAACGTATCAAAGAAATCGCTTCGATGGATCGTGATGATGGGTCTCATCGTCACGGGAGCCATCGTAGCTTCGATGCGGAGTTCGAGTGTCGCCGACGAACCGGCTGTGAGTAACCCCACAACAGTTGACTCCGGTTGGATCAAGTACGTTGATCCCAACGGCCCCGGAGTCGTCGTTTTCAGGCCGGCGGCGCTAGTGGCACTGCCCTCGCTACATGCTCAACGAGCTGACTTGAACCGGATGTTCAAAGATGAGATCGACGTTATTCCCACGATACGAGGCATGGGCGTTTCTCTCGATGTGATCGACTGCTTTGCCGGGCCGTTGCAGATTCAATTGCGAAAGAACGGCGAGAAAGGTACTGGCTCCATCACCATTCGAGGTGTCTATTGTCAACTACGCACCAAGGCAGATGCTGAGGCGTGGATCAAGCACTGCATGTTCTCCGTGGAGAAGGTAGAGCACAAGCTGGGCACTTATTACAAGGCCAACGATAAGCCCAAAGACGGCATGACACCGACCTACTTCCTTCGTCCTGATGAGCGAACCATCGTTTTTGGTCAATCAGAAAAGGAAGTGCTGGATTGGCTGGCCGCTTCGGGCAAACCCGTCTCCTCACCGACCTGGCTTCAGGGGGTGCCAAACGATACCGGCATCTTCACGACAGCGATTAATATGAAGAACAAAGAGCTTAAAGACGCACTGTCTCAGACAAGTGACGGTTTCGTTATGAGTCGCATGTTCCAGCCGTTGATGGATCATCAGGGCAGCGTCGTGACGACGTTGACTCTTTCAGACAATGTGAAGTTCCAGATCGTCTTTGGATGCAGTGACGAGGAGGCAGCTGCCAAAAAGCAGAAATTGCTCGATGGTATGATGAGTGGACTCAAGATGTTGATGCCGGCTGCCACGTCCATCAACGGCGATGCAAAAGAGTCTGCTGAACAGCAACTTTCCGTCGATCTGATCACCAATCTCAAATCTACTCTTGAGGGCAACATCGTGAGGTACACAACTCATGGCACTATGAAGATTGGCGAATTGCTGTCGACACAGATCATGGAAATGAAGGGAAGCGTAGAAAAGAAGTAGAAACAAGTTGTTGAGCCACACTCTGGAGATGCCCTCCTGAGTGTGGCTTTTTGTTGAATGTCGGTCTGGCTGGGAACCTTTTCGGCGATTACTGTCTTATATAGTGTTAGGAAGCAGCCAAAAACCGACGTGAGTGTAGGATGAGCGCCTCGCTGATACAGACTGACATGGTCGAAATAACGAAAGCGCTCACTCCTTCTTGCCCTGCTGAATCTTCGCTCATTGCTGCTGCTCGGCACGATCCTGAAGCGCTATCCCAGCTATATAGACAGAATCACACACGCATCTTTCGTTACGTCCTTCGCCGTGTTGGCAATCGCACTTTGGCTGAGGACCTTGTCGCAGATGTCTTCGTCTCGATGGTGCGATATTTGCCTCGATACCGGATCAGTGCTGTGCCTTTTCACGCCTGGCTGTATCGATTGGCAACGAACCGAGTCAATCGCTGGGCACGCTGGCAGCGTCGCCGTGCGTTCAGGGAGTTACGGGAAACCGCCTGCCCTCGACAAGATCAACAACAGCGTGAAATGGCCGATCATGTCCGCACCGCGCTGCTGACCTTGCCCCTGCCGTTTCAAACGACAGTGGCGCTGCACTATCTGGAAGACATGAGTCTCGCTGAAATCAGTCAGGTTCTTGACTGCTCTATCGGAACTGTGAAATCCCGCCTGGCTCGTGGTCGTGACATGCTGCGGGCACAACTCAACGAAAGTGATGGTGACCGATGAAAACCGAGGATCCTCTCGAACGAGCGTTCGAGTTTATCAAAGCCGACTCGACGGAGGCGGCGATCAACCCCAACCTGGAGAACAGACTCATGATCGAGTTACAGAAACAGAATCGCCCTTCGCGCTGGAAACGGGCAGCCTGGATGCTGGCAGCGCTCATGGCCGTGGTGCTGGCGGGCGGAGGCATTGCCGCCGCTGCCGGGTATAATCCCCTGGACTTCTTCCGATTCACGGATGGACAGGGCAACCCCATTGATTTTCAAGTGCAATCCGCTGTTCAGAATGCGGATGGCTCAACGACCATCACCGGCACCGTTTCCAATGCCAATGGCGGTACTCAAACCGTGCATGTGGATAGGGTACCGCTTGGTGGCGCTAAGAAGTAGTAGCCCTTCCCGATGAACAGCGAGCCGTCGTGATGCATCACGACGGCTCGTTTTCGTTCAGCTAAATGCAATATGGCTCGATTAAGACAGGAGCTTTCGTAATTGTTCCACGCCGCCTTGCAGGTCTTCCCGGCTGGCGGCGAAGGACAATCGAACGTAACCTTCCGCGCCGAACGCTGAGCCGGGGACGACGCTGACTTGTACCTTTTCCAGTGCAGCGCGACAGAAGTCGGCGGAGTTCTCGATCTTGATGCCATGCAGCGTCTTGCCGAAGTGTTTGCTGACATTGAAGAAGGCGTAGAACGCTCCGGTGGGCTGGTGTACCGTGATGCCGGGAAGGCTGGCGAGGCCCTTGCAGATGAGATCACGGCGGGCCTGAAACTCGGCACGCATCTCGTGCAGGGCTTTCATATCGCTGTTGAGGGCGATGACAGCGGCGTACTGGCTGATGCTGTTAGGGCAGCCCGTCTGCTGGCTTTGGATGTTACCCATAGCTTTGATGACGTGTCTGGGGCCGACAGCCCAGCCGATGCGCCAGCCGGTCATGGCGAAGCTCTTGCTGCCGCCGCTGACGATGATGGAGAGGTCCTGCATCTCAGGCCGCAGGCTGGCGACGCAGGTCGTCTTCACGTTGTCGTAAGTGAGATTCTCATAGATCTCATCACTGAGCACGGCCAGCTTGTGTTCGACGATGACGTTGGCCAGGCTCAGCAACTCTTCCCGAGTATAGGTCACTCCCGTGGGATTGCTGGGAGAGTTCATCATCAGGAGCTTAGTCGTGGGCGTGATCGCGGCTTTGAGTTGGGCGGCAGTGAGCTTGAACCCCTGGTCGATCGTCGTGTTCACGAACTTGGAGGCGGCTCCGGTCATAGTGACGAGGTCGTTGTAGCTCGTCCAATAGGGAGTGGGGATAATGACTTCATCGCCGGGACCGACGAGGGCTGACAGTGCATTGTGCAGTGAATGCTTTGCACCGTTGGAGATAATGACTTGGTCGGGAGTGTAGGTGAGGCCATTGCGCTCGTGGTAAAGCTTGCAGACAGCCTGACGGAGAGCAGGGAGACCTTCGGCGGCAGTGTACTTGGTGTGGCCTTCGTCCATGGCTTTCTGAGCAGCAGCACGAATATGGGGCGGGGTGGGGAAATCGGGTTCACCCAGGGTGAAGTCGTACACTTTGATGCCCGACGCCTTCATTTCCTTGGCCTTGGCCCCGGCAGCCAACGTGGCGGAGGGTTTAACCATGTTCGCTAAGTTCGACAAACGCAACATGAGACTCGTCTCTCGGTATGGCAGGTTGATGTAGGTATGTTAGTGATGGCATTCGCAATGGTTAGAGTATCGATCCGTCGTGAAACGAATCGATTGGCGTATCATCGTGGTATCGTGTAAACTGAAAGGGATGGACAATCAAGTAACCGTCCGCGGCTCGGCAGGAGCCTCGCCCTCCAGGTGTCATTCATGTTGTCGATCTCACAGTTATTGCAGGAAGAACAACGCTATCATTCACGGCGCTGGTTCTTTCGTGAATGTGGCGTGGGGCTGGGCACGATTAGCCTGATGAATCTTCTGAGCCAGGGGCTATTAGCCAAGGATGGCGACAAGAAGTCATCATCTCCGTTAGCGCCGAAGGCACCTCACTTTGCACCGAAGGCCAAACGAGTCATTTATCTGTTCATGGCGGGTGCTCCCAGTCATCTGGAGTTGTTCGACAACAAGCCGGAATTGGCAAAACATAATGGCACCCTGCCGCCGGCGGAATTGCTTAAGGGTTACCGGGCAGCGTTCATCAACCCGAACTCCAAGCTGCTGGGGCCGAAGTTCAAGTTCAACAAGGTCGGCAAGAATGGGACGGAGATTTCCGAACTATTGCCCCATCTTTCGACCATTGTCGATGATCTCACCATCGTCAAGTCGATGACGACCGATGCGTTCAATCATGCCCCGGCACAAATCTTCATGAACACGGGGGCTCAGCAGTTTGGCCGACCCAGCTTTGGGTCGTGGACGACTTATGGCCTAGGTAGCGAAGCTGAAGACCTTCCCGGTTTCGTCGTTTTCAGTTCGGGCAGCAAGGGCCCCAGTGGCGGACAATCGAACTGGGGTGCGGGGTTCCTGCCGACCGTACATAACGGCGTGCTCTTCCGCAGTGCCGGTGATCCGGTGTTGTTCCTTTCCAATCCTCCGGGAATTGATCGAGAAGCTCAGCGCGATTCGCTGGATGCCATCAAGCATCTCAATGAACAACGGCTCGGCGTGATGGGCGATCCCGAGATTGCTGCCCGCATCAGCGCTTTTGAACTTGCCTTTAAGATGCAGGCTTCCGCACCAGATTTGATGGACATCAGCAAGGAACCCAAGGCAGTGCTCGAAGCCTATGGAGCCGAGCCGGGCAAACCGTCGTTTGCGAACAACTGCCTGCTGGCACGCCGTCTTGTGGAGCGTGGTGTAAGGTTCGTGCAACTCTTCCATGAAGCCTGGGATCATCATGGCGGCCTAGTGAATGGATTGAAAACTGAGTGCAAGAAGACCGATCAGGCCTGCACAGCCCTGGTGAAAGACCTCAAGCAGCGTGGGATGCTCGACGATACGCTGGTCATCTGGGGCGGCGAGTTTGGCAGAACCCCCATGGTGCAGGGCGGCGACGATGGGCGGGATCATCATCCCAATTGCTTTTCGATGTGGTTTGCCGGCGGCGGCATGAAGCCGGGCGTGGTGTTGGGGAAGTCAGATGATTTTGGATTCAATGCTGTTGAAGACAAAGTACATGTACATGATTTGCATGCGACTTTGCTGCAACTGTTGGGATTTGATCACACCAAGCTCACCTTCCGCTTTCAGGGGCGTGATTTCAGATTGACTGATGTGCATGGACAAGTGATTCAGAAGATGCTGGCTTAGGAGTACTCCAGCATGAGTGTGCCCTCACCTTCCCGGCCGCCTTTGGGCTGGATGGGGAAGTTCAAAGTCGCCTTTCGTGGCATCTATTTCGGTGTCACTGGGCAATCGAGCTTTGTTGTTCATGTATCAGTCTCGGCGCTAGTCATCGTTCTAGCGATCATTCTGAAGCTTGATTTGGTGAGCTGGTCAATTCTGCTGTTATGTATCGGACTGGTGATAACGGCGGAACTATTCAATAGTGCCATCGAGACGCTGTTCCGTGGGCTGCCTTCCGAGGTTCAAGATCGCAGTTGGAAAGCCCTGGATATCGCGGCTGGGGCGGTTCTCTTCGCCAGTATGATCGCTGCCATCGTTGGGTGTATGGTGCTGGCACCGCCACTTTTACGATATTTTGGTTGAATATCAGAGGTATAGTGATGAGGATTGAGTGATGCTCCCAAGGTCTGCATTTGTCACATGTAAGCTAGTTGTGCATGATGAATAACGTATCTGAAAACGACGTACTGCGGGAAAGTGAAGAACGCCTTCGACTGGCTTTCTGGGCGGCCAACATTGGCTTTTGGATATGGAATCTGCAGACTCAGGAAGTCTATCTTTCTCCTATCTGGAAGTCGCAACTGGGTTACGAGGACCATGAGCTTCCCAATCAATTCAGCACCTGGGAATTGTTGCTCAATCCAGATGACCGCGAAATGTCGTGGAAGATCATTCTTGAGGCTCAGAATAATCCGAACCGTATCTTTGAGATTTACTTTCGTCTTCGCCACAAGAATCAGTCGTATCGATGGATCTTGAGCAGAGGCCGGGTCTATCGTGATGAGTCGGGCAAGCCGATCCGAATTATGGGCTGCCATGTCGATGTGACGCAGCAGAAGGAAGATGAGCGGCTTCTGCGTGAGAGTGAAGCTAAGTTGCGCATGGTGCTGGACAGCGGTCGTATGGGGATGTGGGAATGGGATTTGCTGACCAACAAAGCCACCTGGAATGATAAAGAGTACGAGCTGCTGGATATGACGAGAGGTACCGATGCGTCTACTGCGGAGAACTTCTTTCAAGTCGTACATCCGGATGACCGGGAAGTGGTCGAACAAGCTGTGCAGAAAGCCATTCAGGTAGACCGGGAGTATGCAACGGAATTTCGGGTCATCAGACCTAATGGCACCATACGCTGGTTGAAGGGAGCTGGTCGAACCATTCATGATTCCACGACGGGCGTCTCCAGTTCAGATGTTGGGTGTCAATTACGACATCACTTCATTAAAGGAAGCCATCGCTTCAGTACAGGAGGCACACGAGTTCAACAGGCAGATCATCGCCAATGCCCAGGAAGGCATCATTGTGTATGATCGTGATCTCAGGTTCCGGCGGTGGAACCCCTATATGGAAGTGCTCTCAGGGGTCACAGAATCCGAAGTGATTGGGAAGACGCTTCTTGAAGCATTTCCTCTGCTGGCTGGCTACGGCGTAGAAGAATGTCTGAGTAAAGCATTAAATGGCGAGTTAGTTACCGGACAAGACCTTTACTATGTGTCGCCGGTGACCAAAAAAGAAGGGTGGACGACAGCCCAGTATGGCCCGTGGCGAGACGCTCACGGCAGAATCATCGGCGTGATAGCCACGGTTCGAGACATTACCAACCGAAAAGCTGGTTGAGCAGAAACTGTATGACAATAAGCAGCGCATCGAACTCATCATGGAGCAGTTGCCTTCCGTGCTGTGGACGACCGATATGAATTTGGTGTTCACTTCGAGTTCCGGTTCGGGGTTAAGAGAAATTGGCCAGGAGCCCAATGCCGTTGTGGGGATGCCGCTTTCGGAGTTTTTTCAGACCAGTGACATGAATCATCCCTCGCTGGCTGCTCATCGGATGGCCTTACTAGGTCAGTCGAGCACGTACGATCAGGAATTTGCGGGCCGGTGTTTTCATGCTCACCTGGAACCGCTTCGGAAGCAGGATGGCACCATCATCGGCTGCATCGGCGTGGCAGTAGATGTGACGGATCGCAAACGGCAGGAAATGGAAAGACAAGCGCTGGAGCAGCGGGTCCAGCATGCTCAAAAGCTGGAAAGCCTGGAAGTGCTGGCTGGTGGGATCGCTCATGATTTCAATAATCTGTTGACGGGCATGCTGGGGTACGCCAATCTGTGCAGTTGGAAGTGCCTGCGGAATCTCAGGCTGCGGTGATGATCAGGGAGATTGAAAAGGCGGCCCAGCGGGCGGCTGACCTGTCCCGGCAGATGCTGGCCTATTCAGGCAAGGGCAAGTTTGTCATCGAAGCGATCCGGCTGGATCAGTTAGTAGTCGAGATGGCGGGACTGCTCAAGACCATCGTCTCTCCCAAGGCCCAACTGCATATCGTGGCTGAGCCTGTCACCATTGAAGGCGACGCCACCCAGATTCGTCAGGTGGTGATGAACCTGATCACCAACGCCGCCGACGCTATTCAAGGCGAGGGTTACATCGCGATCAGGACTGGGATACGAAGAGTCGCAGCAGTGGAGTTTGAACAGGCCTTTCTCCATAATGCGCTTCCCGACGGTGACTATGCCTGCCTTGAGGTACAGGACAACGGCCAGGGGATGTCGCCGGAGATTGTCCGCAAGATCTTTGACCCTTTCTTTACGACCAAGTTTACCGGAAGGGGGCTGGGGCTGGCTTCGGTGCTCGGAATAGTCCGCGGGCATCGAGGCAGCATCTTCGTGGAGAGTCAGCCTGGCAGTGGCACGACATTTCGAGTCGTGTTGCCGTGTTCCTACCGCCAGTCGCAGCCCAGCGAAGTGATCGAAAAGGTTACCACCAAACCAGCTTCCGGCACGATTCTGGTCATTGAAGATGATCAGGGAGTGTTGCAATTCATCAAGCATGTGCTCGAAGCTACAGGCTTTCAAGTTCTTGCGACTACCGACAGTCGACAGGCACTGGAACTGGGGCGAAAGCATTCCCGCAGCTTGAGAGCGGCATTGATCGATCTGACGATGCCCCATATCAACGGCATTGAGCTGGCCAAGCTTCTGAGGGAGGAACTCACGCAGCTTCCGCTTCTGTTAATGAGCGGCTATTCCGAAGAGGATGTAACGCCGAGACTGTCGGGGCTGCGAATGAATGGATTCCTGCACAAGCCCTTTCGGGCGCAGGAACTGACAACACAACTGACGAAGATTATTTCAACATACGCAACTTCAGGATAGTTCGACTAGCGGCGCGGTAGGCGATTCGGCCTTTGCCCAAATCATAGGGCGAGAGCTCCACAGTGACGGCGTCACCGGGGATGATACGAATAAAGTTCTTGCGCATGCGTCCGGAGACGTGAGCAGTCACGACCTGGCCGTTTTCCAGTTCGACACGAAACTGGGTATTGGCGAGAGCTTCTCGCACCTTACCATTGACTTCGATTCCTTCTTCTTTCGCCATGACGAGGCCCCGTGCGTTCACGATATGACGTGGACGAGGTTATTTAACGTCTTTTCGTTCGATTATCAAGTGGCGCGGGAAACCGTGGCTACTTCTTAGGCGAGCCGGTGAGCAGGGCTTTCGCTTCCTGATTCGTCGGGTCCTGCTGCAGCACACGCTGGAATAATCCCTGGGCACGATCATTGAGGTGGTAATCCTGATAGAGTTTTCCCATTTCCAGCAGAGCTTCGGTGTTGTGCGGATCGATGGTAATTCGCCTTTTGTAGATTATTCTGAGCCTGTGGCAGGTTGCCTTCCATTCGCATGAGCCAGCCCAGTTCAGTGTGCGCATCAGCAGACTTTTTGTTGAGTTGCAGCCACTTCTCGGCATCGCTTCGAGCTTCGGCTGTCCGATTTTCCGAAACGAGAAGCAGGTAGTAGTTATGTCTGCACTCTTCGAATTGGGGTTTTAGCTGCAATGCCTGACGATAGTATTTCTCGGCGTCGGCAGTCTGGCCTTTTCGATGATACGTGCTGGCGAGGTTGTACAAGGTTTCGGCGTTTTGAGGTTCCACTTTCCAAGCCTCGACGAATTTTTCGTGAGCCTTGGGCAAATCGTTACTTGTCAGGTATTTCACACCTTGCTGATTCAGCTGTTCCGCTCCATAGTGACGTGGAGCGGTATTAGAGCAACCTGTGAACAGGGCCAGTGTGAAAATCATGTTGACATGCAAGCTGCGCATGTATTCTCGATGATCCAAAGGAAAAGAAACTGATTCGAGTGGGCCTATACCTGCAAATCCGTTGTTTGAGAAGACGAATTGGCTGTCGTTACTTTAGCGAGTCTCACATATGCAATAGTTTTGGTAAAACAGGTAAGACAGCGAACGTCCCCGGGAATGATGATCGATCTGATGCAATTCACACTCTTCACAAAATGAACACCCCACTTGGGCGATTGGCGCCTTCACCCACTGGTTCGCAGCATATCGGGAATGCCCGCACATACCTGATTGCATGGCTATCTGCCCGGCAGCAGGAAGGCAAGGTACTACTTCGCATTGAGGACATCGATTCGCCTCGTGTGAAGATGGAAGCTACCCAGCAGATTCAGGAGGAGCTGCTTTGGTTGGGCCTGAGCTGGGATGAAGGCCCGATTATTCAAACCAGCAGAATCGCCAGGTACGAAGCGGCCCTTCAGGTGCTGAAGAAAGGGGAATTGGTGTATCCTTGCACCTGTACTCGAAAGGATATCGAACAGGCCGCCAGCGCTCCGCATCTGGAGCATGAGCTTCCCCCCTACCCTGGCACCTGTTCAAGGCGAAGTGTTTCTGATGCAAAGACTATTACTGATCGTCCGTATGCCTGGCGGTTTCGTACCGCCACGCCGGTACCCAGCTACCATGATCTGATCTGCGGAGAAGTAAAGCCACGAATTGAATATGGAGGTGACTTCGTCGTCTGGAAGAACAACAATACGCCTGCCTATCAGTTGGCTGTGGTGGTCGATGATGCGGAGATGGGGATCACTGAAGTCATTCGCGGGAATGATCTGATCCCTTCGACGCCACGGCAGATTCTCTTGTATCAGGCCCTTGGCAATGCTGCGCCGAAGTTCGGTCATGTGCCGTTGGTAGTGGGTACTGATGGCAGGCGATTGGCCAAGCGGCATGGCGATGCTCGGCTGGCGACGCTGCGGGAACAGGGTGTCAGTGTGGAGAAGTTCCTGGGGTGGATTGGTGGTCGTGTGGATGGTTACCAGAGGTGAAGCCGATGGCGCTACAGGAGTTGCTGGCAAGTTTCTCGCTGGAGGCGATTCCACGGAGGCCGTTTGTGCTGAGTGAAGAGATGCTGGCTCGGTTGGTTCAACATGCATAAGGGAGCCTGTGCAATGCTCCCCCTCACCCCCAATCCTTCTCCCTCCGGGGAAGAGGGGAGAAAACGACTACCCCGCCAGGCCCGGAATCCACCAGCATGCGATGTTGAAGAAGATCACGATACCGGTGACATCGACGGCGGTGGCGACGAAAGGGCTGGAGGCCAGGGCTGGATCGAAGCCAAGAGTTTTGAAGAGCAGCGGCAGCAACGCACCCACGACGGTGCCGAGCAGGCAGATGGCGGCGACGGCACAGGAAACGATGATGGCGAGCGTCCAGCGATCAATCTGCGAGGCACTGTAGGTGCTCTTGGCAGGGAACTGGACAATGTTTTTACCGTCTTTCTTGATCACCTGCGGAGCCTGGCCGGGAGGTACTGCTACCTGGCTTTCACGACGGGTCGTCAAACCAACTTGCTGCACGAGGCCTGGAGGTAGAAGGTACTTGCCTTCGGGGTTTTGTTGCAACACTGCTCCTGCCGGTAGCTCTACTTCAAACGGATGATCTCTTACCTCATCACTGCGCAGAGTCGTTTCATGGGTCAGAGACGCGCGCACATAACCGATCGCGCCGAGCGAGAGACCCAAAACGACTCCCATGATCAGCTCTTTCCGCAAGACTTTCCACCACTGGCGGTTGGTGACTTGCCGCAGGGCCAGGGCGCGGGTGATCAGCGTCGCGGCCTGCGAGCCCGAGTTACCGCCGGTCGAGATGCAGAGTGGAATGAACAGGCCGAGTACAGTCACTGCCTTGATGGCGTCCTCGAAGTGTTCCAGGGCGGTAAAGGTAAAGAGTTCCGCCACGAAGAGAAGGGATAACCACACGACACGGCTTCGCCAGACACGGAAGAAGTTGGCTTCCATGTAGTTCTCGCCGATGGGCACGACAGCGCCCATGCGCTCAGCGTCTTCGGTGGCAGCTTCCACTAGAACGTCGACGACGTCATCATGGGTCACAATGCCGATCAGATGGTTCTCGGCATCGACGACGGGGATGGCCAGCAAATCGTAGCGGGCGATCATCTGAGCGACTTCTTCACGATCATCATCGGCTTTGACGGTGTAGGTATCGGTCTCCATCAGATTGCGCAGCAGGGTGTGTCTATGGGCCAGGATGAGATCGCGGAGCTGACGATGCCCAGCAGATGGCGGTCATTATCGAGGACATAGATGTAGTAAAGCGTTTCAGTGTTGGGTGCCTGCAACCTGAGCCTTTCGAGGGCCTCGCCGACGGAGAGGCCTTCAGGCAGCCAGGCGTAGTCGGTGGTCATCACGCCGCCGGCGGTGCCTTCGGGGTACTTGACCAGCATGGCAATATCACGGCGGTCAGCTTCGTCGACTAAGCGAATAAGTGCTTCGGAAACTGAGGGTGCCAGGCGACGCAAGAGATCAACACGATCATCATGTGACATCTTTTCGATCAGCTTGGCCATGTCTTCCCGACCGGTGCCGAGGGCGAGTTCTTCCTGTTTCTCGTGGGTGAAGTATTCAAAGACGAGCGCCTGCTGTTGAATCGGGGCGCTGCGAAGGAACTTCCAGATATCGGCTGCTGGGAGATCGTCGAGAGATTCAGCCACGGTGGCGGGGTGAAGGTTTTCGACGAACGCCGCCATTCCCTGAAGATCATTCTCTTCGAGCAGCAGGCGGACTTCAGGGCTGAACAGGGGATGGGGCATGATCTCGACCTTCCGACGGAGGCTGCGGGTGCGCGCGATGCTGATAATGCATAAGTACCAAAGAATGTACGATGAGGGCAAGGGGGATAGTGGGAAATGAGTGTTTGTGTGAAGAGTCTTTGCTTCGAAGGAGCATTCGATATTAGCCAGGCCCGGAAGGGCCTGGTTAGGAAGTGAAGATGTGCCGAAGCTCCGTAGGAGGCGCTCGAGGCTTCGAGCGCTCCTACGGAGCTTGGATGTTTATTGTTGCTCATACCAGGCCCTTCCGGGCCTGGCTAATACCGAGGGCTCCCTTGGAGCCAATACCAGCATGGGTGAACTCGATCTAGTATCCCCCTCACCCCCAGCCCCTCTCCCCGGTGGGGAGAGGGGAGCAATACTACTGCCAGCCGAGTTCCAATCGATCAATTTCTTTCCGCAAGGCAGCGATGTGGGCTGGGGTAGTGCCGCAGCAGCCACCGAGGAGTGTCACCCCGGCGTCAGCGAAGTCCTTGACCTTGGCAGCATACTCTTTCGGTGTAAACTCGCATTCGATGGTCGGCGTGATGCCGGGCTTGATTAGCAGAGGTAGATCAGTCTGGCTGCGATAATCTCGGGCGATCTTCACGAAATCGTCCAATCGGAGATTAGCCCCGCAGTTGGCACCCAGAGCTAAGAGATTTTCAGAATGATCGTTCGCCCAGCGGCCAATATCTTTGGGGGTGCGTTCTTCGCCGTTGATGGTTTCGACCAGCCAGCACTTGTCCTGGCGGGGCAGGCGGCTGAAGGAAAACGACATCATCAGGGGCGCTGTCGGCGGTGCGGTGAGCAAATCCGTCATCAGTGCCCGCATCCGATCCAGTCGATTCTGCGTTTCGACGAGGAGAGCATCGCAACCGGCCAGACTTTGTATGACGGCGAGGACTGCTGGAATGGCTTGATCGTCTTTGCCCACGGCTGTACCGACGCTGCCGATGGCGTAGAGATGATCCCATTCGGGCAGGCGGGCGAGTTCGATGCCTGCCTTGACAGAGGCCTGCCAATTTACCTCTCCCTTCATGTAGCCTAGATGAGCGCTGAAGGTGTTCGTCAACAACACATCTGCCCCGGCATTGACGTAGTCTTCGTAGACGACTTCGATGGCGTTCGGATGCGACTCGTTCCAGTGGTGGCTCAGTTCCTTTTCGAAATCGAGGCCGGAGTGCTGGAGTTCGGTGCCCATCGGACCATCGAGGAGGATGAGCTTGCCACGTTGCTGGGCGTCTCGAACGAACTGGGCGAAGGGGGGGCGGGCCATGGGTTCTTCTCCATACCAGCCCGAAGCGCTAGCGAGGGAAGCCTTGCGATTGCATGCGTCTCCCTTGCTAGCGCAGCGGGCTGGTATTAGCGGACACCGAGTTCCTCGAGCAGAGGTTGCACGTCGTAGAGTTTGTACAACGCTTCCTTGATCGCTTCGGAATGAACGGCGATGTGCCTTGCCTGTTCGTCGGTATAGACAAAGTTACGAACCAGGCCATGGCGGTTGCGGTCAAAGTTGATTCCGACGAACTCGCCCTTGGCATTGACGACCGGGCTGCCGCTGTTGCCGCCGATGGTGTCGGCAGTGCTGACGAAGTCGAAGGGAGTAGTGAGGTTCAGCTTGTCCTTGCCATCGATCCAGCGTTTGGGCAGATCGAATGGCGGGGTGCCGGCATTCTCTTTCTCACGTTCAAAGGCTCCGTTCAGCGTGGTGTGGTAGCTCAGCTTCTTGCCATCTACTTCGTAACCCTTCACGGTGCCATAGGCGAGGCGGAGGGTAAAGGTGGCATCGGGGGCGATGTTGGTGCCGAAGACGGCGAACTTGGCATTGGCGATGGTGGCGTAGGCCTGGCGTTCGGGTTCTTCGACGGTTTCTTCGTACTTCTTGCGGAGGGCACGGGCTTCTTGATCGATCTCACGCACCAACTGGATCATCGGATCGGTGCTTTCTTTCAAAGCAGTTGCATCGGCGGCGAGCTTCTTACGGGTTGCGACATCAATGAGGGAAGTGCCTTGGATCAACTCGGTGGCACGGGCGGCGGGCGACTTGCCCTTGAGCACTTTGACCGTGATGGGATGTTCAGCTCCCAGTCGCTGGGCCATAAAAGTGAGCGACGCAGCCAGCTTGGACTGTTCGACTTCGGGATGGATCGGCGCCGGCGAGAAGAGGGCCAGTTCAAGAGAAGAGCGAGCGGAGTCTCGATACTCTCGCAAACGCTCGCCGTTGGGCTTGGTCTTTTCATCATTGAGACGAACGATATCACGGGCGATCTTGAACAGCGTTGAATCGAAAGCATCGCCGGTTTCCATTAGCGATAGTTCGTAGTAGAAACCCGTCAGGATGGCCTGGCTTGAGGCTATCATAGCGAACGAACCGTTGGTCAAGGTTCCGAGATTAGGGTCAGACGTCTTCAATTGTTCCAGAAGTTTCTGCTCCTGATCACGTTTCGATTGCATGATGGAGGTGTCAAGCAGTCCCTGATACTGCCCGCTGAACGCCTTGCGAGAGTTGGCGGTGCTGTAGAGATCCTTCTGGGCCCACTTGGCATGGGTGGGACTCTTGGCGGAGAACTGCAGTAGATTGGCTTCACGATTGTTCAGCCGAGTGAGGCTGTAGGGAAGGATGAAGTCACGGCGAAAGCGAAGGCGTTCGTAGGTCTCCAAACGCTGAGTCGTTCCCGGATGGCCACTGACGAAGACTACTTCCCCTTCCTTGGGGCCGCTGGGCGACCACTTCAGATAGTTCTTGGTTTCGAGTGACTTGTCGTTCTCGTAGACCCGGAAGAAGCAGATGTCGAGGTTGTAGCGGGGGAACTCGAAGTTATCGACATCGCCGCCGAAGCTGGCGATGGCTTTCTCCGGGGCGAAGACGAGACGGACATCGGTGTACTTCTTGTATCGGTAAAGGTGATAGAGGCCGCCCTGGTAGAGGGTGACAACATCGCTGCGGAGTCCTGTCTTCTCCAGCGATTCCTTTTCGATGGCTGCCATCACGGCACGGCGGGCGGCGTTTGACTGGGAAGCATCCATGCCAGGCTTGACAGCGTCGTTGACCTGTTTGGTGACATCGATGATCTCTTGCAGCACGTTCACTTCAAGATCGGGGCACTTGAGTTCATCGGCAACGGTCTTGGCGGTGAAGCCATCCAGGTAATAGTCCTTGTTGGGCGGGCTGAGCTTTTGCAAGGCATCGGCCCCGACGTGGTGGTTGGTCAACAGCAAGCCTTTGGGGGAGACGAAGCTGCCGGAGCCGCCGTTGTTCAAGCGAACGGAGGAGAGTTGCAGGTGTTTGAGCCAGTCGTCCTTAAGTTCGATCTGGTACTTTTCTTTGAGCTGTTGTTTCGGAGGATTGCTGAAGAGCCACATGCCCTCGTCGCCCTGGCTCGTCATCACTAATCCTCCCAATAGTAGCATGGCTAATAAGTAGCGGTTCATTGTTACACCTGAATATTGGTTCGTTTGGATACCAGCCCGCAGCGCTAGCAAGGGAATCATTACGATTGGACGCGCTTCCCTTGCTACGCACTGTGGGCTGGTATCCTTGTCAGTTTACTGGCTTGCGGCCATTTCGTACTGCATTCTAAGGAGGACAAATCATAGAACAGTCCTTCTGATCCGATCTTGAGAAAGAATGCTGCGATGACCGCTCGTATTGTGCTACTGCCTCGCCGTGCCAAGCCGTTCTATGCCCGGCATCCGTGGGTGTTTCCCGGGGCGATTGCTGAGATCGAGGGCGAGCCCAAAGATGGGGCTGCGGTCGAAGTCTATGCCCATGGCGGAGCGTTCATCGCTCATGGCATCTACAACGCCAAAAGCAGGCTGCGGGTCAGGCTCTATTCGTGGGATTATGAACAACAGATTGATGAAGCTTTCTTTCGCAAGCAGTTGACCAAGGCTATCACCTTTCGCAAGGATGTGCTGCGACTCACCGGGCCGGGTAAGGCGTGTCGGTTGGTCTTCTCCGAAAGTGATGGGCTGAGCGGGCTGACGGTCGATCAGTATGATCGCTACCTGGTGGTGCAGTTCACCAGCCTGGGACTGGTGCAGCGGAAGAAGATGATCATTGCCCTGTTGGCTGAGTTGCTGGAACCGTTGGCCATCTACCTGCGGACGGAGCGGGGTATCGGTGAACAAGAGGGGCTGGAGCTTCAGGACGGCCCGGTGTTTGGAACGATGCCGACCGAACCGATCATCATCGACGAGAATGGCGTCCGCTTCCAGGTGAATCTGGCTGAAGGGCAGAAGACGGGGTTCTATCTCGATCAGCGTGATAATCATCTGGCTGTGGCTAAATACGCTCAGGGCCGGCGGATGCTGGATGCCTTCAGCTACAGCGGCGGCTTCGGGTTGCATGCGGCTAAGGCTGGGGCAAGTAGCGTGTTGTGTGTCGATGGCTCCGAGGGAGCGCTCGAACTGGCGAAGCAGAATGCTGAACTGAATCAGGTCAGCGACCGTGTGACGGTCGAACGTTCCGATGTGTTCAAGTACCTTGAGCAGGCGGTGCAGGCGAGTGAGAAGTTTGATCTGGTCGTGCTCGATCCGCCAAAGTTTGCTCGCAATCAGTCAGCGGTCGATACAGCGCTGAAAGGATATCGTCGCTTGCAGGCTCTGTCACTGCAACTGCTCAATCCGGGCGGGATTCTGGTACTGTGTTGCTGTTCCGGGTTGATCAAGATGCAAGAGCTGGAGGAGATCACTGCCCAGGTGGCGACTGAGGCGAAGCAGCCGCTGCAGATTTTAGAACGGCATGGTCAGCCCGCGGATCATCCGGTGTCATTGGCGTGTCCGGAGACTTCGTATTTGAAGTGTCTGGTGTTTCGGTTGATGTAGAGTATTTGTAGGGCACGCTGTGCGTGCCTCACAATGAAAGTGTCTCGTCGCTAAGGGAAATAGTGCAAGCCTTGGTGAGGCACGCACAGCGTGCCCTACAGATACGGATTCTCACGCTTCTCTGTGCCGACCGTTGTGGGTTCGTTGTGGCCTGGGAAGACGATGGTATCATCGGGCAGAGTGAACAGCTTTTTACGAATGCCATCTAATAGCACTTCCAAACTACCCCCCGGGAAGTCGGTGCGGCCGATGCTGCCGACGAAGAGGGTGTCGCCGCCGAAGACTTTCACCGGGGTCTCGTCCTCGGCGATGAAGACGATGTGGCCGGGAGAATGGCCGGGAATGTCACGCACCTTGAACTTGATACCGGCATGATCGACGGTGTCGCCTTCGTTGAGCAGTTGATCAGCGGGCGGGCTGACGATGGGCATGCCGAACGGGGCACTCAGGTTCAGGTTGGCATTGGTCAGCATAGCTGCGTCGCCGGTGCCGATGAGAAGTGGAGCGTTTGGGAAGGCATCCTTCATTGCTTCGTTGCCGGCAATGTGGTCAGCGTGGCCATGCGTGTTGAGGATGGCGACGATCTTGAGATTGCGTTTGCGGACTTCATCGAGGATCAGATCGGGTTCCAGGCCGGGATCGATAATGATCGCTTCCGGGCTGCCCTGCCTGAAAACGAGGTAGCTGTTCTCGGCGAAGGGCATCGAGAGGATAGAGACGACTTGCAGTTTCGGGGCATTCATGGTAATTCACATAGTGGAATGACATCGATATGATTATAGGTATGGATGCCTTTGTTCGAGTCTGGTGTCACTGAACACGGAGGTCGTAGCCATGTGTAAGAGAACCCTGGTCAAAATCGGCGTAGGCCTACTGGTGCTGAGCGGATGCGGTGTCTTTGCTGCCTGGTCGTACGGGCTGTTCGATGGATCGGTCCACAATGCCAATGTCGGTGCCAACCAGACGTCGGAAACGACTAACGGCAACCTGACTGAGGCCCTTGCCCTTGCCAAGGCTGCTCAAGCGAGCCTCAACAAGATGCCCGGCTACAAGTGCATCTATCTGCGCGATGAACGCATCGACAATGCCATGCAGGAAAACTCGCTGATGCTTGCGGTAATGCATGAGCCGTTCAGCGTGATGATGGAGTGGGCCGAGCCCAAGATCAAGTCAGGCCGCAAGGCGGTTTATGCTACCGGCAAGTACGATGGCAAGATGATTGTCAAGCAGCTCTTCGTCCGCAAGGTCTTGGACATCAACGAAAGTATTTCCTTGAAGGAGAGCCGGCATACGATTGCCGAAGCGGGGCTTAAGAATCTGGTTGATCGGTTCGTCGCTTCCTGGGAGGAAGAGAGCAAAGTGAACGAAACCAACGCCCGGTACAGCGATGCCACCATCGAAGCTACAGTCAACAAAAAGAAGTACAGTTATCCCTGCCGCTGTGTGGAGACTGATCATCCGATGTCGGCGAAAGACAAGTACATGTTTCACACAGTGAAGATCTACTTCGATAAAGCCACGGGGTTACCTGTGCGTATGGAAGGCTACGAATGGCCGACAGAGGGCGGCAAGCCTGGCCGGTTGATGGAGAAATACACTTACATTGATGTGCAGCCACAGTCGGTGCCGAACGTGAAGGAGTTTGAGTTGTAGGAGTTCAACGCCTACACAAATCGACCCCGGTCTCTGAACGGGGTCGCACTGTCATCCCGGCTCTGCCGGGATGTTTTGTTTGAGTAGGGCACGCTGTGCGTGCCTCTCAATCGCTTATCGCCGTCACAAAGGCGTTCGTGATACCACAAGCCGTGGTGAGGCACGCACAGCGTGCCCTACCAGCTTCCGGCGGAGTCGGTGTTGCAGTGCGTCCCCTGTCGGAGACCGGAGACGGTATTAAGAGTGGCTCATCATTACAATCCAAGAGTATCAGCGCATCGTCATTCCAGTAGACTATTCCTCGATCTATCAGGGATTCAGACGATGTTGTTTACCATGCTGGCCGGTCTGGCGTTGATTACGCTTTCTTTTGCTTCTAATAGTACCCAGGCTGATGCTCCGAAAACTGCTCATACATCGCTGGCTGCCTGGCTCGATCAACGGTTTCAGTCAAAGGAAGAAGAAAAGGCTGCGACTCAGAAGTTGATAGCGGAGCTACAGCAGGCCAAACTCTCCATCAGTGATGTGGAGAAGCTGCTTCTTTTGGGCCGATCTTCTTACCCGGCTGCAACCAAGAAAGGTGAGTTGCAGGCACGCCTCAAACTGCCATCGGATTATGTTGACTATGAGACCGAGTACTTCCTCTACGTTCCCAAGTCGTATGACCCGAAGAAGCAGACGCCGATCATTATTATCGGTCACGGTGGCAACGGGGCGATGGATGCAAACTATGCCCGAAGAGCGTCGCAAGGTGGCATCCGGCCCTGGGTACCTGTGGCGGAGAAGTTTGGCTTCATCCTCGCTGCTCCGCTCACCGAACGTGGCTGGATGTACATTGGCGACGCTATTGTGATGTCGCTGATCTCGAAGGTGCAGCGCGAGTTCAATATCGATCCGAACCGGGTCTACCTCACCGGGCATTCGATGGGCGGCCATTTGAGCTGGCGCTCGGGTATCTTTATGCCAGACCGGTGGGCGGCGATCTCGCCCATGAGTGGCGGCTACGACTATGTAGCCAACGGGCAAATCTACAACCTCTGGAACGTGCCGGGCTATGCCACTTTCGGCAAGAATGAGCCGTACCAGATCAACACATTCAATCGACTGATGCGTGACTGGATGAAGGAGCGAGGCTACGAGTGGACGATTGTCGAGAAGCCTGGTGGGCACGAGATATTCGGTGATGAGCTACCCAAGGTAGCCCAATTCTTTCTTGATCATCCCCGTGACATGTATCGTAAAGTGGTCTATGCCCGCCGGGATGATGGCCTGGCTCATGTTTCAGCTGATGGCAATCCGAAGTGGGGTCGCGAGCATAAGTGGATCGATGGGCGTGTCATTGATCGTTCCACGATTCACTGGTTGAAGCTCTTTCCACTGCCGGCTGGTACGTCGAAGGAGAAGAGTGTTCAAACAGTGCGTGGTGAAGTGTTGCCCGGTAATCACATCAAGATTGATGCTGAGCATGCGAAGAAGGTGCGGGTCTATCTGCATCCGAAGATGGTCGACTTTGCTCAGCCGGTGAAGGTGACGCTCAATGGCACGGTGGTTCATGAAGCGAAAGTCGAACCGAGTTGGGAATGTATGCTGGAGCAGGTGAAGCGGTTCGATGATCCGGGGCGGATCTATTACGCTATGCTGGAGTTTGAGGTGACTAGTGATGTGAAGCCGGTGGAGCCGAGGAAGTGATTGAAATACAAGAGGAGGCAGCCTGTGCAATGCTCCCCCTCACCCCCAACCCCTCTCCCTCCAAGGGAGAGGGGAGATAAGGCGACTATACACCTATGACCCAGGGGTGATCGACGGGGGACCAGTTGACGAGTTCTTCTGGCTTGAACCACAAGGCGATTTCGAGGGCGGCGTTTTCGGGGCTGTCGGAGCCATGCACCAGGTTGTTCTGGATGCTGGCGGCGTAGTCACCACGGATGGTACCTGGGGCGGCTTTGGCGCCATCGGTGGGGCCGACGAGATTGCGGCCCACGGTGACAGCTTCGCGGCCTTCCCAGACCATGGCTACGGTCGGCCCACTGGTGATGAAGCTGACCAGCGATTCGTAAAAGGGTTTGCCGTTGTGGACGGCATAGTGCTTTTCAGCGAGCTGTCGGCTGGCTGCGACCAGTTTGAGGCCGACGAGTCGGAGGCCTTTGCGTTCAAAACGGGTGGTCAGGTCGCCGGTCAAACGGCGCTGGACAGCATCGGGTTTCAGCAGAATCAAAGTGCGTTGCATGGTTCTCGTTACTCTGGAATACAGGTGTCATGTTCACCGTCATGATATGAAAACGGCGTGTGAAGCAAGATGATGAGGCACAGCCTGACAACGTGGATTTCCGTATGCTATTATCAGAGGTAGTTTCTCTTACTTTGGCCTAGATCACGATGAAGATTCAAGCGTTACTCATTGCCTGTACGGTTTCTCTTAGCTTGCTCGTGGCGGGCCTCGGTTACGCCGACGATCAGGAAAAGGATGTCCCGAAGAAGCCAGGCGAGACCTATTTGGTGCCGTTTAGGCTGAGTGATGTCAAGCACGTGGTCATCCGGGCGAAGGTGAATGGCCAGGGGCCGTTCAACTTCATTGTCGATACCGGAGCCCCGGCGGTCTACTTCGGCAGCGAGATGGCCAAGAAGCTGGGCCTCACTCCCAAGGAAGAGGGCTTCTGGAAGGAGTTCGATGATATCGAAATTGAAGGTGGCCTGAAGCTGGACAAGATCAAGGTGCGTGTGGAGGAGCCGTTCCAGTTGGTGGGCATCAACAAGATGAACGCCGCCGGCATGAAGTATCATGGCGTGTTGGGATATTCAGCACTGGCTCAGTTCGAGATTGAATATGACTTTACTTCACCGCATCTGAAATGGACCCGGCTCGACTGGAAGCCACCCCCACCGGCGGCGATGGGTAGCGTGAGCGCAGGGGCATCAGCGAATATGAAGGCGATGGTCGGCTTGAGTTCGTTTGCCACCGCCCTGATGCCCAAAAAGGCAGATGCGGTATTGGTCCATCGTGGATTGATTGGCATCGAACTGGCAGACAAGGATGGCAAAGTCGTCATTACCAAAGTGCTTCCCAACACCCCTGCGGCCCTGGCTGAACTCAAAACAGATGATGTCATCATCTGTGTGAATGGCAAATCGCTGAAGAACACTGCCGACTTGCAAAAGCTCCTTAGCAGCATAGGTGCTGAGAAAGAAGTCGCCTTCGACATCAGTCGTGTCGGCAGTGAAATGACGATCAAGCTGACAACGGGGCGAGGCTTCTGAACGCTCATCACTGTAGAGATGATACACGGAAGTCTGGCGACTTCCGCTACAAAGACCAGCTCTAACTCCATTGACTTTGAGACAATCATGTTGACCTCTTTATTCTTTAGTCTGTTTCTGATGCAATCGCCCAGTGATGCCGCGCCGGCGACGGTGCCCTTCGAGATCATTGGTTCCAAGCACATGGCGGTGCAGATCAAGATCAATGGCAAGGGGCCTTACCGGGTGATCTTTGATACCGGAGCGCCGATCTCGCTGGTCTCGAACAAGGTGGCGAACGAAACAGGTTTGGTGAAGAAACAGGCCAACGGCAAACCGGCTGCGACAGGGTTCATGGGCATGGGCGGCATGGTGAAGGCCAAGGACTTCCAAGTAGGCGATGTGCAAGCGAAGGATATTCAGCTTATCGTGATGGATCACCCCACGGTGAAAGCGATTTCCGAAGTCGTCGGCCCCATTGAAGGTATTGTCGGCTATCCCTTCTTCGCCAAGTTCAAGACGACGGTCAACTATAAAGACAAGACTCTTACGATGACGCCCTCGGGCTACGATCCGGGCGATGTGATGGCTTCCTTGATGTCGTCGATGATGTCTAACAACAAAGATAAGAAGGTCTATCTTTCGCCGAGCACGCTCTGGGGACTGACGGTTGGTAAGTCTACGAGCGATGAAGAAGCGGGCGTTGAGGTTGTCTATCTCTTTGAGAATGGACTGGCGGCACAGGCAGGCATCAAGCTGGGCGATAGACTGCTGGTATTAGATGGTGTGTGGACTGATACCGTGGACGATACTTACCGTGCGGCCAGCCAGGTGAAGGCCGGGCGTACGGTAAAGGTGAAGATCAAGCGTGATGGACAGGAGAAGGTGATCGAAGTCACCCCGCGAACCGGGCTATAATCGTATTTTGACGATGGAGACGAACCAGCTTTGCTGGTTCGTTATCATTGATAGAGGGGAACCTAAATCTAGCCCCGAGGGGCGCTGGTTAGTAGCCGGCAGCGTTAGCTGCCGGTTTACACGGTTAGAAGGAAGGATAAAGCCCCGGAGGGGCGTTGGTGATGAGTGCAAAGTCACCATCGCCCCTCCGGGGCTTCAACCCGAACATCGCTATTTCCAGGGGCTTGCGCCCTGGCTACTGACCATCGCCCCTACCGGGGCTAAAGACCGGGACTAACATAAGAGGGTGACGCTAAGCCTCTTTGGAAATCGATAGAAACGAGCAGACATGCCTTCTTATTATCCCGCCCTCATCGAACCCAAGTGGCAAGCATATTGGGAGAAACACGCCACGTTTCGCACGCCTGATCCCGGCGAGGCGAGCGTGGCGGGCAAGCCGAAGTATTACATCCTCGATATGTTCCCCTACCCCAGTGGTTCGGGATTGCATGTCGGCCATCCCGAAGGTTACACCGCTACCGATATCCTGGCACGTTACAAGCGGATGCGCGGGTTTAATGTGATGCACCCGATGGGCTGGGACGCCTTCGGTCTGCCCGCTGAACAATACGCCATCGAAACGGGGACGCATCCCAGGGAGACGACGCAGAAGAACATTGCCACATTCCGCAGACAGATCAAGTCGCTGGGCTTCAGTTACGACTGGAGTAGAGAGGTCGATACCACCGATCCGAAGTACTTCAAATGGACGCAGTGGATCTTCCTCGTTCTGTACGACACCTGGTACGACGAGAAGACGCAGAAGGGTCGGCCTATCAGCGAGTTGCCGATTCCAGAGGATGTCAAGAAGCAGGGTGAGAAGGCGGTTGCCAATTATCGGGATCAGCATCGGCTGGTCTATGAAACCAGTGCTCCGGTGAACTGGTGCCCTGCTCTGGGTACGGTGCTGGCCAACGAAGAAGTCATCGATGGTAAATCTGAACGGGGCAATCATCCCGTGGTGCGGTTGCCGCTTCGACAATGGATGATGCGCATCACCGCCTACGCCGGCAGGTTGTTGAGCGATCTTGATACTCTTGATTGGTCCCCTGCCCTGAAAGAGATGCAGCGCAACTGGATCGGGCGTAGTGAAGGGGCGGAAGTTGAGTTCAATCTGGCTCCCCTCTCCCCTGGAGGGAGAGGGGCTGGGGGTGAGGGGGCAGCGGCGATTCGCGTCTTCACCACCCGACCCGATACGCTCTTCGGGGCTACCTACATGGTACTCTCACCGGAGCACCCGCTGGTCGAACAGATCACTACTGAAGACCAGAAGGCAGCGGTCAAAGAGTATCAGAAGCAGGCGAGTTTCAAGAGCGATCTCGAACGTACCGAGCTGGCCAAGACTAAGACTGGCGTTTTTACCGGGGCCTATGCCATCAACCCGGCGAACCAGGCGAAGATTCCCATCTGGATAGCAGACTATGTGCTCAGCACCTACGGTACCGGGGCGATCATGGCAGTGCCGGGCCAGGATGAGCGTGACTGGGAGTTTGCTGAAGTCTATCATCTGTCCATCGTTCGGACCGTGCAGACGCCAGCCGACTTTACCGGCAAGGCGTTCACCGGCGATGGCCCGGCCATCAACAGCGGCTTCCTTGATGGATTGCTCGTCACCGAAGCCAAGCAGAAGATGATCGCCTGGCTGGAAGAGAAAGGTCTGGGCGTTCGCCGAGTCAATTACAAACTGCGAGACTGGCTCTTCAGCCGACAGCGCTACTGGGGTGAACCGTTTCCGCTGTTGCACCGGTTAGGGGCTGATGGCCAGCCGGATGGCGTGATTGAGCCGCTCACCGCTGAAGACCTGCCACTCCAGTTGCCGCAGATGACCGACTATAAGCCTTCGGGCAAGCCGGAGCCGCCTCTGGGCAAGGCGACCGACTGGCTGACCGTGAAGAAGAAGGGCCATACCTATCGCCGTGAACTGAACACGATGCCCCAGTGGGCCGGGTCGTGCTGTTACTATCTGCGTTACCTCGATCCAAATAACGATCAGGCGTTCCTTGATCCGAAGAAGGAACGGTACTGGATGCCGGTCGATCTCTACGTCGGCGGGGCGGAGCATGCGGTGTTGCATCTTCTTTATGCCCGCTTCTGGCACAAGGTGCTGTTCGACCGTGGCCACGTGACGACGAAGGAGCCATTCCAGCGGTTGGTCAACCAGGGGATGATCCTGGGCGAGAATGAGTATGTGATCAAAGCCGAAGATATCGCCAAACATCAGGCACTGCTCACTGAACGCAAGTTGCAGACCTTGGTCGTGGTTGATGGCGAGGATGAGATCATCAAACTCAAGAACGCTCCGTTCACTTCCGGCGGTGCGCTCACCAACTTGGGCGAAGACCAGATCGAGAAGAAGGGTGGCATCTTCTTCCTCAAGGGCACGTCGATTGCATTATCTGCCCGTGCGGACAAGATGTCCAAGAGCCGGGGCAATGTCATCAACCCTGATGATGTGGTCAAGGACTACGGGGCCGATTCGCTGCGGTTGTATGAAATGTTCATGGGGCCGCTGGAGGCGACTAAGCCATGGAACATGCAGGGCGTGGAGGGGGTTTCCCGGTTCCTGGCTCGCTGCTGGCGGCTCATCATCGATGATCGTAGCGAAGAGCGGGTGCTTTCCTCAGCAGTTCAGGATGTCGAAGCCGATGAGGAGACACAGCGGAAACTTCATCAGACCATCAAGAAGGTGACGGAAGACCTTGATGGCATGCGTTTCAACACAGCTATCTCGGCTTTGATGGAATTGAGCAACCATCTCACCCGGCAGGAAGTTCGGTCAAAGAAGGTGATGGAGACGCTGGTGCTGCTGCTGGCTCCGTATGCACCGCATCTTGCCGAAGAGCTTTGGCAGGTGCTGGGCCATCCCCAGACGTTGGCCTATGAACCCTGGCCGGTTTTTGATCCCAAGTTGACGCAAGCTGCTGCCGTCGAAGTGCCGGTGCAGATGAACGGCAAGCTGCGCAGCAAGGTGATGGTGCCTGTCGGTTCCGATGAGGCGGCTACCAAAGAGGCAGCTCTGGCGGACGAACGCATTCAGGAACTGCTCAAGGGCATGACGATCAAGAAGGCGATTGTGGTGCCCGGGAAGCTGGTGAATCTGGTTGTGGCTCCGTCATAGTTGCCATCACGCTTCGCGTGATGGTCTGTTCTGGAATATGGTTCAATAAGGCATGGCGATTGCATTGACATACTCGAAGACAATGATGCAAGTCGCCGCTTCATCACGACGGAGCGTGATGACTACCATCAAGACCATCACGCGGAGCGTGATGGTAACTCTGGAGATACATCATGCCTAGCGCAATCGCTTGTGAACTATCGGGAAAGAAATGTGTACCCTGTGAAGGAGGCGTGCAGCCGCTTTCGCGCAATGAAGTGGAACGGATGTTGATGGGCTTACCCGATTGGAAGCTTAGCGAAGACGGTAAGAGCATCAGTCGCAGCTACAAGTGCAAGGACTTTATGACAGCCATCAAGTTCTTTGATAACCTGGCCGAGATTGCCGAGGCGGAGGATCATCATCCTGATCTGCATCTATCAGGCTATCGCAATGTGAAGATCGAGATGTCCACCCATGCCATCGGCGGGCTGTCGGAGAACGACTTCATCCTGGCGGCGAAGATTGATCAGGTGCCGGTCGAGGTGAAGGGGAAATAGCGGTAGTTCCGTAGGGCACGCTGTGCGTGCCTCACGGAGACTGGCGGTTGTCACGTCAGTTTGAATAGTGAGTGATGATGGTGACGGTGCCTTGTTAATGAGAGGCACGCACAGCGTGCCCTACCGGATACAGTAGAGCTTGCTCGCCGTGCGGATCAGCAAACTCTTGTTAGTGATGGCTGGCGTCGCCATGCAGAGTTCATCCATGCTGTTCTTGCCTACCTGCTTGAACTCTTTGCCTGCTTCGATGACGAACACGTCGCCGTCTTCACTCATGCAGAAGACCTTGCCGTTGTAGGCCCAGGGGCTGGAGGTGAAGCCGGTGGTTTTGCCCTTGAAGCGCTGCTTGTCGTAGACCATGGCACCGGTCTTGGCGTCGTAGCAGGCGAAGGCACCCATGTCGTAGAGGATGTAGCAGAGCCCATTGTAAACCAGCGGCGTCGGCATGTAGGGGCCGGCTTTGGGCTGCACCCAGGCGATGGAGGGATTGGTAGGGGTATCACCCGTGGTCGTCAGATCGCCGCTGGCGCCGGGTTTGATGGCGTAGACTGGTTTGTTCTTGGCATCCATGACGTAGCCGGAGGTGACGTAGAGCAAACCATTTGCGGCGAAGGGAGTGGGCACCGTGATCGACGACATCGGCCCGAGTTCCCAGAGGAGTTTGCCATCCAGATCGTAGGAACGAATCTTTTTGGAGCCAGCTGTGATGATCTCAGTGCGCTTGTCGTTGACCCAGACATAGGGGCTGGCCCAGTTGCTCTTTTCATCTCGGGGCTGTTTCCAGACCTGGCTGCCAGTGCGGGCATCCAGGCACATGATGTAGGATTCCTTGTTGTTGTCGTAGACGAAGTAGAGGCGATTGTCGTGAACGGTGGGGGAGGCGGCTGGGCCCCAGCTCATCGTGGTGGGCATGCTCTCAATGGCATGCTTCCAGAGTAGCTCGCCCTTGTGATCGTAGGTAAACAGGCCAATGTTGCCGAAGGTCACGTAGAGCCGTTCAGCATCGACGATGGGGGTTTCGGATGCGTAGCTGTTCTTGACGTGCTTTCCGCGATCTGCCTTGCCCTGGTGGGCGACCTTTTCCCAGAGGATTTTGCCCGTCTCTTCGTCGATACAGTAGACCTTCCAGGTGAAGGATTCCTGGGGAGCGTCCTTCTTCTCACCACCGAAGTAAAGGCCCTTCTTGGCTGTTTCAACTGTTTCCGGTTTGCCGTCTCGGATGACGGTGGTCAGAAAGACCTTGCCCTTCCAGGTGACGGGAGAAGACCAGGCCAGGCCGGGAATATCGACCGACCAGGCGACGTTCTTGGTGGGCGACCATTCGGAGGGGAGCTTGACGTTATCACGCACACCGGCAAGATCGCCGCCATGGAAGGCTGTCCAATCTTCGGGAGGTTGGATCACGAGAAGGCTGAGAAGCAGGTAGCTTGTTAACATAGTTAGCCTCAATCGGAGTGTAGTATGGAAGTATGATACGGGAAATCGTAATGGGTGATGGTTGCTCAGCCCTGCTCTTTTCCGGAAGCAGGTGGTGTGGATGCAGAGACCCGGTGTCCCAAGCGAAGCGAGGCATCCCGGGCTTCTGACCCGATGGTGTCTTTACGCTCGGCTAATTGCTTCAGTTCTTGGAGGGCCTCGGTTGTCCCAATGATCTCGAGTGCTTCGATGGCGCGTGTGGTTTGTAACGGGTTGTCGCTCAGGCCATTGTTCTCTCTGACTGCTGTAAGGATTTGCTCGAGCCGGCGTTTGACCTCAGTGGAAGCAGGCTCAGTGTTCGCTGCCTTGAGGGCATTCCTGGCTTGAACCGAATGTTTGATGAGCTGTTTGGTCGCCTCCTCCCGAACATTGAACTGTGCCGAGTTCAGTTGGTTGATCCATTCCTTGATCTGTTCCGGTTTCAGGATCACTGCTTTCTCGGAGATCTGCCTGCCAAGCCAGCGAGCAGCGTCAGGTTGTTGTGCCAGACGATGAATGGCCTGGCAGGCTTTCGTTGCATCTTGATCGGCCAGTTCCTTCCAGAGTTTGGCGAAGCCTGCTTCGTCTAGCGGCGTGGCGGGCAGAGGTGCGTAACGATTGAGGTTCCAGACCAGCATCGTGGAATCGTAGCTGGCGGAGAGCAGTTGCCTGGAGTCGTTCGAGAAAATGACTGACGTCACCATCCCACGGTGCCCCTGGAGAATAATCGGATCGGGCTTGCCGCCGATTCGCCAGAGGATGGCTGCATATTGATCAGCATCGTTGCCGCTGCCACAGGCTACCAGCCAGCGTCCATCGGGGCTGATGCGGGCCTGATTACTCAGGAACTGGTAGGGAGCCGGCACCTCGGTCTGGAAACGCACTTTGCCGCTCGCAGCTTCAATAATACTGATGCCCCCCGGACGGCCCCGATTGCCGAAGATCAGCATGTTGCGCCGATCGGGAGAGAAGTAGAAGTTCTGATTCTGCACCAGCATCTTCACTTCACTGGATAAGACTCGTCCGGTGCGAGCATCGAGAATACGCATATTGAGCTGTTCATCTTCGGGCGTATAGACCAGCGAAGCAATGCGGCTGCCATCGGTGGAAATGAGCGAGCGTGGCGGGTCACTGTTGCTGATCTCGTAGCTTTTTAGTTCCTTGCCAGTGCTGAGCTGGATGACTTTGACATGGCGAACATCAGTGAGGACGATGGCATCGTCTTCGGCAGAGAACTCGACATCGTAACAGGAACGATTGAACGCAGTGAGAACACGCTGAATTTGGCCATTGGTCGTATCGATGATGAATGTGCGGCCATCGTAAGCGCTGAGAGCGATCAGCTTGCCTGTTGAATTGACGGAGAAGCAGCGCAGCGTCACCTCGCCCAGAGGCAAGTCGAAAGATTGCGTGTTGCGGCCGGCATCGTCCCAAAGCCTGAGCGTGCTATCGCCGCTCGTGCCGATGCTGGCCCACTGTTTGCGATGAGGGAGGTAGAAGGCGAAGTTGCTGCCCGTTTCGTAACCATCGAACTTCCTGGCTTGATCGAGATGCTGTAGATCGACTTGTCGGAGACGAGAGACATTGTTGCCCCGGCGGCCCAGTGAACCAAGGGTGAGGCCATCGGTATTGCTTCTTGTGTTATAAGTATAGAGCGGACCGGCTGCCCAACCTCTTGGGACGACGATGGTCTTCTCCTGTTGATCCTTGAGATTCCAGGTGAGGAGTTGGTCGGGCTGACGGGCAACATAGAGCGATTCGCCATCGCTGCTCCAGGCGATGCTCACGCTCCGTGTGCGGGCGGGGAGCGTGAGCAGTTCTTTGCCCGTGGCGACGTTCCAGATGCGCGGGGCCAGGTCTTGATCCATTGCCGCCAGCCGCTGGCCATTGGGGGAGAAGGCGAGGCTGACCAGTCCATAGTCGTGCTGAAGACGTTTGAGTTCCTTGCCGCTGCGGGTATCCCAGAGGATGACCTGCCTGCCCTCCGTGCCGGCGGCCAGCGCGTGTCCATCGGGAGAAATGGCCATCACCGTCAGCGCGGCGGAAGTATCCTGATACGAACGCATCTCCAAACCGGTCTCAAGATCAAAGTGACGGACAGCCTTTTCTGAGTAGTTTTTGACCAGCAGGTGCTTGTTGTTGGCGGTGAAAGCCAGGAAGGGCATGTCCATCATGACATTGGAGTATTCATCGCGCTGGGGAAGAAGCAATTCCTGCCGAGCTTGTCCGCCGCGCAAATCCCAGACCATCAAGACCCCCTGACCGTAGGAGCCCAGAGCCGCCAGCATCTGGCCATCCGGGGAGAAGGCGAGCGCAGCGGGGGCAATGCTGCGCCCGGCTTGGTTGATCGTCAGGACGTGGAGTTGCTTGCCGGTGGCGGCATCCCAGACACGGACCGTTCGTCCGCCGCCGGTGGCGATGAGCTTCCCATCGTTGGTGACCGCCTGGCAGATGATGGGGGCATCATGGCGGAATCGAAGCGTTCCCAACCGGGCGAGCGCCTCCGGAAGGAAGCGTATCGCCGTAGGCATCGATGCCGGTGTTTGCCTGCCCCCACGCCAGCAGCAGGGCAGTCAGGAATGCCAACGTGGCCAAGGTGTACTTCACAGGGCAAGCTCTCAGGGGAGACTGGACGACAGGCGAGGAGGTAGCGAAAAGAGCAGGTCTTCATCATGGCCGCCAAGGTGACAGCCGTGAAAGAATATCGGAATCAGGCAGATGGCAGCCAGGGCCAGCCATCGCCAGGGGAAGAAAGTTGCCGGCGCTGAAACGTGCAGTGTTGCCGACACTATTTCTTGCCTTTCAGATTCTCGTCGAAGAACTCGATGGATTGTTGCAGAGTCTTATCAAGCTTCTCGCCAAGCCAGCCGTGCCCTTCGCCTTCCATGGTCACGAGCTTGGCGTGAGCATCGACCTTATCCAGGGCGGATTGGAGTTTGGTTGCATGGATATAGGGAACGAGCGGGTCTTTGGTGCCGTGAAACGTGATGATCGGCGGAATGGTGCGGCTCTTTTCGACATAGTTGATGGGTGAAGCCTTCTTGGCGAGGTCGGTCTTCTCCTTAATGGTGCCGCCCAGCAATTCGACCAGCACTGGAGTAGTGCTCTTCTGCCAATCGCCGATGAGCAGATCGACCGGGCCGAAGAGGTTGACGACAGCCTGCACATCGCTGGATTGTTTGGCAAACTCCGGAGTGAGATCGCCTGTGCCTTCCAGTCCATCGTTCTTGTTGGTCAAACCGAGAAGCAGAGCCAGGTGTGCGCCGGCTGAACCACCGAGGGCTCCAATGCGCTTCGGATCGATCTGATACTTCTCAGCATTGCCGCGCATCCAGCGGACGGCGCATTTGCAGTCTTCGATCTGGGATGGGAACCGTGCGCCACTGGGGGTCAGCCGGTACTGGATGCTGGCGGTGACGTAGCCGGCCTTGGCGATCTTCTCCAGGAGCATGGTCATGAGCTTGTCTTTGTACGAGCCCGACTTCCAGCTTCCGCCGTGAATCAGAATCACCGCAGGGAACGGCCCTTTGCCGGGAGGAACGGCGATGTTCAGTTCCAGGTTCTTGTCGCCCCCTTTGCCGTAGACGACAGCCTTTTCAACCTTCAGCTCAGACTCGGATTTGTCTTGAGCTATGAGGTAGGTGGGTATGAGGAAGAATACGAGCGCGAACCAGGGTTTCATGGCAACTCCTGTGTGGGTGGATGTGAAGTATCTTAGCATGGCAATGGAGGCAGTGGTAGGGCATGATGCTGAGCCTCAAATAGGTTTTCTCGTTCCCAAGCTCTGATTGGGAACGCACTGCATCAGAGGCTCTGCCTCAATGAAACTAGGGGAGACAGAATATCATCTTCAGCTTGTCCAGCGAGGCAGAGCCTCGCATGCAGTGCGTTCCCAGGCAGAGCCTGGGAACGAGTTTATTCTGTTTACCAGCTACGGTTTGCTCGGTACAAATGAGGTTAATCTCATTCTGGGTTTCCTCATTAACGGAGATGCTCCATGTACACGAATCGATTAGCACCGTACCGGTTGATGCTGCTCTATGTTCTTCTGTTGCTGGCGGCTGGCTGCAATAAAGGACCTACCATTCACTCTGTCGGTGGCAGTTACCACATTGACCAGGACGGCTATGGCTTTGGACCGGGGGCGGACAAGATCATCCTGACACTGGCGGGAGATAAGACGTTTGACGTCAAAGCCGGGCCACTGCTCATGCTGGATGGAACCTGGGATTTGAAAGACGGCAAAGTGATCTTCTCGAAAGGCCAAGGGGCGATCGAGGTGAATTATCGCCTGGATGGGGATAAGCTTGTTCCGATGAAAGAGGGCAAGGATGTCACCGGATGGCGATGGAAACGCTGATATTTTTCTCGTTCCCAGGCTCTGCCTGGGAATGCACTGCAAGTGAGGCTCTGCCTCAATGAATCTAGCAAGGGCAAGACATTTTCAGCTCTTTCAGCGAGGCAGAGCCTCGCATGCAGTGCGTTCCCAAGCGGAGCTTGGGAACGAGTTGTCTTTGCGCTACGACCAGGCTGCATACAAACACATCGAATGATAGTCATTCACAAACCCCGCTGCTTCGAGATAGGGGCGGGCGAGGGAGATGGTAATTGACGAGCCGTTCCATTCTTCGACGACGAGTTTGGCCCGCAGATCGGTACCGTGGCCAGACTTGATGATTTCCGGCAGTACCTGGATGGCGTCGAAGAGTTGTTCGTTAGTGGCATGTGGGGCTGGCCAGAGACGTTTGCCACCGCTTTCGACGGCAAGGATGATGCGGCCGGACTGGGTGATGAGCCAGTTGCCGACGCGGCGGGTCCAAGGGATACCGGTGGTGATGTTGCCAACAAGGTTCTGGGGATAGGGCCATCCTAATGGTGCGCTGGGGCCGTAGAGATTAGCGGGGTCGTAGGCGTGGAGCAAGACCATGGGCTCGGCGGTGGTCGCCAACTTGCTGATGGTATTCAGTTGTTCCACCGCTTCAGGCAGAGCGAACTGAGCGCCAGACATGCCTTCAACGAAGTAACCCCGCCGCACTTCGCCGGCTGAGTTCCAGCCGGCTGAGCACTTCATACATCACCCGCCAGGGTAGCAGCGATGAGTCGAGTTGGGCTAGATCGCGGCTGACGATGCCGTAACGCTCCAGCAATAACTGCACCTGGAAGAGTGCCCGCTTCTCGGCATCGGGTTGCCCCCACGTGATGAGAGCCCAGCGGCCTTCGGGCATCTGTACCCTCTGTTGTCGCATGGCACGGAGCGTGGCACGGGCTGGGGTGGGGTTGGTGTTCTGCATATCTGTCTCGAAGCGACGCAGCACATCGAACCGATCATTAGTTGTCAGGCCGAGGTCAGCCAGCTTCCAGAGGGCACGTTTGACCTCACTGGGGGCGAGGTTGCTGGCCGAGGCCAGATCGACGAGGAACATGGCCCCACGAGAACGGAGCGTATCGTAGACACTCGATTCACTGGCGGAGAGTGGTGCATCTTGCTGTGGTGCCAGATAGTGAATGAACTGATCCCGCCGTAGAAAGCAGATCGAGGCACAATCGATCTTATCAGCCTTGGTTTCATCATTGGTAGCTTCGGGGAAGCAGACCCAGCACCATTCCCCAGAGAGGATGAGGTCATCGAGCCAGCGGGTCTGGTAGCCGGGCACACGGCTGGGGAGGATCGTCTGTTCCCACAGTTCACGGGGCAGGGATAGTCCCTGCAGTCGTTCCAAAGCTGCCCGCAAGCCTTCGGGGCCGCCGACACTGGTGCTGGGGTGCCTGCCCTGCCAGCGCTGAACGAAGTGAGCGAAGGCCATGGGCGAAACGGTCGGTATTTCTTTTCGTCGCAACGACAGGCTGCTTCGCTGGACTTGATCCAGATTATTCGGCGAAGAATAAAAAACGGTCGGCGTATCGCCCCACGATTCGAGTTCGACGACAGAGCCGGCACGGGACCAGGTTTTCAGGGCATCCTCAACCCAGAGCCGGGGCAAAGGGTAGCGCTGCAACACATCATCGACGCCAACGAGAGCATGGGTCTGCAGGAAGCGATGGAGAATCTTCAGGGCTGCGGCACTGGTCTCCTCAGAGGGCGTGCTCGATGTGGAACTTAATGAAGTGAGTGATAGATAGTTCGGTTCATCTTCTTTGAGTATCCATCGTGATTCATCGCCCTTCCTCCATCGCACCAGCCTGCCTTGAGCATGGAGTTCAGATGCGTACCTGGCTACCTCTTCGGGCAGTTCATCGTCACGCGCATCGCCGATCTTGCGAATCCATTCGAACAGTTCTTCAGCGGTGCGGGGCAGCAGGCCGACGCCTTGTAGTCGTTTCTCTACCTGGTCAACGGCACGGGGATCGAGGAGATGATCATATTCTTCCGGAGTAATCAGTTGATCGAGCAAAGCCTTGTCAATGTTCGCCTTGTTGCCTTCGCCCTTGAGTTCGACTTTGTCGTAGTCATACATGAAGGCGGCGGTGAAGCCGAAGAGGAGCTGGGCAGCGAAGGGGGACGGTGTGGCGTCTCGGCGAGTGACGACTTGAATAGAGCCCGCTCTGATCTTGTTGAGGATATCTACCAAGCCATCGACATCGAGATGATCGTGCAGGCACTCCCGGCAGGTTTCGAGGACGATGGGGAAGCGGGGGTGTTGCCGGGCGATCTGCATGAGGTTGCGGGACTTGAGCCGTTGCAGCCAGAGTGGGGCACGCTTCTGGGGCGAGTTGATGGGCAGCATCATCGCTCGGGCAGCATTGTGCCTGAACCGGATGGCGTAGAGGGCGCTGTCGGCCAACTCCTGTAGCACCCGAGCTTCCACGGTGGTAGGGTCGAGTTGCTCGAGCAGATCAAGAGGCGGATCGCCCTGATCGACCAGCCTCATGAGCAGGCCATCATCGTGATGCAGGCAGTAGGGCTGGTAGCCGAACTGCTCCTGCCAGAGCGATTCGAGGGCGAAGCGGAGGGTGAGGTGGAACCTGCTTCCGAGGGAAGAGAGAATGGCGAGGTGCCAATCGCCCACCTGGTCTCGGAAGGCTTCACAAAGGATCGCCTTATGGCCCGGCACCATGCCGGCTACTTCGATCTGTCGGCGAAGATACATCACCACATTGTCAGCGGCGTGGGCATCGAGGTGACATTTCTCTTGTAGCCACGCTGGGACAGTCGACTTATCTTGAGCCAGCCGTTCGACTGTCTCATCAATCAAGCGGCCCATTGCCTGGCCGAGATCGGCGCTGCGGCCAATCTTCTCGCCGCGCCAGAAGGGCATCGTGGCGGGCATGCCCTCAGCCTTGCTGACGGTGACACGGTCGGTTTCAATCGTCTCAATACGCCAGGAACTGGTGCCGAGCGTGAAGACATCACCTATCCTTCGCTCGAAGACGAATTCTTCGTCAAGCTCGCCGATGCGGTTGGTAGTACCAACAATGTAGGCCGGATACTGGCCGGTATCAGGAATGGTGCCGCCGTTGACAAGGGCGAGTTGTTTGCTGCCAGGGAGAGCATGCAGGCGGTTGTGAATACGGTCCCAGGTGATTCGGGCACGCAGTTCCTGGAAGGCTTCAGCGGGGAAGCGGCCCGAGATCATCTCGAGCACGCTCTCGAACGCTTCGGGAGTCAGATCACGGGTGGGATAGGCCTGACGAAACACACCATAGAGTTCCGGCACATGCCAACTTTCGATGGCGACCATGGCGATAACTTGCTGAGCGATGAGATCGAGGCAGCCGGTAGGGATATGCAGTTGTTCAACCTGGCCACGCACCATCTCTCGGGCAAGGGCAGCCTGTTCCAGCAGATCGGGCAGTGTCTTGGGAATAAGTCTTCCCTTGGACTGACCACCGACGAGGTGCCCTGCTCTGCCGACCCGCTGCATGGAGCGAGCGATGTTGCCGGAGGATTCGACCTGACAGACGAGATCGACGGCACCCATATCGATGCCGAGTTCCAGCGAGGCAGTAGAGACGACAGCAGCGAGACGGCCTTCCTTGAGCATTTCTTCGGTCTGGCGGCGCATTTCGAGGGAGACGGAGCCGTGGTGGGCGCGGCAGAGTCCTGAGTTAGAAGAAGTGCTTAGTGCTGAGTGCTCAGTGCTCAGAGAATGATGGGCTTCGCCGCGAGTTGGATCCCCCTCACCCCCGGCCCCTCTCCCCGGGGGGAGAGGGGGGCAGTCATTTCTTCGTGTACTTCGTTGATGGCAGTGGTGATGCGTTCTACCGATCTTCGGTTGTTGGCGAAGATGATGGTGGATTGGTGCGTGGTTATTTGATCATGCAGGTAGCGGTAGATGGAGGGCCAGATGCTTTTTTCGGCAAGGGCGCCGAAGCGTTCGACGGGGCTGACGACTTGTAGATCGAGTTGTTTGCGCTGGCCGGCATCGATGATGGAGACAGGGCGTGGAACTAGCCCGGCTTCTTTGGAATAACTGAAGCCGCCGAGGTAGCGGGCGACTTCTTCGAGAGGGCGCTGGGTGGCGGAAAGACCGATACGGACGAAGCCGGGGTTGCCGGTGAGTTGCTGCAGCCTTTCCAGAAGGATGGCCAGGAAGACGCCACGCTTGTTGGGGCAGAGAACATGGATTTCATCGATGATGCACCAGCGGACATTGCCGAGAATGTCACGGCCTTTGGAGGTGAGGAGCAGGTGCAACGATTCTGGAGTAGTGATTAAGACGTCGGGTGGTTTGCAAAGTTGCCGTCGTCGTTCCTGAGTAGTGGTATCGCCGGTCCGCAAGCCGATGCTGATGTTTGGCAGCTTCTCGCCCCTTAGTTCGGCTGTCTGCTGTACACCAATGAGGGGCAGATGCAGGTTGCGGAAGATGTCGTTGTTCAGAGCCTTTAGCGGCGAGATGTAGAGAAGTTGTACCCCCGTGCCTTGTCGTGGCTCTTTCCAGAGCTTGTCGAGACAGGCGAGGAAGGCAGCGAGGGTCTTGCCAGAACCGGTGGGGGCCAGGATGAGTGTGTTGTCGCCCGCCGCAATGGAGGGCCAGCCTAGTACTTGAGGCGGTGTCGGCTGGCCGACCTTCTCCCGGAACCACTGCTGGACAGCAGGGTGGAAGAGGGCCAGGGGGTCGGGGGGTGAGGGCATTATTTCATCTTATGTATGACAGCCCGACGCGCGAGCGAGGGTGGACCTTGCGATTTCAGTGTGCATGTATTGCAACTTGCCAGATTAGGTGATGTATTGGGTCGAAGTGGTCGATGTACTTAATGCGAAAGCCTAAATTTCGTCGACGGTATTTGGCCCTTACTTGATTGGCATGACTATGCTTAAGCTCTACTCTGCTGACAGCCAGCCTGCCGTGCCGGAACGAAAAGGGTTCTGGCTGACCTCGTTGTGGAATGCTCGTCAGAAGAACCTGTCACTGGCTGATCCGGTCGATCAGGCACGCAGCGAGTTCGATGCCTGGAGCAGGTCCTACGACAGAAGCTTGCTGCAAAAGGTTTTCTTCGGCCCATCGCATCGGCTGATGCTGCAACAGATCAGCGTGAACGATCATCGAGTATTAGATATTGGCTGCGGCACCGGACGTTGGGCGGAACTGGTGGTCAATCGTTTGCCCCATGCTCAGGTGTGGGGACTCGATCTCAGTGATAAGATGTTGGAGCATGCCGCAGTTCGGGCCAGGGAATATCCTGGCCGAATGCACTTTACGCATGGCAACAGTCAGGAACTGCCATACGAAGACGGTTCCTTTGATCTCGTGACCTGTAGCCATAGTTTTCATCACTACCCTGATCAATTGAGAGTAGTCAAGGAAATGAGGCGGGTGCTCAAGCCGAGTGGCCGAGTCATGCTGGTGGATGGGTGCAGAGATACGTTCTGGGGCTGGTTTATTTTCGATGGGTTAGTGACCTGGGCCGAGGGGCATGTGCATCACTGCTCCAAGGGATTGGTGCAGACGATGTTTCGTGAGGCGGGATTCGAGAGCGCCACCCAGATTATACATCGCTACCCGGTGCCCTACCTTCTGACGATGGGGACGGTTCCGGCAGAGAAGAGTCAAAGACTACGGATGGCGGCATAGGTAGAAGTTCTTCGTCGTCGCTGCTCCGGGCCTTGACGGTACCCGGCTCGTTGTTGACGATGCCCGACTCTTTGACACTCCACATCACTGCGAATATCGCAATCAGATCGTAGACGCCGTGTGTAAGCATGGGGACGAGGAGATTGTCTGTCCAGATCAGAAGGGCGGCCAAATAGAAGCTGATGAGGCAGGCGATGATAAAGTAGGCTGGCGTGATGAGGTGGCAGAGGCCGAAGATGATGCCGCCCATGAGAACACTGGCCCACAAGGGCATCCATTGTGCCAGGCAGGGTTGCATCCAACCACGAAAGAACAGTTCTTCGCAGAAGCCGGCGAGGGTGGCGAGCAGGAAGTAGTCGGGCCAGCGGGTGGAACGCAAGAGTGGTCTGAGGAATCGATCGGAGATGTCAGCGACGTGTCGGAACGGACCGATGGGATAGCGGTCAATCAGCAGAATGATCACGAGCGGCGGAACGGCACCGAGGCAGCCCCAGAGAACCGCTTCCCAGGTGAAGGTGAAGTTAGCCCACAGATCAGGGCCGAACAGCCAGGCCAGGATGACAGCGAGCGCAGCCAGGCCGCCTTCGACGAGGAGGGTGTTGAGGAGGATTTCTTTTCTGGTGATCGTCTCGGCCATACACCGATTGTAGTTCTTCAGCGGTCAATTGCGTAATAGCAAACGCCGCTTCGCTCTCACCTAATCCGGATATTCGTGGTAATGGTAAGGAAGTATCGAAGAAGTAACTACTATTAGTGCATTAAACATACCCGGTCGCGGAAGATTCCACGACCGGGTAACATTGGTCATGCCATCCCACTTAATCGTGAGACTGCAGCGATGCAGCCAGGAGCTTGGCGATCTTCTCCTTGCATTCCTCCAGGTGGGCGATCTGGATTTCATCCGAGCCAGTGGGCATGGCTTTGAGCGAATTGTCAATCATCTTGTTCAGTTCGCGTAGATGATGACGAGCCAGGCTCTGGGCGTCGGGAGGGACAGTGCCACCACCGCCGGAGAGAAGCTCCAACAGTGCGGCCAATCCGCCTCCAATACCGATTCTCTCGCCCAGCACCATGTTGCCAAGCTTCTTGATGTGTTCACGCTGTAAGTTACGGCGGAAGGAGGTGTACACGACATCTTTCTTATCACCGTTCTTAAGCATGTCAGACCAGACGCCATCAGTGACACAACGGAAGACTTCGGCGATGGTGACTGGCTTCTCGCCCTTGTCGGCTTTCAGAGCGTTCATCTGAACACGCTGCAATACCTTCGGGCTGAGCAACTGGTTCATCGCCATCTTCTGAATGCTGAGCACCCTGTCGTAGAGAGGAAAGTCAGTCGAGACAGGATCAGTACCCCAGTGCATCCAGCGTTCGACGCCAAACTTGCGAAGCAGCTCAGGCGGGAACTGGAACGTCTTGTCGTCGAAGACCTTTTCCTGAAGAAACTTCATCGCTTCACGCTGCTTGGCCGCCGCGACGGGAACCAGGGGATCGTGTCCCTTGGGGTCGTCACGGTGATCGCGATAAGCATGTTCGCCGCCAACATAGCGGCTGACAAGGTAAGCGCCGTTGCCGTACTGGCTGAGCAGCATGTTGAAGGCGATGCGGTTACGCTGATAGCCTTCTCCCGAATCGACGATGCGTGTTGCCATGCTCTTGATGAGTTCTTCGGCAACGGCCATGCGATCCTGCGAGAACTTCAGCACATCCTGGCCGAGGTCCCAACGGTTTGTGATCGGATCAGCGGTCAAGACAACATCTTCGTCGGTGCCGTAATCCAGCCCAGGAGTGGCCGGACCCTTGGAGGCGATCTTCTTCAGTTCGGCTGCTTCGTCACCAGTAATTGGCTTATAGCCATATTCGACGGCCCAGTAATCGTATGGCCCGAGCGTCGTGGTGAAGTAGTCGCCCTGCTTCACACCCTTGGGAGCGATGTTCACCGGGGCGTAATCCATCACTGACCCGATCAGGCCCTTTTCACGGGTGATCTTGGTATCGTGAAGCTGATCGTTAGGCAGCATGGTGCTGCCCTTGAAATTATGTCGCAGGCCGAGTGTATGCCCGACTTCGTGCATCACGATCGATTTGATCGCCTGATTGATCAGTTCATTGAGCTCTTTGTCGGCCTTCTCTTTCGCAGGATCCTTGGCATCTTTGTCTTTGGCGTCCTTATCTTTGGGCTTCTTCGGGTCTTGTACAGCATAAAGAAGGCTGAGGTTGGCCATACCCAGTTCCATGCGGGTATGATTTCGGCACTGGCATACACCATGTCGAATGGCGTTGAGCCGGGCCAGTTGATGCTGCACATCCTGGGTGGCTATGTCCAATCCGATGGGGCCGGTGTTACGTTGGAGCAAGCTGTGGTTGAGGCCCCAGCCGAGGTCCATCGCCTGTATCGGGCTAGCTGGTTCGATCTCCATGCCATTGAAGCGATAGATTTGCCGTTCCTGCTTCCACATGCGAATGAAGTCGCTGTCGAACAGGATGTCAGCATCAAGGATTTCACCGGTGAACGGGTTCGCGCGGGATGGCCCGATGGCAAAGCCCTGGTCGTTGGTCACCCAGCGGAAGGTGTTGTAGTTCATGTCTTCCGGATCGAAATCCTCGTCGTCACGCTGCTGCACGACTTCGATGGCGTTCCGGTACCCGATCTTCTCAAAGGCCTTGTTCCACTCCAAAATGCCTTCCTGCACGGCGGCACGGTACTCGTGCGGCACAGTCTTCTCGATGTAGAACTTGATGCTTCGCTTAGGCACCGAGAGCTTGCCGGCTTCCATGGGTTCAGCCGGCTCCAGCCGCCAGCGGTTGATGTACCGGACAAAGGAGGTATCTTTGCTGTTGCTGCTGAAGTCCTTCTGGGCTGTTACGAAATAGCCGACGCGATCGTCTGCGATTCGTGGCGTATAGCCCGAGTCAGGCATCTCACACAGGCCATAGTGAACGAAAATGGTTTTACCCCGTGGGTCAATCACGCTGTCATCGCCCCGACCGCCGACGTAGGTAGCCTGAATCTGTAATTCGATGTTCTTCGGGAAGACTTTGATCTTGTGCCAGACGCTGCGGCTGGCGTCGAAGCGGCCAGCGCCAAGTTCGCCGAAATCGGACATGAAGATGTCATTGAGGTTGATCAGCACGCCCTGAGTCTGTTGGTTCAAGCCAACAGTTCGAAGCGACATCAGCACCGAGTCGGTGTAGGAATTGTCGAGCGCCTTTGCCAATGGTGAACCGCTTCGGGCTTTATGGTGTACATCACGGCGGATCAGATGAACCTTGTCTCCTACCTTCTTAAAGAGCAGGACCCATTGCTCATCGGAGTTCAGCGTTGTGCCGGCCATCGCGGCGCCTTTGGCGATAGCAATGGGACAGAGCAATTGCTTGTTGAAGTGGTGAGGAAGAAGTTCGATGTAGACGTTTTCGTCTTTGTGGTACGTTTTGAAGAGGCCTTCCTGAACCTTGGCCCCCCTGGAGATACTGGCAAATTCGGCGATGCGAGGGTCGATGCGGCGCATGCCGTCGGGACCTTCAAAAGCCACTGGTGGATCGGGAACCTGCGCGGTTGCCGGGGACAGAGTTACTGCGGAGAAGAACGTGCTGAGCAGCATGCCACGGAACAGTCTCTTGCGGGAAACCATGGTGTTTCTCACTCTTGGGGTGATTGACATGCATCAAAGCTACTGCAACTGCTGCTCAAGTACAAGAACATTTCGAGCCAGGCTGCCAGTCTTCATTATTTAACCGTTCCACTTTTGCAACCTTCACAACTTTCGACCGTCGATCTTGTAGAATTCGTTTGACGCCTGTCGCTTCATCGTTTTCAATCAAAGCCGTACACGGAGCGAAGCATGTCTCTGATAAATACCATTCACGCTTTGGCCATTGTTGGTTTCACAGCATGTGCGTTGCATGCCGGTGACGATCTGGTGGTCCCCGAAACGCTGACGAAAGAGCAAAAGGACAAACTGCAGGCATTCCTGCGAGGCCACACCACTCCGGAACATTACGTGCCACGAGGGGCAAAGTTTGTCGATGAGAAGCCGACCGCCATCGAAGAAGAGATCAAAGCGACGAAAGACAAACCGATCAAGCAATATACCGTACAGATCACCCCGCATCGTGCTGTGCCCGATAGTGAAACCGTGAACAAAGCCGATGTCTATTACTATCGCCCTAACCCAGAGAAGGGGAAGCAGGGGCTGACGATTAAGTACACCGTTGACCTGACGACCGGCCAACCGCTCGGCGAGCCGGAAGTGATGCTCAAAGCCCATACGCCCATCTCACGAGATGAGTTGGCCGAAGCAGTGGAAATGGCGAAGTCCGAATCGCCGGCCTACAAGACTCTCGCAGCTGGGCGTGATCCGAAGGCAGTGCGGTGGGAATATCTGCAGATGAAAGTGAACCGCAAGAATAATGGCCTCGAACCCGGTGACCGTGTCATTCGCCTCGTGTTCACAGCAAATGCCAACGAGAATGAACCCAATCCTGCCCCGGTTCGGATCATCGTCAACTTGACCAAAGGCACTGTTCTCGCCGATGATCGTTGATTATTCAGATAGCTCCAACGTCACAGCTTCGTTGAAACCCGACCAGGCGGCGACGAATACTAAAGGCAATGACTGAATGCACCGACGTCAACATTTGCTCTATCTGCTCATCTTCTCCTTACTCTTGGTGGGGGGCTTCCGTCCGGGATCGGACAATGAACCGAACCTGTATTCACAGGAATTCCGTCCACCTCCCCGTCAGGCGATTCCGCCCTCGAACTACCCCCCGAATGTAGTGCGGCAGGGGTTCCCCGCGGCGGCGTTTGACTCGACACAGCCCGAACAAAGCGATTCCGCCTGGGAGATTGAATGGGAGCTGACTCATCCCTTGAACCGTGTCTATTACCCGCCCGGAAGTGTCATGCGGATCAAGTCTGCCAAGTTCATGTACAAGGACAAAGACAGCAAGCCTCGGTGGATCACCGTGGTGCGTATGCTCGAAGTCAGCGAAATCTATGTGCCCTATGACAACGGCGACACTGCCTTTCTCGATGTGCATGACATGCCCTTCAATATGACTCCGGCACGGAAATCATTCCTGGGGCCGAACTGTGTGGCTCCCGGTGAAGTTCTGGGCAGCACCAACCCCGCCTGGGCCAACACTCTTCATAAAGAAGTACACGACGACGGAGTGCGCTGGATGAGTGCCGAGACCAGCGGTCGCAATGAAATCGCTGATCGTGTCCGCCGTGGGGAAAAGCTCATCCTTTGGGGCACTTACTATGGCGCGAACTACCGCTACATGATGGAATACAGTTTCACCGACGATGGTCAGATTCACTGCCGCGTCGGTCCCACGGGCCGCAATATCTTCAGCCGACAGAAAGATCAGGGCGATACGCATCTGCACATTGGCTGCTGGCGCATGGAAATGGACCTGGGCGATCCCTATTCCAAACTGGGCGGCCCGAAAGACAACGATGTCGTGGTCAGCCGACGCGTACTCGATGAGCAGAAAGAGAAGTTTACGCAGGTGGTGAAGCCGTTCAACAAGAATGGCAACGGCGACGCTACCGAAGGCAGCCTGCGCTGGCAGCCTGAAGACTTCACCACTCTGCGGGTGGTCAGTCGAGTCCGCAAAAACAGCCACGGGCATAATGTTGCCTACGACATCATCTCCCATCGGTTCGGGGCCAATCGACAACTCCAGCCCGAAGGTGGCAGCTACGACGAAGACCTGAACTTCGTGAACCAGGACTTCTGGGTGACACGCAGCGAGTCGGGCTTCACCGATTTCATCAACGTGCCCAAATACGCTAAAGACAAGCGTCCGCTTCGAGGTCAGGCTACGACCATCTGGCTCAGCGCCCCCGCCCTGCACGCCGCCCGGACCGAAGACTTCGGAACAGAAAACGGAGCAAATCCCTACAACGGCGTTGCCATCACCACCTGGACCGGTTTTACCATCAAGCCCAGAGACCTTTTTGATGGCACTCCGCTCTACTCGCCCACCCGGCGCACCGGGCGGTAGCAGGGTCGAAAAATACTGTTAGTCGGTCGCTTTGGTGGCTGCAGGCATCACGGCGAGATAGTCCAGGGCGATCCGTTCGCTGTAGTTGTTCAGCAGTTCTGAGACTCGTTCAGGCCGTTCCGATGCGACGATAAAGCCGATGTGGTTCTTCTTGGTGACACGATAGGTGATTTCAGGATCGTTGAATGTTGAGATGTCAGGTGATTCCTGCTTGGCCAGAGAGATGATAGTCCCGGCGTGTAGCTGTTTGGTGACAGGCGGGGTGTAAGGCGCATCACGATCAATTTCCACCTTGGCCCATTCGGACCAGAGATTAACTCCGGTGGCTGCCTCCACCATATCGGCAATGTTGGCCCCGCCCACTCGGGCTGGTTTCGATGAGGTAGAACTTGTCATCCACAGGAGAATGCATGTATTCTGTGTGGGACACTCCCTGCGTGAGGCCGAAGCCCAGGAGAATCTGCTCGTTGAGCTTACGAAGGACAGGGATGATGGGCTTGTTGCGAGGCAGGGTACGGGTCATATAGATGCCGCCACCGTGATAGACATCAAAGAGGGGCTTGGCGTACTTGTTCACCTCGGCGAACTTGACAACACCCTTGGCGACGATGGAATCGACGTGGTAGAGTTCGCCAGGAATCATCTGTTCGATCAAATGGTTGGATTGCTCATCCCCCAGTGCATCGATGGCCTTGAAGGCTTCATCGGCGTTATGCACTTTCATAATGCCGATAGCATTGGCGCTGGCCCGGGGCTTGAGCAGCCAGGGGCCAGGAACACGAGCGAGGAATCGCCGTATGTCATCGTGGTTGAAGACGCCGATGAACTCCGGGATGGGGATACCCAGGTCACGAGCCTTGGTGCGCATGGCCAGCTTGTCACGAAAGTGGCGAGCCGTGGTTTCGTAGAAGCCGGGCAGCCGAAAGTGTTCGCGCAGGGCGGCGCCCAGTTCGATGTCGAAATCATCCAGAGCGACGATGCGGTCGATGGGCCTGGAGCGCATCAGGTAGGCTACCGAATTGATCACTCCCTTGCGGTCGTCAAAGCTCTTGAGAGCGAAGACCTCATCCAGTGCGTGACGTGACCAGGGTTCCTTGAGTTTCGGTTCGACCGTCAGCAGAATGGTGTGGCAGCCCTCGGCTTTGGCTCGTTCGAGGAAGGAGTTGCCTTTAAAGTAGCTGGTGAGGCAGAGGATGGTGGGGCGGGTGGACATGATGACTTCCAAACCACGGTCATTCTGATCGATTGTCTCCATTATTTTTCAGTTGAGGAACAACACTGGCAAGCAAATTATCGGGGAAACCGATAAAGACAGCATTGATGATGGTGAAAAGCCCGAACTGGCGAGAACATCATGCTGATCTGGAGCGTCTTAAGGTAGAATGATAGCGAAACAGCGGGCGGGCCGGATCGTCGCCGGTTAGGCAACTAGCGGGAGGAAAGTCCGGGCTTCACAGGACACGGTGGTGGGTAACGCCCACCGGTCGCAAGACCAGGGATAGTGCAACAGAAAGTAAACCGCCTGGCTCTTCACGGGGCCGGGTAAGGGTGAAACGGTGCGGTAAGAGCGCACCAGCGATGGGGTGACTCATCGGCTCGGCAAACCCCACCGGAAGCAAAGCCAAGCAGAGAGAAGGATCGGTCCGATCCATTGACTCTCGGGTCGGCTGCTCGAGCGGCTTGGCAACGGGCCGCCTAGATAGATGACGATCGCGTCTCGCAAGAGGCGGACAAAACCCGGCTTACAGGCCCGCCCGCTGTTTCATTCAAGAATCACGATGTCGGCGACATCGACTTTGAACTTCTTAGGCAGAGACAGTGTAGCGCCGGCACGTTGCGTTGCCAGTGGGCCTTGCTTCAAGCTCCGTGCCTGTGTCAATTCTTTGGGTACAAATTGGGTTGTTAGATATGCCTGTTGAGGCGTGCTGGCCCAGTTGATGCAGACGAGAATATTGTTCTTGGCACCCTCCAAAAGAACCGTCTCTACATCAAGGTTATCGGTGATAACATCCCAGCGGGCATCTCCGGTGGAAGAAGTGACGACATCGCCGGCGTCTCCGTTCAACCGGCTGAGCAGAATCTGGTGATTGTAACTGTCGGGTTTGCTGCCCACTTCCCACTTACGGCCCAGCAAGGCTGATCGCAGCCAGCCTGAACCCAGCGGAGCGCGAATAGACCCAGCAGTGGCCCAGCTTATCCGGCGCGTATTCGTTTCGACTGATGGCCGGCGTGCCATCGCTGAACTTGCCGAAAGTAAAGAAGTGATCTTTGCTTCTCGTCCTGGGTTATCTTGAGCCTGCCGTACACAGCGAAGAACTCAAGTTCCTTGCCCATATATGACCATTTGATGGTGTCATAAGGTTTCTGCTGAGCGAGAGTGATTTTGGCAGGCCCGGCTGTGGAGAAGTTTTCCCAGCTCGCGGAGGATAAGCCCATGACTTCCAGCATGTCGGTGTTCGGTTTGTTGTATTCGTTCAAAGCAGGGCCGCCGACGCAGGAAATACTGGCACCATTGCTGACCCAGTTTTTCAGGACACGCACCGGTCTGCTGCTGGAGGCTATTGCCTACGACAAAGACGGTGGCGAGTTTGCCAAGCTTGCCTTCCTGCACATCTTCCTCACTGACCATGATGATGTTGTGGCCTCCCATGCGGGCTGCCTGATAAATGGCTTTGCGTTCCTCATGCACCCAGGGGCTGGTGTCCGTCAGCTCCTGTGTCAAGGAAACCATGATGGCTGTATCAGGTTGCCTGGTCTTTGCGTTCATCAGAACGGTAGCGAATTGACCGGCTTCATGCGTGAGTTCACGAAGGCTTTTCCATGTATCTGTCTGCATCATGTCCAGGCTTTCCTTGCCTTTGGCAAGGCTATTCGGAATCGCTCCCACGAAGCGAATGCCCCTGGCTCCTTGAGCCAGTGCCAGATAGAAGGAGCGGCGAATGGCGTTCGGGTAGTTGCCGGTGCCAACATGGATGTCGCAGAGAATCGGATTTTTTGAGTTAGCAGACCGGGCTAAGGCCAGATAGTAGCCAAGGACTTGCGGGCTGAACTCGCCGTTCTGCCAGGAACGATCAGCGACCCAGGGGGTGAAGACCTTGTTTCGCCAGGCTTCGAGCATGAGTGCATCAGTGTTCTGATCGGGTGTTCCTGCGTAGGGTCCTCCCATGGTTAATGTGGGCTGCAACTTCACCAGCTCTGCCTGGAGCTGGCGCATTTCCTCCATGGTCTTGTCGAGGATGAACCGCTTGGAGAAGTAGACCAGCGGCGACTCTTTGCCTTCAAACGTCAGCTTGGCGTCGTTGATTGAAGCCAGGCCGGTAGCGGCGAGATCGACTTTCTGGCTCTTGAGATAGTCCTGGAAAGCAGTGTGGTTGTTCTGCCATTTCTCCTTCGCTGCCTTCATGCCGTTCTGTAGCGCTTCGATGGGTGAGCCGATGTCAATGACCGAGACCCCTTTGAGCTTTCCATCCTGATGCATCTTTTTGACGACATTCAGCCAGTCGGGCGTGGAGAGAGGCAACGGGATGCACACCGGGGCCATGCTGCCGTCGCCATCTACGAATCCCAGAGATTGGGCAAGGGCTTTGGTGGTTTCCGGGTTGCCAGGTTCCAGGCTATCGGTGATGCCGCGATTGAGGATGAGGCTGGTGCCTGCCTTGCCTTTCACTTCCTGTTCATTGAGCGTCTTGGCCAACTGATCGAGGTTGAACTGAGCCATGACCCAGGCGGGGAGCGACAGGGAAAGAAGAAGAGAAAAGATCAATCGAGTATGTGTACGAATCATGAAGAGACCTCTCGATCAAGAGTATTATTGGCTAATTACAGTGTATCGGAGCAACACCATGTACGATGGGAAGTTCTGACGGAATGATCCGAAAAAGATTGAAACGCCCAGCGAGGAAGCGTATGATCAGGGCCTCAAGGAAGGATGGATTTCGTCGCCATGGCTGTGTTGACTGTCATCAATGATCGAGGGTACACCGAACAGTTTCCGCTGAACGGACGGGAATGTGTTTTGGGCAGGCAGTCCGATACGGACTTACGGCTGGACGCACGAGATGTCAGCCGGCGCCATGCTCGCATTCTCACTGAGGCGGAAGGTTTTTTTGTCGAAGACCTGGGTAGCAGTAACGGCACGTTCCTGAACAATACCCGTGTTTCCGGTCGGCAGCCACTTCAGGAACAGGATCGCATTCAGATTGGGCCGTTCACCATCTGCTTCCAGTTGCAGGATGAGCCGGTTGAGAACGAGATCAAGATTACCGCCAGCATTCCATCGTCTATCACCAACTCGAAGCTGTTTCGGCTCGACGCGGCCCGCAAGCTTCAAGTGATTCTCGAGATCGCTCAGCAACTGTCTCACACGCTTGATATCAGGACCTTGCTGCCTCAGTTGCTCGAACGACTGCTGACGCTCTTTCTGCAGGCCGATCGAGGCATGGTCGTGCTGCTCGATGATCACGGTCGGCCGGAAGTGCGTGCCATCAGAACTCGTTATGCCGATCAGGAAATCCCGCGACAATTCAGTAGAGCTGTGATTAAGCGAGTGCTGGAAGAAGGCGTAGGCATCGTCGCAGAAGACGCTTCACACGACAACCGCTTCAATGCCACCCAGACGCTGGCCAGCATGGGAGTTCGTTCCTTTGTCTGTGCTCCGTTCAAGGCCCATGATGGTCGACCGATGGGAGTCGTTGTGCTCGATCGGTTCGGCAACGACAATCCTTTCAAAGAAGATGACCTGCATTTGCTGGCAGCCACCGCCTTGCTCTTTTCCGTTGTTATCGAGAATGCCTCACTGCACGAGGAGTTGGTCGAGAAGGCCCGAATGGATCGGGACCTTTCACTAGCCCGACAGGTACAGGAGGGCTTCCTGCCCAAGCAGTTGCCTGACGAGTTCAATAAACAGCTTGAGCTTTACGCAGAGGTCTACCCGGCCCGTGAGGTGGCCGGCGACTTTTACGATTTCTTCTCGGTCGGGCCCAATCGACTGGGCTTCGCCGTCGCTGACATTTCGGGCAAGGGTGTTTCCGCTGCCATGTTGATGAGCGGCATTCGCACCATTTGCAGGCACCTTCTTCAAAGAGGATCGACCCCGGCTGATACCCTGCAACAGGTCAACGACATGCTGGCCCAGGATAACCCTCATTCACTATTCGTGACGATGGTGCTGGGCGTGCTGAACACTGAAACCGGTGAGGTGGTCATGACCGGTGGCGGGCATCCGCCCGTGATGATCCGTCGTCAGGATGGCAAGACCGAACGAGTGCCGCAACCAGCTGGACGGTTGCTGGGCTTCGTCGTCGGCCCGCAACAGTTTGTCGATACACCGATCACCATGAATCATGGCGATACTCTGGTGCTCTATACGGATGGTCTCACCGAAACGTATGACGAAAGCCGGCAGAATATGTTCGGTATGGATCGGTTGATGACAACCCTGCAAGCGTTGCCCGATGCTTCGACCTGTGAGAACTGGGAACGAGCCATCAAGGCGAGCTTGGAGTTGTTCTCAGGGAAGACTGAGAATGATGATGATTTGACGATCTTCCTGCTGCGGCGGAAGTAGGGCACGCTGTGCGTGCCTACCCATATCTTGATCTCGTCACTGTGAGTGTTTTTACAGAGACACGATTCTGCCGTTGAGAGGCACGCACAGCGTGCCCTACTTCAAACACACCTTAAGAGCGCTCAGTAGCTTATCCACATTCTCCTCGCTGCTGCCGTAGCCCATCAGGCCGATACGCCAGGCTTTGCCTTTGAGTGGCCCCAGGCCGCCGCCGATTTCTATGCTGAACTCGGTCAACAGGCGCTTGCGGATGGTCATATCGTCGATGCCATCGGGAATGCGGACCGCTGAGAGTGCAGGCAACTGGCAGTGTTCCTTGGTGAAGTAACTTAAACCCATCGATTGCAGGCCAGTCTTGAGGATTGACCAGTTCGCCATGTGTCGCTTCCAACGTATCTCTAAGCCTTCCTCGAGAACGATGCCCAAGCCTTCGTGCAGGGCATAGACACTGCTGATCGGGGCGGTGTGGTGGTACATCCGATCGGTGCCCCAGTATTTCATTAACTCCACCACATCGAGGTAGTAGCTCTGCACCGGGACTTTGCGTTTCTTGATTGTCTCGACAGCCCGTTCGCTGAAGGTGACTGGAGCCAAGCCGGGAGGGCAGCCGAGACCTTTCTGGGTACCGCTGTAGAGGGCGTCGATGTGCCAGTCATCGACTTTGAGCGGGGCGGTAGCCAGGCTTGTGACCGCATCGACCGCCAGCAAGGTATCGTAACGATGGCAGACTTCGCCCAACTTATCGATGGGCTGTAGCACGCCGGTCGAGGTTTCAGCGTGTATGATGCCGAGTACCTTGGGGCGATGCTGTTTCAGCGCTGCTTCTATGGTATCGAGGCTAAAGCAATCACCCCATTCACCGGGGATGGTGGTGACAACGGCTCCGGTGCGCTGGGCGATGTTGGCCATGCGGTCGCCGAAGAAACCTGCTGAGCAGACAACCGTCTTATCGCCTGGTTCGATCAAGTTGGCGACGACGCATTCCATCCCCGCCATGCCGGTGCCGCTGACTGGGAGGGAGAAGGCGTTCCTGGTTTGCAGCACGTCACGGAGTTTATCCTGCACTTCTGTCATGATCTGCAGGAACGCCGGATCCAGATGGCCGAGCAGTGGTTGGGCCTGGGCAGCGAGCACACGGGGGTGGGGTTCGCTGGGACCGGGGCCGTGGAGGAGACGTTTAGGGATATGTGACATGAGTTGCGTCCAACTAGTGAGGTAGCAAATGAGTTCAAGGCACGCACACCGTGCCCTGCTTGACGAGCTTATTGCTCTTCTATCGCTTCCAACTCTTCAGCTAAAAAGTCTCCGAGCCAGACAGTTACTCCTTCATTATCCGATAACTCTACGACATATCTATCTGGAGCCCCTTTTGCATGCAGAATCTCTAACAAGGCACCAATATCCCCTTCTCGTGGTGGCCGTTTGTTGAGTTTCCAGCCATCATAATGTGAAGGAGGCTGTTGCAATTCACGAATACGAACAAGCCCGTATTGCTTTAGATTTGGCATTCGAGCATCCCTGTCTATAAGCTCCATCCCTTCCGATATTCCTTCTTGAGCAGGGCATCGACCTTGGGATTAGAGTTCTTCACCCAGTTCTTCTCCGCATCCCATTCGAGCTTTTGGCCGGCACGGTAGGAGACAGTGCCCAGCAGCACAGCCATCGAGAGCGGTCCGCTATAGTCCCATCGGCAGGTCGGCTCGCCGTTGCCTTTGATGGCTTCGCACCATTCCTTGTGATGGCCGATCGACTTGGGCAGCGTCAGTTTGAGACTGAACTTCTTTTCAGGCACCAGTTTGAACTTGCCGTAGTCAGCCAGCAGCATCCCTTGAGTGCCGACGAAAAGGTTGCCATCGCCCCACTTGGGGAAGTTGGAGTCGGCAAACTGGGGTGGACGCTTGTCGCCATCGTACCAAGTGAGGCGGATCGGTTCGCCACCGCCGGGACGATCAAAGAGATAACGGGAGATCACCCAACTGGGGCAGCCGACGGCATGCACGGGCGAGCCTTCGGTCTCGACGGAGGTAGGCATGCTGAGACCCAGCGCCCACTTGGGCAGATCCATATGATGACAGGCCATGTCGCCGAAACGGCCGGTGCCGAACTTCCAGAAGCGCCGCCAGGAGAATGGCAGGAAGACGGGGTGATAGGCCTGGTACTCAGCCGGCCCGAGCCAGAGATCGTAGTTCAGGCCTACAGGTACAGGCGGCGTATCAGTCGGGAAATCACCAGCTGCGTAATTGCCGCCCACCCAGGTGTGAACATCAGTGATGGTGCCTAGGAGGCCGCTCTGGATGATTTCCACCACTCGGCGGTAGTTATCGCCGGCGTGAATCTGTGTGCCCATCTGGGTGACAAGCTTGCGTTTCTTCGCCTCGTTCATCAAGGCCTGAACTTCGTAGACCGTGTGACAAAGAGGCTTTTCGCAGTAGACATGCTTGTTCTCTTTGAGGGCAGCCATCGCAATGGGAGCGTGGGTGTGATCGGGGGTGCAGACGGCAACACCGTCGACATCTTTGCGAGTGATGACATCATGGAAGTCCTGGGTAAAGGCAGCGCTGGGATGAGCGGCCCGTTCTTTTTCGACTCGCTTGCTATCGACATCGCAGAGGACGACGATGTTTTCAATCTTGGTGAGGTTGCCGAGGCTGAAGCCGCCCTGCCCGCCCACGCCGATGATGCCGATGCCGAGTTTGGCACTGGTGCCGAGGACTCGGGCATAACTGGCGGGAGCGAGGCCGGCGACGGTGCTGGCAGCGAGGGTGGTTTGAAGGAAGCGTCGGCGGGAGAGGGACATGTCAACATCCGTGGTCGAGGTGAATGGTGTGAAGTTCTCAGCAACCACACCCCGACGGAGTACCGCCGGAGTGTGGCACAGTCGTTATGGAATAGTTCGTCATAGTTTCCCAATTAGCTAGCCGTTGTGCTTCTTGATGACTTCCATGCAGGCAGCGACGTCGGCGTAGGGGTCCTGGGGGTTGGCTTCGTATTCGATGCTGACCATGTACTTGAAGTTGACATCGTGCAGCGCCTTGAAGACTTCATCAACCTTGAGGGCAGCTTTGCCGACAACGACATCAGTCTTCTTGGCGTTATCGTGATCTTTCAGATGGACCCCGAAGTTGCGGGCACCCATCTTGCGAATCTCCTCAGCTGGATCAAGCTTGTGGCCCTGCTGGGCGGAACGGATGAGGTGACCGGTATCGAGGCACGAACCGATAAGCGGGTTGTGATCTTTGACAGCTTTCATGATGAGATCAGCACTGTACCAGCGGTGCATCCTGTTGCCGCCCGAAGGGCCATGAGGATGGATGGCGATGGCGATCTTGTATTCATCGCAGAGTTTATCGAGGCTGTCGAAACTGTCGGGGTCAGGATCGGCGCTGAAGACAGCGATGCCGACCGCTTTGCCGAAGTCGAACAGCTTCTTGTTATTGTCGTGATTCTTGGTGAAAGCCTGCACGCCGTAGGCCATGGGAGCGACGCCATACTCTTTACAGAGCTTCAGGATCGCCGCAATCTGATCAGGCTTACTGTTGAGGGGAATGTGCTTCTGGTAGAATTCTGCCTGCTGGATGCCCAGTTGCTGCATGAACTTGAGCGACCGTTCCAGATCGAAGTTCCGGAAGGTGTAGCTTTGCATGCCGATCGGGATGGCAGCCGGTCTGGTGTGGGCGAGGGCATAAGACCCTGCGACTAAACTTCGCCCGCGGCAAGGAACGAACGTCGATTCATGGTGGGAACCAGTCAGGTAGGAAGTAAGTTGATACCAGACTGTAACAAACTTTTAAGCCGATGCAAACGAGTTGTCGAAGATCATGGCTTGAATGATTATCTCTCAGAAGCAAACCGTACCTGTCTATAGAGATCAGCTAGAGAAATGGTCAAGGCGACACTCGCCAATTGCAATGTCTCGGTCATATTTGTGTACTCGGTGAGCAGCCAGCGATCATCGGGTTGACGGTGATATTGTTCAACTCGCACGTGATCCTGGGCGATGAGCACATACTCACGAAGTGACGGAATCTGACGATATTGCGCAGCCTTGGCCCCCCGGTCATACTTCTCAGTTGAATGAGACAAGACTTCAAAGAGCACGACGGGATTCAGAAGTGTATCAAACTCCCCATCTAAATATTGGGCATCACCGCAAACGATGATAGCGTCGGGATACGTCATCAGCCCGGTTCGTTCGATCTTTAGTCTCAAGTCTGAGCCAAAGACTTCGCACATTTTACCTTTGAGTTGTTGATGCGACTCGCTGATGAGGTTGGTACTGATCCGAACATGTTCCTTACTCGCACCGGCCATCGCAAAGATTTCGCCCTGATAGTACTCGCTCTTATAGGAGGCTTTCCTCTCCTGAACGAGATATTGATCGGGTGATACTCGAAGTGTAGGTGCTGAAGACATAACTCACTACCGAGTGAAAGTACATGCGTCTCTCCATCGTAACCAAAGAAAGCAAACAAGCAAGCGTGCATTCCTAAGGTCTAGCGCATGAAGAAGACGAGGGCCAGGCCAAACAGGCACAGAATCGAGAACATGACGAGTTCCATGATATGTGCGCCAAAGAACAGGCCGACCGAGATGATGACGAATGGAAATCCCAGGAGGATCAACGCTATGATCCATCCAGGCACAGGGGCACGCTTACTGTTGGAGGCATTCGACGACGCTGGTGGTGATGGTTCTTTCATGCTGCTTATCTTAGAACCTGACGACGAGACTCCAAATATCACTCGCTACTTGTCTGTGGCGTTTAGCCCAGACCATAGAAAAGTACGAGAGCAAGTGAGAACAGGCACAACATCGAGAAGATGACGATCTCGACAAGGTGAGCTCCGATCATCAACCCGACGATGGTGACGACAGTCGGAATGCCGAAGACGAACATCGGGATCAGCCAGCGCGGTAGGCGGTTTGATTTTGATGGTGTGTTGCTATCCTTCATGAAGCTTATGATAGCGACAAAGCGGCGCAGTGATCCACTGCGCCGCTCAGTGTTGAATGAAATGCAGCTCTACTTCACCGTTGCCGAGTGGCCGGTCATGTTGCCCAGCTCTTCAGCGCGTCCGCCGAGGTGTTCGTAGAGGAACTTCTCGGTGATGGCGAAGAAGTGGAGACGGTTCTCAGGGCGCTGGAAGCCATGCCCTTCGTCGGCATAGATAACATACTGCACCGGCAGACCGGCCTTCTTCATGGCATCGTAGATTTGATCACTCTCGGGCTGCTTCACCCGTGGATCATTCTTGCCCTGGCCGATGAGCAGCGGAACCTTGATCTTGTCAACTTTGAAGAGAGGCGAGCGTTCTCGCAGGAATGACTCTTCCGTTTTCAGATCGCCCACTCGCTTAGTGAAAATCGACATCATCGGTGCCCAGTAGGGAGGAATCGACTTGAGGAGCGTGATGATGCTGCTGGGGCCGACGATATCAACGCCGCAGGCGAACTTGTCAGGCGTGAAGGTGAGGCCCACCAACGTGGCGTATCCGCCGTAAGAGCCACCCATGATGGCGACCTTCTTCGGGTTGGAGTAGCCCTTCTGAACAGCCCAATCGACAGCGTCGATCAAATCTTGATGCATCTTCCCGGCCCATTCCTTGTTGCCGGCGTTGAGGAACTGCTTGCCATAGCCGGTGGAGCCACGGAAATTAACTTGAAGCACAGCGTAGCCACGATTGGCGAGGAACTGCACCAAAGCGTTGTAGCCCCATTCATCACGAGCCCAGGGGCCGCCATGAACAAGAAGAACGGTGGGAAGGTTCTTTGGTTCGACACCCACAGGCAGCGTCAGATAGCCGCGGACGAGCAGACCGTCCTGAGCCTTGAACTCAATCGGTTCCATGCGGGCCAACTGTACCTTCTCCAGCTTGCTGTTGTTGCTATAGAGGTAGGTCGCCTTCTTGTTAGCACGATCATAGAGGTAAGCAGTCGCGGGGCCGTCATCGGTGTTATAACTGACGATCCAGGTCTGATCATCAAGCGTGGTGCTGGTGATGTTAAAGTCACCTCGACGCAGTTGGCTCAGTACCTTGAAGTCCTCTTCTATACTGTTGTCGAGAGTCTTCCATTCCGTCCGGGCTTTGTCGAACGCCACGGCCAGGGGGATTCGGCGCTTGCGATCCATGATCGCATTGCTGACATCGAACTCAGTATCGGCAGCGATGACTTCTTCTTTGCCCGTGGCAAGATCTACTTTGAGAAGACGCTCGGTATTGGCATCGTGGTTGGCGATGACATACAGGCTGTTGCCATCGAGTGAGAAAGAGAGTGGGCCACCCTGCTCTTCCGAGGGCCAGGATCGTAACTTGCGCCAGGGATCAGTGACCTTATCCCGCACCATCAGCGTTTGCACGCCGTCGGCGGGATTCATGGTCATTCCGGCACGGGGCTGCATCTGTGCATCGAGGACAAGTCCGACGAAGTTGCCGGGATTTTTGTCAACGAGTTCTTCCTTGCCGGTAGCCAGATCTATTTTGTGCAGATCAAAGACCGTCTTGTCGCGCTGGTTCATCATGAAGGCGACGGTGGTGGGGAACTTGTCGTCGAGGAAGACGCCCTGCACCCTGGTATCTTTATGCGGCGTCAGATCGCGGGTCTTTCCTGATGCCAGTTCGACAGCGAAGAGATGGAAGTTCTCATCGCCGCCGGTGTCTTGGAGGTAAAGGAGATTGTTGTTGTCATAGGCCCAGAAGTACTGGCGGATGCCACGCTTGGGGTCGTTGGTGACTTTGCGGGCATCGTCCTTATCGCGGGAGCGCACCCAGACCTGGAGGACGTTCTTGTCGTCGGGAGCCAGGTACGAGAGGTACTTTCCATCTGGGGAGATTTGTGTGCCTGCTCGTTCGGGGTTACCGAAGAGGACATCACGTGGGATAAGAGGCGGGAGTTTGTCATCCGCCAGGCTGATTGCGGGCATAAAACCGATACTCAGGATTGCCAGAAGAAACCACATCGTTCGCAAGGTATACTCCTTCAAGTTGTGTGACTTATGTCATTCGCACTACCGGGTCATCCATTGGCCCAGTCGTACTTTCTTTCTAGGAAGTGTACTGCGGGTTGGTCGTTATTGTTTCGATGAAAGAAGGCATGCCTAATCCTGTTCAAGACTGGCTGAAGGCGAGGCTACAACCGGCCTATCTGCGATTGATCGCCGGGGCCGTCGTATTGATTGGTGTGACGCTGGCCATCGTGAGTTGGACTTCGTCAAACCGTGGCACGTCGGAGGTGGGCATTCCCTGGGGAGCCGACTTTGCCGGGTTCTATGTCGCTGCACAAATTCTTGATCAGGGGGATGCTAGCAAGCTGTATGATCGTGATCTGCATGCTCGTCTTTACCATGAATTGCTGCCGAACTTGCCGAAAGAGGAGATCATCCCGTACGTGCATCCGCCGTTCGTGGTGGGGGCGCTACGGCTGCTGATACCTTTCTCCTACGACACTGCGGCGGCCATCTGGCTGCTGATCTCGATGACACTTTATGTGGCCGGGGTGATGCTGGTACTCCAGACGTGCCCGCTGCTGGATAAGCAACATCGCTGGCTGGTGGTACTGCTGGCCGTCTCGTTCGAGCCGTTTCTGTTTGAGACGTGGCTGGGCGGGCAGTTGTCGGCAGTGGCGTTCTTTAGCTATGCTTTGGCCTGGTACTTCTGGCGGCGAGGAATGGCCGGGTCATCAGGAATGGCCTTGGGGTTGTGTTTGTACAAGCCCACGCTGCTGATACTAATCGTTCCCTTGCTGTTATTGGCTCGAGTATGGAAGGTTTTGCTGGGGATGACGATCACAGGCTTACTACTCCTCTGCGCATCACTCCTTATGGTTGGCTGGGATTGCACCTTCAGCTATCTAGATGTACTGCTGGCGTTCCGGAAGGCGACAGCGGGTAATGACGAGATAGCCATCAGGACGTGGAAGTATGTCGACTTCAATCACTTCTATTTGCAGCTGCTGGGGCCATCCATGTTGAAGACCGTGATGTTTATTGTTACGTCGTTGATCTGTGTTGGTTTGATGCTGGTGCCGCGCTGGTGGGTATGGAAGAAAGCTTGTGAGAATCACGAGGCCATCTGGGCGTGTACCCTCTTCCTGGTGCCGCTCATCAATGTGTATGTGGGGGTGTATGATTCGATCCTGGTCGTACAGGTAGCGATCATCGTGACGGAGGTGATGATGCGGCGAACGAATGGACAGTTACTTGCAACTAGATGGCCCTATTTCATGTTGATGTTAGCTATGGTGCCTTGGTTCAGTCAACCAGTGGCAAAGAGTGTTGGGGTGCAGCTATATTCGTTGGTGCTTTTAATCTCCGCCGTCTATACATCCAAAGCCACGGAGTGGCGTCATGTGAATAGCCGAGGGTGAAGCCCACGGAAAGAGCATTTGGTCATTCAAGCCGCGTTAGCGGCGGCATGTGTTACGCCGCTAACGCGGTTTCAAACTCTGCATCGACTGAACCGTGGGTATCGCTTCGCTCAACCCACGGCTATTCACATGACGCCGCTCCGCGGCTGCCGATTGTGGTTTCTCGTTCACTGAAAGCAACTTACATCGCCGCAGGCATCTGCATCGTCATACAGTGCAGCGTTCCCAGCCCCCAGACGAGGTCGCCGCAGTAGATGCCGATGATTTCCCGATCCGGGAAGCAGTGGGCGAGCGTTGACAGTGCATGGCGATCATTGGCGTCATTAAACGTCGGCACAAAGACCGCATCGTTGACGATGAGAAAGTTCGCATAACTGGCGGGCAGCCTTTGGCCATCGAAGATAATGGGGGCGGGCATTGGCAGCGTGATGACGTTGATCGGCTTGCCATCGGCATTCTTCGAGTTGCGGAGAATCTCCACGTTCTCCTTCGTCGGTTCATGATTGATGTCGTTCTTATCTGATTCGTAGACACAGACGATGGTATCACGATTGACGAACCGGGCCAAGTCGTCGATGTGGCCATGCGTGTCGTCGCCGACGATGCCTTTGTTAAGCCAGATGGTGTGGTTGATGCCGAGGTATTGCTTGAAGACTGCTTCATAATCAGCCTGGGTGAAGCCGGGGTTCCGGCACTGCACGTCGCTGAGCAGCCACTCCCTGGTGGTCAGCATCGTCCCGTGGCCGTTGCCATCAATACCGCCCCCTTCAAGAACAATGCGTCTTGCACCACGTTCGGGGAGCAAAACTTCACCTTCGATGATGTTTCTACCCGCTGCCTCGTCGGCGTGCCAGTTCTCGTACTTGGCCCAAGCATTGAACTGCCATTTGACTGCTGTCAGGCTCTTCTGTTCATTGACCCAGATCGGGCAGAAGTCACGAGTCCAGACCCGATCAGTGAGATGATCGTAGAGAGTGAACGCTTCAGGTTCCAAGCCGATACGTTGGAAGATGTCCAGCATATCGGGGCGGAGATTCTTCTGGGCGATGATGTGCAGATGCTCAAACCTGCTGAGCTTCTTGAGGAAGTCAGCATAGACCCAGGGGATGGGTCCGAAGCGCTCTGGGCCAGTCTTCCACATTATGTGGCCAGGCGACCCAGATGCCCTGATGCGGTTCCCACTCGGCAGGCCAGCGAATGCTCATGAAGCACCTCCCTCGCTGGCACGCTGGGTGATGTTGCCGTAAGCATCGATGCGGCGGTCGCGCAGGAACGGCCAGTGTTGCCGGGTCGTTTCCGACTTGGCGGGGTCACATTCGACGACGATGATTTCTTCCTTGTCGTTACTGGCCCGGTGGAGCAGTCTACCAAACGGATCGTAGACGAAGGAACCGCCCCAGAATTCGATGCCACCGCCCTTGGGGCCTTCGTGGCCAACCCGATTAACGCCGGCTACATAGCAGCCGTTGGCAATGGCGTGACCACGTTGGATCGCTTCCCAGGCGCCTTGTTGGGCTTCGCCATACTCTGCCTTCTCAGCTGGGTGCCAGCCGATGGCGGTGGGATAGACGAGGATTCTCAGCACCGAGCAAGGCAGTGAGCCGGGCTGCTTCGGGGTACCATTGATCCCAGCAGACGAGGGTACCGACCTTGGCGTGCTGGGTGGCGAAGGTCTTGAAGCCCAAGTCGCCGGGGGTGAAGTAGAACTTCTCCAGATAGAGCGGGTCATCGGGGATGTGCATCTTGCGATACTTGCCGAGGTAGGTGCCATCAGCATCAGCGACGAAGGCAGTGTTGTGATAGACGCCGCTCATCCGCCGTTCAAAGACCGAACCGACGATAGCCATCTTCGTTTCTTTGGCAAGATTGCACAGCGATTCCGAGGTAGGACCGGGGACCGCTTCAGCCCAGTTGTAGAAGCGATGCTCTTCGGTCTGGCAGAAGTAGGGGCCAAGGAACAACTCGGGCAACACCGCCACCTGCACGCCCTGCTTGGTAGCCTGACGCAGCATCGTCGAAGCGTGGGCCAGGTTCTCCGCAGCAGTGCGGTTGCAGTTCATCTGGATCAAACCGAGTCGGAAGGGCTTACTCATCGATTAACAGTTCCTCGTAGGGCACGCTGTGCGTGCCTATCCACACAATGACGTCATCACAACCAATTCGATCACTAACCGCAATCTTCCACAGTGACGAGAGCCTGGCTTTGAGAGGCACGCACAGCGTGCCCTACATGGTTCTCCGCACGCCAAGTAGCTCTGGTTTGATCTTATACAGAAAGTCGACGAGAAGTGCAGAAATGATAATCTCGATGATGAGGACGGGGATGTGCAGTACGAAGGCGATGTTGGCGAGGGCTTGCAGGTCTTCTCCTTCGATGGAACCGAAGCGTAAAACGAGGTAGTAGAGAGTCAAAGTCATGATGACGCCGAGACCGGCGAGGCCGCCGCCAATGAGATAACGCTTCCAGCGCTGGTTGAGACCAAGTGTCCGCCGCAGCACGGCATAGAGCAGTGCAACGATGAGTGCCGGCACGCCGATGGTGGTACAGTTGACACCAATTGAATAGAGGCCGCCGTGCGAGAAGAGCAAAGCTTGAAGGATAAGTGCGATGGGGACAGCGAGGCCGACTTGCCTGCCGAGGAGGATGCCGGCCAGCCCATTGAGGAGTAGGTGCACCTTGGCACCAGGGATCGGCGGGTGAATGAGCGAAGCGATGAAGAGGACGGCGGTAAAGACCCCGGTACGGGCTATCTTTTCTTCGGTGAGGTTCCAGCAGCCGACGAGTAGCATGAAGACCATCACCCCCAACCCGGCGTTGAGCCAGATGGGGGCGAGGATGCCATCAGCGATGTGGACTGCGAAGATCACGGATCAGGCTCCCGTCCCAAAGGCACTCAGCAACCCTTCACGGACTTCCTTGAGGAACTTGCTTACTCGAATGGGATCAAGGTCTTTCACTTTGTTGAAGAGTAGCTGAGCATCATCGAGTTTGGGTTTGCTGGTGACCAAGTGCGTTTCGGGAGCCAACCCATCGATTCGTTCGAGGTTGAACTGTCCCTTCTTGCAGAAGCAGATGACTTCGAGGGCATCAGCCTGCTTGGTTTTGATACGGAGCCAGAACGCCTTGCACTTGCTGGGCTTGATGTGGATGGCGTCGCGGATGTTGTAGTTGATCTCCGCTTCGGGATCGATCTTGCCGACGATGGTGATAATCTGTTTGAGCAGGGCCGGTTCCCATTTGCAGCCCTGCCCTGGCGGGAAGCCTTTGGGGGAGAAGTGCCACTGTTCGCCGTTCTTGGCCCAGGGCATGAGGGCTTCGATGTTGGTTTCGAGTTGATCGGTAACGGAAACGAATGACTTCAATGCCTCAGTAAGGAACTTCTTGAAGGCGGGTGTCTCGATATCTTCCTTCTTGAAGACGCCGATCTCGACACTCTGCCAGGGGCCTTTGGGGTTGCTGACCTTGAGGCGGGATTGGCCGCTGTGGGAGACCATGCCGGGTATCTTTAGCAGCGAGGTCAGCTTCAACTGGTTTTCGAGACTTGCTTCCTGGAAGGTGTTTTTGGCGACTCGGAAGCTGAGCCAGAGAAGCCATTCTTCGCCGGTGGAGGCGTGCAAGAACCAGCCCCGACTCTTGACTTTGTGGGCGATCTCGACCGTGGTACGGTGGTTCCAATTCACATCGCCGAGAGTGGGCGATTGCAATGCCTGAATCTGTTCGATGGCATATTCGAGGGCGGCTCCATCCCACTTGCAGGCTCTGCCACTGAAGCTGACCCGATCCTGTGTGTGCCATTTGATGCCGTCCGCTTCCCAGGGCATGGCGATGCTGCCGGCATCGGTCTCAGCCAGGGTCAGCGGCACTTCCACCGGAGTAACGACTTCATGCTTCCCGGTGTAGTGGGTGCGTTCGGCATAGGGGCCGGCTTCAATCACTTCGGACAGGATCGGCATGGTGACCGAGCCGTTGGGATGACTGACGACCCATTCGGGTGTGCCTTCGGTGACGATCGTGCCGCCCGCTTCGCCTGCTTCGGGGCCCATATCCATGACCCAGTCCGCGGACTTGATCACATCAAGGTTGTGCTCTACGACAATGACGGTGTTTCCGAGATCGACCAGTCGATGGAGTACTTCGAGGAGCTTGCGGATGTCATCGAAGTGCAGGCCCGTTGTCGGTTCATCGAGAACATAGAGCGTCTTGCCGGTGTTAGGTCGTCCCAGTTCAGCGGCCAGCTTGACACGCTGGGCTTCACCGCCGGAAAGAGTCGGGGCAGCCTGGCCGAGTTCGAGGTAATCGAGGCCCACATCGGTGAGCGTTTGCAGCAGAGCTTTGATGCGGGGAACATTGGTGAAGACTTCGAGGGCCTGCTTGATCCGCATGTTCAACACTTCAGAGATGTTGAAGCCCTTGTAGCGAATCTCCAGTGTCTCCGGCGAGTAACGGGCACCATTGCAGACATCGCAGGTGACCCAGACATCGGGCAGGAAGTGCATCTCGATCTTCTTCTGCCCCATGCCCACACAGGCTTCACAGCGTCCGCCCGGTTGATTGAAGCTGAACCGGCGAGGCTGATAGCCGCGTACCTTGGCATCGGGCACCTGGGCATAGAGTTGGCGGATGAGATCGAAAACGCCGGTGTAGGTGGCTGGGTTGGAACTGGGCGCGTTGCCGATGGGCGACTGATCGACGTTGATGATCTTGTCGATGTGTTCCAGGCCGGTGATATCCCGGTAGGCTCCCGCCTGCATCTGGGCACGATGCAGCTTGCGGGCCAGCACCGGGTAGAGAACATCCTGCACGAGCGAGCTTTTGCCCGAACCGCTGGGGCCGGTAACGGCAATCAGGCATCCGAGCGGGAAACGGGCATCGACATCCTTGAGGTTATGGTGGAACACGCCCTGAAGCGTCAGCCACTGCTTCTTGGGGGTGTTGATAGCATCATCGCTCATCGTCACCCGGCGATTGCTGGGGATGGGAATGGAAAGACGATTGGATAGATAGCCCCCGGTGAGGGAATCCTTGTTCTTGGCTACTCTCGCAGGCGGTCCTTGGGCGGTGATGGTGCCGCCATCAATGCCGGCACCGGGGCCGAAATCGAGCAGGTGATCCGCCTTCTTGATGACCTCCCGATCATGCTCGACGAGCAGCAGCGTGTTGCCGAGGTTGCGTAACTTTTCGAGGGCGGTGATGAGCCGACGATTATCACGGGGATGCAGGCCGATGGTGGGTTCATCGAGAACGTAAAGCACGCCCGTCAGACCGGAGCCGATCTGGCTGGCGAGGCGGATGCGCTGGGCTTCTCCGCCGGAGAGCGTCGGGGCGGAGCGGTTCAGGGTCAGGTAATCGAGGCCGACATCGACAAGGAACAGGAGTCGGCTCATGATCTCACGCAGCAGATCGCCAGCGACTTTCTTCTCGCTGGCACTGAGCTTCAGCGTCTTGAAGAAGTTCAGCGAGTCTGCCAGCGACGACTGACCTACCTGGCCAATGGTCTTGTCGTGGAAGCGTGACGCTGCGGCATCATCTCGTAAACGAGAGCCCTGGCAGGTACTACACACCGACTGTGTAAGTTGATCCGACAGCCGCTGACGAAGAACATAGCTGACTCGGGAGGCTTCATCAATCGTCGGATAGATGCCTTTATACTGGAATCTGATGGCGGGCTGCCCTTCAATCGGCGAGGGCATGCTGATCCACTCGTTACGGTTACCGTGCAGCACGACACTCTTGGCGGCGTTGCTGAGACCGTCGTACTCGGAATCGAGGGTGAACTGCTCTTCCTGACTGAGGGCTTCAAGGATCGGCAGCATCCCCGGAACGGTCAGAGTTGGCCACACAGTGAGCGCTCCATCTCGGAGCGTTGCCTGGGGATCACGGTAGAGAGACGTTTGGCTCGTACCCTGACGAACGCCCAGCCCTTCGCAGGTGGGGCACCAACCGAGCGGGCTGTTGAATGAGAAGTGGTGCGGCACGAGCGGCTCGAAGCTGCGGGCACACTTTGTGCAGGCCAGGTGCTGGCTGAAGCGTTCGACCTTCCATTTCTTCTCGGCGACGCCATCCTGCACATGGGCGACGAGCATCACACCCTTGCCGAAGCTGAGGGCTGACTCGACCGCCTCCGCCAATCTGCTGCGCTGGGTGCTGCGGACGATGGCCCGGTCGATGACCACTTCGACATCATGCTTACGCCGGTGATCGATCTCTGGCACCTGATCAATGTCGTAAGTGGTGCCATTGACACGCACTCGCACAAAACCGCTGCGGCGAATCTCATCCCAGATGGCGTCGTAACTTTCCTGGCCCTTGCGATCAATGGGGGCGAGCAGATAGAGTTTGGTGCCCTCCTCCAGGCTCATGAGCTGACCAATGATCTCATCTGCCGACTGGGTGCCGACAGGAATCTGGCAGCGGGGGCAGTAAGCCTGGCCGAGCCGGGCGAAGAGGACACGCAGATAATCGTGGATTTCGGTGACGGTGCCCACCGTGGAACGAGGGCTTCTGCTGGCAGTCTTTTGTTCGATACAGATGGCGGGGGAAAGGCCATCGACATGTTCAACCTTGGGTTTCTGCAGCTGGCCGAGAAACTGGCGTGCATAGGAGGAGAGCGATTCGACGTAGCGGCGCTGGCCTTCGGTGTAGATGGTATCGATGGCCAGGGTGCTCTTGCCCGAACCGCTGGGGCCACAGAAGACGGTCATCGCTTCACGGGGGATGCTGACGTCGAGGTGCTTCAAGTTGTTCTGGGCTGCGCCTCGCACTGTGATCTCGGTGAGTTGTGGCACTCTGCCGTTCGACTTCTTCCCGTTCTTCGCTTTCAGATCAGAGGCCTTGATATGGTGCTGGCCCTTGAGAATGGGCTTGAGTGAATGGCCGGTGTGCGACTTGCTTGATTGAGCCACTTGTTCCGGTGTGCCGACGCAGACGATCTCGCCGCCTGCTTTGCCGCCTTCGGGGCCAAGGTCGATCACCCAGTCGGCTGTTTTGATGACATCGAGGTTATGTTCGATGACGACGACGGTGTTGCCATCCTTGACGAACTGCTGAAGGACGTTGAGGAGCTTGCTGATGTCGTCGAAATGTAGACCTGTCGTCGGTTCATCCAGGATATAGAGCGTGTGACCGGTGCTTTTGTGGCAGAGTTCCTTGGCGAGCTTGATGCGCTGGGCTTCGCCGCCGGAGAGCGTGGGGCTAGGCTGGCCGAGCTTGATGTAATCGAGGCCGACATCGTGCAGGGTCTGGAGCATCCGCTGGATGCGTGGGATTTCGGAGAAGTGGGTCAGCGCCTGCTGCACGTCCATTTCGAGAATATCGTTGATGTTCTTCTCTTTGAAGCGAACCTGGAGCGTCTCTCGGTTGAAGCGTTTACCTTCACACACCGGGCATGGTACCCAGATGTCGGCAAGGAAGTCCATCTCGAGCTTGGTGGAGCCGTTGCCGGTGCAGGCTTCGCAGCGACCGCCGGGGACGTTAAAGCTGAACCGCCCGGCTTTGTAGCCTCTGATCTTCGACTGGTTCATGGCTACGAACAGCCGCCGGATCTCGTCGAAGACCTTGATGTAGGTGCCGGGGTTGGAGCGAGGAGTACGGCCGATGGGTGATTGATCGATGGCGATCACCTTATCGATATGTTCCAGCCCCTTGATCTTGTCGTGCTCGCCGGCGACGTAAGTGTTTGACTCTTCTTCGGCTTCCTCTTTATCGTCATCGACTTTGTAGTTCTTGTTCTTCTTGAGCTGCTGCTTGGCGGCGACGAGGAGGATGTCGTTGATCAACGAACTTTTGCCGGAGCCACTGACGCCGGTGATGCAGATGAAGGAACCGAGGGGGAACTCGACATCAATGTCTTTGAGGTTGTTGTGCCTGGCTCCGACGATCTTGATTTTCTTCTTGCCTGGCGGGCGGCGTTCTTCGGGTACAGGGATGGCCAGCCTGCCGGAGAGGTAGCCGCCGGTGATGCTGCGCTCGGTGGAGAGCAAGTCTCTGAGTTTGCCCTGCACGACGACTTCGCCGCCACGCACGCCAGGGCCGGGGCCGAAATCGACGATGTAGTCAGCGGCACGCATCGTTTCTTCATCGTGTTCGACGACGATGACGGTGTTGCCCATGTCGCGCAGCCTTTCGAGGCTGCCCAGAAGCATGGTGTTGTCACGGGGATGCAGGCCGATGCTCGGTTCATCGAGAATATAGAGCACGCCCACCAGGCCGCAGCCGATCTGGCTGGCGAGGCGGATTCGCTGGGCTTCGCCGCCGGAGAGTGTGGGAGCGGTGCGATCGAGACTGAGATAATGCAGACCGACATCGACGAGGAACTGCAAGCGGGTGCGGATTTCCTTGAGAGCTTCGATGGCGATGGTGGCTTGGGTGAGATCGAGGCTCTTCTCTAGCGTGCCTTCTTTGGCGAACCAGGTGAGCAGATCGCCGACGGGGGTGTTGCCCGTTTCGACGATCGTCTTGTTACCCACTCGTACCGCCGCTGCTTGCGGGTTGAGCCGCTGGCCATGACAACTGGGGCAAGTCATGGTGCGCATGTATTTCTCAAGCTGCATCTTCCTCGGCCCGGCTGCTACTTTCTTGTAGCCGGCCATCAGGTCGGGGACGATACCGGCCCAGGTTTCGGCATGCCGCCAGATGAAGCCGCCGCGAGACTTCCATTCGCAGATGATCTTCTCGTCGGTGCCGTGGAGGATCCAGTCCTTCTCTTGTTTGGTCAGGTTCTTCCAGGGCTTCTTGAGGTCGATCTTTTTCGTCTCAGCCAGGCCGGTGAAGATGTGCTTCCGCCAGCGACCCATGCCGGTCATGGGGCCAACTATTTCGATGGCCCCTTTGGCGAAGCTCTTCTCCGGATCGGGAACGAGGAGTTCTTCAGCAAAGTCGATCTTGTTGCCGAGGCCATCGCATTCGAGGCACATGCCGATGGGGCTGTTGAAGCTGAAGAGTTGGGGCGAGGGTGGTTCGTAGCTGCTGCCACATTTGGTGCAGGCGTACTTGGCGGAGAAGGTGAGGGGCTGCCATTGGTCTTCGGTGGGGGCAGCTCCCCCTCCCCCCTTCGGGGAGAGGGGTTGGGGGTGAGGGGGCACGGCGGGAGGCTGCCTTCTGCCGACGAGGTTTGGGGGAAGTGGCTTCGATCTCCGCGAGGTGCCCCCCCTCACCCCCGGCCCCTCTCCCCGGAGGGGAGAGGGGAGACAGACCGGCCCCTGTTCCCTTGGTAGTTTGTTGTTCCACCAGCAACATCAAGTTACCTTCACCGAGCTTGAGGGCGGATTCGACTGCTTCGGCGAGGCGGGTTCTACTCTTTTCGTCGATGACGATACGATCAATGATGATCTCGATGTTGTGCTTGATCTGGCGATCGAGCTTCAGATCATCAGTCAGATTGATGATGGCACCATCGACCCTGGCCCGGACGTAGCCCTGCTTGAGCAGGTCTTTGAAGAAGTCCTTGAACTCGCCCTTCTGGCCACGGACGACGGGGGCGAGTACCTGGCAGCGTTTGCCGGGCATGGTGGCGAGGAGCCTTCCGACGATCTGTTCCCGTGTCTGGGCCGAGATGGGGATGTTGCACTTGGGGCAATATCCCTGGCCGATGCGGGCATAGAGGACACGGAGGAAGTCGTTGATCTCGGTGATGGTGCCGACGGTCGATCGGGGGTTCTGGGCCCCTGCCTTTTGCTGGATACTAATGGAGGGAGAGAGGCCGGAGAGAAAATCGACATCGGGTTTGGGCAACTGGCCGAGGAACTGGCGAGCATAGCTGGAGAGCGATTCGATGTACCGCCGCTGGCCCTCGGCAAAGAGGGTATCGAACGCCAGGCTGCTCTTGCCCGAACCACTTACCCCGCTAAAGACGATCAGTTGGTTACGGGGAAGCGTTAAATCTACCGAACGGAGGTTGTGTTCTCTGGCACCCCTGACAATAATAGCTGCATCGCTCATATTTATAGAGTCACCCGTTGCCTGTTTAGATTACTTTGGCAAGTTACTGCTAGATAGACAAGTGAACAGAGTGAACTGGCTATGAGGTGCGGTCAATATGCCAAAGGAAACCTCCAATGTTCTTTGATCTCCTTGTCATTCTATCTGTCATGGCAAGTTATGGTGTCTTCGAGAATCTGCCTGCGGTTCAGCAGGCAGAGTTTCAAGCCAACCTCAAGATATTGCAGTCTAATAAGCCGGATCAAGCCAAGATCGCAGCACTGAAGAGACTGGAGCTGACGAAGGTCAAAGAAGCTACTCAATCGTTTCCTGCTATTGAGTCACTGCTGAAAGGCCAGCACTCTCAAGACCTGCGTTGCCAAGCTGCTATCAGTTTGGGAGTTATGGCGTTTCAACGGAAACTGACATGTCCTCTTGCATTAATTGACGCCATGGTCGATCAAGATGATGAGGTTGCTTCTTTTGCAGCGAATTACGCTGGTGTATTCAAGCGGTTTCCGGATAACATAGTGGACATTCTTTTGAAAAGCGCCGTTTCAAAACAGTCTATTATCCGATCACATGCTATTGCTATTCTGGCACATGTCGGGAGCAAAGATAAGCGAGTCTTGGATGTTCTTGAGCACGCTCTAAATGATTCATGGTCCTCTGTCAGGAATAATTCGCATGTTACACTGTATGCACTCACGAACAATTTCGAACGGTACCTAAAGTATATCCTCCTAGTTCTAATAGACCGAGAAAGCGTACTTGGTAAAGTCGATCCGACAAAAAGAGATGCGAAGTTTGAACAGGAAGCATTGGAGTTAATTGAGCTTGGGTCAAAGTTTCGATTAATTGAATGGTCTGAGAATAAAGCCGAAGAGTACTCTTCAACATTGCTCAAATTAATGAAGTCTGAACAGGCCGAACTTAGGCAAGGCGCTATCTTTGCAGTCAAAAATTGCTTCATCAAGGCTGACTTGGATTACTTCCTGAACTTTAGAAATGCGGAGCCTGACAAAACAAAAGAACGTCAACCCAAGGCCGCCAAGTTGCTATGGGACAAGAACATTCTCGATATTCTCAAGCAGATCGAGAAGAATGATCCTGATAACCGCGTTCGACAAAGGGCTAGCATTGCCCTCGATGAGATCAAAACGCAGCAACAGAAATAAGGGTTTATCTCGAATTGCTTCTTTATTGCCATAGGCGCGGTATCTCTTCCCATTTGATACTAGGCCTATTGCAGCTAGCCCCAAGTTGTAGATGCCAAGTCACCAACCCCGTTAAACCCGATCAAATGATTGTGGCGAAGCGTGAAATCTACCGAACGGAGGTTGTGTTCTCCCGCCCCGCTGACAATAATAGCTGCATCAGTCATCATGGGTTAGTCGTCCAGTGTTTCCCTGGGGTTACATGGCAAACCATGAGGCTGATAGACAAGTGAACAAGGTTCATTCTGTCAGTTTGCCTAATCTCCCCAATCGTACCGGCATCCACGAGGAATGGCTTGTCCGCAGCCTATCCAGCCCTGAATTCGGAGAAGACTCCCTCATTGTCTGCTCATGAGCAGGACAATAATCGGGAACTTTCCCCCGATCAGGGTCGTCCAACGGATAGGAGCCAGGAAGCAGATGAAGCACATCTGCTGAAAGCGTTTCAAAGAGGGAACGTCGAGGCCTTCGGGGTGTTGGTCCACCGGTATCAAGACCGGTTGTACACCGCCCTGACTCGCTTCCTCGACAATAAAGAAGATGCCCTGGATGTTCTCCAGGACACCTTCATGAGCGCCTTCGCGAACGCCGGCAGCTTCAAGGGTAATTCGCGCTTCTACACGTGGGTCTATCGCATTGGGATGAACCATGCTATCGACCTGCATCGTAAGAAGAAACCACGGGCTACGATCTCGATTTATCAAGGAGACCAGCCTGAATATGCCGATCCACGAGAGGACGGCGGACCGCACGAGGAGATGATTCGAGAAGAAGAACGCCAGCTGATACGGAAGGCCCTGCAGATTCTCTCAGCTGAACATCGCATGGTCATCGTGATGAAAGAGATCGATGACATGCGGTATGAAGAGATCGCCGAAGTGCTGGAGGTGCCGGTCGGCACGGTACGCAGTCGGCTGCATCGGGCCAGGTCGGAACTGAAGCTGGTGATCGAGAAGCTACAGGCAGAGTCAGGTGAGTAGTCATCACGCACCGTCGTGATGACTGAATCGGCAGGAAGTATGGAGGTAGGTCGTTTTGCTCCTCCCCTTACCAAGGGGAGGTTGGGTGGGGTTAACTCTCAACGGAGAAATTACCCCCTCCAACTCCCCCTTGGAAAGGGGGAGAGAATGAAAATGACACGCTTTCAGAAGATTACAAGGAACAGAGCAAGCAATGCTTTCGGAGAGTCTACAAGAACTGTTGTCTGCCTACGTGGATGGCGAGCTAAGCCCCACGGAGTACGAGCGCGTTATGTCCGCGCTGCGTGACTCCGCCATAGCTCGCGACTACGTGGCAGAGCTTCGTTCGATGTCGAAGCAACTGAAAGCGTTGCCGACGCTAAAGTGTCCGCCGCAGTTCACCACGAAGTTTCTACAGGAACGCAAATCGGTACAGGTCAAAAGTCGCAATCGTCGTTACGGGATGATCGCTGCCATCGCTGCCTGCCTGTTCATGGGAGTGGGTATCTGGTGGTATGTCAATCAACCCGGGCCGGGCACCCTGCCCGTCTTCGGTAAGGGCGACCTGGCGAAGAACACCATTCCTTTCGCAACGTCGCCGGAACAAGGCCCCATCAACACCCCAAAGGCCAAGTTTGATTTGGGACAGTATGCCAGCCTGGCTCAGGAAGCCCTGGCTGCCGGGTACGATGAACTGGAACTCTGGCAGGATCGCCTGACGCAGTCGGTCACCTGGTTGGCCCAGGCGGAGGCTATCCGTGAAGGGAAGTTCCAGGCCAATCAATCGACGCTGCTCACCGGCCCGGTCAAGCAGAACGGCAACCTCTTCAAGACGCTGGATGCTCCGCTGCCGTTGCTCATGACACCTTCTGATTTCAAGCTCAACAGCCTGCAAGAGCGCTGGTCGAAGAAGGGATTGTTCGTTCTCGATCTTTCTTCCAAGGATACGGTCAAGACGTTGCGCCGCCTGATCGAAGCTGGTCAGGAAGCCAAGGTGCCTTTGGTTGTCGATGAAGAAGTCAAGCAACGTCTGACCAAGCAGTTACCGGCGACCTTCATGGTCTATCTGGAGAACGTCACCGAGGAACAGATCGTCGCCTGGCTGAAGGCTTTCGAGAACGCTGACTACTGGCAATCGAAGGAGTTTCGCGGCGATTCTAGCTGCTTAAGCATGCTGCTCTATCCTCTTGATACCCAAGGTCGTTCGCAGGTGGCCCGCAGTCTGGGGTTGGCGCCGAACAATTGGCCCAGCCGGTGAGCACCGGTACCAACAGCAAGGGAGTGGCTCTGTCATACTACTCCTATCGTCTACCCACCTCAATGAGTGAGGAAGCCCGGAAGGCAGTGGCGACCCTCAAGGGGCCGATGAAGGATAAGCTGTCGCTGGTGGTGATGGTGCGGGCGGGGAAGTAGAATACCGAAGTGATGACGACTCAACTCAGAAGGGACGCTCAAAAGCATTGAGCGTCCCTTCTGAGTTTTGTGAGTTCTATCCCAGCACTAACAGAAACGGCGTAAAATGAATACTCCCGGCGGAGATGCATCATGAAAGAACAAGCGTGCTATGTTTGTGATTCATGCGGTGAGGAGATCGTGGTGCCTGTCGACATCTCCGCAGGTTCGAGTCAAGAATATGTAGAAGACTGCCCTGTTTGCTGCTGTCCGAACGTGATTCATATCGACTTTGAAGATGTCGATGAACCACGGGTGTGGGCGAGCAGGGAGTAGTTATCGTTGGTCTAGGTCAACCAATACTTCCCATGCCCTTCCAGATACTTATTGACCCGATCCGTGCGCTTGACTGCTTCAGTTAGGAACTCGACGGCCTTCACCAGCTTGTCGTCCGGTTCGGCGCAACTGAAGCGTAGATAGCCCTGCCCGGCTGGGCCAAAGCATTCGCCACCAAGGCAGGCGACGCCGAACTTATCGTCGGCGGCTTCTAGCAGGAACATCGCCAGGCCGTGGGAGGTGATGCCTAGTCTCTTGCAAATCTTCGAGACGTTGGGGAAGACGTAAAAGGTGCCCTTAGGCATCTCGACGGTCACATCGGGCACTTTCTTTAGGGCAGCGACGAGGATCTCTACCTTCTTCTTGAACTTGAGCATCGTCTCGTCACGTTCCTTCATATCGAAGTCGAGACCGGCCTGGGCTGCGAGTTGCGTGATGGGCGGCACGCAGGAGAGGGACGTGTTGATGAGCTTGCCGATGAGGTCGGCATAGTCGGGGCGGGTGATGCCGAAGCCGACACGGTAGCCTGACATGCTGTAGGATTTGCTGAAGGTGAAGACGGCGACGGCCTGATCGATCATGCCTGGGCATTCGAGGATGCTGTGATGGCGGCCTTCCCAGACCATGTGGGCGTAGGGTTCATCGCTCATCACCATCACGTCTTTGCCACGGATCAGATCGGCGATGCCTTGCAGGTCTTCGAGGGTAGCGACGCCACCGGTGGGGTTATGGGGCGAGTTGAGGAAGATGCCCCGAGGTTTGGGTGCTTCTTTCAGAAAGCGGGCGACTTCCTTCACATCGGGCCGGAACTGGTTCTCTTCCTTGAGAGGCGCGTACCAAGCCTTGGCGCCTCGGCGGTCGATGTTCGGCGGATAAGTTGGGAAGTGGGGCGAGAAGACGAGCACCGAATCGCCCTGATTCAGGAATGCTTCGCAGAAGAACTGCTCCAGCACCTTGGCTCCGGGGACGACAACGCAGTGATCGGCAGTGACGTTGACACCAAACTCTCGGTTGTAGAACTTGGCGATCGACTCACGAAAGGAAAGGAGGCCCCGTGACGGGCAGTAGTGGCTCTGATCGGTATTCACCGCATCGATGGCAGCCTTCTTGGCGTGGGCCGTGGTGGGAAACGGGCTGTCGCCGATCTGTAGGAAGATGACATCCTTGCCGCCCGCTTTCAGTTTCTGGGCGATGGCGAGGACATCGAAGGCGGTTTCTACGGAAAGCCCTTGAGCGAAGGAGCTGACTGCCATGGGAACCTCGGTGAGCTATCAGCTTTCAGCTATCAGCCGTCAGCCAGACAAGTTGTCAGTTATCAGTTTTCAGTTATCAGAATACTGCGAATGTCTCTCTGAATCTAGTCCTGCCTTCTTCACTGACAACTAACAACTGACAACTGACAACTTTCCTACTGACAGCTATTTCTTCAGTTCCCACACTAGATGCGCCAGCTCGGGCAGGATCAACTTCTCCATCGCTAGCTTCACGGCATGAGTCGAGCCGGGCATGCTGAAGATGATTTTGTTCTTGTAGACGCCGGCTACTGCTCGGCTCATCATGGCTGCTGAGCCGATCTCACCGTAGCTGATCATGCGGAAGAGTTCTCCGAAGCCGACGAGGGTTTTGTCGGAACAGGCCGGCGACGGCTTCAACGGTGCTGTCGCGCCTGCCGATACCCGTGCCGCCGTTCAGGAGGATGCAGCCCACATCGGGCTTGGTAATCAGGCTGTCGATGGCAGCAACGATCTGTCTGGGTTCATCTTTGAGAACCGTGTAATAGGTCACCGGATGGTTATCCCTGGTCAGCAGATCACGAATGGCCTGGCCGCTGGTGTCGTTGGCCTCAGTGCGAGTGTCGCTCACCGTAATGAGGGCACACTCGACATGAGGGTATTGTTTCTTTGCCTTTTCCTGATGTTCTTGCGTCGTAATCATGGAATAACTCTCTTGTGTTGTTGGCCGAGCATGGGTATGGTTGAGATATCACTTCGCAGTCCAGGAGAGCAGACATGGCATCCTCGGAACTATCTTCGTCAGAGATCAATCAGGGACAAGGGTTCTATCACGACGGCAAGAACGAAGCCTCAGGGGTACCCGCTCTGCCGACACCTGTCTCACCGAGCCAGGTTCTTCTTGAAGCGGAAGAGGGGATATGGAAGAAGTACTTCTTCCCACTATGAATTCCCCCTGGCGCTGTTGATAGCGGTGGGCATTCATGTGATAGCCATCCTGTTTGTGGTGGCGTTCATGACCTTGTCGATTTACTGGAGCCCGCCGAAACCGCCGGAGACAGGAGTGCTCGACGTCGATCCGCCACGCATCAATCAGGAAGGTGTGGATCAAACTCAACGGGAAGGTGGCAGTAACGGCGATCAGGGGCGTGATCCGTTGGCTCCATTATCTGACCCACTGATACTGACCAATCCAGAACCACTGAAGGTGCCGAACGAGAGTCCATCGCCACTGCCCGTGCTACCCACAGAGGAGACTCGCCAGCGCTCCAGACTGCCTGGGCAACGAGATAACGGGATCGGTGATGTCAGCGGCTCCGGCATAGGCAAAAAACCGGGCAGCGGCGTTCCGATGGCTCGAAACAAGCGCTGGCGGCTTCAGTTCAACTACGATGAACCGGAGGTCTTCGTTGAGCAGTTGGCCAATCTCCAGGTAACGGTAGCCGTACGGCTGAATAATGGCCGGTTCCTGGTTTACCAAAGCATGTCGGTCACAACGCCGTTCAAATATGAAGAGATGACTGATGGCGCTTTTATGACCTATGTCAACGAAACCAGGAAACTCTGGTTTATTAACAATGATCGTACGACCTGCGAGAACTTTGCCTATGGTGTGAATCTCAGTGACCGCCCGTTGACAATGGTTATGGTCATTCCCGCTGAGATGGAGCAGGCCATCCTGGCTGCTGAACTCCAGTATCACAAAATGACTGAGGATGAGATTCGTGCCAGGCGATTGGCAACGTCCTTCAAGGTGATTCGTGAAGGATCGCAGTGGAAGGTGACGGTGACTAAGAGCGAAGTTTTGAAGTAACTGAGCACTGCCTGGCATCAAAACAACCCTAGTCCATCGACTGGGGTTGTTGCATGAATTGCAGTATCCCTGCCTGGAATCGAACCAGGTCCGTGATCTTCGTAGGATCACATGCATCCATTACACTTCAAGGACGAGAGTAGCTCGAGTGGGATTCGAACCCACAGCATCCCTGGTTCTGAACCAAGGTGGTCTGCCAGTTGCCTACCGAGCCATCGAAGCTATCAGCCGTCAGCTATCAGCTTTCAGCCAAAACGAAAAAGCCCGGCGTCTTGCGTGACGCCGGGCTTTTGATCAGCCTGGGGAAGTCAGCAGACGGTTATGTGAGAAGCCTACGGAGCAAGTGCCCCGGTTTCTTAGGCTGTCGCAGTGGTAGTCGTCGCTGGTTCATGATGGTGTTTCTGTACATGAGTTTGCTGTTGCTGAAAGTTAGATGCGCGAGATGGCGTTTTGTTGGCGCATTTTTCGGATTGTTGCCATCACGCTCCGTCGTGATGGTGGATCACGCGGAGAAATGACGTCATCACTTGCTCCATTTGGCGATCCTTCCTTTAGGTCCCGCTGCCCAACCATCGCCAGATTTCGTGAAGCTAACGGTGTTGTAATTTACCTGATCGAGTGGCTTCCAAGTCGCCCCTTCATCGATTGATATATGGGAGCCGGTAGTACCTACTGCTATCCAGCGGCCTTCTGAGTAGGCTACCCCAGAGCGAAACGGCAGATGGTTCTCCATCAACTTCCAAGTCTTGCCGCCATCGGTGGTGATGGCTGCGGTGCGGTCAGTCTCGTTTGGCTTCTGATAATCGCCGCCGAGCATCATACCGATGCTGGAATCCTTGAAAGCGATGGAGAAGATACCCGCCGATTCTTTGCCGGCCAGGATGGGGGTTTCCGAGACGGTCCACGTAAAGCCCCGATCTTTGGAATGAAAGACCCGTGCTACTTTAGCGCCGCCGGTGACGAACCAGGCATCATTCTCACCTTGCGTGATCAGGCAGGTGCCACTGGCAGCGAAGGCTCCTTCGTTGGGCAGAGCCGGGGGCATGTTGGTGGTAGGCAATGGCTTCCACTTATTGCCGCCATCGTCGGTAACGATGATGCGATAGTAGCCCTTCACCGGGTCGCTCATGGCGATGCCGTTGTTCTCATCCCAGAATGCGATGGCATCGTAGAAGGCGTCTTTTTCGGGGTTGGTGAATTGAAGTATCCAGTTCTTGCCGCCATCGGTGGTTTTGTAGATGCGGGAGTTCTCGCCGGGGCCGATGCTGAGGACGTAGGCGATGGAATCGCTGAAGGCTTCGATATCACGAAAGTCGAGCTTTTCGGCACCGGGAACTGTGATGACTTCCCAAGTCTTGCCGCCATCGATGGTGCGGCCCACGGTGCCCTTGGTGCCGCTGACCCAGGCGATCTCTTTGGTGACGGCAGAGAGGCCACGGAAGTCGGTAGTGGTGTTGATTGTTTGCTGAGTCCATTGACCTAAAGCGGACTGGGTACTAGCGAAGAAGATCAGAATGATTGCAAAGATTGCCTTCATGAACTAACTCCTTTGCTAGTCTTATTGGCGACTTTATCTTTGTGATGCCCGAGGTGATAAAGGGTGAAGAAGAGCATTTCCCGTATTGTCAACTTACCCAGCAGTGGATGGGGCAGTTGCAGACGGTCCAGATCCTGTTCTGACCAGGGTTCGAGGGCTTTGGCCAGCGATTGAATGGTTGCAGTCAAGGTTGCGACCCCTGTTCGTTGATAGTTCACAGGATCGCTGGGCATCGATACAGGCTTGGGTGCATACTTCCCCGAAGCTTGTGCGCCGCCGGCCAGGATATCGTGATAGAGTTGTACGATGTTTTCGTAATGCCTCGAAGGAGCGTTTGATTTGCCGAACAGTAGCCGGGGTAGGAATCGGGGTAGGCGGAGGGCCATCACCACCGGCTTGGTGGCGGAAGTCAGATGCGCCACATTCTGAGCAGGCGACCAGCTTCTATCGTCTGGCCTCTCCAGGAACGCATCGGGGGAGAAGTTGCACCAGAATATGTCATCGCCTGTGGCACGCTGGTGGAAGGCGGCGATGAGTTCGGGTTTGGTGAAGGGCGGAGTTGAATCAGGCATGGTGAGCCTTTGATGGATGTTAAGGTTGTCATTATGGCTAGTGGCTTAAGATTGAGTAGCTAGATGGTGAGATTGATTATCCGAGAGATGAACCTGAGTTTGATGTTGAACTTCCCCCACTCTATGGCCAGAATGCGGTTCATGCTCCATCCTCTCTTAGCAACAATACCAAACGAGTTGACATGTCAGAGACCTTTGATTTTATCGTAGTTGGAGGCGGGTCTGCAGGTGCTGTAATCGCCGCCCGACTCTCGGAGGACCCGGCTTGTCAGGTGGCTCTCTTTGAGGCAGGCGGAGTGCCCCCTCCTGAGGAACTCATCCCGGCTGCCTGTGCCGCATTGCAGCAAAACCCGGCAACCGATTGGATGTACACCGCAGACGCTGGAAAGTGTGGACTGGGGCTGAAAGATGGACGGATGATGGTGCCCCGGGGCAAAATGCTTGGTGGCTCATCGGGCATCAACTACATGGCCTACGTGCGAGGCCATCCTGGGGATTATGACGCTTGGGCCAAGGGTGGTGCTACCGGCTGGAGCTACGAAGAGGTATTGCCCTATTTCAAAAAGAGCGAGGGACTGGTACCCAGCGACGACATCGTGATCGATTCAACTGTTCACAACACATCTGGCCCACTTGGCGTCTCAGTGCGTTCGCCAGTCATCCCTGCTACGAGTGACTTCGTGGCTGCTGCTGAGGCGACGGGTATCCCCCGTGGTGATTACAACGGAAATGATCGAATTCGCCGAGTGGTGTCGTATCGCTCTTTCAAACCAGTACCCGGCATGGCAGGCGTTCCAGCACCTATCATGCATTCCTGGAAGGTGTGGCAGAACATCGGCCTAATCTTAAGATCTTTACAGGCGTTCAGGTGACACGGATTGTGCTGGATAGCCCATCGGGCAGACTGACTGCCACCGGTATTGAATACCGTACTCCCAGCGGTGAGGTTCGAATAGCTCGTGCCGACAAAGAGGTGGTGTTGAGCGGTGGATCGATTGGGTCACCTCACTTGCTTCTTCTTTCAGGCATCGGGCCACGGGCGCAGCTTGAGCGGGCAGGAATATCTTGTCAGGTTGATTCGCCCCATGTCGGCAAGCACCTGAAGGATCATCTACAAGTCGCCCTATTCTTCCCCGCACCGGGCGGCGGTGTCTCCATGAATGAGCTTGGCGTTTCATTTGGGCCAAACGCTCTTCGTGCCCCGGTTGGCCCGCTGCCTGCTGACCCACAGGATGATGTAAAGCTGCCGCCGGAACTTCAAGGGCTGAAGCAGGAGGCTGAACGGCGGTTCAACGAATGGGCCACTACCGGACGCAGTCTGGTCTCGTCATCCCTCTACGATGCAGCTGCCTGGTATTCCACCGGCCTGGGTGATCATCACACCCATGATGCACAGATCAGCGTGTTTGCGTGTGGTTACAACAGGGAGATTTGGGGAAGATGCCTGGGTGTTGATGCTGACCAATACTTCGACGATGCTTCCCGGCGGCTGGCGGGAGATGCAGAGAGCATTCTCGTGTTGGCCAACCCGATTCAGCCCCACAGCGAAGGGGAACTGACACTTCAGAATACCGATCCGGCTAGTCATCCCGTGATTCGGATGAACTACTTCAACGATCCTCACGATATGAAGGTGATGGTGGCGATTCTGCGACGAGCTTTGGAGATTGTGGCCCACTGGCCGGATCAGAGGCCGCTTGGCCCGCTTCTCATCCCACCATTCCTTGCACAAAAACATGGTCATCAGCAGGGAGACACTCCAAGCGATGCTCTTCTAGAAGACCTGGCGCTGCACTACTCGACGACAGTTTATCACCTGACATCGACGTGCCGGATGGGTGAGGTTATCGATCATCGACTTCGGGTACTTGGGGTTGAAAGGCTGCGAGTGGCCGACGCCAGCATTATGCCCAATGTCGTCAGTGGCAACACGAACGCTGCGTGTATCATGATCGGCGAGAAAGCGGCGGAGATGCTGGCAGCGGAGCATGGGGTGAGGATCAAGGAGTTTGTGGGGGAGTGTACTCCCCGCCACGGCTGATTTCAGGGGTAGCTGATGATACAGGTACAGCCCAGCAGAGCAGGATCAGCAGTACTGGAATAGCCATGCATGCAGAGATGAGCAATAGGGGAACTGTCAGCACTGCATAAGGTATTCGGATCATTTCGACAGGTGGCCGAAGACGATAAATCCTTAATTTAACATAGTCCAAACCATCTAGGCCCCAATCGATGGTGTGAATCGTATCGTTATCAAAGTCGCGATAGGCTGCTCTCACGAATTCACTCGAACCGTGAGCCGACATCCATGCATAAATCTGCCGTTCCGGTGGGGAGGGACACAATAAAAAAAATAATGCAGAGATCAATGCTAGCAGCATTCCGATAAATGCGCCTCGACGAGCAGATATTTTGCATTGCTTCCACATACTTCACTTCACATTAAAGTAAGTCGCCTCCGGATGATGAACGACCAGTGCTGAGGTTGAATGCTACAACTGGAACTCTTCACTCAACGGGATGTCGATGAGCCACGCTTGGCTTTGATCTGAGGTTTCTTTTTGCGTTCTTTGATCTCCTTGCGAAGCGCATCAAGATCAAACGATTCCGCCCAAGACACACGATCTTTGGTGTAATCGCCTGAACCGCCTACGAATAGGCGCATGAACTTGATCAATCCAGCTTGCCCTAGTTCATCACGCAGTGCTTTCAGACCACGTTGGCGTATCTGCTCCGGTGTTTCATACATTGAGCACCTCCTGCAACCACGAGAGGGGATTGCGCACTTCCACCTTCAATTTCGATGAATGTCTCCGAGCTAGTTTAACCATCTTGTCGTCACAGGTTAACAATAGCCCTGCTTGGTTTGCTTCGGCAGCAGCCACATGGGCCGCGTCCGCCGAACGAAACCCCATCGCCTTGATCTCAAACGCACGATCAACGATGCCTTCATCGATTGGGATGATACTATGACATGCCTCCAGCATCAACATCACTCTGCGACGGCGCTCATCATCGGCCATAATGCTGATCTCGCGGATTACCATCTCCGAGGAGACAAGCTCCCAAAGGAATTGTTCACGCTTTTCAATAATCGCGTCAACTGCATCTGCTTCGAGTTTTACCCGAGGCTGCGACAAGTCATCAAACGGTCGATTCAAGCACGAAACATCCAAATAGATTCGGATAACCCCGCCTACTTCACATTAAAATACGTTGCCTCCGGATGATGCACGACCAGTGCCGAAGTTGACTGCTCCGGTTCTAACTGGAACTCTTCACTCAGCGCAATGTCGATCCGCTCCGGTTTCAGGAGCTGGCAGAGCTTCACCTGGTCTTCCAGGTTGGGGCAGGCGGGGTAGCCGAAGCTGTAGCGGCAGCCTCGGTAGTGGAGTTTGAAGAGCTTGGTGATATCGGGATCGTCGTCCTGGCCGATGCCCCATTCGTTGCGCATGCGCTTGTGCCAGTACTCGGCGGTGGCTTCGGCGGCTTCGACCGAGAGGCCGTGCAGGTACATGTAATCGGTGTAGTTGTTTTGCTCGAAGAGAGCGCGGGCTTTTTCGGAGGCGTGCTTGCCGACGGTGACGACGAAGAAGCCGGCGTGGTCGATGGCTTTGCCGTCCTTGGTGGGGGCGAAGTAGTCAGCCAGGCAGAGGTTCTCACGGCCCACTTGCCGGGGGAAGTGGAAGCGGAGCTTCTCGGTCTTGTAGTCGTCCTCGTAGATCACCAGATCGTTGCCATCGCCGGCGGCGGGGAAGTAGCCATAGACCGCCGTGGGCCTCAGGATGTTTTCGCGGATGCACTGCTTCTTCATGCGGTCGAAGAGCGGGTAGGCGGTTTCCTGCATCTGGCGTTCATACTCGGCGGGTTTGACGTTGTTCTTGCGGAACTGCCACTGGGTGCCGATGAGAGTGCGTTCGTTGATGAAGCGGAAGACTTCGGCGATGTCGATGTTTTGGACGACCTTGGTGCCGAGGAAGGGGGGCTTGGGGAGATTCGGTGCTGGGGCGAGTTTCTTTTCAAAAGGTTGCGCCTGAACGGCGTTAGAAGAATTCCCCTCACCCCCAGCCCCTCTCCCCTGGGGGGAGAGGGGAGCAAGAGTGATGATTGGTTCATGGTTGGCGGTTAGCGTGGCGGGTTTGTGGCCGCAGAGTTCTTCCATGAGGTGTAGGCCGCTGAAGGCGTCTTCGCCGTAGAAGACGGAGCCGACTTGATAGGTACGACGGAGGTTGTCTTCGACATAGCGGCGAGTGAGGGCGGCACCGCCGCAGATGACCGGAATCTTGATGCCGCGCTGCTGCATCAGTTCCAGGTTCTCTTTCATCACGACGGTCGATTTCACCAGCAGGCCGCTCATGCCGATGGCCTGGGCTTTGGTCTTCTCCAGCTCTTCGAGGATCGTTTCAATTGACTGCTTGATCCCGAGGTTGTAGACTTTGTAGCCGTTGTTGGTGAGAATGATGTCGACGAGGTTCTTGCCGATGTCATGGACATCGCCCTTGACGGTGGCGAGGACGATCTTGCCCTTCTCGGAACCTTCGAGCTTGGTCATGTACTGTTCGAGATGCTTGACCGAGGCTTTCATGACCTCAGCCGATTGCAGCACGAACGGCAACTGCATCTGGCCGGAGCCGAAGAGGTCGCCGACGACTTTCATCCCATCGAGCAGAACCGTGTTGATGATGTCGAGAGGCGTGTAGGTCTGGCGGGCGCTCTCCAGAATCTTCGATCAGCGTATCACGACGGCCCATGATGATGGCGTTCTTGAGCCGCTCTTCAATGGTGTCGCCAAGGTTAACGGTTCGCTTGCTGCTCGTCTTCTTCTCGCCACCGAAGTTTTCGTAGTGGCTGATGAGCATTTGAAGCGGATCGCCCTCTTCACGTTGGTTGAGTAGCAGACGTTCAGCCAACTTGAGACCTTCGGGATCGATTTCGTTGAGGGGCAGAATCTTGCTGGCGTTCAAAATGGCAGCGTCGAGGCCGGAATCAAGAGCGAGCTTGAGGAAGACGCTATTGACGACCTGGCGGACATACGGGTCGAGGCCGAAGCTGATGTTGGATAAGCCGAGCCAGGTGCCAGCCCCGGGTAGTTCAGCCTTGATCCGCTTCATCGAGTTGAGCGTTTCGACAGCAGCGTTGTAGAGATCGCTCTGCCCCGTGGAGACGGGCAGCGTCAGTGGATCGAAGTAGAGATCGGTCGGTTCGACGCCATACTCATTTACACAGATATCGTAAATACGCTTGGCGACATCGAACTTCCAGTCGCAGGTGGTTGCCTGGCCGGTTTCATCAATGGTTAGGGCAACCAGGGCGGCACCATACTTCTTGGCCAGGGGCACAATAATGTCAAGCTTCTTGCGGCCTTCTTCGAGGTTGATCGAGTTGAGGAACGGCTTGCCGGTGATGTATTTCAGACCCTCAGCCATCACCTGCCATTCGGTGGAATCGATGACCATCGGCAGGCGGACTGCTTCGTTGAAACGACGCAGCGTCTTGTTCATGTCAGCAACTTCGTCGCGGCCAGGATAGGCGACGCAGACATCGAGAAGGTGAGCGCCTTCGTCCTGCTGCTCGCGGGCCATGGCAGCCATGTTTTCGATGTCGTCAGCTTCGAGGAGCCGCTTGAACTTGCGGGAACCGGTCGTGTTGGTGCGTTCGCCGACGATGAGGGGGCCGGGTGTCTGCTTGAGAGTTTGGGACTGATACAAACTAGCGGCACTGGGTTCAAAGACAGGGGTGCGAACCTTAGGCTTGATCCCCTTCACAGCATCGGCAAGTTGGCGGAGGTGTTCAAACGAAGTGCCACAGCAACCGCCGACGATGTTCACGCCATAATCGGTCACGAACTGTTTGAGGGCTCTAGCGAGTTCTTCGGGTCGCAGCGGGAAGTGGGCTTTGCCATCGACGTTTTCAGGCAGCCCGGCGTTGGGCAAGCAACTGATCTTCCGTCGGCCGTAGTCGCTGAGGTGGCGAATGTGGCTGACCATCAGATCGGGGCCGGTGGCACAATTAAGGCCGATGATATCGATGGGCAGCGCTTCCAGAGTGGTCATGGCGCTGCCGATATCGCTGCCGGCGAGCATGGTGCCCTGGCGTTCGATGGTAACCTGTGCCATGAGGGGCAGCTTGATACCGGCCCGCTGCATTTCCTCGACGCAGACGATGCAAGTGGCTTTGAGGTTCAACAGATCGAAAGCGGTTTCAACGAGGAGAACATCGGCTCCCGATTCAATGAGCGAACGAGCCTGAAGACGGTAGCCTTCGACCAGTTCATCAAAAGAGATGTGGCCGAGAGTAATCGACTTGGTGCCAGGCCCGATGGAACCGATGACGTAGCGGGGTTTATCGGGAGTGCTGAACTCGAGGCACGCTTCACGGGCGATCTGGACTGCTTTGCGGTTGAGTTCTTCGACTTTATCGCCTTCCCCGAACTCATTGAGAGCGATCTTGTTAGCGCCGAAGGTGTTCGTTTCGATGCCATCGCTGCCTACTTCGAGGAAGCCCTTGTGAATGGCATGGACCCATTCGGGGTGGGTGTAGAGCATCCACTCGGTGCAGTTGACGAACTTATTGCCGCCCCAGTCAACGTCGGTAGGGTCGTAGCGGTGCAGGTTGGTGCCCATCGCTCCGTCGAGCACCAGGACACGTTCATCGAGCAGTTTCAGGAAGTCGGGCTTAGTTGTCATTGATTATGGGAAATGCCGTAAGGTGACTGGGTTAATACTGTTCAGTATACATTGTTAGGATAGCATCGAAAGAGCCAGAGGGGATACTGCTACCGAGTTGCGTCAATAGAATTAAGCATCTCAAGGGGGGGATGATGCCGCTTGTCGATTGTTTTCGAGACGGCGGATGAAGGGATTGCCATTGCTTTGAAGGTGCTCAAGTGAAACAATAGAGTGGACGAAGTGATCTTGAGGTGTACTTCATGGACAGTTACGAAACTTCAGCGACCGTGGAATTGCAAGGGAGTATCCATGTTGATGGAGTGCCTTTGCGCCTGGAACCGAAGTAGAGATTCTGATTAGTCCTAAAGAGCGAACACTATCGCCATCGAACGACAAAACCATTGCTGAATCACGTTTACGCATGCAGGTGCTGTTTGCCAGTATTAAGGGCTTTCGGCTGGGGACCAAATTAAGCCGTGAGGAATTGCATGAACGTCGAATTATTCCTTGATACCAACGTACTGCTTTATTCCATTGATGAAGACCCAGCGTCAATACTGAAGAGGCAACGGGCACAACAGATTCTCTTGACTGAAAGTTGGGGATGGTCTGCCCAAGTGGCTGCTGAAATTCTTCGTCAACGCTACCTCGCTAAAAAGGCCGTTTCGACTATCAAGCGAAGATGCTGCCGCCTTAGTTGAAACCTGGCTTGCTTTTCCGACCATGCCATTGACCGCTGAACTCGTTCGTGAGGCAATGTCACTGCACCAGCGATTCCAGTTGAGTTATTGGGATTCTGCTATCCTTGTTGCAGCAAAGCAACTGGGTTGCAGCACGGTGTACAGCGAAGATTTGAACGATGGGCAAGACTATGACGGGGTGACAGTGATTAATCCCTTCAGCAACCAGGCGATGCAAAAAGAGCCTGCGGGTTAAATCCGCAGGCTCTTTATCAGGAAAGAGTCAGTGATGGAACGCACACCACGAAGGCCGTGTGACATGTATTTGAGAACCCGTTGTTAAAGGGGGACGCCACAGGTCTGGTTTTTGGATCCTGCCTCGGGCAGGCATGCAAGCCCCAAACACTAGTATGCGCCCCACAGGTACTCTTATCGGTTCGTCAAATAGAACCATGCATCACGAGAACCGCAGAGCCACGTTCCACAAGAAATAGGATAGCATGCGGGGGGGGTGGGGGGTAGGCCGGTTTGCAGGTAGTTCCAGGATGCCCTTGACGATTATGGTAAACTGCTCATGGTGGAAATGAAGAATTGAGGCAACTATGTCATTCTCTGATAACTCACTTCATCTCTCTTGGGATGAGCAAGAGAAGTTCCGTCGAAGCCAACTCAAGTCACGAGTCTGGAAAGAGACCAAGACCATCTTGAACTGGATATTGGTTGTACTTGTCGTGGTGCTAGGCATTAGTGTCATGATCATGAAGTTCAGCCATGAGCCTGGCATTCATCTGCAGCTATTCAATGAATCTGGCCAATGTTTAAGCGACGTCCGATTAAAGTTTTCCTGGAGTGAATATCTGCTACCAGATCTACCAGCAGAGCCCAGGAAAAGCTGGCATAAACCCTATGGAGCCATCATCAGAAAAGTTGTCTGGATGGACGACAAGGCAAGCGTGCTAACGGTCGATTGGACTGATGCCAAAGGAGTCAAACATCAGCACGTCGAAAAGGATATGTATCTTACAGGCGACTCGGAGCAAATCACGATCAAATTCAATGCTGATGGGTCAGTCACGATCAAGTATAAGGGTTTAGGCTTTTTCTAGGAGCGAGCTAAATACTACATATACACCCCAGCCGACCAGTCGTGCCCGCCGCCACCGGTGCGATGACGCTTGTTGGAACGGCGTTTGAGAGGTTTGTGTTTGTCGGTCGAGCTTGTTGATGCAGCCTGTGGAGCAGCAGGCTTGCTGGAAGATTTCTTGAACATCGATGACATCCAGCGCTTCATGCGGGAAAACATGCTTTTCTCCAACTAGGCGAGGAGGACGATGCTGATGTCTGATTCCATGTGTGTTGTAAATGATTAAAATCTGCCACGCAAGGATGAAAATACAGAATCTCGGAGATTTACTCCGTCCTTCACAATCGATTATCCGTGCAGGTGTCTGGCCCAACCGGCGGCGCCGATGTAGCCTGCCTTTTCGGCGAGAGAGGCGTATTCGATGCGGGTGTGCTTGGCAGGTATGGGGAAGGCGATGGTCTGAATGCCATTGCGAATGCGATTAAGGAAACTTGGCCCGGCTGCGACGCTCATGCCGCCGCCGAACAGGACTATTTCGGGGTCAATGGTGTGCATCATGCACGTTGCTCCGACAGCCAGGGCATAGGCGGCGTCCTGCACGATGCGACCCGCGTCAGCATCACCCAGTTCCACCGCACGGAAGAGAGTACGGGCACTGAGGCCATCAGTGATGGAGAGTTGGTGCAAGGGCGAGGCATGGGTATGTACCTGGCTCAGATGTTCAGTCATGATCTTGCGCAGTGCCGTCTCACTGGCATAGGCTTCCAGGTGCCCGGTATGGCCGCAGCCACACATGCGACCGCCCCAAGCCTGGATGATGATGTGTCCCACTTCGGCTCCGGTGCTGTGCTCCCCTTCGATGATCTTGTGATTCCAGACAATACCGCAACCGATGCCGGTGCCGAGCGTGAAGAGGACGAGGCTCCTGGTGCCCCGCCCTGCCCCGGCCCAGAACTCGCCATAGGCAGCGGCGTTGGCATCATTTTGAAAAGCAGTGGGGATGTTAAAGTGTTGCTGAACGAAGTCACGCACCGGGACATTGCTAAGAGCTGGCATGTTGACAGGATGAGTCAGGATTCCGTTCGGGATGTCCATCAAGCCCGGCGTGGCGACGCCGATGGCTTTGATCTGCTTGATGTCCAGTCCGGCTTCGCTGACGGACAACCGAACCGACTTGCAAAGCTGATCTAGAAAGTGATCATTCCCCTGCTCTGATTCGGTGGGCACGATGGAAAGCCCACCGACGGGATTGCCATGATTGTCCACGACTCCAGCCTTAATGGTCTGTCCGCCAACATCGGCACCGACAAAAAACATAGAGCTGAGTCCTGAGTGCTGAGTCCTGAGTAATCAGGACGTGGTGGTTGGGTATCGTTACCAGGTTTTGATAAGGAGTTTGTTGTGCTTCAGGAATGTATCGCATTCCTGATTGTTGAAGACGCCGGGGGTGGTGCCGACGGAGCGGACACAGGAGGCGCCGAGGGCGCTGGCCATGCTCAGGCATCCTCGGGCATCGAGGCCGCGGAGCATGCCGACGATGAAGCCGGCATCGAAAGCATCACCACTGCCGGAGCCGTCGACATAGTCCATTTTGAAGATGCTTGATTCGAGGCGTTCCTTGTTGTTGACGAGGAACGAACCGTGTTCGCCACAAGTGATGACAACTGTCTTGGCCCCCATTTCATGGAAGCGTAGTGCCTGTTGACGAGGATCGGATTCGCCAAGGATGACCTGAGCTTCATCATCGTTGGGTAGGAACACATCGACGTGTGGCAACAGTTCTGAGAGCCTGGAGGTGTATTCGCCGGGGCCGGGAATGCCGACATCGAGTACGGTTTTGATGCCCAGCCCCTGGGCCTTCTTAAACAGTTGTACGAGGCCGTCCTGATGGAGGTTGGGCATGAGAAGGTAGCCGCCGACGTAGAGGACTTTAATGCCTTGCAATCGCTCGATGGAAATATCATCGGCAGTGAGCCTAGCGTTGGCCCCGAAGGTGTGTACAAAGCGGCGGTCTTCACCTTTAACAATGACGATCAGCGTTTGACTGGTATCGGCTCCCGGGGTGTTGATGATGCCGCTGGTCTCGACACTATCACGGGTGAGCATCTCACGAACGATGTTGCCGAAGAGATCATCGCCGACCCTGCCGACGATCGAAGTTTGGATCCCCATCTTGGCGAGATCAACAGCGGTGTTGGCGGCACAGCCACCGCTGGTGAGCAGCATGCCTTCCGCCAGCACCAGTTCCCCGGCGGCGGGGACATGATCAATCGGTGTGCAGACATGATCCGCTACTATGATGCCCACACATAAGACTTCTGTGGAGTTCATGCCGCCCCTTCAGGCGCTTGCTCGGAGAAGATCTTTTCACGAAGGACTCTTGTTGATTTGTAGCGCTGCTTCTCCGTTTCTTCGTCCTCGACGACGACACTCGAAGCGATAGCTACATGGAACTCACTGAGGAGCGGAATAGCGATAGCGGCAATGGTAAAGCCGAATGCGCCGACGACGACGAGGAAAGGCCAGAGTGCATCGCCGCCGCCGCCAGTACGGACGTTGCCGACCATGACGTTGGTGATGGCATAGAAAAGTCCGACCGGACACAGCACGGAAGCCAGAAAGAGGGCTGAACTGGGCTTATCCCCGCTGAGGACCATCCACAAGCCGCCGATGCCGATGAAGAGGAAGAAAGCGAAATTCGTGATCTGCACCTCAAACTGCCCACCGATCCAGATGAGATAAATGCACAGGAACGTGCAAACGAAGATGAAGAAGACGGTACCCAGACTCAAGCCGATGGCCAAGCGAGTATTGATGCGGCTGAGCGCAACGTGTAGGCCCAAGGCGATGATGAAAGCATACAGGACGAGAATGACGATAAGCACGAAGAACAGCGTTTCGAGGGGGATGTAACCCATCCAGCCAAGCCAGCCGATGAAGAGTAGCGGCGGGATGATCATTTCCTTGGCGTTGTAGAGGATACCCCTCACTTTTCCGAAGATGAACTCATAAGGGGTTAGTTCAGTGACCAGCAGCAGTTCGAGTGCGCCTAAATCACGTTCTGATGTGATCGAAGTGACAGCCTGGGCATTGACCAGGATGAAACTCAGGATCATCATGGGCACCAGTGTGAGTGCCAGGCTGAAACGAGTGACTTCAGCGGGGGATTTGAACGAGCCGTCAGCTCGTTGTAATGAATTAACCGCTGCCCAGATCAACACGCCGATGACGACGAGAAAAAGAGCTTTGATGACCAGCGGCCTGGTGCCATAGGCGCGCGTGGCGATTTTGCGCCAGGCAATCGGGTTCTCCCAGACGCCTCGAAGTTTACCAGGCGCAGCGTGACGATCTCTGCCTGTTTCGAGTTCTTTCTCAGATTCGTCTTCGACATCTTCCTGGGTGCGCATTCTCTCGTTACTGGGATTCCAGACTCGCAGCATGAAAATGCTGATCAGGTTAATGACGATAGTCAAACCCAGCATGGTGAAGAAGAATGGGAGGCTCAATAACCCCAGGAACTGCTGGCTATTGGGCGACAGGATGCGGACCAACACCCGATAGGGGTTCAGGCATTCTCGTGCAAACAGCAGGCTTGATTCATAAGCCGGGAAAGTGGCAGCCACCAGTCCCAGGCCTTCCACAAGCACCAGATAGAGCACCAGACCCAGCACAGTAACGGCCAAAGTCTGGAAGGTGCGGTCGCGCCATAGAGCGATGAGGCATCCCAAGAGCCGGCTGCCAGGGCAGAGCCGAACAAGACCAGGAAGGCGTCGATGACCTGGAGAAACGTCGTGCCACCCAGCAATACCGCAGCACCGAGGATGGGCAACGCCGCGATCAAGAGGATGCTGATCTGCATCAGGCTTCCAAAGAGTTTGCCCAACACCAGTTCGTAATTGCGAAGATCGGTCATCAAGAGCAGAATGAAGGTGCGACGATCCTTCTCTTGAGCTACCGCCGCAGCGGCGAACAAAGACGAGAAAAAGATGACCAGAGTCAGTTGCAGGAAACTCAGAAGCTGAAAGAAGAGAACGCCAAAGTGAGAATAGTCGCCAAGGGTGACCGTCTTGCCCCAGCCATACAGCGTCTGCCAGAACGTAACACCGGTAACCAGCAACAGTCCCAAATACAGGCTGCGGATCAGATAGTGTCGAGAATGACGGGGAACCGTGATGGCTTCCCTATTGAAGATAGGTCCAAGCATGGAAGAAGGCAGTTCCTCTAGTCGTTTGCCGGTGCGGATGAAGGAATCGATGGCGGCACAGGCTTCCTTACCAAATTATGAATCCGGCCCGTATTGAGGTAGAAGCGCTGCTGAGCCAAAGCCAGGAATAGCAGAGTGAGCAGAGCGTTCAGGAACAGGCCGATCCAGGCAAATCGCTGGAAATGTCCCATGCTCATGAACTCATCACGCACAAAACCAGTGATGGGATAGGCGAAGGAGAACAGGACAAAAGGCGGCGTCATGCCGAAGAGAAAATTGGTAATCTCACGCATATCTCCAGATGCGGTGAACAGAAGTATCAATCCGATGAAGACCCAGTGGCCGCCCATCCAGATGATCAACCAAAAGAGAGTACCCAGGAGTGATCGAGTAGTGTTCTTTGCCCCTGCGCTGAAGAATAATCCAATGGCACTGGCAAACCCGCTATAGATGACCAGAGCGAGAATGAGCAAGAGTACAGCATCGATTGCCAGGGCACCGGTGACCAGGCAGATGGTCCAAATGATCAGCAGCAGGTAGAGCGAAGGGCCATATCCCAGAGCGGCGCCAAGCCATTTGCCCCAGATGATGTTTCTGTCGGTCAGGACGGTTGACAGCAGGGTGTCCAGTGTTTCCTGATCTCGCTCATTACAGACGGCGTTGGCGGCGCGGATTCCGGCGGCAAAGATCATCAAGACCATGCATACTGTGCCGGCGATCCGGGCATACATGTTCAAGCTTTGACCAAGATCATCCCATCGCACATAGTGGAAATTGCTGGTGAGAATAATGATGATGGGTATCGGCAACAGAAAGACAGCCCATTGAACCGCGGTAAACAGCCTGGCGCGCCACGTTCGTTTGGACTGTCTGGGCACCAGGAGCTCTTTCCAAATCATCGGCGGCCAGTTGCGGAGTTGGAAGCGTCGGCCCCGGGGCTTGATTGTTTTCTCGGTATCGCCCGTTCCGTCGAATCGTTTGGGAAGTGAGGGTACTGTCGCTGTATTAGCTGCCAATGGCTTGTAACGCTTTCGTCGAGTATCGCCATAAGTCTGGCGAACAAATATCGGACGCAGTTGCCAGACAGCATAGAGCAAACAGAGGATGGCCAGAGTGACATGGAAGATGAGATAATTACGCAGCAGGGCATCGAGCGAGGTGCCAAGATCCACTCCGGTCCACGACTTGTTTCCCATGAAGGGGGCGGCGTAGTTCGTGGCGTAAAGATATATGGCATGAAACATGTCGCCACTGAGATAGAACTCGGTGAAATAGCAAAGGGATTTAAGTGTCAGATCGGAATCGTTAAGGCTCCAGGTGCCACCGCCGCCAAAGAATCTGCCTTGCAGTATGGTGACGAGCCAGCTTATCAGGAACCCAAAGATGAAATAGCCTGCTACCACAAAGTAGGAACGAAGGATACCATCCCGGCTGCGCTTGGCCTGCACCGAGCAGACGATGCTGACAGCAGTCAGGCTGAATAACGTGGCCAATGTGGCGAGAAAGCCATTCTTAAGTAGCTCCGGGTCGACGCCGCCGAAAAAGAGCACGAACGCCAGCACCGGCAGGCCGGCAAGGAGGAACATCAACATGTTGCCCAGGCGTGAGGCGACTTTGCCGAAGATGATCTCCTGACTGCGAAGATCGGTGGCTAGCAGAAACTCCAGCGTTCGCCGTTCCTTTTCCTCAGCAATGGCGGAGCCGACGTAAGCCGGCGTCATGATGAGGACCAGTAGGTACTGGATGAAGAGATACATGTAACTAAACAATTCAGCAAAATCGATCAGCAGCTTGTGGGCAATCTTCTCGGTAGTGATGCTTTTGAGTTTCCAGATGTAAAAGACATAGAGCACGAGGAACAGTAGCAGCGCGTAAAGAGAAGCGCATCACGAAATATCGTGCTCTTCGAGCGGTGCATACCAGATCATATCGAAGAACTGGGCCAAAAAGATGCACAGTTTAGTTCCTGCTGGTCCAGTTAATTTCGAATAGCGTTGTATCAGCTGGAATGTCGAAAGAGGCTTGTTCCACTGATGCAGGTATCAGACAAGCATGACCCTGCCTGAGCGTTTCGCCAGAGGATTGTACCCGAACGGAGTTACCCCAGGGAACAACAATCGCAGATGATTTAACGGTAACGTGATTTGCTGATGTCCAGCGTCTAATGGTAAAGAAAGGACATTCGACTAATCGTTCGGCACCGTCAGGGTCGCGCGAAGGCGATTGCAGCCCGGCACCAATTGGGGCAAGCTGCGTGCAGGCTAATCCCGCTTTCAGGTGAAGTTCACGCGGTTTGCCATCGGGGCCGGTACGACCCCAGTCGTAGAGCCTAAAGGTTGCATCGCTGGTTTGCTGTACTTCCAGGACGAGTACCCCCTGCCCCAGAGCATGGACGGTGCCCGCTGGAACGAAGTAGGTTTCACCAGGTTTGGGTTCGTATCGATTCAGGCATAGCGGAGCATTGCCCGTTGCAAGCTCACGGGCAAAAGTTGCCACATCGATACCGGGCTTCACTCCCAGGTAAATGGCGGCATCGGGCTCGGCAGCCAGCACGACCCAGGCTTCCGTTTTGCCGCCGTCTTGGGGGCTCAACTGCTTTGCCTGTTGATCGTTGGGGTGGACCTGGATCGACAGATTCTGTTTTGCGTCGAGTAGCTTAATCAGAAGTGGAAAGCGTGTGGCAGGGCTGGTTCCAGGCACAACCGCATTGATGTGATGCAGAGTGATATTCCCATCAGCAAGCAACAGGCTTTCATGAAGTGGATGATCACTCAGCAGCCAGGCTTCGCCCATTGGATTATCACACACGGTTCCATCGAGCAGCGTGCTGAGATGAAAGCCGCCCCAGGGCATTGGCCTTAGCCAGGGTTTGAGAATGATCGGTGTCGCCGGCTTCATCGCCACATGTCCTCGTCGGCAAAGGGATGAAATGCCTTGTTCTTGGGTTTGGGACGTGACTTGAGGACGGCATCAGCCAGGAAGATGTCCGACTTGGCAGTGATCTTGAAGTTGGAGAGATCGCTGGGCACGATCACCACGGGAGAACCGAGCGCCTCGACTAGTTGAGCATCGTCAGTGGCAGCAGGGTGCTTGCTTCTTTCAGAGTAGGCTTTGAGGATCAACTCTTTTTTGAAAACCTGAGGCGTTTGTGCCATCCAGAGATGTTCACGAGGCACCGTGCATTCTATTTGATGATCTGCCTGGCAGCGTTTGAGGGTATCATTGACCGGGGCAGCGAGGATGGCAGCACCATGCTGTTCAGCAGCGGCAAACACCTCGTCAATCATTTTGGGAGTGGTACAGGGGCGGGCGGCATCGTGGATAGCGACCATTTCTACATCGTCAGAAATAAGGGCAAGGCCATTCGCAACCGAATCTGAACGCTGTGCGCCTCCTAGAGTGAGTTGAACATTCATGAAGGCCAGATTCGGGCCGTAGCGACGCCTGACGTTTTCTTCATCGTCGGCGGCGATGACAAGGATCGTTTGAACAACGTCTTTCCGGCTGACAAAGAGATCAGCCGCACGCATCCAGACAGCCCTGCCATCAATATCGGCGTAGGGCTTTTTGATCTCTCCCTTGAAGCGGCTGGATTGGCCGGCTGCCATCAACAGCACACCGAATTTCGCCATCACTGCACCTCAAATAAAACAGGCTATGAAAGATCATAGCCTGAAAGGGGAGCAACTGTGAAGAGTTATTTCTTGTTCATTACCTTGTCTCGTTCACGATTCGCTTTGACCATCGGTGGAATGAGATCATCGAATGGGCCGCGCTCGTTTTCCACCAGATCTTCCGCCCAGTCAATATTGACGACGGCACTGCTGGGAATGAAGATCGAAGGGATGCTCAGGCTCAAGGGATTCGACGCGGTAAGCAGACCCTGGCTGAGAGCCTGCTTGAGCGCCCATGTCTGATATTCAGCCCGTAATCGATCAGGCGCTAAATAGCGGGCGATAGTTCGCATGTACTTGTCCTGGAGATCAAGCAGTTCACCCTGTACCGTATCGTCAGCGCCGTACATCGACAATTGATTGCTGACCGCAGGAGTAACCTGCGCCAGCACTGAAGAAATACCGGGGGCCAGAAGGGTGCATCTTAATGCCATTTGATCGCTGGTGGACATGGGTTTGCGGAAACCCAGACTTAATAACCCGATGGCCTTTTGATAGTTCGCGATGGAAACCGGCCAATCCGTATATCGTTCCTCAGCGAGATACTTGCAACGAGCTGCTTCACGGTACACGTCGGTCTTAATGACAGCGGTGTTATCGGTCCAGTAATCATACCGGCAGGTGCTTCGTAGTTTGCTCCAGTTATTCTGGAATACGAACGCTTTGTAATTGACCATTGCTTTTTCATATTCAGACGGATTCGTATCCTTCAGATAGCCTGGAGGAGGCTTTAGCTCTTGTGCATTTTCATGATACTTCTCTTGATACTCTGTCGACTTTGCAAATAGTTCTTTCAACTGCTCTGCTGATTTTTCAATATTGCAGGACTTACCCAGGTCCATCCACATGGAATAGGCCTTTTCAGCCATCTCCTGTCCCAGTTCCGGCCAGCCTTCGTTGTAAAGCTCCACAGCGCTGCGTGCCTGAGTTTGAGAAGGCTTGGCACGGAAAATCATGCTATGCATGTGCTTGTGAACACGCGTGTATTTGTTTTCCTGTGGAACGACGTCTTCAGAAAGCTCGGTCTTGGGCGGCGGCAACATTTCGGTGGAGAATTCGTACCAAAGCCGGGCAATATCGAGCCCATCTTGATGGATTTCTTTTTCCGCTACTTTGCCGATGACCTCTCGATCAGCCATGTTGGGCCATCGAGGCCAGGGATCTGATGCCAGTTTCAGTCCGCCTCCATCTTCATCTGACCACAAGCTGGGAACTTCTTTGTGCTCCTCAAGAAAAGCCAATACCTCTCGATTCAAAGCAGCTTCATCGCCATCCGGGATATTCTGCAGCTTGCGGATGCGGTGCACCAGGCGAGGATATTGCGCTTTGAATTGCTCCAGCTTCTCTGGATTGTTTCGGAGCGAGGAAGACTTCCGCTGAGCCGGCGGAATACAACTCAGATGCAGAAGTGGTCGGAAAGTGTCTTTTTCATCAGCAAAGTACATCTTCCCGGAAAGATATTGCCCGATCGTTGAACGCATTTCAGGATCGCCGATCGTTCTGAACTCATCAGGACTATTCGGGTCGTACAGTTTCAAGCGATTCACTTCTTCGCCATTGGCAAGCCAGCGCAATCCCTTGGATACGTAAAAGTACTTGTCCTGAATGCGGTCAAACTCAACGGAGACGTTATAAGCAAGATTCCATCCCTGATACTGCCAGGGGCCTTTGTAGTGAGGTTGCAGCTTGGTCAAGGCTGTCAGAATCAACTCAAGCTGCTTGTAGTCATGCTTTTCCTGCAAAGTATTGACTTCCCACCAGAGTCCGCAGACGAGCGGTCCTCGAAAGCTTGACAGCACAAAGCGGGAGATGGAGCCGCCCATATCCACTTTGCCCAGGTTGGTTTCGCTGATGTCGTAGCGGGTCGCGGCACTATCTATCACCAGTAACTTGTGGGCATAGGCTGTGCCCAGCAAGAGAACGATGGCAAGAACATAGTAGATCTTACGTTGACGGATGCGTTGATAGGCATTGGCCATGGTTGGGGCCTCTGGTTAAAGTCGTCAGTTGGCGATTTCACGTCCGCTGAGCAGGAAGTAGCCCAGCAGCAGTAATGGGAATGAGTACATCAAGAGTCTTAAGAACGTGGCCAGTAACTCTCCCATGGGAATATCGAAGCCTTCAGCCACGAATAGCTTTCGGTCATAGATTTCGACATCGGGAAGGGCCGCGTGAACCAGCTTGAAGAGATGGCGTGTTGAATCATCGAGAGCGACAATAGCTCGGGTCGCAGTGGAATCCTGCAAACGGGTCACCATATTTTCCTTGTTGACGAGTCGATAGAACGACTCTAACGCCCGTCCGCCGGGTCGATTGACAGGATCGGATGGTTGTGCCTGTTCCTCGATGTATTTCAGAATGGCAGGCTGCCCGAGGATAATGATGAGGATAGTCATCATCAGGCTGATCGGTGCATTCAAATACGTTGAAAGGACGGTGCCCAGAACAACAATCAACACCATGAAGAACCAGACACCGATCATGCCTTTAAAGAAGTTCCATACCCAGTTACCTTCTTTCAAAAGCAGATACAAATTGCGTTCAGCGACCCCCAGATACTGGGAAGAAGCGCGGCAATTGAGATGGACTTCCAGCACGGCATCGGGAGGACTGTCCGCCATAATGCTGCCCGGGAAGTAAACCTTTGTCGGTTCGCCTTCATCAAAAACGCGCGCGGGTTTAGGCAATTCATAATAGCCGAATATTCGAGCCTTCTCGTCAGGCGTCAACGGTAGATTGGTCTTCGGATCGCGGGCATTGCGGTACTCTTCAAAATTGTTTTTCCACTTCTTGCTGTTCACAAAGTAGAACTGAACCGGCACTCCTTCTTCCACTTTTTCAGTCCCACCTTTACTGGTGCGGAAGATATCGAACGTGGATTCGACCAGGACTTTGTCCTGTTTCGCCACGGAGGAAGGCAGGTTGGGAAAGAACCAAATAGCCTCCTGACTGGTTCCTCCAGCCAGGTACTGGAAATAGTCCCAGGTTCGACCAATGTTATCGCGTCCACGTTCCCTCAGGGCATCATTGCCGCGATCCTCGAAATCTCGAAAGCGTAAGCGACCGAATTCGACATTACGCGCTCGAATAGCCTTGGCTACTTCGGGATCAACGCCACGAGCCACGTAGATGAGACTGATGGCGGCAGCCAGTGCCAGAACCACGGTCATGAGAACGACCAGCCCCAGAACGCGGCCCAGCATGATTTCGAGTTTCTGGACTGGTTTAGTCACCACCGTGAAAATGGTCTGCTGTCTGATATCCGTGGGAAGACTGAAGCATGCTAAAATAGCGGTCGTTACCAGCACCATCGAAGTAACGACGTAGAAAACCAGGTTGATGTACTGCTGCCACTGATCTGCTTTCTTCTCAGTGGTAATAAACCAACTGGCAAAAAGGACGACTACGCCCAGGATCAAGAATACCCACAGTACCTTGCGACGAATTGCTTCTTTAATACTGAAACGAGCGATGGCGATGAGACGTCTGGGGCTGAAACGCATGACATCAAAGATCAATTCGATAGACAACGTCAGAAGCGCCAGCGCACAAATAAAGTTCACCACAGTATGGAGTATCAATGTGGCGCGAGTTTGATCTTTTCTGATGATGTCAAAGGGATCGAAGAATGTTCCGTTGGTGAATAATTGAACGACAGTATAGGCAATGCTGCCGAGAATCGAGAGGCCTGTTAGACTCAGTAACATCCAGAAGACGCGTGCTCGCCAATTGTTTTCCGTGCCTTCCGCGTCAAGCCGGCCAGTGATCCCGTAGGGTACCCACTTCCCGTCGCGCAGGGCAGCTTTCAGGATAAACCACAATCCCCAGATAAAGAGGATAATGATAGCGCCGATTCCCGCTTTGCGAAGCCAGAGTTCAGAGTACTCCGCCATGCGTTCGAGCGCGGGATAGATGGTCTCAACATTAAAGGCGGCAAACATCATGGGAAGTCACAATGGGAATGAACTGGTATGTAAAGAGGATGAATCGGCCTTTAAGTTTTCTGGTGCTCAACCTTACGTTCACCGGGGGGTAGATATCGGCGACCGGGGCGTGCTTTGCTGTCTTCCACAATTCGAAGGAAGAGATCTTCCAGTGTGGTCGTTGGATGATCGATTTTTTCCACATCGCCGCCGTGCTTCTTGATGATCTCAGACAAGTCACGGCGAAGCCCGTCGGATATTTTGAGGCCGCGAGCGGTGAGTTGAACCATCTCTTCAACTTCGAGCAGCTTGTCGACTGAACCCAGTTCCTGTAACTCGCCATCGAAAAGAATGGCGATTCGATCACAGACATCCTGTACGTCTTCCAGTCGGTGACTGCACATGAGGATGGTCTTGCCCTGATTGCGGAGTTCCAGAATGAGGTTCTTCATCCACTTAGTGCCGATCGGGTCAAGACCTGATGTGGGTTCATCCAGGATGACGAGATCAGGATCGTTGATAAGCGCCTGAGCAAGGCCGATACGCTGCCGCATACCTTTGGAATATTCTTTCAGGGTTCGCTTCTTGTCTCGCGCTAAACCCACTTTTTCGATAAGCTCAGCAGCACGTTGGCGACGCACGTCAGCAGGTATGTTGAAGAGTCTTCCATAAAAATCGAGCGTTTCCTCGGCTGTCAGGAAACGATAAAGATACGACTCTTCAGGCAGGTAGCCGATCCGTTCATTCTTCTGAACATTGGTACCCGGTTTTCCGAAAACCAGACCTTCGCCCTCAGAGGGGAACAACAGGCCAAGCAGCAGCTTGATCGTAGTGGTTTTTCCTGAGCCGTTGGGACCCAGGAGCCCGAAGACCTCACCTTTCTTGATATCAAGGTTAAGTGAACGCAGGGCCTGCTTCTTCTTTCTGCCCCAGAAGTCGAGATAGACTTTGCTCAGATTTCGCGTCTCGACGACGATTTCCTGACTTGTCGCTGCTGTATTATCTGCCATGAGTAGTCCCTTTACACACCCAAGACCAGTCGCTTATCACTGAAACGAAGGATGAGAAGATATAGGCTATACGCAGCCCATCTGAAATTCGTTCGATACCCCAGTGCATCGGGGCACCCAGTGAATAAAACATCCTAAGTCGATGGCCTGTCTGAGTATGCTGTCAGAGACATGATAAAGATCGCTTCGAGGGAAGCAAGTTGGGCCATACGGTTCAAATCAACCTGGAATCATGATGTTAATCATCCCATTCGGACAGGCGGAAGAGTATGCAGCCCAGCAACTTATTCGGCTTGGCATTGCCGAAGATCTTGGTCAAGTCGGTGATATTACCAGCCAGGCTGTGATCCCCCATGACCTTCAGGGGATAGCAACATTTGTTGCCCGGTCTGTCGGGGTTCTCTCAGGAACGCCTATTATCCAGATGATTTGTAATACAGTTGATCCAAGCCTTCGTCTGGAACTGCGAGCCAGCGACGGTTCGGCCCTTCAGCCACGGCAATCCATTGCCACCTTATCTGGTTCGATGCGGAGTATCCTGGCAGTCGAACGAATTGCGCTCAACTTTCTGCAAAAGCTCTCCGGCATAGCTACCCAGACGAGCAAGTACGTGGAAGAAGTCAAAGAGACCAAATGCCAGGTACTGGATACCCGAAAGACCACTCCGGGCTGGCGGGTGCTGGAGAAGTATGCTGTTCGATGTGGAGGCGGGCATAATCACCGAATGGGGCTGTTCGATGCGGTGATGATCAAGGACAACCACCTGGCCGGGCTCAGGCACCACGGCACACCCCTGGCCGAGGCAGTCCGACAAGCACGGGCAGTGGTTGGGCATAAGGTTATCGTCGAGGTGGAAGTGGAGTCGCTGGAACAATTGAAAGAGGCTCTGACCGCACACCCTGACGTGATCTTGCTCGACAACATGAAAGTAGACATGCTGCGCCAGGCTGTAGACATCCGGAACCGAACGGCTTTGCAAACCAGGCTCGAAGCTTCGGGTGGGATCACTTTGACGACCTTGAAAGAGGTTGCCAGGACGGGAGTCGATTGTGTCAGCGTGGGTGCCCTGACGCACTCAGCTCCGGCGCTCTGATATTGCGCTCGATTATCAAGAGTGAGTATTATGCCTGTCGGCCATCACACGATTCATTTCGAGCAGGTCACCAGCACCAACGATGTTGCCTGGGCACATGCCGGCGACGAGAAAAACCATGGATTGATGATCGTGGCGGATGAACAGACCGCCGGCCGAGGTAGGCGGGGTGATGTCTGGATATCGCCACCTGGTTCAGCGTTGTACATGTCGATATTGCTTCATCCAAAGCAAACGATACGCCGGCCAGTGATGCTGACCATTTGGGCGGGGCTTGGCGTGTGCGGGGTTCTCGAAAAGACATTATCGATAAAGCCGCAGCTCAAGTGGCCCAACGATGTACTTATTGAGGGCAAGAAAGTTTGCGGCATCCTGGTCGAGCAACGGCAGGAGTGGGTAGTCGTCGGAGTGGGCTTGAATGTCTGTGTTCCCCCACAGGATTTTCAGGCTGCGGGCATTCATCAGGCAGCTTCACTTCAGGATTTTTCCGACCCAATATTGAATCGATCAGAACTACTGTTTTTGCTACGGTCCGAGTGGCATCAACTCTTCACCATGCTGGAGGCAGGGAAGACCGAGCCTTTGCTGGAGCACTGGCATAAGTACTGCGGGTTGATCGGGCAGCCGGTCTTACTCGAAGCACATGGCAAGAAAATGACCGGTACTCTCCACTCCCTTAGATGGGAGGAGATTACCATTCACCATGAAGGTAAACTGTTTGCTTTCCAACCTGAAGCGGTCACCAGGCTGGTATTAGCTTGAAGTAGTTGTCTGCTCAATAACTATGCCTTGGCTGCTTGTTGCGTGACAGCTACGAAAGCCATGCGAAGTTCGTAGAGCAATGCCGTCAAGGTGTTATGCTCAGTTGTTTCGAGGTTGCCTTTGGTTTTCTTTTCGACTACTTCCAGCAGATCGATGTAGAACTTTGCTTCATTGAGGTTAGGCTGGTGGTTGGGCATGCTGATCATTCCCAGATTCAGCATAGCCGGCATGGCCAGAGAGTTGATCAAAACCTCGAAGGATGCGGTCGGTAAAGGTGGCGCTTTGGTCTGCTTATCCTTTTCCAACTGAGCTTCCAAGCTTTCTTTTTCCAGTTGGGCTTCCTGTTTCCAATCTTCATCGATGATGATTTTCTTCGGAGTATCGCTCATATCGGTATCTTCCTTAGGTTCACGCTATATTATAGAGGGGTGACCCTCAGGTTCATGGCGCTTTTGCTCTGTTTCGACTCTCTTTCCGTAACTCTTCTTGCACTCGTGGGTTAAATCGGAAACAATAGAGTCTTACAGGAGAACGAACATGCGGAACTGCTTCATCTTACTCGTGGGCTTGAATCTGATTGTCCCTGCCGCTCTGCGTGCTGACGATTCCACCGACTTGAAGCAGTTGTTGACTGACCTCAAGACCAATGAAGCGGTCAAGAAGCGAAAAGCGGTTAAGCAGCTTACCAGCATGGGGACGGCTGCCAAAGCTGCTGCACCCTCTTTGATTTATCTGCTTGAACGAGATCGAGACGCACTGGTTCGCCGTGGGGCCGCTGAGGCGTTGGGAGCCGTGGGTGGTGATGCGAAATCAACCATCCCCGCTTTGGCCAAGGCTATGAGCGATAGTGATTTGGAAGTGATCACCGTCGCTTCCGTTGCGCTTAGCAAGTACGGCAAGCAAGCCGTTCCGGTGCTTCAGGAAGCACTGGCCGACAAGGATAACCAGGTGCGGCGGCATGCTGCTGAGGCATTGGCGAAAATCGGCCCCGATGCCAAGGCTGCTGTGCCTGATCTGCTCAAAGCCTATCAAGCAGAAGGAAAGCAGATGAAACGCAACACCAACACAGTAAAAGCCAGCTATGTGGAAGCGCTGGGGGCTATCGGCCCTGATGCCAAGGATGCAATTCCCGTATTCGAGGCATTTCTAGCGGAACGGAATCCAGATCGTGAACTTCGTCGTGTCGTTACCGAAGCCATGCGTAAAATAAAGAAGTAATTGGATCATGCTCATGGAGAAGTTCAATCGTGGATTCCCGTCTGTCGTCACTGAAGGATCAAATCGATCTGCTGAAAGTCATTGGCTATTTGAACTTCTCCAATGGCAAGCCCGACCCTCGTTTTCAGAAAGCATGGAATCAGGCCCAGACGTTCGTTGCCGGGATTGATCCAGTTCAGCCTTGGGCGACGCTATGCCAATGGCTCCTGGAACAGTGCGACACCGTAGCCGCTCAGGGCGGCAGCGCTTTTCATGATGTCATTCAAGCTAAGGCAGTACTGACATTACTACCAAGGCAATTGATTCCAGCTTACAAAAGCTTTCAACAAGATATCCTGGGCCATCTCAGTGACGCCGAGCTTTTGCAGCCTTTCTTCGTCGCTCGAATGATGGAAAGTCTGCTGGCTTCAGGGGGCAACTGGGAGCAGACAGACAAGATCATCCCCTCTGCTATCGATAAGCTCAACGATTTTCTCGGCTACCGCCCAATAGCGACGCTTGAAAATAAGCGGTTGGGCGAACCTTACCCTCATGAGCGATTTAGACCTATTCCTGTATTTCTGCGTGATGCAGGAGCAGGCAACGGACCGTTTCAGAAGCTGATCCAGGAGGCGATCAACGTCTTACAGGCGATCCCGGCCGATCTTCTCGACGAAGCGTCATTCGACCTGAAAAGACTGGAAGAATGGGCTTACGATCCGCGCTGCTATGACCATTCTCATCCAGCCAACCGCCGACCGAACTACGTGTTTGGTGAATGGGACCCTCAGTACCTCGATTTGTCCGGCGAGTATCGTCGTTACGTCTCACGAGCCATTACGCTGCAGATTCTCCTGCAACGATTGGAGACTGAGAATGCTTCCTTGCGCCAGGAATACGCCAAGGAAGCGGGCATCGTGCTGGCGGGCACCGTGCTGATGGCATCGGCCATGAGTGGCCGGGGGCCGGGCAGTTACGATTCGACGGTGAAGCTCTCTACCCTTGTCCCCCGCATCGCCAAGTTACGAGACAACTATTACACCTATTGCTTCGGCATGCTGACTGGACCACATAAGAAACGACTCGAAGAAGAGTCGGAACGATTGCGACAGCCCTTTGGCGGCGCTCGGCAATGGCTCAATCAGGCCATTACCAAACATCGAGCAGCTCAACTTCAAACTCGCCACATCGCCTACTTCCTGACCGAAATGGGCGCCCAAGACGCTGCTCTGCAACGGCTTGCCCCAACGACCCCCATATCAGATCGGTTCCAGATCAGCATCTCGGGATTGCTCTCGGAAATAGATATTGCCATTGAAGTGAACGAACTGGGCAAGGCAGCGCAGCTCCTGATCTCGCTGGATGAGCATTTGCTTCGAGGCATCGAATGTGGCGCTCTGCCTGACCCCTGGAACGCTCTGGGCTTTCAGGGGCAGTTCCCCATTTTCCAATCGATGGAAGACGCCGTGCTGGATCATCGCCTGATTGAGTTATGCGAGATCATGGAATCGTCGTTTGGTCTCGCCGGCCGGGTGATTTGTGAGGCAGCGGCGGCGGGACAACATGAGATTGCCAGGCAGGCAAAGAAGAGCGCCGAACGACTTGCCTTATGGTGGGATCAGTATGCCACGTTTGAAGTCTCTGACCTCCCAAGGATAGCCGGTGAAGAAACGCTTCACGCCACTCTTGAAGTGGCAGAGGCCCTCGCCGACTGGCACCAACAAGGCGAAACGACAGGAGATCTGGCGTTCTGGCGGCAGCATCTGCATCGGTTCAAGTCGGCGTCATCCTTTTCCATTGTTGTTGATGTACTGCTGCATCGTGGCGACTATTCGGCGGTGATGGCGCTGCTCATCAATTGGCTGAGTCATGCTTCCGAAGTCCCGTTGGAGGATGGAAGGCAAAGCTATTTTGATCTGATGCTTCAATGGATGCTGGAGGTATTACAGTCTTCCAAGCTGAACGCAGCCGAGCGATGGAAGCTCGCCAAGCGATTTCTTGATCTACTCGAAGCGAACGCAGAAGAGTATTGGGATTTGAGCAGTATCGAATTGAAAACCGACTCCCCGAAAGCCAAAGAGGATAATCCCTACGCAGCGGCTTATGAAGGCATGGAGTATCGAGACAGCACGGACGATGGCGTGGAAGGCAGTCTGGCTGACGATGAGCCCACCGCACAACTGGGCGTCGAGTTTCCTCTTGAATCCCAGTCTGAGTCGATCACGCAGCGAATCCGGTTCCTTGCTCATGTCGCGCATCTCTGGCGGCTGGTGGCACGACAGGCAAAGCAGTTCTACCAACAGGATAACCTCCACGAATCGCTTACTAACTGGTGGCAAACCTCTGTCCAGCAGCGAGAGAGATTGATGCCATTGCTACAGCAGATTCAGAACTGCATGGTCCCCGAGCCGTTGGGGAATCAGGCATCCATGATGGAGTACGACAGGCAGCGAAACCTTAAGGAACGAGTTCTCGAAGCTGGAGTCTCCGCAGCCCTGGATGTGGCCATGGCCGAAAGGTCGCTGCTTGCCGCCAGCTATGCCATGCAGAAGGCCGATGTGCCCAGCACTGATGCCGACGATTGGGAACGTCATGCGGTGCAACTGGAGAACCTTGTCTGGCGGGGAGAATTGAACAAGATCAGTTCTCGTTTGGAAGTATTTCTTAAAGCTCTCCGTCACGTTTCGCTGCTCTACAGGCCGATTGACGCTGGAGGTGAGCTGGATGACATTTACAAAACACGGTCGTGCAAACTATTCTGCGTGACCTGGTGAACACCCTGCCCCGCCTGGGCCTGGTGCAGGACACATACAAAGTCTTGACAGTCGTCCGTGACCTGGAGCGGTCTCAATCGGTACAAGGCCGGGTAGTCACTGAATTCAATCGTCTTTTTGAGTTCGCCATGAGCGGGCTCACCATCAGCGTGGCTCGTTCCTCCACTCACTGGTCGCCCCTGCCCTCGCCGGGCAGGCTGGTGCAGCTTCTTGACCAGTTGGCCAAGCCGTTCCTGGTGCTGTGGATTGATCACAGCCATTCTGTGAGGCTTTCCAGCCTTGAAGCGGTGCATGCTGATGAAGATTGGACTGAACTGCGCGAGTTTATCCGCAAATTCGGGTCCGACTTGTTCCATCCCAAGTTCATGACACTTGCCAATCTCAGGGCCATACTCAGTCGTGGCGTTAACACGTATGTCGACTATCTGGAAGAAGAAGCAGGCCTGACACGTGATGATGAACCCACTGCCGGCACGAAGCTGCTCAATGCACTGAGGCGAAATCGCATCACTCGCGAGGCGGCTGTCAGACAACTCGAGCTGGTACTGAAGGCCATCGTCGAAAATTACGAGGAGTATAAAGACTACAATGCCACCACCACCCAATCGGATTACGGCGAAAATCTCTTTCGGCTGGTCTCGTTCCTGCGCCTCAAGAGTACCTACGAAAGGCATCTCTGGAACATCAAACCGCTGATATGGATACATGAATCGCTGGCTCGTGAAGGACATGATGCCGCTGCTCTGTTGTGGAAGCAGTCCATTGTTCGCATGACGGCTGACATCGCCCGGCGCCACGTGGAGCACCTGCGGGAATTGCAGACGGAACATGGCATGCAGCTTCGTACCGTTGCTGACCTCGTTGAAGAAAAGCTGGTAGCGCCGCTGGACGTGGATCGCCTGACAGCCCTGGTCGCTCCGGCGGTCAATGAACTGAAAGAAACTCGATTGAGCAAGGAGCGCGAGTCTGTAAAAGATCGAGATGTAAAGTTCGGTGCGTTGCAGGCGTTACTTGCCGCTATAGACGTTCAAGCTAAGACGACGAGCGGTTCAGGCCTGGATGTGCCCGCCTGGATACGCAAGCTGGAACAGGAAGGTGATTTTGTCTTCGATCAGCAATCATTTGAAAAGGCGTTGGAAGTGCCTTTTCATGCCGTCACTGAGGCTGATTTAGAGGCTCAACTTGCCAATTGGGATGTCGGAAACGGCGAGGCAGGACTGCTTCCGAATTGATTGATGAGAACTCCGCTCGACCTGGTCTCTTTCACTGCTACAATACCCGTTGAACCAGGATGGGAGGCGGAGCATGGCGAAGCACATATTCGTAACTGGCGGCGTAGTGAGCTCTCTAGGCAAAGGCATCACCTGCGCCTCGATGGGAATGCTTCTAGAACGGCGTGGCCTCAAGGTACGTCTGCAAAAATTTGATCCCTATCTGAATGTTGATCCAGGCACCATGAACCCCGCCCAGCACGGCGAGGTTTACGTTCTTGATGATGGCACCGAAACGGATCTCGATCTGGGCCATTACGAACGCTTCACCAACGCTGAGCTGGATCGCCACAGTAACTACACCTCCGGTCGCATTTATCAGACGATCATTAACAAAGAACGGCATGGCGACTACTTGGGGCAAACGATTCAGGTAATTCCCCATGTCACCGATGAGATCAAACGCTGTATCCACATGATGGCCAAGCCCGATACCGATGTGGTCATCACCGAAATCGGCGGCACCGTGGGCGACATCGAAGGATTGCCCTTCCTCGAAGCCATTCGACAGTTCGCGCTGGATGTGGGCAAGCACAACTGTATGTACATTCACCTGACGCTTGTCCCTTACCTGAAGGCAGCCCAGGAACTCAAGACCAAGCCGACGCAACACTCGGTGGGTATGTTGCGTCAAATTGGTATTCAGCCTGATATTCTGGTATGCCGCACGGAACGTGAACTTTCGGATGACATGCTGAAGAAGATCGGCCTGTTCTGTAACGTGGAAAACCGCGCGGTCATCGCTGAGAAGGATCGTGATTTCAGCGTGTATGAGGTGCCCATCAGCCTGCACGAAAAGAAGCTCGACGACCTCATCATAGAAAAGTTCGCATTGACTCAAGGAGCCCAACCGCCCGATCTAGATGACTGGCTCAAAATGCTCTCCAAGCTCAAGAATCCGACTCACGAAGCCAACATCGCTGTTGTGGGCAAGTACATGGAGACGCATGACGCCTACAAATCTATCTACGAATCGTTGATGCATGCCGGTATCGCCAACAGCACCAGAGTGCGTATCACCAAAGTGGATGCGGAAGACCTGGAAGACGAGCAACGAGCTGACAGCAAGCTGAGTGGAATGGACGGCATCCTCGTGCCGGGCGGCTTTGGCGACCGTGGCATCGAAGGCAAGATTGTCGCCGTCAAGTATGCCCGTGAGAACAACATTCCTTTCTTCGGCGTGTGCCTGGGCATGCAATGCGCCACCATTGAGTTTGCTCGAAGCGTGCTGGGACATAAAGACGCCAACAGCACCGAGTTCACCGATGATACCCGGTCGCCTGTGATCTGCATGATGAGCGAGCAGGAAAAGGTGCAGGATATGGGCGGCACGATGCGGCTGGGCAAATACCCCTGCGAACTGCTTCTTGGCAGCAAGGCCTATGAAGCCTACGGCAAAGTGTCGATTGTGGAGCGGCATCGCCATCGCTATGAGTTCAACAATCAATTCCGATCGGACTATACCGAGAAGGGCTTCATCCTGTCGGGCCTCAGCCCGGATGGCAAGCTGGTGGAAGTAATCGAACTCAAGAATCATCCCTGGTTCGTGGCGGTGCAGTATCACCCGGAGTTCAAGTCGAAACCGACCCAGGCTCATCCGTTATTTCGGGAGTTTGTTCGAGCAGCACGAGATCGTCGCAAGCTCCAATCGGGACTGGTCGCTGAAGCAACGGCGACAAGTGCTTCACCCAACGGAGCAGTGAAGGAAGCTAAGCCTGTCGTGGAACAGCGCAACGCTTCCTATTCGTGTTAGTCGCTACTTTGGAATGCGGAAGGTGAGAGTCGTCCAGAACGATTCCCAGTCGTAATCCGCAGCCTTTGCTTTGGTCATGTGGGTGAGCCGTATGGCCATCAGGCCTGTCTGACTGATGGGGATCAGCGCTTCGCCTTTGGCATTCGTCCTGACTGTGCCGCTTGGCTCTTCTCCATCGCCGGGCACATCCCAGCCAAGGTGAGCATCGGCGAGTGGTTGTTGATTAAACAAGACTTTGACGGGCAGCGTCTCGCCGACTTTCAATTGAAACGGATTGCGAAGCGGGACGATCTCGATGGGCAGGCCAACAGTTCGACACGGATCGCCCTCCTTGCCATCCCCAACCTGTAATAGTGCCTTGGGCGATTTGGAATAGCGTTCTCTTCCAGGTTGTCCCAGGGTGCCTTCCTTGTGTCTCATCAAATAGATGTGAGGCAAACCATCGGCAACGTGGTAATGGTTGAACTCTTCGGCACTCAGCGTGATGAGTTTCGGTTCCGTGGTCACCGCAGCAATGTAGATACCCGCTGTCTTGGGAGTGTATTCCAGCAGTCCTGAAAGCTCTTGCTTTCCCATCGCAGCCAGCGGCATTTCGTTGCCATCAGGCAGTATGATGAACCGTCGGGAGAACTGAGCCGGGTTGGGGGCATGAACACTGATAGGAAACTCCATTCCTGAGTTCGCTCTAATACTGAATGGAGTATTGACCTTCGTCAACTCAGGCGGAATGAGCCATAAATCATGCCCGACACAGTATGATGCCCATGTCAGGGTGATAAGCAGTGTGATCAGTCCAAACAGCCGTGAGGTGCGTATAAGAATCATGGGCCATACCTTGATAGAAGTTACATTCAAGATCAACGGGTTAACCACATGAACATGCTACAAAAACTGGATCAATTCTGTTATGATGGAGGAACAGGGTTGGCAAATCGAACCGATAAATAGTATTGTGTAGTGCGAACAGGAGTGGGCAGGTAATGTTGATTGGCACGAACATAGGCCCGTTTAAGGTAGAGAAAGAGCTCGGCAGCGGAGCGATGGGGACGGTCTACCGAGCCATTTACTCCAAAGATGATGGAAAGATGCGGCGGGTAGCGATCAAAGTCATTGCTCCCGGTCTTGGCGATAACGAACGTATTCAGGCACGTTTCAAGCGCGAAGCTGAAATTCTGAAGCAACTCAAGCACCCCAACATCGTCAGACTACTGGCCATTGGTAAGACGCAGGGTCGGCCATTCTATGCGATGGAATATATCGAAGGCTATGCGCTCGATCATCACCTGGCGACCAAGGGCCGGGTTCACTGGGAAAAGATGATTGAGCTGGGCAAGCAGATTTGCGCTCTCTCGAGCATGCGCATGATCATGGCATTATCCACCGCGACCTGAAGCCTTCTAATTTGATGATGGATAAGAACGGTGTCCTCAAACTGACCGATTTCGGCATTGCCAAAGATAGTGATATGTCGGGCCTGACATCGGCTAACTCGACAGTGGGCACTGCCGCCTACATGTCTCCCGAACAATGCCGGGGCGAGCGAGACCTGACCCCGAAATCTGATCTATATGCCTTGGGCATAGTGTTCTATGAACTGCTGACGGGCCGCAAGCCATTCAGCGCCGAGAACGCGATGGATATGTTCATCCAGCACGTTTCGGGAACCTTTGAACGTCCGGCCCGGCTGGTCATGGATATTCCTCCCTGGCTGGATACCCTGGTCTGCCAGCTGATGGAGAAGAAGCCGGAACATCGTCCTGCTGATGCCCGCACGGTGTCTTTGGCTCTAGATGAAGTCAAGCAGCGAGTCGAATCACATAAGAGCTTGGGGATGGAACTGGCAGGCAAGGTAGCCCGCAAGGGAGAGGGCAAGGACAAGCAATTGGCCGAGGAGATTGTGGTCGGCAAGAAGATCAAGAAGAAGAAAGAAAAAGCTCGCACCGAATTCCGGAAAACCATGCTCTCCGCTGCCGGCATCAGTCTTTTGTTGATTGCCGTCATCGTGGCTTTGTTTTACGCATTACAACCACCTTCCGCGGAGAACATGCTGGCTTCCGCGACGAAGCTTATTGATAAACACGATGCTGCATTAAGTGAGGCGAAGCCCAATTACACGAACGTCTATCAATACTGGGATGAAGCCAACAGAGAGTTGGAGAAACTGGCTGCCAAGTATCCAGACAGCAAGGAAGCTGTACAGGCCAGAGATCGTTTAGACTATCTGCAAGCTGCGCACTACTACCGCATGGGAAAAGAAAGGATGGATATCGAGCCGGCATCTCATTGGGGAGATGCTCTGAAACGCGGCTATGAAAAGCTCTATGAACTGAAGACGCCGGGCGCCAAGCCATTCATCGACAAGGCGCGAAAGGAGATGGTAGAGTATCATGCTCCCTATCTCCTGGCAGAAGGGAAAAGCAAAGCTGATCCGAACAAGGAATCTGACTGGATCGAGGCAAACAAAAAGCTCGGGATGCTAGTGCAAATCTATCCTGAATCTCCCCAGGCGGCCGAAGGCAATGACATCCTTCTTCGCATCATGGCTCATCAGGATGCGCTGGCTAAACTCAAGAAGAACATCTTGAACGACAGCGAATGGAAGCGGACAGCCAGCAAATATGAGTATCAAGCGGTAGGAGCCTTGAATGATGAGTTGCAGGGACATCCCGAGTTAGCGCTTCCGAAATGGCAAGCTCTTCAGCAGCAGGGGCATAAAGTGCAGGAGGACAAGTCAAAAGATGTTGACCGTCCCGAATATCGTCGCTGGATTCTGCTGGCTGACGCCAAGCTGGCGGCGCATTCCAAGACCGGCAACAAATAACGACTACTCAGTTCTTGGTCATGTCCCCCGCATTGCAGCATACGCTGCAAGTGCTTTTGTTCGGGCCTCTGGATGCTGAACAATCGGGTATGGATAGTTTTTCCCAAGCTTGATACCGGCATCGTAGAGAACTCCGCCGGGTGCTGTCCATGGCGAGTGAATGTATCTGGCAGGAATCTTTGCCAACTCCGGCACCCATCGACGAACATAGGCGCCATCAGCATCGAATCGCTCGCCTTGCTGCATGGGGTTGAAAATCCGGAAGTACGGAGCAGCATCAGCACCGCAACCCGCGGTCCATTGCCAGCCGAGAGTGTTACTGGCAAGATCTGCGTCCACGAGGGTATCCCAGAACCACTCGGCCCCGCGTTGCCAGGGTATGAGCAGGTGCTTGACCAGGAACGAAGCGACGACCATGCGAATACGGTTGTGCATCCAACCAGTCGTCCACAGTTGCCTCATGCCGGCATCAACGATGGGGTAGCCGGTTTGTCCTCTTTGCCAGGCACGCAGCAGTTTTGCATTATCTTTCCAAGGGAATCTGGCGAACTCCGGCCTGAGTGGCTGCGTGGGCGTCTGTGGAAAGTGATAGAGCAGATGGTAGGCGAACTCACGCCAGACCAGTTCCTTCAAGTAGACTTCTGACTGACGCTGGAACTCTTTGTCAGAATGTTTAGCTTCAGCACGCAGTGATTGAACAGCATGCCAGGCTTGATTGGGGCTGATCTGGCCGAAATGCAGGAAGGGGGACAGTTGGCTGGTACCGACAGTTCCGGGTAAATCTCGCTGATCGGCATATCGGGTTAGTGCAAGCTGGCAAAAATGGTTTAGAGACTGCCGGGCTGCTTCTTCGCTGGGTGTCCACGTTTGATAGAAGCCGGTATCCCATTTGATGGTGGGTAAGAGTTTGAGAGAAATGATCTCCAGCGACGTCGGCCAATTCTCAGGCGCTGATATCTTTTTCGGTGATTGCAAAGGTGTGCGAGGCGGGTCTTGTAGCTGATAGCACTTCCAGAACGGCGTATAGACCTGGTACGGCTTTCCTTCCTTGTTCTTGATCGACATCGGCTCGTGAATCAAGGAGCCGTTGTAACTTTCGACGTCAATCCCCTGCTCTTTCAGGGTTCTCTTGATTACTTCATCCCGCTTGATGGTGTGCGGCTCGTATCGGCGAGTCCAGACGACACTTGAAACATGACCTTCTTTGATAATTTGTTGCAATGTCTGGAGAGCGGGGCCACGGCGAACGATGAGTTTTGAGCCTGCCTGTTTGAGTTGTCGATCCAGATCAACCAAAGCATGATGCAGCCACCAGCGACTGGCTCCGCCGAGTTGCCAGGGCTTTTCCTCTTGCGGTTCCCAGATATAGAGGGGCAGAATAGCCGAATCGCTCTGCACGGCTTGGTGGAGAGCAGGATGATCGGAGAGACGTAGGTCGTGCCGGAACCAGACGAGGGTGTTCATCACTACCGTTTACTTCTTGGCTAACTGCCTGAGAACATACGGCAAAATGCCGCCATGACGGTAGTATTCGACTTCCTGCGGCGTATCGATTCGCACGGTGGCGGTGAATGAGGTTCTTTTTCCATCAGCGCCGACAGCCTGCACGATGACGGTCTTTCCGTTGGCGAAACTATTTGCTACGCCCTTGGCAACGCCGTCGATCTCGAAGGTCTCTTCACCGGTAAGGCCCAGGCTCTGAGTGCTTCTCGCCGGGGCGATATTGGAGAGGCAGAATACCCATCCCAACGAGGTTGCTGCGATGGATACGTTCGAAGCTCTCAGCGATGACAGCTTTCACACCCTGTAGCATGGGTCCCTTGGCTGCCCAATCTCGGCTGGAGCCGGAGCCGTACTCTTTGCCTGCCAGGATCACCAGCGGCGTGCCGGCGGCTTCGTATTTCATGGCTGCGTCGTAGATCGACATCTGCTCGTTGGTGGGCAGGTAGCGTGAGTAGCCGCCCTCGACGCCGGGAACGAGCATATTCTTGAGCCGGACGTTGGCAAAGGTGCCACGCACCATGGCTTCGTGGTTGCCACGACGGGCGCCGTAGCTGTTGAAGTCTTCTTTCTTGACGCCGTGCTTGAGCAGGTATTCACCGGCTGGGCTGGTCGCCTTGATGTTTCCAGCCGGGGAGATGTGATCGGTCGTAATGCTGTCACCCAGAAGTGCCAGCACACGGGCGTCGGTGATATCTTTGACCGCACCGGGTTCTTTGGACATGCCATCGAAGTAGGGGGCCTTGCGGACATAGGTGGACTTGGGATCCCACTGGAAGAGATCACCGGCTGGGATCGGCATTCCCTTCCACTGCGGTCCGCCATCGAATACCTCGGCGTAGCTATTGGAATACATCTCGGAGGTGATGGAATTTTCGATTATATCAGCTACTTCTTTCTGGGTGGGCCAGATGTCCTTGAGGTAAACCGGCTTGCCTGATTTATCGTTGCCGAGCGGTTCGGTAGCCAGGTCAGCATCGATGCGACCGGCGAGTGAGTAAGCGACCACCAGCGGCGGCGACATCAGATAGTTGGCCCGCACTTCTCCATGCACTCTGCCTTCAAAGTTACGGTTGCCGGAGAGGACGGAGACCGCGACGAGGTTCTTGTCTTCAATCTCTTTGGAGACAGCAGCGGGGAGCGGGCCACTATTGCCAATACAGGTAGCACAGCCGTAGCCAACGACGTTGAACCGCAGTTGTTCGAGGTAAGGCAGCAGGCCTGACTTGGTCAAGTAATCGGTTACAACGCGGGAGCCGGGAGCCAGGCTGGTCTTCACCCATGGCTTGGAGTTGAGTCCCTTTTCGATAGCCTTCTTGGCTACCAGGCCCGCAGCTAGCATCACCGCCGGGTTGCTGGTATTGGTGCAACTGGTGATGGAGGCAATGACGACTGAGCCGTTATCGAGGGGCTGCGATTTCGATGAGGTCGTTTCAGTACCATTCGTACTGTGCACCATTTCCAGGGCAGGCTTCTTCGGCTTCGCACCAGAGAGCATCGAGGGCAGTGCCGCCTTGAACCCTGTCGAAACATCCTTGAGCAGCACACGATCCTGAGGCCGGGAAGGCCCGGCAACACTGGGTTCCACCGTGCTCAAGTCCAGCTCAAGCACATCGCTGTAGCTGGGTTCGGGAGTGTTAGCATCGTGGAACAGTCCTTGTTCCTTGAAGTAGGCTTCCACCAGAGCTACCTGTTCAGCAGAACGCCCAGTGAAGCGGAGATAGTTCAGAGACTCAGCATCCACCGGGAAGATGCCGCAGGTAGCACCATATTCGGGCGCCATGTTGGCGATGGTGGCACGATCAGCCAGGGGCAGATCAGCCAGGCCGGGGCCGAAAACTCGACGAATTTGCCGACGACGCCTTTCTTGCGGAGCATCTGGGTGACGGTGAGGACCAGATCGGTTGCGGTGGCCCCTTCCTTCAGCTTGCCCTTGAGGCGGAAGCCGACCACCTGCGGGATGAGCATGACGACGGGCTGTCCCAACATCGCTGCTTCCGCTTCGATACCGCCGACGCCCCAGCCCAACACGCCGAGGCCATTGATCATTGTGGTATGCGAATCGGTGCCGACGAGAGTATCGGGGTAAGCTTCGCCGGCTTCGTTGACGAAGACGACCCGTGCCAGGTATTCAAGGTTGACCTGGTGCACGATGCCATTCTGCGGCGGGACGACTTTGAAGTTGCGAAAAGCCTGCTGACCCCAGCGCAGGAAGGCGTAACGCTCTTGATTACGCTGGAACTCGATGGCAGTGTTTTCAGCCAATGCTGATTGAGTCCCGAAGTTATCGACCTGGAATGAGTGATCAATCACGAGTTCAACGGGCTGTAGCGGGTTGACCTTCTTTGGATCGCCACCCATCGCTGCCACAGCATCACGCATGGTAGCCAGATCGACGACGCAGGGAACGCCGGTGAAGTCTTGCAGAATCACACGAGCGGGGCTGAAGCTGATTTCGGTATCGGGGTCAGCCTTGGCGTTCCACTTGGCCAGGGCTTCGATGTCCTGCTTGCGAACGCTCAACCCGTTCTCGTTGCGAAGCAGGTTCTCCAACAGAATCTTCTGGGAGTAGGGTAGCTTCTTAGCCTGCGGATAGGCAGCATAGACAGGTTCAAGTCGATGAATGGTATATTTCTTGGAGCCGAGGCTGAGGGTGGTTTTGCTGTTGAACGAATTACTGACGGGTTGCATCGGCGAATCCTATCGGAAAGATCGTGTCTGGAGATGGTGGTATTGTAGTTTTCTTACTGCGAGGTTGTACCTCTGCGAAGAGAATACCGGGCAGATACTATGCCAACCGGTTGAGTATCTCAATGCCTCTTTGCAACGCCTCATCTGGGACGCCATAACTGATCCTGAAGTGCGTATCCTGCTGACTGAAGACTTTGCCTGGCATGATGACGAGTTCATGCTTGATGGCTGCTTCCGCTAGTTCTGTCCCAGTTCCTTTCGGAGATTTCGGAAACAGATAGAACGCTCCTTCGGGTTTGACCACATCGTAGCGTGGATCAAGATTCTTGAGTACCCAATCACGCTTACGCTGATAGTTCTTCACGTAGCTTTCCATAGGGTACTCCCAAGCCGCGATCCCCGCAGCCTGGGCCATGGTGGAGCGCAGACAAAAGTCGATTGCTGCATGGCAATCATGGCCTGTACGATAATTTGTGGGCCATAAGCGTAGCCGAGCCGCCAGCCGGGCATGGCGTGGGTTTTGCTAAAGCTGGAGCAGATCAGCACGTTCTGAGCGAAACAGGCTGGGGTAACAAAGGCATCGTCGTAAAGGAACGTGGAATAGATTTCATCACTAATGAGCCAGATGCCCCGGCTGTCAGCAAGTTCAGCCAGGGCTTTCACACGGTCACGATGAGCGACTACGCCAGTGGGGTTCGCTGGGCTGCACAAGATGATGGCCTTGGTTCTGGGAGTGATGGCAGCAGCGACTCTATCGGGATCGGGCTGAAAGTCGGGATATATCGAGATGAACCGAGCCTGGGCTCCCATGAGCGTGGCCAGCTGGGGATAGGCGACAAAGTAGGGATCGAAAAGCAATATCTCATCACCGGGGTTGAGAATCGCCTGCAATGCTAGGGTGATTGCCCCCATGGTGCCACAAGTGATGACGACTTCGTCGTTGTGTCCGGTCTTGTTGTCCAGACTTTGTTTAATCGTCTCTCGCAGTTCCGGCACACCGCTGGGGAGTGTGTAGCCGTTGGGGCCAGTTCGTATCGCTTGTATCGCTACCTCTTTCAGCTCATCAGGCACATCAAAGTCAGGTTGACCGATGCCCAGGTGTTGATCGGCATCCTCAACTTTCGACAGAGTTCAAAGATACGTTTGAAGCTGCTTTCGAGGACACGCAACCCTCCGCGAACAGCTGCCGCACGCGCTCGAGTGCGTCGACCGTGTCTTGGACCGTCTGCGTCGGGAAGCCGTACATGAGGTACGCGTGCACCATCACGCCGGCGTCGTGAACGCGCGCGTGACACGAGCGACTTGCTCGACGGTGACGCCCTTCTTCATCAGCGTCAGCAAGCGATCGCCCGCCGAGATCCTCGAGGCCACCGCTCATCGCCACGCAGCCCGAGCGCGCGAGCAGTGCGCACAGCTCGGGCGTGAACGCTTTCTCGAAGCGAACGTTGCCCCACCAGGTGATCGTGACGTCGCGCTCGATCAGGCGCTCGGCGAGCGCACGCAACGCAGCCGGTGGTGCGGCTTCGTCGACAAAGTGAAACCCGGTCTGGCCCGTCTCCTCGACGAGCTGCTCGATGCGGCTCACGAGCAAGATCCGCCGGTGCGCGCTCGTAGCGCCCGATGTAGTCGAGCGAGACGTCGCAGAAGCTGCACTGCTTCCAGTAGCAGCCATGCGCGATCGTCAGCTTGTTCCAGCGCCCGTCGGACCACAGGCGATGCATCGGGTTGAGCATCTCGAACAGCGAGACGTAGCGTTGGAGCGGGAGGCCCCAATACGACGGCGTGCCTGCGGCGACGATCGGCACGTCGTGCAGCGTCTCGGTGGTGACGAGCTCGACACTGTCCGCTTTGCGGACGAACGTGCGGAGGAGCGGCTTCTTCTTGTTCTTCAGGTGTTCGAGCAGCGCGAGCATCGGCGCTTCGCCGTCGTCGAGCGTAATGTAATCGAAATAGTCGAACACGCGCGGATCCGAGAGCTCGCGCAGCTCGGTGTTCACGTAACCGCCGCCGAGGATCAGCTTGGTCTTCTTCGCGTACTTCTTCATCGCGCGCGCGATGCGGAACGCGCCGTAGACATTGCCCGGGAATGGCGCGGTGAAGTACCACGACGTCCGGTTCGTGCGCACGAATGCGTTGCACCGCGAGCTCGTCGAGCATCTCGTCGACGAGCGTGGGCGTGCTCTCGAGTGCGTCGCGCAGCGAATTGAACGACGGCGCGCTCGCTGCGAGACGCTCGCCGTAGCGTGCGAGCTCGAAGTGCGGCGCGATGCCCTCGGATCGCGTCGGCGATGTCATCGATGTACAGCGACGCGAGGTGCTTCGCGCGGTCGGTGATGCCGAGGCCGCCGAACGCCCACGCGAGTGGATCGTCGTCCGCGCTACCGGGACCGTCGGCGAGGTTCGCGAAACGCGGGCCCTCGGGGAGAAACTCGCGATTGACGATGTGCAGCGCGAGGCCCGGATCGCCGCCCTGCAGGAAGCCGATGACCGCGTCGATCGTGCCGATGTACCCAATCCGCGTGCGCGAGGAAGTGGTCCGTGGGCTCGGACGCGTCCTGCCATTGCTCGAGCGCTTCGCGCACGCGGCGCCATCCGTCGCGGCAGAAGATCGCGAGGAACAGCTCGAGCGCGAGGTACCGCTTGCGGCGAGCGTCGAATCGAGGCGCTCCTCGTGCTGGCGCAGAAAGCCCATCAGATACGCCGTCGCCGGATACGGCGTATTCAGCTGGGTCATCGGCGGCGTGACGAGGAGCAGGCGCAAGCGGAATCATAGCGTATAAGGCACTCCCGTGCGGCTGAACAAGTACCTCTCCGAAACCGGCGCGCCTGCTCGCGTCGCGAGGCCGACGAGCTGATCAGCGAAGGCCGCGTCACGATCAACGGCGTCCCGGCCACGCTCGGCACGCAAGTCAACGACGGCGACGAGGTCAAGCTCGATGGCGACGTCGTGGGCGGCGCGCGCAAGAAGGTGAAGCCCGTCTACATCGCGCTGAACAAACCCGTGGGCATCACCTGCACCACGGAGCGGCACGTCGCCGGCAACATCGTCGACTTCGTGAACCACGACGAGCGCGTGTTCCCGATCGGTCGCCTCGATAAAGCAACAGCGAAGGGCTAATCCTGCTGACGAACGACGGTGACATCGTCAACGAAATTCCTCCGCGTCGAGCACGGACACGAGAA
>JASGHE010000004.1:0-279470 GCA_047602475.1 Gemmatales bacterium | reverse complement strand
GAACAGCACCTAGGAGGAGTTCCAAAAGGACGATGCAGCTGATCTTCGATCGTTTCAGCAACGCTGGAACTGATCGTTCGAATGAGGTTGTAGCGCAGTTGATCCTGCAAATGAAGTAAGCGCTCGATGACTCGAGCCAGCCAATGAGCAAGGATCCGGCGCAGGGGACGATACCAAACAGTCATGTCACGCATGCAGTCTCCGGTAAGGCGTGGGTAACTAGGGGTGGGATTCTCAAGGGATGCCAGCAGGTACCGCACGTTTCACAATGGGGCGGCTGAGAATAGGCATGGCCATTCTCGTCGGGGCAAACACGCATGCCATCGAGTTGTTGCAACGGGATGCGACGCAATGCCCTGATCCGAAAAACCGAGATCCACGGGGCGTGATGGCAAGTCGTCGGGATGCGTCATCAGCCAGCAGAGTCGAACCGAGAAAGGCACTTCAGGGGGATCCCCGTATCCCGATCACACGAGTACCAGAGGCGTATCTGAGGAAACTGGGCCATTTCATCGAGGGCAGGTTTCAGTTTGAGAATCCGCCAGCATCGGGTGTAGGTGAAGAACTGCACCTGCGGCAGCCAGTTCATCACTTTCAGCCACTGGCGGAGATAGCGCACGCTGTAGAAGTCTCCGCCCGTATGAATTCGTACCACCTTCGCCTCATGATGAAGAATGAAGTATCGCATACGTTGGGCAAAATCTGGCAGCTTCGTGAGTTCGAGGTTACGCAGATACTTGGCCTGAGCGTGCTGCGATACTGGCCGTAGCGGACGGCATAACAGTGCGTCCGGCAAGTCGGTGTCATGCCAGGACACGTGTCGCTGGTTCCCGAGGGTAAGGCAAAACCCCAGATCAAATCGCCTCCCAGTTTGCGGTTGCCAGGGGTCAGCATGAGATTCCCCTTGGTGTAAATGAAAAACGCCCAGGCCAAGATGCCTGGGCGCAATGGATAAACGACACCTACGGCTCAAGAAGCCATGTGTTCCTGAGCCAAGAGATTGAAGATTTGTTCACGGACAACGGGCAAGCGGCGTAGCCAGCGGGTGAACTGCGACACCATCAATCCTGCCGCAATGTTGGCGGTGTAGATCGTCGATTTGGCCGTGCATTCGCCGGCGTAAGCTTCCTTGGAAGCAAACAGCGTGGTCGGATAATGCTGATCGGCAGAAGGCGAATCGCTGGCCAGAACTCTCACGACTTCGGCTGCCATGCGGCCATCGGCAAAGAAGTGACATTTGTCCTTCACCGCCTCCCAGATCAGCTTGCGGGCATCGATGGTATCGACACAACAGAACAGCGCGATGGGTCTTGAGGTAGACCAACGCAACACATGGGTCTTCTTGAAGCGTTCAGGAAAGGTGTGAATCTCCAACCTGGGAAACTGCTGTTTTGCCAGCTTGGCAACGGCAGCTACCTTGTTGGTCCCCACATCCGATTCCCAGAATCCCTGCGGGGCGATGTTCTCCAGCTTCACTTGATCGGGATCGTACAAGGCCATGCAATGGATACCGATGGCAGCCAGTTGCAGGGCGACCTGACGTCCGATAGCACCGGTGCCGATCACGATGGCATTGCAGCCCGCCAGGCGTTCAGGCGGCACCAGGTCACGCTGCCGCTGGTTACGGCGTTTAAGATCAACGGAAACGGTAGTCAAGAAAGTCTCCCCAGGTTAAGAGGTCAGGTTGGATAGAATCCGAAAGGACTTCAGTCGGCTCGTCATCGAGAACGTCCCAGAAGTCGAGGGTACTTGGTTTGACATGGTGCTCATATTCCTGACGCCATTGGGCCAAAGCGGAATCGAGCGAAGTAGTATGAGGCCAATTCTGCCAGTCCACCACGATAGGAATCTCGAAAGATCCGCCAGGCCCCGCGCTAAACTGGATGCGGGCATAGGTAGCTGAGGTCCGGCTCAGGATAGCCATGACCGACCAGTCGCAACCACCGAAGACACGTTTGAAAGTAGCCTCATCCACTGTGCTGGGACTCGGTGACGACCCAGGATGCGTATGAAGCCAGATTCTCGCGAAGCGATGTGGTGGGATCTTCAGGTCGGCCATGCGGTCAAAGAGGTCGGCCACGGCGGCATCCTCGAAGCTCACCGTGGAAGGCGTAGCCCGTTGGTCAATGACCAGGACATCTTCCAGGTACAAGGGATCGAAGGGGGACGATACTCCGAAACTCGCCACTTCCGTTGGCCCCGCATGGCAGAGATACTGCCATTTGAGCCACGCCAGTGGCGAGCAGCGGAGCTTGCGTCCCGCCTGGGAATACTCATTCATGGTGTAATCATCTCCTTAGGTTGGTTCTCCTCTAGTTCATTTGTTTCTGATTCTGAATCGTCCGATTCTGAGTCGGCACATCCTTGACAGAGATCATCCTCGTTGATCTCGCTGGTGCTCAGCACCTTATCGCAGTGGGCACAACTCACTCGACAATCACGGCACAGTGAAATACCGCTGGCGTCAGAGGTTTCCAGACAGGAGTGGCAGCAGTCGGCTTTGCATACGGCACACCCTTGCACACAGGTCAGGCACAGCGTATCTGAGCAAGAAGTGCAAGATGTGCTGCACTCATCACAGAGCGTCGCTTGACAGTAATGGCAGTGATAACTGTCATCGGTACTCACCGAACGTGAGCAACTGCTGCAAGTGATTCCACCCCAGGCCTCCAGCTTTACAAAGGCCGAACTACCGTTGTAATGTTGGAGCACGGAGAGCATGAGCAAGAAAGCATCGGCGATACGTCCCGATTCCAACGCTGTCCGGATGGGCACCTTGGCGTCGCCGGCACATAACTCCTGATCTTTGACATGAGGATGAGTCACGCTTGAATCAGTGCTGGCCGGTTCGGGAATCCAGGGCAATGAAATGGAGGCACTCAATCGATAACAGTTGCTCCCGCTTGACCAACTCAATCGCAAAGGCCCCCAGGCATATCTCGCCTAGAGTTATGACTGGGGTCTCCACACGAAGTTTGTCTTTTTGAGGATCAAATGAGATCGAGACGAACTCGTCCTCCAGTTGCACGACTTCCTCGTACCAGTGTCGAGGCGACAGTTCCTCCTGCTCGACTTCGTCATAGCAACTGATCACTACTCCAATCTGCGCCGATAGATTGCCCAAAGCCGAAAGCAGATCATGCCGAAGCATGGGCATGCAGAGTCGCAACTTATGTTCTTCAGCAAGACGATGCTTCTGGGCAGCAGTCATCACTGACTGCCAACGCGATCTGAGCAATTCCCAATGATAAGCGGGGGTGGGATTCGAGCGACGCTGCCAGAGTTGCCGGAGCCATGCTGCCAACCCGATTCGCTCGCGAATCGTCATGGTTTAGACTCCTGAAATTGAAGAACCCCGGCATCACTGATGCCGAGGTGTGGTAGGAGCGATACGAGTGTTAGGCTCCTTGGATTTTGGTGGGCGTGATGCTGACGCGATCGTCAGGCTGTAACACTTGGTCCGCACACGCAGGCTGCCGGTTTACACGGATTAAGTAATCCTGAGCACGACGATCAGGGAGTTGCTTCTTGAACAACTCCGAGACCGAGATGCCATCGCTGACTTCAACGTGATCGGCAAAGCCGCCGCCGTCGTTATTAATCAGAAGGATCTTCATGCTTACTCCTTACAAAAGAGGAACTTTTCCACCGTAGTGGTGAAAGATTAAGAGACACGCTGCAAGGGCTAATACCCGCCAGGTAGGTAGGGACCCACCTCGCGGTGGGCACCCCCCTAGGAACCGTACGTGCGCCTCTCGACGCATACGGCTCGACTTCAGAGACCACTGAAAGGCACATCTTTCAGCGAGGCCATTCTCTGTTCGATCTTGAGCTGGTTCAGTAGTAAGCTCTGTGCCCACTTCAGTACCAAGCAGTAGACATTTCTGGCATCATTCTCAGCATTTTGTTGTGGAACAATCCGCTGAAGAACAACGTCATTCATCTCCTCAATCGGCAACCCAGTAATGGCACATCGATACTTCTGCCGATTGAGTTGACGCACTCGATATGGCTGCAGATCTGCATAAGCTCTTCGAAGCAAGGCAGTTGTCCGTCGGTTTTCCCAGTACTCTTGCAATCGCGGATCGAAGGGGCTGTTCGTGCCCTTGACCTGTTGAAAGCGGAGCTTGTAGAACCGTGCATGGGACTGGAGTGAGATTAATTTGCCTAACGGTGTGTACGCCGTAGGCCTGGTGTATCTCCCTCCGTTCACCATCGTGAGTCGGCGATAAGCTTTGCTCGCTGTCATTTTGCTATTCCGCCGTCCTACCCATTTACAGAACATTCGCAGTGTCCAGTAGGACAACCCGCTGAACACTTTGGATGAATGATCGGTGCGATAGTGATTGCAGAAGCCGCGAATAATCGCATTGGCCTTCTGGATTTGCACACCGACAGGGAGGACATGATTGCGAAACAACTGAGACAACGTATCCTGGTGCTTCCGTATCGATTGACGACGCGGTCGCACCAGGAACTTCGTTGGAGTCAGCCGCTTGAAGGTTCGGCCAACGAAGTCAAGACCGTCCGTATCACGTACTATCCTTGTTTTCTCTTTGCTCAGGCGAAGTCCCCTTGTTGCCAGAAACTCTCGCAGCTTGGGGAGGACGACCGTTTCGAGTTGCCGTCTCGAACGGGCCAGTACCACGAAGTCATCAGCGTAACGAATCAACCGCAGATCGCGGAGCTTGGTATCCTTTCGGAGAGCTGCCTTAGTTCTTGCTTTCTTGTCATTCATGACCAGTCGCAAGGTTCGCCAGCTCCCATCGGGATACGGCCCGTAAATCTTCGGTGGTTCGATACGAGATGTTTTCCTGGGCTTGGATGGGCTTTGGAGACTGGTCACTGCGCTCGCCAGCTTGCACTTCCGATAGCCTTTCGGCGGTTCGGAGAATGTTTCTACCGTTTCACACAGATACTTGCTCCTGCCCACCAGCGACCATTCGTGGAACAGGTCTTCCAAACCATGCAGAGCGATGTTAGCCAACAAGGGCGAAATGACTCCGCCTTGCGGAGTTCCCATGTTCGTCGGGTTGAACACTTCCCCTTCGAAAACCCCTGCTTTGAGCCAACCTTCGATCACGCGACGAAAAACAGGCGTCCTCGAAAGGATCGCTTCATGGTCAATCTCGTCAAAGAAGCTCTTGATGTCAGCGTCCAGAACCCATTGGCATCTAGCCTTCTGGTTCGTTCGACCGGCACCTTCAGCCCCTAAGCCATGTTTGACCGCAACGGCAGCATCGTGAACAGAACGCCCTGGACGGAATCCAAATGAGTTCGGTTCGAAAACCGCTTCCCATTCAGGTTCCAAGGCGCATTTCACAAGGCATTGCATAGCCCTGTCTCTCAAGGTCGGGATGCCCAAGGGTCGTACCTTGCCGTTGGCTTTCGGGATGAACACCCGACGCACCGGCGAAGGCACATAATCCCTGAGGCTCAGATCATCCTGCACCAACTTCTCACGAGCGGCGTTGGAGATGCTTGCGACTCCATCGATACCCGGAGTATTGCGGCCACTATTCTCCTGACTGACCTTGCGGACAGCCAACAGCTTTGCGGCCCGAGATGAAATTAAGAGACGTTGCAGCGATTGCATCGCTTCGACATCCCCTCGAACTTTGGCCATGAAGATGCGATGTTGCAAACGTTGAACGGTTTTCTCGATCTGGTTCCAGTTGACCTGGTCCCAGGCGAGATTAACCTGAGGTCGATTTGTGTCTATGGTATGAGCCATAGTCAACACGCCTTTCCCTCGTGACTTCGTTGCATCATGTTACCTTCACTTCCTTAGCAATCGTGGAATTTAGCTCCATCTGCGATGGCCGGGAACTACCCCCGTATCCCAGGCATTACCCTGGGCCTTGGCTTGGTCCACTATCCTTTATCGCCCGTCACACACCGGTCTGCCCTCCTTGAAAGTCGGGCAGGTTGGCACCTCGGTATCGATCTCTCGGCACCGAGCGACGAACGACATGTCCTAGTTCCGATGGTTCTATATCTGGCCAAGACGGATTCTGCTCGTAAGACCGGCGGGGTTCTCGTTTGCCGTGGACAGCCTTTTGCGTCGGCCCCACCACCCGCGAGCCCGAAGGCTCCTCCGTATCGACAGCGTTTCGGAGTTATAATTGACGATCCCATGCAGTTCGCTTTCGCTAATCCGCTTTGCCTTCCGACCTCGAAAGCAACGTGCTGTTCGTTGCTGAACCGATTTTATCGCGGGCTTCCTACCTTGCGGCAGGCCGCGTGTCAGACACTTTGGCAACAAAAGGCTCGCTCGCAGGAAACCTGCTTGCGATAATAGTTCCATCAGCTTCGTGAGCTACCTCCTTGCAAGTAAGGTTTAATAGCTACCTAGTCGCACGCATCTCTTATGACGCGGATTTGCCTCTGCTTTAGTAGGCCGAGGTGACGACTCAAAACATGATCGTAATAGGGTTGACTATTTTCGGATGCTCGATTGAACGCTGAACTGAATCACGAAGTATCACGAACTGGTACTCAATGAGAGCATTTAACGAATTGGTCTGAGAATCGTTGGTATTAATAAAAATCGGCAGGCATCTCGCCTGCCGAGTAAAAGTTGATCGAATACCGGTTAGGCAGCGTCTTGATCCTTCTTCCGATCACGCTCCTCCCGTATTTGCTTGCGACGTGCTTGACCGTTCAGCCAAGGTAGCCCATTATCGTGATGCCATTTCTTGATCATCACGGTTACCGAGTTGCGTGAGCAACCGACTTCCTTGGCGATAAGATGAATGGGCCAGTGTTCCTTCCAGAGCCGGATGACCTTCTCCATGACCGCATCCTGAATAGGGGTAGGCCGCATGATCCGATCCCTTTTTTCAGAACCCGAGGGAACTGGCATATCGCGCTGGGTGAACCACCATCGTAGTGCCTTGGCAATCGCACCAAACTTGAGGCCAAGCTGGGCAGCGATGGTGACCGCAGAATGGTTCTCGTCGTAGAGCTTCTTTACCTCGTTGGCACGCTCTGCCCATTCCGGCATCGGCGCAAACGACAAGACGACCCGCTCCACAGGTTGATCCATGGGTAGCTGCATCCCTAGAACGCTTGAAGCTATCTGCGCTGGAGAAAGTGAGAAAGTACCCACGAGTCGCTTACGCTTAAGCCCGGGGAAGTCTTCCTCATGAACTTCAATAGTTCCAATCAGCTTCCGCAAAGCTACCCCAGCCAATGCCGGCTCGGCCTGCAAAAGTAGATGCAACTTTCGAAGTTTCTGGATCACCCAGTCCTCAGAGGGTTCATTCTGCAGCCCTTCCGGAGTCTGATCCAGACCTTCTAGCTTGCGGTCAAGATCCATGAGTTCTCGACGCCTGCTGTTTAGCCTGGAGACGATCTCCTCGTGGCTTCCTCCTGATTCCACTTGATCGACCAGATGGTTGATCTTCCGCTGGATATCACGTTTTTGTTTTTCCAGTGATTCTCGTTCCATCGGATTGGAGGCTTTTGACTGCAGCCACGCTGCTCTCACTGCCTCCAGGAGCATCTTTCGAAGGGGTACATCTTCTAGAATTCTCCGGCTGATGAGTTCCAGCAGTGCTTTCTCGGCATAGCTGCGGAAGAGCGAGGTTTTTATGGGGCATTCGTTGCGGGGATAGCCGCTGCACTGAAGGTACTTTCCACGCAGCCCATTCATCTGCAAGGTGCACCCGCAATTCTTGCATCGCATAAGCCCCTGCAGCAGATGCCGGGGTGCCTGCAAATCATGCGAAGAGCCCTTGAACCTCCCGTTCTTATAACGATAGTTCTTGACCTTCTCCTCATTCTCTCGAAGGCGGGCTTGCGCTTTGCCGAAAGTCTCATCGTCAATGATCCGGAGTTCTGGAAAGTGCAGGGTGACAACTTCCGGATCACTCTCTTTACGCTGAACCTGAGTTTTCACCCCGTTCAGCGGATTGATGATCACCTTGGTTAGGCCGTAACGCCAAACCCCGACATACTTCAGATTGGCCAAGAGATTGCGTACGCAGGTGTTTAACCAGCCTTTTCGGCTGGAGGACCGAGAGTCTTTGGGGGCTCCCTTCCGATTCAGTTCATTGCGAATCCAATTGATGGATCGCAGCTCGACGGTATACCAATGGAAAATCTTGACAACCCACTCGGCTGTTGAAGGATCAACCATCCTACGTTTTCTTGGTTTCTGTTTACGATTTTTACCAGCACCGTGTGTGTCTGGTATTGGTTCTGATACATAGCCAAAACAGAGGTCGCCTACGCTATAGCCTTTTTCTAGAGCGTAGCGAGTTCCACGTTTGACATCCTCACGCAGCCTGTTGAGATACTCCTGGGCCATGTAGGAATTGAAGATAGCATTCAGTTCCCAGGAAGGCTGCTGACTATCGATTGCTTCAGAAACGCAGATAATGCGAATGCCATAAACTTTGACCAGCTCTTTCAATAGTGGTATTGAGATCGCCACCTCGCGAGCCAGACGCGAAATGTTCCAAAAGTAGATGACTCGATACTTACCTTCTTTGGCACCAGCGACCAAGGCATCCAGCCCCGTGCGGCGCAGTTTCGTTCCAGATACTGCTTCGTCGTTAAATTCCAATGTTTTTGGAATATGGTGACCGTTGTTGGCACCAGCCTGTCGATTCTTATCGTGTTGTTGGGGCAAGCTGGTAGGGTCTTGATTGTCAGAGCTGTATCGGGCATAACTAGCAGCAACTTCACGATCACCAGGTTCCTCATGCTCGATCTTGTCTTTAACCGGTGTTGTAGGAATGTGTGCTGAAAGTGTGCTGAGACTCAGCCGAAGAGGATCCAAACAACCTGAAAGAACTACAACCAACCAGAATGCCCGAAGCTTCGAGCGTGAAAGCTCTTGCGATGAAAGTTGAAGGTAGTCCTTGGGTTGCGTAGAGTAGGGGTGGATAATACAACTGACCCCTGCCACGGTTAATTACAACCCTCAAGTTGCGGCATGCCGCCCCTTGGGTTTGAAGAAGTAGGCCTTCATCCAGAACATGGTGGCGATGCCGAGGCCGAGCATGCCGGTGCCGAGGTATTTGAGCCACAGCCCCGGGTCTCGACCGATGGTGAAGACCGAGCCGGCGAGTTGCTTGCCCGATTCATCATCAATGCCGAAGTTCTCGAAGCGTGACTGGTAGACTTTGTAGCCGAGGTAATCGAGCGGTTCGTTCATGGTGATCATGTGGTTATCACCGAAGATGTCGCGCCGTTCATCGTAGAGTTTGACGAAGCTGGTGTAGGTAGCTGCCCGGTTAGTGCCTGGGTCGAGCTGCGACTCGGCACGGGTAAGTTCGAGAGCGAAGCTCAGTTGTTCCAACTTGTTACCAAAGGTGACGAGGAAGGTCTCGTCGATCTTCTGACCATCAAGCATGCCACCGACCGTGTAAGTGGCTCGTCGACCAAGGGGTATCCATCGTTCCTTGCTGAAGGTCTGTGGCTGGCCCTGAGCATCTTTTTTGGTGAGAGTCAACCTGGCGAGTACCGATGGTGGGTTCTCTTCATCGAGCAGACCGGGGCGCTTGGTGATGGGGACCACCCGCTGAATGCAGGGCTTGGCATGGGGCAGGTGTTCTTCAATGATGAAGTTGCCGGCGTGGTTATCCCAGATCTTTTTCTCGATTCCGGAGGCGGGGGCTTCGCCGGAATCTTCGAGTACCATCTTGCCGTTCTGTTCCTGGTACGAGCGGTAGTAGAGCTTGCCATCGTAGCTCTGGACGAACTGGAGCATGCTCTTGATGTGGGGATTCGTCTTGTCCTTCTCGCGGTTACCATCGTAGCCGAAGCGGACATCGGGGGCATGGTACCAGACGGCAGGAAGGCCTTCGTCGAGTTCGGGCACTTGTTCACCCACCCTCATCGGGCCGGGAAAGGCAACGAGGCGACCGGCGATTTGATATTCGGTAATGGCACCGTCGGGAGCGATGAGGTCAGCATGGACAGAGGGGAAGTCAGGTTCATCGTCGTTACTCCGGCTGCCGGGCCTGGGGAAGTAGTTTTTGAGCTTCACCTTCCAGCCGGTGTCGCCCAGGGGAACGGTCTTGTCCATGTCTCGCTTGACGTTGATGTTGAACTTCTTGCCGGCGACGCTGAAAATGAGGTTGCCTTGCGTACCCCGGTCCTGATCTGTGGGAGGCTTGAGGAACTCGTCGACCAGGGACGGGTGAATGGTGCCGAGCAGTTCGACGAGCATGTTGGCTCGCCAGGTGTTGTTCAAATAGGGGAAGAGGTTGCGTTCACGGTCGCTGTTGAGGGCTGTCCAGGCGGGCTTGATGCGTCCGGTCTCTTTGGTGTTGACTTCGACCTTCAGGGCTGGAAAGCCAAACTCTTTCGGGCCGGCTGCTTCAAGGGGTTCTACCCGGCAGTGGGGCAGGTGGGCAAGCACTTCGAGACGCACATCTTCATACGGGGTGAAGTTGACCGTGCGCGGGAAGGGATTGGCGAGGAATGACAACGAACTGATGAGGCCGGGCACGGGGATCGACTTCCCGAGTTCGGAACCCCAGGGCAGGGGGCCGGGCTTGATCTCGATCTGCTTGGCCGCCCATGAAGGCTTGCCATCGGAATCGGGGCATGCCGTTCGACGGTCATCATGGTGTGGTTGCTCATCTGAATCTGGCTGCTCTTCTGCGGTACGCCGAGTTGTTCTGACGCCATCTTGGAATCGACAAGCCGCATGACGGCATCAACGCCGAGGAAACTATTCAGTACGCCGCCGGCGAGTAGCGTGAGCAGACCGACGTGGGTGATGAGGAAGCCGGTCTGATGTTTCTTCCAGGGCCACTTCTTCATGGCAGCGCAGAAGATGCAGACCGCGAGCAAGCCGAGCAGTCCCGTGAACCACCAGGTGTGGTAAATGAGTTCCTGGCCGATCTTGTCGCTGTACCACGATTCAAGGCAGGTGCCAATGATCATGGCGAGGGTGAAGACGGTGCCGAGGATGAGAGCCATCTGGATGGAGCCGAGGAACTTGGCTGCCTGCATCCAGGGATTGACCGGGGCCGACTTGGGAGCGGTCTTGGAGACAGTCTTAATCGTGCTGGCCGGCGCTGCTTTCACATCCGTGGCTTCGCGCGGCGAGGTGGAGGCCATACGTCAATATCCCGAAGACTTGGGCCGACAGGAAGCTCGGCCACTCTAGGGTGGGTCATAATATTTTACAGTATCAACCCCGAATAGATAGAGCAGGGACTGGGGTGTGGAGGTATTTCTTATGGGTGGTAAGGGAAGCGGTTGATTTTCTTGTGCGTGGAAGTTCTTCTCGTTCCCAGGCTCTGCCTGGGAACGCACTGCAAGCGAGGCTCCGCCTCGCTGCGCGAACTGATGACGATATCTATCTACGCTAGATTCATTGAGGCAGAGCCTCAGTTGCAGTGCGTTCCCAAGCAGAGCTTGGGAACGAGATGAGCTCTTATCGCCGGTTGGAGGCTGAGGACGAGAATGAGAAGCTCATAACACATTCCTCATCAGCTTTCGCTATAATCCCCACATCCTACCTTACCAAGCAATGAGGCACCCTCCATGCGAAAGCCGCTCTTTGTCGCTGCCTTGATGGCAGCAGGAATATTGACCACGCTGGTAGCCGGCGCACCCCTTCAGGAAAAGAAAGACGGCGAGGCATCAGCCAAAACAGCGGTCAAGCCTCCTGATACGGTGAAGGTGGAGAAGGGCAAGTTCAGCATCGACGTGACGACCAAAGGCACGCTTGAGGCGGATGACACCGAAGAAATCTCGATCAAGCTGGATGCGTGGTCGGGGGGCATGCCTGTGCTTTCCGCCGTGCCGCACGGCAGCGTCGTCAAGAAGGGGGACACGCTGGTCAAGCTCGACATGGAGAAGTTCAACAAGGCGATGAAGGAGCAGGATATCGACCGGGAACTTTCCGACCTGGCGTTCAAGCAGGCGGAGGTGGAATACGAGACGTCGCAAAAGCTGTTGCCGATGGACGAGAAGGCTTCCAAGCTGGCCTTCGACTATTCACAAGAAGACTACAAGCGGTTTGTCGAATCGGACTTGGCCTTGATGAAGCGCAATGCCGAGTTTCAGGGCAAGAGCGCGCAGAACTTCCTTGCTTACGCCATGGAAGAACTGAAGCAGCTGGAGAAGATGTACAAAGCTGACGACATCAAGGAAGAGACGGAAGAGATCATCCTCCGCCGTCAGCGGGATACGGTCGAGAACGCCAAGAACAATTCGCTGAATACCGAAAAGCGAGCCGCCGACACGCTCAAGTACGACATCCCCCGCCGGGAACTGAGCATGAAGGAAGCCAACGAACGAACGAAGATCAACCACGAGAAGCAACTGATCACGATGCCGGCCCAGGTTCGGCAGAAGCAACTGGCCTTCGAGAAGACCAAGCTGGACCGGGCCAAGTCGCTGGAGAAGTTCGAGCAGATGAAGGCTGATCGGGAGAAGATGCTGAACATCGTCGCTCCGTGCGATGGAACCGTCTATTACGGCAAGGCGACCAAGGGGGCGTGGAACTCTACTTCGGCAGAGAGTAAGCTGCAGCCCAAGGGGAGCCTTAGCAGCGAAGACGTGTTCATGACCATCGTGAAGTCGAACAAGTTATCCGTGCGCGGCACTTTGGACGAGAAGGAAAGGCCATTGGTGAAGGCGGGAGATACGTTCAAGGCGACCCCCACGGCACTGCCCGATATTCGCGTTGCCGGCAGCCTGACCAGCGTGGCTAACGTGCCGCTGGGCAGCTCCTTCGAAATTCGCGGCAAACTGAACGATACCCCCGAAGGCCTGGTAGCGGGCATGACCTGCTCATTGAAGATCAAGGGGTATTCCAAGGATGATGCTTTGACGCTGCCTTCCTCGGCTGTCTCCTTTGATGAAGATGCGGACAGCTATGTGGTATATGTTCCAGGTGAAGCCACTGCCAAGCCGGTGAAGACGTCGATCAAGATCGGTCGTCGTTCTGGTGATAAGGTTGAAGTGCTGGATGGCGTCAAGGAAGGGCAAGCGGTGCTGAAGGAGAAGCCGAAGGGATAACGTGAGCGAAGATTTGAATGCCCTCCCTGGTTAGGGAGGGCATTTTTGTTTGGTGAGTTATCTTTACGACCTGGCTTCGGCGGAGACCGTGCCACTGTGTGACAGCGCCAGGAGCATAATGCCTTTCACTTAACAGTTGTCTCGCTGTCACGCAGTGGACGAATGCAATCGCTAGCTGCACTGTGTGCAGTGAGTACACTAGACACAGTGACACGGGTTCTTGTTAGTTGTGCCCTGTCTCCGACTCATCACTCAGAGAGCGATGACTACAATCCAAATTCAAAAGGGAGAGCATCTTGCTCTCCCTTTCAGCGGCGTCCGTGCCGCGCAGCATCCCTACCGCAGCATCCGTTTTGGTCGCCCGCTAGCTTTCCCGTTTGGGAACTCGTCTGCTGGGGCGTTGCTTGGGGCCATGCCCGGCGTCGAAACGCAGAATTTGGGGCACGGCATCGGTGCGGTTGTTCCTCGGTTCATCGGTGACAGCCTTCAGCATCGGCACGGTCGAAAGGCGAGTGTTGCCGTGCTGTGCCTTTAGCGTGATGGCGTAGGCTAGTTCGTTCCAGAGCGATTGTACAGTGGGATGGGCCCGACCCAAACGAAATTGTAGAAGACGAATGGTTTGTCTGGCGCTTTCGACCTGATCCTGCTCGACCTGAGCGCTGACAAGAGAACGGAGACTGTCGAGGTTCTCGGGTTCCAACTCCACGGCTTTGCGAAGATGGGTCATGCCGCGCTGCTGATTCTCGTGTTTGAACAGATACTCGCCGAGAGCACGGTGGCACTCACTGGAATCCGGGGCGAGCCTGGCGGCGTGGCGGAGGTGTTTCAGGGCGCGATTGAAGTTGCCGGCATGATCGTCTTCGTGATGCAGGTAGCCTAGCATGTGATGGAGTGAAGGGTCTTGGGGATCGCCGGCAAGAGCGGCGCTGAGATGCTTGCGTGCTGAATGGTACTCACCCTGTGCCCGTAGCAGATCAGCGAGCATCAGTGTGGCCTCAGCACGGATGGATTGCGGCAGGTCCATGTGCAGAAGGCGTTCAAGGAGAGGTCTGACTTTGCCGAGTTGGCCCGCTTCCGCCAGCGAGCTACAGCGCGACCAGAGTTCATCCACGAAACGTAATGCCACAGCCATGCTGCGAGCCTCCGTGCTGTTCGGCCAAATCTCTTTGGCAATCTCCCAGCGATCCTTGCCGGGAGAGGCTCTTATAAAGGTTCAAATCGACGGATTCAATAGAGGTTCACAAGGAAAAGGGGAAAAGGGGGGCGGAGGGGTTGCCTAGATTGCCTGGGTTAACGGAATCGGGCACTGGGTTTTGGAAATCGGAGACTGTGCCACACTCCGTCGGTATTTCGACGGGGTGTGGGTGCGATGCACAACTCCCCAATCACCAAACGAATGAAACGGCGTCTTGTGCCATGTAACCACACCCCGATGTGAGTACACATCGGAGTGTGGCACAGCGTTAGGGGTGAATTGAGTAAGACGATTGCGTACTAAACCCTCGATGCGCTTCAGGCTCTTTTATTCTTTTTCGAGGGATTCTTCGAGCACGCTCTCATTGACATAAATCGGCACATCGGCGGTGACGGCGATGGCGATGGCGTCGCTGGGGCGGCTGTCGATTTCAACAATCTCCCCATTCTGCTTAACCCGGATCTTGGCGAAATACGTTCCATCTTGAAGGTCAGAAATCATTACGTCCTGCATCTCGCCGCCGAGGAGCTCTACTGCCTGGCAGATGAGGTCGTGGGTGAGCGGCCGAGGGGTGGGGACGCCTTTGACCCGGCGTTCGATGCTGACGACCTCAAAGAGGCCAATGACGATGGGAAAGATGCGTTCCCCCTCTGCTTCTTTGAGGTAGATGACGTATTGCTCGCGCACGTCATCGGTTACGATTCGCCGTAGTTCCATCAGTACTGGCACGGGGTCTCCTTTACGTCAGCATCCCAAAGCGTGGAACGTCAAGTACAATGCTCCCCCTCACCCCCGGCCCCTCTCCCTCCGGGGGAGAGGGAGAAAAGACTGTCTTCCTTACGCATTCTCGCTTTTGGGGGGCGGGGAATCAAGGGGGGATTACGGCAGAGTTTGCCAGGGGAGTGTCATACCTTTAGAACTGGCGAGAAAAAACACTGTATCCGCTTGCGTAGCCCCCGGCTCAAGATACACTTACGGAAGGGGACAGTGTAGAGCCGTCGTTTTGCAAGGCCCCCCAAGATAACCCTGTGGAAAACCCTGTTGCGCCCAACCTGGGGACCGAGGTGGATCGATGGCTGTACGTTTGAAGATAGGCAAATGCAGTTTACTGGGGAACTATCGTGAAAATAACGAAGATGCCGTCGATGTCAAGGAATCGAAAGGGCTGACCGTGGCCATCGTTGCTGATGGCATGGGCGGGCAGGCGGCAGGGGAAAAAGCGAGCCAGATGGCCACCGAGATCATCCCCCGGGAAATCAGCGCTCAGGTCGAAGGGGCCACCAGTGCCGATGATATTCGCAAAGTCGTTCGCAAGTCGATTGTGCAGTCTAATGAGGAGATCATCTCGCTGGGGCAGTTGGATCGAGACTACCGTAACATGGGCACAACCGTCGTGGGCGCTGTGTGGGCACCCAACTTTCGAGACGACTGTCTGTTCATCACCGGGGTCGGTGATTCCCGGGCCTATATGCTTCGAGACGGCAAGATTGATCAGTTGACCATCGACCATTCGCTGGCTCAAGCGCTGGTGGAAGCAGGCACGATTACCCCGGATGAAGCCAAGGAACATCGCTTCAAGAATGTGCTGTGGAAATATCTTGGCAGCAAGGAAGTGGGTGATGGACCTGAGGTAAAGACACTGTTCGTTCGCCCTGGTGATCGCATCCTGTTGTGTACCGATGGATTGTGCGGCGTGGTACCCGATGAGAGGGTAGCCCAGGCAATGCACGATCAGACAGAAACGCAAAGCTGTGCCGAGGGTCTGTGCCAACTGGCTCTGGATCTGGGGTCGCGCGACAATGTTTCGTGTGTCGTGCTGGACGTGGTGGACGGTTAAACTTTCGTACAAGGCCGGCCACCGTAACATCTTTTCTGGAGGAGCCTGTCACAGTTCGTGCCGTCTCCGCCCTAACTATGCCGACAGGCTGTGTGCCTCCTTGAGTGCTTCCCCAATCAACTTTGATCTTAAGCCGGGAACCGAGCCAGTGCCTGGTCATCGGCTGGTGAAACGCATTGGCCGGGGAGGTTTCGGCGAAGTATGGGAAGCGATCAACACGTCTGATAATAGCCGGCTGGCTCTCAAGTTCCTCGACTGCAAGCATCAACAGGCCAACCTGATTGTCAATGAGATCAAGCTGTTGATTCAACTGCGCGACCTCAAGCACGATAACCTGCTCCAGTTCTACAGTGTGACGACGGGCAAGAACCTGATCATATTAAGCATGGAACTGGCCGAGGGCAGCCTGAACGATCTGCACTACATCTACCGAACGGATCACCGTTCTCACGTTCCACCCGACGTGCTGATGAACCTGATGCACCAGGCGGCGGAGGGCATTGATTTCATCGCCCATCAAAAGGTGACAAACTCCAACGCCTTGATTCAGCAGGGTATGCAGCATTGCGACATCAAGCCGAGCAACCTGCTGCTGATTAACAACAAGGTGAAAGTAGCTGATTTCGGTCTTTCGGGCCCGCAGATGTGGAACGCGCGGGGCAAGGCTTTTGGCACTCCGCCTTACGCCCCGCCGGAGCTATACGAGGGTCGGGCTAACAGTCGAACGGATCAGTTCTCGCTGGCGGTGACCTATGTGGAACTGCGGACGGGATACTTCCCGTTTCCGATACCGCCCGATGGTTCCTGCCCTACGGTCGCACCTGAGTTGACGATGCTACCGGATGCGGAGCGGAACGTGCTGGCCCTGGCCCTTTCCAAGCAGTGGCTGAATCGATTCAACAACTGCCGGGAGTTTGTCAGCGCCTTGTCGAAAGTGGTCGAGCTCAACAGCAAAGGCTTACCTTACACGCGACGCGGCTCTTCGAATAATCCCGTGAAGTAGTGAATCCCGCGTAGGGCGAGGCTCCTGCCGAGCCGCAAGCCATCGCCGAAACAGCACGGGAGGAGCCTCGCCCTCCCGCTCCCCTGATGCAAAGGCCTTATCATGAAGCACTCTCCCGGGTTTTTGAAGATCGTCGCCGAGGCCAAGTCTCGTGTAAAGGAATTGACTGTTGCTGACGTGCAGGCGAAGCTCCGCTCGTCCGGGCCGTTTCTCCTGGTTGATGTGCGTGAAGAGAGTGAATGGGCAGCGGGACATCTGCCCAGGGCGATTCATATCGGCAAAGGAGTCATCGAACGAGACATCGAAGTGAAGGTGCCCGATACGGCACAGGAAGTGATTCTGTACTGCGGCGGCGGGTATCGTTCTGCGTTGGCCGCCGATGTGCTGCAGAGAATGGGGTATACCAACGTCTGGTCGATGGATGGCGGTTTTCGGGATTGGAAAGGGGCGGGCGGCGAGGTGGTGACCTAGTTGCCATGATGCTGAGGGCGACGGCAACTATTTGCGTATAGAGGTGGTTTCGCCTGGGGCTGGTTGGCTGATCTTGGCGGTGATCGGCGGCGGGGGATTCGGGTTTGAGAGGGCGGATTCCTTGGGACGGAAATAGATTGCTACCAGGATGGTAAGAGCGACGCCAAAGACCAGGCCCAGTTTCGCTTCGAGCGGCATAATGATGCTTCCTTAGAGTCTGCCACTATCGTCATCGGCATACGTGGTGGAGGAGTACAGCATCATTGGTAAGCGAAGTATCTCAGAATACATCAGACGATCTGCGGTAACGATGATAGGGTTTATTCCAGTCCATTGGCCAAAGTGATGGCAACTCTAGGCATCCATCTCGTAGGCTTTCTGCCACCATTTCTTGAGGTCAGCATCGAGATCATCCAACGAGGTGATGGCGATGTTATGGGTGATGCGATCCTTCTTGGCAGTGCCGCCCGTGTCGGTCAGTCTTTTGCTAAATGGAACTCCACGCAGACAGAGGCCAAGATCAAGTCTGGTCTTCGTTGAAGCGGTCAGCTTGGCGAACTGATTCTTGCGGTAGAACGGCACCATTGTCTGACAGGGACACACTTTGACGTCTTTCCCAAGTGACATCCCATACTTGAGGGCGGCTTCGTAGAGCGGCCGCAACAGCGGCTTCTTCTCGAACATCGCCTCCACCCAGCGGTCTGCCGTTTTCAGATAGGCTTCGGGGTCTTCGTCCTCCATCCCTTTGCCGACGGAGCGGGCGGCGAACCAGTGTGCGTTGTTCGTGCCCATCTTCTGTGTTGCCTTCAGCCAGTCGCGTCGCTCGTCTTCCGAGGCAGGGCCTTCCTTCTTGATGAACTTCATCCACTCTTCGAGCGAGCGGCCGGTTCGTTCCTTGAGGGTGGCAATCCACTGGATCGTCGTCTCGACACTGGGGTGAACGCTGTAGATCGACTGCTTTGCCATGAAACGCCTGTAGGATCGGGACTAAGAAAAAGGTGAAGAGCAAAGTCTACTCCTCACCCGTTCGTCAGGCCAGCGGAAAGAGGCAGAGATTAACCATTACTACTCAAGCTCGCCCAACGCTGGACTTCGAGAGCAGCCTGCTTGAGGCTTTTTCCAGAGATGCCGTCGAGCACTGCCTGCCACCACGACTGATGGCGGCACTTGCGGGCAAGCACTCGAGCCAGATAGTACCCCAGGGGCACAAACAGCAAGCCGAAGAGGTAGTTGCCGATGACCCACCAGGGATCGAGCTTGTCGAGGATGTGAACGCGGCCTTCCGACAACCAGAAGAGCAGCCCATGCAGCCCGACGATGAGTGCGCTGAACCCTACCAGAGGCGATAGCAGGATGACCCAGGAGAACTGCTGTATCCTGATGGTCCGCAATAGTTCGAGCGACTTTTGAATCTCGGCCACGGGGCTGGTCCAATCGAGTGAGCTTATCCTGTTGAGTTGCACCACACTGCTGATGAGGAGAGCCAGAGCGCCAGCCATGACCACCACCGCGGGGATCATCAAACGGGTCTCATGCCAGTTGCTGCCGAGGAATGTGCCGCTGAGCAAGACTACACCGAGGCTGAACGCCGCATCGATCGCCGGCCAGACCGCCAGCCGGTTCATGCGTCGCTGCACGGGCTGCATGACAATCTGCTTGACCAGTTCGTTCTGCATGGCTAGAGAGAGATCGAGTTTCTGATCGAGCCGCTGCCATTGTTGTTGTAGTTGTTCGAGTTGCATGGTTAGTCTCCGAGTTCTGTGTCAGATGGTTCTTGCACAGCATCCCGCATTGACTTCTTTAGTCGATTGAGGCGGGTGCCGACGTTGGTTTCACTCATTCCCAGAACCTCGCCGATTTCCTGGTACGAGTTGCCTTCCAGATAGAGGAGCAGCAGGGCACGGTCAGCGTCGCTTTGAGCTTCGAGCAATTCGCGGAGCTCACGTAATTGCTGCAACTTCATCGCCTCCTCCGGTGAGGTGGCAAAAGCCTCTGTCGTTTTCTCATCAAGAGTGGCAGTCTCTCTGCCCCAGCGCCGTTGTCGGCGTCGAAAGTCGATAGCGACATTAAGCGCCACCCGATACATCCAGGTCGAGAACTTACGAGCGCGGTCGTACCTGCTGAACGCTGACCAGAGCCGGGCGATGATCTCCTGCATCAGGTCATCGCGATGATTGGCTCCGTAAACCCAACAGACCTTGAGCAGCATGCGTGTGATGGGATTCCATCAGGGAGAGGAACAGGTCGTGGTTCGATGTCGATGGGGCCATGGAGCTGGAAACGTCTGCCTTCCTGGGGCCTGCCATGCCGGGATTTACCGTTTGTTGGAGCATGGGTCATGTCATGATGGCTTGCTGTACTCCTGGTGATTCGTAAGGATGGTGCAGTTTGTCACAGCAGTCTGGGAAAATACAAAAAATGAGGAATAAATCGGAACAGCCACACACTTCCGCACATGAAGTATGCAGCCGCATTCAACCTTACCAGTACTTGTAAACAACATGCTTGATCAAACGAATGCACAAGCATACCAGCAATGCAGCAAGTATTGGAGGCAATGACCAAAAGTTAATGAGGATGCTTATAGGACCTAGCATTCTTACGATGCTGGGGTCAAACACAATAATAATGAATAGAAACAGAATAAACCCACAGCCTATTCCAGCTAAGGGAATAGCGTAGTACGTGTATTGCTTTGTCCATCGGTCAACGAAGACGCAATAGGCAAATACTGTAGCGCAATAAGCATAGATGGGATGCATGTTGGTACTGGCAAGTAAGGCAAAGCAAGGTATCGCGGCCATCGTTACCAGGGCAAGCAGAACATGCCGTTTGATATCATGTATTCGTCGCATGTTACGTCTTGAGCTACAAGCATAGCTCTGCCACAAACACAAATGCTATCACACCCGCGGTCGCTTCCCCAGCGCTGTCTTGATAATGGCCTCGGCAGCTGCTAGTTCACTGCCGACAATCGGTAAGCGTGGCGGTCTCACTCTTGCTGATCCCATACCCACATGTTCCTGGGTCAGCTTGATGAGTTGCACGAACTTCACTACTACATCGAGTCGAAGCAGCGGCAGGAACCATTCGTACAGTTCACGGACGTCTTCACCTTTCATGGCTTTCTCGAACAGCACTACCGATTCCTTTGGGAAGGCATTGACCAGGCCGGCGATCCAGCCGGTATGCCGGCGGCTATGCCTTCGACGATCAGATCATCGACGCCGACGAAGTATTTGAGCCTGTCGCCGATCAGGGCGCGGATAGCGGTGATGCGGCGGACATCGTGCGCTCGATTCCTTGATCGCATGAAGGTTGCTATGCTCTTTGCACAGCTCAGCTACTTGTTCGGGCAGAAAGTCAGTCTTGTAGGCAATGGGGTTGTTGTAAAGCATGCAGGAAAGAGGCGTTGCAGCAATGATCGCAGAGACATGTGCCTTCATCTCCCGCCAGTCGGAACAGTAGACATAGGGAGGCAGCACCATCAGCCCCTGACAGCCCACTTCAGCCGCCTGCCTGGCTAGCAGCGCAGCATCGGCAGTGCTGAGTGACGAGATGCCGGCCACGACGGGCACTGCGCTTGCCGACGGTTTCGACACAAGTCTTGAGGATAGCGATCTTCTCGTCTTTCTCCAACGTCGCCCCTTCACCAAGCGAGCCGAGGGCGACGATGCCATGGCAGCCCTGATCAATCAGCCAGGTGAGATGCTTTTTGAGAAAGTCGTAATCGATGCTGAGATCAGGATGGAACGGCGTGGTGATGGCCGGGAAGACGCCGTGCCAATTGAGTTTATGGGACATGTAGTGATCCGATTATTGTTGGTTGTTATTTATCGAAGTCCGTGGCAGGGGGCAGCTGTACTCAACTGCCCCCTGCATGCCTTCAGAGATATGGTATCGACCGCAGGGGGCAACGGAGTACCACGGAGTACCGTTGACCCCTGCCACGCTTATATATCGGCCTCCTAGCGTTCGGTGATATCCTGGCAGACGCCGGACAGACGGATGGGCTGGCCCTGCTCATCGCAGACGACTTCGCCCAGGGAGACCACTACCCGTACTTCTCCGTCGGGGCGGATGATGCGTTCCTCGAACTTGAACGGCATTCGTTTCTTGAGCGCCTGTTCAATCAGTTCTCTAGTGGAGATTCTGTCGGCGGCATGCACACGAGACAGATACCCTTCCAGGGTAGGCTCGAACATCTCGCGAGTCAGGCCGAAGATACGGTAGAGTTGATCGGACCAGGTGACCAGATTCCGGGCAATGTCCCACTCCCAACTGCCCAGTTGCGCCAACCGCTGGGCATCTTCCATTTGCTTGGTGCGGACGCGGAGGGCCTGCTCAGCTCGTTTGCGATCAGTGATGTCTTCGACCGAGCCTTCGTAAAAGAGAAGTTTGCCGTCGGCATCGCGCACGGCCCTGGCGCTTTTGGCGATCCAGACTGCGCGTGCCGTTGCGGCGGATGATCTGCGACTCGAAACTGGCGACATGCGCCGTACTGTTCCATCAGGCGGGCGTATTCCCGGCCTGCGCTCGGGATCGGCGTCATACTGGTCAGCGCCTCCAGCGAAATTCGCCATCGCTTCCTTGACGGTCGTAAAGCCGTAGATCCAAGCGAGGGCGGGGTTCATCGCCAGGTATCGGCCTTCGGGAGTGGATTGAAACAGTCCTTCGACGGCGTTCTCGAAAATGGAACGGTACCGAGCCTCGCTCTCGCGCAGTGCCTGTTCGACCTGGCGTCGTTCGGTCAGATCACGGAGGTATCCGGTGAACTGAGGCGGGCCGGGCGTGGGGATGCGGACGATAGAAAGCTCCACGGGTATTTCGGTGCCGTCGGCACGCAGGGCGGGCATCTCCAGCCGCTTGCCCAGCACTTTCCCTTCGCCGCTGGCCAGGTAATGGGACAAACCCTGCTGATGGGCATCGCTCAGGCGCGAGGGCACCAGCAATGATGCCAGCGATTGTCCCATGACATTGGATTGCTCATAGCCGAAGATTCGCTCGGCGGCGGGGTTGAACTCGACGATGTTACCCTCGTGATCAATAGTAATGATCGCATCGAGGGCCGCTTCCAGAATGGCGGCGTGACGTTCTTCACTCTGTTGTGGAGACAATACTGTATTCATGGTCGAGCGGTTTTCTCAAAGAGAACCCTCTCCACGGTGGCCGGAACATCCTGATCACGGATGCACACGTTCTATTTTCTGCATTCTGGTCAACAGGGCGGGGAAGTGCAACAAGAATCTTTCAGGTGGGCCTGGTTCATTGTCGTAGCGTGGCCCCTGCCACTGGTATCTAAAGCACTTCACGTTCCGCAGTGGGCAATGGAGTACCATTGCTCACTGCCACGAATTTCCGACTTATGTCGTGGCAAACTGTCTGTCCCCGGCGTCGCCGAGGCCGGGGACGATGTAGCTTTTGTAGTTCAAATGCGAATCGAGGGCGGCGAGGAAGATCGGCACGTTGGGGTGTACTTCCTGCAAGCGTTTGACGCCTTCGGGAGCGGCGATCAAGCCGATGAACCAGAGCTGCCTGACACCCCAGCGTTTGAGCAGATCGAGACTGGCAATCGCGGAGCCGCCCGTGGCCAGCATCGGATCAAGCACGATGGCGAGATCGAGGCGAGGCTCGGCGGGCAGCTTGTTGTAGTAGGTGACCGGTTCGAGGGTTTCGTGATCTCGATAGAGTCCCAGGTGCCAGACTTCAGCATCGGGCACCAGTTCATGGATGCCATCCACCATGCCCAGCCCTGCCCGAAGCACCGGCACCAGGCCGATGCGCTGGCTGAGACGATGGCCGTCCGTTTCGGCCAAAGGGGTTGGGACCTTGATCGTTTCGAGAGCGAGCCGGGTGGAGGCTTCCGAGAAGAGCAGGCGGGACATCTCGCGCACCGAGTCGTCGGAAGACAGAGGGCGGCGTATCTTTATGGCGCAGTTCCGCCAGCCTGGTGAGCACCAGAGGATGAGTAGATACATGAACGTGTGGGGACATCGCCGCTGCCTCGCTGTTCCCAGCATCTTAGCTGGTTTTGGGGCAAGGGCTAACGATAAATCCACCAGTCGTGAAACTGGCGCACCAAATAGAAGCCTATTCCGGCGGCGGTGAGCAGGATGCCGCCCCACACGAGATAGGGCAACAAAGGCATTCGCTTCGGTGCTAAAACAAATTCGTAGTTGCAGTGCTTGCAGTTGACGGCATGCCCGACCTGGACGTAGACGAACTCTTTCTCGGTACCACAGCTTGGGCATTTCTGTTTGAGATACATGGCCAACTCGATCTATTATTGTGCTCTGTCGTATGCACAAGTATAGGTCGTGTTTTTGCAAAGGGACAAGAAAATGGAGATTGAGTAATAACCCAAGAACCCGAGGAAATCAACAGATGTGAGGAAGTGCTATGTTTAGATCAAGAAGATTCTGAGACGGCAGCTTAGCGTCGCTCCCCCTCACCTCCGGCACCTACCCCTTCAGGGGAGAGGTGAGAAGAGTGCTTTCTCAATCTCAGATTCAGGAACTCGACGATGACGGAGAAGCCCATGGCGAAGTAGACGTAGCCGCGGTCGATGTGCTGGCCGAAGCCGTCCGCTAATAGCATGACGCCGATAAGAATGAGGAAGGACAGGGCGAGCATCTTCATGGTGGGGTTGCGGGCAACGAAGTTTCCGATGGCCCCGGCAGCCAGAAACATGACAGCGACAGCAACGATCATGGCAACGACCATGACCCACACCTGCCGGGCCATGCCGACGGCGGTGATTACCGAATCGAGTGAGAAGATAATATCGATAGCGGCGATCTGAATGATAACGGCGGCGAAGTTGCTAGCCGTCTTCATCGGTTTGTCAGGCGAGTCTTTGGCCTCTTCGAGCTTGTGGTGTATCTCCATCGTGCTTTTGATGATGAGGAAGAGCCCGCCGACGATCAGCACGAGATCGCGCAGGGAGATGTCGTTGACGCTGTTGAAGATCGCCTCGGCACGTTCCTTCGACATGGGGAGTTTGTCATGATGAATGTCCTTCATCATGATGTTCTTCTCGTTGGGGTTGACTTCAGTCACTTCGGGCATGATCCAGCTTTGGGGAACGCCGATATCGGTGAGTTTGAACAGGGGCGTGGTCAAGCCGGCGAGCCAGGCGAGGGTGAAGAGGAGCAGCAGCCGGGTAGCGAGGGCCGCCCCCAGCCCCAGTTGCCGGGCGATGCGCTGTTGATGATGGGGCAGTCTGCCGACGAGGATGGTGAGGAAAATAATGTTATCGATGCCGAGGACGATCTCCATGGCTGTCAGGGAGATCAGGGCGAACAGCCAATCGGGCATGGGGCCTCCTTGTCGTATTCTCGTTCCCAGGCTCTGCCTGGGAATGTACTGCAACCGAGGCTCTGCCTCGTGTCGCTGACGTTAAATTCTCGGCCTCTGCATCGAGGCGGAGCCTCGATTACAGTGCGTTCCCAGGCGGAGCCTGGGAACGAGTTGTCACTGGTGTTACGACAATCCACCTAAGCCGTGGCCGAAGTCTCTGGTGACCCGCTCGGTGCGGCCGAGGTTGGTGTTGCCGGGGACACTCGGTAGAGGCGGCGGGAGCGGCGCTTCGACCATGGGTGGTATAGTGCCTTGAGCCTGCATCGGGCCGACCATTGAATCGAGATTCACCAGTTTCGTGAGCAGTCGTTCTAAACAATACTGTTGCGCATCGAGCACCAGGTGCTCTTCGGATCGTTGTTGCAGGTGGATGAAGAACATCAGCACCACACTAAGCGACAAGGCAACCAAGGTGCAATCGAAGGTGAAGCCAAGGTTACGGGTCGTCTGATCGAGGAACTGTTGCAGGGCTTCGTTGCTTCCTAGTGCCGGAGCGGCGGCGAGGGCCATGCCCATACCCCGAGCGGTGCCCACGAAGCCGAGAGCCGGGATGGCCCAGGCGAGGTACTGCACCAGTGACATGGAGGTGACGAGACGATTCTGAGCCAGGTCAGCCGCTTCCCGGACAGCGGTGGCGACTTCAGCGGGATGCCGACTGCTGGCAAAGCGGCCCAGAGCGAGATCGATGAGTTGGCCCAGCAGCGTTGGTTGTCCGCCGGCGAGAGTTTGTCGTTGGATACGTCGTTGCCAGAGGCGGGCGTCTTCGGGGAGGAGGCGGTAGTCTTCTTCGGGTGGGAGCAATTCGACCTGGAAGGGACGGCGTTGTCTGCCGATCTCCCACCAGCGTGTCCAGAGGATGAAGAGAGCCCAGACGAAGCAGAGGTAGCAGAGAAATTGTTCGGGACCCAGGAGCAGGCGGGAGAGTCGGCGGATAGTGGGGTCGGTGGAATCGTGAGCCATCGCCCATTGCCAGGCAGGGATGCCCAGGGCGGCGACGATGGCCAGGGCCATGACGAAGAGGGGGCCTTCGTGGGTGAATCGGAATGCCTGCCGCATGGTTAGTCCTGAATGCTGAGTCCTGAGTGCTGAGTGTAGTCTCATTGTACCAGAACACTGTTACCGAGATACCAGGTAGTTTCTTCACCCGGTACCCCCTCACCCCCGGCCCCTCTCCCTCCGGGGGAGAGGGGAGAAAGACCATCTTACTTCTTCATTCGCACGTCGATGGTTTGCGTTTGATCGAAAGTGAGAGGGATTTCCTTACCGCTGATCTTGGCAGTGAGGTCGCCGGTGAGGGTGAGTTTTAGGGTGGAATGATGCAGACGGCCGGCGGCGGGGTCGAAGTAGACGACGCCGGAGCCTTCTTTGAGTTTGATATCACCCTTCGTGATGCTGAGTTCCGGGTTGGCTGCATCGGGCTTGGGAGCGGTGTAGGCGACAGTGGGCTGGAAGGTGATCTTGGCGAGCGAAACGCCATCGACCGTTTCCATGCCCTCGAACTTGAACGCCTGGCCGATGCGGACGCTGCCGAGCGGGCCGAGTGCAATGGTCATTTCGCGGTTCCAGGTCGCTCCGGGTGCGGTTGCCTTCTGAGGAACGAAGCCGAGCGAATGGCTGATGGCGTTCTTGAGCTGTTCTTCGGAAAGCAGGGCTTTGGCTACTCGCTGGACACTGGGATCATCGCCGGCGAGTCGTTTGAGGATTTCGTCGTAGCCTTCGAGTTCTTTGACCTGAAGATCGGGTGCGAGCTTGGCTTTGAGGATGGAGCCTTGCAACTGGTTCAACACCGCATTGTTGCCGGGCGAAGGTTGGCCATCGGGGGCGGTTGCTTTCATCGATTCGATCTGCTGTTCGAGGGTGATGCCGGTGGGCGTCACTTCGCTGACGGTGTATTTCACCAGCGTGGTGTGGACGAGGTCCTGTTTGAACTCCTTGTCGCCCACCTTGACGGTCTGGTTGAGCTGGCTGCGAGATTCCTGATTGAAGGTGTCGCCTTGCTTGAACTGCCATTGCAGTTTGATGTCATCGGCATGGAGGGGGGTGAGGAGCAGGAGGAGGAAGAGCATGATGGCACCTGAGATGATACTGTTTGCTTCTGTCTCCCCTCTCCCTCCTGGGGAGAGGGGCCGGGGGTGAGGGGCTTCTTGATCGACTCTTCCGATTGGGGATGTTGATCCTTCGCGGCCTCGTTCCCAAACCCAACAGGGGTGAACTCGATCCAGGAGCCCCTCACCCCACCCCTCTCCCCAGGAGGGAGAGGGAGCCGTACAAGCCGGGGTGGGCTCGATTTAGGAACCCCTCACCCCAACCCTCTCCCCAGGAGGGAGAGGGAGCCAGACTCATTATACAAGGTAGACGACGGTTCCTACGATCAACACGTTGACCGCAGCCATTACGCAGCACATCACAAGGAAAGACCGCTTCTGAGTCTTGTGGCGGAGCCATTGTTGAGCCATGAAGGCGCCGGGCCAGCCGCAGGCGAGGGCGAGCATCTGTAGCGTGTGTTCGCTGATACGTCGACGTTTCCTCTGGGCAGCGTCTTTATCGATGGAATAGACCACGATGGTGACGATGCTCATGATGAGGTAGATGATGAGGAGACCGAGAATCCATTTCATGTGGGGGTTCATCCGTGAGGGTTGATACCAGCCCGCAGCGCTAGCAAGGGAGGGGCTTGCGATTGCATGCGTTCCCTTGCTAGCGCTGCGGGCTGGTATAGTTACCGTTGCCACATGTACCATACCCAGAGGCTTAATGACAAGAGCGCAGCGACGAGGCCGGTCTTGAGCCAGAGCATGCGGCGGAGAAACTGCTCTTGAGCGTAGGGGTCGTCGGTCACGGTTTGCAGGAACTCGAGCCGTTGGGTGACGCTGCCATGCATCCAGCCGACGTGATCGGGCGATTCACCGTTAAGCTGGGCGACACGGTGCAGGGCGCCGGCGTAGACCGACAAACCGAACGATGGGGATTTATCGTGCCAAATGGTGCAGGCCATCAGGTCGGCCTCGCGCTCCAGCAGCCGGGAGACCTCACAGAGCGTCAGGCGAACATAGAGGATCATGCTGGAGAAGAGTGCCAGTTGCAGGAGTATCTGATCGGTGAACGAGGCAGATCGCACAGCCTGGGTCAGCATCCAACAGGCGAGCGTCCAGAAGAGCAGACTCAGTAGTGTGTACACGAGAAGCACCCAGAGATGACGATAGCGGAGATGGCCGAGTTCATGAGCGAGAATGGCACACAGTTCATCATCGCTGAGTTGATCGAGGAGCAGATCGCTGAAGATGACGAAGCGAGGTCGGGGCAGATAGCCCAGGATCATCGCCATCGCCTGTTGGCTGCCGGTGTTCCAGACGAGGAGATCGGTGAGGCGGTAGCCGAGGCGGGTGCAGAGCTGGATTAGTAGGTCACGCCGGGGGCCGTCCGGGATCGGGTGGGTGTCCCAGGCTCGTATCCACACCCAGGGCAGGAACCAGGCGATGGCTAGGAGGCTGACTAGACCGAAGAGTAGCACGCCCCACCAGGGCCAGCCGGCATCGTAGCCCTGGAACGCCCCCTGAATGGCGGCGAAGACGAGCAGCGGTTCGAGCAACAGGCCGAGATGATAGCGAGAGATGGTCTTGAGGAACTCGCCAAGAGTCGGCATTGGTTCGAGAGCAGCCCAGTCGCCGGTCTGATGCAGTGCCCGTTCGACCCGGTAGAAGCTCGACCAGGAGAAGATCAGCCCAAGCACGAAGGGTAGGAGGATAAAGACCTCATCGACGAACAGCATTTGATTGAGATGCCAGTGCTTGCGGACGACGGTGGGCCAACCGCAGAAGAGGAGCGTGGTGAAGTACATGCCGATGGCGACGCCGAGGTGCAGCCTACGGAGATGGCGCAGAAGCTTCGCCCATTCGTAGCGGCGCTCGGGGTGCTGGTAGATGCAGTGGACGAGGTACGTAGAGGGAAGTTCAGCGGTCAGCCCCATCAGCAGCAGGACGAAGCTGGTGAGAACGACCGCCCGTGTCACATCGACCGGCCCCGTTTCGCCCAGCGGAGCGAAGAAGACGATGGCCAGGATGAGGAAGAGGATGAGGCGCATCGTCGGTCATGCACTACGACTTGAAGAAGGCCAGCAAATCGGCGTTGATGATTTCGTGGTGTGTGGAACACATGCCATGAGGCAGCCCTGGGTAGACCTTGAGCGTCGCCCCTTTCACCAGCTTACTGGAGAGCATGGCCGAGCCGGCGATGGGGACGACCTGATCATCATCGCCGTGCATGATCAATGTCGGCACGTCGAATTTCTTCAGATCCTCGGTAAAGTCGGTCTCGGAGAAGGCCTTGATGCAATCGTGAGTGGCCTTCACGCCGGCCATCATGCCTTGCCGCCACCAGTTGTCGATCAGGCCCTGAGAGACTTTCGCTCCGGGGCGGTTGAAGCCGTAGAACGGCCCGGCAGGGACTTCCCTGAAGAACTGAGCGCGATCCGCCAGAAGGGCCGCGCGGAAGCCATCGAAGACTTCCATGGGCAGCCCCACGGGATTGTTGGTGGATTTCAACATGATTGGCGGCACGGCACCGATCAGTACAGCCTTGCCGATGCGGCCCTTGGCGCGATCCTGCCCATGTCGACCGATGTAGCGAGCCACTTCGCCGCCACCGGTCGAATGGCCGACGTGGATGGCGTGCCGGAGATCGAGCTTCTCAGTCACTTCCATGAGATCGTCGGCGTAGGTATCCATCTCGTTGCCATGCCAGGTCTGGGTAGATCGGCCGTGACCACGGCGATCATGGGCGATGCAGCGGAACCCGCGGGAGGCGAAATACATCATCTGGGCATCCCAGTCGTCGGTGCTCAGGGGCCAGCCGTGGCTGAAGACAATGGCCTGTCCGCTGCCCCAGTCCTTGACATGGATATGGGCGCCGTCTCGGGTGGTGATCATGCTCATGGGTGGAACTCCACAGTTGTTGAGGGTGTTGTGGTCTTGCACATCCGCAGGGGGCAACGGAGTACCGTTGACCCCCTGCCACGGATTACAGCACACACGCAACACGCTAGGGCTTATAGACCGGGACTTCGAGGTGGCTGGGTTGTTGAGCGGTGCGGACGATCTTCTGCGTGGCGATCTGGAAGTCAGCCTCTTTCGCTTCGAAGATGTTCGGCACGAAGGTCTGCGGGTTGCGGTCGATCAGCGGGAACCAGGTGCTCTGCACCTGCACCATGATCTTGTGCCCCTTCTTGAAGCAATGGTTCATGGCGTGCAGGTCAATGGTGAAGTCGTTGACCTTGCCCGGCTCCAGTGCTTTGGGGTTCTCGAAGCTTTCGCGGAAGCGGCCACGGAAGACATCGTTGGCGATCATGAGTTGATAGCCGGCCATGCCCTGGTTCGCCTGGCCTTCGTCGGGGTAGACGTCGATCAGTTTAACGATCCAGTCGCTGTCGGTGCCTGTGGTGGAGGCGAAGAGCTTGGCAAAGACGTTGCCGGTCATGACGAGGTCTTCGGTGAGTGGGTCTGTTTCCCAACTGAGGACATCAGGCCGGTTGTGAACGAAGCGCTGATCCTGCACGAGCCAGACGCTCCAGGTGGAGCCGGGGCCGTAGGTGGCAGGGATGGGACGCTGACGGTAGGGGTCGGGTTTCTTCGGATCAGAGATGTAGGTATCTTCTCCGCCTGCTGAGGTGGGGGCGTCGAAGCTCAGCTTGCCATCCTCACGGAAGTAGAGCTTCTTCGTCTGCGATTCCTTCGGCGGCCAGTGGGCGGCTTTTACCCATTGGTTGGAGCCCGTCTGGAAAGTGATCACTTCATCGACATCAAATGCGTTCTTGCCTTTAAGGTACTTAGCGAAGAAGGGTGCTTGGATGGACTCACGATAGTACTTGGCGGTAGGGCTGCCGAACTTAATCTTGTCGAGAGCATCGCCGTTGCCACCGGCCCAGCCGCCATGGTTCCAGGGCCCGACGACCATGTAGTTCATCGACTTCTTGTCGTGGGGTTCGAGGGAAGCGTAGGTCTTGAGCGGGCCGTAGAAGTCTTCCTGATCCCACCAGCCACCGACGTTGAGGGTGGGGACGGTACACTTGGTGAGATACTTCGACGCAGCCTGCTTCTGCCAGAACTCATCGTAGTTGGGGTGTTTGACGAAGTTGTTCCAGGTGGGGAACTTGTCGCTGAGGTGCTTCTTCTGTGCGTTACCAAGCGGGCCGAGCTTGAGGTACCAGTCGTAGGTATCGTACTTGTCGAACTTGAACTGGCTGGTGCGGTTGTTGGTTTCCATCAGGGTGACGTATTCAAAGCCGTAGCTGAGGCGGAAGGCTCCGTTGTGATGGAAATCGTCGCCAAGGAACATGTCAGCAACAGGTGCTTGAGGCGACGCAGCGGCGAGAGCGGGGTGAGGATCGATCAGGGCCATGGTGGAGAGCCAGCCATCGTAGGAGATGCCGAGGATGCCCACTTTTCCATTGTTGTTGGGAAGGTTCTTGATCAGCCATTCGATGGTATCGTAGGTATCGCTGCTTTCGTCGATGGCTTGCGGGTTGCTCTTGTCTCGTGGGGCACGCATCATATCGAAGGCACCTTCGGACTTGAAGCGGCCACGGATATCCTGGTAGACGAAGATGTAGCCATCGTTGGCCATGTCGCGGGTATAGGCGGAGAGGGGCGAGTGGCCATCGGCACCGTAGGGGGTGCGCTGGATGATGATAGGCAGCGAGTCTTTCTGATCTTTGGGTGTACAGATGAGGGTGTTGAGTTTCACGCCGTCCCGCATCGTGATCATTTCGGATCGACGGTCGAACGTGGGGGCGGGTTTGTCCGACTTCTCTTGTGCGGAGAGCCAGGTCTGACAGAGGATGAGTAGCACCAGTGAGTAGGTCAGACGCATGGCTTGCTCCTGTGTTGTGTTAGCCGTGTATTGTCTTGCTCCTCCCCTTACCAAGGGGAGGTTGGGTGGGGTTGAGGCCACCGTAGGAAGAACCCCCTCTAACTCCCCCTTGGTAAGGGGGAGAACCAGACCTTGCTCCTCCCCTTGCCAAGGGGAGGTTGGGTGGGGTCGAGGCCACCGGAGAAGAACCCCCTCTAACTCCCCCTTGGTAAGGGGGAGAACCAGACAGCAGACCCTAAAAGAACCCCAGCTCCAGCTTGGCTGCTTCGGACATTCGTTCTTGTGTCCAGGGCGGGTCCCAGACGAGTTCGACTTTCGCTGACTTCACCCCGGGCAGGGCGGCGACCTTTTCCTCCACCGAGCGCGGCATCGAGCCGGCGACGGGGCAGGCGGGGGAAGTTAGCGTCATGTCGATGTGAACATCTTTGTCGTCGTTAATTTTGATGTTGTAGATCAGCCCGAGTTCGAAGATGTTGACCGGGATTTCGGGGTCGAAGACGGTCTTGATGACGTTGGTGATGCGTTCTTCGAGTGGCAGGGATGGATCGTCCTTATAGTCAGGTTCGGAACTGACCGGCTTGAGGCCCAGCTTGCCCATACCCAGCGGCATCACCATGATCATGATGTTTCCTCAGTGGTCTTAGCTTCTTCGGCAACCGCTGCTGCTTCTTTTGCTTTCGCCTTCGCTTTCTTCTTTTTCTTCACGATTTGATCGGTGATGGCCTTGGCGGCGATGTCCTTGCGGAAGAACATGCCCTGGTATTCGAGCTTTGGGATGACGCTGTAGGCTTTCTCCCGGGCCTCGGCGAGGGTATCGCCGAGAGCGGTGACGTTCAGGATGCGGCCGCCATCGGTGAGTACCCGTTTATCCACGAGCTTGGTGCCGGCGTGAAAGACTTTAACGTCTTTCTCCTTGGCGACTGCTTCGAGGCCGGTGATGAGCTTGCCCTTGCTGCTCGAGTTAGGGTACCCTTGGGCGGCGAGTACGACGGTGACAGCGGGGCGCGGATCCCATTCGAGCTTGGACAGATCATAGCTGTCGAGGTTGGAATCGACGACGGCTTCGAGCAGATCGAGCAGATCAGACTTGAGCCGCATGAGGATGACTTGTGTTTCGGGGTCGCCGAAACGGACGTTGTATTCGAGTACCTTGGGACCCTGGCTACTCATCATCACGCCGACGAAGAGAACACCCCGGAAAGACTTTCTGCCCCGCCGCATGGCATGCACGGTGGGGATGATGATGGTCTTTTCGATTTCAGCAAGTTGTTCGGGTGTGACCGAGTTGGCGGGGCTGTAGGCACCCATGCCGCCGGTGTTGGGGCCTTCGTCATTATCAAAGGCGGCTTTGTGATCTTGTGTTAAAGGCAGTGTCAGGATGCCACGACCGGAGACGAGGGCGAGGACGCTGACTTCGTAGCCATCGAGTCGTTTTTCAACGACGACCTTGCGGCCCGCTTTGCCAAAGGCTTCCTTCACCATGATGAGATCGACGGCGGCGAGGGCTTCGGCGGTGTTGGAACAGACGATCACCCCTTTGCCTGCCGCCAGGCCATCGGCTTTGACGACGACGGGGAAGTCGCGGCTTTCGATGTAACGCCGGGCCGGTTCGGGGTGATCGAAACAGCGATACTCAGCTGTGGGGATGTCGGCATGCCGCATCACTTCCTTGGCGAAGACCTTGCTGGCTTCGAGCTCAGCGGCAGCCTTGGTAGGGCCGAAGACACGCAGACCGGCTTTCTGAAGCACATCGGTGATGCCGACAGCGAGCGGCGCTTCGGGGCCGATGACGACGAGGCCTACGCCTTCCTTCTTGCAAAAGCGGATGATCTTGTCGGTCTCTTCGGGTTCGATGGCGAGATTGGTGGCGTCGAGCGCGGTGCCGGCGTTTCCCGGCGCACAGAAGACCTTAGTGACACGAGGCGACTGGGTAAGCTTCCAAACCAGGGCGTGTTCGCGCCCTCCCTTGCCGATAACGAGTACCTTCACGTGGCAACCTCTTGCATGACGAGTCTGGGTTCATGCTATGGAGGGTGGGCAGGCTTGCCAGTCGAAGAAATGATGAGGGTGGAGAACTGCGTTAATCGTTTGGTTTGATGAGAACTTCAAAGCCGGCTTGAGTGAAGTGATGATCGCCGGTGAGCGATTTCTGGATGCCTCGGTGCTGCATGACAATGAAACTGGAGCAATCGGTTAAAGACCATTCCTTGTCGAGTCGTGCGGCATGTAACTCAGAAGCTTCTCGAAAGAGGACGTGTGATGCGGGTAGAACGATCACTTGAGCTTCGTTATCCAGCTTGGTCAAAAGTTCCTTGAATCTTTGCCGCTCGCCTGTTCGTGACAAAGCATCGCCGACTTCCATAAGGACAAACTCAGTGGTTACGATAGTTTCCGATACTTTTGACATGGCGGACAAAGTCGCCGCACGCCAGGAGTCATGAGGATTCGCCAGTGCGATGAAGAACTGGGTATCAGCAAAAACTTCGATACTCATGAGCGTTTCGGCATGCCATGTAGATAGTGGTCATGATTCTTGGCCAGGTCTGCGGGTAATTGTGAAGGCAGTTTGTCCATATCGTGCAGGTAATCTGCAAAGCGATCCAATAGAGTTGTCTGTTGCGAGGGCATACCTTCCACGTACTTGAGCACCTTTTCCTGTTCGGTGTGACTCAGTTGTTTGATTTTGTCGATGAGCATTTCGGAAACAGACATATGCACCTCGCAGAGTTCATTCTACTCATCTCAACCGATACTTCTCAAGCCTAGTTCGGTAGCAAAAAAAAAGCTATTCAGTATAGTCTCGTCTTAAACCCGTCGAATTCGACGGGTTAAAACCTGCGTTGTCAAATTGCTCTAAGAGAGATCATGTATTAGACAATGTGCAGATATGCAACCCTCTACGTCGTTCTCGGCGATTTGATCATCTCCCGTAAATACTCCATCGCCTTGTCCATGACTTTGTCCTGATAGGGCTTCGTGGGGCGGGGCAATGTTGAGAAGGTGGTGGCGGTGTCGGCGAGGCCGGGGAGAATGCCCATGGGACCGGACCAACCGGGGGTCATGCTCAAAGGGCCGAAGAGGGCGGCGGCTTTCTCGGCTTGATCGAGACGGTTGCTTTCCTCATCTCGAACGATGTCCCGGTCATGACGGGCGAGGAGCCAGTCGATTTCTTCCGTGGGGCTGATCTTTACTTCGATGTCGGGCCGCACGCCCCAGTCGTCGGTTTCTTTGCTGTCGGGGAACTTGTGGATGTTCTTGCCACTGGGACGCATGTACTTGGCGGTGGTCAATCGCAGCCGGCTCGATCCGGATTCCATCGGGTAGAGTCTCTGGACGCTGCCTTTGCCGAAGCTGCGTTCGCCGACGACGACAGCCCGGCGATGATCCTGCAAGGCGCTGGAGAAGATCTCGCTGGCCGAGGCGGAACCTTCGTTGACCAGAACCGTGATCGGTATCCTGTTGGCCCCGGTGAAAAAGGTGCCGTCTTTCTTGGCGGAGTAGATGCGAGGTTCCTCGTTGCGGCCTTCAACTCGGACGATTTCCCCTTCTTCAAGAAGCAGATCGACCATGGCGACGGCGGTTTCGAGCGAGCCGCCGGGGTTGTTGCGGAGATCGAGGACGAGTCCCTGCGCACCCTGTGCTTCGAGTGATTTCAGTGCTTCGTTTAACTCCTTCAAGGCGTTGTCGCCGAACGAGGCGATGCGGATGTAGCCGATGTGGTTGACTGGATCAGCCATGTAGTCCCAGTGCTGATCGTTATTTCGTTTATCACCCAGAATGCCTTCGGTCTGAATTTCCTCACGAACGAGGGTGAGGTCCATGCGTCGGCCGGTGCCTCGCCGGCGGATGGTGAGCTTGACTTCGGTGCCCGGGGCACCGGAGATGCGTTCGACGACTTCATCGTTGGAGAAGCCTGCGACCTTCTCGCCGTTGATAGCTTCGATCTCATCACCGGGTTTGATGCCGGCCCGGAAGGCGGGCGTGCCCACAATGGGCGACACGATGGTGATGCGTTTGGTGACCCGATTGACGACGACCTGCACGCCGATCCCACCGAACTTGCCGTCGCTCTGTTTCTTGAAGTTGGTGAATTCCTTCGGATTGACGTAGCTGGAATGAGGGTCGAGACTGTTCAGGCCGCCCTTGATGGCTGCTTCGATAAACTTACGTCGCTCGGTAGGAGACAGTTGGCGAACATAGTTCATGTCAATGTGCTGCATGACATCGATCATGAGGGCAAGGTTGTCGTAATCCTTGGCGTCGGAGGTGAAGCCCTTGATGAACTGCATCGGGCCTTTGGGCGGAATGAACCCACCCTGAGCGGCTGCCCAGGCGCCGACGGAGATGATGAGGAAGCCAAAGATCCAGACAAGATTGCGACGGGGCATGGAACACTCCCGGACGGTATCGAGACGATGGGGCATTATACCGGGATGGGGAATTGGCACAATGCGGGTTGATGGTCTGGTTTGTAGTCATCACGCTCCGTCGTGATGACAGCAGTGGAGTGTACTTATCACCTTAGTCCAAGCTAAATGCAATATTGAGTAGGCGGTCTGCCATTGCACCCCACGTCATCACGACGGAGCGTGATGACTACTAACCAGACAACTTCTTCCGGAAGATATTCATATCGTCGCCGGCTTCGTAGTAGTCGTGAATAACGGCGTCGAGGTCGTAGCCATGCTTGAGGTAGAAGGCGCGGGTGAGTTGATAGTAGGGCAGGCCGGAGGTTTCGATGAGCATCAGGCGAGCGCCCAGCTTTCGAGCTTCCACTTCAGCGAAGGCGAGGAGCTGGGAACCGATGCCTTTGGCCTGCGTCGTCTTCTCGACGAAGATCCAGTAGAGGTACCAGGTACGGTCCGTCATGGCGGCGGGAGCGAAATAAACGAGGCCGATACTGTGGCCGTTCGCTTCAAACGTGTATGCCTGATGCTGGCCCGGAGCCTTGTGGTAGTCGTCGAGCACTTCACGCAGGGCGACGAGTTCATGGGCTTTGAAGACCTCGGTCCGTTCGGCGATGGCGAGCAGAGCGGGGGTGTCGCTGGGAGTGGTTGGCCTGATCATGGTGAATCCAGGTTCTGGTGTTGTGTCTCGGTGTCAGGACCATACTTATTGAATCCGCTGGGCACGGGTAGCGTAGACTGAACGTCTGCATCCAGGCAGCCAGATAGCCATGCCGAGATGTTCGACATGGCGATTGTGCCTGGCGGTATCATGCCAGCGCTGGTCAAACTCGTCGTTGAGAAGGTAGCCTCGTACCGCTTGCAGGGAAGGGTCTTCAAAGAACACCGCCTCTTTATCGTACCCGATAGCAACCACCCAGTGGCCTTCCGTCCAGCAATTCGCGTAATCCTTGCGAGGACGGGCCTTGCTTCCCTTTCCCACTTCGCCCCACGCCTGGATCATGACCATGACTGGATGGCCTTGACGTAACTCAGCGCGTAGTTGGACGAGGTTCATCGGTTCATAGATGAGACAGGATAATCCATAGTGATGGGCGGCGGCTTCAATTTCATCGGGATGGGCACCGACAGCGTGGTTCATGCCGGTATCCTTGACGAACTGTGGCTCATCATCGGGCCCGACGCCGAAGTATTTGGCGATGGCCTGTAGTGAAGACGCGCCACAGGAATAATCGGTTTGCTGTGTGGTATCGGGCACTTCGATGCGAATAGCGTTGTGCGGAATCGGTCGGTAATGTCTGGGCATGGTGATCTCATGTAATATGGAAGCGAAGAAGTTGTGAGTTCGTTCGCCATACTGTAGCATCACTTGCCGTCATGGTTGCATGAAATCATCGCTCGTTCGCATTCCCTGCTCTTCGACGCTGCATTTCAGATGCCCGCATTTCTCATCTCGTAACGATGGTCAGGGCATAGAATGATTCCATTCATTCACCACCAGAGCTTTATCTATGCCAGAACCCATCCCCAAGCCGGTGCCGTGGCAGGAGCGGTTGGATCATATCGTTGAAACGATGCGTGACATGAGCACGCACACCGATCCGCAGATGATGGTGCAGGCGTATGGTTCGCGGGTGCGGCAGTTGTCGCCGGGCAATTCGTTTGTGTCGCTCAGCCGGCGCGGGTTGATGAAGCCGCTATTTCGCATCACCCGGTCGTCGAAGTGGAAGACAACGCTGAACCCGTGGAAGGACACGGAGAAGCTGCCCCTGCTGAAGGGTGGCCTCTTGGGGGAATTGCTCTATGCCGGTCAGCCCCGGTTGATCAATGAACTGAATGTCAGCAAGGAAGACCCGGCCTACGAATATCTGGAAGGCCAGCATTCGCTGATGGCGATCCCCCACTTCGATCAGGGCGAATCGACCAATATGGTAGTCATTCTGCGATCACAACCCGACGGGTTCGATCCGGAGATGTTCCCGGAGCAGTTCTGGATCAGCAACCTTTTCGGCAGAGCCACCCATAACCTGGTGCTGCGCGAACAGGTGCAACAGGCGTTTGATGCTGTCGATCGAGAACTGAAAGCGGTGGCAGCGATTCAGCGTTCGTTGCTGCCTAAAGTGCTGCCCAAGGTGCCGGGGCTTGACCTGGCGGCGTTCTACCAGACCTCAGCCCGGGCCGGGGGCGACTACTACGATATCTTCCCGCTGCCTGGCAATCTCTGGGGCATCCTCATCGCGGATGTGAGCGGGCATGGCACCCCGGCGGCGGTGTTGATGGCGGTCACGCATAGCATCGTTCACAGTTACCCTGGCCCGGCTGCGCCGCCGGGGCAGATGCTGGAGTATGTCAATCAGCGATTATCAGCCGTATACACCAACGATGTCGAAGCGTTTGTGACGGCTTTCTATGCCGTATACGATCCGGTCAGCAAGACGATGACTTATGCCAACGCCGGTCATCCGCCGCCACGGGTGAAGAGGTGTTCGGACAACACGCTGCTGACGCTGGAGGGCGACCCTGCTTTGCCGCTGGGAATATTCCCCGATACGAAGTACGTTGACCAGGAAGTGCGACTGCTCTCCGGCGATCAGATATTCTTCTACACCGATGGCATTACCGAGGCGCATAATCTTTCGGGGCAGATGTATGGCACGGATCGGCTTGATCAGGTGTTGAGCAATTGCGGTGTGAGCGCCCAGGGCCTTTTGAATGAGGTCGACGCCAGCGTGCAGGAGTTCACCCAGGGGCAGCACGCGGAGGATGACCGGACGATGGTGGTGGTGCGGGTGAAGTAACCTACACCACTCGTTCCCAGGCTCTGCCTGGGAACGCACTGATTGCGAGGCTCTGCCTCGCTGTGAGAGCATGAACTAGAATACCGCTTGAAGACGTGAGGCAGAGCCTCACTTGCAGTGCGTACCCAAGCGGAGCTTGGGAACGAGGAAATTACTTCGCCGCTTTTGCCTGTCTCGTGTCCCGGAGGCGGCCATCGTTCTGCAGCCGTTCCTTGCAGTCTCTGCTTTTGGCGGCGTCGCCGAGTTTGTCGAAGACGTCGATCAATTGAAGCAGCGCGCGGGCTTGTTGATGGCGGTCGGCGAAGTAAACGGTATCGACCCAGAGATAATCCCACATCGCATCCTTGTAGTTTTGCGACAAACGGTAGTAGTCGCCACGGGCGAGGTGGATGCCCGCCCGGTTGTGGGGATCGTCGGTGCTTTTCAGTTGTGTCTCCCAGGCGGCGATAGTTCCGGCAGCGGGGTTGTTGATCGCCTGGCAATAGGTTTGCCGGGCGAGCAGATCGGGCTGTACAGTGCGGTCGGCAATGGTGACCAGTTCAGCGATGGCCTTGGCGGCAACGGCGGCTTTGCCCTTGGCGGCGTCCATCCCGTCCTTCTGGGCGGTCAGTTCCAGATCTTGAAGAATCAGGTCGCTGCGGAGCAGATCGCAGCGGTTGGCCACTTCTTTGCTGTCGGAGCCATACTTGGAGCGGACGCCTGCCAGGGCTTCGACGACTTCGTTGACGGGTTGCCTTGCGATGACGAGGAGCCGACCGAGGTTGTCGTAGGCTGCCAGGCTCTGGCGGCTGTCGGGATTTGCTTTGGTGAACTGGCGCAGCGCGTCGAGAGCGGCGGCAGGGTTGACGCCGGCATCGGCCTGGGCGGTGCGCATCTCGGCGACCTTGTACTCGAGATGACGGCGGAGGAGTTTCTTGTCGGAAGGAGATTTCCTGAGCGCGTCAGCATAGCCTGCCAGGGCGACGTCGTACTTGCGTTCACGCTCGGCGGTGCGGGCGGCATTCATCTCGGCAGTCGGTTCGCCGTCGTAGGCGATGTCGATAATGTCAGACACGAGAATGTCATTGCGTCGATTGTCGCCGGAGGAGAGGGTGACCTTGCCCGGGTCTTCACCGGTGATAGTACCGCTCTTAAGGAGCGTGGCCCCGGTCTTGGAACCGCGATCCAGGTAGGTGACGCGATCCTGGGCGGCTGCGGAGTACACGGCCAACAGGCAGATGAACAGGCAGGATGAGACACGGAGCATGGGGAAACTTTCTTATTGAGACTTACCTGTTGGTGGGCCATCAAGCCGATCCAAGGCAGCTTTCAGGTCGGCGTATTTGGGGTTGGCCAGCATTTCGTTGAACCTGGTGGCCTGAGCCGGGGTGCCGAACTTGGAGCGGCGTGCGTCGATGATGATGCCGGCGGCCCGGTCGATGCCCTTCTTCTGGGCTTCGGCGTTCTTCAGCATCTTCGCTTCCTGATAAATGCAGTAAGCGAGGTTGTAGTTGCTTTCCCAGTAGAGTTCCTTCATGGTCTCATTCTTATCCATGAGGGGACGCAGCACGGTGCGGAAACCATCCCAGCGTGTGATGGCCCCGTTCCTGCCGCTGTAGTTGCCACGCAGTTGCTGGAGGTAGATGTCATCTCTCAAGAGAGTGGGGTTGCGTTTGGCCCATGGTTCGGCCATCACCTTCTGTAGTTCCTTCTCGACGATGGCGAGGGCCTTGTCTCTATCGTTGGCGTCGGCTTCACTGAGGGCTGCTTGACGCAGGGCGGAGATACGGAGGCTGATGGCCTGGCGATAGAGTTGCGTCTCTTCGTCGGGAGTATCGCTTGTCTTCTTGTTGGGGTCGACGGCGGGAGCTTTGATCTGGCTCAGCACGGCGGCGGCACGGGCATAGTCGCCGATGCCGTTGAAGCTGGAGCCGAGCCAGACGCGCTGCTTGAGAGGGAGCTTGGGGTCTTTCTCGATCTGTTCGAGGAACTGGCGGTAGCTGTCCCGGGTGGCCTGGTACTGAGGCTTGGCGGCGTCGCCCTGTTTGAGGTACTCATCGAGTTGCTGCCTGATGCGGAGAGCGGTTGATTGCAGGAAGCGGGTGCTGTCGCCGAGCGCCGGATCGTTGTTGCGTTTGCTTAGAATGGCGAGCAGCTTGGCAGGGCCGGCCTGGAGATCACGCTTCTGGATGAATGCACTCATGACGGTTTCGAGGACTTGAATCTCAGTGCCGGGGGCCAGGCCGTTGGGCATCTTCTTCGTTTCGATGCGTGTCAGGAGTGATTGAGCGGTAGAGATGACCGCATCGACATCGCCGAGCGTATCGTGGATGCCGAGGATCAAGAGGGCGGCCTGCACTTCGGTTCGTTGTTCGAGCTCATCCTTGCTGCTCATCTTGGCGAAGGCGGCGACTGATTCGTTCAAGAGGGCCAGAGCCTGATTTGACTCGGCGGACTTGGCGCTGATCTTATCCTTGTGCATTTCTCGATGCTTGCTCCATGCAGCGAGCCCGGCGAGGTAGCGGGCGGTGCCGGGGTTGGCTTTGACCTTGGTGAGCATGGCGATGGCGGGATCGAGCTGATGTTTGGCGATGAGGTCTCGGCCGATGATCGACCGAGCTTCATCAGCCTGCGCGGAGTCGGGGAAGCGTTGATCGAGGAGTTGGGCCATACTCATCAGGTGGTGAGCGGCATAGGGGTCGGCCTTGCCCCCTTCCCGGCTGAGGAACTGGTAGAGCCGCAACGCCTCGGCGGCAGCGGCCTGAGCGATTTCGGGCTGGCGGGCCGTAAGGGCGAGGTGTTCACAAAGGATGGCGGCGCGGGGGCCATCGTTCAAACGACGCAGGCAGCTCTGCATCATGTTGAAGATGCGGACCCGGTTGCGTTCGGAGACGACGGTATCGAGCATCATCGACTGGGTGCGACGAAGAGCGGCAAGAGTCGACTCGACCTGTTTCTTGTACTGGGATTCGACATCGGCCCTGGCAGCGGTGTTGCCCACTTCCTTCAGTTTCGCTTCGAGGGCCTGCTGCTGGTAGAACTCCATGGAGGCCCGCAGCAGGGCTTCGTCAAAGGTCTTCAGCGATTCGAGCGGCCCTTTGGCTCGGCCACTGAGGCGAAGCAGACTGTACTTGGTCCGTTCGAGGGCATCCTGATATTCGGCCCGGCCATTGTCCATACTGTCGATGAGGGCGAGGGCACGTTCGAGCTTGGCCTGTGCTTCGCCACTCTGGCGGCGGGCTTCGGGAATCTCTTCGAGTTCCTTGCCAAGGATGCGGATGAGCATGTAGCGAACGTGCTGGGCATCCTTGCTGCTGCCGGCAGTGCCGCCATAGAGTTGGAGCCAGCGTTCAGCCTGGGTACGGAGGCGGTCACGCTCGGGGCCACGTTCGGTAATGTCGCCGGAAGCTTCGGCACGGGCGAGGGGGAAGTAACGCATCGCTCGCTGAGCGGCGACGGCGTTCGGGGTGCTGGCTGCATCAATGTTGCGATAGATCTGGTTGGCCTTGGCGTCGTCGGCCCCTTCGAGAGTGCGGGCATAGAGAGCGAAGCCTTGCCAGCCGGCGGAACTGGTGCCACGGTAGGCGGAGAGCTTTTCGGCAATCTGGCGGGCTTCGTCGTTGGCCAGGCCAGAGTCGCGGACGCCGAGACCAGGGATGCGGCCTTTCTCGTAGCGGGCCAGGGCGCGGTAGTAGAGCGTGCTCAAGTAGAGAGGGCTACTCTTCGGGGGATTCGGTACGCCGCCTTTGTTCGGTGTCTTCTCGGGTGAGTTCTTGAGACCCAGTTCGTCTTCGAGTTTCTTTTGCAGATCGGCGAAGAGGCGCTCGGCATCATCGAAGTGCCTGAGGGCGGCGGCTTGCTGATCCTTAGCTTCTTTGCCGGCGTTCGGTCGAGAGATGCCGGCCCGTTCGCTGGCGGTGGAGGCACTGCGGGCTTGTTCGACGATGGTGTTGGCGAGTGCCTGGGTGGCTTCGTGAGCGAAGGAAGCGTTGGGATTGGCGCGGATGACCGCTTCGAGATCGCTTCGGGATTTCTGAAGGAGGCGATCGCGCTCCGGCCCAACGGGGATGGTGGGAGCGATTTCCGCCCGGCTGCGGGCCAGTTCCAGAGGTAGGGCTGTTTTCACCTCGGCACTGAGTTGATTCGGTTGAGCTTGCAGCTTCTCCAGATAAGCGAGGGCGAGGTCGTGGTAGCCACGATCACGCAGCCCCCGGACGAGTTCCAGGTGAGGCGTGCCATCGTCCTGAGCGTGGGCAGGGGTAGCTGCAAGAAATGCGAGGATGAGGAGTGGAAGATATCGAGGCATGCGGTGTCTGTGGGAATCGAGTTGCGTCGTGCTTTTAGAACTGTACCGCAGAGTGGGGGGGAAGGCGAGAGGAAAACGGAGCCGCGCACGAAGTAAGCGGCTAAGGTGTGCAGGACCGCTTACTTCGTGCGCGGCTCTTTGTGTTTGATGAGAGAATCATTGAGCAAAGCGATGTTCCCGGGTAGTATGAAGTCGTTGTTCTGAGATATTGGTAAGGTTCTGGATCGGTGAAAGATTCTTGATGACTACGAAAGACAATCGTAATTTTCTGGCCTACCTCGGCCTCGTGGCGCTGATTTGTGGTACTGGCATTTACAGTATCGTGGCTGCTATTGAAGTTGCCGTCTTCAGCGTCTGGGGAGCGTTGACGATATCACTCTTGTGCAAGTGGTGGAAAGCGTCGAAGTATCTGATTGCCAAGTTGATTCACTGCAGCCTCGGGTTTGTGCTGTTGTCATTCATTGGTTTGTTTCTTTTTTCGCCGATTCTCATCGTAGCCACCATGTATGCTGTCGGTTCAACTTCCATGCAGGTAGGTGAAAAGCTGCGAAACATTGCCATTGCGATGCACAATTACGATGCCGATTTTCACTACCTGCCTCAGGTGGCGAACTTATCATCAGAGAACAAGCCCCTACTGAGCTGGCGGGTGCATCTGCTGCCCTATTTGGGCAAGGAAGAACTATATCAGCGATTTCATCTCGATGAGCCGTGGGATAGTGCGCACAACATCACTCTTCTGCCGTTGATGCCGGACTGCTACCGGATGCCTAAATATGGCCGGGAAGCTCCGGCGGGGTACACCTACTTTCAACTGCTTGTAGGTCCGGAGACTCTCTTTGAGATCGGGAAGCAGCGAAGTCTGACGGAAGCTGCCAAGAAGGATGGGCTGTCGAATACGGTAATAGCGGCGATTGCACCGCTGACTCCGGTGCCCTGGACTTCGCCAGCGGACTTGCAGGTTCAGAAGGATCTGCCACTCTTAGTAGGGCCTCCAGTGAATCGGTTTCCTGCACCTCTTACTGGCTGGCTGCTTGGTGGAAAAGGAGGTCCGGGTGAAGGCAATAGAATCAAATACCTGTTTGCCGATGGGACTGTGAGAAGTGGCAGGCATCAGCCATTCGACATGAAACAACTCTGGCCATTCATTACCTGGCAGGGTAGCGAGGAGTTGGATGGTAATAGTCCGTTCGATTAATGCATAGGCTTTGCGTGGCTCTTCTTACTTCACCGTCGTTCGACCACCAGTTCCTTGAACCCTGACTCAGCACAGGGCTGTCTTACGAATCGCATGTCGTTCATGACGCCGAGAACGATCTCTGCCGTAGTGTAGACGAGGCAGCCTTCGAGGAGATGGCCGCCGAGGCATTCGCCGGTGCCGAGTGAGACGGCTAGATGGATGTGGCTGCCATGCATCGAAACGGTGCCGTTGAGGGAAACGATCTCCATTTTTCGCTCGATGGTGGCGCACTGCCGGTTGATCAGCATAGCGGATGACGGCTTTCTTCAGACTGCCCACACCGCTCAGGAGCACGCCGGCTTCGATGTGTTTGCTTTCGACGAAGCGTTTGATTTCGAGGGATAGGTCTTGACTCGGTTTGAGGCGGAAGGCCTCGATGCGGAAGGGTGTGGGTGGTGGTTGGGGCATGGGTGCTTCCTCAGTTGAAGCGTAGTATAGGTGCCATCACCATGGCAGCCTGAAGCGTTAGCGAGGGGGGCCTTGCGATTGCACGCGCCCCTCGCTTGCGCTTCAGGCTGTCATGGCATTGCGTCCTTACGCTCCGTACTTGCCGAAGCGGTTGGCATGGGCCATCGCTAGCAGCATCAGGTGTTTCGCCTGGAAGTGGCCGAGGCCGCCGAAGAGGCAGGCGGCTTCGCTGAAGGCGGTGACGGCGTCGGTACGGCAGGTGTCGGCGGCGAGCAGCGTCGGCACGGGGTGCCAGGAGTGGCTCTTCATCTTGCTCGGCGTACTGTGGTCGCCGGTGACGATGAAGACATCGGGCTTCAGCGCTCGCATTCTCGGAATCTCAGCATCGAGGGCTTCGATGGCTTTCACCTTGGCGTCGAAGTTGCCATCTTCGCCGGTGCTGTCGGTGTACTTGTAGTGCAGGAAGAAGAAGTCGTACTGATCCCAGAGCTTCTCCAGCGTGTTGACCTGCTCGGCGAGGGTGTTGCCACAATCGGAGATGGTCATGTTGACGAGGCGGGCGAGGCCTTTGTACATCGGGTAGACGGCGATGGCACAGGCACGCAGGCCGTAGACATCTTCCATGGTGGGGATGGCGGGGAGCTTGGCGAAGCCACGGAGAGTGACCATGTTGGTGGGGGCATCGCCGGAAAGAACCTTCCCGGCTGCTTCGATGAACTTGTTCACCAGGTCAGCGGTTTTCTTGGAGGCAGCATCCTGGCCCTTGGCTTCGAGGGGCTTGACACCGACCGCCTGGGGATCGGTATCGTTGACCTTATCACCCAGCCCGGCGGCACGCAGGACGAGAACGAAACGGTGTTCCTTGACCGGCTCGACGAAGATCTCGACGCCGGGGATTTTGATCGTGCTCATCTTCTTGCACATGGCGACGCAGCGTTCGGTGGTGGGTCGTCCCGCCCGGCGGTCGCTGATCAAACCTTCCGCATCGACGGTGACAAAGTTACCCCGGATGGCGACATCCTTGGGGCCGACGGCAAAGTTGATGCCCAGCGCTTCGAGCACGCCACGGCCAATCTGGTGTTCCAAAGGATCGTAGCCGAAGAGAGCGAGGTGGCCGGGGCCGCTGCCGGGGGTGATGCCGGGCAGAACGGGGGTGCTGAGGCCACACACGCCGAGCCGGGCTGCTTCGTCTAAGTGGGGGGTGGAGGCGGACTCCAGTTCGGTGCTGCCACCCGGTTCCAGGGGCAATCCGCCCAGGCCGTCAGCCACGACGAGGACTATTTTGCTGGATGACTTTTCTCGAAGGCTGCGAATCAGGTCGTGCTGGTGCATGCTGTCTGGAACTCTAGGTAAAAAAGAGACGACACAGGTTCACAATAAGAGCTATGCTTGTGAGTGCCCAGCCCTGCTTGGCAGATGAAATATGTGTGGCAGGGTTATTCGGTACTCCGAATGACCCTGCTGGATGTGCAATAGCTCAGCAGTTTCGCAGGGTCATGCATGAGTACATGCATGACCCTGCCACAGCTGTAGAGTGTTTAACAGTCTCGTCTTTCCCCAGGGACATGAGAAATGCAGTTACCCGACGAGACGATCTCGTTCAATTATCAGGGCTTGCTCAATCAGCCACGGCCTGAAGATGAGTGGAAGCCGCTGGTCGAAATGCAGAACCAGCAGTTCCTGACACCGGCCCGGCTCAAGGCCATCATGCCGGTGATGATGCAGATGAAGGGGCAGGTAGCGAGTGAGCGGGAACTCATAGAGGTTTCCAGCCAGACCAAGCCGCTCGATAGCGGCTTCATCGATTTGCCCGACAAGCTGCTCGGCGAACTACGCAAGAACAAGGAGAAGAGCGAACTGGGCCGCATCCAGGCGGTGGCATCGAGGCTGCGCGAGCAGTGCGACCGCATCCTCATCCTTGGCATCGGCGGTTCGTACATGGGAGCCAAGGCGCTCTTTGAGGCGCTGCGGAACCTGTACCACAACGAACTGCCCTTTGAGACTCGGCTCGGCATCCCCCGATTTTATTTCGAGGGGAACAATGTCGATAACGATGGGTTACAGGAGTTGCTGGAACTCTTCCAGACGACATGCCTGTCGCCGGACAGTCAACAGGATCGCTGGGCGACGGTGGTGATCAGCAAGAGCGGCAAGACGATAGAGACGGCTGCGGCGCTGCGGGTCTTTCGCAAGGAGGCGGCTGAACTCTATGGACCGAAGTCGGAACTGGCCAAGACGTTGATGATCCCGGTCACCGGCCCCGGCGATTCGCCTCTACGCAAGCTGATGAAATCGCAGGGGTACAGCGACGATGAAATCTTCACTATCCCTGATCGTGTCGGAGGCCGTTTTTCGATCTTCTCGGCGGTCGGGTTGCTTCCGGCCGGGCTGATGGGGTTGGATATTCGTGCGTTGCTTCAGGGGGCGTCGAGTATCACCCGCAACTTCCTTGAGGAGCCGTTCGAGCGTAACCTGGTGCTGCAGTTTGCGGCGGTCTGTCATCTGATGACCGAGGAGAGGTCTAAGTCGGTGCGGGTGATGGCGGTCTGGTCGAAGAAGCTCGAAGCGCTCGGCATGTGGTACGATCAACTGATGGCGGAGAGCCTCGGTAAACAAGGCCGGGGGGCGACGCCGCTGACTTCGGTGATGACTCGTGATCTGCACTCTCGTGGGCAGCAGTTCCAAGAAGGCAAGCGGGACAAGCTCATCATCAACGTGACCGTGAAGACGCCCAAGGCAGGGCCGATCTCGATCGGTATGTCGGATCGTAATGAAGACGGCCTCAACGAGTTCAGCCGGCGGAGTTATCTCAACCTGATGCAGGCGGCCAACCAGGGGACGAATGCCGCCTATGCTGAGGTGGCTCGGCCGACATGTGAGATCACGCTGCCGACACTGTCGGAGTACAACATCGGGCAGTTGATGCAGATGCTGATGCTGGCGACAGTGGTGGAAGGCAAGTTGATGGGGATCAACCCCTATGGGCAGCCCGGCGTGGAAGCTTACAAGCGGAACATGATGTCGATATTAAGGGTGGCTGCCAGCCAGGATATTAACAAGAAGAACACGGCGGAGTAGGGAAATACTCGTAGGGCACGCTGTGCGTGCCGCTCAGTCGCTTGACGTGCTTACGATGGGGATTTATAGGGAAGAGACAGAGCTGTTGAGAGGCACGCACAGCGTGCCCTACTTTGATACCATCTTCCCCGCTCCGGTGCGTAGACGTTCGACCAGCACATAGAACACAGGCACCAGATAGAGGGTGACGAGCGTGGAGAGCATGATGCCGCCGATGATGGCCTTAGCCATCGGGGCGCGGGTCTCGGCGCCGGAGCCGAGGCCGAAGGCGGCGGGGATGGCGCCGGCGACGGTGGCGATGCTGGTCATTAAGATTGGTCGCAGACGGATAGGGCAGGCTTTCAGTACGGCTTCGCTCGGTGTCATCACGAAGCGGGGAGAAAGCATCCCTTCGACTTCATCTTTGGGTTTCTCGTCGCCCTGGGTCAATTCATCAGCTTTGCCTTCACGCACCTGGTTGGTGTAATCAACAAGGATGATGGAGTTCTTCTTCACCAATCCCATGAGAAGCACCAGGCCGATCATGCTCATCATGTTAAGCGTATCGCCGCCCCACCAGAGGGTGACGAAGGCTCCAGTGACGGCGAAGGGCATAGCCAGCAGCACCGTGAGCGGGTGGACGAACGAGGCGAACTGCACACCGAGAATCATGTAGGCGACCATGATGCCGAGGATCAGAGCAAAGACGAGGCTGCGGATCGTTTCCCGCATGGCCAGCGAGTTGCCGAGCTCGACGACATGCCCTTCCTCAGGCGGAAGGTGTTTGAGCATGATCGCCCGGCAGGCTTCGAGCGCGTCGCCCTGCGAGACACCGGGCGCGGGGCTGGCGGTGATCTCGATCTTGCGCTGATAGGCGAAGCGGTGAATGACCGGCAGCGTGGCGATGGTCTGCTTATCGATCAGATCGACGAGTGGAACCAGGCGATTGCCGCCGGCACGGATGAGGAGCGGATTGATCTGATCGGGCGAGGCGCGCTGGATAGACTGGAGCCGGGCGCGGACATCGTAGCGTCTGCCCCGGTCAGTGAACTTGGCGACACGCTGGCCGCCGACGAGCAGGCTGATGCTGTCTGCGACCTTCTGGGCTGGGATTTGCACGATGGAGAGCTTGTTGCGGTTGGGGACGATCTGTAGCTCGGTCATGCCGGGACGATAATCGCAATCGACATCCTGTACGAGGCCGGTGGCACGCATCTCGTCCATGATCTGCCTCGCTTTGCCGGGGAGTTTCACCCAGTCGCCTTGAAGGGCAAAGTCGATTGGATCGCCACTCTGAGCAGTGAAGCCTTCGGTGGAAAGATCACGGACGACGATGCGGACATCCCGCACCTGATCCAGAGCCTCGCGCACCTGAGCAATGATCTGTTTCTGATTCAGTTTCCGTTCATCATGGGGATAGAGCTGCACGAAGATGTCAGCTTCGTTCATGAGCTGACCCGGCTCGGTGGCGACTGTGGTGAGCAGGCCCAGCACTTCGGGCTGATTGACGAGAATACCTTCGCATTCCTGAAGAAGTTGATCGACCTGGCTGATGCTGGCTCCGACCGGACAGATGATGCGGACGATGAAACGGCTTTGATCTTCGCTCGGAACCAGTTCGGTGCCCAGCACATTGGCGTAGATCATCCAGCCGGCGATGAGGACCAGGCCACCACTGATGGCCAAGATGATCGGCCAGGCTGCAAGTGCCCAACGGAGTGATTCGCCATAAGCCCGGGAGAGCCAGTGCAGAAACGCATCAACCGGGCGAAGGATGAACAGGCTGATGACGAAGCGATCAATCGCCCAGTAGACCGTGGTGGCATAGCGAACGAAGAGGCCAATGAGAAGAAACTCGCCAATCAACTGACCGGCCCAGAGGGCGATGAGATGTGCGCGATCCACGCCGAGAGGAATGAACAAGCCCGCTCCGGGAAGATGCAGCCAGTTCAAGAGATGCTGTATGCCATTGAGTAACCACCATCCCGCCGGTTCGGCAATAGTGCCCGGCTTGGCGAAGAGGCGCAGGCCGGTGCCGATGAGGATGGCAAGTAACCCCGCCACAATAGCGAGGTTCCACTTAGACGGTCGTGGCCGCTTGGCGTACTTGTCTTTGACGTTGAGAAATAAGGCACACAACATCGGCGTCATCGTCAATGAACAGACGAGTGAAAGCAGCACCGCCACGCTGACCGTCACACCGAACTGGAAGAAGAATTTGCCGATGGTGCCTTTCATGAAGGCGACGGGGAGGAAGATAGCAACGATGGAGAGAGTGGCAGCCAGGGCGGCGAAGGTGATTTCCCGCGCACGATAAAGGGCAGCCTTCTTGCGTTCGATGTCGTCTTCAGCCTTCGTCTTTCCCTTGCGCTTCTCACGGTGCCGGTAGATGTTCTCCAGCACCAGGATCGCGTCATCGACGACGACACCGACTGAGAGGGAGAGGCCCAGTAGCGTCATGAGGTTGATCGTGAACGGCTCCATGCCCAGCATCTTGACGCCATAACGAATGAAGAAGAAGGTTCCCAGCAGCGAGGTGGGAATCGATAGACAGATGTTGATCGTCGTCCCGAGCGAACCGAGGAAAAGGAAACAGACGACAGCGGTCAAAAGGATGCCCAGAACGAGGGTCAGTTGCAGTTCAGCAACATTCTCCCGAACGAAGATCGAGTAATCGACCGGGATATCGAGCTTTACCCCGGGAGGAAGCAACTTCCGAAGTTCGGGTAGAGCATTCTTGACGTTCTCGCACACCGAGACGAGGTTGCCACCCACCGCCTTGCGAACCCCGACCGCCACTGCAGGCATGCGGTTGAACCGGGCCAGGCTGCGCTTGTCCTCCATGCCATCTTCGACAACGGCGACGTTGTTCAGATGGATGGGCTGGCCATCTTTCTGGGCGATGACCAGATTCTCCAGTTCCTTCAGCGAATAGGCTTCACCCATCGTGCGGACGTTGAGTTCGACCAGCCTCGATTGCAGGTAGCCTGCGGGCAACTCGGCATGTTGTCGTTTGAGCGAATCAAGCACCTCATCGACGGCGAGGTTGTAGCTGGCAAGCTTCTCCGCATCGAGCCAGATGCGGATGTTGCGTGATTGCAGCCCGCCGAACTGCACGCCGCCGACACCGTGAATGGTCGCCAGCCGTTCCTTGAAGCCCTTCTCGGCAAAGTCGCTGATGACATGCAACGGCACCGGGCCGGAGAGAGCCAGCCACATGATCGGCAAGTCGTTCGGGTTCACCTTGGCGATGACTGGCGGATCGATGTCCTGAGGCAGCTTCCGCCGGGCAGCCGAGATGGCGTTGCTGACATCCTGCATGGCCACATCGATGCTGCGATCGAGCCGGAAGAAGATCGTCACCAGGCTGGTGCCTTCCAGCGACCGGGACATCACATAGTCTACCCCTTCGACACCGGCCACCGCTTCCTCGACGAAGCTGGTCACATCGCCATCCATAATATCCGGGCTGGCCGCCTCACGAGTGATGGTGATGCTGATAACCGGAAAGTCGATCTCCGGAAACTGGCTGACGCCCATCTCCCGGTAGCCGAGCCAGCCAAAGACGATCATCGCCGCCGCCAGCATGACGGCGAAGACGGGGTTACGAATGCTGAGGTCGGAGAGGGACATGGGCTAGGGTTGGTAGTGGGGAGGGGGATAGAGGCCTTCTTCAAGGAGACTGGATCTTATTATCAACGGATTTTCACTGTTCATACGAAGAACAAACACAGTCGCCCTTCCAGTTGCTGTCTTCCCCTGGATGTGTGCGCCTTGAACTACGAAATGTTCATTCCAAACATCACGCCGAGGATTGAAAAGCAATATTGGCACTTGATCAGCACGATCCGGATCAAACCCTGCGATATTCGAGCCTTTGAACCAATTGCACGATGGACAGGAGTAAGCAAGATTCTCAGGAACAGTCAAACCTCGATGTTTTTCTGCTATGATGTGATCAATCTGAAAGGCCTTGACCTCGTCAGAATCAGGGAGAAGGCAATATTCACAGCAATGTCTTGCCCGATCTTTTATCAACTGCTCAAGGCTCTTGCGCATGGATTAGTGCCCTTGCTTCAGGGCCAAACGGGCTTTTGACTTGAGTGCGGCGAGAAAGTAGTTGACATCGATCAAGTGAGACAACTCATTCTTCTCATCGAAGGTCAACGCATCCTGGCGATTCTTGGCAAGCAGTTCATTCGTCCGATCGATGTCTTGCTTCGGAAATTCAAGCGACAACAAGTATGTGGATGTGTCTTTGCTCAGCGGCTGCGCCGACTTGCCGTTGAATATACGGTCTAACAATCCATAGTTGGCATCAGTCATAGGATTCCCTCATAGTAGAGATATTCTACACCATCCTGAGAAAGAACTGTATCCCTTATTTTTGTTCCTCCAACAACTCCTCCGGCAGCCCCTGCAACTTCCCCTTGGCATCCACGCACGCTAACGTCGAAGTCCCCTCCGCACACAGCGTCTCGCCCCGGTACACTTCGTATCGATGCTCAATCCTCACCGGCGTGATGCGATGCAGGATCGTCTTCAGCCGAATCTGGTCATCATAATGAATCGGCATGCGGAACTTGCACTCGATCTTGGCGATGACCAGGAAGAAGCCCTTGTCTTCGATGGCTTTGTAGGTCTTCCCCTGGGCCCGCAGCAGTTCGGTGCGGCCTTCTTCGAAGTAGACGAAGTACTGGGCATGGTGCAGGAAGCCCATCCGGTCGGTCTCGGCGTACCTCACTCGGATCAGCGTTTCGTGTTCGGTGAGCATCAATAGTTCCTGTGAAGATGACAGATTTAGCATAACAAAAGAGTCTGAGCGCAGCGAGGGAGACGCGGGCAATCGCCATGCACACCGTCGCTGGCGCTTCCGGCTCTGCAACCTTCATTTTCCCCATCGCTTTTCGTCATCTCTATGCTAAGGTGTTCTTAAACGCCCTCATCATCCAGAACCTGTGAACCATGCCCGCTAAAACCGAAGCTCAGACCGACACCAAGCCCGCCATCGATATCGATCCCCCCGCCTGTTTCTACCTGGGCCGGGACTATGATCTCAAGACCAAAGAGATGGCTGACCCTGTCATGTACGATGCCCACTGGCTCACCACCCACGGCGTTGTCGTCGGCATGACCGGTTCCGGTAAGACCGGCCTCTGCATCTCGCTGCTCGAAGAGGCTGCCCTCGACAGCATCCCCTGCATCATCGTCGATCTCAAGGGCGATCTCACCAACCTCTTCCTGCAATTCCCCGAACTCAAACCCGACGACTTCAAACCCTGGCTCGACCCCGAAGTAGCCAAGCGGAAGAAGCTGACTCTCGACGAGATGGCTGACAAGACCGCCGAGCAATGGAAGAACGGCCTCGAAAGCTGGTATCAGAAGCCAGAACGTATCCAGCGACTCAAAGACTGTGCCGAGTGGCGCATCTACACCCCCGGCAGCGAAGTGGCCAGGCCCGTCTCCATCCTCCAGAGTTTCTCCGCCCCCAAGGGCAAGCTCGACCGGGAAGAACTGAACGAACGAGTCGAATCGACCACGACCGCGAGCTTCTCGGTCTGACCAAGATCAGCGGCGACCCGCTTCAATCAAAGGAGCATATCCTCGTCGCCAACCTGCTCCTCAATGCGTGGAGCAAAGGGCAGGACATGGACCTGACCAAGGTCATCACCCAGATTCAGGACCCGCCCATCTCCCGCATCGGCGCCTTCGAAGTCGATACCTTCTTCCCTCAGGCGGAACGCCTCAAGCTGGCTGTGGCTTCAACAACATCCTCGCCTCGCCCAGCTTCTCCACTTGGATCATGGGTGAAGGGCTCGACTTCAACAAGATGCTGCGCTCTCCCGATGGCAAGCCGAGGCAGAACATCTTCTATCTGGCCCACCTCGAAGAATCGCAGCGAATGTTTTTCCTCACGCTGCTGCTCTCGGAGTTCCTTAGCTGGACACGCAGCCAGTCGGGCACCAACAGCCTGCGGGCCATCCTCTATGTCGATGAAGTGTTTGGCTACCTGCCTCCCCATCCCGGCAATCCACCGAGCAAGCAGCCGTTCCTCACTCTCCTTAAGCAGGCCCGTGCGTTCGGTGTCGGCGTCTTGCTCGCTACCCAGAACCCGGTCGATCTCGATTACAAGGCCCTTACCAACGCCGGCACCTGGTTCGTCGGCAAGTTGCAGACCGAACGAGACAAGGCCCGGCTGCTCGAAGGCTTGCAAGGTGCTGCCAACGCCGCGGGCACCATCGCTGATAAAGACAAGCTCGACAAGACCATCTCGTCGCTGGGCAACCGTGTCTTCCTGATGAACTGCATCCACGACAGCAAGCAGCACATCTTCCAGACCCGCTGGCGCTCAGCTACCTCGCCGGCCCCATGACGCGGGAGCAACTCAAGAAGTTACCACCCGCCGCTCTCAAAGATGAGGCACCCGAAGCAGGCAGCGAACCGAAGAAGAGCACCATCACCCTCACCAAAGAAGGTGGCTGTGCCGAAGGTAGTTGCCCCGCCGGTACCCTGCCGCCTTCCACTAAGTTCTGTGGCGACTGTGGCGGGAAACTCATCCCCAAAAAGCAGGCCGAAGAAGCTGACTTCAAGCGCGACATCCAGGCACAACGGCCCCCGGCTGCTGCCGCTGAAACGGCTACCTCCGCTCCCATTCTCAACACTGGTGTCTCGCAATATTATTTGAAGGCGCTACCCATTGCGGCCACGCCGGGTCAATCAGCACCGAGCAAGCTTGTCTATCAGCCTTATCTACTGGGTGTGGGCGAAGCCGCCATGACCAATGCCCGAGCCGGCGTTGTCGTAGATAAAACCTATCGACTGATAGCTGAAGCCCCTGCTGCCGGCATGGCTACCGCATGGGGTGAAGCCCAGGCCGTCGCTGATGGTTTCGTCACCGCCCCCGATGCAGGCGATGCCGCCTGGCTCGATCTGCCCAAGGGCCTCAACGATGTGAAGCGAATGAAGGATTTGTCGAAGGAGTTCGTCGACTTCGTCTACAGCAACGCCAACCACACCGTTTACAACAACAAGAGCCTGAGCCTCACCAGCGAAGACGGCGAAAGCCACGAAGATTTCCTCGAACGCTGCAAAAAGACCGCGCAGGAGGAAGCGGAAAAGGAAATGGGCGACATGGTAGCCAAGAAGGCCGACAAAGAAGCCAAGACCAAGAAGTCCGCCGCCGAGATGGAAAAGGCGAAACAGGACTACAACCAGATGGCCCAGCAGGGGACTTCACTACTCGGTCAGCTCTTCAACTGGAACAAGAGCAACCAGCAGGAAGCTCAGAAGGCGGAAGCTGGCAAACGCTATTACGATGCCAAGGGCGAGTATGACGCAGCCTCGAAGGAACTGCGTGAACTCACCGAGAAGGTCGGCGAGATCGCCGAGAAGTGGAAGGCGAAGGCGTTCGAAGAACTGAAGGAGATCAAACTCGCCGCCAAGAAGACCGACATCAAGGTCGTCAACTTCGGCATCGCCTGGGTGCCCTACTGGAAAGTGGGGGAACGGTTGATCCCGGCCTTTGCGAAGGGGTAGATGTGTTGAGAGGACTCGTCTGGTTCTCCCCCTTACCAAGGGGGAGTTAGAGAGGGTTAGGTCTCATGAAAGAACCCCACCCAAACTCCCCTTGGTAAGGGGAGCAGCCAGACAATACATCGCAACCGAATATTGCGTCTGATGGTTCGGAATAAATCAAGCCCGTCAACATCTTACCTTCATACCCCAGGGAGCCATCGATATGAAACCGCTACTCCTGTCGGCCTCTTTCGCCACCATCCTGCTGGCTGCTCAACTCCAAGCCTGCTGCCCGGTGGGGCGTAGCGGCAAACCGATCATGAATGCAGATCAAACGGTCATCATCCTCTGGGATGCGGCTCAACAGAAACAGCACTTCATCCGCAAGGCATCCTTCGCCGCAGAGGATCAGGACTTTGGTTTCATCATCCCCTCGCCCAGCGAACCGGAGTTGAGCGAATCGGGAAACGAGGCGTTTGATACGCTGAAGAAGTTAACCGAGCCGGAAATCATCTATAAAGCTCATGCCGGTGGAGGCATGGGGTGTGGCTGTAGCGACGCCAAATCGGTTGTCATGGCGACCACAGGCAAGTCTGCTGTGATCGTACTCCAAGAAAAGCAAGTCGCCGGCTTCCAGGCAGTCGTTCTCGAAGCGAAGTCCTCCAGCGCTCTGACCACCTGGCTGAAAGACCATGGCTACGCCTACACCACCGAGTTGGCCGCCTGGGCTCAACCCTACATCGATCAGGGCTGGAAGTTCACAGCCCTCAAGGTCGCCGTCAAAGACAAAGCCGAGGCTAACAAGAAACTCGTCGAAGCCTCCGCCCTGCGGATGAGCTTCAAGACCGAGAAACCCCTCTTCCCCTACCGTGAACCTGCCTACGGCGACATGGGCACCAAGCTGAATCAGAAAAATCGCCTGCTCCGTATCTACGTCCTGGCTGATACCAGTTTCCACGGTAACTATGCTGCCAGCGTGAAAGACCCTGCTTGGTCAGGCAAGGTCGCCTGGGCCGGGCCGATGAAGCCTGAAGCACGAACCAAGGTGCTGGAACAATTGAAGCTCCCCGCCGAGACAGGTCCTGCCAAGTTCTATCTCACCGAATACGAAGACAACTGGCCCTACACTCTCGCTCCCGGCGATGTCTATTTCAGCAAAGATGCTCAGCCAAACATCGTCAAACGTCAGCCGATCATTGAATATGCCTCGAACGATGTCTCCGGCGATGTATCGATCCTGGTGATGGCGGGTGTGCTGTTCGTGCCGCCGTTGTTTTTCGCGCGGGCGAAGGAGACGAGGACTGGGGCAGCCTGCCTAGCAAATGTCTCCATTACCTAAAATCCAGAGGTGTCTACACTTCTTTCAGTAGTAGACCATCATGCCTGTCTTTTGCCCAACGGGCATACGGCGAATAGCCCAGGGTTGCGAGGTATTCCTCGCTACCCTGGGTTTGAATCAATAATGATGGCTGTCGCCTGAAGGGCGACCGGAACTATACAATCGTTCCGAAGCTCTTTCAGAGCATTAATACAACATTCCGACTTCATACCCAGGGTAGCCTATGCATCGCTCCGCTCGCTACGGCAACCCTGGGCTATTCGCCGTATGCCCTTCGGGCAAAAGACAGCGATTATACCATGCATTCCTGTCCTGTTAAGGTTAAACTCATCTGTCCGTCATGATCCATGGAGTCCGTTCCCATGAGTAACGAATCCCCTACCAAACAACTTTCTGTCGGCGTTTGGGCGATCATTATCGCTTCACTGGTGTTGAGCTCTGCCGCGATCCTGCTGCACCTGACCAAGATGATGGATCATTTCGTGGATCGTTCGTCCCGCTACGGCTCCGATGTGTTCCAGGTCCAGAACCAGTTGAACCAATTGAGAGGGGAGCTGAGCAAGTTGCAGGCTGACATTGCGATGGCGAACAACTTCAATCAGTTGAAGAAGTCGATGGGCATGGCTGCGCCTTCCAGTGGAACATCTGGGGCCCTGCCTAATGCCAACAGGGCATCTTCGCCGCATGAAGCGGTGATGCTTCTGGAACAGGCAAACCGAATACTGAGCTTCGAAGAGTACCAGGCCATACAGCCAGGGCCGCAACGGAAGCAACTCGAGGAGCTCTATCAGAGCAACCGGGAACTCAGGACGGCTTACCAGGCTTTGCTGGCGGAAGTCGAGGGGCGGTTTGCCGACGATGAAGTGCTGGCGGTTCTCAACGAGAACGAGGCCTCTCGACTGAACGCCTATCTGTTCCCGACGAATAAACGCTTCGACATCGTCGAAGTCACCAACACTACGGACGGCAAAGCGAAGATCAAAGTCATAGAGTTTACGATGCTGGATGCTCCAGGCAGCGACACGCCCAAGGAAGCAGCCCAAGAAGTTTTCCTCGATGCTGTCACCGAAGGAAGCTGGTGGAAGGTCGCTGACAATGCCCAGGCGCAGACAGATCAGAAGGCGAGACTGGCTAAGCTGAAGGAACAGACTACGAAAGTGAAAGCATTGACGCAGCAGGTGACCGAAGGCAAGTTCAAGAACAAGAATGAGTTTCAAAAGGCCTGGGATGCGCTGCCGATGATCAAGAAGTAGCGGCTATTTGGGCACCATCGCCTGGAAAGGCCAGACATAGGCTTGCAGCAGGGCGAGGATGCCGATGAGACAGGCGAGCACGATACTGTGCCAGACGACCGACTTGAAGATGTCAGCTTCTCTGCCAATCTGATTAGTGGCGGCGGTGGAGACGCAGATGCTTTGGGCATCGATCATCTTTCCCATCACGCCGCCGGTGCTGTTGGTGGTGCAGATGAGGGTCTGGGCCTGATCGAGACTCATGCCGCCAAAGGCGAGGCCGTGTTCCTGGTAGACCGTGGTGGCGGCGATCTTCTGTAGACTCCCAAAAAGGGCATTGCTACCGGCATCGGTGCCGGTGAGAAAGACGCCGAGCCAACCGAGGATGGCGGCGAAGAAGGGGTACATCACGCCGGTGCCTGCAAAAGCGAAGCCCAGGCTGGCGTCCATGCCGGAGAAACGTGTGACATAGCTGAGGCCAAGCATGAGCGCAATGGTGGGGATGGGAATGCGCATCTGCCAGACGGTTTTCTTGACTACATTCCAGACCTGCTGTCGGTTCATGCGCAGCATGGCAATGGAGACCAAGGCAGCCAGCAAGACCGCTGTACCAGCCGCCGTCGCCCAACTGAGTTCATATGACGCCGACTCCGGGGCTTCCGGCTTGTCTTTGAGTTGCAGCTTCTGGTCCCGATAGACGCTTTCATAAAGATAAGGCACGGGAAAGATGTAGCTGGACTGGAATGGCCCGGCGAAGTGAACGATCTTGGGCGTGTTGCGGATCTCGGTCTGCCGTAAAAGCCCTGCGGAGAAGAGGGCCACCGACATCAGCACGTAGGGCGACCAGGCGGTAACGACGCGCCTTAAAGTCAAAGGGGCAGTTTCAGACCACTCCAGATCGGCGCTGATGGCATTGATCTTGGGCAATTCGTAGACGAGGATGTTCTTCGGTTTCCAGTACCGGAGGAAGAAGGAAGTAGTGAGCAGTGCGAAGATGCCGCCGCCGATGTCGGTCATGTTGTAGAGCACGACGCTGGGCACCCAGTAGTGAATGGTGGCAAAGGTGAACTGGAAGACGGCAAAACTGCCGCCGGCGACCAGTAACGCGGGCATGACTTCCCAGGTTTGCTTCCAGGTGGCCATACATTTGACCATCCAAATGGGGATGAGGAGCGAGAAGAGGGGAAGTTGGAAGCCAGCCATAACGGAAAGCATGTCGGTGTTCATGCCGGTGACGCCGCCAAGGACGATGAGAGGCGAGCCGAGACCGCCGTAAGCGACGGGACTGGTGTTGGCGATGAGGCAGAGGATGGCGGCCTGGAAGGGCTTGAAGCCGAGGCCGACCATGATGGCGGCACAGATGGCGACGGGGGTGCCTCCGCCGGCAGCGCCTTCGAGAAAGGCGCCGAAGCAGAAGCCGACGAGGATAGCCTGGATGCGGACATCGGGGGAGACGCTCGCCACCGAACGGCGGATGATGGCGAACTGGCCGGTCTCGACGGTGATGTTGTAGAGGAACATCGCACAGAGGATGTTCCAGCCGACGGGCATGAGGCCAAATGCCATGCCATAGGCCATGGCGGCAAAGGCCTTATTGGTCGGCATGTTGAAGACGAAGATGGCGACAAGGATGGCAAGGATGGCCCCGCCGAGCGCCGCCTTGGGTGCCAACCAGCGCATGGGAACGAGGAACACGAAGAGCGCGACGACGGGCAGCGCAGCCAGGATGGTGGAAAGCCATGGGCTGTTGAGGGGATCAAGGTTTTGCCTGAAGACCTCAGCAGCCCATAGAGACATTTCAGACGACTCCAGAATCCACATCAAAATAGCGGAACTCGCAAAGAGTACCGTTTCGATCCTATTCGGAAGTCTGGCGACTTCCGTTACCAGTCAGCGCGAGGACAGCAGCTAGTTACTTAGTCAATTCGAAGGACTCGAAGAACTTGTCGACTTCCTTAGATTCGACAAATTCCCTCTTGCCTTGTACAGCGACCTGGTAGAGCCGTAACCCTTTGAGGACTATGATGTTCTTGACATAGGTCACCTCCGTCTTCATGATGAGGAACCGCCGTCCGGGCAATTTATCAGGGCCGAACTTGATCCCTTCATCAGTGACGATTTCACCATCCTTTCCCTTGACGCCGTTGCGGGCGCGTTCGAGCAATTCCACTGGATCGGTGTTCTTCCATGCTTCGGGTTTATCCGTGACTGTGATATAGAATGTCGAATGATTACCGATGGGCACAAAGAATAAGTTGGTCTGGATATCGCCGAGTTCGCTGGACTTAGTCTCCTTCCGTACCAATGGTTTACCCGGGAACGAGGCGCTGAACTTTCCATCTTTGGAAGTGAACTTCTCGAAGGTCTTCTTGGACAGATCCTGGGCAAGAAGAGTAGCCGACATGATCAGCAGCAGAGTGAAACAAAGTCGGAAGATAGGCTTCATTGAAATCTCGTACGTTGTTGGCTAAGTATCGGAAGCATTGGCTGGCTATTTCGTCAGCTCGAAGGACTTGTAGAACTTGTCGACTTCCTTGGCTTCGACGAATTCCTTTTTGCCGATCACCATGACCTGATAGAGCCGCAACCCATTCAGGATGACCATGCTTCTCACATAGGTGCCGCCCGGCTTCTTGATCAGGAACCTGCGTCCCGGCAGTTTATCAGGGCCGAACTTGATCGCTTCATCGCTGACGAGTTCGCCTTCCTTGCCTTGGACGCCGTTGCGGGCGCCTTCAAGCATTTGCATAGGGTCGCTGTTCTTCAATGCCTCGGGATTATCGTTGAAGCTGACGAAGAATGCCGAATCATTGCCGATGGGTACGATGAACATCTTGATTTGGATATCACCGAGTTCGGTGGACTTGGTCTGCTTCTGTTCCTGGGGCTTGCCGGGAAACAAGACATTGAACTTGCCTTCCTTGGAAGTGAACTTCGTGAAGGTCTGTTTGGAGAGATCCTGAGCGATCAGGGCAACTGGAATGATCAGCAGGAGGGATAAACTCAATCGGGTGAGGAATTTCATGAGAATCTCCTTGGGGTGAAGGCACAGTACCGGGAGAGTCGGTGGGATGCAATGGAATTCTGGGATTGATGACAGCCCGACGCGTTAGCGAGGGTGAACCGTGCGATCGCACGCGCCCCTCGCTGGCACTTCAGGCTGTCATGGTGATGGTGCGTATCATCATCGTCCGTCGTTCATCCGCAGGGCGCGGCCGTTGAGCCTGTTAGTGAATTGGCCTTTTTCGATGGTGGGGATGCCGTTGACGAAGAGGTAGATCACTCCCGTGGAGTATTGGTGGGGCTTTTCGTAACTGGCTTTATCTCGGAACTTCTCCGGATCGAAGGCGACCAGGTCGGCGAAGTAGCCGGGCTTGAGGTAGCCTCGGTCTTTCAGGTGAAGGATATCGGCGGGTAGCCCGGTGGCGGAGCGGATGGCCTGTTCGAGAGGGAACATGCGTTCTTCGATGCCCAAGCGGCCGATCTTGCGGGAGAAGGTGCCGTAGTTGCGGGGGTGGGGGACGGTATCATCGGGCGACTTGGCGGCACCGTCGCTGGCGGTGGCGACGAAGTCCTGCTGGGCGATTAGGCGCATGTCTTCCTCGCTCATGCAGAAGTCGACGATTTGCGCGCCGCCCATCGATTCGATCTCAATAACGATCTCCAGTGGCTCACGCTTTTCTTGCCTGGCGATGGCAGCAAGGTCCTTGCCCTGCCAGGCGGGCTTGGGGCCGTAGCGGGCGATGCGGATGTCTTTGCCGCCATCGCTATCCTTGATGCGCTGCTTGACCGCGTCGCGCATCGCTGGGCCGATCTTGGGATCGTCGAAGCGGGCGACCATCTCTTTGAACGTGCCTTCACGGTACTTCGGCGGGATGACAACGGCCTGGAGCGAGGTGCTGGCAGCGGTGTACGGATACTGATCAGCGGTGACGGGTTGAGTCTTGCGGGCGAGTTGCAGGCGGGAGAGGAGTGCCGGCGATCTTCCCCATTGTGCTCGCCCATCCGACTTGAGATGCGAGATATGTACCGGTAGTTGAGCACGCTGACCGATGGTGAGGGCTTCCTCGATAGAGTCCATCAGGCCGACGCCCTCATCGCGAATGTGGCTGGCATAGATGCCCTTGTGCTTGCCGGCGATGTCAGCGAGGGCGACCAATTCATCCAACTGGGAGTAGGAGCCGGGCGTGTAGTAGAGCCCGGTCGATAGGCCCCACGCGCCCGACTTCATGCCGACTTCCATCAGATCGAGCATCTTACGCATCTCATCGGCGGTTGCAGGGCGATTGACGTTGCCCATCACTTGCTTCTTGAGGGCGTTGTGCGGCATCAGGTGACAGACATTGCTGCCCGGTTTGTTCCTATCGAGCTTGGCGTAATAGTCCTTCACATCGGTCGGGCCGAAGCCACAGTTGCCGGTTACGATGGTGGTCACGCCCTGAGTAAGGTAGTTGAGGTTGTTGCGGTGTTTGGGATGGAGGATGTCATCGTCGCTATGGGTGTGCAGATCGATGAAGCCTGGGGCGAGGATGAGGCCGGTGAGATCAATGACTTCGGTGTTGGGGCCGGCCTGGAGGTTCTGGCCGACGGCCTGGATGCGGTCGCCTTTGAGTGCGACGTCGCGGATGACGCCGGGGAGGTTGGAGCCGTCGTAGACGGTGGCGTTGCGCAGGAGGATGTCGGGGGGCTCGGGTTTGGCGGTGGGGATGAACAGGAGAAAGAGTAGCCAGGTCATGTTGATCGCATTGGGGGATAAGAGCAGGCTCCATCGTAACAGCCTCGGAGAGGGGATTCCAGTAGGATGATTTTGGTGTGGTCGTATGAGGGGGCAGTCGTGACAAGTTCTGCGGGTTGGGAGGGGGATAGTGTTGAGGACGACTCCGGGGGGCACTCCGGGCGCTTACGCGACCCGGCTCGCAAATCACCGCTTGTTACTTTGACGACCGATTTTGGCACCTCATCACCTTATGTCTCTGTGATGAAGGGGGTTATTCTCAGTCGGTCTTCCGAAGTGAATCTTGTTGATCTGAGTCATGAGATACCAGCGCAGGACGTGATGCAGGCGGCTTACTTTCTTCGGGAGGTGGTGCCGTGGTATCCAGCGGGGACGATTCATGTGGCGGTGGTTGATCCGGGCGTGGGGACGGAACGGCTGCCTATCTGTGTGCAGATAAATGGGCAATTCATTCTTTGCCCGGACAACGGGGTGTGGACGTTGATCGAGGCGATGACGGAGCCGGTGGTGCATGTGTTGAGTAATCGGGCGTATCAACTTGAGGTCGTCAGTCATACGTTTCATGGGCGGGATATCTTCGCTCCGGGGGCGGCGGCATTGGCAAATGGGATTGCACCGGAAGAGTTGGGGCGACGGCTTGATTTCTGGCAGCGGGTGAGTCTGCCGACTGTGCGACGGGAGGAGGGGGTGATTCTGGGTGAGGTCGTGTTCGTTGATCGCTTTGGCAATTTGATCACCAACATTGCCGCTGATTTGCTGGCAGGCGGGATCAATTCGATCAGGATTGGTAGCGAGACGATCCATCGGATGGTGAAGACCTATGGAGATGCTCAGCAAGGCGAGTTGATTACGCTGCTATCGAGCAGCGGTTACCTGGAGGTGGCTGAGGTGAATGGGCATGCAGCCAGACGTTTGAACGTGGGGCGGGGGGAACGGGTTACCATGACAGCCTGAATCGCCAACGAGGGGGCGTCTTTCGACTGCACGCGCTCCCTCGCTGGCGCTTCAGGCTGCCATTGTTGATGGCAGCCTGTTCAACTTGCCCTACAATACTCAAGCCCGGCGAACGAATAAGGTACAGATTCAATTCACTGGATGTTTTATGCCTCCCGAAGCCGCTGTCGTAATCGATCAGGTGACCAAACGGTTTGGCGCCCATATCGCTGTCGATAACCTCTCTCTCAACGTGCCCGCTGGCTCCATCTATGGTTTCATCGGCCCGAATGGATCCGGGAAGACGACGACGATGCGCATGATCATGCGGATCATCGCGCCTGATGCGGGACATCTGAAAGTTCTCGGTGTCGAGAAGTTCGAGGCAGCCAATGACCGTGTGAGTTATTTGCCTGAAGAGCGCGGCCTCTACCGGCAGATGAAGGTGCGCGATCAGTTGCGGTTCTTCGCAGAGATGAAGAGCACCAAGGTTACCGATAAAGAAATCAACGACTGGCTCGAACGGATGGGCTTAAGCGAATGGGCCGCCAAGAAGGTGCAGACGCTTTCCAAGGGCATGGCCCAGAAGGTGCAGTTCATCGGAACCGTCATCAGCAAACCGGAACTGGTGTTGCTTGATGAACCTTTCAGCGGGCTTGACCCGGTCAATGCTGTAGTTCTCCGAGACGCGGTGCTCGATCTCAAGAAGAATGGTTCGACGGTGATCTTTTCCACGCACGACATGAGCGTGGCGGAGAAGATGTGCGATGCCATCTTCATGATCTATCAGGGCAAGAAGGTGCTGGACGGCACTCTCGAAGCTATTCAGAATCAATATGGTTCCGATACGATCCGGGTAAAAGGGCTGGACCTCAACACCACGAGCATCCCCGGGGTTTCCCACGTGGATGACTTCGGGAAGTATCAGGAACTGAGGCTTCAAGCCGGGGCGGACGTGAAGCGCATCCTGCAGCATGTCAGCAACACTGGTACGCTGAGCCATTTTGAGATCGCCAAGCCGTCGCTGCAGGACATCTTCATGCGGATCGTGGGCCAGGGCAACCTGCAAACGGAGCAAGTCGGAGCGTAATCGTTTCACTTTGGGAAAGCAATCACTCCATGAACAAAGTTTTCACTGTGGCCCGCCGCGAGTTCAAGGCGGCGGTCATGACCAGAGCCTTTTTGATCAGCTTGACTGTGCTGCCCATCATGATGGGAGGCAGCGTACTGATTCAAATGCTGTTCAAAGATGTGAAGAACACCAAGGACAAGATATTCCACGTGATCGACCGCACGCCGGACGGCAAGGTCTTCCTTGCCCTTGAATTGGTGATGAAAGAACGCAACGACAAGCTGATCCACGACCCTAAGACGGGCAAGCAGAAGGACGCCAAGTTCATCCTGAAACGGGAGACGCCCTCGGCTACCACTCCTGAAGCGGTGCTGCAGCAGCGGTTTGAGCTGGGCGAGAAAGTTCGAAAGCAGGAGATCTTCGGCTTCCTCGATATCGGCGGGAAGGTGTTACAGGCTCCCACCATTGATGAAAAGTATATCTCGGCTTACGCTGCTACGCTGGCGGCGCAGGTAGGTGAAATGGGCAAGGAGCGGGAGAAGACCGTGGCGGCCAAACTGCCGGATGAAATGATCATTCGTTACTATTCCAACAATCCCACGTACAACGATTTCCTGGCCATTTCCCGCGAAGCTATCAACAAGATGATCGAAGCGGATCGTGGGCTGAGCGCCGGGATCGATCCTATGAAGCTCATGTCGATCGTGCAGCCGGTGCCGATGGCAAACAAGGATTTGCCTCGCCGAAACAAGATCACTGGCGAGCTGGAGGACGGCAAAGAAGTTAATTCGCTGATCTCGTTCCTGGTTCCCTATGCGATTGTCATGGTAATGTTCATGGTGATCATGGTGGGGGCGACACCGTTGATGCAGGGTGTGGTCGAAGAGAAGATGCAGCGTATTTCGGAAGTGCTGCTGGCGTCGGCTCAGCCGTTCCAGTTGATGCTGGGCAAGCTGCTGGGTGGAGTGTCAGTGGCGTTGTTGCTGGGGTCGGTCTATATTCTTGGCGCGTTCTATGCCGCCTGGCAGTATGGCTTCATGGAATACCTCTCGATCTCGGTTGTGATCTGGTTTCTGGTTTATCTGGCCCTAGCGGTGCTGATGTTTGGTTCGTTGTTTATTGCTGTGGGGGCCGCCTGCACCGATATTAAGGAAACGCAAAGCCTGTTGATGCCTGTGATGATGATCGCAGTGTTTCCGCTCTTCTTCATAGTCAAAGTGATTCAGGAGCCTGATGGCGCGGTAGCGACGGCGCTGTCCTACATCCCCGTGGCGACGCCTTCGATCATGCTGGCCCGGATCATGATCCCGCCGGGTGTGGAGGCTTGGGAGCCATTCGTAGGTGTCATCCTGGTGGTGGTAGCGGCCCTGTTTTGCGTGTGGGTGGCCAGCCGCATCTTCCGAGTGGGGTTGTTGATGCAGGGGAAGGGGGCGAGCTTTGGGGAGATGTTGAAGTGGGTGGTGAAGGGGTAGTATTATGTGACGAACTCCGGGGCTTACGCTACTAACTCCGGGCGCTGACGCGACCCGGCTCACAATGAAAAGGAGTGTCAAAGAGATGGCAGGCGGAGAGGGTTACCCCTCTCCGCCTGCTCGTTAGGAAGGGAAGAAAGCTGGCTAGGGACTCGCATACCTAGCCGCCGACTTCTTATGCGATTTCGATGCCGTGATTGATTAAACTGAGAACAGCGTGATTGAGCATCGAATTAGCGATGAATTTGAACGATGGCGTAGCGAGCACGGTGACAGTGTTCAACCTTGCTACACCTCACTGTAGCGGAACTCGCCTAGAGTTCCGTCCGAGGTCAGTAACGGAAGTCTTGGCGACTTCCGCTACAACGATAATAAAGGAAGGCTTTTAACCCCCCGGCACTTTGCCGCCGGGTAGGCCTTCGGTCGTGTCCGGCTTGCGGGCGGGTTCGGGGATCTCAACTATTTCGCCGCCGTTGCGGGTGATGAGCGCTTTCAGGATGTCCGGTTTGATGTTGCGGGGCAGTTGTCTGACCGAGCCATCCATGAAGGCGACGATGAAGTTCGGATCGTTGCCTGTTCCCATCTTGGGCAACGGTTTGTCCGGCTGAAAGTCGAGGTCTTCTGGCTTGGTCCAGACGACCGGGTTGGTCGCTTCGACGATCATTAGCGTGTTGCTGGTGCCATCGGTGATATCCGGGAATCGTAACGGCGTCTTGGCATCCACGATGGCTCCGTTGCCGATGAAGGCACGGATCGGCGTGGTGGACTTCCTTTTGTCAGAATCGCTCCAGCCGTAGATGGCAGGCATCTTGCTGATGAGTTCCTTGTTATGGTCGCTGTCCCAGGGTTCATCGAGTTTGAACTGCCTGTAGAGATTCTCTTGTTCGAGGAAGGGCAGGATGGCGACTCTCCAACTGAGCAGCGGTTTGCCATCCTTGTCGCAGATATTGCGGGGGAGGTTTTGATATGCCTGTGCGTAGTTGTGGAAGGCCAGTGCGACCTGTTTCATCTTGTTACCGTTTTCTCCCATCGTCGGGGCGGCAGCTTTTGGCTCGGACTTGGACTTGTTCTGATCCAGGGCTTTCTTCTGGAAGACCATCAGCATGGTGTACTTGTCGGCTGTGACGGAGAAGGATTTGGGGAACTCATCAATGCCGGGGCCGGAAGCGATCACGAGCAGATCATTATCTACCGTGTAGATGGCCTGCTGGACTACCTTCTCGCCTATGGAGATGGTCAAATGTTTCGGGGAAACAGTGGTATCGACATTGAATTTGCCTTTCAGTTCACGCCCAGGGGCTATGAATTTGATTTCGCTGTTGGTGATGATCAGCTTCGTATTTTTCATCTCGTCGACTTGATCGGCGGGGGCAGGGTCTTTGCCGCCAGAAACGAAGGCGACACAGTGCCAGGTGCCCTGCAAGGCTTTCTCGTCGTCTACCAGGGGGTTGCCGGCGTTGGTGATGGAAGCCAGGCCGAGGGTGGCAAGGAGGCAGGCCAGGATGATGCAACGAGACCAGAGTGAGAACATGAGCGTGACTCCATTAATAATGGGCAAAGGCCCTATCATGGAGGAGAGTAGCGAGGAACGCCAGTAAATAATGTGACAGCCGTTTAGGCGATGCGTTTGAGGATGGCCTCGACCATTGCTTCGGTAGTATCGTTGCCGCCGAGGTCGGGGGTACGAAGATCGGTGGTCGTAAGCATTTTGACGATGGCATCGTGCAGTCTCTGAGCAGGCTCAGCCTGGCCGATATCCCGTAACAGATGCAGTGCGGTGAAGACCAGCGGCAATGGATTCACCTGACGTTCAAAGCCGGTGTTATCACCGCCGTGAATGCACTCGTATACTTTCACGCCGTCGCCGTAGTTGATGCCTTCGGCAAGAGTAATACCGCCGATGAGGCCGGCGCCCAGATCGCTGAGGAGATCGCCATAGAGGTTGCCCGTCGCCAGCACTTCAAACTGCGAAGGCTTGCTGACCAGTTGCATGCAACAGTTATCGACGATCATTTCCTTCGGGGTGATCTCCGGGAACTGTCCGGCGACTTTGCGGAAACATTCGAGGACGAGGCCATCAGCGAGCTTGAGGATGTTCGCCTTGTGGATGCAGTGGACGCTCTTGCGGCCCTGTTGCCGGGCGAGTTCGAAGGTGAATTTGAAGAAGCGGGTGCAGGCTGTTTCGGTGACGACCTTGAGACTCTGCACCACACCGGGCACAATCTCATGTTCGATGGCGGCGTAGAGGTCTTCGGTGATCTCACGAACGAGAAGGATGTTGATGTTGTTGAACCGGGCGGGGAGCCCATCAAGGTTGCGTAACGGTCGCACTGAGGCGAAGCAGCCGAGCTTGCGACGGAGGAGCACGTTATAGTTCGTCTCCGGATCGTTGATGGGTCGAACGATCTTGGTCTTGAGGGCGATGCCCGATTTGCGTACGGCATCGAGCAGATTATCGGAGAGAGCCGGGTAGCCCTTTTCGATGGCAGCCTGACCGGCGTAGTGCATCTGCCAGTCGCAGGGGATGCCGACGGCTCCGAGGAGTCTTCTTAGCGCAATTTCTTGCAGATAGCCGACACCGCCGCCTTGGATGAAGATGATGGGGGAAGTCATGGTTGGTCCGGGTGATCAGTCGATGGTATCAGCCCCAAAGGGGCGGGATAGGTTAGCCCAGGGCAACGCCCTGGGTTGTGTTTGGTTTCATTTCTCTTAGCCCCAACGGGGCGAGATAGGGTTGTTGTCGCTCGCCTTCTCTCGCCCCGTTGGGGCTTTTGATTCCTTTCAGGCCTCCTTCACCCAGGGCGATGCCCTGTGCTATCCTCTCTCGGCCCTTTGGGCCTTTTGCCGACTGACAACTTGTTTTTAGAGGTTCTTAATAATCTGGTCCGTCAGCGTCCTCGTATTCCCGCTACCTCCCAGGTCTCTTGTGAGCCCCTCGCCTTTGGCCAACGTCTTCGCCACGCTAGCTTCGATCCGCTTTGCTGCTTCCCTTTGCCCCACATGTTCGAGCATCATCGCTGCGGAACGTAACAGAGCAATCGGGTTAGCCAGCCCCTTCCCGGCAATGTCCGGGGCTGAGCCATGCACCGCTTCGAAGACGGCATAGCGTAAACCAATGTTGGCCCCCGGTACCACGCCGAGGCCGCCGACTAATCCGGCACAGAGATCGCTGACGACGTCGCCGAAGAGGTTCTCCATCACCATGACATCGAACCGTTCGGGGTAGAGGGCAAGCTCCATGCAGAGGTTATCAATGCGGCGCTCCTCGTATTCGATGAACGGGTATTCGTCGGCTACCGCCCGGCCTGATTCGAGGAAGAGGCCATCGCTGATCTTGAGGACTTCTGCTTTGTGGCAGATGGTCACCTTGCGTCGGCCTTCGTGGATGGCATAGTCGAAGGCGTAGCGAACAATACGCTCCGAGGCTTCCTTGGTGATGATGCGGAGACTCTCGACGACGCCCGGAACGACGACGTGTTCCATACCGGCATAGAGGCCTTCGGTGTTTTCCCGCACCACGACCAGATCGACGTTGTTGAAGGGTGTCTTCACCGCAGGAAGATTCTTCACCGGGCGGACGCTGGCATAGAGATCGAGACCCTGGCGGAGGCGAACGTTGACGGAGCGATAGCCTTTGCCGACGGGGGTCGTTACCGGACCCTTGAGAGCGACTCGATATTTGCGGATGAGATCGAGTGTTTGTTCAGGCAGCGGATCGCCATATTTGGCCGCAGCGTCGGGGCCGGCTTCGGCATAGACCCAATCGATCTTCACGCCACAGGCGGCAATGACTTCGAGCGTTGCCGCCGTCACTTCGGGGCCGATACCATCACCGGGGAGGACCACTAGCTGCATTGGTTCACCATGAATTGGGTGAGGATGTCTTATCAACTACTAACCATCATTCCACAGGTGCACGCCTTTGATCGCTCATGTGAAGGGTAAGCCAATTACTTAAATGGATTGACTACCTGCACGCCAGCTTTGAGGAAATCGCTTTCGTTTCTCGTGACGACAGTAAGGCGATGTGTCAGTGCAGTGGCAGCTATCATGCTATCCTTCACCGGGATCGCATTGCCGGCTGCTCTCAGGTCGGCAAGTAGTTTGGCCCAACGCAGTCCGGTAGCCGCATCCCAGCTAAGACAATGCAGTCGACTAATCCCTTGTCGAAACCATCGTTCCAGCCGTGTTTTGCGTTTGCCAACCGGTAGCAAATGAATGCCGAATCGGATCTCGCCAAGGATGATTGGATCGACAACGATTCGACTCTCATGTTGGCGAAGCCAATCGACCACTTTTGTGGAAGGAGAGGGCTTCGTCGCTTCACTGAGGACATTGGCATCTACAAGGTAATTCACAACGTGTCCGTGGATTCAGATTCGATGGGAACGAAATAGCCCTTATCGGGGCAGTCGAGCAACCAGTCGACCAAGCCCTGGCTGGTAGGCTTAGCTTTACGCTGAAGATGATATTTGCCTCGGCCCAGCCGCTGGACTTCAAATTCCTGTCCGGTACGGATGTCATCCTGCTTGCGGATATCCGCAGGCAGTACGATTTGGCCTTTGCTGGATACTTTCGTTGTCATGATGGTAAGATACCATCTTACTAATAGCATGGGGAATTTATTTCACAACATCTTGTGATTAGTTAAGTCGTTGTTTGAATTGGCTTTCATGAAGATTAGCAGCGGATGGTGGAACAAGACTTGAGCCATTTGGGCAATGTGGGTATAGGGTGTGGCTCACAACCATAGGCTTGAGGCTTCATGCGTTCACAGCTGCGACATTTGGTATCTCTTGTGTGCCTCCTCGGTGCAATGCTTCCTGTAATGAGTGAGGATGAGATCAAGCCCGTGCAGGTCGGCGAACCCAATCCTACCTACCAACCCGTGCAACTGTTTGTGAACAAGGTCAATCAGCCACGCCCCGAAATGGGAATGGGCATGATGGGACCTGGTGGTATGGGTGGAGGCATGGGTGGTGGGCCGGGGTACTTCATGCAGTATCAGCCACTGGCGCCCGTCGAAGGCCAGGGGACCAGTTTGGGATTCGTTCGTCAGCAACTCAACTTCGGCGCACCGATCTATCGGGATGACGTAAACACGGTGTTGCTCAATGGTGCGGTGCAGAACTATCTCTTTCAGGGATCAGCGGTCTTTCCTGATAGCGGCAAGGCGTTCCCCGATACGCTCTGGAACCTGCGGCTGGGACCGATGTACATTCGCAAGCTCGAAGATGGCTGGATGCTCGGCGTGATGGCCAGCGTTAACATGGCCAGCGATGAACCGTTCGCGAATGGTCGGGATGTGACCGCCAATGTGATGGCTTTCCTCCGGGTGCCGAGCATCGATAACAACGCCTGGCTCTTCTCGGTCTTCTATTCGCCGTTCGGTGAAATCCCGTTCCCCATCCCCGGCATCGCCTACCAATGGCGGCCTAATGACGAGTGGAACATCAACATCGGCGTTCCGTTCAGTGTGCATTATCAACCGACGAGTGATCTCAGCTTTGACTTCAACTGGATGCCGGTGCGTACGTTCAATGTTCAAGGAACTTACCGGTTGACCGATGCCGTGTCGCTCTTCAGCCGGTTTCGATGGTCGAACGAAAGCTGGTACCTGGCTGACCGTGTGGAGGATCGAGATCGCCTGTTCTACTACGAAATGTCAGTCGTCGGCGGGGTGCGGTATCAGTTGATGGAGAGGCTATCGGCTGAAGTCAGTGGCGGATATGCGTTTGATCGGTTCTTTTTCATCGGGCAGCAGTACAGCGATCAGAATCAGAATCGGATTGAATTGGGGGCGGGGTTGGTGATCAATGCGGGGTTGAGTTTGAGGTTTTGATTAGGCAGGTCTTTGTAGACCGTGCCACACTTCGACGGTACTCCGTCGAGGTGTGGTTGCGAGAAACTTGAAGTTGTTTGCAGCCAATAGTCGAACTTGGGACGGAAGCTTGTGCCAGGCAACCACACCCCGACGTGAGTACACGCCGGAGTGTGGCACAGTCTTTAATACAACCTCGGATTTACCCGGCTCGTTTGCTTCTACTTGCAGGCTTCTGGCTATTCACCGCCACGCAGCGCTCCCGTTCCTTGGGGAACTTCCTGAACCAGGCGGCGATGAGCCAGACGTGGTCGATGGATTCGAGGGGGATGCCGACACGGGGTGGGGCGTGGTAGATTTCTTCGATGATCTTCGTTGCTTCTTTGTGGGCTGCTGCTTCGGTGGGTTCGCTGATCGTTTGACGGATTTGGCCTTCGTGGATCAGGTACCACAACTTTTTTCCGATACGGTTGCTGGTTTCGACGGGATAGATGAAGCTTAACTCTTCTCTAGTGCGTTTGAGCCGTTGCAGGTTCTGGAGCAGCCATTCGAGTTGCTGCATACGATCACGGAGTACCGTGGCCCGTTCAAACTCCTGGCCGCTCGCTGCTTCCATCATCTGCTGGCGTATCTGTTCCAGGCACTCTTCGTCCTGACATAACAGGAACTTCTTTGCGGCCTGCACCCGGTAGCGATATTGGCCTGAGGTGCAGAGTCGGGCGCAGGGGCCCAGGCAGGTGCCGAGTTCATAACGGATGCAGCCGGGGACGTTGGCTTCTTCTAACAGGGGTCGTTGCTCGGCGAACTGCATGGTTTGCTTCTTGGGGCAGTCGCGCAGTTTGAACAGATCGTTGAGATGGCGGACGGCTTCGTGGATTTCGGGGCGGGCGATGAGGGGGCCGAACCAGTCGCCCTGAGTGGGTGGTTCCTTAGTGACATAAGCGTAGGGAGCAGGGGCACGACCGAGGCAGACGTAGGCTCGTCGTCGTAGTAGTGGTTGCCCCATCACATTGAAGCGGGGACGATGCAGGCGGATGAGTTCGAGTTCACGCAGCAGGGCGCCAAATTCATGGGGGGCATATTCCCAGACAATGCTTTGGGTGCGACGCAGCAGTCGCTGGGCTTTGCGACGTTCGGCGGATGATCTTCGGAAGTAATTGAGCAGTCTCGTTCGCAGCCGTTTGGCTTTGCCAACGTAGATGATGTTCTCGTTGGCATCGAGCATCACGTAGATACCGGGCTGCTGGGGGCAGTGGGCTTTCACGCCTCGTTTGAGGGCGGGTCGTCCATCGCCGGTGATCATGCCTCCCCAGGGTACACCTTCAGCGGCGACGTCGTAACGATTGACGCCGAGACCGGTGAAGGGTTCTGAGGAGAAGAGGGATGCCATCGGCTTCCTGCCTTAAAGCTGACAGCCGACAGCTTACAGCTAACAGCAAGCAGGAATAACTTGCCGGCTGTGAGCTGTAAGCTGTCAGCTGTTAGCTATTTCCTGCACACAATGCCTTGAGCGTCTTGATGTGTCCCGGTATGGCCTTCATTGGTTCCGCGGGGCTTCGTACTCGAGGGCGACGTAGCCCTGGTAGTTGGCGTCCTTGAGAATCTTGATGACTCTGGCCAGGTCGGCTTCTTCTTTCTTCTTGCCGCCGTATTGGACTTCGGTCTTGATCTGGACGGTGACGGCGTAGGGGGCGAGCTTGGCGAACTCTTCGTAGGGATCGCCGCTGCGGAAGTTGCCGCTGTCGAGGTTGACGCCGAACCAGTCGTGCTTGATGGCTTTGACAATCTTGAGAATCTGGTCAGCGGTGGTGACGATGCCGCCATGGTTTTCGAGAGCCATGTAAACGCCGAACTGGGAAGCGTGGTCGCAGACTTCCATGATGGCTTCCATGCAGCGCTTGCGGGTGACCTCTTCCGCTTCATCCTTGACGGCGTTGCCGGCGAAGATACGCATCGTCTTGGCGCCGAGGAGGGAGTAGCGCTCCGTCCATTCCTTGGTTTTCCTGATCTCTTCCTTGAGCTTGGCGGGATCGGGTTCGGTGAACTTGTTGCCCACCGCGCCGCCACTGATGTCGAGGCCGAGACGACTGCATCGGCCTTTGAGCTTGGAGAGGTAGCCGGTGCTGGTGTCCTTGAAGTAGTAGCTGGTGAGTTCGACTGCGGGGAGGCCCATCTCGGCGGAGAGGTCGACGAAGTCGTCGAGCGTCATGTTGGGCTTCTTCTTGCCGGTGAGGTAATCGCGGTAGCTGTAGGCGGCGATGCTGGGCTTGAGGATGGGGCCACCCTTGCGGGCGATCGGGTCGATGGCGTTAGTGGGCAGATTCAACCCGGCGACGGTGCCGAGGGCCATGGTGCTGAGGAGGAAGTCGCGGCGATGCATGGGAAGGTTCCGTTCGTCTATGAGAGAAGTATCGTGGCAGGGGTCAGTTGTACTCAACTGCCCCCTGCGGCGCTGACGTTGAGTTCTTGCACATTCCGCAGGGGGCAACGGAGTACCGTTGACCCCTGCCACGGTCTTGGGGAGTTATTTTGCCAGTCCCCGTCGAACGAGCCAATCGTTTAGCCGATCAGGCCATTCGCTGAGGCCTTTGTCTTTGAACTTATCGAGGGGAGCCAGGCCGACGCCGTGGGGACCTTTTTCGTAGATGTGCAACTCGGCGGGCACGCCGTACTTCTTAAGGGCAGCGTAGAAGAGAATGCTGTTCATGGGGAGCACGCCTTTGTCTTCATCGGTATGAAAGAGGAAGGTGGGAGGCGTTTCTTTGGTGACAGCCTGATCATTGCAGAAGCTCTCGACGAGTTTTGGATCAGCGTCCTTCCCCAGCAAATTGTTGCGGGAGCCGTTGTGGGTGTAGGGGGCTTTCATGCTGATGACGGGGTAGCCGAGGATGGCGAAGTCGGGTCGGCACGAGACTTTATCGATAGCATCATTGGCCTCGGCATTGCCTGCATCGAAGTGGGTGGCAGCGGAAGAAGCGAGGTGCCCGCCGGCGGAGAAGCCCCAGATGCCGATGTGCTTGGGGTTGATGCCCCATTCGCTTGACTTGGCCCGGACAGTTCGGATAGCCCGCTGGGCATCGGTGATCGGTGCAGGGTGAATGGGAGCTTTCAGGTTCGAAGCGGTGCGGTATTTCAGCACGAAGGCGGCGATGCCACGGTCGTTGAGCCACTTGGCGATTTGGACACCTTCGTGATCCATGGCCAGTCCGCCGTAACCACCGCCTGGGCAGACGACGATGGCGGTGCCGTTGGCTTTGTCCTTGGCGGGAAGGTAGGGAGTCAGGGTGGGGATGTTCTTGGGATCATCACCCTGGGTGAACGGGGCCTTGCCTTCCCAGAGGGGCATGGGTTTGCCGTTCTCGACCAGGGGGAACAGACACACAAGCATCACGGCGCCGAGCATGGGGCATCCTCAAGTGAAGATGTGAGCCTAGCGTACCGGAGGCTGGATGTCCAGAACCACTTGGAAGTAGCTGGGATGAGAAATGGAACCATCCTTAAAGCAAGCAAGGGTTCGAGCACGATGCTCGAACCCTTGCGGGAACCTGGTGATGATTAGTAGCGCAGAATCAGTTCTGTGACGAGACGATTCTCGTTGAGATCCCTGCGACCGGTGACCGGGAATTCCCAAGCGGCACCTAACTCAACATTGCAATTGATTTTGGCCTTGGCACCGAAAGCGAAAGTAACCAGATTATGGCCTTCCACACCGCTGGCTCCCAGGTTCAGCAGGCCGTCGCCTTCGATTCCACCCGTGTTCAGGTTGCCACTGCCAGTGTAATGGAACCAATTGATTTCAAACAAGGGATAGAACCAACCATCAATCGCTTTGTCAATGTGGAAGCTGTTGTAAAGGAAGCTGCTGTTTTGGGTCGTATTTGCAGGATACTGGAATCCAAAGGTGTTAAGGACGTGTACGCTGTCACCGATCTTCTGACCACCTGTCAAGAATGAGGTAAACACGCCACTGCCAAAACCCTGAAGAACACTGTTGGAACCCCAGGGAGCTTCATACATGAAACCAACAGCACCCAACGTCTGATTTTCCACATCTCGCAAGAAGGTGTATTTCAAACCGGCAGCGATATTCATCCAGCCTGCTTGATGTGTATTTCCGCTGGTGAGGATTGCGTACCCGTCCTTGTCAGCAATAATGCTCAAGCGTTCATTGATGGCAAGGTTGGCCTGTACGGCATAAGCCTGGAGGTCTCCACCACCCAGGCTTCCGGGGATATTGTTGTCGATAAACATGCCGCGAAGGTAAGTATTCGATCGGGGGTCTTTGCTGAGGATAGGGTTCGTGATCGGCCCGATGAAGGAATCAAACTCATGATCGCTCAGAAACAACGGGCGAGATTCCGCAGCATTAAAGAGACGCACGCCGGGTTCGGGGGCAAAGGTGCTGGGTGAGGGAGAAGTAACAGGGGTAGCGGGCGAAGCGGGGGTTTGGGGAGCATCCAACTCTCCCATGCCGAACATCGTTAAGATCCCTACCGCAAGAAGATTCATGAATAGGCCTCCAGAAACATCCGTGTTGCTTGAACAGACCGGGAAGAGAGAACCACTTTCCAAGTGGACATACTACGAATCGTCGCTTTGGCTCCGTTGGTAACAGGCGAACTAGATGACTAGTGGATAGAGATGTCTTAATTGGGAACAGATATGCTGAGCGGAAGGTACGTTCAATGAAGGATGGATAGAAGGAGGAGCACGGAATAATTGCGTTCAAAATAGATAATAAATACTCAAGTTTGCCAGACACTAGGCTCGGTGACGGAAGGGCAGCACGCAGAGAGGGGCGCTGATTGTTCGTTCATGAATGATGTCGGCAAAGGTGGTATCGGCAAAGGCCTTTTCAATCGTTGCCAGGGCGTTGTCCAGTTTCCGGTGGAGAGCACAGAGTTGAGTACCATGCATGGGTATGCCCAGCGGGCATCGTTTGATCCGGTTCATCGGTTCGACGGCGTTAATGACTTCCAGCATTGTCAATTCGTGTGGCTTCTTCACCAGTGAAATACCACCTCCGATGCCGCGTTGTGTCAGCACCACCTTCTCTCGAGACAGGCATTGCAGGACTTTCGAGAGGTAGGCACGAGGAACCTTGGTGTGTTCAGCGATTTCTTCAGTGGTTCGCGCTTCGGGTGCGAACTGGGAGAGATGAACGACTGCACGAAGGGCATATTCAACAGACTGGGAAATCATACATTCTTACCACATCATGGAAACGGTTACGAAATAGGGTCGTTTCCCCAATCGTCTGTTGGAAGATATTGTAAGAGAAACGAGAAGTCTTGAACGCTGATCGTACGGAATCCTTACGAAGGTTACACAGACCTAGCCAGGGAATGGAGCATAATCACAATGAAGTACTCTTCTCTAACCATCTCAGGTGTGGCTGCATTTCTTGTTCTGGCGGCAGGATTAAGCGCTGGTGATGAACCTCATCTTCCCGTATTGCAGCGAAGCACGACAACGGAATATCACCTCGAAGGCCTGGCTGGCAAATATATCACCCGCATCAGCGAGAACTGGCTGAAGCTGGTGCCCGAAGCGAACCCGGCGATTCTGGAGATGTTTCGTGATCGGGAACGGAAGCCGTATCGATTGATGGAACCGTGGGCGGGGGAGTTTGCGGGGAAGTATCTGACTGGGGCGGTGCAGGTCTATCGGTTGACACATGACAAAGAGTTAAGGGCGATTCTCGTTCGCTTCGTTGATGAACTGATCAGCCTGCAAGCCGACGATGGCTATCTTGGCCCCTGGCCACAGGGATCGAGGTTGACCGGGCATGCACCGAACATGACAGCCAAGGGTGGGCCGACGTGGGATGCGTGGGGACACTACCATGTGATGCTGGGGCTTCTGCTCTGGCATGAAGAGACGGGTGATGCCAACGCTCTGAAGTGTGCCAGCCGGATTGGTGATCTGATGTGCCACAAGTTCCTTGGTGACAAGAAGCCGAGGCTGGTGGATACGGGCAGCACGGAGATGAACCTGGCCCCGGTCGATGCGTTGTGCATGCTTTATGAGCTGACTACGACACAGGCCTATCTCGATCTGGCGAAACAGATCGCTCAGGAGTTCGCTGCCAAGGATGCTGGGGGTAAGCCGCTCGCTGGGGACTATCTCAACTCGGCACTGGCGGGTAACGAGTTCTTCACATCACCGAAGCCACGCTGGGAGAGTCTGCATCCGATATTGGGACTAGTACGGCTCTACTACCTCACGGGTGATGTCAAGTATCGCCAAGCTTTCGAGCATTGGTGGTGGAGCATCGTCAAGCTGGATCGGCATAACAACGGCGGCTTCTCTTCGGGCGAGCAGGCCCAGGGGAATCCGTATCATCAAGGGGCGATTGAAACCTGCTGCACCATCGCCTGGTTGGCGATGGGGGTGGAGATGCTCAAACTCACGGGCAATTCCATCGTCGCTGATGAACTGGAACTCTCGACGCTCAATTCCGTCCTCGGCATGCATTCCCCCAGCGGCAGATGGTGTACTTACAATACGCCGATGGATGGCGTCCGCAAGGCGAGCGCTCATGAGATTGTTTTTCAGGCACGCGAAGGTTCGCCGGAACTGAACTGTTGCAGCGTCAACGGGGCGCGTGGCTTCGGGTTGATCAGCGACTGGGCGCTACTGCAAGACAAAGATGGTCTGGTGCTGAACTGGTATGGTCCTGGCACGATGACGACGACGCTGCCCTTTGGAACGACGGTCAAACTCCATCAGCAGACGGAGTATCCGAAGCAGGGAACGATCCGCCTGTTGGTTACTCCATCGGAGGAAGTGCCGTTTACACTGAAGCTGCGTATCCCTCACTGGTCTGCGAAGACGATGGTAAAGGTCAATGGTAAGGAAGTGCCCGAGGTGAAGGCCGGTTCTTATCTGGCTTTGAAACGAACCTGGAAGCAGGGTGATGTGGTCGAGATCGAGTTGGATATGTCCTTGCACTTCTGGGCTGGCGAAAAGGAATGCAAGGATAAGGTGTCGATCTACCGTGGGCCGATTCTTTTGACGTATGATCGGCGATTTAACGCTGTTGACCCGGAGCAGTTGCCGGTGCTGCATGCGTTGGGCATGGTAGGGAAGGTGGTTGAGTTCAAGGGGCAGGTGAAGCCGGAACTGCTGGTGGAGTTTATCACGCCCAGTGGGCCACCGCTTTATCTTTGCGACTTTGGCAGCAGGGGAATGGTGGTTCGCCGTATCTATCGTGGCTGAAGGTGAAGGGGGTGGAGGGGGTGCCGTTCAGCAGGACGAATCCGCTGCGGCTGGTCAAGTAGGCACGCTGTGCGTGCCTCACAATCGCTTGACGGTATTTCGATGAAGCCGTCATTACGGTTGGGAGGGAAGGTGTCCTGTCGTTGAGAGGCACGCACAGCGTGCCCTACGAATGGCGGTTGAACAATATCCAGAATGCCAGGAAGCCCATAATCAACCCGGCGGCTCTTGACCACCAGGGGGACCAGTACTTCATGGGAAGAGCAAGCACGGTCAGTACATATTCCTGGTCTATGGTCTGCTGCACAATCATGTAGTTATGGGCAGAGGTCAGATAATACGGGGAACGGTCTTCACGGCCGATGGTTTTTCGCCAGGTCACATTCTTCGTCAGATAGTCATACACGATGATTTCGGTGCGGTCTTCATCGAGCCAATCTGCCAGGGTTTGGTTCTTGCGAAGTAAGTCGCTGAGCCAGTCAGGGAAGGGTAGAGGTGAGGCGTGAAAAGCCACCAACTGCGAGGAGTTCTTGAGCAGTTGAGGTTGCCAGCCGGGCTTATCGAAGGTCGCGAGAGTTTGTGTCACTCCCTGGTTGTTAGTCTCTTGAATGAGTTCGCCCTCGGCAGAGAACAGCGGCGATCTGATCCAACGGACGATCTCTGGTCGACGGCTGTCAATGACTTGACTGGTGAACGAGGGGTGGTTCGGCTTCACTGTAATCCACGTGCGTGAAGGGATATGTAATACTGAACGCTGCTTCTGAGCGATTTGCGATGCCTGTTCTTTAACGGCCTTGATTCGTTCAGGCATGGGTAATTCCAGAGCCGATTCCAGTTCATAAGGCTCCTGTACTATGGTCAGCAAGGGACCGGATAGGATTCCAAACATTCCTATTTCATTACTCAGGTAGCCTGGGTAGTCAGTCTCTCTGTGCCAGAGGTTTCCTGAGTGCGTTTCGTAGATACGCAACTCGCGCGGCAGCCTGATCGACTGATTGTATTTGGTCATTCCGCCGATATTGCCCTGTATGTGCAGAATCGTTTTCTTCAGGGGACTCATCATCCCAATAGGCAGAGTGCCGTCTCGGAGAAGAAGCCATCGTCCATCTGACGAAAGTTCCACATGAGAGAGGCTGAATGGCGGTGGAATGTTGATCGTCGACCGCAAGGTCAGTTCGGGCAGCGAATAGACACGGCAGACCTCTATGCCCAGGCCTTGATACATTTCCTGGCCGGCGAGCAAGATAGCGGTCAGTGAACTGGGAAGTCCTGATGGGGCCAAAGCGGTCAGCAGAATAGGAGAGACATGAGACTTTTCCAGCAGTGTCGAGCCGTCCCTGCTGATGCTAATGTCAACATCGGGGGGATAGACTTTGATCCTTTTCTTTTGATTGGTGATTGCATTCCAGGACCACAGGCATCGACAGTATTCATCTCCAACCTTGGTGTAGCCATCAATAACGATGTCGCCATTGGGTTCGCCGTCATGAACACGGAAGGAGAGTTGAGGATATCCCCAGGTCTCACTGTCTTTAAGTTCCTGCTGGCCGATGCTATGGGCGGCGATTACTCGACCTGTTCTTAACTCGATCAATTCGTTGGTGACCAGCCCTGTGTCGGGTACGTTGGGCCGTTGCACCATTAGCAATTTGCCTTCGCGATCAAAGGGCACCACTCCGAAGCCTGCTAATTCATTGCCATCCTTATCACCATTCTCGAAGAGGCTGCCTTTATCTGGATAATGTAAAGTGAAAACCGGTCGAGGTGAAAGGTACCATCCCAGGCCCCACCAGGTGACCAAGGCTATGATTATGACCAGTAGCATTCGCCAGCCCCAGCGCCTGCGGGGTTTTAGGATTGACTGATGTTGTGCTGGGCTTGCCATGCAGCCATTGTGTCATGAGCTAGTTGGCAGGACAAGCTTTATGTAGGGCACGCTGTGCGTGCCTTCCCACGACTGGCTGCCGACCCTGCTACTCCAATGATGAATTCCACGTAACTACGACCAGCGATGGGGAGGCACGCACAGCGTGCCCTACGGTTATTTTTCCGACAACCCCGTTGACCTTGCCCTTCGCCTGCGGTACCTTGCAGAAACACGGAAGAAATGAAAGGCTATGGCAACGGCGACTCTCTCCTCTACCGATTTGCTCGACCGCTGTCAGGCGGTGCTGGAATATCGTTTCCAGCGGCCTGAGTTGCTGCGCTCGGCGCTCACTCATGCTTCGGGGGCCAACACCCGGCTCGCGTCCAACGAACGGATGGAGTTTCTGGGTGATGCGGTGCTGGGGCTGGTGGTTTGCGAGTTGCTTTATTCCCGGTACAGCACGTTCTCTGAAGGGGATATGACCCGGATCAAGTCGGTCGTGGTCAGCCGGCGGACCTGTGCTGCCATCAGCAAGTCGTTGGGGTTGCATCAGTTCCTGACGATCGGCAAGGGAATGCAGACCGAGATGCCGGCCAATGTGCTGGCTGATTTTCTGGAAGCGATCATCGGAGCCATCTATCTCGATGGTGGATACGAAGAGGCTCAGACGTTTATCCTGCGCCATCTCTCGGCTGAGATCGAACAGGTGGCAAACAACACCTCGGCGGAGAATCACAAATCGACGTTGCAGCAGTGGACGCAGCGGGAGACGGGCGAGTCGCCGGTCTATGTGCTGCTCGATGAGAAAGGGCCGGAGCATAGCAAGTGTTTTAAGGTGGCTGCCAGTATCGGTCAGCGCTACTACCCGGCTGCGTGGGGGAAGACGAAGAAAGACGCCGAGCAGAAGGCGGCGCTCAATGCTCTTTCGGCGCTGAATGGTGAAGAGATTCCGTATCCGAGTGATTAGTCAAGAGGTCTGACTCCTCCCCTTGCCAAGGGGAGGTTAGGTGGGGTTCTTTCGATCGCTGGAAGAACCCCCTCTGACTCCCCTTAGCAAAGGGGGAGAACCAGACAACAGGGACTTTGTTTCATGGACTACCCCGTACTTTGCGAAGGACCGACGTGCCGGCAGTTGGCTGTGTACAAGATCGCTGCGCGTTGGAGCGATGGGCAGACGAGCGAACTCAAGACGTATGGTTTGGCTTGTGAGAAGTGTTTGCCTGGACTCTATCAGGCGAGCATCAAGCGCCAGCTGACGGCGCGGATGCTGCCGGGTGAAGTGGGCGAGCAGCCCGGCATCTTCCGATTGCATGGCGGCGAACGTGATCGTGATCTGATCAGGATGCAAGATTTGGAGAAGACGCTGAAAGGAGCGTAGTATACATCGTGAAAATAAATAGATAAGACGCTGAAGACGTAGAGAGTCGCAGAGATTGGTCGAGAATGTCTTTCTTCCGCCGCATACTTCATTGTCTTCAGGATCAAGTAATACTTTTGATCCTGCTCGCTCTCGTTGCCCTCTTTATTCCATGGAATGATGTTCTTGCTTATTCCAGAGAGGTGATGCTCTGGGCGCGATCGCAAGTTGGCGAACATCCCATCTTGATGGGCTTTGCTTATGTGGCGGGGTTTGTCTTTTTAACAGCGATCTCAGTGCCGGGGCCGACATCGTTGTTGCTCGCTGTGCTCGGCGGTTGGCTGTTTGGCTGGTGGGGGCTGCCTCTCTCCAGCTTCAGTTCCAGCGTCGGGGCGAGCCTGGCGTTTCTTTTCAGCAGACACTTGCTGCGTGACGCGACCTTGTTCCGCTTCTTTCCGAAGCTCCAGCGGTTCAATGAAGATCGAACACAGACGGGTTGGCTGGTTCTCTTATCATGCCGGTTGAACCCGCTGATTCCGTACTTTCTGGAGAATCTTTACTTCGGTCGCACGCAGATGCCCCTGTGGCAGTTCTGGCTGGTGACCTGGCTGGGGCTGCTGCCGCTCACGACGGTCTACGTCATGACAGGAGCGGAACTCGCCAAGGTGGAAACGTACCAGGGGTTGATCTCGTGGGAGGTCGTAGCGTGGTTCGTCGCCGCGTCGCTGGGACCTCTGGTGGTGTATCTCTTCGTGAAGAATCGCATGGATCAACCAGGATAGGGCAAACTTGTTGCGATCCATACCGACATTCGTTTATGTGGTATTCTTAATCAATGGGTTTTAGGTGCTCACGAAAAAAAGGTGCGTGGTTCAGGCCCGACTTTTGTTAGAATAAAACTGGGCACAAGCCACACTCCCACCAATGACCGAACGAAGCTGACTATGCTCTTTGTCTGGATCAGTTTGACCATTCTGGTTCTTATCGCTGCGGGCCTGGCAGGTCGATGGTGGTATCTTTCCCAACACGATCTTGATGAGCCGCTATCAGAAGTATCTCGTCAGCATGTTGATCTCTACAACGGCGGCGCTCTGGACGAAGCTGAACTGGAACTGACCTGTAAGCGCTACAGCCTCTGGCTTCGGAACAACCAGCAGGATCGAGTACAAGCCAGCCTGGTGCCGGGGCTATCGTATGTGGTGCGGGTGCGGGCGCTGGCTGAGTTGGGGACCGAAGAGGCCTGCGCTATTCTCGAAAGCCAGTTGAATCGAGTGTTGACCGATGACCCGGTTGAACAGGCCTGGTATTGGATTGACGTTGCCCATTGCCTGCGGATGCTGGCCCGTGATGATAGCCTGCCCATGTTGTTGGAGCGGGTTGCCCAGGCGGATGACTTCCCCCTGGTTCATTTCTACGCCTCCGAAGTAGTGACCTTTGACGGCTTCGCTGATTATCTGAACGACTTCCCTCAGCGCATGGGTGAAGCAGCGGTGCGAGCTTTGCATCGTACCCTGGAAGGATTGCGGTGCGGCATCTGCGGCAGATTGTAGCGGAGGCACGCCTGGGAGAGATGCTGGAGGCCGTTTGGGACCTGCATGGCTCCAAGATGCATCCGCTGTTGATTCACCTCTTCAGTGAGGCGATCCGCCATCAACGGCGAGCCAAGCAATTTTCTCAAGACCTTTCTGAGGAACATTTCGAGCAAGAAGCCTATGAGATGCAGGTCTCTCGGATCACCGCTCTTGAAGATCATCTGGTGGAGTATCTGAACAAGGCAAAAGAGTCAGTCCCTGCGCGACTTGATCGCCTGCCTTATCAGGAACTGGCTGACTGGCTGGACGCGATCCTGGAGCTGCGGGCAGACGCGGGACCGGCACTGGTACGCATGCTTCGAGACAGCCCGAATCAACCGTTGGCGGAGGAGGCGATCCTGGCTCTGGCCTGGTCGCCCACGGTGCAGGCCGGTGACTATTTGCGTGAAATCGCGGCACGAACTCTTCCGGGCAAAACCTCTTCGGCGAAGCGATGGTTTGTCCATCGCCAGGGGCAGTTCCAGCAATCTCCGCTGGCGGTGGCGGCGCTGATCGGCCTGCGGCACCACCCGAGCCTGGCTTCGGAGCAGATCATTCTCTCCGGCGCGCGCTCGAGCGATCTCGACGTACGTGCGGCGGCGATCAGCAGCCTGGGGTGGTGGGAGCCACTGCGGCGTCAGGCTGTGCTGATGTATCTTCAGGATGCCCGGTATGATCGTGACGGCGAAGTTCGTCACGCGGCCCGCGCTGCTTTGGCCCGTATCGGCGAACGGCAGGCTCTGCAATGGTTCAAGCAGGGGCTCGCCAGTGAGAACAGGCACATCGTGCTCGAATCCATTCAGGCCATCGCTGACGAGGGCATCACGCTGCTCTGGCCGGAGCTTGACCGGTTGGTCGATGAGGAAGAGCCGGAACTCGCTTCGTGTGCCCGGGAGGCGCTTGAGCAGATGCAAGAGGAACTGGAACGTGCTCGACGGTAACCGCTTCCCAGCCATTTGCCTGGTACTGATGACGGCGATGTTGCCGGGCTGGTCAGAAGCACAAGCTCTGCCGCACCTCTATTATGATGATCTGGGGCTGATCTCGTGGCGGACCAACTGGCCCGCGGCGCAACAGGAAGCCCGGCAAAGTGGCAAGCTGATCTACGTGCAGATCACCCGCTTTCCCTGCAAGCTTACCCAGCGATTCTGTAGTGTCTCACTCCCGAACGAGAAGCTTCAAAAATCGCTACGAAAATACTGCGTCTGTTACGTGGCAGATTTCCATCGTCTGCCTGCCGAGGTGCAACGCCTTTTAGACATGAAAGGCTACCCTGCTGAGCAATGTCCTGTGCATGTGCTGGTTTCACCATCGCTGGAGCCTTTGAACTGGGCGACGCAGGACGTGGGGCCGGATAATTTGGCTGCGCTCATCGAACAGGCGGCTGGCAATAGGCGGATGCAGATGAGCAAGGCGCAGGATAAGGAAGTAGACAAGCTCTATCAGCCGCTACAGTCGGCTTTACGGAGCAGGGACGCGGCGAAGATTCAGAGCGTCGTGCAATCAATTCAAAAGACACCAGGTTTCGGCGAAGCGAGGAATAAGTGCTTCGATCTGCTTGATACCGCCGAGCAACCGGCCCGGCAGAAGTTGATGGAAGCGGCGAAGCTATTGCGAGAGCAAAAGATACCTCAGGCTCAATTAGCTTTGGACGAGGCCAAGGTTCTCTCAGAATCGCTACCCGTATCTTTTGAGGTTGACCAGACCCTGGCAGCGATGAAACTCTACGAGCAGGCTCTTGAGGCGGAACGACAGGCGACTACCACGAAGCAAAAACAGCAGACAGCGGCGATCTATCAACAAATGCTCACCCGGTATCCTGACACGACCATAGGCACGCTGGCCTATCAGAAGTTGAGGGCTACCGGCGGAGTGAAATAGTCTGTGATGATCGGTCGACTGCCTTTGAGTCAGTTAAATAACCGTGGCAGTGGTCAACGGTACTCCGTTGCCCCCTGCTGGATCTGCAAAATCCTGGTAGTGTGGCAGGGGGCACGATGAGTACATCGTGACCCCTGCCACATCTGCCCAGTATTTCAACAGGCTCCCCTGTACCAGATGAACGGAGTTGAGAATGATGAAAGCTTTTAGTTATGGTTGCATGGCCTTGCTCCTTATGACATCGTCGCTTTCGGCGCAGTCTGCGGAGCATAAGCTCTCAGCTGCACAGATCGCCCAGGTCGATGCGGCTGTCAAGAAAGAGATGGAGAAGCAGGGGCTGGTGGGCGTCGCGGTGGGTGTGCTACAGCAGGGCGAGGTCGTCTACTTGCAGGGTTATGGTCTGGCTGATCGAGAGAAGAAAACGCCGGTGACCACCAAAAGCGTGTTCAACTGGGCATCGAACTCCAAGCCCCTGTGTGGCGTAGCTGCGATGCAACTGGTGGAGAAGGGACAGCTCAACCTTGATGTGGATGTACGCCAGTATGTGCCGGAGTTCCCGAAGAAGGAACATATTATCACGATGCGACAACTGCTTTGTCACCAGAGCGGGATTCAGCACTACGGCAAGGTGATACCCACCGAACGCGCCTATGCCACCAAGCTGCCTTACCTCGATCCGGTGCTGGCGCTCGATGTCTTTAACCGGACTCCGCTCATCTATCAGCCTGGCGAGAAGACGGTTTATTCGTCGTATGCCTACATCCTGGCCAGCGCAGTGGTGCAGCGGGCTGGGAAGGCTCCATTGGGACAGCAGATCGAGAAGCGGATCACCGGGCCCCTAGGAATGACGAGCATGCAGTTGGATATGGAGTTCGATCATCAGCCGAACTGGACTGTGGGTTATACCAAAGAGGCGGGCCAGGTGGTGCGAGCGAAGGAGGAGGCCCACTACTGGAAGCACGGGGCAGGGGGATACAAGTCGAACATCGGAGACTTTGCCAAATGGGCCCAGGCTCTGCTCAATCATCGCCTCGTCAGCCCGGCTATCGAAAAGCAGATGTGGACGAGGCAGAAGACCAATGACGGCAAGCTGGCGGGGTATGGCCTGGGCTTCGCCATCGAAGACCAGAACGGGCTGAAGGTTTCACACAACGGCAAGCAGGATGAGACCACGACCCGGCTGGTGATCTATCCTGAGAAGAAGCACGGCATCGTGGTCATGACTAACTGCGGCTACGGCGATCCGGCCGCGATTTCGACGGCGATCTATCAGGCGCTCAAGTAGTCTGCCAGACTAACATGGGTGAACTCAATTTAGAAACCCCTCACCCCCAACCCCTCTCCTCGAGAGGGAGAGGGGAGTAAGACAGCACCCTCTATGGGCATTACTCTCCAGGAGTTCTCAATGCGTGTTCTCTGCTTCATCGTCTTCTTCTGTTTTACCTCGTTGGTGTCAGCACAACACGCCGAGAACGTGATCATCGTTACTCTCGATGGCTTGCGGTGGCAGGAGATGTTTGGTGGGGCGCAGGAGATGCTGCTCGACGCCAAGGCCGGCGGCGTGAAGGATGTTCCGGGCTTACGGAAAGCTTATTGGCGACCGACCGCTGAAGCACGGCGGGAAGCTTTGATGCCTTTTGTCTGGAGTGTCATTGCCAAGGAAGGACAGATCTTTGGCGACCCCGAACGCAGCGCTACCGCCCTTTCGACGAATGGTTTGAAGTTCTCCTATCCTGGGTACAGCGAGATGTTCACCGGTGTGGTTGATCCCACCATCGATTCCAACGGCAAGAAGGATAACCCGAACCTCTCGGTACTTGAATACCTCGATGGTCTGCCGGCGTTTCGGGGCAAGGTAGCTGCGGTCTGCACGTGGGATGTCTTCCCGTCGATTTTTCGGACGAGCAAGAATAAGCTGCGCGTCATCTCGGGGTGGGAGTTGCCTGCCGTAGCGGAACGCACCACTCGGCACCGAGAACTGGAAGTGTTCATGAACAACCTTCCCCGATATTGGCCCGACAATGTCTATGACATCATGACCATGGAATTGGCCAAGGAAGAACTCAAGCAACATCATCCTCGTGTCTTATATGTGGGGTTGGGAGAGACCGACGAGTGGGCCCATGGCCGGCGATATGATCTTTACCTGAATGCTGCCCATTATGGTGATCGATTCCTCAGAGAACTGTGGCAAGAAGCTCAGAAGATGCCGCAGTACCAAGGTAAGACGGCGATGCTGGTGATCTGCGATCATGGCCGGGGAACGAACAAGGTCGATTGGACGGATCATGGCAAGGACACGCCCGGTGCGGAGTACATCTGGATGGCAGCGATGGGGCCGGGCGTATCGCCTCTTGGAGTGCGTGAGAAGGTCAACTTCAAGCAGGTGCAGTTTGCGGCAACGATTGCACGGGTGCTGGGGGAGGACTTTCAGAAGGGAAATCCCAAGGCGGCGGGGGCAATGGGGCTGACGAAGTGAAATGATCCTTGCGATTGTACGCAACTACTCACTGGCGCTTCGGGCTGTCATTTGAAGAACTCGTTCACATCCACATACTTCGCACCAATGGCTTTAGCGAATTGTTCATCGCTGCCGAGGTCGCCGACGACGGTGAGGTGTTCTTTGGCTAATCGATGTTTTCGCATGAGGTAGACGCCGAGGCCGGGCAGAGGCTTGCGGCAGAAGCAGAGCACGGGGAAGGCTTTGTGGGGGCAATAGATTGCCTCGGTGACCGGGAGTTGCAATAGCTCGATGGTTCTAGCCATCGCTGCTTCGACCTGTTCGGTCGTCACCTTGCCTGAGGAGACGCCGCTCTGGTTCGAGATGAAGAAGAGTTGGTAGCCATCCTTGATCCACTTCTTCAGTACCTCCTTGCGACCGGGCAGGAGTTCGACATCGTCGGCGGAGCGAGGGTACTTCTCACCACTCTTGGTGATGCGGATGGTACCATCGACATCAAGGAGCAAGCCCTTCTGGGTATGCCCGGCAACCGGACGACGAACGAACGGAATGACTTCGACCTTGGCGAATCCCTCATCGACATTGGGTGCCTCGAAGCTATCGGCCCAGCGTTTGAGGGCGGCGGGAGGAGGCAGGTTGGGATCGGTCTTGCTGAGAGCTTTCATCTCATCGGGGCTAAGTAATTTGTCGTATCGGCCCAGGATGCGACTGACGACGTTGATGCGAGCTTCCTCGATAGGGGTGTTCAGGAATCGACATACGACCGGGATGCCACGCTCATGGGCGGCAGCGATGACCTGGGCACGGCTGATGCGAGTCGGGTAAGTGTTATCCAGAACGATACGCCTTTCACCCAGATCAATGAGTTCGTGCATCTTGGGGATGAGGTCTTCGAGCTTGCCGCCCAGCACATCCCGGTTGAGCCGGGCATAACCCTTCTTCTCGTACTCAGCGACCAACTCGGACTTTCCGGCCCCCTGAATACCCATGAGCAGGACAACTTCTCCGGTCTTGGCTCCCTTCTCTCCTCTGGGCAGAGAGGCTGGGGGTGAGGGGTTCCTGGATGACGTTGCTACAGCAACCTTTGAGCTAAACGAAAACTTTGACTCCAGGACGGCCTGATCGTCGGCATCCAACTTTACCTTCATTGCGGCAAGTGATGACTTCAAACTTGCCCCCTTCGTCGCCCCGATCAAAGGAATCACATTCGCTTCCGCCACTCGCAGTGTTGCCAGGGCAATCTGCTGCTCCGTTGCTTTGTGCTTCGAGGCTAACGGTTGCAGCGTCTTGTTGCCCGACAGCTTTTCCACCTTGGCGATGCCGCCCAGAGGACGATAGGCGAGGAAGGGTATGCCTTGTTGCTGGGTGAAGGCCAGCGTGCCATCCTGTGCGCTTTTGCGGACGCTGATGCTCAGTTCGTTCTGCACGGCTGCTACAGTAAAGTGGCGTGAAGCCTGCTGAATCTCGCCGACGGTGGTGTTGCACAATCCCAGATGTTCGACCTTGCCAGCCTTCTGTAGTTCGGCCAGGGCTGCCAGCGTTTCTTCAAATGGAACGCGGGTATCGTGAACATGGAGTTGGAGGAGGAACAAGCGTTCGACGTGGAGGGCCTGTAGACTGCCCTCGACAGCCTTGCGGAGATGTTCCGGTTTGCCATCAGGCACCCATTTGCCCTTGGGGCGGGTCATGCCCACTTTGGTGAGGATGCGTACTTCCTTCTTGGGACCTTTCCAGGTATCGACTGCCTGCCGGGCTAGCTGTTCGCCATAGTGGAGGTCTTTATGATTGAGACAATAGGCGTCGGCGGTATCGAGGAGGCGGATGCCGGCGTCGAGAGCCTGGTGGATGAGGGCGATGGCCTCTGCTTCGGCGGGCCGGCCTTCGGTGGAGAGGCGGAGGAGGCCGAAGGCGAGGGGGGTGGGCATGTTTCCGAAGATCGTTTTAGGTGTGGGCATAGGAATCAGTTGCCAGTAGGGGGCGACTCTCTTCTGGGCATTGTATCTACTAATAACTGGAAACTGACAACTTGTCTGGGAACTCCGGGCGCTGACGCGACCCGGCTCTTTGGGGGTACTCACTCGTCGCTTAACCCCTTATGATCTCCATAGAACCTTCACCAAATCTACATTTCATCTAACTAGGATGAGCATGCCTAGAGCCAGGTCCAGGCATGCTGCCTCCCTGAGGAGACTCAATGTCGATTCACCTGAATCGCGATATGGAAAAGCTCCAGAAACGCATCCTTTCGCTGGCCGGCGATGTGGAACGGTTCGTGGAGAAGTCCATCTCCGCCTTGTTTAACCGGGATGCCGACCTGGCCCGCGACCTCATGGACGATGATACCGCCATTGATGAGGAAGAGAACCAGATTGAAGAGGATTGCCTCAAAATCCTAGCTCTGCATCAGCCTGTGGCCATCGATCTTCGTCGGGTGGCGACGATCCTGAAGATCAACGGCGATCTGGAACGGATGGCTGATCTGGCTGCCAATATCGCTGAGCGGGTCTATAGCCTGTCCACTTCCACGCCCATTCCTATCCCTCCCACGCTCCGCACGATGGCTGACTTGGCCAGTTCCATGCTGCGAGACAGTCTCGATGCCTTCATGAACCTCGATTCGTCATCCGCCAAGCGGGTCTGCCGTCTGGATGACTCGATCGATCTCTTCAATCGAGAAATCATTGTCGACATCATCAACTACATGAAGAAGTCGACAGACAATGTCGAACAGGGACTGAACCTCTTTTCCGTCGTCAGGCAGCTGGAACGCATTGGCGACCATGCCACCAATATCGCTGAAGACGTTGTCTATCTTGTGGATGGAACCATCATTCGACATCATCCTGAAGCGCTTCGGGATTGATCCTTCGTTTGAACGCCTTCCCAACATCATGGAGTTAAGTGCCGTATGGCTCGAGACAAAGTCCTGCTGGTTGAAGACGAACGCTCGCTGACTGATGTGCTGCAATACAACATGGAACGTGAAGGCTACGAAGTCTTTATCGCTCATGAAGGCAAAGATGGACTGCGTAAGGCTCAGACCATCCTTCCTGATGTCGTCATCCTTGACCTGATGCTACCCGGCATGAGCGGGCTGGATATCTGCAAGGAGCTGAAGTCTAACGGAAAGACCGCGAATCTACCGGTGTTAATGCTGACTTCCAAGTCGGAAGAATCAGACCAGATAGTGGGTTTCGCGGTAGGTGCGGATGACTATGTCACCAAACCTTTCAGCACCAAGGTATTGCTGCAGCGCATCAAGGCGCTCTTAAGGCGTAAGTCCAGCCCGGAGCAGCCTGAGAGCGATGTTATCGCCTTCGGAAAGATTAAAATCGACAAGCGCAGCCACAAGGTGCTGCACGGCACCCAGGCCCTGCCGTTGACGCCTACGGAGTTCAGGCTGCTGGAAACGCTGGTACGGCAGCCTGGCAGGGCGTTTACCCGGCACGATTTGATGGATTCAGCCATTGGCGACGGAGCGATTGTGCTGGAACGGACCATAGACGTGCATGTCAAGTCGCTTCGGCGGAAACTGGGCCCATCGGGCGATTTCATTGAAACCGTGCGTGGTATTGGCTATCGATTCAAGGAAAACCCCTAGGATTGGCCTATTCACTTGACCCGGTAGACTTGGCTGATCGTAAGGGACTATTCCAGCCCAACTGGCGCACAGGCCGGGAATTGCGCTTTTCAGCGATTTCATTGTGCTTTACAATCCATTTATTGATGTATAACGTCTCTACAGGAAGAGACACGCTGATCGTCCGTACCAAATAACGCCAGATGGCTATGGGTCGGCGATTGCATGAGAGATCACGGGGAGGATAGTCGGATGCCCGCACCAGATAAGACCAAGAAGCCCAAGAAACTCGACAAAGGCAAGAAGAGCGAGTTGGGCAAGAAGAAAAAGAGCTCGGGCAACTTGATGATCATCCTCTCGGTGGTCGGAGTGGTTGTGCTGGTCGCTGTTGGCATAACCATTTACTTCCTGACAAGCGGCAATGATAAGCCGGCTCTGCCACCCGTCAAGAATATGGCTCAAGGGACCGGCAATACGAAGGGGGGCGCTGAGCAACCCGGAAATACCGGTGGCGAAGGCGGGGAAGCTATGCCCTTCAATCTTGCGGAGATCACTGCCAAGATCAATGATCTGATCGACAAGCTGTCTGACAAGACCAAGAAAGATGAAGCGGCTAAGGCCCTCAAGGACATGCTGGAAGGAGATTTGATCAAGAAGGTACCTGATGGCAAAAATCTACTGCTGACAGCCATCATGCAGAAGGCCAAAGCTGGTAACGAAGGCGCTGTGGATTTCCTGAAACAACTGGCAAAAGATTCCAGCAATGCCAGCCTGGCCCAGCTTGCCCGCAAGATGTATGACGACAACCTGCGCAAGGAAAATGAGCAGTCGCTGTCCGTTGAAATCGAAGCCGGCGAAGAACCCACATTGTTTATTCCCAACAAGGCTGATGTGGTCTTCAGCATGCGGATGAGCAAGTTCCTCGACAGCGATTTCAATCGTGCCGTTTTTACTACTGGCGCATTCAAGCAGGAAGACGTGAATAAGCGATTGGGCATGCCCGCCAATACGGTGGATCAGTTTATCGTCAGCGGGATGAAGGACTTTAACCAGGTAGCAGCCGTGGTGCGGACCACCAATCCCATGAACTGGGACGACATCAAAAAGACCATGCAAATGGAAGAGTCCGGCACGACGATCAAAGGCAAGACCTATTACCTGGGCAAGATCGACTTCATGACAGAGTTCCTGGGTAAGCGTGTTCCTGGGATTGAAGCGCTGCGAGATAAGGCGGCTTTCTGGCGTGTGGATACTCGGACCTTCGTCTACGCCGACGAGACGACGATGAAGGATCTGCTTGAGAATCCTCCTGAAAAAGACAAGGTAAGCATCACTCCTCCCGCTTCCTCTGGGCTTTCAGGCGGAGACGGCGGAGCCATTCCGCCTACCGGCGCTCCTGCTGGCGGCCGTGGTCTTGCCTCCCAAGGCGCCGGCGGCAGCGGTGAAACTCCCACTGGTGCGGGTGGTGGGATAACGCTGGGTAATAACCGAGGCAATCGCGGCGGTGACGGCGCTGCAGCACCAGGAGGCGACGCAGCGGCAGGCAATGCCGGAGCGGACAAAGGCGAGAAGCCTGGGGTGCCGGTCCGTACCGAACGATTCCTGACCATTGACCAGAAGTTACGACGGCTGATCAAGCTGACTGAAGACAACGATAAAGAATCATTGATTGTGTATGCTGATAAGGCTACCAGCAAGTTCCCCGTTCTGATGAACTACGTGCAGTACCTGGAGCAATTGCCCAGCACCAAGAGCAAGGAAATTGACTCCCTGGCGATAGCGTTGCCGGCGGTAACGGGGTCTCCCGCCTTGCGATTAGGAGTGGCATGCAAGAGCCGTACCGTGGTGCGAGACGTTTCTGCAGAGATTGAAAAGCTGCTTGCCCGTATCGGCAAGGAAGATATGCGCGACCTGTTTGGCTTTGATTTCAAGATGGTTCAAGCACATGGCGACACTCAAACCAATACTGGCGGGGGCGGCGGTCGATTCGGCGGCGATGCCGGCGGCGGCGGTACCGGCGGTATGAGCATCGGCGGCAACGGCGGCCGCATTGGCGGTGGTGATGGCGGTGGTCGAGCAGTAGGTGGTGGTGGCCGTGGCGGTCCTCCCCCTGGAGTTGGGCGCAAGCTCCAGGCGGCGGTTTAAGCCTGGGTGGCGGCGGTCGTGGCGGTCCTCCCCCTGGAATTGGCGGACAAGGTGCTGGCGGAGGCGATCCCCTCGGCGGTCGTGGTGATTCGCTGGAAGGGGGCGGTCGCGGCGATGGCAGCGTAGCCGGCGGCGGCATCAATATCGGCGGGCAGGGCGGCGCAGCCCCTCAAGCCCAGGATGAACCCGGCCAAGGCGGTCAATTCAACGTGGAACGATCTGATGAATACATCATTATCGTTGCTACCATCAAGAGCTCGCTTTCCGAGTTCATCGATAAGCACATGAAGAGCTGGATGCAGCAGATACGCGGCAGCCAGGAGATGGCCAGCGGCAAGTTCCGCCTGGGCGATCTGGCCGCCGGTCTTGAGTTCTACAAAAACGATCTGACGCGCAACAATCGGCCTATCGTGTTCCCTCAGGGCGCCTATCCCCGAACCTTCGACGCGGAACGCGGTTCACGGCCTTATCCAGCATCGGAACGGGTGAGCTTCCTCCGTGAATTGCTTCCCTATCTGGGCGATGATCGTTATTTTGGAATGCAGAAGGACATTGACCCTGAGCAATCCTGGCGGTCTGGTTCCAACTTGAACTATGCCCGCATTCTGGTGCCGCATTTCCTGAATCCGGCTGTGGGGCCCAGTTACTCTTACGTGAAGGTGCGCGGCGTCGATACGCCGGTGGCGGCGACTCACTTCGTCGGCATGGCCGGTGTCGGCCCTGACGCGGCCTACCTGCCCAAGAGCGATCCCCGAGCGGGTATCTTTGGCTACGATCGCCAAACGTCTCCCGACGACGTGAAAGACGGCTTGTCGAACACGATCTACATGATCGAAGCGGACAAGGCGTTGCTTGGCCCCTGGCTCCAGGGTGGCGGTTCCACGGTTCGAGGCACCAGTCTTGCCGGCACTGATGTCGGTCGTCGCGGCGGCTTCTCTTCTCCCAACTATTCCGGTAAGCCTGGCGTGTGGGTGCTGATGGCGGATGGTTCAGCCCGGTTCCTCAGCAAGGACATTTCGCCAGAAATCTTCAAGGCATTGTGTACCATGGCGGGCAGCGATTCGGCAGGCGCGATTGACCTGATCGCCACGAAGGCAAACCTCGAAGTGACACCTCGCACCGAGACGGTCTCCGCCGTTGCCACGCAACGCAAGAAGAAGATCGTGGAAGAGGAAGAGGTGCCGGTGAAGAAGTAACCAAACGAGCAACGCTCTTAACGCCCCCAGCTTCGTGCCGGGGGCGTTTTCGTTTGATGAGTGCTTATCACGATAGTGTGGGGTGGCCTTGCGATGGCAGGCGATGCTTTGCCAGTGCGCCGAGCCGGTATTACTTCCAATGGAAAGCCATGCCACGCAGCCAGTCGCTGCTTTGACCGAGGTGGCTGCTCCAATAGCGATCCTGTACCAGTTGATCACTCCAACGCTCGCGAATCGTGGCTCGATAGCCTTCGTCACGAACATCGATCTTGCGACTGGCCGATTCGTTATGGATCAACTTCGCTCGGGGGCTCATCACAATACGGAAGCCCTGGTGACGCAGCCTCAGGCACAGGTCGAGATCGTTGTAGGACGTGGGTAGAGCCTGGGCATCCAGCCCGCCGATGGACTGATAGAGGCTGCGGCGGATGAGCAGGCAGGCACCGGTAACCGCTGACACGTCTCGGGTCAAATGGCTCAAGCCCCGATCCAGCCCGTCGAGCATGGTAGCATCGGAGAGGTGACGGGCGACGGCTGCCTCTTCCAGGATAATGCCGGCATGCTGGGTACGGCCATCGGGATAGATCAGCCAGGCGCCGACCGCGCCGACATCCTCACGCAGGCCCTGCTCAACCATCGACACAAGCCAATTGGCGGAGAGCGTCTCGGTATCGTCATTGAGGAGCACCAGGAACTTGCCGGTGGCGATCTCCGCTGCCCGGTTGTTCAGCATTGAATGGTTGAACGGCTCATCGATCCGCAACACCCTGTCGGCGGGGCACTGATCGAGATACCGCAGCATGCGCGGGGTAGCGCTGCCATTGTCGATAACGATGATTTCGAGGTCGGGATATTCCGTGCGTTGCCGGATGCTGGTCAGGCAGCGATCCAGAAGTTGGGGTTGATCCTTAGTAGGAATCAGGATGGAAACTCTGGGAGTCCTGGGCTGAGGAAGGATGTGGAATGTGCAGGAGTCGCGGTCCTGCCTCTACACGGTGGTGTTGGCCCCGTCGTTGTAACGAGGCTTCAACAGCCGTCTTTCCACGTTCATGACAGAGTCGATTGCCCGCTTCCTGAGCTGAGTGACCGCCGGTGCGCCAGTGATAGAAAATTCCAGGGAGGTGTTCGACTTTGCAGCCGGGCTGATCGGTGACGCGCAGAGCGAGTTCCCAGTCCTGGGCACCGTCGAATCGGGAATCGCACCGTCCGGCTCGATCCAGGAAAGCGCGGCGATAGACCGTCAGATGGCCGAGGTACATCATGGCGTGCAGCAAATCGGGCGACCAGCCGGGTTTGAAGAACGGTTCCTTGCGTCGGCCCTGTTCATCAATCCGGTCTTCATCGGTGAAATAGAGGTCGGCTTGAGTCTGCTTGACCTGCGCAGTGACGGCTTGCAGCGCCTGCGGGTGCAGCCGGTCATCTTGATCGAGGAAGGCGAGATAGTCTCCGCTGGCATACTCCATTGCGTGATTGGTGGCTACAGAGATGCCCATGTTCTGCGGCAGCGTGATCAGTTTGACGCAGGGATCAGCGTGGGTGATCGCCTCGAGCTTTTGAGTCAGCAAGGGGGAATCAGAGCCATCGTCGCACAGGCAGAGTTCCCACTGGTGATAGGTCTGCCCTCGCACGGAGGCGATGGCTTCGAGCAGGTGATCCAGCCGGGGCCTGTAGATAGGCATGATCACCGAGATCAACGGGCCGTTATGGACGACGGGAAGCTTGTGACGATCGTACTTCCTGAGCCAGAACTGGTACTCACGGTTGGTGCCGCTGAAGTCGGGGAGGAGATGGGGATCATCAGATTGAGTAAATCGATCAACGGTAAGTATGGCCTCGATCTCGGAACGATGTCCTTCTCGATCAATGGCTCTTACCTTGAGGGGGTGGATGCCATCGGGAAGAATTTCCACCGGGGGGCAGAGACGAAAGCCGGAAGGTTGCTGATGCGGGTAGGATGGAAAGGCAACGTGAGCATCATCACGATGATAAGTGGGGACAGTTTCTGCGATCAACTGGTTGCCGACCCAGGCCTGTATCGAAGCGATCTGGCCGCTGTGGGCGAGCGCCCAGCCGGTGATGGAGCCACATCCGGTGAGGCGGGGTTGGCCGTCGATCATGACGAGCACTGGTTGTTGTGATCGCATCCAGTGCCGGTAGAGCGCCCGACTGGCGCGCCAGGTGGTGGAAAGAGCGTCAAACACCGGACCTTGCGGTGGCGCATGGGGATCAGGACCGGCCCAGGTACGGTACAGGCGATCCACTTTGTTCTTCGTCCATGCGGCAAGCATCACGCAGCCTCCCGCTGGTACCCGCGGCTGAGCGATTCAAAATGCCAGAGCCTGGCGAACGGCGTCATGATGACTTCATAGCCCTGGGCTTTTACCCGTTGGCACAGATCGACATCATTCATAGTGACGGCGTAACGGGGATCGAAACCATCAATGGCTTCAAAAAGGGTGCGGCGAATGAGCAGACAGGCACCGGTGACGGCAGGTACTGTGCGGATGTATCTTAGTTCGTTCCCCTTGCCGGGATGCGTTTCAGGTTCATAACGGTAGGGGTGGATCCAGGTATCGCCGGGCCCGGAAGGGGCCATGCCGGCGTGCTGCAAAGTGCGATCGGGGTAGAGCAGGGTGGCGCCGACGATGCCTGTACGAGGGTCTGCGGCGCATTCCAGCATCGATTCAAGCCAGCACGGTTGAGCGGCCATCACGTCGTTGTTCATGAACAGGAGAAAGTCTCGCTGAGCCACGGCCGCCCCGGCATTACAGAGTTTGGAGAAGTTGAACGGCTCATCGAGTTGGACGATAGTGGCTCCGTTGTTTACCCGGCAACGATGCATGAAGCTTTTGGTGCGATGTTCCCTGCTGCCGTTATCGACGAGGATTAGTTCTACCTCGGGCACGGTGCGGTGCAAGGGAAGGACACAGCGTTCCAGCAGTTCCACCTGATCGCGAAAAGGAATAATGATACTGACCTGTGCCGGTGAAAGATTCGATGATGGTTCTGGATGAAAGGTTCGCCATGGTTCTATGGAGGCAGTTTGTTTGGCGATGGCTGTGGTGCGTTGCTGAGGCAGGAATGCTTTGCACCATTGCCCCAAGCGACGCACGCCCAGAAACCAGGGCCACCATCGGGAGCCCTTGTAGGAAAGCAGCTCGGCTTGAAGTGATTCGGCACGATCAAACTCGATACGATAGCGTTGATTCATTTGATGAATCAGAGCGTCGATATCCAGAAGATCGCGACTTCCCTGTCGCATGGCAGCCACCCCAAACGAATGATCTTCCGAGAGTATCGGAGACTGTAGGGATAGTGTCAAGATGAGACCTGACAAACAGGCTTTGGCCGCAGGCTAGGCTGCTTTTCCCCGAGTAAACATTCCATAGAGGAAGCACAGAATGATGCCGCCCAAAACGGCTAAAGCGAGGCTGCGGATATCGAACCCGCTGATATCGCCAAAGCCTAATTGGGTGCCGATGAACCCGCCGACTACGGCTCCGAGGATGCCAAGGATAATAGTGGCCACAATGCCGCCCGGTGCGGGGGCGGGCGCAGGAACTTGGCGATGATCCCGGCGAGCAGACCGAACAGAATCCAAAGTAAAATGCTCATCATCCACCTCTTTCGCTTTTGACTTACGACCCGATCACTGTAACCTTGTAGCGTGCAGGAAGCGAGTAAAGAGTATCATTATCAGGAGAAGGCCATGGCAGACAAGGTCGCTGATGCGATGCAAACGATGGTGCGGAACCTGGAAGAGAAGACGGGCAAGAAACTCGACGAATGGACGGCCATCGCCAGGAAGTCGGGCTTTGCCAAGCATGGCGAGATCGTCAAGTTCCTCAAGGCTGAGCACGGCCTGGGGCATGGCTACGCCAACATGGTCGCCCATGCGATGGCGACGCCCAATGTGATGAAGACGACTGAGACGGCTGCTGATGATCTGCTCGAAGCCCAGTACGCCGGGGCCAAGGGGGCGCTGAAGCCGATCTATGACAAGATTCTCAAAGCAGTGGAAGCCTTCGGCAAAGATGTCGAGGTTTCTCCGAAGAAGACCTACGTCAGTCTGCGACGCAGTAAGCAATTCGCACTGGTGCAGCCAACGACGGCGTCACGCATGGATGTGGGCATCAATCTTAAGGGCGAGAAGGCTGCTGGCCGACTTGAAGCCTCGGGCAGCTTCAACAGCATGGTCACGCATCGGGTGAGGATTGAAGACATCAAGCAGGTTGATGCTGAACTGATCGAGTGGCTGAAGAAGGCATACAGCCTGGCGTGATCGTCTGGCACGATCTACAGGCACTCCATAACTTGAGTAGATCAAGACCCTTGGGAGTGTAGACGATGAAGCTGTGGATCGCTTTTGTGATTGGGGCAGGGCTGTGCTGGGGCACCTATGTACCGCTGATCGCTTTTGGCGGGAAGTCGCTGGCGGCTCAGCCCTCTGGGATTGGCAATCGTTTGGCTGCCATCCTGTGTGTCGGCGGGGCTTATGTTCTACTGGCCGTGCTGATTCCGCTTGCCGTCTTCATGATCAGCGGAACATCGAACCTGAAGTGGACGACAAACGGTCTGACATTTTCTTCATTGGCCGGTGTGGCTGGCGCTTTGGGAGCGATCTGTGTCGTGTTCGCCACTGCTAATGCCGCACCCGAAGATCGGCTCTACATCGCTCCGCTCATTTTCTCGCTGGCACCGATCATTAACACGATCGTGAGTCTGTTCTGGCATCCCGTTGCAAACAATGCATGGCATTTTGGCTATAAGTCGTCGCCTGGCTCGCTCTTTTACGTTGGCATTCTGCTGGCTGCGGTGGGGACGTTCCTGGTGCTGTATTCGAAGGAATCGTCCGAAGCGGCGGTAATCAAGCCGGCACCATCAGCACCTGCACCCGAAGCTGTGAAGTAAGTGGAGTTGCCCTTTCCTCGTCCCCGGGTTCCGTCCGGGGACGCCCAGTGCCTACCGGTTTCGCGGCCTGCCTTGCTGTTGCTGCTGAGGGCGTTGCTGATTAAACGGATTGAAGAACTGATCGGGCTGCTGATCCATATCCAGTTGCGGCAGCTCACCAAGTGTGATCTTCACATCGTGCTTTTCGATATTCGCGGCTCGCCCACCCACGCCTCGCATCACCTCGAGCTGGATGTTGTCTCCTGCCCGCAGATCGCGAATGTTCTGGCGAAGTTCTTCGCCGGAACGAATGGGGATTTCCTTGTCCTTTACCTTCAGGCGAATGACCAGATCATTCGTCTGCAATCCACCCTTCTCGGCTGCTGATCCAGCAGTGACCTGACTCACGACGGCTCCGCCTTCGACGCCGGCCTTGGCGCCCAGACGAGGATCGATCAGGTCGCCGATCCGTATGCCCAGGTAACCACGCTGAATCTTGTGAGGCGGCTTAAGAAGTGTTTCGATTACCTCTTTGGCGGTGTTACTCGGAATAGAGAAGCCGACGCCGCTGCTGCCGCCTCCGTTGTTCTGGGTGGCGATAGCGACATTGATGCCAATGACCCGGCCTTTCATGTCCAGCAGCGGGCCGCCCGAGTTACCTACGTTGATGGCTGCGTCGGTTTGCAGCACTTCGGTTTCGACCTTCTGGCGAAGTTCCGTGCGGCCCTTGGCGCTGATGATGCCGGCGGTGACGGATTGCTTGAGACCGAACGGGCTGCCGATGGCTACCACCCAGTCTCCCACGTTACAGGCGTTGCTATCGCCCCACTCCGCGGCCACCAGGTGTTCAAAATCAGCTGCGTCGAATTTGATCACAGCGATATCGATCAGGGGATCGTGGTAGATCGCGCCTCCATCGACAAAAATGGTTCGCCCTGAGGCGAAGTTGATGCCTACCCGGTCAGTCACATCGTAGGGATTGTTTGAATTGGCTTTGTGGATAACGTGGCTGTTGGTGACGATGTACCCCGATGGCAATCCATCCGCGTCTTTTTCGATCTTGTAGATAACGCCTGAACCTTCGCCGGACTTTATCAGGCCCTGTGGCACATTCAACAGACTGGAGATATTGACGACAGCAGGGCCGGTCCTTTCGGCGACAGCTTTGAAACCATTAGGGGCGACATCGAGTTTGGCCAACTTAACGCCTGCGGCCTGGGCTTCAGCCTTCAGCCGGGCTTCGGTCTTGCGGAACTCGATATCAACCTCGGCACGAGCTTCCGCTTCCCGCAGCCGGACTTTCTGGGTGATGTCGGCATCATTCCATTGCTTGTGCAGCACCGGAAACACATAGGCAGCAGCAGCGATGAGCATGCCGGCCCCAAACAGGAAGCCGATAAACAAGCCGCCTGTGGTGTTGCGAGGCTCGGGGTAGACTGGGGCGGGGGCGTCAAAACGGGGGTCGTAGCTCATGATCACATCCGTAGGCCAGGATACATCATGGTATTATACGCCAAGAGTTACCAGACGGTTTGATGATATTATCCTGAGTGAGAGTTGTGGATGGGGTTTGGTTTGGTATGCTGAGGGCGAGGATATTCAAACTATTGCGATGGCAGCCTGAAGCGCAAGCGAGGGGGCGCGTGCAATCGCGAGGTCCCCCCTCGCTTGCGCTTCAGGCTGCCATTGAGGAAGGTTACCATGACCATGCAGCGACGTGAATTTCTGAGTGCAGCGGCCCTGGGGATTGGGGGAGTGGCTGCCGGGGTGATGAAAGCTGCTGAACCCAAGGGGGAGCCGTGGTTTAAGATCTCGCTGGCACAGTGGTCGCTGAATCGGGCGCTGTTCGGCAAGAAAATTCAGGCCATCGACTTCCCCCGGATCGCCAAGGAGGAGTATGGCATTCACGCGGTAGAATATGTCAACCAGTTCTACATGGACAAGAAGAATGATGATGCCTACCTGAAGGAACTGCACAAACGCTGTACCGATCTGGGTGTCAAAAGTGTGCTGATCATGTGCGACGATGAGGGGGCTCTGGGCGATCCCGACAGTAAGGAGCAGGAGAAGGCGGTCAAGAATCACTACCGATGGGTCGAATGGGCGAAGTATCTGGGTTGTCATTCGATTCGGGTCAACGCTGAGACGGGAGGCAAGGGTAGCTTTGAAGAGTGCCAGAAGCGGGCCGCTCATGGGTTATCCATGCTCACCGAGTTCGGTAAGAAGCACGACATCAACGTGATCGTCGAGAACCATGGCGGTTTGTCTTCCAACGGCAAATGGCTCAGTGGCGTGATGAAGATGGTCAACAGCCCCTACTGCGGCACACTGCCCGACTTCGGCAACTTCTATGAGTATGACCGCTACAAGGGTGTCGAAGAGATGATGCCCTACGCCAAGGGTGTTAGTGCCAAGTCGCATGATTTCGATGCCCAGGGGAATGATTCGCTGGTTGATTACGAACGGATGCTGAAGATCGTCAAAGCAGCGGGCTACCGAGGACACCTGGGGATTGAGTACGAAGGGGAGAAGCTGCCGGAGCCTGAGGGTATCCGGGCGACGAAGAAGCTCCTCGAACGATTGAATGGTTAGTATTCATACCAGCCCGCAGCGCTAGCAAGGGAAAGTCACGATTTTGTAGATTCCCTTGCTAGCGCTGCGGGCTGGTATCATTTGGAGAATTCATGCAACTCGGTTTCGTCAGCGCTATTCTTGCCGAACAGACTCTCGAAGAAGTCTTCGCCATTGCCCAAAAGCTGGGTTACGACTGCGTCGAACTCATGTGCTGGCCGCCGGGCAAGGCTCATCGCCGCTATTCCGGGGTGACGCATGTCGATGTCGATCAGTTTACCAGCAGCGATGCTCAGGTGGTTCTTACGCTCAGCAAGAAGTATGGCGTCAGCATCTCGGGGTTGGGGTATTATCCCAATCCGCTCGATCCTGATGTGGAAGCTCGTGAAGTAGTCGTGCAGCATTTGATGAAAGTGATCTCAGCGGCGAAACTGCTCGGGCTGTCCATCGTCAACACGTTCATTGGGCGGGATTGGAAGCTGCCGATCGAAGAACAATGGGAAACGATGAAGGGCGTCTGGCGGCGGATTGTCGACCATGCGGACCAGCAGGGCATTCGTATCGCCATCGAGAACTGCCCGATGATCTTCGGCAAGAACGAGTGGCCTGGGGGCAAGAACCTGGCGAATACCCCGGCGACATGGCGGAAGCTCTTTGCTGAGTTCCCGCAGTTGGGGCTGAACTACGATCCCTCCCACCTTGTTTGGCAGATGATCGACATCCCGCGCAGCATCCGGGAGTTTGGTAGCAGGATCATTCATGTACATGCCAAGGACGCCCGGATCGATCACGATGATCTGTACGAACAGGGCGTGATGGGGCACCAGTGGCACACGCCCAAGCTACCAGGCATGGGCGATGTCAACTGGGGTCAGTTCTTCGGGGCACTGACCGATGCCGGGTTCAATGGCTGGGTCTGCGTGGAAGTGGAAGACCGCGTATTCGAGAAGACACTGAAGGATCGGGAGCGGTCGCTAGTGATCAGTAAGCGGTTTCTCGATCAGTATGTAGCCTAAATCACGCAGGGTGGCACGTTGTTCAAAGCCTGGGCACAACTCGTTCGACTGCCTAATGTCTTCACTGCTCCGGCGGATGTGCTGGCCGGTGCGGGCTTTGCCCTGATCGGCTTCCATGGTGCCTGGCCCTGGCCCAGTGTTCAGACTGTTCTGCTGCTTTGCGCCGCCTCCATCTGTTTCTATTCCGGCGGCATGATCCTCAATGATGTCTTCGACTATGTGGAAGACAAACGAGACCGCCCCTTCCGCCCTTTGCCATCTGGACGGATCGGTCGCTCACTGGCACTTCGCACAGGCTTGTTGCTCCTGATCATCGGCATAACACTTGCACTGCTCAACCTGCCCTTAAGAGACTGGTGGCCATACGGGCTGCCCATCTTCCTGCTTCCCATTTTTATCCTTGCCTACAACCTCGGGCTAAAAGCAACATTTCTCGGCCCACTCGTGATGGGCCTATGCCGGGGACTCAATTTGCTACTGGGTGCAACTGTTCTGCCTGAATTTGAACCTCTCGCACTGTGGGCCGCGATGACTGTCACCATATACATTACTGGCGTCACAAGTATTGCGCGAGACGAAGTGAACACCGGCCAGCGCAAGCAAATACTGTATGGAAGCGTGCTGATTCTTCTGGCGTTCATCTCGTTGAGCGTCATGTGGTTTAACTTCAACCTCAATGTCCAAAAGGGCAAGACAGAAGCTAAGGTCATTATTGCCTTCTTGATGGCGGTATGGATGGGCGTGACCCTCGTTAAGCTCAGCAGAGCCATCAGACTGGCTACGCCGGAGGCTGTTCAATCGACCATCAAGTTCTGCATCATGGGGTTGATTGCACTCGAAACCATCCATCTGATGTTCTCAATCGGGCTTTCTGGCCTTCTACTTCTTCTTCTGCTGATCCCAGCTCTCTTCCTCGGTCGCTTCATTTATTCCACCTGAGTTCCCACTCGTCGATTCGACCATAACATAACCCGATGCTCGTATTCAGTTGCAAGAACCTGTCTAAAGCCTATGGCGGTCGCACGCTCTTCTCCGAGATCAGCTTTGAGCTGTATCAGGGGAACCGGGTCGGCCTCGTTGGCCCCAATGGCGTTGGGAAATCGACCCTGCTCCATATACTCGCTGGCCTCGATGATTCCGATTCGGGAGATTGCAACCTCCATGCCGGCGCTCGTTCGGCCTTACTGGCCCAGGAGCATCACATCGTCGAAGGACGAACGCTCATCGAAGAAGCCCGACTGGCGATGCAGCCCCTCATCGATGCACAGGCAGAACTCGTCACCATCGGCGAACAACTTGCTACAGCCGGTGAGGATGAACATCGTGCCTTGACCGTCCGCTTCGACCGTCTTAATGAATGGCTGCAAGTCCACAGCGGCTACGCCATTGATCATCAGGTGGAGGAAGTGCTGCATGGCCTGGGCTTCGTCGATGCTGATTTCAATCGTGCCCTTACCACCTTCAGCGGCGGACAGCAGAGCCGGGTGATGCTGGCCAAGCTGCTCCTCTCCGCCCCCGATGTGATGCTTCTTGATGAACCAAGCAATCACCTCGATATCAAGGCGACCGAATGGCTTGAAGGTTACCTGAGCCGGCAGCGGGAGGCGATGCTCATTGTCAGTCACGATCGTACTTTCCTCAATAACGTGGTAACGACGATCTTTGAACTGTCAGAAAGGGGTGTCTCCGTCTATCCGGGCAACTACACGGCCTATGTCAAGCAGCGGCAGGAACGCTACGACCTGGCGATGAAGACCTTTGAAGCCCAGCAGGAGCATATCGACAAGCAGGTCGACTACATCCGCAAGAACAACTACGGACAGTTGGCCAGGCAGGCACAGTCCCGAGCGAAGATGCTCGACAAAATCGAGCGGGTCGAGAAGCCGGTCCAGATCAGCGGGCCGGTGCTGAAGTTCGCCACCTCTCGTCGTCCCGGCGATGTCATCGTCGAAGCAGAACATCTAGACAAGAAGCTGGGTGACAAGCAGTTGCTGACCGATGTCAGCTTTCAGCTACAGCGTGGCCAACGCCTCGGCATCATGGGGCCCAACGGCTGCGGCAAGTCAACACTGCTCAAGCTGATGCTGGGTCAACTTAAACCCGACAAGGGCCTTATCAAGCTGGGCCATCAGGTCGACGTCGGCTACTACGATCAGCACCTCGAATCGGTCATGGATGATATGACCGTCATCCGTGCCGTCTGGCCCCCCGGCGACCCGACCATCACCGAACAACAGATGCGCGACTTCTGCGCCCGCTTCGGCCTCTTCGGCGAGATGGTCTATCACAAAGTAGGCAGCCTCAGCGGTGGCGAACGCAGCCGGGTCGTGCTGGCCCGTATCGCCGCTCTGAATGTCAATCTGCTCGTTCTCGATGAACCGACCAACCACCTCGACATCTGGGCCTGCGAATCGCTTGAAGAGGCGCTGGCCGAGTACGAAGGCACGGTCATCGTCGTCAGCCACGATCGTACGTTCCTCAATCGTGTCGCCCAGATGCTGATCGTCTTTGAAGACGGCAAAGTCCACGTCGTCTATGGCAACTACGATACCTACCGGGGTCTTGCCGCCCAACAGGCACCAGTCAAAGGTAAGCCGAAAGAGAAACAGACTGAAACGACAACAAGAACAGAATCAACAGCCAAGCCCAAACGCAAACGACAGTTCCCCTACCGCAAAGCTGCCGATCTCGAAGCGGACATCGCCAGTCTGGAAGCGGAGATAGAAGAGATGGAAGCACAACTCATCCTGCCCGAAGTCTACAAAGACGGCATCCGTGTTAGAGAACTGATGTCCGACCTCGAAGAAGCCAAAGCCCGCCTCCCCGGTGTCTACGCCCATTGGGAAGAGGCGGTGGAGTTGAATGCGAATGAGTGAGCATTATTGAGGTTTGCTTACCCACTTTCCCTCCAGCGTCTCGTGCTCTTCCAGATGCTTCGCCTCGGTCGCTACCAGTGGGGAGAATTCCACCAAATGCGTCTCCGGCACCATTACCCCCAAGTCTCTCAACCATCCGCCATAATGATCGGACATCGCCTGGCGCATGCGCTCGGGTGAATGCTCCCCCTCGGCGTTCTTGAGCGGCTCGAACTCTTCCTTGCGACTCGTTTCGACAGCGACCACCCGTTCCGCCAGCGGCAATGCATCGAAAACGAATCGTTCAAACTTGAGGGCGTTCGGCTTCTCTGGTTTGATTATCTTCCCGCACTGATCTACATAAGACACAGCCTTGTGGGCAATGTGATACGGCAGAGTAATCTCCCCTCGGCCGAGCTTCTGCAAGAACTTGAGTTGGAACAAATGAATAGCCGGGCTGCCGGCCCAGATGCGGAGCTGGCCGTTGGACAGCTTCTCTTCCGCCATTTCCTTCGGCAGTTCGGTGTACTCGATGATGCGACAGCGGCCATCAAGTTCAACAAGGTTCCCCATGCGTTCTAAAGGATATAGCTTGGCCAGCACTTTCAGCGACATCTCGGCATCGGCGATGAGATGATGCCCCACAAAGAGCGGATCAGCGATCTTCACCAGCGGATTATCGACCTGGAAGTAGAAGCAGTCGGTGATGCCCTGTGATTGCATGCGATCTAATAGGCCCGCCTCGTGCAACGCCTCAATAACACCGCCATGTCCATTGGGGCTGAGGGCTAACTCACCCGGAGCCTTAAGAAGCACCTGTCCCGTTGTCGCATCGAGAGCAGGTAACATGCCTTGCACAAAAAAGATGACCTGCTGTTGATCGAGTCCGAACCAGCGCTGCTCAGCAAAGAAGCGTTGCGTCGCAGCATCATTCTCCTGACTGGTCATGATCAAGATCGGTATCGTCGTCTCATACCGCCGGGAGAGTGCCAGCACCTTCTCCGCATGGATCTGGAACAGGCTGCGATCAGTCACGGGGCCGATGGGGTAGGTGCCCTTGGGGGCATCGTGGCCGAGTCGAGTTCCTTGCCCGCCAGCCACCATGATGACGGCGATACGGCCATCACGCAGCGCTGTTTCCCCCATCAGTCGGGCTGTGGAGTAATTGTCGAAGCCTGTGAACCGAATGATTGGTGGTGATACAGACCGACTCAGATCAAGCGTGGTCTCTTTCTGCCTACTTTGCTCGAAGAGTTGATGGAGTTCGGCGAAGTTGAGTGTGGCGAGTTGTTGCTCGAAGTATGCCTGCTGGTCTACGGTCAACCGGGCGGCCATCTCAAGGAGATGACCTTGGCCATAGTGCTGGGCCTGTTGTTTGTATTCGGCAGAGAGCATGACGATGTTCCTGCGGCTGTCAAGTATTTACTGTGTAACGACTTGTGCAATGCTCCCCCTCACCCTCACCCCCAACCCCTCTCCCTGAGGGGTGTAAAGACCGGGGAGAGGGGAGGAAATCTTACTTCAAACTGTGGAACACCAACCCGGTCAGCAGCTTAGGATAGAAGTAGGTCGATTTCGGCGGCATCTTTTCCAGCGTGCCGGCTATGTCGGTCACGTGATCCATCGTGGCAGGCGGTACCAGGCAGGCCAGATCACTGGTGCGCTGCTTCTGATCCTCCAGCACTTCCGACATCAAGTGTACATACCGACACGTCGGCTTGCCCACTTCCTTCAAGAGCTTATCCAGAACAATCACTTGCAATCGGCTGACGCCGAGGTTCTGCCAGGCTTCGCTGTGTTCGGGTGCCAGTTGCTTCATGAGCGACTCGGCCTGGAACCGGGCCAGCAGCCAGGTCTTATCGGCGTGCGTACCGAAGCCGATGAGGTCTTGAGAACCATCTTCTTCGATCATTTCCCACGTCTTCGTGGCGGCAGCATCGCCCTGCCCGACAACTTCGACCTTGAAATGAGGTTCAAGTAGCTTCTTGACCTGTTCACTGGTAATCCCGGCGAGGCCGGAGACGAGGCGATGCGTCGGCAGGATTAACAAGCCCGGATCGCTCATGCCTACCAAGGCCATCAGCACATAGTTGGCCGGATGATCGTGTGGAATGCTGCCCTGCTTCTTGACCAGTTCATCACGGTAGCGGATGGCCGTTTCGTAACGATGATGCCCGTCAGCGATGAAGACCGGCTTATCGTGGAACAGCCCTGCCACATCTCGAACCAGCGTCTGATCCTGCACCGGCCATACTTTGCTGACCACGCCAAGGTGATCCTTCGCCTCGACCGGCAGCGACCGGGCGACAGCGGCATCGAGCCGGTTCTGAATCGTGCACTGCGGATCGGGATAGAGACCGAAGATAGGGCTGAAGTTGACGTGCGTCGCTTCCATCAGCCGATAGCGATCTTCCTTGGGGCCGGAGAGGGTCTGTTCGTGGGGATAGACTTTGCCCTCACCGAAGCGTTCCAGACGTACCCGGGCGAAGACACCCTTGCGGGTATAGGACTCACCATTGACTTCATAGTTCTGATGAAGCACATACAGAGCAGGCTGGCCTTCGGATCGCACGATCTGATCAAGTTGCCATTGCTTCCAAAGCGCCCCAGCCCGCTGATACTTGTTGCCTTCCGGCTCGCCCGCTTTGGACTTGGTCAGTTCCAGCCGGATAATATTGTGAGGATGCTGGTCGTACAGTTTCTGCTGAAGTACCCCATCGATCACATCGTAGGGGGGAGCGATCACCTCGCTAAGAACCCCGACGCGCCCCAGATCGTACCGGATACCGGGGAAAGCTTCTATCATGGCCATGCAGTAACGCTCCTTGTAAGACGGTTATCTTATGGCCAGTGCATCCGAAGTCTCGGCACTCTTGAAGCGGAATTGGGAGCAGGTCGAAGCACGAGTCGACGCTGCCTGTCGGCAGGCGGGACGTGCTCGCAGTGAAGTGACGCTCATCGGCATCACTAAATATGTCGATGCCGCCACGACACAACTTTTGTTCGATACCGGGCTACTTGACTTGGGCGAAAGCAGGCCTCAGATCATCTGGGAAAAGACCACTCACATCCCCAATGCTCGCTGGCATCTGGTGGGGCATCTCCAGCGCAATAAAGTCGCCCGTACCCTGCCACTAGTCAGTCTGATTCATTCAGTCGATAGTCAGCGACTGTTGCAAGCCATCAACGAGGAAGCTGCGAAGATCAACAAGGTGCAGGAGGTACTGCTGGAACTCCATCTGACCGAAGAGGTGACCAAGAGCGGCTTCACTTCGATAGAGTGGCCACTGTTACCATCAATCGTCGTCGGGCTGGATCACATTAAAGTTACCGGCCTGATGGGCATGGCAGCCCTCGACGGTACCCCCGACGATGCCCGCAAGACCTTCGCCAGGCTCCGTGAACTGCGTGACCGCTGGCAGCCGCTCTTCGGCGCCCCTCATCGACTGCATCATCTCTCGATGGGCATGACCGGCGACTTTGAGCAGGCGGTCCTCGAAGGAGCCACCATGATTCGCATCGGCTCCGCACTCTTTGAAGGCTTGCCCGATCATGCTGCGTGATCATCCCGATGGCGTGCTGCTCTCACTACGGGTGCAACCTGGCTCTCGCAAAGATGGCATCCTTGGCGTGCATGCTGATCGGCTGAAGGTGGCGGTACATGCTGCCCCGGAGAAGGGCAAAGCCAACGATGCGGTGATTGATGTGTTGGCAGAAGCGCTGGGCCTGCGCAAGAATCAGATCGTACTGCAACAGGGGGCGACGAATCAGAATAAGGTGGTGCTGCTGATGGGGGTCAATCAACAGCAGACGAATGCGATGTTGGCGACGTGGCTGAAGTGATTCTGTTGCATAGAGACACGACGAGTGCCATGCTCCCCCTCACCCCCAACCCCTCTCCCTCCAGGGGAGAGGGGAGAAATATCTACTCCAACCCCGGCAAACACAACTGCTGAATCAGAGGCTGCAGATGATCCTGTAGGAAGTCGGCCAGGTTCGGCAGAGGCTGCCCTTCTTGTGATTCGGTGATGGCACTCAACCAGCGTGGGAAGGCATACAGCCAGGCGAAGCGGTCGAGATCGAGCGATTCCAGCCGGCAGAGTTGTCCCTTACCCGCCGCCTCATCCCACAGGGTTTTGCTCTTGCCCGTGATGGACGTATCATCGCTCGGCCTGAGCAGTATCAGTTGATCGAGCACACACGGTTCACCATCGAAGGCGTTCAGCTTCACAGCAAGATCACGAGGTTTGCCGGGACCACGACCGAGGAACAGGCCGATGCCCAGCCGCCAGGTTTTGCCAGCTTTGCCGGCCCAGTGAGCCAGGGAAAGCACGCCATACGTCGGATGATCACCGAAGTTGAGTTCCTGCACGACATGCGTCAGACGCCAGGGGCCGATCTTGACCCCATGTTCGTGGCACATGTTCAGCAGCGAACCAAGGCCCGTTTGCAGTTCACGAGAAGCCCCGGTAAGTGCTCCTTCGGGACTGAGCTTGGCCTTGGCCGATGCCACTTCTTCCTTCCAGAGTTCAAGCAGGTTCGTTTTCTGTAGAGGACGAGTCTGTTCCACAGGTTTCTCGACATTTACAGGCATCGGCACTGGTTGCAACATTGGCTTGGCCGCCTCCGTTGTCGTCTTCACGACAGCAGGCCAAAGACCCAAATCAATCGCATCCTGTGTATGAATACGCTGGGCGACCGGCGGAAACTGCTCAGCCATCGGCGGGAACACCGGATTGGCTGGCGTCTCTACCTGTACCACGCTCTTCACCTGGGGTGGCATCTCAATTAGCGAAGGCAGTTCCTTCACTGTCGGTGGATCCTGTTCGATCATCGTCACCGTGCCGGTGCCATAGACCAGCGTGTCGAAGAGATGCCTGAACTGCTGCAACATGTCACGCAGCGTCGGTTCCGTCTTGGCCACTCTGGCGATCTGTTCTTCGCTGAACGGATAGATCGCCGGGCAGTTCTTCATCTCACCTGCAAGCTCTTCGAGTGCCGGTTTCAACCGTGCAGCGACCACCTGCCAGACGAGGTACGGAGCCGGCGGTTCCAGCCTCAGCGCCTTGATCGTGCCATACTTCTCGAGGTGAATCGGGTTGTTGAGCCGATCCTGAATGTAACCATCGAGGCTGGGCACAAAGCGGTTCCACAGACCACGCTCAGCGAAGACGAGGAAACAGAGACCATCGATCCGATGCATGAGCTGCACAATACCGGCAAAGAACGATTCGCTCACCTTGTGGGCATCTTCAGTACGGCGAACGAGGAGCAAATCTTCGAGCTGATCGAATGCCACCACGACGGGCACCTTCAGCATGAGCATCATGTCCATCAGCGCCTTGAACAGCGACAGGACGAGATCCTGCCGGCTGGGCCGTACCTGGAAGTCGAGCCTGGCGAAACCATCGGTGAGGAAGTCAGCCAGCACCGTTTCCTGATTGAGCAGGGTGGCCATCACGAAACCCTGGATGATCCGCCGCCGCATCTGCCCGAGCGTCGCCCGTGGTTCATGTGCATCCACGTAAGCAGCTATGGCATCGCACATCTTGGAACAATCGAGTTGAGCTTCCTGACAAGCCTGTCTGATCGGCATGCCATTCGGCTTGCTGATAGTTTCGATCAACCATTGGCAGCGCTCTTCTGCCTGTGCCTGTCCGAGACCGAGCTTGCGCACCCACCGGGCCAGGCTGGCGGTGCCGAAATAGCTGGAACGTTCATTCGCCGGCATCGCTTCCAACGTCTGGCGTAAATAGCGGCGTGTCAGTTCCTCGCCGATGTATTCAATCGGCCGTTTGCCCTTTTGCTTGCCACCGGTGAGCAGCGTATCGATGATCTGGAAAAGCACATATTCAGGAAAATCTGTCCCCTTCTGGTAGGTGCCAGGCGTGACGACGAGTTGCCAGCCTTGTGTGGGGCCATGCTTGAGGGAGTGCAGTAAGTGCGTCTTGCCCGCACCCTTGTTCCCCAGTATCGGCACAATCTCTGAGTGTGTCTTCGGATCGTGACGATAGAGATCAACCACCGCCAGCAGTTGTTCTCGCTCACGGGCATAGAGTTCAGCGACGTGATAACGGGAACAGACATCATCATCAGGATGGCGAGCGAAGTAGTTCCGGAACGGGTTGCCCGTCTTCCGCAGAGTCTGCATCGCATTGGTCGAAACAGGTCGATCAAGAACAGCAGCCATGTCTATCCCCTCGTATGTCTTGTGTCGTATTTCGCTCCCCCTTGCTAAGGGGGAGTTGGAGGGGGTTGAGCCGAAGCAGAACCCCACCCGTCCTCCCCTTAGTAAGGGGAGGAGTAATACAGTTACCCTTGTGAACTCGCATAGAACGCCAGACTGTGGCCCTGTAGGAGGGCTAGGCTTGGCTCCGGTAATTCGTGCAGCGGCCCCGTCCAGGGCTGGAGGGCGATGCGTCGATCAGCATGCAACCGACGCAAGCCATCGTGGAAGGTGCCTACCGATAGTTCAGGTGCGATTTGCCTTGCCTGCTTGAACAACTCAGGCAGTGGACAATCTTCGGCTGGACGAACCGACTCGCGTTGATTGAGATATTCGGTCATTCGATCTTCCCACGCCGGTACTGTGACACGGGTCTGCACGACTTGTCGCTGATCGACAATCGCCTGTAACTGTTCAACCCGGCTCTTCAGCGCTTCCATCGTCTGGAAGGCGACTCGCACCATTGCGTGCACTTCCTGCAGATGCGCTGCCTCGCTCTGGAGGCGGGTCTGCACCTGTTCCAGCAAGGGCTTCGGATCGGTCTGTTCAAGTAAGTAGGCACTACCGGTGGGGGTCAGCGTCACGTACGTCGTAACGGTCTTGCCTTTGGTCTCGGTGCGAACGCTTTGCAGCCAGTTCGACTGCAGAGCCGCCTGAGCCGCTGCCTTGCCGAGTGCATTTGCCGGAAACAATCCTGGCAAAGCCTTGGTAGTATGTAACGGCACCTCGCCCGGCGACGCATAACTCTGCGCCAAAGCGGTGAGGACGAGTGAGTGATATTTCGGAAGTGAACTCATGAGCCATCCTTGGCCAATGGTATGTCGGGGGCATTATGACGAGAGTTGCGAAGCTAGGCAAGGCCAACCATGCCAGCCCTTCCATATCATGAACATCTCATAACGACGAGGACTCCGCAAGCCCATGCCCCCCACCCCGCTCGTGCATACCGTCGGCCTCACCAAAGACTATGGCCAGTTTCGTGCCCTCGATCATCTTGATCTTACCATCCCGCACGGTGAAGTCTTCGGCCTCCTCGGTCCCAATGGTTCGGGCAAGTCCACCGCCATCCGCATCATGCTTGGCATGCTTCGCCCCAGTGCCGGCACCGCTCAGATTCAGGGCCACGATTGCTGGAACGATAGCGTCGCTGTCAGAAAGCTCGTCTCCTACCTGCCCGGCGAACTGCGTCTTTACGACAATCTCACGGGCATCCAGTTGCTCAACTTCCTCGCCGGCCTGCGTGATCAGCCCATTGCTGGCGACGTGGAGAAGCTCAGCAAACGCTTCAACATCGATATCGCCAGGCCTCTCTCGCAACTTTCCAGCGGCATGAAGCGGAAGATCGCTCTGATGTCGGTCATCCTTGCCCGCACCCCGCTGGCTATTCTCGATGAACCGACCAATACGCTCGATCCGACGATGCGCGATGAACTGCTCGATCAGATCAAAGAAGCCCGTGATCGTGGCCAGACCATTCTCTTCTCCTCCCACGTGTTGCAGGAAGTCGAAGCGGTCTGCCATCGGGTCGGCATCCTTCGGTTGGGGAAGTTGGTGCATCTGCAATCGCTCGATGATCTCCGCACCAAACGGCGGGTGAACGTGATCTTTCAGAAGGAACCGACGATCCAGTTGCCGGCACGGGTCACTGCCGAGCGGAACCAGCTCAACTGGCAGCTTCATATTGATGGCGAGCTGCAACCGACACTCGAATGGCTGGCAAAGAATCAGGTCACTGAGCTCAGCATCGAACCCGAAGGCCTCAGCCGCATCTATCAGAAGTATCACGCCAACGACACGGAGGTTGTCTCTTCATGAGCCTGACCCTGTTCTTCAAAATATTGCGTGATCTCCGCTGGCCCCTCCTGGGTGCAGGCTTTCTCCTCACCCTCTTCGAAGGCTTCTGGGTGAAAATCACCGATCGCTTCGCCAATGAAGTGATCCCCGCCATCCTGAAGAGCATTCCCCTTGGCGATCTGAAAACCATCCTCTTCACCGGTTCGGGCAAGATCTTTCAGGCTATCCTTGGCGGAGAAGCTGTTGATCTTTCCAAGACCGGTGAACTCCTCAGCATAGGCTGGGTACATCCCTTGCCGCAGACGATCCTCATGATCTGGGCTCTTGGTCGAGGGGCCAGCGCGATTGCGGGCGAAATCGAACGGGGCACGATGGAACTGCTCGTCTCTCAGCCGATCCCGCGCTGGAAGATTGTGACGACCAACCTCATCGTTGATCTGGTGACCATCCCGACGCTGGCACTGTGCATGTTCCTGGGAACCTATCTCGGCACAACTCTTGTGCCCTTGAACAAATCCCTTATCGACACCACTCCCATAGACTTGACACCCTACTGGCGAGGCATCGTGCTGGCTGTCGCCTTTGCCTTCGCCATGTCGGGTGTCACTTATGCCATCTCGTCGATGGGGCGGTCGCGCTGGCGAGTACTGGCCTGGACCTTCGGCATCATCCTGGCCATGTCGATTCTCAATCTACTCGGGCAACTCTGGGATACACTTGGTCCCTGGCGTCCGCTGGCCATTCACTACTACTTCCAGCCACAGTATGCCATTCTTAAAGGCCAGTGGACGCTCCCGGTTGCCGGGGTGCAAGTGAACGCGTTGTACGTCATGCTCGGCGTGGCAACATTGGGATATGCGTTTGCCCTCTGGCGTTTCAGCCAGCGCGATTTGCCGGCTCCGCTGTAATTGTGATTAGGGACGGCTCTCGTCCTTCGACCGGTGAGCACTGCAACGCCGGCTCTGCCGGGCGTTTTTGGGTAATACTGCAAGTCTCCGTGCGAGGCGGAGCCTCGCTGGCAGTGCGTTCCCGGTCGGAGACCGTGAACGAGATTTACATCATCTCGAAGATGGCTTCGACTTCAACGGCGACATTACTGGGCAAAGCAGCGACACCGAAGGCGCTGCGGGCGCCGACGCCGTTGTCTTCGCCGAAGACTTCCTTCATCAGTTCGCTGAAGGCGTTGATGACCTTGGGGTGATCGTGAAACGAGGGGGCGCTGTTGACCATGCCCAGCGTTTTCACCAGTCGCTTGATCTTGTTCAGCGTGCCAAGGTTGCTCTTGATCGTCGCCAGCATGGTTAGGCCCACCTGGCGGGCGGCCTGCCTGCCTTGTTCCAGGTTGAAATCTTCACCCAGGCGGCCTTTGACCAGTGAGCCATCGTTGTTGATGGGGATTTGGCCGGAGACATAGAGCAGGTTGCCTACCTGCACCACCGGCTTGTAGACATGCACGGGTTTGGAAACGGTGGGAAGGGTGAGGTGTAGTTCCTGCAGGCGTTTGTCGGCGTCCATGGTAGCTCCTTCGAGTGAGTGATTGTTTTTTGTTGGGAGGGCGAGGCTCCTGCCGAGCCGTGCTTGCGATTGTTTGAAGCTCGGCAGGAGCCTCGCCCTCCCGGGTTGTCCTTACACGATGCCGCGCAGTGGTTGCTGCCAGGCGTTTTTCATTTCGGTGATGCCGGCGTTGATCAGCAGCTTGTCGCGCTCGGCACCGAAGATCGTCAGGCGGGCTTGCTCGGTTACCTGCCCGATGCAGGCGAGCGGCAGGTCGCCGAAGAGAATCTTCAAGCTGCTCTCCCATTCGAAGGGCACTTCGAGCAGGAAGCGGGTGGTGCTTTCGCCGAAGAGCAGCGCTTCGATCGAGGGGGAATCTTCCCCCGTCGTCGGGATGGCAGCGGTATGAATGATCGCCCCGTAGCCGCCGGCCATGCACATTTCGGCGAGAGCGACCGTGAGGCCACCCTCGCTCAAATCATGGCAACTTGCGATCATGCGGTGTTTGATCGCTTCGGCAACCTTGAGCATGATCCACGGGGCGAGTTCCAGATCGACCTTGGGAACGGCCAGCGACTGCTGCTTGCGAAGGGCGACATAGTGGGAGCCGCCCAGTTCATCCTTGGTGTAACCCACCAGGTAGAGCTTGTGGCCAGGCTTCTTGAAGTCCATCGTCACGCATTTGGTGATGTCGTGAACGATGCCCATGGCGGTGATGAGCAGCGTGGGGGGGATGACGATGCGAGTGCCATCGGCTCCCTGGTATTCGTTCTTAAGACTGTCCTTGCCACTGATGAAAGGCACGCCGTAGGCCAGGGCAGCATCCCGGCAGCCTTCTGCTGAGCGGACCAGGGCACCGAGCACTTCAGGACGATCAGTGTTGCCCCAGCAGAAGTTGTCGAGAACAGCGGTCTGCTTGGGATCAGCGCCCACGGCGACTACGTTGCGTACCGCTTCATCGATGGCGGCAAGTGCCATCTGATAGGGATCGAGATCGCCGAACTGTGGGCACAGACCGCAGCTGATGGCCAGACCGGTACGGATACCCTGAACGGGAGCGACCACAGCCGCATCGCCGGGGCCGTCGCTATGCACGCCGACCATCGACTTGATGACACTGCCACCCTGCACTTCATGATCATACCGACGGATGACACTTTCCTTGCTGGCAATGGTCGGATGGCTCAGCAGGTTGAAGAGGTCGTTCGTAAAGTCGGTAGCAGCTGTTGCTGGCGTGAAAGGTGTGCCCGACAGCGTGGGCTGCACCCAGGTCGCCTGGCGGATCGTGGGTGGCCTGCCATCGTGCAGGTAGTGCATGCTCAGATCGGCAATGAGCTGGCCATGATAATAGAGAGTGAGCTGGCCCGTCGCCTTGAACTCGCCGAGGACGACCGCTTCGACATTCTCGCTGGTGCAGAGCTTCTCAAGTTCCGTCCATTTATCGGGGGGCACAGCCAGCACCATGCGTTCCTGGGCTTCGCTGATCCAGATTTCGGTGTAGGAGAGGCCGGCGTACTTGAGGGGGGCACGTTCGAGATGAACGACCGCGCCCAAGTCAGCAGCCATCTCGCCGACGGCGCTGGAGAATCCACCCGCGCCGCAATCGGTGACGGCTCGATAGAGGCCCCGATCACGGGCGACCAGCATCACATCCATCACCATCTTCTCGGTGATGGCGTTACCGATCTGCACCGCACCGCCGGAGACCTTTTCTGATTGATCGGTCAGTTCTGCCGAGGAGAAGGTCGCTCCGTGGATGCCATCACGTCCGGTGCGTCCGCCGACAGCGACGATGAGGTCGCCCGCCTGGGCCGCCTTGCTCTCCATACCGACAGGGATCAGCCCGATGGTACCACAGAAGACGAGTGGGTTGCCAAGATACCGGTCGTCGAAATGGATCGCCCCATTGACGGTGGGGATACCCATGCGGTTGCCGTAATCGCGCACGCCAGCCACGACGCCTTGCATGATACGTCGGGGAGGCATGATGCCGGGGGGCAGCTTGCTATCGGGATAATCGGGTGGTGCGAAGCAGAAAGACATCAGTGTTGGCGACCGGTTTGCCTCCGAGGCCGGTGCCAAGAACATCACGGATGACGCCGCCGATGCCGGTGCTTGCTCCGCCGTAGGGTTCGATGGCTGAGGGTCGATTGTGGGTTTCGACCTTGATGCAGGCATGGAACTCGTTGGTGAAGCGGACGATCCCGGCGTTATCGACGAAGACACTGACGCACCAATCGTTCTTGCCCCACTTGGCACGCAGTTCCTGGGTGGCGGCGAAGATCGTTTGCTTGAGCAGGTTCTCGTAGCGACGGGTGGTGTCGTCGACCGAGGTAAAGACGATGCGGCCCTTGAGCGTCTTGTGGGAACAGTGTTCCGACCAGGTTTGAGCGATGGTCTCCAGTTCGATATCAGTAGGGTCACGTTGCAGCGATTGAAAGTGACTTTGGATTGACTGCATCTCTTCGAGGGTGAGGGCCAGTTGGCCATGTTTACTGACATCGATCAACTGGGCATCGGTCATGGTGCGGAGGCCGATGCTGTTGCGGTGGAAGGTGTAACTGGAGCCAGCGGCCTTCCAGATGCTGTCAGCGAGGGGGCCAATGATGCCTTGTTCGATGGCATCGTTGGCCACGAGCTTCTGAGCGATCTTGACGAGATTTTGCTCCTCGGCGGCGAAGCGGTAGCGTTTGCCTGAACGCACCTGGCTGCGGGGCAGGCCGAGTTGGGTGACAGCGAACTCGACGCTGCCGGCTGTCGGGTCCATGACGCCGGGCTTGGGAAGTATGGTGAGGGTGTTGTCTCCGAGGGGAGAAGCGGGACGATGCAGTTCGACGCTTTCGACGGTGGCATCTGTCAGCAGTCGATCAGCGACCTTGCGAATGCCCGATTCATCGAGGCCGCTGACGAGGTAGACCCTGCTGAAGCGGATCGTGCCTGGGGTGTTTCCGGTCTTCTCTTGAAGGAGCGCGCCCAGTTGTCGGCCTTCCGCATCCTCATCCTGCCGCCTGGTGGCTACTTCAACTTCCCAAAGCATGATGCATCCTTTTCCCTTGGGTGAACAACTGGTGCAGCTTCGCGGCGTCATCAGCTTGCAGGGCCTGTTCAAACTGGCCGAGGGCCGTCTGGTACTGCTTCAAACCTGCCAGTAGATGTTCTCTATTGCTCATGGCGATGGCAGTCCACATGGCCGGGTCTCCGCCAGCCAGACGGACCATGGTTCGTAACCCGGTACCAGCGTATTGTAGAAGATCATCGTCCACCGTCGTGCCGAAAGAATAGGAGGCGAGGTGGGGCAGATGGCTGACCATGGCCATAATGGCATCGTGGCGGTCGGCATCCATCTCGATGACGGTGCTGCCGAGGGCTTGCCAGAAGCGGGTGAGCAAGGTGTTTGTGGTCTTCGCGGTGCTGAGTGTGGGACAGAGGAACATCAAGCGGTTCTGGAAGAGGTCAGAGGTGGCATGTTCAGGGCCACTTTTCTCGGAGCCAGCCATGGGATGGCCACCAACGAATTGAGTGGTCGCTTCCATCTCTTTTACGATGACCGCTTTGGTGCTGCCGACATCGCTGATGATCATTTCGGGGAACTGCTGTAGAAGGGACTTAGCGATGGAGCCTACACGATCCACCGGCGTACAGATGATTGTCAGTTCTGCTGCCTTGAGCGTGCTGGTGATATCGAGCGAGCCTTCGTCGATCATGCCGCGCTGGTCGGCGATGTTGAGCGATTCGGGGTTCTTCGAGATACCGATGATCCGCTTGGCGAGGCGGCGTTCCCGCACGGCCAGCGCGACTGATCCGCCCAGGAGTCCGACGCCAATGATGCCGAGCGTTTCGATCATGGGTTTGATTTATGAGTTGGTTGGTTAGTAGTCATCACGCTCCGCGTGATGAGGCGGGGACACGGCGTACTACGGATAGCTTCGTTAGTGGCAGCATCTCACCGCCCATCACGCGGAGCGTGATGACTACCATCATGGCAACTCTGCACGCACAGTCTTATCAACCAGGCACTATTCAGATTGAACACCGTTTGTCCCTGCGTCACAATCGAAAGCGATCTCAGTCTCGTCTAGGTTGTTGAGAACTACTCCCAGGAGAATGTCATGAAGCGTTCGTATCTGTTTGCGGCGGTGGTCGGCTGTCTGGGGCTAATACCCCTTGGAACAATGCTGGGCCACGAGTCCAACACGCCTTCCAAGGAAGCCAAGAGCAAGATCACCCAGGTCACCGTGTACAACGGCAATGCGCTCATAACCCGAGATGTTGAAGTGCCCGAAGGGTCCGGTTTGCTCGAAATCGTGGTCAACCCGTTGCCGCCCCAGGTGGTGGACGGTTCGCTCTATTCTGAAGGCAGTGACGGCATTCGCATCCTGACTACCCGGTATCGGACACGGGCTATCGAAGTTGATACCCGTGAAGAGGTGAAGAAGCTCAATCAGGAACGGAAGACGCTGCAGCTCGCCAAGCAGGATCTCGAATCGAAACAGAAGGTGCTGACCGATAATATTGCTCTGCTCGCCAAGTTGGAGGCGTTCACGGCAGCGACCATGCAGCATTTGACCGAGAAGGGGGTGCTTAGTTCCGATCAGACGATCTCCCTTTCCAAATACATCATGGAGACTCGATCATCTAAATCTGAAGAGATGACTAAGGTACGCCAGCAAATCCAGGCCAATGCTGAAGCAGATGCCTTCGTGGGCCGCAAGCTGAACGAGGCTTCTGCCGGGCCGAGCCGCACCGAACGAGATGCGGTGATCACTATCAATAAAGCCAATAACGCCGGCGGCAGGATTCGGCTGAACTATCTTGTCAGTAGCGCCACCTGGGTGCCACAGTACAAGTTCCGGGCAGGTAAAGACAAGGACCCGGTGCTGGTTGAGTACCTTGCAGCGATCCGCCAGCAATCGGGTGAGGAATGGGCTAATGTGAACATTACTCTTTCCACCGCTCAGCCGATGCTGAACGCTGCTCCTCCGGAACTGAAGTCGCTGGCGATGACGCTGATGCCGGGGGGGCCTAACCAGTCTCAAGGGAAGGCTAGCTTCGCCGGTGGCAAACAACTGGTTCTGGGGATTAATCCAGCCGTTCAGTCGGGACAAGCACTGCGCAGCCACCTATGTATCAGAGTGGTGACAATAATATTGATGCCCTCAAGGACGCTCGTGGCAATCGAGAAAAGGCACAGCAGGAGGTGAACAAGAAGAACTTCACCTCGGCCAACGTCTACTGGAATGAAGCTGCTGCCGCCGAGCAACGATTGCAGTTGCTTTCGACCAAGGAAGAAGAGCAGGCTGTTTGTGCCACTGATATCTTCGGCGGCTCCGGTGAAGGCCCGACGGTGACGTACAAGCTGGCAGCCGGCATCTCCATTCCCAGCCGTAACGATGAACAAGTTGTCGAAGTGGCCCGGTTGTCGCTGCCGCCCGATTATTACTACAAGGCTATCCCCGTGCTCACCAAGCATGTCTATCGGTTGGCCAATCTTACCAACAAGAGCGAGATGGTGCTGCTGCCTGGGGAAGCGACCATGTATCAGGGCACCGATTTCGTAGGCCGCACGCAACTTCCGCTGGTAGCTATCGGCGAGAACTTCACCGTCGGCCTGGGTGTTGATCCATCGCTACAGGTGGCTCGCAAACTGATCGATAAGACCCGCAACCTGAAGGGGGCTAACCAGGAACTGCACTATGATTACCGCATCCTCATCAGCAGCTACAAGTCTGAGCCGGTGAGCGTGCAGGTATGGGATCGGTTGCCGATGGCGGAGACGGAAGTGATCAACATCAGTGTCGAGAAGGCAACGCCTGAAGTGAGCAAGGATCCGCTCTATGTTCGTGAGGAACGTTCCAAGAACCTCCTCCGCTGGGATGTGAAGGTGCAGCCCAACACCTTCGGCGAGAAGGCCCAGGCGATTACCTACCAGTTCAAGATGGAGCTGGATAAGCAGTTGCAGGTGGGGGCGCTGACGAAGTAATTCATTCTCGTTCCCAAGCTCCGCTTGGGAACGCCCTGCAAAAGAGGCTCCGCCTCGTCTTTGAGGCGGAGCCTTTGCTTTTTTCATCGAGGCAGAGCCTCGGTTTCAGTGCGTTCCCAGGCGGAGCCTGGGAACGAGGGTGTTGATTAAATCAATGATTATGCTTCTCTCCCTTAAACAACTCATGCTCCGGTTTGCCTTTGGAGATGATGTAGGCGAGGAGGTCGAGAATCTCGTCTCGTGACAACGTATCAAGCAGGCCTTTGGGCATCGTTGAGACGTTCGACTTCTGTTTCTGTTCGACATCAGCCTTCTTCAGGATGATGGGTTCAGCTTTCAGGATCGGGTTCTCGATTACCTTGTAGCTGTCGGGTTTCTCTTCGAGGATGATGCCGGTCACGGTTTTGCCGTCGTTCATGGCAAAGACCCAGGGTTGAAACTTCTCGTTGATCTGGAATGAGGGTTCGACGATGTTCTTGATCAGGTCGGTGTGCGTCCACTTGGGATCGAGTTGGGTCAGGTCGGGGGCGAAGTTGTTGCCCTGGCCATCGAACTTGTGGCAGGCGACGCAACTGGCGACCTTGAACATCTGCTTGCCGTTGCCGAACGAGCGGCCACCTTTCAACTCAGCGACCATCGGTTCGAGATCGGCGAGCTTCCACTCGGTGCGGGGGCGACGGTCTTTCAGCATCGCATCCTTCACCGGGAGTGGATGGGCGACGAGGTAGGCATCGGGGCCGGTCTGGTAGCCTTCCAGATCGCTGACGACGTAGAGAGCCGAGTACATGCGTCGCCAGTGGCCGGGGTAGGTGCAGATGATGGGGTACACGCCTGGGGTGGTGGGGGCGGTGAAGCTGAGCCGCTGCGATTCCCTTGGCTGAAGCAGCTTGCTGGCGAGCAGAATCGTGTCCGACCGAGGCACGAACGAACGGGCGGCGGCATCGGGGGACGTCGCTGAGGCTTCCGCTGCTTCGCCAATCATCTCCAGCGTGCCGGGCTGACTGATCACAAGGTTGTGCGGCATCATGTCGGTGTTGTCGAAGATGAACTCGACCGGCATGCCTGCCTGCACGACGATAACATCTTTGTCGAAGGACATGCGTTCGAGCAGGGTGCCGACACGGATGACGCGCACGCCAAGATCGAGCAGTTCCCGGCGGAAGGGCTTCGACTGATCGGGGGGCAGCAGTGTCGTCAGCGATTCTGCCAGTTCCATTGCCTGTAAAGCGGCGGGGCCGGTGCGCTGATTGACGGGGATGGCACGCAACACGGCGAGCGTTTGTTCGAGGAGCGGCTTGGCTTGATCAACGGGCCAGGTGTTCTTGGGCAGTCGCAGTAGCGCCTGCATTGCAGCGGTCTGATCGCCCTTATTCTGACGAACAAGACCGGAGAGCAGTTCAAAGGTGTTCTTCTCCTGGCCTCGAACCGTCGTCATGGCGAGCATAGTGGCTTGTCGCAGTTCAGCTTGCGGATCGTACGGGGCGATGGCGAAGGTGGCCATCTTCTCCGGGGCGGGCTGCTTGGTTCGCTGCCAGACCTGTTGGCGATTGCCATCGAGCAGGGTGATGGTGTAGCCTTCAAGCCGGCGGCCGAGGCGGTCGTCGGTGCGGTTGTAGATGTTGATGCTTTCGATGGGGTGATCCTGACCAAGATCGACTTCCCACCAGGGGTTGGTGCTGTTCTCCGGGCTGTGGGTTTGCCCGCCATTGTTGTAGCTGCCGCTGGTGTTGCCATCGATGGCCCGTGCGGCGACGCCGCCGTTGGAGGTGCCGCTTTGCTTGGCGGTTCCCTGGCGGGCGATGTTCTGGCTTTTGGAGAAGACTTCGACCTCGGCGAGGGTCAAGGTCTTGTTCTTGCCGGGAAGATCGATGCGGACGAACCGGGCCTGCGTGGGCTTGGGGGCAGCAACCGAGGTGGTGCGTAACATGACTTCGACCAGCTTGATGTAGGCCTGATCGCGCAGGCTACTATCACTGATCATGCTGGTGGCGGTTACGAAATCCTGCTCGGCCAGCAGCTTATTACTCGAACGCTCAGTGAGCTTCCAGGCGGCTGTGACGTTGCCGTCAGCGGTAATCAGAGCGACGTAGCCAACTTGACGAATGATAGGTTGTTTTGCAGTGCGGCAGAGATATTCGATGTCACTTCGGATCTCAACTAGCTCTTTGGGAGAGCGCCCCGCAATAAGGCGGGCGAGATCGAAGTAGATGCTCTTATCAGTGGATTCTTCCTCTCGATCAAGTTCCCTGATAGTCTCGAAGAGTAGCTGAAGCTGCGTGAGCCTTTTTATGCGAGCGAGATTGCGTAGGGCATCGTGACGGTATTCGTCTTGCATGCCGGGACGAGTGAGAAGTTCACTACACACCTCAGCGTTACGTTCCATTTTGAGCATGGCGTTCGTGGAAGTATTTCTGAGAAGGAACCGTTTGCCATAGGATGTGAGCATTTTGATGGGCTTGCCCTGAGCCAGTGCTTTCTTCCAGATGGGTTCAAGAGTCTTCATCGTTTCGCCGTAGACGAAGTCGAGATATTGATCGCTAGGATGCTTGGACGCCTTGAATAGCAATGGGATTTCCACCGCTTCGGGTTCGTTCAGGAAGCTGGCGGCGCGGAGGACTTCAAGTCGAACACGGGGATCGGGGTCTTCAATTTGTTTACGTAGCATCATCAGAGCTTCAGGTATGCGATCATGCCAGTAACTAAGGACACGGACAGATGCTGCTCTCACAGAAGCATTCTCTGATTTGAGCATTGTCACCAGCAGATCGTCGTCAACGTGATTGAACTGTTGATAAAGCCAGAGTGCCTCAAGGACATGGTGCTCGTAATCCGTGTCTTGTACTTTAGGTGCCATCTTTGCCAAGGTTTTTAGCCACGCTTCCAGTTTCTCGCGCACCTCAACTGATGGGCGTGAGCTGAGTTCGATCCTCGCTCGATATCGCACTCGCTCCTCATGATACTTCAGAAGGTCCAGCAACTTCTCCACCGGTTCCCCCGCTATCTTTGGTAATTGCGACAGTTCCCTGCCTTCGTAAGTCACCCGATAGACACGGCCATGTGTGCGATCCCGGCTGGGGTCGCGCAAGTTATGCTGCATGTGGCCGATGATGGGGTTGTGCCAGTCGCAGAAGTACATGGCTCCATCAGGGCCCATCTTGATGTCGGCGGGGCGGAAGTTGGGATCACTAGAACTGAGCAGTCGAGTATCTTCGGTGCCGACGATGCTGGCCCCCTGATCGCGCAGCTTGTACATGAGGATGCCCTGGTAGCCGATCACGTTCAGCACCAGCAGGTTGCCTTGCAGTTCATCGGGGAAGTGCTTGCTGCTGAGAATCTCCATGCCCGAACAGGGGCGGGTCCACTGCTGATAGACCTGGGGCGGGCGGCCATGCTTGTTCGGGTACTCGACATGCCCGCTGAAGAGGGCGGCATGGTAGGGGTTCGATCCGGTGCCATCGACGACAATATCCCGGCCCCAGCGGTCGAAGACGTGGCCATGCGGGTTGGCGAAGCCGAACGAAACGTAGGTGTCGAACTTCTGGGTGCGGGGTTCATAGCGGAAGACACCGGCGTTGGAGCAACGGACCGGGGCAGAGTAGGGCGTTTCTACGGAGGTTTGATGGAAGGTGCCTTCCTGGAAGTAGAGCGCACCATCGGGCCCGAGGACGAAGCTGTTGGCCGTGTGGTGCGTGTCAGCGGAATCGATGCCGCTCAGGATGATCTCTTTGGTGTCGTACTTGTCATCGCCGTTGGTATCCTTGAGGAAGACGATGTTGGGCGACTGGGCGACGATGACGCCACCGTTCCAGAACTCGAAGCCGGTGGGGTTGTGTAGATCGCCGGCGAAGACAGTGCATTTGTCGGCCTTGCCGTCACCATCGGTGTCTTCGAGGATGAGCAGCTTGTCGTTCATCTTCTCGGTCGGCTTCCAGTGGGGGTAGGTCTGCCAGCAGGCGACCCAGAGCCGGCCCTTGGTGTCCCACGACATCTGCACCGGGTTCACCAGTTCGGGGAACATCTTCTCGTCGGCAAAGAGGTTGACCTTGAAGCCCTTGGCGACGGTCATGCTCTTGATCGCTTCGGTACCGTCGAGAATGATGTGCTCACCATTGGGGCCTTTGCCGGGCTTGTTGGTCTTCACGGGAACGAACGGCGGGATGTTGCTGTCATCGACCTTCTCTTCCTTGTTCTGAGCGACGCTCCAGACGTGCTTGTCCCGGTTGGCGGTCATCACATCGAGCACTTCCATCTCCCGCTGGGCGACTTCCCGGTTGGTCTGGCCATCGACGAACTTGAGGTCAGCTCTGCCGCCGAAGATCGAGTAGCCATCGGTGGTGCGGTAGCGCTCGAACCAGTAGAAGTTCTTGTCGTTGACTGCCTTGCGGAGCTTTTCGAGGTACTCGGTTTCCTTCTCGATGGGCGTGGTGAAGAGCGACTTCTCGATGATCCTGGCCACCTTCTGATCGCCTCGTTCGTTGAGATGGACGCCATTGATGGTGGAGGGCTGACCGCCTTCATCGAAGAGTTGCTTGGTGGGGATGCAGAGATCGACGAAGACGATGTTGTGCTTCTTCGCTGCTTCGCTCATGGCTTCGGAATAGAGCCTGAGTCGGGGGTTGTTTTCGGTGCCATCGGGCAGGTTGGGATTCTTCAGGTTCTCGTGGGCGAGGGGCGAGAAGAGGACGAGCTTGGGGGTTGATTTGCCGTTGTACTTCTGGGCGAGGGTGTGAGTGATGAAGTCATCGAGATCGCTCTTGAACTTATCGAGGCCATCCTTGCCGGCGAACGATTCGTTGTAGCCGAAGAAGGCGAAGACCACATCGGCCTGGCACTTGGTGAGCCATTCATCGGGGGTGCCGAAGCTGGCGGAGCGGAGCCGGGTGGTGAGCGTGTCGCCGGCGAAGCCAAGATTGCGGACGGTGAGGTGGTGTTCGGGGAAGCGGCTATGCAGCAGGGTCTCCATCCAGCCGAAGTACTGCATGCGGTCGGCAGTGGTGTTGCCGATGATGCAGACATGATCGCCGGGCTTGAGTTCCAGGCGGGGCGGGGTGGCTGGTTGAGCAGCGGCAGTCCAAAGGGTGACGAAGGAAAGAACGACGCAGGCTGCAATCGACATCAACTTCATGGTGGGAGAATCCAGCAGAGATCAGCGGTGGGATATCCATAGAGTACAACACACTATGGGGGGCTGTCGAGAAGGGTTGCTGAGAAAGATGAAATCGAGCGAGGCCGTTCGGAAGGTGTGGCAGGGGTCAAGGTACTCCGTTGCCCCCTGCGGATCGTGCAGTACCTTCGCCAGCATGCAGGGGGCAGATGAATACATCTGACCCCTGCCACGGATCGTCTCACTTCGGTTCTGTCTCCGCCGTCGCCTGATGTGTCGCCACTCGTAACAGCGGCACCACAGCGTCCATGGTTTCGGTCATGCTCCAGGTGACCTTGGTGACGTTGATGTCATCGATCAGAGTGGTATCTTTCGATTGATTCTCGTCGCCGCCCCAGATGGCGAGGATAATAGGAATCTGTGGGAAGGCAGCCCTGAGTCTTTTACAGCGGAGGCGGGGTTGAACCAGCCCGCGCGGCAGCAGCGAGACGATGCAGATGACGGTCGGCTTCAGCTCTCGTACCTGATGGAGAATCTCGCCGACGGTGACACGGTCGCCGATGATTTCTAGCTTCCCCGCTTCAGTAGGTAGCAGTTGGCCGAAGAGAGTTAGGGCGAGTTCTTCACGTTCATCGTGACTGGCACAGCCCAGCAGTATGGCTTTGCCGACGGGGATTGTCTCACCCTCGGGTGATTTCGTTTCTTCGTCGGGCATCACCTGTTCAACCAGGTGCTCGATCAGCTCGACCATGCGAGTCTGTTCCTCGTTGGTGAGCAGGTTGTTGGCGACGTCGCTTTGGGCATGCACCAGGGCGGGGATGATCACCTCGTTGCAGAGTTCCTCACGGGTGTGCTCAAGAAGATAGTTTTCGAGGAGCGAGGCTGCTTCATCGTCATCGTTGGCGAGCAGCCTTTGATAGAAACTCAACGGGGCATCGAGAACGGAGCCTTCCGCCAGTAGCACATAGAGGAAGTGGAACATGGGGATGTGGCTGCCGAGTACGAGCAGGCAGACGCTGACCGGCGTGGCCAGCACCAGGCCCGGCAGACCCCAGAGCCAGGTCCAGAAGGCCGCCATGACGACCAGCGAAACGATGGAGAGGCCGGTGCGCTTGCTGACGATGATCGGCTCGATGACATAGTTGAACAGCACGCCAAGGATGGCGGTGAGGGCGAGCACGCTGATCGGTTGCCACCAGCCGGGTGTGGCCAGACTCATCACCATGGGAATGATCGCCGCCATCCAGGTGCCGAGGCCGGGGATAAACCGGAGCACCGCTGCCAGCAGCCCCCAGAGCAGGGCGAAATCGACGTTCAATAAAAGGAGGCCGATGCCGAAGAGCAAGCCGAACGCGCTGTTGAGGATGACCTGCCCCAACAGATAGCTGGAGATACGTTTGTTGACCTCTTCCATCGCCCGGGTGGAACTAGTGATGTTACCCTGACCCACGAGGGAGATCAGGCGGTTGCGGAAGTCTTCACGGCGGATTAGGATCGTGCTGCATAGACCGATGGTGAGTGTGACGAAGCCGAGGATGTGTTGGGCGGAAAGGGCCAGGGTGGTGAGGTCGAGTTTGCTGGAGACGGTGGGCTGTACCGTGACCGGCACGGGTTTCTTGTCGTCCGTCTTCTTCGAATCGTCCAGCGGGTTCTCTTTAGTGGGCGGCGTCTCGGGCTTGGCTTCCTTGGTATCGGTGGCAGTCTCCTGCACGTTCTTGTTGATGTCTTCGAGGAAGTTGGTCAGAGTGCCGAAAGCGCTGGGGCCATGACCGGTGAAGAAGCGAATTTTCTGTACGATGGGGTCTCTCTTCTGGGGCAGTTGCAGAATCAGAGCACTGACCTGGGAATAGACAGCCAGCAGCAACGTTCCGATTGCTATCAGGGACACAGCCATCACGATGCAAACCGCCAGGATGCGATGCACACCCTTCTTCTGTAGCCAGACGACAAAGGGGGTGAGGACAAACGAGAGCAACACCGCCAGCAGCATGGGAATGAGCAGGGTTCGGCCAAAGTACAAGATGGCTGAGACGACCAGCAGCGAGGTGGCCGCGAACAGCTGCTCCTTCGCTGAGGCGGGAATGATCTTGTTCATAACGGGCATGGGGTGTCATCAATGTTGAGGGCTGACACTCTATTGTAGGATGCCAGGACAGACAAAAAACCACGCAGACACATCCACCTCATAAAATAGCATTCCGCACTCAACTCTTCCGGAGGTGTTTCATGAAGGTCTGTTTCGCACGAATGTTGCTGCTCGCCACATGTCTTGCTTTCCTGCCGCAATCAGTCTTCGCCCAGGAGAGCGAGACCAAGCCAGCCAAGAAAACCATCAAAGCCGAGGATGGCACTCCCATCGTCTGCGAAGTTCAAGGCAAGGGTGATACGGCACTGGTCTTCCTTCACGGCTGGTGCGGTGATCATGAATACTGGAAGAACCAGGTGGAGGCGTTCGCCCCCAACTATCGAATCGTCGCTATCGATCAGGCCGGGCATAGCGGGTCGGGCAAGGATCGCAAGGAATGGAAGATCAGCGATCTGGCACGGGACGTGGAAACGGTCGTGAAGGAACTTGGTCTGAAGCGGGTGATCCTCGTCGGCCATTCGATGGGCGGGCCAGTCTCCCTGATGGCTGCCAAGCGGATGCCAGGTACCGTGGTGGCGGTGATCGGCGTTGATACGCTGCACAACGCCGAGTACAAGATGCCTGAGGATACCGTCAAGCAGTTCACGCAGATGTTCGAGACCAATTTCTCCGGCACGGTGGGCACGATGTTCGGCAGCATGCTCAACGAGAAGGTCGATCCGAGCCTGAAGAAGTGGCTTGGCGACAAAGCCGCTTCGCAAGATCAGAAGATGGCCATGGGGCTGATGCGCGACATGTTGCCACTCGATACAGTCACGCTCTTCAAGGAAGCCAAGGTCCCCGTCCGCTGCATCAACTCCTCCGGCGGCTACCAGTTCTTCCGCCCCACGGATGCCGAGATCAACAAGAAGTACTGTGACTTCAACGTCGTCACCATCGCCGACGTCGGCCACTACCCCATGCTTGAGAAGCCTGAGGAGTTCAACAAGAAGCTGGGCGAGGTGTTGAAGGAGTTTGAGAAGAAGTAAGGGTTTGCTGATACTTTGCAACTTCAACTATTGAAGATGCGGAGATCGGTGTTCGATGTAACTCCTCAAGATGAAAATGAGAGAGTTGAAGAGTCGTGGCAGGGGTCAGATGTACTCATCTGCCCCCTGCGTACTTTCAGGGGCCTTGCACATTCCTTAGGGGCAGCGGAATACCGCTGGCCCCCTTGCACGTTTTTGGCAACTTCAAGAATTGAAGATGTGGAGATCGGAGTTACGAGCTAACTCCTCAAGTTGAAATGAGAGTGGAGAAGTAAACAGGATTCGGCTGCGGCGTGAATTAGGTGTGAAACAATGGAAGATGTTGCAGAGTATTCGGGGTAGGTGTTCATTTCCAAGGAAGTAATTCAATGTCGTCGTTCAACTTACTGACATTACTGGTAGGCTGCCTCGCTCCTGCCATGGAAGGTGCCAAGCAACCTGATCCAGTGAAACCGGCGAAGGTTTCATTCTGGGATCGGGTGCGGACCGATTATGGCAAGCCGGCGTTTCAGTATGAAGCGGGTGATGTGGAGAAGCTGGCAGGGAAGGCTCTGAACAAAAAGATTACGGTGCGGGGAGAAGTGACGAAGGTGGATGTTACTAATCCCAAGCATTGCCTGGTGACCATGAAGCCTGGCATCACGTTTGATTTTCTCAACTTCCAGGCTGCGGCTGAAGCGTGCAAGGTTGGGGAGACGGTTTACATCGATGGCATCCTGAAACGGCACGATAAGAACCAGATTCTGCTTGCTCCGTCATTCACTCGTGATCCGAACGCTCCGTTTACGCCTATTCGGACCGATGATGGTAAGAAGACGGAGTTACAGTCGTTGCAGGGAAAGTGGAACGCTGTCGCCTACATCGAAGATGGTGAAGCGGCGACTCGGTTGGAGAAGACGCCGATCAGTTGGGAGTTTAAGGAGGATAAGCTGACGATTCGTGCTGAGGATCAGCAGGTCTTTACTATCAAGGGCAGTTTCACCCTTGATCCGGCCACCAAGCCGAAGAATATCGAGATCAAGATCGATAAACGGGATGACTTTCCGGAGCAGACGATGCCCGGCATCTACAAGATAGAGAACGACACGCTGGTGGTTTGTTATGCCACCGAAGGAAAGCGGCCCACGGCGTTTGAATCGAAGGCGGGGAGTAACTTGGTTTTGATTACTTTGAAGCAAGGGAAATAGGCAACTTCAACTATTGAAGATGTGGAGATCGGGGTTGGGGGGGAACTCCTCAAGATGAAAATGAGAGGTGGTAGTGTACAGGATTCGGGTGTGGCGTGATTGAGGTATGGGCGGAACGGCGCTGACTAGGTTTCTCCATCTAGCCAATCATTCTGAACCAATCCTTGACTGCAAGGTGAAGCCGTACAACTTCATCCTCGGTGATAGGGCAACAGTGAGCAATAGGTCCTCTGATGAGATTTAGATTGCTCATAACCTTCTCAACCGCTCGCCTGCTCGAGAAAATTACTCCAAAAAGTGGCCAGTTCGAGGTGATAATTACTGATAGTTCTCCGAAGGTTGTATAGTCGATTTGCTCATCCGACCTAACGGTGACTCCATTGTCTAACTCTTTTTGAGCCCTTGCTTGGACTTCGGATACGATATTACTTGGTATGCATCCTGAGGTCCACCAGCTGTCACCATGTGCTTCCTCAAGTGTTTCGCCAATTAGCTTCCTGATCGATTTTTCGAGACAGTAGAAGAGCTCGTAATGCTTAGACATTTCCGCAGCTTCATTTCGCACAGTCAATTCAAATTGAGGATAGTACTCCTCAGTCTTATCACTGGTAGTAATTGGAGTATGCCCCAGTGAAAGATTGAAACGTTGTTCAATCCCCTTCAGTTCATCCGAAATAATAAACCCCGACATGCCGAAAGAACGTACATGGTCATCAATATTACGCATGAGTAGAGCCTTTCAAGAGGTTCTCCTTTAAACTTTTGAAGATTGCGTTGAATACGGCCACGTCAGAAGTTGCAGGAAGGTTTAAATTGATCGTGTACGACATGTTTAGACCGATTGTCTCCTGTTTTGGTGGTGGGAACTGATTCTGTGGAATAGGTGGTACTTGAATTGCACCACCATTTCCTGCTTTATTCTCCTCGACGGGTTTCTCAACAGGCTTCCAACTTGCGTATTTCTTGATCGCTTTAATACTGGCGACAGTAAGCTGGATGACAGTGGAGTCTTTGCTCTGACCAGTCTCTTCGATGATGAGTCCTTTGAGTTTATCATCCGGCAACTCGTGCATGTATTCGTTGCGTTTATAGAGTTCCGAGTATCCTACTCGCAATGCTTCAGCCGCTGCAATTCCCGACGTATCTGAGTTTCGAAACTTCTTATAGATTTCAGAGGGGGTTCCATCTTGGTTTGCAAAGCCAATCTTTTTCAAGAACGACGTCACCTGATTGCCGGATCCCCCAGGAATCTTTAGGATCGTTTTTACGAAGTCCTGTGAAACATGCCCTGGCGTTGCAGCAGACTTTATGCCTTCAAGAGCTTTTTCAATGTTACCGGGAGCTGTAATGTAGGGCAGCGTTGACATAAGGCATTCTCCTTAAACTCGTACAGCTATGATACAATCGCCAAGAAGAAGGTTCGCAATAATATCTGAACCGACAGAGGGCAGAGTGGCAAAAAGCCAAGTATTTAGAACATAGACGTGGCACTGAACGGCGTACTCGCCGATCAGTGCTTCTGTCGCATAGCACTGTTTCAGCGATTTAGGGCTTCCGTCAGGTTCAGCACTGATCTGTGGAGTACCACAGTTCAGTGTCACGGGTTATGATTACAGCTTTCGACTCTTGCGTTCCTTGTTCTTCATGCTAATCTCGCACGATGACCGAGCATTTCAAAACCATGAAGCATTACGAACTGGAAGGGGATGCGCACTATCTGACGTTTTCCTGTTATCGTCGCATCCCACTTCTCAGCAAGGAGAGAACCTGCCAGTGGTTTCTTGATGCGTTGCAGAATGCTAGAGTCAAGCACGACTTCCATCTCTGGGCCTGGGTTATCATGCCTGATCATGCGCATCTGCTGATCTGGCCCCAGCGTAAGTTGTACAAAATGGGGCCGGTTCTGCGTTCGATTAAGCAACCGGTCGGGACACGAGCTATTCAGTATCTCCGCCAGCACTCGCCCACTTTCTTGAAGCGCCTCCACGTCATCAACGAGAATCGCAACTATTATCGCTTCTGGCAGCCTGGCGGCGGTTACGATGGAAACGAAGTAGAACCAGCAGCGATTCATGAGATCATCGAATACATCCACAACAACCCCGTTCGGGCTGGGCTGGTTGAACGGGCGATCGATTGGAAATGGTCTAGCGCTCGGGATTGGGCCGGGCTTGATGGTATCATTCTTCCTGTAGATCGAACGGTACCGATATGGCTGCCTGGCGAAGGCAGCAAATAATATCGAGGTGCAACTGTCAAACTTCTCATCAAGACCGTGGCACTGAACGGCGTACTCGCCGATCAGTGGCGACTCAAGTAACGATGCCACTGATCTGTGGAGTACCACAGTTCAGTGCCACGGTTTTCAACTACTTCGCATTTACTTTTGCCGGCGGCGTTAGTGATACTTTCAACGCCTTCACATCGTCATCAGTCAGCTTCTTGCGGGTGGCGTTGAGCATCTTGACGAAATGGTCGATTTCGTTGGGTTCGTAGGGGAAGCCGATGTTGTTCTTGTTGGCATCGGAGTTGATGAGAGCCTTGCCGTTGGAGTCGAGGATGACGAACCAGGGGATGCCGCCTTCGCCAGCTTTGTTGTACTTTACGAAGACTTCCTTGGCATTGGTCATGCGGTCCTGGTCGATTTTCAGATCGACGTAGTCTTTGCTGAAGATGGGGGCGACTTCCTTCTTGAGGAGCCAGGCGTCGAGCTTGTGGCACCAGCCGCACCAGGGGGCACCGAAGTGGAGGAAGACCATGCGGTCGGTCTTGGCGGCTTCGGCCAGGGCGGCGGAAAGCAGCTCATTAGCATCCTTGGGCTTGGTCTGGTTCTTGACCAGGAACTCTTGCAGCTTCTTTGCATCGTGGCCGTTCTTGCCGTCGGCTTTGGTCTCGAAGAATTCGGTTTCCTGATTGGTCAGCACTTTGCCATCGGCATCGAGGATGGTTAGGTAGGGCACGCCGGCTTTCTGGTCGACGTTGTACTGCTTCATCAGGTCGGCGTTCTTGCTGTCGATGTAAACGACGTCGTATTCGTAGCGGAGGGTCTTGGCCAGCGTGGGGTCGGACTTGAACTTGTTGTGCAGCAGCACACACCAGGAGCACCAGTTGCCACCCCACTGGATGAGGACACGGCGGTTCTCCCGCTTGGCTGATTCCAGCGCGGTGTTGATGAGGGCCTTGGCGTCGGCCTTCTCGTCGTAGATTTTGGCTTCGGGTTTGTCGGCCTTGGTTTTCTGTTCGGGCTTGGGGTCGTCGGCGGTGAGGGAAAGGGTGAGGCCAAGGGCGATGGCTAAAGTGAGGAGCGACTTCATGGGTAATTCCTTTACGCTAGGGTGGCGATGGGTAAACCATAGCAGCGCGGGATGCGAAGATCAATGATTGTTTCGAGTCGGGTGTCTGGTTCCCCTCTAACTCCCGGGGAGAGGGGTTTCTTGATCAAGTTCACCCGTGTTGTGTTTTCGACTTCGTAAAGCTCAGAGGTTTTCAACCGGTACAGGTCGATTATCGAACCCCTCACCCCCGGCCCCTCTCCCCGGGAGGGAGAGGGGAGAAATACACCATTCGGGATCGGGGGAGGAGAAAGAGATGCGTTCTTGAGTTAGTGGATGCAGGAAGCTGAGCGTCGAGGCATGCAGGCACATGGGTGGGGCGTCGGTGTCGACGGTTTGCTTTTGTCCGACGACACGGCCGGCGAGGTAGGTGGGGTCGCCGACGATGGAGTAGCCGAGGTGCCAGAGGTGGAGGCGGATTTGGTGGGTGCGGCCGGTGTGGGGTTTGACTTCGAGGAGGGTGGTGCCGTCGGCGAAGCGGTGCAGCACTTTGAACTCGGTGAAGGCGCTGACGCCATCCTGATCGACGAAGCGGATGCCTGCCCAGCCTGCTTCGTCGCTGATCTGCTTGTTGCAACTGAAGTGGTCTTCGGCGGGCACTCCGTGGATGCGGGCGAGGTAGGTCTTCTCCACCTGGCCGAATTCGAACTGGGGTTGAATCAGTCTGGCCCAGCGGCGGCTGCGGCTGAAGACGACCACGCCTGTGGTGTTGGCATCGAGCCGATGAGCGGGGCGAAGTTTCTCCGGGGCGTAGACGAGGTTGAGCAGATGCTCCAGTGTATTGCGGTGGTAGCGGCCACTGGCGTGCATCGGCAGCGGAGCGGGTTTGTTGACGACCACAAAGCCATCGTCTTCATGCAGGATGCGGATGTCGGTGTTGACATCGGGTTCCTGATACTCGGGGAAGAGGCGATAGTAACGTTCGCCGACTGAGACTTTCTGTTCGGGTAGTGTCGGCTGCTTGTCGGGGCCGAGCATTTGCTTGATGGCGAAGGCTTCGAGCCAGTTCTCCTTCGGCACTTCTTTGAAGACATCGCAGAGTACTTCGAGGAGCGGTATGCCATCGTGCTTCTCGGCGATGCGCAGCGGGCGGGTGTTCAGGTGAGGCTTGCTGCCGGGCAGGGGGGTGCTTACTTGCTTCAGCTTCTTCATCCGCCTGGCGACTTTGTCAGCCTGAGCTTCTTCATCGCTCTTGAAGCAGTAGGGGCACGAATGGGGCGGCAGGTAGCGGGCGTCAGCCTGGTCTTCGGGCTTGAGCGGCATCAGGCAGGCGAAGCAGAGGGCGACATCGGTTTCACGCAGGGCCGGGTCGACACCGACACGCTGATCGAAGACGAAGCAGGTGCCATCGTAGTGGGCATCGCCACAGTCTTCGAAGTATTTGAGGATGCCACCTTCGAGCTGGAAGATATTAGTGAAGCCTTCACGTTCCATGAATGGCCCCGCCTTCTCGCAGCGGATGCCGCCGGTGCAGAACATGACGATGGGCTGCTGCTTCATCTCGGCGGGGAGTTTCTCGACCGCAGCGGGGAAGTGACGGAAGTGATCGATATCGAGTGTCTTGGCGTTCTTGAAGGTGCCAAGCTTGATCTCGTAGTCGTTACGTGTATCGAGCAGGGTGATGGGCTTGCCTTCATCGAGCCATTGCTTGAGTTGAACGGGAGGCAGTTTCTTGGAGGTGTAACGACCCGGTTGGATGCCGGAGACGCCGAAGGCGATGATCTCTTTCTTGAGTTTAACCAGCATGCGGCTGAAGGGCTGGTCGTCGCTGAGGCTGACTTTCACTTGAAGCGTTTCGAGGCCGGGGATGCGGCGAAGGCGGGTCAGGAGCAGATCGATGGATTCGGCTGACCCGGCGACGAAGAGGTTGATGCCCTCCTCGCTGAGCAGAATGGTGCCTTTGAGGTCCCAGCCTTTGCAGAGGCCCAGTAGCTCTTGCTTGAGAGCTTTGATCTCGGTCAATTCGGCGAACTGGTAGGCGGCGATGTTGGTGAACGATGGCATCCCATCATTCTATGAACGTGCTCTTTTACAAATTGTGCAGTTTGCCTGTTAATCCTTCGCAGCGGTTGGCAGTACCTCTCTCGGGCCACTGTGCCATGAGTCTTTTACCGAGGTATGAACGATGTCGAAGCGCCAGAGTTATTATCGCAACCGTCAGAATCGGCCTTTTCTGAACCTGGAACGGCTGGAAGACCGCACGGTTCCGGCGTTTAATCTCACCATCTCTTCGGCTGTATCTGTGGGTGTATCGGGTCTTGGTACCGACACGATCACAGCCATCGCTGACGACGCTGTGCTGAATGTCACTGACCTGCAAAACGCTTTGATTTCCCATTCCACTGTGACGGTCAGTCACGGCAGTGGTGGCACACAGCCTGGCAACATCACGATTGCCAATGCGATCAACCCCAATTTGCCGGCAGTCCGGACGCTGGCCATCATTGCTAACGACAACAGTGCGACTCAAGGCGATGTCACGGTCAACGCAGGGATTAGTGCTACCACGAACCCATTGAATCTGCAAATCAATGCCAGAGGGCGCTCCAGGTCAATGCCCCCATCAATACGAATGGCACTTACGATTTCAAAGCAAACTCTGACGGCAACGGTTCGTCCGGGTTCGGTCAGGGCGCGGCGGGCACCATCACCACGACGGACGCTACTCCATCGGCCTTTCGTCTGTTCGTGAACGGCGGCCCTGGTGGAACGGGTGCAGTCACGTTCGGAGCCAACGTCGTTGTAGGCTCGGGCGGCACGATTAATGTCTCGACAGCCACGGGAGGAAACAACAGTGGAGGAAGTGTCACGCAAACGGCGGGAACGCTGAATGCAGGTTCCTTCTTCTTGAGCACTCCAACGACGGGGTCATCATCTGTGGGAACCAGCGCTGCCCCGATTGCGCTAGTCTCATCGGGAGGACAGATCTCTCCACAGGCGGGCAATGGAGGGGCATTTGTCACGAATACAGGCGATCTTACTCTACAGGCAGTGGCGCTGGGAGCGGGAGCGTCGCTGCATGTGATTTCGACCGGGACGCTGACCTTACCCAACTCTTCGATCACGCTCAGTGGAGCCGGAGATTTTCATCTCGAGAGCCAAGGCGGGACGTTGACTACCAAGAGTGATCTGACCACGGCATCCGGTTCGATCTTTCTTGCTGCATCCAGTTCGCTGACGATTAACACCGGGTTCGGGCTATTTTCGACCTCGGGCGACATCACCGTACTCTCGGCGACTCAGATTATTGGCAAGGAGGCGATTTCTACCGGAGGCGATGTGCTAATCGCTACGGCTGGGAATTACTCTCCCACCACCAGCGGAACTGATATTACCGCCAACTTGACCAGCTTTCTCAATGGCTGTGATCTATTGATCAATATTGTTGGACCAGCAGTCGATTCGCAATACACACAACTCAAAGTGGCAGGTGCTGTCGATCTCACCGGCCTGAATCTACAGTTGACGGGGGGCTATGTTCCTTTGGTTGGTGATGTCTTCACCGTCGTCTCGGCGACATCTATCACTGGCCAGTTCAGCAATATGCCTTCCGGGGCACTGGTCACCTTCAATGGTAAGACCTTGCAAGTCAGCTATACTGCCACTTCTGTACAGTTAGCCAATCCGAACCCCGGGCCCAGCAATCTCACCCTGTTTATCGGGGCCAACTTCGATGAGAACGAAAGTACCGGGATCATTGGTTCCTTTACCAACCCTGATGGCGAAGCCCATACCGTCACGATTGATTTTGGCGATGGCTCGACCCCTTTGGTATTGAACCTTCTTCCTGGCGAATCCGGCTTTCAGGCTAACCACGTCTATCTGGATGACAATCCCAGCGGCACCCAAGCCGACAATAAGACGGTTACCGTGACTGTTTCCGATGGCATCAGTTCCGTAACCGGCACAAGAAACACCCTCATTCATAACGTGGCCCCGTCCAATGTATCGGTAAACGCCACCCCGACGACGGCAGGAAGCGCCAGCTCGATCACCATCAATTTCACCGACCCCGGCACGCTTGATCCCCACCTGATCGATATCGATTTTGGAGATGGTTCGCCGGTACAAAGTTCCGGGGTTGCGCCGGGCCTGGGCAGCCTGACCGTCAACCATGTGTATGCCAATCAGGGTACATTCACGATTACTGCTACCGTGCATGACGATGATTTAGGTACTGCTGCGCCGTCGCAGACGACGGTAAATGTAGGCAATCCGGATACCACACCTCCCACGATTTTCAGCACGACGATCTCCAAGATTCAGTTCAACAAAGCAGATGCCGGCAACGCTTTGCTGGTAATTACTGTCAATTTCGATGAAGCGATGGATACCTCGATTAACCCGATATTGACCTTCAGCCCGAGTGTCGCCACATCTTTCACGCTGACATCCAGCCAGTGGACGAACAGCACACGCCATGTCTTCACGTACAGCTTCGCAGACGCCAACCTGGAAATCGTTACCTTTGGAACTGTTGCCGGGGCGAAGGATTTGGCAGGCAATCAGATGGCTCCTGATGGTCTTAGTGTTGGTATCAAGATCGACACTGTGCTGCCGCTGACTACCAGTATCGATGATGGCGATGCAGATAACTTGGTGATCATCAATACGCCTTTGACTCATACGATCACGTTTAGCGAGAACATCAGCGGCGGATTGTCAGCCAACGATTTGGATAATGCCGGGACTGCAAGCATCAGTATCGGAACGATCACCAATGTTGGAGCGGGAGTATTCACCGTTGTGGTTACGCCAACGAGCGCAGGAACATTGCGGCTGCGAATCCCCAACGGAGCTACTGTTACCGATTTGACCGGAAATCCGCTGACTACACCTGTTTCAGATGACGACACTCTGACAGTCATCCTGGCGGTGCCGGTAGTGACTCCAGCTGGGAATCAATCGGGCAGCGAAGGGGCGAGCAAGCTGTTCAACCTGGGTTCGTTCACCGATCCGAACAACTCCGGCAACTATACGGTAACTGTCAACTGGGGCGATGGTACGCCGAACACGGTCTTCAATCAGGCGGCTGCCGGCACGATTACGGCACAGAACCATACCTATGCCCAGGATGGCAACTTCCCGGTCACAATCACCGTTTCGGATGTGGATGGCTCGTCGTCGCCGGTCGGTTTCCTGGCCAATAATGCCAATGTCCTGCCTGTCGCTGTCGATGCTCCTGATCAGAATGGCGTGGCGACGATTGCCAAGTCGTTTGCCCTGGGCAGCTTCACCGATCCAGGTGCGGATGCTCCCTGGCACATTACAGTTCAATGGGGCGATGGTTCGCCGAATGGCAGCTTCACCGTCAATGCTCCCGGTGAGTTGCCGCCGCTGACTCATACCTTTGCCAACGCCGGTCAGTTTAATGTGGTGGTGACTGTGCAGGATGATGATGGCTCGGCTACTTCCGATTATCTGGTCAATGTGATCCCGCCGATTGCTCATGTTACGGGCAACGTCTTCCGTGATTTCAATAACAACGGCCAGGTGAACGCCGTTGATGTGGGTCTGGCCGGCGTTACCATATTCGCTGACCGTGATGGCGATGGCGAGTTAGATGCCAATGAGCCATTCACTACCACCGATGTTGATGGCAATTATCAGCTCGACGTGGGTTTCGAGGGGGCAATCAGCGTACGGCAGGTTGTGTCCGCTGGGTTCAAGCAGACTACAGCCAGCCCGGCTGATGTGAATGTGCAGTTTGGAGATACGGTTTCGGTTGATAGCCTGGGCGACAACCGCATTATCACACCTACCATCGCTGTGGCGGGCCGACTCAAGGCCCTGCCGTTTGTTCAAGTTCGCAATGCTGATGGCACACTGCGTTTTACCATTTCTCCTTTCACCAAGCCTTCCACTCTCCAAACGGTGCGGCTGGCTACTGGGGATGTCAATGACGATGGTATCGAAGACATCTTCGTCGTGCCTGGGCCGGGGGCTTCCTCGCTAGTGAAGATGTTCGATGGGGCCGATGGCCACTTGATCAGTTCCTTCACTGCTTTCGCAACGACGTTCACCGGCGGGGCATCGATTGCTGCCGGCGATGTCAATGGTGATGGTGTGGCTGATATCGTCGTCGGCACCGACAAGGGTGCAGGGCCGCTGGTGAAGATCTTTGATGGATCAAACAATCAACTGCTTCGCAGCTTTGTTCCGAACAATGCATCCAGCTACACTGGCGTCAAAGTCGCACTTGGCGATGTCGATGGCGACGGAGTCGTCGATGTCATCACCTCGCCTGGCACCAGCACGGAATCTGTTCAGTATCGTGTTCGTGCTCAGGATGCTTTGACGGGGGCGTCACGGTTGAACTTCCTGTTGAAACCGGTGAATCACGGTGTGGCCACCTTGAATGTGACAGCCGGCGACCTGGATCACGATGGTCGAGCGGAGATTATTCTGGCGACCAGTCGAATTGGTCAGACCCGGGTGCAGACGTTTAAGAACGGGGTTGTAACAGAGACCGGCTTGCCCTTTGCCGCCAACCTCCAATCGACAGCATTCAGTGTGGCGGCCAAGGATCTGACAGGCGATGGCATCGCTGATCTCCTCTTTGCCGGTTCCCAGGGGCAATCTCCTCGACTGAAGTTGGTGGATAGCGCCACCGGACAGGCGTTGTTTAGTGCTCTGCTGCTGGGGGATAAGGATCGCAATGGGTTAATTGTGGGGTAGGTTATTTACAAAGACTGCCTCCTAACCATGACGTGAGCGTTGGGTGAAATGATCCTGTAAGGATCACCTGTAGTAGCCCAGGACTTTAGTCCTGGGTGAATGGAAGATTTGATTCTCTGGTCCTGTAGGGACTACCTAAGATTGGGCCTAGGTAGTCCCTACAGGACCACGAGACCATTATTTTGGCTTTCCCAGGACTGAAGTCCTGGGCTGTTACAGGTAGTCCCTTCGGGACCAGCGTGCGTCGCAACTACAATGCTTGAATGATCCGGCGACTCCTATCTTACCTATCCTCACTGGTGTCTGGAAATCGATCTAGGCATCAATCCCAAATACGTTATCGTCTCCGTCGATTCTCTTTCCAGGACGATGAAGATGAATCGTTGGAATGCGTCAGTATTATTGTGGTTGATTGTAACTTCGCTGTCCGCACAGGAACGGCTGCCGATCATCACCGATAGGCCGCTGGAGACGGTTGCAGAGGGGCGTTCAGTCGTCAAGGATGCCAACCTCTTCCGACATTACGAAGGGCTCAAGCACTTTGCCCGGGGCAGGCAGCTTGAACTGAAGGAGCGTATCCCCGAAGCGCTGCAGGCCTATCAGATGGCCAGCCAGTTCGATGGGCAGGCGGTGGATTTGATCCGCCATACGCTGCCGTTGTGTGTCAAGATGCAGCAGACTGCTTCGGCACTCAAGCTCATGCGGCGGTCGTTGGCGATTGACGATAAACAAGCCGATCTCTGGATGCGCTATGCTCAGGAACTCTTTGAACTGGAACGATATCAGGAAGTGTTGAAGACAGTAGAGCAGGCGTTCAAGACGGTCGATTTTAAGAACTATCCAGCCTTTGCTGCTGAGTTGCATTTCATTCGTGCCTCGTCGTTGGATGCTCTGAAGCAATATCCGCAGGCGGTGGCATCATATCAGGAGGCCCTCAAGCTGGTGCAGGATCGAAACCGGTTTCTGGAGGACCCGTTCTCACCCACACTGGAGGAGATGCCTGGCGAAGAGGCGAAGCTGCTGGAGCGATTGGCACGGGCGTGTCTGAAGGCTCAGCAGTGGGATGCCAGCATGCAGGCGTTCAAGGATGCTCAGGCGATCGTGCCGCAACGAAATGATCGACTGGAACTGAACCTGGCCGAGGTCTATCTCGCGGCAGGTAAGCCCGAAGCGGCACTGATCCATTTGCAGAAGGCGGTTGATCATAAGCCGCCGGGAGATGAAGCCTATCGAATGTTTGTGACAGCGATGCAGCAATCGGGCCGGGGTGAGGAAGTGATCTTTACGCTCGAGCGGATGCATCTGGAAGCACCGGAGCATACGGCCATCGACTTTGTACTGGCTGAGCAGTATGTGGCCAGGAAGCGATATGAGGAAGCGGAGAAGCTCTATCGAGAGATATTTACCGTTGAACAAGCCGGGTTCAAAGAAGCGGTGCTGGGCTACTTCAAGTTGCTGATAGCGCAGAACAAGGCGAACGAAGTGCTGGTAGAGTACGATCATCTACTACAACAGCCGACGAGGGCATCGTGGGCACGGGCAGCGGTGTTGGCGTTCCTGGCTGAGCCGAGCCTGTTGCAACAGGTGATGGCGCAATCGAATAGTGTGACGCTGCAAAACAAGACACGCCTCTCTCTGGTCAAACTGGCTATTCAGGCTGAACTCTGGCCCATGGCGGAGACTCAGGCCAGAGAACTGCTCAAGAGCGAGCCGAAGCCTCAGGAATTGTTTCTACTGCTGGCGAGGACATTACTGGAGCAGGGCAAGTACGACTCATTGGCGAGGATATGTGAAGCTGCCTGTGATCATCCTGGTGTGGCCCAGCCTTTGATCTTTCATGTTGAGACAGCCAAGGCTTTTGCACGGCTTAAGAATGCGACGGCATGCCAGAAGGCTATGACTGCCGCGAAGGAACTGGTGGCTCCGAACACGACCGATCAACACAAGGTACTCTGCACCGAGTTGTACACGCAGCATCTTCTTAGTCAACATCAGGTGTGTATCGCCGGGGCAAACGAGTTACTGAAGACCTCGCTGGCACAGGGGCCGTGGGGTAGACAGGTTCGGTATATCCTGGCTCACGCTCTGGAAGCGACGTCGCAGTATGAACCGGCGATTGCCCAGTACAACGCTATACTTCAGCAGGACCCCAACGATGGCGAAGCGATGGCTGCCCAGAGTCGGTGCCTGCTCTTTCAGAACACCGATCTGGCACGGGCCGAGACGGTGATCCGGGCTGCCATCGAACTGGATTTGATTGAACAGAAGCAGAGACAGCGGTTTAGCCCGGTGTTGTTGCCCAAGGAAACGAATCCGATCTATCAGGCGACGCTGGGTACCATCCTGCTGCGCGTGGGCAAGGCTCCTGAGGGGATCGAACAGCTTCAGGAACTGGCTGTTCGAAAGCTTAAACCTGATCCGTGGGTGCTGCTGTGCATTGGTGATGCGTGCCTGATGCAAAGGCAGAACGAGCAGGCACGTGAGCGCTGGCAGCAGGCGCTGGAACTTCTGCCTCATTCAGCTTCGATGGGGACTGATTTGACTGATTCGTTGCAGACGAGGCTGAAGCGGGTGGTTTCGGTGATCCTTCCGGCGTCTGCTAAGATCGCACCGTAGCTTGTGTTCTGATGGCTGTAGAAAAGTTCAATATCTCAGCTCTCGACTTCCGGCGGAGCCGGTGTTGCAGTGCGTCCCCGGTCGGAGACCCGGGACGAGAAGAGCTTACGCTCTTGGGTGGGCCTTCTTGTAGCTCTCCTGCAAGCGTTGCGTCGTCAGGTGGGTGTAGATCTGCGTCGTTGTGAGGCTGCGGTGGCCGAGGAGTTCCTGGACGCTGCGTATTTCGGCACCACGGTCGAGGAGATGGGTGGCGAAGCTGTGCCGTAGCGTGTGGGGGCTGGCTTGGCCAGCTAAGCCTAACTGCCTGAGATACTTGGCCAGTAGTCTGCCGACACTGCGAGTAGTTAACCGGGTGCCGAACTTGTTGATGAAGAGAGCATCGGTTTCCTTGCCTTTAATCTGAAGCAGCTTCTTACGTTCCTCGAGCCATTCTTCGATGGCTTTCCGGGCTGAGTCGCCGAGGAAGGCGAGACGTTCCTTTTTGCCTTTGCCCCGGACGAGGAGCACGTTGTCGTCGAGGTTGACATCATCCAGATTCAGTTGCACGCATTCGCTGACACGCAGCCCGGCTGAGTAGATGGTTTCGAGGATGGCGTGATCCCTTGGACCGCTCTGTTCATCTTGCTCTGGAGAATGCAGTACCTTATCGGTCGTCTCTTCGGTCAGGAACTTGGGTAGCTTCTTGTCTTTCTTGGGTCCACGGACACCTTCAGCGGGACTGGTGGTCAGTTCGCTTTGACGACAGAGAAACTTGAACCACGAACGAACGGCGGCGAGGCGACGGCTGATCGTCGATTTGCTCAATCCCTGTTCATGCAGATGGGCGAGAAAGCCACGGATGGTGCGGGTGCTGACCTGCCTGATGCCGGCGTCTTTGCCGAGCTGGGTACGGAAGTAGTTGATGGCCTGGGTGAGGTCGTCCCGGTACGCCTTGGTCGTGTGCTCGGAGGAGTTCTTTTCGTTGACCAGGTGCGTGAGAAAGGAGGCAAGAGCCTCGTTCATCCGTGCGTCTCCGCTGGAAAGCGCGGCGTGTGTTTCTTGCTCGCTTGTTCCAGATCGAGTTGGGTCTTGCCCTTTTCGCTCATCACCGCTGCGTCAAACCAGTTAAAACTGAGTTCGTTGTCCGAAGCGTAACGGCGGAAGAGGTCAATCAACGAAGGCAGGCTTTGATCGTCGTAAAGGAAGAGGTAGTGCTCGGTTCCTTTATGGAGCGCCAGGACGTTCAGTTCGCGCTGCATGAGCCACCCCTTACCAAGTCAGTCCGCATTTGGCCGAAAGATGAGAAAACGGCTGACTTTGGGACTATCGGCAAGGTGGGGGAACGCTCTTCATCGATTCCCCTCAGAAGATGGGCTTGCAGGGGGGGGAATAACCTGTTATGCGGCTGCGTCCGAAAGAGTGGGGTTTTGGGGTATCTTCATGAACCGATTCAGCGTAGTTGCTGGTATCATGCTCGCTGTGATGGCAGGCTGCCAAAGCAGCAATTCCACCGACAATCCTTACGTTGTTCGGGGGGCCCTCCCCATTGAAAACCCACTGTTCGTGCCTCAGGGGCATGATGCCCAGCAGTATCAGCGGGTGTACGAGACAGTTTATGATGAGTGCCAGCGGTTCTTTGATATTGCCAGCAGCAACATGTATGCGGGAGAGATTGTGAGCGTGCCCCGTATCTCCGCGGGTGTCTTCGACTGGTTCATCTACGAATGGTACTCTGGTTACGAACTCTGGCAGTCAACCGCACAATCGATTCGCCGACGCTTGATTGTCCAGATTACCCCAGCCGAGGTGGGTGGATATTTCGTGCAGGTGAAGATTATCAAGGAACTCGAAGACCCAGGCCAGGCAGTCACGCCGCTGGAGCAGCGACGGTTGCGGCCTGATGATACGTTTGATATCACGGGAGTGGTGCCCTCATCGATCCAAAGGTCACGCTGGATCGACATGGGGCGGGATACCCGGCTCGAAGATTTGATCATCAGCAAGTTGAAAGAGAAGCTCTAATATACCAGCCCGCAGCGCTAGCAAGGGAAAGCATGCAATCGCAGGATCGTCCCTTGCTAGCGCTGCGGGCTGGTATATTACTTTCCAGGTTGTGGCGTAGAGAAGCCGGCCTGCTTTAATGTCCATTCACGATCAGCCAGTTCCATATCTGATTCGACCATCATCTTGATGAGCTGATCGAAGCTGACTTTGGGTTTCCAGCCCAGTTGCCGGCGAACCTTGGCGGCGTCGCCCAGGAGTTGATCAACTTCAGCGGGGCGAAGATAGCGCGGGTCGTATTTGACGAAGTCTTTCCAGTGCAGGTTCACTAGGGCAAAGGCCCGTTCACAGAACTCCCGCACCGAATGCGTCTCGCCGGTGGCAACGACATAATCATCGGGCTTCTCGGCCTGAAGCATCATCCACATGGCTTCGACATAGTCGCCGGCAAAGCCCCAGTCTCGCTTGGCGTCGAGGTTGCCCAGGTAAGAGTTCCTTCTGCAAGCCCTTCTTGATACGACCAACAGCCCGGGTAATCTTACGGGTGACGAACGTCTCGCCTCGGCGCGGGCTTTCGTGGTTGAAGAGGATGCCGCAACTGCCATGCAGGCCATAGCTTTCCCGGTAGTTGATGGTGATCCAGTGGCCAAAGAGCTTGCCAACAGCGTAGGGGGAGCGGGGGTAGAACGGAGTGGCTTCGCTCTGCGGCATGGTCACCACTTTGCCGAACATCTCGGAACTGGAGGCCTGATAGAAGCGGAGCTTTTGCCCGCGCACTTTCCTGATATTCTCTGACAGCTTCGAGGAGTTTGAGCGTACCGATGCCGGCGATTTCGGAAGTGTAGACGGGCTGATCGAAACTCACTCTAACGTGGCTCTGGGCACCGAGATTGTAGACCTCGTTCGGCTCGACGTGGCGAATCACCTGGGCCAGACTGTTGCCATCGCTGAGGTCGGCGAAGTGGAGGAACAGCTTGACGCCCAGCTCGTGAGGATCGTGGTAGAGGTGATCAACTCGTTCGGTGTTGAAACTGCTGCTGCGACGAATGATGCCGTGGACTTCGTAGCCCTTGCTCAAGAGAAGTTCAGCGAGGTAGGAGCCATCCTGCCCGGTGATGCCAGTGATGAGGGCTTTGCGCGGCCATGCAGTTCTCGAGGGTTAATACCAGCCCGACGCGCTAGCGAGGGTGGACCTTGCGATTGCACGCCTTCCCTTGCTAGCGCTGCGGGCTGGTATGAGATGAATATAGTAGGATATAATCAGTTGAGCAGTTGTACCTCGGAGATACGCCATGTTGGATCGTCGTCACTTTCTTGGCAGCATGGCGGCCTCCATGACGGCGGCGACAGCTTGGGCGAATGCGAGCCATCGGGCACCGAAGTATCCGAAGATTACGTTCTATGGCTCGACGCAGCAGGTCTCTGGTTCCTGCCACATGCTCGAATGCAGCAAAGGATTGTTCCTTGTCGATTGCGGCATGTTTCAGAACGATCTGCCAGAGCCACACAAGGAGAACCAGGAGTTTCCGTTCAACCCTAAAGAGGTGAAGGCGGCTCTTTCTCACCCACGCCCATATTGATCATACCGGTCGTTTGCCGCTTCTCTGTTCAAAAGGGTTCACGGGGCCGATCTACTGTACCGATGCGACACGGGACATAACCAAGGTCATGCTCGAGTCGTCGATGAGTGTCATGGAGGATAATAAGGACGATCAGGACCCGCTGGGTTCGCAGGAAGACGTCGACAAGGTGCTCAAGCAGATCGTGGCGGTGCCTTACAACAAGAAGTTTGAAAAGCATGGGGTCACGCTGCGGTACACCGATGCCGGGCATATCATGGGCTCGGCGATGATTGAGGTCTGGATTGACGGCGTGAAGTTGCTGTTTTCGGGCGACACGGGCCCTGACCATACGCCGATTTTGTGCAAGCCGACACAGCACTATGGCGCTGATGCGGTGCTGTTTGAATCAACCTATGGCCCCTCGGCCAGGGACTTCGTGAGCTTTGACGATTTCGGCAAACGGATCAGCGACGTCATCAAAGGTGGGGGCAGCGTTCTGCTCCCTTCGTTCGGCCTGCATAAGACGCAGTGCCTGGTTTATGTACTTCATGAGCTGGCACAGAAGAAGATCATTGATCGAGACATACCCATCTTCTGCGATTCGAGTTCAGCCCAGAAGGCGACGCAGATCTACGCCAAGTATAAGGAGTATTACGACAAGGATGCCAAGGCACTATCCGGTGCAGAAGGTGGCATCTTTTACCGCAACCGATATCGAGAGGCACGGGGAGTTGACACGCTGGCCAGGCACAATGAGGATAAGAGCGAGCCAGCCATCTATATCTCGACCAGCGGGATGCTTGATCATGCCACCGCACCCAAGCATCTATACAAGATGGCGGGTAATGAGAAAAACGCCGTCTTCCTGGTCGGTTTCCAGGCCCCCGGCTCGGTCGGCTCGAAGCTGCAGGCGGGCGAAAAGAAGATCATGATCCCTTGGGAAGAACGTAAGGACGACAAGTTCACCAAGGAAGAGCGGGAGACCGAAATCAAGCTGCAGGTCGAAAAGGTATCGGGCTTCTCCAGCCATGCTCGCGGGCAGCAGATTCTTGAGTGGCTGCACAACTTTACCTCGGTGGGGCAGGTCTTCGTGGTGCATGGCGATAAGGAGAGGGCCACCGGTCTGGCAGATGCGGCCAAGAAGATGGAGGTCGATGCCCGCGCTCCCAAGCGTGGTGAGAGTTTCGTCATCGAGCCGCAACATCGTATAAAACCGGGGGCAGTTCCCCCGATGGACAAGAAACCGCTGGCACCTTCGCCCAATGATAAGTAAGCTAGGTCTAACTCAAGGAAACCTCTCATGCAAGCTGCCGTCCTGACCTTTGCCGTTACTCTGTTTTTGGCCATCGATCCGCCGGAGGACAACAAGTACACCAGTGAAAATCTGGCGTCCAGCGTTCGTCCGCCCGCCGCCGACTATCTGCGTACCACCACTCCTAAATCGAAGACCGCTGAGAAGGAAGTGCTCTCGGCAGATGATGTCAAAAAGATCGAAGAGAAGAAGGACAAGGAAGTTTCGGTGAAGGGCACTGTCAACGAAGTGTTTCTTCCCAAATCAGGCAGCATCGCCATCCTGAACTTCGGCAAGGACAGCAAGAAGTGCTTCAAGGCTGTTGTCTTCAAGAGTGACTTCGAGAAGTTCGAAGGCGGGGCGGAGGGGATCAAGAAGAAGTACACGGGCAAGACGGTGACGGTCGAGGGTAAGGTCAGTATGTACCAGGGTACACCGCAGATCGCCGTGAAGACGCCTTCGCAGTTCAAGGTCAACTAATCTTGCCAGCTCGCAGCGCTTGCAAGGGAGCGCGAGCAATCGCAAGGTATCCCTTGCTAGCGCTGCGGGCTGGTATTTTCCAATTCCATCACGAGGCGACGTGCGAGTTCCGCACGTCGCACTTCTATGTAGTGACCGTTCAGCGGGCCAAGGATCGCCCAGTCGTGCATGCCTTCCAGCGTATTGGCACACATCAGATCAGCCTTCGATTGTAGACGAGACGCCTCGGCGATCGCTTCAAGACGGGGTCGATCAACGCCAACCTCCAGTTTGAACTTCACCAATTTGCCGGTAAAGCCCCAGGGGCTGTGCACTTGATCGACGAGCTTGGGGGCTTTGGTCATTCTGATCCAGAGCTCTTCGTGACCGCTCTTGACCTTGCCGGCAGCGACATCAATCAACTGACTGACACCGGCAGTCGAGTGCCATTGTTTCTGGGCGGCATCGAAATGGGTACCCGGGGAAGGTGTATAAACCCCAGCCGAGAGATAATCGCTGACAGCGGCTGAGTGAATGAGAGTGTTGAAGCTGCCCGTTGAGATCAGTTGCTTCATCAGCTGCTGTAGTTCGTCAAACAGGCGATAGGTGTGAACCAGCCAGCGGGATTCGAGATTCTCGTTGAGAGCCAGCTCCTGTATCGCTTCGGGACGAGAGGTGAGCAGGACAACATCGTGTCCTTTCCGATGCAGTTCCAAAGCTATTTGCGTGCCTGTTCGCCCGGAGAAGATATTGGTGATGCCACGGACGCTGTCGAGCGGGGCCAGGGTGTTGCCCGCAGTGACCAGGCATTTCATGGGGTGGGTCTTGCTCATGCAGGCTTCTTTGAGAACAGATAGTGTGCGAAATATCCGGCCAGAACAGTGGATAGGGCACCGGCGGGGGTGAACCAGGGCCAGGCGATGGTCAGGCCCCAGAACTTGCTCCAGTAGAGCAGATTCACGACGAGGAATCCAGTGATCATACCGACGAAAGCGGCACGGGAAGTGACGGGCGTCCGCATGCTCCCCAGCATGTACAGGCCCAGCAGCAGTCCGGTCGTAAGCCCTGCCACTTCCAGAACGATGTCGATGATGCTTCTCTCCCTGACGAGTTGGATGGCCAGCCAGGCGATGCCAATTTGAGCCATTCCTGCCAGTACGGTGATGAGTCGGGCGGCATGAAAGTAGTGGCTTTCCGAACGATGTGGCTGCCAGGGCTTGTAAAGATCAAAGACGATGGTGCCGGCAGCACTGTTCCATGAGGCGGATAATGTTGACATGGCGGCAGCCAGTACAGCGGCGACGATCAGGCCGCGTACCCCGGTGGGCATTAGTTCGCTGCCCAGAAACAGCGCAAAGACTTTGTCAGGGGATGTCTGTGTCGGAACGGCAAACAGTTGGACTTGCATCAGTTGATAGATGCCGATGCCGACCGAGAGGAACAGTGTGAACTGAAGGAAGATCACGAAACCACTAGAGACCAGAGCCAGCCTCGCCTGCTTGAGATTCCTGCTGCACAAATACCGCTGCACCATCATCTGATCAGCGCCGTGGGTGGCCATCGAAAGGAAGGCTCCGCCGATCAAGCCGGCCCAGAGGTTCTGGGCTACCGACCAATCGAAGTGGGTTTCGATGAGCTGCGTCTGGTGATTCTGTCCGGCGAATGTCCAGAAGTGACTGATGCCATCGGGCAAAGCCAGGAAGATCACCCATAGCGCGACGAATGCCCCGCCGATCTTGATGATGAACTGGATTAGGTCGGTCCAGAGAATGGCTTTGATGCCACCGAGATAAGTGTAGAAAAGTGTCAGAATGCCCATCATGGTGATAGACCACTCCATTGTCCAACCCAGGCAGCCGGAGAGAAAGAGTGCAGCCAGGTAGAGACGTAACCCATCTGCAATAAGTCGAGTAGTGAGAAAGATCAGCGATGCCGATTTCTGCACGCCGGGGCTGAATCGTTCACGCAGCACCTGGTAGGCAGAATAGAGTTCGCCCCGAAAGAACTGCGGCAGCAGCCACCAGGCGATAAGGATGCGGCCGACGATGTAGCCGAGAGCCAGTTGGAGAAAGGTGTAGTTGCCGGGGGTATAGGCACCGGCAGAGGCGTTCCACGAGCCAAAGCCTTTGCCCGTGACGCTGAGAAAGGTGACGGTGCTGGTTTCGGTGGCGACGATAGAGATGAGCACCAGCCACCAGGCGATATTCTGATCACCCAGCAGATACATCCTGGTATCGTGTTGCTGACGGCTGAACCAGTAGCCGAGGAACACCATCCCCAGGCAATAGGCGACGACGATGCTCAGGTCAATGGAATTGAGGGCAACCTGCATGAAACCGCCCGCTGGGTGAACGCTTGCAACATAGAATGAACCGCACAAGAATTCCAGTGGTAAAGAGGTCGGTATGCCCCGCTATGTGATACTGGAACACGATTGGAACGGTGTTCATTACGACCTGATGCTGGAACGCGGGGAATCGCTGGCTACCTGGCGGCTGGAATCACTGTTGATGCCGGGAACGCAGCCGGCGATCAAGTTGACTGATCATCGAACTGCTTATCTGGAATACGAGGGCGAGCTATCTGGCAATCGAGGAAGCGTCAGGCGGGTGGCTGAAGGGGAATACACTGCAGCATTGATTACGGATCGATGCTGGATCGTTGAGTTGCAAAGAAACATGTCAGGCAAGGTTACCTTGCGACACGAGACCCTGGATCGCTGGCAACTACAGTGGCATGCACTCTGCTAGCTTGCTGTCGCCTGGGCGTGCGGCTGCATCAGCTTATCCGTCGTGTCCCGTATCTGCTGCATCGTCTGCTGCCAGCTTCGCTGCACGGCACGGGTCTTGTTCATGGCTATTTCGAACTTTTCGAGATAGTCCATGAGTTCTCGCTTGTCGGCTTTGGAATCCAGCAGGCGTGAGGATAGATCGTGAATGGCGGGTTCGAGGTCCGCTTCGATGACATGCAGCATTTCGCGGGCGGAGTTTTCGGACGTGATCGTGGAGCGGTGTAGAGCAGCTAATCCGTTGCCATCGAGGTTGGGATCGAGAGGCTGATGCGGATCGATGGCGGGTTTCAGCGAGCGGTTGACGGCAGAGGAGCCGGAGACATTCAAGCCCATGACCGGAGTCTTTGGGTGCTGCAGTTCCTGAAGGGCTGCCTGAGCGGCCTGCAAACCATGAATAGCAGGCTCGAAGTCGGGCTTGAGTTCGAGGGCAATCTGATAGCAACGAACTGCTTGGGAATCACGCCCCAGTTCATGCAGCAAGTTGCCCAGATTGAAATGGGCATCCATCATGCGAGGATCATGATGCAGCGCTTCTTTGTACGATTGGATTGCCAGTTCTACCTGGCCTTTGAGACGATACGCCAGCCCCATGTTGTAGTAGGCTTCAGCGCAGCTTGGGGTCCTGTTTGATCGATTGTCTTAAGACATTGAGGGCATCGTCGGGGCGGCCCATCTGGTTGTAAACAGCACCGAGATTGATGGCGGCACCGAGCCGAGTGGGGTCCTGACGCAAGACTTCCTGGAAGTGATAGACTGCGCCATTAAGATCGCTTAAGAGAAAACAACAGGTCGCCAGGCCGTGATGGACATTGGGTGCTTCGGGCGACATGGCCAGCGCCTGGAAGAAGTGCTGCCGGGCTAGCAGAGGATTGCCGTCACGCAGCGCTTGTTCAGCATTGTGAAAGTGCTGCTCAATTTCAGGTGAGCCATTGGGGCTATGCGCTGGATACACCGTCTACCTCGCTTCCCGTCTATACGTGGGGAGCCACGTGGAAGATACCGCTACGCTGTTCGTCTGTGTTGAAGCTCTATTTAGGCTAACCTATATTCTCATCAATGACAACACTGATTCGACGAGTTGTCTAATGAAGAAGATCGGTTATTCCGTCAAAAACAGCGTTACTAGTCTGGAATGAGACCTATTTAATCGGTCAACTGTAAAGTCGTACGGATGGCATCTATGACGGCGATGCTGGTTTCGCTGTCGAAACTGCTCGATTGCGACAAAATCAGGAAGGTGGCATCCTGGGTGCGAAAGCAGCGAAGCTTGCAACTGTTGAGCGTATCGAGGCTGAAGAAAGTGATGTCGTACCCTTTTGTGGCATGGCCAGCCAGCTTCTCGGCGGCTTCTTCTGATTCGAGTTCGGGGTAATCCTGCTGCATGGCCTGAAGAGAGGCTTGCAGCACATCCTTTACGTCAGGACGTTCGGTGTAACAACTGATCAGGAGAAAAGCGGTACCCGGACTTTGCACCGAGACTGTCCAACCCTCTTCGGAATCCTGACGATCCACCTGCCAGTTTTCGGGGTACTGGAACCTAACGACATTGTTATCGAAGACGCTGGGCATCTAACTAAAATAGAAAGAGCTCCTCCCCTTACCAAGGGGAGGTCGGGAGTGGTTATCAGTGAGAACTCAACCCCCTCCGGCTCCCCCTTGGAATGGGGGAGAGATAGACAGCTTAATCATCCGCTTCGGTGGGAAGTTTGACGGTAAAGATGGTTCCCTTACCGGGCAGGCTCTCGACCCGGATGCGGCCATGGTGCTGTTCGATGATCTGCCGACAGACCGAGAGGCCCAGGCCGGTGCCGCCGCTGCCCCCTTCATCTGGGCGTTTAGTGGTGTAGAACGGCTCGAAGACCAGTCGCAGCTTTTCGGCAGGGATCCCGCAGCCATTGTCGGCGAACTTCACTTCAACCATGTTGGAAGTTGGATTGACAAAGACATCGACCCGGAGGACACCGCCGTTCGACATGGCTTGGCGGGCATTGATGACGAGATTAAGGAAGATCTGTTCGATCTGTCCCGGGACGACTGCCGCCTTGGGGCGACCCTGGAAGTGCTTCTCAACGGTGATGCGATGCTGGCGGAGGTCTTTCTCGCAGAGAGTAAGAACTTCATCGACGAGGAAGACGATATCGGTGGTTTCCCGGCGCGTGGAGTTTTTCCGGGCGAAGCCGAGCATGCTGCTGGTGATGTTGGCGGCACGCTGGCCGGCTTTGAGCACTTTCTCAAGGGCGGCCTTGCGGTCCGCTTCGCTATCAGCCTTGAGGCCGAGCTTGGCGTAGTTGATGATCGTGGTCAGCACATTGTTGAACTCGTGCGTGACGCTGGAAGCCAGCGTACCGACACTGCTCATCTTCTGGGCCTGGAGTAGCTGTTGACGTAACAAGTCTGTCTCGGCCTGGCCGAGAACCGGGTCGGTCACTGTCACTTGGGTCCCCCTCCTTGAGCAGCTTGGCGGGTTGCCACTCAACCATCTTATCGGCGGAATGTGAAGTGTCCCTTCATCGGAAGTGATTATCAGTCATAATGTTATGGCAAATGGATGTGAAGACGGCGAGGCAGCGGGGGAGAGCGGTTTTGTGGAAGATGGGTAGGGGTATTTCAGGTCGATTTCAATGTATGTCGTGAATCACTCTGCTTTTTCTGACGACTGAAACCGAGCAGGCAAATCGAGAATATCAGCAAGGTTGTTAGTAAACCTGCCAGGCGTGGGAGCCAAAGTGTCCACCATGCGCGGGGCAGGAAGGGCAAAGCGTAGACTTTCAACTCTTCAGTGCGGTCATCAGTTCCTTTGCCCACCAGAAGAAAGTGACCATCAGGCGATGCTTCAAACATGTTGACTCTTGAAGTGGTCACGAGGTGTTTTTCATTGGTGTCTACGTCCCAGACATAATAATGACATGCGTAAGAGTTATGGAGTTTTTTCAGCCAGGGCCAGCGTTGAGTCAAAGAGAACCAGGATTGATGCCAGGGTTGGATGATGTCCTGACTGACGATGAGTTGTCGTTGATTAGTTATCAATTGACCTTGCGCTGAGCCATCAACCTTTAGTGTTGATTTTGAGAGTATCTTCCCCGTTGAATCAAAGGTTGTGCAGAGCAGCGTTGTTTGGGTACGGCGTTGCTGGGCATCGAGATCGCAATGCCAGGAAAACATCTGGTAGCCAGTCGGTGCTTGTTTAGTTTCTTCAACGTGATGATGTTCAGGCCGCTCAAGATCGAACAATTTGCGACTCTGAGTATCGAGAAGTCTGAATTCGACTTTATCCGGACGGGATGAAGCCCAGTGCATCAAGGGTGGGACGTTATTCCAACGATGCAACCACATTTGGTTGGTGACATGATCAAGGCTACAGTCGCCCAGGTCAGGCCATTCCTTGATAATCCGGCCCGTCCGGAAGTTCATCAGCATCAGTCCTGGTATGATCGAGGCCAGCCTGGTTTGATCCTCATCAGGTCTTGTCTTTGCCAGGAAGTACTGGCTGAGTTTTCCTGAGTAGGGCCTGAAGAATATCGCCAAGTGCTCGCCATCGTCAAGAAGGCGTGTACTTGCAAAGACACAGGATTGACCAGGCAAAGCGCATTCGCCTAGTAAACTTCCATCTAAGGTGGAGTAGATTCGAATCAGAGCGACTGACGACGCTGCATGGAGATATCCGCCAAACCCCAGGTACTCATAGAAATCTGCGCGTATAGTATCAGGCATCCCGGTAATGCCCCATCCCAGAAGAGGAGTGAGAGGCAGCGTTCGCCGTTCCAGGTAGTATCTGCCGCTGTTGGATATCTCTAAATAAATGGTTGTACTATTCCATCCACGTACGACACGATTCTCGCCTGTGCGAGGTTGGTAAAGCAATAAAGCGTATTGTTGTCGATTATTACGATTCACTCCGACCAGTGTATCTTTCCCTAATTCGGGATGGTCGATGACATGCATGAACTGGCAGGTAGCAAGAAGAGATTGTTCATATTGTCCAACTAGCTGTCCGGTAGCCAGCAACCGAAAGGTATCGATTGCCTGGGCTCCATTTTCACGACGTTCTGATGAGCTGAGCCAGGGGCCGAGAGGTCGATAATAGATTCCACGGGGATTTTTGATTTGGTACAAAGGCGGCACTTCGAAGAATGTGCCAAGCCACGACCAGGAAGCCCAGCCTGCAACCAATCCCAGGAGCAATGCAAGCGAGATCCTCCCGAAAGAACGCCTTCGGGGAAGCTGCGTCACTTGAGATGGATCGCCAGTCATCGGCTACTTGAGCACCTCGAACTTGATGTCCTTGAACCGCACTTCCATCGGGCCGCCGGAGTGAATCTGGAAGGCGAAGATGCCACGCTTGGCGCCGGGTGGGTCGTTGAAATCGACGCAGGGCTTGCCGTTGATGAATGAACGAATGTGATTGCCTTCGGCGACCACTTCGTACTTGTTCCACTCATCGGGCTTCACGTATTGGTCGCCATCATTCTTGGTGAGCAGTTCGCGGCCATGTTCTTCGTAGAGCTTGCCCCACCAGCCCTTGCCGATATCAGCCTGGTAGCCCTTCATCTCGCCGTTCTCCATAGCCTGGCTGCGGAATTGGATGCCGCTGTTTTCCTTGTTGGGGGTAAGTTTTACCATGAGGGTCAGGCGGAAGTTCTCGGCGGTCATCTCGCTCTTGAGGAACTCGTTGCGCTTGATGCCGGGGCTCTTGCCGACGATCTCGCCGTTCTCGACGCTCCAGAGCTTGGGGTTGCCGACCCAGCCGGTGAGGTCTTTGCCGTTGAAGAAGTCCTTGGCGTTTTCGGTGGTAGCCAGCATGGAGGTCTGGGCGGGGCTTTGCAGATAGGCGATCAGCGACTTGATTTCATGCTCACTGAAGGGCTTCATCTGGTCTTCGGGCATCATGGAAACATCGCTGGGCTTTTCGCCTTCGATGTCATCCAGGGGCAGCGTCAGGGTTTCAGTGGCGGTGACCAGGGTCATCGTCTTGGCGTTGCGTTCTTTGACGATACCCGTCAGAGATCGGCCATCTTTGGTGATGACGAAGGTGGCGGCGTATTCCTTGGGAATGACGGCGCTCGGATCGTAGATGTTCTCCAGCAGATAGTCGAGATTCACCCGGTTGGAGCCGGTAATATCGGGGCCGATCTTGCCGCCGGTGCCGAAGAGTTGATGACATTGGGCGCAGGTCTTTTGGAAGAGGGTGCGGCCCAGGTTCAAGTCAGGAACTACTCGGGTTCGGGTGTTGATCATCTTCTTGGCGGCAGCGATCTGTTTCTGCCGTTCGACAGGGGTGCTGCGGACAACACCCCAGAGTGTGGCGATCTGTTCGTTCAGTTTGGGGTCATCGAACTGGCGGAGCTGACGAACGGTATCGGCGGAGACATCAGCCAGGGGAACCAGTTTCTCGCCCACAGCATTCATCAGAGCTTGTGCCGAGGCGGGGCGCACGGCAAGGGTGCTGACCGCCAGACGGCGATCGTTGCCATCCAGGCTGGCATAGAGCTTGAGCAGGGTGCCTGCGGTTTCGGCTTGATCGAAGCCGGCCAACCCTTTGATGGCGGAGCTGCGAAGGGTATCGTCGTTCAGGAGTTTGAGCAAGAGCGGGCCGACGCCGGTCTGCTTGCTGGCAACGAGGGCAGCCAGGCCGGAGAGACGATGCTCTTCGGTGGCTTTAAGATCCTGCACCTGGTTGATGAGGTTCTTGATCGCAGCCTCGTCGCCAAATACCGTTCCCAAAATATGGGCCTGATGTTGAAGCTCCCTGTTGCTGCTCTTGTTGAGCACAGCATAGGCGGTGGGCCAACTCCTGGGCTCTGGAGCATTGCGCCGACCACGAAGGGCAGTGTTGATGCCGCGTAGTACCGTTTGCTGCACCTTAGCATCGGTGGATGAGCCGAGGGTCGCCACGAGGTTGTCGATGGCTTCGGGCTTTTCGATGGAACTGATGCGACGCACCATGAACTCGAGCATTGGTACTTTAGAAGCGATGGCCAGCTTTAACGCTCGGGCCGGATCGGCTTCAGCGAGCGGTTCGGCGGCGTACCAGTACATCAGCGGCAGGTTATGGTCGCCGTTGTCTTCGGCATGGGAGACGAGGCCTTCGATGATGTCCCAGCGGTCTTCTACCTGCATGCGTTGCAAGGCAGAAGCCAGATAGAGACGTACCACGGGTGAAGGATCGTTTTTGGCCATCTGGGCGTAGCGATTCAGTTCCGATTGATGGCCATGCATGTCGCTAGTTTGGCAGGCCCGCTGAATGTCCCAGGCACGTTCGTATTCATCGCCTACCTGCTTTTGAACCTTTCGTGTGCTTCGTGTGCCGGGACCGCGACTTGTAGGAATATTGGCAAATTCTTTGAGATCGTTGACGGCTTTGTGGCTCTCCCGTTCCTGCAGAATTCGGCGGGCGTGGCGAACGTACCATTGGTTGTCATGCTTGGCTAACTCTTTGAGCTTGTCCGTATCGACCTTGCTCAGATCGCCACCGAGCTTCTTGAGATCGGTCTCTTTACCAATCGTATTGCGGTGGATGATCTTGTAGACCCGGCCGTTGCTGCGGTCCCAGATTTCGGGTTCGTTACGGTGGCAGGCCTGCTGGTCGTACCAGTCGATGAGGAAGACGTTGCCATCGGGGCCGTACTGCATGTTGATGAAGCGGGCCCAGGCATCGTTGGCTAGCAGAAAGTCGGGGCCGTGGCTGGCGACGAAACCGGAACCCTTTCGGGTCAGGCGATCCATGTTGATGCGTCGGCCATGGATATTGCCCATGAAGAGCTGGCCATGATATTCTTTGGGCCAGGTGCCACCTTCGTAGCACATCAGTCCGCAGTGAGCATGACCACCACCGGCGGCGTCGCTCTTATTGTTGCCGCCATGGGGGTTGGCACCGAGGTAGTGGAAGTGATCAGCAATGGTGCCAATGTCGGCGTAGGTGAAGGGGTTGGCGTGGGGGCCGGCCTGACGTTGATAACGGGCACCCTGGATGATGTGGAAGCAGTGCGGGATGACGCAGGCTTCGATGAAGAACTGGCCGTTCTTGTTGTAGTCGAGCCCCCAGGGATTGCTGGTGCCTTCAGCGAAGACTTCGAAGACATGCTGCGTCGGGTGGTACCGCCAGATGCCGGCGTTGATCTTGGTACGTTCGCTGTTGGGAGCGCCGGGCTTGCCGACGTTGCTGTAGGTGAACACACCATGGCAGCCATAGAGCCAGCCATCGGGGCCCCAGCAGAAGGTGTTCAGCGTTTCGTGGGTATCCTGCCAGCCCCAGCCATCGAGCATGATCTTGGGCGGTCCGGCGGGTTTGTCGCCGCTGGCATCAATGGGAATGAACATCAAGTACGGGGCAGCGCCGACCCACAGGCCACCGAAGCCGAGTTCGATACCGCTGACGAGATTCAGACCTTCAGCGAAGACGGTACACTTGTCGAACTTGCCGTCGCCATCGATGTCTTCAAAGATGAGAATGCGATCCTTGCCTTCGCCATCCTTTTGTCGTTTGGGGTAACAGTAGGCCTCAGCGACCCACAGTCGGCCTCGATCATCCTGACAGAAAGCGATGGGCTGCTTGACATCAGGCTCACCGGCGAAGAGCTTCACCGTGAATCCTTCGGGGACCGTCATCACCTGGGCGGCTTCTTCGGGCTTGAGGCCGGCGTACTTGTAGTTGTCGTCGGTCAACTTCATGTTGGGGCGGGGCGGCACCTCGGGCTTGGTGCTGTGGAAACGGAAGTCGTCAAAGTTGAGGTGGCCCCAGTGTCCGGTGTGGTTATCGACTAGGCGGATGAAGAAGGTCTTGCCGATGTGTTTGCTCATATCGACCGCAACCCGGCGTAGGTTCTCTTCTTCGAGACCGCTGATCCGGAAGACGACTTCGTTGCGGGGTTGATCGACGATTTCGACACAGGTATCGACATGAGGGCCGCCGCCAACGAGGAACGAGGCCCAGGGGTGGGTGATCTTGAAGGGGGCGGAGATGAGCTTGCCCTTGGGGCCATCGCCGAGTTTCTCGTAGCCGCCGATCCAGTATTTGCCCTGATGCCCGCTCTTGCTGTCGCTGCGGCGGGGATGAACGGTGTCACCCTGAATGGGCTGGCCTGTGAAGGCTTCACCTTCGACGGTCCAATCACGTAGATCGCCGGTTTCAAAGTCGAAGTTGAGCGAGTGGCCATCTTCGGCTTTGGGCAGAACGCCTTCGGGGGGAGTGGCTGTGGGAGGTGTTTGAGCAACGGTAATGACGACAATCAGGCACAAGGTCGAGACGGCAAAGATCGAACGGAGCATCGGGCTTCTCGATGGTGGGAGGAGAGTCTGGCAGAGTGTAAGTTTAATTGATTCGTGGCGATGTGCAAGTAGGAACACGAAGGGCTGCGCCTCAAGAAGAAACCCCTCACCCCCAGCCCCTCTCCCCGGGAGGGAGAGGGGAGGCAGATTGGTTACTTGTGGTTTCGCTTCTTCATCCGTTCGGCGATGACTTGTTCTGCTCCGTGGTCGCTGGGTTCGTAGAAGGCCGCGTTCCCCAATTCTTCAGGCAGATACCTTACCCCGGCGACGTAGCCCTGCGGTTGATCGTGAGGGTATTGGTACTCATGACCATAGCCCAAGTCTTTCATCAGCCCGGTGGGGGCGTTGCGGAGGTGGAGCGGGATCGTCATCTTGGGATGTTGCTTGACGGCATCGAGCGAGGCTTTCATGGCGAGATAGCTGCGATTGGATTTCGGAGCGCAGGCGAGGTAGGTAATGCACTGGGCGATGGGGATTTTGCCTTCGGGCAGCCCGAGGCGGTCGAAAGCATCGGCGGTGGCGACTGCCAGGGGCAGGGCAGAGGGATCAGCGTTGCCGATGTCCTCGCTGGCAAAGATCATCATGCGGCGGAGGACGAAACGAGGGTCTTCGCCCGATTCGATCATGCGGAAGCCATAGAAGAGGGCTGCATCGGGGTTGGAGCCACGCAGGCTTTTGATGAAGGCGGAGATGGTGTCATAATGTTGTTCGCCGCTTTTGTCGTAAAGAGGGGCCTGGGCGTTCTTGAGGTAACGGCGGACGGCATCCGCGCTGGCTGGCTTGTCGATCTCGGCTTTTGGTCGGGCATGATGGAACGCTTCACACCAGTTCAAGAGCCGTCGGGCGTCGCCGCCGGCGAGGTGAACGAAGAGTTGCCGAGCCTCGTCGGAGAGCTTGAGGCCGAGCGATGCTTCGGCACGACGGGCCAGTTGATCGAGAGCAGTCTGGGTAAGAGAAGGGAAGACGACGACCCGCATTCGGGAGAGGAGCGCACCATTCAGGGCGAAGGAAGGGTTTTCGGTCGTCGCCCCGACCAGAACGATAGTGCCCGCTTCGACGTGGGGCAGGAAAGCATCCTGTTGAGACTTATTGAAGCGATGAATCTCATCGACGAAGAGTAGAGTGGGGACTTTGTGCTTCGAAGCCTCAGCGACGATGGTGCGCACTTCCTGTACGCCACCAAGTACGGCGGAGAATTCGACGAAGGGCAATTTGAACGAGGAGCCGATGAGCTTGGCGAATGTTGTTTTGCCGGTGCCGGGCGGGCCCCAGAGGACGAGCGAGGGTGGTCGTCCCACTCCCGCTTTCAACTGTGCGAGCAGTGTGGAGTCGAACGAATCATCGCTTTGGAAATCGTCCCAGGTTTGTGGGCGAAGTTTCTCCGCCAGCGGCGCGTGCTGTCCCGGTTGCTTTCTCGCGACTGGTGGTAACGGTTCGTCATCAAAGAGTCTGGGCATCGATCATGCTCCTGGAGTGGCAGCCCTCTGTTACTTTCTGCAAGATGAGTTTAGTGTCAACCTGTACAGAGGAAGAATATCGCCCTCGACCCGAACGGAGAACCTCGGTACATATCGACACGACTGTATGAAGGAGAGAGGCTCGTGATTTTTTCGATAGCAATCGCCCCCAGTGTGTCGACCACGGTTCCGGCGACGCAGCCCAACGGAAATGGCTGGGGCAAATCTCCCGGTGAGCCGGATGTGATACGATTCCTGGAAGGACCTCAAAGTCGGCGTGTCGAACTCTTTCGAGCTATTCGCATCTTTTGGGAGTTTATCAAAGGGTTCCGTTTCCTACACTTTGCCGGGCCATGCGTGACTGTCTTTGGCTCGGCGCGGTTTCGGGAAGATCATCCTTACTATGAAATGGCACGAGGAGTAGGAAAGCTGATCGCCAAGGCAGGCTTTACGGTGATGACGGGCGGCGGGCCGGGGATCATGGAAGCGGCCAACCGTGGCGCCAAAGATGTTGGTGGGCGATCGATCGGCTGCAACATTGTTCTGCCCCATGAGCAGAAGCCTAATCCCTACCTCGATCAATTCCTCGACTTTCGCTACTTCTTTGTTCGCAAGGTGATGCTGGTCAAGTATTCCTACGCCTTCATCATCATGCCCGGGGGATTCGGGACGCTCGACGAGTGGTTTGAGACAGCTACGCTTATCCAGACGGGCAAGATCCACAATTTTCCTGTCGTGCTGATGGGTAAATCGTACTGGCAGCCCATGCTGGAGTTCATCAAGACAATGGTGACGGCCCGTACCATCAGTCAGGCCGATTATGATCGTATCCTGGTCACCGATTCACCGGAAGAGGCTGCCAAAGCGGTATCTACGGTGGCTATGACGCAGTTCAGCCTGCAGTATGAAAGGCCCAAGAAACGCTGGTGGCTGGGGGAGTAGCAGGTCTCTTGTAGATTTGTCCAATTGGGCTTGCAGCATTTACCAACGCTGTTATGGTACCGCCCCGTCTTGGCTGTTTGCGTGGATCGAGGACGGACCATGTCAGCTATCGCTCGTCGCTGTGTACTATTGGCTACGTTTGGCTTGCTCGGTCTGTTGCCTTCGGGCTGCATCGTGACCGATTGGCGCTGGATCTGGGAGGACGACAATGACCAGGGATGTCAAAAAGTGCAAATGCAGATGGCGCCTCCGGGCTATTGTGGGCCTGGCGCTACCATGTCTGTCGCTGTCCCTGCTGGCAATTAGTCTGTCAGGGTGTGTGGTCGCAGCAGTCGGCGTTGCCGCCGGCGCTGGTGCCTATGGTTACTATCAGGGTAACTACGTCTCGGTACAGCCTGCCGAGTTTGGCGAAACGTACCAGGCCACCAAGTTGGCACTGGCTGATCTGGCCATGCCCATTCGTCATGAAAGTCATCAAGGAATGACGGGCGATATTGAATCGAGCATTGCTGACGGCACCCACGTCACCATTTCTCTGGAAGAGAAGCCACGCATCATGGCCAGCGATGGTCATCAAACGGAAGTAACCATACGGGTGGGATATCTGGGTGATGAAAAGTTGAGCAAAGAGATTCAGGAGAAGATTACTCTTCACATTAATCAGCGAGCGCCGCAGCAATCGAATCCGAGTCGATTACCGCCGATAGGCGGTGCTCAGCCCGTTGTGCCGGCTCAGGCGGTAACTCCGCCGCCGGGAGTGACTGCTCCGCCACCAACTGGAGTGACAGCTCCCCCGGGCGCGGCAGCGGCTAATCCAGGTTGGAAGCCGGCTAGTTCAGCAGGGACGAACGCACCGCCTCCCTAAACTGCTTCTCGCTTTTTCTCAAACTCATTGATCTTCGGCTGAAACCGCAGGATGTAGCCGAGCTCGTCGAGGTCGTTGAGCAGGCAGGTCTTCGAAAAACCATCGATGGGGAAGGTGGAACCTGAGCCATCGGGCAGGCTGATGCGCTGCTTTTCCAGATCGATGGTGACAACCGTTTCCGGAGCGTTGGTAGTTAGTTCCACTAGCTTGGCATGAAATGCAGCATCGTCGGGCAGGATGGGAACCAGTCCGTTCTTGAGAGCGTTTGACTTAAAGATATCAGCGAATCCCAGTGCCACGACAGCACGGATGCCCCAGCCGACGAGCGCCCAGGGGGCATGTTCACGGGACGAGCCACAGCCAAAGTTATCACCGGCAATCAAGATGGATCGGCCCTGATGGTGGGGCTGATTGAGCACAAAGTCAGCCTTGTGCGTGCCATCGGCATGGTAACGCCAATCGGAGAAGAGGTTCTTCCCGAGGCCGACCTTATCGGTGACTTTGAGGAAACGTGCTGGGATGATCTGATCCGTATCGATGTCGTTGCGGACGAGGGGGATCAGGGGGGAGGAGAGAGTCGTGAAGCGGGGCATGGCTTTACCAATGGTGGTGCTTACTTCATTAATTGACGAACGTCAGTGACGACGCCCGTCACAGCAGCGGCAGCAGCTGTGAGCGGGCTGGCCAGGAAAGTGCGACCGCCGGGGCCCTGGCGACCTTCAAAGTTGCGGTTGCTGGTGCTCACCGCATACTGTCCGGGGCTGAGTTGATCGCCATTCATGGCGATGCACATGGAGCAGCCGCTTTCACGCCACTCGGCACCGGCGCTTTTGAAGATGTCGGCCAGGCCTTCGGTTTCAGCTTGCTTTTTGATGTCCTGGGAACCGGGCACTACCAGTGTTCGCACGCCCTGTGCCACCTTGCGGCCCTTGAAAACCTTGGCGGCGTCACGCAGATCGCTGATGCGGGAGTTGGTGCAACTACCGATAAAGACGACGTCGATCTTCTGACCGAGTAGCGGCTTACCGGCCGGCAGGGCCATGTAGCTCATTGCTTTTTCGAGTGAGGCACGCTCTGTGCTATCGGTGGCTTTGGCCGGGTCGGGGATGGTGCCTGTGATCGGCATCCCCATGCCGGGGTTGGTGCCGTAGGTGATCATCGGTTCCAAAGCGTTGGCGTCAATCGTGATGGTCTTGTCGTAACTGGCACCCGGATCGCTGGCATAGCTGCGCCATTGGGAGACAGCCTTGTCCCAGGCGGCGCCTTTCGGGCTATGTAGCCGACCTTTGAGGTACTCAAAGGTGACATCATCGGGAGCAACAAGACCTGCCCTTGCACCGCCTTCGATGGACATATTGCAGACGGTCATACGGCCTTCCATATCGAGGCTGCGGATGGCGGACCCGGTGTATTCGAAAACATGGGCCGTGCCGCCCCGGACACCGATCTTGGAGAGGAGGGCGAGGATGATGTCCTTGGGGGAGACACCATTCTTCAAGGTGCCGTCTATCCGTACTTCAAAGCTCTTGGGTTGACGCTGGAGGAGACACTGTGTTGCCAGTACGTGTTCGACTTCGCTGGTGCCGATGCCGAAGGCCAGTGCCCCGAACGCTCCGTGGGTGGCGGTGTGGCTATCGCCGCACACGATGGTTTGCCCGGGTTGTGTGAGGCCGAGTTCAGGGCCGATGACGTGAACAATGCCCCGGTGGGGGCTGCCCAAGCCGTGCAGGGTGACGCCGAACTCCTTGCAGTTCACATCGAGCTTGCGGCATTGCTCGGCGGCCATATTATCAGCCATCTCAAGGCCTTTGCCCTGAGTGGGGATGCTGTGATCGAGGGTGGCGACGGTGCGATCAGTGCGATGCACTTTCAGGCCACGCCGTCGCAAGCCATCGAAGGCCTGCGGCGAAGTGACTTCATGCACGAGGTGCAAATCGATGTAGAGGATGGCAGGAGCGCCTTCCTCCTGGCAAACGACGTGGCTGTGCCAGATCTTATCGATAATGGTGCGGGGCTTGTGGCTCATGTCTATCCTACGCTGACGGTCACTCGGACAGGTTTGTTCGCCCCATTAGTGGAGCAGCGCCGGCATGTTCCTTGACGAGCGAAACGAGGTCGGCATCAAGGATGTTTTTCTTCTTATCGGCAAGTGTTTTGAATCGACCGAAGGCGGCATCAAGGTCTTGATCGGCCAGGACGTGGCCCAGTTCTTCAAGACGTGCCTTGAACGCATGTCTGCCGGAGTGCTTGCCCATCACGAGGTTGGTCTTGGTCACCCCGACCGACTCGGGCCGCATGATCTCGTAGGTAGTAGCATTCTTGAGCATGCCATCCTGATGGATGCCTGCTTCATGGGCGAAGGCATTGGCTCCGACGATGGCTTTGTTCGGTTGCACCACGATACCGGTATGTTCAGTGACCATCTGGCTTAAGCCGAAGATCTGGGTCGTATCGATGCCAGTGCGCAGGTTGTAAAGCGGCTTGCGGGTGTTGAGGGCCATGACGACTTCTTCAAGAGCGGTGTTGCCGGCCCGTTCGCCGATGCCGTTAATGGTGACTTCCGCCTGTCTGGCGCCTGCGCGGATGCCTGCCAGACTATTGGCGGTGGCCAGGCCAAGATCGTTGTGGCAATGCACCGAGACGATGCAGTTATCGATACCCTTGGTGTTCTTGATGATACCGGCGATCAGTTCGCCGTATTCCTCGGGCATGGTGTAGCCGACGGTATCGGGGATGTTGAGCGTGGTGGCACCGGCACGGATGACCAGGGCGAGCACTTCGTAAAGAAATGCCGGGTCACTTCGACCGGCATCTTCGGGGGAGAACTCGACATCAGCGCAGAGCGAACGGGCATAGCTCACCATCTCCTCCGCACGCTTCATTACCTCATGGCGTTCCATCTTAAGCTTATGCTTCATGTGGATTTCGGAGGTGGCGAGGAAGGTGTGGATGCGGGGCTTGGCCGCATGCCGCACTGCTTCCCACGCCTGATCGATATCGTTCTTGGTGGTGCGGGCCAGTCCGCAGATGATTGGGGGCTCACGGCCGTCGACCGTCTTATGTCCCACTTCTTTAGCAATGGTGCGGACAGCTTCTAAATCATCGGGCGAAGCGGCGGGAAAGCCAGCTTCCATGACATCGATGCCCAGACGAGCGAGGGCACGGGCAATTTCGAGCTTTTGTGGTGAAGTCAGTGTCGCGCCGGGCGACTGTTCGCCGTCACGAAGCGTAGTGTCGAAGATACGAACGTAATCGTTAGCCATGGCCGATCCTCGGCATCGGGAGAGAGAGGTCTTTTGGTAGTGTACGCTATGGAGTGGGGCGTTGCTAGTGACTCTCTGGAAGATGATGGTCACTTGCGTTTGTTACGCCGGCGTTCTTGAATTCGTTCTTTGAGGGTTGGCTTGCTTTCACCCTGATCCAGTGCCGCGTGGTAAGCCAGCATGGCGCCACTGAGTTCGGCTTTGAGTTCAAGCTGATCGCCGCCTTTCATGGTCAATACGAGCTTGTCACTTTCACCTTTCTTGAAAGCGGTCTGTGCCGCTCTGGCGGCTGTCTCGTCGGTCTTGCCGCGTAAGGTGGCCCAGAAGCTGGCTGGGATTTCATAACGAACCGGACTAGCAGCGTACTGTTGAACTTGGGTTACCCACGGGACATTAGGACGAGGCGTCACCAGAATCCTGGCCCAAAGCTGGTCGGTACTGCGGTCGGCATGGGCGTAGATGGTTACTTCTTTGGCGTCTTCAGCTAATCGTTTCGTGAGAAGACCAGCCATCGGAAGTCCCAGGGATTCTACAAGTTGGCCGCTGCCCTGAGTGGAACCCTTGAGCAACCATTCGAAACCTTGTTGACTGCGCTGGAGCCAGACCTGGCGTTGATCTGTCGGGAGCCTTTCCAGATAGATGGTGGTTGCTAATTGAACCTTGCGATGGCTCTCGGGGATGACCTTGGACAAATCGGGCATGGGGCCGTTGAGGTCCTCGGCAGCAAAGGCAAACCAGGCATAGTTCTGTTCAAATCGAATGTACACCGTTCCGACGAGGGGGATACTGACCGAAGACAAGCTATTAGAATCGATGTTGACAGTGAGCAGATGGCGACGGAGGAAATCCAGAAAAGCCTGCTCGCCGGAGGTCGGGACGAAAGTGATCGCACTTCCGAGGCCGGACCGGTTGGGGACAATGACACAGCCCAGCGGGCGGTTAAGGTCCAGTCCTTTCAGGTTGCCTGAGAGAAGATCAGTGACAGCGGCACTATCCAACGCGGCAACAAGGTCTTTACGGCCCAACCTACTGTAGATATGCCTCAACCCGCTGCGTACTTCAACAATCGATTGTCCGGTCATGATTGCCCAGGGCTCTTGCGCGTCAGCACTGGTGATGGCGGTGAAGGAAATGAACAACAAAAAGAGTGTTCGAAACATCATGTTCTCCTTGAGACGGCATGATGGTATTATAGGGGTTGAAATTTGTTTGAAGCAAGCAGGTCTAGTAACGCACCACTAATCCGGTACCCACGAAATAGTCGTCGGCATGGCGGTTCAGGCCCACGCCTGCATTGATGTCGAATTGAATGTTCTTGGTCAGCATGTAGGTAAAGCCGCCGTCAAAGTAATACTGTGGACCAACATCGGGAAAAGACGCTCCAGACGGGTAAATGGCGAACCATTCGGTGAAGGCGCCGAGTTTCTCTGTGAGCGTGTATCCTACTGTAATGGATTGAGCTAATTCGAGATAAGTCTGATTGATATCGTTGGCTGCCTTATTGGCTTGAAAACTGCCGCCGAGCTCCAGCTTATCTTTGATAACTTCCCATCCAAAAAGGAAGTTGATTCCTGGAAGGATGTGATCTGCAGTAAGCTCGTCTTTACCTGTGGGAACAGTTGCCTGAAAAATGACCGCGAGTTCGGGCAAGCAATTCTGTTGTTCAGAAAGAGCCAACTTGATGCCTAGATAGGTGTCTTCAGACCCGTGAAAGGTGCTGTTGTCGTCTCCAGTATTTCGACCATTGGAGAAGTTCTGCCCAATCCGCCACTCAAACCAATCTACAAACATGCCTATGCGAAGAAGAGCTTCGGGATAACTGTGCGAGGCACTGGTGTTGATACCTGAATGATCGCGGGTGTAAGTATATCCTGTTTCGAGTTGTACAACTCCCTTACCAACGGTTGTACTTGCCTCGGTAAAGTCTGGCCTGTCTGATTTCAAAGGTTCTGAACGCGGGTCAGTCTTGGTTTCTTCTTTTGCAGAAGCTTTGTTGTTATCTTTTGGTTCCGATGATTTGTCATCCTGACCGTCTTTTTTTTGCTCATCTTTCTTCTTGCTGTCGCCGTCTTTGTCATCTTCCGAACTGGATGACCATTTCAAGAGTGTTTTTTGAGAGAGCAAGTCATGTTTATGGCTATCGCAAGCACAGGGTTGTGAATCGAGAGAGGTGCAGCCCCCAAGCAGAGAACAGAGCAGAATGATACAAATTAGTCGGGACATAAAGGCATCTCTCTAACAATTGGCAATCTGGCTCGATTCTAATGATGCATTCTATTCAATCGACAAAGCAGAACACCATTGTTAATTAGTCTCGCCTAACTGTGATTATTTCCAAAGATTGTGGTCGATCTTGACAGTTTAGTGCAATTAGGCTAAACTAATGTTTGAAAGTAGGTGACACTATGTTGGTCAGGATCGGTTTGCTTTGTGGACTATTAATGGTCTGTGGCTGCGATACGGGATCGAATAAACCCCATGCAACCCAGTCTAAATACCAAGGTAGTTATCCCATCCATGTTGTCTGCACCACGGGGATGGTAGCTGACTTGGTACGAAACATTGGCGGCAGCCATGTTCGCATTACACAACTGATGAACGCCGGCGTTGATCCTCATTTATACAAGGCTTCTCCCGGCGACATCAAAAGTCTCAATGAAGCGGACCTCATCTGTTACTCGGGTCAGCATCTCGAAGGCAAGATGGCTGACTTGCTCCATCAACTCGGTCGAACACGCCGTTCGGTGGCCGTTACAGACGGCATTGCTGTGGGCAAGTTGCTCAAGAACGAGGATGGCATCGTCGATCCGCACCTGTGGTTTGATGTTTCGATCTGGCAGCAGGCGGGCAAGCGGGTACTTGATGAACTGTGCGATTATGACCCCAGCCATGCTGGTGAATACACGAAAGCTGCCAATGCCTACGATGTGGAACTACAGAAACTTCATGAGTACGCACGAGTACAACTGGCTGGCATCGATAGCACACGGCGAGTGCTGGTTACCGCACACGATGCGTTTCATTACTTCGGCAAAGCGTATCAACTGGAAGTGAAGAGCATTCAGGGCATCAGCACCGAGAGCGAAGCGAGCGTGAAGCAGGTCAACGACCTGGTCGCTTTCATGGTGGATCGCAAGATCAAGGCGGTGTTCGTAGAGAGCAGCGTTTCGGAAAAGAACATCAAGGCACTGGTTGAAGGGTGTGCTTCTCGCGGCCACAAGGTTGAAATCGGAGGGGAACTCTTTTCGGATGCTATGGGCGCTGAGGGTAAGCCTGAGGGCACCTACGTCGGCATGGTCAAGCACAACGTCGATACGATCGTGAAGGCGTTGAAATGACTAAGACGCCTATCCTCGATGTCCATGACATGACCGTGGCTTATCATCATAAGCCGGTGTTGTGGAATATTGATGTCACCCTCCATGAACCGAGCCTCGTTGGGGTCATGGGGCCGAACGGCGCCGGCAAGAGCACGTTGATCAAGGCTATTCTTGGCCTGGTGCCTCGTGCCGGTGGAGAGGTTCGTATCTTCGGTCAACCGTTGTCGAAAAGTGCGCGGTCGCATCGGTTATGTACCGCAGCGGGAGAGCGTCGATTGGGACTTTCCTATCAATGTGTTCGATCTTGTTCTGATGGGAACTTATGGCCAAGTCGGCTGGTTTCGCAGGCCGGGGCGCACGGAAAGGGATTGGGCGATGGCCTGCATGAACGATTTGGGTATCAGCGATTTAGCTGATCGACAGATCGGACAGTTATCTGGGGGGCAGCAGCAGCGGGCTTTCCTGGCACGAGCGCTCGCTCAGAAGGCTGACCTGTACTTCATGGATGAGCCGATGGCGGGTGTCGATGCCTCCACCGAGCAGGCAGTCTTCAAACTGTTGCAACGACTCCGCAGTGAAGGCAAGATGGTCATCGTGGTGCATCACGATATACGATCAGCCCCACAGTACTTCGATCAGATGTTACTGCTTAATACCAGATTGGTGGCAGCGGGGCCAACAAGTGAAGTGTTCAAAAACGATTATCTGCAGCGCACCTATGGCGGAAGACTGATGGCACTGGAAACGGCGGGTGTTGCTATTCGAGACAGGGTGCCCAGCGCATGAGTGACATTCTCACTTACAACACGATGCTGGTGCTGCTGGGGACGAGCCTTCTCGGAGCGGCGTCGGGTTTGATTGGGTCACTGGCGGTACTGAGGCGGCAGTCGCTGGCGGGTGATGCGTTTGCTCATGCGGCCCTTCCGGGGCTGTGTTTGGCTTTCATGGTAGTGGGGGAACGGAACCTTCCTGCGCTCTTGCTCGGCGCTTTTATCAGTGGCATCCTGGGCCTTGTCGTCGTATCGCTTCTGCGCCGGTACACTCGTATCAAGCAGGATGCGGCTCTGGGCATCGTCCTTTCAACGTTCTTCGGATTGGGCGTGGTTCTCAGTCGGATCATTCAGAATCAGACGACCACCGGTAGCAAGGCCGGGCTTGATTCGTACATCCTTGGCAAGACAGCCGGCATCATTGCCAGCGATGTCTATCTCATCGGCTCAGCGGCGCTCTTGTGCCTGATCGTGATTGTGTTCCTGTTCAAGGAACTGGAACTGCTTACTTTCGATGCTGACTTTGCCAGAAGCCAGGGCTGGCCGGTGGGTACACTTGATCTGATTCTGATCATCTTACTGGGGTTGGTAGTTGTCATTGGTCTGCCCGCTGTCGGCGTGGTGATGATGGCTGCTCTCTTGATCCTTCCAGGGGTAACGGCGAGGTTCTGGACTGATCGGCTGGCTGTGATGCTGCCTGTCAGTGTCGGATTCGGAGTAATCACCGGGGCGGTAGGAACGTGGTTGTCAGCGAATTACGTCAACCTGCCAGCGGGCCCGATCATCGTTTTGGTCGGGGCGGGGCTCTTTTTGTTCTCCTCAGTGTTCGCTCCACGTCGGGGGCTGATCGCCCGCTGGCGGCGAGCTAACATCATTGATACCTCGCTACTCGATCTCGACACTCCAGTTTTCAAAGCATGAACATGATCGCGTTTTGGACCATACTGGTGGGCATCCTGGCAGGCGTGAGTTGCAGCCTGGTGGGGTGTTACCTTGTCCTGCGTAAGATGAGCTTGCTGGGGGATGCGATCAGTCATGCGGTGCTGCCCGGCATTGCGATCGGCTTCTTGCTCAGCGGGAAGATTTCTGGCCCCGCTATCGTCATCGGAGCCATGGTGATGGGGCTGTTGACTGCATATTTGACACAAGCGCTTAGCAAGGCGGTGAAGGTTCCTGAAGATGCCAGTCTCGGTGTAGTTTTCACTACCCTCTTTGCTCTGGGAGTGGTGTTGATCTCGGTCAAGGCCCGCAATGTTGATCTTGATCCGGGCTGCGTTCTCTATGGGCTGATCGAGTTTACGCCGTTTGATAAGACCTCTGTCTTCGGATGGGAGATCCCGCAGGCGGTGTTGACTCTTGGAGCCATGACGCTGTTTGTGCTTTTAGCCATCGTCCTCTGTTGGAAAGAACTCAAACTCGCCTCGTTCGATCCGGAGTTATCTACCTCGCTCGGTTACCCCGCATCGCTGTTGCACTATTTTCTCATGGCTTTGACCGCTGGTGTGACGGTTGCTGCCTTTGAAGCGGTCGGGTCTATTCTGGTAGTGGCGATGTTGATCGTGCCGGCGGCGACGGCACAGTTACTGACGGATCGGCTGAAGACCATGCTTCTGGTTGCTTCATTGGTAGCGACACTCTCGGCCATCCTGGGCTACTGGGGTGGGGAGCGATGGAACACCAGCGTGGCGGGGATGATGGCGGTTTCAGCAGGGGGGCTTTTCTTTGTCGCTTTGATGCTTGCTCCGAAGTATGGTCTGGTGGCGAAGCTGGCCAAGCAGTTGGGGCTGACGTTTCGTATCTTGCGGGAGGATGTGTTGGGGACGCTTTATCGGAATCAGGAACGACATGGCGTGGGCCTGAGCGGGGCGGACTTGCTGCCCGGGCGGTCGTCGATGTTGCGGTGGATGACTTTGAGATCGCTGGCGCAGAGGCAATTAGTGATTCGGGATCAGGGTACGGTTTCCCTTACCAAGGCGGGCCAGGATCGTGCCTTGCAGTTGGTTCGTGCCCATCGCTTGTGGGAGACCTACTTACAGCAGAACGTCGCTTTGCCCGCTGATCACCTGCATGCCCCGGCGGAGAAGATGGAGCATTATGTGGGGCCGGTGTTGCTCGATTCGATAGCTCAAGATTTACATCAGCCTGCACAGGATCCTCATGGAAGAGAGATTCCGGTGCAGAACTCCGGCGCTGACGCGACCCGGCTCTTAGTAACGCAGTATCAGTTCAGCGATAATGCGGTGTTCAAGAACGCGCGGCGTATCGGTGAGGGGGTGTTCGTAGGTGACGCCGACTTCGAGGTTGCGGTTGCACTTGGCTTTGAGGCCGACGGCGAAGGTGACCAGATCAGAGCCGACGGTGCCTGGCATGGACCAGTCGAAGAGGGCATCGCCTTGACCGAGGTTGACGGCTGGGGAGCCGTTGCCATCTGAGGTGATGCGGTAGTAGTTGAACTCCACCAGCGGGTAGAGCCAACCCATCAGCTCGCGATCCAGGTGAATCTGGCTGTAGAACAGGCCGCTGGTTTTATCGCTAAGCGGGATACGGGCACCGACGTTGCCCAGCACGTGCCAGAAGCACCAGAACTCCTGGCCGGCGCTGGCGAACACGGTGATGCTGCCATCGCTGGGGCGCTGGTAGGCGTTAGCTTCGCCTGTTGGTGCTTCATACTGCAAACCGGCCGAGAGCAGGAACTGGTTTTCCACGTCACGCACCAGCACGTACTTGCCGCCGAAGGCAAGGTTGTTCCAGCCATCGACTGAGCCGCCGTTGCCCCGCTCGATGAAACTGTAACCAAACTTATCCATGAAAACCGACCAACGCTTATCGATGGCTACCCGTCCTTGAAGTAGATACGATTGAGCGAGGTTGCCATCCCAGGGGTTGTCCGTCGGGGCCCAATTGTAGATCCCCAATAGCCTGGCTTCGGTGAGTGATCGTGGATCTTTAGCGAGCGTGGGATTGGAGCTTGGTCCAATGAAGCGGGGGAAGGCTGTATCGCTGTTAAACGACAGGATAGTGCCCAGTAACAGGTGGAAGCCTTCATCGCGGCTGGATAACGGGAACTGATCGTCCGGTCCCAGCACCGGCGCAGGAGGCGGCTGATCGGGTGTCCAGGGTACACTCTGATCAGTCAGCAGCAAAGTCAACAGAATCACATACATCTTAACATCGGCCTCCATGCCGTAACGAGCCTGTTGGGAGACTCAGCCATTGCATCGAACAGCAGGCCATATACTCTGGACACCTGCCTGACGCTATTTGCCAAGTGACCCCCTATGACGTAGGTTACACTCCGTTGGTAACGACTGTAACGGCTCTAACATCGAGAGACGTGTCCTGCGCCAACGCTCATACACTTTTTCAAGAATCGTAAGGATATGGCTCTCTTTGTAAGTTAACATGACTGAGACCGACTCGCGGCAAGAGAGTATTTCTTACCTCCAGACAGACCAGGCGACACGACGGCATGCCACTTCGTTTTGCATTTGCTTTGCATGACCATCAGCCTGTCGGCAATTTCGACAGTGTGTTTGCTCAGGCATATACCGATGCCTACTTTCCGTTTCTCGATGTCATCAGTCAGTACCCGGAATTGTCGTTCAGCATGCACATGAGCGGGCCGCTGCTGGAGTGGCTGGAAAAGAATCGGCCTGACCATCTGGGCGACCTGAAAGAACTCGTCAAATCGGGGCAGCTCGAGATCATCGGCGGCGCCTATTACGAACCGATCCTGCCGATCCTTCCCCGACGAGATCGGGTTGGACAGATTCGCCGCTACTCCGAGAAGCTCAAGGAAGTATTCGACGCCGATGTGCGAGGGTTGTGGCTGGCTGAGCGAGTGTGGGAACCAAGCCTGGTGACCGATCTTCTTGAAGCTGACATCGAGTACACACTGCTCGATGATTTTCATTTCAAGCAGGCCGGTTTGGAAGAGGACGATCTGCGCGGCTACTTCATGACCGAAGATCAGGGATTCCTGCTGCGGGTTTTCCCGATCAGCGAGCCGCTGCGTTACATGGTGCCGTGGAAAGACCCATCCGAGGCGATGGCCTATATCGATCTACTGGCGGAAGCGTACCCGGATTCGGTGATTGTCTGCGCTGACGACGGGGAGAAGTTCGGCTCCTGGCCGGGAACCCATTCACTGTGTTACGACAAGAAGTGGCTTGCCACCTTCTTCGACATGCTGCTGGAGCGTCAGGCCCAGGACAAGATTCAACTGGTAACCCTGTCGCAAGCTCTTGATGAAACGCCCCCCATGGGCACCGTATACTTGCCGGAATGCAGCTATCGTGAAATGACAGAATGGTGCTGCCGACCAAACGACAGTTGACCAGGCAGAAGTTGATCAAGGAGTATGATGGCAAGCCGGTTCTCGATCAACTCAAGAACAATCTGCGTGGCGGTCTGTGGCGTAACTTCGCTTCCAAGTACTCCGAAGTGCGTGAGATGCAGGCTCGCATGATTGAAGTCAGCGATCATATCGCTGCAGCTGCCGGCAATCCCGCTATCGAGACTGCCATTCATGAGCTTTACCGTGGTCAATGCAATTGCCCTTACTGGCATGGGGCGTTTGGCGGCCTGTATCTGCCTCACTTGCGGCATGCCATCTACAAGCATCTGATCTCGGCTGATAACGCCTGTCTGGCTGATGACATTGCTCACGGCCAGCGTGTGGATATCGAACTGCACGATTTCAATCTCGATGGACGCAGGGAACTTCGCCTTTCGACTGCTCTCTACACAGCTTACATCTGCCCGCATCTGGGCGGCATGCTCTATGAACTTGATATACGTCCTGTGAAGCATAATCTGCTTGCTACGCTGAATCGTCGCCCGGAGCCTTATCACGAAACGATCAAGCAAATCGCTCAAACGGGCGAGGGCAACAAGTCTGCTGTTAATCCACAGCAGCCGGCGCAGTTCAAGCAGGCTGATCTGGATAAGCATCTGATCTATGATCGATATCCGCGCAAGAGCCTGTTGGATCATTTCTATCCGATGGGGACGACGCTTGAGGATGTGGTCGCCCATCGTGAAGAGGAAATAGGCGACTTCCTTCAGGGGCCTTACATCCGCAGGCTGATTGACCGTGATACCCATCAGCGGTTGCGGTTGTTCCGTCAGGGCAAAGTTCGCGGCGAGCCTCTTCAGGTGTCTAAAGAAATCGTCGCCTCGGCGACGGCGAACACCTTTACGGTCCGCTATCGCATTGATGAGCTACAGCCCAACCCGGATTTCCTGTTTGCTGTCGAGTTCAATTTCGCCGGGTTTCCATCCAATCAGAATGATCGATACTATTACCACGCCGGCAAGAAGAACGGCGGGCAGACGCAAACGCTAATCGATTTGAAAGGGACGGATCACCTGGGTATTGTCGATGAGTATCTGGGGCTGGATTGCAAGCTCTCGGCATCGTCGCCAGCAGGGTTCTGGGCGTTTCCGATTCAGACGGTCAGCCAGTCTGAAGGCGGCTTTGAGCTCGTTCACCAGGGTGTGAGCATGATCGCCTATTGGCATCCACAGCCCGACCATGCCCGGCACTGGGAAGTGGAACTGGTGCTGAAGATCGATGCTCACCGCCGTAGACCGAGTTAGTCATGCGTATTGGCATCTTTGGCGGATCGTTTGATCCCGTTCATAACGCCCATCTGATGCTTGCTGAGCAGTGCCGGGAGCAGGGGCAGCTTGATCGCCTGCTGTTCATTCCCGCGCCACGGCCGCCCCATAAGCATAACAGCAATGTCGCCGGCTTTGATGACCGAGTGGCCATGTTACGGTTGGCGATAGCGGGCAACCCTCAATTCGAGTTGGATACCTGTGAACAGGATCGCCCGGGCCTGAGCTACACTGTCGATACGTTGCGTTATCTGCACCAGCGCGATCCGGGGAACGAATGGCTGCTAATCTTGGGCGGTGACAGTGTACGTGACCTGGAACTCTGGCGTGAGCCGCATGGCATCGCCAGTCAGTGTAAATTGCTCATTGTGCAGCGGCCTGGGGTGCAGGCGATCCTGCCGCCGGATTACTTTCACTATCAGATCATCGATTCGCCGTTGATTGATATTTCGAGCACGGCCATTCGTAATAAGCTGGCAGCGGGGCAGAGTATTCGGTATCTCGTGCCTGCGGCGGTGGAAGAGTATATTCGAGCCAAGAAGCTCTATCTCTAGGTTGCGAATAAAACAGCTGTATTAGATGCCTTTGGTGATGGCAGCATTTCACCGCTCCCCCTCACCCCCGGCCCCTCTCCCTCCGGGGGAGAGGGGAGAAAGAAAGTCCCCTATTTCGATTACATGATCTAGCGGATGACGTTGCCTTTGATGTCCAGAACTATGGCGTTGGCGAGGCTGTTGCCGAACAGCTTGTGATTCTTGAATGTCCAGACTACTTTCTTGTCCCGAGTCACTTCGATGAGCTGTGGGTTCTGCGGGCCGGCGTGGCAGTTGCCGATGACGATGTTGCCGTTGGGCAGGACTTGCAGCGTGGTGACCCAGGCAAGGGTGATGCCGGGCAGATCTTTTTGATCGACTTGCCAGACGATCTTCTTATCGGGGGTGACTTCGATCACCCGGTTGTTGTTGCCGCCGGCGATGAGGGTGTTGCCGTTCGGAAGCCGGACTGCGCCGTAGACTTCGAGGCCATGCCCTTCAGGGCCATGGCCGTTGCTGCGGGGTCTGCCGGCAAGATCGAGTGTGTACTGCCAGACGACCTTGCCGGTGCTGTCGTACTCTTTCACGCAGCCTTCGCCTTCATGGCAGACAAGGTAGTTTCCGTTTTCGAGCTTGCGAACCATGCGGCGTGTCGCGGTGGGCGTTGGGGGCTTTGACACTCAGCGGAATCTCTTTGACGATCTTTCCTTCAGTGTTCACTTCAATGATCCGGCTGTTGCCTGATTCAGCGATCATGGTGTTGCCATCGGGCAGGCGTGAAAGGCGTGGACTTCGATCTTGCCGTTGTAGCCCGGCTTGGGCTTGGCTTCGTACTTCCAGACGACTTCTTTCTTAGGGTTGATCTCGACAATTGTGGTGTGAGAGATGTGGGTAAGGATGTTGCCGTTATCGAGCAGGTGCAGGTCGTGGACATCATGTTTGTTGGAGACTTCCCACTCGACCTTGCCATCGACGCCGATGATGGCAAGCCTTCCGGTTTCACGGTCGGCGGCGAGGACGCGGTGGCTGACCGGTTCATCGGCATAAATAATGGGTTGAGCCAGCAGTATTACCGCGAAGATGACCGATGTTGCCCGCATGAAATAGTCCTCATCAAGAGAGTTGAAGCTGGCGTTGGAGTGTGATGTTCTGTAGATTCATTTCTACTAATCCCACGTCGTGCTGAGAAGCAAGGGCCGACATTCCTTTACTCTTCAGAAACATGCCACACATGATTCGCTCCATACTGTTCGCTGTGCTCCTTCTGGTTCCCTTCAGCGGCTATGCCCAAGATGTCGAGCCCAAGGATGGTGTGACTTCTACCGACCACAAAGTCACTATCAACGGCAAGGTCATTGAATACACGGTGCAGGCAGGCACGCTGCCGATCAAGAATGATAAGGGTGAAGTGACGGCACGGATGTTCCACATCGCTTACCTAAAGAAGGGGGAAGACCCGGCCAAGCGTCCGGTGCTGTTCTCGTTCAACGGCGGTCCGGGCTCGTCGTCGGTGTGGCTGCACCTGGGTATCTTCGGCCCCAAGAGGGTGAAGACCAATGACGACGGCTCATTGCCCAAGGCTCCGTATGAATTGGTGGTCAATGACGAGAGCCTGCTGGACGTGACCGACATGGTCTTCATCGATCCGATCTCGACCGGGTACAGCCGGCCCGCGCCGGGGAAGGAAGCCAAGGAATTTCATGGCGTTGATGGCGACTTGCGCAGCGTCGCTGAGTTCATTCGGCTCTGGTTGACTCGTCATCAGCGTTGGGCTTCACCCAAGTTCATCGCCGGGGAAAGCTACGGCACCACCCGTGCTTCGGGACTGTCGGCACTGCTGCAATCGGCACACGGGATCAACGTCAACGGTATCATTCTCATCTCGGCTGTCCTCAACTTCCAGACGATCCGCTTCGACGACGGCAACGATCTTCCGTTCAGCCTGTTTCTGCCGACTTACACCGCCACAGCGTGGTACCACAAGCGACTGCCGGCAAATCTCCAACAGAAGACGCTGGCTGAGGTAACCAAGGAAGCTCGTGAGTTCTCCGGTGGCGAGTACAGCAAGGCGCTGATGGCAGGGCATGCACTGACGGAGCAGCAACGGAATGAGATAGCAGCCAAGGTTGCCCGCTACACCGGTCTTTCCGAGGACTATGTCAAGCGTGCCAATCTGCGGATCGATGCCATGCGGTTCATGAAGGAACTCATGCGGGACAAGCGTGAATCGGTGGGCCGTTATGACAGCCGTTTGAAGTCGACCGATTTCGATTCTGACCGGGAGATGCCGAACTTTGATGCGAGTTATGCTGCTGTTCAAGGGCCTTACACGCAGGCACTGAACCAGTATCTTCGGAGCGAGCTGAAGTATGAAGTGGACTTGCCCTACAAGATTCTCACCGGGGATGTTCAGCCCTGGGAGTATGGCGCCGCTCGCAACCGCTACCTCAATCACGGTGGGCAGATGCAGTCGGCCATGACGCAGAATCAACATCTGAAAGTCTTCCTGGCTCTGGGCTACTACGATCTGGCGACGCCGTTCTATGCCGCTGAGTATACGATGGATCACCTCGGCTCGAACGCCACGGTGCGAGATCGCATCGCTTCGGCTTACTACGAAGCGGGCCACATGATGTATATCCACAAGGATTCGAGGCTGAAGCTGCGGCAGGATTTGGTGCGGTTCATTCAGGAGAGCGTTAAGTAGTGAGTCATTCTGCTCCTCCCCATACCAAGGGGAGGTTGGGTGGGGTTGAAGCTCGCCGAGAAACAACCCCCTCTAACTCCCCCTTAGTAAGGGGGAGAACCAGACATCGCTTAGTTTCTTACGCTTGAGCACTTAGAATCTCTTTGATGACTTTGCCTGAGACATCGGTCAGGCGTATTTGTCTGCCATTGTGCTGATAGGTGAGTTTGAGGTGATCTAACCCAAGTAGATGCAGGATGGTCGCATGGAAGTCGGGTACGGTGACAATGCCATCGACGGCCTGATGGCCGAGGTCGTCGGTCCTGCCAAAGGTGATGCCAGGCTTGATGCCGCCGCCAGCCATCCACGTCACGAACCCATGCTGGTTATGGTCGCGGCCATTGCCATCCTGTGAGATCGGCATTCTGCCAAACTCAGCGCCCCAGATGACGAGAGTGCTATCGAGCAAGCCGCGCTGTTTCAAATCGGTCAAGAGGCCGGCGATGGGCTGATCGGTCTCGTAGCACAGTTGTCGGTGGTTCTTTTCCAAGTCCTGATGGGCATCCCAATTGAGCCGGGTGCCGCCGCTGTATATCTGGATGAACCTGACACCTTGTTCGACCATGCGGCGAGCCATGAGTAACTGGGTGCCGAAGGGTTTGGTCTTTTCATCGTCGAGACCGTAGAGCCTTTTCGTCGCATCGCTTTCCTGTTTGAGGTCGACTACTTTCGGAGCTTCCATCTGCATGCGGAAGGCCATCTCGAAGCTGGCGATGCGGGCATCGAGTTCGGCTGAGCCATCGCCTTGGTGCTGGGCGAGGTGTTGCCTGTTCAGTTCATGTAGCAGATCGAGCTGCGAACGCTGCTGTTGCTCGGAGATATCGGGCAGCCGTTTGGAATAAAGCAGGGGCGATTCCTGCGGCCTGAAGGTGACACCTTGATAGCCGGCGGGAGAAAGCCGTTGCCCCAGTTGGTCGGGCCTGCAACGGGGACACTGCGATGATCGTACATGACGATGAAGCCGGGCAGGTTCTGGTTTTCGGAACCGAGCCCGTAGGTGACCCAGGCCCCGGCACTGGGGTAGCCGACACGGGTGATGCCGGTGTTCATTTGCAGGCAAGCGGGGGCGTGGTTGTTCGATTCAGCTTTGCAGCCTTTTAGGAAGGTGAGTTGATCGACTTGTTTGGCCAGATGTGGGAAGAGTTCCGAGACCCATGCTCCGCTCTTGCCATGTTGCTTGAAGGCAAAGGGCGACCGCATAAGGGGACCCGGGTGACCGAAGAGCACATCGGGGGGCTTGGGCAGTCGTTCGCCGTCACGCTGATCGAGTTCGGGTTTGTAGTCGAAGGTATCCAGGCCGCTGGGGGCTCCGTACATGTAGAGCCAGATGACGCTCTTGGCTTTGGCGGGGTGATGGCCTGCTTTGGGTGCGAGAGGGTTGTTCTTCGATGATGATGTTGTCTGCTGAGTCTTCTCTTGAGCCAGCAGATCGCCCAAGCCCAACAAACCGAACCCGGCGCCGCTATGGGCGAGGAAGTTTCTTCGGGTTGGAATAAAGGAAGCGGGCATCATCAATCCACGTAGAGGAACTCGTTGGTCATCATCAACACATGGCAGAGGTCGGTCAGAGTCGGCAAATCGATAGCAAGAATGCCTGGCTTTCGGCTCTGCATGAAGCGTGTTACCTGGGTGATCTCCTCTGTCGACGGTTCGCGGCCCAGAATCGATTGATAAGCAGCGGTCACTGTCAGCATCGGCTCACCGTTCGTTGGCTTGTGAATCTTCTCAGCCAGGAGCTTAGCCTGGGTGCGGATGAACTGATCGTTGAGCAGGGCCATCGCCTGGGTGGGCACGGTGGACTGATTCCGCCGGGCACAACTGCCAGCCGTATCGGGGGCATCGAAGAGTTGCAGAAACGGCACAGGGTTGGAACGCTTGGCGCAGATGTAAATGCTGCGTCGCCAATTGCCGGGGAACTCCTGAGCATTCTCCGGCCAGACGACGCCGTGCTTGGGGGCGGTCTGGAAGATGGCTTCCTGCGGTATCGGCGGCTTTATAGCTGGGCCATACATCTCGTCATTCAGCGAGCCACAGCAGGCAAGAATCGAATCGCGGAGCGATTCGGCTGTGAGCCGTTGTGGCGTGCGACGCCCCAACAGACGATTCTCCGGGTCGGCTTTCAGCAAAGCATCTTGATGTTCGCTGCTGAGTTGCCAGGCGGAGCTCATCACGATCATGTGGTGAAGTCGTTTCAACTTCCAGCCGGAAGCGACGAAGTCTTGAGCCAGCCAATCGAGCAGCTCAGGATGGCTGGGCTTCTCACCATGCAGGCCGAAATCGTTGGCAGTGCGGACGAGACCCTGGCCGAAGTGTTGTTGCCAGATGCGATTGACGATGACCCGTGCCACCAGTTGCCCCGCGCCGGCTTCGGTATCAGTGAGCCAGTTGGCCAAAGCGGTACGGGGGGTGTTGCCCCAGGCACGCCATGTTTCATTGTTCCAGACAGGCCGGCCTCGTGTCAGTACTGTCAGGAAACCTGGCGGAACTAACTCCTGTTCACGCTCCGGGTCGCCTCTCGCAAGAAAAGGAGCGGGTGTGACATGCGAACCGGCATACATCAAACCCCGTGCCGGCGCTGGGGGGAGTTGTCGTTCCAACTCTTGAATACGTAACTCTAATTGATCCCATCGGTCGGCAAGATCGTCGGCGACCATGCCGCGTGCATCACCATCATTGACTTGAATCAGGTGCTCGTAGCGATGCAGTAAATTGACCTGGAGAGCATTGCCTGGATCGACAGGCTGACGAAGTAAGGCCTTCTCTTCGGGCTTGATGGGTAGACCATCGATTTTCTGATTGCGAGACTGTTCACGAGCCGGGGCGGCGAGGGTTTCGAGGTCTTTCTTGACCAAATCGACCGGGCCGCGAAGTTGGTGGTACTTCTGCCCAGCCTGATCATCAAGGTAGTTTTCAACACGATTGCTGCCATGAAAGATGCTGACCAGGCGATGATAGTCGTGTTGGGTGATGGCATCGTGTTTGTGGTTATGGCAGCGGGCGCAGCCGACCGTCATGCCGAGGAATGTAGAGCTGGTTGTGGTGACGATGTCGTCGAGTTCATCGTAACGGTCCTTCTTCCTCGGGATGAACGTCTGGTATGGTCCGGCGGCGAGGAAGCCGGTAGCTGCCCGTGCTTGCGGTGACGGAGTAGCGTCTTCATCGCCCGCAATCTGCCAGCGAAGGAATTGATCGAAGGGGAGATCATCATTGAAGGCACGAATGACGAAGTCCCGATAGGCATAAGCCATCGGGCGGTTCTTGTCGTCTTCATAACCATCGCTGTCGGCATATCGAACAAGATCGAGCCAATGGCGGGCCTGATGTTCGCCGAAGCGGGGGCTGCTGATGAGGTGATCGACTGCTTTGGCATAGTCGAACTTGGAAGTTACGGGCAAGACCGCCATCGGTGGGAGGCCGGTCAGATCGTAGGCGAGTCGCCGTGCCAGCACTTGATCCGAGGCACGGGGATTGGGTTGTAGTTTGCTGTTTTCGAGCTTGGCCAGTATGAAACGATCAATCTCGTTGTTGCCCCATTTCTGATTATTGATGGTTGGCGGCGTGACCGGTTTCCATGGCTGCCAGGCCCAGTGTGACTGGGCTTCTTGAGATACAGTGGAACCTGAAGCGGGGGTTAGACGCAGTGCATAAGAAGGCGGATAGGGTGCGCCGGCACCAAGCCATCGACCAATCGTTTTGATCTCTTCCGAATACAGGCCATTCCCCTTGGGCGGCATGCGATCATCATCGTGGGAGAGGAGCCGCTTGAGCAATGGGCTGGCATCAAGATCATTCTTCTGGAACAAGGGGCCATGATGCCCGCCGGTGAGGAATGATTTTTGGGAGGTGAGGTCAAGCTCGCCTTTGACACTCTCGCCGCCATGACACTTCCAGCAACGCTGCTTGAAGATGGCAATAGTTCTGGTGGCCAGCGCCGGATTGGCGAAGAGCTGCTGCTCGATCTGCTCCAGGCTGCGAGGCTTCTCCAGCGTGAGTGTCGCAAGATCATCTTGATGGATGACTTCGACCGATAGGATGGTCAACCGGGAAGCTGGACGATTGGAGCCAGGCTCTCGTGCGACTTGTGTCAGTCGCTCAAGCACATCCATGCCTGCTTCGACATGGCCGAAGATGGTGTAGCTGCCATCGAGGTGCGGGGCATCGCCCAGAAGGATCGAGTACGAGGTAGTGGCGCTGTCGGGTTTGCCGTCGTCTCGACCCATCGAGATGACGCCACGACGATGTTTGAGCGCCTTGCTGAACTCGCCGGGCAGGGTGTGGATCGACTTCTCTTGTTCTTTGTTCAGCGGTACTAAACGGTCTTGAGCCAGTGATGCTTGGAGCACAAAGCCCGGTTCGAGTCTGCCAAAGTGGGTGGTATCAAAGAGACCGTGGCTGGCCCACTCGATGAAGTGCTTGACGGTCACAGGGGCGACATCGGGGTAGAGGGCGAGAAGTATATCGCCACCGATGGTGTGGAGCAGCAGGCGATTCTCGGCGATGCGGGGGCCGTTGGCTAGGGGCTTGGGGGGCAGGTGGAAGGGGGCAGGGGTGGCTGGAACCGAAGCAGTCGTCTTCTGAACTGTCACAACACTTGTGGTTGGCTTTTCCGGTTCAGTGATAGCTGCTGGCTGAGTCGCTTCTGGTGGCGGTTGAATCGTTTGCGAGACAACGGGCTGGTGATCAATGAGGCCGTTCAGATAATCGAACGCTGTGCGCAGTCCGAACCAGCCTGCGACGACGAGCACGAGGCAAAGAGCGACATCGACGAGACGCCGATGCCGACGATACAGGTTGTTCCATGAGGAAGTGTGGGGCATTGGCAAACTGTAGGGGCTTAGAGCTTGGCTAGTGTCTCTTCATCGTTACAGAGATTGCGTGGGTTTTGAAGCCCCTGATAAGGGGCGACCGGGAAGTAGCTGGCAGCGTTAGCTGCCAGTATGGAATGTGGGAACCACTGAGCCCCGAAGGGGCGATTGGGACAGGACGCACGTTCCAATCGCCCCTCCGGGGCTCTTCGTTCGATTCCCCCTCCACTGGCAGCTCGCGCTGCCAGCTACTACCGGGTCGCCCCTCATCAGGGGCTAAACAGCATGGCCGCTGATTTGTAACGATGCACTTGCTATGTAAGCCAAGCCTAGCATGGATTTGGGGTACTGGCAAAGCAGGGATCGGTCTGGTTCTCCCCCTTGCCAAGGGGGAGTTAGAGGGGGTTCTTTATTCGGGGAATTAGCCCCACCCGGCCTCCCCTTAGTAAGGGGAGGAGACAAACATTGCTCACTTCTTCGGCTGCGGATCGATGTCCCAGATGGTAGCGGCGATGTAGCGGTACTTCGAGTTGGCATCGTTGAAGTAGTAGCAAGTGACCACCTTGCCGTCGCCGCGCTGCACGGTGCGGGGGTAGCCGAGATCCCAGTTGCCGCCATCATCACGCAGGATGATCTCAGGCCCCCAGGTCTTGCCTCCATCAGCGCTGATCTTAGCGCGGATGCCATACGGAGTGCTGCGGTTGCCGTAGGTCAGGGCGATTCTGCCGTCCTGCAATTTCACCATGTGGGGCGGGTTGCCGGCGTTGTCGATGGCGTTTTCCTTCTCCAGCGTCCAGGTCAGGCCGTTGTCGAGGGAGCGGTAGGGTTCAATCCACCAGCGCTTCTTTTCTTCAGAAGCAGCGGATCGGCAGCGGATGTAGGTAAAAAGTTCAGTCGGCGAGAGCCGTACCGTGCTGGGCATGATCGCATAGCCGCCCTTTTCGGGTTCCTTGCCGATGAATGACTGCTTGACCCAGGTCTTGCCGCCATCAGTGGTGCGGACGCAGAGGGGCCAGCCTTCGATGCCATCAAACTTGGGGGCGGTCAGACAGGCAGTCATGCTGTGCGGGCCATCGACGATGTAGTCGGTGCGGGAGATCATGCCCTTCTGGTCGTACGTGGGAAGTTGGTAGGGGCCTTGCCAGGTCTTGCAGCGGTCATTCGACCAGTAGAAATAAGAAAGAGCGTTTTTTCCCTTCTGCATGCGGATCATCATGGCGAAGTTGGGCTGGGTGAAGTCGATGTTCCCGGGACATGCGGTCAGCGGCTTTTCCTTGCCTTCAGCATCGAGGAAAGAGGGCACTTCTACCTTCCAGGTGAGGCCACCATCTAAACTGCGAGCCAGTCGGGGAACTTGCGGTTTGTCGCCATCAATGGTATGGCCGTTCTCTTTATCGAGGTGGTAGCCGAGAAGAAAGCCGACAACTATTTCGTTGTCCCAACACCAGATGCCGTTGTTGGCGGGCCAACCGGCGAAACGGCCTTCTTCACGGAAGACGATGGTGTTGGTCTTCTCGACTAGCTTCGTTGAACCGGCGACAGGGCCTGTGAAAAGTATGGCCGAAAGGATTGCGAACTGGAGCATGGTGGGATGCCTGACAGGTGGGATAAGTCGTCTCTGGAAAGTTATGGATAGCATGCCAAGGGTCGAGATGAGATTCCGTAGTTGCTCCCAAGTGGCAGGCATGGTAAGACAGTGCAAACTTGGGAATGATGCCTATGCCTTCTCTTTCGTATGATCATGGTGTTTCGGCCACGCCACTGCTGGGGCAGACCATTGGCGACAATCTTGGATGTACTGCTCGTCGCTTTCCAGAGCGTGAAGCGGTAGTGATTCGGCCGCAGAACCGAAGACTCACCTACAGTCAACTATGGAACGAAGTGACCGAGTGTGCTCGGGGTCTGTTGGCACTGAGTGTTCAGAAGGGCGATCGAGTAGGCATCTGGGCTCCCAACCGTTACGAATGGCTCGTGGTGCAGTATGCAACCGCACGGATTGGGGCGATCCTCGTTAATGTGAATCCTGCCTATCAGGAACCGGAATTGGAGTATGTACTCCAGCAAGCGGGGATCAGCGTACTGATTCATGCGGAGCGGTTTCGCAATACCGACTATACAGCCATCGTGCAACGGGTGCGGCCACACTGTGTTCACCTCAAGCATGTGATTCAACTGGAGAAGGACTGGGCTGAGCTGCATCAAAGCAGGCAGGTGACGATGGAGGAACTGGAAGCTCGTGAAGCGCTACTCCATTTCGATGATCCCATCAACATCCAGTACACCTCCGGCACGACGGGGTTTCCCAAGGGTGCCACACTGACGCATCATAATCTGCTCAACAATGCCTATTCAACGGGGGCGTTGCTGGGCTACTCCGAACTCGACCGGGTGTGTGTGCCTGTGCCTTTCTACCACTGCTTCGGCATGGTGCTGGGCAACCTGGCCTGTACGGCGTACGGGGCGTGCATCGTAGTGCCTTCGGAAGCGTTCCAGGCTCGTGCCGTGCTGGAAACCGTGGATGCGGAGAAATGCACTTCACTCTATGGCGTGCCTACCATGTTTCGCACCATGCTCGAAGACCCGGAGTTTGACCGCTTCAATGTCAGTTCACTTCGCACCGGCATCATGGCGGGGGCACCGTGCCCGATTGAGTTGATGCAGGAGGTAATGGTCAAGTTGCACATGCCGGAGATCGTCATCGGCTACGGCATGACCGAGACCTCGCCAATCTCGACGATGTCGCTGCGGAATGATGCGATGGAGAAACGGGTGAGTAGCGTAGGAAAGGTTATTCCCCATTGTGAAATCAGCGTGCGGGATACCGAGAACAGGGTGGTGCCCCGGGGCATAGCAGGCGAGTTCTGCACTCGTGGCCACAGCGTGATGCGAGGGTATTGGAACAACGATGAAGCAACGCAGAAGAGCATTGATGACGCAGGCTGGATGCACAGCGGCGACCTGGCGGTGATGGAAGAAGATGGTTATGTCCGAATCGTCGGCAGACTTAAAGACATGATCATTCGTGGCGGAGAGAACATTTACCCGGCAGAGATCGAAGCAGTGCTGCATGCTCATCCGCACATCAGCGAAGCCCACATCGTCGGTGTGCCAAGCCGGAAGTATGGAGAAGAGGTGATGGCTTGGATACGCACTCGGCCTGAAACGAGTATCGAAGTGAGCGAGCTTCAGAAATACTGTCAATCGCGGATGGCGTCGTTCAAGGTGCCGAAGTTCTGGCAACTTGTGGAGGCGTTCCCGCAGACGGTGACGGGCAAGGTGCAGAAGTATCGGTTGCGGGAGATGGCGATTGAACTGCTGGGTAAAGAGGGCGACGCGAGGCGACGGCTTAACTCAGAATATCGTTGATGACTTCCCCATGCACATCGGTTAGACGGCGGTTGGCTCCACTGAAGCGAACGGTGAGCCGTTCGTGATCGATACCCATGAGATGCAGGATGGTCGCATGCAGATCATGTACGGTGATCGGCGTCTTGGCTTTCCAGGCCCATGGGTCGCTTTCACCATAGCTGATTCCCGGCTTGAGGCCGGCACCGGCCATCCAGGTGACGAAGGTGCCGCCGTTATGATCGCGTCCGGCGCTGCCCTGGCTGAAAGGCATGCGGCCAAACTCGGTCGTCCAGACGACCAGGGTATCCTTCAGTAGTCCCGTGGTCTTCAGATCATGGAGCAGGGCAGCAATGGGCTGATCGGTCGCCAGCGCCATCGGGGGAAGCTCCTTCTCGATGTTGCCGTGGTTGTCCCAGTTCTTGGTCGGGCCGCCGGCTCCGCTCCAGACCTGTACGAACAGAACGCCTCGTTCCAGCAGCCGACGGGCGGTCAGACACTGGCGGGCAAAGGATTCCGTGGCTGGTTGATTGAGGCCGTACATCTTCTGGGTCGATTTCGTTTCCTTAGTCAAATCGAACGCTTCGGGAGCATGAGCCTGCATGCGAGCAGCGAGTTCATAGGCTTGGATGCGAGCATCGAGCCGTGAATCGTTCGGATGGGTTTCCTGATGTTGCCGATTGAGTTGCTGGAGCAATGCCAGTCCGTCTGCTTCACTGGTCTTGGTGATGGATTTGGAAGCATCAGGCGGGAAGAGGTAGCGAATGGCTGCTTCGCTCTGGGAAAGCTTGACTACGGTTCCCTGATACCGGGCTGGGAGGAAGCCTGCTGAGAAATTGCCGAGGTTGTTGTAAGGCAGGCCGCGTGCATCGGGCAGCACGACGAAGGTGGGCAGATCGTCAGTGAGCTTCCCCAGACCGTAGCTGAGCCAGGCACCCATGCTGGGGAAGCCCGGCTGGATGAAGCCGGTGTTCATGAGGTAGCTGGCTGGGCCATGGACGTTGGTCTTCGAGACCATTGACATGAGGAAGGTCATGTCATCGACGTTCTTAGCCAAGTGCGGGAAGACTTGACTCACCCAGCGACCGCTCTGGCCATATTGCCTGAAGGTGAAGGGGCTTTTCAGGACTTTGAAGCCAGGGGAACCGGTGACCGATTCGACAAGCTTGCCTGCCCCTGGGTCGAAGGGCTTGCCGTGCAGTTTCTCCAGCTCAGGCTTATAGTCGAAGGTATCCTGCGGGCTGGCTCCGCCATTCATGAAGAGCTGGATGACCCGCTTCACTTTGGCTGGGTGATGGAGCCCGCCGTTCCATTCGGGTCGGGGCTTGTCGGTGCCATCTTCCGAAGCAGCGAGGAGATGAGTGAGGGCTAGTCCACCGAGGCCGCCGCCGACCGACCAGAGCATTTCTCTGCGGTTCCAGGCTCTGCCGATAGTGGGTGGCGGGTGGTTCATGACTAATCGATGTAGTGGAATTCGTTGGTATTCAGGAGCAACCGGCAGGTGTTGGCCAGACCGTGCTTATGGAGGTAATCAGTGATCGTCTTCTTCTCGGTATCGTTGGGTGCTCTTTGGTAGAGCAGTTGGAAGGCGAGGGTGATCTGTTGATCAGGATTCCCGGCATCTTTACTCACCCTGGCCGCAAGGTGCTCGCTGAGACGAATCGAGAACGGGTGATGCAAGAGGGCAAGGGCTTGCAGCGGCGTCGTTGATTCGGATCGCCTGGCTGTCCATTGTGAGCCATCGGGACAGTCGAGGACATCCATGAGCGGATCGGGCACGGTGCGGAAGACGAAGCGATAGACGCTACGGCGATACGCGCCGGGGCTGTCGAGGTTAAAGTGATCGTAATCTGCCACCATCGTCACATGGGGGCCGGGCTTCTCGGTGAAATGCTTGATCGAGGGGCCGTACATGGTGAGATCGAGCTTCCCGGCTACTTGGAGCATCGCATCTCGGATCGTCTCAGCATCGAGGCGGGTACGATCCATTCGGCTGTAGAATTTGTTCTCAGGATCGCTCTTAAGCGTTAGTGCATTGACGGATGATGTTTGTTGATAGGTGGCGCTGGTGACGATCAGCCGGTGCATGGCTTTGAGCGACTTACCATCTCTGAGTTGTATGGCGAGCCAATCGAGCAGTTCTGGATGGGTGGGAGTCGATCCCATCTTGCCGAAGTCGTTGGCCGTCTCGACCAGAACCCGGCCGAAGTGACACTGCCAGAGCCGATTGGCCATGGATCGCCAGGTGAGCGTGTTGTTCTTGTCGGTAAGCCACTGGGCAAGGGCGGCGCGACGCTCGCCCTCGTTGTTGGCGTTCTTTAAGATGAAACGTGCGGGGACTAAGCTGACACAGCTCAATGCTCCGGGCTGCGTTGCTCGAATCGGCTGTTTGATGTCTCCACGACGAAGGACGTCGACCTTGCGTGGCCCCTGGGGCGGCTTGAAGTTGCCATCAGCAGGGAAGTCGCCACCGACGGAATAGACTTGGGAGATGGCGGGCAGTTCGCTTAACTGTTGCTTGAGCTGTACGAGCCGGGCATGTCGGGCAATGATTCGTTTCTGGAGATCACTTCGTTGACCAGCGGGGATGGACAGGGCAAGTGACAGTTCGTTGGTGCGAGGTGTAGCTTTCTCCGGTGTCTTCGCTGATGTCATCGCGACACGGAATCGACCCAGGAGGTGACCTGCTCCATGCTTTTGTTCGAGAGTGATCTGGAGTTCATCGCCTATCGCGCATTTACACGGTTCGCTCAATTCAAAGACAGCCACATGGGGCTTACCCACCTGGGGGAAGATGCCCCAGGCTGTTTTGACATTGTGATCGATAGCCTTGGTGACACCCCAATCGGGCTGATCATAATCGGAACTGGCTTGGGTGAGCTTCAGTTCACAACTCTTATCGGGTCGATCTCTGGTGACGAGTTTCAGCCCGATCTCGCTCAGGTGCAGGTTGCCATTATCGTGTCGGCCAGGGCCTTGATGGGGCAGGCTGGGATCGGTTAAGAGTTCCAGGCGAATCGCAGTGATGCGTTTGAGCGATGTGTTGCCTGTGATGATCACGGTATCGACATCGGGACGAGTGCCGCCGGATCGGATGGAGAGATCGTCGAGTATTTCCAGTTGTGCCCCGCCGGAGGAGCGTGCCTCGAGGGGTTCCACCATCGTCCACTTGGTCTGGTTGGCCTCCCAGGCTTTGGCTGTTGCTTCAGCTTCTGGTGTCGACCAGCGGGAATTGTCAAGCTTGATTGTTTCACATTGCTTCAGTTCACGAGTCAGATGCTCCCTTTTTCGGGCTATCTGGGGTGATTCGTCGTAGTCGCGATTGATCCGATCAACGCCGGCGAAGATTGCCTGCAAAGCATAGTAGTCATCCATGCTGATCGGGTCGAACTTATGATCATGACAGCGAGCACAGTGAACCGTTGTACTGGTGAACGTCGACATGACGGTGGTCAGCATGTCATCACGATCCAGGTAGCGGGCAATCTGCTTGTCAAGGGTGCCATCCATGATGCCAAGCTGCGAGCTTTGATCCCACGGGCAGGCGGCGAGCATGCCGAGGGCGACCATACCGTCAGGTTCGTAGGGGAACAGCACATCGCCGGCGACTTGTTCCTGCACGAACCGTTGGTAAGGCTTGTCGCCATTGAAGGAGCGGATCAGGTAGTCTCGATAGGGCCAGGCATGAGGGCGGTGCTTGTCTTCATCGTGGCCATGTGATTCGGCGTAGTGAACCAGATCAAGCCAGTGCCGGGCCATTCGTTCGCCGAAACGGGGGCTAGCGAGCAGGCGATCAACAACTTTCTCATAGGCGGAGGGGGAAGTGTCCTTTTCGAAGTTGGCGAGTTCTTCAGGTGTGGGCAACAGGCCGGTGAGGTCTACTGTTACACGTCGAAGCAAAGTTCGCTTATCAGCAGCGGCACTGGGCTGCATCTTCGCTTTCTCAAGGGTAGCGAGGATGAACTGGTCAATGGGGTTCTTGCACCACGTCTTGTCATTAACGATCGGGATAGCTGGCTTGCCGAGCGGCTGAATGGCCCACCAGGTCTTGGCATCGGGTTTGGGTTGATCATCAAACGTCCACGCTGCCGCACCGGGAGTCAGCGCGAAGAGGCCGGCACAGGTGATGACAATCCATTTCACGACATCGATACCAGGGTGGGAAGGCAGGCAGGGCTACATCGTATCTTACGGAAGCGGGCAATACAAGATACTCTTGGTCGGTTCATGCTATAGTGACGGCAGCTTCCCTTCGCTTCCCCTCACCCCCAGCCCCTCTCCCCTCCAGGGGAGAGGGAGAAGAATGCTTGCACCACGGTTCAGACCGAGTACGATGAAGCCCTGTTGACGAGAGGGGACGGCCATCATGCGAACCAAACTGATTGTTGTGACATTGTTCTCCAGTGTTCTTACATTGGCGGCGGTGTGTTGGCTTCAGGCGGAGCAGCCACCGAAGCATCAGGAGGCTGTGACGGCTCAGCCGCTGTTGGCACAGGTGAAGCGGTTGGAGACGGCACTGGACACGATCGGTGAACCGCTCTCGGAATCGATCAAGTCGGGCCTCAAGGCTTTGCAGCCGGAGCAGGGAGATGCCGCGGTGACTGACGCGGTGATGAAGTTGCTTGATCCCTTGTGCCTGCTCTCGGTGAGTATTAATAAGGATGGGTCGATTGCCGCATCAACATTGATGGACAAGCCGGAACTGGTGGAGCAAGGATGGAAGACGTTCCTGGTGAAGGTCGTCAATACCGGACAGAACACTGGGGAACTGAAGTACGACAGCCCGAATGCCAAGCCGGTGCCCAAGGGTGAACAGAGCAAAGTCGCTGAGCGCTGGCTCGATATCGCTCCGATGCAATCGAATCCTCTTCTGGTGAAGCTCAGTGGGCTGGAACTCGAATACCGGGTGTTGCAACTCTACTGCCGGGACAAGGGAGATCGTCAGGGTAAGTTGATCGTCAAGCTGGGAAGCAAGGAGGCGGAGTTACCGTTGTCAGTTCATGCGAAGGCATCGACGCCGGTGAGCTTTCAGGTGCGTGACGAGAAAGGTGAGCCTTGCATGGGCTGCTTCGAGATTCGCGATGACGCAGCAGAGTCTACCCGTCGATGGCCAAGCGGCTCGCTCCTGACTTCTTCTTCCATCCGCAAATCTATCGGGAGAGTGGCGAATCGATACCGCTACCACCGGGCAAGTACACCGTCAAATGCTCTCGTGGGCCGGAGTCGATACCGGAAGAACAGAAGCTGGTGGTGAAGGATCAGCCTGTCACGATCAGCTATCAGGTAAAGCGTTGGATCGATCCTTCGAAGGATGGATGGTGGTCGGGGGATCACCACATTCACGCTGCTGGCTGCGCTCACTACGAGAAGCCCACCGAGGGAGTGCATCCTCCCGACATGATGCGGCATTGTCTGGGGGAAGACCTCAAAGTAGGCTGCTGTCTGACGTGGGGACCTTGCTTTGACTATCAGAAGCGGTTCTTCTCTGGTCGGCCTGATCCGGTTTCGAAGATGCCCTATCTGCTGCGGTACGATGTCGAAGTATCGGGCTTCGGGTCGCATCAGTCCGGGCATCTCTGCCTGCTGCGATTGAAGGAACAGATGTATCCAGGCAGAGACTCCAAGAACCATTGGCCTACGTTGGGCCTCAACACGCTGCGGTGGGCCAAGAAGCAGGGGGCTATCGTCGGCCCGGCTCATTCGGGCAATGGGCTGACCGATTCAGTCGGTCGTGTAGCAGGCGGGCAGGATGGGCCGCATCAACTTCCCAATTTCAGATTGCCGTCCTACAACGGCATCGGGGCTAACGAGTACATCGTTGACATTACCCACGATGTTCCCGGCCCTGACGGCAAGCTCGTTCCCGCGGTCGATTTTATCTCAGCGATGGATACCAACCGGGTGGCTGAGTGGAACATGTGGTATCACTCTCTGAACGCCGGCTTTCGGGTGAAGGTGAGCGGCGAGACTGATTTTCCGTGTATCTACGGCCAGCGGGTTGGTATCGGCCGGGTCTATTGCAAGCTGAAGGGACAGCCGAATTACGATGAGTGGTGCCAGGCGATTGGAGATGGACAGTGTTATGTGAGCGATGGCACGACACACTTGATGGACTTCCAGGCAACGGCCCCGCAGAAGGTAGAAATGGGAGTGGGTGGAAGTGAGTTGAAGTTAGACAAGCCTGGTTCGGTTACTTTTACGGTGAAGGCAGCATCGAATACACACGGTGCGCGATCATTCAAACCTGTACCAGGCATTACTCTTGCCGAGCCAAAGAATACAGTCGAGTTGATAGTGAATGGCTATGTAGCAGCAACCGGGACAGTATATCGGCATGGGGATATGGAAACACTGACCTTCAAAGACGTTAACATAGATAAGAGTTCGTGGGTAGCCGTGCGAGTTTTTCCGAATGCGCACACCAATCCCATCTTTGTGATCGTCGACAACAAGCCGATCCGACCCTCTAAGGCAAGTGTTGAATGGTGCCTGAAGGGCGTGGATCAATGCTGGAAGGAAAAGAAGCGTACCTATAAGCAGGATGAGTTGGCTGAAGCGGAGGCGGCGTATGAGCATGCACGCAAGGTGTATCAGCAGCGGTTGGCTGAGTGTGTCGAGTAACCAAATGAGATACCTGTCGGGCTTACTTCTGCTAGTCGTCTTCAACATCGCTTATGCAGATGACGTTTCGATTGTTGAATGCAAGGCTGAACCCTTGCTACAGAACCTTCGTGTGGTGAATCATGCATTCAAGGAAACGGGCTTAAAGGTACCTCCAGGTATTGAGAAGGCTTTGGAAGTAAAAGACGCTGATGAAATACAGAAACAGCTTGATCCTATTGTTGCAGCAGTGGTAACGATCAATCCTGAATCACGGGTCAAGGTGATGCGTGGCCCGTATCCGATCAAGCATCAACTTGGCTGGCCCACTCCGGTACTCGTCAAAGTGATAAACGAAGGCGGCGTGACGGCACGCATTCATGTGCAGGGTACGGGGGATAAGTCGACTTCCGTTCGCTTTTACGAAGATGCTGTTCCTGGCGTTGTGACGAATCCTCTAACCAATAAACTCTCCGGGCAATCGGTTGAATATCAGGTGATGTTGCTTCGCAGTCTTGCCACGAACCAGCGAGAAATCACGCTGACGTTCGATGTCGGCCAGGCGACGCAGGACCTTGGCTTCCGAGCGGAGTTGCCGGTGTTGCTTACTCCGGGCCCCGTGACAGTGAGGGATCGACTATTCTGGCCGAAACGAGTAGCCGCTAACAAAGAACAGGTCAAACGTGTCACCGGGGAGTTTGTGATTGAGTCGAGCGGGAATCTTGATGTCCGGACCGAAGGCGAAGAAACCGTGGGAACGGTGATTCGCCGAAAGATCACCTATCTCACTTCAGATGGTGATCGAGTTCCTGCTTATCTACTGATGCCAACCAAGCCATCGGTCAAGCTGCCGGCAGTGTTGTGCCTGCATCAGACGACCAAAATCGGTAAAGGTGAGCCTGCTGGTCTCGGTGGGCTGGCCAATCTGCACTATGCCCTCGAATTGGCTCAGCGTGGTTACGTTACCATCGCGCCGGATTACCCCGGCTTCGGCGACTATGCCAACTGCAACCCTTACCAGTTAGGCTACGCTAGCGCTACCGCAAAGGGCATCGTCAATCACCGCCGGGCGATTGATGTGCTGGCGAGCATGCCAGAAGTCGACCCTGAACGCATTGGCTGTATCGGTCACTCACTGGGTGGACATAACACGCTATTCGTCAGTCTGTTCGAACCCCGCATCAAGGTTCTGGCGACGAGTTGTGGCTTCTGTTCCTTTCCCAAGTACTACGGCGGTGACTTGAAGGGCTGGTCACATAAGGGCTACATGCCCCGAATCGCTACGCTTTATCAATGCGATCCGAAGCTGATGCCGTTCGATTTTAAGGATGTACTAGAGTCGATGGCTCCCCGGCCAGTATTTATCAATGCACCATTGCGGGATGCCAACTTCAATGTGGATGGGGTGCGGGATTGTGTGAAGGCCTCGATGTCGGGGTATCAACTCTATGGCAAAGCTGAGAATCTCTTTGTTGAATATCCTGAATGTGAGCATGACTTTCCGACGGAGGTGCGTCAGCGGTGTTATGCGTTCTTTGACAAGCACCTCAAAGTACCTTCAAAGTATTGAGGCGAGGCTCCAAGTATAATTTGATGGCAGCCTGTCGCCGCTCCCCCTCACCCCCAACCCCTCTCCCTCCAGGGGAGAGGGGAGAAAAACAATAGCTACACAGCAGCAGCGGCGGCACGTCCGGCGGTGCGTCCGGAGAAGATGCAACCACCCAGGAAGCTGCCTTCCAGCGATCGGTAGCCATGCATGCCACCGCCGCCGAAGCCGGCTGCTTCGCCGACGGCGTAGAGGCCGGGCAGCACCTGACTGTTCTTGTCGAAGACCTGGCCGGAGAGGTTGGTTTCAAAGCCGCCGAGCGTTTTGCGGGTGAGGATGTTGAGTTTGACGCCGATCAGTGGCCCGGCTTTGGGGTCGAGTATTCTCATCGGTTTGGCAGTGCGGATCATCTTGTCGCCGAAGTACATTCTAGCCTGCCGGATGGCGGCGAGTTGCATGTCTTTGCCGAATTGATTGTTGAGTTGTCGATCACGGGCGGTGACTTCCCGTTCGACGGTGGCGTAGTCGAGGATCGGCTTCTCAGTGAGAGCATTCATCCCGGCAACGAGGTCCTTCAGATTGTCCTTCACCACGAAGTCGGCACCGTGTTCCTTGAACGCCTCGACAGGTTTGGTGGCGTTCTTGCCGACGGCGCGTTTGAGAACCATCTTCCAACTTTTCTCAGTCAGATCGGGGTTTTGTTCCGATCCTGAAAGGTTGAATTCCTTCTTGATGATCGCCTGGTTGAGCACGAACCACGAATAGTCGTAGCCCGATTTCATGATGTGCTCAAGGGTGCCGAGCGTGTCAAAGCCGGGGTAAAGCGGCGGGGGCAGCCGTTTGCCCGTGGCATCGAGCCAGAGCGACGAAGGACCGGGGAGGATACGGATGCCATGCCTCGGCCAGATCGGGTTCCAGTTCCGCAGGCCTTCTGTGTAGTGCCACATGCGGTCACGATTGATCAATCGGGCACCGGCTGCTTCGGTGATGCCGATCATGCGGCCATCGACGAAATCGGGTACACCCTGCACAAAGAAGCGCGGAGGTTGGCCGAGACGCGCAGGCCAGTTCTTGCGGACGAGATCGATATTACCCCCGATGCCCCCTGAGGCGATGATGACCGCCTGGGCATGGAGTTCAAAGTCGCCAACAACATTGCGTGAGGTAGCTTCCCCACGGGGTTTATCACTGGGTTCCAGAATGCTGCCTCGTATGCCGGTAGGTGCGCCATTGGTGATGAGCAATTCATCGACCCGGTGGCGGAACTTGAAGGTGAGCTTTCCTTTGCTCTCCGCCTCCCTCGTTCGGCGGACAAAGGGTTCGAGCACGCCCGGCCCGGTGCCCCATGTGACATGGAAGCGGGGCACCGAATTCCCATGCCCGACGGCTCCGTAGCCGCCACGCTCAGCCCAGCCGACGACTGGGAACCATTTCAAACCTTGTTCGCGCAGCCAGCTTCGTTTCTCCCCGGCGGCGAAGTGGACGTAGGCCTCGGCCCACTTGCGGGGCCAGTAGTCTTCGGGGCGATCAAACCCGGCAGTGCCCATCCAGTCTTCCAGGGCCAAGTCGAGGGAATCCTTGATCCCCATGCGGCGCTGCTCAGGGGAATCGACCAGGAACAACCCACCGAACGACCAGAACGCCTGCCCGCCGAGGTTCTGTTCACTTTCCTGATCGACGACGATGACCCGCTTGCCAGCATCGGCGATTTCCGCAGCGGCGACCAGTCCGGCCAGCCCGCTTCCCACGACGATCACGTCGGCATCATATTTCATGGAAGACCTCTCACGTCGCACCAACCACATGATTACTCTACAACTGTTACGGCTGCTTATACACCTTGCCAGACTTCATGACGAACTTCACCTGGCGGAGTGTAGTCAAGCCGGAAAAGAGATTGCCCTCGACAGCGATGAGGTCAGCCAGCAGGCCGGGCTTCACTGCGCCTACCTGATCATCGATCCCAAGGACTTTCGCATTAGTCGTCGTGGCGGCACGCATCACCACGATTGGCTGCATGCCATACTTATGCATCAATTCCAGTTCTCGAGACTGGGTTCCATGCGTGAAGACACCGACATCGGAACCGCAGATGATGGTGACGCCGGCCTCGATAGCTGACTTAAAGACAGCCCGTTGAGCCTTGAGCGGTTCGGGTTCGGGGTCTTTGTCGGGGTTGTAGGCAGGATGTCGGTACCGATACATGGCTTCGGTGGTCGCCAGGGTCGGAGCAAGGGCGACGTTCTTGCTTGCCATCAGACGGAAGGCTTCCACGTCGCCGTCGGTGCCATGTTCGATAGTGGCCACGCCGGCCAGGGCGGCCCGTCTCATGCCTTCTTTGGAGGTGGCATGGGCACAGACCTTTCTGCCGGAGGAGGCTGCTGTATCGACAATCAGTTTGAGTTCTTCGATGGAGAAAGTAGGCTGTGCCTCATTCTTAGGTCCCCAGCGATAGTCGGCATAGACTTTGATCCAGTCAGCGCCGTGGCTGATCTGATCACGCACCACCTTGACGAGGTTGTTGCCATCCGCTTCTTCGGCCCCCTGGGGGATGAGTACTTCGGGAGCGAAACCTTTGGGAGCGTAGGTTCCGGTGGCGACGATGGCTTTGGTCGTTACCAGTAGCCGAGGGCCGGGGATGATGCCCTGCTGGATCGCCTGCTTGAGACCGACATCGGCGTAGCCTGCGCCTTCGGTGCCGAGGTCACGCAGCGTGGTGAATCCTGATAGCAGGGTGGCCTTGGCATGATTCGTAGCTCGGCAGACCCGCAGGGCGAGCGGCTCTTTCAGTACCTGTTCTTCCCATGAGGTTTCGTTGTAAGGATGAAGCAGTAAGTGCGAGTGAGCATCGATCAGGCCGGGGAGCAACGTCATCTGAGGCAAGTCAATCACCTTGGCCTCATTGGGAATCTTGAGATCGCTGGCCGGACCCATCTCGGCGATCTTCTCGCCTCGAACGATGACGATCCAGTTACTGCGCATCTGGCGGCTCGTTCCATCGAAAATATACATGGGCTTGAGAACCGTCGAAGGCGGTTCGGTCACTTGCGAGAGCAGCGAGAGGATGAGCAGGGTTGACATCATGAGTTCCATTGAAGAGCTGCCTGGGCAATCTGGAAGGCAGCATCGGGCTTGCCCAAGGAGCGGGCGTTCTGTTTCAACAGTCGAATACGTTCGGGCTGTTTGAGTAGCCCTTTCAACTTGTAGGTGAGAGTGGCCAGGTTGTTCATCTTGATAGCTGCTCCGTTCTCCAGCAGGAAGTCGGAGTTGCGGCTTTCCTGGCCAGGGATGGGATTGACCACAATCATGGCAGCGCCACAGGCCAGTGCTTCAGAGGTCGTCAAACCACCGGGTTTGGTCATCACCAGGTCAGCAGCCATCATGAGTTCGTGCATCTCGTTGGTGAAGCCGAGCACATGAACACGATGGAAGGGGTGGCTCTTCTGATCGGCCAGCTTTTTACGAAGCTTCTCATTGCGACCGGTGACGACGACCAGTTCGATGGGGGTATCGACCGAGAGCACCGCATGGAACAGTTCTTCGATGGGGCCGACTCCGAAGCCACCGGCCAGTTGGAGGATGACGGGGCGATCACCGTGGATGCCATGTTTGGCCTGGCAGGCTGATCGGTCCGGCAGACGGGTGAATGCTGGATGTATGGGAATGCCTGTCACTGTTATGATGCTGGATGAGATACCCCAGTGAGCGAGATTAATGGCTCCTTCTTCGGTCGCGGTGAAGAACCGCTCGCAGGGCTGGTTCACCCAGAGCCGATGGGTCTCAAAGTCGGTGGTGACGGTGAACTGAGGTGTCTTGATGATCCGCTTGCGTTTCAGTGAGGCGATCATCTCAGCGGGAAGAAAGTGGGTGTTGACGATCAGGTCCCATGGTTCCTTGCGAAGGAAGGTGATGAACTTCCTCAGGTTCATCTTCTGAATCATCATCCGCAGCTTATCGCTTGTCCCTCGTCTCTTCGGCTGCTTGTCTAGGAGGTCGTAAAAGTAGCCCAATAGATGTGGAGCACGATTGACGAGATCGAGGTAGGACTGGGCATAGACACGACGGAAGGCGGCGTTGGTGAAGTCGAGAACGTCAATGTTCTGAATAGTGGCATCGGGAGCCAGCTCTTTGAGGGCCAGCTCAACAGCCTGAGCGGCACGAAGGTGGCCTGCGCCGACCGAGGCTGAGAGAACTAGAATGCGGCGACTCATCGTGGCTCCTCGTGCAATGAATCGATGACGATAGCAAGATACTCTTTCCCACCAGTGGATACCAATGGAATTTCAGAGAACCATGCCAGGATCGTAAACGAACTGCATCTGAATCCAGGTGGTCTGCGTACTTCATGTATTGGCTACCACGTTTAATGACAATGAGGCAGCTTAGTGAAGATTGCCATTGTAGGGACAGGTATTGCGGGCTTGGTCTGCGCTTCGCTCTTGCATCAAGAGCATGATATTACTGTCTATGAAGCCAATGATTACCTCGGCGGGCATACACATACCGTCAAGACGGCATCCGGACATGGTGTAGATACCGGCTTTATTGTTTTTAATGAACAAAACTATCCGAACTTCAGTGGGCTGCTTACCAGCCTGGGAGTCAAGAGCCAGCCGACCACCATGAGTTTCAGTGTACGGGATGATGCCGCCAAGCTTGAATACAGCACGGCGTCGCTCAATCAACTGTTTGCCCAGCGCAGCAATTTGTTCAAGCCGTCGTATTACCGTATGCTGTGCGATATTCTCCGCTTCAATCGAGAAGCCCAGAAAACTGTTTCAGATGTCGACGAAGAGATGACGACCAGCGAGTATTTGCGAAGGCATCACTATTCGGAAGTCTTCGTCCGCCACTTCTTCTATCCCATCAGCACTGCACTCTGGTCGTGCCCTCTGGAGAAGGTGGAAGACTTTCCGATCCGGTTCATCCTGGAGTTCTACCTGCATCATGGCATGCACAAGATGATGTCGATGCCAGTGTGGCGGACGATCATCGGTGGCTCTTCGACTTATGTGGAGAAGTTGATTGGGCCATTCCGTGAGCGAGTGAAGTTAAGCAATCCTGTTCGTGCCATTCATCGAACTCTGGATGGCGTTGATCTCACGACGGGCAGAGAGACCGTGAATTACGATGAAGTAATCATGGCTTGTCATAGCGATCAATCGCTGCGCATCCTTGGGGGCCAGGCTTCTTGGACGGAGAAAGAACTGCTGGGAGCATTTCCTTACTCCAAGAACGCTGTTACGCTCCATACGGATACTTCGATGTTGCCCCGCCTCAGGCGAGCGTGGGGGTGCTGGAATTATCATCTTTATCCCAGGCATGTTGAGCGGGCGACGGTGACGTACAACATGAATCTGTTGCAGCGACTAGAGGCAGAACAGACTTACTGCGTTTCCCTGAATCAAGACGATGCCATTGATCAACGGAGAGTCATTCGTCATTTGCAGTACGATCATCCGCTGTTTACCCTGCAGAGGGCGAGCCTCCAGCAACGCCATCATGAACTGATACGGCGAAATCGAACGTCATTCTGTGGCGCACTATTGGGGCAATGGCTTCCATGAAGCGGGTGTGGCGAGTGCTTTACGAGTGTGTCGGGCCTTCGGTGTCTCGCCATTGTGGAGCACGATGAACCACTCTGAGAGAACCAGAGTACCAGAGTTAATTGGGGCAGCGTGATCACAGAGCAACTGCAAAGCTGTCTCTATCGAGGGACCGTGCGGCATGCCCGGTGTCAGCCCCACGCACATCGCTTTCAGTACCAATTGTTCCTGGTCTATCTCGATCTGGATGAGCTCGACCGTGTCTTTGCGGGGCGGTGGGCATGGTCTACAAAATATCCCGCGTTAGCCTGGTTTCGACGCCGGGATCATCTGGGCGATCCTCAGCAACCACTGGCAGAATCCGTTCGAAAGCTGGTTCACGAGCGGCACTGGTTTGCTAGTCGATGGCCCGATCCGACTTCTCACCAATCTTCGGTACTTTGGCTATGTGATGAACCCGGTGAGCTACTACTATTGTTTTGATCGTGATGGCAAGAACCTCATGGCGGTTGTCGCGGAGATTAACAACACCCCCTGGGGCGAGAGGCATTGTTACGTTATTCCCAGGGGTAAGACGCAAGACGAAGGCGGACAACTGGAGTTTCAGCATGACAAGGACTTTCACGTTTCCCCATTTATGCCAATGGAGTTGAAGTACCATTGGCGCTTCACGACACCGAGCGATGAGCTGGTTGTCGCCATCGGCCTTGATCAGGAAGGGCAGCATCAGTTTGATGCCCATTTGGCGCTTCAGCGTGTGCCGATCACTGGGTGGAACCTCACAAGGACTCTGATTCGGTTTCCATGCATGACTCTCAGCATAATCACCGCTATCTACTGGCAGGCCATACGTTTATGGTGGAAGAAAACACCCTTCTATGCACATCCAAAGACACTCTCCTCGCCGAATACTCACCATCAAGCCCAAGATCCGTTAGCATCAGGTGATCACTCTCATGCCTGACAATAGAATCACGCAGCACTTGCAAGATCGATCAAAAAGTATGACTCGTTCATCCAAACATGTGACTTCCCATTTGGAAGGTGAGCATGTTGATCTAAAGTCATCGACACGATATTCCCGTTGGCTCCGCAAGAAATTGATTGGTGTGATGAAGGATATTCCTGCTGAAAACGCACTATCTGTAACTGACGCTGACGGGGTGCATGTTATTGGGCAACTCGAAACGGCGAGCAACCTGGCCGACGTCGTCATCCATGATCCCAAGGCTTATCACATGATGGCCTGGCATGGCAGCCTGGGGGCCTCGGAAGCCTATCTGCAAGGGCTTTGGTCTACTTCAGAATCTGCCCGGGTTGCTCAGGGTCTTAGCTCAGAACTGCGATACGTTTGTCTCCATGGATAGTGGTCTGGCCCGTTGGTCCCACTGGATCTCGCGTCTGGCCTCCCGTTTGAGGAAGAATACTCGTGCCGGCAGCAAGAAGAACATTGCCGACCATTATGATTTGAGCAATGAGTTCTTCTCGTTGTTCCTTGATGAATCGATGATGTATTCCTCAGCGGTCTACGACGCCCCTGATATGAGCCTGGAACAGGCATCGCAAGCCAAGCAGAAGCATCTCTGCCGTCGATTGCGATTAGAGGCGTCAGATCATCTGCTGGAGATTGGCACCGGCTGGGGAGGTTTGGCGGAGTACGCATCCAGGAATTATGGATGCAAAGTCACGACGACGACGATCTCGCAGAAACAGTATGACTACACCAAGGAACGAATTGAAAAAGCAGGACTGGCTGATCGGATCACGTTGCTGCAACAGGACTATCGTGACCTGACTGGGCAGTACGACAAGATCGTCTCCGTGGAAATGATTGAAGCAGTGGGCAAGGAGTATCTTGATGGCTACTTCCGCTGCTGCAACAACTTGCTCAAGCGCGGAGGCAGGTTTGTCATCCAGGCGATTGTGATCCCTGAGCAACGGTTCGATATCTATAGCCGCTCGGTCGATTTTATCCAGGCATACATCTTCCCGGGCAGTTTTCTCCCCTCCATAGCCTCGATGCAGTTATCAGCCGGACGCGCCACGTCGCTACGGCTGGTCGGTCTGGAAGACTTTACGCCCAGCTACGTTCTGACCTTGCAGGAATGGCGGCGACGGTTTCATCATCGCCTGGATGAAGTAAGGGCACTGGGCTTCGATGAACGGTTCATTCGCATGTGGGACTTCTACCTGTGCAGTTGTGAGGCGGTGTTTCTCGAGCGGGCAGCCAGCCTGGTGCAAATGGAGTGGATCAAAGTATGAGTGCATTCTTTCGACTTGGTCTCAAGGCTGCGGAAGCAGGTTGGCTGCCTGACTGGATGATTCGCCGGGCGATCAGGCAAATCGTGGCTACTCGCAGCAGGGAACTGCTGGAGATGGATTGCGAAGTCAAGCAACTGATGATGAGTCAGTTCATTGAAGAATGTCAGCGAAGTCCTATCGCCCTGGCTCCGGTGGAATCGAACCGGCAGCACTATTCAGTGCCTACCGAGTTCTTTCAACATGTGCTCGGCAATCGCATGAAATACAGCAGTTGTTTCTGGTCGGATACCACGAAGACTCTGGATGAGGCTGAAGAACTGGCTCTACAAACAACTTGCGAACGGGCAGAACTACAAGATGGTCAGCGTATTCTGGAACTGGGCTGTGGTTGGGGTTCCCTCTCGCTCTGGATGGCTGAACACTATCCCAATGCAAACATCACTGTTGTCTCTCATTCGGCATCCCAGAAAGAGTACATCACCGCACTGGCAGAGGCCGCCGGGTATCGAAATCTGAAAGTCGTCACTTCTGATATCAATCAGTTCATGCCGGAAGGCCAGTTCGATCGAATCGTCTCGGTCGAAATGTTCGAGCATGTCCGCAATCATCAGGAACTCTTCCGGCGTATTGCATCCTGGTTGCGTGACGAGGGAAAGTTGTTTGTCCATGTCTTCTGCCATCGAGAGCAGGCTTATCCGTATGAGAGCCGGGGGCCGGAAGACTGGATGACTGACTACTTCTTTACCGGCGGCATGATGCCCAGCGATCAACTCTTTTCCCAGTATCAACGAGACCTGCGACTTACCCAACATTGGCGATGGAATGGCAAGCACTATGCCAAAACAAGCAATGCCTGGCTTGAGCGACAGGACGCTCAGCGTGATGTCATCATGCCTGTGATGAAGCGGATTTATGGCGAAAGGCTGGCGGGTATCTGGTTCCAGCGCTGGCGGATGTTCTTCATGTCGTGTGCTGAGATGTTCGGCTTCCATGAGGGAAATGAGTGGTGGGTGGCTCATTATCTGTTTGAAAAACAGGCAGCAGCGGTATCGACCAGAGTGGCCATGGCTGTCCATGGTGAGCCGGCAGTGAGTGGTCGTCGTGAGAGCTGGCTCAAGTAAAGGGGACATGAATGAGCCTGTTGAGCGTCATGCTGATTTCGGCCATCGTCGTGGTATGCTGGATGTTGTTGTTCTGGCTGGCCAGTATCCCTTTGCGGAATGTCGCCATTGTTGACATCGCCTGGGGGTTGGGGTTCGTTCTTGTAGCTATCAGTGCTGCTCTTTGGGTAGAGAGTAATGGAATCAATCGTTGGCTGCTGCCTCTGCTGACAACCATCTGGGGAGTGAGGCTGAGCGGCTATCTCGCCTGGCGGAATCATGGCAAACCTGAGGATAAGCGGTATCAGGCGATGCGTCAGCATCGGGGCGCCTCGTTCTTCTATTCAAGTTTGTGGATCGTCTTTGGGTTGCAGGCTGTCATCCTGTGGATCGTTTCGTTGCCGTTACAGGCGGGCATTTACTACGCAACGAGCGAATGGCATCCGCTGCACTCAATTGGTCTGGCTGTTTGGAGTATTGGTATCGTCTTTGAAACGGTGGGCGACTATCAACTGGCCCGGTTCAAAAGCGATCCTGCCAGCGTCGGTCAGGTGATGGATCGAGGTCTTTGGCATTACACCCGGCACCCCAACTACTTTGGCGACTTCCTGGTTTGGTGGGGCCTGTTTCTGGTCAGTCTGGCTGGAAACATTTTCAGTACCTGGTGGACGATTATTGGGCCATTGTTGATGTCTTGGTTCTTGATACGGGTTTCAGGAGTTCCGTTGTTGGAACAGTCGTTGCGAATCACTCGCCCACAGTATGCTGACTACATTCGGCGGACGAGTTCTTTCTTCCCCTGGTTTCCGAAGCAAGCATGAGTCGACTGACATCATTCGTATAATTATTTCATCACACCCAGGGGGATCGTCATGTCTTACAAGTCGGGTATTGCTCTGTTGTTGTTCATGCTTCCCACTATGGCGAGGGCTGACGTGATTACCAAGCCTATCGATTACGATCACCAGGGAACCACACTTTCTGGAACGCTGGTGTACGACGATAAAGTGGAAGGCAAACGCCCCGGGGTTCTCGTCGTGCATGATTGGATGGGCCATGGGCCGTTTGCTATTGACCGTGCCAGGGAACTGGCGGCCCTGGGTTATGTGGCCTTTGCTGTCGATATGTATGGCAAGGATGTCAAAATCAAGGATGGCAAGGAAGCGGCTGCTCAGGCTGGGAAGATCAAGGGTGACCGGGCCTTCATGCGGAGCAGAATTCTGGCTGGGCTGGATGTGCTCAAGAGTCAGCCACAGGTCGATGCAAGCAAGACAGGGGCGATGGGATTTTGCTTCGGTGGCACTACTTCGCTGGAACTGGCCCGTAGCGGTGCTGATATCAGTGGCGTGGTGAGCTTCCACGGTGGCCTGGAGACAGCGCTGCCTGCTGAGGCTGGAAAGGTAAAGGGGAAGATCCTCGCGCTGCATGGTGCTGACGATCCCTTCGTTCCCCCAGCTGAGGTAGCCAATTTCGAGAAGGAGATGAAGGCAGCCAAGTGCAACTGGGAACTCGTCTCCTACGGCAATGCGGTGCATAGCTTCACCAACAAAGCGGCGGGCACCGACAATAGTAAGGGTGCGGCCTACAACGAACAGGCTAACGAACGATCGATGGCGGCGATGAAGAACTTCTGGCGGGAAGTGTTCGGTAAATAACTTGTTGACGTTGACTGACCAACATGGTGGGATAGGGGACTGCTCGCCTCTCCCACCTTAGTTGGTTCATCTACGATGAGTCGGATTGCTTTAGTATTGTTGTCGAGCCTTTGGTTTATTTCATCGATCTCTGCTCAGGGTTTTACGCCGGAGCAGGCGTTGGAGCGAATGAAGCCTGCTGACGGGCTGGCAGTGCAACTGGTGGCAGCGGAGCCATTGATTCGTCAGCCGTTATCAATGACGTTCGATGCCCGGGGCAGGCTTTGGGTAATTCAGTATCTGCAATATCCGACGCCGGCCGGTCTCAAACCGATGGAAGTCGATCAGTACCTTCGTACCAGGTATGATCGGGTGCCAGAGCCTCCCCCTCGTGGGCCACGGGGCTTGGACCGCATTACCATACTTGATGGCGTCGATGCGCAGGGGCGGTATCACCAGTCGAAGGACTTTGTCACCGGGCTCAATCTGGCCAGCGGACTGGCGCTGGGCAATGGTGGTGTCTATGTACTACAGGCACCCTACCTGCTCTTTTATCCTGATCGTAATGGCGATGATGTACCCGATGGCGATCCGGAAGTGTTGCTGACCGGCTTCGGTATGGAGGACGCCCATGCAGTGGGCAACTCGCTAGTTTGGGGCCCTGACGGCTGGCTCTATGGGGCGCAGGGAAGTACGGTCACCGCTCATATCACTGATCCGTTGACGAAGAGAGCGTTTGAGTTTCAGCAAGGCGTTTGGCGTTACCATCCACGAACAAAGCAGTTCGAACTCTTCGCCGAAGGTGGCGGCAACACCTGGGGGCTCGACTTTGATCGTACCGGGCAGATCATTGCTGGGACTAACTGGGGCGGTGTGGCGGCACTGCACATGGTGCAAGGTGGCTACTATGTGAAGGGTTTTGCCAAGCATGGGGCACTGCATAACCCACACACTTATGGTTACTTCGAGCATATACCCTGCGAGGGGTTCCGTGGCGGGCATGTGACGTGCGGCGGCATCGTCTACCAGGGGAAGTTACTTGATGGGCGATTTCAGGATGCCTATCTGGGTTGCAATCTGTTGAGTAACGATTTGTACTGGTACAGCATGCATCGGCAGGGATCGACGTTTCGGATGAAACATGAAGGCACGTTGCTGCAAGGCAATGATACCTGGTTCCGACCCATCGATCTGTTGACCGGCCCGGATGGGGCAGTCTATGTGTGCGACTGGTACGACAAGCGGGCTAATCACGTCGATCCGGTAGATAACTGGGATAAGACCAATGGACGCATCTATAAACTGGTGCCGAAGAACGGTTATGGCGGACAGAAGGCGTTTGATCTGAATCGAATGAGTGTTTCGGAGCTTGTTGATCAGCTTTCACATGAGAACAGTTGGCATCGCGGCGAGGCTCGAAGGATTCTGAGTGAACGGCATGATGAGCCAACCCTAGCGTTGCTGCACAAGAAGGTCGTAGAAGCGAATGGATTGCTTTCGATCGATCTGCTCTGGGCACTCTATGCTTCCGGTGGACTGGATGCGAAGCTGGCCGGCGAGTTGCTTTATCATCCTCAGCCAGAGGTGCGGGCCTGGATTGTTCGGATGATCAGCGACCATGCAACCGCAGAGGGTGTGAAACCCTGGATGCCTTTGATATCGCAACTGACGAGCATGGCGGAGAGTGAGAAGAGTGTCGTTGTTCGTTCGCAACTGGCATGCACAGCACGGCGTCTCATCCTGGCACTTCAGAAGACGAAGGACTGTTATGGAATTACGCGTGGATTGCTTCGGCATGATGAAGACGTGACCGATCCTCATCTGCCGTTATTGATCTGGTGGGCGGTGGAGGCGGCAATTCAGTATGATCAGGGAGTGTTTGATCTAGCTTCACTCGGTCTTGATCGTGGTGAGCGATTCAACGGCGTTCTGCTTCGGCAAGTAATTCTGGAACGGCTCAGTCGCCGATTGCTGGTTGATGGGAATAAGGCGGGGTATCAATCACTTTCACAACTGATAGAGAAAGGTCTATCTCACGAGCAATGCTCTTCATTACTTTCGGCGATCATGCCTGGCATGGAAAAGGCCCTTGAGGGGCGACGTCTGAAAGAGATGCCGGCGGCATTGAAGGCCTCCATAGAGAAACTGGCGAGCAGCCGGGGCGATGATCTGCAGGTGCTTCGCTTGCTCATTCGGCTGGGAGATAGTCGAGCCTACAAGCTGGGTGAGGAAAAGATTCGAGACCAGCGTGTTTTTGAAGCTCAACGCTGCAAACTGCTGGAAACCATGGCGCAGGGCGTGCCATCGGTTTCGTCTGGTGAGTTGTTGTCGTTGTTGCGTTCTGCGAACACTGATGCCTTTCGCCTGTCACTTCTGGAAGCGTTGGCTTCGCAGGATGATCCACGCATTGCCGAGATGCTGCTGAAGCAGTATCCCCAGGCATCGGCAGCGGTGCGGCGGCGAATGATTGGGCTGTTGGTAGCACGGAAAGAGCCAGCTCAAGCGTTAGGGCAGGCTGTTGTTGCGGGAGTGGTATCACCCAAAGAAGTGCCACTCGATCAAGTGCAGCGTTTGGTACGGTACCATGATCCTGTTCTGGATCAACTCATCGCCAAGCACTGGGGTAATGTGACGCCGCAGACTACCGGCGAGAAGCAGGCTCGCATTCGCAGCGTCGTTCACATGCTGGGCCAGGGACGCGGCGATAATCAGCGAGGGAAGGCACTCTATACCCAGCATTGTGCCACCTGCCATACGTTGTTCGGTGAAGGGGGCAAAGTTGGGCCAGAACTGACCGGCACTGATCGACAAAACCGGGAATTCCCTGGCGACTCATATCGTCGATCCTAACTTCGTCATTCGGCCTGAGTATGTAGCACATACGGTTGTCACTACCGATGGCAGAACACTGAACGGGTTGCTGGTTGAGCAGGGCACGGGCAGTGTGATCCTGCTCGATGCCCAGGCGAACAAGATTGTGCTGGCACGGGACAAGATCGAGGATATTCAGCCTTCCAAAGTATCGTTGATGCCGGAGAAGTTGCTCGATCCGTTGGATGATCAACAGATACGAGACCTGTTTGCCTACCTGCAACAAGCGGTGCCAGGTGCGACAGTTGATCAGTCACCATTTCCTACGGAGCAGCTCAAAGCGCCAGATAAGTTCGACTTTGCCGACAAGATGGTAAGTGGCATTGATCGCTTTCTCGATCAGCAACTGGCAGCATCCGTTCAGAAGCGTCCAGCCAAACCGGATCGTGAACGATTGAAAGTGATTCTGGGTGTAGTCGAAGAGAGACCGAAGAAGCCGCAGTTGGAGTACATCTCAAGCCCGACACAGTCGGCGAAAATCGGGCAAGGGCCGGACTACGAGATCTTTGCCGTGCGCTGGCTGGCGTTCGCCCATGTCGATGCAGAGGGTCTACTGTTAGTGCCTACAGGAAAGATCAAGGCCGATGTGGTTGCCCTGCCCGATGCTGATCAGACTCCGGAGCAACTCGCAGGGCTTGGGCCGGGATTGTCTTCTGATATGGAATATGCCCGTCGTCTGGCTCACCAGGGATGTCGGGTACTGGTGCCGACGCTCATCAATCGCAGCGATATGTTTTCCGGGGTTCCGGGCATTCGCATGACCAATCAGCCTCACCGGGAGTGGATTTATCGCCAGGCATTCGAGATGGGCCGACACATCATCGGCTACGAAGTGCTCAAGACGCTGGCCGCCGTTGATTGGTTGATTGACACGCAAAAAGAAACACGTTCCGTAGGTCTCATCGGCTATGCCGAGGGTGGTCTTATCGCATTCCATGCAGGGGCGATTGATCCACGCATTGCCGTCACCTGTGTCGATGGCTACTTCAGTTCACGTGAAGAGGTATGGAAGGAGCCGATCTATCGTAATGTCTGGAGGCAATTGACCGAGTTTGGCGATGCGGAGATAGCGAGTCTCTATGCACCTCGGAAGTTGGTAATCAATCAGTTGGCTCCGCCGATGGTTAGTGGGCCACCTGTAGCACGTTCAGGGCGTAGTGGTGCCGCGCCGGGTAGCATCAAATCATTGAAGTTAGATAGTGAATGGGCACGATTGAAGCCTCTACGAGAAGCGTTTCCCGATGCATTCCATCTAACGCCCAATGATGATTCAAAACGCTTCGATTTGGATAAATTCTATTACCTCTTGACTGGAGCAGAGTTCTTTTCAATGGATATTGACCGAGCCTGGCTTACGGGAAACCTCCCCGATGCCGAAGCAAGAATGAAGCGCCAGGTGGAGCAACTGGCGGAACATACTCAAAGCTTGCTGCGCCAGAGCCAGACATCCCGTGAAAAGACGTTCTGGAGCAAGCTGGATCGAACGAGTTTGAGCAACTACCAGACCTCCACCGAGTCGTTTCGAAAGCAGTTGGAACAGGAGGTGATCGGCAAGATTGACAAGCCCTTATCAGCGCCAAAGCCTCGCTCACGCAAGCTGTACGAGCAGCCCGGCTACATTGCTTATGAAGTCGAACTCGATGTTTTCGCCCCTGATGTCATTGCGTATGGCTGGTTCCTTGTTCCCAAAGGGATCAAGCCGGGCGAGCGTCGGCCTGTTGTCGTATGTCAACATGGGCTTGATGGCAGGCCGTCGGATGTTGCAGGAATCCGAAAATTGACAGTCCTTACTATCATCGCTTTGCCTGCCAGTTGGCCGAGCGGGGCTTTGTCGTCTTCGCTCCACAGAATCCCTATATCTTTGGCGACCGCTTCCGGATGTTGCAGCGGAAAGCCAATCCTCTCGGCCTGTCGCTCTTTTCCTTCATCGTGTCACAACACCGGCAGATTACCGATTGGCTGACAAGTCTTTCCTTCGTCGATCCGCAGCGCATCGGTTTCTACGGACTCTCCTACGGCGGCAAGACGGCGATGCGGGTACCGGCCCTGGTGCCACGTTACTGCCTGTCGATCTGCTCCGCGGACTTCAACGAATGGATCTGGAAAAACGTCTCGATTGATAACAAGTACACCTACATGACCACGAACGAATGGGAGATGATCGAGTTCAACCTGGGCCACACGTTCAACTATGCCGAAATGGCCGCGCTCATCGCTCCGAGGCCGTTTATGGTGGAGCGTGGACACAAGGATGGCGTCGGCCCCGATGAACAAGTGGCGTACGAATACGCCAAGGTGCGGCGGCTCTATGCAGAGCTAAAGATTCCTGAACATACAGCTATCGAGTTCTTCGATGGCCCGCACACCATTCATGGCGTGGGGACGTTCCGTTTCCTGCATCAACATCTAAAGTGGCCGGAGCCTAAGTGACCGGGTGGAATTGGTCGAGGTATGGCAGCCAGGAAACGGGAGGTGGCGCTTCGATGGTCATGGATTGACGATTGGTGGGATGAATGAGGGATAGTTTGTGGGCGTGCAGCGCAATGGCACGCAACCGTTCGTCTACGTGTGTTTCTCCGAAGAGGCTGTTCGATCCATAGAGTTGATCTCCCAGAATCGGGTGGCCTCGACGGCCTGCCTGTAGTCGAATCTGATGAGTACGCCCAGTTTCGAGATGAATCTCCAACCAGGTGATGGCTTCGGTCTGCCCACGAGTGATGTAATGGAGAATCGCCTGCTTGGCTTCTGGATGATCTGCCGGGATGAGTTCAGCTCGTGGTACCCCTACGACTTTTCGCATCGAATCGATCCATGTACCCTGTGGTTCACTGACCTTGCCTGCAACGAGAGCCCAGTAGATTTTCTCGACAGTCTTGGCCTGGAATTGCTCGGCCAGTCGGCGTGCTGCCTTGGGCGTTTTGGCAAAGACCATGACGCCGGAAGCGGCACGATCCAGGCGATGCGGAACGCCGAGATAAGAGTCAGCGGATTTCAGGTAGGACTTGATGCGTCGTTCGATGCTGTCAATTCCGGGCGGTGCCTGGGTCAATACTCCTGAGGGTTTGTTGACGAAGAGACAGTCATCGTCTTTAAATAAGACCTCGATACCGAATGTCTTTGGATTTGACGACATGTTTGTTCAAAAGAGCACTCGAGAATTTCGTTTCTTCACATACCAGAAGCCCATAGCTGCGATACCGACACTGAGCAGCATGGCCACCGTTGACGGTTCCGGTACAGAGAGGATTTGGAGGCCATTAAAGGCTCCGTACTGCGATTGACCTGGGATATTTGACCACGTAGCATTGATGTTACCTTGTGCATCAGCGATAACATTCGGAAAAATCTGATAATCAACTCCAAGAGTAAAGAGTGAGTTGCTGTTGTAGGGACGGCCAGTTGTCGAAAGGGTGGTGTTGCCAAAAGTGAACGCAGCGCCAATGCCGTCAGCATCCCCAACGCCATACACCAGGATTGAGTTGGATGAAAAGGGAACGAATCCTTGAAGCTGAAATCCCATCGATACCGCTGGATTGTTTAATGCGCCGCTGTCAACTCTCCAGAAATCACGAAAGAGAGAGTTGTTGGGAGTTGGATTGCCGTTTTCAATCGCTACATAGCTTCCTTGCTGAATGCTGAAGGCATAAGGAGTTGGGTTTTGAAGCGTATCAACTAAGCTGTAGGCGATGCCAGTATTGGGATGCCACGTTAGCCCATTCCATTCGTTACCTGGAGTAGAGTATGCTCCTTGTCCATGATACGTAAATCCAAAGACATCTAGATCAACATTAACTGTACCGATCATCTGAGCATTGAGAGACAGTGGTATCAACAGCAATGTAGTTACTAACAGGTAGTTACGATTGGCATGAAGTATTTCCATCAAAGTAATCTCCAAGATATTTGAATGGTCTTAGTATATGCTATCCCCTCCTCGGAGCTTAAAATTTCGAGAACATTTATGGGCGTGGTGTCGAAGTAGAGCTCCGTATCAAGCAGATAGCCATTTTGCATATCAGTCCCTTCCGATTGAACTCAGTGTTCCAGCACACTTATTCAGGAACTTCTCATAAGGGGTTCCGTCTACAGAACTATCAAGTGTTGCTTTTTGTTCGTTGAACCCTGGTAGCGCTCCAGAGGTTTGATGTACTGAAAGCAGCATGCCGCCCCCACGGATACGGAGGTGCCTTTCGGTACTCTCCGTAAACCATGCTCGCCTCCCCAGCGAGACTCAATGGCCGTTCACGCTTCGCCATTTTCCATGGCGGGGTCAACTCATTCCTCGAAAAGAGAAGAGAGGGCTTGTACCATGAGCAACTTCATGAGGGTATTCCGTAGTCTGTTAAGTCCCCCGCTCTCCATCACAAATCAGAAACATACTTACCGGCCTTCAATCGATAGTCTGGAAGACAGGAACCTTCTCTCGGCAGGTTTCTCTGTGATTAACGATTGGGGCAGTGGTTTTCAGGGACAAATCGTCGTCAAGAATGATGATCGCCCTACGACGATTCAGAGTTGGAACCTGCAGTTTGAGTTCCCCTACTCCATCGATTCGATCTGGAACGCCTCGATAGTCAGCCATGTTGGCAACCGGTACACAATCAAGGCTGCTGACTGGAATCAGACGCTGGCGCCAGGAGCATCAGCATCGTTTGGCTTCAGCGGTTCGCCCGGTCACCCGACATCTCCCACGAATTTCGTGCTTGCTGAAGGCGCTCTCTCGGGCGACATTCAGGCGAGTGCCAGCTACCTGGTCAAAAGCAGTTGGAACGGCGGCTACACCGCTGACATCGGTATCACCAACAAAGGTACCAGCAGTATCAACGACTGGACGCTGGAGTTCGATTCCGCCACGCAGATCACCGGTATCTGGAATGCTTCGATCGTGAGCCATACCGGCAATCATTACGTCATCAAGAACGCCGGCTGGAACAGCACCATTGCCCGTGGAGCCACCGTGACGTTCGGATTCCAGGGTACTGGCAGCGGGGCAGTTGCACCCATCAACTACATTCTTAATGGCAAACCTCTGGGGGGATCAACGCCACCACCGACGCCCAGCATGACGATTTCCGATGTCCAGGTGACGGAAGGTAACAGCGGCTTCGCAGATGCGGCGTTTACCGTTACACTGTCGGGCATCAGCGACAAGACGGTGACGGTGAACTACGCCACGCAGGACGGCACCGCTTCGTCTGCCAGCGATTACACGGCAGCCAGCGGTGTGCTGACCTTCGCTCCGGGGGAGACCAGCAAAGTGATCCATGTCCAGGTTCGTGGCGACCTGCTTGTGGAGAATGACGAGACATTCTTTGTGAACCTTTCAGCTCCCTCCAATGCCACGTTGGCGGATGCCCAGGGGCAGGGCACGATCAAGAACGATGATATCGGGCCGCCTCAGGCTCCCTCCATTACCATCAGCGATGTCACGGTCACCGAACCGAGTGGGCAGGCTACAGCCAGCGCGTTCCACACGCAGGGTAACCAGATCTTTGATGCCCAGGGCAACAATGTGAAGATTGCGGGCGTCAACTGGTTCGGTTTCGAGAGTAATACTTATGCCCCTCATGGCCTGTGGGCACGCGGCTACAAGAGCATGATGGATCAGATGAAGCAGCTCGGCTACAACACGATCCGTTTGCCATACTCCAACCAGTTGTTCGACGCCGGAAGCGTGCCGAATGGAATCAACTTCAGCCTCAACCCCGATTTGCAGGGACTGACCGGGGTGCAGATCATGGACAAGATCGTGAGCTATGCCGGGCAGATTGGTATGCGGATCATGTTGGATCATCACCGTTCTGATGCCGGGGCCGGCGCGGAGGGTTCAGGGCTGTGGTACACCTCAGCTTACTCCGAAAGTCGATGGATCAGCGACTGGGTGATGCTGGCTACCCGTTATGCCAACAACCCGACGGTCATTGGGGCCGACTTGCACAATGAGCCGCATGGCCCTGCTACCTGGGGTACCGGTGGCGCCAATGATTGGCGCTTGGCAGCCCAACGTGCCGGCAACGCCATCTTGGCCGCTAATCCGAAGTGGCTCATCGCTGTCGAAGGTATTGAGACCTATGCCGGCAAGTCGTACTGGTGGGGTGGCAACCTAGCTGGGGCCAAGGACTATCCTGTGGTGCTGAATGTGGCCAACCAACTGGTCTATTCGCCACACGACTATCCAGCATCGATCTATCCGCAGTCGTGGTTCAGCGATCCGAATTATCCCAACAACCTGCCCGCCGTCTGGGATCAGGCCTGGGGATATCTCTTCAGGCAGAACATCGCTCCGGTGTGGTTGGGGGAGTTTGGCAGCAAGCTGCAAACCGCTTCGGATACTGCCTGGGCGAACAAGATGGTCAGCTATCTTGCCGGCGATCTCGATGGGAATGGCACCAACGACCTTCCAGCAGGGAAGTTGGGCATGAGCTGGACCTGGTGGTCGTGGAATCCCAACTCCGGCGACACGGGCGGAATCTTGAACGATGATTGGACGACGGTCGACCAGAACAAGCAGCAGAAGCTCGTTCCGATTCAGTTCCTACTGCCCGGCGGAGGCGGCCCCGCTACTACGACTGCCACGTTCACGGTGACGCTCTCTCAAGCTTCGACTCAATCGGTCACAGTGAACTACGCTACCGCCAACGGTACTGCTACAGCCGGGGCAGACTACGTGGCGACGAGCGGCAGTTTGACGTTTGCACCTGGAGAAACGAGCAAGACCATCAGCGTGACCATCCTGGCGGACAGCCTGAATGAGCTGGATGAGACCTTTTTCATCAATCTGTCGGGAGCAATCAACGGCACCATCGGTGATGGGATTGGTCAGGGAACGATTCGTAACGCCTGATCGGCAGAAAACAGATGTAACAGGGTCATGCATGTACTCATGCATGACCCTGTTTTGTTTACAAACAGACAGTGATCGTCTTCAAAATGGACTTGGAAGCCGAGGAACTTTTGATCTAATGACATTAACTTTCGACTCAGCAATGCCAAGCTGGGAATCGAGCTTGCGAAGTCATGTCCTGCCTACCTGAGACTTCCTCGCAATCCACATGCAAAAAAATCTGATTGTATCTGATTTACTTGGAGAGCATGCGAATCATGCCCGATGACACCGTTCACCTCCACTACATCAACGCCAATATCGAGGGGCAGTTACCGCATCCCCTGGAGTTCGGTGCAATCTACGGCAGAATAGCGACTGAGGAAAAACTCGAGGGACAGGTAATCACAGTCGTGAGTTTTGGCTCACCACGGCGATATTTTGTCTGGAGCACTTTTGCACCCAGTGTTCAGGTCAGGGAGTATCTAGGCGAAACGGTGGTTCAGGGGAATGGCTGGCATCTGTGTCCGCCCTATGAGATTTCCGAAGATTACATCACGTACATAGTCGGTGCGAATCTACGAGATCAATTGCTTAGCGATGTGATCGACGACGCCGTCGCGGAATGGCTGCTGGCCATTGTCAAAAAGTACAAGCCACCTGGTCATCCGAGAAAGCTCAAGCTGTTCTTAAAAGATATGTGGGACAATGTTGGGAATGAGGAAATTGAGAGGTTGGTAGCGAAAGCATTCAGGTCTATCAAAGACTGACACCTTACCAGAAGTATAAGGTGCTTCTTACGGTCGATGCTTCCTGCGAAGGCCACCATTCAGTTCGGGAACTAGGATTCGAACCTAGACAAACAGCTCCAGAGGCTGCTGTGCTACCGTTACACCATTCCCGAATGGTCTGTGACAGTTTAATGCTGCGAGTCCATTCTGACAAGCTAGGTTGGGAGGAGTCTTTTATCAGCCTCCTCCCCTTACTAAGGGGAGGTTGGGTGGGGTTCTTTGTCACCGAAAAAATACCCCCTCCGGCTCCCCCTTGGAAAGGGGGAGAGAAAGACAAGACCCACAATCCCCTCGATAGGTTCACACTCTCCCTTGTTTCCTGGCTGCTATCGTGAATAATACTGTAGACCGAGAGCCGGGGGCGAAATGGTTTCGACCGGGTAATCAGTTGTTTTGCTGGCGTGTCGTGGTTGGTCAGTTGGCCACGTTAATAGCTGACCAAAACCTAACTGCAGAAACGCAGTTCGCTTTGGCTGCCTAATTAGTGCAGCCCTGAGACTGGCTTCTTCGCCTGAAAGCAGCTAGTCCTCAGTCACCAAGTCAGGATCGCGGGAGCCAGAGGTCGCAAGGCCGTGTTGAGGGAGGCTTCCGCTAAACAACACCATCAACTAGGGGATGTGCGTTCCGCTTATTGGAACGCCAGACCTGAACCACCCGGATGAGGCCCGGGAGACCAGTAAGCTACACACGTAGAGGGCAGAACAGCAGTACCTTGGGACGCGGGTTCGATTCCCGCCGCCTCCATTGGCTTCGCCAATAGAGCAGGAGACATGAGAGAGTAGAGAGGGGAATCAGATAGTGAATGAATCAGCATGATCTCCTGCGGTCTCCTCACTGCCAAAACGACCTACCGCACCGGGCTGTGCGCGGGGTGTATAGTAGTGTACATCTGCCAAAATGACCTCCTGCGGTAGCGTGTGCGCACGATTAGCGTGGTTCATCTTCAACAATTGAAGATGAGGAGATGCGCGGGCTTCGGAGAACTCCTCAACTTGATTCCTGGGTGAGGAAAAGAGAGTTTCATCAACCGCAGCGCCCCGTGCGTGCGCCGATAGGGACTATGAGCGTTCAGTAGTGTACAAGGTTTAAATGGTGGCATGTCAGAGTGGAATGGGGTTGCTGGTAGCATGGGTGTAGTGCCAGTCTACCTTTATTGTACATCAGTATACTATACGGCAAGTGTACAGAATCGTAGAGTGGGTCAAGCGGTACTCCGCGCCGCCCCACCAAACCATGCCGGGAAGATAATAAGAGACCGTGGGGCGAGCTTGATTTCGCAAGATGACAAGTAACAAGAGACTTTAGCGATCTACCACCATACTTGACTATGGCAAGTGGGAGCGAGCGTTAGGAAGTGGGATTGGGCGGTTCTATTTGTTTCTTTGCGAATTTAGCAAAGACAGGTTTTGCCCGTTCTTTTACATGCTCATGAAACAAGTCTTGAAGAGGTTTTCCGAAGAGCCAAAGTAAGACAAGCCCGATTCCGACAAGAATCGGAGTCCAGCTTCCAAAGAAGTCTTTGCTTTCATTGATAGTGATTATCTTTCGTTCCAAATCTGACATCTTTTTGTCATAGAGTTTCAACTTATCATCGCTGGACAACTCTTTGGTATCAACAATTTTTATCTTGCCAGTCTTTAACAGATGTACGATCCTTCCGAGTTCATTATTAGCTTCAACTGCTAAACTGCGTGAATACCATAGCAAAAAACAAGTGGTAAAGAAAAGACATAATATCAGACCTATAAGGAAAGGTCTTCGTTTTGTAATGTAAGTAACATCCTTCAGAAAGGCAAATGGCGAAACTTCACTTGGAAAGTTATTGTCTACATCTGAAAATACGATAGGAGACAATGTAAACGGAATAGAAGAAGCAGTTTGATTTCCGTTCAAATGTCCGCTTTTCTGCAAGTCAATGAAGTCTCTTTTATCGTAGAGACCTCTGAATCTGAGTCTTCCTCGTTTATCATCGACGTAACAGCTACCGTTGCTCTTGTAAACCGTGAATACAGCAGTTGGATTGGTTTTGGCGAACTGCCTAAGCTCTCTTAATAGTTCCTTCTGATTGCTTGGAAGAGTCATAGAACTCCAGCGTTAGAAGCCTCTGTCTGCGATTCGTCGATGGCGTTTAGATATTGCCAACCAGAGCATTCTAGCGAATCCTGAGACTAGGGCGATTTAATGGACATCGTGGTCGTCTGTTGCCTCAGCCTTCTTTATCAGCAGTGGTTTGAGGCTCTCCATCTTTGCCTTCATCTTAGGTTTGATGTATTCTTGCACGATGTCGATAAATGGCTTAAAGAAGACTCCAACAATGAAGACGATTGCTATCCACAGATAGCCAAGCCACGAAACGCTATCCTTCTTTTGAGCTATCTCAATTAGTTTCTCGTTCGTTTCGGTTTGCTTCTCCATGTAGTGCTTAGCTTGCTCCTGTGTCTCAGTGATCCGATTCAACAAATCATATGCTGCCTTGTCCTCAGGCTTGACGTGTCCCTTTAGACGTTGAAGTTCTTCGTAGAACTCCATCATCTTCTTCTGCATCAGAACAATGTTGTCTAAGTCCTTTTGCCCTAACGTGTATCTACCTGTGTTCTTGCTGAAGAGGATGCCATTGACAGACAAGTAAAAGCCTAACAAGAACATGACAATTATGCCAATAGGCGTGAAGAGCAGCAAAAGCAAACGTGATCGCTTGTTCTTCTTAATTTGTTCTTGTAGGTACTTCTTTTCGACTTCGCCAAAATCACCATCTACTAAGTCAATGCCAGACTGATTTACTTTTATTAACCAAGTAGATTGCTCCTGATGAGCATTAATGTAATCAAGTCTGGCGATCTGCTCGTAGTCCTTCTCGTCAAACTCGTGGCTCTTTATTAGCAACTCTTTATGGTTCTCGACTCGAAGCCCAATGAACTTAGTGTTATGAAAAGTTGGAGAATCGAAGCGTTTATCAAACTCAACTAAACGCTTGAGGAGTTCTTTCTGCTTAGCCGTTAGGTTCATTCCTTTTACCTTAAAAGCCTCAACATGTTATTCGTCTATGGGTGTGAGGTATTGCCAACCAGAGCATTGTAGAGCGTTTCAGAGTTACTGGCACTACATACATTCATGGAAGAATTACCGGTATCACGATTGCGAAGAGACGAGAAGGGCAGCACCGTAGAGTGGGTTAAGCGGTACTCCGCGCCGCCCCACCAAACCATGCCAGGTAGATGGCAAGCGCCGGTGGAGCGAGCTTGATTTCGCAAGACGACAGGTAACAAGAGACTTTAGCGCTCGACCCATCCTTCTTGACTAGTTCTCCCGCCCCTTCAGGGCTTGGATGATGCCTGGCGCTTCGACCCAGGGCGTTGCCTTGGGCTAAGCTCTCCCGGCCCTTTGGGCCTGAGGCCGGTGCCGTGAAGGTCACTTGCGCTCAATTCCTTTGCGAAACCTCGCCCTCTCAGGGTAGAATGGCCTCCACGAATCTAGTTCCTCGTGTCAACCATGACTACCGAAGGTAATAATACCGGGCCGTTGGATTTGCCTGATGCCAAGGCGAAGGCGACGGTGCGTGCGATTATTGAGAGTGAGCAGCCTACGCTTCAGCCGCAGACGCAGGAGCAGCTTCGAGCGAAGATTACCTCGGATGAGTGCCAGACGATTCAGCCTGGGTCGCTGGATCGTCTCAAGGTGACAGATGATTCGACATCAACGGTGCCGCCCAAGCCGCCTACGGAGATGGGAATCTCGCGGCGGGGCAGTGAGCCGTTGCCGGAGCAGGAGCCGGGGTTTCCTATTGTTCCGGGCTACCACATTGTCAAGGAGTTGGGCAAGGGCGGCATGGGTGTGGTTTACCTAGCCAGGCAGATCAAGCTGCATCGCCAGGTGGCTCTGAAGATGATTCGGGGCGGGTTCGTCGAACGCTCGGAGCAGCGGGAGCGGTTCCTGATTGAAGCAGAGGCGGTGGCCAAGCTGCAGCATCCGAACATTGTGCAGATCTTTGAAGTCGGCGATGTCCCGCAGACGGATGGTTCCGTCATCCCTTACATGGCTCTGGAGTTTGTCGGCGGGCCGAGTCTGGAGGGGCACCTCAACGGCAAGCCGATGACGTCGCAATCGGCGGCGGAACTGGTGTCACAGCTTGCCTTTGCCATGCACTTTGCGCACGAGCAGCATCTGATCCATCGAGACTTGAAGCCTGCGAACATCCTGCTGGCTCCCGCTGAAGATCGACTGAGCAAGATACTCAACCAGTCTGAAACACGAAAACGGATGTTGGCGGCGTCTTCGTTACCATTCATTCCCAAGATCACCGACTTCGGCTTGGCCAAGCAGATCGATGCGGACAGCAGTCAGACGAAGGCCGGCGAGATCATGGGCACGCCGAGCTACATGGCTCCTGAACAGGCGGCGGCATCGAAGGATATTGGGCCGGCTGCTGATACGTATGCACTGGGCGTATCCTGTATGAGTTGCTCACGGGTCGCCCACCGTTCCGTGCTGCCACGTCGCTTGATACGATCCTACAGGTCATCGAAGAAGAGCCTGTGCCGCCCGGTCGTCTTCAGCCGAATACCCCGAAGGATTTAGAGACGATTTGCCTGAAGTGTTTGTCCAAGCCCATCGGCAAGCGGTATGCCAGTTCCGCGGAACTGGGTGAGGACCTGCAGCGTTATCTCAACCAGGAACCGATCCTGGCTCGACCGGTGGGGCTGGTAGAACGGGTATGGAAATGGTCGAAGCGGCGACCGACGGCGGCGGCACTGGTGGTCGTTTCGATCCTGGCCTTGATCGCCCTCATCAGCGGCGGCATCTTCTTCAATCAGATGGTGCTGGAAGAACGGGATATTGCCGTCGAAGCGAAGAAGGACGCCCAGATTCAGCGAGACGATGCCCAGAAAGCCAAGATCAAAGCCGATACCAGCGCCGCCGAGACGCAGAAGACGCTCGACTTCTTCGCCGTCTCGACCGGATTGCGGCTCATCGACGAAGGGAACTTCTACCGTGGCCTGCTCTGGTGCGCCAGTCCGTTGAAAGAGACGGGCCCCTATAAACAGTCGGAAACGATGTTTCGTGATCGCCTGTCACAGCATCTGCATTTCGGTAATCGTTTGACGATGCTGCATCAATGGATCTCAGATTCGGCGATGATCTACGTTGCCTTCAGTCCCGACGGACGCTGGCTGGCTATCGGCCACAATAACAACACGATTCGGGTTTGGGATACGGCGAGTGGTCAGTCGGTCAGCCCCATCCTCACGAATGCCGGGGCGCAGAGGATACTGTTCACCAAGGATGGCAAAAGGATGATTGGCGTGGCAGGAAATGGTGCACAGCTATGGGACACCACGACCTGGAAGACTACTGGGTCGATTATGCGTCATTCTGAAGCGATAAACCAGATTCGACTCAGCCCTGATGGTTTTCAGTTCGCCACGGCGAGTCAAGATCGAACGGTACGATTGTGGTCAGCCATGGACGGCAAGCCGATCGGTAAGCCGATTCAACTGGAAGCTGCGGTGAATGACGTCGTGTTTCGTGATGATGGAATGGCACTGGCGACGGCGAGCGGGAAACCGGACAGCAAAAAAGGCAGATTACGAGTGTGGAATACCCAGACGGGTGAAGCGATTGGCGTTGCCATGGAGTATCCGGATGTTGCGACACAGGTGGTCTTCAGCCCCGACAGCAAGCTACTCGCTGGGGCCAGCTTAGATGGTACGATCAAGTTCTGGGATGCAACAACGGGAACTGCCTCGGGGCCGATACTGAAGACGAAGGATATTCCACACCGACTGGCGTTTGATCCGAAGGGTGAGCGTATGGCCAGTTGCTCTCAGGATTGGTTTGTGAGCGTCTGGGATGTGGCAAGCGGTCGCCTGATCCAAACTATGCATCAAACAGATTACATTTACGGGGTGGAGTATAGCAAGGACGGCAAGTTGCTGTTGAGTTATGGCGAAGACAAAATGGCGCGAGTATGGGATACGGCAACGGGGCAGGGGTTCTCGCCGTGCCTGCCGCATCGGGGAGCGGTGACGCATGCAACATTCAATCCATCGGGGACACAGGTGGTCACTTGTGGCGATGATGGAACGGCACGGTTGTGGGATGTGGCTTCACGGCAGGCTCGACCGGTGGAGTGGAAGCATGCCAAATGGGTTTGGACAGTGGCGGCATCGCCGGATGGAACCCTGGCGGTGACGGGGGATGATAACAAGGAGGTGCATTTCTGGAAACTGCCCGGCGGCGAACCATCGGGAGAAGCATTACCGTTTCCTGGACTAGTTCGGTCGCTCGTCTTTCATCCTCAGGGCCGGCAACTGGCGGTCCGTGGCGAGCATGATGAAGTCCACGTCTGGGATGTAGCCAAGCGATCCCTTGCGTTTCCACCGCTCAAGCATGATAAACGTATTCTCCATGTTGGTTACTCTGCCGATGGCAAATGGCTGGTCACAGCCGGGATGGACAGTACGGCCAAGGTCTGGTCAGCGGAGGATGGCAAGCTGGTGCAGACCCTGACTCACAAAGCGAACGTCATTTCCTGTTCATTCAATTCCCAGGGAACGCAGATTCTGACGACTTGCGCTAACGGAACCGTGTGGTTATGGGATCGTAACACGGGGAAAACGGTTTACGAACCGTGGATACATGGCCAGGCTCCGGTGACTTTAGGCAGCTTCAGCCCGGATGGTGAGTATGCCGCCACTGGCAGCTACGATTACACCGTAAAGGTGTGGAATGTGCGAACAGGCAAGCCGATGTTGCCTACTTTGCAGCATCAATATGAAGTGATGTCGATAGCCTTTCATCCAGACAGCCGTCGCCTGGTGACGTCGAGTTATGACAAGACAGCCCGCATCTGGGATGTGGAGACGTGCCAGTCGGTGGGGCCGCCGCTACAGCATCTTGCCTGGGTGTTGCAGGCTGTCTTTAGTCAGGATGGGAAGTACGTGGCTACCGTTAGTCGTGATCGTGGGGCCCGATTGTGGGATGCGGATTCGGGGCAGGCGATGTGTCCGTTGTTGATGCACGAGGGCAGGGTGGTCAGTGAGTGTTTCATGACGGATCAGCGTCTCTTTATCACCGGAGCGCTGGACAGCAAGGCAAGGCTTTGGACATTACCGGTGGATGCTCGACCGGTAACTGACTTGATTGAGCTGGTGGAGATGTATGATGGGCACCGACTCAATAAACTCGGCGGGCTTGAACAACTCACCAATGTTGAACTGAAGCAACGCTGGGAGCGGTTGCACAAGAAATATCCTGAAGAATTTACTCCGCGTCCGGCGAAGAAAAGTTCATAACGCTGGCTCTACTTCTTCATCATCTCTGCCGACGCCTGTTTAATTCAATAGGGTAAACTAAGGCGATTACACATTCATCGCCTCGCCGGGGTAGACACGAGTTTACCCTGATGGCGGGTCGGGAAATCAGCATTTACAAAACGGCAACTCTGCCTATAGTACGTGCTCCTCTTGAATGAAGGAAAGGGCAGGATAACGATGAACGAACAAGTCGATTCGCTATACATCGGTGATACGCATGACGGGAAAGTGTTTGTCTCTCGTTCACCAGCGACGGATCTGGTGGATGGGCCGCTACAACTTCTGCACATTACCGGGAAAGATAATATCACCCCGCCCAATATGCTGATGACTCGCGCGGAGTTCAGGGTCTGGCGTGAGGAACTGGAAGACGAAGGCTGCACGGTCGAGCTTCGTTTTGCTTCCTAGTCCGGGTTGAATATCGCTCAAGAATGACATTATCACAACGGCCCCTCCAAGGGCCGTTGTTGCTTTATTTACCGGTTGCGAAGTAAGAATTGTCTGTTATCATGTAGCAACTCCTGCCTTGCTCTCCCGCCTTCGATTCGCTGTAGGACGACATGCAGCATCAACTTCACACACCGCTGATTTCACGGCGCACCTTTCTTGCCGCAGGCACGATGGCGATGAGCGGCCTGGGCACGGCTCAGGCAGCATCGAGAAAGTCGGCTGCGAAATCGACCATTTTGATCTGGCTCAGCGGCGGGGCTTCGCACATTGATATGTGGGACATGAAGCCGAATGCACCAGCTGAGTATCGGGGCGAGTTCAAACCCATCCGAACGTCGGCCCCGGCTATTCAATTGTGCGAACATTTACCGTTGCTGGCGAAGCAGGCCCATCATCTGGCGATTGTCAGATCGCTGGGGCATGACGGGAAGGGCACCGGGGATCATCATGCGGGGTATTACTACAACCTGACCGGGCATGAGCCTGATCCGACATTCAGACAGCTAGCTAATAACCGCAAGCCGATGTTGACCGACTGGCCGTTCGTGGGTTCGGTGGTTGCAGCTAAGCGGCCTCAGCATCCTGAGTTGCCATCGCTCGTTGCTCTACCACAAAAGCCTGGCTTTCCGGAATACACTCGGCCCGGACAGTTCGCAGCCAGATTGGGGTATGAATACGATCCGTTCTATCTGTATGGCAAACGTGAGAAGCCTATGGAGTTTGTGGCTCCCACGTTGTCGTTAGGTGGCGATGTCAACGCTGAGCGATTGACAGAGCGCAAGGTACTTCTCGGTGCCCTGGATCGTCAGGCCCGGAGTTATGAATCAGCCAGCAGTTACAGTCAAATGCAGAATAAGGCTTTTGAGCTGCTGACGGCATCTCGTTCCAAGCAGGCTTTTGATCTAAGTTCAGAATCGACAGCCACCCGTGAGCGGTATGGCATGACCATCAACGGCATGAGCATGTTGATGTCCCGTCGGCTCGTGGAAGCTGGCGTTCCGTTCATCTCGGTCTACTGGATGGAAGACCCCAAGCAGAACGAGCGTTGCCTGAGTGCCGGCGGCTGGGATACTCACGGGAATAACTTCGTCTGTTTGAAGGATAACCTGCTTCCCGAGTTCGACCAATGCTTCAGTGCGTTGCTTGCTGATCTACATGAACGAGGGCTGCTTCAGAATACGCTGGTGCAGGTGAACAGCGAAATGGGCAGGCAGCCCAAGATCGGCGACCCGCGTGCCAAAGGCAAGATCGGGCCGGGAAGAGACCATTGGACTGCCTGCATGAGCGTGCTGCTGGCCGGCGGGGGCGTGCGAGGCGGGCAGGTCTATGGCACCACCGATAAATACGCTGCCTATCCGGAGACGGATAAGGTCACTCCGGGCGACATTGCCAAGACCGTTTACTATGCCATGGGTATCGACAATCTCGACTGGACTGATCGTGAAGGTAGGCCCATCAATCTTCTTCCAGACGGCAAGGCACTGGAGTCGTTGTTTTAATTGATCTCACACGAAGGGCTTCGCCACAATAGAATTCCCCTCGCCCCCAGCCCCTCTCCCCGGGAGGGAGAGGGGAGTAAGACATAATCTTGTTCAGAGTAAGTACGAATCGCAATGAAACTCAAATCACGGCCAGATGATTTCCAAGTCGAAGAAGTGACATCAGTTGTAGCCGGTACCACCGGGCCGTACGCTTTCTATCGGTTGTCTAAGAAGAGCGTGGGGACGCCTGAGGCTATTCAGCGCATCTGCAGGGAGCTTGATGTCGATCCTCGCCGTGTCCGGTATGGCGGCCTCAAGGATCGACATGCCGAGACGATACAGTACTTGACCATTGATGAAGGTCCCGACCGGCACTTTAAGGATCCGTTGATTCAACTGAAATACCTGGGGCGTGTTGAAGAGCCTTACGGCCCCCAGTCGTTTTCCGGTAATCGTTTCGGCATTACCATGCGAGACATTGAACCATCTGCACTGGATCAGACGATGCAGTCGCTTGAAGATGTACGCCACGGCCTGATTGGAAACTACTTCGACGATCAACGCTTTGGCTCCGTCGGTGACGATCAGCAGTTTATCGCCAGGGCCTTGATCGATGGTGATGACGAAAAGGCATTGAAGCTGGCCATCTCTACCTGGTATGAACATGATCGTTCAACGGAGAAGAAGGCAAAAGCCCTGCTGCGGCAACACTGGGGACAGTGGCAAAAGCTACGAGACAAGATGCCCAAAGGGTTCATGACACATATTGTGTCGCACCTGGCAAATCGACAAGAGGACTATCGAGGCGCTTTTGTGCTCATTCCTTTCTTTCTGAGGAATATGTACCTCTCAGCGTACCAGAGCTCATTATGGAACCGGATTCTTTCGACATGGATGATGACAACCATACCGCTTGAGAACCTCGTGTTGGTGAAGCAACAGCGTCAATCAATTCCCATGCCGGGACCGCTGTCGAAGGAACGCCTTGCCGAGTTGAAGGAGATGACGATACCGCTGCCATCTTCTCGTGCTGAAGTGCCTGCTGATCATCCCATTAAGCCAAGTCTGGATGCGGTTCTAGCCGAGGAAGGACTTCAATTGAGTCAGGTCAGACTCAAGCACTATCGAGAGCCGTTCTTTTCCAAAGGCGACAGGCCGGCGTTCTACTTTCCGGAAGGTCTGCAACATGAGCTTGGCTGGGACAAACTTAATAAAGGTCACCGCAAGTTACGATTGACCTTTACATTACCCCGAGGCTCTTATGCTACATTGTTAGTCAAGCGAATTACGACGGCGCACCCTATGCCGGGTGTTTAACTACTTGGTCTTCCGGTCGAGTATTTGCTTCATCGCTTCTTTGGCGGCGTTGACCACGGGAGGCGACTGATCTTTGACTTTCATCAAATCAAGCAAAGGCTTGAGCGATTCGGTAGTGCCAATGTGTTGCAGGACACGACAGGCTTCGACACGCAGATTGACATTGTTGGTGTTGTTCAAGTAGGGAAGCACCACTGACTCTACATCAGAACCAAGCGCGATCAAACCATCGCTGATGCGGCTCGATTCCGCTTTATCCCATTTTTTCACCAGTGCAGCGGCGGCCAGTGGTGAGCGAGTTTCCACGAGGGCATCGATGGCGGTAAGGCGTACACTGCCTGCTTTATCGTCCATCAGCTTGATCAGCAGCTCAGCAGACTCCTTGCCGGACCAGGCGGGAATGAGCTTGATAGCCATGTCTCTCAAAGTCGGGTCGAGCTTAATATCGGATGCAACCGTTTCGAGAACTGTGGCGACTTCAGCCTGACGTGCCGGATCAACTTTGAGGTTTCCCATTTGTGTAAGAGCTGTCAGCAGTTTTGGAGCTTTGTCCCGTTGCTTCAGATCGAGCAGCAGTGGAGTAATCAGATCGCCCTGGGCTTTATAGTTGTTGACGCGTTCAGGATTGAATTCGATGGTAAGATTGCGATCATTGCGTGAGTAATAGAGTAGTCTGCCGAAATTGATTTTGGTGGCATACCGAGCGGGATCCAGCACGGGGCGTACTTCAAGAGTCAGTAAATCGCCAAACCATTTAACAGTCACCTGGCCCTGGCCGTTGTCTGCGAGCATGGCAAATCGTTTGGAAAATTCGTCATTCCATTGTTCTTTTGAGAGGCCAGGAATACTGATCAGTACCGCGTTTTCATCGGTGATTTTCCGTGGTTCATTGCTGATGGGCGGGGCTGTTGACTTGGGCGGGCCTGTAGTGACAGTCGAGCCCAGCCTGGGAGAGACTACCGCCGGCTGCTCCGTTTGTGGTTTTGCCGGTATTTGGGTGGAAAGTCGTTTGATGTCTTCCTGCGTCTGGATAAGGTCTTTTTCAGCCTTGGCATGATCACTCAGAAGGGATTTGAGGGTTTCATCATTATCATCCTGCGGCACAGTCATTCGTTTTCTCTGTACAGCCAGGAAATCAATTCTTCCCTTAGCCTCTCGGTAGGCTTTCTGTGCTTCAGTGCCTTCCAAAGGGTCCAGCGCCTTCTTGAGTTGAGTAATGGCTGTCTGGTGGAGTTCAATGCTATCCTTGATGTTACTGACGTAGTTCTGATATCTGCTGTTTACCAAATCACGCCAGATGAGAAAGCCAATGCCGGCGATCGCAAGCACAATAATGCCGGCAGCCAAGAAAAGCGAATATCGAACAAACCCGCGAGAATGATCTGGATAACTGACTTCATTTACCGTGCTGGAGGAATATCGACGTTCTCTTTTTCTCGAAGAAGAAGAAATCTCTCGGTCGGGGAGGCAGGGATTTCTGAGCCATAATCAGAAAAGGCCGCTTCTTGGTGTAGATTGCGTTTTTCCGGTTCGGGTTCAGGTTTATCTGGGGTGTACTTGCGGGCAAACGTCAGAGGTACGCTGGCTTTACAACGCGGACAGCGAATGGATGGTTTATCCGGATGCACGTTAACCTTAGTAGTCGCCTCACAGGCCGGGCATTTCGCCAATACCGTTTGCTTTCCGAGGAAACCCATAAAATGCCTCGCTCTGAACTAGCCAATCCGTTGCCGGAAACTTTGAAATCACCAATTGGGCTTGAATTGCTCGTCTTTCGACCGATGCTGTCGCAGTTTAGCTGTGAGTATTGATAGTGCCTTACATTGTGCCCGCAGAGCTGCGCTAAGCTCGTTTTTCTTAATGAGATCGGCAACCGATTTTTGAAGAATGCCGAGTTGCGCCTGGTCGAAGCTCCATCCCTTTTCCTTGATTAATTCTAGCAGATTTGCTTCTGTTTGCATCATCTTGTTGATAAGCAGAGAGTCTACCTGTGATGGCGTACGACGGTAGATTTGCAGTGAATCGTTCACAATCGCCTGAGCCTCTTCCTGCTTGTCTGTCCTGCGCTGCAGAATAACGCCCACCAGGCCCGCAAGCACCAGAACAACACTGAGCCCGAACAGAATAATGCCGCCGGTTTTCAGAAAGGAGAGGCGATCCGTAAGCATGATGAGTGAAAAAATGGCGAAGGAAGCGCCTAAAGTGATAGCTAATGCAGGCCAAGGTATGATGTTGAACCATTTTCGGGAAGTCGCGGTATTTGCTCCCGCATCCTGTGTTTCCGATACCGGTTGACCAGGAATACGCACCATGATGACCGTGATATTATCCGGCCCACCCCGCAAGTTCGCGAGATCAATCATGAATTGTGACGCTTCCTGCAGGGGTAAATTCTGCGCGATCGCTCCCATCTCCTGATCCGTCAATTGGTTTGATAAGCCATCGCTACACAGTAAATAAATATCTCCTGGTTCAACCTGATGTGGGCCTTCGATATCAACCTGCACAGTTCCCTCAGGTCCAAGCGAACGGACAATAACATTGGAGGGAATGCCGGCAATAGACTCCGGTGTGACCTGCTGACGCGCACCAGTTCCCATTGCAGACTGTGATCAAAACTTAATTGTTCGATTTGATTTCGTCGAATTCGATAGGCACGACTATCGCCCACGTGAGCCACCCAAGCACCTTCCTGATTCAGCAAGAGAGAGGTGGCTGTAGTGCCCATTCCCTGGAATTCACGATTCTGTTGACCGCGCTGATGGATATTCGCATTTGCCTCATCAAAGGCTTTGCGGAGCGCTTCGTTTGGCCCTTGACTAGCGTGTTTTTGGTAGGTATGTGGAATTTGATCAGCAGCCAGCGCGCTGGCTAATTCTCCAACTGCATGCGCCCCCATGCCATCGGCCACAATGAGAATGTGTCCACGATCTTTCCAAGCGTCTAACGAGGGGGCAAGCACGACCCCAAACGCATCCTGGTTGTGGCTGCGCCGCACCCCAACATCAGTCATGCTGGCAATTTCGATTTGCTCGAATCCGAGATTTCCTGAGGGCGGGCGCATTATTCTTCCAGGGGCATACAAGTAGTCAAATCTATCTTAACATGTAAAGGCAGCTTAGAAAGGGGAACTGTAAATTGCTGATCTTGTATTTTTTAGATGAACTATTAGGATAGTGGACTGTCTGAGTAATAAGGCCATTCCCTGGTAGCTCAGCGGTAGAGCAGCCGGCTGTTAACCGGCTTGTCGTAGGTTCGAATCCTACCCGGGGAGCTTTTCGGCACAGAGCGTGTCGATTGCGAACAAGTGAGTTAACGCAGAACGCCAGCCAGAGAGGTTGGCGTTTTTGCGTTGGTATTGGAGAAATGTTGGGGCGTGACAAGAGGCTGTCGAGGGGTGGAGAGAGCGGGGGATTCGTCTTGGATTTGGGCGTAACGGGTCCAAGCTGATGGGAAAACTCTCTGGGGTGGGGGAGAGAGGGGACACGGGGGTTAACAGTGTCATGGGCTACATACTTAGCAAAGAAACAAGTTGTTCTTCCGTGGATCGATGGCCAGAATAGTAGTTTAGCTCGCTTCCGTGAGTTGGCGTCAGCTTTGGACGAATGCAAATGATTCATGATGCGATACGACAAAAGATGCCCTGCTTCCAATTCGGTTTCGGATTCGAGAGTCCGCGGCAGTTCCATAACAATGCGGCCCATGGGTGGGATGATGAGAACTCGCAGGAAGTTTTGATCCTGGCGGACGACGAGGCATCGGCCATTCGTTGGGGCCGTGAGATTTCCGAACGGTTTATCCAACTCTTGTTCAAAGACGAATCAGTATCTTGGAAGAAACTTGGCTATGCAAACTGGATCGAGCCGCATTGTGAAGGTCAGGAAGATCAGCAGTTGGTAGTCGTGGGTGAGTATCCCGATTTTTCTAGTTGGCTTCGACCATATGCAGGCGAGACGTAATATTGTAGCTGCATTGGCCAGCTATCCCGTTACAATGCCCATCGCTTGCCTTGGGAGGCTTCGGGAGTTCCGGGCCGGGCAGGTGAGCTGGGTTGTTCGGCGAATAAAGGCTTCCTCGGCGTGAGCGTTATCCTTGTTGACCTCGGTAACGATAAGCATGATGTCATGGTCAGTAATGCGGGCTGGCGTGACACAGTGGCTGTTATGCGGTCGTTTGCAGTGCTTGAGGAGGAACATCTGCAGCGGCTGGAAACGCTGTGGCTGGGAGAACAGCTCACGCATGAAGAGGCGAACGAAATCGGGAAGGCCCTCATTGCAGGGCCACTGATGGCAATCAATTGGAGCGACAACGTGTATCCGCCAGTGGAGTTTTGGACCGATCCCTGTAAGCAACCGCTTGTGGAGTACGACCTGTCCACATACTGGCCGTCGTGGTTGCGAGCCTTCGCCGGGTTCTGCATCACCTGCCGTGGGTTCATTTGCAACTGAAAGTGCCTACAGTTAGAATTAATCTCTGCACCTGCCCCACCCACCTAATTCCACTTACAATGTCTCTCGCTTGCCTGGGAAGGGTTCGGGGGTTGCAGGGCAAGGTTGTTTCACTGGAGAGGGGCTAACGTACTTTGTTGTTGCGGATTGGTGAGTTGATAGCGAAAATGGTTGATGTACTCAGTCCATGAAGCATGCATGGATTCATTATGCGAATTGATCCGACACCGCTTCAAACATTCCTTGTGAAGGTTGTCGATGAGCATGCTCACGGACGCCAGATCGGCGGCACGCCTTTGGTGTGTGTGGATGAATGCCTAAACCGGGCAGAAATATTTGATCTCTGCCTCAAGCTGGTAACGAGTGGTATTGCAGCCGGTTCTGATACTCTCTGGTATCAACTGCGGAAACATGTAAACGGCGAACACTCTTTGTTAGGTGGTGGAAGCAAACCAAAAGACTTCCCTCAAGGATACGAGCTTGGACTTCCGGTAAAGGGATGGTCGTGGACTGATCGAAAGGTCGCTGAGGCTTTGATTGTGCGTTTTTCAGCTACCGACAGACTTGTCTTTCTTTCAGAGAATACCCGACTTGATTCTGAGGGAATCCGTAACATCTTGCGGGACGAAGTGGCTGAAACTCTAGCCGATCATCACCATGGACGCCTAGCCTTGCTTGCAGTATTCAAACGCGGCAAAACCTCCATGACTGACTTTGTACATTCGGTATATACGATCCTCAGTAACCATGTATTTGTTCCGGGGTTTGAAGAACGTTTGGTTTAGCTGGCGTTGATTGTAACATCGGAACGACGATACGTATTGTCTTCGAGTGTAGTAGTGGAGAACTTCATGTTGGCATGGTGGCGGCCGCTGGCGTCTCGCCACCGGGCTAGTCCATAAGTCCCTCCATGGCTATCACATCAATTGTCTCCGGTAGGTTATAGTGTAGAGGGAACCACTTCCTGGTAATTATATTCTCGATTAGTAATATGAGATACTCTAACATCAGTTCACGTTGCAGTTCTAAGAGGAAGAGCCCGTGCCCAAGTCGCCTAAACGTCAGAAGATCGATAACGCAACAGCTCTATGGAAGACGATGCCAACAGCTTCAATAGAAGAGTTTACGGCTGCATTCCAAAGGGCACACAAAGAGACCATCTCTTCCGCCGCAGTTAACTACGCCAAAAAGAAGGCCGGACTGACACGCAAGAATAAGAAGTCCAGACGAACCAAGGAAATCACCCTTGTACAGATGCAGAAGGTGCATGAACTTGCGAAGCAACATGGCGGGGTCAAAGCTCTGATGACTCAGTTGAAAGCATTCAACGTGATTGCTGATGAAGCCGGTGGTTATGACGCACTGGAGCACTGCCTCAATGCCATCAGCGAACTGAAGAGCAAATAGCGCAACACTCTTGTGAGTCTTGTTACCAACAAAGAACGGGCGAGCTAAACCCGCCCGTCTGCTTCATTCGGACTTAGCCTTATTGCTTCGCCACCATCTTTGCCTCAAACTTCCCCCGCTCCGCCTTCCTGAAAGGTGATGCCTTCCCCAAGTCTTTGATAGAACGCGCAAGAGCGGCATAAAGCGTCGCTGCCGGTGTCTTACCTCCCGGACTAGTCCACAATCCCTCGGTAGCCATCACGTCAATGAGTTCCGGGCACGTCATTGCCACCTTCCGATCCTGCAACACCTGAAGCGCCGCCTTAATCATGCTGAGTTTCTTGGGCTTGAGGTCGGCTTGGACTTTGAGCTTGCGGGGTTTCTTGGGGGGCTGTTCGTCGTTGGTGGTAGGCGTTGCGACAGGTGTTAATTCGGTAACTGCTGGCTCAAGATCATGCGTCGTTGCCATCTGGCCCGTTGTGGTTGGCTCAACAACTGCAGCCTCGGAAGTTGTGGCCACGTCGGGCGTCTCGGTGGGTTCTGGTGGAAGAGTAGCGAGCTCGACAAGCTTTCCGGGCTCGACAACTTCTGGTCCCTCGGCCACCGGCTCAGTATTCACCTTCCTCCCTGTCTTCGCCTGCCACTTGAGCTTCTTCTCGCCCTTAGCCTTCTTCGCCGGCAGCTTCAGTTCCCCACCACCGACCTTCAGCTTCTTGTTCGCCATGTCACTGTCTCCTGGTGCGTGCGACATCGATGTGATGCGGCTTACGCAGGATGACAGTTACAGTGATGTGGGGAATAAGGGAGGAAGGATTCAGCAGGAATGTGGGAGGTTCTGCGGGTTGGAAATGACCCTAGAGACTGTAACTATTCATCCCATTTCTCTGGGCCTTGATTTAAGGCAATGCCACGGTTACGAGTTTGTTAGGGTTCTCATTATGTTGTAGTCTGCCTCTGCTGACTTCCAATTAAGGACTGCCTGACGTAAGGCACTATTTAGAGAAACTAGCTTGCTTCGTGTCGAGGGACTCAGGTCCTCAAGCTGGTTAAGACGCTGTATAAGTTCACTCACGATTGATTTCTGTTTCGATTTGAATCTCACATTCAATGCGCTTTGCTCTGCTGGAGAAATGCATTTTGAAGGATTGAACTTGAATTGCCTCAAGACGGATTCCTTCCAGTCGATCAAGATGCCCTGGAGTACTTCACCAATCCCGCTTCCACGGAGTGAACTAAGTTTCTCTGGCGTAATATCAGCAGCATTGTAAATCAGATACGACGCTAGTATCCTCTTCCGCCCTTGCCCAAACTGAGAGATTTCAGCGTCAGCAATGCTATACAGTCGAAGATGCCTTTCGCGAGCTACCAACTCAGCATTTGCGACAATCTTTTGAATGGCATTCTGATACTCCATCGCAAGCAAACGACAGTCGGCTGCCTTGTGTCTGATCGCATCTGCTGTTGTCTGAAACGACCTACGATAGCTGTTAATCTCAGATTGCCACTTGTTCTCGATCTCTCGCACCCTCGTTTGCGAAACCTTCATCATAGTATGACGGTACCTTTTCTCCTTGTGCCAAGGCGACATGAAGCGCAGCACCAGAAGCCAGATCCCAAATACCAAATCTCCAAGTAATCCAATTAATAGAAAAGCGGGATGAGCCAACCCAATAGGAATGATTAGCGTGCAAATAATCAAAACAATAAACAAAACTCTTTCAAAATCCTTGTAATTCTCCAATCGAGGCGGAATCGAAGGCTCATAGTTTGTGGAGGGCTGATAGACGCCTGCATCGATTGGAAAGTCATGCAGCTGACAACGGTTCAATCTTGCGATTACCTCTTGCAGTTTTGCTTCATCCACTACAAATGTAGTTGAAGTGCTAATTACCCCAAAGTAGTATTCCGGACCACCTTTGTCAGCGAATCGGCACCACAAGCACTGGTTCACTCCCTTCCAGTATTTATGCCCGGCATCAACTTGGCATTCTGTAATCTCAGCCTCCATTTTCCCGATGGCATTGACCCATTCAGTTGGCTGTGGTCGTGCCCCAGAATCACTACCTTTCTCAAATGATCGTTGAAAAAGAGTTCCAATTTCACCCGGTATATCGGAGAACGTTGGAGTAAAAGGGGAAGGTTCCATCCCCCACGTATGGGCCTTTGGACCTTGAGCAAAACGAAATTCAGCAATCAATTGTTCAAATGAAGGGTCACCCACCCCTTTATAAATACCAGCATATGGGTGTCTACCGACAAACAACAACTGATAGATCAGAACAGCTAAACCAAACCGATCATGGTTCTTGGTGCGGACCAACCCTCGAAAGGACTTACCTTGCAGTTCTGGTGGAGTGTAATGTGGAACTCCTACTTCACAAAGGTATCGATTGCTTCCGGAAGTAACTTGAAACGAATCACAATCAATCACTCGTACCAGCGCATTCCCAGTAACAAGTGCATTTGATTGATTCACATCGCCCACAAGGCAGCCAATCTTGTGAATCTCCTCGAAAACTGCTGCCAGGTTCTTGGCAGCACGAACCTGAAAACTCCAGTTAGCCCTTGGAAAGTGCTTCAACCGTTGAATGGGGTTGTACAGGTGCTGAATTGGCTGACAATCAGTTATGCGCGGCATCATAAAGCCGACAACATTCTGTGTTTTCTCTTGAAGAAGGATTTCTATAGGCCAGGCTGCGAGAGAAAGTAAACGAGGATTGGCTAGTGATACCATCACCTTTAGTTTGTCAATTGTCTGCCGAGATGGTGCTTTATGGTAAAGTTTGGCAACACGAGCATTATCACCTGTCAATGAGTAAACAATTCCTTCGCCGCCAGAAGCAATCTGACGGTCAGTTTGGATTCTTCTTCCGCTCTGGTCAACTAATGCTTGAGTCGTCATCGCTACGTACTGCTATCGCAAGGGTTTTGTCATCGTCTGTTCTTTGGTTGACTTGTTTAGAGCCTAGAAACAACTCCAAAGGTGTTTGAAGTAATGAAGTCTCTGGCGCGTTTCTTACAGTTTGGAACAACGGTCTGAAAAACTCAGGATGCGGCGCTCGAATAGAGAAGTCCAAGGCAAGCCTTTGCAATCCATCTGACATGATCGCCGCGCTCCTAACCCCCGTGTTGATCGTCGAAGTCACAATATGGTCCCTGAAATGTTCATCTGTCAAGAAATAAGTAGCATTGGCATATTCTCCAGTATCAGGCCAAAACACGGTGTGGAACCCTGTTTCATCTTCAACGACGATAACTCCGTCTCCAATTTGTGCAAATGCGGCACAGGATGGACCCAGCACGGCGACCAAGGCCGTTGACGCAAGCTCACGTGGTGACACGTTGAGTTCTCCAGACTTATCAATCACAATCTGCCGTACCTCACTAAAGACTTGCTTGATCGAAGCATCAAAGGCAGCTAGATCGAGTGGCAGATTGACTATTTGGCGGAGCAAGTGCTCGCAGGCAATCTGTGCACCAATATCTGAATGTGCAGCACTTCCAGCCCCGTCAGCAAGACACAATCCAAGCCATTCATTTGAGTTACCAAATGATACAAGCCGAAATGCATCCTGGCAGGGAGTGCTTCGTGACAGATGAGATGTACCAATCACGCTGGCACCCAGGTATTTCCAGGTCATTTGAACCTCAGAGGCTGGCCCAGCCTTCGGGTGATTTAAGCTTTACTTGATCTTCCTGCCCTGGGTTCGAATGAGAAACGGTTCGCTGTGATTGAGATAGCCACAAGAACATCTCACGGAAACTGTAGCCCTTCAAATGTAATGGTTGCCTTACAGAAATCTTTTTCAAGATGTCAAAATTGGCTCCTTCAACGCCTACTGCGAAAAAAGCAAACCTCTTAGACTTTTCGCCTTCATGGACTTTATCAGCTGCAGCTTGCCAAGAATCTGTTGGCTCTCCGTCAGTGATGAAAAAAATCCATGGTCGATAATAATGAAGACCATTTTGCTTATACATTTGTTTCCGTTCCTCGAGGGCTTCGATTGCCTGGAGGATTCCTGCTCCCATTACCGTTGACCCATTGGCTGTTAAGGTCGGTGGTGAGAAACTTTCTGCGGTGATAAATGGTGTCACAATCTCAACAGTATTCCCAAATGTGATGATTGAGACTTCCACGCGCTGGGTTGCGAGGGAATCACTCATTAGATCAGCATGGTAAGCACGGATGCCATCATTCACCTTATCGATGCGTGTTATTCCCCCCGAAACAGCTTGATACGTTTTCCCATCCTGCTGAACTGTTCGCCCGAGTAATTGACCCGAGTTCTCCACTACTTCGGCCATGGAACCTGATACGTCAATCAATAGCACGCATGGACAACGTGGCTCAGGATTACTAGCAATCCCAATATCGGTAAATGCTTGCTGCTCAGCCATTAATCACCTCCGAATAGTTCTGACTCGGTTGAGAAATCCTGGGGCGAGAATCCTAGATTATTGTTGGGACAGCACTATCTTGCAACAAAAAAAACGCGACTTTAGTGTCACTAGATTCACAGCCCAGAAGTCTGTTAAAAAAAGTTACTTGATCGTCGTGCGACATAGAGTATGCTCATGAGAAATTCTAGGTGACTGCTATGGGTCGTCGCAACCTTTTTACCCTTCCAAGAGGTACTTTAAGACCTCAGAACTCTTGTAAGAGCTGTGGGCATACATGGTACCCACGTGGAAAGAGCTTATCCCCAAAGTGCCCGTACTGCAGCAGCAGCGACACTTCGATTATCCAACTTGGTTGTGGGCCTGGAGTACTTGTGCCTGGCGTATTGCTACTTGTCTTGATGGTTCTAATGGGAACCTTTGTCTCAAGAAACCAAGATAGAAGCGATCAAAACTCACCAACTACCAAAGATCAACCCTTAGTCGTGGGTGGTTTGAAATCAGACGAAAGTGCATTGGTACACAAACGTAAGGATGATAATGGGAGCGCTGCTCACGGCGATAGAGCCATTTCTAAAGCTGAGAAAAGTAAGCTTGAGGATGCCCAGGATGAAGAAATTAAGAAAGCAATTCGACTACGTGAAGAGCAGGAAGCAAAACGCATTCAGAAGGAACAAGAGGCGAAAGATTTAGAATTGAAAGAAATGCAACAACGCGAAGCTTCTCGAAAAGCCCGTGAAATACGTGACGCTGAAGAGAAAGCTGCGGCTGCAAGAAAAGTTGAAGAAGAGAAAGCTGGTGAGTTACTGAAATGGGCCAAACGTTGGCTCGACCGAGATGACCTAAACGACAAAGATAATGGTGTTCGACGCCTTGAAGAATTGCTCAGACGATTCCCGAACAGTGAATCTGCAAAAGAAGCTAGAAAGCTTCTGGATTCAGTATTAAAAAAGAAGCCCGGCTAGTTATAGCTTGGTGCCTTGGGTCTTTTGCAGATTTTGTCCCTGAGTCCATTCGCTCCTTTGAAGGTCCCATGAAGGTGTTAACGCTATGCCCTGAAGGTGTTTCAGCTTAATAGGATCATGGCCAGCAACGGTCATCGGCAGGAACAGAATCTCCTCCTGAATGTCCGGTGCCAGCAGCAACAGGTTCATGATCTGCGTGATCCGTGCCCGTGAAACCTGTCCCAACCGCGCCAGTTCCGCATAGTCTTTGACCACGCCAGTCACCACAAGCCGTTCCAGATGATGAGCCAGCGCCATCAACCGGGAGATACGCGGTATTCGACCTTCGGGCAAAACAGGGGGCTTCTGGCGAGTGGTAATCACCCGCTGGCCTTTGCGTTGCGTCTCAAACGACACATTCCACGTCTTGACAATCATGCCGCATTCTCCACAAGGGTTTCAGTGAGGAGCGATTCCAGACCATTGGGATGGAAGTGGATCGTCACCTGCCCGTGCTGGCCATCGTAATCGATGCGTTCAATCAAGAGGTTCAGGAACTTCTGCTTCTCGACGATTGTCATAACCTTCCAAAGTTCATCGAACCGTTGTAGTAGGGTGGCGACCTTCTCACGGGGGAGCGACCAGTCTTTCAAACGGGCCAAGTCATCCCCAATCTGGGCCAACCGTGGCGTCTCCAGGGCGATCCGTTCCTGGACTTCGGCCAGGCGTTTGGCCACCAGACTGCCAGTTTCCCCGGTCTTGATCTGTCCAACGAGATTCTTCGATTCGGTGTGCCAGCGGTTCAATTCCCGGTCTAGCAGCCTTTCTTCAGCCATAAGATCATCACGATGCTCAGCATGATGCTGGTTGAGTATCTGCATCACCTCGTTCTGGAGTTCCGGGTCGCTGCCAATACTGCTGATACGCTCGACCACGAACTGTTCCATCTGCCCGGCGGGTATCGACTTCGATGGGCACTTGTCCCAACCATTCTTCTGAGCATGGACGCACGTGTAATACCGGTATTTCACCTTGCCGTTCTTACAGCTATACGAAGGCGTCATGGTTGAGTTGCAGGGGACACAACGAATCAGCCCTTTGAGGATTGACCCATGCCGGTTCTTGACCTCATTGCCGCTGCCTTGGGCATTGCGTTCCAGTTGCTTCTGCACCCGCTGCCACAATACGTCATCGATGATGGCTTCGTGTTCGCCGGGGTAGCAGTTTTCCCGATGACGGACGAGGCCTGCGTAGAGCGGGTTAGTGAGCAAATACCAGAGATTCGTACGGTTGAACTCTGCACCGCCTTTGCTTATGCCCTTCCGGCTGGTGTACTGCTTGTTACGCCAGCCACGGTGGTGTAGTTCCTGAACAACGGGTAGCAGTGATCCATGGTCAGCGTAGAGCCGGAAGATGGCCCGCACCCGTGGCGCTTCGTCGTGGTTGACGATGAGTTTGTTCGTGATGGGATCTGCGTCGTAGCCCAGGATCGGCCTACCTCCGCACCAAATGCCCTTACGCCGGGTTGCAGCAATCTTGTCGCGAGTTCGCTCACTAATTATTTCACGCTCAAATTGAGCGAAGGAGAGAAGGATGTTGAGAGTCAGCCGTCCCATGCTATGGGTGGTGTTGAACTGCTGCGTCACCGACACAAAGCTAATGCCTTTACGGTCAAATATCTCCATCATGCGGGCGAAGTCGAGAAGGCTACGGGAGAGACGGTCAACCTTGTACACGATGACACAGTCGACCTGGCCAGCTTCAATGTCTGCCAGCAGTTGGGTAAGGGCAGGGCGATCCATGTTCCCGCCAGTGAAGCCGCCGTCATCGTATTTTCCGGGCAAGCAAATCCAGCCTTCCTGAGCCTGGCTCTTAATGAATGCTTCAGCACTCTCACGCTGGGCATCAAGGCTGTTGAACTCTTGTTCGAGGCCTTCTTCGGTGCTCTTCCTCGTATATATGGCGCACCTAATTCTCTTGGGCGGCTTGTTCATGCCTTACCTCCTTTCAGGCCGAAGAAGGCGAAGCCGTTGAGATGGCTGCCCGTGATGGCTTTGGCGACAGCGGTGAGAGTGGGATACGTCTGGCCGTTCCAGATGAAGCCGTCGGCCAGCACTTCGACGTGATGCTCGGTCCCCTTGTAATGGCGGGTGATGACCGCTCCGGGTGCCGGCAGGCGCTGATCACGATCGGTTGTCGTTGGCACCGTCGTCGCACACGGTGGCGGTGTGAGGCGAAGGTCTTCTTCCCGTGCCAGTTCCTTCGCTCGTGCCAGTGCCCGCTCACTGAGGCCACCCAATTGCTGAGCCTGGAGACGCCAGGCGAGGCGCTTGGTAAGCCAGTCGCGGTTGTTGGCCCGCGTCGGCTCGCCAAAGACGTCGCAGTACATCGCCCGCAGGTCGTTGACCCGCAGGTGCGGCAGTGCCTGTAGCTTCTGTTGCAAATCCATCATGGTTCTCCTTGTTCTCCGTTGGTGTTAACCGTCTTGGAGACACTGAGCACTTCTTTTGGCAGGACATCAAGGCAATCCTGCGCAGGTGGAGCGAGATTCTGCGGGGTGTGAAAGGTCCGTATTTGCCGGTAGATTACATGCACCAGCAGTTGGGCGATGTCGTGGCGGTTCAGGGGTGTGTTATCGGGAATCATGGGCTTCCGTTCCGATGGGATTATGTCAGGGGTGGGGGATGGGCAGAAGCGTGCTGTCAGCCGTATCTTCAATGTGCGCGGGGATCAATGGCGACTGGCACGGTTCAACTTTCCACGAAAGTTTGACTGAAAAATTGCTCTTCGTCGAACCGCATAAACTCTTTGCGATGGAGTAGCTTGATGGTTCCCGTCGGCCCTTGTCGGTTCTTGGCGACCTTGAGGTAAACTGTTTGATCCAGGTTTGGATCAGTTGAATTGGTCGCTTCACGCCACAGGAGCCAGACCATGTCGGCATCCTGTTCGATACTGCCACTTTCACGAATATGCCGAAGCTCTGGCTCCTCATGATCACTGGTTTCGCGATTTAATTGGCACAAGGCGATCACTGGGCACTGCAACTCCTTAGCAAGTCGTTTCAGCCCGCTGGAAACCTCTCCCAATAACTCAGCACGAGATTTATTGCGATTGGACTGGCAGTCGACGAGTTGAAGGTAATCGACGACGATGAGACCAAGACCATGCTTACGATTTAAACGACGAGCCTCGGCTGCAATGGAATTAACAGTTTGTGTGCCAGAATCGTTGATGAAAAGAGGGCAACTCTCAAGCTGAACAACCGCATCATGAAGTTGTTTGGATTCAATGCGATTTAATAGTCTTTCGACACAGGCGACATCAGTTGGCACGCTACCAAAAGCGGCAATCAGCCGAGAGGCAATCTCTGTACTGTCCATTTCCATGCTGGCGATAAAGACTGCTTTGCGTCCAGAAGCCAGATTGGAGATTTGCTTGGCAAGTTGGATCCCCAGGAGGCTTTTACCGACAGCAGTTCTGGCTGCGATGATGATAAGTTGCCCGGCTGACAACTTCACCATGCCGTCTAACTCGTGGAACCCGGTATAGCGACGTTCGATTCCGCCCCGATATTGCTGATCAGCACGGTCCAAAAGAGTGTGAAGCGCTTGAATAAGAGGTTTGGTCTCAGCATTGGCATGCAGATCACGGATCTGCAGTATCTGTTGTTCGCACCAATCGAGGAAGGTATCAGGTTCAGCGGGATTGAACGCTTCTCGAAACATCGACTGCAACTTATGAATGACTTGTCGCTGGATCGACTTCTGTCTGACGATCTGGGCGTAATGGAGTGCATGGGCGCTGTGCAATGACGTGGAGACTAATTCGGCGAGGTATCCCCAACCGCCACACTCCTGCTCAAGATGTCGGGTCGCTAATTCATCTTTGAGAGTAATGAAGTCGACACCACTCCCGGCCTGGCGTGACGCCAATGCATTGATGCATTCGGCGATAACGACATTTCTTCTGTCAAAGAAGTCTGAGTGACAAATCAGTCCACGCACTTCATCAATGACGCGATTGTCTCGCAGCATGCAGCTGAGCAGCTCTTTCTCAGCATCCGTGTCATGGGGTGGCTGACTCAATACATAAGGGTTGATCTGCTCTGACATGGGAGTCCTTCTGATCAAGGGTGAGGTCAGTCTGTGAAGGCGCAGTCACTGCATTGACCTCATTGGGCAGTGTTGCTGAACTATGGATTGATTGCTGTTGTCGCTGTTTTCGTTTCTGAAGTGATGGTTGGCTGGCAGCGGTGATGACCGGTTTGACTGTGGTAAGGGCTTGGGCTTTCAAGTGCTTCACCAATTCCCATGGCGTGGTGCTTTGAGGAGGGATCCGTCCATCCCGAATCGCGTCCTGTAACTCTCCTGGCTTGAGCACAGATCGTTGCTCAAAGAAATCAGACATAGCCACGGCGTGAATCGCCTTCTCTTGTACGAAGTTGGCAAAACTCTTCAGGCACGATGCTATCGCCTTCACAGAATGGGCGAAGCAGAAGTCTTGGTAATAGCGCCGAGTCAGACCCCAGGCTGTGGCGAGCGTTTCTGAAGTGCATTTCTGGCTTTCATCCCTCAAAGACTCGGGGATGGCCTCGGACTGGAGGAGTTTTGCCTGGTCGTGGTGGCTACGTGGCTTCCAGTTCTTTGACGAAACGGATATATATTTTGGATTACCTTCATCTGGAATACCTTCGTGGTTGGTTGGCGACTCCCCCCCTGTCAGATATGTCCCCTCCCCCCAGCCATATTGCGACTGGGGGGGACGGACGGATAACAGTGCAGGGACACCTAGAATGGTGATTATGTTTGATGTCTGGCTCCCGTTCATTCGCATTCGTTGGTCGATACGAATGAACCCCAAACGCCTTAGAAGCTTCAACGACTCTTTGACAGTGGTTAAGCCGAGACCACATTTACGAGCGATAGAGGAGTTGCTGGGATAACAAGTGCCTTTAGCACATGCTAAACGAACCAAGTGGCAATAAATTCTGAATAGATTTGCCGGAAGGTTGGCATCATCCAGGCTGGAATGGATGAATGCACCAAATCAAGGCTTCGATTATCAATGCTAATATAACGCTCTGCCATCATGACCTCTGCACAAACCGGACCTTGCAAGGCACCGTGCTTCACCGCAATCGGTTAATGAAACTCAAAACATGGTTTGTGCAACTAGCGACTAGAACTTAAGCGATAGTACGTCTCACCCTCAACATTTGCGGCAAACCATATCGAATCTCAAGTTCGTCGATGGCACCGTCTTGGATCAGGTCAAAATGTTCAAATAACTCGATATGTGCTTGTTTGAGTGCGAAGTCTTGTAGGTGAACCTCCACTCTGAGATCGTTGTTGCCGCCGATCTTCAGATCCTGTACGACAATGGGTGGCGGATCGAGTACTGGCTCGCCATCCCGAAGCTTCATGCACATTATGCGACAAAAGTTCATGCGCTGCATGAGTTCCAAAAGGCATTGTCGTTCTGATGACAACGTCTGTTTTGTGAGAACATTGACAATTGACATATTTCATGACCTCCGATTAGCGATCAGGCGCATCTGGTTGTGATGCTCTTGGTAATTAAGTGGAAAGTTCCTATCTAATTTTCAGTGATCTGCTTCATGTTGGTTCTCCTGGTGATTCAATGGGGCCTTACAGCCCGCCTCAACCCAGGATTGAATGATGTGTTTTGGCCATCGTACCATGCCTCGCAATCGAACTGGGCTCGGCATCAGCCCATCATTGGCTAGCCGAGTTACGTGCCTTGCTGAGCAGCCCAGAAAATTGGCAACTTCATGGGTATCCCACAATTGATGCGGCTTGTTCATAATAATGAGCCTCAGACAAAAGATGAGCAGATTTGACTGTGCCTGCCCTATACAGTCCTAGGCATAACATTTCGTGTTATAAACATAACAAATGATGTTTCTGTGGACTATTTCTCTATTTGCCACCGAATGCTGGGGTCAGAAGGCCTGTAAACGAAGGCATTTCCCTCTGAACGAATCGATTCGCGAAGATGGTGGGCCAATTTATCCATTTGTGGATTTGAATTCTCCAGCTTGCTGTAGACGGTTTTAAGCCTACTACTTACTGCAGATCGCCACTTGACGACAAATGAGTTGAGTGACCGTGGCCTACCTCCGTGACCTCTTGCAGCACTTACCTGCTGGAGCAGTTGCTCCTTTTCCTGAGAAGCTCTATCTAGGAGTGCATGATCCTGATCACGTTGTGCCCTCTCTAAATCCAAATCCAAATCGTTCATGCGCTTGTTCAGTTCTTTTAATGTCTGTTCGTCAGCTACTTCTTGCTGAGATAGAATAAGAGAAGCTTCGCGACTGACATCGACTCCCTTGTCGCGTAACAGTTCAAGCATGGGTACAGGTTTATTTGGTTGCTTTAGTAACTGGAGCAAGGTTGCTGTACCCTTGAGCATCGATAGACTGCAATTGATCCCAAATGCTTCAACATGAACGATAGTGCCATCTGGAAAGAATTTCCATGGATGTGATGGCAAATCACTGTTCTGTTGCTGATCTGGGGTCAAAATAACCTTATGCTGAGCTCCGGATAAGGATTGTGATTTCTTGCATCGTTCTAAGAGTTGCCCTGATTCTCTTCGTAGGTCGGCTTCGATAGCCTGAAAAGTTGTGGACTCCAATAACTTTAGAATCGAGCTATTTGTTTCACGAAACTTAGGAAACGAGCGTTTAACTTCGTGCCCTTGCCAAGGTCCTCTCTGCCATCGTTCTCTTTCTGGTGTGTGTTCTGGAATAATTGCACTACGGAAACGTTCCCATAAGAGCTGGCTTATTCCATTGACCGTCTCGTGAACAGATGTATTGATGATTGGGCCTATTGAATAGTTCTCGGTGCGAATGGTAGCCAACTGCTCTGAAAGTTCGGGCACGTACGCAGTTCTAATAAGTGCCTCACGTAACTGTTCCCAAGTGTGTGCGGCGTAATCTCCAATATCCGAAAGGTAATGCCCAACTTCAGGTTCGGATCCTTTATGCTGAGAATGCACTACCAATGAATTTGCAAGATCAAGCAAATAGCGAGTTTGTTCAAAGGCCTCTTCAATGACTTGAATGGTAAGCTCTTTGTTGATTCTGGCTTCTGGTGGTTTTAACCTTTCCGGCTCATGTTCATATTCATCGCCATGAGTATTTAGAAATGGATCAGGTGGAGGGTCAACGGGAAATGCACGTAATTCGTCATACAGATAATGATGAATACGTAGCTCAGCATTCATCTGTAGTATCTGTCCTTCAATATCCCATTGGTCCTCAACCAGCTTTCGTTTCTGCACATCAAAAAAAGAGCCGCAACGGGATTCTGCGGGCCAATTTGGTTTGTACTCGCCTAACCGTGGTGCCGGCATTTCGCCTATAGAACGCCATCGCTCTAAGAATGAGATTGTTTCATTCGAAATCCCTTCTGCATCTGGTAACGAAGCACCGAGTAGGATAAGTCGAATCCTTGTCACATCATAAAGTATGGAGCGAAAGGCTTCGCCCTCCTTATCCCTTAGCCCTGGGCTATTAAAAAGCACACTCTTAACTTGCCTCAGTTTATCGCGCCGAGTTTCCCATTGCGCAACTGGATGCTTGACGCGAATCAATAAGGCAATTGCAAAATGTTTTGCAAGCCATACTAAGCCACATAACTGGTCGCTTATGACCGGTGGCTTTGGCAGTCTTTTGATCTGTAGGGGAAAGGAGTGACCAGTGTGCTGATTGACTGTTTAATGGAAAAACAGCAATCGGTGGATCATATCCATTTCCCCGTGGCACCATCAACCGCCTCATACGGCCTCCATCGAATCAACGTTGCTCATACTGGAATCTGAAATTGGCCAGCCACAGATCGAATGCCTATATTATAAGAGATCGAAAGCCGTCGTATTCACAGCCAATTATTGGAGTGGCACGAGGCAAATAGGCTGTAGCCCATTTGTCTTGAGGTGCCACAATGTTAATAGAACTACGTCCCGTAACATCCATCCACCCTTACGAACGCAATCCTCGTCACAATGAAGATGGCGTTGAAGCCGTTGCCAAGTCGTTGAAAGAATACGGCTGGCGTCAGCCTATCGTCGTTGATGAGGCCAGCGTCATCATTGTTGGCCATACCCGCTACAAAGCTGCCTTGAGGCTAGGCATGAATGAAGTGCCAGTTCACGTAGCGCAAGGCCTAACGTCTGAGCAAGCCAAAGCATATCGGATTGCAGACAACCAAACATCATCATTATCAAGCTGGGATGATGAGAAGCTTACCCAAGAACTGATGGACCTTCAGAAACAGGGCTATGACCTGGATCTAACTGGGTTTGAAGATGATCGAATTGCGGAGCTACTACATGATGGATCCTTGCCGCAAGGCGATCCTGATGCAGTACCCGAGCCACCTGATCAGCCAACAACACAAATTGGAGATCTTTGGGTGTTGGGAAGTCATCGATTGCTTTGTGGAGACTCATCGAAGCCAGAGGATGTTGATCATTTATTGGGTGAAGCTACCATTCAACTGGTAAACACCGATCCACCCTACAATGTTAAGGTGGAACCTCGAAGTAATAATGCCATTGCGGCAGGCTTGTCTTCTTTTAGTAGTACCCACCATCAACAAATGGATGTCGCTCGGCTTCCTGAAAAGGCTCAAGCAACTCATCGAAAGTTACGCGCCAAAGATCGGCCACTAGCAAACGACTTCGTCAGTGAGGAAGCGTTCGATTTCATGCTGGATGCTTGGTTTGGGAACATGGCACGTGTTCTCAATCCTGGCAGAGGCTTCTACATTTGGGGTGGGTACGCCAATGTGGCCAACTACCCAGCCCCACTCAAGAAGCACGGCTTATATTTCAGCCAAGCGATCATCTGGGATAAACAGCACCCGGTCCTGACTCGCAAGGATTACATGGGGGCACATGAGTGGTGCTTTTATGGCTGGAAAGAAGGGGCTGCTCATCGTTATTTCGGCCCCAATAATGCCACTGACCTCTGGGCCATCAAGAAAGTTAATCCTCAAAGCATGGTACATCTCACCGAGAAGCCAGTTGAACTAGCAGCTCGAGCCATGGAATATTCCAGCTTATATGGCGAGAATGTTCTCGATCTCTTTGGCGGGTCAGGTAGCACTCTGATCGCTGCTGAGCAAACTGGTCGAAATGCTTTTCTTATGGAACTAGACGAACTGTATTGCGATGTCATCGTCCAACGATGGTGTCAATTCACTGGCAAATCAGCAATCTGTTACGATCGGAATGGAATGCAGGTTGAACGCGCGATCGAAACCAGATCTGATTAATCCTGGCACTAGTCGACCAATTTCTCCATCTGTGAAGACTGGTTCCAAGAGTGGGCAGTCCGTTATACGTTTCATGGAGGTTTTTGCGATGATGCGTAAGAAACGTCAAACCAACACCCACGAGGCACTATTATTGGCTCTTGCTTGTGGTGCCACCGTGGAAGCCGCAGCTGCCAAATCCGGTGTCACGAAAAGAACAGTGTACCGGTATCTTGAAGATGAGAGCTTCAGGCGCGAGTTGCAAGCCTACCGTGCTCAAATGGTATACCGTGCGACAGGGATGTTGACTGCCGCCGCTATGGAAGCTGTCAAAACGCTTCTCGGATTAATGAATGGCAATCATGCTGCGGCCGCTAAACTCGGCGCGGCCAAGGCAGTATTGGACTTAGGCCTCAAGCTTAGACAAGCTTCAGAATTAGAAGATCGCATGGCTAAGATTGAGGATCGTCTTGAACAGCGGAGTAATTCATACCTTGCTGGGGAATAGATTATGTCCAAATCATTTCGAGCCCGGATCGATGAAGCCGACAGAACCTTGCAACCGAAAGGCTGTTGTGATACCTGCGGACTGGTTCCCGAAGCGGTCACAGAGCTGATATTTCAATGTCTGGACAATCCCAAAGAAGCGATCTATCAATCAGATCGACCACACGTTAAACGCTGCTTGGCCTGTGGAAAGTTCCCAGTCATTGTAACTTGGAATATTCCAGCAGAAACGGAAATAGCATAAGGACAAGGTCAATGAATCAATTCAGACATCGATTGAAGAAGTTGGAAGCAGCCATGAGAATGGTGACTGGCCTTTGCCAGTGTTGTGGGCGACCACCGGGGCAGCGGGTTTCCGCATTTCTTCCGCATAATCATCGAGAGCCCATTCCAGATAATAGCGTGTGCCGAATCTGCCATTCAACTCCTCAAGTGGTGGTGCTATCCAGCTCCCCAGGGGATTATGAAGAATGGTCAGACATGATTGAGAGCTACCCGCTTACCGCTGATTTGAGGAAAGTGCTTACCTAGCACTAGTGACATCTAGTCACACTAAATCCTGGCTACAATTTGGGTATGAATCAGAGAATCAAAATAATACCCCTAGAAATCGTGGTGTATCTAGCGTTCGTAGCTAATGCTAGTAAACGTATGTATACTATCGCAAATGGGCAAGAAAGGTGACATTCTGTGACATTGCATTTCGCTGCTCAGATGTTGGGGTTCCCGAAGGTGTGGGGGAGCGAGATTTATTGGCTACGACTTGAGAGTTGTACCATTTTGATTGTTTATGTACAGTACTCCAAGTCGTAAAGGACGGGAAGTCAATGTCCATGATCCAGTCTACTCACTCCAAAAGGCTTAGCGAAACTAAATGAATGAGGAAGCCTATGATCAGTTGGCAAGGATATTTAAGCCTCTCGGTAGCAGGGCTTGCCCGATCTATATGAAAGATGAACGAGGGCACGTTATCCTTGTAGGTACAGGGATACCAGTTGATTACGGTGAACATGGTATGCTCATCACAGCGACTCATGTATTAGAAGATCTTCGCGGCAAGTCGATCATTGTTGGCGGTGCCAAGGTCTTGCACAGTTTTCCTTTGGTGTGTTCAGGTTTCTCGTCACGTGGCGAAGGCACGATTGATGTGGATGTTGCTGCAGTTGCAATTCCGCCTGAGGTAGTAATCGAGATGATGGGGTTTTACCATTTCACAACTGCAACCGAACTAGGCAACGTTGACGGACAAGACAAATATACACTGTATGCGTTTGTAGGCTGCCCGCATTCAAGAAACAAATCTAAACCATTTAGTGAAAAACGTATTCAACCCTATTTTTTCACAACAAATACATTTTGCAATCTTGATGGTGTAAAAACAGCTGGTAAATCTGAAGTTACACACTTCGCAATGAGATTCTCATTAGTGAAAACGATGGGAAGAGGTCACCAATATGTACAGGCAGCTCAACCTGATGGAATTAGCGGATGTGGAGTTTGGAAAGTTCGTTTCGATCCAAATACAGGGGCACCAGCAGAACCAAAGCTAGTTGGAGTTGGAATAGAGCATGTTACGAAGTCAAATGCCTTCGTCGCGACTCATATTGGAGCGGCTGCAATAGCGATTAAGTCCCTAGGAGAAGATCTCGACGCGGGAAAGATGAAGGGAATTGGTTTGGAGATCAGGCCAAGCGACAAAGAATTAAGTACTTGAGTTGGTCATTAGTCTGAGTAAGTGTAAAGCACTCTCACTTGCCAAAGTGCAGTTTGAGCAACACAGGCTTTGAACCACTGGGTGCAAACACGAACATGCCCCCCATACTCTTTCTTGCCAATCGTCACAGCGCCATGGTAACCTAACTTAGTCAATACTGTATTACTCCCCATTGCCCGCTCCGGCGAAGCGGGGTAGGGGAGAATAAGAAATGACAGCAGCATCACAATCCATTATCATCCACTGATGGCTCGAGCAGTCCAATCCTTCGATGTCTTCGACACGCTCATTACCCGGCGCTCCGTCCACCCACTTGCCGTCTTGCATCAGCTGGAATTGCAGACTGGCATTGCAGGGCTGGCGCAAGCCCGACTCGGGGCTGACCAGCAATTGTGGAAACGGGGAGCACCTTTTCTCTTGAAAGACCTTTGGGAACTCGTTGGTCAAACATTGGGCTGGTCACTCGACCTGATAAACCGCTGCATTGACCTCGAACTGCAACTCGAGCGTGAGCAGTGCATTCCCATCACGTGCAACGTGGCTTTGGTGAGTGACGGCGACCTCCTGGTTTCCGATACCTACTTGCCAGCGGAGTTCGTTCAGTCGTTGCTCAAATCAGCGGGCCTGGAGAAAGTGACTTCCTTGATATGCAGTAATGCCGGGAAATCTCAGGGAACGGTTTGGCCCAAAATACTCTCGCAAGTCGCGGTTAGAGGCCACTTTGGCGATAACGAGCACTCCGATGGCAAGATGCCGACGCAAGCTGGGATCAAATCCACCATCTATATTGGAGCGCGGCGTACCCCTATCGAACAACAGATGTGCGATCTTGGCTGGGTAAGCCTAGCTAACTTGGCGAGGGAGGTTCGGTTATCTAATCCCTTTTCTGTACCTCACACCAAAGAGCAGTATCTGTGGAACCTAACATGCCAGCTGAACTTTCCGTTGCTGGTTCTTGCAAGCCTTTGCCTGGATCACCATCTCAGGGACGAGAAAGCGAGTAGTGTCCTGTTTGTCAGCCGAGACTGCTACCTTTGGCATTTCCTCTATCAGCGGCTATTTGCACATACCAAGTCAAGCTACTTCTACACCTCCCGACGATGCTTGTTCCACCCATCAGCCAGTTACTTGCAGTATTTCAGGTCGGTGTGGGACCCGAACTCCGTCATCGTTGATGTTTCCAGCACCGGCACTTCCTGGAGGAAGTTCTTTGGTTCGCAGCAAGTTCAAGGCAAGTGCTTCTTCTTGGTACACATTGACAACTATTCTTATCTAACAGAGGGCAATCACACCCCCGAGTGTTTGAAGATTCAAGCACAACTCCGCAGCCGTGAACTAGGAGTCCCCTTTACCAAAGGTCTGGAAATGCTCAATTATGGCATTCATCCAGTCGTCGAGGATGTGGTGCTGATAGACGATAAGACGGCCGTACCAGTGTTAGGCGAGAAGTTTGAATACGATCCGAAGTTGCCGCAAGCAGCCCATCGTTGTTTTCGGGCTTGTCTTGACCGACTGACGTACTACCCAGACTTATTATCGGGGAACACGGCAAACGTGAATGGATTGATCCACCTATTGGTGAAGACTATTTCGATGGAGCGACACTGGGATGAGCTGTACGTTGGGCATCAGGAGATGGATGCCGCCTACATGAAAAGGATTCAAACCGGTGATCCACAGACGAAAGAATAGTATCGTGATAAACTGCCTCTTGCCTGACATGATGACAGCATGTCAAAGTGATTGACTGTGATAGTGGCTTTTCTCATGGGAAAAATCCAATGTGGAATACACCTGAGGGAATCCGAGTACTGACCGCTTCTGAATGGAAGGTATTCGCACTCGGTCTCGACATCTTGGTCGGTTTGTTGGACGAAATGATTGACTCAGGCGATGAAAGCGAAATTACAACGACACGGGCGTTTGAATCGATGACCCATCTTCAGAAGATTCTGCACTTTGGCCCAAGTAGCCGACGCCTTGCATGATCCTGACCGGTCACCGCCTGATCTATATGCCTACAACGAAGCCACCGTGAGCGCTGTATATGAGATGCTCAAAGGGGCCGTTCAGGATGAGATCGTGTGTGATGATGACAAAAGTCTCCGAACAGTGATCTGGGATGCTATCGATCTGGAAGTACGGGAGGAAATGGATACCAAGGACATGGATGCAATGACTGAAAGCGAGTGGTATAGTTTGATCGACGGTTTTGAGGAGGAGATTTTGTGGGATGGTGATTATGACATGGAGGATTTGATAATGGATTTGCCGGCGGAACAAGCAAACGCAATAAAAGAGCAACTGACGATCTCGGAAGATTACTTTACGGCTATTCCACCAGAACCTACCACCATCATGCTCGAAACTGCACGTTCAACATTGAGGCGATTGCTTCAAGCAGCAAGCGATTAGCATCGTTGCCTCTTCAGGACTTCCAAGTTGCGTTTCGCCTCCAGATTCCCCGGATCACGTTGCAGGATGTCTTCGAGCAGCCTCTGCGCCGTCGTCCAATCCTTACCCTCTTGTAGATAGGCATGACTAAGTATGATAGTGGGCTGCAGAGAATCAGGGTGCTTGGCAATGGCATCGTTCAAGAGAGCCTTCGCTCCTTCGAAATCTTTCCAAATCAGGCGACTGCGGGCGTCCAGAATAGTTGCTTGTAGTTCCAGCCCCGTGATTTGTCTGATGCCTTGCAGCTGCTCTTGGAAAGCGTGCTCGGGGCCTGTATGAAGGTAAGCTTCTGCCAACCCAAGGCGGGCCGGATGGAAGTCAGGTGCCTCATGAAGAACCTGCTGCCACACTTGAATGGCATTAGGAATGCGTCCCATCTCACGATAGACCACAGCCAAGTTATGTCGTGCCTTGAAACTACTGAGTCCCACATCCACACTGGCAAAGTGATGTTTTTCTTTTGTTAGCAGCAGTTGTTCCAAGGTCTTGGCAGCTCCAGACAGGTCACCGGTGTCCCGCTTGAGCAATCCCTCCTGAAAAAGTAATTCCGCATCCTGGGGATAGTGTTTCTGCCCCTGCTGGCAAATTGCCAGTGCTGCTAGTTGCTGATTGAGCCGCTTGTGAGCCTGAACCAAAAGGGCGTAGAGTTTGCGAACGATGGAATCAGTCGGGTGGGATCGCGCCAAGCTACGTTCCAGAAGGGGGATAGCTGTTTGCGCTTGATCCAGCTCCAGATAGACCGATCCCAGGTTGAACAGGGTGAAGGGATCATCAGGATGTTCATCGTTCTCCAGGTTGAGAAGGCGTATGTCCCTGTCGAGTTTTCGTCGTCGTAGGGCAGGGTCCTGGTAACCGACATGTTGGATGTGGATGTCGGCAAAGCGAACAGTTCCTCCTTTTTGCCGAATGGCTGGCAAGATCTGTTCGTGGATTCGGTATTTCCAGCGGATGGCAGGATGCCTGGGGAACAGCCGTATGTGATCGACCACGGTGGTCACGCCAGAGATCGGATCGGGGAGACAGACACATTTCATGTCTACTCCCATCATCTCTCCTATATGGAGTGTGGAAAAGAGTGCCTTGAGCTTGGCACGATTGGCTTCATCGACCCGATCATCAGCATCGAGCCAGAAGATGTAGTCACCGCTAGCGTGCTCCAGGGAGACATTGCGCGCTGCGGCAAAGCTATCGACCCAGGGGAAGTCCACGACCTTAGCACCGTACTTTTCTGCAATGGCTTTGGTGGCATCCGTAGAGCCGGTATCAACGATGACCATTTCTTGCACCAGGTCATGAATGCCATCCAGGCAGGCAGCGAGGTTCCCTTCTTCGTTCTTTAAAATCATGCATAGAGAAACGGTTGCTGGTTCTTGTGAAACGGTCTGTTGTGATTCAGCGATACTGTAACGGCTGGCTTGCTCATCGCCCCATTTGTCACGGAACTTGCTGAGGTTTTCAGTGAGCATCTTCCCAGCATCGATGCCGAGCCCTTTGATGGTCTGACTGCCCCAGTGGTGGATGTAAGTGTCAATGGCGACCAGCAACTTGTAACCGGCGTTTCGGACGCGAATACCGAGATCATCATCTTCAAAGAAGCCCAGACCGAACCGTTCATCCAGAGCACCTACGGTTTGCAGAACAGATCGAGGGATGAGCAAGCAGAACCCCGAAATACGCTCCACTTCCATGACCTGACGTGCATGTGTTTGACGACGCTGTTGGGCGAATGCATCCAGTCCCTGAAGGTCAGTACCATATCCTGGCAGCACCCGTTGCGGCTCTGGCACTTCATTGCTGACTGCCCCAACTAAACCTGCATGGGGAACATGTCGAGCCACGCCTAATAGTCCCTCTAGCCATACAGGGGGCAGCACAGTATCGTTGTTAATCAGCACCACGTTTTCCCCCGTGGCCCGCTGCAAACCCTGATTGACTCCGGCGGCAAATCCTCGGTTCTGTTCATTGCGAATGATGGATAGTGCCATCAGTCCGGGATGGCCCTCTCGCGCGAATTGCTCCAGCACGGCAGGTGTTTCATCGGTTGATCCATTATCGACTAGCAGCAGTTGATGAGGCTGTGGAGTGTGGCGTGCCAGACTGCTCAGGCAGAGCCGGGTTACTTCTACCTGATTGCAGCAGAGGATGATAATCGAGACGAGCGGACTCGGTGCAGACTCATTCGGTTGCATGAATTATCTCCACTCAAAGCTGGAGCAACCATAATCTGAAACGTGACAGCTTGCACCAAGAATGCAGTAGATTTCAATGGATCAACTTCGGTTGTTCAATTCTGCTGCAAAACCTCTTCTGAAATTGATGAGTTGGAATGAAAAGCTGCCTGAATCATTCGACACGGTGTAGCACAAAGATACACTCGAAGTATTTTCGATAAAAGTGGGAAGTAGCTTGTTGACATCGTACATGTCAGATGCTCTACTTCCCGCCAGAAGTTGATGTGGGTCTTGCGCGGAACTCTCCGCAACTGCTTGGATAATTTGAATCGGCTAGCTTTTCCCGTTTGCGTCCTCTCATTTGGAGTGGCACTATGCTGCGGCAAGCGCTGGATTACTTGCGTAGAACCCTTCGATCCCAAAAAGAACCGTACTCAACCAAAGTACAGAAGAAACGCATTCGTTTGGATATTGAAGCGCTTGAGATGCGCTGGCTTCCAGCATCTTATTCCTTTGCTAGTGCCACGTACTCGGTTGACGAAAATGTCGGCAAGTTGACCGTAACGGTGAATCTTGGAGTGCCGGCACCTCTGGCGCTACCGTAGGCATCAATGTCGATAGTAGTTATTCGACGAGCCATTTAGCGACGACTGATGTGGATTTCTCCCATTATCAGGGCACGTTGTATTTTACCACGGGAGCCAGTTCACAAACTTTCGATGTGTTTATTACGGACGACGACTTATCGGAGTACACCGAGTCGTTCAGGATCAAACTGGAAAATCCTACAGGTACCTATGGAGGTACTGCGATCACGATTGGCGCTGACTGATAAGTCGGTAGTCTCCATCAATAATATCACACCAAGTACCTGGATACTAACGGCTCAACCCACTCGACTTTCCGATCCCATGCAGGGGTACTGGCAGACCTTCGGGAAGGTACAGTACTCGCCCAATGATGGGAATTTCCGAACATCGATACCCCTAACTTTCGGGCATGATGGAGATTCTGGCAATGATGCATGGAATAGGGTATGCCGAACCCTGCATTGGTCTATTACCCCCAAGGTGCCGATGGGCGACCACTTGGAGAGGCTGTGTTATCGAGCGCCAGCGACGTTCCTTACAGCATCACCTGGAACGGTTCCACGCAGACTTCGCCTGGAAGCCAGGATGGCCGAATCTACACGATTCCCTTAACTGGCACGGGAACGACCGCAGATGCGGTTGGCTGGAGTTCGACGCTGGTAGCGACCTTTACTACTCGAGGCGATATTGTTCGCACCGTTACACAGACGGCAGTTGTTCCAGGAAGTGGCACCTGGATTGCGCCAGGCTGGGGTATCGCCGGGGTGGATCGGCTGGTTTCGACAAGTAGCGGCATACTCTGGGTGTATGGCCAAGGGGGAGCACAACTCTTTTCTGGTGCCGGTCCGACTTACACCAGTCCATCAAATAACTTTGGAACGCTCGTTCACAATATCGGCGGTGACTTTACCTACACCGCCAAGGATCAAGTAGTTTGGAACTTTAACTCTTCGGGGCAATTGACCGCTATTTCAGATTCCCACAGTCTGACCCGGACCTTTACCTACTCCAGCGGACTACTAAGTACGGTGAGCGATCCGGATGGAAAAACGACAACATTTGTCTATTCCAGCGGAAAGCTTACGTCCATCATCCAACCTGGTAGCAGAACAGTCACACTTACCATCAACGGTACCAGCGGGGATCTAACCAGTCTGGTCATGCCTGATGGCCGTAGCGTTACCTATACATACGACAGCTACCATCGATTAACTTCCGAGTCATCTGGAGCAGGCACTTACTCTTTCACATACGATGCGACGTCTCGAATACTGACTGGAATCAATGCCAACAACTACCAAGGCAGTTCCCTGACGTTGAGCTCATCGTTGGGACAAGTGTGGGGTGGGTCCGCCACGGAATCAACTGTTAATGCAATCATCACCGACGCGCTCAGTCATAAGACGACTTTTACGTTAGATCGTGCCGGTAGGGTCTTAACGCAAGCCAACTCCTGGGGAGGTAACAACGAGGCTTGGCAGTACAACAGTGCCGGTCAGGTAGTTGCCTACGCTGATCCATTGGGTCAACGCACCACTTTCACCTATGACGGCAGCCACGATCTCACCCAGATTCAACGGCCCGATAACAGCTTAGTCACCTTTCAATACGATTCGACCTACCACCGCATAACGGTCTCAAAAGACAGTTTGTCACAATTGACAACTTTTACTTACAACGGAGCAGGCGATCTTGCCACTATCACTGATCCGCTCAATCGTGTGACCACAATGAGCTGGGCCTCCAACGGCCTATTGAGCAGCATGACTGATCCGTTGGGGCACACCACGCAACTGCAATACAGTAACCGTCAGCTTTCGGTAGTCATTGATGCACTGGGTAACCGCACCACTTACAGTTATGATTCTGCCGGAAATCGGACGAGTGTGCAGGACGCCCGAGGAAACACGACCCAATTCACCTTTGACGGAATGAGACGCCTGCTCAGCATGACTGATGCCCAGTCAGGCGTGGTGACCTACACGTATGGCACCTCTGGTTACTTGGCGACAGTAGAAGATCACAATCAACGCCACTTTGACTATGGCTTTGATACGTTCTTTGGGATGATCGATTACCAGGCAGTCACCACTACCAACACTTACCAAACCCTCGGTACGGCCAGCACAACTTACAACAGCATGGGGTGGCTGACGGCAGCGACAGATGGGTTAGGCCATACCGTCACTTATACCTACAACACAGCAGGCTGGCCGGTCACCAAGACTGATGCGCTAAATCACGTTACTACTTTTACCTATGATGCCAGCGGTCAACTCAAGACCATCGTTGATCCGCGCGGCAATGTGACCACCTATTCTTATGATTCACGAGGTCATCTTTCCTCGATCACCAATCCTCAGTCCGGCGTCACACAATACACCTACGACTCCGAAGGCAATCTTCTCACCTTCACCGATCCACTGAACCACACCGCCACGTATAGCTACGATGCAGCAGGTCGACGGATCAAGATGGTCGATCCTCTGGGACGAGTGACGACATATGTATATGACGCTGCTGACAATCTGACGAATGTCCTCGAAGCTTCCGGTAGTCGCACCACCGTCTCCTACGATGCACTGAATCGTCCTAATCAATGGCAGGATGCTCTCGGTCATCTTTCCACGGTGGTGTATGACGCTGTCGGGAACGTGACGACGGGTATCGATGCCCTGGGTCGACGGACGACGTTTACCTACGACAGTCTGAATCGTCAAATTACGACTGCCTTTGCAGATTCCTCTGTCGTCACCTTCAACTACGACTCCATTGGCAACCTGGTGGCAGTGCTCCAGTTGATAGGCGATGCCAGTCCCAGTGTGCAACGCACAACTTATGTTTACGATGCAGCCAACCAACTGACACAAGTGATCAATGCACTCGGCGGCATTACGACCAATACTTATGACCTAGCAGGACGGCTTACCACAACTACTGACGCAGCATCTCACATAACCACGTTCGTTTACGACAATGTTAATCAACTGGTTGGGCGCATCAATGCCCTTAGTGGACGTGAGACCTTCACATACGATGCAAACGGCAATCCATTGACCAATCAGGATCAATTGGGCCGCGTAACTACATTCACTTACGATTCGCTCAATCGTTTGGCGACGGTGAAAAATGCGCTCTCGGGCATCACCACTTACAACTACGATGCTGCCAGCCGGTTGCAATCGGTGATTGATGTGTTGGGACGACGCACGACTTATTCTTACGACAACGCTAATCGTCGGGTCACCGTGACCAATCCAGCCAACGGCGTCACGACTTATGTTTACAACAGCGCCGATGATGTTACACAGGTCGTCGATCCGCTGGGACGGACAACCACTTTCAGTTACGATGGCATCCATGAACTGACTCAGTCGGTCAATCCTCTTTCTGGCGTCACCACCTATGCCTATGACGCAGTAGGCAACTTAGTGGGCGTTACCGATCCGTTGGGGCATCGAACGACTTTTGCCTTTGATACTCGCAATCGGATGAAAACCGTCACTGATGCACTCAATCGCACTGTGACTTTCTCGTACAACGCCCAGGGGCAACTGACTACTACCCAAGATCCGCTGGGGAACCGCACGACGTATGTTCATGATGTACTTGGCCGATTGGTTAATCAGGTAGATGCGCTGAATCATACCAGCACCTTCAGCTATGATGCTGTCGGCAATCTGGCGACATCGACCGATACCCTGGGAAGAACCAGCTCCTACAGTTACGATGCGCTGAATCGTCTCGTCCGAACGACCAATCCACTAAATGGCATGTCGACGCTGGTCTACGACGCTGTGGGCAATGTCCTGAACACAGTTGATCCGCTTGGCAATCTGACGACGTTTGTTTACGACGATCTGAACCGGCTCACTTCTTCAGGCCGGGGCGGGATGAGCGGCTACGTGTATGCCGCCGCTGATACGTTCACCTATGACGCGGCAGGGCGTTTGACGGTCTGGCGAAGCCAGTTCAACGTCACGCAGGATGCTATCACCACTTATACCTACGATGTGCTGGATCGCATCACCACGGTGCAAGACCCGCTCGGCGGTCGTACGACGTTCAGTTACGATGCGGTGGGCAACCGGCTTACGCAGATCGATGCTTTGAACCATACCACCAGCTTCAGCTACGATGCGCTGAATCGTTTGGTGAAGACGACCAATGCTCTCTCAGGCGTCAGCACGTTTGTTTACGATGCGGCCAGTCAACTGATCAATACGATTGATCCACTCAATCGCAAAACGACCTATCAGTACGATGCCGGTGGACAGCTTTCGACAGTCACCGATCCGCTGGGCCGCACCACCAGCTTCGGTTATGATGCAGCCGGCAATACGGTCTCGGTAACTGATCCCCTTTCGCATACTACCACGTTGATTTACGATGCGCTGCATCGGAACACCGCTGTCATCAATGCGCTGAATCAGCGGACGACGATGGTTTACGATGCCGTGGGCAACGTCGTGAGCGTTACCGATGCTCTCAATCACACCGGCACGATGGTGTACGATGCGCTTTATCGGTGGTCGCCTCCATCACGCCGCTCAACGCCACTACGACATTCCAGTACGACGCCTGGCAGCAACCTGACCGCCCAGATCGATGCTCTCTCACACATCACGACCTATCAGTATGATGCGCTGCATCGGCTGACCACGACAATCGATGCTCTGGGCGGCCGCACAACTTACAGTTACGATTACGCCGGCAACGTCACGTCGATCATCGATGCTCTGGGCCATGCCACAACGTATGGCCACGATGCTGCACACCATGTCACCTCGGTCACCGATGCGCTGAACCACACCAGCACGATGGTGTATGATCTGATGGGGAACCTCACCACGCAGATCGACGCCTTGAGCCGACGGACGACGTTTGCTTACGACGCCCTGAATCGGCAGGTTAGCACACAAGATGCGCTCAGTAACTTCACCACGACGGTCTACGATGCGGCGGGGCAGGTGACGGCGGTCATCAATCAGTTGGGCAATCGTACCACCTTCACTTACGATGCAGCGGGCCAATTGCTGACTACCAAGGATGCTCTCAGCCGCACTACCACGCTGGCCTACGACAATGCCGGCAACCTCACCAGCGTCACCAACCCGCGTGGCTATCAGACGCAGTATGGATACGACGCCGTGAATCGGCAAATCACCACAACCGATGCTCTCAGCCACACTAGCACCACGGTGTACGATGCAGTCGGCAATGTTTCGAGCGTGATCAATGCTTTGGGTAACCGCACCACGTACACCTACGACGCCGCGAATCAGTTGACGCAGGTGACCAATGCACTGAGCCAGGTTAATACTTTCGTGTATGATGCGGTCGGCAACCTCACGACCAGCATCGATGGCTTGGGGTACCGTACCACTTACAGTTACGATGCGCTGGATCGGGTGGTCGCCACCATCAACCCGCTCAATGCCATCAGCACGACGGTTTACGATGCGGTCGGCAACGTCACCACCAGCATCGATCCACTGGGCCATCGTACCACTTACGTTTACGATGCCATCAATGAGCTGACGACGACTATCAACCCGTTGGGCGCTCTGCGCCACGCTGAGCTACGACGCGGTTGGCAACCTCACGTCCCAGATCGACGCGCTCAGTAACTGTACGACGTTTGTCTATGACGATCTGAACCGGCTGGTGCAGGAAATCGATGCACGCGGCAAGACGATCACCACCGTTTACGACGCAGCCAGCCGGGTGACGAGCATCACCGATCGCAATGGCCGCAAGCGGGAATGGACGTATGACGCGGCGGATCAGGTTTCGACCGAAGTCTGGAAGAACAGTGGCGGCACGGTCACGCAGACGACGACGTTCAGTTACGATGTCAACGGCAACCTGACTTCGGCGGTGAACGCTCAAGGCACGCTCAGTTACAGTTACGATGCGGTAGATCGAGTGGCAGCGGCGACCGATGTCTGGGGCAAGACGCTGACCTACACCTACGATGCCATCGGCCAGGTGGTGCGGCGGGACGATCCTACGGGTGGCATTCTCACCAGCGTGTACGACGCTATCGGTCAGTTGACGAGTAGGCGGTTCTCGGCGTCGGGTCAGGAAGAGGTTCGGGCGGACTTTGGTTACAATGCACGGGGCGAGCAGACGAGCGTGACGCGGTACAGCGATGTGGCGGGCGTCACGCAGGTGGGGCAGACGACTTACAGTTACGACGCGGCGGGGAACACGACGGGCATCACGCATCGGGATAGTCTCAGTGCCATCATCAGTCAGATGACGTACGTGTACGATCTGGCCAGGGAGTTGACGTCGGAGACGGTGGATACGGTCACCAAGACCTACACCTACGATGTGGCGGGGCAGATCACCAGCGATGGCGTGGCGAGTTACACCTACGATGTCGGCGGCAATCGCAGTAATGGCAGCCAGGTGATTGGCACCGGCAATCGGCTGACGTCGGATAGCGTGGGCACTTACACTTACGACGATGAAGGGAACCTGACGAGCCGGACTGTATCGGGGGTGGTGTGGAATTACAGTTACGATAACGACAATCGGCTGACTTCGGTGACCAAGACGGTCTCGGGGAGCGTGACCTATCAGGTCGATTATCAGTACGATGCTTTTGGCAATCGCGTTCAGTCGACGACGGATGCCGATGGGGCGGGCAGCGGCAGTAGTGTCACCGAGCGCTATGCTTACGATGGTGATCAGCTTTGGGCGGATCTCAATGGCAGCACCACGGTGCATGTTTATTACATGTACGGCGACCAAGTGGACCAGTTGCTGGTGCGGTCGGTGGCTTCGACGGGTTGGTATCTCACGGATCGCCTGGGCACAGTGAACCAGGTCACCAACATGGCTGGGGTGGTGCTCGATGCGATCACATACGACGGGTTTGGGCAGGTGGTCAGCGAATCGATGCCGACCTATGGGGACAGGTTCAAGTGGACGGGGCGGGAGTATAACGCTGACACGGGGTTGCAGTACAACCGTGCCCGCTACTACCTGTCATCAACGGGTCGCTGGCTGAGTGAAGACCCGATTCGCTGGGCTGCGGGGGATAGCAATCTCTATCGCTACGTGGGTAATGCTTCGACGAGCTTCACTGATCCGAGCGGGTTGGACCCCGATGGCGACTTGGAAGGTATTGGCGGCGGTGGGGGTGGCGGAGGAGGCAGCAGTGCCGGGTTGAATTGGAACTGGGGCAGAATGTGGGCCGGCGGCTTATGGGGCGGTACGCCTGGGAGCGGGGCCAATGGCTTCTGGGGCGGCTGGGGTGGCGGTTGGAACTGCACGCCGGGCGGCAACGGCAGTTGGGGTGGCTGGGGTGGTGACAGCGGGCCGATCAGTATGTCTGGTGGTGGTGGTGGTGGCGGTGGCAGTGCCGGGGGCAACGGTTACTGGGGCGGTTGGGGTGGCGGTTGGAACTGCACGCCGGGTGGCAATGGCAGTTGGGGCGGGTGGGGTGGCGACTCCGGCCCGATCAGTATGGGTGGCAGCGGCGGTGGCAGTGCCGGGGGCAACGGTTACTGGGGCGGCTGGGGTGGCGGGTGGAACTGCACGCCGGGCGGCAATGGGGGAATCAACATCGGCGGCGGTGGCAGCGGCCCGATCAGTATGTCTGGTGGTGGCGGTGGCAGCACCGGGGGCAACGGTTACTGGGGCGGTTGGGGTGGCGGGTGGAACTGCACGCCGGGCGGCAATGGCAGTTGGGGCGGGTGGGGTGGCGACTCCGGCCCGATCAGTATGGGTGGCAGCGGCGGTGGTTCAGGCTACCGCTTGGGTGATGGCGGCTACGGTGGTTCGCAGGGAGGCAGTGGCGGCAATGGCGGTGGTTCAGGCTATCGCCTGGGTGATGGTGGTTACGGTGGATCACAGGGAGGCAGTGGCGGCAATGGCGGTGGTTCAGGCTACCGCCTGGGTGATGGTGGCTACGGTGGATCGCAGGGAGGCAGTGGCGGTAATGGCGGCGGTTCAGGCTACCGCTTGGGTGATGGTGGCTACGGCGGATCACAGGGGGGTGGTAACTTTGGTGGCGGTGGGAACAATGGACCCATTTACATGTTCGGAGCAGGGGGTGGCGGTTCCCCGCCGTCCAACCCTGGCGACAATGAACCGGGTGTTATCGAAGGCAGGATGCAAGGCCCACATCAATCTGTCGTGGCGTCCAGCGCTGCTTTTGTGGCGAACAATCCGCTGAACAAGAAGATGAATGATGCTTGGGCTGAAAAGAACAAAGAGATTCTGGAGACATTGCGGAACCTGAATCGATTTGCCGGTTTTCTACAAGCGACCGGTGGAGCAGTTCAGTTGTATTTATCTCCCTATCTAGGGCCCATATTAGGAGCTGCATCTGCTCTAAATGCCATTGATAATATTCGAGCCGGCTATCTCACGATGAGAGATGGAGAATCACACGGAACAGCAACGGGCTGGCTCATAAGCCAAGGAGCTCAAGCGGCTGGAGTGAAGGAACAGACAGCCGATGAGATTGGTGAATATGGAAATATGGGGATTGGTATAGCCTTTACATTGGGTGCTGCCATTGGACAGGTGAGAGTTCGAGTACCAAAGGCAGAGCCACCGCCAACGTCCAAACCACCACAGCAACCACCGTTTGTAGCCAATCCAGGCGGAACTACAGGACCCAAAATTCCCTTTACGGGGCAAGATGCGGTTCCTACACCACCCGTAGCTCCAGTGCCACCTAAACCGGTGGTGCCAAGTGAGGTACCACCGATAATCTACCGTGAAGGGCGGTCTAGTCCTTCGAATTTGACACCTAGGCCGCAGGACAATGGTAACCTATCCTTTAGAGACTCTCTCAGTAATCCCGTTAATCTAGGAGTTCCTGGGCCACTTAACGGGAGGCCGGTTTTCCGACCTGGTGAGCCATTCACGGCGTATGATACCTCGAAATTACCACCGGGTACAGTACGGCCAGATGGAGTACCTGGAAGCACGACAACTCCGCCTGGACACGTGAGTGTTAATGGCGCCTCGCCCGAGGCATTAAAGAATGCGGCAATTCCGAGGCCACCTGGTGACTCGGGCAAGTTTCCGAAATAACCGTCTACTTAGGTGGCCTCAATGGGAAAAGATGCTTGTGATATGCTAACTGCGGTTAGCGTTTGCCATGGACTAATGAAAGAGCATGCACGACAACTACTTGAAGATTCATGCGTGGCGAACGTCACGCATTGGTTCGACGTGAATAATCTAGAAGGTGGATGTCGTCTAGAAGAATATGTGGATGTTGAGCTCCTGAGTGCTCATGCATTCAGTTGGCGTTTGGAGATTACACTGTCACTCGACGACATAACAGTTGAGGCTGACGTTCGGACTGCTCATGAACAGGGTCAAGATCTTGTCAGCACAGTCGCAGACTGCAAGTATTTGACAATAGACGAATTCGCAAATGGAATTGTCGATACTGTTCGACGTCTTTTAATAATCAAACCATTCCAAAAGTGAGTTGGGCATGGAAAATAGCTTTTCACTCACGCGCCTGATCGAGTTCGAGAATGATGTGGTTTACGCCATAAATGAGTTACTTGCACATATTGGAATTTCCTCAGATTTGGGGACATTCTTGGTGCAGCACCTAACAAGCGTTTTACGCGCCCAGCACGCCGACGTGATCCTCAACTCGATTCAATTCTGCTCGGCCGATGATTGCTCTGGAGGAGGGAATCCACTATCAGATGGGTCACCATTGGTTGAACTAGACAACATTTGCATTCCTATTAATGTGAAAGTTACGCTCGTAAATAATGGTAGTCTGCACGAATTGGAGTTACACGTTCGTATTATAGCGAATTCCCTCGGAGGGTTCGTTTACAATCAAGACCGACGTGCTTGTTAGAAAACAATCAATTGTGCTGGCGAAGTGACAAAACTTTGCCTAAGTATTGCGTTTGCTTGAGCAGCTCCTGAGCACTGCTCTCGACCTTGCTGATCTTCTGGCAATGCACATGCTCACCAAGTGTGCTGAAGTGACCCGGCGAACGTCGAACATGCGTGGCAATCAATACCTGACGATGATTGAAGACTCGCATCATCACGCATCGGGATAGTCTCAGTGCGGTGATCAGTCAGATGACGTACGTGTACGATCTGGCCAGGGAGTTGACGTCGGAGACGGTGGATACGGTCACCAAGACCTACACCTACGATGTAGCGGGTCAGGTCACCAGCGATGGCGTGGCGAGTTACACGTACGATGTCGGCGGCAATCGCAGCAATGGCAGCCAGGTGATCGGGACGGGGAACCGGCTGACGTCGGATTGTGTGGACACTTACAATTTTAGTTCAATATCGGGCGATTCAGGGTTCCAAGTAGCGGTCGTATTGTGCGTCGTATTCTTTCGTAAAGTCACAGGAGGCACAGACATTGCGCATACAGCCGAGTTAACAGCGAGGCTCTTTCCAGAGAGGTTTCAGCCCAAAACATCTCTCCCTCACCTAAAGAGATAAGTGTCGCGCTTAACAGCTCGCCCTTGGTTACGTTGCTGTAAGTGGTTGCAGAGAAGCATGTTCCAGCACCACCTTCTCTCTCTGGGTTAACAGTAGAGGTAGTTCGCATACGCGCTCTATAAAGGGAGCTTGTAACTCCCGCAGTCAATTTGCATGCCTTCCAAACGCCGAGAGCAAACCTCTCGGCGTTTGGCATTTCGTTTACATAATTCGCAATTCAACAATCAGTAGAACTTCGACTTGGCCCTTTTTTCACACGTGGTGGAATCTACTTCTTGCGCATTTCTCCCCAATATCGAAGCCAAGTTCTCAGAGAGAAGTCACGCGGGTTAACACATTTGAAAGGCAGTTCGTGGCAGGTTTTGTCACGATTTACAGGCTTTATATGAAAAAGCGGTTAGAAACTCTGCCCGGTCAGAAACAACAACCTCTATTTTCACGAGACTTTCCACTCTCGGCTTGATCTCTGCGCGATTTTGGCTCAGTGGACGTGTCACAAAAGCGACAAAACCTTGTCGGAAACGCGCCCTTTTGTGACAGAAAATCGCCTTTCGTGTCAGAAGGAGGCCTCAATATGCCCATTTGGAGCGCTTTGATTCCTGAGCTCAATCAGCTCACGACAAAGCAACTTCGCCAGAGGTATTTCGAGCTATTTGGTGACGCCACTCATGCTGCTAATCGAGTCTGGCTGATCAGGCGGATTGCTTGGAGAGTACAAGCTCAGGTGGAAGGTGGCCTATCGGAACGGGCCAAGCTGCGTGCCCTGGAGTTGGCCAATGATTGTGACATCAGGCTATCACCACCAACCCATCGTCGGACTAGCCGGGTACAAAAGCCCGCCACACCTTCTAATGGATTAGCTGGTTGGGATAGACGATTGCCCGTGCCAGGCACGATTCTTTGCCGAGTTTACAAGGGCAAGGAGATCCGTGTCAAAGTACAGGCACAAGGTATTGAATATGAAGGGATGAACTATGCATCGCTGACCGCTGTGGCGAAAGCAATAACGGGCAGTCACACCAATGGATACCTCTTCTTCCGGCTGGGTAAATACCAAGGGGGCAGGGCATGAAACAGCCAGCTCCTTTGGAGAAGAAACTACTTCGCTGCGCTATCTACACTCGCAAGAGTACTGAGGAGGGGTTGGAGCAAGAGTTCAACTCCCTGGACGCGCAGCGAGAAGGCGCGGAAGCCTTCATCAAATCTCAGTCTCATGAGCGGTGGACGTGTGTGCCAGAAAGATACGATGACGGAGGTTTCACCGGGGGTAACATCGAACGTCCTGCCTTGAAGCGTTTGCTGGAAGATATAGAAGCTGGACGAGTTGATGTAGTATTGGTTTACAAGGTGGATCGGTTATCGCGCTCGCTGATGGACTTCGCCCGGTTGATGTCACTTTTTGAAAGCAAGGGGGTTTCCTTTGTTTCAGTGACCCAGCAGTTTTCTACCACTAGTTCTATGGGGCGGTTAACGCTCAACATCTTGTTGTCCTTTGCTCAATTTGAACGCGAGATCATCTCAGAAAGGACTCGCGATAAGATCGCGGCCACGCGCCGGAAAGGTAAATGGTCGGGAGGCCGTCCCATCTTGGGCTTTGATATAGATAAGTCGAGCGGAAAGCTGGTCGTCAACAAGGTCGAAGCAGAGCAAGTTCAAGAGATTTTCAAGCTGTTTATAGAGAAACGCGGGATGGTACTGCTACTAGAAGAACTCCACCATCGTGGGTGGAGGAATAAGAGTTGGGTGAAGCGTTCTGGGGCAACTATCATGGGAGCGCCATTCAATCGGATAAGCCTCGGGTATTTACTTAGGAATGTGTTGTATGTTGGAAGGGTTCGTTATAAGGCGGAAATCCATCCTGGCGAGCATCCTGCTATAGTTGAGGTGAAACTCTGGGAGGAAGTGCAGTCACAGTTTGCTCGTCGTGAAACTGAACGCCACGCACAACCCTCCGAGTCACTCTTGATGGGTAAAGTCTTCTGTGGTGCTTGTAGGTCAGCAATGACCCCGTCTCATACGTCCAGGCTTCAAACCAGGCGGTATCGATATTATGTCTGCACCAAAGCCCAGCGTCACGGTTGGAACAGTTGTCCTTCGAAGTCTTTGCCTGCGGGGCAGTTGGAATCCTATGTGATGGAACAACTTCGTGGCTTAGCTCAGAAAGTAGTGCCTTCGGAACTGAAATCGCATGAACAAGGGCCTGCTGAAGTAATCGCTGTATGGGACAAGTTTCTTTCGGCAGACCTCAAATCAAACCATCACTTATTCAACCTGCTTCAACACACCGTTGAACGAGTCGAGTATCACGGTGGAACACGCGAGATCACGGTAACGTATCACGAAGATCGGATTCACGACTTGATTCGAGGTAGCCAATGTTGATAACGACAACGGAGAAGGTTCATTTTACGGTAGGCCGATCAGCTCGAAGGGTATTGAACACAGGAGAAAATGTTGACGGGCCTGTTGTCGTACCTGGGCGGACACCCCGCATCAGTCGTTGGATGGCGCTAGCGATTGATCTCCATCAGCGTGTGGAGAAAGGCGAGTTAAGAAATCAGGCAGCGATAGCGCGAGCGGGAAAAGTCACTCGGGCGCGTTTAAGTCAGATCATGAGCCTTAACCACCTGGCACCCATTCTTCAGGAGCGCATATTATTTTTACCCCGAATCCTTCAAGGAAAGGATCCCATCCAAATGAAGCACATATGCCCTATTAGTAGGCTAATTGATTGGAATGAACAATGCGAGCTATGGCGAGAGCTGGAAACGAGAACGGCTTCGAAGCCCAATCTCCACTAGCACACCCTTGACCTGTCATGAAGCTTTTGGCCACAATATCGATGTGGGAATGAACCATGGTGGTTCCGAGAATCAAATAAACCTTCGCCATTGAGGGACGTCCGATGTCACGACAAGCCTATGCCCACTTGCGGTCTTTAGCTGACAAGGTTCAGCGATTGTTGCAATATCTTGTTCTGCGCTATAACCTGCCTTCGTTTGCACCATGGCCCAAGATTGAAATACCCTCCGAAGTTTGCAAGGAATGGTACAGCCTCGAAGACTCTCAGCAAACGAAACGACTTAGGGAGTTGCGCAAGAGGTGATGACCTATGCTCGGTATGAAAAACTCAGCCTGTACCGACTACCGGAATTCATCAAAACATGTCACTCTACCAAGTTAATGTCACTCATGCATGAGCTTGAAAAGCTTCAGACAATCGAACTGGGTCGATCCCTGCGACGACTTCGGGACGTCTTGGGCAGCCAGTTAAGAAACAGAGATCATTTGAGGTGTCCACGCTCCCAATCGCATAAATACTTGGCTTGGTTCCATAAGCATTTCACTCTGGATGAGCAGCAGTTCCTCCTTGGAATCTATGGAGAGCGGGTTCTACGCTTCGCCGCAGAGGAGGGGATCGATGTCAGTGATCTCAGTGCCTACCTCGATGGGACACTTGACTTGAATGATGATGTGTTTGAGATTCTTGGTCATCTCGATGATTTTTTGGGTAAGAAACCTGACACACAAATCTGCCATGCTCTTCAGGGATTGCTTGCCAACGGAGTACTGATCTCGACCTGCGTTCGTGCTGCCTCTCGAAGTAACGCGATACATTATTTCGATTTCAATGATGTCGCCAGGCGAGCGTACGAAGAGTTTTGGGGTTTATGGAAATTGGTAATGTCGTTGCCGGAAATCAAGGAATGGCAGCATCTGGAGTCATGGAAACAAGTAGTTGCCACAGTATCCTTGTTGAACCAGACGATAGAAACGATTTACAACTGGCCTGACGTATGGCTACGACTTCAGCGCGTCTTTAAGGACGTAGAAGAGCCAAACATTGAGTCTCTTCGAGCAGGGATCAAGAACAATCTGCTTCGATTGCAAGATGGGCTTCGTCCGGAGATGGGGCCGATGCAAATAGCTCGAGTGGTTGAGTCCACACACGATTCCGTTACGGCCTCCTCAGCTTCCAGCGTAGGGCAGGGTGCAACTGCTGAGCAAAACCTGTCCGATGTCGAGCTCACGAGAGTACCTGATATTGTTGTCTCCGCCACTCATGTGAGGATTGAAGGGAAAATGGTGAAGATTAGCGCAAGGAGGGCATTGGTGCAGTTAACCTTTATGAGATTGGTTCTTAAATACGAGACAGTCGGCTTCACCCAGCTTCGTAACGAAATCAAGACTTGGGCTGATCGGTACGAGACTGACGATGAAATGTCTCAAGCTGTATCGAGCGCATGTTTTCAGCTCAATCGCAAACTAAGAGCGGCTGGAGTCTCTAGGAAACTTTCTGTTGAGAGACAGATGGTCTACTTCCAGGTTTGATAGTTGCATGAAGTTACACGAAGCGTCTCCTTCGTGCAACTTCATGCAAGTGGATTGTCAGTAGGTCAGTCACAACAATCCTCCGGGCGAATATCCGTCCTGGAGGAAATCTCATGTTAATTGACCTGCGTAGGCTCAGCACCATCAAACCATTTCCGGGTAATCCCAGGGTGAATGAGGGTGCCATCAAACCCGTGGCCTCATCCATCAAGACCTTCGGGTTCAACCAACCACTGGTACTTGACCGTTTTGGTGTGATTGTTGTTGGCCACACCCGCTACTTTGCGGCTCTGGAACTCGGCCTGGAGGAAGTGCCTGTCTATGTAGCAGATCATCTCAGCGAAGCGGAAGCCAAAGCCTATCGTATCGCTGACAACCAAACCGCAACTTATTCCAGATTCGATGAGGCTAAGCTTCTCAACGAGATTATCGAACTGCAAAAATTAGATTATCCCATCGTCAATACAGGTTTAACTCTAGGTGAAATCGATCAACTCCTTGCTAACCAGCAACACGATCTTAACGGTGATCCCGATTCCATCCCCGAGCCACCCGACAAAGCCGTTACTCAACTGGGTGATCTCTATCAGCTTGGGAACCACCGATTACTTTGCGGTGACGCGGCTGATTGGGCGACTGTGGAACGCTTGATTAACGGTCAGCCGGTGGCGATGGTACATACCGACCCGCCATACAACGTCAGGGTCGAACCTCGTAGTAACAACGCCATTGCCGCCGGCAATTCCTCCTTCAAGGCCACAGCGCGTAAACGCAGCCATCATCAGGCTATGGATCTTGCCCAAGATCCAGGTAAAGCACGGCCCACTCATCAAAAGCTCAGGGCCAAAGATCGGCCTCTGATCAATGACTTCCTCAGCGATGATGCCTTTGCCAACATGCTGGATACCTGGTTTGGGAACCTGGCACGGCGCTTCGGCCTGGAGGAGCCTACTATCTCTGGGGTGGCTACGCTAATGTTGCAAACTATCCTCCCGCCCTGAAGAAACATGGCCTGTACTTCAGTCAATCCCTGATCTGGCACAAATTGCATCCTGTACTGACGCGCAAGGACTTTATGGGCGACCATGAATGGTGCTTTTACGGGTGGCGTGAGGGGAAAGCTCATCGATACTTCGGACCGCACAATGCCACCGATGTCTGGCAAGTCAAAAAGGTGAATCCTCAGAGCATGCTTCACTTGACTGAAAAGCCTGTGGAGTTAGCTGTCAGAGCTTTGGAGTACTCCAGCAAGCCAGGCGAAACAGTGCTCGACCTCTTTGGCGGCTCTGGCAGCACGCTGATTGGTGCAGAGCAAACCAATCGAATTGCGCTCTTAACGGAGCTTGATCCGCTCTATTGCGACATCATCGTTCGCCGTTGGGAGGGCCTGACGGGCAAAAAAGCTCTTCGTGAGACCGCTGCACAGTAATCAGACTGAAGTTGACTTAGTGATCCATTCACGGAGGCGAACATGGCAAAACGACGATCGCGCTCAGATGAAACATTGATTTCGGTCCTGGCGATGGGTGCCACAGCTGAAGTGGCAGCCCAAAAAGCAGAGGTTAGCACACGGACAGTTTATCGACGTCTCCAAGACGAGGAGTTTCTCAGGCGTCTGGAAGAGTACAAGGTAGACATCCTGCGCCGGACGGCTTCATCCTTTGTTGCTTCCAACGCGGAAGCCATGCGTACCATCCTTCATCTGCTCAAGGAAAATAACCCAGCATCAGTTCGTCTGGGCGCATCAAGAGCCATCTTGGACTACGGTCTCAAGTTGAGAGAAATCACCGATATTGCTGACCGATTAGATCGAGTTGAGCAACGAGCAGGTGTTACTAAACCGAAGGCTATGAACTAGCCCTTTCTTGGAGATTCACATGAGCATTAAAAAACGCCTTGACAGGCTGGAAAAGTTCTTTGACATCCATGAGGATAACTGCCTGGATTGTGGTCGCGAAAAGGGCGCTTTACCTTTGGCTTTTTGGCCTTATGAAGGTGACCTACCCAAGTCGGCAATTGGAACGATTTGTACGACGTGTGGCGCTTACCCAGAAGACTGCTATTACGACATCCATAACAGAGGGAAGCTGGAACAAGAACTACGAATACATCTTGGCATCACTCCAAGCGATGAGGCCGAGTTTCGCAAACATTATCGCTTTCTGTTCTTTGATGAGATCGAGAAGGCTGAAAGAGAACAGCAGCTCACGTTAGCTGCGGAAGAGGACGATGTGGTGTTTCCGATTGATTTTCCAAGTGCTACGGAGATAGTGGCGGGTTCATTGTAAATATGCCGGCTGTGCTATCTGTATCTGGGCTAATGGTTACTTACGGAGATTCGGTATGTTTGAGAAACTCAAGAGCAGACTACGAAAGCTAGAAACTGCCATCATTGTTCAACATGGTGAATCATGTCGGTATTGTCACCGGATTCCGGGGTCGCCGCCTATAATTCAACTCCCACACAATTACCGTGATTCCATTGACCATTTCGAGACTGCTTGCAAATACTGTGGGTCCTTCCCTTTGGTTTGGATAACTCGTTGAAAGAGTTCAAGGCAACGCAGAACGACTCGCTTGCTTGAGTGCTCAACCCCAAACGGGGTCCGGTCGCAGCCGTCAAAAACAAGGCTTGGTAGTTATTTGCCACGAAAAGCGCACCGGGTCTTGCGTGTAGCCGAAGAGTAAGAGAGGATACAGCAGTTGATAGTCGGCTGTTGAGTTGGAAATGCGTTCGAGTCTGCTCCCTTTCTTCTCGTGGGAGTACGAAGATGGCGCTTCACCCTGTCCCTAGTCCTGAAGTGATTCTGCCGGGATTCCCTGTAACGGGGATGCCATCGGGCCCTGCTGGTGGTGGCTGCTGTGAAGGCGGCCCATCGGTGGGTAGCGGCCATGGCGTGCCGAACTACGCTATCAACGGTCCATATGATGCGAAGAGTCCCAGCACTAGCTCCAGCGGTCCGTTCTACGGTAGCGATGCTGGGTCCGGTGGCGGCTGTGGTTGCGGTGGTGGAGGTGGCGGCGGAGCCGGCAAGTGGGGCGGCTTTTGGGGTAACAGCGTAGGGTTCGATGGCTTCAGCGGCCTGCCCGATGGCGGCGGCTACATCGTACCGATGGATGTCGTAGGCGGCAGTGGTGGTTGCGGGTGTTGTGGCGGCGGTGCGAGCATCAATCCTCAACCCCGGCCTGGCAATAATCCTGATCTGACCTATGTCCAGTTCGCTCCTGATATTGTCAGTGTCAACGGCTCGCCTTCTCCCAAGACCAAAATCTCCCCGCTGGTTAATCAGATCGATCAGATTGAGAGCTCGATTGAAAAAGTACTTCATGAATCGAACGAAGTGGGCGGCCACGGTTGTGGCTGTAGCGCCGGCGTAGCCGGGATGACAGTCCTGCAGACCAATTCAGGCAATGCCCTGTTGCAGTTGAAGCTGGCGGCGGTCGGCCCCTTCGACCCGCAGCCGATGTTCACCTACAACAGCCTGGTCGCTGCCAACTCCAGCGCCCAGGGCTATGGCTGGAATCATCCCTGGGACCGGCACCTGACCAATAATCCCGGAGTCAGCGCCACCATCATGTTGCCTTCGGGTGCTACCCAGGTCTACACCGCACCCTTCTTTGGCAGCATTTACACTCCTCCACCAGGCTTCCCCAACAAGCTGGAGAAGAACGGCAGCATCTTCACCGAGACCCGGCCCGATGGTGTTCAGTATCGTTATGATGCCAACGGCTATTTGGATCGAGTGCTGAACCCCTCCGGGGGCCGCTGGACACTCACCCGCGACGGGGGCAATCGTCTCACCCGCATCACCGATCCCTTTGCCCGCCGTACTACCATGGCTTATGACGGCAGCAATCATCTCAAGCGTGTAACCGACAGCGCCAGCCGGATCACCACCTTCACGGTCGATACCAGCAACAACCTGCAGCAGATCATCCATCCTGACGGTGTCAGGGTATCCATGATCTACGACGGCAGCCACTTGCTCAAGTCGCTCGTCTCACCCCGGGCTACCCGAACCACCTTCGCCTACGATGGCAGCGGTCGTTTAAGCTATCGGCAAACGCCTCAATCCCGGCGTACCACTTATCTCTACCCAGCCAGCGATGACAAGATGGTGGCGGTGAACCCGCATGGGGTGCGGACCACTTACAGTTATGACACCTTCTCGGCAGCGGTTCCTTTGACAGTGTCGGCGGTGGATGGCTTGGGCCGACAAACCTCGTTCGTTTGGTCAAACGGCTTCTTGACCCAGATCAAAAAGCCTCTCAATACCAACAAGCCCTATTCATTCGGTTATGCCCAGTTGCCAGACGGCACCTATCGGGTGGCGTCGATGAAGCCGCCATCGCTCTCCAACTTTAGCAACGATATCACCTATGCCGTGGAAACGAACGGCAGCTTCAGCACGGTGATCTCTCAGCAAGGCTATGTGACCACTCTCACCTGGGATGGGAACTTCAACCGCACCGCCTTGATCGATCCCCTGGGCCGCCGGGTCAGCTATGTCTACGACAGCTACGGGCAGATCAAGGCTATTGTGAATCCCCTGGGGCTGCGCAGCACCCGCATCTACGACAGCGTGGGTCGAGTCAGTGCAGCGGTGAATCCTCTCGGCAAGCACTTTACCTATGCCTATGACAGTTACAGTCAGCTACAGGCGATCACTGACGCCAACGGCAACCGCACCACCTATGTCCGGGACATCATGGGCAAAGTCCTGTCGGTGACCGATCCCTTGGCACGCCGCACCAGTTATGCTTATGATTCCTCGGGGCGGGTCTATCGCGTTACCAATCCACTGAATAACAAGGTAACCACGCTCTATACCCCGGATGGCCCGATCGCGGCACTGATCAACTCGCTGGGTCAGCGGGTGAGTTATGGCTATGACAGTGGCGGCGAACGGGTGCGGATCACCGATCCGATGGGCCGCATCGTCACCATGGTCTACGATGATGCCGAGCAGCTCATCGCGGTGGTCTCGCCGCTGTTACAGCGGACCAGCTTCAGCTACGATGCCAACGGTAACTTCCAGGTATTGCGTGACCCGCTCAATCGGAGGACGACCCGGACTTACGATGTGCGCGATCGACTCACCAGCGTCACGAACCCGCTCGGCTTCCGCACCACTTTTGCTTACAACCTCGACGACAACCTGATCACCGTGACCGATGCCCAGGGCAACGCCACCAATACTATTTATGATCCGGCCCAGCGGCCAATTGCGCGAGTCAATGCCTTGGGCTATCGCACGACGACAGTCTATGACGCCGCCAACCGGGTGATCGCCAGCGTCAGTCCGCTGGCGCAGCGGAATACGATGGTTTATGACGTAGCAGGACGGGTGATCGCGGGCATCAATCCGCTGAACTTCCGAAACAGTTATGTTTATGACAACACCGGTAGACAGTTGGCGAGCATTGATCCGCTGCTGCGAAGGAACACGACGGTATATGACGTAGCAGGCCAGGCGATTGCCAGGGTTGATGGGCTGGGACGAAGAAGCAGCATGGTCTATGACCAGGCAGGCAGAAGCATTGCCAGCATCAATCCTATGTTGCAGCGGAACACCACCGTCTATGATGCCGCTGATAGGTCCATTGCCAATATCAATCCACTGAGCTTCCGTAACACCACCTTGTACAACGCCGCCGGGCAACCGATGACCAGCATTGATCCGCTCGGTAGACGCGGGACGATGGTTTATGACGGAGCGGGGCGAAGTGTGGCCAGTATCAATCCGCTCGGCTTGCGCAATACCACGGTGTATGATGTAGCCGATCAGACGATTGCCAGTGTTAATCCGTTGGCGAGAAGAAGCAGCATGGTCTATGACGCGGCAGGACAGATCAAGGCCAGCATAAGTCCGCTGCTTAATCGCACCTCCATGGTCTATGATCAGGCGGGTCGGCAGGTCGCGGTACTGAATGCGCTTAACTATCGAACGACGACGGTCTACGATGCGATTGGAAGAGCGACAGCCAGGGTCGATGCCCTAGCTAATCGCAGCACCACGGTCTATGACGCCGCTGACAGATCGATTGCCAGTGTCAATGCGCTGCGGATTAGAATTACGACCCTTTATGATGGAGCCAATCGCACGGTGGCGGTGCATAACGCGCTCAACAATCGTACGAGCTTCGCCTACGATGCTGACAACCAGCAACGGAGCATTACGAATGCTCTAAACAATATCACGACGCAGTTATACGATGCCGCCGGGAAGACGACGGTGACTATCAATCCACTACAGTTTCGAACCAGCTACATCTATGATAATGCAGGCCGGCAATTGGCGGTGCAGGATGCCAACAATAATCGTACAACAACCATCTATGACGCGGCTGGCCGTAGTGTGGCATCGCTGAATGCACTTAACGTCCGGGTGACCACGGTTTACGACCGGGCAAGCCAAAGAACGGCCCTGGTGGATGGAAAGGCGAATCGGACGAGCTTCGCATACGATGCCAACGGACGCCAATTATATGTCATGGATGCCTTGCAGCGGCGTACCACTTATGGATATGATATTGCTGGTCAGCAGACGCTCCGCATTGACGGAAGAAACCTGCGAACCACTTACTTCTACGATGTAGAAGGCAAGAAAACCGGCTGGAAGTATCAGGACCTGACCCGAGTTACTCAGGTTTACGACGCTGTGGGACAACGAATGAGAAAACAAGACTGGACAGGACGATATACCTACAGCTTCGATGCGGTGGGACGACAGACATTGGCTGTGGATAGTTTCGCAAAGCGAATTACCTATGGCTACGATGCGGTTAGCCAGCACATCACGATGCGGGATCCCGATAACGGCAGGTTTAGCTACTATTACGATGAAGCTGGACGCATCACCAGTCTGCAATCCGCAAAGCGAACGCAGCACCTTCAGCTATGATGTCATTGATCGACGTACTCTCACCAAGTTGGCTAATCGAGTTCGGGCCAGTATGACTTATGACAATGCTGATCGATTGACGATTCTGGCCAATGTCAAAGCTGACAGCAGTTACGTCTCACGCTATGACTATGCCTACGACAACACGCAGAATAAGACACGGGTGATTGAGGCCAATGCAGACCGTGTGACATGGAGTTACGATCCAACTTATCAATTGACTCGGGAACGACGCTCCGGGGCAAATTCTTATGATGTGACTTACATTTATGATGTTTCGCAGAATCGGAAGGCCATGGTCGATTCGGGGGCAAGGACCACCTATTCCTGCGACGTGGCCAATCAGTTGAATTGGCTTGTGGATGGCACGGGAAGAACTACGTTCAGTTATGATAACAATGGAAATCAGACGTTGCAGTTATTGCCTACATTAACGAGAACGACTAATGTCTGGGATGGTGAGAATCGGATGACACAGGTGTTGCGGCCCAGTGACCGCAGCACCTACACCTACAAGTGCGATAATCTGCGAATCATGGCGGAAGAACCGGCGGCGGTCACCAGCAAGATCATCTGGGATGGGCAGATTTACCTAGTTGAAACCGATGCTGCGAATGCAACCCAAGCGATTTACAGCCACGAGCCGACGACCTATGGGAGCGTGCTCAGTCAGCGGAGGTCTGTGACAAGTTTCTATCATGCTGACTCGCCAGGGTCGGTTACTAATCTAACTGACAACAGTGGTACGGTGACGGATTCCTATCTGTATAGGGCGCTTGGAGTGAAAGTTGCAACTAATGGAACGACGATCAATCCGTTCAGATACCTTGGTCTACTGAATGCGTACAGTATTGTGTCATACAACTACTATGTCTACTTATCGATTGTATATTCTTCTTTATTAGGGTACTCACTAAATGGTCAAGCAGCTCGAAGGTATATCTCATTGATAGCTCTAGATGATACGCAGCCTACAGCAGATAAATCACCGATAGAATGTGGACCTGATGCTAACGCTCCTGTTCCACTGGATATAGGGTCTCCTGCTTTCAATAATTCAGTACTGTGCAAATGTTTTCTGTCGATCGGCACCCTTCTTGAGAAAGATTTCAAATGTGAAGGGCCATGGTGTTTCACAAAAAACAGGATATATTTTAACAAGGATACTCTTGATACTGTATGTGAAGACATGAAGAATGAATTTAGTAAAAAGAAGTGCAAATGTGATAGACTTACGATAGCCGGCCATGGTGTAGCAGGTGGAGTTGGTTTTTCTGAGACAAAGTTAGCTTGTTTTGTGAACAAGGAAGGTGGCATCATTTTCAATGGCGGCTATGAGAAAACACTAAATTGCTTTAAGGATCTAATGTCAGCTTCTGGCTATTTGACATTAGGGTCATGCCAACAACTGAGAGCTGATATGAACACAGAGTATTTTGGGAAATGCTTAAAAGCGATAGCGCAGAAAATTGGGCACCGTGTATGTGCGTGTACGGATTGCAGTGAAACATCATATCCATACTGTAAGACAGGGTGTACTGGGAAATATTGCTGTGCTAATCCGTAAACCATAGGGGGAAGCTAGAATGTGTATTTCTAAATGGCTGGTCAGCTTTTGTGTTTGCATTCAAATCGCGTTCCTGAGTTTTTATTTGCAAACGGATAGAGAATCAACTGCCAAGCCATCGATCAAGAGCATGAAGTTCTCAATTCATTTGGCAGAACCGATCAGAGCTCGCCTTTTGTCAAGTTACAAAACTCCTGATGAAAAAATCGAGTGTGTGGTAGAGCCTGACTATCACATTATTGTAATGTCAACATTGATAAAAAAAAGAAAGATAGACACAAAGCAAGAGCCAGCAACAGCATGGATTATTCTTGGTAATGTCGAAGTAGAATACACTGACAATAGAAAATGTAAAGTAGTATTGTACTACACAGGTCAAAAG
>JASGHE010000003.1:0-1226622 GCA_047602475.1 Gemmatales bacterium | reverse complement strand
CCGTAGGGAAACACGATAGAATCCGAACAGCACCTCTAGGGAAGCGAGGTTGCCCGAGAATCACCCTAATGTTTCCCGCGTGTTACACGACAGACTTTCATGTTGCGATGACATAGCCGGGTTCGTAGGAATCACCAGGGCGTCACCGCGTTCACCAGGGCACATAGAATCGACGGCACGACCAGCACCCCGGACGGCCCGTTCTCCGACAAAAACCGCGATTCGGTGGCGGCGACGCTTCGTGAGGCGGCCGGAACGTGGCTGACCGGCCCGTATCGCGGCGGTGAGGACTCCGAATACCGGGGCCAGGATCTCGGTCTGCCCCAGTCCGGACCCGGTTCCATCGCCGGGGGCTGGGTGCGGGTCCTCGGTCTGCTGGTCGACTGGTTGCTGGCGTACGGCCATCTCGTTGGCGTTCGTACCGCTGAATTCCCCGTGGCTGGGGCTGGTGGTTCTGGGCGTGTGGTTCGCGATCGGTCTGGTCGCGGTCTCCCTGTTCGGGTTCACGCCGGGCCAGTGGGCGGTCGGGACACGTGTGGCGCGGGTGGACCTGGGTGCGCAGCGGGGTGCGGCGGAGGCTGCGGGCACGGAGCCGCGCGCCGCCGTCGGTCCGGTCCGGGCGCTGGTCCGTCAGTTGCTGATCCCGTTCCCGGTGCCTGCTCTGATCAACGACTACAACGGTCGGGCCATGCACGACCGCGCCACCGGCACTGCGATCCTGCGTACCCGCTGAACGGGTTCGTTCCCGTGGCTCTCGTCAGGCGTCGTCGGACATGCCGCGGAACGCGGACAGCAGTCCGGCCATCGTCTTGAGGGCGGACAACCCCGGTTCGAGGGAGACGGTCGGGTCGAAGGCGCGGCTGATACCCATGCCGATCCCCGTGCTCAACGCCAGGTCGGCGAGTTCGTGCGCGTCGGGGAGCAGGTCGCCGGCGATTTGTGCCGGATCGCCGAATACGTGCTCGATGAGGCCGGCGATCGCGTCGCTGATCTGGCGGCGTGACTCCACGGTCATGGCGCGGACGGTCGGATCGGTGCGGGCGAGAGCACTGAACTCGAGTTCCAGGGACGTCCATTCGACGTCGCCGACGGTGGCGCGGATCCAGTCGCTGACGGCGTCGACGATCTCTTCCAGGTCGTCGGAGGAGTCGGTGATGGCGGCGACCTCTCCGAACTTCTCGTCGCGGATGTCGGTGAGGACGGCCTGGCAGAGTGCGGGTTTGTCGGTGAAGTTCGAGTAGACAGCACCCTTGGAGTAGCCGGCGACGTCGGCCACCCGGTCGAGGCTGGTGGCCGCATATCCGTTGCGCAGGAACTCGGCGCGGGCCGTCTTCAGCAGCTCGGCGTGAGTCTGGGCGCGTTGTTCGGCGCGGGTCAACCGGGCGGTCATGACCCCGACTCTACATTCAGATACCACGAGTATTGACATACTGACGGTATGTGAATCAGACTCTGGGTGAGACCGGCACCACACTCGGGAGCCGGAAGCGACCTGTACTCGACGAACGGACCTTCTCGGACACGGACATCCTCGGCTCGGCCACACGCGCCGTCACCTCCCGCATTGGTTACCTGAAGAACGTGCCTCACATCGATCCCGCGGACGCAGTCGTCGTGATCACCGGCGGCGCCCGCGGCATCGGCGAGCAGACCGCGAAGCTCTTCGCCTCGAAGGGTTCCACCGTGTGGATCGGCGACCTTGACGAGGACGTCGCCAAGGCCACGGCCGAACGGATCCCGAACGCGGTCGCCCGCCGTCTCGACGTCACCGATCGCGAATCGTGGAGGCTCTTCGTCGACGAGGTCCTCGCCGAACACGGCCGCATTGATGTCCTGGTCAACAATGCGGGCGTGATGCCGGTCGGCCCGTTCGTCGACGAGCCGGAAGCCACCACCGACCTGATGCTCGACGTCAACGTCCGCGGTGTGCCCAACGGTATGCACCAGGTGCTACCCGCCATGCTGAAGGCCGGTCGCGGGCACGTGGTGAACGTCTCGTCGATGGCCGGGAATCCTGCCGCTGCCGGGCATGGTCACCTACAACACCAGCAAGTTCGCCGCGCTCGGTGCGTCGCTGGCCGCCCGTCGCGAATACGACGGCACCGGGGTGACCGTGTCGGCGATCATGCCGTCGGCCGTGCGGACCGAGCTGTCGTCGGGTGCCGACCTGACGGTGCTGCCGACGGTCGACCCCGAGCAGGTGGCCGAGCAGGTGCTGCGGCACCCTCACCACGCGGGCGGCACGGACGTCGTCACCGACCTGGGTGCTCCACGGCCTGGGACCTGGTGGAGGCCTTCGTACCGGAGACCGTCGAGCGTTTCGCCCGGCGGCTCATCGGCCACGATCAGGCGATGGCCCTCGACCCTGTCGGCCGCAAGGCCTATCTCGAGCGCATCGGCCGGCACGCCGATCACAACGCCTCCAGTGAACTGCGCAGTCGCGCCGCAGCGAAGGCCAAGGTCACCCGATGAGCCGGATCGCTCTCGCCATCGGCTGCGGCGGCACCATCGGCGGTGCGTGGTCGATGGCCGCGCTGCATTCGCTGGCGCAGGAACTGGACTGGGATCCGCGCGACGCCGGCATCATTCAGGGCACTTCGGCCGGTTCGGAGATCGCCACCATGCTGGGCGCGGGCTTCTCCACGCAGGACCTGCTGGACATGCAGCTCGGCAAGCCGGTCGATCCGCGGCTCGCCGCGCACCTGGCCGACACCCCGCCGTCACTGCCGCCGATCCCGGCTCTCGGTGTCCCGAACCTGCGCACACTGACCCGGCGCGGCGGTCACGCCCCGCTGGTCGGCATCGCGCCGAAGGGTCGCGGAGACGCGGGCTGGCTGGACCGGCTGGCGACCTCGGTCGCCGACCCCACAACCCGCTGGGTGGACCATCGTGGCATCCGCCTGGTCGCGTACCGCCCCGACGATCACACCCGCATCGCGTTCACCGGTCCCGGTGAAGCCACGGACAATCCGTCGCTCAGTTCGGCGGCCACGCTGAGCCAGGCTCTGCGGGCGTCGTGGGGAATTCCCGGCTCGATGCCCATGGTCTCCATCGCTGGGCACGACTACTACGACGGCGGCGCCGCCTCCACCGCTTCGGTGGACCTGATCGGCGCGGACGAGGCCGACACGATCTACGTCATCGCGTCGATGGCCGGCCTCGACGACGTCCGCGGTCCGGGCCTCGGTGGCCTCGCCGAGTCGACGCTGTTGCGCAAGCCGATGTCGGCGGTCCTTCGCAAGGAGGTGGCCGACGTGCGCGACCGCGGTACCTCCGTCGTCGTCATCTCGCCGACCGCCGACGAGTTGGGCGCGCTCGGCGCCAACTTCATGAACAAGAACCGCCGCGCCGCCGCGTTCGACAGCTCTCTGCAGAGCACGCGAACCACCGTGGCCGCAGCCCTCGAGAAGGAGAGTGCGCGATCAGCCGGCGGGAACCGCGCATCGTCGTCATCGGTGCCGGCATTGCCGGGATCACCGCGGCGCACGTGCTCACCGAGGTCGGCTTCACCGACGTCACCGTCCTGGAGAAGGGCGCCGACGTGGGCGGTGTCTGGTACTGGAACCGGTATCCGGGACTGACCTGCGACGTGCCGTCGCAGATCTACCAGTTCGGATTCGCGCCGAAGGCCGACTGGTCCAAACTGTGGGCCGACGGCAGTGAGATCCAGAGATATCACCGCGACGTGGTCAACGAGCTGGGCCTGGACCACCTGATCCGCTGCAACGTGGAGGTCACCTCTGCCGAGTTCGACGACGCGACGGGGGAGTGGACCCTCGCGACCGCCGACGGCGAACAGATCGTCGCCGACTTCGTCCTGTGCGCGACCGGTGTGCTGGAGAACCCGGCGATCCCGGACATCGAGGGACTCGACTCGTTCGACGGTCCGGTGGTGCACACGGCCCGCTGGGACGACGACCTGGTGACCGACGGCAAGAGGATCGCCGTGCTGGGCACCGGCTCGACCGGCGTGCAGGTGGTGTCCGCGCTGCAGCCGGGTGCCGAGAAGCTCACTCATTTCGTGCGTTCGCCGCAGTGGGTGCTGTGGGCGCCGATGAAGCTGCCGCAGGTCCCGGGCACCGCGACCGTGCTCGGCAGACTGCCGAAGGTGCACAGGGAGATCTACAAGGGTTTCCTGTGGGGCTCAGGCATCTTCGCCGACGTCGTCCTGCACCCTTCGTGGCGCCGCAAGGCCGTGCAGCAGTACGCCAACCTGTCGTTGCGGGCGCAGGTCCGTGACAAGCGGCTGCGGAAGCAGCTGACCCCCGACTACCAGCCGCTATGCAAGCGGCAGGTCGTCTCCGGGACGTACTACCGCGCCCTGCAGCAGCCGAATGCGGAACTGGTCACCGACGGCATCGAGAAGATCACCCCGACCGGCATCGTCACCGCCGACGGCACCGAGCACGAGGTCGACATGATCGTGCTCGCCACCGGATTCCGGGCGCACGACTACATGCGACCCATGCGGATCGCCGGCCGCGACGGCGTCAAACTCGACGACGCCTGGGCCGACGGGCCGCGCGCCTACCGGATGACGGCGATCCCGGGCTTCCCGAACCTGTTCACCGTGCTCGGCCCCAATTCGCCGACCGGATCGATCTCTTGCAGTTCTCGGCGGAGCTGACCGCGAAGTACATCGCCCAGTGGCTGCAGAAGTGGCGCCGCGGCGACGTCGATCGCGTGGAGGTCACCGAGGAGGCCACCGACGAGTTCTACCGACAGGTGGAGCAGGCGATGGGCCCGACGGTGTGGAACACCGGCTGCAACTCCTGGTACTTCACCGAATCCGGCCACATCGACCTGTTCCCGTTCGACCGCAAGCAGATGATCCGCATGCTTTCGAAGCCGGACCCGCAGGACTTCCGGTCCAAGTCGCAGACGGTGACCTCAACCGCTCGATGAAGGCGACGACGCTGCAGTGGCAGTCGTCGCAGTCGCCGATAGATGTTTGTCGAGGAACCGGTACGCGCGGCGATAGAAGGCGACGCCACCGGTCGCGTGCTCGGTGACCGGAGCGCAGTGAACTCGACGTCGCCGCCGGCTGAGCGCCAGTCGTCGGCGAGAGTCTTCACCTGCGAAAAGGGTATGGCCTGATCGTGGGTGGCCGCGCCGACCAGCACGGGCACGCCTGGTGCGGTCGCGCCGAGCCGGTTCTCGTCGACGCGGCGTCGGAACACAGGATCGTCGAACGGCGAGAAATGCGTCGCAATGGGACTCGGTTCGCCAGCCCGACAACAGGAATCCTGCCGGGATAGCGAACAACAGGTCGTCTCAGAATAGAAGTCGCGGAGGCGCCGACCTGCGGCGATTCAGGAACCTTGAGATCGATTTCGGGGTAGGCGGAGTCGAGTCCGAAGGGCGGCGTAGAACAGCAGAAACGAGAAGGCGCTGCGCCGGTGGAAGCTGTAGAGGGCCTGGTGAGGTCGGCTGGAACACCGCCGGCAGCACCTGCGACGATCGGTAGATCAGGGGCGTAGAAGGGCTGCAACTGTAGAGCCCAGCCGGCAGCGCAACCTCCTTCGGAGTAGCCGCAGACGGCCACCGGGAAGTTCACGCGAGACCGGCCACCGGCAACTGGCGTGCGGCGCGCACACAGTCCAGCAGGGCCGGCCCCAACGCACGTCCGACGACGTACGGGTGGACCGTTCCACTGTCGTCGCCCAGGCCCGGATAGTCGGGGAGGGCCATTGTCCACCCGCGACGGAGCATCGCTTTCAGCGAGATCGCCTCATACTCCCAGTCCCACCTGCAGTTGCCGGGAGAGTGCCGCCACATGCGGCGCGAGGCCCTGACTACCCACCGCGTACCCGATCAGCGCCGTCGACGGCAGTTCGGTCGGCACGATCACCGTGCCGCTGACTTCGATCAGCTCGCCGACAGCCGACGTCGTCGTGTATCGGATAGTGCCAGGCGCGGCCGGGCAGTCCGACGCCCGGGAACAGGCGAACCGATGCGGGGCGAAACGAGACCAGACGCCCTGAACCGGGTGATGGGGCGGGATGACTGTCGCGGTTCACTGCGTGCCGGGGAGGTCGCTGCGCAACACCTTTCCGGAGGCGTTGCGCGGCACCGCATCGATCCGGATGAACGCCTTCGGCACTTTGTAACGCTCCAGCCGGGTCCGGAGGTGCGCCTTGATCTCGTCGACGCTCAAGTCGCGACCGGATACCACGTAGGCGTTCAGCACCTGGCCGTACTCGGCGTCGTCCACCCCCAGCGCTACGGCGTCATCGATCTCCGGGTGAGAGGTCAATGCGTCCTCCACCTCGCGCGGGAAGATGTTCTCTCCGCCGGAGACCACCATGTCGTCGGAACGCCCATCGATGAACAGCAGGCCGTCGTGATCGAAATGACCGAGGTCTCCGGTGTCGACATGCCCATCGATGATCGACTTCGCGGACACCTTCATCGCCTGATCGGGGGTGTACCCGTCATAGTCGAGTGGGCCGCGCACCACGATGCGGCCACTACTCCCGATAGGGACCGGAATGCCGTCGTCGCCGACGATCCGGATGGACACGCCCAAGCCGGGGCGGCCTGCGGAACCGGGCGCCTGGGCGAGATCGGACGGTGAGGCGATCGACACGATCCCGGCCTCGGTGGACCCGTAGCCGTTCACCAGGATGTTTCCGAACACCTTCTGGAAGGCGCGGACGGTGGCGGTGGTGATGGGCGCGGCACCCGTCAGGGCGACCCGCAGGCGCAGGCCCTTCGCCTTCTCCTCCAGATCGGGGAGCGCCACCAGCCGCTGCAACATCACCGGGACGGCGATCAGCACGTTCACGTGGCGACGATGCATGTCATCGAGCATCTGTGCGGCGTCGAATCTGCGGCGGCAGACGACGGTGCCGCCGATCGCCACAACCCCCAGGCAGCCGAGGAGACCGAATCCGTGAAAGAACGGCGGCCCCACGTAGGCGACGTCGCCGGGCCGCAGATCGACGTGCGATACCCCGGTGGCGGTCACCTGCAAAATGCCCCACATCGAGACCTTGCGGGGCACGCCTTTGGCCAGGCCCGTGGTGCCCGAGGTGAGCAGAACGAACTTACCGGACAGGCGACTTGGGGAGACGGGACGCGGTGGATTCCGGAGAATCGACCACAGCGAACCGTCGGCCGCGTCCGGGTCGGCGAGAATCGCCGTACCCGACCAGTCCGACGCGGCGATCGCACCGGAGAACTCGCTGTCATGGATCAGTACATCCGGGCGGTGCCGAGCGAGAAGTGCATCCAATTGCTGCGCCGGAACCTCGGTGTTGATCGACACGATGTCTGCACCGGTCTGGGCCGCGGCCGCCAGCGCCACCAGAAAACCCCGATGGTTGCGGCACAAAATGCCCGACGGAACCGCCGCGACCACAGCCGGTGCGGCGAATGTAGGACGACACCGCGCCTGACGCTTCCATCACTTCGCGGTAGGTGAGCGAGCCCCATTCGTCGATCACCGCATCGCGCATCGGGGTAGCGGGCCGCGGAGATGGCGAGCAGTGTTGCCGGGGTGGCGCCGAAGCGCATTGCGGATCTGGCGAGCCGGACAGCAGTACGCGGACCGGGCGGCTTCATCACGCCCGAGACGAGAATTGATCCGGCGGCCCTCAGCCACTGCTTGCCGTCGCCGCTGTATGCGGACTGCGTACTCACGGGTGCACGCGTTCGGTTACCGGCGCTACGCCCGGCTTGGCCGTGGCCGCAGCCCAGGCCGCGTCTGAGGCGGCGGTCTCACCGGCCTGACGATCGAAGATCGACAATACGATCTCCAACGGGGCAGCCAGAGCGGTCCGTGCCACACTCAGGGCGGTGAAGCCGCGCGGATGCATTGTGCGGGGCCGGTGAGTGATCGCGTAGGCGACGGTGCGGGCCGCCTGCGCGGGTGTGTGACCGGGCGACATCGAGACCCATCCGGTGGCGACCATCCGGCTCTTGATGTGGCCGGCGTACAGGCTCGTCACGGTGATTCCATATCGCTTGGACTCCATCGCGACCGAACGCAGCCAGCGATCGAATCCGTCCTTGCAGGCGATATAGAAGCCCCACCGTGGAGCGGTCGGGCATCTGAACTCCAGCGCTGGCGATGTTCACGATGTGCGCACCGCCCTGTTCGCGCATGGCGGGCAGCAGATCCAGTGTCAGTCGCATGGGGCCGATGAAGTTGACGCCGACCATCGACTCCATGTCCTGCGGGCGTAGGGCGCTGCGGAAGACCGAGCGGCGAAGCGATTTGCCGGCGTTGAGCACGAGTACATCGACGCGGCCGTGGTCGTGGAGAATCTTCTCGGCGAAGGAGCATCGACGGCGTTCGTGTCGCACAGATCCAGGGGATAGGCGTAGGCGACGCCACCCGACCTCGTGATCTCTGCTGCGATCGCCTTCAGGCGGGGGAGCGTGCGCGCGGCCATCACGACGATCGCGCCGTTGGCGGCGAGTAGTCGTGCGGTGGCCTCGCCCTGACCGAACGAGGCGCCTGTCACCACCACCACCTTGCCGTCGACCGTCTTGCGGAGCCGGTCGTCGTCGTACTCCATCGGAGGCCCGATGACTGCCAGGGCCAGCCGCTCGTCGAGTCTCGTGTCGCTCATCGTTCCTGCCTTCGGTCGACCGTTTCAGATAACGGTACTATCTGAAATGGCCGACGCAAGTGTCTGGGTATGGTCTACAGCGTGAGCAGTCCGACGTCGCGCGCTGAGGCCCAGGCGGAGACCCGTCGTCTCCTCAAGGAAGCCGGACGCAGCCTCCTGCTCGACGCCGGTTACCCGGCGACATCGGTCGCCGCGATCGCCGACGCGGCCGGGTTCACTACCGGTGCCTTCTACTCCAACTTCGGCAGCAAGGCCGCGCTCACGCTCGAAGTGCTCGCCGACCTGCAGGCCGAAGTTCAGGAAGAAGTGAACGGGCTGATGTCCAGCCCCATCGGCGCAGACACCGTCGACGCTCTGCAGGCATGGAGCAATCGGGTCCTCGACTCCGGATGGCCGCGCCTCGAGCTGGAGTTCGCCCTCGCCATTCGTGACGATGAGAACCTCGTCAGCGTCGAAGGCGACCGCAACCGCGCTGCCGTCGGCGGCATCGGCGCGATCATCGCGCAGCAGTTGCCGCTTCCCGCTGACGGCCCGATCAGTGCCGACAGTGTCGCCGAGATGATCGTGAACCTCGCTTTCGGTATCGCTGTCCGCCGTGTCATCGATCCGCGGGTCAATGCGGATTCGCTGTTCGCTGCTATCCGCCTGCTGCTGCCCGGCGGCGATGACACTGCGGCCGGGTGACGGTTCCGGTCAGGGCAGATGGGCGCAGTTCGACGGCGCAGGCTTGCCGGCCAGCCGGTTCTTGAACCATTCTGAGGCCTGCAGGAGTGCAGGCATCATCGGTAGAAGGTGTCCGGCTGCGGTGTACGGGAAGAACGGCGGGATCCAGGCGGTGTCCTCGAGTTCGACGGTCGCGCCCAGACCGCACCAGTCCTTCGCCAGATCGCGAACCTGACCGTAGGGGATCACGTCGTCGTTGCGTCCGGACACGAGAAAGACCGGTGCGGCCGGCTTCAAGGATCCGAGACGCTGCGCGTCGATCGCTTCCTTCAGCTTTTCGTTGCTGTTCAGGACCTCGGCGACTGATTTTCCGGTCTTGGTCATCGATCGCTCTGACCGGAACATGCCGTTCGGGACGGTCTCGATGATGCACATGTGCGACAACTGCCGCATCCAGGTCTTGCCGTAAGCGTTCAACTCCTTGTTGAACTCTTCGCGGAGTTCCGGGTAGTCGGCCATCATGCCGTTGGAGACGTAGGCGACCAGGCCGAGAGCGAAGCCGCCGACGTATCCGGGTACTAGGCCGCTGACGACCGGTGAGGTGGCGAGCGTCTTGCGCAGGTCGGCAGGAGGCGCACCCACGTACGAGCCGACGACGTCGAGTTCCGGTGCGTAGGTGCCCTGCAGCTCTGCGGCCGAACCGGCGGCTGCGCCGCCCTGGGAGTACCCGAAGATGCCGGTCGGTCCGGTGTGGCCGGTCATCGTGATTGCGGCGCGCAGCGCATCCAGGACAGCGTGGCCCTGGGCTTCGCGATTCAGGTAGTCGTGCACAGCGGGGGTGCCCAGACCGTGGTAGTCGGTCATCACGACGGCGATGCCCTGAGCGAGCAACGTGTAGACGCTGGCGATCTCGTACTCGAGCATCAGGTCGATGGGGAATCGGTAGTGGAGGATCTGGCCGAACAACTTCGAAGGCGCGCACTGGTCACCCTGTCCCTGGGTGCCGGGGGCCACCGTGATGAGGGGCCGCTGGCCGGGGCCCTTCCAGTCCTGAGTCGGCTCGAAGTAGGTTCCGGTGACCGCGGTCGGCCTTCCATGGGTATCGGTGCTGCGGTACATGATCCGGGTGGCTTTGCCGGGGATCGGGCCGCCGGTGCTCGGCACCGTCAGGGGCATGGTGAACGGCTGTGTGCGGATCAGGTCGCCGGCCTGTTCGCCTGGAAGCGGCGATGGTGGACGGTAGAAAGCCTCGCCGGTGGGGGCCGGTGCCGCCTGGCATGCTCGGCGGTGCAACCACGCCGAGAAGGGCCAGGGCTATCAGGATTGCGAGGGTGGACAGGGTGTGCGGTCGCAGGTTTCGACACATTCTTCGGGTCTCCGTCCCGGTGAGACATCCTCCAAATAATGACATTATCTGAAATGTGCGGACATGGTTTCAGTGAATGTTCCGCTCCGAACGGACACTCACCCCCGATCCGGGAGGATCGGGGGTGAGTGCGTATCGACGTGGTGAAAGTCCTAGCCGGCGCGGCGGCGGGCGGTGCGCTGCATGTTGCGGGTCTTGGCACCCTGCGGCATCGGACCCTTCGGGAGCGCGGCACCGGCCTGACCCTTGCTGGCCAGAGCGTTCAGCCGGCCTTCGAGGGCCTCCATCTGCTTGCGGTCGATGTTGCCGGGCAGCTTCTTGATGTGCTTCTCGAGCTTGCCGAGCGGCACCTGGCCGTCGTCGTTGCCGACCACCACCTCGTAGATCGGGGTGTCGCCGACCACGCGGGCCGTCTTCTTCTTGGTCTGCGCGAGCAGCGGCTTCACCCGGTTCGCGTTGCCCTCGCCGACCAGCACGATGCCCGGGCTTACCGATCACGCGGTGCACGGCGTCGAGGTTGGTGGTGCCGGCGACGGCCTGCTGGACACGCCACTGGCCGCGCATGTTGCCCAGCGCCCAGCCGGCGGCGCCGGGCTGGCCCTCGGCCTTCTTGTACACCGAACTGGAGACGCGGCGCCCGAAGATGATGAACGCGAGCATGACGCCGACCAGCACACCGGTCAGGATCATGAACCACAGGCCGATACCGCCGAACAGGAAACCGAGGCCGGTGAACACGGCGATGGAGCCGATCACCGCCGCCAGCATCAGCGGGATGAGCGCCTTGTCGTCCTTGCGCTGCATCTGGAACGCCTGCCACATCTGTGAACGGCGTTCCTTGCTCTGTGCCTTGCGGGCGGCCTTGGCCGCCTCCTTGGCTTCCTTCTGGGGTCTGTCGCCTTCGCCATGCCGATCAGTCTACGGGGCGGGCGCAGTACCGGATGCGTGAGTCTCCGGCTGACGAATCCCGGCTCAGCGCGCGAGACGCTCGAGCAGTGAGGACGCTTCCTGCGCGGTGCTGCCCTCGTCGGCGAGATGCGCCATCGCCGGATCCAGTTCCCGCCCGTGGTGGGCCATCGCCTGCGCGTACAGGCGTCCGGCGCGGTACGACGACCGCACCAGCGGACCGGCCATCACACCGGCGAAACCGAGTTCCTCGCGCGTACTCGCGACATGCTCGACGAACTCCTCCGGGCTGCACCCACCGCTCGACCGGGTGGTGACGCGGGGAGGGCCGCAGGTACTGCGTGATGGTGACAATGTCGCAACCGGCGTCGTGCAGGTCGCGCATCGCCTCGCGGATCTCCTCCGGCGTCTCACCCATGCCGAGGATCAGATTCGACTTGGTGACCAGACCCGAAGTCGCGGGCCTGGGTGAGCACGTCTAGCGAACGGTCGTAGCGGAACGCCGGACGGATCCGCTTGAAGATGCGGGGCACCGTCTCGAGGTTGTGGGCCAGGACCTCGGGACGCGACGTCGAAGACCTCGGCCAGCAGATCCGGTTTGGCGTGGAAGTCGGGGATCAGCATCTCGACACCGGTGCCCGGGTTGAGTTCATGGATCTGCGCGGACCGTCTCGGCGTACAGCCATACACCGCTCGTCGGGCAGATCGTCGCGGGCCACACCGGTGATGGTCGAGTAGCGCAGACCCATCGGCCTGCACCGACTCGGCGACCCGACGCGGCTCATCGCGGTCGAGCGGCAGCGGGCTTACCGGTGTCGATCTGGCAGAAGTCGCAGCGGCGGGTGCACTGTTCGCCGCCGATCAGGAAGGTGGCCTCGCGGTCTTCCCAGCACTCGTAGATGTTGGGGCAGCCGGCCTCTTCGCACACCGTGTGCAGACCTTCGCCTTACGGACCAGGCCCTTCAGCTCCGTATACTCCGGACCCATCCGTCGCGCGCGTCTTGATCCACTTCGGCTTGCGCTCGATCGGCGTCTCGGCGTTGCGCACCTCGATGCGGAGCAGCTTACGGCCTTCGGGCTGGGCGGTCACTGGACCGATCCTACGCGCGACAGGATCGTCGGCAGGCATTCCTGCAGGTGACCGGCCACCGCATCCAGGACGTCCGTTCACCGCAATGTTCCGTCCCACCTCCGCTGACAGCGAGGTGACACCGGCGTCGCGCGATCCCGCACGGCACGATCGCCGAGAACACTGACAGGTCCGGATCCACGTTGAGTGCGAACCCGTGCAGTGCGACACCTCGTGACACTCGGATCCCGATCGGCCCGAGTTTGCGCTCGCCCTGTCGTCGATACCCACACCCCGGATCGTCCGTCGACGCGGCCTGCACTGCAGTCCCAGATCCGCGCAGACCGGATCAGCGCCTCCTCGATCCGGCGCACGTAGTCGACCACGTCCAGCGGCTCGGCCAGCTTGCATGATCGGGTAGCCGACCAGCTGCCCGGGGCCATGCCAAGTGATCCGGCCGCCGCGGTCGACGTCGATCACGCGGCTGCCGTCGGTGGGCCGGTCCGCTTCCTCGGTGCGCTTGCCCGCGGTGTAGACCGACGGGTGCTCCAGAAGCAGGAGCACGTCGTGGTCGAGTTCCCCGGACGCCCGCTGCGCCGCCAGGGAATGTTGCAAGTCGTAGGCGTGCTCGTAGTCGACGACGCCCATCTGCCGGATCTCGATCGGTGAGTGTCGAGTCGGGCACCGCCGCTGCTAGCCATCGGTGTACTCCAGGGCCTGCGCGAGGGTCGGGTGCTCGAAGACGAACCCGCTGCCGGTCAACGCGGCCGGTTCCACCCGGAGGAGACGATGATCAGCTCCTGCGCCATCTCGCCGCCGGCCAGCTTCGCGACGGGGCCGGGCACCCGGAAGAGAGACGGCCGGTGCAGCTGTTTGCCGAGGAGAGTGTTGAACTCCGAATAGTGCACCTGCTGCGGCGCGGACAGATTGATCGGACCGCTCACCGTGGAATCTGTGAGTGCACGGGTGATCGCCCCGACCTCGTCAGCAGTGAGATCCACGAGAAGAACTGCTCTGCCCGAGCCCATCGAGCCGCCCAGCCCAATCCTGGATCGTGCGCAGCCGGTCCAGTAGACCGCCGTCGCGGGCGAGCACGGGCGCCGTGCGCAGGCTGACGACCCGAGCGCTGGACGCCGCTCCCGCCGCGGCCTCCCAGTCCGCCGCCAGGTCGGCCAGGAAGCCCGTGCCCTCGGGGCGGACTCAGTGACGGCGTGCTGGCCGGTGTCGCCGTAGAAGCCGGTGGCGCTCGCGCTGACGAACACCGGGACACCGCTGCGCTCCACCCCTTCGGCGAGCACCTCGGTGGGGATGATCCGCGAGTCGCGCAGCTGCTGCTTGAAGGCGGCACTCCAGCGGCCGGAGCCAATGCTCGACGCCGCCGAGTCCGACGACGGCGTCCACACCGTCGAGGGCGCCCGGCGGGAGACCCGCGCCCTCCGGATCCCAGTGGACCTCGATTCGGGCCGGACGGGCCGCCGCGGACCAGGCGCACCACCTCGTGCCCCGAGGCCGTGAGGGCGTCGATCAGCGCCGAACCGATCAGACCGTGACTCCCGGCGATCGCGACTCGCATCGCAGTCCCGGACTTACAGGCCGAGATCGGCGGCGAACTCGCCGCCTTCCAGGCGCTGGCGCACCGTCGTCATGAAACGTCCGGCGTCGGCACCGTCGATCAAGCGATGGTCGTAGGTCAGCGGCAGGAAGCACATCGACCGCGACGCGATCGACTCGGTGCCGTCGTCGGCGGTCAGCACGGTCGCCCGCTTCACGATGGCACCGGTGCCCAGCATCGCGGCCTGCGGCGGCACCAGGATCGGGGTGTCGAACAGGGCGCCGTTGGAACCGATGTTGGTGATGGTGAAGGTGCCGCCGGCCAGCTCATCGGGCTTCAGGTTGCCGCTGCGCGCACGGTCGGCGATGTCGTTGATCGCCTTGGCCAGTCCGGCCAGGGACAGATCGTCGGCGTTGTGGATCACCGGCGACAGCAGGCCCTGATCGGTGTCGACGGCGATACCCAGGTGCACGTTCGCGTGGTACGTGATCTCCTTGGCGCCCTCGTCGATCGAGGCGTTGATGTTCGGGTGCGCCTTCAGCGCCTCCACCACGGCCTTCGCGAAGAACGGCAGGTAGGTCAGGTTGACGCCCTCGGTGGCCTTGAACGAGGCCTTCGCCTGCTGACGCAGGTGCGCGATGGTGGTCATATCGACCTCGTGCACCTGGGTGAGCTGCGCCGAGTTCTGCAGCGACTCGCGGGTCTTGGCCGCAGTGATCTGACGGATCCGGTTGATCGGCTGGGTGGTACCGCGCAGAGCGGCCAGTTCCGGGCTCGCCTGGGGCGGGCTCGGTGCGGCCGGTTCGGGCAGGAGCGGTGGCGGCCGTGCGGCCGGGGCCTTCGCGGCGTCGGCGGCGGCCAGGACGTCCTGCTTGCGGATACGGCCACCGACGCCGGTGCCGGTCACGCTCGCCAGATCGACGTTGTTCTCCGCCGCGAGCTTGCGGACGAGGGGAGTGACGTACGGGGTCGACTCCATGTCCTTGGGGCCGTCGGCCTTCGGAGCCTCGGCAGCGGGAGCGTCGGCCTTCGGGGCTTCGGCAGCGGGTGCGGGAGCTTCGGCAGCGGGTGCCGGTGCGGCCGGAGCCGGTGCGGCCGGTGCGGGTGCCGCAGGTGCCGGTTCGGGCTCGGGTGCGGCAGGTGCCTCGGCGGCCGGAGCGGCCTCAGCCGGAGCGGCTGCGGCGGAGCGGCGCCGGCGTCGCCGATCACCGCGAGACGACCGCCCACCGGCGACGATGTCGTCGGTGTCGCGACGATCTCCACCAGAGTGCCGGCGTACGGGCGACGGGATCTCGGTGTCGACCTTGTCGGTGGAGACCTCCACCAGCGGCTCGTCGACGGCGACGGCGTCGCCGACCTGCTTGAGCCAGCTGGTCACGGTGCCTTCGGTGACGGACTCGCCGAGCTCGGGCATCAGCACGTCGTTGCCGCCCGGCCGCAGGAGCCGGCGGACGTGGCCTCGGCGGCCGGTGCTGCTTCGGCGGCGGGTCGGCGGGCTCGGGGGCGGCCTCCGGTTCCGGCGGCGGTCTCCGGCGCGGAGCGTCCGCGGCAGGCGCGGCCTCGGCGCGGTGCCTCCGCGGCGGGTGCCGGCGTCACCGGCGGCTTCGCCTTCCTCACCGATCAGCGCGAGCTGGCCGCCGACCTCGACGACGTCGTCCTCATGCGGCCACGATCTTGATCAGCACGCCGGCCACCGGGGAGGGGATCTCGGTGTCGACCTTGTCGGTGGACACCTCGAGCAGCGGCTCGTCGACCGCGACGGTGTCACCCTCCTGCTTCAGCCATTGGGTGACGGTGCCCTCGGTGACGCTTTCACCGAGTGCGGGCATCTCGACCGAGTGGGCCATGGTGTGTTGCTCCCTATATCGACTTGAAAAGTTCCGGTGGCGGCGGGCGCCGGGTGGGGCGTCGACCGTCAGGCGTGCGGGTCGGCCGATCGGCCGGTGCCTCGCGACCGACCCTACCCCTTAGCCGAGGCTCTTTCAGGGCGGACTCGAGGACCGGTCGGCGGACGGTCAATCGGCCGCGGCGATGTCCTCGATGACAGCGATGAGCGTGCGCACCGGGACACCCGTGCCGCCCTTCTGCGTGTACCCCCAGGGGCCGCCGGCGTTGAAGGCGGGACCGGCCACATCGAGGTGCGCCCAGTCGACGCCGTCGGCCACGAATTCGCGGAGGAAGAGTGCCGCCGACAGCATGCCGCCCCACCGGTGATTGGTGACGTTCGCGAGGTCGGCGACCCGGGAATCGAGGTCGGCGCGCAGTTCGGCCGGCATCGGCATCGGCCAGCCCCGCTCGCCGATGTCCTGGGAGATCTGCGCGACCCGGTCCCGGAAGTCGTCGGTGCCGAGCACACCCGGCGTCCGGGTGCCCAGGGCCACCATCTGCGCGCCGGTCAGGGTGGCGGTGTCGATCAGGTAGTCCGGCTCGTCTTCGCAGGCCCGGACGATGGCGTCGGCCAGGATCAGCCGGCCCTCGGCATCGGTGTTGAGCACTTCGACGGTCTTGCCGCCGTACTGGCGCAGGACGTCGCCGGGTCGCTGCGCGGTGTCCGACGGCATGTTCTCGGCCATCGGGACGGTGGCGGTGACCGCGACGTTCAGGCCCAGCTGCGCGACGGCGACGGTCGCGGCGATCACCGCGGCGGCACCACCCATGTCGGAGGTCATGTGGTCCATGCCGGCGGCCGGCTTGATGGAGATGCCGCCGGTGTCGAACGTGATGCCCTTGCCGACCAGCGCGACCTTCTTGGTCGCCTTCGGCGGCGCGTAGGTGAGGCGCACCAGACGCGGCGGCCGCGAACTGCCCTGGCCGACACCGATGATGCCGCCGTAGCCGCCGTCGGCGAGTGCCTTCTCGTCGAGGATCTCCACCTTCAGGCCGGCTGCGCTCGCCACCGTCTTCGCCCGATCGGCGAACTCGCCCGGGCAGAGGTCGTTCGGCGGGGTGTTCACGAAGTCGCGGGCCAGGGCGACGGCGTCGGCGACGATCACCGCGCTCTCCAGGTCGGTCTGGGCCTGCTTGGTCTTCTGCGGCACCACGAGGTGCACGGTCGCCGGCGCGGTCGTCTCCGGTGCGGTCTCCGCGGTACGCGTCGAACCGGTATGCGCCGAGGTAGAAGCCCTGGGCCGCGGCGGTCACGTCGGCGCACGCTCAGCGACGACACCATGGTGCCGGTGCCGTCGAGTCTGCGGAGCGCGGTGCCGGCGGCCTCCCGGATGTTCTCGGCGGATCGGCGTTGTCGGCCGATCCGAGGCCGACACCCACCACCACCGGCGTACCGGCAGCGAATCGGGGGCCGGGAACGAGGCACGACCTGACCCTTGCCTCCGGTGGCCTCCAGCGACACGCAGTGCCGCGGCGATCGCCTCGGCGGAGGCGTCGTCGAGGAGATCCTCGCTGAGCAGCAGTGTCGGGCCCGCATCGGCCGTCCGAGTCGGACTCTCGGCCGCGATCAGGCCGATGACCAGGACGTCGTCGTTCTTGCCGAGGCCCGAGATCAGTTCTGATCTCCGGACCGCGCTGCCGCTTGATGATGCTGTTGCTGCTCACGCCGATCCACTCTGCCACAGGCGGTGCACGGTGCTGGGACGGTCGGCGGATCCGTCGGCGCGCGATACGGTTATCTCCATGACTGAACTCCTCGCCGGACCGATCGCCGACCGTCACGAAGCCCTCGGGTGCCACCTTCGCCGAATTCGGCGGCTGGAACATGCCCGTCTCGTACTCGAGCACCGTCGCCGAGCACGACGCCGTTCGCGACGCGGTCGGCATCTTCGACGTCGAGTCACCTCGGCAACGCGCTCGTCGCCGGCCCGGGTGCCGCCGACCTGCGTCAACTCCACCCTCACCAACGATCTGGGGAAGATCGCGCCGGGCAAGGCGCAGTACACGCTGTGCTGCAACGAGTCAGGGCGGTGTCATCGACGACCTGATCGCCTACCTACGTGAGCGACGACGAGGTCTTCCTGGTCCCGAACGCCGCCAACACCGCCGACGGTGGTGGCGGCGCTGCAGGCCGTGGCCCCGGAGGGTGTCGAGGTGACCGATCAGCATCGCGACTACGCGATCTTCGCCGTGCAGGGGCCGAAGGCGCCCGACGGTGCTCGACGCGCTCGGTCTGCCCACCGGACATGGAGTACATGGCGTTCGCCGACGCCGACCTGGACGGTGCGTCCGGTCCGCGTGTGCCGCACCGGATACACCGGCGAGCACGGCTACGAGATCATCCCGAAGTGGGACGACGCCGGCGTCGTCTGGGACGCGCTCTACGCAGCAGGTCACGGCGCGGGACGGGCTGCCCGCCGGTCTCGGCGCCCGCGACACGCTTCGCACCGAGATGGGTTACGCGCTGCACGGCCACGAGCTGAGTCCGAGGACATCACGCCGGTGCAGGCCCGCAGCGCGTGGGCCGTCGGCTGGGACAAGCCGGAGTTCTTCGGCCGCGACGCGCTGATGCGCGGAGAAGGAGGCAGGGCCCGGCGCCGTCGTCTGTACGGGCTCAAGGCGACCGGCCGCGGTGTGCTGCGCGCCGGCTACACCGTCCATCTGACGCCCGGCGGCCACGATGATCGGCGAATGCACCTCCGGGCACCTTCTCGCCGACCCTGTCGACAGGGTGTCGCGCTGGCCTTCATCGACACCCTGACCGGCTTGAAGGCCGGCGACGAAGTGATCGTCGACGTCCGCGGCCGTGCGGTGCACGTGCGAGATCGTGAACCCGCCGTTCGTGGAGACGCACGTTTGAGCCGACGTGATGGCGGATTGCGCGGCGGAGCGGTAGGCTACTCGGCCATGACCCTGCAGTTCACCCGCACCGAGCATCCCCATCCCGGTCTCGGAGACCCGCCGCGCCGAGATCCTGCAGTCCCCCGGCTTCGGCAATTACTTCACCGACCACATGGTGTCGTCGACTACGACCGTGAGCGCGGCTGGCATTCGGCCCGCGGTGACGCCCTACGGCCCGATCGCCCTGGATCCGTCGGCGATGGTCCTGCACTACGCGCAGGAGATCTTCGAGGGACTCAAGGCCTATCGCCAGCCCGACGGCTCGATCGCCGCGTTCCGGCCGGAGGCCAACGCAGAGCGTTTCGCAGCGCCTCGGCGCGAACGTCTGGCGATGCCCGAAACTGGAGGTCGAGCGACTTCGTCGAGTCGCTGCGCGCGCTCTCTGGCCGTCGACAACGGCTGGGTTCCGCCGGCCGGCGGTGAGGAGGCGCTGTACCTGCGTCCGTTCATGTTCGCCTCCGAGCCGAACCTCGGCGTGCGCCCGGCCGACCAGTACCGCTACATGGTCATCGCCTCGCCGGCGGGCGCGTACTTCTCCGGCGGTGTCAAGCCGGTCAGCGTCTACCTGTGCACCGAGTACGTGCGGGCGTCGCCGGGCGGTACCGGTGCGGCCAAGTTCGGCGGCAACTACGCGGCGTCGCTGCTGGCGCAGGCCCAGGCCGCCGAGCAGGGTTGCGACCAGGTGGTCTGGCTGGACGCGATCGAGCGCCGCTACATCGAGGAGATGGGCGGGATGAACCTGTTCTTCGTCCTCGGTACCGGTGTCGGACGCCCGACTGGTGACCCCGGAACTGACGCGGTTCGCTGCTGCCCGGGCATCACCCGCGACTCGCTGCTCACGCTGGCCACCGACGCCGGATACCCGGTGGAGCGAGTGCAAGATCTCCATCGACGAACTCCGCGAGGGCGTCGTGTCCGGTGACATCACCGAGGTCTTCGCCTGCGGTACCGCCGCGGTCATCACCCCGGTCGGCCGGGTCAAGAGCGCCACCGACGACTACACTGATCGGCGACGGTCGATGCCGGTGAGGTCACCCAGGCGCTGCGCGACACCCTGACCGGCCTGCAGCGCGGCACCTTCGCCGACACCCACGGCTGGATGACGAACTCTCTACCCGTAGGCGGCGGCTGCTCACCGGCGAACAGCACGACGACCATGATCGTGGTCGAGAGTTCGATGTCGCGCCCAGAACGTCGCCGTTGCATCCCGCCCATCCGGCGCGCGCAGTGGGGGTGAAGAGATACGCGAACCCGGGTCGCGATCACGACGCCGACCGCGACGACCGCGCGACCATGTCGATCGAAGCCGGTACCGCGACGGCGTCGTCGAGAGCGCCGGCGGCTCCGGACGCCGACGAGTGCGACGGCGAGCCAGCCAGGCGATCACCTACACCCGCTGCGTGCCGGCCACCAGGGAACCGAAGCCGTCGGTGTTGGCCGGACCGATCGCTCCGCGGCACGCGAGCACCACCGATCACGCGACTCAGGTGAACACGAATACCGATCGTGTACCAACGGCTGCTGCTGGACCAGCGCCCCGAAACCGATGGCCTGCAGCGGCGAGAGCCAGCACCAGCGTCGCCGCACCGAACGGGCCGACGCTACCGCCCCGCATCACCGTCGCGGACCCGCTCAGCGTCGCCGTAACAGCCCAGCCCGTCGGCGGTGTCGGCCAGACCGTCCAAGTGCATGCCGCGGGTCGCGAGGCCGGCAGCACGACCGAGCAGTGCGCCGCTGATCAGCCAGGTGCAGTGCAGCGTGCGACAGACCGAAACGCGAACGCTGCGACCACGGCCGCCGAGGACGCATCCCGACGACCGGCACCGCGGAGATGACTCGCCCACCGTCGACGCGGTCCGCGCGGCTGGGGAGCGGTGCGACGGTCACCAGCTGAACCGTAGCCAGCCGATGGCGACTGGCGCGGACTTCGTCCGGACTGATCAGGCGCCATCGCTGACGCCGGCTTCACCGAAGGTCGCCATGTCGATCAGAAGTCGACGGCGCCGCAACCATCGGCAGTGCCGTCACGGCGCCAGAACCCTCGCCGAGCCGCATCGAGAGGTCGACGACCGGTTCCAGGCCCAATTCGGTGAGCGCGAAACCGTGTGCCGGTTCGGTCGACCGATGTCCGGCACCCACCATGCGGACGCGCCCGGCGCGAGCTTCTCGGCGACCATCGCCGCCGACGTGACGACCACCCCGTCGAGCAGCACCGGAGTCCTGCGCACCGCGGCCTGCGCGTAGGAAGCCTGCCATCGCCGCGAGATCCGGACCGGCGACGGCGGCGAGCAGGGCGATCGGATCGTTGCGGTGCTTGCGGCCGAAACGCATGCCGTCGCGGATGGCCGCGGTCTTACGGATCCACGCGGCGTCATCGATCCCGGTGCCGCGCCCGACCACCACGACCGGTTCCTGACCGGTAGAGCATGCCGATCAGCACCGCCGCCGGAGTGGTGTTGCCGATGCCCATGTCGCCGGCGATCAGCAGGTCGGCACCCTAGTCGACGAGCCGGTCGGCCACGGCGCGGCCGGCGGCGACACGAGCGGCGCGCCTCATCGAGCGTCATCGCCTCGCCGCGTCGCAGGTCACCGGTGCTCCGTCGGACCTTGTACCGCGACACGTACTCGGGGGCCGTGTCGGCCTCGACCGACATGTCGAAGACGTGCACGTCGGCGCACCGCCGCCGGGGATCACATTGATGGCCGCTCCCCCCGCGGCCATGTTGGCGACCATCTGTGCGTGACCTCGGGAGGGAACGCTGAGACGCCGTCGCGGGCGACGCCGTGATCACCGGCGAACACCACCACCGGGCGGATTGTGGCCGGGCCGGCGGGCACTGGGCCTGGCACGCGCTGATCCACATCCCGAGATCCTCGAGACGGCCGAGCGAGCCCGGCGGCTTGGTCAACGTGAGCTGACCGGTCGCGGGACTGATCGGCGACGTACTCGTCGGGGTAGCTCGACGAGTCGGAAGATCTGCATCGGCGTGCTCGACGTCGAGGTCGGCGGAGCGGTCGTCGAGTCGACGGCTCGTGCGGGCGACGGCCGGACGGGCGAGGCCGTGGAGTGCGCGGTGCGGGCTCACGCTCGGAGCGGGAGGCGCGACGAGCGTCCATCACCCGTCCGGCCACCACCAGCACGACCTCGATCGCAGACGCTGCGACGGCGCCGATTCGCAGCTCGCCGAGCAGATCGTTGAACCGTCGTCCGGACTCGGTCGCCGGCACCACCGACAGACCGACCTCCGGGCTGACCATCACCAGCCGGCCGGTGAAGTCGGCATCGCCGCGGCCAGGCTGCGAACGTCAGCGGACAGGTCGGCGGCGGGATCGTCCCAGGCGGCGCGGTCGTCGGCGAGCGCGGCCACCCACGAGCCGAGGTCGTCGATCAGGATCGTCGACGTCGGACGGTGCGCGATCAGCTGCGGCCACCAGATCGCGGGTCTCCACGGTCGAGTACCGGCACCGCGCCGAACGCGGTGCGCCTGCAGGCCGTGGCCACTCGGCGTCGTCGCCGTCAGGAACGGGGCCGGTCGCCAGGTAGCGACCGCGGCGTGATCGGCGACCAGACCTCGGCGTGAGCGGATTTACCCGAACGGATTCCACCCAGGACCAGTGAGCGCATCGCGGTCTAGACCTTGTCGCCGACTGCGACCCGCGGATTCGGGCGACGCATCATCCGCAGCTGCACGCGCGGATGAGGCGTACAAGCCGAGCTTGAAACCGGTGTCGGTGGTGTCCGGGAACGCCTCGACGACACGCTTGTTGATGGTACGGCCCAGCATGATCGGTCGATCACCATCAGCACCACGAACACCAACATCGCGAGATTATGTAGACCGCCAGCTGACGGGATCATCATGCCGACGATGATCAGGATACGCGAACGGCATGAACAATCCGGCGAACGTTGCGCCGCGAATCGACGATGTCGCGACATCGGCACGACCGGACCCCGATCGCGGGCGATCATGTAACGCTCGTCGCCGTCCATCATCTTCTCACGCTGGTTCTTGCGGGCCTCTTGCACGCGCTTGACGCTTCCGCTCTTCCTTGGACAGTTCTCTTCTGCTCTCTTGCGGGCACGGGCCTCGGCGCGGGTCGGCGGCGGCGGTGCCACCGGACCCCGGCTTCTCTCCGGGCGTCGCGACGCTTCGGCGGACGCCCCCGCGCGCCCTTGCCCGGGGATGGTCTCAGCGACATCGGGCCGCTAGCCGTGCTCTAAGCAGCGTCGTCGGCCTCGGTACCGAGTTCCAGGAACTTCACTCAAAACTCATGAGCGACGCAGCGACACGGTGAGAGTTCCGTGATGCCCGATTCGTTCGGTGGCACGCTCACCGCGCTCGCAGCGGCCACCGCCATCGCCGACGGCTGGCGTCCAGCACGGCCCGACGACGACTGATCGTGGCCCCGCAATCCGACGGCGGCCCCGGGTTCCTGGACGTCCGCAGACGGCGCTGGGCGGCGCGATGAACACGGTCACCGTCCGAGGACCGTTGGGAGAGCCGGTGATCTCGTCGTTCCTGGTGGCCGACGGCACGGCGTACCTGAATCCGCGCAGACGTGCGGATTGCAGGTTCTCGGCCGCCGGCCGGATCGCCGGACCGCGGTCGCGGCCACCACGGCCGGGCTGGGCGAGCTGATCCCGGACGTGGTCGACGGAATGCCGTGATGACCGGGACGATCGAGCGAATCGTGATTGGGCTGGGCGGTTCGGCCACCACCGACGGCGGCCGCGGGATGATCGAGGCGATGGGCGGTCTGACGTCTGCTCGCCGGGCCCTTGGAGAACATCGATGTCGTCGTCGCCCACCGACGTCGACAACCCGCTGCTCGGGCCCGACGGTGCCGCCGCGGTCTTCGGACCGCAGAAGGGGGCCGATCCCGCCACCTGCCGCCTGCTCGAGGCGCGGCTCGCGGCCTGGGCCGACGAGCTGGCGGCCGCCGGCTGCCCCGACGTCCGGGACCTGCCGGGGTCCGGTGCCGCCAGGGGGCCTGGGCGCGGCACTGTTCGCGCTGGGCGCGCGCCGGGTGCCGGGCGCCGAGTTCATCGCCGCCCAGACCGGCCGGGCCGCGCAGGTCGCCGCGTCGTCGCTGGTGATCACCGGCGAAGGGCGTCTGGACGGGCAGACCCTGCACGGCAAGGTGATCGCGGCGATCTCCGCCGAAGCGCACGCCGCGGGTGTTCCGGGTGGTGGTGATCGCCGGGCAGTCACTGCTCGATCCGGAGCGGGAGGCCGCTCTCGGGCAGGTGTATTCGCTGGCCGAGTACATCGGGGACGTCGAACTCGCGAAGGCCCGTGCCGCCGATCTGCTGACCGAGGTGGACGGCGGCGATCGCCGGTGAATTCCGGCCCCTCGGACTGGGGGAATAAGCCGAACGCGAGTAACGTTGCACCCATCGACCACGCGGACGACCTTCTAGGGAGCGATTCATGACCGTGCAGAACGACACCGAGCAGACCGGCGTCATCCTGAGCGATGCCGCCGCCGCCAAGGCCAAGGCCCTTCTCGACCAGGAGGGTCGCGACGACATGGCGCTGCGCATCGAGGTTCAGCCGGGCGGCTGCGCCGGCCTGCGCTACCAGCTGTACTTCGACGACCGGACCCTCGACGGCGACGTCGTCCAGGACTTCAACGGCGTCAAGCTGGCCGTCGACCGGATGAGCGCCCCGTACATGCGCGGCGCGACCATCGACTTCGTCGACTCGATCGAGAAGCAGGGCTTCACCATCGACAACCCGAACGCCACCGGCTCCTGCGCCTGCGGCGATTCGTTCAACTGAGTCGATCACAGCCTTCTCCGGCCGCCTTCCCGCCTCGCGGGGAGGCGGCCGGAATCGTCACGGGTCCGATCGGGTAGGGTTGGCCGCGTGTTCACAGCAGTCTGCGGGTCCATCGCGACCGACCATCTGATGAAGTTCCCCGGCAAGTTCTCCGACTCAGCTTCTGAGCGATCAGCTCGAGAAATCTCGTGAGCTTCCTGGTCGACGACCTGGTGATCCGTCGTGGCGGGGTCGGCGGCAACATCGCCTTCGCCATCGGCAGCCCTCGGCGAACGCCGCTGCTGATCGGCGCCGCCGGCGAGGACTTCGCCGACTACCGCTCGTGGCTCGACCGAACATCACGTCGACTGCCGCGGCGGTCGCCATCTCGGAGACCCAGCACACCGCGCGATTCATGTGCACCACCGATCCGACCATGGCCCAGATCGCCAGTTCTACCCGGGTGCGATGAGCGAGGCCCGCCACATCGACGTCCCGGAGGTCTTCGCCGAGACCGGGAACCCCGACCTGGTCCTGATCGGCGCCGACGACCCCGACGCGATGGTCCGTCACACCCAGACTGCCGGACGACGAAGATCGACTTCGCCGCCGACCCGTCACAGCAGCTGGCCACGACTGGACGGCGACACCGCGAACGAACCTGATCGACGGCGCCAAATTCCTGTTCACCAACGAGTACGAGTGGGGACTGCTCAAGCAGAAGACCGGCCTGTCCGACGACGACGTCGCGAAGCTGGTGCAGGTCCCGCATCACCACCCGCAGTGAGAACGGGGTGGACATCGTGCCGTCCGACGGCAGCGACCCGATCCACGTCGACGTCGTCCCGGCCGTCACCCCGCTCGATCCGACGGGTGTCGGCGACGGCTTCCGTGCCGGTTTCCTGGTCGGTCTCGCCCGCGGCCTGCGCTTCGAACGCGCCGCCCAGCTGGGCGCCATGATCGCCACCCTGGTCCTCGAATGCGAGTCCACCCAGGGCTGGGACTGGGATCAGGCGGCTGCCGTCGAGCGGATCCGCTCCGCCTACGGCGACGCCGCCGCCGCGGACATCAACGCGGTGCTCTAGTCAGAGACGGACCGGGTAGTCATGGTCCTCGATCTGCGGCTCGATGGTGCCGTCGACGAAGATCCCGTACCAGATCATGAAGCACGAGCACGTTCCAGATCCGGCGGCTGTTGTCGACCTGACCGGCGCGGTGCTCGTCGAGCATCTGCAGCACGAACTTCTTGTCGATCAAGTCGTCGGTGCTGCGACTCGGCTGATGATGTCGTGCGCCCAGTCGTACATCTCGGGTCCGGCCAGCCAGTGCCGCAGCGGCACCGGGAAGCCGAGCTTGCGTGCGGTGCAGCACGTGCGGCGGAACGATCTGCTCGAGCGCCTTGCGCAGCGCGTACTTGGTGGTGCCGTGCGAGATCTTCTGGTCGTACGGGAGACCCTCGGCGACCGCGAAGACCTCCTTGTCGAGGAACGGCACGCGCAGCTCCAGCGAGTTGGCCATCGTCATCTTGTCGGCCTTGACCAGGATGTCGCCGCGCAGCCAGGTGAACAGGTCCACGTACTGCATGCGGGTCACCGGATCCATGTCTGGCACTCGCGCGTAGATCGGTCGCGGTCACGTCGGTGTGCATCCAGGCCGGGTCGTACTTGCGCAGCACGCTCCGCAGCCGTTCCTCGTCGAACGATGCGGGCGTTGCCGTAGTAGCGCTCCTCGAGGGTCTGCGAGCCGCGCTGCAGCAGGCTCTTGCCGCGCGTGCCCTCCGGGATCCGATCCGACAGCTTGGCGGCCAGCCCGCGCTGCAGACGCCGGACAGCTTGTCGAAGTGCCGCAGCGACAGCGGCTCGCGGTAGATCGTGTAGCCGCCGAACAGCTCGTCGGCGCCCTCACCGGACAGCACGACCTTGACGTGTTTGCGGGCCTCGTGCGGCCACGAAGTACAGCGGGACCAGCGCCGGGTCGGCGACCGGATCGTCGAGGTACCAGACGATCTCCGGCAGGCGTCCATGATACTCCTGCGGGGAGACCGACCTTGACGACGTGCTTGACGCCGATCGCGTCCGCCGACTCGGCCGCGACATCGATCTCCGAGTAGCCTTCGCGCTCGAAGCCGGTGGTGAAGGTGAGCAGATTCGGGTTGTGCCGGATGGCCAGCGCCGCGATCGCGGTCGAGTCGATGCCGCCGGACAGGAACGAGCCGACCGTCACGTCGGCGCGCATGTGCTTGGCGACCGAGTCGTCGAGCACGTCGGCGATCTCGTGCGTAGCGCTTCTGCTCGGTGCAGGCGGTGAACGGGCGGATCTGGAAACGGGGTGAAGTAGCGGTTCGGCTGCGAGCGGCTCGCCGGGCGTCACGGTCGAAGTAGGTGCCCGACTCGAGACGGCGGATGTCCGCATGCAGCGTCTCCGGCTCAGGCACGTACTGCAGTGTCAGGTAGTGCTGCAGCGCGCGGTGTCGACGTTCGTGCCCAGCCGAGACGGTCCAGCGAGCTCCAGCAGCGCACTTCTTCTCACTGCCGAACGCGGTGCCCGTCGGGCTCGTCGCGAGGAACAGCGGCTTGATGCCGAACGGGTCGCGGGCCACGAACAGCGACCCGCTCCTCGGTGTCCCAGATGAGCGAACGCGAACATGCCGCGCAGCGCGGGTCACCACCTCCGGGCCCCAGTAGTGGAAGCCCAGCGACGATCGCCTCGCAGTCGCCCTCGGTCTCGAACGTCGGCGCCGAACTCGTCGCTGCAGCTCGCTCGCGCAGCTCGAGGTAGTTGTAGATCTCGCCGTTGAAGATCAGCGCGTAGCGGTCCGCTCGCCGGGGGACCCCAGCGCAGCGGCTGGTGGGAGTGCTCGATGTCGATGATCGACAGCCGGTTGAAGCCGAATACGACGTCGTCGTCATGCCAGATGCCGGTCTCGTCGGGGCCGCGATGGCGCATGCAGTGCGCGGCCGACTCGATCAGTTCGGCGGTCGACGACGCCGAGCCGTCACTGGTGAGCATTCCGAGCAGGCCACACACGTTAGAACTGTCCCTTGATCAAATCGTTCGGTGTCGGCGGTCGGGGCCTTCGGGCGCCGACCGCGCGGGTCATACTATGCCGCAGATCGGGCCCGGGAGGCGAACCGCCGCGGGTGAGGACGGACACGCGAAGGGCGACCCTCGGGAGGAGGATCGCCCTGTCGCGTGGTCGGCGGCGGTCAGCCGTCGAGCGATTTCACGACGTCGAGCTTCCCGAAGTGGTCGGCCAGCAGGTAGTAGACGGTCAGGCGGCTCTTGTTGGTGACGCCGGCGAGCTTCTCGTTGACGGCGGCGAGCGCCCCGTCGAGGTCGTCCGCGTCGGACAGGCCCAGCTTGCCCTTCAGGAAGTTCTCCTTGACGCGGTCCAGTTCGGCGGGATCGCTGAACGCCACCCACTGCGAATCCGGCCGGCTCAACACCAGCTTGTAGTGGCCGGCGAGGCTGTCGACGGCCGCCTGATCGACGTCGTCGGCGTAGTTCTGTACGTCCTGGCTGTGGTCCATGGAGTTCTCCTGTTCGAACCCTGTTGCGGCACGGCCCGTCCGCGTCGCTTTCACCGTCCAGTATGTCCGTCTCGAGGGCCCTGAACACGGGAATCGCGCAGGTCGTCATCGAGGGTGACACGGGGTGCAACCCCAATGGCGACGAGATCGGCGGGTTGGTCTACGCTGCGTAGTACATGGTGCGAGAATCGTCGTAGCGGGTCATGCCGTCGCGGTTCTGGCCCCCAACAGCTCCCTGTCAGCAGGAAGGCGTGAAATTGACTCACGGTGGACGTACCGGCGCAGGCCGGCACGGTAACGCATCGCGCACGGTCAAGCGATTGGCTGCCGTCGCAGCACTTGCCGTCGTCGCACTGGTCGCGACCGGCTGCAGCGCCGACGAGGCCGTCCGTTTCGGCTGGCCGGGAAGGCATCACTCCGGAAGCTCACGACATGCGCGTCTTCTGGACGTGGGCCTGCATCGCCGCTCTCGCGATGGGCATCTTCGTGTGGGGTCTGATCTTCTGGACCATCACCTTCCACCGCCGCAAGCCCGGCGGCTCCGCCGACGACGAGTTCCCGCGCCAGACCGGCTACAACGTGCCGCTGGAGCTGCTGTACACCGCGGTCCCGTTCATCCTGATCGCGATCATGTTCTACTTCACCGTCATGGTTCAGACGAAGGTGGAGAAGAAGGAGCCGAATCCGCCGGTCGCCATCGACGTCACCGGATTCCAGTGGAACTGGAAGTTCGGCTACAACTCGGTCCGGGTCGGCGACGAACAGCTGATCGACGCCAAGGACTCCAAGAAGGGCGAGCCCTTCGAGCTGCAGGAGCAGCGCAAGCCTTACGAGCACGACGGCCACGAGCTGCCGACGCCCGGTCCGGCCGGTGGTCGTGACAAGGACATCCGCGACTACCTGACCTTCGACCAGGTCGAGACCCTGGGCAGCTCCTCGGAGATCCCGATCCTGGTGCTGCCGAGCAAGACCCGCATCCAGTTCAACCTGGCCTCCGCGGACGTCATCCACTCGTTCTGGGTTCCCGAGTTCCTGTTCAAGCGTGACGTCATCCCGTTCCCGGGGCAGAACCACCAGGATCCGAGCTTCCAGATCAGCTCGATCGACCGTGAAGGCGCCTTCGTGGGCCGCTGCGCCGAGATGTGCGGCACCTATCACGCGATGATGAACTTCGAGGTCCGCGTGGTATCGCCGGAGAAGTTCGCGCAGTACATCAAGTACCGCAAGGCCAACCAGGACGTCTCCAACGCCGAGGCCCTGCAGGCCGTCTGCGAGGAGCCGGTCTCCATCGTCACCAAGCCGTTCGACACCCGCCGCGTCGGCCTGACCGAGGGTGCCGACAAGCTGGGCGACACGGTCAACACCTCGATCCCGGGCTGCACCCCGAAGGCTGCAGTCTCCGCCGCACCCGCACAGGGAGAGTGATTCAGCAATGAAGATCGAAGCACGAATCTTCGAGGTCATCGCCATTTTCTTCCTGGTGATGTGCGTCGTGTACGCGATCGCCACCCACTTCTACCGCACGGGTGTCGAGTGGGCCGGCGTGATGGGTCTGGCCTTCTCGGCTGCCCTGGCACTGCTGGCCGGCACCTACTTCCGTTTCGTGGCTCGTCGCGTGGAGATCCGCCCCGAGGACTACGAGGACGCAGAGATCGAAGACGGTGCCGGTGAGCTGGGCTTCTTCAGCCCGCACAGCTACTGGCCCATCGCCATCGCCGCCGCCGCCGCGATGTTCGCCCTGGGCTTCGCCACCTCCAACTGGTGGTTCTCCGCAGCGGCCGCGATCGCCCTGGTCGCCGCCGTGTCGGGCCTGGTCTTCGAATACCACGTCGGACCCGAAAAGCACTGAGCTTCACAGACTCTCACGAAGCCGCACCCGGTCACCGGGTGCGGCTTCGTGCATTGGGGGACCTGACACCGCCGGAACTCCGCGCGATCCGCGACCTGCTGGACTGCGCGTTCACCGGCCGGTTCAGCGACGACGACTTCGCGCACGCCCTCGCCGACGGACAGCACGTCCTGGTCTACGACGACGCCGACATCCTGATCGCGCACGGCTGCGCAGTGCCGCGCACCCTGTACGTCGACGAGCATCCGGTGGATTCTGGCTATGTCGAAGCCGTGGCCGTCGACACGCCCTATCGGGGTCGGGGCCTCGGACACCTGGTGATGGACCGGGTGGAACAGATCCTGGACGCCGGCTACGTCCTGGGCGCCCTCAGTGCAAGCGCTGAAGGCCGGCACCTCTACGCCTCCCGCGGCTGGCGATCATGGCAGGGCCCGCTCGGCGTCGCCACACCCCACGGCTGGACCGCGACACCCGACGAAAACGGCGCCGTATTCGTCCGCCAACGCCCCGGAGAGCCGCCGCTGTCCCTCGATGGCACCCTGACTTGTCGTGAACGCTCTGGCGACGATTGGTAGGGCTAATCGTCTCGGAAACCGCGAATCGTTCGCACCGCCGTCTCCTCGATGAAGCGTGTGTCGATGACGTCGTCGCCACTGAACAGTGCTCGAACGTAGATCGGTCCGACTGCCGCCTCCAGGAGAGCCTTCGGATCAACCCGGTCCGAGAGTTCACCACGACGGATGGCGCGCTCAACGATCTCGCCACTGCGCTCGAATCGCTCATTCGTGAACTGAGCCCGTGCCTCACGGAACTCCTCATTGGAGTCGGAGACGGTGAAGGATCGCGCTGAGAACAGCGCGAACCGCCCGGTCCTGCAGCGCCTCGGCGATCTCGGTCAAGAGCAGCTCGAGATCTCCGGAGAGCGTCCCCGTGTCGGGAGTAGGCACGGTGACCTGAGTGAATCGCGACATCAGATCTCCGACCAATGACGCCTTGTTCGGCCATCTGCGGTACACGGTCGTCTTGTTGACTCCGGCACGGCGTGCGACGTCAGCGAGCTGTAGTCCGTCGTATCCGACCTCACTCAGCAAATCGAGTGCAGCGCTGTGAGTCGCGGCGACCACCCTGGCCGAACGTCCTCCCGGGCGCGACCTGGTCGTCGACGTGTCATCGAGTCGGCCCATCCGGGCATCCTTTCAGGAGTCTTGACCTCAGCCTTCATTCTCTTGTATAAAAACAACTAGAGTTGCGTTAAGCAAGAGTCTTGGAAGCGAGCGTACCCATGCCCGAGAGAAGTCTACTGATCAGCGGCCGTATCGACGGCCGGCCGGTCGATCGCGAACAGACGAGGGAATGGGAGAACCGGCGGATCGATAGAGCCGCACGCAAGATCGGACTTCCGGCACCGGTAGGAGGTTTGGAACAACGTCGGCAGGCATGGTGTGATCGCAAACTCGAGCTCACCGCTGCAGAGGTCCGTGAACGGCTCGGTCGAGACCTCGCCTTGGCCGACAGGACCGCCCGGACCGCGGCGCGACTCTCTCGTGGCCGGCGTTCGATGAGTATCTGCGTCCTGGACGTATCCGGCGGTGACTCGCGCAGCTTCATCGATTGGGTCGATGACACCGACCGTGCTGATTACACACGGAGCATGATCCTTGCGTGTCCCGACCACTTCTTATTCAAGACCTCACCGGATGGCAGCCAGGAGGTCGTCGAAACCACCGGTGGTAGTCCTTTGACGAGCCGATTCTTCATCGACTACGAGGACACGTCGACTCTGACGTCCGACGCCGATCAGACTTTTCCCTTCGAGATCGCGGGGCATCGCTCGCACTGCAGACGGCACCACGATCGGCGGCGTCCGGCACCAGTTCCGTGATGTCGACGGCGGGTTCCAGGCTCGCCTGTGTGTCGAGTTTCCGCGACTCATGCCGCCGTTCATGATCTCCTCGCACCGTTGGCATCTGGCGTGCGAATTCAGCAATTGGATCGAGGCGGCCTTCGCGTCGTGAGCGAATCGCCTCCGGAACCACGGAGGGGAGGGGTTGCCGAGATCTGTGACCACATAGTGGTTCTAGATCTCGGCAACCCCCTGAAAGTGCGCCTTTTCAGGTTCCGTCAGCCCCTGGATGGGGACGCTTCGGAGGCTGAGGCCGCGATAGTGCTCAGGGACCGTTGAATCGGCGCCACTCTCACCTGACTGGGAGAGCAGGGCAGGTGGTCTCGGTAAGGAGCCTCCGCAGCCGGCCTATCCAGTGGATCCGCCGTCCTCCCGTGCCCCTGGCCGGTGAGGACCGCGATCGTCCGAGACCACCTGCCCTGCTCGCCCCCAACTCGCTGGCAGGAGAGAACGAGCTGCAGATACGACAAAGGCCGCCTCACCGAAGTGAGGCGGCCTTTGTGCCGTAGTGACTACTTGTCGTCGACCAGGAACGACGGGTTGCCGCCGCGGGCCTGCAGCTCTTGGAGTGCCTTCTTGGCGCCGATAGCATTGCGGCAAATTTTCACCTGTCTTTCAACGCCGGGGCCGCACACCTGTTTTGAAGGTATCCAACTCCTGCCGCCAAGTCACTATTTGGTTATCAACGATGTAGGGAAGGACGCTACTGTAACTGAGAAAGCCTATTGGGAACTCGATTTTCCCGATGCCGGCAGTGAAGTTGATACCGATCAACCTGAAAAGCTGGTGAATCGTCTTGATGAGTTGTTGCAGCAGGCGGTGAAACGTCGTCTACAGGCTGATGTTCCGGTCGTGGCCTATCAGAGCGGCGGGGTTGATTCGAGCATAATCACCGCGATAGCCAATCGTCAGCTTGGCTATCCCATCCCCAGTTACACCATCCGCATGGATTCTCCAGAACTGGATGAATCGAAGGAAGCAGGGAATGTCGCCCGTCACATCGGCAGTGATCCTCATTTCCTGACCTATGGCGCAGCCCAGATGTTTGCGACCTACCCCAGGCTGATTCATGCTGCCGAGTATCCGGTGATTGACACTTCCTGTGCCTCGCTGCTATTGCTCGCTGAGAAGGTGCATCAGGACGGCTACAAAGTCGTCCTCACCGGCGAAGGCTCCGATGAATGGTTTGCCGGCTACCCCTGGTACAAGATTCATCGCATGGTCAACTGGCTGGATGCCATTCCTGGCATTCCCGGGAGCGATTGGCTTCGCTGCATCTGGCGCGGAATGCTTCAACTGGGCGGCGCCAGGGTCTTCCCCCGCTCGATGGAGCTACACGATTACCAGGCAGGCGGCGGCATGAATGCCTGGATGGATTTCTATACCCAACTCGGTCTGAATAAGCTTCGATTCATGACGCCACAGATGCTCGAGGGGGCAACGCCGTACGAATTGGAAGACCTCCCTCTTCCTTTTGAACGCATGTGGAAGTGGCATCCTCTGAATCGCGGACTGGCGTGGGGTATTCGTCTCCAACTGGCGGGTATGCTTCTGCAAGCCAAGGGTGATCGAATTGCCATGAACTCTTCGGTCGAGACTCGTTATCCCTTCTTGGATGAAGATGTTTTTGACTTCACCGCCACGCTGCACCCACGCTGGAAGCTTCGTGGTTTTCATGATAAGTACCTGCTCCGAAATGTGGCTGAACGATATCTTCCACATTCCATCGCACAACGCCGCAAAGTGATCTTCCGCGGTCGTTTTGACAGCTTCTTCACACAGCCTAACCCACCGGCCTATGTGGAGCAGTTGCTCAGCCCTGAATCCATCAGGAAGGCTGGTTACTTTGAGTACGAAGCTGTTCACAAGATGATCAAATACATCCAGACCGGTTTTCGCATGCCCGGCCCACGGCTGATGATCGAAATGGGACTCGTCGGCGTGCTCGCTACGCAATTATGGCATCACTACTTCATCGATAGTAGTTTGGCCGATCTACCTGCGTATGATTTTCCCCAGCGACTGGTGGCGTAGCTGCTTTTATTCTCAATATTGTCGATTCATTCACTAAACAGAAACACAGGTAAGCGGCGAACCGCTTACCTGTGCCGTATTTTCTAGACCATCACGACGAAGCGTGATGACAACTTTACTTCTTGTTCTCCTCAATCATCTTCTCGATGATCGGTTGCAGGGTCTTGTAGGTGATCGCATAGGAACCGGTGCGATCGAAGCGGGCAATGTTGAGGCCGATGGCCTGACCAGCGAGGTTCAGCAGCGGCGTGCCCATCTGAGTGTTCCTTAGGGCTGAGTCGTGGGTGAGAGCATCCGGGAACTCTTCCTTGCGCTTGCTCACGCCGGCGGCCCTGTCGAACATCTGGGTCTGGAAGTCGCTGCGACCACCACGCTGGCCTGCCAGTTCACTCTTGAACACATCATCTCGAGAGCCAAGAGTTACTTCTATCTTGAGTTTCTCATCCTTGCGTTTGATTTCCAGAGTGACCTTATCTCCAGGTTTCATGGGCTTGAGCAAAGCGTTGATCTTCTCGCGGCTATCTACCTTAGTGCCGTTGACGGTGATGATCGTGTCGCCAGCCTTGAGGCCAGCTTTCTCGGCCGGGCCCTTGGGGGTAACGGCCCCTACCTGAACCTCGTCGATACCGCCGAAAGATACTCCCAAAACGGCCTTATTGATCATCAAGGAACTGCCAATTTCACGGGCGGGATTGCTGACGATTCCGAGTGCCACTGCCTTGGCTTCACCTTTATTGTCCAGCGCAGCAGTAAAAGTGATAGCGCCTGGGCTGGGATCAGACTGCGATGCCCACTTCACAGGCACCAGGTTTTTGGCATCGATCTTGATCAGGGCTAGATCGAATTCCTCACGCTTGCCCACTACTTTGCCGTCATACTCCTTGTCGGCGATCTTAACATAGAACTCTTTCTTGAGTTCGCTGGCTTTAGTAATGATGTAGCCGTCACTGCTGATGATCGTGCCGATGACGCTGGGCTTGTCATCGAAATCGCCTTCGCTCTTTTCGCTGCCGTTGTAAATAAGGGCCAGGCTTTTAGCGACCGGCAGGGAGATTTCATTAAGGGCTTTGAGCAATTCGGGAGAGTTCTTCTTGTTATCCTCTTTTACACGCAGTTCACCGCTGGAGTTTGCCTTATCCCTGCGGTCAGCGATCCTGGCCAGTATCTTTCGGAATTCCTTTTCGTTGGCTTCTGTAGGCTCGAACTCCCATACGCCATCAGGACGCTTGTAGGCATTGCCGTTTTGCTTGAAGAACTCTTCAAGTTCATCGGGAGGGTTCTCGTAAGTGCGAGGGCCTTCACCCAGCTTGGCGGTGATTTCCTTTTCCTCACCATCACGAATGACCAGCATCTTGAACTCTTTGCCGGATCGTGCCTTGCGAACCAGGTCATAGAGGGTGTCTGACTTGACAATGTCAGTGCCGTTGATGTTCTTGACAATATCGCCTACCTTGAGGCCTGCCTTCTCCGCTGGGCTGTCTTTGCGGATTCCCTCGATGCGAACCTTGCCGTCCCGATCAACCGGGTCGACGCCGAGTTGAGGACGTGTGCCGGTACCGCTGCTGAACATCTTGCCCACGGATTTGCTGGCCATCATGGAATCCCAGCGCTTGGTGAAATCGTCGATGGCAACATGGCGGTTCTGAGTGATTTCAGGACTGATGTTGCTATGAATGCCAACCACTTCGCCGTCCATATTAAACAGCGGACCACCCGAATCGCCGGGAGCTACCGTGGCGTCAGTCACAATCCACAGAGCGTTGGCATCACGATTGGGCAATGACAGCACACGGCCCAGGCGGATGGGAGGCTTGCGGTCAGCCCGGTAGCCACCAGGATTACCGATAGCGAGCACCCAGTCGCCTTTCTTGAGGTTGGCGGATTTGCCCATCTTTACGAATGGGTATTTGCCCTTTTCGGTGATCTGTGCCAAGCCGGTGTCGATGTTCTTATCTGCGCCAAGAGCCTTGGCTTTTACTTTCTTTCCGTCACTGAATTGAACGATCAATTCTTCGCCGGGAGGAGGAACGACGTGACCGGCTGTCAGAATCAAGCCATCTTCACTGACGATGACTCCGCTGCCGGCACCCATACCACGCATGATGGAGAGACCGACCGTGGCCTGTACCAACGGCGGAGCGAGCGAGAGGGTCTTTTCTTCCAGATGTCGAATAGACTCAATCTTGCTGGTGCTATCGCCCTTATCGCCTGGAGGGCTGCCTGCGCCAGTGCAAGTCAACACACTCAAGCCCAGCACGACGGCGACCAGGCTATGCCAAAGAGATCGTGAACGAACGACAGTTCTCGTCATTGGGAAGATTCTCCCGGTTAGAAGTTCACTAAGCCTACCATGCAGAATGCTGAACTGAAATAGGCAAGAGTATTATTCGCCCTCGCCACGTGGTCAGTGTCAGCATTTCTTCCTTTGGTCGTAAATACCGTCAAGGATGATACTGCTTAACAGCCTATTTTCTTCGTCTGGTAATTGCAACCGAAACCTGAGGACAATCTGTAAGAACTCCAAGAATGATAGGTTTTTCACCTGAAGCCTTGGTAAAGGCAGAAGTTGCTGGAAGTATTTGTCCCCCTAAAGCTGCTTTTCAGCAATAGAGAGTATCGCTCACCACGCAGGGTCATCCTAAGGATAAACATCATGCAAACTGTTACCCGCATTGTGCTCATCGCCAATCTCTTCCTAACTGTTCCTGCAATGGCACAGCCGGGTAAGGATGGCCCAGGCAAGAAACACGAAGCCCCCGGCAAATCCAACCAGGGAAGCCAAAATCACGGAAAAGCGGCGAATCACCCAAGTCTAGAAAAGGGTACAGGGAAAGAACTAACTCAAGGTAAGCTCTTTGATAACGACAAAGGCAGACGAGATGGTCAACAGAAGTCTTCCCCCGCACGCAGTCAGTCCGACAAATCCACTTCAACAGCAACCAACAGTTCTGCTGAAAAAACGAGCAAAAGAACCCTCACCGAAACTCAGCAACAAAACGTCGATACACTCACCAAGGATCTCCAGGGCCTTAAGGCTGGTTCAGAAGTGACACCTGAAATGGTTTCCCAACTCAAAACTGACATGTTGGCCATGTGTGATAACGCCAACAAACCTTCGCAGGAATCGGTGCAGAAGCTGTCGAAAGATCTCAGTTCCTCCCTCTCTGATAAGACACTCAGCAATCAGGAGAAAGCCCAATTGGCCTAGGATATGCAGGCAGTTATGACCAGCGCGAATCTGAATCCCGATGAGGTTGAAGCGGTGAAAAAGGACATGCAGACGATTCTGACAGCCAGCCATGTCACCAAGGATGATGCCAAGGCCATCATGAGCGATGTGGAGGCGATCATCACCGAGATTCAAAAGAACGCCAGGAAGAAATAGCGTTACCCCATTGCGTCAGCCTGGCGGTTGTGGCATGCTGAGAATGTACTTCCTCCAGGCTTGTGATGTTGATCCATGCGTATTCTGCTCGGCAGTGGCGGCTTTCGAACTCCTGAACGTATCGCGTTATTGACCGAGACCATGCGGAAGCACTTCGGTGGTATCCGGAAGCTGCTCTTTGTGCCTTATGCCCTCAAGGATCACGATCAGTACGTCGTCACCTTGATCCAACGCGGCATCGATGCCGGGTATGAACTCGATTCAATTCATACTCATAGTGATCCCGTTCGAGCGATCTGGAACGCAGAGGGGCTCTTTGTCGGCGGAGGCAACACCTTCCGGTTGCTGAAGACGCTTTATGATCTCGAATTGCTTGATGTCATTCGCACCAAGACAAAAGCCGGCCTACCCTACCTCGGCATCAGTGCCGGCTGCAACGTCGCCTGCCCCACGATTCGGACGACCAATGATATGCCCATTGTGGAGCCGCCATCATTGAACGCCCTGGGATTGGTGCCTTTTCAGGTGAATCCCCACTACGTGCAGGGGGCGATGGCTTATCAGGATAGTGCCGGGCACTATCAGGCACACTTCGGCGAGACGCGGGATGATCGACTTAGAGAGTTCCATGAAGAGAACAACACCCCCGTCATCGGCTTATGGGAAGGCGGCCTGCTAGATTACGATGGCAGGCATGTGAAGCTCATCGGCACCCCGGCACGGATATTTCATCGAGGCCAGCCAACGGTGGACGTGAAGGCTGCGGAAGAGTTGAGCAAGTATTTGTAGGGCACGCTGTGCGTGCCTCACAACCGCTCGACTTATATGCAATGATTCATCTCAAAATAAGAAGTCGATGTGAAAGGATATTGTCATCGTGAGGCACACACAGCGTGCCCTACTCGTCAAGGCCCAGTAGCTTTCTTCGTACATCCTCAGGCGCTTCCTGGAATCCCGAGGGTTCGAGGCTGTAGTTCGCCCGGCCCTGGGAGACGCTGCGCACCGCATCGGAATAGTCGAACACCTTGGCCAGCGCCACCTGGGCGGTCACCGTCACCATGTTACCCTTGAATGTGGTGTCGTGAATGATCGCCCTTCGCATGTTGAGATCAGTCTGCACCGGGCCGAGGTAGGTATCAGGAACAGTCACCTCCAGCTTCATCACCGGTTCGAGAAGGATCGAGTTCTCCCGTACGGCATGGTTGACAGCCTGGTTGGCTGCTCCCTGGAAGGCGACATCGGTCGATTCGACTTCCCGCATCTCCGCATCGAGCAGATTGACTTCGATATTGATAACAGGGTAGCCCACTTCACCCGAAGTGAGGGCATCTTTGACGCCCTGCTCTACCGCAGCTACGAATAGAGGCGGCAGCTTGCCGGCATCGAGCTTGTTGTTGAAACGGAAACCTGCTTCGATAGGCTTGAGTTCCAGAAGAACCCTGGCGAACATCGGTGTGCCCGTGGTGCGGATGAGTTCGCCCCAGAGCTTCTTCGGTGCTTTGAGGGTCTCACGGTAGCTGACTCGAGGCTTGCCGACACGCAGCTTCAGACGGAAATCGTTCTTGAGGCGGTTGCACTTCACTTCCAGGTGCAGCACGCCCATACCGCTGATGAGGGTTTGGCCGGTCTCGCTGTCCATGCCCCAACGGAAGGTCGGGTCTTCCTTGGCCAGCAACGTCAGCGTTTGTTCGAGCTTGCTTTTGTCGGCGGAACTCTCCGGTTCGATCGACTGGCTGACGACGGTCTCGGCGAACTTGATCCGTTCCAGCAGGATTGGGTGATTGTTTTCGCAGAGGGTATCACCGGTGATCGATTCCTTTGGCCCGGTGATGGCGATGATGTCGCCGGCATAGGCCACATCGAGCGTTTCGATCTTGTCGCTGGGATCGGCTTTGATGTGATAGAGCTTCGTCATGAACTCCTTGGCATCCCGACCCGGATTGAGCATGCGGCTGTTCGACTTGGCCATGCCGGAGTAGATGCGCAGGTAGTAGAGTTCGCCATGGGTATCAGCCTGGATTTTGAAGACCAGAGCAGAGAACGGTTCATCGAAGCTAGTCTTCCGCTTCTCTTCAGTGTTCTTCTTGGGATTGATTCCAGTGATAGGCGGTCGTTCGAGGGGGTTGGGCAGGTAACGAAGCACCGCATCGAGCAGAAGTTGGATACCGATGTGTTCCCGGCCGGAGCCACAGAGGGTGGGTTGGAAGTCGCCGGCAAGCGTTCGCTGTTTGATCAGAGCGATGACATCTTCAAGCTTTGGTTCTTTGCCTTCAAGAATCTTGCTGGTGATAAGGTCTTTCTCGTCGTTCTCGGTGAGGACATCGAAGAGTCGTTCACGAGCGGCCTGGGCATCTGGCAGCAGCTCTTCAGGAACAGGGCTGCGTTTGACAGATTTGCCGTCAGGCCGACCGGCGGCACTGGGCAGGAACTCGCAGTATTCCATCGTGAGTAGATCGATGACCGCCTTGAAGGGATTGTGGCTATCCTTGGGGGACCCCTGCCCCACCGGCCAGGTAATGGGAATAGGCCGGCACTGGAGACGTTCTTTGACCTGTGCCACCGCAGCTTCAAAATCTGCGCCGACGACATCCATCTTGTTGACGAAAATCATGCGTGGCACGTTGTAGCGATCTGCCTGCCGCCAGACTGTTTCGGACTGAGCTTCGACACCCTTCTGGGCATCGATGACGAGCACCGCACCATCGAGCACTCGCAGCGAGCGTTCTACCTCAGCGGTGAAATCGACGTGACCGGGCGTATCGATCAGGTTGATGGTATGCCCGTTCCACTGGAGCGGCACACAGGCACTCTGGATGGTGATGCCCCGTTCCCGTTCTTCTTCGAGCCAATCGGTCGTGGTCGTACCTTCATCGACACCGCCGAGCCGATGGATGGCCCCGCTGTAGTAAAGCAGGTGCTCGGTGGTCGTCGTCTTGCCTGCATCAATGTGGGCAATGATGCCGAGGTTGCGGAACTTGGTTAAGTCAGGTTTCATAAGGGCGGTCGGCTTTCAGCGGTCAGCTATCAGCAGGAACTGGTAGCGGGCGGAATTACATTCTGTGTGAATCATTATCCTAGAAACTGAGGGTGATGAAACGACCCCGGAGGGAGCAAAGTACCAGCAGAGAAGGCCTTGTTTACTTGCTAATCCGTACTATTCCAGTTACGATTCATACATGATCAAGCAAACCCAACCCACTCTCGCTCAGCTCTTTGAACAGGACGAAACCGCCTGGCTGGAAGCTATGGCGGAACTCGTTCGTCTGGAACAGTTCGACCAGTTGGACTACCCCCATTTGCAAGAATACCTGGATGACATGGCACGACGAGACAAACGCGAGGTAGAGAGCCGATTGGCTGTGCTGTTATCGCATCAACTCAAGTGGGATTATCAACAGGAGAAACGATCTCCCAGTTGGCAGACCACCATCGAAGCTCAGCGACAGGAGTTGATCCTGCTGCTGGAGAACGCCAGCTTGCGGAACCATGCTGATTTGAAGTTGCAGAAGAGTTACCAGGCAGCGGTGCGGCTGGCGATGGCGGAGACGAGTTTGGCTGAAGAAGCGTTTCCGGCGAATTGCCCGTATACGCTGGAAGGGTTGCAGTTGGAGGGGGAGTAGGTCGAATAGATTAGCTAAGCCGCACGGTTCTTCTTCCACCTCACTGTCCGCCATAAGCCTGCGTAAACCATAATCCATACAGCCAGCACCCAAAGCCAGATTCTTCTGGAATGAAATACAGCCATTGTTTTCCCTGAATACCAACCAGGTTGATAGCTCACGGAGCGGTCTTCATCCAATTTGATATGATGATCGAACCATTTCTTGTTGATCGACATGATTTGATTCGATGAGTTGAGTTCATAACAGAGCGTGAAGTTTTTCTTGGAATACACCTTTTCCAGTGAGTAACCGTGATGTTCCAGCCAGGCCATGGCATCTGGCAAAAAGTCGGGCCAACTGGTACCCTGATACAATTCGATTTGGAGAGTGCCATCGACTGGTTCCTGAAAATGAACAGGCATGGGAATACCAAGAGAAGTAGTCTCTTTGCTTCCCAGCAGAACGCCAGGGCATGTTTGATATAACTCTGAACCCTCACGCTGCCAGCGAGATATGGAGAGTCCTACTTGACTAGCGAAAGCTGCTCCATCATTGAACGAAGTGACCAGTAGTTCCCCATTCTTCAGGAAGCTGGCGTCAAAAGCTTTCATTTCACATCCGGTCAGTTTTATCACTTCGCTCGATTGAACATTCACGAGAGAAAGTAATCCATCATTTCCGACACATAAAAGAGAAACACCATCCGGAGAAAGGGATATTTTCTTAATACCAGTCAACGGAATACTGCGACCCGGATCAAACTTGTCAAAGAAGAGCCGCACTTCTGATTTGAGAGCAAGCGCTAACTTATCCTTGTGCCTGGCAAGCTTTTCATTAAGGCACCATTCGGCTAAGGGGGCATGCTGCAATTGTTTGCCCGTATCGGGATCCAACAAGAAGCAAGCAGTGCTTTTTCCAAGCCTATGCCTTGTAAAGAGCATCGGGGCGTTTGAACTTTCGTTTTCTTTAGCCACGTCCAGGTAATGAACATACCCTTCCCAACCCTCCACTTCCAAGGACAACTTCCGCAACAACTGCCCAGTACGCCAATCATGGATTTCCAGGAAGCAGTCTTTCTGACCGTTGGCGCTGGAAAGAGAAATGAGTTCGAACCGCTCAACATTCTTGCCGACATAGCGAATCAGCTCATAACCATCTGCGGACCAGACCGGCAACTTCAGCCACGCTGCTACCCCAAATGCAGCGGCAGAAGCGATCAAGATGAACAGCAAGTGCCAGCGCAGTTTCATCATCTATTACTCGCCAAGGATTGAAATAATGAATCACCACTCCAACACGTTGATCACCATTACTTTCTCATCATCCGGGATGAGTTCAAAGATGATGCAGAGAGGCTTTTCAAAGGCCATACGCCGAAGGCCGCCTCGGGATTCGCCGAAGGTCATGGGATTGCGCTTCAACGATTCTTCCAATTGATGAGCTGCTTTCGTCACTTGTGTCTTGTTGTGGGCTTGGTTCCAAATGGAGGTCATATCTCGTAACGCTTGAGCTTTCCATTTCACACGCCAGCGATTCATGATTTCTCCAATCGCTGCAAGATTTCATCCAGAGTGTATTCTCCTTCCTCATCTCTAAACCGATCCAGTTCTTCCTCGGTTATCGCGAGTAGTCGTTGCCGGGCTGCCTGCAATAGTAAATCCTCGCTGGGAACGAATTGTCCCAGCACCTTGCCCGATTCATCGCAGAACTCGATGGTCTTATCCAACCCAAGAAGCCGCTCGCGCCAGGTTTGATCCAACTGTATTCTGATCATGATTCCTCACTCCCTTATCAGGACAACCGCATTCTAACCGTAACTACAACAAGTATCAAACGCAAACAGCCCACGGATGGGATCCGTGGGCTTGACTGTATTTGCTGTTAACTGATGGCTACCACGCAAAGTGGCTGAACGCCTTATTGGCTTCGGCCATCTTGATGGTGGTTTCGCGCTTGGCCATGGCTTCACCTTCGCGGCGGTAGGCAGCCATGAACTCGTCAGCGAGTTTCTGGAACATCGGCTTGCCCTTCTTGCCGCGGCTGGCGTTGATCAGCCAGCGAATCGCCAGGCTCTGCTGACGTTCACGCTTGACGGGCATGGGTACCTGATAGTTGGCACCGCCGACTCGCTTGGAACGGACTTCGAGAGTCGGCTTGACGTTCTCGACAGCGACCTCGAAGATCTCGAATTCCTTGCCGTCGCCGGCCTTCTTCTTGATCTGATCCATGGCGTCGTAGAACATCTTCTGCGCGATGGACTTCTTCCCCTGCCACATAAGGCAGTTGATGAACTTGGTAACGAGCAATGAATCGTAGATGGGATCGGGAGCCAGCATTGAGTGGCCGGCTGTGCGTTTCTTGGAGGCCATAGTTCCGCTTAAGGTAAGTTGTTAGTTACGTGAAGGCACGGTGGCTTTAGGCAGTGCAACGTCGGTAGGACTCACATCCACCACTTGCCCGGAGCCGATGTTAAAGGCAATTGTATTAGCTGTGCCGCAATGTGGACAGCGAATATGGGCCGCCGCGTAAGAACGGGGCCAATCTTTCATTCCCTTACCGCTACAATGCACCGTGGCACCGACGGCCTGGTCACAAGTGATGCATGCAAAGCAGAGTTCAAGAATGCTTTCGCGCATGATTAACTGTCCTGGTGACAAGTGGAACCGAAAAAAGCGTCAGGGGACGGTTACTTCTTGGCCTTCTTGGCCCCGTACTTGGATCGTGCCTGCTTGCGATCCGCCACACCCTGAGTATCCAACACGCCTCGGACGATGTGATAGCGCACACCGGGCAAATCGCGGACGCGACCACCCCGGACAAGAACAATGGAGTGTTCTTGCAGGTTGTGCCCTTCACCAGGAATATACGCCGTCACTTCGATGCCGTTAGAAAGGCGAACACGGGCCACCTTGCGAAGGGCGGAGTTCGGCTTCTTGGGAGTCATCGTTTTGACTTGCAGGCACACGCCCCGTTTGGCGGGATTGCCCTGCATCGCCGGGTGCTTCGGTTTGCTCCGTTGCACACTGCGTGGCTTCTTGATCAGTTGATTTATCGTCGGCATACAGCACGTTTCGTTTTGCGAGTTTTCGGGACAGAATGGGATGTTAGCGACTCTGGCAGCGAGGTCAAGTAAGTTTCATGAAGTCGCTGACAAAAGTTTCCAATTGCACTGGCGTTGGGCAACGCCAGTTGTTCTCAGCATCGGCTAACTGAACTCGTGAGAGTTCAGCTAGCCTGGATGCAACTGAAGTCTCACGACTTCAGCTAGACATATTATTCGATGGCAGCGACCGGCTCAACCGTCTGGATCGGTTTCGCCTTCGGAGGCGGCGCGAAGCTAGCCTGCGAGATACCCAGGGCAGGATTCACTTTGACTTCCGATTCCTGGTGAATCTTGAAGCCGGTACCGGCCGGAATCAAGTGGCCCAGGATGACATTCTCCTTGAGGCCGACCAGACGATCCTGCTTGCCAGCGAGAGCCGCTTCGGTCAGCACCTTGGTCGTTTCCTGGAAGCTTGCCGCAGAGATGAAACTCTCTGACTGCACCGCTGCCTTGGTGATGCCCAAGAGTTGTGTGGAACAGGAAGCGGGCAAGGGAAGAGTGGTGGTGGGCGCTTTGCCGTCGGCATCGCTCACTCGCGTCTTTTCCTGCTGATACGTTTCCTTATCGACAACCTCGCCTTCCTTGAAGGTGGAATCGCCGGGGTTCTTGATCTTCACGCTCTTCTTCAATCTTTCGTTGACTTCACGGAAGATGAACTTATCGATGACGGCGCCGGGAAGGAGCTTGGTGTCACCGACGGTTTCCACCTTCACCTTGCGAAGCATCTGAGCAAGAGTGATCTCGATGTGCTTGTCATCGATTTCCACACGCTGACTGCGGTACACGCTCTGAATCTCTCGGAGGAGATAGTTCTGCAGAGCCTCAGTGCCACTGACACGAAGGATATCGTGAGGCACCAGTGGGCCGTCGCAGAGCGGTTCGCCTTCACGGACGAAGTCGCCACCGTGTACACGCATCGGCTTGCCTTGAGGCACCAGGTGCTCAACAGCATCGCCGATAGGCTTGCCCTTGTCGTCCATAGGCGTAACGAGCACTTTTCGCTTGCCACGAGTACGTTCGACAGCGATTTCGACCTTACCGGAGACTTCGGCGATGATCGCTGGATCCTTGGGGCGGCGGGCTTCGAAGAGTTCCGTCACACGAGGCAGACCACCCGTGATGTCCTGGGTACCGCCGCCTTCGCGGGGCGTCTTGGCCAGAACGGTACCGGCTGAAATCTGTTGGCCGTTCTGCACTTCAACGTGGGCCTTTTCCGGAAGGAAGTAGACGTCAAGGATGGAACCCTGGTTGTCTTCGACCACGATGCCAGGGTGCAAATCACCCTTATGTTCCATGATGATCAATCGACGGGAACCGCCGGCATCGGTTTCTTCACGAGCTGTATCGCCTACCTTAATGTCTTCGTAGCGAATCTTGCCGCCCTTTTCCGAAAGAATCGGCGTGACGTGAGGATCCCACTTGCACAGGATCGTTCCCACGGTAACGGTGTCGCCATCCTTCACGCGAAGCTCCGCACCGTTGGGCACAGGGAACTTTTCGATCTCGCGATCCTTGGCGTCGATCAACGTAATTTCACCGTTACGAGCCAGGGCGATCACTGTGCCATGTTCGTTGGTGACAGCGTTGATGCGGGCAAACTTGAGCTTGCCGCCCTTCTTGGTCTTATGCTGTGTTTCGCCCAGGTCCTTGGTAATGGCGACTCCACCGATGTGGAAAGTACGCATGGTCAACTGAGTACCAGGTTCACCAATTGACTGTGCCGAAATGACACCGACAGCAAGGCCCTGCTCCACCAGCGCGCCAGTGGACAAGTCCATACCGTAGCAGTTCTGGCAGATACCCAGCGATGCCTGACAGGTCATCGGACTGCGCACCTGCATCTTATCAATACCCATCTGCTCGATCTTTCGCGCCTTGTCAGTCGAGATCATTTCGTTTTCAGCGACGATCAAGGCATCGGAAACCGGATCGCGGATATCGTTACGGGCAATGCGGCCGCGAATAATCTCGCCCAGGGAGCGTTCGACTTCTTCGCCCTTGTAACTGACACCCTTGGTGATTCCCTGCGTGGTGCCGCAATCGTTAGTGGTGATCACGACGTTCTGAGCGACATCGCAAAGTTTTCGGGTCAAGTAACCCGAATCAGCGGTCTTGAGAGCGGTATCAGCCAACCCTTTGCGGGCACCGTGGGTGGAACTGAAGTATTCGAGCACCGAGAGGCCTTCCCGGAAGTTCGCCTTGATGGGCGTTTCGAGAATTTCACCCGAAGGCTTGGCCATCAGTCCACGCATACCGGCCAACTGACGGATCTGTTCGACACCGCCTCGGGCACCGGAGTGGGCCATGAGGTAAATCGGGTTCAGGTACTGGGTGCCGTTGCGATGATCGTCCTTGAGTTCCTTCATCATCTGGACGGTCAGTTCTTCACGCACTTTAGTCCACTGCTCGATGATCTTGTTGTACCGTTCCGTTTCGGTGAGCAGACCGCGCTGGTAGCTCTTGTTGATCTTCTCCACTTCTTTCTCAGCGTTCTTGATCAGTCCTTCCTTGTTTTCAGGAGTGCGGAGATCATCAGTAGCGAAGGAGAGACCGGATACCGTTGACTCACGGAAGCCGGTTTCCTTCATGCGATCAAGAAGATCAATGGTTTCGCGGCGGCCCAGGGTTTGATAACAATCGGCGATGATGCGTGCCAGGTACTTGCTGGACAGAGCCAGATCGTAGTAGGCCATTTCGGGTTTGAGAATCTCGTTGAAGAGAATGCGGCCGATAGTCGTTGAGACGAGCCCATTGTGAGTGCGCGGAGCCAGTTCTGGTTTGCCGTTGACATCGGTCAAGACCTTCTTGTCGATGGGGAGGCGCACCTTGACTTTGGCGTGCAGACCCACTTTGTGCTGAGCGTAAGCCATGTGGGCTTCCGCGGGGCTGGAGAATACCTTGCCCTGCCCTACTTCGCTCTCACGGGCAGCGGTCATGAAGTAGCACCCCATGACGATGTCCTGTGAAGGCGAAATGATCGGCTGACCGTTCGCCGGGCTGAAGATGTTATTGGTGGACATCATCAGCACGTGGGCTTCGACTTGGGCTTCGATGGAAAGCGGCAGGTGGACAGCCATCTGATCGCCGTCGAAATCGGCGTTGAACCCTTTGCAGACGAGCGGGTGAATGCGGATAGCGTTACCTTCGATCAAGGTCGGCTCGAAGGCCTGGATACCCATTCGGTGCAGCGTGGGAGCACGATTGAGCAGCACGGGGTGATTTTTGATCACCTCTTCAAGGATATCCCACACTTCATCGGCCTTGCGTTCCAGCATGCGCTTGGCTGACTTGATGGTGTCTGCGTAGCCCAGTTCCTTGAGCCGACGGATAATGAAGGGCTGGTAGAGTTCGAGGGCGATCTTCTTGGGCAAGCCGCACTGATGCAGCTTGAGATCGGGACCGACGACGATGACAGAACGAGCGGAGTAATCGACACGCTTGCCGAGCAAGTTCTCGCGGAAGCGGCCCTGCTTGCCCTTGATCATGTCCGTCAGCGACTTGAGCGGGCGGTTCGAGGAACCAAGCACCGGTCGCTTGCAGCGGCCGTTATCGAAGAGAGCATCGACTGACTGCTGAAGCATTCGCTTTTCATTGCGGATGATGACTTCAGGAGCATTGAGATCGACGAGCTTCTTCAGACGATTGTTACGATTGATGATGCGGCGATAGAGATCGTTCAAATCGCTGGTGGCGAAGTTACCCGAATCGAGCAGCACCAGGGGACGCAGATCAGGTGGAATGACAGGGATGCATTCAAGCACCATCCACTCGCACTTGTTTTCGCTGTCGCGCAGTGATTCGACGACTTTGAGTCGCTTGGTGAAATCCTTCTGTTTCTGCTTGCTGCCCTTGGCACCGTCCTTGACCATGTCTTCACGGAGAAGATGGGACAAGGTGACGAGATCAAGACGTTCCAATAGACGCTTAATGGCTTCAGCGCCCATTTCAGCATCGAAGCTGCCGCCGTACTGCTCACGGGCCTTACGGTACTCTTCTTCGGTCAGCAACTGCTTCTCTTTGAGGGGCGTGGTGCCCGGATCGATGACGACGTATTCCTGGTAGTAGATGATCTTTTCGAGATTCACCGTCTTCATATCGAGCAAATTGCCAAGCCGGCTTGGCATCGACTTAAAGAACCAGATATGCACGACGGGGCTGGCCAGTTCGATGTGGCCCATGCGCTTGCGACGAACCCGGCTGTGGGTGACCTTCACACCGCAGCGATCGCAGATCATGCCCTTATACTTCATGCCCCGGTACTTGCCGCAGGTGCATTCCCAGTCCTTTTCAGGGCCGAAGATACGTTCGCAGAAGAGACCGTCCTTCTCTGGGCGATAGGTACGGTAGTTGATCGTTTCAGGCTTCTTCACTTCACCGAAGGACCAGCTGCGGATATCGGCGGGACTCGCCAGCGTGATCTTCACGGCGGCGTAGTCATTGATACGATCGTAAGTGATATCCGCGGAAACAGGTGCAGGTGGCGGGGTCAGGGCAGCCGTCATTGTGTCGTCCTCGCCTGGAATGTTGTGTTGGTGTTCTTGTTGTTTTTCATCAAAGACGCTGAAGCGACCGATTCGCTTCAGCGTGGATGGATTAGAGACGCTTCTTGATCAGTTGCATGTTCAGGCCCAGACCACGAATTTCATTCGTGAGCACGTCAAAGCTGGCAGGTGTGCCTGCTTCGAGCGTGTTTTCTCCCTTGACCATCGACTCGTAAATCTTGGTACGTCCTTCGACGTCGTCCGACTTGACGGTCAACAGTTCCTGAAGGATGTAAGCGGCACCGTAGGCTTCGAGGGCCCACACTTCCATTTCGCCGAAGCGCTGGCCGCCGAACCGGGCCTTACCGCCCAGCGGTTGCTGGGTGATGAGGGAGTACGGGCCTGTGGCTCGTGCATGCACCTTATCATCAACAAGGTGGTGCAGCTTCATCATGTAAATGAAGCCCACGGTGGAAGCCTGTTCGAAGGCTTCACCCGTTCGGCCATCATAGAGACGGGACTTGCCGGTATTGGAGAGGCCCGCTTCCTTGAGGCAATCCTTGATTTCCTCTTCGGTGGCGCCGTCGAAGACGGGAGTCACCGCCTTAAAGCCAAGCTTGTGAGCAGCCAAGCCCAGGTGGGTTTCAAGAATCTGGCCTACGTTCATACGGCTGGGGACGCCCAACGGGTTGAGCATGATGTCGACCGGAGTGCCGTCTTCGAGGAAAGGCATATCCTCTTCAGGCAGGATCTTGGAGATCACACCCTTGTTCCCGTGGCGACCGGCCATCTTGTCGCCGACGGAGATCACTCGCTTGGTGGCGACGTAGACCTTGACCATCTGCTGCACGCCGCTCGGAAGCTCATCGCCCCGTTTGAGGCTGTTGAGCTTGCGTTCCTTCTCGTCGATCAGCGACGTGAGCCGTTCGAGATGATGATCGAACTTGTCTTCGACATGCTTCTTCTTTTCGGCACTGCGGATATCCAGGTTTTCAAACTTGAGCCCTTCAGGCTTGTATTGAACCGTTTGCACGGCCTGTTCCACCACCACCTTGTCGTCCTTGTCGGCGCCATAGGCTTTATGGTTTACAGGATCCTTGATTTCCTTCTTGTCGAGAATTTCGAGCACCTCTTCGACGAAGGTACGGAACTGAGTAGCAATAAGTGCATCGTACTTCTTATGCACATCCTTCTCGACCTTATCGACAGCCTTTCGCTCTTCGTCGGTCATGGAAGACCGGCGGCTGAAGCGTTCGGTGTAGATCACAATGCCTTCAATGCCCGAGGGCACTTCGAGCGAATCGTTCTTCACGTCTTCGCCGGCGCGGCCGAAGATCGCATGGAGGAGCTTTTCTTCGGGAGTCAGTTCGCTCTTGCTCTTGGGAGACACTTTGCCGACGAGGATATCGCCAGGTTTGACGAAAGTCCCCACCAGCACGATGCCGTTGTCATCAAGGTTGCCCAGCATCTTGGGTGAGACGTTGGGGATATCGCGAGTGAACTCTTCCTTACCGAGCTTGGTCTCGCGGATTTCGATTTCGAACTCCTCGATGTGAATCGAGGTGAACGTGTCCTCTTTCACCAGCTTTTCGTTAATGATGATGGCGTCTTCAAAGTTGTAGCCATCCCAGGAAACGAACGCGGCCAGGACATTACGGCCCAGGGCAAGCTCACCATTTCGGGTGGCTGCGGAGTCAGCAATAATCTGACCTTTCTTGACTTTTTGCCCAATCTTCACGATGGGACGCTGGTTCAAGCAGGTACGTTCATTCAGACCGTAGAACTTGCGAAGCGGGAAGTCCTTATCGTCCACCCGAATCATTTCCGCATCGACATAAGTGATGGTGCCATTCTTCTCGCGCGAAGAACCATGCCTGAATAACGAGGCACTTCGGTTTCCATGCCGGTCGCCACGATGGGCGCTTCGGTGATGAGAAGTGGCACCGCCTGCCGTTGCATGTTGGAACCCATCAAGGCACGATTGGCATCATCGTGTTCCAGGAATGGGATGAGGCCTGCGGAAACGCCCACCATTTGCCGGGGAGAGACGTCCACGTAGTCGACCTCTTCCGAGTTCATCACTCGGAATTCGCCGCCCTGACGGGCCGTTACCTTATCCACCAGCTTGTCGCCTTCCGAGGGAGCGTCAGCAGGAGCAAGAACCGCTGTCGATTCTTCCAGGGCTCGCAACCACACCACGTCCTCCGTGATCTTGGTCTTCTTGACTTTGCGATACGGGGTAATGAGGAAGCCATAGTCATCGACCTTCGAGTAAATGCTCAAGGAAGAGATCAGGCCAATGTTCGTGCCTTCAGGCGTTTCAATGGGACAGATACGGCCATAGTGGGAGATATGCACGTCACGCACTTCGAAGCCGGCACGTTTACGATTGAGGCCGCCTGGTCCGAGGGCGGAGAGACGTCGCTCGTGAGTGAGCTGCGAGAGCGGATTGGTCTGATCAACCACCTGACTAAGCTCGCCTCGGCCAAAGAAGTATTCGATGGCAGCGGAGACGCTCTTGGGATTAATCAGCGAGCGGGGCGTCATGTCCTGCTGATCTTTGATCGACATGCGCTCCTGCACGGTGCGGCGGAGTTTCAGGAAGCCCTTGCGCAGTTCATCGGCGGCGAGTTCGTCAATGGTTCGCAGACGACGATTGCCAAGGTGATCGATATCGTCGATGACGCCTTCCTTGTTCCGCAGCTTGAGCAGGTAGCGGATCGAGTTCAGCAGGTCAATCGGTCGCAGGCACATTTCCGATTCGGGAACATTCTGATCAAACTTGCGATTAATTCGGAAGCGACCAACGCGGCCCAGACGATAGCGGCTGGGATCGAGGAACTTCTCTTTGAAAAGCTCCTTGGCTTTCTCAAGTTGAGGCGGATTGCCGGGTCGAAGACGCTGGTAAATCTTGAGCAGAGCTTCTTCGTGAGAATTGGTGGGGTCCTCATGCAGCGTTCGCAGGATGACCGGATCCTTAACCTCTCCCAGGACTTCAATGTGGTGCAACTTGGAAGCAAGGATAATATCAACCTGGCGCTCGGTCAGTTCGCTGCGGCTGTCGACGAGGATTTCGCCGGTCTGATTGTCGATGACGTCGCCAACGACGATCTTGCCGACGAGGGCCTTGGCGGTGTCAGCGTTGACCTTCACCTTTTCAACAGGGTAGAAAGCCTTGATGATGTCCGCTTCGCTGCTGTAGGCGGGGTCCATTGCACGCAGCAGTGTCGTAGCCGGGAACTTGCCCGACTGATCAATGCGGACGTGGAAAGCTTCCTTCTTGGTGACGTTGATCTCGATCCAGCTGCCACGCTCAGGAATGATGCGGCAGGCGTGCATGCGGCGATCACCGGTGTCTTCATCAATGGTGAAATCGACGCCGGGGCTGCGGTGCAACTGACTGACGACGACGCGCTCGGCGCCGTTGATGATGAACTCGCCGCCGCCGATCATGATCGGCATATCGCCCAGGTAGACTTCTTCTTCAACTGGCTGTTCTTTCACCAGACGCAGCCAGACGCGGAACGGCCGACCGTAGGTCAGGCGGAGCTTGCGGCATTCATCCGGGTCGTAACGTGGCTTGCCGAGATCGTAGCGCAGGAACTCAAGCCGGATTGACTTGTCGTAGCTTTCGATCGGGAAGATTTCCTGCAGCACGCCTTCCAAGCCCAGGTTCTCCCGCTTGTTAACCGGGGCGTTCACCTGGAGGAAGCGGTCATAGGATTTGAGCTGCACGTCGCTCAGGGGCGGAACATCAATCGCGTCGCCACGTCGGCCAAAGTTACGGACGGTGGTCGGAATGAAATATCGATTGGAGGTAACAGGCATGAAGTCGGCTCCTGGTTGAGGGGACAGGGAGTCGAGGCCACAATGGGCCAAAGACCGGCGAGAGCAAAGTCGCCGCTTTCAATTCACTCTCAATCAGCATCGGGTTCTGCTGATTGCTCTTCCCAAAGTAATGCACCTGTGTTACTGACACGATGCACCATTCAGGGAAACAATGTTAGTCAGTCAAAATCAGCCGGAGCATCAAGATGTTCGAGGGGTTCGAGCGACCCCTGTCAAAGGAGGGCCTGAGGAAGACACACGCCGGCATACGGCGCATGCATGGGCAAGGTGCGGGGCAAAGCCGACCTGCACGCTGAGCATGAAATGCTTCAATGGTAGAACATCCTGCAAGAACACGACAGCCGTTTTCATGAATGTTGCGCATCACATTCAAACGGTTTGTCAAGGCCATATCGAGATTATAAACAGAAAAGGCGGCCTGGACACCCCCTGAGGGAATTCCAGGCCGTTTTTCTTTGACTTGGCATTAGAAGTGCCTTAGTAGCCATCAGCTTTCAGCCGTCAGCTATCAGAAATCTAGAATCTGACAACTTTTGACTGATTAGCGGCAGCTTACTTCAGGGACACCTTGGCACCGGCGGCTTCGAGCTTCTTCTTGAAGTCGTCAGCCTGTTCCTTGGCGACATTTTCCTTGACGGGCTTGGGAGCACCATCGACGAGGTCCTTGGCTTCCTTGAGGCCCAAGCCGGTGATTTCGCGGATCACCTTGATGACCTGAATCTTTTGAGCACCAGCTTCGTCGAGGCTGACGGTGAACTCGGTCTTCTCAGCGGCCTTGGCATCGCCACCACCGCCACCACCAGCTGCAGCAGCCATCATGACACCGCCGCCGGCGGCTGGTTCGATGCCGTGGGTTTCCTTGAGGATCTTGGTCAACTCTACGGCCTGGGCCAGGGTCAGATCGGCAATCTGCTTAGCCATTGCGGTCAAATCTGCGGACATGACTATCGTTCCTTTCATCAGACGGGTTATGCGTGTATGTTCAGTTGAAGCGTAATAGCTTGGGTTAGTGCTCAGTTCTCAGTGCTTAGTTCTCAACAGAACACACACCTTGAACCTCGCCTCCCATATCTCAAAGTCAATTCCGCACTTTTCTGAGCACTGAGAACTGAGCACTGAGCACATGGGACTAGTTCGGCTTGCCCTTCTCTTCCAGCGACTTGACGGCACCGGCGAGCTTGCGGCCAGGGCCTACCATGGCTGCTGCCAAAGTCTTGCCTGGGCCGAGGATGGTACCTGCCAGGATCGACAGGGCTTCTGCTCGGGTTGGCATCTTCTTGGCAGTGTCGTAGTCCACCAGCGAACCTTCGGCGACAGCAATCTTCGCCGAGATCTGCTTACTGAACTTCTTGATGAAGGCTTCCAGTTCCTTCGCCACCTCTGAAACGCCGCCACCGGTTTTGGCGATCGGGTGAGCGATCACGGTCGGGCCATTCAGATAGTTATCAAGCCCGGCAAAGCCTTTGTCCTTGAGGACACGCCTGGCCAGAGCATTCTTCACCAGTTGCAGCCGGACGTTCTTCTTGCGAAGAGCGAGCCGCATGGCGTTTTCGTCTTTGGCAGGAACGCCGCTCATCGCCAGGAGCACCATGTCTTTGTGCTCGCCGAGCGAATCGCTCAATGCGTCCATCTGCATTTTCTTGATCAGCTTGCTCATGTTTTCAGCTTTCAGCTATCAGCTGTCAGCTATCAGCTGACAACCATCGATTCCAGATTTCGAATTAGATGACGATGCCGATTCCAGGGCTCATGGTAGCCGAGATGGTGATCGACTTGACGTAGTGGCCCTTGGAGGATGCGGGCTTGGCGGCCCGAACCGTATCGACAAAGGCGATGATGTTTTCAACAAGCTTGGCGTCGTCGAAGCTCAACTTGCCTACCGCAGCGTGGACGTTGCCACCGGCGTCAGCACGGAACTCGACTTTACCGGCCTTGAACTCTTTGACCGCAGCAGCGATGTCGCCGGAGACCACGGTACCAGCCTTAGGTGAGGGCATCAAGCCACGTGGTCCGAGCACCTTACCGAGGCGACCAACGATACCCATCATGTCTGGAGTAGCGAGGGCGACATCGAAATCGGTGAAGCCTTCGCCAGTAATCTTCTTGGCCAAGTCATCCGCACCGACGAAGTCAGCACCGGCAGCCTTGGCTTTGACAGCGTTTTCACCCTGAGTGAAGACGAGGACCTTCTTGCTGCGACCAAGGCCGTGAGGCAGTGGAACCGCACCACGGACAACCTGATCGCTTTGCTTAGTATCAATACCGAGAGCCATGTGGACTTCGACGGTTTCGTCGAACTTCACACGCTTGTTGGCCTTGAGGAAGTTTACAGCCTTCTTGAAGTCAACCAAGCCGAGCTTGGCCGCTTCATTGGCGATGGTCTTCATCTTGGTCTTGAGCTTCTTACCACGAGCAGGAGGCACACCCGGGCGGCCACGCTTCTTCGACGGAGCGTCAAGTCCTTCGACAGGAGCCGCAGCAGCGGGAGGCGCCTTCAGCAGGAGCAGCACCGTCGGCAGGCTTTTCGGCCTTAGCCTTAGGAGCCTTTGCCGGCTTGTCGCCTGCTTCAGCCTTTTCCCCAGCAGGCTTCTCTGCTTTTGGTGCCTTGGCCTTGGGGGCCTTCGCTTCTTCAGCAGCGGGAGCGGCTGCGCCTTCTACAGGTGTGTCAGAATCCGTTTTCTTCTTCGCCATGGCAGTACGTGCCTTCTTCTTTCGCAGTGTTTCGATTAGACGACTTTGAGACCCATGCTTCGGGCAGTGCCTTCGATGATTCGACAGGCGTGATCCACATCACGGGCGTTGAGATCGGCCAGCTTCTTGGTGGCGATCTCTTTGACTTGAGCCTTGGTGACCTGGGAGGCCTTGTACTTGCCACCCTTCTTCTCGGCGGCAGGGATGAGTTCTGCACCCTTCTTCTTTTCGTGAGGGATGCCGGCAGCAACCTTTAACAGGATGGCAGCGGGTGGGCTTTTGACCACGAATTCGAAGCTGCGATCATTGTAAACGGTGATGACGATCGGCACCAACATACCCTTGAGGTCTTTGGTGGCATCGTTGAACTGCTTGACGAACATGCCGATGTTGACGCCATGCTGACCGAGAGCCGGGCCGACGGGCGGCGCGGGGGTAGCAGCACCGCCTGGGCACTGAAGCTTGATTTGACCGGTAACGACCTTTGCCATGGTTCCTATCCGCAAATACGAACAGACCAACGAACCTTCGTTGGTGGGCAAGTTTTTTTAGGGACAGGGCGAGGGAAGGCTAGGGAGAAAGGGGAAAAATGTCACGAGAATCATGGTTTCTTCTGGAATTTGGTGCTCAATTCGTGTTGACACTGGTAGACATCTATGGCTATGAGGCTGGGATGAATGCACGCTTCTGGATCATAATGCTGATAGCTGCTACTTGTTGCGGATGCTCCGAGTTCATTTGCAATTCCGGCCTCGATCTCCACTCGTTCCAGGGCCAGAGTGCTATCCGAAGTCAGTTCGGACAACCCCTCGACTCCGGAAAGCACATTGGTGAACCTGAAAACGGCCTAACTTACGATGAGTTTGTCACCCATCAGAAGCTTGCTCATAATCAGGGCATGTATGGAATGGCAGTGGCGATGACGTTTGGCTTGTGCGAAGTGTTCGCATTTCCATGGCAGGCTATGGTCGCCGGCCAGAATGTCATCTTCGGACGACGTATCCGCTACATCTACGATCAGGATGGCAAGGTAGTACAGGTGCTGGAAGAGGGCGAAAGGTACAACGGGCCGTTTCGCTTGCATAGCAGCAGCGAATAGGCACCAAGTTTGGCTGATAGTTCTGCAAATGTCGTAGGAAGGATCGAAATGGGCTATTTCCGGTATTCACTTGGCTGCTGTATTATTTGCCCTTTCTCCTTTTCTGGCGCTCTGCCATCTTTCTCAACACTTCCATGCCCTTCGCTTCGAGATGCTCAAAGTCAGGGCGATCTTTGATCGGTGCAACAACCGACTTGCCTGTTGAATGTTGACTCAGCACATCACTGATTCTGCCCACAACAGAGGCCACTAACCCGTTCCATTCTCTCAGTGAAGAAAGCAGCCGATTGACATCCCGATGTTTGAAGTATTTCGAATCATCTCGAACCCGCACCGCCACGCCCAAGTCGTCAATCTTGTCTAACAATTCGATCAATCCCAAGTGTGCCTTCAAGAAGTTCTGCTCGCCGCCGTATTTAGGATTGCCTGCATATTGCGTTTTGCAGAATGAATGCCATGAAAAATAGCCGCGGCGTCGGGTAGGAAATTCGATTGGCGCTCCTTTGCCAAGATGTTTTGTTATTCCTCCGTTTGGTCCCTTCTCAATAACATCCTCATGATGAATGACAACAGGAGGATGACTGGCAAGTCCTATCGAAGCAGTCTCGGCACCACGTATGTTCATATGAAAAAACAGTGCATGTTGTGCTGGAACTTCGACATACTCGTCTCCGCCGTCCTCTCGTTTTCTCGGCAGGCATAAACTCCCCCTTCGAAACGAATGATCGTATCGTTCAAAGACCCATCGACCATCCGGCGGAATCTTGTTCATATATCTTCGAAACATCATCGAAAGGCAACTTCTTCGCTAACGCATGCATCTTGCCGATGAGCTTCCGAGCTGATGGTAACTCTGACTTGATTTTCCAATCGTAGTAGACAGTCAGCCCCATGTTACGCTCCATTACAACTGCAAAGACGTCCCTACAAAGTGACAAACGGGCCATCGTTGACGATGACCCGTTCGCGGTTTTGAAAGGTATTCAAGTGAATGCCCCCAACTACTTACGCATGCTCCACCTGCCAGTACTCCAGTTCCACCGGCACGTCGCGGCCGAAGATCTTGAGCATGACACGGACGAGGCCCTTGGCTTCTAGGATTTCGCTGACTTCGCCTTCCATGCCGGCGAACATGCCGTCCTTGACTTTGATGTGCTCGCCCTTGCTGAAGTCGATCTTGTGAGCGACAGGAGCTTCGGCGACGACTTCCTTCTTCTGATTAAGAATCTTTTCGACTTCGGCCTGCTGCATGGGGAGCGGAATCTTCACCCCACCGCCGCCGACAAAGTCGCCGACGCCAGAGGTTTCACGGAACATGTAGAGGACCCGGTCGTTGAACTCGACCTCAGCCATGATGTAGCCGGGGTAAAGCTTGCGGGTGCGGGTGACCTTCTTGCCTTTGACCAGTTCCACGGTACGTTCGACGGGGACAATGATCTGCCCGAAGAACTGATCCATGCCCGGTTCGATCTTTACTTTGCGTTCGATAGCTTCCCTGATGGTATCCTCACGGCCCGATTGGACCTTGATGACATACCACTTCTTGTTGCCGGTGGGTTCCGGCATGGGAGGTTGAGCTGTAGCAACTTCGGTCGACATGATATTCACTCTCTCCAGTGAGCGGGTACTCCATCAGGCATTCAGCTCGGCAGAAGCCTCGCCCTCCCGAATACCCAGCCACCTTCTTTTTTAGTGGTGCAGCACGCCAATGGTTGATAGCACCAGCACCCAGATAATGTCGAGCATGTAAAGATAGACAGCCAGGAAGAGCACCGTCAGAAGCACCACGCCGGTGTCTCGGATCAGTCGCTTGCGGCTGGTCCAGGTGACCTTGGCCATTTCCGCTTCGGTGTTGATCAGGAACTCAGCCATCGGCGGATAGTTCACCAGACGGTAGCCGAACCAAACAGCCAGGCCGAGAAGAACAACTGGAATGGTCAGGCCGGGCGAACGGAATAGTACGAGAACCTGGCTGCTGACGAAGGGAATATCCCAGGTGTAAGGAGCGCCGCCGGCTGTGACTCCGGTGCGTGCCCAGATGTAGTAATAGACGCCCAGGGCCACGGTCGCCATGACGACGAGCATGACGATACGGCGAATGCGCATCCCCTGCACTTTCTTGTAAGGCTCAGCCGTGAACCAGCCGCCCTCTTCGAGCTTGTACATGCGCTTGGGGAAGTTAGGAGCGTTGAAGGCCTTGATGATGAATCGGTTGATCCACCAGGCAGCGAGGGCAGCCATGAAAGCCAGACCCACATACATGCGGATATCAGGCCCCATACGTTCCAGCAAACCGCCGAACAAGCCATCGACGATGTAGCCGAGGATGAAGATGACGACAAAGCCGAGAACGACGTTGCCGACTCCGACAGCGACGGCAGCGCGCAGGCCCTTGAGCGGCGGGAAGAGCTTGTTCCAGAGGAAGAGAACTATCCCGGCAGCAAGCATGATGGCAGCGATGAGTCCAAAGCTGGACACCAAACCGGTTTTGGTGACCACTTGAGCATAGGCCCAGGGTACGAGGTGCGTCACTCCCAGATAGGCGAGAATGACGAAGACCGTACCCACGATGCCATTCCAGCTCAGGCTGGCTGACTCGGTCTTCTGCGGTCTGCTGCTTGCCGAGGGCGCGTCTGCAACGGCCAGGGCCATAGTGAATCCTTACGTACGAAAGAGGCAAAAAGAGAAGGCATGCTTTCCAGCATGGGCGAAAGGAATCGAACCTTTAACCTGCGGTTTTGGAGACCGCTGCTCTGCCAGTTGAGCTACGCCCATAGGTAGCTGTCAGCTTTCAGCCGTCAGCTATCATCTTTAAGTAGCAATTAGCGACACCCTCGAAAGAGTGCCGCTAATTTGCTGTTTTTATTGTAGGGCACACTGGGCGTGCCTCACATTGTTTTTGTCGTTTTGCATGGCATATTCTTCGCTACCAGACCTTGCAGTTGAGAGGCACGCACAGCGTGCCCCTACCAGAACTGGGACACATTAACGTGCCCCCAGGTTCTTTAGGCAAGAATCTTGGTTACGACGCCGGAACCTACGGTGCGGCCACCTTCGCGGATAGCGAAGCGGAGACCTTCGTCCATGGCGATGGGCTGCTCAGGGAGCAGTTCGATCGTCACTTCGACGTTGTCGCCGGGCATGCACATTTCAGCCTTGCCACCACCAGGAGCACGCAGTTCCTTAACGGTACCGGTGACGTCGGTGGTGCGGAAGTAGAACTGTGGCTTGTAGTTGGCGAAGAACGGAGTGTGACGACCGCCTTCTTCCTTGGTCAGCACGTAGACCTTGGCTTCAAAGGTAGTGTGCGGCTTGATCGAACCGGGCTTGGCAAGAACCTGACCACGTTCGAGATCGGTACGTTCCAGACCGCGGAGGAGCACACCGACGTTATCGCCAGCGATACCTTTATCCAGAGTTTTCTGGAACATTTCGACGCCGGTGACAGTCGTCTTGCGGAGGTCCTTGGAGAGACCGACGATTTCGACTTCGTCACCCACTTTACAGACACCACGTTCGATACGACCGGTACCCACGGTGCCACGACCCTTGATCGAGAACACGTCTTCGATCGACATGAGGAAGGGCTTGTCTTCTTCACGCTTGGGATCGGGGATGTAGGTATCGAGAGCGGTCATGAGGTTGTCGATGCACTTGCCGGCAGCGTCATCGGCAGGATTCTGCATAACGGCCAGCGAGTTGCCGCGAACCACGGGAACGTCGTCGCCTGGGAACTCATACTTCTTGAGGAGTTCACGGACTTCGAGTTCGACGAGATCGAGGAGCTCAGCATCATCAACGGTGTCTACCTTGTTCATGTAGACGACGATGAAAGGCACGTTCACCTGACGGGCGAGCAGCAAGTGTTCGCGGGTCTGAGGCATGGGGCCGTCGTTAGCAGCGACCACGAGGATAGCGCCGTCCATCTGGGCAGCGCCGGTGATCATGTTCTTGATGTAATCAGCGTGGCCGGGGCAATCGATGTGGGCATAGTGCCGCTTCTCGGTTTCGTACTCGACGTGAGCGACGGCGATGGTGACGGTCTTGAGATCGTCACGTTCGGTTCCGCCCTTGGCGATATCCTTATAGCTCTTGAAGGAGGCGACTTTATTTCGATGCGCCTGACGAGCCACGATGGCTGCCGTGGTAGTGGTTTTGCCGTGATCGATGTGGCCGATGGTGCCCACGTTCACGTGCGGCTTGGTACGCTGAAAATTCTCTTTAGCCATTGCTGCTCCTCTGCGGGTTGTTCTGGGCCACACCGGAGAGGCATGCCGAACCGGACCCTGTGCTGAATGTAAAACCTGAACCCTTGTTCTATGACCGTCGTGGCCGGAAGCCTAGTCTCGTGGCAGGCTTCTTGCGACGAAAGTCCCAGCCGCCGGGGGTTAGTAACCGGGGCCTGGAATCGAGAGCTGCTAGTGGGGGTTGAACCCACGACCTCGTCCTTACCAAGGACGCGCTCTACCACTGAGCTACAGCAGCGTAAAAGCTGACAGCTCACAGCCGACAGCTAACAGACTTTACCTTATGACCAGACTCTGCATCATCAAGGAAACTTCATCACGAATCGAAGAATCTTGCTGACGTGAAAGCTGCGAGCTGTTGGCTGTCAGCCGTCAGCTCAAAAGCGGGCGATGGGAATCGAACCCACAAGACCAGCTTGGAAGGCTGGAGTTATACCATTTAACTACACCCGCGGGCAGACCAGTGCTCAGTGCTGAGTTCTCAGTGCTCAGTATATCGTGTTTCTGTGAGCACTGAGAACTGAGCACTCCTTTGAAATGGGTAGTGAGGGATTCGAACCCCCGTACGCGTTAGCGAACAGATTTACAGTCTGTCTCCTTTAGCCACTCGGACAACTACCCGGAGGAAGTCTCATTATGACAAAACCGGCTGTCTCCGGCAATTGGGAGACAGCCGGGTTGGGGAAAATGTTCGGGGGGAGGACCGGAAGGTCAAATGTCTGATCCGATGCTGATCAACACTTCGGAGACTCAGTAAACGATTGCTATCGGCGTTCAATTTGTTATCCTGCTAAAACATGGCATTCAACATCAATCATCTCGTCGAGGACGCCACCATGCTTGATTTCGATGACGACTTGCCTGACTTCAACGGGGATAAGATTGGCCGCAATCTAGTAGATCACATCAAAGGCAAGCGAAACGATGAACTTGTGGACATTAACATATTCCATGCCAAAAATCCAATCAACGTCCTCAAGCGAGCCATTACAACTTTTGCAATGCTCAGGCCACAAATAACGGCGGCACTGAGAACCCTGATTGACGCCATTAAGCTGGAACAAGGTCCTTTGAAAGCTGCCTTGAAAGGCATTACAAACGCAGAGCCAGACCCGGTCGAGCTCAATAATGTAATAGGCATTTCAGCAGTACCAATTGGTGCATTGCCGGAGATCATTAATAGATCTGATGTTAAGTACATAGATTTAGATAAACAAATATCTATTGATGATTTTGTCGCACCTCCGTTTGTTCTTCCACCAGACATTGCAAATCCTCCGCTCACAACTCCTTTGTGGAACTTAGAGCGAATACATGTGCCCGAATTGTGGGACAAAGGGCTTACAGGAAAAGATGTAAAGGTGGCAATTGTAGACACAGGCATCAATTTTAAACATCCTGACTTGGCCAAGCAGATGTGGGACGGTGGCAAATTCCCTGCCTTTGCTAAAGGACATGGCTTCAATTTTGGAGATTTCAATCACGATACTTCTGATAACTCTAACGGACATGGCACAAAAAGCGCTGGGATAATAGCAGGGAACGGAACCGGAAACGGCAAACAAGCAATAAAAACAGGCATTGCTCCCGGCGTAACGATCATGTCGCTACGAATCACGAAATCGACACCAAAGCCCGATGTATTTACCACCTCAGAACGAATTTACTGGAAAGCGCTTTCGTTTGCCGTGCTGCAAGAATGCGATGTCATATCCGTTTCCCACGCATGGAAGAATATTTGGCGACCAGCCTATTGGTCATGGAGAGTGCTTAGCACGATTATTCATTGGGCTGGAATTATCCATGTGAATTCCGCCGGGAATGAATATGGCTTAGAAGGTTGCGAGGTTCCTTTTAATGTGGGCGCACCGGCCAATTGCCCTCCTCCCTGGCTGCATGAATTACAGAAAAGGAAACCGCTTGGACAACTGGCTTCGGCTATAGCGGTCGGGGGCAGCCTGCCGGATAAGAAAAATAGCATTTATTCATCCGGCTCCACAGGCCCTTCCAAGTGGCTTGACTACCCCTATTTTTCAGGCTTGTGGCATGGATTAATCAAGCCTGATATATGTGCACCGGCCGGTTGTTTGATTACCTGCTCAGAAGATCTGGACACTTACTACACAACCGACCCTACTGAAATGTACGGAGCAACTTCTGGTGCAACTCCTCATGTAGCGGGAGTCGCGGCATTACTAATTGAGGCACAACGGAAGAAGACGCCTGGCGAACGACTACGACCAGGTCATTTCTTGGAAGCCATTTCCTACAAGCCTACGATCATGAAAGACCAAAAAAAGGCTAAGGAAGATCGCTATGGATGTGGCTTGATCAACGCCTATGAAGCATACCAATATGGAAACGACAAGTGGTGGTAATTGCACCTGTAGCATCGTCATTCTGCTACAGGTGTTTTCCGTAGTTATCAGCACGAATGGCGATACTAAATTGGAGTCCATGATACTGCAGTAACAAGGAAGTGTACTTGCGCGTCATCGACAGAATTGACATCTGGAAAATTAGGTCCATCTGTGATTGCATCTGAATATGTATACTTTTTTTTGTAGTTATTGTTACCAGAAACAGTATAGTAAATATTGTGGTCTTCATCCATAGCTTTAGTTAGAAGATCAGCCCAAGCTTTGTTCCCAGCAAATGGAAAATGTCCATACAATACGGTCGCATCTTTTGTGCCGTAGAAGAAGACACGTGGGCCACTATTGTCAACAATCTTAATCCAGATGATCTTTACTGGCCCCGCATCGCCAGCTCCTCCAGCAGGGCCAGCTGCGTGCTCATGATGCACCGCTGCCTTCTTTGGAACGAATCCGGAACTTAGGTTTTTCTCTTTGCACCAGACTTGCTCATTGATTTTCTCCGATCAACAGGAAGAATCACCTTACTTACCACACCTTGTGATAAGCACACACACCTGATCAAGGTTGCTTAGAGTTTTGATTTCTCCAGCATATCTTGATAGAGTTTCATTTTGTCGGGGTCCTTGGCTTGGCGGTAGTATTCAATGATGTTTATAAGAACGAACTTAGTCTTCTCGTGTTTATTGCCTAATCTCTCTTGGCATCCTTGTAATGCCTCTAGCAATAAAGGCTCCGCATCCTTGACCTTTTTATTCATTGTCAACGCAGCCGCGTAATTTTGAATAGCACCAATGGTATCCCAAGAGGTGCTGCCAATCACTCTTTTCATTTCAGGAATAATCTTGAGAAAAATACTTTCTGCTTCATCAAGACGCCCGAGATGTATCAGGTTGGCTGCTTGGTTATGGATGTAGCAAAGACAAGTCGGATGATTTTTTCCCATAGTTCTTGCACTGATTTCGACAATCTCCGCAAATTGAGTCTCAGCCTTTTTGAACTCGCCTTTGTCATAAACTATCGCCAAATTGTTCCTGGCTATCAAAGTCTCCGGGTGTTCTTTCCCTAACTTGATGACTTGTTGATCCAATACCTTTTGAAACTCTCGTTCTGCTCCGGGTATGTCACCGGCATTGAGCATGAGCGACGCCACTTCGGACTGGGTTTCAAGAGTATCAGAATGGCTGTCGCCAAGAACCTTTTTTTGTAAGGCCAGTACCTGCTCAAAAAGGTTTTTTGATTCAGGTATCTTGTCCTGATATTGGAGTAGCATGGCGTAGGCATACTTTGCTTTCAGTGTAGCGGGGGCGTCGTTCCCCAACTGCTGTTCTCGTAATGCTACTACTTGCTTGACTTCCTTTTCAGCTAACTCGAACTTGGAGTCGTGCAGATCAAGCCAGCCCAGTTCGTAAAGAGAATCTAGTCGCTCCAGACTACTTTCACCACCGTGTTTGAGTCTTAGTTGCTCTGCCTTTTCGAAGTGAATCCTGGCACTGGGAAGGTCCCCCAGGCCCATGTAGGTTTTTCCCATGGTGTGGCGGATGGCAGCTTCCACGAGGGGTTTATCAGCGAAGCGGGTGCCGACTTTACTGGCTGCTACGTCGAGGGCTTTCTTGACCGTGATGTTGCTGACAAACTGCTGATCCGGCTTGATTTGCACCGAGGGATCAGCTTCGCTGAGCAACTCTCTTAGAAAGTCGTTGATCGCAATGGCGATTTCGGTTTGTGTGTTGGCTCGGTGGGTTTCCTGAACTGCCTTGCTCCAGCCAATGGTCGATACCACCGCCCCCACGACAGCAGTCAAAATCAGCAGGGAAGCGGCCAACACCTTCCCCCGGTGCTTCCGAAGGAACTTGCTTGCCTTGTAGCTGAACGATGGCGGACTGGCGTGTACAGGCTCATCCAGAAGATAGCGGCGGATATCGGCGGCGAACTCGTTGGCGCTGGCGTAACGGCGGTTACGATCCTTGTCGAGCGCCTTCATTACGATCCAGTCGAGCTCGCCGCGAATCTGCTTTTCCAGTTTGAGCGGTTCGGTGTGACGCAGGGCGGCGATGCTGGGTAGTTCATCGCTGGAATGGATCTTGGTGCTGGGCTTCTGCGGCTCTTCCACCTGAATGATGTGCATGATCTCGTCGTAGGCGGCCCGCACTAGCCGCTGCTTGTCAAGAGGAGTAGCTCCGGTCAACAGTTCATACAGGATGACACCGAGCGAATAGATATCGGCACGGGTGTCGATATCGAGGCTGTTGAGCTTGGCCTGCTCCGGGGCGGTGTATTGCCAGGTCCCCACGAACATACCGAACCGGGTTCGGATATCATCGTCGGTGAGGGGCTGATAGAGAGCCTTGGCCAGGCCGAAGTCAATCACTTTGGGAAGGGGCTTATCGTCGTAGAGGGCCACCAGGATGTTGTTCGGTTTCAGATCACGATGGACGATGCCCTTCTGATGTGCGTGCTGCACGGCGGAGCAGATTTGCTCGAACAGTTCCAGCCGCTGCTCGATATTGAGTTTGCTGTCGTCACAGAATTTGGTCAGGGTGAGCCCTTTGACCAGCTCCATGACGAAATAGGGGAGGCGTTTCTCGGTCATGCCGGCATCGAGCACGCGAGCGATGTTGTCGTGCTTCATGATGGCCAGAGCTTGCTTTTCGATGTTGAAGCGGGCCAGCACCTGCTGCGAATCCATGCCGGGCTTGATGACCTTGATGGCGACTTCCATCTTCATGTCGGAGATGCGGCAGGCACGGTAGACGCTGCCCATGCCCCCTTCGGCGATCAGTTCGATGATCTTGTATCGGTCGCCGAGAATGGTTCCAGCCGTCAGGGCTGGTTCCGAGTAAGGTCTGGAGGGTTCGGGCTGGGTGGAGCCTTGCGGGATGGGGTCTCGCGGGATGGGGTCTTGCGGGATCGGGGTGGCGTTCTTTTCATGATGATCGAGCATGCCCCGGATGAAGTCTCGAAGTTCGATATCGGTCCCGCAGGCTTCATCGATGAGAGCGACCCGGTTCTTCCGCCGGCTCTTTGAGCACGTTCAGGAAGATCTCTTGAACTTTGGCGTAGTCTACGGCCATGGCACAGATTTCCCCCTGAATCAGCTACTTAGATAGCGTAATCTCACCGTCAGATGTCCGGAATAATCTGAAGATTCTCTGGATCAATCAGACTGACTGCCGCCTTGATGGAACTTCTGAAGCAGCCAGGCGCGGCCACAGGTCCACTTGTCATAGGCTTGGGAACGTGACAGTTTCAACTGAGCAGCCGCCTCTTCAATGGAGTAGCCTTCGCATCGTTTTTGAACGATCTGTCCAGCAAGAAAGTCCTGCTCTGTCAACAACTGAATCTCTTCCTGAAGAATGAGCAGTTTGACCATTTGCTGATCTCTTCCCTCTTGATCACTGTTCAAGTCGTGGCGGTTGAGATTTCCGCCGTGAGTGAGATTGTTTCGACAGCGGGCATGATCAACGAGAATGTGTTTCATCATGATGTTGGCATTAGCGAGAAAATGCTCGGAATCATTGAGTTTCGGTGGATCTGTGCGATCAAGCATTTGGCAAACGGCTTCATTGACCAGCGCGGAAGCCTGCAAGCTGTTGCCAGGGTTTTCCCTGGCCATCTGGCGTGCCGCCATGTCGTGCAATTCATCGTAATGCTCGATGACATAGCGTTTGATGGTAGAGCGGTGGCCGGACGAATCGTCTCGTGGAAGAGCGTTCATGGGCGTGACTACTATTGGAGAAGAAAAGCTGGTGGAGGGATTTGAACCCACAACCTACGGTTTACAAAACCGTTGCTCTACCGTTGAGCTACACCAGCAGCGAAGCTTGCACTACTCTCGCCTCTCTACTTTTTACGACGAACGCCGAGTAGTGAGGGTTTGACTAATGTATGTGAGAGACTGCGGGCTTGCAAGCAGGGTTCGGGGTGGTTTCCTCTCCCCTCTCCCTCCGGGGGAGAGGGGAACCAGACAGGGGAACCAGGCTTACTTCTTGAGGGACTCCGCTTTGCCGGCGTTCATGTTCCAGGTGAGTTCCATGGGTTCCTCCCCAGGGACACAGGCGTAGTTGCTGAAATCGGTCATTCCGGCTTCTCGCAGCACGGTTTCGTCGATCAGTGCTTTGCCATGGTACTTGCTGGGTTGATGCTTGACGATTTCATAGGTAGCGTCAGCCATGATGTCTGCCTTGCGCCAGAGGCCGCGGTTGCCGAGGCCGAAATTGATGCTGGCCTGGCTTTCGATGATGGTCTTGGGCCAGAGGGCGTTGACGGCTAAACCGAACGGCGAGACTTCGGCATCCATACCCTGGGCGAGCATGGTCATGCCAAACTTGGAAATCATGTAGGCAACTCGATCAGGCAGCACGCTGAAATCAATAGGTGGTGACATGTTGACGATGTGCCCCGACTTCTGCTTGATCATCTGCCCGACGACGAGGTTCGAGAGGATGAAAGACGCCCGGACGTTGACTTCCATCACCAGATCGAACTTCTTGGCAGGCGTATCGGAGACGGGATACCACCACAAGGCACCGGCATTGTTAACGAGAATGTCGACCCTGCCGAAGGTGGACATGGTTTGGGCGACGAGGTTTTCGAGATCAGCAGTTTGGCGGACGTTGGTGCGAACGGGCAGCGCCTTGCGGCCCATCTTCTCGATGAGGCCTGCCACTTCGGGGAGGGTGCCGGGTAGGCGGGGGTCAGGGTCGACGGTTTTGGCAGCGAGGACAATGTTGGCCCCCTGCTCTGCCAGCTTGAGAGCGATAGCCCGGCCGATGCCTCGGCTGGCTCCGGTGACGATGGCGACTTGACCGTGAAGCGACATGGATTCTTTCCTTGGAGGTGATGGGAATAGGATATGGAAGAAGATGGGACGCACAGTATCTCTGTGCTCTTGAGCAGCATTTTCGTCGAAAATCCTGCTCGGGGGTGGTTTCGACGTCAGCAGCTATTGATCTCGACGTGGCGGGAAGCCTTGAAAAAAGCGGGGGAAATGGACACTCTTGGCGGCTCGGGCTTGGCTTCGCTTTGAGTCAGGAGCAGTGAGCGTGTCGTCGCTTTCGAGTGCAGGCAGAGCCTGCGTTGCAGTGCGTTCCCAGGCGGAGCCTGGGAACGAGTGGCGAGGGCTTCGCCCTTTTTGGTCAGCTTAATCACTTCGCACATTTCGAGAGGCGTCACTATTTCGCACATCGTTGAACTGAAGATCATGCAGCCACACATCCACACGGAGCAGAAGGCGAGCAGTAACGCTAGCCCGATGGCGGAGGCTCGGCCCCAGTCGAGGTTGCGACGGTTCTCTTCGGCTTCCTCAGCGACCGCTTCGGGGCTGCGCATTCTCGCGCGGTTCACCATCGACTGCAGCTTGGCGATCGCTTCCTTATCACCATCGGCGGCCTTCTTCACGATGGGAGGCACGCCGACGAACGGGAAGCGCATGCCCGGCTCGATCTGTTTTTCGTCCATCAGGCCATCGACGTGCTGGGCTGCCTTGGCATAGATGTCGTTGTACTCTTGTACACGTTGCAGGAAGATGATCCGCGACATCTCTTCGTACAGCTTATACTTGGTCTGCCCCGGCTCGGCGTGGACGTTCGGATCCCAGTTGTGCAGGGCCGACATCTTCTCTTCTTTACACAGCGTCTCGGGGTCGATCCTCTTTTCATCCTCGGTGAGAGCGTTGAAGAGTTGCAGGATCATGAAGTCTTCGTACTGGCTCTTGGGCAGCATCCTCATGCGGATGCAATCACGAATCGCCAGCTCCATGCTCGGCAGATTATTCCCGGGCTGCACCATGCCATGATAGTGATCGTAGTGGTAGCCCTGCATGGCCTGATACTCGGCGCACTCCCAGGTGATCTTGGCGTTCTCGGCCTTCTCTTTAGCGAGATCGGCCTCTTTTTCAGGGCATTCGGTGCGGTTGCGGCCAGCCTTGTCGCGGTAGTCGCCGATGCTGATGATGATGTTTTTGGTGTCGTTGAGACGCATGCGATGGGTGTTGTGGAAGCTGGCGGTGACGTTCTCGCCTTTGAGTTCACGCGACATGATCTCGAGGCCTTGCTGATGTTGCTGATAGACGATCATCAGTTCGGCGAGGATGTCCATGGTGGTGGCATCGAGGGCGAGCTGGCGTTTGACTTCGTTCAGTTCCTGGCGAGCCTGCTCTTCGGAGAGACCCCAGAGAACCTTGGCCTGGATGATGAGGGTGCTCGTGCTGTAGCCCTGGACGAGGTAGCGGCGAAAGAGGGAGAGGCGTTCAGGTTTTTCGGTCATGGCGGTGCGTCTCCGTGAGTGTATGTGTACAAATACACACATAGCACGGAGGGGTGTCGGGACGCAACAGTGGTAGCGGGCGGTGAGATGAGTTGAGACGGTGACGTCTCGTTCCCAGGCTCCGCCTGGGAACGCACTGCGAGTGAGGCTCTGCCTCACGTTTGCAAGCGAGGGCAGCGTGGTTCATGCTCTCACGGCGAGGCGGAGCCTCGGACACAGTGCGTTCCCAGGCGGAACCTGGGAACGAGAAGATCTTCGCTTGAGGGCGCAAGCTTTACTCAGGGGGCTGACGCCCCCCGCTCGCAATTGTAACGCGCGCCAATACTCGTTACTTCTGCACGCTTGCCTTGAACTCGAGGTTCACTTCCCACTTCTGGCGGAAGGTGTCGACTTCGCCTTTGGTGGCGAGCTTGCCGGAGATTTTGCCGTCGGCCATTTTGAAGTCGGTCATTTCGAGGTTGCCGATGGAGCTGAAGGGCTTGCGTTCGTGGGCGGCGTGGGCGACTTCGCAGCCGATGATTTTGCCGTCGTGAAGGATGGTAATAATCAGGGCGCTGCCGAAGTCACCGAAGCCTGCTTTGAAGGCGGCCCGCTTTTCCTTGGCGTGATCCTTCTCGGTCATGATGATCTGGATGGTTGGTTTGCCGCTGAACTCATCTCCTTTGGCGGCGGTGATGAAGGCGAGCTTGGCTTCGTTGCCGTTACCGGTGAATTTTCCGGAGACGGAGCCATCAGCGGCGTACGTGATGGAGAGGCAGAAGGTGAGGAGGGAGAGCAGAGCGAGGCAGCGATTCATGTTCAAAGACTCCAGTTGAGGGGACACATCTTCCTAAGCACGGATTTAAGGGGAAAAGGCCGCGATGGGATACGAGCGGGGGGCGTTAGCCCCCTGAGTAGGGGGGAGTTGCGCCCGTCTCAGGGCGTTTCGTGCCTACAAAGGTTGCGGTGAAGAGACGAGGGTTTTACTCAGGGGGCTGACGCCCCCCGCTCGCAGACGCTCACTGCTCGCCATGTGCTGACATGTTACCATCCGATTCGTTGATACAGTTTAACATTTCGCCCGACGTAAATGCCCTAGAGCCGTCATTGCCTGCAAGTCCGGCCCCTGGAAGATGGGGTTTCTCCGGGTGTGCTCTCTTGCATCTTCACAAAACGTGACGATAGGTTGTTCGAGATTGAACCCTGCCTCCACCTCTTCGGGGCCAGGGTATCAACACTATCACCCACGAAGCTTCAGGACGAAGCTTCTCAGGAGCATCAAGGATGATCAAGCTGAGTCTGGTCGCTGCGGGCGTGTCCGCAGCCGCCCTGTTGTGTATCGTCTCTCCCGCCAGCGCCAGAATCTGGCTCCATCGGCCACCATCATCTGGAACGCTCCGGACGATAAGGCCAAGCCGGCTGCACCAGCTACGGTTGCTGCACCGGTAGTTGAATCGGCCCCCTGCACTTCTTGTGCTACCGGCAACCCCGGCATCGATTTCAGCAACAAGGCGACGGGCAACTGGGGCGGTTCGCGCGAAGAGCTTGCTGCCAAGGGCATCACCGTCGACGCCAGCCTGACGCAGTTCTACCAGGGCGTCAACAGCGGCGGGCGTGATCAGAGCTATTTCTATGGCGGTCGGGCTGATTATTACCTGAACGTGGACGGTGAGAAGGCCGGCTTGATGAAGGGTTCGTTCATTCAGTTGCATGCTGAGCAGATCTATGGCCAGAACGCCAATCGTGCTTCCGGCGTGCACTGATTCCTGTCAGCCTGGGCCAGGTCTTCCCCAATGCTAATGGCGATGACATCGGCCTGACCGGCATCAAGTACACGCAGTTCCTCAGCGAGAACTTCGCGGTGTTCGGCGGCAAGATCAACGCACTGGATGCCTGGACGCAGCAGTATGCCGCCGGCCGTGGCGTGGATACGTTCATGAACATGAACTTTGGCTTCCCGATGACGTATGCCCGCACTGTGCCTTACTCCTCGTGGGGCGCCGGGTTTGCAGTGTTGCAGGATAAGGAAACGGTCTTCACCTTTGCTGTCCTGGATACCGCCAACACCCCGACGTCGACCGGGTTCGAGAACTTCTTCGATAACGGCGTGACGATGATGGCTCAGGCCACCTTGCCCGTCACCTTCAACGGCTTGAAAGGTCACCAGAGCATCGGTGCCACCTACAGCACCGGCAGCTACTTCTCCATCGATCGCAATTCGTACTTCAATCCGATTGATGGAAACATCATCTTCGGTGGCGCGAAGGTCGCCAGCTCCTGGTCGGTCACTTACTCGTTCGATCAGGCCCTGTTTGCTGATGGTTGCGATTGCACACGGACGTGGGGCATCTTCGGCAACTTCGGTGTTTGCGATTCCAACCCGAGCCCGATCGGCTATGCCGGCACCATCGGCATCGGCGGAGCCAGCCCGGTCTCTTCACGCAATGGCGATACGTTCGGCTTGGGCTACTTCTACACCAACCTCAACAACGATCTGAAGAACTTCGCCCCCCGCCGCTTCCCACTTGGTGATGAGCACGGCCTGGAACTGTTCTACAACGTGGCAGTGACCCCCTGGTGTCACATTACTCCTGACTTCCAGTACATCCTGCCTAGCAATGATCGGTTTGATGCAGCGTTCCTGCTGGGACTGCGGATGAAGATTGATTTCTAAAGAGTAGTTAGGAGTTAGGAGCTAGTAGCTAGAATGGGATTGAGATGGGTTCTGGCTAACTGGTGACTAAGACTGTGGCGGGGGTCACGAAGTAGTCTTCGTGACCCCTGCTTGCTTAAGTTGAAGTTATTGCGAGTTCGCAGGGGGCAACGGAGTACTGTTGCCCCCTGCCACGGCACACAGGCTATTCCGAGTCTTTGACGTAATCGCAATGGCAATGGCCATCAGGCTTGCTGAATTTCTCACCACAGCCTGCTGACTTGCATGCATACAAGGTAATTTCAGTCATGTGGCCGTCCGCAATATCGTCAACATCACACTCATGTAGTTTCAGATGCCACTTAGCACAGTTATGTTTGCCTTCTGGATAATAGGTAAACTCGAAAAAACCAGGTTTCTTCTGATACCGACCGCCGCAAATGGGGCCGACCTGAATCGCATCGCCGTGATCAATGTTGATATCGCGATCTCGTTTTGCTTGTTTGATGAGCTGCAGTACCTCGCACATTGCTTCTCTAAGTTCCGATGGAATCGGAACCTTGCAACGCTCCTTAGGCTTTGGTTCTAAGTGCATCATGTCAGGCCCTATCGTTCACAACTCTCTTCTTCCTTAAACTCATGATGCCCACGTAGATGAAGCATGCGGCCATGAGCAGGGTTGTCACAATGCCTGCGGGGTTGATCTGCTTTTGCATCACATCATGGTAGCCGGACCAGGCGAGAAAGAAGACGCCGATCAGGAACGTGGCGAGGCCCAGTGTTCGGCGGAGGATGTTCATCATTGTCTCCGTAAAAGAAGATTGGGACACGATCTAGTCCCACCGCCCCCTCACCCCCGGCCCCTCTCCCTCCGGGGGAGAGGGGAGTATGAGATGTGTTTCGCTTCTTGCTCCGGGCACTGACGCGACGAACTCCGGGCGCTGACGCGACCCGGCTCTTAGTCGCGCACTTCCAGCACCATGTCAAGCTTTGCTTCTCTTAGTGTTACCTTCAATGGTGACGTGGCAGGTTTGAGGTACTTTTCAGGAATGGTGGGGGCCTTCACGGGGAGGCCGGTTTTGGTTTTGAAGGGGGTGACGACGACGATGAAGTCGCCCTTGGGAGCGCCGTCGTTGTTGGTGTAGGTGCTCAGTACAAACTCGCCCTTGGCGTTGGTGACAGCGTCGCTGGAGCGGATTTGCTTTTGGCCCTTCACCTTGGCCTGCTCTGCTTCGGGCACCTGGTAGTAGAAGACGACCTCGGCATTTTCGACAGGCTGGCCATTGAGCAGCACCTTACCCGAGGCGGCGACGAGTTCGCGGCGATCCTTCACGGTAACGCCCTTTTCCTCGGCAACCGATTCAACCGGGCTGAGGTCTTCGGGCAGGATGCCATTGAGCATGATGTTGGCGATGACGGGGGAATCGTTCTTACGCATCGTCACCCAGGCGATCTGATCGAACTCGCCGTACTGAAGGCCGCGCATCTTGCTGCCACCGCCTGTGGTGGCGAGTTGATAGTAGTTGCGGCCATGGCGAACGAACTTCTGATAGTGGTGGATGTGGCCACAGAAGACGGTGTAGGGACGGTCGAGCAGCAGGTTCTCAAAGGCGGTGAAGCCGATCTCATCGAGGTTGGTCTGATTCCAGACGGGCTTGTGCAGGGCGACGATGGTGTGGCGGACGTTCTTGTTCTCAGCCAGAGCCTTGGCGAAGTAGGCGGTCTGTTCGGGAGAGATGCGGGTGGCCTGCTTGGTGCCTGGGGGGAAGTCTTCGGTGTGAGCACAGAGGAAGAGGACATTCTTGTAGACGAAGTGATAGTAGAGCTGGCCGAAGCGGTTCTTCCAGTATTCCTGCATCTTGGTGTTGGCGGTGTCGTGGTTGCCTGGCACGCGGAAGAAGGGCATCTGGAGCTTGCCGATGTAGGTTTCGAACTCCTGCCACATGCCGGTGATGGCTTCTTCCTTTTCGCTGTAGCCTTCTATGAGGTCGCCGACGGAGAGGACGAACTCAGGCTGCATCAGGTTGAGGTGGTTGATGGCTTTGGAGAAGACCCCTTCCCGGTGGCCACCGGTGCGGTCGCTGACGATGGCGAAGCGGAAGGTATCATCGGCGTTGTTGAACTTGAGGTTCGTCCAGGGGGTTTTGTCACTCGGTGCGGCGGCGGCGGGTTGATCCTGCCACTTGGCCCCGGCGGAGAAGGCGACGGCACCGACGAGCAGGGCGATGACGAGGGGTAACACGATGCGACGCATTGAGGGGCTCCGGGGAGGCGGGATTTTTCGTTCTCCCCTCTCCCTCCTGGGGAGAGGGATCGGGGGTGAGGGGTTTCTGGATCGACTTATCAGGTCGAGGCAATGGCACCTGTAAAGCAGATCAGACTACAAGGGGTTAACTCGATTGAGAACCCCTCACCCCTAACCCCTCTCCCCGGGAGGGAGAGGGGAACCGTGTATTGTTTGTTAGTTAATCATGACTGTGGGGGGAAAGCAAGGGGATTAGGGGAATGTTCATCAGAGGTTCATGGGGGATGAGTGCGGGGGATGGATTGACCCACGAGGGTTTGCAGGGGTTAGATCGAGGTTAGTCAGAGCGATGCCTGGGGCAAGGCATCATGCGATTGATCCTGAAAGGATCACCTGTAACAGCCCCGGACTTCAGTCCGGGGTAGGAGTGAAAGAGACACCCCTGGTCCCGAAGGGACTACCTAAACACCTGCATCAATCCCAAACGTACTTCTCGTCGTACTTTACTTCGTATTTCTGCAACAACGCCCGGACCTCATCCTGAAAACTGATCTTGCGGTGATGCACTTTCTGCCGGGCAATGTATCTCTTCACCTGAACAACCTGCGAACGACCAATCGAGAAAGCGCCATAGCCAGCCTGCCATTCAAAGGCCCGAAGTTCCGCAGAGCGAGGCTTGATCGAACGGGAACTGCTTCCCTTGATGCTCTTGACGACGTTGGCGATGGACTGGGTTCGGGAGAGGGTAAAGAGAATGTGAATATGGTCGCTGGTTCCATTGATAGTCAAAGACGGGCAACCCATGTTGTGAAGTTCAACCGCCAGGTATTTGAAGAGTTCTTGTTCAATCGCTGGAGTGATCAGAGGTTGACGATTCTTGGTGCTGAATACGAGATGGATCAAGACGGAGGAGAGGGATTGGGGCATGGTGTTGCTCACTGCAAGGGTTTAGGTAGTCCCTTCGGGACCAGGGTACCCTACCATACCGTAACCCAGGACTGAAGTCCTGGGCTGTTGCAGGTGATCCTTACAGGATCAAATCAGGCTTTTTGGCTTTAGAAAGTTGTTAAGCTTCACCCCCAGGAAAGATGCCATGCCCTTCAGTTCGTTTGTCCCCAGCATACATCGCATCCCACCAACGACGGCCACCCGCAACGAATTCTTCCAATGGGACCACGGTTCCGTCCGGGCGGCGAACTTCAAGTTCGTCAAACCAAATGCACAAGTCAAGGTGCCGCTCGGGCCCCGCACCTGAGGACTGAAAAACTGTGATGGAATGTGAAAGCCCATCCGTACCTGATTGCCAATCCAAGCTGAGCCGCTTCTCCCACTTGGGCAATTCTCTCTCGTGAATATCGATGAACTCCCACCCATAGATTGGTTGGCCGCCGAAGCTCTGGACCACACCAAGCAATTCGTCCACGGCGAACCGCACAACTTCCGCCGTCTCATTATTCCAGTACCCGTTCCGCAAGGATGCCGCCACCCGACCGACAGGCCAGAACAGTATCTGCACACGAGTATCATCCGGCGGTGGTCCCTCATCAGGGAGCGTCAAGAGGCGAAAAGTTGCGGCAGCTATCCGGCGATTCGGATCGACTTCGAAGCCAAGCAGATCAGCCTCATTCAGGGCGACGCCGAGTTCTGTTTGTAACTGCTCCCAATTGACCATCATCATCTCCGAGCCTAACCGGTGATTGGCTACCCTCAACTATCTTCTAATGTCTGCGATCCCTCCGGGATCAAATGCAACAGGCGTCATGGCGATTGCACGTCCCATCCCTCGCTGCGCTCAGGCTCTTTGACTACTTCACCGCCGCCGCATTCTTGATCACCGCATCGACGATCGTTGATCCTAAGGTTTCGCCGTAGAAGCTGATGGTGGCTTCGTAGCCGCCTTTCTGGTATTCCTTGTCGCTGAGGATGTAGCTGACCCATTCATCGGCAAGGCCGCCGATGACGACGTATTTTGCACGGTTGCTTCTGCTACCTTCTTCTTCACTTCCATGCCTAGCTCGGCGATCATCTCGCCGGGGACGCCGACGATTTGCAGGTCGCCGAGGCGGACGGAGAGGGTTTGCGTGCTGGTGGGGAAGAGAGACATGAGCAACACGTCGAGCGTCTTGTCGAGGATGCCATACTCGGCTCCGCCGACCTTCATGAAGTCCTTGTGCTTGGATCGCTTGGGGAGATCGAACGTGGTTCGCTTCCAGGCGAAGTTCGTCACTTCGGTCGGGGTGATCTTCTTCCAGAGGTCAAACCCCTTGATGGCGACATCGCGGCCATAGTCATCGACCCGTTCCCATTGCGATTCGCCCGACTGTGGCCGAGGCGTGGGGGACTGATCGCCCTGGGCGCCGTTGGCATAGAGGACGGTGACGCCCTGCCCTATCAGGCTTTCGAGGCTGCGCTGCAGCGCCACGGGCCAATCGCCGGAGAAGACCATGTCCTTGGGGCTGAGGAACGTGGGGTGAGCCGTCCACCAGACGATGGCGGCAAGCGGTTTGCCATCGGTGGTATCAATACGGGTGAGGGTGAAGTCGGGATCGGCAATACGATTGCCTCGGCGGTTGCGGTTCCACCCTTCAAGCTGGATGCGACCGGTGCCGACCTTCACCGGTTGGAAGTTCTGGTTGGCCTTGGTGATGACTTCGACCAGCTTGGCGACGACGTGGTCGAACGCAGCCTGCTGATAGATGCCGATCTGCGGGATGCGGTAGATGTTCTTGGGGTGCAGGGCGAAGAGATCGAAGCTGGTGTGGGTGTGGCTGGGGAGAATCAGCACTTCATCGACGTTGACGCTGTTCTCTTTGAGCTTGGCCATCACCGCCTGGCGGATGGGGTACGGGAAGCAGAGCGAATCAGCGGTGATGATGGCGAGACGCTTGTTGCCATCGTTGAGGACGACACACTTGAGCCAAACACGGTCGTGAACGCCTTCAGCGGGTTTGCTCATGCGTGCCCCGTAGCCACCGAGGCTGGCTTTCATGGAGATGGGGGGCGTGAGATCGACTCGGGCGACGCCGGCGGTAAGGGAGGCATCGTTCGCCCAACTCATTGGGGCAAGTAACAGCGTGATGGCGAACGAACAAACGATGAGGAAGTTGCGACGATGCATCAGGAGCGTCCTTGGGTTTGGATATGAGACAGCATAACGAACGGCGGGGTGGGAGCAAGGAAAAGGTGGCGAGGCGTTGTGCTAGCCTTTCTCTTGAGGAGCCCAGTGGATAACCGTGGCAGGGGTCAACGGTACTCCGTTGCCCCCTGCTGTGGCTGCAAAGTCCTGGCAGTTTCGCAGGGGGCACGATGAGTACATCGTGACCCCTGCCACAGCTACCCAGTATTTCAACAGGCTCTCCGAGAGAGAGGGGAGAAATGCCGGCAGGTCAAAATAAACAGCAAAGTGGTCAGTATCCCGGCGGCGATGCTCCACCAGAGGGAGTAGGCGGCGAAGGGAGCTTGCCAGCGGTAGATGTCGGTGCCTGCGGAATCGCAACGGAATGCCAGTGCGACGTGGCCATCGTGAGACGTTGTTATCCGAATCCAGTCGGTTTTGTCGTAGTTGACTGGAAACTCGTAGTCAGGTGTTTCCTCCAGTGAAGCGGTCTTGCTGAATTGAAAAAGGAGACGGGAGGGCAAAGGATAGGATTCGTCGAGATTGACGCCCAGATAGGAAGCTGCCCTTTGAAGGAACGGAAACCAGCGTCGGACTGGTATGGAATAACTGAAATTCCATCCCGAAGGCTCAAGATAGTAGCCATCAGGAAACCTGAGCGGCGAAGGCTTTCCTGTGGTCAAATCAAAGACGGGGTAGGCGTATGCCTTATTCGACGGCTCCATCGAGTATCCGTCTTTCCGCGATTTCGATGCGCTAATAACCGTGAAATGTAATCGCACGAGATTGCCGGCGATGCTCGCATAGTAAGCCACTGCCTCTTTTCTGTTTTTCTGGGCCAGTTCCTCAGTCCAGAGAACCTGGGTTTGGCCTGTTTGCAGATCGACCGCGCGAATGCCACGTGGTGAAGCCGGTACCAGGATTTCGACGGATGGACTCGATGGCGGAGCATCGACAGGCTCAGGCCAGCAGAAATGTCGCGGATGTACGGAGGCTTCGGGGACAATCAGCCAGCGACCGTTGGCGGACGTGTGATAGTAAGACGACACCGGCGGGGCTAACACTACCCTTTGAAGCAACTTGCTGTTGGCTACCTCGTATATGGAAACGATCAGCCCATCAGCTATCGTGTCGTAACAGTTCGAAGAGCCTGCGGTTCGGAGAAACAGCGTGTCCCATGCAGGCTGTCCCATAGCTGCCAGCGTTCGCCAGGGCCAGAGATACCAGCGCTGAAAGATCACCAGTTGAGTGCCATTGGCGGCGAACTGCATGCGTTCATACTGATCGGGACAGGGCATATCAAAAGGCAGTCTGGTCTGCTTTCCGGTAGTGAGGTCGGTATCGAAGATTTGCAACCGCCCTTCGGTGCTCTTCACCATACGAAGGCCCTGGTCAATGGAAGTTGAAGCAATGCGACCGGCAAAGTTCCTATGGAATTCATAGAGTGGCTTACCTCCTCTGGTCAGATCGTAGGATAGAAAACGCTCCACCGGCGTCTCGGCAGTGCCATCGGCCTGCACGCAGAAGTAGCGACCGGTGGCGTCCAGATCATATTCACGAACGTAACTGTGTTGGACCAGTCGGATGCCGTCCAAATGAGTGATGGTGGGACGGGGTGAAAGGAAATAGTCGACGGTGTAGAAAACCAACCCACCGGCGAAGGCAGCCAACAGGAGCTTGACGAGTTTGACCCAACCCTTGTGATGAAAACGGGGCATGCATCGTTTCCTGTTTGGAGGGAGGCTTGTTCAGCATAACGAACCTGGCGGGGGGAGCAAGGAGAAGGTCTAGCCAGAAGGAAAAAGAAGAGGTATTCTCAGGGCATGGGATAGAGGATCGAGCGATGTCATCAGCACTCACCGCCGCACCAAATGAGAATCTACATCAGCGATTCACGCAACTCGTCGGTGAATGGAAGCAACAGTCACGGTATTTGTCGAACAGCGCCCAGATGGCTTTGCTGAAACCGTATCAACGCATCATCGGCATGGGTACGCCAGCTGTTGGATTGTTACTGGCTGAACTTCAGCGTGAGCCGGATCATTGGTTCTGGGCTCTGGAGAGCATCACCGGGCATAATGCGGTTCGGCCAGAACATGTCGGGCAGGTCAAGAAGATGGCCGATGACTGGATTCAGTGGGGCCGGGAACAGGGGTTGCAACTATAGAGTCGTGGTGAAGTCATAGAGATCATGAAACGTATTTCTCCACCGCACTCCGGGCGCTGACGCGGCCCGGCTCTTGGTCTTTGTTGTCGACGTGGATATTCATTGTGTTATGATTCGTGGATGAGTACTACGTTGAAGACTTTGCCTGTTGAAGCGAAGAAGCGGGGCGGGTATCGCCGGTTGCTTTTGGTGACGGCGGTGGTGATCTTTGGGTCGGTGGCGTCCTGGATGATCTGGGGAGCGGTTCGGGATTGGGCTGATGCTCGGGCGCTGGAGGCGTACTTTGCTGAGCTCGAAAAGCGAGAGCCTGGCTGGCAGGATCGGGTGTATGGTAAGGCGTTGACTTCGGCCCAGATGGATGATCATCAGAAGTGGGGGGAGTTGGAGCAGGCTATTACAGCGAATACAGCAAAGTGGCCGGTCTGGATGGCCTATCGCCAGGGGTTGTCCACAGGAATGTATCAGGACCCGGCCCTGCCTGCGGCACATTTCCCGCCGGAACAGGTGGAGTTCTTGAAGGCAGCCCACGAGTATTGGCAGCCGACACTGAAGAAGCTGTCGACGCAAGGGAAGTTGCCTGGGCAGCATCGATTTTTGGACAGAAACGCTTCGTACGAACAGATGCTGATTCAGGCGTCGAACCAGTCTAGCAATGCCTACCTCCTCAACGAAGGCGTTGAGATGGAAGTGATGTACTACATCATGATGAACGACGCTGAGCAGGCGTTTCGCTGGTTTTCCTGGCGCAAGCCGCCTACGGCATTCACATTGAATGCCTCTCCGTTTCTGATCGAACGATGGCTGAACTTGACTCAGCCACAGGGTGCAACTCTCTTACAGATGCAGAAGGCTCTGGAGGGGCAGTCTCACTGGCTGGAAAAGTATGGCTTGCCGGGATTTGGCACTGACCTGCGGTTGCTGGAGAAGCACATTCGTGAGCTGGCCCATGGGGAACTGACTTCCAGACAAATAGACGACATGGGAGAACTGTATGGTTTCTACAGTCGAGATTCAGCGTGGAAGTCTTCTTTACTGAACTGGCTACGACCTTATTATGTGAAGTACCGGCTGGGGAATGTCTTTCAGCGTTCCAATAATATAGTCCTGAAGCTGCATCAAATGGCGGATCAAGTAGAAGGACTTGCTGCGGTGGAGCCTGCCAGACAATGGGCCAGTTGGAAGAGTTGGGCTGAAGCGCAGTCGATCCTGATAAATCGAGATCAACTGTATGCACGCAAGACTTTGCCTAACTACTCGGACGGCATTCCGGAAGGGTTGTTTCTGCTTCGTGCCAGGTACGCTCATTCTCAAGTTCTGTCATTATTTGAAACCGAGGCCCAGATGAGGACGGCACTGGCGGCGGTCGTCGCTGAACGGTTTCGCGTGGATCAGGGACGCTTTCCGAAGGACTGGGCTGAGCTGGTGCCGAAGTATATCGATCAGCCGATCCTTGATCCGTTTACGGGCAAGCCGCTGATGTTGAAGTTGAATGAGAAGGGGATCGTGATCTATTCGGTGGGCGGACAAGGAAAGGATGAAGGTGGCGAGAAACTCAATCACAACCATTACTGGAATTATGGGGGTAAAGGCTGGGACGTGAAGAACAGCAACCTGGGGACACGGGTGTTGTTGCCGGCACTGCGGCGGGGACCGGCGGCGGCTTTGACTGACGATCAGCGGCAAGCGCTTACAGAAAATACGGGGGAGTTGTTGAAGTTGATGAAGAAGGGTGAGAAGTGAGTTGCGAGCGCACTCCGGGCGCTGACGCGACCCGGCTCTTAAGTATCAGTTTAGATGTCGCTGAGGTCGGTGTTCAACAAGCGTTGTTGACGACGGCGGCGATACCAGAAGACGCCCAAGGTTCCGACCGAGGCCAGACCGATGAAGCCGATGGTGGCTGGTTCGGGAACAGCGATGGCGACAATGGTGCCCATGCGGAAGCTGATGGCGAACGAGGTCCAGGTGCCGGTATCGCCGGCAGCTACATCACGAACATTGATGGACCATGTGCCCTGCGCCTGTTCGCCCCAGAAAGCGTTATCCACAAAGTCCCAGGCAATGCCGGCAGTGCTGTTATCGCTGCCCGAGCTGATAAAGAGCCTGCTGGTGTAGCCTGAGGGGCTGGTCAAAAATGCTGTCATATCGCCACGGAAGGTTTGGGTGATGTTCAGAGTGACCACCACTTCTTCGATCAGCCCGGCGGTAGGGTTAGTGAAAGTGCGAGTTATTCCTGTGGCATTGTTATCCGGTACCAGCACGCCGACAGCCTGGGTACCGCTGTTGACAATAACACGGGGGGTGACAGTGAATTGGCTGACCATATTGACAAAGGCATCGCCATTGATGAGACCGAAGCCGTAGTTCTGGTTGAACTTGATGCCGGCGGCATCGGCTGCGCCAGCCGCCGTCACTGCTGGCACTGACATCGCCGGCATTGACCTGAGTGCTGGTTCGAGCAAGAATGTGTTTGGCGAGCCGAACGTCGAGTGCGGGATTAGCCTGCTTGCCGAGAGCCATGATGCCGGTAACGAGGGGTGCAGCGGAGGAAGTGCCGCCGAAATCGTTGGTGTAACTCAAATCGGAATAGTTGCCGCTGCCCGTGGTGTTGTAGCCATTAGCTCCGACGCGGTCGGTAGTGCTGATGGAGTTGCCCGCTGCGGTGACGTCGGTTCGGTTGGAGGGTGCAGTGACGGTGATATTGGCCCCGAAACAACTGTAGTCGGCAAACACGCCATTGAAGCCGAGGGCTGAAACAGCAATGATGTTGGGATTAGCCTGGGCCATTTTCTTGTTGGAATCCTGGCCTGAGGCGCCACGTTCATTGCCGGCTGACAGCACGTGGATCGTTCCCGCGTTGGCCGAGGTAGTAATGCCGTTGTTATGGGTCGTGTCGCTGACAAACGGCGAGCTGATGCCATAGCTCTGGTTTTTGATGGTCACCGAAGTATCGGCTCCACTACTGTGATACATCACAGCGGCGGCAAACTGTGCATTGGTGCCTGTGGTTGATCCGGTGAACACCTTCATCGAAGCAATTTGAGCGAAAGGAGCTGATCCCGTAACGCCAATACCGTTCCCGCCTCGGGCTGCCGCGACGCCGGAAGTCGACATGCCATGAGCATCGGTGGAGCCAAAGGTCTGCGTAGCACTGTTGGCGATAAAGTCGAAGGTGTGGGTAGCGTTGAAATTGGCCGCGATATCGGGGTGAGTGGGTTCGATGCCATCATCGACATCGCCGATGATGACGCCTGAACCGGGAGTGTTGCTCTTCCAGGCGCCGGCTGCAGTCAGATTAGCGCTGGGCCGGCCGAGTGAGTTATTGAGATGCCATTGACCGTTGAAGCCGCCCGAAGTGGCGTAGAGGGGATCATTGGGTGTGAACGAGAACTTGGTGTATTGGGTGATGTAGTTCTGTTCCGAGAATTTCACCTGCTGGCTGGCGGCAATGTTCCCCAGCAAGGATGTGACCGGCGTACCACTTCTTGTAGGTGTGAACACTGCCCAGTCGGGGCTGCCCGGCAGCGAATAGACCAGAGATAGCCCCTGCTGTTGAGCGAAAGCAGCCTGATTGGTTCCGGGCTGCATTTGGACAACTACTTCATTGAGTCGCCGTTCGAACCGTTTCAGGAAGCACTCTTGTTTCAAGTACCGAAGCGTCCGGCCCTTGTTGAGCAAACCCACTGGAGGCAAAGGGAGGTGTGAGGAGTGCGAAGGAGAACAAACCGAGCCTGGTTGCTCTTTTCCAGCTAATACGCATCATTGAAGTCAGTCTCGCTGTAAGTCAAAGGATGATGGGAATCATGTTAAACCATTAGAATCGGAATGCAAGGAATATCCCCTCTGTATTGCCTGCTTTATCAAGAATGAACGGGATGGCATGACTACCTTTAATCCAGACTGATCCTGAACTTAGGCAATTCAACGAACTTTGGCCCAGGCTATGGTCTGGGGGTTTGGCGGGGTTCCAACTCAGGTTGACACATTCGGCAACCTCGTTACAATCGCTCCCGGTGGTAAAGAAGGCAAAGTCAGCAGATTGAGAAAATCTGTGCTATACTTCCTTACCGGGATCGACTTCACGCCACGACACCGACCTCTCGGGGTCAGGCAGCATGGGCTGCCAATCGGCATCATGGGTGGTGCTGATGCGACAACCCTGGTAACCGGTCAAACGGTTGCCGTGTTCAAGGACGAGGCTGGTTCCTTTGCCGTAACTGGTGACGGGATCAGGTGTTGGAGCGAGTCTACCAGACTCTGTGCTGGAAAAGGGTGGTGTGTTATGAAGACCGTGTTCACGACAGGCGAAGCCGCGAAGATCTGCAAGGTCTCTCAGCAGACCATCATCCGCTGCTTCGACAATGGCCAACTCAAGGGTTTCCGGGTACCCGGTTCCCGCTTCCGCCGCATTCCCCGTGAATCGCTCTATCGATTCATGCGAGACAACGGCATCCCGACCGATGCTCTGGAGTCAGGGAAGCGCAAGGTGCTTCTCGTCGACGACGATCCCGATTTGGTCGAGATGATCCAGAAGGTGCTCGAAGAGGATGGCCGCTTCGAAGTCCGCACCGCCAACAATGGCTTCGATGCCGGCATGATGGTCAAGGAATATCGTCCGGACCTCATCATCCTCGACGTGATGCTGCCTGATATCAACGGCAAGGAAGTCTGTCAGCGCGTTCGTTCCGATGAGACGCTCGATGATGTCCGCATCATCTGCATCAGCGGCATGATCGAAGACGACAAGATTGCCGACCTGAAGGCAAGCGGCGCGAACGACTTCCTCCACAAGCCTTTCGAAGTGGAAGAACTTATCGACCGCATGTGTGCTCAACTCGAGATCGAGGCGTTGTCTGCCTCGGCCTAATCAAGTCTGGTTCTCCCCCTTTCCAAGGGGGAGTTAGAGGGGGTGGGCATAGCGAGAAAGTTATCGCTATCGCAACCCCACCCAACCTCCCCTTGGTAAGGGGAGGAGCCAATCAACTACTAGCTTCTATCTTCTAGCTACTCGACTGGCAACGCATGGATGCGGCCACGCCACAGCGATGGATACCACCACAGGCGGAGACGGTCGTAGCCCTGGCAACTGCCCTGGCTCGTCCCGATGCTCTCCACTGGCCTGATGCGCTGCGCCGTGATCCGTCACTTTGCTGGTACTTCTTCACCCAACATCACGATCTTTCGCTGGAACGATCCACCTATCTGCTGCGCCAGGGAGTGGAAACGCATACCTTTCTTGAGACGTGTCTCGATCCCGCCCATTCACATTTAGCAGATTGGTCGAAGAACTCTGCCCTCAAAGCTTATCGACATAGTCAATACGTCGGTACGCTGGCTGAGCGATTAGCCGAACAACTTCATCTCGATCCGCTGATGGCCCATTGCCTGGGACAGTTGAGTCAATTGGGGTCGCTCGCTCTCAGTCAGCAACAAGACATGAAGCACGCGGGACCAGATACCAGTATCTATACCCGCCAGTTGATTCGCCGGGCACATTGTGCAGCCTGGCTACGTGATCTGCTGCTGAGCCTGGATTTGCCGTGTGAATTGGAAGATAAACCGGAGCAACAGCGCTGGACTCTAATGCTGCAGATGGCTTTGGGGCTGACCAGCAAAGTACCTGCTACCAAGAGTCTCGGCCAACTCGCTGCAACCCAGCTTGGCCTCTCCTGGGAGCAGGAGAACGAATTCGCTCTGCAATTAGGGCAGCATGTGCCTCCTCCGCCTGCATCGCTGACACCCGAATCGATGCAGATGCTGCTTCGCACATTACGATTGGTACATCATCAACCCGCCACCACGTTATCATTCACGATCAAGCAGCTTGAGAAGGAAGTGGAAGACCTTCGTTCTCGGTTGGCCCGTGGGCAGTACAGCGACAACCAGCGGCTGCGGGAACAGAAGCTGACCGCCATCGCTGAGCTGGCGGCTGGGGCTGGGCATGAGATCAACAATCCGCTGGCGGTGATCAGTGGGCAGGCACAATATCTGTTGAAGGGCGAGGAAGAGCTGAACCGGGCCAAAGCGTTGGAACGGATCATCGGCCAGACGACTCGCATCCATGTGCTGCTGCGTGATCTGATGATGTTCGCCCGACCGCCGGAGCCGAACTTCAAGGTGACGCCGATCGGCAAGATGCTCAAGCAGGCGATTCAATCGGTGAATGACCTGGCGATCAGCCGGGGTGTGAAGCTGGAACAGGAGCCGATCTCGGCGAAGTCAAGCATCACCTGCGATGCGACCCTGATGGGGGTGGCGATCAAGTGCCTGTTGCAGAACGCCATCGAAGCTGCCCCGGCGGGTGGCTGGGTGAGAATATCAGCACAATCAGCAAACCAGAAACTGGTGATCCACGTCGAAGATAATGGACCCGGTGTACCGGCGAGCCTGCACGAGAATATCTTCGACCCGTTCTTCTCCGGCCGCAACGCCGGGCGAGGCGTCGGGTTGGGGCTGTCCAAAGTGTGGCGTATCGCTCAGGTGCATGGCGGCGACGTTCGGTTGAGCATCGCCCCGGGGAAGCCGACGTGCTTCGTGCTGGAGGTGCCGTTGAAGCCGGTGCGCAGCCAGAAGCTGAAGCGGGTGGGTTAGTAGTATTGATGGTAGTCATCACGCTCCGCGTGATGGAACGGAGATAAGCTGCCATCAACAAGGGCTTGGTGATACGTCAAGTCTCCGCCTCATCACGCGGAGCGTGATGACTACCATCCAGACCGTGATGGCAACTCTGCCCCTAAATCGTGAGTCTTCGGTGAAATCGGACGGTTTTTGCTTGCGTGACGACACCATTTGCGTCCTGATGGTGTATAGGGAGTAGGAAGATTCTACTCCGCAAGTAATCTAATGAGAACAAGACTGCGGACACGGACGACCTTCCCACACTCTGGTGCCGCCATGAAGATCGAGAAACCCACCAAGCGAATGACGTTGCGTGAACACCTCACGCACACCGAAAAGTGTACCCGCGACCTGGCGGAGCACTTCAAGGAAAGTCTCGTGCCCACCACCGCGGAGTTCCGTGACCTGAGCCGACCCGTTCGTAAGCGGAGCGGCTTCCCCTCCCGCCTGGCCATCCAAAACATGCTGGCCAAGATGGAACAGTCTGGCACCGAAGCCATGATGCTGACGGGGTATGTGTTGGAAGAGCTAAAGACGATTGCGGAGACGACGAAGCGGGAGATACAGAGTAGGTAGAGAGTTGGGAGTTGAGAGAGGGGAGTTAGGAGTAGAAGAGTTGTCAGTTATTCGCTTTCAGTTGTCAGAGGCCGTGTCACTGCGTTGTGTACTCGCCATACGGGGCAGCTAGAGATTGCAGGCATCCACTGCGTGACAGCGAGACGAATTTCCAGGGATGTGCTTAATGATCTTTGAGGCTGTCACACAGTGGCACAGTCGCAGTCTTCACGAGTATATTGAGTTGAAGTCTAGCCACGGCTCCATCACGACGGAGCGTGATGGCAACTCTGCACCTTTCTCTCCCCAGCTCTTGTTGTTTGTGATAAGATATTGATGTCTTATCCGTAGATCATTCATCCGCCGGCCAGCGTCGGCAATCATCGGAACGGTTTTTCCACATGAGCAATGTCGCCTATTACAGTGAACCGCCGCCCACCAAGTCGTTCGTGCCCCTGTGGGTGAAGAACGTGCCGTTTATCCTGATGCACCTGGCGTGCTTCGCTGTGTTCCTGCCTGATGTCCATGCCACCCCGGTCGCTATTGGGTTGTGCATTGGATTGTATCTGTTACGTATGTTCGGCATTACCGCAGGCTACCACCGCTACTTCTCGCATCGGGCCTACAAGACGAGCCGGTTCTTCCAGTTTGTGATGGCCTGGCTTGGCTGCTGTGCCATGCAGAAGGGCCCGCTCTGGTGGTCGAGCCATCATCGGCATCATCACCTGCACTCGGATCATGAAGAAGACGTTCACTCGCCGCACGTCGATACGCTGTGGTGGTCGCACATCGGCTGGGTTCTCTCGAAGGACTATGTCCACACCGATTGGCAGGCGATTCGCGACTTCTCGAAGTATCCCGAACTTCGCTGGCTCGATCGCAATCACTGGGTACCGGGGCTGTGCCTTGCCATCCTTTGTTACCTCGTCGGCGGCTTGAGTGGTCTGGTGTGGGGCTTCTTCGTCAGCACCGTCATCACCTACCATGCCACTTTCTGCATTAACTCGTTCTGCCACATCATCGGAAATGTCCGTTATAAGACGACCGATAAGAGCAAGAACAGCGCCTTGATGGCCCTCATCACACTCGGCGAAGGCTGGCACAACAATCATCATTACTATCAAAGCTCCGCCAACCAGGGATTCTTCTGGTGGGAGTTCGATGTCAGCTACTACATGCTTCGCACCCTGTCGTTCTTCGGCCTGGTGTGGGATCTGCGAGCGGTGCCGAAAGAGAAGCTGCATCCCAAGCCTGCGGCATTGGTTGAGCCAGCCAAGGCACCAGCAAAGGTCTTGGCCCCGACGACGGAAGCTGCCCCGGTGATGACGCCGATCATGGCGTCGATCCAGGCGGCGGCCCATTCGGTGATGCAGTCGCTGACACATGCCGCTGAGGCGGCGACCCAGGCGGCTGCAGCAGCCAGGCAGACCGCCGCTGAGGCGAGTCATTCGGCTTCCGAAGCGTTGCATCATGCGGCAGAGGCAGCAGCGGTGAAGGCGAAGGCGGCGTATCAATCGCTGGCCCATGCAGCCGAATCAGCCTCCGCGGCTGCAGCGAGCATGAAGGTGAGCGCTGCCGATGCGGCTCATGCGGCGAGCGATGCCTTGTTTCATGCTGTGGATGCGGCAGCAGCCAAGGCCCGGCAGGCGGCACAGTCGGCTTCGCATGCCTTGGCTTCCGCAGTTGAAGCGGCTGGACATGCAGCAGATTCGGTGAAGCAATCGGCGGCACAGTCAGCTTCTCATGCCTGGAGTCAGGCGGCGGAGATGTTGTCGCAGGCAGTGAGCACCCTGGGGGCGAAGACGGCGGCTGCTGGGGCGTAGAGTGTAATCGATCTCAATCTAAGAGCCGGCGGGTTGATCTCGCCGGTGTTTTTGTTAGGGCTTCTTCCTGCGAGTGTTCTTCTTGGGGGACGGGGGAAGGAGCGGAGAATGCTTGGGGCGACCAAAGCGCGGACGATTGATTTCTTCCTCGGTTGGCTTGTGAAACACCGAAGTGAATACATAGAGACGACTATTGACGTTACAGGTTTCAGGTTGGTGATAAGGGTTTTTCTTCTTCATGGATGTATCCCTTTGGAAGAATAGCTCACATCAAGCAGGGTATCTCCTACCCACATATTATCGCAGAACAATTCAAACGAATACAGCCCGGATTCAGGAAAAACGAAGCCACCCAGGTGAATAACCAGCTTAACAATGGCTACCCGGTCCTTGAAAAAGAGATGGAAGTGTTTCGTTACATGAACCAGAATGCCTGTGTTAAAGTGCCTGACATCTAAATGAACAGGGACCTTTCCCAAGCCATTCGAAAGCTGAGCAAACACGCAGAATTGCTTGATCTTGTAAGGGAACCGTTCAACTCGCAGAGCATTGCATATCCCATACAAATCGTCTTTGTCCCTTTCTGCGCTAAAGTGATAGTCGCATAGAAAAATGCTCCGCGCAGTGGGAACAATGAGGTTTGCCATGAAGATGCTTCCTGTGATCAAAATGATCTGCAGGATAACGAACAACTTTGAAAACGCAAGAAGATGATTGACCCTGCCTGCTTCCCTCAGGGGGCTGACGCCCCCCGCTCGCATCGTTGACTACGCCTTCGCTTCCATAATTAAATTGAACGGCGTCTCCGTCGCCCTTCGGAACTTCGTGAAGCCGCCGGCGGTGATGACTTCTTTCAGCCGCTTCTCGCCGGCCTGGGCACCGAGGCCGAGGCCGACCTCCTGGCTGAGCGAGGCGGGAACGCAGATCATGGTCGAGGCAGCGTAGAAGATTCTCCCCACCGGGTTCATGTTGGCTTCCATGGTGTCGTGGGCGAAGGGTTCGACGATGAGCCATGTGCCATCATTGGCCAGAGTGGTTTTAACGTGCTTGGCGGCGCCCACGGGGTCGCCCATGTCGTGCAGGCAATCGAAGAAGGCGACGAGATCGTAGCCGGTGCCGGGGTACTTTCGGGAATCAGCGACTTCGAACTGGCAGTTAGTCGCTCCCGCTTCCTTAGCGGCCTGCTTAGCACGATCAATCGAGGCAGGGTGATAGTCGAAGCCCACGAACTGCGACTTGGGAAACGCCTGAGCCATCAGGATGGTGGAAGCACCGTGGCCACACCCGACGTCAGCGACCTTGGCTCCCGAATTGAGTTTCTCGACGACACCGGTGAGGGCGGGCAGCCAACTGCTGACGAGGTTGGCTACGTAGCCGGGACGGAAGAAGCGTTCGGTGCCTTTAAAGAGGCACTGGTGATGTTCGTGCCAGCCGACACCTTTGCCGGTGCGGAAGGCTTCTTCGAGCTTGGGGACATCGTGAAACATCGCCAGGACGACATCGTACCCACCGACCATACACGTCGGACTGTTCTCGTCGGCGAAGACCATCTTCTGTTCGGGCGAAAGGGTGAACGTCTCGGTGCCGGGCAGATGGGTGACGTAGCCGGAGGCAGCCTGGGCAGCGAGCCATTCCCTGAGATAGCGTTCGCTGGTACCGGTCTTCTTGGCGAGCTCGGCAGCGGTCATCGGAGCGGAAGATCCCAGGGCACGGTAGAGGCCTAGTCTATCCCCCAGAACAACCAGCGCCCCGGAGACGGCAGCGCCCAGATCGCCCAGCATTTTTCCCATGAACTGTTCGAGAGAGGCAGGCATGGCTGGCATGATCGAGACTCCTGAAAAGGTAGGCCTGTCGGTATGGTGGCCGATTCGATGGACAATGACAAGGGGCGAGTAGACGCGGCTGGAAGCCTCGTCTACTACAATAATCCTGTTCGATCAGCGGAACGGCCAACATGCATGCCATTTTTTGTTATCTCTGCCGTACTCAGCAAAGTAGGGTGCGTCGAGCTGTACTCAGCGAGCCGCACCGCATCTGCTGATAGACGGTACATTTCTTCCTAACGGTACCTCGGTGGCACCACGTAACCTGTCTAGATATTTTCCTTCATTTCATGAAGGAAATCCCCCTCGACCGGCAGTATTATCTAGGAAGCCAACAACGAGAACCACCCTGTGGTCAACCGCATTACTTTACCCCTGGCCGACTGGGTCGGCGTTGCCTCGCTAGCTTCAGCCGGCGATGCTCAACTGCTTCACCGCTTTGCCAAGGCGGGGGAACAGCAGGCATTTGCTATGCTCGTCAAACGGCATGGGCCGATGGTCTGGGGCGTCACCCGCCGGTTGCTGCGGTCGCATCAGGATGCGGAAGACGCCTTCCAGGCCACCTTCCTGGTACTGGCGAAGAAGGCTGGTTCACTCCGTCAGCCCCAGTTACTTGCCAACTGGCTGCATGGCGTCGCTCATCGCACCGCCCTGCAACTGCGAAGCCGGCGAAAGAAACTCGTGCCTCTCGAAGCAGAACATGAACCTGCTGACGATAACCCCGATCACGTTGCCTGGCGGGAATGTGGCATGGTCATCGACCGGGCCATCGAAGAACTTCCCTCCTCGCTGCGGATCGTCTTCCTGCTCTGTCAGGCCGAAGGCCTCACCACCTTGGCCACGTCCAAACGGTTGAACCTGCCCGAAGGCACCGTCGTCTCCCGGCTCCATCGTGCCCGCAAACAACTACAAGGCCTGCTCGCCCGGCATGGCATCACCTCCGCCGCCGGGGCCGTCACCCTCGGCTGGAGCCTGGCTCTTCCCGAAGCATTGTCTGCTCTCACTGTTCGTACCCTTCTTGCTACCACCCCGTCGGCCCTCGTCGCCGGCCTCGCCCAAGGAGTGCTCACCACCATGATGTGGATCAAACTCACTACCGCCGCTGTCGTCGTTTCCACCGTGGGCCTCGTCGGAGCCGGCGCAGCGACCTTCATCGTTCAAGGCAAAGGGGATAAGGTCGGGATTCAGACCGCCCTCGCTCAGCCACCTGATAAAGCTGAAGCAAAAGATGAACTGCTCAAGAACAAGATGAGAAACTTGGAGCAAATCAATCGGGCCTTGATGGAGGCTAAAGATGGGCTTGAGCAGGCAAATGCAAAAGTGAATCAATTAACAGCCATCGAAAGAAAACTCCGTGATGAACTCGAAGCGGAGCGACAAAAGAACAAGGCCATCCAGCAGTTCCTCCAGAACAATCTGCAAGCCCAGGACGCGGGCACCAAGAACAAACAGAAAGCGGAAACTGATGCGCGGGAAGCCGAGTTAATGATGAAACGTGAGGCGGAGCGACTGGAACAGGTCAGGGTAGCTCAGGAAAAAATGGAACGCCGAAAGATGGAACAGCAGGAACGCCGCACCGCGAACCTGATCGAGGCGAGGGATCAACTTACAGCTGAAATCAAGGAAATGCAGAAAGAGTACGCCAAGATGGAGAAGGAGTACGCACTGGTACAGGCTGAGCAACAACAGTTTGAGCAGAAGCTGGACATTATCAAGCAGGATTTGGAAAAGGAGTTCCGCCAGGCGGAGAAGCACTTTGGAGTTGAGAGCGAGAAGATGAAAGAGTTGAAAGCCAAGCGTGATGCGCTGGTCGCCGAGTCGGCCAGGAGAGGCGCCGGTGGGGTTCAATCGAAGTCCGCCAGTCTTTCTATCGCTCGCCTTCAGTCGCAGATGCAGCTCCGCGAAAAGCTCCTCCTCGAAGTTGAAGAGAAGCTCCTGCGGATGCAACTGAAGCTGGATGAAAAATAGTTGCCATCACTCTCCGTCGTGATGGAGCGGAGAGTAGCTGCCAGTGCCAGGAATATTGTGAAACGCCACATCCCTGCCCCCCTCATGCGGAGCATGAGGGCAACTATCGACGGCCAAGCCAGTATCCCGCTCGGCACCGGCGGAAGCCCTGCGAGATGAACAGTCCCAGCACCATCCACGCCGCCAACCACGGCCAACGATGCAGCCAGGTCGAAAGCGGCAGTCGATACACATCGTAGCGATAGTGTTCAGAGTCCATTTCTGGCATGGCATCGATTTGCACTGGCACGATAATAAACTTGTTATCGATGCTGAGATCAATGCTTGGGATATTGTCGCCCTTCGTCCGATCCATGCTGTCGAAACTCCAAAGAGTGGAGTGGCTTTCCGCATCGACAATGTCGATGCGGTCAGCACGCAGCATGTTTGTCAGCCAGGGATACTTGAGCACATATTCCATCAGCCACTCGGGCAGGTGGTATTTCCACGTTCTCTCGATTGCCAACTGATGGCTATCGGGGATAAGGGAAGCCCCTCCAACCTCCGGTGATTCGTAGATCAAGTCGATGGTTCCATCTGCGTTGAAGCGAAAGATACCAGGCATCCACGCACCGCCTTCACTCGGACGGCGGTCGCAGGAAGGATCCAGACCAAGACTCACCCCCGGCTGGACTCCCAGCACCAGCTTGATGTACCTGCTTTCGTTGCGTAAGAGAGGCAACACCTCGGTGATACGCCCCGTCGGCAAATGCAACGTGACCGTGTTTCGGTTGACGGCTTGCTCACGTTCTACCAGCTTCTCCTTGTTGAAAGGTTCGACATAACTGATAAACGCCCAGTCCTGCTCCACCTTCATGCAACGATACTGGATCGGCTTGCCGTTCATCGTCATCTGACGCGAGTGGAGTTTCTTACCAGTGTGGGCATCATAGATATCGAGATCGCTGCCTAAATCGGGCCACACGCCGGTAAGATCGAGATTCACCCAGAGTTCGTTCGTTAATCTCCCATAACGATCATGGTTCATTATGATTCGCATCCATTCAAGGAGAGCCTCTCTGCTCTCGGAAAACATCCAACGCAGTGTTTTCCATACGCGGAAGTTGTCTGGTATGTCGCGTGGGATAGGCCGAGTAATGTCGGGCGGCACATTGTTAGCAGCCAGATTGACATCAGTCTGCATCGGCAGGTAATCGGCAAGGCTCTGGCCGAAACCATGCAGAAGGTACTTGCCGTCAGCAGAGAGACAGGGGTGGTAAACCTGCACATGCGGCGGCAGCAAGTAGCGGGAAGTAATGTCGAAGCTCGGCATCTGCCTGACTTGGACGAGTTGGAAGCCGATCTCGTAGGGAGTCAACCGTTGGGCGTCACAGTTCATCAATAGCGCCGCAGTGAGCGCGGACAGGGGTGCCGGCGAGAGTGCAGTGAAAGGCGCAGGGGCAGCGTTGTCGATTCAAGCAGAGTGCTGCCATCTTCACTCAGGTACAGCGTGGCACGATCTGGAAATATCCGCTTCGTCAACGTGCTGTGAATCGTATCGAAGACCTTGATCGTGCCGGGCTTCTCCAACGCAATGATGGATGTCCCGTTCGCTCGGATATGTTCCTTGTAAAACCATCGTTCTTGGCGAGAAGGGTTTACTTCTTTAGGGGGATCCATGAAGCGCTGTTGGGTGAAATCGAAGAACAACAACTGATCGCTTTCCCGATGGGTTCGCTCGTTGATTTGAATAACAAGCCACGGCCCCAGCCCCCGTGCCTGTGGAACCGTCCCCCCGGCCGGCATGGTGAACCGCAGGCACGGCTGTGGCCGAACCAGTTCATGCACCGCCCACCAGGCAATAAAGGCCATGAGCAACGCCACCGTAATGCGCAGCAGCCAGCGGGTAGGACGGCGAGTCGGCATGTTCCACTTACTCAGGAGCGTGATGCCCTGAGCATAACCGATCCAGGCGATGGAATCGAGGGTAGAAGTTTGGTTCCTCTCTTCCCCGGAGGGAGAGGGCTGAGGGGGTCTCTTGATTGAGTTCACCCATGTTGTATCCGAGATGAAGCACAGTCAGGTGATCGGAAGTATCTTGTTTTCAACCGGAAGGTCGATTGAGTACCCCCTCACCCCCGGCCCCTCTCCCTCCAGGGGAGAGGGGAGAAAAAACATCCCCGATCAAATGATCGAGGATGAGCAGATATCACAAGTATTCCTACTAACTCCGAGCTTCTAACTCCTAGCTACTAGACGCCACCCTTGAGCTGGAGGGCTTTGCGGATCGCGCTGCGCTTGCGGAGCTGGGCACGTCGGCGAAGCTCGCAGGGCTTCTCGTAGTGTTTGCGCTTACGGAGTTCCTTGAAGATGCCGCTCCGTTCAAGCAGTTTCTTGAACCGCCTGAGGGCCAACCCGATTGGTTCCTTGTCGTTCACACGCATCCGCAAAGGCATAAACACTCCTGACCACTAAAGGACTCGATAAAGTAGAGTCCGAATCGTCGCTCCCATCCACCAAACCCGCCGCCCGGTTCAGTAGATAGACCATCTCCATAGCGGCAACGGTATATCGTAGGGACGAATGGGCGGGGTGCCAACAGGAAGTGACTACTTTTTGGAAGAAGTAGGGTAAGGGTGTAAATGGTGAAGATGCAAGGGGTTATGCTTTTTCACTGCCTTGCAAGTTGTGCAAAAGGCTACGTATCCTTTTCGGTTGCATTCTTGTTCAATTCCTTTCAAGATAGACTGAAGCAGAAGCTCAACGAGGTTTCAACATGTCTGCCGCTCCCAGGAAACCACTGTCGCCGGAAGAATATCTGAAAGCCGAAAGGCTGGCAGAGTTCAAAAGCGAGTACATCGCCGGCGAAGCCTTCGCCATGGCAGGGGCCAAGCGTAATCACAATCACCTGTCGGGGAACATCTACAGCCAACTCCGCACGCTCATGCCGAACGGTGCCTGCGAAGTCTTCATCAGTGAAATGCGTGTCAGCCCCAATCACGACAATTACTATTATCCCGATGTTGCCGTCGCCTGTAGTAAAATCAAATTCCTCGACAACAACAAAGACACGCTTCTCAATCCCATCGTCATCGTCGAAGTTCTTTCGCCCTCGACAGCGACCTTTGATCGTGGCAGCAAGTTCTTCGCTTACCGCCAGATGCCTTCCCTTCAAGACTACATCCTCGTCAGCCAGGACCGGGTGCTGATCGAACATCATGCCCGACAACCCGATGGTAGCTGGCTCCTCAGGGAATACCGACAACTCTCCGATCTACTCAGACTCGACTCGTTGGATATTTCCATTCCGCTGACAGCGATCTACGAACGGGTTGAGTTCGAGGCGTAGTATTCAACTGTTCCACACTTCGATGGTAGTCCATCGAGGTGTGGTTGCTGAAGAGTTACGCCAATCACCTGGTGAATCAGACGAAGTTCTCTGAAACCACACCCCGACGGAGTACCGCCGAAGTGTGGCACGGTCTTCGACCAGCCATTCACGGGCGATAGTGATGTGGATATGGTCCCACCTACGGTACCGGCTTCACCGGTTGCTTCACCAACTCCTGGAACGAATCGAACCTCGTCCGGAAGGCTTTCAGCGCTTGTTGGGCTTGCGGCGCGTCCTTCCCCTGGATCGCTTGCTGCACTTTCTCGAACTCTTCCTGAAGAGCTTTCCATTTAGCCTGAATGTCGTCCAAGGTCCGGCCATCCCATTTCGCCAGAGATCCGAGCATCGGCCCTTCGGTGAACCTCTTGAGAGCGTTGGTAATCTGGACTGCTAGTGCCTGTGCTTGCAGACTATCCCAGTCGGGCTTCACCAGTGCAATATCCAGCGTCGTAGTCATCTTGTCAATCGCCGTCATCGAGTCCATAGCTCCAGCATGGGCAACAGGTCGCATCGCTGGAATAGTAACAACCGGAAGCACGACCAGTGTCCCTGCCATCATGACGACCACCACCAGCAGCCCCAGGGCGACCGTGCCTAGCACTGAGAGACGAATGAACGTCTTGTTCTCGCTTTTCACCCGCCACTCGAATAGGCCCCATAAAGCGATGATCATTAAGATGACCCACCAGGTGATTTTGTCGGCTGCGTCACACAGCTGGCTCAGCAAATCAAGCATCCAGGTGACGGGCGGTGCTGACTGCTCGTTGACCGTAAAGAAACCATCGTACTTGAGTTTCTTGATCTTGGGGATGATGTAGATGAACTGGAAGAAAAGGAAGAAAATCTCCAGGGCGATGACGCCGACTACCATCAGATAGGTCCATGTCGTCCAGAGCCATTTCGCTTTCATCGTCTTCTCCTTCCATTCGAGAGCTTTGTCGAGGACCATGGCCATCATCATGCGGTGGCCATGGGTGGCTTCGAGTTCGGATCGCACTGCTTCAGGCTGACCGAACTCCTGTATCGCTCGATCCATGGCCGCCTCTTCCGACTGGCCCGAGGCCTGGTGCTGGGCTGCTGCGTCGAGCAGATGCTCACGCAGTTCCTGGCGCACATGGTCGCGCAACGCCCTCGGGCCGCCCATGCTTTTGCACACTTGCTGGAGGTATTGTTCCAACTGATTGATGGGCTTATTCATGGGACTTCTCCAGGATGCTGTTGACCGCCTTGCCGAGTTCCCGCCATGACTCTTCTTTCTCTTTCAGGATCGCCCTGCCCCGTTTGGTGATGTGGTAGTAGCGGCGTTTGCGACCGGTCTCTTTCTCTTCCCATTCGCCGGTGATGAGGCCGCCCTGCTCCAACTTGTGCAGGCTGGGATAGAGCGACCCCTCGCGCCAGGTGAAGGCCCCCTCGGTATCAGCATGCACAGTGGCGGCGATCTCGTAGCCATACATCGCCTTCCTGCTGAGCAGGGAGAGGATGAGGAGCGACAAGGTGCCTTTGAGGAGTTCGGTATCCATGATGTCCACGAGCAAAGGAATTCGATACATCGGAGTTCTAGGTATTATGGTGTGAGGTGAGATAGGTGTCAAGGGAAATGTGGAGGAACGCCAGTCACAATCAGAGTGAGTGAAGCGGCGACGAGGTGTTAGCCCCGGAGGGGCGTCGGTCAGTCAGCCAGCGGCGCAAGCCGCCGGTGAGCGAGAATTAATAACAAGAGCCCCGGATGGGGCGATGGTGACAACATCCACTTCACCATCGCCCCATCCGGGGCTCCAAAAATCTCACACCCATTTTCCAGGGGCTTGCGCCCTGGCTACTGACCGCCGCCCCTCCGGGGCTAACACCCCGAGCGGACAGTCACACGGCAACAACTTTCTGCCGCCGAGGGTAGCCGATCCAAAGGGCAAAGGCAGCGAGGCTGGAGCAGATCAGCCAGCAGGTGAGGGAGCGGCGGGGTGGGAGGTCCCAGAGGGAGAGTGAATCGTACTCTTCCATTGCTAACAACAAACCATCGGGTGTAATTTTGCATTCGACGAATGAATTGACTCGAAGGGGAAACTCATCGCGAACCAGGCCTGTGCTGTTACTTATCGACTGAATGTACAGTGTGTGTTTCGTCCAATCCAGAGCGGCATTAACTCGGTCACGAAGTGAAACTGGTATCCAAGTCGGCAGGGTTCTCCCAGGCGCGGAGTCCCATTCTCTAACAGTCAAGAACTGCTTCGGACTGGTGCCCACCAGCCTCTCAAGCAACGGGTCAATGTCTCTCGAAAGGGTCAATGGCTTGACAGCTTCTTCTTCAATCTGATACCATTGCACCTTGCCAGCCCCCAGAATATCCGGCATGGCAATTAATGTCCTGCTGTCCGGAAGAAAGAGCGGTATACGACTATCAGGGCACTTTCCTATCTCGCGCCCAGTCAACATGTCAAAAACGACAACACAATCTTCGTCACTGCCGACAGCCAGATATCGTCCATCGTCACTGAATTGCAGATATTCGGTATGAGATCGAAATAGCTCCATTCGAGAGTAGTGCTTGTTTGCCCCGGATATTCTTTGCTGATACTTGATCTGTCCAGTACGGCAGTCCCAGACGTATACTCTCTCAAGACTGTTAATTGCGAGAAGTTCTCCGTGCGAAGAGAGTCCAATACTATCAATAATAAACTGATCAGCGATGAACAGCCGTTTACATTCCTGACGAACGTCGAACACCTGAATCGAAGACTCAATATCAACATAACAAGCTATCGTGCTGCAGTCTGCAGAGAGAACAGCACTACATTGAGTTGGGAAAACCCAGTTAGCACCCTTCAGATCTATTGACTTGCTTATTCGACGCTCCCCTGTCGCTAGGTCTAAGCCATGCAGTTCGCACTGGTCATTTGATTGTTGCTTGTTGCCATTGATAGTGAATAATAATCCCTGCTTCAAATCAAACCCCAACGCCTGCTCACGTTCCACCTGCCACCGTGGTCCCCTCGGCCAAGCGTAGAACCCTACGCCCGCCAGGCAGAGCAACAGCACCGCCAGAATGACACGGCCTATTCGCCACTTTCTTTTCATGACGTGAGCGTAACGGCTGCGGGGGTGGATTGCAATGGTGAAGACCGGTGTTAGCCCCGGAGGGGCGATGGTCAGTAGCCGGCGGCGCAAGCCGCCGGTGAGCGAGAATTAATAACAAGAGCCCCGGATGGGGCGATGGTGACAACATCCACTTCACCATCGCCCCATCCGGGGCTCTAAGATTCTCACACCCTTTTCCAGGGGCTTGCGCCCCTGGCTACTGACCATCGCCCCCCCGGGGCTAACACCCCGAGCGGAGAGTCACACCGCAACAACCTTCCGCCTCCGGGGCCAGCCGATCCAAAGGGCGAAGGCAGCGAGGCTAAGCATTGCTTCGGCAACCCTTGGGCTGTTCGCCGTATGCCCTGCGGGCAACAGACCAGCAGTCCGGACTTACTACCGGATCCCCATCGTCGGCTTACTTTCTCGATCCGGTGATGCTCTTCATTACATTGACAAACTCGGCGAGTTGTTCCTGGGTCATATCGGAAACGGCCCAGTAGGCTGCCTGCTTATCAGACCAGTTGGAGAGTTGATACTCGGGCGAGGCAATGGCGCAGGGGCGACGATTTTTATCACTTTGAGCCGGGTAGTGATACAAGCTCACGGTCTTTCCATGGGAACTGTAGACCAGAACGGGAATGTTGCAGGACTCGCCCTTCTCGACTCGGGCGCCCACGAGGGTGAACTTGTGCGCAGAAAGATCGCGGACCAGCACCCGGAGGCTGTTCTTCCCGACAAACCATCTCTGAACCACCTGGGGGTCAGAGGAGTTGACTTGCGTTTGGGCATTGCAGGCGACGGCCTGATGATGGCTGCTCAGCGTGAGATCGGCAAGCGAGGGGCCAGGCTGGTTCAACCAAGCTGCACCGAGCCAAACGATACTGGCCAGGGTGACGACGCTCGCTGCCACAGCGGCCAGTGATTTCAACGTGATTGGCTGAGTGAACAGGGAAGTCGCGGGGGCTGCAACCAGGGCTTGGGCCACCCTGGCGTGCAGGGTACCCGGGGCGTGATGATACATCGCCTTGGAAGTCAGGGCAGCCTGGAGCGTTTGAAGATCGCTGACCTGCTGGGCGCAGGCGGGGCATTCGGCCAGATGGTCGCTGACGCGCTGCAGATCGGCGGCAGGGAGTTCGCCATCGACGTAGCCATTCAACAGGGGCAGAGTGAGCCGGCAGTTCAAGTGAATCCTCATTCGGGTTGAGTATGGGCCATCAACATCTGTTGCAGTTGCCTGCGGGCGCGGGACAACCTTGACATGACTGTTCCGATCGGAGCTCTGATGATGTCGGCGATTTCCTGATAACTGATTCCTTCGATGTCGCGGAGCACCGTCACTTCACGAAAAGGTTCGGGTAGCCGGAGGATGGAGGCACGCAGCATTTCGAGATCGACCTGCTTGAGGAACTGTTCTTCCGCACTGAAATCGCCGGTACCGGTATGGAGCTCTTCGTCAAAGGAGGCCATGGCGCGGGAGAGCTTGTTCTTGGCGAGCCAATCGTAGGCGGCCCTTCGGACGACGCGGAGGAGCCAGGGCCTCTCGGCCCCGCCACGAAAGCCTTTATAGTATTTGAGGGCGCGGCAGTAGGCATCCTGCACCACGTCTTCCGCAGCATGGTCATCTCGCGTCAACCAACGCGCCAAATTGTAGGCGGCATCGAGGTGCACCAGGAGTGCTTCCGCGAACTGCGCCCGTTCATGCCGTTGCAATCTTCACCTTCGCATGACGATTCGTGACAGCATCAACCACGCTTTCTTATGTATATACCTGACGATTTGATGAATATTCCCTGCGTGTGGATGAAAGCGGGAATAATTCGCGGGCAAAGCAGTCTAGGAAGATGACGCTTCACAGCGTCACCCGAGACACGATGGCAGGCACGGGATATTCATACCTTCGCAGCCTGTGCTTGCCATCGTACTTGGTATTAGCCCTTCTGCAACAAGACTGTGCCACACAACGCCGGTATGTCCGGCGGGGTGTGGGTGCATGGCACAGGTCGTAATCACCTATCGCTCGATATCAAACGCTGACGATGAAAATGGGATTTCGTTCTTCGCAACCACACCCCGACGTGAGTACACGCTGGAGTGTGGCACAGTTTATCGCTTCCCTTTCGCCACTTGCTTCTTTGCAACCACTACCTTCTTCTTCTTCGCTGCCGGCTTCCTGACTACTTTCTCGCCGGTTCTGGTGTTGATGGCTGATTCGTAATACTCGATGTACTTCCTGGCAGGGACGCGCTGAATCAAGTCGCCGATGACGGGCAGAGGCAGGTCGTCGAGCTTCTTGAAGCGAATGCAGCACTTGCCCATATCGAGTTTCTTGCCGGCCTTCTTGAAGGCGGCTTCGAGACGCTTCAGATCGTCGCTGTTGCTGTACAGGCACATCAGGTAGACCGACATGTGATTCTTCTGCGAGGCGAGCCCGGCAAAAGGGAGACCCTGCTTCGGATCGCAATGATAGCCGGGCGGATAGACGCTGTGCGGCACATAGTAGCCGATCATGCCGTAGGACATGCCTTCGACATAATCCTTATCGAGGTTGGCGAGGATGGTTTTGCGCACTTCGGTGATGGCTTCGCGGCGATCGGCGGGGAGCGAAGCCAGGTAGTCAGTGACGTTGGCAGCTTTGGATTGCATGGCGGAATACCTGAGGAGAGTCAGGATCGTAGCCGAGGTGGAGGCGGTTCACAAGGAAAAACCTTCGTGAACCTTCGTGATTATTCCAGGCATTCAGGAGCTTGCCGATAACGGGAGTGATGTGGCAGGGTTATGCATGTACTCATGCATGACCCTGTGAAACAACCAAGGTTTTTGCACATCCACAGGGTCATTCGGAGTACCGAATAACCCTGCCACAGTTATTCAACTGGGTTCTTCGTGGAAGGCGGCTTATCGACGCTCCCCCTCACCCCCGGCCCCTCTCCCTCCAGGGGAGAGGGGAGAATTCGCAGGATGATCGAAGCGTTGGGGCTGATAGCCCGGGAGGGCAGTGGGGTCGATGGCAAAGGCATAGACCCGAAAGGGGGCGGTGGCGACGAAGTCGTTATCGGCGGTGACGATGAGGAGTTGCCTGCCATCCGCGAAAGGGGGACCAAAGGCCAGACCCTCGATTTTCTCGGGGAAATCAGCGCCTTTCAACTGGTACACGGGATCGAGCATATCGAGAAAGAGGCGTTTGGTGACGGCGTTCAGCCCGGCGGGTAACTTCCCGGCAGGAAGCGAATCAACTTTGCTGACATCGTCGGCGCCCTCGAGATCAATCAGGAACAGTTTCTTGCATTGGGCATCGAGGCCGCCTCGGCTGTCACGCTCGAGGACGAGAAACGTGTGATCGTTGACGGCAAGGATCTCCGAGACGCCGTTCGCCTGGTCATCGAGCTGGTAAATAAACTCCCTGGTCTTTCCGTCGGCGAGGTTGATTTCGAGGAGACGATTGTTGATGCCGACACGCTTGTTGTCGGGGCTGAGGCCGCCATCTTGAATGAGCGGACTTTGCATGAGGCCGAAGAGCTTCTTGCCATCGGGGGAGATGGCGAGGCCTTCCATGCCGCGGTTAGGCTGACGGCCACGGGTGTTTTTAGGGGGCAGTTCCTCGTCGGGCTTTCCGCCTGCCACTGCTGATAGGAACCGATCGGGCACCGGCAGTCGGCGAAGACACTTTCCCTCGACGGAGAACTCGCGGACGAAGGGACCGTATTCATCGGCGAGAAACAAGGTTCCCTGTGGGCCAACACGAATGCCTTCGGGATCGAGTCGTAGGGATTTCTCCGGGTACCTGGCATCGATCGCCGACAGGGTGCCGACGAACTGTTGGCCCTGTTCGTTCTTCAGGAGGTGAGTGGCAGTGAGTTTCAAGGCCACGGGGTTGGCGGCGCCAGGAGTGACAACGATTTCCATGCGGTGATAGCGGCAGGCGAAATCGGTGGCGCCATCTTTCGGTCCACGATCGGAAGCGAGGACGTAGTGGTTGCCTTGTCCGGTGTAGCCGATGGCAGAGCCCATGCCGCCGAGCCGGTTGTGCGGGGTGCCGTCGGTTTGGTTGCCTTTCAACCCGGAGAGGTCGGTTGCATCGCCAGGGATGGTGCCGACGCCGAGGAGTTGGATTTGGGCGGTGGTTTGAAGAGGTAAGAGAATCGTCAAAACCATGGAGAGTAAACCTGACAAGAGTGTCTGTTGCATGACGATTGCTCCGTACTTCGACTGTTGTTTATGCAGCGATGTCTTACGAAGCGATTGCGCCATGCACCAACGCAGGGAGTGGAATAGATGAAGGCTTTGCGGAATCTTCAAAAAAGGCGAGCCGGGTTAGGGTAGTCGGTCAGTTGCATTCTCTCCCCCTTTCCAAGGGGGAGTTGGAGGGGGTAGATTCTCCGTAGTATTTAACCCCACCCAACCTCCCCTTAGTAAGGGGAGGAGCAAACTGACCCACTACCGACAATCAGATCATTCCTAACCATTCATAACCTCCTCATGTTTAACGAATCTTCCGATTATTCTGCTCAACCTGCAATTCATGACCTATTGTTGCAGATGAGATAATTCTTCTGCACGAGTGTAATAAGCTATGTCCGTAGATGTCAGCACACTCTCGGTTCGGGCCTTCTTTGGCAGTTTGAGAAAAAGCCGCCTGCTTGAGGAACACGATATCCTCGCCTGGCAGGCACGTCGCAGTCTGCCCGATGATCCACAACTGATCACGAGACTGATGATCCGTGAACGAGCGCTCACCCCGTTTCAGGCTGAGCAGCTATTGCAGGGCAACGAGTTCAACTTCCACGTTGGCTCGTACCGCATCCTGGATCAACTCGGCGTCGGAAACAAAGGCACGCTCTACCTGGCTGAGCATCGTGCCATGCAACGGCAGGTCGCACTCAAGCTGCTCCATCAGGAGAAAGCCGAGAGCCGCCTTTCGTTGGAACGGTTCTATCGGGAAGGGCGCATCACCGCTTCACTCAATCACCCCAACATCGTGAAGCTCTACGACTTCGTCGAAGAAGGCGATCAACCCTGCCTGATGATGGAGTACGTGGAAGGCCAGACGCTGGCTCAGATGGTGAGCACTCTTGGCCAGTTGAATTACGAAAAAGCGATTGGCTTCGTTCGCCAGGCGGCGGCGGGACTCAAGCATGCCCACAGCAAAGGGGTCATTCATCGAGACATCAAACCATCGAACCTGATGCTCGACAAGTATGGCTGCGTGAAGATTCTTGACATGGGCCACTCCCGTTTCACCGATGACGAGGAGATGAACGTCACCAAGATGTATGATCCGAAGTCGGTGGTGGGTACAGTCGATTTCGTCGCTCCCGAGCAGGCGCTGGGCGAGCAGATCGATTCCCGGTGCGATATCTACAGCCTGGGCGCCACGCTGTTTACCTTGATTGCCGGCAGACCGCCGTTCATCGGCAATGCTTACCAGATGCTGATGGCTCATCAGGTGCAGGACCCGCCGCCGGTGAATCAGTTCAACCCCGCCTGCCCGGTCGCGATCATTCCCATTATCGCCAAGATGATGGCGAAGAATCCCGCCGCCCGGTATCAGTCGGCCGATGAAGTTATCAAAGCTCTTGCACCCTGGCAGGAGCTGCAACCAATCGAGTGCGCAGCGACGATTCCCACGGCTTCGATGATTACCAAAACGCTGCCGGTCATGACTCTCGAAATCGCACCGACTCGCCCTAAATCCAAGGTGGCCAGCGTCGTGAAACCTGCCTCGGTGGTGGTGAGCATCGTGAAGCCTGTGACGGTGAAGACAAAGCCCCCTGCCCCTCGCATGGCTCCTTCCGCCCTTTTTGCGGGCATCGTGTTGGCTGTGCTGGCGGTGGGGGTGATTGTGTATAAGTTGCTGTGAATGGATAGATAATTAGCCCCGGCTCTTTAGCCGTGGGAAGCGTACAACACTCAAAATAATTGGTCAGAAATACCTTACATACACTGCCGTGATCGCTTCCCAGCCACACTCTGGAACGCAGGCAAGATTGTCGGCGACAGTGTTTGCTTTGGATTGTATGAGACATGTCCTGAAGGAGATTTCCGATGGTAGCTGGCGAGAGTTTGGGTAGCAACTAAAAGTAGAGAGTGAGTGACAGAGACGCACTACACGTGCATACTCGCCGATGAGCACAAAACTACCAGTGGTGGTAATGCAGGCCCTGAACTCGAAGTTGTGAGTTCAGGGCCACAGACCCCGGTCATCTGAAAGGATACGCTAGTACATAATTCGGGTTATCATTATTCGGTGATACTCGTGACTAATTGATGCGAGTGGAATTCAGTTTTGTCCTTGGATACTGCGTGCTCATGTGGTTTGGTTACATCTTTTCCAGTAGCATCCACCGAGGTAAAGTCAATCTGTTTTATCGTTCCTTTGGCCCCAGTTGCTACGCTGACAATTCGTACCCACTCTGAATTATTGTAAGCATCAAAATAGAGCCAGTATTTTGTTTCATTACCATCTTTCTTTACAGTAGTCTGAAAGAAACAATAACGTTCGCCAGCAGCAGCTTTCACTTGTGATTGATGTGACTTTACTAGACCTGGTTGAAGTGGCCCAATGTCATCCCAATCCGGCATGTGGTTCATACTCATGTGCGTTCTCCTTGTAGAAAGAAACGAAGAGGGAAAAGAGACTTGAAACTCAATGTTCTTGCAAACGATTTCACGTCATGGCTTATCCTCCAGCTTGAATCGTTGCTTGAGAGCCTGAGCCTGCTCAGACTCCTGTAGTTGGCTGTGAGCCGTGACAAGATCACGGGCGATATCTCGGGTGCGTTCATTCTGATTCCCGAATTTCTTAGAAGCCATGTTGAGAGCAATCAGCAACGATGCTTTCGCCTCAGCAGGCCGTTTCGCCTTCAAGTAAGCCTCGCCCAGATTGCGGCTGTTCGCCAGTGTAGTAGCGGCATCGGGATCGCCCCGCTTTTGATTCAGTGTGCGGGCTTGCTCCAGGTAACGAATCGCTCTCTCCAGATCGCCTTTACTGAGATAGGCCCGGCCCAGATTGTTGATGTTAATAATGTGATCGGTATGATCATCTCCCAGTGTCCGTTGGCTGATCTCGATAAGGTCCATATACATCGCGATGGCTTTGTCAAACTGCCCAGCGTTGCGATAAGCCCTGGCGAAGTTGTTCATCGTAGTTTGTGTGACCGGGCTCTCTCGACCTAGATGGCGAGTTTGCCAGTCGAGGGCTTGCCCAAAAAGTAGAAAGGCTTCCTCATACTTCTTCCTTAAAACGCAAACTCCCGCCAAGTCACGTTTGGCCAGGATGGTATCGCCATCGTCCGAGCCGAGGTACTTGGTATCATCCAGAATGAGCTGGCGAAAGATGCCTTCGGCACGTTCGAGCAACTCAGCTTTCTCCGTATCCTGATACGCCAACGCCAGTTCATGCTGGATGTGAAGCCCTTCCCGTGTGTTGGCCAGCCGCGCCGCTTTGACTTGTGCCATGGCGTTCTCCATGATGCTCACCGCCTGGGCATCATCTACCAGGAAATGCATCAGCCGAGCACGGCGATACTTGCACTCCAGCGTCAACGGATGCGTTTCGCCATAATGTTTGATGAGCAGCGGCTCGGCGGCTTCCAGATGCGGTCTGGCATGCTGATAGTCTGTCAGTTGCAGATACGACTTGCCGATCGTTAGATAAAGATTGGCTTTCACCTTGGGGCGATTGTCGAGACGAGTATTGAGCTTTTCTGCCGCACGATCTAATGCAGATTTCAATGTCATGTTCTTATCGAAGGTATGAAATGAAACTGCCTGATCAAACGGCCCCGCTTGCCCGAGTAGATCGCGAGTCAGGAACGAAACGGTTTCTTCCGATGTTTCAGCAGAGTCCACCGCTTCTTCACGAGCCTTCACCGCCTTGACCATCCCATAAGTCGTGCCGATGATGCCGCCTACTAGGGTCAGCAGCAGGACGGCGGCGGCGAGCACTTTGCCTTTATGCCGTTTGTAGAACTTTTTGAAGCGATACATGGCAGTGGGCGGGCCGGCGATGAGCGGCAGGTCGGCCAGGTAGTTCTCGATGTCGTGGGCGAGTTGTGTGGGGCCTTCGTAGCGGCGGTTGCGTTCCTTCTCGAGGCACTTCATCACGATCCAGTCGAGCTCGCCATGGAGTTTTCTGGTGAGGGCGGCGGGGTTGATCTTTCGTTGAGCGGCGACGCTGGGGAGCGAACCGGAGCCGGACAGCTTGGTGCTCGGCTTGGGCGGCTCCTCTTCCCGGATCATCTTCAACATGCCGAGCATGGCGGCGGCGCTCAGCTCTTTCCGAGTGAAGGGGGTGGTGCCGGTGAGGAGTTCGTAGAGGATGACGCCAAGGGAATAGAGGTCGGCACGGGTATCGATATCGAGGCTGTTGATTTCGGCCTGTTCGGGAGACATGTACTCGAGCGTGCCGATCATGGAGCCGATTTCGGAATAGATGCTCTTGTCGGTGAGGGGAAGCAGCGTCGCCTTGGCGACACCGAAGTCGATGATCTTGGGCACCGGCTTGCCATCGAAGTTCGCCACCAGGATATTGCCCGGCTTCAAATCCCGATGAATGACCCCCTTCTGATGGGCGTGCTGCACTGCCTCGCAGAGGGGCCTGAACAGGTTCAACCGTTCTTCCACGGTCAGCTTTTCCTGGTCACAGTATTTCGTAATCGGCATGCCCTTGATCAGTTCCATGACGAAGAAGGGCTGACCGGTTTCGGTGGCACCGGCGTCGATGAACTTGGCGATGTTCGGATGGTTCATCAGAGCCAGGGCCTGACGTTCCTGTTCGAAGCGGGCCAGCACGTGACGGGAATTGTAGCCGGGCTTGATGAGCTTCAGGGCGAAGTAGGCTTTGACATCCTTGACGGTCTCGACAACGTAGACGGCACCCATGCCGCCTTCGCCGAGCTTTTCGCGGATCTTGTATTTGCCGGCGATGAGAGTGGGGACAGGAGACGGAGGGTCGTAGGCGGCGGTGCCCTCTGAGACCGTAGACATTTGAACCGGACCATCTTCCAGGAATTGCTCGTCTCTGAAGCGGGCTGCCAGCAACGCTTCCACCCGGGCGCGGAGCTCGGGGTTGTCTGCACAGGCAGCATCCAGGAACGCTGCGCGCGCTTGAGCATCGGAAATGTCCAAAGCACGGCTGAAGATCGATTGAATTTCCATATCGGTAGTCCGGCGTTACTCTGATAGCGGAATTGACGTTCAATTCGTGTCAGTATTCTGATGAGAATCCAGATAATCTTTGAGCCAGGCCTTGGCATAACTCCACTGGCGGTTCGTCTTGCTTACCGACTGATCAAATGCCTCGGCGATCTGGACAATGGTCATCCCGACGAAGAACTTGAGTTTGACGACCTCAGCCACTGCCGCATCGTGGGCTTCCAAAGCGGTCAGGGCTTCTGATAACTCTTCCATGTCAACCGAAAGTTTGGGCAATTTGAACTCAGCAGTATCAAGCGGCACCCGCTTCCACCCCTTGCCTCGCTTCTTAGCTTTCTTGCGTCGTGCCTGGTCCACCACGATGTGCCGCATGGCCTCGCCGGCATAGGCTAGAAATCCTCGATGATCCGTTCCATTGAGCAGTTCAGGGGAACTCGCTTGTATCTTCAGATAGGCTTCGTGTACTAACGCCGTCGGCTGCAGGGTTTGCCCTGGCGCTTCCTTTGCCAGAATCTTACAAGCGATCTTCCGTAGTTGCTGATACACCTCTTCGAGCAGCTTATCCTTACTCATGCACCGCTCCTCAGAGTGGCATAGCCTGATGATCGAGACGTTGGTTCCTCCCGGTAAAGAGCAGCAACTAGCCGCAGAAAAACAGCCCGACGTGCCAGCGAGGAAGCCGAGTGCAATTGCTTGCACCACGCTCCCTTGCTATCGCGTCGGGCTGGTCTGTTTTTCATCTCCCCCGGAGGGAGAAGAACCCGGGGAAGTGAACTATGTTTTCGATCTCGCTTCTACAACTTCAATCCGGCCAGTGCGTTCACTGCTTTGGCAGTGTCGTCGGGTGAATCACAGGCGACGTAGGCGACGAACTTGCCGGCGAAGGCGGTCATGGAGAGGCTACGCAGGTTGATGCCGGCGCTGGCCAGGCACGAGGCGAGCATGTGGGCCAGACCGGGCTTATCGGTGCCGTAAATCTTGAGCAGGATCATATCGTTGGCTTTATGCAGTTGCACTGCCTGGGCGGCTTTGGTCTGCTGCGGACCGGTGATGGGGGCGACAAAGAGTTCGCCTTTACCGATCTTGTTCGGCAAGCGGCGGGAGAGGATGAACTCCAGGTGAGCGTCAGCCTGGGTGAGCGGTTCGAGAATCCCCGCCGCTCCACCCGGCTGATCGGGAATCTCGCACGACCAGACCTGTACACGATCCAACTGAAAATCCATGATGCTATCTCCTGTACGCAGCAGGCATACCCCCGCCGCTGATAATTTCTCAGCCGTTGCTCATTGTCGCACTCTGGGGTGAAAATGCAATGGGGCAGTTTGATCAAAAGCAGAGCAAGTTCCCAGCCTCAACGGCCAAAGCAGAATCGCAGAATATTCCAGTAGCATTGTCGAAACATTTGACGCATAATACCCAGCACATCTCTTCCACCCATTCGGGTAACTAACATGTTTCACTCGCTTCTCAGCGTACTGCTGTTTGCCTCCGTTACGTGCCCTGCCGACGAGCCTCTTGCTCTTCGCATCGACACCGATAAACCCGGCATCATCGATTACGACAAGCCCATCCAAGTCGTCATCACCAACACCAGCGATAAGCCCATCCGTCTCTGGAAGCACAACATCAAGAATGGCTACTATCAACTCACGTTCCAGTTCATAAATGCCCGGACAGGGGAGAAACACCTGGTCAGCAAAAGGGAGATCGAAGGGGATGAGTACTGGAAGCTAAGGAACCACGGCGACGATCGAGATTCAGAGACGGTAACCATCGCACCCAAAGCAACGAAGAACATCGAGGTGACCTTCAGCGGCTATACCTGGGGACACAACATGTGGACGGGTTTGCCCAGCCCCAACATTGCCGACCACTATCGGCTCACAGCACAGTTTGAATCGAAACCCGGCCCTGATGCTGTCAAGCAGTCGGTGTGGACTGGTACTGTTTCTAGCAAGGAACTGACCATCAGCTTTATTGCTGCCAACCTGAAGACACCCCATCAATATCTCTGGGATGGCTTCCCTGATAAAGCAGTAGACATGATGAAAGCTGATCCCACATGGATCAACAAACAAGACAAAGATCAATGCACGCCTCTCCACCACGCTGCCCGGTTTGGACATCATAAGGCTGTGCTCTGGCTGCTGAACAACGGCGCAAACGTCAACGCCAAGGCTTACAACGATTTCACTCCGCTGAGTCTGGCCGACGACCCGGAAGTCGTCGAATTGATTCTCCAGAAGAAGCCCGATCTTTCGCCGGAAGGTAATGGCTCTGCTTTTCTTGCAGTTCTATCCCATCTCACTTCAGCAGAAAGTCAACCGGAGAAGAAGAAATGGCGTAAGATCGTCGACCTCTATCTGAAAGCTGGTGCTGAATACGACCTGGCCACGGCGATTCATCTCAACGATCTAGACCAGGTAGAAAAGATTATTTCCAAGTCGAAGCTGCTGGCAGATAACTTCCAAGGCAACAGTCCTCTCCGCCTGGCAGCCTCCCTGGGCCGCCTGGAAATCTGCCAGTATCTCATTGAAAAACACAATGCCGATGTCAACGACTTTGAACGTGGCGGCGGCTATCCCATCATAAAGGAAGCGTTGAAATATCCCAAGATCGTCAAGTTGCTCATCGACCACAAAGTCGATCTGAAAACCCGCATCACCTGGCGAGGGGGCAGATCTGGCATCTGGATCATCGGCGATGACGCTACGGCCTTGCACTTTGCCGCGGAGGAGGGCGTTCCTGAAACAATTAAACTCCTCCTCGATGCCGGTGTCGATCTCTTTGCCCTAGCACACCGCATGTTCCCGCAGAAGAACGATGCTGGCCAGACCGCTCTTGATGTCGCTGCCATCTTCAAAAAAGCAGACACGATGGAAGCCATGCTGACTCACCCTCAGTTCAAAACAGCCAAGCCGGAGGTTCGTCAGGCTCTCTTGGATCGATGTCTTGTCAATGGTTCCTCCATTCGTGAAGCTGATCGATTGAAGTTGATTCAACTGTTAGTCGCACATGGCGCTAATCCACTGGCCAGGGTCAATGATCGGACTGGTATCCAGGTGGCTGTGGAAGCAATTCATCCACCGAGAGATCGTGAGGAAAACGGTGAACTCAGGAAGATCATTGCCTATTATCGTGACAAGGGAGCCGTTCTCGATCTCTTCGGTGCCGTGGCCATCGAGGATGAAGCTGAAGTAAACCGGCTGCTGAAACTCAATCCGAAGTGCGCCAGCGATCGCCGTTCCGATGGCTACCCTGCATCCACATGGCCGTTTCTCTGAATAACAAGAACATGGTGATAGCTCTACTCAAAGCTGGTTGTGATGTTAACATCGGGAACCATTCGAATCATACGATAGGAGATGATACTCCTTTGCATGCCGCCGCCTTCTGGGGCCAATATGACATTGCCCGCTTGTTGATTGACGCGGGAGCCAATGTCAATGCGGTCTACGCCAACAGTCATAACACCTCGATCAAATCGACACCCTTGAGCGAAGCGAAGAGGCTAAGTAACCACAAAGTGGCTCAGTTGCTGATCGAGAAGGGAGCGAAGGAATAGTTTTCTTCCCTCTCCCTCTCGGGGAGAGGGGCTGGGGGTGAGGGGTTCCTGGATCGCCCTTTCTATGGGAAGCAAAGGTCAATTGAAAGGATCACGTTATCAAAAAAAACAACCGGGGTGTACTCGATCGAGAAGCCCCTCACCCCTAACCCCTCTCCCCGGGAGGGAGAGGGGAACCAGACTCATCAAAACTTCTGGTGGGCCACACTTCCACCCTAGATAATGTCTCCACATCTCTTCTCAATAAAAGGCATCCTCATGTGCCGTTGCTTTGTTCTTCTCTTCGCTTTGCTCGCATCGAGAGCAATTCATGCTGCCGACGAGCCTCTCGCTCTCCAGGTCGTTCCCAATCAGCAGCCAAACATTATCGAATACGACAAGCCATTCCACGTTGCCCTCACCAACACCACCGGCAAACCGCTTCGCCTGTGGAACTACGATACTCGTGCCGGATATCAGCAGTTGGAGTTCGAGTTCGTCAGCACTCGCACCGGTGCCAAACATCTGGTGCAGAGGCCGAAGCTTAGTGAACAGGAATGGAGCAAGTACCAACGCTCCATGGAATCAGACGTCAAGACGATGGTCATCGCGCCGGGAGAAACCGGTATCGTCTCGCTCAACTTCGGTGAGGACTGCTGGGATTCCACCGCCTGGCAGGGCTTCCCCAATCCCAACTCCCCGGATGCGTATCAACTCACCGCCCACTGGAGTTCAGCGAACTCTGCTGATGCGGCCCAACAACAGATATGGACAGGCAAACTCAAAAGCCCTGCCATCACGATCAAGTTCGTAGCCAGTGAACTCAAGACGCCTCAACACTACATCCAACGGGGTATGACCGCCAAAGCCATCGAACTGATGACTGCCGACCCGAAGCTGATCAACCAGGCTGATGGCAATCAATGCATGCCCCTCCACGATGCTGCCCGCTACGCCCGGCTTGATGCGATCCTTTGGCTGCTCAATGCCGGAGCGGATGTCAACGCCGAGGCCTACAACCATTTCACGCCGCTGCATCTTGCTGGGAAGCCTGAAGTGATCGACCTGCTGCTTCAGAAGAAGCCGGACCTGACGAAGCGTCATCAATACACCGATTCGCCTTTGCATGCCGCCCTTGAGAAATGGCACCAGTATGACGATCCCTCAGATAAGAAGAACTGGCGCGAGATCATCGATCACTATCGGAAAGCCGGCGCGGAAATCGATCTCACCGCAGCGATCTATCTGGGTGATCTTGATCGGGTCAAAGCCATTCTCACCGAGAAACCCTCCCTGGCTGACAACTTTCATGGACACAGCCCACTCCGTCTGGCGGCTTCGCTCGGTCAGCTCGACATCTGCCGTTATCTCATCGATACACACCATGTCGATGTCAACGATTTTGAACGGGGCGTGGGCTACCCCATTCTCAAGGAAGCTCTGGCTCATCCCCAGGTGGTCAAGCTGTTGATCGACCGCCAAGCCGATCTGAAGAAACGCATTACCTGGCGGGGTGGCAGAACGGGTGTCTGGATCATTGGCGATAACGCCACTCTTCTTCATCATGCCGCCGACGATGGTGTGCCCGAAGCCATCAACCTTCTTCTGGACGCCGGCATCGATTTGTTCGATGATGTGGCCCCAACGCTCTCTGACGACAAGCATGTGCATACGGCCCTGGATGTGGCGACCTACTTCGGTAAGGCCGACAACCTGGAAGCGATGCTCAAGCATCCTCAGTTCAAAGCCCGTCCCCAACCCGATCGTGACGCTGCCCTGGAGAAGTGTCTGGCACATGGTGTCGTTCCTGGATATTTGGCCCGGAAGCCTGAACAGGCCAAATTGGTCAAAGCGCTGCTCGATCACGGGGCAAATCCACGGGCTACCCTGGAAGGCAAGTCGGCCATGCAACGAGCGGTCGAGAGCATCTATGGGCCTGAAGGCGAGAAATATCAGGAAAAGCAAAAGATCGTCGGCTACCTGCGGGACAAGGGCGTTCCGCTGACGCTCTATGGTGCCGTCGCCATTGGTGATGAAGCGGAAGTCAAGCGTCTGCTCAAACTCTATCCCAAGTCTGCCTGCGACCGCAACAGCGTGGGTTACCCCGCCATTCATCTCGCCGCCAGCTTGAATCAGCTTGCCATTGTCAAGGCTCTGCTTCAGGCCGTGTGCGATGTGAACCTGCGCAGCAACTCCGATAAATTAGGATATGTCGGCGATACGCCGCTCCACCGTGCCTCGTCCTGGGGCCATGAAGACGTGGTCAAGCTTTTGATCGAAGCCGGTGCTGACGTGAATGCCCGGAACAGCAAGCAGATCACACCTCTGCACGAAACCTATTGGTTCAACTTCATGCCCGTCGCCAAACTGCTCCTCGACCACGGCGCCGACCCCGACGCCAAGGATGATGAAAACAAAACGACTCTCGATCATCACGCCGACGACCACCACAACAGCCACGCTGCGATGGCGAAGCTGTTTGAGAAGTATCGGAAGAAACAGGGGAAGTGATGGTTGTTTTCACGCTCCGCCGTGAGGACGCGGAGACAAGACACAGCCACTATGCGTAGTGCCACGACAGAATTTAAATGGCGGCCTGCGATTGCACCCCACGTCATCACGACGGAGCGTGATGACTACTAACCAGACTTACTTTGGCTTCATGTTACTGAGCGCCATCAGGGCGAAGCCGGTGACGATGTTGGGGTCGCCTTCCATGAACCGATCGACGGGATTTGACCAACTGCCATCTTTAGCCTGGGTCTTGGCCAGCTGCAGAGTCAGGTCCTTTTTCCAATCATGCTTGACGCCCTTGCTGTCTTCCAGCATGTCGAAGCCTAGTAGGGCCAAAGCCTTGCTCATGGAGTGGTACGAGAAGTACAAGCCGCTCTTTTCCTTGCCCGCAGGCTGGCCGGCGTTGTTCTCGACGCTGTAGTTGTTCTTGATCCAAGTCAGCGCCTGCTGAACACGGGGATCGTCCTTGGCGACGCCTGCATAGATCATGCTCTTGACGCCGGCGTAGGTGACGCTGGCATAGCCGGGGCCGGGCACGGTGACGCCCCCTTTCTTGCCGGTCTCTCGTTCCTTGTTGGGGACAACATACACAAAGGCACCGTCGTTCTTCATGTCGGGCCAGGTTTGATCCTGCTGTTCGCCTTTGCGATCCTGAGCGCGGGACAGATACACCGACGCCCGCTTGAAGACTGGATCAGTCGAAGGCACCCCGGCTGCTCGCAGGGCTTCCAAGGCGAAAGCAGTGTTGCTGACATCGGGGCGTTGCTTGCCGTCGTAGCCGAACCCGCCGTAGTAGGGGTCGCTGGGTGCGATGCCCTGTTCATCGTCCCATTGCAGCCCGGTGATGAACTTGGCGGAGTTCTTCAGAACGTCGTTGTACTTGCCGTCGCCGTTGGCAGCGGCGAGGGCCATCATGTTGACAGCCGTGATGTAGTTCTTGAGGCCCCTGCTCTTTCCAGCCACGTGGCCCTCTTTGGGATCGACCTGCTTTTCGATGAACTCCAGCGCCGCTTGACCATCGGATCGTCTTTGGTGATCTTCCCGGTGTTGAGCAGTCCGGTGACGACCAGGCCGGTGATGCCGATGTTGCGATCACCGCTGAAGCTGCCATCAGCGCTTTGCGATTTGCGTAGGAAGGCGATGCCACCATCGACGGCTTTGTTCCACGCCGCGGCGACGTCAGCATCCTGGCTGCTGGCTTGAGCGAGCGCCACGACTAACAGACAGGGGAGGATCAGCAAATGTTTCATGAAGCGGACTCCTTGAGTTGTGATATTATAGTGGCTCAGAAGAGATGAACGGCACGAGAAACAGGCACAATTCAGAACGAACTCAGCAGGGGGATAGTGCGTCAGTTTGCTCCTTCCAATACCAAGGGGAGAGAATGGAAATGATCCATGATCGCATTCTCACTCAAATCCTTCAATTCCTGAAACGGCATCAACGCCTTTTACGCTTATACCTTGAGAGCCTCAAAGCCCCCTTCCACCTTCTTCAAGGAACCCTCAGTTATGAGTACCCCTAACGGCACGCAGATTGTACCCACCTGGCAGCCCGGGCATCAGCGCATGGATGGACAAGATCATACCAAGACCGGTTCGTTTCGAGTCAATCCCAGAGATGCCTCATCCCAGGAGTTCCGCGACTACCTCAAACAATGCGGAGACCTGGACATCGTGGTCGAGGGCGATTCCTGGTTCGATTTGTGGCGACTCCGGCCCGGCTACGACTGCCTGATGGATGTGCTGAAAGACCTTAACGGCTCTGGCTACTTCAAACATCGATTCGTGAGCTTCGCTCACTATGGGGATACCCTCGACAATATCACCTATGGGAAGATTGATCAATCGGGATACCAGAGACCGGGCCTGGACGAAGTTATCGCCGCGGCCAAGCAGATTAATGCGAAGGCGCTGTTGTTCTCGGCGGGTGGTAACGATATCGTCGGGCCGGAATTCAAAATGCTCATCAATCACAGTAAGACAGGACCGGGGCGTCCTGCGCTTCGTAAGGAAGTCGTCGATTATATCATTCACGGGTATATCAAGGATTTGTACCTCGAATGCGGCAAGCGGTTATGGAAGGAACTGCCCGACGCCAAGATGTTTATTCACGGCTACGCCAACAGTTGGCCATCAGGCATCGGTTATTCCTTATTCGGGATAACCGTCGCGGGTCCCTGGCTGCTGCCTTCTCTTCTTGAAAAAGCCTATCCCTATGCTGACCGACGACCGATTGTCATCGATCTCATGACCGAGTTCAACAAGATGCTGAGTACCTTACCCACCATCAATAAGAACTTTGTCTACGTCGATTTCCGAAAGGCTGTTGGTGAAAATATGGCGGATTGGGAAGACGAACTGCACCTCTCCAGCCCGGCTTTGAAGATCGCCGGGAAGTATCTGGCGGATGCTGTTATCGGAGCGATTGGGAACTAGGCCAGGTGTTTGGGGAGCCGTGGATTGATGAAGTCGCACGATCTCCTCACCCCCAAGGGGCCTCACCCTCAAGAGGGAGGGGAGATAGCGGCTTTCTCCCATATCACATACATCGCATTTGACGTCGAACTCATCGCCCGTCCGAAAGCATCACGATCCACCCCAGGCAGGGCGAACACCCGCTCCGTGATCGCTTCCTCACCCTTGGAGCCCAATGGCATCTGACACGTCGACTTGGTGCCGATCAACACCCAAAAGAGATCAGGCAGAGCCGGGCCCAGAGCATTGGTCTGAATCTCCACCCGCTGCAGATCATTCCACATCACCATCTCCAGCCGGCCCTCGGGATCGGTGCAGGAGACAGCTTCATCGTTCGCACGCACTACGTACAGGCTCTCCGGGAGCAACACCGGCTTGCGATAGGTGCCATCACGCTGTTGCTGTTCAATCTTCGCATACCACCGCTTGAACGCAATAGGCCGCCACCAGCGATCCAACCTGTTGATCACGTACCGTGTAAGAAGGTGAAGTGCAAAGAGCACAACCAGTGCGATGATGATCAGGGAAGGATCAATACTGGCGAACATAGTTATGCTTGTCAGGCAGCCCCGGTCAGTTGCACTTTCTTTTCTCCACCTTGGGACCGTGCCTGCAATTCAGCCAGATGCTTGTACATCACACTCAAGAATTCATCATCATCGATATTACCAAGGCCACGATCCAAATGAGCTTCACCGAGAAAACCCAGGTGAGCGAACAATTGTCCCAGTCGAACATCTGGCGAGAGCGCCAGATCTCCGCCAGAACTGACAACGCTTCTTTTTGTTGAGACGGCATCATGGTATTGAGTCTCCGATGCGTGGATGAGACGCCAATGCTTTAGGCAGAGAACCTATGACCTCGACTTCAATGAGCTTTCCAGGTACGAGCTTAGCCATTCGTGTAGCCCTGGTAACTCCATTATACACCATTAACACATGATCAGTACCTTCATAGACCCAGGGTGGTTGCATTCCAAAGGAACTTGTCCCAAATAGAGCAATCTGGCGAGCAAGTTTAATGGGGTCAGCACCTTGACTACGGGAAGGAGGAAGCCTCAGTTCTCTGGGATCAATAGTTCGAATATCGGGCATATTACTTCCCCTCAAGCACATACCGCTTCACAAACTCCGCCACCACTTCTGCAATGTCTTCGGTGGTCTTTGGGAGTTTCGCTTTCCCTGAATAGTGTCCGCCGAATTCTAGTTGGATGGCGTCGATGGCGTAGCCGGTGTGGCTGCCGTAGTTCTGGACGATGTAGCCGCCGTTGAACTTCGTCTCTTTCTCGTTGGAAGACGAAGGCGGGAGCATGGCGTAGCCTTTGGCTTCGAGCATGCCCTGGAAGCCCTTGGGGCCGGGGATGGCGTTGGAGCCGAAGCGTTGCGTGAGCAGTGTGGTGGTTTTGCCGTTCTGTGTGCCTCGGAAGATCGCGTCGGCACGAACGGCTTGGCCGTGCACATCGATCAGCAGTCCCCTGCCCCATTTGGTCTTCACTTCCTTGCAGGCTTTCTCGAGCGCACCGTGATAGGCATCGTAAATCGGCTTGGCTTCTTTCGATTCATAGGCTCCCTGAGCCGGGCGGTTGGCATCGATGTACTTGCGGCTGAACTTTGCCACCACGAGGTAGGGTTGGCCATCGAGCTTCTTGGCGAGGGCGTCGGCCAGTTGCTGGGCGAGTAGATCGGTATTGATATCGCGCACGGTGACGAATTGAGCGATCTCGGTGCCGCCCTGCCGTTCTTTGATGCCGGGGATGGCGACGGTGCCGCCGTGAGGGGCGGAGATGATGATGGGAAGGGTGCCGGGTTTGATGGTGACAAACTTCGAGGTATCGAGGGGCTGGGGGGGCGGTTGCAGCAGGGCGAAGAGGAGGAAGAGGAGCGACATGCAGAGATTCCTGAATCAGTTGTCAGTTGTTAGTTATCAGTTATCAGTGAAGATAGTGTATGTGTCTAGCACCGCCGGTGCGCGACAACTGACAACTGACAACTGACAACTGACAACTGACAACTGACAACTGCCCTCTACTTCTTCCCCCCGATCACCTTCATCACCCGGCGGTGATTCATCAACGACATGGCAATCCGGCTTAACGCTGCGAGAGCATCGACTTGTTCCTGGGTGAGCGTGCGGGGAGTGCGATCAATGACGCACAATGTCCCCAGACCATAGCCTTCTGACGAGAACAACGGCATGCCGGCATAGAAGCGGATGTTGGGGTCAGAGGTCACCAGTTCGTTATGTTGAAATCGGCTGTCCTGCGTGGCGTCGGTCACCACGAACGGCCCGGTCTGCTTGATCGCATGAGCACAGAACGACAAGTTGCGATGCGTCTCACGATCCGAAACGCCGATCTGGGCCTTGAACCACTGCCGTTCTTTATCGACAAGTGTCAGCGTGGCGATGGGAGTGCCACAGATTTGCGAGGCCAAGTTGACCAGATCATCGAAACACTGTTCGGTTTCGGTGTCAAGAATCATGAACTGGCGGAGGGTATCGAGCCGGGCCAATTCGTAGGCTTCACTCTCCAGATCATCTCCCTGCCCGAGCGCGACCAGCACGTCATGGGCGGACTGGGGACGGTCTTCGGGTAGCTTCTCCAGCATCTTGAGGATCAGACTGTTCAGCCAAAGCGGCAGGTCCGGGCGCAACTCCATGGGCGGCGTCGGCTTCACCGTGGCATGCTTGAGCATCATAGCCCACAAGGCATCGGCTGGAAACGGATCGACCCCTGTCGCCATGCGGTAGAGCAATACCCCGAGCGAATAGAGATCGCTGCGATGATCAGCCGGTTCGCCGCCAGCCTGTTCGGGCGAGAAGTAACTGGGCGAACCGAGCGGGTTACCGCTGACCGTGAGGTTCATCGGGGCATCGATATCGCGGGCCAGGCCAAAATCGGTGATGATAAGCCGATTGGTTTCCGTTTCGACCATGACGTTCGCGGGTTTGATGTCTCGATGGATCAATCCCGCCTCATGCGCTGCTGTCAGACCAGTGGCGAGCTGTTTGCCATAGTCGATCACAACATCGACAGGCAGGGGCACATGCTCGATCAGTTTTCCTTCGAGCGATCCGCCAGCCACGAAAGGCATCACGAGGTAGGGCAGCCCATCGATCTCGCCAATGGTGTAGATGGAAATGACATTGGCATGGCTGACCGCGGCGGCGGAGCGGGCTTCGTGGAGAAAGCGGGTGAAGGCAACATGGTCCTCACGCAGATGGGGCAGCAGGAACTTGATCGCTACCGTTCGTTCGAGGACCGTGTCGAAGGCCAGGCAGACGCAGCCCATGCCTCCGACGCCGAGAATCTGAAGCAGTTCCATCGAACCGATGGCACCAAAGGAATCTGTCGCTTCGCAAGGTTCCAGGTAGGGCAGCAGGGACTGAATGATCTTGGAATCAGGCTGGGTCTCGGAAGGCAGGATGATTTCAGACGACCATACGGAAGGGCGTTCTTCTCGCGGTGTCTGAGATGGATAGTGGACGATATGGTTCATGGGCAAAGTTCGAGGTTGTCTCAACTTTGCTACGAGATTGAGGGGGAGGCAAGTGAATATGGGGTATTAGCTGACAGCTGACAGCTAACAGCTGACAGCCGGTCTTAGAGAACCGAAGGTGCTACCAGACATGCCCCGCTAGTTCCTACAGCAGCGCGGGCCGCAGGATGGTCCATCGGTTGAACAGCCCATCGGCAATGAACTGACCTTCGGGGCGGCGGGAATGCTCATCTGCTTCTCAACCGATTCGCTTTCGCACTTGGGGCATTCGACCTTTTCGTCGCTGGTGAAGACGAGGGTCTCGAAGTCGGTGGAGCAATCGGTGCAGGTGTATTCATAGAGAGGCATGGTGATCTCCGGTAAAGCTGTCAGCCATCAGCTGTCAGCGATCAGCAAAACAAGTGAAGCATCGTTTGCATATTCGATATCTCATTGCTGACAGCTGAACGCTGACAGCTGATAGCTTTCAACCCTTCCGCCTCTTCATCACTTCGCTGGCCTTCTTGAGGATGTTCTTTTCCTCGTCGGTGAGGCTCTGCATGCCGCTGGCACTGACTTTTTCGAGGACGGCGTCGAGCTTGGCTTCGAGCTGTTCATCGACGGAACGGGCGAGATGAGAAGAGGGCGTGGGCGAGGGACGGTCGTCGGCGCTGGCGCCGTTCCGTTTGGCTGGGAACTGCAGCACGCCGGAAAGCTGACGCTGCGCGGGGAGGCCCCTGTTCGTGCGTCGCCAGCCGGTCAAACGCCAGTTGAAGAAGTAGTAGGCGGCGGCGAACGGTATGCTGAGGATATGCACCGCTAACTTCACCGCCATCGGTTGATTCTGCATGAAAAAGAATAGATCGAAGACCAGGACGAGCAGCCCGACAATCCACATAGGCATGGGGACAAAAAGATACGAAGCCACCCGGCTGGGTGACATGAACACGGCCCAGGCCATGAGCGCCATGGCCGGCCCGGCTGGGCCGAAGCACGATACGTCCATGCCGAACCGCAACCCGTGATTGGGCATGACGTAGTAGTAGACGAGGGTCACCGCCAGGTTGCTGAGGATGGTGGCAACGAGGAAGAATGCCAGGAATTCCCAACTGCCTACCAGTTGCTCAAGTTCATGGCCAATCAGCCAGATGAGGATGAGGGCAAAGGCCATGTGCCAGGGGCGGTCGGCGACAAAGACGGCGGTCAGCAGCCGCTGCCATTGCCAGCCCTCGAACATGACGGCGGGATCAAGCTTGAGGTATTCCCCTAGAGGTTCGGCGGTATCCTGCGTGAACAGCGTGGCCAGGTATACCAGAGCAATAATGATCACCAGGCCCCAGCAGACCCGTGTCGATCGAATGAGATCGAAGTAGGGGGAATGCGTATCCCGAAAGTATTCACGATCCTGATAACCCATGACGTTCGTGACTGGCAGGGTGCAAGGTTAGATAGAGGAGAACCTTACTATATCGTATGGCAGGAGCGAGCGGAAGAGTATTCGGGCGCAGTTCTAATGCGGGTGTACCCGCAGGAGCCAGTAGTAAGGAGCTAGAAGTGGCGGACGGCGGGGTCGGGAGACCCGCGCCAGCGCAGAGAACACCGAACATCATCTTAACACAAGCAAATGAGAGAGACCGTGGCAGGGGTCACGATGTACTCATCGTGCCCCCTGCGAAATAGCTAGGTGTAGCAAGTTCCGCAGGGGGCAGCGGAGTACCGCTGACCCCTGCCACGGCTCTCGAGCTTTTCAAAAAGGGTCATTATTTCAGATACTGTTCCACAGCTTGGACCATCTCAGGTTTGCCAACGTGGGTTTTGCCGAAGCCTTGCACGGCGCCGGCGGCGACCGCTTCGTGCTGATATTCAGGATAATTACTGAGCAACATCATCGGCGTTTTCATCGTCGGCTTCAGCTTCCTGATCAGTTCGATGCCCGATTCGCTGTTGATGTCGAAGAGGCGATTCACGATGATGAGATCGAACTGGGCATCGGTCACGGCCTGGGTCGCTTCCTGGGCGGTCTCAGCGGCGTAGATTTCGACATCGAAGTGCTTTTGTAGCGCGCTGCTGAGGGTGCTGTGATCGTAACCGCAGTTACCAATGCTGAGAACGCGCTTGGGCACGATGAAGTTCCTGGAGGAGTGATGGAAGTATTATCTTAGGAAGCAGCAGGGTGTCTGGTCTGGTTAGTAGTCCTCACGCTCCGTCGTGAGGACGCAGAGACAGGCTCCTATACATAGCCATGAGTTAGGTAGTCCTTTCAGGACCAGAGGTCGATTATTGCTGCCCACCCAGGACTGAAGTCCTGGGCTATTCCAGGTGATCCCGTTGGGATCAAAGTTGCCATGACAACTGCCAACTGCCAACTGACAACTGACAAGTGACAACTGACAACTGATAGCTGATAGCTGATAGCTGATAGCTGATTCTACTTCCCGCTTCCGAGTTCGCGGAGCATATTGGCCACCTGTTGGGCGGAGGCAGGGCGGTCGGCGATGTTCTTGGCGAGAAGCGTCTGGAGGAGTTCGGTCAACTGTCTGGGAGAATCGGGCAGGTAATCAAGAATATCGGGCACGGGGGCATGGCGCTGCATGTCGATCTTCTCTTTCACAGTCATCCTGCCTTCGGTCTGGTAAGGCGGTTTCCCGGTGAGTGTGTAAAAGAGCGAGCAGCCCAGAGCATAGAGATCGGAAGCGGGGACAGGCAGCTTATCGGGATAGGTTTGTTCGGGAGCCATGTAGGAGAGCGTGCCGGCGATGTTGCCCTTGGCGCTGAGGCTTGCCCTTTCCGGGGGGCGTGCCAGATCGATGGCGAGGCCGAAATCGAGCACCTTGCACCGGGTGCCTTTGTGGAGGTGACGCACTTCCCTGGGCAGCACCATGACATTGGCGGGCTTCAAGTCTGCATGAACGATTCCCTTGCGATGGGAATGATCGAGGGCCAGGGCCAGGTCGGCCAGGAGCCGGGCGGCGGGGCCAAGGGCGATGGGCCCGTTCTGCTGTACCAGACGATAGAGATCCAGCCCCGGAACGTATTCGAGAGCCAGGCAAAGCACGCCTTTGACGTAACGAAGAAACTGTACTTTGGTGATGCCAGGATGGTTCAGACGTTTGCCAACGAGGGCTTCTCGGTGGAAGCGATCGACCAGGTGGGGCTGCTTGGCAGCCTTATTGGGGGGCAGCAGCTTGATGGCGAGCAGTTCATCGGTCTGGCGATCATTGGCGAGGAAGACGTGGGCCATCCCGCCCTTGCCGAGCGGGGCAAGCATTTCGATGTTGCCCATCACCAGGCCTTTGCATCTGCCTGTCAGCAGGGTCTCGGCCTGATAGCGGCTCAGCTTGCCGTGTCGAACCAGTTCGATGGCCAGTTCTTCGGGAGTAACGGGGGGTTCGAGCATGGAAGAGGCGCGGTAATGGGCCATCTCCTCAGGCGTTAGCAGCCGAGTGTGATCTAAATCGTTGAGAAAGTCGGCCAGTTCAGGCATGACTCCCAGTTCAGCCAAAGACGTGGACATAAGTCATTTCAAAGCGGTCGAGTATGTCGAAAATCCACCGTACAGGGCATTGTACCACGAGAACGGGGAGATGTGGGCATAAATGATGAGGATAAGGTGAGATTACAGGGGAAAGCGGGCGGGATGTGAGAGGAGGGGTCAGGGGTTAGGGGCCGGGGGTCAGAAGACAGAAGAATAGTTGTCAGTTTTCAGTTGTCAGAAAGTTCAGGCCTGTCTTCGCTGACGACTGACAACTTCTGGCTGATAGCTGTGAGCTGTCAGCTGTTAGCTCATAGCTTCTATAATGGCCCCATGAACCCACTCGACTTCCGTCTGCCTTACGAACTTCCCGTCACCGCCGTTGCTGCCGATATCGATGCCCTCGGCCATGTCAACAACACCGTCTATGTGCGCTGGGTGCAGGACGCAGCCATCGCCCACTGGTCGAAGCTGGCCACCAGCGACATGCAGAAGGAAATCGTCTGGATGGTATTACGGCATGAGATCGACTACAAGGCAGCGGCGAAGGAAGGCGACAACCTCATTCTCAAAACCTGGATCGGCACCGCCGAGGGACTACGGTTTGATCGCCACACTGAGATACTGAACATTGATCGCAAGCTGCTGGTGCAGGCGAGAACGGTGTGGTGTCCCATCGACCCCCAAACGGGGAGGCCGAAGAAGGTGAGTGCCGATGTCAGAAAGATGTTTTCGGTAGAATGATGGTAGTGATCACGCTCTGGTTAGTTGTCATCACGCTCCGTCGTGATGACGCGGAGACAGAATCCTATCCCCTCGAAGTGGCTCCACGAAAAGCCCCAACGGGGCGAGACAGCATAGCCCAGGGCAACGCCCGAATGTCGCTTCCTCACCTTAAGTCGAGGCATCAACGCTAGATATAGTCAAAATCGGCCTTTCTTGCTTTAGAGGGATGTGTGTTCAAAACATTCCACCTGGCAAGGAGGCCGATGCGATGTACTCTACCCGTTCCGGCATCGACTGTGAAGTGAGGAAGTTGCGACAAAGTTTTGCGTTGTCCGAGGGGTTGCCATTCACCTCGCTGCTGACGCCGGAGTTGTTGAAGGACGTTGTCGAGTTGCGTCAGCAACGGATCGAGCCGACTTACCCTTCGTTGACCACCCTGAGTTTGTTTCTGTCACAAGTGCTCGACGAAGATCAATCGTGTCGCCAGGCGGTGGCGCGGCTGCTGGCGGAGCTTGCCTCACGTCAGTTGCCTGCCTGCGGCGCAGGCACCGGCGGCTACTGCAAAGCGCGCAGCGCACTTGAGCGAAGCAGTTCTCCAGAAGTTGGCACGGCACACCGGTCGACAACTTCACCAGGCGACCGAGCCCTCGTGGCAATGGCGGGGCCGCTCGGTCAAAGTGGGTGATGGCAGCACGGTGCTGCTGGCAGACACGCCGGAGAATCAGCGCGAGTATCCTCAGCCCGATAGTCAGAAGCCGGGTCTGGGATATCCCATCATTCGCTTCGTCGTACTCTTTTGCCTGGCGACGGGAGCGGTGCTGGATGTCGCCCTGGCACCTTACTTCGGCAAGGGTACCGGCGAGTTGTCGCTCTTTCGCCAGATGCTGGAGAGCTTCTCGTCGGGTGAGGTTTTCCTAGCAGACAGGCTGTTTTGCAGCTATTTCGAGCTGGTCTTGTTGCAAGAGCGAGGTGTCGATGCGGTGGTGCGCTGTCATCAAAGTCGACCGGTCGACTTTCGTCAGGGCAAACGATTGGGACATCAGGATCATATCGTCGTCTGGAAGAAACCTCAGCGTCCCGTTTGGATGGAGCAGGCTCAGTATGATGCCATGCCCGACACGCTTACGGTGCGACAGGTCGAAGTACCGGTCACGAAGAAGGGCTTTCGCACCGAACGACTGGTGATCATCACCACCTTGCTTGATGCCCAGGAGATCACGGTGACTGACTTGGGCGACTTGTACCGCTGTCGCTGGCAGGCGGAGTTGTCGCTGCGTTCGCTCAAATGTTCGATGCAGATGAAGGATCTGCGCAGCCGTTCGCCCGCCATGGCACGCAAAGAGTTGTGGGTGTATCTCTTGGCCTACAACCTGCTCCGCGCCTTGATCGTTCAGGCCGCTCAACGGGCACAGAGGAAGCCGCGGCAGATCAGCTTCAAAGGTACTGTGCAAATCCTCCGTGCCTTCCAAGATTATCTCCGCTTCGCCAAGCCAGAGACGGTGACGAAGTTGTACGATGCCATCTTGGATGCGATCGCTTGCCATGTCGTCGATAACCGCCCTGATCGACACGAGCCACGCGCCCTGAAAAAGAAACACACCCGTTACCCGCTCCTGCGACTGCCTCGTGCTCAAGCACGGCGACTTGCCCTGAAAAACAGGGGAATGTAATCTCAGGAAGCGACATTCGGGCGTTGCCCTGGGCTCTGCTCTCCCGCCCCTTCGGGGCTTTTCATGCGATGGCAAACAGCCAGATTTACAACTCTCCATGCGGGGCGTAAAGTTGCAGGCCGCAGTGGTGACAACGTTCCATCACATTGGCCATTCGTTCGCCCAAAAGATCATAGAACCATCGGCGGCAGCGCGGACAACGGAGGCTGTAACAGTTATAGGCGAGCACACCGGTGCTCATACCCAGGCCGCCGGCAATATACCATGCATATTCCGGAGGGAGAAATGATAAAGCGATGCTCAGACTGATGGCAAACACAGGAATGGCCAGACAGACGGCACCAAAGCTTCGCATGATCAACCCCCGACGAAACCGTAGCCAATGCTGGTAGTAGGAATCGTTCGGCTTCAGCGTCCCATAAAGTTGTTCCATCCAATCGGTATAAGGCCACATGGTTTCTCGTTCTATTTGAGAAGCTGTACAAAACCCGCTTGCTCAAAATCATGATCGCTCGTTATCGCCTCGAGTAGCTCCAGCTTCTGCATAACTACGAAACTCACACAATCGACCATGCTCCAATCTTTATCCTGACGATTTTCCCAAAGGTGCCAGGCATCGGGCACATGTTGAGCTGCACTGATCACGACGATGGAAGCATCACTACGCAATTGCTGCATGATCGGTATCTGCCGGGCTTTTGGCATCTTAAGTGGGCTGGTCAGCAACGCAGTTAATTCGATGAGGATAAGGTCTGTCGTTACCAGTCTTCCAGCGTTCTTTACACAGCTTTTGGCTAATTCTTCCGCTTGATGATGCATCGGTAGCGTGTCGTCGAGGATTTCCGCCCAACCAGAGGTATCTACGAATACATTATTTCGCATCGTCTGTTTTCCGGTGGATCTCATTCATGATGGATTGCCCAATATACTCATCATGATTGGTGCCCCAGTCGGTTATTCCCGAGTGGATGCTGCCTGCGCATTTCTCCAAAAACGAACTCTTTCGTGCTGGCATGGCTTTCTGTAACTGTTCGGAAGCTACGGTCTCGATAGTTTTTTGTTCCGCTTCAGCCCGGCTACGAAGACGAAGCAGCAGATCATCGGGTACGGGAATAGTGATCGTAGACATGGATGTTCTCTTAGAGACTCGCTAGGAATTATACCCGCCGCTTGCTAAGGACGCTATCGAGACTTTACTGGTTACCGGGAAGAAAAGCAGATGAGGGCTGGAGGCCTCGTCTAATTCAGTTCTCCATGCGGGGCGTAGAGTTGCAGGCCGCAGTGGTGGCAGCGTTCCATCACGTTGGCCATTCGCTCGCCGACTAGATCATAAAACCATCGGCGGCAGCGCGGGCAACGGAGGCTGTACCAGTTGTAGGCGAGCACACCAGTGCTGATACCGAGGCAGGCGGCAAGATACCATGCATATTCCGAAGACAGAAACGATAAAGCGACGCCCAGGCTGATGGCAAACACAGGGATGGCCAAGCAGATGGCACCGAAGCTGCGCATGATCAATCCACGGCGAAACCGTAGCCAGTACAGGCAATAGGGATCGTCAGGTTTGAGCGTTGCGTAGAGTTGTTCCATCCAATCGGCGTATGGCCACATGTCTGCTCGCCTCGCCCATCGAGGCAGAGCCTCGATGGCAGTGCGTTCCCAAGCGAAGCTTGGGAACGAGTGAGGTTACTTCCACTTCGGCGATTGATCCGCCTTCGCCTTCAGCTCTGCATGCAGCTTCGCAATCTCCGCCTTCAGCGTCGGGATGATCTCTGCCAGAGGCACCAGTGTGAAGTCCTTGCCCGCCTTGCGGTGCTTCAGTTCCACGCCACCCTTCTCGAGCGACTTATCGGAAATGGTGATACGCAGCGGCATACCCCGCAGATCAGCATCGGTGAACTTCACACCAGCCGCAGCATCTCGATCATCGAAGAGTACTTCGATGCCGGCTGCCTGCAGATCAGCGTAAAGCTGTTCCGCCTTCTGCTTCGTCTCGTCCTTCTTGCTGAGCATCACCAGGTTCACTTCAAACGGAGCGACGCTGATCGGCAGCGTCAGGCCGAATTGATCCCGGTGCTCCTCAGCCACGCAGGCGAGCAATCGCCCGACACCGATGCCATAACTGCCCATCACCACCGGCTGCAGCTTGCCCGTTTCATCGGCGAAGTTGCAATTCAGCGGCACACTGTAGCGCACGCCAAGCTGGAAGATGTTCCCCACCTCCACGCCACGAACGAGCTTGAGCGGCTTGTTATTATCGACGCTGAGGTAGCCATCCTGGGCGAGGGCGATGTTGCCGACGACATCATGAGCGAAATCCCGCCCGACGTTGACGTTCTTGTAATGGTAACCCGCCTCGTTGGCTCCGCTGACGAGGTTGGTGCTCTTCTCCAGCAAATCATCGAGAACAACAACAGCCTTGCCCTTGGCGATGCCGATGGGCGAAGCGTAGCCCGGTACCATGCCCGCCGCGACGATCTGTTCCGGATGAGCCGGCCGGGTGGCCAGAGCCTTCGCTTTGTTCGTCACCTGCGTCTGGTTCACTTCCATGTCGCCCCGGACAGCCGCTGCGACGAGTTTTTCCACCTTGCGATCATCCTCCTGGAACGTTCCCATGAAGAAGACCATCTTCATTGTCTGCTTGGCATCGACCTTCAGGAACTTGGCCAGGTCGTCAATCGTCGGGCAGTTCGGCGTATGCACCTTCTCCATCGCCTGTGCCGCTCCGCCATCGTGGGCCGTCTTCACGAACTGGGCCACTTCCTGGTTGGCAGCATAACCCGCTTCATCGATCACCAGCGTATCTTCACCGATCGGCGTCACGTACATGAACTCGTGAGCGACCTTGCCCCCCATCATACCCGTATCGGAACCGACCGAAATGACAGGCAGCCCGCAGCGGGCATACATGCGGAAGTAGCTGTGATAGTGCTCAGCGTACTGCTTCTTCAGCCCCGCTTCGTCTTTATCGAGCGAGTAGGAATCCTTCATCGTGAACTCACGCACCCGGATGAGACCACCTCGGGGCCGAGCTTCATCACGGAACTTGGTTTGAATTTGGTACACCAGCATCGGCAGTTGCCGCCACGACTTCACTTCGCTGGAACAAAGCACTCCGACGATTTCCTCGTGGGTCATGCCGAGCACCATGTCACGGTCTTTACGGTCCTTGAACCGGGCGAGCGATTCGTCGATGACCTGCCAGCGCCCCGTCTGTTGCCAGGGTTCCGCTGGCTGCACAACAGGCATCGTGATCTCCTGCCCGCCGATGGCATTCATCTCTTCCCGCAGCACCTGCTCGATCTTCCGCATCGACCGGTGAGCCAGCGGCAGGTACGAAAAGATGCCCGCCGCTAACTGCCGAACATACCCGGCCCGCAGCAGCAGTTGATGGCTGACGACATCAACATCAGCCGGTGCTTCACGAAGAGTTTCGCCAAAGAGATGGGAGACGCGCATAGGTAAGTAGTCCTGTGTCGTAGGGCACGCTGTGCGTGCCGTTCAAAAAGAATGTCGTGTAACGTCAGAGTTTGTCGTGATACAGCCGTTGTGAACAGATCAAGTCGTTGTGAGGCACGCACAGCGTGCCCTACGAAGGTCTGCTCATTCTTAGGTTTCTAGCATCAGAGGACAACCACAGGCGAGGCTGAGTAATGGCAGAGTTGGCTTTTTTGAGGGAATTCAGCTAAATGAGGTTGCTCGACATCAGAATGATACTATAGTAATATCACTTAGCTATCTACGGAGCTTCTCCATGAACGATCGCACCCTTCGACTGGCTTCTGGTTGGACTGGCCTCCTCGGTATCTTTGCCGGGCTGGGCCTCATTGCTCTTCTGGTGGTGGTGGCTGTTATTGCCTCCATGCCGATGATGCTTTGGCTCATCATTCCCCTCGCTCTCGTCTGGTTCCTTAGCCTGTTTGGCTTCATCGTCGTGAATCCGAACCAGGCCTGTGTCGTGCAGCTCTTCGGCCAATACGTCGGCACCGTCAGCGAGGTTGGCTTCTACTATGGCAACCCGTTCTACTGGCGGACGAATGTCAGCCTGCGGGTTCGCACCTTCGAGACCGGCGTGCAGGAATCGGAAGAAGTCAAAGACGCCACCGGCAAAGTAGTCAAGTCAGCTTCGCAGTCACGCCGACCGATCAAGGTCAACGATAAGGATGGCACCCCCATCGAAATCGGGGCGGTGGTCGTCTGGAAGGTCATCGACGCTGCCCAGGCGGTATTCCAGGTCGATGACTACGACAGCTATGTTCACACCCAGGCCGACGCTGCCCTGCGGAACCTCGCCAGCCATTACCGCTACGATGCCCCCGAGGACGATGTCTCCTCTCTGCGTGGCCACATCGATCTGGTTGCTGAGAAACTCAAGGTCGAACTGCACACCCGCATGCACTAGGCCGGCGTCGAGATACTCGATGCCCGCATCAGCTACCTCGCTTATGCTCCGGAGATTGCCGCAGCGATGCTGCAACGTCAGCAGGCCTCCGCCACGATTGCCGCCCGCAAGCTGATCGTCGATGCAGCAGTCAGCATGGTGGAACACGCGCTGGACGAACTGAATCAGCGAAAGGTGGTTCAGTTGGATGACGAACGCCGGGCTGCGATGGTCAGCAATCTGCTGGTCGTGCTCTGTGGCCATCACAGCGCCCAGCCGGTGGTGAATGCAGGGACGTTGTATTCGTAGTAGTGGGGAAAACACGAGGCAGAGCCTCCATTGCAGTGCGTTCCCAGGCAGAGCCTGGGAACGAGGAGTTCCACGATGGCACGCAAGTCGTTCTTACTGCGGATGGATCCTGCACTACTCCAGTGCCCTCCAGCGCTGGGCCGAGCAGGACCTCCGCAGTCTGAACGGCCAGATTGAATACCTTCTCCGCCAGGCCGTGGTAAAACAGGGAATGAAGATTCAGGAAACGGTGGAGGAGCCGGGTAAGGAAGAGACTATTGGTGAGGCGAAGGGCGATGTGGTATAATTCATTGAAGAGATGAGGTTACCCATATGCCCGTTCATAACTTGGTCGAAAGTTGATGCCAACCTGTTTCACCATTTCCATCAGCAATGGTCGATAGCCATTTGCAATTCGCTCAATGCCGGGTTGTTACCGCCTGGCTTCTCCGCACTGATCGAGCAATATGCCCGTGGACTCGCGCCTGATGTGTTGACGGTCGAACGGAAATCGGGGAAGCCGAGCAAGTCGACAGGCGGCCTCCTCCTCGCCGACCCGCCCCGTACCAAGCATGTCATCCAGGGCAAAGACCAGACCCTGACAGCGCGAGCGAACCGGATCGTCATCCGCCATCAAATGGGGGAAGTGATTTCCTGCATCGAGATCGTCTCGCCGGGCAACAAGAGCAGCAAATCCGCCATGAAGCAGTTTGTGAGCAAAGCCGTCGAGTTTCTCGAGGCAGGTGTTCATCTACTCGTTATTGATCTCTTTCCTCCCACGCCACGCGACCCCTTTGGCGTCCATCGCCTCATCTGGGAAGAAATGTATGGAGAAGAACCCTACGTTCTGCCCGCTGGTCAGCAACTGCTCCTGGCCTCCTACATGGCAGGCAGTTATGATCGCAGTCCCACTGCTTACGTCGAACCTATCGGTGTCAACGAAATGTTGCCCGATATGCCCATCTATCTCGATCCCCTGGCTTATGTCCCGGTGCCGCTGGAGAAAACCTATCAACAAAGCTGGGACGTGTGCCCGATTGATTTCCGGGAAATGGTGGAAGCGGTGAAGTAACTTACTTCACCGCTTCTCCGGCGCTCACGCCACCCGGCTCTTGATGCCATTAAAACTTACCCTTCAACTCCTTATACGTCTCCTTCGCCACGTTGTAGGCACCCTGAATCACCTGCGTTTGCCCGCCATGCAACGGAGCAAAGTAGCCATCGAGCTCCGGGTTCTTGTAGGGCATCCCTTCGTGGGCGGCGGCGAGGAAGCAGCGCCGGGCGAGATGATCGTCGGGTAGGTTCTCCACCACCCAGCACCAGTGATAGTAGGCCCACGGCTTCTCCTCAAGGAAGTAACACGCTACGCCGGCGGAGAACCGCAGTTCGCTCATCCGCTTCGATTGGGGATACTGCTTGATCGCTGTCTCCATCAGCTTCCGCATCGCTTCGTACTGCTTGGCTGCCTTCAGTTGATAGCCACGCTCCGCAGCCAGGTCTGCCCCCAGATCGAGTTTGGCCACCAGCGGATGCTTTTCGACAGCCGAGCAAAGCTGCTCCAGCGTCTTCCAGTCACGATCATACCGGGCGATGCGGAGCAGACTGCGATAGGCCTCAGTAATTTGAGCCGGTTCCTTGGCTAGTTCGAGTACGCGCTGCTGATGCGTCCGTGCCTGCTGATACTTCCCCAACTCTTCCAGCAACTGTCCAGCAGCGAGTTGTGCTGCCGCGTTGCCTGGCTCCGACTTCGCCTTCGCCAGGATCGCCTCTTCGGCGGGTGTGTTGCGATCAAACTCGGGATTCAGACGCAACAGTTCTAACAGGAAGTCGAAAACGACATCCTTGTTGGCGTAGACATCGGTCACGCCCACCGGGTCGCCGCCGGCCGTGAAGGCTGCGTAGAAGGCCCACTTGTTCTGCGTCTTGTCTTTGAGGAATGCCTTGGCCTGCGGGTCCTTCCCTTTGAATTGTGGTTGAGGCACACCGGCATCGGTGTTGTAGAAGAAGCTGACGAATCGACGGTTGAGTAATTGGATTACCCGGGGCTCAGCGAAGCAACCTGCTCGCATGGGTTCGGCGCCCGGTCACCAGCACCCCTTGGTGGCACAGGTCGCCCCGGCATCGTCGATGCCGAAAGCGATGCCCTTGATCATGATCAGGCGTTGCTGAGCGTTCGCCTGCTTGAGGGCATCAGCAAAGTGGCCCGGCAGCACCCAGTTAATGGCGAGGGTGTTCTCGCAGGTTTTGGCAGCGTCATCGGCGTGTGATGCAGAGACAAGCAGGATCAGGAGAGCCGGAATCAAAAGGAAGCGAGATAGCATGGCGTGCTCGATAGGTAATAGGAATTGCGTGTATTGTCTCCCCTCTCCCTCCTGGGGAGAGGGGCCTCTGGTTAGTAGTCATCACGCTCCGCCGTGATGACCTGCTGAAGAGTGAAACACAACAGCAATTCATGAATGATCCACTTCATCGTGATGGTGTTTTGTCTCCGTGTCCTCACGACGGAGCGTGAGGACTACTAACCAGACTACTTCTTCGGCACTTCAGAACCCCGGGTTGTGCCCTGGTACTTCTGGCTGTTGGCAATGTAGGGTGCCATGATCTCATCCCACGCCCTGATGTATTGAGCGTGCTGCTTGGGCGTCATGATCCGCTTCGTCTCCGCCTTGGCAGCCTTGGCGGTCGCTTCGTAGGCATTGACCTTCGCCCACACGTCGCCATCTTCCTTGAACTTCGCCCGGGTCGCGGCATAGCTCCGCTGAGCAGCCAGGTTATTAGCCCGCAACGCCTTGAGTTGATCTGCATCAGTTTCAGTTGACCGTAGATAGCTTCTTCTGTGGAAGCGAACATGGTAGCTGGATTGCCCACCGCAGGCTTCGGGGTATCGTCCTGCTTTGTCTTGTCATCCATCATTGCCGGCAACACTGTGGCAAGACCTAACGTCAATAGACTCAAAACGGACATGGGATAGCTCCTTGAAAAGGGGTTGTGTGTAGGGCACGCTGTGCGTGCCTCTCCATCGCAGTGTCTCGTATCAATACTCTGAGGGGCGGTTAATCTGGTGAGTGGGTCAAGTCTCTGTGAGGCACGCACAGCGTGCCCTACTAGTCCGCCAACGCTAAAGTGTCATGAGAGATGGGCGCCATGGTTTCGCCGTACTCGGCGTAACCATGCTAACTTAACATGACAAATAAGAATTGGCGGACTACTACGGTTATTCCCCCGCGAACTTTGGCGGCGGGCCCCAGTAATCCATGTACTGCTTCCGCTGGTCTTTGGTGAAGATGCGATCGAGCCCCGCTCGCCATTTGATGTTGAGCTGCTGCCCTTCTGCGATGTGATCCTTGCCGGGTTTCTTCATCTCAATCGTGGCTTCCTTCATCCACTTGTTCAGCTTGTCGAACGCTTCTTTCTGCTTCGAGCTCAATTGCAGTTGTTCGAGGATAGCTTCATCGGTCTTCTCCGCCTTTGGATCGATCTTGGGCAAATTTGGCTTACCTCCCAGTTGTTCTTCCGTCGGCTTGGTGCCGTAGGCGAGGTAGTACTTCTCGAATTGATCACGGGTCAGGATCGCCTTCAATGTGCTGAGCTTCCACTTGTTGAACTCCAGCCCCTTGGCTTTCAACTCTTCAGTCGCACCCTTGTTGTGGAACTCTTCAAGCCGCTTATCGCATTCCTTGAGCAGCTCGTCGGTCAGGTCCTTCTGCAAAGCCGACATGCTCAGTTTGGCCAGTACGTCCTTGTCAGCCGGCGCACCGCCGGTGCGTTGCTGTTTGACGATGGAGGATATCGTCGTTGTCGTCGGCGTCGGCCTGGGTGTCGGCTTCTTCGCCTTCTTGCTCTGCACATCCCAATAGAAAAGCATCGCTGCGTCATACTCAGCCCTGGTGCCCCGGTAGAACAGCGTATCGGGCGAGGCATTCTCCGGGATGTACGCCCCGGCGAAACCTTTCTCCTTAAGCGTGGCGATCAACTCCTGACGCTGGCTCGGTGCCACGTCGAAGGTGCCCAGGAATACCCGTGGTGTTTTGGGCGGAGCCTGTAAAGCCTGAAGAGCAGTCGCCGGCAACATCGCCAGCAATCCGGTAGCTGTGCATAACAGCCAATGATGTAGACGTGACAAGGTAGTCTCCTTGGGGAAAGAAGGTTGAGTAGAGATGGTCTGTCTGGTTAGTAGTCATCACGCTCCGCCGTGATGACCTGCCGAGGATTGAAACTCAACAGCAAAGTAGCTATGCTCGCATGAGTTGGTGTTCACGATGCATCGTGCAGCGGTGACTGGCGTCCGTCACTTCGGACACGATAAATCATGAACACCAACTCATGAATGATCCTCTTCATCGTGATGGTGTTTTGTCGCCGTGTCCTCACGACGGAGCGTGAGGACTACTAACCGGATCACTTCGCAGCCCGGAAAGTGCGACTGTCCCAATACTCGCAATACTGAAGGTACTGCTCGATCGTCAGAATCTCCCTCAGCCCGGCGTTCCATTCCTGGTTGATCTCCAGCCCGCGCTCGCGCTTGCCCGTGGGCATCTTGTACATCTCCTGCGACTGTTCGGACATGATCTGGCGGATCATCAGGAAGTCGAGCAGCTGTTCATCGGTCAGCCCCATCTGACTCAATATCTCTTCATCGCTGCCTTGAGAGTTTCGTTGCTTGACGGCTGGTAGCTTCTGCGCCACTGCCATCCCGTCGTTACGGGCGGGCGGCGAGACTTTGAGCCGTCGAGGCGGTTCAGCAGAGGCTACCGTTTCGCTTACCTTGGGGGCTTCTTGCACTGGGGCCTGGCTGATGTTCGTCATCGCCTGCATCGGGCGATCTATCGTGCCTGCCCAGTTCCAACCGACCACGCCCACCGCCAGTGCGAAACCTGCGACGATGAGCGAAGCCTTGTGCGTGATTGTCGAAGCCAGCCCCGCCTTCATCAGCGTGGCTACGTGAACCGAAGCGGCAGAGATCACCGTCACGCCGCTGGCCAGTTGACATGCTGCCTGAGTTACAGCATGCATCAGGCTCAGGGGCATGGCACTCGCCTGAGCCAGTTCGACGCCCAGCATGGCCACGGTGACTTCGATCCCTCGCTTCTTCAAGCGTTGGCACAGCAGGCTCCGGCCTCGGGCCAATCGACTGGCCACCGTTCCTTCCTGCCAGCCGAGCGCCTTGGCTGCTTCCTTGCGAGTCTTCTGCTGAAGATCGCACAGGACGAACGCCTTGCGATACGTCGCCGGCAGCCTTCGCACTTCTTCATCGAGAATCTGCTGCCAGGGTTCCAGTTCCAGCGTGGGCATCACCTCCACCGGCTTGACCGCTCTTCGTTCCTTGTTCGTTCTCTTGCTGATCATGGCCCGAGCCTTCAGTGCGGTATGATGGGCGACACCATGCAGCCAATCACCGACGGTTTCCCGGTGTTGCAGTTGCCGAGCCTTCTGCACCAGCACCAGAAAGGTTGCCTGGAAAGCATCCTCGACATCATGCGAACAGCCCAGCACCCGCCGGCAGACATGGAACACCATCGTCCCGTGCCGCTGCACCAGCGTCGCAAACGTCGTCTGCTCCGGCTCAGCCAGGAATTGCCGCAGCAACTCCCCGTCAGTCATCTCATCTCGATGACTGCCATGGAACTGCCGTACCAACTGCAAAAGCGGACCATAAGCCTGCATAAGCGTTCCGTCGTTTCCCACCTAGTCGATGCAGTCATCAGTATAGTTCTTCGGAGCGGGCAAATTGATCCCGGAATTTTAGAAGAAAAGGCGTATCAATCTCGTCGTCTACCCCCATTACATGAGTGTGTCCCCAAAATCGTGCCACACTTCCATGGTACTCCATCGAGGTGTGGATACCCGGATGAGGACACCGAAGCGGCGGCGATGAGTCAGGGGTTTTTGCAAGAATCGCGACGAAGTTCTCCGCAACCACACCCCGACGGAGTACCGCCGGAGTGTGGCACAGTCTTCGGAAATACGGTAAGGTGAGAAGCCTCCATGCAATTACTCAAACCTCCCACGAGCCTGACTTCGCTTCGTCACGATGGCCAACTGTTGCATCAGTTCGTCATCGAGAAGGATGAAGCAGCCTTCGTTGAGATTCTCCGTCGGCATGGGGCGATGGTGCTGGGAGTCTGCCGGCGAATACTCCATCAACAACAAGACGCGGAAGATGCCACCCAGGCGGTGTTCCTCTCCCTGGCTCAGCAGGCGAATAAACTGTCCGGAACGCATTCGGTAGCCGCCTGGCTGCACTGCGTCGCTCGAAGAACCGCTGGGCATGCGCTGCGGCAGATGCAGAAAAGACAACTTCGGGAACACCGAGTCGCCCGCCCCGAAGCGATCACCGCCCACGATGCTGACGCCGTTCGCTGGCTGCTTGATGAAGAACTCGACCGCCTCCCGGAACGATATCGCCTGCCTGTTCTCCTGTGTTGTGTGGAGGGGCACACACGGCAGAGTGCTGCCGAACTCCTCGGCTGGCCCGCCGGCACCGTCGCCGGCCGATTAGGACGAGCAAGAGCCATTCTGCAAAAACGCCTCACCGCCCGAGGCGTCGCCTTGGCCGCAACGGCAGGAGTGATGATGCCGGGCGGTGTCTCGGCGGTTTCTACCTCGCTTATGACATTGATCGGCACACAGGCTTTGAGGTTGTTGCAGGGGCATGCTTTGCGCGACTATGTTGCTCCCGGCGTGGCGGCGATGATGATTGGAGTTGGTGGGTCAACGATACCAATCCGGTTGGCCATGCTGGCAATACTTGGCCTCGTCGGACTGTTAGGGTGGATCAGCATGCGTGGGGCTGGGGAGCCAGCCATTGCCAGCAAGCCTGAAGTGCCTGTCGTCTCTTTCATCAAATCAGCTAACTCCGAGGAGCAGACAGACTTTCAGGGCACCGTACTGGCGGAGGGCAAGCCGGTGGCAGGAGCATCGGTGTGGTTGACGGGTTATGTCAATCAAGGGAATCCCAGTGGTTACGACGAGCACCTCGATACGACGAAGACTGATCAACTTGGGCGATTCCGAGTTCGTTCCACCCGTCGACATTCTTTCTATCGCATCTTCTCCCGAACTGAGGAGGGGCGATTTGCCTATCAGAACTTAGGAGCCACTGAAACAGAAGCAATGAAGACGAATGGTATCCAACTCGATCTGATGCCTGTATTGAAGGCAGAAGGGAGAATCCTCAACCATCGTGGCGAACCGGTGGCTGGTGCCAAGATCATTCCTCAGTTTGTTGAGTTCGGAGAGTTTGACCTACGTCGCAAAGGGATGATCAGTCGAGCTAAGCAACTGATCCTGCCAGAGCTCTTGAAGCCGTTCTGGACGGCTCAAACTGATGGAGAAGGACGATTTGTGCTGGCGGGAGTTCCGCAACAGAGTTCGCTCGATGCCAATATCGCACTGACAGGCGGCGAGAATGTCTTCCTCTTCTGGGATGTCTCGGCCGGCCGATATCCAGTTTCCTCAGATGGGTGAAATTGTCATTCGTTTCAATGGGGTTGATGATCCGGACAAAGTCAAGAAGGCCAGCTTCTACCTCTTGGTAGGTTCCAGGCATCCTGGCTCCGGCTTGATGTACGGAACTTCGCGGAGGATTACAGGAACGAGTGGACTCGAGATGCGAGTCAAAGGCGTTTTCCCAGGCAAAGGCCGACTGCTTCGACAGGAGAATGATGAAAGTTGTCCTTACTATGTTGAGCAATTGCCAAGTTTTGAGGTCAAGCCAGGGCAAACCACAGAAATCACGTTGGAGATGAAGCCGAACGTCAAAGTGGTGGGCCAAGTGGTAGACGTGCTAACCCAACGGGGACTGGCACGAGCGGAAGTGCAGGTCACATCGTACGATGCCAGGACAAGATCGGGGCAACCCAAGCATGCCAAAACCGATGAGAACGGGAACTTCGAGGCTTATGTCAAACCAGGCGATATCCGGGCCACTTTGACCTACTTACCCAACAACTACGTGATTGAAGGATACGAAGTCCAAATACAAGATACCATTGAAGGAGAAGCAGGGAAAACGGTGACCATTCCCTATTTGAAAGTGAAGCCTGGCAAAAGCATTCATGGCGAAGTCGTCACCACCAATGGCGACCCGGTACCACACGCTCGACTTTACTCTTTGCAGTTGGAAGGCTATCCCTTTTCACGCAACCAACCTCCAGCCATGACCGATGCAGAGGGCCGATTCCGAATTGATCAACTGACGAATGATACCATTGATCTCTGCGTCAACAGCCCAGAGGGCGTAACGCTGCATGCAGAGGTTGTTGATTTGACTAAACCAGACAAGCTCATTCGGATCGTGGTAGATAAGAAGAACTGCTGCTATATCACTGGGCAATTAGTTGACCAGCAGGGAAAGCCTTTGAAGGGAATGAAAGTAACGCTGCTGTGGTGTCTGCGTGCCTGGGGTAAGGAATATCCCATTTTGAAGGGTCTCAACATCACGGCGACTGATGCTGATGGACGATTCCGCAGCGGTCCCTTGTGTCCAGGAGAAAAGTATGATCTGTATTGGGGCGAGAAAGCAGAGCTTCGAATAGTAGAAGAGATCATCGGCAAGCCGGGAATGACGCATGACGTTGGCACGGTGCAAATGCCTCTGAAACCAGAGAAGAAGTGAGTCGATTGACCGGTGCCCCCAAACCCGTGCCACACTTCGATGGTACTCCATCGAGGTGTGGTTGCGGGGATGAGTACACCGAAGCGAATTCACGCTTTTGCATTATCTTCGGATACAAGACATGGTCTCCGCCTCCTCACGACGGAGCGTGAGGACTACCATCCCTACTGCCCGTTTGGCCGTCGCTGCAACCCTTCCTTCACTCGCACATCCAGCAGTTGCCCCACCGGGGCTTCGAGCGAGCCGTACCGTTCCTGATAGACGCGCAGACGAGACTGTTTCTCGATCAAGCTGGGCTCGTCCTGGGCTGGGCCTTTCAGCGTCTGCCAGATGATGTAGGTATTGTTCTTCGTTTTGAGTCGAAGATCAGCCATGTCGAGGGGGACGTCTCGGACGAGATGGATGCCTCCGATGTTCCAGGGGCCCAGGTCAGCCTGCAACTGATAGGCGACCATCGCCGCCTGGGCGAGCCAGTTCATTGCTTCCTGATCAGTCGCATTCTTGTCTCCCCAGCCGACGAGCGACACCAGCATCTGTCCCTGTTCCGGCTTCAACGGCAACAGGATCTTCCCGAAGCGATCAACCAGATGTGTCTGCGTGCCGCGCTGCAGTCTGGCTACCGGAGTTCGAAAGGTCAGATCGATATGGATGGTGTGCGGAGGAACGAGCGAGACTCGGGAAACATCCTGCACCCAGTCGTGGCGGAGGATTGCCTGTCTCAGCTTCTCGAACAACTGTGGATCGCTGACATCGAGTGCATCGCTGAATCGTCCACCCGCTTTGACTTCCCGAAGAAAATCGGCCTTCGACATGGGGGGCGAGGCGGAGAGGGTAATGTCGTCCCAAGTGAGACGATCGCTCTTCGGATCACGTTCGTTGACCAACAGCACCACCAGCCAGAGCACCGGCAGCAGCACACAGGCGAGGTAAGCGAGTCGCTTGCCCCACTCGGCTGCGCTGTTCGTCGGGGGTGGGGTCACAAGCCGGGCCATCCGTGGTTCCTAGTGTTGCCCTCACGCTTTGATGGTAGACCTCACGCTCCGCGTGAGGAGCGGAGTACTTTGTCTCTTTGCTATCACTCCGAAGATGGCGGTAATACCATCACGCGGAGCGTGATGACTACCATCAAGACCGTGATGGCAACTCTACCACACCAGCAGGCTGGGTTGCAACACGTCGCCCAGTCGGTCCTCCACCTGGTGCTGCACCACTTCCATCAGCTTCAGCACATCAGCTGTCTTGACCGGGTCTTTGACGACGACGTAGTTGGCATCGCGCTCACTGAGCGAGGCCCCGCCGACGGCATTCAGTTGAGCGCTCGCTTTGACGATAAGCTGGCTGGCGGTGCCTCCCGGAGGATCGCGGAACAGCCGGGCTGCGCGTTCCATGGTCATCGGCTGGTGTGTCTTCACATGAATCCAGTTCTTGCGGAGCCGCTTGACGATCGCCTCTTCCCGATCGGCGAGGAGCTCGAACTCGGCACCGAGGATGATGGCTCCATCGGGCGTGGAGAGGAGCTGCTCGATCGGCACATCATCACGGTTGTGCCAGGCGATCTTGCCTTGAGCGTCGAGCAGTTCGACTCTGCTGACGAACTGGCTCAAGGGGCCGGTCTTCACTTTGAGATCATTCTTGAGCGCGCCGCCGACGGTGCCGGGCAGTCCGACGAGGCTTTCGAGACCGCCCAGGTGATGCCGGGCCGCAGTGGCCAGGAGGTTGCTGAGAGTCGTTCCCGTTTTGGCGATGACCTTGTTTTCGCTGACCGTGATCGTCTGAAACGCCGGTTCGGAGAACTGAATGACAATGCCCTGGAAGCCTTCGTCTCGAACGAGGATGTTGGTGCCGGAACCGAGGAAGCGTACCTGAGTCTTGCTCTTTTGAATCGCTTTGAGGATAGCCGCCAGCGTGGTGGCATCGGGTGGTTTCACCAGCGCCGCCGCCAGCCCGCCCATCTTCAGCGAAGTGAACGGAGCGAGGCGCTGCCTTCCTCGTCACGCAACTCGACCAGGTATCTAAGAATGCCAGAGAGGCCATGGTGATCCTTGCAATAAGTCAACAAGATCAGCCTATGATGGGGGGGAACAGAGGCAAGCGGGGGTCAGGGGTCAGGGGTTAGGGGGCAGGAGACAGAATAGGAGGGGTACTTGTCTGGTTCCCCTCTCCCTCCTGGGGAGAGGGGTTAGGGGTGAGGGGCTTTTCAATCGAGTTCACCCGTGTTGTGTTTTTAGGGCATTCGTGAAGCACATCTGTTCATTCACTTGAAAGGTCGATCTAGAAACCCCTCACCCCCGGCCCCTCTCCCCGGGAGGGAGAGGGGAGCCAGACAGACCCTCTCTTTCATTCTGGCTCCTGTCTTCTGGTTCCTGGCTCCTTAGTAAATACTGGCCTTCCCCTAATTCATCCAACCTGCTATTTCGCTGACGTTCGTAGTGGGATAACCCTGCGCAGTTGGGGTATCTGAAGGGAGGCGTGTGATGTCACGCGATATGCAGATTGGGTTGCTGTTGGCCGTCGGATTTCTGGCCTTGGTGGGTGGTGTCCTCTATTATCGGATAGAACACCCCGATGAATTAGAACAATTCCTGGGCGGGAACGAAACACAGGCAGCAGCGGCTGGCACACCGGGGGCACCTGATACCTCGAAGCCGGACACGCCACCAGCGGCTACCACTAAGCCGAACAGTAGTGGTACTGCCGGCACGGTGGCGTTGAATACGAATGTGCCCCCTGCTGCGGTGATCAATCCGCCGGCGCTCGATACGTCTTCCCCCTTCAATCCCCCTCCGCTGACGAGTAATCCTCCGCCGGTCGTCCAGACCTCGGCACCGGCTACCGCACCGACGCTACCAGCCGCCACGAACACTGCGACTGCTTCGAACGACAAGAAGCATCCGGGCGTGGCTCCAGTCGCTGCGGTGGGCACAGCCGGTGCGCCTGGCGCTGGGAGCGTTGGGATCAGACAAGAAGGAAGAGAGCAAGACCGTTCCTACGGTTCCGGCAGCAGATCAGAAGAAGCCCGATGCTTCGAACACGGCACGAACGTCGATGCCAGTGGATCCTCCGGGGTTGGGGACACCCCCTGCTCCGCCCACTGCTGCGCCGCCTTCGATTGCATTGGATTTGACGCCCAAGACGACGACGACACCCCCGCCGCCCCCTGCTGATACGAAGAAAGCGACGGAGATGGTGATCAAGCCCGATGCAACCACGGCCAGCAATCCACCCTCTTTTGGTACGCCGCCCAGCATGTCGCCATCGGCGATGACACCGCCAAGTGCGACGGGGACGACGCCTCCCTCAGTACCGGCTGCTGCTGGTGGCGGTATCGTGATGACTGATCCCCTCAAGAACCCGACGACGACACCGGAAAAGAAGAGCAACGAAATGCCTCAGCCGCCGGTGGTGACGCCGCCGGCCAATGGTGGCATCAGCTTCGATACGTCCAAGCCTGCGCCGACGGGTGTGACGCCGCCGCCGATGAACTCACCCCTCAACACGACGATCACGCCGACGAATCCGCCCGGCAATGCACCTGTCACTGCTACTCCGACGAACACCAATCCGCCGCCGGTGACTGATGGTGATGGCTTCCGAACTTATGCCCCCAAGGCCGGGCTGGGCAAGCCGATGCCTGAGAGTGAAGTCGCCCTGCGGGAAAAGCGATGGGGTGAATCAGCCGGGGCACCTGCTCCCATCATTCCATCGTCGGTGGACAATCGTAATAGCACGGCCAACGTGGTGCCCGCTGTGACGACGGGTCGCCGGGGCGGCGTGGTGCAGGATACCTACATGCCCACCGAACGAGCCGTCGCCGGGGAAACCTTTTCCTCGCTGAGCCAGCGTCTGTATGGCGACACCAACTATGCGGTGGCCCTGGCTGCCTTCAACAAGGAAGAGGGCTTCGTGAAGCTCGATCAGCCCACGCCTGGTGAACTGGTCGCCAAGCCGAACCGGGAGATTCTTGATCAGAAGTATCCGCAGTACGTACGCCGATTGACGCCGGGCAATCTGAACCAGACGAGTGCCACGATGATGGCGAACAACGCCAATGCACCTCCCAAGGCTGGTAATGCCCCCGCTGCCGCACCGACCAATGGTAACTTGCCCACCTATCGTGTCGGCAAGGGTGAACAGCTCTTTGAAGTGGCGAAGAAGACGCTCGGCGATGGCTATCGCTGGTCAGAGATTTATGCGCTCAATAAGGACATGCTGCGGGACAGCACCGAACTGCGGCCCGATATGGTGTTGAAGCTGCCTGCGGATGCGAGGAAGTAGGGTGGTTGCGAACTCCGGGCGCTGACGCGACCCTGTTCATTGGGGATAGTGCGTAACTACGCTGGTGATCGCTACGTCGCACTGTTATGATGCAGCGATGCAACGCAAGTGGCGGATAGGGCGGTTGATTCTGGCAGGGCTGTTCTTGAGCCTGGCAGGGCTGGCGTTTGCCTATTGGCCGGCGACGATGCGATGGGAGATGCCTTATCGATATCTGAGGATCGTGGGCTTCTGCCAGAAACAGAATATATTGCTGGTGACATCCGATGTTGTAAGAGAGCAGCTGATGGAAGAGCTGCTCGCTATTGAGAAGCATGAGCCTGTAGTACTGAAACCCACATCGTTTGAACTGTACGGATTGAATCTTGATACCGGCGAGAAGTCACTTCTTCATCAATTTCCGAAAGCCAGCTCGTACCAGGTTGAGCACCAATTGTCTCCCGATGGGGAGCACCTGATACTGGAAAGAGACAACTCCAGTCACTTCACGATGATCAACATTGTGACCGGAGAGGAGATTCTCAGCGGCAGCCACCCTGGCCATGATGAGTTCAAAGCTATGACCTATTCTCAGGATGGTCGATGGTTTGTCTTTGCAAGACGGAACAGCATCGAAATCTGGGACCTGGTAGAAAGACGCTGCAAGCATCAAATCGAACGCAGTTCGTTGGGAATCAAGAGCTTTATTGAGAGCCAGCATGGTGAATACCAAGAGCTTGGAAAATATGTTCACGGTATCGGGTTGAGTATCAGTCAAGATAACCGGTACCTGGCAGTCACCATGCAGGATGTACTGACGGTTTTCGACTTTGCCACCATGCAACCGCTAGGACAATCCTACAATCATGGTGTTCCTCAATTCCTGACTGATGGCTCCCTGGCGTTGATTGACGGTCAAGGGCGGCGTCCGTTGAAGCCGATCTCTTCCCTGTTTCACATCGACCAAGGGAAATTAGTAAGAACGATGGTAGATGAACAGGATGCACCCGCGAAGCATCGCTTCCTCTCAAGCAATGCCACCACATTCCTTACAGCACAAATATCCGAACCCACCTGGCAATGGCCTGAGTGGGTGCCCAGTTCCGTCAGGAGCTATTTCGACGAATCCTTTTCGCTCTCGAAGAAGAAATGGACTATCTCACTCCGAGACTTGACCTCAAGAAAAGAAATGCTCACTCGTCAATTGGTTATGACCAAAGATTCAGGCGGTCGACTCTTCTGTGCAACAGGCATGAGCGACGAGGATATCAAAAACCATGTTCCTTATCCTGGATTTGATGTTAGCTTCAGCCCTGATCATAGCTGGTTGGCCAAGGCAGATGAGCACTCCATCGAACTCTGGCCGCTGCTCACCTGGTGGCGGCCGTGGTATTGCTGGGCGATGGTGGCGGGGTTGGTGGTGGGGGCTGGTTACTTTGTCTGGAATGGGCGTCGGGTGGTTAGTACCGGGCCGAGGTAGTCCCTTCAGTTCCAGGGTTCTTGATTTGGTGCTTACCCAGGATTGAAGTCTTGGGCTACAGCAGGTTGTCCCGTTGGGACCAATGGTAACTATTCTTCATTGATGGGAGGGTGTCACTTCCTCGGCGGGTCATCACGGCACAGCGTGATGTCTACCGAAAAACACCCTCGATGATTATCATCGAGGGTGTTGCGTTTTCATTCGGCGAGCTCCACCCCCGGCGACTCGCCGGGGGCTAAATGGTCCTTACTCTTCCTTGGCGCACGGGGAGGGTGAAGAGGGCGCCGCCGGAACCCATGCCGCCCTTGAGTTGGGCGGGTTCCTTGGAAGCCTTCTCTTCGACGGGGGTCTCTTCGATGACGACATCGTCGTCATCCTGGCCGGCACGCTTGCGGCTCAGGCCGATCTTGCGTTCTTCACGGTCGATCTTGAGAACCTTGACGTCGATGGTGTCGCCGACCTTGACCACGTTCTCGGGGCTGTCGACCTTGTCTTCAGCCAGTTCGGAAACGTGGAGCAGACCTTCCAGGCCAGGTTCGAGTTCAACAAAGACACCGAAGTTGGTGATCTTGGTGACCTTGCCCTGAACAACCTGATTGGTCTTGTAGCGAGTCGGGATATCGGTCTCCCAGGGATCGCTGGAGAGCTGCTTCATACCGAGAGCAACCCGCTTGCGTTCCTGATCGACAGCGAGAACCACGCACTTGACCGTCTGGCCCTTCTGCAACACTTCGTTGGGGTGCGAGATCTTGCGAACCCAGCTGATGTCGCTGACGTGCAAGAGACCATCGATGCCTTCTTCGATTTCGATGAAAGCACCGTAATTGGTGAGGTTCCGCACCACGCCGGAGACTTCGGTGCCGGTCGGATACTTCTCGGCGACCTTGTCCCAGGGGTTCGTGTGGCACTGCTTCATGCCCAACGAGATTTCCTGCTTATCCTTGTTGATGTTGAGCACTTCGACTTCGATCTTGTCGCCGATGTGTACCATCTCGTTCGGATGATTGATGCGCTTCGTCCAGCTCATTTCGGAGATGTGGACGAGGCCTTCAATACCAGGTTCGAGCTTCACAAAAGCGCCGTAGGTCATGACGTTGACCACTTCGCCGGTGTGACGGCTCTTGACCGGGTACTTGGCTTCGACGCCATCCCACGGTGAAGCCTGCTTCTGCTTCAGGCCGACAGCGATGCGTTCCTTGTCGCGATCGACGTTGATGATGTAGACTTCGAGTTCCTGCTCGATGTGTACCATGTCGCTCGGGTGCTGGACGCGGCCCCACGACATATCGGTGATGTGCAGCAGGCCATCGATGCCGCCGAGATCGACGAACGCGCCGAAGTCGGCGATGTTCTTGACGATACCCTTGCGGAGCTGGCCGGGAGCAATCTCTTCGAGGAGCTTCTTCTTCTTTTCAGTGCGTTCGTCTTCGATCAGCTTGCGACGGCTGACGACGATGTTGCGGCGGGCTTCATCGATCTTGAGAATCTTGCAGCGGACATCGCGACCGATGTAGTCGCCGATATCGGAAGGACGACGGATATCGACCTGGCTGGCAGGCAGGAACACGTTGACGCCGATGTTGACGAGGAGGCCACCCTTGATCTTCTTGGTGACAGCACCGGAGACGACATCGCCTTCCTTGTGCTGGCGGATGACCCGTTCCCATTCTTCCTGGCGCTTGGCCTTGCGGAAGCTGAGCATGAGCAAGCCATTGGCGTCGTCGATGTCTTCCAGAAGAACACGGACTTCGTCGCCGACGGCGGGAGGGGTAATTTTGTTGGTCGCTTCATCCCACCATTCATTGAGGGGGATGATGCCTTCGGACTTGTAGCCGACGTCTACGACGACGTCGTTGTCGTGCAGTTCACGGACCTTGCCGACGACGACCTTGTTGGGGTCAAACTCTTGTTGCTGATCGACATAGATGCTGGGGAGTGCTTCTTCAGCGGAAACACCGAAGCTGGAAAAAGCTGCTTCGATGTCCTGCTCTTCAATTTCGAAATCACGAATGAGGTTACGGTTGACCATGAATCTCTCTAAGTTGGATGGCGACACGCCATCACAGAGTGCCGACGACCCCACGCGGCCTGACCAACAAGGCCAAGCTACCCATCATGGGGGACAGGATGTTATAGGGAAAAAGGAGCCAAGAGTAAGAAGCCAGGAGCCAGAATAATAGAGCGTTTCTCGTTCCCAAGCTCCGCTTGGGAATGGGCTGGAATCGAGGCTCTGCCTCGCTGCGAGGGCAATGGACGTGGCAGCTTCCGTTTGAAGGCTTGAGGCGGAGCCTCAGTTGCAGTGCGTTCCCAAGCGGAGCTTGGGAACGAGCATGGGGTACTACTTCATGGCTGGTTTGTCGGCTTCGCCGGAGAGTTTGTAGCTGGTGAGCTTGCCTTGGGAACCTTCGAGGGTGACGGACCAGGCTTGATCGGTCCAGAAGTCGATGGGGTCTCTTCGATTGTATTTGAGGGATTCGACACCAGGCTGATGATGGGCCATTCCCGGGGTGAACTCTTCCTTCCTGAGGAACGCTTCAGCTTCGCTCAGCGGCATGCCGGGCTTGAGGTTCTGGTCCAGCATGGCTTTCATCTGAGCCTGATTGACGTTCTGGGTGAGATGGCCGGGCATGGGGCCGACAGCGTTGCAACCGGCGAGGAGACAGGTGAGGAATAAGGGCGTGAGGATGCGCATGATCGGGCCACCTGATAACGGAAAGGCGGAGAGATACCCGGAAGGCGGGGGTTGTGCAAGGGGGAATGGGTAGTTGAACGAGTGCATTCAGGATCGGGCAGCAAAGAACGCAATCCATCCACACGATTCACAAACTCGTAACTCAACGGGAGTAATACACTTCAGCGGAATTCCACCCAGCATGTTACGCTTTGCCCCAGCAGGAAACATAGTTGAGCGGTTCTCCCCGATATTCGCCGAAAAGGACCAGCGTTCCAACGCTGCATGACATGCATTTCAAATCGCCAGCATTGTTGTTTTGTGAAAGAGCCATTTTCCTACTCCCAGTCAAAGGGTTTGTCCAAGCAACATCAACTGACACGCCTTTCCCCGTTCTCCATGGAAATGGGCAAGGAGTGTCAGTTGATTTGCAGAATCCGAGTGAATTCGATCAACCTGAACTCCCCTGCTGGCAGATCAGGCAGCCGTCTCGCTCAAGTGAAAAGGAGAGCGTTAGCTTTCACATCTCAAGTTGTTATTGAATTCGTCCGTCGTATCGTCATCCAACAAAAGCTGGATCAAGATCAGAACGATTATTTCAGGAGCCTCCATTGCGCCAGTGCCATTGGCAGTGTCGCTCAGTTTCACAGAGCCGTTGGAAGAAACACCGTCAAGAACTCGCGGGCCAGGAATGGTTCCCAAACACTTAATAACGAACGTACCATTTTGTTGTTCGCTGATTTGCCACCGTGTGCCCGTGCCATTGACGGTGTCAGCCAGTTTTACGGTACCTTTTGCAGTTAGACCGTCGAGCCAGCGCGGCCCAGGATTGTTGCCGGTACACTCAAGGCGATAACTGCCATCATTGAGTTTATGCACACGCCAACGTGTGCCGGTTTGGGATGAATCCTTAGCCAGATCAACGTGTCCATTTCCTGTAATGCCATTGAGGAACTTTGGACCAGGCAGGGTTCCCATCGATTCGATGGCTATCAGATCGCCATTTGCAGGCGGTTCAGCTGAAACATTCACAGCACTGCCAAAAATCACCAAAACCACCGAGGCAAGCCTCACGAAAACACTCATCATCAAGTCCCTTTCAGAAAACGGAGAACTGTACCTTGCAAGCCGGTTCGAGGTAACAAAGCCCATTGGCTCTCTGCTTCAATCCAAGCTAGTGCAATGGAAAGACACACTCTTGTGTCTTCAGTTACCTAGACAATCGGCAGGAGAAAACCGGACAAAAATGTTAGAGAATATTGCTGAATATTATTAACGCTTCTCTCGGAAGTCGCTGAGCCGAAGTCTCACGACTTCGGCTACATTGCTACTGGTTTCCGAGCTGAACTACCGTTTGAAGACGTGAGGCGGAGCCTCATTTGCAGTGCGTTCCCAGGCAGAGCCTGGGAACGAGATCGCTGGCGCGACCTTACTCCCGCAGGGGTTTCTTGGCTTCGTAGAGCTTCAGGTGCTTGCGGGCGTCTTCGCCGTATTCTTTTTCGAAGTCGGGGAAGGTGAGGGCTTGTTTCTGATACTTGATGGCCTGGTCGAAATCGCCGGCTTCGGCGCTGGCGGCGGCGAGGGTATCTATGTAGCTGGCGTCTTTCCAAGCTGTGAGTTCACAGGCGAGCTTGGCCAGGCCCACAGCTTGCTTGCCATCGCGGAACTTGTCCTCGGGGCAGGTGGCGTAGACCCAGGCGAGGTTGTTGATGGCCAGAGCATATTTCGGATCGAGCTTGATCGCTTCGGCGTAGTCTTTGATCGCCTTGTCGTAGTCCTTTTTGTCGTAGGAGGTTAAGCCACGACTGTAGATGGCTCGGACATACTTGGGATCGAGCTTAAGGGCTTCGTTGTAGTCGCTGATGGCCTTGTCGAAATCCTTCTTTTCGCGCCAGGCGCCGGCCCGGTTGAAGAAGGCGAGATACTGTTTGGGATCGAGCTTGATCGCCTGGGAAAAGTCGTCGATGGCCCTGTCGTAGTCTTTCTTCGAGTGGTAAGAATCGCCACGGGCTATGTAGGACTCGGCGATCGGTTCGAGTTTGATCGCCTCGTCAGCGTCGTTGAGGGCCTTGTCGAGTTCTTCTTTCATGCTGAGGAGCTTGGCTCGCATCCGGAAAGCTTCGCCAGAGGCATCTTTCTTCAGGATGCGATCAGTGAAGTAGGGGATGCCATCGGTGACGCGGACCAGGCTTTCCTTGGGCACCCAGCCGGCGATATCACGGACTTGCACTTTCACCCAGTCGCCTTTTTCATCTCGAACGGGGACGGGCCAGTAGTCGATCTTGCCGAGGACAATCACGTTGCCCTTGGCATCGGTGTGGCTGATCTCGGGCTGGCCACGCTTGGGGATGACGTCTTGATTGACCCAGCCATCTTCGGCGTGGATGAGGGTGGTGGAAAGGAAGAGGGTGGCGAGGGTGAGGAGTCGCATGGGGGTGTTCCGGGGAATCATCGTTGCGGATGTTAGGCTAATTGGAGTGCGGATGAGGGGCAAGGGGAGACTGAGGGTGGTGGAGGGCAATGCTTCAAAATCAGGTGGGGTTGGAGTGGCATGCTACGCTATCTCCCTCTCTGGTGAGGGGCTGTCCGACTCCCCTCTCCCCTGGAGGGAGAGGGGCTGGGGGTGAGGGGGTACTTGATCGACGTTTCAGGTTGAGAACCAATATGCTTCTTGAGGATTCAACGTATCAACAGGGGTGAACTCGATCATCGACCCCCTCACCCTAACCCTCTCCCTCCTGGGGAGAGGGAACCAGACAGCACGGGTAAACTCGATTGAGGAACCCCTCACCCCTAACCCCTCTCCCCGGGAGGGAGAGGGGAACCAGACTCATCCCATGATTACTTGCCAGGCGCGTTTGGCGCTGATTGGGCCGATGCCCAGGGCTTTCTTGAGCTGGTAGTCTTTGCCAATCCAGCTTTTTTCTTTGTTGATGGTCTGTGCTGCTTCTTTGCCGATGCGGGGTTCGAAGGTAGTGGGGCTGACGGGGAATGGGAAGTCGGAGCCATGCAGGAGACGATCACGCACCGTGGGGACATCGAGGAGGCGATAGAAATCACGATCCCGCTTGGCGGTGCCTAGCACAGCGGTGTCGCCCCAGAGGTTGGGGTAACGTTTCAGCAGCAGCGTGAAGTTGGGCAGTTGATCTGGAGTATCGCTGGGCCAGCCGGTGCCTGAGTGGCAGGCGATGACGGTGGGGCCTTGATCGAGCATCAGTTCAAGGCGAGCCGGGTTAGCGAGGTCTTTGTCGATCACCGGGGCGCTGTGTTCGTGGCCGGTGTGAACCATGATGACGATCTTGAGCACAGCACAACGCTGGTAGAACTTCGTGTGCCGGGGATCAGCGACGTTGACGCCCTGGGTGGGCGGGTGAATCTTGAAGAGCTTCGCCCCCTTGCTGTGGATGCGTTCCAGTTCGTCGATAGCGTCCTTCCGCATCGGGTTGATGCTGGGGCAGGCGATCATCGTTTCCTTGTGCTGCTCTGCGACCTTGATCACATAATCGTTGGGGACGTAGAAGTTGGTCGTCTTCCAGTCGGGTTCGCCCTTGGCATCGTAGACCGCATCCTGGCTGAGGATGGCGACTTTGGTGAGGCCGGAGAGTTTGACTTGTTCGGCCAGCACGTTGACGTAGCCCTCGTCGAGGGTTTTACCTTTGCTACGGATGCCGAGGGCAAGGGTGAGGGCGCGGAACTGGACGCCGTTCTGGATGGCTTCACTGAGCCTGCAGCCTGAACCGGAATCGCCGGTGCCGAAGAGGTGGACGTGGAGATCCAGAGTGGGTTTTTGGGTAGGTTTAGGGGTGGTTTGGGCGAGGAGGGGTGTGCCGAGCAGGGTTGCCAGGGCGGTGGCGGTAAATTCGCGTCGATCCGGAGTGTTCATGGTGGTTCCCCTGATCATCTGACCCCTACAGGTGGCCCGTTGTTTCATGGAGTTTACCGAAATCGGCGGGCTGATGCACGAAATAAGGGGGGAGACGCCACTAATGGTGTAGAGGACTGTGCCACACTCCGGCGTGTAACCATTTCCCAACATCTTGTTATTAAGACAAGAAGTTGGAGAGGTGGCAGGGGTCAACGGTACTCCGTTGCCCCCCTGCGTAAGGTGCTACACGATTGCACCTCACGCAGAGGGCAGATGAGTACATCTGACCCCTGCCACGGATTCCGTAATAAGTCGATGGGAACGGCACAAGTTCTTCGCACCCACACCCCGACGTGAGTACACGCCGGAGTGTGGCACAGGTTACGAGATAGTGAGGTTCATCATGCGTCTTACACTTCGGGGTTTGCTGGCATATTTAGATGATCGTCTTGACCCGGCGACGTCGGCACAGGTGGGGGACTATATTGGCGAGCATGACAAGCTTCGCCAGTTGACCGACCGCATCAAACGGGTGATTCGTCGCCGGCGGTTGAGCACGCCTGATGTAGCGGAGAAGCAGGAACTGCCCGTCCATCATCAAGATGATCCGAATCAGGTGGCAGCTTTCCTCGATGGCCGGTTGCCCGAAGATCAGGAGGCGGACTTCGAGGAGATCTGCCTCGATACGGATGTGTACCTCGCTGAGGTGGCAGCGGTTCATCAGATCATGACGTTTGGCAACGAGACGATGAGGATTCCACCGTTGGCGACGCAGCGGATGGTGAATCTGGTGAAAGGGCCTGAAGCACAGCCGCTGAAGGTGGTGCCCAAGGAGGCACGTCCCTCCAAACCGCCGCTGTGGGAAGTCACCGATAGCGCGCCGGCCCATGAGGATGAGAACCAGGCATTGCTCGAACCGCTCTACCACAACATTCTCGAAACCCGCTGGGGGCGTGGTCTGCTGGCAGTGGCCGCGCTGTTGCTGACCGGGTTCATCGGGTTCATCCTTTACAGTATGCCTTGGGGAAAGCTGCCGAGCTCGACCACGGTAGCGGAAGTGCAGCCGACGGTACCTGCTGAGAAGGTGCCAGTCGCTTCAGCCCCGGCTGCGACGGCGCCAGCTGAGAAAGCTGGGGAGGTCAAAGCACCTGTCGCCCTCAATAAGCCTGCCGTTCGTATCGTGGGGGTTTGGCCGGTGGTGGCCGTCTCTACCGAGAAACATCCGGAGTGGTTATCGGCTGCCTCGATGTTGACCAACCTCACCGGCATGGTTGCCGCCCGCCCTGCCCTGCCCCTCAACGCACTGTTGGGACTGCGTGAAGAAGGGGCTGAAAAACCACTGGAGCCGCTGGTTCCGCTGCCTGTGGTAGCCAACGCCAAGCCCCGTGTCGCCGCCGCGGAACGTAACAGCCACGTGCCGGTCGCCATCAATGGTGCCGATGTGGCGGGCATGTTTCTGCAACTCAGCCCCGCCGGCGAGTGGAAGATCATGAAGCCACAATCACAACTGACATCGAACGAACTGCTGCAGGCTCTGCCTGGCTACACCGGGAACATCGCCCTGCCTAACGGCGTACGCATCATTCTGCTGGGCCAGTTTCACCCGAACCTGGCAGCCAACCCCTTTGGTGAGGCTGTCGCTGAACTGCATACCTCCACGGAAGCTGATGCTGATCTGACCCTTTTGCGGGGACGAATGGTGATCATCGGTCGCACGGCCAAGCAGGTGCCTGCCCTGGTGCGGGTACGGTATCAGGGGGAAACGTGGGAGTTGTCGCTGCCAAGCGGTTCCGAAGTGGGACTGCAGGCAAGCGGTCAGGTGAAGCCGGGTGATGGTCCGTGGGCGGTGGAAAAGTCGCTGGAGATCATCGCCTCCAAGGGCAAGGTCGACGTCAAGCATGTCGATCAGACGGCGAACCTTTCACCGAAACAACGCCTGGTGTGGAACAGCGGCCTGGCTGAGAACCAGCCTGCCACTCAGTCGGAACTGGGGGAATTGCCGGTCTGGCTGGCGAAGTACCAGACGGCACCGAAGGAAGCGGTCGAGAGTCTTGTCGGGCTGCGCAGTCGAACACACGCCAAGCTGCAGAAGGACACCCGTGACATGAACTGGTTGTCGCTCGCCTGTGATGAAACGCTGGAAGAGGGAAAGTTGATCGACCGGCAGGCTGCCCTTCTGGAACTGTCGGCGATTGATCGGATGGCACCGATCATCGCCTTGCAGAACGATCCCAACGCCAACGGCCGATGCAAGTACAGCCACGAGGTCGTTCATTACTGGCTGAATCAGGAGGAGAATCGGGCCGGGCAGTTGATCGATCTGCTGAAAGAGGCCGGGTACAGCGAGGATGAAGCCAAGCTGCTGCTGACGCTGTATCGCGGCACCAAGCAGGCGACGCCGGCGACGATCTCGGCACTGCTGCTGGATATGGCCAGCCCCCGCGTGGCGATCCGTGAGCAAGCCTGGCAGGTGCTGACGGCGATTGCCCCGGAACGGCCCAATATCTTCGACCCGATTGGGACGGAAGAGCAGCGGACGAAGGCGATCAGCGTGATCAGCGCGAAGCTGGCACCAAAGAAGGATGTGCCGCCTCCTCCGTAAGAGTTGCCATCACGCTCCGTCTGGATGGTAGTCATCACGCTCCGTCGTGATTATGCGGAGACTCAGTCTCATCGCCGCGACGTCGAGATGGCAACAGCTCCGAAGGAGCGCGAGAACATAGCCCAGAGCAACGCTCGAATGTCGCTTCCTCACCTTAAGTCGAGGCATCAACGCTAGATATAGTCAAAATCGGCCTTTCTTGCTTTAGAGGGATGTGTGTTCAAAACATTCCACCTGGCAAGGAGGCCGATGCGATGTACTCTACCCGTTCCGGCATCGACTGTGAAGTGAGGAAGTTGCGACAAAGTTTTGCGTTGTCCGAGGGGTTGCCATTCACCTCGCTGCTGACGCCGGAGTTGTTGAAGGACGTTGTCGAGTTGCGTCAGCAACGGATCGAGCCGACTTACCCTTCGTTGACCACCCTGAGTTTGTTTCTGTCACAAGTGCTCGACGAAGATCAATCGTGTCGCCAGGCGGTGGCGCGGCTGCTGGCGGAGCTTGCCTCACGTCAGTTGCCTGCCTGCGGCGCAGGCACCGGCGGCTACTGCAAAGCGCGAGCGCGCTTGAGCGAAGCAGTTCTCCAGAAGTTGGCACGGCACACCGGTCGACAACTTCACCAGGCGACCGAGCCCTCGTGGCAATGGCGGGGCCGCTCGGTCAAAGTGGGTGATGGCAGCACGGTGCTGCTGGCAGACACGCCGGAGAATCAGCGCGAGTATCCTCAGCCCGATAGTCAGAAGCCGGGTCTGGGATATCCCATCATTCGCTTCGTCGTACTCTTTTGCCTGGCGACGGGAGCGGTGCTGGATGTCGCCCTGGCACCTTACTTCGGCAAGGGTACCGGCGAGTTGTCGCTCTTTCGCCAGATGCTGGAGAGCTTCTCGTCGGGTGAGGTTTTCCTAGCAGACAGGCTGTTTTGCAGCTATTTCGAGCTGGTCTTGTTGCAAGAGCGAGGTGTCGATGCGGTGGTGCGCTGTCATCAAAGTCGACCGGTCGACTTTCGTCAGGGCAAACGATTGGGACATCAGGATCATATCGTCGTCTGGAAGAAACCTCAGCGTCCCGTTTGGATGGAGCAGGCTCAGTATGATGCCATGCCCGACACGCTTACGGTGCGACAGGTCGAAGTACCGGTCACGAAGAAGGGCTTTCGCACCGAACGACTGGTGATCATCACCACCTTGCTTGATGCCCAGGAGATCACGGTGACTGACTTGGGCGACTTGTACCGCTGTCGCTGGCAGGCGGAGTTGTCGCTGCGTTCGCTCAAATGTTCGATGCAGATGAAGGATCTGCGCAGCCGTTCGCCCGCCATGGCACGCAAAGAGTTGTGGGTGTATCTCTTGGCCTACAACCTGCTCCGCGCCTTGATCGTTCAGGCCGCTCAACGGGCACAGAGGAAGCCGCGGCAGATCAGCTTCAAAGGTACTGTGCAAATCCTCCGTGCCTTCCAAGATTATCTCCGCTTCGCCAAGCCAGAGACGGTGACGAAGTTGTACGATGCCATCTTGGATGCGATCGCTTGCCATGTCGTCGATAACCGCCCTGATCGACACGAGCCACGCGCCCTGAAAAAGAAACACACCCGTTACCCGCTCCTGCGACTGCCTCGTGCTCAAGCACGGCGACTTGCCCTGAAAAACAGGGGAATGTAATCTCAGGAAGCGACATTCGAGCAACGCTCTGGGTTATGGCTTCGACACCATGAAGAACCGCCCCTACAGGGCGGCTGGGAGGAAATACTAAAACACAAAAACCCAGGACTGCGCCCTGGGCTATGTTCTCGCGCTTCTTCGGAGCTTATTGGTTGTGCAACTACGTTGGGATGATTTCTTGTCGCCGCATCATCACGACGGAGCGTGATGACTACTAACCAGAGCGTGATGGCAACTCTAGTCCTCGTCGGCTTCGCCGCCGGTGAGGGCGGGGTCGGCTTCGAGGTCATCGACGATGTGCTGGTTGAGGCCCGATTCGATCTCTTTGGCTGCCAGCAACAAGGCGTTCTTGATCGCTCGTTCCTTGCTCGAACCGTGGCAGATGATGCAGATGCCATCAACACCTAAGAGGGGTGCGCCGCCGAAGGAGGAGTAGTCGTACTTCTCAGCCAGGGCTTTGAGGGCGCCGAGGCCCTTCATCTTTTCAGTATCGAGGGCAGTGGAAAGAGTCTGGCCGGTCATCTTCATGACGAAGTCGAAGAGGCCTTCGCAGACCTTGATGATGACGTTGCCAACGAAGCCATCGCACACCACGACATCGACGGCGCCGGCGTGAATATCGCGGCCTTCGATGTTGCCGACAAAGCGGTCAGCGAGGTGGCTGGCTTTGAACATCTCGTAGGTTTCTTTGGCGAGGTCGTGGCCCTTGGCCGATTCGGAGCCGATGTTCATCAGGCCGATGGTCGGGGCTTCTTTATTGCAGATCTGCTTGGCGTAGATCGCACCCATGACACCATATTGGAAGAGGTGCTTGGCTTTGGGGGCGGCGTTAGCGCCCACGTCGATCATGACGCAGGGGCCTTTCATCGTCGGCATCACCGTGGCGATACCAGGACGACTCACGTGCTTGAGGAACTTCTTCAGGCGGAGGCCGGCAGCGACGACAGCACCGGTGTTGCCCGGGGAGACGATGGCATCGACCTTGTGCTCGGCGAGGAGTTGCCAGGTGCGCAGGATGGAGCAGTCGGGCTTCTTGCGCAGGCCCATGAGCGGATGGTCTTCCATCGTCAGCACCTGGCTGGCGTGATGGATGCTGATCCGGGAGTTCAAGTCGCTGGGCAGGTCTTTGAGCAGTGGTTCGATCTGTGCTCGATCACCCACCAGAGTCAGGACGAGGGTAGGCAGGGCTTTGGCGGCTTCGAGGCCGCCATTGACGACGGGTACGGGGCCGTGGTCGCCCCCCATCACGTCCAGGGCGATACGCATCGATTACTTCTCCTGTTTCTCGTCTTCCTTGAGGGGATGGCGAAGAGCGCTGGCCCCCTTGGTGGCATAGAAACCACAAGCGGCACAGACACGGTGGGGCAGTACCGGTTCGCCACACTGGGCACAGTACTGATGGCGGGGTGCCTTGGCCGTTGCGATGTGGCTGCGGCGCTTGCCTTTGGAGGCTTTGGAGGTACGTCTTTTGGGTACTGCCATGGAACGGTTATCCTTCTTTGGCGACGCACCGCTGTGGGTGGCCGCCCATCTCATCAAAACAAGGTATCGGGCTGATTTTATATGGGTGGGGGGTGGGGGTGTCTACTGGGATAAGTAGCCGAAGTCGTGAGACTTCGGGGTTGTGGGGGACTGAAGTCTCACGACTTCAGCTACCCTTCTTGGGGCATGCTACCCAGCCGGTCAGGCCAACAATCAGAAGAATCGTCGCCCAGCAGTACCAGGGCCGCCACCAGGTGAGAAGGGGCCAGAGTTCAATGAATGTGGAGTCGTATAGGGCCATTAAGCGGTGGTCGGGACTAAGGGTAACGTAGTAGGGAAAGTTAGGAACGTAATTCTTTTCCGACATGGCCATTAGCATACCAGAGCTGATCGGCCCGCCTGTTGGTTCATGGACAAATCGACGCTGCACCAGTTCTTTGCCAGTAGTCAAGTCTCTCAACGACACAGCCCATTGATCCTTCATGAACGAGAACCATTCGTATGCCTTGGAAAGTATCCATTTGGGTGTCCAATCAGGCAGTCGCCAGTCTGAGTGGATGATTTGAATGCTGGCATAGGTCTCAGAGTTCCGTGCCACTGCACGGTGGTTGACCGGATCGTTCTTCTGATCATTCACGATCCGGCTCAATTGCCCGTACTCAATGTGAAAGAGAGCAGCCAGTGGCTTCAGTGCTCGATCATCCAATAGTATCATGGCCAGCGTGCCATCAGACAGAAATTGGGGCACACCCTGACTGGCTCCCTGCCCAATGATTTGCATAGTGTTTGCCTCAAAGACAGTGACCACATTATTCATCGCGAAGGCTAGATAGCGGTTGTCTCTGCTCCAACTTAGTGCGCGATACATCATAGCTTGAAGCGGTACTATTTCTTGTCGATGGAGATCCATAAATTGTGCCAACTCCAGTGATTTAATCTCCACCTCCTGTAGACGAGGCATCCCTTCGAGGTTCCAGACCTGTACTTTCGATTCGTAGGCGATAGCAAAGAGCCGGCCATCGTTGGAGAATTGCCTGGTTTGGTACCCTTCTTGGATGCCCGGGGTATCGAGTTGAGCAATCACTTGCCCCGTCAGCGTGTTGAGAACTTTGATCCTGCCGAGTTCCTGTTCATCGAACGCCACGAACTGACCGTCTGCAATGGCCATGATGGGGATAGGCCTTCTGCCAACAAAAGGCACCTTATGGGCGAAGGCCTGGCTTCCGTCGTCGAGGTTTAAGCCGATCAGTTGAAAAGAATCAGGGTCTGGGATCGCAGACACCGGCTGACTGAGGTCTTTGGCGGATTCATTGAGCCGGTTCAAAGTGTCATTTGCGATGAGAGGCGCGACGAGGAGCACATTGCCCTTGGGGCAGAACCCGAGTACTGAGCAGTATTGATGAGGTACCTTCCATCGGTGATGAACCGGCCAGCAGGCATAGACGAAGCCAGCCAGGCACAGGAGCACGCCTGCGAAGAAGAGTCGAACTGGATGCCAGCGGCGTTTCATGAGGGCATCTTAGCCGACAGATAGGGTTTCTGCACTATCGGTTGAGGTGTCTGGGTTTCGGAATGGGGTGTTACTCGTCAGCGTGACGCACCCCGGCTTGAAGCCGGGGGCTAAATATCAGCCATAGTGCGGTGCATCCGATGACAACCACGATGAGCCAACAGTACCAGGGCCGCCATGCGGTGAGAACGGGCCAGAGTTCGAGGGAAGTGTGGGACTGCTTGACGAGCCAGCGGTTATCGGGGGTAGCGAGTACCTGAAATAGAGGGGGTGGGACATAACTGTGCAGCACCTCGTTCCGCATCCCCGTACCACAGAAACCCACCATAGGCTGATCGGCGTTACGGACAAACCGCAAGTGCGTGATCATCCGGCCGGTCGTCAGGTCTCTTAAGGATAGGCCCCATTTGTTCTTCATCACCGAGAACCATTCCTCGCCTTTTGATCGCACCCATTGCGGCGTCCACTCGGGCCAGGTCCAGTCGGGTTCGATGAGTTGTGCTGTGATGTACGAAGTCGCATGGCGGGTCATTTCGAGATGATGCACCGGTTCGTTCTTTTGGTCGCTCATGATAGTGATCAGTTTCCCATCACTGATGCGGAAGTGGCTGGCGAGGGGTTTGAGGGCACGGTATTGGGTGTGGATCATCGCCAGGGTGCCATCAGCCAGGAACTGAGGGTTGCCCTGGCTGACTGCCTGGCCAATTTGTTTCATGGTGCTCACTTCAAAGACGGTGAGGACATGATTCATGGCACAGGCGAGGTAGCGATTATCGTGGCTGAAGCAGGCGGCTTCGGTAGGGCTGTCGAAGGTTTGCACCAGAGTTCGGTTCTCTTCCCTGATGGTGGCGAGATGCAGGTCGGCGACAACGATCTCCTTCAACCAGAGCGAGTCTTCGAGTTCCCATACCTGCCATTTCTCTTTCAGCATGTGGATCAGGTATCGCCCGTCGTCGGAGAAGGGTCGGGCGTAGTAGCCATCACCTTGATCGTTGTAGGGGAGTTCATGCAACAGTTGCCCCGTTGTTGGGTTGAAGACGATGAGCTTTTTCAAATCATGATCATCGAAGGCGGCAACTTGGCCGTTGGCTGAGGTGATGATGCCGATAGGCAACTTGCCGGAGAACGGCACTTGATGAGTAAAGGCCAGGGAACCATCGCTGAGGTTGACGCCGTGGATGTGGAATGCGGGTGACTTTCCCGGCTCTTTCATGCTGTTGGCATCGAGCTTTTCGAGTTCTTTCTCAATGTCAATAGGCCCATGGACTGTGCGTGAGAGGCGTGGAGCAACGAATAGGACATTCAGCGATTCGTTGAAGCCCAGCAGGGAATACTGGTCATCGGGAATCTGCCAGCGTGGTTGGATGGGCCAGTAGACGTAGAGGAAGATGGCCAAGGCGAGGAGCAGGCTGGAGAAGATCAGTCGTAGGGGATGCCAGCGGCGTTTCATGGGGGCATCTTAGCTGATGTTAGAGCTTACTGCACTACGAAGTCGACGAGGATGAGGGGGATGGGGTTTTAGTCATGGGTTTTACTCGTCGGCGAGGTCCACCCTCGGTGAGCTAAATAGCCTGTTGAATATCCGTGGCAGGGGTCAGCGGTACTCCGTTGCCCCCTGCTGAACGTGCGATATCCTGGCAGTTTCGCAGGGGTCACGATGAGTACATCGTGACCCCCGCCACGGGTTACACAAATCTATTCCCCGGCGAAGGCGTAGGTTTTGATGACGGGGGAGCCATCGAGATAGGGGGCGATGGTGGTCAGCAGTTTCACCGTGTGTGGGGCATTCAAGTGGGCATCGAGGGCGGCGACGCTGGCCCAGCGTTCGTAGTTGATGTATTTGTTCGGCTCTTCGTTGCTGCGGTTGAGATCGTAAGCGATGCAGCCGTTTTCCTTGCGGGTAGCTTTGATGCATTCGGTGAAGGCAGCTTCGAACGGGGCACTGGAGCCGGGCTTAATGGTGGCATGGACCGACATGTTGAACGGCTTGGTGACGTCTTTGACCTGAGCTTTGACGGCGGCGATGATGGGGTGATCGGGCATGGGGACTGGCTCCTTAGGGTTGGAAGTATTTTCATTTAGCCCCCGGCTCTTTAAGCCGGGGGGCGATCATGCAGTTGGAGTATGGTGTATCAATAATCTGAACAAGGCGTTAATACCGTGACCTGTTCGTACGCCCGACAAGCAAGCCTTATGCTACGAAGTGCTAGCGGATTTTCTGCTACGCTAGATCGCCCCCCGGCTTGAAGAGCCGGGGGCTAAATGTGATTGCACGAAGTAGCGTAGCGGCCATGGGATGACGAGGAGCCAGGAAAGCCATTGGAGCCAGCTGAGGGTGGTTTCCCAGAGGTAGTGGGGGATCATGTAGAGGCTGAGGCCTTGTTCATTTCTGGGGCCGCTGGCAGAGGTGACGAGCGAAGACCAATCGGGGCTTGGGTGAAGCTGGTCTTGCTGGGGGATGCCCGTGACTTGTCGAAGCAGTTGTCCACTATTCATGTCATAGATGTGATAGCTTGTGGTTCTGTCATTATTTCGAGAGATGCCGATGCGGGCAAGCCAGTCAAGGATGGTCTGGATGATTTGGTGCTGGTGTTGTAACTCTATGCTGCGAGTTTGAACCACTAGATGTGGCGGTTGCACAAAGGGCTCCATCATCCAAGCGAACATTTTCCCGTCGAGTGGTGTGGCATGATCAGGCTTGATCGAGTGAGAGTCAGGATCGTATCGAAAAAAATGCAGCTGCGTTGAGTAGTTACCCGGGATGCCAATCATTGCCTTGAGTGCATAGTGCGTGTTATCCACGATGTTTAAATCATCGTATCTATTGGTAAGAGAAATAACCCCCAGGCTCTCGCCAGTCTGTAGGTCAATGATTTCATACTGCATCGGGGTGGTGTCGGTCCCTTTCATTTTGAAGATCAGGTGCCGCCCATCATGAACTACAGGGAAAGTATCCAGACTGGCACGGGTAAACACTCGTGGGGCACGAACAGGTATCCCGGTGTCAAGATCGATCACCGAGATGGGATTGTCTTGTTTCTTGGAGCTGAGGTCAAACTGAGTGATCCAATGGCGATCACCGCCGGTGGGGTCGGTCAGGAATTCGATATGGTCATATCTATCCACTTCCCGCCCCTGTCCTACGGGTTTGCCATCGATGCGATAGAGACGAAAGTAGTTGTGATCCTTCTTGTTAGATTGGTGATATCGAACCATGAAATAGCGGGGGTCGGCACAGAGGATGGTCGTGAAGGAACCGCCAAAGTGGCGCCTGGGCAACTGTAAGAGAAAGCGATCTTCTTCTGGGAATTCGGCTGGGTAGTCTTCGAGTAGTTCTCCGGTCTTGGTGCTCCATCGCTGGATTTGCGGGATGGGCCAGTTCTTGCTGATTGCTGTAGTTTCGCAGGTGGTGTAGATCGATTGGCTGTCAGCGGAGTAGCCGAGGATGTTGAGGTAATTGATTCGGGCCCCGTTGTCTTTGAGGGTGTAGTAACTCGTCCAGACCGGGCGGGGTTTGCTGTACCAGTAGGCCCAGGAGAAGATCGCCAGGCCGAGGAAGAAGGCGAGATCGAAGTGCCAGCGGCGGAGTTTCTTGATCATGAAAGACCCCTTGGTTGGCGATCTTAGCACATGAGGGTGTGAGGGGAATGAGAAATACTATTTCGACCAGTCTTCGATGAGCAAACCTGGTACTCTGCCGAAGTCTCGGAGGTTGCGGGTCACCACTGTTGCCCTAAGTTCCAAGGCGGTGGCTGCGATCCGCAGGTCGTTGTTCTTTACGTTGAGCTTGAGCTGCCGAATTGAGTCAAAGCGCATGATGGACTGCATGGTAAATGGAGCTAATGCAAAACGATTCCAGGATTGCACCAATGTCGAGAGAAAAATCGATGCTTGCTCCCGGCGTTGCGGCGTTCGTGCGGCACGAGCCAATGCTGACCACCCGCTGATCTGTTCTTCGACTGTCACGGTGCTGATACTGAGTTGATCCGTTGAATGAACCGTAATGGCACTCACTACTGAAGAATGATTCCGTTGATACAGGCTCAATGTATCAGTATCGAGAACGTAGATGGCCATCGTTTACTCAGCGACAGTTTCGGCAGCCTTTTCTTCAGCGTCTACCTGATTTCGATAATCTTCAACAGCTTGCAGCCATTCATCGAACAAGGGATTTTCAGACAAAGGGATGACAGGTAGAGGAAGATTTTGTTGTGGAAAAGACTGTTCAATAAGGAAAGCGCCGCCATTGAGCTTATCATTGATCTTGTGCGTAATGCAGCGATAGCAGCTTCTGCGGAAACTGCTTCAGCGGATAGTTCAAACGGCCCCCCAGCCACTGCACGATAACCGTTGGCCGCTTTTTCGACCAGCATGGAAATGCTCATCAGCACCTCGTGAACTTACTTGGGGTATTCTACCTTACTTGGTCATCGGTCTCAATGGGGAAGTTGCCGCGTGATCGTCTCCCGGCTTGAAGAGCCGGGGGCTAAATGTCGTTGCACGAAGTAACGTAGCGGCCAGGGGATGACGAGGAGCCAGGCGAGCCATTGGAGCCAACTGAGGGTGGTTTCCCAGAGGTGGTGGGGGATGGCGTAGAGGCTCAAGGCGATCTGATCCTGATTGTTATCATCTTTCGACTTGAGGGCGTAAGACAGGTAGCGGGCTTGCGGGCTGAGTTGGTAGTAACCTTCAGGGAGATGACTGAGTTGCTTGACGAGTTCTCCGGTGCGGATGTTGTAGACCTGCACTTGCACCTTGATTGGTTGTCGTTTGAACTTGATACCGAGGCCGTCCAGCCAGCCTTCAACCTTCGCCAGGAAAGGAATGGACTGTGTCAACGATCTTCCCCAAGAGTTTGTAAAGACGTAGTTGCCCTGAATGACGCCGTGATCGTCGTTACTGATAACCTTTCCGTGAAGCGGATGATCGGCAGAGGGCGTTAGTGTCCCGAGGTCAGGATTGAACTGTAGACAATTCAACAGTTCGCGATCATAGCGCTGCTTATCCAGGCTGATCGTGGTTCTGGTAATCCAATGGGTGTCGTCGAGAAAAGCTAGTTGCTGAAACATGCCATCAGGCAGCGGATAACGGCCCAGCTTTTCCCAGGTGTGCATTCGATAGACCTCGACTTCCCATTTTCGGAGGCCGGTAACGAGGGTGACAACCAGGTACTTTCCACCGGGGGTTGTCGTCGCTTTGAGAAACTGTCGATGCGAAATGTCGAAAATGCGGAGCACCTGGCCCGTGGCCAGGTCGGTCACCATGGATTGACCATTGCCTTGCGAGGTGGAGATCAGAGCCAGGTGATGCCCATCAGTGGGGTTTTGCATGAGGTAGCTGAAACTATCATTGTTCTTTCGGGAGACATAGGCATCGCCGAGACAGGCACCGGTGCTGACTTCGTAGAGTCGAAAGATGTTCTTGTTGTTGCTGGAGGCAAAACTGATCATCGAATAGAGAAGGTTGGGAAAGTCTGAAGTCCAGCAGTGGAATCGGACAGGCTCGGTCTCCTTTTTGACAAGCTGCATGTCTTCGTCGGGAATCTGGAACGGGTAGGACTTGAGCAGTTTGCCGGTGGCTGCGTCCCATTGTTGGATGGTGGAAGGCGTATGTTGATTGGTCAGCCACCAGGACATGGTGCCGGTGTAGATGGAGGAATCATCTTCGGCGAAACCGAGTTGCACCATGTCGGTGCCGGAAGTTCCTATCGCGCAGGGGGTGGTGTGCGTCCACAGGGGTTGAGGGAAGCTGAGGTAGTAGGCGACGCCGAAGAGGGTGAGGCCGAGGAGGAGGGCGAGGTCGAAGTGTCGGCGGCGGAGGGGTTTCCACATGGAGGTGATCATAACAGCAAAGGGTGGTAGGTCAAAGAGAGTGTTGTTTGATGTTGTGGATTTAGTTGTTATGCCGAAGGGTTACAGCAGGCTCAACACCCTTAGAGGGTGCAGGAGAATTTTCCTTCTTCTATACCGGGGGTATCGCTTCGCTCAACCCCCGGCTAATCGATGTGACCCCTCCGGGGTCAGGAAAGCAAGTTGTCAGTTTTTAGTTGTCAGTTGTCAGAAAAGGAATAGCAGGCACAACTGACAACTGACAACTGACAACTGACAACTGACAACTGACAACTGACAACTGACAACTGACAACTGACAACTGACAACTGACAACTGACAACTGACAACTGACAACTGACAACTGACAACTGACAACTGACAACTGACAACTGACAACTGACAACTGACAACTGACAACTGACCGCCTCTCATGAAGTAACCAAGAATTATCCCCCTGCCCTCTTGTGGTGGGGTTCCGCATCGTTTACGCTTTAGGTCATGGAAGTACGCGAACCTTTCGGGGGACGTGGCGTTCTTTTCGTTGATGCAACGCAACCTGCTGTGCATGGAGGAAACCGATGAACGACGCAGCGCTCGAGTCCAATGTCCTGGCCTTGAATCGCCTCTACCTGGCGATTCATGTGATGTCCGCCAAGCGCGCCTTCTGCCTGTTGTGCAAGGGGCTGGCTGAAGTCATCGATACCCAGGACGGCGCATTCGTCAATTACGACTTCTCCAGCTGGCAGGAAGTGAGCGAGCATCGCAAGCTCTACACCCGCGGCCCGCACGACGACTGGGTACGGACAGTGACGACCGAAATCCAGGTGCCCCGCATCATTCGGCTGTTGTCGTACGAACGGATGCCCAAGCAGACGGTGAAGTTCAACCGCCGCAACATCTTCGCCCGTGACCACAACCTGTGCCAGTACTGTGGCAAGCGGTTCGCTACGAGTGATCTATCACTGGATCACGTGGTACCTCGCAGCCAGGGTGGCGGGGCGACGTGGGAGAACATCGTCTGTGCGTGCCTTTCTTGCAACATCAAGAAGGGTGGCCGCACGCCGAAGCAGGCGAACATCAAGCTGATCCGCAAGCCGGAGAAGCCGAAGCGTTCGCCGCTGCTCAGCCAGAAGCTGACCCAGGAGAAGTACCAGTCGTGGAAATCGTTCCTCGATAGTGCGTACTGGTCGGTGGAATTGAAATAGCTGTCCGCTATCAGCGAAAACTCGATGTGTGAATGTACGATTACTTGCACATTCACACGTCGGGCTGACGCTCGCCAATACTTTTACAGCATTGTTCTCACCATGGCAGAGAATCAACCATTTGAAGAAGTTACTCCTTCCGAGTTGCCAACTCGGTTGCCGGTGTCGGTGAAGCAGCCTGATCCGGTGTTTCTGTCGTTTCGGCCCAACCAGTTGATAGCCGGTCGGTACACGTTGCTCGAACCGTTGGGCGAAGGGGGTATGGGCGAGGTATGGATCGCCCGACAGTCGGAACCGATCAAACGCAAAGTCGCCATCAAGCTCATCAAGATAGGAAGCGATTCCAAAGGTATCCTCGCACGGTTCGAGCAGGAACGGCAGACGCTGGGCATGCTCGATCACCCGAACATCGCCCGGGTCTACGATGGCGGCATGACCGGTGATCAGTTCGGCTCAATCGAATCATCCAAATTGAAGCCCCCTGCCCCGCCGGGCCGACCGTTCTTTGTGATGGAGCTGGTGAACGGCCAGCCGTTGACCAAGTTCTGCGATACCCACAAGTTGTCGCTCTCCGACAGGCTCGAACTGTTCCTCCCCATCTGTCGAGCGGTGCAGCATGCCCATCAGAAGGGCATCATCCATCGTGACCTGAAGCCGGCCAATATCATCGTCTCGATGGTGGATGGCAAACCGGTGCCCAAGGTGATCGACTTCGGCGTGGCCAAGCTGATGGGCGGCAAGATGATCAGCGATACGCTCTCGACGCAATTGGGGTCGCTGATCGGCACGCTCGATTACATGTCACCAGAACAAGCGGGGCTTTCGACGGAAGACATCGACACCCGTGCCGACATCTACGCGCTGGGGGTGGTGCTCTACGAACTGCTCACCGGGCTAAGGCCCTTCGATTCCAACCGGCTGAGAACGGCTGCGATCGACGAGATGCTGCGAATCATCAAGGAAGAAGAGCCACCGAGCCTGGCTTCAAGATTGTCTACCGATGAATCGCTGGCATCGATGGCGGCATTGCGGAAGTGCGAGCCGGCCCGGTTGATCTCACAGGTGAAGGGGGAACTGGACTGGATCGTCCACAAGTGCCTGGAGAAGGATCGCAACCGTCGATACGAAACCGCCAACGGGTTAGCCCGGGATATCGAACGGTACCTATCGGATGAGCCACTCGAAGCCCGGCCTGCCTCGTCGGGCTATCGGCTGCAGAAGTTCTATCGTCGCAATCGTGGCGTGGTCTGGGCGACGGGGCTGGTCGCTTGCTCGCTGTTAATTGGCACCATCGCCGCCCTGTGGGGACTTTCCCACGCTCTGGATGCGGAGCAGGAGGCCAAGGCACAGGCCCGCATTGCTGAAGAAGCGAAGGCCAAGGCAATCGTTGAGCGTGATCAGAAGGAACTGGCCCGGGCTGAGGAAGCACGGCAGAGAACGCTGGCTGAGAAGAACGAGAAGCTGGCTATCAAGGAGTCGAACCGAGCCAGGGCAGTCAGCAACTTTCTGGAGAACGATCTGCTGGCGCTGGCCAGCGTCGAATCGCAACTGAATCTACAGGCGGGGAACCTGGGGCGTGATGTCAAAGTACGGGAACTGCTCGATCGCGCCGCTGGGCAACTGACCGGTAAGTTCAAGGATCAGCCCGAACTGGAAGCGGAGATTCGAGCGACCATCGGCATCGCCTACCGCAAGCTGGGTGAATATGGGAAAGCTGTTGAGCATCTGGAACGAGCGGTCCAGCTGAGTGAAACGACTCACGGGCCTGATCACCTCACTACCCAGAATGTGAGAAACAGCCTGGCGGTGGCGTACGATCATCTGGGTCAGCGGGCCAAATCAGTGGCATTGAACGATGCCATCCAGGAGTCTTTCAAACGAGCCGGCATCAGCGACCCCAATGCGGTACTTAACTATCAGAGTAATCGGGCACAGAGTTATTATAGCGCGGGCAGGAAGAAGGAAGCACTGGCCCTGATGGAACAGACCGTCAAAGAGTGCCGGGAGAAGCTGGGCCCTCAGCACGAGCAGACCATCACTGCCAGCATCAACTATGCCATGATGATGAAGCTGGAGGGCATGGCTGCTCAGGCACTGCCTTTGATGGAAGAGACGACCTGGACCTGTCTGAGCATCCGTGGCGACCATCATCCCATCACGCTGGTGGCGCACATTAACCTGGCTCAAACGTACCTGACGCTGGGCAACCCGCAGCAGGCTTTGAGCATCCTGGAAAAGCAGCGGCCTCTGTTCGATAGTGTGCTTGGCCCGGATCATCCTAACACTATCATCTGCCTGGCGAATTTGGCCCGATGCTATTACGACCTGCATCGGCATCAGGAAGCTGAGGAGTTGTATCGCAAAGTCTGGATCAATGAGAAAGCACGTCTCGGCAAGGACGACCTGACCACCCTGAGGAACGAATTCGACCTTGCCCTGATTCTGCAGGAATTGGGCAGAACCGACGAAGCGATAGGCCTGCTGGAACACGTGCATCAGCAGCGCAGCAGGCAACTGGGCGAAAGCCATTCGGATACGCTGGTGGCTCTGTTCAACTGGGCATCGGGCATGTTGATATCCGGGAAGCTGGATCGAGCCTTATCCATGTATCAGGACTGTTACCGCCTCTATTTGAAGACGAAAGGACGCGACGATCCGCTGACGATCCGCGCGCTGGGCAATCTCGCCCATGCCTACGAGCGGTTGGGGAAGCTGGACGAAGCCCGCAAGCACTATGAACAAGCTCGGGAAGACGGCTTACGGGCGCTGGGGCCTGAGTCTTCCGACACCTTTTACTTCGGCCATTTTCTGGCCAATGTATACGTCAAGCTGAACCAGCGGGACAAGGCCGCCGCGCTCTTCGCCGAGGTACTGCCCTACTTCAAAAAGGCTCTGGGAGATGATCACGGGGATACCCTCATGACGGCCCACAACCTCGGCAGCGTTCAATCGGATCTGGGGAATTATTCTCAGGCCATTGAGCAACTCCAATGGGTGCTCCGTCAGCGTACCAGGGTTTTGGGCGCAGAGAATCCGGAGACCCTGGCGACTCAGATCATCTTGATAGCTGTCAATCGCAGTGCCGGTCGGCATGAGGAAGCCGTCAAGCTGTCCCGAGCGCTGCTGCCGGTACTGGAGAAGAAAAAGGGGCCTGATGATCCCCAGGTCTTTCGCATCATGAACTATCTCGCCGCCAGCTTGAACCGACTCAAACGGTTTGATGAAGCTATCATCGTCTATCAGGAACTGGTGAAGCGACGGAGCCAGAAGCTGGGGCCGCATCATCTGGATACCCTGATGGCTCAGGCGAACCTGGGGAACAACTTCTACTCAGCCGGGCAGTTTGCCAAGGGTATTGCCCTGCTTGAAGAGTGTTACCAACATGGCAAGGGAACACAGGGCATTGACTTCTATCGGCAGTCGCTGCTGACCTGCTACGGCGAGACCGGCGAACATGCCAAGGCTGAACCGCTGCACCGGGAAGAGGTGGCGGCGGCCAAGAAGAAGTATGGCGACAATGATTTCCGCACGGCCACGGCTCTGGAATCTCAAGCTACTTGCTTCGATGCCCTGAAGCGCTGGGGCGACGCGAGCGCTGCCTGGAGAGAATGCCTGGTCAACCGGAAGAAAGGCGACATCCCCTGGAACATCGCCGCTACCCAGGTACGGCTGGGGCTATCGCTGCTGGAGAACAAAAAGGTCGATGAGGCTGAACCACTGCTGGTGGAGGCTTGTCAAACCTTGCAGCCATTGCTGGGTGATGCTGCCCACCGGGAAGTGATTCGGAAAGCCCTGCACGATGGATCGCTGGGCCTTTCGAAGCATTACACCGCTGCCGGGAAGACTGCCGAGGCAGATCGCTGGAGGAAACAGGCAGCAGCAACGGAGAAGTGAAACGGCACACTGTCCAACCGGGCAGCAACACTTATAATGTGGTTTCGAGGGCGTTTAGCTCAGTTGGCTAGAGCACCAGCTCGACACGCTGGGGGTCACAGGTTCGAGTCCTGTAACGCCCACTCGATATAAACTGTTAGGCCGAAAATAGTTACGTTGTACCTTCCGACGGTCGGAAGTGCGGCTCATGATACAGGACTCCGGGAACTTTCCCGGGAACTCCCTGATGAGCTGCACTTCATGGCCAAATCCATCCGCATTCCCTCCTATCGTCGCCACTCCTCGGGCCAGGCACGCGTCACCATTTCTGGAAAAGACCAACTGCTTGGCACTTATGGTTCGGAAGAGAGCAAAGCCACTGTTGCCAACACCTTCCAGATCGCTGGCGAAATGCTATTCTCCACAAAACGAATGCTCGGACCAGGCCAAGGCCCCGCAGAAGAGCAGGACGATGGTGATCTTGATGGCCAGCAAAAGGTTGAGGTGGAGTTTCATAATTGCTGGATAGTATCTCGGGGTACCTGATGCCTCAAGGGAAAAGCACTTACAGTATCGTTTCGCCCTTCGGTCACTAATGTGCCCAGTCAGCCTCCACCCGTGAATCAGATACTGAGTCCAGGTAGGCTTCGAGCTTTGCGAGGTCTACCGGTTTAGTGAAGTATTCTTCACACCCAGCTTGCTCTGCGAGTCGCCGCGTATCAGGGTCATCGAACCCCGTGACGGCGACGATCTTCATGCCCAGTGCTCCCAGCCTTCGATGAGCGTTTCTGGCAGCGGTGATCCCGTCAATGCGAAGCGGTATGCCTATGTCAAGCATCAGTACGTCGGGTGGGTGCCATGCACAGAACTCGATAGCTGAGTCTACGTCAAGGAATGTGTGGGCTTCATATCCCCACAAGTTAATCAGCGATGATAGCGATTGAGCGTGGTCTATGTTGTCGTCCGCTATCACAACGGTAAGGGTGTCGGTAGCAGTCATGGAATTACCTCCACCAGGACAAGAAGCAATCATCATGCCGAATCTCTGACAACTTGAACAACTGCAAAGATCGTGATATTTGCTGTGGCGGATGTGGGAGGCTACTGGTGTTACTCTCTGTGACTTACTGAAAGGCTGGAGTCATGCCAACACATAAAACTCTTATTCACCTCAACCAGACTATCGATCAACTCCGTTCGGCTGCGTATGCGTGGTTTAAGTCTAATCCTGAAGAATTGAGAAGGGTTGTGAACTGGACGCTCCAGAACCTTTCAAAAGATGGAATCGAGCGCGACGTGTCCAGACTGGCCACTCTGAAGCTTTGTGAATTACAGGCAGAGTATCACGAGCGTAAATTGAAAAACAATGATGTAACAGATTGAGTCTCAATCACGAATTGAGGCTCCAACCAGATCATGACCGCGAATTGGGTGATGCCCCGATTGGTGGGAGAGGCAATTTAGAACCTCTCTACTTTATCCCAAACTTGACATCGGTCGCAACCAGATAGACAGTATCGTTCTGGAACTTTTTGAATCGTGCAACCCCTGACAAAATGTAACTCTTCGGCCTTTCCCCATCGAACGCATCGTACTGAATCACGACTTTGATACTGGTGCCAGTCACCATGTTAAATTGCTTGTCCTCAAACCCTGTCATGGCTCCTGAAAAGTCGATAAGCGGGATATGTACTTCATCTTTGAAAGTCACGCCACTGTATTTCACTACGGCTTTATTTGGTTCTTCCTTGAACTCCAGGGCAAGAGCTTCAATAGTCGTTTTAATCATGTTCGTCTTGACCGGTGGCTTATCATCACCATGAACCGATCCGACTAACAGGGCAAAGACACTAATTCCGATGAAGGCTTTCATGGGATAACTCCTAAATCACTAGGGTGAGCACGCTGGCAGTGGGCTAGAAGAATATCAGGCAAAGGGTATGCCAAAATGTCTGGGTTTAAAGTTCTTAGGACGAATATGAGACGATGACATTTGCCTTTGACACTTGGACACACCGAACAATTCATTATCCCTTGTGACGCCGGTACCAGAAGCCGGTGTTGCAATAGAACGCAGCAGCAGGGCTTGTCCTACAAGCCCTGCTGTTTTTCCTTGATCCTTGCTAGACCGACATGATAACTTACCTCATCTCAAAGGAACTGTGTGGTTCCAGTTGAGCATGCAAAACATCACAGGTCCTGGGGAAAGCTGGGGCTTGTGGTGTTTGTGGAGATTGCAATATGGACAGATTCACACACGCCGTCGAACTTCTGAAAACCATTGCGTCTCTCGCCAGTGAAGGCAAAGAGCTTCAGGCCCAAGAAAAGGTTGCTGAGTTTGAGAAAGAGCTACTGCAATACACCAAAGCCATGCAGTTAGACACGTTAGAGATGAACCGTGCCGAGAGCGAAGCCAATGAACATTTCGCCAGGTATGCGCCTGGGTTGGCTGAATATCATCAGAAGCTAGAAAGAGGCTTTGCCGGAGAACTGTCAAACATAGTACAGATGGTTGATCAGTCGATTCCGCAAGACACTGACACAGAACGCACCAAATACCTGTATCACCATCAGCTCTTGGCACTGTTATCAGACAACATACACAAGATGAAGGTCAGGAACTATGAGTAGAACGAGGCCAGATCGATCGGCTGCGGTTTGGTGGTAGTCGGTGGTGGTCATTTGTTTAACTTAATGAGCAGAACTTCGAGCTTCGTTAGGTCGATTGGCTTAACGAAGTAGTAGTCGAACCCAGCCTCTTTTGCCTGGGTTCGGGTCTCGTCGTCGCTGTGCCCCGTGATGGCGATAATAGTCGAGACTTTCTCTATGGTCAGGCCACGCGCCTTACGAGCAACTGCCAGGCCATCAGAGCGAAGCGGGAAACCAATATCGAGGAGCATCACATCTGGCCAGAACTTTTCGTAATAGTCGAGTGCTATGCTCGGGTCGAAACAGACAAAAGCGTCGTGCCCCCAGAGAGTGACTACGTCAGCCAGTGATTGAGCGTGGTCTACGTTATTGTCCGCAATCAAGATGCTCAGAGGCATAGTTCCAACCTACCCATCGATCAATCGCCGGTCAATCAGCAACTATTGTACCGATCCGCCACTTGCCAGACAGCTTGGCACGGCGCTAGGATTGAGTACCGCCAGTGATTCAGTCTTTATGGGTCGTCAACGACCAAGACCGAACACTGGCAACAGGGTTTGGCAGGTAGTCGTGGAATCTGCCAAGCCTACGATCTTTCGGTCGTCGTTTTCGTGACCGGAAGAGAGCAAGCCACCTAGCTCCTAGGTGGCTTGTTTTGTTCCAAGAATATTTCATTTGACCGGGCATTAAGGCCGTTTGAGATTCTGCAGCCACCCAAATAACCCACGCTCCTTGGCATCATATCTGCGTAGTTCATCTTTGAATCACAAGGAGTCACATCATGCAAACGCTAACCAGCCGAGTGTTGAATGAATATGAAGTCAACCGAGCACATTGGGCCATTCTGTCTATAGCAGGATACTACCTGCCGGTTTCACCTTCGCTATTGATTGCGCAAATCCAGTCGCATCCAGACGAGGACTTCTCGCACGAGGAGATAGGCAAGGCTCTACACGACTGCATTAATGCCGGGCTTCTTGTTTATGATCAAGATGGGCTTGTGTTATCAGACCGTGGCAATCATCTGAAAGACCAGATCAACAGCGAGCTGATGGAAACAGTCGAGTAATCCAAGTAAATGGCTCTCGACAAAGTGCTGAAGGCCTTGTCTGTGCGAGTTGGTCAAACTGAGGATCGAACCATGAATCGCATCATCAAAGCGAATCTTCGGGGTGTGAGATTGAATAGTTTCAACCCTAGTTAGGAGCCAGGAGCTACGGAGATGTGGAGTGGATATTGCTGTAACCGGCAGCGGCATAGTGACTGCCGGGTTTCCGGATTTCAGGAGTCGTTATCATGCGTTGTTCCATTAGATTTTGTCAGCATCGGACTGCGCAAAGTAGAGAGTTGGAATGCTTGCTTGTTCATCAAAAAGAAAACACATTCACTCAGAATCACATGCCCATCGAATTAAGAAGTTTGGCACACCAAATGAAGGCTACTCAAGGGTGTAAATGTTTCAGAATCACCCCCTCCAGAGGAGTTGAAAGTCATGGCTCAGAGCAAACCCAAAATGATCACCAGCGTCTTTCGTGATCGATACGACGCTATCGATGTATATGATTGGCTGCGAGTTCTGGGGTACACACCCGATCAGATCAGTGTGTTAATGTCAGATCAGACCAGAAGCTACTACGCCAATGAAGTGAAAGAAGGAAAAATCGAACGTGGCTCCAAACTGGCAGAGGGCGCAGCAACGGGCGGTGCCTTAGGTACGGCTATTGGCGCGGGCTTGGCAGCTTTTGCTGCTATTGGCACGAGTCTAGTTCTGCCTGGTCTGGGCTTAGTCATTGCCGGGCCTATTGCTGCGGCCTTTGCGGGCGGCGGTGCCGGCGCTGTGGCAGGCGGTCTCATCGGAGGTCTTGTAGGCTATGGTATCCCTGAGTCGAACGCCAAAGCCTATGAAGAAGCTCTGCGTGACGGTGGAGTTGCAGTAGGCGTGGTGCCACGTAACAGCGAAGAAGCTTCCCTCATCAAGAAAGAGTTTGAAAAACGCCGTGGTGACAACATCATCACAGCTTAAACACCTTACTCTCCAGGTTTGACAGTGGCGTCAAACCTTTTTCCTTTCTCTTCTATTCCGGAGTTTTTACATGAAGCATTCTCGTATTCACGTTGTCCAATCAGGTGTTCTATTCTGTTGTCTTCTGAACGGCACATGGCTTTTTGCTCAGGAAAACAAGTCCAAGCATCCTGACTATCGCCCTGACGAGGGGGATAGTATTTCTTCCGCCGGCATCATTACTCCTCAAGAAAATGATCGGCGAATCGTCAAATGGTTGATGATTGACGTCCGCGGCGTGCTGGAATGCAGTAAGGATGCACAAGCTCAAACGAAGAACGAGAACGTCAAGCAATTTGCTCAGACGATGGTGACTGAACATCATTCATGTCTCGATCAGATGGAGAACTATCGCAAGGAGCGGGGCAAAGCGACAAATGAACTCGGTCAAACCGGCAATCCGCCTGTAGCTCGCGCTGAGAATGTTCAAGTCGATCCTAAGAAGTCCGGGATCCTCGTGAAGGATGAGGCAGGTCGCCAACGGGATGGCAAGATGATGTATCATGCCACGGATTTCGTTCAGGTTAAGGAGGACATTTGTAATCAGATGAAAGCCAAGATGTCCAAGGAAATGAAAGCGTTGCCTGCCTCGGAGTTTGATCGTGCATACATGATGCACATGGTTGCCAGCCATGAAATGCTGCTGGCCACTTGTAAATCGGTTCGCAAGACCGCTTCCAAGGATCTGCAAGCGATGTTGGATCAGAACATTGATAAACTCACTGTTCATCTGAAACAGGCTCAGACGCTCTGCGATCAGGTATGTGGCAAGACGACAACTGGTAAGCTCAGCAAGTAAGTAGATCAGCTGACTATTGAAAGGGCGTTGGGCTTCGCACCCAACGTCCCTTTTTTTTTTGAGCATTAGATTACCTCGCTCTGGCATCGAGATTGCACCACTTTATGGATGTGTTGACATAACCATGTCGTAGACAAATAAGGAGAATCCCATGCGATTCTTAGTTCTTGCAGCCTTATCGTTCGGTCTGTTTGCTCCTGAGAATGCCTATGCCCAACGAGGCGGGCGCGGTGGAAATTACTCAGGTAACCGCTGGTATGGCGGAGGCAGTTACGGGAATAACTGGTATGGTAATGGTTGGAATGGTGGTCGTTGGTACGGAAACTGGAATAGAGGCTATTTCCCTTACTCCACATTCGGGTGGGGCGGTTATTACACGCCGGGGTACACTTACTACACTCCAGACTACTCTGGCTACATCTACAGCGAAAGTTCTCCTCGTATTTCAAGTTACTATGATCCTCTGCCTAACACTAATTCAGACAGCTCAGTAGTATCACCTAACAGAGCGCGGCTTGACATACGTTTGACAAATCCCGACGCCATCGTGCTCATTCAAGGACAAAAGATGAGCCTGACTGTGCTCTAGCGTGTGTTCGTCTCACCTGACCTGGAACCGGGGAAGAGTTATACCTACACGATTACCGTGAAAGGAAACAATGAAGACCGAGGCGAAACTCGACAAGTGAATGTGCATGCAGGGAGCAATGAACGAGTGGATTTCACTCAGCCTCCCGTTCAGAAAATGCCTAACCCACGATCAAATGAGTAGCTATTGATCAACACCATTCGAATCAAAGTGAGGCCGGGGAATTCACCCCGGCCTCTGGAATTTCTTGATGAAGTATTGATTGAGGTGATCATGGCACACGACCTGCCTATTGGGCTAGGCAGTTCCTTCCTTTTTTGGAGAAGCCCATGCGATCTTTATGTGTTGCGTTATTTGCTGCCTGTCTTATCACCCCAGGCAATGCTAACGCTTGCCACAGACGACATGGCTGTAATAGCCAATCGTGCTGTTATCAAGCTGTTTCCTGCGATTGTGGAGGATGCGGGGGACAAGTTTATTATCAATCCACTCCGATGTACCGGGACGGCAGACCCACGGGAAATGTTCAGTCAGCGCCCATGCCATCAACGGGAACCACGCCGAAGATGCCTGTACCGCAGAAGAAGTAAGCAAAAAGTATTCCCATGAAGCCCTGGCACTGGTGGTCTTACAGGGCTTTGTGTTCATTCTGTTTTGGCATAAGCGCTGCATTTGATTTCTCTCGGCTCCGGGGGCTCAGGCGAATGCGAGAGTAGCCGCCCGGGTTTGATTCACTTGTGCTGTATTCCTCCAAAGCCGAAGTCTGGCAGTTCACTGTCGAGGCCGACGACAGATAACAAGTGAATCGGCCTTTTTGCAATAAGGAGAATCCATCATGCCACAAGGTGACAAGTCCAAATACACCGCCAAGCAAAAAAGGCAGGCACGTCATATCGAGGAAGGTTACGAGAAGAAAGGCGTTTCTCGCAAGACAGCGGCTGCCCGTGCTTGGGCAACGGTGAATGCTCAGGATGGCGGGGGCAAGAAAAGAACAACCACGAAAAGGAAGATGTCCTCAAAGTGAACAGATCTTACCAGCTCTGCGCAACCTATTGCCCACTGCGATGAATACCCAGCCCGAACTATTGATCAACCTGGATGATTGTAGACATGTCATGCAATCACAGGCCGGGTTTATCTTGCTGGCTTATTCAGAAAATGCGGGACCTTATGTGATTCGAGCCGGCCGTGTTCCTGTGGGTATTTTTGGATTTACGAGTCAGCATGAGCCTATGCGAGGAGTAAGCACACCCGGTAGTCCATCACAAATCTATGCCATGATGGCAGCGATGAAAGCAATGAGAATTGCAGTAGAAAGCGAACCACTTCCTGATGACCCTGTTGCTCTTCGGGCCATAGGACGAGAGGCAAGCAGGTTAAGCCATCAAGCCAGCCATGAAGAAAATCGGCTCACGCTTAGAGAACTCCTCTTCGAAAATATGATTCATCAATATTGAGATGCTTGAAGCTGATTGATGACGTATCTGTTCGCTCCATGTTGCAGCTGGCACAACGAATGCATCTCGTTCTCATAGACAAATCGGATTTCACGGAGTCTTGTCATGCCATCGATCAAAGGTCATATGGATGTCATTGCGTCATGCGGAAAAAAAATCGGCCGCTTGGATCATGACGAATGAGATACTGAGTCTATTCAGAGAGCGGTCGCAGCTGCTTCCATTTCCTGAAACTAGTTTCAAGAGACAAGACACTTTCCAGGAGTATGAGCATGATCAGCCCTGTTAGAACTCTCGCGTTATTCATCCTGGTTTCAATGGTTCTGATTTTTACCAACTCCGCATCCTCGGACGATAAGCCATCGAGCTACAGCAATGTGCTAGAAGAGCCTTTGCCTAAAGTGATTGATCGCATGACAAAAGAGAAGCAGGCTGTCATGGAACGCCAAATGGCTTTGCTCAAGGAGCGGTATGTTCTCGACAATCAGACTATGCCTCAGGCCACGATGTCAAAAGGTAAAGCTGTTCAGGGAGGCGTGAGAATAAGACTGGTTGATGGCTCGACCTGGGATTCGCTTGCCTCGGCTTCTCCCGAGGTGATCAAGCAAAAGAAACTCTGGCCCAAAGGATTTTATCCGCTGCCGCATCCCAACCATGGTGAAGGGGGAATGCTCTTTCCTAAATTTCACATCGACGAGATCAAGAAGCAGGAGGCCCGGGACCTGACTCGATTCGATCTTGACTTTGATCTTCCTGATCACTTCCTTCCAGAGTTTCCTCCACCGATTTTTCTGACCACTCGTCCCGACCTGGGTGACGTGAGTCAGGGAAAGCTCATCACCATCAATAATTACTATGAGCTGTTCAATGGCGTCCTGAATCCCAAGCAGATCGAAGGAGTGAGGCTGCTAGTAACTCCCTTTCCTCAGCAACAGTTCAATCAGACAGCCGATCGGCGTTCTCTCTTACCTAGCAGAGGTGTGACTTGTTTTGATTGTCACGTGAACGGCCATACCAACGGAGCCACGCACCTGGTAGGCGACATTCGCCCTCAACCATTCCGACATCGGCTCGATGTCCCCACATTGCGCGGCGTTAATATCCAGCGGCTTTTTGGATCACAGCGAGCGCTGAAAACCGTAGAAGACTTTACTGAGTTTGAACAACGTGCCGCCTACTTTGATGGCGACCCAGTGATTGCCAACAAAAAAGGAATCAATGTGCTGGAGCGAGCCAGTCAGGTTCATTTCATGGCAGAGTTTCAGGAGCTACTGGATTTTCCGCCAGCTCCAAAGCTAACCATTCTGGGAAAACTGGACCCGACGAAAGCTTCAGAGGCTGAATTGCGTGGCGAGAAGCTGTTCAATGGAAAGGCGCAATGCTCGGTCTGCCATCCAGCCCCTTATTACACAGATAACCTGATGCATAATTTGAAGACTGAGCGATTCTTTGAACCACTAGTGATTAATGGCAGGCAGGCCGCGTCCGATGGTCCGATGAAGACTTTTCCTCTACGGGGCATCAAGGATTCACCGCCTTACCTGCATGACGGCAGACTCCTTACACTTGCAGATACCGTGGAGTTTTTCAACCTCGTCCTGGGTACAAAGTTAACCGAGCAGGAAAAGGCAGACTTGGTAGCGTTCTTGCTATGCTTGTGATGAATGGCAGTTCTACATGAGGCCCTTCAGAGTTATCTCAAGGGCTTTTCTTTTTCGACTGTGAGATAGGTTGCAGTTCATATCTGTTAGGTACCATGTTTCCATCATTTGCGCAAGCTCTTGCTTGAGGCCTCAGGTTTTAGTTGGGCGTTGCCTAGACATGTGACGCGTATGAGTTGCCATCTGATATTGCTCAGTTCGCTGGCATATTAAATGCACTTTACGAATCGGAATTGAAGCATGGATTTTTACCAGCAATGATTGCCCTTGGCAGGACTGTTAGTAAATGGAAGAGGCAACAAAAGCAGCCCGAGCTTCTGGCTTACGTTATGTTTCAGACACGGAGCCGGGCATTCAGCGGGTATCGTCCGGAAAAAGATTTCGTTACCTGAGGAAAAATGGAAGTGTCGTTCGTAACCTGAAAGTCTTGAAGCGAATTCAATCGCTGGCGATTCCGCCGGCCTGGACGGATGTCTGGATTTGCGCTTCTCCTAAGGGTCATTTGCAGGCCACTGGTCGTGATGCTCGCCGTCGTAAACAATTCAGGTATCACCCTCGATGGTGTGCATTTCGCGACGAATCGAAGTACGAGCGAGTTCCAGAATTTGCCAGCGCCTTTCTCAAATGAGGCAGAGCATCAAGAAACATCTCAGACTGAAGGGCCTTCCCAAAGAAAAGGTCTTGGCCACAGTCATTCAGTTACTTGAAACAACCCAGATTCGGGTCGGCAATGAAGAATATGCGGAACAGAATCATTCGTATGGATTAACCACGTTAAGAGTCAGACATGTGGAAATCCATGGGGCACGCATGAGGTTTCAGTTCAAAGGAAAAAGCGGAGTGAAACATGCCATCCAGTTGAAAGATCGTCAACTTGCCCGCATAGTCAAACAATGTCAGGAGTTGCCAGGCCAGGAGTTGTTTCAATATCTGGACGAAGAATCCAAGCGACACGTTATCGGGTCTGATGATGTCAATGACTATATCCGTCAGATTTCTGGAGGTGACTTCACGGCGAAAGACTATCGCACCTGGGCGGGTACTCTTTACGCAGTCAAAGAGCTTCAGCATTATCAGGGCTTTGAATCGGAACGGGAAGCTAAACAGAATCTCAATCAAGCTATCCAGGCTGTTGCCAAGAGGCTGGGTAACACCCGAGCGGTCTGCAGGAAGTGCTACATCCACCCTGCTGTCATTGAGGCCTATATGGATGGGCATTTATTGAATGTGTTTACACCAAGCATGCAGCGGACAAACATCATGGAAAAGAAGTTAGTTAGGTTTCTTCAGCGTTATCGCCGGCTGTAGTTGGACGGGTGCCCGCTCGATTCGGGGTGTCTCAATTAGTTTTATTGGCACTATCTTTGCAACTCGATTCTAGAAGTTACGAACACCAACTTACTGAGGATTCGATCATGAAGCCGATACTAGTTCTCACACTCCTGCCATTTGCACTTTATGCTCAAGTTCAGCAAAACCCCGTAACTCAAGGCCAGGCGGCACAAACGCAAACCCGCATTGACGCAGCCAACCAAGCTATCTTTGGACGTATCAATCAAAATGCATTTTTCCTGGATCCTGCTATACGAGCCCAGCTAAACTACAATGCCCAGCAGACTCAATTGCTTAATCAACAGCAAGCTCAACTCTGGAATGTCTATCTTAAAACACAATCTCAGTTCAACACTTCAGCGAATCTCACGGATGCCCAGAAAATCGCTTTGCTCCAATCAGGGAATCAATACTACACCGATCTGAATGCAGGTACGGCGAACATTCTGAGTCCAGATCAAAGGACACGATTCTGGCAATTATCGTTGCAATACCGAGGTTACAATGCGTTTTCAGATCCTTATGTGAACCAGCAATTGGCTTTGACTAAAGACCAGCTTGCACAAATTCAACAATATCAGCTGGCTTACGATCAAGACCTCGTGAAGATTTATCAACTCCGTCAGTCAGATCCCAAAGAATTTGTCTCGCAAATGGAGAAGCTACGCAGCAAGATGACCAGTCAAATAAATGGGCTGCTAACTCAAGATCAACAGCAAAAGTGGCAAAGTCTCATCGGCAGCACACACAACTTCAATTATCTTTACTAGGCTTGATAATCAACCACGTAAGAAGCCATCGACATGGGATGGCTTCTTGCCCTGAGTGACTTGAATTTCGAGAAGATGTCATGTGTCTTGTCGAGTATCAACGTAAACGAAAATTCGATAAGACTACACAATCGGTCGGAAGGAAGGATGAATCGTAAGAGCGGCTTCGAGCGGTTCTGGTTTACACTTGATCGAAAACCTAATTGACAAACTGAACCAACTGCGTTTTTTTTTTCGGTTTAATGATAGCCAGTATTTGCTTCAACTCGTCTAAATCCATGGGCTTCACCATAAGATGATCAAATTCGGCTTCCAGAGCAAGACCGCGAGTTTCTGGATCACTGAAACAGGTGCATGCAATGATTGCAGCATCATTCAAACTTGGCCATTCTCTGAGTTGTCTGGCTAACGAGAGTCCATCACTACGCAACGGAAACCCAATGTCCAGGAGTATCACATCAGGGCAGTGCTTGAGACAACATTCAATCGTTTTATCTTGGAACAGGCATACATTGATTTTGTGTCCCCACAGGTTGAGCACCATTGCTAACGATTCTGCGTGATCGATATTATCATCAGCAATAACTATGCTGAGCGGATTCACGGAAGATCTCCAGTTTGGTTGGCTTGATCGCAGACAAAAAGATTGTCATCTAATCGCCGACGCGAATCTAGTCCAAGCCTTGGATAATTCACCGATTGCCAATCCATCGGTATACGAAATGCACCTCTTCGGTTGAGGAGGTAGATCATGGACATGACTGCAATCCGGGAAGCGGTGAACTTTCAACTCCCGATACTGATATCACTGGCAGGGCTATCACTGCTTGGTCTTCTGGCAGTTATCGCGGTCTTCGTTAGTTTCACAACGCGGTCGCGGTTTGATGGGCTGGAAGGGATTTGGTATAAGGCAACTGATCCCACCTATTCTTACCAATTTTTGCCAGAGGGGAAGGTTCTGGTCAGAAACCACGGAAAAGAAGTTGGTAATGCCTGCTCATGGGTTCGTTTCGCAAATACCCTTTCGGTAAATGATCATCGGCCTCAAGGTGATTGGTTGTTCACAGGCGAAGTGAAGGAGAATGAGATTCAAGGCCAATACGTAGAATATAATGAAGCTGGGCACACTATCATTTCGCTACAGGACGAATGGCGGCGAGTCCCACAGTATCACATCATAAAAAAGCCTATGCAGAACGTCTTGTAATCGCTTGGCGATGATTGAAGGTTACCCCTAACTCAAACAGGCATTTGGGCTTTCCTGGTAACTCAAACGTCTGTGATATTAACTCGTTAAAGGCTCATTTCCCGGGCTGGTAGCCAGCGACTCCGCAATGCCGATTCGATGTTTCCTCTCTTACCAGCGTGCATCAATCCGTGAAATTGACAAACAAGAACCAGGCTACCGCCAAAGGTACACCGATTGATCATGACTCATTTCCATCATAAGCAGGAATCAGACTTACTAAGCGAATGAAATTCTCATGCCTTGCTAGTTCGCTTTTACCACTCTGGAGCATTGTTATCTGGATAGTGGCACGGTTCTTGCGATGAACCACACTATGATTACTTATTTCGTTCTCTTTCTACTGTTGGCCTGCACTCTCTTGGTGGTCGAGAGAGTCGCGAAGTTCCTCGAGAAAGACACTGTCACCATTGAGAACCGTTCTACAGGAGCTTGAGCATGTCGATGCGCCAATTGCACGAAGTTGATCCTGTTGATACCACTGTCACCGATAAAAATGGGCAGCGACAGGGTATCGTTGTTGCCCGGCACGGCGAATGGTGCTGGGTACACTGGGCTGAAATGGATTCGCCTACCACTGAACATGTTGGCGAGTTATGGATTTGCGAAAATCGCCCTTCACTGTACGACCAGGTCAGTGCCTATGGACGCGAGTTGTTTAGCCCGCATATGGCGTTGGGTGCCTAGTTCACGTGCTTCACTTTTTTGTTGTAAGGATCATGCCATGAGCAAGAAACATATCCATGGGCCAATACCATCAGGCAATCAGCCAAAATACGGTATCGACCGTCGAAGGTCTGTAGCAGAGAATGTTGAAGAACATCTCCAGTTGAAGCTAGGAAGTGCACCAAATTGGCACATCAATTGCCACTTTAGATATCAGCTGCTTCTTTAGAGGAAACAAAATATGTCACGCAAACCCAGTCACCGTAAAGCCCATCTCGAACGAGAAGTGGAATCATCGCCGGAACTGCGTTTCCCCGGCGATATTGCCAATCCCATGATCCCCCATCGTATCCACCGGAAAAGTGGGTGCGCTCTTTGTCCCACTCAGAATACGTAACCCTGGCAGATGCTGATGAGGATCTAGATGAGCAGGAAGTGTATGACCGGTCAACTGATGGAGTGCTCACCTTTCCTGCCTGGGTCAGAGATTAACAAACAAATAGGCCTGGAGGTTCTGTCATGTCTACTCTTGAAAATGGTTTGCCGTCGCCATCGTAGCTGGTGTCGTTGCAGTTGTCATTGGAATCTCCATGTACAACTCGGGCAAAAAGGAGGGAAAGGTCGAGGCAGAAGCTGAGCAGGGCTCCCAAACTCCTGAAGACAGAAGACAATACCTGGTCGAACAAGAACGCCAGTGAAGTATTAATGATTCTCAATCGGGGAAAACAGTAACAACAGATACTCTGAGCACATTAATGCTCAGTATTGGGCGTGATCATTCGCATTCATTCTCTAATCTTGAAATTGCGGCTTTTGCCTACTCAAGTGACCTTGTGAATAGGCTTTACCAACAACTTCCTTAACTTCAGACCACTCGAGGATGGTTGGGCCGAGAAGATCATCCCAAATCTCATGCAGATTCTCTTCCACTTCATCAAAGGTGCCATGATGAAGCAAACTGGAGTTAGCACCGAACAGACAAGCATCCCGAAAATCTTCGTGGGAGAGCTTTCGGCCCTGCTGAATGGTGGGGGTAAACTTCGCACTGGGCCGAGTGAGTTCGAGTGTAGCTGGCATCCTTGATTCTCCAGTGTTTTGGTTGACCAGACAATCGCAGTAATCGTGCCAATCGATGCAATTCAAACCTGATATTCAAGCAGCTCTCGCGGCATGCCAGTTGCTAAATCTTAAACACAGGGCTTTACTCATGGAGTCTGACGATGCCAAAGTGCTATACCTGTGGAAACGACTACGATAAATCATTTACAGTGCTTAAAGCTGGTGCAGAGTATGTGTTCGATTCTCTTGAGTGTGCCATTCATGCGTTGGCACCTACCTGTAAACATTGCAGTTGCAAGATCATAGGTCATGGTGTGGAAGAGAATGGAACAATCTTCTGCTGTGCCCATTGTGCCAAGATGTCAGGAGTTCATGACCTCAAGGATCGAGCCTGAGGTATCATGCCCATTTGATGACACTGATCTGGCCATCCGGTTCGAGATAGCAAAGCTTGACCTGGTTGTAGTCTTCCACGTTTTGCTGTCGAAGATGGCTTTTCAATTCTTCCTCGGTGATCATCTCCTGACGCAGATGGCGACGCTGCAACTGACCGTCACGGATGAGCGCTAACGGTGGTGGTTCGAGCCATTTGCGAACCGCTGGATAACGATAACTCAGCCAATCGAGCAAGAAACTCCAAGCCATGATTGTCCCGCAGAGGACCAAGCCTTCCGGGACAGACTTGTATCCACCAGCCATCGCGTTCTGCGAGGCATCAGCTATGAGGACCATGAGCAGCAAATCCATGACACTCATGGTTCCTTGCTGCCTTCGCAGGAAGTAGCGCAACAAAGCAAACAGGAGCAAGTACATCAAGCTGCCACGAAGAATCAGTTCAAGGAGTGAGATTTCTGGTACGAAGACAGCTTTCCAATCGATGTGCATCGCATTACTCCCCTGAGATCACTAGTCCTTATTGATTTCCTTAGCGGTGGCTTCGGGGCTTCCCAGGCGGCACAACGCGTTGACTACTCCCACCAGTGTGTAAGGATCTACGGGTTTGACTAAATGGAGATGGAAGCCTGCTTTTTTGATTCGTTCCTGGGCTGCATCATGAGTCATGGCAGTGACAGCAACAAAAAGCTTCGGTTGCCAGTTACATTCCTCTCTAAGCCGGATGACAAGCTCATCGCCTTCCATTCCTGGCATCGTTAAATCGATGAAGAAGATATTTGGTACATACTTAGGGGCTACTGTCAGAGCAGTGATGCCATCATAACAAGCCATGGCTTCGAAGCCGAAGAGACGCAAAAAGGTCGCCGTAGAGTCAGCAATGTCGTGATTGTCATCGACGCAAAGAACCCTTATGGAACGAGGGGGCGAATAGACTGCGTCGTAACCTTGGTTTGAAGTAAGCACAGTATTCTCCCATCGATCTGGGGCAGAAATGGCCTTGGGAGCGGTTGCGCAATCAGATTCTCACTACTGCGCACTTCATGCCTTTGAGGACTCAACCTTTCATGATTTTCAGGCTTTCCTCATGGCATTGAACATATCTCGCTCCCTGTTAATTCCTCGGACATTTTTGAATTGGAGCGAACAGCGTGCCATCCATTGGGCACGGAATGTTCGGCATGATTAATGCACCTAATTAAATCGCAGCCAGGTTGTTTTGATTACTTTAATCGAGTGAATGACAGATGGGGACGCAGCCCAGAGCAACAAAGGGCAGATTGCGTTAGCTGGCTCTTCTCGCTTAGTGTTGAGCATCTTTAGTTTTCTGTTGCGAAAGGCTAACCCATCGGCACAGAATAGAAGCAGTAGTTCCAATGGGAATGATAAAGGTATCCAATTGACGGACTATAACTGACTCGCCGAATTCCATCGCCTTCCAATGAGGCTGCATCAATCCAAGTGAAACGTGGGAAACCATGAAAAGAACACAGAGCTCCTCCGACCAAACAGATTCTTCCCTGGCTAATGGCAATCACGCCAAGTCAGCGGTGTTAGTCAAATCCAAGGATGAAGTTTATCACTCACAAGATTCTTCCTCGTTTGCAGCAGAGGCACGTTCACGCCACATTCTTTCAGCGATTCTCGCCTTCCGTGATGGTAATTTTTCCGTTCGGCTACCTGGCGATTGGGCCGGCACCGATGGAAGAATAGCGGAGGCATTTAACCAGACCATCTCCCATGAAGCCCGGATTAACGATGAAGTGATTCGCTTGAGTACAAGTGTTGGAAAAGAAGGCAGGCTCAAACAGCGCATGTCCGTTCCAGGTGCTGTAGGCGGCTGGGCTTCGAAAATCGATTCGTTGAATACTCTCTTAGATGATCTGGTTCGACCGACGACGGATGTGGCACGAACGATCGGCGCAGTAGCCAAAGGTGATCTGGTTCAGTCGATGGACCTTGAGGTGGATGGGCGACCTTTGAAAGGAGAGTTCCTGCGCTCAGCCAAGCTCGTCAACTCTATGATCGAGCAACTCTCCGTCTTCACATCCGAAGTAACTCGAGTGGCCCGTGAAGTGGGAACTGAGGGCAAGCTCGGAGGGCAGGCAAAGGTAAAAGGAGTTTCAGGAGTATGGAAGGATCTCACGGAATCGGTGAATCAGATGGCCGGCAACCTCACGGCCCAGGTGCGCAACATTGCCGATGTGACTATTGCTGTCGCCAACGGCGATCTCTCCAAAAAAATTACGGTCGATGTGCGTGGCGAGATTCTTCAGCTGAAAGAAGCCATCAATACGATGGTGGACCAGTTACGATCGTTCGCATCTGAAGTAACACGAGTGGCAAGAGAGGTCGGTACAGATGGCCGCTTAGGTGGTCAAGCGGTGGTGCCCGGCGTAGCGGGAACCTGGAAGGATCTCACTGATTCAGTCAACGCCATGGCTACCAATCTGACTGCCCAGGTGCGTAACATTGCCACGGTGACGACGGCTGTGGCTCGCGGAGATTTGTCCCGCAAGATCACAGTCGATGTGAAGGGTGAGATTCTTGAACTCAAGGAAACCATCAACACGATGGTCGATCAGTTAAATGGTTTCGCTTCGGAAGTGACGAGAGTAGCACGTGAAGTGGGCACGGAAGGCAAGCTTGGTGGGCAGGCACAGGTGGGCGGTGTAGCAGGCACCTGGAAGGATCTGACTGACTCGGTCAATTCGATGGCTTCCAACTTGACCGGCCAGGTGCGCAACATCGCCGAGGTTACTACGGCTGTGGCCAAAGGCGATCTTTCCCGCAAGATCACCGTCGATGTGAAGGGCGAAATCCTTGAGCTGAAAAATACCATCAACACGATGGTTGATCAACTCAACGGGTTTGCATCGGAAGTGACTCGTGTCGCCCGCGAAGTGGGAACCGAAGGCAAGCTCGGCGGACAGGCGGAAGTGCGCGGCGTGGCAGGTACTTGGAAGGATCTCACTGACAATGTCAATTTCATGGCGTCGAATCTCACGGGCCAGGTCCGCAACATCGCTGAAGTGACCACGGCTGTGGCCAATGGCGATCTTTCCAAGAAGATCACCGTTGATGTGAAGGGTGAAATTCTTGAGCTGAAAAACACCATCAACACGATGGTGGACCAGTTGAATGGATTCGCTTCAGAAGTGACTCGAGTGGCCCGTGAAGTGGGCACTGAAGGGGAACTGGGCGGACAAGCTGAAGTTCGTGGAGTCGCCGGTACATGGAAGGATCTTACCGTCTCGGTCAATGCGATGGCGAACAATCTGACTTCGCAAGTTCGTAACATCGCCGAAGTAACCACCGCCGTCGCCAAGGGTGATCTATCACGAAAGATCACTGTAGATGTGAAGGGAGAGATTCTCGAGCTGAAGAACACCATTAACACGATGGTCGATCAGTTGAACGGTTTCGCTTCAGAAGTGACTCGTGTGGCCCGTGAAGTAGGAACCGAAGGCAAGCTTGGGGGACAGGCAGCGGTTCCTGGCGTCGCGGGAACCTGGAAAGATCTCACCGACAATGTGAACTTCATGGCGTCTAATCTGACAGGCCAGGTTCGTAACATTGCCGATGTGGCGACCGCTATCGCCAGAGGCGACCTCAGCCGCAAGATCACCGTGGAGGTGAAGGGTGAGATCTTGCAGTTCAAAGACACCATGAACACGATGGTAGATCAATTGAATGCCTTTGCCGGCGAGGTGAGTCGTGTGGCCCGTGAGGTGGGCACGGATGGCAAGCTCGGTGGGCAGGCGGCGGTGCCCGGCGTGGCAGGTACCTGGAAAGATCTGACGGACAACGTCAATTCGATGGCAAACAACTTGACGAATCAGGTTCGCAACATCGCTGAAGTCACCATAGCTGTGGCCAGCGGCGACTTATCCAAGAAAATCACAGTCGACGTGCGCGGCGAGATTCTACAGCTCAAGGAAACCATCAACACGATGGTGGACCAGTTGCGATCGTTTGCGGCGGAAGTCAGCCGTGTGGCACGTGAAGTAGGAACAGACGGCAAGTTGGGGGGGCAGGCAACGGTGCCTGGCGTAGCTGGAACGTGGAAAGACCTGACAGACAACGTCAACTCGATGGCTTCCAACCTCACCGCCCAGGTACGCAATATTGCCGATGTCACTATTGCTGTCGCCAACGGAGATCTTTCCAAGAAGATCACCGTTGATGTGCGTGGAGAAATCCTGCAGCTCAAGGAAACCATCAACACGATGGTGGAGCAGCTTCGATCGTTTGCTTCAGAAGTAACCCGTGTGGCCCGTGAGGTGGGAACGGAAGGCCGACTTGGTGTGCAAGCGGTGGTGCCCGGTGTGGCAGGAACCTGGAAGGACCTTACTGACTCTGTCAATACGATGGGGGCCAATCTCACGGCCCAGGTTCGCAACATAGCTGAAGTAACGACTGCGGTGGCACGTGGCGATCTCAACAGAAAGATCACTGTTGATGTGAAGGGCGAAATCCTCGAACTGAAAAACACCATTAACACCATGGTCGATCAGCTCAACTCGTTCGCCGGCGAAGTGACCCGTGTGGCACGTGAAGTGGGTACTGAAGGAAAGCTGGGCGGTCAGGCACAGGTTGCCGGCGTGGGTGGCACATGGAAGGATCTCACCGATAACGTCAATTTCATGGCGTCTAACCTTACGGAGCAGGTTCGCGGCATTGTTAAAGTGGTAACCGCTGTGGCAAACGGCAGCTTGAGTCAACGACTGACTGTGCAGGCCAAAGGCGAGGTGGCGGCTCTAGCAGATACGATCAACAACATGACTGATACCCTGGCCACTTTTGCCGATCAGGTCACCAATGTCGCTCGCGAAGTCGGCGTTGATGGACGACTCGGTGGACAGGCTAACGTGCCTGGAGCGGCAGGAACCTGGAAAGACCTGACTGGTAACGTGAACCTGCTTGCAGCCAACTTGACTACCCAGGTGCGAGCCATTGCTGAGGTAGCCACTGCAGTGACCAAGGGCGATCTTACCCGTTCCATTCAAGTGGAGACTCGTGGCGAAGTAGCTGAGCTTAAAGACAACATCAACACGATGATCTTTAATCTGCGTGAAACCACCGAGCGTAATAGGGAACAGGATTGGTTGAAGACGAACCTCGCCAAGTTCACCAGCATGCTGCAAGGCCAGCGTGAACTCAACATGGTGGGTCGGATGCTGCTCAGCGAACTGACTCCCCTGGTGAAAGCCTACCAAAGCACCATTTACCATCTCGGAGGAGACCGGCACGATACGGAGCTCAAGCTGCTCTCCAGTTACGGGGGTAAGGACAAACTTTTGCGAGAGACGCTGGAATTGGGAGAAGGACTAGCTGGGCAGTGTGCCGTCGAAAAGAAGCGTATCCTGCTGACTGATGTCCCACCCGAGTTTATCACTATCAGCTCCAGTTTAGGCCAGGCACACAAGGTGAGCATTGTGGTGCTACCTGTCCTCTTTGAAGGCCAGACAAAGGCGGTCATCGAACTGGCGACACTGCACCCCTTTACGGATATCAATCTCACGTTCCTCGATCTGTTGACACAAAGCATCGGTGCTGTGTTTAACACTATCGAGTCCACGATGCGCACCGAGGGATTGCTCACGCAGTCACAGCAACTGACAGCAGAGCTACAATCTCGGCAAAGCGAACTCCAAAACACGAACGAGGAGTTGGGGACCAAGGCCCGATTGCTTGCTGAGCAAAACGCCGAGGTCGAGAGGAAAAACGCCGAGGTCGAGCAGGCCCGTCATGCTCTTGAGGAAAAGGCGGCTGAACTGGCGCTGACTTCGAAGTACAAGTCGGAGTTCCTGGCGAACATGTCGCATGAGCTGCGCACTCCGCTCAATTCCATTCTCATCCTCAGTCAGCAGTTGGCTGAGAACGCACCGGGCAACCTTTCCGGAAAGCAGATCGAGTTTTCCCGAAACATCAACTCCTCCGGCTCGGATCTCCTTCACCTCATCAACGACATCCTCGATCTCTCGAAGATCGAATCAGGCACGGTCACCGTGGAAGTCGAAGAGATTCCCTTCCCCGGCCTTCGTGACAACATCGACCGTAACTTCCGCCACGTGGCTGAAGCGAAGAATCTGCCCTTCCATGTCTACTTCTCGGATAGTCTGCCGCCTTCGCTCGACAGCGACCCGAAGCGTCTCTTGCAGATACTGAAGAACCTGCTGTCGAACGCAGTGAAGTTTACTGCTCATGGCCATGTCGATGTACGAGTCGGCCTGGCGACTCAAGGCTGGACGGTCGATCACCCGATCCTCAGCAAGGCCAATCAGGTAGTCTCCTTTGCTGTCGAAGACACTGGTATCGGCATCGCCCCTGACAAACAGAGGATTATCTTTGAAGCCTTCCAGCAAGCCGACGCGGGTACTTCCCGTAAGTATGGCGGAACCGGCCTGGGGCTGGCGATCAGCAGGGAGTTGGCACTGTTACTTGGAGGCGAAATCAAGCTCAATAGTGTTCATGGCCAGGGCAGCACTTTTACCCTCTTCCTGCCTGTACATTACACGGGGCAAAACAGTACCAGGCCCACATCTAATACCCATTCGCCAACGGCTGGAGCACGAGAACTCTCGGTATTGCCCATCTCCCGTGAGGAGATCATCGAAGATGATCGCGGCTCTATCGGTGATAACGACCTCAGTCTGCTGATTATTGAAGATGATCCTCATTACGCGCGAATACTTCTGGGCCTGGCTCGTGACAAGGGTTTCAAGGGAATTGTCGCCACCAAGGGAGCCATGGGTCTTTCACTGGCTCGACAATTCCACCCTGCCGCCATCTCATTGGACATCTTCCTCCCTGATATGCTGGGCTGGACGGTGCTCAATCAACTTAAACTCGATCCCGCTACTCGTCACATTCCGGTGCAGATCGTGAGCCTGGAAGAAGAACGCCATCATGGGTTGGCGCATGGCGCGTTTTCCTACCTGGTGAAAGCTTCCACTACTGAGGGATTGGAAGCGGCCTTTGATCGCATCAAGAACTTCACCGCTCCACGCACCAAACGCCTGTTGGTTATCGAAGACAACGATATCGAGAGACAGTCCATCGTCGAACTGATCGGCAACCATGACATTGAAATAGTCACGGCGTCTACCGGTAGTGAAGCGATGGATGCTCTACAGTCTCAAACCTATGACTGCGTCGTCCTCGATCTGCGACTGCCCGATATGACAGGCTTTGATCTGCTCAACAAGATGCACGCTTCGCCTTCGCTCGCCAACGTGCCGGTGGTTGTCTTTACCGGTAAGGACTTGAGCAAGGAAGAGCAGTCTAAACTCAAAGCGCTGGCAAGGAGCATTGTCCTGAAGGATGTGCAGTCGCCGGAGCGGCTTCTGGATGAAACAGCTCTCTTTCTCCATCGGATTGTGACCGATCTGCCGATGGAGAAACAGAAGATGCTCGAGAGGCTTCATAACTCCAAGGAAGTGCTTCGAGGACGCAAGGTGCTGGTGGTCGATGACGATGCCCGTAACATTTTTGCTCTGGCATCGTTACTGGAAAACCATGAGATGGAGGTTCTCAGCGCCACCAACGGCCGACAAGCCATCGAGATACTTCACAATAGCTCTGATATCAGCATTGTTCTGATGGACATCATGATGCCGGAAATGGATGGGTATGAAACAATGCGTGAGATACGCAACGTCGCCAAGTTCAGAACGCTTCCGATCCTGGCACTGACGGCTAAAGCGATGAAGGGAGATCGCGAGAAGTGTCTCGATGCCGGTGCCAGCGACTACATTGCCAAGCCGGTGAACAGCGATCAACTCGTTTCGCTGATGCGAGTGTGGTTATTCCGCTAACCCCCTATGAATAATGTATAATCGATTGCAAGGCTGAAGTGGGGCTCCCATGAGTGCGGACACGACCTTCTCTACGGTGAATCATGGCGGGTCAGCGGCTAGCGCTGACCGAATCAACATCCTGATTGTTGACGATGAGCCGAAAAACCTCACTGTTCTTGAATCGATCCTCGACGATCCCAGCTATCGACTTGTCCGAGCTGAAACCGCCGACCAAGCACTCTTGTCCCTTGTCTCGGAAGACTTCGCCTTGATTATTCTCGATATCCGCATGCCCGGCATGACCGGTTTCGAGTTGGCTCAGATGATCAAGGAACGAAAGAAAACATCGCGTGTGCCCATCATCTTCCTCACGGCTTATTACCAGGAAGATCAGCACAAACTGGAAGGTTACGATACTGGTGCCGTGGACTATCTCCATAAGCCGGTCAACCCCAGCATCCTTCGTTCCAAGGTGGCGGTATTCGCGGATCTGAACCGGAAGCGAAAGGAACTCGGTTCAGCGAACCACGCCTTAATCGCTGAGATAGCGGAACGAGGTCGTGTCGAAGAACGCCTGCGTGAACTGAACGAAACACTGGAAAAGCGAGTCTCGGATCGGACAGAGGCCCTCCAGGAAGCTGACAATCGTAAGAACGAATTCCTGGCCATGCTGGCCCACGAGCTTCGGAATCCTCTGGCCCCCATTCGCAATGCTGTGCAGATATTACGATTGAAAGGCACAGACTCGGGAATCGTTGCTTCGACATCGGAAATGATGGAACGCCAGTTGGCTCAGATGGTTCGCCTGGTGGACGATCTGCTCGATATCAGCCGCATCACCCGAGGCAAGATTGAGCTTCGTTTAAGTCGTATAGAACTGGCTTCGCCGATTTATCATGCAGTCGAAGCGGCAAAGACCTTCATGCAAGAAAAGGATCATGAATTTACCGTTACTCTTACGCAGCAACCTATCTTCGTCCATGGCGATCCAATACGACTGGCACAAGTGGTGGGCAATCTGCTCAATAACGCCAGTAAGTTCACTGTCAAAGGCGGTCGCATCGGACTGTCACTCGCCCAGGAAAATGAGCAGGCAGTGATTCGTGTTCGAGATAATGGAAAAGGGATTGATGCTGATCAACTCCCACGCATCTTCGAAATGTTTGTTCAGTTCGATTCAACGCTGGAGAGAACAGCCGGCGGCTTGGGGATCGGCTTATCGTTGGTTAAGAATCTCGTGGGGATGCATCACGGCACCGTCGAAGTCAACAGTGCCGGCAAGGGCTTGGGGAGCGAGTTTGTGGTGCGTCTCCCAATTCTTATCAACACCATTCCATCAACTCAGATGCCCGGCAACATTGAGCAAGGAGCGAGAAAATCACGCCGTATTCTCGTGGTTGATGATAATGTTGATTCAGCTGATAGCCTGGCTTCGCTGCTCAAGATGATTGGGAACGAGACCTTTACCGCATACGACGGACTGGCAGCGGTAACTTCTGCTGCCTCCATACGCCCCGACGTCATACTTCTTGATATCGGCATGCCGAAGTTAGATGGTTACGAGGCATGCCGACGCATCCGTGAGAATGAATGGGCCAGAGATATCATGATGGTTGCCCTGACAGGCTGGGGGCAGGAGGAAGACAAACAGAAAACTAAGTCTGCCGGTTTCAACAGTCACCTGGTGAAACCTGTGGAGTTGGATGTTCTGTTGAAGCTTCTGTCGTGATCCAACTCAGAGATATCAGTTTCAGAGCGGGCCCATATCAAAGGTAGCCACCCCAACAGTGCCCCTTTCCCCTCTACTTTGGTTTGACTTGACCACTGCCCGCCTTGGCCTTCACTTCGACCTGGGCGCCCTCGGCCAGGGAGTCGCCGGGATTGACGACTACCTGATCCTTCGTGGTGAGGCCCGTTGCAATTCCGACATCAGCCCCAAGGTCGCCCTCGACATGAACAGGTTGCAGGTGTACGTGCTTGTCATCACGAAGTAGAGCTACCCGGGTGCCATCGGAATTGAAGATGAGCGCAGAGGCGGGGATGAGGACGGGAGGATTCTCCCGTGCCACGTTGAGGCGTACTTGAACATAAGAGCCGGTCAATAGCGCATGGTCTTCATTGGGAACCTGCACTTCGGTGCGCAAGGTTCGAGTGATCGGATCAATCGCGCGGGCAGTGCGGGTGATCTTGCCGATGAATTTGCGGTTGGGCATTTCTCTTACCACGAGTTCGGCAGACTGTCCCTGCTTGATCCCTGAGGAGTACATTTGGGGGATGTTGAGAAAAACTCTTACAGTTCCGGTCTTTGCTATCTGAAAGAGCGATTGCGAAGAGCCGTTGCCTGAGGTGACTAGATGGCCAAGTTCGATGTTGCGAGCGGTGATGGTGCCGGGAAAGGGCGCAGTGATCTTAGAAAAGGACTGTAGTTCCTTGATCCTTTTCATGTTAGCCTCGCCGGCAGCGATGTCTGCTTCAGAGACCTTGATAGCCGAGTTGGCGTTATCGGTCTTGGCTCGGAACTCATCGAGTTCCTGCTTGGTAACTGCTTCTTTTGGCAGCGCTTCATATCGCTGTAACGTCACTTCAGCGAGCTTGAGATTGGTCTGGGCTGTCAACAACTTGGCACGCAGTTGAAGCAGTGTAGCCTCCGCCTGTCGGAACTCCTGATCGACTTCGGGAGCATCGATTTCGGCGAGCAGTTGCCCTTCTTTCACCTCATCGCCAATGTCCACGAGCCATTTTTTCATGTAGCCGCTGGTGCGCGGGTAGATGGTGGTTTCTTCCAGTGCCTGCACATCGCCGGGCAACTGGACCACGCTGAGCGGCGGAGAAGGCCGGGGATGCACCACCATGACGACCGGCACCGAGGACTTCACCTTCTCCGACTGTGCAGCCAGCGCCTTTTCCTGCCGGGCCTTGGGCAGCCAGCCCAGAAGAAACAGACCGACTACGCCGGCACCGATGAACAGCACCAACAGTGCCAGCCAGATCAGCCGGGGCCGAGGCGTGGGTGGGGGAGCACCGATGTCATCCCCGGAATGAGTTGCTTGAGACTGGTGCTCCATCGGTCGAACACGTTCATCGGAAGCATTGCTGGGGACAAGTGATAAACTCCGTACTGTCGTGCTCATGCGGTCACCGCCTGTTCAAGATTCTCGAGTTCATCGTTGCGATGTGGTGGCTTATGTCGAAGCAAGCTGTACATGATCGGGACGAAGAAAAGCGTGGCGAAGGTCGCCATCGAAAGGCCGCCGATGACTGCCCTTCCCAGTGGCGCGTTCTGTTCTCCGCCCTCCCCTAACCCCAGAGACATGGGCAACATGCCCAGAATCATGGCGAGGGCCGTCATAATCACGGGACGCAATCGAGTCACGCCGGCTGCCCAGGCAGCGTCGTGGGCGTTCCTGCCTTCTTTGCGAAGATCGTTGGCGAAGGTGATCAGCAGAATCGAGTTGGCAGTTGCCACGCCGATGCACATAATCGCTCCCATCAGGGAGGGAACATTGATCGTCGTGCCGGTCACAAACAGCATCCACAGGATGCCGCAGATCGCCCCCGGAAGAGCCATGAGGATGATCATCGGATCAAGCCACGATTGGAAGTTGACGACCATCAGCAGATAGACCAGAAGGACGGCGAAGATCAGCCCGAAGCTCAAACCACGAAACGAGGTGTTCATGCTCTGCACCTGGCCGCGTACGGCAATGGTCGTACCACGAGGCAAGGTGGGGCGTATTTCGTCGAGCAGTGCATCGACAGCGTTGGAAACCCGCCCCAGATCGGCCCCTTGAACATTAGCCAGCACATCGAAGCTGAGGGCGATGTTGTAGTGGGTGACGTTGGTGGGGCCGGATCCACGATGGATGTTAGCCAGGTTTCCCAACAACTGCGGGTTGTTTGTTTCACCCGAAGGAGTGATCGAGGTGTTGTTCAGGGCGCTGACCGTATCGATCTTGCGTTGCGGCGTCTGCACTGCGAGCGGATACTGTACGCCCGACTTGGGATCGAGCCAGTAATTCGGGGCAGACTGGCCGCTGGAGCTGAGCGAGACCAGCACATCGTTGGCGACATCACGCTGGGTCAATCGCAGCTGGCTGAGGAGCGTTCGATCAGTATTGATCAAAAGCTCAGGCGTGAGAGGCACCTGCTGCAGGTGAGCGTCCACTGCACCAGGAATCTGAGCTACCCGATCCCGTATCTGTTGGGCGATGAGCCGGTTCTTTTCCTGATTGGAACGCGGACCCACGATCTGGATATCGATCGGGGCAGGCAATCCGAAGTTCAACACCTGGGTAATGATGTCAGGCGGCTGAAAGAAAAAGACCAGATCAGGGAAGCGAATGGGCAGTTCTTCACGCATCTTGCGTACATACTCCACCTGTCGCACCGTGATGCTCTGAAAGCGTGATCAGGATCTCGCCCTCAGCGGAGGACATCAAGGCACCATCACTGAGAGCGAGGTTGATACCACTGTTTGGGATGCCGATGTTATCGATCATCGTATCGATCTCGCCGGAGGGAATTATCTCTCGAATAGCCTGATCGACTTTGGTGAAATAGCGTTCGGTTTCTTCTATACGAGTGCCTGCTGGTGCCCTCACATGTAGCCGTATCTGGCCCGAATCGACACTGGGGAAGAAGTCTCGACCGATGAAAGGAAACAGTGCCGCTGAGGCAATGGCCAACAAAAGGAACAGGGCCAGAACGATAGCACGATGTCCCAGTGCCCAAGCCAGACAATATCCATAGAAGTCGCGGAACTTGTTGAAAAGCACATTGAAGCCTTCATGGAACCGCCAAATGGGATTGGCTTTGACAGGTTTGTGTACTTCGCCCGTTTCTGATTTGCCACCGTAGAGTTCGACTTCTCCAGCTAAGAGATAATGCACCATGGTGGGGACCAGGGTTCGGCTCAAGAGATAACTGGTGAGCATGGCAAAGACGACGGCCATGGCCATCGGGGTGAAAAGAGACCGGGCAGCGCCGCTGATGAACGCCACAGGGACAAACACGATGCAGATACAGAGCGTGGCAACGAACGCAGGCGTCGCAATCTGTTGAGCACCATCGAGAATCGCCGGCACCAGTCGTTTCCCCTGATGCAGATTGCGGTGGATGTTTTCGATCTCGACAGTGGCATCATCGACTAATATCCCGACAGCCAAGGCCATGCCGCCAAGGGTCATGATGTTGAGCGTTTGTCCCAGACCGTAGAGGATCAAAATGGAGACGAGGATGGAAAGTGGAATGGAGATGACGACAATCAGAGTGCTTCGCCAGGAACCCAGGAACAGCAGGATCATCATTCCGGTCAGCCCGGCGGCAATGGCAGCTTCGATGAGCACGCCATGAATCGCTCCCCTTACAAAGATCGATTGATCGGACAGTAAAGTGATTTTGAGCTCTTCCGACAAAGTCGCCAAAACACTCGGTAGACGAGCCTTGACGCCATCAACAATATCAAGTGTAGAAGCACCCGATTTGAGGATGGGCTGCAATACGCCGCGCTTGCCATCCACCCGAACGATGTTGGTTTGAGGCACGTAACCATCACGAACGGTGGCGACGTCTCGAATGTAGATGGTGCGAGTGCCGACCGATTTAATGGGTAGATCAGCGATGGCTGCGGCGATTTCCGGGCTGCTGTTGAGCCGGACGTTGTATTCCTGGTTGCCGATCTTGGCGGTACCGGAGGGAAGGATCAGGTTTTGTGCATTGACAGCATTGGAAACATCAGCGGCGGAGAGTTTCCAGGCGTAGAGTTTTTCCGGGTCGATATCGACCATGATCTGACGAACGGTTCCGCCATACGGGTATGGAATTTGGGCACCGGGCACGGTAGCCATGCCGGGGCGAAGGCCGGTGGTCGCTTGATCGAAGAGTTGCTGTTCAGAAAGAGAATCGCTGCCGAGCGAGGCTTGCAGAATGGGAACGTTGGCAGCATTGTAGCGCATCACGAGGGGCGGAAAGATGCCGGGCGGCATGCGCGCAGCACGGTCTGTGATGTTGCCACTACCTGCGCGATCGCTCCATCGATATCCACCCCCGGCTGCAGGAATATCTTCACGATGCTGATGCCGTTGAGCGACTGGCTTTCGGTATGTTCGATTCCGTTGACAGTCGAAACGAGCACACGCTCGAAGTTGCCGACGATTCGGGTTTCCATCTCGTCAGGGGAGATTCCTGTATAGGTCCAGATGGCTACCACAACGGGAATGTCGATCTCAGGGAAGATGTCCGTTGGCATCCGCATGATCGTGGTCACACCGAGGATGGCGATCAGCATGGCCATCACCACGAAGGTGTAAGGACGACGGAGGGCCAGACGAACGATCCACATGCCAGTTACTCCCGAATGTCTCGATGCATTGCCGGGCTATTTCGTCTTCTCTTCCATTGGACTTATTGGGGTTTGTAGGTCACATCCATAATGGGACAATCGAAGTCTTCTACTGGAGCGGCCTTCTCACATCGTGGTTCACGTGAAGTGGGATCAGCCCAGAACTTCATGAACGATTCAGCATGCGTACGCAGCAGAACACCGGCCTTGATGCCATCGCCTGCTTCGAGTGCGTCGGCAATGGGATCGTGCTCAGCGGCTCGCTCAGGGAGGTTGGGTTTGATGTGAGCGAGATTGACACGCATGCGTGTTTCAAAAGAGAGCGACTCCCAAGTTTGCAATAACACCCGATTACCTGAAGCAGCCACGATCGAACGATGAAACTCGATGTTCCACTTCGCAAAGCTCTCGATATCGTTCTGATGAGCAGCTTGATGCAAACCCTTCACTGCCTCGCGGATGTGTGTGACATCGCCCTTCAGTCGAACCGCAGCAAGGTGTGCGGCAAACTCTTCGAGCGCCCCTCGGACAGCATAGGCTTCCGCCATTTCTTGTTTACTGATGCCCCGCACCCGGGTGCCACGGTAGGGGATTGATTCAACCAGTCGTTGAGTTTCTAATTCGCGCAATGCTTCACGAACGGGAGTTTGACTGGTGTCGAACTCTTTGGCGATGTTCAACTCCACCAGACGTTGCCCTGCTGGCAGCGTACCATCCAATATCCGTCGGGCTAATTCCCTTCGGATGCGATCACTCATGCAATGGCGTTCAACACTCATCTCAAAGGCCTCTATGACTAATACTATATTATCGATAATCGATATGTCTATGGTTAGATCATGATATATCATCAATAATGTCGTTGTTTTCAGTCTTTTTGTGGAAATGCGAAGTGTTTACAGCCCATTCTGTGGTTCTTGCACTCTAAATAGATGATGTCGCAAGATAGCCTGTAAGTAATCGTTTATGTCCAAGGCTGCCAATTCTCCAAGCTGTTAGAGCGTTTAGCTAATACAGGAGTGTCCGCAGGGAGGACGACGAGTGACTTTCTGAGATCAGGATGATACCGTTGCAACTTTGTTTCGATCATACGTTCAAGTTGGACACCATCCAAAAGGATTCAGACTAACTCCTGCCCTCGACGTCCTGATTGCCTCTTGTCAACTTCGTTCTCATGGGCATATCACAACCTTCGCTTAAAGCAAACTCATGGATGCCAGGATCGATAAGCCGCCTGATGACATACCTCCCGCCAGGGAAGATCCTCGAAGAGTTCATCTTTCTAAGATAGCTTCTGTTGACATTCCTCGCCTTTGTGAAGGATAGGTCGATGAGCAATCGGTTCATTCGTGTTGTATTTACCGGAATGTTTGTTGTTGTAGCCATGGCAGGTTGTGGTCCTGCTCCGCTCAAAGTAGCTCCTCCCGAAACCGTGGTTGTGCCGATCGCCAAACCGGTGGAGCGGGAGATCACCGACTATGTCGACTTCACCGGGCGGACTGATGCTGTCGAGGCTGTGAATATCGTGCCTCGTGTGACCGGCTACCTCATCAAGATTCCTTTCAAGGAAGGCTCCGAAGTCAAAGCAGGCGACCTGCTCTTTGAAATCGATCCTCGCCCTTATCAAGCCCAATTGGATCAGGCTGAAGGGCAAGTCACTCTCTACCAGGCACAGTTGCAACTGGCCAAGACAACCCTGGCACGAGATCAGGACATCGCCAAAACTCCGGGTGCTGTCAGTCTTCAGCAGCTCGATCAAGACCGAGCCGGGGTGGCGGAAGCGGAATCACGAGTCAAAGCGTATCAGGCCAGCACCGAAGTCTACAAACTCAACCTCAGTTTCACCAAAGTGCTTTCCCCTATCAGCGGGCAGATCAGCCGGCCTTACCTCACGCTCGGCAATCTGGTGAACCAGGATCAGACGCTGTTGACGACGGTTGTTTCTCTCGACCCTATCTTTACCTATTTCGATATGGATGAGCCCACGCTGTTGCGAGTGCGGCGTGCCATCAATGAAGGCAAGATCAAGGTACCTCAAGATGGCGTGGTGCCCGTACTCATGGGGTTGCAGGGAGAAGAAGGATACCCCCATAAGGGAACCATCGACTTCGTCAATAACCAGGTGAACTCCACTACCGGCAGCATCTCGGTGCGAGGCAAGTTTCCCAACCCCAAGCCTGCTGTAGGCGCTCGGCTCATTTCACCGGGAATGTTTGCCAGGGTACGTCTGCCCATCGGCCAGGCTCATCCCGCGTTGCTGGTCATTGATCGAGCCATCGCTTCGGAACAAGGATACAAGTATGTCTATGTCGTCGATGGTGAGAACACGGTGCAGAATCGACGCATTCAGACGGGGCCTCTGCAGGAAGATGGCTTACGTGTCATCACCGAAGGCTTGAATCCTGACGATATGGTCGTCGTGGGCGGCTTGCAACAGGTCCGCCCTCGCATGAAGGTGAAAACGGAATTGATCACGATGCCGAATCCTCTCAGAACTATCAGCAATGACGCTCCACCAGAAGAGAAGTCCAAGACGAATTCAACTGCCCCTGCTCGAAAGACGCCTCCCGCCGAGAAAACCAAACGCTAAGGGGATCAGATGATCTCGCGTTTCTTCATCGACCGGCCCATCTTTGCCACCGTGCTATCGATTGTGATCACGTTGATCGGCGGGATCGCGCTCTTTTATCTTCCGGTGGCTCAGTACCCCCGCATCACGCCGCCCGGCGTGTCGATCTCGATCAGTTACCCCGGAGCGAGCAGCCAGGTCGTGGCTGATACGGTGGCCGCCCCGATTGAACAGCAGGTCAATGGCGTGCCGGGCATGTTGTACATGTCCTCGCAGATGGGCAACGACGGCACCTATTCGCTGACTGTGACCTTTGACATCGGCGTTGATCTGAAGACTGCCCTGGTCATGGTGCAGAACCGTGTCACATTGGCCATGCCACAGTTGCCCACCGAAGTGCAGAACCAGGGCATCACGATCCGCAAGAAAACGCCCGACATGCTGATGATCGTGAACTTCTTTTCGCCCAAGGAAGTCTACGACGACATCTTCATCAGCAACTATGCCTCCATCAACATCAAGGATGAACTGCTGCGTGTCGAAGGCGTTTCCGACATTAATATCCAGGGTCAGCGAGACTACAGCATCCGCGACTTGGCTCGATCCGCAGAAGCTGGCGTCGAGGAGTTTGACAGCGGTCGATGTCGCTGCCGCGATCCGCAGCCAGAATCTCGATGCACCAGTCGGGCAGATCGGCCAGCCGCCGTCGGTGCCAGGACAGAGCGTACAGTTGCCGGTCACGACGCTGGGACGCCTGAAAGATCCGGAGCAGTTCGGCGAAATCATCATCAAGGTCGCCCAAACCCGACCGCCCACACAGCAATCAACGATGGCGGTCAAACCCTCTTCCAAATCGGCAATATCGAGCATACCGATGGACGATGGATTGAGCAGTTCAGCAACTTCCTCCAGTTCGACCTCCACCTCCAATTCTGATGTCCCCAACAATACGGCAGGCGGCGCAGCGACCGGAGGAGGAGCCACCAGCGTTGGCGGAGGCACGACTGCGGGCGGCGGCGCAGCCGGGGGCGGAGCGACTACTACAGTATCGAGCGCCAATGCCACCGGCGGCTCCATGGATGATGGAACGATGGCCGGGCTTTCGATCTCCAGTGACCCGAGCATTCCGGGAGGCAGTGGGCTTTCGAGTGTTGCTGCATCCATTCAAGGTCCGAGCCGTCCCTCGGCTGCTGTGGTGCGTTTGAAAGACGTTGCCCGTGTGGAACGAGGCGCCGCTAATTACAACTCATCGAGCACCTTCGATGGCCGTCCTACGGTAGGGCTGGGAGTCTTTCAGTTACCCGGCACGAACGCACTTGATGTGGCAGATGCGGTTCGCAAGAAGATGGAAGAACTCAAAACCAGGTTCCCCGATGGTCTCGACTACGTCATCGGATACGACACCACGCCCTTCATCCGCGAATCGGTGATGGATGTGGTCACGACCATGCTCGAAGCGGTAGCCCTGGTTGCTCTGGTGGTTCTGATCTTCCTGCAAGACTGGAAGGCGATGATCCTGCCGATGATCGACGTGCCGGTTTCGATCATCGGCACCTTTGCCATCATGTCTTTGGTGGGGTTCAGCTTGAACAACATCTCGCTGTTCGGGCTGGTACTGGCGGTCGGCATCGTAGTGGATGATGCCATCGTCGTGTTGGAGAACATCGAACGCATGCTGGCCAAGGGCTACGACGTTCGCACCGCTACGATCAAGGCGATGGACGAAGTGACCGGACCCATCGTGGCGGTGGCTCTGGTGTTGTGTGCCGTCTTTGTGCCCTGTGCCTTCATGGGGGGCATCACCGGACAGTTCTTCCGTCAGTTTGCGGTGACCATCGCTGTCTCGACGGTGATCTCGGCGATCAATGCCATCACCATGACCCCTTCCCGTGCGGTGTTGATCTTCAAATCTGAAGCAGATGGAGCCGGACATGTGCATCGCCGTGAAGCTCTGCCCTGGTGGATCTTCGGCATCGTAGGCGGATTGCTCACGCTGTCGCTCATACCGAAGTACCTGGGAGGCCACTTCGGCATACCCGCTGTTGTGAAGGAGCCTGTTACCACTGATGCAGTCTGGTGGGTAACCTGGGGGTGGAGCGCTGCCTACCTTCTGCCGGGCTTACTACTAGGCGGCCTGTTGGGCTGGTTCATCATCAAGCCTGTGAACGCCATCCTGGGCTGGCTCTTTCGGGGTTTCAATGCTGCCTTTGACTGGATGACGATGGGCTATGCCTGGTCGATCGGCAAGCTGATGCGATTGAGCTTCATCGTCGTTCTGGTCTATGCCGGGTTGCTTGTGCTAACGTGGTGGAGCTTTAACAAGGCTCCTACCGGGTTCATTCCCCAGCAAGATCAAGGCCGACTGATTGTCACCATCCAGCTTCCTGATTCGTCTTCACTGGAACGCACCAAGGCAGCAGTCAAGAAGATCGATGAGATCACCCGCAGCACTCCCGGCGTCGCTCACACGGTCGCCATCTCCGGCATGTCGTTCCTTCTACAGGCCAACAGCCCGAACTTTGCTTCGATGTTTGTCGTGCTCGATCCGTTCGAGAAACGGCAGAAGCCGGGGTTGCGCGACACGGCGATCATGGAGAAGCTCAAACGTGCCTGGGCGGAGCAGGTCAAGGAGGCGAGGGTCACGGTGAACGGTTCCTCCCCCGTGCCCGGCCTCGGTGTAGCTGGCGGGTTCAAGTTCATCATTGAAGATAGGGGCGATCTCGGCTTGGATGCGCTGCAGAAACAGACCGATGCTGTCGTCCAGAAGCTCCGAGAGATCCCGGGGCTGAGCAATGTGCTCACACAGTTTCGATCCAACACGCCTCAGTTGCAGCTTGATATTGACCGAACGAAAGTCGCCACGCTGGGGCTCTCGCTGCCCGATGTCAACCAGACTATCGATATGTATCTGGGTTCTCTCTATGTGAACAGCTTCAATGCCTTCGGTCGGCACTGGCAGGTGACCGTGCAGGCTGACGGCACGTTCCGCAACAGACCAGAAGAGATCAACCTGTTCCAGGTGCGTAATAAATTTGGCCAGATGGTTCCTCTCGGCACTGTTGCTAAGCTAGTCGATCTCGGTGGACCGATCTCGGTGACACGCTACAACCTGTACAAAGCAGCTTCGGTTACGGGCAACATCATGACCGGGTACAGCACCGGCGATGTCATCAAAGAGATTGACCGGGTCGCCAAAGAGACGTTGCCTCTTTCGATGAAGGCTGACTGGACCGAATTGATGTACTTGCAGATACGTGCCGGCAATACTTCGATCTACGTCTTCTTCCTGGCCATCGCCTGCGTGTTCCTGGCTTTGTCTGCTCTGTACGAAAGCTGGACGCTGCCGCTAGCTGTCATTCTGGTGGTGCCGTTGTGCCTGCTCTGTTCGGTGGCGGGGGTGCTCTACACCAACCGTGACGTGAACATCTTCGTGCAGATCGGCCTCGTTGTTCTTGTTGGTCTGGCCTGCAAGAACGCCATCCTGATCGTCGAGTATGCCAAGCAACTGAACATGGAAGGGATGACGGTCTTCGATGCGACGAAGGAAGCGTCCCGACTGCGACTGCGGCCCATCCTCATGACCTCCTTTGCCTTCATCTTCGGCGTGGTGCCTTTGATCATCGCCTTTGGTGCCGGAGCCGAAATGCGGCGCTCGCTGGGGACGGCGGTGTTTAGCGGCATGCTGGGGGTAACCATCTTCGGCATCTTTCTGACACCGGTCTTCTTCTACATCATCCAGGGACTGGGAGCCTCTCGGCTCTTCTCGTCCAATTTCTTTCAGGCAACCATTTCCTATACCGTGGGTGCGCTGTTGGGCGGTGTCATTGGCTTCTCTCTGGATCAACTCGGTGTCTTTGAACGCTTCCTTGCCGGATGGGGCGATCGTATCGGCATTAACATTCGTTATTGGGCCCCCGGCATCGGCGCTCTCGGCGGAGTGCTGGTAATGATTGCCGCACGGGGCATCCGGCAACGGCTGCTGCCTGTGATCAGAAAGAAATGACGTAGAGGAGTGACGACTTGTTCTCGAAGTTCTTTATCGATCGGCCCGTCTTTGCTACGGTCATCTCCATCGTCATCACGCTGGCGGGCGCGGTAGCTGTGTTCACGCTGCCGGTCGCACAATACCCCGAAGTGACGCCGCCGACGGTGCAGGTAACGGCGATCTATCCGGGGGCCAATGCCCAAACGGTGCGTGATACGGTAGCAGCCCCGATTGAAGAGCAGGTCAGCGGTGTCGAAGGCATGATGTACATGTCGTCCCGATGCACCAACGACGGCACATATAACCTGGTGGTGACATTCAAGCTCGGTACTGATTCGGACATGGCCCAGGTGCTGGTGCAAAACCGGGTGTCGCTGGCCCTGCCCGTTATTCCAGCACTGGTGCAGAACGAAGGATTGAACGTCAAGAAGATGTCGCCCAGCACGTTGATGATCGTCAATCTCGTTTCGCCCAACGCGCATTACGACAGCATCTTTCTAAGCAACTATGCCACCATCTATGTGAAAGATGAACTGGGCCGGTTGCCCGGTGTGGCCGGTATCACTTACCTTGGCCAGCGTGACTACAGTTTGCGAGCGTGGCTCGATCCTGACAAGCTGGCGACGCTGAATCTCAGCGCCATGGATGTGGTAACAGCAATCAGCCAGCAGAACATTCAGGTCGCCGCAGGCCAGATCGGGCAACAGCCTGTGCCGAAGGGACAACAGTTTCAACTCACGATCAATACCCAGGGACGGCTTACCGATCCGGAACAGTTTGCGGAAATCATCATCAAGGCAGGCACTGGAGCTACGACGAGCACGGCAACTACTCAGGCCAGCGCACCCGCCACAACCGGGGCCACCACGAATTTGAATGGACAAGGGGGCACGGGCACCACCGTGACGGGAGCGACACAGCAGGCGACAGGCATCATTCGTTTGCGGGATGTAGGCCGTGTGGAGCGTGGTTCGCAGCAGTACGATCAATCCTGCACCCTGGATGGCAAACCTTCGGTCGCTCTTTCCATCTACCAACTGCCCGGCTCGAACGCCCTGGATACCGCAAGCGGCGTTTACGCCAAGATGAAGGAACTCAAAGCTCGTTTCCCAGATGGTCTTGATTATCAGATCGTTTACGACACCACTCCGTTCATTCGTGAGTCTGTTGACGAGGTGTTCCATACCCTTCGTGACGCGGTCATTCTCGTAGCCATCGTGGTGCTGCTGTTCCTGCAGGATTGGAAAGCGATGATCCTGCCCATGATCGACGTGCCTGTTTCGCTGATCGGCACCTTTGCCATCATGGCTGCGATGGGGTTTACTCTCAATAACCTGACGCTTTTCGGCCTAGTGCTTGCAATCGGCATCGTGGTTGATGACGCTATCGTGGTGCTGGAGAATATCGAGCGGTTGATCGCTACGGGGCTAGATGCCCGTACGGCGACCATCAAGGCTATGGAAGAAATCACCGGGCCGGTGATGGCTATCACGCTGGTGTTGAGTTCGGTGTTCATTCCCTGCTGCTTCCTGGGCGGAGTCAGCGGTCAGTTCTTTCGTCAATTTGCAGTAACGATCGCTGTCTCGACGATTATCTCAGCCATCAACGCGGTCACCATGACGCCTTCTCGTGCAGTGTTGATCTTCAAGACCGAGGAAGGGGCAGATGGACACAAGCACCGCAAGGAAGCCCTGCCCTGGTGGATCTTCGGCATCGTCGGCGGCATGGTTGTCGTCTGGCTGGCCCCTTATCTGTCGGCTCACTTCAACCTGCCTCCGATTCCCGGCCCGGAAGAGGAAGAGACTATCTCCAAGTGGATGAGTTGGGCGATCACCGCCGGCTACTTCGCGCCGGGTGCAATCGTGGGTGGAATCATCGGCTGGATCATCATCAAGCCTGTCAATTATGTGTTCAGCATCTTCTTCAAGGGATTCAACTGGCTCTTCGACCGCATGACACTGGGCTATGGCTGGGCTGTCGGTAAGACGCTGCGGCTGAGCGTTCTGGTACTCCTGATCTATGGCGGTTTGCTGGTAATGACCTACGTGCAGTTCCAGCGGGCACCGTCCGGCTTCATTCCCCAGCAGGACAAGGGATATCTGCTCCTCAATGTGCAACTGCCTGATTCGGCTTCGGTTGAAAGAACTGAAAGACTGATGGCGCGCATCGAAGCCATCGCCCGCCAGACTCCGGGTGTGAAGCATACCGTTGGAGTTTCCGGTCAATCACTGATGCTCAGCGCCAATGCTCCGAACCTCGGTTCGATGTATGTCATGCTGGATGATTTCGATAAACGGAATCATCCCGACATGACGACGGAAGCGATCACAGCTGTGCTGACCGAGCGTTGCCAGAAGGAAGTGCGTGGAGCAATCGTAAAGATCTTCGGCGCTCCACCTATCGACGGCCTCGGCACCACGGGTGGCTACAAGCTTATCATCGAAGACCGGGGCAATCTCGGTCTGGATGAACTTCAGCGTGTAAGTGATCGAATTGTGACTCGCGGGAACAACACTCCTGGCTTGCGTGGCCTCTTCAGCAGTTCCAGCGCCAACACCCCCTGGCTCTACCTCGAGATCGACCGCACCAAATGCATGACACTGGGCGTAGCGATCAATGACATCTTCAGCACGTTACAGGTTTATTTGGGATCATACTACGTCAACAACTTCAACGAGTTTGGCAGAACCTGGCAAGTGAACGTCCAGGCTGACCCCAAGTTCCGCAGTCAGGTAAACGATATCAGGCAACTCCAGGTACGCAACAACCAGGGCCAGATGATCCGCCTAGGCACCGTGATGGAGGTTCGTGACACGACCGGCCCCGTGATGGTCATGCGCTACAACATGTACTCAGCGGCAGCGGTCACCGGCATGGCGGCGCCGCAAACCAGTTCCGGCGAGGCGGTCGCCCTCATGCAGGAGATTGCCGAGAAAGAATTGCCCCGTTCGATGGCTTACGAGTGGACCGAGTTGGCCTACCTGCAACTCCAGGCAGGGAACACGGCGATGTGGTTCTTTGCTCTGGCGGTTGTCTTTGTGTTTCTGGTGCTGGCTGCCCAGTACGAGAGTTGGAAGCTGCCGTTAGCTGTGATCCTCGTGGTGCCGATGTGTCTGTTCTGTTCTCTCATCGGCGTCGAGATTGCCGGGATGGAAGTAACGCTCTTTACCCAGATCGGATTCGTCGTGCTGGTGGGACTGGCTAGCAAGAACGCCATCCTCATTGTCGAGTTCGCCAAGCAGCAGCAGGACTCGGGGGTACCGCTCTGGGAGGCTACGGTCAATGCGTGCAAGCTGCGGTTGAGACCAATTCTGATGACGTCGTTCGCCTTCATTCTGGGCGTGGTGCCGTTGGTGATTTCCCGAGGAGCTGGGGCGGAGATGAGACGATCGCTCGGAACTGCGGTGTTCAGCGGTATGCTCGGCGTGACGCTCTTTGGCGTCTTCCTCACGCCTGTCTTCTTCTATGTCATTCAGTGGTTTGGCAACAAAAAGGCTGAATCGCACAAGGCAACGACTGGCCAACTGGTGGTAGCGACTCCGACAACCCTCGTTCCTGTGGAGCCAGCGGTCAGCCAGCCTCCTGCACCGCCAAGTTAAGTGTTCTTACTTGGCAGTCGCCTTTTGTCTCTTTGACCGGAGTCGGCTGGAACAACAGAATCGCCGGCGCTGCGGGTTTCTCTGTCTGGGGTGCAGCGGGAGGAACTGACGGTCCCACTGGAGTTTCGACGATGGTGGTATTGCAGTTCGGATCGAAGCCGTTGCCTCGTAGTTCCCAACCGCCGCCGAGGGCACGGTAGACTTGGATTAGCCCCAGAGCGATGTCGCCCTTGGCCTGAGCAAGAAGGTCTTGTTGCTGAACCAGATTCTGTTCCAGTAGCGCCAGTCGATTAAAGTCGATGGTACCGCCACGGTACTGCGCGACGGCAATGGCTGCGGCTTTCTGGGCGGCGGTCACACTCTCGGTCAGCAGTTTCACCCGCTCTTGTGCCTTGAGGAACGCCACTAAGCCATTCTCAACTTCTGCATTAGCGGTAATGACTGCGTTCTGATAACCAGCAACCAGCGACTGGAACTGGGCATCCTGGGCACGAACGTTGTTCAGGATTCTGCCATAGTTCAGCACTGCCCAGTTGAAGGTAGGCCCGAATGTCCCCTGGAAAGCTTGCTGGGTGAAGAGGTTGCTGAAGTGCTCCGCAGAGTAGCCCACATTGCCTGACAGCGAGATGCGAGGATAGAAGTCTGATTCAGCGATGCCGATCTGAGCACTCTGGGCAGCAGCGAGGCGCTCGGCACGCATCACATCGGGGCGACGGCGAAGCAGTTCAGCGGGAATGCCTACAGTCACTTCCACCGGCGCTACAGGGATAACACCTGTGCCAAGTCGAGCTTGCAAGTCTTCCGGCGGAATGCCCAACAGAATGCACAACTGATTGCTGGCCTGCCTCAGCTGTACTTCGAACTGAGGTATTTTCGATTCTGTTTGCGAGAGGTTGCTTTGTGCCTGATCAACGTCCAGTTCTGTAGCGGTACCACCCTTGAATCGAGCCTGAGCGATTTCCAGCGTCTTGCGTTGCAGTTCGACGTTGGCCTTGGCGAGCTTAATCTGCTCTTCCACCTGCCGGATGATGACGTAATTGCTGGCGACATCGCCCAGTAGCGTTACCAGGACAGCATCGTAGTTCTCGACGGTAGCATCCAGCGTAGCGTCAGCAGATTCAACTGCCCGGCGATAGCGGCCCCAGAAATCGAGTTCCCACGCCAGATTGAACCCATCATTCCACTGGCCGTAGTAACGCCGCACGCCGTTACTGAGCCGATTGGCCACTTCGGTACTCTGGGCAATGCGGTCATACGAGCCGCTGACCGTCTGCGATTGCGGGAAGAGATTACCGAATGCGATGCCAGCCTGGGCGCGGGCCTGTAGCACCTGGTAGCCAGCTTGCCGTAATGTCAGGTTCTGTCGATACGAATCAGTGATCAACAAATCGAGTGCCGGGTCTTTGAAGACCTTCCACCATTGGCTAAGGTCTTCTTTTTCTTTGTGAACACGCTTGTCGGCAGCATCAATCCATTGCGGAGCAGTCGCTGCCACGGGTTCAGCATAATTCGGCCCGACCTTGAACCCGTTCTGGAAGTACTCACGCCAGTTGGTGCAACCACAAGCCATGAAACAAGAGAAGCCCACAGCCATGGTTCCTAGCCGCCAACGGCTACTTACAGTAGGTGCCGATGAGTTGAACCAAGAGAAGTTGGCAAATGAATACATGAGATTTCGATTGCAGGAGCCACACCATTGTATATTCGTCATTTTCAATAGACCTGAATTAACTAAAGAAAAGGACCGTAGTTATGCAGATTACCTACTCTGCTAATGCTCTCGGCGGATCAAAGAGCCAAATGAACGTACTCACAACGCATATGTGGTGATCATTCGTTCACAAAAAGTTCCCGCAAAGTTCCCGACATCAATAAACGCGTTTGCATTTTCTCGCTTGTTTTTGAACTTTTTGCACAAAGCTGATTGAGTGTGATATAACCAATAATAGCCTGGAAATGATGGGTTATTAACGTGTTTTCGTCGTCTATCAAGGCAAATCGACACGCTGGGGATCACAGGTTCGAGTCCTGTAACGCCCACTCGATCATCAAGCCAGCCAACAAGTTATGGCTTGAACAGCATAGGAATAGGACGATCCAGCAATGGATCGTCCTATTTTCTTGTAGATTGCCGTACCCAGTGGAAAACCATCGCTTTACTTCCCTTTCGCTGTAGCTGCCTGCTGCACCATTTCAGCAATGAGCCAGTCTCGGTGGAAGAAGGCGGCGGCGTTGAAGGCGAAATAGATTGATGAGGGGTGGCGCCAGGCCAAGTTCAACTTTGAAAGAACACAACGTGAAAAGCTTGCCCAGGTATCCATGCCTTTATCAGATCAATACCCGCGTCTGGTTGACGGAACTGTCCCGATCGCTGGGGCGGCGGGCTACGCTGGATGACATTCCTGATGCTGAACTCGATCTGCTGGAGAAGAAGGGGTTCGACTGGATCTGGTTGCTTAGTGTCTGGCAGACTGGGGCTGCGTCACGGAGTATCTCGCGGAGCAACCCCCATTGGCGAACGGAATTTCAGGAGACGCTGCCTGATTTGACCGAGGCGGATATTTGCGGGTCGGGCTTTGCTATCACCGATTACACGGTACACACGGCCCTGGGAGGTGATGCGGCGCTGGCGCGGCTGCGTACACGACTGGCGAAACGAGGCTTGCGATTGATGCTCGACTTCGTGCCTAACCACGTGGCTCTGGATCATCCCTGGATTCATACTCACCCGGACTACTTTGTGCCGGGCACCGAACTTCAGTTGTCGCAGTCGCCGACGAACTACACGCGGATCAACAATCAGAAGGGGCAACTGATTTTAGCCCATGGCCGCGACCCATACTTCCCCGGCTGGCCCGATACGCTGCAACTGAACTATGCCAACCCGGCGACGCAAGCAGCCATGATGAACATACTCCTTAAGATTGCCGGGCAGTGCGATGGCGTTCGCTCCGATATGGCCATGCTGGTTCTGCCTGAGGTATTTGAACGCAGCTGGGGACTGACATCTCAACCATTCTGGCCGCAAGCCATCCGGCGTGTGCATGAGGCATCGCCACGGTTCTGCTTCATGGCTGAGGTGTACTGGGATCTCGAATGGACGCTTCAGCAACAGGGGTTCGATTACACCTATGACAAGCGGCTTTATGATCGTCTGAAAGATCGGCAAGCACGATCAGCCCGAGAACACTTGCATGCGGACCCAGCCTATCTGAACAAGATGGTGCATTTTCTTGAGAACCATGATGAACCTCGTGCCATCTCTACTTTTCCCATCGACATGCATCTTGCTGCTGCAGCCATCAGTTTTCTGACGCCCGTATTGCGGTTCTTTCATCAGGGCCAGCTTGCGGGCTTTACGAAAAGAATCTCGCCCCACTTGTGCAGTGGACCAAACGAACCGGCGAATCCCGAAGTGGAAGGCTTGTACCAAGGGCTTCTTGAAGTTTTGCGCCTGCCAGTTCTTCGAGACGGCTCATGGCAACTGCTTGAGTGTACCCCTGCGTGGGAAGGTAATGAGACGTGGGATTGTTTTATCGCTTCCCTTTGGAGGCACGGTGAAGCCGATTGGCTGATGACAGCTGTGAACTATGCGCCTCACCAGAGTCAGAGTTACGTCAAACTACCTTTGGAACCTCTTCGCAATAACCGATGGCAGCTACAAGACCTCATCGGAAACGTCAGTTATGACCGAGACGGAGATGGGCTCTATTCACAAGGTTTGTACCTGGATATGAGACCGTGGCAGGTGTGTTTGTTTACGTTCAGGAAAACTACGGACGCTTGAACACCTGCATGTCCCCGGTCTCAAATAACACCTCATCGGCCATGCCGAGGAACAGGCCGGTATCGACGATGCCGGGGATGTTGCGGAGTTGGTGTTCCAAAGCGGCGGCATCGGGGATGGGGCTAATCTTGCACTCGAGGACGTAGTTGCCGTTATCGCTGACAAAGAGGGCGTTTCCATTCTTCAGCGGTTCGGCGGGCAGACCGAGTTGTTTTAATTGTTGTTGACAGGTCGGCAGGGAAAAGGGAACCACTTCAATGGGTAACTTGCCACGCCGGCCCAGGATGTCGACTTTCTTGACTTCAGCATTTTCGGGGCCGACGAGGATGATGAACTTCTTTGCCGCGGCGGCAACGATCTTTTCACGGACCAGAGCATGGCCGTAACCTTTGATGAGGTTTAATTGTGGATCGAATTCATCGGCGCCGTCGACAGCCAGATCGAGATCGGGTGTTTCTTCCAAGGTGGTGAGAGGAATACCCAGTTGCCGGGCCAGGTGTTCGGTGTTAACGGAAGTAGGCACGCCATGAATCTTCAATCCGTTGCGGATACGATCTGCCAGGGCATGCAGGAATCGCTCCGAAGCATGCCTCGAGCCGAGACCGATGACCATGCCATCGGCGACATACTGCAGGGCTTTTTCGACATTGGTCATGTTCGGCCAGCCCTTACTTGGGGAGAAGATCACGAGCTGTTTGATAGACGTTTTCGGGGGTGAAGCCGAACTTGGCTTGCAGATCCTTGATGGGAGCGGATGCTCCGAAGGTATGCATGCCGATGATCTTGCCGTGGGTGCCTGCATAGCGTTCCCATCCGAAGGTCGATGCCTGCTCAACGCAGACACGGGCGGTGACCTTGGAGGGCAAGACTTGTTCACGGTATTCGGGCGTCTGGTGCTCGAACAACTCCCACGAAGGCAGGCTCACCACTCTGCTCCGCAGCCCCTCGGCCTGGAGTTTCTCATGTGCCTGCAGGCAGAGCGACACTTCGCTGCCAGTGGCGATGAGGATGACATCAGGCAGGCCGCCAGGAGTATCGGCGAGCACATATCCGCCGCGGGCCAGGCCGGAGGCAGGACCATACTTCGTTCGATCCACCGTGGGCAAGGCCTGGCGGGAAAGCACCAGGAGAGCAGGTTCGTCATGCAACTGCATGATAACACGCCATGCTTCGACGACTTCATTGGCATCAGCAGGACGCAGCACCAATAAACCGGGCATGGCCCGCAGCGAGGCGAGATGTTCAACAGGCTGGTGGGTGGGGCCATCTTCGCCGAGGCCGATGGAATCGTGGGTAAAGACGTAGATCGTGGGCACTTCCATGAGGGCGCTGATGCGAATGGCGGCTCTGCCATAATCGCTGAAGATCAGGAACCCGGAGCCATAGGGCCGCACCTTGCAGACAGCCATGCCATTGAGGATAGCCCCCATGGCATGTTCACGAATGCCAAAGTGGAGGTTGCGCCGCCATGATTATCAGCGAGGAAATCACCGGCACCTTCAAAGGTGAGCCGGGTTTTGGTGGAGGGTGCCAGGTCGGCAGCGCCACCGATGAGCCAGGGGACGTTTTGGGCCAGTGCATTAATGACCTTGCCGGAACTTTCGCGGGTCGCCAGTCCCTTGGCATCGGCCGGGAACACGGGGAGGTTCTTATCCCAACCGGCGGGTAGTTCACGGCGTTGCATGCGCATCAACTGGTCAGCCAGTTCAGGGTACTGGGTCTTGTACTTTTCAAAAAGAGCCTGCCAGGCGGAGACCAGCTTCTTGCCGCGCTCGCCGAGCACGGCACGAAAATGTTCCTGAACGCCGTCGGGAACGAGGAACTTTGCATCCTCCGGCCAGCCATAGTTTTTCTTGGCACCCCGTATTTCCTCTTCACCCAGGGGTTCGCCGTGAGCCTCGGCAGTATCCTGCTTGTGTGGAGCGCATAACCAATGTGGCTATCGACAATAATCATTGTCGGACGATCCGTGACGGACTTAGCCGTGGCGTAGTTCTTCTGCAACATCGCCAAGTCATTAGCATCGGTAACGTGCAGGACTTGCCAGCCATAACCATGGAAGCGGGCGGCCACATCATCGCTGCAGGCCAGGTGAGTACTGCCTTCGATGGTGATGTGGTTGTTATCGAAGATCCAGCAGAGATTGCCGAGCTTGAGATGCCCCGCCAGTGAAGCGGCTTCGTGGGAAATGCCTTCCATCAGGCAGCCATCGCCGCAGATCGACAAGGTACAGAAGGTAAAGAGATCGAAGCCCGGCTTATTGAAATGTTGAGCCAGCCAACGGGCTGCCATCGCCATGCCGACGGAGGTGGCGAGCCCCTGCCCCAGCGGGCCGGTGGTGGTTTCCACCCCGCTGGTCCATCGATATTCAGGGTGGCCCGGGCATTTGCTGTCGAGTTGACGGAAGCACTTGATGTCTTCAAGAGTAATGGATGGTTTACCCTTCACTTCATATTTCTTGCCGACGTCCTTCACGCCGGTGAGATAGATCATCGAATAAAGGAGCATCGAGGCGTGTCCATTCGACAGGACGAAGCGATCCCGGTCAGGCCAGATGGGATTATTGGGATCGTATCGGAGTACATTCTGCCAGAGTTCATAGGCAACCGGGGCCAGGGCCATGGGTGTGCCGGGGTGGCCCGACTTGGCCTGCTGCACTGCGTCCATCGAAAGTGTTCGGATGGTGTTGATGCAGAGCATATCGAGTTCTTGCGAGTTCATAGGTGCACTCTGGTGAAGGAAAACGATGGGTATGGATGAAAAGTGATTGGCATGTCAGGGTCAAGGCTTTCGCCAGCCGACTGAAATACCTTCTGTGAGACGATCTGCTTCGGAAGGCCCCCACGATCCGGCAGGGTAACTGGCCAGCGATGCTTTCGGTTCACGCTCCCATGAATGGAGGACAGGTTGAACAAACTCCCAGGCTGTATCCAGTTCGTCAGAACGCATGAACAGCGTCTGATCACCACGAATGGCATCGAACAGTAATCGCTCATAGGCTTCAGGCAAGGCATTCTGGTAGATTTGCTGATAGTCGAATTCCAATCGGGCTGGATGCAGATCAAGCGACATCCCTGGGCGTTTGGTTGAGAAGCCCAGGCTGATTCCTTCATTGGGCTGGATGCGCATGACGAGAACATTGGGACGCGCCGCTGTCAGATCGCAGACATCCCCTTCACATTCCACAGTTCGGAACAACGATAAGGGAGGGAGCTTGAAATAGACAGCGATCTCGGTCACTCGCTTGGCTAATCGCTTTCCCGTTCGCAGGAGAAAGGGGACGCCGGCCCAGCGCCAGTTATCGATCTCCGTTCGAATGGCGACGTAAGAATCGGTAGTCGATTGGGGGTGGACGCCATCTTCTTCGAGATAACCCTTTGCCGAAGTTCCGTTGATTGCACCGGGTGTATATTGGGCCCGTACCACACGATCTTTCACAGTACGCTCTCGAAAGGGAACAAGATTGCGTAGAGTCTGCAGCTTGGCGTTGATGACATCTTGGGCACGGAGCGTGGCTGGAGGTTCCATGGCGACAGGGCCAGCAGTTGCAACATGTGATTTTGCATGACATCACGGATGGCTCCTGAGCCATCGTAGTAGGCACCGCGCTGGCCTTCCATGCCGACCGTTTCGGCCATGGTGATCTGCACGTGATCGACGTAGTTGCGGTGGAAGAGCGGCTCGAAGATGGAGTTGCCGAATCGTAGCCCGGCGATGTTCTGGACGGTATCTTTGCCCAGGTAATGATCGATGCGATAGATTTGTTCGGGACGCAGGAACTTGGAGATATGCTGATCGAGCTTGCGTGCGCTTTCGAGATCGTGGCCGAAGGGCTTTTCGATGATGACACGCGCCCAGCCGTTCTCGCCTGGCTTGGTTAGTCCCGCCAGACTGGCGTTTTCAATGACCTGCGGAAAGAGCTTCGGATCGATAGCCAGGTAGAACAATCGATTCCCGGAGAGATGATGAGTGTTGTTAATGTCCTCCAGGCGATTCCCCAGAGGTCTCATACCCTCGACCGAATTGACGTTTACTGCCTGATAGTGCAAATGCTTGACGAAAGATTGTACCTCTTCGGCAGAGGCGCCTTTGCGGAAGGTCATCAGGGATTTGGTGATGTTCTCCCGGAAGGAGTCATCGGACATCTCCTTGCGACCAATGCCGATGAGTGCCCAGTTTTCAGGGAACAGCCTGGCACGCCAAAGGCCAAAGAGGGAAGGGAACAACTTACGGCCGGCAAGGTCCCCCGTCGCCCCGAACATGACGAGCGCGAAGGGATCGGTCGGGGGTAAAGGAGGAATGGAGACATCCATTAGGTGCCCTGGGGTTTGGGTTGATGTGCAGATTGTAGTTGAAGGCGAGATGGTGATGCCATGAAAAAATAGGGAGCTATTTGGCTTTTCCTACCATGGCATCAAGCTCTTTGATCAGATTTAGTAAGCTCTCCTCTTTGGCTACCTCTGGGCGCAGCATGGCTAGGCGTAAGAGTTGCCTGGTTTGTTGGCATTCTTTGGTTTTGCCTAGTTGGTGTTGGGTCATGGCGAGTAGGATCAAGTCATTAGGTGCATACTCTATCCATACTTGTGCTAGAGGTTTAGATAAGATTCCGCCAAATGGGAGCAAAGCATACGGATAACTTCCTGTATTGAAGTCAGGCTTTTCCCCGTACTTCTTCATGCTTTCGGGTCATGTCCAGCCTTCTGAGGATCGGGTTTGCACTTCTTACGTTGAGAGAAACAATCTCAGTGGTCGCATCATATTAACAAAGAAGTTTCGTCGTGTCATCGACTTCTTGTTACTTAGCGAGTTCACCTTTGCCATGAATCCTGACAAACATCTCGTGATAGGATTGCAAGGCCCAATTATCCACCTTCCCGCCTTTCGTCGCCACTCTTGGTGCCGGGCTACGGGAGTAAGGTTTCAGTACATTATCTGATGAACAGCGCAAATCAGTTAGCAACAGGTAACCATGAAACTCGTCTTCCTGTCGAGGTTTTGTCGATGAACTCGCCACCTCAAAATGATCATTCCGTTGTCCCCGACCATATCTCCACCGGCCACTTGCCCGCGCCTGATGTGGTCAGGGCGTTGGTGAATGAAGTGCATCAGCGTTACCAGTCGAATGTTGAAGGACAAAACTCACAAGTCTACCCTGCGTTGGCTCGGGTACCCAGTCAACTCTTTGGTGTCTGCATCGTCGGGACGAGCGGCAACATTTACCGTGCCGGCGACGCTGAGCATGAGTTCTCGATCATGAGCGTCTCCAAGCCGTTCCTGTTTGCGCTGATATGTCAGCACATCGGGGTAGAGGAAGCCCGGCTCAAACTCGGTGTCAATGCTACCGGCCTGCCCTTTAACTCGCTGGCAGCTATCGAGCAAAGTGGCGATGGTCGAACGAACCCGATGGTCAATTCGGGAGCGATTGCCGCCACCAGTCTGACGCCCGGCGAGACGATGGAAGCGAAGTGGCGGTTCATTCATGAGGGGTTGTCTGCGTTCGCCGGTCGCACGCTGCCACTCAATAAAGAAGTCTACGCCTCGGCTTCGGAGACCAACTTTCGCAACCAGAGTATCGCCCGGTTGCTGCAAAGCTATGGGGCCATCTATCTCGATCCGGCACAGGCGACCGATCTGTACACCAAACAGTGCTCGCTGAACGTCAGCGCCAAAGACCTGGCGGTGATGGGGGCGACCCTGGCAGATGGCGGGGTCAACCCAATTACCAAGAAGCGTGTGATTGACGGGTCTATCTGTCATTATGCTTTGGCGGTGATGGCCACGGCTGGGCTTTACGAGACGTCAGGCACCTGGCTCTATGAGATCGGCCTGCCGGGCAAGAGCGGCATTGGTGGAGGAATCGTGACGGTATCACCGGGCAAAGGCGGGCTTGGCACGTTTGCTCCGCCGCTTGACAAAGCAGGCAACAGCGTCAAGGGCCAACTGGCAGCCAAGTTCCTGTCGCAGCGGCTTGGGCTTGATCTGTTTGCTTCCAAACCGGATGCTTGAGAGCGTATTTGCTCCTCTCCTTACCAAGGGGAGGTTGGGTGGGGTTCCTTGCCACCGTAACTACCCCCTCCAACTCCCCCTTGGAAAGGGGGAGAGAATGAAAATGATCCGCTATCTTATGATTAATAGGGAGAGACGCCTTGAGTCCTGTAGCGCTCACTTTCACGATTGTTGCTGCGGTTGTGGTGCTTTTTATCTGGGACATTTTCCCCGTCGTCATCGTGGCCCTGGGCACGGCACTGGCACTCTACTTTACCGGCGTGCTCAGCTTGAGTGAAGCTCTTTCGGGCATGGGCGACAACACGGTTCTCTTCATCGCCTCGCTGTTTGTGGTGAGCGCAGGGCTGGACGCAACGGGCGTGACTACCTGGGCAGGGCAACTGCTCATTGCCCGAGCGGGGAAGAGCCGGGCGCGACTACTGATTCTGATCATGATCATGGTCGCTGTGCTGGCGGCGTTGATCAACATCAATGGCGCGGTGCCTGCATTACTACCGGTCGTTGTGGTGATGGCACTGCGGCTCGGTCAACCGACTTCACAGTTGATGATGCCGCTGGCTTTTGCCGCCAGCGCCGGGTCACTCCTGGCTCTCACGGGCACTCCGGTGAACGTCATCATTTCGGAACAGGCACTCAAATCGACCGGGCAGGGTTTTGGTTATTTCGAGTTCGCCATCGCCGGCATCCCCTGCCTGGCGGGCTGCATCGCCATTACGGTCTTGTTTGGCAAGAAACTGTTGCCCCACCGTAATGGGGCTTCGATGCCTGCCGATCTGAGCAAGCATGCCCTGACACTGGTCGAACACTATCGCATCTCCGACGGCGTCTTTCAGCTCAAGGTACGGGCAGGCTCGCCATTGATCGGAACATTGGCAGTGGGGCTGAAACTGGACGACTATCCAGGTATGGCACTGATCCGCATTCAGGATGGGGGTAAGGGCGGCCCCATTGAACAGCGCGGCTTGGCTGAGGGTGATCGATTGATTGTGCGGGGTGACGCTGCCACCGCCGCCAAGCTCGCCACTGATATGACCCTCGCCTTCCGTTCGGAAGATGCTCCGGAAGGCAACATCACGGATACGCTCTTCAACAGCGATTCGGGGCTGGCTGAAGTCATCATTCCTCCCCGTTCAGCCATGATTGGGCAGAAGGTGTTTCCCGGCATGGTGACCGAGAGCGGCGATCTGATCATCCTCGCTGTGCAGCGTCAGGGCGAAGTCTACGGCACTCAGGAAACGATACTGGCAGCGGGCGATACGCTGCTCCTCCAGGGCACCTGGAAAGGGTTGGACAAGAACCTCAACGACCCTGAAGTGCTGGTTGTCGATTCCCCGGAACTGGTGCGTCGGCAGGCCATCCCCATGGGGCCCGGTTCCAAACAGGCCGTGGCCATCCTCATCGTTCTGGTGGTGCTTCTGGCAACGGGTCTGGTGCCGGCTGTTGTGGCAGGGCTGCTGGCGGCGTGTGCCATGGTCGTGTTCCGTGTTCTGACCGTCGATCAGGCTTATCGGGCCATCAACTGGACGACTGTCATTCTTATCGGTGCCATGACGCCGCTTTCGTTAGCCATGCGGAACAGCGGGGCAGCGGAACTGATGGCGAACCGGCTGGTTCAAATCGTCGGCGATTCCGGCCCTACCGCGCTCCTAATCGGCTTGTTTGTGCTCACAGCCATCCTGGGGCAGTTGATCAGCAACACCGCTACCGCTTTGATCATTATCCCCATTGCCGTCACCGCCGCCGCTGATCTGCATATCTCAGCCCGGCCGGTACTCATGAGCGTTTGCGTGGCTGCCGCGGCTTCGTTCCTGACACCTGTTGCCACGCCGGTGAACCTCATCGTGATGGGGCCGGGAGGGTATCGCTTCGGAGAATACTGGAAACTCGGCCTGCCGATGTTATTATGGTTCTTCATTGTGTCGGTATTCCTGGTGCCGCTCTTCTGGCCTTTCTAAGAGCCTGACGAATAACCGTGGCAGGGGTCAGATGTACTCATCTGCCCCCTGCGTGAGGTGCAATCGTTTTCGCCAGTTCGCAGGGGGCAACGGAGTACCGTTGACCCCTGCCACATCTGTTGAGTTTTTGCAGGTTCTTCAGGGTGATTGGTGATGAACAACGAGACTCAAGCAAAGCAATCAGCCCCATCGGTTGACTACAAGATTGCCCTGGAGTTCATGTTCAGGCTGGGCCAGGCCTACATCGGTTGTGGCGAGCAGACAGCCACCGTTGAATTGCTGCTGCGTCGCATTGCCAACACCTATGGCCTGCGACGTTCTCGCGTGGTCGCTTTCCCCACTGCCATATTCATCAGTGTTCACGATGGCGATGAGGAACGGATGACTCTGGCCGAGGGCCCTACTCAGACCCTGCGACTCGATCAGATCGCCGATGTATATCATCTGGGCGTCGCGGCCCAGCGTGGCGAGATACTTCCCAAGGAAGGGCTGGAGAAGCTCAATGCCATCCTGAAGACCAAGGCCCGCTTCGGCGTGGTTGGTGCTATTGCAGGCTACACCATTCTGTCAATCGGTTTGGCCCTGGTCCTGGCACCGACCTACATCAACATCCTGGCGGCGATGATTCTGGGCACGCTGGTCGGATCGATCAAGGCGTTCAATCGCAATCGGCCATTGCTGTCGGTGCCCATGCCGGTGGTCGCCGCAACGCTGGTTTCGGCACTGGTGTTTCTTGGCCTCAGGTATGGTCTGCCTGTCGAGCCGTTGCATGCGCTCATTCCACCATTAGTGGCGTTTCTACCCGGCGGCATGCTGACGCTGGGCATGATCGAACTGGCCTACGGCGACATGGTCAGCGGCTCCAGCAGGTTAATCGCTGGCTGGGTGCAGCTTATCCTCCTCGTCTTCGGGCTGGCTGCGGGAGCGACCTTTGTGGGCTACAGCCCGGAGAGTCTCGTCGAAACCAGCAAGCAAATACCCCTGGTGATTCCTGAGCCGTGGGCCGAATGGGCTGGGGTAATCATCTTCGGCATCGGGGCATTCTTTCATTTCTCCGCCCCCCGCCATTCGCTGTGGTGGATGCTGCTGGTGCTGCTGCTGGCTTATGCCGCCCAGCAACTGACCATCGATACCTTTAACAAGGGAGGCAGCGGCTTCTTCGGCATGCTGGTCGCCACGCCGCTGGGCTATCTCATTCAGCTACGGTTCAAAGGACCGCCGGCGATGGTGACCTTCCTGCCGAGCTTCTGGCTGATGGTGCCGGGAGCGATGGGGCTGCTCAGCCTCAAACAGATTTTGAGCAACAGAGATGCAGGCATCGATAGCCTCATCTCGGTGATCTTTGCCGTGGCTGCCATCGCACTCGGCACATTGGTCGGGGCTTCTCTCTACAAATGGCTCACCGAGCGCTTCGGCTGGTGGCAGCTACAGATCAGTCGGGTGGGAACGTACTTCGGCAGCAGGAACAAGCGGTAGTGGAAATGAGCGTTACGTCATCGTTAGGAACAGTGGTTATGGTCGTTAGCCCCTGATAAGGGGCGACCGGGAAGTAGCTGGCTGCCAGAATGGAATAAAGCAAACAATAGAGCCCCGAAGGGGCGATTGGGAAAGAACACACGCTCCAATCGCCCCTTCGGGGCTCTTCGTTCAAATCTCCTTCAACTGGCAGCTTCGCTGCCAGCTACAGCCCGGTCGCCCCTTATCAGGGGCTGACATTCATAACTCTTGTCTCTAAGTCTGACGATCCACTAATAGCTTTGATTCAAAAGAAAAGCAGGATGTGCGGACACCGAAGCCCACACATCCTGCGACGATGTTCAGGATTACCTACTTCGTTGATGAACCGGAATTAGCCCGCACGCTTATGGCCGTGATCACCGATGACCATCCGTGGAAGAGCAGGTCAATGCCGATGAACAGGCCGATCACCCACAGGCTCGAGTCGGGCCAGTTATTCCAGATGAAGAGGCCGAGGAAAAGATCAACCAGGCCGTTGAGCGCCACCCAGCCCCAGCCGTGAAACTGCATGGCCAGGGAAAAGATGATGCGGAGCACGCCGCCCACGATGAAGTAGGCAGCGAGGATCTTGGTCAACACCAGCGCTGCCTGTAGAGGATCTTCCAACATGAACAGGCCCACCACCAGGTAGAGTGCCGCTGCCAACAGGTGTAGAGCAAACCCTTTGAGATTGCGCACCAGGAACGCATGGATGATCTCTGAACCACCAGCCACCATCAGCAGGATGCCAAAGAAGGTGACGGAGGCCAGCGTAGCCATGACCGAGTAGCTGATGGCCACGAACCCGGCGATGATGGAGATCAATCCCAGGAGGAAGAGCTGCCCGGAGACTCGCCGCAAACAGGCCTTTTCATCAGGCATCGACAGATAGGAACTCATGGTGAGGCAATCCTGTGGTGTAGAGAAGCGGAACGATACCAGCCCGAAGCGCTAGCGAGGGAATGCGAAGCGATGGCACGGCGTTTCCTTGCTAGCGCTGCGGGCTGGTATGGAATTTAGCCTTCGATGGTGGCACAGGCGACCGCCAGCCGGCAGCCCTTGGCATACTCATCGAGGTCGACATATTCCTTGATGGTATGAATCTCAAACTGGCCGGCTCCCAGAGTGACCGTGGGCACGCCGTGCTTATCGAGCCAGTTGGCGTCGAGGCCGCCGTTGGAGAAGAGAGTGGTGAGCTTCATACCAATCGCCTCGCCAGCCTTCATAGCACGCTTGACGACCGGAGAATCCTCCTTCAAGTTGAACGGAGGGTACGAGGTCTTGGCTTCGAACTTGACCTCAGCGGTCTCGCCACCGGTATCCTTTACCATGCCCTGAGCCTTCTTGAACGCCTCACGGTAGCCTTCAGTAATCTTCTTGGCGAAGGCTGCTTCGGGGCTGCGGGCCTCGCCCTTGATGTAGACGAAATCGGTCACGACATTGGTGGCATCACCGGCGGCAGTTTTGCCTTCCTTGCCACCGAAAATGCCGGGGTTACTGGTGCCGTTGCCATCGGGCTTAACGACCTTGCCGAACCAGCCAGCCTTGTGCGCCTCGCCGAGGGCCAGAGCGCCGACCAGCATGGCTGAGATGCCCTTATCGGGGGCGACTCCGGCATGGGATGCCTTGCCCTTGATCTCCACTTCCCAGTTCTCCTGGCCGACAGCGCCGACGATCAATTCGTTAGCAAGTCTGCCATCGACGTTGAAGCACATGGTAGCTCCATTGAGATCTTTGGGATCGATCTCACGAGCGCCATGCAGACCGCTCTCTTCCCGCACGGTGAAGAGCAGTGTGATGGGCGGGTGGGGCAGTTTGTGCTTCAGCAGTGTTTCGACCACGGTCACCAGCATGGCACAGCCGGTGCGGTTGTCGCCGCCCAAAGCTGTAGTGCCGTCGCCGACGATGCGGTTGCCCTCCTTCTTCGGCTTGGCCCCGGCGCAAAGGGGCACCGTATCGAGGTGTGTGGAAAAGAGCAGTCTCGGTCCGGGACGGGTGCCGGGCAGATCGACCCAGAGATTGCCCGTCTCGGTGGGAAGCGGAATCTTCTTGTTAGCATTATCGAACCGGATAGCAGAGGCAGGCACGCCGACCTTCTTGAGTTCATCAGAAACGGCGGCGGCGATGGCTGCTTCCTTGCCGGTCACCCCTTCGACCGACAGGAATTTCATCAGATGGTCTTCAGCAGATTTCACATCGAGTGGAATGGTGGTGCTCATGGCGTGTTCCTTGAACGATGACGGAGAAGTTGCAGAGATGTCGTGGAGCAGCCACTGCCGCTCCACGACGAGAGCCTGGTGGATTACATCCCCCAGGGAAGCCCCAGCAGGTACCAGACGACAAACAGAATGGTCCAGATGATGGCAATCCAGATAACGTAAGGAATCATCAGGGCCACAATCGTGCCGATGCCTGCCTTCTTGTCGTACTTCATGGCAAAGCCGACCACCAGCGCGAAGTAGGCGTTGAGGGGCGAGATGGCATTGAACGGTGAATCGCCGATGCGGTAGGCAGCAAGCACCGCAGCCGGGTTTACGTTCAGCTGAACAAACAGCGGCACGAAGACCGGGGCGAAGATCGCCCACTTGGCGATGGCGGCAGTGAAGACCAGATCGAGCGCCAGCACGGCAATGATGAAACCAATCAAGAGCCAGAGCGAACCGATGTTGGCCGCCTTGAGGGCATCGGCCATCGTCACAGCCATCAGCGTGGGGATGTTGCTGTAATTGAAATAGGCGATGAACTGGCTGATGACGAAAAAGAGCAGGATAGTGCCGCCGAGGCCGGAGACAGCCTTCGTCATGGCCTTTATGACGTCATCAGTGCTCTTGATTGTCTTGGCTCCCAGGCCAAAGCAGATGCCGGTCACCAGGAAGACGATCATGATGAACCCGATCAGGCCGTTCATAAAGGGCGAGTTGCCGATCAGAGCACCCGTCGCAGGGTTACGCAGCGGCGCCCAGGTGGGAATAGTCAGGAAGCCAAAGACCACCAGTACGCCGATCAGGCCGAAAAGGGCAAAAAGCAAGCCCCGTGATTCCTCGGCGCTCATCACGTTGCCGGTCTCTTCAGGTTTCTCGCCCTTGTACTCGCCGAGGCGCGGTGAAATCACGTTATCAGTGATGAAGGCGATGACGATGGTCAGCACAGGCACCGAAGCAAGAGAGAACCACAGGTTCGAGGTAATGTCGATCGATTTATTGGGATCGACCATATGGATGGCGTCGTTGGTGATTTCCGTCAGTACCGCATCGAGCGGCTTGATCAACATGTTGACCGTAAACGCACCGGCAACGGCAGCAAACCCGGCAGCGATACCGGCGACCGGATGCCGTCCGATACTGAGGAACGCCACGCCTGCTAATGGAATCAGAACGATGTACCCAGCGTCGGCAGCGATGCTGGCGAGGATACCGACGAAGACCAGAATGTAGGTGAGTGCCCAGCGCGGCGAGACGATGACCAGCTTGCGGATCAGGGCATTGATCAACCCTGCTTCCTCAGCCACGCCCACGCCGATCATGGCCACAATCAAGAGGCCGATGGCTGTGAAGCCCATGAAGTTCGGGATCAGTCGAGTGTAGATATCACGGATACCGTCGATGGTGAGCAGGCTGCGTGCTGTCGTGGTGGCGGTTTCGACCTTATGCGTGTCGGGGTTAATGACCTGGTACGTGACGCTGGCACCTGTCAATTCCAGAACGTGGGAGAGTATCAACACAACAGCGATGAGAATCAGGAAGATAATCACCGGGTGAGGAACCTTGTTCCCTACTTTCTCGACGCCATCGAGAAACTTCTGCATCATCCCTCTCGATGCTTCGGGCTTTGGCGTATCAGCAGGTTTACTCATAGCGGCATTCCTCAGTTAAGTACAACCGTCTCAAGTGGCTCACTGCCTACGGGGGCAGAATCATGGGCACGAGAAATACACTGACGATCATCACGATGATGGCGAACGGCACACCGACTTTGACGAAATCGCCAAAGGTGTAGTTGCCCGGTGTGACTACCAGCGTGTTCACCGGCGACGAGATCGGCGTCATGAAGGCGGTGGAGGCGGCGAGGGCGACGATCATAGCGAAGGGATAGGGTGATGAATGTAAGTCTTTGGAGAGGGCTATTGCTACCGGAGCCATCAACACGGCGGTGGCGGTGTTGGAGATGAACAAGCCCAGCAAAGCAGTAATGACAAACAGGCTCGCCAGCACGACGTGAATGCCGGAGTTGCCGATGACGTGCATCAGGCCATCCGCCATTAAATCAACGCCGCCGGTCTTTTGCAGGGCCAAGGAGAAGGGCAGCATGCCGACGATGAGGACAATCGTTTTCCAATCGATCGAGCGGTAAGCGCTGGCGAGGTCTATTACACCCAGAGCGCCCATTAACAAGCAGCCAATTAGAGCCGCCTGCACGTTCGGCACCCAGCCGCTGATCATCAAGCCGACTACCAGAGCCAGGCAGAAGATGGCATGAGGAGCTTTACCTTTCACGGGCAACACTTCATCCAGTTCGGAAGGCAGATTGAGCACGACGAAGTCTTTGCCCTGCGCTTGCGGATGAGTGATCGCCTTCCATTTGCCAATGACCAGAAGCGTGTCGCCTATTTTCAACTCTTCGTTGATCGGGCTGCCTGCGATAGCTTTGGCCCCTCGTCTCAACCCGATGACGGTCAGGCCATACTGATCGCGGAACTTCGATTTGACAATCGTCGAGCCGATGAGCGAAGAGTTGCCAGGGAGCATGACCTCGGCCATGCCGATTTCCTGCGAATGATCGTTGAAGTATTCGCCGGTCAAAGGCAATGGCTCAAGAGCAAACTGTTGATGCAAGCTCTCGATGCTGGAGTTCTGCTGATACAAGTCGATGAGGAGGATATCACCGGAATGCAGCTCCGTCTGGGCCGAAGCAGGAATGACTTTACGTACTGATCGTCCGCTACGTTCAATCGCCAGGATGTTTGCGCCGTTGGTGTGTCTCAGATTAAGCTCTTTGAGCGTCTTACCCACGAGGGGAGAATGATCCGTAATCCGCAGGCGATACTCACGGTCAGCCAGTTTGTATTCTCCAATCCAGTCGGATAAGCTGGGTCGCTGGGAGGCTCCCGTCTTGGCCGAGGAGGCTCGGTCGGGAAGCAGCCGCCGGGCGAAGATCAGGTAGATCACGCCCAGGACCAGAATCGGCAAGCCGAAAGGCGTGAAGCTAAAGAACTGGAAACCTTTGCTGCTATCCCCCCCGAAGTGCCGGACGAGCTCGCTGTTCACAACCAGGTTGGGGGCAGTGGCTACCAGGGTCAGCATGCCGCTGATCAACGCCGCGAAACTGATGGGCATCATGAGCTTGCTGGGCGAACTGCCGGAACTATGGCAGATGCGGAGCGCGACCGGAATGAAGATGGCTGTCACTGCCGTCGAACTCATCATCGAACCCAGGCCGGCCACCACCAGCATGAGCATTACCAGGAGTCGTATTTCACTGGCCCCCGATACCCTGCTGAGCCAGTCTCCCAGACTTCGAGCGACGCCGGTACGAACTAAGCCCTCGCCAATGACAAAGAGAGCGGCGATCAGCACGATGTTGGAATCGCTGAAGCCGGCGAGCGACTGGCTCATGGTGATGACGCCCGTAAAGGGCAGAGCCGTCAGCATGATGAGGCCGACCGCGTCCATACGAGGCTTGTTGATCGCGAACATAATGATCGCGGCGACCAGTAGCCCCAGGACGATTGCCAACTCAGTGTTCATGTAGAGTCAGTCACAGTTGCTGGAGAGACTAAGACGATTCGTGTTTGCCACTTGAGACAATGCCGCCAAGATAGATCAAACGCCAAGGCGCGATCAACATCGCAGTGCAACGATTGTTATCGCACTGATGGGCATTGCAAGTGGGGCAACGATGGTCATGATATGCTGGCTCAGAAACGCCCGCAACCAAAAAACGATGAAGTTGCAAGCGGTGGGCAGGTTCAATTCATACAGACGTCAGATATCAACACACTTAGTACTGTTCTCATTTCAGAGTAGCGGAAGTCGCTAGACTTCGGTGCATGATCTCAGACGGAACTCTTGGCGAGTTCCGCTACAGTGACGTAAGTTGCGCTCTAGAAATTGTATTGGAACAAGGCATTGATTCGATTGGCCTTGCCCTTCTCTCCATCTAGGTTTTCCCGCTCGCCCCAGACGTATTCGATGCCGATCGAGGTGTTTCGCACCGGGATGTACCACAGGGCAGCGGTCAGGTATTTGCGCCTGCGTAGGTGTTCAGTGGTTGGCCCGGAGTATTTTCCACCGAGTCTTCAGAGTAGGTCATGCTGGTCATCCACTTGTCAGTGAACCAGTGTTCGTAGCTGGCGCTCCAGCCACGGGCATAGACGGTATTGAGTTCGCCCGTGAAGGGATTCACTTGAGCATCAAGCCCCAGCCCGGCAGTATCCTGAATGTAACGACCAATCCCCTGCCCCAGCGTGTACTGCAACAGAATACGGCTACGTACCAGACCCGACGGGTTTTCCGTTTGTACAGGATCGATTCCGCTCAGGATGGCCCAGGGGTGAAAGACGGTGCTGCCACTGAGGCCCCAGCCGTTGTCGTATTGGGTTCTGTTGTCGATGGGTTGGAACCCGATGGAACGGCCAATGCCCGATATCTGCACGTGACCATAGTCTGATTCATAGCGGATATGGGTCGCCAAGTCGGGCACGTTCTGAACCCCTACGCCGGGGCCGTTGGTAGTGATGTCGGAGAACGGCTGCTCAACACCGCCCGCCCAGTAGAAGTTGTCGGTAATAGGCAATGTCACACGCAGGCCGGGCCGACGCTGATTGACAAGGCCACGAGGGCCAGCGAAATCGACTGTGCTGGGCCAGGCGTTGCTGTCCATGAAGACCGTATTCTGCTGACCGATGCGGAAATAGCCGAAGTCGGCAAAGGCGAAACGCAGACGGAACGGGTTGCCACCACCACCGACGGCCTGTGCCGGGCCATTGAAAAAGTCGCCTTCGATGAAGGTGTGGACGTTCCAATCTTCGATGCTGGTGGGTGTCCACGATTCGATGGCGAAGCGGCTGTAACGAGCGGCGAAGTTGTAGTTCTGCCCTTCCTGCTGTGGAACAGGAATGGTGTTGGTCACAAAGTCATCCCGGCTGCCGATGGGGTTGAAGTCGTACATGCCGGTACCGCGGACAAAGCCTCGAAGCCGGAACGAGGTGTTGGTGCCCGGAACCAGGAAGGAGCCAGGGAACATACCGGCAGTGACGAACTTCGCTCGTTCCTCGGCTGTGGTCTGCACGGGAACAGGCAGATGCGAAAACTCCGGCGCCGGGAGCATCCTGCCATTCGCGTGCTTCGAATCCACCGGGAGCATAGTCGGCCAGGGATCGTGCTCCAACACCAGGAGTATCGTAGTACCTTCGCTGAAAGTAATATTCGGGAAGCACTTCGTTACGGTACCGATAGTATTCGGAGACACCGGGACCATCCTGTTGGCCACGAGCAGTAGTGCCCTGAGGAGCATAATCAGCGCCCGGTGGTTGAGGCGTGCCTTGAGTTGAAATGACGATATCGGCTGTCTTGGACGGCGGCGCTGGCGGAAACGCTCCTGGCTGCCCCTGTGCCCAGGCGACACTACCCGTTCCCAAACCGACCACCGAAATGGCTAAGTGGAAGATGGAACTGGTCAGTTGCTTTCCACAGATAGGTCGCATGACTTATCCCCAAACGAGGCAGATGGGCAGGTTCGCCTTCTAGTAAGAGGGTCACCCTATTCGATACATCAGGTTTTATCGTCAAACTTTACCAAGATTCTTAACTATTCTGAAACTTGCCCTCAAGAAACTGCCCAGAAGTACGCACGATTCTTTCTGAAATGGGTGAGCCTAACGCCTGGGTTCTGTTATAAAAGGAAGCAGCAGCACATCTGTACGACTGCTATTGGTTGAAAAATGCCGTAGTTTAGAGCTTTTCATCCTTCTTCATGACGATTGGGGGCACCGACCATGTTCAACCGACTACGAAACGCGGTCAAACCATCGAAGAGCAAAAGCCTGGCGGGGTCATTCTCCTGGCTGGGGTGGACAGGGTTCTGGCTTCAGGTCGTCTTCGGATCGTTCTCGATCATCATGATGGTTTACTATTTAGCTTTCTCACGTACTGAGACTCAGGAACGAAGCGGCTTACGGTTCATTGAATATTTGACCATCGCCAATCTGGTGATGTTGGGATTCACTATCCTCTGGTCGTACCGCTACACCCGGTTGGCTAAGCGTATCCAGGATCCGGAGAAACGCCCCACCGAGGCTTCCATTACCGGAACGGTCTGGACTGGAGTAGTTGCCAGCGCCATCGGGATGCTCTTTTCCATGACTGTCTTGTTGATCGAAGCAGCTAACCTGCTCTTTTACTTTCTGAAAGCGCCCGAGGGTGGTATGCCCGTCATTCAAACCCAAGGCTCACAGGCAGTCTACTGGGTTTCCTCCGTCGATATGGTTAGTCTTGTCTCTTTGGTGCTGATCCTTTTTGCGGAACTGATTGTCTTGATCTTCAGCCTCTGGCTGCTGTTCCGTTCTTCCGCGGGCTCGCCGGAGTTCCCTCAGCCCACTGCTGAATGAGTAGAGGAAATCCCTTCGTAGCTGAGTGCCTAGATATATGTCCGGAGTAACCGCAATGAGCAGTTCTTGTGGCAGAAGTCTTTTCTGTCGTGTTGCCTTTCCTCTCTCGCTTACTTTTTGCCTGCTGTCGACGGGGTGTACGCCACCCATTAAGCCCAAGAGCGACGCGATCCGCCCGGTGAAGACGCTTGTGGTTACCGCCGGCGGCGAGACCCACGAACGGGTCTTCCCCGGCAAGGTGGAAGCCTCGAAGAAGGTGGAACTCGCCTTCCAGGTAGCGGGGCTGCTAGCCAACTTCCCGGTGCGTGCCGGGCAAACGGTTAAGAAGGGCGAGCTCATCGCTCAACTTCGACAGGATGAGTTTGCAGCACGGCTCAAGACACTCCAGGGCCAGCTCGATCAGGCCCGTGCCACCCTGCGCGGGTTGCAGGCAGGTGTTCGCCCTGAAGAACGGCTTCGCTTGGAAGGTCAAGTACGTGCCGCTGAGGCGAGACTGGCCAATGCCCGAAGCGAACTCGATCGCAACGAAAGCCTGGTGAAAACCGGTGCTGCCTCTCGGGCCGCTTATGAACTGACACAGACCAACTTCAAGGTCGCTCAGGAAGACCTGAAGGCTGCCAAGCAAATGCTTGAAAAGGGCGTGATGGCACGTGAGGAAGACCTCGATGCTCAAGAAGCTCAGGTGCGAGGCATGGAAGGGCGAGTCGTCGAAGCCAAGCTCCAGTTGGATGACAGCACGCTCTATGCTCCCTACGACGGCGTCATCGCTCAACGCTTCGTTGAACCTAATCAGAACGTCACCATCAGGCAGCCCATCGTCAAGTTCCAGGATGTCGATGAGATCGAAGTGGCCATCGACGTGCCCGAAACCGTGATGGTCGCTGACCTTCGCACCGCTGACATCATTCAGATGATGGCGAATTTCAGCGGGGCACCGGGCATGCAGTTTCCCGTTCACATCATCGAGATTGCCCAGCGGGCAGACCCGGTGACGCAGACCTTCAAGGTGCGGGCAGCGATGAAGGCCCCGCCCGAAGTGAACCTGTTGCCGGGCATGACTGCTTCGGTTCGGGTGCAGTATCGTCGGGCTAATGTGTTAGGTAATCAAATCCTTGTCCCCATCTCCGCGGTCTACAAGGAAAGCAGCGGCGAGCAGGTAGTGTGGATCATCAGCCCGGAAGGCACCGTTTCTCGTCGGGTCGTGAAGCTCGGCGAAGCGACGGGCGGCAAAATCGAAATCACCGACGGATTGAAGGCTGGTGATCGCATCGCTGTCGCCGGGGTGACATTCCTCCGTGATGGCATGAAAGTGAAAGACCTGGGCAACGCATTTGGAGGCGGCCAGTAATGAACCCCGGAGTCTTATCGGTTCAGAATAGTCGGGTCGTGTTCGTGGCCATGGCTCTCGTCCTCATCGGCGGAGTCGTGGCCTATCAGAACATCGGTCGGCTCGAAGATCCTGAGTTCACCATCAAGCAGGCACTCGTTATCACGCCCTATCCCGGAGCCAGCGCTGAAGAAGTGGCTCAAGAGGTGACTAACCCCATCGAAATCGCCTGCCAGCAACTCGGCCAGCTCGATTTTGTCGAATCCGAATCTACCCGTGGCCGCTCGATTGTCTCGGTCAACATTAAAGATCGCTACAACAAGCAGCGCATCCCCCAGGTGTGGGACGAACTGCGTCGCAAGATCAGCGATGTCCAGGCACGTCTACCCCCCTCGGTGCGTGGCCAATCGATGGTGATTGACGATTTCGGCGACGTCTTCGGCATCTTCCTTGCCATCACCGGCGATGGGTACACCATGCCGGAGTTGCGGCGCTATGTCGAGTTCCTCCGCCGAGAGTTGTTGCAGATACCGGGCATCAAGAGCATCGCCCTGTTTGCTGAGCAGCAGGAAGTTGTTTTCCTCGAAATCTCCCGGCAGCGCCTCGCACAGCTAGGCATCAACGAAGAGCAGATCTACGCCAAGCTCCAGGAACGGAACATCGCTGCCGACGGCGGCCGGGTGCAAGTAGGCGACCAGTTGATCCCAATCGATCCCAAGGGTGCCTTTGGATCAGCTGAGGATATGCTTGATCTGGTTATCGGCTCGGATCGCACCGGTCGCCAGCTTTTCCTTAGAGATGTGGCCTCAATACAGCGTGGTGATGCTGATCCGCCTCGCCGACTGCTCCGCTACGATGGCAAACCGGCCATCGGTCTGGGTATCTCCACAGTACAGGGCGGCAACGTCGTCACCATGGGCAAGGGCGTTCGAGACAAGCTCGAACAACTCAAGAGCAGCCAGCCTATCGGCATCGAGATCGGCGAGATCAACTTCCAGCCCGAAGCGGTCTCAGCCGCCACGAACGAGTTCATGTTCAACCTCGGTAAAGCGGTGACGATTGTCTTCGTCGTGCTGATCCTGGCTATGGGGGTGCGAACCGGGCTGATCATCGGCATCGTACTCTTCCTTACCATCATGGCAACTTTCATGGTGATGTTCATGAAGGGCGATCTGCTCATGGAGCGAATCTCCCTGGGGGCACTGATCATCGCTTTGTGCATGCTTACTGACAACGCCATCATCATTATTGAGGGCATCAAGGTCGGTATCGAATCGGGCAGAGATAAGCTCGAAGTGGTGAAGGAAGTGGTGGCGGAGAACCAATGGCCCCTCTTCGGCGCGACGGCTATCGGCGTCATCGCCTTTGCCGCCATCGGGTTGTCAGAAGATAATACCGGCGAATATACCAACTCACTCTTCTGGGTTATCCTGATAGCGCTGAGCTTAAGCTGGGTGTCGTCGGTGACTGCCACGCCGCTGCTGAGCTATCTCTTCTTCAAACCGAACAAGAACAACGGCTCGACGGAAAAGAGCGATGCCTACAACGCACTCCCTTTTCGCATCTTCCGTGGCCTGTTAGTCACTGCCCTGAGGTTCCGCTGGCTGGTCATTCTGCTTTGCATCGGCGGCTTCGTGGCTTCCGTGTGGGGCTTCAGGAAAGTGGATCAGAGCTTCTTCCCTCCTGCTACCCGTCCTCAATTCATGGTCGATATCTTTCTGCCGGCCGGCACTCACATCCGTGAATCGGAAGCTTTCGCCTGCCAAGTGCAGAAGTACATTCAGTCTCAGCCCGGCGTCACCCACGTCTCCTCGTTCATCGGCAGCGGCGGCTTACGCTTCCTGCTCGTCTATTCTCCCGAAAGCGAGAACCAGGCGTTCGTCCAGTTCCTCGTCGATGTGGATGACCCCAAGAAGATTGATGGGCTGATAGCTGACATTCAGAAGAACCTCGACGAACAGCACCCCAACGCCAATGCCTATGCCAAGAAGTTCCTCTTGGGACCTGGCGATGGTGGCCGCATTCAAATCCGCTACCGGGGGCCCGACTCGGCTGTGCTGCGTCAACTGGGTGATCAGGCGAAGAAGGTGCTGGAGGACTCGGGCAACGCCGTTCTGGTGCGAAGCAACTGGCGGGAAAAGGTCAAAGTCATCCGGCCTGACATTCTTGAACTTCAGGCCCGCCGGAATGGCATCACCCGTGTCGAAGTAGCCCGAGCGCTGGAGACCGGCTTTGAAGGTCGTACCGTTGGGTTTTACCGTGAGCCGGGCTATGCCGGTATCGGGGTGTTCCCGCAGGAAACGAGACTGCTGCCCATCGTTGCTCGCCCCCCATTGTCGGAACGGGAGGATATCAACAACATTAACAGCCTGCAGATCTGGAGCCCGGTCGCCGGTCGGATGATTCCGTTAAGCCAGGTCGTTACCGGGGCCGAGGTCGTCTGGGAGGACCCGGTTTCGATTCGTCGTGACCGCTTCCCCACGCTGACTGTGCATGCTGACCCTCGTTCTGGGCTGCCCAGCCAGCTTCGTGACCGGGTGAAGGAGCAGATCGAAGCCATTGAGCTGCCTGCCGGGTACACCATGGAATGGGGCGGTGAGTTTGAAGACTCCAAGAACGCCCGTGCCGCCCTGGCAGAGCCATTGCCCTATGTGCTGGCTCTGATGGTCTTCATCGTCGTGTGCTTGTTCAATTCGATCCGCACCACGATTCTGATCTGGCTCATCATTCCCATGGCTGTGATCGCCATCACCACCGGTTTGCTCATCGCCGGCATGCCGTTCGGCTTCATGGCGCTGCTCGGTGTGCTGGCTCTGGGGGGCGAGTTGATCAAGAATCAGATCGTCGTCTTGAGCAAGATTCTCACCTTGAAAGAAAAAGGGATGGAGCCTTACGAGGCCATTCTTCTGGGTGCCACCAGTAAGATGCGTCCGGTGTGCATGGTGGTGCTGACGACGGTGCTCGGCATGATTCCGTTATTGACCGATCCGTTCTTTGGTTCGATGGCGGTGTGCATTATGTTTGGCCTATCGTTTGCCGCAGTGCTATCACTCATCGTGACCCCGGTGTTGTATGCTATCTTCTTTGGTATCCATGCACCGAGGAAGCAAGCGGCGTTACAGACTGAATAGGAAGTGGTGTACGAGTGCTTCGAATTGAGGATTGATACCATGACAGCCTGAAGCGCAAGCGAGGGGCGGCGTACAATCGCAAGGTCCACCCTCGCTTGCGCTTCAGGCTGCCATCGAATCAGCCCTCAATTCAGGATGTGACAAAGCACCTGGAACCTAATTGATCTGTTGATGAGACCCCGACTACACCCATGCCTCAACACTTCAAACCTCTCGCACTGATCAAGTCCGTCTGGAATGACTTTTGTCTCTCCCGGCGGCCTTTGATCCTGTTCACGTTTGCGCTCAAGTTTGCTGAGTTGTTGCTGATCCTGCCATTGGTCACCCTGGGGCTGTCACTCATCCTGTCGCTGGCCGGACACATTGCCGTCAGCAACCAGGAGATCATTTCCTTCTTCCTATCGCCGCTGGGGCTGCTCTATGCCGGTATCGTGAGCGTGGTCTCTGCTTCACTATTGATGATTGAACAGGCGGGGTACATCTCCTTCGTCGCTCTGGCTGATTCGGTCAAGAAGCCCTCGCTCAAGCAGTATCTCTCGGCAGCGGTGATGAAACCGGCACGGGTGATTCAGCTGGCTGTCGTCAAATTGCTGATGATGACGCTGGCTGCTGCACCGTTTGCACTGCTGGCATACCTCGTCTATCGTCTACTTCTGTCTGAACATGACATCAACTTCTACCTGGCTGAACGTCCGCCTGCCTTCTGGATCGCTGCCTGTTGCGGCGGAGTGCTCCTGGCAGGGGCGCTGGCCCTGGGGGCGTTTCTCTACGTTCGCTGGTTGCTGGCGCTGCCCATTCTTCTGTTTGAGGACAAGTATTCCTTTGCCGCTCTGCGTACCAGTCGGGAACGAGTGCGAGGAGCGGGCTGGCGGTTCGGCATCATCCTGTTCGGCTGGCTCATCGGGGCGCTGCTCTTTGGCGTCGTACTGGAAGTGGGCTATCAGCACTTTGCCGCCTACATGCTCTCCAATGTCGGCGAGCGTGCCACGCTCAGGCTGTTGGGGCTGCTCATCGGGCAGGCGGGTCTGCTGGCCATGTGGTCGTTCATTGTCGTCGTCGGTGTCGGCCTCATCACCTGGCGGCTCTATCGGATGCGGAGCGAAGAACTTGGGTTGATCCAGCGCCCGGAAGTGGCAGCGGATGCGACGAACGAACCCAAGGCCATCAATTGGAAATTGCTGGGAGTCAGCATGGTGCTCATGGCCTTGTCCCCGATTGCGATCTGGTTCAGCCTGGCACGCTTTTCCGCTGAGCGGAAGCCTTGTGAAGTGACCGCACATCGGGGCCATGCCCGGGCAGCCCCGGAGAACACGATCAGTGCGGTGCGGAAAGCCATCGAAAGCGGAGCGGAGTATGCCGAGATCGATGTGCTGCAAACGGCGGACGGCGTGGTGGTGCTGCTGCATGATCGGGACTTCAAGCGGGTGTCGGGCGATCCCCGGCGTATCAGCGAAATGACCTTTGACGCAGTCCGCAAGCTCGATGTGGGAAGCTGGTTCAGCCCAGCCTTCGCCGGCGAACGAGTTCCGACGCTCGAAGAAGTCATGAAGCTGGCCCGAGGCAAGATCAGGCTCAACATCGAAATGAAGTTCTTCGACAATGATCTATCCCTGGCCCGAAATGTCGAACGACTGATTCGAGAGAACGACTTCGAGAAGGAGTGTATCGTCACTTCGTTCAACCTCGAAGCGCTCATGGAGATCAAGCGGCTCAATCCTCGTATCCGTGTCGGGCTGATCGTCGCTCAGGCACTCGGCGATATCAGCAAACTCGATGTCGATCTCTTCAGCATCCGTGCCGACTGGCTGACCGACAAGACCCTCCGTGACATCAAGCGGCGCGGCAAGGAAGTTCATGTCTGGACCGTCAACGATCCGCTCGAATCGGCCCGATTGATCAAGCGTGGCGTTGATAACATTCTGACTTCCGATCCCGATATGGTCATTGGCGTTCGCAATGAGTGGGCCAACCTCAGCAGCGCGGAACGGTTCATGCAGTCGTCACGGTTGCTGCTTGGCCTCGAACCGTAAGCTTTCTGAACGGAGAGGCAGGGAAAATGAACGAGGGCGAGGCGTTGCCTATGGCTTCTTGGGCTCCTTCAGAAACTTGTTCACCGCCATGCTGTAGGCATCGCGCTGGAAGTTGAGCTTGGCAGCCAGGGCCTTGAGGGCAGCAGCATCCTGGGGAAAGCGGTCGGCAAGGACGAGCAACAGGGCTCGTTTGTTGTCGGCATCGATATAGGTATCGCGGGCTGTTTCAAATTTGAAGGGGACCTTACCGGCAAGCATTTCATGGAACGTCTTGGCGGTGCGGGCGCTGGTTTGCACGTCTTTCTTGATCGTCTCCCAGTATTCCCCGGTCAACGTGTCGTTCTTTTTGCTCTTGGCCAGCAGGTAGAGCAGGCTGGCGTTCAGCAGCTGGTGTTCGGTTTGATTCTTGGTTTGGTCGAAGATTTCCTCGGCTCTCTTGAGGTCGCCCTTGAGAATTGGGACTGATAGATGGTTGGAAACCTGATCGAGCTTGGCAGCTGCTTGAAAAGCAATCGCATCATCTTTGGCGACAGCTTCTTCTGACTTGAGATATGACTCAAATAGTTTCACATTCTTGGCGTCCTGACGGCGAAACATTGCCAGCATCTGATCCTTCAAATTACCTGCCCGTACCAAGTCATTCTGCATCAGGGCCAATCGATATCGCTCGATCAACAGGGTAATGTCATCGGGCTGGTTCGCGGCAGAAGGAGCGAGGTACTGATCGAGATCGCCGTACCTCTTTTGAGCCATCATCACTTCTTTCTTAAGCCTTTTTGTGATGGGGTGATCCCGATCATGATCACTCATCACGTCGGCCCATCGTTTGGCATCCTCAAAGTTTCCAGCAACCAAAGCGCGATTGCCGATATCATACAGAGCGAAGTGTACTGACTTATTGCTTTGAATTTCTGCTGCTTCACGAATCAAGGCAATACCTTTTGGGTCGTCGAGTAAACGACCAAGCAGGTACTTGGCGGTGAACATATCAAGCGGAGTCGCTTTCTCCAGACGGCTGGTGTAGTCAGAGATCATCTCAGGCAGCTTGTTATTATTAACGTTGATGTCCTGATAGGCGCGATGCCAATCGACAGGAGCGGCGAGTACTCGAGACGGGGTTGCACAAATTTCAGCATCTCGTCGGGCTTAAGGTGCTCTTTGAGCCAGGTGATCAGCTGCGTATCGAATGGACTGATTTGTGCAAGTCTCTTAACCAGTATCGCAAGTCTGGCTGGATCTTTCTCTTCTTCCATGAGGTATTCAAGTTGCTCATCGACGGTTTTCCATTGATAGACGCTGAGACGGGTTTTCGTGATGTTTTGATTCTTCTTCACCTGAACTGATTGGGGAAAGGCTGTGAATAGATAATCAGGCTCTGGCAGTTGGTGAAACGTCTGCGGCTTCACGAAGACAGGAGGAGGAGGCATCGGCGGGTTGACGGCATAGATCGACGTCTCCTGCTTCAGAACGGCAGTCTCATCTGGATTGACCAAAAACACCGGGCGACTGAAGCACCTGGTCATGAAGGGCGTTTCGACCTTACAGTGTACCGCAGGGATTTCCATTTTGGGATCGAGCGTTTCGACGACCAGATCACCTTCATCGACCACGATTGCGTTCTCACGGCCCGGTTGAATCGTATAGTCCTGACCATTCACCCTGACGGCGTAGGGTTTGCTGCCACCGTTGAGCAGATGGACGGTGCAGTTGCTGCCGAGCCAAATGCTGCGGCCCAGCCAACCGCCCAGCAGGCCGATGAAAATGATAGCGGGCACCCATTTCGACCAGTTGCTCCCCTTCTCTACCCCGGCCCGGTTGCTGTCGACGAGAGTGACGCGTTTCAGCACTTTGCCCGTGTCCAGGTGCTTGGTCGAATCTTTACGATACTTCTTGACATCTTTATCGTTCTCCAGATCGGGGAAGGCGGCGACCATGTCGTCGAGCATATCGAGCGCCTGCTGATGCTTCCCCTGACTTTGGTAGGTCTCGACCAGAAGAAACGGCAGGTAGACCTTGTCGGCAATCTTTTCTTCGAGGATGTGCCTTACCAGAGGCTCGGCTTCATCGGGCACGCCTTCACGCAGCAGATTGGTCGCCATCAGCTCGCGGGTCTGCGGACGATCTTCAGCAAGGAGCGATTTCTTGTAGGCTTCGGTCGCTTCGCTGCGGCGGGCAAAGTAGCTGTAGGTGGCGCCGAGTTGAAACTGTACGTCGGCGTCTTCGGGTAAGGCATGGGCCAGAGGAATAAGCCTCTCGAAGAGTTCCGGATCTTGATAGGAGATGACCGAGCCCAAGCCTTCAATGATAGCGTCTCGATCCTTCGGGTTTTTGTCGAGCCTTTCAAACAACTCCTGGGTGTTCTTGTTCTTCATCTCCTGCCATTGCTTGGCCTTCACGACCCGGTGCTTCTCGCAGCGGGGGCATTGCTGCAGGACACGGTATTTGGAAATGGGGATGACGGGAATGAAAAAGACCACGAAGTAGAGGGTGGTGTCGTAGGAAGTGAGGTCGCCGACGTTGTTGCAGAACTCGCAAGCGCCTTTTAGGCGATGGATGTCTGTTTTGCCGTGATACCAGGTGCCGATGCCGTTGTAAGTTGAGGGCATGATTGCCTTTGAAGTTGATGAGTTATGGTGTCTAGTACTTTCGCTTGAAAGCAGTGGCAGGGGTCAACGGTACTCCGTTGACCCCTGCGTGAAGCGCGATCGCATTGCACCTCACGCAGGGGGCAGATGAGTACATCTGACCCCTGCAACAAAATAATAACGGACGATTCCGGGCGTTGTACAGCAAAATATGAGTGCCGGTTGTGAAGATTTACCCATGGAAGACGCGTCTACTTCGCAGGCTTCACACGAACACTCTTCCCTTCCATGTGAAAGACCACTCTGCCGGCGCGATCTTTGGAGATGACATCGAACTCGATGGTATCGTCGTCCTTGAAGTGTTGTTTCACCGTGGTCTTCGCATCTCCTATAGTTGTTGAAGACCATGTCATCGTTTTCTTGTCAGCGTCCCATGTGCCGGTCGATTCATCGGTCTGACCGGTGGAGGAAAACCACCAGGAACGGTAGGTCTGTTTCTGCGCATCGTAGGTGATGGTCGAGCGGCTAAACATCTTGTCAGAATGGGCGGTAGCTTCCTGAACGAACTGCCCGCCGATCACGCGGGTGGTTAAGGTCTCGGCTGTTCCGGACTTCTCCTCCGGCTTCAATTGTTTGTATGTGGTTTGCCAGTTGCCGAGCCAGCGATTCAGCACCAGTTGTTCAGGGGTGGAGGGCGCATTCGATAGGGTCCTATCCGGGCTGAGGGTGAAGGCATCTTTGATGCTTTTGGGGTCACCTGGCTTCCGTTTGTCCACATCGATCCTTGCAGTGTCTTGATAGTGTTTAAGCATTAAGGCTTGAGGCCTGGTCAATCGCAGAAGCAGACGGTAGCTTACAAACGCCGAATCCTTACTTTTCTCGCTGGCAATATCAAGGACTTCGATATCTTCAAGAATGTACACGGTCCTTATCGGATTGCCGATCGTGTCTGCGGGAAGCGTCGCGCAAATATCAATACGGTTGCCCTTCTGAATAAATCCGCCCCCAGTTGAGGGGATTTTGATGGCGTATGCCACCTCGCCGTCCCGCAGGGCATCTTCCTCTGCAAGATCGTTTTTATACATCGGCTCGTTCGGTTTGAGTGTATAGTGACGTGAAGTCTTGCCTTTGAGCTGATCAAAGCTGGTGATCGTATCGCTGATGTCTTCCCGGAGTCTGCTCTTGGGATATTCGATGAACGTGAATTGCTTGGGGTCCATGAAACGGGTGTAGGGCGGGAGTTCGGCGAGGGGAACGAGGATTTGCACCTTCGTTTCATCGTCGGCTGTGGCGGATGGCGCTTGGGCAGGTTTGCTACAGGCCAGGGTGTTACAGAGTGCCAAGACTACCACCAAGGCTGTATAGCGGTACATGGTTGGCCTACTTTTCCGTTGAAGCAGAAGGTGGCATCGACAATCCAGCCAATCCTACCTCTGCCCGGTGAGCAACGCAAGCGGTTAGAGTTGCCCTCACGCTCCGCGTGATGGGGCGAAGACTATATCGCATCCCCACAAAGATGCCGGGCAAAGGCTCTGAATGATATTAAGATTTGTTGTACTTCGAAGGACCGTCTTGCCAGGTAACGGCACTTTGTCTCCGCTCCATCACGCGGAGCGTGATGGCAACTATCCCCAGATCTTTTTGCGTTGCTCGGCGTGGTAGGCGATCTTTTGTTGTAATGTCATTTTGACGAAGTCGGGTTCGCCGTTGGGGAGCGTGGGGAGGTCTTTCTTCGAGCAACAGTCGCCGCCGCACTTGCAGTCTTTCTTCTTCTCTTTCGTCGGGCTGACAGCTGATTGCTGAGAGCTGACAGCTTTCGGAAGGCTGATCACTTTGCTGCTTCCCGCATAGCTCATCACATTCGTCTGCAACGTCATATCTTCTTCGAGCGTTCTTTTGGGGGTGATCTTCAACTTTTGCAGCACGCCGTGGTAGGCCTTCACCGCATCTTCGGCGGTGAGGTCGCCGTCGGCGATGTGGCGGAGGAGTCGCACAAACGCCAACTGGCACTCGGCACTGTTGATCTTGCGGCCATAGAGGGCAGCTCGGGCCCCGTACTTCTTCGCTTCTGCCAGCATCTTGAAGGCATCGTAGGTGGTGCCTGCGGAGCCGCCGAGGATGCCGACGACGAGGTGGGGATCGTAGGCGACGAGTTCTTCCATCGCCTTGGGGCCATGGTAGACGATCTTGAGGAAGACGGGTCGGCCCTTGCCGGTGACGCCGGCCAGACTGCGGGCGATGGCGTCGTTGATGAAGGCGGGTACCATTTCGGGCGGAACCCGTTCAGCGGGATGCGGATCGAAGACTTCGAGGAAGTGACGGAAGCCCTTCGCCTCGGCTTCGAGCCGAAAGCGTTTGTACTCTTCGAGGCGGGCACGATCATCAACGGTATCGTTGTTGAAGGTCATGCTGTAGAGGCCGAGATTGACACCGCGCTGTCGTTCTTGTGGATCGCAACCGAGATGGCCACACTGGATGTGATCGAGGGTGGCGGAGCTGAAAGGTAAAGCTGATTCGGTGATGTACTTGCCGCCCCGCAGGACATGGACATCAGTCGTATCGTTGGCACGGGCGGCGGGGGTGACCGGGCTGTTATCGAAGAGCCGTTCCTGAAGGGCGAGGATTTCACTGGTGCTGGCTGACATCAGCATGATATCGACGAGGCCCTGTTGGAGGATTTCGCGGATCTGGGCACGGTATTCAGCCAGGGTCTTGTAACGCAGTTCGCCATCGTGCCGTTCGGGAGAATGGCCGGGGGCGCCGATGCCGAACGCCATGTCCGCATCCTTGGCGTCAGCGAGGATGAAGTCCTTGGCGCCGTTCGGATTGGCGTGGATGTTGGCGAGTTTTTGGTCGAGGGTTTTCATAAGAGCTAACAGCTGACAGCTAACAGCCGACAGCCTAAGAAGCACCTTTCAGAGTTTGAAGCAAGGAGGAGAGCATTCGTTTGATTTCAACAATGCCCTGATTTAGCGATTCATGGTTGTTATCATCTGTTGATTGCTGAGACGTCGCCTTGAGGTATCCAAGGTCCTTGGCCAGCAAAAGGTGATACTGCACTTCGTAAGCAGAACCCAACGCCATCTGCACGAACCGAGCAAAGTCTGGATCGCTGCCTCGCCCACAGCCTTCAGCAAGATTGGCTCCAATAGACGCGGCGCTTCGTCTCAGCTGGCTGGTCAGCCCGAAGAGTTCGTCCCGTGGAAACGAGCTAGTTGCTCGGTAGACCTTTAAGGTTAACTGATGAGCTTTCTCCCAGACTTTCAGTTGCGTGTATTCCTGCATATTGCAACTCCGAAGAAGCTGACAGCTAACAGCCGACAGCTTACAGCCAGAAGAAGGGTTATGCTTTCATAGCAGCCATTACCTGGTCGGTAATTGCTTGCACTAGTCGCTCCAAGCTCGCGTTAGACGGTGTTGCTTTCTCGTTGCAAGCTGTAAGCTGTGTGCTGTCAGCAGTGAGCTTCTGGCTGTTAGCTGTTGGCTGTGAGCTGTGAGCTATATGTTGCGTCAACTTGCTCTGATCCCATTCGGGGAAGGCGTAAGCGTTCGGCAGGAAGTCGCTGTAGCCGGGGCGGAGCATGTTGTTGCTGCACATATCGCAGTTCTCGCCCTTGAGGCGGGGATCGTCGATGCCGAGCCGCTTCTTGAACTCGAGGAGTTCCTTGGTCTGCTGTTCGGTGAAGAAGTTGATGCGGCCCAGTTGACGGGCGAGGATCAACATCTTGCAGTAGGCATCGAGGATTTCGGTGTTGAAATAGGCGGTCATCAAATCCTTGGAGAAGGCGATGGTGCCGTGGTTGGCGAGGATGACGATGGACGAATCCTTGACGTAGGGGCTGATCGTCTCGGCAAACTTCTGGGTGCCTGGCGTTTCGTACTCAGCGATGGGCACCTCGCCGAGGAAGACTTCGACTTCAGGCAGGATGCACTTGGGAATGGGTTCATGTGCGATGGCGAAAGCAGTCGCATGGGGCGGATGGCAGTGAACGACACCCATCACCTTCGGGTTGTCCCGGTAGGCGGTCAGGTGCAGCAGGATTTCGCTGGTGCGTTTCTTCACGCCACGCAGTTGCTTGCCCTGGTAATCGACGACGCAACAATCGTCGGGCTTCATGAAGCCCTTGCTGACACCGGTCGGGGTGCAGAGAATCTCCCGCTCGTTCAAGCGGATGGAGATGTTGCCATCGTTGGCGGCAGCGAAGCCCTTGTTATAAAGGCGACGGCCGACTTCGCAGATTTGTTCACGGAGTTCGCGTTCGCTGGTGGTCATGGTTCGCTCTCGGTTTCAGCCCCGAAGGGGCGAGATAGCTAGCCCAGGGCAACGCCCTGGGTATCGGTTCAGTGTTTTCGTCCAAGCCCCAACGGGGCGAGATAAGGTTGGTCGTTATCGCCTTCTCTCGCCCCTTCGGGGCTTACGGTCTCCTTGTGGTCTCTGACCCAGGGCGTTGCCCTGGGCTATGTTCTCTCGGCCCTTTGGGCCTGGTTGTTAGCTTCTTGTTCCCAGGTGCCATTCGTCAATGATGCAAGAGCAATAGCAATCCAATGGTTTCTTCGCTGGCTTGAACGGCATCGCCGCTTCGGCTCCTTCGCTGATGGCGACGATGCTGCCGATGCCGGTGCCGAGTTCATCCCAGGCGACGAGTTCTTCGCCATCGGGGGTGTTGTTCTCCAAGCCCTTGAGGCTGAAGGGACGCACGACTTTCCAGGTGGCGCCAACGAAAGCAGGATGGCAGCGTGAGAGGGAGACGGTGCCGATGACTTGGGCGATTCTCATGTGTGTCCTCCTTTCGTAGCGTGTTGGATGTTGTTCACGGTGAGGCGCCCCCTCACCCCCGGCCCCTCTCCCTCCAGGGGAGAGGGGAGAAAATCAGTCACATATCCCGAGTACGAACCATCGCACGGGGGACTTTTGATTGTTCATCAGTTGCCTGGCACCTTTGCCGTCGCTGCTGATCAACACCTTGTCGCCGACGCCGGCGCCGAGTTGATCGACGACGAGGGCTGGGTCGCCATCAGCCTGGCCGGTAATGCCGAGCGGTTGCACGATGAGGAGCTTCCACCCGACCAGGCTGGGGTGCTTGGTGCTGCTGATCGCGGTTCCGACGACTTGGGCTTGTTGCATGATGGTCTCCGCATGGTCCACCCCCGGCTTGAAGAGCCGGGGGCTAAATGTTGTTAGATCAGCTCATTCTGGCTCCTCCCCTTACCAAGGGGAGGTTGGGTGGGGTTGAAGTAGCCATCACTTCGCCGCCCTACCCCCTCTAACTCCCCCTTGGAAAGGGGGAGAACCCATCAGATCACCCGCATGCCACCATTCGCTATCGTGAAGCGGCGTTGTCTGGTGAAGGTTAATGGTGTCGTCACGCCTTCTCCGGTGGGGGTGGCGATGCTGTAGCTGAGATAGCCTTCGCCGCCGTTCCCTAGACCTGCTCCGCAGGGGCCGTTGACGACGAAGATGGTGGTGTCGAGTTCCTTGGCCATCTTCGTGATCGTGTCGAGGTTCTTCGAGTGAATGAGTGCGGTGTGCTTGTAGCCATGCTCGTACTTCTTGGCGAGGCGGATGGCTTCATCGACGTTCCTGACTCGAACGAACGGCACGAAGGGCATCATCTGTTCGTGATCGACGAACGGGTTGCTCTCGCTGGTTTCGCCGTAGAGCAGTACTGAAGGTGATCGCATCGAGATGCCGGCAGCCTGGGCGAGGACGCTGGCATCTTTGCCGATGAGGTCTTTATTGAGACCGATGCGGAGAGCGTCGCCGCCGTAGCCGCTGAAGGCGACTTTAGTCAGGCGTTCGATCTCGTCAGCATTGAGGCGATAGGCGCCAGCCCGTTCCATCGCTGACATGAGCTTGTCAAAGATGGCATCGACAGCGAATACTTCCTTTTCACCGATGCAAAGCAGGTTGTTGTCGTAGGCTGCACCGGCAATGATCGACTTGGCGGCGTGATCGAGGTCAGCAGTTTCATCAACGACGACTGGTGGATTGCCGGGGCCGGCGACGATGGCACGCTTGGGGCTTTTCAGAGCAGCCTTGCCGACCGCCGGGCCACCGGTGACGCAGATCATGCGGACAGCTTTGTGATCGAACAGGGCCTGGGCCGATTCGAGCGTCGGTTCGCTGATGATGCTGATGAGGTTATCGATGCCGATGGCTTTCTGGATGGCTTGGTTGAAGAGCCGTGTGCCGTAAACAGCGATCTTCGCGCCACTGGGATGGGGGTTGATGACGACGCTGTTACCCGAAGCGAGCATGTTGATGGCGTTGCAGGCGAGTGTGGGCAACGAGTGGGTGACCGGGGTGACCGCCCCGATGACGCCGAACGGAGCGTATTCGATCATCGCCACGCCCATCGAGCCGGAGAAGGTATCGGTCTTGAGGAACTCGGTGCCGGGGATGCGGTCAGCGACGACCCGGAGCTTTTCGTATTTGTGTTCGAGCCTGCCGATCTTCGTTTCCTCGAACTCCATGCGGCCCAGTTCTTCGGCCTGATCACGGCAGATCTTGCGGATGCAGTCGAGGGCTTTGGTGCGATCTTCGATGGGGCGTTTCTCGAACTCAGCCTGAGCACGGGCGGCGGCTTCGACCGCTTCATCGACGGTGCGGAAGACGCCGTGCTGGTTGGAGGCAGACGGCGAGGAAGCAGCCACCTTCTGGTTCATGGCGGCGAGGACTTCCTGGACTACGCTTTTGATGAGGGCATCGTTCAGTTGCATGGTTTGGCTCTCAGCTATCAGCCGTCAGCTATCAGCTTTCGGCGTGTGTTCTTAGCCCCGGAGGGGCGATGGTTAGTAGCCAGGGGCGTTAGCCCCTGGATGGCGTTTTCGTTCATTCTCAAGCCCCGGAGGGGCGTTGGTGTCTTGGTCTCTTTCACCATCGCCCCTCCGGGGCTCTGGATTTGGTTTGCTTCTTACCTGGGGCTTACGCCCCTGGCTACTGACCGACGCCCCTCCGGGGCTTTTTCGACAGCTAGTTCTTGAACACCGACTTTCCTTCCACACTCACCTCATCCACGATGCCGACGATGGCGGTATCGATGGGGAGCTTTTCGAGTTCAGGAGCCATGCGGGCACTGGAGCCTTGGACGATGAGCACCATCTGCCCTGCCCCGGCCCCGACGGTATCGACTGCCACGAAGCTGCGCTGCGTCGAAGTCAGTTCCGTTCGGTTCTTGGGATCGACCCGCAGCGGTTCGACGATGAGGAAGCTTCTGCCCCGTCATCGAAGCGAGCTTTTGGGTGGATACCACACTGCCAGTGACACGTGCAAGGAACATGAGTAATAGCTCACAGCTAACAGCTGACAGCTCACAGCCCAAACCGTAAATCGTCAGCTTGATTCGTCTCGTTTCAGCAAAGTCAACCAATCGATTGTCTCTGCTGTTAGCTGTCAGCTGTTGGCTGTCAGCTTCTCTTTCGTTTGTCTCGCCACGATGATCTCTTCATTCGTCGGCATGGTCCAGAGTTCGACGCGGCTCTCCGTGGCATGGATGGCTGCTTCGCCTTTGGCGGTTTGATTCTTGAGCGGATCGAGCTTGATGCCGAACCAATCGAGGTTGGCACAGATGGCTGATCGCATGCTGGCTGAGTTCTCGCCGATGCCGCCGGTGAAGACGATGGCGTCGGCTCCGCCGAGGGCGACGAGGTAGGCACCCAGGTAATGCCGAATCGCTTCGACATAGACCTGCATGGCTAACTGGGCGTCGGCGTTGCCCTTCTCCGCAGCAATCTCGATGTCGCGCAGATCGTTGCCTGCACCGGAGAGTCCTTCGAGACCCGACTTGTTGGCCAGGTCGTTCAGCACCGCATCCAGCGTCTTGCCCGTCTTCTTCATGATGATGGGCAGGGTGAAGACATCGATGTCGCCGACCCGGTTGTTCTGAGGCAGCCCCGACTGCGGAGTGAAGCCCATGCTGGTCGCCATCGACTTGCCGGCTTCGATCGCACAGAGCGAACTGCTACCGCCCAGATGACACGAGATGACTTTAGCCTTGGGATGTTCCAGTAGCTGAGCTGATCGCTCAGCAATGTAGCGATGGCTGGCCCCGTGGAAGCCATGCCGACTGATGCCGAGCTTCGCCCATTCCATCGGCACCGCATAAAGCTGACGCGCCTCGGGGATGGACTGATGGAACCCCGTTTCGAAGGCAGCCACGAGCGGAATGTGGGGCAACTTCTCGGCCAGCAGTCGCATCGCTTTGACGTAGGGCGGGTTGTGTGCCGGGCAGACCGTGTTGTAGGCTTCCATCGCTGTCAGCACTTCGGGGGTGACCCGCTGCACGCCGGTGATTCCCTCGGCATGCACCGCTTTGAACCCGATGGCGGAGAGTTCCTTCGCATCCGTCAGCACGCCCATCGCCCTATCGCACAGCAACGCTAAACAGGCTTCGACTGCGGCGGCATGATCAGGCACAGGGCCGATCTTTTCGCTGCTGCCCTTGTCTGTCGTCGCATAGCTACGAGCCTTGTCCGACCCGATGCGTTCGACGCCGCCCCTGGCCAAGAGCTTCTCCGCATTCGCCATGTCGTACAGGCGATACTTGAAGCTGGTAGAGCCGAGGTTGGCGATGAGGATCTTCATGTGAAAAGCTCACAGCTAACAGCTCACAGCTGACAGCAAAAGCCACCATCTTGAATGGCTGTTAGCTGTCGGCTGTTAGCTGTCAGCTTTTTGCGAAGAACTCCACCACAGCTTCGCTGGGGCGGGGGATGATGTGGGCGGCGACGAGTTCGCCGTTAGCGGTGGCGGCATGAGCGCCGGCATCGACGGCGGCTTTGACGCTGCCGACATCGCCACGGATCAGTGTGGCCACGAAGGCGTTGCCGATCTGCAGTTGGGCGACGAGATTGACGTTGGCCGCCTTCAGCATCGCATCAGATGCGGCGACGGTGGCGATGTAGCCTTTGGTTTCAAGGAGGCCGAGGGCCTGTCCGGGGGTAGCTGCCATGATCTTTGTCCTTTGTAGGGCACGCTGTGCGTGCCTCTCAGTTGCTGGTCGTGTTACGGTGGTTGTGTTACGTCAAGGTGTTGGGAGGCACGCACAGCGTGCCCTACCGCTAGGCTTTCTTCTGAGCAGGCAAGGCCACGCCGATGTCTTCGTGGGGGCGGGGGATAACCTGCGAGCTGACGACTTCGCCGATGCGCTGGGCGGCGGAGACGCCGGCGTCGATGGCGGCGCGGACGGCTGCCACATCGCCGGCGATCAGTGCTGTCACCATGCCGCTGCCGATCTTCGTCCAGCCGATCAGCTTGACGTTTGCCGCCTTAATCATCGCATCGCTTGCTTCAATCAGGCAGACCAGTCCCTTGGTCTCGATGAGGCCCAGTGCCTCGAGGTTTGCTGCCATGTTCAGTCTCCAGTTGAGGTAGCTCACAGCTGACAGCTCACAGCTGACAGCCATTCAGGGTTTTCATTTTGACACACTCCATGATGCAGGCGTGTGCCTCAGCCTTGTCGGCTGTCAGCTGTCAGCTGTGAGCTGTCAGCTATTTGAACAACTCCACCTTCGTTGCCGCCGAGAGGTTGCATGCATTGCCTTCGTCGGTGTCGATGTGGATTTCGAGTTTCGAGTTCTTGTCGACCCGGCAGAGCAGGTTTTCGAGAACGATCGGGCAGTTACTCACCACCCGCATGTTGATTCGGTCGCCCTGCTTGACGCCATAGTAGTCGGCGTCGCTGGGGTGCATGTGAACGTGGCGCTCAGCACGAATGACACCGGCGTGCAGTTCGATCATGCCCTTGGGGCCCATGATCCAGCAGCCGGGGGTGTCGGTGTGGGTGCCGGAGGGGCGAACGGGGGCATCGATGCCGAGCGAGATCGAATCGGTGAAGGCGAGTTCGACCTGAGAGAAGTCGCGGCAGGGGCCAAGGATGCGGACGTTCGGGATCATCCGCTGGCGTGGGCCGATGATGGTGACGACTTCCTCGGCGGCGAAGGCACCGGGTTGATAGAGGTCCTTCGTCGGTGTCAGTTTGTGACCGGGGCCGAAGAGTTCTTCGACGTGGGCCGGGGTCAGGTGAACGTGCCGGGCTGAGATGTTGGCGACGATGCGGGGCTTACCCGGTTCGACCGCTGCCTGAGCAGGCATCGAACCGGCGTGCTTCTGCAGCGCGGCACGAACGAGCCGTTCGATCAGGGCACGGTCGACAGACAACGATGGCACTTTCATGGGCACCGTGGCACTCATGAACCGAACTCCTTGGAAGTGGCCCCTGCGATGATGAGTTTGACGCCGGTATCTTGCAGCCATTCTTTGGCTTCCGATCCGATGCCTGCGTCAACGATCAGTGCGGTAATTTCATTGAGCTTGCACAGCTGCGTGAGAGCATGCCGGCCGAGCTTGGTGTGATCAGCCAGGACGAACGACTGCTCAGCACTGCGTAACATGGCTCGCTGGGTTTCGACGAGCAGCAGGTTGTGATTGAACAGCCCCTGAGCGGTGACACCATGGCAACTGAGGATGGCCTGGGTCACATGAATGTTCTTGAGTTGCTCGACGGTGGATGGCCCGAGGGCGACCCCGGTGCGGGGATAGACGAAGCCACCGAGCAGGATGACATCAGGTTCTCTCGACTGAGAGAGGAGCGCAGCAATGGGCAAGCTGTTGGTGACGACCTGGATCGGTCTGCCGATGAGGAGCTTAGCCAGTTCGAGGGTGGTGGTACCACCATCGAGGAGGATGGAGGAGCCATCAGCGATGCGCTGGTTCATCGCTTGGGCGATCAGCCGTTTTTCGATGACCGCGGTGGCGACCCGGTCTTCGAGAGCGGGCAAACCGTCATTCGTAATGACATCGACAGGCCGAGCGCCGCCATGGGTGCGCTTGAGCTGGCCCTGCTGGTCCCAGAACTCAAGGTCCCTGCGAAGCGTCGATTCAGAAGTGTGCAGTTCGATAGCCAAGTCGGTCAGGGCGACGAAGCCCCTTCCCTTGACCAATTCGAGCACTTTCTTCCGTCGTTCTTCGACGAGCATGAGATAAACCAGTGAATAAACTACCCAACATCGCTATGTTATGATAGATACTGAATGATTTCAATCATAATCTATCGTTATTGTTCAAACATAGGCATTATCTATCGATTGTATGCATTGTAGCGAGTGCATGATTGCAGCCCCTCATAAGGGGCGACTTGGAGGTAGCTGGCTGCGCAGCTGCCAGTTGAAGGAGGAGGCGAAGGGAAGAGCCCCGTTAGGGGGTGATTGGGATGTGGGTTCTGTCCCAATTGCCCCTTTCGGGGCTCTGGCTATTCGATGTTAACATACTGGCAGCTAAACGCTGCCAGCTACCGCCCGGTCGCCCCTTTTCAGGGGCTTCAATTCGTAAACTATCAGGAACATTTCTTTCCCATTCAATGGTCATCATCATGAATCAAGCCATCGCTTATCGCTGGAGTGAATTGAAGATAGATACGCCCATGCCCCTGCTCACCCGCAAGCGGATCATGGGCGAGAAGATGATGATCTCGGAGATTACGTTGCACAAGGGGTGTGAGGTGCCGCTGCATCATCATGAGAATGAGCAGTTCAGCGTGATACTCTCGGGGTGGCTGCGATTTACTACTATGTGTGAGGGGAAGAACATTCAGCACGATGTACGAGGCGGCGAGGTGTTGCATCTGCCCTCGAACGTGCCCCATTCGGTGGTGGCGATGGAGGAGACGCTGGTGCTGGATCTGTTCAGCCCGCCGAGTGCGACGACGGGGATTGATCGGCATTAGAGTTGCCATCACGCTCCGCGTGATGGGGCGGAGGGTTGCTGCATTCTCAAGAAGTGGTGATACGACTTGTCGCCGCTCCCTCACGCGGAGCGTGAGGGCAACTCTAGGCTGCTCTATTCTTCACCGCAAATCCTAAACGACGTTCGGCTTCCAGTTCTTCGGCGGTATACTCGGGCAGTTTCTTTCGCCGGGCTCTTCGCCAGAGGTAGAGTTGCACAACGACCGTGAAGCCACATAACACGGCAAAGGCACCGTGGGCGGCAAGGGGTTGTTCTTTCAACCACGTCACCATCGGGAACCAGTTCTGTAGTTGGGCATAGGCCATGCCGCCATAAGCGAGGAGGAGCGAACCGACGAGTGAAGTCAGCAGCACCAGACAAAAGCGATAGAAGAGCACACTGAACAGTCCGCCCAGACAAATGCAGATGGCAGGAATCGCATAGGGCGGAGCCAGCCGTTTCATGGCGTACCAGGTCACCAGACCGTAGGCGAGGAACAACCCGACTCGTGCTAATGATAGAGCCAAGCAACCTGCGGCAGCGGCGAGAAGAACGCCTGCCAGTACCGGCTGTTCGATGCCCCAAGCTGTTGCTTGACGCAGACCGACGACGCCGCTGACCAGGCTCACACTGATCGTGAGCCAGAAACGATGCCAACGCCAGCCGGTGAGGGCCAGGGCTGCGCCGAGACCGACCATTACCCATAGTGCGGCAACGGGAAGTTCGAGGACATCAGCCAGGACATCGGGCGAGAGAAGTTGCATGGTGGGGTGGATAGCTGAAGGGAGAAGTTGTGTCAAGATGGGTTAGAGTTGCCATCACGCTCCGCGTGATGGTGCGGAGGTTTGCCCGCTTTTCCGAGGTTAGGTGTAACGACTAGTCTCCGCTCCCTCACGCGGAGCGTGAGGGCAACTCTAAAACTCGTCTAGCATGCTTTTCTGAATCTGCTATAGCTTCGCCGTCTCTTTTGAGTCGGAGGGTGTGTCATGAAGATTCGTCGTACCTGGATGACCGTTTCCGCAGCGATGATTTGCGGCCTGGCCATCGGTTGGTTCTTCAACAGCAAGCAACCGGTCTTCGCCAGCAGCGTGGATCGCTACGAAGATTTCATCATGGCGACCGGGCCGGTGAACCAGTCGTTCGTGGGCAACCCGACCGCCGGCACCAACAACCAGTTCCTGAACGCTGATCTCGATGGCGTGTGGGTACTCGATTACAAGTCGGGCAAGCTGCTGGCCAGCACCATCAACCGCCAGACGGGCAAGATGATCCAGTTCGGAGAGGTGGATCTCGTGAAAGAGTTCGAGATCGCTCCCCGAGCCAATGTTCACTTCATGATGTCGACCGGCATCGTGGTCCGTGGCCAATCGGTGCTGTATCTTCTGGAAACCAGCACCGGGAAGATGGGCGTCTACAGCATGATCTCCAGCGAATCGGGCAACGCCGCCATAGCTGATCGCATTCTCATTCGCCGCCATGATATGATGCAGGTACGCAGCAACAGCATAGCCCCGGCGGTGAATACGCAGCAACTGCCTCAGCCACAAACGTCTACGCCGCCTGCACCACTCATTCCAAGCCAGGTCACCATGCCGCCGGGTTTCCAGCAGACACCTCGCGCACCGGTGATGCCGAACCCGGCCAATCCGCTGCAACAGGTGGGTGGGAACTACGTGCCAAATAGTGTTCCCAATAACTAGCCCATCCGTTCAGGGCTTAGAGACACTTCACTGCACCTCGATGGTTTTCTCATCGAGGTGTTTGTGCGCCTGCGATTGAGATCTACAGTATTCGATGACAACAGGGGTGGACTCGATTTAGAACCCCTCACCCCCGGCCCCTCTCCCCAGAAGGGAGAGGGGAGAATGTTAGGCCAACAGCTTCGCGAAAAGGTCGTCGCCTTCGAGAGTGGAAAGCAGCAGGTCGGGCTTGTGAGTTGCCAACTCTTCCTTCGAATGATGGCCGGTGGTGACGGCTACAACTTTCGCGCCGATGTGGCGGGCACAGGAGATGTCGAGGGGGGTGTCGCCGATCACCCAGGTGCGTTCGATGGCCAGTTCTTTGGGGTGATGATGCAACTGCGCTTCGGACCAGGCGGCACGGGCGACTTCATTGCGTTCGAGCAAGCCATCGCCGAAGCCACCGAAGCGGAAGTAGTGATCGATGCCGAAGTGGCCGAGCTTCACGCTCGCCCCCCGGCGGATGTTGCCCGTGAGCAAGCCGATCAGGACGGGTTCATGGTGGCGCGCAGGGCATCGAGCAGTTTCACCACACCGGGCAGTATCTTCCCTTTAAGGCGGTTGAGCGCCTCGGGCAATCGCTGGAGGTACGATTCCTGCAACTGCTTGAGGCGAGCTTCGGTGGGATCGATGCCATGGGCTTTCAGCAGATCACGCCCGATGGCGACATCGGTTCGACCGGCGTAGGGAACGTGATGCTTGATGCCGTCGAGGCCGAATTCGGCCAGCAGGGCTTCTTCGAGGGCAACTTTGCCCGCTCCGCCGGAAGCCAGCAGGGTGCCGTCAATATCGAAAAGGATGACGCAGGGGGTAGACAATTCCAGGGTTCTCGTCAAAAGTTCACGGACTTCTTTCGCTCGCAGATTACAATACGATAATCAACGTGTGGGAGTACCCACACGTTAGTAGCCAGGAGCTAGTAGATAGAAGTTCGACCACCCTCCTCCGTGATTGCATGCCCTACCGTTTTGTACTCTGGGATTTTGATGGGACGCTGGCCGACTCGATGGCTGTCGGGCTGGGCATCGTCAACCGTTTGGCTGTGCAATACCGCTTCAAGCCGATTACCGATCCGTACAGTGTCCGCAAGATGACGGTGCGGAAGTTCATGAAGGAACACAAGATCGGGTTCCTGAAGTTGCCGAAGGTCACCCGGGCTTTTCAACTGGCGATGCGGAGCGAGATCGACAAGGTGAAACTGTATCCCGGCATCATCCGGGTGCTGAAGCAGAGCCGGGAAGCGGGCGTGCGGCATGCCATCCTGTCGTCGAACTCGCCGGAGAATATCCAGGCGTTCCTGCTTGCGAACGGCATATCTGAGTTATTCGAGTTCACCGCTGGCTGCTTCAAACTGCTCGGCAAGGCCCGTGGCATCAAGCGGGTCATCAAGCAGCGCAAGCTCAGCAAGAAGGAAGTGCTCTACGTCGGTGATGAAGTACGGGATGTAGTAGCAGCTCGCAAGGCAGGCATCGATGTCGCCGCCGTCTCGTGGGGTATCAATGATTTCAAGACGCTGGCCGGCGAGGAGCCGACGCACCAGGTGACGACGCCGGAAGAGTTGTTGATGGTGACGTGCTCATCGACAACATTCCCGTTGGCTACGTAGTATAGCTCTCTGTTTACATCAGCAGCAAGCAGGAGCCTCGTCCTGCCATTCGAATCATCTATTTCAACTTTTGCTCGCTTGTCATATCGTGTTATTACGATATATTGATAGTACGAGGTAGTAATGAAGACATCAAAAGCCCCCCAAAGCAAGATGACCAGTGACCAGCTAGCCCAGGCGGCGGATTGCCTGCGCATCCTCGCCCATCCTCAGCGGCTGGACCTGGTGCAGTGCCTGCTGGCACACCGATACACCGTGGGCGAACTGGCCGAGGCCTGTGAGCTTCCCCCCGCCATGACTTCGGGGCATCTGCGATTGATGCAGCGTTGTGGCATACTCACCCTGCAACGTGACAGCCGCCATGTTTACTATTCCATTGCTGAGCCTTGCCTGCATGAACTGATGGCCTGTATCGCTCATCGGTTTACGCAGAAAGCCCGGTAACTTTCAGGAGGATACCCATGTCATTCCCATCCATCTCCCCTTTAGACCTGAGGCAGCGACTCCAGCAAAAGCCAGCCACCAAGATCATTGATGTGCGAACACCGGTCGAATTCCGCGAAGTGCATCTGATTCAGGCGGAGAACATCCCGCTCGATCGCTGCACGAGCGAGCGGTTGAAAGGCAAGTTCAGTTCCGCTGATCCGATCTATGTGGTCTGCCAATCAGGAACGCGAGCCACGCAGGCCTGCCAGACACTGGCCGCGGCTGGGATCCCTGTTGTTCTGGTGGAAGGTGGCACCCGGGCCTGCATTGATGCGGGCCTGGAGGTGGTTCGCGGAAAGAAAGCAGTCTCTCTCGAACGGCAGGTACGCATGGTGGCAGGTTCCCTGGTCCTGATCGGCTGCGCCCTGGCGTGGTGGGTACACCCCTACTTTCTAGGGCTGTCGGCGTTCATCGGTGCGGGATTGCTCTTTGCCGGCATCACTGATACGTGTGGTATGGGGATGATCCTGGCGCGAATGCCTTGGAATCAGGTGAAGGATGCCCCCGCTTGTGCCACGAAGCTGGCTTCGGTGTGACGGGTGCAAGTGGGTTGCTCCCCCTCCCCACCCCCCAACCTCTCTTCCTCCGGGGGAGAGGGGAGAAATGAAAGAAGCTCCCGCATGCGCCAGAAACCTTGGTTCGGAATAAGACAACCTTTGATAGCTTTCAACAACGATACCACATCCTGGAGTACTGATCATGTTTCTCCGCATGGTCTACGACGACAAGCTGGCTGAAGCTGCCTACCTCATTGGCTGTCAAAAAACTGGTGACGCGATTGTCATCGATCCTCAGCGTGATGTCGATCGGTATGAGACGCTTGCGGCAGCCAATGGGTTACGGATTGTTGCCGTCGCCGAGACGCACATTCATGCCGACTTTCTTTCCGGGGCAAGGGAGCTGGCCGAGAAAGGCGCGAAGGTCTACGTCTCCGATGAAGGCGATGCCGACTGGAAGTATCAATGGCTCAACTTGAAAACCGGCGGCGGGAGTTACGCTTATCAGCTGCTCAAGGATGGCGACACGTTCAAGGTCGGCAATATCGAATTCAAGGCTGTTCATACTCCAGGACATACACCGGAACATCTCAGTTACATGGTGACTGATCGTGGCGGCGGAGCGGACAAACCACTGGGCGTGGCGACCGGGGACTTCGTCTTCGTCGGCGATCTGGGGCGGCCTGACCTTCTCGAGTCAGCCGCAGGTGTCGTCGGCAAAGCTGATTCTTCAGCGCATCAACTCTATCAGACGGTGCGGAAGTTCATGGACTGGCCCGATTACCTGCAGGTCTGGCCGGCCCACGGGGCGGGCAGCGCCTGTGGTAAAGCATTGGGTGCGGTACCGCAGAGCACCGTCGGTTAGGAGAAGATGTTCAACGCTTCCATTCGTGCTTCCGAAAGCGAAGACGGCTTCGTGAATTACATTCTGGAAGGTCAGCCTGAGCCACCGCTCTACTTCGCCCGGATGAAGCGGGATAACAAGATGGGGCCGAAGGTGCTGTCTGGTGTGCCCAAACCCAGGCAGATGAGCGTGACGGAGTTGCAAGCGATTGATGGACATACCTGCGCCGTCGTCGATGCTCGGCCCTGGAACCAGTTTAAGGCCGGGCACGTGCCAGGGGCGTTGTCGCTTCCTCTGTTGGTTTCGTTCAGCACCGATGCCGGATCGATCATTGATGAACACGAGAGTATCTATCTGATTGTTGATCCGCTACATCTGGATGAGGCGGTACGGGGCTTGATCCGAGTGGGGCTCGACAACATCCAGGGCTGGTTTCCTGCTGACGAGTTGAAACACTACGGGAAGAAGCTCACCATTACGGCGGAAGTCGATGTACGGGGCGCTCAGTCGATGATCGAGCAGAGCAAGCTGTTCATTCTCGATTCTCGACGTCGGGCCGAGTTTGTCGAAGGGCACCTCGGCGGAGCGGTGAATATCTCGCACACCCGTCAGCTCTCCAGGCTTGCGGAACTTCCCAAGGATCGACACATTCTGGTGAGCTGCCGTACCGGCACCCGATCGGCACGTGTGTGTTCTCTATTGGAGAAGCATGGCTACGAGGCAACGAATCTGGCGGGCGGGTTTGTCGCCTGGGAGCAGGCGAAGGCACCGGTGGAACGATGAAAAGTGTGGCAGGGGTCAGTTGTACTCAACTGCCCCCTGCATACTCGCTAAAGTATTGCACGTTCCGCAGGGGGCAACGGAGTACCGTTGCCCCCTGCCACGGCATCGCGGCCTCGGAAATCGCAACAGTTAGGTGACGGGAGCTTGTCGTTGCTCCCCCTCACCCCCGGCCCCTCTCCCTCCAGGGGAGAGGGGAGACGTGCTTTTGAGAAACGGGCGCTCGAAGAGCCAGTAGAAACCCCATGAGACAATGATGACGATGGGGATGCTGTCGAGAATCATCCAGCGTTCCCAACTGGGATGGCCCAGCCACTCAGCGAGCAGGGTGTTGCCGGCGTTGATGATGCGCAGCAGCGGAATGTGCAGCAGGTAGAGGCTGTAGGAGAACAGGCCGAGCCAGATGAAGGTCCGAAGGATCGGCCTCGGCGGGCTCGTCTGGTTCGTTGTTCTGGGGATCACCCAGAGCAGGAACAGGCAGGTCGAGACAGCTACCGCGATATCACGGTAGGGCCAGAGGACGGGAACGAAGACCGAGCCGATGCTGAAGAGGACACCAAGAAGGAACACGCTGATCAGCCCCAGCCGTGGCATCAGTCTGTGATGATTGACGAGCAGTTCCGCTGCGACGACTCCGAGGAACCATTCGAAGTATTTCCCCAGGAACAGGTATTCCCAGGGACGATGGTCAAACATGTTCGCTTCGTTCTTGGGCGAGGGAGCCATCAGGGCCTCGCAGAGCAGCAGGATCAATCCCACTGGCAACAACCCCATCCGCCGGATGAACCAGAGCAGCAACGGATAGAGCAGATAGAACTGCACCTCAAAGACGAGCGTCCAGAGAACACTGTTCAGATCGGCAGCAGACTTAAAGAAGGGGAGCAGGAAGAGAGCGTTGTAGGCGATGTCATACACGCCAAAGGCCTGTTCATAGAAACCCTCGGGCAAAGGTAGCGGCCAGCCTCGGGCACGGTATTCCATGAACCGCAGGATGCCGAGGCTGAGCGAGGCGACGAACAAGCCGGCAAAGTAGGCAGGGTAGAGCCGCCAGAAACGGCGCTGGAAGAATGGTTCGAGCTTCAGACCATCGCTACCGGTGGCGGCAAACCGGCGGGCCTGAGGCAGATGAATGCAGAAGCCGCTGACGACGAAGAAGATGGTGACGCCGAAGTAACCATACTGGAAGATGAAGAAGCTGAGCCAATACGTCCAGGGCTTACTGCTATCCCAGACGACCGGGGCGACCTGGCTGTTACCCCAGGGGTGAAGCACGTTCCAGATGTGGTAGAGAAAAACCCACAGCGCAGCGAAGCCCCGGAGGGCATCGATCATGTCGAGTCGCTGATGTGTTGGGGGCGAGGGCATGCCATAGTGTAGCACACAACTACGCTACTTGTCCCCGGCTGGTCTGGCTCCTCCCCTTACCAAGGGGAGGTTGGGTGGGGTTCTTAGTCCCCGAGGTAACCCCCTCCAACTCCCCCTTGGTAAGGGGGAGAGAAAGCGATTCACTTCTCTTGACTCCCGGCAGAGCCGGCGTTGCAGTGCGTTCCCAGGCAGAGCCTGGGAACGAGTTGTTTACTTCGTAAACAACTTGGTGATCTCCTCGTCGGTGATCTCTTCCTTGCCTTCCTTGGGGTCAATCACCAGGGCGGTGCCGCTGGGGGTGATCCAGACGACGGCGGGGCTGAGGGCGAAGACTTCCTTCATCTCCGGTTTCTTTTCGAGAAGCTTGAAGTAGGCATTGCTCATCGTCTTGATGTTCAGCGTCGGGGTATCTTTCTTGAACTCTTCATCGATCCAGACGCCGTTGATTTCGATGCAGCTTCGTTTGTTGGCGGAGCGCTGAGCACCCCTGCCCTGCTGGTTCTGGTTCTTGAGGTTGTTGAGCTGATAGGCGTAGTCGACACCGAGTTGGCCCTGTTGGGTTTGTTCCTTCTTTTGTTCTCCGTTGGCTGCTCTGGCCTGATCGAACATCTTCTTGTCGGCAGACTGATCGCCATCGCCACGGGCAGCAGCCGTAGTCTGTTTTTCTATGACAAGGTTAATCGCATCGGCTGCGGAGCCGCCTCTTCCGCCGGCACCACCCATCGCACTGCCACCTAAGCCGCCACCACCCAGGCCACTACCGCCAATACCGCCGCCCAGCCCACCACCGCCACCAAAATTCAGATTGACTCCGCCTTTATCTCCGGGGCGTGCAGCACCGCTGGAATTGATGACGATGGGCGGGCGACGAGTACCGGGCATGGGGACATCATCAGGCACGACCAAGTAGCTGGTGTACGGCGTGGCGATGCCATACTTCTTGGCGAGGATGACGACTTCATCAACGAGTTCCTTCTTTTCGCCGCCCATGCGGATCTGGTCGAGGAGGTAGCCGACCTTGCGGCGGGCCCAGAGATCTTCGACATATTGCTTCGGTTCGGGCTTCTCCATCACTTCGACATCGTAGTTGAACTCTTTGGTGCTCTCGCCGACCTGGCCGGTGAGTTTGATCGTCATACGGCCAGTACCCTGGGTGCGAGCCAGCACCACGAGTTGACCGCCGTGGAAGAGGTCGGGCAACTGGGGCGGGTAGACTTCCATCAACCGCACGCCGGTGCCGGTGACCAACTTGAGGTTGGTCAGCACGGGTTGGTTAATCTGCGTGAAGAAGTAGGAGACTTTGACTTCCATATCTTCGTTGGGGCGGACGTAGGTGCTGGTGCCCCGGTTCTTCTCTGCCAGGCGGTCGAGGAAGCCTGCGTCGAGATCGTAGCCGACGCCGAAGGTGAAGATGCGGGTATCGGGGGCAGCGATCTTATCGACATTGGTCAGGATGCGTTCGACGTTGGTTTCGCCGACAGTCGGTTTGCCATCGGTGAGGAAGACGACATTGAACTGCCGGGCACGGCCATTGGGCTGATATTTCAGTGCTTCCTTCATGGCATCATCGATGGCGGTGCCGCCGGTGGGTTCGAGGGCATCGACCCATTTCTTGGCTGCTGCCACCGCATCGCCCTGTTCGACGAGCTTGGAATCGAAGCTGTTGATGGTGGTAGCGAAGTTCAGGACGTTGAAGCGGTCGCCGGGCTTGAGCGAATCGAGGCCGAACTTGAGAGCCTTCTTGGCCTGATCGAGCTTGTTGTCATCGCGCATGGAGCCGGAGGTATCGAGGACGAAGACGATGTCTCGGGGCACACGCTTGTCCTGGGCGATCTCGGCACGGGGAGCGAGCATAAGCAGAGCGTAGCCATCGCCGGCACCCTGGCGGTGCTGCAGCATGGTCAGGCCGATGTCATCTTTGCCGGTGGTGTAGAAGAGCTGGAGATCACGATCGAGGGCGACGAGGCTCTTATCGAAGTAGACTGTCGCATGGCGGTCGCTCTTGCGGCTGAATGAGATGGGATGCGTGGGACTGTAGATGCTGTGAATGGGACGGCTGGCTTTAAGCTCCATCTCGAACGAGAACTCGCCCTGGATGCGGAGGATGTTCGACTGGGCCCGCAGCGGGTAGAGATATTCGACAGCTTCTTCCTGCTTGTTCACCAACGAGGTGAAGCTGACTTCGACTTCCTGCTCGCCGCTGGCCGGCACGGGGAAGACCGACATCTGGATCAGATCGGTGCCGAGGTATTCGAGGAGGCCGGGATCCATGGTACGGCGGACGATTTCGGTGTAGATGCTCTTGGCTTTTGCTGCTTCGACGAGTTCGCCTTTGACCTTCTTGCCGTTCACCATCATCGAAAACTCGCGGACAGTGGCCCCCTTGGGGACGTTGAAGGTGTAGACCGCTTCGAGGGGCCGATTGGCCGGGTTGCGGAAGGTCTGCTTGACGGTGGTGACAGCGACCTGATCTTCGAGCATCACCTTGACATGGTGCTTGACCAGTTGCATCGGTGGTAGTGACCGATCACGCGGCAGCATGTGGCCCTGGGCCAGCAGTGCGGGGGCGAAGAGGGTTACGGATAGAAGCAGCGTGAACAGGGTACGCATGGTCAACTCCTCGATTTGCCGCATCTTACCATGCGGGTGAGCTGGTAGCTATTGGTAATGACGAGTGGGGGCGGGGGTTGGATTGTGCATCAATTGATAAATGCCACAAAGGCTCGGGAGTGGTAGAGAATCTGTTATCCTTCTGGACTGAGTCCTGACTTTTGTGATAGTATGAGGAATAGATCTTATCGTTGTTGAAAAGAGTCTGGCAATGACGGCTCAATTGAAAACTCTGGGCGTGGACCGGCTGAGTATCGCTGAACAAATGCAATTATTCCAAGACCTGTGGGATCATCTCGCGGAGGAGATTGAGAAGGCACCTTTCACTCCTGAACAGTGCAACGAAATTGACAAGCGATTGGCTCGGCATCAGGCTCATCCTGACGAAGCCATTCCATGGGAACAGGTGGAGGCAGAGGCTCTAGCGAAATTGCGGTCATGACCCCACTTCCGGTACGTTTGTTGCCCGAAGCTCGACAGGAGTTCGATGAAGCTATCGAGTGGTATGCTCATCAAAACAAGTCGCTGGCCATTGATTTCGTTACCAATATAAGGAATGTTCTTAACCGGATAGCTGTGTTGCCTAAGATGCATCGCGTGGTTTATCGTGATGTGCGCAAGGCGGTTGTTAAACGATTTCCGTTTGTGGTTGTTTATCGAGAAGAAGCAACGGAACTGATCGTGGTCTCGATCATTCATACCGCCCGGCATGATGATGTGTGGAAGCAGCGAGTGAATTAGCCTCTGGCATCATTTCAGAACGATATTCAAAGGCGCTCAATACTAATGCCAGAGACTGGAGCAAGTCGCCGTGCCCCCTCACCCCCGGCCCCTCTCCCTCCGGGGGAGAGGGGAGCATGCAGAGGCTCTGCTCCGGAAATGTTATCCTCTCAACTCTTCACTCTCAACACTCAACTCCCCCGCTACTTCGGCGTCACCAACTTCGCTGGTTCACTGCCGGGAGTCAGCACGGTGCAGTAGACGCCGTGGGGGTTGTCGCCGTTGCTGACTTGGAGCATGAGGGTGTTCTTGCCCTTTTGGAACTCGACGGCGATGGTGTCTTTGCCAGGCTCGGCGGCTTCGTGGCGGCGGTGTTTGAACACGAGCTTGCCGTTGAAGATGACGTTGACGCCATCATCGGTGCCGAGTTTGATATCGCCCCAGCCTTCTTTGGGGGCATCGATCTCGGCATAGACATAGGAGACGCTGTTGATGCCATCGTCGCCATGGAGTTCAGCGAGATCGAGATAGCCGGCGGCGTTGGTGTTGATGTTGGTCCACTTTACCGGGCCTTTCTTGCCGGGGTAGGTCGTGTTGGTGGAGTAGCCTTCTTCGGGGCCAAACTGTTTCTCGAGGCCGCTGTCGCTTTTATCGCTGGGGAAAGGGCCGACAACTTGCCAGCGGTCGATGGAGAGGGCGGGTGATTTAAGTGTTGTTAGATAAGCGACGACATCGACGAGTTCATCTTCTGTGAGGAAGCTGACGAGGTTATCGGGCATGATCGACTTGGCGCTTTTGGTTCGGCTTTCAATGTCACGCATGGTGAGCTTGATGTCTTTGCCGTTGGCGTCGCGCAGGATGATGTAGTCGCCGGTCTCTTCGACGATGAGGCCGGTCATCACGACACCGTTTTTGGTTTCGATGACGTACTGAACGAACTGATCGGCGATGGCTTTGTCGGGAGTGAGAATTGATTCAAAGAGGTTCTCTTTGCTTCCCTTAATGCCGATCATGGAAAGATCAGGCCCGATGTGGCCGCCGATGCCCTGGAAGCCATGGCACTTGATGCAGCCGAGGTCTTTGTTGGTGAGGACGATCTGTTTGCCGTGCTCGGCATTGCCGGACTTCTGGGCGAGGACGCTGGGGGACGGGAGTTTAGCCACGTCCATCTTTTTGGCGATGGGGAAGGCGATGAGGGCTTTGTTGCGCAGGTCTTGATAGGGGCTGCTGCGGAGAAGGCGGCCCGTCTCGGCGAGCATCGCATCGGGGAGTTCTTTCTTGGCTTGCATCTCGAGCAGCCAGGACGTTCCCGCTCGGCTATTTGTCAGACCTTCGAGCACCATGCGGCGGGGCTCGGCATCGAGCTTGTTATCAAGGAAGTAGGTTTGCAGGGGGACGAGCGCGTCCTTGGTGCCCATCTTGCCGAGGGCAGTGATGATTTCCTTGCGGGTGGTCATCTCTTGTGGCTGGATCAGGAGTTTGACCAGCGCCGCTGCGGACTCTTTCGTCTTCAGTTTGCCCAAGGCGGCGATGGCGGCGTAACGTACCTGGTTCGAGAATCCTTCGGTGTTGAAGGCGAGGTGTTCGAGGAAGCCCTGGAAGTCTTTCCGTTCACAGACGGCGACGAGTTCGACGACAGCGGGGAGCAATTCGCCATCGGTCATCTGAGCTTCGATGGCTTTCTGGACGAGCAGCGACCCTTTCAAGCTGCTCCATTTGCCGGGTAGGTGTTGTAGCAGCGCCTTGATGGCTGCAGCACGGGTTTGGCGTTTGACTTTGGTATCGTCCAAGAGTTTCAGCAGCGATTCGCCACCATCGACACCGGTGGAGGCGGCGAGAGCGCCGAGGGCAAGTTCGGTTTGCAGAGGGGTCATCACTTCAACAGAGAGTTTCCTTCCGAGCTTGGCGATGACGGTGGGCGGGCGGAGTTCCCAGACGAGCCAGGCGGTCTTGTCGTCCCAGGCGGGGAAGTGTTTTTCGAAGTCGGCAAGGATGGCTTCACGGCGAGCGGGATCGGTGCCACAGGCGATGTTGAGGGCGGAGAGAAGCGTACGGTCCTTACCGTCCCAGGACTTGGCGAAGCGGTAGATGAATTCCTTGGCGGTAGGCACGCCTGAGAGTCTGTTCCAGACGAGCATTTCTCGGGCTATCATTGGATCGATGTCAGGGTGAACACGTATCTTCGTTCTAAGTTGTAGGTCTTTTGGCATATTGTCGAACGAATGATAATGACCAGCATAGTTTCGCATGGAAGAGTTAAAGCCTACTTTATCAAGCACGGTAAACCTTTTCTCTTGTTCTTTGATATGCTTTAAGATCGACTCAGGAGTTTCGTCTTTAAAGAGTCCCACATCTTCAAAGTGAAAGTAATCCTCACAGAGAAAATCAAACCATCGCTGCCGGGCTGTCATGGTGTTCTGTAATTGAACACTGTCTTTGAAGCAGCTTTTAATGATGTCATCGTTTGTGTCATTAAACTGCTGTACATCTTCTATCGTTGGATTCGTTGCTTTGAATTTCTCAAAAGCCACTTGTCGAGTGCATAAACAAGGGGAAAATTGTTCTTTAGCCAGCTCACCTCCATTTTGAGCCTTCATGTAATCAGACTTAGTATCGCTTTTGGGGACAAGCCGATAAATCCTCCCCCTCGTAGTATCGCCCATGCCGTGGCCGCCGACTCCGGGGTCGTACCAGTCGGCGATGAAGACGGAACCATCGGGGGCGACGCAGACATCGCTGGGGCGGAACCAGTTGTCGTTGCTGGTGACGAGGTTGACGCGGTCGAGTTCGTAGCCTGCGCCCTTGGGGCGGACGCCGAAGAGACGGACTTCGCGCGGGCCGGCATCGGTGTGGAGGAGGTAGCCTTCGTAGGTCTGACTCCCCTCCTTACCAAGGAGGGGTTGGGGGAGGTTCTGCGGAGCAGACGCACTCCCTGCTGCGGCATCAACCCCACCCAACCTCCCCTTGGTAAGGGGAGGAGCCAGAAGGCGGCTGAAAGCGCCATGCAGCAGTTTGCCTTCGTACCAGCAGAGTCCCGTGGGACTTCCGAAACCCGTTCGCAGGGTCTTATGCACTACCCCAGGTTGATCTTCATGCCAGTGGTGGTCGCCGCGGTTTCGGGGCCAGTAGCCGTAGTCGCCGCCGTACATGACGTGGCAGATTCTCGTTTGCATACTGCCATCGTCGTCGTTATCGGAGACGAACATGGTGCCGAAACTGTTGACGGCGGGTTCGTACTGGTTGCGGAAGTTGTGGGCGAGGAGTTCGAGATTGCTCCCGTCGGTGTTACAGCGCCAGATGGTGCCGGCTTTGCAGTCGGTCTGGTTGGTGGTGTAGGTTCTTTCGTTCGTATTCGTCGAGGCTTTCTCAGGGGGCTTACGCCCCCCGCTCGCATTACCCTTCAAGTTTTTCACGCCCTGGTCGCCGACGGAGAAGTAGAGTTTGCCGTCGGGGCCGAAGTGGATGCCGTGGACGCCGTGATCGTGATCGATGCCGCCGAAACCGGTGAGCAATATCTTGGGGGGGCCGTCGGCTTTGCCATCGCCGTCTTTGTCTTCAAAGACATAAATGTGGGGCGAATGGCAGACGTAGACTTTGTAGCCGGGGCCAACGGGATCTTTTGAAACAGCAATACCGAGTGGTGCGAGGAAATCGGGGGCCTGGTAAAACGTCGTCACCTTGTCGGCTTTGCCGACGCCTTTGGTGTCAGTCAGGATGACGATGCGGTCGCCTTCTTTGCGGTTGACCGGTTGCTTGCGGAGCGTCGTTCGGTAGTTGACCGATTCGCACACCCACACCCTGCCCTTGTCATCGATATCCATGCAGGTGGGATTGCTGAACATCGGCTCGGCGGCGAAAAGCTCAAGCTTGAGGCCTTCGGCGACTGTGAACGAAGAGAGAGCTTTATCGGGAGGAAGCTGTGCGAGCAGATTAGCGGAGATCAACAGCCAGCCAATACAACCCGCGAGCACTGTTCGGCATGCCATGGAAGAAACCCTGGGGAAAGCCTGACTATACCAAAGAAAACAGCCCATGGTAAGCGCCATGGGCTGGAGAAGTTGTTGGACAGTCGATTCGGTGCTTGCCTATCAGTTCTTGACAGGGGGCTTCTCGGGTGCCTTGGCAGGAGGGGCAGCGGGTTTGTCCGCAGCCTTCTCGGGAGGTTTCTCCGCAGCCTTGGTGCCGGCACTTTCGGCACCGGGCTTTGTCTTGGAAGCATCGTCGGGGGCGGTCTTCTTTTCAGGCTCCTTCGCCGGTTCTTCCTTTTCTTCCGAAGCCGGAGGTCCTTTCCGCGGCGCTCGGCTCATATCCCCGGCAGCCTTGAGGCCGGTGGACACAATCAGCCCTTCACCCGTGGGAACTATGATTTTCGGTTCTCTTTTTTCACAGCCGCTACAGACCAGCAGGAGCAAGGCGCCCGACGCCGGCAGCGACCATAGCAGGAGAGAAATTCGCATTCATTGTTTCCTTAAAAGACGTGCAGGAGTGTGTTAAGGCATATCCGGTAAACAGGTTTTTCGATAGGTTCTGCCACGCTGTCCGGTTGTGACATGATCAGGGCTTGTCGACATTCGTTACCGGCTGGGTGTTGGTGAGAGCCTTGACAGTGCCTGTCGGAGCGAACTGAGCTTTGCTGTTGCAGCCAACCAATCCGACAGCCAAACAGCAGACCGCGATGAGCGATGCGATACGAGAGATAAGCATGTGAATACCCTGGGAAAGTGAGGACAACGAAAAATCCTGGTCGAAGCACAAGTATTCAACCAGGATCATTAGTTTAGTGAGAATTGGTCGACAATCGAGAGGTATCGACATTGTCGCCCTCTTTGCGACCGCCCCACCAGTGAACGGAGAGTCATGAGGTTAATCAGCAGGCCATCAGTTCTTGACTGGCGGCTTTTCGGGGGGCTTCTCCGCAGGCTTCTCGGCGGGAGGGGTGCCAGGCTTTTCAGGAGCCTTGCCGGGCGGCGGAACAGCGGGTTTCTCCGCTGTCTTTTCGCCGGGCTTATCCCCCGTTTTGTCGGCAGGCTTATCTCCCGTTTTTCCGGCTGGCTTATCCGCTGCTTTCTCGGCGGACTTGTCAGCGGTTTTGGCGCCTGAACCGTCGATGCTGGACTGCGTTTTGCTCTTGAAAGAATCGGGAACGCCACTCTTGGGCGGAGTAACGTCCTTTTCATCCTCATCCTTTTGAGGAGGAGGTTCAGGAGTTTTACGCGGAGCTCCGCCGCCTTCGCCGCCGATCTTCAGGTTAGTGGGCCTCACCAACATATCACCGGTAGGAGCGATGATCTTCGCCTGACGATCTTCGCAGCCGGCACAAGCGAGTACAAGCCAGGCGGCGAGAGCCGCCACGGAACCATGGATTAAGGAAATACGCATTCAGTGCTTCCTCAGAAGGTGACCAGGAGTGCAAAAAAAGCATACCGGAAACCTTTGTTTGCCGATATGCTCTGATGCGCTGACTGTATGTGATACGTTAGCGTAAAAACAGCCCACTCTTTTTTCGAGAGAGGGCATCATCATAAACGCACAGAAACCAATGAGCGTTGCAGCTTATGGATCGAGCTTGTCTACGGTGTTACCCGGCTTGGTATTTTGCAGAGCCTTGACAGTGCCAGTCGGGGCGATCTGAGCTTTGCTGTTGCAGCCAACCAACCCGCCAACCAGGCAGCAGAGCACAAGGAGGGAAACTAAGCGAGTGTAAAGCATGTGAATACCTTGCGAGAGTGAGGACTAAGAAAAAGCCTGGTTGAATACCGAGTACTCAACCAGGCTGAAGATTTACCAATGACTAGTCGACGATGGAGGAAGTGTCGATATTGTCACCGTCTTTGCGGCCAGCCAGCTGGTTGAGGATCAACCAGTCGCCGTTGGCACCAACCGTGCGATTGCCGGTCTGGCCAAAGCGAACGGTGCCGACGTGTGCATCGCCGTAGGCGAACTGGGCACCAGCAGAGTGACGGGCGCTGAAACGGACGCGGTTTGCACCGTAAGGATCGGTGGAAGCGGTGTAGTTACCACCGGTGGCGGGATTAATGCCAACGAGGGTAGGACGACCGATACCCCAATAGGTGATGAGGCTGCCAGCGGCAAACCAGCCAGGAACGCCGGTACGAATACCGATACCCTGACCACCAAGGGTTTCACCAAACATGAGGGTGTTAGCAGTACCGTCCTGAACGGTCAACTGACCGAGGGTCAGCTTGCTGCGGTTATCGAGGATACCACCGTAGCGGGAGATATCGACGTTGCTGACCACAGTGCTGGGCAGGTTGTTGCCGAACACACCAGCGACGCCAACGTAGTTGGTACGGCCAGCAGGCGAGTTGCTGTCTGGAGGAGAGAAGGCCCAAGAGACCAGGGCAGCGCCGGCGGCGTAGCCTGGAGGATAAGCGATTTCCCACCAGAGCACGCCACTGAAGGTGCTGGGAGGAACAGGAGCGGAAACATCGGCAGTGTCAGCATCGTCTGAGGGGCACAGGTAGGCCTTGATACGATACTGTGCGGCGGTCCAGCAACCAGTCAAACCGGTGGGGGTAGCTGGTGGATCATTGGACCAGTGGCCGGCCTGATCAGTAGTGAGCGTCCAGGCACCGCCACGCTTGATATCGAAATAACCGATACCATTCAAGCCGGTTCGCTGGATGCAGATCTTGTAGATGTTGTCACCTTCCATGTAAGGAAGGAGGTGTGACAACACGCCGGTACCCTGCCAGGTGATACCGCCATTGTACAGACCGCCTGGGGATGAGCCCAAGGTGCCCGGAGGCAAACGATTGTAATCGTTGTGGTAGTTGTGGGCGGCAATTGCGATCTGACGCAGATTGCTGGCGCACAACATCTTGTTAGCTGCTTCGCGGACCTTTTGAATGGCCGGCAGCAGAAGTGCCATCAGCAACGCGATGATTGCGATGACCACGAGGAGCTCGATCAGCGTGAACGCTGAACGACGCTTGCCTGACTTAGGCAAAGCAGTGTGCAACATACCTGTCCTCCAGAAAACGGAAAGAAGAAACATGCTCGTAACATTAACGAGCAATTAGCATCTTAGTCTAACCTTCAAAACAATACAACCAGAATTTCAAAGAAAATGAGGTCTGAGTGTATGTAAGTTTATTCCCGCTATTTCGTAGATTACTGCACTGTTTTTACTCCTCAGCAGGAACATCCGACTCGGAATCATTAGAGATGTCGCCGTTTTCGAGTTCGGCAAGCTTCACGGCTGTGACGACTTTGTCGGCTTCCTGAAGATTGGCTAAACGAACGCCCTGGGTGTTGCGGCCAATGGCGCGGAAATCGTTGACCTTCATTCTTGTCACCATGCCCTGCTGAGTGATGACCATAATCTCGTCGCCATCGCGCACGGCGACGGTGGAAACGACGGGGCCATTGCGTTCGCTGGTGCGAATATCCTTCAGGCCCTTGCCGCCGCGGCGCTGCGTGCGGTAGCGCATGTTGCTCGGCGAATTCTCATCCCCTTCCGTTTCGGGCGTCTCAGTCACTTCTGCGGGTTCTTCGTCGGAACTGGCCGCAGAGTTCGATGCATCGCTCGGCCCGAAGGGGGTGCGCTTGCCGTAACCATTCAGGCAGACGGTGAGAAGCTGCCCCTCGGGATCGGCGACGGCCATACCGACGACTTCGTCGTCCTTACCGAGGTTGATGCCTTTGACACCTTTGGTGTCGCGGCCCATCGGTCGGGCGTCGGCTTCACTGAAGCGGATAGCCATGCCGTTCTTCGTAGCAAGCACGACTTCATCGCCTTCACCGACGAGGACAGCGTTGAGGAGAGTGTCGCCTTCTTCAAGGTTGATACCGATGATGCCACCGGCCCGGGGGCGTGAGTATTGTTCGAGAGCGGTCTTCTTCACCAGGCCACGCTTGGTGGCGATGAGCAGATACTGGTTCGGCTCGAAGCGGCGGACGGGTATCACCGCGCTGACCTTTTCCTCAGGCTTGAGGGAGATTACGTTCGGCAGCGCACGGGCAGCAGTGCGGCTCATCTGCGGAATGTCGTAGACCTTCAGCCAGTAGACCTGCCCGAAGTTGGTGAAGAAGAGCAGATAGGCGTGGGTACTGGCGGAGAAGAAGTGTTCGACGAAATCATCGTCCTTCGTTTGCCCTCCGCTGACTCCCCTGCCCCCGCGCTTTTGACTGCGGTAGGTGTTGCTGGGCAGCCGCTTGATGTAGCCGCCGTGACTGATGGTGACGACGTTCATCTCTTCGGTGATGAGGTCTTCATGGCGAACTTGGCTGGGACCTTCATCAATAATCTGCGTGCGGCGTTCGTTGCTGTACTTGGCGCTGACCTCTTCCATATCTTTGCGGACGACGGCCAGGATGTTGCGCTGATCGCTCAGGAGCTTTTCGTACTCGTTGATCTTGGCCCTGAGCCCTGCGTATTCCTTGAAGATTTCATCCCGTTCTAGGGCTGCCAACTGGCCGAGTTGCAGACGGACAACCGCCTCGGCCTGCTCTTCGGACATGGAGAAGCTGGCCTTCTGGCCTACTTCTTTGACGAGCGAAGCGAAGTGTTCCGCGCCCAAAGCACGTTCCATGACAGCAGCAGACACTTCGAGAGAGACCAACTGATTCTTGGCCTCAGCCCGACTTGGGGCATTACGACAAATACGAATCACCTCATCGATACTGGCGATAGCGATGAGCTGGCCTTCGAGAATGTGTGCCCGGTGCTTGGCCTGCTTGAGAAGGAACTCAGTCCGGCGGCGAATGACCCGCACCCGGTGGCGGAGATACTCTTCGAGCATCTGCTTCAGGTTAAGCGTCTTGGGCCGACCATCGACCAAAGCGAGCAGGATGACGCTGAAGGTCTCCTGTAATGGTGTGAACTGGTAGAGTTGATTGAGCACCAGGTTGGGATCAGCATCACGTTTGATGTCGCAGACGATGCTGACGGGTTTGCCCTGACGTTCAGAGGATTCATCACGGGGGGCACCGCTGATGCCGGTGATCTTCTCGTTCTTGATCGCTTCGCCGATCAGTTCCATGATACGGTTGCGCGACTGCTGATAGGGAATATCGGAGATGACGATCTGACTGCGAGCGCCTTCTTCGTTAATGACAGCCCGTGCCCGGATAACGATCTTGCCGCGGCCAGTGGCGTAGCCATCGATAATGCCCTGACGACCACAGATGACGCCACCGGTGGGGAAGTCGGGGCCGGGGATGTCTTCCATCAGTTCCATGATGGAGACACTGGGCTTATCAATCAGACGGATGACAGCTTTACAGACTTCGCCCAGGTTGTGGGGCGGGATGCTGGTCGCCATGCCGACAGCGATGCCGCCGGAGCCATTCACCAGAAGATTGGGGAAGCGACTGGGGAGCACCATCGGTTCTTTGACACGGCCATCGTAGTTGGGCACCATGTCGACGGTGTCTTTATCGAGATCGGCGAGCATCTCAGCGGCGAACCCGCTGAGGCGGGCTTCGGTGTATCGCTCAGCAGCGGGAGGCAGGCCGGCGATGGAGCCGAAGTTGCCCTGCTTGTCGATGAGCACATGCCGCATCACCCAGTCCTGAGCCATGCGGACGAGGGTGTCGTAGACCGCCATGGTGCCGTGAGGGTGATAGTCGCCGGTGGTTTGACCGGTGATCTTGGCGCACTTCATGCGGCTGGAGGCGGGGCCGAGGTTAAGATCGTTCATGGCCACAAGGATGCGGCGCTGTGAGGGCTTGAGGCCATCCCGCACATCGGGCAAAGCTCGGCTGACGATCACCGACATGGCGTAGCTGAGGTAACTGTCCTTGAGTTCCGATTCGATGGCCAGAGGCTGCACCCGGGGATCATCGGGAGCGGGCGGTGTGGTCGTGAGAGCGCCATCAGTGGGGGGAAGATCGGGAGGAAGTGTATCGGGCATAGAACCTCTGGCTCTGCGGACATTCGCGTTCAGAAACGGACGGATATTTTAGGGGTTCGGAACTGGGTAGCCATGCTGAATCATGGAAATAACCCTCGTTCGCAGGCTCCGCCTGGGTACGCACTGGAGGCGAGGCTCCGCCTCGCGGCGGGGACAAGAAACCAGTCTCCGCTTGTTCACTTGAGGCAGAGCCTCCGTTACATGGCGTTCTCAGGCGGAGCCTGGGAACGAGAATAAGGGTGAGCCTGGAATCAGGAGCCAGCTATCATCTTGACATGGTATTGCAGATTGCAATACAATCATAACATGAAGACAAAAGCCCCCAAGCAGCGTAAGAAACTCTCCAACACTACTCTGATGATCCGCCTGGACCATCAAAGCAAGGCCCAACTGAACGAGGCAGCCAAGCTCCGGCACTTGAGTTTGAGTGACTATGTGCGTCAGGTGGCTGTACCCCAAGCCCGACGTGAAGTGCAGGCAGCTAAGCAAGGGATGATTGTGCTCTCCCCCGAAGGACAAAAAGCCTTTTGGGAGGCTCTTCATGCTCCGGTGAAGTTAACGCCTGCTCAGCGCCAACTGGGAGCCATCATGCGTGGCGAAGCATGAAAGACATTATCTTTCCGGATGGATTCACGTTGGAGTTCATCCGGAAACAACATCCACGCAAGCATTTCGTCTCAGGTGAACCAGCGGTTGATGCGTGGTTACAGACCAAGGCGTTACAGAACGCCGACAAATGTCTTACTTCGACAACGCTGCTTCTCGATCCAAATCGTCAGATCGCCGGCTTCTATTCCCTGGCCTCGAAAGCCATCGACTTCTCCGATCTTCCTGAAGAGGTAACGCGGCAGTTGCCACAACGCCCATTGCCTGTCGCTGTTGTTGCCTGGCTGGGAATTGACCAAAAATACCAGGGACAAGGTTTGGGCAAGCGCCTGTTTGCCAGGGCTTTGACTGATTGTTTTATGGCCAGTTCATCGTTGCCCTTTGTTGCCGTGGTTTTGGACTGCCTGACTCAAGAAGCGAAAGAGTTCTATCAGCATTGGCAGTTTGAAGAGATGCCTGAACAGCCTATGCGGTTGTTTCTCAGCTACGCCAGACTGGAAGCGATGCTGGAGAGTTAGTTCCTTCACCTCGTTCCCAGGCTCTGCCTGGGAACGCACTGGAAACGAGGCTCCGCCTCGCGGCGGGGGCAAGATTCCAGTCACAGCATGAACTCTTGATGCAGAGCCTCCGTTGCATGGCGTTCCCAGGCGGAGCCTGGGAACGAGATCACAATGTTTTCTGATTGCTCATCACCTCTTCCATCTCTTATCATGTGCCCATCGCACTTTTGTTGGGATGACTCATGAAACGCCTCTTTGTTCTCGCTCTCTTACTCACCTTTGCCACCACAACCCTGGCTCAAGCCCCTCGTAATCGGCAGGCGCCGGTTCCTACGGAGGATGAGAAGCAGCACGCTGAGTATGTGCTTGCTAACTACACCAAGTACGAGGTGATGGTGCCGATGCGGGATGGGAAGAAGTTGTTCACTTCCATCTATCGGCCTAAGGATGACGGCCGGCCTTATCCGATCATGTTGATGCGTACGCCCTACAGCGTGGGGCCGTACGGCATCGACAAGTACCGCAATCGGCTGGGGCCATCGCCGGCTTTTGATAAGGAAGGGTACAACTTCGTCAATCAGGATGTGCGTGGGCGGTGGATGTCGGAAGGTGACTTCGTCAACATGACGCCGCACATCGCCAACAAGAAGAGCAAGACCGATGTCGATGAAAGCAGCGATACCTACGACACCATCGAATGGCTGATCAAGAATGTGCCCAATCATAATGGGCGGGTCGGTCAGTGGGGCATCAGTTATCCGGGCTTCTACACCGCTGCAGGGATGATCGATGCCCACCCTGCCCTCAAGGCGGTTTCGCCCCAGGCTCCGGTCACTGATTGGTTCATCGGCGACGACTTCCATCATAATGGGGCGCTGTTCCTGCCGCACTGCTTCAACTTCCTGGCCAACTTTGGCAAGCCACGTCCGGAGCCTACGACGAAGTTCCCTTACATGTCGTTCGATCATGGCACCCCCGATGGGTACGACTTCTTCCTCCGCATGGGGTCGCTCAGTTATGCCGACAAGCTCTTCCTCAAAGGCCAGGTCGCCTTCTGGAACGAGATGATGGACCATGGCACCTACGACGACTTCTGGAAGAGCAAGAACATTCGGCAGTACATCAACAAGGATGTCAAGCCGGCGGTGCTGACGGTGGGCGGCTGGTACGATGCGGAGAACCTGTTCGGGGCTCTGCATGTCGGCAAGCGAGTAGAACCCAAGCCGGGCAACACGTTGGTCATGGGGCCGTGGGTGCATGGCGGCTGGAACCGGGGCGACGGCGACAGCCTGGGCAACGTCAAGTTCAATGCCAAGACCGGTGAGTACTACCGGGACAAGATTCAGTTCCCGTTCTTCCAGCATCATCTACAAGGAAAGGGTGAGTGGGCAGCACCAGGGGCGTGGGTGTTTGAGACGGGGACGAACCAGTGGCGGAAGTTTGAGACCTGGCCACCACCTGGACGACTTCAAGAGTTTGGCCTATATGCAAATGGCCGACTTGGTAGTGCTCACATTATTACGGCGAACTATCCACAGTCCGATAAGAGTTTCGACGAGTTCCTCAGCGACCCGGCCAAGCCTGTGCCCTACATCGACAAGATCGGTATTGGCATGGATCGAGAATACATGATCGCAGATCAGCGTTTTGCCAGCCGACGCACCGATGTGCTGACTTATCAAACTCCAGTGATGGGAGGAGATCTCACCATCGCCGGGCCGATCGAAGTGGAACTTGTCGTCTCGACCACCGGCACCGATGCGGACTGGATCGTGAAGATCATCGATGTCTATCCCGACGATGCGACTGACCCCGATCCGAACCCGGCCAACGTCCGCATGGGGGGGTATCAGCAACTCCTCCGGGGCGATGTGATGCGCGGCAAGTTCCGCAACAGCTTCGAGAAGCCCGAAGCGTTCGTGCCCGGCAAGCCGACGCAGGTGAAGTTCACCATGCCCGACATCTTCCACACCATCCGCCCCGGGCACAAGCTGATGGTGCAGGTGCAGAGCAGTTGGTTCCCGCTGGTCGACCGCAACCCGCAGACGTTCTGTGATATCTACCACGCCAAGGAAGCCGATTTCCAGAAGGCGACGCACCGGGTGTATCACTTCGCGGAGAATGGGTCGAAGATTGTGGTGCGGGTGTTGAAATAACCTTCTCGTTCCCAGGCTCCGCCTGGGAACGCACTGGATGCGAGGCTCCGCCTCGCTGCGGAGACATGAAACCAGTCACCGCTTGATTCACTTGAGGCAGAGCCTCAGTTGCAGTGCGTTCCCAGGCGGAGCCTGGGAACGAGGGGTGAAGAGCCGGGGGCTAAATACAGAGAACTACTCGTGCCCTATCGAACACTTTTTCGATTCATGCTGGCGGCTTACATTCCGTTCATGCTGCTGATCCTGGCGGCGTCGGTCGCTTTTTGTGCATGGGTATTGTGGGAGTTTCGTGGGTATCAGTTCTCGATCATCCTCATGATACCCGCCTTTGCTCTGGTGATCGTGCTGTTCCTCGTTGCCATCGTGGCGGCGTGGCGGGCGATTCGGAGGCCTCAGCAAGAAGAGGAGCCACACGTCATAGCGCTCAAGCCGATGGCACTCGAACCGTTGCCCCAGTATATAGCGGCGCTGGCCAAGGAGGCTGAACTGCCCGTGCCGGATCGGTATGAACTCACCATCGGCGAAGTCGCCAGCGTGTATGACGATGATGCGGGCAAGAAGGTGCTGCGGATTGATGGGTTTGCCCTGGCCTGCATTCCGAAGAAGAGCCTGCTGGCGATCATCACTCACGAACTGGCCCACTTTGCCGGCGGCGATACCAGCGAGTCGCGGTATGTCGCCCGGTATGGCGACAGCATCAACCATCTCGAAACATGGTTCGCTCGACAATCGTGGCTGCTGATCAATCCGCTGACGTGGGTGATACGGGGCTATCATCAACTGCTGCTGCTGGCACTCTACGCATCGAGCCGGGAGCAGGAGTACGCCGCCGACGCCCAGGCGGCAGAGGTGATGGGCAAGAAGGAGACGGCCCTGACGCTGGCCCTGATCGACACCATTCACCGCATTCCCTGGTCGAGCATGGAATCGATTGGGACTTCGATGGCCATGCATCACAAGCAGGGGGAGAGTGTCTTCACCGAACTCAAGATGCGGGCCCGCAGCATGAGCATCGTCGATTGGGAAGAAGCGTTCACCAAAGCATGGAAGCAGGAAACCGGCGTGTTCGATACTCATCCGTGCCTGAAGGATCGCATCAAGGCGCTCGGCGTCAAACGGAAGACGATTCTGACGCAGATCGGCAAAGACGCTTCGCCGCCACTGGCTCAGGAGATGCCAATCTGGGAAGGGTTGGAGAAGAAGCTGACGGAGATTCTCGTGGTGATCTACCGGGATCGGCAGCGGTTGATTGTGGAGTTGCAGCAGATGTTGAGGAATTGGTAAGACTTCTCGTTCCCTGGCTCCGCCTGGGAACGCACTGAAAGCGAGGCTCCGCCTCGCTGCGAGAGCGGGAGAAGTTAGCCTGTCTCCGTTAGATCACTTGAGGCAGAGCCTCCATTGCAGTGCGTTCCCAGGCGGAGCCTGGGAACGAGATGTTATTTCTTCATTAACACTTTGAGCCAATGGGCGGCGGCGATTAACAGTAGCAGGCCGACGGTGGTCATGACGAAGAGGGTGAGGCCGAAGTTGAGCCAGTTGTCGGTGGTCATGAAACGGCGGATGAGCAGGCTGCCGGCGTACATCGTCGTCGTGGTGACGAAGAGCATGGGGAGTAGCGTCAGCCAGGCGTAGCGCCCTTTGCCTCGGTTGACGAGCATGCTGGTGACGACGGCCAGGGCAGCGACGGCTAGCAGTTGATTGGCGATACCGAACATCGACCAGATGGTTTGAATTGAGCCTGCTGCGACGAGCCAGCCCCAGCCGAGGGTGACGAGGAACGTGGCCAGGATGGAACCGGGCAGCCAGTTGGTCTCGCCGAACTTGGGGATGATCTTGCCCAAAGCGTCTTGCAGGATGAAGCGGGCGATGCGGGTGCCGGCGTCGATGGTGGTAAGGATGAAGAGCGCCTCGAACATGATGGCGAAGTGGTACCAGTACTTCACCACCGCCTGTACGGGAAGAGCGGTCCACTTGAGAGCTTCGGTGAAGATGAGGGCCATGCTGACAGCAAGCGTCACTGCCCCGCCGGTCCGGCCACGGAGCGCTTCGCCGCCGACCATCTCTTCGACTTGGGCGAGGTTGAGGTGATGCACGCTTTCGACCTGGGCCTGATGCATCGGGTCCTTCGCTGCGGGAGTGTTGAGGCCAAGGTCATCGTAGAGTTTCACCAGTTGTGGTTGATACTTCCCCACGTCGGCGAGGGCAATGTTGATGTCGTAATAGAGCGGCACCGGCAGAGCGGCGGCGGCGATGAGGGCGATGACGCCGACGATGCCTTCCATCAACATCGCTCCGTAGCCGATGGTGCGAACCTGGGTTTCCTTATCGACCATCTTGGGCGTGGTGCCGGACGAGACGAGGGCATGGAAGCCGGAGATGGCCCCGCACATGATGCAGATGAAGACGAAGGGGAACAGGCTGCCGTTGAACGTGGGGCCTGCCTCCTGGAAGACGGGGTTGATGGGTGGGTGGGCGAGCACCGGGTTGGCGAGCAGGGTGCCGACGATGAGCAGGGCGATGGTGCCGATCTTGAGGAAGCTGGAGATGTAGTCTCGGGGCAAGAGCAACATCCAGACGGGGAGCACCGAGGCGACGAAGCCATAGATGCATATGGCCCAGACGGTCTGCGTCTTGGTGAGGGAGAACCAGGGTTCGAGGACCGAGCCGGGAATCCAGGCGCCGGCGATGGTGGCGGCGATGACAAGGACGCCGCCGAGGATGGAGGCTTCGAGCACCTTGCCGGGGCGAAGACGGTACATGTAGAAGCCGACAAGGAAGGCGATGGGGATGGTGGCGGCGATGGTGAAGAGGCCCCACGAGGAGCCGGGGACTTGTTCGATGCTGTTGGCGGGAAGTCTAACGCCACCTTGTTCGACCCATTTCACTTCCGAAACGAGTACCTTGAAGCCCTCAGCCCTCCTGACATTCTGTTTCAATCCTGGATAGGCAATGGTGCAGTTCCCAGGGAAGGTCACTAGTGTTTTGTCGCCCACGGCAACGGTATCAAGCAACTTTACTTGACGCATCTGTTTTGGTTGATTGAAGTCTGGAAGAAGTGCAGGGATAGACTTGGGTATGTAGATAACTGTCCCCTCCGCATACTTCACCTCCTCGCCGCCGAGCGCTTTGACGACGACGAAGCCGAGGCCGGCGAGGGCGAGGATCACGATCACCACGGTGGCGAGGGAGAGAATGTAACTTGCCCATGGCCCCAGTTCCTGCTTCGCCATTTCGCCGAGCGATTTGCCGTTGCAGCGGACGGAACCGGCGAGAACCATCATGTCCTGCACTGCCCCAGCCAGGCAGACGCCGACGACGAGCCAAAGGAGACCGGGAGCGTAACCATATTGGATCGCCAGCACCGGGCCGATGAGGGGCCCTGCTCCGCTGATGGCGGCGAAGTGATGGCCGAAGAGCACCCACTTGTTGGTGGGGTCGTAGTCTTTGCCGTCCTTGAAGCGGTGAGCGGGAGTGATGTTCTTATCGTCGAGAGCCAGCACTTTGGCAGCAAGGAACGCCGAGTAGTAGCGATAGGCAATGGCGAAGACAGCCAGGACGAAGAGCAGGATCGGCATCGCCCGCAGCATGATGCCTGAGGCGGATTCTTCGTAGAAGAGGTTGGCGAAGAGGGGCATGGAGGAGTTCCGAGGAGTGACGTCTCAAGGATACTCGGAGGAGGGAGCAGATGCCAAGGGGAATTAGAGTTGCCCTCATGCTCCGCATGAGGGGGCGGTGGTTTGACGTTTCTCAAAGCCATTTGTGATGGCAGATTGTCTCCGCCCCATCACGCGGAGCGTGATGGCAACTATGAAAGCCAGCCGGGAAGCAGCGTCGCCAGGTCTGCGGCCATCTTGCTTCTGGCAAGGGTGGGATTACAACCGGCGGCTCGGGCGGCGGCGAGTTGAGCGGTTTCGATGTGGGAACCGTAGGCGACGAACTTCGTGATGCCGGCGGCTTTGAGTTGATCGATGACTGGCGTGGGGTCGCCGCCGATCTGGGCCTGGGCGAGATCGATGATGGTACACATCGGGCCGTTGACGCCGATGGCTTTGATGAGTTGTTCGACGGTGCGGCCGGGGATGATCTTGCAGCCAAGCTCCTTGGCTTCGCCCATCACCCGGCTCATCCACATCAGGTCGTCGCAGAGAAGGTATCCGGTTTGCATAGTGCTGAGTTCTCAGTGCTCAGTGCTCAAAAAAGTCAATGCTGAGCACTGAGCACTCAGCACTGAGAACTATTTAGATCGCTTCCGGTCCCCGTTCACCGGTTCGGATGCGGATGCAATCGGAGAGGGGGAGGATGAAGATTTTGCCGTCGCCGATGCGGCCTTCGGGGCCGGTGCGGCCAGCTTCCATGATAGCTTCGACGGTGGGCTTGACGAAGTCTTCATTGACGGCAATCTGCAACTGAATCTTGCGGGAGAGATTAACGTTCAGAGCGTGGCCGCGGTAGGTTTCGCTCTGGCCCTTCTGTCGGCCGAACCCCTGCACTTCGACAGCGGTGAGGCGGAAGACGGCGACGTTGGCGAGAGCTTCCTTGACGGCTTCGAGCCGGGACGGTTGAATGATGGCGAGGATGAGTTTCATGGCAGCTCCTTCGGAGCTTTTTAGCTGACAGCTCACAGCTGACAGCTAACAGCATACTATGAGGATAGACTTTTCGGAGGTGACTGGCATTGTCTATGAATCAAGAATCGCCCTGCTCTATTGTGCTGGTGCGGACGAAGTACGCGGGGAACCTGGGGGCGGTGGCGCGGGCGATGGCGAACTTTGGAGTGACTGATCTAAGGCTGGTAACGCCCGAAGCTGATCCTCAGGCTCTGGAAGCGCGGGCGTTGGCATCCCATGGGGAACGTGTGCTGGATCAGTCTCGGCGGTTTCCGACGCTGGTCGATGCTGTCGCTGATTGCGGTTGGGTTGCCTGCACGTCGTCGAGGCTGGGCGGGTTGTTTCGTCATCAGAATGTCGTCTCTCTTCGGGACGGCATCGAGCAGGGAAGCACAGCAAGCAAGCGCGCGGCCGAGTGGCCTTGGTGTTCGGGCCGGAGACGGATGGGTTGACGAATGACGAGGTGAGCCTGTGTCATCAGTTGATTCATATCTCAGCGCATCCTGATTATCCCGTGCTCAACCTGGCCCAGGCAGTGGCCATCAGTTTATATGAGTGGTATCAAGTGGCCGGGGCTATTGCACCATCAGGCCAGGCTTCTCCGCCGGCCAGCGCGGGTGAACTGGATCGGATGTTTGAACATCTGGAGGAGGCGCTGCGGGCGATTCACTTCGTGTGGGGGGAGAAAGGGCCATCGGTCTTTCATGCGCTGCGGCATCTGATCAGCCGGGCACAGCCGACCGAGGTGGAGAATAAGCTGCTGCATGGGCTGGCGCGGCAGATGCTGTGGTATGTGAACAAGCACCCGGCAAGGGATGGGGAGAAAGTGACAGCGGAAGAATGAAAAGTGGAATGGTCGGGAGACCATTCCACAGCAACGAAGTCGATTCCATAGCAAGATTTGTGGCAGGGGTCAGTTGTACTCAACTGCCCACTGCAAGATACCGAAAGTCTTGCATGTTTCGCAGGGGGCAACGGAGTACCGTTTACCCCAGCCACATCTTCTGTCAGTTCCGGACTGAGCTGCCTTTCTCACCCGTTTCGACGGTGAGATTGGAGAAGTTCATGTACGCAGCCCAGTCAGTTTCGAACTTTTCGACTTTGGTTTTATCGAGCTTCTCGCCTGCCGGATCGAGGAGATCGAAGGCGCGACCGAAGGCCTGTTCGAGAACGTCGGGAGAGAGTTCCAGATCACGCGGCATTTGGGCCAGCTCATCGTAGAACTTCTTGAGTTCATTCAAGCGGCTCTTAGCCAGGTAGTAGGTCAGCGCCCAGGATTCGGCTTCAGCTTTCTGCAGGAGGAAGTCTCGATCTTCCTTGGGGGCCTTCTCAGCCTTCTCGAAGACTTTATCGCTGACGACGGCGAGGACATCGAGCTTGCCGATCTTGATGGAACGGCGGGTGGGCAGCTTCTGATCAACCGTAATGGAGGGATCGCTCGATTTGCGGGCCTCGGCCATCTTGCGGAAGAGAGGCAGATGCAGCCAGTGCTGGCCGCCGATGCCGGACCAGAGCGAAGGCAGATTATGCTCGCCCGAACTCTTGGGGGTGGCGAAGAAGCTGGCTAACCCATCGCGGACGGAGCGGGGCAGAATCACGGAACGGGGCATGTAGCCAGTCGCCGCACAGACCTGCCGGAACGCTTCCAGGCTGGAGGTAGCCACTTCGCCTTCGTCAATGGCAGCGTTAGAAGCGATGGCAAAGATCTGTCCGGTGACGATATCCGAGAGCTTCTGGTTGTCATTACCGGCAGTATTGATCGCCGGACGATCGGGTCGTTCGCTCAAAAGCTTCTTGAAATCGAGGTTGTGACTCTTGAGGGCGGTTTCGGCGGAAGCAGCCATCGTGGCGAACTTGTCATATCCGGGATCGACGCGCTTGGGAGCAATGACCGTAATGTTGTCGAGTGCGGAGTAAAAACCGTCGGACGAGTACATGGGCACTTCATCGAACATCTTGTGCAGGGCCAGGAACTTGTCGGGAGACTCAGCTACCACGCAGACCATCTGTTTGGCCGGCACGGGCAGAGGCTTGCCCTGCATGGCGAACCAGTACATGATGCCGTTGTAAGCCTGCTCCATTTTGGTGAGCTTGGCATCGGCAATCTTGTCGTCGCGGGAAGGATAGTAGACCAGGAAATGGCCCTTCTGCATGGACTTATAGTCTTTGCCGATCTTAGGCATGAGTGTCTTGACCAGTTCCATCTCCTGGGTGGGAGCGGCGCTGGGCTTGGCCAACTGGGTTTTGACGGCGAGCATGGCATCGAGCCGGGCCTTGTCGGCTGCGGAAAGATTAGCAGCCAAGGAGTTGAGTTCGTTGAGATAGGCCTCGAAGGCACCCTGCATGGAGAACTTGCCTTCAGCAGGCATGTTCCAGTTTTCCAGCATCCACTCGGCCAGCTTCAGGTACTGCTTGTTGCCCGAATCAAGACATTCGGCGCGCTTCGATTTGAGACGGGCTTCGAGGCCGGGCACCCTGATGAGTTGCATGACAGCCCGTTCCGGAAGCGTGGTATCGGGACTGAGAATGGTCTGGCCCCAACGATGTGACATGACAGTGGTATTGGGAACCCTGGGGTTCTTGGCGACGATGACTTCGGTAGCGACGATAAAGAGATCACCCTTGCTGGTGACAAAGCCGGCAGCGTGTTCGTTGTTGGGACCACCGCCGCCGCCCATACGTCCGCCGCCACCCTCTAAACCTGCTCCGCCGCCGATATTCATACCGCCGACGCCTCCAGCGGCACCGGGACCGCCGCGTCCGCCGCCGCCACCGATGTTCATACCGCCCGCCGCACCGCCGGCATTATTGCCGCCGCCGGCACCACCAAGACTGACACCACCGCCGGTACCGCCACCAGCGTTGAGACCGCCGCCGGTACCACCGCCGATATTCATGCCACCGGCACCGCCACCACTACCACTCATTCCGCGACCGCCGCCCGGGGCGGCACCGCCGGCACCGACGCCTGCTCCGCCACCGCTTCCGCTGAAGCCTCGACCACTACCGCCGCCAGCAGGCGGACCACCACGTCCGCCGCCGACGTTGCCGCCCCCACCAAGTTCGCTGCCGGTGGCGAGCGAGGAGATATCAGCTCCGAGGTTGATGCGAATGACCAGATAATCCGCCAGCAAGGGCGTAGCCAGGGCGGCTGCCACAGCTAATGTCAACAAATAACGCTTCATTTTCTTCGTCTCCCTAGTGGCGAATGTGGTTTCGCCCTCTTGTACGCAGCTTCAGCAAGACTTGTGGCAAGTGGCATTGTACCGCAGGCTGACCTGCCCGCAACACCTGAACCGGGTTCAAGATACCCGGTCGGGCCCATGGCTGGTGTTACAGTCGGCATGATGTTAAGACTCTATCATCACGCCGATAAGACGGTACTGAGTTACTTACCCTCTGTTACGACGTAGACCACCATGCCATAGTTTTGCGGATTAATGCGATCGTTGTTTCTTCCCATGGTCACCCGGACAATTTGCCCCTTGGCCAGAGAGGATTTCTGCCGGCAGTGCCGCCCAGCTTATAGTCGGGGTCTTTCTCAGCCTTTTCCTTCTCGGTGGGAGGCTTTTCCTTCTTGCTGCCCGGGGCGGGAGTAGCAGGCTTGGAGTACATCAACCGCACTTTCACATCGGGAGACAGATTAATTTCGATGTCTTTGGCCTGCTCGGTGGGAACGTAGGTTCCTCCGCCATTCACCCCGTTCAAGCGGCGAAACGCCGGATTATTGTAAGCGCCATCTGGTTGTTCTGCACCCACTTCTGCGTGATCTCCTTGTAGCGAATGACGAGCTTATCCGATTCAGCTTCGCTCCGCACGACCTCGCCATCGTAATAGCCGACCACGGTCAGCGGTGGGATTTTCGCTTTCTTGTCGTTCTTGGCCTTGTCCTTGTCTTCATCGTCGGCGTGGGCCAGGGAGAGAATCAGAACGCTCAACAACACCGACCACAGAGAAATAGCACGCATCGCACAGCCCTCACAAGATGAGGATTCCGAACGCCAGTCAGTTGGCGTCTCAACATCACTGTAACAGATATTTTACGTCGGGGAACGGGGATAGAGGCAAGATCGCCCGTTTTTTCGAGGATCGAGTATTGCTCCTCCCCTTTCCTAAGGGGAGGCTGGGTGGGGGTTTCTATTCGGAAGCAGCCCCACCTAACCTCCCCTTGGAAAGGGGAGGGAGGACCGAACCAGGAACCAGACTACTCTTCCTCGGTCACCCCTTCGGAAGCTGACCTGCCGAAGGCGGCGTAGAGGGGTGGCAGCAGCAACAAGTTCAATAGCGTCGAAGTGAAGAGGCCGCCCAAAATGACGATGGCCAGCGGGTATTCGATCTCCTGGCCGGGCTTGTTGCCGGTGATGGCCAGGGGAAGGAGTGCTAGACCGGTGGCCAGGGCGGTCATCAAGATGGGGGAAAGGCGTTCCATGGCTCCCCGTTTCACCAACTCCATCCCGAACGGCATGCCCTCGGCCAGCTCTAAATGGCGGAAGTGGCTGACCATCATGATGCCGTTGCGGGCAGCGATGCCGAGGACAGTGACGAAACCGACCATGGAACCGAGTGAGACGATGCCGCCGGTGAACATCACCGCCACGACACTACCGATGAGAGCAAAGGGTACCGTGAGGGCGACGATGAGGGTAGGCCGCCAGGCTTTGAAATCGACGTAGAGCAGCAGCAAGATACCGATGAGGGCAAAGGCAGACAGGGCATAGAGCTTGCGGGTCGATTCCTGGCGCGCGGTGTACTCCCCAAGGAACTCGGGGTGATACTCCCGATCAAACGGAATAGCTTTGACCTTGGTCTCGATCTCGCTGGCTACCGCTCCCAGGTCACGATCTTTGACGTTGCAGGTGATATCGAGTCGACGGGAACCGTTCTCACGCTTGATCTCGTTGGCGGCTGGGACGATAGCGACATCAGCGACATCGCCGAGCCGTACTTGTAGCCCCGATGGCGTATCGATGGGCAACGCCTGCACGGCTGAGATGTCGTTCCGAATTGATGGCACACCCCAGACGACGACGGCGAACTTCTTCTGCCCTTCGTAGACTTCGCCCACCTTGCTGCCTTTGAGCAGCGTGGTCGAAGCCCGGCGAACGTGACCGGCTGTCAAGCCATAGCGTTCCGCGGCTTCGGGGCGCAGTCGCACTTCGATCTGCGGAATGACGACCTGCGGTTCGACTTTGAGGTTGATCACCCCGTCGGTCGTCTTCATCGCTGCTTCAATCTGCTTGGCCTTCTCCCGCAGAACAGCTTGATCGGGACCATAGAGCCTTACGACGATGGTGGCGCTGGAACCGGTGAGCACTTCCTTGATGCGTTCACGCAGGAAGGTGAGCAGATCTCGATAGAGGCCGGGGAAGCCATAGACGACCGCTTCGATCTTCTTGATGGTGGTGGCGTAGTCGACGTTGGGATCGATGCTGATCCAGAGTTCGGTGAAGTTGGGGCCGACTGGTTCATCAGCCACCTCGGCCCTGCCTATATGGGAGCCGAAGTTGCGGACGCCTTCGACCTTGCGGAGGTCTTTGCTCGCCTGAATGGTCACTCGCTGCATCGCTTCGATGGAGGTGCCCGGCTTCTCGACGAAGTGCATGAGGAAATCGGTTTCCTGGAAGTTGGGCAGGAACTCCTGACCGAGCCGCATCGCCGCCAATGCCGTCAGAGCGAAGGCGATCACCAAAGTTAGCAGCGCAGTGTAGGGCCGGTTGAGGAAGATCGGCAGAATCGAGCCGTAGAGACTTTTGAGCAGGCGAGTGAGAGGAGCTTCACCTTCCTGATGATCCTTTCTGCCGGTCAGCAGCATGTAGGACAGGGCAGGCGTTACGGTGAGGGCAACAAAGAGCGAAGCGAGGATGGCTGCCACGTAGGCAAGAGCGAGCGGTCGGAAGAAGGAGCCGGCCAAACCATCGAGGAAAAAGATGGGCAGGAAGACCATCACCACGATGAGGCTGGCATAGACCACCGCTGATCGCACTTCGATGGAGGCATCAACGACTACCCGGAAAGGAGACTTCGGTTTATCGAGCGAACGATTGAGCTTGAGCCGCCGGGCGATGTTCTCCACATCGATAATGGCATCATCGACGACTTCACCGAGAGCAATGACCAACCCGGCCAGCACCATGGTATTGATGGTGGCGCCTGAGAGTGTGAAGACCAGCAGCGCTGCGGCAAGTGAAAGAGGGATGGCAAGCAGACTGATGATCGCCGTCCGCCAATCGTAGAGGTACACGCAGAGAGCGACGACAGCCAGGCCGCCACCGATAGCCATCGACTGAATCAAGTCGAGGTCGGACAGCTTAAAGATTGCCAGGCCGACGCCCAGCGCTGGAAGACAGGCCAGCAGGGTGATGATCGCTGTGCGGGAGTCGAACATGAAGATGCAGATGATCACCACCACCAGGCCACAGCCGATGCCGAGGGCGTGGGTGAGGTTATCCAAAGCCCGTTCGATGAACGTGGCGGGGCGGAAGATCGTCGCATCGATCTCGACATCCTTGAGTCCCGGCCTGAGTGATTCGATGGCAGCATCGATTTGTTTGCTCAGCTCCAGCGTGTTGGCTTCTCGCTGCTTTTCGACGATCAACAGAATGCCGGGCTGATCGTTGATGATGGCATCGCCGATGGCGGGCGGGGATCCGATGGTGACATCGGTGACGTTGCCGAGCCGAACGGGAGCGCCTGATTTGAAATCGACCACGGTGCGGGCGAGGTCGTCCGCCTCCTGAATGGGGGAGAGTTGGCGAATGGCCAAACGCTGGTTCGGCGTATCGACGAAACCACCCGCTTCGAGCACGGCGGCATCGCCGGCGGCTTTGACTACCGCATCGAGAGTGATGTTGTTAGCCCGCAGACGGTCAGGATCAACGAGCACCTGGAACTGCTTGTCGCGCTGGCCCCACATGGCGACGTTGGCCACGCCGGGCACGCTCATGAGCTTGGGACGGATCGTCCACAGGACCAACTCGGTGAGATCACGTTGGGTGAGGGTCTTCGACCAGATGCCGATCTTCATCACCCGACTGGTGGAGGAGAGGGGCTGCAGAATGACGGGTGGCCTGGCGACGGTGGGCAACTGCCGGGCTTCAGCGGTCACACGTTCCTGCACCATCTGGCGAACTTTGAGCGGATCGGTCCCCTGCTCCAGCACCATGACCACCTGTGAAAGGCCAAGCACTGATTTGGAGCGGAGCGTCTGCACGCTGGGGATGCCGTTGAGGGCGGTCTCGATGGGGACGGTGACCAGGCTTTCGACTTCTTCGGTGGAAAGGCCGGCGCTTCGGTCTGGACTTCAACGATGGGTGGGGCGAACTCAGGGAAGACATCGAGCGGGGCTTTGCGGATGGCCCGCGCGCCGACGATGAGGAGCACGGCACTAAGGGCCAGGACGACCACACGCAGGCGAACGGAGGTTTCGATGAGCTTGGAGAGCATGAGGGTCTCGAACAGGCAGTCAGTGGTGATACGTCGAGCGATGGAGGCACACCCCAGCGGAGTACCGCTGGAGTGTGGCACGGGTTATTTACTAAACCCCGTCTCGGTGCCAAAGAGTTCGGCGGCGCCGGCAGTGACAATGTTAGTGCCGACTGCGGGGCCGTTGATGAGGACAGCGGTGTTACCGTTCACGAAGCGGACCTGCACCCGGCGGCGAACGAAGGTGTGGGCGCCTGTTTTCTCGTAGACCCAGGAGCCGCCGTGAATGTCGTGGACGATGGCTGACCAGGGGATGGTCAAACTGTCGGCGGAATCGTTCTGCGGAATGGTGACGCCGACCCGATGAGCGGGGCTGTACTTCGTGGTGCGGTTATCGAGTTCGTAGAAAAGATCGACAGTGCCGGCGAGAGCGTTGGCGGAAGGAGGGGCGACGACGGGCTTGGCGCTCTGCCCTGCTACACCGGGGGCCGTCGTGAGGGCGGCGATGTTGGCAGGTGCTGAAGTATCAAGATCCTTGAGGTCGCCGACATAGACGGGCACACGCACCCACATGTGACTGGGATCGAACACCTCGAACATCGCCGCGCCGCTGGGGATGGTCTGCCCTGCCCTGACCGAGAGGTTCCGAAGCATGCCTGTGGTGGGAGCTTCGATGACGATGGCTGAGGCGGTGCCACGATCGACATCGCCGATCACCTTGACGAGGAGATCACGGCGGGCGGTGGCAGCTTCGAGCGCTTTCTTGGCGAGATCGACCTGGGCCTGGGCTTCATCGACCTGCCGTTTGCTGCCAGCTTCATCCTTGAGCAACTGCATGGCGCGGTTCAGGGCGATGGTGGCAGCGTCGAGTTGGGTTTGGGCGTTCTGCACCAGGCCATCAGCATCGACTTTGGAGGTCGCCAGATTGGCCCGGCCTTCAGGGGTGAGCAACGGCAGGAGTTCGAACATGGGCTGGCCGGCTTTCACCGTTTGCCCCGGCACCGGCGAACCGCTGGAGGTGGCACGCAACATACCGCTCAACGGAGAAGAGACGATCAGGGTGTGGCCAACAGGGATCATCACCTCGCCGCCATAGGTTCTGCTGCGACGCATCGACTTGCGTTCGATGGTGGCGGTGCTCAGGGCGAGCCGCTGCTCCGCATCGGCGGTCAGCGTGAGGCTGGTGATCTGATCTTCTTTGAGCGGCTTGGGAACGCTGGCAGGAATGGGCGGCGGGGCCGACTTCTTCGCCTCGGCACCTTTGGAGTTGAGCAGCCACCAGCCCCCGGCAGCGCCGGCGACTAAGACCAAGGCAAGAATCAGGCCGGTCAACACACCGCTACGGTAACCCATGGGGCGAACTCACGGAGAAGTGAGGGGGCAATTTGCTCCTCCCCTTACTAAGGGGAGGTTGGGTGGGGTTCTGCTTCACTGAGAATTTACCCCCTCCAACTCCCCCTTGGAAAGGGGGAGAGAAGGACAATGACCTCGAACTCCTCAAGGAGAAGCAGTATGCGGCATCGTCTCCAGGCGGCGACCGACGCTGCGCTCCAACTCGGCCCACGCCCTCTGGCGCTCGGCTACAAGCTGTGCATCTCTGTTGTATGTATCGATGAGTTGCCGAGTAGTTTCCAGCACGATGAGGTAGGAAGCATTGCCGTCCTGGAAGGCCTTTTCGGATCGCTTGATGGCTGCTTCGACCTCGGGAATCACGCTCTTGCGCAGCGAGGTCAGTTCGGCGTTGGTCTGCATGTATCGAGCCATCGCCAGCCGCACATCGGTGACGATCTGATTGTGAAGAGCATCTCGGCGGTGTTCAAGTTGTTCCTTCTCAGCCTCAGCACGAGCAATGGCTCCCTGATTCCAATGAAAGATGGGAAGCGTCATGCGGAAGGCAGGGCCAAACTCGTGGCCATTGGCGCCGCTAGTCGCATCAAGGATGCCGAGGAAGCGGAACCAACTGGTCTTGGCCAGGCGAAGCCGTTCGTCAGCGGCCTGGACAGCCATCTGGGCAGCAAGGATATCGGGACGGCCGGCACTGGCTTCGCTGGCCAGGGCTTCCACTTCGAGCGGGCCATCGAAAGTATTCTTCCGGGCCACCACGGGAATGGGAGCGGTGATCTGGGTCAGGCCCATCAGATTCTTGAGCCGTTCTTCAGCGAGGGGCACTTCGACGCTGATTTTCGTGGAGTCTTGTTTCGCCAACATAGCGTCGATCTGGGCGGTGGCGGCGTCCTGCTTGCTGGCATCGCCTGCCTTCAAGCGGGCCTCGGCCAGATCAGAGATGTGGCTGCGGATTCTCACGGCATCCCCGGCGATCCGCACCCGTTCCCGGGCCAGCACCAGATCGGCGTAGGCCTGACGGGTATCGCGGATGAGATCGAGAGCAAGCTGGGTCAGCCTTTCACAGGAACGCATGTTCTCTGCTGTAGCTGCGTTCATGCGGATAGGCCGGAGCCAGAGCGATTCGATGGGAAAGTCGACGAGGTACTTGAAGGGCTTGTCGGTCACGTTGAAGTAGTAGACGACTTCCGGATTTGGTAATTGACCGGCGGCGATGAGATCGGCACGGGTCAGCTTGAGATCAACGAGGGCATCTTGAAAGGTGGGATTGTTCCAGAGGGCCAGCAGCACGGCATGGTCTTCGGTGAGCGGCTGGGCAGCGGTGAACTCCTGCGGCACGATGTTGCGGTCGCAGGAGAGGTTCAGTTCGCCGCCGACTCGTTCCTGCACCTTCTGGTGGATGCTGTCAGCATCGCAGCAGGCCGGGGAGGTGCAGCAGCCTATCGGCAGCAGGAGGAACACGAGCAGGGCTGATGATTTACCCATGTAAGGGCGATCCCGCAAACACACTGATACCTATCGAGTATCGGGTGTTAAGCGGGGTGGAGTTGAGGGATGGTGGGGATTATGAGTGGCCAGAGCAGTGTCGGCTGGGGGGTGATGGGACTTGAAGAAAAGCGGGCCAGATAGCTTGAAGACTGTGCCACACTCCGGCGGTACTCCGTCGGGGTGTGGTGGCGAAGTACTTGTCGTCTATCACAACTATCTATGGCAACGGCAGCTTGTGCCATGCACCCACACCCCGCTGAGTACAGCGGAGTGTGGCACGGTCATAGGTGGTAAATGACGTTACTTCTTGTTGCGCTTGAACAGGAAGTTGGCGACCATCTTGATGGGGTCGTAGTATTCATCGACAACCCGTTCCTTCAACGGAATGATGGCGTTGTCGGTGATGGTGATGTGTTCGGGGCAGACCTTCGTGCAGCACTTGGTGATGTTGCAGTAGCCGAGACCCTGGGTGTTCTTGAGGTCGGCGAGGCGGTCGGCTTCGTCGATCGGGTTCATCTCCAACGCGGCGGTGTAGACGAAGAACCTCGGGCCGATGAACTCGTCGTGCTTGTGGTGATCACGCAGCACATGGCAGACATCCTGGCAGAGGAAGCACTCGATGCACTTGCGGAATTCCTGCGGGCGGTCGATGTCGGACTGGGCCATCGTCCAGGTGCCATCGGGGCGATCGGCCTTCTTGGGAGAGAAGCCCTTGATCTTCTTCTTGACCTCGTAGTTCCACGAGACATCGGAGACGAGATCACGCATGTGGGGGAAGGCCCGCATCGGTTCGACGGTCACGGGTTGATCGGTCGGCAGCGACTTGATCTGCGTCATGCACATGAGTTTGGGCATGCCGTTGATCTCGGCGCGTGCACGAGCCACACTTGCCGGCTTTGCAGTTCCAGCGCAGGGCCAGGTCGTGGGCATTCTCAGCCTGGATCTGGTGCATGGCATCAAGGACGACCATGCCTTCGGTGACCTCAGTGGTGTATTCCTTGAACTCACCCTGCCCCTTGTCACCACGCCAGACTTTGAACGACATCTTGCTCATTTCTTCTGGTCCTCGATGATTTGCTTGAGTTCTTCCGGCAGCGGCGTCAGCGGTCGGCGTTCTAGCACCATCTGGCCGTCAGCGCCTTTCTTTATGATGCTGTTGTAGGTGCCGCCCTCGGTGCTCTTTTCGGGATAGTCATCACGGAAGTGGCCGCCCCGGCTTTCCTTGCGATCAAGAGCGGACTTGGCGATGGCTTCGGAAACGGTGAGCAGGTTAGCCAGATCGATGGAAGTGTGCCAGCCCGGGTTGTAGTCGCGCTGACCACCGACCCCAGCGTTGGCTGCCCGCTTCTTGAGTTCAGCAACTTCAACCAAGGCCTTGGCCATCTCGGCTTCCTGGCGAACGATGCCGACAAGGTCCTGCATGGTGTCCTGTAGCTTGGCCTGAATGGCGTAGGGCGATTCGCCGGCGGTGCCCCGGTCGAGCGGCAGGAGGGCATGCTTGATGCCATTCTGCACTTCAGCCTGATCGATCTTGGGCAGGCTGTTCTTCTTGGCGTACTCAGCGGCATAGTCGCCTGCTCTCTTGCCGAAGACGACGAGATCGGAGAGGGAGTTGCCGCCGAGGCGGTTGGCACCATGCAACCCCGCAGCCACTTCACCGGCAGCGAAGAGGCCGGGGACGTTGGTCATCTGCGTATCGCCATCGACCCGCACGCCGCCCATGATGTAGTGGGTGGTGGGGCCGACTTCCATCGGCACCTTGGTGATGTCGATGTCCGCCAGTTGCATGAACTGGTGGTACATACTAGGGAGCTTCTTCTTGATGTGCTCCGAAGCGTTGGCGATCTTCTCTTTGATCCAGGCGATGTCGAGGAAGACGCCACCGTGGGGGCTGCCCCGCCCTTCACGCACTTCACGCTGAATGCAGCGGGCGACGTGATCGCGGGTGAGCAGTTCCGGCGGACGGCGGGCCGACTTGTCGCCGGTCACGTAGCGCCAACCTTCTTCGGGGGTGTCAGCGGTCTGGTTCTTGTAGTTATCGGGGATGTCGTCGAACATGAAGCGTTTGCCATCCTTGTTGCGAAGGACGCCACCTTCGCCACGCACGCCTTCGGTGACGAGGATGCCCTTCACGCTGGGCGGCCAGACCATCCCGGTGGGATGAAACTGGACGAACTCCATGTCCATGAGTTCAGCCCCGGCGTTGTAGGCAAGAGCCTGGCCATCGCCGGTGTATTCCCAACTGTTGCTGGTGACCTTGAAGGCACGACCGACGCCGCCGGTAGCGAGTACGATGGCCTTGGCATGGAAGACCTTGAACTCGCCCTTTTGGCGATCATAACAGAGAGCGCCGGCGATACGGGCACCGTCTTTGAGGAGCGAGCAAACGGTGTGCTCCATGTAGACATCAATGCCCTGATGGATGCCATGGTCCTGCAGGGTGCGGATCATTTCGAGGCCGGTGCGGTCGCCGACGTGGGCGAGACGTGGGTAACGGTGGCCGCCGAAGTTACGCTGGAGGATGCCACCATCTTTGGTGCGGTCGAAGAGGGCACCCCAGGCTTCGAGTTCACGGACCCGGTCGGGAGCTTCCTTGGCATGCAGCTCGGCCATGCGCCAGTTGTTGAGGTACTGCCCGCCACGCATGGTGTCGGCGAAGTGGACCTTCCAACTGTCACGGTCATCGACGTTGGCCATTGCCGCCGCCATGCCGCCTTCGGCCATCACGGTGTGGGCTTTGCCGAGCAACGACTTGGTGATGAGGCCGACCTTCACGCCAGCAGCGGCAGCAGCAATGGCCGCTCTCAGCCCGGCACCGCCGGCACCGATGACGAGGACATCATGTTCGAGATTGACGATCTCAGGCATTCAGACTTCTCCCTCTTGATCCCGGAGGGATCGCAGCCGTTAGCCGGTGGTTGAGCGAAGCGATACCACCGGTGTTGATGCTGGTTGTTGCTTTCCCAGCACCCTGTAAGGGTGTCAAGCCACCGATGCCCCACACCCCTGTCGGGGTGCTGGGAGAATTCTTGAAACGGATCGAGACCGGTGGTGTCGCTTCGCTCAACCTCCGGCTAATCGCTGTGACCCCATCCGGGGTCAGCATCAGACTGTCATTCGCTGACTGAACCAACAAGTCACTCCCTAGAAGATGCGCCAATCGTGAATTATACCCATCGAGCATAAACGGATATAGAGATCGGTCAGCGCCACGGAGAAGAGGGAGAACCAGGCCCAGTTGCCGTGGTACTTGTTCAGGCAACTGGAGCAGTCGTAGACCTTCTTCTTGGCAGGGTGCATGGAGAGCTTGTCGTAGACGCCGCCGACGAGATGCCGGAAGGAGTGGCAGCCAAAGGTGTAGCCAGCCAGGAGAAAGACGTTCAGGCACATGATGAGGGTGCCGACGCCGATGCCGAAGGTCTTGCTACCATCAGGGCGGGTCCAGATGAAGGCGAGGATGGCATCATAGGTCAGCATGAAGATGAACAGCACAGCCACATACATGAAGTAGCGGTGGACGTTCTGCAGGATCAACGGCAGCGAGTGTTCACCGAGGTAGGTCTTACGCCATTCGCCGACGGCACAGTTGGGTGGATCGCTCCAGAAGCCCTTGTAGTAGGCTCCACGATAGTAATAGCAGGTGAAGCGGAAGAGGCCGGGGAACGGCAGGATGATCAGAGCCGGGGAGAACGGGAGCCAACCTGGCCACCAGCCGGGCTTGGGGCCGAACCAGGCGTGCGGTGAATCGCCCCAAAGTTCAGGCGAGTAGAACGGCGAAAGGTACGGACCGAACGTGTAGTAGGCGTTTTGGAACGCGGCCCAGGTGGCGTAGATGATGAATGAACTGAAGACGGCAACCACAATCGCAGGTTGAATCCACCAGTTATCCTGCCTCAACGTCTCGCCCATGTGTCTTGGTGGCGACAAGGGCAACGGCACACGCGACATATCATCTCCCGACCTGAAGACCCGAACGTTGGATGATGTTGCTATTCAATGCGTTGGCGGTGTTCTTGTCAATGAAGGATTGGGAAGAACTGGGGCAATCTGCTGGTTGCCTTTCCTTCGAGGTTCGTGGTATGATGGATGCAGTGGAAATGCTGTTTGAAATGAGGTGAAGCCATGACAATGCTAAAAGGTGTGGTTTCCGATGGCCGCATTGAGTTGGACGAGCCGCTTAACCTTCCGAACGGAACGGTGTTGATGATACCGTTGCCGAATGGGAAGCTGGACAATGATGATGATGAACCTATGACCCAGGAAGAGATTGATCGCCGATTGGTATTGATGGATCAGATGGAACCGCTTCAGATGACTGATGAAGAAATTGCAGCATGGGAAGCGGAGAGGAAGGCACAGAGAGAATGGGACAAATCGCACTTCTTTGAGCGAGCTAAGAAGCTGGAAAAGATGTGGCAATGAAAAGATACCTCATGGATACTGGGATCGCTGGGGATTACCTCAACAAGCGTCGAGGAGTATTTCAGCGAGTGCGCCAGGAGCAGGTGAAAGGTAATGTGATCGGGATTTGTATCCCTGTTCTGGCTGAGTTGGCCTTCGGGATGGAAAAGAGCCTGACTCGGGATCCTAATCTTCGTTTACTGAATGCAGCTCTACCTACCATTCGGCTGTGGCCTATGGAGAAGTCGGCAGCGTTTGAATACGGTCGGCTTTATGCTGAATTGCTACGACAAGGTCGCCCCATCCCCGTCATCGATATTATGATTGCGGCGGTTGCGAAAACTCTTGGCAACTGCACCATCGTCAGCAAAGACAGCGACTTCGACGTTATCCCTGGTTTGACCGTTGAGAATTGGGCAACATAACCTTCAATTAAAGACTCAAGAACGTGGGTCAACCTGATAATGAAGAAGAACTCTACAGAACTATGGAAGACGCTAAAAGTGGGAGATCGGATTAGGCTGGTCGAAGTACCTACCGAGTTCTTCCAGAAAGGATACTACATCCACAAAGACACCTTGCGAGTTTACAAGAAACTCCAGGCACGTCGCCGTCCTTTACGAGTTTATCAGATCGATGAATATGGCTTCCCCTGGGTAAGGTGCATGTTTCAGAGAAAAGACGGCCGATGTGAATGGCACTATCTCGCTTTCAACCACTCTGGAATTGCTCAGGTTAAGAAACGAAAGCCCAAATAGATCGAGCTACCTGCTAACATCTCTGAACCGTTCCCAATTCGGTTTATAGAATGACCACAGCCCCGTGCCGCATCTCAATGGGCTTCTAATAAGCGGCACTTCTTCATGTCAGATGACCGTTTGCGTCACGCCATCGCCTTCGAAGCGGCCAGGCTGATGTATGACCGAGTCGAATCGGAATACTTCACCGCCAAGCGCAAGGCAGCCAAGCGACTTTGTCGCGGCAACATCAAACCACGAGACCTTCCCTCCAACGCTGAAATCCGCGAGATGGTGCAGACCTTCGCCCGGATGCATGAAGGGGACAGACGCACCCAGAACCTGCGTGACATGCGGCTGGCGGCCCTCAAGATGATGCGCATCCTCCGCCGGTTTCGGCCCAGGCTGATCGGTAGCGTGCTGACCGGTCATGTGCGGGCCGGGTCGGATATCGATATCCATGTTTTCAGTAACAGTGCCGAGGCCATCGAGACCATCCTTGATGCCGAGGGCTATCAGTTCGATGTCGAACGCAAGCAGATCACCAAGCATCAGGAGACGCGGACCTTCACGCACATCCATGTGCCGGACAAGTTCGATTTCGAACTGACGGTCTATGCGGAAGACAAGGCCCACTACGTCTTCAAGAGTTCGATCACCGGCAAGGCCATCGAACGGGTCTCGATTGCGGAGCTCGAACAGTTCCTGGAGAAGGAGTATCCCGACCTCGATCTCGACGATCTGGAACATTCTGCCGGATTCGAGGAAGAAACCGACATCGATCCGTATCTAGTGTTCCAGACCATGCTGGAACCTCTGGAGAAGGTGAAGCAGTCGCCCAAGTATCATCCCGAAGGAGACGTTCTCTATCACCTGTTACAGGTCTTCGAACTGGCCCGTCACGCCCGGCCCTACGACGAAGAGTTCATGCTGGCTGCGCTGCTGCATGACATCTGCAAGGGGCTTGATCCGGACGACCACGTAGGTGCCGGCCTGGAAGCTCTTGAGGGATTGATCACTGAGCGTACCGCATATTTGATTGAGCATCACATGACTGCCCATGAATATCGAGCGGGGACACTGGGGCATCGGCAGTGGATCCATCTGGAAGCAAGCGAGCATCTGGAGGACTTGTTGTTGTTGAGTGAACTCGATCAACAGGGGCGGGTGGCAGGCCGAGTGGTGGGGACGCTCACTGAAGCTCTCGATTATTTGCGAGCGCTGCGGGAGGAGAATGGGTGATGGTAACCTGTGCCACACTCCGCTGTACTCAGCGGGGTGTGGTTGCTTAGCACAGGCTGCCGTTCCTGTTACTACTATTGTGATTGGCGTACAGTACACCGCAACCACACCCCGACGTGAGTACACGCCGGAGTGTGGCACAGTCTTTAACCTGAGTTTTGATGCTCGCAATCGGTTGATCATTCAGCCGATTGAACTCTTCAGCATATTCGGGATCGTGGAAGTAGTAGAGCAGGCTGTCGTTCTTGCCGACTTGCACATCGAAAAGGGTCGATTGATCGACGACCCAGACGGCGCGCATGGCCAGGGCGAACCAGGCGATGGCAGCGAGGCCGGTGAGGGTGGCGACGGCATAGAGCTGCACCGAGTAGAAGAAGACCGTGGCAGCGGCCATCAGCATCGGAGCCAGGTGGGAAGCGACCAACCCGGAGAGTTCCTGGGTGCGGCCGGGCATGTGATCGATGCAGACTTCACAGACGGGGATTTCGATGTTTGGCAACATGTTGTGGTTGCCGAAATACTGAGCGTTGCCGGCGAAGGGCGACATGCCGGGAGGGGGCGTCCATTTGAGCTTGGGCTGCAACTCGTCGCAGCCGGGGCAGCGGGTGGGGAACGTGGGCGTCTGGCTAAACGGCAGCACGACCCTGGCACCGAAGTGCCGGTATCGTTGTTCCACCCCACGCATGGACTTTCGGGCCACGGACGGACTCCGGTAATGCTGTCGAAATTATACGATGAACAAGGCTTGAGCAAGACCTATGTGGCAGGTTCCGGGAATTAGCATAAGTTATCTTCATGCAGCCTATCGGCAAAACCAGTCAGGCATTCGCCGTCCAGGATCCGGATGTGCGGTTGATGTTGCGCGTCCGCAACGAAGATCAGGCTGCCTTCCAAGAATTAGTCAGCAAGTATCAGCACCGGTTGATCGGCATCCTCGCTCATTTATGTGGCTCCGCTGATGAGGCGGAAGACCTGGCCCAGGAAGTCTTTCTGCGAGTTTATCGAGCCCGGGCTGATTACCATCCGCAGGCCAAGTTCAGCACCTGGTTCTTCACTATTGCTAACAACGTGGCCCTTAATGCCTTACGTCGCAAGCGGCGGAAGCCTTCGTATCAGCTCGATCCGCTGGTCAGCAACTCTGGCACCCAGTCGGCCCGGCCGGAAGAGGCGCTGGTGCATGCCGCCCACCCCGAACCGGACCGGCGGATGAGGCACCAGGAACTGGCCAAAGTGGTCGAACTGGCATTATCGCAATTAAACGAGCGGCAACGGCTGGCAGTGGTGTTAAATAAGTTCGAGGAGATGAGCTACGAGGAAATCGCCACCGTGATCGGCATCTCAGCCAAGGCCGTGAAGTCGCTCCTGAGCCGGGCTAGAACCCAGCTACGGGACATTCTTCGCACTTATGTTGAGACGGAACTCATGGACGATAGCCAGGTCGCCCCTATTATCATGGAGCCCAACCCATGAGCACCAAGCCACCCAACAAACCGAAGCTGACGCCGCAGGAGCAGGAGAACCTGACGGCGTATCTCGATCATGAACTGGATGATGCGGGTGCCGAGCAGGTGACTGCTGCCCTATCCCGTCGGGCTGAGGTACGCAAGGAAGCGGAGACGTTACGCAAGACGTGGGAACTGCTCGACTACCTGCCCCGCCCCCAGGCACCGAAGTCGTTCACCGAACAAACCCTCACCCGGCTCAGTTCTACCAAGGGCATCCTGTTACAGCAGGGAGCCAAGTGGCGACGTTACGCCATCGCCGGGTGGGCAGCGTGCCTGCTCACCGCCGGGGCGTTTGGGTTCTGGCTGACCTATTCGCTGGGCCGTGAGCCTGAAGTGGTGGAGGTGCAGGTACACGCTCCTGAAACGGATGTTATTCCGGTCATTGAGCGAGGCCCTGTCGAACCTCCACCGTCAGCGGAAAGCAAGATACCCAAGAAGGACATGAAGGATTTCAAAGCTCTCCAGCGAGCTCAAGACACGCAAAAAAGGAATGAGCGCCTGGCTCGAGAGTTCAGCCGACTCTTCATGGAAGTACGCAAAAAAATCAACGAGGAAGAAGAAGATCGTTTGATCAAACTCAGTCGACGAGGGGGGCTGCCTTACATGGCTGCCCTCATCGAGCTCGCCAATAAATATAAGATACCTCTTATTGATCCGAACGAGGGCGTCACCGCGCCGGGTAAGATCAATAACAAGAAGGGTGCAGGCAAGAGTAACCCCTCCGGAGAGTAAGCCTCATGACTATTCTGAACACCATCCACGGCCTCGGCCAGAGCCTCTGGTACGACAACATGCGGCGCGGGCTGATCGATTCGGGCGGCTTCGCCAAGCTCATCAGCGATGGCATCGTTGGCGTCACTTCGAACCCTGCCATCTTTGCTGCCGCCATCGGCAAGAGCACCGATTATGACGCAGCCATCGCGCAGGGGCTCAAGAAGGGGATCAAGGAGCCGAAGGCGTTGTACGAATACCTCGCCATCGACGATATTCGCCGGGTGACTGATCTGTTCCGCCCGGAGTATGATCGCACCAAGGCAGGCGATGGCTACGTCAGCCTCGAAGTCTCACCGCTCTTGGCCCATGACACTGCCGGTAGCATTGCTGAAGCGGTTCGACTGCATGCCGCTGTGGATCGTCCTAATGTGATGATCAAGGTGCCCGCCACGCCGGAAGGCTTGCCTGTCATTACTGATTTGATCGCCCGAGGCATCTGCGTCAACGTCACGCTGCTCTTCTCGGTCGATGCCTATGAGAAGGTGACGAGCGCCTACATGGCTGGGCTGGAACATCGCCAGACGGCGGGGCTACCTCTGGACAAGATCGCCAGCGTGGCCAGCTTCTTTGTGAGCCGTATTGATTCACTAGTCGATGAGCTACTGAGCAAGTCATCGAACCCGGCTGCGAAGGCATTGGAAGGGCAGATCGCTGTCGCCAATGCTTATGAGGCGTATGCCAAGTACAACGAGATCATCAACGGCCAACGCTGGAAGCTACTCGCCAAGGCTGGGGCACAACCGCAGCGTCTGCTTTGGGCCAGCACCAGCACCAAGAACGCGGCTTATCCGAAGACCAAGTATGTCGATGCGCTCATCGCTCCGCACACGGTGAACACCATTCCCCCGGAAACGGTGGAATCGCTGTTGGCTACCGCTAATCAGCCCCGGGTAGCGTTCACCGCTGATTGGGATAATCATCTGAAGACAGCACGGGCCCAACTGAAGAGCCTGGCTGACGTCGGCATTTCGATCACGAAAGTGACTGATCAACTGCTCGCTGAAGCGATCACCAAGTTCGCTGATCCGTTTAATCATCTGTTGGCGTCATTGAAGGAGAAGGCGACGAAGCTGGCGGGATAGCACAGCAAAATTATTTTTTCTCAAAATTCTTCTTGCAACTTATAGCAGAGAGGCTATTATGCCGTCTCAATTAGTTATTAGGAAGGTTGAAAGATGCAGCAATTCAGCCATAAGATGAAATGGGGGGGGGGGTATCGTCAATCCTGGCGAAACTCCTCGGCTGTTTTTTGCTGCTGACTGCTGCCCTTAAAGTACATGGGCTGATCCTTGATCCTTATGGGCAAGACAATTTCCTGGCGCTGCCCTGGTTGCAAGTCCTTACCATCGAAGTTGAAGTGCTGTTGGGCCTCTGGCTCTTGAGCGGCATCAAACCAGCTCTGGCCTGGTGGACTACTCTCGCCCTGTTCGTAGTGCTAACTGTCATTAGTTTCACGCTTGCGTGGCAAGGTCAAGCCAGTTGCGGCTGCTTTGGCAAAGTGGAGGTAAACCCGTGGTATACGTTCTTCTTTGATATGGCCATCGTAGCCGTGATGGTACTTCTCCCTCTTGTATCCCCAGTGCGGAAAATAATTGGCGAGCAACAAGAAGTGACGACAGCCCATTCACTTGTCAATTCCGCAATATTTCAAATCACCTCCACCACCCTTGTCATCGTAGGCCTTGTCGTGTTAGGCTTCACGCTCTTCACCAAGAACCCCTGGGCCACTCTGGCTCGGCTGCGCGGAGAAACTTTGTCAGTCCAACCAGCTGTGACTCAAGTAGGTGAAGGCAGCCAGGGTGAATCAAGGGTGTTTCAAGTTATTCTGCAAAACTATTCGGAGAAGCCCATCAGAGTGGTTGGCGGCACAACTAGTTGCACCTGTGTTGCTACTGCCGATCTACCTTTGACAATTCCTGCTGGTGAGAATAAAACGATCAACGTAAAGATCAATTTCAGCGGTTCTCTAGGCAAGTTCTTACATCACTTCGTTCTGTATAGTGATGCAAATAAACGACTGACGATCGCTCGATTCTCGGGAATTGTGACAACTGTCGATTCTCACGTCGTAAAACAATCGACAAGTGAGATTCAAAACACCCTACATCAAGCAGAATCTCATGTTGAGGTTCAGAACTTGGTGGATAATCAAGGAGATTGCGATGAAAGGCATTTTCATTAAGGCTATTTTTAGCCTTGGGCTAACATTCCTGATTTGTGGATTAATTCTGACACCAAGGGCAAGCCTATGGGCAGATGATGATCCCGGCGAATTTGGAGATACGCTCTGTAATGGATTGAATTGCATTGGTAATTGCGTTCTATCTGGCAACTCATGCGTTGACTCTATGGATACTGCACAGGTTGGCAAATGTATAAAAACGCAAGGCTGTGGAGCTTGCGACACAAACTGCTATGTTGAGCGAGATGTAAATGATAATCCGTGGAGATGCAATTGCAAGAAGCCACTATGAAGGCTTATTCGTCACTTGCGCAGCACAGTGGTGTTGCGCATGTCTTTCTAATTGCTGGAGACCATCATGCAAATTACGAAAATCAGGCCTTTGGTAATCTTTATATTACTTTATGGCAACACTACAAATTCAGTCCATTGCGATGATTCGTTGGCTACACAAATAAAGTCAAGTGTCCCAGAAAAATGGTCTAAAAGAATCAGCGACATCTCAAGTATTGATATTGATGCGACTGTGATTGGGGATAGGTTTGACTCACGCGTGAATAAAATAGTAAGGTCTACCACTACTGTTGCAAAGCAAAAAAATGGGTGCAAATATCTATATGAGAATACATGGAAGGATGATGGAAAGTCCGGGGGAGAAGTTAGATGTATTAATGAATTTTCTTTTTTTAAGCTAAAGTTGAACAACGATAAATGGGTGCTCTTACAAATGCTTGACATCGCTAAGGCGAAAGCTAATTTGACAGATTTGGAGTCGCCAAATGGTTTGACCACAAACCTGCTAACTAGTAATCTTTACTGCTACACAAGTCGCATCTATGATTTGTTCAAAGAGGATGGTTTTTCCATAAGTAGCACTTATGGCACTATAGATAATCCTGAAGGGGTTGTTGTCAATTTCAAATCGACTAACTTATCGCCTAATAGACCCAATATTTCAGAAGGCACCATCACCTTATTGCCGAAAAATGACTGGACTATCAAGAAGTATGATGTTGTCTGCGTTTTCAAAGCTGGCAAAGACCTAAAGAAGTTTCGAGCTACGGGAGAATATGCTTGCACGATGTTGGGCCAAATGGACTGAGCCTTCCTGTAATGGTTAATCAAAAATTATTGAATCTAGAAAGTGGGCATTACGAAACATCGACTCGTAAATACAGTTACAATAATGCTGGCAAGTTAATAAACGACGACTTCTATACAACAGCTTACGGGATACCAGATCCTAATCTTCCGATAAGCAGTAAGTTTGACGTTCCTATTTTCTTTGTGTTCTCGATGATCGGCGTAGCATTGTTAATAGTTGCTATCTTTATTCTGTACTCTCGCAAAAGATTGAATGCATCATGAATACTACTCTTTTCATTAACCTATTAAGTGTATTTTACTGATATTTCTTATTAAAGGAGAGAACTTGATGCGCCGCGCCTTCACTCTCGTCGAACTGCTTGTCGTCCTCGGCGTCACGATGATGCTGATCGGGATGATCATGCCTGCGATTCAGAAAGTGCGGGCGTCCGCGGACAAGATGACTTGTGCCAGCCAACTTCGCCAGATTGGCGTGGCCCTTCACCATTACCACTTCGATTACCAGCGTTTTCCGCCGGGACTAACGCTCAATCGCTCTACGGAACAGTTTCCTTACATGAGTTGGCTCACCCGCATCCTACCCTACATGGAACAGGATGCGGCCTGGAACCAGACACTATCTGCTTACGGGCAGGATCGCTATCCGTTTAATAACCCGCCCCATGCTCAGTTCAGCAAACCGATGCGGCTGTATGCCTGCCCTGCTGATGAACGATTAGTGGATGCCCAGCCAACCCGCAAGGGATATATTGTCGGGCTCACCAGCTACCTGGGTGCGCTTGGCACTTCATGGAACAAGCCGGACGGCATCCTTTCTGTGGGCTCTAAGGTGAGGCTCACCGATATCTTCGATGGCACCTCCCACACTATTATTGTCGGAGAACGCCCGCCTAGCCCTGACTTCTGGTTCGGCTGGTGGTATGCCAGCGTTGGCATTGGCGGTACTGGGGCACCTGACGTGCTGTTGGGCGGTGCGGAACTGAACGGTTTTGGCAACTACGTTCCCGGCTGTCCACCGGGGCCTTACTTCTTCAAACCGGGCGACACGAACAATATGTCTGACATCTTCCATTACTGGAGCCTGCATCCTGGTGGAGCCAACTTCCTGATGGCTGATGGGAGCTTACAGTTTCTCCGCTATGATGCCTCAGCCATTCTGCCGGCCCTTTGCACCAGAAATGGCGGCGAGGCAGTAGAGATTCCGTGATGGATGGTTATGAAGCCTGTTTAGATGACTCTCACTCATAAACAGGAACGAGAGCTGGTATTCTGTTTGACCGCCCATCGCACATCAAGGTAAGCTACATAGCTATGGTCAGGGCGCTCTTTATTACTGGAATTGTACTGCTCGCTACGGGTGGGTGGCTCTATTACGATTCGTTGCCGCCGCCGCTGTGTACGTTTGATCGGGAGACGGTGGAGCAAATCCTTTTGTCTGATTCATCACAAGAAGTGACTTTTACACTGACTAACCCGACGAACAGAGTGGTGCGAATCGTCGGGCTAGCCGACTGCTGAGGCGTGAATGCACGCTTCGGTGCGAAGCGCGAGCCTCCGTTCGACATTCCTGCGAAGTCGACATGCGAGATTGTCTGTACGTTGCAGGTGTTCAACCCAGGCGAGTATAGCGGGCAAATCCACTGCTATGTATGCGATCCCTCTTTGCGTGAAATTGTTCTTCACGTCAAGGGCACAGTAGAGTCTAAATAACACAAATGCGATCACCAAGTTTGCTGATCCGTTTAATCAGTTGTTGGCGTCGCTGAAAGAGAAGGCAGCGAAGCTGGCGGGTTAGTAGTCATCACGCTCCGTCGTGATGGTCTGCCGAACAACGACTCTATCCACGTCACGAACTGCCCCTTCAGGGCTGCTGGGAAGATACGCTGTCATGCAAAAACCCAGGGCGTTGCCCTGGGCTATCCTATCTCGCCCCGTTGGAGCTCTTGCCATGTTGAATTCACCGAGTCGAGATATTGTCTCCGCGTCCTCACGACGGAGCGTGAGGACTACTAACCAGAACAACTCTACTTCGCAGGGGCGCGGGCGGTGGGGCCAGGAGTAGCATCTGATTTCGAAGATTGTTGGCCACGGTGGGCATGGTGAGGAGTTGGCCATTGAGAATCGTTTCGATGGCCGGAACGGGTTGACCATAGAAGGCAGCGTTGGCGGAATGATCAATCTTGATCTTGGAGCCATCAACAGCGACGCCAGCGAAGAGTCCTCTGCTACGGGAGTAGGAAAGGATTTCAGTGCGGAAGGCAGTATCGGTTCCTGCTTCGGCAGAGCGTCCGACTGGGCCGGCGGCAACGCTCACATCGGCGCCCAGGGTCAGTTGCTTGCTGCGCAGGATGTTATCGACACCCCGCTTGCTCTTGAAGACGAGAATCAGGTCCGTGGCTTGCACGCCGATTTGTCCGCCGATGCTGCCTCCGGTGATGGTAAGCGGAACGGGCAGGCCCCAGACACCATCGTTGTTGCGGGTCATCACGACCCCGGTGCCATGCTTGACGCCGACGATGAAGCCGGCCTTAACCATGTCGGGGAAGATCATGATGGCCTGGGCCTGGTTCAAGAGCGAAGTGGGAATGCCTTTCTCCGGCACCTTCATGACTTCGGCCAGGACGGACCCGGCGTCTTTGACCAGTTCCTGCTCCTTGATTTGAGCGTAAGTCATCGAGAGGGGAGTGAAACAAACAAGCAGCGTAATGCCGAGCGTTCTCATGCGTTGATCCTCCATGAATCAGCAGATTATAGTGGTGAACCAGTAGTCTAGCCGGAAGGCGGGTTGGCTGAGAAGGCCAGTTGGAATGGGTATGGCTCTCCCCCAGGAGTTACTCTCTCTCTCTCTCTCTCTCTGAGTCGAAGGTATCCACAATACTCAATTACTGTATTTTGCCCGAAGGGCATTTGGCGAATAGCCCTGGGTTGCCGTAGCGAACGGAGCGATGCGTAGGCAACCCAGGGTATGAAGTTACCATGTGGTATTGATGCTCTGAAAGAGCAATGGAACAGGTGCATTGTTCCTGTCGACCTTCAGGCGACAATCGCCTTTTACCATCCACACCCAGGGTAGAGCCGAGTACGTCTCAACCCTGGGCTCTTCGCCGTATGCCCTTTGGGCAACAGACCGAAGCAATGCACTATTTGAAGTATGGCACCTATGTATTCCGAGCCCACCATCGCGCTTTCTGAGAGTAACGTGAAGTAACAATTCAATACTTTCTCCTTCATTTTTCATCAGAAAGTGCGTGACAATCAGGGTGGTTGTGCGTTTACTGATGGGTGTAGACAGACAACACGTTCTCTCCTTTGGAGCCAGTTATGAAAATGCGTTGTGCGTTGTGTTCCCTGGTTTGTGCGGGCCTGTTGGCCAGCGTAGCGTTTGCTCAACCACCAGGCGGTGGTCGTGGCATGGGCATGGGTGGCGGCGGCAATCTGGTTGCCTTGGCCAAGGCCAAGGATGTCGCCGCTGATCTGAAGCTCAGCGAAGATCAGGTCAAGAAGCTCGAAGAGCTTGACAAGAAGCTGGGCGAGAAGCGCGCAGCGCGATGCAGGACGCTCAGGGCGACCGCGAAGCGATGCAGGAAGCGATGAAGGAAATCGCCAAGGAGACCGAAAAGGGTCTGGGCGAAGTAGTGAACGCCGATCAGATGAAGCGCCTCAAGCAGCTTTCGCTGCAATCCAGCATGAAGAACGGCGGGCTGATGGCTGTTCTCATGAATCCCGATGTTGTCAAGGCTGTCAAGTTGAATGAAGAACAGCAGGAACAACTCAAGGGCTTTGGCGAAGACATGAGGAACACCATGCGTGAAATGTTCCAGAACGGCGGCGGCGGCGGCGATCAGGCTGAAATGCGCAAGAAGATGCAGGAATACCGCGCCAGCCTCGACAAGAAGGTCGCCAAGCTCCTTACCGATGACCAGAACAAGGCTCTCAAGGAACTCCAGGGCGAAGAGTTCAAGGGCCAGTTCCCTCAACCCCAGATGGGCGGCGGTCGTAATAAGAAGGGAGGCAACGGCTAAGCCAAGCTGTTCCCCCTCACCCCCAACCCCTCTCCCTCCAAGGAGAGTGGAGGATCGTAAGCCGAGCTAACATGCTCGGCTTCTTTTGTTTCCAAGACTCGACTTCTACCAAGCTGACGATTATTCCTTCTGGGTAAAACGACCGAGAGATAACAGGCCTGTCGCTTCGCCTCGGTTTGAATCCTGTCCCCTCGTCTGTTTGTCGTACATATCGGAACTGCTTTGTTACGATGGTAACAAGTGACGATCATCAGGGAGGATGAATCATGCAGCGTCTATTTCTCTGGACTATCGCAGCCTGGGCGGTGCTGGCACTACCGGTGCTGGCAGGCGGTAAAGATAAAGCGAAGCCTGTTAAGCCATCGGTCACCCCTTCTGAACGCATTGAGCAGTTGCTGCTGACGCTGAAGAATGATCGTAAAGAAGACCAGCGTAGCAAGGCGGCGGAAGAGCTGGGCAAGCTGGCCTCGGCGGAGTATCCCGAAATCACTTCCGGCCTGATCGACGCCCTCGTGCGTGATGAATCGACCACGGTCCGCAAGACGGTGATCCATTCGCTGGCAGATATTGAACCAGCCACGCATGAAGTGAAGGATGCCCTGGATCAGGCGGTGAAGCAGGATAAGGCCTGGACGGTTCGCCAGGCAGCGAGGCTGGCAGTATGGAGGTACAAACCCAAGGATGAACCGCCCACCACTCTGGGGCCGAAGCTTCGCAACACCTCGAAGCCGGACAAGGGTGGCGCGGTGCCTGCCTCGAAGTCTACGCCCATCAAGCCGCTGCCGCCGGTTGATCCGCTGAAGAGCATGCCAATACCGGAAGCTCCCAAGCCGGTGGTTCCCGTCGTGCCCGCAGTGCCTGCCCCGACGATGGCACCCGGCCCGGGATTGATTCTGTTCGGCGACTCTGTTCCCAAGACAGCCTCGGGAACGCCGGCCCAATTGTCAGCTCCGAAGCCTTCGGGAAATTAGTCTGACAATTTGATAAGGTAAAGAGGAGCGTTCCCAAGGTAGATCAATTTGCTCCTCCCCTTACTATGGGGAGGTTTGGGGGGAGGTTGGGTGGGGTTCTTTCCTAACGCTCAACCCCCTCTAACTCCCCCTTGGCAAGGGGGAGAACAAGAAGTTCCAAGGTAGATCGCAGTGCCCGATCCGGTCAAACTTATCGCCACGATCAAGCAGGCTGCTCTGATACAACAGCAGCAGTCTGGTCGTGTTGGAAATTTGTCGAGCTGACTGACTGCGATGAAGTGCTGGTCGTGGGCGATCTGCATGGCCATCTCGCCAACTTCAAACAAGTGCTGCAACTGGCGAAGCTGGGAGAATACCCCCGGCGGCACGTGGTGCTTCAGGAACTGGTGCATGGGCCGTTCCGCTATCCCGGCGAGGGTGGCGAGCTTTCGCATCGTCTGGTCGATGTGGTCAGCGCCTATATCTGCCAGTATCCCGGACGGGTTCATTATCTGCTGGGCAACCATGAGTTGGCGCAATGGACACGGCGGGAGATCGCCAAGAACAACGAGAGCCTGAATAATCTTTTCGTGCTCGGAGTCTGCACCGCCTACCCCGAGCACACCGAGGCCATGCTACAGGCTTACGATGAATTGTTTGAATCGCTGCCCGTGGCGATTCGGCTGCCTAACCGCGTGTTCCTAAGTCATTCTCTACCCGGCGCCAGTCGCCTGGAGACCTGGACTTTGGATCAACTCCAAAAAGAGAGCTTTGCTCATGATGACTACAAACTAGGCGGCTGCGTGCATTCAGTCGTGTGGGGACGGGACACGAGCGAGGAGACCGTCAAAAAGTATCTCGAACTGGTCGAATCTAATCTACTCATCAGCGGACATATCCCGACGGATCAAGGCTATGAGACACCCAATCCTCAGCAGGTGATTCTGGATGGTAAGGATGAGAATGCATATGTCCTTTTGTTTCCGACGAAGGAGCCGCTGACGCAGGAGCAGTTGCTAAAGCATTTGATCAAACTCAATGACAAAAGCTGACAGCTAACAGCCGACAGCTAAGAAGTATCAGCCCCCAGCCTAATTCCTTTCCGGCATGAAATGCTCAAATTGCAGCCTCATGAAGTCCCTATTCTGCCTGACTGCTACGATTGTCACTTTTTTTCTCACTGTCATTTCCCTTACCTTAGATTGTGACCTATTTTTTCATATTCACGCAAGGACAAGGACGGTTCGTCCTGGTTTCGCTCCAACCAGGCATGGTGAAGGCAGCTTGAGATGATCCCCTTGGCAACTCCCAGTTTCATTCCGTTTGCCCAGATGAATGCCACGGCGGCACCACCTTCACCCATGATGGCAGTGATGCCTGCTACGCCCGCAGTCGCCAGCAAACCGCCGATGGTCGAAGATGTCTGCATCGTATTGATAGGCGAAAATTGCGCCGAGCAGAGCCTGCTGAGCGGCATCCTGCAGAAGTCGACGATGTTCCGCTGCCAGGTGTACGAAGCCAATGATCTGGAAGCAGCCGCTGAGTTGACCCGTCGCTGTCGACCTGATGTCGTTATTCTCGAAAGCATCATTCCGTACGGTCATGTCCGGCAGGAAGCGGTCATGAGCATGCGGCATCTGCTCCGCTATCAGACCGAGCAGGCCTTTATCATCCTGGCCAGGGAAGAAGATCAGGCAGCCGCTGTTTATGCACTTCAGGAAGGAGCATCGGACTATCTGCTCATGGATCAAGTGCAGAGCGATCCGATGTGTCTGTATCGGTCGATCAAGAATGCTGTGCAGCGGAAGCAACTCGAACGTGAGTTCTCCCGCACCGTCGACTTGCTTCGGCAGCGCAACCAGGAACTGGAGATGCTCAACCAGCAGCTCTGGAAGCTCTCCCACACCGATGAACTGACCGGCTACTTCAACCGCAGACATATCGTCTCGCGCATGGAAGAGGAAATCTCCCGCGGCCTGCGCTATGAGATGTCACTCTCCATCGTGCTGGCTGACATCGATCACTTCAAACGCATTAACGATACTTTCGGACACCTGGCGGGCGACCGGGCACTGCAGACCATCGCTGATCTCTTCCGTTCCAAGCTGCGCGAGAGCGACTTGATCGGTCGGTTCGGCGGCGAAGAGTTCCTGCTCATTCTGCCTCACACCGATCTGGGCGGAGCGGAAGCGTTCTGCCATCGTCTGCGGGATCATGTCGAAAAGCACCCGTTGCAACTGGGCGATCAGTCGATCACCATGACAGCCAGTTTCGGGGTTTCAACACTTTCGCCGGATATGGATACCTCCCACAAGTTGCTGCGTATCGCCGACCGGAATCTCTACCGGGCCAAGTACCTGGGAAGAAACCGCGTGGTGGCGGATTGCGGCGTCAATGAGACGCTGCTGCTCGATTCCACGAATGAATTAGCCATCCCCGATTCGGGGGATACCAAAGTGATGGCGGCGCTCAAGTCACATCTGAATGGGTCGATCTAATTAAATACCAGCCCGCAGCGCTAGCAAGGGAGGCTTGCGATTGCACGTGCTTCCCTTGCTAGCGCTGCGGGCTGGTATAAGTCATTACATCTGCTCGATGGTTTGAATGCCGAGCAGGTCGAGGCCTTTCTGCAATACCCTGGCTGTGAGATCGCAGAGCAGCAGTCGAGACTGTTGCAACTCCTTCGTCTCAGCACGGGCGACGTGGCACTTCTCAAAGAAGCTGCTAAAGGCGTTGGCCAGGTCCCAAAGATACTGCGTGATAGCGCTGGGTTTGTATTCAGCCAAGGCAGCATCGAGTGCTTCGGGGAAACGGAGCACGGCCAATGCCAATGCTCGTTCCTGCGGCTCGTTCAAAGAGATAGCAGGGGCTGCCTGGCGAACACTCTCCGCTGTCACGCCGACCTTGCGGAAGATGGAGCGAATGCGAGCATAGGCATACTGCATGTAGGCCCCGGTGTTGCCCTGCATGGCCAGCATCTTCTCCCAACTGAAGAGATAGTCAGTGCTGCGGTTCTGACACAGGTCGGCGTACTTCACCGCGCCGATGCCGACGACCTCAGCGATCTTCTGCCGATCGGCTTCGGGCAGGTCGCCGCTGTTCTCGTCGACGATCTTCCTGGCCCGGACGATGGCTTCATCGAGCAGCGAGCCAAGTTCGATGGCTCCGCCCTCACGGGTCTTGATCGGTTTGCCATCAGCGCCGAGAACGGAGCCGAAGGAGATGTGGATCAGATCAACTTCGGTGTAACCCCAGCGGCGGGCGATGCTGAAGAGCTGCTGGAAGTGGAGCGACTGACGGAAGTCGACGACGTAGAGACAGACATTGGCCTTGAACGCTGTCACCCGATGGCGGATGGTGGCGAGGTCGGTGGTGGTATAGGTGTAAGCTCCATCGCCCTTTTGCACCAGGGATGGCGGTTGATTCTCGCCATGAAAGACGACCTGAGCACCCCTGCTCTCTTCGGAGATGCCTTTGGCCTTCAGGTCATCCATCACTTCGTGCAGCACCGGGTTGTAGTAGCTTTCGCCGAGGATCACATCGTAAGGAAGGATGCCGAGCTTGCGGTAGACCCGGTCGAGTTCTTCCTGGCACCAGGGCATCATCCGCTTCCAGAGGGCGACGTTCTCCGGGTCGCCCTTGTGCAGCTTGGCAGTTTCGAGCCGACAGGCCTCGGCGATGTTCTTGCCGCCGGTATCGTCCTCGTCGTCGCCTCCTTCTTCCTTGATGAGGTTACGAACGTGGATGTAGATACGAAGCATTTCATCGACCGGGTCTTTGTCGAGAGCAGCCTGGTTGAGGAAGTGTTTGAAGCCGTAGATGAGGATGCCAAACTGCGTACCCCAATCGCCGAGGTGATTATCGGTGACGACATGATGGCCGAGGAAACGCAGGAGCCGGGTCAGGCTGTCGCCGATGATGGTGCTGCGGAGGTGGCCGACGTGCATCGGCTTGGCGACGTTGGGGGAACTGTAATCGATGACATAGTTGAGCGGCTTGGCGGCAAGGGACACGCCGAGTCGATCATCGTGAGCGACCTCGGTGACACGTTCAGCGAGCCAGGGGGTGGCGAAGCGGAGATTGATGAAGCCGGGGCCGGCCACTTCGGGGGCATCGAGACCGGTGAGATTGAGCTTGGCGATCAACTCTTTGGCTACCTCTTGAGGCTTCTTGCCGAGTTGCTTGGCGAGGGCCATCGCTCCGTTGGCCTGGTAGTCGCCGAACTTAGGGTCTTTGGTGGGCTTGATGGAGTCGGCCCGGGCACTGCTTTCCCCAGTGAGTTGGGAGGTAGCAGCCTGGAACCGTGCTTGCAAGAGGGTCTGGAGGTTCATAATCGTCGCATCGTCGGCTGAAAAGAGTTAGATAGTCAGCATACGAGCGAGGTTCGGGAATGCCATTGATCCCGATGGGACAGGGCTTCCAAGGTGCAAAATGGGCGACCTCCGTAAGCGAGGCAACACTGCAAGCCAGAAATTAGGAGGTTTGTCATATCAAACCACTAGCGTCTGGTTGGCGTCTCTGTGAAGGATTGGCGTGAGTTGCGGAAAACCCTTGGATATCGTTAGGTTTCATACCTTGGAAGCCCTGCCCCTTCGGGGTCAAGAACTGGTATCCATCTAACATTGAATGTCGATTATTACCATGGTTCGATTACTTTCGCAGGGCGGCGGCCTGGTCTTTCTTGCCCTGCTTGTCGTAGAGATCGGCGAGGAGTTCCCGGTTGGTTTTCCATCCACCGGGGTTGGTCTCGGCCTTTTTGATAGCAGCAAGGTTCTCCTGGAGGAGGTTCTCCGCATCATCCAACTTGTTGACGGCGATGAGGCATTTCGCGCAGGCCTGGCGCGTTGCCAGTCGAATCGGATCGAGAGCCGGCTTATTCTCCATCGCCTTCAGAGCTTCCTGATAGTACTTCGCTGCCGCTTCGTACTGCTTCTGTCCATTCTTGACTTGCCCGAGAAACACCACCGTGCCGATACGCTCCGGATGACGTTCAGGCAGCACCACCTTTCGTCCCTGGAGCGACTTGAGCAACCACGGCTCGGCTTTGTCGTACTCCTTGCTGTAGAGATAATTGCAGCCGAGATTGTGGTAGGCGGAAAGGCGATGCGGATGGTGCTGATTCAGTTGAACCTCCATCTTTTCGATCGTCTCCAGCAGCACTTTCTCTGCTTCTTTCTGATCGATGTGACTGAGGATGGTTCCCAGGTTGTTCATGTACATCAGCGTCATGGGGTCGTGTTCGCCGGCGGTTTTCTTCTGGGTCTCGAAGATCGCCTTCGCTTGCGGCAACGCTGCCTGGTAGTCCTTTTTGGCGAAAGCGAGGTTCATCAGGTTCGTTCGTGCAGTCAATACTCGATGATGATCAGCGGGAAAACGATCGCCCAGGCGGTCGATGAGGTCTTCAAGCATCTTGCGCACTTCATCGAAATGATTCGCCTTCACCAGCAGCAGCCCCAGGTTGTTCTGTGTGTTGAGGGTAACATCATCATCAAGGCCCAGCTTCTCCTGAGCATCCTTGTAGACAGCCCTCTGGAACGGGACAGCTTCCTCATACTTGCCAAGCTTTTCGAGAATGACAGCGAGGTTGCTTCGTACTTTGAGTGTTTGCTGACTCTCCTTGCCGTAGTGCTTCTCGAAGCCGGGCAGCAGCTTCTTCAAGATGGGTTCAGCTTCTTTCAGCTTCCCTTCATCCATGTGGGCCAGAGCGAGGTTATGCATGCTGGCGAGCGTTTCGGTATGGTCATCACCCCGTTCTTTTTGGCGAAGGGCCAGGGCCTGCTGGTGCTCAAGAACCGCTTTCGGAGCCAGCCCTATTTCCCGGAACAGCTCGCCAAGACTGTTATGAACATCTGCCTCTACGAGGGGATCGCCGGCGCAGATTTTGGGTATTACCCCAACAGCATCCTGTAACGCTTCCAACAGAGTGACCTGGCGTCCCTTCTTGTTCGGGCTGGCTTGATTAAGGACTGCTGAAAGAAAGAACTCGTTGATCTTCTCGGCCCGGCTCCGCATAGCCTTGGATTCGATAGCCGACTGAGTGGCTTTGGCTTCGGAGTTCACCGCTTCGAGGCGGCGCTGTTCCGCCTTATGCTCAGCCTCAACCGCTTCCTTCGCTGATCTGGTGGCGTTGCCCTCGGAGAGCTCTGCTTTGATGCGTCGCTGTTCCGCCTGCCAGTAGAAGATGGACGAGACAATCAGCCCGGAGAGCAGCGTCACGAAGATGGCGGCAGTCAGCCCGGCCACCACGGGGTTTCGGCGTGCCCAGCGGTAGGCGGTTTGCAGCGGCCCCAGGCGGCGGGCACGGATCGGTTGCCCCTCGGCAAAACGGCGCAGGTCCTTCCCCATCTGGCTGACACTGACATAACGCTGCTCAGGCTCCCGGGCCAGGCCTTTAAGGATGATCGTCTGCAAATCGAGAGGCAGCCCCGGCACATGCTTTGAGGGCGGTAAGGGACTTTCCTTGCTGATCTTGTGCAGAATCTCTTCGCTGGTGGCTGCATCGTAGACCGGTTGCAGTGTCAGCAGTTCATAGAGCGTCGCAGCCAGGGAGTATTGATCGCTCTGTTCACTCTCTTGTCGGCGGAGACGTTCGGGGGCGAGGTAGCGCAGGGTGCCGACGAGCTGCCCGGTTTCGGTGAGATTCTCTTCCTGATGGATGCGGGCCAGGCCAAAGTCTGTGATCCAGATGACCCCCTGCTCATCGAGCAGCAGATTGCTGGGCTTCACGTCTCGATGGAGCACGCCATGGATGTGGGCATGCCCCAGAGCATCGGCGATGTCGGCAAAGAGCAGCGCCATCCGGCGGGCATAGGTCTGAGGCTCGTTGACTCGAAGAGTGGTCCAGTGGTTGATGACTTCGTCAGCTAGCCGCTTATCTTGGGTTGGTTCGGGAGGCCGGGGCGTGCCTTCGGTTGGGGTGACGATGCCATCGACTGTCGATTCCCGCTTCTTGAGTTTGAGCGTGCTGCCCTCGCCGGTCTGTCTCATCCGCTGAAGTAGTCGATCGAGGCTGATACCGGGGATGTATTGGAGGGCCAGGTAGTTTTCGCCCTCGTCCAAGCCTACTCCGTAGACCGCCACAATATTGGTATGGTGCAACCTGGCGGCGGCGCGGGCTTCCCGGCTGAAGCGAGCGAGGGTGGAGGGATCGTTCGTCGAATGCTTCAACAGTTTGAGGGCCACCTTGCGGCCCAGCGATTCCTGTATCGCTTCGAAGACCAGCCCCATGCCTCCCTGCCCGATCATGCGGATGAGGGAGAAATCGCCGATACGTTCACGTGTTGTTTTGTTGACACGGCGGGGAGTCGTGGTGCGGGTGCCATCCATGAGTTCAAGCAGGTGAATGTAGTCAGCCAGATCGCCGGCCAGATCGGGATAGTCTTTGAGGAAGGTTTCGAGCTGGATCGATTCGCCACGTTTCTTCCGTTCGAGGTAGTCCTCCGCCAGCAGGGCAATTCGTTCATCGAGTACGTCGGGTTCGTTCATGTTCAGCTATCCGATGGAGGTTTTCTTCTCTCCCCCTTGCCAAGGGGGAGTTGGAGGGGGTCGAGCCAGCAGTGAAGAACCCCACCCAACCTCCCCTTAGTAAGGGGAGGAGCCAACCACTATCCGATGGAGTGTCCCAGCAGTTCGACCATGATGTCCTTGAGTCGTCGCAGTGCTCTGCCATAACGCTGGCTCGCCGCCGGGGCGGAGAGGTTGAGCGTCATAGCCACCTCGCTGTTGGTCAGATGCTCGAAGTGTCTGAGCATGAGCACCTCACGATCCAGTGGTTCGAGCAAATCCAACTGACTCTTCAACTTCTCCCCCAGTTCCTTGCGGCGTACATCCTCGCTGGGTGAAACATGCTTATCGAGCAGAGCCAGGGCGATGGCCCGGGAACTGTCGAAGTTCGGCGGTTCCACCTCCCGGGCGGCACTACGCTTGGCCCGACCAAGGTGATCTCGATGTGCCATCCCCATCCGCTGCTGCACGAGGGCACGCATCCAGATGAAGAAAGGCACTTCCCTGGTGGCGGCGAACTCGGGCAGCCGGTTGGCCGCGTCGAGGAAGGCCTCCTGCACGATGTCGCTGGCATCGAGTCGGGCCTGCACCCGCTTATCAAGCCGATACGCCACCATGGCACGTAGCTTGTCCCGATAGCGCTCGGTCAGCCGTTGCCAACTGGCCGCATCGCCCCGGGCCGCGAGGCCAATATCGGCCTCATCATCAGGTAATTGCGCTGGTTCCGCCATGCCACGATCATACCGCATGATGGGCTGGAAGATAGCGAAAACGAGCCGAGGTACTCCCTGGAGGTTGTGGGCTAGGGAGAGTACTGCTATTGGGACGGGGGATTGACAGGGGAATGGGATTTATTTTGGGAATTGGGATTGGGGGGCATGCAAACAGAAAGCCGTAACGATCTTAGGGTATTCTATCGCGGAGCATGGAATGCAAAAATAACAACCGGAACTTCTTGTTAGGATTGGAGAGAGGAAAACTATCACCCAATAACATCTCTTCGCTGAAAGTAAGCAATAAATAGCTGGATGATAAATGGCAAACCGATTGCCAGCAATGTGCTAATGGAAATGAAGATCGCTGCGGTAGAACCGTTCTTTGTCCGTTCATTGCTCCCAAACACAATAGCTGCGATGCATGATAGGACTCCTACTGTAGCGAAGCAGAACGTGGACAAAGTGGCGGCAGACATCCGGAACTCAATACCGGCAAAGCATAGACAAAAGAACCCAAAAAATGCAATCGGAAGCGCATTATTCCCGGTATTGTCTGTCACGCGTTTCGTTTCAGATTCGAATGCTCTTTGCATTGTTCACCTCGTCTTATTAGACCGAGAGCCAGAATTACAATATCCCGCATTATCCTTCGTTACTACCAAATAACCGCGATTCCCGATGCCTGTATCTGCTGATCCCGCGTCACCAGCGACACTCCTAAGGCAACTGCACTAGCGGCAATCATACGATCAGGCATATCTCGCACAGCAATCCGTCTGATGACATCTACCATAGCAAGGTCAAGTGGAGCAACAATCAATTCAGGTGTGGGCTGTCGAAGTTCAGCCAATAACTGATCTAATAGCGTCACAGGAAAACGTCCCTTCTCCACCAGATACGTTAGCTCAACGACTGTCACGGTTGAGATATAGACAGGTTCGCCATTATTGAGACACGATTGAATGGCATTGAGGGCAGTGCTGGAAAGCCTCAACGAAGCTTCGAGGTACCAGATCGTCGCATGGGTATCGAGTAGTAAGCCAGCCATTACACGTCCTCACGGGGAAACTCGCCCCACAGGTCACGACGTGCTTCAGCAATCTCCTCTTCCGTTGTCTCGTGTCCCTTGAATAGACCAAAGAGCTTGGAAGGTTTGGAGGAAGTGTCAGCAGGCAAGTGATCGATGAAATCAAGCACCTGTATCCGCTGATCTTCCGATAGAGAGTGGAACTTCATCAGGACTTTGGCTGTTGTGGTCATGATTTTCTCTAGGGACTGGCTTTCACCACCTATCGTAACAGATTTCTTGACAAATGGGGAGAACAACAAGGTCCACCCTCCCCACTACCGATCTTCCCACAATTTTCCTCTTCTGGTATCATCCGCCTCCTTAGTGGGAGGGCCCCTCGTTGGCAGCAGGGATTAAGGAACAGATTGACGATCTGGATCATCTGCTCGATCAGCTGTTGAAGCTGCCGATCGACCGGGTGCAGGCTGCGCCGGCGACGATCTTGATGAAGCCACGGGTGGCGGCGATTGCGGAAGAAGAGGTTGAAGTCGAGGAGGATGCACCGACGCTGCGGTTTGCCGGCGAGAAGACAGACACAAAGCCGGTGTTAGCGTTGGCTGAGGAAGAAGAGGTTGTTGAGGATGAGGTCGAGGGTCAAGAAGGTACGGAGGCTGGGGAACGTAAACCATCGATAGTTGAGACTGAGGAAGAGGTTCAGAATGAATCTTCACACAGCTTGAGCCTTTTGATAAATGAACCCCTCACCCCCAGCCCCTCTCCCCGGGAGGGAGAGGGGAGCCAGATAGCGACTACTACTCATCCGCCGGTGCAGCACGTACCGGTGGACGAGATACCGTGGATTGATGATGAGCCGATAGCGACGGGGCCGGGCAAAGGGCCGCGGGTCGAGATCATCATGGGGCCGACGAGCAACGTGATCGTCGCTTCGAAGCGGGAAGAGGCTCGACCGAGCGGGCCAGTTCGCAAACGTCGTGGCTGGTTATTCTGGATCTTCTGGACCATCACCTGGTGCTTCGACAACACCCTCGGCCACTGGTTCCCCTGGCTACGGCGGCCCAGCGTCAAGTTCCTGCTCGGCCTCGTCGGTGTGTTCCTCTTTGCGGTCAGCATCTATCTCGTCTGGACAGGTTGGTTGAAATGAACAGGCCCACTGCTGAGAAGATCATCGAACGGTTGAACATGAAGCCCCTTCCCGAAGAGGGTGGCTACTTTGCCGAGACGTATCGTTCCAGTGAGATGCTTGATCGTCTACCGGGTCGGTATCCCAACTCCCGCTGCATCGGCACAGCCATCTTCTACCTGCTCACTTCCGATACCGTCTCGAAATTCCATCGACTGAGAAGCGATGAGATGTGGCATTTCTATCAAGGCGATACCGTCGAACTGGTGATGCTCAAGGCCTATGGTGATGCTGAAGTGGTTCGATTGGGAACGGACATCATGAGTGGCGAACGCAGTCAAGTGATGGTGCCTCATGGTGTCTGGCAGGGTGCCCGGTTGGTTGAGGGCGGAAGCTGGTGCGATGGGCTGCACCGTCGCGCCGGGGTTTGAGTTTGTCGATCGGGAGATGACGGCCTCGGAAACGCTGATGAAGTCACATCCGAAGTGGAAGACGTGGATTGAGGTGTTGGGTTAGTAGTCTGGATTGTAGTCATCACGCTCCGCGTGATGAGGCGGAGACTCGATGTAACACAAAGCCTTCGTTGATAGCAGCAACTCTCCGCGTCATCACGCGGAGCGTGATGACTACAATCAGGGCAGAGCGTGACGACTACCAACCAAACACCATCCCCGCTACCATAATCCCCATGCGACCACTTAAGCTTGCTCCGTCGATCATGACTGCTGACTTCACCCGCCTGGGGGCTCAGGTGCAGGAGGCAGTCACTGCGGGTGTGGATCGCATCCACCTCGACATCATGGACGGCAACTTCGTCCCCAACATCTCGTTCGGCCCGCTGGTGCCACAATCGCTGCGGGCAGGTTGTCCCCTGCCCTTTGAAGCGCATTTGATGATCAATCACGCTGATCAGTACCTGGAGCCTTTCTTCAAGGCCGGGGTGGATAGTGTCATTCTTCATATCGAAGCCTGCCCACAGATCGAGAACACCATCAAAATGGTGAGGCAGTTCAAGAAGAAGGTTGGCGTCACGCTCAACCCCAAGACGCCGCTTTCAAGTATCGAACATCTCATTCCCAGTGTTGATCTGCTGCTCATCATGTCGGTGCAACCGGGATTCGGTGGGCAGTCCTTCCTTCCCGGCAGTCTCGAAAAGATTCAGCAGGCACGGCTGTTGATCGACAAGCTCAACCCGAACTGTGAGCTCGAAGTCGATGGGGGCATCCATCTCCAGACCCTCAAGCCGGCCTTCGAGGCTGGGGCATCCGTCTTTGTCGTCGGTTCTTCGGTCTACAACAGTCAGGCCAGCGTGGCTGAGAACGTCAGGCAGTTAACGGAATCGGTTCATGCACGGTGAATGCAAGACGCCGGGCGGGAAGTTGATCGCGGTTGATCTCGAAGTCAGAAACGGGATCATTTCCGAGGTCCGCCTCAGCGGCGACTTCTTTGTCCACCCCGAACCAAAATCACGGGAAGTGCTGCATCGGCTGACCAGCGCGATTGCTCAACAGACCATCACGCATACCGTTCCGCAGTGGACCACCAAACTCAACACCGCCCTGCCGTGGGATGTAGAACTGTTCGGCACCTCGACACAGGCCCTCGCCGTAGCCATCTGCCGGGCTGTGGGGCAACCGGCGGAGTTGGAACCGCTGCTTGGGGAAGAGCATCAACCACTCACTGATCAGGAACTGGCAGAGAAGCTGACTCCGTGGTCAAAAACAACCTGGCACCTGATGCCGGAAGTCGCCCTCGCCCCGGCGATGAATGTTGCCCTCGATGAGGTGCTGTGCCAGCAGGTGGCTCAAGGTAAACGGCCGGCGACACTGCGGTTCTGGCGTGGTCGGAACAGGCAGTGATTTTGGGGCGGTGTCAATCGGTGCTGAATGAAGTCGATGTGCCCAGTGCTGCGTCACTCGGCGTCCGCATCGTTCGCCGTATGACCGGCGGCGGGGCGATGTTCCTGCAACCACATGGTGCCATCACTTACTCGCTCTATCTGCCCGAAGAGATGCTCAAGGGTATTCCGCTTCGGCAGTCCTATCAGGTTTGTGAATCTTGGGTCATCGATGGCTTGCGAAAGCTGGGCGTTGATGCCTACCATGCCCCGCTCAACGACATCGCCTGCTCGATGGGCAAGATCGGCGGAGCAGCCCAGGCCCGCAGACAAGCCGTCGTCCTCCATCATACCACGATGGCTTACGACATGGACCCCGGTGACATGGTACGGGTTCTGCGGATCGGTCGGGAGAAACTCTCCGACAAGCCGGCAATCAGTAGTGCTGCCAAGCGGGTGAGTCCGTTGGTGAGGCAGACAGGGCTACCTCGGGAAGCGATTGTTGAATCGTTGTTCGATCATTTCCAGATGCGTTTCGGGGGCAGTGTCGAGAAGTTGCGGATCGATGAGCTAGCGACGGCGGAGCAGTTGGTGGCGAGCAAGTATGGCAACGATGAATGGACGAGGGAGATTGCGTAGGTATTCGATAAGACTGTGCCACACTCCGGCGTGGTACTCCACGTCGGGGTGTGGTTGCGGGGAACAGAACATCATCTCATTCATCAACTGGAACACCACAAGCGATTGCAACCACACCCCGACGGAGTACCGCCGGAGTGTGGCACAGTCACCGAAACCAAATGCAAAACGACAGCGGAAGGTTCCCTGTCGTTGCACGTCGCACCTACGGGATAAACCCGTAGGCTCTTTGCTTTTTGCTTACACCGAGAACGAACTGCCACATCCACAAGTGGTCTTGGCGTTGGGATTGCTCACGCTGAAGCCACGCTTGTTGAGTTCGTTGTGGAAGTCGACGGTAGCGCCGCCGATGTAGAGGAGGCTCTTGCGGTCAGCGACGACGCCGACGCCGTTGATCTCGAAGAGTTCGTCAGCCTTTTCGTTGTAGACGGGGTCGAGGTCGAGCTTGTTCTGGAAACCGGAACAGCCGCCACCCTTGACGGAGACGCGGAGGTAGACTCGTTCCTCTGGCCCGAGGACGCCGGCAGTACGCTGTTCGTCAACGATGCGTTTGACTTCCTCAGCGGCCCGAGGGGTCACGGTGATCGGCGGAGCGGTCGTCGTCTGGGGTTTCGTGGGTAGTTCAGCAACTGCACTCATTACCTGTATCTCCCAAGTTCGATGTGAACTTTGATGTTCATTTGCATTATACCCTGTGTTGGGGTTAAGACCAGTTGTAGTTAGGAGCTAGAAGCTAGGAGCAAGGAGATAGGAGGCGGAAAAGGTGGGAATAGGCCATACAAAGAGAACATTCAGAGGAGAACGTGGATGTCGGTATTCGTTGGGTTAGTGGTATTGTTGAGTGGAATGATACAGGCTGAGGCTGATCCTGTAGCTGGGTTGACGGACTGGCTCAAGAAACCGGTGGAGCAGCGGGGGAAGCTGGAGGCGGAGGCGTTTGCATCAGTCAGTTTGACGAAGGAGCAGGCAACCAAAGCACGTCAGTTACTAACTGAGGATGAGCTTCAACAGGTTCGTAAGACACGGGCTGAGGAGTGGAAGAACCGGGCCATTACGCTCGGCAAACTGACCATGAAGTTCGATGTCAGGCTCTTTGGCGAGAAGCCTGCCGGCGGTCGGTCGTTGTTCATCTCGATGCACGGCGGCGGGAACTCGGGCAGCAAGGTTAACGATCAGCAGTGGGACAATCAGAAACGGCTCTACAAACCGGCGGAGGGTGTCTACATCGCTCCCCGTGCCCCAAACGATGCCTGGGACATGTGGTTTCAGCCTCACATGGATCTCTTCTTCGCTCAGTTGATTCAAGATGCGGTGGCGTTTGGCGAAGTGGATGTCAACCGTGTCTACCTCATGGGCTACTCAGCTGGCGGCGATGGCGTCTTTCGGATGGCTCCACGCCTGGCCGATCGCTGGGCCGCTGCGGCGATGATGGCCGGCCATCCGGGGGACGTGAGGGCTGACAATCTTCGCAACCTCCCCTTCACTTTGCACATGGGTGAGAACGACGACGCTTATGAACGCAACAAGCGTGCTGTCGAATGGAAGAAAATCCTCGCCGACCTGCATGAAGCGGACAAAGAAGGCTACGTTCACGAAGTGGTGATACGGCCCGGGATGAAGCACTGGATGCAGGGTAAAGATGCTGTCGCGGTGCCGTGGATGGCCAAGTTCACCCGCAACACTGCCCCGAAGAAAGTGGTCTGGCATCAACCTTTTAACATGAAGCAGCAGCAGTTCTACTGGTTAGCCGAGGCGGTGGTTGTCGATCCCAAGCAGGCCCGGAAAGTGGTCGCTAACATTGATCATCAGACCATTCAGATCACCGGCGAGAACGTCGGGCAGGTGACGGTAAGGTTGCGGGATGATCTGATTGATCTCGATCAGCCTGTTACGGTGAAGCTGAACGGCAAGGTGGTGTTCGAGGGTAAGATAGTGCGGAGCGTCAAGACGATCAGCAAGACGTTGAACGAACGCCATGATGCGGGGCTATGTTATGATGCGGAGATCGTGGTGAAGTAGAGTTGCCCTCATGCTCCGCGTTGAAGGTTAGTAGTCATCACGCTCCGTCGTGATGACGCGGAGATGAGCGTCCAGATCAAACTGCACATCGGATCGCTGTCTGATTGTGAACGAATGATGCCACCGCCGTCATCACGACGGAGCGTGATGACTACAAACGAGACCATCACGCGGAGCGTGATGACTACCATCAATACTACCTTCCCGTAATGCCTTCTTTGACGATGCGGGCGGGGATGCCGACGACTTGCACGTTGGCGGGCACATCTTTGGTGACCACCGCCCCTGCTCCGACGATGGAGTTCTCGCCAATGGTGATACGATCAATCACCACAGCACTCATCGAAATATACGCACCGTTGCCGATATTGCATTTGCCGGCGATGTTCGCTCCGGGGCCGATGGTGACGCAATCGCCAATAGCGACGTGATGGCCGATGAGAGCGGCACGATTGACAATAACGTGGTTGCCCAGCACCGAATGCGCGGCGATGATGCTGCCGACGTTGAGGATGGAGCCTTCCCCCACCGTAGAGGTACGGGACACCCGTGCGGTGGGATGCACCAGGGTGGCGAAGCGGGCGTGATACTTCTGTACTTCGTCGATGTAGTGTATGCGATGCGTGGTGCCGATGCCACTTATGACGAGATGATCCTTTGCCAGGCGAGTCAATTCATCGATCCAGTAGACGGGTAGGCCCAGGAGTGGCGAGGCAGAGCGCTGCCGGTCCTGGTTTTCGATGAATCCTGCTACCTCGATACCGGGAACATCGCTAGCTAAGTCGGCTACTTCTTCAGCAAAGATGCGGGAACCGAGGATGAGGAGTTTCTGGGTTGGCATGGGGTTATGGTAGTGAAAGTTGCCCTCACGCTCCGCGTGAGGAGGCGGGGGCAATACCTCATCTCTTGACTCCCGGCGGAGCCGGGGTTGCAGTGCGTCCCCGGTCGGAGACCGGGGACGAGTGGTGTTGGCAGCTACTCTCCGCACCATCACGCGGAGCGTGATGGCAACTTTACTTCTTCCGAAGCATTCCGAAGAAGTTGCGGATCTGCTGTTGCTCTCGATCGGAGATGGGGCCGGCGAAGGCGAGGCGGAAGCGGCCGTCTCGTTCGTTCCAGCCTTTGACGAGGGCGTTCCGCTTCATCGGCAGATCCTGCTTGAAGAAGACACGGACGGCGTTGGCATAGGCCTCGGGGAAGGACCCTTTGACATAGGCGTTGCCCTGTCTCTCAAAGAAGATGGTGAAGTCGGGCTGGGGGTTGAAGAGGTACCAGGCCACGGCCAGGCCAATGCCGAGGAGACCGAAGACGATCCAAAGCCTGCCGCCATCCCACTTGGGTTTGAGATCGATGTTGCCGAGGATTTCGGTGAGGGCCGATCCTTTGCCGGTCTTGGGATTTCTGCCGAGCACCTTCTTGTAGAGAGCCGCCCCCGCTTCCCAGTCGGTGGCGATGTCGCCATCGCTTTTCACGGTGACTTCGTCCTTGCTGAAATGATCCATGACGACAAGCAGGCAGGCGGTGACGACCGGATCGTACTCTTTGCCATTAGTCTTGCAGAAGTTGTACCCGGTGCGGCCGGGAAAGACGAAGGGTTCGCCAATGTCCTCGTCGCTGCCCTTCATGTTGAAGGTAAGAATGGAGTCGCGGATGGTCGGCTCACCTCTGCCATCGGCTGAGGCGAGCGGCACCGGGCTGGCCTGCAGGATCAGCTTCATTTCATCGATGCACTTCTTGACCTTGGCCGAATCGGGCGAGCCTTTCCAGGTCCAGTAGTGGGTGTAGCCGGCCTGTAGGGATGTGGTGAGGCAGAGAACGATCAGGCAGGAGAGGCGTGGGATGAACATGGTGGCTAATCCGGAAGTGAGTCGTGGTGTAGGGCAGCAACGCCTCGCAGCGGCTCGGCGGGAGCCTCGCTTTTTCTCCCCCTTGCCAAGGGGGAGTTAGAGGGGATCGATCATCTTAGAAGAACCCCACCCAACCTCCCCTTGGTAAGGGGAGGAGCAGATAAACTCTAGCTCACAGCCAGCCGGGAAGCCAACTCCGCCACATTTCAGCGGGAATCATGAGCAGGGCGATGCCGACAATGGCCGTAATCGTGCAGATAATCTGCATCGGCGTCGGGTGCTCTTTCAAGAAGATGGCCGCCACGGGGATAACCCAGATCGGGTAGGTGGTGCTGAGGGTGCTGACGATGCCGGTCACTTCGTGCTGAAAGGCAAACGAGAGGAACGAGATGCCGATCACGGTGCCGATGATCGCCGCCAGGGCGAGGTAGAACAGTTTCTTAGGAGAATGTACCATGATTAGAACACCTTCCGCGCCGGTTCTGGTAAAGATCGCGAACCCCACCAGGATCGTCAGGGCCGGGACGAACCGAAGAATGGCGCAGGCAAAGATGTTCTCCCCCTTGAGATGCTCGCCCTGGATGGCATAGGCGAGCGCCTGGCAGAGAGCCGAAGCGATGGCGGCTGAGATGCCCCAGTTCCAGTGTCGAGCTTCCTTTTGATCCATCTTCTCCTGACGGCCGGCCAGGATGACGCCGGCGACGGAAAGCACAATGATTGCCAAGCCGATCAGTTGCATGCTGGTCATCTGCTTGTCATAGACGAGCCAATCAATGAGGGCGCTGATAGGGGGAGTGAGGCACTGTAGCGCCGACGCCATGGCAGCGCCGAGATAACGAATGGAGACAAAGAAGAAGGTATCGCCGAGGGTCAGGCCGATGACGCCGGAGGCCATCAGCCAGAGCGACTTCTTCCAGGTGCCGGGGAAATGGGGGGCAGCATCGAGAGAGCCATGCCAATGCATCAGGTGCATGACGCCGAGGATGATGCTGTACCCGACCAGGGCGACCGTGAGCTTATAGAGGTTGAGCGTCTGGGCGGGCACCCCCTGACCATGCGCCTTGTAGAGCGAGATGGAGCAGGACCAAATCAAACTGGCAGCGAGCGCTGCCAGTTTGCCTGCGTAGGGTAGTGCGTCTTCCATGGAGATCCCGTTATTCTGCTCCTCCCCTTAATCATGGGGAAGTGGGGGGAGGTTGGGTGGGGTTGTTGCTTTCGCAGGAAGAACCCCCTCTAACTCCCCCTTGGTAAGGGGGAGAACCAGACTAGCTCCGTGGATCAGTCACCCGACCGAGGAATAACAATGACCCGGTCTGCAGATCACGGATCAAGTAGAGATAGGGATGATCGGCCTTGAACTCCACCGGGGGTGGCTCTTTCCGAGGCGCTGCTGATCGCAACGGCATGACCACGCCGGTTGCTGCTGCAGCCTCGGTGCCCTCTTCGTTGATCTCGCAGAAAGCTTTGTGAACCACATCGGAGATGGAGAGATCACGAGTGCCATCCATGCCGGAGAAGTCAGCCTTGGTCTCGTTGAACGCATCGACCATGCCCATCAGCGGCAGCGTCTTGGACAAGCTTGCTGAGTAGGTGGTCTTGATCCGGGGGAAGGTCAAATTGACCCTGGTGGACTTCAGGCCGGCGAGCCAGGTGATCAGCTTCTCCGAAGTCAGCCCCGCTTCCAGATCGCCGAGAGCATTCCGCTTCTTAGGCAGAAGCACCACCATCGAAAGGCGATTGCCCTTGTAAGGCAGTTCGAGAGCCTGAAGGTCATCGGTCTCAGCATAACTCATGGCAGCGCTGCGGTACATCATGTCCGTTTTGACTTTGTCGTTGGCTGTCAAACTGAAGTCGATCGGCTTGGTGAACTTCTTATCGAAGGGTGTCAGCCAGGTGCCCTTGAAGAAGATGGCGTTGGTCAGCACTAGGCGGGTAGCTGGGGTGATGGAGCCGGAAGGGAGCAGGTCTTTGATGCGGTTATTGGTCTGCTCTTCGACCCAGGCATTGATCGTCATCCGAGAGGCGTTGGCGTCGGAGGCAAAGTCGAGATTGCGGGCTTCAGCACGGAAGTCGCGCTGCACCAGGCTGATGAAGTCGGCCTTGAACTGATACCGCTTCTGACCCCACAGGGCGTTGGCGATACGGATATCGTAGCCGACGGGTTTATCGAGCAGCGAATTCATCAATCCTTGATGCAAGCCGGCGAAGCGTTTGACTTCATCGGAGATGTGCAGCACTTTTGTCATTTGCTGGATAGTCTCTCCACGGGCCCCGGTAGCGGTCATGGCCAGGGCGGCGGAGACGCTGTAGGGCGAAAAGAAGAGGTTGCCCTTCTCGCTGCGAAGCTGCTGAAAGAGATCGAAGCCGAACTGGTTCGTCTCCTTGGCAAAAGTCTTGAGGGCGGCAGGGTCACTCTTGTCTTCGTGAACGGGATTAGGGTTCATGGCGAGGAGAACTCCCCAGAGAGTCAGGCTCAGCAAGCTGACGGCCAGAGCGATGCGATACGATTTTGATTGCATGATGGTGAACTCCAGTGTTGAAGTTGAGGATATTGTATGGAGCGGGGTAACATCTCAGGCATGCCCCAGTTGAACAGGCTCACCATGATGACGATGACCACGTACGGAGAGATTGTTTCCCCATGAACGAATGTCGTCGTATCAGTTGTGTAAGCTGGTTTTCTGTTGAGTCCACCCTCATTTGATTGTAATGTTCCCTCTGGCGCTGAGCTACGAGGATGTTATTGATGATGTCGTGGGATTTCCCCTATCGCCTGGGCGGACCGGTGCTGGCCTGGGAACTGCATCGGGGCAACCACGCTGGACGATTCAGATTGTCGCCATCTGTTTTCTCTCGTTCTGCCTGCTCCACTTCTTCTTCACCGCTTCGCTCTATCTCGATCGTCAAACCCTTCAATTGAACCAGTCGGGGCTGAAGATCAAGCCTGCTGACCTGTTGCAAATCCAGAACGAAGCCCGGCTGACGTTTGCCGCTCAATATCTGGGCCGGTTCTTTCCGCTGCAATTGTTGCTGCTGCTGCTGGTGACGCCGGCCCTTTCCGCTGGGGCATTGGGACAGGAGAAGGAAAAGGATACGCTGACGGCCTTGTTCGGCACCGAGCTGGCTGACCATGAGATTGTGCGCGGCAAAGTGATGGGCCGCTACTGGCAACTGGTGCGGTTCATGCTGCTCTGCATGCCCTTCCCTCTGGCGCTGGCCGGTTTCGCCAGGCTGAATCTGCTGCCGTTGCTGATGATGTACCTGCATGCCTTCATCATCACGTTTGCCCTGGTGGGCATCTGCATCTTCAGCGCGGTGATCACCCGGCGGACGCGTGACGCCATCATGGCCTGCTACTCCATCATCATCATTATCACCCTTATCAGCTTAACCCTGCTGGGAGATCGACCGCTGCCGACCTGGCTGAACCCGGTGGAAGTGGTGATTGGCCTGTCGACTCCGCCGTTTAACAACATTTCGCCCTACATGCTGCTTCAGCACTTGCTGGTCTTCTGGTTCATCGGCTGGTTCTTTGTCAAACTCTCGTGCTGGACCATACGATGGGCCTGTTTGAGGCAGTTGGAAGACCGGTCGATGCGCCTGGCGCTGGGGAATCCGCAGCGGCATCGGCAACGACCCGATCCTTTGGCGAGAACGCCATATTCTGGGAATCGCCCCGCTGCCGGCGCTGCGGATGATTCCCACCTGGATGGGAGCGCTCGGCTGCATGGCTTTCTCGGTCAGCATGATCCTGGGCATCGTCAACAACCTGACCCACGGTCGGCTGGCGCAAGACTTCTTCGACAGGAAATGGGACAGCGTGTACCACATCTTCGCCAACATCGCCAACTTCTCCGTCCAGGGAGAAGTCATCCTGATGGGAATCATCCTGATTGTGTTTGCGGGCATCACCATCGTCACGCGCTGTGCCGGGGCGATCACGGAGGAAAAGCGGATGAAGACGTGGGATGATCTGCTCATGACGGGGATGCGGGTGGACAAGATAGCCTCCTCGAAAATGTGGGGGATTGTCCAGGCGAGCATGCTGTTTATCGCCAGCTATGCTCTCCCCCTGCTGGTCTTCAGCTTCATGGGCGGCCCCGGCTCGGTGATTGCGACCATCATCTGTTTGATGATCACCCTGACGGTCGTCTACTTTGCCGCCGAGATCGGCATGGGCATCTCGCTCAGTGGTTCGGAAAAAGAGCTGAATCGACGTAGATGAACCGGTTCGAGAAACGAATGGCTGGGAGGTTATAGACTAAGGCCATCACGTTCTGCACGATCTGGCTCCCCTCTCCCCTGGAGGGAGAGGGGTTGGGGGTGAGGGGGTGCAGTGATTATGACGCATCACATAAGTACTAAAGCACATGGATAAGCTCTTCGAACTGAACCAGGTCACCAAGACGTACGGGCGTATCCGTGCGCTGAGCGATCTGACCGTATCAGCGCCGCTCGGAGCCATCGGACTGCTCGGCCCCAATGGGGCGGGCAAAACGACGCTGATCCGCACCCTGCTCGGCCTTATCTCCATCAACGAAGGCAGCGGCCAGGTGCTCGGCCTCGACATCAAACGTGCTCCCCTCAAAGTTCGGCAGAAGGTCGGGTTCGTGCCCGAGGATGAATGCCTGTTCCCCAGCACGGTCGGCATCGAGTTTGTCTCGTATGCGGGTGAACTGGGGGGCATGCGCAGCAGCGACGCCATGCAGCGTGCCCATGAAGTGCTCGATTACGTCGGGCTGGGAGAAGCCCGCTACCGGGCCACCGACACCTATTCGACCGGTATGAAACAGCGGCTCAAGCTCGGGGCGGCCCTTGTTCACGATCCCCAACTGCTCATCATGGACGAACCAACCAATGGCATGGATCCTCCTGGTAGGGAAGACCTCATTGAGCTGTGCCGTGATCTGTGCCGGAACAAGGGAATCAGCCTGCTCTACAGCAGCCATTTGCTCGTCGATGTGGAGGCGGTGTGCGATCACGTCATCGTCATGGGTCAGGGCAAGGTGCTGACAGAGGGTAAGATCGCTGACCTCAAAATCGTGCAACAGCAGGCCTTTGAGGTTCGGGTGAAGACCGATCAGGATCGTTTCAAGCAAAGGCTGACCGAACTGGGCTGCCAGGTTGAACAACATGATGATTCACTGATCGCCACCATGCCTGAAGGGCGTGATGAGCGGATGCTGTGGGAACTGGCGGCCAACGAATCATTCCAGATCAGACACTTGCGACCACGGCGGAGCTCGCTGGAGGATGTGTTCCTGAAGGCGGTCAAAAGGTAAGGTTTGGAGATCGAGATCGTGGCAGGGGTGAGTTGTACTCAACTGCCCCCTGCATGACTGCAAAAGTGTTGCACATTCCGCAGGGGGCAACGGAGTACCGTTGACCCCTGCCACGATCTGCACGCTAAAGGCTGGAGTGAAGGCGAATGCCGATTTTTGATCAGGGGTATCAACACTGGAACGGGCAACTGAGCAGCCAGTTTTGGCGCTGGTGGGCGGTCACGCGCAACGGAGTGCGGATGCAGTTCCGAAGCAAGCTGACCAAATTCTGCCTGACCGCCTGCTTCGGACCGGCCCTGGCGCTGGCGGCGTTCATGATTCTGTGGAGCCTGTTTGAGCAGGGCAACGCCACGATCAAGACGTTGTTGAGCTTTCTTCCTGACGAGTTGAAAAACCTGCCGGCCAACTATCGAGTGCCCATGTGGACATTGGCCTATCACTTCTTCTTTATGGTTCAGTCGTTCCTGCTCATGATCCTGGTGCTTTTGGTGGGGCCGGGATTGATCAGCAAAGATTTGCGCTTCAATGCCCTGCCCTTGTATCTCTCCAGACCTCTGCGTCGCTGGGAATATTTCCTGGGCAAGCTGGGCGTCATCATGTTCTTTGTGCTGCTGGTGACCGCTGCCCCGGCAGCGTTCGCCTGGGTGCTGGGAGTGCTGTTCAGTCTGAAGCTGTCTATCTTTTTCGAAGTGCTTCCCCTGTTATGGGGTATCCTTCTGGTAAGTTTGATGATTGCCGTGGTTTACGGCCTGTGGATGCTCGCGCTCTCGTCGTTGTCACGCAATTCACGCTATGTGGCCATGATGTGGTTTGGATGGTGGCTGCTATCGGGAGCTCTGGCTGTCATTCTGTTTTTCTCCAGTGGCTTCGCAGAGTGGTCCAACCTGGCCAGCTTCACCAGGAATGTCCAGCGAGTAGAGGAACACATTCTGAACACCGAGGCAGCCTGGCAGAAGGTGGATCATCTTGTCAAACTGGCGAGAGTGACTGCAAGCAGCAAGACCGGCATGCCGATTGGGCGTAACCGTGGAGGATTCCCCGGCCCGGTGTCGCCCGCTACGGGTGATGACAGGATTTTCCTGAACCAGTTCCCGCAGAACGGTCAGATCGTCGTCCGAAGCGGAGGACTACGATCGCTCTACCCCTGGTACTGGTCAGCAGGCGTTCTCGTTTTCGTGGGAGTGTTGTCCCTGTGCATCCTGATGTTCCGAGTGAAATCGCTGGATCGGCTGCGCTGATCCGCTTCGACGATGTCTCGAAGTGGTATGGCAACGTCATCGGCCTGAACAACGTCAGCCTGTCGATCGGGCCGGGCGTGACGGGTCTGCTCGGCCCCAACGGGGCGGGCAAATCGACGTTTCTGCAACTGGTCACCGGGCAGCTCAAGCCGAGCAAGGGTACTGTGCTGATTCTCGGCCAGCAGCCCTGGAACAACCCCTGGCTCTATCGCCACATCGGCCTGTGCCCGGAGCAGGATGCCTTTTACGAATGGATGACAGGCAGGCAGTTCGTCCATGCCTTCGCCAAGCTGCGCGGCTTCTCCGGAACGGCAGCGCGGAGGCGGCTGAACAGGCCATCGAGCGGGTCGCCATGACCGACGCCATGAAACGAGCGATTGGCGGCTACTCCCGTGGCATGAGGCAGCGCATCAAGATCGCTCAGTCGCTGGTACATCAGCCCAAAGTGCTCTTTCTGGACGAGCCGTTCACCGGCACCGACCCTATCGCCCGCCGGCAGTTGATGGACATCATTCTCGGCCTGGCTGATGAAGGAAAGAGCATCGTGCTGTCGAGCCATGTGCTGCACGAGGTGCAGGGGCTGACGCAGCAGATCATCCTGATCAATCGAGGCAGGCTTGTCGCTGAGGGCAATCTGCGGGATATTCGTGATCTCATCGATAATCACCCGCACCGCATTGTGCTGATCTCACCGCAGATTCGCGACCTGGCAGCGCTCCTGGTCAAACATCAGGATGTGGAAGGCATCTCGGTTCTGGATGGTAAGCAGCAGTTGATTGCTGAGACGAAGAAGCCTGACCTGTTTTATTCGAGGCTGCCAGGGATGCTGAAGGAGCAGTCGCTGAATGTGAACGAGGTCTATTCCGAGGATGACAACCTTGAGGCAGTGTTTAAGTATTTGACGAATTAGTTCGAGGGAGGGCGAGGCTCCTGCCGAGCCGCTAGCGATTGCAAGCTCGGCAGGAGCCTCGCTCTCCCAAATACACTCATCCGGGCCACGCTTGCAAAGCCAACTCTACCACCTTATTCAATTTCGCTTTGCTCGCGCTGCCGGCAGCTTGTACCGACAGGCCATGGGCGATAACGAAGACATAGCGGGCCAGATCGGCGGGGTCGGTCTCTTTGGGTAGATCGCCATCAGCCATCGCCTGCTTGAATCGATCGCAGAGGGCGGCTTCGCCGGCAAAACGGCGCTTGATCAGTTCCTGCCTGAGCGGATCGGCACTCTCGCCACACACTAAAGCTCCCTGCACGAGGAAGCAGCCCCGGGGAGTTTTGCTGCTGGTGACCATATCGATGCTGCACGTCAGCAGGTGTCTTACTACTTCTTTCGCGGTCGGTTCCGCAAATGCCTCTTTTACGTGACAGGCGTGGCCGTTGATGTAGCGGTCGATGGTTTTGCGGAAGAGGGCTTCCTTGTTGCCAAAGGCAGCGTACATGCTGGGCCGATTGATACCCATGGCTTTCGTAAGATCAGGCAGCGTGGCACCTTCGTAGCCCTTCTTCCAGAAGACCTCCAGAGCGCGATCCAGGGCATCATCAATATTGAAGGCACGGGGACGACCGACGGGCATGTTTCACTCCTAACTTACCAGAGAGTACATTATTTCCCTTGACCTCGCAAGCATCGATGCCTATATTCTATACCGTGTGGTACATAAAAAGCGAACTTACTACTTGAGGGAGTTCAGTCATGTCGAAGAAGCTGGCAGGAAAAGTCGCCGTCGTTACCGGGGCTTCCAAGGGAATCGGCACCTCGATTGCCCTGCACCTGGCTGCCGAGGGGGCGGCGGTGGTCGTCAATTACGCCACCAGCAAGGAAGGGGCCGACAAGGTCGTGGCCGAGATTACCAAACAGGGGGGGAAGGCGTTGGCTGTGAAGGCTAACGTCGCTCAGCAGGCTGATATCAAACATCTCTTCGCTGAAACCATCAAGGCGTTCGGCAAAGTGGATATTCTCGTCAACAACGCCGGCATCTATGAGTTCGCTCCACTGGAAGCGATCACGGCCGAACATTTCCGCAAGCTGTTCGATCTTAACGTGCTGGGTCTGACACTGACGACTCAGGAAGCGGTCAAGCACATGGGCAAGGCCGGCGGCAGCGTGATCAACATCAGTTCGGTCGTCGCCACCGCTGCACCGCCCACCACTTCGATGTACAGTGCCACCAAGGCGGCTGTGGACGCCATCACCCGTTCGCTGGCCCAGGAATTGGGCCCTCGCAAGATTCGGGTGAACTCGATCAACCCCGGCATGGTGGAGACTGAAGGCGCACATGCCCTGGGCTTGCCCGCCAGCGACTTCCGCAAGCAGGTGGAGTCGCAAACACCGCTGGGACGCATTGGTCAGCCTCAGGACATTGCTCCCGCTGCGGTGTTCCTGGCTTCGGATGATTCTTCGTGGATTACGGGTGAGACGTTCTACATCGCGGGTGGGATGAGGTAATTCGAAGTGATGCCATCAAACAGTATTCACCAAACAAGCTGGCAACTATGAGCCGCTTCGTGGTATACTGCTCTTATGAGAGGGTATATCATGGTCGCCCGACTTTCCGAAGAACAACGGCTTCTGCTGATGAAAACTCAGCAGAAGCCCATTGAAATTGTCGATTCCCAGACGAATCAGCACTATGTCTTGATGAACAAGACTCAGTATGACCAGCTTCTTCCCTTGATGGAACCAACTCGTTACTCCGCTGAAGAGAAACAACAGCAGTTGGCTGCGATGGGCAAGCGAGCCGGTTGGGACGATCCTGTATTCGATGTCTATGATGCCCTGGCTCAGGAGCAGCCATGAACGTCGTTCGCGGCGATGTGGTACTGGTGAAATTCCTCTTCAGTGACGGATCGGGACGCAGCAAGCTTCGTCCAGCAGTGATTGTTCAAACAGATGAGCTAAATGGTCGCATCACCGACAGCATCATTGCTGCGATCAGTACGAAAAGTCATCGTGCATCCACGTATCAAGTATTGATCGATATTTCTACTCCCGAAGGTCTACTGAGTGGATTACGCTTCAGTTCGATGGCTCAGTGTGAGAACCTGCTGACCATCGACAGAGACTTATTCCAGGCTGTGATTGGACATTTGCCTGAAGTCATCATGCAACAAATCAATACCTCACTCAAAGAAGTTCTGGCACTCTCTTAGCAATATCGCTGCCGGGCCAAAGCAAGGGCTCCCTGCACGACGACCATCTCGCCGAGGCCCGCCACTTGAATGTCATAGCAGCCGGCAAATGGTTTGAAGACGATCTGAGCGACCTCTTCACGCAAGGGGTTCAGGAATAAATCAGCGGGAGCTAAAGATACGCCGCCGCCCAGTACAATTCGCTGAGGACAGATTAGAGCAATGACATGGCTGAGGGCCACCGCTAATCTTCTCCGGGCACGCACCCACACTTTATTCGCATCAGCATCACCGGCCTGTACCGCTTTCAGCAGTGCAAGCACATCGGGTTGCCCGGCTGCTTTCTGCAAGGCCCAGCCCGACGAACGATGTTCGAGAATGGACCAGGTGTCTTCACGAGGCTTCCAGGCATCCATATCGTAGTCGATCCACAGATGGCCAATCTCGCCGGCACCCAGACCGGTGCCACGATGAATCTTGCCTTCGAGGATCAAGGCACCACCGATGCCGGAACCGATGTTCATGTAGAAAACAGGATTGCATCCCTGCCCCGCACCGCAAGTCGCTTCGGCCAGCCCAGCTACGTCGGCATCGTTGCCGATAATGGATGGGATGCCCAGTGTTTCGTGGGCCCACTTCGAGAGTGGAAACGCATCCCAGCCCGATACCTGGTGGGACGTGATGGTCTGCTGGGTGCGATCATCGACCGGGCCGCCGAAGCCGAGGCCACAGCCTTTGATTGACGATGCAGCAATACCAGCTTGCTTGAAGAGCTGCTGGCAAGCGTCAACGATCTGTGAACGAATACCGTTAGCACCAGCTTGCGGCTGGGCAGCGACACGATGAACGTGGGTAACTTGCCCCAGTCCATCGCCCAAGCCGACTTGAAGCTTGGTGCCGCCGATTTCGATGCCGAGGAAAACCATAGTTGTCTGTATATCGGGAGGGCGAGGCTCCTGCCGAGCCGCTTTATCGTCGCTATCCGGCTCGGCAGGAGCCTCGCCCTCCCCAACAGACTAAACCGCCGGGAAAGGCCGCAGGCTGCTCGGCGCTTTCGGACGGTGCCGGGGTCTCTACCACCTTCGGCGGCGTCGGTGCCGGCGGTGCAGGTTCATCGAGAACAATGGGCGGCAACACATCGAGCGTGCCGGCCTTCAGAATCATCTCGACTTCGTCCTTGCTCAGTTCCTCACGCAACATCAAGCCCTCGGTCAAAAGATCGAGTTCCTTGCGGTGCGTGGTCAAGTGGTTAGTAGCTCTCTCCATGGCCTGATTCAGGATGCGGCGGACTTCCTCATCGATCAATTGCATGGTGCCTTCGCTGAAGTCGCGCGATTCCTGGATTTCCTTGCCGAGGAAGACGTGCTCTTCACCGATGCGGTAGGAGACGGGGCCAAGCTTGTCGCTCATGCCGAACTGGGTCACCATCATGCGGGCAACGCGGGTCGCCTGCTTCAAGATCCTGCGAGGCGCCGGAGGTGGATTCGTGGCCCACCAACTTGTCAGCGGCACGCCCACCCATGCACATCACCAGATGTGCCTTGAGCTCTTCCTCGCTGTGCTTCAACTGATCATCTTCGGGCATGAACTGGGTGACACCCAAAGCCCGGCCACGAGGAACGATGGTGACCTTGACCAGCGGATCGGATTCGGGCTCCAGATGCCCGCACAGAGCGTGTCCCGCTTCGTGAATGGCGGTGCGACGTTTGTCCTCTTCCTTGAGCACTTCCTCCCGCTTGGCGCCAAGCACCACTCGATCAGCGGCTGTGGTAAAATCCTTGCGGGTGATCTTGGTGCGGTCCGAACGGGCGGCGTTGAGGGCAGCTTCGTTGGCGAGATTACGCAAATCAGCGCCGGTCATACCGATCGTGCTCTTGGCAATGACCTCGAGATTCACATCAGCAGCGAGTGGCTTCTCCCGGGTATGAACCTTGAGGATGGCCAGACGGCCCTGCCAGGTGGGGCGATCAATGGTGACGTGGCGGTCAAATCGGCCTGGGCGAAGAAGTGCCGGGTCCAGCACATCGGGCCGATTCGTCGCCGCGAGGACGATGAGTGATTCGGTAGGCAGGAAGCCATCCATCTCGGTAAGAATCTGGTTGAGGGTCTGCTCCCGTTCATCGTGGCCGCCACCCAAGCCTGCTCCACGCACACGGCCGACGGCGTCGATTTCGTCAATGAAGAGAATGCAGGGCGAACTTTCACGAGCGGTCTTGAAAAGATCACGCACACGGCTGGCGCCGACACCCACGAACATCTGAATGAACTCGGAGCCACTGATGCTGAAGAACGGCACACCCGCTTCACCGGCGACGGCACGGGCGATCAACGTCTTGCCGGTACCCGGAGGGCCGATGAGGAGCACGCCCTTGGGAATCTGGCCACCCAGCTTGTGGAACTTCTCCGGGCTCTTGAGGAACTCGACGACTTCTTCGAGTTCCTGCTTGGCATTCTCCATGCCGGCGACATCATCGAAGGTGATGCGGGTCTTGCCCTTTTCGTAACGGCGGGCAGGACTCTTGATGTAGCTGGAAATGAATCCCCCGCCCATCGGGTCGCGCATGTCGCGGAAGGATAAACATGAACAGGGCGATCAGAATTAGAATGGGAGCCAGGTAGACCAGTAGAGTCGTAATGGTGCTGGAGGTATCCGCTTCATAATCGTAGTATTCAAGGCCGCTCAACCGGGCAGCATCAAGCTGTGCGCCCAATTCCTTGTCTTCGGTCTTGAGTGTGGTGAAGGAGTTATCGGAATCACGACGTCCCTTCTTGTAATCTTCGGGTAGCTGCTTGTAATTGCGCAGTTCGCCGCGGATGACGGTGGCCCCGATCTTGACGTTTTTGACGTTGCCGCGCGAAAGCTGCAGCTTGAACTCACTGTACGGAACACGGGTGTTACCCAGGTACTGTTCGCGCATCAGAAGAAACACGAAGAGCGCGAGAGTGACCACAATGAGAATCCACCATGGCCCACTGAGCAGGGTAGGCGGCACGCTTGCTCTTGTCAGTCGGCTTATCGTCAGGCGAGTTATCTCGCTGTGCCATTATCAGTATCCAGTGAGACTTGCGTTCGTATCGAGGTCAGCCGTTCGAGTAGCCAAGGTACCAACCTCGCTCGTTACATTCTACCCCTGTTGGCACGGGCTGACCAAGAAAAGTATGAGGTTTCTCATCAACTCCTTGCAACTCGTTCCCAAGCTCCGCTTGGGAACGGGCTGCATGTCCGGCTCTGCCGGGAGTACAGAGATGGGGGCTCTACTCCGCTTTTGACTTGCGGCAGAGCCGCCGTTGCAGTGCGTTCCCATGCAGAGCATGGGAACGAGTGGCCATCTCTAGAGCATGGGAACGAGAGGTCAGGTTTTCAAATAGCGACCAAGATACTGCAGCAACGCCTTCCCATCGGTGGTTGGCATCGATAGCCAATGTAGCCATCGGGGCGAATGAGGACGAGGGAATTCTCGGTGGCACCCAACTGTCGATGCACGGTTCCGTCGGCATCGAGCCAGACAGGCGCCCTTGGAGTGGTCAGTAAGGTCCGCTGCTGTCTTTACGATGAGATTCGTTGACAGGACATTTGGGTAAGCCTGCTCAGCTTCCTTGGCGATCTTCAGCAGTGCCGCAACTGTATCCTGATCGTTTACGGAAGGCAGCAGTAGCAGTGCGTGCCGTGTGTCATGAATCACCCGAAACAGCGTCGTTGGCTTAGCGTTCTGAGCTGACAGGAGTGGGGCGTCTCCGAGCCGATCACCCGCAGCCTCGCCTCCTCGTCCCATGGGCCAGTCTTCGACAGACAACGCACTGTGACGATAGTTGATCGAAAGTTCACACAGCGCGTTCTTGATCTTGTCCTGCACGAGACCGAACGATGACACCACGCAGGCAATGTGATTTCGAAGGAACTGGGCGACGGGATTACGCAGCGTCGCCATCTGCGTCACTCTTTCCGCTGCTCGCAACACTTGATCACCAATAGTGCTTCGTTCCTGGGAATAGCTATCGAGCAGAGGCGTCTCTTGGCCCTGGCCTCGATGGATGAGTGCCAGCTTCCAGGCGAGGTTGAAGGCATCCTGCATGCCGGTGTTCATGCCTTGCCCACCGGCGGGGCTATGGATGTGGGCAGCATCGCCGGCCAGCATCACCCTGCCTTTGCGGTAGTCGGTCACTTTGCGTTCGTTGATGCGGAAACTGGCGAGCCAGATGGGATCGACCAGCTTCAGTCCTCCGGGGCCACGCTCATCGACCTTGGCTTGCACCTCGGCAAGACTGGGATCGGCTGGCCGTTCAGCGCCAGCCATGCCCAGATCAGCGATGACCCGAAACCGATCTTTGGTAATAGGGAAGAAGACGAGCACGCCCTTCTCGTGCCAGAAGACGCTGATTTCGGTGGTGGATATGGTTCCATCAATATGCACATCAGCGAGCATCCAGTCGTTAGGTTCTGCATGCCCGGTGAACTGCATGCCTAACGTGTGACGAACGGTGCTGTGAGCGCCATCGCAGCCGATGAGCCAGGGGACGGTGAACGATTCTTCTTGTCCATCGGGATGGCGTAGTTTGCCGACGAGGGAATCGTGCTGTTCGGTGAACGAGAGCAATTCCACCTGCCGTTCGACGGTGACGCCCTGCTTGACGAGATGCTCAGTGAGCAGTCGTTCGGTCTCGTTCTGCGGGATCATCAGCGGGAAACCGAACGGGCTGTTGAGACCGCTGATGGCGAGATGCACGAGCCGCTTGCCGCTGCCATAGATGCTGGCCCCGTCGATCTTCATGCCGGTCTGGACGAAGGTCGTCGCCAGATCGAGATTATCGAGTAGCTCCAGCGTGCGGCTCCAAACGACGAGGGCCTTCGACTTGTCGGTCGGCTCGGCGGCTTTATCAATCAGTCTGCACTTCAAGCCATGATGAGTGAGGGCTGCTGCCATCGTCAGGCCGACGGGGCCGGCACCTACCACCAGTACATCAACGGGTTGCTTGGTCATGGTGATGTTGCTCGCGATGTCTTACTGTCTCAATCCGAGGATTGTCCCCTCTCCCTCCTGGGGAGAGGGTTAGGGTGAGGGGTATTCTTTTTGAGGCGCAGCCCTTCAGGTATTGATCTTTACATACCCATCACGAAGGGCTTCGCCGCTAGAAGAATCCCCCTCACCCCCAACCCCTCTCCCCGGTGGGGGAGAGGGGAGAATCAATTGTTTAGCTACCCAACTGACGCTTCAGCTCTGCCACCTGTTCTCGCAGTTCGGTGACCGCTTGTTCCAGGGCAACGAGTCTAGGTTCTACTGATGAAGTAACTGGTGCGGAACGAGGCGCAGCTGCTACCGGCTCCTCCACTGCCCAGCGCTCGGCTCGGGATTTCAGCAGCATCAGTTCCTCAGCCGTATGAAACCCATGCGTCACCATGGTGCCTCGGCGGCCTTCGGGGGTGAGGTAGATCACCATGCCCCGCTCTGCCAGTGTTTTGACTAGGGGCCGCAGGGCTTCAAGGTCAGCAATCGGTTCCATACGGCTGGCCCGTCCACGCAGGTCGCCTTCCGACTGCGCGCCTCGCAGCAAGAGTTCGGCGATGATGGCCAACTGCACTTTGTCCAGCTTCATTGCATCGTACAGGCAGTGGCGGAACTTATCGGTACGGCCACTGCCAAGGATTTGCTGCATCAGGCCGAGCTTCTTGAGGTTGGGGATCGCCTCTTCGACCTCAGCATCGCTCACGTCCATGACCGGTTCACGGTTGCTCTTCTGGTTGCAGCCGGTGATCAACCCATTAAGGGAGAGGGGATAACTATCTGGCGTGGTCTTCGCCTTTTCGACGAGGACGCCAAGAATTTCGGCGTTCCAAGGGAGTGAGAGTAGGCACCGTGGTAGGTTCGCTGGTTTGCGTAGATACCGGCATCGGGGATTCGGTCGACATGGAAACGTGGTTCCTGCGTGAGAAGCTGGTCAAGTTTGCCCATACTAGCGAACCTTGGGGCATCAGGGAAGGCGACTAGGCGAACCTTGCCGTAGTTGCGGAGGGTAGTGAGCTTAGGGATTGTTTCAAGAATGCCGGGGATACGGGCCGATGATTTACCCATCTGCAATAGTCTGCTTGCGCGGGGTTTCCCTGTTCAAGAGACAGGCAGTGGGGGACACGAGCCTCCGCCGCGGGGCCGTCAGGGGAAATAGATCATGGCGAATCGATGGGCAAGCGGAATGCTGTTGGGATTGGGATTCGCAGGCCTTTGCTCAACGGCACAGGCTCAAGGCGTTCCTGGTGAACCGATGCCCATGAACGTGGCGCCGGGGGCAGGTATGCCCGGTGGCCCCGTGCCGATGTTTGGCACCGGTTACGGCCCAGGGATGCCTCCTTATGGCCAGAACATGCCCACTATGGCACCTGGTGGAATGCCTATGATGCAGGGCGGTGTGACCGGCGGTATGCCTGGTATGCCCGCAATGCCTCCCGGTATGGGTGGCCCTCCAGGTATGGGTGGAATGCCCGGCCTGCCCGATGGCCCCAATATGAACTTCGGCGAATGCGGTCCTAATGGTATGCCAGGCGTGGGCCTGCCTATGGGCGCTACGTACTACCCCGGCATCTCCGGCTGCAACAAGGGTGGCTGCTGCGACTGGCTCTGGTACGACGAACTGGGCGAGAAGCGCCGCTTCTATGCCAAGGTCGGCTACATCGGGCTGCAACGCAGCGGAAACCGGAGCATACCCATGGTTTCTCAGGAACCTCTTATCCAGAACGTGGATGGTGAAGGCGATCCTACTTTTGGCCTGACTCCCTTCATTGGGAACTGGAATTCCGCCAAGAGTGGTTTGAACAATGGTCTTCAAGCGTACATCGGTCTTCAGGACGATTGCCACAATATGCTCTTTGAAGTCGGCGGGTTCTACACGGAGAACCGGGCCTCTGTCGCTCAGTTTGTCTCCCTGGGCCGACTCGATTCTCCCTACTTCAATATTCCAGTGGGTTTCCAGGACAACCAGGGCCTGTGGACCAACGCCGACTTGATGCGATTATCCTACAAGAACTCGATCTACAGCGGTGAAGCCAACCTTCGCTGGTTCGGTGCCTGCTGGAAGACCTTCGATTTCAACTACATGATCGGCTTCCGTTACATCAAGATTCAGGACAGCATGCAGCATTACACGATTGATGACGATCTCCAATTCGGTATCAACGATCCGACTACCCGCGCGACACTGACCTGGGGCGGCTCCAACGATATGTTCGGCTTGCAGATCGGCTGGAACATGACCCAGCGACTCAATCCCACCTGGTCGGTCACGTGGGATCAGAAGATCGCCTTCTTGTGCAACCAGGCAACCACCACGCAATCACTTATTCGTGATGACGGGTTTGTCGGCTACGATGTCGGCAAGTCGTCCAAGCGATTTGCTAACGCTTTTGAAACGGGCTTGTTCCTCGACATGAACGCGGGCGGATACATGCGGGTGCGGGCCGGTTATACAGTTAACATTTACACCGGCTTGGCAGCCGCCGATGGTCAATTCCATTACGATCTGGAACTGTCGCCGACGCTTCGCAAGACCACCGACACGGCTGTTTACTTTGGCCCCTCGGCATCGGTTGAGTTTGTGTTCTAAGCCAGTCATAGCTGCAATATCACAAGCCTCTGAGCTTACCCTCAGAGGCTTTTTCGTTGCTTGCTCTATAATGCACGCATGCAAACTACGTCGCCATATTATGAGCAGGCCCAAACCGGGGTCATCGCTTTTGATCTATCTTCCTTCAGCAAGCTGAGCCTGACCGGCAAAGACCGGGGGGCGTTCCTGCAGAACTTCACGACCAACGACGTGGTCAAACCCGGCGTCGGCTCAGGCTGTGAAACATTTCTGACGACGGCTCAAGCCCGCATCGTCGCCTGGTTGCGCGTCGCCATCCGAGAGAACGACCTCTATGTAACGATGGAACCGGGGCTGGCGCCCAAAGTGATCGACCATCTGGTGAAGTACATTATCGGCGAAGATGTCCAGTTCGAGGATCGTACCGAGAAGGACTTCATCTGGCTGGTCACCGGTGGAGAGTTGTTCCACAAGATACCAGCAGTGGCTGAGTGGAAGCAGTGGCAGAACGGAACCATCGAGTGGGGTGGAAGCAATGTCACCATCCAGCGGTGCGACTTCCTCGGCTTGCCGGGCGCGTTCGTCTGGGGTGCTAGCGAACATTCAGGCACTGCTGAGGCAAAGCTGACGGAGTTATCCATCCCGCTGCTCGCTTCAGACGATCCTTTGTGGAACGTGCTACGGGTGGAAGCAGGTATCCCGGCGTATGGCATCGATATTGACGAAACGATGTTGCCTCAGGAAGCCAACCGCACCGATCAGGCGATCAGCTTCAACAAGGGCTGCTACATCGGCCAGGAGACGGTCGCCCGCATCAGGGCTTACGGGCATGTGAATCGGCAGTTGCGACAGCTCAAGATCGAGGGCGATCCTGCGGTGGTTTGGCAGGGGGCATCGCTGAGGGCAGGCGACAAGGAAGTGGGACTGCTCAAGACAGTCGCCTGGTCGCCGAAGGAACAGTCTCTTGTAGCATTCGGACTGGTGCGGAAGGAACATCTTCAGGCGGGGACGGTGTTGCAGGCGGTGGCAAAAGATGCGAGCTTTGGCGAGGCAGTGGTTTTGGCGTGAGGGCCATTCGATGTAGCGGAAGTCGCCAGACTTCCGTGCCTGATCTCGAACGGAACTCTTGGCGAGTTCCGCTACATCATGCTACCACTTGAACTTGGGATATTGACCCAGCAAGAGCATGATCATCGTGGTCAGGTTGAACAGGGCATGCACGGTGATGGGACCGACCAGCGAACGGGTGCGATAGGCCAGGAAACCGACACCGAGGCTGAAGAAGAATAGAGGTATGGGCTGAGGCCAGGCGGCAGCATGGAGCGCCGCGAAGATGAGGGATGTGACAAAGATGCCGCGAGCCGCCCCGGGTTCCTTGATCCAGGGCTGCATCCACAGCTCAAACAGATAATAGCCCGGCGCCACCACCGCCACGAACAAGAGCGGCCCCATGCCCATTCCTCGATCCGGCCCGGAACCGGGCGTGACGAGGATGGTAAAGGCCCAGACGATGGCCAGCACAATCAGAATATCAGAGATCATGGAATTGCGCACCAGGAAGGGCTGCACGATGCCACGCATGAGAATCTCTTCTTTGAGCGGTGCGATGACGCAGGTGAGCAGGCCGACGAGAATCCAGGTGGAGATGCGCGGATCGTTGCTCAACAGAGTTTGCATGGGGTGCTCAGAAGGTCGGCCCCACAGGGTTTCCCAGAAACTCAGGGTCACGATCATCAGCAGAATGAAACAGGTAGGGGTGATCACCGCCCAACCGAGTGCCCCCAGGGTGAAGTTTTCCCGCCAGCGGTTGAGATGCAGCCCCATTTGATAGAGCCTTGCCCCGGAGAGCCTCTTCATGAGGTTGATGAGCAACAGCAGTACGAGCGGAAAGAACAGAATCATGTTGATCATGCGCAGCCGGGCGCCATCCAACTGACGAGCCAGTTCACCGGGAGCAGCCATGAGGGCGCCCGTAGCCATGTAGAGCCCGCCGGATACCCCGCCATCGATAGCGACCCGGCTGGCGGTAGCCTCCAGACCGAGTTGAAAGCCGAGGTTAAAGTCGTCGGGCGACAGCTTCTGCTTTCCCCAGGGGGCGGTGATGACAGCCGCCTCGAACACATAAATCATCAGCAAAGCCGCGACGAAAACTTCGAGCCAGTCCCACGGAACCTTGATGCTGTGTTCCTTGCCGACGAGATTGCGGGGAATACCCGTTCGGCGCCAGATAAGAAAGAGGATGCAGCCGACCACGATAGCGATCAGCGCCATGGAGGAGGCCATGAGCTTCAACTCTTCGAGGTACTTCTGAGCTGTTGAAGAGAACGAATCGGGCACGGGGGGTCCTTTGTCGGAACAGGGGTGGTTATCTTACAAAAGGAGCCAGGAGTCAGGAGCCAGGAGCCAGAATAATGCGAGGCTCCTCGTTCCCAGGCACCGTTTCTTCTCGTTCCCAGGCTCCGCCTGGGAACGAGAGGCCGTGAGGCGCATAGAGGCGTTTTCTCTTCCCTGCCAGCTACCAGCTACCCATGTGGAAGCCCCCCTACATACCGCACGACTTGTCTCGAAATGATGAACAGTGACAAATCGGTGATAAAAGAGCATGGCATCTGGTTTCATGGCCCGGTAAGATGGAATCCATGGAAGTGGAGAGGGACTCCCGCTTCCATAGAGTTCGCCCCGCTTTCCAAGACCTCCACGGATGGACGTACTGACATTTAGGTTGCGTCCATGAGCGAAAAGACCCAGCAGAAACGTGCTTCGGATAGATCCTCAGACCGGGCCAGTGAAGCAGTCCTTCATGTGGATCGCCGGGCTCCTTCTGATCGACGGGGCACAGCATCCTCTTCGGATCGCCGTAAGAAATCGATCCCCGTCGCATTCGAACGCCGCAGCGGCAACGACCGCCGGGGCGTCGAACGTCGTCGCCAAGTCGATCCCACGACCTGTGAGCTCGATTACACCGGCGAGGAAGTGGAGTTCATGCGAACCATGGACGTTTACAAACGTCTCAGTGGCAGGCAGTTCCCCACCTGGACCGAAGTGCTGGAAGTGCTGCACTCGATGGGCTATCGCAAGATCGCCGAACCTACACCCCTCCCCGGCCAACCCGGCCATGTCAATCGCCGTCAGCAGGCGATGAATCAGTCTTCATAAGCTCCGCCAGAAGCACCGTCGCATACGACCCGGCTGGCAACGTGAACTTCAGTGTGACCGCACTATCTTGTGCAGTCCACTGAAGTTCTTCCACATAGATGAGGTTGTGCCGACGGGTGCCTTCGAGCAGCTTGCCGCCGGCGTGGAAATGATCGAGTGTCAGTTGGTAATCTTCCAGCAGCTTCATCTCTCGCTGATGAGCTTCCCCCTCGGCGGCCCGCATTCTGCTGCCAAACATTGGCCCCATGTGAACGATCTCACGCTGATCGAAGCGGCCTTGTTCAGTAACGGGATCGTTGCTCACAAACATCCCACCGCCCGGCCACTTGCCCATGACATCGCCGTTCAGAGTCTGGCGAAAGAAACCATCCTGTAGACGCTGACTGACATAACGATTGAACAGAGCTGACTGCACCGCAGAGAGAGCAAGCTTGCGGAGAAAGTGCCCCACCTTCACCCGTTCCCCATGCAGCATCGCCCACCCGATCCGTAGAGTCTCGTGATCCCGCCCAAAGCGTTGTGTGCCGTAGTAGTTGGGCAGACCTTGCTGCTGGATCATTTCGATGCAGGTGGGTAGTCCGTCAGTCGAAGTGACATTCCTCAGAACAATCTCGAAGCGATTCCCCCGCAGATGCCCCGGTCGCAGCTTGTTGCCATGCTTGGTGACTTTGAGGACAGCCAGGCCCTCGCCGTCGAGTTGAGCTAGCTGTGGTTCGCATCGGACAGGCACCGAGACCCATTGCCGGGTAACCGCCCGGCGGTCTTTCATACCGGCTGTACCAATCTCACCGGTCGGGATGTTGAGCCGCTGGGCGATCTGCCTCTGGAAGTACTCTGCCCCCATGTCGCGCTTTTCGATCCAGAGGTAGAGGTGTTCCCCTGCCTCGCTCGGTTCATAGGCGGGAATTTCCTCAACGATAAAGTCTTCGAGCCGTTCCTTGAGCGTACCACCGATGCCAGGGAGATGGTCGGTGAGGAGGGTGGGTGGAAGAAGCAGGCCGGGTGGCACGTCGGGCATGGGGTGTCTCTGGGGAGTAGGGATATCATAGGAGTTGGCAGGTATTAGCCCCGGAGGGGCGTCGGTCAGTAGCCAGGGGCGCTAGCCCCTGGAAAGCGAGAAACACACATTCGTTGAGCCCCGGAGGGGCGATGGGGAAAAGCTACCTGTCACCATCGCCCCTAACGGGGCTCGAACCTTTTCTTATTTGCTGTCCAGGGGCTTACGCCCCTGGCTACTAACCAACGCCCCCTCCGGGGGCTAAAGACCGCCAGAATCACCCAGCGCACTATAATCAACCACCTACTCACTGCTGGGCATTCGTGTGGCCAACACCTTCCGACCTTACAAGAATTACGATACGCCCTCGGTGGTGGCGCTCTGGAACATCGCGCTCACGGGACGGGGATGTTGCAAGTCGATCAAGCCCTTCTTTCTCGAGATGCAGTGGTTCTGCAAGCCCTGGTTCGATCCTCGCGCCATGACGTTGGCCTTCGATGATGAACGGGCGCCGAACCAGCAACTCATTGGTGCGGTGCTGGCGGGGTTTGGCGTCTCGTCTGATCGTCTTTCGCTCGATCGCCAGCTGGGTGTCGTCTCGATGCTGCTGGTACATCCCGACTATCGCAAGCAGGGTCTGGGAGCCAAGCTGCTGAACAAAGCTGAAGACTATCTCAGAGAGAATGGCACCACCGATGCCCGGTTCGGCTGCAACTGGCAGCGCTACCCCTACTGCTGGGGCATGCTTGGCAGCATCAGCCCCGCCGGCGTGCTCAAATCGATGACGGGAGCTGATCAGTTCATCCAGTCCCAGGGGTACACTCCCAAGGAACGGTACGAGATCTATGGCCGAGCGATGAACCAGGCTGTGCCTTGGGGTGATCCGCGCTTTGCTCATCTTCGCCGCAAGTATGAAGTGCGGTTAGGGCCACGAAAAGTCACCACCCTGTTTGATGAGGCGTTGCAAGGCGGTTTGGAAACGATGGTCTTTGAGCTGCTCGAAACCGCCATCGATCGGCCTGTCGCGGAGATACGTGCTGCGGAGATGACACAGTTCATCGGCAAGTCGCAGCCACCCCAGGCGGGTCTTTATGGGTTAAGCGTCGAGCCTGAACTCCGAGGCCAGGGGTTGGGCAAGTACCTGTTAGCCCAGACGCTGCAACATTTGAACGACCAACTCTTCCAGCAGGTGGAGACGGTGATTCCGGTAGAGAACACCGAAGCCCGTTCGCTGCTCAAGGGCATGGGATTCGCGTTGATTGATGAAGGAACCAGTTATGCGAAAGATCTGGGCCAGCCTGTTCGTTAGCATGGTTTTCAGCGTGGCCCCGGTATTAGCCGCCCCCCCGCCAGCCGACCTCATCGTATACAACGCCAAGGTTTGGGCCGGCATCAAGGAACCGACCACGAACACCGCCATTGCTGTGCGTGAAGGTCGCATCTTGGCTGTCGGCGATGATAAAACAATCCTCGAATATCGTGGCCCCACTACGAAAGTCATCGACGTCAAGGGCCAGCGGCTCGTTCCCGGCTTTCATGATAGCCACGTTCACTTCCTCGGTGCAGGCATCTTCCTCGGCCAGATTGATTTGAAGCTCTGCGCCAACGAAGAAGAGTTCGGCAAGATGCTGAAGGAGTACGACCAGAAACTGCCCCCCGGCCGCTGGCTGCTGGGCGGCAACTGGGATCATGACCGTACCTTCAATGGCGTGCTGCCCACTGCTGCGATGATTGACAAGTACGTGTCACCCGACCGGCCAGTGTATCTACGCCGTTACGATGGACACATGTCGCTAGCCAATACGGTGGCTATGAAGAAGGCTGGCATCAATGCCGCCACGCAGGAGATCAAAGGGGGCGAGGTCGTTCGCAAGGCAGGCACGCAGGAACCAAGCGGCATCCTGCGGGACAACGCCATGAGCCTCATGAGCAATGTCATCCCGGGGACCGATGAGGAAGACATTGTCCGGGGCGTCCACCGTGCTCTGGATGAAGCCCGCAGTGTTGGCGTGACCGCTGTTGATGACATCGATGGAAGCGGCCAAGCGGTGCGAAGCAAACTGTGGAAGCACTACAAGAACCTCGAAGCCAAGGGCGAGCTAAGCGTCAGGGTACGGCTCTTCTGGCCGATCACCGAAGCTCGCGGGCTGGCTGATTTCATCGCCAAGGAAGGGCGTGGCACCGGGCTGGCACAACTGGGTGGCGTCAAAGGCTTCATGGATGGCTCGCTCGGTTCCAGCACTGCCAAGATGTTCGATCCCTATCGACATGACAACACAACGACCGGTGTCTGGGTCACGCCGCCGAGTGCGATGCTGCAATATGCAATGGAAGCGGACAAGCTGGGGCTACAAGTCGTCGTCCATGCCATTGGTGACGAAGCGAACGCCAAGCTGCTCGACATCTACACCCAGGTGAATGAGAAAAACGGCCCGCGCGATCGTCGCTTCCGGATTGAGCATGCCCAGCATCTGAGGCAAGAAGACTACCCCCGCTTTGCCGCTGCTTCGGTGATCGCCTCGATGCAGCCCTATCATGTGGTGGATGATGCCAAGTGGGCTGAGGGACGCATTGGCACCGAGCGCTGTAGCAGTTCGTATGCCTACCGTAGCCTGCTCGACAACGGTGCAACACTGTCGTTCGGTTCCGACTGGGCTGTCGCTCCGCTCAATCCGCTGGTGGGCATCGATGCAGCCGTCAATCGCCGTTCGCTGGATGACAAGAATCCGACTGGTTGGTTCCCGGCACAGAAGATCAAGGTGGAGGAAGCACTGCACGCCTACACCGCCGGAGCAGCCTACGCCATGTTCGCCGAGAAACAGCAAGGCGTGCTCAAATCGGGGATGAACGCTGACATCGTCGTGATAGACAGGGACATTCTCGACAAGAAGGAACAGGACAACATCGGTAAAACGACTGTGGTCATGACCATTGTGAATGGTAAGATCGTGTACCAACGGTAATATTTAGCCCCCGGCTCTTCAAGCCGGGGGTGGACGTGCAACACCTACGACCCCTTCCCCATAAACCCATGCCGCTCTTCGCCATCATACTGTTCTCGATCCCCCACAACCTCTGTGCCAAGGTCGATATCCAAGGCACCAACCTCCGCATCGAAGCCTGGTTCGACAACGAAACCCCCGCCGACGGCGCCAAGGTCAAACTTCTTTCAAATAAGAAGACCCTGCACGAAGCCGTCACCGATGAAAAAGGATTGTGTTCGATCCCCGCCCCCGGTGCCGGTAACTACACCATTGACGTGAATGCCGGCGGCGGCCATCGCACGGAGATTACCTTCACCATCGAAGCGGCTATCGAAGAACAGACTGCCGGGGCGGATAAGGAGAGCGTATTTCAACGACGCTGGCTGGGGGCGGCGATTGGTTTGGGGGTGATTGTGGCGCTGACAATGGTTGGCCGAACCGCATTCCGCAAAGCGAACTGATCGAAGATGGATTTAGCCCCAACGGGGCGCGAGAACTTAGCCCAGGGCGCAGCCCTGGGTAAGTTCCGATAGACTGCACCAAGCCCTGAAGGGGCGGGAGGACCCTTGACAACCCTCTCGCGCCCCTTCAGGGCTTAACGGTATTATTGTTACCTTACCCTGGGCGTTGCCCAGGGCTAAGCTCTCGCGCCCCGTTGGGGCTGTCGCCGATTCTCAACACACTATACTTGTTGCATCACCCTGGACGCTTCATCATGTTACTTGTTCTCCTTCATTGTCTCTTGCCAATTCTTCACGCCGACGAGGGTTGGCGAGAGTTCCGTGGCCCGAACGGGTCAGGCATCGCTCCCACCTCCTGCAAGCCACCTATCAAATGGAGCGAGAAAGAAAACATCCGCTGGAAGACGGCCATTCATGGCAAGGGATGGTCGTCACCGGTGGTGCTGGGCAACCAGATTTGGATCACCACCGCTCCGGAGGATGGCAAGCAGCTCTTCGCCATGTGTCTCGATGCCAACACTGGCTCGATAGTGCATGACATCAAAGTGTTCGATGTGGCCAAGCCGGAGTTCTGTCATGCCACCAACAGTTACGCTTCGTGTTCGCCGGTGATCGAGCCGGGCCGGGTCTATGTTCACTTTGGCAGTTATGGCACCGCCTGTCTTGATACAGCCACCAGCAAGAAGCTCTGGGAACGGCGGGACTTCCCGTGCGATCACTTTCGCGGACCAGCATCGTCTCCCGCCATCTTCGAGAACCTGTTGATTCTTACCTTCGATGGCGTTGATCAGCAGTACCTGGCTGCGGTGAACAAAGAGACCGGCGAAACGGTCTGGAAGAAAACCCGCTCCACCGACTACAAGACCAGCAACGGCGACAACAAGAAAGCCTACAGCACGCCGGGGCTGTTTACCATCAACGGCCAGGTACAGATGGTCAGCCCCAGTGCGGTGGCGACCATTGCCTACAACCCACGCACCGGCGATGAACTCTGGAACGTGCGGCATGGCGGCATGAACGCTGCCGCCAGGGTGATGCATGGTCTAGGGCACTTCTACCTCACCACCGGCGATGGACCGACGAACCTCATTGCGGTTCCTGACCAGGGAGCCAGTCAGCGACCCATCACCTGGACGAACAGCAAGACGGTATCGAAAAGGAGTTCGCCGCTACTGGTCGATGGCCTGATCTACATGGTCAGTGATGCGGGCATTGTGACCTGCATCGACGCAGCGACCGGCAAGGAAGTCTGGCAGAAACGTCACGCAGGCAACTTCTGGGCTTCGCCGATCTATGCTGATGGCAAGCTCTACATACCGAACCAGGAAGGCAACACCCTCGTGCTGGCGGCGGGCAAAGAGTACAAACTGCTGGCCGAGAACAAGCTGGACATCGGCTGCACAGCATCACCGGCGGTGCTGGGGAATGGGTTATTGCTGCGAACGAGGACGCATTTGTATCGGGTGGAGGGGAAGTAGGAGTTGACACTACCACAGCCGTTTCACGCCATAAGCATCGAAGGCAACATCAACGCTGATTACATGCACATCCTCCACCAAGGCTTGAGAGACAAGCAATCGATCAAAAGGATCTTTGTGATGTTGCGGCAATGTGGTCAATCGACTGGTGTGTTTGGCCTCTATCGGTAACACGTCGAAGTCGTTGCCAATGATCCCACGTTGCATGAAATCATCGTAGGGTGCCAACAAGTCCAGTTTCTTTCGATTGACCTTAATCGCTATCTCCCAGTAGCTGGCTGGGCTTATGAGTATGTCGTTTGCTGGGTCTTCGATCAATGACTTCGCTTTGGTGCTTAAGCTGGAATCGTTCAGTACAAACCACAAGAAGGTATGAGTATCCAACAAGAGCCTCATTCCATGTACTCCGCAAAGTCCTCCAGATGCTCTTCATCATCCGCAACAATAACAAGCATGCCTTTGCAGTTTCCAGCCTGACGAGGCTGGCGTGTAGGAGTTGCTTCCCCAGTCAGACGAGCGATAGGCTTCTGATTCCGAGTAATCACAACCGTTTCTCCTGGAACCAGACTGTCAATTAGCTGAGGAAGATCAGTCTGAGCTTTTTCGATGGTAATCGTAGACATGACATGCTCCTTCTACCTTACTTTACCATAAACCACCGGTTGTTGAACACAATCCGTTTCGTGGACGACTATTTCTCACCCACTGCCTTCTGGGTCAACTCTTGATGATGCGTAACCAAATACCTCGTCTCTTCCGCCAGGCTCTTGAGGGTGATTCTGGTCTCGAGTACCAGCAGCCAGGAACCGATGACCAGCCCGGCGACGCCGCTGAGACCGGCGAGGATGGCGAAGGCCATCAGGAGATAGGCCAGGATGTTGAACTGTATGGTGAACAGCCCGGTACCAAACACCGAGATGAGGCTGGCAGCAGCGAAGGAGCCGACGGAGAAGTAGAAGGCGGTCAGCGCTCGGACGATGAGATGCAGCCGCTTCTCGGCATATTGCAGCAGGCGGATGTTCAACTCGACCCACTCGTTCGACTTGCCGGCACGGTTCTCCAGTTCAGTTGAAATCTGACGAGTACGATCGGTCGCCCTCGCAATGCGGTTCGACGTAGCCATGGCCGAGACTGACGAAGCGTTGGTCAGAATGGCCGGGGCGGCGATGAACGTCAGCACGGCGAATGGGTTGGCGGCGATGAGTTCCACGGACGCTCCTTCACACAGACATTAGTCATGGTCGTTTATTGCTTGGTTGTCATTCTGTTTTATTGCTGACTCTTGAGCCCCACGCCATCAACCCGAATGAAGCCAGGATAAGGCCCAATCCAATGCCGGGTAGAAGGAAGGGATGGCTCCCGGATGTGCCCCATACGATGAAAGCCCCTACGCTGGTAAACAGGAAGCCGAGAATAAACAACATCACGCCTATCTTGCTCAGTAGTTGTTTAGTCATGGCCGGTCACTCCCTGCATTCAAGACATTCTATGCTTTCCGGAGTACCCAAAACTCCAGTAACAACAAGACTGCCATAGCCCTTTGCATTTGTTATGCTGATAGCTGACAGCTGATAGCTCCTCTCTGGCGACCCCCATGCTCGATCCCTCCCTCACCGCCATCCCGCATCCTTACGCCCAACGTCGTGAACGACTGGCTCACTTTGTTAAAGAGCAGAGCCTGCACGGGATGCTCGTCACCAACGAGACCAATGTTCGCTATCTCACCGGTTTCACGGGGGATTCGACCTATCTGCTGATCAACAACCAGTTCAATCTGCTGATCAGCGATGGGCGGTACACCCAGCAGATTCGGGAAGAGTGCCCTGGGTTCGCCACCTACATTCGTCCGCCGGGCCAGAAGCTGCATGAGGCGACCTTCGAGCAACTCAAGAGCACAGGCTGGTCCAACGTCGGCGTCGAATCAGCACACGTCACCCTGGCGGTGTTTGAAGTCCTCCGTACCGGCTGTCCCACGATTCAGTGGAAGGCTGTGTCAGAGGGCGTCGAGCAGTTCCGCATGATCAAGGATGAATCGGAGATCCTGGCGATCCAGAAGTCGATCGATATCGCTGAGAAGGCCTATCTCCGGTTTAGACAATACCTGAGGCCGACCGACAACGAGATCGGGCTGCATCATCGGCTGGAGATGCTGCTGCGGGATGGTGGAGCGGAGAAAGGCAGCTTCCCCGCCATCGTTGGCGTTGGCCCGCGGGCTGCCCTGCCCCATGCTCCGCCAACCAAGCTGCCGGTCGGGGAGAACGAACTGCTCCTCCTCGACTGGGGTGCCCGCTGCGACGGCTATGTGAGCGACTTGACCCGTACCTTACCCCTTCATAAAAACATAAGTTCAAGGCTGAAGCCAATCTACGACGCTGTGCTGGCTGCCCAGCAGGCTGCCGCGAAGGCGATCAAACCGGGTATTCCGGGGTCAGCTATCGACGTGGCAGCCCGGCAGGAGATCGAAGCCCGGGGCTTTACCCCCTACTCGCATGGGCTGGGGCATGGCATCGGGTTGGACGTCCACGAAGGGCCGCAGATGCGGCTGGGCGTGGAAACACTGCTTCAACCTGGCATGGTGGTTACCATTGAGCCTGGCATCTACCTCCCCGACTGGGGTGGCGTGCGGATTGAGGACAATTACCTCATTACGCCCGGCGGTGCCCAGGTGCTTTCCACCCTGCCAAGCGACTTTGACAGCGTGGTGGTGAAGTGGTAGCCTGTGCGAATTGAGTGCTCTGGATTGTAGTCCTCACTCTCCGAGTGAGGACAGCGACGATGAGCATACGTTAGAGGAAGCGATCCTTGAGACGGACGCCTGTCTCCGCATCATCACTCGGAGAGTGATGACTACAATCATTCACACGCGGAGCGTGATGACAACTATCAGGGAGAATGCCAAAGTGGCTGACCCAAAGAGTCCTGAGACTAGCTCGATGCCCCGACCGTTCGATGTCCATGTCATCGATCATCTCGTCAAGTTGATGAGTACTCACGAACTGACTGAAGTGCATCTGGAAGAGGGCGAGCAAGTCATCCGCCTTCGCAGAGGGCCCAAGCACATCGCAGTTGCCCCGGTGGCAGTGGCCCCGGCACCCGTAGCTGCCGCACCAATCGCCGCTGCACCAGTGGCAGCCGCTCCGGTCGCTGCTACGCCGACAGCCCCTGCTGCTCCCACGAAGAAGCATTTGGAAATCAAAAGCCCCACACCGGGCACCTTCTACCGCTCGTCCAGCCCCGACGCTGAGCCGTTCGCCAAGGTCGGTACCAAGGTGAAGGCTGATACGGTGGTGTGCATCATCGAAGCCATGAAGGTCTTCAATGAAATCCCTTCCGAAGTCTCCGGCACCATTGTCGCCATCAAGGTCGAAGACAAAGCTCCGGTCGAATATGGCCAAGTCCTTTTCCTCGTCGATCCGGACTAACGCCCACTGATGTTTAAACGCATACTCGTAGCCAATCGTGGTGAAATCGCATTGCGGGTGATCCGGGCCTGCCGGGATCTCGGCATCCAGGTCGTCTCCGTTTTCAGCGAAGCAGATCGGGACGCCCCCTATGTCAAGCTCGCTGATGAAGCGATCTGCATCGGGCCTCCTGCCGCCGCTGACAGCTACCTGCACATCGGTCGCATCATCGCTGCCGCAGAGTTGGCTGATGTTCAGGCGATCCATCCCGGTTATGGCTTCCTCAGCGAGAACGCCCACTTCGCCCAGGTCTGCCGGGACTGTAAGATCGAGTTCATCGGCCCGCCTGCTGAGGCGATGAAGAAGCTGGGCAACAAGAACGAAGCCAAGAAGATCGCCCGTGCCGCCAAGGTGCCACTGGTGCCAGGCTCCGAAGGCCTGATCACCAAGGAAGAGGAAGCGATCAAGATCGCCGCCCAGATCGGTTACCCGGTGCTGGTGAAAGCTGCTGCGGGCGGTGGTGGCCGAGGCATGCGAGTCGCCCACAATGAAATCAGCCTGAAGGCGGGCCTCAAGCAGGCTCGTCAGGAAGCCGAAGCTGCCTTCAAGGATGGTACCGTCTTCCTCGAGAAGTACGTCGAACGACCCCGTCACGTTGAAGTACAGTTCATCGGCGACATGAAGGGGAACGTCGTTCACCTGTGGGAACGTGACTGTTCACTCCAGCGACGTCACCAGAAACTGGTCGAAGAATCGCCGGCTCCGAATCTGCCTCAGAAGATTCGGGAAGAGATGTGTACGGCTGCGGTGCGTCTGGCCAAGACGGCAGGCTACTACAACGCCGGCACCTGCGAGTTCCTCGTCGACAAAGACAACAAGTACTACTTCATCGAAGTGAACAGCCGTATTCAGGTTGAGCACCCGGTGACCGAATTGGTCACGGGGATCGATCTGGTCAAAGAGCAAATCCGCGTGGCAGCCGGCGAGAACCTTTCCTTCACTCAGAAGCAGGTGATTCACCGGGGCTGTGCGATTGAATGCCGTATCAATGCGGAAGACCCTGCCCGTGACTTCGCTCCCTCGCCGGGAACGGTGACGCGCTGGCAGACGCCGGGCGGCCCCGGGGTTCGGCTCGATACGCACGTTGTGACTGGCTACAAGGTCCCTCCCAATTACGATTCGATGGTAGCCAAGCTGCTGGTACATCAGCCAACAAGGGCTGAGGCCATCGCCACGATGCGACGGGCTCTTCGCGAGTTCGGCGTCGAGGGCATCAAAACCACCATTCCTCTCCATAAAGAAATCTTTGAGCTCGCCAGCTTCGTCGAAGGCCAGGTCGATACGACGATGATCGAACGCTACCTGGCCGGCAAGTCGAAGGAACGACCGGCACTCAAAGCATAGTTGTCAGTTGCCAGTTATCAGTTGTCAGACGGGAGATCACACCGTCTTTGCTGACAACTGACAACTAAAAACTGACAACTCTCTTATACCAAACCTTAAACCTACGAAGGGACAGAGCACCCATGCGTGTTGGCATTCTCACAGGCGGCGGCGATTGTCCGGGTCTTAACGCAGTCATCCGGGCGGTAGTCCGCAAGATCACCAATGCCGGCGGAACCTGCGTCGGCTTCCTCGAAGGCTGTGCGGCTGGTCGAAGATCAGAGCAGGCCGCTCGAAACCAAGGAAACCGACAAGATTATCGGCATCGGTGGAACGATCCTCGGTTCGTCCCGCACCAACCCCTTCAAGAAGGGGGAGAAGAGCGAAGCGGTAGAGAAGTCGCTCGCTACGTTCAAGAAGCATGAACTCACAGCCCTCGTTGCCCTCGGCGGGGAAGACACGCTGGGTGTCGCTCACAAGTTCCATCAGCACTATCAACTGCCCGTGGTGGGTGTTCCCAAGACCATCGACAACGACTTGAACGCTACCGATGTCACGTTCGGTTTCGATACCGCTCTCAACATTGTGATGGAAGCCGTTGATCGTCTGCGTACCACCGCTGATTCGCATCGCCGAATCATCGTCGTTGAAACCATGGGCCGCCATGCGGGGTGGATCGCCTGTCTCTCCGGCATGGCTGTCGGGGCTGACTATATCCTGATTCCCGAAGTCACTGCTGACCTCGATCATCTCTGCGCCACCCTTTTGAAGAATCGGGAGCAGGGCAATACGCATGGCATCGTCATCGTCAGCGAAGGGGCCAAGATGCCCGAAGTGGGTACGGTGAGCAGCGTCGGCGAGTACGATGAGTTCGGCCACGTTCGGCTCGGCGGCGTGGGGGAGGTGGTAGCCAAGATCATCGAGAAAGAGACGGGTATCGAGACACGGTGTGTGATTTTGGGGCACCTGCAACGTGGTGGAGCCCCCAGTGCCGCAGATCGTGTGCTGGCTACCCGTTACGGCGTCAAGGCTGCGGAACTGGTCATTGACGGCAAGTTCGGCCAGATGGCTGCTCTTCGCAACAGCCAGATTATCGAAGTGCCTTTGGCTGAGGCTGTCACGGCGCTGCGCCAGCAGGATTTGAAGTACTACCAAGTAGCGTCGGAGTGGTTCCCCGGGGCGTACAAGATGGAGGGGGCGGAGTAGGTATTTCTCTCGTTCCCAAGCTCCGCTTGGGAACGCACTGCAACGCAGGCTCTGCCTGCGCTTACTAACGCCAATCAGCTACCACTTCCAACAATCCATTCATCCTCACGGCTGCTCCATACTTAAGAAGACAAGAATGTAGTGAACTATTCTGCAAGGAAGCGCAGGCGGAGCCTGCATTGCAGTGCGTTCCCAGGCAGAGCCTGGGAACGAGTAGTGATTTTCTCGTTCCCAAGCTCCGCTTGGGAACGCACTGCAACGCAGGCTCTGCCTGCGCTCTCTACGCGCCAATCCGTCACCACCTCCAATAACCCGCTCATCCCCGCATAGTTACGAGCGCTCGAATACCGCCAATGGATCGCTTCCTCCACATATCCCCGTCGGAGTGGATTATGGTGCATGTACTCCAGCTTCTGTAGCATCATCTCATCGCCTTGAATCTGCTTGGGATGACTCCCTTCCTGCCAAAGCTGATGATCGGAGTCGATCTTGTGGTGAAGTTTGAAATACTGAAGCTCCTGAAGAAGCGTCGTTTGCTGCCGCTTCGCTAATCCATCAATGATTTGCCTGGCCACAAAGGATTTGAACACTCCGACTTGCTTACCCAGATCCGGCCCGGCAGCGATCCAGTGCAAGTGATTTTCCATGATGACGTAGCCAAAGATGATGATGCTTCGTTGAGCTTGCAGGAATCGCCAGGAGTTGTAGATGATCTCAACAGTCCAGGGTTGAGAGAAGATGGGAAGCCAGGCGACGATAGTGCTGGTGAAGAAGTAGGCGTAGTTTTCTTCGTGGATGCGATAGCGGGTGCGGGGCATGGGGATCTCCTGCAATATTCTGTAATGAAGTGCAGGCGGAGCCTGCGTTGCAGTGCGTTCCCAGGCGGAGCCTGGGAACGAGGGTTGCTTACGCAACCCGACCGGACTCTTAGCCTACCAGCTCCCTGCATACCATCTCGACCTGGGCGAGGTGGTGCTTGCAGTGCCAGGAGTAGACGCCCAGGGCTTCGTCGAGGGAGACGACGGTTTTGTATTCTGGGTGGTAGTAGGTCCTCGCGAAGTCTTCGTCTTTCATCAGATCCATCACCCTGCCCCAGCGGTGATGGATGGCTTCAAGCATTTGAAGTGAGATGTTGATATCGGTCGTTTTCGATTCTTCGAGGGCGGACCAGCCGGTCTCATCGTAGGGCTTGATCGTGGGTTGCTTTTCGGTCAGGGTGAGCTTGAACCGGACATAGGCATTGCAGTGGCTGTCAGCCATGTGATTGACGATTTGCTGTAACGTCCAGTTGCGGTACTTCGTTTGTAACTGTTCCAGCGTAAGGCCGGCGACGGCTTGCTTGAGTTTGGCGGGGAACTGTTTGATCGTGCTGATCATCGCGGCCCGCTCGACGGGGGTGGGCTTGGGGATGGAGACAAAAGGGCCGACGGGGTTTTCAGGACGTTCGGGCATGATATGTTCCTTATTTTGAATGGTGCCTTTCATTCAGTCTATCGGGAGGGCGAGGCTTCCGCCGAGCTGTTTTTTCGTGGCAGCGGCTCGGCAGGAGCCTCGCCCTCCCATTCGAGGAAATCACTGATAAAATGCCAACATGATCCACACCGTCACAACCGTTCGTGAACTACGTCATGCTGTCCATCAAGCCCGGCAGCAGGGCAAGACCATTCGTTTTGTACCCACCATGGGCGCGCTCCATGCCGGGCATGGCAGCCTTGTCCGGGAAGCAGTCGGCAAGGACGCCTTCATCATCGTTTCGATCTTCGTGAACCCGTCGCAGTTTCGGCCCAGCGAGGACTATACCCGGTATCCTCGCACGCTGGAGCAAGATCAGAAGTTGTGCCAGGAAGCGGGAGCACATCTGATCTTCGCTCCCACGGTTGAGGAGATGTATGGCCGAGCGAGCTTTGCCGCTGGGGAGATGGCGACCAGTGCTTTCGTTGAGGTGCCGGGGATATCTGACGTGCTGGAAGGGCTCTCTCGTCCCGGGCACTTCCGTGGTGTGGCAACCGTCGTGGCCAAGCTGTTCAACCAAGTACAGCCCGACAAGGCCTACTTCGGCCAGAAGGATGCCCAGCAACTAGCTGTCATTCGGCAGATGGTGCGCGATCTACACATGCCTATCGAGATCGTAGGCTGCCCAACGAGGCGTGAAGACGATGGTCTGGCGATGAGCTCCCGCAACCGCTACCTCAGCACTGAAGAACGCACCCACTGCACCGTCATTTATCATGCCCTCTGCGAGGCGAAGGAACGGGTGCAGCATGGCGAGCGCGACGCAGAACTGTTACAAGTGATCATGAAGGGAATGCTCGATGATACGCCGGGATGCTACCGGGACTACGCACTCGTGGTGAACCCGATGAACTTTCAGCCACTTCAGAGTATCGATGGCGAAGCCCTGGCAGTGATTGCTGCCCGCTTTGGCAACACCAGGCTTATCGACAATATGCTTCTAACTGCTGAGAATGTCACTTCATAGGTCTCATGAATAATTCATGTGCTATGTCAAATTTAGCCTTTTACACACAACACGTGATCTGCTAAACTATCGTCTTCCCACCTTGGCTGTTTTCGCAAGATGAACACCCCGACTGAGAATCAGACATCGAAAGCGAAGACCCCGATCCCGCATGAGACGGTCGGCAAGGTTCCCGGTATGGAGCAGCCAACTGCTGAACATTTGAAAGTTGTCGATCTCGATCACCTCTTCCCCGAAAAGTTTGGTCAGTACCGTGTGCTGAAGCTGATCGGCAAGGGCGGTATGGGTTCGGTGTTCCTGGCTGAGGATCCTGTACTGAACCGCAAGATGGCGATCAAGACGCTGCGGGCTGAGCTGGCGACCAACCCCGTTTCCAAAGAACGCTTTCTGCGCGAGGCTCAGATCGTCTCCGCGCTCAAGCACGAGCACATCGTCACCATCTACAACGTCGGCGAGCAGTATGGTATCCCCTACCTGGTGATGGAGTACCTCGAAGGGCAGTCTCTGGAAGACGTCATCCAGAAGAAAAAGAAGTGGAACTGGGTGCAGATCATTCGACTGGGCCGCGAAATCGCCCGCGCTCTTTCGGTGGCCCATGCCCAGAAACTCATCCATCGGGACATCAAACCGGGCAACATCTGGCTCGAACTGGTTGACAAGAAGACCAACAAGACCCGAGTGAAGATTCTCGACTTCGGCCTGGCTCGCTATGTCGAACAATCGGGCGGGTTGACTCAGGCGGGCATGGTGGTAGGCACACCCCACTACGTCTCTCCTGAACAAGCCCGGGGGAAAGAACTCGATCCCCGCAGCGATCTGTTCAGCATGGGCGTTGTCCTCTATCGGCTCTCCACGAAGAAGATGCCGTTCGATGGTGAAGACACACTGGCCCTGTTGACCTCGCTGGCAGTGGATACGCCGAAACGAATGCGGGATCACAATCCCGATGTACCGGCTGAGTTCGATGAGCTGGTGATGAAACTGTTGTCCAAGTGCCCTGATGATCGACCCGCCTCGGCCAAGATCGTCGCGGAAGACCTGCAGACTATCTATCACAAGGTCGTCGCCGCGTCGGGCGACCCGAACAACTCCGGCCCGCTTCCTGCCCGCACCGCTTCGGAGCCTTTTCTCAAGACAGCCGAATCGGGTGCCGTGTCTGGATCAGGATCGCAGAAACTGATCATTCTCTTGTGTACGCTGATTGCTCTGCTCAGCTTCGCGGTGATTGCGTTGATCTTCTATAAGATCAACGTCAGTTAGGTCGTCTGGCAAATGAAGAACATCCAAATCATCGATGATGCCGCCAATTGTGTGTATGATATTTTCGCCGCAACCGATGAGGAATTTGGGCTACTGTTCCCGCCTGGCCAAGATGTTGCATTCGTTGATGAAGTGTATTCCCGAGAGAATACGACTCGCCTGAATCACGCACTGTCTCAGATTTGGAGTCGGCGTGTTCGAAAGAGCGAGGCAATAGGTATTCACGGTATTCTTTTCTACGGACATGCTGAAAAGGCTATTTACTATCCGACACGCCGTGATGAACAAGCAGTAAACCCGGACGGGACACTCCTCCGGGTTCCTCCCGGCTAGCGTTCTCGTCCTGGTCTCGCCAGTTCCAAAAGACAGCGATCTACCCCCTCCACAATCATCACCGTGTTAGCCTTGTCGATCAGGTTCTGCACCTGGCGGTGGGCATCGAGCGGCACCATGAACATCGATTCGGTTACTTCAGGAAGGAACCGGCTGGAGAGATACGCTTTCGATTGATCGAGCGCCCGGGCCAGGTACCACCAGGGAAGCCGTTGGATTTGCGGATGTTGGCGCAGGAAGGTGAGGCCGGCGACGGCTGACTCGGCTTGCGAGACGATCTCGGAACCGGGAGGCAGCAAGCCTCCGGCATCGGAGAGAATGGCGATGTTCCCACCCGGATGAACGCCGCGAGAGGCTCGGAACATCGCTTCGGTCACCTGGGTGAACGTCTGCTGGTTCGCCGCTCCGACCAGGGTGCCCACCACCAGATCGACGTGGTAAGGCACCTGGATAATGTTGTTCTTTCGCAGCAACGTCTCAGCCAATTGACGCACCGGCCCGGCACTGCCAGCGATGACTTGGGTGACCGCATCGCCCTGCCCTTCCACGACACAGACGACGAACGGCATGCCCAGTTGCCAGCCGACTTCTTCAGTCTCTTTCCAGATCGGGAACGGATGATCTTTAAGGGGAACGGTATCGTGCAGATGCCTGGTGAGTTCTTCCCGTGTGGGGGCATCGCTGAAGGCGGGGTAAACGTCAGCCAGGCCGCTGGCGACACCGTAGACCGGATCGAACCGCACATTGCCGATGATGATGAGCTGGTCAGCATCGACGATGTGACGATTGAGGTAGATACGCCTGCCACCCTGGGTGCTGGCCAGATAAGCGAGCTTCGATTGCTCCAGATGATGCTCTTCGATTTTGAAGCCCTGGCAATCGGCAGGCAACTGTTCCGGCCAGGTTCGGGGCATACCCGGCTGTTCCAGCGGCAGCAGCAGTGTGATCTGGCTCATCTGCACGCCGGCTGTCTGCACGTGCTTCAGCACCGTTTCGAGTACTTCGACCAGCCCGTTCATCTGCTCGTGAACAACGATGGTGAGATGATCATCCGGCGTGAGAGCCAGACGCAGTGCGGGAAACTCGGTGGGAGCTTCCAGGCTGGCGGCGGCAGCGAGGCGGATATCACCCAGTCGTGAAGGCGTTGCCTCACGCCTTCCCTGGACCAGCTTGCCGTCCGGCACCTTGAGGTCGAGTTTCTGTGAACCGATATGGAGGGGAACGTCGATCATGCGGAGCTCAGGGATTCTAAAGGTAAGGTTAGCTGTGGCAGGGTTATTCGGTACTCCGAATGACCCTGCTGAAACTATTTGGCCTCTGCTGATTCACAGGGTCATGCATGAGTACATGCATAACCCTGCCACAGCTTTCGATTATTAAAGAATCGCTCAGAGCGTGAGGTTGGGAGCCTCGGCAATGAAGCGTTCATAAGCGGCGTGGGCGGATGCGACATCAACCGAGCGAGGGACAATCATCCCACGCAATCGGCCCCTCAGGATGACGCCCTTTTCCAGATCGAGGCCGAACAGTCGATAGCGCACCGTCGTGGTGGTTGCCTCACTCTTGATATCCAGCCCGATGCCATCGTGGGGGTGGCAGAACTCGACGTAGCTGAGTTGCTGGCCGGCCGGACGATAGATCACGATGCCCGGTGTCACGGATGTCTCGATATGCACTTCTTCATTAGGCTTCGTGGTGCTCAGCGTCGTTCGGGTCTGCACCGCCAGGTCATCCCACTTCCCGGGGGTGAGCGTGGAGACTTCGAGATCGAAGATCCCTTCAGGAAGCACTCTCCATCGGGCCTGGCATTCAACGGGTCGCCGGGTGGTCGGGGCATACCGCACGCTGATCGTATCCTGCCGGATCACCATATCGGGTACGGTGTTCGGCGAGACCAGCGGTTGTGGCCCCAGGTTGACAGCATCGACAATTTCGAGGCCGAGAAAACTGGGCAGTTGCAGGCTTCCCGATTGCAATTCCAGTCCACGCAGCGGATGGCACTGGACGTGCAGATCGCCCGTCTTCCCGCTCACGACATCCTGCCGTGCCTGCTTCCACAAGAATGTGTTCATGCTGAAATGATCCGAGTTGCATCTTTATCTCTGTACCATGTAGAGTAGTGGGTTAGTTTGGAGAAAGAACCCCACCCAACCTCCCCTTAGTAAGGGGAGGAGCCAAACCCGTTGCGAGAACAGCCATGTATCCCATCGATCTACCGTTCGCCCAGGCTTCGACGATCCCATCCGCCTGGTATACCTCTGAAGAAACGGCAGCTTTGGAACGGCAACGGCTCTTCGGCGATGCCTGGCTCTGCGTAGGCCGTACCGATCAAGTCGAAAAGCCGGGGCAGTTCTTCACCATCGAAGTGGCGCAGGAACCGCTGCTGGTAGTACGAGGCGAAGACAACATCTTGCGTGGATTCTTCAATGTCTGCAGGCATCGAGCGGCTCGGGTGGCAACGGCGGAGTGCGGGCAAATGGATCGGCTGCGCTGCCCCTACCATGGCTGGACGTACGATCTCTCCGGCAGGCTGCGCGGTGTGCCGGAGTTCGATGGCGTTGTCGGCTTTCAGCGTGAAGACAATGGACTGACTCCCATCACGGTCGATACCTGGGGGCCGCTCATTTTTGTTCATCTGGGCAAGCCTTCCCTCAGTTTGAAGGAGTTCCTCCAGCCGATGCCGGAGAAGCTGGCTCCTTACCAACTCGATACACTCCACTGCGTCGCCCGCAAGGAGTACGTTCTACAGTGCAACTGGAAAGTCTTCGTCGATAACTACCTCGACGGTGGCTACCACGTGAATGCCATCCATCCCTCGCTGGCCGGGGTGCTCGATTACAAGAACTACAAGACCGAGTGCTTCAGCTACACAAGCCTGCAATCGAGCCCGATGAAACAACCTGACGCCGACGATGATCGCAGCGCCGCTGCAGTGCGCACCGGGCAAGCTGCTTCTTACTGGTGGGTCTATCCCAATCTCATGCTCAATGCCTACGAAGGCGTAATGGATACCAACCTGGTGCTGCCGCTGGGGCCGGATCGGTGCCGGGTGCTCTTCGACTTCTACTTCGCCGACCAGAGACCAGAGGCGAAAGCTCAACAGGCAGAGAGCATCAAGGTAGCTGATCAGATTCAGGCGGAAGACGTCGGCATTTGTGAAGACGTGCAACGTGGATTACGGAGCCGATCGTTTGATACAGGCCGGTACAGCGTTCGCCGGGAACAGGGCGTCCATCATTTCCATTGTTTGCTGGCAAGACAGTTGCAAGTCAAGTAGAATCGAATGCTGATTCTTTCTCTCCCCCTGGTAAGGGGGCGTTGGAGGGGGTGGTTTCTAGGCTTGAAAGAACCCCATCCAACCTCCCCTTGGTAAGGGGAGGAGCGAGACCGATGACGTAGCAGCTTACGCCCTGGTGGATGCTTCCTTGAACCTCGATCCTGAATCATCCTCGGCTAGGCTATGTGCGGACCACGCTCGTCTGATTCACGAACTGGAACAAGCGCAACATGCGCTGGCTGCCAGCGAAACCCGATTGAAACTGGTGTCGAAGGCGATCACCAGCATTGTCATCGATTGGGACCTCTCGACCAATCAATTCTATCGTGTCAATTCTCCCGAAGACGTGACAGGCTTTGGGCCTGACGAGGTAGCTTCCGACTTTGAGTCACTTCGTTCGGGGATCCATCCAGACGACCTGCCCCGATTCGACAAGAGCATGAAAGACTGGCTCGAGGGAACCGATTCCGAGTTCCGGTTGGTCGTTCGCTCTCGACACAAGGATGGAACGTATCGTGATCTGAGCGGACAGGGGATTATGGTTCGTGAAGAGGGAACGGGGCGTCCGCTGCGGATCGTCGCCAGCTACACCGATGTCACCCCGGAACGCCAGGCCCTGCGCACGCTGCAAACGAGCGAGGAACGCTATCGCCTGGCTAACGAGGCTATTCAGGGTATTGTCTTCGACTGGGACCTGACCACCAACTATATCTTTCGCTCCTCCGGCGTGCAGCGGCTGTTGGGATACCCGGCTGACGAGGTGGAGCCGCGCCCGGAATGGTGGCGCAGCAAGATTCATCCTGATGATCAGCAAGCGGTCTTTCATGATCTGGAGGAGTTCATCCGAGCCGGAGACAGCCATGGCAACCTCTATTATCGCATCCGTCATCAGGGAGGTCATTACCTCTATGTGCATGCCAACTTCATGACAATTCGGGATGATGGCGGGCAGGCAAAACGCATCGTCGGGTGCATTGTCGATCTGACGCCACGGATTCAGGCTGAACAGGCCCAGCGCCGCCGAGAGCAACTTTCACCGCCTCTTTCATGACATTCCGCAGGGATTGGTCGTCTTGAATCCTGAGGATCGAGTCCTCGAATGCAATCAGGCGTTCGCGGAACTGCTGGGGCGGCCTATCGACGAGATCATCGGAAAGCTCGTTTCCGAGTTTACCCACACCGACGAGTGGAAAGAACTGCTTTCCCTCAATGACCAGACCTACGTTGAGGAAGCCGACTATACATGGGAGAAAGAAATCACCCGCCAGGATGGCTGCCGGTTGCCCATTCGCCTCCAGGGCAAGCTGATTCCTTATCCGCAGTTCACCGAACGCTGTCGATTCGGGATTCTGGAGGACCTCACCGATCACAAGCAGGCAGAGCAGGAACGGCACCGGCTCGAAGTGCATTTACAGGAAACCCAGCGGCTCGAAAGCCTGGGCGTGCTCGCCGGCGGCATCGCCCACGATTTCAACAATCTGCTGACGGTCATTCTCGGCAACTTATCATTGATCAAGCAGGAATTGCCGGCGAAGAGCCTGCATCATTCGTCGCTGGATCAATCGGAGCTGGCGGGTCGTCAGGCGGCTGAACTGTGCAGGCAGATGCTCGCTTACGCCGGAAGGGGCAGGCTGGAAAATAAGCCCTTTGACCTCTCAGAACTGGTGGATTCGTCCCGTGCCCTTTTAAGCACCGCCGCCACCAGGCAGCATCAACTCCATTTCCATCTCAGCAGCGGACTACCCAGCATGGCGGGCGATCCCAGCCAGATTCGGCAGATCGTGATGAACCTGGTGCAAAACGCCGCCGAGGCCATTCCCCAGGCGGACGGCGTCATTGATGTGCTTACCGGTGTGGCTCCGCTCGATAAGGCTGCCTTGAAGCAATGCCTGTTCGCTGCTCAGCATCAACCGGCGCAGTACCTGTGGCTCGAAGTGCGCGACAGCGGGCAGGGCATGGACGATGCCACCCGCAAACGCATCTTCGAACCGTTCTTCACAACCAAGTTCACCGGGCGCGGGCTGGGGCTGGCGGCGGTGGCGGGCATCGTTCGCACTCACCGCGGCATGATCCAGTGCCACTCGGTGCCCCTCACCGGCACCGTATTCCGCATCTACTTTCCCATTGATGCCGGCACCCCGCGGCCCGTTGCCGCCGCCTCGCAGGATTCGGGCCATCCCCCTGCCCCCTCGATCAATCAGGGTACGGTACTGGTGGTGGATGATGAGCCAAGCGTCCGCACAGTGCTCGCCCGGTTGCTGGGCAAGCGAGGCTTCGCCGTCATCGAAGCGGAGAATGGCAACGAGGCCCTGGATATGGTGGCCAGCCACGGCAAGGCGTTGCGGCTGATTATTCTCGATCTGACCATGCCCCAGAGAGACGGGCTTTCGACGCTGCAGGAAATCAGGAAGCAGCAGATTCAGACGCCTGTGGTCTTGATCAGCGGTTATTATTCGAACGAACTTCTCCCTCAGTTGGAACAGTTACAAGCGAAGTATATCAGCAAGCCTTTCACCGCACAGAACCTGTTGGCAGTGATCGATCCCATCCTGGCGGGATGATATTAGAAGTGCGAGAGTTTGGACAACGTGCTTAGGAACATTACACTTACCTCAACGAATCATCTAGTTCATGCTTCCGGTCGGGGGCAATAATAGATCATCCCAGCAAGATGCGATATCCCTTCTGCGTGAAATAATGATCCGCAGTCAGGGCGTCGGTCATCCCCATTTCATCCATTACAACGAAGCTGGAACAGTCCACCAGGGACCATTCCTTATCTGGGCGTGATGCATAAAGAGACCATGCCCTGGTAAAAAGAGATTCACTGGCACTGACGGTCATCAAACACTGGGAATCCGTCAATTCGTGTACAAATTGCACGAATAGAGATCGAAACGCCGAGGCACTCAGTCCGCCGCCCGATTCCATCAGAACAAATTGACTGGTGACGAGGACATCGCCGTTTTCGAGATGGTGCCGCAGTTGAGCAACCGCTGCGGCATGATGGAGATCACGAGGACGGAGATAGGCGACGAAAAACGAAGTATCGAGAAAGACGTAAGCCATTGTGATTGTTACTTGGCAGGCTGGTAGTGTATCTCATCGAACCGGGCAGAATAATCGACCGGGTACGGATCAGCGGGCGGGTTCGCCTCCAATTCCTTCATCTGGGCAGCCAGCTTCGCCCAGAGAGCTTTGCGAGCCGACTTCTCGGCAGCGTGCATATTCCCGCTACCGTTGGTCGAGGGCTGCACGCTAAGCCTGGTCGCAAAGGCCAGCACTTCCTGTTGAAGATGCTCCGGCATCTTTTCCAAGGCAGCGTTCAGTTGTTGGATGACGTTGATGCTCATGAAGAAAGTATAACAAGGCTGAACTGGTATCTCAATACTGTTACTGCTTCGGCTTCGGAGCCCCCTCAGCAAAATAATCGACGCCGCTCACTAAGTCGCGCCAGTTGAGATCATTCAGGAGCATCACCGCGCCGGGCAGCGATGGCGTCGCCGCGTAGTAGAGGGATGATCCAGCCCAGATGGGCATCTCCGCTTCCGTGGGTTTGAACGCATCGCCGATGATGATGTTGCGATTCTTGCCGTCGCTGTATTTGACATCGATCACCAGCTTCGGAGGCGTGGCAGCCTTGGCTGGGTCGAGACGATACTTTTCATTCACTGCTCCCGTGTGCTGCAGGAAGCGGTCGACCATCCAGGGATTCAGGCTCGGGCCGCCGGGAGCTGGTTGCGGGCCGTAACGAAGCAGTGCGTTGATCTTCGATTGATCGAGCTTGGCCAGCTTCGCTTTGGCGTCGGCCCCGTTCTCGGTCAACTTCACCACTTCCCATTTGTCGTTAGTGAGCTTCAGTTCGAGGCTGGTAACGAGCGGCTTCTTCTCTTTCGTCTCGCCGTTCCAGGTCAACTGCATGCTGACAGGCTGGGTCTTCTCTTCGGGGAACACCATACCGTTTCGGAGTTCGTAATCGAGCGACTGCACAAAGGGTGCAGGCACGGCGATGACAAACTGGTTGGAATCGGGCACCGTTCCATCGTTGAGCTTCGCTTCGACCCGGGCATAGTAATGTCCCTTGAACGGGGAAGTGTCCGCGATTTTTTTGCCGATGAGGTAGGTGTAGGTGCCGCCCGGATAGGGTTTGGGAGCATCCTTGCCTGCTTCGGGTTTGCCGGCATCGGGTTTGGTTTTGACAATCACCTGCAGAAGCGGAGCCTTCACCAGGCCGAACGCCTCATCAAGGTCTTTATCGCTGGCACGATCGGTGATGAGCTTGTCGCTGGAAGTGCCCACGAGAGTGGAAGCGATAAAATCGGGCACACCGGTGTTGGGCGCGCCTTCCACGGGCTGCTTGAGCTTCCACGAATCGCTCAGATTGCCACGCTCATCCTTGGTGTCTGTGCGCTCCAGCAGATAGTTGACGCCGGGGCGTTTGATCTCGATGCTGCTGATCTGATCCATACGGTAGCTGGGCAGCGAGCGATCCCGGTAAGCGAGGTAGCCCAGGTTCGCCAGGCTGTTGAGGGAGAAGGTTTGCCGGCCATCGGGAGGTTCTGCACCAGCTTGCATGGCCCCGACGTTGGCGTTGCCGGCAACGAACGGATCGGGCACAGCCAGGATCACCGGCTTGGTGCCGGGCGTTTCCCGGCGAACGTAGGTGACCTTGCGCTGATCGTCCTTTCGGCCGATGGCGAGCTTCACCGTCGGTTTGGTCTGAAGCTCTTCCTTGATCTTCGGCTCGCCCGTGCCATCAACCTTACCGGCGGCGTCTCGCTTGATGCCATCCTGCCAGAGGGTGAACTCGGCATGGGGCTTGTCGAGGCCCAGATCGATGACGGTGTCGCCGAACCAGGCTTTGATCTTGGCATCATCATCGAGATAGGCCTTCGGTTCCCGCACTTCAATCTTGCTGATGGCATCTAAGAGATTCTGTACCGCGGTGGGCTGAGCCTTCACTTTCGCCTTGTTATCGGTGAAGAGCTCCCAACTGGCGGCGCCTTGAAGGTCGGGGCGATAGATGCGGAGCAGTTCGCCGCCCGTCTTGATGTTGACGACATCGACTTTGGAGTTATCGATCTTCGCCAGCCCTTTCGCTCTCAACTCGTCGGCAGTCTTCTTGAGCAGGGGAAGACTCTTGGCTGGGATGCGGACAATGCTCGAATCGCCGCTGAGCCGGGCGTAGTAGTGCGTCGGCTCGACTTTCTGTTTTTCCCGGAAGGCGTAGGCCGCGACTGCCGCCGTCGGCGAGGCAAGTGAATCGAGGATCAGCGAGGCGGTGCGTGACTGGGCCGCCTGCTTGACGTTGCTGTCATCGGGATTACCTACGAGCAACTGTTCCACCGTCGGCTTGTCGGTCGGGCTGATCGGGCTCTGGGTGATGGTCACCGCATAGACCGGCTTATCATCGGAGAGACCATACTGAGCGAGCTTGGCTGCATCGGCACTGTCGGCGACGTAGTCTTCGTTGCGTTCCACCCGGATGGCGGAAAGCTGCCGGGTGTACTCATCGGTCGTCGGCGTATCAGCCTCGCCGATAGCCGGCTCCTTAAAAGTCCAGTCTTTGTCCTTGTTCAACTCCATGGGCGAACGAGCGGTGCCACCGAGCTTCACTCCGGTGAGGCCGAAGCTGCTGCTGATCAGCGCCTTGTCGCGGAAGTTGTTGACCTCATCGAAGACTTTATCGATCTTCGACTTGGCCAGCAGGAACGGCTTGCCCGCCCAATCGGTGGAGCTGGCGTAGTAGATCGGATCCTTGCTGGCTGGCCCGGTGGTGCCGAGGTTCAGCACATAGTCCTTGTCGCCTTTGATGAGAGTGACCGTGACCTCTGGCTTGTCGAGGCCGAACTTGGCCAGGTCTCGTCCCCCTTCACGGGACTTTTGTTTCTCCAAAGCGATGAGCGATTGAATGAGGGTGGTAACTGCTGCTGAATCGGTACGAACCTTGACGGGGCTGATGAGCGACCATTTGCCCGGCGCAGTCTGGCTGAATTCAAGCTTCTCTGCCTTCTTGCTGTCGCTGCGGTTGCGTTCGATGACGAGCCTGCTGAACTCCTTCGGCTCGGCTTGCTTCGCCCCGGTGGTCTTCTTGGCGTTAAACTGGGCCATAGGATCTTGGGGCTGATCGGGCGCTTGCTTCGGGCTGTAAGGATTGAGCGTCGGGAAGACGAAGCGCTCAGCGTGTTTGCTCTCATCGCCAGTCTTGACGCCGAGCCACTGAAAGGCGGCGAAGATGAGTAACGCTGCCGCAAAGATACCGAAGAGGATGACAGTGCTGCGAATCTTCATGACTTCACCTGATGCGGACTCTGAAGGTGCTGATGAACTCGATGATCCTTACTGCCTGCGAAGAATAGCCACGCCGACACCGGCGAGAATGACGGTGACCAGCAGCCACACGGGTGGTAGCCAGACCAGCCGGGTGAAAGTATCGCTGTCGATGTTGAGGCGATAGGCTTTACGTTCCTTGGGTTGAACATCACCGGAATCGAGTTCGGGCTTGCCCCGTACCCAGGCGAGTGTTGTCAGCACCATGTTGGAACCCAGGTCAGCAGTAGCCTGCGCTTCGGTATCGGTCAGGAAGGTAGCATCGCCGAAGACGACCATGCGCGGTTCGCCCAGCTTGGCCGGGGGCGGCTGAGCCATCGGGTTCTGGGGCGGCTGCTGTGCCCCCCTGTTGCGGACGGTGACTGCCACGCTGGGAGGAGCCTGTAGGAAATCGATCTTCAGAATCTCTTCCGTTTTCATTAACCCCTGAATGTACTCGATCGGCTTGGGCCGATTGATCGTCTCCAGCCAAATGGCTCTGCGTGGCCCATTGGGACTGGGCACACTCATATTCGTGTAGGCGTAGAGCATGCCTTTCACATCGAACCCGGCCACAGCAGGGATCGGCTTCACTGAACGGGCTTCATGCAATTCGACTCGATTGGTTGAATTTGAGATCAGAGCTTCCATGCTGTCCTGGATGTCAGGATCGATACCGAGTTGCGGAATCGGAATGACTAAGATGTTGGTCGGATCGCGATTGGTGTCCCTGCTTAGGATGGAATAGATCACGTCCTGACCGACCTGCACACCATAAGTTCCCAGCACGCTCTCCAGCCCGGTGGGCAGCACCTTGCCATCAGGAGCAAAGTGGGGATCGAAGAACGCCAGCAACTTGCCCGGTTCGACGCCCTCCGCCTTGGGCCGCTTCAGATACGCATCGAGCACCGCTGCCTTCTCAGGAGTCATGCGGAGCGGATCAGCGACGATTACCGCCAGGGCATCATCGGGCACCTTGGCCGCGTCTTTGGAATTAAGAGTCTGCTCACCGAGGCTGAGGGGTTTGACGGTATAGCCTGCCTTCTCCAGACGACGCTTGAGGTTCAGAATGGTGCGAGAAACCTGCGTGTTCCTTTGACCACGGGCTGCTGCTTCATCAATCGAAAGTTCGCCGCTATCCTGCGTGAAGTAGACAGTAACCTTCTTCTTCTCCTGACGGAAGTCCCGGAGGGCGGTGTAGATGGCCGCTTCACCCTTGAAGAAGCGACGGCCAGCGCTCTGTCCAGGAATGCCGGGGCTGCTCTCCTCCAGATCATCCTGCTTGATGAAAGTGGAAAGGGGTTTGTCGCTGTTGGGATCCTGTACCAGCAGAATGCCGAGCGCCAACCCCGTGGCGTCACGCAGCACATCGTACTTCTTCAGCAGCGCGTCGATCTCTTTCACGTTCTTCTGAAGCAGCGGAATCTCTGTAACCTCCAGCAGCGGCGTCAGTTTCTTGGCGCTGTTCAACGTGTTCTGCACATCGCTCAAGAGATAACCATCCTCGAGGATGACATACGCATGTACTGGCTTCTCCATCGACTTCATCAGCTTCTTGGTAGCAGGGCTGAGCGAGTAGATGTTGGAGTTCGTCCAGTCGGAAGGCTCCGGGCCATAGAGGGCAAACCAGGCGTTGAGGACGCCGAGGATGGAGAGGAACAAGAGCTGCGCCGAGGAAGGCGTTGTAGCCATAAATCCACCGGCGGAGGGCGGCGCTGTTTCGCTCTTCACTCTTGATGGCCAGCAGACTGCCGAACATACTGCCGAGGCCAATCACATAAGCAAGCACGATCAGCCAGGGCACCCGACTCGACCAGCCTTGCCTGCTGAGCAGTTCGCCCGAATTGAGCCAGGTGTAGGGGATGGCCAAACAGGCAACCGTAAAGAACCCAACGAGGCTAAGCATGGCGAAGTAACCCAGCTTGCCCCACTGGCGATCTTCCACTTCCAGTTCGCTGGGCAGCGTGGCCACCGGTTTGCGGCCCAGATAGAAGAACCCGAGGCCGGCCAGGACGACGGTGTTGAGCAGCGTCCACCAGAACCAGGGGTTGGCGCTGGCGAGGGAGAAAGCCTCTCCAATGGTGGCAGGCTTGGGAGGCTCCAGTTCCTTGGGCTTCTCGCCCGGCATGGTCATCGGCGGCGGGGGCGGGTTCTTGGCCCGTAGCTCAGCGTTCTCCGCCGACTGGTTCCACGCCTTGGTGAAGACGCTGATCGCCCCGATGAGCATGCCCACCGCCACCACGAACATCAAGATCATGGCGGTGCGGGATTGTTGCATGTTCGCTGAACCGTTCATAATGCTGCCTCATTCATTCCGCTGTCTTTGATCTGTCACACACTTCACTAACACCACTCGATTATCGCCACTTGCGTGATTCGAGCACACGCATGGTCAGGAAGAGCCAGAATGCTCCGAAACTCACATGGAACAGGATGTGCTTGAACTCCACCTTGCCCTGAGCGAAGGAGAGGAAGACATGATGCACGAAGGAGATGTAACGCAGGAATTCGAGGGCGGGGCTGTTGGGATCGGTCTTGCCGCTCTGAAGAGCCGCGTTTTCGATGAAGTAGAGAACAAAGAACGCCAGGATGCCGGCAAAGGTGAGCAGCAAGGCGACGATCTGGTTCTTGGTGATGCTGGAGAAGAAGAGCCCCATGGCCACGAAGCCGAACGATACCAGCGACAGACCAAAGATCGCGCTCATCATCGGCCTGTAGTCGAATGGCTCCTGCCCTGCTATTCGCAAAAGAATGGGGTAGATCGACCAGGTAAGGAATATCAGCACCGTGTAGAGCCAGCCGGCCAGGAACTTACTCATGACGATAGAGAACTCATCCACAGGAGCGGTGAGGAGGATTTCGACTGTCCCGGCTCGGTTCTCTTCGCTCATCAGTCGCATCGTCATCATGGGGATGGCGATCAGAATGAAGATGATGATCCAGATGTCAAAGAAGTAAGGAGCGACCACTGGTTCGGGGAAGGCTGCCCCCATGACCTTGGCCCGGAGCAACTCGCTCATCCAGTTCTGGAAGACGTACCAGGCGACGATCAAGGTCGCCCCCAGCACGATGTAGCCGATGGGCGAGGTAAAGAACCCGGTCAACTCCCGGCGGGTCATGATCAGCAGTTTGCTCTCAGAACAGAACAACCGGCCGACAAAGAAGTAGAGGCCGCCCAGCAGCATGTAGATGAAGCCGTTGGGCACCAGATACGAGCTGAGGTTGTAGTTCTCCAGCGAGGGGAACATATCCTGCAGCCAGCCGATCTCGACGATGCTGGGGAGCAGACTTCGCAGGGCTGCAATGAGCAGCACGACCAGCCCGGCGTAGGCAATCCAGCGGGCAACCTTGATGCCGGTATCACTGTCATCATCTCGCTGGGAGATGAAAAGCGAAGAGAAGAACAAACCCAACAGGGAAAGCACGAAGCCATAGGGCAGAGCGAAGTCGGGAATCTTGACCAAATCAGTGACGAAGCCGATCATGCCGAAGAAGCAGGCGATCACGCCGACGACGCCGAGGATGCTGGTAGGCATCCTCGCCCAGGCCTCTTCCTCTTCGGTGTTGGCCATCACCAGCATGAACGGCAAACCGGTGAACATGAAGAGCAGTGCGTAGGAACCCAGACCGTAGGGAACGAGGTTCTCGGTGCTGTATTTCAGCACCATATCGGAGTAGTTGTTCAGAGGAGCCCAAAGCAGGATGGCAATGGCAGCCAGTACCACCAGGCCGATGAAGCCCCACATGGTGCAGGCGGCGACGAGGGGTTTGCCGAGGTGCTTGATCCACTTGCCCGACAGACCCAGCAGCGAAACGTGGCCTTCTTCAGCCGAGCGAACGAACGGTGCGATCCAGGCCTTGAGCAGGACGAAGGCCATCAGGATCGTCGCCCCGAGGCCGGCCCACCAGCCTTTGCCCGCCGCCGCTTCACCCGACTGATCAGTCCCGCCCATCATGAGGTTCTTCACCGCTTCGCCGGCCAGCACGTTGGTGGCAAAGAGCACGCCGAGGCAGAAGAACGATGTGCCGACGATTCCCAAGATGCGTCGCTGGGTCTTGTCCCGCTCCCGGCTTGCCTGTACCAGCATGCAGATGACGCCCAGGGTGTACCAGAAGAAGACGAAGGGGTAGAGAGAGGCTTTGTCCTGCGTCGAAGTGCCCGGGGCGAACGAGGGGCCGCGAATGACCTGCGTGTAAACGTAAAAGTTGTAGCAGTACATCAGCAGGCTGGCGGCCAGGGCGACCATGCCGACCAGACCGACGACCCGCACCCAGTTCGGCGTCTCGTTCGCCAGACGGGAAGGTGTGCTGGTCTGCAGGTGTTCGCTGGCGGTTTCGTTCGGAGTGCTCATTCTCACTATCCAAAATAAGTGATGTCTTTCCTACTCGTCACAGCAATCAGGATTAAGCAGCGGAGCTGCGCTGAGTGGTAATCTGCATGAACAAATCACGCAGCGATTGACGCTTCAGATCGAGCCGACGCAACGTCGCGCCCCGTTCGACAACCCGGCGACTGACCGCTTCACGCAGATCAGCATCGTTACGGGTATGAATCTCGTAGCCATGCACCCCGGCGTCCTGCGATTCAGCCGCGATGATCTGCACGTCGGTGACGCCATCGAGACTCTTGAGGGCCTGTTGCAGATCGACCGAGGAGCCACGGGCTTCCAGAACGATGCTGGTTTCCTTCTGCAGATTATCGAGCCGATCATCGAGAGCGACCTTGCCCTGCGAGATGATGATCACCCGCTGGCAGGTCTCTTCGACTTCGGGCAGGATGTGCGTGGAGAGAAGTACCGTGTGCTGCTGGCCCAGTTCCTTGATCAGCTTCAGCGTCTCATTCTGTTGATACGGATCGAGACCTGCAGTCGGTTCATCGAGGATCAGTAGAGCCGGATCAGCAAGAAGAGCATCAGCCAAGCCGACACGCTGGCGATAACCACGGGAGAGGGTGCCGACCAGTCGTCGCTTCACCCCTTCCAACCGGCAGCGATCCATGGCGTAGGCGAGTCGTTCTTTCCGCTTGGAGCGTTCGACGCCTTTGATCTGGGCACGAAACTGGAGATACTCGCTGACCCGCATCTCAGCATAGAGCGGTACGTTTTCGGGCAGGTAGCCCAAGTTCTCCCTCACCTTCATCGAGTCGTTCATGACATCGTACCCGGCCACCGAAGCGGTACCGCTAGTGGCAGGGATGTAGGTGGTGAGGATACGCATGGTCGTCGATTTGCCGGCACCGTTGGGGCCGAGGAAGCCGACGACTTCGCCCTTTTTGACAGAGAAGCTGACCTTATCCACAGCGACGACTTGGCCGAACTGTTTGGTCAGCTTGTTAACTTCGATCATGTTGCTCATGTTCGGAAGACTTTCCCGAGGAGATGTTGACAGGGATGCCCTGCCAAGGAAAGCCGACTGGGGACTATCAGTCTCCAGTGCGACAGGCCCAAAACGGGGCCTGCGTGCCGACAGGTCGGCACCGAAAATCTTAGTAGTAGCGGGGGGTGGTGTCTACTTGATACTGGGGTGAATCGAGGGGGAATGAAGGAGATGTGAGGATAAATCGATACCAGCCCGCAGCACTAGCAAGGGAATGCGAAGCGATTGCACTCGTTCCCTTGCTAGCGCTGCGGGCTGGTATGGCTTACATTACTTTTGAAACACCAACGTCACATAATTCGTGATGTTCTCGTACTTCTTGCCCTGGTGTTCGCCCGCCTCTTTGACAATATGCCTGGCTCGGAGGCCATAGAGACCCTTGGGGGCGTCTTTCATATCGAAGGTGACGTAGCCTTCCTTGTTAGTCTTGCCCTTGAGTTCCTTGAAACCTTCAGGGCCGGCGAGGACGACTTCGGAATCAGCGGCAGGTTCGCTGTCGTATTCGATCAGGAACACGCCGGGCTTCTCTTCCCGTGCCTGGAACGGCTGACAATGGAAGCAGCCCGAATCCTTGAGGTCGCCCTTCTTGTAGATGGCGTAGTAGTTGAGGAGTGATGGGGGATTGTCGCCACGCTGGAAGATGCCATAGACGCACTTGCCTCGGATGACGTGGGCCTTATCGGGCAAAGCGGCTGCGAAGGCACCCGGTTCTCGCTGCATCACCAGGTCAATGTGCTTGGTGCCGGGATCGTGAATATAGAGGCCGGTTTGCTTGACCTTATCGATCAGGTCGGGATTATCGAGGTCTGGCCCGAGCTTGTCGCCGAAGACGAGTTTGACCGTGTTCGGCTTATCGCCGGGGATCAGCCAAATGAAGTGGGCTTGGGTATAGCTGACCAGTGTCAGCAGCATGAGCAGGGCTATGGACTTACGGAACATCGAGTGGCTCCTCGGTATGGTGTAAAGTTTCGATGCCAGCCTGAAGCGCCAGCGAGGGGGCGCGTGCAATCGCAAGGTCCACCCTCGCTGGCGCTTCAGGCTGTCATGGTGTTAATTTAAGAACACAGACTGCCCTCCGCCAGAAGCTCACCGAAAATGCAGTTTATCGTGTGGCAAAACAGCTAGTCACAGCGTTTAATAGGAGTAGAGCCTGATCTCCTCTGGGGTTACTGTGTTCTCCAATCGTCTTCCGCTGGCTGCGCTCATCGAACATTGTCGTGGCATGAGGCACATGCTGCATGCCGGGCTGACCTTGCCCCAGGCGATGCGTCATCAGATGAAGTCTGGCCCGGCGGCCATTCGTCCTATCGCCAAACGGTTGACCGAAGCGATGGATGAAGGCGAAAGCCTACAGGATGCACTCGAAGAAGAGAAGGAATACTTCCCACCCCTGTACCTTTCCATCGGTGCGGTGGCCGAAGAGACCGGCACCCTGCCCGAAGCTCTCAAGGAGCTAGAAGACTTCTTCTCCATGCAGCTTAGCCTGTGGAAGAAGTTCATCGCTCAAATTACCTGGCCGTGCATTCAATTCGTGCTGGCTACGCTCATTATCAGCCTGGTCATCTACCTCCTGGGCATCCTTGGCGGTGGTTCGCACGGCATGAGCGTCCTCGGTCTGCAAGGGCCCAGCGGTGCCGCCTATTTCTTCTTTGGCATCTGGGGCTTCATCCTGGGCATCTATGTTTTCGTCTATGTACTCCGTAACGTCGTGGGGCGTGGGCCGTTCGTCGATCGACTCTTTCTAAGCCTCTACGGCCTGGGACCAGCGCTCGAAGCGCTCGCCCTCGCCCGCTTTTCGCTCGGCATGGCTGTGACCCAGGAAGCTGGCATCTCTCCCCACAAGGGAATCAAACTCGCCCTGGAAGCGACCAGCAACTTTGCCTACACCGACCGGGTCGAATCGTGCCAGGCCATGCTCAAGAGCGGCGATTCGCTCACCGATACCCTGCGTGAACAACACCTCTTTCCCGAAGTCTTCGTCGATATCGTTCATACTGCCGAGGTCAGCGGTACCGAGCCAGAGACCTTTGCCCGTCAGGCAAAACAATACAGCGAGATTGCTGAGGCGCGTCTCAAAATACTGGGGCAAGTCGCCTACTGGCTCGTCTGGAGTCTGGTCGCCATCTTCATCATCGTGCTCATCTTCAACATCTTCAGCCAGTATGTGGGAGCACTTAGCGGAATAAAGTAATCTTGGCATCGTCTTTGCGTTATACTTGGCTTGTTCTCCCCCTTACCAAGGGGGAGTTAGAGGGGGTTAAAGGTACCGAAGAACCCCACCCAACCTCCCCTTGGCAAGGGGAGGAGTCAAGCATCGTGTAGACTCGCATCCTACGCAGACGTCAGCTTTGTAAAGGATACCACCATGCCCCAAGCCGTTGCCGATCCTGAAGCCCTCAAGCGATTCGCTTCGCAGCTTCAGAACTTCACTCAGACGATTCAGACCGGTCAGACGGTCCTGACCGCCCAGCTCAATGCGCTCGGCGACACCTGGCGCGATCAGGAACACGAGAAGTTCATGACCGCGTTCCAGGAACTCAAGATCATGGTGCAGCGTTTCACTGCTGCCGCCCAGGAACATGTGCCGTTCCTGCATCGCAAGGCGAAGCGCATCGAAGAATACCTGCAACAGCGTTAGAGTTGCCATCACGCTCCGCGTGATGGAGCGGAGAGTAACTGCCACCGGCGAAGCCTATGTGAAATGACTTGTCGCCGCCTCATCACGACGGAGCGTGATGACTACAATCCAGACCGTCACGCGGAGCGTGACGGCAACTCTGAGGTTATCCATGTCCGCCGGTGCCAATGTCACTTCCATCGATGCTCTGGGCGAGTTCCGCGCCGCCTGGGTGATCCTTCAGGAGAAGATCATCCAGGCCATCTCGACCACCGAAGGCGAGATCACCGCCGCTTTCCGCTTCCTCGAACAGCAGCAGCAGCACTGGAAGATCGAGGTGACCAAACGCCACGAAGCCTACATCGAACTCAAGCAGATCCTCAAACGCAAGGAACTGGGCCGCACGTTCGGCCACAAGGTCGATACCACGGTCGCCGAGGAAGACGTTCGCAAAGCCAAGACACGCTGGCAGACCTCCGAGCAGAAGCTCGAACACGTCAAAAAGTGGAAACCCAAGCTCGAACATCAGGTACACGATTACCTGGGCTCGCGCCAGGGGCTTTCGATGCAGGCCGAGACCGAAATGCTGAAAGCCCTCGCTTTCCTCGATCAGAAGATCGCCACTCTGAATCAGTACCTGGCCCTCTCTGCCCCCACGTTAGTCGCCACAGGAGCCAAACCATGACTTCCGGAGTAGGAAGCGTTCAACTCGCTGACGCCATGAAGAAGATGCTTCTCAAGTGGGAGGAGACCACGCCCCACTGGAACGACAGCGTCCGCAAGGAGTTCGAGAAACGGTTCATCGAACCGCTCGTCGATCAGGTCAAATTCAGCCTGCAGGCCCAGGAAGACTTATCCCGGGTGATGCAGGCCTGCTACCATGATTGTAAGTAAACCACACTCTTCATCAGATTGCACTCACCATGGCTGAACCATTGCTCCTCGAGCGACTTCGCAACCTGGTCCGAACATTACGGCAGGCCATCGCCACCCGCACCACCTCGGAGAACGAGCTGAATACCGTTCATCTCGAAGTAGCCCAGGCTGCTGAAGATACCTGGAAGCAGTTGCAAGTCGATCTGAAGAAACGTCAGGATCAGCAGTTCACCGAATTGGAAGAGGGCATCAAAGAACGCAAGCTCCAGTTCGCCCGCACCGCCCACACTGAGTTGGAGACAGGCAAGCAGGCCCTCGCCAAGGCTGAACAGGAGATGACCTCCCGACACTACCTCGAAACCGAACAACTCAAACGTGCCTTCGATGATGCTGTCTGGTCGACCAAGACCATTTACGAAGGCGACAAGAACACCACCACCGAGGCGATGCGCGTCAAGGAGCATGATGCGCGGGTCGCCTGCTCCAAGATGCAAGGCTACCTCGCCGAGGCGGAGAAACTCCTCACAGAATGGCGTCAGCACCCCGAGTATGCCGAACTGCCCTCGGTCGAACCGGTATCGATACCGCAAGGGACGTCGCCCAAGGCGCTGCTCGATGAAAAGGTCAAAAAGGCTGAAGCACAGTTGGCCCGCCTCAAGGGGCTGGTGCTTCCCAAGCTGTTACAGTTGATGTTTGTCATTCCCTTTGCCATCATCCTGACCCTGATCCTGACCATTCCCGTGGTCATGATCACCGGTAACAAACTGGTCGGCATCGCCATGGGGCTGCCCGCCGCCGCCGTCATCAGCTTCGCCATCGTCTACTCCGCCTACCAGGTGGCAGCCTGGCAGGTGCGCAAAGCGACGTTGCCTCTGGGCGATACCGTTGCCGAGGGACTCACCATCGAACCCCATTGCAAGAAGGAAGCGGAGGTGCAGTACAAGTCTGAACTCAAGCGACTACAGGATCAGAAGAACGCCGACCTGTTGGCTCATGAATCGACCTACAAGCCTCAGATTCTTCAGCAGAAGGCTGCCTTCGAGAAGGAAGCCACGACGTTCTTCGCAGCCAAAGAAGTGAAGCTGACCGAGATGCAGTCTCGTTTCAAAACAGAGATGGACAAAATCGATTCGGAGCTGGGAAGCCGCAAGGAGGCCATCGCCACCGCCTATCAAACGGATATTGCAGTCGCTGAACAGAACTATCAGCGTGATGCTGTCGGCGTTCGCCAGAAGTATCAGGAAGCCAAACAGCACATGGTGAAAGACTGGCACCAGGCGATGGCTCACGTTCAGAAAGAATCTCAATCGCTCAACGAAGAGGCGAACAAGTTGTGCCCACCGTGGAACCAGTGGAAGGGGCTGCCCGGTGCCAATGATCTGCCGAGCGTCGTCAAGTTTGGCGACTATGCCCTCGACTTCACCCAACTGCCCGGCGGCATCCCCGCTGACGAGGAACTGCGTGCCGAGCCACCCCTCCAGTTGACTCTTCCGGCCCTGGCCCCGTTCCCCACCGCCGGCAACGTCCTCTTGAAAGCGGAAGGGCCCGGCAAGGAAAAGGCCATCGACGAGTTGCAGCAGCTTTCCATGCGGTTCCTCACCATGCTGCCCGCCGGAAAAGCCCGCCTGACCATCTTCGATCCGGTCGGTCTGGGCGACAACTTCGCCGCCTTCATGCACCTGGCTGATTACGATGAAGCCCTCATCGCCCACCGCATCTGGACCGAGGAACACCACTTCGAGCAGCGGTTGGTCGATCTCACCGGCCACATGGAAAGCATCATCCAGAAGTATCTTCGCAACCAATACCCCAGCATCGAAGCCTACAATAAAGACGCCGGCGAGGTGGCTGAGCCTTTCCGTCTGCTCGTCGTCGCCAACTACCCTGCCAACTTCAACAACGAAGCAGCCAAGCGATTGGTCAGCGTAGCGGCCAGCGGTGCGCGGTGTGGCGTCAGCACTTTCATCAGCATGGATACCAGCGCTGATCAGCCTCGTGACATCAACCTCACCAACCTCGAAGAGAACAGTTGGGTGTTCGAGTGGAGCGAAGGTCAGTTCCATCTGCGCGATGATGACTTCGCTGATCTACCATTGAAGCTTGCTGCTCCTCCGAGCGACGAGCAGACAACGCAACTGCTGAACCAGGTTGGTCAGGCTGCCAAGGATGCCGCCAAGGTCGAAGTGGCGTTTAAGCTGGTACATCCGAAGTACGATCACAAGGACCTGTGGTACGCCGACAGCGGCAGCGGCATCAACATCCCCCTCGGCCGCGTCGGTGCAACACGGCGACAGGCACTCTCCCTCGGACAGGGCACCTCGCAGCACGTGCTGGTGGCTGGCAAGACCGGTTCCGGTAAATCGACGCTGCTCAATGTGCTCATCACCAATGCTGCCTTGCACTACAGCCCTGAACAGCTTGAGATGTACCTGATCGACTTCAAGAAAGGTGTCGAGTTCAAAGCCTACGCTTCCCATGCCCTGCCTCATGCACGGGTGGTCGCCATCGAGAGCGAACGGGAGTTTGGCCTCTCGGTGTTGCAGAAGCTCGATGCCGAACTCAAACGCCGCGGCGAAAAGTTCCGTGAACTCGGCATCGCCAACATCAAGGATGTGCGAGAGAAGGACCCGAGCCATTTCTATCCCCGCATCCTGCTCATCGTCGATGAGTTCCAGGAGTTCTTCGTCGATGATGACCGACTGGCCCAGGAGGCGGCACTGCTGCTGGATCGACTCGTCCGTCAGGGCCGTGCCTTCGGTATCCACGTCATCCTCGGTTCCCAGACTCTCGGCGGTGCCTACACACTCGCCCGTAGCACCATCGATCAGATGGCTGTCCGCATCGTGCTCCCCTGTTCAGAATCTGACGGCCACATGATTCTCGGCGATGACAACCACGCCGCCCGGTTGCTTTCCCGACCTGGCGAAGCGATCTATAACGATGCCAGCGGCCGGGTTGAGGGCAATCACCCCTTCCAAATCTGCTGGCTCGACGATGATCAGCGGGAAGAACTGCTGACCGATGTGCAGAAGCGATTCGGTCAATCGCCCAGCCGGTTCAAGCTGCCGGAGCCTATTGTTTTCGAGGGCAATGCTCCTGCCGAACTGCTTCGCAGCAGGCCGCTAAGAGCAGCACTGGAGAAGGTGCCCACCACCGCCCCGAAGGAACCACACGCTTTCCTCGGCGAAGCCATCGCCATCAAGGATGCGTCGACCGCTGTCTTTAAGAGACAGTCGGGCAGCCAACTCTTGGTCATCGGCCAGGATGAACGAGCCGCCGTGGGCTTGCTTTGCGGTGCGGTTGCCAGCCTCGCCGCCCAGCATCCGGTCGGCAGCGCCAAGTTCTTCTACCTGGCACCCAACTTCGACGTTGAACCTGCCAAAGCTCTGTACGATCTGGTCAAGCTGCTGCCTCACGAAGTTGTCACTGCCCAGCACCGGGAAGTGACCACGATGATGCAGACGCTGACGGATGAACTTGCTGCCCGCCGGGCACTACCCCCCGACGCCCCGCTCTCGCCAATCTTCGTCGTCATCTATGGCCTGCATCGGCTGCGTGATCTCCGCCGCAACGAAGACGATTTCAGCGGCGAAGGTGGCGCTTCCCCCGTCAATCAGATGGCCGAACTCATCAAGGAAGGCGCTCCGCTGGGCATCCACTTCCTCGTCTGGGTCGATACTTCCACTGGTGCCAGCCGCTCGTTTGATCGAGTGACGCTGCGGGAGTTCACACTGCGGGTGTTGTTCCAGATGTCCGCCAACGATTCGAGCAACCTCATCGACAGCCCCGCCGCCGGGAAGTTAGGCGCTCACCGGGCGCTCTACCATTCGGAAGAACTAGGGACGCTGGAAAAGCTTCGACCCTATGGCGTGCCTAACGAGGAGACACTGAAGATGCTCGGGGAGAAGCTCTCAGCGTGGAATCGATAGCGTCTTCTCGTTCCCAGGCTCCGCCTGGGAACGCACTGCAAGTGAGGCTCTGCCTCACGGATATCAGCGGTTGAGATTAACTTCTACGCCATCGCCATCGAGGCGGAGCCTCGATTTCAGTGCGTTCCCAAGCAGAGCTTGGGAACGAGATGTTACACCAACTCAGGCAATGGCTGGCCTTCGACGAGATACTGTGGCCGACCGGTCGGGTCGTTGATCGTCGTCTTGGTCGTATCGATCCCTAGCACATGGTAGAGCGTGGCGACGATATCGGGGAATGGTACCGGGCGGTCCTTGGCGTATTCACCGAGGCGGTTGGTGGAACCGATGACCTTGCCCATCTTCAGCCCGCCGCCAGCCAGGAACGCACAACTCACTGGCGACCAGTGATCGCGGCCAGCATCCTTGTTGATGCGTGGCGTGCGGCCAAACTCGCCCCATACGGCGATGCAAACATCATCGAGCATGCCACGCTGATCGAGATCTTCGATAAGAGCTGACAGACACTGATCGAGCTTCGCCCCGTGGTCACGCACCAACTTGAAGTTCTGGCCATGGCTGTCCCAGCGACCGTAACTGAGAGTGACGACTCGAACGCCGGCTTCGATCAGTCGGCGGGCGATGAGGAACTGTTCGTTGCAGGTCGGTGCTCCATCGTACTGGAACTGGTAAGGCTTGCCGTCGCCGTAACGATCACGGATGCGGGGGTCTTCCTTGTTAAGGTCAAGAGCATCGACCAATCTGCTGGAAGTCAGTACATCGAAAGCCCGCTGGGTGGCTGAGTCAGCCCCATCAAGGATTCCGGTGCTGTCGATCTCTTTCCGCAGGCCATCGAAGCTGGTGCAGAGCTTGCGGCGGTCTTGCAGATCGTCCAGCGTCATACCCTTGAGGGTCATGTTGGCCATGCCGGGGCCATCGGGTTTGAACGGAGCAAAGGTGGGCCCGAGGTAGCCATACGCGCCGGGATCGGACCAGGGCATGTGTTGAGTGCGGGCAGCGAGGCCGACGAAGCTAGGGACAGCGGGATCGACCGAGCCGAGGAGCTTTGTCGCCACGGCGCCGATGCTGGGGCGACCACCCAAAGCCTTCATGGCACTGGGCCCGTTGCTGGGCCAGCCGGTGAAGCACTGGTGGGAAGCATGTTCATCACGCAGACCGACCACCGAGCGAATGATGGCACAGTGGTGCAACTGCTGGGCGAGACGGGGGAAGACTTCGCAAATCTCGATGCCGCTGACGTTGGTTTTGATCGGCCGCATCTCGCCACGAATCTCAGCCGGGGCGTCCATCTTGAGATCGAACAAATCCTGGTGAGGCGGGCCGCCACCGAGGAAGACGTTGATGATCGCTTTGTGTCTGGTCGACTTGGTGCCGGCCTTCGCTTCGCTCTGGAAGATATTCGTCAGGTTCAGTCCGCCGGCCAATACGCCCAAGCCACCGATCTTGAGAAAGTTACGGCGGCTGACGCCATCGCACAGCGTTGAGGAATTACGACCGAACAGGGTCAGCATAAACAAGGCCTCCGCGGCCAGCAGGCAGGATGCAAACAGGGCTGGTGCTGGGTCCGTGGGTACTGGACCGGTCAGAAACACGCCCATTAAGTCTTCGACATAAAGGATAGCCGAACGGTGGCTAAATGCAAGAGTTAATTGAGGATGGGGGCGGGGGTGGAGGGGATTCTGATGGTTTTATGAGTCCTGAGTCCTCAGCGAGGTAAGCCTTCATGGGCATCCTGTGTTTGATGATCCCGGTAGGGATCACGTCGGTTAGCCGGCGGTTGAGCGAAGCGACACCGCCGGTTGAGGAAACCTCCATCTGCTCACGGCACTCTGAAGGAGTGTGTGGCTACCTCGATATCATTTCCACCACTGGTTCCAATATTGTTTGATCGTCTCGATACAGCCCTCAAGGCCGCCCCCGGAACGGGTGATGGGGAAGAGCCAGGTTTTAGTGACAACTCCATCATGATGTTCGACCCAAAGTAGCAGAGTGTCAGTATTCCAGATGGAGCAACCAGACCCCAAAGCAGCTATCGCTTCACCTTCGACTTTGGCTTGGAGCGTGGGCTTCCACCATCTTTGCTCCTTCCTCCACAACAAACCGGGCGTTGATGCCGCAATCATGGCACGGCCATTTACCTGACCAAGTGATCGCTGCATGTCTGATATCTGCATACCAACCTGAATCTGAGCCAATTGCTCATCGGTCAGCTCCGCGGGAATGAGGAGCATGACGATGAGGACGATCACCAGGACGATGGCGAGAGGTTTGAGCCAGCGGTTGAGGGTGGTACGGGACATGACAGAATCCTGCATTGTTATCAATGTACCGTACTCTTCAAAGGAATGCTCCAGACATTGGCAATAACTCCATCCTTTGATTGCACCCATAACAAATGCTGTTTGTCACTGATCCAGAAGTTGAACTGATATTCTTTCGTCAGTGGTGGAGGAGTGGCCTCATCCGGTAGGATGGCCATCATCCGCAAGCTTCGTGATTCCCATTTCCATTTAGAATCCGGGCCATGCGAAGGAGGCCCCCAAATATGGAACTCCCCCGAGTACGATTTGCCGAGTATCGATGTCGCAGCTTCTACCGACATACCCGGCTTGATCTGACTCAGCAACTCATCCGATACAAACGGGCTTGGCCAGAAAAGGACGACAAACAACAGTACTACTAACAAGCAGACGATGACCTTCTGCAGGGTTGGGTTAAGAATGATTGCTTTCATATCATCCCTCACACGTTGGGCTGGTGCCTCAACACTCGCAAAAACGAGTCGCATCACTTCTTCTGCTTCAACTCCTCCACGCATTCTTTCCACAGCTCATCAATGCTCTTCCCCGTGGCGGTTTTGAAGAGGGTCAGATCGAAGGTCTTCTCCTGCATCGCTCGGTGCACTTTATCGACGGTGCCCGGATATTTGGCATCGAGCCAGACGAAGAACTTGCCTGTGGTGCGGTAGCTGTCCTTGTAGCTTTGCTTCTCGGTCAGACGGGTGGGAAGGGACCAGTTCTTTTGTTCCTTGGGGCCATAGAGATAGCGGGCATAATCGGCGATGCCTTCAGTGATCCAGCCGGGGTCGCCACGGGGGTACATTTGCACGGCATGAGTCAGTTCGTGGGTGAGCAGGGCGAAGTCTTCGGGGTGCTTCTTGAGCCATTGAACGCCGACGGTGACCTTGTTGCCTGAACAGTGGGCGGGGATTTTCAGCTTGCTGTCGAAGATGATGCGGATGTTTTTTGGGGCAGCCTTGTTGGGGTTCTCGAAGCGTTTAAGCAACTTGGGATACGATTCGTAAAAGAGAGCTTTGAGGTTGGCAGCCACCGGAGCGAGTTCATCATCAATGTCGCCTTCGATGGTGACGGTGAGGTCTTTGGGTTTATCCGGGGGCTGAATGAAAAGACAGAGGAGTAAAGGCAGGAGCATGTGAAGTCCTTTGATGCTGTTGGTTGGTAGGGTAATGTATATCTTAATAAGTTGTCAGTTTTTAGTTGCCAGCACCACGAAGGAGCTCGTCATGCCATCTACCCCCGCTCCCTCGCTTCGTGCCTTGCTCACTAACATCATCGATTATGCCGGCACCTTTCCGCCTGCTACGCTACCCTGTGCCCAGGCGGCGGGGAACTATGTTGAGTATCTCACTAGCGAGCATGCCTGGATGTTGCGATGGCTGGTCGTTAGCGCCGCTGATCTTCCCAAAGTGCCTGCTTCGCTTGATGGAAGACTCTCCGTGCTGGCTGATGCGGATGAACCGCGGGCTGCGGCCATTGAATCTAAACGCATCTTCACCTGCACGAAGCCAGTCTACTGCGAAGTACCCCTCGCTCAACTGGCCGAAGTCAAACAGGCCGGCTGCTTCGCCAAGATTCGTACCGGCAGCGTCAAACCGGAAGGCATACCTTCTATCGAAGAGGTGGCGACATTCATCCTCGCCTGTGCCGAGTTGAAGTTACCCTTCAAAGCAACAGCCGGGCTGCATCATCCGATCCGGGCCGAGTATGCGCTCACATACGAAGCCAACTCACCACGGGCCGTGATGCATGGCTTCCTCAACGTCTTCCTCGCTGCTGCCTTCGCCTGGGCAGGGGAAACGAATATCATACCTATCCTCTCCGAAACTGACCCGAAGGCCTTCCGCTTCGATGACCTCACTCACTGGCGGGATCGCTCGCTGACAGTGGCACAACTTCAAGAAGCCCGGCAACGCTTCATTCATTCCTTCGGTTCCTGCTCGTTCACGGAACCGGTCGAAGACCTGCAGAAATGGGGATGGTTATGATCGACGCTACTCATGATCCGAAGTTGCAAAGCTGGGTCGAATCAGCCAACGTGCCGGGCTGCGACTTCCCGATTCAGAACCTGCCCGTAGGGGTGTTTCAGCCTCATGGCAAGCCCCCCCGTGTCGGCGTGGCTATCGGCGAGATGATTCTTGATGTCAGCGACCTGTTGCCGGGCGAGACGTTGAACGGGTATTGTGCCCTGCCCCGCAGCCAGCGTGTGAAATTGCGACGTACCTGGAGCCAGGTGTTGCAGGCTGGGGCGCTCAAACGACCGCTCCACCGTCAATCAGAATGCCGCATGCTGTTGCCGACAACGATTGGCGACTACACCGACTTCTATGCCTCCATTCATCATGCCACCAACGTCGGCTCGATGTTTCGGCCCGACAATCCTCTGCTGCCCAACTACAAGCATGTGCCTATCGCCTATCATGGCCGCTCTTCTTCCGTCTTGGTCGGTGGCACGCCGGTGCATCGGCCCCAGGGGCAGTTGGGCGAAAGCAAGTTCGGGCCGTCACAAGAGCTCGATTACGAAGTCGAGCTGGGCGTGTTCGTCGGACCGGGCAATTCACGCGAACGGGCCATCACGATAGCACAGACAGAAGAGCATCTGGTGGGCGTGTGCCTGTTGAACGACTGGTCAGCCCGGGACATTCAGCGCTGGGAGTATCAGCCACTGGGGCCGTTCCTGGCGAAGAACTTCGCGACATCAATCTCGCCGTGGGTGGTGACGATGGAAGCCATGGAGCCGTTCCGAACGGAAGCATCGCCGCATGATGTGCCGGTGCTGCCCTATCTTCAGCAAGCCGGTCAAGGCGCTTACGATATTACCGTTGAATGCAGGTTGCGGACGAAGTCGATGCGGGAGCCGATGCTCTTGAGCAAAGCTTCATACAAGGAGATGTACTGGACCTTGGGCCAGATGCTGGCACACCACACTTCCAACGGCTGCCCCATGCGCCCCGGCGACTTGATGGGTACCGGCACCATCTCCGGGCCGGAGAAGTCAAACCGGGGGTGCCTCCTGGAACTGACCTGGAAGGGCACCGAGCCGGTACAGTTGCCGAACGGAGAAGTCCGCAAGTTCCTGGAGGATGGCGACGAGGTGATCATGTCGGCGTACTGCGAGCGTGACGGGGCGGTAAGGATAGGGCTGGGGAAGTGTGCAGGGGTGATTGGCGGGTAAGTTCGATGCTCACGCACACGTCGGGCTAACGCCCTGACGCTCGCCAAGAAGTACCCATCGCTCCATGCAATAATGAAGCTCCCATCATCTTTTCTCGTTTTGATGAACTAATCAGTTCTTCCCCCGTCTATGGTGTTGACGGTAACGCTCTTGGCAGTGGGGCAGGCTTCGTCGGCTGATTTTTCTCGGGAAACAGCCGATTCTAAGCTGCAATCGTCGAAAAATGCGCTAGGGTTGCACATCATCCGTTTCGACTTGCATGCCCCCTGCCTTTTATCCTCTCCCCAAGAGGGACAAGAGCAGCCAAGTGCCAATTAGGCAAAATGTTGCTGCGATTGTGCAACAGGTGCTGCAAGTTTGAGCGTACCAGTCGTCTGATCGTAAGGTCAGGCGTACCATCAGGCTGCGGTGAATCTTAGTGGATTTCATCGGCAGCACGAACATCCCTGACTCTCTGGCACGACGGTTGCCTTTGTAATTTCGCTCATAGCTGAAACATCCTCGCTGGTTTGGCGAATAATGCTTCAACTGTGACGCACACCTTGAGGAGTACAACCATGGCACGGAATGACGCTTTGCTGAAGCTTCACCAGCGCCTTGTTGAACGTCGTAATTCCCTCCGCTCTATTCTCGCTAGGGACATGGCGGATTTGAATATTGGCGATTCGACCGGCGATGAAGCCGACGCTGCTTTCGATAGCGGAGCCGAGGAAGTGAACAGCTCCCTTGCCGAGATCGAGTCACGCGAACTGCACCTGATCGAAAAGGCCATCTCCAAGCTGAAGCATGGCACCTACGGCATCTGCGAGCATTGCTCGAAGAAGATTGTCCTGGCCCGGCTCAACGCCCTGCCCTACAGCGTGTATTGCATGGCATGCCAGCGGGAGCTGGAACGCAACCCTCACGACTTCCAGGATACCCGCCGGGGTAACTGGGAGAACGTCTTCGACAGTTCCAGAAGCTACCATGCCGAGCCGAGCAGGGTTGATCTGGCTGCTCTCGAACGAGAGTAACACTCTTTGACTTTACCATCTGGGCAAGCCGGTCGTTTTCGACCGGCTTGTTTCGCTTTCGGGGCTGGTGTGACGCTCGTCTGTCAATCTTGCTGGTGAATGGTGCCGATTTGGCATCGGGCTGCTGGGCTGCGGGTATGATTGGGATGGTAGCTCTTGAGAAGCCAGGAGCCAGAAGCCAGGAGCCAGAATGAATACCAAACCTCTCCCCCGCCTTGCCTTGTTGATGGCACTGTCGATCTCGACTTTTGCCGACTCCGCTGCTCTGGCCCAGTCACCGCCGCCGGTAGTGACCGATGTTGTTGCCCTCAGCGAACGGTTCCAACTGATTTCCAAGAAGCTGGCCCCGGCTGTCGTCTCCATCGAAGCACGCAAGTTCAACGCCATGGCTTCGGGTGTCAAAAAGCAGTCGGAAGACTCAGGCTCCGGCGTCATCGTCAAGCTCGATAACCGGCCCGGCTACTATGTCTTCACCAACAATCACATCATTGAGAACGCCACTGTCGACAATATCATCCTGCAACTGGCTGACGGCAAGCTCCTGAAGCCCAAGAAAAGCTGGACCTACCCCGCAGCTGACATTGCCGTGCTGCAACTGGATACCGCCGAAAACCTGGCCTTTGCTCCACTGGGTGACAGTGATCAGGTTCAGCAGGGCCAGTGGGTGCTTGCCCTGGGCAGCCCCTTCGGCCTCAGTCAATCGCTGACGCATGGCATCGTCAGCGCCCTGGGCCGAGGGCAGGTCAGCCTGGGACAGGAAATCCACATCAAGGACTTCATCCAGAGCGATGCAGCCATCAACCCCGGCTCCAGCGGCGGGGCGCTCATCAATCTCAAAGGCGAAGTCATCGGCATCAACACCGCTATCGCTTCCCTCGGTGGTGGTAGCAACGGCACCTCGTTCAGCATTCCCATCAACTTCTTCAAACGGGGCGTCGATCAACTGCTCGATAAAGGTTTCGTCTCCCGTGGCTACATCGGCATTCAGCTCTCGGTGACGCTCGATCCCTTTGAAGCCATGAAGCTGGGGTTGGATCGAGGCTGGGGAGCCTACATCGAAGATGTCCGCCCGGATGGCCCTGCCCGATCAGCAGGCCTGCAACGTGGCGATGTGATCCTCGAAGTCAATCAGACGCTGATCCGCAACGAAAACCACTGCATCAACCTGATCGGTTCCCTTCCCATCGGCAAGCCCGCCATGTTCGTCGTCTGGCGCGAGAGGCAGCGAAAGGTCATCCAGTGCCCGATTGAGGATTATGCGGTGAAGTATAAGAGGTAGTGCTGAGTCCTGAGTCCTGAGTGCTCAGTGCTCAGTGCTCAGAATTGAATGGTATTAGCACCGAAGGTGCGAGAGAGCATAGCCCAGACCGAAGGTCTGGGTAAGGACGGCACCCATATGGCAAGCACCAAAGGTGCGGGAGAAGACTCTCAACAACAACAAAGCCCAAGGCTAACACCCTGGGCTTCATTCGTTTCTCTGATGAAGAGCCAACTACTTGGCCGCTTCTTCCTTGGGTTCACCCGTCTCCATCGGCGGCACCACTTCTTCCGTGCTGCCGGAGGCGCTGCCTTCGATGGAGGCAACCGAGGCGCTCGGCTTCACATCGAGTGGCACATCTTCGTAGGCTGCGGATGAGAGCACGAAGTCAAGCGTCTTGCGTTCGAGCACCTGAGTCATCAACGCTTCCATCATGTTCTCGCGGTCGATGCGGGCACGCACCTTGCGAGGTGATTCGTCGCTGGCCTCTGCCATCGTCTCGATCTCATCGTTGATATCGCTGTCTTCCACATCGATATCTTCGACTTCGGAAATCTTCTGGAGGACGAAGTATTCCTTCAGGCCGCGAGCGGTGGTAGCCATCGCATCCTGCTGAAGGAGAGCCATCTGGTTGCGAATCTCCGGTTCGGAGAAGCCTGCACTACGCATTTCCATGACACGTCGGTTGAGTGTCTTGGAAGCCTGGCGGCGAAGCAGATCGATCGGCAGATCCCACGTAGCTGAACCGGCGAGGATTTCGAGCACCTGGCTGCGGGCCTGCTGACGCTGTTCGTACTGAAGCTGGCGCTCGAGCGCTTCCTTGATCTTTTCCTTAAGCCCGTCAGCGTTCTCGACATCAAGTTCACGCAGGAAAGCTTCGGATAGTTCCGGCATGATCACCTTGTTGACACTCTTGATGGTGAAGGTGCCTTCGACCTTCTTGCCACGCAGGTTGTCATCGGTGAGAGCGTTCGAGAGTGAAATCTTGGCATGACGGACATCGCCGGCCTTGGCGCCGACCATGTTCTTGCCGAACTCTTCAGCGATGCCATCCTTAAAGGCGAGTGTCGGATCGACACGCAACTGAAGGTCATCGAACTTGGAAAGCTGGTTGTCGCCATCTTTCACGATAACGTCAGCAACGATGATGTCGTCCATCTTCGCCGGTTCATCGGTTTCCTCGGTGGAGGCAAAACGGCGGAGGAACTTGGTCTCAGCGTCCTTGATGTCAGCATCGCTGAAGGTCTTGGTCGGTCGCTTGATCTTGAGGCCCTTGTAGTTGGGCAGCTCGAACTCCGGAGCGACTTCGACGTCGAATTCGTAGGTCAGTGCCCCGTCTTTGGGCATATCGACCTTGTAGGGATCGATCTGAGGCTGGGAGATCGGATTGAGCTTGTAGTCGTCAGCAAGCTGTTCGAGGCTCTGGAGGAGCAGTTCACCCTTGAGTTGTTCGGTGACGTCCTTGTAGAACTGCTTTTCGATGAGTTTGCGGGGTGCCTTGCCGGGGCGGAAGCCGGGCGTCTGCACTTCAGGCATCATTTCCTTGAACTTAGACTGCACACGATCGCTGATATCGTTGGCGGCGACAACGACCTTAACGTGCTTGAGGCACGGGCCGGCATCGTTGATGGTCACTTCCTGGGTGAGCGGCTTGGGCTTCTCAGCCTCGTCGGTCGTCGTGGTGGGGTTCTCAAGCACTTCGCTGGCCATTCGGGCAACTCCGACAAAAAGGCCGCGCGACAGCGCGGCATCCTGCATTTCTGGGGGTATTCTGACGAACTAGTAGTGTAGGGAACGGGCTTCAAAAGGCCAGTTCTGGATACCAGCCCGACGCGCTAGCAAGGGAGCACGTGCAATCGCAAGGTCCTCCCTCGCTAGCGCAGTCGGGCTGGTATTACAGAAGATCCCCCGCTTCTGCTGATTCAAATACTCCACCAGCTTCTTGATGCCGGCTTCGTCATCCCGGCGGGCGATGAGGGTGGCGTTGCCTTCTCGGACGATCAACAGGTTCTCAACACCGACGGTGGCAATCACTTGATCCGGGCTGCCATCGCCCATGATGATGCACTTCTCGGTGGCAAGCTTGATGTGCTCGGCACCATGCACGGTGTTGTGGTGCTCATCCTGCGGGAAGTGGCGTTCGAGGGCAAGCCAGCTGCCAACATCGTCCCAGCCGAAGGGGGCGGGCAGGACGATACCCTGCTTGCAATGTTCCATCACGGCATAGTCGATGCTGATGCGTTTGAGCGGTTCAAACTCGTTGCGGAAGACCTCCGTCCGTTGTGGTGTCGACCAGGCAGCGGCGATGCGTTGCACAGTCGCATGCAACGCCGGCTGCAACCGGGCGAGTTCGCTCAAGATAGCACTGGTCCGCCAGACGAACATGCCAGAGTTCCAGTAGTAGTTGCCGCCGGCGAGATACTTCTGAGCGGTGAACAGATCGGGCTTCTCTTTGAAGGCGGCGATTCTGTAAGCATCGACCCCGCTGCGGCCCGACACTTTATCGCCCCGTTCGATGTAGCCGAAACCGATGGCAGGATAGGTGGGTGGGATGCCGAAAGTAATAAGAGCTTCCGGATGTTCCTGAGCCAACTCCGCAGCGGCGCTGGCGACCTTCTGAAACAGGGGCAACGGCTCGATGACGTGATCAGCAGTGCTGACGATCATCACCGCCTGTGGATCGACCTGGTGAATGAGAGCAGCAGCAACACCGATAGCAGTTGCCGTATCCCGCCCCATCGGTTCAGGTATCACACGATCAGGTAAGAGAGCAGGCAACTGCTCTTGCACCAGTGCAGCCATGCTGGCACCGGTAATCACCCAGCGATGTTCGGGTTTGGCAATGGGTTCGATACGGTCGAAGGCCATCTGTAGCAGCGTGCGGCCACCGGTGAGGGCCAGGAACTGCTTGGGCTTTTTCGCCTTGCTGCGTGGCCAGAAGCGAGTGCCTCCGCCGCCGGCCATGATGAGAGAGTGGATGGGCATAGAGAGTTGAGAGTGAGGAGTTGGGAGTTGAGAGTCTAGTCGGAAGTAATGAGTGGTGAGTATTCTACGAATCAAATGTATTCATCTCTCAACTCTCCACACTCAACTCTCAACTCTCTAGAAATCAACCTTCAGTCCATCATAAGCCATCGCTATATGCTCCGGCAACTCGCTGGAGATCTCCGCATGCTCCAGTTCATGGCTGATGTGCGTCAAATAGCTCTTCTTCACTTTCAGATTGCGGATGTTATCGATGGCATCATCCAGCGACATGTGATTGGGATGATGCCGACGACGAAGGGCATCAAGCACCAGCGTATCGAGGCCTTGCAACAACTCCCGGCTGGCCGGAGGTATCCGGCTGACATCGGTACAGTAGGCCAGGTTGCGGATGCGGAAACCGAGCACGTTGAACTTGCCATGCTCCAGATGCACGGGGGTGATCTTCTCGCCCAGCACTTCAAAGGGCACGCCCGCTTCGATGCGGATGAACTTCAGTTGAGGCAACATCCCCCTGGGCAGCGACTCTGCGTGTTCACCGAAAGCATAGTGGAAGACTCGCCTTACCACGTGTTCGGTCTCTTCGTTACAGTAGACGTTGAGCGGGGCCTGGAGATGCTTGGGGAACAGCCGCACATCGTCCATGCCATAGAGATGATCAACATGGAAGTGGGTTAAGAGGATCGCATGAACGAACGGCACCTTCTCCCGCAGCAGAGCCAGCCTTAGTTCGGGCGGTGTATCGATAAGGATGCGACCCTGCTGCACCGTGAGCATCACACTGCTGCGGTAACGCTTGTTGCACGGGTTCGTGGAGGTGCAAACATGACAGTCGCACCCCAGCACCGGAACGCCGGTAGAGGTGCCTGTGCCGAGGAATGTAAGTGAGCGACCGCTGGACATGGGGGTATTGTAGGGGACAGGAGCCAGAAGCCAGTAGCCTGAATGAAGCAACCCACGAGAGGGGCTCTCGTGGGTTGAACAGGTCAAACCAAGCTGTTAATGCAGCCCGGCTGGTTGGCCGGTAGGCAGTATCTCCGGTTTGTAACCACCCTTGCCCTTGAAGTAGAGGATCAGGATGAGATAGCAGATGAGCATGATGATCGGGAAGACCACGACCGAAATGTTGGTGAGCGAGAACAAAGCATCTTCTTGGCAGCTTCCTGAATCGCAACGACTTTGGCTTTGTCTTCAGCGGGAAGAGCGGCCAGCAGCTTAGCGTCAACCGGCTGATAAGAACCAAAGATGCTATTCCTGGATTGATCCATTACTTTGGCATGGAGTGCAGGAAGCTCTTTGGCCAGGGTTGAATCAATGGTCTTGTCCTGAATGTTACCCAGCAAGGCACCACCCAGCACACCCACACCCAGCATGCCCACGCCGCCCATCATGTTCAGCGTCAGGGCTCCACCCTTGGGGAACTGTTCTGAAACCACACCGAGCATAGTGGGCCAGAAGAACGTCTTGCCGAAGCCGTACAGCGTGGCGGCCACCAGAATCATCAGTCCGGTAGAGAGTGATAATGTCATCAACCCAACGGCGGCGATGGCTGAACTGAGGGCGAGCAATCCCAGCGGAGTCAGTTTGTGTACGATAGGACCGGCAAAGAAGAGCCGAAGGATCATCATAATTACGGAGGTGTAGACCAGGAGCCAGGTTGCATCCAAGGCTGCGATACCGAATTTGGCCCCCAACGCTTTCATTTCAGGCGTCATCAGATCGGTAATCCAGCTATCCGTGCCGAGTTCGGTAATGGCCAGAGGAATCATGATGAGCATCAGGAAGAAGAACATGAACCGGCCCAGCGACATGACGTACAGCCCGAAGAGGGTGCTGATACCCAGGATAATACCCAGCTTCACCGCCATTTTCAGTTCGATTGACCACTGCGTGAACCCCAGGTTGAGGTTGTATACTTCTTTGCTCCACTCCGCACCATGGAACAGTTGCACTTGCTCCATGCTTTCCAGCACGCGGGTGACTTCAAACACGATCAGGCTGGTGACGACGAGAGCACCCAGGAAACCGACTTCCTTCAACATGTCACGATAGGAGACACCTGCAGCAACACGTTCATTGACAGGGAAGGTACAACCGAGCATGAGCAGACCATAAAGCAACACGGGAATGGCCAGGATCAGCACACGGGTACACCATGCGGGAGCATTGGGGATAATCTGAAGATCAGGGGCATAGGTCTTAAGGCCGATCATCACCAGACCTGCCAGGACTAATCCGCCCGGCCAACCGGCATGAAGGATGTTCAGCCACTTGGTCTTATCTCGTGCAAACATGGTGGCTACCACCGGATTGATTACAGCTTCGATCGTGCCGTTCGCCAGAGCGACGATGAAGTTGGCGAAGTAGAGCGTCCAGTAAGCGTTACTCCGCATCGCATCGGCTTCAGCAGCACCATCCCGGCTGTGGGTCTGAACTTGTATGCATAGATCGTGATGGCAATCGAAGCGAGGTGGCCCACAAAGGCAAAGAGCATGGCTTTGCCATAGCCGATCTTGTCGATGATCAAGCTGAACAGCACGATGCTGATGGCGAACGGCCACAGGCCCACGCCAATGATCTCTCCTTTTTGGGTTTCACTCAGCCCGAACTCAGCAGCCCAGGTATCCATGGTGACTGCACGAATGATAAAGCCAAACGAGGTGGCGATCAGCGCGATGAAGCACGCAATGAAGAGCCGCATGTTACCGTTGTTCATCGAAAATCGATCCTGCAGGAGAGAACGAGTCAACAGCAGAGAGTACGCAAGCGCATGGGGCTTGTCAATCAGGTATTTTCAAAGTCCTGAGTGCTGAGTCCTGAGTGCTCAACATGTTATCTGGTATTTAGCACCAAAGGTGCGAGAGAGCATAGCCTAGAGCGTAGCTCTGGGTGGATTGGCAACGGTAAGGAAAAGGCCCAACGGGGCGGGAGAAGACAGGCTTTCTCTCGGCCCGTTGGGCCTTAATTCAATGCTTGGTCATCTCCCCAGAGCTGCGCTCTGGGCTACGTTCTCCCGCACCTTCGGTGCTTCTGGCCTCATTTCACCCACGGCACCGGCTTCTTCTCTAGAAACGCCTTCAGGCCCGACTTGGCTTCTATGTGCAGCCTCGCATCGGCACTTTCCCGGGCCAGCCCCGAACTGGCTGATGCTCCGGTACGGCACTCAGCCAGCAATCGCTTGGTGATGGTCAATGCATTGGGCGAACTCTCTGACAGCTCTTTGGCAATCTCCAACGCTCGATCCAGGGCTGTCACCGTGGGTGGAATACCTGCCTCCTTATCATTCTCGGTCAGGTCCGGGTCGACCACTTCGTTGATCAGACCTACCCGAAGGGCCTCATCAGCATCGATCAATCGACCAGCGAGTAGCAGATCACGAGCAGCCCGTTCGCCAACCAGACGTAGCAGATGGGGCATCACCATGGCAGCCACCAGGCCCCGCTTCACTTCGGGGTAGCCAAACTTGGCACCGGAATCAGCGATAGCCAAGTCGCAGACCGAGACCAGCCCTGCCCCGCCGGCGACCGCAGCTCCATTGACCGCAGCAATGGTCGGCTTGGGATGGGAGTAGATCAGTTCAAAGAGGGCGGAGAGCTTGCCTGCATCCTCATGTACCCGCTGGGCTTCATCGGGCTTGTCAAGCGTCTCGCTCAGTTCAGCCAGGTCCATGCCGGCACAGAAGGCCTTTTCGACACCAGTGAGGATGAGGCATCGGCTGTTATCAGTGAGTGCCGCCTTGAACGCAACGGTGAGGGCAGCGACCAGTTCCCGGTTGAGAGCGTTCCGCCGATCAGGCCGATTGATGGCGAAGACGGTGGCGTGGGATTTTTGTTCGACCAGCAGAACGCGGGGGGGCATCATAACTCCTTTAGCTGATCTGCTGCTTGCTGTAGGTCATGTATAAGTGGTTTCAAACGATCAATTAAGCCATCGTTGCCATGTTTTGCAATCGCCTTCTTGACGATGTTCCCAATGATGGTAGCAGTTGAGGGTCTTATCCCACAAACTGCTCTAAGGATTTGCAAATATGATTTTGCTTTTCGAACTTCCAATCCGTTCTGTCTAAACAGCGCAGCGACTTCTTGGTATTTCTTACTGGCAACCTCAAATGGAACATTTCTAAAATCACTCACTTCATCGTAAACCACCTGATCTAAAGTAAGGCGAAACACCCAATCATCGATTGCAAAGCGGTCGATTCCGAATCGATTGTTAAACTCAACTTCATGCGGACAACCTACTGAGACGATCGCTACGTGACCCGATCTGTCATCGGCTGAAATTGTAATTCGTGTCAATCGTTCAGAAACCTGCGTTCGTTGAATCGCAATTTGAGGATGCTGGCTAATCCCTTTCCGAAGTTGCTGATGAAACCACTCGACTTGCTGTTCCACAGTCTGTTCGTCCAAGTCAATGAGAACAATAGCTTTCCCGTCGACACCATTGACTGGGCTAACAAATGGAATGATCTGTCCAACTAATCCATCCTTACCTGCATGCTTGCTTTTGTCTCTCACAGCCAACTTGCAAAAGGATGGGAGGATATTGGCTTCCAACAATGGCTTGAGAAATGCTCCATCATCATCGCCTTCAAAGTAGATTAGGACTTGTTTTGGTTCAGGCATATAGGTCTAAGAACCTCACATCTACACCCGTGGAATTTAGAGTCTCAATGGCTTCCGGATCAAGTCGCCTTGCTTCTTGTATTCCATCTTCAAGTTTGAGATGGAACAAGGCTGCTTCGCTTTCGGCCTCTTTTGCCCCTTTAAGAAAAGCACGAACGCACTCACCGCTATGAGTTGAAATGATCAACTGTACTTCTTGCTGTCTTGCGAGCTTGCACAAAGCAAGGGCAAAGCGTTCAAGCGAACCCGGGTGTTGATAACATTCAGGTTCCTCGAGCATCAGCAGGGTTCTTTTCAACATTGCCAAGATCATCATGGTACGCAAAGCTGTACGTGTACCGTCTCCTTGTAAATCGAGGGGAATGCTGTACTCACTGAACAACACCATAAGCTTTCCGTCTGGCAACATCTGAAAAGTCTCTGCTTTAAGATTGAATACTGTGTTCAGAGTCGTAGTGAGGTATTTATCTCGTCGATTCGCCAGCAATGTGTGCCAAAATCTGCTTTCGATAGTGTGGTCGAAGGCATCCTGAGGGGCTAAGACAAACATCTTACTCAGAAATTCACGCTTTCCTTGGCTATGCTGTGGATCTATGATCGTATTTCCATTGGGTTGAATAGTGAGTCGATGCACAACCTTTTCGATAGTCACGTTTACTTCAAGTGCTTCATCCCTTGCTTGCATATATCTAAGATGCTCACCTGATCGTCTTCTGGTGTTTTGCCAGAAGTTGTTCATATCTCTCCCTAATAAATCTCCACCAAGTCCAAAATGTTGAGCAAGTCGTGTAATTGCTTCAATTATTGTAGTTTTGCCACTATTGTTCCTTCCAACAAAAACATTAACATCGGCCAGGCCTTCGACTGCCCCCTGCCGAATCCCTCGAAAATTCTTTATTGAAAGTGATTCGATACGCTCCATGGCAATTTCCTAAGTACTTGTATTTCCTCATATTAGCCAATTCTAGTGATTGATTGCTAGACTGATCCAACCATCTCCTTCAGATTCCCCGGCTTCGGCACCTGCATCGCCAGCACCGCCTGCCCCAACGCTTTGCCCTGCGTATCGATCCGCAGTGAACGGCTGGCACCGCGGGCGAGGGCATCGTAGAGCATGAAGTTTAGCCCCCAGACGTTCGCCGCTTCGAACCGTTCCACTTTGCTGGCCCCGAGGTTCTTGAAGTAGCTGCCCACGGCTTCGACGGTGGCGTGCTGCTTGATCCAGTCATAGCCCGCCTGGTTGAAGGCGATGATGGCGACGTTGGCGTGGTTGCCCTTGTCACCGGAGCGGCTGTGGGCGATGGTGCCAAGGGGGATGGTGTCGGGCATGGGGTTCTCAATCAATGGGTTTGGTATATTGTGCTTGCACGTCTTCCCTTGCTAGCGCTGCGGGCTGGTATTATTCCCAAGTGACTTTGCCTTGCACAGCACTGCGGTCGATGAGGGCGGGCCAGTAGGCGAAGACTTCCTTCACCGAGGGGCGACCGGTGGTGTAGCCCGTCGTGCCCGGCGGGCCGGCTGTGACGAGCGGGGCGAACTCTTTGGTGAAGCGTTCGACGGCGGCTTTGTTGTGATCGTGGACGGCGACGCGCAGTAAGACTTCGGTTGGTTCCCCCTCACCCCTAACCCCTCTCCCCGGGGGGGAGAGGGGAACAATCGAGCCGGCACCGATGGTTTCGATATTGGTTCGGGCATAGGTGAAGCCCGCACGTTTAAGACGGTCGAGGAGTACCTGGCCCGCTTTCCTTGCCTTCTCCGCAGCATTGCCACCGTAGATGGCGAGGGTGCCGTTGCTCATGAAACCATCTCGATAGGCGATGGAGACTTTGAGCTTCTCCGGAGCAGGCTGTCCCTGGGCTTTCGTGACTTGCACCCGATCCTGACCGAGATCATTAACAGCAATGCTGGTGAAGTCGCTGATCACATCCGGCGTATAGTAGGCGGCAGGATTGTTCACTTCGTAGAGGAGTTGAGCTGTGACCGTCTGTCGATTGACTGCCCCGCCAGTGCTCTTGGGTTTGGTGATGACGAAGTCGCCGTTCGGGGTAAAGTCGGCAATGGGGTACCCGACGTTGGCGAAGTCGGGGGTGGTGTCCCAGAGTTCCCACAAGCCACCGGTCGCTTGTGCGCCACATTCGATGAGATGACCAGCGACCGTTGCTGACGAGAGCTTGGCCCAGTCATTCCACTTCCAGCCGAACTCATGCACAGCCGGGCCGACGGTGAGGCAGGCATCCGCCACCCGGCCGGTGATGACGATGTTGGCCCCAGCTTGCAATGCTTCGACGATGGGCTGCGAACCGAGATAGGCGTTGGCACTGACGATCCTATCCCGCACCTTCGAGAGGGGTTCGCCGGTATCGAGGTTAGTCAACGGATGGCCGGCTGCAAGGAGTTCATCCAACCGAGGAAAGAGATCATCGCCGGTGACGATGCCGATCTTGTATTGATTGAGGCCAGCCTGATCGAGGATGGCCCTGGCCTGCTTGCCACACGAGTTCGGGTTCATGCCGCCGGCGTTGGTCGTGATCTTGAGTTGTGGTTGGGCTTTAAGTGTGGGAACAAGCCGTTTAAGAACGCCCAGGAAGTCGTGAGCATACCCCGCTGTCGGATCACGCTGCTTGAGCAGGGCGAGGATCGACATGGTCAGTTCAGCGAGATACTCCAGAGTGAGATAATCCAACTGACCATCACGAGCCAGTTCGATCGGGGCATCGACATTGTCCCCCCAGAAGCCACAGCCGTTACCGATGCGGAGAGAGGAACGCATGAGGGGAGTATCTCGGAAGTGAGTAAACCTGGCACACTCAGTATTCTTGTAGTCTTAGGGAACTTCGTCTACACTAGACACGTCCAATGGATGGGACATTCTTTCTTTCATGAGCAATACGTTCTGTGAAATATCAAGCAGCTCTATTCCTGGCCCTTCTGCTTTCCCCTTCGGTCTGCCGGGGTCAAGCGACTGTCCTTTCTTCAGGAATGTTTGAATTCCTTCAAGTGTCTTACCTATCTACAAACGCTAATCCCTGGGACGTACAGATCTACGATGAATTGAACTTTGTCTCCTATCTGCCTTCTCCCGTCAGCTTGTCCAACCCGCCGCGATACACCTTTAATGCCACCGGCGGAGCGACCTTCCACGTCGCCGGGCCGCAACACCTGTTTACCCGTCCCGCCGACAATGGCACTTGGGGGTTCATCGGCGTCGCTGGGGGACAATTATTCCGTGCTACCCCGCAGAATGGCACACCAGAGGGAGGCCCTACTCCCCAATTGATGATGGGCATCGCCCTGGGACCTGAACTGCGCAACTCGTTTTTGAATCATACTCTGACAGTCACCATGTCAACGACAGGCATCACCAATCCAGGCGAGTTCTCCTACTACGGCAACGATAACACGCCGAACTCAGCGGTCGGCACTACCGCCACGCCGATCCTGGCCACTGCCACCGGGCTGACTTCGTTCAACTACTCCGGGACGCAGAATTTCTTCAACATGGGTTTCTCCGCGCCGGTATCTACAACATCGACTTTCAGTTCAGCGGCGTCCTCGCTGCCGGGAATGTCCCCGTTTCGAGCGCGTTCTACCGGTATACTTTTGATGTAGCGCTGTTCGCGGTGCCGGAGCCAGCCACTTGGGCACTTCTGGCGGGCAGCACGGTCGTAGTTGGCATCGGTGCCTGGTACTTCAGACGACGACGGCGACAAGCACTGGACGCTACCGTGGGCGAACGAATCTAGCACATCAGCTTTACGCACACCCAGCAGGTTTCACGACACGCTTTGATGAAGCTGGATACTTCTCCAGTCTGCTGACTGGTCGAACCGGACGACGCACCAGTTCGCCGCCACAATTGGGACACTGCCCCGCCAGCTTCCCCTCGGCACAACTCTGACAGAACGTGCATTCAAAAGAACAGATGCGAGCTTCCCTGGAATCGGGAGGCAGGTCTCGATCACAACATTCGCAGTTAGGCCGCAGTTCGAGCATCACTACTCTCCACCTTCGGGGCCATAGAAGAACACCCACGTTGCAAAGTCCTCGGTGAAGTCCTCGAACCGATGCACCACCCCGGCAGGAACGAAGAGGACTTCCCCCGGCTCAAAAGGCAGCCGAGTATCGCCGTTCACGAACGTCCCGGTGCCCGAGATGACGACGTAGATCTCATCCCGACTGTGCGGCTTCTGTTTATCTACTTTTTTGGGCTGATAGATTTCGACTTCGAGCGAACCGTGCTTGAAGAGGGAGACGAACTCACGACTGGACTGTTGAGCCAGGGTGGCGAGGGCCGAGGCGGGAGTGAGGCGTTCTTGAGGCATGTATCACCACTTCTCTTATTCAAGGAGGTCTTGAGCTCCATGGCGAACCCGTAGTACATACACTTCGTCACCACGTATTTCAAAGAGTATGCGGTATCTACCTCGACGCTTTCCGTGGATAAGTTGTCGGAGTTCAAAACCTAAATCTGAGGCCTCTGGAGCCAATGGACAGCTCTCAGCCAAGGTCTCCAACTTCTTAATGGACAGTAGTAATCCGGCTTTCCACCTGGTAGCTGCGTAAAGTGACCGTTTGGCCAGCCAATCATAGGCTTGTTCCACTTCGCCACTAGCCATATCGGAAATGAATACAGTCATGACAAGGATCACTTCCTCTTCTTCACACCTAAATTCTCAACCACTTGCCGCATTGGTTTGAACTTACCTTTTTCAACTTGAGAACGACTCTTCTCTATGAACTGCATATTTTCTTGACGCTGGATCATCTCCAGTAGTTCCTGATATCCTTCAGTAGTCTGCACAACCAACTCGGCTTTCCCATTGATCGTCAACACCACAGGCTGTCCTGTGGTCCGCAGTCGTTTCATCATTTCAGGAGTGTTTCTTTTGAACTCGCTCAATGAACGAATGTCACGGGTCAGGTTAAGCATGGCTACCTCGCATCCTATTTGCACACGATTGTATGCTAATCTGGTGCTGGAGTTCTGTCAACAATCACAGCGAACTGACGTTCAGCCGCTCACCGACAACTACCTTCATCCACTGGCTAAACTCACGCCACCCACTATCAAGAGCCATGCACTATTGAGGACTTTCTCCGATGCGTGATCTGGTCAACAAGATTAACGAAGAAGCGGCAACGATACAACTGGGTGGCGGCAAGAAAGCGATAGAACGACAACACGAAAAAGGGCGGCTCACCGCTCGTGAACGCATCGCCAAACTGTGCGATCAGGATGGCCACAATCCGAAGTTCCTGGAACTCGGCCTCTGGGCCGGGTGGAGCATGTACGAGGAATGGGGCAGCGCGCCTTCCGCAGGAGTCGTCACCGGGGTCGGCACCATCGAGAACCGCCGGGTGATGATCATCGCCAACGATGCCACAGTGAAAGCCGGCGCCTTTTTCCCCATGACCGCTAAGAAGGTGCTGCGTGCCCAACGCATCGCTCACAGTAATCACCTGCCACTGGTCTATCTTGTCGATTCCGCAGGCGTCTTTCTGCCTTTGCAGGATGAAGTCTTCCCCGATGAGGACGACTTTGGCCGCATCTTCCGCAACAATGCTGTCTTCTCCGCTGAAGGCATCCCCCAGTATTCGGCCATCATGGGCAACTGCGTGGCAGGCGGCGGCTATCTCCCCGTGCTGTGCGATAAGCTGCTCATGACCGAAGGCTCCGGCCTCTATCTCGCCGGGCCGGCCCTGGTGAAGGCTGCCATCGGTCAACAGGTCGAGCATGAAGAACTGGGCGGAGCCAAGATGCACGCTTCGATCTCAGGCACGATTGACTTCCGTGAAGAGAACGATGAAGCCTGCATTACCCGCCTTCGCCGATTAGTTGCACTGCTGCCCGAAACCTATGCTATGCCGAAGACGAAGTACGAAGGGCCACTGAAGAACGCCGATGGTATCGATGCCATCCTCGATATCGAAGGCCGCAAGGAGTACGACGTCAAGGAACTGATCACCGGCCACCTCGTTGATGCCGGCGTCTTCGACGAGTACAAGGCGGAGTTCGGCCAAACGCTGGTGTGTGGCTACGGCAAGATCGGCGGCATGCCGGTAGGCATCATCGCTAACCAGCGAAAGCGAAGCAAGAATTCCAAGGGCGCACTGGAGTACGGCGGTGTGATCTATGTCGATGCCGCCGACAAAGCTGCCCGCTTCATCATGGATTGCAACCAGACTCGCACTCCCCTGCTTTTTTTGCAGGATGTCAACGGCTTCATGGTCGGGCGTGATTCCGAACAAGCAGGCATCATCAAGGCTGGAGCCAAGCTGGTCAACGCCATCTCCAACAGCGTGGTGCCCAAGATCACCGTCATCCTCGCCGGCTCCTACGGTGCCGGCAACTATGCCCTGTGCGGCAAGGCGTTCGATCCCCGATTTATCTTTGCGTGGCCGACGTGCAAGTATGCCGTCATGGGCGGCGCTCAGGCTGCAAATACTCTGCTAGAGGTTCAGGTAGGGGCCTTGAAACGACAAGGGAAGAACCCCGAAGCGGATGAGCTCGAAGCACTCCGTAAGAAAGTGAAAGAGGGGTACGATGCCAAGACCGATGTCCGCTACGCCGCCTCACGTTTGTGGGTGGATGGCATCATTGATCCGCAACATACCCGTGAAGTATTGATTGAAGCCTTCCAGGTGGCCACCCGCATTGATGAAGGCAAGCCGTTCAAGACGGGGGTGTTGCAGGTGTAGCTGAAGTGGCAAGAAGCCACATCTACTAATACGGCACCGTGCTCGGGTCATACTGTGCCAACCCCGGGGCCATCGCTCTCATGTGGCGGGTCTGTCCCAACGCTGTTGGATAGATTTCAAACGAAGCGTTGAAGTTGTTTCTGAGTGGATCCCAGCCCAGGCCCAGGCTCACCTGCAGATCAGAACCGGTGCGTGTGATCAGGAACGACTGGCCCAGGTTGCGCGAGCCGCCAAAATCGTAGGACGATGCCCAGGTGACCGAGTACTTGGGATTGATCACATAACTGACGCTATGCACAAAGGCATTGGTGCCGACCGGATAGAGGTTGTAGTAGCCAAAATAGAAGCGTAGCCGCTCGGTTCGTTCCACCAACACGCCGGCGTTGAAACTGCGTCCCCCGCCATCAAAGGGGTCTACCGTGCCCTGAGCGAGGAAACTGGTGCGATCGCCGATCTGCCAGCGGAAGTCGTAATCGATCAGGCCGAACGGGTGATTGTAATTATCCCGACCCTGATCAGGGAACCAGGTGGCAAAGACATCGAAACTGATCCAGTCGACAGTGCGCTCCGCCTCTTCCACTCCCCGCTTGGTCTGCCAGCGGTTCCGAACGCCGAAGCGGAGATATTGCATATCGTCGAGATTATCCGGTGATCCCAGGTATCCTTTGCGTAACGCCAGAAGCTGCGGATCGTACAGAGGCGAGGTAGCCAGATTCAGATTGATCATGTTCTGAAGACGATAGATTCGCAAGTCACGACGGGCCTGATCAGTCGGATCGTCATCCAACCGATCAATCAAAGGCAGACGGCGGAAATCGACGTTGCTCTGCGTCCAGCGATAGTCCGCTTCCAAACTGACCTTGTGATTGACGCCCCGGACATTGAAGAAATCGCTCTGCACATTGTCGTACAGCCGGTTAAACCCCAGTTGAGCGCAGAGCGCCATACCCGTACCAGAAGCGTCCGCCATCACTGTTGTCCATCATCGTGGAATAGTAGGCAGCGTCGGCTACGCCATAAGGCGTGAGGTTCAGCACACCCAGATGCAGAGGTAGATCGAGCTCGTTCATAATGTCAAAGCGTGCCAGGTTGAACGATTCCTTGTGTGGCATATCGCTCGAAGGCGGCAGCAGGTGGTAGCGATCAAACTCGGTCGGGAACGGCGTCGCAAAGTACGCCGGCCCCAGATCACTGGTGGTATTGAACCGATAGTACCCGGCGCTGGCATGGCCGAAATAGGTCAGCGTGTTGAACAAGTCCTGCCCCACCAGCCAGGCATCGCCCCGAGGCAACGCCGCTGACTCGTTCACCCAGGGACGAAGGTTAGGCTGAATGAGCGCGCTCATGGCAAACTGTTCGTTCTGGTATCTCAGTTGTGCATAGGTAGCTTGAAGCAAGTCTTCATCGTACTGTCGTTTCCAGAATTGTTCGTAGAAGTTGCGATCGCTTTGATAACCTACTTGGGTCTGGAAGGTCCAGTGTTCGTCGAGTTCCTGACGATGGCGGAGCGTCAATAAGCCTCGAAGGTCCGAAGGCACTGCCTCAATGCGATTGGTGGAGAGCGTATCGACTGGTGAGTAATCCTGTTGAATATGGCCGCGAATGAACGTATCGTACCGGCCAGGAAAGCCGAACAGCCCCACGCCGGTAGTCTGAAACTCGCTGATCAGGCCAAAACCACGGTAACTGTAATAGAGTGGATCGATGTTCCACCGGGTGTTGGGCGGCTTATCAATGCCGAAGATTTCCAACCCATCGAACTGAAGAGCCAGACCGGTGCCGAAGATCTGATCGGTGCCAAAGCGAACGCCTTCGAAGGGTCCCAAAGGATCGCGCAAGTCACCTTCGACATGACGCAACCCGCCGACAGGCACATCCATGAAACGGAACTGCACGTTGTCCGCCGAGCCCATCAGTTGAGCGTCTTTGAGTGTATCGCCCTTCATGGGATCGAAAGCGTTGCCGCCAAAGGCCCCGCCGAGCTTTGCTTCACGCAACTCCACCCGGAAAGTGCCGGCCATTACTTTCAGATCAGGATCGCTCGGCAGCCTGCTCGCAAAGAAAGCGGCATCGTTTGCTTCGAAGTTGTTGAGATCGAGTTGCCTGACTTCGGCGCCCTGCACGTAGACTGGAACAGTCATACCAGGAAGTCGGTAAATCAGTTCGCACTTGCTGAGCAAGGCGGTGTTGCGGCCCAGATCGTAGTAGCCTCGATCCGCCAGCACCAATTGATCGACACCGGCACTGGGGCCGTTCAATCGGCGATAGCGGATTTCGACATGGCCTTCGAGATAAACTTCAATCTGTTCCTTACGGAAGTTGGCGAAGTTGGGCATACCCTGCCCGGGGGCGCTGGAAATGCCCTTGGCCCAGAGAACTACCCTGTCCGCGCTGATATCGATGATGCTGTTTTCATCACCGGCATAGAGCGTAATGCCTCCCCAGATCATGACCATCGTTTCGCCCGGCTTGCTGGGAAGCACACGATACTGGTAGGGCGATGAAGTGCGCGACGACAAGCCAAGCGTGCTGGAGCGGTTCAGAATGTTGGATACATCGGTGGACGGACTGATCGGATCCTGCGCAAAGTCACGCTGCTTGACTACCTGGGTAGTGGGCTTGGTGGCGGGCTTGCCGGCGACCCCTGGTAAAGGTAGTTGTTCCTGGAGCGTGGGCGGCACGGTAATGGCAGTCGTGTTCGTCGATACGCTTTCCAGCACGGGGGCATGAGCAGCACCTGGCGGGCACGCTGATAGACAGCATCACCTGCTTCGGGCTGCCCAGACTTCTTGTCCGGAGCGATGATGCGCATCTCGCCGCCGGTGTTCCAGTGCAGGCTGATGCGTTCCAGCGTGCGCTTGGGCTTGCTGTTCTCTTCCAGCGTGATGCCGCCTTCGCCATAGATAATGGCCCTGACCGGTTGATTGTCCTGTGCCCGACTGACCCAGACATAAGCATCTTTAAGCTTGATACGAGTCAGGCCCCGTTCAATGCTGACGTTTCCTTTGGCATACAGTCCGTGATACTCGCCTTCATCCCAACCCTGAACCATATCAGCATAGACGGTGATCGGCTTATCTGCGGTAGAAGGCGCATCCTGAGCGGAGCCGGTGGTAATGACCAGGCTGATGAACAACAGTAGCAGGAAAGCCTTGGGCAAGCGTGCCCACATCCAAGCCAAGCGCGGACTCCCTCCCGTGACGACCCTTCCCTGGGGTTGGTCTCTAGGCAGACCATCGTCGCCGGGGGGATATGCCAAGAGGGGGGAATAGTGTCAAGCCGAGGTATCGCTGGCCGGCCTGAAGTCCCCAGGTTGCCCATTTCGCAACGAGTGAAACAGCCGTAGAAACGAACTCGGGCCTGATAAACAGGCCCGATGAGAAACGCTTCAATGCGGTCAACAGAATTAGACGACGACTTTCTGTTCTTCCAGGTTCTTGAGGCGCTTCTTGTGGCGATAAGAGAAGTAGCCGGCCATACCGAGGGACAGACCAATCAGTGCATAGGTCGTCGGTTCGGGAATGGCGACCAGGGTGCCAGTAGCAAACAAGGTTCCATTTAGATCGGTGTGACCAATCGTGACACCACTGGAGGTAATCAGGCTTTTTGCATCAAAAGGCAAAGAGAGTGTGAATGAGCCATTGCCTAAATTGGTCAGCGTGCCGGCAGTGGGATTCGTATTGGCTACACTCCCTGACAATGGACTATGAGCTGCACCTAGAAGACTTGAATTGTAATCAAGACTACCGCCCGGCAGATAAGCCAGGGTTTGAGTCGAACCAAAATTGTAACTTCCGGGACCGCCCGTTAGAGCGAGGTAGCCCGAGGTCATGGTCATGGACAGATTGCGAATGGCTGCGGTGGTGCCAGTGCCCGCATGATTGATGCCATAATTTGCAGGTCCAGGAGCCAGGGTAAGCAATGCATCTGGCGTCCAATTGCCTGAAATAGCAGCAACAGCCGATGCACCATTAAACACTATCGCACCAGTCGTTAAATCAATTGTGATGTTCACCGTACCTGTGTACGAAGTCGTCATGGAAGCTGGTGGTGCAGGTGGACCTGCTTGAGCAGTGAAGGGAGTGAAAGGTATTCCAAGAGGAGGAAAGCTCAAGTCTCCTGAAAACGCCAGGTTACTGCTGGCCTGAACGAAGGTTAGATTTCCTGTGTACCCTTGTGCATAGATCGAAACGCAGCACGCCAGGCTGAGTAGGCAAGATGTCAAAACTTTGCGGGCATACATAGCGCACCTCTGTAACTCAGATGGGGTCTCTTGAGCCACAATCTAATTGAGCGCGGAGCAGTGTACAACTGAAAAGTAAGAAAAAGTGAAAAAAAGATTGAACTACCAGGAATAGTCTGTTGCCGCTGGTAAACGGTACCGTTTCAGCAACCTGGGAAAGCGCCTGAAGCCATGTGAACTAACGACAGGGCCATCCAATTAATTGAATGACACTGTCACAACCCTCAAAACATTCAACCGAATCTCATGCTCCCCGTTTGATCAGCCGTACGACAGCCACCAGAATGATGGCCCCCACAGTGGCGACAATTAATTGCCCCAGTAACCCGATGCCAACGATTCCAAACTCGCCAAATATCCAACCACCGATCAGCCCGCCAATCAGCCCCAGTACCAGATCGCCTATCAAGCCGTACCCGCCCCCCTTCATGATCTGCCCCGCCAACCAGCCCGCGGCAATGCCGATCAAGATGCACCAGAGGATAGACATGAGAAGGCTCCTGTATTTAGCAGTATGAAGTTGAGGTCGTCCGAGTGTACTAAGGAAATGAAGGGATTGCGAATATATTTCTGTAACCTCCGGTATTCGTGTTTAAGTCGCGGAGCAACGGCTTTCGAGTGCGTTTCGATCCTTTCGGTTTTCTGGCATTGCAGATACTCTTGTGTTACTATCTGGCGCAGGGAGCTCACTAATGTTGAAATCAATCATAGCTATCCTCTGTTATGTGTTACTGGCTGTTCCAGCATTCTGCTCGGTACCTCCCAGTCCTTCGTTTAACCCAGTCAGCAGTATCTGGTTTTCATCGCACATCGTGGTTGCTCGAATTACCAAAACCTTTGATGGCAGCTTCACCGTTCTCGAATCGTTGAAAGGGAACTTAAAGAAAGACGATACCATCTGGATTCCAGAGTTAGCTATCTTTGCAGAGGATAAGCAACGCCGCACCTCGGAGCTCTTCGGGAAAAAGACGGTTCCTTGCGCTGTCACAGGTCAGCGAATGATCCTGTTTCTTCGTCGAATGGAGTATCCCTGGCGCATTGAAAACGGGCGACGTGAAGAATGGCTCGCAGCCAATCGTGATGGTATGTTCGGCTTATCGAAAACCCAAATGGATATCTCAGTGGCATGGATTGAGGAGGATGTTGTTTACTCCAGACATGCTGATTCATTTGCGGGCGGGTATTCCATGCAGCAGGTCTTTCTCAGTGAAAGCAAGGCCAGAGAAGCCATCAAAGACATTCTTGAGGTCCGTAATCGGTTTGACGTTGCACTTGTTGAAAAGGACACATTGAAGAGAACACAAGCTATGTGTTCTTTGTTATCTGAGAGGCACCCCAAGTATCCGTTGTTATCATACATTGCCTGGCAAAGCCTTGTTGAGGACCGAAACCTTTTGCTCGATTTCATTCAGAAAAGTCGCAAAGTCACACCTGAGTTAGAAGATCAAACAGTGAAGATGCTCGAAGCTTTTCAAAAGAACTATGATCAGCAACTAGCTCATGACAAACAAGTCATCAGCATTTTCGATCCAACTGCTTTGCTCAAAGCACTGCAACGAGCAGCCGTAGGCTGGCGTGATCCGAAGGAGAAACCCCCGCCGCCTTACGAATATTTCATCGAACTGTGGGGATCAGTATGCGGATTCTTGATGAACTTTATCGACAACAAACCCATGATGCGTGAAATGAGTTTGAACGAACGAAAGGAATTGCTGTCCATCGCTGAAGAGATCCTGCAATATCTCAATAAGATGCCCCCCAATGTTTACTATCGTGATGATCTTCGATGGAGATGCGAAAAGGTCATCAAAGAACTCAGGCCGGCGGTGCCTCCGAAAGGTGAGAATAATAAATAGCTGTTTCTTAGGTCCCCTCCAACCCCATCACCAGCAGTGCCACATCCGCCGGGGTAATCCCCGTCACCCGGCTCGCCTGCCCCACCGTCGTCGGTCGTATCCGCAGCCACTTCTCTCGAGCCTCAGCTCGCAGATGTGTCATCTTGTTGAAGTCGAACTGCTCCGGAATGCGTTTTTCTTCGAGCCGGGCATGACGAGCAACGCCGATTTCCTGTTTCTGGATGTAACCGGCGTAGAAGCCTTCGAGCATGACTTGTTCAATCGCCAAACGAGGGATGCTTAATTCTATGTGCGAGCGGGGGGCGTCAGCCCCCTGAGTAGAAGCAGTCGCCCCCATCTCCTCGAACTTCCTCAGTTCAGGCACCCAACCACACAACATCTCCCACGTCGTGCCGGGCCGTTTGATCCAGTGGGCAAGAGTAATTCCCTCATGTCGCAAGCTTTCGACTTCCTTTTGAATGGTGGCAATCAACTCTTCCTTCCCCTGATAACACTGCCAATCGTCGTTGCTGACCAGCCCCGCCTGCCGGCCAATGCGGGTCAGTCGGCGGTCGGCATTATCATGACGCAGTGCCAGCCGATACTCCGCCCGTGACGTGAACATGCGGTACGGCTCATCAACGCTTCTCGTCACCAGATCATCGATCAGTACGCCGAGATAGGCCTGATTGCGATCCAATACCAAGGGCGGCTTGCCCTGCAACTTCAACGCAGCGTTCATCCCAGCGAGCAGCCCCTGCCCTGCCGCCTCTTCATACCCCGTGGTGCCATTGATCTGGCCGGCGAAGTAGAGGCCGGCGATCTTCTTCGTCTCCAGGCTCGCCTGCAACTGGTGCGGCGGAGCGTAGTCATACTCGACAGCGTAGCCAAACCGCATGATCTCCGCCTTCTCCAAGCCGGGGATCAGGCGAAGCATCTGTTCCTGCACATCCTTGGGCAGGCTGGTACTGATACCATTGACGTAGTATTCGCGGGTGTGCCTGCCTTCTGGTTCGAGGAAAAGCTGATGCCGATCCTTGTCAGCGAAGCGAACGATCTTGTCCTCAATCGACGGACAATACCGTGGCCCCCGGCTGTTGATCTGCCCGCTATACATGGGGGCACGATGCAGGTTCGCCCGGATCAGGTCATGCACCTTCTCATTGGTATACGTAATGTGACACACCATTTGGGGGGATGTGATCTTGCTCGTGCTGAAACTAAACGGCACCGGCTCCGCATCGCCCGGCTGCACATCCAGCCCCGCAAAATCAATGGTTCGACCATTGAGCGGGCACGGGGTGCCGGTCTTGAAGCGGGCGAGTTCAAAGCCACCGGCGGTGAGGCTTTCACTAAGACCGAGCGAAACACCATCCCCTGCTCTACCCCCGACAACCTTCGCTTCGCCGGTGTGCATGATTGCTTGGAGAAAAGTGCCTGTCGTCAGTATGATCGCTTTCGCCCGGTAGAGGGTGTCACCCTTGCAGAGGATGCCTGTCACACTCAGGGGGCTAACGCCCCCCGCTCGCACTTCGGTGAGAATTTGTTCAACGATCTCCTGCCGCAGTGTCAGGTTCTCCTGATTCTCGATCACCTCCTTGATGGAGAACTGATAGAGCTTCTTATCACACTGCGCCCGTGGCCCATGCATCGCCGGGCCTTTGGAACGGTTCAGCACCCGGAACTGGATGCCTGCCCGGTCGGTGTTCTTCCCCATCTCGCCGCCAAGGGCATCGATCTCCCGCACCAACTGCCCCTTGCCCACGCCCCCGATGGCCGGGTTGCAACTCATCTGCCCCACGGTATCGCAGTTCATGGTCAGCAGCGCCGTCTTTGCACCCATCCGAGCAGCAGCCAACGCCGCCTCACACCCCGCATGACCGGCACCAACAACAATGATGTCGAAATCGTAAGTGAGCATGAAAATAGGAGCCAGAAGCCAGGAGTCAGTAGCCAGAATAAGACGAGCACCTTGTTCCCAGGCTCTGCCTGGGAACACACTGCCATCGAGGCTCTGCCTCGATGGTGATAAACGGTGCTGTTGTTTTGTTACAGTATATTCATCGAGGCGGAGCCTCGGATACAGTGCGTTCCCAGGCAGAGCCTGGGAACGAGATGTGAGTGCCGGAGACAGGACTTGAACCTGCACGACCTTGCGGCCACTAGCCCCTCAAGCTAGCGTGTCTGCCAATTTCACCACTCCGGCTGGGAGGCCTGCTGCTTCCACCGCATCACGGCGAAAAGCTCAGGAATACCATTCTAAATGACCAGCGAGTGAAAGCAAGGTTCGCGGTCTGGATTGTCTTCATGGTTGCCATCACGCTCCGCGTGATGGTGCGACTTGCAGGGTTAATGATCACTTTGCAAGCGATTGCAGGGCAGACCATCACGCGGAGCGTGATGGCAACTCTAACTGATACCGCACTTCGCCATGCACAATCGACGTCACCGCTCGCCCAGTGACATCCCACCCCTTGAACGGACTGTTTCGGCTCTTCGATTTGAACTCTTCCGGGTAGATCGTCCACTGGAGCTTTGGATCGATGATCGTCACGTCGGCGTCCATGCCCGGTTTTAGGGAGCCTTTACCGGGAAGACGTAAGATGCGAGCCGGGTTGCAGGTCATCTTTTCGATCATCTGGCTCCAGGTGAGATGGCCCGGTTCGACCAACCCTTTGATGCACAGCGGCAGAAACGTCTCGACACCGACGATGCCATTGGGTGCCTGATCGAGTTCACGCAGTTTCTTTTCGACAGCGTGCGGGGCGTGATCGGTGCAGAGAACCTCGATCACGTTATCTTTCAAGCCCTGAATGATGGCAGCGATATCCTTCTTCGTTCGCAGCGGTGGCGACATCTTGAAGTTGCTGTCGTAGCTCCGCAGGCATTCATCGGTCAGCAGGAAGTGGTGCGGGCAGGCTTCGCCGCTGACCTTCACCCCCTTCTCTTTCCCGCGGCGAATCAGATCGACCGAGCCGGCAGAGGAGATGTGCAACACGTGCAGATCGCCGCCGGTGAGTTCCGCGAGGATGATGTCCCGGGCGACCATGATATCTTCGGCAGCGGCAGGGTAGCCACGCAGGCCGAGCTTCATCGACCACTCGCCCTCATTCATCACGCCATCTTTGCAGAGGTCGAGGTCTTCGCAGTGGTTGAGCACCGGCTTGTCGAACATCTGGCAGTATTCGAGCGCCCGCCGCATGATCTCAGCACTCTTGACCGGAGCGCCATCATCAGTGAAAGCCACCGCTCCGCCGGCGACGAGGCCGCCCATCTCAGCGAGTTCTTCCCCCTTGCGGCCCTTGGTGACGCAGCCGATGGGAAAGACATGGGCCTGCCGAGCCCGCTTGGCCTGCAGCACCACGAACTCAGCACTCGCCTGACTATCGATGGGCGGCTCAGTGTTGGGCATGCAGGCGACAGAAGTGACGCCACCGGCAAGAGCCGCAGCAGCCCCGGTGGCGATGGTCTCGTCTTCTTCCCGCCCCGGCTCTCGCAGGTGAACGTGGATATCGATCAACCCCGGCGTCACGATCTTGCCCTGAGCGTTGATCGTGTGATCAGCTTTCAGATCAGGCCGGGAGCCGACGTGGAGCACCTTGTCGCCATGGAGCCAGACGTCGGAGACGCCATCGAGCCGCTGGCTGGGGTCGATCACACGGCCGCCGGTGATGAGGGTTGTGGTTACGGGCATGAAGCTTGGTCCTGGGTTTGTCTGGCTCCTCCCCTTACCAAGGGGAGGTTGGGTGGGGTTAATTCCGCGGAGGCTCAACCCTCTCTAACTCCCCCTCGGTAAGGGGGAGAACTATATCTCAATGTCTCCACGATCACCTGCAATACACCTTCGATGTTGTCATAGATATCGACATTGGTGAATCGAAGGAAGCGAATATGGAACTCTTCGATGAATTCCTGCCGTTTCTTGTCTCGTTCTGATGCACCTTCAACATAGTGGCTCTCACCATCCAACTCGATGGCTAGTTTCTCTTGTGCACAATAGAAGTCGATGACATACGATCCCACACTGTATTGTCGTCGAAACTTGTATCCGAGTTGTTGTCCACGGAGTCGCTGCCACAAAATGACTTCAGCGGGTGGCATCGTTTTTCGCAAACCACGCCGCAGGTCTTTTTCATCCTCTCGATTGAAGATACGGGTCATAGTGTGGTTCCGATTCGTCTGGCTCCTCCCCTTACCAAGGGGAGGCTGGGTGGGGTTCTGCTCTCCCGAAACTACCCCCTCTAACTCCCCCTTGAAAAGGGGGAGAACCTGAAAACTCCTCCCCCTTACCAAGGGGAGGTTGGGTGGGGTTCTGCTCCCCCGAAACTACCCCCTCTAACTCCCCCTTGGAAAGGGGGAGAACCTGAAAACTCCTCCCCTTACCAAGGGGAGGCTGGGTGGGGTTCTGCTCCCCCGAAACTACCCCCTCTAACTCCCCCTTGGAAAGGGGGAGAACCTGAAAACTCCTCCCCTTACCAAGGGGAGGTTGGGTGGGGTTCTGCTCCCCGAAACTACCCCCTCTAACTCCCCCTTGAAAAGTGGGAGAACCTGAAAACTCCTCCCCTTACCAAGGGGAGGTTGGGTGGGGTTCTGCTCCCCCGAAACTACCCCCTCTAACTCCCCCTTGGAAAGGGGGGGAACCAGACCTTACTCCAACTCACTCATCTGCCCGCCACATAACAGATAGAGCACCGCCATGCGGACGGCGACGCCGTTGGTGACCTGATCGAGGATGGCGGAGTTATCGCCGTCGGCGACTTCGGGGGTCATTTCGATGCCACGGTTGATGGGGCCGGGGGCGAGGATGAGAGTGTCGGGTTTACAGAGCTTCATCCGGGCACCGTTCATGCCGTAGAGGGCGGCATATTCGCCGATAGATGGGAAGAGGCCGTTCCGCTGGCGTTCAAACTGGATGCGGAGCAGGTTGACCACATCGAGCCGGGGCAGCAGGCGATCAAGATTGTATTCGACCTCAACACCCATCTTCTTAATGTCGTGCGGGATCAGCGTCGGCGGACCACAGACGATGACGTGGGCACCGAGCTTAGTGAGGGCGTGGATATTACTGCGGGCCACTCTGCTGTGCGCGATGTCGCCGACGAGACCGACGGTCAGCCCTTTGATCTTGCCCTTGCGCTGGCGGATGGTGAAGGCATCGAGAAGGCCCTGGGTCGGATGCTCATGAGCACCATCGCCCGCATTGATGACACCACTTTTGACATGCTGGCTCAGCAGCAGCGGTGCCCCGCTGGTGGCATGGCGGATGACCATGATGTCCATGCCCATTGCTTCGATGTTCTTGGCTGTGTCTATAAATGTTTCGCCCTTGCTCAGGCTTGAACTGGTCGTGGTGAAATCGACTGTATCAGCGGAGAGACGCTTGGCGGCGAGGCTGAAACTGGTCTTGGTGCGGGTACTGGGTTCGAAGAAGAGATTGACGACAGCCTTGCCCTTGAGCACCGGAACGATCTTGCGAATGCGTTGATTGACTTCAGCAAAGCCGGCAGCGGTGTCGAGAATGAGTTCGATCTCGACCGGGTCGAGTTCTTCGAGAGTGAGGAGATGCTTGCGTATCCAGGTAAATTTCGATTTCGTGTGGATAGGGGCCTGGCTCGTGCCGGCTGATCTCGGATTATCCACGGTGGTCATGGGCTACCTCGAAGACTCTGGGCTATCGGATAGCATAGTGAATAGAGTGCTCAGTGCTCAGTTCTCAGTGCTGAATTGGTGGAACATGATTCAAACAAAACAGTCCTGAGCGATACACACTCAGGACTGAGCACTAAGAACCAAGCACTGAGCACTATTTTGGCATCGCTTTGACACTGCCCACATCCACTGTCGCCCCGGCAGCGAGGTTCAGCGTCTTCTGATCGCGCTTGCTGTACCCGGGCAGGTAACCTGTCTCGTGCCAGATGACGATCTTGCGATTGCCTGCGGGGACGTTCTTGATCTCGAACTTGCCATCCTTATCGGTCACGGCGAAGTAGGGATGATCGAAGCACCAGGCGAAGCCCTTCATCCAGGGGTGCGAGCCACAGGCCACCGTGATAGCATTGGATTCGGCTACCAGCTTGAGCGGCTTCTCGCTGCCTGACGGGATTTGAACATTGAGATCGTTCTTCAGACCCTTGATGACGACGTTATGCAGCACCGGGTCAGGATTCTTGGCGTTCAACGTCTGCCCAGCCTGCACGGCGAAGACACGAGGAGTGAACTCGCAGTAGGGCTGATCGAGTGTGAAGGGCTTGGGAGTCTGCAGATCGGGATGCACGGGAAGCTTCTCGTCCTTTTCGGGCAGGATGAAGACCACGACTCCGGCTAACCCCTTGTTGCTGGGGTTGACGTTCCAGACCTTGTCGAGCAACGGCCCCTTGGCGAGACAGTGAGCCTGATCAGCGGTCACTTTGCTCTCTTCAGCTTTTGGGATGGTGTCACCACCGAAAACAACCTGCCCTTTGACCGTCGTCCAACCTTCTGCGGCGGCATTGTTCGTGGAGACTGGAATGCCGGTCTCTTCTTTCTCGCAGCAATCTTCAGTTGTGGTCGCAGGCTTGCTAGCTACCAACCCAGCACGACTGGGAGCGTTACAGCAGGAGCCGCCACCTTCAGTATCGCAGCAACCCTCGCTGGGACCATTCAACTGATAGGGAACCGATTGATCTTGATGACAGCACGAGAAGTAGCTGGAAGCTTCCCAACCGGCGAAGCCCATCACAGCCAGCCCACCCAGCATCACCACGGATTTGACAACAGGACAACAGAACACGGTGTATCTCCCAAGAGGCAGGTCTAACTGCTTCATTGTAGCAGCGATTTGGAGCAAAACCAACAATCGCAGTTAATCGAGCTCATTGTTTGGCAGTACTGGTTTTAGCTGAGAATGCTCAGCACCGTCGCAACGTACTTGCATCTTTTTCATTGAGGTCTGCTATGTTTTATCTCAAGCGAATGCTCACCCTGCTTTGCGTGTTGGCCATATCCACCACGCCTTCCTGGGGTGCCGTCTTTCCCAGCCTGCAAGGCAGCTACTTGGGCGGTTTTCAGCTCATGGGCACATCCGCACCCGTTGCAGCCATTCTTCCTTACATCGAGCAGGACAATTTAGGAAGGCTCACCAGTGAAATCGCACTGGCCGGCACAACGCCTCAACGATTCCCCATGCGGGGAACCATCTCTCCCAGCGGCATCTGCACCATTGTTGGCACCAATGCTGCTACCCCCCTGGTGCTCCACACCACGTGGGAAAAGTTCAGCTATGGGGCAGGCGGGCTGTACGGTTCAGGAACGCTGCCACTGACAGGAGGCAAGAAGGATGGCGCGCTTTTCTTCTTCCGCCCCATGCAACTGGGCAACACCCCCCGGCCTAACGTGCGGGGCAACTTCGCGGGAGGCTACCAAAGCAATACGGGAGCAGCGGGAACTGTCACAGCTCAGATCAGCGACGGCACCAGCAACACTTTCACTGTGAAACTGAGTTTCACCCAGGGACAACAGACTGTTACATTTGCCAGTCTCGGCGATGTGGCCCCGGATGGCACCTTTGCCGGGATGGGCGTCAGTCCCGATGGCAGTATTGCCGTCATTCACGGCTACATTGAACAAGACAACCTGCGTCGCCCCACCCGTTTCGTCGGAACGGTGGAGATCAAATCCGTGCTGGGCAAGCCATCGGTAACCAATTCCATCATTGCAATTCTGATCGGCTGATATCAAACAGTGCGCATAAGTAGAGCCACGACTCGGAACAGTTGCCTCTCCCAACAACTGTTCGAGTCGTGGCTCGTTGCTTGTTATCAAGCAAGGCGAATGTTGACTGACAGGCCTCTCCCTCCCGGCAGTCAACATTCACCTCGATGATGCTGAGTGTTAAAGCATCAGGCGTGCCAAAAGTCGTTGCCTCGATGTGCCTCAAGGCAGATTGATTCGTAAAGAACTATCAGTCATGCACTTATGGAAACACTTTATCTTGCCATCTTGCAGAATGCACAGCGTAAGGAAGTGTCACACCTGCCTAGAACACAGGCAGATGACCGGGTGGCTGCTTAGAAAGTAGTGTTCAATCGCACTTAGCAGAGGGATTATGATTGTCAGCCCCTGATAAGGGGCGACCCGGTTGTAGCTGGCTGCGAAGCTGCCAGTTGGACGGGATTTTTGAACGAGGAGCCCCGTTAGGGGCGATTGGAACGTATGCTCAACCCAATCGCCCCTTGCGGGGCTCTGTTGCTTGACCAATTACCAACTGGCAGTTAGCACTGCCAGCTACTGCTGGGTCGCCCCTTATCAGGGGCTACTAGAAGCCAAATAGCGCTACTGACATCTGTCCCCTAGCTTCTGGTTTCTTATTATTGCCAGCGGAATATCTTCAGGGCAATCACGAACGTGACGACGGCCCAGATCACCAGGCCGAGTAACTGCCAGCCGATATCGAAGAACCCCGCCCCCTCGTTCATCACCGCACGCAGGGCATCGTTGATCAACGTCAACGGCAGAGCGCGGATGAACTGGTTGAGCTACTTCAGGGAACCGATCCGAACTGAAAAAGACACCGCTGAGCACCCACATGGGTAGCATCACCAGGTTCATCAGACCCGATGCCGCTTCCAGTGTCTTAGCCCTGCTGCCGACGAGCAGTCCGATGCCGGAAAACGTGACGCCTCCCAGCGCGATGCACAACAGCAGCAGCCAGAAGCTGCCCATATTGGTGACGCCGAAGATGAAGTAGGAAAAAATCAGCAGCATCAGCACTTCAGGCAGCATGAACGCAAACCGGCTGGCCATCACAGCCATCAGGAAGTCGGGCCGTCGCATGGGTGTTGCCAGGAAGCGTTTGAGGAGCTTGCGAATCCGCATATCGACGATGGCGAAGCCGACGCCGAAGAGTCCGCCACCCATCAAGCCCATGCCCAGTAACCCAGGAACAAGGAAGTCGATATACCTTCCGCCTTGTTCCGAGAAGACTTGGGAACCGGTTTTCAAAGGGTCTGTTCGTCCACCGGCTTTCTGTAACACTTCGTCTACAGCCTTTTCTGCCAGACTGCTTTCAGGACGCACAGGATCGTATAAGTAGGTGATTTGATAAGGATGGGTGGTACCCTTTACTGGATCGCTTTGGATCACCAGGCTGGTCTTGCCACGATGCAGTCGTTTCCGGCATTCTTCATAAGTGCCCTGCTGCACCTTGAATCGATCTCCCTGAGCAGCCAGAGCCTTTTTCACAAATTCAGCATGCGGGCCGTTCTCTATGTCCACCAGCAATGGATCGTCTTTCGGCTTCTCCCGAAAGGCAATGCCCAGCACAAGCGTCATAATCAATGGAAAGCCATACACCCAGAAGATCGCTTCCGGCTCGCGGATATGTTCTTTGAGCCGGCACATGACCAGGTTCTTGAACGGCTCCCAACGTGATGTTGATGGTGTCATGATTTGGCTCCTTCTTCATCACGCAGGTGGCGACCGGTCAACTTGACAAACACATCTTCGAGCGTGGCAGTGTGAGTGGCTAATGAGGTAAGGGTTCGGTTCTGCTGGCGAGTCCATTCAAGTAAAGCGGGAAGAGCGACATGCACCTCCTGTACGACCATGGCATACTGCTCTCCTTCCTTCCTCACCTCGGTGGCGGCAGGCAGTTGTCGTAATTTCTCCTGATCTTCATCTTGATTAAGATCGAGAGCAAACTCCAGAACATGTCCTCCGCCCAGTTCATCGATCAGTTGTCGAGGCGGCCCGAGAGCGATGAGCTTGCCCTGATCGACAACGCCGACCCGGTCGCAAAGTTTCTCCGCTTCATCCATGTAATGGGTAGTCAGCAGAATGGTCTTGCCCCGATCCTTGTAGCCTTGGATGATTTCCCACAACTGACGACGAGATTGAGGATCGAGGCCCGTGGTTGGTTCATCGAGAAAGAGCAGATCGGGTTTACCGACAATGGCACAGGCGACCGCCAGCCGTTGTTTCTGCCCGCCGGAGAGTTTGCTGATCCAGGTCTTGGACTTCTCCTGCAGGCTGACCGCCTCGACTGCTTCTTCGGCGGTGATGCCCTGAGCGTAGAAACTGCGAAAAAGCCGAACGGTTTCGATAACCGAGAGCTTTTCGGAGAGTTTGGTTTCCTGCAACGAAATACCGATCCGTTCTCGAATCTGGTCGCCTTCATCTTTCCAGGACATGCCAAGAACTTCGACCTCGCCGCTGGTCGGTTCAAGCAGCCCTTCGAGGATTTCGATAGTGGTCGTCTTGCCCGCGCCGTTGGGGCCAAGCAGCCCGAAACACTCGCCGGTCTCGATGACAAGATCAAGTCCCCGCACGGCTTCCACGGGCGGCTTGGCGGGATAGGTCTTTTTCAGACCTATGCATTGAATGGCGACAGACCCCATGAGTACACCGATCCTGCCAGTGAAATGGTTAATTGCCCACAAAACAACAGACACAGGGATTGTTCTACTGTATGCACAAATTCCAGATAATTGATGAAATCGGTGAATTTGAACTTTGCAACCAGCCCTCTTCTGCTATAAGCTATTCCCTATGGGGGATAGTGTATCTATCCAGCCAAGAGAACCCGTTTGCGTGGAAGGTCCCATGAACAAAACACGACTCGTTCGAAATATGGCGGGATTGGCTTTTGCTCTCCTCCTGCTGGTACCAGTTCCTGCTCTGGCACTAACCTTTCTAGGCTCATGGAACTATTTCACTGCTACCACGCCTTCCGGTAATTTAGTGCCTGGTGCTTCTCAAAACTCTACGGACAATCCCAATAACTATGGCCTGACCATTGGCATGGGATTCGTGGATCCTCCGTCAAACATCACTAAATACTCGGTAACTGCCACTCGTGATTTCCAGATCACCAATGCTCTCGAGTTTGTCCGTATCGCTCACAGCTTCTTCTCGTACATCAATAACGGCAGCATCAACGTGACCATTACGATTCAGCGTTACGGTGTCGCCAATGATCCGTTCAACTTCCCTCCTTATAGTGTCTCCGCCGGCCAGACTGCTCCTCCGGGGACGGGCTTCGGTCTCGACGACTTTTCCAAGACCGGTCGTTTGAGCCAGGGCTTGTATCGGCTTTCTCTGACGATCACTTACATGCGTACTCCGCCGAACGGCAGTTGGAACAATAGCTCACCCCACGTGTTCACCTTCCAGGGACTCTAAGCTTTCCGCGATGAACCCGGATTACTGCGCCGCCCGTATAGTGTTCTATGCGGGCGGTTTTTGTTTTCATAACGTACCATCATGATTAAGAACTCATCGAGTCAACTTTCCTCTGCCCGAGGCGTGCCTTCTCGCTTCACTTTCGAGTCGATTCTTGACGGAGCCATGGAAGGCATCATTCTCCTCATTCTTGTCGTCACACCCTGGCTGCTGGGTGGCACGCAAGCCAATCATATTCAACTGGCCGGCTGCGGCATTGCTCTGGTACTCCTCCTTTGGGCGATCAAGCAGGTGGTGCGCTGGAAGCTGACGCTTCACTTCTGTTGGGTTTCCCTGACGCTGGTCCTGCTCTTTCTGATTTCCTGCCTGTACCTTCTCCCGATGCATCGCACAACCTTGCGATATATCTCGCCGGAAGCTGTTAAACTGTACGACGCATTATTACCCGCTCAGCAGGAACAGTCTATGATGGGTGGTGACGAGGAAAACCTTCCCTTCCCCCTGGGCTCGACCGTAAGCCTCTATCCCGGGGCCACCCAGCTTTCGCTGCTGCAACTCCTGGCCGTCATGGCTCTTTTCTTTGTCGTGCGACACAACCTGGCCACGCCGGAACGTCTGAAGCGTCTGGCCTGGGTGATGGTGGCCAACGGTTGCATCATGTCGATCTTTGCCCTAGTCCAGAAAATGCGCGGGTTGGACAACGTGATCTACGGCTTCCAGGTGCCAGGTGTTGCCTTTGGCACGTTCATCAATCGTAATCACTTCAGCAGTTATGTGAACTTCTGCATCTTCCTGGGACTGGGATTGTTCCTTTCCACCTTGCAGCGTGCCTCGGGAAGTTATGCCGTTTCCGACATCGGCCAGAAGATGCCAGTCCGGTATTCCGTGAGCCTTTGGTCCGAAATACTCCAGCATCCTCAGGCCATGTGGCTGCTGATACCGATCACCGTCTGCATTACCGCGGTATTAGCAAGTCTCTCTCGTGGCGGCATCCTGGCGTTGGGAGTAGGATTGGTTCTGGCCATCCTGGCCTGGCAGCGCAAGGGAGGGGCACGGGGAATCTGGTGGTTCCTTGCCATTCCTGCGGTTGCCTTCGTTCTGCTCATGTGGTACGGCGCGACCCCGACCGTGCAACGATTAGAGAACGACCTTTTGACGCAGGATGGTCGTTTCACCATCTGGAAAGCGTCGTATGAGGCCTTCAAGCAGTTCCCCATCACCGGCACCGGCTTTGGCACTTTTCAAACCGTTGAGCCTCTCTATCGCCCCCTTGGCGCTGAACAAACGACCACACACACACATGCCCACAGCGAATACGTCGAAGCATTAGTTGAAGGCGGACTCATTCGCTTTCTGTTGACCCTGGTCCTCATCTGGCTCGTGCTACGGTCCGGCTGGCAAGCACTGCAAACCCGGCGACGGGGAAGCAGACAGGCCTTGATATTGGGTGCCTGGGCCGCCTGCCTGACGCTGGCTGTGCAAAGCATCGGCAAGTTTGGCATTCACGTTCCCGCAGTGGCAGCCATACTCGCCGTTACCGCCGGGTATCTCGTTGGTCTGGGAGGCAACCGCGACAATGTCGCGGAAGAAAACACTCTGATTGACTGGCATTACTTTGGCATCGGTCCGCTGATGGGGCTGGTCTTTGCTGTGACTATCGGCTTCATTCTCTTCGCCGGTCTGTGGCTGAACTGGCAGTTTGACGGCTATCGGCTCGACGGGCTCCACATCAGGCAGAATGCCAAAGGCGATCCGGCCCTTTTGCAAAAAGCGGTGGATCGGTTAGATACCGCCATCGCCCTGGAACCAGCCTATTCACGTGTACGCATGGAACGATACGAGATTGAAAAACAGAGGCTGATGGCTGTCGAAGCACAGGATCGCTCGGTCAATGATCGTTGCCTGTGTCTACAGAAAGTGGTGAGGGTGAACGCGGGTCTGATGGGCCTGCAAAACAATCCCTTGAGCACCCTGGCGGAGGATGTGCTTCAACCCTATCTGGCTCAGGCCCTGCTATCAAAAAGGCTTCGAGACCGGCAAGCCGACTCGTGGAAAACTCAACAGCGACACCTTCGCGCTGCCCGCAACTTATCTCCTCTCGCGTGGAACCCGCATCTCGAGATATCGATGCACGTTCTGCCCAAAAGGACGTTGCTGCCGGCTGAGGATCGATGGTTCTACTGGAAGACTTCTGAGGAATTGACCGCCTATTTAAACCGCATCAAGCTGCTCCACCCGCATCGAGCTGAGACATGGTACCAGTGCGGCCAGCAGGAATGGTTAAACGGCATGCGCGATACCGCCATCGCCAGTTGGCGACGATCCCTGGAATTGTCAGATGAATTCCTTGGAGCCATCGTTTTGGAGACTGCGCAAAGCGTGCTTCAATCGGACTTCAAGCTCACCACGCCGGAGATCATGGAAAAGTTGCTTCCCCGCCAGTCCGCCCGACAGCACGTGAAGGCAGCGTGGGTTCTCTATCCTCGGGTCGCTCAGACCGTGGAACGCAAGCCCTTCCTTGAGAAGGCCCTGGAGATCTTAGAAAAGCGTCCCGACCTCACCTCGCCTGAGAATCAATACGACTACGGTCTGGCCATGTGGGGCATCGACAAAAGAGAGCAGGCTGCACAGCACCTGAGCGTGGCTGTGCTGGCCCGGCCTGATCAGACTGAATGGCGACTCGATTTGGGCAGACTCTACTACGAATTGGAAAAATACGCTGACGCCCGGGAACACCTGCAACTCGTGCTGCGGGCTCAACCAGGGAACCTGGAAGCCATCGCATTACTCGACAAGTTGGACAAATTACAGCGTCCCTCGAAGGAATAAGGCTGGCTATGGGCATCTTGATAATCTGGAGAAAGCTCCTCAGAGTACGCTCGATGTGTAGCCCGACACGCCGCAGGGGTTATAATGAAAACAAGCAGTTGCGCGAGCGACCCGGTGTTGACCGTGTTGACTGCTCCGAGGCGTGGTGCATTCCATGAAGTTCATTCCGCTTGCAGCGGTTCAATCGTCGGATGGTTCATTGGTGGAATCACTCCCTGCCGGCAAGTTCGTCGATGGGTTTACCTGTCGCACCCTCGCCTGGTTATTGTTGTTGATTTGCCCCAGCAGCCTCCTCGCCCAGCAGAAAGTCGATGGCGAATGGATTGTCATCCCTGGTGAAATTACCACCGAAGTCTACCGGTCTGTGCGCAACGCCACCGAGCAAGCCATCAAGAAGGGCGTCCACAAGATCGTCTACGAGTTCCAGTCACGGGAACTGAGCGAGTTCGGCCCCTGCAACGATCTGGCCACTTTTTTCCTGCAAGAAGTCAAAGGAACCGTCCAGACGGTAGCAGTTGTCGATGGCCCCATCAACGGCAACGCCGTGCTGCCCTTGCTGGCCTGCAGTGTCGTCTACATGACGCCGCAAAGCTCCATCGGCTTCAATCAGCGTGCCCTCGAAAAGAGCGGCATCATTGATGTCACCAAAGTCGCCGGGTTCATGAAGGTCGGCGAAAATCGGGGCATCCCGGTCGCCCTCTTGATCAAGATGCTCAAGCCTGAACTGGTCGTCTATCGTTTCGATAAGGATGGTCAGCAGTATCGCCTGAGCAAGCAGCAGTGTGAAGAGTTTAATATCCCTGTTTCTGACAAGCATCTCATCGGCAAAGACGACGCCCGCCTGCAACCGCAGGAGTTCATGCGTGCCGGCACCCTGGGCGTGTATCGTGCCGAGGAGGCGGAGAAGCTCGGCCTCATCAAACGGATGTATCCTAACAAGATCGAAATCTCCACCAGAGTGGGAGTGCCTATCGGTCGCAACCCTCTCCCGGAACACCCCAAGGCAGCGGTCATCGAGATCAGCGGCGACGCGGGCAATGGCACCTATGAGATGGCCCTCGACAAGGTTCGCCGGTCTATCAAGGAAGAGGTGAATTGCATCATCTTCCACATGATCAACATGAATGGCGGACCCGAAACCGTTGCCAGCGCGACCCAACTGGCCAACGATCTTTACGACAAGACCCATGGTGAACGCCGCATCAAGACCGTCGCCTTCATTCCCGAAAACTGCACCGGCACCGCTAACTTCATCGCCCTGGCCTGCGATGAAATCATCATGGGCCCCGATGCCAAAATCTGCGATGTCAACAACCTCGTTTACCAGTCTGGCAATGTGCTCTTTGACGCTACGCTGATCAACGAACGGCAGCAGAGTCTAATCAACATCGTGCAGAAGTCCGGCGTCCCCGAGATCATCGTCCGGGGGATGTTTCAACCGAACCTGGAACTGGTGCAGGTTCAGGAAGTACCCGATCCCAACAAACCTGATCAGAACCTGGCTGTGCAGATCAAGGACAAGGCTGAGCTTCGGGCCGGGTGGGTTGAGAAGAACGTCATCAAAAAGAAGGGCCAACTCCTGGTGCTGAACGCGGCTCAGGCATACGAAATCGGTCTGGCTCGCACTGTCTTAACTAAAGACCTCGGTCAGGTTCAGGCGATCAGCGAGGTGTTCAGGCAGTATGGCATCTCCGCCGGTGATGTCATCATCATGCGGGCGAACTGGCTCGATAACCTCGTCCTTTTCCTGCAACATCCCGCCACCACCACGCTGCTGGCCATCGTCGCCTTTCTCGGATTGATCCTTGAGATCAAGGCCCCCGGCACCACGGTGCCCATCATCGTTTCGGCGTTCTGTTTCCTGCTCCTGTTCTGGGCACATTCCTGGCTCTCCGGACAGGTGAACGCCTTGGCCATCCTGCTCTTTCTTTTAGGCATCGTGCTGCTCGCTGTCGAAATCTTTGTCCTGCCCGGCTTCGGCGTCACCGGCGTCAGCGGCATTATCCTGATGCTGCTGGGCCTGTCTCTGGTGGTCGTCAAGCAATGGCCGCAAACTCCGGACGAATACATGGGGCTTGCACGCAACTTCGGGGTCTTCAGTGGCGGGCTGCTCTTCTCGGTGTTAGGGGCTTTCGCTGTGGCCCGGTTCCTGCCGAGCCTGCCGATGTTCCACTGGTTGATGCTGCCCCCGCCCGATGAGGAGACCAGCGACGCCGCCGGCGGCTTGCCTCCTGCTTCGTCCCCTTCCCTGCTGGGAGCCGTGGGTACCGCTGTAACCGAATTGCGACCCGTGGGTCGTGCCTGCTTCGGCGATGACTATATTGACGTCACCACCGAAAGTGGCTTTGTCGATGCCGGGCGGCGTGTTCAAATTATCGAAATCGATGGCTTGCGCGTGGTCGTCAAACCTGTTTGAGGATGAACTATGACCTGGGCGATTCTCGCCATTTTACTGGGCATCCTCTTCCTGGCGCTGGAGATCTTTCTCCCGTCGGGCGGCCTGATGATGATCCTCTCCCTGTTCTTTGTCGGGGCGGGCGTGGTGCTCATCTTCTTCACTCCGGAAAGCGAAGGCGGCGGCGCGACCACCGGTGTCATCACCATTGTCGGGCTGTTGGTGCTTCTGCCTGTGATTGGCAGCGTGCTCTTTTATTACTGGCCCTATACGCCCATGGGCAAAGCGGTCTTCCTGAAGGAACCCACAGAGGAAGAAGCTCTGGTCGTTACTGAAGCCCAGCAGGCCTTTGAACAACTGCAAGGCCAGATCGGCAGGACGCTCACCCTCCATCAGCCTTCCGGGGCTACCGATTTGAAAGGTAAACGCTACGATAGCACCACCGAAGGCGTCTTTGTCGATGCCGGGCAGTATGTAAAGGTGGTTGCCGTCAAAGGCAGCCAGTTGGTGGTGCGACTCGTCAATCCGCATGAGCTCGACGACTTGCCCACCGACCTGAACGCTTGAACGCTGGTTTTGACTTCCTTTTTCACATGAGGTGAGACATGGCTGAATTACAGTGGCGTACCGGCAAACCCCAGGCCGAGGCTCTGGAACTGATGAAGTCGCAACTCGCCAAGACCAGCTACAACGACAACGTCACCTGGAAAGATAATACCTTCACCGCTTCCATCGGCATGGGCTTCATGCTCGATATCGCCGGCACCGTCACCGATAACATGGTCACCGTCGAAAAGTGCGGCGGCGTCTCCGGCGGCATGGCCCTGGGCAAGCTCAAACAGATGTTTGAGCATCTCTATCCAGGCGGAGAAGTGAAGTAGGGCTAGTGCTATCGATGCTCCACCAAATATCTCTCGCAGAGGCGCGGAGACGCAGAGAAAAGCAATGTTACTCTGCGTCTCCGCGCCTCTGCGAGAGTCGTCTTCTTCCGATGGACTCCACCGAACCCTGCAAACGTCCCTTGATGTAACAACGAGACCGGCAAATCGATTCTTTCCGATCATTTCGTCTTCAAAATCAATCTACACGCCATTCAGTACGAATAACTTCTTGACAGACGCTTCCATATCATGACAATCGTAGGTCACACCCCATTTCATCAGGGTAGTACACCGGGAAAGGTTTCTTCATGTTCGCAACACTGACCGCTTCCGCACTTTTCGCACAAGGGGCCGGGCTGGATACTTCGAAGATCATCGGCTACGTGGGCCTGGCGATTGTCGCTATCATCGCCCTGGTCTTCATCTTGCTCTTCTTCAAGTTCTTCAACTTGTGGATTCAGGCCTGGCTCACCGGGGCAAATATCAGCATCCCCACGCTGATCGGCATGATGCTTCGCAAAGTCAACTACAGCATGATCGTGCAGCAGAAGATCGCACTCACCCAGGCCGGGGTGCGGGTCGAAACCCGTGACCTCGAAGCCCACTACCTCGCTCGAGGCAATGTGCCCAAGACCGCCGCCGCTGTCATCGCCGCCTACAAGGCCAGCATCGATCTTCCCTGGAAGACCGCAGCAGCCATCGATCTCGCCGGTCGTGATGTCTACGACGCTGTGCGAACCAGCGTGAATCCCAAGGTCATCGATTGCCCCGATCCGACCAAGGGAGCTCGCACTCTCGATGCCGTGGCCAAGAACGGTATTCAGCTTAAGGTCAAGGCCCGTGTGACGGTGCAGACCAAGCTCGAACGCCTCGTCGGTGGTGCCACCGAAGAGACGATCATCGCCCGTGTCGGTCAGGGTATCGTCTCGGCTATCGGTTCTGCTGATGATCACAAGGCAGTGCTGGCTAACCCCAGCATCATCAGTCGTGAAGTGCTCGATAAGGGCCTCGATGCCGCCACGGCGTTCCACATCGTCTCTATCGATATCGCCGACGTCGAAGTCGGCGAGAACGTCGGCGCTAACCTGCAAGCCGCCCAGGCTCAGGCTGATTTGAAGGTCGCCCAGGCCAAGGCCGAAGAACGTCGAGCCGCCGCCGTCGCCCGTGAGCAGGAAATGCGTGCGCTGGTTGAAGAGAACCGGGCCAAGGTGGTCGAAGCCGATGCCCAGGTGCCGCTGGCCCTTTCCTTCGCCATCAAGGATGGCAAGATGGGCGTGATGGACTACTACGGCATGCGCAACCTGGTCTCCGACACAGATATGCGCTCCTCCATCGCCGGCACCGGAGCCAACCAACAACGGCCGAATATTACTTAGACCTGTGCCACACTCCGGCGTGTACTCACGTCGGGGTGTGGTTGCTGAGCGATTGAAACCACACCCCGTTGGAGTACCAACGGAGTGTGGCACAGTCACCGCAATACCGGATACACCATCATGGCCAAGGCACGTCCTTCCTCTGCTGAGATTGATCGCTTCCTCGAGGAAGTCAATCGCCGCAAGCAGCAACAGGCCCGGCAAAGCGCTCCACCACCACAGGTGCAGCAACCGCCCAAGCCTAATGCTCCAGCGCAGGCTGCCCCCAAGACGGTGCGGGTGCAGCAACGTCAGGTACAACAACGACAGGTTCAGCAGCGGCAGGTAATGGAGGAACCGCTGGTTCAGGCAGTTATCATCGAACAGATGCCCGAACCGATTCGAAACGTCGCTCCTCGCCCCGCAGCCTCGGCTTACCAGATCACTCCGCCTGCCACCCTCCCCCCCCGAGGCGCCGAATCCGCGCCGATCCATCATGCCAAGGCACTACTCGCCTCCCGAGATGGCATGAGAGCTGTGTTTGTGCTCAACGAGATTCTCTCGCCGCCACGGTGTTTGAACCCGTATGGACGACGGAAATAGCGAAGGCACTCTTAAACGAAGAACGGCGGAGAGAAACTCCGCCGTTCTTCGTTTGAATATCGTTAGCCCCTGTTAAGGGGCGACCGGGAAGTAGCTGGCTGCGCCAGCTGCCAGTTGAATGAGATGATATGCGAAGAGCCCCGCAAGGGGCGATTGGAACGTGCATCCTGTCCCAATCGCCCCTTACGGGGCTCTGTTGCTTGCTTGTTATCTACTGGCAGCTACCGCTGCCAGCTACTGCCCGGTCGCCCCCTTTAGGGGCTTCCAAACCAGGGCCATCACTACGCCGCCGCCAGTTCCAACATCCCATTGGTGCCATCGACGCAGCCATTGATGCCACGCTTCGATTCCCGCACAAACTTGATGAACTCCTGCACCACATCGATGTGGCCGAGTTCCGCTTCACACTCGGCCAAGGCGTTCGGCACCGAGAGATGCTGCAAGTACATGATGTGATACACACGGCGGATAGCGTTGATCTGAGCTGAACTCAGCCCCGCCCGACGCATGCCGATGATGTTCACGCCGACCACATGGTTGATGTTCTGCTGAATGATAAACGGCGGAATGTCCTTGGTGGTACCCGAGGTTCCCGACAGGAACGAGAGGCGGCCCATGCGGCAGAACTGGTGAACAGCGGCATTGCCCGAGATGAAGACGTTGTCAGACAGCTCAACGTGCCCGCCAATGAGCGAGTTGTTGGCTAGGATGCACTTGTTGCCCACTCTTCCGTCGTGAGCGATGTGAGCGCCCGCCATCAGGTAGTTGCCGTTGCCGATCTTGGTCAGCCAGGAGCCGGTGGTGGCCCGGTGAATCGTCACGTTTTCCCGAAGGACGTTGTTATCGCCGATCTCGACGCTGGTCGGCTCGTCCTTGTACATCATGTGCTGAGGCTTCTCGCCGATGATGGCATTGCTGTAGATTTCGTTGTTTTCGCCAATGACAGCCGGCCCGATGATATGTGAACGGGCATGAAGAATGGTGCCTGCTCCGATGCGTACTCGGCCTTCGATTATGGAATAAGGGCCAACCACCACATCATCAGCGATCACAGCGTCTTCAGAGACCAGCGCCGTCGGATGGATATGCGCATTGTTTCGACGGGCATTCTCGGTGACTGACATGGTTGAGCCCTCCCTGGCTTGGACCGAATCAATGAATGATTTGAAAGGTATAGCCAAGGCTGACGTGGAAAGCTAGGCCAATTGTCCATGATTGTTCATAGGCTACCTTGACAGGCTTGACGATCGATATCCCGGTTTGTTCGCCCTTCCCTCAATGATGAGTTATGAACGTAACCCCCCAGACGTTGCCATTTACGGGTTTGAACACTGAACAGGTGCAACAGAGCCGTACCCAACACGGCACCAATGTACTCACACCCCCTAAACGGGCAGCATGGTGGCAGCTCTATCTGGAGAAGTTTAACGACCCTGTCATCCGCATTCTGATCATCGCCGCCGTCATCGCCATCGCCGCCGGGGCTTACCATAGCGAGTACATCGAAGGTGTCGGCATCCTGATCGCCATCCTGCTGTCGACCTTCCTCGGCTTCTGGAACGAACACCGGGCGAACAAAGAGTTTGAGCTGCTCAACCGCATCGATGACGATGTGCCGGTCAAAGCCATTCGAGAGGGCAAGGTGCTGACCATCCCCAAACGGGACGTCGTCGTCGGCGATGTGCTGCTGATGGAACTTGGCGAGGAAGTACCCGCTGATGGCAAGCTACTCGAAGCAGTGAACCTGCAGATCGATGAATCAAGACTGACCGGCGAATCGGTGCCAGCCGGCAAGATGGTGAGCCAGGCTGATCCGAACGAGGAGGCGGCCTACGCTTCCAATCGCCTGCTGCGTGGCACCTTCGTTGCCGATGGCCGAGGGATCATCGAAGTCACCGCTGTCGGCGATGCCACCGAAATTGGCAGTACCGCCCGCGCTGCCAGCGAAGAACGTACCGACCCCACGCCCCTCAACAAGCAACTCGCCCGGCTCAGTCAGTTTATCGGCGTGCTGGGTCTCGGCTTCGCCATCCTCACCTTCTTCGGCTTGCTCATCCAAAGCTGGTCGACCGGCCGCATCGTGATGCCCTACCAGCAATGGGCCTTCGTCGCTGTGCTGATCGTCAGCGTCTTCCTCGCCCTCATCCGCGTTTGGCTGCCCATGATCTACGATGGGTTGGAACTGTTCGGCTCGAAGTTCTCTGCACCAGCCTGGCTCGAATCGGAATCGCTCCTCGGCTGGCTCGCCACTCTCTTCGGCGGTGTTCTCTTTTTCGGTCTGGGTGTTGGTGCCCTCATCGGCATCGGTTGGCTCACCACCGACCCTGCCACCTGGCTCTCTCATGGTTCCGGCGATCATCTGCTACGCTACTTCATGGTCTCGGTCACCATCATCGTCGTCGCTGTTCCCGAAGGGCTGGCGATGAGCGTGACACTCGCCCTCGCCTACTCAATGCGACGGATGACCGCCAGCAACAACCTCGTCCGAAGAATGCATGCCTGCGAGACCATCGGCGCTGCCACCGTTATCTGCACCGATAAGACCGGCACGTTGACCATGAACCAGATGGCGACCCATGCGGTGCATATTCCCGCACTGGAAACTGTGCCACACTCCGACGGTACTCCGTCGGGGTGTGCTACGAGCGATAGCAACCACACCCCGTTGGAGTACCAACGGAGTGTGGCACAGTCTTCACTGCCCGACTCTCCGGCAATTTCCCTCCTTGCCGAAGCACTCAGCGTCAACAGCACCGCTCACCTCAGCGAAGAGAACGACGGAACGGTCGCCGTCGGCAACCCGACCGAATCAGCCACCCTACTCTGGCTCAAGTCGCAGGGCATCGACTACACCACCTGGAGGCTGCGTTTCCAAACGACCCGTCAATGGACCTTCTCCACCGAACGCAAGTTCATGGGCACCCTCGGCAAAGCTCCTGGTATGGGGGGCAGCATCCTCCACGTCAAAGGCGCTCCCGAAATCATTCTCGCCCGCTGCCACGATCAACTAACCGCCACCGGCAAGCAACCCCTCACCGATACAGATCGACAGCAGATCGATCATGAACTCAAGACCTATCAACTCCGTGGCATGCGAACATTGGGACTGGCCTACCACGACACCATCTCATCTATCTCGTTCCCGGCCTCCGGTCGGGAACGCACTGCATCGCAGGCTCTGCCTGCTCTTCCATCCGACAGTAAGCTCGAAGACCTCGCCCAGAACCTCACCTGGCTAGGCTTCTTCGCCATCCACGATCCCATCCGCACCGAAGTGCCAGAAGCCATCGCCGACTGTGCCAAGGCGGGCGTGGCAGTGAAGATGGTCACCGGCGACAACCCCGCCACCGCCCGCGAAATCGCCCGGCAGATCATCCTGTGGAACGATGGCGACGATCATACCCCCGGCCATCTGATGACCGGCCCCGAGTTCGCCGCCCTCGACGATACCAAAGCTGAGCACGCTGTCAGCGAAGTCAAAGTGATGGCCCGTGCCCGACCCATGGACAAGCTTCGCCTCGTCAGGCTGCTCAAACAGCGGGGCGAAGTCGTCGCTGTTACCGGCGATGGCACCAACGATGCCCCTGCCATGAACTATGCCGACGTCGGCCTGTCGATGGGCAAGACCGGCACCGCTGTGGCCAAGGAAGCCAGCGACATCATCCTGCTCGATGATTCGTTCAAGAGCATCGTCAACGCCATCTTCTGGGGTCGTTCGCTCTATCAGAACATCCAGCGGTTCATTCTGTTTCAGATGACGATCAACCTCTCAGCCCTCACCCTCGCCCTCATCGCCGCCTTCGTCACCGGGGGCAGCACACCGCTGACCGTGATGCAATTACTCTGGGTCAACCTGATCATGGATACCTTCGCTGCTCTGGCCCTGGCGACCGAACCACCCGATCCCTCGGTAATGAAACGCCCACCCCGCCAGCCCGGCGACTTCATCATCACCAAAGCCATGGCCTGGAACATGGTCGGCATGGCTACGCTCTTCGTCGTGCTGCTCACTGCCCTGCTCTTCTGGTTCAAGTCGCAAGGCTTGTTCGACTATGAAGCAGCTCAGCATATTCTTCGTTCCCCCGATTCCACTCCTGAAGCCCGCCTCGCCGCTGAAAACACTCAGCAACGGCTATCGATCTTCTTCACCTTCTACGTGATGCTCCAGTTCTGGAACCTCTTCAACGTCCGCCGGTTCGGCACCAGCCGTTCGGTGTTCGATAAGCCCTTCGACAACGCCTACTTCTGGGCCATCGCCGCCATCATCTTCGTGGGCCAGTTCGTGATCACCCAGTTCGGCGGCGTGGTATTTTCAACCTATCCGCTGACGATGGAGCAGTGGGCCTGGATGACGGCGGGCAGCGTGTTAGTGCTGGTGTTGGGAGAGGTGGTGAGGTTAGTGCTGAGGCGTAAACGGGCTATTCGTCAAAAGTCTTAAGGTCATTCCTGAAGTAATCTTCGCCCATAAGGGCAATACTTACTTTCGCCCACAGGGCATGACCTGCGTCAGTAAAGACCACACTTCCTTCAGTGCATTCCTGGGATTCACCAACGATCTCGCCAAACTCGTTTCGGTCTTGCTCAAAGTGACCTTCTGAAACCGTTCGAATCCAACCTTTCAATAGGCTTCGATCAAAAGCCTCACGCACTTCTCCGATCGTTGCATCCCCTCGGCTCTCAAGAAATGCCCAGTGAATAAACTTCTCTTTTGGAAAATAGAGGGCGTAACCAAGGGCGACTAAGATAGCCCATTCGCCATTTGTTAGTCCGTGTTCTTTCAGGACTCTATCTTGCTTATCCCAAGCCATCTATGAACGCCTGGAAGGCGTGGCAAGAACGAAAAATGCCGCGACAGGGCGAGACAGGAGAGGCTGATCCAACGCACAAAGAGCGAATGCTTATGGCTGCTCCTTCCGGCCTGACCAGGTTCACACAGCCCCATTGCGTGGGTCCCCTCCTGCCTCGCCGCGTCGCGGCCTTGGCAGTGTTGTGAACTGCTTCGAGTATTATAGCACTGCATCACGCAGGGCAAGGATAACTTCTTCAGTCAGATCATATTCTTTGCACAACTCTTCGATACTATCGCCTCCCTCCAGAGACCCAAGTATCACAGAAACCGGCGTTCTGGTGCCGGCGATTACAGGTTGACCGTGACAAATCTTGGGATCGATGGTGATAAGGTTAGCCATAATGTTCTCCTTCTATCTAAGTCGAAATGGGGAACTCGTTTTCTTCAAGATAATTGCAGCCCCTGATAAGGGGCGGTTGGAGGTAGCTGGCTGCGTAGCTGCCAGTTGAATGGCAATCTATTTGAAGAGCCCCGGCAGGGGCGATTGGAACGTGAGCCACATCCCAATCGCCCCTTGCGGGGCTCTATTCCCTACTCAATTCATACTGGCAGCTTTCGCTGCCAGCTACTTCCCAGTCGCCCCTTAACAGGGGCTAACGAGATATGTGCCTGTCATTACTCAGCACTCAGGACTCAGCACTAATCCAAAGTCTTGATCTTGATATTCCGATACTCCACCTTGTCGCCATGATCCTGTAGCACGAGGTGGCCCTTGGTCGGCTTGCCGAACTCGGACCAGGCTTTGAACTTGCTGCCTGCCACCTTCTTGTTCCACTCGTCGCCGCCCTTTTGATATTCGACGACCTTCGTACCATTGAGCCAATGTTCCACGTGGCCATCCTTGATGACGATCTTGGTGTGGTTCCACTCGCCGGCAGGCTTGCACACTTCCTTGGTGGCGGGGTACAGGCCGTAGCATGAAGCAGCGCGGGTCAGCTTATTCTTACCATCAGCGTGCTTGTCGTTATCGAGCACCTGGTACTCGGGCCCGGTCATGTAGGCGGTTTCGGGGCCTTCCTTCACGTGGTACATGATGCCGCTGTTGCCCTTTGGGGAGATCTTCCAGTCGACAAGCAGTTCGAAGTTGCCGAACTCGCTATCGGTCATGATGTCGCCGCCGCCACCGGAACGAATGAGCATACCATCTGCGACTTTCCAGCCGCTGGGCACGTTCTTCTGCTTGTAGCCACGCCAGCCAGCGGTGGATTTGCCATCGAAGAGGAGCTTGTAGCCCGCTGCCTTCTCAGCATCGGAAAGAGTATTGTTCGGGCCATCTTCGGCTCGCAGAGTGCCGGCAACGAGGAAGAGCGACAGGAGCAAGAGACGACGTAGCATAGAAGCCTCGCAAGGGGAAAGAGGTGACAACACTGCAATCATACCGGAGAGGAGGGTCAGAAGCCATTGACCAAATCATGAGATTTTGGGACATCTTGGGTTCCCACTTTGAGACATTGCATGGATGCTGTAAACAATGAAGCTGGGTGCCATGGTTTGCGTGTACTCACGCTAACCATGCTGCGTAACAGTTGGGATGGTCTACTGCTCCTGGCCCTGGCCGTCTGGATGCTCTACGCCCATCTTGATGGGCGCTGATGGAGCCGGACGAATCCCGCTATGCCGAAATACCACGACTCATGCTGCGCAGTGGCGACTGGATCACCCCCAAGCTCCAGGGCAAACCCTACAACGATAAGCCTCCCCTAGTCTACTGGCTGATCGCCGGCAGCTATGCCCTCTTTGGCGTCAGCATCGAAGCGGCTAGGCTAGTACCTGCCACGGCGGGGTTGCTCACCCTTTGCATCGTCTATCTCTGGAGCAGACGGTACCTCGGTCGTCTGGTCGCCAACGCCGGTATCCTCATCCTGCTGACGATGGTGGGCTACGTTGCCCTGATGCGGATGTTGCTACTCGATGGCGTGCTCACCGTACTTCTCGTCGGTTCGCTCCTGGCCGGTCATCATGCGCTCGCTCAAGGCCGTCATCCAGCATGGTGGCTTATCTCAGCTATCCTCTGCGGGCTGGGCGTGTTAGCCAAAGGGCCTGTCGCCATCGTGCTGGTCACGCCGTGCTTGTTCGCTCTCCGCTGGCTTGATCGCACCACCACACCGATGCGGTTTCTCGATGCGGTCTGGTATGGCCTCGTCGTCCTCGCCCTCGCCGTACCCTGGTATGCCGTTATGATGATGACCAACGAAGGCTTTGGCTCCGAGCATTTCATCCGTCATCACCTGCAACGGTTCCTCGAACCGGCACACCACGAACGACCGATGTGGTACTACCTGCCTGCCCTGTTTCTGGAACTGCTGCCCTGGCCGGTGCTGCTGTTCGCCTTGCTGCCACGCTGGCGAAGCTGGATAGGGACCGAGCGGTTCCTGTTGTTCTTCTGCGCTCTGTGCTTTGTCTTCTTCAGCATCGCCAAGGCGAAGTTGCCGACCTATCTGTTGCCGATGCTGCCGATCCTGGGGATCGTGATGGGGAAGCAGTTGATCGTCTCCGTCTCCAGCCTCTCCAGCGAAACACGTATCCGCTGGTCGATCATGCTCACGTCGCTGACCTTACTGCTGGTGGTCACCTTCCGTTCTTTTGGCTTCCAATGGGCCTTGCATGAAGGCACTCCTCATGTCGATCTGCTGACCCTCGCTGCACTGGTCACATTAACGGGCGTGCTCATCTCCACGTTCTACTGGCGAAATCAGTCCTTCGGGATGCTGATCAACCATCGATGGGCTGTAACCATCCTGCTCGCAGGAATCGCCACCAGTTGCATCACCCATCGAGCTATTCCTGACTATGCACAGTTAGTATCGGTCGTCGAACCGTGTCAACAGTTAATTGAAGTCGCAAAGCACGAAGGCATTCCCTACGTCGCGCACCGCAATAGCTGGGACGCGATCAGCTTCGTGCTCAATCATGAAGAAATGGAAGTCTTCTCTTCCAGAGAAGTGCCCGCCTTCGAGGCCTGGCTGAAACAACATGATCGCTGCATGATCTGGATGCGTGAGGGCGACAACCGCATCGCCGCCTTCACCAAGTCGCTGCCGGCGGGCATTGAACTGGAACGGGTTCTCGACCTGGGCCGGGTGCAGGGGATTATTGTCAGGCAGGGCGGCGTGATACCTGCAGAACTTGTGCAACCTCGACAGGAGCCGTAGCAGGGGTCAACGGTACTCCGTTGCCCCCTGCGAAGCGTGCAACATTTTTGCCGGCATGCAGGGGGCAGTTGAGTACAACTGACCCCTGCCACAACTTCACCTGTTTGGTTGCGTTGCAAACACCAACATTAACTCCACGGTAACAGTGCTGAGCGTTGAGCCAGTCCCGCGTCCTGGGCGGCGAAGGCCTCATTGATCGCACTCAGCGGATACCGATGCGAGATAAGTTTGTGGAAAGGATACTTGTTCTTGTGCTTGGCCAGGAAGTCGAGCGAGAACAACAGGCTCGGGGCATCGTACCACATGATGCCGAGGACGTTCTTGCCGGGTAGAACCAGCGATGCGGGATCGAAGGAGCACAAATCGCCGGCACAGATGCAGCCAACCATGGCGTAGGTGCCGCCGTTGCCGAGCATCTCGACGCCTTCAGGGACAGCGTTGGCTTTACCGACCACTTCGAGCACTACATCACCACCCCAGCCATCGGTGAGTTTCTTCACCTGAGCAATGCGGGCTTCAGCGCTCTTGTGCTGTTTCATATCAATGAGGTGATCAGCGCCGAACTCCTTCGCCAGAGCGAGACGATCATCCAGCCCATCGATCACGGTAACGCTGGCTGCTCCCCGTTCTTTCGCCACCGCCGCTGCCAGCACGCCTAAGCCACCAGCACCTTGAACGATGACATGATCGCCGACACCGACCTTGGCGAGATAGAAACTGTAGACCACTTGAGCGAGCGCACAGTTGGCCGGCGCAGCCAGATCATCGGGCACGCCTGCGGGAATCTTGAAGACTACCTGCCCAGGCCGCAGATAGTAGTACTGCCCATACGCCGCATTGAAGTGAGGCCAGACATCGGGAGCATGACGAAACCGCATGCCATGCGGACAGCGGGGCGTGAACCCGCGCAGACATGCTCTGCATCGGCCACACGAAACGAAGTAGCGATACGCAATACGATCACCGACCTTGAGTGGCTGTCCGGTGGAATCGGTCGTCACTCCTTCACCAAGCTTCGCCACCACACCACACATCTCATGGCCGACACTACGAAAATCCTTACGGCCGGTATCGCTCGGCACATACTCGCCGCGCCACAGATGCAGATCGCTGCCACAGATATTAGCTTGTGTCACTTTGACGAGAATCGCGCCAGCCTCCGGCTGAGGTACCGGATACTCAATCAACTTGAACGGTTGACGTACCCCTGTCATTGCTGCGACGAAACCGGTCTCTGGCATGGCATTCATCCACGGAAGGAACTTGATGAAGAGCGGATGAAATTGTATCTACCCAAAGTGCCTAAGTCCGCTGATCGTTATTTTGAGACATGAATCAGGCCGTTCTATCATCGATATTTCACTCCATTATCATCAGCATCTCAGCACATCTACTGTAAATAGAAACTTGGCTGCGACGAATACTGTATTAACAGAACCTTCGTTGTGTGTTATGTGTCGGTATGGGAACTTCGACATCCTGATGGGGTTGAATCTTTACCGAAAGAAAAAACGAAACCTTACCGGGCTTCGTCTAGTACAGAGAAGAGAAAGAGAAGCGAGGAACTCGATCATGATAGTCAAAAGCATCCTAAGCTGGTTCCGTACCGAGGAAGAAGTAACACACTTCCATGCACGCTGCCAGAATTGTCAGCAGAAGATTCGGTTTCGTCCGGAGTGCGCGGGACAGTTCTCCCAGTGCCCCCGTTGCCGACGTTCGATCAAGCTGCCTGCTGAAGAAGTCTCCCTGAAGACGGTACACAGCGCCAAGGTGGGCCGACGTCTGGCCCAGAATGCTTCGAACAACTAAACACGTGGTTACATTGTTGAAGGGCCTACGGGATAAACCCGTAGGCCCTTTAGTTTAGACGACTACGTTTCTTGCGAAAGAACTCTGACAGAATCGCCGCACACCGCTCTGCCTGTACTCCCGCCAGCACCTCGACTCGATGATTGAGGCGAACGTCACTCGTGATCTCATACAGCGAGTGACACGCACCAGCCTTGGCATCCCTGGCACCGTAGACCAGCATCGGAACTCTGGCCTGCACCGCTGCGCCAGCGCACATCGGACATGGCTCCAATGTGACGTACATGACGCAGTTGAGCAGTCTCCAGTGCTTGAGCGCCTGGGCCGCCTGCGTGAAGGCAATCATCTCGGCATGGGCCGTCGGATCGTTCAGTTGCTCACGCTGATTATGGGCACGGGCAATAACACCCCGATCCATCGAGACGATGACAGCTCCGACAGGCACTTCATCCTCCGCCGCAGCTATCGCAGCTTCCTCCATCGCCATCTCCATGTGATACTGGTGAAAGGGATGACGAGGATCACGGAGATCGCCCAACGGCACATCGCTGAAGTCAGAATACTCCATCGGAATCGGCACGCCTTTCAGTTGTCAAATTGTGGTGCAACCCCATCCGGTTTGACCGTTCACTCGAACACTATCTGTTTGCCACCGTATGCTCATCTTACTTGAGGAGCCCCCTACCGCCATTCCCACAGTGCGTGATGCGGGAGCAAGTTTCAAACCGAACTAACAATATCTCTCTCAATCTATCGCATAGGATTAATCATCGTCGCAGCTTTTGCGAGCGGTCGTTCATATCCACCTCAGTGACAATAAAACACTGATGAAAATGACCTGAAGTTCGAGATTTTGTGGTTGCATCGATTGCTGGTTGCTGTACTATCGCAGTAGAGATGCGTCATCTCCTTTTCTCCCCTCTTCTCTAGGAGTCCACCATGCACCTTCGTCAACGACGAGCGTTCACGCTCATCGAATTGCTGGTCGTCATTGCGATCATCGCTCTGCTGATGGCGCTGCTGTTGCCAGCCATCCAAAAAGTCCGCGAGGCGGCGAACCGCATGTTGTGCGGGAGCAATCTGCGTCAAATTGCTATCGCTGCCCATAACTACCACGGTGACTATAACCGTTTGCCGCCCGGCTATTATGGCCCCATTCCCAACGAACAAGGCGCTAACAGCACGAATTGCCAGCAAGTGGGAGCTATCACGGTGCTGCTACCCTACCTCGAAGGCGATAACATCTTCAAGCAGTTAGCAGATTCGACCACACCGACCGGCACCAATCCCATGAAGCTCGGCCTGGCGGATGTCACCCCAGCTTGGTACACGAATAACATCAATTACACCCTGGCCAAGGCCAAAATCAAGAATCTACTCTGCCCCAGCGATTCCCAGGACTCCGTGGCCGCCATGGGTGTGGGTAGCCATTGCTACAATAACAACAGTGCCTACTACAAGATCGCCGCGATTGCTTTCTATTATGCTGCCTATCCTCCTTTCTCGGTTTCGCCCATCGTCGCTGACGCGAACGAACTGGGACGCTCCAACTACTTCGGATGCGCCGGGGCCTCAGGGCGAGGAACGCAAACCATCGATTTGGCCCCTCTGACAGGGCTGCCCGCTGGCACCAACATGAATACGTTTGAAGGCATTATGACCAATCGCAGCAGAAAAACGCTGGGTCAAATCACGGTTCAGGATGGTACTTCCAACACTTTCCTGTTCGGCGAATCAACTGTTGCCAATAACCCAGCTACCTGGGTAGTTGCCGGCCAGCAAACAGTTCGTCAATTCGAATCCTCGTGGATGGGCGCCGGTAGTATTCCTACGGTCGCCGGCTTGAATCAACCCCTCTTTGAAGTTCCCTTCTACTGCTTTGGCAGCCGTCATCCCTCTGTTGTTCAGTTTGCGTTTGCCGACGGTGCCGTGCGTGGAGTACGACGCGGAACGACCTATGTCACGGTAATTGCGAACCCCATGCCTTCTGATTGGGTCATCTTCCAGCAATTAGCCGGATACCGGGATGGGTTTACCAATGACACCTCCAGCATTCTGGACTAATGTGTCAATCTAACCTGCCAAGCCTCTGTTTCGCTACAGAGGCTTTTTCTTTCCTGTTCATTCATAAGGGCCTTTGATCATGCTGATGCGTTCTCTCATTCTGTTAGTTCTGGTAACTCTGGCTGGTTGCAGCAGCAAGCAGCAAATCACCATGCCTACCGGCACCTCCAAAGCGCCCACAGGTACCTTCACCATGACCGAAGCTGGCGGCGGGAAGTTACCGGGTAAATAACCTGCCTTACTGGGTCAAGCTTATCGCAAACTGCTCTTGCATGAATTGTGTTTCACGCTATCGTCCCCGCTTGAACTGACGCCTTTCCTCACCCGGTAGGCGCTCCGTTCAGGGGGACGTTGTTATGCGCTCACAGGTTCAAGCCAAACTCCTGGCTTCTCTCTTCCTTTGCCTGGCTCTGGCCGGATGCTCCTTTCTTGCGCCAGTTTTGCTGGTGATGGACATGGCAGGCGTCGACGACAAAGCCAACATCAAATACAAGTTTGAGAAAGACGCCAAGCGTGTCGCCGTGGTGGTGCATCTGAGCAAGCAGCCCCAGACCGATATCGGGCATTTCGACCGTGATGTCGCTAATCTGCTGGCCATGAAGATCGCTAACTACACCAACAAGAAACCCGAAGTCGTGATCTCCTCCAAGGTTCAGAAGTGGATGGACGAGCATCAGGATTGGAAAACGCCTGATGACATCGGCCGGGGCGTGAACGCCGACTATGTCGTCTTCGTCGAAATCCGCCGGCTGGGTTTCTACGAAAAGGAAGGCTGGACCCAGTTCTACAAAGGCACCTGCGAAGCAACCGTCAGCGTGCATCGAGTGGGGCACGAATCCGAAGAAACGGTGTTGCCTTTTGAACCAACCTCCTGCGCGATTCGCTTCCCGGCCGGCATGAAGCCGCTGACCGATAGCGATCTCTCCTTACCCGATTTCAGAAACCTTTTCATTCGTCACACGGCCGAGCGGCTCTCCTGGATCTTTGTTCCGCACGCTACTCAGCTGGAATATGGTGACGATAAATAGAATTGATGCGCACTCCTTTCGGGGAGTAAGGGTGGTGGTGGGCCAGGCCTGTGACGAAAGTCATGGGCCTGGTCCGTTTTTATTGATCTATTGCGTATAATCGTTTAGCTCATCCCGTCCTGCCTCGCCTGCCGGGCCGAGTCGTCTCGTATTGTTACGATCAATGAATGATAATCGATGGTACTAGAGTCTTCCCAACTGAGTGCATCGGGAGGGCGAGGCTCCTGCCGAGCTTCAAGCCATCAAAATAACTGCTCGGCAGGAGCCTCGCCCTCCCAATATCTACAACGAGACCCAGGCCGCTCATGACTGAGCCGAACTCCCAACCTGATGCCACGATGGCATACGTTCCACCTCAACCCCCTCCAGCACCGACCATGGGGGGAGGTAGCTCGCCACTTTCCATTCCCAACATTCCTCAGGGCAAAGAAGACGCCAACGTCGCCGGCTGACGAGATCCTCGGCGAACTGGGCCGGGGTGGCATGGGTGTTGTCTACAAAGCGAAACAGATTGCCCTCAACCGTATCGTTGCCCTGAAGATGATTCTCTCCGGCGCTCACACCGGAGAAGCACAACTGGCTCGCTTCAAGGCTGAAGCTGAGGCGCTGGCCAAGGTGCAGCATCCCAACATCGTTCAGGTCTACGATGTGGGTATCCATCAGCAACACCCCTACATTGCCCTGGAAATCGTCGAAGGCGGCAATCTTGCCGAGAAGACTCGCGGCGTACCGCAGCCACCCCGTGCCGCTGCTCGACTGGTTGAATTGCTCGCCCGAGCTATGCAAGCGGCTCACGAAGCCGGGGTCATTCACCGTGATCTCAAACCTGTCAACATCCTGCTCAATCAGTTCGTGCTGGGAGATGCTGGCCCCGCCGGCTCTTCCGCTTCGCATCACCGCAGCCACAGCAAGAGTTCTCACAGCAGCCGTTCGGGTGGCAAGCAAAGCATCCTCTCTCACGTCTCAGTCGATTACGGCACCCCGAAGATCACCGACTTCGGCCTCGCCAAACAGGAACAGGGCGCTGCCAGCGGCATGACCCACGCCGGCTCCATCATGGGCACGCCGAGTTACATGTCGCCGGAGCAGGCCATCGGCGACATCGCCCTCATCGGCCCCGCTACCGATATCTACGCCCTCGGTGCCATCCTCTACGAAATGCTCACCGGTCGCCCGCCGTTTCGGGCCGATACACCGCTCAACACCATCATGCTGGTGATTCGAGGCGAAGTGATCGCGCCCAGCAAGCTCGTCGCCAAGCTGCCTCTCGATCTCGAAACGATTACGCTGAAGTGTTTAGAGAAAGGTCCGCACCGCCGCTACGAGACAGCCGCCGCCCTCGCCGACGATCTCGATAACTTCCTCGAAAACAGGCCCATCAGCGCCCGTCCCGCCGGGCGGGTGGAACGTGCTGTCAAGTGGGTGCGCCGTCATCCGATGGTTGCCGCGTTGATTGCCGCCATCGTGACCGGTTTGCTGTCGTTTATCATCCTCGGCATCTGGGCCTACGCCGCTGTGACCGAACGTGCCCATGCCGCCGAAGTCGCACAAGAACAAGCCACCCTGGCAGCCAACGAAAGTAAACAACGGCTCATTCGCCTCGCCGTCGCCAACGGAGCACAACTTCTCGACCGGGGAGAAGTACTGGGTGCAGCGGGATGGTTCGCCGAAGCTCTGAAGCTTGATGAAGCGAACAAGGCAGGCGAAACGATTCACCGCAAACGCATCGCCGCCGTGTTAGCCCACTGCCCCATTCTTGCCCATGTGTGGGAACACGAATCGTCCGTCAATGATCTTGCCCTCAGCCCCGATGGCACCATCATCGCCACAGGGGGCAATGCCGGGCTGGTTCGTCTCTGGAACCTCGCCGACGGGAAGGCCAACCAGCTTCCTCTGGAGCATGGTACCCCGATTGCCTCGATCGCCTTTTCACCCGATGGCAAAGAACTCCTGGTGCTCAGCGTCGACGGTTCCTGCAAGCTATGGCAGCGGGAATCGGGACAACAACGAGTCCTGGGCCAAGGCCTGGCGGTCGCCCGCTTCTCCATCGATGGTAAATCGATCATTGCTGTCGGCAAACAGGGTGGTCTGGTAACCTTCCGCCGCAGCGATCTCGAACGTTCGACCAGTTCGATGGCGAACAACGGATTTGTCAAAGAAGTCGCTCTCAGCCCCGATGGTAAGTTCGTCCTCATCCCCAGCCAGGATGGAAACGTGCGTTACTGGGACCTGGCAAAGACAGACTTGAAAGTACCGCCCATGAAGCACGGCAGCCCGGTCGCTTCAGTCGACATTCACCCCGAAGGCAAGCTGGGTGCCAGCGGCGATGAGGATGGTCGAGTCTTTCTGTGGAACCTCGTTACCGGTGAACTAGCCCTCCCCACGCCCTGGCAACATGATGGTGCCATCACTCAAGTACGATTCAGCCCCGATGGAAGATACCTGGCTACTTCTTCCGAAGACAAGCAATGCATCGTCTGGGAAGTGGCGACCGGCAAGCAGTACAGCCCCCGCATGAGGCATGGCAGCAAGGTGACCGAGTTCGAGTTCAGCCCCGATGGCCGCTGGCTGGCGAGCATCAGTGAAGACAACTTCGTCCGTGTCTGGAACATTCGCACGGGCAAGCTGGTCATCTCGCCGCTGCGAAACAATGGTACCCCGCAAGTCGCCGGGTTCACCCCGAACGGTCGGGGCATCCTCGTGACCGGGCAGGATCGATTGCTCCGCCATTGGATTCTTCCCATCGAACCTGAGGATGAGCTAGATCAGGCTGCGTTCAAAAAGGCTGCCCAACCCTATATGAGTTCCGACTCCCGTTTGCAGCTCAGCCCCAACGGCAAGTTGGCTGCCAACTATGGAGGCGATCAACCGGTCCGCATCCGCGATGCGCAAACCCGTGAACCGGTGGTGCCCACGCTGAAGACCGGTGGGGCCACTACCTCTCTCGCTTTCTCGAACGATTCCGAATGGCTCGCTACCGGCGGGTTCGAAGGAGTCGTGCAGCTCTGGTCCACCAAGACCGGCGAGCCTCGCTGGAAGACCGGTGAGCAGCACACTTGCCGGGTGAACGTCATCGCCTTCCACCCCAAAGGCACCATGCTCGCTTCGGGGAGTGAAGACAACACCGTTCGCCTCTGGGATGCGACGACAGGCCAGCACCTCTTTGCTCCGATCAGGGTCGAAGGGGGCGTCTATCTTCTCACGTTCAACGAGGATGGCTCAACCCTGTTCGGTGCCAGTCTGGATGGCACCAGCCGAGTCTGGGACACTGCCACCGGCGAACCGGTCACTCCCAAGCTGCCCGCCTGGTACGGACAGCCCTGGAAAGATGTGCTCGATGTCAACCAGATGAAGACCGATGAACTTCTTGTCTTGATGCAGGCCCTCACCGGTATGGAAGTTGACAAACAAGGCGGCATGACATTGCTCGATGCTGCCAACATTCGCAAACGCTACCTGCAAGTGGAAGCGAAATCAGAACAGACCTACGTCCCCACCGATGACATCACCTGGCATGAGACGCAGGCCCAGGCCGCCGAGAAGAACAAGAACTGGTACGCTCTCGCCTGGCAACTCGAACGACTTACACAACTGACGACCAAGTCTGCCGACTATCGCCGCCGACTTGCGGAAGCCTGGAGTCAATTGGGGGCATGGAACAAGGTGATCGACACCGCCACCCAACTGCTGCGCACCAACCCCACACTGGCAGAAGCCTGGCTCCAGCGTGGCCGAGCATATGGTGAGCTGAAGCAATGGCGCGAATCAGTGCGTGACATCGGCCAGGCGACTCGGCTCCAACAACCCGAATACCGGCTGATCACCCCCGCCCTCATGATGCTCGATCAGGGCAACATCGCCGGCTTCGAGATGGAACTGCTGACGCTGCTGAATAACAACAAGCTCGACACTACCAGCCGAGCAGCAGTCGCCGGTATCGCTGCACTTCACAAGTTGCCCGTTGGTGCGACAAAGACTCTTTTGGCCTGGATCGAAGCTGTAGTAAAAGACAAACCCATTGATACATCACTGCAATTAAGTTATGCCGCCCTGCTCCTCCACTCCGGCGAGGCCGACGCAGCGTTGACCAAACTCAAAGGCATCCCCAGCAGTCCGGAGACTGATGTCCTTCGTCTCCTCTGGCTGACCCTCGCCCAAAAACAACTCGGCCAAGCCACCCTGGCCGACGCCACGCTGCAACAAGCCAAGCAACGCCTGGCCATGCAAGCCGCCAGCCTCACGCCCCAATCGTGGCAGGACGAGGTCATGATCAAGACACTTCTACAAGAAGCTGAAAGAAAATAGTGACCGTGGCAGGGGTCAGATGTACTCATCTGCCCCCTGCAAACTGGCGAAGATGTTGCACATTCCGCAGGGGGCACGAGGAGTACCTCGTGACCCCTGCCACAATCCAGAAGCAATCCCCTACTCCTTCACCCGCACCGCCTCATTCTGCTTCACCACCGTCGGGCCTCTGCTGCCGCCCGAACGATACTCCAGATGCATGTCATACTGACAACACGCCGCATCGCTCGGAATCTTTACATCAACCATAAGATCGTTCCCCTGCTTCTTCACCGAAGTCGCCACGTAAGGCCCCAGCACCACCCGGCTCGGCAACTCCTGCGTCCGCCCCGATGACTGCAACAACTCCACCTTCAACGTGAACGTCTTGCCCCGACCAATCGTCCCCGGCGTCACCTTCAACGACTGATCAAACCGACTGACCCCCGTGGCGTTGTCCCGAATCGCCCCGACCGGATCGCGCCCAATCCCCCGCCCATTCGACTGCTCCGCCACCCCGGCATAGCCACCGATGACGTACGGAAACTTCTCCGGCGTCACATGGTAATGGTACCCACGCTCAGCATCGAAGTGGCCATTGCACACATCAAGCTTGTTATCACCCGTCAGCAACTTCGCTTCGACACCATCCGATTCATACGGCCCATAGACCGGATACCCATCCCAGGCGAAACCAATGGGCGGCGAGTGCTGATGGCCATCGTCGGGGAACGGCGACTTCACGCAACTCGGATACTTGTGATAGTGATAGACCCCCGACTGCTGCGGATGCCCGCAACAAGAATCGAGCCATTCGCTGCGATAGCCCTGCACCGCATTCATGCCGCCCGCTTCAAACGGATTGAAGAAGACCACCCCATTGACCGCCACGCCGATCGGCCCCATCGGCACCCGAGTGATGCTGTCCGCTATCTTCGGAACGATAGGCAGCTTGAACCGCATCTTCTGAGCGATCACGCTGTTCGGGTTGCCACTGTTGGGAAACGGTGCGTGCGGATGGTTCGGCAGGTTCTGCGAATCGAGGATGATGTACTTCTCGTCATGGCTGACGATGAGATCAGCGATGCCATCCTTGTTGGAATCGCCAATGTTGCCAAACGGCTCGATGAAGCGATCCGCATCACGATAGATGTAGGTCTTCGGCGTGCCCTGCTTCAGATACCATCGCCCACCCAGATGCGTCAGCCCCGCCGGTGTAGCCGGCGCCGGGTTCTCCTTGCCATCGCCGAAGTTGGCCTTGTCTTCGGGATGAGCAGGCTGTTGGTTCATCCCCCCACCCTTGCCCGGCGGCCCCTTCCCCGGCCCACCTTTCCCCGGCGGTCCTTTGCCTGGCGGCTGAGCCATAATGGTCAACGTCAGGCACCACACCAGGATGCCAGCGATCATCAGTCCAACGATGCGTGTCATGATTCCCTCGTTCAAAACAATGTCGTGCGGGGTCAGGATAGGAGATGTTACCTCAAGAGGAGATGAAGCACGATGTAGGATGACCTTTTGCAGCCCCCGATAGGGGGCGACCCGGTGGTAGCTGGCTGCGAAGCTGCCAGAACCAGGTTCAATCATGGCGAAGAGCCCCGATAGGGGCGATAGGAACAAGACGCCGCTCCATTCGCCCCTACCGGGGCTCTTCATCCTCTTGCTTCTCTTCTGGCAGCTTCGCTGCCAGCTACTTCCCGGTCGCCCCTTATCAGGGGCTGAGACAGGGGGAGCATGCAAGCCACGCCACGTGCAAGTTAATTCTTGAACTAACGGAAAGCCATGGGATATGATGTGATCTGTAGATTGTCTCCGATAAGAGGCTGATAGGTGTCAACCGTGTTGCGGGCATATGGTGATGAATTCGACGTGGACGCGCTCCTCGACGGATGCACACTGCCTGTGTGTGCAGTCAAGCGACGGGGCGAACTCGTGTATCCGACTAGCCAGCCGAACGGACGCCGGTATCTGAAGTCTGGTGTACATGTGACTGCGAGCGATGCCGACTTTAACGAGTTTCCCCGTCAGGTGGCCGAGGTCATCGCGTTCCTGCGGAGCGAGGCCGAGCAGGTCAAGCGACTCTGTGCGTGGCCGGGAGTGGAGGCCGTTGATCTCGACTTCGGCATTGAAAGGCGAGACGTGGCTATACAATGTGACCGCCTGCCACCGGAACTGGTACGATTGGCAGGCTCATTTGGGCTTGGCATCGAGTTGTCGCAGTATTGGGCTCCAGGTACTGAGGCTGATGCCGAATCAATCGGTAAACCGCATACCGAAAGATGAGCCACCGCTACTAACGCTCTGTGTCTACATTGACCGCAAATCATCACTCAAACTAGAAAATAACATGCTCGTCTCCGCCCACCTCCCCATCAACGCCACCAAGCCAGCCCTCTGGACTGCCATCACCAATATCGAAAACGCTGCCCAGATCATCACCGGCATCGAGAAGATCGAGATCGTCGAAAAGCCGGTGAGCGGCCTCGTCGGCCTCAAGTGGCGTGAGACTCGCATCCTCTTCGGCAAACCGGCGACTGTCGAAAAGTGGATCACCGAAGCTGTCGAGAACGAGTTCTACCAGACCAAGGCCCAGGATGGCGGATTCGTCTTCCTCACCACCATGCGTATTATCGAAACCAGCGACGGCCTGACGCTGACCAGTTCCCACGACACCCAACCCCAAGGCTTCGCTGCCAGAATCATGTCGCTGCCGATGTTCTTCTTTAAGGGCATGATCAAGAAGCATATCCTGCAAGACCTGAACGATATCAAGGCGGCGGTGGAACGGGGGTGAGAGATTGTGAACTCCTATAAGGGAAAACAAATGAAAGACCGTGAACCCATCCCTGAGATTCCTCTTCAGATGGCACCAGTAACATCGAAAGCGAAGGCGCTAGTTGAAGGAAACTATGGCCAACTAGAGGCCGGTGATCGCCACAAACTCGGTGGGAGTCCAGATTGGATTCAAGGTGACGAAACGCCCGACTGTCCAGAGTGCGGTGAGTCCATGGAATTCTACGGGCAACTCGATAACCTCGGCAATGTTGAAGCCCTTAAGGACCTCGGGATGATCTATGTATTTCTCTGTCGTGAGTGTTATACAACCGGTTCGGTTTTGCAATACTCTTGACCAGACATCTCAATGCCCCTCTCCCTCCGGGGGAGAGGGAGAAAAGACTCACACCAAACTTTCCCCATGCACCACCCTTGCCCTCGCCAGCGCATCACTGACCGTCTCGCAGACGTTCTCCACACCCACATGCTTGCTGAACTCTGCTCGCTTCATCATCTCCGCTGGCTGGGGCCGGGCACCGCATAGCAGCAATTGCTTACCTGCCAGATGCAGCTTGTCCGCAAACTCTTCAATCGCCATCATCCCCGTGGCGTCCATCGCTGTCATGTTCCGCAGCCGCAGAATCACAATCGGCGAGAACTTCTCCGCCTGGTCGGCGTACTCGTTCAGCTTCTCCGCTGCACCGAACATGAACGGCCCATGGATGCGGAGCAGCGTCACGTACTCCGGAATGTCCTTATCCTGCAGATTATGTCGGCGGTCACGCTCGATTGATTCACTTGTCACCTTCGAGACCGTCGTGGTGTGCGAGACCTTGCGGATGAAGAGAATCGCCGCCAGGATGACGCCGAACTGCACCGCAATCGTCAGATCGGTGAAGACGGTGAGGGCGAACGTCGTCAGCCAGACGAGGATCGTCGGCCACGACATCTTGATCAGCTTGGGAATCTCCTTCCATTCGCCCATGTTGTAGGCAACGACGAACAGAATCGCCGCCAGCACCGAAAGGGGAATGTACTTCGCCAGCGGTGCCGCCACCAACAGCACCATCAGCAGCGTGAGGGCGTGAATCATCCCCGCCACCGGCGTCTTCGCCCCGCTGCGGATGTTCGTCGCTGTCCGGGCGATGGCTCCCGTCGCAGGCAGCCCGCCAAAGAACGGCGTCACGATGTTGGCGATGCCCTGAGCCACCAGTTCCACATTGGGGTTATGCTTGTCGCCACTCATGCGATCAGCGACGACAGCCGAGAGGAGCGATTCGATGGCCCCCAGCAGCGCCACGGTCAGAGCGGGCGAGAGCAGAGGCTGGATCATCTCGAATCGAAACTCGGGCACTTGGAACGCAGGCAACCCGCTAGGGATACCGCCGAAGCGGGAGCCAATCGTCTCGACGGGCAACTGGAACAGATAGACGGCCAGAGTGCCCAGGATCAGCACCACGATGTAACCAGGCACCCGCTTCAGGTACTTCATGCAGAAGATAATGACCAACAGCGCTGCACCGCCCATCGCTGTCGACATCCACGAGATGGTGTGGAAGTGCTCGCCCAGCACCTTCATCCGTTCGACGAACTCGCCAGGCACCTTGTCGATGGCGAGGCCAAAAAAGTCCTTGATCTGCGTGCTGGCAATGAGCACCGCAATGCCGTTGGTGAACCCGATGACGACCGGCTTGGGCATATACTTGATGACCGATCCCAACCCGGTCAGGCCCAGGAACAACAGCATCAGCCCCGCCATGATGGTGCAGAGGAACAGCCCGTTGACCCCATGCGTAGCCACGATGCCAAAGACGATGACGACAAACGCCCCGGTCGGCCCACCAATCTGCGTCTTCGACCCGCCCAGCGCCGAGATGAGGAACCCGGCAATCACCGCCGTGTAAATCCCCGCCTCCGGCTTCAGCCCCGAAGAGATCGCAAACGCCATCGCCAACGGCAACGCCACCAACCCCACGGTGAGCCCGGCGATCAGATCGTGGATAAAGGTTTGCAGGTTGTACTGCCGCAGACAATCGATCAACTTCGGTCGCAGTCGCTTGGTCATCTTCATCCTCGTGCATCTTACAGGGGGGTTGTTATGATGACATGAAGCCGGGTTTGGGACAAGTTGAAGTGATCGACTCGTAGAGTTTGTACAAGGCTTGACATGATTAGAAGGGAAAAGCCTAACCTTCCAGGAACCTTACCATACGGCGTGTCGCTGGTTCCAGTGACTTCACACGGCGGAGTGTGCATTCCCACACCACCAGAGACTCCCAGCGGAGACGCTGTAACGCTGCCCGATTGCGGCGGTCACGTCGTTTGTTCCCGGCGATCTTCTCCGCCCAGAAGGCAGTGCGGGTGGTCGGCAGTTTGCCGCCAAGGCAGGAGTGGCCATGCCAGAAACACCCATGGACGAAGATGACTTTCCGCCGCGCCGGAAACACAAAATCCGGCCGGCCCGGCAATGCCTTTCCATGCAGACGGTACCGGTAGCCAAGTCCGAAGAGGATATGGCGCACCGTCAGTTCGGGGGCCGTATCCTTGCCACGGATTCTGGACATCATGGCGCTGCGTGCTTCGGGCGTGAGTATGTCCATGCTCTCGTCAGGAAAACAAGTATCGTTGATTGCCGGTACTCAGCAAACGCTGCGCCTTCGTCGTCGCCATAATGTATGGACTCATGAGCTTGGCAATCGCCTCGATGACCGGCACAACCACGGAGTTGCCGAATTGTTTATAGGCCGGCGTGTCTGCAACCACAATCTTGAATAGCTCGTCGGAGCGGTCGAATCCCATCAGCCGTGAGCACTCGCGCGGCGTCAGACGGCGCGGGCTGCGTTTGGGGCCTTGCGACACGAGAATCTCCGACCCGTCTTTGTAGTAGCGGGCGGAGAGGGTTCTTGCAGTATCCTCGCCAGCGACCATGCTGAACCCGAATCCATTACCCTTGGCGCGATGTTTTTCGGCGTACCGTTGCAGGTAGTTCCACAAGTGATCGCTCAGAGTGTACTTGGGCGAAACGGCGGCCTTCGGCCCGACTGTGTATGGCGGCTCCTCCCGTTCGGTTCCATCCTCGGAATGGAGAATCGCCTTGAGCTTCGGCCACGACGCCTTGGGTGGAATTTGGAGGCCCTCGAAGTTGAACGCCGTGTCCTCACGGAATCCAACTAGGAAGATGCGCTCCCGGTGCTGCGGCACGAACGGCTTGGCGTCGATCACACGGTATTGAACCCGATACCCGAGCTCGCGGCTCAAGGCATCGTGAATGACCCGGAAGGTGTTGCCCTTGTCGTGGCTAACGAGATTCTTGACGTTTTCGAGCAGGAATGCCTTGGGCCGATGGTGGGCGATGATTCGCGCCACATCGAAGAACAACGTCCCCTGTGCTTCGCAGGCGAAGCCGTGAGGACGACCAAGTGCATTTTTCTTAGACACTCCAGCGATGGAAAATGGCTGGCACGGGAAAGCCGGCCAGTAAGACGTCATGTCCCGGAACGTCCCGCTCGGAAACCTCACGGATGTCTCCGGCGATGCGATGGGCACACGGGAAATTTGCCAGATATGTCTTCCGGCAGGCCTCATCGTATTCGCATGTAAACACACAACGACCGCCAATCCGTTCAAAGCCCTTTCGCAATCCACCAATACCTGCGAACAGATCAATGAACGTGAATGCGCCAGCCCCCTCAGGTTGCGGATGAGCTTTGAGAACGAACTCACGCAACAAGGTAATTATGGGTTTTCTCGGATCGGTATCGCCATTTTCCCAGCGGTAGATGGTGCGTAGTGTACATCCCATCTGCTCAGCCATATCTTCTAATGACAATCCCGTCCGTGCCCTCAACTCGGAAAAGAGAGTTTGTTTTTGCACGACTCAGGAATCCCCAAGGGGAGGCAGGCCCATAATTGCGCACATCCCGTTGAGACCATGCGAGTACATTCTGTCGCCGAAACCAGCTGCGAATGCCTTCTCGTGGAGCCAGTCCAGTTCAGTTGCTTCCTGTATGGTGAAGGCTTGTTTCCCCGTATCGTCTATGTAGTCTGCTGCTACTGTGTCAGGGTGGTAACCAAGACCAATCGTATCGAGACACCAGTCTACGAGCATCTCGGCATCGGAGACACTACGGATTGCGTTCGGCAATACAGGCATGACCAACCCTCCATGGGACAGTTTTTGACATTTTGTCAAAACGCGGGGCCGTGACAAAGTGTACTAAAGTTCAGTATCGATCATTCTTCTCTAGCAAGCAGATTTTCACGATGCCATTGGAATGCTAGGGGGGACGTTCGCAAAGAGGCGGAACGCGATTCTCTAATAATGCGCCCATCGAATTGCATCAGCCATTGGTTTTCCGGTCTCGATCTCACGGAGTCAGGCACTACTACTCGGCGATCATCATTGATTCCGAACAGGCCTTGATCAAAACACCAATGCAACGTCCTAGTCAATAGGAAACCGTTGCGAGGCTCGTCGGCACCACCGAAACCTAAGCCGACGACATGCGCTGCCTCAGGCTCAATCGTGGTACCCGTTGTGATACCTAGTTCGCTAATACAACATCTCCGATCATATTCGTTCAACAACAATTCTCGGAATGCAGTGTCTCTTGCAATCGCTTCACGAGTTAATCGTGATTGCGGAACCTCATTTCGTACCGAAATGAATGGTCCCGAAGCTTCTTCTAACATCATCGCCGATGCTTCTTGCAATTCATCCTGATTCAGTGGCGGATTATCCAGATACAATTCTGCCCATCGCTCTCCATTTGTAAGGCCATCAATTGTCTCGAAATGGACTGAGCCGCTCTGAATCAAAAACATTCTGTAAGCGTCAGTCCGCTCTCTACTACGCTGCAAGATAAGCAGATCGCCACCGTGAGCTCGATTGAGCAATGGCCCAAGGTTTCCGGTGATGCGGCTTTCGGGACTTCGCTCACCACCCCATGTCTGGAATTGATAACGAGTCGAACACTGACCAAGGAATAAACTACCGTCAAACAACTCAGCCACCAAAAGTCTGTCTACAGTCGGTGCGACTGGTGAGGTTCTGCCTTGATCCAATTCGGGGAAGAACTGGCGTAATGGAATAGGCACAACGAATCCAGCTTGATTCCCTGAAGAATTCCCCGTGTCATTGTTGGCTAGTCTCTTGAAAAATGGCGCATCCCACGCAGGGTCGTTAATGAAATTCAAGAAATGATCTTCGTTCATCATCCACCTCTGACTCTGGATATTTCGAGAATCGGCATATTGCACCATACTTGGCTGAGATATTCAAGTGTCAACTCTAAACCTTGAGCTTGAACCACGGGGCAGTCGTTCTTCTAGGCGATTGCATGCCACCAATTGGAGACACGACACTAGTACGTACCTTATGCCCCCAATTATGAAGAACCCCACCCCCACCTCCTAATTTCTTAGTTCCCCCCTACCCTTTTCATGTTTCTCATGTAAGATTCCTACAACCCACCATTTGCTCGCCGGTTTACTGGCGACGCCCGCTTGCCTCCCACCTGACGTCTGCCGTATCCTAAACACTGACCTTTTTCTCACTCCTCCCGGGAGTTTCCGATGGCACTGATTCAACCAGGCACCTGGTTCGCTGACCCTGCTCATTTCAAGAAGCCTAGCCGGCGTTCGTTTATGCACATCGGCTTCCTCGGCTGCCTGGGGCTGACCCTTGATCAGTACCTGCGAATGACTTCTTCAGCTCAGGGCAAAGACGGCTACTACCAGCCCGTCAGCAAGGAAGGTAAAACCAAGTCGGTCATCCAAATCTTCATGCCAGGCGGCATGGCTCATCAGGAATCGTTCGACCCCAAGCCCAACGCCCCCATCGAATATCGTGGCGAGATGGGCTCCATCCCCACCAAGCTGCCCGGCGTGTTCATCAACTCGGCTCTCAAGAACACGGCCCAGGTCGCGGACAAGCTCACCATCGTCCGCTCGATGACCCACGGCGAAGCGGCCCACGAACGGGGCACCCACAATATGTTCACCGGCTATCGACCCAGCCCGGCTCTCGAATATCCGAGCTTCGGCAGCGTCGTCAGCCATGAGTTCGGCGTGCGCAACAACCTGCCGCCGTATGTCTGCATCCCCAGCCTGCCGACGAACTACGCCGGCACCGGGTACCTGAGTGCCGCCTACGCTCCGTTCAGCCTGGGCAGCGACCCGGCCAACGGTGGCTTCCGTGTGCAGGATCTCGATCTGCCGGGCGGTGTCGATGTGAAGCGTTTCGAGACTCGCCGCAGCGTACTCGAAACCGTCAACGCCCACTTCGCCGCCAAGGAGAAGGCTGACAACATCTCGGCGATGGATACGTTCTATCAGCGAGCTTACGGCCTGCTCTCATCCCAGAAGGCGAAGGAAGCGTTCAACATCAACGCTGAGCCGGCCAAGCTGCGTGATGAGTATGGCCGCAACACCGCCGGCCAGCGTATGCTCCTGGCCCGCCGTCTCGTCGAAGCCGGCGTGCGGTTCGTCTCCATGACCTATGGCGGCTGGGACTTGCACAATAACATCAAGGGTGGCACCGAAGGACAGATGCCTGCTTTTGATCAGGCCTTCGCCCGGCTCATCAGCGATCTCGATCAGCGTGGCCTCCTCGATTCGACGATGGTCATGGTCACCACCGAGTTTGGCCGCACGCCGAAGATCAACGGCAACGCCGGCCGCGATCACTGGCCGAAAGTCTTCAGCATCGTGATGGCCGGTGGTGGTATCAAGCGGGGCAGCGTCTACGGTTCTTCCGATTCGACCGCCAGCGAACCGCAGGACGATCCGCTGAACATCGATGATTGGTCAACCACGATCTACACGCTGCTCGGCATCGAGCCGAAGAAGCAACTCCTCGCCCCCGGCAGCCGACCGATCCGGGTCGTCGATGGCGGCGATGTGAAGAAGGAACTGCTGGCGTAGGTAACGAAGAACCAGACAGAGCCGGAAGCGTGAGCGACGGTACATTTTCATAACAGATATGTCCGTCGCTTACGCTTCCGGCTCTGATGTATCCGTGAGAACTTCCATGCGACGATTTTGCCTTGCACTGCTGTTGTTGATGCCCGCGTTCTGCTACGCTGCCTCCCCCAACCTCGGCGTGATCACCCCCCGTGGCGGCCAGCGTGGCACCGAGGTCGAGTTCACCTTCAACGGCGCACGCCTGAAGGACGCTCAGGAAATCCTCTGCTACTCCCCCGGGTTCACGGTCGGCAAGATCGAAGTCGTCAACGACAATGTCGTCAAAGCCAAGATCAAGATCGCACCGGATGCCCGGCTTGGTCAGCACAGCATGCGGGTCCGCACCGCGACCGGCATCAGCGATCTGAAGACGATCTTCGTCGGCGCTCTGCCCGAAGTCGCTGAGAAGGAACCGAACAACGACTTCAAGAGCCCGCAGAAGATACCGCTCAACGTCACCGTGACCGGCACCATTGATAATGAAGATGTCGATTACTTCTCAGTCGAATGCAAGAAGGGCCAGCGTCTCTCGGTCGAGATCGAAGGCATGCGGCTCGCCAATCAGACCGTGTTCGATCCAGCCATCGCCATCCTCAACAGCAAGCGGTTTGAAATAGCCACCAGCGATGACAGCGCCTTTGCTGCTCAAGATGGTGTCATGAGTGTGATCATCCCCGAAGATGGCACCTACACCATCATGGTGCGCGAGACCAGTTACGGCGGAAACGGCGAATGCCGTTATCGTCTCCACGTCGGCACCTTCCCCCGCCCCGTCGCCTGCATCCCCGCCGGCGGCAAGCTCGGTGAAGAGGTCGAAGTCACCTTCCTCGGCGATGCCGGCGGACCGGTCAAGCAGAAGATCAAGCTGCCGACCACGCTCGACCCCAACTTCGGCATCTTCATGCAGGATGCGGGTGGCGTTTCCCCTTCGCCTCTGCCCTTCCGATTGAGCACCCTCGGCAATTATGTCGAAGCCGGCCCCAGCGAACTGGCCAAACCCAACGTCTTCGACGTGAACACCCAGGCCATCAACGGCATTATCAGTGCTCCCAACGAGCACGACTGGTACCGTTTCAAAGCGACCAAGGGACAAACCTTTGACGTGCATTGTTACGCCCGGCGTATTCGTTCTCCGCTCGATTCGGTCATGCACATGCACAAAGCCGATGGTGGGTATCTCGTCGGCGATGATGATGCGATCAAGCCCGATTCCTACTTCCGCTGGGCCGCCCCTGCTGACGGCGAATATGTGCTGCATCTCCACGATCATCTGATGAAGGGTGGCCCCACGTTCACGTACCGGGTCGAGTTCACTCCCGTAGTGCCTACTGTCAGCACCTTCTTCCCCAAGGTCGATGGCAACAATCAACCGAATCAGGATCGTCAGACCGTCGCTGTTCCCCGGGGCAACCGCATGGCCGTGCTCACCTACGCCAGTCGCTCCAACTTCGGCGGGCCGATGCAGGTCTATGCCAAGAACCTGCCCAAGGGGTTGACCCTTGATTGCGATGTGATGGCTGATAATGTCGATGCGGTGCCGGTGGTCGTCAACGCCGCCGCTGACGCCCCTATTGCCGGCAACCTCGTCGATCTGCGTGTCAAGCACACCGATCCGAAGGTCAACATCGATGGCGGCATGAAGCTCCGGGCTGATCTCGTTTACGTCCAGAACGTCGGCAGCTACATCGCCTTCGATACCTATCATGCCGCCATGGCTGTTACCCAGGAAGTGCCGTTCAAGGTCTCTCTGGAACAGCCCAAGGCTCCGCTGGTACAGAACGGGGCGACGAATCTGAAGGTGAAAGTCGAACGTAACAAGGACTTCAAGCAACCGGTCAACGTCTACATGCTCTGGAACCCGCCCGGTATCGGTTCGGCCAGTGGCGTCACCGTGCCCGGCGACAAAGAGGTGTTCGACTACCCGATCAACGCCGCCCCCAACGCCCCGGTGCGAAAGTGGAAGATCTGCGTTATTGCTTTCGCTGAGACCGGCTTCGGCCCCGCCTGGGTGTCGTCGCAGTTGATCACCCTCGATGTCGGCGCTCCGTACATGTCGATGAGCATGGATCGCCCCGCCGTCGAACAGGGCAAGGAGACCGAACTGCTCTGCAAGCTCGCCATCACCAAGCCGTTTGAAGGTGTTGCGAAAGTCCATGTCGTCGGCCTGCCTCATAACGTGAAGGCCCCCGTGATGGACGTGACCAAGGATACCAAAGAGATCGTGGTCAAGCTGACGACGCAGAAAGACAGCCCCCCCGGCCAGCATCAGGGCATCTTCGCTCAGGTCTACATCCCCGAACAGGGCGAACAGATGCTGCACCAGATCGGCGGCACCGTTCTCCGTATCGATGCACCGGTCGCCCCCAAGGCCAACCAGCCGGTAAAGGTGGCAGCCGCCACGCCGGCCCCCGCCGCAGCACCAGCCAAGACGGAGAAGAAACTCTCCCGGCTGGAGAAGCTGCGAGTGGAACAGGCGGAGAAGGAAAAGGCAGCCGCGGGAGGGAAGCCGTAACCTCTCATGAATACGACACACTTACTACACCTCGGGAGTCACCCGATCATGCGATACACGTTTGTTACACTGAGCTTGCTGATAATCACCGCCTTAGGTGCTAGCGAACCCGCGCCCTCCGCCGCTCCGACCCTCACCTCGGTCGCCGTCTACCCCGCCGACATCAACCTCAACACCATGCGCGATCGACAGTCGTTCGTCGTCCAGGCCACCTTCAGCGATGGCATCACTCGTGATGTCACCGCCCAGGTTACACCCCAACTCAAAGACGGCAGCCTGGTCAAGCTCGATAAGAGCACCCTCTACCCGGTCAAAGATGGCACCACTGAACTCAAGATCAGCTACGCTGGGCGCGATGTGGTTGTTCCCGTCGTCGTCAAGGATGCCACTGCTGATCGCCCCATCAGCTTCAAGCTCGATGTCATGCCCGTCTTCATGAAGACGGGCTGCAACGTCGGCTCCTGCCATGGCGCTGCCCGTGGCAAGGATGGCTTCCGCCTGTCACTCTTCGGTTTCGACCCCGATGGCGATCACTACCGCCTGACCCGCGAACTGAATGGCCGACGCCTCAACCTGGCCGTGCCCGAAGCAAGCATGCTCCTCGAAAAGAGTGTGGGCAAGGTGCCCCACACCGGCGGCAAGAAAATGGAAGAGGGCGGCGAACTCTACAACGAAATCGTCCGCTGGCTTCAGGCCGGCGCTCCACAGGATGCAGCCACCGTCGCCAAGCCCGTTTCTCTCGAACTCTATCCCAAGGCAGCCGTGCTCGATGGCAAAGGCGAAACTCAGAAGCTCACCGTTCGGGCCAAGTATTCCGATGGCTCCGACCGTGATGTGACCCACCTCGCCTTCTTCATGTCGAACAACGATCGTTCCGCAGCCGTCTCGCAGGAAGGCTTCGTCACCGCCGGCGAACGGGGCGAGGCGTTCATCTCGGCCCGCTTTGAAACCTTCAACACCGGCGTGCCCTTCATCGTGCTGCCCAAAGGCTTGCAGTTCACCTTCCCGAACGTGCCCGAGAACAACTACATCGATACGCTGGTCTTCAACAAGCTCAAGAAGCTGCGGATGTCCCCCTCCGGCATTTGCGACGACGCCACCTTCCTCCGCCGGGTTTTCCTCGACATCATCGGCACCGTGCCGACCGCTGAAGAGGTCAAGAAGTTCCTCGATGATCAGGATCCCAAGAAGCGTGAGAAGCTGGTCGATGACCTGCTCGGTCGCAAGGAGTTCGTCGAAGTCTGGGTGATGAAGTGGGCCGAGCTGCTCCAGATTCGCTCGACCATCAACGTCAGCTATAAATCGACCCTGCTCTACTTCAACTGGCTGCAGGATCGCATCAGTAACAACGTGCCCATGGACCAGATGGTGCAGGAACTGCTCTCCTCCAAGGGCGGCACGTTCTCGAACCCCGCCACCAACTTCTATCAGATGGAGACCGACACGCTCAAGATGACCGAGAACGTCGCTCAGGTCTTCATGGGCATGCGGGTTCAGTGTGCTCAGTGCCATAACCATCCGTTCGACCGCTGGACGATGGACGACTACTACAGCTTCGCCTCGTTCTTCTCGCAGGTAGGCCGCAAGGGCGCGGAAGACCCTCGTGAACTGATCGTCTTCAACGGCGGCGGCGGAGAAGTCAATCACCCCACCAAGGGCAAGCCGCTGCCTCCCAAGTTCCTCGGCGGCGAAACACCCAATGTCGCCGGCAAGGATCGTCGTGAAGTGCTGGCAGGCTGGCTCGCTTCCGACAAGAACCCTTACTTCGCAACCAACCTTGCCAACATCGTCTGGACTCATTTCTTTGGCAAGGGCATCGTCGAACCAGTCGATGATGTGCGGGTTAGCAACCCTGCCGCCAACGATGAACTTCTCCAGGAACTTGGCACCCGGTTCCGAACCAACAAGTACGACTTCCGCAAGCTCATCCGTGATATCTGCACGTCCCGCACCTATCAACTGGTGACGCAGCCCAATGAGACGAACGAACTCGATTCCCGCAACTTCGCCAAGGCATCCGTTCGCCGCCTGCGTGCAGAAGTGCTGCTGGATGTCGTCTCCCAGGTGACCGAGACCAAGAACAAGTTCCAGGGGCTGCCGCTGGGTGCCCGGGCCGTGCAGATCGCTGACGGCCAAGCGAGCACCTACTTCCTCACCACCTTCGGCCGGGCGACCCGTGAAACGGTTTGCTCCTGCGAAGTGAAGATGGAACCGAATCTCTCGCAAGCTCTGCACCTCTTGAACGGCGACACCGTCAGCAATCGGGTGCAGTCGGGCGGCGTCATCACCCGTGCCCTGGCTGCCAAGAAAACCCCAGCCGAGATCATTGAAGACCTCTATCTGCGTTGCCTCAACCGCAAGTGCAGCCGCGAGGAACTTAACGCTCTCTGCTCCATCGTCAACACCGCTGCGGATAAGCCGAAGGCTCTCGAAGACGTCTTCTGGGGCATCCTCAACAGCCGGGAGTTTTTGTTTAATCATTAAGCTGTCTGGTTCCCCTCTCCCCTGGAGGGAGAGGGGTTAGGGGTGAGGGGGTGCGACAACCCCAACACCCGTGCGAAACATTGGTTCGGAGTTTGGGTATGCGATCGACGATCACCATCATGATGATGCTCGCCCTGGTTGGTCTCCTTGCCGCCGACGACAAGAAGATCACCTACCAGGACCACGTTCTGCCGCTGCTGCGGGAGAAGTGTGCCAGTTGCCACAACCCGGACAAGAAGCAGGGCGGCCTGAACCTCGTCAACTTCACCGCCCTCATGGAAGGCAGCGGGCGTGGCAAGATCGTTGAACCGGGCGACCCGGATCAAAGCACCCTCTATCTGCTGATGGCCCACAAGGAACAGCCGGTGATGCCGCCGAAGTCGCCCAAGCTGCCCGATAAAGACCTCGACCTGGTAGCCAACTGGATCAAAGGCGGGGCACTCGAAAGCTCAGGCAGCAAAGCCGGCCCGATGAAACCGAAGATGGATCTCAGTCTCAAGACCGCCTCCCGTGGCAAGCCCGAAGGCCCGCCGCCCATGCCGGGCGATACGATGCTGCTCGATCCGCTCGTCAAAACGCCTCGTGGCAACGCTGTCACCGCGCTCGCTGCCAGCCCGTGGGCTCCGGTCGTCGCCGTCGCCAGCGCCAAGTCGATCATCCTCTACCACACCGATACCCAAGATGTCATCGGCGTGCTGCCCTTCCCCGAAGGCCAGGTCAACGTCCTCAAGTTCAGTCGCAATGGTTCGCTCCTCCTGGCTGCCGGCGGGCGTGGTGGGCAATCGGGCCGGACTGTCGTCTTCGACATCAAGACCGGTAACCGGGTGACTGAGTTGGGCGAAGAGACCGACGCCATCCTTGCCGCTGACATCAGCCCCGATCAAACGCAGATCGCCGTCGGCAACGCTTCCAAAATGGTGCGTATCTATTCGATCAAGGAAGGGACCGTCCTGCAGACCTTGAAGAAGCATACCGACTGGGTGACCGCCCTCGAATACAGCCCTGATGGCGTCCTCCTGGCCACCGGCGACCGTAACGGCGGCCTGGCTGTCTGGGAAACCGCCAGCGGGCAGGAGTTCATCGGCATCCGTGGGCCGCAACTGGCTGTCACCGAAGTCTCCTGGCGGTCGGATGGCAACATCCTCGCTGCCAGCAGTGAAGACACCCAGATTCGCCTCTTCGAGATGGAGAACGGCAACCAGGTCAAGGCCTGGGCGCCATGGCGGCGGGGCGCTCAGCGTCAAATATCATCACGATGGCAGACTCGTCAGCACCGGGCGCGATCGTGTCACCAAAATCTGGAACGGCGACGGGGCAGTGCAGAAGCAAACTCCCGGCACCCCCGATGTCGCCCTCAAAGCTGCCTGGGCCTTCGATGGTACCAAGGTCCTCACCGGCGATTGGATCGGCCAGGTTCACTACTATGCCGCCGCTGATGGCAAGGAAATCGGCACCGTCGTCAGCAATCCGCTTGGCCTCGATCAGCGTCTGGCTGAGGCACTCAAGAAGCTCGAAGCTCTCAAGATCAAGCAAACTCAAACGACCACGGCTCTGACTTCGCTGCAAGCCAACATGCAGAAGGTAACCAGCGAGTTCACTACGGTACAAAAGCAGAGCACCGATGCCGCCGCCGCCGTCAAGCATTGGCAGGACATGGTCAACCAAGCCGCTACTGATCCAACGCTCGCCGCCGCAAAAGCCGCCGAGGCTGCGGTGCCCGCCAAGGAACTCGCCGCTGTCCGCCTCACCGAAGCCGCTGTCAAAGCCAAGGAGGCTGCAGACCGGCTCGGCACCAGCGCTGAACTCACCACGTTCGCCCTGCAAAGCCAGGCCCTGGCCAGCAAGCACACTGCTGAGCTCGCTGCCGCCAAGCAATACGCCACCCAGATGCTCGCCGCCGCCAAGCCCGCTCAGGATAAGCTGGCCGCCGCCCATGCGGAACTGGGCAAGTACCAGGTTGCCAACAATGCCGTCGCTCAGCAGTTGCCCGCCAAGCAGGCCGCCGTCAAGAGCGCACAGGATCAGTTACCCCCTGCTCAGGTCGCTGCCCAGGCCGCCACCGCCGAGCTGCAACTGGTTCAAACCCAGGTCGCCCGCATGCAGAAAGCCAGCGACGCCCAGAAAGCAGCAGCCAAGACAACGGCGAATAAATAACCGGTAGCCGAAGTCGTGAGACTTCGGTCTGGATGCCCTACTATCGGCCTGAAAGTCTCACGACTTCAGCTACACTCAAATCACCTCCATCTCCCTTGCCTCCGGGCACTGCACATCCAGCCGCTGCGATAATCGATCCAGATGACACGTCGGCACCGCCGGGAACAGATGATGTTCCAGGTGGTAGAACATGCTGTAGCTGACAATATTCTTGAGCCAGCCTCGTTGGGTTCGTGCAATCTGGTTATGGGCGTCGCAGCCATGATGGACAATCCAGACGGCAAAGAAGGCTGTCATGCATTCGCCGGTGAGCATCGCCAGCACATGCCATCGCACCGTTTCCTGAATGAAGGCCACTCCCAGCACGATGCCCACCCAGACGAGTTCTAACAGTATCCACCGCCGGGATGAGCGTGAACCCAGCCGCCAGGCATTGGTATGGAGCCTGTAGATAAACACCGGCCCGTAGAGCATAGCCTGCCACCAGGGCAGATGAACATGCCCCGCTTCCACATCGTCATCATCCAGGCAGTGCTTGTGATGCTGAAGATGGGTCACCCGGACAGCGTGCATGCTCGCCAGCATGAGTATGCTCAACACCGCCAGCACCAGATCGTGCCCCAGCCGACCGATGCCCAGTGCATGATGCTGGGCGTTATGGGAAAGCCTTAGCCCGGTCAGAAAGAAAAAGAACGACCCTAGCACAGCCAGCGGCCAAAGCTCTAAGCCATATCCCACCAGAGAGAACACGAGCCAGGGGATAGGTAACGATAATTCCCACAGACATTCCCACCACCGTAGATCCACCAAGTCCCGCCAGGCTACCTGTCGAAGTCGTTCATCATTGCGCTGCATGATTACGCTCCTTCTCGATATGTTTCATTATATTTTGAAAGTTCTGAACAACAATACTAATGACGATTATGGATGAACACCTGCAACCACGATACAGTCTCCGCCCCATCACGACGGAGCGTGATGGCAACCATAAAATAGCAAGCTATTCTTGCTTAACGCCCCTCCAGTGTGGATACTAACACTCTGCCCTCGCTGTCCCTCCCCTGGAGCATTCATCCCATGTCCCGCCTTTCTGCCGCTCTGCTGGTGTGCGCCTGTAGCCTGCCATTGTTCCTCACCGCCGCTGAGCCGCCTCAACCGGGGCCCATCAGTTGGAAGCGGCACGTCCTCGATACCAACTTCCGCTCCGAAGGCTGTGCCGTCGCTGATGTCAATAACGATGGCAAGAAGGACATCCTCGTCGGCGAGTACTGGTACGAAGCCCCCAACTGGACCCGCCACGAAATGCAGCCTCCCGGCAAATACGGCGATGGCCAGCACAACTACAGCAAGGTCTTCTTCTGCTGGCCCGAAGACCTCAATGGCGATGGCTACATGGACCTCGTTGTCGTCGGCTTCCCCGGCGATCCCTGCTACTGGCTCGAAAACCCCAAGGGCAAGCCTGTCCACTGGAAGAAGCATCCGATCTGGCACAGCGCCTGCAACGAAACGCCTCAGTATGCAGACCTGTTTGGCACCGGCAAGAAGGTGCTGATCATGGGGTTCCAGCCCAAGGGCAAACCAGGTGTCGATAACGAAGGACAGATGGCCTGGTTCTCCCCCGCCAAAGATCCCTACGCCGAGTGGGAGATGCACCCCATCTCCGAACCGAGCGTGCCTCCTGAAATGAAAGACGGCAAGCCCGTTCCCCGCACGGGAAAAATGATCCCCGGCACCCAGAAGTTCTCCCATGGCCTCGGCGTCGGCGACATCAACGGGGATGGCCGGCTGGATGTCATCTGCACCGGTGGCTGGTGGGAACACCCCGAAAACTACGATGGCAAAACCCCCTGGAAGTTCCACGCCGCCAACCTCGGCCCTGCCTGTGCCGACATGTTCACCATCGATATGGATAACGACAAGAAGGCTGATGTTATCTCCACCTCCGCCCACCAGTTCGGCATCTGGTGGCACAAGCAACGGGGCGACGGCGCTTTTGAACGGCGCGACCTGTTCCCGCAGTACATGTCCGAAACCCATGCCGCCCACTTCGTCGATATCGATGGCGATGGCATGAAGGACCTCGTCACCGGGAAGCGTTGGTGGTCGCATGGCCGCAACGAACCGGGCTCCGACTGGCCCGCCATGGTCTACTGGTTCAAGGCCAAGAAGAACAAGGATGGCCTCATCGACTTCACCCCCTACATCATTGACACTGATTCGGGCGTCGGCACCCAGTTCACCGTCGCCGACGTCAACGGCGATGGTCTGCTCGATATCGTCATCAGCAATAAGAAGGGTGTGTACTACCACGAACAGGTGCGGCAGAAGTAAACCATACCAGCCCGCAGCGCTAGCAAGGGAGCGCTTCACCTTTGCTTGGCGTTCCCTTGCTAGCGCTGCGGGCTGGTATCAGGAAAACACGAGACAGACATGATCGATCAAAAGCTCTTAGACATCCTCGTCTGCCCGCTGGGCAAGGCTCCTCTTCAACTGGAGGGGAACGTGCTCGTCTGCACCAAGTGCGGGCCGAAGTTCGCCTTCAGCCGGGAGGGGTATCCGAATCTGGTGATTGAAGATGCGGAGTTGCCCGCGGGGTGTGATCATATCGAAAAGCTGCCGTGTGTCACTGGAAAGAAACTGCCTTCGTAGTATGATCGTCAAACCGCCACTCTGATGCGAGGTTTGACCATGATCAACGAACTGACCGGCTCCATTATCCAGACAGCGATTCACATCCACCGTGAACTGGGACCAGGCCTGCTTGAGTCCGTCTATCACCGGATCATGCAGCATAAGTTGAGGAAGAAGCAGTTCGATGTCATGTTTGAATTAGCCATCCCGGTGAGATGGGATGAGATGCAACTCGACCTCGGCTTTCGTGCCGATCTTCTCGTGAATAATCTCGTTGTTGTCGAAATCAAATCCATCGAAGCCGTTGCCCCAGTACATAAAAAGCAGGTTCTGACGTATCTCAAGCTCATGAAGAAACCTGTTGGTTTGTTGATTAACTTTAACGTCGATCTGTTGAAAGATGGGATTACTCGTATTGTCAATGGCTTTCAGGAATAACTCTCGCAGAGGCGCGGAGACGCAGAGAATACAGAGTGTAACTTAACCATTCCCTGGCGATCTACACCTTCACCTTGTACTCTCTGCGCCTCCGCGCCTCTGCGAGAGATTGGTTTGTAATAATCTACTTGGCCACTAAACCAACCCCAGTGTTTCTTCAAACCCATACATCCGGTTGAAGTTCTGCACCGCTACCCCCGAAGCGCCTCGAACGAGGTTGTCTTCACAGGCAAGCACCACGATACGATCACGCACGATCCGCACCGTCATATCCAGAAAGTTGGTGTGAACCGTATCCTTGGTCGCAGGCAATCGATCCACCACCCGTACGAACGGGGCCTTCTCGTAGTACTTGCGATAGAGTTCTATCAACTCGTTCTGCGTGTGGCTCTTCTTCGGCTTGGCATAGATCGTCGAAAAGATGCCCCGATCCATCGGGATCAAATGCGGCGTGAAGATGATCTCCACAGGTTCCTTCGCCAGGTCACTGAGCGCCTGCTCGATCTCCGGCGTGTGGCGATGCGTACCCACGCCATAAGCAGCGACACTCTCATTGCACTCCGGGTAGTGGAACGTCAGCGAAGGCGTACGCCCGCCGCCTGAAACGCCACTCTTGCTATCGATGATGATGCTCTTCAGATCGATCAATTTATTAGCTACGAGCGGGGCCAGGCCGAGGATGCCCGTCTGGGGATAGCAGCCCGGGTTGGCCACCAATTGAGCGCCCTGGAGCTGATCGCCATACATCTCCGGCAGTCCATAGACCGCCTTCGCCAGATTCTTCTGATCGGTATGCTCGTGCTTGTACCAGTGAGCATACACCTTAGCATCACGCAGCCGATAGTCAGCGGAGAGATCGACCACTCGGATGCCCGCCTCGATCAGCAGCGGGATCGTCGCCATGCTGACACTGTGGGGCAGGCACCCAAAAGCGCACTGCACCCCCTGCTCTTTCAACTGCTTGACATCAAAGGGCTGACAGCGCAGATTGATCCGCCGGGCGAACCGTGGATGCAGATCCGACACCAGCGGCGTGGCGTCCTTCTCGCCTTGTCGAGTGGTGACAGCGACGATCTCCGCCTTCGGATGACGAAGCAGGATATCAATGCACTCAGCAGCGGTGTAACCCGACCCGCCGAGGATGGCGACTTTGATCTTCATCTGCACTACTTCTTTTCCACAATAGAGACATCGTCGAACCAGGCTTCGTATTCGCCGCCTCCGCCCACCAGCGTGGCGGCAATGTGCGTCGCTTCCGGATAGGTGGAAAGTTCGGAAGTGGTGCTCACCTCCGCCCAGTCGGTGCTTTCGGTGAACTCAGGCGACGTCATGCCGATATACATATCCCCTTTGAAGTAGTCGAACTTGATGAGAGCATTTCCCTTTCCTACTCGCACATAGCCCTTCAATGCATAGGTCTTTCCCTTTTCGACCGGGATCCTGGTGGAAACAAACGTCCCCCAGTCGCCATTGCCCTTGATATGAGCGCAAGCCTTGCCGCCATGAGGCTTCTCGCTGCTGGTTTCCAGCGTGCCCTTGCCGCCTTCGCTGAACCCGCCCAACACCCAGCCTTCCGGTTTGCCGTCCTTGACGTCTTCAAAGCCCGGGTTCTTCACCAGGTTCTTCTCTTCAGGCACAGCAGCCGCTGCGACATGAACAATAAACAGCGACAGCAACACGACGCAGAAACGAATCATCGTCAGGCACTCCTGGTGAGATATGATTAAACATAGTCTATGAACTCCATGATATCCTTGCCTTCAGAACAAGTCTGGCATGGAGTGATTGTGGAATCTGTGCCACACTCCGGCAGGTACTCCTGTCGGGGTGTGGGTGCGAGGAAGTAGACGCCTTTCTCCAAATCATCGTAACGACATATTGTGCTAAGCAACACACCCCGTTGGAGTACCAACGGAGTGTGGCACGGTTATCAGTACTTGATCACTTCCAGATGTTCCAGCAACCGGAACAGCCAGGGATGCTGCCAGGGAGTGTGCGTGGGGAAGGCGACGCTGAGGGCCGACCAGCCCAGGGCGATGATCATGATGCCCCGACCCACCAGGCTGCGGGCCAATACATCGAACATGGGCACCGCCCCGAGCAACCACAGCGGAGTCAGCCAGATGAACCAGCGTGGCCCGCTCGTCCAGCCGCCGTAGTTGTAGCTCTCGGTCTTGGAGAGATAGAAGCCAAGGATCACGAGCGACAGCACCAGCGTACCCCAACCGAGGATGCAGCGAACCCGCTTGACTCTGGTCTCAGCCTGCCCCATCAGCGGCCACAGCAAACTGAACAGTGCCAGCAGCAACACCGGCGTCAGCGAGAAAAGCCCGTGATGCCCGAACGTGAGATGAAACAGATACACGAGCGTCGAATCCTTGGGCTTATCGATGCCCGAGACGATTTCCGGCCGCCAGAAGCTGCCGGCGTAGTGGTACCATTCGGTACCGAACTTCTCGTAGGCCGGGATCATGGTGCCGATGGCCAGATAGTTCGTCCATAGGAACCCTACTGCGGGAACAGCCAGACCTAGAATAAAGGGTATGATCGCCCGTGGCTGCTGGATCAACACCCATAGACCCAGCAGCCCGGCGAACGCCGCCGCGGGCAGTTCGTTGGTCACCGTCCACCCCGCCCAGAACCCCGCCATCAGCGATGCCAGAAAGCCTATTGGTTGACCGCGCAACACTGCCATCGCCACGGGGTAAAGGGCAAACACTACCGACCAGGCAGCGACAGTGTGATTGTTCAGCGTCGAAGCAAAAGCATTGACGAACGTGCAGAAACAGACCGCCGCCATGGCAGCAATGCGGCCTACATCGGTAGTGCCCAGGTGTTCGATAAGCCTGGCCATTAACAGCATGGCGATGAACCAGGGGAACGCATTGACGGTGAATAGGATGATGCGCACCGTCGCCCACCGGCCATCGTTGGTCAGCGTCCAGGCTGTCGGCACTATCTTGGGATTCAGGTCACTGATCCACTGCGTTACCCTGTTGATGAGCAAGTACTCGCCCGCCAGCACCGTCGGCAGCAGCGGCGGCTTACTCGAGTAGAAGTACTTGGCGGTGAGCAGTTCATTCGGTTGGGGGTTGTCGTTCTTCCAGTCGGCTGTCGGCTTCAATACTTTGTCGATCGTCTTCCAACCGTCTTCGGTGATTTGCCCTTGGTCTTCGTAAACAGTTCCCGCCTCATCATAGAAACCCCGGATGCCGATGGCGTAGGTATTCTTCTCGACCAGTGCCCGGATGGTCGCCCAGCGCGAGCGATCATTGTCAGCATGCGTCGGCTGCGGGATCGATTGATTGATCGGCCACTTGCCCACGATGCGTGGCACAATCACCCGCTCGACGCCGATGATGTGGGCAGTGATCATGCCGAAGGAAATCAGGATCAGGATCAGATAGACCGACCGCCGCAGCGATGCTGTGGGATCGTTCACGAGTGGAGGAGTGGGTGTGCTCATAATCCTTCGGGGGCTATGGGATCAAACTATTAGCCCCTGATAAGGGGCGACCCGGATGTAGCTGGCAGCGCTAGCTGCCAGTCGAATGTGACGACTTATGTAGAGCCCCGATAGGGGCGATTGGAACCTGTGTCCCATCCCAATCGCCCCTATCGGGGCTCTGTTGCTTTCTTACTCAACACTGGCAGCTCACGCTGCCAGCTACCGCCCGGTCGCCCCTTATCAGGGGCTGCCTGGACCAGACCAACCTCCTTGCGAATGCCACCACACAATAACTCCTTACTCCTGGCTTCTTGCTCCTATTCTCTCCGCAATGCCGTACGCATCTTCAGGCCGTCGCCGCTGGCTGGTCACCAGTTCAGCAAGCAACCCCATCGAAAAGAGCTGTACGCCCAGCAGCAGACTGGTCACACTGTACGTCAGCAGCGGCCTCTGGTGCAAGGGGATATGCCCCGGCTGGTTGGTGTGCAGCAGCCAGTCGATGGCCAGATAACCCATGCCCACCATGCCTAGTACAGCGAAGAGAATGCCGCCGATACCGAGCAGATGCTGCGGGCGATGTTCGTAGCTGGTGAGGAAGCGAACGGTCATCAGATCGAGGAAGCCCTTGAGGAACCGGCCCACGCCATACTTGGAGTGACCATGTTGTGCGCTCGATGCTGTACCACTTTCTCGCCGACCTTGAAGCCACGAGCAGCAGCCAGCACGGGAATGAAGCGATGCCGCTCGCCATACAAATGCAGTTCCCGGGCTACTTCCCGCTTCATGATCTTCAGGCCACAGTTATGGTCATGCAGTTTAACGCCGGTGATCCAACTCACCATCCAGTTGAACACCCTGCTGGGGAAGACCTTGTGCCACGGGTCGTGCCGGACTTTCTTCCAGCCGCTGACCAGATCGACCTTTTGCTCGTTCAGTTGCGACACCATGCCCGCCACCTCGGCTGGGTCGTCCTGCAAATCACCATCGAGGGTAACAACGACATCTCCGGTCGCCTGTGCAAACCCGGCAGCCAGCGCCGCCGACTTACCGAACCGACGTCGGAAGCGGATGCCCTGTATGGCAGGATTCTTCTGTGAAAGCTCAGAAATAATGGCCCAAGTACGATCCGCACTGCCATCGTCAACAAAACAGGCCTGCCACTCGCCGGCATACTTCGACATGGCTGCAACGATTTCCGAACCCAGTTGCGCCAGACTCCCTTCTTCGTTCAACACCGGGATAACGAAGAAGAGCGACTGGGGCAATGTGACAACTCCGAAAGCTCAAAGCGGTTCAGGTGGGATTACTTCTTGGCGGGAGTATCATCTTCGTACTTGAGGTTGGGATCAGTCCAGGTGCCCAGCACGTCTACCTTCCAGCCGTTTCCCGTGCGAGACACGTCGAACTTGGTCACGATCTTACGCTTCTTGATCTCCGCTTCCTTCAGCCCGTGGTAGCTTTCTTCTTTCTTGAGGATGGCTTCCTCCATCTCCTTGGGGATGAAGATGAACACGGTATTGGGCCGTTCAGCCATGTTGGCCCCAAGCTGGAAGCTCTCGCAGACATCTCGATTTCGATTAAGGACGAAGAGGCGTTGCAGCTTATTGCCAAACTTCGAGAACTCCTCAGAAGTCATTTCACGGAACTTGTAGGGAGGCTTGTCCATGTCTTCGTAAATGTTGAACCTGCCGCTGTTCAGACGGGCGCCCACGACAACCTTCAGGTTTGCCAGCTTTTCCAGGAAGTTCTCAGGGTCTTCGTATTTGAAGTTGATCTGCCAGCGCTTGGTACGGTCCAGGCGGGCACCGGATGCTTTGCCAGGCCCGACACCGTCACCTTCGCCGGTGCCGATGCCGCCCCCCTTGCCTCCACCCGAGCCGGGTCCGCCTTTGCCTTTATCGCCTGCGCGTTTCTTGTTCGCTTCGAGCTCGAACTGATTCTTATCGGGAATGATCTTGTCGGGAATGACAACCTTGTCGATCTCTTCGAGATCGATCTTGATTTCGTCTTTGACTTCCGGCTTGAACTCTTCAGGGGAATCATCGCCTTCGCCGCCGCCGCCCGCAAAGACAATAGTTTCCATATCGGGCGGCTTCGGATCGCCAAAGTAAAACGCCAGGGCCATGTAGGCGATGACGATCAGCACGGCAAAGACATGGAGCAGAATCGCCATCAGGATCGAGATGGGAAACTCGTAGTGCGACGAGAACTTCCGCCACATCCCTTCTTCGGGAGTGATGGGGACCATTCCTGGCGCCAGAGGCTGGTTCGAGCGCAGGCTGCCCCGCCATCTGATTGCGGCCATCGTTATACGGTCCCTGCGATTGATTGATGTCGTAAGACATGGAATATCCTGAAAGTGCGAACCTACCCTTTAGTCTAGCCTGAGAGCGTTGCAATTGCCAGCGGTTATCAATCAGTTCTTCAGTAGTAATGCCTTCTCCTGCCGGGGAAGCACCTTGCCGATGAGGGCGTGCGCCAGGCACCCCTGTTTCCGGGCCGCTTCAATAAGGGCTGCGGAACGCTCGGCGGCAATGCTCACCAGCAGCCCGCCCGAGGTTTGAGCGTCAAAAAAGATCTCCAGCAGCGTGTTATCGATGCCCTCTTCCAGTTGCAGCCCCGCTTCCACGAACGCCCGATTGCTCTTGCTCGCCCTGGTCTGAAACCCTGCACGCACCAGATCGAGCACCCCCGGTAGCAGGGGCAACGCCTTCAGCGAGATTTCGAGGGTGACTTTGCTGCCCTGAGCCATCTCGTAGCTATGGCCTGCCAGCCCGAAACCCGTAACATCGGTGACCGAATGCACGCCACCCACGGATCGGCAAATCTCAGCACTCGTCTTGTTGAGTGTGGTCATACTCTGAAGCGCGGCCTGCAAGGTTGCCGGCGGGCATTGCTGCTTCTTTGCCGCCGTCGTGACGAACCCGGTGCCGAGCGGCTTGAGCAACACCAGATGATCGCCCGGTACCGCACCCGCATTGGTCCAGAACTCCTTCGGATGCACCAGCCCGGTCACCGATAAGCCAAACTTGATCTCAGCATCCCGTACGGTGTGCCCACCTAAGATGGCACAACCTGCCTCCTGGCATTTCGAGGCCCCGCCTTGGAGGATCGTGCCCAGAATCTCCAGGGGCAAGTCCTTATCGGGAAACCCCGCAAGGTTGAGGGCTGTGATGGGCCTGCCCCCCATGGCATACACATCAGAAAGTGCGTTGGTGGCGGCAACCTGGCCGTAGATATACGGATCATCAATGACAGGCGGAAAGAAGTCGAGCGTCTGCACCAGGGCGAGGTCATCGCTCAGCTGGTATACTCCCGCATCGTCCGCCGTCTCGGTACCCACCAGCAACCGGGGATCGGTTGGTTGAGGCAGACCCCGCAACACTTGGGACAATTCGCCCGGAGCAATCTTGGCTGCACACCCAGCGCAGGAGGCGTAGTCAGTCAGACGCTTCTCATGGCCTTCTCTGTTTAACATCTCACCCTCCATCATCATGAATCATGTTAAACGATCAGTAAGAGCATGAGTAGAGCATGCCACAACAAAAAACGGTGAGGAGCCCCTCACCGTTTCATCGAATATCGCCATCAATTCAAAAACTATGACAACCGGGACCAGCGACCATTCAGCATTTCCTCGTGTTGTCGCTTGCGTCGCTTCCAGTAGCCATAGCCGCCCAAACCTACCATGCCGATGAGGGCAATGGTTGTAGGTTCAGGAATCGCTGCCAGAGAAACGGTCAACCCGTAGAATTGGGTATCCAGCGTGGTGGCTGTATCAGGGTTATCAAACCCTGTCACTCGCACAAAATAGGTGCCTGCCGTCAGAAGGTCAAAGGTTAGTGTCTCATCGCCGCCAAAAGTGGTAGCGTCCACGGAAAGCAGGATTGTGGTGCCGTTCGTGTCGAACAATGCCAATTTGAGATCGCTACGATTACGAGCATTGAAGTTGAACGCGGTTGTGCTGTTCTGCACTCGTGCATCATAAGTAATGCCTAGTGCTTCGAGAAGAACAGTAAGCCTGCCAGGCGTTAAGGTGGTAAACGAATAGAAATCGGTGTCAGTAGTGCTGTCAATGCTGATGAAATCGGTGGCGGTGAAGGCGACAACATTATTGTTGTTGGCCATATTGGTTTTCGGACCACCTGCACTGGTGCCGATCGTCCGGGATTGGCCAATACCCATGGCTGCCCCAAGCGACGTTGCTAGAGCTGCCGTATCATTTCCCAATCCGGCATTGCTCTTTTCCAAAGCATCGCCATAGGCCCGCTGGGCAACCAAGATATCGTGAAACTGAGGGCCGTTGTAAGCAGTGCTGACAAAAGGCTCCATCAAGGTCTTCCCGACAGATGGATCAACGTGCTGCATTCCCAGGCCATGACCATGCTCATGGGCTGCGACATTACGTAACCTGAGTGAATTGTTCGAAGTATCAGTGAAGAAGTTATCACTCGTGTCGAGTACCATATCACCAACAGTAGGGAAATAGTTGTAGGCCAGCACATTGCTGTTTCCATCGAGCGCCTTGCCGCCAATTCGAAGGTCTGCCCGTACACCTAGAGACCCTCTTTGACCTACTGCGGTACTGGCTGTGAAGGTAGCACCATCATCATTGGCTTCAAATTGATAGGTCAGTCCGCTGATTGAACTCCATCGATCAAAGACCGATTGAAACTGTGGTTGCCAAACAGCTTGACTACCATAAATGCCGTTTAAGTAGGTGGGCAGATTGTTGTTGGCATTAGCGAACCCAGAACTTGCGCTATCGTTAATGGGGGTATTCAATGCCATGAATCCCCAGGTGAGAGTCAATGGCGTACCCTGGTTGAAATTGCCCTGGATCGGAGCAATGGCTGTATTTCCAGTCCAACGATTACCATCAATGTTGGGAGGTTGTGCAAGAAGTGTAGTTGCACTGAAGAACGTGGCGAGTAACGCCAGTTGAAATCGCTTCATGTTCAGGATCCAAGCTGAAGAACTAGATGATGAACCTAGAATAATCTTCGTCGATACGAAGTCAAATGAATAACCGGAGAAACTGACAAACTCTTCGCAAGTTCACAGGTACCACTTCACACCTGACTTTCGCCTTTACAACGCTTCACCTTGCCGACGATTGTTCTGACGCTAAGTTATAGATAGCTGATTGAACTCAGCTTCTTTGACAACACGGCATCGTATCTCATCAAGAGTGGCTGAGGGACAGGCCCGAAGACGCCACAGCAACCGATGGTTCACGTCATTCCCGTGAACCATGCCAGGTGCTAACTCCTGACCTGGACAGCCGTCCGGGTGAGATGAGCCGGGCAGATCACTCTGCCCTAGAACCCTCTCGCCCAGCCGTCTCTCCATTCTTAACAACGATGAGTGCGGTGCCCCCGCTTTGGGAGTGCATTGTGTCTACTGTCTCCGACTGTTCCCCCCGTATCCGTGGCCTCGTCTGTCGTACTTGTGGCAAGCTCTATCCACTGCAAGCGAACAACTTCTGCACCGATGATTTCGGCCCGCTCGAAGTGGCTTACGACTACGAGGTCATCGCCAGACAACTCAACAAAGACAAACTCCTTCACCGCCCCTGGAACATGTGGCGCTACCGGGAACTGCTCCCCGTCGAGGGCGAACCGACCGTGGGCCTGCATGCCGGTGGCACACCGCTGGTTCGGGCCAAACGTCTCGGGGCTGCGTTGGGAGTCAAGCAGCTCTGGATCAAAAACGATGCGGTGAACTTCCCCACCCTTTCGTTCAAGGATCGAGTCGTCGCCGTCGCTCTTTCCAAAGCCAAGGAACTCGGTTTCACCACCGTTGGCTGTGCCAGTACTGGCAACCTCGCCAACAGTGTCGCCGCCAACGCTGCCGCTGCGGGGCTCGAAGCCTACATTCTCGTCCCCAGCGATCTGGAACGCGCCAAGCTGCTTGGCACCACCGTCTACGGGGCCAACCTCGTCCGAGTGAATGGCACCTACGATCAGGTCAACCGTCTCTGCACCCAGATCGCCTTCAAGTATGGTTGGGGCCTGGTGAACATCAACCTCAGGCCCTTCTATGCTGAAGGTTCCAAAACGATGGGCTACGAAATCGCCGAGCAACTCGGCTGGGTGCTGCCCAAGCACGTCGTCGCTCCCATGGCCGGTGGCAGCCTGATCGGCAAGATCAACAAAGCCTTCACCGAACTGACTCAACTCGGCTGGGTCACAGCAACCCCGACCAAGTTCTACGGTGCCCAGGCCTCCGGTTGCTCGCCCATCTCTACCGCAGTCAAGGATGGCAAAGAGAACCACAAACCCATCAAGAAGCCGAACACCATCGCCAAGAGCCTCGCCATCGGCGACCCCGCGGATGGTTACTTTGCCAACAAGCTGATCAACAGTTCTGGCGGCTGGGCTGAGGATGTCAGCGACGAGGAAATCACCGAATGCATGCTGCTGCTCTGTCAGACTGAGGGCATCTTCGCTGAGACCGCTGGCGGCGTGACCATCGCTGTCCTCAAGAAGCTCATCGAACAGGGCCGCCTGCCCGTCGATGAGCCCATTGTCGCCTGTATCACCGGCAACGGCCTCAAGACCCAGGAAGTACTCGATCACGTCCTCGATGCGGTGCCCACGATTGACCCCACGATGGTGGAGTTTGACAAGGTGGTGACGGGGCCGAAGGAACAAGGCATTGTGCCGAATGAGATTGCCGTCAGCTAAATGCACCTAAGAAGCCATCTTGTGGCAATCAAAGGGTTGTGTTTGCAGCCCCTGCATAAGGGGCGACCTGGAGGTAGCTGTCAGCGTAAGCTGCCAGTTGAAACGGATTTGAACGAAGAGCCCCGGAGGGGCGATTGGAACGTGGGTTTTGTCCCAATCGCCCCTCCGGGGCTCAAATGTTATTTCTTTCGATACTGGCAGCTAGCGCTGCCAGCTACTTCCAGGTCGCCCCTTAACAGGGGCTTCAAGGCACAGTAACCATGCTTGCCAATGTGACGAAACACTAACATACAATAACTCCATACAGGAAACCCATGCCCATCGAAGTCCAGATCCCAACACCCCTGCGTCCGCAAACCGACGGCCAGGATACCATCGACGCCAACGGTGCCACCGTGCAAGCGGTGCTGAACGACGTCATTGCCCGTTTCCCCGCCCTGAAAGATCGTCTCTTCGACGAAGCAGGCCAGCCTCGGCGGTTCATCAACCTGTTCGTTAACGATGAAGATATCCGCTTCCTCGATGGCGTCAAAACCCCCGTCAAAGAAGGCGACACCCTCGCCATCATCCCCGCCGTCGCCGGCGGCTAACCAAAGCGAAGTTGTGGCAGGGTTATGCATGTACTCATGCATGACCCTGCGGATGTGCACAGTCACTTCATCGTCAGCAGGGTCATTCGGAGTACCGAATAACCCTGCCACAGCGGTACAATAGACAGCTCACCGAGGACAGAATGGACCGTTACAGCAGACAAATGCGATTCCACGGCGTCGGCGAAGCGGGGCAGAAAGCGCTCCTCGCCAGCCGAATCACCCTCTGTGGCTGCGGGGCACTCGGCACTGTACTCGCCAACACCCTCGTCCGGGCTGGGGTCGGCTTCGTCCGCATCATCGACCGTGATTTCATCGAGCACCACAATCTACAGCGACAAGTTCTCTTCGATGAGGACGATGTCACCAGCAACCTGCCCAAAGCCGAAGCCGCCGCCAAGAAGCTCCGCCGCATCAACTCCGAAATCACCATCGAATCGATCGTGACCGATATCGATCACACCAACATTGTCGACTTCGTGAAGGATGTCGATCTCGTTCTAGATGGCACCGACAACTTCGAAGTCCGCTACCTCGTCAATGATGCAGCCATCAAGCTGAACAAGCCCTGGGTCTACGGCGGAGCGATCGGCAGTGTCGGCCAGACGATGACGATCATCCCCGGCCAGACTCCGTGCCTCCGCTGCGTGATCGAAGCCAGCCCCGCCCCCGGCATGGCCGATACCTGCGAAACGGCCGGCGTGCTCTCCCCCACCATTAATGTGGTCGCCAGCCTGCAGGCTACTGAAGCCATCAAGATTCTGACCGGCCACCTCGAAGCGATCAACAAAGACCTCGTCTACATCGATGTCTGGGACAACGAGTTCCGCCGCTTCAAGATCAGCAAGCTCAAGGACAAGGTCGATTGTCCCTGCTGCAAGCACCGCAACTTCGAATGGCTCGAAGGCAAGATGGGCGTTCATACCACCTCCCTGTGTGGCCGAAACGCCGTTCAGGTGGCCCACCGGACCACCAATCAGCTTAATTTCAACACCCTGGCAGAGGTGCTCAAAGGCGTCTCCCAGGGCGAAGTAACGCACAACAAGTTCATGCTCCGCTTCGCCGCAGATGGCCACGATTTCACTGTTTTCCCCGATGGTAGGGCAATTATTAAAGGCACCAGCGACATCGACCGGGCCAAGACCCTCTACGCCAAATACATCGGGCATTAGTGTCATTTTCTCTCCCCCTTTCCAAGGGGGAGTTGGAGGGGGTAAATTCCCCGTAACATCTAACCCCACCCAACCTCCCCTTGGTAAGGGGAGGAGCACAATTGAATCCCCCCACCCTAAATCATGCAGAATCCCGAAATATTCTCCAGCTTCCCCTAAAGATGAGCTATTCTAGAGAGGCAACTTCATCCACTGAGCATGCGTCATGAGCTACGTCGCTTCCCCCTCACGTGCAACTTTTGAAGCATCCATGCCCCCCACTCCGCAGTCTCAACCCAGTCATTCCACGCTGCTGCGTTCGCACAGCACTCACCTGAATAACCTCGTGGATTTGCCTGTTGAGCCCATGATTGCCGACGCTGAGAAATTTACCCAGCGAGAAGTCCGGCTTGATATTCTCTCCGACGATGTGCTTTGCCTGGAACCCGTGCCCAGCCGTCCCCCCTGGATCACCCGGTTGACCTATGGCGTTTTTCTCGGTTGCCTGGTGTTCATGATCTACTGCGGGGTACAGGGCGTTCTCCTGGGAGTCGAGCGACAGAAGAACGAATCCATCATCATGTGGGCCTGCTTTGCCGGCATTCCCCTGTTGATTTTGATCGGAGCGCTGATCTATCCGCTGTTCAAGGCAGGGGCTTTGCAGTTTCGTTTTGAACGCGAAACCCGCCTGATGACGGTGCAGCGCTGTTACGGCCTCAGCAAGCAGCCCCGCCTGCTGGCTACTTTCAGTCTGGATGATGTCGTCGCTCTCCAGTTGCTCTTCCGTTATTACAAAGCTACCCAGGCCGGCGTGACAATGGATCAGTTCAAGAAGCAAAGTTATGAGATGAACCTGGTGTTCCGTAATGTTCAACCGCCCCGCGTGAACCTCGCTGTCCACTCCGATTGGCGCTGGATGCGGCAAGCCGGTCACCGCCTCGGCGAGTTCCTCGATCTGCAAGTAGTAGATCAGTTGTGCCAGGGCTAATCTGATACCAGCCCGCATCGTTAGCGAGGGACGCAATAATCCTGGTCCTCCAATACACGCAGTACTCGAAACTCTATTTGTCAGCCCCTGATAAGGGGCGACCGGGCGGTAGCTGGCAGCGCGAGCTGCCTGTTGATATGGATTCAGACCGAAGAGCCCCGATAGGGGCGATGAGAACGAGTGCTCTGTCCCAATCGCCCCTATCGGGGCTCTGTTGCTTGTTTATCGCATACTGGCAGCTCGCGCTGCCAGCTACTTCCAGGTCGCCCCTTATCAGGGGCTTCAAGGCTACACCTTGGATTTCTTGATAAATGTAGCAAAGCTCTAACTCCTATCCTCATCCCAAGATTGCTGAACCCCAGCCTTGTCATCAGCGTCTCTCTTCTGGAAACTGATACTATCGCACTCACAACCACCAGAGCCTTATGCCTGTCACCTATCTCGATAATGCCGCCACCAGCTTCCCCAAGCCCGAAGCTGTTTACCAGAAGCTCGATCAATTCGCCCGGCTGAACCTCGCCAACCCCGGACGCACCTCCCACAAGATGGCCCTCACCGCTGAGCAGGAAATCCATCAGTGCCGCCACCTGCTCAATCAACTGCTCAACGGCGAAGGTTCCGAGCGGGTCATCTTCACGATGAACTGTACCGATTCGCTCAACATCGCCATGAAGGGCCTGCTGCACCCAGGCGATCATGTCATCACCAGCAACCTCGAACACAACAGCGTCAGCAGGCCGCTCGAAGCGTTAGTAGATGAAGGCATCATCACCCTGACCCGTGTGGATGCTGATGCCACCGGGACGCTCAAGCCCGAAACGATTCGAGCAGCGCTTACCCCCAAGACCAAGCTCGTCGTCATCACCCATGCCAGCAACGTGCTTGGCACCATCCAGCCCATCGGCGATATTGGCGAGATCGTTCGCAAGCACGGAGCTCTGCTCCTCGTCGATGCTGCCCAGACAGTCGGCGTCGTTCCCATCGATGTCCGAGGCATGAACCTCGACCTCGTCGCCTTCCCCGGTCACAAAGCCCTCATGGGCCCCACCGGCACCGGGGCGCTCTACGTCGGCCCCCGTGCCCAGCTCCATGCCTGGCGCGAAGGTGGCACCGGCGGCGACTCGATGAGCCGTCTGCAACCTATTGAACTGCCTTTCCACCTGGAAGGTGGCACCCCCAATGTGCTCGGCCTCGCTGGCCTCCGCAGCGGCATCGAATATGTTCAGCAACAGACCCCGGCCAAGATCTGGAAGCACGAGAACGACCTCGTCACCCGCCTGATCAGCTACCTGCAAAAGCGGGGTGACTGCACCCTCTACGGCCACCTCGATGGCACCAAACGTGTGGGCACCCTGAGCTTCAGCCATCCTGCCTATGATTCTCCCGATGTCGGTGCCATCCTCGATACCAGCTTCGACATTGCCGTCCGCCCCGGCCTGCACTGCTCCCCCTATATCCACCGTTCCATCGGCACCGCCCCCAAGGGCACCGTCCGCGTCAGCCCCGGCATCTTCAACACCACCGACGACATCGACCGCCTCACCGAAGCCCTCACGCAAATCCTCGGGTAGGGCACGCTGTGCGTGCCTCACAACGATTCGCATACTTCGCAAGTTGATCGTGGTGATACGACAAGCGATGGGTAGGCACGCACAGCGTGCCCTACGAATTCGCTATCATCAACAAGATGGAGAACCGCAAGCTGGCACTGGTGCTACTCAATCCCCGCGCTGGCACTGGGGATGCTGCTCTTGTTCAGAGTGTCCTGCAAAACACCTTCGTTCAGCACGAGTGGCGTATCAGCTTTCATCCCCTCCCTAAGGGAATTGCCCCAGGTGAACTTATCCCTGTGGTTCAGAATGCAGCAGCCGAGGGAACCACTCTCATCATCGCCGCAGGTGGCGATGGCACCATTTCCCTCGTCGCCAACGCCATGATCCTGGCCGGCACCAGGGAGCAGCTACGCCTGGGGGTCTTCCCCGCCGGCACCGCCAACTCCATCTCCAAAGAGCTGGGCATCCCCGCCGACTGGACCGAAGCAGCCCATCTGCTGGCGACTCTTCCCGAAGCGATGCCGCTTGATGCGATGAAGATGAACGACCGCTACTACTTCCTGCGTATCGGTATCGGCCTGGATGCTGAAGTCATTCGTGACACCACCCGACAAGCCAAACAACGGTTCGGTCGCTGGGCCTACTTCCGATCGTTCCTCGGTCGTTTCTTTTCCCCCCATCGCTTTCGTTTCAACTGCACGATGGATGGCAAGGAACATTCCTTCAAAGCCGTGCAGCTCTTCATCGCCAACGGCGGACAGATCGCCCTCGCCCCCTTCCGCATCGGGCCTGATATTTCCCTGAACGACGGCGTCGTCAACATTTGTGCCTACGACGTTCATTCCTGGTGGCACTACTTCGTCGTCGCCTGGCGACTGCTTCGCCGGGAGTACCACCGACAACCCCACATGAAGTTCTGGACGGTACGAAAGAGTATCACGGTAGAGACGAAACACCCCCTGCACGTGCAAGGCGATGGAGAAGAGCGTGCCAGCACCCCGGTAACGATAGACGTGCTGCCCGATGCCTTACGAGTGGTGGCGGTCAAGTAGGGCACGCTGTGCGTGCCTCACAGAGACAGGACGTAGTCTCCAGGAAGAAATAGCAACGAGACAAGCGATGGGGAGGCACGCACAGCGTGCCCTACGAACTTGCCATCTTCAACGCCGTATCAACTCGGTCTAACACTTCATCCTTACCAAGGATCTCCAGGCAATCGAACAACCCCGGACCTACAGGTACACCCGTCGTCGCCACGCGCAGAGCATGGTTCATATCCGCCAGCTTGAGGCCCTTTTGTTCGCAGAACTGATGCAGGCTTTGCTCCAAGGCAGCCTTATCAAAGCTCGGCAGCCCCTTCATCTGCTCAGCGAACTCCTTCAACAGCGCCGGCACGCCTTCCTTCTTCACTCGCTTGGTGAAGGCTGCCATGTCGTACTCAGGCTTCTTGAAGAAGAAAACGCCATAGGCCAGCACATCGGAAAAGAGCTTGAGCCGATCGCCACACGCTTCGATGACCTTGGTCACCTTGGCTCGGGTCGGTGCGTCAATCTCCTTGCCCACCACCCCGGCCTTCTGCAAGTAGGGCATCGCCCCGTTGACCTTATCTTCCAGAGGCAGCAGCTTCATGTACTCGCTGGCCAGCCAGAAGAGCTTGTCCTGATCGAAGTTGCCGGGAGCGTTGTTGACCCGGTCCAGGCCGAAGTGGGCGATCATCTCTGGCAGCGGAATGAACTCAGTCTTGTCATCGAGCGACCAGCCAAGCCGACCGAGATAGTTGACCAGTGCAGCGGGCAGGTAGCCAAGCTCCCGGTAGTAGGCAACGGTGGCGATGTTCAAATCAGTGCGAGCCTTGATCTGCTCGTCGCTCCATCCCAGGCTCTTGAGCTTGGCCAGTTCATCCTTGGTGAGCGGAGGCAGCTTCCGCTTGCTCATCTTGTCGCCTTTGTAGTTGACGACCGGCACGTGAGCGAACTGGGGCACCTTGGAACCAAGCGCCTGATAGGCCAGCGCCTGCACGGGGGTGTTCGAGAGATGCTCCGCCGCCCTGATCACATGGGTAATCTCCATTGCCACATCATCGACGACCGTGGCAAAGTTATAAAGCGCCCGGCAGGTGCCATCAGGATCGGGAGCACGCAGGATGACCGGATCGCCGATCAGATCCGTCTGAAACTCGACCCTGCCACGGATCAGATCGTCAATCACCACCGTCTGGCCCAATGGCACCTTCAGTCGCAAGGCCTTGGGGGTCGCCTGGTACTGCTTGACGTTCTCTTCTGCGGATAAGTCCCGGTTCGGCCCCCGATGAACATAAGCCTTCTTGGCTGCTTCCGCAGCCTTGCGGTCAGCATCGATCTGTTCTTTCGTCATCATGTCGGGGTAGGCATGCCCGCTGTGGAGCAGCTTCATGGCCGCTTCGACATAGAGATGATTTCGCTTCGACTGGAAGTAGGGAGCATGCGGCCCGACGCTGCCGGTGCCATCAAGGGTGGGGCCTTCATCCCAGTTGAGACCGAGCCAGCGGAAGCCATCGAGAATGGGCAGCAGCGCCTCAGCCTGGTTGCGGTCCGAATCGGTATCATCGATGCGGAGAATGAACTGCCCGCCTTTTCCCCGGGTGAAGAGCCAGTTGAACAATGCCGTACGGACACCACCGATATGGAGGTAACCGGTGGGGCTGGGAGCGAAGCGAGTGCGGATGGGCATAAAGTATCAATCAGTTGAGAGTGTTAGTTGACTGAGGGATTCTATGGAGTGTTGGTGTCAGCTTCTCAACACACCAACCAATCCATCAACGAAAAAACCCGGCTGAAGAGCCGGGCTTGAAGTACCATAGAAGGCTTCACTGCTTAGATTCTGCTGAACTTCGCATTGAGGGCCTGCTGGCTACGACGACGGCGGAGATACCAACCGCTCGCAACCCCAGCACCAGCAAGACCAAGCAGGGCAACGGTAGCTGGTTCAGGAACAGCCACGCTCACAAACTGGATGTTATCCAGTTGGAACTGAGTGGCTGGCTGAGCTGCGTCAAACTGGAGAGTTACAGCATCAATGTCGGCGAGATTCAGGAGCCCACCATTAGTGAAAGCAGCGAACGGAACAGTTACCAGTTGCGAAGGTGCACCGCCACCAGGAATAGCCGTTGCTGGACTAGTATAGGTAGCCACCACAGCACCGTTACCGCTGGTGATGGTTGCGGTAAAGCCAGAAGCGAGATCAAGGAAGACACGTTCGAACTGGAAGGCGTTGGTTGCGGAAGCATTGATATTCAATTGTGCCTGGGTGCCGTACTGCAGAAGGAAACTACCCAGCACACCGGCATCTGCGGTGGACTGCATCACCGAGCCATTGAAAATCAAATCATAATTACCAGAGCCACTTTGATAGATATTCGTGACTCGGCGGAAACCACCCACAGCACTCGCATCGGGTTGCAGAACAGGGGTCGAACCAGTGGTAGTACGCAGGATGTTGGTTTGTGCGTTGGAAAAAGTGTCAATGATCACAGTTTGAGCTGATACGGCACTGATGGCCAAGGCCGAGGCGACAAGAGCGATAATAATCCGACGCATGGTGTACTCCTGACAGATGACTTACAGTGCTCATGTTATCGTGACCACTCAATAGTGCAAGAGAATAATAAGTGAATTATGAATAACATGGCATCTAACGAAAAAACCCGGCAAAAGTGCCGGGTTTCCAGCTGTGAAGTCTCTATTAAGCCTTAGATTCTGGTGAACGAGGCATTGAGTTTCTTCTGATGACGTCTTCGGCGAAGATACATGCCGCCTGCTACCAGGCTGCCGGTCACACCGATCATGGCGATTGTTGCCGGTTCCGGAATCGAAACCGTCACAAACCGAATGTTATCCAATTGGAACTGTGTTGCCTGTTGAGCAGCGTCGAATCGGAAGCTGATGGCATCAATGTCAGCCAAGTTCAACAATCCACCATTTGTGAAGCTGGCGAAGGGAACGGTAATCAGTTGTGAAGGAGCGCCGCCGCCAGGAATGGCCGTTGCACTACTGGTGAATGTTGCCACCACAGCACCGTTGCCGCTAGTGATGGTTGCGGTGAAGCCTGAAGAGAGGTCAAGGAAGAACCGTTCAAACTGGAAGGCGTTGGTTGCCGAAGCGTTGAGATTCAACTGTGCTTGAGTGCCATACTCCACCAGGTAGCTTCCCAGCACGCCGGCATCCGCTGTGGACTGCATCACGGAGCCATTGAAGATCAAATCGAAATTGCCGGCACCACTGTTGTAGATGTTCGTGACCCGGCGGAAACCGCCGATAGCACTCGCATCGGTTTGCACGACAGGCGTCGAACCCACCGTAGTCCGCAGAATGTTGGTTTGAGTGTTGGAGAAAGTGTCGATCACGATTTGAGCCGATGAAACACTGACGGCCAAGGCTGACACAACTAGAGCAATGACGAACCGGCGCATGACTTACTCCTGACGGATGAGGACTACCGGTTATCCTAACTTGGAGAATGGAGAGTGCAAAAAATTATGACCGAATTATTCATTATTACTGCTCGATCTGCCGCAACTTTCTCGTTGTGTTCATGTCAAGTCATTCCTCCCCTTCACAACAGGTAACTTGGGACAACTCTAACGCCTTGACGGATCATGACGGCTCTTCGCAATTAGCTATTCAGTCTCTCCAGCGCCTGGCTCACCTCATACTTCTGAGGATGATCGAACATGTTCGCACTCTGATAGTGCTTCTTCGCCTTGGCGAAATCTCCCAGCCCCTCAGCTGCCTGCCCCAGCTTGTAATGGGTGTCAGCCCCGCTTTTGGTCGATTGGCTGAACTCCTTCAAGCATACCTCAGCCTCTTCATACCGTTGCTGTTGCAAATAGTAGTCGCCCAGAATACGGCAATCGAGATACCACTGATCCAGGTCCTCGCCGCCGGGCTTGTTCTCTTTCCCTAGATGGTAGGCGTACTCCAGCCCTTTCACCCCATTCTCGGGTTGCCCCAGCCGCAGGAAGATACGCCCCAGCATCGCCCAGCCAGCTACCCGCTCTGGTGCAGCCGCCGTCATCAACTTTGCCAGGTGCTTGGCCCATTGAAGTTGTTCATGATCGGAGTTCTTGTTCTCCAATATCTCCTTGGGCTTCTTCACCAGGTAGTTCAGGTCGATGAGCTTGTTGAGCTTCTCATGATGGGTGGCAAGGTCCTCTTCAGTCAGCGAGACGTAGAGTCGATCTTTGCGATCAAGATAATGCTTGTTCTTGCCATCGTACATCAGGCACTGCTCGTTGTAGAGCATGGTCTGCACGACGTTGCCTTGCAGTTCGTAGAGATCAGCGAGCATGCGGAGGGTATCGACGCCGCTTTGCGGGGCTTCGGAGGCGAGGAAGAGGTTTTCGATGGCCCTCTCAGGGGACTGACGTCCCCGGCTCGCATCCGTATTTGCCATCGCTTCGTGATAGGCTGCTTCACCCAGTTGCTTCACCGTAGCGAAGTAGGCTGCCTGACTCTCGGTACTGATCTCTTTCAGCCCCAACAGCTTCGTCCAGGCCTTCACTTCATTCTGGGCCATCCTTGCCAGTTTCGTATCGCCGTGATGTGCCGCTGCATCTGCTGCCAGCTTCCACACCGCCGGGGCATGCTTGGGTTGCCCGCGCACTGCGATGGCCAGCAGTTCCACGCCCCGTTCATAGGTTTTGGCATCATCGAGCAGATCAAGGCCACGATCATAGACGAACTTGTGATCGAACTGGCTGGCCTGATGCTGCAAATCGCTGCCCGCTTCACGATCATACTCTGCCAGTGTTACATCAGCATAGAGCTTGGCTTTCAGTTCCTGTTCGTCCGGCGTCAATGGGGCCTTCCTTGCTGCCTCCTCCACAGCCGCGATGGCTGCCATCCGCTGCCCCGACTTTAGCAAAGGCTCCCCTACCCGCTTGCGAAGTTCGCCATGCTGCATCAGGGCCAGTTGCCAGGTGGGCACCAGAATCGCCTTCCTGCTCGCCTGCTCATCCGGGCTGAACTGGCTCTCATCCAATATCTGCCGCAGCGTCTGCTCAGCTTTATCAAGTTCCTGGGCATGCGTGTAAGCCACCGCCCGATAATACATCACCGCCGGGCGAAGTTGTGGCCGCTGATCATTGACCAGATCAAGCAATTGCTTGGCTTCGTTGATCTGTTCAGGGGTGACCTTGTCGCCAAAGAGCAGGTCACGGGCGCGCTGTAGGCAGAGCTCAAAGTCGATGAGCTTGATCAGCCTGTCATCTTGATGAATCTGCCGGAGATCGATCTGCCGATGCACCTTCCAGAGTTCCTGCCTGGCCCCCTTATGATGGGGGGAGAAGTGCAAAGCCCGGCGATATGATGTCAGCGCCTCCGCCGTTGCCCCCAGCCGGGCATGGCCCATGCCCCGCAGCAGAGCTTTGAACGCCTGCATGTCCTTGAGCAGGTACTGGGTGTACCCGATGTAAATAACGATAGGGATCAACATCGCCACCAGTTGGAACGCCGGCCCCAGCAACACCCATAGAGCGATGCCGAGCAGCACGCAGACCAGCCCGATCTCGATCTCCGTCTCCTCCGTCCGCCCCGAAATCGTCAGCAGATAAAAGACTGGCACCGCCAGCAACAGATGCAACCCGAACGATTGTAGACTGAAGCTGGCCGGCATCTCCCCCCGGAACAGGTAGAAGATGACGAGTGCCACCGCTCCAGCACCGAGAGCCAGCACCACCGCCCGGCGTATGTTCTTCTGAGCGATCAACCGAAGCCCGACGAGAACAACTCCCACAGCCAAACCGATACCGACGGCAATTCCCAGGTCCATCACTGTCCATTGCGACAAGCCGAACGTGACCAATGCCGCTCCGAGCAGCAATCCCGCCAGCACACCCGTGAAGATCAGCCCCGGATATTCGAGCAGCAGGTAGACCACAAACGAAAACGAGAGCGACTTCGGAGCCGCCCCCGCCGTCTTCGCCCGCTGCCAAGCTAGCCCCAGCGCTGCCACGAGCCCCAGCACGACGAGGCCATACACCAGTGCAGTCGCCTTCACATCAGCATTCCACCCCAGATAACCGAGGATGCCAAGCGACAGGCCTTTGACGAGATATTCGTAGATCATGCCATTATGATATGGCCGGCCCCAACTGACCGGCAGCTAAATAGACACTTCTCATGCTTCCAGAACCCATGATTTTCATGGCCCGTTAACCCGTGCCACTGTGCGATGTACTCATCGCACAGTGCCTCAAGCGATTGCACCCCTCCACTGCGTGACAGCGAGACAACTGTCCAGTGAAGTACGTCACATCCCCGGCGCTGTCACACAGTGGCACGGTCACTGGTATCCTTCACTTTCACCAGCAAAAAATCCTTCAACTCCTGCGACATCGCCCTGGCATCCAACGGTAGAAACAAATTCTCATTGTTGGTGAGAATCAACAACCAGTACTTCTCGCCCGGCACTATTTGCTTGATCGCTTCCCATGAATATATCGCATGGGCAAAGGGTTGTGTGATCTCAATCGCATGATCCCGAAAGATGTAGCTGTATTCGACAGGCTGTTGGCTCTCGTACGTTCGCTTCGACAGTTTCAAGCCATACAGCACACAGAGAACTACTCCCAAGACAAACCCAACAAAAACACAGACGACCGGAATCACCATCTCGTTCAGCCAGGGAAACTCCGACAACAGGAACAGCAAACTGGCCATGATTGCAACAGCAATGACCACCACTACCTGCTGCTGCTGAACCGACGTTTCCTTCATCTTGCTTCGACTGCTGTACAACAGCTTCGCCGCTTCCTGATACGTCTCCCCAGTGAATGTCAAACTGGAATGATGCTCAACCACAGCAGCGACTCTCCTACAGAGTATCCACTAGAGACTCAACGCTATCGCCGTCGCTGTAGCATACTCCCGGCAATGCGAAAGACTAATTAGAATATCGCTGATCTTGTGCTCGATCAAAAAGTCCTTGCTCGTGCCCGCCACATGCACCACCGGCTTGCCCATGTCGTCCCGGCGAATCTCGAAGTCGGTCCACTGCACCTGACCGCGCCAGCCGGTGCCCAGCGATTTGAAGATCGCCTCCTTCGCCGCCCACCGCCCCGCAAAGTGCTCCATGGCCCGGGCCTTGCCCTGGCAGTAGTCAATCTCATGAGGCGTGAAGATGCGCTGCAGGAAAAGATCACCATGCCGGGCGATGACCCGGGCGATGCGCGTGCATTCGATGATGTCAGTACCGAGGCCATAGATATTCATGGGGAGATTGTAACATCTTCCGGATTGTAGTCATCACTCTCCGAGTGATGACGCGGAGAGTAGCCGACTTCAACACAATTCTTGAGACGGCGGCCAGCCCCCGCTGTCCTCACTCGGAGAGTGAGGACTACAATTCATACTCAGCCAACAAACAACGAGGAACGCCAATGGCTGCCACATGCACCTGCCCGGTGTAGCGACCAGCCTGCGGATGACTGAAGCCCATCTTCGGTGCAACAAACGTTACCGTCTGCTGGGCAATCACCACTTCCCCCAGGGGCTCCCCCATATCCGCATCCATCCCCGATGGCAAATCAACCGCCAGGATCGGCTTACCCGAACCGTTCATACAGCGAATGATTTCCGCGAATGGCGAACGCACCGTTCCCGTTAACCCCGTACCCAGAAGTGCATCGACAATCCAACTGGCTCCCTTCAACTGCTCGCTCAATGCTTCCGCCGTGGTGAAGGGAATGATCGTCGATCCGGAACGTTCGATGATCCGATAATTGATCGCCGCATCGCCGGTGAGTTCTTCGATAGTGGAACACCGATGCACGACGACGCCAATCCCCGACAACTCCAGATGCCGAGCGATGACAAACCCATCCCCCGCATTGTTCCCCTTGCCACACACCACATGCACCGGCCCTGTGATTCCCAGTTGCTGCATCACCTCCACCACGCCCCGCCCGGCGTTCTCCATCAACACCACCCCGGCGAGGCCAAACTCCTCGATGGCACAGCGATCAATTTCACGAACCTGGCTGCGGGTGAGCATATCTGGATTGTAGTCCTCTCTCTGGATAGTAGTCATCACGCTCCGCGTGATGAAGCGGAGACTGGCCGCCATCACAACATTTTTGAAAAGGCAGCTACTCCCCGCCTCCTCACGCGGAGCGTGAGGACAACTATCTCCCATACCACGCTATCAGCCGATCCAGCTCCTTCTGACCAAACAACAGCCTCGTCGCGAACTTCTGCCGGAAATGGCCGAGCAGCGGGTTGTACCCATAGTTCTCATCGATGACGGTGATTGCTTTGTAAATCGCCGCTGGTTGCCCTTGATCGAGATAACCCCGCGCCAGCCAGAGGATGCAGGGCAGCGTCAGTGCGAGGAACGCCATCCCCTCATAGACCCCCATGTCATAACACGTCGGGCCAAAGAACTGGCACGATTCAACCTTCACCGCATAGTACCGTTCCAGCGCCTCCACCGAGGCAGGCTCCAGCGGCCCCAAAGGCTTCTCGAACTCACGCAGATCAAGCTCAGGCAACCCCTTCTGTAGTTCGGGCAACTTGCCCTTGCCCGAAACAATCCGCATCATCGAAGCTACCAAGGCGAACCGGCTTCGTGCCGCCACGCCTCGTCGTAGTCCTGAATCCTTACGAAGGAAGACCGCCAGCGAGGTGCGGAACAATGTACGCCCCACCCAGTTGGGCTTGGGCAACCTCGCCAAATCACGTGGCACCTCCGCACTGACGCCGACCGCCACCAGTTCAAAGAACTCCTTCAGCCGTTTGCCGGTGATCTTGTCGAACTTCGATTGCTGACAAAGCCTCACCAGTTCAAGGATACGCAACATCCGCCGGGGAAAACTATCCGTGCTGTCCTTAATAATGGTGAGCATGGCTTTGAGGATGTGATCAAAGTCTTCCCACGATACCGTGCTCCGCCCCTGAAGGATTGGCACCCGCTTCCGGCGCGACTCCTCCACCGCCCGGCCCGTCGACGTCGTCGCTGCCCGTATCTCCGGCTCGTCCCAGTGCTCCATCTCCGCTGCGTAGCCGGCAATGTCCTGCTTCTGAACCGTCAAGCTCCGGCCCTTGTTCGCCGTCGCCGAGGGGCACGCATACCGCATGCTCACCCGCCAGCTATCCCCCGTCGGCACCAGAATGAACGGATACAATCGGCAGGCGAACGGCTTGGCTTCGAGGCCAAACTTGCCATGAATCTTGCACAGCCCCTTCTCATCGAGAAAGATGCAATGATCGTCCCTGGTGCGCAGCCGATACTTTTTCTTCCAGAACTGCCACCACGGCGAGTGCCGCACGAACAACGGCTTCCCGGCGAACTCCGGCACCTGATCCCACTGCTGCCCCTCGATCCGTTTCTTCTCCACATCCGACACCGGCACGACATAATCAGTGCAGCAGTTGCCACACTGATGGCAGTCCCAGTTCTGAATAACGGGCAGAGCACGAAGTGGACGAGAGGGGGTTGGCATGGAGTTAGTTTATGAGTTCAGCTTTGGAATAACTCTTCGTGGCACTTCATCGTGACCAGGTACTGAATTACACCACAGTATGGAACCATACTACGTTATGGAAACATGGCACGGTATTGATCCCGGAGGGATCGCATCGATTAGCCGGGGGTTGAGCGGAGCGATACCCCCGGTAGGAGAAAGAGTATAATGCTCCTGCACCCTGAAAGGGTGTTTGGGGAGATGAAGATGAATCAGATCGAACCCACAACGGCAGGAGCCCCTCCGAGCGCCATGGGCTCAATCTTCTCTTGCCTCCTACACTCTTTCGTGATCTGCATCGGGCTCAGCCTGTTGGCAACGATCCTATCATCCATCGTGGCCTATTTGAGGGGCCAATTTCCTCTGCACGATGCAAGTTTCGGTTCATGGGCGTTTACCATGTCGCTCTATGTCTCGTTCGTTGGATCGTTGTTTGGATTCTGGTTGCCAGCACTGCTTTACCACGCCACCGCAGGAAAGAAATGGGCTCTGATCAGCGGAGCAGCCTGCGTAGCGTTCATCAATGCGTTCTTCTGGTTTCCCGAAATGTTGAATGCGTATCATAGTTTGGGATGATCGAGAACCCATTGAGGCCGTTCCGTCTCCATGTTATGATGTGTTCAATCCAAGGTGTTCGCTATGAACCTTCCCGAGTTTCTGACGACTGATGAATTCGGAGCCATTCGGCTGGCTGGCACGCGCATCGCCTTGAGCCAGTTGATGTGGTACTACCAGGAAGGCCAGTCGGTAGAGGCATTGCAGCAACAGTTCCCGACACTCGGCTTCGCGCAGATTCACAAAGTGCTGGCCTACTACTGGGACAACAAGGCCGAGATCGATGCTTATTTGAAGCAAGCCGAAGCTTCGATGGAAGAGAATCAGAGTAAGAGCGCAAAATCGATATGGAAGTACTGCGGCAACGGCTGAGATATGTCGCAACTTAGTTTTTAGAGAGTATCGTCGTTGTTAGTTAAGCAGGTACCAGAGCACGAGGGGCACTGTTGCGGACAAAGTCAGTAATTGGTTTGCGATCCTTCTTGACCGCTAACCCGCTGATCACATTTAACTTGCATGGTGCAATCAATTCGATGCCTAACAGTTTCCCAGAGGTGCTGTAATCAGCAAACGCTTTCCCATTTGCAACTTCCACAGTCTTGCTAACCTTTCCTTCACGGAAACGAAAATAGGCTGCGGACAACTCTCCGGTTGCGCCAAGCACCTGAACTCGTATCTGGAAGTTGTAAGTCTTCATGCTACTTTCGTTTCCTTCTGATCATTGGTTTCTTCTGTTTTCTTATGACGGTGATGACTGCAAGGCGATAAGAGTAACCAAGTTCAGGTTCCCACACAACATGTACTTCGTCATATCGCTGGCTTATGTAGTCCCGTGTTCGTGTTGGTTGATCGGGTAAGGGGTGCTGCCCGTGAGGGTTTTCCAAAGCATCCATGACTTCTTCTTCAGTAATGTTACGCTCCACCATCCTGATGCGAGCGTGCCCCGTGAAATTAACCTGTGTGAACTTGCCCTTTAACTTGTAAGGCAGTTTCTTAATTAGGTCTTCATTGTCAATTGGGTGAAGGGGTATATCATCCATGCCGAAAGGCTATCATAAAGATGCTAGGTCGCAAGAAAATTATGTCGAACGGAGTTCGTATCAAACAGCCACACGGTCTCTTCGTGATCAGTCTGCCCTCACAACGTCTCGCTCCCCTCATGCTCCCCATCATCCAGCAGCACCACCGCATGACACGCAATCGCCTCACCCCGTCCGATGTGACCGACATGCTCCCCCGTCTTCGCTTTCACGTTCACTCGGTCGATGCTCAAACCTAACAGCTTCGATAGGTTCTCCCGCAGCAGCGTCTTGATTGGCCCCAGCTTCGGCTGCTCGGCATGAATGATGATGTCCACATTCACCAGCTTGAACCCTTTGACGTAGAGCCTCGCCATCGTCGTTTCGAGGAACAGCACCGAGTCGGCGTTGAGGTTCGCCGGATCATCATCGGGGAAAGCGTCGCCAATGTCGCCGAGGCCCGCCGCTCCCAGCAGCGCATCGATGACCGCATGTAGCACCACATCCGCATCGCTGTGCCCGGCCAGCCCCTTGGAATGTTCGATCCGCAGACCAGCCATGATGAGCGGACGGCCAGTCACCAGCCGATGGGTATCGTGCCCTAAACCAACACGCATGCATGTCTCCTGAGGGGTTCCTTACTGGAAGGTTTATGGATTGCAGCAACGACAGTCTCGCCAGTGCCCATACCAGCCCGCAGCGCTAGCAAGGGAACGCTCACCATCGCAAGACCCTCCCTTGCTAGCGCTGCGGGCTGGTATCGCCAAGTCCGCCTTGCGGAAAATCGACTCCTGCGGCATAGTGTGGCCACTTACATACTGGGCACATTCCCGGTACCTTCTCACGGATGAGCATGCTCATGGCCACGATCAAAGGCCGATACTTCCCGCTCAGTCTGCCCCGCCGCTGGGTCAGCGACTTGCTCTACTTCGCCAAGCAGGTGCCCTCGGTGCCCGTCGAGCGGGTCATGGATTTGAACACCGTGCAGAAGGCCCGGCAACAGGCCGGCGTCTCCTGGCCCGCCATCTTCGTCCGTGCCTTCGGCCTGACCGCCCAGAAACACCCGGAACTGCGATACTCCCTGCTCCGCTACCCTTGGACACGCTGCTACGAACACCCCTTCAGCGTAGGCTCCGTCGCTCTCGAACGAAAGTACGAAGGCGAGCCCGCTGTCTTCTTCGGCCAGGTGATGGCTCCCGAAAATCATGCACTCTCCAGCATCGATGCTCATCTGAAGCGATACAAAACAGAACCCCTTGAGAACATCCCCCACTTCAAACGGGTCATCTGGCTCTCGAAGTTCCCCCTCTGGATCCGCAGGTTCGGCTGGTGGATCAGCCTGCACTGGATCGGCGAGAAGCGGGCCAAGCGGCTTGGCACCTTCGGCCTCAGCGTCTACTCCGGACTCGGCGCCAGTTCGACCCACCCCCTCTCTCCGCTCTCCTATTTGATCAATTATGGCGTGATGGACGAACGTGGACGCATCACTGTGCGTCTGATCTACGATCATCGCATCGTCGATGGAGGCGCTCATCGCCCGAGCACTCGCCACGATGGAATCGATCCTGACCGGTCCCATCGTCGATGAACTCGAAAGTCTTCATGACAGTCAGCCAGGAAATGATCATTTCGATCCTCTCCCCCTTACCAAGGGGGAGTTGGAGGGGGTTCATTCACAGCAACGATAACCCCACCCGACCTCCCCTTGGTAAGGGGAGGAGCCATTCGAAATGATGACCATGCAAAGGACAACCATGACACCCGCATTGCAGGACGAAGTGAATCGCTGGTTTCAGGATGACACCGCTCAGGCCTTCTGGGATCAGCATCGAGCGCTGCCGTATCGTGAACTGCTGAGCGATACCATCGGCTGGTGCCAGCCGGGCAAGGGCGAATGCTGGCTCGATCTCGGTTGTGGTGGCGGCCATCTCACCGCCAACCTCTGGCAGGCAAGCAAGGGCGCTGTCAAGCAGATCGAAGCAGCCGACTGCGCCGCCATCAATGCGGAAGCAATCAAGAAGCTCAGTACCCGCATGCAGCCGTCGCCCGCACAGGATCAGATCTGTTTCTCAACTGTCGATTTCAGCAAGGGCCTGCCCCAGTTCAAAACCGAAGCCTACGATGGCATCGTCTCCGGCCTGGCGATCTCTTATGCTGAATCGTTCGATCTGCAGTCGCAGAAGTTTACTGATACCGCTTACACCAAGCTCTACCACGAAATGTACCGAGTGCTCCGACCCGGCGGACGACTCGTCTTCTCGGTCAACGTCCCCAACCCCGACTTCTGGAAGATCGTCTGGAAATCGATGGGCAAGGGGCTGAAGCTCGGCAAGCCCTTCCGCACCATCAAGAACGTGCTCAACATGCAAAAGCATGGCAACTGGCTCAAGCGCGAAGCCAAGCGTGGCCGCTTTCATTTCGTGCCCCTGGCTGGCATCCTCCAGCGCCTGCAACAAGCCGGCTTCGTCCGCTGGGAATCGAAACTTTCGTACGCTGATCAAGCGTATGTAGTGAGGGCCTGGAAGCCGACGAAGGATGTCTGGACGACGAACGTGGCGTAGGTATTGAACTTGGCAATGGTAATGCAGCCCCCGATAGGGGGCGACCGGGCGGTAGCTGGCTGCGCTAGCTGCCAGAAAAGAAGTCGATACAACAGAGCCCCGAAAGGGGCGATTGGGAAGTGGCCCATGGTCCAATCGCCCCTTCCGGGGCTCTTCAAAATAATCCCATTCCTACTGGCAGCTAGCGCTGCCAGCTACCGCCCGGTCGCCCCTTATCAGGGGCTAATAATCGTCGGAAGTACCTCCGCTACTGCACCCCTAACTCTTCGATCTTGCGATAGAGCGAACTCAACGCCAGGCCCAACCGTTTCGCTGCCTCGCGCTTGTCGGGGTACTGCTTCACCATCCGTTCGATGTGCCGCTTCTCGAAGTGGGCGACCGCGGCTCGTAGAATCCTCATCGAGACAAATAGTTGGGTCAGGCACCAGATCGTTGGGCAGATCGCCTAGCCCGATGAGTGGCCCATCGCTCAAGATTACCGCCCGCTGCAGCACGTTGTCCAACTCACGGATGTTCCCCTTCCACGTCGCATTCTGCAGCACCCGCATCGCTGCGTGATCGACACCGACGATCGGTTTGCCCAGCGCCTTCGCCTGCTTGGCCAACAAATAGTTCACCAGTTCGGGGATATCGTCATGCCGTTCCCGCAGCGGAGGCAGCCGCAGTGAAACGACATTGAGCCGATAGTAGAGGTCTTCCCGGAACTTGCCCGCTTCGACACTCTTGGCCAAATCCTTATTGGTCGCTGCGATGATGCGGGTGGTCACCTTCACCGGCTCCGCCGCCCCCACCGGTAAAATCTCCTTCTGTTCAATCGCCCGCAGAATCTTTGCCTGGGTGAGCAGACTCATCTCGCCGATCTCATCCAGGAACAGGGTGCCGTTGCCCGCTCGCTGAAAGAGCCCCTCCATGTCCTTATCAGCCCCGGTGAACGCTCCCTTGCGATGCCCGAAGAGCTGGCTCTCCAGCAACTCATTGGGGATGGCCGCACAGTTGAGGGCCAGGAACCGTTCCTCGTGGTCGGGCCCCTGCTGATGCAGTGCCCGGGCGATCAGTTCCTTGCCGGTACCACTCTCGCCGAGGATGAGCACCGTCGCGCGAGTCCGGGCGACTTTGCCCAGCGTCGCCATCACCGTCTGCATCGCTGAGCTTTGCCCGACGACCATTTCCGAGGCAGGGGCACGATGCACTTCGCGCCGCAGCCACTGGTTCTCCAGTTTCCATTGTCGATATTGAAGAAGCTGCCTGACCTTGGCGACGACCTCATCGAACCGCAGCGGCTTCAGCAGATAGTCCTGAGCACCTCGCTTGAACGCTTCGACCGCCGTCTCGACGGTGCCGTAGGCGGTGACAAGGATGACGAAGGTCTCCGGGTTACGCTGCTGAATGCGTTCGAGCACCTCAACCCCATCCATGCCGGGCATCTGGATATCGGTCAGCACCAGATCGAATGGTGTCTTCTCTGCCAGTTGCAGCCCCGCCGGCCCGTTCGCTGCTGTCTGTACCTGAAAGCCTTCCTGCTCCAGGAACTCCGCCAGCGAACTACGGATGAGGGGTTCATCTTCGATGATGAGCAGATGTGCTGACATAAGTTGGCCTTCGAGGTGCCCGTGATTGTAGTCATCTCTCTCCGAGAGATGACGCGGAGAGTAGCTGACTTCACCACAATTCTTGTGACGGCGTCCAGTCTCCGTGTCCTCACTCGGAGAGTGAGGACTACAATCCAGAGCGTGAGGGCAACTCTAGCGGAAAGTGTAACCGGAACGCTGTTCCCTGCCCCGGTGTTGAGGTAAAGGTCACCATCCCTCCCTGTTGTTCTACAAGGCGGCGGGTCATGAACAGCCCTAACCCCGTCCCGTGGGACTTGGTCGTGTAGTAAGGCTGGAACAGTTTCTCCGTCGCAGCCGGGGCGATACCACAGCCGTTATCGATGACATCGAGCCAGACTTCTTCAGGAGTGGTACCACCAGAGACCGTCACCGTGCCCCCCTTTTCAGTGGCATCAATCGCATTGAGGATCAAGTTGAGCAGCGCCTGCGTGAGTTGATCCCTGGCAATCAGCAACCTCGGCAGATCGCCAGGCACCTGAAGCTGCACCGTCTTGCCCCGGTTCCCCTTGTAATACTTGGCGATGCTCAGAGCCTCCTGGGCCACGCTGGAAAAGTCAGTCATGACCTTCTCCGCTGTCGTCGGTCGGCTGAAGTTGACCAGTTCCCGCAGCGTACCGGAGATGCGATCAAGTTGCCCACCGACCAGCCCCAGTCGTTCCTGCACATAAGGATCCTGCACTCGTCGCTGGGCCAGTTGAACCAGCGAACTGATCGACGTCAGCGGGTTGCCCACCTCATGGGCGATACCAGCCGCCAACAGCCCGAAGGCAGCCATCTTCTCTTGATGGATGAGCAGAGCTTGGGCTTCCTGCAACTCTGTCGTCCGCTCCTTGATACGGGTTTCGAGCTGGCTCTGATACTCCTGCAACTGCCGATTGACATCACCAAGCCGCCCGCTGGTACGATGCAGATGCCAGGCCAACGTCGAAGCGGCCCAGGTCACCCAGCCCATCACCACAATATTAAGGGCCACCCCCGGCACATCGCTCTTTTCACTGGAGACAACAAAGAAGAGCAGCGTGTAACTGATACAGTGCATCAGGCAACTCACATAAGGCACAATCACCGGGTACCGAATCGCCGCCACCAGCAGCGAGAGCAGATAATAGAAGCGATACGGACTATTCAGACCGATATCGTACCGGCACAGCAGCGTGATGAAGATCGTCTCCAGGAACGAGACGACGAGTGGAAACCGGGACAACAGAAACACTTCGCCCCGGAAGTAGCTGTAAGAATCGACGCAGGCATAGACCAACCCGACGAGCAGCAGAATATTGAGCAGTAATGGGGAATCAGGCTCCCTCCCCGGCACGTTAGCGAGAAGGAACCCCACAAGCAGCCCGAACCACTGAATCTTGACCAGAATCCCCGCCGAGTCCCGTTCCCAGTCGCTGGGGATTCGGGCTGACCATGTCGTCATCGGGGAGAGGAGCTTCTTGAACAACTTACACTTTCGGCTGAAGGTCGGAAGAATACCAGCCCGCAGCGCTAGCAAGGGAACGCTGGCAATCGCAAGATTCTCCCTTGCTAGCGCTGCGGGCTGGTATCCGGCTCTCACACTTGAACCTATTTTAGAACTCTTCGCCACAATGGTGTCAAACAGTATCGCTCGTTTCGTCGGGTGTCATAACCGTTCCAGCCGTTACCCGATGAATGTCAGGCAGGACACGAAGTTCCGAGCCGATTACCACGACTTCCTTTAACAAGATCGCTGGCCTTTTCCATATCGTCAGGACGAAAACTAGCTTGTTCCCCATTGTGCACGTGGATGCGTGCCAGGTCGTAGCGACGCCGATGCCAGGAGGGCACCCCAGATGTCGAAGACAACACTGAAAAGCCGTTTGATTCAATCCGTGCTGCTTGGCACTGCCACCTTGTGCCTCAGCGTCGTGAGCACAAGCGCTCAGGAAAAGGCCCCCGCTCCCGCCACGGCGAAACCAGCGTCGGCTGCGGAACTGCTCCTGACCCTGGATGATGCCATCGCCATGTCGATGGAGAAGCAGCCCGCCGTCCGCGCAGCTCGTCTCTCGTATGAATCCTCGATCTCCGCCAAGAAAGTGACCGATACGCCTCTCATTAACCTCATTCCCGAAGGCAAGATTCGCAAGCAGCAGGCCAACGCCGGTCTGAACGCCGCCGCTGCCAACATGCAGCAGGTGGAGATGGAGACCAAGAACGCCGTCAACCGCACCTATCTCAGCTACATCTTCGCCAAAGAACAGTTGAAAGTGGCCAACGAAGCCGTCGAAACCCTGCAAGCCACCTACAAAGTGGCTGATCAGCTTCTGAAGTCGGGCGAATCCAAGAACGTCACTCAGGACGATCTCGATAAGCTCGATATCTACGTCAAGCTCGCTGAATCCAAGGTCGGCGAAGCCACGGTGGGCATGCAGCGAGCTAAAGCTGCCCTCCGGGAAGCGATTGGCCTCGATTACAACGCCAAGTTCGAGATCGACAATGGCAAGCTGACCCGCTTCTTCGATACCGCCCAGGAATACACCAAATCGAAGAAAATTAAGCTCTGCTGCGATACCGCCGCTGAGATGGCTGTCCGCTACCGCCCCGAACTGGCCCAGGCCTCCGTCCTGGCTGATGTGACCTGCCTCGAAGCCCAGGCCCAAAGCCGAATCTACCTCCACTTCTACTCCCGCACTTTCGCCGCCTCGACCGATCTGCACTCCAAGGTGCTGCCCGCTACCATCAATAACGGCGAGTACAAGCCCGGTCCTATCGGCCCCGAAATGCCTACCTTCCTGAATGGCAGCCATAGCCAGCGTACTGAACGGGCAGGCATCCTCTATGATCGGTCACTCGCTCTGACCGATAAGGTGTGCGGTTTGGTCGCCCTGGAAGCCGAAGAAGGCTGTGCCCGACTCAACCGGGCTGCCGATTCGATCGAACTGCAACGCCAGGCTTTTACCAAATCCACTGCTCTTTACAAAAAGGCTGAGAAAAGCTTTCGTCAGGATCAGCTAAAAACCGATGCTCTATTAACTGCTTACGCCCTCGACGTCAAAAATAAGTCCGACCTGAACGAAGCCTACTATCAGTTCGGCCTGACGCTGGCTTACCTGCAACGAGCCACCGCCGGCCACCTGTGGGAATGCTTCATTCCAGATAACAAGTAACGAGTCTGACACCTGTGAGTTGAGCAAAACACAGGAAGCAGGCAAAGAATTACTCTACCACCGAGCTATCGAGCACAGATCGGTGGTAGAGTTTCTTCATCTTGCCCGTCTCGCTCAACTCTCTGACTTGCCTGACCGTCACAAAACCCTCAGACGAAACGGTTTCATCATGCTCAACCGTCGCAGCTTCCTGTTCCTGCTGGTTTCCATGCCCATTTTGGGCGCTGACCCTCCTGGCCGGCGATCCTCCCCCGGTCACCAAAACGATCAGCATCTCGATCTCCGATTCGGTGATCCACGGGCAAACCACCCCCGCTGCCGCCATGATCCAGGTGCAGCCTCTGACCGAAGTGTTTGCCATCGTGGGCGGCGTTCGCCCCTCCTTCAGCTTCGTGCCCCCCGAAACCCTGGCCAAGAACCTGCAGGACGGCAAGACCAACCTCGGCGTCATCACCGGCGTCGAACTCGGCTGGCTCGGCGACAAAGCCAAAGGCCTGACTCCCTTGGCCATCGCTTACACCTCCGACATCAAGCTCAAAGCCTATGTGCTCATGCTCAATGACAGCAAGAGCCACAACATGATTGAACTCAAAGGCAAGAAGCTGGCCATGCCCCGCCGCACCCAGCACCATGCCCAGGTCTTCCTGCACGACCGCATCGCCCGCGCCGGAGCCCAGCCCCAGGGTTTCTTCGGTACCTCCGTCGTTCCTCCCGATACTGATGCCGCCATCGAATCGGTGCTCGATAAAGAAGTCGACGCGGTCATCGTCGATGGCACCTCGTGGGAAGTGTTCCAGGAACGCAAGCCGGCCCGTGCCAAGAAGCTGATGGTCGTCGCTGAGTCGCCCAGCTTCCCCACCGCTGCCATCATCTACAAGCCGGGCAGCATCCCCGAAGCCGATGTCAAGAAACTGCGTGATGGCCTCTACTCCGCTCACCAGTCTCCCTTCTGCCGACAGATCCTCAACTTCTGGCGCATCAGCCAGTTCATCCCCTCCAGCCCGGAGTACGATGTGCTGGTCAAGGATATCCTGAAGGATTACCCCACCTCGATCATCCCCGCGAACTTCACCGCCAAGTAACACAACAGCGTGACTGACACCCACCCCGCAGCCGGCAGAGTTACACTCTGTCGGCTGCGTTGTTATGCGCATTCTCGTTCCCAGGCTCTGCCTGGGAACGCACTGAAAGCGAGGCTCCGCCTCGCAGCGGAGACAAGTCTAGTATCATGTAATAAAGAGCAGGCAGAGCCTGCGTTGCAGTGCGTTCCCAGGCAGAGCCTGGGAACGAGAAGGCATCTTCTTCTGCCTACTAGCTCCTAGCTACTAACTCCTAGCTTCTGAAGTACCCATGCGTCAAGTTGCCCTCTGCCTGATGGCCCACCCCGATGACTGCGAGTTCCTCGCCGCGGGCACCCTCGCCCTGCTCGCCGAGCGTGGCTGGGAAATCCACATCGCCTCCAGCACCCCCGGCGATGGTGGCAGCTCGACGATGAACCCCATCGAGATCGCCTCTATCCGCCGGGCAGAGAACATCCACTCAGCCCATGTCATCGGTGCGAAGTACCATTGCCTCGAACTGCGTGACTGCCACGTGACCTTCGATGCCGACTCGATCCGCCGGGCCATCAACCTGACCCGGGCCATCGCCCCGACGCTGATGTTCACCCACAGCCAGCAGGATTACATGATGGATCACGAAGTCACCGCCCAACTCGCTCGCGCCGCTAGCAACGCCTGCATCGTCCCCAACTGTGGCAACGGCCCCGTCCTGCCCGGCTCGAGCATTCCGCACCTCTACTACGCCGACCCGGTCGGCATCATCGATCATGATGGCCAGCCAGCGAAGGCCAGCGTCGTCGTCGATATCACCAGCGTCTACGACAAGAAGCTGGCCATGATCTGCGCCCACGCCTCCCAACGTGACTGGCTCCGTGCCCATTACGGGGTGGATGAATACACCAGAATGCTCGACGAGTGGTCCACGAAGCGGGGCCAGAGCGTGGGTGTGAAACGTGCCGAGGGGTTCCGCCAACACCGAGGCTATGGCTATCCCACCGATTGCTTACTGACCAAAGTCCTTGTTTCACTTGCTCACACCATCTAGGGCCCGTATCCCACTGATAACTGACAACTAACAAATGACAACTTTGGCACCCATGAACTTCCTCACCACCCACCACGATTCCTACGCCGGCCCCTTCTACCCTGCCGGCTGGGACTACGCCAGGATCGATAAGATCACCGCCTACTCGATGGAACGCTTCATCCAGCGTGAACCGTTCTGGCACAAGCACTTTGACCTCGACATCTGCAACGACAGCACCGGCGGCCTCGAAACCCTCAACGCCAAGATGGGCTACGAGATCTTCACGCAGATCAAGGAAACCGCCGACGCCGGCCGAGAGTTGGCCATGATCCTCCCCGTCGGCCCCATGGGCATGTATCAATGGGTCGTCTACTTCTGCAAGAAGCACAACGTCTCCTGCAAGCACGTCCATGGCTTCAACATGGACGAATGGTCTGATCAAGAGGGCAATAGCGCCCCGCCAGTGCGCCGGCAGTTTCCAGGGGGCCATGGAAGAGGCCTTCTATGGCCCGCTCGGCAAGCTCACTGTTCCCAAGTCGCAGCGGTTCTTCGCCACCCGCAAGTTGCTGCCCCAGTACCCCGAGAAGATCGACAAGCTCCGCAAGAACGGGGCCAAGCTCGTCGTCGTCTATGGCATCGGCCGAGCCTGTCACATCGCCTTCTGGGAACCCCACTTCGCTACCGAATATAAGAATGTGGATACCTGGCGAAGCGACTGCTTCCGCCTCGGTGCCCAACTCCACCCGCTGACCATCGAACAGAACTCGCTGCACAGCTTCGCCAGCCGGCTGACGCTGATCCCCCTGCGAGCCAACACCATCGGCCCCGGCCTCTTCACCAAAGCTGACTACTGCATCGGCGGAGCCGATGGCTGCCAGGGCAACTTTAACTGGCAGGGGCAATCGGTCCGGATGACCCTCCACTATGGCCCCGACCCGTGGGTGCCCAGTTCCTGGATGCCCACCATGCCCGGACGCCTCTTCATCCTCAAAGCCGTCGCCGGGCCTCTTTCAGCCGAAGCCCATTAGGTATCCATCGAAGACTGTGCCACACTCCGGCGGTACTCCGTCGGGGTGTGGCACAGGTTTCGTCCATCGATTCTTATTCTGGCTTCTGGCTTCTTACTCCTGGCTCCTCTTCCCCATTCCTTCTTGGACACCCCCACCCCCTTCGTGCTACAATGCCTCCACGCTTTTCTGGGGACAATACTGATGCACCGTTTATCACTGACCCTCGTCGTTTTCCTTGCCTGCCTGACCATCCTCGCCGCTGACGATCTGCGTACCTGGTCAGATGCCAGCGGCAAGTACACCATCGAAGCTAAATTCATCACCCTCGAAGGCGGCAAGGTCATCCTCGAAAAAGAAGATGGCTCGCGCATCCAGATCGAGCTCAACAAGCTCAAGCCCGAAGACCGTAGCGAGGCATTGAAGCTTCACTCCAAGAAGCTGTCCGGGGACGCCAACAACCCCTTCAAAGAAGCCGGCAAGACCGCCGGCACAGGACGCAACAACCGCAAGACCGGCTCCAAGACCACGCCGGAAGCTGATCCCAACGTCCCCGCCCAGGCCAATATCGATTGGGCCGGCGTTAAGCAACTTAGCGTCTTCGGGTCCGACTGGAAAGAACAGAACACCATCCCCGTCAGTCTCAAGCTCGACTGGCAGCCACGTCCCGTGGCCATCCCCAGCGCCGACTTCTGGGACAAACCCACTGGCGTGGTCGCTTCCGCCACGGCCAAGCGGGCCGTCGTCGTGTCAGGCTTCGATAAGCCGGGCAATAAAGACAGCGCCACCAGCACCGTACATCTCTGCGATCTCGAAAAGGGCAACATCGTCAAGTCGTTCCCCGTCTCAGGCAAGTTTACCCCCCTCGCCATCAGTGCCGATGGCACCCAGGTCGTCGCCCGGCAGGACATCTTTGGCCATAACAAGAGCAATGTGCTGGAACTCTGGAAGATCACCGATTCGGACCTTGTCCGTCAACATCGCTGGGAAGCCTCTAAAGAGGAAAACAACCATGGCAAAGATGTGCATGGCGCCACTTTCCTTAGCGATGGCAAGACGTTCCTCACCTGGCTCAGCGGCGGCATGCTCACCTGGTGGAACGCCGACAGCCTGAAACCAATCCAGAGTCTACAACTCCAGGGCAACACCAGCCCTGCCCTTTCCCCCGATCAGAAGTTCATCGTCGGCAAGAGCAATACCGATCTGGTGCTGCTCGACGCAGCTACCGGCGAGACGCTGGGGGTCAAACCGCTGGGGCATGGCACCCATGGCCGGTTCGCCATCAGCCCCGACGGCAGACTTCTGGCTGTCCAGAATGCCAACAAGGTCGAAATCTACGAACTGCCCACCGCCAGCCTGGTGACCTCGATCAGCGCCAATGGGTTTGGCCACGAATCACCGTTGTACTGGACCTCGCCGATGACGCTGATGGGCGGGCAGCCTCTCAGCTATCTCGCCCCCGATATGAACGTCAATGTCTGGGCGTACGATGGCATCGAAAAAGCTGCCTTCCTCGGCGACTATACGCTGATGATCGCCGGGGGCAATGGCGGAAAAGGCTCCACGCTGGTGCCCGCCAAGTTGCCCCACTCTGCCGCTGTGCAGCTTCTCGAACAGGCCAGGACCGATCCCAACTTCTTCGTCCTCAAGCCCGGCGCGACGGTCCGCGTGGATGCGAGCGGCATCAGCGATTCCACTCTTCAGCAGGAAGCGATTGAGGCGCTCACCAGAAAGCTCGAAGAGACAGGTTTCAAAGTCGGTTCCGGCGGTCCCACCCTCGTCGCTGGGCTGGAGAAGAGCAAGGATCACGAAGTTTCCTACCATATGTTCGGGCCAGGGTTCGGACGGGACAAGACCCATACGGTGCCCGGCTGGACCTACACGCTCAAGCTTGTCGCCGATGGCCGTACGCAATGGTCAACCGGGGGCGGTAATCATCCTCCCCATTTCATCCAGCTCAAGAAGGATGAAACCATCGAAAGTCACTTGAAGCAGTATGGCACCCCGAACGCCAACTTCTTCAAGCACGTAGAACTTCCCAAGTATGTCGCCCGCGCTCTGTCGGATCAGCCGCAAGGATCGACGAGCCTGAAGCGATCGCAGGTTACTTCCAACGGAATCCGTTAAGCACGATGCAACCAACGCCCATTCCGGGGTTCTACGATCCCGTCAGTTCACTTTCCCATCTCATGGTAGGAGTGCCGTTCTTCCTCATCATGACTGTCCTGCTCGTCTGGCGCGGCCGGGGCGACACGGGACGCATGATCTCCCTCGCAGTTTACGGCCTCTCCAACGTCCTGCTCTTCTCCATGAGCGGCGTCTACCACATGCTGCCCAGGGAATCGACCAGCCGCATGGTGATGCAACGGCTCGATCACGCCGCCATCTTTCTGCTCATCGCCGGCACCTTCGCTCCTGCCCACTACATTCTCTTCCGAGGCTGGAAACGCTGGGGACCGCTCTCCTTCGTCTGGATCTGTGCCATCACCGGCGTCACCCTCAAGAGCATCTTCTTCAACGATCTCTCCGAGTTCGTGGGGCTCTCCCTCTACCTCGGTCTCGGCTGGCTCGGCATGCTCTCCGGCTACTTCATCTGGTACTACTACGGCGGCTGGCTCTTCCGCCCCCTCTTTTGGGGCGGCATCGCCTACACCTTCGGTGCCGTGCTCGATTTCCTGAAAGCCCCCATCCTCATCCCCGATGTTCTGGGGCCACATGAACTGTTCCACATCGCCGTGTTAGTCGGAGCAGGATGCTTCTGCTATTTCATCTGGCTGATTGCCAAGGGGGATGTGAAGATGATTGAGAGACCGGAGGTGGTCGCCAGTGAAAGCACAGAAGGTGCGCGAGAGCATAGCCCAGAGCGCAGCCCTGGGTAACGGGCCGTCCTTGAGATAAAGGCACAACGGGCCGAGAGAAATCGAGATCGCTTCTCCCGCTCCTTCGGAGCTTACTTGACACAATAGCATTCTTACATCGAATTGTTGTTGTTGCTGTTGGTGGTGGTGGTAGCTACCGTACTATGTTGGTGCATTGCAGCCCCTGGTAAGGGGCGACCCGGCGGTAGCTGGCTGCGCAAGCTGCCAGAATGAGACGAGCAAACAACAGAGCCCCGTAGGGGGCGATTGGAACTTGCGTCCTGTTCCAATCGCCCCTTACGGGGCTCTTCAATCAATGCACCCATCAACTGGCAGCTAGCGCTGCCAGCTACCACCCGGTCGCCCCTTATCAGGGGCTGCCAATTCTTAACTCTCCGCCTACCCCTGCTCCTTCTTCGCCGTGCTCCACCTTCCATAATCCATCCCCGCATCCTGAGCATTCTCCGGATCGTCCCGGATGACCTGCTTGGCCTTGCGGCGGGCATGCTTCTGCCCCGCCCGCTTGAGGATACGCTTCTCTTCCCGTAGCCGGCGTTTGTCATCCTGCATCATCGGCTCCTTCAATCGGAACGGCGAATGAGATGAATGGGGCGAGCATAATCGCTGATCGTTTTCGTGCAAGAGGAAACTGGTCATTCATGATCAAATCTTCTCTCTCTGGCTCCTCCCCTTAGTACGGGAGATCGTCTGGTTCCTCCCCTTACCAAGGGGAGGTTAGGTGGGGTTCAGCGACGATATGAACTTCTTCACAATTACCCCCTCCAACTCCCCCTTGGAAAGGGGGAGAGAAAACCTCTACAAAATCTTCACCTCGCCCGGCTGCCCCAACTCACCGACAATCTCGACATCTCGATTAACAAAGCGACCGATGATATCCCGCTGCGTCAGTAGATGCTGCGTGATGGCGCTTGTCCGATACGCCGATCCTCCGCTCGCAAACACGAGCGGCAACAACAGTTGATCCGCTGCATGGGGATCAACGGGACACCCCGTCTCCCGATGAGCCAGGTAGGCATCAATCGCTTCATCAGCCACCGCTTCAGAAGGTTTGCCCCGGGCACCCAGACCATAGAACACGCTCGGCACCGTGCCCCGATGATCGATGATGCTGGCCACCGCGCCCGGTGATTTGGCGTGAGGATACTTCATGACTAAACCGATGCAACCCTCGCCCAGTCGTTCAATACACCGTGCAGCGATGAGTTCGCTCACGGTAAGAGGTAGTTTGCCACCCACACTGGCGAGGGACTCCACCCTCCCATGGCTTGTCGGCAGCATCTCGGTAGCCATCAAGGGGGATAGTGTCCCATTGGGTATGATGTCCGCCTGCAGCAACCCACCCCCCTTGGGGAAGAAGCCCGGCTTGTTGATCTTCACCTCGATCTGTGCCCCCATCGCTTGAAGATAACCTGCCCAGGTGATGGTGAGGTATTCCCCACTCGGCGCAGCCAGGGCATGAGTGCCCCCTTCGATGCGAATCGAGCTGGGTCCCTGTCCCTTCAGTAATAGTGGCAGATAGACAGTATGCAGCACCAAAGCCGTCGCCCCGGCTGTGCCGATCTTGAAGAAGTACTCTCCCGATTGCACCGGCCCCGGACGAAAGCTCACCTGCTGGCTGCCCAGCTCATCGCCACTCACGTTCGCCTGGCAGATCATCGCTGCTGCCTGCACGCTGGCCAGGTGCTGCGCCTGCAAGCCCGGCTTTGATCGCTTCGCCCTGATGTTGGTGAACCGTACCGGCTTGCCTGTCAACACGCTGAGCGCCAGGCTGGAGCGCAGTATCTGCCCGCCCCCCTCTCCTTCGCTGCCATCAATGTCGATCCAGTTCGTAGCCATGAGGGGAAGGATACAGCACAGGCATATCAGGTTCAGCCTGATTGTGTCTGGTTCCTGCCCTTACCAAGGGGAGGTTAGGTGGGGTTAGCGATGTCCTTAACTTCTTCCGCAACTACCCCCTCTAACTCCCCCTTGGAAAGGGGGAGAACCTATCACAGAATAAACTTGCTCAAGTCTTCCTTCTTGAACAGATGCCCCAACTGCTTCTGCACATACGCCTTATCAATCGAGAACTTCTTCGGCTTCCAGTCCGGCCCGGCGTAGCTGATGTCTTCTACTAATCTCTCGATGATCGTGTGCAATCGTCTCGCACCGATGTTCTGTGTCGCCCGGTTGGCTTCATACGCCAACTCAGCCATCTCTGTCAGGGCATCATCGGTGAAGCTGACCTTGATCCCTTCGGTCGCCAGCAGTTCACTGTACTGCTTGGTGAGGGCATGCTGCGGTTCAGTAAGGATGCGTAGGAAGTCGGCCTTGTTGAGATCTTCCAACTCCACCCGAATCGGAAAGCGGCCTTGTAGCTCCGGCATCAAGTCCGATGGCTTCGAGACATGAAACGCCCCCGCGGCAATGAACAGAACGTGATCGGTGCTGACCGGCCCGTAACGGGTGCTGACCGTCGTCCCTTCCACGATAGGCAGCAGATCGCGCTGCACACCCTGCCGGGAAACATCCGGTCCATGGCCTGACTGCGGCCCACAGACTTTATCGATCTCATCGATGAACAAGATGCCCTGGTTCTCTACCAGTTTGATCGCCTTCTCAATGACGACCTGCTTATCGATCAGCGTCTCCGATTCCTGCTCCAAGAGCACCTTGCGGGCTTCTTTCACCGGCAGCTTGCGCGTGGCTGAATTCTTGGGCATCATCTTCTCGATGACCGTCTGCAAGTCCGATTCCATCTGCCCCAGCCCCAGCATCGTTACCTGAGGCTGCTTCTGCTCCACCTGGATTTCGACCTCGGTCTCTTCCATCTCCCCGGCTAATAGCTTGGTCTTGATCTTCTCCCTGGTCCGGCTGTTGCGTTCGGCCTGCTCAGGACTGATGTCTGGCTCCCAACCCGTGGAAGGCACCAGCAGATCGAGCAGCCGTTCGTTGACCTTGTCGACCGCTTTGGTTTCGACCTGCTTCCGCTGCTCCGTCCGCACCATGCCGATAGCGACTTCGGTCAGGTCACGCACCATGCTGTCAACATCGCGGCCATGATAACCGACTTCGGTGTACTTGGTCGCTTCGACCTTCACGAACGGTGCCCCGACCAGTTGTGCCAGCCGGCGGGCAATCTCCGTCTTGCCGACACCTGTAGGCCCGATCATCAGGATGTTCTTCGGGGTGATGTCCTGCTGCATCGCCTCCGGAAGCTGTTGTCTCCGCCAGCGATTCCGCAGAGCGATAGCGACCGACTTCTTGGCAGCAGCCTGCCCGACGATGTGCTTATCCAGGGCGGCGACGATTTGTTTGGGGGTTAATGGCTTCATTTGGTTCATCGTGAGTTAGTGAGCGCTTTCGTAACAAGTTGTCAGTTTTCAGTTTTCAGTTGTCAGTAATACCAGAGTTCGGCTGCTGACAACTGACAACTATCAACTGACAACTTCTTCCACAACAATATTGCGATTGGTGTAAATGCACAGCTCTCCTGCTATTTCGAGGGCAGCCTTAACGATCTCCTTCGCTGACAACTTCGAGTGAGCAACGAGTGCCCGGGCCGCCGCTAATGCATACGACCCGCCCGAACCGATGCCGATGACACCGTCGTTGGGCTGAATCACATCGCCGGTGCCACTGACGAGCAAAAGGTTCTCCTTATCCGCAGCAATCATCATCGCTTCAAGCCGGCGCATGGAGCGATCCGTTCGCCAGTCTTTCGCAAGTTCGACTGCTGCCCTCGGAACACTGCCCGCATGGTCCTTGAGCTTCGCCTCGAACCGTTCCATCAAGGCGAATGCATCCGCCGCCCCGCCGGCAAAACCGACGAGCACTCTGCCCCCATCAAGCTTGCGAATCTTCTGGGCATCCTGTTTCATCACGATATTGCCCAGCGTCACCTGGCCATCGCCGCCGACCGCAGTCTTACCCTGATGGCGAACAGCGAGGATAGTAGTTGCGTGAATCTGCTGCATAGAAACGTCCAATACAAGTTGTCAGTTCTAAGTTGTCAGTTGTCAGCAGCAGGTTTCGACTGCATCAGTGCTGTTCGTAGTGTCCAGGTTTCTTTCTAACAACTGAAAACTGACAACTGACAACTTCTCCTACATTTATACGCAAAACCACGCCCACTTATAGCTGAAAGCTGATAGCTGACTGCTGAAAGCTATACCCTAAATCTTTTCCATTAGAAAACGAATAATCAACGAGAACCGCATCCCATTGGCTGCGTACAATAGCCTGCGGTTCCCCTTTCCCTCTGAGGAGACGCTATGTCCCTTGCCGTGAAAACCAAAACTCTGCCGGCTCTCGTGCTGATTTGCTGGCTGAGCATAAATAGCCTGGCGCAGGCAGCGGATGCCAGCGTACACGATACTGCCAAACTCTTCTCCAGCGAAACGGTGAAGAAAGCAGACGAGATTCTCAAGGATATTCAGCAGAAGACGAAGAAGGCGGTGGTCATCGAAACCATTCGTGGCATCCCCGCTGAGAAACGGGACGCCTTCCGTAAAGACCGAGACAACTTCTATTCCCAATGGGCTGAAGCGCGAGGCAAGGCTCTCAAGCTGCACGGTACGCTGGTGCTCATCTGCCAGGAAACCCAGGACGATGTCGGCACGGGCAAACCCGCCAAGCGCATCGAGTTCTGGTCGGACGACGAGACCCGCAAGATCTTCACCCGAGACGATGCGACTCATGCCCGCAATACTCTCGGTAAGACGTTCGCCAGCGATCCCAACCAGGCTTTCCTGAACATGGTGGGGGACATCCAAAAAACGATGGAGACGGGCTACGCTGCCCTGCCTCCTGCAAGCAAAGACAGAGACAAAGGTGTCGTAGTCAACACTAACAAACCCATCGACCATAAACCTGCCGGCAACCAACATGCCGCTGGAGGAAACGACATGACAACTGTGGTGATCTACATCGTCGTCGGTCTGCTTGGCTTCTGGATTCTGATCGGCCTGGTGCGGGCCTTCACTCGGCCACGAGTTCAACCAGGCGACTACAATGCTCCTCCCCCTCCTCCAGGGATGAACCGTGGCGGGATGGTGCCTCCTCCACCCCCAGGCTATGGTCAACCCTACGGCCAAGCGTACGGTGGTCAGCCGATGGGCTATCCTCCGCAGCAACAGGCTGGCGGCATGGGCTTCATGGGCAGCCTGATGACCGGCATGCTCGGTGCCGCTGCAGGCAACTTCATGTATGATCGCTTCTTCCGGGGCGGCAGCCATGGCGGCGACTATGGTGGTAATTACGGCGGCACCTCTGCCAGCACCGGCGGCGGCTACTTCGGCGGAGGCTCCAGCAGCCGAGGCTCTGATGAACCCGTCACGGGTTACACCACCGGCGGCGATCTGCCCGATGATGACGGCGGTGCTTCTGCCGGCGCCAACTACGATCAGGACATGACTGGTGGTGGTGGCGACTTCGGCGGCGGCAGCTCCGGAGGAGACTTCGGAGGCGGCGGCGGAGACTTTGGCGGCGGTGGCGGAGACTTCGGTGGTGGTGGAGACTTCGGCGGAGGCGGCGGCGATTTCAGCGGCGGCGACTCCGGCGGCGGTGGCGGAGACTTCTAACCCCTCACCATGAACTACAAAAGCCCACGGAGTACTCTCCGTGGGCTTTCTCTTTGCTTCATCAACTTACATCTTCTTCTCGCAGTTCACCATCCATGGCACACCGAACTGATCACTCAGCATCCCGAACCGCACCGCCCAGAACGTCTCGCACATCGGCATGGTAACATTGCCGCCTTCGCTGAGTGCAGCAAACACCTTCTCCGCCTGCTCAGGCGTATCCACCTGCAACGCCACCGAGTTGCCATGGATACCGTTGTAGGGCATGCTGGGAGGACAATCACCACCCATCAAAACTTGAGTGCCCACCGTCAGCCGGGCATGCATAATGCGGTTCTTCACGTCGGCTGGCATCTCCCCACCGCCCCCCTGATCGCTCGGCGGCATCTCGCCGTAACGCATCATCATGACAATCTTGCCGCCCAAACACTTCTCGTAAAACTTGAACGCTGCTTCGCACTTGCCATTGAAGGCAAGGTAGGGATTCCACTGCATCATGGTGCTTCTCCAAAGAAGTAAGGATAACTGAGAGGTACTTCGACCAACGCACCGATTAATGTATGGAGTAGGGTGCTGTCGAACGGTACTCCGGAGACGCACCTTATTGTGCCTCAGGAATTCCCAACTGTCGACAGATGGCTCGGGCGGTGTAATCATCCACTTCCCTATGTCGAGGCACACTGCTTTGACGACCAGTAGCCGGGTTGAACCAGATAGAATGCCCGCGACCTTCACGTCGTAACTGGCACCCGTGAACCTGCAAATGTTTGATTAGGTCGACCCTTTTCATGAAACTGCACCAGCCGGCGTTTCCTTCACATCGGTGCTGGCGACCAGGTGCAAATAGATCGGTTCCTCGATATCCATCTCAGTGTCGGTGGCTGTAAAGTCCGGAGTAGGCAAAGGCTCGCCTGCTTCGATAGCCGCCTCCGCCACGTCAGCCAATGCAACTGCCAGCAACTTCCGGGCGCCTTCCAAATCAGCGGCACAAGTAATAGCGTCTGGATAATCCAGCACCTGGGCATGAACTCCCGTAGGAACGTATTTATAGCCTGCTTTGTAACGGACCATTTTGACTCCAGCTTTCACCACTACTCTGTTACTCTACCACAGGGCCCCGTTTCGTTCAATGCACTCAGACGCACCTTTTCAACTCATCGGCTGCCAATCTATCGCCGAATTAGCTCCAGGTACAGCTCGTTATTCCCCAGATCAAAGACAACATTAAACCGCTTGAGCACCTCACACCCCAGCACGCTCATCTTCTGCGCCCCCACCGCCCCGGCGAAGAAACCCACCGGTACCTCACTGATCGTCGTCTTCCCCAACACAAACGTCGGCAGTATTCCCTTCTTCACCTTGATCGTATGCCCGAACGAATCCTTCAAACTCGATTCGCTGGTGATCTTGATCTTCCCCTCCACCCCAGCTTTGGCCGCAAACGCATCATCGAGAAGCAGTCCGCCCGAGTAGCCGGTATGAATCAGAAACCGGGTGACATGATCCTTACCCTCAATCAGGCAGTTGCCCTGCACGAAGAGTTCGCCATCCCGGTTCTCCAACTTCACCCGAGTGTACCGTTCCACTTTCGCAGGCAGCTTCTCATGCAGCACAATCAGGCTGCGGCCAAAGTCGATCTCCACTATCCGTTTCCCGAAGATGTCGAGCCCAAACTTCCCATCCGTGCCTTCGCCCGAGTTCTTGTTCTCGTGAACAGTGATGTTCCCTTGCTGGTAGTTGCCAAGCAGCAACGTGTTCCCCTTGCTCCACCTTGAAGTACCGCTGCCACCCCACGATTTCATCTCCGTTGATCCCGTAAACACCATCTTCGCCTTCTTCGCCCCCTCCTCCGTCAACGTCACCCCGCTCGAAGCAGTGTGCAGCATAAGCTTGAGCGCACCGCCACCATTGAGAAACGCCTGCACAACGATGTTGTTCTGACTGGTGAGAGTGAAGGGGATGACGACTTCGCCAGCAACGGGCTGCTGGGCCAGGGCGTGAGGATTCCATAACCCGACAAGCAGGACAACAGTAACGAAATGACACATCTGAAATCTACCGAAAGGTGCTGTCGAGATATCCCGCTACATGCACCTTATTATCTACACTGCCACCTGTTCTTCCAACAACTTCTTGGCCTGCCTCTTCTTCCAAAGCCAGACACTGTAAGCACCCGCTATCGCCAGGGTAATCATCACTAACGTGACAGGTTCGGGGATGGCCACAGAGCGCAGCGTTCCATCGAACAACGTGCTTTGGCCGCTGGTGCCGCCGCCATCAAAGATATGCGTTTCAATGCTGCCGTTCAGCGACCCGACGATGAGGTTGCCATTGAACCCGCCCGAATTGCCAGTGGTGGCTGCCAGGGGAGCAAGAAACGAACCACGGGCACTACTGACGACCAGCGAGGTAGCCTGATAGAAATTGAAGACCAGATGATTCACAGTGATGCCGCCGGAAAGATTGAAACCGGTGTTCGGCACGGTGATGCTGGTTCCGCTGACATTGATCACCACGGTATCTGTCGCCGAAGCAGTAATATTGAACCCCGATGTGGAGTTCGAAAAGTCAGCTCCGGTCACGTTGTAAAAGTAAGAGTTAGTTCCAGGGTCAGGCGTCCCCGAGGCTGTGTTGATATTCAGAGCATTAAAGACCAGCCCCACCGAAGGATCGGTTCCTTTGAACTGTGCCAGGGACAACGCCTTGACATAATTGTTCGTGGTGGCGAAATCCAAAGGCATTGCTGTCGATACAGGCCCGGTCACCGAGCCAGCAACAGTCGTGCCGTTAGGGCTATAGGTTGTCCCGTATCTCACATTCGCTTTGATCTGGCCGCCTGACCCGAAAGTGACCGAGCCGTTGGCAGCGAACACATCGCTGTAGGTGACTCCGCCGTAGCTGCCGTTGATTGTCGGCGTGGTGTAAGTTGCATTGCCTGCTACATAAGTGCTTCCGTTGAAACTAGCCCCTGAAGCATTGAGGGCACCACCCACCACCAGGGTAGGAACACCAGAGTTAGGAGGGAGCTGACTGGCGACCGTGAAGTTGGTGTACTGAGCGATCCCACCCACCGCCGCCCGACCTTGCGTATCGACATTCGTGCGTGTCGAGTTCCCCAGAGTGTACTCGTTATAGAGCCCAGCGGTCCCAAACCCGATGACCTGACCTCTCACTTCGCCGCTGAACACAAAGAACGCCAACCCTAAGCAAACAAGCGTTACGGCCTTCTGAAGCTTCACCATCACGAGATCCTGCGGAAAACTAGATAAACTGGGAAGTATGTAATGCTAGCTCAGGGGAACAGAGTGTCAAGGAGATGGCACAGGAGCAATGGACTAATAAGAGCGGCGAAGCGTTAGCTCGCCGGTGAAGTTAGCCGAGTTCTTTGAAACCTTACCTCTAATGCCGGGAACGTGAACGGTGTCAATTGCAGTGATACCGAAAGAGGTATAGAATAAAGTCAGTAAGAAGGGCCTATCAATGATTTTGACCCTAACCGTTGCTCTCGGCGAAAAGAAAGCCAAGCCTGAACCTTGCATCGTCTCCACGCCCAATATCTGTGGCGGCTCTGCCCGTATCAAGGACACCCGAATACCCGTCTGGGGTCTGGCTCTCGCGCGAAAACAGGGCTTCACCGACTGCGAAATCCTCGAAATGTACCCCCATCTGCAAATGTCAGACCTGACTGCCGCCTGGGAGTATCAAGCCAGCCATGCGGAGGAGATTAATAGTGAAATCGAAAATAATCAAAGTGCTTAATCGGTAGTTATGTCTGTCAAGATGCTATATGCCGACGAGCATTTCCCCATGCCTGTAGTGAATCAACTACGGGCCAAAGGGCATGACATCACCACGGTCCGAGATGATTGCGAAAGCAAAGGTGGCGATGGAATCGAAGACCCCATGGTTCTTCAAATCGCTGCCCAACATAAACGTGCAGTCCTCACCATGAACCGAAGAGACTTTGAAGCACTACACAAAGAAAGCACCGGCCACTATGGCATCGTCATCGTGGCGCTTCCGAATGTGAAAAGGAAGCAGGATAAGTTCACAGTCCTGGCGAAATCGATAGATGAATTGCTCAGAGCAATTGATGTGCTTCAGGGACAGATCTTTTACGTATAGAGAGATAGCACCTTCACAGCGGATCGCATCTCATCAAATTGGTGCGTCGCGCTGAGTACCGCTTACGCACCCTACGGGACTATTGACTTACGACACAGCAACCGTTTTCATTTTCTGACGATCCACCTGCTGGGGACGCCGGGCAGGGCGACGGACTACCTTCCAATCCCCTTCATGCCCCCGTGCCTGCAAGTCGGCAACGATGGCACGGATATTGAAACCGTGTGACTTGGCATACTCCTCCCGAGCCGCACGCACTTCACGGATAATGTCATCTTCAAACATGGCTCATTCCTCCCAGGAAAGCTCTTCCGGGGTGCATACCAAGGGTGGTTCGTACCCGTTTTCTCGGCATACTGCTTCAATGTGCGGCCGTAGAACGACGTTCGCCAGATGCTTGCAATTCCAGGTTAACAGATATTCTATGCCATGAACCGCGGCGGTTGCAATATGAAGAGCGTCTGCAACTGCCTTGTCGGGTAGAGGAACGTCTCGCATTAATGCCTCAGCCAACTCGGCAATCTCTGGCCCTTCTTGCAGAAGCGGTATCCCTGCCAGAGAAGCCAATCGGTCTGTCGCAGCCTGTTGATCTCCCGACTGACATTCTTGTACCACTAGCCGGGAAGCAAATAGATCGAATTGATCGCGATGTTTCCACCATTCGCGCGTAATCTGCTGATGCGCTGCCCGAACCAAATCCCGGCTCGGCCACGCAGTCAGATAGCTCGGTATCGTTGTTTCCACATACACTGTTGGCTTCATCCATGTCTATTCTACCGCTTCCCCCGCTTTCGATACGTTTTTTGAGCGAAAGAACCGTGGCACTGCTTTCGGTATTCCGAAAGCAGTGGGCAACGTGCAAAGTCATCGCGAGATTTCCACTGCTTTGAGAGTACTCAAAGCAGTGCCACGGTCACCGAATCGGTAGGGTGCCGTCGAACGGTACTCCGGAGACGCACCTTCACAGCGTATCGCATCTCATCAAAATGGTGCGTCGCGCAGAGTACCGCTTACGCACCCTACGGGACTACGATACCTGGCTCATTGATCACTTGAGCCAATCCCACTTTACCATAGAACTAGCTGCGACATTGTCGTAAGTTGGCATTAGATGGGCTTTAGAAATCCTCTCTCTCCATAGTAGCTTTAAGACGTTCTCACTTTCGCTTGCGGGCAAGGTGATTTTTCGTAAGGATTTGGTGCCCTGGCTCACTGGATGCAACAAGTCAGGTAATGAGGGCCATTTTGCATTCTTCAAGAAGTAGAAATCACCATTCATCCAAGTAAACAACCCGGATTGCGCATGTAAATATTGGAACAGATGTCGCCTCGGTGTATAAATGCCCCACTGATGGTTGTAATGTTTATCGATAGTGTTTAGTGCCCAGACAGCGATTTTGTCTGGAGGTGGATTCAGAACACCGGGAATGCCTTGTTCAGCTGCGAAAAAGGCAGCAACCAATGGTTTTCTAGTCCAGTCTAGCAGTCGAGTTGGAACTCCATGGTGTTGTGCAAGAGACATCGCAGTCTGTGGCTTATGACTAGGAGGGAGAGTATTCATGGCATAAGACCTATGGTCATGCAATTTCAGGGGGAGTTCATCAATATCATGCACTGGAAGTCCTAATTCATCAGCGATGCCGCAAAACTCTCTGATCACTATTGCTTCGGACAAGACTTGTACATTGTGTTCGATAATAAGTGGTAGGTCGCATGTGTAGTGATTTTGCGTCGTGACCAATGAAACATCGAACCCGGGTTGCAACGATGACGCCTCCTTGAGGATTTCCGCCTCAACGGTAGGGCGAATCCTATTGCGAATTGACACTATCTTGCCAGTTGATCGCCAAGCTGACGGAACCAATTCCCATCTTTCAGAATCGCTCTGACCACGAAAAATCCACTCGCATTCAAAACCTTTTTGAGGGGCCCAACGGTTGTCGGTTACACGGAGATAATTGATGAAATCTTCAGCAGATGTCAAATTGACTAACTCGGAATGGAACTCCCAACTCATGTCTGTACCCTTGTATCAAATAGAAATGATCAGTTGTACTCTGTAACCCGCAACACTTAGTTTACGATTAAGCTAACTCGCTGCTCCGCAACTATGTCACTTGTACTAGACAACAGTAGATTCCCCCTCCCCGCACCCCCAATCCCATGCTATAATACCCCCGTCGAGGGGCGCTGCGATCGCACCAGGTGGATGGTGGACCAGGCTCGACACCTCATACAACGGCGCCCGCAATCGAACACGGTTGCGGGCGTTTTTTCGTTTCCCGCACCCGTGGACCATTGCCCACAGGGCAGAAGGAATCTTGTATGAACGCTAAGCTTCAACCCCGGAACATCGCCAGCAACGATTACCACGTTGCTGACCTCAAGCTCGCTGAGTGGGGCCGCAAGGAAATCAAGATCGCTGAGACCGAAATGCCCGGCCTCATGATGATCCGTGATGAGTACGCCAAGAGCCAGCCTCTCAAAGGCGCTCGCATCACCGGCTCGCTGCACATGACTATCCAGACTGCCGTGCTCATCCAGACGCTGGAAGCCCTCGGCGCCCAAGTGCGCTGGGCCTCGTGCAATATCTTCAGCACGCAGGATCACGCCGCCGCCGCCATCGCTGAAGGTGGCACCCCGGTCTTCGCCTACAAGGGTGAAAGCCTGGAAGACTACTGGAAGTTCACCCACGCCATCTTCGAATGGCACGACGGTGGCTTCTCCAACATGATCCTCGACGACGGTGGCGACGCTACCCTGCTCCTCCACCTCGGCACCCGTGCTGAGAAGGACTTGAGCGTGCTGGCCAACCCACACAGCGAAGAGGAAAAGGTTCTCTACGCCAGCATCAAGGCCAAGCTGAAGACTGACCCGACCTGGTACAGCACCCGGCTCAAGGCCATCAAGGGCGTGACCGAAGAAACCACCACCGGCGTCATGCGTCTCTACCAGATGCACACCGAAGGCAAGCTCGCCTTCCCTGCCATCAATGTGAACGACAGCGTGACGAAGTCGAAGTTCGACAACCTCTATGGCTGCCGGGAATCGCTCGTCGATGCCATCAAGCGTGCCACCGATGTGATGGTCGCCGGCAAGGTCGCTCTCGTCGCTGGCTACGGCGACGTCGGCAAAGGTTCCGCTCAGGCCCTGCGTGCTCTCTCCGCTCAGGTATGGGTCACCGAGATCGATCCGATCTGTGCCCTGCAGGCTGCGATGGAAGGCTACCGAGTGGTGACCATGGAATACGCCGCCGACAAGGCTGACATCTTCGTTACCGCTACCGGCAACCATAACGTCATCCGTTATGAACACATGGAGAAGATGAAGCCCGAATCGATCGTCTGCAACATCGGCCACTTCGACAACGAAATCGATGTCGCCAGCATCGAAAAGAAGTGCAAGTGGGATGAGATCAAGCCCCAGGTCGATCACGTGATCTTCCCTGATGGCAAGCGGATCATCCTCCTCGCCAAGGGCCGACTCGTCAACCTCGGCTGCGGCACCGGCCACCCGAGCTACGTGATGTCCTCCTCGTTCGCCAACCAGACCATCGCCCAGATCGAACTCTACACCAACACCAAAGACTACCCCGTCGGCGTCTACACGCTGCCGAAGCACCTCGATGAAAAGGTTGCCCGTCTGCAACTCAAGAAGCTGAACGCCCAACTCAGCCAACTGAGCGAAGACCAGGCCAAGTACATCAACGTGCCTGTGAATGGGCCGTATAAGAAGGATAACTACCGGTACTAGGAGTTATTCTCCCCTCTCCCCAGTCGGGAGAGGGGTTGGGGCTAAGAGGCAGCAAAGACAAGCTGCCTTCACGATGACAGCCTGAAGCGCCAGCGGGGGGAGACGTGCAAACGTATGATCCACCCTTGCTGAAGCTTCAGGCTGTCTGTGTTAGATACCAGCCCGAAGTGCCAGCAAGGGAACCGCGTGCAATCGCCAGGCCCTCCCTTGCTAGCGCAGCGGGCTGGTATGGTCTAACCCTTTTCCCAATATGACATCACACTTGTTAGCAGCCCCTGATAAGGGGCGACCCGGCAGTAGCTGGCTGCGCGAGCTGCCAGTTCGATGGAAACCCCTATCCAGAGCCCCCGGATGGGGGCGATTGGAATATGACCACGTTCCCATCGCCCCATCCGGGGGCTCTATTTCTGCCTCGTCTTTCCTGGCAGCTTCGCTGCCAGCTACTTCCCGGCCGCCCCTTACCAGGGGCTGCAACTAGTTTCATGCACAGTGCGCCACGTTCTCCCTATAATACCCCCATGGCCACCCAACCCTCCAACTCCGTCTTCTGGTACTTTATCCTCGCCGCCTGCCTTTTCATGGGCAGTCGAATGCTCTTTCCAGCAAGCACGGGCTGCTGCTACCTCGGCGGACGATGCCCGGTGCCTACCACCACCGTGCCGCAGCAGAACGACACCATCGCCAACGAACAAGTCGCCAAGCAATAATCTGACTATCGAAATGCAAGAAGCTCCCAGACATCGTCGGGAGCTTCTTGCGTTTGTCGCATCTCTGTAGCGGAACTCGCCTGGAGTTCCGTTGAGAGTAGACGCGGAAGTCTGGCGACTTCCGCTACACATTCAACGGTTCGTTCGGCTCATCTCCCGGCTGCTCTTCTGTCTTAACGTCCGCCTTCAATCGTCGTCGGCTGTACCCATACCCCACCAGCGCCAGCAACCCGCCGCACATGATCAATGTGGTCGGTTCAGGAATCGAAGTCAGTGTTAAAGTTGGCGGCGTGAACGTGTTCAAGTTCACAAACGGTTCCGTGGGCACAGTCGGAAGCGAAGGATTGACGCCGTAGGTGGGCGTCAGCGTCTCGAAACTGGTAAAACGAGAGACATAGTGTGAACTGGTCAGCGTGCTGGAGGCTCCACTGCTCGTCGGTTGCACAGCAGGCGTGGTGCTGTTCGTCCCGGTGGAGACCAGGCTGCCCTGAGTCGCCAGGGTGGATGCCACAAAGGGATTGTTGTTACTAGTTGTCGGACTGGGGGCAGGTACTACCGGCTGGTTCGTGGCGCTGCCGGTGATAGGCTGCTGGGCGTAGGGCGACATCTGGCCAAAACGCCAGTTCAGATGGGCCAGGTCCACCGGCGAGGCGCTGGGGGTCGGACTTGTCGTCGAAGTGCTCGTAGTAGTGGTGGTGCTACTGCTGGTGTTGGGAAGGATGGGCACTGCTTGCGCAACTACTTCCGACGCCACCAGCATCACCATGATAGACGAAACTACAAGACCGATTCTGGGCCGGTACATCGTCGACCTCCTTGTCGCAAACGCATCGAGTGCGGCTGGCATGTGCATCCATTGCACGCTACGACGATACACAAAACAGTGAATTTACGCAAGCCGGGTTGGACGCATCACGGTAGCGGAACTCGCCAAGAGTTCCGTCCGCGATCATCGACGGAAGTCTGGCGACTTCCGCTACTCGAAAATGCACGGGAAGCCTCGTCTGCCTCCATTACTGATTCCGTATCTGCCGGGGTATTTCCCGCATCATGATCTTCACCTGCCCGCCGTCCTTGCTCGCGGTCACCGCATATCTTCGCCCTTCTACCGTAAACTCAGACGCCTGGATGGGCAGATCGCTCAGCTTCAACACCGTTTGATCCTGGTACTTGATCTCCAATTCGTGCCGGTTGCCCAGCGGAAGTACCATCGAAGGAGTGCCTGGCAGAGTCGACACCGCTGTACTCTCCTTCTTCATTGCCGGATTCACTTCTTCGATATAGGCAACACCCACATTCAGATGATACTCGGTGCCTGGTTTGGTGAGCTGTGCTTTCACCAGCACCGACTTGCCATCCTCCGAAGTCATCACCGATTCGTTGATGACGTTGCTGCTCTTCTTGAGAGTCGTCGGCTCGAAACGGGCAGACTTGATGAGATAGCCGGGAGTCACCGGGATCGAAACCACCACGTTGCCGTTCGTTACTTTGCCTGATGAGTTCACGGTCTGGAGGCGATTCAGACGCAGCACGTCGGCGGTTAATTGGGAACGGACAGCCACCTCAACGCTGAGCGTTGCCGAAGTGTGACGCTTGGTATTGGGCACTACCGTCGGTGATGCCACGCCGCCTGTCGTCACCAGACCACTTTGAGGCAGCACCTCGATTTCCTGAATGGAGGGCGATCCCTTCGAATGTCCCAGGACGGCACGCACCTTCACCAGTTGCTTGCCCGGCAACGGGAATTCATGCACTACGGTTTCCTTACCCTGCTGATAAATACCATCGCCGAAATCCCATTCGACATCAGCATCCAAATCAGCCGTCGCCTCGAACTTGATCTTCACCCCTGCGGTAAAAGGCTTGGTCTTCTGGTCGATCGGCTTCATGCTCAAGTCTAGAATCTGAGGCTTCACGCCGACAGCGATCTGGCTCTCCCGGCTGTCTTCCTGATCGACCACATTCTTGACCACCAGCTTCACCTTGTAGGTGTTGGCCTTCTTGAACTTGTGTTTGATCTCAGTCTGTGTACCGGCAACAATTTCAAGCGGTGTGCCGTCGCCGAAGTCCCACTTGGCTTCTTTGGCGTTCTGCGAAAGGTTCTTGAAGGTCACTGTCAGCGAATCGCCGCCATCTTCTGAGGCGAAGTTGGCCAGCGGCTTGGCTGGCTTGACGAAGCGGTCTATAAGTGGAGTAAACCACATCAACCCGCCAGCTACCACGAGGCCCACGATGCCGCCGCCGATCTTTCCAGCCACGGATTTGACTTGTTCTTTGGCGTGATCTTTCAGTGCCATCGCTGGGCCCCTCCTGCAAGCGTGCTACGCAATATCTCTAAGCCATCAGCAGATAGCCCAGATTCGTCATTCGTGCAAGCCCGCTTTGCCTGGCTGTCTGGCTCCTCCCCTTTCCAAGGGGAGGTTGGGTGGGGTAAGTCACTGCCGAAGATTTCAACCTAACCACCACCCCCTCTAACTCCCCCTTGTAAAGGGGGAGAACCCGACCCTACACTATCCACTATGCCAAACGACACCCCTGAACTCTGCATCGATCCCATCACCGGTGCCGAGGTGCTCTATGCCCCCCAGCGAGCCCGGCGTACGAACGCCCTGGCACGGGAAACAATGATCCTGCCCGTCACCGACTTCTGCCCCTTCTGCCCGGGCCACGAAGAGGAAACGCCCGCTGCGGTCTACCGCTGGCCCAGCGATAAGACGAAGCCCTGGCAACTGCGACTGGTGCCCAACCGCTTCCCCGCCGTCGCCACCCAACTGCACAGCGAAGCAAGCCCTTCCGCCTACGGTCAGCACGAAGTCTTGATCGAATCAGCTCGCCATGACGACGATTGGCTCAGTCTCTCCGTCGAACATCTCACCCATATCTTGGAAGCCATCGCCACCCGCCTCCGACACTGGTCGAACGATCCCCGTGCCCAGTACGTTCAGGTTTTCAAGAATGTGGGCACCCGTGCCGGCGCGACGCTGGGGCATCCCCATCTGCAACTGATGTCACTCGATTATTGCCCCACGCACATTGTCAAAGAAGCACAGAATCTGAAAGAACATTTACCGACACTGTTCCAACATCAGAACTTGATGATTGAGCAGGATGCCAGCTACGTTACCCTCTGCCCGCCCGTCAGCCGGGTGCCCTACGAAGTCTGGCTGCTGCCCCGGCTTAGTGGAGCGTTTGATACGCTGAGCTTCGAGGGCTATCTGTCTCTCGCCCGCCATCTGCAATCAACGCTGCGCCGCCTCGAAGCAGTCATCGGCAAAGTCTCGCACAACATCATCTGGAAGCTGCCTCCCCGTGATCACGCCCATCTTCCCTGGCGGATTGAGTTCTTCCCTCGCCTCACCACCTTCGCCGGCCTCGAACTAGGCTCAGGCCTCTATGTCAATCCGATTCGACCGGAGTCAGCTGCTGAACAACTACATCGCTGAAACCGTGGCACAGAGACCGTGGCAGGGGTCAACGGTACGCCGTTGCCCCCTGCGAACCAACTAAGCGATTGCACCTGTCACAGGGGGCAGATGAGTACATCTGACCCCTGCCACCTCTCTCGCTACCTCGTCACCACCATCATCAGGCATGGCCCGTTCACAAAGTGTGGGTCTTCCTGTAACACTTTCACCGTCTTGAATCCAACGTGGTGGAACGCCGCTAATAGTTCGCTCCGTTCCATCCAGTTGCTGTGCTCAGCTCCTGCCCCGCAAAACCCAGGATGAGCCAGCGACAATTGATACTCCTGCCGATGAAGGGTATGAGCGTAACCTGCATACTCAACTCGTTCAGAAGAGGGAAACTTCGGACTCAATGTCGGCGATGTTCGAATGATCGCTTCATCATAATAGTGCGTCCAGACGAGCAGGCGATCAGTGATCTGCGACAGACGATGAATCACCTCGACCGGTTGCTTCTGATGATAGAGCACCCCCGAACAGAGGACGAAATCAAACCGTGGAGGCGACGTCCTGAGATACTCCACAAAGTCGCCACATAGGAACCGCACCCGCTGCATGCCGAGCAGTTCCTTGGCAATCAGGCACTTCAAGTAAGCCCGCGTGTTGGCTTCAATAGACAGCACCGACCTGGCCCCGGCCTTCTCCAGCAGATAGCTATGCCCACCCTCCAGCGGCCCCAGTTCCAGCACGCTCTGCCCTGCCACGCCACCCAATTCCCGCAGCCCCAGAGAGATGCGTTCATCCTCGTAGAGCGGCATCGCACCCGCATGCAGGTTCATCCCGGCTGGAAACCGCGACGACCATTCGCCCGCAAAGATGTTGATCGCTTCCTGGTTCGAAGGAACGGCCTTCGAGTAAACATCAATGATGCTCGTGGCCGGTTGCGTGCCCGCATCAATCCGCTGCGTCATCAACCGCCGCTTCACCATCCGTAACGGCTTCTTGATCGTATCAAGGGTAAGCTTCATGCTTATTAGTCCTGAGTGCTGAGTCCTGAGTGCTGAGTGCTCAGGGGAAGAAAGTGTAATCGGAATGATGAAGGCTGAGAAGGGCAGCTTGGGTATGGACGACTCATTACAGTCGATTACCTGTCTTTCTTTTGCCCGAAGGGCATATCCACCGCAGCCCAAGGTTGCCGAAGCGAGCGCAGCGATGCGCAGGCTACCCTGGGTGAGGCGACGACGATGATGGTATTTACCCTGTAAGGGTTCCCCAACCACCAACCGTCACCGTGCCGTCGGGGATAACTTCATCTCAATCACCTTCTCCGAGTGATCGCTTATCTTCTTCCAATCCGTCACACCCGTGCTGCCATCCTGCCCCCAGGCACGCAGACGATACGTATCCCCCACTCGAAGATGCTCGATCCGCCCCTTTCCTTGTTCATCCGTAATCAACACCGGTCCCCACGGGGCATCCACCGTCGTGCCCAGCCGTTTCAATTCGACCTGCACCCGGACCGGATATCCTACACGACCCTGTTGATCCTCCACATGGACCTGAATGGGTACATATCTCGCCGGCGTCAAGTTGATCGTGAGCGGTTCTCGGTTAGTGCTATGCTTCACTGGCTGTATCCACGGTTGAAAACCCTCCAGATCAATCTCCAGCTTCAATGCCCCATCGTTATCCTGAGGTATTGAAGCAAGCATGGTATTGCCAGGCAGCGACTGCACTCCACAAAAGCGGTGCATGAATGAAGCGGATTCCATGGGTTGATCATGCGAATACACCCTCCAGTGTGCATGGGCCGGAAGCTTCTGATCTGTCTTGAGCTCGATAATTTGATGATAGACAAGGGCGGGCCGAACTTGCTTTGCATCATCTGCCGCAAAGACACCCTTTTCCGCTTGAGGCAGCAAGGCGGTCAATCCCATCACAGCTCTATCGCCCATGTACCTCTGTGGCGTCGCTAACTTGTTTGCTTCCATGGTAACGATTGAAGGCGTTTCCTTTTCGGGAATCGTGACCTCGACCGATGCTTCGTATTTTCCGTCATTGCAGTAGAGCATCGTCCTGCCGGGCGGCGCCCAGAAATGAAAATTACCCTGTTGATCTGTTGTTGTGCCCATAATAGCAGCCGACGAGAAGGGCCGTGCGCTGCCATGATACCCGACACCTACCTGAGCTAATGGCTTCCCGCTCGCTGCATCTATCAACCGCCCAGCGATCTTCTTCGCAGGCTCCATCGTCAACACCAACTCAGCCGGTTTCTCCACCGAAAGCGTTACCTTCTCTTTCGACCGCATCGTCAACGGCACCTCTTGACCGGTAACCTGGTAAGGTTCCTTCAGACTCACGTTAAACCTGGCGCGAGGCTCCAACCCATCAATCTGAAATCGCCCCAGGCCATCAGCAGTAGTTATTGCTTCACCCCAGGTACCATCGAGAAAATGCTCACCCTGGGGCAATGAATTCTCCATTTGAACATAGATCACAACCCCCGCCAACGGTTTACCCTCTCCATTCTGCACCACCCCCTTGATGCTCGCCGAAGGTTTCAGCGTCAGATCACCTGCATCAAGAACACCCGCCGCTGTGGAGTGATAGGGAACGCGCTGGTCGATGTATTGAGCAGCGCCAACGAAAACCATTCCCTGTGTTTGGATGGGAAGCCTGACCGAAAACCTTCCCTCTGCGTCCATGGAACCGGGCAGCTCAACAAATTCCCTGGGCATGGCCAGGTTGTTCAAAGAACCATTGATGGAATGATCAAACCAGAAGAACCTGCCCAACCGTCCAGTGAGTGTCTTATCCTGCTCGTTCCGTATCTTTCCCCGCACGGTAGCCTCAAAAGGTAATACCACAATATGCACATCGTGCTCCATCATTTCATGAGACGACATCCTGGTGTACCATCCAAGAGCTTTCTCACCTTGCCTGACGATCAGTGTTCGATCATTAACAGGCTGCTGTCTCCAGGCCTCGGGAATCTCAAACCGCCCCAAACCATCAGCCTGAATCGCCTGCACCAGCTTACCGTCACGATAGACTTCGACTTTCGCATGGGCGACCGGCTTCCCCTGATGATCGTCAACAAAACCCTGAACCTTCTCGCGAAGCTTCACCCGATTCTGCACAGAATTCACACGAGCAGATATCTTCGGTACCGGCATGGCAATGAGACTCGCCAAACCCATGCCCACGCCGGTGATCAACACCATGACCAGCGCCAACTGCGCAATCACAGGTCTAAAGGTGGAAAGCGATGTCGCTGTCAACGTCATCAACCTCGCAGGCACCTCCTGATGTACCATCCCCTGCACCACAGCTACCAGATCAACCGAAACCGGATGAGCGTTCAGTACAGTCAAACTCAACGTACCGAGCGCGAGCGGGGCAATACCACGGCGTAACAACCTTGCCTGCAACTGCTTCCTTCCCCGTTCCAGACAACCCCGGACAATGCCCACCGAAATCTGCAACCGCTCAGCCGCTTCCCGCACCGACATCTGGTCGAACAGGCACAACTCCAGCACCGGCTGATACCGTCGTGGCAGCCGCTGCACTTCATGGTGAACCACCTCCATCAATTCCCGTACGGTCAGTTCAGTCTGCTGCTCGCTGATGGTCGCCTGGGCCCCTTGCCCCATCTCGGAATGCAGCCGGGCATCCCGGGTCTGTGTCCGCCGGGCAATCTTCACCGCCACGCCATACAGCCAGCTACTCAGTTGACCATGCAGTCGCAGCCGGGGAGCCTTCTGCATCAGCACCACACGTCGCCTGAAACGCATCCTCAGCTGATTGATGCCGATGAATGATGCGCTTGCACACGCTCCACACCAACCCCGCATGCCGTTCGACCAGGTGTGTGAATGCCTCCGCATCCTGGCGTACGACAAAGTCCGTCAGCAGAGCTACATCAGTACGCCCCTGCTGCATCTGCCCAACGACTGCACCAATAGTCTGTGACATGACGATCCCTCTGGTCTCGGTTCTACCAGATGAATGCACTTAACACACGACCGAGTGCGCGGGTTTAGGGAAATTTAATTGGTAACGATCATGAAGAGACTAACTTTTTGAACGCTTGGAATTGAGGTCACTCATGCTCCTTGGTAAGATGCAAGCAAGCACTCATTCAATTGATAACGACACGAGGCAAGCATGACAGTCGCACAAAAAGTAGTACAAGAATTGAATAAGCTGCCCAAGAACAGACAACAGCAGGTGTTGGATTACGTTGTCTCACTCGGCGCACAAAAAAAGAAGGCAACTAAGTCAAAGCCCTCAACCAATGGCAACCATGATCCACTCGATCAATCCTCACTAGGCCGATTAGCCAAACGAGTTCGCCTCTCCTCCGGGACTAAATTGCCCAAAGACTTCGCCAGCCAGGCCGATCACTATGCTTACGGGGTGGCCAAACGGTGAACCGGGAAGTCTTTGCCGACACCTTCTTTTTCGCGGCCCTCGTCAATCCTGATGATGACGCAAACGAAAAAGCCGTCGAAATACTCAGCCCGTTGACGCTTGCTAAAAGGCGGATCATCACCACCGATTTTATCCTGCTTGAACTTGGTAACATGTTATCGTCATCTGCTTACCTGCGTGGTCTCTATGCCAATGTTCTTGACAGCATGAACGACAGGCAAATCCGTGTCATTCCTGCTTCACGAACGCTCTTTCATCGGGGTGTGGAACTCTTTCGGCAGCGCAGCGATTAGCAATGGTCTGTGGTGGATTGCATCAGCTTTGTGGTTATGAAACGCCGCAAGATCATCGATGCCTTGACCGGCGATCATCACTTTGCACAAGCAGGGTTTCGGCCTTTGTTGATGAAGTAGTTGTTCAGACAAAGTTCGCCCTTCGGGCGAATGGGAGAATACGGGGGATGCCCATTACCCTTTGATGCGTATGCCTTTCAGGCAAAAGACGGCGTGCGATCACTGTTGATGCTTGCTCTTAACTCTTCTCTCAACTCTCCACTCCTCTCTCTCAACTCCCAACTCCCCTACCACACCCCCCACCACTTGAGCGCCACGAACACCACCGCCATCACGACGGCACCGACCAACATCGCCATCACGTCTCGTCCCACGCCCCGTCCGTTGGCGGGAGTCAATGCCCTGCTGAGCAACTGCCATTGCCGCTTCGCCGGCCGTGGCCAGTCGGCGATGTGGTTGTTCATCTCCTCCCACGCTTTCTTGCCGCCACGCCTGACCAGATTATCGACGAGGGAGTACGCCTCCGCTTCCAACCCTTCGGTTTGGGCATTCAGCGCATCGGAAGTGGTGCCATCGAGAGCCACTGCCAGGTAAGCCTGCAATTGCTCTGAGTTCTTCCAGAAGGTTTTGCTCTCCTGACTGTGCTTCAGGCATTCCCGATACAGGTTCGATGGCCCGCCGAAGATCGGCCCCCAATTGAGTAAGAGCGCCACCAGATCATCCTGAAACGTCGCTGCATCCATGCACGACATCGCCGCCCTCAGTAACTTCGCCTGTGTCGCCGGGCTGAACAGCTTAGGCTCCAGTTGCACCGCCTTGGCAACCGCCTCCAGCTGATCCGGCCGAACCGTAGGCTGCTCGAAGTAGCGATGGACTTTGAGCATCGCTCGCAGCCGTTCTTCCACCGTTCCACTCAGGCCCTGCTTGTTTTCCAGCCCCATGAAGAACGACCGCAGCGCCTCATCACCCAGCAGTTCGCCGGCCTGCCCTTCCAGCAGTTGTCCCGCCAGCCCATCAAGATTCCCCTGACCTCCGAGCCGTTCCAATAGTGCTGTGCCATGTTGCTTCACAAACGGAATCGGATCGATCGCCTGCACGCCATGATCGAGCGCGGTGCCCAGACAATGATTGAGGAACGACGCAGGCACGGGTGGTTCGAGCTTCATCACATCGAGCAGCCAACTGGGCGACGGAGCCTCGCTCAACAGCTTGCCGAACAGTTCATGAGCAGTGCTCTTGCCCTGGGCGGTGCCCAGCAGTTGCTGCAGCACCGTCATTGCCATCTGCTGATTGCCAGCTAATGCGTTCGCTACCGTCTGCAGATTCTCCCCGCCACCCTCCAACATCTCCAGACAAGTGGTGATCTGATACCCCTGCGACAGAGCTCATCGAAAGCAGGCTGCCGAGTTTATCTGCCGGTATTCGCAGCCACCGGGCCATGTCCGCATCGGGGGTCTGCCCCACGCTCAAAGGCCGCAGCCGAGCCATCTTGGGCAGCAGATACGTTCGCATGTCCCAGCTCAACGCATCCGGGTCGCTCTGCTTCTGCAGGATCTCCCCCCAGATCGACGAACCACTGGTCGGCGACACCATCGGCAACAACACTTCGAGCGCACAACGAGTCTTCGTCAAGTCACCGGCATGTACCGCAGCCAGCCCCGCTTCACGAATGGTGCCTGCAATGCGGGTCAAATGATCCGACTTCTGCCGCAGCGCAGCCACCACCCGTGGAAACGTATTAGTAGCGAAGTCGATGTCCTCGAGTGCCCAGTCGAGGAACAGCTTCTGATACTCGGGCCGAGGACAAACCCACGCCGCCAGCGACTTATCCTGAAGCGCTTTGACCGCCTCCACCTTGGTGATCGCTTCGGGGCCGCGCCCAAACGGTAAACCACATCCAGCAGCGTTCCATCTTTGATACCCAACCGCTGCCAGGTCGCCCGGAAGTCATCGAGTGGCCCCACGTTCCCCGACGCCAGCACCTGCACCGCGAACTCGACATAGGGAATATCCATGTCGATGCTGGTCTTGGTGCCCGTGAAATAGTTGATGCCTACCCCTGCCCCATCATGGCAACTCGGGGGCAGTTCCTTCTCTTCCGATGAAGGAATAGTCCCGACGATCCGGGCCGGACACTTCAGTGGATCATGCTCATACGTGGAGAACGTCAAGTTATCCAGCAGCGGCGACGGCAGAGCGCGAGTCAGACCATAGATGCACGCTGCGACAATTTCCGAAGGGGCAGCCACGAAGATACGGGTCTCCTCATGCGTCTCCAGCATCGCCGCCAGCACGAACTGGAACAGTTCCCGCGTCTGCGTCTCTTTCAGGAACAGCGTGAAGGTCTTATCGTCCAGTTCATCCGAAACGGGAGGGAACAACGAATCGCTGAGTTGCCCCAGTCCGTCCGCCGCCGAGCATTGCCATTGCTCGCTGCCCCAAGTCTGAATCGCCTGGTGAGCATCCAGCGTGGCCGGCACATCGAGCAGCACATGGGTGAAACTATGGCTTGGCACCCCTTCGGAAGCGGGGGCCAGCGTACCATGACTGAGCACCCGCCCCGCCGCCTGAGTTTGCAACAACGCCAGGCTGACCGGCGCCTTCTTCTGCGACAACGACCCGTTCAACCCGCTGCCATTCTTATTCGCGTGATTATCAGGCCCAGGCGGTTCATACCCCACCAACGGAATCAGGGCCGAGAGCTCTTCATAAGAAACCCCCGCCGACGCCGCACAAGGACGAATCTCCCCCGTGACCGCCAGTTGCAGGTGCCCCTTGATCGGATGAAACAGCCCCGATCCACCATGAGGCAGATGCTGGGCTTGATGACGATCGAGCACGGCAAAGTAGGCTTGCTTCATGATGCCTCAGGCGAAGGGGCTCTACGAACCAGTGCGGTCCGACCTCGAACAAGCATCCCTGCCAAAAAAACGACGGCTCCCCTGCCATCCAACTGTAGCATACGGAACAGAATATCTAGCTTCTTATCCAGCATCTTTGTTGTACCGCAGGCCAAGGCTGAGGGCGAGAAAAATGCGGGAGTATGTAGGGTGTGTCAAGCGGTATTCCGCGCCGACGCACCATTTACACCGAAAGGGGAGGTGCGGCTCGCGGAGTACCGCTCGACGCACCCTACCTCTACCACCTCGCCCCTTCCCCCGAACCTCCCCCCTCCCACTGGCGTACTACCTATAGTTTCCCCACAATATGATGAGCACGTGTCACGACCCCAGGCAGGATCCTCCTCGATGGCTTCCCCCATTATTACGCCGATGCCGGTGCAAACCGACACCAACTACAGCCCTATTAGCCGCATGGCTATCATAGGCTTGCTCATGGCGCTGGTCTCCACGCTGATTTTCGCCTCAGACAGCCTCTTCTGGCTGCTTCTGGTCGTCACTCTCCCCGCTTTTATCATCTGCTGCCTGGCTTGGAGATCCATCCGGACTTCGCAAGGCAACCTCGCCGGCGAGACCTGGGCTGTACTCGGAATTGTCATTACCGTCGGCAGCGGCCTGGGCTGGCTGACCATGACCGTCGTTTCCAAATACATCACCGAATCGGAAGCCAAAGAAGCGACCACCGCCTGGATTGCCACCCTGCAAAGAGGGGAAGCAGGCGCCGCTTTTCTGATGCGGGTTGCCCCCAGCGCTCGATTGCTCGATTTCAACCCGGAAGAGCTGAATCGTCTTCGCAAGCAATTTCCCGGCCAGCAGCAGGAACAGAGCGAGTTTGACAAGTATCTGGCTGACGATGTCACCGGGCAGTTACTCCGTTACGGAGACAAGGTCAAGATAAGGTATGCCGGTCTCATCGAAGCCAAGTCGGTTCGAGAAGCTCCGGTGTTTCGATTCGGCTATTTCTACGAGAGTCCTGCCAAGCAGGGCTTTTTCGCGGTCTCCGCCCGGGGGGAAGACTTCTACAGTCCGGATGGCATCCGAAGAGACTGGGTATTGAGCATAGACCCTGCGTCACACATGTCTGAAGACACGCCTTACGGTCAGCAGTTGCGAATCCACGCGATTCGCGCAGACAGCTTTTGTGGAAAACCTGATCTTCGCCATCGCCAATCTGGATGACAATAGCGTGATCCAGAAGATAGTGGACCCCAAAAACCAGGGCGAGCTGCAAACGATCATTGGCTACATTCGCCCTAAGGGAAGAACAGGGGCCATCAGCCCCATCGAGATCAGGAAACCGATGCAGCTTCATGTAGACAAGAAAACGGATAACACGCTCAGCATCACGTTTGATTGCACCACCCTGGTCGAAAAAGAACGAGCTGTCGATTTCTCCGTGGAGTACGTCGTGGACGTCACTAAACCCGAAACCGCCATCCTTCAGAATTGTCGTTTTCTCGGGACGCGGAAATTGATGAAACCGGCCTCCGCCTTCATCAGTGCAGAGAAAAGCGATCAAAAACCAAAATGATCCTGGGGATGATCGCTGAGCGGATCAGTGGAGCTTCATAACCTCTGCCGTCGTTTCGCAGGTTGACATTTCTTGTCTCCCTACATAAACAACTACTCTGGCCGAAGTGGCGGAATTGGCAGACGCGCTAGATTCAGGTTCTAGTCTGGGAAACCAGGTGCAGGTTCAACTCCTGTCTTCGGCACTGTTACAGCATAAGGGGTTACGTCAAATCGACGTAACCCCTTTTTCGTAGACATACCCCCAAAGAAGATGATCGACTACCACTCGTCATGCTGCGAGAGGCACTATTCATCATCCACGTTGATCCCCAGTCTCTGTTTCAAAAGAGCCCAGCGAAACCTCCAGGCTACCCAACCTTGGACGGTTCCGTCCACGAAGCTCAATTGGCAGTCTTTCTCTTCGTTTTGTGTGTACAGCAATACGGCGAAAAACTCGACCGAGTTCAAGGACTGCCTGACGAACAGCCAGGTGTAGGTCTTGTTGCCTTCCAGAGTTCGCTGGCTGAATGGCCTTCCTAATTGTCTTTCGACCTGCGCCCGGGTGCTTTTCTTGTCCATGCGTTCATAAATCGCCGTAGCTTCTTCAATAGTGATCCCCGAAGAGGATAGGAGAAGTGCGACGACGATGAGCGCCAGGAGCAAGGGTATCATGGCCAGCGAAAGAGGAATAATCCACCGACGTCTGTGGTAACGGCGTGCCAGTAACTGAGCATCGGAAAGGGTGGTAACCATGACGTTGCAGAGTACCGCAAACCTTGACCACCGTGTAGCGCAAACATGAGTTATCGCTCATGAAAATAATGAGCATCACCTTACTTTGAACGCCCACACCTCAGATGCTAAACTAAACAGGAGAACATCATCCGCCCGAGACCTATCCCATGTCTTCCAACTCGATCTCTACCTCAGCTCTTAGTTGTCTGCTCTTCCTGCTCCCCTCGCTGCTCTTCGCACAAAGCAACGCTGACCGTTTGACTCAAGAAGAAGACAAACAACTCAAAGCCATGCTCGATGAGGTGCTCAAGGCTAAGGTGGGAACTTATCCCATGAACCTCTCCGATCCCATGATCAAACGGGCGTTCGATCTTGCCAGCCGGGTCGAAGAGTATGAACTGCTCAAGATCAACAAAGCAATGAAGGAGAAGAAGTACCCCTTCGAAGGCGAGTTCGTCGCCTTCTACATGTCACGCTTCTTCAAAATGTTCGATGAGCCGACCAAGAACGCCTGGCTCCTGGCCGGCTCAGTCGAGAACAAAAAGGAAAAGGACTTCTTCAACAAAGCGCTCGAGAAGACCGGCCTCAAGGGCGACAAACGCAACACTGTCATCCTCAGCTACTATCACCTGCTCTACCCCGCGGAGCGACTCTTCTACATGGAGATCGTCCAGTCGGTCTACAAGAATAACGAAGCTGACTTCTCGCTGCTCCCCAAACGCACCAAAGACTGGGTCGCTGAACGCAGTGCGATGTTCCCGTAATTGAAAAGTCGTGGCAGGGGTCATCGGTACTCCGGTGCCCCCTGCGAAACGTGCAACATCTTCGCCTTCATGCAGGGGGCAGATGAGTACATCTGACCCCTGCCACGGTTCCACGACTATTTCCGCAGCACGTTGATCACTTCAATCCCATGCCGCAGCATCACCTCGATATGAAACCCAAACGTCTGCTGCATCGAATGTAAAAAGAGTAGCCAGCTCGATTGATCCCAGACATGGAAGTGGATGCTGTAACTCTTGCTGAGTAGCTGCCGGGCATGGGCCTCAGCCTCATCGCCGCGCTTATCCACCAGTTCCGCCCATTCCCGATAGTGCTCCCAGCGTGAATGCTCCGGGCCGTTCCGATGATCTTCCCAGAAGTGTTCCAACGCCGTCACCGGACGATCACGATCGAACGTACAGGTCTTCTCCGGGATCGCCAGGTAGATCACGCCCCCAGGCTTCAGCACCCGGAAGAACGTCCTCAGCGTACTGATCGGATCCTCGCAGTGTTCGAGGAAGTGATTGGCGATCACAAAGTCCTGCGAAGCATCTGCCACCTTCGTCAGCGTCTCGCCATCATCGACGATATCAATGCGGACAAACGTCTCGTTCCCCAACTCCGGGTAATGCCGACGCAGTTCCGCTTCAGGCATCCGATCGACATACTTCACCTGCACCCCAACCGGCACCGGTAGCGGATGATGCAACGCCCCAATCTCCAGACCCGACCCGGCCAGATACTGCTGAGCCAGTGCATTTCGATCCAAAGCAGCCACACCGACCCGATCATGACGAGTTCGCAGCAGCCGGGACATCCGTGTCACGAGTTGTTTCATAGCAAGACCTTCTTCAGGGGCGTGAAGTATAGTGCAGGGCCTTCATAGTTGACAACCGCAGTTCCCTACCAGCCCGCAGCGCTAGCAAGGGAGCGCGTGCAACCGCAATATCCACCAACCCCTCACTCGATTGGGAAGGTTTTTCAGCCCCTGATAAGGGGCGACCGGGCAGTAGCTGGCTGCGAAGCTGCCAGTCGAGTGGCATAAAGTTCTTAGAGCCCCGATAGGGGCGATTGGAACTGGGGCCACATCCCAATCGCCCCTATCGGGGCTCAATCATTTATTCCAATTCATACTGGCAGCTAAACATTGCCAGCTACCACCCGGTCGCCCCTTAACAGGGGCTACGGCATACTAAACGAAGGGTACTCACAATGAATTCGACAGTTCTTTATGTGCCATCTGCGCAAACTATTACACTTCTACCGTCTATACCTCTTGACCCAAGCCATCCTCCCAAGAGGCAACTCATGTTCACCATTCGCTGGATGTCGTTGGCAGCCATCACTTTAAGTTGGCTGCTCCCCAACCTCGCTCAAGCTCAACCCATGCGGCAACTACCAGGCACACGCCCCTTCCTGGTAGGTATGATGCCCCAGCAAGGCGCTCCGCTCAATCCCAGGGTTCGCCCTGCCGCCAGTTCGGTCGGCGTCGAATCAACCGACTTCTACGGCAAAAAAGGCTACCCCAAGCAACTGGGCGACTTCTATGAAGCAGCCAGCGGAGTCAGTGGTGCCGCTACAACAGGCGTTGCCGGCGGCAACAATGGCAACCAGGGCGTTCAGGCCTCGGGCAGTTCCGGCTTCCAAGGCAACACCGGCAACCAGATCGGCCAGAACGGCGGAGGCACCATCCTGGGCGGCCTGTTCGGCGGGGGAGGCGGGGCTGCGGGCGGCGGAGCTGCCGGCTTCAGTGCCCCGAGCGGTTTAACCGGCGGCGGCTTCGCCGGAATGAGCCCCAAAGGCTTCGGCTTCGGCGGCACACCCTAACCACACCAGCCCGCTGCGCTAGCAAGGAACAGCCTTGGCGATGGCACGCGCTCCCTTGCTAGCGCTGCGGGCTGGTATCGTTGCAACACTCCCAACGAATTCATCAAATCCTATCCCCCTGTAGAACCTCACCTTACATCCAACACCTCTGCAATAATGCGACACTCCCTGCGACATCGCCCCTGTAGTAGAGGGCCACGATATTTATTTCGCAGGAGTTCCCCATGTCGCTGCAAATGCACGCTTACACAGTCACCAATGACCTGAAACCACGCCCCACCACCTGGCTGACTCCCGACCTCCTGCCCCTCGGCAAGATCATCACCCTTGATGGCCCCAGTGGTGTCGGCAAGACACGCTTCGCCGCCAAGCTCGCTGCCCAGGCCACCACGGGAACGCTCCCCGGACAGATCAAGCCCATCAACGTCCATTGGCTCTCTCACTTCGATCATCTCTTCGATCACGCCCTCGCCCCGCTCCGTGAGTTCGGCATCGACCTCGAACGCTTCCGCTACACCACCGTCGCCACCGACGAACAGAACCAATATCAGCCCATCGACTTGGCTAGTCATGAACAAGCCAAGCTCTTCATGGATATGCTCATTCCCAAAACGCCCCACCTCGTCATCATCGATGAACCAAGCCATCTGCACCAATCCGACAGCACCAATGTCGATGAGCTCAAGTTCTTCTGGCAAACTCTCGATGTCCTCGCCAAAAACCTGGGCCACTGCTTCCTCGTCCTCCGCCGCACGGGTGGCCATCTCACTCGTACCGACCGCTTGCTCCATCAGCTTGGCAACCAGTTCGCCAAGATCAACCTCACCCTCGCCTGGCATCCTCACGATCGTACCCAACGGATACTCACCGTAGCCAAGAACCAACTCGGCCCCGTCGGCATGCAGCACGCCGTCACCATGGATCAGAACGTCACCTGGACCGAACTCGCCGACGACGATCACGCCAAGCCTATCCATCAGGCCAGCCCCATCACCTGGAACAAGAAAAAGCCCGGCCCCACCTCCCAGGCTCATCTCATTGGCAGAGAACTCCTCACGCTGCTGACCGAACCCAAGCTCACCCGTGAGATCGAAGAGCATTTCCTCTCCCAAGGTCACCCCCGCAACAGCATCCGGACTGCCATCAAGCAACTCGGCATCAAGAGCTACAAGGATGGTGCCAGTTGGTGGCTGACGTTAGAAAAGGAGCCAGAAGCCAGCATCCAGCAGCCAGGAGAAAGGAATCAGGAAGTGGAGTATCAAACAGCGACTGTGGCAACTACTTCTCCGCTGGCATCTCAATCGACCCCGAATCAAGTCGAGGAGTTAGACGACAGCGGTAACTCCACATCTTCAATTGTTGAAGATGACCCTACCCTCATACACCCCGATTACCCGAATCGTGAAGATGATCATGAAGAGTTGATGCCGACGATCTCCGCATCTTCAATTCTTGAAGATGAAAAGTGCCTTCACAGCAGCCCCTGAACAATTTGTTGACTATGATCAAGGTTTTGTCAGTTCAGCCCCTGATAAGGGGCGACCGGGTGGTAGCTGGCAGCGTTAGCTGCCAGTGTAATAAAAGATGTTTGCGAGCCCTGAAAGGGCGATTGGAATGTGTGTACTGTCCCAATCGCCCCTTCGGGGCTCTCTTAATCATGCTCCACTCTACTGGCAGCTTGCGCAGCCAGCTACCACCCAGTCGCCCCTTAACAGGGGCTAACAACCATGCACAATCTCTATTCTCATGCGTTACATCATTCATGCGCTTATGATCCATGACATCTTGCTACATCCACATTGCTCCCACCCACAGAACACGTTAGAATTGAATCGTAGAACATGGGGGAAACTGGCGTGCGCTGCCAACGCTGTCCGAAGCCTGCAACCTTGCACTTAACCGAAATTGCCGGCGCTAAACAAATTGAAGAGCTTCACTTCTGCGAAGAGTGCGCTCAGAAGCACCTCTATGAGCCAGGCGTGGGCGGCGCTCCACCAATCCCCGATCCCAAGCCCATCGAAGTGGAAGGCATCACCGACGATCTCGAAGCGCTCAACCGCACCGAATGCCCGCAGTGTGGCATCACCTTCAAAGACTTTCGTTCGACCGGCCGCTTGGGCTGCCCTCACGATTACGAAGTCTTCAAGAAGGAACTGGTGCCTCTCCTGGAGAACATTCACGGTGAGGTCAAGCATCAGGGCAAATCCCCTCGTCGCAAGTACCCGCAAAGCGAAGCGAGTTCCGAACTCGGCCAACTCCGCAAACAACTCCACGGAGCAGTAGGCCGGGAAGATTACGAACAAGCCGCTTTCCTGAGAGACAAGATCCGCCAGCTCGAAACGGCAAGCTGATCCGTTGCGGGGAAGCGGGGCTTGGGAGGGCGAGGCTCCCGCCGAGCTAACTAGATAGAACCCATCACGGAAGACTTCAGAAGTGCATCAAATGAGCAAGGAAAGCTAGAGATGAAGACCAACACCAAACCCCCTGCTCATTCTGGCTCCTGGCTCCTGGCTTCTGGCTCCTCTCTGGAGCTGCGCCCATGAAACCCTGCCAACAGTGTGGCCAACCCTCTACCGTCCATCTTTCCCATCCCATGTCGGGACAGGAACCCTTTGAGCTTCATTTATGCACTGCCTGTGCCGAGAAGCAGAACATCCTCGTTGGCAAGGAACTGCAAATCTCAGCTATCGTGCAGATCATGATCTCCAAATTTGGCGGTGAAACGGCGGAAAAGCAGGCCCGGCTCAGTTGCCCGGCATGCGGCATGAACTACGCTGAGTTTCGTTCCCAGGGCCGGCTCGGCTGCCCGCACGATTACGAAGCCTTCCGCACCGGCTTGATGCCCCTGCTCGAACGCATCCATCGGAAGACCGTCCATACCGGCAAGCGGCCCAAGCAACGCCCCAAAGCCACCCCCGCCGATGTGCTCGAACTTCGTAAACAATTACGAGAAGCGATTCACCAGGAAGCCTACGAACGAGCCGCCCAGCTCCGCGACCTGATCAGACAGAAGGAAACTAACGGATGATGAACTTCGATGAACTGGCACGCTCTCCCGGCGAATGGCTGCGAGGCACCGGCCCTGAATCGGATGTGGTCGTCTCCTCGCGCATCCGCCTGGCTCGCAACATCGTCAACTTCCCCTTCACCAACCGCGCTTCAGCCATGCAGCGCGGCGAACTCGAATCACTCATCCGGGAACGCTTCACCAAGAGCGACTGGGGCTTCGAGTTCAACTACCTAACCGTTCACACCCTCTCCCCCGTTGATCGGGAGTTCCTGCGCGAGAGACAATTGCTCAGCAGGGAACTGGCCGGCACTGAAGGGCCCCGTGGCGTCGCCTTCGAAGTGCAGGAAACCCGCAGCGTGATGGTCAACGAAGAAGACCACCTCCGCCTGCAAGTCCTCCGCAGTGGCTTCCAACTCGATGAAGCCTGGCAGGATATCGACGGCCTTGATGACAAAGTCGAGGAGCGCATCACCTACGCCTTCAGTGACGAGTTCGGCTACCTCACCGCCTGCCCCACCAACGTCGGCACCGGTATGCGGGCCAGCGTCATGCTCCACCTGCCCGCGCTGCAGTTCACCAAGCAACTCGAGAAGGTCTTCCGGGCTTTGCAGAAGATCAACCTCGCTGTCCGTGGTCTCTATGGCGAAGGCACCCGTGCCTCGGGCGACTTCTACCAGATCAGCAATCAGGTCACCCTCGGCAAGGACGAAGGCACCATCCTCAAGGAAATCCGCGAAGTCATCCCGCAGATCATCCACTACGAACGGGAAGCCCGCAAAGCCCTGATGCAGCAGTACCAGCCCCTCGTGCAGGATAAGGTCTCCCGCGCCTATGGCACCCTCAAAGCAGCTACCATGATGTCTGCCGACGAGATGATGGACCTGCTTTCCACGGTTCGCCTGGGCATTGCCCTCGAAATGGTCGACGACCTGACCATACCCCTCTTGAACATGCTCTTCCTGCAGACCCAGCCTTCGCACCTGATCAAGCTGACAGGCCGTTCTTTAACAAATGAGGAACATAACGTCGAACGAGCGACCTATCTCCGCCACAAATTAGGCGAACTTTCCAACAAAAACTGATCGTAGCCCGGCGACTATTCCGATTGCACTAACGATACGACTTGATGTTCAAGTCGATGGGTCCAGGCATGCCATCCGCCAAGCCATTATCTGGTGGACGAATCACCGAAGCTGAGTAATTTAGGGACGAGGCTTCATTCATTGCCTGGCAGTGATCTCGGTCAGTATTTTCACCGCTATGCTTCTCCAAGTCGACGATGCGATGTTGAAGGAACTGGAAGTATCGCTGCACCGCGATATTCCGCTGACTCGTTCCATGGGTCTGCATGTCGTCGAATGCAATGGCCATGGCTTGCTCATCCGTGCTCCGCTGGCTCCCAATATCAATCACACCGCCACCGCCTTCGGCGGCAGCCTGGCCGCAGCCACCACGCTGGTCAGTTGGGGCATGCTCTGGCTGGTGATGAAGCAGTTGCAGCAACGGGCCAGCATCCTGATTCAGGAAAGCAGCATCTCATATCTGCGACCCGTCACCAAAGACTTTGTTGCCCGCTGCGACTATCCCACCGAAGAGCAAATCAACAAACTGCTCACCACCTTTGAACGCTACGGCAAAGGCCGCATCGAACTGCAAAGCGAAATCTACGAAGACAACAAGCCCTGCGTAGGCTTCCGCGGCCAATTCGTACTCGTGCCTGTTTAGTTCTTTCTCCTCCCCTTACCAAGGGGAGGCCGGGTGGGGTTCTTTCGCAGCAATAGTACCCCCTCGAATAAATTGTTAAATAATCGTGGCAGGGGTCAGATGTACTCATCTGCCCCCTGCTGCATGTGCAAAGTCCAAGTTATCTAGCAGGGGGCACGATGAGTACATCGTGACCCCTGCCACAACATATTACGGGGGGAACCAGACCGACTAATCAAACAACCCCCCCTTGTGCTTCCCGTTCCTCTCCGCCTTCCCATTCTTCTCCCCACCAGCCACCTCATACTCTTCCCAGTTGACCAGCGCTATCGTCTGAGGCACCACCTTGGTAAAGCTCGTCCGCTTCACCGCCTCGAAACCCTTGCCCGCCCGGCTGACCTGTTCCCTGCTGCCATAGAACTCCATCGTCTTCCCGCCGCTGGTTTCGACGGTCAGCACATCGTTCTGGTTGCGGATCATCGCTCCGCCCAGCACCACATCCTTGTCGTCCAGCTTGATGCCCATCACGCCCTTACCGACACCGGAAAGCACCGGAATATCGCTGATCGGGAAGTGAATGACCCGCCCTTCCTGCGAGCAGAGGATCAGGCTCTTGTAATCATTTGATGGAACCCCCACCAGCACCACTTTGTCTTTATCATTGAGCCGGGCGAACATCCTGCCTTTGACCGTGCTCGCTTCCCGGAACGGCAGGAACGGTGTACGCAGCACCTGCCCCTCAGCCGTCGCCGCCAATAGATACGGCCCATGTGGATCGCCCTTGCTGGCCGGCTTCGTCTCCGCTGGAATGAAACGTGGGTCAGCAGTGCAGGCGGCGATAATACGAGCGCCCTCACCCAGCCGGAAGAACTTGGCGATCGGCTCGCCATACCCGGCGCTGGCCGGCACTTCGTTCATCCGCATTGAGTAAGCCACGCCTTCATCCGAGAAGAAGACGACATGATCGTGCGTGCTGCCAGGCACAACAGCAATGACGCTGTCCCCTTCCCGCACACGGGTGCCTTCCACCGTCGCCAGTCGTCCGACACGCTTGATCCAGCCATCCTTGGTGAGAACGACGTTGGTATTCTCCCGCACGATGTAGGCTTCGGGGTCGAACTCAGGCATCTCCTCTTCGCCGACGATGCGCGTCCGCCGTCGTTCGCCATGCTTCTCGGAGACCTCATCCAGTTCGGTCTTCACCACGCCCCACAGTCGCTTCTCTGATTTGAGCAGTGCTTCGATACGCTCCGCCTCTTCCTTCTTCTCCTTCAGCTCCTCAAGGATCTTCTTGATCTCCAGCCGGGCGATCTTGTAGAGCAGCATCTCGAGGATAGCGTCCGCCTGTATCTCATCGAGATCGAGGAAGTCCATCAACTTCACCGCAGCATCAGCCTTGCCCTGGCTGGTCTTGATTAGTTCCAGTACCTTGTCGAGGGCATTGAAGACCTTGCGGAACGCTTCGAGGATATGGATGCGGGCCAGCAGTTGTTCGAGCAGATATTCATACCGCCGCTTGACGGTGAGGAAGCGGAAGTCGAGGAAGTGCCGCAGTATCTCTGGCAGCGACGCACGGGCAGGCCGCATCGAAATGCCTTCCGACTCCTCGCTCTCCGGCTCTTCCTTCGTCTTCTTCCGCTTACTCTTCGTTTCAATCTGCGGACTGCTCGGCACCAGGCACGTCATGTTGTAAGCAAACGACGTCTGCAGATCGGTGTGCTTGAAGAGATAGGCCATCACCATCTCAGGATCAGCGTCAGGCTTGATCTCAAGAGCGATACGCAGGCCATCCTTATCGTTCGATTCATTGACAACATTCAGCAGTTGGGGCAGGCTGCGATTGACGATGTGCTCGCCGATCTTCTCTTCGAGACTTCCCTTGTTGACGCCGTAGGGAATGCTGGTGACGATGATCTGCCGTTTCTTGCTCGTCTCTTCCAGCTTCCATTCAGCCTGGAGCTTGATGCTCCCCTGCCCCTCTTCGTAGATATTGCGCAGCGTCTTGCGATCAGCGAGCACCTTGCCACCCAGCGGGAAGTCAGGGCCTTTGAGCTTATCGAGCAGAATCGCCGTCGTCGCCTCGGGATTCTCGATCAGTTCGATGCAGGCTGCGACCACATCCTTCAAGTTGTGAGGTGGAATGTTGGTCGCCATGCCGACCGCAATGCCGGTGGAACCATTAACAAGGATGTGCGGGAACCGGGCAGGCAGTACCGTAGGCTCCTGGCGGTTGCCATCGTAGTTCGCCCGCATGTCAACAGTCTTCTGCCGCAGTTCCGACATCAGCTCTTCAGCGATAGGCTGCAGCTTGCACTCGGTATATCGACTCGCCGCCGCTTCATACCCTTCGACGGAACCGAAGTTGCCTTCACCATGAATGAGTGGATAGCGCAGCACCCACGACTGCGTCATGCGGACCAGAGCATCGTAGATCGCCATGTCGCCATGCGGGTGATAGTTGCCCATCACCTCGCCCGACACCTTGGCACACTTGAGCGGCCGATCGCTGGCATACAGATGCAGATCGTGGAACATGGCATAGAGAATACGCCGCTGCACCGGCTTCAGGCCGTCACGCACATCAGGCAACGCCCGGTTCGTGATCACCGAAAGGGCATAGTTCAAATAACGACGGCGAGTCTCATCCGTGATGGCAACTGTATCAATGCGTTCTGGCATAGGCGTTTGATCAATCGTGGGCTATCGGTTGTAGACGAACATTGTAGCAATGCGACGTGCAGGAGACAGTTTGATTTGGTCTGGTCTCCCCCTTACCAAGGGGGAGTTAGAGGGGGTTGAACATGCGGAGGAAAGAACCCCACCCAACCTCCCCTTGGTAAGGGGAGGAGCAAATACAACCACTCCCCAATCTCCCCTAGGCATCCCCACCCCATCACGCTAACCTGAGTGGGTAGATCATATCCAAAGGCTTAGGATGAGCGCTGAACCCTGGACACTGGGCCGTCTGCTGACATGGACGACCAACTTCCTCAAAGACAAACAGGCTGACTCGCCACGACTCGATGCGGAAGTCCTGCTGGCCCACATCCTCGGCGTGCAGCGGATCGCCCTCTACACTCGGTTCGATGAACTGGCCAGCGACGAAGTCCGCAACCGCTACCGCCAACTCGTCAAGCAGCGTGTCGAAGGCTGCCCCGTTGCCTACCTCGTCGGCTTCAAGGAGTTCTACAACCTCCGTTTTAATGTCACTCCAGCGGTACTCATCCCCCGCCCTGAAACGGAGCTACTCGTCCTCGAAGCGATCCGCCTCGCCAAACCCCACTCCACTCCACGCATTGTCGATGTCGGGACCGGCAGCGGAGCCGTCGCCCTTACCCTCGCCAAACATCTGCCCCAAGCCCGGATGACCACCATTGATATCAGCCCCGAAGCCCTGGAGGTGGCGAAGAAGAACGCTGAGCAACACAAGCTCTCTTCCGTTCGCTTCCTGCAAGGCGATCTGCTGCAACCTGTGGCAAGCGAGAAGTTCGATCTCGTCGTCTCCAACCCGCCCTACATCGACAGCGAAGTGGTGAAACAGCTACCCATCACTGTCAAGAACTTCGAGCCCAAACTCGCTCTCGATGGCGGCCCCGGCGGCACCGCCCTCATCGAACGGCTAGCCACCGAAGCCAAGGCTGTTCTCGAACCGGGTGGCCATCTGCTGCTCGAAATTGGAGCCGATCAAGGCAAGAGCGTTCCCGCCCTCCTCGAAAAGCTCGGAGGCTATGGCCCCGTAACGGTTCTGCCGGATCACGCAGGTTTACCGAGGGTCGTGAAGGCTCCCCGCCTCGATTAGTCTTTTCTGCTTCAAGAATTCCAGTCCGACGATGCGATGAGAAGAGGTGAGATTGTCTCCCTGGCTGAGCCTCATCATGCGCGACACCTGCTTCACCGCCTTCCTCTGTCTCGCCGTCGCCGGCTGCTCCGACGCTGATGCCGACAAGCTTCGCATTGTGGGCGACCGCACTTACGACCGTGCTACTGCCATTGTGCAGCAGACGTGGGAGGAACTGGGCCGAACGCTACTCGATCAACAACCCGCCCCGAAGGAGCCTGACCTGCTCACGAAGGTGCAATCCCGTTTGAAGTGGGAGCGTGATCTGGAAGGGCTTCCCATCGTCGCTACTGTTACCGCAGATGTCGTGACGCTGACTGGTGTGGTGAAGACGAAGGAACAGAAAGCCCAGGCCGTGAAACTGGTGGAAGGGACTGTCGGCGTAGGAAAGGTAAACGATGAATTGACTGTCGGTGAAAAGGACGCTGTAGCACCAGCATTGCAGCCTTAGCAAGACAACACCCACGAAGATGTGGCAGGGGTCAAGATGTACTCATCGTGCCCCCTGCATACTTGCAATGAAGATAAAGATGCAGTAAGGCCCGCAGGGGGCAGCATGAGTACATGCTGACCCCTGCCACAAATACCATCATCCAGACGAACACTCCTTAGCCCCTTCCAGCTTCAGCAGATATTCCTTCCGCCGCAACCCACCACCATAGCCCCCAAGGTTGCCATTCTTATTGACCACTCTGTGACACGGAATAACGATGGCGATGCGGTTCTTACCGTTGGCTGTCCCCACCGCCCGTACCGCCTTCGGCGTACCAACTTCCTTGGCCATCTCCTGATACGAACAGGTCTCCCCAAAAGGAATAGTCAGTAACCTGCTCCACACCCTCTTCTGAAAAGGCGTGCCGGGGTAGCTCAGCTTCACCGTGAACCGCTTGAGCTTACCCTCGAAGTAACGCTTCAGTTCCTCATCCAGTTGCTTCAGATGCTCGTTGCTGCCCGGCACAATGGGGACAGCATAGAGCCGTCGCAGCGTCTTGAACTGCGTCTCCAACATGCGGCGGTCGGTGAACTCGAGCAGGCAGATGCCCTCCGAGTTGGCCCCTGCCACCAGCGGTCCCAATGGCGATTGCAACCAACTCAGCAAGATGCAGTCAGCATTCTTGCTCTGTGCCGGCGTGCTGCCCAGCGTCTTCGTGAATGCCTCACGAAAGCCACTGTGCGATTCGTAGCCGCTGCTAAAGACAGCATCATCCACCTTGGCCCCGCTGCGAATGTTACTGAACGCCGAGGTGAGCCGCCGTGAACGTGCATAAGCCTGGAACGTCATCTGATATTCCTTTTGAAAGTAACGGCGAACGGTGGCAGGGTCGATCCCCCGCTTCCGCAGGTCCCATTCCCTGATGCGTTGATTGGGATTGCGTTCGATGTCAGCAATCAGCCTAGCAGCCCATTCCGGCTGATTAGATGCGTTCAAAGGCCGACAGCGTTTGCAGGGCCGATAGCCTGCGAAGAGGGCTTCTTTAGCATTGGCGAAATACTGAATGTTCTTGGGCAACGCCGGGCGTGCCGGGCAGATCGGTCGACAGAAGATGCCGGTCGTTTTGATAGCCAGGTAGAAGATGCCATTGTAGGCGGCATCACGAGTGCGATGCGCCTTTCTGCATCTCGGCGAGTGGTGGTAGCTTGTTCATGAAAGAAGTGTAGCCGACGCTGCTGTCGGTCACCACCGAAGAACAGGCGCGACAATCGATTTATCGATTAACCAGTTCGCACACCTCTCGTGCAAAATCAAAGATCAACGTCTTGGAAGTGAACGCCGCCGGGTACTTCTGCTTCCACCACTCGGCTGCTTGGGGTAGGGCAGCAGCCAGGATCGCCATCGCTTCGTGAGCATAGACAGCGAACCGGATGACTTCCTTGCTCTTAGCCTTGGCGCTGGCCGCTTCAGGGAGCGGATCGACAGCCATCGGCAGCACGAGGCCAATCCAGCCATCTCGCACCCACTCGGGAGCATCGCCCGGCGGCCTGGCGATGATCCTCATCTGCGCCCGGTGAGGCACGGCAATCTTCTTGGGCTCCTCAGGTGTGGGCGTCCACCCTATTGGCTTCTCGGCAATGATCCCAGTCGGTGCAGCATCCAGCTTGCGGGTCGGCTTGCGACTGGGAATCCAGCCGTCAGCATCGGTCTTCGCCAAATCCGCGTGAGCAGTGAACGGCACCAGCCACAGCAGGAAATCGACATACCTCCGCCCATCGGTCAGTTCAGCAGGCAACGGCCAGGGCGACTTCCTCACCTGATAGTTCGGACTGGTGACAAAGGTGTACCACTGGGCCAGGTACGTGCCTGCGGGGATATCGACGAACTGCACGAACTCAGCGCTATCTTCGGAGTCAGGCTCTTCGAGGTAATCTGCGCCACCGCAGATGGCCAGACCATCCTGACGTAGATGTAGTTTGAAGGCATGCACATCGACCCACTGCGATTCTTCGGCTGCACTGAGCGCCTCGTCAAGAACCACCCGCACGACGAACGAATCATCTTGAGCCAGTTCGAGTGCAACTACTTCACCGTCGGCGAACGCCTTCTTCCAGATAACCGATTCCGGATCATAATACTTCCTGCCACCCAGGTTCTTGCAGACGAGGATGATGCCGTTCGTTTCGTTGTAGACGTAGACATCCTGGCGAAGGGGCATGGGTGGCTTCCTGTCTCATTGAGGCAGAGCCTCAGTTGCAGTGCGTTCCCAGGCAGAGCCTGGGAACGAGTTGTGACTTACTTCACCTCAATCGGCTCCAGCTTGCAGAAGAAGATGTAATCGGTATCGACCGCCTTGCCGCCCAAGTCAGCCACCAGCATGGCAATCTGGCCACGGTGATACCAGGCATGGCCATTCACTTGTGTGAGCAGCCCCTCAATCGTCCAGCGGTAGCGTTTGTTCTCAGCAGAAGTGTACTCGAACTCGCTGGCCAGCTTGGCGTCATCGAGCGGAGCCAGGTAGTCAATCCAGGCTGCTTCAGCGGCTGCGATCATGGCACGCAACTCACTGAGTGAAGTCCCCTTCGGGAAGATCGGAGGCAACTCCTTCACAATCCCCAATCGATACAGCCATCGCAGCCTGGCTGTCGCCAGGTGGGCCATCTTGTCCACCGCTCTCTGGAAGGAAGGATCCGACGCGCCGCTCAGCAGGTACCGACTCGAGCATGGCAATGCACTTGGCATTGCTATCCCGTTCATGGTCGTACCAACGGCGGAAGCGATCAGCGAGGGTTTTCATTTCGGTTCTCCACGATTCCAGTAGACGACTGCACTCAGTATAAATCCCAACACAAAGAAGAGCGACCGACCGATGCCACAGTACATCACCCACGGCGGGGGTACCGTGAAAGCCAGCACTCCCAGAATCGGAAACAGGATAGCGGTGCTGGTGCCTACGAACCGGGCCAGAGCCGTATCACGGGGAAACGTCAGACCCAGGATGATCACCGCGAAGTAGGCGACCATGAACTTCACAGCACTCAGGATGTACTGCAACCCAATCTCGCTGTCAGTGATCGGCAGCTTCTGCTCAGCCCGAATCAGCATGCCGAGGATATGGAAGTTCTCAATCGCATCGAGCACCATGGCTGCCAGTAGGAAGACACCCATCACGATCAGCAACCAGTGATCGACCTTGCCCTTGCGATCAACCATGTACCAGAGAAAGAAGCATCCATAAGCGAGGAGGAAGAAGTTATCGAGGGTGAACACCAAGCGAAGCATCTCAGCCTGACTGACCAGCTTGGCTGCATACTCCGTAGCGGGATGGCTGCTCTCGAAATACTCCTGGGTCACACCCGTCGAGAAAGCGATGGCTGCCATGCCGAGAGCGAGCAGGCCCGCAAGAAAGCCGAAGAGGGAAATGAGACGTTCGGGACGCATGGATGTTCCTGGTTTGGTAAGACACGCTGTGTGTGCTGCTCAGCACTAAAATACTCCATTGATGCTGATAATGGTACAAGATAATGTCATGGAGAGTCACGCACAGCGTGCCCTACCGGACGAACCAGATATCGGAAGGGCCAGGGGATGACGAGCAGCCAGGAGAGATACATCGTCCAGCGCAATGTCCGTTCCCATAGATGGTGAGGTATTTCATACAAATAGAGCGAATAGTCGGTCGTCCAGTTCCTACCTTCGCTCGATTTCACTCCGGCCAGATAGTGCCCGGTCGAGTTCACTTGCAATCCAGCATTTCCCATTTCAGTCAGGCCGGTGATCTGCCTGAGCAACTTACCCGACTGTAGCTCATAAACGTAGAACTCCTGTTCGGTGCGGGGTCGCCAGATAGAGATGCCAAAGCGAGTGAGACTGTTATTGATGGTAAGAAATGGCTCTGGCGGCTGGCGATTATCCTTTAGGGTTCTTTGTTCGACACGGATGGTATTCTGTTCCCGCCAGATTGATTGCGTCGAGGACAATATCAGGTCCTGGTACGATCCCACGGTAACCTCTCCCTGCTGCTCAAATAGATTAGTCTGACTATTCCTCCGAAAGCGGATGACAGAAGCTCGCGGGTCTTTACCCATGGTCGTGATATATTTGAGTTCGATGCAATCAGATTCTCGTGTGTCAAACATGGCCACCCCTTGCGGCTGAAGAGGCAAGGAAATCTGTTGAGTACACTCCCATGTTCCCAGGCGATAAATACCCAAAACCGGTTGCACGGTCTTTTGCTCTTTGAGCGGCCCACTCCAAAGAATCATGATGTATTGCAGGTCTTTGCTGGGAGATACATAGTGAACTCTCATGTTCTTCTCGGCTGCCAACGTGTGCAAGGTCTCGCCCGTCGTCAGATCAACGAATTGAACCGGCTCCTCAGGCTCATACGTTTTTACATAGCAGCCCCAGTGATGGCCATCTTGGGGTTTCTTTGGCAGATACCAGAGATGTGTGGGAAGAATAAGCGAGGTCTGCTTTGTAATACACTCGCCCGATGTCAAGTCATAGAGACGATAGACCTGTTGACGCCTGGCATCGTTTATGGTTTGGACCGTATAGATGACATTTTGATCTGGAAGCTTGACCGTCTGTAAAATGAAGTGCTCTTCCCCCCGTGGCCTTGGCTTCAGGTAAGCGACATCGTCCGCCGGCATCTGGAGAGGATACTCTTCAAGCAGTTCGCCCGTTTTCACATTCCAGCGCTGAATCATCGGCTTGGGCAGATGATTGCCGACAATGGTTGTATCTTTGATCGTGAAATAGAACTGGCCATCGCTCGAGTAGCCCAGGCTCCCCGCGCTCATGTTGACCGTGGGATCAGTGGGTATGCGAGAAACCCACTTGGGGCGCGGAGCGATGAACCAATAGCTCAGCCCGAAGAGCAAGAGCCCCACGAAGAAGGCAAGATCGAAATGCCAGCGACGGAGGCGGGGTTTAGTCACGAATTGCTCTCGAATCTGTTCTCACTCTAAACCCCTCACCCCCAGCCCCTCTCCCCAGTGGGGAGAGGGGAGAAAATCACGGCATCTTGATCACATAGATCGTGCCGTTCATATTCCCCGTTGCGAAGCTGTTGCCATCCGGATGAATCGACAGACCATACAGGGCAATGGGCAGCTTCTGGCTGTGGATCATCTTCCCGTCAGCGGTGTTCCAGACCGTCACCCAGCCGCCGTTACCGACAGCGACGAGTTTCTTGCCGTCCTTGGTGAGTTTGATGGTGTTGATGAAATCGCGCTGGGCCTTGTCCTTGAGAGCCGGATCGACAAAGGTCTTCACCATGCCGCCATCGCCAATGTTCCACAGCTTGATCTTACCGTCAGCCCCTGCGGAGTAAAGTTGATCGTTGCCGGCATATGCCACACTGTAGACCGCATCGTTGTGACCGTTGGCTGCCGACTTCTCATCGAAGCCCTTGATCTCCCGCTCCACTTTCTTGTCAGCGACATTGATCAGGCGAATACTGTGATCGAAGCTGCCGACCGCCACCTGCTTGCCATCGCCGCGCCAGGCGAGGCAGTAGAGTGGTTGAGGAGCCAGCTTGACTTCACCCACCTGCTTGCCATCGTGCGGACTCCACAATCGGATCGTGCCATCATGGCTGCACGAGGCCAGCGTGTGCCCATCAGGACTGAAGCCGACCGCATCGACAAGGTTCCCATGCCCAGCCAGGTTGCGACCCGGCACATCGCCGGCTATCTTCCACGACTTGATGCTCTTGTCGTCACTGCACGAATAGATCGTCGCCTGGATGTTGGGCATGATCACCCCCGTGACAGGCCCCGATTGCTTGAACGTGAACAGCACCTTGCCGAACGACTCGGTCAAAGCCTGCCCCGGCGTGAACGGAATGCTCATCACCACCACCGAACTGTCGGCACAGCCTGCCACCAGCGTATTGGTCTGCACCGCCAGCGACTGCGAAATAGCGGGCAGTTGCAGCACCTTCATCTCCTTGCCGTCGTTGGCGTTGAAACAACGAAGCGTCTTGTCGCTGCCGCTGGTGAAGACGATCTGGCTGTTCGTCGAAGGAACGACAGCCAGGATGGCCCCGGTGTGTCCCTTCAGTTCCTTGTCCATGTTGCCGTTGCCAAGGTTGTAGATTCGACCGATGCCATCATCACTGACAGTCACACCCCGGTTGCCTCCATCCAGCAGGGCGAAAGCACGGATCGGGTGTGGCCCGGCAATCAGCTTGGTGATGGTAATGGGTTCGATGTATGATGCTTCCTTGGAACAGAGCAGCAGCTTTTTGCTATCAGAACTGAGGCCCGACACTATCGCCTGCTTGCTGGTGAAGCTCTGGAGTTCCTTTCCGTTACCCACATCGAAAATGTGCGATTTGCCATCGTTCGTGGTGGTGATGAGGCGGGTGGTATCAGCCCCAAAGCCACCGGTGACGACCGGACTGGCGTGCGTGATCTTCGTCACCAGCTTGCCTTCCTTGGGCTGCATAATGACAAGCTGATTGCCGACACAGGCAGCGATCCGGCTGGCATCCTTGCTCCATGTCACTTGAGTAGCTGGGGCATCCAGGGTCATGCTCTTATCCTCTTTGCCTTCCTTGATGAGCCAGGTTTTGAGGGCTTTCTTGTCGTCTGCGATGGCGAGGACATTCAGATCGGAGGGATGGTACTGCACCACCACTTTGCTGGTGCCAGGGATCGTCTTGGTGATAACCTTGTCAGCCCCCTTGGTCTTATCCTTGGTCACCTCGCCGATCTTGATCGTTCCATCGGGCAGGGCCACGGCGAACTCATTGCTGTCGCCCCGCAGGCTGATAATGGTCGCTGCCTTGCCCAGATCGATCTGATGCACCTGAGCGCCTGCCGTCACGTCCCACCAGGCAACCTTGCCATCGCTCAAACTGGCAATGACAGTGTTGTTATGCAGGCTGACGCCTTGATCTCGGCTGAGGCAGCAGGTAACGCCTTCTCCAGCGTGCCATCTGCTTTGAGTACTCTGATGGTCTTGTCTGCACAGGCCAAAGCGACTCGGCCATCGAGAGCACGATAGGCGGTGGTCGCCGTCGTCTTATCAAGCTTGTAGGGATTCGACTCAGCGCCGAAAGGCACGTTCCATCCCTTCAGCAAGCCATCCTGCCCGGACGAGTAGAGAAGCTGATTGTTGGCATGGAACGCCAAGCCACTGACACCCTTGGTGTGGGCAGCCATCTTGCCGGCAGGCTTATTGTCGCTGAGTTGGAACAGGTAGACGTTGCCATCCACATCGCCCGCTGCCAGGAGTTGCGAGTTACCGGAAATCGTCAGGGCCGAGATGCTCTTGCTGCCGGCCTTCAGTTCGCCCAGTTGCTTGCCATCGCTGGTATTCCACAATCTGATGATGCCATCAGCCTGGCCGGTCGCCAGCTTGCTACCATCGCCGGTAACCGCTTCGGTAGTAATACCAGCTGTTGAACCGGCATAGTCTCGAAGAGCACCGCTGATCGGCGTATCCCAGAGTTTGATGCTGTTGTCCTTAGCGCCCGAAGCAATGAGCCGGCCATCGGGGCTGAAGATTGTCGTGAGCACCAGATCGGTATGCCCGCCGACGCCTCCATAATTCTTGGCTTCCTTGTTGGTGGCGAGGTCCCACAGCTTCACCGACTTATCGAACGAGCCGGAGACCAGGTGCTTGCCATCAGGCGAGTGGGCCACGCTGTAAACCAGTTCCTTGTGGCCTTCCAGCGTGTTAATAATGTTCAAGGCATTAGCGGGTGGCTGAGCCTGACCGAGGCCGATGGCAATCAGAGTAGTCAGCGAAGAGAGGGCAGCGATGCGAAACAACAACATAACCAGCGCTCCAGGTGGGAATCATGGCAGAATCATAGTCTGTCAGGCGGAGGCCGGGTTGTCAATGAACTTGTCTGGTTCCTCATCTCTGGCTCCTCCCCTTTCCAAGGGGAGGTTGGGTGGGGTAAGCACTGGGGTGATCAAATCTCACGCCGCTTGAGGCTTCGACCAGAGCAGGTTCAACCCCAATCCAATGTAGACGCAGCCTGCCAGCCGTTCGAGCCAGCCCATCGTGGTGGGGTTCCTACGAATCGTCTGGCTGGCCCATGCTGCAAAAGAAGCAATGACGATGCAGTAGAGCGTGCCGCCCACGACAAACGAAGCACCAAGGATGAGAAAAGGCAACGCCCCCATGCCGGCATTGAGATCGACGAACTGGGGCAGGAACGCCAAAAAGAAGACAGCCACCTTGGGGTTGAGCAGATTGGTGAGAAACCCCTGACGATAGATTCGCCAGCCGCTCATGGTTTCGACCTGCCCCGATTCCAGCCTCTTGATCGGCTTCAACAGCGCCTGCACGCCCAGGTAGATGAGATAACAGGCCCCCGCGATCTTGATGAAAGTAAATGCCCATGCCGAAGCGGCCAGAACCGCTGAGAGACCGATGGCGGCGAACAGAGTGTGAACGATGGTGCCCGAACCGATGCCCAGCCCTGAGAGTATCCCCGCCCAACGGCCTTGAGCGATACTCCGAGCGAGAATGTACATCGTATCCGGCCCCGGCGTGATCCAGAGCAGAAAGCTGGCAAGAAGAAACGCCCAGTAGTCGTGAATGCCTGGCATGCCTATTTACTCTCCTGACCGATACGAACGATAGTGCCTTGCGCCACCGCACAGAGTTTCTCCACGCCATCTTTGACGACAAACAGATCACAGCGACAGACCGCCTGGCTTTTGCCGGCATAGCTCGCGCTGGCCCGGGCAATGAGGACGTCCCCTATCGCCGGCCTCACATAGTTTATCTTGAATTCGGAGGTAACCACAGCCGTTCCCATCGCGCTTCCACCTGCGAAAGTGAGAGCATTGTCAGCAGCATAGCTGAGCACCCCACCATGGAGAAAGCCATGCTGCTGCTGCAATTCCTTCCTGATGGGAACCCTGATCTCTGCCTGGCCTATTTCAAACTTCGTAATTTCCGCTTGGATCAGCAGACTAAATGGCTGCGTAGCAAGAATCTGTTGGCCGAAAGCGAGGAGGTCGGGCATGGGGATACATCCAGAGATGTGTTTCTTGATTAGGTCTATGTTATTGAAGCAGACGTCGGTTCCGTTACACAACAACGCCGTTCGATATTGTAGATAGCCAGGATTCCTCTATGTCTTCTCCCGCCCCTTCAGGGCTTAAACACAACAAACCACATCAACCCAGGCCTTCGGCCTGGGCTATACTCTCTCGCACCTTTGGTGCTAATTTCCGATAGATGCTACATCATGCCAACGGGATCAACATCAATCGTCACCTCCACTCCCTCGGCTGGTTCGTATTTGCTCTGCACCGACTTAAGGGCGTTGTGCAGTGTCGTCGAAGAACCGGCCAGGACCAAGGCATGGTAGCGGTACCAGCCTTCGAGTTTCTTCAGCGGGGCTTCGGCGGGGCCTAGCAGTTTCAAACCTCTGGGTATCTCCTGCTGCATCAACTGCCCCCAGCGTTCGGCTTCCTTTTCCACTCGAACAGCATCTCGGCTGCGGAAGACTAAGCGAGCAAGTCTCGCACTGGGTGGAAAATGATGCACAGCTCGGCCGACGAGTTCTGCTTCAGCGAAGGTGCGGTAATCGTGCTTGACTGCCAGGCGGATGCAGGGATGATCGGGATGGAAGGTCTGCACCAGCACCTTGCCGCCATGATCGCCACGCCCAGCCCGGCCAGCGACCTGGGCGAGGAGTTGAAAGGTACGTTCTGCAGCACGGAAGTCGGGAAGATGCAACGCCTGATCCGCGTAGACGACGCCCACCAGCGTCACCGTGGGCACATCCAGCCCCTTGGCAATCATCTGTGTGCCGAACAGGATACGAATCTCGCCACTCTGGAAGGCTTTGAAGATCTTGGCATGGCTGCCCGTTTTCTTGGTAGCGTCAGCATCCATGCGGGCAGCGTTCACGCCAGGGAACTTGACAGCCAGTTCCTCTTCGAGCTTCTCGGTGCCCAGACCATAGTACCGCAGACTGCCCACGCCACAGGTGGTGCAGCGTTTGGGCGGCGCGGTCTCGTAGCCACAGTAATGGCAGATGACACTACCCGACATATCACGTTGTTCGCCCCGGTAGCCATGAGCCGTACGCGGCGGTGGATGGTGGAAAGTAGTTGCTGACGGCTCGGCAGGAGCCTCGCCCTCCCTTGTTCTGGGTCTACCGTGTCGATGGTATGTCATGGCCACGTCACAGAACTTGCATTTGACCGTCATGCCACAATCGGGGCAGAACAGACAGGTATCGAAGCCACGCCGATTGAGGAGCAGAATCACCTGTCCCCCCGCAGCCAGGGATTGCTGAATAGCTGCTTCGAGGCTGGGGCCGATGGCTTTGTAGGGGCCGGGCGGTATCTTCTCGTGCCGCATGTCGATGACACCGACGGGAGGCAAGGGTCTGCCGCTGACACGCTCCGGTAGATCGAGTTGAGTGTAAGTACCCTTCTTGGCGTTGTTCCACGATTCGAGCGAGGGCGTGGCGGAACCCAGCACAATGGGAATCCCTTCCCGATGAGCACGAACGATGGCCAGATCACGCCCATGATAACGGGGCGTCGCTTCCTGCTTGAAGCTCTGTTCGTGCTCTTCGTCGACGATGATCAGACCCAGGTTCGCTGTCGGAGCGAAGACAGCACTACGGGCGCCGACAATGACCGGCACATTCCCCATCGCAATCCGTCGCCAATGGCTACCCCGATCAGCATCGGTGAGATGGCTGTGCAGCACCGCGACTTCGCCGAAGCGTGCCTCGAACCGCTGAATCGCTTGAGGCGTCAGGCTGATTTCAGGCACCATCACCAGTGCCTGCTTGCCTGCCCTGACCACACGATCAATGGCTTGCAGGTAGACTTCGGTCTTGCCACTGCCCGTCACGCCGTAAAGCAGGAAGCAGTGATAGCCACCTGCATCGATCTGTTTGACGATGGCCTGGTGAGCCTTTTCCTGATCGCTGTTCAAGACCATGGGCTGCTGCGTAGGCATCGCTCTGGCTGGGATCAGATGGTTCTCCACCCGGCGCTTCTCTCGAGTGGCGTAACCACGTTCGACGAGACCCCACAGCACAGCCAGGGAGCAACCCGTCTGTTCGACCACATACCGAGCTTCATGGGTGCCCGGATGAGTGCGAAGATACTCAAGGGCAACAGCCTGCTTTTTGCTCAACCTCGGCGGAGCGATGGGAATCAACGGATCAGGGATGGCGGTGATAAAGTCCCGTTCACGGGAACCCGCCTGAGCCTTGGCTGCAGCAGGGATGACCGCATCGAGTGCCTGGCCCCAGCCACAGAAGTAGTATTCCGCCAGCCATTGGGTGAGCTTGAGCAGTTGGGGGGTGAAGAGAGGATCGCTATCGATGACCCGGGTGATCATCTTGGTCTTGCGATCAGGCGGGGTATCCGAGACATCAACACAGTAGCCGATGGCTTGAGCATTGCCGCGACCTAATGGAACGATGAGTCTCTTACCCGGAACGACCTCAGCCTGCAACTCTGCAGGGATGCCATAAGTGAAAACAGTGGTCAGCGGGCGATTGAAGATGACCTGGGCGTAGGCAACCGGCTTGGGCCCTTCGGGGGGCGTGTTGGCATCGGGGAACAAGAGGGCATCGGGCATGGAATAATTGTATGGTCATGGGGAAAGCATCATAGGGTAGAGAAAGCCCAAGAGTGTTGTGTCACAAGTTGACACAAGCTATTCGACGATGGTAAACTGCAAACATGAGACAAAGCATCCACATCTCGCTGCCATCACCGATGAAGTCTTGGGTTCATGGACAAACCCGCCAGGCTGGGTTCAGTACCGTGAGCGAATACATCCGGGATGTGCTACGCCGAGAGCAACAGCGACTGGCCCGTACCGAGATTGATGAAAAGCTGCTGGAAGCTGTCGAAGCAGGCCAATCTGCACCGATGACTAGCGCGGATTGGCAAAGACTGCGTGAAACAGGCAGGCATAAGGTGGCAGTTCTTCGCAAGGCCAAGAAGAAACCGTGATCCCAAACATCCTCAGGGCCGAGCAGGCTGAAGATGACCTGCTTGGGATCTTTGTCTATATCGGCAAAGACAATTTGAGAGTCGCCAATCGGTTTATGGATGCAGCTGAAGCCGCTGTACAGCGATTGGCACAGCTACCAGGACTTGGTCGTGTTTGGAGTTCAACTTCACCTAAACTGAAGGGAATACGCTGCTGGCCTGTACCCAGGTTCTCCAAGTACGTCATCTTTTATCGACCACTGGGTGATGGTATCGAGCTGTTGCGAGTTTTGCATTCCAAGCGAAACATCGTTGAACTACTGGATGATCTCTAACCTTTATCACTTCCCTCGTGCTTGCCAACGTATCATACCATCATGCCCACCTGGTCGCTTCCACATCTGGTTTTCCCTCAAGCAGCGTGGGCACTGCTGCTCATCCCTGTCGTCTACCTGCTCTGGTGGTACGCCAGTCGGCAGCGTCGAAACGTACTACGCCATTGGAATGATGCTGCACTTCTGCCCCCTCGCCGCTGGTTGGGTCGGCTGCTGCTGGTGCAAGTCATCCTCACTCTCATCCTGGCACTGACCGGGCCGGAACTGGGGACGACGACGATCACGCCGACTACTTCCGCTCGTGATCTGCTGTTGATCATCGATATCAGCCAAAGCATGCTGGCTGAGGATCAGCCACCGCTGAGCCGATTGACTCGGGCCAAGCGCTACGCTCTCCAACTGCTCGACTATTTGAACACCTCTCATGCTACCACCCGAGTCGGACTGGCGGTCTTCGCAGGCAATGCCAGGCTGCTCTGCCCGCCTACCGAAGATCGAGATCATCTGGCACAGTTGATTCGTGATCTCACTCCCGGCAGCCTGGGTACTCAGAGCAGAATCACCGAAGCCAACGGCCTCAGCATCGGCACCAGTTTCGGCAGTGTCGCCAAACTGCTTACAGAATGGAATCGCAGCGACCCCTCGGCACGAGAGTTCACCGACTATCTGATCATCACCGATGGAGACGACTTGAGCGGAAAGATGGATACCGCTCCCTTTACGACAGCAGGGTTACAGATCAGTGCCCTGGCCATCGGCGATCCCTCACGAGATTGGCCGATCCCGCAGGGCAATAGTTACCTGATGGTGACTGATCCACATACAGGACAAACCCAGCGAGCCTTGACCCGAAGGCAGGATGCGGTGCTGAAAACCCTCACCGATGCCACGACCGGCACCTTAATTCTGGAAGACAACAGCCCTGCCCCGGTGGTAACATGGTGGCAGGGAGTTGTGAGCCAGCGACCCACTCGCCCCTTGCAAAGCCAGGCCCGACAGATGCCGACCAATCAGGCTGGTTGGCTTCTGGGCCTCGCCAGTGTGCTGATGTTGATCGAACTGGCCTATGGAGGAGCCCGGCGACGAGAATGGTAAAACGCTCTTCTATCATTGGCATCCTCATTGTCTCGTTGCTTTGTGCGGGAGCAGAGATCAATCTTGATGCGCTACGGTCGGGTTATGCAGCCTATTTGAAGCAGGAGTACGACACTGCCATTCGTTTCTATGAACAGGCAGTCAAAAGCAGTTCCGACCCGGGGCCGCTCGCCTGCGATCTCGGTTCGTTGTTCGCCCAGGCTGAGCGTTATCAGGAAGCAGCCCTGTGGTTCCGTCGCAGTCTGGAGGATGCAAGCGGCCTGCGTCGAGCCAAATCAGCGTACGGTCTGGCCACGTCACTGACGCATCAGGCTAACAAGATGCAAGGGCGTCGAGCGGTAGCATTGCTACAGCAGGCTCTTCAATCATACGAGGTGGCCTTACGAGAAATGGCTACGCTCTCGCCAGAAGAGATAGCATCGATTCCTGCACTAAAGGCCGATGCGGAACATAATCGCAGCATCGCTCAAGCATTGCTGGCACAGAAACAGAAGGAACCCGAACCGCCGCAGCCCCCTGAGGAAGAAATACTTCCGAATTCGATCGACGTTTCGATGAACGAAGCTGGGGGAGGTGCCAACAACGGTTCACGGGGCACACCGTTGACTGGTCGGAATAATGGGGCGAGTGGCAACGAAACCGGCACTTCGGACTCCACAGCGGGCCGAGGAAACCTACCGCCTCTCCCCGATGATGACCAGGCACCGCCACTCTCAGCTGAGGAAGCTCAGCGACGACTCGATCAATTGATCCAACGGCTGCGCAAGCCTCTCACCCCTCTACCCGGCAAGCCCGGTACCAAGGACTGGTGACATGCAGCTTTGGGGCGTCTTGCTTCTATTGGTCAGTTTTCAGCCTGCTGGTCAGCCGGCTTCGGGATCGGTAGTTCTCTCTGCTTCACGCTCCCATCCCTACGTCGGCGAAGTCATTGAGCTGAAGCTGACCATCAGCTCAGTGATCAGTTCCACACCGCTTACCCTCGTCATCCCCGGCCTCACTACTAATGAAACCTGGCGATTCCTGTTTGAGAGCTGGCTTCATCAGAGCGTCATTCCCCCGGCTAATGCTTTGCCTCTCAGGTGGCATGGCAGGGTGTTGTACGCCCCTCATGTTCGACCAGGCCAGTATGAACTTCGGTGGAAGACGCTTATCGATGCTCCTCGTGATGAAGAAAACCCTACTCGACGAATCGGGCCGGCTCAAGTCGGAACGATGACCTCGAACCCGCTGACGCTCGAGATTCAACGTCCACCGCTGCAATCACCCTCTACCAATACCTGGGACCTTGGTGTGGGGAACTATCGAATCACCGCTCAATGGCTGCCTGCTGAAGTGGTTCTGGGGGAAGAAACCCTCTTGAGTATCACCGTCGAAGGAAGTGGTGCTGTGGAAGCCATTGCTCCTCCCCCACTGCGCACTCTCCCGGGTTGGGAAAGCGATCGATTCCTGCTCGAAGCATTGCCGACCGTATCGAAAAATGGACATCGCCTGTTTCGTTTCCTCGTTCGTCCACGTCAACTGCGGGCGACAGCGCCGCCGTTGTTTATCCGATATTTCGATCCGCAGCGAGGAACCATGGTGACAAATGTCGTTACCATGCCGGCTCTCAGCGTTCTCCCCAGAGGCGCAACAAGTGCGGTATCCGGCTCGACGATTGAGGATGCACGCAAGCACTTACCTGAGTTCCGCCGCAGAAGTATCGAAGAACGGGATCCTGATCGACGGGCTGGATGGCTCAGCATGCTGCTCTGGATACCTTTGGCATGGTCAAGCGTTATCATTGCCCGTTCAGCATTACAGCGGTTAGCCCCCAATTGGCTTCTACAAAGACGCTGGCGACATGCGGAGAAAATGGCTCGGCTACTACTGGATCAATCGACATTGGCTGACTCTCGAAAGGTTCGATCCATCCTGGCGTCTTATTTGACTACTGGTCTGGCTCGCCCCGTCGATGCGGACTGGGAATCTTTGTCTCACCACGCACCGCACGCTTCTCTATCGATTCAACTCATCCTGACTCAGCTGCAACAGTGTGATTTTGGTCCCGACAGCGAACAAGATGGCGCTGAACTTCGATCAGCCGTCCAGCAGGTATTTCAAACTCAGGAGATTACTTGATGAGTATCCTAGTTGCGTGCTGTCTGACGGTATTCGTGAAAGAGGCAGCTTGGATCGCGCCCGAAGAAAACCATCCATCCGCCTGGATTGCAGTTCTGCGAGACTATGAAAGGCAATGGGGGCGAGATGCCTGGAGTTATCAGGAGTTGAGCGAAGCCCGCGCCGGTGTATTTGACCCCTATTTCGCGGTGAAAGCTTCCTCAGGCTGGCTGTACCAACTAAGCCTTCTCTACTTCAGTTATTATCCAGTTCTATTTGCGGCTGTTTCTATTCTGTGTGGGTGGATAGCGTGGAGATATTACAGGCGTAACCAGTGGGGCAGTGTCCTGATGGTGAACCTGCTCTGGTTTCTTTTGTTGTGGACAGCTCTATTACCAGTGCAACCAACCTCTGCTCCAGCGGCAGTCATTAAACTGCAAGGAGTACCTCTACGTGAAGGCAATGGGCTTACTTATCAGGAAACGAGACGCGGCTCAACTCGGCTTACCCTGGCTGCAGGGGTAGAAGCCGATCTGCTTGCGGAAGCCCAAAACGGATGGGTGAAAATAGAACTGGCTGATGGCACCGCAGGTTGGGTGCCGACGGATGCCGTTTACCTGGTCCGCTGACTTGACCTGACTATTTGCCCTGCACCTTCAACTGATTCAACTCGGCCTGACGGTCTATGCATTCCTGATGACGCAGTTTGACAGCATCAAGCCAGACATTCGTTTTCATCGGGATCACCAGCGCTTCATAACGGCGAAACCATTCTGAGGCAGCTGCATATTGCTCTGCTGGCGTGGGAGCCTCCGCGGGCCATGCTGCTTTAGGATTGCGCCTGAACCGCATCTCCGCTCGAACCGCCAATTCCATCTTAGACAGCCCCATGAAGTAGGTGATGTGCTCACGCACTTCGGGAATCGCCCACTCAGCGCCTAAATTGGCAATCATGCTTTTGGCGCCCTGATCTTTCCAGACAGCCTGAAGTTGGATCATCAGTTCGCTGCACTTACGCTGGAGATCCTGCGATTCTTTCGTATCCCTGGGCTGTGTATTTAACTGTTGAACACCCTGCCTTAGCTCGAGGTATTTTTGAACCACTGGCACTACAAAACCCTCTCGAAAGCTCGATATGGAAAAGGTCACATCCTTGTGGAACATATCCAGCAGGCGATCCAATCGGTTTTCTAATTGAGACAGGCTCGCAATCGCCTGGTGAGGCTTGCCTCGTACCAGCAAATCTCGTCCACCGCCCGGTTCCAGCCGTAATCGGACAAAAAGACGATCAAACTCATACAAGAAACTCTGCGTCGTGCCGGTGAGGCCGATTTGCTTCTCGGCCTGGAGAGCCCATTCCGGCACCAATCGGGCATGGGGCAGAACGTCGTCGTTCAGCCGAGGATCACCTTTAGCGGCTTCAACATAGTTTTGGAACACCAGACCAGGATATCCCTGACGACTTGGCGCCGCCCAGGCTTTCACAGTATTCCCAGCAAGTTTGAATCGTTCGATTCGCCCGGCAGCGTCGTCCTTTAACTTCACGTTAATTTGCTGTTCCTCAAAATTCTTTTCGAGAACAGCCATGCGGGGAGCCAGGGCGTTCACCGGAGTCATCAACACCAATTCTGACTCGGTCAATTGTGTCGCAGTCGGTGCATCCGGGCGGGTTGCCATCAGGGCAGGCTGCTTTTTCAGTTGCTCGTAGGTGGCAATGGTGCCTGCCGTTGGACCAGGCACCGGTTGACCAGTGTAGGGATCAAACAGGTAGACTGACTTGCCAATCAGGACACCCGCCAGGATAGGCGTCTGGCGGTTCTCGACGACGTTATCCTGCCGTACCTGGGTTTTGATCACCACGGCACAACTATCTACATCCGACTGATTCAAGAGCATCATGAATACGCGCAACCGGTCTTCGGCGTTGCCGCTTCCCAATCGCAGCACTTCGTGTGCCGGCCAGTCTTTGATGCTGCTCGGATTGTTTCGAAGCGCCACCTGCCGCATCGTCCAGCCATGCACGTGTTTGACCAGTGCCATATTAAAGTCATCGATTGCCTGCTGGTTGTTTTTGGAAGGCAGTTCGCCCATGTCGTTCAACAAGGCTCGATAGGCGTCTCGAAAGAGCAGGCATGAATCTAGATAGCTGGCGTCAGAAAGCGTATTGTAAAATCGATTTTTCACTTCATCGATACGTCGTGCCTTTTCGAAGTCGCCGTTGAGAGTAGTCAGCATCTGACGCAACAACGCCTCGTCGGCTGCTGCCAATTCTATCTGCTTGGATATGCCCTGATGATCGTAATAGCTATTAAGTTGCTCGACCACACTGCGATAGGTGGCCAGGTTAATCTTTTCCTGTTGCAGTTGCCCCAGGATGGAAGCTATCTGGTTCTCTTCCTTCTGCTCTTTGATTTCTTGCGCTTCATAGCTGGTGCAGCCGGCACAGAGGGTTAACAACAACAGCGAGCAACTGATTCCACGCATCATCGTTCTATTCCAACTCGTCAGGAGAATCGTTTGTCAGTTTGTCAGGGCGGCCCGTATCCGGAGGCAGGTGGTTACCAGCTCAGGAAACTGTTCCAGGCGAAGCATGTTCGGGCCGTCGCTCGGAGCCTGATCAGGGTCTGGATGCACTTCCAGAAAGATGCCATCGCAGCCCACCGCAGTGGCTGCACGGGCTAAATAGGGCACCATACGGCGGTCACCGCCGGAGCGGTCGCCCGCACCCCCTGGAGATTGTACGCTGTGAGTGGCGTCAAAGATCACCGGATAACCATATTCCTGCATCTGTGGAATGGCCCGAAAATCGTTCACCAGTGTCTGGTAGCCAAAAGACGACCCCCGTTCGGTGAGCAGAATCCGCTTGCAGCCCACTTCTTCGAGCTTTTTGACGACGTTTTTCATGTCCACCGGGGCCATGAACTGCCCTTTTTTGACGTTGACCACCCGCCCGGTTTTCCCGGCTGCTTCGAGCATATCGGTCTGCCGGGCCAGGAAAGCCGGTATTTGCAGGATGTCGCAGACCTGAGCGACGTGCTCCGCCTGCCAGGATTCATGAAAATCGGTGAGGACGGGCAGCCCGGTCTTCTTCTTGACTTCATCAAGAATAGCCAGCCCCGCCTTGAGGCCCGGCCCCCGGAACGACTTACCAGAGGTGCGGTTAGCCTTGTCGAAGGAGGATTTGAAGACCAGGGGTATCTTCAGGTCGCTGCTGACCTGGGCCAGTTTCTCTGCGATGGGGAGCAGGAACTCACGGGATTCGATGACGCAGGGGCCGACGGTCCAGAGGAGAGGTTTTCCTTCTCCGACAGAACGAGTGGCATCGATGAGAACGGTGGCAACCGGCATCAGGAGTGGTCTCGAGTGATACGGATGTTATAAGGTTTTCGATTCAAGGAGTCATCTTGATGACGGACTATGGCAGCACTTCAATAACAATGTCGGTGCAGGTGGAAAGGCGACTGTCATTGGTCAGAAATAACTGGCAACCCGATTCGAGAGCAGCAGCCAGGTGCAGCGAATCAGCGAGTTTGAAACCGTGAATAGCACGGATTGAAGTCGCTCGATCAAAGACGGCAGAAGACATGGGAGCAAGGAGCACATCTGGCCGGGCAAAGAATGAATCAAGCGTCGCCAACGCAGCAGCATCACCAAGCTTCATCGGCTTCACGCGACATTCGAGGCGGACAAGATCGCTTGTTACGAACTGATTTCCAGCAGTTAGCAGTTGACCTACTCGGTGTGCCGCACGCTGATGCAATGAGCCAGTTTGCTCATAGTAATAGATTAGGATGCAGGTATCTAAATAGACGAGCATCAAGAATCCCGCCTTTGAAGCCAATCATCAATGGCATCGCCTTCACGCAACCATTCGATATGTGCTTGAACTTCCTGCTCATTCATGAACTTAGCGCCCGATTGTTCTAGTTCCTTCCTACTCCTCTGCATGAACTGCCATAAGTCTTCCTGGGATGCGGGGGGGCTAATTAGAGGACGTACTACCACGGTAACCCTCCCAGCCGGTAGTGCTGGCGGTTTATCAAGTTCCAGTGTGCCGTCGGCCTTGAGGGTGCCCCCAAGAACGGCTTCGTCGAGTAGCATGTATGGCCTCCTGTCGCTCAGTGTATTGTAACTGATCTCTGACACCGTTGGTGGTCTTTTGGTTATGAAAAAGGAGTTTTTGCTACCAATAGGTTCTTCCAAATGTCGCTACTTGGAATAATTAGCTATGTTGATTCCCGTTTCGGTTCAGCTTCTCCCTGACATGTGCTCCGGCAGGCTTCAGAATGTTAACCCGGTCTAGATTCAATTGAATGTACTGCTGCCACTTAGCAGGAACATCGCTATCGAGGAAGATAGCTTCCACGGGGCATTCAGGAATACACGCACCGCAGTCGATGCAGTCATCGGGATCGATGTAAAGCTGTTGTTCGTCGCCATAGAAACATTCGCAAGGGCAAACGACCACACAGTCTGTGTACTTGCAATTGACGCAGGGTTCAGTGACAACGTGAGCCATAGAGCACCATGAGGGAAATATCCGATGGTGCTTCGATTGCAATTGCTATGCCGTGCGAAATGACCTGCAAATTGAGCTAATGTGCTTGGAACCATGACGATGGTTGGAGAGATGACCAACTATCGCCACTGGGTGCCATCTTTGCTGATACCATGCTTTCGCATCTTGCCATAGAGTGTGGTGGGGTTAAGGCCCAGCCGATGAGCTGCACCGCCGGGGCCATAGATTCGGCCACCCGATGATTGTAGAGCATCCAGTAATCGCTGTTTCTCCTGAGCAGTCCAGGTCTTGGCTGTCTCAACAACCGAAGCGCCGACCAGCCAACTGGCATCGAAGGCCAATACCTTCTCTTCACTGACAATGACTGCTCGTTCGATGATATTCTGCAACTCCCGTACGTTCCCCGGCCAGGAATAAGACGTGAAAACCCTCATCGTTGCTGGTGTGATGCTTAGGTCAGCTTTGCCATGTTTCTTTGAGAAGTGTTGCACAAAGTGTTCGACCAACATCGGAATGTCAAATTGCCGCTCTCGCAAAGCTGGCACAGTAATTTGAAAGACGTTCAGCCGATAGAAGAGATCCTGTCGAAAGCGGCTCGATTTGACCTCAGAAAGCAGTTCTCGATTAGTGGCAGCGAGGAGGCGAAAGTCCACAGGAACGACATCGCCGCCGACACGTTCGATCACTCGTTCCTGCAATACTCGAAGTAACAGGGCCTGAGCATCTGTCGATAGTTCACCTATTTCGTCAAGAAAGAGTGTGCCTGCATGGGCTTGCTCAAATTTGCCTATGCGTTTCCTCGTCGCGCCGGTGAATGCTCCTGCTTCATGGCCGAAGAGTTCGCTCGTAATCAGTTCCGGAGCCAGAGCAACGCCACTGACAGCAACAAAAGCCTTAGCATTACGCTGGCTCTGTTGATGAATAAGACGGGCGACCAATTCCTTGCCCGTACCCGATTCGCCCAGGATCAACACTGTGGCATCGGTTGTTGCCACTTGTTGGATCGCCCGGCGGACGGCAATGATATTTGGACTTTCGCCGATCATGGAAGCATTCTACGATTCAGATACACCTTGGTGACCAATCACTACAGTCCAACGTTCGCCGGCAGTGGAACTCCCATGCAATTCAACCAGAATGTGTTAAGGTAATGGCCATTGCCGAAGCTGTCTCTCATAGAATAGTCGCAACTCCGAGACTTACTGGTATTGAGTCCCCCATGCCCAACTACACCTACCGTGACATCGCCAAGATGCTCGATCACTCTCTCCTGCAACCAGTACTCACTGATGCGGAGATGGAGAAGGGTTGCAAGCTGGCCCGGGCTTATGATGTTGCTACCGTTTGCATCAAGCCCTACGCTGTGGCGATGGCCAAAAAGATTCTTGAAGGCAGCGATGTTGGTGTCTGCACCGTCATCGGCTTCCCGCATGGCAGCCCGGTGACCAAGATCAAAGTCCTCGAAGCCCAGGCGGCGATGGCTGATGGAGCCACCGAACTCGATATGGTCGTCAACATCGGCAAGGTAAAGTCAGGTGATTGGGATTATGTGAAGAAGGATATTGCAGAAGTCGTCGAAGCTGCCCATCGAGGCAACGCCAAGGTCAAAGTCATCTTCGAGAACAGCATGATGGACAATGCTCAGAAGATCAAACTCTGCGAAATCTGCGGACAGGTCGGCGCTGACTGGGTCAAAACCTCCACCGGCTACGGCGATGGCGGAGCGACTGACGAAGATTTGAAGCTGATGCGGAAGCACTCCCCCGCCAATGTCCAAGTCAAAGCAGCGGGCGGCGTACGCACCTTTGAACGCATCCTCATTGTCCGAGACATTGGCGTCTCACGAGTAGGGGCTACCGTCAGCCCAACCATCCTCGACGAGTGCCGCAAGACGCTGAGCTTACCCGCCATCGAACTGAGTTAATATTCTGATTCTAGCTACTAGCTCCTTGCTCCTAGCTACTGCGGGTACTCCCGCCCTGGTGTAACATGAACTCACGCATTCTGATGTACAGTGCCATGTGTGTGCTGTGGCTGGGACTAGCCATATCCATCTTTATGGGGTTCCACGAACAGTTTCTGGGCCGTGCCGAGGATTGGAAGAAGTACCTGGCCATCGGTATCTGCGTTCTGATGATCTGTTTCAATCTGCTTCGTATCACACGCATACGCCAAGCTGATGCCCGCGCCAGGCAGACTAATGACCAACCCAGTTGATGCCAGATTGCTGTTGATCGAGACAAGCGGCACCGTAGGCCGGGTCGGACTGGGGCTGGGCGAAGCATTGCTGGCCGAAGCCATCCTCGAAAACAGCAGACAACATACTCGTGATCTGATCCCCCAGTGCAAGCGGCTCTGTGAAGAGAATCACTGGAAGCCGACTGATCTTGATGCCATCGCTGTCAGCATTGGCCCCGGCAGCTACACCGGACTGCGTGTCGGCATCATGACCGCTAAGGCTCTTGCATACGCACTAAACAAGTCGCTCATCGCTGTGCCCACCTTCGATGTCATTGCCTGGCAGTGTTTCCAGGCTCAGCCGCAACTGAACGCCCTTCAGGTGATTGCTGACGGCCAACAGGATCGGGTCTACGTTCAACAGCTTGCCAATGACATGACCATACTCTCGCCGTTGAGCATCCTCATCGGCGAACAGTGGCGAGCAAGCTTGATAGCCGGCAGCACCCTCACCGGGCCTGGGCTGCGACAGCAACAAGACAAGCTGCCTTCCACCGTTATAATACTCGATGAACCGCTCTGGGATCCCAAGTTACCTTCACTTCTTACCTTGGGTCACCGCCATCTACTTGAGAAAAAGTTTGCAGATTCTTTCAGGCTCGAACCGCTCTATTTACGAGCCAGTTCAGCCGAGGAACAGTGGGCCGCTCTCGGAAAGTAACCTGGCTAAGCTGGTGAAGATAATCCCGATCTTCTTTTGATAACGATTGTACCACCTCACGTGGGATAGCCGAATAATGATGTGATGTTTCGACTTTGAAGGAATAGTTGATGTCGAGTATCGCTTCAGCACGCCGAGGCTTCCTTGTGGGCCTGGGTGATGTGTTCTACAACCTGGCAGTAGCCTGGGGCGATGTCACCGATTTTGGCCTCCGCAGTTTCGGCTGGATGTTCCGAAAGCGAGCCGCTTCCAACAACCTCGTCAGCATCTTCTTCCAGATAGGCGTGCGCAGCGTGCCGGTGATCGGCATCACCGGTCTGTTCATCGGCATGGTGCTGGCGGTGCAGAGTTATGGCGAGTTCATTCGCTTCCCAAGCATGAAGGGGTGGATGGGAGCAGCCATCAACCGCAGTGTGATTTGTGAACTGGGCCCGGTACTGGCTGCTACCATGCTGGCCGGGCGCGTCGGATCAGCGATTGCCGCTGAGCTGGGCACCATGCGGGTGACCGAGCAGATCGATGCCCTCACCTGCCTCGGCATCAATCCGATTCAATTCCTCGTCGTGCCCAGGCTCCTCGCCTGCATCCTTCTCATCCCCATGCTTACCATTCTTGCTGATTTCATGGGCGTCATTGGCGGGGCGTTCATCAGCACGCAGCACTTCGGCATCGAACCTCACCAGTATTGGACGATGTCGCAGCAGAAGATCGGTCTGTGGGACATCATGACCGGACTCTTCAAGTCGTGCGTCTTTGGCGCTGCCATTGCCATTATCAGTTGTCACAAAGGGTTCCATAGCACCGGCGGCGCGGAAGGGGTAGGCAAAGCGGCGACCGAATCGTTCGTCCGCTCCTTTGTGGCGATCCTGGTCATCGACTTCTTCCTGGCGATGTTCTTTAATTCGCTGCACGATCAACTCTGGCCACGGACTTAAGGAGCAGCCGTGTCCACGAAACCGCCCTCAACACTCTCGTTCAAGCTGCCTCCGCCGCCCGAACCGATTGTTCGATTTGAGGACACATCGATCTGGTTTGGCGATCAGGTGGTGCTGCGGAACATCACGCTCAACCTGGAAAAGGGGCGCACGCACGTCATCGTGGGGGAAAGCGGTTGTGGAAAGACGGTGATGCTCAAGCTCATCATTGGCCTCTTGAAAGCCAGTCAGGGGCTGGTCACGATCGACAATAAGCAGATTGCTGATTTGACCGAGAAGGAACAGGTCAGGGAACGGCTCAAGATCGGCTTCGTGTTCCAGGGGTCAGCCTTGTTCGACAGCATGACCGTTTTTGAGAACGTCGCCTTCCCGCTGCGGGAACACACGCAGATGAAGCCGAACGAGATCGAAATGGCAGTCAAAAGCAGGCTGCAGGAAGTAGGCCTGCCCCGCGGCGTTGAACGCAAACGCCCCGCAGAACTGTCGGGCGGCATGAAGAAACGAGTCGGCGTGGCCCGGGCCTTGATGCTTGACCCGGAGGTCATGCTCTACGATGAGCCTACCACCGGGCTCGATCCGATCATGACCGATGTCATCAACAATTTGATCCAGCAGACCCACCAGCGGCGCGGCGTGACCAGTGTCGTGGTGACGCACGACATGAAAACCGTCCGCAAGGTGGCTGACCGGGTGGTGATGCTCTATCCCGTCAATCGACTCGATCACCATGAACCGCAGGTGATCTTCAATGGAGTACCCAACGATCTCCAGATCTGCTCGGATCGCCGGGTGCAACAGTTCATCCGGGGCGAAGCTTTCTTCGGCAGCGACCGGCTGGATATCGCCACCGAGGATATTCACGGCGCGGAGGATGTGATCCAGTAGGGCACGCTGTGCGTGCCTCACAATGACTCGATCTCAAAACAAGCAGGCAAAGACAGGGAACAAGACCAGCGATTGAGAGGCACGCACAGCGTGCCCTACTAATCAGGACTAGACTGCCATGAACGAACAAGCGATGAAATTCCGACTGGGCATCTTTGTGCTGGGCGCAGGCGTGCTGCTGGCTGTGCTCATTGTCCTCTTTGGCGATTTGCCCGATCTCTTCCGGGGGCAGCAGCGGTTTGTCATTCAGTTTGCCCAGGCTCCGGGCATTGAAGCCGGTTCCCCCGTCCGTAAATCGGGCATACGCATCGGAGAAGTGAGTAGCTTCGCGCTCGATCCTGAGACAGGTGCCGTGGCGGTTAGCATCGTCGTGGATCGCAAGTTTCAGCTCCGCAAGGGAGACACTCCCAGTATCGGTCGTGGTCTGCTGGGCGATACGACCATCAATTTCGTTCCTGTCGGCGACATGAAAGTGCCGGGTGACCGTGAAGTAGCCCCCGTCGGCTTCGTCTTTGAAGGCAAATCGAGTGATATCTTGTCGAAGATCGGCGCTGCTGCCAATGATCTGGTACCCGCCTCGCAGGCTGCCCTGGATGAACTGCGCGAAGTCTCCAAGAAGATCAACGAGATGCTCCCCGAAGTGAAACGCACCATGCAGGAAGCCCAGGTGGCTATGAACAAGGTAGGCAACGCCGCCGAGAGCGCCGACAACATCATGCGAAGCAATCAGGATCGCATTACCAAGGCCATCGATAATGTCAGCACCGTCTCGGAACGCCTCGGGAACTTCATCACGCCGGCGACGACTCGCCGTATTGACACGATACTCCTGAATACCGAAACCTTCACCGCTGAGATGGCTGCCTTCTTGAACGACGAGAATCGCCGTGCGGCGACGCAGACGCTCAAGTCGGCTCAGTCGGCCATGGATCGCTTTGCTTTGGTAATGAATGATGAGAACGTCAAGAACATCAACACCGCACTGAAAAGCGTGCAGGAGATTAGCGCCTCAGCCACGAACACGTTCAAGAACATTGATAAGAGTATGGTCAACGTGGAAAAGCTGGTCAGCAATTCCAATGAAGCGGTCGTCGATGTCCGCAAGCTGGTGAACAACCTGAACACCCGGGTCGATTCGGTCGGGCCGCAGCTTGATTTGACATTGAAGGATGCCAGCTCAGCTATGAAGCGATTCACGACCTCTGCCGAGAAGCTCGATGCGGTCTTGACCGATATTCGAACGTTCACGAAAGACTTGGGAGAACGAGGTCCTGGCATTCTGAAGAACATTGATGATTCGTCGGCACGAGTTGGCCAGATGGTCGTCGATGTCGGTACGTTCGCCCGATCACTCTCTCAGGGTGATGGCACAATTCGCCGGCTGGTGATGGATCCGGGGCTGTACAACTCGCTGAACGAAGCAGCAGCCAACGCCAGCCGCAGTGTCAGCCGACTTGATCGCATCTTGTACGATATGAGCATTTTCTCCGATAAGCTGGCCCGGCACCCGGAACTCATCGGTGTCAGCGGAGCGATTGCACCGAGTTCGGGGATTAAGCGGTAGTGTTGTCATCACGCTCCGCGTGATGAGGCGGAGACTTGTACCATCACGAAATGTAAATCTCTCCATGAGTTGGTGTTCGCGATTTATCGTGTCTGCGCGACGGACGCTTGTCGCCGAACACGATAAATCGTGAACACCAACATCAGCATGATCATCTGCCTTGCAACACCTTCAATATCGCCCCAGCATCATTTGCCACCGCCTGAGGTTGATGAGCATATCGACCTGGCTTGGTTCCCATGTGATACCCCACCGTCACATCGGGATCTTTCAAGGCATGGGCGGTGAGTAGACACACCACCCGCTGGCCCGGTTCGATGATGCCCTCTTCAATCAACTGCTTCGCCCCAGCTACGCTTGCAGCACTGGCTGGTTCGCAGCCAAACCCGCCACGGGCGATCTGGGCCTTGGCATCAAGGATCGCTTCATCGCTGACAGCACGAACGACACCATTTAGGAACGCCACCGCTCGCAATGCCTTCGGCAGATTCGCCGGCCGATTGATGGCAATCGCTGATGCTACTGTTTTGGGTTGTGCATGCTGACGATCCAACTCTGCATAGTACTCATCCACGATCGATTGATCCCACTCACCTTCGTTCCAGTGCAGGCCGCGGTGGTTCACCAGTTGATCAAAGGTGTTCGCCCCTTCAGCAACGATGACCGCCAGGCGGGGCAATTTGGTGATCATGCCCAGTTCATGCAGTTCGAGGAAGGCCTTCCCGAACGCTGCGGTGTTGCCAAGGTTGCCACCCGGGGTGACGATCCAATCAGGTACCTCGCCGCCGAGCGATTCGAGGATGCGGAACATCACCGTCTTCTGCCCTTCGAGGCGGAAGGGGTTGATGCTGTTGACGACATAGAGCTTTGCCTGGGCTGATACCTCGCGCACCCGTGCCAAGGCATCGTCAAAGTTGCCTGCGATTTGCAAGGTGAGCGCTGCATGATCGAGAGCCTGGGCGAGCTTGCTTTGGGTCAACTTGCCGGAGCCGACGAAGACGACCGCTCGCATCAAGCCGGTGGCGGCGGCGAAGAGGGCCAGGGAGGCGCTGGTATTGCCGGTGGAGGCACAGGCAGCCTGCCTGGCCCCGACCATGTGAGCGTGGGTGAAGGCAGCGGTCATACCGTTATCTTTGAAGCTGCCGGAAGGGTTCATGCCTTCGTGTTGTAGAAACAGGTTCTCCGCATCGAGGCCGATGTATTTCGCCACCTGAGGCGAGGCTAAGAGGGGCGTGTTCCCTTCACCGATAGTCACGAGTTGCTCTTCTTTGGCGAAGGGGAGCAGTTCCCGGAACCGCCAGACGCCGCTGCGGTTGGCTGCGTTCATCACCTCAGCACGCCGCTGGCGCCAGGCATCCCAGTATGGTTGTTCGGGGAGTGCATTCCAGTCGTAGACGACATCGAGCAAGCCGCCACATCTATGACAGGAAAAGTCGGTCGTCTCCAGACCGACGGCGCCGGTGCAGGAAGGACGAACACAGCGAAGGGTGACGGGGTTCATAACGAAATTGTATGAGCAACGATTGACAAAGACTGTGCCACACTCCGTCTGTACTCGGACGGGGTGTGGTTGCGAGGCACAGTATGCCATTCCCTTCACTCAGGTGACGAGGTCAGGTGCCAGGCAACCACACCCCGACGTGAGTACACGTCGGAGTGTGGCACAGTTTCTTATTTAGATTCAATACCAAGGATGTGTTTCAGCACCGGCAGCACCAGCCTTGCTCGTTCCAGATTGATATTCGGTGTATCTGTCGCATTCTCCCGCTTCGTCGAACTCATCACCGAATGGATATGCTTTACCTTCTCCCCCATGGCTCTTCGTTCGGGGCCGGTGAAGTCGGCAAAGGCTCGGCGGAGGAGGGGTACCATTTCGATGAAGGTCGTTTCGGGGAGTTCGATCAACCAGCGGTCGAGGATGCGCCAGAGTTCATCCTGATGGAGCAGCACCATGCCAGAGCCTTGGAGCAGCCCCGTGGCCCAGGCTGCGACGATGCTCGGTTCATTGACCGTGGAGAGGGCCAGCCGACAGACTCGATGGAACTCTTCATCCACCAACTGCCCTTTCTCCAGCAGAATCCGGCAACATCGGCCACGCAACAGGCCATGTACTTCCTTGTTCATCAGTAGTTGAAGCTGAACGAGCCAGGCTTCGAGCAGGTCTTGTCGATGCAGGAGTTCCAGCGATTGCTGGACTCCATCGATGTTTCCAGTCATCTGCTTGGCTGCTTCATCATCCAGCGAACTGCAAGCAGGAAGCAGGCCGACGAAGATGCGGGCCAGCAGGCCTTCGAGGATAGGCAGCACTTGATCGGCTTGCGTCTGGCGAACGTCGCTGTAGCGGGCGATGCGGGTGAGGGCGGGGACAGCCTGCATCAACTGCTGCACATCGGCGGAGGCAGCTGCACGGTTCTGCACCAACGACAAGATGACCGGCACCACAGCACCTAACTGAGCCAACAGCACCTTGCTCAGCAGTTGCGACAAGACAGCCACATCGCTGGCTTTGTTGGCTGCATCAATGGTCTTGTTCGCTGCTGCCTGTTCAATCGTAGAGCCCCAGAGGTTGGCGTCGATGATCTCGACCGCTAGTTCGGGCTTCCAGGTAAGCTGCCAATATTCGTGAAAGGTGGAAGACTTGGCCATCTGTTGGGGTTGAAGCACTGCCCACCCGATGCCAAGCAGATCGAGGCGATGAAAGAGGGCGCTGCGGGCCAGATCATTGTCTTTGCGAAGATCGAGATCGAGGATCTTGATCTCGGTGGTCCGTTTGAGCCGAAGCGTCTTCTGCTGCTGTTCCAGGTCACGGGCGATGGGCACGCTGGCACTGTCGTCGGGCACTTCACCAATGACATCGCCCACTTCCAGTCGATCATGGATGAGCTTGAGCGGCGAGGTGTTGCCATGACAGAGGACGGTGAGGATGGCTTCGTTAAGTTCATTCAGCCCCGGCGAGCGAAGATCACGGATGGCAGCGAGGGCATCAGCGAGCCGCAACGATTCGATGACGCTGGCTGAGGAGGCATCGAGATCAGCCCCACGCAGCAATCGGGCAGCGCCGGTGATGAAGTGCATCGGGGCAGCATCACGGGCTTGCCAAACGTGACTGTACCAGCCAGGCGAATGCATGCCAGCCCCGTAACCGCTGCGGAAGCTGAGCCGGGAGTGGGACCAGGGGATCCAGGTGGCGAGGGTCTTGGTTTTGGGCAGTCCTTTGAGCAATGCGGCATCATCCTTGATGGGGATACTGTCGATCGCTTCCTCGGTCAGAACGGGAGCATGGTAGGCACCACAGATAATGGCGACGTTGGGGAACAATTCTTTCCGAACGCTACGGAGCACTTGACGCATGTGGGCTTCACGCATCAGGTCACGATCCAGAGCCTGGGGATACTCCTGCCTGACTGCTGACATTGCTTCGAGGATGGCCTGAAAGAGCCCCGCTGCATTTTCCCGGCGCTCGACCTGCTGTTCCCACCAGAGTTCGTGGTCGGCGAAGCCTGCAGCCTCGGCGAGCACCGCAATCGGGTCGGTACGCCAGTGGGGTTCCTCTTCTTCATGCTGTTGGGATTCTGGTTCGGTTAGCTCGGCAGGAGCCTCGCCCTCCCCCATATCCTCGCCTTCCTCCTTCGCCAACTGCATCGTCTGTGGCAGATCCATCAACCGCATCGTGATCTTGTTCTTGAGCGACCACTGCATCGCCTGCCATTCGGGGGAGAACTCAGCCAGCGGATAGTAGACACCTCGGCGGGGTTCATCGGGCGGGTAGAGCAGCATCGCCACCGGAGGCTTCATCTGCTCATGACCGGCTTGCGAAAGAATCTCTTCAGCGTCGGCAGGGCCTTCCATCACGATGACATCGGGCTTAATCTCATCCAGGGCTGTCAACAGACTGCGGGCACAGCCAGAGCCATGATGCCGAATGCCAAGGACGTGCCAGCTCATTCGGTGACCTCGCGAGCAGCCCGGTACAAGTCCTTCCAGCCTTCACGCTCTTTGACGACGGTTTGCAAATACTCCTGCCAGACGATGTTGTCCTGCACCGGGTCTTTGACGACTGCGCCGATAACGCCTGAGATGAGATCACCGGCCCTGAGCACGCCATCGCCATAGAACGCTGCCAGGGCCATGCCGCCGTTGACGACAGAGATGGCTTCAGCAGTGGAGAGGGTGCCGCTCGGAATCTTCACCTTGGTTTTGCCATCGCTGGTCACACCAGAACGCAGCTCACGGAAGATGGTGACGATACGACGAATCTCTTCGAGGGCTGGCTTCTCGGCGGGCAGTTCCAAGGCTCGGCCTAGTTGTTCGGAACGCTGTTGGACAATAACCAGTTCATCTTCCAGCCGATCAGGCACGGGTAGCACGACGGTATTGAATCGCCGCATGAGGGCGCTGGAGAGTTCGTTCACTCCCTTATCACGGTTGTTGGCGGTGGCGATGATGTTAAAACCCTTGGTCGCCTGCACTTCAGTGTTGAGTTCAGGGATGGGCAGCAGCTTTTCGGAGAGGATGGTGATGAGGGCATCCTGCACTTCGCTGGGGATGCGGGTGAGTTCTTCAACCCGGGCGATGCGGCCTGATTCCATCGCCACCATCATCGGGCTGGCGACGAGAGCGTTACGGCTGGGGCCTTCAGCAAGTAGCCGGGCATAGTTCCAGCCGTAGCGGATGGCAGTTTCGTCAGTACCGGCTGTGCCTTGTACTAGAAGAGTGGAGGTACCGGAGATGGCTGCGGCGAGGTGTTCGCTGACCCAACTCTTGGCGGTGCCGGGGACGCCGAAGAGCAGCAGGGCCCGGTCAGTAGCGAGAGTGGCGATGGCAATTTCCATCAGGCGGGCATTGCCGATGTACTTGGGGGTGACCTCGTAGCCGCTCGGCAGTTTGCCGCCGAGGAGGTAGGTCTTTACGGCCCAGGGGGACATCTTCCAGCTAGGTGGCGCTGCCGGTCATCAGCTTTGATCAGTTCAGCCAACTCTTCGGCGTACTGCTGCTCGGCTTGGAGACGGAGTTTGGTTTCGGTGCTGGCCAGGTTGTCAGATTTGGTCTTCGACACCGTGTTCCTCATAAGTAGCTGACGTAGGGCACGCTGTGCGTGCCGCTCAATCGCCTGGTCGTAGTTCGTTGATCTTCGATACGGTCTTTGTTTTGTTGTGAAAGGCCATTGGTAATGTGAGGCACGCACAGCGTGCCCTACTTGGGTGCCACCATGTTCGCGTCTCGTGCCAGGACCCAGCGGCCGTCAGTGAGTTTACGATAGACTGCCAGGGTGTAGCCAGCAAGGTGTTTCGATTCACCACCGGGCGGTCTGATGGAGATCTCTAATCTGCTTTGGGCATAGGCGAAATCGCCGACGACGACCACTTCATCCATGACGCCGGTGCCGGTGATGTCGATCTGTTTCATCTTCTCGAAGCTGGCTGCAAATTCCTTCTTGCCGAACGGGGGCTGGCCTGGTGTCAGGAAGACGATGTCGTCAGCCATCATGTTCATGATGGCTGGCAGGTCTTTGGCTGCAGTCGCCTTCAACCAGTCTTGCTGGAGGTTGCGAATGGCTCGTTCGTCGTGGGACATGGTTGCTCCAGAGTTGCCATCACGCTCCGGGTGATGGTCTGGTTGGTAGTCATCACGCTCCGTCGTGATGATCGATGAGATGCTGCCATCAACGGTAACGGTTGAAATACGTCAAGACGCCGCGTCCTCACGACGGAGCGTGAGGACTACTAACCAGACTACACCCCTAATTCCTTGATGGTACAGATGGTGCGGAACTGAATGCCCATGGATTCGAAGCGTTCCCTCGCGCAGCCAGGCGATCAACGATGCCGACGACGGCGACGACTTTGGCACCGGCTTCCTGGATGGCTTCGATGGCGGTGACGACGGAACCGCCGGTGGTGAAGACATCTTCGCAGACAGCAACTTGGCCGCCGGGAGGTAGCACGCCTTCGACGGTTTTCTGCAAGCCATGCGTCTTAGCTTCCTTACGGGTGAAGAAGCCTTCCATCTCTTTGCCCATCTTGTGGTAGTGCATCGTCGTGGCGACCGTGATCGGCAATGCACCGACGGCTGGGCCGCCGATGGCGACGATGGGCAGTTCCTTGGTGAGTTCGTAGATCGCTTCGCCGATCAGCGTAGCTGATTGGCCGTGCAGGAACAGCGAGCGGGCATCAATGTAGTAGTTGCTCTTCTGCCCGGAAGCGAGCGTCACCTCTTTGTGGATGATGGCCCGTTTCTTGATGAGGTCGAGGAGTGCGTTGCGGTTGGTCATGGTTGTCAGGTCCTATTTCGTAGGGCACGCTGTGCGTGCCTCTCCGTGGCTTTGTCGTTACTCAATGTTGTTGTATGCGATTCCTATATGGTGATGGCAGCCAGTTGTTGTGAGGCACGCACAGCGTGCCCTACCTGCTTACCACAATGTCCCAGCCGATCCACATGATGGCGAGGTCAGCACACAGATGAGCGATCCAGGCACCGAGGATTGAGCCGGTGTACTGATAGATGCAGCACCAGATGAAGCCGCCAAAGCCGATACCTAAACTCAAGAGCGTCGTCATCAGCCAGCCATACGATCCAGGTAGAAAGGCCCAAAGCACGATGACGTGATGCAGCATGAAGCCCAGCGAACTGATGAGTGCTGCGTAGAGCCAGGGGATGGCTGTCCGCAATCGTCCAAAGACAAACCATCTCCAGTAGTATTCTTCAAAGGCTGAATGCAGAATGCTGAGGAAGCCGGCCATGATGATGAAGGTACTGAGGGAAGTCACCCCGGCATCGTTGAGCTTGGTCTGCACAATAGCCCCGGTGCCGGCCAACAGACTCGTGTCTTTCAGGAATACATAGTACGCCACGAGAATGGCAGCGACAGTGAAGAGCCCAAAGTCGAGACCCAACCGGATCGACAACTCATGACGGCGAACAGGCCTGGGTAAAGGTGTCAGTTCCTCGCTCCGCATCGCCTGGTAGCGTTTCCAGAGGAACCAACTGATAGGCAACAGCCCAAGGGCGACCTTGGAGCCTCCGTAGAGAATACGGGTGAAGTTCCCCTGCCCTGCGAAAACGTCGAAGTAAACCCAGGTCATGGCCATCGGCGCCAGCAGCGCGATGCCCAGGACGATTCCATCGGATTTCCAGGAGAAGGGGGAACGCATGAGAGCAGCTAGGAGCTAGGAGTTAGTAGCTTGTAGATGACAGGATAAGGAGTCAAAGGCTTCGTGTCTTTGATCCTTGCTAAGCAACTAACCGAAAGTGGCAGCACCAGGGAGAACAACCTCGAACAAAACGGGGTTCCTGACCAGAAACCTTGCGGGCCAGATGCAGATCAGGATCAGAGCCAGGTAGAAAGATACGCTCCACGAACGCTCACGCCAAACCGACGGAATTTCATAAAGGCTCAAGAACTGCTGGTCAGGTGTCTTACTATTATTCCAATCACCCAAATACTCAATGCCCAACAGGAAGCGTGCGTTTGGACTTAAGATTAGGGCCGAATGCCCAAAAGCAGTTAACCCGGTAAGTTGTCTCAATAACCGACCAGTTACAAAATCGTAAACGAGATAATCCTGTTGCCCCGCTGCTTCGGGCAACTTCCTGTAGCGAATGAGATTCTCAGCAGAGTTCCATAGTTTCTTCCATGTGGGCAATATCGGTTGATGTTGCCCTCGGATGCCATGCTGAATCAGGAACTCATTCCGAACGAATATCCAATCTTCACTGATGAGATTATGAAAAACTTGGTTCTTGTCAGGTTCCAAGGTGCCCTTGGCCAAGTCAAAGTGAAAGCATTCCAGTCTTTTGATGTAGGTACCGTTTTCTTCGGAAAAGGAGTCCCGTACAAACAGGTCGGACTTTAAGAGTTGGCCGACGCCATCATAACCTTCTGGTTTTTCCATTGGATGTCTCAACACACTCTTCCAAGTCCCCAACTCCAGGATTTCAAGTTCGTACGTCGGTGAGGTTTTGTCTTCTTTTTTCCTCTCCCATAAAAGCAACAGATACCGTTGATCAGCCGAAACTCTGCTGTGGTGCAACGTCAGTGCTGAATCTCGTTCAATGGTCTGCAACACTTCACCAGTGGTGAGATCATACAAAACAGCTTTTCCGGATTCGTTTCTGGGGCCATCTATGCCCCAATGATGCTGATCGGTGGGATTCTTCAACAGGTAATGTATCCAACCCCCCGGCATGTTTTTCCGGCTCAGGCATTCTCCGCTTTGGACATCGTAGAACCGAATTCCCAAGGATGTTTCAACGTACAAGATGTTATCCTGTATGTGCAGGACTCGATACCTGAAATGAGGCGACCCTGTCATGTCAGGTTTCATCAGCGAAAGATCGTCCGCAGGCATTTTCAGTGGATATTCGGCTTCAAGTGTTCCAGTGGCTAACTCCCATCGTTGAAGTATTGGCTTGGGAGGACTATTCATCCCCGAACAATTCTTGATGCTGTACACCTTTTGGTTATCGGGTGAAAAGCCAAGCGTCTGCGTATTGGCAGATTTCTGTAACACTCGCCATTGGGGTGTAGGATGGCCGTACCAATAATAGAGGACTAAAAGCAAGAGGCCCAGAAGGCCGAGCGCATCGAAAGCCAGTCTGTATCTCTTGTATCGTTTCATATCAGGGCAGGCTGCTACAGGTGCTAAAACGCTTCCATATCCCCTACTTTAACATTTCCGACGCTGTTTGCGCCTGCATTTGTTGTAGACGACCTTATTTGCGTAACCTGCTTATCATTATTCCGCTTGACCCCTTCATCCCTAACGGTTATCCACCCGATACAAGATGGTAGGTATTCATCTTTTCCATGCCTTCCATGGTGGGGGAACGTCCGTGGAGTATGTCGAGCCGGTGGTCGAGGCCCAGGCGCTGACGAAAGTCTATCAGCGTCGCCAGATCGCCCTCAACAACGTGACGATGACCGTGCCACGCGGCTGCGTGCTCGGCTTGCTTGGCCCCAACGGGGCAGGCAAGACGACCCTGATCCGTATCATCCTTGGTTTGCAGCGCCCTTCGTCCGGCACCATCAAGGTCTTCGGCTCCAAGATGGGGCCCAATAACAGTGCTGCCCGCCGACGGATTGGCTATATCCCTACCCACGCTGAGTTTCCTCACGGCCTGACGCCGCTCGAATATCTCGACTATTGCGGCAAGCTCTTCGGTCTGCGTGGCGTCGTTCGTAAGTCGCGCTGTGCCCAAATGCTGAGAGCTGTCGGCCTGCAAGATGCTGCCGGCATGTCCATGACAGGCTTCTCCAGCGGCATGGCGGCCCGGCTCAGTGTCGCTGCCAGTTTGATCAACGAACCTGAATTGCTCATCTGGGATGAACCAACTCACGGTCTTGATCCAGAAGCACGACGATCGATGCTCGAACTCATCAAGCAACTATCGAGCGAAAAGACGCTGATCGTCTCGAGTCACAACCTTTCCGATATCGACGAAGTGTGTAGCCACGCTGCGGTGCTCAGTCGTGGCCACCTGCTCTTTCATGGCGACCTGGCTGACATGAAGGGAACCGGCGGTGGCTGCTTCTCCTTCGAACTCGAACTCGACTGCGACGCCAAGACGACTTCTCGCACGGCCCAGGCCCTGCGCGATCAGAAGATTTGCAATTCGATCGATTCGCAGCAGCGACGGATTACCGTTCATCTGCCTGACGATCAACCCAATACTCTAGTTCTGGCACAAGTCTTCCAGTCCCTCTCTGATCTGAAGGTGAACGTCGTGGACGTTCGAGGGATGGGCCAGGGAACCGAAGCAGCCTTTCTCGATCTGGTCGAGAAGGAGGAGTCGAATGGCCTCGTCAACATCTACCGCGCTGCCGCCTAGCCGCTGGTTGCCCCTCTGGTCGATCCTGGAAATGGATTTGAAGCAGACGGTCAAAGGCTGGCTTTATCGCATGAGCCTGCTGGTGGTGCTCATCGTCAGCGTCGGCGTTCTTGTGAACCGTGCCGCCGTGCATCGTGAAGCAGGCGTAGTGCAGTACGCGTCAGTACACGTCGGCGACTTCCTCCATTACACCGTCATCTTTGGCGCTGCCCTCAGCGCTCTGTTTACAGCCGGTGCCATTGCCGGCGAACGGGGCAACCTCATCGATAATACGCTATGCCGGGGCGTAGGCCGCTGGCATTTCTTCGTCGGCAAGTGGGCTTCACGCAGCGTGGCTGTGCTGGGGGGCTTCCTGCTCGTCGGCTTCATCTTCATGGTCGCTTCGGTGTTCATCCTCAAGAGCGATCTTGATTTTGATCACTGCATGGTGGCACTGGTCCTGGTTGGTTCCATCCTCTGGCTGATGATCTCCGCCACGATGGCGGTCAGCGCCTCGGTCAATAATACCCTGCTCTGCCTCGGCATCGTGCTGTTCACGCTGTATGGATTGATGGCTCTCCTCTGGCTGGTGCCGATGGGCAACTTCACCCTGATTCGTTTCCTGAATACGCTGCCCATGATCATTCGTTCGACCGATGCCAATTCGCCACCCGGCACCTATGTGCTGCCGATGCTGCCGTACTTGAAACTGGCTGGCTACATCGCCCTGACCGGTTGCGGTTGCGCCGCGGTGGGGATGTGGTACTTCATGCGTAAGGATGTGTAAGAAAAGGAGCCAGGAGTCAGAATCCAGTAGCCAGAATGAAGAACACAATATGCAGGAGCCAGCTTTTAGGGGCTGGCTTTTTCTGTTGACGTGCTGGGTGGGAAAACCACTCCGGCATAGATATCGACAAGGGGGATGCGGGCTTCGACGGAAGTGAAGATCAGTTCCGCTGTCATCTCGTCGAAGGAAACCAGAGCCCAGGAACCATCCGACTGACGGACATAGCGGTCGCAGAGGGGTTCGTCCTGAGCGACCAGGACATACTCTTTCAGTGAATCGATCTTCTGATAGTTGCGGAACTTGGTCGTACGATCATAGCGCTCCGTGCTGGGAGAGAGGACTTCAATGATGGCGACGGGATTCTTGATGGTGTCTTTATCGTCTGAAACGACCTGAACCTCACCGCAGATGATCATAATGTCTGGATAGGTCACCAGGCCAGTGAGTTCGACTTTGAGTCGTTGATCACTGGAGACCGTACGACAAAGGCCACCCTTAAGACGGATTCCCAATTCGAGGATCAGATTGTCCTTGATGAAGTTGTGTGCCGAATTGGCCCCGGCCATGGCGAACATTTCACCATCGAAATACTCGCTCTTGAACGGAGCGGCTCGCTCGATGGCAAAGTACTCGTGAAGAGTTAATCTCTTGGTGGGTGCCGCACTCATTTCATGCTCCCTGTTCCCAAGTATTGTAGCATGTTTGCCAATCAGGGTTGAATGTCATTACGTCTCGTCATTGCATAATACAATATCGCAGATGTTACAGTCAGCCTTCATGATTCACCTCACAGGAGCATCATCATGGGTCTTCTCGGTTCAATTCTTGGTACAGCGGCGGGAAAAGGCGGCGGGGTGTTGTTGACCAATATCCTGGGTCACCTGGCTGGCGGCAGCGGAACGGGAAAGAACATCCCTGGTGCAGCTGGTGGCATCGATCTGGGCAGCCTGATTGGGAAGTTGCAGAAGGGCGGCCTGGGGGATGCGGTCGGTTCCTGGATCGGCATGGGGAATAACCTGCCAGTCAGTCCCGATCAGTTGGGCAACGCCTTTGGCAAAGATCAACTGAAAGACATCGCCACCAAGCTAGGCATTCCATCGGATCAACTCACACAGATACTCGCCCAGCATCTACCGAAGGTCGTGGATAAGCTGACTCCCAAGGGCCAGATTCCGACCGGCGACGTTTCAGGCGACCTGGACGAGTTGGTCAAGAACACGAAGTTCGATGATCTGGATAATCTCATCGCAGAGTACGAGGCGAAGAACAGGAGCCAGTAGCCAGAAGCCAGGAGCCAGAATTGAAGACAAATAAAAGCAGCCAGTAGAGTAACATCTACTGGCTGTTCTCGTAACTTTGAATAGCTTTCTCCTGGCTCCTGGCTCCTGGCTCTAGAACTCCACTCGATAGCGAATTGACAATTGCCTTCTCAGGTTGGCTGATTCATCGCTGAGTTGCCTCCAAAGTTCGAGGCGTCGTCGGGCGCCACGGGCCAGCACCTCAGCCTGCTTGCCCTGAATCTCGGCATCGTTGCTGGTGACGTTGACCTGGGGAGGCGTGATGTAGGGACGAACCCACAGACCGGGAGGAGCGGTCGGGTCACCAGGATTCCAGGGGTTCCAAGGCCCGATGTTGTACTGCCCCATGAAGAAGCCGGGAATGACCTGCACCCTCACCTTGCGGCCGCCTTCGACGGCATTCGCTTCGATGATCGACTTCCGCAGCGCATCAGCGATCTCACGTAGCTTGGAAGAAGCGAAGCCGGCGAACTTCACCAGGTCTTCGTCGACACCCTGAACCGATAGAAAATCGATTCGATTGGCAGCCTTCTCGTAGGCCAGCGCAGCCAGGATCATGTCGTTCTTCTGGTCAGCGGTAGCGTGAGCCTCGTTGGCGATTTCACGGATCGACTTGAAGAACTTCTGGCTGGCCGCCACCGAGATTTCGGCCGGCCCGCCATTCTTTGCCACAGGAACCTCACGGGGAGCCATCGCAGCACCGGTGAAGGGCGGAATCAGTTGCATGACATTCCGCAATCCCTTGGTCGTCAGCGTGGAAGTGATCAGAAACGTCTTATCCTGAACGACAGCATTGTTGACGGCGAACTCTTCCAGATCGCCACCCATATCGGCATAGCCGGCCAGGACGAGGGCGGGCAACACCGAAGCGAACGGCTTGATGCTCTCGCCGAAGTCGGCAGCAAGCGTCGCCTTGATGCCCTGATCGAAACGAACACCGATGCGAATACCGCGGGAACTGGTGAGCACCTTGGCGAGCGCTTCGATATCCACCTTCCTGTCTTTCAGTAACGGCGACTGGGACAGGTAACGCCTGACCGATTGCGGATCGACAGCATTCTGCATATCGATGGCCACTACGATGTGGTAGCCATCGTTCATCGCAGCGTGGGCCTGTTGCAAGTAGCTGGAAAGCACGGGAGCGTCGCTGGCCTGGGCGAAGCGCGCCCAGCGTGCAGTTTCCTGACGATGGGCAGGGCTGACGATCGCCAGTTGCTTGGGACCAAACGACAGAATGTAACAATTCTTGGGACTGAGGATAGCGGGCAGGCCGGCAAGAGTCTCCTCAATGCCCTTCTCGATCTTGGCCAGTTCATTGAACGGCGGAAACGGGCCACCTTGTATCAGAGCTATATCCCGACGACTTTTCAAAGTACCCGGTTCGAGATTGGAAGCCAGGATGGAGACATCCGCGTTCTTGGGCAAAGGCACCGAACCGCCCAGAATATCGATGGGCAGGAACTTGTCCCACTGCTCCTTTTGAGCAAAGGGGCTTGCGAGCACATCCTTCAAGTTGACAGCAATCAGGGCATTGGCCCAGGCAGGTATCTTGTTGAGCAAATCGTTCTTCGGCGGCGGCTGAGGTTGAAAGACCAACGCCACGGCGAGGGTGAGAGAAGCCAGCATTGCAAGGTACCTCGAAGTACGATCATGGGAGATGATTTGGCTATTATACGACAGGTTCCGGGGAACTTGCGCGGTCGGGTGTTTGGTGTTCTTGTTTTCTGGTTTTTGTGCGAGCGGGGGGCGTCAGCCCCCTGAGGAGAGAGTCGCGCCCGTCTCTGAGTTTATTGCAGTTGCATAGTTCGTTGTGACGTGTGCGAGGTTTACTCAGGGGGCTGACGCCCCCCGCTCGCATTTGCAGGTCGTACTTTTACTTCTTCTCTACTGCTTTGACGGGGGTCTTCTCAGCCGGCTTCACAGGTTTCGGTGGTTCAGGAACGATCAGTAGATAGTGCCCCTTCTTGCGGTCTTTGGTTGTGTCGACTTTGGTGACATCGGGGGCAGCGACCATGCTGATGATGGCTTGTTGAGCGAGGGGTACTCGCTGGGCGAGTCTCGCGGCGGTGCCGAGGCCGTAGTCGCTGTGGAAGTTGCCGTTGTCGTGGATCATCAGGGGTTGGCGGTGGGGGTTGCTGAGGAGGTAGTCAGCCATGCCTTCAGCCATCGCATCGTCCTTGGCACATTGGGCGAGGTACATGCGGTCGACGATGCCATCAGCACCGGGGTGGCCTTTCATGGTTTCGTCAAAGAGTTCGCGGTAGCGGTCGTTGGGAGCGGTAGTGCGTCGGGGCAAAAACGGCGACATGCTGCCCTCTTTGCTGACCACCTTGGCAGCGACAGAACGTGGCAGGTTGCCGGCGATCACATCGAGTTTCTTCGCCTTGGCCAGCTCGATGAGCGGGCGATAGTCGCGGGCATAGTCCTTCCAGGGCCGGCTGTGCTTGAGGAACTCCGGCTCATCGATGCGACCACGCACATAATCGTTGACTACGCCCTGCGTATCACGCTCGAACATCTCGAGAGCGATGACCATATCGGGGCGACGTTCAGCGAGCAGCTTGGCCAGTTCAGCATAGACCTGGTGGCCAACGATGTTGTCGTGCAGTTCGCCGAAGAAGACGACATCGCGGCTGGCGAGTTCGTCAGCGAGTTGAACGAGGGACATCTCCTTGCCGGTGCGGGTGTGGAGAATGCGATAGGTGGAGGTGGGGGCCGGATCGGGGGTGAACAGGAGTAACAGAGTGAGAAGCATGTTTGTCTCGCGGAGAGGATTGAGACGTTATAGGGAGAGGACGGTCTGGTTCCCCTCTCCCCTGGAGGGAGAGGGGTTAGGGGTGAGGGGGTCTCTCGATCGAGTTCACCCCGGTTGGTTTTGGGGATGAGATGTATTCAGTTGATCGATGGTAGATTCGTTCACAACCGGAAGTGTCGATCAAGTACCCCCTCACCCCCAGCCCCTCTCCCCGGGAGGGAGAGGGGAGCATGGGATGCCTTTCTCCACTGCAAGACCGTCTATGGATTGAGCTTCAACTTCTCCAAATCGGCTTCGATGCCTTTGAGGAGGGCTTCGTCACGGGTGGCGTTGTCGTTGCCTTTAGTGAGTTCGAGATAGGCTTCACGGGCGTGTTCGAGGGCGTCTTCGCTGCGGTGGACGGCGCCTTGATTGAGGACCAGGGTGACGACCAGAATGATGATGCTGACGATGCCGAGAGCGATACTTGCTGTCCACATGCTGCGCGAGAGCCAGCGGACATTGCCGGTCATGAGTGCAAGCGAAGCGAGGATGACAGCAAGTTCACTGACGAGTTGGGCCGTCTCCATTCGGGAAGTGGCGACCTGCAGCACTTCGATGACCGGAGTGTAGCTGTCGGCCCACTTCTTGGCGGCTTCGAGTTCGGCCCGGTAGCCACGAATGAGCTTGGCGAAGTGCTGGACATCTTCGGTGGATGGCATCACCGCTTCGAGGATTTTCCGGGTGCTGAGCCGAAGAGCCTGCACCACCTTGGCGCTTTCGTCGCTCATCTTCGACTTTTCGAGACTCTGCAGGCTGCTTTCAATCTTCAGGAACGATGGCGGATCGGGCATCATGGCGTGAATGTGCTGGAGTTGGGCCTGCAGCAGAATGTACTTGGTGGAGACGTTTTGCAAACGCACCGTAGTGCCATCCTCTTCGACCATGCGGGCAATGAACTCGGTGCGCACCGCATTAGCCTGCGAGGAGCAGACGGCGATGAGGATGCTGAGCAAGGCGGTAGTCAGGCCGATCCAGCGATGCATGCTGCCCCCATGGCCATGCGGCTTTTCCGTGGCATGTTCAACGATTTCAGCGGGGTTATGCATGGCGGATCTCGGAAGGAACGACGTTCGCAGTATTGTAGTGGAGTGCTGCGGGCCTCAGTAGTATTCGCTTGACTTGCGCATCAGCCCTTTCAAGAATGGCGTGCAGTTGTGGAGGAGATCAACGTGGTTGCTGCACCGTGGTATTTGCTGGCGGCGGGGATTGGGTTGGTGATCCTGGGGTATTTCCTGTCGGTGATGATGCGACCTTCGGATTCTTCCAGGCAGGTTATCGATGAGGAAATGGATGATGACGAGATTGCGGAGCAGTTGAACTCGGGGAATCGATGGAGCTTTGCCGGGATGTTGATTCTGCTGGGGATGGGGTGTGCACTGGTTAGTATCGTGTGGCGGCTGGTGTTGTTAGTGGCGAGGAATGTTTGAGGGACTCCCCGGGAGGAAGAGGAGAGCATGCAGTGGCTCTCATCACTGTTTGGGCTTCAGCTCAATCTCCATCTGGTAGAACTTGAACGTGTTCATCTCTTGGGGAGTGGTGGCGGCGAGGGTTTTGTAGCGGTTCAGCACGTCGGTGATGAAGTTGAGGCGTTCGCTTTCGGGGACGAGGCGGGTCCATTCGACGAAGGTGGCGTGGGCAAAATTGACGAAACCTTCACGGGTTCTGAAGTCCCAGGCTTTGTCGTTGACATGGAGGCGAGCGACGTGGAAGCCATGCTTCTCGGCGAGGGCTTGGTAGTCTTTCGGCGTCAGGTGGAGGTAGGGCTGGCGGTAGCCTGGGAAGTAGTTCGTCCATTGGGGCTGCTGGCGGGTCTGTTCGATGACATCTTCGAGACTGGTGCGTGGGCCTTCGGAGACGAAGCGGAGCATCGCCCTGCCCTGTGGTTTTAGAGCTGCGCAGGCAGTCGAGTGCCTGGCCCTGTTCGGGCACCCAGTGGAGGGCGTTGAAGGAGATGATCAGATCGAACTCATCCCGATAGGGCATGCGGCGGACATCAGCGACTTCGAAGCGGAGGTTGGCATACTTCGGGCCGGTAAAATGGCTGGCGGCGAAGGCGATCATATCCTTCGAGGGATCGGTGCCGAGGATGGAGCCACGAGGAATGCGGGTAGCGACCTCGGCGGTGATCTTGCCATCGCCGCAGCCTACATCAAGGATGCGTTCATCGCCGTTGAGGGTGAGGAGGGCGAGTTGCTCCTCAGCCATCACCTGCTGGAGGGTGGATTGGCGGTTGTAGTCGCTGGCGTTCCATTCGGTCATATTGAATCTCGTGAAATGCGAGCGGGGGGCGTGAGCCCCCTGAGTTGAGGAGTGGCGCACGTCACTGTTGTATCGCGCTTTGTTGATTCTAGTGATGGGTGCCTGGTTTTACTCAGGGGGCTGACGCCCCCCCGCTCGCTGCTACTTCACGAACTTCTTCGCCTGGGCGGGGTCGGCTTTAAGTTGAAACGCGGGGAGTTCGGTGGTGTTGGCGTCGATCTTTATTTTGAAGGTTGAGAGTTGGGATTCGGAGTAGGCACCGGCGAGGAGGTCTTTGGCCTTTTCGGGGTCTGGGTCGGACCACCAGATGAAGTAGACGTAGAATTCGCCGGGCATCACTCCATCGCCGTCTTTGTTAGTGGACAGCAGGAATTGGCCCTTGTCATCGGTGGCGGCACAGGGATGGGCGCTGTTGCCAGTAAGCGACTTATCGACATGATGTAGCGAGACAGCAACGCGCGCGGCGGGTTGCCCATTGATCAGGACGCTGCCCTTCACGGGGATCAAGCCAGGACTCTTCGGACCACAGCCGCTGAGAACCGTGCAGGCAGTGAATAACAGCAACAGTCGCAAGATCGGCATCGAGTTACCATCTCCCCACATCAACTCGTGAATTGTGGCAGGGGTCAACGGTACGCCGTTGCCCCCTGCGAACGTGCAACACTGTTGCCGATATGCCGGGGCAGTTGAGTACAACTGACCCCTGCCACGGCCTTTACTGATCTTCAGTAACGTGCTGACCATCAGCCCGACCGATGAGATAGTGAAGCACAAGGGCATCGATATTTTCATTGATGGTCCGTACCGAGCCGTCGCCGAAGGCGGCATTGCAGAGGTTGGGATGCCAGGTGTAGATGTTCGATCCGACGTTGTTGGCGTTGAAGACGGCGTTACCGCCGCCGGCCACCGTGCCGGCATCGTTGTATTTGCGGAGCGAGAGGCGATTGTTCTCCCCCCAGTTGCCAAAGAAGTGGGATCGCTCGCCGCTGGGGGTACGATTTTTAGAGAGGTAGCGCACCGGGCCGCCACCCATTTCAACGAGAAGGATCGTGTTGCTGAGCCCATCCAGGACGGCGGCAAACTTGCTGGCAATGGGGGGCGTCTGATAAGGCATCATGCCGCTGACGGCAGGGGTGAACGCCTGGGAATTGGAACTGCAGAAGTAGTCGCTGACCCCGGCTTTGTAGATCGGAACAGCGGGGTTGCAATAGAAGGTGTTGTTGGCCTGGTTGAACTCTTCGACCTCCGCACTGGGGGTTGAAGGGCATTTCAGCAGGTTGATGGGGCGTGAGATGAGATCGAGGTTGGTGCCATCGTTGTCGGCAAGCAGCGGGTTCCATTGTTTCTTGATCGCATCCTGCTCGTAGTAAGGCATCAGATCCATCTGCCAGTTCTGACTGTAGTAGGTGTACCCGGCGGCAGCGGTGGCAGTGGTGAACGGAATCGGCAGCTTGTAGTAATCGCCGTGGTACATATGGAAGGCAATCACGAGTTGCCTCATGTTGCTGGAACATTTCATGCGATCAGCAGCGGCGCGTACTTTTTGTATCGCCGGCAGCAGCATAGCCATGAGCAACGAAATGATGGCAATCACGACCAGTAGTTCGATCAGGGTAAAGCCTTTACGGGAACGCATGATTCAACCTCTCGGAGTGTGTGTGCGTGTGTATATCGTGTGGGTTTTCTGGCTCCTCCCCTTAACCAAGGGGAGGTTGGGTGGGGTTCTGCACCACGGAGACTTACCGCCTCCAACTCCCCCCTTGGAAAGGGGAGAGTCCTAGGGTTTTGTGGCGACCGCCGCGCTGGGTTGCGTGGGGCGATAGACAACTTGATGCGGACGAGGCTCCGTTCGTCCCCCGGCATCGGTAGCCACAGCAGACAGCGTGAGACCCTGGCCCGCCGCGGGCAACTCCAAAGTGGTCTCCCACTCGGCGAAGTTGTCCCGCAGCGAGTAGGCTTTCCGCCCATTGACCGACACCTTTTTCACCGCGCTGCTGTCAGCGGTCACTCCCCGAACGACGAGTTGCCCATCCTCGACATAAACATGGGTGATGACGGTGTGAGGCGGTTGATCATCGACCATGCCGCCGATGCCGGTGTAGTAGGCGCCCTGAGCCGGGCCGGTGTTCTTCTCCGCTTCGGGCAAGCCGATGCTGAGCGGCATGTGGATGTCACGGTTGGAGGTCTCGGAGAACTTGAGGTTGTGGTACGAGTGCCGATCCGTCACCGACCGCCACATGCCGTAGGTCGACCGGTAGACGTTGAGCCCATCGATATAGACGCCACTGGTACCGGCATGGAACGGCCAGCGGGTATCCCAGATCTTCAAGCGGGTGATGTGGAACGGATGGTTGGAATCGGGGATCGCTTCCATCGCTTCCTTCGCCAGGGCCGGATTCTGCTTGGCGAACTGCATGATCGCTCCGACCGGCCGAGAGAGACCACGTAGACTGATGCCGAAGAAAGGCATCGAATGGCATTCGTTATCCTCGAAGCGGATGAACGGCATCGTGCGGATGTCCTGCTTGGCACGTTTGCCATCGGGTTGAAGGACAAGTTGCATCGGGTCGAAGTCAGCGGCACGCTTGCTCTCGAAGGCGTAGCCATGCTCGGAACATTCGACCGCACAGTTGCGGGTGAAGGAGTTCCTGCAGTTGGCCCACCAGAAGCCCGCCCCCTTGTTGTCGTCGTAGGAGAGCACCTGCTTCGGCAGTGCCTTGCCCGGCAACACATAGACAGCAAGGTTGTGATCAAGGATGTTGTAAGTCTCGGTGCCATCTTCAAGGAAAAAGCCATGCCCGATGGACTGATAACCGACGCAGTCACGAACAACGAGGAACTCGGTGCCATGAATGGTGACCCAGCGATTATGGCTGTCCCAGATGCTGGCTCCGATCACCGAACTGCCCCGCATGGTGTCGCCACACAGGTGATAGTGAATGGCGTACTTGCCGAGCACATCTTTCTTGCCGAGGTGACGGAACTCAGCGTAGGAGATCGACCCGGCTGAGTTGCGGTGATACATGGTGTGGCCACGCACCCCGGCGGGGTCTGCAGATTCGATCACCACATTGCGGGAGAGGTTGGCCACCTCGCCCCGGAACTCGCCTTCAGCATAGTGTTCAAAGGCCAGGGGCTTCTCCAACCGCAGCGTGTGGTCGCGCAGTTCTCGGCCACCTCGGGCAGTAGCGATGATCCGTTCCTCGGTCTGGAAGGTCTTGGCCAGCACCGGCGTCTTCTCGTCACCTTCGGGATGATAGGTGCCGGTCACGATCACCCGGTCGCCCGGCTTCCAACCCGTCATGTCGCCCTGCACCACGATCGACTTGTCGCCCGGCTTGGAAGTCTGCCCCAGCTTGAGCCAGGTGTTGGTGAGCGCCGCACCATGTAAATCGAGCCGACCGGCACAGCAGATGATGGCGGGGCAGGTTTCTTTATCGAGCCCTTTGACATGGTGCAGCCTGATCGTCGCCGTGAACTTGGCGGGAAGAGGCTGATCAGCGGTGCCGATCTCCAGCGCCGGCTTGGGACGCTTGGCATCTGTGGCTGGCAGGTGGGCGTCGCAATCGAACCCATCTTCTCCGGCGTCGTTGCCAGGCTGAATCTTGATCAGCCCGACGTTGAGCAGCGTGTTGCGATCGGTAGCAAAGGTGAGTGTGCCAGCCACGTGAATCGTCCGGAGCACCGTATCGCTGCTCACATCGTAAGTGACCGCATGGCCTTCCCGAACCTGGATCCGCATTCCGGCGACGGGGAGCTTGCCCCCTTCCCACGTGCCGACATCCGACCAAAGCCCGCTACGGGCCGAGCGGAGGAGCGGAACCTTGGCTGCGGGCTTGGCAGTATCGTCAGCCCGGGCGATGTTGAAGGCTATTCCGAGGAGGAAGACTATCGGGGTGATCATCTTACGACGTAACATTCGAACGCTCCCAGTCTGTTGGCAGGGATGAGAAGCCTGAAATAAAGTTGTGGCTGCATGGCGACGTGGCGGGCACTGGCTAGCAGACGGGCAGTATTAGCTTAGAGAGGTAGTGGCCGCTGATAGGGCAATGGCATGGGAATGTTGGAAAATTCTATGCGAGCGAGGGCGTCAACCCCTGAGGAAGGGATAGCTCTCGTCTCTCTTGTTATCGTACATGCTGAACTATTGTGACGTATGCATGGTTTACTCAGGGGGCTGACGCCCCCCCCGCTCGCATCGAACTACCGTTTGAGCCACATCTTGATCGAACGGTTCACCAGGTCGGGGGCATCTTGTTGCACGAAGTGGTCGGCGTTGGGGATGGTGACGAGGGTCAAATCCTGTTCCAGCCAGTCCCAGGTGTTGTTGAGCATGCTGGCCGAGAGGGCTTTGTCCTTGAGGCCATGGATGAGGAGGACGGGCATCTTGATCTTCACCACTTCGCTCTTGTCTTCGACGTAGGGTTCTTTGGGGTAGTTCTGCTTGTAGTAGTGGAGCATCGCTTCAAAGTCGGAGCGGCCGAAGGCTTCTAGATACTTCTTCTTCGCTTCGGGGTCTTTCACCCAGAAAGAGATGGCTGAGGGGGTGAGCAGCTTGTGGGCGCCTTCCTTCTGGAAGTTTCGGGCGTACTGGCTGTTCTTCTGCTGATCGGGATTATTAGCCAACTCACGGGCGACGCCTCGGAGATGAGGCAGGTTGAGGACGATCAGCTTCTCGACAAACTGCGGAGCGTTCTGGGCAACCGACCAGGCGACCGCGCCGCCCCAATCGTGGCCAACGATGATCGCCTTCTCCCGGCCCAGGTGTTTGATGACAGCGATGACATCGCCGACGAGGTACTTCATCTGGTAGTTCTCGCCGCCTTTAGGTTTGTCTGACAGATTGTAGCCACGCTGATCAATGGCGACGCAGTAGTAGTCGCTGGAGAGGGCCTTCATCTGCTCGCGCCAGGTGTACCAGTAATCGGGGAAGCCATGGATGAAGACGATGAGGGGCTTGGTCTTGTCGCCGAGGGCGGCGTAGTGGATTTTGACGCCGTTGGAGTCGGCGTAGCCGTGTTCGACCTGGGATTCGAGGTCTTGGGGTTGGAGGAGCATGAGGAGAGCCAGGGAGAGCATGGGTGGAGGTCCTGAGTAAATCAGTTGTCAGTTTTCAGTGGTTAGTTGTCAGTTAGGGTATGGGGTAGCCGGGTTTGTGCCACTGTGTGACAGCGTCGAGTATTTCTAAGCACTTCTCTGGATAGTCGTCTCGCTGTCACACAGTGGAAGGGTGCATTCGCTTGAAGCACTATGTGATGAATACATCACGCAGTGGCACGGATTTCCCACCTTATGAACACCGAAATCCCACGAGTTCGTTCACTACTAAATCACCAGTGCGAGCGGGGGGCGTCAGCCCCCTGAGGTGGGAGTCGATCACGTCGCTGGTGTTATCGGACTTCGCCAGAGTCTGCTCATGCGTGCCTGGTTTACTCAGGGGGCTGACGCCCCCCGCTCGCCATAAACGACCCTCACCCCATCAACTGTGTCTTCGCAGAAACTCGCTGGCATCGAACCGGATTCCTGTTAGACTCCTGAAAACTTCATCCTCTTCGATGCAGCATCATGGGTTATCAAGATCGAGAATATTTCCGCAGTGAGGGCGGGTCGTGGTACTGGCGAACCAATGGCAGCGTTTGCCGGGCACTGGTGTTCATCAACGTCATTATGTTTCTGATCCAGGTATTATCCGCGCCGGTCTTGGCATGGGCATGGGGTTCCAGAAGGGCCAGGGGTTCTTCACCGATGCACTGGTGATGGACCCGGTCGCGGTCTTTGAGCATGGGCAAGTCTGGCGGCTGCTCACCAGCTTCTTCCTACATAGCCCGTTTTCGATCTGGCACCTCGTCTTCAATATGCTGGTGCTCTGGTTCTTCGGCCCCGATATGGAAGACCTGTATGGCCCACGCGAGTTCCTGGCGTTCTATCTCGTCGCTGGCGTCGTTAGTTCGCTTTGCTGGGGACTGAGCACCTACTTCCTTGATCCGATGCTGCATCTGCCTGCTGAGTTGCCCGAAGAAGCGAAGGAAATGTATAAGGCGATGCTTTGTCAGCGTACCGCCCTCGGCGCTTCGGGGGCGGTGATGGCTGTGATGATCCTGTGTACCTGGCACTATCCGACACGGATCATCACCGTCTATTTCATCGAAGTGCCTTTGTGGCTGGTGGCGGCAGTCTATGTCGGTTCGGATTTTGTCGTGTTCTACCAGGCCCAATTGACGGGTACCGGCGTGGCGGCCCATTTGGCGGGAGCAGCGTTCGCTTCGCTCTACTACTACTTCAATTGGCGGCTGATGCCTTTAGGTCAGGGTTGGGGACAATGGTGGAAGGAGCGACGCAAGCCATCTCTGAAGGTGTATCGTGAACAACCGGCCCGTTCCCCGAGTGTGGCCAAGAAGGATGAGTTTGCCGAGCAGGTGGATCAGGTCTTAGCGAAGCTACATGAACAGGGCCGGGCGAACCTTACTTCTGAAGAGATTGCGATTCTGCAGCAGGCGAGCGAGAGGTATCGGGGGAGGAAGCAATGAGGGAACTTCTCGAGATGATGCTGCCGACACCCTGACACTCGCCATCAATGGTAGCTGAAGTCGTGAGACTTCAGAGCAACCGGAATACGCCTACACCATGAGGACCGAAGTCTCACGACTTCGGTTACGGTTCATTGCCGAGCCGCTTCAGAGTCAGTTTTTTGTGAAAGGTTTGGGACGTAACTGGCATTCATTCATCGTAACAGGGCTATTGCTCCAAGAACCAACTTCAGGAGAGCGTACGATGAGCGTCTCGAAATGGCGGGTTGTGTGGGTGGTGCTAGGGTTTGTGTCGGGATCGACGGCGTGGGGACAGGCGATTTCGATTGTCAATCCGGGGTTTGAGGCGAACGTCATTACGCCAGGGACATTTCAGGTGTTCGTGCCGACCGGGTGGACCATGTACGATCCGGGGGCAATCATCAATCAGAATCAAAACGCGGTGGGAGTGATTCGGCCTTTGCCGGGGGTGGAGTATTTTCCCGGAGGGACGCCGGAGGGGGTGAACGGGGCCCTGGTTTTCCTGGCAGGGAATCAGGCTAGTGAAGCAGGGTTGCAACAAACGCTGACTACCAGCTTCCTGAACAACACTCGTTACACGCTGACGGTGCAGATAGGCAATATCGCTTCAGGGACATCGTTGCCTGGCTCGGCAGATGGTGGTGGAGTGTTCTACAACCTGAACGGGTTTCCGGGCTACCGCATTGATCTAATGGCGGGAACCACGGTGCTGGCTTCAGACAACAATACTATTGGGGCGACGATCCCCGAAGGAGAGTTTCGACTCTCGACCCTGGTGTTCCAATCGGGGGCGATCCATCCCCAAGCCGGGCAACTGTTGGGAATACGACTGGTGAATCTGCACACGCCAGGCACCGGGTCAGCCCCGAACATCGAAGTCGATTTTGATCAGGTGTCGCTGACTGCAGTCGCAGTGCCTGAACCGGTTACCTGGGCATTGTGCGGCATGAGCGGGGCGGCGGGCGTGGGGATAGTGTGGATGAGGAAGCGGCAGGCGACCAGGGCGATGGAGGCAGTACTGGAGTGAGATTGCTGCGGGGGCGTCTCATGGGGCGCCGTTCGTGGTCACAATCCAGTGCTTTTGCCTTCAACATAGGTGTAGCTTCTGTCACAACTCTTGGGAATGCCGGTAGAGGTTGTACCTCCCGAGGGCAATTCCATGACATTAACTTCGGTCCAAATGGTGACCATTGAGCGGTATCAACCCGGAGCAAGGGTGATGCAAAACCTGATTCTGCTGGGAGTGTTGTTCGCCGGCGTCCTGTTCACAATAGTGGGGTATTTCCATGATGAGCCGGAGTGCAACTGGGCCTGGGCCGGGCTGGCTCCCGTGTTGATCATCGCTTTAGTATTTCGCTTCCGCAGCGTGACGTTTGATATCGATCCAATCAAGAGGGAGCTTTATCGGGAGGCACGCTGGGCCGGCATCCTTCTGTCTTCGAAAACACTGCCAGCAAGCAGCTTCAACGGAATTCGGCGGGGCCATTTTTCGGGAGGCACCAAGAGCCTACCCACTTACTGGGCTCGATTGATCGGTCCGAAACCATACACGTTGGTGGAATCGATGGAAGGGGCCGAGGTGAGACGTATGGCCAGGCTGGCGGGGGAGCTTTTGGGATTGGAGGTGGTGGACGAGTGATACGTTCGATGGCAGCCTCTAGGGTAGCAAAGCGGAAGCTTGTGACAGCATGTCCCTCTCGCTTGCGTTTCGGGCAGTCATGGTGATGGTGTCTCTATTTTCACGCCCTTCACTGGTAACCACCTGCTCGAACAGCTAGGGTAGGATGATGAATGATGTCACCAGCATTTTGAAGGCGATGGAACGGGGAGAGAATCAGGCGGCGGCGGAACTGTTGCCGCTGGTGTACGATGAACTGCGTCGCCTGGCCTCGCAAAAGCTGGCGAAAGAAAAGGCAGGGCAAACGCTGCAACCGACGGCTTTGGTGCATGAGGCCTACCTGCGTCTGGTCGGGCCGGCCAATGTTGCCGGCTTCGCCAACCGGCGGCACTTCTTCGGTGCCGCGTCGGAAGCCATGCGGCGTATTCTCGTTGATCAGGCACGGCGGAAGGCTGCGGAGATACATGGTGGAGAGCTACGGCGGCACTCCTTGGATCAGGTGGAAATCCCTGTCGATATCCCTTCCGAAGATATTCTCACCATCAACGAATCGCTTGAAGCTCTAGCACGGGAACAGCCTCTCAAGGCAGAAGTGGTTAAACTGCATTTCTTTCTTGGCTGTACGCTGGATGAAGTCTCGCAACTTCTGGAGATTGCTCCTGCCACGGTTGATCGATACTGGACCTACTCTCGGGCGTGGCTGAAGCAGCATATTACGGAGGGGGAGGAGAAGAGTTGAGGTACGGGATGTTTCTGGTGAAATTACTATCCACCGGTGATGCTGAAGCTTTCGGAATTACGCATATCGCTTAGGGAGGGTCCCCATGAACTGGGCCTCTTCCGATACACTGAAATGGTGCTGAATTTTATCAACAGGTCCACTCCCGTGAACGAAGAATCGCTCTTTATCCAAGCTCTGCAAAAGAAGAACCCTGGTGATCGCGAGGCCTTCCTGCGGGAAGCGTGCGCCGACGATGACCAGCTGAAGAAGCGAGTGGAAGGGTTGCTTATGGCCCATGAAGCGGCGTCGCTGTTTATGCAGAAGCCTATAGTGCCCCGAAACATCGCCACCGCGGAGACGCTTCCCCCCCAGGCAGAACGTCCAAGCCCCAGCCATGTGGTCGGCAAATCCTCCGACAAGGTCTTTGCCGGCAGGTTCAAGATTCGGGAGAAACTCGGTGAAGGAGGAATGGGCGCGGTCTTCGTCGCTGACCAGATCGAACCGATCCAACGGCGGGTCGCTCTGAAAGTCATCAAGGGCGACTATTCCAGCCCTGCTCTGCTGGCACGATTCGATCAGGAACGCCAGGCACTGGCATTGATGGATCACCCGAACATCGCCAAGGTCTTCGATGCCGGCATGGCGCCAAGCAACGTGATTGGCGGCAACGGCATGGTTCCCTACTTCGTCATGGAAATGATCAAAGGGCTGCCCATCACAAAGTACTGCGATGAGGTAAAACTCTCACCGCTTGAGCGTCTGAAGCTGTTCATTCCTGTCTGCCAGGCGGTGCAGCATGCCCATCAGAAGGGCATTATTCACCGTGACCTGAAGCCCAGCAATATCCTGGTGGGCCTCTACGACGGGCATGCAGTTCCCAAGATCATCGACTTCGGCGTGGCGAAAGCGACCGGTTCGCGGTTGACTCAGGACAGTATCTACACCGAAGTGGGAAGCATTGTCGGCACTCTCGAATACATGAGTCCCGAGCAAGCAGAGTTCAACAACCTCGATATCGATACCCGCACTGATATCTACGCCCTGGGCGTTATCTTGTACGAACTGCTCACCGGCAAGGTGCCCTTCAGCCAAAAGGCCCTGATGAAGACGGGCATCTTCAAGATGCTGATGAAGATCAAGGAAGAAGAGCCGGCCAAGCCGAGCACGAAGCTCTCTCATTCCGATTCGTTGCCGAACGTCGCCGCTACCCGCAGCACGGAGCCTAAGAAATTAGCGAACCTGGTGAAGGGCGATCTCGACTGGATCGTGATGAAGGCGCTGGAGAAGGACCGCAACCGCCGGTATGAGACAGCGAACAGCTTCGCAAAAGACATTGAACGATTTCTGAGCAACGAGCCGGTGCTAGCCAGTCCGCCCAGCGCCCTCTATCGATTCCGCAAGTACATCAAGAGGAACCGGGTGCTGGCGGGGGCCACGCTGCTGGTGTTACTTTCGCTGATCGCGGGGATCATCGGCACCACTTGGGGATTGCTGCAAGCTCGTCATCAGCGAGATTTGGCCGTGGCGGCTGAGAAACAAACTCTAAGAGAAAATAACCACTATGAAGCTGTCAACAAATTTCTGATCTATGACCTCCTCGCTCAAGCTGACCCCTCACTTCGCGCAGTTGGGGAAAACGCCACCGTTCGCCAACTCCTTGACCAGGCATCAAAGAATGTAGACAAAAATACCTCTCTCAAAGACGCTCCCTATGTTGAGCAGACGATTCGCAATACGCTTGGCACCATCTACACCAATCTTGGCCGACCCGACCTGGCTGAGCCTCATCTGATAAAATGCCTTGCCATCACCAGATCGATCATGGGTGACGACGACATCAAACTTGTCGAAATCATGCATGATGTTGCCTATTGCCTTGAACAACAAGGTAAGTATGCCGAAGCGGAAAAACTTCTTCGCGAATCAATTCGTATTCGCTCTGCGGTGCAATCCCCAAATCATCCCCATACTCTTACATCAAAAAACAATCTGGCTGAAGTGATTCGCAAACAGGGTAAAACCAGTGAAGCCGAGAAACTCCACAAGGAAGTGCTCGCCGACCGCATTCGCACGCTTGGCGAAGAGCACATCGATACTATGGAATCGATGAATAATCTAGGAAGCATCTTCTTTGGTCGTAAGGATTATGAAAAGGCGAGGAACTACTTTAAAACCGCTTATGAAGTGCGGAATAGAGAGTTGGGAGAAGCCAACTCGCTGACTGTGACCTCCATGGCCAACCTGGCGGTTGCTCTCAAACGTCTCAACCGGTTCAACGAAGCAGAGCCGCTCGCCCGTAAAGCCCTCGAACTGGATCGCCATACTCTCGGACCGGAACATCCCGATACGCTCATCTCCCTCAATGGAATAGCGACGATTCTGTATGCCCAGAAGAAGTACGAGGAAGCGGAGAAGCTCTACCGTGAATGTCTGCTCCTTCGCAAGAAAGTCCTGCCCAAAGATCACCCCAGCCTGCCGGGACAGATGATTGACCTGGCTGACCTGCTGATGGAGACCAATCGACCGGCAGATGCTGAGCCCTTCTATCGAGAAGGGCTTCAAGGGCGTGAACGTCTCCGCAGGCCGTGCGACTATCAGATTCAGGATGCTCGTCGCAAGCTGGGTAACTGCCTGATTGCCCTCAAGAAGTTCGCCGAGGCGGAGCCTCTGCTTCTATCGGCCTACGAGTGCCTGGAGAAAGATGCGAAGGCCAGTCCCGAAGAAAAGAATCAAATCAAGGATAGCCTGTTTAAGCTCTACACTGCCTGGAACAAGCCCGATGAGGCAGCAAAATGGAAGTGATAACAGCCGCTATCGTATTGGCAGTGCTAAAAGTCATTTCGATTGCCAAACCAGAGTGTTGTGTTAGAGTCTGTTCTTGATTTCGTGGCTAGGTTCCCGGAGCATCGCCATGCCGTGGACTGTAGTGCTTCTGATCTTGATGCAATCAGGTTTATCACCCCTGACATGGGGCGATGAGCCGGTAAAAGTAACCAGTAAGGAGGGGAAGTTCGAGATCGTCTTTCCCAAGAAGCCGGAGACACAGACCCGGGAGAAAGCATTGATATGGATGGTTGAAGATGGCGAGAAAGGCATTTACTTTCTGTCCCTGAAGAAGCACCCGGTCAAGATCGATGCTACCGACAAAGCAGACATCAGGAATCGCTTCGATGGCGGACAGGACAGCATCGTCCGCATGCTGCGGGGAAAGTTGCTGAAGAGCGTGGATGGCACACTCGACGACAAAAAGACGCTTTGCCGAGACCTTGACATCTCCATCCCCGGCAAAGGAATCTATCGAGTGCGCTACGTCTCGACGAATGAGCATTTCTACCAAGTGATGGTCGGCGGATCGAAGGATTGGGTGGATGCCGCGCCGGCGGTGGAGTTCATCAAGTCGTTCAAGGTGGTTGAAGAGAAGTGACACTTCATCGCTGAGTTGATCATGTCCAGTGGCACGGTTGTTGAAAAGGCCGAAGTCGGGTGACTTCGGCCTTCACAGTGAATGTCTTTAAGCGATTGCTATGAAGCCTCATGTCTTCAACTACGCATGGGTTTTGATGCTGACTGGGTGAACAGGTGCTTGCTGTTCACAGCACAGAATATCCCGTAGATGATGAAGAAGAGGATGGCGGCGGTATGCATGGACATGGCTGGCTCCGGTTTGGTTGTTAGATTGAGGGGGACATTAGTGTAATTGCCGTCTGTATGTAGAAGCGGACAGAAATTGTGAACCGCACACCTATATCGGTGGCAAGGTCGTGTTGTGACAGCGCGGTGGGAAATAATTTTGCTGAAACGGGGACTGTAGCCGAAGTCGTGAGACTTCGGTTTTCATGGTGAATATCGTCAAGCGATTGCTCTGAAGTCTCACGATTTCAGCAACGGACAATTATGTAGCTATGGCTATTGGGGTTGAACCAAAGGTACTGCATGGTTACGGTTATTGTCATGGTGAATGCAACTCCATCCGAATCCATCGCACTGGCTGATGACCATCGTCGACGACGCTGGATGATTCGTATTGTCGTTTCGGTATTGTTGTCGATCTTGATTCTCTCTGCAGTCTCCGTGTACCTGGTGAGTTCTTCCAGCATCTCGTTCGAAGAGGTTGAATGGATCTGTTCACAGATCAATGAAAACACGACTCGTAACGAACTGGAACGGATGCTCGGTAAGCCTTGGATGGAATCCAGGCAGAATGGATCAAGCAGACTTCGCTTTGTATTTCCCAAAAGCACGAGTCTCGATCAGATTGATTTTTATGTTGTCATGATGGAGTGTGATGAAACTGGAAGAATCTCTCCTGATTCGTCCTACTTTACTCAAACCAATGGATGGCATGCCTGGCTAGCTCGCTGGCAGTTGTTGAAACTCAAACTGGGCCTGAAATCGGAACTGTCGTTGTAGGTGTAGAATAGTGAACCTGTAGGCTGACGATTCATTGCACGGAAAATGGAAGAGAAGTACCTCTCCACCGGATTGTCACACTCATGACAATCGACCAATAAAATACTCACAAGTATACCTTTACCCACAGCCCCAGTCCGCGGGCTTGGTCACTGATTTATTCGTCTTGCCCTCATCTACATCAGCCGTACACTGACACAGATTTTCACCTCTGCCGTAAAGGTGTGCGACATGGGGGCAGGTCTCAATTCGTTCGTGCCGATCCTGATCTATGTGGTTCTGGTCATCGGCTTTGTCGTCACCAGCCTGGGGGCGGCACATATCCTCTCGCCATTCAAACGAACCAAAGTCAAAGACACGCCTTATGAATCGGGCATGGATGTGATCGGCGATGCCCGCCAGCACTTCGATGTGAAGTTCTATCTCGTCGCTATCCTCTTCCTTGTGTTCGATGTGGAACTCCTGTTCCTGTACCCGTGGGCGGTGACAGCCTATCAGCCGGTAGCTGAGAACGGAACGACGCCTGGCATTCCTGAAATGCTGCGTGATCCGGTCTTTGCCGTCATGCTCGTGTTCCTCGTGACGCTGGGTATTGCCTTCGTCTATGCGTGGAAAAAAGGAGTCTTCAAATGGCGGTAGGCCTGCCCGAGAACGTGTTCATGGCCAAGCTCGATGCTTTGGCTAACTGGGTGCGTACCAACAGCTTATGGCCGATGCCCTTTGCGACTGCCTGTTGTGGCATCGAACTGATGGCGACCGGTGCTTCACGTCATGATCTGGCCCGCTTCGGTGCGGAAGTGATGCGGTTTTCACCCCGCCAGTGCGATCTGATGATCGTGGCTGGGCGAGTGGTGATGAAGATGCTGCCCGTGCTGCAACGCATTTGGCAGCAGATGCCTGAACCCAAGTGGTGCATCTCAATGGGAGCGTGTGCTTCGTCGGGTGGCGTCTTCGATACTTATGCAGTCGTTCAGGGTGTTGATCGATTCATCCCCGTTGATATGTACGTGCCCGGATGCCCGCCCCGCCCGGAACAGTTGATTCAAGCGGTGATCGATCTGCAAGCGAAGATCTGCAAGACCGGCACCTTCTTCAGCAAAGAGTTCGATAGCCGTACCCAGTACACTGGCCCCAGCCAGGCTGTGCCGAGGCCGACCAATGCTGTCGTTGCACCGGGCGATTACGCCACGGCGACCAGGCAGTGGGAGGGGACGGGGAAGGTGCTGTATGGGGAGCGTGGGGTGAGGACTTCGTTGGAGATACTGCCCGCGAAGAAGTAAGTTACCAGCCCGAAGCGCTAGCGAGGGCGGACCTTGCGACCGCCAACCCGTCCCTCGCTAGCGCGTCGGGCTGGTATTCATCAGAGGTATTCATGACACCGCAGGAAACGCTCGACAAACTGAAGGCGAAGATTGGTGCGGATGCCATCACGACGAGTGAGTTCCGTGACAACTTCCGCGCACATGTGCCGAACAGCAAGCTCCTCGCTGCCCTCACCTGTCTGAAGAACGAGTGTGGCTACGACTTCCTTTCCGATCTCACCGCTGTCGATTACCTCGGCTACCCCACAGCGACGACTGATCGATTTGCCGTCGTCTACTGCCTGCTCAATACTAATGATGGCAACCGCTTCTACGTGAAGACGATGGTGAACGATCCGGAGCCAACGCTGCCTACCGCATCGTACCTGTGGGCCGGGGCTGATTGGCCGGAGCGGGAAGTCTACGACATGTATGGCATCAAGTTCGCTGGGCATCCTGATCTGCGAAGGATTCTGATGCCTGATGAGTTCACCTCGTATCCGCTGCGGAAGGACTACCCGCTGCGAGGACGAGGTGAACGGCATAACTTCCCGATACTGACACGGGCTGAGGGGTAGGTTAGTAGTCATCACGCTCCGCGTGATGACAGCGAGGGGCGGGGGTTAAGAATTAAGTGCTGAGCGATTGCACGGCGGGTCATCACGACGGAGCGTGATGACTACAAACCAGACGGGGAGAAAGCATGACATTGGAATTGCTCGATCCACAACTTGAGACGCATCCCCAGTTGGATGAGCGGGAGTTTCAGTGGACGCTGAACTTCGGACCGCAGCACCCGGCTACGCACACCACGCTGCGCCTGATTCTCACCCTCGAAGGGGAACGGGTCGTCCATGCCATCCCCGATATCGGCTTCCTTCATTCGGGCTTCGAGAAGCTGGGCGAGGATTTGAACCTCAACCAGTACGTCACCGTCGTCGACCGCATGAATTACACGTCGCCGCTGTGCAACGAAATTGCCTGGCACCATGTCTGCGAGAAACTGATCGGCATCGAACTCACGCCACGGTGCAAGTACATCCGGGTCATCATCAATGAAATGATGCGTATCCAAGATCACCTGCTGAACATTGGCACCTGTGCACTCGATCTCGGTGCCTTCACTGCGTTCCTGTATGCCTTCTATCAGCGGGAGTTGATTTACGATCTGTGTGAACAGATGTCGGGCCAGCGGTTCCATTCGAGCTACACCCGTGTGGGTGGGCTGCTCTACGACATCGACGATGCCTGGATCGCCAAGATGCGTGAATTCCTCAAGGGATTCATGAAGATGTACAACGATGTGACCGGGCTCTTAAACCGCAACAAGATCTTCATCGACCGTCTCAAGGGTGTGGGCGTTCTGACCAAGGAAGAGGCGATCAACCGGTCTGCGTCGGGGCCGATTGCCCGGGCCAGCGGTGTGCTGCGTGATGTCCGTAAGGACGAGCCCTATCTCGCCTACAAGGACTTCGATTTCAAGGTCGTTGCTGCTAAAGATGGTGACTGCCTGGCCCGGTATCATGTGCGCATGCTGGAGATGCTGGAGAGCTACAAGATCATCAACCAGGCAATCGAAAACCTGCCCAGTGGACCGGTCAACGTCGATGTGAATGGCAAAATGGTGCTGCCTGACAAGACGAGTACCTGGCGCAGCATCGAAGGCATGATCCAGCACTTTGAACTGACCATGACCAACCGAGGCTTCAAGACGCCAGTCAATGAAGTCTACGGTGCGATTGAATCACCCAGCGGCGAGCTTGGCTTCTACCTCGTGTGCGATGGCAGCGAGAAGAGTTGGAGATGTAGGACTCGTCCACCTGCTTTCTATCACTTGGCCATGTTCCCGCACCTGATTAAGGGGCACATGCTGAGCGACGTGGTTGCGGTGCTGGGGAGTCTTTCGATTATCGCGGCGGAGTTGGATAGATAGGGAAGGAGAGGGATGGGATCGAGTGCGACCAGAACTGAATCACTGATGACCGTCGAAGAGTTCATGCTTCGACCGGAGCCGGCTAATGGTGCGCTCGAAGAACTGGTCGACGGAAAGGTGATAACAATGCCACCACCTGGTGCAGGTCACGGAATTTTCTGTGCCCGTATCGTTGCTATTCTGCTTCAGTTTGTTCAACCTCGCAAGTTGGGCTGGGTGGCCAGCAACGATTCCGGCACCATCCTCAAGCACAATCCCGATTCTGTCCGTGGCCCTGATGTCGCCTTCTACTCCATCGAACGGGTACCCGCTGTACCTCAGGGCTACTTTGAAGTTGCGCCGGACCTGGCGGTTGAGGTGATCTCCCCCAGCGATTCAGCCTCGTATGTGCAGAACAAGGTCGTTCAATATCTGGAAGCAGGCGTTCAGTTGATCTGGGTGGTGTACCCAGCCAGTCGTGATGTCGTGGTATATCACAGCCTGGATCGTGTCCAGCATTTGACCGAACAACAATCCCTCGATGGCGGCAGTGTTCTGCCCGGTTTCACATACCGAATTGCGGAACTCTTTGGTGAGATAAGGAGCTAAGCGGAATGCCCGTATTGACACCGGCCATGGTGGAGAAGATCAAGGCCTTCATCCCGCGCTATCCGAGCAAGCAGGCAGTGACGCTGCCGGCGCTGCACATCGTGCAGGATGAACTACGCTGCGTGCCCCGGGAAGCGATTGTCGAAATCGCGGCTCTTCTGGATCTCAAGCCGGCCGAAGTGGATGACACGCTCAGTTTCTATGGCTTCTATCGTGATGAGAAGCACAAGCTGGGCAAGCATCGCCTATGGGTCTGCCGATCATTGCCTTGCATGCTGCGGGGCGGCGAGCAACTGCTGGCTCATCTGTGCGACAAGCTGCACGTGAAGCCAGGCGAGAATTCGAGTGATGGCAAGATCACGCTGGAGTTCGCTGAGTGCATCGGGGCGTGTGAACAGGCTCCCTGTGTGCTGGTGAATGACGAGATCAAAGGCAACATCGACGACGCCAAGGCGGATGCTTTGGTGGCGGAGTTGAGGAAATAGAAAGAGTGGCAGGGGTCAGCGGTACTCCGCTGCCCCCTGTGGAATGTGCAAGAGCCATGACAGCATGCAGAGGGCAGACGAGTACATCTGACCCCTGCCACAAGAATGACGGGAATCCAAGGAAGCACTTGATGGCGAACTTCGAACCAGTCCTGCTCAAGAACGTCGGTGTCAAAGACAGCCATACGCTCAAGGTCTATAAGGATCGGGGTGGCTACAAGGGTCTTGACGCGGCCCTCGCCAAGTCGCCGGCCGAGTGCGTGCAGATCACCAAGGACTCTGCCCTGCGTGGTCGTGGGGGCGCCGGCTTTCCCACAGGTGTGAAGTGGACGTTTCTGCCGAAGGACTACACCGGGCCGATCTTCCTGTGCATCAATGCTGATGAATCGGAGCCGGGCACGTTCAACAACCGCATTTTGATGGAAGACGATCCGCACCAGGTGCTCGAAGGCGTGATGATGGCCTGCTACGCCACTCGTGCCACCGTCGCTTACTTCTACATCCGCTACGAGTATGGGCATGCTTTCCGCCGGCTCGAAGCAGCGATCAATGAGTTGTACAAGGCCAAGATGCTCGGTAAGGATGCGTGCGGCAAGAAGGGCTTCAACTGCGACATCTACCTGCATCGTGGTGCAGCAGCTTACATCTGTGGCGAAGAGACGGGGCTGATCGAAAGCCTCGAAGGCAAGCGAGCCTGGCCACGCATCAAGCCACCGTTCCCTGCCATCGAAGGGGCGTTCCGCAAGCCGACCGTGGTCAACAACCCAGAGACGCTGGCTTGTCTGCCTCACATCTTCACCCGTGGCGTGCCGTGGTTCAAGTCGATAGGCGTGCCTGCTGATCCCAAGAACCCGCGCGACGTCGGCAGCTATGGCCCCAAGCTTTTCTGTGTTTCGGGCCACGTGAACAAGCCCAGCTGCTTTGAAGCTCCGCTGGGCATTACCTGTAGAGAAGCGATTGACGTCCATTCGGGCGGCGTGTGGAAGGGTCGCAAGGCCAAGGCTGTCGTGCCGGGCGGCATGAGCATGGGCTTCCTGACCGAAGCGGAACTCGACTGCAAGCTTGACTTCAACGATCCCATCGCCAAGGGCTGTCTGGGTCTGGGTACCGCAGCGCTGATGGTGGTCGATGATGCCACCAACATGGTCGATGTGCTGTTCAACAGTTGCCGGTTCTTCAGTCATGAATCGTGCGGGCAGTGTACACCTTGTCGAGAAGGTACAGCGTGGATGACGAAGATCCTGTCTCGTATCCGCCGGGGCAAAGGTGAGTTGAGCGACATTGATCAATTGCTCGAAGTGGCCAACACGATTGGCACGATGCCGGGCACGACGATCTGCGGACTCGCTGACGGTGCAGCCTGGCCGGTGAAGAACGCTGTGCAGAAGTACAAGCAGGACTTTGTGGACTTCATCAACAGCAAGCGTTCGATCATTCGGGCGGATGAACTGGTGACGGCGGGGGCTCATTAAGGAGAAGCTAGGAGCTAGGAGACAGAATGGGATTGGTTTCCCTCTCCCCTGGAGGGAGAGGGGTTAGGGGTGAGGGGGAGCGGAGACTCACACGTCGGGCTGACGCCCTGACGCTCGCAACGAGAAACAGAGGGAGGGCGGACAATATGATCGAACATGCCATCCCAAGGGGGACACGTTCTCAGCAGCACACCCCGACGGAGTACCGTCGGAGTGTGGCACGGATCGCGCTGATCCTTCTCTGTCTCATGCTGATCGGGGGGTGCAGGAAGGTAGAAGCGACGAACCCGGTGTTGACGCCGGAGGGTACACGGGCTGGGGGGAACCAGCAGACACCTGGGCCAGGTGAAGGGGCCAGTGGACGGAATACCATCCTGCAGATGCCTTTCGACAATGCCGCCAAGCTGGTACTGCTCAACCTGGGCCGAGCTTACCAGATGGCAATGGTCTCGAATAACAAGCCACCGAAAGATGCAGCCGAACTCGATGTTGGCCCCAAAGGAATGAAGACCCTGCGAGACATGCAAGAGCATGTGATCGATGTGGTCTATGGGGTGAATCCGGCCAGGCTTGATAACCCGGCTGACTACATGATCGCCTGGGAGAAGGAACCGACCAACGATGGCTATCGCATGGTACTGATGGCTGACTTCACGACGGTGAATTATGTCTCCAAGGCGGAGTTTGAGAAGATGAAGAAAGCGAAATAGGAGCCGGAATGGGGAATGGTAAGAGTCGTCGCGAGGCGTCTCCCCCTCACCCCTAACCCCTCTCCCTCCAGGGGAGAGGGGAACCAGACGAGAGATCACGAGCCAGGAACAACGCTATGGCAACGGTTTGGGTGAATGGACAAGCGGTGCAGATGAAGGATGGCGAGAAGCTGAACGCCATCGAAGCGGCGCAGCGCGTCGGGGTCGAGGTGCCACACTATTGCTGGCACAAAGACCTGACCGTCGTCGCCAGTTGCCGCATGTGCCTGGTCGAGATCGGCGACAAGAAGCCTGATGGCACCATCGCCATGCAGCCTCGTGTCGTGCCCGGTTGTCAGACCCCTGTCAAAGATGGCAGCGTGGTGGTGACCGATTCCAAGAAAGCCAAGGACGCTCAGGCGGGTACGCTCGAATACCTGCTCCTCAATCACCCGCTCGATTGCCCGGTGTGCGATCAGGCCGGCGAGTGCGATCTGCAAGACTACTCCTACAAGTATGGTCGTGGTTACAGCCGACTGAAGGACGACAAGCTGCAGAAGGCGGACAAGGATCACATCGGTGCGAACATCGCCCTCTACACCGATCGCTGCGTCATGTGTACCCGCTGTGTACGCTTCACCCGTGAGATCAGCGGCACCGGTGAGCTTCAGGTCATCAATCGCGGCGCCTCAGCTGAGATCGACATCTTCCCCGGTCAGCCTTGCGACAACAAGCTGGCGGGCAACGTGGTCGACCTCTGCCCGGTCGGCGCACTGTGCAGCAAAGACTTCCTCTACAAGCAGCGCGTCTGGTTCCTGCAGGATGCTGACAGCGTCTGTCCCGGCTGCTCGACTGGTTGCAGCATCAACATTGCCTCGAACAAGAACATCATCTACCGCCTGACCCCACGCTCTAACCCGGATGCCCAGGGCTCGTTCATGTGCGACGACGGGCGGTTCGGGTTCAAGCACATCAACGCGGCCCAGAGGCTGATGAGCCCGCTGGTGAAGACGGGTGATCGACATAGCCATGTCATGTGGGATGATCTGTTGCCCCGGCTGCGACGAGAGCTGAGCAACTCCGCCAACAAGCATGGCAAGGGGTTCGCTGTTGTTCTCTCGCCGTATCTGACAGTTGAAGAGGCCTACCTGGCTGCGACCTACTTCACAGGCCTGAACAAAGACGTTCGGCTGGTGCTGGGGCCGGTGCCGGTCGAAGGGCAGGACGATAAGTATCCGAAGGGGCCGCATGGCGAACCGCCTGCAGCCGACAAGGTGAAGTTCACCATCCGCAAGGAGAAGTGCCCTAACCTGCGTGGCGTGGTGCCGGTGATCGATCATTTCCAGGACGACCTGGTTGAGTGGGACGACTTCATCAATGAAGTGAAGAAGGGTTCCATTAAAGCGGTCTACGCTGTCGGCGGCTACCCCGGTGCCTGGGTCTCTCCCGACGAAGTGGCAGCGATGAGTAAACTCGAACTGCTCGTCGTTCAGGACATTCTTCCCTCGGCTCTTTCGACGGCAGCCAAGTATGTGCTGCCGGGCGGATCGTTCGCTGAGAAGTCGGGGACGTTTGTGAACTTCAACCTGCTGGCTCAGGGCATCAAGCAGGCGATCGTTGGGCCGGGCGAAGCTCGACCCGATGCACGTATCTTCATGGAGCTGATGGAACGACGCGGGTTGTTCCACGCTTCGACGCTGCGGGCGGAGATCGCCAAGGCTATTCCTTACTTTGAAGCACTGGGCCGGGGTGATCTCGGCGAGTTCGGGGTGTTTCTCGGGAAGGGGAAGGCGGCGGCAACGAACGCTCCAGCGGGAGCAGCGATGGCGGGGAGTTAAAGGTAGCTGAAGTCGTGAGACTTCAGTCTGTGACGCTAAGCGATTGCTCTGAAGTCTCACGACTTCAGCTACAGGACAACTGAGATTCAAATATGTGGGAACTGCTGACACATCCCTGGGTGATACGAGGCATTGTGGCGCTGCTGGTGCTGCTGATCGTGCCGGGTATTTGTGCGTACCTGATCTTCCTGGAACGAAAGATCGCGGCGTGGACGCAGGATCGTATCGGGCCGAATCGTGTGGGTCCGTGGGGACTGCTTCAGTCCATCGCTGATGGTTTGAAGTTCTTGCTCAAAGAGCAGATCATTCCGACTTACGTCAACAAAGTCCTCTACATGCTCGCGCCGGGTATCGGTGTGGGCTGTGCATTGCTCGCCATCGCGGTGGTGCCGTTCGGACCGACTTCGGTCAACACCGCTGATCCGCATCAGTGGGTGATCGCACCGGGTGTGGACATTGGCATTCTCTACGTCTTCGCTGTCGGGTCGCTGACGGTCTATGCCATCATCCTCGGCGGCTGGGCGTCCAACAACAAGTACAGCTTCATCGGGGCTCTACGGTCCAGCGCTCAGGTCATCAGTTACGAAATCCCGCTCGGCATGTCGATCCTCGGCATCATTCTGATGGTCGGCTCGATGAACTTGGAAAAGATCATCGATTACCAGATTCATCATGGCTGGTTCTTCCTGATTCAGCCTCTGCCGTTCTTGATCTTCTTCACGAGCGCGCTGGCGGAGAACAACCGCATGCCGTTCGATTTGCCCGAGACCGAGCAGGAACTCGTCGGCGGGTTCCACACCGAGTACTCAGCGATGAAGTTCGCCATGTTCTTCCTGGGTGAATACTCGCACATGATCACGATCAGCCTGTTGTGCTCGGTGCTGTTCCTGGGTGGCTGGCACTTCCCCGGTCTGACTCGAGTGCTGGAGCCGGGCGAGTTCGAGACGTGGGGCGGAGCGATTATCAAGTTCCTGGTGCTGATGACCAAGATGGTGATGTTCATTGTTATCATCATGCTCATTCGTTGGACCATACCTCGCTTCCGTTACGATCAGCTCATGGGGCTGGCATGGAAGGTGCTGATTCCGCTGTCGCTGGGCAACCTGTTCTTTGCGATGATCATCCGGCATTTCGGATGGTCGCCCTGGCTGCTACTACCCGTGAGTATCATCCTGTTCCTGGTGCCTGGAGCGGTGTCGCTGTGGCAGCAGGATCGGGAGGAGCGTTTGCTGAAGGGGAAGCTGGCGGGGGTGTAAGGTAGCTGAAGTCGTGAGACTTCAGTTTGGGGTGCGAAGCGATTGCTCTGAAGTCTCACGACTTCAGCTACATGTACGAGAGAATGAACCATGCCGATCAGTGCGAACGACGTGAAGTGGGTGGAGCAGCCCAAGCTGACGCTGATGGAAAAGCTCTATGTGCCTGCCATCGTTTCCGGGCTGGGAACGACGATGCGGCACATGTTCAAGACCATGGCGGGCGGCGGGGTGACGGTCTCGTTCCCCGAACAACGACCGGTGATGCCACCCCACTTCAAGGGGGTGCATCGGCTGAATCGGGATGAACAGGGGCGAGTCAAGTGCGTAGCCTGCTACCTGTGCAGCACGGCCTGCCCGGCACACTGCATCGATATCGTCGCTGCTCCTTCGCCATGGTCGGACCGCGAGAAGTATCCTGAGACCTTCGTGATCGATGAGCTGCGCTGCATCTACTGCGGCATGTGCGAGGAAGCCTGCCCCGTCGATGCCATTGAACTGACGACCTTGTTTGATCTGACCGGAGCGAGCCGGAGCGAGATGATGTTCGACAAGGAGAAGTTGCTGTCGGTCTATGATCAGACCAAGGACACGACTGATCCGATACGAACGTCTCGCGGGAAACTGGGGCCTTGCTCGGAGTTGAACGAAGATCAGGGGATCAAGTTCTCGAACCCGAACCGGGAGAACGCACAGTGATGGTAGACCTCACGCTCCGCGTGAGGCAGCGGTGAAGAGGGCGTCAGGGTATGTGACAATGATATGGCAGGGCAGAACATCACGACGGAGTGTGATGACTACTAACCAGAGACTTTCTTATCTTGTCTCATGAGCGAGGCACGATAAAACCTAGTTTGTCCGATTCAGATGGAAGCACGATGAGCAAGTTCTTTTCCTGGCTGGTCACATACTGGTACCTCGTCCTGCCCCTGGTGACGGGGTTCTTGGCCATCGTCACGCTGCTGCCTCATCCAAGCAAGGGCAGTAAGGGAAAGATTCAGGCAGGGCTGGCGGCAGGCGTGCTGACGATGCTGCTCATCGGCTTGCTGATGATGCGGTCGTCCGGTCATATTGCGGTGGACCTCTTCTTCGATGCGTTTGCCATCATTACCATCGCCTCGGCGGCAGCGGTTATCGTCCAGTGCAATCCTGTTTACTCAGCTCTCTACTTCGCCATCACCGTACTCGGTGTCTGTGGTCTGTTCCTCATCAAATCAGCTTCGTTCCTGGCGGCAGCAACCATCATCGTCTATGCAGGTGCTATCATCGTGACGTTCCTGTTTGTGATCATGCTTGCTCAGCAGGCCGGCCTGGCTGATTACGACCGCCGTTCACGCGAACGCATCTTCAGCTGCCTGGCGGGCTTTGTGCTGCTCGCCTCGATTCTGTTTATCATCGAAAAGAACTTTGCCGCCAAGGATGCTCCTGCCCTGGTGGTGTCTACGCTCAAGGAAGCTCAGTCGTTGACAGCCCCTGACCGGTATCAGCGCCTCCGGGGCGGAGATTCTGGAGACGCTGCAAGTGAAGGGCAAGTCGACGGAAATGGTGATGATGCAGCAGTTCGATGCGCTGGCCGCCTGGCCGGAAGTGAATGCCAGCCGGGAGCAGGCTACCCGTGCCTGGGCGGAAGCCAGGAAGGAACTACAGGCTAATCAGGCACCCAAGGCCCACTCCGCTTTGACCGCCCTGTACATCATTGCCACCAATATGGAAGAAGCCCACAACCGCTTCAGCGGCGTGTTGTCGGTCTCGACGACGCCTAGCACTTTCCACAATAGCCTTTCCGAGAAGCGGCAAGGTACTGATCACGTCAACGAACTGGGACGATCACTGTTTGGCGATTACCTCTATGCGGTGGAACTTGCGGGCACGCTGCTGCTGGTCGCCACCATCGCCGCCATCCTGATTGCCCAAGAGCCTGTACGAAAGAAGGTGGCAGCGTGAGCGCCTTGCTGCATAACTACGTGATTGTCGGAGCTATCCTGTTCGGGCTGGGAGCGATCGGCTTCCTGACCCGGCGCAACCTCATCGTCATGTTCCTGTGCGTGGAAATGATGCTGCAAGGCGTCGCGCTCAACCTGGTGGCCTTCGGCGATCTGCACAAGAACTTCATGGGGCAGTCGTTCATCGTCTTCATGCTGACGGTGGCGGCGTGCGAAGCGGCGATGGCCCTGGCAGTGTTCCTCGTGCTCTATCGATCACGGCGTACGCTCGATGTCAGCGTCTGGCAGGAACTTCGTGATCCGGGCCAGGAGCCAATCATCGATACCGAGCCGTTGCCGGCCGAAGCTGGGGCAGAGCCTGTGGAATATCCGAAACTGATCCCGGCAGGCGTGATGCCGAAGCCTCTGCAGACGACCGAAGCAGGAGAGAGCGCGACAGAGGAGGTCACTCGTGTTTAATGGTCTGGCAGGCAACCTGATCCTGATACCGTTACTGCCCCTGGTGGCGGCAATCATCATCGCGCTTCTGGGGAAGAAGTATCTGAAGGAACAGAGCCATTGGCCGACGATCATCTCGTTCGCCCTCAGCTTTTTTCTGTCGATGATGGTGTTGAACGAAGTGCGGAACTTCGCTGTGCCTCCGCCAAGCGTGGCTGAGAAAGCAGTGAATGTACCCGTTTACAGTTGGATTGATATCGGCAGCTTGAAGGTAGAGGTAGCCCTTCGCGCTGATCCGCTGACAGCGATGATGCTGGTGATGGTGACCTTCATCAGCATGTTGGTAGCCATCTTCAGCAAAGGCTACATGAAGGGCGACCCGGGCTATCCCCGGTTCTTCGCGGCAGTGGCATTGTTCGTCTTCTGCATGACGATGCTGGTGCTCTCGAACAACTTCCTGCTGACTTTCGTCTTCTGGGAAGGGGTGGGCCTTTGCAGCTACCTCTTGATCGGCTACTGGTTCAAGAAACGAAGCGCCTCGGCGGCGGCACGCAAAGCGTTCCTCGTCAACCGCATCGGCGACTTCGGGTTCATCCTCGGCATCATTCTGATCTGGGCCTCGGTCGGCTCGCTCGATTACGACACTGTTTTTGCCAATGCCCATAAACTCAGCATCTTCCAGATTCACTGGATCTGTCTGTTCCTTCTGATGGGAGCGATCGGCAAGTCGGCCCAGTTCCCGCTGCATGTGTGGTTACCCGATGCGATGGAAGGCCCCACACCGGTCTCCGCCCTCATCCATGCCGCCACGATGGTGACGGCTGGAGTGTACCTGGTGGCACGCAGTTCGCCTTTGTTTGCTCTTGATGCAGAAGTGCAGTTGCTGTTGAGCCTAATCGGCGTCGCCACGGCACTCATCGCCGCGGTCACTGCCTTGACACAGACCGATCTCAAACGGGTGATGGCCTATTCGACCGTCAGTCAGCTGGGTTACATGTTCATGGCCCTGGGGGCAGGTGCGGGCAACGAGACGTTGGTGACTTATGCTGTCATCGCTGCCATGTTTCACCTGTTCACTCACGCCTTCTTCAAGGCCCTGCTCTTCCTCGGCTCCGGCTCGGTGATGCATGCCATGGGGCATGTCATCGATATGCGGCGGTTCAGCGGACTCAGGCACGTGCTGCCCATCACGCACATCACGTTCCTCATCGGGGCGGCAGCTCTTTCGGGCATTCCGCCGTTCGCCGGCTTCTACAGCAAGGACGAAATCCTGATGGTGCTGGCATACGCCGGCAAGGTGGGCAGCTATGCCGAGTCGTTCCGGGTTATCTACTACGTTGCCATCTTCATCGCCTTCCTGACGGCGTTCTACACCTTCCGGGCCTACTTCATGACCTTCTGGGGCGAGGCGAAGCTGCCACCCGAAGCGGAAGGACATGCCCACGAGGGTAGCTGGTGGATGACCGGGCCGCTGGTGATTCTGGCTGTCGGGTGCTCGCCATCGGTTACTTCACCGGGCCGATGTCGTACTGGTTCAGCTTCCTCCTGGAACGGACACCCGGCTTCCTGCCTTTGCATGACGTACCCCACATGTACGATGAAGCAGTCGGCACGCATCATGCCTCGGCATGGATCATGTACACGAGCATTGCGGTGGCATCGATAGGCGTGCTGCTGGCCTTCTTCATGTACATCGTTCAGCCGTCATTGGCGAAATCGACAGCCAAAAGCATGGGCGGGCTTTACACCCTATCGCTGAACAAGCTCTACTTCGATGAGATCTACAACTTCTTCCTGGTGAAGCCTGCTGAGGCGCTGGCCTCGCTGCTACGCTGGGTCGATGCCAACATCGTCGATGGGTTGGTGGACTTCACAGGAAGGCTGTCGGCTCAAATCGGCAAGGTGTTGCAGCCGGTGCAGAATGGTCTGGTGCAGTACTATGCCCTGGCCACGCTGCTGGGACTGGCAGCGTTTGCGGTGGTTCTGGCTTCGAGGATCTATCAATAGCGGTGGAGAGCGTCATGATGGATGCTAACGGCTCGGCGGGAGCCTCGCCCTCCCTTAACAACTGGGATCGCTTGAATGGATAAGGCACTAGGACAGGCGTTACTGCTGCTCATGATCTTTCTGCCACTGCTGATGGCAGTGGTGGTCATCTTTATCGGCTCGGGCAATCCCCGGCTGGTGAAGCGGCTCAGCCTCGGCGCGACTCTCGTCACGTTCGGTCTGGCAGTGATTCTCTGCATCGCTTACAAGCCAGCCAGCATGGCTGGTCAACCCGTTGTGCCGGGACGTCCCGAAGCGACAGCCAACGATCCGTTTCGACCTGATGATCAGTTCACCATTGAGCAAACCTGGCTGACGTTCCATCCAGGCGGTGCCACCACCGGACCGGTCGAAATCAAGTTCCATCTCGGTGTCGATGGGTTGAGCCTTTGGCTGATGGCCCTGACTGCATTGCTCATGATCCCCTCGGTGCTGATCTCGTGGAACACGATCACTGATCGTCCGGCGGGGTTCTATGCACTGCTACTCACTCTCGAAACGGGCATGCTGGGAGTATTCAGCGCGTTCGACATTATCCTCTTCTACGTCTTCTTCGAGTTCACCCTTCTGCCCTTGTTCTTCATCATCGGCATCTGGGGCGGGCCGCAGAAACGCTACGCCGCCCGGAAGTTCTTTATCTACACCCTCACGGGCAGTTTGCTGGGCCTGGTCGCCCTCGTCGGCCTGATCCTCAGCCGGGCCAGCCTTGATGGCGGACGAATCACGTTCAACATCATTGAGCTAGTGCATAATACGGCGGTGAACGGCTCGATTCCGTATGGACTGCAGTTCTGGCTGTTCCTTGGACTGTTCGCCGGGTTCGCCATCAAGGTGCCGCTATTCCCGTTCCATACTTGGTTGCCGCTGGCACACGTCGAAGCGCCGACGGCCGGTTCGGTACTGCTGGCAGGTGTGCTGCTGAAACTGGGTACCTACGGATTCTTACGTCTGTGCCTGCCACTGCTGCCCGAAGCGACGGTAATGATTGGCGTGCCGCTCGTCTGCTCGCTGGCGATCATCGGCATCATCTATGGTGCCATGTGCGCCCTCGCTCAAGATGATATCAAGAAGCTGGTCGCCTACAGTTCGGTGAGTCACCTGGGCTTCTGCATGCTGGGCATGTTCGCCCTCAATGCTGAAGGCATCACCGGCTCCGTTCTGCAAATGGTCAATCACGGCTTATCGACCGGCATGCTCTTCCTCATCGTGGGCATGGTCTATGATCGGTATCACAGCCGATCGCTCAAAGAGATGGGCGGGTTGGCGTCGAAGCTCAAGCTGATTGGCTTCTTCATGGTCTTCGCTGTCATGTCGAGTGCTGGGCTGCCCGGGCTCAATGGCTTCGTCGGCGAGTTCCTCTGCCTGGCGGGTATCTGGAAGATCAGCCCGATTTACACCATGCTGGCCGCTCTGGGTGTGCTGCTGGGTGCCTGGTACCTGCTGACGATGTTGCAGAAGGCGTTCTTCGGACCGCTGAAGGAACCGGGCAAGGAGGCGGAGCCGGAAGATGATCATGGCCATGCACATGATGATGGTCACGGTCATGCCCATGCTGACAGCCACGCCGGCCATGATGATCATGGCCATGGCGTCATCAAGGATATGGACTTCCGTGAATGGATGATCCTGGCCCCGCTGGCGTTCTTCTGCCTGTGGATGGGTGTGTATCCGAAGCCGTTCATTGATGTGATGAAGCCGGAAGCGACCGCCCTGGGGGCACGCTTTGTGGAGCCGCTAAAGGCTCTGCCAATGAGTTCCTCGATTCTTGCTCCGCTGCCGGGAGGTAAGCGCTAGTGGATACGAATTACCTGGCATCGCTGGCAAGTTCAGTGACACTGGTGGCTCCCGAAGCCATCGTGATCCTGGCGGCGTGCGTTTATTTTCTGATCGCGCCGTTCTTCAAGAGCGAATACCTCTGGTCACGGCTCAGCCTGATTCTGCTGTTGCTCGCCGTCTTCATGCTGACACCAGCCCCGCCGGAGATCGCAGGCAACGGGTTGTTTCGCTCGGATTCGATGAGCATCTTCATCCGCTGGATTGGGTTCCTGAGCGGCGGTGCATTGGTGATGCTCTCTATGGGGAGAGTCTCGGATCGCTACGCCGGTGAATACTATGCTTCGCTGCTGATCGCGGTGGCAGGCACCAATCTGGTCGCCTGCTCGAACGATCTGATCACGCTGTTCCTGTCGCTGGAATTGATCAGCATCCCGACTTATCTGCTGCTCTATCTGCTTCGTTCCACTGAACGATCCAGGGAAGCGACGACGAAGTACTTCCTGCTCAGCATTTTCTCGTCGGCTCTGCTTCTGTATGGCATGAGCTTCTTCTTCGGCAGCACAGGAACGACGAACTTCGAAGGCATGCGGCAGACGCTTCGGTCAGCTTCGCCGAGCCAGTATCCTGAGGTGTTGACGCTGGGCCTCATCTTCGTAATGGCTGGCCTAGGCTTCCGGTTGACTGCTGCCCCGTTCCACTTCTATGCCCCCGATGTCTATGAAGGCGCACCGGTTCTGCCGGTCACGCTGCTGTCGATTATTCCCAAGATCGCCGGTCTGGCGGCTGTCTTTCAACTCATCTTTGCCACGCTGCTGGTCGATCATGGCTCTGTCGAATCGCCCATCGCTGAACAAACACGTGATCTGTTCTGGATCATGGCCCTGGTCTCGATGGTGCTGGGCAACGTGCTGGGACTCTTGCAGAACAACATTCGCCGATTGATGGCCTACTCCGGCGTGGCTCATGCGGGCTACATGCTGTTCGGCCTCGGTGCAGCAGCAGCGACTCCGGGCGGACTGAGTGGCGATGGAATGTCGGGCCTGACGGCAGTCTTCTTCTACCTGATCATCTACACGATCATGACACTGGGCGTGTTCGCCGTGCTGCGGTATCTGGAGAACAGCCATCATCCGTGTGAATCGATTGACGATCTGGCCGGGCTGGGTCAGACCAACCCTGCCCTGGCGTTTTTCATGGCGGTGTTCCTCTTCAGCCTGACAGGGCTTCCCCCCACAGCGGGCTTCTGGGGCAAGCTGTATCTGTTCCTGGCTGGCTGGAACTCTGATGTGCATCACTACCGGGTGTTGGCCATCGTCATGGCGATTACCGCTGCCGTTGGGGCATGGTACTATTTACGGGTGATCGGCGTGATGTATCTGCGGCAGAGCGTGAAGCCGCTGCATCCCCGTATGCAACCCGCAGCATTCCTGGTGATTGTAGCGTGCGGCGTGCTGACGCTGATCAGTTTCGTGGTGCCTAACTGGTTCATGAACCCGGCACGAGACGCGACCAGGCCGGCAGCAGCCATCAAGAAGACGATCCAGAATTAAACCACAGAGACACAAAGAAGGCACAGAGATAAACTCTCTGTGCCTTTGTGGTTTAATGTCTTCAATTACATGCTAAGCTAGACCATCAACCAGACACGCTTCGACGAGCTACCTCATGGAACGCATCCCCAATAACTCCTGGCCGATCACGAACGATGCTCCAGCGGCATTGGCCGATTATGCCAGGCTCATCGGCATCGATCCGTGTATCGAATGGCAGATGGAATCGAGCGAGCAACTGGCTTTGCTGGCCCTGCTCCAGAACATGAAGCCCGAGTGTGCCATCGAAGTCGGTTCACGCTGGGGCGGGAGCATGCAGATACTGAGCCGGTTCGCCAAGCGGGTGATCTCGGTCGATATCGATGATACCTGCCAGGCCCGGCTGGGGCCGAAGTACCCGAATGCTGAGTTTGTGACGGGCGATTCAGCCGTGACGCTTCCGGTGCTGATGAAGAAGCTTCAGGCGGAGAATACGAAGGTCGGGTTCATGCTGATCGATGGCGATCACTCAGCCAAGGGTGTGAAGAAGGATATAGCCAGTCTGGTGGACTATGTGCCGGCTTGCACGATGTATGTGATCATGCACGACAGTTTCAACCCCGATGTGCGCGAGGGGATTCTCTCAGCCCGCTGGGCTGAGAATCAGCACGTGCATTCGGTAGAAGTCGATTTCATACCCGGCGTGCTGCATCATGGCGGCGACGCTCACCGGGAAATGTGGGGCGGGTTCGGCCTCGCGGTGCTGCGGCCGGAGAAGCGGGCCGGCGATTTGACGATCTCTTCCCGCAAGGACGCCCTCTACCGGGCAGCACTGCGTCATTCGGTACACTGGTTCTTCGATCCACCTACGCTGACGAAGCGGGCAGCGAGGAAATTGGGCCGGCTTGTCGGGATTAAGTAGTAGAGTTGCCCTTACAGTGAGCGTGAGGGGGGAAGCATCAGCCAACAGCGAAGGACGAATAGTGTCGCGACAAGTAGCCGCTCCATCACACGGAGCGTGATAGCAACTACACAAAAGCCCTTGATGGCGTTGCCATCAAGGGCTTTGATTGACAGTACTATGTCTTGCTAAATGCCATAGTAAAAGATCAGATACCAATAGCCTGCAATCCACTGAGGGAAGGTTTCCTTCGGAGGAGGAGGTGTCATCTTGGGAGGGGACGGAGGCTTACCCCAAAACGTACCATCATCAAAAGCGGGATCCCAGCGAACAACCACCCAGCCATCACTGTTAACTTCGATAACCCAATCGGCTCTGGCTGATTGCACGGTCGAAAACAGTGCCAGCACAGCGACGAAACTAAGAACAAGTCGCTTCATTGCGAAGACCTCCATACGAATGTCAAACTCTGCGTGTCTTACCTAAATTAACTTAAGGTAGAGCAGGAAACGATAGGAATAGTTAGATTGGATAACATAGATAAAATAGGTAGTTTTACATAACTCTTAATACTGTCGATATTTCCGTCGTTCATCGTCAAAATGTGCTAAACTGGTGCATGCCGCATAACCGTCACAACCCTCACCAGCACAGGCATGTATCTGACTGAATCTGACCCGACTCACACTTGCACGGTCTCCGTCGTCTCAAAAACGATGGTGCCTGTAAGAGACGAGTATGAAACCACGGATGGCGAGTACGCCCCACTCCAGGAACATCCCGATCCGAGCGATCTGCTCGAATTACCTGTCTCTGAAAACGAGCGGGTGATTGGGCGCTATCGATTATTGCGCAGCTTGGGCCGGGGCACAACGGGCATCGTGTGGCTTGCCCAGGACATGGACAAAGTGGGCCGTGACGTTGCGCTCAAGATCATGCACGCCGATGAGCATGACGACTACGTGATGGCGCGGTACACCTGTGAAGTGCGTGCCCTAGTTCGGATGGACGATCCGCATATCGCCCGCATCTGGGAAAACGGGCAGACGGCTGACGGCAAGCTTTACATTGCCATGGAGTTGGTGCAAGGCGTTCAGTTGAACAAGTATTGCGAGGCATGGAGCCCGCAGTTGCACGAGCGCATCGCTCTGGCGATCAAAATTTGCCGGGGTCTGCAGCACGCTCATCAGCGCAGAATTCTGCATCGAGATCTGAAGCCCGCCAACATCCTGGTGACGCATCATAATGGCGAGGTGATCCCTAAGATCATCGATTTCGGGCTGGCAAAATCGTTTCACAAGCCGCTCCTGCCCGGCTCGGCCGACACGACACAGATGGGATGCCTGCTGGGTACGATCGGATACATGAGTCCGGAACAGGCGAACACCGCCAACCGGGACGTAGATACCCGCAGCGACGTTTACTCGCTGTGCGCGATCCTGTACGAGTTATTGACAGGTACGCTGCCGATTCCGCGCGACGACCTGAACCGTGTGTCACTGGCCAAGGCGCTGGAAATGATCCAGCACCGGGAGCCCGACCTGGCCAGCCGCCGCGTGCTGAAGGACCCGGATCATGCGGCGCACGCGGCAAGGTGCCAGTTGCAGCCCGCCAGGCTGATCGCACTACTTCAAGGCGACCTTGATGCCATTTTGCAGAGAGGGCTTTCCAAGGAACGCGAACACCGATACCAGTCAGCGGGCGAGTTGGCTGATGACCTGGACCGCTATCTCTCGGGCGGTGTGGTGCATGCCCGGCGACGGACATCGTGGTACGTGGGCTACAAGCTGCTCAGGCGGCACTGGAAAACGGCGCTGGCCATTTTCACCGTGTCGCTGATGTTCCTGGTCAGTTGGGTGGGCATGGCGTTCGGCTTTTACTGGGCAGTGGAAGCTCGTGATCGCGCTCGTACCGCACAATCCTCTCTGCTTACTTCGCAGGAACAGGAACGCAGCCTGAAACTCGATGCCGAGAAATCAAGCAGCTTTCTAGAACAGGTACTGAGTTATCCACAACCCTACAAGATGGGTCAGGATATCAAGCTGCTTGACGCGCTGGAGCTTGCCGAATCGAAGATCGCATCCAGCTTTGCCGATCAACCGCGCGCCGAAATCAAGGTGCGGCTGGCCTTGGCCCGCTCGTACCTGCGACTGGGAAATAGCGAGCGTGCCCGTGAACTGATCAACCCGATTTTGGACCAATCCGAGGGCACCACCGAGGAAGACCAACTACCGAGGATGCAGGCGGAAAACCTGGTCATTCAATCGTTGATGGCACAGCAAAAGTTCGACGAAGCAGAAACCCGTTGCCGGGAGATTATGCAGAGGCCGATGGACTTTCAGTCCTCATCGCTCCGTCCGCAATCGCTGTCGATCTGTCAATGGTACAGCAAGCTCCTGACCCGAAAGCAGCAGTACGCTGAAGCGTCACGGTTGATTGAAAGTACGCTTGAGCAGGTTCCCCAGGAGCGTGGTGCCGAGACTTCAGACGTCTGGATGCTGCGTCACGCTCATGCCGCTATCCTGTATGAATGGACCAAGCAGGATAAATCAGTCAGCACGCGGGCTATCGCGAGCTTGGAGCAGTACCTGTCGCTGGCGAAGTCGCTGGAACCGACGGCACCGATTGTAATGCAACTGCAAAGCCGGCTGGCGGAACTGCTTTATCTTTATGGCGAACCGGGAAAGGCCAAGACGCTCTTGAACGATATCCTCGATAGCGCCCATAACAGCTTCGGCGACGATCATGTGCATACGCAGATGATTCAGGCCAATCTGAGCCAACTCTACCTGAAACAAGGATTGCTGAGAGAAGCCAAAGCACTGATGTTGGAAACGCTTACCTGGCAGCAGGCCAAGTTGGGTCTGAGACATGAATTGACCCAGCAGACGCTGTCGAGCCTGAGCAGGGTATCTGAAAAGCAGGGACGTTATTGGCAGGCGCTGAGTTTCAGTGAAGAACTCTACCAGGGCCAGTGTCTATCTCTGACCAAATCGAACCCTCGCACTCAATCGACGCTCAAGCAGTGCCAGTCGCTGGCGGCCCGCGCCGGGATGCAGTGGATGGGATGGACACTCGGGGTATGGTAAGCGTCGTGACTACAGACATTAGTCATCCCACTTCGCCCCTCTTTTTCGCACGCTGGTAGGCTGCCAGTGCCTGCTTCTGCGGCGCGCTCTTCAATTGCCTGCCTGTATGACTGTAGTAATAAACCTCGACTCCCTCCTCGCCATCTTTCCCATCATGATCGATTCGATGCGGATGAACCTGCCACCACGAATAGGACATGACGCCCGACTTCTTGATGTATGTCTCGGCTTTCTTCAAGGATGACGCGATGTGGAACTGCATGCAATCGATATGATCATCGAACATGATTTCGTAGTGCATGATCACCCAGACGATGCAGAGATTGCGTTTCGTCATGAGTATTTCCCTGACACTAATGCGATAACACTCTTCGATACACATCCTCATACCCCGCCGCTCCACGCTCCCATGACCAGTCCGCCGCCATGCCGTTCTTCTGCAATTGAAGCCAGGTGGATGGCGAACGATGGAAGCAATCGATCGCACGATGGAAGGCCCATAGAAGGCCGCCGGCGTCGTAGCTGTCAAAGCTGAAACCGTTGGCGGTGCCGATTTCCCAGGTGTAGTCGTTGCAGTCGATGACGCTGTCAACCAGGCCGCCGGTAGCACGTACCAGGGGAATCGTACCATACTTCAGACTGTAGAGTTGATTCAGGCCTGAGGGCTCAAAGCGGCTGGGCATCAAGAAGATGTCGGCCCCGGCCATGATTTGGTGCGAGAGCGATTCGTTAAACTCCAGCGCAGCGGAGACCTGGTGGGGATAGCGATGAGCCAGGTTGCGGAAAAAGTCGTGATACTCGGCATCGCCGGTACCGAGGATGATGAACTGAATGCCACGTTGCATCATCTGGTGGGCAGCATCGCGCACCAGGGTGAGTCCCTTTTGTTCGGCCAGTCTAGTGACCATCGCCACCAGCGGCACATCGGGGCGCCGGGGCAACATCGCTTTGGCCTGCAGGTCAGCCTTGCAGGCTGCCTTGCCCTGCTGAACATCATCGGGGCCATACTGCTTGGCGATGTGCCGATCGACAGCGGGATTCCAGAGGGCATAGTCGATGCCGTTGTTGATCCCAAAAAGTTTGTATCGATGGGCCCGCAGCACGGGATCAAGTTCTTCGCCGTGTTCCTTCCAGGTAATCTCTTCTGCATAGCGCCGGCTGACCGTCGTCACAGCGTCGGCTGCGACAATGCCTGCCTTCATGAAGTTAAGTCCATCGTGGAACTCAAGCAGATCGTGGCGAAAGAGGTTCCACCCCAGCCTGGCTGTCCACATCGTCTCTTTGCTGAACCGTCCCTGGTAGGCCAGGTTATGGATGGTGAAGACGCTACGGGCCTGCGCTAACTCCGGCACATTGGCATAATGGATATCGAGATAGACCGGCAGCAGGCCTGTTTGCCAATCGTTGGCGTTGATGATATCGGGCTTCCAGCCGAGGGCCGGGAGGGCTTCAAGGATGGCACGGGTGAAGAAGACGTACCGGGCATCGTTATCGGGATAATCCTGGAGGTATCCTTCAGTGGCCTTGAACTGATAGAGCGTGTGGCCGAACAGCTTGTCGTCCCGGCTGAAGTAGTCGTGATGCTCCACGAGATAGACCGGCACATCGCAGCCGGGCAAGTGACTCCGGCAAATGCGTCCACCGACACGGGTGCCGTTGATATCAGTCTCGATTTTGATGTTCGTGGGCGTGATCGGCAGGCCGGCCTTCCAGGCACAGTTGTAAAGTGGCGTGAAGACACAGACATTATGCCCGCGGGCAGCGAGAGCTTTGGGCAGCGACATCAACACTTCACCCAAGCCGCCAGTCTTGGAAAACGGGGCCACCTCGGCGGAAGCGAAGACGATGTTGAGTTTGGGAGAGTCAGCGGGCATGGAATACTACATAAGGAATAGATAAAGAACCACGGGGCTTGTCCCCGTGGTCACTCCGCATCATTGCCAGCATAAACCGCACAGCCTAAACGAGCAACACCGTCTGATCTTTCCTTGATCGTCTCATTGATAGAGCCGTGTCACTAGGGCGTCATAAGTGCTACGACTGGCACCACCCACGCAAAGGGGGATGAGAGACAAGCGACAGGGCATCAGCCCGGCCAGTGAAACGTGACGGACCTACTTCGGCAACGAAATCCGGCACACCACCACATCGCCTTTCAATTCGACATCCACAATGCGCTCAGAATCACCTTCGTGGAATATGATGTAACCTCGATTGTAATTTACTGTGTTCCTGTTGAGGAATATGTCCTCTCGCCCGTCAATCGCCTTGGATCGATCATCTCTGCTACGTGGTTCCCATTTTCTGGTGCCGCCTCGATCAGTGAGCAGCGTCTTCTGGGCCAACTCCATCGCAAGAGCTTCAGTCAGAAACTCAGGCCGATTGTCCAGTTGATACACGATCTCCGGCCCGGTGCGTGATTTGACAACCTTATCCACCGCCCAGACGAATACCCCTACTCCTCCCAGGAGCACTGCCAACACAATTGACAGGATAATATGCCGCCGTTTCATGTCCCTACTCTAACCTGCAATTGCCAGCCTCACAATCCCCGTTATACTGCTGTCTTATCCCTGCGCATGGAGGCGCGAATGTCAGCTCTGTTGCTATCTATCCTGCTCTTCTGCGATTCCACGCCAACCTTGCCCACACCCCAGTGGAAAGTCGGCCAGGAATACCTCTACCGCGGCACGGTCAAGGAAACCAATCTTGGCCAGAGCATCCAGCTTCTCAATCAGTACCAGCTTGAAGTACGAGTTATCGTCTTGAACGTGAAAGGCAACTCGGCGGAGATTGCCTGTTGCACCAGACTGGTTCTTCAGGGCGTACCGAAGATTGAGCAGGCTCTCTCGGTACACCTGACTCGTGCCAACATCGATCAACGCGGCAAAATCAGTTCCTGCACCGCCCCGTCCGGCATGGCACTGATCATCGATGGCCCGGCAACGTGGGAAAGTGGCTTTATCCTCCCGTTGCCCGGCGACACTATTCAGCCGGGCGGCATCTGGGAGATTACGGAACCAGCTCGTCTGCCACGCCGTTTTTCCTGGTTGCCAGCAGAGGCGAACAGGTCCCACCTCGTCATCGCAGGTGAACAGCCTTCCATTGACTGGGAACACCCCCGTGCTGATTCGACCGGCTGGCGGCGGACGGACAAACTGACTTTCACGCCACAATCCACCCTGCCCACCCGAGTGGAACGCACCATCGAACGCCGTGCCCCGGCCCATCAACACGTCACTGGGCGCATCATTACCCAGTATGAGCTTGTGAAACAGGAAGTACTCGAAGGACCTCTGTTCGACGAACGCCGTCGAGACATTCTACAGATCAATAGTTTCCAGGAAGAAGTCGCCCGGTTGGCGGGACGTCCGCACGATGCACAGGCCCGTCAGGAATGGCAACGGCTCGCCAACCGGCTCGAACGCTATCTGAATGCGCCGGGTCATTCGCCTTATCGGGAAGCGATCACCACGCTCCTGTCGACGGTACAAGCCGGCATGGACAACCGCCTCAGCTTGCAGCAGGCCAAATTTGAAACCACTGAACCCTCGATCCCGATTGGCCAACTCACTCCCTCGTTCACGCTTCTGACACCTTCCGGTCAAACGATCAGCTCGAACCAGTGCCGTGGCAAACCCTGTCTGATGGTTTTTCTGCAGCCCGGCTCTGAACTGACGAAATACCTCACCGTCGAAGTTCCCGCCTGGCAACAACGCTTAGGGGCCAACACCTTTGGTTGCCTGCTTCTGTCGAATAATGATGCCAGCAACCAACTACCAACCATCCCTGAACCGGCTGGCACGTTGCTCAAAGTGGCCAACGGTAAGCCTCTCGTCGCCAGTTATGGGGTGACTGTCACTCCGTATTTTGTGCTGCTCGACGCGGATGGCGCCTTAGTCGCTACCCACGAAGGCTGGGGGCCCGAAGTGAGGTTGCTGCTGGAGACGAAACTGAAGCAGGAGATAGCGAAGGGGCGGCGGTAAGAATACCAGCTATTCTTCATTCCTCGTAGCCAGATGACCTGGAACAGCATTTCCTTGATCATTGGGCAACGTCTTCACCATCAACCACATGGCAGTGAGGCCAATGAGAGCCAGGGGTGGAATGAATGCCCAGAGGTACCAGGGTTTATCTATCCAGATGAGGGCGGTAACGCTGCAGGTGACGACGAACACTACGATGCAGGTGGCTTTGATTTTGATGTGTTGTTTAATGCCACGATGTTGATGAAAGTCGCGGAGGTAGGAGCCGAAGAGACGGTTGTTCAACAGCCAACGCTGCAGGCGGGGTGAAGAGTGGCTGAAGCAGTAGCTGGCGAGAAGCACGAACGGGGTGCAGGGAATACCGGGGAGCAGCCAGCCGACGTAGGCCATGCCGAGCGAGAGAAGGCCCAGGAGGAGGTAGAGGAGGCGTTGAAGCCCGGACATCACCGGAACGCTGGGGGATGAAAACGCTTCAGTAGTTTCAGATCGGGGCGGCATGAGTGATGGTATTGTAGTTGGCTGAGACCGCCACGCCCCTCCGGGCCTGAGACTGTATCACGCCGCCATCCTTCGCTCTTCCCTTGGAATAAACAGCTCTGGTTGCTTCTCGACCAACTCACAGGCGGCGTGGAAGTCTTCGGGGCGGCCGATGTCCATCCAGGTGCCTCGGAAGATGTAGGAGTAGGCTCGGTGGTTGTGTTCTAACATCTTGTGCATCAGGTCGTCGAAGCCGAACGGTTCATTGTCAGGCATGAGGTCGAGCATCTCGGGATTCATGGCGTAGACGCCCATGCTGCAGGGGAAGTGGAGCGTGGGTTTTTCGCGAAAGCCCACGACCCGATGGTTGGCACTGGTTTCGAGGACGCCGAGGGAGATGTTGACCTCCTTCAGATAGGTGCCGATAGTGAGTGGGCCGCCGAACTGTTGATGCTGGCTGAGGAGTTCGGTGAAGTCGAAGTCTGTGAGGAGATCGCCGTTCATGACGAGGAACGGGCGGTCGAGGCCATCAACGAGCTTGAGCGGGCCCATCGTTCCAAGAGGTTGTGTTTCAGAAACATAGTTGATATGCATGCCCCACTTGCTGCCGTTGCCACAGTGGAGCTTGATCATGTCGCCGAGGTAGCCAATGCTGATGGTGGCCTCACGGAAGCCCTGGCTGGCGAGTTGACGGAGCATGATTTCGAGAATAGGCATGCCGCCGACGGGCATCAAAGGTTTGGGCAACACCTTGGTGTAGGGATAGAGGCGCGTACCTTTGCCGCCGGCCTGGATGACGACGGGCGTGTGTTCGGGAAGGAGTGGTTGGGGCATGGTGAACATCCTGTTTTGTAGCTGAACTCGTGAGAGTTCAGTCTGTGGCGTCTTGCCATCGCACTGAAGTCTCACGACTTCAACTACCTGTCCGTTTGCTGTTTTCGGTGAAGAGACAAGCGTCATGCTCCCCCTCACCCCCAACCCCTCTCCCTCCAGGGGAGAGGGGAGCTATACCGCATACTCGCCGGGGCGGTAGAGATTCAGATGCTTCTCAATGAACCGGGCGGTCTTTTCCAGGCCTGCTTCCAGACTGACCTGTGCGGACCAGTTGGCTAACTGTTTGGCTTTGTCGGTGGCGGCGATGAGCTTCCAGACTTCGCTGCCTTCGGGGCGTTGCCTTTGTTCTTCGGTGATGATTGGCACTTTCTTGCCGACAGTCTTCATAGCCAGTTCAGCGATGGTACCGATGGTTTCACCCCGTCCGGTGCCGGCGTTGATGACTTCACCGAGGCATTTATCGGAGGCTGCGACGGCGAGGAATGCAGCGACGGTGTCTTCGACGAAGTTCATATCGCGCACCGGGCTGGCGTCGCCGAGCTTGAGACTGGTCGCGCCGCTGAGGAGTTGCGACAGAATCGTGGGGATCACTGCTCTTGCTGATTGTCTGGGGCCATAGGTGTTGAACGGCCGCAGTGTCGTCACCGGCAGCTTGAAGCTGAGGAAGAAGCTTTCGACCAATTTGTCCGCCCCGATCTTGCTGGCTGAGTACGGTGACTGACCTTGCAGCGGATGGAGTTCATCAATCGGTGCGTAACGGGCGGTGCCATAACATTCGCTGGTGGAGGTGTGGACCATTCGTGGCGTGCCATGGAGTCGGCAGGCTTCGAGAGTATTGATGGTGCCGACGATGTTGGTTTGGACGTAGGCCGACGGGGCGACGTAGGAGAACGGGATGCCGATGAGGGCAGCGAGGTGAAAAACGACGTCGCTCCCCTGCACTGCCCGGAACATGAAGTGGGGGTCAGCGACATCGCCAGAGAGGATTTCCATCTCTTTGACGAGTGCCGGGTCAGCCAGTTCGAGGTTGCTGCGCTGTGGGCGCGAGTCGTAATGGAGCATGGCTTTCACCTTCGCTCCTCGGCGGACGAGTTCTTCCGCCAGGTGCGAACCGATGAAACCGGCTGCTCCGGTGACCAGGACTTTTCTGTTCTGCCAGTTCATGCGTACCTTCCTCTCCCACATTGATACCCGAAAGGGGGGGATTCTGGAAGGCGGATTGGGGGCCTAGTTTACGCTCTACGCACTCCGGGGGCTAACGCCGCCCGGCTCTTTAGGAACGGGAGCCGGTGGTCCAGGTTTTAGTTCTCGTCTGAATCAGAGTTCCTTCTCGTGGGCTGGAGATCGAGAGGCGAGGTCTGCTCTCGTCGAGGGATGCGGTGACCCAGCCTTCAGCGACGAGAACTTCCAGTGACTGTAGTACCTGCTCCATAGCAATCGTGTGATGCTCTTTGGGTACCTGAGCATTGAGCACCCCTTGAACAATCTGCATGATGGCGGCAATATCGTCGGCCTTGCTCAGAGCGTGGAGCAGAAGCTGCATGATGCCGATGACGGGGAGGCGTTTGCCGTCACGTTCATGACAGGGAACCGCGATGACCTGGCCCTGTTGGTAATTGGGGACGGTGGATTGCGTGGCACCGACCAGGTTCAAACGAAAGATGTTGAGATCGTTCGCCTTCCAGTTAATGTCCTCGTCGAGGAAACGCTGGGTGACCTGGTTTAGGCAGGCGAGATCGAAACCACCGATGACGGCCTGGCCGAGGACATCGTTGGTAAAGCCACCTTGACCGAGCCACTGCCAGGCTTGCTTGCCCGAGAGATGCAGGCCCGACTCCTTGGCGATGTCGCGGCAATGTTCTTTCAGATCGAAGAACAGCCCGTTGGCGGCATACCAGAACTCGGCGAAGCGCATGTGCTGCCGAACACGCCGTTGCTGGTTACGCTGATAGTGGAGCTTGAGCCAGTCGCCATCGTGAGTTCCAGCATCGAGTGCCAGGATCGAGTAGGCGAGTTCACGAGCGCCGACCTGGGTGAGCGTCAGGCCGGCAGCAAGAATCGGATCAGCGAAGCCGGCAGACTCACCAACGAGAAACCAGTTCTTGCCGCAGAGCCGTTCGGAGACGAAGGACCAATCGTTGGTGGTACGGAGCGTGTTGTCACGCTTGGCCCCCTGAAGGAAACCGGTGATGCGATCACTGGAGGCGAGGGCTTCAGTATAGAGGTGCTCGGGTGTCTTCTTCGAGTCCTTGTAGAACTGAGCGGGACAGACGAGACCCAGGCTGGTACGGGTGGCGGTGATGGGAATAAACCAGAGCCAGCCGAAGCCGACACTGATGACCTGGACACGGGTGCCGCCCTGACCGATGGTGTCGGCCCAGGCGGTGTTCTCCCAGTAGTCCCAGATGGCGATGTTCTTGAGCACCGTGGGGCAATCGATTTCGATGCCGAGGGCACGTCGGAGGATGCCGGCGTGCCCGGAGGCATCGACGTAGTATCGGCCTTCCACGGTCTGGCCGTTGCTGAGCTTGACGTGTTGGATGGCGTCGTCGGTGACGACAGCATCCCGGACGGCGACCCCTTCCATCACCGTGCAACCCAGCTTCTGGGCATGGCGAAGGAGGATGGTATCGTAGATCGCCCGATCGACCTGAAAAGCAGTGGAACGGCGGATGCCTTCGAAGCGCCCGGGCCGGGTTTGGCCGACGTAGGTTTCGGGAGGAACGAAGTTGAAGTCCCAGAGTTCGTTCTTCTTGCCCCACCGGTAGCTGGCCCCGATCTTGACGGGGAAGCCGGCTCGCTCGACCTCGTCCCAGACGCCCATCTCATCGAGGACGGCACTGATCTGAGGCAGTTGGCTTTCGCCGATGTGTTCACGGGGAAACTGTTCCCGTTCGACGATCAGCACCTTAAGGCTGGGCCGATACTTGAGGAGGAGGCTGGCAAGGGTAGACCCGCCCGGGCCGCCGCCGACGATGAGGATGTCGTAAGGAGTGGGCATGGATTGAACTCTGGATTATGATGCTGACTGTATCAGGTTCCAGTGGAAAACCCTAGGGGAAGTGGTGTATGATGGAAGGAGAAGAGGTGAGGTATGTTGAGTAAAGAGACGCTGGAAATGTATCGTCGAATGACGCCGGGGGAACGGCTGGGACTGACGTTACGCGCCATCCGGCAGTCGCAGCCTTATCTGGCATACGGTTCCAAAGAACTCGTAGCTCGTCGGTTCGAGTTGCTCAAACGTGATAATGATGCTCGCAACGATGCACTTTTGTCAAAATTGATGGAAGCAGAGGCTCGCAAGCATGAACATGGATGTTGATGAAGCAGCAAAGGACTTCGTCAAGTTCTTTGATCAACTAAGCATCCCGTACGCAGTCATTGGGGGGCTGGCAGTTCGCACACATGCCTTGCCGCGCCCTACCTGGGATGTCGACTTTATTGCACAGTTGCCTCGTTCAGAGATACATCGACTCATTCAACTTGCTGAAGAACATGGATTCACCATTGACGAATCCATCAAGAAAGGCTGGGTTGAGAACATACGTAGCTTGCCACTCATCAAGTTTCAGATGTTTGTTGAAGCTGGCAAGATTGATGTAGACGTATTTCTGTCAGAGACAGAGTTCCTTCAGCAACTCATTGATCGGAGATCATTGCATGACGACGGCACATGGAGGCGCTTACTTCATCAGTCCGGAAGACCTAATCCTGATGAAATTGATGGCTAATCGACTCAAGGATCAGGTCGATGTAGAAGACATCTTTTTTATGCAGGGTCAGTTAGACGAAAACTACATGCGTGAATGGGCGAGAAAACTGAATGTACTCCCACTGCTGGAGCAAGCGCTCGCCAAGCAAAAGACGAAGTAGGCAGCTTCTCACCGCTCCCCCTCACCCCCGGCCCCTCTCCCTCCAGGGGAGAGGGGAGAACTGACGGCAGAATTGTTCAGCTTGTATCAATAAGATAGCCAGCAACCACGGAGAGTCTGATTCATGCGTTTCACCAAGATGCACGGCATCGGGAATGATTACATCTACGTCGATTGCATCACCGAGCCGTTGCAGGCTAATCCGAACCAGTTAGCGGTCAAGATCAGCGATCGGCACTTTGGGGTCGGCTCCGATGGCCTCATTCTGATCTGCCCATCGGAACGGGCCGATGTTCGCATGCGGATGTTCAATGCCGATGGCAGCGAAGGCGAGATGTGTGGCAACGGCATCCGCTGCGTAGCCAAGTATGTTTACGATCATGGCCTGGCGAAGAAGGAGACGCTCAAGATCGAGACCGGCCGGGGGATTCTGGAGTTGAAGCTGCTCACCTCAGGCGGAAAGGTGACGCAGGTGACTGTGGATATGGGGGAGCCGATTCTGGAAGGGGAACGCATCCCGACAATCTGGAAGAAGCCGAGCATTGTGCAGCATGCTTTGGAAGACGACTGGGGCGAACAGGTGATCGACCTGGCTGAGGGCTGCGGCCTGGAACCGACGATGACATGTGTCTCGATGGGCAACCCGCATGTGGTGCTCTACTGCAAGGATGTGAAGAAGCTGCCGCTGGAGAGTGTCGGGCCGATCCTCGAACATGCTGAAGTGTTCCCGCGTCGGATCAACGTCCACTTCGTGCAGGTGCATAAGAGCGATGAAGTGACGATGCGGACCTGGGAAAGGGGCAGCGGCATTACTCTGGCCTGTGGCACCGGGGCTTGTGCGGTGGCGGTGGCAGGGGTCCTCACCAGTCAAACGCATCGGCATCTGCTGGCCCATCTTCCCGGCGGCGATTTGCAGTTACACTGGGACGCCGCGACGAACCATGTCTTCATGACAGGGCCGGCGACGGAAGTCTTCAGCGGGGAATGGCTGCAAGGTTAGAGTTGCCCTCATGCTCCGCATGAGGTGGCGGAGATTTGTCGTAACACTCAAAATCCTGAAGATGCCGGCAACCCTCCGCCCCATCACGCGGAGCGTGATGGCAACTATCGCTGGCAGTTGGCGGTCTCCACTGTTACAATGCCCCCAGCCCCTTTGTGTTCAAGGATGCGGATATGCCCAAGAGTCAGCGTGACCTGTTACTGGGTCTGGTGTTGGTGCTGGCGGCGCTCGGCGGAGGAGCTTATCTGATGCTGCAGAAGCCCGATCCCAAGCCCACCGCTCTTTCCCCTGGTGCGAATGTGAAGAACTCTCCTCCCCCGCTGGTCCCCTTCGATGGCAAGCAGGCGATGGAGTACCTCAAGGAAATCTGCGCCCTGGGGCCACGAGTGAGCGGCACGCCGGCTCATGCCAAGATGATTGACATGGCTGAGAAGCATTTCAAGGATCAGGGGCTGACCGTCACCCGTCAGACGTTTGAAGCCAAGCAGCGTAGCAAGCTGATTCCGGTGCCGATGACCAACCTCATTGCTCAATGGCAGCCGGAGAAGAAGGTCAGGCTGCTCATCTGCACCCACTACGATACCCGGCCCTTGGCTGATCAGGAACCCGACTCCCGCGACTGGAAGAAGCCCTTCTTTGCCGCCAACGATGGAGCAGCGGGAGTGGCCTACATGATGGAGATGGCCAAGCACCTGAAGGCTCTCGATGCTCCGTTCGGCATCGACTTTGTCTGCTTCGATGGCGAGGAGTTCATCCACGACAATCGGCAATCCGATCAGGGTGGCGACATCTATTTTCTGGGTTCCCGCTATTTCGCTGATGAGTACGCCAAGCGCATCAAAGCCGGCGGCGATACCTGGGCCTACAAGGAAGCGGTTCTCCTCGACATGCCCGCCGGTCATAACGCCCGGTTCTTGATGGAAGCAGAGTCGATGAAGGGAGCCCAACACGTCGTCGAGCGGATTTGGAAGATTGCCGAGGAACAGGGAGTCAAGAACTTCGTCAGTGACCGTGGAAGAGAAGTTTCGGACGATCATTTGGAACTTCAACGAGTAGGCATTCCCGCCATTGATATCATACCCGTCCTTCCAAACAACAACGAACCTGGCTTGGTAAGTTATCCGCACTGGCACAAGCTGACCGACACCCCGGAACAATGCTCCGCTGAAACGCTGGAGAACGTGGCGAAGGTGCTGGCGGCGTGGATGAAGACGACGAAGTAAAAGAAGAAAGGAGCCAGGAGTAAGAAGCCAGTAGCCAGAATGAATGCATGGAAAATCAACTGAACCGCATAACAGTTTGTATCAAGCATGTGCTGACCTGACGATTACCTTTTTCTGGCTTCTGACTTCTGGCTCCTGGCTTCTTAATCTGTGAAACGGATCCTGACATGGAAAGTATTGTGGCCTGGAGCGTGGTGGCTGTGACGGTAATTGCCGCCGTGGCGCTTGGCTATCGGCAACTGAAGGTGCGTCAATGGCTTAAAGCCCATGAAGTCTCACTGAGCACGGAGGACATTGCCTACCACCGCTGGAGCATCTTTCGCCGTTTGACCGGGTGCGTGCTGCTGCTTGTTCTGGGAGCCATGATTGCCGGCATCTATCTGTTTGACATTGCCAGCGGACTTGAAGAGTTAATGGCTCTGGGTGACCAGGTCAAAGGGACAGGTGTGAAACTCACGCCTGAGCAAGAGTCGTTCCTTTTCTTTTCCCTTCGCTATGTTGCCTGTCTGCTGCTCGTGTTGATGCTGATCTTTTTCCTCGCTGGGTGGGACATTCTCGCCATCCGCCGCTTTGGAATTCGGCATCGCCATCGCATCCGGGAAGATCGCCGGGCGATGCTGGAGAGACAGTTGCCTATTCTGTATGCTGAACGGCGAGCGATGGAAGAAGGGGAGAGTTCGTAACGAACCCCACGCACCCGGCATGCTGTACACCCATGGAACCACCTCATGACACCTGCTGATCTAGCACGCATGGCGAGTCAGCACGCGGCAAGCCTGCAGGCCGGCGGCTCTGGACTGGTTGCCCACCACTGAAAAGATTGACGTCTCCCCTGCTGAAGCGATTAAACCGGAAGCAACAACGCCGGCACCATCCGTACCGGCTTCGTCGTCACCCACGCCACGCACAGCCACGGTAGTCGCACGACCAGCGGCGACCATCTCCACCCCGATCACGGTTGAAACCCTTTCGACGGATCAAAAACGGCTGCAACTCCAGATGATGAACCAGAAGGAAGTCGAAGGCTGCACCCGCTGTACTGATCTCGTTCGCAACCGAACCCGCACCGTATTTGGGGTCGGCAACGTCGATACGGAACTGGTCTTCGTGGGTGAAGCTCCCGGTGCGGATGAAGACAAAGCAGGCGAACCCTTCGTGGGAGCGGCGGGGCAACTGCTCAACAAGATCATCGCCGCCTGCAAACTGGAGCGGAGCGAAATCTACATCTGCAATGTTCTCAAGTGCCGTCCGCCGGGCAATCGTCAGCCGCTCGCTGATGAGGTCATTCATTGCCGTGGCTATCTTGAAAGGCAACTGAGCATCATTCGGCCCCGGTTCATCTGTTGTCTGGGGCTGGTCGCTGCACAAACGGTACTGAACACCACTACGCCCATCGGCAAACTTCGCAAGCAGATTCACGATTACCAGGGAATCCAGGTCGTCGCAACCTACCACCCGGCCTACTTGCTGAGAAATCCCAACGCCAAGAAGGATGTATGGGAGGACATGAAGATGATGATGCAGGCGATGGGCCGCCCGGTGTGACAGACTACTCTATAAAAAAACCGCCGAGAAAGCTCGGCGGTTTTTTTATGGAGTGTTGATGGATTATGGATGAAACACCGAACCGAAGTGATAGACCCGTGGCTTGATGATGGTAGCGGTGCTGGTCGTGGTGATCGTTTCGACCACCGGAGCCGGCTTGACCACTTCTACCACTCTGGTAGTGACGACAGGAACCTGGTAGGCATATACCAGAGGAGTGGTATAGCAGGTGTCGTAAACCGGGTAGCTGTAGCAGCGGTTGTACCAGGGGTATGACCAGCAGCTGTTCCAGAACCAAGGGTAGCAACCCTTGTTCCAGGTGTTGCAGAAGTTGGTCGACTTGAAGTGCTGTTGTGAGAACTTGTTGTTGTTCACCACGTTGGTCTTGGCAACATTGAAGTTACTCTTTGGGGACTGGCCGGCACTCATCTTGGCTGGACCGCCGGAAGGGCCGCCCTTGCTGCCACCTTTGTCGGCGTGGGCCATGCCTGTTCCGACGAAGAACAGAACGGCGGCTGCGGTGGTCGTTACCAGAGCTGAAATGGAAGGCTTCATGACTATCTCCTGTGTTTGCTTGTCTGCTTCAGAAGTCCCCGTCATCACATTGATGTCGTTCGCTTCTGTCTCTTGTTCTGGGCCGGCGGGGTGTTGTGACAGGAATCTGGAAAAAAATGTGTCCGGAAAAGTGAAAGGGGGCAATGGTGCTCCATTGCCCCTGCTGCATCCTTGACAGGGGAGTAAGCAAAGATTACCCTGCATCCAGCTTGATGATCAAAGTGGGAGTTCAAACATGTTGCGAAAGAGAATTCGATTGGGGGTTGATGTGTTGGAAGACCGCACAACTTTAGGGAAAGTCTTAGACCTCACGGCACTACCGATCGAGTTGTTATCATTTTGTAGCAGCAACGACAAACCTGATCAGTTCATGACAGAGTTGGCAAGTGAATCGGCCACGAGTTTGGCGAAAGAAGTGGAGCAGCCGACTTGGCTATCGTCGTTGATTCAGACCGACGAGTCCCGAGCCTCCTCTTCTGCTGCGACATCACCAGTCTCGCTAACTCCATCAGAAAGTATCAGCAACTACTTTGGCGAATCGCTAACTCTACAGTTTGGACTTGGTGAGTCTTTCCAAGGTGCCGAACCAGTTGGAATTAAGCCCGTCGCACCGGTAACTTTCAATGAGCCGGTCGCTTTCGTTGTTCCACCACTCAGTCAGAACGCTTTCGACGCTCGCATGACAGAGACCATGTCGCAGACGATCATCTCGTTGACAGATGACACGGCTTCTTCCAACCCGCTCGACGAGGAAGAGGGTGGCAAGTACACCTTGATGGACACCGAACCAGGTGATCCCGGCGAAAATGTAACGACACCAGGGAACATCGGCATTCTCTGCGAGACGACACCGGGACAATTATTGCCTGAAGAGTCTAAACTTTCCCCGGGCTGGTTGAGCAACGTGAACTGGAGCGATGACGACGGCGATGGCTGGCGTACGCTCTACGGCCCGGAAAGTACTATCACCGAATATATCCCTGATCGGGACGACACCTCCGTTCCCGGTGGCGATAGAGATCTACGGAAGTTCGAAGTGCAGGTGAATGGAAACGATACTTCGCAAGACTATGATCATTCCTTTACGCTTACTTTTGGAAGCAATGTCGCAGTCTATCTCTCAAACACCAAGGCGGGCGGGAGACTGGAAAGCCCCTACATCGTTGATACTGAGCAAATGACGTTTAGAAGCGGTTTCGGCGCTGAATACAAGACCTTCTGGCTGGAAGGGCAAGAGGCGTCAACCGCCTTCCGTGATGGGAGTCTGGTTGCGGAATATACACCAGATTGCTTGCATAATACTACGAAAAGAGTTATTTCCCCAATGCTCAAGACTTCGGATGAGGTGAAGGTCACGGTGCTGGGAGTGACCAATACTGGAATCTATAGTGGAGGACAGCAAGAAGACAACGATGCACGATTCTCAGATACTATCAATGTTAGTACCCGCTGTAGCTATGACGAAGATGGTCAAATGAGCTGGGATTTGCCGCAGTACATGAATGCTCCTCCGGCAGGTTACGGTGCTAGCTGGTGCAAGTACTTTCATGATTGCATAGAAATTCAGGGAACGGTAAGCCCTCCTCGCGATGACAACCCAAGTCAATATTATGGATGGACGGATGATGGTTGGACAGAAGGGGGATGCATCCCCCGACCTGATCCCCTACCTGCATCGTTAGTGAACTTTTCCTATTCGCAGAAAGTAATTGGTATTACTTGGGAAAAATTTGATAGCGAGGCTTTTTGGAAAGTCAGCGGCCCTCGTAGCGGTGAACCCGGAGAGGGTCCGGGTGGTAGTCCTGGGCAATGGGTTCCCGATGATCCGATATCTGGAGCACAAAGTGTAGTGCCAAGCCTGACCGATCATATCTACATGATATAGACGGGCCAGGCTATAACGATTATGAACGATCCGTTATGGACTATGCACAACGTTTTACTAATTTTAGAACCTTTACTTTTGTCGGCATTTACGGAGCAAATTTCATGTGCTCTAATTGGTATCGCTGGCACTCAGTGATGTTTCTCAAACCCAAGGATTCGCAATATCTGACACGAGCAGCGAATACGCCAGCTAAGAATTATCAGAATTTTGGACCGGGTTGGATTGAAATGCCAACCGATCCAGATCCCACTGATCCGCACACTTGGTAACAAGGAACCGCATCATGCTACTTACCATCGTCTTGACAGCACTCCTCATCCAAACACCAGATAAATTATCTCCAGAAGTCGAATACGGAAAGAAATCGACTCTTGGGCGTTACATTGAGTCACCTAATGTTTCAGAGCGTAACAGGGCATACAATTATGCACTCAATAGCATCATTGGAATCAGGCAGCAGAAATTGAAACCCTACCTGGTCCATGTGGTGAGAATGGGTGCTCCCCCCAAAAATGAGCTTGTCGGTGGTGATGAGGAGGAATATTCAACTCGACGTGTCGCCCAGATGATTCTCTCTCAATGGCACGACTCTAGTCTGATTCCATTATTCCTTGAATATATCAATTATCATGCAATTGATCCGAACAAGTCCCACCAGTACTATGGTCTGGGCAAAGAACCTCTTCAAGATCACTACGCTGCCGTTAAGGGTTTGATAAATATTGGTCAGCTCGCCTTAGAGCCCACCTTGCACGAATTAATAAAGTGTGAAATTCCTGATGAAAGAATTAATGGTCTAGCTCATCAGGAACGCGCTAATATTATACACCGATACAAAAATCTCATTTACGTCATATGGTGCATTCTCGATTTCGACGGCGCAAAGAATTACTTCACCATGGAAATAAAGAAACTGGAAAAGACTGATCCAGAATCTACAAGTAAACTGCGTTACGCATTAAGGCATCTTGAGACCAACTACCATAAATAATTTATTTGTACCTTAGTGATTTGGATTGAAGTGGCACTTCGGGCCCTCACACTTGTTTAGAGGAACCTTACTATGCTAGCTGCATCCTTTTTGGCAATCCTTGTCTTTCCGGCGCTGCAATCTTCATCACCAGAGATAGACTATGGAAGAAAATCCATCGGGAGATACATCGAATCGTCAAAAGTGTTTGAGCGTAAAATGACTTATAATTATGCTTTAAACATCATCATTGGTAATAGACGACAGAAGATGAAGCCCTACTTAGTGCATGTAGTTAAGCAAGGCGAGCCGCCACAATACGGAGTGATCACTAATGAAGAGGAGGAATTTTCATCCCGGCGTGTTGCCTTATCGATCCTTGCCGAATGGCATGACCCCAGCCTGATTCCGTTGTTTCTTGAGTTTATTATTTATCCTGCTCTTGATCCTAATAGGCCTTCCACTACAGATGCAAAAGGAAGGGAGCCATGTGAAGATTATTTCGCAGCAGTCAAGGGTTTGATTAATATTGGCCATTCCGCTTTGGACCCAACATTGCGGGAATTGATTAAGAGCGATATCCCTGATGAAAAGAATGAGAGTCTGGCACCATACACACGCGCTAGTATTAGACACCGATACAATAATCTTATCTGCGTCATCTGGTGTATCCTTGGTTACCAAGGCGCGAAAGACTACTTTATCAAGGAAATCGAGCAATTGAAAAGTACTGATCCGAAAGCAGCTGAGAAACTGAACCAAGCACTGAAGTACCTCGAAGAGAACTACCGTACAAAATGGAATGGATAAACGAAACAAGCCGCCGAGCAAGGTCGGCGGCTTGTTGAAGATCAGAGGTTGATTAGCGACGGAGAGCGGAGCTGGTCAAGGCACTGGTGTCGAAAGCGGGTTGCTTCACGGCAGCTGTCGTCTCAGTGGTCTGGGTCGTCTGTGTCGTGGCGACGGTTTCGACCACCGGAGCCTGCTGAACCACTTCGATGACCTTCGTCGTCACGATTTCTACAGGCTGGTAGGTGTAGAAGACCGGTGTCGTATAGCAGTAGTCATAGATCGGGTAGCAGCAGTAGTCATAGCAGGGGCTGTAGCAGCGGTAGAACCAGGGGTTCCAGCAGCCCCAAGTGCTCCAACCGTAGTTCCAACAAGTAGGGATGTAGCACTTGTTCGAGCCACAGAAGAGGTTCGATTTGAAGCTCTGCTGCGACATCTTGCTGTTCTGTTGTGACTTCAGGCTGTTGCTGGCCACATTGTTCTTGCCAAGGTTGCTGGGGGTCTTGCTGAGCTGGCTGGAACCGATCTTGTTGGTCTGGTTTTGAGCGATGTTCGTCTTGTTGACGTTAAGCGAGTTACCTGACTTATTGATCGTTTGGCCTGAACTCTGGCTCAGTTTCAAACCCTGGCTGGAAGCCATCGAGGAACCAACCCGGTTGCCACCACCACCACCTCCGCCACCCTTGCCACCCTTGTCGGCGTGAGCCATGCCTGTTCCAATGAAGAACAGAAGAGCGGCTGCGGTCCCGGTGACCAGTGCTTTGATGAAGAGCTTCATGACTATCTCCTAAGTGCGTTGTTGTCTGTTTCAGAAGGCCCCGTCATCACATTGATGTCGTTCGCTTCTGACTCTTGTTCAGGACTCAAGGAGCGTTGTGACAGAAATCCTGAAAGAATCTGTCCGTTATGAGCGCCAACGGCAATAATGCACAAAGAACCCTAGAGGCATCTCACCCTAAGTGCTTGCAGTATCAGTGCTTAATGCTAGACTGTCATCAGGAGGACACGCCCATGGCCGTCGAACCCAGTCTCATTCAAGATCGCCTCAGCGCAATCGTCACTCGCTGGACACTTCTGCGGAACGCCCATGCGGATGGCCCGGAACAAGCGCGGGCCGCCCAGGAACGGCTTCTTCATCGATATGGTGGAGCTATCCGCCGGTATCTACTGGGATGTACCCGCAACCCGGAACAGGCTGATGAACTCTATCAGGAGTTCGCCATCAAGTTCCTTCAGGGCGGGCTGCAAGGGGCTGACCCGGAGAAGGGCCGCTTCCGTCACTACCTAAAGGGCGTGATCTTTCACCTGCTCGCTGATCAGCATCAAAAGAAAAAGAGACAGCCGGCAGGCTGGCATTCAGAACTGCCGGAGCCTGTCGATTCAGCTTCTTCGACCCCTGAAGCTGACGCAGCCTTCCAAGAAGAATGGCGAGCTGAACTGTTGGCTAAAGCGTGGTCGAGCCTCGAAGCGGAAGAGAAGGCGACTGGACAACCCTGGTTCACGGTGCTTACCTATCGTCGTGATCATCCTGATGATCGCTCTGAAGCGATGGCTCAGGCGCTCGGAGAACGACTGGGCAAGCCCATGACTGCTGCCGCAGTTAGGCAAAGCCTGCATCGAGCCAGGGAGAAGTTTGCCGACCTGTTGCTTGATCAAGTGGTGCATTCACTACAAGATCCGACAGTCGTAGCACTTCACGAGGAATTGGTCGATCTGAAGCTGGTACAATATTGTGAGGTAGCCCTGGAACGATATCAGCAAGGGAATTCGTCGGAATGAGATCAGACCGGCCATCAGAGGAGCCCACTCAGCGACAGGTGATTGTCATCGCCGAGGCTGAGTCACCGCCCACGGGGATCAATTTGTCCTCGTCAATGTCGACGTTTGCCGCCCCGACGTATGCTGCCCCGGTCAAGGGCCATAGTATCCCCGAGCTCAAAGTCGGCGACCGCATCGACGATTTTGAATTGGTTCGTGAGCTGGGCAAAGGCGGTTTCGCCACGGTCTACCTCGCCAGGCAGGTTTCGCTGGGTCGTCAGGTTGCTCTGAAAGTAGGCCCCAACAAAGGGCATGAAGCCCAGACGATGGCCAGCCTGGAACATGATCACATTGTCCATGTCTTTTCTGAAACGGTCATCGCAGCAAGGCAGGCACGACTCTTGTGCATGCAGTATGTCGCCGGGGCAACGCTGGCTGATGTGGGAAAGCAACTCACCCCCGAAATCCGGGCTGGAGGAACAGGGACTGACTTCCTGGCGGCCCTGGAACGAGTCAGTCATCAAGCTGCCGAGTTTCATCCCAGCGCCCTACAAGAAAGACAGTTGCTCGCTGAGGGCACCTTCCACGAAGCGCTCTGCTGGCTCGGGGCCCGCCTGAGCAGCGCATTGGAGTTCGCGCATGATCGAGGCGTCCTGCACCGAGACATCAAGCCCGCCAACATTCTGATCAACCCGTTTGGCAGGCCCTTCCTGGCTGACTTTAACCTCGCCACCCGCTCTACCTCAGAGGAAGAAACTCAGGTCGGCGGCACGCTACCCTACATGTCGCCCGAACAACTGCGAGCCTTCATTTCCCGCGAGGACGACGATTGGAACAAGGTCGATGCCCGCAGCGATGTCTATTCACTGGGCGTGGTGTTGTTCGAACTGGCGATGGGAATGCGCCCCTACTCCTGCGACCTCAGTCGTTCCTCCTCGATGTCCGAAGCGTATCAGACTCTGGCACAACAACGGTCAGTACCGGTCGACTCTCTGCAGAAGCACATCCCGACGATTCCGTTCAGCCTCGATATGGTGATCCGCAAGTGCCTGGCCCCCAACCCCGACGAACGCTACGCCAGTGCCGCTGAACTTCGTCAGGCCCTGGATACTTGCAGGCTGCATCTTCGTTCGCTGCATCAGTTGCCGCCGCCCGCACCCTTGATGGGGTACTTTCATCGCCATCCGTTTATCTCGCTGTTGCTCATCCCGACGTTCACGAACATTCTCGCCACAATCGTCAACTGGTCGTACAACCTCATCCAGATCGTCGGCGACTTCACCCCTGCTCAACGAACGGCTTTTGATGGGATCGTCATCGTCTACAACTCCATCGCCTTTCCCGTTCTCGTGGGCCTGACCGCCTGGCTGCTCTATCGCCGTCACAAGGAATGGACCGAATTGAACGATGGTCGGCTGGTCACATCGGCTGACATTGCCGGGCTGCGCCATCGCATCAACTTCCTGGCTACCTGGTCGATTTATGGGTCGCTCATCGGCTGGCTGCCGGGCGGGCCGATTTTCTCTGGCGTTGTTCACTGGTTCGGCGAGCCGCTGAACTCCGAACAGTTCATTCACTTTCTGATCTCGTTCACTCTTTCGGGACTGATCGCCATCACTTATTGCTATCTAGGGTCGCAGTATGTGGTGCTGCGCGTGCTGTTACCCCAATTGTGCGGGGCGACAGATCAAGGTGATCAATCGCTTCGCCAGGAATTGAAGAGACTACCTTCTCGACTGTTGCTCTTCCAGGTGCTCGCCGGCGTGATTCCCCTCTCCGGCGCGCTCATGATCGTGATGATCGGTAACGCTTCACGGGGCGATAACTGGTTTCGACTGTTGGTGTGCCTGCTGATCGTGCTAGGCATGGTGGGGTTCGTGTTTGCCCTGCGGATTACGCACTACCTGCAACGGGTGCTGGGCATTCTGCTCAATCCCGAACGCCGGGGAAGTGATATGCGGAGTTGAGAAACCGGGAGGGCGAGGCTCCTGCCGAGCCGCTAGCGATTGCAAGCTCGGCAGGAGCCTCGCCCTCCCATTAGAGACTTCGGCTACGATGCCTTAACCAATGATCAACTAATACCAACGCCACCATGGCTTCGCCCATGGGGACGAAGCGGGGCAACAGGCAGGGATCATGCCGCCCTTTGACACGTACTGTCGCAGGTTCCCCCGATTGGGTCACGGTGGATTGTTCCTGCGGGATGCTGCTGGTGGGTTTGATCGCTACTCGCAGGATGATCGGTTCGCCGCTGCTGATGCCGCCAAGCATTCCGCCATGACGATTGGTAGCCGTTCCGATGCGTTTGCCTTTGGTGATGAAGGTGTCGTTATTAGCGCTCCCCCGACTCGTCGCCACAGCAAAGCCGGCACCATATTCAAAGGCCGTGACGGCAGGCAAGGAGAGCAATGCCTTGGCCAGGTCAGCCTTGAGCTTATCAAACACCGGTTCACCCCAGCCGGCGGGTACGCCGGTAGCCACGATGGTCGAGGTGCCGCCGATGCTGTCCTGTTCTTTGCGAACCTTCTCAATGAGTTCGATCATTCGCCCGGCTGAACCGGGATCGGGGCAGCGAACGATACTCGCTTCCACCTGATCCTGCGTCACCATCGTTGGATCGTTCACGCTGGCCATCACCTCGCCCACTTGCGAGACATACCCAACGATACGCACACCTTGCCTGGCTAACAGCTTCTTGGCCACCGCCCCAGCTGCGACTCGGCAAAGCGTCTCTCTGGCGCTGGAACGACCACCACCCCGATGATCCCGAAAGCTGAACTTGGCATCGAAAGTGAAGTCAGCGTGGCCGGGGCGATAGAGGGCTTTGAGTTCGTCGTAATCCTTGCTGTGCTGATCGGCATTGCGGAAGAGCAGCCCGATGGGAGTGCCATCGGTCTTGCCCTCGAAGACGCCAGACATGATTTCGGGAGCATCATCTTCCTGTCGCTGGGTGACGATCTTCGACTGTCCCGGTCGGCGGCGACGCAGATCGGGCAGCAGATCATCAACACTCAGTTCCAACCCCGCCGGACAGCCATCGATGATGCAGAGATACCCCGGGCCATGACTGACGCCGGCAGTGGTGACACGGAAGAGTTCGCCGAATGTGTTGGCGGGCATGGGTATTAGTAGCTAGGAGATAGGAGCTAGAAGATAGTAGCGGACATCACCATGACAGCCTGAAGCGCAAGCGAGGGGGCGCGTGCAATCGCGAGGTCCTCCCTCGCTAGCGCTTCAGGCTGTCATGGCACTTACTTATTGTAGGTGAGCGAGGTGTGATGGTAGACTGTCTCGTCGAAAGCGATCAGAATCATGGGGAAGCACAATGTCACTTGCATGGATGATGTTGATCTGTTTGTCTGGCTGGCAAACGTCAACCAAACCCACGCCCCCCGGTGTGGTCATCACCTACTCACCGGCCAGTTCCAAGGTTTACCTGGGATCGCCCAGTTTAGTGCGGCTGGGCGACGAGTATCTCGTCAGCCACGATGAGTTCGGGCCGGGGAGCAGCAAGGATATCACCCATATCTTCGTCTCCAAGGATGAAGGCAAGACATGGCAGAAGCGGGCAACCATCTATGGGCAGTGGTGGTCGGGGCTGTTCATCCATCGTGGCGTGCTGTACCTGATGGGCACCAGCAAAGAATATGGGCATGTAGTCATCCGTCGTTCAACCGATGCTGGTAAGACCTGGACCGATCCCAAGGATAGCAGCACGGGCCTGCTTCATGCTGACGGCAAGTACCACACCTCGGCAATGCCCGTCGTGGAACATCAAGGACGACTCTGGCGGGCGATGGAAGATGCTCAGGGGCCGGGCAACTGGGGTGCCCACTTTCGCAGTTTCATGATGTCGGCCCCGGTGGATGCTGATCTGCTTAAAGCTGAGTCTTGGACCAGTAGCAACCGACTGGGACGTGATCCCACCTGGCTCCATAACCGCATTGGCGGCTGGCTCGAAGGCAATGCTGTGCTCGATCCCACCGGGAAAATGGGCATCATGCTGCGAGTCGACTTCAAAGACAAACAGGAGAAGGCAGCGTGGATTGACGTCTCTGCTGATGGCAAAGAGGCGAAGTTCGATACCGCCACCGGGTTCATCGACTTCCCAGGTGGCTGCAAGAAGTTTGTCATCCGGTATGACCCAGTCAGCAAGCACTACTGGACACTAGCTAATGCGGTGCCCACTGAGTTTCAGGGTGGCAATGCAGCCATGACCCGCAATACGCTGGCACTGCTCAAGTCAAGCGATCTGCGTCACTGGGAACAGACCCGGGTACTGATGCAGGCCCCGAATATCAAAAAACATGGCTTCCAGTATGTCGATTGGCTCTTCGAGGGGGATGATATTGTTGCGGTGGTGCGGACGGCGTTCGATGACGCCTTCGATGGAGCGCACAATCAGCACGACAGCAATTATGTGTTGTTCACGAGGGTGAAGGGGTTTCGGACGAAATAGACAGTGATAGGAGACGGGCGCAGGTACCATGCTCCCCCTCACCCCCAGCCCCTCTCCCTCCAGGGGAGAGGGGAGCCAGACCAGATGAGAGGGGAGAAATACTTATTGATTGAACTGGCTGAGTTTACTGTTGATCCAATCGAAGACGACGGGGATCATTTTCTGGGCGGTGCTGACGTTGTGGCCGCCGTTGGGGATGGTGTAGGTATCGACGTGGATGCCTCGTCGTTCAGCGAGGTAGATGAAGCTCTGGGCTCCCGCTTCGAGGTTGAAGTTATCTTTGCCCGCCATCGTGATCAGCATATCCACCTGACCCGGCTTGATCTTCATGCGGTCGATCATCTCGATGGGATTGTTTTCACTGGCCAGCATAATGGCAGAGTTGCCTCGACCAAAGGCGGGGATGAGGATGTCCTTGACGTGTATCTTCAGCGGCCCGAACTTGCCGATCACTTCGTTCGGGTCATTGACGCCATTGCACAGCCCCAGTTGTTTGGGTCAAACGGAGCCATGTAGTTGCCGCTCTGATCCATCCAGCGGAGGTTGAGGGCGGGCATCAGTCCAACGAGTCTGCCAAAGCGTTCGGGGTGTTTGAGGCCGATGCAGAAGGCACCGACGCCACCCATGGAAGCTCCAGCCATCACGTGGGCATTGGCTTCAGGGCGGATTGAGAAGTTGCAGGTCAGGAAGTGCCAGAGGTCGTCTTCGATCCAGCTTTGAAACTTGCCACGAGGGCCATTGATGTAGAAGCTGCCGGCGTCCCAAGGGTTGGGGTCGCCGGTGAAGCTGCCATCGGGGGCAGCGACAATCATGGGGGGCAGGCAACCTTTGGCAATCGCATCATCGAGCGGTTTGACGACCCAATCAAGAAACGCCCGCTCATCCTGCAAGATGCCATGCAGCACGATCATCAGCGGGTACTGTTTCTCAGGGCAGTAGCCGGGGGGGAGATAGACATAGAGATCGCGCTTGTCGCACAGGCTCGGCGAGTAGATTCGGCGATCACGACCATGGTTCTGAGTGAAATCGAGCACCTTGCCCTGAATCCGCAGGCACGGCACGATGGCGGGGCAAGCTGGCGGCGCATCAAAACAGCCGGCATAGACCGGTTGCGGCGAGGTGGGTGCTTTATCATCGGAATAGGTCGCAGAAGTGCTCAAGACGAGGCAAGCGACTGCGCAAACAACGAACAGCGGACGAATCATTGCAGCATCCCTGCCAACAAAGAGCCGAAAGAGAGTATCTCCTGCTCTTGCTGATCGACAGGAACAGCCAGGCGCATCATGACGAAGTCTTCACGGAAAACAAGTGGGGCTTGTTTCCGTTCAGACCGTAGCAGTTACACCTAATTGACAGCCAGGGCATAGCTGGACCGTGCCTTGATGGCAGCGGGGATAGCTGGGGTGCCCTGCAGTTCTTCTCGAACTATGTGTACTGTGGAGGGGGCGTCGATCCCTAAACGGACTTGTCCGTTTTTGAGGGAGACGACACTGACAACAATGTTGTCATCGATCACAATGCGTTGGCCTGGACGGCGGGTGAGAACAAGCATGATTGTACTTCCTTGCACAAAAGGGGGTTGCTTGAGTATAGAGCAAGTAAAGTGCCAAGGCGTCCATGAGTCAGCACTTTCCTCGTTAAACTACCAAACATCTCATAAACGGCTAGCCTCGGCAGGCCAAGCCACTGCAAATCTTCGTACGGCCCTGGAACATGTTACAATATGTACACTAGTGGACATGGGTAACTGTTACAAGAGTGTTGCACGATGCTACAATCCAGCGCAGCGATTCAAGTCAGTGATATAGGGTTGCCGATATCATCTATTCGCTTGATAATCAGCTTTTGTTTCCATCTCGGCCAAGATCGGTGGGTTTCAGTTCTTTTTCATTTTCAGTAGTTAACTCCAAATCGAGCTCGTTGATGACCCGGGCATAGTCAGCCACCTGGTTTTCCGTAACGACATCGGGGCCAAAGACGATGGCCTCGGCGGCTTGCCATCGGGCGTGCCACTTCTGTGCCTGTTCGGGGAGGAGTTTTTGCCAGTGTGGCAAAGAATCGTCCGCAGTGAAGGTTTTCCAGCCAGCGTCGAACTCAGCCAGATATTCACGCAAGGCGTGATGCAAGGTTTGGTAGCGCAGTCGGGCATCGGTGCTGGTGTTCTCCGCCTCATCGAGTGCGAGGAGGAGGCGATCATGGCCGGTGGGTTGCCGTTTGACGGGTCTGCGGAACCACCAGTACCAGAGGAAGCCGATCAGGACGAGGGGGATGAGGTACATCCACCAGTCGCTCGTGGGGAGTTCCACGGGATCGGGGCCGGGGATGGGGCGGAGGCCGAGGTCAGTGGCGGTGGAAGTGACTTGTATCATAGATTACTGCCACCATCTTACTAGCGACTGGCCCCGAAACAACTCACGTCTCCATCTGTATCGCCCCGGTAGAAGCTACTCCCGCCGGGCCGGCCGCTCTGACATCAGCGCTGACGCCGCCGGCGAACTGCTCGAAGTTCTTGACGAACAACCCGGCTAACTTCTTGGCTGTCGAGTCGTAGTTAGCCTGATTCTCCCAGGTGTTGCGGGGGATCAGGCTGGCGGAAGGAACGCCGGGGCAGGCGGTGACGATGTGCAGCCCGAAGATGGGGTCCTTCTGCGTCGGGGCGTTCGCTAACTCGCCCGAATGGATGGCATCGATAATGGCACGGGTGTAGGCCAGCTTCATGCGTGAACCGGTGCCGTAGCTGCCGCCCGACCAGCCGGTGTTGACGAGCCAGACGTTGACTTTGTTCTTCTGCATCTTCTCGGCCAGCAGTTCGGCATACTTGGCCGGGTGCCAGACGAGGAACGGGCCGCCGAAGCAGGGTGAGAAGGTGACGGTCGGATCGGTGATGCCCTGTTCCGTACCGGCGACCTTAGCCGTGTAACCGCTGATGTAGTGGTACATCGCCTGTTGCGGTGTCAGCTTGCTCACGGGTGGCAACACACCGAAAGCATCGCAGGTGAGGAAGATGATGTCGGTCGGGTGCCCCGCCACGCAGGGTATCTTGGCGTTCTTGATGAACTCAATCGGGTAGGCCCCGCGAGTATTCTCAGTGAAGTATGAAGAGTTGAAGTCGGGTTCACGGTCATCGCCAAGAACCACGTTCTCCAGCACTGCGCCGAAGTGCAGCGCCTGGAAGATGTCTGGCTCCGAAGCGGGAGCCAGGTTGATCGTCTTGGCGTAGCAGCCACCTTCGATGTTGAAGACGCCCTGATCGGTCCAGCAGTGTTCATCGTCGCCGATGAGCATGCGTTTGGGATCAGCGGAAAGTGTGGTCTTACCCGTTCCGGAGAGGCCGAACAACAGCGATGAGCTTCCGGTGTTCTTGTCAGCTGTCGCAGAGCAGTGCATCGACAGGACGCCCCGCTTGGGCATCAGGTAATTCATGATGGTGAAGACGCCCTTCTTCATCTCACCGGCATACTCGGTGCCGAGGATCACCATCTCCTTGTCTTCAAAGCTCAGATCAATGCTGGTCTTGCTGGTCATGCCCGCCGTCAAACGGTTGGCGGGGAACTCGCCCGCGTTGTAGATCACGAAGTCGGGCGTGCCGTAGTTGGCCAGTTCGAGCTTGTTGGGCCGCATCAACATGGTGTGCATGAAGAGCGCATGGTAAGGCCGGGCACAGATGACACGCACCTTCAAACGGTAGGCGGGGTCCCATCCGGCGAAACCATCGACACAGTAAAGCCGATCACGGGTATTGAGGTAATCCTTGGCCCGTTCACGGTTAATAGCGAAGCTGCTGGGGTCCATCGGCACATTGACATTGCCCCACCAGATATCGGCGGAACTGGGTTCCCGTTTGACAATGCGCTTGTCCTTCGGGGAACGACCGGTCTTCTCACCAGAATAAGCAACGAGCGCTCCCGCCCCGGAAAGCCTGGCAGTGGGGTCATGATGGATAGCCTCTTCATACAAATTGGCGACGGGCAGATTTCTGCCGATGAAAGGGGCATCGATCTCGTGGGGGGTCAATTTAAACATAGTCATCTGGGAGAGTTCCACAGTAAATGAAAGTGGGTACTATTCTAGAGGCTGATGGGGGGGTCTGTCAGCTTTAATTTTCAAAGCTTCGAGTGATACCATCGGTTCGACAGTTATGCTCAAATGGGAGAAAACCTTGTTGAAATGAGTTGCCAACCCACCCTCGCTCAGTCACAATCCACTGATCGCTCCCAACCCTGCTGGATGAACCCCATGCGCTCTGCATTGCTGCTTGTGCTTCTGGCCGCTTCCCCACTCTTCGCTGCTCCGCCTCGCACCTTCACCCCCGACCCCGCTTCGGTGCAGTGGTGTGGGCCGGCGTATCGCTATCCGCAGCAGGGATGGATCGTCGTTCACATCGAAGGCAAACCTTACGAACGGGGTTACCAGTACGGAACGCTACTCGCCAAGGAGATTGCCGGGTTCGCTGAAGCTCATGGGCTTTACCAAAGCCCCAAGTCGGCTTCCGATGGTTGGAGATCGCTACGAACCTTGACCGATGCACTTTTCCTTCGACGCTACGATGCTGAACTCCTTGAAGAGATGAAGGGCATCGCCGACGGAGCAGCCGCAAGTGGTGCTAAACTCTTTGATCGATCCATCGACTTTCTGGATGTTGTGACGATCAACAGCACCGTGGAACTCGGCTTCCTTGAATCGGCACTCGGTGCCACGCCCAATGGTCTGGAAGGCAAGGAGTTCAAGGAACCCGCCTACGCTCGGCAGAAGAAGGTAGCGATGGGCCATTGCTCCGCCTTCGCCGCCACGGGGCCTTCTACCAAAGATGGCCAGCTTGTCATCGGCCACATCACCATGTGGAACCAGTACTCTTCACGCTGGTTCAACGTCTGGCTGGATGTCAAACCCGAAAAGGGCCACAGGGTGATGATGCAGACCAATCCGGGCGGCATCATGAGCGGCACCGACTACTACCAAAACGATAAGGGCCTCATCCTCTCTGAAACCACCATTTCGCAAACGCCGTTCAACGTCAATGGCTGGTCACTCACTGCCCGGTGTCGCAAAGCGGTGCAGTACGCTCAGAACATCGACGAATGCGTCGAGCAACTCAGCGGACAAAACAACGGCCTCTACACCAACGAATGGCTCATCGGCGACTCCAAGACCAACGAGATCGCCATGTTCGAAATGGGCACCAATCAGAAAAAGCTCTGGCGCAGCAGCAAGAACGAATGGCCAGGCGACACGCCCGGTTTCTACTGGGGCTGCAACAACACCAAAGACTTGCAGGTTCGGCTTGATACCCAGCCTTGCCTGAACTGCCGCCCGTTCAACACCACCTTCCGCCCTTCGGAGCGGGATAAGATGTGGCTCAAACTCTACGACGACAACAAGGGAAAGATCGACGAATCGTTCGCCTTCAAAGCCTTCACCACCGCCCCGCTGGCTGCCTATCCCTCGCTCGATGTGAAGTTCACGACCAGCGCCCTGGCGAAGGAGTTTAAGTCGTGGGGCCTGTTCGGGCCGCCACTTGGCAAGACGTGGGAACCCACCGATGACGAGAAGAAGCGATACGATTTCAAAGTCGCCCCGCTGGTCTCTAACGATTGGACGATGTTGAGCGGCGACAAGCCCAAAGCAGGAACGACCGGCAGCGATGTCAAAAGCACTACCCGCGCCTGGTCGGAGACTGCCGTCGCATCCTCTGCCGATGGCGATGCTGATGAGTACGAAGACAGCGTGGTTACCGAGCGTAATCCATCCTGGAATGGCACTCTCCTTCCCAAGACTGATGCTGACGTCTGGCTCACCACTGGTTTCGCCGATTACGAACGCATCGTCAGCAAGATGAAGCAGAAGAAGACTGACAAAGACGCCATCAATCTCGCCCTCTATGCCCACGCCATCAAGTACCGCATGGCCACCCAGCGGCTCGGCAGGGAGACCGCCCTCAGTCAATTGAAACTCGATCCCCGCGAGAACGATGGATATGATCAGGCCACCGGTCGTGGTGTGCTGGTGCTGCACAAACTGCGTGAGACTCTTGGGGCCACTGCCTTTGATGATGCTCTCAATCAATTCGGTAAGACCAACGCCGGCAAGGAGATCGCCACCGCCGACTTCCGCGCTCATCTGGAGAAAGTCACCGGCAAGTCGCTGGAGCCGTTCTTCTCGAAGTACGTCAACCAGGCTGCCCCCACCGACCTGAGCAAGCCCCAATGGTCAATCTTCGGCTTCGACAAGAACCTCGAAGACACCGTCATCATCTACGGCACTCAGGCCGAGAGTGCCGCCAACAAGGAAGCTGCCCAGCGGCTACAGGAAGTGATCGCCCGCCGGTATGGCAACTATCGCCCGGTTATCATGAAAGACAGTGAAGTGAAACCCGAAGCGATGAAGGACAAGAACCTGCTCCTCGTCGGTCGCCCCGAAGCGAACACGGTCACGGCGAAGATGCAGAATCAGTTCCCTCTCGCCATCGGCCAGCGCAGTTTCAAAGTCGGCGATGCCACCTATGCCGCCGATCAAACCGGGCTGATCGTCTCGGGTGCCCATCCTGAAAATGGCCAGCGCTGTGCTGTCGCCTTCATGGGTTTAAGCGCGGAATCGACGTGGAAGCTGGTGGGGCAGATGGGGAGTACCCACTGTGATGCCGTGATAGTAACTTCAGATGCGGTGACGCCCAAGGTGCTCAAGCCGGTGAAGCTGGAGGAGTAGCCGGGTTGACAGCCCAACTCGCCAGCGAGGGAGCGCGATCTATCGCAAAGTCTTCCGTCGCAAGCGCTTCGGGCTGGTAATATCAGGCCGGTAATATCATTGCTTTTCGCCTCGTCGTGGCTTACTATTACTACGGTACCGTCAATATTCAGCGGCATCCCTTAGAAGGAGGAATACCGTGTACGAAGCTGATATGAATTGGGAACAGAGAGTAGCGGCTGACGCTGCCGTAAGTGAACGAGTAGCATTCATCCGGAAAACGTACCTGCATGTGGCGGGGGCGATAGTGGCCTTTGCTGTGCTACTAGCCGCATTGGTGAACTTTGGCCCTAATGAGGCCATGATGAACTTGGTGTTTACTCGTGGTGGCTGGTTTATTGTCATAGCCATCTACATGCTGGCAGGTTTCATCGCTCAACGAATGGCCAACTCCACAACATCTATCGCTACACAATACCTTGGATTGGGTTTGTTCACAGTCGCTGAAGCATTTGTGTTTTGGCCCTTGATCTGGTTTTGTACGAATCAATTGCGCTATGAAGGGGTTCTTGCTCAATCTGTCGTGCTAACGCTGGCACTTGCAGGTGGATTGACCATGAGTGTCTTTGTCACAAAAGCTGACTTTTCATGGATGCGAACCGGATTGAACGTACTCCTCCTTGTCGCTCTGGGACTCATTGCCCTCAGCATGGCTGGACTCATGAGCTTGGGAATCTGGTTTGCTATCGCGATGGTCGTTCTGATGTGCGGTTGCATTCTCTATGAAACCTCGAATGTTTTGCACCACTATAGAACGACCCAGTATGTCGGTGCTTCGCTGGCCATCTTCTCAGCCGTCGCCACGTTGTTCTGGTATATCATTCAGATCTTCATGTCGATGCGTGACTAAGACTCTATCAGACAGACCACTTGTCAACACACCCCCGGTGCTTCACCGGGGGTTTTTGCTTATACTCATCTCATGCTCGCCAAACGCATTATTCCCTGTCTGGATGTCAACCGGGGCCGGGTGGTCAAGGGGACGAATTTCATCAACCTGCGCGATGCCGGCGATCCAATTGAGATCGCCCAGCAGTATGAGCGCGATGGGGCGGATGAACTCGTCTTCCTCGATATCACCGCCAGCCACGAAGGGCGAGACATCATGGCTGACCTCGTTCGCCGGGTGGCGGAAGAGGTGTTCATGCCGTTCTGTGTGGGCGGCGGGATTCGGACGCTGGAGGATGCGACTCGGCTCATTCATGCCGGGGCGGAGAAGGTGAGTCTCAATACGTCAGCAGTGCAGACGCCGGAGCTCATTACGCAGATCAGTCGGAAGTTTGGGTCGAATGCGTGTGTCGTGAATATCGATCCTCGAAGAAACAGGAAGGCTGCGCTCAGTAGAAACCCCTCACCCCCAGCCCCTCTCCCCGGGGGGGAGAGGGGAGAAAGACGAGCTCCTTCCGATCACGGAGAGAGGGGTGAAGGTCTGGTTCCCCTCTCCCCCGGAGGGAGAGGGGTTAGGGGTGAGGGGGTCGATGATTGGTACGAAGTCTACACCCACGGGGGCCGTACACCCACGGGGCTGGAAGCGGTGGCCTGGGCAAAGGAAGTGGAACGACTAGGAGCGGGAGAGATTGTCCTCACCTGCATGGATAACGATGGCACCAAGAATGGGTATGAAGTCGAACTGACCCGGTTGGTTGCCGAGGCGGTGACGATACCAGTAGTCGCTTCGGGGGGTGCCGGACATCCTGAGCATCTGTTTCAAGTGCTGACAGCCGGCAAGGCTGATGCGGCCCTGGCAGCGAGCATCTTTCACTATGGCGAGTACCCGGTACCGGTAACGAAGCGCTACCTGGCGGAACGAGGCGTTGTGGTGCGGTTGTAGAGTTGCCCTCACGCTCCGCGTGAGGGGGCGGGGGCTTGTCGTTACACCATTACTATCAGCATTGGCAGCTAATCTCCGCCCCATCACGCGGAGCGTGATGGCAACTATGAGCGTGATGTCCACTGAAAATAAGCTATGCTTGCATCATGCAGCCTGAAACTCGTGCCCGTTCGCTGACGCATGTCGAATCGCTCTTCGCTCCCGAAGTACCGGTCGAAGAACGGCAGAAGTCGCTTGTTAATATTCATCAACAGGATCGACCGGATGCGGATGCTGTCGCTGCGGTGGTTTCGCTGCTGAACGATCCCGATGACAGCATTCGCCAGATGGCGGAACAAGTCTTGTGCGGCTGGGGGCAGCCGGCGGTGACCAAGATTCTGCATGCTCTACGATCCACCGATGTGACTGACGTGCCCATGCGATTGGCGCTGCTTGGCCAACTGAAGCGCATGGGGCCGATGGCGGCACGGGCCGAGACGCTGCTGCGCAGCTTGATGTCGGACAAGGATATTGGCGAGGCGGCTGGTCAGGCGCTGCGGGCGATTCGCCGGGATGGCGATGATCTGACACGCCGACTGATGCATTGGGGCGGCGAGCTGGCGCTGCTCAGCGCGGTGGTGGCTGCTCCGATGATCGCCATTCGGGTCGCGGCGAAGAATCAGCCGATGCCGCCCCTGGGGATGAGCGTGGGAATTGCCTCGCTGGTCATTGTGGGATTGATGATGGCACGGGTGGTCTATGCCGATGACTTGATCGAGGGCAAGGCTTCCGACGAACTGGCAGGTCGGGGCCGTTGGTCGATCTATGCGGTGATGGCTGTTGGTGGCGCACTCGTTGGGGCGGCCCTGGGGGGCTTGTGTCTGGCATGCGGCGGTTGGGCGCAGCAGTTGTTTAAGTAGAGTTGCCCTCACGCTCGGCGTGAGGAAGCGATGAGAATGAATTGTGACAATTGCACTCGAACCATTATGCGGAGCGTGATGACTACCATAGTTGCCATATAACAGAAGCAATCACTTCCCAAGGATATTCATCATGCGTCCCCTCATGTCGCTGCTTTTGAGTCTACTCTCCTTCACCTTCATTACCGCTCAGGACTGGCCGCAGTGGCTGGGACCGAATCGCAATGGGTCGATTGACGCAGCCATCGCTCCATGGAAGGGTGATCTCAATGTCGTCTGGCGCGTGCCGGTGGGAGAGGGACATAGTTCTCCTATCGTCGCCGACGGCAAAGTCTACCTTCACTCCAAGGTGAAAGACAAAGATGAGGAAATGATCACCGCCTGGGATCTTTCGGGCAAGGAACTGTGGAAGCAGACGAGCCCCCGGGCAGCGTTCACCAGTATGTTCGGCAACGGGCCACGAGCGACGCCCGCTGTCTCAGCAGGCAAGCTCTACACCTATGGCGTGACAGGTGTGCTTATCTGTCGGGATTCTGCGACGGGCAAAGAACTGTGGAAGAAGGATACGCTCACCGAGTTCAAGGCGAAGAACCTGACCTTTGGCGTTTCCAGTTCGCCGCTGGTCGATGACAAGAACGTCTACGTGATGCCGGGCGGCAGCGAGGGCAGCATCGTGGCCTACAACAAGGAAACGGGCGAGCTGGTGTGGAAGTCGGGCACCGACAAGGCAAGCTACTCTTCGCCGATGAGCACGAAGTTCGGCGACAAGATGATGCTGGTGTTTCAGACTCAGGCGGCTGTCGTTGGGCTCGATCCGGCGACGGGCAAGGAGTACTTCCGTGTGCCGCTGAAGGATTTGCTCAACGAAAGCTCCACCACTCCGGTACGCATGGGCGATCTACTCTTTGCCGCGTCGGTGACGTTTGGCAGCATGGGTATTAAAGTGGAAGTCAAAGAAGGCGCGGTGACCGCTAACCGTGAGTGGAAGAATGGGGCCCTCACCTGTTACTTCGCTACTCCGGTCATGTCCGGTGGACTGCTCTATGCTGTCACCGGTCAACTGGCTCGTTCACCAGTGGCGGCGCTGCAATGTGTCGACCCAACGACGGGCAAGAGCAAGTGGAAGAAAGCCAGCGTCGGGCAGTATCACGCCACGGTGTATAGCACCAAGGATAACCTGCTGATGCTTGAAGAGATGGGCGACCTGGTACTGTTTGAGCCGAACGCTGAGGCGTACAAAGAGCTGGCGAGGGCGAAGCTGTGCGGGCACACCTGGGCCCACCCGGCGTATGCCCAGGGGATGATCTTTGCCAGAGATGATCGGGAACTCTTGGTGGTCAAGTTGAAGTAGTAGTTGAATAGGCCGGGAGGGCGAGGCTCCTGCCGAGCCGTTTTTGTGATCGCTAGAAGCTCGGCGGGAGCCTCGCCTTCTATTATGCAGAATGCGTAACTCTTTACCACTAAAGGATATTTGTTCGTAACCTGTTGGCCTGCCAAATCTTGCATGTCATCAGGACGTTGCAGCTGAAGTCAGAAACACTCAGGAAACGTCAGGAAGCTTGGCACACTGTGCCATTCGTTCAATCGGTAAGGCACCTCCCATACTGGAGGATGTCAGTGATGTCTAATCGCATGATGCAACCCCGTAACGGCCATACATTCCATGTTGGTATTGTGGCACGGATTAGCGGCTGTCAAAATCAGAAAGAGATGAGCCTGGAGGACCAGGTTGATCACGGCAAGGAAGAAGCGCGGCTTTATTATGATGCTGGTACCCCAGAGTACCACATCATTTCAACCAAAGGTAAAGGAGAACGACTTGATCGCCCTGAATTGAGCGAAATTGAAGCCCTCATTCGATCACGAGTGCTCGATTTACTGGTTGTCGAGGACCTAGGACGGCTTGCTCGAAGCACTGAAGCAGGTCGTTTATGCGGGCTGGCGGTAGATCACAGTGTCCGCGTCGTTGCTCCCAATGACTGCATAGACACTGCTGACGCCAGTTGGGAAGAAGACGTGATTAGTGCTTGTCGCGACCACGTCGGCCACAATGCTCACACGAGCAAGCGGCTCAAGCAGAAGATGATGAACCGTTTCCGGAAGCTAGGCGAGTGCATGGCAAGGCCTATTTTCGGTTACATTGTGTCTAAAGAAGCCGAGAGGTACGACGACTGGCTCAAGGATGAGGCCTTGACACCGACAATTCTCGAATTGCTTCGACGGTTGCAGGAAAATCCCAACTGTAGCCATGCAGCGAGCTGGCTCAACTCCAAAGACGTTCCAACAGGACCTTACCACCGGAACAAGAGATGGGACACTAGAATGGTGCGTCGGCTGGTATCGAATCCGCTCTTGAAAGGCTTTGCCCGCCGTGGAGGCCGCCACACGATCAAACACCATGAAACGGGTCGGCGAATCTCGGTGAAGAAGCCCGAGGGCCCTGTCTTTTATCCCTGCCCTCACCTGGCCCATGTTCCAGGTGAACTTTGGGATGAAGTGAACGCCATCCTGGAGTTAGCCCATAAAGGAATGGGAAGAAAACCAGTAGACGGCAGTGATCCACGAGCGGGCGTCGCGAGAAAGATGACGCTCTTTCCGGGCCAACACATCCGCTGTGGCATCTGTGGGCGTCTCTGCTACTGGGGTTGCCACCTGGGCGTCAAGCATATGGTCTGCTCAGGCGTGCGTGACTATATGTGCTGGAATGCTGTCAACTTTGACGGCATCCTGGCGGGCCAACGCATTCTGGAAGCCGTCTTCACGAAGCTTGAGGAGCTGCCCGACTTCGATGAAGCTTTCGTGGCCCAGGTGCGTGAAACGGAAGCCACTAAGAGGGCGTCGCGGCCAACAGAGTTGGCGGCGACGGAGCAAGCACTCCAGGCAAGCGAACGTGAGCTGGAGAACCTCTACGACCAGCGTGCCAAGACGGGTGACGACGACATCCTCGGCAGGAAGATCGCAAAGCTGAAGACTGACCACCTACAACTCAAGCTGAAGCTCACATCGCTCCGAGCTGCCGGAGCCCAGGAGCAAGAGTTCCCGACGATGGCGCAGCTCCGCCAACGTGCGCGTAGTGCCTTAGGTGAGCTGTCTCATGAGTCCCCTGATTTGGGTGTTCTCATGAAAAAGCTCATTCCACGCATGGTGGTGGTGCCGTATCGCTTGTGTGATGGCGGTAAGATCGTACACCGGGTTCGGTTTACCCTCAACCTGGTGCCCTTTCTAGGAGGGATCGCAGTGCCGAGTGAAGTCGATGGGCTGCTTCGGCATGAAATGTTAATCGACTTGTTTAAGCCACCGCAGCGGGTTAGCTTCCGCAAGCAGGTCCTTGAGCTTCGGGCCAGGATGACTGAAGCAGAGGCCGCTAAAAGCGTGGGTATCACCATCACGGCTGCACAGCAAGCTGCGAAACTGGACAAGTTGATGAAGGAACGAGGCTTGACCGATCCCTATGTTCCGTTGACAGAGCCACCAGGCGATGACTCCAAGCTCAAGCGTCATCTCCACCCTGATTATCGATTCCGGCCTTTGGACGACACTCAGGCAGCCTAACTTTCATAACTCAACCACCGTGACTCGAACCCAGCGTGCTGGGTTCGAGTTTTTCATTGTGCGTCAGGCATGGCGCGTGGCGTCAGTTGAGTGACGCCAGTGAACTGGCAAGCGAAAGCGAGTCAGGAAGTGACTGGTCGGGTGTAAGTCCCGATGGAGGCCTTGATGACAGGAACTCCTAGCTGAACTGCAAGGGTGTCCATCGCGAGATGGAATCTGAAGGAAGCAGCAGGCAAACTCCCGGTTCGAGGTACACGAATCGCATACGAGGCGAAGGCCTGTGGGCGAGAGGGCAATGAAACTCAAAGCCCGATGTCATTCAGATCAGGTCGTCGTAGATGCGGCGGATGTCTGGGAGGAAAGTCACGCGTCTTACCCTGAGAGGTCTGCGATGATGCCGGTTGGCCAGGTGCTTCGCAAGGGGCATCGAAGTCATCGCAGAAGTCAGCCGAGGCCCTAGTAGTGAAGGGCCAGCTTCACGAAGGGCCGAACGTGTTGAGCCGGTGAGGTGCCGAGCATTCGATGTTGTCAGAGACGCCGAAACAAGTGACGAACCTTGTGCCGCGAGCAGAGGCAAGCGACGGCATCGCCCATGGCTGTTCGATGGTGCGTCAAACCGACACGGCATGCAGAGAGACCACCGCACCCGAGATCACTCTTTCGCTGGAGGAGGTGCTGAGCCGCGAGAAGCTGAAGAAGGCGTTTGAGCGAGTGGTGAAGAACCAGGGGGCACCGGGGATCGACGGGATGACTGTCGATCAACTGGAAACCTGGTGCTGCCATCACTGGCCTGCTCTGAAAGAAGTATTGCTCAGCGGGAAGTATGTTCCTTCGCCGGTGCGGAAGGTAGAGATACCCAAGCCCGGCGGAGGCATGCGGATGCTGGGCATCCCGACCGTTGTCGATCGCTTGATTCAACAAGCCCTAAGCCAGGCTTTGATGTCACACTACGATTCAACGTTCTCGGACTCCAGCTTCGGATATCGTCCGGGGCGGAGTGCTCATCAAGCGTTGGATCGGGCGAAGGAGCATATTGGCTCCGGTCACCGCTGGGTGGTCGATGTGGACTTGGAGAAGTTCTTTGACCGTGTCAATCACGACGTGCTGATGAGCCGTCTGGCACGGCGTATCAAGGACAAGCGTATTCTGAAGCTGATCCGCCGCTTCTTGCAGGCGGGGATCATGGAAGATGGCATCGTCAGTCTGCGAGTCGAGGGGACGCCGCAAGGTTCTCCTTTATCTCCGCTTCTTTCCAACATCCTGCTCGATGAGTGGGACAAGGAATTGGAGCGTCGTGGCCATCGCTTCGTTCGCTATGCGGATGACTGCAACATTTATGTTTGCAGTCAGAAAGCTGGTGAACGGGTGCTGGCGAACGTGGAACGCTTCTTGTGGAGGCGTTTGCGACTGAAGATCAATCGCGACAAGAGTGCGGTGAGCCGACCCTGAAGGCGTAAGCTGTTGGGGTACACGTTCACGCATCATCATCAGCCGAGGTTCGCGGTGGCGAAAGAATCGGTGAAACGGTTCAAGAGTCGCCTGCGGCAGGAGTTCCGGAAAGCTCGGGGCAGGAATCTGCGAACGGTGCTGAAGGGACTTCGTCCGAAACTGATCGGTTGGGTGAGTTACTCGGCAAGAGCGAGGTGAAGAAGGCGTTCGAGGACTTGGATCAGTGGATACGTCGGAAACTGCGCTGCATCCTGTGGCGTCAGTGGAAACGTCGCTATTGCCGAGCCTTGGAACTGATCAAACGCGGTCTGGACCGGGCGCGAGCCTGGACCAGCGTCTCCAACGGCAGGGGGCCATGGTGGAATGCCGGCGAAAGCCACATGAACCAGGCGGTCCCCAACTGTTGGCTACAAGAACAGGGCCTCGTCAGCCTGCTCGAACGAATGAAGATCAAGTGGTGTTCAACGTGAACCGCCGTATACGGAACCGTACGTACGGTGGTGTGGAAGGACGGCGGGGGTAACCCCGCCTCCTACCCGATTACACAAGGAGTAAGTATGGATTCAACCAAGCAGCCACCAAGCTCAGTTCAGCAAGTTCGACAAGCACAACATCGACTGCTTAAGCTTCTGGTCGAGAAGATCATGCTGGAGGCAAGGAAGGATGTCCCAAGACATGCTGGCGTTTCCAGCAACATTCGGGATGGGACACCAAGGGAGAGGCGATGGCAATCGTTTCAGTGAAGTAAGGAAGCATGTTGCTGCGGTGAACTTGTTTAATGGTATACTTTAATGTTACTATGTATAATTATTAAATAAATATGTACACTAATACAGGCATACCTAAATTTAGGGCTCGAAAGTGTCATATTACCTGATTGCGGGACCTTAGCTCTCAGCATTCTATTCAACCCATACCCCAGCCTAACCAGTTATTCTATTGGATTTACTGGGGAGACTTGATTTACCCTTTTTTTCCGGGAGTCTGCATGAAGATTTTGCTCATTAACAATGACGGGGGCGGTTTTGCCGACCATGTCGAGGTCAGCGACGGGATTGTTGTTTCGGAGTTGTTCAAGAAGCAACTCCCCGACCGTCGTGCTCAGGATTACTTGATTCGAGTCAACCGGCAGCCTGCCGGTGCTGATCAAATCTTGCAGCCCGGCGATCGTGTTTCGTTCACACCCACCAAGATTGAGGGGGCGTGATCCTCGATCAGTTTTTTTCGTCCTCGGCATCGTGATGCCGAGGATTTCTTGTTTCTGGAGGCCGTCATTGATTATTGATCGCCAACGGATTCGCCTCGCATCGTGGCTACAGCATCTCTGGCAACCGCAGCATAGAACGCTACAAGAGGCGTCTTATGAATGGGGGCTGCTGGTTTCCCGCTGGGAAAGCCTACGCCTGGCCCTGTATCGTTGCCAACTGTCTGATAAGCATGGCCTTGTGCTATGCCAGCCAGAGTTAAAGGAAGACATGCAGCGTGCTCTGCGTAACCTGGCACAGCAGATCAGTACGCTGGATGCCTTCTACGAGGTCGTTCATCACGAAGACCTCTCCTTTCGTCATTGGTACGAGGAGGTGGAACAGCTCTATGCCGAGTTTAATGGGGTGTCGTTTCAGCCGGAGGAAGGCAAACTGCGTGTGGAGACGCCGGTGATCACGCTGGGCGAAATCTGCCTGGGGGCGTTTGCCATCGATTTCCGCAAGAAATCAACCAGCATCTCGATCCATGACTTTCAGATCGTGGCTCTCCAGCCGGAGCCAGCCAATACCGAGCCCAGTGTGTTTCATCCCCATGTCAAGGATGGTGAACTCTGTGCCGGCGATGCCAAGGTGCCGATCAAGTCAGCTCTCGAATCGGGGCGATTGACCGACGCCTATCTGCTGATCCTCTCCACTTTGCAAACCTACAACAGTCGCTCGGCTTACGTTCAGTTGAGTCAGTGGCAGGGCATCCCCTGCTTCGATTGCTCTCGCACCATCAATCCAGATGACAGTTTTACCTGTGAAAGCTGTCAGCACTCGCTATGTGATCAGTGCTTTAGTTCCTGTTCTTCCTGCTCATCAACCTACTGCCCTGAGTGCATCAAGGGCTGTTCTTCCTGCAAGAGCTCCTCTTGCGAAGCATGCCTTGAGCCTTCAGAACGAGACGACAAGTCGTTATGCCGGAATTGCCGCACGAGTTGTGGACGTTGCGGCCAGATCGTGGCAGTCGAGGAGATCGATGAAGATGAACAGGTTTGCCTGGACTGCGTTGATCAGGACGAGGAGGAACTCCAAACCATTAATCCTGAGGAGACTATCACAACATGATCGAGTTCTATCGGCCAGCGCTGAAGCTGCGGTGTTCGCCGCTGGCGTGGCTGAAGTGGCAGTTCCTGGCTCACGCCGGACCCACGGAAGTCGCCGGCTTCGGCTTGTCTGCCCCGTACGACCCGTTGTACCTGGAAGACATTCTAGTTATCGGCCAGCGTGCTACAGCCATGACAGTGGCCTTTGACGATGCCGCGGTGGCCGATCTGTTTGACCGGATGACTGACGCGCAAATCAGTCCCCATCGATTCGCCCGCGTCTGGCTGCATAGCCATCCGGGAGCACTGCGCCAAACCCAGTGGCGTCGATGAGGCTACCTTCAGGCGGGTGTTTGGCGCTTGCGACTGGTCCGTCATGGCGATCTTGAGCCGATCTTCCGCCACCTACGCTCGACTGCAGTTTAGCGCGGGACCCGGCGGTTCGCTCGAAATCCCCGTAACAGTCGATTGGCAAACCTTCCCTGCCATCACTTCGCTCGATTCTCACCTCGCCCAATGGCGTCAGGAATACGAGCAACATGTCAAACCCATCCCTTTCGGTTTCCCGGAACTTCTCGAAGAAGAACCAACCGAAGTGTTAAATGACACCATTCATCCTGACCTTCTAAACTGGGGAGAACTCCTTGAATACAGTCAAAGTTGATCTGACTAAGCGGAACCAGCGGCAACGCGATCTGGTTCCTCCTGAGCGACTGGCTAGCTGCAACGCGATTGTCGTGGGCGTAGGCGCGATTGGCCGTCAGGTCGCCCTACAGCTTGCAGCCATCGGCATCCACTGTATGGCCTTGTACGATCCTGATCAGGTGAAGCTGGAGAATCTGGCTACCCAGGGCTTCTGGGAATCGGATTTGGGCTCTACCAAGGTCAATGCTGTCGCCAAGCAGGCCAAACAGCAATTTCCCAAACTGGAACTGCACACGTTCCCTGAACGCTTCCGCAAATCCCATGTTCAGAATTGGAGTACCAGCCGACAGATCGCCGTCTTTTGCTGTGTCGATACCATCGACGCCCGCAAGCTGATCTGGGAGTCGGTCCGCGAAAAAGCCCATTTCTTCTGCGATGGCCGCATGGCCGCCGAGGTGATCAGGGTACTCGCCTGTGATGCTCCCAATACTGATCGTCATTACCCAACGACCCTCTTCGCCGCAGGGGAAGCATACGCAGGCGAATGCACAGCAAAATCGACGATCTATACCGCCAATATAGCAGCCGGCCTGATGGTCGGGCAATTTGCGCGATGGCTGCGACGCATGCCTGTTGCTCCTGAACAGGTGTTTAATCTGCTGAGCCAGGAGCTGATAGCTTCCTGATCCCAGCATCACTCTATCTCTAACGCCCTGGGATTTTTCCCAGGGCGTTTTTCTTATCGGAGGCTGCGTATGCTCACCCCCGGTAATCGCAAGCTGGGAGGAGATCTCATCTGGGGCTTTGGTTTGCCTTCTGGTACGCCTGAGGTGTGCCTTGGCATGACGCCTACCTGCCGAAGTCACTGTTATGCCCTCCGCTACGCCCAGTACCGCTCCAGTGCCCAGGCCAAGTATCAGCGTAACCTGGAACTTTCGAGACTACCTGACTTTGCCCAACGAATGCGTTACTTCATTCTCAATCATGACGTAAAAGTGGTTCGCATTCACACGGGAGGCGAGTTCTACAGTGTTCGTTATGCCCGCCAGTGGCTCCGGGTCATGGCGTGGCTGCCTGATGTTCTGTTCTTCACTTATACCCGCTGCTGGCGGGTGCCCTCGCTCAAGAAAACCATCGATCAGATGGCAGGATTCTCTCATGCCCGTCTTTGGTACTCTTGCGATCGTGACACTGGTATTCCTACTGAGGTGCCACCTTCAGTACGGCTCTGTTGGCTGATGACACATCCTGAAGATCTGCCGCCTCGCCAGGTTGATCTGCTGTTCCGCATCAAAAGGCTACGCACCTTACCGCTTCCGCAGCTAAACGGCATACGTGTTTGCCCCGATGAGAATGGCAAGCACTATCCTCGACCGCCTCATTGCGAAAGCTGTGGCACTTGCTGGCGTCCTCTGCCAAGAGAACCATCATCAGAGGTTGGCTCTCCCCATACTCCCTCCTTCTATCTTGGAATCTACATGCCCGATTTAGACACCCTATCCCGCCCATTACGGCGGGTTCTTGCCGAATGGCTTTCCCGACTGGTGGATCGACTGTTGAACTTCCAGTACCAACTCCGCTACGGCCTGATCCGCATGATTAGCAGCACCGTGGCAGAGACCATAGAAGATCAGCTTCATCGTCCTTTCAGCCATCAACCTCCTCAGTCTGCTTATGAGGAAGATGACTACCAGGACTATAGAGATTCTCCTTCCGCGCCACGGTTGGCCTACACCTCTTCTTCTACACCGAACTATCACTCGCATGAAGGATGGTTCGGTGTCCTGTCTCACGCTGGCCGCCTCTTCCTCCAGTGGCTGCAAAGGCCATGGGTGGAACCTGTGATCGCCGGCGGCGTGACCATAGTCAGCTTGTTGCTGCTGGTTCGCTAACCCTGGCTCATCAGCGTTGATGAGCTTTTCCCTGTTGGCTGCTTCATTGAACCACATGACACGTCATTCCTTGCCCGTGAGCCGTCAGGCGTAATGCCAGACCTGAGCCGGTGAAGAGAAAAAGCGTGCTGTGTTTCTATCGAGGTGTGCCATCGCCTTTTATTGGAGAGATAACCATGTCCACTGCCATGCATAGCGGAATGAACGGCCGCCTCAAGAAATCGTTGTCGCACCAACTCGACAGGCTGGATACCATCCTGGACGGTTTGGCCGATGCGCTGAATGGTGCCGTTGCCAATGCCGTGCGGGCATCGGTCGGAGAAGCAGCACGAGAAGCCGTCAAGGTTGCTCTCGCTGAGGCACTTCCCCAGGCTGCTGCCGAGAATACACCACCTTCAGAAAAACCTGGTATGGGCTTCTTCGCGCAGGCGCGGGCTACGGCCAAGAATGCTTTCAAACGCATTCAGAACCTGTTCGGCAGTGTCTTTCAGAAGGTGAAGCAGTTCTGCACACGTCATACCGGTGCTACCGTGCTGGCAGCCCAATCTGCCTTCGCCACGGTTCGATCACGTTCCATGCGTATCGGGATGCTGTTGGGCGCAGTTTCTTCGTGTATCGTTGGTTTGTTCCGTAAGGAATCGCAGCGACTTTGGTGGGGCGCAGGCATTGTGCTCTCCACCATGTTGCTCGAAAGCTATTTTGGCACCTTGGGAACATTACTATTGGGTGGTGGAGTCATTTACCTCATGACTAAAACCCAAGGGATGCACAATCTTCGCCCGACTATGCAACAGCAGGCAGCTTGAAGTGATTGCAAGAACTGCGTTGGCTACCTCAGCCCTTAAGTATACCCCTTGGGTAAGCTTAAGGGCTCTTATCCACTTCTCTCAATCAGGTTTGATCGACTCTCTTAAAGAGCTCCTGAAGGCTGACCGACAAACTTTGTGCTAACCGCTCAATATTGATCAGGGCCACATTGCGTGAACCCCGTTCGATATCGCTCAGATAGGTGCGGTGGATACCCGCCTTCTCAGCCAGGTCTTCCTGGGTGAGGGCGTGCCTTTCCCGCAGTGTCTTCACCACAAAGCCAAAGCGAACACGGATGTCAGTCGCGGAAACACGTCATGCCATTGCATCGACGTTATCGTGATGTAGACTATCGGTGTATCGACTATAAGTGACATTCTGTAAATCACATCACTGGAGAAATGAGGCTAATCATGTCGCAACCGAATGCTCCCCTCTACTGGCTGATGCCTGGCGAAGCACCGGTCGGTCCTTACCCCGTCGAGGAAATCCTTTCTCAGATCCAGGCCGGCAACTGCACGTGGACTACTAAAGCCAGCTTGGTCGGCTCCCAAACGTGGACGCCGCTTAATCAACTGTTAACCCTTGCTCCGGTTGCCACACTGGCCACTGGCTCCGAAGCTTCTGCGTCTCCGCTGCCCACCACACCGGTGGCTCCCGCTTCCAGCGGAGGATCGTTGTTTTCCTCAAAAGGCGCGAAGTACATTATCTTTGCACTGGCGGCTGTTGTGATCTTTTTTGTTTGGGGTAACTCAGGCAGCAGTTCTTCCTTATCACCGCAACAGGTCTGCCGAGCCTTTTTTTCGGCCAATAGTGCCAATGAAGTTAAGAAATATGTCACTCCAAACCTCTATGCCGCTGTGGATATGCTCGCTGCGCAACCTGAGTTTGGATCGGAAGATAATGCCAAATGGGAACTCACTTCTGAGCAACCTGCCCCTGCACAAGCAGGAGGCGGATACTACGTCGGATATCGAGGACATTCACGCGATGCCGAAGGATTGACGACCATGGAAGGAGTTTTCCATCTGATGGATCAATCGGGCTGGAAAGTGCATGACTGGTACATCTTCAGTTTCAACGGTCAGGCGGTACAACCACCGATATCTCTGGCAAGAGAATATGAGTTCTTCCGGGACCCTCAGAGTCCGGCCGTAGCAAACAGGCAGATGACCAATGACAAAAAGCAGGCCCAGCAATGGTATGGCAACAAGCAACTTAACTTCGTTGCTGGTGTGGCATTGGCAAAATCGGGCCTGCTCAAATGGGTCGGAGCTATCATCGGCGTAATCGTCTTCGGAATCATCGGCTTTTTCAATAAGCCACAGGCCAAACCTGCCAAGTGATTCAGTAGACGATTCACTCGATTCGACAAATGACATCCTCGAACGTCTTCCACGGCAACTTGGAAGACGTTTTCTCTTTCACAAAGGAGGTTCCTTGAAAGCAAAAACGAAGCAGCCTTTTAACAAGAACGGTAGAAAAATGCTTCTCCCCACACTCAAACGTTTGCATCAATGCCACGCCGTGGTCGTGGGTGCCGGTGCTATGGGGCGAGCCGTTGCCATCCTCCTGGCTTCGCTCGGAGTGCGGCACATGTCACTTTATGATCCCGCCAAAGTCACTCGGAAACATCTGACACAGGGATTTATGGATTTTGACATCGGCTCAGCCAAAGTCGATGCTGTGGCCAACAGTGCTCACCAGCTGAACCCGCATATGGAACTACTAACCTATCGCAGCCGATTCCTTCTGTCGCATTTGCAAGAATGGAGGCTCGGCTACAGGAATGCAGTCTTCCTGTGCGGCGGCACGTTACCCTCGCACAAATCCTCTGGGAGTTGGGCAAAACAAACGGCCCACTTTATTTGCGAAGCAAGACTCGGAGCGGATGAAATTAGGCTTCTTACCAGCACGAAGCCGCCTTATGAGATCAACGAAACTGCTTTGGTAACTGATAAACCAGATAGAAGCACAAGTGATTTGGTGATGGCAAACCTTTCAGCATGTCTCATGGTATATCTATTCGCACGATGGCTACAGAATCTCCCTGTCAGTGATCAGCATTTCCGACTTTGCTAAATGAAACGATCTCTTTTGCATCTACCTGGCAAAAGGAAATCGCTCAGTTAGGATGGGGAGAGATCAGAACTTACACTTATCCATCAAGAGACATGACGTTAACTAACCCGGCCCGCACTCCTGCGGGTCGGGTATCTTTTTTTTTAGCTATTAGTTAACTCCCAAAAGATGGTGTCCTTGCCATCCTTATGCATACGTGTGGCTTCTCGTACTAGCGTTTCTAACACGGCGCTACTTCTTTTGCCTTGTTTCGAGAGCTCACCAACCATGCGTTCCAGGCCTTTAATCCGATTGAACTCTTCAACAAACGAGCTGGTTTCACAGAACTGCACTCTATATTCCAGGTAAGACTTCTTAAACCATGGAGCAATTGTGCTGAATAGCTTTTCCCGGTGATCCTCAAACCACGATGAGGCCGAGAGCCGATCTGATTTTTTGATGATCCCGGCAAGTTCCGCTTGTTGATAAAGAGCAGTTAATGAATCAAGCGTAATGCCATGCTCAGCCAATCCAGGTAACAAATAGATTCCCGGATTGTTATCTACTGATTTAACAAAGTAGAGCCCTAGTGAGTCCTTCAATAATGCCATCTCATGTTGGGATTGCGAGAAAGCTAGCTGGTCCTGACCTAGGCCAACTTGACAACTAGCAGCACCCAATATTGCCACCATTAAATGGAGAGCGACCTGCCTGAGCTGCTGCTTGGCCAATGTTTTTTCCGAGGCCAAGTTACTGAGCATTTTGGCGCTGTACTTCATCGAGTCCAGACAACTTTTCAATGCATGCTCATATCTAGAAGTCGCTGCAGTTGGGTTCTTCTCATGAAGGCCTCGAGCCTGATTAAGTAGTTCTAAAGCTGTCTCAAGCCTCGCTACCTCAGCAGCATCCCATTTGAAATGCAGCAGCGCCATTTGCTTTTCGAGCGCCTTCATGCGATTAGAAATAGCCCGATTTTGGGCCATGAGAATTAATGGCGTTATGGCGGACAAGCCCAGTGAAACCATGGAGATAGTTTGCAAAGTGGTGATTGATGAAGTGACGGCAGCTTGGCCAACCGCCACTGTTGAAAGTCCATCCTGAACATCGCTCAGTTGAGAGGTCGTCTGTTCAAAGAAACCAAGCAGTTGCGATTCGCTACCCTCTGGTTGATAAAGCAAGCAACTACCTTGGCGACTAATCGCTCCTTGCGGATTGCTAATCAGTGAGTTGGCAAAGGCACCCCAATCTCCATGCGCCAATGCGGCAATGTCGTTGCGATGTATGAGTGCCCATCGGCCTAGATCGACCATTTCCGAAGCTAGGAACGCCAGCATTGTCTCAAACTCCAGCAGGAGTAATTTCCCAATTTGGGAAATTGTATGCCATGCATTAACCTGCGACCAATTCCTAGGTCGCTTAATGAAGAAATCTGCACAAACGAATGAATACCGAAAGCTGATGCAGACACTGCGCAAAGCAAGAGAGAATGCAGGGCTCACCCAAGGACAGGTTGCCCGACGCATTGGAGCTTATGCTTCTTTTGTCTCGAAAGCTGAGTCAGGTGAGAGACGGCTCGACATTCTTGAGTTTCTGGCAATTTGCAAACTCTACAAGGTGGATCCAGTTGCTATACTTGGAATAACTGGATTACTATGAGGTATACAAAAGAGTATTCATCTACATGCTTGTCAGGCGGGAGGGTATTTTGGTGAAGGAGGGAGAATAGTCACACAACTCATTTGGCTTATCACGGCTCTGTGTGTACCTTTGCTGGCGGTCTTAGCAATCGCCAGCCGATGGAAGAGAAAAGGAGCAGGATTCAAAAAGCACTTCGTCCTTCCTGAAGCAGCTTCAACGGCTTTCCCCCAATCATGATGAATGCGGGAACGAGTGCGATCAATGATGCGAGGAGAAGGGTAAAGACTAACCCAAAACTGATTTGTTTCCACGGGATAACTAATGGGGGATGCAGCCCGCCGAAAAAGCTGAAATGCTGAGCGAAAGCGCAACCACACCATCCAGCCAGGATACCAAACCCCAAGCCAATGAAACAGGCAACTATTCCTACGAGTAGTCCTTCGGCAATGATGGATCGACAAAGGACTGCGCGAGTAAAACCAATCGAACGGAGAACACCCAATTCCCACCGGCGGGCTCGTACGGCGGCAAACATGACATTCATTACCCCAAAGCCGGCAATCACCATTGCCAGCAACGGAACCTGACTGATTACCCAAATCCAGCGTTTAGCGTTTGTCAGCATGACCGCCCGAATGCCTTCGATAGGCATGATGTGAACCTGGTTTTCATTTTCGTGGGAGTCGCCAATCACGACTTTTTTGCCAGATAGCTTTTGGACGCGATCTCGAACAAGACCTATCAGTTGCTTGTGATCCACTGTGGGTTTATCGTAATTGAACCACACGTGAGTTGCTGCCTGGAACCCAAAGTCGTTTGCGACATTCTCATAGTTGGCAAAAACCAATGCGGCAGAACGGTGAGTTCTCGTTCGAAAGCCGGTCAGTTTCGTTTGCCAGTGCCACCCGGGCAATCGAACAGCTCCTACAATCTTGTATTCAACTTTCTTGCCAGGACTTTCCGGGGGAATGAGTTCAAGAGCATCGCCTAGTTTCAGCTTCGATTCAGCAAGGAAGTGATCAGGAACAACACATCCTTTAGTGATCTGCATTTGTCGAACAGCTTCTTGAGGTGTACCAGCGACCCACTCCAATTTCAGTAGCGGATGAGATTCGCCGAAAGCGCCTTGAGGATCGATTCCAACGATGACCACGTTATCTTGCCTGGTAATACTGACACGATCAGCACTGCCCGTGACATCTTCAGCAAGTCGAGGTTGTTCCACTACAATCGGTTGCCATTCCTCTCGCTTGAATCCTTGAATGGATGCTATGTCATCAAAGTGTCGGCGTTCAATACCAGATGGTTTGAATGCGATCAATGCATCGGGTGCCCAAGGTCCAGGGACAAAGGCGCTAAGCATGGTGTATCCCCAGACATAGACGCCAATACTCAGCCCAAGTCCGGTCGCAAGTGATAGTGCAGCACTAATGGTTCTCCAGAGATGGACAGTAATCTGGCTGGTCAACAATCTGGAATCAAGACCAAGTGCTTTTCCAACGAATGGAGTGAGAAAACGGTCTGCGACCACGACGATGGCGGGAGCAACAAGTAGAAAACCTCCCATCATGGCAACGAAGCCAAAGATCATAAAGACGATGGCCTGAGATTCTGAAGAAGGAGAGGTTAAGAAGGCCAAGCAGGGATTCAGCAGAATAAGTACAAATCCGATGATTGTGTTAAACCGAGATAGTGAGCTGGAACCTGATGATCGAGATTGTGGGGCGATTGCATCCAGTGGTTTGAGCTTGTTGGCGGAACGAGCAGGAAGGATGGCTGCCGGCAGGGCGGCCCCAAGGGTAACAAGGACAGATAGAAGAATGCCCAGTGGTCCAATTCCTATCCCGTGATAGAGCGTGGTTGATGATTGAAAGCCTATCACAGTCATGAGCATGCCACTAACGAGCAACCCCGTAACAAGACCAATACCTCCAAGAAACAATGCTTCTATAGTAATGACACCTGCAACCTGGGAACGTGTAAAAGAAATAGCACGCAGGAGAGCAAACTGTCGGGATCGTTCATTGACTCCCATAGTCAATGTGCAATAAATCACCAGAAACGAAACAAGCATGGCGATCCCGGCGGTTGCGTACGATTGCAAGCGAACATTTTGTGCAGAGGCGCTCTGATCCAGTGCTTCTTCGATATCATGTGCGTCTTGAAACTGAACCGGATTAGAAAACTTGCTGAGTCGCGGCGACCAACTAAAACGAAACTTGGTCAGATCAGCATCGGGACGAATGGACAACCCAATCAGATTTGGTTGTAACTTGCTGCCAGTTAATAGCTCCGCTACTTGGCTTGAGACAAATAGCTCTCCTGAGCTTGGTGTAAGTACTGGCAGAGCAGCGACACCATAGCTCGTAATAACCGGAGCACCCACAATACCAATCACGCGAAATTGACGTTGTTTGTCCTTAACGCCAACTTGGACCTCAGAGCCCACAGTAAGTCCCAGTCTGGTTGCGGTGTCTTTTCTTAAGACGACTTGAGATGCCTCGGTTCCTAACCAACTCCCTTCGACCATATTGAAGGGCGGCTCGGAAGAATCTGTAAAGACGATGTCATAGTCTGGTCCATGAAAATTGGGGCCGGCATTGGCAGGCAGTTCACTGCTTGGATTATTATCAGAGATTGAATAGTTGGTTGAAGGAGAGTGTACTTTAGTAACACGCAGTTTGGCAATCATCATAGGGTCAGCGGCCAGCACTACAGGATCTTTCCGCAGTGCAGCTAACACTTCATCGGGAATTGGGGACGAATTCGTAGTTGATATGGGAGCTATGGAAAGTGTGTATTTTCCGAGTGATAGATTGGCATACTCATCGAAGGTCTTGGCAAGCGCTTCATAGCCGCTGGCAATCCAAATCACCAGACAGACGGCGGCAGTCGTCGCCAGGGTCGTCAAAAGAACACGTATCGGATGTTCACGCAAATTGGCCCATGCCAGCTTGAAGACCTTCTTCATGATTTCACCGGCTTCGTAAACAAGGCATGCTGATATTGTTGAGCAACGGAGCTTGGCTCATGGTCACCATTGTTTTGGAACTCGGCGAGTATTTGACCGTCTTTTAGAACGACGACCCGCTGTGCCCACATGGCCACTTGAGGTTCGTGTGTAACGATGACGATGGTACATCCGTGGTTTTGGGATAGGTTTTGGAAGATGCTACAAATCTCCTGGCCAGAAACAGAATCGAGGCTCCCCGTCGGTTCATCCGCAAAGAGGATAGTCGGCTCGGAGATCAGTGCTCGAGCAATAGCTACACGTTGTTGTTCACCACCCGAAAGTGCATCGGGTTTATGATGCTTGCGTGCGCTCATGCCAAGTCGTTCCAGCAGAAGACTGGTTCTCGATTTGGCCAGCTTCTCATCTTCACAGGGCAGTGCGACATTATCTTCCGCAGACAAAGTCGGAATCAAATTGAAAGCTTGAAACACGAGGCCAATCCGATTTCTTCGGAATCTTGTTAGCTGAGAGTCCGAAAGACTGCTCAGGTCCTGGCCATCCACCACTACTTTGCCTTCATCCACATCAGTAAGCCCCGCCATGGCATGAAGTAGGGTGCTTTTGCCTGAACCGGAAGCGCCCATAATGGCCACGAATTCTCCCGGCTGAATGGAGAGCGATACGCCGTCCAGAGCTGTCACGGTGTTTGATCCGAGTAGGAACTTCTTCTTCAGTGATTCCACCTTCACCGGGATGTGTTTGTCTTTGGATTCAGTCAAGATTTCACCCTTTTCAATTGTGCGGATCGAAAGCATCGTGCCGCTAGTGCTTCAACGGAATCCGTTTCGTTTCTGCCAAAGCTGTCCGCCACTGTTCCATCTGAGAGAACGATGATTCGATCTGCATGCCAGGCCACAACAGGATCATGCGTGACGATTAACACGGCTCGCTGTCCCTGGGCAAGTTGTCGAAGTAATTGGCATACTATTTGAGAATTCTCTCGATCGAGATTTCCGGTTGGTTCATCTGCCATGACAATGGATGGTTCAGTCACCAGAGCTCTGGCAATGGCGACACGCTGCTGCTCGCCACCCGATAACCGAGCGGGACGTTGGCTGGCTTGATGGCTGATCTCGACTGAGTCTAGCCTTTGACGAGCAACCGTTCTGGCCGCTGAAGGACTTGTCCCCGCCAGCATCAGTGGAAGGGCGACATTATCCAATACCGAGAGAGTGGGCATCAGTTTATAGGACTGAAAAACGACGCCAATCTGTTTGCCACGAATGCTGGTGAGCATTCTGTCTGAAAGTTTTGTCAACTCCTGCCCAGCGCATTGAATACTGCCGGTATCTGTACGTGTGAGACCACTCAATAAATGCAAAAGTGTGGTTTTGCCAGATCCCGAGGATCCCATGATTGCGACCATCTCGCCAGATGACAGGTCGATGTCAATGCCATTGACAGCTCGGACAACAGCCTCTCCTCGTCCGTACGTTTTGTGAAGGCCTTTTGCTGTGAGTAGAAACGGTTCCGACATCTTGGTGGTCCTAGTAGCGGGGTAATTAGAGCGTTTTGTCTGTAACCAAAATGGCAGGCGGCACTCGACTAAACCGCCATCCGGCCCAGATGGCGGCAACCCCACACACCACGAAGGTAAGGCAGACTCCAGGCCAGAACCAGAACCAGGGTATGGTGAATTCGGGTTTAATCCCTGCGAAATCGAGACGGTATCCCACGATGGTAGTGACTTCAAGCAGGATCCAAGCACCCATCATGCCAAACAGGGCAGCAATTGGAATGGCTGCCAGTGCCTGCAATATACTTTCAGCCAGGGTTAAGCGAATGATCCCAGATTGAGGCAGTCCTAAGCTTCTCAGTATGCCCATCTCCAGCGAGCGAGATCGCAAAGAAGTAGCGAGCGTGCCTATTACCGAAAGTAAACTCAATCCCAGAGCGAATAACGGGAGCCATGCTAATCGTTTAACCGTACCGGCACCCCAATCGCCGAATAGTGAGTTACGGGTATGATCCTGATCATCCACTTGAACTACACGAGACGCAAGCGTGGTAGATGGACCGCCATCAGGTTGATACTGAATGGATCGTTTGGTATCGATAATCGAGGCGACCTTTGCTTCCAGGGATTCTCGTTCAGTGGCAGAAGCAGCCAATGCTTCACTGATGGGAAGATCATGACGATAGCCCGGAGTTCGCCCATCGACGTTTTTTTCGGGATCACCAATCAGAAAGTTTACGTAAGCGACAGGGAAATCACGGCGGACTGTGTCTGCGCCGAGCACAATCAAAACACGATGTTTGTTTCCTCGATGTCGAACTTTGTTCTGCTTCGTCGCTATCCGCCAGCCGCGAAGTTCAACCACTCCTGCTACTTGGTAAGTGTGATTGGTTGGCCCTTGGGCGCTGGGAGATGCAACAACAATTCTACTACCTACACCAACCCCGTTACTTGTTGCATACCAGTCGCTGATCAAACAGGCATTGCCTTCAGACAGGGCTTTCATGGCCTGGTTGGGATCGCCTGCTACGAAACGAAAAGGCAATCCGTCGATCGATGGGGTATATCCCAGCTTGACTCCCATGACCAAGGTGGGTACTTCCTCTACTATTCCCGGCTGATCTCCTAATCTGGTATCAAAGAGTGTCAGTGGTTGAAATCCCTTTAGCTGAGGGTGCTGGAGCAAACGATCCGTCTCGTTCTTATCGAGCCCATAGGGATGTATCGAAACAAGCCAACGTGGTATCTGGGGATCGATCATGAATGAGTTCAGCATGGATGCTCCCCAACACAGTGTCAGGAAATAGCTTCCCAACCCTACTGCCACCGCGACCACCGAACCTGCGCTACGTGCCCCGTCTCCAGCGACTTGATCTCTCAATGCCAGCGAGTTGGTACGGGTCAGCCAGCTGATGGGGTTAGCAAAAACCAAGTTGATCAGACGGATGACCAAGGGCGTAAGCAAAATAACCGTGACAGCTAATCCAGGAAGTCCTATCCACACAGCTACCCATGCTCGAAGGGTCGTATTGGTTGGCATCACGATGATGAGAGACAATGTGGAAAGACCGACACACAAGGCGATGAATGCGGAACGTCTGGCAAGTGAGGCAGCAAGTTCTGGGTCAGTCAACCGAGCGTATATATCAGCGGGAGACGCCTGGGATACCACCCAGGCCGACCAGATACTCCCCAACAAAGTTCCCATCAACACAACACTTCCTGCTATGGTTAGACTGACACCATCGGGAAATGCTGGGATTCGTAAAGCTGGTAAAACTACACCCAGTCCAAGCGATGCTCCCCAGTTAAGGCCCAAAGCAAGCAGTAAACCCGCCACAGCGAGGACAAAGGCTTCACTTAACACTAACAGAACAAGAGTAGCCGAATCGGCTCCTAGTGAGCGTAGTAGACTGAACTTGACCGTTTGACTGCGAACAGCGGCACCTTGTACTGCCAAAGCAATACAGGCTACACAAGCACCAGCCAGTGCTACGCCGGTTAGAGCCGCAATTCTCGCTGATTCGATTTGTGGATTCTCTTCGCTAGCCTGCTTGATGAACGCACGGTCCCACAGTTGGAGATGACCAAGATAAGCAGAAAGTTTAGGTTGCCATTCTTGAAGGAAGGGATCTAGATCTTCTGCTCGCTTAAATGTCAACCGTGCATCGGAAGGCGCTCGTCGTCCACCGGTCAGTCTCTCAGCGGCAGCTTGGCTGATTTGTCGGCTCATGAGCCTTACTTCTTGCGGCGAGTAAGTCGAAGAGCTGGCAGCACTGGTCATCCCCACTATTTTTGCACGAAACACTCCTGCATCGCTCTCCAGCCTTCGCCAACTCCCTACTTTTTGGCCCATTGAGTAGCCGCGACGAACGACTATTTCAATGACATCTGAAAGTTGCTGTTGAGGAAAACGGCCTTCGAGGATAGTGCCTCGCGGGACGTCCCCATCCCAAGCAAGGAATGCGTCTCGACGTCCCGTGATCCATCCTCCCATTCCATTTCCATTCATGCTGTAGAAGTTATCCCGATCAAGTATCCCACTTTCAGTTCCAGGCATATCGACAGCCCGAACCGTGACTGCTGTGCTTATCATCTTGAGGCGTGGATCTTTGCGGATTTCTGCAAGCAATGATTCGTCAATGAAAGTATGAATAGAGTCAGTTGCTGCGAGATGAAGCTCGTCTCTGTCAAGAAGCGCCTCTGCCGCTAATGGAACCTGCGCATTCGCGGTTCGATAGCCCATAAGCGCAACCAACAAAACGCAAGTAACCAATGCGATCGCGATACAGGCAGCTAAAAAACGTCCCCAGTGTGAACGAATGTTGGCTTGGAGCAAAACGAATATGCCAGAGTATCTCATGATGAATACGATTAGCCCTTTACGGAACTTTGTCATAGGTCTCAATGAATCTCGTCATTGAGAAAACAGATTACTGAGTGTCAGAACTGTTCATGAAATCAAGTGCTGTTCTTAGCACTCTGCAAATCTATCTGAACCATTCCAACTTTTTGATCATATTCATGTACGACGACCGCCCAACTTGAAATTGGGCGGCTGAAGCTGGAACGCGATCACAAAGTGACTTAGGCAGTGCGAGCTTTCATACGAAAGTTCTTGACTCGTCGCCATACGGCCCAGCTAAGACCTGTTACACCGATCAACGCCCAGGTAGTCGGTTCCGGGACAGCTACGAGATTCAACGCCCCATCTGCGAGCCAAACATAACTGCGCGTCGGTGTCAGGAACGCCACTTGGCTTGGTATCGTCTACGTTTAACAAGAACTGATTACCAGATATCGAAAAGGAACCGACATAGGTCTGACCAACGGAAATGAAACCGGCACCGAATGTCAGATTAACAGGTACCAGCAAGTCCACATTGGAAACAACGCCGTTCGTCCAAGTGATTGTCGCCGGATTTGAGGTGATGTTTCCGGTAAGGGCTCCGATGGTGGTACTGAAGTTACGGAATCCGAAATCGTTATGAACCTCAAAGCCGTTCAGTGCAGTCACCGTTCGCGATTCGATGCCGACTCCGGTCAGTCCTGTTCCGTCATAGCTCAGGCTTGAGGTGCTGAAAAAATTGGCGTCGTTAGGAAATACATTTGCGCTACCATAATGAACGGTTGGAACATAGGTTCTCAGTGCAGCAGGCGAAAGTGTTATGGGCGAGAAACCATGCAATCCTTCATTGCCAACAATAGTCGAAGTCAAGTTGATACGGCTGAAAGCCGCAGAGAAATACTCGACAAAGACAGAAGTCTGGCTGGCAGTAGCTGCTATTGAAAAATCATCTGCCACGGTGCGAGTCGTGGGCACCAGAGCTGCGATGATAAAGAAAAACCAGATCCCTTTTGCTTTCATGCTGAGCTTCTCCGTTGGGTTAGGGTTATGTGTCAAAACAATCCCGATTCGTAGTGAGCAAAGACTAGTCATCTAGGTCACGCGGCATTGGCAATCCATCATCGGGCTGGATCAAACGACGCAATGCTTCTGGGGAGATGTTCTCTCCGATAAAACGGGCCGATCCATCACACATCTGGATGTTGGCGCCACGAAGGTGAAAGCTATAAATGGTGTCTTTATTGTTGCCGTTGACCACCCGTGGTCCAATTTGCTCCGTGCCTTCCACGTTGGTGGAAAGTAGATAGTCCCCAAGAAATCCTGCCCAAGGACCGTACCAAGTGAGGCTGATCGGCAGAGGAGGCTGAATATCCCCCCGAATGTAGTAGTCTGGCCGACCTGCTTTTTCGACCAACAAAATGGTATGCGATGCGCCATCAGGAATATCAGACCAGCGCTTGCCTTCACTTACCATAGGCTGCGCATCAAACACGCCCCGGCCTGTATATTCAGGAAACGCAAAACCTCGCACGCCTGTGTAATCGGTAGCTTGTCCGGTATGCCCCAACTTAACAGCGGTAAAGGTCGAGTCCTGGTAGTTATAGATCTTACAGATGCGTCGACCGGGAGCGGTAGGGCACTGAAAGGCTGAAATGGGAGTGTTGACAATAGCCTGATTATTGGCATGGTCAAACCCGCTTTGATAGTCGTAGCGATTTTCGACAGTCCCCCTATCTAAGTGGGGTAGGAGTTTGGTAAAAAAACCATTGACCGCTTTCCCGCCGTATGCGGTCGGTGAGTTAATCACTTCAAAGCCAGGAGGGAAACGCTGATTATGGCTGTTCAGATAACTGAATGTTGCCAATCCAATCTGCCGAAGGTTGTTTAAGCATGTAACCTGGTCCATGGCGGCACGAGCTTTCTGAACTGCCGGCAGGAGCATGGCTAACAACAAGGCCAGGATGGCGATCACCACAATTAGTTCAACCAGCGTAAAACCGACTCTACGGTTTCCGGCATGAACTACAGGTGATAATTCTATCTTGCGAAAGTTCATTGATCGCGTTTACAAACGGTGAGGCTGGGTCAAGTAAGGTAGGATCAATTCCTATCTCGCAGTGTGCAAGGGAGAGTTGCTGCTGTTAGACATAGTGATCCTCAACAGCTCAAGTGGCACACTCTTTTTTCCAGTTTTGTCAACGCTACGTTGTACCCCCATACCCCTTTCATTGCAGAATAGAAATCTTTCTACTTTATGCTCTGTTTCGAGATGAAAGGAACATTCGCCTCCGCCTGATCAGCCAGTCGCCAAGAAGAATAACTAACATTGAGGCTCCTGCGAGGGGAAGGATAATTCCCAGCAACACAATAGAAATCCCAATGCACTGGGAAACTCTTGCATTCTGTGGGTAACGCGGGAACCCGGATCCACCCGATGGGCGGCGCTGCCACCACATCCAAACTCCAGTGACGGGAAGTAGCATCAAGGTAAAGCAAGCGATTAGCCAGAGTATTTTGGTAGGCAAGCCAAGCACAGAATCCTACATGGAGTGAATAGTTCCAGCTGGCAACAGCACCCAGAAATGGAAACTCACCTACGGTACGTCGCTCAAGCAGTTCACCGGTAGCGTGATCTAGCACCAATACAGCATGAGCAGAGGGCCCGGAATCGCCACTGATGAAAATAACGATGGCCTGTCCCGGTTGATGCGGGCTAGTGAAGCTGAGGTCTTTGTCAGGAAACTGTTGCCGAGCGATATCAACAGCTTTGTCCCACGAAACGGATGGTGCGTCAGCAGAACTGCGTGACTTTGGTGGATCAAAGAAGATGTCGTAGGCTCCACTCTTGTATGCGGCATACTGGTAAGCAGAACCCCAGACGAAGGTGTAGAGTAATCCGGTCACGGCAATCGTGAGGGCGATGGGCCACAACCAAGCACCCAACACCGAATGAAGATCTCGTAATCGTGTGTAGGTAGGAACACGCCAACGGGGCCACCAGACACCGCGCTTTGAACCACGTGGCCACCATAGATAGAGTCCTGTGATCAGCAAGATGATTGACCAACTCACTACTAACTCTGTGATTATTCTCCCTGCTGTGCCGATAAACAGCGTGCGGTGCAAAGTTAGCACGATGTCAAAGAAGTCACCATCGCCGTTTTCGCCACGGACCTGGCCGGAGATTGGATCAACCATCAGGCGTTGGTAACTATCGTCTTTCGCATGGAAGCCAATTTCTGTCGTACGCAGAGGATTGGAGAAAACACTAATACGTTCTAAGTGACTGCCAGGCTGGGCATGCTCCAAGGCGGTTGCCACTTGATGGTCTAGAGAAGCTCGCTGCCCGCTTTGTATCGAACCGTAATAGAGATCATGTCGCCACCGCTCATCCAATTCCTGACGAAAGATATAAAGCGCTCCCGTCGCAGCCATCAGGAAGAGTATCGGACCAACAATGATCCCAGCGAAGAAATGCCATCGCCAGATCACGCGATAAATGCTCTGTAGCCCAGACATCCCTGATTTATCTTCCATCGCAGACGTTACTCAATGAAACAATTGGTGTAATGGCGGTTGGCGCAATCCAATCTCACCAATCGGTGTTGCCAGCTCATAGATAGCCGTCCATTTTGAATTGACAAGCAACGTTGCGTCTCCGTCATATGCTAAAACACACTACACTAATGAGGACATGACAATTGCCATAAATCCATCCGGAGAAAGGAATTGAAACAATTACGCACAAAAAAGTAGAAGAATGTTGAAATCGCTAGCGAAAATGCCAAAATGTTTATTGAGACAACGTCTCATCATCCCGCCTGCTAGCCAGATGCACTTCCCCAGTGCCGTCGTGATGCAGTTAGACCCTCCAGAAGTCGATTCAGGAGATCCTTCTAATGCACGCCGCGCCTGCGCAGTTCCGCCCGTCTAACGCCATCTCATCGGTCAACGATCTTTTGAGTTTTGCTCTGGAACGAATCCAGGTTCTTGATTTACCCGCTGCTCAAAGGAGCCTTCGCGAGTCGTTGGTCAGCTATCCAGAGGAAGGTCGATTGTGGGAACTACTAGGGACGGTTCTGTGGGCTGAAGGTGATCTGAAAGAAGCGTTGGCTGCGATTGAAACCGCTTCAGTCTATCGACCGCTTGGTCCCTTTGCTCAAATCATTCTTGCTGATTGCTATGCTCGCGAAGGCAAAGCCAACCTGGCATTCATGATTCTCTACTTCCTGACTGAAGAAGATCGATGCCCAACGGAGATACTGCCACACTTGGCAGCAAGTCTAGGTAACATTCAAGCGTACTACCTGGCCTATCTGATTTGTGCCAGGCTCATCGAACGAGTGCCTGACGATCATGCTGCTTACTTTGGAATGGCTTACTATCACGTGAAAGATGGACACCTGCTGGAAGATGCTCTCCCTTTCCTGACCCGAGCATTTGAACTGAACCCTTTCAGCTTGACGTATCGTTTGAACTATGGGCTAGCACTTGCCGAGCTTGGCGATACTTCCGAAGCCAAGACGTTACTTGGTCAGATCAACCCGCAGCAAATAACTTGCACGAACAGTCTGGATCGGCTCAGTCACTTCTTCAAACTGATTGGCGACAAGATTCGCGTCGACCTTTATCAGGCAAGGCTTTTGGAATTGAGCCTTTGATTTACATGGATCGCTGGGTAACCCCACCTGCAAGCTCCAATTTCAGCGTTTATCGGAGAGATACCCATGGGACGTTATACCGGGCCGCAAGGCAAGATAAATCGACGACTTGGAATGGTGGTCTTTGCAAAGAAAGGAGCAGTCCGGGCCTTTGAACGTCGCCCGGCTGCACCAGGCATGCACGCCGTTCGTGGCAAACTTTCCAACTACGGTCATGCATTACGCGAGAAGCAAAAGATCAAGTACTTCTACGGGATGTGGGAACGGCAGCTTCGTCGTTTCTTTGAAATGGCTGCCAGGAAGCCTGGCGATACCGGTAAAGAACTTTTGGTCTACTGTGAACGCCGGCTTGATAACGCCATCTGTAGTGCAGGAGTTACCTTGACCCGACCGCAAGCCCGTCAGGGTGTAAGTCATGGCCATTTCTATGTCAATGGCCGACGAGTGAACATTCCCAGTTACCTCGTCAAAGTCGGTGATGTTATCTCTGTCAAACCGCAACCACCACTTGAAGAGTTGTATCGAGCCATCGCCTCAAGCCATTCGGTTCAACCTCCTTCATGGCTGGAGGTCAACCAGACAAAACAAACCATCACGATTCTGCGTCTGCCAGGCTCGGATGAAGCTCAGCTTCAAGTGGACATGCAAGCGGTCATCGAATTTCTCTCACGTTAGTGAGAGGCGAGACTAACAGGAGAAAAGGCATGAGTTCGCTAGCTTTCGAAACTGAGAAACGTTCGTCATCGTTTCCGGCATCCGTATGCAACGTGACTTGTGCTTTCAAACTTTATCCCTGGAGGAACAACTTTGCTACTTGATCATCGATAGACAGGACAACAACACTCATTCCCGACTGGGAGTTCCACAGGTATTCTTGCAAACAAAGCCATGACGATAATGAAGCAACAACACGAGAATCTATCCAACAATCGCCTATGGCATTGCGATCTACAGCGATTGCTTTGGATTGTGCTGTTGCTTGTGCATATTGCTCCAGTCGCCGCAGTCGTAATAAAGCTGTGCAGTTCTCCCTCGCTGCACCATGTGCTAACGCTGTTGACGCTGCTCAGCATCGTGGGCCTTTCAGTTTGCAAGGTGTTCGATGTCCCCTGGCTGAGGATTTCCTTGGGACGTCGAAGCTGGATCAGTTTAATTGCCTTAGCTTTGTGGATTCACGGTGATTTTGTTGCCGACCATCTACCTGAAGTCATCCTTATTGAATCTGCTGTCACGGTAACTGCTGTCTGTCTGATCATTTCCGGCCGAATAGCGAGATTGTTCAACAAGTGGTTTGACTTTACCCCTCGTATGTCAATACAGCATTACTGGCAACGTCTCTATCAACTCGCCGACCTCCCATCGCCCAGACACTACTTCGTTTCATTGCCGCCCCGCGGCCCTCCATTGGCCTAGGCTTTTCCATTCAACTGCATGAGCAACTTGCGTTCGGTAGAGTCATCCGCCGACAGCAGAGCCCTATTGTCCCTCGCTACCTGTGATCGACTACGTTGATCGATCCGACCCCCGCTATTTTCACTCTCAACAGGAGAAACCTCCATGTTACTGTCCCGTTACGTCTACACTTTGGCCCTCTCAGCTATGGCTGCTGGTATTTCCTTTGCTGATTTTTACGCCCCCACTGCCTGGACGCGCCCGACAGCTACAAGCACCGTCGCCACGTTCCAGGGTTGGGAAACGTTTTCCAGCGTGACCGGCCCCAACGCTCCGCAGATTGTACCAGGTCCGGCCTTTGGGGGTGCTGGCAACTGGGCTCCCTTCAATTTAGGTGGTACTGCCAATGCGTTTGATTCCAGCGCTCCAGGAAATGGTGCATTCGTTACGGGTGGTGGAAATATCTACTCGTTTGCAGCACCAGTCACCCCAAGAGTGATTGTCCCAAACAACCTAGATCTGACCGCAGGAACCAACAACAGCGGTTGGACCACCTTGATCTTCCAGGTGCGAACACAAGGAAGCGTTCTGGATATCACGACCGGCCGCCTGAACGGTACCATTCTGCCAGTGAGTTCCGAGATTATCTATGACCAGGTCATTCCAGGTGGTTTCGGCGGAAACGTACGTGACTACTGGTTACAGTTCCAAGTTGCCGGCAACGCTGATTCGTACCAGTTCGACATCAGTGGCCCGGACAGTTCCGTCAGCTTTGACCGGATGGCTGTCGATACGATTTGGAATTCTTCCGCTCAGAATCAATCTCAGGCATTCCTGGAAGCTACCCCTTTGAGCGCGGTCCCGGAACCTTCGACTTGGGCACTGTGCGGCATCACGTTGCTGATCGGCAGTGCTGTGAAATATCGTCAGTATCGTCGCAGCCGATTGGCGCTGTAGTACCCAAACCACTGTGGCGGATGCTTCGGCATCCGCCCTTCCTCTTATGGAGTCATTCCTATGCGACGTCGTGGATTTACCCTGGTCGAACTCCTGGTGGTTATTGGAATCATTACTCTTCTGATGGCCATGTTGTTGCCTGCGATTCAAAAAGTGCGGGAAGCTGCTAACAAGATGATCTGTGCCAGCAATCTGAAGCAGATTGGCGTAGCGATCCATCACTACCATCTCGATTATGGGGCATTACCTAACAATCTGAAGGGGTATACCAACTACAGCCCATTTACCGATCTCTTACCGTACATCGAACAGGACCATTTATTCAATCAATACGACAAGAACTATGGGCCTCTCGATTCAGTCAATCTGCCTGTCTCCTCGCGAGTGATCAAAGTTTATCTTTGCCCCACTATGTCGGTTCCGCAGGAACCTCCTCCTGGTTACGCCAGCTACGTTTGCAACCTGGGCTCCACCTACAACTGGTCGATGTTTCTTTTTCTGGAGTTTCTGTACGGCAAACCGGATGGCGTCTTCGTCAATAGTTCTCGAGTAACACTTACAGATGTACGAGATGGCACCTCCAATACCTTCTTCGTCGGAGAATCGGGCTTCAATCTCAAAGATTATCCGACGCCGGGTAGTACAGATGGGTTTACTTCCTGGTCGTTTGCCTATCCCATCACTTCGTTTGCCAGCACTTTTAACCGGATGAATCTCAAGCAACACACCACGGCTCCTATTGCTTCGAGTGGAATGGGGGCGTTCCGCAGTGATCACCCCAACGGTTGCAACTTTCTGTTCGGCGATGGCTCAGTTCGTTTCATCACAGACTCCATTAACAGCGACGCTGTTCCGTTGCCGTTGCCCTTGAGTGGGATGAACCCGAACGCCGGGGGAGCCATGCTTCGTGCCCTTTCGACACGAGCTAAGGGGGAGGCCATCGACTTTGACTACTAAATGGCAAATGAGATGGTTCTGCGTCGTGTTATTCTGTTGCTGCACAGGATGCGGAGGCACACCCGAGAACACGCAAACTCCTGACAAGTTCAAGAAGAACTTGCAGGAGATTGAGAAAATGCAGCCTCACTTAAATCTGAAGACAAAGGCTAAGTAATGACAGGACGATTGCCATGCCTTCATGGTTACCATTGCAACTATTAATTGGGGTTCAGGGACGTTCAACGTACAAAGTTCCTACCCTATGCTCGGATAGAAGGAGAAGCAAAGGCATGAGCACCACGACTTTGAGATTAGTCGCCATCTTCGCGATCTCCATCGTAACTTGCTTATCTGCATTGGAACCGCAGAGCGCCCCGATCCTCAGTCCACAACTGGCGAAGCTTCAGCTTAAAATCGAAGTCGGTGGCCGAGATGCATTGCCAAATTTCTGGACTGATTTGAAGCAGACTCCCCTGATTGAATCTATTCCCGGCGACGCTCGGCATCGTTGGGTGACTTTTCTTTGGCGAGGTCAGGGGAACATCAAGAGTATTGTAATTTCCTCGGCACTCAATTCTGGTCAACCGACGGAAGGCCAGATGCAGCGGCTAGGAAATACCGATCTCTGGTACAAAACCTATCGGTTGCGGGACGATGTTCGAGCGGGTTACATGTTCGTCGTTACGGAATCGGTCGAAGAGGAAGGTAAGTCACTCGGTGAAAAAACTATAAGGTTGAAGAAAACGACTGTTGCGGACCCACTCAACATCAACCCCAAAGGGCCGCCTGACAGTTTTGGTTATCGGGAATCGCTGCTTGAACTTTCCAATACGCCGTCTCAACCCTGGATTGTCCGGCACCCTGAAGTTCCTGCTGGCAAGCTCATCGAGACCAAGTTCAAAAGTCAGCGGCTGAACAACGAACGCGCTCTGACAATCTACACCCCTCCCGGTTATTCAAAGGAAAAGAGCCCTTACGGCCTCCTGATCGTCTTTGATCGTGAGCGTTACACCTCCAAGAATTACGTCGAGACGCCGGTCATACTCGATAACCTGCTCCACGCCGGAAAGATACCTCCACTAGTCGCAGTGTTCGTCGGAAATGTCAATCGAAACCAGGAGCTTCCGTGTCATGCTCCCTTCGCCGACTTCCTGACCGAGGAGCTTGTTCCCTGGGTTCGAAGCGAATACAGCACGACCCGTGATCCGTCCAAAGTGATCGTTGCTGGTTCAAGCTACGGCGGCCTGGCTGCGACATACGCTGCCTGGAAGCACCCCGAAGTCTTTGGCAAGGTGCTTTCGCAATCGGGATCATTCTGGTGGCATCTGAAGGAGGAAGCAGAGGGCGAATGGCTGACGCGCCAGATCGCATCAAGCCCCACCAAGCCCGTTCACTTTTATCTCGATGTTGGCCTTCTCGAAGGGTGGATCGAGCGGCAACACGCGCCAACCCAAGTCTCTGCCAACCGTCATCTGCGCGATGTTCTGACTGCAAAAGGTTATTCGGTCGAGTACGCTGAGTTCAACGGCGGCCACGATTATCTGAATTGGAAAGGGACGTTCTCGGATGGTATGATCGCTCTGGTTGGTCAACCGACTAACAAAACCAAGACTGTAACCCTTGGGTCTCGAAACACCGTTGTCACAGCAGACAATCAATCGCAAATCCCCATCAAGAAGATCGATGATATTTTCGCTCGCTGGAATAAAACCAACTCCCCCGGTGTTGTTGTCGCAGTCATTCGTGACGGAAAAATGGTTTATCAGCGCGGTTATGGCATGGCCAACCTAGAACTGGATACCCCATTAAACCCCAACTCTGTGTTCTACATCGCCTCCACCTCCAAGCAGTTTACTGCCGCCTGCATCGCACTGTTGGCCAGACAGGGCAAGATCTCGCTCGATGATGACGTGCGGAAATACATCAAGGAACTCCCTAATTATGGAAGACCCATCACGATCCGTCACCTGATCCATCACACCAGCGGGTTGCGCGACTATCTTTCGGTCAATGCTATCAGCGGACGAACGACGGCTGGCATCACCACTGACGACGCAGTACGCATGATCGTCAAGCAAAAAGAACTCAATGCCCTCCCAGGAGAAGAATATCTCTACACCAATTCGGGTTACGTTCTGATGTCAGCCATCATTGAGCGCGTCACCGGCAAGCCGCTCCGACAGTACGCTCAGGAGAATATCTTTCAGCCTCTGGGAATGACGCATTCTGTCTTTCGTGATGATCGCGGCATGATCATCAAACGTCGAGTCGTTGGTTACTCATCCGCATCTGATGGAAGCTTTCGGACGAGCGATCCCGACAACGAGACGACCGGCAGCGGCAACCTCTGGACCACAGTTGGGGACCTTCTGCTTTGGGATCAGAACTTTTACCAGAACAAACTGGGAGATGGACTCATCGAACAGTTGCTCACGCCTGGCACGCTCCAGGATGGTCACCGTTTGAACTATGCTTATGGTCTTCATGTCGAAAAGCACCGGGGACTGCCGGTAGTACGTCATAGCGGCGCGTTTGCCGGCTTTCGTTCGGAGATGGTGCGATTTCCTGAGCAACGTCTGACCGTGATCTGCCTGGCAAACCTCTCCAGTATCAGTCCGGGCGATCTTGCACCACAGGTTGCTGATCTGTTTCTGGCTGGATCGTACGTCAAGGAGCCAACAAAACCATCGGCGGTTAATCTTTCCCAAGAGACTTTGGCATCGTATGCCGGCACCTACCGTGACCCGCGTGACGGAGATCTCTGGAAATTTGTGCTCAGCGGCAATTCTCTGAAAATGGAACGCTCTGGTTTATTGGGTGTTCCCCTGGTAGCCACAGGAGAGAAGACATTTCGAGATGAAGATGGTCAACGTGGACTGACCTTCGAGTTTGTTCCTTCGACAGCAGGTCGATCACGTCAGGTCAGGATTCAAATCGATGATTTGAAGCCACGACTATTTGATCTCATTGAACCCGTTGTCTATAAGCCAAATGAACTGGAATCGTACACTGGCAGCTACTATAGCTCCGAAGCTGATGCTGCATTTCGGATTGTTCTGGATCAGGGCCGGTTGTATGTGGAGGCTCCTCGCCGCCCACGGCAGCCGCTTCGCGCTGGTGCCCGGAATGAGTTCATTGCTTCTTCGGGCACGGTGCAATTTGAAATGGATCAAGACCACCATGTAACAGGTTTTCGTTACAATCTGCCACGGGCTCGCAAGGTTCAGTTCATCAGGCAGTCACAACAGAAGTGATCACGGAGAAATCTTCATGAAGAGCGATCAGCAAGTTCACGACCAGGGTATTGTCGAGCAGTTTACCTTGCAGGCGAAGACCTTTGCGGCTGCTCCCGCTTTATCTGATGCTGCCTTTCTTAAATGCATCCTGGATGCGATCCAGTTGCAGCCGGACGATACCGTACTTGATGTGGCCTGTGGTCCGGGGTTGGTGGCTTGTGCGATGGCCGGGGTGGCTCGGCATATTACTGGAATTGATTTGACCGAAGCCATGCTGGAACAAGGAAAGTTAAGACAGCAGAAACTGGGTCTTTCCAATCTCACCTGGCAACTGGGAAATGCTCTGGCCTTGCCCTATGCCGATGCATCCTTCTCTGTCGTACACAGCCGCTACTCGCTTCATCACACGCTCGACCCGCAAGCAGTTGTTGCTGAGATGGTTCGTGTCTGCAAGCCAGGCGGAAAGTTGGCGATTGGGGATGTCTATGTCACCAACGAAGCGCAAGGGAAGGCCTACGACCATCTCGAAAAGCTTCGTGACCCGTCCCATGTGCGTGCGCTCGAGCTTAATGAACTGCGAACGATATTGCAAACAACGGGAATAACCAATCTCCGGGAAGCCTACTACGGATTAGAATCCGATTTGGAAGAGTTGCTGGGCCGGGCCTATACCACACCTGCCGCTCTCGATGAAATACGTCAGATATTCAGCAGTGACCTTACACAACAGCGGCTCGGTGTCAAATCTCATCTACGCGAGAATCGAATCTGGTTTGAGTTCCCAACAGTAATCATGGTGGGACAAAAAGTTCAGAAGAAACTATAGGTTCTTTTGGTTTTGTAGTTCTTTCTTTTGGTCGCCCTCAGCATGCCTTTGACTTGCTGATGGACACTATCTTCCAATGCATCTGTCAGTTTTGACCCAATGATTGGTCATTCGGCAACAGTAACTTCAAGCAGACGATGCATATCCTTGCCATTTGGAAGGCACTCATGATAGCCTTGGTTCTCTCCTGTTTGATGGCTAATGCAGATGTTGACATGGAGATCATCTTCGAGAAGACTCAAACAGTTGAGTTTTCCAGAACTGACAAGCCAGGAGGAAAAGTCGGTGCAGTGAAGGTGAAGATAACAGTAAAAAATCTTGCTGATGAACCCTTGGCTTACGATCAGAGCAAAGTCGACATCGGAGTTCTACATAACAAGAAGCCCTATCTTGGTTTCAAACCGGAGCCGCTTGCGGGTGTCATAGTGGAATCTTTGAAGAAAGGTGAATCCAGAACTTCAGAACGCGAGATCACATTCCACACTTTTTTACTTGAGGAAGGAACCAAGCTTACCCTTGTCGCCAGCTTCAATGGAAAGAAAGTAGAGAAGGAGCTTGTCATCAGACGTAAATAACCTGACTCAAGTTCGTCCGAACTGCCGTATGGAAAGGAATTACATGAGGTCACTTGATCAAGCGAGGACTCCTTAATAGAGATGTGGTATCAGCAATACCAGTCTTCCTGCTAGCTAAATGCGCAAGTCGCTGTCGTCAAGCAGAATCACAGATCGATTGTTCCCTGACTGATCCGTAATGACGGGTTCGTCTTCACTTGGATTCCACATAAGGATCACCTCATATGTTTCTGTTAGTCAGCATGGCGATTACAACTTCCGGCTTCACCGCAGATCTTAGCAAAGCACCAGAATTGGTCTTTGAAGGCAAGCTGGAACGGCAAGTTCTTGTAGGGAAGGTGGACGCCGATACGCCCGCCAAAGTAAAGGTATTGCTCAAGATACAAAACAACCGCTTCCAAGTAATTAATGATGATGTAACTCGACTTCTGTTCATGGACGAGCAATTTGCTGGCCGGCACATACGACTCACGGCTGTTGTGGTTGCAGGAACCACATCGACACTCAAAGTGAAGAAGGTTCAGACCGTTGTCGACGGCAAAGTGTTTGACGTGGATTACTGGTGCGAACGATGCCAACTGGCAGCCACAGAACCGGGAAAATGCAGATGCTGTGGTGGAGACACAGTTCTTCGAGAACTGCCTGCAAAATAAAAACATCAATCAACTGGAGGAAATCGCCATGAACATGCGCAGCACCTTGATCGCACTCACCATTGTTATGTCAGCCCAAGCCATTGGCTTTGCCCAACCACCTCGCGGCGGCAAAACACGAGAACAGGCTATTGATGCCGCGATTGCCTTCTTGAAAGGAGCTCAATCGGAAGACGGTTCCTGGAGCAAAGCCGCCAGCCCTGGAGTAACGGGTATTGTGCTGGCCGGTCTATTGAAATCAGGAAAAGTTCGTTCAGATGAAGCGCCAGCTTCAGCTGCTCTAAAACATATCGAGAGTATGATTGATAGTGGGGAAGGCCATCTCGCTGGCGGTCCCGGTAGGATTTTCCACAAGAATTACATCACGAGTGTAAATCTGGCAGCTCTCAAAGCCGCAGATAACGCTAAATACGATCCAATAATTAGTGCTGCAACTTCCTATCTGAAGAAAGGGCAAGCGGGAGCGAGTGACGGCAAGACGGCCAGTGATCCAAATTATGGAGGTTTTGGGTATGGCCCGAATACACGATCAGACCTATCGAACTCCCATTTCGTCCTCGACGCGCTGAAGCTGGCTAATCTGCCAAAAGATGATCCCGTCTATCAACGTGCGGTAGTTTTCATTAGTCGAATGCAGAACCTGAAAGGCGAGTTTAACGATCAGCCTTGGGCTTCCAAAATCAATGACGGCAGCTTTATCTACGTATTGCCACAACCTGGGGCCAAAACCGATCCATCAGAACCTCGGCCTGGCTATGGAAGCATGACTGCTGCAGGAGTCAAAGGGTTACTGTACTGTGGTGTCAGCCGTGATGATGCAAGAGTAAAAAAGGGGACGGAATGGATTGCGAACAATTACTCAGTAGATATCAACCCGGGCCGCCAGGAAGGTGCAGGTGGTCAAGGGTACTACTATTACCTGCTTACCTTGGCAAAGTGCATGGAAGTGATGGGAGATGACGAGTTTACTGATGCCAAAGGGAAGAAGCATGATTGGCGAGCAGAGATAACACGGGCATTGATCAACCGACAAAAGCCGAATGGCAGTTGGGCCAACGACTTTGGCACTTGGATGGAGACAAATCCAAACCTTTGCACAGGCTATGCATTGCAAACCTTGGAAATCTGCAAGCCAAAGTCGAAATAACTCAGCTACATTGGAATCTTTCAGCCCCCCTTATTAGAGAAGGGGCTGATTTCAGAGCCATCGTCAAGCAGTTGGGTGAATTGGAAGCTAATTCAAGAAGATAGTCGCCGCCCCGACTTCAAGGATTGGAACATCATTGAAAGCAAACCGACAATCACTGTGACAAGCGTTGACCAGCCTAGAATGAGCAGCCACGGTTTACGTAGGGGAAATTCAAAAGTCAAATAGATGAGTTCATTGGCATCCTTTCCTGCAACCAAACCCAGAACTTGTAGTGTGCTGTTATCGCTTGATAGTGTGCAAACTGTACTGCTGACCGCTAAGTTGATTTCGCCTAGCTGACTCCCTGTTTTCGCATCCATGAATTGTAATAGACGAGTATCTTGTTGCTGAATTGAAGGGAGCCAACAGCAGTATGCCGTTTTCCATATTTCGTATCTATCCAGTATCGGATTGCCAGCTGGTCTGTGTTCAAGTACGAGAATCGGTCCTGAGATCAGCAAGACTTTGGGGGATATCTGTGTGCTGCCAAGATCGGGAAACCGGCCCTGATGCAATAAGGCGCTGTCGTAAGATCTCGAACCGCATAGTAGTGCCCTGGCAAATACGGAGGTGGCCCAAGGAAAAATCCATCAATGGGAACTACATGCCGCCAAACATAGACCAAGGTATTGGATGCATTGTGGATAATATGGTTCATCTCCGTTCCAATAACGTGACGGGCGCCATCAATCACCACTGTTGGTGGTTGTGGCAAAGTCTCGGAAAGAGGTAATGTGTGCCAGGTTTCATCTTCGGTTAAAATCTGCAAACTTAGGTCGTTCTGCCGCCTCAAATTCAAGGGATACGTTAAGGCTGATAATGTTCGAGGAGTGGTTTGGCACAGAACATCAAATCTGTTCCGGAGCGAGACCGCTTGCGATCTAATTCTTTGCCCTGTTTGCACATCGAACCATGTGAATTGGTCTTTCGTTTGTACAAGCACTGATTTTCCATCAGAACTAAAAGCCGCTCCCAGAAATCGAATATCTGAATGATCAATATCGTTAACGGGCAGGTCTAATTCTGATTGAAGCCGCCCAGTCAAAGCGTTGAAGATCTTGAAGCAACACCGCTGCTCTTTCTTCACTGGGATGAGCCACGATTGAGCATCTGTACTGAGAAGATATTGAATTGGATACTCTAAGCCGCCGATCATGGTTAGACCATTGAACTGGCGTTCGTTCTCGGAAGTAGAACCGAAAAGGTTTGATCCAAAGACTGGACTGGAAGCTAGGACTTCAGGAAGCTTTTGGCCGGGCAGCCAATGACAAAGTTCCACTCGGATGTTCCTTGGGTGAAGAGTATTCTCAAGCAATCGACAATAAACGAGTTCATTGTCGTTCGTAAAACGGCAACTGGTGAAGTCCTCGCATCTATCAGTAAAAATTGGTCTTCCTGATGGTAATTCGATCAATTTGATCTCATCTGCGTAGGAACGGACTACGAGGTACTTTCCGTTTGGGGAGATAGATAGGTCTCTGGATGAAAAGAAGAGATTGTCGTCCTTCGCCAGAGAATGCACAGCAGTTGGGCGAGGTTGTAGATACCAGTAAAAGAAGCCGGAACAGGCTGCAAATAGCAGAACACCAAGCCAGTACCTCCTAAGTAATGTTGTCAAACACCTATGCATTGTGGCGAGATCCTATCACATAATAGCGTTGCACATGTTCACGCAGCGATGGCATTGCCAATACTACAGTTACGGTATGTACCCACTCTTGATAGTTAGTGCCTCCGCGATCTTGAGAGGCATGGCAGTTGTCTAAAAATGCGCAGTTAGGCTTACCTCGACATGGATGATCTCTGCTTAAGCCTGTGGTTGCATTTGTTTTTTTTTGAAATGCCATGCCATATTGAGACTGTGTCGCACTAATCTCTTGGACGATGTTTTCTCCTTTGTAGTTTGGAATGAGGCTTGTCATGCTTGCTGTTCGTCAACGAAATGCCTTCACCCTTATTGAGCTTCTTGTGGTGATAGCCATCATCGCATTGTTGATGGCCTTGTTATTGCCCGCTATTCAACGTATTCGTGCTGCCGCCGATAAGATGGTCTGTGCCAGCAATATGCGCCAACTTGGAATCGCATTTCACACGTTTCACGCTGACTACAATCGATTTCCAGCATCACGGGTAGTTTTAACTGGCTATGTGGAACCACTTCCCACAAGGCGTCGCGGCTTTTTAGTAGACTTGCTCCCCTACATCGAGCAGGATGCGACTTATAAGAACTTCACGATCGCTAACGTCGATGCAACCAATGTTCTTCAACAGCCTTTGATTCGTACGAAAATCAAGCTCTATCAGTGTCCGAGCACTCCTTCTGAGGAGTTTCCAAGAGATTACGTACCTTTAAATGCAGGCAACGCTGCAACGTGGATCAATGAAACTACATTATGTAACCCTAGCCCGCATGGTCCTCTTGCATCGGTCAATTGGGACGATCCGACACTGATCGTGGGATCTCGTAGCGATTATTTCGCTTTTCATGGATACATTCAGGAAGTGGGAAGCACGGCGACCTATGAACCTGCATTGGGTGCCAGCGTCCCCACAACGTACGTCCTGCCGAAGATAACCAACATCCTGAATTTCGATGGCACTTCTAACACTATCATGCTGGTGGAAATGGCCGGACGCCCCTATCGCTACAACTTCGGCGTCAAGCAAAATGGTACTACTGGTGCTCCCGCTGCAGGTGGCGATCACATGTGGGTTTCTCAGAAAGGATGGGGTTCTTGGGCCTGGTACACTACACAAGGCTTGAATTACTATCTCCCTGATGGAACAGCATATTCAGCCTCAACGGCACCTACCACTGCACGGGCTATCAATGGCAGTAACAGTGCAGGCATCTACTCGTTTCATCCTTCTGGCGCTAATGTTCTGTTCTGTGATGGAAGTGTGCATTACTTAACAATTACTGCTTCCCCGGAACTTGTCTCGAAGTTGGCAACGCGAAATGGCGGCACTCCCGTTCCTGATGGGGAATATTAGCCTGAAGAGGTTCGGGGCATTCCCTTTTCCAACTATCACCCAGGATTCGCATGCACTACGTACGATTCATTCAACTCGCTTTCTGGCTGGCGCTGCTGCCAGTGGCAGGGTGTTCTATTGCACCTGTCCAGTTGGCAATCCATCCAGTTCGCGGATCGGCCACATTTGAGGGCAAACCCGCAACTGGTGCTCGTCTGATTTTTTACACCACCTTGCCGGATGGCAAGGCGTATCAGACTTCGGCACGTGTAGATAAAGACGGAAACTACCAGTTGACTTCCTACAAGGAAAACGATGGTGCCCCAGCTGGAAGTTATGTCGTTATGGCAGTGTGGCCGGAAAGTGGCAGCGATGAATTCCCAGGTCCTGATCGTCTTAAGGGAAAGTACGCCTCCAGAGATGTAACTCCTCTTCGGGCCACAATCGTTGCTGGTGAAAATACCATCCCTGCTTTTCAGCTGAAATAGTTGGATCACTTCATCCTTTAAGGGCCTTCACGTGTCAGACGTTTCCTCAGTAAAGCCTGTTGAACTGAGACAGGTCACTAAGCGTTACAAGCAGGGCGCTCACACGATTGAGGCGTTGCGTGCCATCAATTTGACGGTAGAACCTGGTCAGTTCGTCGCTGTTATGGGCCCTAGCGGTTCTGGTAAAAGCACACTGCTGCATGTCATGGCCGGATTGACCATGCCAGATTCAGGTGATGTGATTGTGGAAGGTGAGAACCTAGGTGCTTTGAGCGACTATCGATTAACACTCTTTCGTCGTCGGCGCATTGGCCTGGTCTTTCAATCATTCAACCTGATTCCGTCTCTTACCGCCGAGCAGAATGCCATTTTGCCCTTGTTGACAGACAGCCGTCGGCATAACGATTCGGCACTCGATAATTTGATGCAGCGATTGGGCATTGCAGAGAGAAGATCGCATCGCCCCGATGCTCTCAGTGGTGGTGAACAACAACGAGTTGCTATTGCCCGGGCTTTGATTACTGAGCCTGCTCTCGTGTTGGCCGATGAGCCGACCGGCAGCCTCGACTCTGTTACCGGGCAAGCCTTGTGCAAGCTTCTGAGCGAGCTGTGCAGGGAACAAAAGCGAACCATCGTTCTTGTTACTCACGAACCAACTGTAGCCGCCTGGGCTGAGCGAGTCCTCGTCATGAAAGACGGCTTGCTGATGGCTGACTTTTCGACAGAAGGTTTGCGTGACAGCCATGCTTTGGCAACTCGCTACCAGCAAGTGATAGAGCAATCTGCCCTGCATGGAGCAGCCTGATGCGTTTCCTCTTGCAGTTGTATCTGGCACATGTCCGCCTGCACCCTGCTCGTTTGATCCTCACCACCTTGGCGGTCATCGCGTCGGCCTGCATCGTCGTCTGGGTCGTCAGCGGTTACGATGCGCTGCTTTCTCAATTCGATGACAACGCCAACAAATACCTGGGCCGATACGACATCATCCTGCTTCCCAATGGTCCAGGATTCCCACCGCAGTTAAGGGAAGACCTTGCCAACGATCCACTTGTTGCTGAAGCCAACCCCGTGGTTCAATCGAGAGTGACTGTTACCAGGGCCAAGGCTCTCCCCGGCCCGCCGCCCGATGATGCTCTATCAATTCTGAGCGGAGCGCGACCACCAGTGAATGGATGCGCTCCCCTTGATCCAACTCTGACCGGAACGGGATCTTCCGAACCTCCGAGCAGACTAGTATCAGGCAACTGGCTGACGAAAGATTCCGCTGCCCGTGGCGAGGCTGTACTCAGCAGTGATTCAGCGAAACAACTGAAAGTGAATGTCGGCGACCAGGTCGTAGTGACATCACTCGCTGATCAAAAGACTTTTACACTTATCGGCATTGTTGAGCAGCCACCGGTGCAACCCGAAATGGGCCCTCCGGGTGGAGGCGAAGGTCGCGGTGGTCCAGGGAAAAAATCAAAGACAGGCGAGGGTAAACGCCCCGGAAAGAAAGGTGGCGATTCAGACAAAACTGGAACTGCAACCAGTGGCCCCAGCCTTCCCATCGGTCGTGGTCGTGGGCTGGCTACCGCAGCCGTCTATGTTCCCATGCAGGTGGCTGAACGATTGAACGGTTACGCTGCTCGTGCCAATGCCATTCAAGTTGCTCTCAAAGAGGGAAGCACCGTCAGCCAGTTTCGATCTGCTTGGGATAAGCAGTTAAGTGAAATGCGACCTCCGGTGCAGCTGATCGACTTTGAAGATATCAAAGCCCGCCTCTCTTCGGACCGTGCGCTCACGGGCAAACAGACCCAGGCCTATTCTGCTACAGGAATGGCCCTGCTGGCTGCTATCTTTATCATCTTCACTGCGCTCAGCATGGGTGTCTTTGAACGCGCACGAGAGTTTTCGATCTTGCGGGCCATCGGATTGACACGAAGTCAGGTCGCTGGTTTGATCTTCATCGAAAGCATTTCCCTGGCGTTGATTGGCTGGCTCGGCGGATTGATCGCCGGCTGGGCCTTACTGCAAGTGGCACAATATGCCAAACCCGATTTGTTTCCCTCAGGCACTTCGCTGGGATGGTGGTGCATTTGGCTTTCCGGAGCCAGTGCCGGAGGCGGAGCGCTGTTGGCCGCCATCCTGCCCATGATCCGGGCGACTCGTGTCAGGCCATTGGATGCGATGTCTCCTCATTCACCCGGCCCCTCGCCACGCTGGCCCTATTACCTGGCTGTCATTGGCTTGTTGTTCTTGCTGGTGAATCCCGTCCTCGTTTACAGCCAATCGGTTGAGGAGACAAACAAACCTACCCTCTATACCTTTGTAGGCTACCCAGCCATGGTGGTGGGCATGCTGCTTCTGACACCGGTCTTTATACTTTTGGCTGAAAAGCTTCTTGCTCCTGTTATTGCGTTCCTTCTTGGGTTGAATCCAGCGTTGCTTCAGTCGCAACTCAGCAGCAATCTCTGGCGTACCTTGGGAACCACGGTGGCACTTACCGTGGGGTTAGGTCTCTTTGTTTCCACGCAAACGTGGGGCTATTCGATGCTGAAGCCCTTCTACCCAGGTGATTGGTTGCCCGATATGTTGGTAGCCTTCCAACCCGTAGGGCTTTCCAAAGATGAAGCCCTGGCTGTTTCCACAGTCAAAGGCGTACGGCCCGGGGAATGCCTGCCTCTGGCAGTGGAACAAACCCGTATGTCTCAGGACCTGACCAAGAGCCAGACTTTGGGGCCATCCTCGACCAGACAGGACAACGTTATCATCATAGGTCTTGATCCTGAGCGGGCATTTCTGGGAAAGTCTCCCCTGATTCGGCCCACCTTTGAAGGTGACACGAACAGTATCGTCACCAAGTTGAAGAGCGGCAGGTTCTGTCTGATACCTGATCACTTTGCTGGCATCTCCGGCTTGAAGCCAGGTGATACGATTGACCTCGTGCCCCCCAATGCCCCTGATAAGCCTGTTCAATACACCGTTGCCGGTGTGGTTTCGATTCCGGGTTGGCATTGGATCACCAAGTTCTCCGGCTTGCGACGACATTCCGTCAGAACCGCAGCTATCTTCTTTGCACCCTATGAAGCAGTGAGAGATGACTTTCAACTCAAATCCATCGATTACTTCTGGTTCAACACTGATGGCAAAGCCAGTGAAAAGGAAATTGAGGCTTCCATGCAAACGCTTATTGAAAAGCATGCAGGGGAGACCTTCGCTGCGCATGGCGCTGGGGATATCATTTCATATCGTCCTTCGGCACGGGTCACTGCTACGGAAACAATTCAACGGGCTATTACCAGTCGGGCCGATGCGATGATCTGGGGTATGGGAGAAATCCCCCTCGTTACCCTGCTGGTTACTTCCCTGGCGGTGGTTAACACCATTGCCGCCTCCGTGCGGGCACGTCGCTGGGAAATGGGAGTGTTGCGAGCAACCGGGGTAACTCGCTCCGGATTGTTTCGATTAGTGCTGGCTGAAGGCATCCTTATCGGCCTGGTTGCTTGCCTCCTGAGTCTGGCGTTCGGACTTCTCGCTGGTTGGTGTGGCACTGGCATGTCGAAATACGTCAGCTTCTTTGGCGGAATGGAGACGCCCCTGATCATTCCATGGAGCAAGATTGCCTTCGGCTTTGCCATCACTCTAGCTCTCTGCCTGATCGCGGCCCTCTGGCCTGCCTTTACTACCGGAAGAACGGAACCACTTCAATTACTGAAAGCTGGACGTTCATTGACCTAATCGTGCTTTGACCGAAGGAACTTCATGCTGGGTTTATTCTTTTCACTCTTGTGTGCAGCACCGTGGCAAGCGTCTGAACAGCCGGGTGGTGCCAGCGTTGTCATTCCTCACACACAGCAATACGAAGTGAAATCCAAGCAAGGTCTGGCCTATCGCATCATGGTGGCAGCACCACAAACGCCTGCACCCCCGACAGGCTTCCCCGTCATCTATCTGCTTGATGGCAACGCCTTCTTCGGCACCATCGTTGAAACGTACCGTATTCAGCAACGCTTCCTGATGCCTGCGGTCATCGTCGCGATCGGTTATCCGACGGATGTACCCTTTGATGCCTCCCGTCGATACTACGATCTGACGCCCAAGACGCCTGATGATCTCTTGAAACAACTTCCCAGCACGACCCAGGGGCCGTTACCCAAAACGGGGGGCCAGGAAAACTCTTCCAGTTCATCGAAAAGGAAGTGAAGCCACTGGTGCAGAGTAAACACAACATTGATCAAAACCAGCAGACGCTATTCGGTCACTCGCTGGGGGGATTATTCACTCTGCATGTCCTTTTTCAACATCCAACAGCGTTCCAAACCTACGTAGCCAGCAGTCCTTCCATCTGGTGGAACGACAAATCCATCCAGAAGGAAGAAGACCTCTTCGTCAAATCGCTGTACGGTCTGGCCCTCAAGGCTCGACTGCATATCAACGTCGGTGGATTGGAACAACAACCTCAACCAGGTGAACCTCCGGCGCGAGCCCAGATGTTGAAGGCAAACCGAATGGTCGATAATGCACGTGAGATGGCTGCTCGCCTGGAAGCTGCCAATCATGCCGGACTGACCGCTTCGTTTACCCTGAACGAAGGTGAAAACCACGGTTCAGTCATCCCGCTGGCGATTAATCAAACTTTGCGATTCGCTCTTGAGAAGAAAACCAAGTAAGCAGATTACACGAAGACATCGTGCCAAACGCAATCTGTCGGCTACTATCTCTCGTAATAACAATCGAAAGAGACAACCATGAAACTGACATCCCTTTTGACGCTTTCGCTTCTGCTTGCCACCATGTTCGGCCACGCGCAGGATGCGAATATCAGCGAAGTCTGGAATAAAACCGTTGATAAAGGCATAGCTTTCCTTCGCCAATCACAGAGCCCTGATGGCAGCTTCAGTGGCGAAAGAAACATCGGTATCACTGGCCTGGTGGTGACAGGCCTCCTAAGCACCGGGAAAATCTCTGTAGACGACCCCATGATGGTGAAAGCTCTCGCTTTCATTGAAAAACAGGTCGATCCCCAAGCGGGACATATCGCCGGCAAAAGCCGCAACTTGAGGAACTACATTACCGCTGTCAACATGATGGCTCTAGCTGCTGCCAACAAATCAGGGAAGTATAACGACATCCTGAAAGGTTCGGCCAAGTTCATTACCGGACTACAATGGGACGAAGCAATGGGATCAACTCCAACTGATCCCTACTATGGTGGATTCGGCTACGATGGTAAAGTTCGCCCTGACTTGAGTAATACCAGTTTTGCCATTGAAGCCCTGCACGCTGCGGGGATTCCCTCGACCGATCCTGTCTTCAAGCGTGCCAGCATCTTCATTTCCCGTTGTCAGAATCGCAAGGGTGAAGAGCAAGATCAAACCTGGCCTGGTCAAGCTAACGATGGCAGCTTTATCTACGTCATTCCCGATAAGAAGAAGGAGTTCAACAAGAAAGACACCGCGCCCGGTGCTGGCTATGCCAGTATTACCTACGCTGGCGTCAAAAGCATGATCTATGCCGGAGTGAGCAAAGACGATCCTCGCATCAAACAGGCATTGAACTGGATCAAGAATAACTATAGCGTGGAAGTGAACTCAGGTCAGCCGAAGGGACGAGAGCAAAGCGGGCTTTATTACTTCTATCACACCATGAGTAAGGCTCTGAGTATACTGGCACTCGATTCTCTCGAAGACGATAAAGGAGTCAAGCACGATTGGCGTAAGGATTTGACCTTGCACCTCGCCAAAGTCCAGGCTGCGGATGGCAGTTGGTCGAATCAAATGGATCGCTTCATGGAAGGTGATCCTAATTTGGTGACAGGCTTTGCACTGATGGCCTTAAGCTATACGAAACCTAAATAGTTTCTGGAGAAGTTTTATAAACGCCTTGCGAGCTATCTCACACGGCGTTTAGTAAATATCTCTAGACGAAGCCACCCGTATCAACTCTACAAATCAAGTTATTAGTAAGACCCTTACGCCAACCAGCGATTACTCGTTCTGAACCTGCTACCAATCCTTTTGTTCTGAGTTCAGGTTTGAGTCGTGTTGTTTTGCACAGAGGTAATCGGCGTAATCGATTTTATTGTTAGTGTCTTGAGTTATCATTTCTTAGTGGAGAATTCTTGTACTGACGAATCATGCTGGATTCTGTCGATGTGGTTTCAATCAGTCTGAATCGCTGTGAACCCCCATCACACTGAACCAACATCATGAATAAGAAGCAATGCGTCAGGACCAAGGCTACTGTGAATAACAAGGCACTGCTTCGAGTCGAAATCCTCGAAGAGCGTAATTCCCCTACCGGCTTCCGATCCATTGATGGCATCGGCAACAACTTAGCTCATCCGACGTGGGGCAGCACGAACATCGATCTGCTTCGCCGTGCGCCGGTTCGTTACAGTGACGGCATCTCAGCCCCCATCATGACCGGCGTGCCCAGCGCCCGTACCATCAGCAATACCGTAGCTGAACATCCCGCCGATCCGGTGAAGAATGAACGATACCTCTCCAATATGGTCTACGCCTGGGGGCAGTTCATTGACCACGATATGGATCTGACGACGACGGCGACTCCCCGGGAAGGCTTCAATGTCGCGGTGCCCACCGGTGATGCCCAATTTGATCCGAACAGCACGGGCACGCAGATCATTCCGCTCAGCCGTTCCACTTACGATCTGAGTACCAGCACCAGCGTCAGCAACCCCCGGCAACAGGTTAACAGCCTGACTTCGTTCCTGGATGGTTCGGTGGTCTATGGCTCGGATGCCGTTCGAGCAGCAGCACTTCGTACTTTCACCGGCGGACAACTCAAGGTCAGTGAAGGCGACTTGCTTCCGGCCAACACTGATGGCTTGACCAATGCCAACGACACCCATCAGACACCCGATGATCAGCTTTTCCTGGCCGGCGATGTTCGCGCAAACGAGAATATTGAACTCACCTCATTGCAAACGCTTTTTATGCGGGAGCACAACCGGCTTGCTGGTCAAATCGCAGCTGCCAATCCCACTTTTACCGATGAGCAAATCTATCAGCAAGCTCGAAGACTGGTGATCGGCGAGATCGAAGCCATCACCTACAACGAGTTCCTGCCGGCTCTGCTCGGCAAGAATGCGGTCAAACCCTATCAAGGGTACAACCCCAACGTCAATCCGGGCATCACGAATGAGTTCTCGACCGCTGCCTTCCGCTTCGGCCATTCCATGCTCGGCGACGATGTGGAGTTCATGGATAACGACGGTAACGAAGTCCATGCCGAAGTCGCACTCAAGGATGCCTTCTTCAATCCCAATCTGCTCCGTGAAACCGGCATTGATCCGATCCTCAAATATCTGGTGAGCGACCAGTCAGAAGAGGTTGATCTCAAAGTCGTAGACAGCCTGCGCAATTTCCTCTTTGGCGAACCGGGGCAGGGCGGTATCGATCTGCCTGCGCTCAACATCCAGCGTGGTCGGGATCATGGCCTGGCTGACTACAACTCCACCCGCGCTGCCTACGGCCTGCCCAGGGTGAAGACCTTTGCCGACATCAATCCCGATCCTCTGGTGCAACAGCAGCTTCAGTCGCTGTATGGCAACGTCAACAACATCGACTTGTGGGTAGGCGGCCTGGCCGAGAAGCATGTTTCGGGTGGCAGCCTCGGGCCGCTCTTTACTGCGATCATCGCTGATCAATTCACCCGCATTCGCAGTGGTGATCGCTTCTGGTATCAGAACGATCTGAAGGGTGCTGACCTGAAAATGGTCAATTCCACCACGCTGGCCGATGTCATCAAACGCAACACCACCCTGACCAACATTCAGCCCAATGTCTTCCTCTATCGCTCTACGATTGCCGGCACCGTCTTTGTGGACAACAACCAGGACGGCAAGATGAACGGCTCAGACCGGGGCATCAAGGGCAGACTGATGGATCTGATCGATCTCGATGGCAATGTCATAGCGACGACATTGACTGCCAAAGATGGCAGCTACATGTTCGATAATGTTGATATCGGCAACTATCAGGTTCGCTGTGCGTTGCCGGCCAATGTTTCCCCCACGATGTATCCTACAGAAGAGATTGCCATCACAAGAGGCATGTCAGTCGGCTATGTTCGTTTTGGTGAGACCGCACCCCGTCGTAACTCGGCTGTGATCGTAGCCAGTGGATCTTCATTAATCAGCGACCTCGATCTTGTGTCAATTTTCAATGTGTTACAGCAGAGTGGGAAGCGATAATAGCTCCTGCGATCCTGCTCAGCCATTCATGATGCTGATTGGCAGCGCCAATGTGTTAGCGCGGGGATCAGGAAAAACTACTCGACCACTAGTCGCCAAATTCTTCAATGGTGGTGCGAACTATCTTCATTTTGAATCGGTATTTGCTTTGGTATGAGGAATTCCATGCAGAAATCAACATAATGGGTAGTCACGGAAGGGCTGGCTTAAAACGCTTACTTGCCGGAAGTGTCGCTGAAAAAGTATTGCGGCATGCCAGAGTCTTTGTACACATGGTACGATTCAGTTTGCATCGAGTGAAATCAATTTGACCTGTCTACTTTACGTTACCACTTCGTTTGCTTTCTGGGTCACTTTGAGAGGCTAACGCCTGGTAAACCAGAATCCGCGAAGGCACTCCACGCGCAGCGTCGCCTGTTGGTGTTCTTAAACTTACACATCATAAGCTCGGCTCACAAGGGTCGGGCTTGTGGTGTTGAACAAAGAAGCTGCAGGCACTTCTAGCAGAATCAGAGGGAGGAGGGTATCATGAATGCACAATCACTAATCTGGGAAGCCATTTTTGGGTTGGTAGAACTCCTTTCAATTGGAGCCAGCTTGTTCATTGGGCTAGCCCTGGGCAATTGGCCGGTAGCTGGAGTGTGTTTATTCACTGTTGTGTGCCTGAGCTTTGCTGTCCGGTGCAGAAACTACAGCAAGACGTTGGCAAACGAGTAATCTGCAAGTCCATCTCTTCCCCGACCGAAAGAGAGCAAGCCGCCTGGTCTTCCGGGCGGCTTGTGTCATTAAAGGATGACAGGCCCGTTCACTGCGCCGCAAGCACTCCGTTACTAAGACCTGCCATCGTAGGCATTATAGCTTTCCCGGTATCACTCTTAGCTTGTGGGTACATAGTTCCTGATTGTTACCGGTTCTCCAGCATGAAATGAGTGAATGTGATTTTGTGAGTATCGGGGCTGGTGTTTACTCCGACAACGCCAACTTGGATCTCGCCTTCAGCCCAAGGAACATCAACCGCCTTGAGTTCCTTCCAATTCTTCCCATCTTCGCTGAAGGCTGCTTTAAGTCGCCCTCGTTTACATTCCACTCGTAGGAAAACACTCTTATCAGGGGCAGATTGCCGATGTGTAGCACCTTTGTTGCCGCCCACGTGATCCTCAAGAACAGCTTGATTGATAACCTCGCCATTCTCCAAGGAAGCTCGACGCTGAAACACCAAGTAATTCTTAGCATCCTTCCAGACGACCAGGCCGCCAGCCTGGCGTGCCGAAATACCCTTCATGGTTGTCTTAGGCTGCGGTTTGAAAGCCCCTTCCACCTGCACCGTAACAGAAAAATCTCCCTTGACAGTCGAAACGACCCGAGGTGCGTTCATCTTGTCACGTTCGGGGGCTAAAACATGTGCAGTTCCGGGAATCTCCATGATCAACGATGAATCTAATTGCTTTAACTTTACGTCCCCATCAGGATTGACTTCCGTTCCCCAAGTCTTGTTGGAGTTTGAAGCGGGCTTTGTATTGCTGGATGTCGACTTCTCTATTGGTTCCAAAACTTTGGTCAGGGTAAACGATTCAAGGAATTTCTGTGTATCCACGGGCAGTTCCTTGCCCTTGGTTGGCAATGCAAACAGGACATAGGCGGATTTGCCTTGAATGAAAGTGCGACCTTGAATTCGCATGACTCCGGCGCCCGACCGGTCCAGAGATAATTCAAATTCCTGCCCCTCAACCTTGCCAGCAGAAACAGTTCGGACTGAGAGCACTTTGATGATCTTCCCATAATTGCCTACGTATTTGGTACGAAAGCTCTCTAAGGCTTTGCCTGACTCTGCTTCGGGAATGGGCGTGGGCCTATGCGTAGCAAAGACAATGAACTCCACTGATTGATTCTGATAGCTCAAAGAGTGAGTTGTGGATTCGCCACTTGATTCATTCCCCTCACCGTTCGGCTTACCCGGCAATTCAACAGTAAAACCATCCTTCTCCGACTTGATCAACAGCCACTTGGGAGCAGTTTTAGCCACTGGGTCAGTGGGTGAGCCAGCCATTTTGCGTGCCACCCCTGGCGTGGGGGTGTTTCTAGATGCAGAGTTGCTTTTGGGCGTAACCGGTTTATTGGTGAATGTAATAGAATTGAGGTAGCGATCTGCTTCAGCAGGAAGTTCTTTATTTGGTACTGATGAGACGGCGACAAAAATATAGGCAGTGGTTCCTTTGACGAAGGAACGACCTCGGATATTAGTTGTCCCGAAGTTCTTCTCGTTGGTTTTGATATTAAACTCTCGCCCAGTAAGCTCACCGGCCTTGACCTCCTTCTCTGTGGCTATTTTGTTATCTCCACCAACACGAGAAAAACGTTTAAGAGTGTTGTCACGGGCGTGATCCAACCATTGCTTTTCCGCCGAACGCGGTATTTCTGAACTGCTCTCCAGGCGGATCACCCAATATTGCAAATCACCGGACTGACGGATTAGTTCGTGCTGCTTTATTCTTCCACTAGGGCCCATGGCTGGCACTGACCCTTCTTGTTCCGATGTCGTCGGCATTTGGATCGTGAACATTCCATCCTTTGTGGACACTGCTTCCCACTTTTCCTCAGACTGCCCTACAAGGATAAACGTAGCCAGGAAATAGAAAGCCAACATCTCGTTCAATCTCCATCACAGCGAGTGACGAATCCAGATCACTCTGTTCATCGTAAGATACCTCGGTTTCAGGACTAGTCGCGGGTGATTTTTTTGTAACTGTGAACGAATCAAGTTATGGGTAGTAACGAATGACGGACTACCCCGCCTTCTTCTTCGACTTGCTGGCTTCGATGGTCATTCCTGCCCAGCATCGTTCTCATGGCGATACCTGAACCTGATATGTAGAATGGGCCTGGCTATCTGTAGTGCCAATTCGTCCCGAGAATCAATCATGTTGGCTCGCATTCACATTTGGATTGGCTTAATAGCGGCGGTCCCTTGGATTTTGCAGGGCATTACGGGTGCGTTGCTCGTCTTTGAACGGCAACTCGACGCTGCAACAAATCCTTCTCTGTTTTATGTTCAGCCCACAGAGCAGCGCCTTAACCTTGATCATCAACTGGCAGTAGTGAAGCGCGAACGGCCCGATCTGGTGAATACAGCGTATGGCGTTGACCTCACCGCCAGACCGGGCTATGCCACCATGATCCTGGCCAAGCCGAACAGCGAAGCTGGCCCGAAAGAGGGAACCCGGCTATTTGTCGATCCGTACCGCGGAGTGCTATTAGGCACACAATCATATCGTGAGTCACTCATGGGGAAGGTCTACAACTTTCACCGTACCTTTTACATAGAGCCATGGGGAAAGTGGATCACCTCCTTTAGTGCAATCCTGTTGATGGCGAGTGCAGCGACGGGGTTTGTTCTTTACTTTTATCGTCGCCGCCAGCGACTCATGCAAGGCAGGTTGTATCGCTGGCACACCAGGCTCGGTGTGTGGATGGCACCCATGATTTTTCTGATCGCCTTCAATGGAGCGTTTGTTACCTATCGCTTCATGCTGGTTCCGCTTATTTATCTCATTGCTGACGGAAAGATTCCTGAAGAGATGCAGAAACCAATCAAGATTGATATTCCTCCGAATGCATCTCGGATTACTCTCGAACGTGCTCTTCAAATAGCGGAAGAGGCAGTTCCCAATGCTACCAACGCTGTTATGACAGAGCCGATGAATCCCAAGCGGCCAATCACGGTTATCCGTAAAAAACAGAACGAGCCACGGGAACTGGGCGGGACTTTTGTTCTCATCAATCCCTATACCGGCCAAGTCATGGGGATCAACGACTTCACGGACGGTTCACTAGGCAACAGGCTCACCTATCTGAGCATTCACCTGCATACTGGCCAGGTGGGAGGGTACTTCGGGGAAGGTGGAAGAATAGCCACCCAGTTACTTTGGCTAGGAACTGCACTGTGCATACCACTGCTGGCATTTTTCGCTATCGCCAGTAGATGGAAACGGCGGAGCAAGCCAAGCATTTCTTAGCTTGCTTTTCTCCTCGGTTTGGCGGCGTTCACGATGGCCAGGATGGCTTGCATCGTGGCCGTAAGAAGCGATGGCCACGCCTCTATTAACCGAGGGAGGTCCTCGAAAAGCTTCCCCCCAGGCTTCCCCAAAGCTTCCCCCAACGGCAGGACTTTTGAGGCATCTGCTGGCACTGAACACCCACCTGACCCCTACACCCAGTAAACGACAAAACCCCCTGTAAACAGGAGGTATTTGCATCGCCTGTCATCTCCTGACAGTCGCTGTCACAAGTGGGCTCAGCAGGATTCGAACCTGCAACCAAGCGATTATGAGGCAAGACACCGGTTCACGTAAAGATCATGCACCGCTTAGACTTATGGCGAGTCCTGAAGATGGGCCGCATTGTGGCTGCATCGGAGACGCTGAACTGGCCCGGATCGATGATGCCTGGGCATCGCTCCCCAGCGGGATGAAGCAAGCTATCCTGGACATCGTGGACGCCGCCAAGCCGAATAGAAAGACGGGGTAGTTGGATTAGTCAATTTCTCGCACTACAGCATCGATGCGGCCAATCTTATTCAATTGATCTCGGTCGAAGTACAGACCGTAGGAACGCGGCTCCGCGTTCCGAGAATAGAAGTAGAGTCGCAAGAGAAAGTCGGTGTTGAAAACTGGGGTAGTTGAGTTGAGACGTTGACGTATCTGGTTGATCGAGACGAATGGCAGAATCATCTTTGGATGAAACGCGGAGTGACACGTGATGTGAGCGTTGGAAGGCGTCTCGTACTCCTTGGAAAACGCCGGGGAGCTGCCGATTACAGTATTAACACTTTGACTGCCACCTCCATGAAAGGCTAAGCTTGGGTTTACAAGGACTTTTAGTTCCTCTGCTGAACTACCACCAACATTCTCGATCATTGTGTGGAATCTCAAATGTAGCGAGTGTCCACCATCACTGACCTCACAATAAGACTCGATTCGATATTCGGTCCGACTCTGTGGATAGAACATATACCGCAGCATCGGAGTCGGGATGACATGAAAACCGTGTCCAGCACGATGGTAGTATCTTTGCCCTTGTTGCTCAGCCCGATATGGTCGATGCTTGCCCTCAGGTATGAAGCAGACAACGTACCCGTGTCCTTCTTTTTGTGGATTTGCAAAGCCCAGGCATTCGACTCCGTGAACTGGAGGAGAATTACATTTGGCACATTTTCTTCGAGATAAGTTGCTAGCTTCTCAAAACGAAATACGGGCCGCTTGTCTGTGTGTACTTCATCGGGTGCCTCAACCCCCCCAAATCAGTAAACCTCCACCGGTATTGGCGAAACCACAGACGCCCTCAGACCAGATATGTTTAACGCCCCCGCTACGTTCTCCGTCCTTCTTCACTCCATCAAAGTTAGGCTCGCCCCCCGCCATGGTTGGACACATTTTATAATCGAGCCACTCATTCTCCGGTTGCTGAGTAGCAATGAGCAACTCCAACAGCTCGATCCTATTGGTCGAGAATTTGAACTTATCGAACAGCTGACGTGCATTGGAGTCGTTAGGCATGGATTGAGTATGCCAGACTTACTACCCTCTGTCACGGAGTTTCTCTTTCTGGAAATCACCAGTGACAACCCTGACGTATTGTGCCAGACTAAAAGCACACTATTGAGGAATGTCAAATGCATGAAGGCATGCCTGGAACAAGCAAAGTAACTGAGGTAACAATAGAGCAAGGGCTTCGGGGAAAAATCGTCTCTATATTGTGTGCAAAATGCATCAATGTCACTCGGCACGAAGTCCTTCAGTCGTTGGAACGGAAAGGGAGCGAAGAGTGCTTCGAAGAGCACAGCTCTTTTACGCTCGGTTGGTCGGATGCATATCAAATTGTCGAATGTCGAGGATGCTCTTCTGTTTCATTTTTGCATGAACACTGGTTCTCTGAAGCTGATGGAAGTGAAGAGCACATTTACCCAAGAAGATCCCTAGGTACCATTGCTACAAAGGACTATCTCAATGCCCCTTTTCATTTAAGAAGGATTTATCGAGAGACAATTGAAGCATTCAACTTCGGGAGTTATACGCTCTGCGCTGCAGGCCTAAGAACAGTCGTCGAGGCCATCTGCGAAGCGAAAGGGATTGAGGAAGGGAGCATTACGAAAACAAAGCAGGATGGGACGACAACAACATACCGCAGTGACAAATTGGAGGGAAAGATTTCGGGACTGAGTGAAAAAGGCATTCTTACTCTCGAACAAACTCGAATCCTGCATGAGCATCGCTTCCTTGGAAACTATGCCCTACATGAACTTACGCATCCAGATCCGCAAGAGTTGCTGAAAGCGATCAGGATTATTGAACATGTGTTAGATAGCCTCTTTGAGATTCCTCAGACAGGTCAGGAGCTACGTATGCAAAGACAACGTCGAGAAGCGGCAAAGAGAAAACCCTGACGATCCCAAATACAAATTGCCGAAGTACGAGGAGAGAATGGACATCACCACAACTCTTGAACACTTCACCAAGCAGTTCCCCAAGATCGAGGTTTTATTCAATCGCCGCCAGACATTGAGCAATGGGCAGCCTGTTGCAGTTACCGAGGCAGTCTCCATCGAGCAACTCTCTCAGTGCTTCCTCCCCTGGTATCAGACTGCGAATGGACGACCTGTTGGATATGATCATCCGGTGGATATGATCATCCGGGCGCTAGGCCGTTGACTCTAGCTGATGTGCCAGCTACCTTCAGGTCATTTGACAGTCAACGCCGGCTACGTATCGCGGACCTGGCTGCACGATTCAGAGCCGATGGCAAGCAACGTTCGAGATAGCATGCTACAGGATTGACGCCAATCGGGTAACGGTGATGGATGGCTGTCATCGACTGTCGGCCCTGATGCTCTGCCAGGTGCCATTCACAGTGAAGATGTGGTGCGTGCTGGGTGTTTTGGAAGCAACCATTCTTCCTGACCTAGTTCACTTCATTCCACCGCCAGGTTAGGCGCAGGCATTCTCTGCACAGTCTCGATCTGTAAGTCGAGGAAGAGGGCGGGGTAAGCCTGCCCCCTCACCATCTTGGCTCATGACCATTTGACCTATTTGCCTTCTGGAGGTACCAGAACTTCGCTGGCAAGTTTATTGGCTTGATCCGGCGTGATTTCTGGTAGGAACATATCATCCTGACTGTTTCCTTGACTGCTTGCTTTGGCATGGAATTCTTCAATTCGGCTCATTAGATCACGTATCTGATCATGTTCTTGGGGAATGCTGTCAGAGAATTGATCTTCGGTCACGATATATGGGTCTACGATACCCAGCGATGGGTGCAGTAGCACCCTCAGCTCTCTCAATTGCTCCAGGTAGGTGCGAAGCTGTTCTAGTTGCGTGTTTGCCCATGACCGAATCAAGGCACATTCTTGTTGCTGCCAGTTGGTGAATTTAATTGCTTCCTGAGCTTTACGATTCTCAAGCGTGCCACGGGGAAGATCGACCCAAATCACAGGATATAAGCAGTCGTTCCATACACCTTTCATTCGCTCCCAGCCTACAATCAATCCCATGAACGTATCGAGGTCTCGAGTTTCCGCCAGAAGTTCGCCTAACTCGACAGACACTGCAAGCATTCCTGGGCGAGTTGTTTTCGAGATTCGGAATCCAGTATCAATCTCTGGGCCAAGGAAATCATCAGTTTCTATTGCCGGCAGCTTTATGACTCTATTGCGAATGGGAAATCCAGCAACCCAGGCAGTTCCTTTTAAGCGTAACCCACGTTGAGTGTCTGATGCCTTTACTTTTGCATCAATCGTTCGCAAAGCTAAAATGAATGCAACTGTGAGCCAGTATATTTCAGCTCTGTTGTTCACACGAAACTGATACAGCAGTTCATCACCAACTGCTTTCCATGGTTCACATTTTGACAATAGTTGTGGTATTCGTGGCTCAATTAACTTGACCTCCGACGCGAATGCATTATGAAATGTGCTGTAGAAGGAACTGACAACCTGTTGCCAATCGTAATCTTCATCGCTGATTCCTAAACTTGAAAGTACGCACTCATCAGTGATGGCACCCTCGCCAGCCACTATTTGCTTCTTGTCTCTGAGCCGACTAACTAGCTGAATACGTCCTTGATACTCTTCGAGCAGGCGATGATGATTTAACTCATTCTTTAACTTTGTCGAACCAACCAAATCGACGCTGTAAAAGACTCTTACATGCATTTCTTGTGATGGGTCAATCGCCATTGGACATCACTCAGTGCCTGCACATTTAAGGGTTGACATCCGTATCTCAACGGCTTGGGGCGACGTGCAGAAATGCCCAGCAAGCAGAGAAACGTTACGGTTGTACTCTTTGACTTTTTCCTTGAACAAAACTGCGGGCATTAATAATGCGGCCGCGAAACGATTTGCTTGCCATTCCACCAGGCCGGTCCCGTATCGAGTAAACCTAATCGGTACTTCCAGCTTCTCCTTCTGTGGATAGTAATGAAGTACGTAGTGTCCCAACTCATGCGCAATCGTGAAATTGTCTCTCACAGGCGAAGTGTAAGGGGAGAGGAATATCGTATAGTCCCCTTCCCCATTGATGATCAGTGACCCTCCAGCCGCCTCCTGATCAGTAGGATCATCTACAACCGTGATCTTCCCGCCAGTTCGATCAACAAGGGCTCGCAAGATTTCAGAGTTATCGATGATTTCCGGATCGAGCTTGCCTCGCAGTGTTCCTGCAATTCTCTCAATTCCACTGAGAGTTGAGGGATAGGGCAGTGCTTCCATGGTTTCAGTTCCTAGAGGTCCCGTCCAGTTTTGAGTAGAAAACGGTCGAAGTCCATACCCTTTCTTGGATATTTGTCAAAACCAACACATGATCAGTATACGTCATGTTCACGTGTACACGGCAAGGGGAAGCAGGCAAATCCGCTCTAGGTTTGGCCGAATTCAAGCGGATAACTGGTAGGTTCACACTATTGGCAATTTGGCGAAGATACACCCCTTCTTCGCGAATCACGGATCGAACATGACGGCTATGAACCGCCTCCCAGCCTTACTCCTGATCCCCGCCTTCGCCCTCATCGGCGCTGCCAACCAGCAGCGTGAGTGGCTGGGCGCGATCGTGGGCGGGCTGATCGGGCTGTTCTTCGCCCTCCTGGTGATGGGGCTGCTTCCCCGTCAGATCCTCAACTGGATGTTCCCTCGATCGCACAACCAATGAATCGCTTGCTACCCACGACTGTCATCCCCACCGACTTTATCCAGGACTGCGACGAAGCCCAGGCAGAGCTGCATCAGCGCGGCTGGAGTATCGGTCACACGGCCATCGATGGTGTTCACCAGGTCAGCGGACACAAGCAGGGGGCCCGTATCGTCGCCAACGCCCCAACGGAGCTAGATGCCTGGCTATTGGCTTGCGTGAAGGCCAATGAGCAGGAACGAATAAGGAAGGACAGGAACTAAGGTGCGTTGAATATTGAATTACGCTCCCTTCGCTGCCCTTTTCCTTTCCTCTGCAATCATCGCTTCTGCCACGTTGTAGCAAGCATCAGCGATAGCGGCGGGATTATGCCCGAGGTCCATCGTACTTCTTGCCAGGAAGCCTTGAAGGCAGGCGGCGGCAAAGTAATCGAGCTTGGTGATGCCGATGTGCATATTGCCGTTGGGAGTGACCACGGGAAAAGCCGGCTCATTCGACATGGTGATCATGAGGTTTCTCCGATGAGATCGGTGATACTCAGATCCAAATGATGAGCCATAAACACCACAAGCCCCAGCTTTCGCCAGGGCTTGCGTGAATGTATCGAGATGGACTTACAGATCAATCGTTCGCCAGCGTCTTGCTGTAGTGTCTGAGCCGGACAGCAAAGCTCAGGCACACAACAGCAAATAAACACACTCCAGCTATTGGCCAATTGCCCAAGCCCAGCCCAATGAACAAGCTGGCCCCTACAGAAAGGAGTTCTGCCAACCCAAAAATGGCTTCCCAGATTAGTGATTGTGCATTCATGACGCCCTCCTCCCTCGGATTCTGCTAGAAGTGCCTGCACCTTCTTTGTTCAACATCACAAGCCCGACCCTTGCGAGCCGAGCCTGTGAAGTTGTCCATAAAAACACCAGGAACTAACATAGTTCGAGGATCAAGAGCAGAGTATCATGAGGTTGAGGTGATGGTCAAGGAAAAACCGCCCGGATGGGGGACGCATCCGGGCGGCCTGAGCTAATCCTCAGCTCGAACGCCATCCCTTGCGAGGTTCAGTATACATGAGGGCGTGGTGAAGCCTTAACTGTGCATGCCAAGAATGAAATGGCGGCAACTACTACGAGACTTATTGGCCAAAGCTGGGCAATAGCATGAGCGAGACGAACCGCCAGTCTAAGAATATCGATCTCTACACAATCGTAGGCACCGTTTACAAAACAGAGCTTACCCCATCTGGTGCTCTCCGTCGTCTGAAATCAGATGCCAAGTTCATAGAGCTTTGCAAGCAAAGATCAATCGATCTGAATATGACCCTGATTCGTACTGCTTTGCGATGGGTTAAGACACAACAGACTAGATAACCTCCCCCCCACCAACCGTGGCATCACCCAGCTCTTAGTCATGATCTGATCGCAGGCTCATTGCCACCACCTCCGGCCCGTGTTACCATCATGTCATGAAGCTCTACAAACCATCACCAGTCACCCGCCAACTGATCATCTTCGGATTGATTGTTGCTTTGCTGTGGTACGGGAGTGGGCCGGTCATTGGACCGGATGGACGCATAGTGTGCTGTTCCGCGGATTATAAGGCGTTCACTCTTTTTGTCCCTACTCAGAAGACAGACACTTTCCCAGATACGATTGACATTGTGGAGATTGCTTACGGCAACCGAGGCATTGCTCTGATCAACCTTCCCGTTACTCACAAGTATTGGTCAGCGCCAAGCAGGTTTTGGCAAACCGCTATAGAGTATTTTCCTCCTCTGAATCAGATTCCCCGCATCAGATCGAAAGCCCAAGGAGGATGGGTATTCTGGTTCTCCATTACACCGGAGCAGCTGGAGCAACTCAGCAAGGTGGATGGAACGCTGATGTTTCAGTGATCACTCGCAAAGACTATTGTTCAATTGTCATGAGACACCGCCTCAACATGTCGCTGGCCCTCAAGCTTGCCCTGGTCCTGCTCTTCTGTGGGGCCCTGGTATGGTCTCTGCGTCATCGTCCGGGCACTAGGATCGATCCTGAGCGTGCAGAGCTGATAGCGCCGGGATGACAGTTCAGGAAGTGGTTGCCATCATCGGCGATCCGCCCGGCGACTACTTCATTCTCACCGAGGATGAACTCGACTACCACGACCCCAAGGCCGGGGAACTTCGCTGGGCCAATGATGATTACGCCATCTGGGTGACGCTCGATGCTGATGGCAGGGTGGCGGAGACGTGGCATGTTCAATCGTTTGCCCGGTTCGTCCGCAAGGCCCAGGAGCGGCCGTTCTGGTGGCGGGTAAGGGATTGGCTGGGGGTGTAGGCACGGAATTACTCAAGGTCGATGAGGCTGCGGAGCCGGGTATTTCGCATGTAGTGTTGTCAGATCTCTTTCGACACAATTCATCCACATACCCCGGACCGGAATCACCATGAACATACACCCGTGGAAGTTGTCTTTTCCCCTAGCCATGCTGTTAGGGGCCGCGTCATCAGCGTGGGGACAATATGTTGTCACCAATCTGTCAGACATCGGCACGGGATCGCTGAGAGATGCGATCAATTCGGCCAACTCCAATGCAGGCCCGGCGACCATTACCTTCAGTATTGCCGGTGGTGGCACCATCAACCTTAATTCGATGCTGCCTATCTTAACCAATCCTTCAGGCATTGGCATTGATGGCACCAATGGTGGGCAGGCCATCACCATCAACGGTGGCAGCTTCGGCAATATCACAGGTGACCGGGTCTTCTTCATCGGTGTGCCAGCCAATACTCCGGCTGCTGCTGGCGGCAATATGCTGGATACGACTGCCACCAACTGGAGCATCAGTAACCTAACGATTCAGAACGGCAATGCCCGAGGCGGCAACGGGAGCGGTGGGGGAGCCGGGCTGGGCGGGGGCATCTTCCTGAACGCCGGCAACCTGACCCTGAGTGGGGTGAACTTTGTCAACAATCGAGCTGTGGGTGGCAACGGAACGAGTGGCAGCCTCGGCGGCGGAGGGATGGGAGGGAATGGCAGCAAAGGCGGCGGCGGATTTGGACTCGGAGCCAATGGCGGTGCAATAGCCTCTCCTGGCGGAATTGGACTGTTCACCGGCGCAGCCGCTGCTGCCAGTGGCTTTGGCGGTGTGGCAGGTGGAAGCAGTGGCGGTGGCGGTGGCGGCACGCTTCTTGGCGGGAACCCCAGCGGCGGCGGAGGAGTGGGTGCCAGCGGTACTGCAGGTGGTTTTGGGGGAGGTGGCGGGGCGATAGCCTCTGGTACGGGGGGCAATGGAGGCTACGGAGGTGGTGGTGGATCGGGAGGCTCCGCCGGAATAAGTGGTGCTGGCGGCTTCGGAGGTGGTGGCGGCATCACCTCCGCCGGTGCTGGTTCTGGAGGCAATGGAGGCTTTGGAGGCGGGAAAGCCACTACCACCACTGGGGGTGGTGGACTGGGCGCGGGGGGAGCCATCTTTGTTCGTCAGGGCGCTAACCTCAACATTGTTGATGGAGCCATTTCAGGTGGAACAGTGGCTGGCGGTACCGGTGCCAATGCCGGACAGGGGATCGGTTCCGGCATCTTCCTCGCCGGATCTACGACCTACACTGTCAGTTCGGGCAAGACGGTGACCATCAACGATACCATCGGCGGCGGCGTGGATAGCCAGATCACCGGGGGCTTCACCAAGGATGGGCCAGGCAAGCTGGTGCTCGGCGGAACCAACACTTACACTGGCATGACTCAAGTCATGAGCGGTTCATTATTGGTCAATGGCAGCATCGTTACCCCAACGACAGTGAACAATGGCGCTGTGCTTGGCGGTTCCGGTTCCATCAATGGTGCGGTCGGAGTGTTCAACGGAGCGACACTTTCGCCCGGCAACAGTGCCGGCACACTGACGGTGAGCAGCCTTACTATGGACGGAGCGACTTACCTCGCTGAGATCAGTTCCAGCGTGTTAGGGGATCGGGTTACGGTGGGAAGCGGTTCGGCCACTATTCTGAACGATGCCACCCTGGATACTCATCTCCTGAACGGCTTCAAACCCCTCACCGGAAATGCCTACGCCATCATCAATAATCCCAGTGGTGGAAGTGTCATAGGTACTTTCAACGGCCTGGGCGAGGGAGACACCTTCTATGTGGACGATCAACTCTTCCAGATCCGCTACAACGTCGGGACCTACAGCACGACTGGCGGGATATTCACGACTCTGACTCCAGGGGGCAGCGTGGTCATCGCCGCAATTCCCGAACCGGGGACGGTGGCCTTCATTGGCCTGGCCGGTGTCGGTTTGGTCGGTGCCTGGTATCAGCGTCGCCGCCGTATTCAACATCAGTTGAACGAGCGATTCTCAAAGATGCGGTGAGGGCGTGGAATTGTGAAATGAAGCAGGCTCAGAAGCCACGCCCCTGAGCCTGCCCTGAGTCGTTCCCTGACCCATGATGCAATCATTGCAGTGGGACAGTATACTTGACCGCATGACCACTGCCAGACGATTCCTGAACCTCAAGACTATTGCGATAGTGGCCACTCTGCTATTCGTGGTTGCATATTACTTCGGGGCCAGGAAGGTCATGGTGTCGGGGGTTGAGCCTGGCATGAGCCGTGCAGAGATTCTCAAGATTCTTGGGGAGCCGTCGAAAGACATTCGGATGAATCCGCCGGCGATGATCATGGACCGGTGGGACACCATTCAAATCGGTTCAGGCGTGCTCGATGTGTCGGTCTATGTGACTTACGATGTGAACGATCGAGCCACGGCTGTAGGTATTATCAGCCAGGTGTTTGGACGCAGCTTTCAACATATACGGCAATAAAGCAATCAGGCCTGGCAGTACCCACCATTGTTGCGATGGTCACTGTCAGGCCCTTTTGAGTAAACTTGTGGTATTACCTACCTATGGGTTGCATCACTTGCTACTTGCCCTCCGTAGGCATTCGTTGCAAGTCAACAAACACGACTGGCTGATTTGGTCGTGAACGGATGCGGTCAAATGAGGTGGGGCGATCCACTTCGGATCTACCATAGAAGGCAATCGTCAATTTGCCTTCTTTTACCTGGTAGATGCATTGAAGCAGAGTGCCATCACCGACCAGGTTTAGTTCAGCAGGCGACTTGTTAGGGTTGATGTAATAGTTCACCTTCCTGCCATCGACTAGGACCTTGTTCTGGTCTTGAAAGATTAAAGATCTAAATGGCTTCACTGGCCTGGCGCTCATTGTAACCCAATCACCCTTCCATTCCCCTCGTAACTGTTGATGCACCTCTGCCTCGCTTGCAGTAGAAGGTGACGGAGCAGTACCGCCTCCTTCGGGAGCACCGATTCCCGTACCGAGAGGTCCACCTGGTATGCCAATGCCTTCTCCACCGGGCACACTAGCACCTGGAGGACCGCTACGCCTCTCCACACCAGTGGGGCTAACCATCATACTGCCAGCACCTGCATTCAAAATACTGTTCGGTCGACGGAATAGGTAGGCCGTGTTAAGTGTCGTACCGTCGCTTCCGCCATCGCTGCTGCCAATACCTAAACCTGCACGACCCGCTGCGCCACCCAGACCTACCGCATCACCCTTCACTTGCATCACACTGACAAAGTCCCAGCCTTCTGCCTCTCGCTTGTTCAGCAGATTGACGATTTCCACTTGTGACAGCGGATGATTGATAATGAAGAACTCGTACTTCCACTTGGAACTGGCAGTTGGCATTCCGCCGCCCATTCCCATCATCCCTGCACCTGCTCCAGGCATGCCGCCAGCGGGAACAATTCCAGTACTACCTCCACCACTTGGAGGGCCTTGTCCTGGGCCACCGCTGGCTGGAAGCCCCTGGGCTGCAACCATCCACCAACTGCCACCTGCTGCCCCCAGAATTAAGGCGATAGCAATCGCTGACGTGAACAATGCTGATTTCATCGTGACGACTCCTGAAACAAGAGTAAGGAGATTTGCCGGGATCGCCTGCGCTGGCGAAGCCAGTTGAATAGCTTTCTGTATAAGCTGCGGGGCAATGGCACTCGCATTGCCCCCGGTGACGATGGCCAGTGCCACTGAGGTGACAGCCAGGCCACGCTTTCCGAGCCGTTCGAACAGTCGCTTCTTAGCTAGTGATAGCCGACTGGAGAACGTGCCGAACTTCCAACCGGTACTCTGAGCCGCCTGTGTGGTAGTCCACCCTTCAAGACAGCAGAGCACCAACGGCACCCGCCAATGCTCCGGCAGCTTACTGATCTCTTCATGCACCGCAGACAACAGGTCTGACCAGGTCGAATCGGCGATCGGATGAGACGCTTCGCTCCTAGCGGCCTGTAGTTCACGTCGTTGTCGACGAGAGATGGTGCGTCGTTGCTTGAGAGTAATACGGAAAGCCACCCGATGAAGCCATGGCGCCACCGGCCCCTTGATGGTGTGAGATGCTTTCATCAAGGCAAGAAATGTTGCCTGAAAGACATCCTCTGCATCCGCCTCATCAGGCAATATTTGCCGGGCGACCGACCAGACCAGCCGACCATAGCGACGAACGACTTCAGCAAAGGCCAATTGATCCTTGTCATCGCGAAAGCGACGAAGCAGCACTGCATCCTCATCCCTAGCCGGTACCAGGGTACTTTGCTTCAGAATGTTGAATAACAACCTGCTTGACACAGGCACGATCCTCGTGGCCTTTTCATAAGAGTACCCGCTGAAGGGGAAGTGTTGCAAAATTTAAGTTGATTAGTTGGTCAAGTTGCAAGACCTTACTGCCTGATCGTCCCGCTACCCGCCAATTGCCGGTCGAGGACAGTTGTCCCAATCGTGCTTGCCCTAGCTGGCCAGAGCTTGTTCAGTGGCCACAAACCATTGATCTTATTCATTAAAAATCAACACAGTCACGCAATTCACTTTACCGGTTGAAGGGCTCGCCCTGCTCAATGCTGAGCTTGATACCTGCATCACAAGCCCCTCAGCAAGCCCGTCTGGGGCACGTCGTGGATGAGGCGGGCGCTGAGATGATCCGCCGCGATCTCGAAGCCGTGGGCATTCCCTACGTCGTGGAAGGCAGCCAGGGCCCGGAGTACGCCGACTTCCATGCTCTGAGGCATTCCTACCTGACATTGCTGGGACGATCCGGGGTTGATCTGAGGATAACCCAGCTTCTGGCCGGGCACTCTACGCCTGTTCTCACAGCCAAGTACACGCACCGCCGGGAGGATGCGCTGGCCGGGGCTGTGGCCCGCCTGCCGATGCTCTCCAACCTGCAACCAAGGGATTTTTCAATGCGTCCAAAAGCCATCGCCGATGAGCGTGGACGCACTATGTCCGCATTGACTGGAGGCAATCCGAGACCTTCTCAGTCATCTTCTGGCACTGAACTGGAGCACGGGAACGAAGGCGGCGAACTGCACGAAACCCCTGTAAATCAGGCCGATACGCTGGATTTCGGGGATGAGGAAGTGAATGGGCCCAGCAGGATTCGAACCTGCAACCAAGGGATTATGAGTCCCTTGCTCTTTGGTTAGTGCAATAACGGCATCAAGGAATGACGTGGTGCTGGCTGAAGAGAGCGGTAGCTAATCCGTGATTCAATTTTGATGCAAAATAGGCTGAAAATCGATCATTTACGACAATGAACCAACTCCCATGTTTCTTAGCCAGCTAAATTTTGGAGCAAATAGTGTCATATTCAATAGTAGAGAATGTTAGCTATTAGTTGCCAAGCTAATCTTGCTCTTAGCTCCGATCCTGCGAGCTGGAGCCCAGACGTAGGGACTAGCAGCGTTCCTTGCCGCCACCTGTAGATAGAAGGCCTACTTGCGAACAATCAAGAGCAAGTTTTCAGCACTCGGATCCAAATCGAGAATCCATAAGCTCAACTAAACGAAACGGTTGGTGTTTGGGAAGGTCGCTTCCGATCCTATTCCACCTTCGTCAGTCGGAACTGTGTCATGCCATCTTTCTGGGTGTTTTGTTCGTAGGCTTAGAATGTATCAAAGGGGATGTCCCTTGCTGAATAGCAGGGGGTAGCGGAATCTGCCCGGTAATCAACATGTCCACAACTGTGATTAATCACAGCATCAGCATCCCGAAACCCAACCAAAGATCATTTCGATCACAAAGGTCAATCGGGCTGCCAGGATGGAGTGTGAACTTTTCTGCGAAGGAATTGCGGTGAGAAGTTGAAATGTCATTGCACTCCAAGCATTTGCTTGAAATCCTGGGGCTAACCTCCCTACTCTGAAGCGGTAACATGAGATGCATGGATCACGATGAATCGTCTATTGAAGGACGCCTTGCAGCAGCACTTGCTGAATGTGATCGTTTACGTTTGGAAAACGCTCTACTTCTTAAAGGGCTTTCGATTCGATCAGGCTCATCACTGATGAGCAAGCAAGTGAATGATACAACAAAGAACGCTTCTCAATTGACGTTGCGTTCCGATACGCATCAAAAGGTTGCTTTATTCCGAAGTCTTTTTCGGGGTAGAGATGATGTATACGCGGTTCGGTGGGAAGGAAAAACCGGCAAAGTTGGCTATTCACCAGCCTGTCATAGACATTGGGATCCAATTCTGAGAAGGATGTCGAAAGAGGTTGAAGAGTATTTTCCGTTGACTGACCAGGTAGTATTTGACCATTTGAACGGATCACACACAATCGGGGTCTACCCTCTCCTGGAAAACGAGATTTGCTGGTTTCTCGCTGTTGATTTTGACCAGGCAAGTTGGAAGGAGGATGTGACAGCATTTCTCAGTACTTGCAAAAATTGGGATGTTCCAGCTTCACTTGAACGATCCCGTTCTGGGGCAGGGGCACATATCTGGATTTTCTTCGAGGCACCTCAGCCAGCATCGTTAGCTCGAAAGCTTGGATCGGCAATCCTTACGGAGACCATGGAGCGCCATCATAAAATTGGTCTCGATTCTTACGACCGGTTCTTCCCAAGCCAGGACACGATGCCTAGGGGTGGATTTGGCAACCTGATCGCATTGCCACTTCAGAAAGGCCCACGTGCTAATGGCAATAGCGTTTTCGTGGATTCAGCATTTGAACCAATTGCAGACCAGTGGGGGTTTCTTTCAAAGATTCGTCGATTGGATTCATCTCAATTGCATGAAATCGTAAGAACAGCGGAAGATCGTGATCGAATCATCGACGTCAGGCCCAGTTCTTCGGATGACGATCAAGTTGATGATCCTTGGACTATCCCGCCATCAAAAAGGAAGGCTGATGCTCCGATTCTTGGCCCATTTCCTGAGACCGTTCAAATTGTAAGGAGTAATCTGCTCTTCATTGAAAAGGCTGGATTGCCATCAAGACTAATGAATCGGCTTCATCGACTAGCCGCTTTTCAAAATCCTGAATTCTACAAAGCTCAGGCAATGAGGTTATCAACGTACAATAAGCCAAGGATCATTCGATGCGCAGAAGAATTCCCGAAGCATATTGGATTACCACGTGGCTGTTTGGAAGAAGTGCTCAGTTTATTTCAGTCCCTCCAAATTAAGACGAATGTCGACGACAAGCGAAACGCGACAAAATCGATTGATGTGAATTTCCGTGGTAAACTTCGTGATGACCAACAAAAGGCAGTAGATTCACTTTCAGCCCATGACGACGGTATTCTGTGTGCTACCACTGCATTTGGAAAAACCATCGTTGCGCTGCACCTCCTGGCAGCGAGAAAGGTGAACACATTGATCCTTGTCCATCGGAGACAGTTGCTTGATCAATGGGTTGAGAAGATAAGGAGCTTTCTCGAACTGCCTGAGGGAAGCGTAGGCCAGATTGGAGCTGGTGCTCGCCGTCCATCTGGAAAAGTTGACGTTGCTGTAATTCAAAGCCTAAATCGCAAACAGTCGGTTGATAATATCATCGCAGAATATGGACATGTAATCGTTGATGAGTGCCACCATCTTTCTGCCGTTAGCTTTGAGCAGGTTCTCAGGCAAGTTAAGGCTCGATATCTACTTGGGTTAACAGCCACACCTCAGCGAAAGGATGGACAACACCCAATAATCATGATGCAGTGTGGGCCTATTCGATTTCGAGTGAATCCAAAATCACAAGCTCTCACTCGTCCCTTTAAGCACTTGGTTATTACAAGAACGACAATGTTTCAGCAGCCGCAAATGCAAGACAAGTTCGAAATCCACAAATTGTACGCGGCCTTGGTAACCGATAGCTCAAGAAACGATCTGATATTCAACGATCTGCTGAAAGCCATCAAAGCCGGTAGATCACCAATCCTGCTGACAGAACGCACTGCTCATCTTGATGAGTTTGCATCACGCTTGAATGGATTTGTGAAGAATGTAATCGTCATGAAGGGGGGCATGGGAGTCAAGCAAAGACGTTCTATCACTGAGCAACTGGTGTCGATTCCTGATGCTGAGGAAAGAGTGTTGCTGGCTACCGGTAGATACATTGGCGAGGGGTTTGACGATGCCAGGCTTGACACCTTGTTCTTGGCACTACCCATATCATGGCGTGGTACACTCCAACAGTATGTTGGGCGACTACACCGCTTGCATGACAACAAGCGTGAAGTGATTGTCTACGATTATTTAGATACTTTTGCCCCTGTATTAAGGAGCATGTACCGGAAACGAGTTAAAGGCTATCAGGCTATTGGCTACGAGATTCAGTAATTATGAGTCGTTACAATCAGGCATCCCAAAAAAATTACATCTTGGACGAGCACACCATTGTACCGGGTGAGATGGGGGATGCGGCGGTGCAATAAGAGTGCAGCCTACCGCGATTGTGGTGCTGCCTCCATGTACTCTCTCATTTTCACCTTGTTATTTTTTGCTCGACCGAGGCTTAGATGCCTTTTTCTTGCTTTTTCTTGGCGAGGACTGAGGCGTTTCTACTCGTAGTGGCGAATTCGGGTCACCTGCCATGAACAAGTGCTGCACTGTAATGGGAAGCGCTTGGCCGTTTCGGCGATGCTGGGTTTCCCGAACACGGTTATCTCCTGGACGTCCGGTTGATGCCTGAAAACTACCAGGAGCCTCCATTCCCAAGTCATGAAGATTCGCTCGAATGTTGCCTTCAACACCGGCTATAGCCCCTGAAACATCACCATTGAGAACGAACGCAAGCATACCGCCATTTCGAACTGCGCTCGCGTATTGCCCAAGCACAAACCGCAGCAATCCAAACTGGACGTACTCGGCGAAGTACGGGCGGACTTCGCTTCCATATCGCACATTCAGCCGTTTACATTCCAAGGCAAAATAAATATTCTCGCGTGGATACATGGGGGAGAACACAATGTCCAACCGCCCCTGATCTGGCCCTGCGACTGGGTCGAGTTCGACCAACTGTGTGTCGATCCGAAACGGTAGGTCGCAGCCGTTTCTTGCCAGTCTGAGCGCTCGGCATAGAGATTCGGACACCGCATCTTCCAGTTCATTACCGGCCGGAGGCGGCATCGCTTCCCAGGTTTCAATGACGAGCGCTAGAATGGCAGGTACTTGCGTTTCGATGAAGCCAACCCACTCCTCGGGCGATCCTAGTGACGTCATTCGCCCTCCTTGGAGGACCGCATCAAGATCGTGCCCGCGATCTCGTCAGCATCGTTCATCGCGGCAGTTTGCGTCCAGTTTCGTTGGCAGATAGGCTTCACGACATACAGCCGGCTCTTGTCGAAAACAAGTAGACCACGGACCACATCAAGTGTTGCCAGCCGTTGCGGATGTACTTTTCGGAGATGATCCAGTGTCTTTAACAAGTCTTGCCCGTTGCTGTTAATAGAGGACGTGCTGGAGGCTCTAGCCGCTTTCTCAAGCACTGCCATTCCTACTCCCATTGCATCGGAAGAGTAAACGGTGCCTTGCACCTTGTATTCGCCTCTTTTGCCCCAGCCGTTAAGCATGGTGCATACTTGGTTGCAGTAGGAATCACGTTGGGTGGATGTGCTGGGAACGACGGTTGGGACGGGCATTCGCTTGTGCGTGGGCTGAATGCTTGGGATCGTCACCTTCACCGTGTCGTCGATCAACGGCTTCTCCAGTGGATGAATATCGAAGTACTCCTCGATCAGCGGCGCAATCGCTGTATCTGCGGCTCGGACGATTCCTTGACGATCTACAAAATCGCCGGACGACTTACGCGCAGCCTCATCGACAATCCCTGCAACCTGCTCCACGATTTGCTTGCACCGTGCTGGATTTCGCTGCTGATCAGGCAAGAAAAATGGAACCCGCATAAGTTCATCCACGTGGATCTGCGGGCGAGTAATTCCCCAATCGGAGGCGGTGTGAAACAAATAGAAGGTCGCTAGTGGTGAACGGAGGTAAGCCGCGAGAAACACCAGAAGGCTACGATGTTCCGCCGGCCCGTGAATCCCTCGTAGTGCGTCCTGAAACGCCACGTCAAAATCACTGAATGCAATACGCGTGAATCCTTTGGCAACGAGAACATGAGGTGCTTGGAAAATCTCGGTGTTCTGAATCAGCCGCCTAACATCAACGCGCTTCGACGGAAGCGTTTTGCAATCACCCTCCAGGACAAATAGGTCAATTGCATTGGAAGTTGCCGGGAGGAAGAGCCGAGACGGCAGTGCAAGCATCCGTCGCGTACTCTCAGTATCGTTTTCACCGAACGGCTGGAATCCAACAGCCATAACCCAAGGCTTGTTACTATTCCGATCCCTAGGACCGCGAACGTGATCTCGAAGTCGTGGATAAAGTGAGAGACGATCAAGAAGACGCAACTCTCGTGGACTGGCCCAGAACTTCTGCTTCCAGATTTGCGGAGCATCCGGACTCGCGAGGTCTTTAAGAACATCCGCAACCGTTACAAATGAACGGTCGTTAGGGGCAATTGTAATTACCTCTGCTCCGATCACGCCCCAATCAGTTTTCGGTACCCAGTACTCGATCTCATGGCGCGTATCGGTTACGGGTGCCTTTTTGTATGCCACTACCAAAGCGGCATGAACCGCGCGTTCAAACAGGAACCAGCGGAAGTCCGCGAGATTCAGAACACGGTCAATCGAGTGTCGGCTGATAAAATCCCGCTGAAACTCCAGCGCGGTGGAACTTGAGTTGAACAGAATCCCATCCGGCAACAGGAAACACACACGACCGGAATTGGTAATGTGATCTGCTGCCTTCCACACGAATGCTGCTGCAATTTGCTTATCGGGAACTGGCTTTGCTTGCGAGACGCACCACTTGGCAGCAGGCGTGTCGTTTGTGGCCGTGCTACCCCACGGAGGGTTGCCGATGACTAGGTCTACATCTGATGGCAGCGTGTTTGTTCCGTCGAAGAAATCAGCGCGACGGATGTTGCCCGGTGTTTTTTCCGTGGCAATAAGGTTGGGCAGGAAACGGCCATGTTCTTGATGTTCCTGAATGTCACGAGGAGTGAGTTGGTCGAGATAGGCGAGGTACAGGCTGAAAGCAGTAATTCGACAGGCAATTGGGTTAATATCGATGCCGAAGAGACTGTCGCACAGTAAGGTCATGAGTTCGCGGGCACGGCGAGAATTGCGTGCCGTGGGATTCTGAACTTTCCATTCTTCGGCCAAGCGGTTGAACAGCCCAACAAGGAAGATCCCTGAACCGCAAGCGGGATCGAGGAATTTCTTCCCGATGAGGGAACCAATTCCGTCTAATGCCGAATCGAGCACGACTTCGGCGAGGAAGCGCGGCGTGTAAAAGGCACCTTCTTGTTCATCTGATTCCTTCAGAAACTGCTCGTAGATCGCGCTTATCGTTTCGATGGGAATAATGCTGAAGTCGTAAGGCCAGAATGTCTGCTGCCCACTACGAATCGACGTTCCGTGAAAAAAGTTCTTCAGCGTCGTGATATGCTGTTCGTGAACTTGCTCAGCCTCAGCATCTAATTCGTTGCTGAAGAGGTCGCCGTTAAAATTCTTGCCAAGCTTCTTGAATAGCTTGTAAAGCACGGTTTTTGCATCACTCGCCGGCTGGATTGCGAGAACATCTCGTAGATGCGACGCACCCTTGGCGCCCAACCCTGACAGGTAAGTGTGACCGATCACTTCGCGGTCGAAGAGATAACATGTGAAAACGAGGCGGCACAGGACCGCATCGAGAACGTCCGAAGGAATTTTTCGCCGTGTTGATGAAACTAATTCCTCACGGGTATACGAGAGATTCTCCAACAAGGCACGGTCAACGCGGTGGTCCGGATTGAATGACTTCGGGTTGTTGCGGAAGAACTCGCCAGTTTCAACGGAAGTCAAAAACTCACGTAGTCCAGTCGCAACGCGTTCTAGCGTAGTCACAAGACTCGGCATCTGGTCGACTGATCCAGTACGGGGTACGGGCCTCGACATGCCCGAATAGACGTGAACCCTGTCGGCAGTGATTAAGACAAGAACGGGCACTCCGCCGTGGTTCCAGAACAGCTTGTGAAGCCGGAAAACCTCATCAGCCGTGATGGCTGACATTTGCTTGAAGTAGACGAGTGGCGAATGGTCGGCGCAGAGCACGCCGTCCAATGCGAGGATGTCGAAGGCGCGCCGGATCAGGTGCCCTTGGGGCGTCGTCGAATCGAGGTCCTGATTGCCTGAGAAGAAACGAGGGGGCCTGCTCTCGGCGACACCGAACTCGTTTCGCCAGTTCTTTTGGGCTGTGGCGGTCATCTTCCCTATGACCCCTTCCCACTGGAAACCGTTGCGGGTTCGGCCCAAAGGTGATACGCCCAACCGGTCGAGTGCTTCTTCGCGCAAATCTCGTAGCCATTTTCCTTTAGATGCCCGATGTCGCGGTAGACCGTCTGTTCAGAAACCTTCAGCTTCTTGGCCAGGGTAAGAGACGAGTACGCGCCCGACCGGATCAACTCGATCAGCTGATCTAGACGGCCTGGGATGGCCAAGGCTTTCTGGTAGCGCATTCGATCCTCCCCGATAGGTATGTCTAACACCCCGTGGTAGAGTTGTCAATGTCGGTAAGTGTTATGACATCAGGATTTGCGCACGAAAACGTAAACCTGGCTCTACTGCCATTCACATTCCCCGTGGAAGTGTTTCGTTGCGGTGGATTACCAGCCCGTGACGAAATGCGAGAGAGCAGGTGCGCCGCCAATAAGGATGCACTGGCCAAAGTGGACAATGGTGAAAGAAGAAGAAGCGGAATCGTCCTTTGCTAAGTAGTTTGAAAGGCTGGCTATGACGACGGCCAAGCAAGGTCACTACGGAGATGGGCACCTCTCCGAAAGTGTTAATGTTTACAATCGTCGGCCCGGGTGTCGCGCTTGATTTTCTGACGAAGTCTCTTGATGGACTCGCCACTACGTTCAAGCACCTGACCTAGAACCTCATCCAAACTGGCTACGTTGCGACTTATTGACTCTGGATACCTATTGCAAAGCGCCAGAAAGTAATACCGATACAGCCAAGCAATACTGCGAAAACGGATATCACTGGTGTTCGATCGCTTGCCTGAAGGTTGTGGCTCAAGCCAGTCTCTCAAATGCTCTTCGCAATGATACATTCTCGAACCCTGAATAAACGATTGCAGATCCAATCTTTCGCCGCGAAGCAAGTACCAGGGAATAAACAACGTAATGCCAGTCTGTCCCAAAGGTTGATGATCTTCAAGCATCTGAGTATTGAAGTCCGGTTCCATGGGATTAGGCCAATCCCATGTGGTCAGGCTATCTAAACCCCATCTGCGATAGAAGGTGAGCACCTCTGCGGAGAAAACTGCATCACACTCGAATCCGGTTTCCTGGTCTATGTTCGGCCACCTGGGATAGATTGGAAAACGACCAATGCAATCGATGTGTGATTGCCACTTACTCTTCATGCCGGTTAGTTCTTGTCGATACGTTGGTTGCAAGACTAACCATCCTCGGTACGCATTTATCCGATCATCGATCAATGATCGGTACTCTTCATGAGTTTGCTCATATTCTCGGGCTTCAAAATCCTTGCGCCCCGCGACTATCATCTCCTTTAACATCATGCGATCGATCTGTTGGGAACGGCGGCGGTGGCTTTCATCATCGTCAGGGGCAACTACTCCATATGCTCGTTGCTGAAAAAAACCAAATGAGACTGTAGCCGCAAGATCTAGTTCAAACGCCAGGTTTTTCTCGCCAAAAAACGTCGGCATCGAGGAGTGAATCGCATTAGTGAGGTCTGCAGTCAATGAATACAACGCTTCATGCTGAAGAAATGGGTGTCTTGCATGCCTTTTGGAAAACTTGCTCCAGATACTTTTACTGCTCGATCTTAGACGACCCACCACTCATCTCCCTTGCTGGCCTTCCTGACAGGTAAAGATTTCCTAAGGATGTTACCTCGCTTCGGGAAGCCAATTTTTGCACAGTGTCGCAATCCATTACTGGGGATTGCGATGGGAACCAAATCATCCACCAAAGACCTGTCTAGCTGCCAGGATTCCGTGCCATTGCCCGGAGCCCAACAACGATACTTAGCCTCTGAAATGCTCACCCGAGAGCAATTGGCCCACAAGTATGGCGTTTCAATAGCGACCATTGATCGCAGACGCAAGGCTGGTCAGATCCCGTATTTCCAGCCCGGCGGCAAGCGAACCAGGATCACTTTTCCGCCCAATGCGTTTGAACAAGTCCCAGCTGGTCAATTGGTTGCTCCCGTAGTCACTCAAAACCAACCTCAACCAATCCCACTTTCTGGGCCGCAACCCAGATGGAAGAAAGGATCTTAAACAGGTGCAACTATGCCTAAGCAGAGAAAGAAAGAGCTTATCGTATGCAAGTACTTCCGCTGGAAGCTTGGAAAAAGGAACGGAGTCTTTTTCGCCGATGGCCGTTCGGGGAACCGCATCAATCTGGGAAGGCATTCGCTGGGCTCAAAGGATAAAAACCAAGCGATTGAAGCGATGAAGGCCCTCGACGAGCAAATGGCTGTTAAGCATGGCATCATCAGCAAGGAGAATCTCCAGTTTCAGAATGAGGCCAATCCCTTGACCATAGAAGAAGGCTGGAGCTTGTATCATGCTTTCTGCTCGCAACCTCGAGTGACAGGAGGGGTCAAAGAGAGTTCACGCAAAAGGTACAGTTCAGTCTTTGCAAAATTCGTCCCTTTTGCAAAGAAAAAGGGCTTTCTCTATTGTCACCAGCTCAGCGGTGACTTGCTGAGGAGTTACGCCGCTTGGCTCGATGGAGAATCGTATGCTTACCGCACTGAATACTTCGAAATAACGACCGTGAAACAAGCCATAAAATGGTGGATTTCAGAGGAACGATTGCCTGCTAACTTCAAAATCAAACTCAAAAAGATGCCAAAGCCGCAGGGTACTGACACTTATTGCTTTACCCTGGATGAAGTCACGGCCATGATCGACTTGTGTCAATCGCAGCCAGAGCTGCTGTGGTTGCAACGGGTGATCATTGCTTTAGCTTCAACGGGACTGAGGATTTCGGAACTCAGTTCGTTACGCTGGAGCGACATTGATTTTGAGCACAATCGCTTGCAGTTGACGGATGAATCCATGCTAACGCACAAAATACCGAAGCGAGTGCGGCGCATCACAAAGTCCAGTAGGTCTAGATCGTTCCCTCTCAGCAGCCAGTTCAAAAGTATGTTGGAATCCATGGACCATTCCAGCGGTGGAACGATTTTCAAAGGACGAGATGACGAGGATCTTAACGCGAAATCAGTCAGGGATTTCTTTCGAAGAAAAGTTCTTGACCCACTAGCAAAGAGGTTCCCATCGGCTCCGTCTGCCTTCGGCCTCAAAGACGGGAGACTTCATTCCTTTCGGCATTACTTTTGTTCGACCTGTGCGAACAACAATGTGCCCGAGTTAGCGATCATGAAGTGGTTGGGGCATCGTAACAGCGAAATGGTAAAGCACTATTACCACCAAAACGACCCTGATGAGCAGCTGCGCATGAGCAGTGTGCTATTCTTTAATCCAACTGTCGGCAACACGCCGATAGTTATCAATACCCCGGAGGTAGCCAACACGATTGAAAAGACGGCCTCGTGAGCGTGATTGACACAGTGATTGGCACAGTTGACTGTGCCAGTTGGACTTCAATCATGTAAGAGCCTGGCACAACGCAAGTTACGGCATATCACTACAAGCAGAGGAAAGAGCCTCGCCCTCCCGGTGTGCATTATTTCTTCTCCAAGATCAATTCATACACCTTCTTCCCCGGGAGGAAGGGTGTGGGAGTCCCCTGCTCCCAGGCGGCATGGCCATCGTTATAGTGGGGCGAGAGAGGATGCCCGCTTTGCCCACCGGGCATGTGGAAGAGCCCCTGCTCTTCCTTTCCCGGCGAGACGGAGAAGCGTTCAGAAGCTCCGTGCCCTGGAGAGGAAATACGCGGCAAGTCATGCCGGGCGCCATGCAGCGGGGCATCAGGCATATCGAGCCAGCGACTGACGAACGGAATCGCTGCACTGAGGGGATGTCGAACCCGGGCGGCGTTCACCGAACCCCATGTCTGCTGTTCCAGGGGCTTGCCCGCTGATTTCATCTTGACCGCCACCCGATCCACACATTCGCTCAAGAGCGCTTCCCATGTGGCAAACTTCGGGTGGAGCAGATGCATGGGTTTCTGCGACACCATCGCCCAGAGAGGCCCCTCCGACTGTTGTAGATTCAACGAGTTTTTCTGCGCAACAAACAGCGCCTTCTCGTTGACGAGATGCTGCATCGGCTGAAACGCCAGCTTCTGCACTTCCTGATTGAACAGGGAAAGCACGTAGTATCCCACACCGTCAGCATGGGCGTAGCCATCCCAGTTGCTGACGATGGCTCGGAGGGCAGCCCGCTGGGGATGTCCCTTTTCCTCGGCTGGGACTGTTTCGAGGAACAACGTCTTCCAACGCTGGAGCGATCGGGCTTCATCATCGAGTTGAATCTTGAGCATGTCCTTTTCATCAGCCTGTTCGAGGGCGAACAGGCGATCACGAATCTGCCCGGCCCGGAAGGCGATGTCGACACCGGCATTGCCCAGCTTGGCGAACATTTCGCCGCCGACTACCCGGTTATTGGCGGTCCAGATGCGGCCCTTTTCAGGATCGACGACTTTGGGGTAATCTGCCGCCGACAGGAACCCTTCCCAGGAACCCTGTTGGAGGGCGGGAGCGGCACCGCGGCTGGGAGGCACAGTGCGTTTGGGAATGCGACCGGCGATAGTCCAAGCAATGCGGCCTGAACGATCAGCACAGACAAAATTCTGATGAGGAGTGCCGGTGCTGGAGGCGATGGCCAACGACTCTTCCAGGTTATGGGCAGTCATCATGCCGTAGAGTTTGGTGTTTACTCCTTCGGGGGAATGGGCCACCCATCGGGCGGCATAGGGCACCTTGTTCTTATCCTGGGTAACGATGGGCCCCCAGATGGTTTCCTGCACGGGGAAGTCTACCGACGGCTGCCCTTTCACTTCGATCTTTTCGTGTTGTGTGACGATCTCGGCCCAGCCCGTAGGCGTCTTGTACTTGTTGGGATTCTGTGGATCGAGTTCAAGACCCATCAGATCGTACCAGTCGCCTTCGGTATTAGTGAAGGCCCAGGCGACATAGCCATTGGAACCAGTGACGAGAGCGGCACTGCCGGGTAGGGTGACCCCGCATGCCATGCGCTGGGAGCCATCGACATCGGTCCATTTCATGCAGGCCCGGTACCAGATGTTGGGCATGTTAATAGCCAGATGCATGTCATCAGCGACGATCGCTCCGCCATGCTTGGTCTTCTTCCCAGAGACGGCCCAGTTATTGCTGCCCAGCACAGGCCGGTTTCTCTGTCCGCTGGGAAGTGGGTGCCAAGGCGTGCGTGCATTCAGGCTCGCCATGTCTTCCACTTCGATCAAGTCTTCAAACCCCAACGTGGTTAGATTCTTGAGCGCCGGGTTATCACGCACATTGAGCTGAGCGGAAGTAGGCAACGAAGCAATGGGCACGGTAGTAAAGTCAATGGGAGCATCCCAGAGAGTGCCATTGGGGTCAAAGAATCTGGCCACTTCGGGGGGAAAGGCAGCGTAGATGTTGGAACGGGCCATTTCGACATGCTTCTGACTCGACTGTAGTTCTTCATACATGGCACAGACAATGAGCAGACTATCCTCGGGGAGCCAAGGGGCCGGCTCGGTGCGGAGCACATGATACTCGAATGGCTTGGCCCCCCGTTCAGCAAAGCCATGCTGAAGACCCCAGTTGACACCCTGACAATAGCTCGTGAATGCCGTTCGATCAGTGGCTGACATGGCTTCCCAGTTGGCCTTCATCCGAGCACGAAAGCGATGCACTCTGGATTCCATATCGACAGGCAGAGCGGCTGGCCCCACCAGAGCGCTCAGTTCGCCTGCTGCCTTGCGCCGGAGCAGATCCATCTGGAAGAACCGCTCCTGGGCGTGCAGCAGACCCAGTCCAAACGCCACATCGCTGTAACCCTTGCCGATGATGGTCGGCACACCATGATCGTCCCGTTCGATGCGCACAGTGTTCTGTAGCACATCAATCTGAAACGTCCCGTTCATCACCGGCAAACTGGAGTTCAGCATAGAGCGAACGTACCAAAGCCCCCCTACTGTTACCACGATGAGCAGAGTCAGGAGGAGCAGAGCGATGCGTGTCAGCCATCGCCGACGCCGACGGTTTGGGGTGGGAGTTGAGTTTGAAGGTGTTGTTTGATTGCTGGACATATTCATCCCTGAGAATGGACTGGACGACCCTTTAAAAGGTCAATTCTGAAATGGACGTTGATGGATCGTGTCTATTTCAACGGCACTATCTATACCACGAAACTTCGCATGGTGCCATGAGGAAATGGGGCAAGTATGTGCCAGCCACTAAGCAGGAACTTCGCCCTCCCGTGTAACATCGCTGACTCCTCTTGTGTCTTTTTCGATATGCGACTATATCCGTTCCATTATGGCAGCACAGGATTTCGGAACTTGGAAGCAGTATCCCTGGTGGCGACTCTCTTCAGATCGAGTCGCCCTGTGCAGCCTGATCGCCTTCGCTCTGCTGCTGAAGATCATTATCCTGCTGCAGCACCCGATACTTGCCCGTGACGGCATTATGCAGGTGCATTTCGCCCACGATCTGCTCGAACATCCCTGGCCGACCACGCTGCGAGAACACCCCTTTCATCCCGGGTATGCTTTTTCAGTAGCGATAGGATCGTTGATCTTTCAGGTCTTTGATCCCGGCGCTGACGCCCAGTGAATGGCAATGGTGTGCCCATCTTTCCAGCTCGCTGGCCGGCCTGTTGCTCATCCTGCCGCTTTATGGCCTGGCTCGATGTTTCTACTCGATTCGGACAGCCTGGCTGGGAACGCTGCTGTTTATCATGTTGCCCGTAGTGGTGCAAACCACGACAGACGCCCTCTCGGAGAGCTGGTATCTCCTCTTTTTGTTCGGAGCGCTCTGGACGCTGGTGCATGGCGTTCGCAGCCAGCGATCTTCGTGGTTCGTCATGACGGGACTTCTCTCCGGAGCGGCTTATCTAGTGCGCATCGAAGCGGTGGTTCTTCCGGCTGCCGTCGGTGTTTGGACCCTGCTTTCACGCTGGCATGTGCATAAGCCTCTCCCCAGCGGGTGCTGCGTGCGGAATCTGGGCATTCTCGCAGTCTGCTTCGTGCTGCCTCCCCTGCCCTACATGGTGACGATCGGTAAGTTGAGCAATCGACCGGTCATGCAGACCATCGCCAACAATAGTGAGATCAACTTTACGGACAACGATGTGCTGTTTGCCTCGCATCGTCTACAGGATGGCGTCGATGGGATTCGCCGTGCCGCGGTGAAGTGGTCTGAAGCTCTCTGGCTGGTGACCTCCTCGTTGGGACGAGCCGGTCACTTTTTGATTTGGCCCTTCGCCGGGCTGGGCATGTTCATCTTGTGGCGCACTCGGCGAAGTGATCCTGCCCTGCTTCTGCTTATCAGCCTGTGCGTGCTCTACGGGGCGATGTTGTTGAGACTGGCATTCACCTCGGGCTATGCGACCGAACGACACACCCTGACGCTGGTGGCGCTGGCGGCCCAAACTGCGGCGCTGGGATTGATAGCCGTCGCTCAATGGCTGCGACGAACCCTGGTGCATGCCCGTTGGGGCCGGCATCTGACAGCGCTCCTCGGACTGGGTATGATCGCAATTTGCCTGCCCAAAGATGTCCAGCCTCTTCATCGCAATCAGGAAGGGCATCGACAAGCCGGGCTTTGGCTGGAGCATCATCTCGAATATGCCGATCAACTGGTCGACCCGTATCGATGGGCCAGTTACTATGCCGGGCTGGTATTTCAAACCAGGCCGACAGCCACCTTGACAAGCAGGGTGTTGGGCATCGTCGATCCTCAGGAAACAGACTTGAACCGCCAACACGACTGGCAGGCAGCCGGGTTGCAATCCCAGGAAGCCACCACCGTGTGGTGCTGGCCCAGCGCTCAACATCCGAAGGTACTCATTCGCGCAACCAGGCCGACGCAAACGGCACAGCGACACGAGGCGGGGCGTTAGAAACCGCTGTTCAACCTTGTCGCAACTGTCCCAGACCGTGCCGCTGCCGGAGACGATTAGCTTCCGTCCAGACGGCGTCTTCGATCTCAAGAAAATCAATCAAACTACCCGTCGTCGAACCCAGCCACTGTGCAGCGGTGCTCACTTGGGCGGCAAACTGATCGAGCGCATCAAGAGCCAGGCCGGCAGCTGGCCAGAATCGCTCATCACGCCTACTGACATTCAAAGTGAAGCCGGGGGGCAGTTCAACGGGCAAAGGCTCGCGCAGCGCCAGCCACAGGCGTTGACGGAGTCGTTTGAGGCATCGGGCCTTGTTTTCATGCTGAGAACGGCTTTCCTCGCCAATGACGAGCAGCCCACTGGGGAGATGCCTCAAACGCACGGCGGAACTGGTCTTGTTCCGTTTCTGCCCTCCCGGTCCGCTGGCCCGGTAGGTATCTACTTCGCACTGGGCCAGAAGCTGCGGATCGGTCAAACTCGTCCAGGTCGAACGGGTCATGCGTTACTTCTGCTTTACCTTGCCGGGTGGTCCGGCAGGCTTTTTGACATTATCGAACCGCTTGAGGAAGGCTTTGAAGTCGTCCCGGTCACGCAGTGGCGCTAAGTCAGGATCAACAGTAATGTGCACGATGCGTGTCACCGTGAAATACTTCTTGCGATACAACTCTTCCAGCAGGGCGACTGCCCGCTGGGCATACTGCTCTTTGGCCTTGCCATCGGCGTACTGTGATGCCTGGGCATATCCGCAAGCAACATTGTAAAGAGCATCGAGGCTGCCCTGTGCATGTTTCGACTGAAGGAAATCCTCGGCGGAGGCTTCGTATCCCTGAATGGCTCCCTCTCGTGCCCGCATCACCAGCATGTTGGAACGCTGCTGAGTACCATGATTCTTGAGGAACGACAGGTTGGGGAGGTCCTTCACCATTTGGTCCTGCAACATGAATGAGCGATCGATAACCTTCCTGGCTTCTTCAGGCTTCTGTTGACGATCCTGAACTTCGCCCAGCGTTTGCAAGGCGTTCATCTGCAGCATGCGAAACATGAACATCTTGGGTCGCTGCGCCAGCATGCCGTCAATCAGGGCAACGCCGCGCTTGAGTTCCTCTTCCCCTTCCTGAATCTTGCCGCTCCGCACCAGGGCGTAGCCATTCAGGGTGACATACTTGGCGCTCAGCATATCGTACTGGTCACGTTCCTGCACCGTGGGGGCTGATTGATCAGCGAGTCCCTTGACGATGGGCTGAATCTGATTCAACAACGCCTGCACTTCAGGCAGCTTGTTCTGGTTGAGCTTGAGTTGGGCCATCTCCACGAGCGGTGCCAGGTAGGTCAGTTGATGGACGTAGGGCTTGGCATCCTTCTCGTAGATCGATTTGCCAATGGCTAGTGCCTTCTCCAGGTAATCGTTAGCCGATACGACGTTCACATTCAGGAAGTAATTGCTGAGCGAAAGATAACTGCGTACCTGAGTGATCTTGAACTCGACGGTGTCGGGATAGGCTTGAGCGAGGGCCTCTGCCTGCTTGGCCGCCTTTTCGTACTGGTTGAAACTCTTGGCAAACTCGCCCTGCATTACCTCTGCATTTCCGAGGAAGTTGTCAGTCTTGGCCATGTCGTGCTTGTATTCGGGGTTGTCGGGGAACTCTTTGCACAGCGATTCCTGTAACTGCTTGGTCTTGCTCAATACCTGCTGGGCATTCTTGGCGTCTCCCAGCAGCAGGTACAAGCCAGCCATGCGGTAATAGACCTTGGCTGCTTCCCGGCGCAGAATAGGGTCATCGTCCTCCTGTTCGAGGAATGATTGATAGAACTGGACAGCGTCTTCTAGCAGCTTCTTGCGTTCTTCCTGCAGTTCCGGGCGGCGGGCCCAGTTCTCGCCGGCGGTGCGGACGAGTAGCTTCTCTACTGCTTCAACAGTCTTCTCCAACCGCTTCTGTGATTTCTGCTGGGCAGCCTCGGCTTTCTTCCGTGCTGTCTCGGCGATGTCTCTTTCATTCTGGGCATTGTTGCGTTCATTCTCTAACCGAACGCTGTCAACGTAAATCAGGGCAATGATAGCGGCGATGGCCAAAAGCGAGGTTACTATCAAGCCAGCCAGCGTGGGTCGCCGCTTGGCTGCCTTCCAGGTTCGTTCCCACCAGCCAAGAGGCCGGGCCAGGATCGGCTCGTCGTTCAGGAAGTGCTGCAGGTCGGCACTCAGTTCCGATACCGAGGCGTAACGCTTCCGAGGGTCTTTGGAAAGACACTTCAAGCAGATCGTTTCGATGTCTTTGGGCAATCGCGGCTGAAGGCGGGTGGGAGGCACCGGCTCATCGTTGATGACCTGCATAATGGTATCGAGGGGGGTGCTGGCTCGGAACGGCGGTCGCCCCGTGAGGAACTCGTAGAGCATGGCCCCCAGAGCATACACATCGACGGTCGGGCCCAGGAGCGCGGCATCGCCCACGGCTTGTTCGGGAGCCATGTAGCTGGGCGAACCCATGACAGCCCCGGCCTGGGTTTTCACACTGGCGGCACCGCGTGCCTCTTTCATCTGCTTGGCCAGGCCGAAGTCGGTCACTTTCAGGGTCACCGGGGTTTGCATCCGCCAGCGGCATTGCCTTCGGGAACTGCATCAAGCACGACGGTATTGCCCTTGCCGGCCAGAGTGCGGCCAGGCTTCTGCGTACTGTCGATCGTCGTCGAAGCTGCTTCAATCTCCTGCACCAGAATGTTACCCGGTTTCAGATCCCGATGGAGCACGCCACGGGCATGAGCATGACTGACGGCATCCGCCAACATGTTAGTAATGCGGGCCGCTTCACGAGCCGGGAGAGGCCGCCCCAGCAGCCTTTTCTCCAAGCTGCCCCCGGCGACAAACTCCATCGAGAACCAGGGATGGCCCTGATGTTCGCCCGTTTCAATGACCTGCACGATATGGGGATGCTGTAACTGGGCGACCGCTTCGGCTTCAGATTTGAAGCGTGCCAGGTCAGAACTGCTGGCATGGTTGCCCGACAGGACCATCTTGAGGGCGACGAGCCGATTGAGGCTCTGTTGCCTGGCAAGGTACACGACTCCCATACCGCCCCGACCGAGCTCCTTGACGATTTCATATCCCGGAATGGCCTGCACGCCGCCGATAAACGGAGCAGCAGCAGGCTTGCCCGTCATGAGCGTCTGATCGCTTTCGATCGACGGGCTCACCGGAGCGTAGGGAATCGTAGGGAAGTTCGAGAGGGGTGTTGGTTCCATTGCCAATCAAGATGAATGGTTTCGTTACCAACAATATAGCAGAGTGAGGGAGTAGTCTGGTAGTGGGAGAATGGCGTATCTCATTGAGCGATCATCAACAGTAAACACAAATTCGTCTGGATCGTTAGCCTGTCCGCCCCATCCGCTAACGACCCAGACGAATTGTATTGGTAATGCCGGAGAGACCCCCGGCATCCTCGGACTCTGTTCAAACTGGGCATTTGAACGAGCCAAGCTCAGACGCTGAGGTCGAGCCTCAGCCGTGATTTGTGAAGAAAGATGGCTTGGCTATTTGCTATGCCGCCCACACTCGTTACAGAGAAGTTGATAGCCAAGCCACCTCTCATCTACCACCCTAGAGAGGGGTGTGATGAGGTTGTGACAAAGTTGTTAGGAATTATTTCGATATTTAGCCCCCCGGCTCTTTAAGTCGGGGGACGATCACGCTGGAAATATAAGGACATTTTGCAAAAGATAGCAAAAGGCCTACCCACGGTGATAAGACAAAAATTACCGACCATGGCGTTTTACTCAACTGGGGAACGGCAAGAAATAACTCGCCAGATCGTGCCCCGGCTTAAAGAGCTGAGGGTTAAATGAGCTTGCCCTGAATATAGACCGTCGAGGGTTGTGCGGTGCCATCCAAGAGCAGTTCCCACGGGTCACCACTGTTTCCACTATGCGGCACAACCACAAACATTGCAGCCCTTTTGGGAAGTAGAGCAGTCTTGCCCCCGTGCGTCGCCAGTTTCATCAGTGTCGCCCCATTGAGCGTGCCCCGATCACGCTGCCAGAGAAATCGGCACTCGCTCAAGATGCTCAAATCAGGGTTCGATGCCAGGCTGTCGGTTCCCAGGGCTACGTTGATACCATCATCGAGCATCTGAAGATAGGGATGGTTCTCATGCCCGAAATAGGCATGGGTGCGTGGGCAGTAGACCACCGTCGTCGAAGTGTTGAATCGCTGCCATTGTTCCCTGACCAGATAGTTGCCATGAATGATGTAGGCCTGATCGAGATCATTAAGCAGATTGAGCACATCGTCGATACTGCCGAACAATTGGTCAGGATGCCAGACACCCATGTTCTGAAGGAACTCTCGAAACGGGCCGGACTTGTCGTTGATAAGTTGTAGTTCTTCCCTGGTCTCTGCCACATGCATCGCCATCGGAGTGCTGTGAAAGAGAGTATGGAGCAGGTTGAGCAAGGGGTTCGACACTGTGTATGGTGCATGAGGGCTGAGGGCTTTGTACACAGTATCCGTGTCGTCATTGATCCAATCATCAGCAAAGGCTAGAGCCAAATCTACCCGTTCATGGCTCATGCCGATCAGTTCACGAAAGACGAGACCCTCTAGCCCGGCTGAACTGAGGGCATCCAGGCTTTGACCATTGAAGCTGATATCGCCCAGCCAGGTGGTGCCATGGTGTAAGGACTCTTTGATCCCTTCATCAATAGCGGTAGTCCATTCCTGGGCGTTGGCCTTGCGACGATAGGCGATGACTTCTACGAGCCAATCAGTAAAGCACGCCGGAGGAGGCAATTTCCCCCGAAGCACTCCCAGATCAAGATGCGTATGAGCATTTACCAAACCGGGGATGATCAGCGATTGCCCCAGATCGACATCGACCTGATGCCCCTGCCACGGAACACATTCAACGACACTGCCTGCTTCTTCGATCAAGACGCCATTCTTGATCGGCTCACCGACGCCGGAAAACACCCAATCCGCCCGGTAAGTCGTCGGCATTAGCATCTCACTTCATTAAACTTTGGGATCAATCTCATTCTGGCTTCTGGCTCCTTACTCCTGGCTTCTGCGGGTACTCCCGCCCTACTTCCTCGCAAACCGGTTGCCCGGCAGACGGCGTATTTGCCCGGTTAGTTCCATCATCAAAAGGGCGCTGTTGATTTCGGAGACGCCCAGCGACGTGGTGGTGACCAACTCATCGACTAATGCGCTTTCGCTGCCCATCGCTTGCCAAAGTTGTAGCTGAACCGGCGACAGGTTCGGCGGCGGTTCCGAACTGCGGGCTGGTTGCTTCTTGACGAGTACGCCTTCCGTTGTCGTTTCGATCACCGGCAAGGCATCGAGCGCTCGAGGACATCATCTACCGAACGCACCAGCGTCGCCCCGTTCCGGATCAGTTGATGCGGGCCTTCGCTGGCTTCACTGTCCACTGGCCCCGGTACCGCTAACAATTCGCGACCCTGTTCCCCCGCTAATCGTGCTGTGATGAGTGCTCCACTCTTCAGGGCAGCTTCGACGACAATCACAGCCCGGCTCAAGCCGCTGATGATGCGGTTCCGCCTTGGGAACAGATCGGGCATGGGTGCCATCGCCATGGGCATCTCGCTGATGAGCGCACCCTGCTGTATGACCCGTTCCGCCAGTTCCTTATGTTCTGGCGGATAGAGCTTGGCCAAGCCACCCGCCAGCACCGCAATCGTTCTGCCTCCTGCATCGAGTGCTGCCGTGTGGGCGACGCCATCGATGCCACGGGCTAAACCGCTCACCACTGTCCACCCATTCCGTGCCAGCCCTTCAGCCAGCTTGGCTGCCATCCGCCTGCCGTAGGCCGTGCAATGCCGCGAGCCAACGATGGCGACGGACCGAGCATCAGCAGGCGTGAACGCCCCGCGCATGAACAAAAAGAACGGAGCTGTGGGGATGTTGCGTAGCGATGTCGGATAGTCAGGATGATCGAGATGCAGCAGCGTTGCCTGATGCTTCTCCACCAGAGCCAGTTCATCTTCAATGTCCAGCTTACCCAGCGTCTCAACGAGTTGATCAGCGGTCTTCTGGCCGATGTTGGGTACCGTCATCAGTTCGCCGGCTGGCGTTTTGACGATGCGTTCCGCTGTCTCGAACCGTTCCAGCAAAGCAGCCAGCGTCTTGGGGCCAAGGCCTGGCACCAGGTGCAGTTTGAGGCGGGCGATGGTTTCGTCATTGAACATGATCGGGGCCTGAGAGCCTGTTAGCTAATACTTCACGAACAACCGATTCTTCCACCACCACACCCGTTTCCACTTTGCCGATCCACCGGGGCAGCACGAAGCGAAGCTGGCCGTGGGTATTCTTCTTATCATGCCGCATCGCAGCTACCAGTGCATCAACGTGCCAGGCAGGGGCAAGCTCGGTGGGCAGCTTCATGCGCTTGAGTAATGGAATAAATGCCTCATCTGTTTTGAGATCACCTGAAAACTGAAGCCGTTCAGCCAACCGACAGGCAGCGACCATGCCGATGGCCACTGCTTCACCGTGCAAGAGTGTCCCGTACCCCGCCACAGCTTCGATGGCATGGGCGAACGTATGGCCAAAGTTCAGGATCGCCCGCAACCCTTTTGTCTCGTACTCATCTTCTTGAACGACGGTGGCTTTGTGCCTGCAACTGGTTTCGATCATGTGTTCCAGCACGGATGCATCACGCCAGTTGTCTCCGGTACTGTTCAACCACGTGAAGAACTGCTCATCCATAATCATGCCATACTTCACCACCTCCGCCAACCCGCTGTGGAACTCCCTGTCAGGCAGCGTCTCGAGGAAGGGCAGATGGATCGCCACCCCCATCGGCTGATGAAACGCTCCGATCAGGTTCTTCCCCTTGGGATGATTGATGCCGACCTTGCCGCCGACGCTGCTATCGACCATGGCTAGAAGCGTGGTGGGAACCATGAACAGGGGCAGCCCACGGTTAAAGGTAGCAGCAGCGAAGCCGGCAAGATCGCCGATGACGCCACCCCCGACAGCGACGACCAGCGTTTGCCGATCAGCTTGGATGTTGACGAGTTCGTCGTAAATCTTCGAGAGGCTTGCCTGACATTTCTGATCTTCACCTGAGGGCAGCACCATCAAGTGAGGGGTGAGGCCAAGGTTCTTCAGCTCAGTCTGTATCAGTTTGGCATGCGGTTCGACTTGACGGTCGGTGATGACCAGCGCTTTGCGTGGACCGTGATGGGTGCCGAACCAGAGGGCCAGGCTGGTGTGCAGATCGGAGCCGATGCGGATATCGTAACTGCGTGGGCCAAGATCGACGTGAAGGGTGGGCATGGTATCGCAAGGTCCACCCCCGGCTTGATGAGCCGGGGGCTAAATGTTCAAATGGAAGTGACGTTACTTCTTCGCCTCATCCCGCCAGAGCCACTTCAGCGATTCGGGCATGATCGCTCCGCCATGAGCGAGCGAGTGAGTGCCCTGGCCATACTCGAAGCGATAATCGTACTTGCCGAACTTGAGGGCCGCAGCCATCTCCTGGTTCGCCAGCGGCCAGTTGCCTGCTCCGTTATCAAGATCGTTGGAGCCATCCTGCAGGAAGACACGGATCGGCTTCGGGGATTGCACGACTTGCGAATCTGAGCCGGGTAAACATGCCCACCCTTGATATTAGTGAAGCTGCCAATGTGACTGAGCACCTTGCGGAACAGGTCAGGCCGTTCCCATGCGACGGTGAAGGCGCAGATGCCACCCGAACTCAGGCCAGAGATCGCACGATCATTGGGGTCGGTGCTGAACTTGATGCCGGTATCCTTCTCGATTCGTGGTAGCAGGTCTTTCTCCAGAAACTCGGCGTAGCGTGGGGAAAGCGTATCGTACTCCAGGCTGCGTTGGGCGTTGATCTTGTTTCGATCGGTGATGCGAGTGCCATCGCTATCCAGAGGCACCCCCGGATTGACGAACACGCCCACCATCGGTGGAATCTCTTTCTTGTGGATCAGATTGTCGAAGACGTTGCCTAGCTGTGCCAGTCCCTTGGGGTTGCAGTAGTTCCAGCCATCCTGAAACACCATTACCTTGGCTGGCTTCGACTTGTCCATGTCGGGCGGCAGATAGTACCAGTAATCCCGCTCGGTATCAGGGTAGACCTTGCTCTTGAGCGTCAGCTTGTCGCTCCGCTTCCCCTCCGGCACATCAGGCTGCTTCTTGGAGTCCGGCCCCAGTTGATAGATGCTGTTCGGATCAGGCTTCTGGACGGCGGGCTGCTTCTTTTCCTGCGACGATGCAGTCGTCACAGCAAGGAGAAGCAGGGCCACAGCCGCTGCTTCGGTCAAACGTAACATTCGTGACATGGTCGCCTCAGTCCTGGTGGAAGTCTATTAGCAAGTTACACGATCAGCACAGTGACAGCAATAGTCTACTATTTCCTCATCACCCTCACCCGGAACCCCATCTTCTGGCTCAAGGCCAACATCTCGCCGAAGATATCCCCATACGCTACCGCAATGTGGTTCGACAGGTAGTGGGCCATTAGCGTCTCCATCGAACAGTGCAGGTCAGCCGCCATGAAGGGCCATTGCCGGGTCGTGCCCTTCCACCAGCTTTCGCGCACCTTGTCGGGAAGATCAACAGATTCGCCGGTGCCAATGTCCATCCACGGTTCTTCACCACGCAGATAGGCCCGCGCCCAGGTCAACTTACCGGGTAGACTGTGGCCGGCGAACGTGCCACCGGGGAAGGGGAAGTAGCCTGCGGGTTGGCGATAGCTATGTACGCCCTCCAGCGAATCAGGATCATGATTGAAAGCGTAGGCTCCGCAACTGCCGGAGTTGAGCAGCACCCACAGGAACCGCCCGGCATGTTCCGCGCCCCAGCGCACATCGTGGAACATCACCGCATCGTGCAGTCCTTTCTTTTGCAGCAGTCGCTTCATCATCTCCATCGGAATCAAGTTCCCCTGGTCCGCTTCGGTGCTGGTGATGAGCGGATGGCCATCCGATTCGGGCCGACAGGCTGAGTTCATCAGTCCTTCGCAGAAGTCGCTCGGCGGTAACGAATAGAGCAGCCCCAGTTGATACTGCCAGCCGACGCAGTCCGCCTCGAACTCCTTCACCAGATCGAGCACAGCCAGGTACATACGCAGTTGTTCTTTGGTAGCATTCTCGTCGAAGTCCTCAGCGTCCTTTTCCTTCCAGTGGAACGTCACACCCTTGGAGCGGACGAACTTGAACGCTTGTTCGACTCGTTCCTGTTTCACCGCTTTCATGCGAACGCTGATCCACGATTGATCGACCTTATGCTCAGCGAAACCGAGCTTGGCCAATACTCGTGGGCCGAAGTAGCCATTGATCATTCCCATCGATGTGTCGCCGAGCATGAGGGCGAGGATGCGTTTCTTCTCCACTTCCTGATGCACCGCCTCAGCCAGGTTGTTGGCTGCTTCGCTGATCGGGGCGGTGGCGTGCAGTTCATGCGTGGGGTAGTTGATCTGCCCGGTGCTGCACCATTGATCCAGCCGTTCCATGAACAGCTTGTCTTTCGTCCAATCCTTGTGGCTGGTCCATATCCGGCTGAAAGGCCGATTCAAACTTTCCAGGCACGCCCCGGTATTGAGCAGAGCCACGAGCCCCGGCCAGATACCGGAGAAGTTGCTGGCCAGGAGCAGCGGGTTGTTCTTCCCCACCACGCCATCACAGGTATGCGGACCATACGTCCAGTGGACGAATACGCCAATCGTTGGATCATCCACCGGGCCAAGCTTAGCTATCGATTCCGATGGCTTGGTGAGAAAGCCTTTGATTAGATAGGGCTTTCTACCTAGCTTCTTAAGAGCTGATGTCAGTTGTTCGGTCGCAGTCGTGATCTGAGGCAAAGCCCATTGATTGGGGGTGGAACGATAGTCGCCTGGCCAAAAGAGCGCTACTCTTTTCATGATCTAGGTACTCAGGTAGATGGATAGAAAATGTACCGTGATAATGTAACAATGATGATATCCATCCAACAGCATCGAAATTGTTGAATGTTGATGAGTGAAGATTTTTGTGTTCTAACGAGATGAGGCTTGCAACGGCGCATAGAATGTGGGAAGGTACATGATTGAAGAATCGATGAAGCAGACTGCGAAGGCGTTCATCGAAGCCCGTGCGATAGGGAGCCGCACTACTTATGAAGTTCAGCTTAGTTGTCATCTCAGGTACGACCACGGGAAAAGAGATTCCCATTCGTATGCCTGAGTTTGTGATTGGACGTGACCCAGAATGTCACCTCCGTCCCGCCAGCGCCATGATCAGTAAGAAGCACTGCGCGTTCGTCATCGAAGGTGAACGAGTGCTGTTTAAGGATTTTGGCAGTACCAACGGCTCGTTCGTCAATGATGCACGAGTGGAAGCAGATGTTTACCTGAAGGACGGCGATGTCGTCAAGTTCGGGCCATTGACGTTCCGGGCAAAGATGCAGGCGACGGCGGTGATGGCGGCAGCGCCCACGGTCGTTCCCGCCGCTGCCAAGACGATAGTCGAAATGGCCGCCCCCGTGACGACGGCGAGTTCCTCGAACGCCGTCCGCAAAGCGTCCTCAGCGGAAGACGACATTGCGGCGATGCTGTTTAACTTCGCCGACGCTCCCAGCGGGTCCATCCCTGCCGACGCGATTCCGATGGGCAGCACGGTGGCGGGCATGTCTGTCGATCCCACTACGATAGAACAGCCGGCGCTCCCTGGAGACGACAAGAAAGCCGACCCAAAGAAAAACACAGCCAAGGGGGCAGTCGCCAACAGCGCTGAATACGCAGAGCGCCGCCGAAGCGATTCTACAGAAGTACATGAAACGGCCCCGTGCCTGAGCCCGTTCCAGTGTAGACCACCCCCGAAGCCTCTTCGGGGTTTTTTGTTGCCTTCCCTTCGCGCAGGGTATGCCTCATGAAGACGCGAACGGAGCTCTTTGCTTACCGAGACCAAGCGGACTTTCGCCGACGACTAATGTCATGGTACCGGGCCAATCAGCGCGACTTGCCCTGGCGTGCCAGTCGTGATCCCTATGCCATTTGGGTCAGCGAGGTGATGTTGCAGCAAACTCAAGTGACGGCGGTCATCCCCTTCTTCAAGAAGTTTCTCGCACGGTTCCCCACAATCGCTGATCTGGCCCAGGCACATGAACAGGAAGTGTTGAAATATTGGGAAGGCCTGGGCTACTATCGCCGAGCCAGGTATCTTCACCAGGCAGCGCAGCTTATCGTGCGTGACCATGCTGGAAATTTTCCCGTCGGGCTGTGGATGCCTCACGACTTCCCGGTCTGGGCCGCTACACTCTCGGAGCGGTGCTCAGCCAGGCGTTCGATCACCGTCTGCCCATCGTCGATGCAAACGTGGCTCGCATCCTCTGTCGACTCTTCGCCTGGACGAAGGAACTGGAAGCGAAGGAGACACAGGACTGGCTCTGGTCTACTGCCGAGACGCTGCTTCCGAATAAGAATGTGGGCGACTTCAATCAGGCTCTGATGGAACTGGGGCAAACGCTTTGCACCAGCGGGCAGCCCAGTTGCCTGCTCTGCCCGCTGCGAGATCTTTGCCGGGGCCATGCTCGCGGGCTGGCGGCCACGTTACCGTTACGACGTGCCAAGACTCGGCATACGCTGGTGAAGGAACAATCGATCATCTTGCGTAAGGGTAAACAGGTACTGATCGGCCAGCGTCCCAGTGACTCAGCCCGATGGGCTAACATGTGGGAGTTCCCCACCTCTTCTGGTCCGTTCGATGCCATCACACAGTGTCAGCAACTTACTGGCTACCGCTGCAGTGATGATAAGCCTCTCGGCTCCATTCAGTATGGCATCACCCGGTTCAAAGTTACTCTCGAAGTAGTTGAAGCCCACAACGAGGGTGGTCGCCGGCATCAGCAAGTGTATCAGAAGTTGTTATGGGTAACGCCGAGTCAATTGGTCGATTACCCCCTCAGCGTGCCACAACGCCGGTTGGCCCAGAGGTTTGTAATCGGGGAATCGCCTTCCCACCGCTGATGCTCGCCACATGCCGCAACACGCCCGATGCATCTCGCTTCAACAACACCACATCCGCACGCTCTCCCACCTCCAGCCCCGGCACCGGCAATCCCAACAACCGCCGGGGATGATTGCAAGCCAACGGATGTACTTCCGCATAGCTCAGCCCCAGATGCTCCATTAACTTCTCAACACAGGCGGAGGTAAAGTCCCACGACCCGGCAAGGACACCCTGACCACTAAGAATGATCTTTCCCTCGCCGGTGATCTCTACTTCGCTCCCCCACGGTGAGTAGCGACCCGGAGGAAGTCCAGCGAGCGGACTGCTATCGCAGGTAACGATCACCCGTTCCAGTGTCTTGCAGCGCAGAATACAGCGAACCAGGTTCCACGGCAGATGATGGCCATCGGGAATGATGCTGGCCGAGAGCGTATCAGCAGCCAACTGTTCCCAAAGAATGTTCTCATGACGTGGCAGCATGCGGGCACAACCATTACCCAGATGCGTACTTAACTTCGCCCCGGCAGTGATGGCATCACGAATCACCGCTGGAGGGGCAGCCGAATGTCCAAGGGAGATGACAACATCCTGCTTCACCAACTGTTCAATCAGCTTGATCGCCCCCGGTACCTCTGGAGCCAGCGTTACCAGCTTGATCCGTCCCCCCGCCGCCTCCTGCCAGCGATGAAAGTGATTGACATCAGCATCACGCACATGTTCCCGGGGATGTGCCCCCCGTGGTCCATTCTCTGCCGAGATGAATGGGCCTTCGAGATGAAAACAGGGAAGGGCATGGTTCAATGCGTGGTTCGCTTCACACGCCCGACGTAGAGCGGTCATCGCCGCCAGGATCGTTTCATTACTGGCAGTGATCACCGTCGGGCAGAACGCCGCTATCCCCTGTGCGGCACATATTCCAGCGACCCGTTGAATCTCTTCTTGTGATAGAGCAGCAGAGGTGACGTTGATCCCCATTCCGCCATTGATTTGCAGATCGAAGTAAGCCGGTGCGATGATGTCCGCTTCATGGTTTGCTGTATGCGAAACATTGGCAGTATTAACGGAGACAATCTGCCCCCCCTCGATCCGAATATCGAGCAAGTCAGCAGTTCGATAATGATAACCACGTAACAGCATGAAAGGGGTTCACTCAATAACTATCAGCCCCTGATAAGGGGCGACCGGGAAGTAGCTGGCAGCGCTAGCTGCCAGTTGTTTGGGATGAATTATAAAGAGCCCTGTAAGGGCCATTACTGGCAGCTTGCGCTGCCAGCTACTTCCGGGTCGCCCCCTTCGGGGGCTGCTCTGTCCTGTTCAAATCTCGATTGCTCCTAGCTACCAGCTCCTAGCTTGGGCATCTTGCCCACTGATACGTCCTTCTCCCACTGTTCCAACAACGGCCAGTGCACCGCACACGTCCCAAAGTCAGGCAGCGTCTGATAGCCGACCAGTCGATCAATCGTCTTCTGAATGAGTGCCTTGTCCTTCACAAATGGCGGCCCATGACTCGGCAGCAGCACTCGTGCATCGTTATCCCGGATGCGTTCCAGGCTCGAAATAAAGTGGGGCAGATGCGATCCATGATGGGCATCGATGACACCGACGCCGCCATCACGATAGATGTTGTCGCCGGAGAAGAGGACGTTGCCCGCCTTGAAGGAGAGTTGTCCTTCGGTGTGACCGGGGGTGTGCCAGACAGTGAGCTTGATATCACCGATCTCCAGCACGTCCCCTTCGTTGATGATCTGATCGACCTTGCACGGAGGCATTTCCAGATCGATGTCCTGCGCGCTGATGCGGGCGAAGGTCTCGATGACATCGCCCTTTTCGATGAGCGGCGCAGCCTGTGGATGTGCGACCACTGTAGCCCCAGGCAACAGTTCCTTGGCCCGGGCCAAACCCTGCACGTGATCAGCATCGGCATGGGTGGCGATGAGATACTTGCACTGCGAGAGTTTGAAATCGAGGTTACGAACAAGATCGATGATATCGCCAACGGTATCGAGGTAGCCAATATCGATGAGGGCAAACTCGCTGCCACCATCGATGAGATAGACGTTGACCCCCAGCTTGCGGGCAGCCTGATAGTTCAGTTCGATGACGTTGGGATCACGGAGAAGATACTTACGCTTGAGCATGCTGTTATTAGAGAGAATCAGACAGCATCATCAATGGGGAAAGGGAGAATACGAAAGAGCCTGAAGCGAAACGAGGGTGGGCCATTGTAATGACAGCAAGCACCATGCTCCCCCTCACCCCCGACCCCTCTCCCTCCAGGGGAGAGGGGAGACATGAACTTCAAGGGTTGGCATCACTACGCTCAATACCTATCTAAACTCAAACCACCTGCCTTCTCGACAGGATCAAGATAATGAATCAAGCAAAGCCGAACTCTGCCACCTGGGTCAGTGACCTGACGGCCAGCATCTCTGTCTTCCTGGTGGCGTTACCACTCTGCCTGGGTGTCGCACTCGCCTCCGCGGGGAAAAACAGCTTCTCTCCGGCATCATCGCCGGCATCGTCGGCGGCATCCTGGTGGGATTCCTCAGCGGTTCGCATACCAGCGTCAGCGGCCCAGCCGCTGGTCTTACGGCTATCGTCTTCGCTCAGATTGCCTTGCTCGGTTCTTTTGAAGCCTTCCTCACCGCGTTGCTACTGGCAGGCATTATTCAAATCCTCTTTGGCGTCTTCAAAGCTGGGTTCATCGCCGAGTTCTTCCCCTCCAGCGTAATTAAGGGACTGCTCACCGCCATCGGTCTTATCCTGATTCTCAAACAGATTCCCCACTTGGTTGGGTACGATCCCGACACCGAAGGTGATTGGAGCTTCTTCCAGGCCGATCAGAAGAACACCTTCACTGAAATCATTGATGCCATGTTCGATCTACAGCCGGGCGCGCTCGTGGTGGGCTTTGTCTCGCTGCTGGCTCTCATGGGCTGGGATCGAGTGAAGTTTCTCAAGAAGTTGGTCATTCCCGGCCCGCTGGTCATCGTGGTGCTCGGTGTCGCTCTCTATCATCTGCTCAAATCGCTGGGCGGATACTGGATCATCGAGCCGTCCCACCTCGTGCAGGTTCCTGAACCCAAATCGTGGAAGGAAACGCTGGGGCTGGTGAAGTTCCCTGACTTCAGCTATCTGGCTGTGCCGAAAGTCTACATCGCCGCCGGTACCATTGCCATTGTCGCTTCGCTGGAAACGCTGCTCAATCTCGATGCAGTGGACAAGATCGATCCCCAACAGCGACGCTCGCCGCCGAGCAGGGAACTTTTCGCTCAGGGCGTCGGCAACGTACTCTGTGGTTTGATCGGCGGGCTGCCTGTTACCTCGGTCATCGTTCGCAGCACGGTGAATATCAACTCAGGTGCCAGGACGAAACTATCCGCCATCCTGCATGGCGTCCAGTTGCTCGTCTTTGTGCTCTTCCTGCCTGGGCTGCTCAACCAGATACCCCTCTCGTGCCTGGCAGCCATCCTCATCCTCACCGGCTTCAAGCTGGCTCATCCCAAGAACTTCATCAGCATGTGGAACCAGGGACGAAACCAATTCCTGCCCTTCATTACCACCGTGCTGGCCATCCTGTTCACTGATCTCCTTACAGGCATTGTCATCGGCCTCATCGTCAGCATTGGCTTTATCCTGCGGAGCAATCTTCGCCGGCCACTCTCTAAGGTGCTCGAGAAACACAACAGCGGCGATGTGCTGCGTATCCGCCTCGCCAATCAGGTCAGCTTCCTCAACAAGGCGGTGCTCTCTCACATGCTCGATACCACTCCCGACGTCAAGCATGTGTTGATTGACGCCACCGATACCGATTACGTCGACCCCGACATTCTCGACCTCATCGATTCATACAAGAACGAGACCGGTCCAGCCCGTGGGGTGCAGGTCAGCGTCGTCGGCTTCCGCAAGAAATACGATGTCGATGATCATATCCTTTTCGTCGATTACACCACTCGCGAAGTCCGAGACAAACTGACTCCAGACGATGTCATCGAGATTCTCAAGGCAGGCAACAAACGGTTTCTCAGCGGCGACCGCATCAACCGCGATCTGCTCAGGCAGCTCTCCGCCACCGCTGCCAGTCAGTTCCCGATGGCTGCCATCCTCAGTTGCATCGATTCCCGCGCCCTGACCGAAATGATCTTCGATATGGGCCTGGGAGATGTCTTCACCATCCGCATGGCCGGCAACGTGGCCGGTGAAAAGGAACTGGGGAGCATGGAGTATGCCTGTGTCGTTTCCGGGGCCAAGCTCATTCTCGTCATGGGCCACACTCGCTGTGGAGCGGTAACGACTGCTGTCGATCTGACGATCTCCGGCAAGACTGCCGCCGACGTCACCGGTTGCCAGAACATTGATTCGTTGATCCGGGAGATACGCCACGCTGTCGATCCATCATTGATCCAGCGTTCCAAGACCTGGACCGACGAAGAAAAACAGAATTGCGTAGATGACGTGGCCAGGAAGAACGTGCTTCACACCATTCAGATCGTTCGTGAGCGCAGTGACAAGTTGCGGAAACTGGCCGACGATGGCCGCATCAAGATCGTCGGCTGTCTGTACGACATTCGCACCGGGACGCTGGAGTTTCTGTAAGGCTTGCGGTTCATGCAGCTTTGTCTCATGAACCGTCAAATGGACTGATCGCAGGAACGAAGATGAGTACAAAGCGTTCACAGGATCATTCGGGGAAAGGTCTTCATGTCCACCATGCCGGCATCGCTGGATCGAACCATCTCCCTGGGAGTCGCTCTGGACTTCTTTCACCTTGACTCTCCGAGGCCTGCTCCAATGGAAACGACTGACGCTGCTCATTTTCCTCAGCATCGTGCCGCTCCTCGGCGTGATCGTCTTTCGCACCGTGGGTGTCCCACGTATCGAGCAGCAAAGTGAAATCATCCCCGCTTATCTCAAGTTCGAATTCTTCGGTGTTCTCGTCTACTTTTCCTCAATAGTCGCACCGCTAACCATCCTGCTCCTGGCCACCGGCATGATCCGTGACGAACAGGAGAACCAGACACTCACCTATCTGATGATGTGCCCCATCCCCCGCTGGCGCTCTATCTTTCCAAACTGTTGGCAGCGATCCTCGTCGGCTGGCTCATCACCATGGTTTGCATGGGGCTGGTGATGTTCTGTCTGTGGGCTGGAAGTCCCCATCAAGCCCCCACCTCGTGGGTCGCTCGCTGGCTCGCACTGATGCTGCCGACGACGCTGTTGATTGCCGCCAACGCCGGACTGTTCGGATTGATCAGCGTACTGCTCCGCCCCGCGCTCATCATCGGCGTGGTCTACATCGCTCTGTTCGAAGGCTTCCTGGCCAACTTCCCATTTGTTCTGCGCAAGTTCACCAGTGTCCACTACTTCCAGTGCATCGTGGTGAACTGGATTGGCAAGGATTACAGTGTCGACGGCAGGAACAATGCCGTCGAATGGGCGATCATCAAAGAGGTCGTTCCCGAAACGCAGGAATGCGTCATTATCCTGCTCTGTATCTTTCTTGTCAGTACTCTCCTGGCCATGTACGTCTTCACTACTCGTGAGTTCCGGATGAAGACACCTGAAGGGAACTAGTTTGCAGGCTCATTCCTCGTGATGCACCGGGAGCCGTTCCTGATCGAAGACGGCTTTGGGAATCTCTTTCTCTAGTAATGCGATGACGTGGGCTTCGGGAGCTTTCTCGCCATCGAATAGTTCGGCGACGCCGCTGAAGAGAAAGCTGGCCAGGGCAACACGGCGAGGCGGGAAGGGCTTGGCCAGAAACCAGTAGTAGTCGAGCGCGTGGTAGCCTTCGCTGTTGTGGCGAGACTGGAAGTGGAGCATGAAAGCTCCCGATTCGAGCTCAGTCACGGTCTGTGAATCGTCGGTACGATGCGAGAGTAACAGCCCAAAGGCGGCGCCATCGTTGGCATCACCAACGGGTTCCAGACGGAAACGGACGAAGAGCCTGCCGGTGATGGGCGTCGGGCCGGTGATGCCTGCGACCGGGGGATAGAAGAGGGCGTTATCCTCGCTACCCCAAGTCTCCTTCCACGATGTGGGAACGCGGAACTCAATGCCCTGCCCATCCTGCGGATGGCGAACCTTCTTGAAGCGAATGGTTTTCTGGACGACTAGTTTCTTTGCCAGTGGCGTATGGTAGCGAATCGACTTCTTCTTTTTCTTAACGGGTTTCTTTGTTACCTTCTTCGCAGGCTTGACGGCTTTGGCCTTGGGCGCGCGTACCGGCTTTCGAGCCTTCACTGGCTTCTTTGTCTTCGTTACTTTATTGGCTGGTTTCCTGGTGCGTGCCATGACGTTCTCGTTTGAATGGACTGACCATTATTTTACGAGAGCAGGCACCAACTCGAGGATTTTCTTCGTCTCCGCGGCGGTCAGCCCCTTGGCCGGGAAAGCGAAGTTGTGAACGACCTTGCTCTGCTTGACGAGGAGTATGGTGATCTCCGCTTCAGTGTTCAGCTTATACCCTGGTGGGCCTTCGGTGGGTTCGTAGATGCCTAGCGACATGGTCTTCAATCCATGTTTTTTGCCCCAGGAGACGATCTCCGGTTCCTGTGCCGGCTGCTTCATGCCGACGAATGTCACCCACCCATGCAACTTTTCTTTCTGATGTTTGAGGAGCAGTTGATCCACCTGCTTGACCAGTTGGCCGAGCGGTTCTGACGAAGCGCGGGCGAGGATGATGACAGCCGGGTCATCTTCGGTTTCGCAGACGTAGCAGTGGGAGGTGCCACGGTTGGGGCCGGTAGCAATGAGCGCGGTGTAGGGATAGATTTTCTTCCCCACCTGAGGGCCGGAGACCAGGTCGGCGGGGAAGGCGAGGAGAGTCAGGAGGATGGCTGCGTACATTGGTTTTGATCCATTTCAGTAACCAGGATTCAGTTACACTTACGCGCCGTGCCACACTCCGATGGTACTCCATCGGGGTGTGGTTTCAATCGCTCGCACCCACACCCCGCCGTGGAGTACACAGCGGAGTGCGGCACAGTCTTCAAACCCTACTGTCCAGCGCTGGTGGAAAGTGTCGTATTCGGTTTCTGGGAACGAACGCTGGCCACTTCATCGAGGAAGGTCTTGAGTTCAGCGTGCTGCCAGGCTTTCTGAGCCATCGCTTGATACTGTTTGGCTTCATCAGTGCGACCGGCCCGCTCACAAAGTATCTGCATTCCCAGGACGCCATGAAAGCTGCCCGGATCGTGGGCGATGGCTTCCAGGAAGGCCTCTTCAGCAACCGCTTCTCTGCCGGCAGCAAGTGCAGCCAGGCCCCAGGTTTCCATGTAGTAAGCGCCATGGCCCCAGGCATGCTGCTCGTAATTGTTCTTGGAACCATCAGCGAGCTTTTTCAGGATGGCCAGACCTTGATCGACATGCCCTGCCTTGCAAAGAACCAGGCCGCGCACTTCGTTGACTTTCTTATCCTGCTTGGCTTCTTTGGGCGGAGCTTTGGTTTTGTCGTCAGCTTGTGCGGAAGTGGCGTTTGCCAGTTGCGAGATGACAGGCAGCGTCTTTGCAATCGTCGTCTTGACCGGGGTCGGCTTCGGCGTTTCGTGCTTGGTCGGTTCCGGCCCTTCGAGAATGGCCAGCTCTTTCTGAGCCTTGTCTACCTCACCCTGGGCCAGATACATCAGTGCCGCATAGTAGCTGGCATTGTTCTTGTTCTTGGGCCGAAGCTCATCAATGAGCTTTTGCAGGTCGACATAGTCGCGGGAAACGAGGAACAGCCTGGCAAAGTGATCTGTGTTGTTGAAGCCGAGCGATTTCATCTCATCAACGATCTGCTTCGCCTCTCGGTAACGGCCCTGATGGGTGAGAATCTGGAGACCAGTCTCAAGATGATGCGACCACTGATGATCTTCTTTTGCTTTGACGTTCCAAAGCTGGTTATGGGCACGCTGGAGTTCAATAGCCTTGCAATGCCCTTGCTGGCTTCTTCCCAGCGGCCCAGTCGGGTGGAGAGGTGCCCCTGCATGTGCCAGGCATGAGGAATGCCGGGGGACGATTCGATGAACTTGACGGAGTGAACCCAGCCCAGAGCGGGACGCTTGCTGAGTTCGTACTGATGCAGCAGTTCATGGTTAGCCCCGGGGTGAACGGGATTGAGTTTGGTGAGGGCGATGTAGTAAGGCGCGGAAGCTGGTTTGCCACCGGTAAATGCTCCATCTCCCGCCAACAGGCCGCGGGCCATCCAGGCTTCTTCATCTTCGGGGTGGAGCATGAGCAGTTCATCGATGATCTTAATGGCAGCCAGCTTTTGCGCGGGGCCGTCCTTGGGAGCATCCTTGGCGATGCCACGCTCCATGGCTCGGGCAGTGATCAATTGCTTTTCCGAGTAGCTGGCCAGGTCACGCAGTTCGTATGCCTTTTTGAGGGCATCGTTGCTCTTTCCCGACTTGGCTCCCCATTGCTGCAGCCCGGCTCAGGCCCCACCAGGCCATCGCACACTGAGGATCATGCCGGAGTGCTGTCTCAAACGACCGTGCCGCTTCGGTCCAGACGTAGGAGTAGAAGTAGCCCAGACCTTGATCGAAGAACTTTTGGCATTCTTCCGACTGGGTACTGATGCGATAGGTCAGGCTACAGAGGTCTTTCTGAAGCTTGGCCGGAGCTAACCCTGAGAGAGGCAGCACCTCGGCGGGCTTGGGGGGAATGGGCCAGGAAAGACAAACGAGCAAAGCGATCTGACAACACATAAAGCAACCGGAGAGGTAGGGAGAGACCTCTATTGTGTCGCAAATGAGCTTCGATTGCCAGCAAAAAGTGGAGATGTGATCATGAATGAGAACCTAATGTGTATGACAGCCCGACACGCTTGGGTGGACCTTGCGATTGCACACGCCCCCTCGCTCGCGCGTTGGGCTATCATCGTAACGGCTTCTACGCCTTCCGCTTGGGTGGCGTGGCAGTTTTCGACTTGGGGTCGAGAATCTGGATGGGCAGATTCTGACGGGCCGTCCGGTTGCTGTCCCGATCGATGACTTTGAGGACCAATTGATACGAGCCCGGAGCGAGCGTCTTGGGTAACGCAAATCGGGCGGTCACATGATAATCGTTACGTGAACTGATGCTGCTTTGCTTGAGGAACGGCTTGGTCGCCTTCCAGAAGATGTTGTCGTTGGGGCCATGCAGTTCGAGTGTCACTTCAAGCCGTACGTTGAAGTCGCCATCAGCGTTGGGCATGTCGATCAGGTTGACCAGCTCGGCATAGGCGTAGACCATATCTTCGGGATAATAGTTGATGTTGATCCTGGGTTTGATTTCACCGTAGCGTTCGGGCTGGCCATCAGTGAAAGCAACATTCTGCAGCATCAGCGGGGCAGACTTGCTCAACCGTTTCGTCAGGCTGCGGAGCGATTCGAGGAAGGCCAGCTTCTGCGGGCCATTTAGCGAAGTCCACGTTTCACCCTGTTCGATGCGAGCCAGAAGCGGCAACATGACGAGAGCGATATCCTGATCATCTGTCGGATATTGTTTGAGTGAGGCAATAGCCTCGTCATTGCGATGATCGAGGAAGCTCTCGAGAGCATTCGTCATCCCGCTACGTTTTTGTGGCAAGCTAATCGGTTGAGCCAACGACGTGTTATCGAGCTTCGGTGGTTGACTGACCAGCTTGATGTTCAGTTCTTCAGGAGCAACGAGCGGCACCGATGCAGTCGACTGTGCTACTACCGGTAGGGGTAGTTCCTGCCTGACCACGAGATCGGCGGGCAAAGCTCTCGGAGACGTCTCCGTGACCATGATCTTCGGATCAATCGGCGGCGATGCGGTGATTGCTTCGCCCTGGTGCTGACAGGCAGGCAGCATCAGGCAGAGCAGGCCCAGACCTACGAGCTCGAGCAGATTGTGGCGGGAAAACCGATCGTTCATGAGGGCTGGCTATAGCCGGTAGAACGAGAGGCGTCAAGAGATCGATGAAGGAGAAAGAAAAACCCCGGAGGCCTCTCGTGGGCGCTTCCGGGGATAAGATCAGCCTCCATCCAAGATGTGATGGGCTGGCTCAGATTGCCGGCTCGTCTGACTCTTGATCATCCGTGACGTCAGGTGCCGGCAGGCGGTAATCCTCCCCCAGCCAGCGGCCCAAGTCGATGAGCTTACATCGTGGGCTGCAAAATGGAAACTGGGGCCAATCAGACATGGCGACCAGTTCACCCCGCTTTTGGCAGGTAGGGCAGGATACTTGCAACATCGGCTGAATTACCAGGTCGTGTTCACTCAATCTGTTTTCCCTTTGGCACCGGAACTGCCCGCCTTGCCCCCTTTATCACCGCCCGAGCTGCCACCTTCACTTTTGCCTGAGCTACCCGAATCGGCCTTGGCTGCGGACTTGTACGAATCGCTGCGGTAATCGGTGATGTAAAACCCGGAGCCTTTGAAGAGCAGCCCTGCCCCGGTGCCCAGCAGCCGTTCGAGTTTCTTCTTCTTGCACTTGGGGCACTTCGTGAGGGCATCTTCCTTCATCGACTGGAGTTCTTCGAAGGAGTGCTTGCAGGCACTGCATTGGTATTGGTAGGTGGGCATGGGGTCGATCATTAAGAAGGTTAGAGTTCGTTGATATTCTAGATAGCGATGACTGGGAGGGCGAGGCTCCCGCCGAGCCGCTAGCGATTGAACGCTCGGCAGGAGCCTCGCCCTCCCGACCATTCTCAACTTCGCTTCGCCTCTAACTCCGCCCAGCGGGCATACAAACGATCTACTTCCTGCTGGGCTGCTTCCATGGCAGTGCATGCTTCGGTCAATACCACGTGGCCGGCTGTCGATGCTGCTTCGACATCCTTGTGTCGTTCAGCCAGCGTTGCTTCCGCTTCGTGGATGGCGGTCTCCATGCGGTCCCATTCCTGCTGTTCCTTGAAGCTCAGCTTCTTGGGCTTAACTGCGATCTGCACGACCGCTTTAGGTAGTGCCTGGGCCACTGTCTGCTTCTTCTGCTTCTCCGCCTGGGCTTTGTCGTAGCTGGTGATCCACTGGTTGACGCTGGCATAAGAGCCGGCGTTGCCATCGCCATCTAGGCCGACGACTTCGGTGCAGAGGCGGTCCATGAGGTCACGATCATGGCTGACCAACACGACCGCACCGGGGAACTCAGCGAGATTTTCCTCCAGCACTTCGAGGGCTGGGATGTCGAGATCGTTCGTCGGTTCATCGAGCAGCAACACATCAGCAGGCAGGAGCATGAGCTGTGCGATACGCACCCTCGCCTGCTCACCGCCAGACAGCGCGCCGATGGCTAGATCAAGCTTCTCGGAAGGAAAAAGAAACCGATTGGCCCATGAAGCGATGTGGATCGGTCGATCACGATAGAGGACGATATCGGTGCCACCACCGAGGGCTTCCCGCAACGTCTGTTCCGGTTTGAGGGCTGACCTGCCCTGCTCGAACATGATGACCCGCAGATTGTCGGCACACTTCACCGTGCCCGTATCGGGCTTGATGATGCCGGCCAGCACTTTGAGGAGCGTGCTCTTGCCCGAACCGTTGGCGCCGAGGAGGCCGAACTTGGTGCCGGGGCTGAGAAGTAGATCGACGTTCTGAAAGAGCTTGCGGCCACCGAGCGAATGAGACAGGCCGGTAGCGGTGAGGAGCTTGCGCGTCTGCCTGCCGGTATCGACAAAGTCGATGCCTGCGGCGCTGCTCGAAGCAGTGCGGTAGTTCAGCTCAGCCAACTCTTCCCGGCGGGTGTAGGCATCTTCGACCCGGCTGGCAGCCTTGCGGGTTTGGGCCGCAGCTTTACGGCCAAGCCATTCAGTCTCGCGCCGCACCTGGTTGGCGACCGATTCCTGCTTCCTGGCCTGTGCTTCGAGGAACTCTTCCCGACGTATCAGAAAATCATCGTAGTTGGCGGCAAAGCGGAACGTGCCACCCGGATAGACCCGGTTGACTTCGACGATCTCATCAGCGACCGCCCGCAGGAAGGCACGATCGTGGGTGGCGACGAGGTAGCCGAACGGAGCAGCCCGCAGCAGTTTTTCGAGCCAGACGATGCTGGAGAGATCGAGGTGATTGGTCGGCTCATCGAGAAGCATGAAGTCGGGCTTCTGTACCAGTTGACAGGCGAGAGCGAGCCTCTTCCGCCAACCACCCGAGAGCGTGCTGGCTTCCTTCTCGAAATCATCGAAGCCGGTCTGGGTCAGCGTGATGGCTGCCAGCGTTTCCCGTTCGTGTTCTTCGTGTTTCTCATTGCAAAGGGCATCGACGACGATCTGCTGGACAGACTTGCCCGGTTCAAAGACATCGTTCTGGGCCAAGTAGCCGATCTTGGTGCCCCGCTTCAGGCTGCGGGTTCCCTCGTCGGGGTTCTCCATGGCCATCAGGACTTTGAGCAGTGTTGACTTGCCTGAACCATTGGGACCGATGAGGCCGATCCGATCTTCTTCTCGCAGTTCGAGCGAGAGATTGGAAAAGAGGGGCCGATGGCCAAAGCCCTTGCTCACCTTTTGAACGCTGAGGAGCAGACTCATGAAGCACGCCTCACCTTGTTAATCATCTCATCCAGCATCGCCAGGAACTTGGAACGATCCTTTTGCTTCATCGACGAGGGGCCGCCGGATTGGATACCTTCCTGCCCCTGACGTTGGTAGTCTCTGATCTCTCGCATGGCCAGGGCATCGCCGATGGTGTTGTCGGTGAAGGCATAGCCTTTGGGGTTAAGTACCAGGGCGTTCTTAGCCAGGCAGGCGCAGCGAGGGGGATATCGGTGGTAATGACAATGTCCCGATACCCCGCTTGTTCGACGATCCAGTCGTCTACTTCTTCAAAGCCGGGGCAGACCATCAGGGTGATGAGTTCGTTGGTCGGTACCCGCATCGTTTGCTTAGCGACCACGATCACCGGCATCGAATAACGCGCCGTTACCCGATAGGCTTCTTCCTTGACAGGGCAGGCATCAGCATCGAGGTAGAGGGTAAGCATGATTCTTGTTCAAACAACGTGGGCAGCAGATCATTAAGGAGCACGGTTGACGTGAGTACACGTCAACCGTGTCAGGCGGAACCCCCTCACCCCCAACCCCTCTCCCTACAGGGGAGAGGGGAGAAAAACACTACGCACTCTTGGCGATGATGACTTTCGCTGGGCGGAGCACTCGGTCGTTGTAGAAGAAGCCCGCCTCAGCTTCGATCAGGATGGTGCCAACAGGTTTATCCGAAGGCTGCTCCATGATGGCTTCATGGTTGTTGGGATCAAACATCTGGCCGACGCAGGCCATCTTCTTGATGCCTTGCCGGGATAGGCCGTCAAGCAGTTGCTTCTGCACCATCACCACCGCCTTGGTGGCGTCGGTTTCCTGCTTGATGGTGCTGAGGAAGCGATCGAGGTTATCGAGAGCGGGCAGCACTTCGAGAGCCAGGCCACGCTGGGCGTACTTGCGTTCGGTCTCGTTCTCTCGCAGCGACCGTTTCTGGTAGTTATCGAAGTCAGCCTGGTTACGGCGAAGGAGATCGAGATACTTGTCCCGCTCCTGGATTGCCTTGCTCAGTTCGTCCTGAGTCTCTTGCACTGATTCTGGTGCTAATTCCGGCGCAGCTTGATCTGAGACGATATTGATTTTCTTGTTCATGACTTGGCACCTTCCTTCTTCTCTTCTCCTTCACCAGTCAGCCAATCTTTCACCTTGTCGAAGAACCCTTTGCGGGCCGTCGAGACGTGCTTCTGATCAATCTCAGCCAGTTCCCGCAGGAGTTCTTCCTGCCGCTTGGTCAGCTTCTTGGGAATGTCGATAAGCGTTCGGATGAGCAGATCGCCATGCCCCCTGCCGCGCAGATCGGGCATGCCCTTGTGTCGGAGTCGAAAGACGTCGCCGTGGTTGGTGCCTTTGGGCAATGTTAGTGATGCCGCCCCGGTAAGAGTGGGTACTTCCAACTCGCCACCCAAGGCTGCCTGACTGAAGGTGATGGGTATTTCGCAAAGTAGATCAGTACCGTCCCGCTGAAAGACGTTGTGAGGTTTGACTCGTGTTCTGCAATAGAGATCGCCCCGGGGACCGTTAATCTCGGAAACTTCGCCTTCGCCAGGCAACCTGATTCGGCTGTTCGTATCCACGCCGGCTGGAATGTTCACATCGAGCTTGCGTTTGGTGAGCACCTGCCCCTGGCCATCGCACTTGCTGCATGGATCGGTGATGATCTCACCTCGCCCACCGCAACTGGGGCAGGCGACCTGGATCTGGAAAAAGCCCTGGCGGCTGACCACGGCTCCACGCCCACCGCAGCGGTTGCACTTGGCTGGTCGGCTGCCCTTCTTCATGCGGGTGCCATTGCAGTCGCCGCAGACCTCAGCGCGGTTGAACTCGATGGTCTTGGTCGTGCCCTTGAAGGCTTCGTAGAGATCAAGCTCGACGTCAATCTGCAAGTCCTGTCCCTGGGCACGTCGTTGCTGGCCTCTGCCTCCTCCGCCGCCCATGCCAAACCCGCCAAGGATATCGCCGAAGAGATCGAAGATATCATTCATACTGGAGAAGCCTGCTCCGCCTCCCATGTCGCTCAGGCCGGCATGGCCATAGCGATCATAGCGTTCCTTCTTGGCGGGGTCAGAGAGCACATCGTAGGCTTCCGCCCCTTCCTTGAACTTGGCTTCTGCCTCGGCATCACCCGGATTGCGGTCGGGGTGAAACTCCATCGCCAGCTTGCGGTAAGAGCGTTTGATCTCTTCTCCGGAAGCTGTTCTAGTGACGGAGAGCACTTCGTAATAATCGCGTTTGGTCGCCATCGTCTGCATAGCCTGTCGTTGATCTCTTGAATGTGAATGGGAGGGCGAAGCTCCTGCTGAGCTTCTTCTTTCATGTTGACGGCTCGGCAGGAGCCTCGTCCTCCCTGATCGTATCAGTCAAACCGAAACGCCAGCGAGGTTCGCCTTCGCTGGCGCTGTGAGACACCGGTATTATACGACCTACTTTGTTTCTGTGGGCTCACCCATGATATAAGCGGTATAAATCCAGGCAGCCAGGACAGCCCCCAGGAGCGGGCCAAGGATATAGATGTAGCAATCGCTCAATCGGCCCCAATCGTTGAGGATACCCGCCTGCCAGACACCAGTGCCAAAGTAGCGGGCAGGGTTCATGGCTGTCCCGGTCATGGGCCCTGCAAACAAGACCATCGCCAGCGCCACCAGGCCGATTGCGATCCAGCCCAACTTGGGAGCTCGTGGGTCAACCGCCATGCCAAAGAGGGTGATGACCAGACCGAAGGTGATCAGTAATTCGGTCAGCGTCGCCAGGGCGGAAAGCTGGAGATCCATATCCCGGTTGAAGAGCTTCTTGAATGCCTCAGCACTGTGCGGGGTACCCAGGCCGGTGCTGCTGGTGACATCGCTGGCATAGCCGAAGATGACCGTCAGAAAGAACCCAGCAATGATGGCACCCAGGAACTGCGAGAAGATGTAGTAGAGCGAACGCTTGGCATCGAGCTTACCGACAAAGAGCAGAGCGATGGTAACGACCGGATTGGCGAAGCCGCCGGAGACTTTCATGGTGAGGGCGATAGCAACGGTGACGCCGATAGCATTAGCGAGGGCGATACCCAGCCAACCCAGGCCCTGCTGCTGGGACGAAATCAGAAAGGCGTTCATGCAGATCGCCCCGGCGCTCATGAATGTCAACAGGAAGGAGCCGATCAGTTCAGCGACGCACGACCGATAGAGGCGATCCATCATAAGCTCCAAGACAATAAACTGAAGAATGAAAATTATCTTACGAATCAACGTGCTGACGATAGAGGTCTAATCCGGCTTGCCAGGCGGTCTGCTCATTTTCGAAGGGACTCTCCGTGGTAGCCACCTTCTGGCGGCCTTTGGGCGTGATCAGATCGACAGCGACCCGCCAACCTTGCCCGGTCGGCATAGGGAATACCGATACTTCACAGATCGGCAGATCAGCCCCCACAAGACGAACTGTTCGCTCATCGACAGGTTCGATCTTCCCGCCACGTTGTTGTAACCAGAAAGGCAACGATACCATCTGCCTGCCCCTTATCCGATAGTGACCAATGTGGGAGATTAGCGGGTTAATTCAAGGCGAATTGTGTGTCAGGGCGAACGGGCTTCCAAAATAAAATCATTCATGATCACATCTCGTTTTAGTTTGAATAAGCCATGCACTACATCCGAGGAAGCCCAGCCTTCGTTGTTGGGGCTTTCAACATAGTCTTCTTCCCCTCGCTTTAGGATTTGCAGGACTGGTTCTACCACACGACTATCGACAAGCCAGTATTCCCTGATTCCTGCCTCAAAATAGAGGGTACGCAATTTAGTAAAGTCTTTTTTGACCGAGGAGCGACTGACAATTTCGAGCACCATATCTGGGGAGCCAGTAATAACAGTGCTCTGCGGGTTGAAGACCACGGTTCCGTTGTCGATATTTTCTCTGGTTGCAAAGATACCATCAGGTACTGTGCTGAATTCTGCTTCGAGGCATGAGTAGACCATGCCATCGGTGAAATAAGTACCCAATTGATGTGAACGATTCCAGCTTCGGATCGTTTCAGTAAACACACCCTTGAGTAGATTGTGCAGTATTTGTTCCATAGTGTCATCAATCCACATGGCTCCGTCTATGAACCCGAACTTTCCCTTTTCAGGCGCGTCTTCCGATTCCGCCCAGCGCAGGAAGCTGGCGTTATCGATCACCCAGGCAGGGACCTGTATTACTGTCTCATTTACTAATGTCGCATGAATAGCTGGCATACGCCTATTCTACCTCATCACCATGCTGGTTAGCAATGACTCTCTCCTACGGATTCTTCGCCGGCCCCAGGGTGCTGGTGACGGGCTGCCTGGAAAGCCTGCCTGCCACTTCTTCCGCTTCTTTCAGCACGCGCAGAGCGTTGCCGCCGAGGACTTTGTGTATGTCGTCCTTCTTGTAGCCCCGGTTGAGCAGTTCCTGGGTGATGTAGGGATAACACGAAACGTCTTCCAGCTGCTTGGGCGTGGTGCCGATGCCATCGTAGTCGGAACCGAGGCCGACGTGATCGATGCCCGCGACCTTGATGATGTGTTCGATGTGATCGACGACAGTATGCACACTGCCCCGGGGGATGGGGTGATCCTTCTTCCAGGCATCGAAGGCAGCCTTGAAGTCGTTCTCGTTGGGGTATTGTTCCTGAAGCTTGCGAACAACATCGAACATGTTCGCCATCTGTTTCGCTCCTTCGGGAACGATGAAGCCGGAGAAGAAGTTGACCATAACCACGCCCCGGTTCTTGGCAACCAGTTTGAGCACATCATCGGGCACGTTACGGGGGTGTTCAGCGATGGCAAACGCAGACGAGTGGGAGGCAATCACCGGGGCACGGGTGATCCGCAGTACATGTCGCATAGTATCGGCTGAAACGTGGGAGATATCGACCAACATCCCCAATCGATTCATCTCTAGCACGACGAGTTCACCGAACGGCGACAGGCCATTGTTCTTGGGCTTATCGGTTGCAGCATCGGCCCAGTCGAGTGTTTCGGAATGGGTCAGTGTCATGTAGCGAACACCGAGACCATAGTAGACCCGCAGCACGCCGAGTGAATTGTCGATGGAATGGCCACCCTCGACGCCGATCATCGAAGCGATCTTGCCAGCCTTGCGGATACGCAGGACATCGTCATAGGTAAAGGCCTGTTCAAAAGTGTCGGGATACTTCTTGATCATCCGCTGGATGATGTCAATCTGTTCCAGCGTCGCCCGCACCGCCGTCAGATCCTTAGCCCGTGCCGCATCGACGTAGGCTGACCAGAACTGCAAGCCGACGTTACCGATCTTCAGGCGGGGGATATCGGTATGGAACTCGGGCACCCCCCTGGCGATGTCGAACCGTTCCATGCCACGATCCTTCTTCTCCCGAAAGCGGTAAGGCAGATCGTTGTGACCATCAACAACGGTCGCTTCCTGATGGATGCGTTTGGCTTCTTCGGTGAGTTTGACTTCGCCACGGGTAGCGGGCGGGTCGTCGGCAAGAATCATAGCAGCGAAGGTCAAGACAGTGACAGCAACGACAACACGATACATGAAGAAGCTCCTGATGGGAGAGAGCTATCCTATGAGATCAGCGGAAGCGAGTGATTGCACTATCAGAGGCTCACAGCTAAACTAGACATCGTTCGGCCATTTCTGGTTCCTCACCATCATACTATGGAAGCGGAAGCCAATTCCTGCTCGGAGAGACATCATGCGGATACGATTCCTGATGCCTACTGTGATACTGATGGTCGGCTCAACTCTGTGTTGGCTGGTATCTTCTAGCCTGGAGAATAAAGCTATTGCTCAGGAAGTGAAGGCCAACATCAAGCCTGATGAAAAGCAGCAGCAACCTCAAAAGTCCGTTGCACCAGCTTCGGTGATGAGCAAGGCCATCCGCACTGCTGACAACCGTGAGCCGGCACTCGTATTCCCTGAACAAGAGAAGGCAGCAGCCGACACGCTTACTGCCCTTAGGCAGAAGACGGGCAAGAAGCCTAACATCGTCTGGCTGGTGGTCGACGATATGGGCTATGGCGACCCTGGCTGCTTTGGCGGCGGCGCTGCCATTGGTGCAGCCACGCCGAACATGGATCGACTTGCCCGTGAGGGTCTCAAGCTCACTAGTTGCTATGCCCAGCCCACCTGCACCCCTACACGCTCAGCGATCCTCACTGGACGGTTGCCCATGCGTACCGGGTTGACTCGCCCCATCCTTGCCGGTGATAAGCTCAAGGTGAACCCCTGGGAAGGCGAAACGTCGCTGCCCAAGCTGCTGGGCGAATGTGGCTATGCCACCGTGCTCAGCGGCAAGTGGCATGTCGGTGCAGCTGTCGGCATGCGGCCTCACGATGTCGGGTTTGACGAGTTCTATGGCTACTACGAAGCTGAGAAGGAAATCTCTCAGGCTGTCGATAAGCGTCGCTACCCCGATCTGGTACTGAACCCTGAGCGGTTGAAGATGCTCAAAGCCACCGGCTCCAGCGATTCACTGGTGCATGGCTTTAAAGGAGGCAAAACCGAGAATGTGGCTCCCGTCAAAAGCATTGAGGACATGGCTGAAGGCGACCGGCTGCTGAAAGAGTTCACCGTCAAGAAGATCACTGAACTGGCCAGGGGCGATAAGCCTTTCTTCCTCGAACACGCCTTCATGAAGGTGCATTGCGACAACTTTGCCTCGAAAGCCTTTGAGGGCAAGAGTGGCAGCAAGTACCCCTACAAAGACGCAGTCGTGGAAGTCGATGCCTACATCGGCGAAATCGTCAAAGCACTTGATGATACTGGCGTGCTTGACAACACCTTCATCTTCTTCACCAGTGACAACGGTCCCCAGATGGACGCCTGGCCGGACGCCGGCTACACGCCGTTCAAGGGTTCCAAATCTTCCACATGGGAAGGGGGCGTTCGTGTGCCCGGCATCGCTTATTGGCGAGGCATGATCAAGTCGGGCCGTCAGAGCGATGAACTCTTCGACCTCATGGATCTTTACAACACCTGTGCCAACCTCGGCGGCGGGAGCGATAAACTTCCTCAGGACCGATACATCGACGGTATCGATCAGACCTCCTTTCTGTTGTCCGACGATGGACATTCCAAACGTGAGAAGGTCTACTTCTGGACCGAGTCAGACCTGATGGCGATGAGGATGTGGGAGTATAAGATTCATGTTAAAGTTGTCCAGTACCATACCCAGTGGCTGGATATTGATATGAGCACCAAGGCTGAGGTCGGCATCGCTCCGTGGTTGTTCAACCTCTACATCGATCCCAAAGAACAGTACCCCGTCGGTCACCGCATGAACGCCTTCCTGGCTTCGATGGCTGCGGAACTTAAGGGTCATGCAGCGACGTTCAAGAAGTACCCGCCGAAGAACATCGGGTTGGGGCAGTAGCCAGTTGTTCGTCGAGGCCAAATCATTGGCGGCTTGAACTATGACAGCAACCAATTGATCTGCTACTACTATTAGACTTTTCTTGTCTCAGACACACGTGATCCATGATGAAATACCAAGGCTATTTGGGCAAAGTGGACTACGACGACGAAGCAGGCCTCTTCCATGGGGAGGTGCTGAACACACGTGACGTGATCACCTTCCAGGGTGGCAGCGTGACTGAACTCAAGAAGGCTTTTCGTGATTCAATTGATGATTACCTGGCGTTTTGCACTGAACGCAACGAAGAACCAGACAAGCCGTTATCGGGCCAATTCGTGGCTCGCATCGGTCCCGAGTTGCACCGCAAAGTCACGCAGGCAGCAGGCCTGGCGGGCAAGAGCCTGAATGCGTGGGTTGCTGACCAGTTACAGTTGGCAGTCGAACCCTCATCTTTGGGGAAGGTCAAGCGACCAAGGTTACGACGGCGTTCAAGGAAAGCATAAATCGTTTCAGAACTTGGCGAACACAATTGGAGAAGCTCTTCAAGTGAACTATGCTGAATGTTGACTATGGTGCGACTCAAGTTCCTCCTCATCCTGGTGATCCTCTACTGCCTGCCGGTGGCAACGATCAACTATTTCACTTACTCCTCGTTGAGAAACTATTTTGTCAGCAACCAGGGCAGTCATGAACATCTCAACCTAAAGTATGGCGAACGATGCTTTTGTCGGGAAGGTTGTGAGATGATGAGGTCATGGGAGACGTTTCAATCGCATATCATCATTGGCTTGCTCTGTCTTGGTGCGATGGTTCCCGTGTGCATGATGTCTGCTTCTACCAGGGAACAGAACTACCCACCGATATCGTTCCAGTAACGCAACAACCCCCGACTTCCTGTCGGGGGTTGTTTCGTTTCATCTTTGCGAGCGTCAAACCATCTACTCGCCGTTGAGGCTCTCGGCCAAGCGGGCGAGGGCTTCGCTTTCGATCTGGCGGACGCGCTCACGGGTTAAACCCAGGGCCTCGCCGATCTCTTTCAGCGTCTTGGGTTCTTCGGCATCGAGACCGAATCGCATCTTGAGGATGGTCGCTTCGCGCTTGTCCATCTTCTCCAGAAGCTGAAGAACCTGCACCAGGTCGTCCGACATCACCATTTCAGCATCAGGCGTGCGGGTGCGGTCGTCGGTGAGCATCTCGCCCAGGGTCCAGCCTGCTTCGGGCTGATCGGTCTGGGGCGTGGCGTTGTAAATCTTGATCGCCTTCTTTATGATGTTCAACTTCTTCTTGGGAAGTTCGAGCACCTTGGCGACTTCTTCCTGCGTTGGCGGACGGCCCAGCGAATCGTTGAGCTGAGCGGTGGCACGTCGCCATTTGGAGAGAAGCTCGACCATGTAGGCGGGGATGCGGATCGTCTTGGCGGAGTTCACCAGAGCACGTTTGATCGACTGCTTGATCCAGTAGCTGGCGTAGGTGCTGAAGCGGGTGTTCATGCCCGGATCGAACCCTTCGACAGCACGGAGCAGGCCGAGGTTGCCTTCCTCAATCAAATCTTGAAGAGCCAGGCCCTTGCCGGTGTAGCTGCGGGCGATGTTCACCACGAGGCGAAGGTTGGCCCGTACCATGCGTTCCCGGGCAGCACCGTTGCCGGCGATAATCTGATAGGCGAGTTCTTTTTCTTCCTTGGCGGTAAGCAGCGCAGTTTCGTTGATCTCGCGGAGATAGGTCTCCAGCGGAGATTGTGCCGATTCGCTTCTGATGCGACGTGGTCGATTCATAGCGGAATCAGCCCTCAAGGTGCTGCGGCGCGATTTAAGCAATGGCATCTCAAACCCACTCCCGGTTGCTGGTCACGATGTCCGGAAGCGGGAGGCCCTCAGCGGCCTGTGTCCTGTCCCACCGCGCTTCCAAAACCTGTTGTCTGCCAAGATGATGGCACAGGTCTATCGACCTGTTCGGCAACGGTTCTGGAACCTCCTTGCTGGCAACTGTTTCAGTCGAGCACCAGGGTCATGGCAAGAACGTCGCAGCGGCTACAACCCCAAAGCCTGCTAAGACAGGCGTACTGAGCAGGGCTCGTGTAATCGTTACAACGCACCAATGACACCCTCCCGACAATCACGCTGGGCGTATCCGTCATCATACAAACAGACGGTACAGAGTGAAAGTTCGGAATGCCCGGATTGCCTCCGGATAGGAGCCGAGGGGCGTTAGCCCCGGAGTTCCTACAGGAATCATACCCACGACCAAACGGAAGCTGGATGAAGGCGCACGGAACCGCCAAGATGCAGGCACATCTACCGGATGGCTGCATAAACAGCACAAACTAGCTGAGACGAGTAAGTAGTGAAAAATAGACTGTGCCACACTTCGTTGGTACTCCAACGAGGTGTGGGTGCTAAGTACTTTGAACCATCACTTTTGACATCTTTGGTGAACGATGTTTCCTCCCTCGCAACCACACCCCGTCGGAGTACCGACGGAGTGTGGCACGGGTCTCGTTCCCATTACTTTCGGTCGGTCGCTTTGGTCAGCTTCGGCCTCGGCTGAGCCTTCCAGTCGGCGACATCTTTCGAGAGGACTTCGACAGCCTTCATCAATTGGGCGTCCTTCCCTTGTGGCATCTCCCCCGGAGCGGGCCAGAGTTCGACATCGGGAACGCAGCCGTTGAGTTCCATGTCCTGACCATCGTTGACGAGGTACCAGCCACGGAACGGAAGGTGCAGGAAACCGACATCCATGATGCTGGTGCCACCGGTGCTGATGACGCCGCCGGCGGTGGTAACACCGACGATGTGCCCACGCTTCAACGTCTTGATCGCATGGCTGAAGATCTCAGCATTCGAGAAGCTGTTCTGATTGCACATCACGACGATGGGCTTGTTCCACGAAGCGTAGACCTTGCGATCAATCGGGTAGCCCACCTGGGTGCCGCCACGGGGAATCGTGAGGGCATGCACCGGTTGCGTGAGAGCTGTAAGAAGATGGTCAGCGGTGGAGCCGCCGCCGTTCTCGCGGACATCAATGATGAGGCCATCCTTGCCGTTGCCTGCCGAGAAGAGTTCCTCCTGGAACTTCCAGAAGGTGGGCATGCTCATACCGCTGATGTGCAGGTAGCCAAGCTTGCCGCCGGAGGCCTTATCGACCATGGCCCGGTTGTCTTCGAGCCATTTGTCGTAGAGCAGAGTACGGGCAGCAGCGATGGCCATCGGGCGAATCTTCACATCCCGTTCTTCGCCTTTGGCGTTCTTCACCTTCAGGGTGACATCGGTGTTTGGGGGAAGATTCAAGACGGTAGAGAGATCGAGTTTGGGATCGACTGGCGTGCCATTGATGGCGAGGACAATCTCCCCCGCTTCGAGCTTGCTCTTCTTCAGGGAAGCAGGCCCCTTGGGAAGCACGTCACGAACCTTGAGGCCCGGCCCGGCAAAGCTGGGGTCGAAACGAACACCCAGGTGCATGGTTTGTTCGCGCCAGGTGCCGGTCGTTTCGGTCGGGTCGCCCGGTTGAGTGCCGGGAGTGGGAGCAGTCAAGCGACCCACCGTGAAGCCCAGGTGCGAACCGTTCAATTCGCCTAGCATCAGGCTGACGACGGTGCCGAGTGTTTCGGGGTCAATCGCTTCCCCCGCCATGCCGAGGTACTTGGTGCGGATGGCGTTCCAATCGTTGTTGCCGAGCTTGCCATCGTAGAAGTTGTCACGCATGGTTCGCCAGGCGAGATCGAAGGCGGCAGCATGCTTGGCGGGCAGATCGACCTTTTGCAGGGCAGTGAAGCGGAACGACGTGGGGGTCGCCCCAGTCGCACCAACAGCGATGGACGACGGGACGCCACCGATGCTGCCCACGATCTGGCTGTTACGAATCCAGCGTGGTTGGCCAACGCTCGGCAGATTGAGCGACTTCGGCGTCAGGCTGTCGGGGAACTCGACAGTATGAATGCCTGTCGTACCGCCGATAGTGGCGCTGAAGGCGAGCTTCTTGCCGTCAGGCGACCAGAAGAGGTTGCTCTCGTTGGAGTTGGGGATGCTGATGCGATGGAGGCGATCAGCGAGGCCATCGAAATCGATTTCGACCTTGGTGATCTTCAGCGGGCGAATAGGCGAATCATCGACGACTGCTGGGCCAGCACCCTGAGCAGCCCCTGCCGCTGGGTCAGCGCCGGCACCGGGAGGGCCGCCACCACCAGGACGTCGGCCACGGGGCGGTTGATCCTGATCATCGTCACCCTGTTTCTTGGCCGGGTCGGTCTGGGGCTTGGTTGGATCTTTGACGGGATCCTTCGTCGGTTCCTTGCTGGGTTCCTTTCCAGGATCAGTCTTGCCCGGCGTGCCACCAGCGGGAGGCGTGAAGGTGCTGGAGCGTCGGCCACGGTTCATCTTCTCCAGAGCCTTCTCCAGAGATCGTTCACGAGTGCCCGTCTCTTCGGGGTCTTTCGTCAGGTAGACGTAGTAGATATCGGTTTCTTCAATGTTGCGCCGGCTGGTGAAGGCGATGATCTTGCCGTCAGGCGACCAGGTCGGGTTGCGATCCTCGAACGGATGGCGGGAGAGGTTGTAGGGCTCTCGTGATCCATCGAGCGGAGCGATGAAGATGTCGCTGTTGAAGTCGTTATCTTCGGTGGCGTAGACCATCCACTTGCTGTCGGGCGACCATTCATATTGAGGGGGGTTGAAGCCTTTGACGAAAGTCTTGGGGTTCTTGCCGTCAGCGTCGGAGATGACGATGTCGCCCCGGCCTTTGGTGTAGGCGATCTTGGTGCCATCGGGGCTGAACTTGATGTTCGATTCGGTCTCAGCGTCGTTGGTGAGCTTGGTCATCTTGAACGACGTGTTCTGAAACCAGTACTTGGTCTTGTCGGCCCGTTCGACCTGCCAGATGTCGCTTTGACCACCCTGATCGCTGACGAGCAGGATGCGTTCGTTATCAGGCGAGAAGACAGGTGAGTGCTCTTCATCGGGGCTCTTGGTGATCTGCACCGGCTCACGCAGTTCGGTATCCATCACCCACAGATCGCCGCCGGCGATGAATGCGACATCGAGGCCATCGTTGGAGAAGGCAACCGACGTAGCGGTAGTCAGCGAACGACGTTGAATCTTTTCGATGGGTCGGTCGCCGTTGTAGGTGAGAGTGATTTTCTGTGGCGTCTTGTCGGAACCGGGCGTGTAGCTGTAGAGATCAAAGAGTTGACGGAAGACGATGGTCTTGCCATCTTTGCTCATGGTGGGGAAAGCTACCGAGTCCTGTTCGAACTTGGTCAGCTGCGTCTTCTTGCCGTCAGCGGACATCTCCCACAAGTTGGGAGCAGCGCCGACGCCGGCCTTGCCATCGGGAACGCCGACGAAGTAGAAGCCCTGGCCATCGGCTTTCCAGAGCGGCCAGCGGGCATCCCATTCGCCCATGATGACGGGGGTGAACTTCTTTGATTCGAGATCGTACATCCAGATCTGGCTCGCCTGGGTACCGTGATAGCCCTTGCGTGTCCAACTGTGCCCTTCACGGGTGAAGAGGACCTTCTTGCCATCGGGGGAGAGGGAAGCGTTGCTGCCATAGTCATCGAAGAGAGGAACTTCAGCTTCACGCTTTTCCGTGTTGATGAGGAAGAAGCGTTCAGCGCCTCGACCGGTCCAATAGTGATCACGCAAACCACTCGCAAGTATATTCTTGCCACCACTACCCCACCCGCCGAGCATCGTATAGCCTGCGGTGTTGAAAGTGATCTGCTTCGGGGTGCCGCCTTCGACCGGAATGGTGAAGATCTGGTTGCCCGCTTCACGATCACTGATGAAGGCGATGGTCTTGCCATCGGGGGAGAACTTCGGATCCCGATCACGACCGGGATGGGTCGTCAGTTGCTTGACGTTGCCGCCGTTGATGCCGGCCAGCCAGATGTCACCGTTCCAATCGAAGGCAATCCATTGGCCATCGGGGGAGAGAGCGGGGTTGTTGACGAGCCTCACGTTCATGCCCGGTTCCGCAGCCTGAGGCTGGTTGGCGGCAAGAACGGTGATGGCCAGGGCGAGGGACAAGAGAAGGGAGCGTAGCATGGGGAAGTAGTCCTGAATGGTATTGCTGTTAAGATTGTGTGCAGAACCAGCAGCAAGTGCAAGAGGCTACGTGGTGAGACTTTGATGAGATGGGTGGGATTGGGGGAATGATTGGGTTGAATAACGCGACCATCGAAGTCGATCATATTTCATTTCAACTCTGCGAGAAGGAGGTTATAATAGCACTATGCCAACAACAGCATCCATCGTAATGTCCGAACTGCTTGAGCCTGTCAGCTCAGCTCTCAATGCTGATGCAGCCAAAAAGCTGATGAAAGTACGGCACAAGCCCAAGACGCAGGCTCGTGTCGCCCAGTTGGCCAGGAAATGCAATGAAGGGCAACTCACCGAGCAGGAACGTCATGAGTACGAAATCTACGTTCTGACCGGTGAGATTGTTGCGCTGCTACAGGCGAAGTCACGTTCGCTGCTGGCTGAGCGAACAGCCCCATGAATCGCGAACTTCGTGCTGTGGTAAGACGGCGGGCTCGTCGCCGCTGCGAGTATTGTCTTCTGCACGAACTCGACTTGCCACTCTATCCTTTTCATGTTGAACACATCATCGCCATCAAACATCATGGTGAAGAAGAGCCTGACAATCTTTGTTGGTCATGCCTCTATTGCAACCTGGCTAAGTCAAGCAACATTGGCGGCATTGATCCGGCTACCGGGAACATCACAGCCTTATTTCATCCTCGCCGGCAGGCATGGAGCCGCCACTTTCTCCTGAACGGGCCAACGATCATCGGTCGTACCGCAGCAGGTCGTGTCACAATCTATGTTTTGAATATGAATGCTGCCCACCGTATCGAGTTGCGAAGGCTGTTACTCGAACATAGCCTCTACCCACGTTAATAACTATTCATCCCCCACGCAGCCAACACCTCCCCCGGCACGAAGTTGGCCACCGCTCGCCGATCAGCCCAGCGGATGAGTTGGCGGGCCGCTTCGGTGCTCAGCAGATCAGCGTGCGGCGTGGCTCCTACCCGGCCCAGGTCGAGGCGGTCGGCATCCCAGCAGGTACCAAGGGTCGCATCCGCTGTCGTCAAACCATCAGTGTGCAGTCGGCAGGCTTCGTAGAGCAGTTCAAACCGTGCATCATCGAGATGAACCAACTCACCCCGCAGCGACTTGGCCAACTCGCCGCCTCGGTGGCCATGCCCTTCATCCCACGATTCGTTGATGCGACGACTGTCGTGGAAGAGGGCGAAGAGCTTAACCACTTCGATATCCGCCCCGGAGAGTTCAGCGACTTTTAGTCCGTTCTCGTGGACCCGTGCCCAGTGAACGATTCCATGATAGCCATCAAGGGGCAGAGCATAGTCTTTGAGGATGCGTTGTAGAATCGCTGGGTAGTTGTGCATGGGTTGGTTTTTCTCCCCTTCTTTCAGTGACGGCAGCTTGTCACTGCACCCCCTCACCCCCAACCCCTCTCTCTCCGGGGGAGAGGGGAGAACTATGCATATCGTGGCAACGCTGGATCAATCAGGCAAGACCAGGCTTCAATGCCCCCCTCAAGCGAGTAGACATTCGTGAAGCCCTGCTGTTCCAGAAACATCGCCGCATGCCAACTGCGGACGCCATGATGACAGTAAACGACCAGTGTCTGATCCGGAGTCGGCGTCACTTCCTTCCAGCGCATCGACAGTTCCTGCACCGGGATCAGCACACTGTTGGGTAGTGCCACGAACTCATGTTCAACGGGCAGACGCACATCCAGTAGATACACCGGCCGCTTTTGCTGCAACAGATCAGACAGAGTATGTGGCTGCATCGACTGGGGCATAATAGTACCTCTTTCAGCCATCCTACGCAGTTTCCCGTGATCGTCTTCCGCTTTGGCTCATAGCTGAGAGCTGACAGCTAAAAGACTGCTCTTGTGTCAAACCGGGAATCTTCTATAAGCCGGGCAGCCTGTCGGCTGAGAGAGGGGGATGGTATGCGCTCCATGATTTTGATCATCGGTTTGACGATGCTGCCTGCTGCATACGCGCAGACGCCGCCACCGTTCCCTTCATTTCCTTCGCCGCCAGCCAACACCGGTTCGCCGCCACCGTTGGACTTGGTCATCAAGCCATCGCCTCCGATGACACCATTGGCGACAACGCCTGCTCCGCCCATTCAGACGCCACCGCTTCAACAGACGGCTGCCTTCAAAGACCCGGTCAAACCGGGCGATCAGGTACGTCTTCTGCGGGGCACCTACGTCCGCAGCGGACCCTCGGAGCAATCATATTCCTGTGGTAAGCTCGAAGGGGGAATGACTGCCGTTGTCTTCGATTATCCTGAGCCAGGTTCGGAATACACGCCGATCGCCGCCCCAGACAATTGTTACTCGCTCATCCCAATCACCGCTGTCCATAATAGTTGGGCCCCCTGGGTCGATCTGAAGAAGTTGATGGCTTCGCCACAAAAGATACGCATGCCGACCGAGACATTGATCTACGGCGAAGAGCCCGTGGCGAATTATCTGAAATCAGGCTACACCTTCCCCAAGGGTAGTATGGTGACCATCATTGATGAAAAGAGTATCAAAGTTAATGGCAAAGAAGGCCTGTACTGCATCATTCGCAATGGCGGTAAAGAGAAGCGGTATGTCCGCACCGCTGATCTGGAAGGCGTGGCAGCGGCAGCCCAGGCGGCGCAACCGACGACGCCGACAAACAACAGTCCGCTCTATGGAGACAACCGAGCCCAGCAGAAACACTGGCAGGAGACCGCTCCGGTTCAACAGGCGGTCCTCGAAAGCGAACAATTACCACCCTACTTAGCCAACCAGGTACAGCAGGCGGAACAAGCCTACCGCACTGCCATGCACTATGGAGCATGGGAAGATGCACGCCGTCGATATTTGCAGTTGCTAGAATCGGATGTGCTCAGTGTCCGCATCCTCGCCAAGAATCGTCTTGAGTTCATCAACGATTGGCAACGCAATCCTCCGGTAGTGACCACCGCCATGACGCCTCAACAGGGCGCCGGATTATCACCGACCTACAATCATGAACCGTGGATACCAGGCAGTCTCGTGGTAGCCCGGCCCGTGGCAACTGCGCCCGCAGCAACGACGAGTATTCCTGCACCAGTCAAAGACCTCGTGGTCAAACCCAATCAACCAGCAGTGCCGGCGAACAATCCTGCGATCAATGTTCCGACATATCCCGGGACACCTGCACCACAGCAGCAAGTACCCCAACAACCAATCAAACAGCAGACCCCGGTGAATATGACGATCCAGCCACAGGGTCAGCCCGTTTCCCGGCCGGCCGTAACGACCGCTCCGCCTGTGAATACTTCTCCTCCGCCCGCCACTGTTGCCGCTCCGACATCAGCTACCCCCGTCACGCCTGCCCCTCAACGGGTAAAGGTGGTGGGCACACTCCGCCGGGCGGTGCAGTACACGGGACAGAACCCGCTTTACTACCTCACCAACAGCCAGGGCTTCCTGACCTACTACGTGCGTGGCACCCCCAATCCCAATGTGAAGATTAACGACTATCTAGGCCGCAATATCGAAGTCGAAGGAGTTGCGGTACAAGCGGTTATCGATGGGCAGAAAAAACCACAGATCAATGTAGATAAGGCGAGGTTGTTGCAGTAGTCGTTACTGGGCCTTCCACTCCCACTGCTCGCCGAAGAAGCCGGCATCGATGACCTTGCCGGGCCACTTGGGGCTGGGTCGTGAAGTAATATCGACGATGGCCCAGTCGGGGAGCAATGGCACCTGACGGGCGTTGGAGACGCTGCCCAGCCCGGCGAAGGTGAAGCCGGAGTTGAGGACGATGTACTTGTTGGGATTGAGCGGGTTGGGATAGATCAAGATCGGTGCGTGGGTGTTGGCATCGTAGCTTTGCTTATCAGCTTGCAGTTTGCCCCCGGCCCACTTGATGGGGAGCTTGTTATCCAGCTTCTTCATGACGCTATTGCTTTCAGGCAACCCCCACACGATAAGGTGATGATTGGCGATGTCCGCCTCGGTCACATCCTTGTCGAGCTTCACTCGTGGAACGCCCCGGAACTGCTTCCGCCATTGATCGATGGCCCGGTTCATCTCGGCATCGACCCATTCGTTGATCTTAGCATGTGGTGAAGTACTACTGGGTTTGACGATGAGGAAGCTGTCCATGAAGGCATCATCGATGGGGCCTTGGAGGCCGGGCTTCTTGTGGAGTTTGCCGTCGTCGAGTTTATCGATGAGTTGCCATTCGCCTTTGGCCTTTTGGAAATGGAACAGCCAGCCTCCTGTTGCTGTCTTCTTGATGGGTACCACGACATGCCTTTTATCAATGGAGACATCGATATATTTGGCATTGGAATTGAGTTCGAGTTTGCTTAGATCACTCGGACTAATATCCATCGTGAATTTTGACACATTCTCCGTTTCAAAGTCGAATACCGTCATAGGAGACGGTGGCCTGCCTCCCCATACCTTTTGGAAAAAAGGGCCATAGGTCATCTTGAGAGTAGAGTGCTTCCAATGTTGTTCAAGCCCTTCTATGGTGAGGTATTTGAAACTCGGGTAGCGTAGTGTCCAGGTTGATATTGATGCTGCTTCTGATCGCCATCGATGCTCTGGCTTCACATTGATGCTGTTCTTGATGACGTCATCAATCAGCCGAGTGATCTCCTTCTTCGACTCTGCATCATACTTGTGCCCCATCTTGGGGCCGATGATATGTCGTAGCTTCAAACCAAACTTCTCCATCTCCCTCGCCATCACGTCGGCAGCCTGCTTCTGCTTGTCGACCTCGCCGCTGTAGGCGATGGTGGGAAGGTTCTTGAGGTTCTCGGCATAGTCGGTGGCGTTGTAGAGGTGCCAGAGTTTCTTCTCCCACCATGTGGGTGGTACCTTGTCCTGATCTATCTTGGAATACTCGGGTGTCTCAGCGAAGCCTGCCCCGGGTGAAGCTGCACACCAGGTGCCGGGATGATGCACTGCCAGGTGCCAGCAGGCAGCTCCGCCCATGCTGAAGCCTCGCACCACCAGCCGTTTGTCGTCGATACGGTAGTGTTTCTTGCAGTGTTCGAGAGCCTCGAACACATCGACCTCGCCGGCAAACTTGTAAGCATTGCAGTAGCGGCCATAGGGATGGAGGACGAAGGCATCCTTGGGGGTAAACTCGCCGGGAGAACGTTGACGACCATCAATGAATGACAACTCGGTAAGCTTATCGCTTCGGCCATGCAGCCAGACATCGAGCCGGTAGTTGCTCAAGGTTTTTGGGGTGTACGATTCGGGAACGACGAGGCCGTAGGGTTGCACGGAGCCATCGATTTTGGAAACGTAGCCCCGGACGACGAGGCCGGTCTGATGGAGATAGTCGGGCTTGTTCGCTTTGATCTGAGCCAGCCGTTCCCGGCCCTTTGCCAGTTGAGTACGAGCCGCCTTCACTTCACGGGCATCGAAGAACTCATCGTATTTGAGCGCCCAATCCACCGCCTTGTGATAGATGAGCACATCGGGGAGCAGATCGAGTAATACCGGCTGGCCCTCGAGTTCCTTGCGAACGTCGTTGATCTCCTGCTCGAAGTCAGCAGTTGCCTTGGTGAGTTCAGCGCGATCGGCATCGCTGATCTTGATGCCGGGGGGCATGAAGGGTTTGACGGTATTGGTGGGTTGACTGGGGTGGGACAATAGCAGGAGGAGTAGAAGAGAATGCATGGGCTATGCTCCATTTAGCCCCCGGCTTGAAGAGCCCGGGGGCTAAATTACAAAGTGGGATCGCCATGAGCCAATGGATCGTTGACACTCAACCCGGGGATTGCAACGAAGTCCTTGATGTTACGTGTCTGAAGCTGTCGTTGAAATACCAGAGCAGTTGCTGCGATCAGGGCATCGCCTAACGACATCTTGCGAGACTGCCTGATGGCTACTGCGCGATCTATGACCGCGGTATCTATGGGCAGGATATCAGCCGAGGCAAAGAACTGTTCAAAGTGTGCTTTGTCTGAGGGCGTGATTTGATGGTAACCAAGCACCTCGACGACACTCGCAGCCGAGACAGCAGGGGAATTCACTTCGATCCACTTCCGCAGGCCGGGATACTCGGGTCTGCTTGAGTAGATGATGATGTTACTGTCCAGAATCATTCGGAGCGTCCCGGCAAAGGTCGATCCTGACGAGTCTCCAGTTGCCAGACCATCGGATCACCGTAGTTCTGTGCCCCACCAGATTCTGCGATTTTGGCTAGAGCTGAAGCCATCGCCTGCCCACGAGTTGACGGCGTGGGTGGCGTTGTTTCGACTGTCAAAGTAACAGGAACGGTTAATTGCGATAGGGAAGTGGGAGGCCCCTCGGTTCCCCAGTCTAATCTGCCTGCTCGCAACATGGCGTGGTAGGTAGCAACCATCTTAAAACCTCTGAGCTTGTCGTTCTTCAGCGTAGCCGCAAACAAGAAGGATTGCAAGCGATGAAGGTTCACGATCCATGGCTTGGAATCAGTTCTGGTCGCCAAGTCCACCCCCCGGCTTGAAGAGCCGGGGGCTAAATGTTGTTATTCCTTCGCCTGTTCCTTGCACTCCCACTTCTCGCCGAAGAAGCCGGCTCCCACGATCTTCCCAGGCCATTGGCTGTTGGGGGCTGTGGTGATATCGACGATGGCCCAGTCGGGGAGCATGGGTACCTGCCGGGCGTTGTTGAGTTGAGCGTACTCCCGGAAGGTGAAGCCGCTGTTGAGGACGACATACTTCGACGGGTTCAGCGGGTTGGGGTAGATCAGAATGGGTGCGTGAGTGTCAGCATCGTAACCCTGCTTGTCGGTCTTCACTTTGCCATCGGCCCATTTGATGGGCAGCTTGTCAGCGATCTTCTTGATCACGCTGTTGCTGGCTGGCACACCCCACAGGATGAGGTGGTTGGTGGCGATGTCAGCCTCGGTGATCTCCTTATCCAGCTTGATGCGCGGCACGCCACGAAACTGCTTCCGCCATTGATCGATGGCGTGGTTCATCTCGGCATCGACCCATTCGTTCACCTTGGCATGAGGTGACTTCTCACTGGGCTTGACGATGATGAAGCTGTCCATGAAGGCATCATCGATGGGGCCTTGCAGTCCGGGCTTCTTGCGGAGCTTGCTGTCGTCGTGCTTGGAGACGACTTCCCAGGTGCCATCCTTCTTCACCAGGTGAAGAGTAAGCCAGCTATCGGAGGAGACAGGAGTTTCGCCGATATCGACCCCATCGATTTGGATAGTCTTGAAAGGCTTGTCCATGATCTGCGGATGGGGTGATTCGAGATCGATGGTGAAGGCAGCGATGTTCTTGGTCTTGATGATCAGCCGTTCCGGATCGTCTTCATCGGGCTGGGCGACGATGCGGGCACGATCCCAGTGACGTTCGAGTTCCTGAAGCTGCACCCAGTCATGCTTGGAGTAGCGGAGCGTGAAGGTGGTGAAGGCCAGGTCGTAGCCTTTGCTCGGGTCTTCCGCGATCTTGTCGATACGGCGGTTGATCTCTTTCTTGGCATCGGGATGATAGCTGTGCCCGGTCTTCGGGCCGATGATGTGTTTCAGTTTCAGACCGATGCGATCCATCTCACGGGCCATCACGTCGGCGGCTTGTTTTTGCTTATCAATCTCGCCACTGTAGGCGATCGTGGGCAGGTGCTTCAGGTTCTCGGCATAGTCGGTGGCGTTGTAGAGGTGCCAGAGCTTCTTCTCCCACCAGGTGGGCTGGAGCTTTTCATCTTGGAAGATCTTGAGGAACTCCGGCGTCTCGGAGAAACCAGCACCCGGCGCAGCAGCACACCATTTGTCGGGGAAGTGGACAGCGAACTGCCAGCAGGCTGCCCCGCCCATGCTGAAGCCTCGCATGACGATCCGTTTGTCGTCGATACGGTAGTGCTTCTTGCACTGGTCCAGCGCTTCAAACAGATCGACCTCGCCGGCAAACTTGTTGGCGCAGCAGTAGCGGCCATACGGATGCAGGACGAAGGTATCACGAGGGGTAAACTCACCGGGGCTCTTGGAACGCTGATCGACAAAAGCCAGTTCAGTCAGTTTCTCGCCTCGACCGTGACACCAGACATCGAGACGATAATTGTTCAGGGTCTTGTGGGTGTAGGTATCGGGAACGACCAGTCCATAGGGTTGCACGGAGCCATCGATCTTGGAGATATAGCCACGCACGACTAGGCCGGTGTCGTTGACCCATTCTGGTTTGCGGGCCTTGAGCTGAGCAAGACGTTCCCGACCAGTCTTGAGTTGTTCACGGGCCTTATTCCCCTCGCCAGCATCGTAGAACTCATCGTACTTGAGGGCCCAGTCGACTGCTTTGTGGTAGATGAGAACATCAGGGAAGAGTTCCAGCAGTCGGGTCTGCCCCGATAATTCTTTGCGGACAGCGGCGATCTCCTGCTCGAAGTCGGCGACACTTTTGGTGAGTTCAGCACGATCAGCTTCGTTGATCTTGATGCCGGGCGGCGGGATTTGCCTTACTTTATCGGGTGCATTATCTGCCTGGCCATCCCAAGCGAGCAGCGAAACGGAGATGATGAAGGTAAACGAGAACGAGACGAGCAGTCGCATAAGTGATCTCGGTACACAAGGGGATGATTATTGTTGATGCTACGGGAATGAAGAAAGAGGTTGTAGTGCAAGGCTTGTCGGTCCGCCCCGCGAGTTATGGGTCATTTCTTTCTCTCCCCCTTTCCAAGGGGGAGTTGGAGGGGGTAAATTCTCGGTGACCAGAACCCCACCTAACCTCCCCTTGGTAAGGGGAGGAGTAAAGACGACTGGAATCTATTTCCATCTATAGCGATTATGGCGACATCCTCTGGAATACCGACGGTTATCTACTCGATCTGACTGTTGCCCCACCATGAAATCGCCGACTTTTGCGATAGGGGACAGTCTGTCCTGACATCGTGAGAGTTCCAGCTATGATTCGCCTTTCGGTAATACTGCTGCTTTGTGTCGTCGCGCCTGTGCATGCCCAGAGCAATATGCTTTGCCCGCCGACCGGGAAGGAACCGTGCAAAACCTCGTGCAGGCCGGCGTGGGCGGGGATGTACCCCACCGTCGTCACCCCCTGGCTCTGCGGTGGCTGTGGCGTGGATACCGTCGCCCTGGTGAAGGAAATTCAGTGGCAACTCTTCGGCGGCGTGCATGGGCTTTTGGTGTTAGGCACCCTCGGCGAAGGGATGTATGCCAGTGATGCAGAACGTGCTGAGGTCATCACCACCGTAGTGGCCACCGCCAAGGGTAAGGTTCCGGTCATCGTCGGCATCCATTCGTGTGATGTTTCCCATGCCATGCAGCAACTGCAACAGGCCAAGGCGCTTGGTGCCTCAGCGGTCTTGGTGAAGTTCTCCGGATCGGCTCATACGCCGTTCTGGGAAGTGCTGGGGTTCTACGAAACGCTATCGAGCAGTGGATTGTTGCCAATCTTCTACTACCACATTCCCGGCAGTGTGGATCGCAAGTTGTCGCCAAACGAAGTGGTGCAGATTCTGTCGCTGCCTAACGTCATCGGTGCCAAGGAATCGGTCCTCGATCTGAAGGAAGTGCAAGCTCATATCAACGGCGTCTGCGGCCAGGGGAAGATCTTCCTCTCGGGCACCGCACTGAACCTCACCCAGTTCCGAGCCATCGGCGGCCATGGGGCGATGTGTCCCGAAGCGGCACTGCTGCCAATCGATGCGGTCGATGCGTTCAACACTGCTTACGAAATCGGCGATACCAAAGCAGCACGCCACCAGCAGAAAGACCTCTTCGTCCTCGCCCCGGTGCTCAAGGGCGGCATTATCACCGAGAACGGAGCCAAGATGCTAACCATGACGAGCCAGGATTTGAAGCTACCCCAGCGGCTGGGACGAGACTCGTCCCAAGCCCGGATGAAGGCAACGCTTCATCAGTTGGGCTTCAGCATGAACGCCACGGTGAAGCCTGAGTTGCCTCAACTCTCGTCGTGGGATCAGCACATTGTGAACAGTGCGGTGAAGAAGATTGAGGGTCGGTAGAGCTATTGTCTTCTTTTGCGATTCTCAGCGAGCTCGGCGTTAACAATGATAGAAACGCAGAGCATACAGAGGAACGCCGCGCAGAAGTGCTTGAGCGTGTTATTACTCAACGATGAACAGTAATTGTCATAACAAACTGTGAAATATGTACTTACAACTAATATCGACAAAATAGTGCATGATAACTTGCCACCGTTTTCCTATGGCGTAAGTTAAGTTCGTCTTGATGAGACTTTGTCTCAGTAAGAGAACTATGAGCCAGCCACCTGTGATTCCTGCATCCCCTGTTGCTCCGATTGTAACGACCAAGCTGGGCGAGAAGGTTCATGATGTGGTTGACTCGCAGACCCTCTTTCAGGGGCAGCGCGAGGTTTGGATTGAACATGAAGGTGAGCGATACCGCCTGCGGATTACCCGGCGCGGGAAGCTGATTCTTCAGAAGTAAAACCCGTCAGCCTGACAACTCGACGCTCGCAATCGCTCTCATCACGACACTGTTTGCTGCTAGCTACCCGCCGCGAGTTCCCTCGCTTTCCGTTTCGCCATGCAGCCATCCTTGACCTTCGTTCTTCGTCAGGAGGCCTGTCATGGCTTATCGTCCGGTTCGTTCAGCGTTCACGTTGATTGAGTTGCTGGTAGTGATTGCTATCATCGCCCTGCTCATGGCTCTGCTGCTGCCTGCTGTGCAAAAGGTGCGTGAGGCGGCAAACAAAATGACCTGTGCCAGCAATCTTCGCCAGGTAGGCATTGCCTTACACCATTACCATCTTGATTACGGTAAGTTGCCCCCGGTGTTGACCGATGGCGGTGCCGGCTTTGGGTACACCAGCGGATTCACTCTCATTCTGCCCTACATCGAGCAGGATGCCGTCGCCAAGCTGTATCGACCGGAACTGCCTCCAACAGTACCACCCAACGTCGACATCGCCAACAAACCAATCAAGGTGCTGCTTTGCCCGACGATGGATACCCCCACTCTGCCGCCCTACCCTTCGTTCGCCAGCTATGGCTTCTGCGTAGGCAGTCAGGATTCATGGTCTCATGTGACGCCCGGCGCGTTGCCTCACGATGGTGCGATGATCCCCATCACTCAGGGCCGCGTTCGCTTGACAGATATCCGCGATGGCACCACGAATACGCTGGTTGCCGGCGAAATGCATTACGATGTGAAGGATTACTTCTACACCAGCGGCCCCAACCTCGGCGCTGTTCGGTTAGGCAATACCAACTGGGTGTATGGCTATCCTTCTTACAGCTTTGGCTCCACCTCGGTGCAGTACAATAAGAAGACTCACACCGGGCCTATTACCCAGAGCGGTATTCAGGCGTTCCGCAGCGAACATGTGGCCGGCGCGAACTTTCTTTATGGTGACGGCTCGGTTCGCAGCCTGTCGTACAATATCCCTCAAGATATCTACCGTGCTCTGTCTACCCGAAACGGCGGCGAAGCCGCAAGTTGGGATGAGTAAGTATTTTGACAGCCCGACGCGCGAGCGAGGGTGGACTTTGCAATTGCACGTGCCCCCCTTGCTAGCCTGTCGGGCTGTCATCAAACAACCCTTTTGGAGAAGCGTCCGATGTTGAATGGTTCCGCACTGTTGTGTCTGGCTTTGTTCCTGCCCGTGGGAGATGATGCCAAGAAGCCACCCGAAAACCCAGAAGCAAGCAAGATGCTGGCTGACGCCCGCATGGCTCGTGCCATCATGAAGGACTTCCCCGGGTTCACCGCGGACATGATCGTCACTGTGCAGAGCAAGGAACAACGCTGCACCATCCAGGTCGACAGCAAAGGCAAAGTCATCATCGGCGACCAGTTGACCGGCCCTATCGCCAGTTGGGCGAAGCGTATTCTGACCTCAGCGATCTCGCACCGCATGGGCAACCCAGCCGCTATGAAGACGCCCTGTGCCTTTGCCGATGAAGACACCACCCATCCTTTGGGCCGACTGGTTACCGTTCTCAACGATGAACTCCATTCGAGCTACCGCATCAAGGACAACCAGATCATGGTCGTCAACCGGGTGCAGGATGGCAGCAAGTTCAGCATAACCGTGCAGGAAAACCACAAGAACGAAGAAGGCAAGTACCTCCCCTCGGCTTACGCTGTCAACTATTGGACGAAGGACGGGGCCATCGAGAAAAGCGAAGCCCACACGCAAGGTTGGGTTCGCGTCAACGGCTTCGATCTCCCCAGCCTGATCCGCACGATCACCACCACAAAAGACGTGGATGCCCGTGAGATTCGGCTGGAGAACATCAAGTTGACGACGCCCTAGTTGCCATCACGCTCCGGTTAGTAGTCATCACGCTCTGTCGTGATGAGGCGGAGATAATAATCCAATCCATCGAAGTTGTAATTTCAACAGTACCACAGGGGTAAGACAGTTAACCCAGGGCAATGCCCTGGGTTATTGTCGTTTAGTGTCTAATGACAGCGGCCCTGTAGGGGTCGTCTTACAATACATGAGGACATTGTCTCCGCTTCATCACGACGGAGCGTGATGACTACCATCCAAAGCGTGATGGCAACTAACTTACTCCCCCTTCTGTTCCTGTTTGGGAATCTTCATGTCGGCGGGGAGATTCGGCAGCATATCACGGACACCCTTTTCGCCTTTGTCGTCGAGATTGATGAACTTCCAAGTCTTGCCTTCATCGGAAGAGATGCCGATGACTGCTGAAATCAGAGTGATCTTCTTATTGGGAACGCTCATGACCAGGGAATAGGGCGTGACGCTGTAGTAATCCTTCCCGCCTTTTGCGACGGTTGGGGTCTCCACCCCTTTGACTCCGAAAGTGATGCCCTGGGCTTTGATGGATTTCATCGCTCCTTCTATTTCCTTAAGAGCAGCCTCCTTGCCTCCCATCATCTCCAGAACTTTAGGGTAAGTCATATCGAGAACGGTTTTGTAATCTCCGGAACAGGTAGCGTCCATCATCTTCTGGACATTCCCTTTGACCGTTGCAGCCATGGCGGTGTCCTGGGAAGCAAGCGTAGAAGTCATGCAGGCAATCAGAGTCAAAGCGAGGAGTCGGAGCTTCATGATCAGTTCTTTCAAAAGGTGAAGAGTAAAGGAGCTGTTGGTAGCATCGTACTCTGACCGATACGTATCGGGAAGATGAGAGTGGCCAATACGCATAGTTGCCATCACGCTCCGAGTGATGGAGTGGAGAGATGTCGTTTCTCTACAGGCTCTGGAGACCTTCGGTCAATGAAAGTGGCACGGTCGAGAGACCATGCCACAGCGGAAGGTCAAAATGTCAGTCGGAAAAGAAAGCCCTCAGGCGGAGCGTGAGGGCAACTCAATAGCACTAAGCCGTCGGGAACTTCAGCGGCGAGCGGTATTCGTACTTCAGCATGGCGTTCGCATCCTTGTTGTTGCTGAACTGCTCGTTCTTGGCGTCCCAGTCGAGAGTCATCTTCTTCTTGAGAGCGATGTTCCCGATGAGAGCGGCAGTCGTGGAGCGATGGCCGACATCGATCGGGCAGTTAGGCTGCTTCTTATCTCTGATGGAAGCGATGAAATTCCTGGTGTGCCAGACGGTGTTAGCATTGCCCTCGACCTTCTTGCCGACGAGTTGCGCCTTGCCGGATTGACGGTACTTGGCGGTCAGGGTGCGGTCGATGGGATTGAGAGCAGGCAAAGCGACACCCATGTTCGTCTCAGGCAGGATGATGTAATGCTTGCCATAGACGTAGAGCGTGCCCTTGGTCCCCCGGAACTCGATCTCGCAGCCCTTTTCCATCGCTCCGGCAGCGGCGTTGGCGTTCACCTGGGTGAAGCTGACCAGCGTATTGTTGGGATACAGGTAGTTCACCTGCATCGTGTCGGGGATTTCACGGTTATCCTTTACGACAAACTTGCCGCCCATGGCTGAGACCGAAAGCGGGGCATCGACTCCCAGGGCCCAGTGAATCATATCGAGATAGTGCGCACCCATGTTGGTGAGTTGACCGCCCGAATAATCCCAGAACCACCGAAAGCGGTAGAAGGTGCGATTGACGTTGTAGGGTCTCATCGGCGCCGGCCCGACCCACTTATCCCAGTTAAACGTATTGGGGTCGGGTGGTTGCTTCTCGTCATTGGGGTTGCCGATACCGAGAGGATATTCGTTGTCCATGTGGAAGCAGCGCACCATGGTGATATCGCCGATCTCGCCTCGACGAATCACTTCGACCGCCTCCTTACAGAAGTTGGAGGAGCGACGATGAAACCCAACCTGAACGATCTTGTTCGCTTTGGAGGCGGCATCGACCATAGCTCGCCCCTCAGCTACGCACAGCGAGAGGGGCTTCTCCACGTAGACATGTTTGCCTGCCTGGAGAGATTCAATCGTTTGCAGGGCATGCCAGTGATCGGGAGTGGCGACGACCACCGCATCGACATCCTTGTTGTCAAGAATCGCGCGGTAGTCTTTGCCTTTGCTGATGAGGCCACTGATCTTGCCTTCAGCGTGCTTGAGGTACTCTTCGCTCAGATCGCAGAAAGCCATGGGTGCAGCGTCGGCTGTTTCGATGAAGGCATCCAGGAGTTGATCTCCCCGATTGCCGCAGCCGATGAAGGCCAAACGCACGATACTGTTGGCACCGTACACTCGGCTGGCGCTGAGTGCGGTCATCGTTGTGAAGGCAGCGGCACTGGTGAAAGTCCGACGGGTCATGGGCGATTTCATGTATTCTCCTTGCTGGGCATCAGGAAGCAGTAGATAATCGGTCTACAGCTTTTGCTAGCATAGCATGGAAATCCACGATGAATCGAGAACAAGCTTGGAGTTTAGTACAAGAATATTGCCAGAACCCTGCCCTACAGAGGCACATGCGGGCGGTGGAAATCGCCATGCGGGCCTATGCCCGGAAACTGGGGGCCGACGAGGAAACCTGGGGAATCGTGGGGCTTCTGCACGACTTTGACTACGAACGCTGGCCCGATCCACCCGATCACCCCCTGCAAGGCTCGAAGATATTAGCCGAGCGTGGCTACCCGGAAGAGGTCATCTACGCCATCAAATCACACGCTGACTACATCACCGACTGCCCCAGAATCAGGCCGATGGAGAAAGCCCTCTATGCAGTCGATGAACTCTGCGGTTTCTTAGTGGCCTGCGCCCTCATGCGTCCCGAAGGCTTTCAGGGCATGGGTGTCAGCAGTGTGAAGAAGAAACTCAAGAACAAGCAGTTTGCCGCAAAAGTAAACCGGGATGATATTACCAGAGGGGCCGCCGACTTCGCCGTGGAGTTGGATCAGCACATTGCGTTTGTAGTAGAGGCGCTGACGCCGTTCGAGGGAGAGTTGGTGGTGAGGGGAGGTTGAAAATGGAACTTCAACAATGTTATTATGTCATAATGTAACTTTATTCATCGGAGTTAATCATGTCGTTGACGATAGAGTTGCCCGAAGAAGTAATGATACCTCTCCAACGTGAGGCAGCAGCTACTGGTCTGTCTATTGAAGTCGTTGCTCAGCACGCCCTGGCTGATGCGATGCGAAGCAAGCCGCACAGTCATCTGCGTTCTTTGGCAGGTAGTTGGGCTTCCCAAGTTCCTGATGCGGGTGTTCAGCATGACAAATACTTAGGTGAAGCACTGTATGATGAGCTTCGTGAGCCAAAGCATGATTGAGCGATTTGCTGACACTTCTGGGTGGGCGCCGTGGGCAGATCGCACGCTTGAGTTTCATGAACTCGCTCTTCAAGAGTTCGACCTGGTTTGGGATCAGCAGAGGCAGATTATAACAACGGAACCCGTCCTCGCTGAGCTGACTGCATTGTTGACTAGGCCCATGCGGATGCCCAAAGTCAAACAAATCGAATTAATCATGGCCATTCGCCATGACCCATTGGTTAAGATTTTCTCGCTGGATGAAAGCAGGTCGAAGCATCCTGGGAACTATGGCGTACTCGTCCTGATAAACTCTGGTCTTTTGTGGACTGTAGCAGTTTCATAGTGATGCAACAGCTTGGGCTATTGGAGGCATTGACGACTGATCATCACTTTGAACAGGCGGTGTTTGTGCAAGTGCTGAAGTAGTTGGCGCATTCCAGTTGCCCCATTCCACGAAAACCAGCATAATCGCGGGATGAATGCCCATCCCCTGGCTGCTTATCTCGAAGATTGTCTTTCTCGATACAAGACCGGCGCCACCACGCCGGAGACCAGTCTCTACAGTCCGCTGGAAACACTGCTCAACGTCGTGGGCAAAAAACTGAAACCGCGCGTTCGCTGCTTCATGAACCTGAAGAACCAGGGTGGCGATATGCCCGATGGCGGCCTCTTCACCCCGGACCAGATCCCCAAGAAGGAAGACGAACCGCTGCCCGGCCAGAAACCTTCTCGCGGCGTCATCGAATGCAAGAAACCCAGCGACGATCTGGCCAACATCACTAACTCCAAGCAGGTCTCCCGCTACTGGGATCGCTATCAGCAGGTGCTGGTCACCAACTACCGGGAGTTTGCCCTTATTGGTCGAGATGACAAGGGCCAGCCTGTTCGTCACGAGTTCTGCACCCTCGCTGATTCGGAGAAGGCCTTCTGGAAACTTGCTGCCCAGCCACAAGCAGCGGCTAAGCTCCACGAAGAAAGGCTGCTCGATTTCCTGGAACGCTGCCTGCGCCGCCCCGTTCCCCTCACCGATCCGAAAGATGTTGCCTGGTTCCTCGCCAGCTATGCCCGTGATGCCCTCCATCGGGTGGAACATGCCGGCGCTCACGATCAGATGGCTACCGTCCGCAAGGCTCTTGAAGACGCCCTTGGCCTCAAGATTCAGGATGCCAAGGGCGAACACTTCTTCCAATCGACCCTGGTTCAAACGCTGTTCTACGGTGTCTTCTCCGCCTGGGTGCTCTGGCACCGCCAATCCACAGAGCCGTGGGTGTCAGCCCCCGGAGGGCAGGGAACCCGCTTCGACTGGGACAAGACCTCCCACTACCTGCGTATCCCCATCCTTCGCAAACTCTTCCGAGAGATGACCGATCCCAGCGATCTGAAAAGCTGGGACAACCTCACCGAAGTGATGGGCTGGGCGGCGGACACCCTGAACCGGGTGGATCGCACCAGCTTCTTCGAGAAGTTTCAGGACACCGAAGCAGTCCAATACTTCTATGAACCCTTCCTCGAAGCGTTCGACCCGGAGCTTCGCAAGCAACTGGGCGTCTGGTACACGCCGCCGGAGATTGTCAAGTACATGGTCACCCGTGTCGATCAGGTGCTGAAGTCCGACTTCAACCGTCCCGATGGCCTGGCTGATGAACATGTCTACGTTCTCGATCCCTGCTGCGGCACCGGGGCCTTCCTCGTCGAAACGCTTTCCTCCATCGAAACCACGCTCCGGAAAAAGGGCGACGATGCCCTGCTGGCAGAGCAACTCAAGAAGGCTGCCACCGATCGCATCTTTGGCTTCGAGATACTCCCCGCACCCTTCGTGGTCGCCCACTTGCAACTGGGCCTGTTCCTGCAAAAGCATGGCTCCAGCTTCAATGAACGCAGGAAAGAACGGGCCGCGGTCTACCTGACCAATGCCCTCACCGGGTGGAAGCCACCCATCGGGGCCAGGCAGAAGCTCCTCTTCCCTGAAATGGAAGAAGAGCGCGATGCCGCTGACCGCATCAAGCAGAAGGTGCCCATCCTCGTGGTGCTCGGCAATCCACCCTACAACGGCTATGCCGGCATCCCCGTGGAAGAAGAGAAAGGGTTGGTGGAACCCTACCGTACCACCAAGACCGCGCCCAAGCCGCAGGGCCAGGGGCTGAACGATCTCTACATCCGCTTCTTCCGCCTGGCGGAACGGTGCATCACCGAACGCCACGCCCAGCATGGCATTGTCTGCTACATCTCCAACTACTCCTGGCTCGATGGCCTTTCCCATACCGGCCTGCGCGAACGCTTTGCCGAGGAGTTCGACCAGATCTGGATCGATAACCTCAATGGCGACAAGTACAAGACGGGTAAGGTAACACCCGAAGGCAAGCCCGATCCGAGCGTCTTCAGCACGCCCCAGAACCGGGAAGGCATCCAGGTGGGAACTGCTGTCGCCCTGATGGCACGCATCCCAAAGCATCAAGGCCCCGCCGACATTCGCTTCCGAGACTTCTGGGGCGAGAGCAAACGTGAAGACCTGCTGGCCAGCGGCGTGAAGTTTCAGCCGAAGAAGTACAGCAAGGTGAAGCCGGTCACCGAGTTGGGCGTGGCGTTTAGGCCGATGGAGACCGAGGCGAACTATACAACATGGCCATTGCTTGCAGAGATTTTCCCTACTTCGTTTCCAGGCGTTCAAACTAGCCGGGATGAATTCTTGGTTGACATTGATCTTCAACAACTAAAGCTGCGTATTGCCAGTTATTTTAGTGAAGATGTTTCAGATGCAGAAATGGCAACAATCTCATCACGTTCTATGCAAAAGAGTCAACGGTTCGATCCCAAGAAAGTTCGAGGACAACTACAGGAGCGTGGCATACTGGAGAACAACTTTTTTCGTTACTTATTCAGGCCGTTCGAACTGCGGTGGGTTTATTGGGAACCCCTCACCAAATTGCTTGATGAAAAACGTGAGGAGTATGTTTCCCATCTGTTCAAAGGAAATATGTGGTTAGCTGGCGTCCAACAGAATCGTAAAGAATATGACCCGCCAAATGTTGCATCTGTTATGACGTGCAGGCACGTCATCGAACGTGGAGCGAATCTATTTCCGATGCTCCTTCGCTCCTGGCATGCATCTGACAGAATGTTTGAGAATGAAGCAGCGGAAATACGAAAGCTCGGTGACAACTATGCCAATCTCACCGATGCTGCCATCAACTATTTGAACGAACTCAAAGGCATTACCGACACGCCCCATCTGTTCCATCATGTGATCGCCATTCTGCATGCACCGAAGTACGCAGCCGAGAACGGGTCAGCGCTTCGCCAAGACTGGCCCCGCATCCCTCTGCCCGCTGAGCGCAAAACCCTCCTCGCCTCTGCTGAGCTAGGTTGCCAGGTGGCCGGCCTGCTCGACCCCGAAACCCCGGTCGACACCGTCACTGCCGGCAAGCTTCGCCCAGAACTGAAAGCAATCGGCTCCGCCACCAGAACCACCGGCGGCCAATTCACCGGCAACGACTTCGCCATCACCGCCCGCTGGGGCATCACCGGCCAGGGTGGCATCACCATGCCCGCCAAGGGCAAAGCAGAGCCCCGCCACTACACCGCAGCCGAGAAAACCGCCCTGGGCAAAGTCATCGACTTGCTTGGCTCCGATACCCTCGACATCTACCTCAATGACAACGCCTACTGGAAGAACATTCCCCGTGCAGTGTGGGAATACACCCTCGGCGGCTACCAGGTCTTGAAGAAGTGGCTCAGCTACCGGGAAGAATCAATCCTGGGCCGACCGCTGAATGTGGATGAGGTCTCTTACTTCACCCAAACCGCCCGCCGCATCGCCGCCCTGTTACTCCTGGGCCCGGAACTGGATAAGAACTATCAAGCGGTGAAGGCGAAGACGTTTGAGTGGAAGGGATAATGACGTCTTAACCCCGGAGGGGTGTTGGTCAGTAGCCGGTGGCGTTAGCCACCGGGAAAGGTGAGAAGAGTTTGCGAGCCCCGGAGGGGCGATGGTGGCAGGATGCACTTCACCATCGCCCCTCCGGGGCTTAATACCACTCCCACTCGCCACCCCACCCCCCACACCTAAGATAACCTCATCCTCAGGATGAGACCCCACCATGAGCGCAAAGCTGCCGCCCGAAGTCACCAAGCCCTTCGTTCACCTTCATTGCCATACCCACTTCAGCCTGCTTGATGGGGCGAATCGTATCCCGGAACTCTGTAGCCACGTGAAGTCACTCGGCATGGATGCGGTGGCAGTCACCGATCACGGCAACCTCTATGGAGCCATCGAACTCTTCCGCGAAGCGGAGGCAGCAGGCATCCGCCCCATCGTCGGCTACGAAGCTTACGTCGCACCGGGCAAAAGGCAGGAGAAGGACAACAAGGGAAGTGGCGGCGAGTACAGCTACCACCTCACGATGCTCGCCCACAACACCAAGGGCTTCAAGAACCTCATCAAGCTCGCTTCGATGGCCTACCTCGAAGGCTTCTACTACAAGCCCCGCATCGATAAGGAGATTCTCGAGGCTTACAGCGAAGGCATCACCGTGCTGTCGGGCTGTATGTCGAGCGAGTTCAGCAGCCTGCTCCTCAACGAACAGACTAAAGATGCCAAGAAGCTGGCTGAGTGGTTCATGAGGGTCTTCAAGGATCGCTTCTTCGTCGAGATTCAGCAGAACGGCATCGATGCCCAGGCTGACTTGAACGTCCGGGCCATCGAACTGGCTGACAAGATGGGCATTCCCCTCGTAGCCACCTGCGATGCCCACTATCTGAAAGAGGGCGACGACGTTTCCCACGATGTCCTGCTCTGCATCAACACCGGTCGGCAGCGCAGCGATCAGAACCGCATGCGCTACGGCTCCAACCAGTTCTTCATCCGCACGCCGCAGGAAATGTACCAGCTCTTCCCCGGCCACGAGGAAGCGGTCAAGCGAACCCAAGAGATCGCCAACTCTTGCGAGATCAACTTCGACTTCAAGAAACGACACTTCCCCGTCTTCACTGTGCCCAAGGGCAAGAAGGTCGAAGACCATCTGCGCGAGTTGGCCGAGATCGGCCTGCACGAACGCTATGGCAAGAAGCCGAGCAAGCAGGCGAAGGATCGACTGGAGTTGGAACTCGAAGTCGTCAATCGTCTCGGCTTCGCCAGCTACTTCCTCATCGTCTGGGACTTCGTTCGTTTCGCCATCGAGAACGGCATCCCAGCCGGGGCCCGTGGGTCGGCATGTGGATCGGTACTGAGTTATGTGCTGAAGATCAGCCAGGTCGATCCGCTGGAGTACGATCTGCTCTTTGAACGCTTCCTCGATCCGCAGCGTGCGGAGGCGCCCTGATATCGATATCGACTTCTGCCAGGAACGGCGGGAAGAGGTCATCCAGTACGTCAAGCAGAAGTATGGCGAAGAGAGCGTGGCCCAGATTGCCACCTTCGGTACGATGGCAGCGCGGGCGGCGATCAAAGATGTAGGGCGGGCGCTCGGTGTGCCGTTCGATCGAGTCAACTCCCTCAGCAATCTCATTCCCCGGGCACCGCTCGGCATCACCATCGAAGAATCGATGGGCATGGTCAACGATCTTAAGAAGGAATATAAGCAGGATCCCCAGATCAGAGAACTGCTCGATATCGCGATGAAGCTGGAAGGCACCAATCGCAACGTCGGCACGCATGCTGCCGGTGTCGTCATCGCCAATGGGCCCATCACCGATTATGTGCCCGTACAACGGGTGCTGATGAAAGGCGACAAGGGCGATGAGGATGGCGAGAAGGCCTACCAGATCACCACCCAGTGGACGATGAACGACCTCGAAAAGGTCGGCATGCTCAAGATGGACTTCCTGGGCCTACGTACCCTTACGCTCATCGATAAGGCCGTGAAGCTGATCGAACAACGGCGGGGCATCAAGGTTGATATCAGCAAGCTGCCTCTAGATGATGAGCCTACCTATAAGCTGCTGCAATCAGGCCGAACCCAGGGCGTGTTCCAGTTTGAATCGGAAGGTATTCGCAACCTGCTGAGATCGCTCAAGCCTGATAACATTCGTGACATCATTGCGTCAACCGCCCTGTATCGTCCCGGCCCGTTGCAGGGCGGCATGGTCGATTCCTACGTCAACCGCAAGCATGGCCGCGAACAGCCGACCTATGTGCATGACCACATGAAGGACGTGCTCGAAGAGACGCATGGCGTAATGGTCTACCAGGAACAGGTCATGCGGATCCTCAACCGCCTGGGTGGCATCGAACTCTCCTCTGCGTATGCCTGTATCAAGGCCATCAGCAAGAAGAAGATGGATGTCATTGATCAGCGACGTGCCGAGTTCATCAAGGGTGCAGTCAAGCGAGGTGTTTCAGAACTGACCGCTAACGAAATCTTCGAGCAGATCGTCGTCTTCGGTGGTTACGGCTTCAACAAGTCACATAGTGCTGCCTACGCCCTCGTCAGTTATCAGACCGCCTACCTCAAGGCCCATTACCCGGCGGAGTTCACTGCTGCGGTCATCACCAGTGAACTGGGCGATGTCGACAAGGTGGCTGAGCATGTCCGCAACACTAAGGAGATGGGCCTGGAGGTGCTGCCTCCCGATATCAACAGCAGCGACGCGGACTTCGGAGTGGTTGGCGAGAAAACGGTCAGCTTCGGTCTTGTCGCCATTCGCGGGCTGGGTCGCAAGGCGGCACGGGCTATTGTCGAAGAGAGACAGAAGAACGGGCCCTACCGGGATCTCTTTGAACTCTGTGAAAGAGTTGATGGTCATCTTGTTCCGAGATCAGCGCTGGAATCGCTGATCAAAGCCGGCGGTCTTGATAAGCTGGCCCCCGATGGAAACCGTGCTGCCCTGATGATTGCCTTGCCTGGCGCAGTGCAGGAAGCAGCCTCGCTGCAAGAAGACAAGCGACGCGGGCAGGGAAGCATCTTCGACATCCTTGGTGATGCTCCCAGCAAGAGCGGCGGCAAGGAAGGCAAGCCCCGCACGCTACCGACCGTCGATCCCTGGCCTGCGAAGGATAAGCTGACGTTTGAGAAGGAGGCGCTCGGCTTCTACTTCTCCAGCCATCCTCTGGCCCAGCACGAATCGGAGCTGACCTATGCCAGCCATCGCATCATCGATATCGAGAAGCTCTCCGGCGGCGCCGATGTGATGATCGGCGGCATGATCACCGGTGTCAGGCTCACCAACGCCAAGCGAAGCCGTACCGGCGACACCCGCATGGCCCGCTTTAACTTTGAAGACCTGACCGGTTCCATCGAATGCGTCATCTTTCCCGAAGGGTTTGGCAACCACAAGGACGACATCATCAACGACAAGGTCTGCTTCGTCAAAGCCAGTGTTGATCGCACACGGGACAAGCCAGGACTGATCATCAACAAGATCATCCCCCTCGATCAGGGTAAACGCCATGCGCGTAACGGCGGCAGCCTGCGTATCAGCCTGGAACAGGGAGTCCACGAGCCACAAGTCGTGCTGCAACTCGGCTCGATGCTCAAACGCTATCGGGGCATCACTCCGGTGATGATCGAGATCAACGACCCCACGGGCAAACGGGCGGTGTTCCAACTCGGCACCGACTTCCGCATCGACATCGAGAAGCTGCCAATGGAGGATGTGAAGATGCTCGTCGGCGAACGGGGAGTCCATCTCGTCGGCGGATAGTCAAATTGATCTGGAAGTTGTGTTACATTCACTCTGGTGATCGAGTAGAATGCACTACCTTGACAGAATGACGAGCAGGAGTCTCTCAGTGAGCAAAACGCTGACAGCAATAATACAGTCCGAAGATGGCGGCTATGTTTCTCACTGCCCTGAACTGGATATTGCAAGTCAGGGCGACACCATCGAAGAGGCCAGAGACAATCTTCGAGAAGCAATTTCGCTCTTTTTTGAACATGCGTCGAAAGATGAGATAAGCCGACGTTTGACTGGCGATGTCTACGTAACCCAGGTCGAGGTGGCTGTTGGGTAAGCTGCGAGTTTTATCATGCCGGGAGGTCTGCGCCATCCTGGATCGGCATGGCTTTGTACCTGTCAGACAAACAGGTAGCTATATTATTATGCAGTACAGGGATGCTATTACTACCACAACCGTTCCCGTTCCCAATCATTCTGAAGTCAAGATCGGGACACTACGTTCGATCATACGACAATCAGGCTTGCCCCGCACTGAGTTCGAGTAAGGTAATTCATGGCCACACCAAAGTCCCCCACCATCACCCTCAAGCAACCCCCCGTCCTCTTCCCCAAGACCCAGGAAGTCATCAAGCAGATCAGCAAGATGATCGATGGCGTCTTTGTCACCTACTGGAACGGTAACAACGGCTCTATCTGTGGCAACGATGTCATTGCCATCTACGAGATGCTGCAGAAGGTCAAGAAGACCGACACCCTCTACCTGTTCATCAAGTCGGACGGCGGCAATGGCAAGTCGTCTCTGCGTATCGTCAACATGCTGCGGCAGTACTGCAAGAAGATCATCGCCTTGGTGCCCCTCGAATGTGCCTCGGCGGCGACCATGTTGGCCATCGGGGCTGACGAAATCCGCATGGGGCCGATGGCGTATCTGACGGCTGTCGATACGTCCCTCACCCATTCGCTCTCGCCGATTGACCGGGACAATGGCCTGGTCAGCGTCAGTCTCGATGAACTGAACCGTGTCATCCGTTCCTGGCGAAAGCAACGCGGAAAGGATGGCGGCAACCCGTATCAGTACCTCTATCAATACGTTCATCCGCTGGTCATCGGCGCGGTCGACCGGGCAGAGTCGCTCTCGATCATGCTCTGCGAAGAGATCCTTGCCTATCATCTGAAGGATCAAGCGAAGATCACGAGGATTGCCCAGAAACTGAACTCAGGGTATCCGAGCCATTCGTACCCGATCATCCTCAAGAACGCCAAAGAGATCGGCCTCAATGCAACCGATCTCGACAGCGACCTGCAGCACAAGCTGCTAATGCTCAACGAGTTCTATTCCGAGATGGGCCAGCGGGCCTTTACCGATTACGATCAGAGCAAGTACCACACTAACGAGATTCTCAACATCATCGAAGTCGATGGGTTACAACTCTACTACCAGCAGGACAAGGACATGTTCTTTAGAGAGCAGGACCGCCGCTGGCTCCCCCTGAACGACAACAGTTCCTGGCGCAAGTGTGAAATGGTCGCCGGAAAGATGAAGAGTTCGGTGTTTCATATCTCATAAGAAGCCAGGAGCCAGAATAATACGAATCCATCGATTCTGGCTCCTAACTTCTGGCTCCTACTTAATCCTCCGCTGATCCCCATCGGCCTGCTTGTGCGTGCCATAGTAGTGATAGGCACTACGATACGAATGCTGTTCATTACAACTGACGACAGCGCCCATGATGCGGACGCCCAGAGAATTCAATCGATCCTGAGCGGCAACCACCTTCGGCGTACGGCTGACATCCTTGAGGACGGAAAGAATCGCTCCATCAACATGCTTGGCAATAAGCAGGGTATCAGCCACCGGCAACACCGGGGCGGTATCAACAATGATCATCTCGAACTTCTTGCGCAACACGGTGAACAACCGCCGCATGCCATCCATCGAGAGCATAGCCAAGGCACCTTCATTGAGTTGTCCAGCGGGAAGGAACCAGAGATGGTTTTGCCCGCATTTCTGCACCACTTCACTGAGCTTGGTTTCCTTACGCAATACTTCACAGATCCCGGGATAGCCGTTCGTCTTCATCAAGATATGGGCTGTCGGACGTCGAAGATCGCACTCCATCAGTAGGGTGCGTTTACCGCTGCGGGCCATGCTGTTTGCCAGGCTACAGGCTAAAGTCGTCTTGCCCTCGCCGCTCAAGGCGCTGGTCACCATGATGACGTTCGCTTCGCCGCTGCGGGTAGCATGCAGAAGAAACGACCGGGTGGTATCGATAGATTCCTTGTAGATGTTGCTGAGGTAGTCTTTCTTCAGCCCGGTCGGCATTTGTCCCGATTGGCTTTGGTTCATTGTCAGGCGAATGCGTTCGGGTACGATGGGCAGCGTGCTGATCAGGCTCAGGTTGACATCGCTGACCAGTTGTTCAGGAGAATAGACCCGTCGACGGGAATACTCCCAGTAGCCGATAGCCAGCAGGCCCAGCATGCCGGCCCCGAAGCCGATACCTGCGATGAGGAAAGGTCCTTTCTTCGAAGAGTTCTCCTGCAGGATCACGTCTTCGAGGAGTTTGACTCGGGACGGTGCATCGATTTCGAGCTGGAGCACATCCTTGCGCTGGGCCAGTTGATCCTGGATGGCTTCCATCGACTGGATTTCCTTTTTCTCCGACTCCAGATCGAGGGCCTTCTTGTTGAACGAATGGGCTTCATCGCGCAGCCGTTTGACGTCACCACTCACCTGCTTTTCGAGTTCCTCCAGCTTGGCGACTTTTTCTTTGACCTGCGTCAGGGCGGCTGCAAGTTCCTGCCGGGACTGTTCACGCAGTTGCTTCATGATATCTGGGTAAAGTTCCTTGCGGCGAGCTTCCAGTTCAGACTGGGCCTGCTGCACCTCTTCCTTGTAGCGCTTGAGCGCCGGAGCGTTGGGATCATTCCCCAAGCGGGCTTCCGCTTCCTGAAGCACCTGTTTCGCCTGTTGAACCTTGCTCATCTGAACCAGGTAGGCGGTATCCTTCTTGAGCTGCTCATCGACAAGAATCGGGGGAACCGGAGACTGTGTATTGGCTTTCTCTTTCGATTCGAGTGAACTGACCTCCACCCGCTGACGTCTGAGTTCCGCCCCAAGGCTGAAGTATTCTTTCTCCAGCGCAGCCAGGTTCTCCAGAGCGAACTGTTGCTTGAGGGCGATGGACTTGGGATCGCCGGAACCGACCGATTCAGAGAGTTCCCGCAGCCTGGCTCGCTTGTCGCGCAGAAGGATGTCACGTTCCCTGTGGAGCTTCTCGATCTCTTTCAGGTTATCGCGCCGGCGGTTCTTCTCCTTATCGACGACTTCGGTAAGGTAGGCGTCACGAACCGCCGCGATGAGCTTCGTGAGTTGATCGGGATTCTCGCCGTTCATGGCGATGCGGAGGATTTCCGGGCCCATGCTGAAGTCGATGAGCAGTTGTTTTTCCAGCCAGGAAACCGGATCGTGCTGCATCTGAACAATAGAGAGTTCCTTGATGTCTGGCCGATTGAGGGCAGTATTGAGGACAAGCTGCCTGCTTTTGATCGTAGCAATAGTCGTTCGCTGGTAGGTACCAAAGTCGGGCTGTGATTCCTGCTCGAAGACGACTTTAGGGCGCGGGAGAAGACTTGCAGCAAAGTACGAGCAGTGTACTTCGTCGTGATCGGCATGAAGTACCACGCAGCCGCGGTGCCAATGACTGAAAGAACGATGGCTGTGCAAAGAGCCAGCAGCCAGCGACGACGACAGGCCCGGAGGAGTTCGGTAAGGTCAAACCCCGGTTTCACTACCGTAGCAGGGATAGTTTTGACGTAGGGCGATGGCGCAGGAGGTGGCGTCCCGATCGGGATCGACAATGGTGTCAACTCGTTTGACTGCGACATGAACTCCATCTCCTGGGCGTGGGAGCGGGTCAAGTGTTGGTTCATCATCCTCAACTCACCAGTTTATGATCTATGACTGCAACAGTCGCGAGAATGATGAAGCATAGCTCATGAATAGGAGCCAGGAGTCAGAAGCCAGGAGCCAGAAGAATAGTTGTCAGTGGATAGTGCTGATCAACCAACTCTTCTCTCTCAACTCCGCTCTGTAAGCTGACGGCTGATAGCTGAAAGCTCACAGCTAAAACGACAAACCACCGGGAGGGCTATCTCCGGTGGTTGCGCCGACTGGACTGTACGATAAATTACTTCTTCTTGGCGACGACAGCCTTACGCTTCTTGTTCGTCGGGCGGACGATCACAAAACCGTTGTTACCGCCAGGGATAGCCCCTTTGACGAGGATCAGGTTGCTTTCTTCGTCGATGCGGACAACCTTCAGGTTACGAACGGTGACCCGTTCGTTACCGTATTGGCCGGCCATCTTCTTGCCCTTTTTCTTCTTACCGCTGTTACCACGATCGGTAGCGTGGGCAGCTTGGCTACCGGCAGCACGGTGGTGACGCTTCACGCCGTGCGAGGCGGGCAGACCACCGAAGTTGTATCGCTTCATAACACCCGTGGTGCCACGGCCCTTGGTGATGCCGATGACATCGACCGAGGCAACGCCTTCAAAGTTCTTGACAGTCAGCTTGTCGCCCACCTTCTGTTCGGGGGCGGCGACGGTTCGCCATTCACGAATGAATCGCTGAGGCTCGCAGTTGGCCTTCTCACGCAGCGGCTTGCCGGCTGCAGCAGCAGCCTTGCTCCGCTTTGATTCGAGGTTGGCCACATGGCCACGCTCGGAGCGGATGGCGCTCTTGCGTTTCTTATCAGTGAAGCCCAACTGAATGGCATGGTAGCCATCGACTTCGGGGCTGCGTACCTGCAGCACCGTATTGGGGCCGACTTCCATCACGGTCACGGGAATCGCCAGACCCTTTTCGTTGTAAATCTGCGACATTCCGATCTTGCGACCTAACATTCCGACTGGCATGGCTCAAAACTCCAGCTACGGCCTGTTTAGGCCGTTATTCGATTACGTTGGAACCTAACATCTTATGACTGAACTCGAAGGTGGGTAGGAGAACGTGCTATTTTCCCGAAATGTTCGATGCAAGGCATTGATGAGGCATAAGTTAGAGCAAATTATCGATGATACTCGTGTCCGATTAAAGACTGTGCCACACTCCGATGGTACTCCATCGGGGTGTGGTTTCGAGGCTAGATACGCAGTTTACCGAATCATAGTAACAGCGTTCTGTGCTATGCAACCACACCCCGACGTGAGTACACGCCGGAGTGTGGCACAGTCTCATGTGGTCGTGTTCACAGATTATCGTGTTTGCGTGATGACTACTATCCAAACAACCAAGGCACCACAATCTGCAAACCCACATACAAGAACAAAAATACCCCACCCAGGAACGTGATGATATAAATCATCCCACGGCCGGCGTGGATGAGGATGTGCCGCCAGTCGTCGTAGCGGGCAGCACTGAAAAGCAGGTTGACCAGAATGATCATGATCGGGAAGTGTATGAACACTGCCAGCGACGTGGGGCCGGGGATAGCTGCATCGGCGAACATCACTTGCCCTCACCAGGATGTTTCTTGACTCTGCGGAACCTCACCGGGCCGGCGTAGGCATCGTAGATGACCATGATGTTGAGCGCGCCGGCAAGCACTGTGTAGATCCAGTAGATATCCCACAGCCGGCCCATACCCGGTTCTTCCTGGATGCGGTTGTCTTCAGCTTCGTACTCTTCCCAGTGCTTGCGGCGGGCGAAGTTGGAACCGGCGTTGGCTTCGGTCACCGAGCCGGGCGAAATCTGAATCTTGCTGAAGAGCGTCGAATCGGGCAGAAAGTAATTCCAGAGTGCCGGCCAGGCAGGCAACCCTGCAAAGAACTGCATGATGTACTGAGGACGATTCCAGAGGTTGCCCAACAGCGGCGGCATCGGCCTGCCCATGAAGTTAGCTGCCTTGCCGATGCGTCCCGCAGCCTGATCATCTGCCAGATACACTTCCTGCACATGAGGCAGATAGACATTCCGCCACTGGCTGCGAGCGTAGCCGTAGAAGAACATGCCCCAGATGCAGACGAGAAACAGGCAACCCTTGCTCATCCGAACAAAGTTTTTACTGAGGTATCCCTGAACAATCTGCCCCAGGCCCGGCACCATGAAACTCAACAGCGCAGCCAGGACCGGGATGGGGACAGGCCCTATCTCCGGTGGAGGCTTCGTCGTGTTAATGGGTGCTGCGGACATAGGCTTCTTGTCTGGTTAGTAGTCATCACGCTTCGCGTGATGATCAGGGACTCCATCTCATCTCAATGTACACAGTCACCGCCAGGCAAACCATCACGCGGAGCGTGATGTCTACCATGAATCACGCAGAGCGTGACGGCAACATTAGTAGTAGTCCGGGCGTGGCGGTGGCTGGTTGTATCCACCCTCGTCGCCGCCCCGTCCACCGCCGCCTTGACCTCCTCGATAGCCACCACGGTCGTTACCACGATCACCACGGTAGCCGCCGCCGCGCTGAGAACCGCCACGATCGCCGCCCCTGTCATTGCCTCGATCACCACGGTAGCCGCCACCACCCTGGCTGCCGCCACGATAGCCGCCACGGTCACCACCTCTATCACCACCACGGTCGCCACCACCACGATAATCCTGGCGTGGCTGATAGTCCTGACGAGGCTGTTGTTCCTGACGTGGTGGCGGGGGCTGGTAGTTTCCCGGTTCTACAGGTTCATTCGCTCCATCGTCGTTGTTATTATCAAAACGGGGGATGGGAGCCGCTGCGGATGCAGGGGCTACACCACTGCCATTGCCACCACCGTTCGCTTCCTGCATCAGAATCTTGCGGCTGAGCTTCACGCGATCCTGGTTATCAATAGCGATGACTTTGACCTTTACGACGTCGCCGATCTTCACGACGTCTTCCACCCGGCTCACAAAGCCATCAGCCAGTTCGCTGATGTGGCACAAGCCATCTCGCCCGGGAGCGATTTCAATGAACGCTCCGAAGTCTTTGATCGAGCTGACCTTGCCTTCATAGACCCGACCGACCTTGACCTCTTCGAGCATCGCTTCAACCTTGTTGCGGGCAGCTTCAGCGCCTTCACCGGTGGCGGAAGCGATGAAGACGGTGCCGTCTTCAGCAATGTCGATCTTGGTCTTGGTGGTTTCCTGGATGGCTTTGATGTTCTTGCCGCCCGGCCCAATGAGCAGACCAATCTTCTCCGGATTGATCTTGATAGTGACCAATCGGGGAGCGTACTTGTTGATCTCGCCACGGGGAGCACGCAGGGTGCTGAGCATGGTCCGCAGGATTTCCAGGCGGGCTTCACGAGCCTGCTGGAGCGACTTGCGAATGATCTCTTCGTTGATGGCTGTGACTTTCAGATCAAGCTGAATGCCGGTCACGCCACGACCCGTGCCTGCCACCTTGAAATCCATGTCGCCATAGTGATCTTCATCACCCATGATGTCGGTGAGGAGAACATACCTGTCGTCTTCCTTCACCAGGCCGACCGAGATGCCAGCCACCGGATCGGAGATGGGCACGCCCGCATCCATCAAAGCCAGGGTAGAACCGCAGACCGACGCCATGCTGCTGGAGCCGTTCGATTCAGTGATGTCAGACACGATGCGGATGGTATACGGGAACTTTTCAACGCCGGGCAGCACAGCCTTCACGCTGCGTTCCGCCAGGGCACCGTGGCCGATTTCACGCCGGCCCGGAGTGCGGATGGGCTTGCATTCGCCCACGCTGTACGGCGGGAAGTTGTAATCGAGCATGAACTTGCGGGTGAAGTCGCCCATCAGGCCTTCCGCCTTCTGTTCATCGCTGGAAGTGCCGAGGGTGATGGTCATCAGCGATTGGGTTTCGCCACGCTGAAAGAGGGCCGAGCCGTGAGTACGGGGCAGCAGGCCGACTTCGCAGTAGAGCGGACGAATCTGCTTGGCAGACCGGCCATCAGCACGGGTGCCTTCCAGGGCCAAATCACGTACCACGGTTTCTTCCAGTTTGCTGAGGGCCGCGGAGACCTGGGCAGCGGTGTAGGGCGAACCTTCGGAGACGGGGAACTCGCCTTTGATCTTGTCCTTCAGAGCAGAGATAGCCTTGGCTCGTTCCTGCTTGCCTGGGGTCTGCTTTTGCTTCTTGAACTCGTCGTAGTATTCCTTCTTGAACTCTTTGGTCAGCGGGTTGACGACGACTTCAGCATGCACCGTCTTGGGCTTACCCGCCTTGGCTGCCAGCTCGCGCACCATCTCTGCCACTTGCAGGCAAATCTGATGGCCGAACATAATCGCATCGCCCATCGCCTGTTCGGGCAATTCCTTGGAGAAGCCTTCGATCATAGCGACGCCATCTTCCTTGCCTGCCACGATCAGGTCGAGATCGCTCTTTTCCATTTCCTGATAGGTGGGGAAGGCGACAAACTGGCCATCGACCCGACCCACACGGACGCTGCCGGTCGGCCCCATGAAGGGCATCTGCGAGAGCGCGAGAGCGGCACTGGCGCCGATCATGCCCAGCACATCAGGATCGTTGGAATCGTCGGCGGAGATGGTCGAAGCCATCACCTGCACTTCGTTGATGTAGTGTTCGGGGAAGAGTGGTCGAAGCGGGCGATCAATGAGTCGGGAGGTGAGTGTCTCTTTGAGTGAGGGCCGCCCTTCTCGTTTGATGTAGCCGCCCGGGAACTTACCTGCGGAGTAAACTTTCTCTCGATACTCGACAGTGAGGGGGAAGAAATCGCGGCCGGGAATGACGTTGCCTTCGACGGCAGCGACGAGCACCATGGTTTCACCCATGGTGACGACGACTGATCCGTGTGCCTGTTTGGCGAGCTTGCCGGTCTCGATACTAATGGTCTTACCACCGAACTGACGTTCGACGCGGTGGACTTGCATAGGGGTTTCTCGTGGACTGTGTCCAAAAAATGGTCTAGGTGTGTGGGCAGACCCGCGGCGCACGGGCGAGGTTTCTCCTCGCCGCTATCGTATTCATGATCATGCTGGTGCAGGGTGCCATAAAAATGCGACAAGACGGCCATTGTGCCGCCTTGTTCCGTGTTACTTGCGCAGTCCCAATTTACTGATGATGGACTGATAACGATTGCGGTCTTTATTCCGCAAATAGGTGAGCAGACTGTTGCGCTTGCTCACCATCATGAGAAGACCACGACGGCTGGCGTAATCCTTGTCGTGGATTTTGAGGTGCTCGGTCAATTCACCGATGCGACTGGTCAGGATAGCCACCTGGACTTCAGGCGAACCCGTGTCTTTTTCCTTCTGACGATGAGTTCCGATGATTTCTGTCTTCTTTTCCTTCGTAATCGACATGCTTGGGGCCTCGTTCAGCCAGTCTCCCCGTCAACAAGACGCAGGGACGAGCCGTAACCTGTTTTGACGTTCTGTGTCAGGGCATGATAGGGGGGAGAGGGGGATAGGCAAGGGAAATTGGCCTGTCTTTACAAGCGTTAGGGCGTCAGACCGACGTGTGATCGCTGGAATGAAGTCTTTTCAGAAACTCGTACCCCCAAAAGGTGGATATGCCTAATAACAACGACACAAGCACATGCGGGATGAGGTACCACATTGTCCCCCAACCATACATAAAAGTGTTGACATAAGGACTGGCATAAGGCTGCAACTCACCGGTTTTCGAGGGATGCCAGGGAATGATGCCGATGATGAGAAAGAAGACCAACGAGATGGCGACAATAGCATAAATAGAAGACTTGAAATTCCTCATGCTCACTCCCGATACGTCGCATAACTATTCTCCGTCTCCCACAAGCTTACTTCCACCACCGGGAAGCCGTGCTTCTTGGCTTGCAGATAGATGAGCTTGGCGATGCTCTCCGCTGTCGGGTTCACATCGAGCAGATAATAGGGCTCCTTCAACTGCTGAAACGTCGGCAGGATCGGGTCGTCCTTGTGCAGGATCATCTTGTGATCGAGGTTGTCATCGATCCACGACTGCATCACCCGTTTGATTTCGCTGAAGTCGACGACCATGCCCAAGGCATCGAGCTTCTCGCTCTCAATGGTAATGACCGCTGTGCCATTGTGCCCATGCAGATGCCGACACTTGCCGCTGTAGTTGAGCAGGCGATGACCGTAACAGAAGTGGATTTCACGGGTGACTCGGTGCATGGGAAACAAGTAGCTAGAATCTAGAAGTCAGAAGCTAGTAGAAGAATACAGAAAGAATACGCAACGATCATGTCTTCTCCCGGCTACTAGCTTCTAACTCCTAGCTTCTGATTACTGTACACTATTGCATGTATTATACTGTACATTAAGATATTCACCTGCCGATAGGAGTTTATGGTATCAGGCATGACTCCACCTTTCAGAATCTATGGCCATGTGGACATCGATGCTTTTTACGCTTCAGCCGCTCAGGTGCGTAATCGTTTCCTGCGCGACAAACCCGTGGGTATTCTCTCCAACCAGGCCTATTTCGTCGTCGCCCGAAGCCTGGAACTCAAGAAGTTTGGCGTCAAGACGGGGGAGCCTTTGCCCGATGCCATCCAGAAATGTCCGCATGCCATCTTCGTGAAGCGGGACTTCGCCTGGTACAACACCCTCAGCGATCGTTTCCATGCGTTTATGCGTACGCTGTCTCCCGAGTGCGAGGAGTACAGCGTGGATGAATGCTTCTTTATCATGCCCAGTCAGGAAAATGAACTCACGTTCGCCGACAAAGTGCGAACGGCAGTAAAGAAGAATCTGGGGCTGCCGGTAACGGTTGGCCTGGGCCGTTCGAAAACGCTGGCAAAGCTGATCTCCGACACAGCCAAACCGTTTGGCGCTAAAGCAGTATCCACCGAAGCATGCGAGCATAAGTTGCTGGCGGACATGCCCATTGAGGAAGTTTCCGGCATTGCCGGCAGGCGTTTGAAGCGCTTAGCCCCTTATGGCATCAAGACCTGCCTCGATTACATCAACACCGATTGTCGTTTCATCAGGCAACTCCTCACCGTCGAAGGGCTCAAGCTCTGGCATGAACTACGCGGCGATCCTGTCATCCCCCTGCATACCAAACGGAAGCGTTACCAGATTCTCACACGTGGAGGTTCCGTTGGCGTTGCCACCAGCAATCGTGACCGTGCCTGGGCTTTTACGGTGAAGAACCTGGAACGGCTTATCGAGGAACTGGAACGGCATCAACTGAAAACCGGCCACGTCGAGTTCTTTCTCCAGCATCGAGGCTACGACTATCAGATGGTGAATCGAGCGCGGGAACCAACCTTGAATCCGCCACCGACCGCTTCGATATCCTTGTTGATGTATTTCAAAGACTGTTTGATCGCTGCTACCTGCGTGGTCTGCATGTTTGCCGAATGCATCTGCTGGCCATGAAGCTGGAAAATGCGGACCGGTGCAGCGCGGACTTTTCGATCCTCCCGAAGAGCCGGCACGCACGCTGGCACAAGCCAAGCGAGCCATCAATAAGAAGATCGACCGCTTTGCTGTTCGCAGCGGCGCCACGCTGGCGATCAAGGATTGGTACGATGACCCGGCTCTGGGAGTCGAAGCGGTAGCCCCTCAACGCATGGTCTATTAATCATGTGCGATGCCATTGCTCTTTCACTGCGTGAATTGCCTGCCCATTATCATCAGCATTCCGCGATTCGGTCTCGACTGATGGGCCGCGGCGGCGACGAAGAAGTGCAGTTCTTTTATGACCGCAAGCCCTACCCTCCTCTGTTGCCGATCATCCTCGAAGATCAATTTCGGATCGTCCGCTGGGGCAACCGGCAACGACACAGCAAGGTCTTGCCCTGGACGGGCAGAGTGGAGATACAAGACGTTGAGCAAGGTTGCTGGCAGAATATCGATGCTCAAGAAGTGGTGATCGTCGCCAGTGCCGCCCTGCATCGGGGGGTATGGTTTCCCATTCTTCAGGGCATCCGAGGGTTATTTGTAATCGATGAAAAGAAGGTGCCCACCGTCTTCATGCTGATGGGTGAGCCTACCGACTATTATCGCATTATGACCAAGAGCAAGACCATGCCTCTCTTGGTTGACGATATTGTGTAAGGGCTTAAGGACTGTGATAACTTGTCGGATCATCCATCCTCGCATCCGCAAACGCCTTCTTTCTCTCCGCACACTTGTTGCACTTACCACAATGCAGATTATCGATCGGCTGGATACACGAGAACGACCACTCCAGCGGCAGGTCCTTCCCCAATAGCATGACCTCAGCCTTGTGCATCGAACCGAACGGCGTGATGATCCGCAGGCTGCGATCAGCGACACCCATGCCCACTGAATGAGCGAATGATGCAAAGAACTCAGTTGATGCATCAGGAAACGGATTGCTGCCCAACACACCGAGCGCCAACTGACTCACCTGATGCAGATGACACCAGAGCAGGCCTTTCAACGTCAGCAACAAATTTCGACAGGCAGATACACGGCTTCATCCGGCGTCGTCGCATCGGGCACCTGCTCCCCCGTCGTGCTCCAGTGCCTGCCATACAAATCCCCCGTCGGCTCATCGAGCACGACTAACGGTTGAATGTTCGGGAACTTCATGAGAAGTGCAGCATGATACAGATGCAGATACTCCAGCTCTACCGCCTCCCATGCCAGCCCCGCCCGAATGTAGATAGGCGTCACCACTGCATCGGGATGTTGCCGAGCGACGAATGCCAACAGAATGGCGCTATCGAGACCCCCACTAGTGAGCACGGCTGTGTCTTGGCTGGTCATCGATAATCCTGCTAATGACTTCTTGCATCAGTTTATGTCTAATGGCTGATAGCTGACAGCTGAGAGCTGATAGCTATGATGACTTAACCAATCTGCACACTCTCTCTGGTATTGTCATGGACCTCAAAGAACAACAGCAGCTCCTCCACGATGTGAACGCCTTCTGCGAAGAAATCCGCCCGCACGAGGAACTCTGCTACCTCGAACACAAGTTCAACGATCAACTGCTGCCTCTGGCCAAGAAGTACAACATCCTCGGCATGCCGGTGCCCAAATCACTTGGTGGGCGTGGGGCGAGCGCGGTCGTTTACCTTCGTGCCCTGGCCCGCATCGGTCGGGAAGGCACCGGTGTCCGCACCTTCTTCTCCGGCCAAACCAGTATCGGCCAGGCACCCATTCTCGCCTGGGGCAACGACGATCAGAAGAAACGCTATCTCCCCGCCTCGTGCCGGGGGGAGAAGATTCTCGCCTTCGGCCTGACCGAACCCGATGCCGGCTCGAACCCGTTGGAGATGACCAGCACCTACACCCGTGAAGGAAACCACTACCTCCTCAATGGCGTGAAGTACCTCATCAGTAATGGTGGCATCGCCGACGCTATCGTGACCTTCGCCTATCCCAAAGAGGGTGGCAAGATCAGCGCCTTCATCATCGATACCAAACAAGAAGGCTTCCAGGCGGAAGACCTTGTCGCCAAGTGTGGCATGTTCGCTTCCAACACCGCCATGTTTGAGATGACCAACCTCAAGGTGCCTGTCGAGAACATGCTCGGCACTGAGGGCAATGGTTTCCGCATCGCCATGTGGTCGCTCGTCACCGGCCGCTTGAGTGTCGCAGCCGGGTGCCTCGGTGTTATTGAAGATTGTCTGACGGAAGCGATCAACTACGCCAAGGACCGGAAGCAGCATGGCAAGCCGATCGCCAAGCATCAACTGGTGCAGGATCACATCGCCCGCATCGAGATGTGCAGGCTGACCAGCGATGCGGTGGTGATGTTAGCAGCCCAGGCCAAGGATGATTGCGACGCCAACCCCGGCGACCAGGCCCTGCGTTCCAAGGCTGATCTGCTCGCTGCCCAGGCGAAGTATCATGTCTCCAACGCCGTGTGGGAAGCAGCCGACCGCGCGGTGCAGGTCTTCGGCGGTCGTGGCTGGTCGACGCTCTATCGCCCCGGTCGGCATCTCAATGATGTGCGTGTCTGCCGCATCTACGAAGGCACCGACGAGATCATCAAACTGAAGATCGCCACGTCGCTGTTGGGTAAGGAATACGAAGCGTTCAAGTAGGATAGTAGTCCTCACGCTCCGTCGTGAGGACAGCAACGACAAAACACTCACGAAGAATGAGTGATGGCATGTGCTGGTGTTTACCATTTGTCGTGTAGTGGTAATGGGCGTTCTTCACCGCTGTCATCACGACGGAGCGTGATGACTACTAACCTAATAAGGTGGAGGCGCACTCAGAAGCCGGCGGAGGCGGTAATGGCGCGCCGCTGGTGGGGGTGCCATTCAAATCAGTCGATGGTGCGACCCCTGAATTAAGTGGCGGTGGCGTCGCAGCACCTGGTACATAAGGAACATTATTGTTGGGGACGACGGCACCCGGCGGTGCCACGACCGGTGCGTTGCCTGGAACGACCACATTGGGGGTCAGCCCTGGCGGGGCTACCGGGCCTCCCGCTATTCCTGGTCCGGCGGGCGCGGTATTGCACACGCCGCCAAACGAACCCTCCGTCGCTGCCGGCGGCTTCATCGGCCAGAAGTGATCAAGAAAGTCAGCACAAGGCGAGGTGCTGCACCCCACAAGAACAGTCGCCGGCAGTATCCAGAGTGTTCGTTTCATGGCTGAGTCCTTGTACTCAATAGTTCTCAGTGCTCAGTTCTCGAATCACATCAGCTCAATCGTCGTCTCTCTGCTGAGCACTGAGCACTGAGCACTGAGCACTGAGCACTTAATAAGACACCGCCACCGTGAACGAGAACACCTGAGTAATGTCGGTGGCCTGTTTCACGAGTGGAAAGCCAAAGTCGAGAGCGATGGGAGCTGGACTGAGCATCGGCAAGTTGATGCGAAGCCCGGCACCAACACTGACGCGCAGATCACTCAGGGTGATGTTGTTCTGCTCGACAGTACCGAAGTCGCAGAAAGCGACAGCCATCAGGTTATCGCCTGCGGTGAGGGGCACCTGGTATTCGACGTTGCCGACCAGGTTGAAGTTACCGCCGGTGAACCAGCCATTCTGTTGCGGCCCGACGCCACGGAAGGCGAAGCCGCGAAGACTGCGAGCTCCGCCGAGGAACCATCGTTCATAGACCGGCGTATCGTTGCCGCTGATCCCCAGTAAGCCGTGCAAAGCCAGCACATGGCGACCACTGCCGTCAGGTCGCTGATACACGGTGAAGTACTGGGAATCTTCCACGGTGAAGATCGGGAAGGTGAAGCTGCCAAAACACTGCTCGTAGCCGATCTCGAACTTGTTTCCTTCGGTGGCCCGCAGGAACGAGTCACGGGTATCCCGTATGAAACTGACGCGGGGAGCAAACAGTGAGTTACCGCCTACGACGGAGGTATATGCCTCGGGTTCGGTCGGATAGACATTACTGATATTAATGTTTTCCGCGCGGAAGCCGACATTAAAGAACCAGGCGTCATCGAGGCGCTTGCCGACGCCGATGCGTCCGCCGATGCGCTGTTCATGATCCTCGGTGTAAAGACGATTAAAGTAATAGCCACCCAGGGAGAGGCTGTAATCGGAGTTCCACAGCGATGGCTCAGCCCAGCTCACGCTGTAATTGCTGAACTGGTTGCCTGGCTGAGCGCGGATGGAGAACTGCTGGCCGCCGCCGCGGAACGCCCGGCCCTGGGCAAAGTCATCCCAGCTGGTGGGCACGCGGAAGATGTCGAAGTTTCGCTCCGTCAGCGAAATCTGAGCGTTGACGCCGGCATCGGATCCGACCGCGGCACCGACGTTGAGCGAGCCGGTGCGATCCTCTTCCACCTGCACGATAACATTCTTATAGGCCGAAGGCACCTCAGCATCTTCGAGGAAAATGCGCGGCCCGCCGTTAGCCATGTTGAAGATGCCCAGCCGGGCCAGATTCTTCTCGCTCTCGCGAATCCTGTTGAAATCGAGCATCTGCCCGGGAGCGAAACGTAGCTGGTTGCGGATGACGTCATCGCGCGTCACTGAATTGCCGACGATCTTAACTTCGCCGGTATAGGTAATGCCCTGCCCTTCATCGACTTTGTATACGACGGTGACCACACCCGGTTCCGGCGAGTAGTTGTACTCGGGTACCACCTTGGTGTTGATGTAACCTCGCTTGCCATACTCTTCCATCATGTGGGCGACGCTGATTTGCATATCCTTTTGATTGAAGATAGCGCCTTGCTTGAGATTGTTTTGAGCCAGCAGGATCTCGGTATCCACCTTGCGGTTGCCCTGCACCCTAACCCCTTTGACGAGATACTGCGGGCCTTCCTCGACGACGATAGTGAGGATGACGCCCGAGTTATCCTCAGCCATGCGGGAACTCTTGCGCACTTTCACGTCGAAATAGCCGTACGTCCGGTAGTATTCGAGGATCTTGCCGATGTCCTGTTCGATGACCATAGGGTTATAGTCGGAACCGAAGACGCCGAGGAAGCCGTCGCCGGTATCCATCTTCGAGCCAATACCCAACCTGGCGGCAGAGACAAAGCTGGCCCCGATGATATTGATCTTCTTCACCTTCACCGGCTCACCTTCTGTAACCTGGAAGATGACCTTGGTATCTTCCGGACGGTCTCCCTGGGCAAGATGCACCTGAGCAAACCAGTAGCCTTTGGTTTGATAGAACTGTTCCAGCTTCTGGCACGCCACCTTATTAAGGGCGACGTTCATCGGCATGCCCTTCTTCAGTCCGCTGTTCATATCCAGATCATCTCGGCTCATATGCCGGGCGCCCTGATAGACGACTTCATCGATCAAGGCTCGTTCAAAGACCTGGAAAGTGAGTATCACGCCTTCCGCGGTCTTGTATTCCTCGACACGGACGCCGCCGATATACCTGCCGGTGGAATCGAGCATGCGGACGTCGTTCCGTAATTTCTCCGCACTGTAAGGCTGGCCTTCACGGGTGGTAATCATGTTCTTGAGCTGCTCTTCGACAAGCCTCTTGTTGCCGACGAAGCGCACCTTGGTGACGATCTGATTGCTGGCACCCGGGGTAACAAGTGTTTCCGGTTCTCTGGATGTGGGTATCACCAGCGAAGGCGTGGGCGGAGCCTGTGGATTAGCGAAGGAGTTCATATCCTTGGCCTGCGAGGGCAACAAGGTCTGCAACCCCTTCCGCTGTTCCGGCGGATCGCTGGGGAACTGGGCAAGAATAGCGGACTGTGGAAAGAAGACCCCCACGGCAGCAGCCAACCCCCAGGATAACCTGGACTGGCTGAGGCGACGTTTGATCTGCTTTCTGTGGCGTTCGTTGCTGCCCGGCATGCGATGCTCCCGCGTCCTGCGGATTCCCCTCTTTCCACCAGGAAAAGAGGGCACTTTGCTTCACTCTGGCCGGGGCTTTAGCCGAATTGGAAAAATGTGTCAAGTCAGAAGCAAGAGCTAAAATCTCTGAATCCCTCCTGCCATCATTCACTAGTGACTCTTCATACACTGCCTTCAACTTCTCATTATTTTGGCCTCTTGTTACTAGCTTCTGGCAGCTTTTCAACCTATCTTTCGATGAGTACGCTTCTCATTTATTCGCGAGTTCTGAATGTACTATCGAATGCCCTGCCCACGCTGCGGGCGCAGGATGGAATATACCGATCTACAGGTAGGGCATCAGGCGTATTGCCGGCGATGTAATCACGAAATTCGTGCTGCGTGGTAATCCTTTTCGGGTTTTCTTCTATCTCCTGTGGGCAGCAGCTATCGTTTTCATGGCTTGGGGCGGCATGCGGTTGTTCCGAGCGTCGATGAAGGAAGGCCGGTATTCGAGCGAGATGGTACAACCGAGCCAGGATGTAAGGCAAAGTTATTAGTTATCCGAAAAAGTAGGGCACGCTATGCGTGCCTCCCAACAACTCGTCCTCGTCTCCATAAAGTCAGGATGGTTGCAACGGCAACATCTGCTGGATGTGGTACGTCCAACGTGCCGTACGGTCTATCACTTCCATTGACACATTCGTGTCCCTCCCTCCACTCCTGGATTCTGTCTTCTGGCTCCTGGCTCCTTCTCTATATTATCCCCACGCACACCCAGAGAACCAGTTATGGCCAAGCCGCGCATCCAGTCGTTTGCCGTTTCCCCCTCGTTGCCGCCTCGGTTGCGGGCGCTGGGCAAGATCGCCTACAACCTCTGGTGGTGTTGGAACCCCGAAGCGATCGCTCTCTTTGCCCGCATCGATCCTGAACTCTGGGACAAGGTCGATCACAGCCCGGTGCGCATGGGCGGGCTAGTGACACAAACCCGTCTCAACGAATTGACCGAAGACGATGGCTTCCTGGCCCACCTGGATCGGGTGGAGGCCCAGCTCAATGATTATCTCCAACGTCCCGGCTGGTTCACGCAACAAAACCCCAAGAGCGATCTCAAGATCGCCTACTTCTCTGCTGAGTTCGGCATCCACGAGAGCATCCCCATCTACTCGGGCGGTCTGGGGCTGCTGGCAGGCGACCATCTCAAGTCGGCCAGCGATCTGGGACTACCGCTGGTGGGTGTCGGCCTGATGTATCGTCAGGGTTACTTCCGCCAGTACATGAACAACGAAGGCTGGCAGCAGGAAACGTACCCCGAGAATGACTTCTACAACCTGCCCCTGATCGCTGAAAAAGATCAGGCAGGAAAACCGCTGATGGTCAGCGTGCCGTTTCCCAATCGCGAGGTGTATGCCAAGGTCTGGCGTATCCAGGTGGGAAGGGTGCCGCTCTATCTGCTTGATTGCAATGTGCCCCAGAACAAGGTGGAAGATCGTGAGATCACCTCCCAACTCTATGGGGGCGACCTCGAAAACCGCATCAAGCAGGAATTGGTGCTGGGCGTGGGTGGCTATCGGGCGGTGCGTGCCCTGGGCTTCCGCCCCACGGTATGCCATATGAACGAAGGCCACTCAGCCTTCCTGGCTCTGGAACGAATTCGCTATGCCATGGACCTCTACAGCATGGCGTTTGCTGAAGCCAAAGAACTGATTACCGCCGGCAGCGTCTTCACGACCCATACCCCGGTGCCTGCAGGGAATGATCGCTTCCCTCCCAACTACATCGATACCTACCTTCAGTATTACCAGCAAAAGCTGGGGCTGAGCAAGAACGAGCTGATGGCCCTCGGTCGGGAAATCACCACCGATACCAACGAATACTTCTGCATGACCGTGCTGGCTCTCAAACTCTCCAACGTGAGCAACGGCGTCAGCAAGCTGCATGGCTCCGTCTCACGCAAGATGTGGAAACGCATCTGGCCCGATGTGCCCGAGAGCGAGCTGCCCATCACCCACATCACCAATGGCGTCCACACCGCTTTCTGGCTTGCCCCAGAACTGTCGCTTTTGTTCAAGCGTTACCTGGGCTTTAACCCCACCGAACGCCCTACGGACCATTCCCTCTGGAACCGGATCGATAAGGTTCCTGATGGCGAACTGTGGCGCACCATTGAACGCAACCGCCAGCAACTCATCGTGTTCGCCCGGCAGCGGCTCAAGATGCAACTCGAACGTCGGGGAGCGCTGCCCAGTGAACTTGCACAAGCCGGCGAAGTGCTTGACCCCGAAGCGCTGACTATCGCCTTCGCCCGTCGCAGCGCCACCTACAAGCGGGGCACGCTCATCTTCCGTGATCTCGAACGGCTCAACAAGCTGGTCAACCACAAGCAGCACCCTGTACAGTTCCTCTTTTCCGGCAAGGCTCACCCGCACGACAAGGCAGGAAAAGAACTGCTCAAGGAGATGATCCAGACTGCCAAGCGGCCCGAATTCCGCCATCGCATCGTCTTCCTGGAAGACTACGACATCAATGTGGCCCGCTACCTGGTGCAGGGGGTCGACATCTGGCTCAACAATCCCCGTCGGCCTCTGGAAGCCAGCGGCACCAGCGGCATGAAGTGCGTTGCCAACGGCGGCTTGCACCTCTCCATCCTCGATGGCTGGTGGGACGAGGGCTACGCCAAGACCAACGGCTTTGCCATCGGCAATGGTGAGGAATATGCCGACGTAAGCCAGCCCGATGCGGAACGGCTCGAATATCAGGATGCGGTCGAAAGCAAAGCGCTGTACCACATTCTCGAACAGGAGATTCTCCCGCTTTACTATCGCCGTGATGATGACAACCTGCCTCATCAATGGCTCAAGTACGTGAAGAACTCGCTGAGAACGCTCTGCCCGTTCTTTAACACCAATCGCATGGTCGAGGATTATCTCAAACAGGCCTATCTGCCTTCTCACCTTCGGCACGAAGCACTCTATGCCGATTCGCAGCAGCCGGCGAGAGAACTGTCATCCTGGAGAAGCCGAGTGGTCGCGGGCTGGCCCCGGGTGAGCATTACCCAGATCGAGACTACCAACACCAGTGAAATGCTGGTCGGCAAGCAGGTGGAGGTTCGGGCTGCGGTGGTGCTGGGCGACCTTACTCCCGCTGATGTCGAAGTGCAATTGATCCATGGCAAAGTCGATGCTCTGGGCGAGTTCGCCCAGTTCGAGACGGTCCCCCTGCACGACGGGGAACGCACTCCTTTGGGCGCTCACTGGTACCATGGCAGCTTCACCTGCAAGCACAGCGGTCAGTATGGCTTTGCTGTGAGAGTGCTGCCGAAGCACGTGAATCTCTCCAACCCACTGAGCACGGGGTTGATTGTGTGGAATAACTAGTAGAAGCGACTTCTAGCCGGGTCTACTAAGAAACCCTACACCCCCAGTGCCTTCCGCTTCTCTTCAATAAACTTCACATGATGCGGAATGTGGTTGTTCATCAACTCCACCATCTTCTGTAGCGTCAGAGGGCCCCGCTCATTGTGCATGCCTTCCCGTGACCAGGCCTCCGGAGGCAGCTTTTTGAGGATGCGGGCCATCGAACCACGTGTGGCTTCCAACAACTTCAGCTCTTCCTCCAGATCACGATCATGGTAGCAGAGCTTCTGGGCAAAGACGTTTTCATCAGCCCCATGAATCGTCGGCTTGTCGAAGCAGATGGTGCGTTTCATCCGCTCCACATAGACAGGATCGAAATCGGTGAGGTGGCACACCACCTCCAGCGTACTCATCTTGCCCGGCACCGGTTTGGCCAGTAGTTGTTCCCGGCTCATACCCTTAACAGCCTGACGAAGCTGCTGCGGCCCGGCGAGATATTCCTGAACCAGTCGATCATGAGTGGCGGTATCCATGGGAGAGCTCCTTGAGGAAACGACATAGTCAGCTTAGGAGGTAGCGAGCCAATTCGTAGGGCACGCTGTGCGTGCCTCCCCATGGCTTGACGTACCACAGCATATATGAAACACGACTTACTCCATGTGAGGCACGCACAGCACGCCCTACTCCTTCTTCATTATTACACAGTCGCTGAAGAACCCCTTCATAAGATGAGAGAAAGTCACCCTACAAGAAGCACCGATATGAGCGAGAATCCCCGTACCCCCCCCGCAGTCTCTGTCGAAACAGGCACCCGGCTGGACGACCCATCGCTCTACATCAATCGGGAACTCAGCTGGCTCGAGTTCAACCGACGGGTGCTGGAAGAAGCAGCCGACCCGACAGTGCCGGCGCTGGAACGACTCAAGTTCATCTCCATCTTCAGCTCGAACCTGGAAGAATTCTTCATGGTGCGGGTGGGTGGGCTGCTGCAAAAGCTTCAGGCCGGCATCAACGTCAGTAACGCCGCTGATCGCATCCCGCCTCGTGAGCTTCTCCAGCGAATCAATCTGCTGGTACAGGAACTGACAGCTCAGCAGTACCATCTGCTCACCAACGAAATACTACCACCCTTGGCGAAAGCCGGCATTCAATTGCTGGAGGTGGAAGAACTGACGGGCGAAGAGAAGGCTCACCTGCGCTCGTTTTTCAACAAGCAGATTCTGCCGGTGCTGACGCCGCTGGCCATCGACCCCGGCCACCCGTTTCCGCATCTATCGAACAAGACCTTGAATCTGGCGGTGATGTTGAACCGGGCCGGCATGGGCGAACCGCTATTCGCTGTGGTGCAAGTCCCCGCCGTGTTGCAGCGATTCGTTCCGCTGCCCACCCGCAGCGGGCACAGTTTCGTGCCGCTGGAGCGGGTCATTCGCATGCACTTGCCCGATATCTTCCTCGGCATGGAGTTGATGGCGTCCACCTCGTTCCAGGTCATTCGCAATCGTGAGTACGAGATCGATGAAGACGTGGAAGACCTCCTCAAGACCATGGAGGAAGAGCTTCGCAAGCGTCGACGCGGGTCGGCGGTACACATGTATCTGAAAGACTCTGCCGCCCAGCCGCTGGTCGAGTTCCTCACCAGCGCCTTTGATCTGGACAAGGAAGACGTGACGCTGGTGCCCACCATGCTCGATCTGACCGGATTGACGCAGCTCTATTCGCTGCCCGGTTACGATCAACTGCGCGATCCGTCCAACATGCCTCGCGCCGTGCCGGAGTTTGAGCAAGCGCGAACATGTGGGCGGCCATCCGCAATCGAGACATCCTGGTGCATCACCCCTATGAATCGTTCCACTACGTCCTCGACTTCATCCAGGCCGCAGCCCGCGATGATCAGGTGCTGGCCATCAAGCAGACTCTCTACCGTGCCGGCGCCGATTCGCCCATTATCCGTGCCCTGCAGGAAGCTGCTGATAACGGCAAGCAGGTAACGGTGCTGGTCGAACTCAAGGCCCGTATGGACGAAGAGCGAAACATCCTTTGGGCGCGTGAACTGGAAAAAGCCGGCGTCCACGTGGTGTTCGGCTTCGTCAACATGAAGACCCACTGTAAAGTGGCCCTGGTGGTTCGCAAGGAAGAAGACGGCCTCCGCCGATACGTCCATCTCAGCACCGGCAACTACAATCCGCAGACCGCCCGTATCTACACCGACTTCGGCTTCTTCACCTGTAACGATGACTTCGGCGAAGACGCCACCGCTCTGTTCAATTACCTGACAGGTTACAGCAACGTACCCACCTGGCGCAAACTGGTGCTCGCCCCCATCCGGCTGCTCCCCTTCACACTCGAGAAGATCGACAAGGAAATCGAATATCAGAAGAAGAGCAAGAATGGCCGGATCATCGCCAAGATCAATGGCCTCCTGGAACCGAGCATCGTTCAGTCGCTCTACCGGGCCAGTCAGGCCGGCGTACAGATCGATCTCATCTGCCGTGGTATATGTTCGCTGCGACCAGGCATCAAAGGAATCAGCGAGAACATCCGGGTCAGGTCGATTGTCGATCGCTTCCTCGAACACAGTCGTGCCTTCTACTTTGGCAACGGCGGCAACCCCGAAGTGTATATCGGCTCCGCCGACTGGATGGATCGAAACTTGAGCCGCCGGGTCGAGGTGGTTTTCCCCATCGAGCACCCCTTGCTGAAGAAGCGACTGATCGACGAAATGCTGGGAGTCTCGCTGGCTGACAATGTCAAGGCAAGAGAACTCCGAGCAGATGGCTCATGGATTCGAGTGACCGGCGACCCGCAAAAGCGGATACGCAGCCAGACCAAGTTCCTGGAATTAGCAGCTGAAGCCGCTGCCCGCATACCCAGCGAACCCGGCATACTTGCCCCCGTTATCTTGCCCCCTGGCATTAGTTCCAAGAATGGCAGCAAGAAAAGAGAGAGACGAGCAGCCATGGAGGGACGACGAGAGGGGAAGTAACTCAGGTAAATGTTCGGGAGGGCGAGGCTCCTGCCGAGCTGTCAGCATCGAAGTAACGGCTCGGCAGGAGCCTCGCCCTCCCAGGAAATGTTACCACGAGATGAACGGCTGCATCCCTCCATTCCTTTTGAGTTGGGCCTTCCCCGTTGCCGCTCGCATGGGTTGGCTCACAACAACTGTTACCAACCCCTCGCTTCCTGCCGCTCACGGCCTTGCCTATCTCTTTCGAGGCAATGGGACCATCTTCACACCGGGGTATGGGCGATTGACAGATCAGTTACGCGGTCAAGGTTTGTGGGCAGAGGATTTGACCTGTAACGGGCTCTCTTGGGCGATGCGCCATGTGACGAAGAATCATGGCAGTCGCCCAATCATCCTCATCGGCCATTCCTGCGGCGGACGACGATGTTTAAGACTCGCCACACTTCTGGAATCAGTGGGCATCTCCATCGATCTGTTGATCTGCATTGACGTAGCCTTTACCCAGCCAGTGCCGACCAATGTTCGCAAGGCCATCCATTTGTATCGATCTCAGTGGAGGTTCTACCCGGCTCGGCCACTGATCCCCGCTACAGGTATTGCATCGCTGATCGAAAACATAGATCTTGATCAACCCCATGCCCCTTTTCCAGGAACGTGGCTGAACCATTTCAACATCACTGGTAATGAGGCTCTGCAACGGTGGATCATCAACGAAGTTACGCAGCTCTTGCCGTCTCACGTTCTTCCACCTTCAGCCTGACGATGATCTTGCCAAAGGCTTCAGGCTGTTCCACATGGATGCTTTTGAGTTTGATCAACTCCAGAAGGGCCAGGAACATGCCGATGATTCGTGCCCGAGTGTAAGGCGGGGTGAACAGCGATTCAAAGGGCAGCGGACTGGCGGCGTTCCGCAACAACTCCAGCAGCCGTTCCATGTGAACGTGCTGAGGCGTCTCATCCGCCTCAATGGTCTGCAACTGATGCGAAAGGGTCGCACGAAGCAATCGATCAAAGGCACTGACCAGATCCCACAATTCCACCGGCTGCAGGGGTTGCTGCATCGGGTCAACTTGCTGGTGAGGCTTCTCATGCAAACCTCGCGGCCAGAACGAAGCCTGCTGAGTGGCCAGGTGATCCAGCTCATCGCTCGCTTCCCGGAAGCGGCGATAGGCGACCAGTTGTCTGACCAGTTCGGCACGAGGATCAGCCTTGGCGGTCTCTCCCTCGTTCCCTTCTTCCACTTCTTCCTGTTGAGGAAGCAGCAACCTGCTTTTGATTTCCATCAGCGTGCTGGCGACGACCAGGAAATCTCCCGCCGCTTCGATATCGATGAGTTGAATCATTTCCAGATAACGCAAGTACGATTGAGCGACGACCGAGATGGGAATATCAAGAATATCCACCTCGTGCTTCTTCACGAGGTAGAGCAGAAGGTCGAGCGGCCCACGATACAGGGGCAACTCCACTCGATACTCGGTTGGTGAAACAGTCATGTCAATTCTTGCCCAAATATGGTACTGTGAGCAGGCTTGTACCTCTCCCCTGCCCTTCTGTCAATTGAGCTATGCCTACTTCTGCCCGATACTGCGTGATCTACAACCCCTCCGCCGGGCGGGGCAGTTCGACCGAGAAATGGAAACAGATTCAGGAACTGCTGAAAGACGATGCAGTGTTCCGTCCCACCGAACGACCCTGGCACGGCGCTGAACTGGCTCAGCAGGCAATTGAAGAAGGGTTTACCACCATCGTCGCCGCGGGGGGCGATGGCACGGTGCATGAAGTGATGAACGGCGTCGTCAGCCATCAACGGCCCGATACCGCCTTCGCTGTCTTCCCCCTCGGTTCAGGTAACGACTATGCCCGGTTGATCGGTATGCCCTTCGACCCGGCAGGCATGGTAGAGCGGCTGCGCAGCACTGAACTCTGGCCTGTCGATATCGGCGAAGTAACTCTCGATCGTAATCGACAGCGTTATTTTTGCAACACCCTGGGCATCGGCCTGGGCGGGGCGGTCACCTGCGAATCGAGGAAGATCAGTTGGCTGCGAGGTATTCCCCTTTATGGACTGGCGTCGCTCAAAGCCATCTGGAAACATCTTCGCACCGTGCCAGTGCAACTCATCGAGAATGGCAAGGAACAGGACACCACTCTGGTCTACGCCGTTGTCGCCATCGGCAGGGAAGAAGGTGGCGGGTTCGTTGTGGCTGCTCACGCCAAGATTGACGATGGCCAGTTTGATCTACTCTATCTACCGAAGCTCACCAGGCTGAGTGCAATGTACTATCTACCGCTGGCGGCCCTGGGCTGGCTGCCCGGCAACTCCCGAGCCATGCAGCGGCGACAGGTGACTTCGCTGACGATTCAAAGCGAACTACCCATCCCGGCCCATGCTGATGGAGAGATACTGGCGACACCGACGGAGGGTGTCAAAGAGTTCGTGATCAAGATGTTACCGGGCAAGCTGAAGATACGGGGCAGAGAGTTGCCATCACGCTCCGCGTGATGGTCTGGTTAGTAGTCATCACGCTCCGCGTGATGATGCGCAGAGTATCCGCCGTCACCGAAGTCTCTGTGAAACGCCAAGCCCCCGCCCCGTCACGCGGAGCGTGATGGCAACTCTACGATAACAACTCTACTTCACCTCTTCGCTCACTACCTTCCGTTCCCACGTCGGAGTCCAGTGAACAATGAACTGGCAAAGCGGATCGTCATTCTTGAATGGGACGAAGCCCCGCTGCTTCATTTCTTCGATAGCCTGCTCCTTCGTCCATCCGTCTTTTTCCATGCGGAAGAGAGCGACCATCAGGCCGGTGCGGTGTACCCCTGCCAGGCAATGAACGAGGATAGGCCGGGGGTAGGAGACGGGGTCGGACAGTACCTCCAGGAACCGTTCCGCCGCCCCTTCGATGATTTCATGACTCTCGGCCATGCTCAGATTCTTGGGATGTTCAACAGGGCGAAACGGGATCGAAACGAAACGAACGAAGCTCTTATAACAAAGTTCCTCTTCCCACGAATCGCTTTTGTCGGTCTTGTGGGCATCCGGGCTGCGCAGGTTCACGACGGTGCCAATGTTGTTCTCGTAAATCACCCGTTCCAGCCCCTTGCGGGTCAACTGGCCGGAACGATACAACACGCCCTGCTTCACCACGTAGAGATGGCGATAGTTTCGTTCCTGAAGGAAGTAATAGCCGGCAATGCCTGCCACAGTGCCAAGCAGCAGTAGCAAAGCCAGGTACCAGCGACGATAGAACAAGAGATGGCGCATCGGCGTCCCTGCCGGTATTGAATAACTCGACAGGGAGGATACCCGGAAAGGGCGACGGGGGGAATAGAGACCTTACGGCAGGCGTTCCACCTGATAGAGAACGACATCTCGTCCGCCGGTGGGCGAATTCTTGTCAGCGTCGCCTTCGTAACTGATCTTGCCCTGCCATTTGCCATCAGTGCTCTTGAGCGTCTGGCTCTGCGTGGCGTAGGCAAAACTGCCGACCACGGGCTGCCCCGAATGGTTGCGGATCAGGCAGACGAAGTTGTTCTTGGGTTCATATTTGATGGCGAACTTCAGTTGCGCCCCCGAGACGTCCAGAAAGCCGTCTTTCACTTGCAGCATGGCATCCGGCTCCATGTTGAGCAGGGCATCGCGCGAAAGCTTCAGGCCTCGATCAAGAATCACCACACCTCGTGGTGCCAGGGTACCGCCGGCATCGATCTCCAGTTTGTACTGCTGCACGCCAGTAGCTTCCAGCGTATTGCCTTTGTTGATCTGCATCACAGGGCTATCGTTCCGGGCCGGAGCGATGGGAATGGACGCAATGGGAGTGTAGGGTATTGTCGGCTTGACATCGTTACCCGACTGGCTGCCGGGCCAAAGTAAAAAGACCAGGCACGCCGCGATGCCGCCGACGCCCGCCCAAATCCACGCCGGGAGTTGTTTCTTCCCCAGTCCGGGCATCGATTCTTTGCTCTTATCCACCATGATCGTGACCGATCGGCCCCGAGTCTTGGTGGCTACAGAAGAGTTGGTCCCAATTTTCGCCGTCGAGTTGCCGGTCATGGCCCGGCTGGCAGTCAGAGCATCCCGCAGCGGGATTTCGTCATCAGTAGGAGGCGCTACCGGCTGATCCAGCCAGGGCTGCAGCGCTTCGACCACTTCCTTGGGCTGCTGATACCGCAGCTTGGGGTCTTTGAGGATCATCTTGCGGATGACCTCGCACAGAGCCGGATCGAGATCGGGACGCAGCTCACGCATCGGCGTCGGATCTTTCGACTGATGCATCAGCAGCTTGGTGTGCGTGGGAATGTCCCTGCCATACGGCGGATGACCCGTCAGCAGATAATACGAGGTGCATCCCAGGGCATAGAGGTCAGCGCGGACATCGACATCGCTGCAATCAATCGCCTGCTCTGGGGCCAGATAGTCAGCTGTGCCGATGATCGAATTGCCTTCATGCCGGCGGGTGAAGTCGTCGCCTCGGTTGTCAAAGAAACGGGCCAGACCGTAGTCGAGCACCTTGATGGTGCCATCCCGACCGAGAAGCAGATTAGCGGGTTTGATGTCTCGATGCACCAGCCCCATCTCGTGGCCGTGCTGCAACCCTTCCGCCGCCTGACCCAGGTAGTTCACCGCGCGAGAAACAGGCAACGGGCCGCGAAGAGCCACCAGCGCCTGGAGGCTGACGCCATCGACAAACTCCATCACGATGTAATGCATGCCATCGTGGGAATCGATGTCGTAGGCTTGAACGATGTTGGTGTGGTTGAGCGAAGCGATGGCCCGGGCTTCACGGTCGAACCGTTCCCGTGCCGCTTCATCGTTGGCCAGCCTGACCGGCAACACCTTGATGGCGACCAACCGCTGCATGCGCTTGTGTTCGCACAGGTAGACCTTCCCCATGCCCCCTTCGCCGATCATATCAAGCAGGCGATACTTGCCAGCAATGAAGAAACCACGCCACTTGCCCTGAAGCAGCAGCCTGACTTGGAAACGGGTCAAGAGGCCCATGTTGATGAAGGCCTGAGCGATGTCCTTGGGGTCGGCGTGGGTGGGATCATCCAACGAAGCGATCGCCTCATCGAGCTTGGACTCTTCGATGAGCAAACTTTTCCGCAGCAAGGTCAGGAAGGCCTCGCTGCTGCTGTTACTGCTGCTGGGCTGGGAAGTCATGGTACTCACAGCACCCTCGGTGTAGGTGAACCGATTCAGTCTGCAACGTAATGCCAATTGTGGGGTGCGTTTGAGGCAAAGACAAGCGATTATGAGGAAAAAACTGAGAATGAGGTGAATAGGGCTGAGATGTCTCCTAATTCGCCAAATTGGACACCTAGATTCACACAAATCTACCAATTGCTACTTCGTACTCTTGGCCACGATGTCTGCTAACTTTATGGGTTCAGGCATTTCACACAGGAAATCTTCGACTATTTGTTGGTACTCGGTCTTGCTCGTCACGAATCGACTAACACCCCAATAGTTGAGAATCTGCCTGGCTAACGGCTTCTGATGAGCAGCGCACAGCGCAACTCTGAGCAAGGGAATCTCTAACTTGTTCCACGTTTCCCGATGATGCAACACCACCGCTGTGGGGAAGCTGATCGATTCCTCCAAGACCCTCAGCTTTTTGGAACGGGCAGACTTTTGTTCCTGATACCCTAACCAGGCATCCTGATCCAGAAGTATGGCGTCAGCTTTTTCCTCTATCACGCTCTCTATTCCCTCATTGGAATCAGCAGGCAGCAAGGACTGCTGGAAAAATCCGGCCGACTCCGCTCCCTGGCTGGCAATCTTTTGATTGATGAAAAGGTAAGCATGTTGTGGCAGCCTTTCCGGCAAGGAAATGGAGGCATTGCGAAGGTCGCTGATCTTACGGGCTTTGCTTTCATTCCGCACTACCACGCAGGCCTTCATGCGAATATCGTTTCTTTGGGCAACAACGAGAGGCAACAGGTCAGGGAATTTGCTTTTCATCCAGGCATATTCGATGCCTGGACATACCATCAAATGAATTTGCGATTGGCGCAGTCGTTCCGCCAGCGAAAGCGTTGAAGCGAACTCGAATTGGCACTTGGGTTGGCCGGGTGTTTCAAATACCTGGGTCATCGATTGATTCAACTGTGCTGCTTCATCCCCCTGAGCATGGCTTCGTACCAGGGAATCAGCAATTCCAATGTGGTAGAGCTTGGAAAACCAGTTCGCATTTACATTTGCATGAAGAACGGAACCTGCCGCAGTCACAGCCAGGCTGCTCAGAAAGGCGCGACGAGTTATCATGGTTTGATTCCTGCGAGAGTAATGTAATCATCATTATGTGAACCTTTAAGTCAGCTACTTTCATGCCAGCTTGCGTTCGGATGACACTAAAGCACATAAGTAATTCTCTGAATGATATTTCAAAATCAATCTCAATATTATCGACCTTTACATCCTGATGCTCGCACCAGAGGGCTTCGTCAACCCCAAGACCAATGTACCCCACGCTATCAGCAAGCCCCCCTCCCCCAGGGTCCACCACCAGGGCATGCCAGTGAGGGAATCGATTACTATCAGCATCACTCCATGGATCACCGCAATCCAGGCCAGTAGACGAATGAGGGGCAGATACCGATCAATATCGAACGAGACGAATATCAGCAGCACGCCATGCACGACGTACATCAGGCACGAACTGCGGACGAGATAAAGGGCGATGGTTTCTTCAGGAAAAGGCCCCATGCCCAGATGTCCATGGGAGATTCTGATCCATGAATGCGGAATGAGGGCGAACGTCAAAGCCAGCAAATCGATGATGCCACAGGCACGCAACAACAGGATGAGCAGGGTTCGGCGTCGCTGCGTCACGTTGACGTCCTTGCTTGAGGAAATCTGGGCGGATAGTATCCAATGTACTCGATGGGGGTTCTCGTGACGCCGTTCAGGCCGTCTGTATCAGCAGCCTGAATGGCGAGTATCTCGCTCCTTTCCCTTACGATAGGTATAGTCGATAGAAAAATCGGCTTCGGTGAGGGAGCAAAACCGAATCTTGTACGTCTAAGGTTCCACCCACGCCGATTGAGAGCGTGGATGGATTCGTCATTCTCTGCGCTCGGAGTCGCTCCATGGGTTTCGGCCGTTTCTTCAATCGACAAACACCACAGTCTTCGTCCCGCCCCCAGAACCGCCGCTCCCTGAGCTTTGATTCGCTCGAAGACCGTCTGGTGATGACGGTCTCGCTGGGGACAGTCACGCCCCCTCCGGTATTGGTCGGCAAGCACACCTATGTGCCGCTGATCGCCACCGATACGCAGGGCCTGCCGGTAAGCTACAGCGTCTCCAGCGCTAACAACAACATCAACGCCGCCGTCATCACCGCCGGGCGCACTGTCGTGCTGAATGTCAGCGGCAAGGATGCTTCGGGCAATGCCTTCACCGGCAATATGGTCTTCAAGTTGTTTGAAGACAAGATGCCGGTGACCACCGAACATTTCATTAACCACATCATGCAGGGCAATTACGATGGCCTGATTTTCCATCGTGTCGTCAAAGGCTTCGTAGCCCAGGGCGGCGACCCCAATGGCGATGGCACCGGCGGGTTCGGCGACAAGTTCGACGATGAGTTTAACAGCTCTCTCACCTTCAACAGCTTTGGTCTCCTGGCCATGGCCAACGCCGGCGATGACGACAACGATTCGCAGTTCTTTATCACCGACACTGCCAGCACCTCCAGCTTCCCTCAGCACCTGAACTTCAACCACAATATCTTCGGAATCATTGTGGACGGGCTGGACGTGCTGCAGAAGATCATGAACACCCCGGTAACCGGCGAGAAGCCCAACGCCGATGTGACGATCAACCACGCCTCGGTCATCAATACCAACAAGTACGCCGTGCTGGATCTTTCCTCAGTGAATGATTTCACCGGCTCGGGCAACGTCACCATCACTGTCAAGAATGCCAAGAACCAGACCGACACTGAAACGGCCAACGTGACCGTTCAGGCCGACGCCGTCAGCGGCACCGCCACCAACGATCGCCCGTTCCTGCCCAAGATCGTTGATCGCCAGGTCGCGGTCAATGGCGTCATCACCTTCGATGTTGTCGCCACTGATCTCGACAATGATCCGCTGACCTTTGTCGTTCGTCGGCAGGATTTCACCGAGTTGGACAACACCGACAACGTGACCGTCTCGATTCAGCAAATCAATAACGTCACGGCCCGCATCACCATCACCCCCAAGACCGACTTTGCCGGGCTGGTGAATCTGAAGATCGGCGTCACCTCGGTCACGAGCAACCCGCAAACCAGTGACTTCGATACTGATGCCTTCAATATTCTCTACACCGCCAACCCGCTGAGCCCGACCGATCTCAGCCTGGTGTCAGGTGCCGGCATCGGTGCCGATAACACGGTCACCACCGATACACCGACGATTCAGTTCAAGGCCACCTCAGGCCAGACAATCAAGATTCTCCTGGCCGGCACGCAGATCGGCACCGCTACCGAATCGAGCACGCCCGGCACCTACACCTTCGCCATCCCGGCCAACAAGCTGTTGCTCGGCAACAACACCCTCACCGCTACGGCCAATGATGGCACGAACGATTCGCTGACCAGCGCCACGCTGACTGTCAATTTCGCTCCGTCAATGCAGCAGATCTACGTGGTGCCTGGTGCCGCCGGCGAACAGGTTGACATCCATTTCGATTTCCAGAGAGCCCTCGCCGCCAACAAGAACGAACTGAGCGTTTATGTAGTGGACGATCTCAGCGGCAAAGTCAATGGCGTCGCTCCCGGAGCGAGCAACTACTGGTCCACCGTGGCAGCCAGCGGCAATCGCCAGGTTTTGTTTTCGTTCCAACCAGGCGGTTCACGTGCCGCCAAGACCTTGACCTTTACCGCCGGAACCAAATTGGCCTTCGCCTTTTCGGTGAACAAGTCCTTCAGCAAGGCCCTAACTTCCAACGGCAGCTTGTTCTCCTCGATCAAGGCTGCTAACAAGGATGCCATCTTCCATACCCAGGGTGCTACCGACCGAACCGGCAAGCTGGAAGTCTACGGCTTTGAAGACCAGTACAAGGGCGGCGACCGAGACTACAACGACATGGTGTTCAGTGTCCGCAAGAGCACCGCGACTCCCGCTACCGGGGCCTTGGCCGTAGACGTCGCCAACCCATCGACCTCGGTGAAGACCAGCTTCGCCATGCTGCCGACCTTGAACAGCCGCTATCGCCCCATTGGCGGGGAACTCGGTCTCTTCCAGGTGCTGGATGCTGAAGGCACCATCTCAGCCCCCATCGCCAACAACCCCACACGCACGCTCAAGCCTGGCGACGCCGGCTGATGCTCAGGCCGCTCTGAGCCAGTTGAACGTCCAGGTGCTCTTCACCAAGGGCGATGTGCCCGCGGAAACCACGCGCACGGTGACCATGGCAGGTGGCAGCTTCTTCGGCCTCTACTATATTCCGCGCGGCACCGCAGCCGGGCTGCTCTCCACCAATGCGTCAAACACGATTACCGCCGGACAGCCCACCGCTTACTTCTCCTTCGCCGCCGCTAACCCTGATGGCGGTAAGGAACACATGAGAAGCTATGGCCGCGACGGCGAATCGCGCATGCAGACAGGCCTGCTTCCTATCAGTAACGATCCCGTCCGGGTCAACCTGATGGGCACAGCCAACGGCGGCAACGCGAACTTCTCGGATCTGATTCTGCAGTATTCACAGAGCGTGTAGGCAGAAAGGTTTTGATAGCCCGACGCGCTAGCGATGGTAGACCTGGCGATTGCACGCCGCTCCCTTGCTAGTGCGTCGGGCTATCATCTTTTTCCGCTCGTACAGACTTCAGCAACGCCTTCCCCAAAACGGGATCGCGGGCAGTGAACGGCCCGGTTGATTGATCTCGACTCAAACAACGCAAATACATCTCCAGCTTGGCATCGAGATCGTCGGCGTGGTGCAGAATCAGCACCTCGGGAATCATTGGCAGGCGGGGTGAACCCCATTCGGGATGTACGAGGTGGCTGAGGATCAGGTGCTCCAGCCGTTCGAGGAAGTCGGGGGCAAGGTCGCTCTGCTGTAAAGCAGTCTGACGTACCAGATCACGGCCCAGGGTGACATGGCCGAAGAGCTTACCCGGAACCGTGGGCTGCGTCAGGATGCCGAGCGGATCGGTGGTAAACTCCAAAGCACGACCGACATCGTGAAGCAAAGCGCCGGCTAGTACCAGGTCACGATCCAGCTTCGGTTCCACGCCTTCGTACTGCTTGAGGTAATGGTCGCACAGCAGCAGACATGATTTGGCGAGGGAGAGCACATGCTCCAGCCAACCGCCACGAAACGGGTAGAACTTGCCATCACTGGCGGGCAGCGATTGAAGTGATGCAGCGTGGTTGGTGTAGATGGTGTTAATCAACTGCTTGAGAGCAGGCTGCTGTATTTCCTTCTCGATGAGTGCCAGTATTTCTTCCCACATGCCGGGAATAGAGAACCGGGAGCTATCGACAAGGTGGGCCAGATCGAAGCCGACGTTGCGGTCATCACTGTGGATATTCCGCCATTTCAAGATCTCGATCTGCGGGCCATACTTCTCGTGATGGGAATAGGTGACAGTAAGCCGATAGGCCTGACCGAGCACCCAGGCTTTCTCGCAGTCGGCATACCAGGGGCTGTCGGCCCAGACCATGCAGGTGACGGTGCGGAAGCGATCTTTGAAACGACAGGTGAAGTAAGGCTTGCCGTCCCGAGTTTGACCGGGGGTGCGTTCGCTGAAGAGGACGAAGGTTTCAGCAGTCTGGCCGACGAGGAAATCGTGCAGGGGCACGAGATGAAAAGCTGTTCGAGGGGGAAGATCGGCGGGCATTTCAATTATCGCTTCTTAAAGACCTGATTGACTTCGACAGTAAAACCTTTGAACATCTTCGAGGTGGCAGTCTGCCCGGCAGCGTACTTGCCGTGGACCTTGTACTTCTTCGTGGCCTTGTTCAAGGTTAGCACGATGATGACCGTCTTCTTGGGATCGACGATCCAATACTCTTTGATGCCGGCCTTGGCGTATTCCTTGCGTTTGGTGATGAGGTCGCGGCGGCGGTCAGCCTTATTCCCGATGACAACCTCAGCTACCAGGTCAGCCCCTTGGGGGTAGTCTTTAGTCTTCTTGCTGCGAGCTTCTGCAAGATAGATCAGGTCTGGCTCTCGAATAGTGCCCGGATATAGAAGAACAGGCAGCGGTGCCATCAAGACTTCGCCGCCATCGTTGATCTTGGCAAGGTGGTCTCTGAACGCATCCAGAAGCACAAAAAGTATGTCGTGATGATAGAGTGTTGGTACGGGTGGTGTTTCGAGAAAGCCGTTCGATAACTCTTTGAGCCAGTTGTTACTGCCTTCATACTGCAAGAACTCTTCTTCCGTCCAATATCCTTGACGCGGATAGTCTAATGCCATGAACCAGGTCGGCTGTCCTTTGCGAACCGGTGGCATTTTGACATCGAGCATGCTGGCTCCTGAATCGCTGACTCCGATATACTCTTACCACAGAGGCACCAAAGTACATAACGAAAAATCCCGGCCTCATGGCCGGGATCGTTGTTCTTGCTTCATCTCAACTACGCGCTCAGCTTCTCCGGCATCTTGTGCAGCTCGAAGAGCGACCGTTTGCGATTGACCACATCTTCGTTGACGATGAACTTGCCCTTATTCTCCATGTCTGGGAGATCGAACATGGCGTCGTTCATGATCTCTTCGATAATGCTGCGGAGGCCGCGGGCACCAGTGTCCTTTTCCTTGGCCAGGTTAGCGATGGCCCGGAGAGCGCCGTCGGTGAACTCAAGTTCTGCACCTTCCATCTCGAAGAGCTTCGAGTACTGTTTCACCAGAGCATTGCGTGGCTCCGAGAGGATTCGCATCAGCGTGTCCACATGCAGCGGATCGAGCGGAGCCAGCACGGGCAAACGTCCGACGAACTCGGGGATGATGCCGAACTCGACGAGATCGTCGCTAGTCACAGCGTTGAGCAACTCGCCCAGATCACGTTCCTTCACCTGATTGTCAGCGGCGAAGCCAATCGTCTTCTTGCCGACCCGGCGGGCGATGATGTTGTCGAGGCCGACAAACGTACCGCCACAGATAAAGAGAATGTTCGAAGTATCGATCTGAATGTACTGCTGTTCCGGGTGCTTGCGGCCACCCTGCGGAGGCACATTGCTGACGGTGCCTTCGATCATCTTGAGCATGGCCTGCTGGACACCTTCGCCCGAGACATCACGGGTGATGCTGACGTTCTGGTGTGTCTTGGCGACCTTGTCGATTTCATCGATATAGATGATGCCACGCTGAGCCGCTTCGATGTCGAAGTCAGCATTGTGCAGGAGCTTGAGGAGCAGGTTTTCAACGTCTTCACCCACATAGCCGGCTTCGGTAAGGGTGGTGGCATCGCCGATGGCGAAGGGAACGTCGAGGATGCGGGCGAGGGTCTTAGCGAGCAACGTCTTGCCGGAACCGGTGGGCCCAATGAGGAGGATGTTGCTCTTGTCGATTTCGATATCGCTGCGTTCGCCGTCCATGAGGGAAAGGCGTTTGTAGTGGTTGTGTACGGCGACCGAGAGCACTCGCTTGGCGCGGGTCTGGCCGATCACATATTGATCGAGCTTTTCTTTGATGGAGCGGGGGGAAGGGATGTCATTGACCTTGCCCTTGGGATGCCGCGGCGACGCTTCTCTTGATCGATGATCGACTGGCAAAGTTCGACGCATTCGCCGCAGATGTACACCTCAGCGGGGCCTTCCACCAGAGGCCCGACATCACGATGGCTCTTTCGACAGAAAGAGCAATACGCATTGCGGTTCTTGGTAGAGCCACTGGTGCGACGTCCGCTGGTGCCCAGGTCTTTCGTTGCCATGCCCAATCCTCAGGTCTTCTCCAGATATGTATCGAGGAGCATCCATACTGCTCGGCTACGGGGGTACCCGTCAGGCAGCCAATTCTATCCTCGTCTTACTCTTCAGGCAAACACGACTTGAGTAAAGTTAGTCGTACAGTAGTGTACAAGTCGTTGGCTCATCCCTAGAGACGGTGCGAACGGTCTGGTCGTTGTCATCGTCACGCTGGAGGCTTCTCGTTTGGACTCGGTGGTTCAGCAGACCCCGGAGTAGTCGTCACAGGGTTCGCTGGTTTGCGTATCTTTTCAGCCAGCAGTGCCTTGACTTTCTTAAACTCCTCGTCGGTCATGTCGCCCTCGTCCACAGAGTCACGAAAGGCTGACAATTGATCATGTGCGGAGAGGGCGACAGCGCCCTTGGAACGATCGCGGGACTTCTTCAGCCAGGCTATCAGAATTGCCCCAACAACCAGGATGCCGATCAGCAACAAGGCTGGTTGCAGGATGCTTCCCAGCGGTGGTGCTGCTTTGGGCTGTTCTTGAACTTTCCCCGGCAGATTAGCCCCAGGAGGTGGTTGAATAGGGCTATCAGGCAACTTGGCTTCTGCGGGGGGAACAGCGTCTTTGGGTGGTAGGGTTTCCTGACCTGTTTTGGCTGAAGCCTCTTTGCTCGGCGCAGTCTTCTCCTCTGTCTTCGCTGGTGGCTGCTTAATTTCGCCTGCTGACTTAGACGCCGGCGATTCTTTAGTCTTATCTGGATGTTGAAGAAGCACTGTCATAACTGGATCACTTCGTAAAGGATGATGTTTTCACTGTACCATGAAGGACGGGGACTAGGCAAGGTGGGGAATGGACATCTTATTTGGATGCTGAATTGATACTGGCTATGGACAGCTGGGTTTAGTACGTCTGCTGGTGTTTCAGAAGATACAGGGTCTCTTCTTTCTGGTAAGATGAGTTAAGCTTCTTTGGAGCAGGTCATGAGTGCAGTACCGAAACGACGCCTTACCCTTGAGGAGTATTTCGCCATCGAACGGGAAGCTCCATTCAAGAGCGAGTTCTTTGATGGCGAAATGTTTGCAATGGCAGGGGCGACCTCGCCACACAACATCATCAAAGAGAACATGATCGGCGAACTGTACAGTCGCCTGAAAGGCGGCCCATGCCGAACGATGTCGAGTGATCAGCGTGTGAAAGTGGACCGCACCGGACTCGTCACTTATCCTGACATTGTCATCTACTGTGGAAAATTGGAATACGCCGCCGAGGATCAAGACACCATCACCAATCCTGTCGCCATTATTGAAGTGCTGTCCCCTTCTACAGAGAAATATGTTCGTGGAACGAAGTTCCGCAATTATCAACTGATGCCGACGTTCATGGAGTACATCTTGGTGGATCAAAATGAGCCGGTGTGTGAACGATTTATCCGGCAGGCTGATGGCTCCTGGGGTCTGGTCTCGTTTGTGGGATTAGAATCGGAACTGGTCTTTACTTCAGTGGAGGCACGCATTCCTTTGAAGGATATTTATGCCGGCGTAGTCTTTTCAGAACAGCCCCAGAATCAGGTGACACCAACAAAGTAATAGACTAATCGTGGTCATTCTCACCACGAGTTCCTTCATGCGCATCGCCCATTTCGATTGTTTCAGCGGCATCAGCGGAGACATGACGCTCGGTGCCCTCATAGGCGCCGGCGTTCCCGTGGAAGTGATTCGTGACGGCCTCATGTCACTTCAACTCCCCATCGTGCTGGAAGTGGAAGAAGTACTGCGTAGTTGTTTTGCAGCAACCTACGTCACCATCAAAGCGCCCGATGATCAGCCCCAGCGATTTTTGAAAGACATCAAGCAGATTATCGACCGAGGTAAGCTCACACCAAAAGCGAAACAATTAGCCCACACCATCTTCCAGCGCCTTGGTGAAGTCGAAGCGGCAGCCCATGGCATGAGCATCGACCAAGTCCATTTCCATGAGGTCGGAGCCATCGACAGCATTGCTGACATCGTCGGCAGTGCCATCGGTCTCGATTATCTCAACATCGATGAGTTCACCGCACGATCAGTTCCCACCGGTCATGGCACTATCAAAGCAGCGCATGGCATCATGCCTGTCCCCACGCCGGCCACAGCGGCGCTGCTTAAAGGCGCGCCGCTCGCTGCTTCACCAATCAAAACAGAACTGACTACTCCAACGGGTGCTGCGATCCTGACCACCGTCGTCAGTCGCTGGCTGGAAAGTCCGGTGATGACGATCGACAAAATCGGCTACGGCGCCGGCACCAAAGACTTTGCTGAACAACCCAACGTGCTGCGTCTCTTCATCGGCACCGCCGGCGAAGCAACTGCATCATGCGGATACGAACAAGACCAGGTCTGGCTGCTCGAAACCAATCTCGATGATGTTCCCGGCGAAGTGATTGGCTACTGTTTTGAACTACTGTTCGCTGCCGGCGCACTCGATGTTTTTACCGTCCCGATTCAAATGAAGAAACAGCGTCCTGGAGTGATACTTTCGGTGCTTGCTGATGATCAGCATGTCGCAGCTTTGGAGACGATACTCTTTCGGGAAACCGCCACTCTGGGCGTCAGAAGAACACGAATAGAGCGTCACAAGCTGTACCGCCAGGCACACCAGGTTGATACGCCATGGGGCCCCATTGAAGGCAAGTTAGGATGGAAGCAAGGTGAAAAACCAATCTTCACTCCTGAATTCGAAGAGTGTGCCCGGATAGCCCGCCAGGAGCAGCTACCCCTTTTGATGATTTATCGTGAAGTGCAGCAAGGCTATGAAAATGGGCTGAATTCACCGAAATAGGACCGCGTGGAGTAGTTCATACTGGCTCACTTTGGTGATCTGCATAAGAAAAATACTGTTCCTGATTTGACAGTTATTCCACCGTAACCTACCGTTCTCTTGTTCAACGATCTGTCGGAGCACTTACATCGCCCCCGCCTCTGACGGTAGACTAGTAACTTCAGAATGTCTAACGCCAATCGAAAAGGGAGCCATGAAAACGATCATCCGCCAGGTTTGGAACTTTGTACGGAATGAAGATGGACCAACTTCCGTTGAGTATGCCGTGATGCTTGCTTTGATCATCGTGCTCTGCATTGTGGTCATTCGTCAGGTCGGCACAAGCGCTTCAAGGACGTTCAGCACCGCCAACTCAGCTATCAGCTGATCCCGAATAAACCGCCCCTGGATTAACCCCGCATTCGCCTGTTCCTTCATCTGTTCTGTCATCGAGGAGTGAGTCATGAAGAAGTATCTGGAAGCCGTCAAGCGTTTCGTCAACAACGAAGATGGCCCTACCGCTGTTGAGTACGCAGTCATGCTGGCTTTGATCATCGTGCTCTGCATCGTGGTCATTCGTCAGGTCGGCACCAGTTCTTCGGCTACCTTCAGCCGTTCGGACTCGGCCATCTCGACCAGCTAAACGTCAACCCTGTTGCCCCAAAAGAGTCAGCGCAGTTGGACCTGGGGAAAGTCCACTGTACCTGAGATCAGTCTACTTTCCCCGTTTCTGTGAGTTCACCTCACGTCTTTCATCCAGGAGCCTGCTATGAAGAAGTGTCTCAACGCCATCAAGCGATTCATCAAGAACGAAGATGGTCCTACCGCTGTCGAATACGCAGTGATGCTGGCTTTGATCATCGTGCTCTGCATCGTGGTCATCCGCCAGGTCGGCACCAGCGCCAGCCGTACGTTCAGCACCGCTGATTCCGCTATCTCCTAGTTGCCCAGACTAGGCGTGACACGATCAGGCGGCTGTTCACCTCGGTGGACCGCCGCCTGATCTGCGTTTACGCCCACACTTGGAAAAAGTAGTAAAATCATTGGCACCAGTGCCTTCTGTGACCTAGCTTTCTGCTAGAATCAGATGTCCTCGCCCTACATCGCCCTTATGATCCATCACACCATGCTAGCTTCGTTCAGCGCGAAAAAACGTCCCTCATCATCATGCTCTCGATGGCCATGATTGTGATGGCTGTTGTCGACTTCCGGTATCTGAAAATACATAACATCCTGACGTTCCCGGTTATCTTCTCCGGCTGGGCCTTTGCCCTCATCAACGGCTGGATGAACGGGGCGGACATCGAGATGTATCTCCCGACTAACTTAATCGGCATGCAGAAAATCGTGATGTTCGAACTGCATGGCGGACTGGGCGGTGCCGTACAGGGACTCTGGCATTCGCTGGGATTATCCTTCCTGGGCTTGGGTCTTCTGGTTTGGCTCTATGCCATTGGTGGCGTCGGTGCCGGCGATGTGAAGATGCAGATGGGCTTTGGCGCCTGGGTCGCCCCTATCTATGGATGGGAACGTGGCTTTGAGATTGTTCTCTGGGGATGGATCTTCGGCGTCATCGTGGGCGGAGTGATCTCCTCCATCATGATCTGGTGGAGCGGCTCCTACAAACAAAACGCCAAGAATCTCACGAATATCGTCTCGGACTGGGTCAACGCCAAGGGAATCGGTGAAGTGCATGAGAAGGCTATGGCGAGGAAGCCTACTCTTCAGCTTCTGCCCTATGGCGTACCCTTGTGCATCGGATTTTTAGCCTACGTGGCCTGGGACTGGTACCAAACCACACTGATAACGTCCTAAGTGGCGGCACCGACCGTGCTTCCAACTTAAAACTACCGCCCGGAAAATGAAGGAGGGTCTTGCCTAAACATCCAATATTGAACACATTCGCCATAGACCGTTCCTTCGCTTTCTTCCCTACAGGCGCAAAAGTTGAAGATGGTCATGCCTAATAGTCGAAACATACGTCTAGCGGTAATGGCGTCGAATGAGAACGATAGAACTTGGACTCAAGTTCTGTCGTCGTTTGGATGAGGCAGGAACCCTTACTTCACCTTGATGAGCACAACACTGAGGAGGTCTTGACCATGCAATCGAAGACGCCGTTACTGATGGTGACTGCTCTGGTCTGCGGACTCGGAGCGGCCTTTGGCACCTGGAAACTGGTTTCAGGCGCCGCAAGCAACCCGCAAGACGAAGTGAAAGTGAAGGTTCTGGTGCCTGTGGCTGACGTGGCTCCTTACCATCTGTTCCTGGATGCCCAGCGCTTCACCGAAATGGAGTGGCCCAAGAGCAAACTGCGCGAAGATCTCGCAGATACGATCACTTCCTTCGATCAGATCAAAAACAAGACGACTCGACATTACCGACTCAAACCCAATGAACCCATCTACAAGAGCGACATCTGCGATAACCGTGAGGATGACATCAACGAGCGACTCAAGAACGGCGAGGTAGCCCATGCCGTTCAAGTTACTGTGGAACGAGCTGGCGGCGGATTCATTCAGGTAGGCAACCGTGTGAACATTTCCGCTACGATGCAACCCCACGGGGAAACAGGAACGAAAACCCAATACATTCTGGAAGACATTGAAGTGCTGGCTGTCGATAACACCTCGAAGAAAGACAACACGCCGATGGCGACGCCTCCCACTCGTTTCCTGCTTCGATTGACTAACCATCAAGCCTTGATGTGCAAAAACTTCCAGGACACAGCCCGAATCGATATTGATCGTCGTCGGGATGGCGACCCGACTCGAGTGGGTGACAGCATCTATTACATTACCGGGAAGCGAACGTCTTCTGTGCCCAACCCACAGGACGATGTGCCCGAAGCAACGCTGTCTCTCAACCTGGACGCAGTCAAACTGCCAGATCCGACAACAGACGAGGGGCCGCGAGTCAAGCCAGAAAACAAGAGCGACGCCAAGGCAACCGAGACCGATGATGAGATCCGTCGCCGCAGGCACGGTGGCATCATCGACACTGATGGACAACCGAAAAAGTTTGAGACCAACGTATTTGTTGATGAGAAGGTATCCAAGAAGAAAGACGACTCCAAAAAAGAAGAGCCGAAGAAAGATGATGGCAAGAATGACGGTAAGAAGGATGATGGAAAAACTCCCGGGCAGTAATGCCTGAGAGTAGGAACATACAGGGCAGCGGCGTATCAGCGACAGGGATGGCGCTGGGCCGCTGCCTGATGACACGGGAAATCCTGCACGCAGGCATCGGCGCGTGCTGCACTCAAGGAGGGGTGAAGAGATGCACTCTTTCGCTACGAAGACTGTTGGACAACGCCGGCTGCTGGGTGCGGGACTGATCGCCGTCGCCACGCTCGCCGGATCAACCTCTATCTGCCAGGCTCAGGGCCTGGGCACCTCCGGCTATGGTCAATCCATGCCGGCCCCCGCTACCGGCTTTAATCAGCCACCTCCTCCTGCTGCTACCCCTACCGTCAGTTCCTCGGTTTCCGCCGAGCGAGCTGATTACACCGTGCAGATCGGTGAGGTCTTCACCGTTCGCCAGGAAGAAGGCGGGCTCATCAAGGACGTGTTCGCCTCGCGGCCGGGCATCGTCCAGGTTGAGATCGATAAGGACAACCCGAGCATCGCCCGCATCAAGGGCGTCAACGTCGGCGTCACCCAGCTCACCATGACTGCTCGTGACAAAGACAACAGAACGCTCAACCCCATGGTCAGGACTATTCAGGTCAACCCGGATATCAGCTATATCCGCAGCAAGGTCGCAGAGACCTTCCCGACCGCCAATCTCAAGATCATCGCCGGCGGGCCTCCCGGTTCGCTGATCGTCACCGGAACTGTGGAATCGGTCGAAGATGTCGAACCGATCCGCACCTTCCTCAACGGTATCGCTGCCCAATACAGCGGACAACGGGGAGGCGGAACCGGCCAGCAGAATGATCTGGTCACCTATGCCGTGCGCGTCTCCGGTCCTCAGGTCGTTCAACTCGACGTGTGCCTGGCCTCGGTAGATCGCCGCGAGGTTCGCAAGCTCGGCGTCGACTTCTTCCAGAGAAGCGGCACCAACTTCCTCGGTACCTCCATCGGCGGAGCAGGCTCTACCACAGTCACGAACGGCTTGCCCCAGGTTTCTACGGGCACAGCCAACTTTGTCTTCAACTCTCAGCAGGGTGCGAACGCCTTCATCGGCTTCATCAACGCTCTGCGTGAAGAACGAGTCGGAAAGGTGCTCTCGAACCCCAGCCTGACCGCTATGAGCGGCCGCCCGGCCCGCTTCATCGTCGGTGGTGAAGAGCCTTATGGCACCTCTGGTTCGGTTGGTGTGGGTGGTGGCGGCGGTTCCGGCATCCAGTTCCGCCCGACCGGCACCGTGGTGGCTTTCCTGCCTGTCGTGCTCGGCGATGGCCGCATCCGTCTCACCGTTTCCGCTGAGAACACGATCAAGACCGGCGACGCCAACCAGGCCGGCATCATCGCCCCGATCCTTTCGACGCAATCGGTCGGCACCACTCTTGAAGTGGAAAACGGCCAGTCGCTCGTCATCGGCGGACTGACTCAGAACATTGTCAGCGGTACCACGCAGAAGTATCCGATCCTGGGCGACCTGCCCTTCATCGGCACCGCCTTCCGCAACGTCAGCTTCCAGGAAGAAGAGATTGAGTTCGTCATCCTGGTGAAGGTCAATCTCGTCGAAGGCATTACCGATGCTCATCGTTGTGCCATGAAGCTGCCCGGTCAAGAAACCCGCTCGCCGAGCGACTTCGAGCTCTTCATCGAAGGTATCCTGGAAGCTCCTCGCGGGCCCCGAGACATCTTCCCGAACCGTTGCTATGTGCCGGCCTTCAAGAATGATGTGCCGTTCGGTCAGAAGTCGGGTGAATGTGCTCTGCCCGGACCGATCTGTGACAAGTCTGGCCACCACCATAATGGCGGTGCCTGTGCTACCGGCAACTGTGCCACGGGCAACTGTGCCAGTTGCACCAGCGGTGCGGTGAATGTCGCTCCTGCTCAGGTAGTTCATCCAGCTGGCGTGCAGGTTCCTCAGGTCGCTCCTGCTGTGGTTCCTGCCACGGTGCCCAACACTGCTCCTGTTCAGCAGACCAGTCAAACGGCTCCTGTGGATGTGAAGCCGGTCGAAAAAGTGGAAGTGCCTGTCGTCTCGGTGCCTGTGGTACCTGCTACTGAAGTGCCGGTTCCCGTGGTACCCGCCGGTGAGACACCCAAGCAGAACGATCTGCCCGTGCCTCCGGTTCCTCCGACCGACCCGAAGTAATCACGGCTGAATGAATCAAGGCAAGGCGAGGCGTTGAGAGCGATCTCAACGCCTTGTTTCATGGTAGACATCACGCTCCGTCGTGATGGGGTGGTGACATGAAACCGTCACTGAATTGTTGAATCGTCCTGTCACCGCCCCCTCACCCGGAGCGTGAGAACAACTCTCGCAGCAACGCCCTCAGCGGCGCCCCATCGGTGCCAATCAACTTCAGCGGTGCTGCCAGCAGTTCATACTCCCCTGCCCTGACATCATCGAGCCAGAGGCCCTCCACAATCGTGATGCCCGCTTTTCCCAATGCATGGTGGTTGGGCAAGTCTTTCGAATCAAGTTCATCGACCGAAGGCAGATCGACGCCGATCAACTTCACGCCTTGAGCGATCAGCCAGGCGATGGTCTGGGGCTGCATCGTCGGAATGCCTTCAGGAAAGCGGGCGGTGTCATGCCAGCCGCCAGTGTGGAACAAGACCCGCTGGACGCTTTGATCGCTCAGAGGCTGCAATGCTACCAGCCAGTCATCAAGACAATGCCTGACATCGACCACCCAGGCGGGGCCTAGAAACACATCCAGCGGAATGTGATCAACACTCACGCCCTCCGCATCGAAATGAAAAGGCGCATCGCAGTGGGTCGCGGTATGCACGCTGGTGGTAATCGAGCCAACATTCACGCTCGCCCCATTGCTCATCTTCCAACCGAGTGAAAACGAATAAGGCACATCACCCGGCCAGCAGGCCGTCTGCGGACTGAGTGGCCGAGAGATGTCGATCCATTGCGAGTCAGGTGAAGTTGCCATTGGTTGACGATTCCTGGTAGAAGCGGCTGCGAACTTCTCTCCTATTATGACAGCAAGAGCGTTGAGGTTGAAGGAAGTTCCTCCTTGATCATCACCCCACTGCATTGTTCTTCTCGCATTCGTGCAGCTAGATGCAGAATACGTTCAGCGGCTTCATCGAGACTAACGCCCTGCGGATGGATGTTGGAGATGAGATTCCGCTGGGCATCGGTATGCCCAGGCACCGGCCGATAGGCGAGGTAGGCAGACAGCGATTCGGACTGTACCAGGCCGGGGCGTTCACCGATTAAGAGGACGACGACCTGGGGGTGGAGCAGCCTGCCGATTTCGTTCATGATGCCGACCCGACAAAAGCGGATGAGGAACGGGCGACCCAGCTTCCATGATTGATCACTGGCTTTATCCCGAAACACGTCGAGCAATCTGGCACCATGTTGAGCCACAGCACTCGCTGAAAGCCCATCGCCCAGCACGATTTGCAAACCTGCTGATGGTGGACACTCTCGCTGAATCAACTCTTGTGAGGCGACATCGAACAATCTGCCCCGATCTGGCCGCATGAGGTACTCGGTGCGGGTGCGGGCCTGAGTCTGCGTCGTGAACAGTCCATAACTGCTGATACGCTCTGCTCCGAAGTCACGTTCCAGATCGACTTGCTGATAGACGGCATCCCGCGCTGCTGCATGGTCGGCACGTAACTTGAGGGCGGTGTGCGTTGGGTAGCCGGTGCCAGCCCTGCCCACGAACAACCGGGCTGGGGTGCGGGCGAGGGCTTGTTGCGCTACGTCGGGCAGTACCTCCGATGGTTTGTTGAGAGCATCCCTCATGGCTGCCCTCCGTCAATCGGCACATGGCTCGTCTCATGAACGGCAGACTCAGCTGCGACGATGTCATCCTTCCGCTGTTTACTCAACAGCCCCAGAGGCGGTCCGGGGAATTGCCGCTTCGCACTCACCAGCCAATAAAGACCGAGGAAGGCCAACATGCCCGGCACCACATACGCAGCCTTTTCATTGGGTGGCTGCATGCCGATGATGATCAGCGTGATGCACCCGATAACGCTGATGATGGCCAACGGACGGAACCATACGCCAAGATGCCAGGGGCCGAGCGTCTTCCAACTGCGCCCCAGCGTCACAATCCCCAGTGCCGTTGGGATTACGTAGGAGATGTAGAGAAAGATCACGCAGACCGCCGTGATCGTCGAATAGATCGGCGTGAAAATCGTGAAGGCGATAGAGATGATGGCCACCAACCAGATCGCCAGTGACGGTGTGCGAAAATGGGGCGAAACTTGGCGGATCGCTGAGGAGAAGGGCAAGCCACCATCACGGGCGAAGGCGAACATCATGCGGGAAGCTGACGTCACCGTTGCCAATCCACACAAATACTGAGCACCAGTGATGGCAGCCAATAATACCTTCGCCCATAACGCCGGCAACGCTTCAAACATCGTCACGAAGAAGACCTTCTCCCCACTCAAGACCGCCTGACTGGGATCCTTCATGGCCAGCACAATGGCAATGAGCATGATCCATCCGAAGATGCCGGAGACGAGTACCGAGCGAACGATGCCACGGGGAACATTCTGCGCTGCTCCGATGGTCTCTTCCGAGGCATGGGCCGAAGCATCGAAGCCGGTGATGGTGTAGGCGGGCAACAGCAAGCCGAGGGCGAAGAGCCACCACATCGAATCAGTCTTGGGCCAGATCGGCGTATCGGTGGGCAGGCCGCTGTAGTTCGTGAAGGTGATCAGCCGGGTGAAGTCCCAACTGGGTGCAGCCGCGAGCAGGCAGATCGTCAACACGATGGCGACAATCAATATCCAGTAGCCACTGAAGTCGGTGAGTATCTTGGTGACCCGCATGCCGAGGTGGTTGAACATCGCCTGGGTGGCGGTGATGGCTGTCACGATCAACAGTTGCCGCATGGGGGTGCATTCCACATCAGGCCAGAAGGCGCCGAACATGAACTGCACGGTGCCAACATTGATGGCTGCCAGCACGGTGACGAGGCCAGCGAGGTTGAACCAGGCAGTGAGCCAACCCCAACCTCGGCCACCGAGAATCGATGCCCAGTGATAGAGGCCGCCAGCAGTGGGAAATGCCGAAGCGATCTGCCCCATGGTGAGCGCCACTGCCAGCGAAAAGAGACACGCCAGGGGCCAACCAATGCCGATAGCTGCCCCGCCGACGCTGCCGAAACCGATGTGGAACGAAGTGAGGCCGCCAGCAAGAATGCAGATGATCGACAGCGAAATGGCGAAGTTCGAAAACCCGCTCAGGCATCGTGCCAGTTCCTGAGCGTAGCCCAGCCGATGCAGCGTGTGTATGTCATCCGCTATCGTCGATTGCTGTGATGGCTGAGCCGAATCCATGCAGTGGTTCCGATCAAGAGGTCAGAAGGTGGTTCAACTGGGCAAACAGCGCGGGACGTGTCTCTTCAGTACGTGGAGCCAACCTTCCCTTTTGGAAAATTCCATGCCCTTCAAGCCAGGCGAGGAACTCGGGGGCGGGCTTCAGATGCAGCACATCCCGCACCAGGGCTGCGTCATGATAGCTGGTCGATTGATAGTTCAGCATCACATCATCCGCACAGGGCACACCCATGAAGTAGTTGCACCCCGCCGCCGCCAGGAGCAGCATCAGATTGTCCGCTGAGTTCTGATCCGCATCAGCATGATTGGTGTAACAGACATCGACACCCATGGGCAGGCCTAACAGCTTGCCCATGAAGTGATCTTCGAGCCCAGCCCGAATGATCTGTCGTTCATCAAAGAGATATTCGGGGCCGATGAACCCAACGACGCTGTTGACGAGGAACGGATCGAGGGTGCGGGCTACTCCGTAAGCACGAGCTTCGAGGGTGAGTTGATCGATGCCATGATGGGCCTCCGCAGAGAGAGCGCTGCCCTGCCCGGTTTCGAAGTACATGACCGATTCGCTCAGCCAGGGGCCGGGGCGTTGGCGGTGTGACTCACGAGTACGCTGTTGGCCTTCACGAAGCAGATCAAGGGTGATGCCGAAGCTGGTGTTAGCCGCCTGAGTGCCGGCAATAGATTGGAAGAGCAGATCGACCGGTGCGCCTCGTTCCAGGCAACTCAGTTGGGTGGTGATGTGAGCCAGGCAACAGGCCTGTGTCGGAATCTGGTACTGGGTGATGAGCCGATCCAGGCCGTGCAGAATGCCGGCTACTTTATCCACCGAATCGGTCGCCGGGTTCACGCCGATGACCGCATCGCCACAGCCATAGAGCAGGCCATCGAGGGCAGCGATGAGGATGCCGGCCAGATCATCGGAAGGATGGTTGGGTTGCAACCGGATGGCCAGCACGCCTTCTTGGCCCAGGGTGTTCCGCAGCCGGGTGACGTTACGAATGCGGGAAGCGACAGCGACAAGTTCCTTGTTGGCCATGAGCTTGGTCACCCCCGCAGCCATCTCCGGGGTGATCGCCCAGGCTATCTCTTTCAACACCTCCGGCGTTTCACAGGTTTCGAGCAGCCATTCTCGGAACGTTCCGACGGACATGCTGCGAAAAGGTTGGAATCGCTGTCGATCATGGGTTTCGAGAATGAGTTTGGAAACGTCATCTACATTCGGATCGATTACCGGGTTGTCAACAATCTCGCCCAGCGTCACCTCCGCCAGGGCCAGCTTGGCGGCGACCCGCTCCTGTTCGCTTGCCGCAGCGATACCCGCCAGCTCATCGCCCGACTTCCGTTCGTTCGCCTTGGCCAGCAGTTCAGCCAGGCTGGCAAAGACAAATCGTTGACCACGGATCGTGTGCGAATAGGGCATGATGAACCAGTGTAACGTAATCGCTATTCGACTGTTACTGTCTTCTTGTCTTTCTCCCCTGTCCACCGGAGGGAGAGGGGCCGGGTGTGAGGGGGAGCATTGCACTTGTCCCTATCACCACTGCATCCATTCGGCCCGCTTCTTTAGTATCATGCAACTAAGACCGAACGAACCACCCGGAGCGAACTGAGATGAAACGCGCACTCCTCGTCATCGATGTCCAAAACGAGTACTTCACCGGTGCCTTGCCCATCACGCATCCGGTGGGGCACCTCGAAACCATCCTCCAGGTGATGGACAAAGCAGCCGGCAAGATGCCGACCGTCGTCATCCAGCACCACTTCCCCCAACCTGAGATGCCCTTCTTCCAGAAGAACACGCCCGGCTGGCAACTCCACCCCGAAGTCGCCAAGCGTAAATTCGATCTACTCGTCGAGAAGACTCTGCCAGGCAGTTTCACCAACACCAACCTCGAAGAATGGCTGCGAAAGAATGGCATCGATACCGTCGCCATCGCCGGCTACATGTCCCATATGTGCTGCGATACGACTGCCCGGCAAGCGGTGCATCGGGGGTTTAAGGCGGAGTTTCTGCGTGATGCGACAGGGACGTTACCGCTTTCTAACTCTGCGGGGGAAGTGACTGCGGAAGAGTTGCATCGGTCAATATTGTGTGCTCAGCAGATGTTGTTGAGTGAAGTGGTGAGTGCGAAGGATTGGATAGAGAGGTTGTAGTGATGGTAGACATCACGCTCCGTCGTGATGAAGCGGTGGGATGCTGCCTGTATCCCAGTCTTTGTGAAACGACAAGTCTCTGCTTCCTCACGCGGAGCGTGAGGTCTACCATGCTCACCTTTTGAACGTCGCGCTCAAGTGTTAAGCGCAGGATAAAGTCGGCAGCATGCTCTCGAATAAAACTCAAATATTCTCTGCACGATTTCGCCCTTGTTTTCAGGCCCTTTCTACGATTTCTGACTTTCTTTTCCCCATTGGCACGCCTGCTGCTTTTACCTGTTCCGTGCACCGCACAAAGGTAACCAACAACAGGAGCTAGTCATGGAATCTGCAACACTTCGCACACGTCGATGGAAACTCGGTTGGGGCACTGCCGGCCTGTTGGCCGCTGGAGCTACCTTCGGTTTCCTCAGCTCACCAACCCAGGGGTTCTTCTTCCCCAAAGCCGATGAACAGCCACCCGCCGCCGTCGGTTCCGCCAACGATCTCTCAACCGCTTTCCGTTATGCTTCGGGCAAGGTCATGCCCTCGCTGGTAATGATTCGTTCGCTGCCGGCCGATATGAAGCAGACCGCCGCCGGCCCTGGCGCTGATGAAGACATGGCCGAGCAACTGCCTCCCGAGTTCCGCCGCTTCTTCGGTGAGAACGGCCCGAAGATGATGCCCAAGCAAGGTCCTCGCGCCCCCAAGGGTGAAGGCATGGGCTCAGGCGTCATCATCGACGAAAAGGGCATCATCCTGACGAACAACCACGTTGTCGCAGGTGGTGGCAAGATTATCGTCCGACTTCACGATGGCCGGGAGTTCACCGCCGTCGAAGTAAAGACTGATCCCAAGACCGATATGGCTGTGGTTCGCATTGAAGGGGCAGGCACGCTGAAAGCAGCCACCCTCGCCAATAGTGACAACGTGCAGATCGGCGACTGGGTCTTGGCCGTGGGAGCACCGTTCGGTCTCAGAGAGACTGTGACCGCGGGCATCATCTCCGCCAAGTCCCGCGGGATCGGCATCTCCGAACGGGAAGATTACCTGCAGACCGATGCAGCGATCAACCCGGGCAATAGCGGTGGGCCGCTCGTCAATCTCAAGGGTGAAGTGGTCGGCATCAACACCGCCATCTCTTCCCGCAGCGGTGGTAACGAAGGTATCGGTTTCTCGGTACCTGCTAACACTGCCAAGTGGATCAGCCAGCAGCTGATCAAGGATGGCGCGGTCAAGCGAGCCATGCTTGGCGTCGGGATTCAACCGGTCACTGCTGAACTCTCTAAGGAGTTCGGGCTGAAAGCTGTTCAGGGTGCCGTCATCACTGATGTCAAGCCCGGCAGCGCCGCAGCCAAGGCAGGTCTCGAGTCTGGCGATGTGATCGTCGAGTTCGACAAGAAAGCTGTAGAGAGCCCCCGCGATCTGCAGAACATGGTCGAACGAGCAGCCGCTGATCAGACACACGAAGTGGCTGTCATGCGGAACGGCGAACGCAAGGCTCTGCCCGTCACGCTGCAGACCATGACTGAAAACCAGAAGGATGCTCGCGCCAGGAATGGCGCGCCCCAGGAAGCCGGCTTCGACAAGTATGGCATGGATGTCACCGCTCTGACGAACGACATCGCCAAGCAGCTTGGCATGGAAGGCACCCAGGGAGTGGTCGTGACCGGGGTCAAACCTGGAAGCGCTGCTGAGCAGGCCGGTCTGCGTGAAGGGATGATCATCGCCAAGGTCGGCCAGAAGCCGATCAAGACGATGGAAGACTTCAACGCTGCCATGAAAGCAACCAAGGCGAACGCAGGGATCATGCTCCTGGTTCGCACCCCCCAGGGTTCTCAGTTCATCGTGCTGAAGAACGCCTAACCGTCCCGCCGGCGGAGTCTGGGAGCTGACGTACCAGACTCTGCTTTTCCTGTGGCGAGATCGGGACTGGCTCCTACCTGGTGGCCGATCCGTCGCGGGCGCCCCGGACAGTTTCCGTCCGGGGCGTTTCTATTTCTGATGACAGCCCGACGCGCTAGCGAGGGGGCGCGTGCAATCGCAAGGTCCACCCTCGCTAGCGCGTCGGGCTGTCATCAAACCAGCAATAATAATGCGAGGCTGCCATGTTCCACTACAACACCGCCATCTCGATCACGCAGGCCGTCCAGCTTCGTCGTCCTGGTCATCCCGCACAATCTTATCAAGCGATAGCCCGAGCTGTTGCAAACGTGTTCGTAACGTGTTTCGGGAGATCCCGAGCAGAGCGGCTGCCCTGGTCTGTTGACCTCCCGCATGAGCAAGCACCTTCGTCAACAACAGCCGATCAACCACGTCGTGAACTTCATCCAGAAGTCGTGGCCGACTCTCCTGTAACCATTGTGACACGAGTTGATCCAGGTCAGGCAAACCCGCATCGCAGGCGGCTTGCTCGTGACAGCAGCAGGCTCGGTGGAACGCAACTGATCGGGCAGCGAATCGGGAGTGATCCACTCGCCATGTGCATGCACCATCGCATACTTGATGGCGTTCTCCAACTCACGAACATTGCCCGGCCAGGGATATCGCTGCAACAGTTGCATCGCTTCAGGCGACACGCCGAGGAGCTTCAGCCCCAGTTCCTGACGTTGCCGGGCAATGAAATGATCGATGAGGAACGGGATATCCTCCGGACGTTCCCGTAACGATGGCAGCTTCAAAATAAAAGTGTTGAGACGATAGTAGAGATCCTGCCTGAACTCTTTCCGTTGGATCGCCCCTGCCAGGTCTTTGTTGGTCGCAGCGATGATACGGACATCGGTCTGAAGCGTCTCGTTTCCGCCGATCCGTTCAAAGCGGCCGTCCTGTAAAATACGCAACACCTTGGCCTGGGTGACGAGTGCCATGTCGCCCAATTCATCAAGAAATAGTGTGCCCTTATCTGCTTGCTCGAATTTGCCGACCCGGCGACGATCCGCCCCGGTGAACGCCCCCTTCTCGTGACCAAAGAGTTCGCTCTCCAGCAGCGTATCAGGCAAGGCCGCACAGTTGATAGCGAGAAATGGCTGTTCTTTCCGCTTGCTGTGATGATAGATGGCCCGGGCGACGAGTTCCTTGCCGGTGCCACTCTCGCCGAGGATGAGAACATTGACATCCTGCTGGGCGATCTTGCCGATCTCCTTGAAGATGTGCTGCATCGCTGACGAGTTGCCGACGATGCGGTCGATCTTGTCTTCCGGCAGATCGGTCTGCTGTTCATACACCGCAGGCACGCGACTCAGTCGGCTCGCTTTCAGGGCATTGTCAATCAGCGCCTTGAGTTCTTCCAGCTTCCACGGCTTGAGGATATAGTCGTACGCCCCCTGCTTCATCGCTTCGATGGCAGTGTCAGCGGTGCCATGTGCGGTCATGATGATAACGGGCAGGCGGGAATCGATCGCTTGCAGCTTCTTGAGCACTTCGATACCGGAGAGATCGGGCAGTTGCACATCGAGCAGTACGACATCGGGATGATGCTTGGCCACCGCTGCCAGTCCCAATTGACCGGTCGCTGCGGTGACGATGGTCTGCCCGGTCGCCTTCAGCCCTTTTTCCAAGGCGTAGAGTACGTTGGGTTCATCATCGATAATCAGCAGCTTGGTCATGGAATGACATCCCTCACGCGGAGCAGTGTGGTCGATTGTAGTCATCTCTCTCCGAGAGATGACGCGGAGAGTGGCTGGCTTCACCACAATTCTTGTGACGGCGTCTAGTCTCAGCGTCCTCACTCGGAGAGTGAGGACTACAATCCAGAGCGTGAGGGCAACTCTAGAGGTAAAGTAACAGTAAAGCAGGCACCGCCGGTGGGCACATTCTCGGCAGCGATGGTGCCGCCATGCTCTTCGACGATGCGTTTGCAGATGGTCAGCCCCAGCCCGGTGCCAGCAGCCTTGGAGCTGACGAACGGCTCGAACAGCTTGCCCCGCACCTTCTCCGGTATCCCCGGCCCGGTGTCCTTCACCCTTAGAACGACTGCCTTGGCCGTGCTTTCAGTCTGCAGCGTTACGGTACCATGTGTGCCGACCGCATCAAAGGCATTCAGCGAGAGATTGATCAAGACCTGCTTCAACTGCTCCGGATCGCCCTGCAAAACGACAGGCTCTTTCGATAAATCGAGCTTCATCTGAATCGACCGCTGCTCGGCCTGGGCTTCCAGTAGCTGCTGTGTCTTTTGGGTGAGTTGATTGATATCGACTGCCTTTTTCTCCAGCTTCGGCGGGCGGGCATAATCGAGGAAAGCCTGTAACGTCTTGTTCAGCCGTGTAATTTCCTCTTCGATCACTTCGAGGTCACGCCCTTCGAGGGTAGCTGCACCTTTCTGTGACTTGGCCGCCTCGATCAGCGTCTTGATGGCCGTCAGCGGATTACGCAGTTCATGGGCCAGCCCGGCGGCGAGTTGACCGAGGGCAGCCATCTGATCCTTGCGGACATTCTCACGTTCAGCGCTTTGCAGTCGTTCGACGACGGTGGCGACTTGCTGAGCGATACCCTTGAGTGATGTTTCGAGTTCCTGAATGTCGGAGTTGCCGGCCAGATTGATGGGGCCGACGATGGCGCTGAGGCTACCCGCAGCGTTATGGATGGGCACGCTCAGTTCCATGATCTCCTTTTGGTAGCGCCGGGCCAAACTGTAGCCCGCCAGCAAACCGCCACCCGAACCGAGGATACCCAACAGCAGCAACCACCAGCCAGCTTTCAACAGATGGCTGCTTGCCCGGGTCTGCTTCACTTCATCGTGCTTGATATCGTGCTGCTTGTGAATGGTATCGAGTGCTTCGGGTTCGATGACATCCTTGACCAGATGAGTAGCCGCGTTCTGCCGTTCCTCAGGAGGCATCTCGGGCTTGATGGCCAACATTCCTGACTGAATGACACTGTAGATTTTCTGCAGCTTGATCAGATGACCTTTGTCGACATCGCTGGCCACCCAGCGTTCGATGACGATCAGACAATCCTTATACTGCTTCTGGAGTTGCTCGGCATTGTTCCGGTTCGACTCATCACCTTTAGCAGCATACATGGCCAGTTGATGGCGAAGCTCGCGGGTCGTCTGTTCGAGTTCAGCATAAGCTTCCTGGCTGGCCATGGCGGCGTCAATGGCCTGCTCTTCCTTCACATGGGCATGATGCAGCATCAGTGCAGCGGTAATCACCACCGCCAACAGCAACCCGCTGAGAGCGAGCGCAGGCCAAAAGAAGGGCCAGTGGATTTTGTTGGGGGCGGGGATGGAAGGCTCCTGCATAGGGCCAAGAACGGCCTGCTTTGGTCCCGAAGGGCTGCTTCTGGTCCCAAAGGGACTACCTGCAATAGCCCAGGACTTTAGTCCTGGGTTATGTACCAGTGTATTATACCTGGCCCTGAAGGGGCTACCTGCAACCGAATAGATTTGAGGCAAGCGAGATTTGTGGCAGGGGTCACGAGGTACTCCTCGTGACCCCTGCGGAATGTGCAACATCTTCGCCAACTTGCAGGGGGCAACGGAGTACCGTTGACCCCTGCCACGGTCCCTGAACGGTTATATCTCCGCCAGCTTCTGCTTCGAATCACCGAAGCTGTCGAGCTTCAACCCGGCTTTCTCCAGCAGCGACATATACAGGCTGCACATCTTGCGGTTTGGCTTGCCCAGATAATCGAGCACCCGACCCGTCTTAATCTGGCCGCCACCCTTGCCCACCATCACTACCGGCAACTGATCGTTGTTGTGGTTGCCGGTCATCATGCTGGAACACATGAGGATCATGCTGTTATCCAGCAATGTGCGTTCGCCTTCCTGTACTGCATCGAGCTTGCTGGCAATGTAGGCCAACTGCTGCACGAAGAACTGATTGACCTTGAGCCAATCAGCACCATCGGTGTGCGAAAGCAAGTGGTGGATCATGTAATCGACCTTGAGGTGGGGGAACCGCAGGGAGGAGTGATCGTTATTGAGTTTGAGCGTCGTCACCCGGGTGGTATCGGTGCGGAACGCCAGCACGAGAATATCGCACATCAACTTCATGTGCTGATCGATATCCTGCGGGATGCCATCGGGCGGTCTTGGCATATCGGGCTTGGTCAGCGTGGGCCGCCAGCCTTGGAGGCGGCCAGCCTTGCCGGCGTCTTCGATGCGCTGCTCCACTTCGCGCACCGAAGAAAGATACTCATCCAGCCGACGGCGATCCGACTGGCTGACCGAGTTACGCAGGCCACGGGTATCTTCGATGACCGCATCGAGAACGCTCTTATCCGCCTTGCCGACTTCATCACGGAACAGCCGGTCGAACGCCAGTGCCGGATAAAGTTCCAGCGGCGTCGGCGTGGTCGGCGAGCTCCACGAAATGTGGGAACTGTAGATCATCGAGTAATTCTTGTGGATGGCGGCAATCGGCGGCTCGGTGCCTAACACCAGGCTGGGGACCTTGGTTTGGCCCTTGGTCTTCTCAGCCAGCATCTGATCGCAGCTGATGCCCGACTTGATCTCGCCGGCTGGGGCCAGGTGGGCCCCGGTGAGCAGGTTACCCGTCTGACAACTGTGGATGCCGCCGATGAGGGCTTCCTCGTTGTAGAGGCCACGCAGGAAGAGCATCTTTTCCCGGTGAGGCGTAAGCGATTCGAGCACCTTGCCCAGCTCCATGTTCTTGCCTTCGCCCTTGGCCCACCATTCTTTCGAGTGGTAGCCATTGCCGGAGAAGAGGCAGGCGAAGCGTACGGGCGGTTCGGACGAGGGCTTATGGCTAGGCTTCTCATCGCCCCAGACGGGCAGCGATTCGAGCCAGGGCAACGCCATCGTCACGCCGATGCCACGCAGGAAGGCACGGCGGGACAGCGGGTGGGTGATCGTATCGGACATTGTTGAAAACTCCATTGAAGCGTCTTGTACTCAGCTCCCCCTCACCCCCAGCCCTTCTCCCTCCGGGGGAGAGGGGAGAATGTTCGCTGCCACTGTCTGGCTCCTCCCCTTACCAAGGGGAGGTTGGGTGGGGTTACTTTCACCGAATGAAGAACCCCCTCTAACTCCCCCGTGGTAAGGGGGAGAACCAGACTACTCAGCGAACTCGCTGCCACGAATCATGCGGAACTGGGGACTCTGGATGATCACCTGCATTGCTGCGGTGATGCGGCCATCGTTGTTGTTGAGCGCTGCGACCATTTGATCGAGCAGTTGGGTATCGGAAAGCGTGACCATCCTGCCCAAAGCATAGCCCAGGAGCCGCTTGCAGAACAAGCGAACGATGATGTCTTTCTTCTTGGTGAGCAGGAAGGTGCGCAGTCCATCGATATCATCGAAGCTGGAACCATCTTTCATGATGGCTTTGGCATCAACGGGCAGGCCGCCAAAATCTTTCTCCCGGCGTCTGCCGATGGGATCGTACTTCTCCAGGGCGAAGCCGAACGGATCGATGCGTTGATGGCAGCCGGCGCACTCGGCGAGCTTGGTGTGGTTCTCTACGAGTTGCCTCATGGTGAGCTTATCTGCTCCGCCCTCTTCTTCGGGCAGCTTGGGCACATTTGGTGGCGGCTTGGGAAGCTTCTCACCAAAAAGCGTCTCGACCATCCAGTTGCCACGTAGCACCGGGCTGGTGCGGGAGGCCCCTGCTTCCTTGGTCTGCACACTGGCCAACCCGAGCAAGCCACCTCGACCATGCTTCTTGACACCTTCTACCCGACGCCAATTCTGTCCGGTGACACCAGGGATGCCATAATGCTTGGCCAGCGTTTCGTTGAGGTAGGTGGCATCGGTATCAAGCAGGTTGTTCACCTGACGATCATTCTGGAACAGGTCCAGGAAGAAGAGGATCGATTCCTCGTAGATCGCCTTCCTCAGGTTGGCGTCAAACATCGGGAAGAGCTTCTCGTTCTTCTCGTTGAGTTCATCGAAGCCACGCACATGAATCCACTGGGTGCCAAACTCAATGCCAAGCGCACGGGTGCGCGGGTCTTTCAACATCCGTTTCATCTGGGCTTCGAGGATAGCCGGTTCGTGCAGTTGTCCGCTGGCTGCCAGCTTGCGAAGTTCGTCATCGGGCAATGATGACCAGAGGAAGTAACTCAGCCTGGTGGCCAGTTCCCAATCATTGACCGGGCCGGAAGTCTTGCTCACCGGAGAGTGCTCAGCACGGAACAGGAAGGCGGGCGAGACGAGGATGCGCGTCAGCACGCCCCGTACCGCATCGAGGTGCGATGCGCCTTTGGAACGAATGTTTTGATAGAGATCACGCAGTTCCTTCTGTTCTTTTTCGTTAACAGGCCGACGATAGGCTCTGCCGGCGAACTCCAAGAGGATATCTATCTGAATGGGACCAGCAGCAGCTTCCTTCTTCTGGAACGCTTCGAGACGTTTCTTGAAGTTAGGCTGCTGGCCTTTGAAGAACTCCAGCATGCCGGGGGCACCATCCTGCGAGACAAAGCCGATGAACTGGGGCAAGTAGGCTTCCTCCGCCTCAGCCTGCCTGCTGACGAATTGATGTTCCTCCCAAAGGTGATTCAGCTGCTTGATCTGCTCAGCATCAAGGAACATTCGCAGCAGCGGTTCATCTTCCCGGTGGAACATCTTGAGCGTCACCACTTCATCGTTGGGCACGACGTTGGGGAAGCAGACAAAGAGCGGAAAAAGCTCTCTGAAGTGCATGAAACCCTGCATCACGCGCTGGAATCCCGCACCACTGGGAGCAGCGACCACCGAACTCTTGCCATCCCATGACAATGTCGCTGCCGGCTTATTGGTCTGCACCAGGAACTGCACGACACGTTCCGCATTCGGTTGATCGAGCTTGCCTTCGACGACAAACTCCCGCCCGGCAAACAAGGCTGCGGGCAGACGCACCTCCACCACACTGTTGGCATCGACTACAAGACTGGCTGCATCGTTACCCTGACCGAAACGATCAGTGGGGATGCCATACGTCGTTCCGCTTGTTGATGTCTTGCCGAGATGAACGGGCACCTGGCCCTGGAAGAGAACACCCTCGACAGCGACAAGATTGTCATAGAGCAAACGATTAGGGTCTTTCTCTCCCGCTGGTCGTGCTCCTGCTAACAACACTTGCACCTGCTGGGCCAGCTTCTCAGCCTCAGCCTTCTTGTCCGGTTTACTCAGGGCATCACGCCATTGATGCAGCAGCGAACCAGGCGGGATGATGACCGTGGCAGCCTGTCTGACAGGCCGGGTGGGGCCCATCACGAAGCTCCAAATATCTAAATGACCCTGTGTATCAGCATGCGGGTTGCCGGCGTGAATCGTGTCAGCTACGTCACGAGCCAGCTTCCACGTTCGCTTGGCTGCATCGGTTTCGGTGATGGTCAAATCGATGTCGGTCAGATCGCAACCATGATCGCCATTGCGGGCATCGATGGCGAGGATGATCTGGTCACCCTTCTCCACTTTCAGCTTCTTCGCTGGGGGCTTCGTCGTCGCTCCCAGGTTGTTGTTGCCTTCAGCGAACATGAACGCCCGGTCGTGATGACGATGCTCAAGCCACCAGGCAGTGCCGTTGCCACAGACCGGGTGGGCTGAAGTGATGCGGGCCGAGACTTCAACCGTGCCAGTCAGCGGACTCTTCCAGACGACGCCGACAAACTCAGTGGGAGTCGGATGCACGGTGACACTGTGAGGCAACGAGTTGCCCGGAATGTGTTCAGCGGTATCAGAAGAGTTGGTCATCAGGACAGGCAGATCCTTCCCCTGCTTCTTCCAGCCATTGATCCAGGCCTTGCCCGAAGCCTTCTCCAGCTTTTCAGTCAATGGTTCCAACGTGACCAGTGGTGCAACCCGGCCAAGTTGATCTGCGTCAGGAGCCAGGACTTCGATCCAGCGTTTGAGGAAAGGGGCATCGAGACCATACTTCGCAGCTAACTCATCAGCTTTAGTCTTGGCATCCTTCGCCTCGGCGACAGCCTTCAAATAGTTGGCAGTGTTACCGAAGACCGCAGCGTAGTTGACTTCGTAGTTCTTGCCGAAGGTGGAATAGTCCTTGAGCAGCAGTGCTGACTGGCCATTCGCTTCAAACCTAGGTCGCTGCCAGATGACCTTGTCACCCGTTGCTGAGGGGAACAAATCACGAGCAGAAAGATAGAGCACCACCTCGTTCTGACCCGGCACTGGCTTCAACGAAAATCGCACCGGCAGACTTTCGACAGCCTTCGGATCAACGGGCAACTGCCGGGTGTGACATTCAGCCCACCCCGTGCCCACCGCTTGAATATAGTTGCCAACAAAGTTGGTCTTCCAGAGTGACTTCTGCCATTGATCGATGCTGGCCACCAAGGCGGGTATCTCGTTGACGCCAGCCTTCTGCCAACGAGCGCGAATATCATCAAGAACGAGAGACGGCGCATTGTCGTTCAACGTGTTCCAGAGCGTGGTCAGATAGCCGGGGTTGAGCTTCTCGCTGTTGGCGATGTCGATCAGCTTCTTCTTGCCTGAACGTATGTCATCACGATGGCGCACCGTTGCTGAGACATAAGGAAGCAGAGGCAACTTCCCCTCGGCAGGTGCAGTTTCGACATAGAACTGCTGCAACCGCTTCGTCCCTTCATCGGTCCAGTCTCGACGGGTCTTCGATGGGGAGAACCGGAAACCATCAGGCAACAGTACCACGTGATCGGCGATATCCTTGGCAGCGTTGAGGTACTTGGTGAGCAGTGCCGGGGAGATGTCGGTGAGCGCCTCAGCGGCGTTGGTGAACCCTTCGCCAGCTGCACCATCAGGAGGAAACTCTTTGGTAGGCCGCAGATCGACGCCGGTCAGATCACGAATAGTGTAGTCGTACTCAGCATTGCTGAGGCGACGCAGCGGAATGAAGCCAGGATCGCCCGAACGGGAACGAGCCTCATGATCAAGGAACGTCTTCACCCACGCCAGCAACTGCTTCTTCTCTGCTTCGCTCGGCTGAGGCTTCTTCTTGGGTGGCATCTCGCCCGTTTCGATCTGCTCGATCATGTTCTGCCAGGGTTTCAGATCCTTCCGAAGGTCAGGCAGGGTGGCGAAGCGTTCCAGATCGAGGCTACCCTTCTTGGCCTGGGTCGAATGGCAATCCAGACAGTACTTCTTGAGTAGCGGTTTGATCGTGTTGGCGTACTCGCTGGTCAGCACCTGGGCCGGTTGTTCTTGGGCCGTGATGGAACCTGCGTCTGGTATCGCTAACACGATACACGACAAAACCCCAAAGCATGTCAACACACGAACCGTGTACGGCGATGAACTCATCTCGATTCTCTGCTTCCTGCGACTGATGTACCGGTGGGGTCTCATCTTGTTATGGCATGTCACCAGAGGGGCTGGTGAAGATCAGGTGGGTCTGAAACATAATTATAATTGTTCAGAGGCCCTGCATCTACCACGAAGTGTTCAAATTCTTGGTTCCTCCATGATGCAGCTTGCAAGTCAACCTCAAGACGTTTAGTATGCTAATCACCTGCCTGCATTCCTTCCCGCCTTTCCCCGCCTGGCATTCCTGTGTTTACACAGCCGCATCGAACTCTGAATCGTCGTGAACTGCTCCATGCCGGGCTGGCGGGGTTTGGCACCCTGTCGCTTCCCGATCTATTTCGCCTGCGTGCCGCCCAAGCCCCTACAGCCAGCGAACGCACCGCCGTCATCCTCGTCTGGCTGCGTGGCGGGGGCAGTCACCTCGATACCTACGACCCCAAGCCCGAAGCGCCCTCCGAGTACCGTGGTCCGTTCAGAACCATCCGCACCAGGAACCCCGCGCTGAGGCTCACCGAACTGCTGCCTCGCCATGCCAAAATCGCTGACCGCTTCAGCGTGCTGCGCTCGATGGCCCATACCGGTGGCGGCCATCCTTCCGGTTCGCTGCAGCTCCTCTCCGGCGACCCGGATGCTCAGGACAAGCTGAAGCCGGTCCGCCCCGACTTCATGAGCGTGGCCAACTACCTTCGCTCCGACAGGAAACAGGCCTTACCCAATTACATCGGCGTCAATCCCATCATCAACTACGACAACTTCACCATCGCCGGGACCGGCTACCTCGGCGAGAAGTATGCCCCGTTTGCGGTAACTGGCGATCCCAATGCACCTGAGTTCCGTGTGCCCAATATCGGCATAAGCAGCGATGCCCAACGCACTCGGCTGACCGAACGGATGACATTGCAGAAGCAGCTGGACATCACACGCCGCGACATGGATCATCTCGGCAGTTCCAACTCACTTGATCGCTTTGAAGCCCAGGCCCTGAACCTGTTGACCAGTTCTGAAGCAGCTCGGGCCTTCAACCTCAACCTGGAAGATCCCCGGACACGGGATCGCTATGGCCGACATCAATGGGGGCAACAACTCCTGATGGCACGACGACTGGTCGAAGCAGGGGTCGAAATCATCACCTCCACTTTGGATGGCCCGCTCTGTGGCCGAGTAGCCAACTGGGATGACCATGCGGTGAATCATCACGTCTTCGAGGCGTATCAGCATCGTGCTCCCTACTTCGATCAGGCGGTTAGCGCTTTGATTGAAGACCTCTACGAACGGGGACTCGATAAACGTGTGCTCGTAGTGGTGACTGGAGAATTTGGCCGCACGCCTAAGATCACTTATGTAGCCAGCAGCGGGGGTGGCGTGGCCAGCGGCAAAGAAGGCACCGTGCAGCCGGGTCGGGATCATTGGCCCAACGCCAACTCCATGATCTGGGCCGGCGGCGGCATTCGCACCGGACAAATCATCGGCGCGACGGATCGACGTGGCGAAGAAGTCATCGACCGCCGTGTCGGCCCACAGGATTTCCTGGCTACCATCTACCATCACCTTGGAATCGACTACGAAAAGGTGGCCATCCCCGATTTCACCGGCAGACCGGTGCCCATCGTCACCCACGGCGAAGCGATCAAAGAGTTGACGAGGTAGCCATGACAGCCCTATTCCTAGTCACTTGCCTACTCGTTTCACCTCCCACGCCCCCCGACTGGTCGGAACTCGCCCAGCGGCAGATTGGCTACACCGAACTACAGACCAACCTTCCAGGCGGTCGCCATGAAAACGTCCGCACCATGCGGGCTGTCATCAGTAACGGTGATGGCACCGGCCGCAAACCTGGTCGCTGAGAAACTCCTCGATAACCCCAACGCCTGGACGCAGTTCGTCGGCTGGTCTCCCGATAACAAGCAAGCCATCGTCTATCGTTGCTGGGAAGACCCGGAGAACGCTCGCTGGGAAGAGGAGCACAAGACCTTTCGTTTCGACCCCAAGATGTGGTTGCTCGATTCCTATCTGGTCGACTTAGCCACCGGGAAGATCGAGAACATGACCTCCATCGAACGGATCAGCCACTACAACGCCGGGCTGTTCTTTCTCCCCGGCGGCAAGAAGCTGGGCTTCACACCCCTCATCAACGGAATGTCCAAGCCGTTCGTGATGGACCTCGATGGACGCAACAAGCGAGATGTCTCTGGCAAAGACGGCGGCTTCGCCTATGGCTACAGCGCCTCCCCCGATGGCAAGCAGATCAGCTATCACGACAACTATCAGATCTACGTGGCCCATGCCGACGGTACCAACAAGCGACACATCGCCACCGGCAACCCCTTCAACTTCGGCCCTCGCTGGTCACCCGATGGCAACTGGCTCCTCTTCGTCAGCGGTGAGCATGGCCACTGTCATCCTTATGTCGTCAAGCGTGATGGTACAGGTCTCAAGAAGCTCGTCGATCGCAACCGCTACCAGGGCTGGATTGCCTTCCTCGATGTCCCGGACTACCACAATGGCAGCAGCGATGTGCCTGTCTGGTCAGCTGATGGGAAGAGTGTCTTCTACACCGCCACCGTCGGCGAGGCGGTGGAACTTTTTCAGATTGGTCTCGATGGCAAGATCGAGCAACTCACCAAGTCACCAGCCGGCACGCTGCACTATCATCCCGAACCTTCAGAAGATGGTAAGTGGCTGATGTACGGCTCCAAGCGTGATGGCGTCAGGCAACTCATCGTCATGCGGCTGGCCAATCATGCGGAGAAGCAGATCACCAAGTTGCCAGTAGGCCGGGCAGCGATGTGGGCCCATTGGCAGGAGAAATAAGGGAGGGCGAGGCTCCCGCCGAGCCGTTAGCAATCGCAAGAAGCTCGGCAGGAGCCTCGCCCTCCCATGTCCCTACTACTTCTGAATCATCTTCACCAGAAACTGGCGTGGCTTCGGCTGTACCATCTCATTGATCTTGGCCTGGGCAGCATCGATGGCTGCCATGCGTTTGACCAGTTCTTGCGTCTTGCGCTCGGCTGCTACATCAGCTAACCAATCAGGAGGCTGGAACATCACCACGTTGCGGAAGCGTTGATGAACCTGGCCGTTCTTGGCATTGATGGCGTTCAGCACCTGCTGGCCCTGTTCAAAGATCGGCCCCTTGGTGAAGTTGCCGCAGTTGATGCCCTTGGCTAATTCTTCTTGGGAGAACTGCCCCACTTCAACGCCATCGATCTTCACCACATATTGCCCCACTTCTAATTCCTTAACGGTCAGCCCATACCAGTTAAGGTTCTTGAGTTCATCAGTGTAGGGCAGCATCGGCAGCCAATCCTTCTGTACCGGCAGAGGCAGGCTTTCATCGGTGCGGGTGAACTCCACGCCATGATTGTTGCCGACCGGTTTCGTCACAGAGCATTGCTTGGTTTGAGCAACGAGGGCCTTGGCATCAATAGTCACATCGCTGACCAATGCCGGGGCCTTCAGTCCAGTAAGGATGGCGTAGGCCATCAGTAACCCGCCGGGAGGGGCGGTATGGAAGCCATCATAATAAGGCTTGGCTTTCGCTGCCTTGGGGTCATCCTGCGTCATCTTCTCCTGGGCGGCACGGGTGATGGCATACTGATCAACGAAGAGGGCATGGTGCTTCTCGGCCAAGGCACGCAGCGGAGCATAGAACTGCTTCTGCGTTTCGAGATAGAGCTTGAACCGTTCCTGAACACGCGGATCAACAGCATTGGGTGACATGAGCACCACCCGCACCCCCGCCTTCTCCGCAGCTTCGAGCATCGCTGCTGTCTTGTTCACATAGTTCTTGTTGGCTGCTTCATTGAACTGACCATACCCGGCGTCGTTCATGCCGAAGTTGATGGTGACGACGTTGGGCTTCTCGTTCAGCACATGCGACTGAAACCGGCCAGCGCCACCCTGAGCCGTATCGCCGCCGATGCCGGCATTGATGAAGGTGAACCCCGCCTTGGGGAAGCGAGTGGTGAGATAGAGTTCCAGATAGGTTGAGTACTGATACTGCTCCGTGATGCTGTCCCCCAGCCACACGATGCGGTTGCCCGGCTGAAAGGGAAAGTCCTTCGGTGGCTCATTACTCTGTGAGTACGCCAGGAAGGTCAGAAGCAACAAACAAAAACTGGCCACGATATGTCGCATGGAAACCTCGTTAGGATAGTTGGATCATTGTATCGGGAGGGCGAAGCTCCCGCCGAGCCGTTAGCGATCATAAGAAGCTCGGCAGGAGCCTCGCCCTCCCGGAGGAAATGATCATTACAATCGTGGTGGGGCAGGCTTGATCGGCGGCTGGAAGGTGTTGGCCCCCTGCACCTTCACCTTGCGGCTGAAGACCTTCTGGTCGCAGGTCACCAGAAGTGTATCAAACTTCTCGCCAATGAAACATAGGTTCGAGCACTTCCCGTTCGGTGTCGGAATGATGCAGTTCACCCGGCCTGCCTGATCGCAGACCTGTACTCCCATGCGGGTCGCTACATAAAGCCTACCATTGCGGTCGCAGTGCATGCCATCAGCGCCGCTGTCGTCAGCAGTGTCAGGCACATGAAGATGGTAGTACCTCTGCTTGTTGGCGAGTGTTCCATCGGGCTGAATCTGATAACTGTAGACCCACTTGGTACGGTAGTCAGCCACATAGAGCAGCGACTGATCAGGAGACAGGGTCACGCCGTTGGTATACTTCAGCCCCTTATCAACAATCTTCTTCTCCCCGTTGGGGCTGATGTACCAGAGATGGCTCTGATCAGGCCCAGCTACACCGGGGTTGGTGACATAGATGCTGCCATCGTGCCTCACAACAAGATCGTTGCCCCGAATACCCTCAGCGATGACGACGGGGTTTTTATCTTCACCATAAGCAAATACCTTGTCGGTAGCGCTGGCACAGGCATAGAGCCGACCATCCGGACCGAACGATTGCCCGGAGGCTTTCTTATTCTCGCCGAGATATTCGCTGACCTGGCCATCGAGGCTGACCTTGTAGGTTTTGCTCTTGGGCACATCGGAATAGAAGCCTTCACCTTTCGCGTTGGCACAGGGGCCTTCGGTGAAGGTGTAGCCCTCGCCAACAAGTTTCCAGCCTTCGCCGGGGATGAGGATTTCCTGTAACTGTGGCGAACCAGCGCCGGCCTTGATAGGGTTGGGGTAGTCTTTCCACAGCCAGCGCATGGCTTCCGGGAAGATCTTGGTAGCATGGTCGCCACTATGACCACCTTCGCCCCAGACGTGGTTGACCTCATAGCCTGCAAAGACCAGAGCACGTTCCATTTCCTGGTTGGCCATCCACCAGTCGCCGCCGTAGATGTTCAGATCCTTGCTGCCATCTTGAAGGAAGATGCGGAGGGGCTTGGGTTCGTACTTGCGGATGAGGGTCGGGTAGACGTTGCCACCCCGCAAGCCGACATAGGTGCCGATGGCACTGAAGACGCGCTGGAACGCATCGGGCCGTTCCCAGGCAGCGGTGAAGGCACAGATCGCTCCGCTGCTCGCTCCGCCGATGGCACGATCATTGCCGTTCTTCGACAGCTTAATCTCTCGGCCATCACCCGCCTTCCTTGTTTCGACATCAGGGAGCAGTTCATCGAGAAGGAAACGAGCATAACTATCGCCCAACCCATCGTATTCGTAGCTGCGGTTATAACGTGCCAGGGCCTGATCGCTCTTGGCCTTCACGACACCGGGTGTCACAAAGATACCGATGGTGACGGGCATTTCCTTGGAGTGAATGAGTTGATCAAAGACCTCCGGGGCCTTGTACTGGATGCCATCCTGATTGACATAGACGCAGGCAGGCGTCTTGCCATCGTACTGCTTGGGAACATAGACCCAGTAGTCTCGGGTGGTGCCTGGGAAGACCTTGCTCTTCTCGAAGGTGTATTTCTTCACCTCGCCCTTGGGAACGTCTGAGGAGTTCTGTTCAGCGACGGAGCCAGAGGCGGTAAGGAGTACACAAGCAATGAGCAGTAAACAACCGAGACGATGCAACATGGGTGGGCCTTGATCTAGGTGGGAGGATACAGAATACCCGGTGGGGATTTTGATGACAAACAGATTCTGGTGCTATCCAGGTTATCTTCGTTTTTGCCATTTACGACAGGATCGATTGACAATTGCAGCGATACCGAGGCTCAGTTAGAATGTCTCTTATGAGTAATCGTGGTTGGAAAAGACTGTGTGGCATCGTTCTTCTACTAATGATTCCAATCATCTTTTTCATCGCATGTTACTTCGACGTGATCAATCTCCCGATGGTGATACTGGTGATCGTGTTATTTAAGTGTGGTTTCTATTTGACCTTTGGCTGGCTTATTTACGAACCGACATCACCTTCCGATTCTTCACTTCCCTCCGAAAACCCTTGACCATCACCATCCGAACTGGTCAGATGGTATTCCTGCCTGCTCTTCCCCTCTTCGGAGTTTCTGATGTCTTCCACCTCTCGTCGTGACTTTCTTTCCGTGTGTGGTGCCGCTGCCGGGGCAATGATGATCCCCACTGGCCGCACGATGGCTGATGACACCAAATCCCCCAACGCCCGGCCCCGAGTCGGCTGCATCGGCAACGGCGGTATGGGGCGCGGCGATGCCAGCGCTGCCAAACGCTACGGCGACATCGTGGCGGTCTGCGACGTTGATCGTGGCCATGCCGAGTCAGCCAACAAGGACATCGCCGGCGGCAAGGCTGAAATCTACGAAGACTACCGCAAGCTGCTCGACCGCAAGGATATCGATATCGTCACCGTCAGCACGCCCGATCACTGGCATACCAAGATCACTGTCGATGCCATGCGATCCGGGAAGGATGTCTATTGTCAGAAGCCATTGACGCTGACGATCGACGAAGGCAAACTGCTCTGTCAGGTGACCAAGCAGACGGGCCGGGTGCTGCAGGTGGGCACCCAACAACGCAGTGAGGACAACAACATGTTCCTCAAAGCGGTAGCTATGGTGCAAGGCGGTCGCATCGGCAAGGTGAAGCGAGTGACGTGCGCTATCGGCGGCGGGCCCAAGGGTGGGCCGTTCGCCAAGACCAAACCGCCCGCCAACTTCAACTGGAACGTCTGGCTCGGCCAGACCCCCGATGTCGAGTTCATCAAGGAACGTGGGCATGGCAACTTCCGCTGGTGGTACGAATACAGTGGCGGCAAGCTGACCGACTGGGGCGCTCACCACGTCGACATCGCCCAGTGGGCTATCGGCATGGATCAGTCGGGCCCTGTTTCGATCCAGGTGGTTTCAGCGACACATCCGCTAAAGATGGACAAAGGCATGCCCACCGCTGATGACCAGTACAACACCGCCATGACGTTCAACATTCGCTGCCAGTTCGCCAATGGTGTCGAGATCAACATTCGGGACAATGCCCCCGACCTGGGCTTCGACAATGGTATTCTCTTCGAGGGCGAGAACGGCAAGTTCTTCGTCAGCCGCAGCAAGCTGACGGGCGAACCGGTGGATGAACTGAAGAAGAACCCGATTGAACAGGCCGTACTGGTGAAGCTACGAAAAGGCAAACGGCTCGATTCGCACATGGGCAACTTCATCGAGTGCTGCCGAGATCGTTCGGTGCCCGTTTCGGATGTATGGAGCCATCACCGGGCGCTGACGACGTGCCATCTGTCGAACATTGCCATTCGATTGGGGCGTGACCTGAAATGGAACCCTTCGACGGAACAGATCGTGGGCGATGCTGAGGCGAATGCGTGGCTGGGTCGCAAGCAACGATCGGGATTCGAGACGGTGTAGATAGGGTAAAAGTCGTGGCAGGGGTCAACGGTACTCCGTTGCCCCCTGCGGCATGTTCAACTCTTTCGCCAATTCGCAGGGGGCAGTTGAGTACAACTGACCCCTGCCACAACTCCCATCAAACAACAGGTTCCCAGCCGGGGGCGTACTCCTTCGTCCACAACGCCTTTGCTGCTGCATCCCGTGGTTGCCCGGTGGCCGGGTCGCACTCGATCGCATGAGTGGTTCGATGGGCAATGTTCCCCAGCTGACAAAGCAGCGTACTGCGATGGCCTTCCTCGATCTCGGAATTGAGCGGTACATTCTCTAGTACCGCCTGGATGAAATTGGTCAGGTGCGGCACATCACCGGTGGGACCTGGCACTTTCTTGACTTCCTTGTTCTTGGGATCGGTAATCGTGTAGCCACCGCTGCGCAGGATCATCGTGCCCTTGTCGCCATGGAAGACGACATCAGCGTTGTTCTCCGGGTGGAAGTTGACGCAACTGAGTCCCTGCCAGACGATGCTCTGCTTCGAGGGAAAATCGAACGTGACGATGTGCGTATCGGGAGTCTGCTGATCGTCCTGGAAGTGGTAACGTCCACCCGACGAGGTCACCAGGCTGGGATGGATCACGCCCAGACCCCAGCGGCATAGGTCGAGCATGTGGATGCCATTGTTCCCCAGTTCACCGTTGCCCCAGTGCCAGAACCAGTGCCAGTTGTAGTGAACGACGTTATCCTGATAGGGCTTGCGAACGACCGGCCCCTGCCAGAGTTCGTAATCGATATGGGCGGGTACCGCGGCGGGTTTGCCGGTGCCGATCGACTTGCGGTCAGCCCCATACCAGCACTTGGCCAGCGTCACTTTGCCGATGACACCTTCATTGAGTGCTACCATCGCTTCCCGATAGACCGCTGAACTGCGGCGCTGGTTGCCCATCTGCACTTTCTTGTTGTGCTTGCGGGCAGCAGCGACGAGCCAGACTCCCTCTTGCGGCGTGTGGCTGCAAGGCTTCTCGACATACACATGCTTGCCCGCTGCACAAGCCAGGATGCTGGCGGGGGCGTGCCAGAAGTTCGGTGCTGAACAGACCAGGGCATCGATGGTCTTATCATCGAGCATCTTGCGGAAGTCACTGGTCGTGTCCGGTGGCTTGCTAATCATCTTTTCCACAGCTGTTGCTGCTGTTGCCAATCGCTTCTGATCAACATCGCAGATGGTGGCTATCTCCGCGTGCGGTGTCTTGGCGAAGTTGCTCGCCAGGTCTTTGCCCCGGCTCATCCCCATGATGCCGAGCCTGACCGTTTCGTTGGCCCCCACAACACGGCCATACGCCAGAGCCGGCATGGCGAAGACGCTAGTGGCAATGAATTGACGACGATGTACGGACTGCATGATAATATCTTTCTCCCCTCTCCCCCGGAGAGAGAGGGGCTGGGGATGAGGAGGAGCAGCGACCTAAAACAACTCCGCAATCGGCTTGCCCGTATCAACGACCGCCCTTGGCCTACCCGTCGGATCGAGATACATCGTATCGAGCGGCACGCCCATGTGCTGATAAATGGTAGCAGCTAGATCACTGGGAGTTATGGGTTCGACTTGATCGCCCCGCCATCCTGCTCCGATTCGCCAATGACCTGCCCATGACGCAGGCCGCCGCCCGCCAAACACATCGACATGATGTTCGGCCAATGGTTGCGGCCATCGGTACTCTCCTGCGTGCCCATCTGAGGCGTGCGGCCAAACTCGCCCATGGCAATCACCAGCACATCATCGAGCAGATCGTGTTCCTGTAGATCGCTCACCAGCGTGGTGATGAGATGATCGAACAGGGGTAGCAACGGCTTCAAGCCCTTGCTGATGCCACCGTAAGGCGGGATGTTGTCGCCGTGCGTATCCCAGGTGCCGGAGGCAGGATGATAATTGAGATCGATGGTGACAAAAGCCACGCCCGCCTGCACCAGCCGCCTGGCCATCAGCGCCTGCTGGCACCAGAGATGCTTGCCGTAGCGTTCACGGTTCTTGGCCGGTTCCTCGTTGAGGTTGAACGCTGCCCTCGCTTTGCCACCCAGCACCAGTTCCACCGCCTGCTGCTGGTACCGATCCATGGCTGACATCGCACCGCTGGAATCGATCTCCCGACGAAGATTATCAAGTTGTTGCGAAAGGGTCAGCCGCTGCGTCATCTCAGTGGGCGTCATTCCTTTGGCTGCCTGGAAGAGGTTCGCCTTCGAGATCCGGCCCGTGTCCTTGCCGACGTTGTCGTAGATCGGCAGATTGCAGGCGAGGTTGCCGGGGAACGGATCGTACTCCATGCCGAGGTAGCCGGCAAAGGCGACGTGGTTTCGCGAGCGATGGAACGACACATAGGGCGGCATGCCAGGCTGATTCGCCCCATGATGCTTCGAGACGATCAAGCCGATCGCCGGGTAGAGATGACCAATCGGGTTGAGGCGTGGCTCCGCTTCGAGGTTGCCGGTCTGGAAGACGACGTTCGGCTCATGGTTGCTCTTATCCGCATCGACCGAACGGATGATCGTGAACTTATCCAGCATAGCCGCCTGCTTGGGCAGATGCTCGCAGACGAACACCCCCGGCAGCTTGGTACGGATCACCCCGAACGGCCCACGGTTCTGCAGCGGTCGGCTCGGCTTCGGGTCCCAGGTATCGATCTGGCTCGGCCCGCCTGACATCCACAGGAGGATCACACTCTTACGGCTGGAGATCGACTTCCCACGTTCGGCGGCTAACGCCCGCTGTTGCAACAAAGCGGGCACACTCAACCCGCCGAGACCTGCCAGGCTCGCCTTGAGGAAATTCCGCCGAGTTGAAACGGAGACGCCCTCCCGGGCATGTGGCCGGAGTAGCTCAAAGGCGTGGCTGTGATTGTGTCGAGGATTCATGGCGGGGGAGTCAGGCGGGGAGAGATCACCAGCATACCCAAGAACTTCGCTCAATGCCATTCCCGTTTCTGAAGTTATGCTACTTCGCCAGGCGTCCGATCGCCACTTGCTCCTCAGCAGGCTCGATAAACTTGGAAGCGCCGAGCGTGCTCCAGGAGAACCCTGCAACATGCCCTTGCTTATCAGTGTAAAGGCGAAGCACCCCCTGCCCCAGCCCATCGTGATCCTTCCCATCCTTGCCCTTGTGGTGGCGGGTATCGGTGTTGCCGTGCCCTGATTGCGAACTGTCGATCACGGTGACTTCCCACTGCTCCGTGCCATCGACGAGAGGCTTCTTCGCTGCAATGCGCTCGGCGCCTCAGCGACCAGCATGACATGCCCGGTGTTATCCTTGCGATGCAGATACTTGACAGCGATGAAGTCGCCGGGCAGCACCTTGCTCACATTCTTGACCTGACTAAACCCTTTGCCCTCCACGATGGCATCGTGATACCTGGCAGCAGTCGGACGACGACTGCCAAACCACTTCTTGAAGGCATCATCGTCGTAGCCATAGGTATGAGCAAGCAGCCCATCGATAAACCCGCTGCAATCGGTGTGCGAGGCACAGGTTCCCTGCCAGGTGATTTCAGGAGCACCATGCTTGTAACTGGTGTTGTTGAGATCGACTTGTTTAAGAAGCTTTCTGGCTTCGACCAGATGCTTGGGCGTGCCAGCTTCCTGCCCCCAACTTGTGAAGCTGATCAGAGCTAGAACCGAGAAAGTCATCAGAGAACGCAGCATGGATTTACCTCGTTAAAATAGCTATCCCTCAGCTTATTCGGACCAATATCGTCGTTGTGACAGATTATTTTCTGTTCTTGTCCAGTGACGACAAAACAGGTCGAATCGTCTCTGCCACCTGCGTCGCCAAGGCAGATACACCCTTGGCATTGAGATGCACCCCATCACGAGAGTACCACTCCGGTTTATCTGCAATGACCGAGTAGAGGTCATCAGTAGGAATCGACTCCTGGGCCATGAGTTTGGCAGCAAGGTCGTTACGCTGCTTCACCCGATCGTTCTTATCGGAGAAGGTATTGAGCTTATCCGCCTGCCGCATCGGCGTGGTGGCTGCCCAGATCACCTTGGCATGAGGCGCACTAGCCCGAATCGTCTTGAGCAATTCCGGCAACGCAGCAGCATACTCCGCCTCGGTGTATCCCCAGCCATGTAGACCATTGTTGACATGAACGATATCGAAACGGGTTTGCCCGAGGATCAACTTCACTTCGTCGAGATAGGCCTGATCGCCCAGGCTCTTGGAAGTAGTGAGCCGACCGACGACCGCTTTGCCCTTGAGCTTTTCTTCCACTTCCTTGTAGTAGCCCCGTGCCATCGAATCGCCGATGAGCAGCACCTTGGGCAGCGTCTTGTTGCTGTTGCCGGGCACCCAGACGTCGAGCCATTCGATCTCTTCACGGACGATGCGGCTCTTTTCGTCAGGTGCTAGTGTGAACGTGATGAGTGCCAGCGTCAGTAACGTGATCATGTGGTTTCCAAATTGAGGAGTGATGAAAACTATTCTCGCCATCGAAGGAAAAGACTTCAACTCAATTCGCCACGATCCCCTCGCCTTGTTGACCTGTCAAACAGTAAGATGCAGAGCAAGGGTATCGGGAGGGCGAGGCTCCTGCCGAGCTGTTTGCGAAGTTAAGAAGCTCGGCAGGAGCCTCGCCCTCCCAAGTCAAAAGTGTCCTCATGACCTCTACCACGACAGCCTATGTTCACGCCAACGTCGCCACGATGGATGCCCAGCGTCCTGAGTCCTATGGAGCATTGTTGGATCACGCCATCGTCGTTCGTGATGGCCTCATCGCTGCCATCGTTCCCAGCCATGAACTCAAAACTTCCGATGCCGAGACGGTGCATGATGTTAAGGGGAAGTGGATTACTCCCGGCTTGACCGATTGCCACACCCATCTTGTGTTCGGTGGCACCCGTGTCAAAGAATGGGAACAACGGCTGAACGGCGTGCCCTACACCGAGATCGCTAAACAGGGTGGCGGCATTCTCAATACTGTTCGCAGCACTCGTGCACTCTCCGAAGAGGAACTCTTTCAAGTCTCGCTAACCCGTGCTAAAGCGATGCTGGCCGAAGGGGTGACCACGCTGGAAATCAAGTCGGGCTATGGGCTGACGCTTGATGATGAAATCAAAATGCTGCGAGTTGCACGACGTATTGGCGAGACGTTGCCCATCGAAGTGTCACGAACCCTGCTCGCTGCTCACAGTGTTCCGCCTGAGTATGCAGGCCGTGCTGATGACTACGTTGATTTGATTGTCAATCAGATCATCCCCCAGGTCGCTGCTAATAAGCTGGCCGAAGCGGTCGATGTCTTCTGCGAGAAGATCGCCTTTAGTGTCCCCCAGTCGCAGCGCATCTGGCAGGCAGCCCGGCACCATGGCCTCGCTGTAAAGGGACACGTCGAACAGCTCTCCAATCTGCATGGCACCGCAGCACTCTCCCAGTTCCAGCCCAGGTCAGCCGATCATCTCGAATATCTCGACGATGCCGGGGTCGAAGCCCTCGCTTCCTCTGGCTCAGTAGCGGTGCTGCTCACCGGGGCCTACTACTTCCTTCGTGAACAGCAGAAGCCCCCGGTTGAGAAGCTGCGACAGGCGAAGGTACCCATGGCAGTGGCGACCGACTTCAACCCCGGTACCTCGCCCTTTGCCTCCATTCGGTTAGCCATGAATATGGCCTGCGTCCTCTTTGGCCTGACACCCGAAGAAGCGCTGGTCGGTGCTACCCGTGTCGCAGCCAAGGCCCTAGGCCGGGAAGCGACGCATGGCACCATCACTGTCGGCAAGAAAGCTGACCTGTTGATCTGGGATATCGATCACCCCGCTGAGATTGTCTGTTCCCTCGGAGTCAATCGACTGGCCACCCGCATCTATCGAGGCAACCATGTCACCACCTGATCGATGGAAAGGCAGGGATGATACAGTAGCGGAGGGCACTCGGGCTCAGCGCTGGCATCAGCAGATCCAAGCCTGGCAGACCGACTCTCCGCCCGGCATCGCCCTCGTAGGCTTCTGCTGCGATGAAGGGGTGCGACGCAATCAAGGCCGCACCGGAGCAGCCTCGGCTCCACCAGCTATTCGACAGGCACTGAGCAATCTCGCCTGGCATCAGACGACACCGGTCTATGATGCAGGCGATGTTCACTGTTCCTCGGGTGAACTCGAAGTAGCACAACAGGCATTGGGCAAGCAAGTCGCCAAGCTGCTGAAGGCAGGTCAGCGTCCCCTTATTATGGGGGGTGGCCACGAAACCGCTTGGGGCACCTTTCAGGGTCTCATCGCCCATGTCCCACAGAAGACCATTGGCATCATCAATATCGATGCCCACTTCGATCTCCGCCCCGGTCCCCTGCCCCACTCAGGCACCCCGTTCGCCCAGATGGCTGACTGGTGCCAGGCGAATGGCCGACCGTTCCACTATCTGTGTCTGGGTATCGCTGAAGCAGCCAACACCGCGGCACTCTTCGATCGGGCCACCACGCTTCGGGCCAACTGGGTCACCGACGAAGAATTGTCCCTGGATAGATACACGAATGCCTTGAGCACGATCCAGACGCTGATGAACCAGGTGGACGTAATCTACCTCAGCATCGATCTCGATGTGCTGCCTCTCTCCACGATGAGTGCTGTCAGCGCCCCGGCCCCCGTGGGCGTTGCACTGGAAGTCGTTCTGCGATTGATCAGCCTCATCGCGCAGTCAGGCAAACTGATCGCCTCCGATATGGTGGAATACAACCCCCCGCTCGATCACGACCAAGCCGCTGCCCGGGTGGCTGCCCGTATCCTCTGGCACCTGGCACGACATTGGCAACCTCTCCGAGTTTCACCATGACCGCCAACAACCGCATTGATCCTGCACGCAAGATTCGAGCGCCACGGGGCACGACCCTATCCTGCAAATCGTGGCTGACCGAAGCCCCGATGCGGATGCTCATGAACAACCTCGATGCTGAGGTAGCGGAGCGGCCCACCGAACTCGTCGTCTACGGCGGCATCGGTCGAGCGGCCCGAAACTGGGAATGCTTCGACAAGATCGTTGAAGTGCTCAAGCGATTGGAAGCAGACGAAACACTCCTCATCCAATCGGGCAAACCCGTCGGCGTGTTCAAGACCCATGCCGACGCACCGAGAGTGTTGCTCGCCAACTCCAACCTCGTACCCCACTGGGCCACCTGGGAACACTTCCATCACCTCGATAAACTCGGCCTCATGATGTATGGCCAGATGACGGCTGGCAGTTGGATCTACATTGGCACCCAGGGCATTGTTCAAGGCACCTACGAAACCTTCGTCTCGATGGGCAAGAAACACTTCGACGGCAAGGTGCAGGGCAAGTGGATCCTCACCGGTGGCCTTGGCGGCATGGGCGGCGCTCAACCCCTGGCAGGCACCATGGCCGGGTTCAGTGTCCTGGCTGTGGAATGCGATGAGACCCGGATCGACTTCCGACTTCGTACTCGCTACCTCGATAAGAAAGCTGCTACGCTCGATGAAGCTATGGCGATGCTCGATGAAGCCAAGAAAGCAGGGCGTGCTGTCTCTATCGGTTTGCTCGGCAACGCTGCTGATGTCTTTCAGGAGATCGTGAAGCGAAAAATTCAGCCCGATGCGGTGACCGATCAGACCAGCGCTCACGATCCGCTCAATGGCTACCTTCCCCAAGGATGGACGCTCGCTCAATGTAAACAAGAGCGAGAACAGAATCCCGACAAGGTGATTCAAGCGGCCAAGGCTTCGATGGCAGTTCAGGTCCAGGCGATGCTCGAACTCCAGAAACGAGGAGCAGCCACCTTTGACTATGGCAACAACATCAGGCAGATGGCCTACGAAGCTGGCGTCAAGAACGCCTTCGACTTCCCAGGCTTCGTGCCTGCCTACGTTCGGCCACTCTTCTGCGAAGGCGTCGGCCCGTTTCGCTGGGTAGCCTTGTCGGGCAACCCCGAAGACATCTACCGCACCGATGCCAAGGTCATGGAACTCATGCCCGATAGCCCGGCCCTACATCACTGGCTCAAGATGGCCCGGGAACGCATTCAGTTTCAGGGACTGCCCGCCCGCATCTGCTGGGTCGGCCTCAAGGATCGTGCCCGGCTTGGCCTCGCCTTCAATGAAATGGTGGCGAAGGGCGAAGTCGATGCCCCCATTGTTATCGGCAGAGATCACCTCGATTCGGGTTCTGTCGCCAGCCCCAATCGGGAAACGGAAAGCATGATGGATGGATCGGATGCTGTTTCCGATTGGCCTTTGCTCAACGCTCTGCTCAACACCGCTTCGGGGGCCACGTGGGTCTCGCTGCATCATGGTGGCGGCGTGGGGATGGGCTTCAGCCAGCATGCCGGCGTAGTCATCGTTTGCGATGGCACCGAAGCGGCGGCCCAGCGGATTAAGCGGGTGTTGTGGAATGATCCTGCCACCGGCGTGATGCGTCATGCTGATGCCGGGTATGAACTGGCTCAACAGACGGCCCGTCAACAGAAGCTCGACCTGCCGATGCCAACCATGTTAGGAATGGGAGGCAAGCGATGAACACCATCGTGATGAAACCCGGCACCCTGACGCTGGCTGAGCTCAAGTCGATCTCTCGTGATGCCTCTTTGTGCTTGAGCTTATCCCCCGGTTGCTTCGCCGCTATCGATGCTGCCCATGATTGTGTGAAGCGAGTGCTCACCGAAGGCCGCACTGTGTATGGGGTGAACACCGGGTTCGGTTTGCTCGCCAACACGCGCATCGCCCCGGAAGAACTGGAACTGTTGCAGCGCAGCATCGTGCTGTCCCACGCCGCCGGGGTGGGTAAGCCCATCGATGATTCCACGGTGCGGCTCATTCTCGCTCTCAAGATCAACAGCCTGGCCCGTGGACATTCCGGTGTGCGAAGGGAGTTGATCGAAGCGCTGGTGAAGCTGTTCAACGAACATATCTATCCTGTCATCCCGGAGAAAGGTTCGGTCGGTGCTTCGGGCGACCTGGCACCCTTGGCCCATCTCGCTCTGATACTCATCGGCGAAGGGGAGGGCCGGCATCACGATCAGATCATCACCGGGCACGAAGCCATGCAACGCATCGGCATGGCTGCTTTCACCCTCGCCCCGAAGGAAGGGCTGGCACTGCTCAACGGTACTCAGGTCTCGACAGCCTTCGCTCTTCAAGGCCTGTTCGCCGCTGAGGATATCTTTCACTCCGCCCTCGTCGCCGGGGCAATGTCGGTCGAAGCAGCCCAGGGTAGCCGCAAGCCGTTCGATGCCCGCGTCCATGAAGTGCGTGGCCTCTCCGGTCAGATGGAGGTAGCCAAAGCCTATCGAACGCTTCTCGATCACAGTGAGATCGAGAAGTCGCATGAGGGCTGTGACAAAGTGCAGGACCCCTACTCGCTTCGCTGCCAACCCCAGGTGATGGGCGCCTGTCTGATGCAGATGCGCCACGCTTCAGGCATCCTCACCACCGAAGCCAACGGCGTCTCCGATAACCCGCTCATCTTCGCTGATACTGACGAGATCATCAGCGGCGGCAACTTCCATGCGGAACCCGTCGCCCTCGTCGCTGATAACCTCGCCCTCGTGCTGGCAGAAATAGGCTCGCTCTCCGAACGCCGCACTGCCTTGCTCATCGACAAGAACCTCTCCGGCTTGCCACCCTTCCTCGTTGAAAACGGTGGCGTCAACTCAGGCTTCATGATCGCCCAGGTGACCGCCGCTGCTCTGGTGAGCGAGAACAAATCGCTGGCACATCCCGCTTCGGTCGACAGCATCCCTACCTCGGCCAATCAAGAAGATCACGTCTCGATGGCCACTTTCGCCGGTCGTCGTCTGCTCGACATGGCTTACAACTCAGGCAGCATCGTCGCCATCGAACTCCTCGCCGCCGCTCAGGGGCTTGACTTCCGGTTGCCCTGCAAGACCTCGCCGCTGCTGGAGCAAGCTCGAGGATTGATCCGCCAGAAAGTCCAGTTCTTCGATCACGACCGCTACTTCGCCCCGGATATTCAGGCAGTGACTGAGTTAGTGCAAGAGGGAAAGTTCAACCATCTAATACAGCCAGCGTGTACCTTGCAAGAATAGAGATCACGTCACACAGTGAAGGCGATTGCATGAGTTGGTGTTCACGATTCATCGTGTCTGCCGGAAAGACGCTCATCTCACAACACGATAAATCGTGAACACCAACATCTGCTACGGTTCCTCCTTCTTACCCCCGCAAACTTCTCCGGATAGGGCCTGCTCTCCCCATACGCCGCGAACCAGAGGATGCGGTTGAACGTGTCCTCATCTGCTTCGTCAGCGTCATCGAGGTCGAGTTCCATCGACTTCTTCGCCCAGTGCAATGCCTGCCCCTTCAACTTCGATGCTGCCGGGTTCATCTCATCGAGGGCAATGCGGGCAGCCTTGGCGGTGTAGCCGGTCAGATCAGGCTTATCCATGAAGCAGTTCCGCATCGCCGTCGCTGACAGATCGAGTTGGTTCATGGGAGGCAGCCCGAGGATGAGTTCGATCGTCTTCACCATGCCCGTTTGGTTATAACATGTCGAATCGACATAGCGGCGTTTCGTATACGGACTGATGACGAGGGCAACGGTGCGGTGGGCATCAACGTGATCGAAACCGTTCTGCGGATCGTCCTCGACGACGAAGAAGCAGGTATCCTTCCAGAACTTCGTCTTACTCACCGCTTCGACCACCTGACCGAGGGCGAGATCGTTATCAGCCACCGTGGCACGGGGCGTCGGCAGACCAGGCCGGGTGCCTGCGGTGTGATCGCAGGGCAGATAGAGGTAGATCAGGTTCGGGAAGTCGCCCTGCTGTTCATACTTTTTTAAATCATCGATGAACAACTTGGCCCGGTAGACATCGGGGATGGTCAGCACGAAGCCGGGATAGGTGGGATGCGTGTAAGGGCGAAGCCTCTCGACGTTGACCTTCCCCTCAACGGGAATCTTCATCGCCCCGGTCTTGTAGTCGTTGTACATGTCGGTCCAGGTGGAACCCTTGGGAGGGATCACCTTCACGAACTCGCCGTAGTTGCGGAAGGTTCGCTTGCGATCGAGAGCGTTATCCCAGAGGAATCCGCTGCTGGCGAAGGCGAGCGGATCGCCCCCTTCATAGGGATAGCTGCGGGTGAAGCCGCCGAACGACTTCTCCAGATAATCGGTGACGTAAGCCTCATTGACCCACTGATGGCCATCAGCACTGAGCACGCCGCTGCAATAGAAGTTATCGAAGAGGGTGAACTCTCTTGCCAGGGCATGATGGTTGGGGGTTACATCCTCGCCATACAGGACGAGGTTCGGGTCGCCGTTGCCTTCCTTCATGTCGCCAAAGACCTGATCGTAGGTGCGGTTCTCCTTGATGACGTAGATGACATGCTTGATCACCGAGGGTTCGCCATGGCGTTCGGGCACTGTACGCGCTACCGCTTCGGGACGTGGTTTATCGAGACCAGCGAGGCTGTAGTTGAGGCGGTTGTTCTCGTTGACGATCTGAGTGTACTTGGCCAGTTGGGCATCATCGGGCACGTCAATGATTGAAACGGTACCGAGATGATCGTGTGAGTTTCTCCCCTTCTCTTCAGCACGCGGAGCCTTATCGCTCGGCCTCTGCAAGCTGAGCGAACCCACGCCCTTGATGTTGGCGACGAACAACTTCTTATCATCGGTTGAAAGTCGAACAGCGCCGGGATACCAACCCGTGGGGATGAGGCCCTTCAGCCGGCTCGGCTCCGGCTTCTCCTGTTTGAGGCCTCTCGCCAGGGATCCGAGTTGCACGACAGCGAGGCAGTTGTTGGTGCCGTTGGCGACGTAAAGAGTAGTACCATCGCCGGTGAGCGCCAAAGCATTGCTGCCGCTGCCAAACGGAAGTCGACCTTCGGGACGGCACAGGATGGTTTCGACGACTTCATTGTTGTCGGTACTAATCACCGAAACCGTATCGCTGTTGGCGTTGGCGACGAAGAGCAAGCTGCCGGCACGATTGGCGATCATGCTGCTGGGATGCAGACCGACACGGATGCTTTTCTCTACTTTGTTATCTTTGATGACCGAGACGGTGCCCTGATTGGCGATACCACGGGAATCGACTTGAACGTCGGTGCCCGAGGAGGGGGCAGTGGTTGTACCTTCTTTGGGATGATCGCCGCCCCAGTTGCTGACGTAGAGCACGCCAGGTTTAGGGCTGCAAGTCATGTAGGGAGCAACGCCGACGTTGATCGTTTGCAGCACCTTGTTGTTCGGCACATCCATCAGGTGAACGCAGTTGCCACGAGTGGAGACGACCCAGACTATATTGTCGGCAGCTTGCGTGATGCCGGCCGGGTTGGGCGAGCCGCCGACCTTGGGTTTGGGAACGGTCATGGGGTTAGCCCAGGCATAAGCACCGTTCGCTCCCCGCCTGGCAATCCGCAGGTGATCCTTGGCGTCGGTCACATAGATCGAATCCTTCTCGGCCAGCAGGCCGACGACGCTGAAGCCGACGGGAGAAACGAGGGTCTGCTTGACCTTGCCGCTAGCGACATCGATGAAGGTCAGGTCTTTGAAGTTCTTGACGACCAGAGTCTGCCCGTCGTCGATCATCGTCAGGTCAACCGGCCTGCCTGGGAACTCGACCTGCTTCCCTGCCGGTTGCAACACCTGGTTCGTCGGCACCACGACACGGCCATCCTTTTGGCGACCGACAGTGACGTTGTCCTGGCTCACTGCTTCATTCAGAACGAGTCCCGCGATCAGGCAGCAGAGTGCGAGGACGAAAGCAGCCAGCCAGCGACGAGTGTCAGATAACATCAGAACCTCAGGTGGTAACACAACGTGGCAGGGGTCAACGGTACTCCGTTGCCCCCTGCGGACCGTGCAAGATTATTGACAACATGCAGGGGTCAGATGAGTACATCTGCCCCCTGCCACGGGTGTTGAAGGCAGGCTTGGATACTTTAGCATCATGGCTTCGGAGGCGGAACATTATTCGGCCCCGGGCCACCATATTGTTTCCAGTACGCAGCACGTAACGGATTGACGCTTGGCCCGATGGCAGCTTCATTCACGAGCAGTGGGGTCGTCTCCTCCCACCAGATATCGAAGGCTTGAGTCATCCGTCTGACGATCTCCGGGTTCTTGCTCGCTACGTCAGTCTGTTCACCCGGATCGTTATAAAGATCGAACAGTTCCTTCTTGTCCGCCGACTTGAAGACCAGGTGCCAACGAACATCTCGGATGCTGGCCCCGGCATACTTACCTTCTTCAGCTTTGCCGCGTGGCCAACGACCGACGTGGGTAATGAACGTGCGGTTATTCCAATCGGCCTTGCTGTCCTTCAGCAGCGGCACCAGACTTCGCCCCTCAACCTGCTTCGCTACTTCGCCTTCCAGTTTCAGCCCGACTAGTTCCGTGAGCGTCGGCACGACATCCCAGTGACACGTGAGCTGCGTTACATCCACACCCTGCGGGAACACACCCGGCCAACGCCAGAAGCTGGGCACTCGAGTCCCTCCCGTGTACGGCGTATTCTTCTTCCCCCGCATGCCGGCATTAAATACCCCTTCACCGCTGGCCGTGCCATTGTCGGTCATGAAGATCACAAGCGTGTCGTTCTCAATATTCCATTCCTTCAGCTTGCTCAACAGCTTTCCAACATTGGCATCAATGTTGGTGATCATGCCATAGAACTTGGCCACGTCGGCTGGCACCTTGCCTTGATACGGACTATCGGAACCGGGCGGGCAATCGAGTGGGGCATGGGGTGCGTTCGGGGTGATGTAAGCAAAGAAGGGCTGCTTCCCTTTATTGACTTCGATCCACGAACTGGCCTTCTCAAAGAAGAGATCGGTGCAGTAGCCAGCCGTCTTGATGAACGTGCCATTGTGACGGAGGACTGGGTTGAAGTATTTGTTACCCGGAGCATCGCCACAACTGCCGGGGTACGATTGGCCAATACCCCCTGCCCCATGAATGTAGACTTCATCAAACCCCCGCCGACCGGGCTGATACTCATCTTCATCGCCCAGATGCCACTTGCCAAAGATGCCCGTAGTGTAGCCTGCCGATTTGAGCAACAGGGGCAATGTCGTTGCCTTCAGCGTCAACCGTTCCCGTTCGTTGATGGTATGAGTCACACCATTCTTGAACTCATGCCGCCCAGTGAGCAGTGCTGCCCGTGTCGGAGCACAGGTCGGGCTGACATGGTAATCGGTAAAGCGCACGCTCTCCCGATGCAGCCGATCCAGGTTCGGTGTCTTGATTATGGGATTGCCATGACAGGCAAGGTCGCCGTAACCCTGATCATCGGTCAGGATCAAAATGATGTTGGGCTTTCGGGGAGGGTCCTCAGCCGGGATTCTTGATGAGGTGAAGAGTAACAGGAGCAGCACGAATGGCAGCGAGCGAAACATCAGGGCCCCCATATTAACCAGGATCACGACGAGGACGACTATGGTTACCTATGTCATAAAGTATCTGCCAGAGAGTATCTACTATTTGTCGAGGCGGATCAAAATGAATCGTTATCGGATGCTGCTTTGTCTTGTTGCCATCATCACCGGGAGTGGTTCCAGCCACGCCGACAAACTTGCAGTAGCAGATGGGCCGTTGGTGAAGACCAGTGCCGGCTTGGTACAAGGCGTAGTTGAAGGGCCAGTCGCCGTCTTCAAAGGCATCCCCTACGCTGCTCCACCTGTTGGTAAGTGGCGTTGGCGAGTGCCTCATGCCCTGAGTCCCTGGGAGGGTGTGCGCAAGGCTGACACCTTCGGCAATGCCTGCCCGCAACCTCCCGCCAAGATCGAAGGAGCCAGTGGCGACGGCCCGCAGAGTGAAGACTGCCTCTATCTCAATGTGTGGACACCCAAACCCAAGGCTGATGCCAAGCTACCCGTCATGGTCTGGATTCATGGCGGAGGCTTCACTATCGGCGAAGGCAATTCTCCCCTGTACGATGGTTCGGCACTGGCAAAGCGTGGTGCGGTTGTCGTCACCATCAACTACCGGCTGGGCCACTTTGGCTTCTTCGCCCATCCGGCACTACGAGTGGCGGACAAAACCCTGATCAACTTCGGCTTGATGGATCAAATCGCAGCATTGGTGTGGGTTCAAAAGAACATCGCCGCCTTCGGTGGTGATCCTGGCAACGTCACCATTTTCGGGGAATCGACCGCGCACAGAGCGTGCTGGCCCTCTTTGCATCGCCGTACACTCGTGGTCTCTTCCACAAGGGCATCGCCGAGAGTCCGTATGGGTTGCCTAGCCATACTAGAGCACAGGCTGAGAAGATTGGCATCGACGTCGCCACGGCCATGGGGCTGCCGGGAGAGAAGGCCACGCTGGAAGAACTGCAAGCGATTCCCGCTGACAAGCTGAAGATGCTCAAAGGCAAGGGATTGTCTTTAGCGCCGAGTCTGGTCGCCGGCGATGCGGTGCTGCCCGAACCGATCCTCGACATCTTCAAGAAGGGTAAACAGGCCCCGGTGCCCCTCATCATCGGCAGCAACAGCAACGAAGCCTCCGTAGCTGAAGCCTTCGGCGTCGATCCCAAAAAGCTCGTCGAACATGTGGGCATCCTCAAGCTGGTCCGCCGAGAACTCTATCCCGATGTTCATGACGAGGCACAGTACGGCAGAGAAGTTGTGCGGGATATGGTCTTCCTGACCTTCGCCAAGCGAATCGCTGAGACCCATTCCCTGCAATCACCCGCCTTCCGATACTATTTCGACTATGTGCCGGACCAGATTCGTGGCAAGGAACCGGGCGTCCCTCATGGCGGCGAGATCGTCTTCGTCTTTGGCTCAGCGAGTTTATCGAAGACCTACCACAACCTCTTCAGCAACCCCGATCGTTTGATGTCATTCAAAGTAGGCAACTACTGGCACGCCTTCGCTAAAACGGGCAGACCGGAAGTAGAAGGACAGCCCACCTGGCCCAGCACAAACCGAGGACAGAATAACGTGCTGGAGTTCGGATCACCCATCACGCCCCGCAACGACTTCATGAAGAAGCGGCTTGATGCCTTCGATGAAGTGCTCCATCTGCTCGATCACTTTCGATAGTCGATTTATTCTCCTCCCCTTACCAAGGGGAGGTTGGGTGGGGTTCTCTTTCACCAGGAAATTACCCCCTCCGACTCCCCCTTGGAAAGGGGGAGAGAAGAAAATGATCCACTTCCGAAATATGCCCGAATACGACCTATGCTTATTGTTTCCAGGCCGGAGTATGGCCACAATGAACGTACACCCTAAGGAGTCTTCCTCATGAAACGAATGTTAGCAACCGCACTATGTACTGCCGTATTGGCGTTGTCGTTCATCACCATCTACGCTCAACCTCCCGGTGAGTCGAAACCGCAAACTGCTCAAGCAGAGGCCAAGTCCGATGCCGAGGTGCAGGCCATCCTGAAGCATTACACCGAGGTCTACAATAAGCATGATGCCAAGGCTCTCTCCGAGTTCTGGGCCGAGCAAGGGACGAGCACCGACACCGCCACCGGTGATCGTGTGGTTGGCCGCGATGCCATCAAGGCCGATTTCGAAGCAACCTTCAAGCTGAACCCCAAGTCACGCCTTTCGGTGAACCTTAAGGGTTACCGCTACATCAAGCCCGATCTGCTTTCCATCAGCGGCGAAGCGACCATTACCGGGTCGACCGATGACGATACCAACGTCGTCAACTTCACCACTCTCTTGATGAAGAATGGCGAAAAGTGGCTCGTTGAAGAAGCGACTGAATCCCCGGTGGCCACCCCAGCCACGCCTTACGATGGCCTCAAGGATCTCGGTTGGATGGTCGGTAGCTGGAAGGACGATGTCGAAGGCATCAGCGTCACCAGTGAAGTTAAATGGAGCGACAGCAGGAACTTCCTCTTGAAGAAGTACACCATTGATACCGGGGACAACGCTCCGCAATCGGGCACGCAGATCATCGCCTGGGACCCGCGCAGCAAGAGCATCCGCAGTTGGACCTTCAGCCACGACGGTTCGTTCGGCGAAGGCGCCTGGTCTCAGAGCGGTGGCGAATGGCGAGTGAAGTTCAACCACACCAATGCCGATGGCAGCCTGCTCAGCGGCATGCAGATCATGAACAAGACTGGTGCTGACACCATCACCGTGCAGGTGATTGGTCAGGAAGAAGACGGCGAACCTCAGCCGAACGGGCCGGTGGTCAAGATGGTCCGCCAGGCCACCGCGGTAGCCAAGTAACATCATCTCCTCCCTCTGTTCTCCTCCCCTTTCCAAGGGAAGGTGGGTGGGGTAAAGGGAGGTTGGGTGGGGTGATCTCTTCTTCCAACATCAGCAAGGTGACATCATGAGACACATCAGCAAGATACTTCTGACCTGTTTGATACCGCTGGCCGCTGCCGGTGAATTGAATGCCCAGCGTGGCGGACGTGGCGGTGGTGGCGGTGGCCGAGTCGGCGGCGGGGGTGGTGGCGGCTTCCATGGCGGAGGCGGCGCTGTCAACCGCGGCAACATGGGTGGCGGGGGCATGAATCGCCCCGCTCCTCAGATCAACCGGCCCACCAGCATTCCCAATGTGAGTCGGCCCAGCCCCAACATCGGTCAGCAACGGCCACAGGTCAATCGGCCAGCCAACCTGCCCTCACGCCCTTCGCAGCCGAACCTGGGTGGAGGCAACCTGGGTGGAGGCAATCTTGGTGCGAATCGGCCCACGACACGCCCCTCTCTACCAAACAATAATCTCGGTGGCGGCGGAAACCTCGGCGGCATCAATCGGCCCGGCGGTGGGGGAGCAACAACTCTGCCTGGTAACGTCAATCGACCGAACCTCGGCGGCGGTAGTGCCGGGATCAACCGACCGGGCACTTCACTTCCCGGTATCGGCGGCAACACTCGCCCCAGTCTTCCCAATAATGGCGGCGGCGGAGCAGGTATCGGCGGCGTGACTCGCCCAGGCGGTGGCGGAGGCGATCGACCCAATCTCGGCGGCATCACTCGGCCCGGTGGCGGAGGAGCAACCACTCTTCCTAGCACTGGGGATCGACCCAACCTTGGCGGCGTCACCCGCCCCGGCATCGGTGGTGGTGATCGCCCGAACCTCGGTGGTGGTGGCGTCACTCGTCCCACGCCCGGCGGTGTCGGCGATTGGCTCGGCCTCGATCGACCCATTCGTCCCCCCGGCGGCGAGGGAGGAATCACTCGTCCTGGCGGCGGCGGTGCAACTACTCTGCCCGGCGGTATTGCGGACAATCGCCCCGGTATCGGTGGCGGCAACCGTCCCGGCGCAGGGGGTGGCGGCATCGAACGCCCCAGCCTCCCCGGCAAAGATGGCGACCGGCCCACCTTCCCTGGCAAAGATGGAAACCGGCCCACCCTCCCTGGTAAGGACGGCGACAGGCCCACGTTCCCTGGCAAAGATGGGAACCGACCAACCTTCCCCGGTAAGGATGGTGATCGTCCCGGTGCAGGTGGTGGTGGCATCCAACGTCCCGATCGTCCCGGTGGCGGCGGCAATCGTCCAGACCGGCCCATCATCAATCGGCCCGTCAACCCCGGCGACCGCATCAACAACAACTTCAATAACCGGCCAAGCTGGGTCAACATCAACAACACCCAGATCAACAACATCAACCGAAGCTGGAACAACACCATCGTTCGGCCCAACTCCAACATGTGGGGTTGGGGCGCTCGAAACCCTGCCCGCATGGGATTCTGGACAGGCTGGGGCATGGGCGTCCGCACCGGTTGGGGCATGCGTCCGTGGAACCGTGGCTGGTTCGGGCCTACCTGGTGGGGCGCCCACCCGTTCGCTCCGGGCGGCTGGCACTATTACCATCAGTTCGCTTTCCATCCCTGGGGCTTCTGGTGGACTCGCCCCGCCTGGCCTGTCTTCAACACCTGGTTTGCCTGGAGCACACCGCCCGTTTCGTTCGCTCAGCCAATCTTCTACGACTATGGCACGGGCGGCAACGTGACCTTTGTGGATAACAGCGTCTTCATTGGCGGCGACAAGATCTCGTCCACAGCTGAGTTCGCTGAGAGCGCCGCCGCCCTGGCGACCGTCGATCCCCCTGCCAACCAGCAGGAAGCCGACGATGCCGAGTGGCTGCCGCTGGGAACCTTTGCCCTTTCAACCAACGAGAAGGACAAGGAGCCATCACGAGTGGTGCAACTGGCTGTCAACAAGCAGGGCATCATCTCCGGCACGATGTTCAATTACGAAACCGAGCAGACCCAGGCGATTCAAGGGAAGGTCGATAAGGACACCCAGCGCGTCGCCTTCCGCATCGGTGACAAGGACAACGTCGTCGCTGAGACAGGGCTTTACAACCTTACGCAGGATGAAGCCCCGCTGCTCGTTCACTTCGGGCCTGTGAAACAGGAAAGCTTCCTGCTCGTCCGACTCGAATCGGAAGAGGATAAGAAGACGGAAGGGAAGTAAGGCCAACCCCGTCACTCAATGATTATCCCTCGACCCCGGTCTCCGACCGGGGTCACTGCTGTGGCACGGTCTCCCGACCGTGCCACCTCACCCGACCGCAGGTCTCTCCTGATTGCAACAACAAACCGTGGCAGGGGTCAGATGTACTCATCTGCCCCCTGCATACTGGCGGAAACTTAGTAACTTCCGCAGGGGCACGTCTCCGACTTCTTGCTTAAGGCACTCTGTATTTCCCCATCCCGGCTGGTTCTGAACATCCATGAAACGCAAACTCTGGTGGAACGGAATATTGGCCGTGCTGCTGGGCAGTCTGGCAGGATGGTTGTCGCAGGCGCTGTGGCCGTGCGTAATCCTGCAACAGTCTGATACATTCACTTGTTATCAAACCAAAGGTAGTGCCAATGGACGCTACCTCGTTGGCCTGGTGAGTGCTGATAAAAATGATTTGCCCGACCATCTACAGTTATGGGACATCGAATCGGGGGTGAGCCTGGGTCGTTTCCCCGAACAGAGAATTGAAAGAGATGCACTGAAAGCCTGGGGTTGTGGCGACGATGGCAGCATTTTGACAGTACAAAGCCGTTTAGTAGAAGAACGCAATGAGAAGGGCAAAGTAAGCCCCAAGTACATTTATTCTTTCCACCGCAAATACCGTGATGAACAACAAGCGAAACTGATATGCACATGGACCTTGCCAGGCTCAGATAGAATTCCGCCATACCATCAATTCGCCTTTAGCAGAGATGGGGCCATATTAGCACATGCGGTGAACGAGGACGGTAAACTGTGGATCGAGTCCATTGACACAACGACGGGTGAACTGCTGAATACGTTGCCAATCGAGAATGCCTATTTCCTGATGAGTTTGAGAGAATATCCCAGAAGAAGCGGCTTCCTTGCCATCACTCACCCGCAGGTAAAAAATCCGCCAGGTTTTGATACCAGCAAAAGCAGTCTACTGGTGCTTGATGGAAGCCTGCGTAACATCGAACTACGTCGAGATTATCCTGACTATCCTTTTGAATACTCGTTTATTACGGAAGATGGCGAACATCTTTATCTTACAAGTAGTGTGGGAATCCAATCACCCTTGTTGGACTTAAAGACAGGAGAGAGGGTATCGTTGCCTGGGGAAATGGTCGAGAAACTCAAAGACGAGATACCGGTGCGGCATTACTTTCTATGGCCCGAAGTCTTCGGCAAAGGCTTGATGATGTTATCTGACATCAAGCTCACAGCGGATAAGATGTTCCTAATAGACTGGCACAAAGGAACAACCCGCCAAACAAAATATGTGATGGACCCGCCTTTTACCTTCACTAGTCCTCAACTTCTTTATTGGCTGCCTGGTTCTTCATCTCTTTTGATTCACCGCATGTCCAAGACACACCCCAACCAGATTCATCGATGGTATTATGAGTTCTTAAAGTGGATGAAATGGGGAGCCCCCAACGAAGGATACCAAGAATTGGCATTGTTTGATGTCAATACGCTGCAAACAACAACCTGGCATGCGTTAGGGAGATCTTGGAATAACATCGGGGTTTGCTCTGCGATCGATGGTAAACGATTGTTAATAATCTTGAACAATGCCTGGGGAGGCATGCAGGTAGAACTCTGGGACAATCCCATGATGCCACCAGTCATTCCCCGCGGCGTGTTGCCGGGCGTTGGCGTTGGATTGATCAGTTTCCTTCTGCTGATGGGACTCTCTCGTTGGCGGGCAGCACGGGTGAAGAGGAAAGTCTCATGATCCCCCATGAAGCATCTCGCCGTTCATTCCTGAAATCCACCATGGCCCTGACCGGCACGACACTCTTCAACAGCAACTCACTTCACGCCCAGCCGTCAGCAGAGGACAAACCCCTCCTCGCCTACGTCGGCACCTTCAGTTCGCCCCTCAAGGATACCCTGCCCACGCAGGTCGATCTGCCACCCGGCAACGGTCGTGGCATCCACCTCTTCCAGGTCAACCGTACCACCGGGGCGATGACACCTGTCAGCGTTCACGAGATGGGCACCAGTCCCAGCAGCCTGGTAATCAACACCGTCGGCACCCGCCTCTACTCCGCCAACGAAACCGATCGTGTCGGCGACGACAAGCAAGGCAGCATCAGTGCCTTCAGCATTCATCGACCCAGCGGAAAACTGGAACTGCTCAACACTGTCCGTTCTGGCGGAGCGGGCCCCACCTATGTCAGCCTCCATCCGAACGGCAGGTTCCTGCTGGTCGCCAACTACTTCGGCGGCTCCGTGGCGGTGCTGCCTATCCGGGCTGATGGCAAACTCGGTGAACCAAGCGACGTCAAGAACGATGAAGGAAGGATCGGGCCAACCAAAGCGACGAACGCTCCGCCGGGCAGCTTCGCCTTCAGCGGACATGATCGAACCCACGCCCACATGATCCAGGCTGATCCCACCGGTCGCTTCGTGCTGCATGTCGATCTCGGCCTCGACAAGATCTTCGTCTGGAAGTTCGACGATCAGAAAGGGGTACTCGCTCCAGCAGCCACCCCCTTCGTCTCGCTGCCACCCGGTGATGGACCTCGGCACTTCCACTTTCACCCCAATGGACGATGGTTCTATTCCATTCAGGAAGAAGGCTCCACCATCGTCTTGTTCGATTACGATGCAGCCACCGGAAAGCTAAGCTCACGCCAGACCATCTCCACCCTGCCCCCCGGATTCGCCGGCAGCAACTTCTGCTCCGAAATTCTCGTCTCCGCTAATGGCCGCTTCGTCTACGCCGGCAACCGGCTGCACGACAGCATCGGCATCTTTGCCGTCGGTGCCAATGGCATCCTCACCCACGTCGGCGATGAATGGACTCGGGGCAACTACCCCCGCAGTTTCAACTTCGATCCTACCGGCCGGTTCCTCTATTGCTGCAATCAGCGTGGCGACAACGTCGCTGCCTTCCGAGTCGATCAAAAGACAGGTAGCCTCGCTTTCACCGGGCACTACACCCCGGTCGGGAACCCCTCGTGCATTGTCTGTCTTGATCTGGCAAAGTAAGGCGGGAACAAGTGTCAGAAAAATCTCTCAGCAGTGTCGAATACGACTCGGCTCGTTCGACTATGGGTTGTAAGCTCGGCAGCAGTGAAGGCTGAGCTCATCCAGCAAGAGAATCATTCAAGGAGAAGGCCGATGAAATTCGTCTGCTTAGGGTACTTTGATGAGTCGAAGTTCGCCTCGTTACCGGAGAAAGAGGCGCAGAGAATGATGAACGAGTGCATGGCTTACGACGATGAGCTGCGACGAGGTGGACATTTTCTGGGAGGAGAAGCCCTCGACTCCGCCCGCAAGGCGATCACGATCCGCATGAAAAATGGCGAAGTACAAGCCATCGATGGCCCCTATGCCGAGACCAAGGAAGTGCTGGGCGGCATTTTGTTCCTGGAAGCCCGTGACCTGAACCATGCCATCGCTCTGATGTCGAAACATCCGGGCGTGAAAATCGGGCCCTTTGAAATCCGACCGGCTAACGAAGAGATGAACCAACTCTTCGCCGAGCGCGCTGCAGCTATCGCCAAGGAAGCGTGAGACCATCCGAACGAGTTTCACGAACGGGAACCAGTTTCTCGATGAGTGTGCGTAAATGTTTGATCGATGCAGACGTGCAACTTCTGTGCGCACCTCGGCCCTGCTCCAGGGCCGTGAAGGAAACATCATCACAACTCCAGCAAGATGAGACTCGCCATCGAGATCGAGAATTCGGTAGAAAAGCCTTAAATCATTATTGACAACAAAAATTGTCAATGCTACCATCTCCTTATGCTCGACATTCAAGTCATCGATGATCCAGCGGCGGCAACGGTGGCTTTAGAGCCAATCCGAAGCCGACTCCTTTCGCACATGGCAACGCCTGCCTCGTCGGCGACGTTGGCCAAGCAAGTCGGCCTGGCTCGGCAGAAGGTCAACTATCATCTGAACTCGCTGGAGGAGCACGGGCTGGTGCGGCTCGCTTCTGAACGCAAGTGGGGCGGGCTGACCGAACGGCTGCTCGTGGCAACGGCCACGTCCTATGTTGTGTCGCCGAGCGCCATGGGGCCGGTCGCGGTTGATCCGAGCAGGGAACGAGATCGGCTATCGGCGAGTTATCTCATCGCCCTGGGCGCGCGGATCGTTCGTGAGGTGGCTGACCTCGTTCGTCGTGCGACAGAAGCGGGCAAACGTCTGGCAACTCTGGCAGTCGATACCGAGGTTCGCTTCCGCTCGCCGACGGAACGGGCAGCGTTCAGTGCCGAACTTGCCGAGGCTGTTACGAAACTGGTTGCGAAGTATCATGATGCATCGGCACCCGGCGGCCGCGCCCATCGCCTGGTAGTCGTGGCTCATCCCCTGCCGCAGAAAGCTGATTCCAAGGAGGTATCATGAGCGTGAAGAAAGAAGCCGACAGATGAAAGTCAATCTGTATATTGACAATCATCTATATAGATTATAGTCTATGTACATGAACCAACTGGACCAAGCCTTTGCCGCTCTGGCGGATCCTACCCGACGGGGAATCGTGGTGCACCTGGCCCGTGGTGGCGAGGCTTCGGTGTCAGAGCTGGTGAGTCGCTTCTTGTTGACCCAGCCTACGATCTCGTCGCACCTCAAGGTGCTGGAATCGGCAGGGTTGATCTCGCGTCGGAAAGAGGCCCAGATGCGGCCGTGCAAACTGGTGCCGAAGCGACTGAAGGCCGTCACCGACTGGTTGGAGCAGGTACAGGAACTCATGGAAGGCAACTACAAGCGTCTCGATGCACTACTGACTGAGTTGAAACAAGCCGAGAAACAGGAGTGAAAGAAATGAAACCCGCACAAGCAAGTCTGCCGTCAGATACCGAAGTACTGGTGAAGCGCAGCTTCGATGCTCCCGCCAAACTGGTGTGGCGGGCCTACATGGAACCTGACCTGATGCGTCGCTGGTGCTGCGGCATGCCCGGTTGGTCGATGCCCATCTGCGAAATGGATATGCGTGTCGGCGGAAAGTACCGCTGGCGCTGGCGCAGTGACGACAACAGCCAGGAGTTCGGCTTCTTTGGCGAGGTGTTGGAAGTCGTTCCGCACACGAAAATCGTGCATACGCAAGCCTTCGATCCGGGTGATCTGGGCGTTTCCATGGGAGGTGAACCCTCGATCATCACCGTGACCTTCCAGGAGACCGGAGGAATCACCAACGTGACGACCACGATCAGATATGCTTCGAAGGCGGACCGTGACGCGGCGTTCGCCACTGGCATGACGGAGGGGATGGAGATGAGCTACCAGAATCTTGACGGATTGCTGGCTGAGGGGCAGAGTGCTACTGACTCCAGATCATAGACTGTGGCACTGAACGGCGTACTCGCCGATCAGTGCTGACCTAGCGGCGATTATGCACTGATTGCGGAGTACCACGTTCAGTGCCACGCTCCCTGGCACTTGGGCCGGTGCAAGTTCTGAGATAGTTTGCGAGAGCGCAAGCTAATAACAACTTGGGCAGTATGAAGATTCTTAGCGAACTGACACCTGACGACCTGTCTAATGTTGCGGAAATACCGCGAGCGGCAATGCGCATCTTGTGGACGGACGACTTTTGGGACGGGCCACTGTCGGGTATCGCCGAATGGGAAGGGCGTCGCTATCGGTTTGAGATGATGGATCGGTCTACGTTGGGCAGCGACGAAGACATCTCGCGGCGATACTGGCTGATCGCCCTGACGCCGAAGCAACTTCAGGAAGAAGAGCGATGGCAGGATTTGTTCTGCGCCAACGTCTGGACTGGATTTGATTACACGGGTCGTCCGGAGCATCGTGCCCTGTCATCCGAGCATGCGAAGTTCTACGAGCCGTATGCGGCACGTGCCGTACCCGACTACTCGAAAAATGAGGTAATAGGCTGGTTTCAACTGTAAAAGACCCACAACCAACGCCAGGAGTTTATACGCAACATGAAAACAACAGCTTTCCTCCTGACAATGCTCGTGCCAGCTCTCGTCTCGGCGCAGCAACAGCCCACGACGGGCTACGCGCCGGTCAACGGGCTCAAAATGTACTACGAAGTCCACGGCAGCGGCGAACCGGTGGTGCTGCTTCACGGGGCGTTCATGACCATCACCAACAACTGGACAGGCTGGATCGACGAGCTTGCCAAAACACGGAAAGTGATCGCCATCGAAATGCAGGGCCACGGGCGCACGGGGGACATTGACCGCGACATCACCTCCGCGCACCTCGCAGACGATGTGGCGGCTCTGCTCAAGCACCTCAAGATTCCCAAGGCGGATGTGATCGGCTACAGCATGGGCGGCGGCGTGGCCATGCAGTGTGCGATTCGCCATCCGGACCAGGTGCGGAAGGTGGTCGTCCTCTCATCCCCGTTCCGCCGTGATGGCATGATCAAGGAGGCGGTCGAGCACATCCCGAAACTCACGGCAGACGACTTCAAAGGCTCGCCCATCGAGATCGAATACAAGAAACTGAGCCCGGCACCGGACAAGTTTCCGGAGTTCGTCAAGCGACTTCTTGCCACCGGTTTGAAAAGACAGGACATCGACGCTGACAAGCTGAAAGCCACCAAGGCACCCATGTTCTTCATCTTCGGCGACGCCGACGGCATTCGGCTCGAACACATCGGCGAGATGTACCATCTGAAAGGCGGCGGCGGTCATGGCGACATGGGGCCACGCTCGACATCCCGATTGGCCATCCTGCCCGACACCACCCACGTCACGCTGATGCAACGCATGCCAATTATCGTGCCGATGGTGAACGACTTTCTTGATGCTAAGCCGTAAGGCAATGCAGAGTTGACCGCTGCCAGAACTTCCACGTCCGAGGAGCCGTCATGAGTGTGAAGAAGAAAGCCTCCGTAGCACGTTCAGCCAAAACCAAGGTCGAGGCCCCCGCCAGCACCCAGTCTGCAGCGGAGCGACGATCGGCAGAATCCCAAGTGCGAACGCTGATCGACAAACATGTGCCGACGCTTCTACGGCTCATCACTGCCCTGCGAAAGTCTCTGCAAAAGCGGCTGCCCACTGCCTATGAGGTGGTGTATGAGTATCAGAACTTGGGCGCTGTGGTCATTAGCTATTCACCGAGCGAGCAAGGGTACGAGGGCGCTCTGGCCATCCGGGCCGATGCCGACGGCGTGAAGTTCTATTTCAATCGAGGCAAGGAACTGGATGATCCTGAGAAACTGTTGAAGGGGTCGGCCCAGGTGCGCTGGATTGCTGTGGAAGGCGCTGCCACACTTGCACGACCAGCGGTCGTGAGTCTGATCGACGAGGCCATCGCTCGCAATAAAGTGCCGTTCGCCAGCTCCGGTCACGGGGCGGTGGTGATTCGTTCGGTAGCGGGCAAGAAGTAAGAGTGGAGTCGCCAGGCATAATTCCAAGTTCGCCAACAGGGATATTGAACTATGGCCGGATTCGCTGAAGTCTTAATCGAGTTTTTGCCCACGGAGAAGGGTGGGAGACGCATGCCCATTTGTCTTTCAACCGACAGTTTGGATCATTACCGTCCGCATTTTCGAGTGCGAGACGGCAACGGTGAATATTTGGGCGTGGAGTTCGTCGACGGACCTGACACACTCGTTTTGCCGGGTGCTAGCACGTATGCAACGGTTCGATTCATATCCGAACCGACAGTCTGTTACGACGCACTCGTTGTTGGCGCTCAGTTTGAGGTAATGGAAGGGGCGAATGTCGTCGCGACTGGCCAAATAACGCAACGGTAGCACCCAGTCAACATCACAGAAATCCAATCTCAAGGAGCAAACATGAGCGTGAAGAAAGAAGCCAACGGACGTCGTTCCGTTCAGATCGAAGTCGAGGTTCCCGGCACGCCGGAGGAGGTCTGGCAGGCCATCGCTACCGGGCCGGGGATATCGTCCTGGTTCATGCCGGTTGAGTTTGAAGAGCGGGAGGGGAAGCCGGTCGCCCTGAAGATCACTGTCGCTCCGGGCATGGAGCCCCGTTCCGAGGTGACCGCCTGGGACCCGCCGCGAAAGTGGGTCGCTCAGTCGAACGGTTGGATGCCCGGCATGCCGCCGATGGCCAACGAGTGGAGCGTGGAGGCACGCGCGGGTGGCGTCTGCATCGTCCGCATTGTGCAAAGCCTGTTCGCCAGCACCGACGATTGGGACAACCAGCTTGAATCGGCCAAGCATGGCATGCCTGGTTTCCTGCGTGCCCTGCGGCTCTATCTCACCCACTTCCGTGGCCTGCGTTCAGTGACGAAACAGTGGAGAGCTCCCGCTGCGGGTACGGAAGCCCAGGCTTGGGATACGTTGATCTCGGCTGTCGGGCTGAAAGGCTTCAGCGTGGGGCAGCGCTGGACGTCCCCCGCAGGCACCCCGGCACTCAGCGGCGTGGTGGAGTACCTCACAGAAAATCCCTACGACGCCCTGCTGCGACTCGATCAGCCGGGCCCAGGCATCGCCGCGCTCGGCACCTACGACATGGGCGGTCAGAGCATGGTCGCCATGGGCCTCTACCTTTACGGCGATCAGGCGGCCGGAACCGCCGCCCGTGAGACGCCGCTGTGGGATGCGTGGTTTCAAAAACGGTTTCCGATGCTGACTGAACTCGGCAAGGGCGACTAACCGCATGGTCGGATCATTTCCAATAACTCTGTCGGCAGTGTAGCCGGAGTAGATCAGCTTGCGACCACTCTCTTTTGGAGGCAAACATGAAAGCGATGATCTCTGCAGCGTTGGCACTCGTGCTTGGCAGTCTTGCTGTTGCCCAAAGCGAAAAGGCAAATCCGGTCGGGACCTGGAAGTGTGAGTACAACATCGGCGAAAAGCGTACCTGCGAACTGACTATTAAGAAGGAAGGCGACAAACTCGCCGGCACGATGAACTGGCCGGATCAGAAGGATGAGAAGCTCAAAGACCTCAAGCTCAAGGACGGGGAACTGACATTCTCCGCTGTGCGGAAGTTCCAAGGTAACGAGTACCCTCTCGACTTCAAGCTGACGATGGACGGAGATAAATTCAAAGGAAAAGCCGCACTGGAAATTGGCGGCCAGAAGCAGGAATACGAGATCGAGGGGATGCGGGAGAAGAAGGACAAGTAGGCAGAAAAGGCACACAGAAAGAACTACTGTTACAGAGAATGAGCATGACTTCGGGGCTTAGGTCAATCAAAAAATGAAACCCTTCGACATACTTGCCGAAGGGCTCTTCCGAACACCTGCTCTGTGGACTAACTCATCAATCGGGGCGAGAGGATTTGAACCTCCGACTTCTTGATCCCGAACCAAGCGCGCTACCAAACTGCGCTACGCCCCGCTATCACTAAGAGCCATCCTACCGCCTTAAGGTTCACGGTCAACACTTTTCAGCCGCTTCTCCCCTCCTCCACGTTTCTCATCATTCATTCCATAGACTTCGGCACCAGATCGGGTACAGTCTCACTGCTTCCTGATCACACCCGTTGAGGAACCTCTTCCATGCGCCGCTTCTGTATCGCCTTTGCCCTGCTGCTGCCTATCTGCTTGCACGCCCAACAGCCCAACGTCAAAACCGTCTCGTTCAAGAGCGATTCGGTCGGTCGAACGATGAAGTACAACCTCGTTCTGCCCGCCAACTACGACAAAGGCAGCGACCGCTACCCCGTGCTCTATCTCCTGCACGGCCTCACCAGCAATTACACCGCCTGGGCTTTGATGAAGGTTCCCGAATATGCCAAGCCGCTGGACGTGATCGTAGTCATGCCCGACGTGGGCAACTCGTGGTACGTCAACTGGGCCAAGAGCGACGAAGGCCAGAAGAACAACTGGGAAGACGCCATCATCAAGGATTCTGATCACCCATGTTGATTCGACCTACCGCACCATCGCCAAGCGGGAAGGCCGAGCCATCAATGGCCTTTCGATGGGTGGGTACGGCGGCATGATGCTGGGCCTCAAACATCACGACATGTTCTGCTCCATTGGCAGCCACAGCGGTGCGCTCGGGTTTGCCAAGGGCTATGCTGAACGACTAGCCAGCGGGAAGGATCAACCCAAGAATAACCGCACCCCGTCCGATGCGCCCAACAAGAGCATCGGCATCGAAGGGTTCAGCAGCCAGAAGGAACGTACGCCGCTGGGTGTCTGCTTTGCAACCAAGGAAGACTGTGAGAAGTACGATCCCTTCAAGCTCGTCCTCCAGGTTCCCAAGGAGAAACTGCCCCACATCTATTTCGATTGTGGCACCGAAGACCGCCTCATCGCCAGCAACCTCGAGTTCATGAAGGTGCTGACCGATAACAAGATTCCCTTCACCTTCGGCGAATCAGCAGGCGGCCACGTGCCTCCCTACTGGGCCAGAGAAGTAGGCTACTCGATGAACATGCAGTACGCCCACATGCAGCGCGAGTTGGCGAAGAAGAAGGATGCAAAATAGGATACTCAGAGACAGCCCTACGCTAGCAATGGCGCGTGCAATCGCATACCCGCAGGTCTGTAATCGCCCTTTCGTACTCACTCTACGCTACATGACACCAAAAAATGAGTTAGGCTAGCACTAACTCTTAAGGATTCAAAGATGACAGGGTTATCGTGTTTTCAGCGTACTTTGAGTGCAGGTATTCTCTGTTTCATGAGCTGTTGGGTGGTATCTGCTCAGGAGGGGAAGTCGGAGATTAAGCAAGGCGAGATCATGGGCAGCGCGTTCCTGATCTCTCGAGAAGGCCACATTCTTACCTGTGCCCACTGTGTTAAGAACAGTGAAGTCTCTCGTGAGTTGAAGGTAGCCTACGATGGCAAGGTCTTGACTGCCAAGCTCATCTTGTGCGATCAAGACCGTGACGTTGCCCTGATGAAGATCGATGTGCCGACCAAGCATTACCTGCGAATTTGCAAAACAGCACCGGAGCAGGGATCGGATGTTCGGGCATTTGGGTATCCTCTGGCATTCGTGTTAGGCGATCAGATCAAAGTGACCCGCGGAACAATTGCAGGGGCGGCGGTATTACCTAACAAGCGAACCTGGCTGCAGATCGATGCTCTTTTGAACCCCGGAAACAGTGGTGGGGTACTGGTCAATGAATCAGGATTGGTGGTGGGCATTACTAATGCTGGGCTGAACCGAAACCTGGGCCAAATGGGGTTTGCTGTGCCGGTGGGAGATTTTCTTTCACAGCTGGATAGTCTGAAAATTCCCTATGAATCGCAGACTATGATGGACAAGTTAGACGGGCCGCAACTGGTCAAGCTGGTCTCGCCAGCCGTGTTGCCAATTTTGGGCAAGGTAGCACCAGCTCTTGCGGATAATCGCCCGAATCGTTCCAACCCGGGCAGTAAAGGCAGAACACAGTCTGAGCGGAAAGGGACCTCTACGGCGGATCGTCAGGCTGCTCAACTGAAATCTCGTGACATGGAAACGAATGCCGATGGCTTGATTGATGTCCGAAGTAGCCATCATACATTTCCATCGCAGAAGCCGGCGTTTGGCGCTATCTTTCGGGATGTCGATAACAAAGATTGCATTCTGATCGGCTTCAAAGTGACCACCAAACAGGGTGCCTTCAATACTATCATTTCCGGCATGCAGCCTATCTATCGTAAGGATGGCAAAGAAGTGTATGGCAAATCCTATGGCACCAATCTGGTTCCTACTCATGTACTGGTAGCCAAAGAAGGGTATGCGGTAGGCGGTGTACATTGCGAGAGTGGAATCTGGATGGATGCGATGCAACTAGTCTTTATGAAGATTGACGGTGACCACCTCGATGCCAGCGATTCCTATCTGTCTCCGGTCGCCGGCCATGAGCCGAAACTCTCTAAGAAACTCACGAGCACTGAAGGGCGTTTACCCGTGGGTGTGCATGGCAATGTGAATGAAAAACAGATGCTCATCAGCATAGGGCTGGTAGTTAAGAGTAACAGCTCGAAATAAGATGGTAACAGGAGATTTGAATTAGCCTGATTGAAAGTTGCATGCTACTGTTTCATTAGTCGTCTCTTAGCTTCACTGCACCTTCAGGGCAAATTCCATGTGCCTGCCTATTTGTATTCTCCTCCTGACCCTTGGGGCACTGATCACGTGGACGGGACGAACATGGTGTGAAGACGAAAAGGTTTTCAAACCCAAAAATGGCGTGTTCACTATCACGTTGCCAGCAGGAGAAACAACCGGCGACCGTTCAAAAGTGATGATGATCGGTAAACATCGTGTGCCAGTAGAAGCATCGGGCAGCAAATCAAAGGATGGCACTCAGTTTCTCAGCGCGTCGATCGGCATTCCTGCCGTCGTCATGCGTGACATTCCAGCTGAAAAGCGATTCGATATTCTGCGAGATGCGATACTGAAGCCGATGAACGGAACTGTTACCGGGGAAAAAGACATCGAGCATGATACCATCACCGGCAAAGAGTATCAGATTAATCTCGCATCTGGAGCAGCCCGAATGCAACTCTACACCATATCTGGTTTTGTGGTCTATGCAATTGTCGATGGAAAGGATAAAGACTCTGTAAACACCAAGCAAGCTAACGCATTCTACAATTCACTCAAGATGTCTGACAAAGCCAAAGACGTATTTCGCCGGGTGAAGCGGTAATGTGGTTGCCAATCGTCGTTAAAAAACTATTTGTTCGCACTCGTCAGCAAATGCACCGCGAACGAAGCCAGCCAATGCTCCCCCGCATAGTCACCACTACTGATATTCGGCAACGCCGCCTCTGCATGGCGCTGCGCTGCGTCAAGTAATATCTTTCGAACCGGATCGTCCACAGCCAACGCCCCGGCCAGATGATTCATACACCACGCCCGGCTGAGGTTTAATCCATCGAGATGCACAATCTGCGGATCGGTGCGATCCGACACCGTCGCAGGATTCAGCAGACTCTTCGGCTCGCCCTTCGATAGGTCAGGCAGGAACCGTTTGAACCATTCCCGAAACTCCGCTTCGGGCAACACCCGCCGCATCAGGTCTGCTTCCATCAAACTCGGCGAGAAGAAGTCGGCTCCATCGGGTTCCCAACTGGCAGGGATGTTCGCATCCTTGCCGTAGTAATACCTGCTCCGCTCTTCGATCAACTTCTGCAATGGCAGATTCCCCACCGCCTTGGCATAGTCGAAGGCAAACGTCAATCCGAAAGCGGTGCTCGAATGCACCCCGCTGCGAATCGGGTAAGTCTGCTTGGGGAAGTACTCCAGGTACCGAGTCACAATCACGTCGGTAAGCGGTTGCAGGTTCTTTGACCACTCCTTCCCCTGCGGGTCGTCCCAGGTATGCAGTTCCTCCGCCAGCTTGAGCAGCCACGACCAACCATAGGGTCGTTCGTAGGACTTGGCATTGGGGCGTTTGAAGTAGTCTGCTTCCTCTTTCAGGTCGAGTGCTGTCAGGTTCCTCGCCAGTGCTGTCCGAATCTCCTTCTGCATCGGGTGATCTGGGAAGGCCTTGAGCAACTTCACCAGCATCCAGTGGCCATGCACCGACGAGTGCCAATCGTAGCAGCCATAGAAAGCGGGATGAATGACTCGAGGAGCTTTCAGATCGTTATCGCTGTTGAGCACATCAGCAGGCTTGTTCGGATATTCCTTGGTGATACCCTTAAGAGCGAGCTTGGCGAAGAGCGTAGCCTGTTCCGGGGTCATGCGGGATTTCTCCTGTGCCAGCAGAGTGACGGGTAGCAATGCAACGAAGAAAGAAAGGACGATTCGCATGATGATCTCAAACTTTGATGTATGTGAGTGCGAGCGGGGGGCGTCAGCCCCCTGAGTAGGGCGATGGTCTCACTCAGGGGGCTGACGCCCCCCGCTCGCATAAGTTATATTCGCATGAGTGGTATCTTATTTACAGCCCAGTTCATCATCGTGTAAGATGTCATCATGAAATACTCTCTCCTCCTCGCCGCTCTGTGCGTCACAGCCCTCGCCGGTCAGCCTGCTTCCTCAGACGAGAAAGCGACACCGGCCAAGCTGCAATTCAACCGTGACATCCGCCCCATCCTCAGCGAGCATTGCTTCGCCTGCCATGGCCCTGATAAGAACAAGCGAAAAGGAAAGTTCCGGCTCGATGAACGTGACAGCGCTCTCAGCAAGAAGGCCATCGTCCCCGGCAAGTCGTCTGTGAGCCCGCTCGTCGAACGCATCTTCTCGAAGGATGATGCAGAGATGATGCCCCCGCCGGAGATGCATAAGCCGCTCAGTGAAAGTCAGAAGCAGCTACTCAAACGCTGGATCGATGAGGGAGCGGAATACCAACCCCACTGGGCCTACATCGTTCCCACTCGCCCCGCAGTGCCCAAGGTACAGAACCAGGCTTGGGTGAAGACACCCATCGATGCGTTCATCCTCGCACAGCTCGAAGCGAAGAACATCAAACCTTCACCGGAAGCAGACCCAGCCACGCTGCAACGTCGCCTGAGTCTTGACCTGATCGGCCTGCCCCCCACCTGGGATGAAGTGCAAGCCGCTCTAAAGGCACCCGCAGATAAGTGGTACGAAGAAGCGATAGATCGGCTGCTTGCTTCCTCTCACTATGGCGAACGCATGGCTGTGCCCTGGCTCGATATCGTCCGCTACGCCGATACCGTGGGCTACCATGGCGACCAGAACCAGCGTATCTTCCCCTACCGGGACTATGTGATCAATGCTTTCAACAACAACATGCCCTTCGATCAGTTCACCCGCGAACAGATTGCCGGCGACCTGATCCCCAATGCTACCGTCGATCAGCGTGTAGCCAGCGGCTTCAATCGGCTGAACATGATGACCCGTGAAGGCGGTGCTCAACCCGCTGAGTATCTCGTCAAGTACGCCGCCGACCGTGTCCGTACCGTCGCAGGCACCTGGCTCGGCTCCACGGTCGGTTGTGCCGAGTGCCATGATCACAAGTACGATCCGTTCAGTTCGAAGGACTTCTATTCACTGGGGGCCTACTTCGCCGACATGAAACAATGGGGCGTGTACCAGGACTATGGCTATACACCCAACCCTGATCTGAAGGGCTGGAGCAACGATCATCCGTTTCCACCGGAGATAGAGGTGGAGAGTAAGTATTTAAAGAGGAGAATGGACAAGCTAGAAGATCGGATGCTCGCGATTGCAACGAAGCTAAAGAACGAAATAATTAGAAATAAACGGGAATTTGATCGCAACCAAGAATGGTTCGATAAGCAGTACAATCCCTCAAAGAGATGGGTAACTCCTGATGTGGAAGTTACTTTTGGGGATGTGCCTGCTGCAACAAAAAAGAAAGCGAAGAACGTACCGGCAAACAATCCGAGCAAAAAGAACAATGACGGCTCTAAAGATGGGAAACTTGAAGATGCTCCCCCTGCGGATGTCGCCAAGGTCTTGCTGAATCATGATGCCTGGCACGGAAGCGTATTAATATCGGGCCCAATCAAACAAGCACCAACATTGACACTGACACTTCCGAAAGGCTGGTTATCTGCAATCAAAATCGAGCTCCTGCCTAACAAGGAACACAATGGGAGTATCTTACGCAACAACTCAGGCAGTGTTTCGTTCAAGCCGTCGTTTCAATATCGAGCGTTTGGCGATGATAAGACAAAGTCGTTAGCCATTCGTTTTGCAGACGCTGATCGCAAAGAATCTATCTATCGAAATGGATTTGATCTAATTGGCGTGAAAGAGCAATGGAGAACTTCATCTGCAAAGAAGTTGGGATCTCATACCAGTATTTGGATTCTCGACCAACCAGTCGAAGCAAATGCAAACGATCAACTCATTGTCTCCTTCCCTACGAATTTATTGGGCAATATTCGTGTCTCCATATCTGGACATGCAGCAGTTTCCTTGGAGAAGGAGGACTTCCCCGATGACGATTTGAAGTTACTGGCCTACCTGCGGTCAACGGGCTGGCATCAGCAGGCATTCTCTGAAATCAAGCAACTTGAGAAAGAATATTACGACTGTCGGAATGGCAAAGCGATGACTCAAGTCACTGAGGCACTGCCAAAACCAGTAGTCACAAGAATATTGCCTCGTGGCAATTTCCTTGATCAATCTGGACCAGTTGTTGAACCATCACCTCCTCGATTCTTGATGACAAGAATCGTTGGCACCAGCCGGCTCGACCTGGCCAACTGGCTCACCTCGGCTGACAACCCGCTCACCGCACGGGTCATCATGAACCGCCTCTGGAAGCAACTCTTCGGCAATGGCCTCTCCAATGTTCTCGATGATCTGGGCGCTCAAGGCGAATGCCCTTCCCACCCCGAACTCCTCGATTGGCTGGCTGTCGAGTTCCGCGAATCGGGCTGGGACTACAAGCACATGGTCAAGCTCATGGTCATGTCGAATGTCTATCGCCAATCAGCGGTGACACGTACCGATCTGAAAGAGATCGATCCCAACAATCGGCTCCTCGCTGCCCAGAACCCCCGCCGTCTCGATGCAGAGTTCATCCGTGATCAGGCCCTCTTCGTTGCCAGCCTCCTCAACAAAGAACTGGGCGGCCCCAGCGCCTTCCCATATCAACCAGCTGGGTACTATTCGCTCATCCAGTTCCCTGATCGCACCTACGTCGCCAACCGCGACGACCGCCAATACCGCCGAGGGTTATACACCCATTGGCAGCGTATGTTCCCCCACCCGATGATGGCCAACTTCGACGCTCCGTCCCGAGAAGAATGCACCGCCAACCGGGTCGTCGCCAATACTCCTCAACAGGCGCTCACGCTGCTCAACGATCCCAGCTTCGTCGAAGCTGCGAGAGTACTTGCTGAGAAGTTGCTGGAAAAGCCCAGCGACGATGGCACCAAGTTGGAACAAGCCTTCGAGCGAGTCCTCTCCCGCAAGCCCAAGGCTGCTGAGAAGGAATCGTTATTGAAACTGCTCGCCGCCCAGCGGAAGTACTATCAGGAGAAGCCCGACGAGGCGGAGGCTCTTCTGAAGGTGGGTTACGCCGTTCAGCATCAAGCCAACAAAGCTGAGTTAGCTGCCTGGACTAACGTGATGCGGGTGCTGCTCAATCTGCATGAGACGATTACGAGGTATTAGGCTTAAGCTGATTCAAAGCGAATGATATCATAATGGTGGAGGAGCATCCTTCTATGTCCACGGCATTATTTGAAAAGTCAGCCAGGAAGCGTGACCAGTTCGAAGTGGAACTGGCCAGCGGCGATCATTTGTCGCAGCGCGAGTTTCATCGCCTCTATTCGCAATCGTCTATCCATAAAGCAGAACTCATTGATGGAATCGTTCACGTTGCTTCTTCCGTTCAAGCCGATAATCACAGCTACCAGCACAACAAACTGGCCGGCTGGTTGATGCTTTACGAGGCTGCGACCCCAGGAGTGAGAGCGAGCAATAACAGCACTGTCATTCTCGATGACGAAAACGAAGTCCAGCCCGATGAACTACTCATGATCCAAAGCCCCATGGGGCAGGCCTCTATGAATAATAAGGGGTATCTGACCAGCGCTCCGGAGTTCGTCGCTGAAGTAGCAGCCAGTTCGGCCCACATCGATCTGCACAGCAAGCTCAAGCTCTACGAACGGCATGGCGTCAAGGAGTACCTCGTCTGGAACACCGGTGGACAGGAAATCCGCTGGTTCATCCGCAAAGGCAGCCGGTTCGTCAAGCTCGCCGCCCAACAGGGCATCCTTCGCAGCAGAGTCTTCCCCGGACTCTGGCTGAACGAACCAGCCATGCTCGCCTTTGATCTGGCAACTGTCATCGCCACCTTGCAGGAAGGGTTGCAATCGAAGGAACATGCGACGTTTGTGAAGATGCTGGGGAAATAACGCTGGGAACTTGCCATGCATGACCCGGAAGTAAACCTGATGCTCCCCCAGCAAGCCAGGCGCACTCGTCGAAGCTGGCGACTACCCCTGGCGTTCGTTCTCAGCCTGCTCACCTGGTGGGGCGTCGGGTACTGGTTGGAACCTCGACCCCTTTGGGAGATTCCCTTCCAGTATGGGAAGCCTGTCGTCGAACCACTTCTGGAAGATTCAGCCAGCCGTTGGCTGTTGGCTTCGGATTCGAGCAAGGATGATTTACGCTGCATTGTCCATCAACGTGTTAACGAACAACAGCAGCGACCGACTACCCTGAACCTGCTCATTCTCGATGCCAGAACCGGCAGACGGCAGTCGCAACTGACCATCCGCGATCTCTCACCCGAAGCTTTCCCCGGCAAACGTGCCAAGATGCTCGGCGATTCGCTCTGGTGGTTCAATACGAGACACCTCGAAACCGAACAACGACTGGAGTTACATTGCTGGCAGTTCACCCAAGGCGCTGAAGATAGAGTGGTTAAGTCGTGGTCGATGCCCAACCATACGCCGATTCATGTTGCCTTCGCCGAAGGAAACTGTTCCCGATTCATGATTCAATCGACGGTGCCTGGGGAGTTGGAACTCATCACACAAGCCGTCACCCCCTTAGCGCCTGCTGACGAGCACCCTGATCCCTGACGAGATATGGGCACATCGTGAAACGCCCGTCTTCCTTATTGGAAACAGTACCCATGAAACCAATCTGCAAGTGAAAACTCGCCTGATACCTTTGGTGAGAACCTATGCTTTGCCTCAGGGCGATAAGAAAGGAAAAACACAATGCCTGGCAGCTTGGACTCTCCCGTGCATGCGGTGGAATATCCCAGTCATTGGCAAAGACATGCTCTGGCTCGCGTGGAGTGATTGCAAGAATCCGCGAGCCGACTGGCATTCAAGCGACTTGAGCCAGTATGCCAAACCCACGGGAGTGCTTCTCTACGATGGACACAGCGGAACCCGCATCGAGCTTCAGGCAGACCAGGACTTCGATAGGTTTCCGCAGACCTGCTACACCATCGGGGATTTCCTGGCTACTGAAAGCAACAATCACGGAAGCAGTCGTTTCCGCTGCCGACTGTTTGATCCGGTACGAGGCACTCAATCAGCATGGCCCGAAGAGATGACTGATCGTTTGCTCGAGCATAAACGAATTCGAGTATCGAACGACCCACAGAAACGCATGATCGTCTATGATTCGTTCCCCGGCTGCATGCCATGCTTACTTGGCAACTATGAGTTGTTTGAACAGACGGATAAGAGCATCACTCTGAAGTCAAAGCCTACCGTCTCCGACAGATTTCGACTGACAGACTGGGACAGACCCATAGCTCTCGCCGGCAATCAATTGGTGTTCGTCAGTTCGGGCGACTTTGGGCCGGAATGGATCAAGAAGTTGGAAAAGAACTATCCGCAGCTCATCTCCTGGCGGCTCAAGATTATTGATCCTGTGTGGTCAACTGTGATCATTTTGAATGCAGAGAATGGAAGTCTCCTTCACTCATTTCCCTCACACCAGGATGCTGAGTATCTTAACTCATCTAATCAACTTTACTTGTTTCAGACTTTGCCCGATCTCAGAACCTCCAGCGAGCAAATCCTGGCTCTCGAAGCTTGGCAGTTTCCCCTTTCCCTCTGGTCGCCCTGGTGGGGCCGTTTCTCAGGAATAATTGTCTTCCTCCTGTTGCTGTGTGGCCTGCGAAAGCGTACAAGTTCTCTGCATGCCTGTAATTGAAGTATGACATAGATCAGGAACCACATGAGCGCACTCATTATCGCCTCCATCACCTTCGTCTGCATCTTTGCCGGAGTGCTGCTCGGCTTCTATATTCGTACCCTTCTACCTCAACACCATCTGAAAGACGAGTCAAAGGAAGTCGTCAAAATCGGCTCCGGTCTGATCGCCACCATGGCGGCCCTGGTGCTCGGGCTTCTCGTCAGCTCCGCCAAGAGTTCGTTCGATACGCTCAATGACAGCATCAAGCAGGGCGGCGCGAGAGTGCTCCTCCTCGATCAAACTCTTGATGATTATGGCCCGGAGGCTAAACCGACACGCGCCCTCCTGCGTCAGACTCTCGAAACCATCGTCGGCATCATCTGGCCTTCCGGCAACAATCGTGGCGTTAACATCAAAGCACTGGAAACGAACACGGGAATGAAGACGGTAGTGGAGAGCATCCGTGCCCTCAAACCTCAGAACGAGCAACAACAATTGGCGAAAACACAAGCTCTACGCCTGATCGATGACATGGCACAGGCACGCTGGTCGGTGATTGAGCATACACAAAACCCCATCCCCATCCCGTTCCTCGTCGTCCTGATCTTCTGGCTGACCATGCTCTACCTCAGCATCGGCCTCTTGGCTCCCATGAATGGAACGGTCGTCACGGTCCTGGTCGTGTGCCGCCCTGTCCGTCTCAAGCGCCATCTTCCTGATTCATGAAATGAACCATCCCTTTCAGGGAATCATTCAACTCTCCAGAGCACCGTTTGATAAAGCTCTGGAGCATCTGGGGAAGTAACGAGCACCGGGAGAGCAAAGCTGTTAGTGATCTGACGTCAGTTTCAATCCCACGATCCCGACAATGATCAGGCTTACCGACAGTATCCGCAACATCTGGGCCGGTTCCTTGAACAGCCAGATGCCAATGACAAAAGCGCCGACCGCGCCGATGCCTGTCCACACGGCATAAGCCGTCCCCATCGGAATGGTGCACTGCGCCAGCAGCAGAAAGCCGCCGCTGGCAAGCATCAACACCACCGCTGCTGCCGGCCAGAAGCGAAAACCCTGCTCGGTCCAGGCGTATTTCAGTCCGACCGGCCAGCCCCATTCCATGATGCCGGCAATGATGAGATAGAGCCAAGCCATGAGTAACTCCTCTGTTCATAAATCGAAGCAAATCCTACACCAGTAAGTATATCATTCCGACGATTAAGGCATCGTTCTTGCCCGATTCTCAATCACAAGAACCAAAAGCTCATTTTCATCACCCGTCTTGTACGCACCCACCCTCGTTTCACCTGCAATCTCAGCCATTCCTCATTCAGTCTCAATTACAGTCTTGTCTCTGGCATCGAACCTGCTAACCTCCCATAGTCTTTGTGGTTTCGTCATCATCGTTGGCACTAGCACGAGGCGACCTCTATGACGGAAACTTCCACCGCTCCTGCAGCGGAGAAGCCGTTGTTCTTCTTCCCGAAATGGTTCAACAATGCCTGGAAGATTATTCTTCCTGTCGCCTTGACCGGACCCGCCGTCTTCCTGGTACTGGCCTGGTTTGGCTTCAACCACCAGTCTACGCACGTCGGCTATCAGCCCAAACAACCGGTGAACTACAGTCACGAAATCCATGCCGGGCAGCTTGGTATCGATTGCCGTTACTGCCATACCGATGTCGAGAAGTCGGGCCAGGCGAACATCCCACCGACCGAAACCTGCATGGCTTGCCATACCAAAGTCGCTATCGGCAAGGGTAGTCTCGAACTCATCCGTGAAAGCTGGAACACCAAGAAGCCCATCGAATGGGTGAAGGTGCATCGCCTGCCTGATTTCGTCTACTTCAACCACTCAGCACACGTCAACCGTGGCGTTGGCTGCGTCTCGTGCCATGGCCGAGTCGATCAGATGGAAGTGGTCAAGCACGAAAAGCCTCTCAGCATGGCCTGGTGCCTCGATTGCCATCGCAATCCCGAACCTCATCTCAGGCCTCTCGATCAGATCACCAACATGACCTGGAAGCCCAGCGACACCGCCAATGAATCGGCCCAGTCGCTCGGAACGACACTGCGTAACCAGTTGAAACTGAACCCATCTACGGATTGTTCTACATGTCATCGCTAAGCGATCCTTCACTCAGCGGGCAAGCGCCTACCGCTCAGGGAACTCCTGATGTGGGATACTGGCGGTCGCTCTCTCAACTGCACGGCCCGGAAGATCCGAACATCGGTGCGGAGTTCGTGCCCGATCAGCTCGAACCGATGGATGGGACCACCCGTCGCCGGTTCATGCAGATCATGGGCGCCTCGGTCGCTATGGCCAGTGCCGTCGGCTGCACCCGGGTTCACCGCTACGTTGTCCCCGCTGCCCGTGGCATCGAAGGTCGCACCATCGGCCAGACCCAGCCCTACGCCACCGCGATGGAAGTGGCCGGCGTCGCCATCGGCTTGCTCGCTCAATCCTACGAAGGCCGGCCCATCCGTCTCGATGGCAACCCGTTGCACCCAGCCAACAAGGGTTCGGTCAACTCCTGGGCCGTCGCCAGCGTGCTTGGCCTCTACGATCCTGATCGCAGCCAACTCATCAAGTACCGGGCCAACACCAAGACCTCGGTGACAGAAAAGAGCTGGGACGATGTGAAGACCGCCTTCCGCGATCTTCGCACCACCAACACCAACAATCAGGGCGAAGGGCTGCGGGTGCTTTCCGAAGCCACCTCCTCAGCCACGCTGCTCGGCCTGAAAGCCAACCTCAAAGCTGCCTTCCCCAAGGCCCAGTGGATCGAATACGAACCAGTCGGTCGGGACAATGAACGGCTTGGCACCAAGATGCTGTTCGGTCAGCCGCTGCGTGCTCATTATGATCTGAGCAAGGCCGAGATCATTGTCGATCTCGATGCTGATCTCCTCGGTGCCCACCCCGCTGCCCTGCAATACACCCGTGACTACGCCGCCAACCGTAATCCCGAAGCAGTGTTGGCCAAGAAGGCGAGTTACAATCGGCTCTACTGTGTCGAGAGCAATCTCAGCACCACCGGCGGAAGCGCTGATCATCGTCTCGCCTGGCGTTCCAGCGACATGAAGAAGTTCGTCGCTGCTCTCACGGCTCAGGTCGGTGCCCTGCTCAAGTCGCAGCCTGCCACCGAGCACGCCCTAGGCAACGCCAAGGCTGATCGCTACCTCACTGCAATGGCCAAAGACCTCGTCGCCAACAAGGGCAAGTGTGCCATCGCCGTCGGCTTCCGCCATGCTCCTGAAGTGCATGCCCTGGTTCACGATCTCAACAATCAGCTTGGCAACGTCGGCAAGACGGTACAGTACTTCGCCGCCCCCGAAGGCGATGCTCCCACCGGCTACCAAGCCCTGGCTGCCCTCACAAAAGAGATGGCTGCTGGCAAGGTCAACACGCTATTCATCCTGGGAAGCAACCCGGTCTATTCTGCTCCCAAGGACCTGAACTTCGCTGATGCCCTCACCAAAGTAGCAAACTCGGTTCACGTCGGCAGTTACAAGGATGAAACGGCCGAGCACGTAACCTGGCATCTGCCACAAAGCCACTACCTCGAAGCCTGGAGCGATGCCCGTTCCTGGAACGGTACCCACAGTGTCGTGCAGCCCCTCATCGAACCGCTCTACAAGACCCGTTCCCAGAGTGAGGTGCTGAATCTCTTCCTCACCGGTCAGGTCACCAAGAGCTACGATCTCACCCGCAACGCTTTCAAGACAGCCTACACCGCCAGCGGTGAAGCGGGCTGGAAGAAGGCCCTTCAAGACGGTGTCGTCGCCGACTCCGCCTGGAAGCCTGTCGAACCCAAAGTAGCCACTTCCACCGCTGACAATCGGGCGATGGCAGTGCTGCTGGCGACCATGCTTTCCGATGCACCTGCCCCAGCCACTGCTGCCGAACTCGAAGCCGTATTCGTCCCCGACAGCAAAGTCTTCGATGGCCGCTTCACCAACAACGCCTGGCTGCAGGAAATCCCCGACTTCATCACCAAGCTGACGTGGGACAATGCCATCCTACTCTCCTACGCCACTGCTGCCCGGCTTGGCATCAAGCACCAGCAGATGGTGAACGCCACCCTGAACGGCCAAACGGTGAAAGCCGCCGTCTACGTGCAGCCCGGTCAGGCTAACGATTCCGCCACGCTGCTGCTCGGCTATGGCCGCAAGGCTGCCGGTGTCGTCGGTGGCACCGCAGTGGGCCGTGTCGAAACGGTCGGTTTCGACTTCACTCCGCTCCGCAGCAGTGCTGCCATGGACATCGTTCCTGGCCTGAAGCTCACTCCGCTCAGCGAGTGGTATACCTTCGCGAGCACGATGGAGCATTCGCAGATCGATACGACTGGTCAGCGTGAACGTGATCGCCGTGCTGATGTCCTCATCCGCTCCGACACGCTCGAACATTTCAAGAAAGAGCCCGGGGCGATCAAGCACAAGGTGCATGAACTACCCCAGGTCAAGCTCTTCGACAACCCGCTCGAGTTCCAGGTGAAGGGCGAGTACAAGTGGGGCATGGCCATCGACCTGAGCAAATGCACCGGTTGCAATGCCTGTGTCGTCGCCTGCCAGTCTGAGAACAACATCCCAGTCGTCGGCAAGGAACAGGTCATCCGTCAGCGTGAAATGCACTGGCTACGAATCGATCGCTACTTCAGCGGCGATTCGCAGAGCCTCGAAGATGTCACCGTGGTGCATCAGCCCATGATGTGCGTCCACTGCGAGAACGCTCCTTGCGAACAGGTCTGCCCGGTTGCCGCCACGGTCCACAGTGCTGATGGCACCAACGACATGGTCTACAACCGCTGTATCGGCACCCGCTACTGTGCCAACAATTGTCCGTTCAAGGTGCGTCGGTTCAACTTCTTCAACTATCACAAGCAGCTTGATGACGAAAAGAACAACGTCATCCGCCTCACCTTCAATCCTGAAGTGACGGTGAGAAGCCGTGGTGTGATGGAGAAGTGTACCTACTGCATCCAGCGCATCCGGGCAGCCAAGATTCGGGTGAAGAACGAAGCCGTCAAGAACAACGATCCTGAAAACAAGATCAAGGATGGCGACATCATCACCGCGTGCCAGCAGGCCTGCCCTGCCAGTGCCATCACCTTCGGCGACTTGAACAACAAGGCCAGCCAGGTCTCCCAGTTACAGGAAAGTCAGCGAGGCTACAAGATGCTCGAAGACTTGAACGTTCGGCCACGCACCGCCTACCTCGCCCGGATTCGGAACCCGAACCCGGAACTGGAAGCGGCCAGCCACAAGAAGGAGGCCGGCCATGGCCACGGTTAATCAACAGGATGCCAGCCGGGTAGCACCGCCGCTCACGCTGGCCGGCGTGACCGAAGCGGTCTGCCGGATCGTCGAAGAGCCCACCCCCAAGAACTGGTGGCCTGCCTTCGGCGTCGCCAGCACCGGGCTGCTCATACTTCTGTCGATGGTCGGTTACCTCATCCTCACCGGTATCGGTGTCTGGGGTCTCAACAACCGCATCGGCTGGTGCTGGGACATCACCAACTTCGTCTTCTGGGTCGGTATCGGCCACGCCGGTACGCTCATCTCGGCTATTCTCTATCTGTTCCGGCAGAACTGGCGAACGAGCATTAATCGTGCCGCCGAGGCGATGACCATCTTTGCCGTTATCTGTGCCCTGCTCTTCCCGACGATCCACGTTGGTCGAGTCTGGGTCATCTACTGGGCCTTGCCTTACCCCAACGCCATGTCGATGTGGCCGAACTTCCGCAGCCCGCTGCTGTGGGACGTGTTCGCCGTCAGCACCTACTTCACTATCTCGCTGCTCTTCTGGTTCATGGGTATGATCCCTGACCTGGCCACGATCCGTGACCGGGCCACGACCACCACCCGCCGCATGGTGTATGGCATCCTCTCGTTCGGCTGGCGTGGCTCTGCCCGTAACTGGCACACCTATGAACGCACTTACCTGCTGCTGGCTGCACTCTCCACGCCACTGGTGCTCTCAGTTCACTCGGTCGTGTCATTCGATTTCGCCGTCTCCATCCTTCCCGGTTGGCACACGACGATCTTCCCGCCCTACTTCGTCGCCGGTGCTATCTTCTCCGGCTTTGCCATGGTACTGACGCTGATGATCCCCTGCCGGGCGATCTTCGGCCTCAAGCACATCGTGAAGATGGATCACATCGACAACATGTGCAAGATCATCCTCGCTACCGGCATGATGGTCGGTTACGCCTACGGCATCGAGTTCTTCATGGCCTGGTACTCGGGCAATGAAACAGAAGCGTTCGTCTTCTTCAATCGTGCTTTTGGCCCCTACTGGTGGGCCTACTGGACGATGGTGAGTTGCAATGTCATCGCTCCGCAGATCTTCTGGTCACGCAAGATGCGTCGCAACATTCCGGTGATCATGGTCGCTTGCGTGTTTGTGAACATCGGTATGTGGTTCGAACGGTTCGTTATCATCTGTACCAGTTTGCACCGCACCCAGTTGCCCTCGGCCTGGGGTATGTTCTACCCGACGATTGTGGACGTGCTGACGCTGATCGGCAGCTTCGGCCTGTTCTTTACCCTGTTCCTGCTCTTTATCCGGTTCGTCCCGATGGTGGCCATCGCTGAAATCAAGGCGGTGGAGGTCCACTTCCCCGACGACGATCACGGACATGGTCACGCCGCTCCTGCTGCCCCCGTGGCAGCGGCGCTGGCGAGCCCCTCCAAGGAGTAAACACCATGTCACACGATCATCACAATCAGGTTGAAGAACAGCATCCACCCAAGCTCTATGGCGTGATCGCCGAGTTCGAGACACCCCATTCGCTGATCGAAGCGGCCCGGGCTGTCCAGAACGCCGGCTACACCAAGTACGAATGCTACTCACCCCATCCGGTGCACGGCATCGATCAGGCCATGCACACGCCCTATTCACCGATCCCCTGGCTCGTGCTGGGCGGCGGTGTCACGGGGTTCTTCTGTGCCTTCCTGATGCAGTGCTGGATGAACGGCTGGGACTATCGCTACATCATCTCCGGTAAGCCCTTCTTCTCCATACCGGCCCAGATCCCGGTCGCCTTTGAACTGACCATTCTGCTCGCAGGCATCACCGCCTTCGTCGGCATGCTTCTCTTGAACAAGCTCTTCAGCTTCTACAGCCCGCTGAACACGAGCAAGACGATGCAGCGTGTCACCAACGACAAGTATGCTCTCGTCATTGAAGCCGACGATGGTCTATTCCGCCTGCAGGGCACCAGCGAACTGCTGAATAATGCCGGCGCTCATCACCTGGAAGCCTGCTACGAAGAGCACCAGACCGATGCTCCGCCCATGATCTTCTGGCAGGTGATCGTGCTGATCACCGCTGTCGGCCTCATTCCCATGGCGCTGGTGTTCAAGTCGAGCTTCTCAGCCAGCGATGAGCCGCCCATCCGCATCGATCATGGCATGGCGTACCAGCAGAAACTCAAAGCTCAGCAGAAGGCTCCGGAAGGTGTCTTCACGAACCCTGAATACAGCAAGAACGAAGCTAACCGGCCACCCGTGGAAGGTGCCATCGTGTTCGGCAGCTCCATCAACGAAGAGTTCGACAAGGGCAAGGCCAACGGTCAGTTCATTACCGGCTTCCCCGAAGTGCTCAAGGGCAAGCTCGACGACAAGATGATGGCGCGCGGCCAGCGCCAATTCGGTATCTACTGCTCCGTCTGTCACGGCTCCGCCGGGTATGGCGACGGCATGGTACACCGGGTGGCGACCGAACGCATGCTCGGCGGCGATGCTTCGATGTGGGTCGCTCCCAAGAGCATTCACGATCCGCTCATCGCCTCCAAGCCCAATGGTGAAATCTTCGACACGATCACCAACGGCAAGAACAACATGATGGGGTATGGCTACCGCATCACTCCGGAAGACCGCTGGGCCATCGTACTCTATGTGCGTGCCTTGCAGCGAAGCCAGGGTGGCAAGCTGGTGGAAGCCAAGCCCGCAAATACTCCCCCGACGACCGTCAGCCGATAAATCGAGGAGATCGACATGGCTCACTCTGAGCCGATTAACATCGCTACCGAAAACCGCCGGCTGGGCGAGTTGGGCACTGCGCTGTCCAGCGTCTCCTTCCTCGTCGGTGCAATCGCTTTGGTTGCAGCCATCGCGCTGGGCTACTTCTTCTGCGGCCCCTATGGCGAAGCGAGCCAGAACGGCGGACTAGGCACCGGCCTCGTTCGCCTGCAGTACGCTTACCTGCTCGGCTTCATGTTCTTCCTCACCATCACGCTCGGCGGGTTGTTCTTCACCATGGCCCTCTACATTACCGGGGCCAAGTGGGGTATCGTCATCCGCCGCATCCCGGAATTGGCCGCCCGCAATGCCCCGGTGCTGGCTATCCTGGCTCTGCCCATCATCATCCCCATGCTCTTCGGCAGCCATGCTCTCTACGAGTGGGCTGATCAGACCAAGTACTCCGGCGACGCCATCGCCCGCGCCGCTGCCCAGGTGCATAAAGAGGCGGTCCGTGGCGGCGATTCTCACCCCATGGAGAAGTACCTCGCCGTCTATCAAGACCTGATCCACGCCAAGGCCCCCTGGCTCAACGTGAAGTTCTTCACCATCCGCATGGTCATCTACTTCCTGATCTGGAGCTTCCTCGGCTGGTATTTCTACTCCCGCTCGGTCAAGTGCGATACTACCGGCGACCCAGCCATGTATAAGGACGCCAAGTGGATGTCGCCGCTCGGCATCATCTTCTTCTCGCTGGCGACCACCTTTGCCGCTTTCGATATCCTGATGTCGCTGACCCCCACTTGGTACAGCACCATCTTCGGCGTCTACATCTTCGCCGGCAGTAACCTCAGCATCTTTGCTTTCAGCATCCTGGCCTACCGCTACCTCGAACGGCACGGCATCCTGAGCAAGGCTGTCACCACGGAGCACTACCACGATCTCGGCAAGCTCCTCTTCGCCTTCGTCTTCTTCTGGGGCTACATCGCCATCTCGCAATACCTGCTCATCTGGTACGCCAATCTTCCTGAAGAAACAGCGTTCTACTATCCACGCCAATCGACCACCACCTGGATCGTCGTTTCCGTGGTGCTGTTGTTCGGCCACCTGCTCATCCCCTTCCCCGGACTCTTGTCCCGCTGGGTGAAGCGCAGCCGACCGGCACTGATCTTCTGGGCATGCTGGCTGCTCATCGCTCACTGGATCGATCTCTACTACATCATCATGCCGACCTGGGCCGGGCGAGTCGCCGGCGACATGCTGCACCCCATCGATCCTCCGCTCCCCTTCCTGGAAATCCTCTGCACCATCGGTGTCGGCGGCATCTGGTTGGGCGCGCTCGCTCGCCGGGCAACAGGCATCTCGCTGATCCCCGAAAAGGATCCGCTCATCAACGATTCACTGGCTTTCCAGAACTTCTAAGAGGTTGAGGGTACGATGGCTTCCGAAGCTGACATGCCAAAAACCGGGATCATCGCCTGGGTGACCACACTCAGCCTGATCCTCATCTTCGTGGCGTTCGTTTCGCTGCAGGGATTGTTCAACCTGTGGGAAGTGCGCCACGACAAGCGTACCGGAACAGGGAATCTGGAGACCCCGCTTTCGTCGTATAAGTCTGAGCAGGTTGCCAAGCTGACGACGATTGACGACGCCAAGAAGGCGACCCTGGCCGACGCCATCGCCGGCAAGAACCTGGCTGCCCCGGCAGCACAGGCTAAAACCGAGACGCCTGCCAAGTAGGGCACGCTGTGCGTGCCTCACATAGAAGAGCGTCAAAGTCATAGATTAACGAATGGTGTTGCGACAAGATCAGGTGAGGCATGCACAGCATGCCCTACAAGAGGACATGATGGTTTCGGGTAAGACGGCATCCATGAAGCATCTGATCGTCGCACTCCTGGTGCTGACGCCGATCGCTTTGTTGCCCGCCATGCTGCTGGAGCCGCGCACCAACCACGATCCGATTCTCAAGTCCGAAGAACTCGAAACGATCCTGAAAGAGTACACTCCCGACGCCAAGAGACGAAATTCTCAAGCACATCAATGTGCGTGATGATCGCCTGGCGCTGTTGCCCTACGAACGCCTCGATGAGATGGTCAATCTGCTGCGTGACCAGGCTGCGGTCATCGCTAAGGAACCTGTCGACAAAAGAGAAGCGAAGCTGGAAACGCTTCTGGAAAAGCTGGATCGACGAGAGCCGATCCCCGTGCAACTGCAAGGGGTGGGCATCGTCGAAAAAGTGGGCGCCAAGCTGCCTCTCGATATCGTCTTTCGTGATGAAGTCGGCCAGCGCAAGCCGCTGGGCAGTTTCTTCCAGTCGGGCAAGCCCATCATCCTGACGCTGAACTACTCCGATTGTCCGCAGCTTTGCCACATCCAACTCAACAACTTTGTTGACGTAATGCAGACGAACAAGATTCAGCCCGGCAAAGACTTTGAGATCATCACCGTCAGTATCAACCCCGACGAAGGCCCCGACAAGGCCCGCTACGCCAAGAAGAACTATCTCAAGGAACTAAACGCCAGTTCCGATAGTTGGCACTTCCTGACGACCGACGTCAACGACGACATCAAGAAGCTTGCCGCCACGGTGGGCTACAACTACAAGTACGATCCGATCAAGCACGATTATGCCCACTCCTCCACGCTGATCTTCTGCTCGCCGACCGGCGTGGTGTCGCAGTACTACCAGGGAATCGTCTACGAACCAAAAGAGCTGCTCAAGCGAGTCGCCGATGCCCGGGAGGGCGCGCAGTACCCGTCGGCCAACGCCGAAGACAACCTGCTCAACTGCAAGATCATCGACGATTCCAAACCTTATGCCACCATGTCCATGAAGATCATGAAGACCGCCGCCACCACGCTGGCGGTGCTCCTCATCCTGACACTGACGATCCTCTGGATGCTTCCGAATCGACGTCCTGTTGTCCTGCCTCCATTGCAGGGAGAGAACCGACTATGAACTGGGCACTGTTTGCCGCTGACCTCGCACCGAAGAGCTTCTGGCTGCCCGTACAGGGTTCGGAAGTCGCTGCTGAGACCGATGTCCACTTTTTCTTCATCTACTGGCTCAACGTCTTCTTCTTCGTGGGCATTTCAGCGGTTCTGATCTACTTCTGCTGGAAGTATCGCCGCAAGACGCCCGACCAGAAGCCTCTGCCCGCCCCTTCGCACAATACCGTCCTCGAACTGGTCTGGTCGATCATACCCACGCTGGTCTGCATCGCTCTGTTCTACGTCGGCTTCATCGTCTATCAGGATCTGATGGAACCGCCAAAGGATACGTTCAAAGTCACAGTCTATGGGAAGAAGTGGAACTGGAACTTCGTTAATCCCCGCAGCGGTCTCGATAGCGGTAACTTCCTGCACGTGCCCGCCAACACGCCGATCGAGCTCACCATGACCTCGACCGACGTCATCCACTGCGTCTACATCCCGGCGATGCGCACCAAGAAGGACGTGGTTCCCGGCCGCTACTCCAAGCTCTGGTTCAACGCCGCCATGCCTACCGGGCAGACGACACCCCTGGAGTACAACATCTTCTGTGCCGAGTATTGCGGCACCAGCCATTCGGAGATGTGGGGCAAACTCATCGTTCATCCCACGATGGAAGACTTCAAGAAGTGGGAAGCCAGTGAAATCAAGAAGATCGACAGCTATCCGCCCGTTGATCTGGGCCGGTGGGTCTGGGAACGCAAGGGCTGCAAGGGCTGCCACAGCATCGACGGGTCCAAGGGCACCGGGCCTACCTTCAAAGGGCTTTGGGGCATGAACACCGCCGAACACCTGGAGAAGAATTATGCCACCGGCACCACTCGAGCTGTCCCGGTGGACGAGAACTTCATCCGTGAGTCGATTAACGAACCGAACGCCGAAATCCGCGACGGCTTCCCTTCGCCTTCGCCCATGCCCAGCTTCAAAGGTCAATTAAGCGACAAGCAGATCAACGGCGTGATCGAGTTCCTCAAGACCATCGGCAAGGATGCGCCGCCGCCCCCTGTGAAACAATAACCACACCAGACACGAACACCGGTGCCTCTACCACCCTAAGTGCTAGGGCACCTTGAGCTAGGAGTTTGAGCCATGTCGCACGAACCGAACGGGTATCCCCCCGGCGACAACTACCTGAACCGCACCAAGGGTTTCCTTTCCTGGATCACCACGCTCGATCACAAGCGCATCGGCGTGATGTATCTCTGCTCGGTGCTCTTCTTCTTCCTGGTCGGCGGCACCTTCGCCATCATGCTGCGTACCGAGTTGCTCACACCCAAGAGCAACACCACGATGCCGCAGACCGTCAACTATAAGGGCGAGCCGACCACTTTCCCCGAAAAGTTCCTCTTCGAGAAAGACACCTACAACCAGTTGTTCACCCTGCACGGGGCGATCATGGTCTTTCTCGTGATCATCCCCAGCGTTCCCGCCTCGCTCGGCAACATCATCCTCCCCATCATGCTGGGGGCGAAGGATGTCGCCTTCCCCAGGCTCAATTTGTGGAGTTATTACCTCTACATTATGGGGACGATCTGCTTCCTCATCACGCTGGCAACCACCGGGCTAGATACCGGATGGACGTTCTACACCCCTTACAGCTCCAGCGTGGAATACAGCCACACCAACGTCATCATGGCTACCATGGGGGCGTTCATCCTCGGCTTCAGCTCGATCTTCACCGGCTTGAACTTCCTCGTCACCATCCACACGATGCGCCCCGCCGGCATGACCTGGTTCCGCATGCCGTTGTTCCTCTGGGCCCTCTATGCCACCTCGATCATTCAGGTGCTGGCTACTCCGGTGCTCGGCATCACCCTGCTCATGCTCATCGTCGAACGAGCCTTCAGCATCGGCATCTTCGACCCGAAGCTCGGCGGCGACCCTGTGCTGTTCCAGCACTTCTTCTGGTTCTACAGCCACCCGGCTGTGTACATCATGATCGTGCCGGGTATGGGTGTCACCAGCGAACTCATCACCACCTTCAGCCGCAAGACGATCTTCGGCTACCGCCAGATCGCTCTTTCCAGCGTCGGTCTGGCCCTTATCGGCTTCCTGGTCTGGGGTCACCACCTCTTCACCAGCACCCAGTCGAACATCGCCAACATGATCTTCAGCTTCCTGACGTTCTTCGTGGCGATACCGTCTGCTATCAAGGTCTTTAACTGGCTGGCGACGCTCTACAAAGGATCGATCAGCTTTCAGACGCCTATGCTCTACGGGCTGGCGTTCATCGTGCTGTTCACCATCGGCGGCCTCACTGGCATCTTCCACGCCACGCTTTCGACCAGTATCCACCTGCACGATACCTACTTCGTGGTGGCTCACTTCCACTACGTGATGATGGGGTCGGCGCTGATCGCCTTCATCGGCGGCATCTTCTACTGGTGGCCCAAGATTACCGGCAAGCTCTACAACGATAACCTGGGCCGCATTGCCGCAGTCATCATCTTCATCGGCTTCAATGGCACCTTCTTCCCGCAGTTCGTGATGGGCGCCAAGGGCATGCCCCGCCGTTACCAGAACTACTATGCCGAGTATCAACCCTATCACCGGGCCTCGACGTTCGGCTCGTACTTCATGGCCACGGGCTTCGTGCTGGCAGGGTTCACGCTGCTGCAATCGCTGGTGCGGGGCAAGAAGGCTCCTCCCAATCCCTGGGGCGGCGCTACCCTCGAATGGCAGACTCCTTCCCCGCCGCCGACCGAGAACTTCTACCATACGCCGACCATCGACGATCAGCCCTACAACTACGATCGTCAGACCTACCTCGGGCCGGAAAAGGGTTGGAAGGATGACCATTATCCTCATGAGTGGGAAGACATGGTCGCCCACCACGACATAGCCGGCACCGGGAATGGAAACGGCAACGGACAGACTAACGGTAACGGGCACTAAGGGTTAGCCCAGTCCCCTCGTCCTCCAGGGACGAGGGGAGACAGAGAACTGACAACTGAAAACTCTACCGAGTTGACACAATGGCAGACGCAGCACACAGCCCCAGCGACCACGGTCATGGTGACCACGGACACGGCGAACATCCGCCTCATCTGGCCCACCATTTTGATACCCTGCATCAGCAGTTCGAAGCGGGCAAGCTGGGCATGTGGGCGTTCATCGCTCAGGAAGTGCTCTTCTTCAGCGGTCTGTTCGCGGCCTATGCCGTGTATCGATTCAATCACCCGGAGGTGTTTGTCTACGCCTCCCACTTCCTTGATACCACGCTTGGCTTCATCAACACCTGCGTGCTGCTCTTCAGCAGCTTGACGATGGCCTGGGCAGTGCGATGTGCCCAGATCGGCGATCGCCGCTGGCTCATCATCTTCCTCTGGATCACCATCCTGTGCGGTTTCGGCTTCATGGGCATCAAGTATGTCGAGTACAAGGCCAAGTGGGAACACAGCACTCTATGGGGAGCGGGATACCATCCTAACGAGGAAGCCATCGAACATGCCTTCTCGCATGGTCATGGTAAGGACAAGGCACATGGCGACAGCCATTTCACCCCTCCCCAGGAACCTGCCAACGTCCGCACCTTCTTCGCCGTCTACTTCTGCCTGACCGGGCTGCACGGTGTCCACGTCATCGTGGGTATCGGCTTCCTGTTCTGGCTGCTGATCCGGTCCTATCGTAGCGATTTTAGTCCCGAGTACTTCGCCCCCGTCGACTTCGTCGGCCTCTACTGGCACGTCGTCGATTTGATCTGGATCTTCCTCTTCCCGCTTCTTTACCTCATTCACTAAGAGTTGCCATCACGCTCCGCGTGATGGTGGGCCTGGAATGGAAGAGACTTGTCAGCGATTGCCGATGGGAGATGAATCATGAGCAGTGTGACCGACCCGACGCCTTTGCATACCACCGAGAAGCCTGCCAATCCGTACATGTACAACGGCGTGGACATGCGGTATGCCGACCACAGCCCGTATGGCATGGGGCATATCTCCACCTGGCAGACGCTGGTGAAGGTCTGGGTCACCCTGATGCTTCTCACCGCCATCACCGTGATGGCTGTCATGGTCAACCTGGGCAACCTCAACATCTGGATCGCCATGGGCATCGCCTGTGCCAAGGCTGCTCTGGTTGTGGTCTACTTCATGCACATGAAGCACAACAAGCCGTTCCTGGCTTACGTCTTCACCTTCTCGCTCGCCTTCGTCGCCTTCTTCTTGGCGATGGTGATGCTCGACAGCAAAACCTACCAGCCCGACATTGAACGCCGCCGGCTGGATGATCCGGAGCAAACGCCGATCAAGAATCTGCCGCCGCCGCCGGTGGTTGCCACCGAACCAGCTAAGACCGCACCCGACAAGACCGGGCACTAGTATCTACCAGCCCGCAGCGCTAGCAAGGGAATTGCTCACGATGGTAAGTTCCCTAGCTAGCGCTGCGGGCTGATATTCTTATTCACGCTCCAGCTTATGCTGCAGCTTCGGATGAATGTCAGTCGCGCATGTAATCGAGCATGCCAAGGTCAATAAACTCATCGACGAGCGCTTCGGGCGTCGGGTCATCCAGCGTGCGAGCTACCTCATCACGCAACAGCTCAGCGAACCGCCGTCGAGCTCGGCGCAGCAGTTGCCGATAGGTATCAGGGCGGATGGGTCTTTGTAATTCCGCCTCAGCCCGGGCAGCCAGCGCGGTAGAGGTCATCCCGGGACACTCGACCGCCAGTTTCAAAACAGTGTAGTAGCCGCTGGTGATCTTGCCCTGATCCTGTTGGTGCTTGTAGGTCTTCCAGGTACGGTCCAGCAGGCACTCGCGCCATTGGCTGAGCCAGACTCGATCCATTTCCTCAGCGACCGAGGGCTGCTCATCAATCACATCCTCGGGCACCGTCTCGGAACCAGCCGTCTTGGCCTTCTTGCACAATACTGAAACACGGCATGGCGAAGCGAGGTGCGAAGGTAGTCCCGGAAACGCCCGGCGTTATCCTTGATCTGGCCCAGGCCCCGCTTGAGAATGCCGACCAGCACCTCGTGAATAACATCATTCACTTCGTCAGGGTTCTTGAGCAGAGAAGCCAGGTACTTGCGAACCGCCAGTTCGTATCTGAGTACGAAATACGACGGATCATCAACTCGTGACCAGTGGGTAGTGATAGCATCCAGGCGCGATAGTCGTTGGGCAGGGACAGGCGTCACGCGACATCCTCGTCGTGAGAGGGATTAGGGCTGGAAGAAGTATAGGTCGAAACTGAACGCCAGGCGGAGATGTTCCAGATTACCCAGTCTCCCCTCTCCCCCCAGGGGAGAGGGGTTGGGGGTGAGGGATAATAATCTGGGGTGAGCGGTATCTTAATCGACGATGGTCTTCATTAAACCAGGCAAGCTATTCGGCCCCTACAGTCGTTAAATCGCTGATTACCGCTACAGATTCAGCCGATAATAACTCCATGTGCGCCGTGTGAGGACGCGGTACAGGCGCACTGACGGGGGAGAGTCGAACGTGAATTCCATCCATCGATTGAGCCTGGTACTGGTGTTCGTTGCCTGCTCAGCAGTCAGCAGTTTCGCGCAAACGCCTGCTCCGACAACTCCAGCACCCGCGCCTGCGGAACAAGTTGCCCCCACTCCGCCGACCGAGAAACAGTTCACGACCTTTCTGAACGATCCACTCAAGGCACCGCTGCCCACCGGCCCGGTCACGATGCAGCTTGATCCGCGAACCGATTTTCCTCCCGGCGGACCACCCTATTCGCTCTTCAGTCCCTTTGAAGTGTATGTTCGCCCCTTCGGCGCGGTGGTGGAAGGGTCAGGCTCGCTCTCTCAGGTACTGGCCGGCGGAGCAGGCGTCGATGGCGGCATTCGCAGCTTCTACTACAACGCAGACCGCAGTTCCGCCTGGTATGGCGACCTCGGCCTGGGCTATCAGTACAACCGTGGCGACAGCCCAAGTACCAGTGTCATCGAGCGCACCGGAACCATCACAGTCACTCGGAACGGCATCCCCACGCAGGTGACTTCAACGACTTCCCTAGGAGTTCGCGAACTGTCTCGCACCGCCGCCCGCATCGCCTTTGGCCGCGAGTTCTACTGGCACTCCACCTGGTTCGACTGTCTCTACTACTCGTGGGGCGGAGACGTCGGCGGTGTCTGGGGGCAGGCCAGCATCAAGACGGATGTCAACAATCGAACCGGCCTTCAGCCCGGTGATATTCCGAATTACAACCCAAACGATTTCCACTCCTCCGAAGTGATGCAGGGTTTCTTTCTCGGCAGCAGCTTCAACATGATCTTCCCCCAGCGCACTCACGATTTCATCGTCGGCACCCGGGTAGAATGGCAACGAGAATACTTCAACCACCTCGTCGATAACAACAACGGCACCGGCCAGATTAAGCTCATGCTCGAAGTCGGCTGGAGATATTAAGCTAACAGCTGTAGCGGAAGTCGCCAGGCTTCCGGTCTGAACATGAACGGAACTCTTGGCGAGTTCCGCTACAGTGAAGAACACTGAAAGCCTGCCATGATTTCATGGCAGGCTTTGTTCGTTCATACCCGATTGTGTCATAGGCTCGTCAGACTCTACACTTCCATCAAATTACCCACTTTTCTTGAAAGATCAGGACTAGCTCGTTCGTAGACCCCACTCAGCGGATATTTCCGCTTTGATCCAGTATCGTCGGGCCTATCGAGCACCTCCATGAACCGCACCAATCGTCGTAAACCCACCTCCAAACCGGCCAGCCGCTGGCAACGTGTTCGGCTGATGCTCGAAACCCTGGAACGGCGAGACCTTCTGGCCCTCAGTGTGCTGACCACCGCTGACCCCAGTTGGTGGGGAACCACCGGTAACGCCCCCTCCGGCGGCCCATCCATCAGCGGCGATGGCACCCTCATTGCCTTCGAGAGTTACGCCGGCAACCTGGCTGTCAACAGTGTCCTCGCTCCCACCGGCGGGTTGGGGCAGGCCCGGCAGGTCTTTGTGCGTGATGCCATCACGGGGCAGACCAACCTGATCAGCTTTGATCCTGCAGGCAACCCTCTTGATGCGTCGCGGCCAGTGATAAGCAACGACGGGCACCTGTCGCCTTTACTGCCAGCAATGGCCAACTCTATGTTCGTGATCTCAATACCAATACCACTCGCCTCGTTACCACGACTCCAGGCGGGGTCGTCGCCGCCAGTGGGTCCGCTTCGTTTGCCTCTCTGTCGGCGAACGGGCGCTACATCGCCTTCCACGGCAACTATTCCGACATACTCGCTGCTGACACTAACCATGATGGCGATGGTTATGTGAAGGATCTGCAAACCGGCACGCTGCACTGGCTGACGCCCCACCCCGATCGAGGATTCAGCACCACCGTGCTCTCCGGGCCACCCGTCTTCTCTAACGATGGCCGATACGTCTTCTATGTCACGAATTTGAACTTGGTCGCCGGCGACACCAACAATAGTGATGATGTTTATCGGTATGATCTACAGAGCCAGTCCATCTCCGTCATGACGGTAGCCGCCAACGGCACGGCTGCCGGCATCTCCAGCACCGGCATCGATGGATTAGTCGGCCTGAGCAGCATGGCTGTCTCCGGAGACGGTCGCTATGTCGCGTTCAAGAGCAGCACACCCAACGTAGTGTCGGGATTAACCGGTACCCGCACTTATCTGCGTGATACCACCCTGAACACGACCCAACAACTGGAGATCACCCCAGGCTCCGGGAACAACGGCTCGGCTGATCAGTTTCGATTCTCAGCCGACGGCCACTATCTCGTTATCCAGTACGACCCCTCTTCATTCTTCCCGCCGGAGGGCACGCCCAGTCGTGGTGTTTACCGTTTGGACCTTACCAATGGCACCAGTAGCCCTGTCACGGTGCTCAACGACGGCACCCAAGTGGATGACAACTCCACCCTGATCGGCGTCTCCAGCGATGGCCGGTACGTCAGCTTCATGAGCTCCGTAAACGGCTACGTTGCCGGTGATAACAACGGCTTCTCCGACATCTTTGTTCGTGACATGCAGCTCGGAGTCACTCAACAGGCAAGCCATGCCCCCGGTGGAGCCGCCAGCAATGGTAGAACGATTCCTTCGTTCCCGGCTCTGATCCTTTCCGCCGGTTTTTCAGTTAGTAATGATGGTAAGCACATCGCCTATACCTCGCTGGCAAGCAATCTGACGAACGACAACAACCAAGTCGATGATGTCTTCCTTTACGATAGTTCTTCCGATGCGGTCTCCGTGGTCTCGGCGGCGGCAGCCAGCCTCAGTACGAACTACACCGCCGGGGGACTCTCCGATTTCTACCAGTATGGCAGCAAGCTCCTGAGCACTTCTCCCGACGGACGCTTCGTCCTGCTCATAAGCAACGCTACCGATCTGGTGCCAACCCTCTACTCGGGCGACAGCCGAAACCAGCTATATCTGTTTGATCGTCAGGCAAACACGCGAACTCATCAGCATCGCCAACGATGGCGTCAGCTATTTCCCCAGAGCTATTGAATCAGCCAGCATGACTCCCGATGGCCGCTATGTGGTATTCATTTCCAATCAGAATGCCTATGTGCGTGATCGACAACTCGCTACCACGAAGCAGGTCAACGTCAATTCTCTGGGCGTACCGGGCAATAGATCCGCCTACGGGCCGGCAGCTATTTCCGATGACGGCCGCTACATCGCCTTTGTCAGCTCGGCCACCAATCTCGACACGGCATTCGCGTCGGGATCAATTCAAAGCGACAACATCTACCTGCGTGATCTGGTCGCCGGCACCACACGGCTCATCAGCAGGAACACGACCGGTACCGGTTCGGGAGATAACTTCAGCAGCCAGGTTAATCTCAGCGGCGATGGACGTTACCTCACTTTCCATAGTCTTGCGACCAACCTGACGAACGGTGACAGCAACGTCGGTTCCGATGTATTCCGATATGATCGCCTCACCGATGCCCTGTCCCTAGTCAGCGTAAGACTGGCCGGAAATGGCACCGGCGATCGGTCCAGCACGCTGGAAGATGTTTCCAGCGACGGCAGATTCGTCGCCTTCAACTCTGCTTCCACCAACCTTGTCAGTCAAACCACCAACGGATCGAATCAGCTTTTTGTTCGGGACATGACCAACGGCACGACACAGTTAGTCACCCTGGCTGCCAACGGAACCAGCTCCTCCAACCTCGGCGGAAATACTCTGTCGCTCAGCAGCGATGGCCGCTACGCCGTGTTCTACAGTTTCTCAAACAACCTCGTGACCGGCCTGACGACGAGCGGCGAAACCGTCTACTGGCGCGACCTGCAGACGGGGCAGACCAGGATGGTCTCCGTTAACGTGAACGGTACCGGGGGATCGTCGACCGGTGTACCTGCATCCGGCGTCTACATCAAGCCCGTGGTCAGCGATGACGGTCGCTACGTGGCTTTTGCTCATAATGGCACCGATCTGGTCTCCGGAATCCAGTCCAGTGGATCCAACCCGTACAACGTCTATGTTCGTGACGTTGCTGCGGGCAAGACTCGTCTGCTGAGCACCGATGTCACGGGTAATGGCGGTGCCGCCGGCGGCCAAAGCGTGACACAGCCTTTCAACATCTCCATCACCGCCGATGGTTCGCTCGTCTTCTTCGACCATGGTTCGTCCAACCTGGTTCCGGGCGACGTCAATCGTGCCAATGATGTCTTCCTGGCCACGACAGCCACCGCCAGCGGTTCGATTCGCGGCAAGATCTTCGACGACAAGAACCGCAACACCACCCAGGATCCCGGCGAACTGGGGTTGGCCGACATTACCGTCTACATCGATGCCAACAACAATGGCAGCCTCGATAACAACGAAGTCTTCGCCATCTCCCAGGCAGATGGCTCTTACGCTCTGCTCGGCCTCGAAGCGGGGCTTAATCACCTGCGTATGAATCTCTCCGTCAACAACAGCCAGACGTTCCCCACGGGGAATCAGTCGCAGGACGTGACGCTGGCTACCTCCACAAGTGCGGTCACAGGCATCGACTTCGGCGTCGCCCAAAAGCTGCCCGATCTGGTTCCCTTCTCGATCTCCAGCGTAGCGACCACCTCTCCCGGCCGCACCATCACGGTCAACTGGTATGAGTTCAACTATGGCGAAGCCGCTGCTCCCTCGGGCTGGACAGATGCCCTGTACCTTTCCAAGGATAATATTCTCGATCCGTCGGATATCCTGCTCGGCACCTTCCGGCATGCCACGGGCCTGGCAGCGGGTACCTTCTCCACCTTCAGCATGGATGTCACCATGCCCCCTGCTTCAGGGGCTTACCGCATCATCGTCCAGGCTGATCGCAAGAACCTTGTCACTGAATCAAACCGTGACAACAATACTGGTGCCTCGACCAGCCTCATCAATGTCAACCTGCCCCACCTGGTGCTCGGCACGCCGCTGAACGATCAGTTCACTGCCGTCAATCAAACTCTCTACTACCAACTCGATATTGCTGACGGCGATAAAGCCGTCCGACTGGCGGCGACCCGTGGCAGTGGCGGGCAAGTAGGCCTCGCCATTCAGAACCTCAATGGACAACCAGTGACCGGCACGCTGTGCGCTTCCCTCGCCAGCGGCAGCTATATCGTCGCCGTCACTGATTTCGGCCCTCAGGGTTCCCCGCTATCGTTCTCACTCCTGGCCTCGCAGCCTGGCCCATCGATTGACGTCGTGCAACCGGGTTCGGTCGGCAATGCCGGCTCCGCTACATTTCAGATCGCCGGGACTGATCTTTCTGCCAGGCACCAGCTTCGTACTCGTTGCCCCCAACGGGAACGTATTGGGTACCACACACACCACATTCATTGATACCACCAGCGCTCAGGCTACGTTCGATCTGCGCAACCGTCCTGCGGGAAACTGACACTTTGCAGGCGATACTTCCCAGCGGAACGGTCCTCACCGCGCCGACGCCGATCGTCGTTAACGCTAGTCCAATCGTTCCGCTAGCTGACGGTGTTCAGGTCAAAATCGCCCTGCCCGAAGAAGCCCGCTTCCTTCGATACAGCACGTTCCATGTGACGGTCAAGAACACCACCGCCAATGATATTCCGTCGCCACTTCTGCTGATACGCAGCCCGACAGGCACCCTCATCAGTACCGTTGAATTTACTTCCAACGACAAAGAACCGAACGGCACCACGCCATTCACGCAGGTCTACGCCGCCCATCCCGGTGCCCTTCCCGGCGTGCTGCGTGCCGGCGAGGAAGTGACTATTCCGCTCTACTTCAAAGTGCTGCGTAACCCCGCCGACAAGTTTACGCTCGAAGTCTTTGCGATCCACGCCGACGATACGCAACCCATGAACTTCGACAACATCGAACCGCTTTCCCGACCGACGGGCATTTCAGATGCAGACTGGGTGCCGTCTGGACGGCCATGAAGTCCCGCATCGGCACGACGCAGGGCAATTACATTCAGTTTCTCAGCAACGCCGCCAACCTTATGCCCGAAGCCTATGGCAGCAACCAGACCCTCTTCAACCTCCTCCAGTTCGAATCGGCACGAACGCAGGCTCAATTAGGCCATTCCGTATCGGGAATCGTCACCAGCAGTGATCCCCAGGTGAAGTTGGCCGGACGTCGTTTGACGATCTTCGATGCCTCCAACGATGTCACCATTCCCGCTGTCATACTGAATGACGGCTCCTTCTTCTTTGCCAATGTGCCCGATGGCACTTATGCGTTCCGTCCCGAAGGGTTCCTCCTCGCAGGCAACCCGACCGTGACTGTTCAAAACGGCCAGGCAGTGACCGGCGTGCATCTCACTGCCACCCGTGGTGTTCGTGTCAGCGGTTACGTCACCTCCTTTGACGGCTTCGCTTTGAACAACGCTGTAGTTCGCCTGCAAAGCGGCGTCCAGACGTTTAAGACTCGTACCGATTCCACAGGGGCCTATCTGCTCGAAGGCATCCCCGCCGGCACTTATCGCATCATCGCCTCCGCCAATGGCTACGCCGATTACTATTCCACTTCCATCGCCATCGGCACGAACGGCCTGGTGCGCAACATTGCCATGACAACCGAAGCCATCATCAGCGGCCACGTCGTTTTCAATGGCGGGACGCCTGCAAGCGGCTCGCTCAGTGTTCTCGTCACGTCTTTGAACGGGTTGACCGGCTTTTCCACTTCGGCAAGCGTGCTCAACAACCAGTACACCATCAACGCCCTTCCCGCAGGGTCCTACCGCATCAAGTTCAGCTTCCCCGGCTACAACGATGTCTTCGTTCAGAACGTCAATGTGGTCGCCGGGCAAGTACTGGTCCTGCCCGATGTGACGATGGTCTCCACCGCCAGTCTGCGGGGAACCGTCACCTCTACGGTAGCAGCCTCCCCGGCGGCCAACGCCACCGTCGCCATCTACGATGGCAACAATCAATTGCTTTCCTCTATGCAGACCGATGCCAACGGCAACTTCGGGCTGGATAAGGTTGCCCCAGGCGACTATCGTTTGCAGGTCGTCGGCTTGACCAGCGGCATCAGCAACCCCTACTTCATCACCATCGCTCCCGGCGATCATCCCACCGGTATTCTCCTCCAGATTACCGCCGGTGCCACGGTGAATGGCGTAGCCACCTTCCAGGGAAGCGGACTGCCTCTCATTCGTCAGGGGGTAGTGCTCACCACACCGGCAGGCGGAAGACTGTCAGCCATCACCGACGAGAATGGGAATTATCACTTTGAAAGCCTTGCCGCAGGCACTTATGTGGTCAGCCTGTCGACGGCAGGCAATGATGCTACGGCCTCGCAATCAGTAACTGTACTGGGCAATGCAGGCGAGACCGTGACAGCCAACCTCAGTCGAGCACCCAGCCTGGCACGGGTCACGGGCACCATCACCACGTCTACCGGCGATCCCTTGGCGAACGTCGGTGTGTTCGCTTACATCAATGGCCAGCCAGTGCTGTCCGGCTACACCGATGCCAACGGCCAGTACTCCATGGACTTCGATCAGACCGGCACGTTTGATCTCGTCGCCATCGGTGATCAAGGCACGTTCACCCGGCAGACCGGGATCGTCATTGCCTCGGGCAATCAACTCACGATCAACTTTGTCGCCGGCACCGCCAGTTGGGATCTCTCGCTCTCAGCAAGCGGCGAGCAGGACGATCTCATCGACTACGTCATCTATCAGGTAATGGGCAACGACGATTTCCGCGCCATGCTCTTCGGTGACAGCATGGGCCTGTCGGGAACCGTGCATCTGGATAATCTCACGCCCGGTACCTATCGCATCGAGGCCACCAGTGTCAATCATCAGGGATTAAGCACGATCGTCACCCTGGGCAACGGTGCAAATCAATCCAGCTTCGCCTTGGGCACCATGTCCACACTTCAAGGCACGATCTATGGCCCTGACGGCGCACCCCTGCCCTTTGCCAAGGTAGCTCTCAACGGACCCGACAACCGCTTCGTTGTCACCGATGCTGACTACAACGGCGACTACGACTTCGATTATCTACCCTCCGGCAACTATCAACTGACGATCTTGAGCGATGGCTACGTTGCTAAGAAAGTCAGCAACGTCATGGTCAATGGCGATAGTACACAAGATGCCCAGTTGGCCAGCAACGATGGCACCACCCTGACAGGTTATCTGCTCGATGGCCAAGGCCGCCCCGTCGCCGGCATCCCCATGCTGCTCACTCAGGCCGATGGTACCGTGCTCGGCTTCGTCCGCTCCGGCTTCGACGGCAGTTTTACCATCACCACCGCCGGAGCCTCTACTAATCTGAAGTTGAGCATCACCGGCGGATCGGGCTACGGGCCGATCACGTTAACCAACCTGACCCTGGCGGCTGGAGCCACTCTGAACGTCGGCAACCAGACCCTGCAATCGGTCGGTCTGGGCAGCATTCCTCCTGCCCCGGTGGCTCCTGCGCCTTCTTCTGTTGGCAACCGCCTCCACTACCCCTCCGCAGGCTGATTCGATCAGCGCATTTGGTTTCGGACCGCTTGGCAATTATCCCGTGCCTCATATTCCTGTGCCTGTATCGACCAATATCTCACAGCAGTTCCAACCACCCACGAACCCCTTCCAGGCCTGGATTCAGGACATCACCAAAGACCTTCAGTTCGATGGCATCATCGGCGAACCCACTCTGGATGAGATCAATAGCATCGTCCAGCCTGCTGATTGCAACGGCAAGTGTGAACCTCTGCGACAGTGCGCCATTCAGTCTGTCAATCTGCTGAATTCAATGAAGCAGGATTTGATCGAAGCCAAGGATCGTGTGGCCCACTCGCTGGGTGACCTGGTCGCTGCCGCCGGCAAGGAGTTCCTGGTGCTCGCTGGAACGCTGGCTGGTATCGCAGTCTCGATTCTCGAAATCGGCGCCCTGCTGGCGGTCGAAGGGGAAGCACTTGTTCTCGGTTCATTCAAGTTGACCGGCTCGACGGCTCGAGAGGCTACTGAAGCAGCTGCCAAGAGCATCTTCAGCCCGGGCGAAGGCGTTAAACTGGTCAACACCATTGCCGGCTTCATCAACGATGTCAAATCGATCTTCGATCAGGCCAAGAAGGCAGGCGAAGCACACGATCTAAACTCGCTGAGAAACCCTCTCGATGGTTTGCCCAAGTTGATGATCGCCGCTGCCAGCCTTTTCATCGGGCCATCGAAGTTCGGCCTGACCTACAATGGTTACAAGTCGGGCACTGTCGCTCTCGACTGGAGCCTGCGTGCCTTCGACTGGACCAAGCTCTACAGCAAGATCCTCGACCTGGGCTTGAGCGTCGTCGCCTTCAAGGAAACCAAAGACACTGCCGGCGCCCTGGACGACAATCACAAAACGCTAAAGAACGTCATCGCCAATTACAAAGCTCAAGTCATTCGGGCTCGTCAAGCTGTCAACGACTACCGTAATTGCACCCTGAATTGCGATGACGAAACTCCCGACCCCAAGGATCTCAACAAGCCCGACGACAAACAGGATGGCAAGCCGGTCGGCTCACGCGATCCCAACGAAAAGCTCGGTGCGGGCGGGTTCGGCACGCAGCGCTTCGTACAGCCGGGCAGCTTGCTCCCCTACACCGTCTACTTCGAAAACGCCCCGACCCTGGCAACGGCCCCGGCCCAGGAAGTCTTCATCGATGATCAACTCGACGCCGATGCCGACTGGAGCACCTTCGAGTTCGGCAACGTCGGCTTCGGCGACCAGGTGATTCAAGTACCAGCCGGCTTGCAGGAGTACCAGACCCGCATCGACTATCACAATGTCGATGGCAGCGCCCTGCAGGTTGACGTCTCCATGAAACTCGACAGAGCTACAGGCAAGATTCACTGGTCGTTCCGCTCCGTCGATCCGATCAGTGGTGCGTTGCCAAACGGTGTGCAGGATGGCTTCCTGCCAGTCAACGACGAGACCGGTCGGGGCGAGGGCTTCGTTCGGTACACCGTTCGTGCCAAGACCGGCCTGGCGACGGGAACCACGATTCAGAATAAAGCCACCATCGTGTTCGATGAAAACGACCCGATCTCAACCAATACGGTCGTCAACACCATCGATGCTAACGCCCCCACCAGCGGCATTACCGCCCTGCCTGCCCTGACTGCCAATACCACCTTTACCGTGAACTGGTCAGGCAGCGATGGCAGCGGCGCCGGCATTGTGAAATACAATGTCTACATCTCCATCGACAATAGCCCGTTCACGCTCTGGCTAAAAGACACCACAGCCACCTCGGCCAACTACACCGGCGTGCGTGGCTCACGATATGCCTTCTACTCCGTCGCCACCGATGGCGTCGATTTCGTACAGACTAAGCCCCTCGCTGCCCAAGCCAGCACGTTGATATCCCTTGATACAAAACCCCAGGTCGATCACGTGGTCTTCAATAAGGGCGACGCTCAGCGAAGCAAGGTCTTCTATATTCAGGTTGTCTTCAACAGTATCGTGAAGGTCGATAAGACCAGCTTTGATCTGTTCCTCAACAATCGTCGCTTTGTCGTCAGCAATGTCAGTTCGCAAACCATAGATGGCCAGACCTGGGCAACGCTACAGTTCCCGGCCTCGAGCTTGCCCGCCTTATCCGTTCCCGAAGGACAGTTCCGCCTCGTGACCAAGGCCAAAGGCGTGAAGAACGCTCAAGGCCAAACCATGCAGGCTGACCGCACCGATTCGTTCTTCAGGCTCTACGGCGACACCAACGGCGATGGGCAGGTGAACGCCGCCGATGTCGCCATCTTTAACGCCGCCTTCGGCAAGAAGGCCGGGCAGCAGGGATATCTCTGGTACCTCGACTGGAACAACGACGGCAAGATCAACGATATTGATCGCCGTGTCTTCCAGACGCGCATTGGCAGACATACGTAAGACTGATACCAGCCCGAAGCGCTAGCGAGGGAATGCCTTCCGATTGCATGCGTCCCTTGCTAGCGCTTCGGGCTGGTATTTAGAAGTGCTCTCCTATCTAGGTGTGACAGAGCGGTAGTTATATACTGATCAGTACAACTACTGCCGTTCACCCGGAGTCGCACCATGTTCGCCAGCCCGCAGGAAGCGATTGCCTATAGTCTGCGTTCGTCGAAGACGATGTTTCACCGCTATCTGGATGATCTCAAACCCGAAGAGTTCCAGCATCGCCCCTGTCTGGGGGCGAACAACGCCTCGTGGATCGTGGGGCATCTGACCTGCATCGATCGCGCCCAACTCGAACGGCTTGAAGCCAAGAACCTCCCCGAATTGCCAGAAGGGTTCAAGGAACGCTTCGCTACCACCCGTGCCGCCGCCACGGGTACAGTCGCCGACTTCGGCGAACCCGGCGATCTGCTTCGCTACTTCGACGAGCATCGAGACCTGTTCATCAAAACCATCGAACACCTGCCAGCCACCGTATTGAACAGCCCGCCCCCCTTCGATTCCCCCCTCTTCGCTGATCGCGGCGAATCGTTGCTCTTCGTCGGTCTGCACACCACCATGCACCTGGGGCAACTTTCCATCATCCGCCGAAGCCTGGGCAGGCCGCCATTGGCGTAGTAGTCTGTTGAAGAACTCGAAAGCCGTGGCAGGGTTATGCATGTACTCGTGCATGACCCTGCAAACCGGCTGAGTTGTTGCACATCCAGCAGGGTCATTCGGAGTACCGAATAACCCTGCCACGGTCTCATGCTAGCCATCACGCTCCGCGTGATGTATCATCGACAATTGAACCGTTAAGAGGATCCGTTATGCTCGGCGTCACACTCAATGCCAAAGCCTTCATGGAACGAAGCGCCCAGGAACTGCTCAAGATCGATCCAGCCCAGATGCAGAAGTTCGCTGACCTCATTCATCAGCGCTACAATGAAGGCAAGTTCGTCTTCATCATCGGCAACGGCGGTTCCGGCTCCAACGCCTCCCACCTCTGCGAAGACCTCGGCAAATGCACCCTCCGTCGGGAAGACTTCGACAACGATAACAAGAAACGCCTCAAGGTGCTCAGCCTGACAGACAACACACCCTACATCCTCGCCTGGGGCAACGACGAAGGCTTCGACAGAGTCTTTTCCGAGCAGCTCAAGAACATCGGTAGCAAGGGTGATCTACTCGTTGCCATCAGCGGTTCAGGCAACAGCCCCAACATCCTCCGGGCTGTCGAATGGGCCAACAAGCATGGCATCGAAACCATCGGCTGCACCGGGTTCGGCGGCGGCAAGCTCAAGACTCTTGCCAACCATAACCTCCACGTCCCCCTCGATGACATGGGCATCGTCGAATCGATCCATCTCACCGTCTTCCACTGGGTCATTGATGAGATGCACAGAAGAATCAACAATCTCTAAGAGACGAACAATACCAGCCCGCAGCGCTAGCAAGGGAAACCAATCTCATTGAAGACATTTCCCTTGCTAGCGCTGCGGGCTGGTATACGACTGGCTCCTCCTCCTATATCCTTATCTTCGTACCCTCACCTGGATAGTTGACCCTCCATGGCCCGACGCAGCCGTGCTCGTGAAGTTGCCCTCCAAGCCCTTTACCAGCGTGATCAGAATAAGAACATGACACAGGAAGATGCCCTCGCCTTCCTGGCCCGACGTCTGGCGGAGCCTGAACTGCTCGAACTGGGCAAGGCTCTGTATCTCGGCACCCTGCAAGAAATAACCGCCATCGATGAACGCCTCGGCCAGGTCGCTGACAACTGGTCCGTCGAACGCATGGCCATCGTCGATCGCAATGTCCTCCGGCTCGGGATCTACGAACTCTATCATGGCCCCGAAACGCCGTTCAAAGTCGTCCTCGACGAAGCCATCGAACTCGCCAAACGCTACGGTTCCGAAGAGTCCCCCGGCTTCGTGAACGGCATCCTCGATAAGATCGCTAATGAGAAGAACAAAACCGACGAAGCAAAAGCTCCTGCCGAGCCATCAGTAACCATATGATACTGTTGACTGATGAATACCAGCCCGCAGTGCTAGCAAGGGAATGTCTTGCCATCGCCCGGCTTCCCTCGCTAGCGCGTCGGGCTGGTATCTCTTAGCTGCAATCCCAAGAGGAACGCATGGGCTTCTTCGACCGTATCAAAAAAGCACTGACCAAGACCCGCCAGGCCTTTTCCGGCGTGGCCAGTCTCTTCGGTCTCCGGGGCCGGGTGGACAAAACCTTCCTCGCCCAATTGGAAGAGAAGCTCTACCTCGCCGATGTCGGCCCCGCGACACCGCACATCGTCGAACGTGTCCGTCAGGCCTTCCTCGATAAGGAAGTCGGCAAGGATGTGCAGGACTTCGTCAAGAAGGAACTCGTCACCATCCTGACCGCTACCGATACTGCTCTGATCAAGAAGCCGACACCGCCCACCGTTATCATGATCTCCGGCATCAATGGTTCCGGCAAGACGACTTCCATCGCCAAGCTGACGAACCTCTTGCAGAAGCAGGGAAACAAGGTCATCGTCGCCGCCTGTGATACCTTCCGTGCCGCTGCTGTCGAACAACTCACCATCTGGAGCCAGCGACTGGGCTGCGAGATCATCAAGGCTGGGCAAAACGCCGACCCCGCCTCGGTGGCCCACGATGCTGTCGCCGCCGCCATCGCCCGCAAGGCTGATTACCTCATCATCGATACCGCCGGCCGATTGCACACCCAGGCCCACCTGATGAAGGAACTGGAGAAGATCTGGCGGATCGTCAGCAGACAAATCCCCGATGCACCCCACGAGAGCATCCTCGTTCTCGACGCCACCACCGGCCAGAATGCCGTCGTGCAAGCCCAGGAGTTCCTCAAGACCGTCAAATGCACCGGCATCATCCTCACCAAGCTTGATGGCACCGCCAAGGGTGGCAGCATCATCGCCATCCGCCAGAAGCTGAACCTCCCCGTCAAATTCATCGGCGTCGGCGAAGGCATTGACGACCTGGAAGCATTCGATGCGCAGAGCTACGTCGATGGATTGTTTGAAGGGGTATAAACTTCTGATGTGGTTGCTCTTCCTTCTCTTTGCCTGCGATATAATATCGTCATCATGAAGCCATCCAGAGAGGCCTACCATGCCAACTATTCAACCACATCGAACCCTTGATGAACTCGCCAGGCTTGGCGGCGCTATCTTTGATCGACAAGTGCGACCAACATTAAAACAGGAAGACGATGGTAAATTTGTAGCTATTGACGTCATATCCTCCGATTACGAAGTGGACGAGGATGACTACGCAGCCATTAAAAGGTTGCAGAAACGATGCCCACATGCTGATATTTGGCTGATGCGTGCAGGATATCGAGCGGCATATCGGATAGGAGCACACCTGTGATTCATGGCGTCGTGAATGTACGTCACGAGGCCGTGGTCTGCCTGAAGGTTCGTGGTCCCGGCATGGTGATTTCGGACGTAGATGTTATCGTTGATTCGGGTTTCACTTCAGCCCTGACACTGCCAATGACGACGATCTCCAGTCTGGGACTTGTCAGGCAATCGAGTAGTGCTGCATTGTTGGCGGACGGATCGGTTCAACAGTTCGACGTTTTTGCGGCGGAAGTTGAATGGGGTGGAGTCTGGCGGACAGTTCTTGTCTCAGCGATCGGTAGCGAGCCCTTAATGGGAATGCGGCTTCTAACAGGCCACAAGTTAGAGATCGAAGTGACGCCAAACGGGCTTGTGGAGATTACTCCTTTACCTTAATAGTTCAGCACAACTGATGGGTAAGCCACCTCGACTCAAAACCAAACCCAGCCCAGCACGACCTCAAAGAACACCCAAAAGTAAAACCAGAGTGGGACAAAGACCACCACTTCCAACGGTATTCTCCAGTACCATTCCTTGGCGGTATCCTTGGGTCTACGACTCAGATCAATTAGAAAGGACAAACAGGGAACGGTCATGATTATGATCGGCGTACCTACGTAGTTTGCAATGGGAAGGATGCTTCGATTCTTCCAATCTGGTGAGAGTGCCCATGCTATAGGAACACAGAGCGCTGCTAGATAGACAAAAGCTACCAAAGCAAAAGCCGACTCGCGAACATATCGCAAGACCACTGCTTTTGCGAGGTAGAGAAACAGAATCAGCCCCAATCCGCCGACATAGAAGAGCCAGATATTCTCGTACGACACCCACATCTATCGAACTCCAGATCGGAGGACCGACGCAATATCAGTATTCCCAGCAGAACATATACTGATCTTATCCCAAAGTAACCTCTGAGTATCCCCCATGCTCTCGATTCTGCTTTCGCTGCTGATCCAACCGCCAACTCGCCTCGATCCCCACTCCTTCTCCAACCCCGAACAACTGCGCACCGAACACCTCGACCTCGACCTCACCGTCGACTTCGACAAGAAACAACTCCACGGCCACGTCGTCCACAAGCTCAAGACCATGGAAGGCCAATCGCCGAAGGAACTGGTGCTCGATACCCGCAAGCTGAACATCGAGAAATGCGAAGTCAGCACCAATGGCACCGACTTCACGACCGTCAAACATCAACTCGATAAGGAAGTCCCCATCTTCGGCAGTGCATTGCGGATTCCCGTTCCTGAACACATTCATTCCGTCCGCGTCCACTACTCCACCAGCCCCGAAGCTGCCGGCCTGCAATGGCTCAGCCCGGCCCAGACTGCTGACAAGAAACATCCGTTCCTCTTTACCCAGTCGCAAGCCATCAATGCCCGCAGTTGGATTCCGGTGCAGGATACGCCCGGCGTCCGCTTCACCTACCATGCGGTGATACAAACCCCCAGCGAGACGTTACAACCAGTGATGAGCGCCCGACGTTCGGAAAGCAAAGCTGTCGGCAGATTCTATTTCGACATGAACCAGCGCATCCCCGCCTACCTCCTGGCCCTCGCTGTCGGTGACATCAAGTTCCAGCCCATCGGCAAACGTACTGGCATCTGGGCCGAACCCAGTGTCGTCGCCAAGGCTGCCAAAGAGTTCGAGGATATGGAGCTGATGCTCGAAGCAGTCGAATCGATGTATGGCCCCTACCGATGGGACCGCTACGATGTGCTCGTCCTGCCTCCCAGCTTCCCGTTCGGCGGCATGGAAAACCCACGCATGACCTTCGCCACCCCCACCGTGCTGGCGGGCGACAAGAGCCTCGTCTCACTGATCGCCCATGAGATGGCCCATTCGTGGTCGGGCAACCTCGTCACCAACGCCACCTGGCGCGACTTCTGGCTTAACGAAGGCTTCACTGTCTACCTCGAACGCCGCATCTTAGAGAAGGTCTACGGCAAGGAGCGGGCGGAGATGGAGGCCCAGATCGGTCGGGGAGAGTTGGAAAAGTCGATGAAGACCATGAAGCCCAATGAACAGGTGCTCCATATCAATCTGGATGGCGTCGATCCCGATGATAACGTCACCGATATTCCCTACGAGAAGGGGTTCCTCTTCCTCCTGCATCTGGAGAAGCTCGCCGGTCGTGAACGCTTCGATGCCTTCCTCAAAAGCTGGTTCGCGCAGCATTCGTTCCAGAGCGTGACGACTCCCGTCTTCGTTGCCTACCTGAAGAAGGAACTTCTCGACAAAGACCCTGCACTGGCCAAAACATTTCCGCTCGATGAATGGATCAACAAGCCCGGCTTACCTGCCGGCATTCCCGCTGTCGTCTCCGCCGCTCTCAGTTCTGCTGAGAAGCAGGCCAAATCCTTCGCAGCCGGTACCCTTGCTGCTGATAAACTTCCGAGTAAGAAATGGTCAACCCAGGAATGGCTCTACTTTCTGCGGGCGCTGCCGGAGAACATTTCAGCTCGCAAGTTGAAAGAGTTGGACGAAGCTCATCATCTCACCCAAACCGGCAACAACGAAATCCTCTGCCAATGGCTGGAGATGGCCATCCGTGCAAAGTATGAGCCAGCCTACCGCCGCATCGAATCGTTCCTCATCGGCCAGGGGCGACGCAAGTATGTCAAACCTCTCTTTGAAGCCCTACTCAAGACCCCCGAAGGCAAAGAGCGAGCGAAAGCGATCTACGCCAAGGCACGGCCGGGGTATCATTCGATCACCTCGGGGACGATAGACGAAATGATGAAGTAATTCAACTCTGTTGCGAGCGTCGTGCCGTAAGGCCGACGTGTGCGTTGCCATTGTGCATGCACACGTCGGGCTAACGCCCTGACGCTCGCAAAAACGATGTTACAAACTAACAACGCATCAACACCTTCATCTCCCGCACCGCTCATCTACGTGGGGACGTTCTTGTATCGCAAGGTTGCTGGCTTCTTTGAAGGATGAATCAATAACTGATCGAGATAGTTTGGATTAGCCCAATCGTCCCAATAAGCCAATCCATAATAGGCGTCCAAGAACTGCCTTACTATCCCTGAGCCGTGTATCTTCGCACCAACCCAACCTTGACTGCGTGTCTCTTCAAATGGAAGAAAATGAGTTGGTATTGCTGAGTCACTATGGCCAATGACTGGCCATGTGCCATTGTCGAGTAAGTCAGGTGTTGTAAATAAACAGGCTATCAAATTATCCCAATCGATCGCAGGAAGTAATCCTTCTGAAATCTTCAGATCAAAGAAGGCACACGTTACTGAATTCAAAGCGGATGGTTCACGGCCAACAACTTGCCCTAGAGAAAAGGTGCCATCGGACTGAGGCACCTTGAATAAGCTACCACTCTGCCACGATTTACGTTTTGCCATTCTGAGCACTCTGAGTTATTCTAATTACTAACTCCTAACTTCTAGCTACTCACCCTCATCAACTCCTTCATCTCCCGCACCGCTCGTTCCATGCCCACCATCACCGCCCTTGCCACGATGCTGTGCCCAATGTTCAATTCCTCAGCATGTGGCAGTGCCGCCACAGCTTGCACATTCAGATAGTTCAGCCCATGCCCCAGATGCACATGCAGCCCCGCTTCGTGGGCCTTGATGCAGGCTGCCTTCAACCGGGCAAGCTCATGGGCTACCGCTGACGCACTGGTCGCATCGGCATACTGACCCGTATGGAACTCGATAGCTTCCACCCCCAACTGCTTGCTGATCGCCACTTGTTTGGGATCAGCATCGATGAACAGCGAGACGCCGATGCCCGCTGCTTGTACGCCTTCGACCGATGGCTCCACCGCTTGGAGATTGGCCACCACATCAAGCCCACCCTCGGTCGTCAGTTCCGCCCGCTTCTCCGGCACCAGCGTGGCATAGTCGGGCTTCGCATTGCAGGCGATGGCAATGATCTCCGGCACACAGGCCAGTTCCAGATTCAGTCGTCCCGGCACCGCCTGTCGCAGCCGCAGCACATCATCATCCTGAATATGGCGGCGATCTTCGCGCAAGTGAATGGTGATGCCATCCGCCCCGCCGAGTTGTGCCTGCACCGCCGCCCAGACCGGGTCAGGCTCCCGCCCCCGCCGAGCCTGACGGATGGTAGCGACGTGATCGATGTTGACGCCTAATCGGAGCATAATGTCACCTCAGATAGGTTGTGACAAGCTTTGTCTGGATGACAGCCCGACGCGCTAGCGAGGGTGGACCTTGCGATTGCACGCGCCCCTCGCTAGCGCGTCGGGCTGTCATTGGCTAATCCGCACTCGCCGGAAACGGATGCTTATCGAACTTCGCCCCCGTCGCCAGCCAGCCGAGGAGCCGGAGCAGGTTGAATATGTAAAGCAATGCCGCAAAGGCGAGCGCTCCACCGACAGCCCAATCGACCGCCGCCTTGAAGACCGAATCGGGCACCCACACGATAAAGCTCACCGCCAGCATCACCATCACCGGCACCACGATCCAACTGAGGATGGCGTGCTTCTTCTTCCACGGCCTATACAGGCTCAACATGCAAAACGGTGCCAGTACATAGTCCATGCTCCAGCCCGTTTCACCGAGGGCCGATCGACATCGAGCCAACGTGCGGGGTACCATTTTGCGGTAGAAGATGGCGTACGCTTTCCCCACACCCAAAAGGATGATGAGCCCATAGAGAAACCAGTCGAACGCTGTCAGCGGGATGCCTGCACAAACCACCGGATCACCGGTGCCAACATAGGTCAGCACGTAGGCTTTCTTGAGCAGTCGGTATCCCCCCATGCCAAAGAGACCAGCCAGAGCGACGAGGCCCCAAATCTGGCCAAGGGTTTTCGCTGCGGTTTGTCGTTCTACGGGTGCTTCTGCCACAGGCGTGCTCAAGGTCTCTCCTTCAGTCGGTGCTTTCTCTCTATCAGCTTAGGATTCTGAGGAAGATGGAGCTATAGTGTAGTTGTGAACTGCTACGATACAGATGTGGTTGAGATTACCCCGGAGGGGTAACAGCTATTAGCCGGTGGTTGAGCGAAGCGATACCACCGGTCCCAGACGGGACACGTTCTCCCAACCCCGGAGGGGTTGCAGCGGACGCAACCCGCTGGCACCCTTTCAGGGTGCTGTTGCCCTTGCTGAATCTCACCGGGGGTATTGCTTCGCTCAACCCCCGGCTAATCGCTTTGACCCCTCCAGGGTCATTGACATCTCAACTGTCTGGATTAGCGATTCACACTAACTTCCTGTTCTCTTTCGGTGTTTGATGTCATCGCCCACGCCTGAAACCCTTCACCCCCAACCCCTCTCCCCAGAGGGGAGAGGGGGGAAGAAACCGTTCGTCCCCCCTGCTCATGGCCTCGCCCACTACGCCTGGCTGGCGGAAATCGGTGGAGCGTTGCTCGTCGTCCTCATCCTCACCATCACCGAAAGTGGCGGACTGTTCCGAGACTCCTGCTGTCTCTGGCACCCTGTCGTGGGTGAGAGATTACAGAGCGATGGTTGGTTCACCCAGGACCCTTTCAGCCATACCAAAGCCAATGAGTTCTGGATCCCCTTCCAATGGCTCGGCGAAGTGGCGATGGCCAAGCTCTATGCCTGGGCCGGCTACGATGGCATCTTCTGGGCGACCGTCGCCCTCTTCGCCAGCATGTTTGGCTGGCTCATCGGGCGGGCGGTGCGGTTCGGCTGTCACCCCATCCTTGCTCTCTTGATCGGATCGCTCACCTTCTTTGAATGCTGCCACCACTTCCACGCTAGGCCCCACCTCGTCACCATGGCAGGGATGTGCATACTCGTCGCCATCCTTACTGATGTCGAAGCAGGTCGCCTGCGTAAACTCCAGCTGCTCTGGATCGTCCCACTCTTCTGCCTCTGGGCCAACATCCACGGGGGCGTGCTAGGCGGCTGGGGCACCATGGGCATCGTCTTCTTCGGCTGGGGCGTCTACTGGCTGCTTGGCTGGCCCTCCCCCATCGATTCGTGGAAAACCGTCGGCTGGCTCATCGGCCTGTGTGTCCTCGCCACCGCTGTCTTCCTCGTCAACCCGTACGGCTACGACTACATGAAGATGTGGCTGCTCATCATGAAGGCTGATCTCCCCAAGATCATCGTCGAACATGCCCCACTCGATCCGTTCAGTGCCGTCGGCATCACCGTCATTGGCGAAGCGGTGCTTTACTTCTTCATACTCCTCGGAACTTTCCCGAAACATCGCCCCCGAGTGATGTGGCTGATTCCCCTCGTCTGGCTCTACCTCGGTTGCTCCCGTATCCGTCATGCTCCGCTCTTTTCGCTCGTCGCTATGATCGCCATCATCGACATGCTGCCCTACTGCCGATGGACGCAGTGGCTGGCGAAGCGAAGCGATCTGTATGTAGCTCCGAAGGCCGACGATCCAAAAGAACCCACTTGGGGTGTGATCGCTGCCCGCCTGTTCCCTCTGCTGATCCTTGCTGTTCCAATCACAGGCTTGCGCTTCGTGGAACTCGATAAAGATTGGTGGCCGCTGGAATTGATCCCCGCCATGAAGGAACAGGCGAAGAAGCCTGGCGTCAAGCTGTTCAACGAAGATCGCCTGGCGGGCATGGTCATCCGCTATGTGCCGGAGCTGAAGGTTTTTGTCGACGACCGCTGTGAACTCTACGGCGAAGCGTTCTTGCTCGACTACCTCGATGCCATCCGAGACCGCCCCGCAGATAAACCCCGGAACACCGATCCCGACGCCCCTACCGTCCTCACCCCCGAGGAAAAGGAAAAGCAGGAATATTGGATGACCCAGTGGAGCAAGCAGTATGGCATCAACCTCGCCCTGGTTCACCCCAAGAGCAAGTTCGCCGCCTGGCTGCGCACTTCCCCCGATTGGACGCTGGTGCAGGAAGTCAAAGGCGGAGCCTTGTTTGTAAAGAAGTAGGGCGGTAGCAGATGTTGTGGCAGGGGTCAGCTTATACTCAAGCTGCCCCCTGCGGACCTCGCCAAAACTTCCTGCTTATCGCCAATCCGCAGGGGGCACGAGGAGTACCTCGTGACCCCTGCCACGGCCACCGATCCATACAATTGAATTGACACCGTCACACCTTCTGCTAAAATGCGAACGGTCGTTCACTTTTACCCCAGGCATCTATGTCCCGCATCAGCGACCTTCGTAAGCAGGAAATCCTCGATGCCGCCGTGAAGTGCTTCTCCAAGCAAGGCTTCCATCAGACCTCCATCGACGACATTTGCCGGGCTGTCGAGATGAGTCCCGGTTCGGTCTACCGCTACTTCCGCAGCAAGAACGACATCATCCGGGCCATGGTCGAGGCAGAGCAGGAAGAATCGATCCAGCTCATCCACCTCATCTCGGAGCAGGAAGACCTGGTCACCGGCCTCAAGCACATCATCAAGCAGGCGCTGACGACGCTGAACAACCCCCGCCGGCATGCCCTCAATGCCGAGATCACCGCTGAGGCGTTCCGCAACAAGGCAGTGGCCAAGATGGTCGATCAGAGCTTTGAAGTCACCGTCGCTGCCCTCGCTGAGGCGATCCGCCAGGAACAGGCTAAGAAAACGATTGATACCACACTCCATCCTGTGCTGACCGCAGAGTTGATCATCGCCCTGTTCGATGGCCTCTGGTGGAGACAGGCGATCCGCCCCGATACCAGCCCCACTCGCCACGCCAAATCACTTACGCAAATCATCGAACGGCTGCTACAGCCCGTCAAGAAGCCGGCCAAGAGGAAATAGCCATGCTCCGTCACTTTGCATGCCTGTTACTGTTGATCATTATCCTGCCGGTCTCAGCTGCTGAACCGCCACTTGGCACTCGCATCACCGAACTGACCTTGCCCGACGTCGTCACCGGCAAGACCTGGTCGCTGCTCGAACAAGGCCGCGAGGCGAAAGCTGTGATCGTCGTCTTTCTTGGCACCGAATGCCCGGTCAGCAATGCCTACGTTCCCACGTTGCTCGCTCTCGAGAAAGAGTACCGATCCCAAGGTGTGCTGCTCGTTGGCATCAACAGCAATGCCCACGAGACCACCGAGTCTCTGACAAAGCACGCCAAAGAGTACGACATCACATTCCCGATCTTGCAGGATACCTCTGGCACCATCGCCGAGCGCTTCCACGCTGAAAGGCTACCCACCGCTTACGTTCTGGATGGCAGCAGAACCGTGCGCTATCAGGGCAGAATCGATGATCAGTTTGAACGCAGCATCAAGCGGCCACAACCCACCAGCAACGATTTGAAAGACGCCCTCAAGGCAGTGCTGGCTGATAAAGAGGTGGTGCATTCTTCCACGAAGGTCGTAGGCTGCCCTATCAATCGGGAAGGCAGGAAAAAGGCAACCAAGACGGATGCTCAGACCATCACCTATTCCAAGCAGGTCTCCCGCATCCTCCAACAACATTGCCAATACTGCCATCGGGCCGGCGAAGTGGGGCCGTTCCAGTTGAACACCTATCAGGATGCACTCGCCTGGTCGGGAGCGATCCGTGAAGTGGTCTCCGACAACATCATGCCCCCCTGGCTGGCTGATCCGAAACATGGCACGTTCGCCAATGATCGCCGTCTGCCCGCTGAAGATAAACAAACGCTCCTCCACTGGATCGATGCAGGCTGCCCCGAAGGCAACAAGGCTGACCTGCCCGCTCCCAAACAGTACGTGCAAGGCTGGAACATCGGTCAGCCTGATGAGATCATGACGATGAACGAAGAAGTGAAAGTCCCTGCTCAGGCCCCCAAGGCCGGCATTCCCTACAAGCACCTGTTCGTGGGCAAGCCCTTCACCGAAGATCGCTATGTGCAGGCAGCTGAGGTACGGCCCGGCTACCGTGGCGTCGTCCATCACATCATCGTCTACATCCTCAGACCGGGCCAGAAACTCTCGATCCTGGAAGGTGTCGGCAACCCGATACTCTTCTTCGCCAATCCGGATATCCCCGAACAACTCGTCGGCTACGTGCCCGGAGATCAGGCCTATGTGCTTCCGGAAGGTCAGGCCAAGCTGATCCCCAAAGGATCGCAACTTGCCTTCGAACTTCACTACACACCCAATGGGAAGGCCGGCGTTGACTGTTCCACTCTGGGACTCAGCTACGCCAAAACTAAGCCCAAGCACATCATCCGAGGCGATGCCGCCATCAACTGGACGTTCCGGATTCCGCCCAACGCCTCAGCACACAAGATAGTCGCCGACTTCGACTTTGAACGCCCTGTCATGCTGCTGGCCATGAGCCCCCACATGCACCTGCGCGGCAAGGATTTCGAGTTCCGCCTTCGCTATCCAGGCGGCAAGGAGGAGATACTCCTCAACGTCCCCCGCTACGATTTCAACTGGCAACAGGCTTTCATTCTGAAGGAACCGAAGCTGATCCCCAAAGGCTCGAAGATGATCTGCACTGCCCACTTTGACAACTCGAAAGAGAACCCGAACAATCCCGACCCGAGTAAACGAGTAGTCTGGGGGGAACAAACCTGGGACGAAATGATGATCGGGTTCTTTGAGTATTACCAGGTGAGGCCAGGTAAGTAACGAAGCGAGAGGTAATCCATTAAGGATAATCGAGCTGAGTTCCATAGGCCCAAAGGGCCGAGAGAGCATAGCCCAAGGCGCAGCCCTGGGTAGGATTCAGTTACCTGATCCAAGCCCCAACGGGGCGAGACAGGCCTTGCCGATGGCATGAGCACTATCCCTTCTCATCAATGATTGCACCTGCTGCACTTTGTCATCATCAATCGAATTACCTGTTGCATCACCCCGCCCTTCAGGGTATGACAAATGAAGGGTCGCCTTTAACAGGTGTTGGCTATGTCCAAATCACAAGCTGATGTTGGTCTGAAATGGATCAAGGTGATCATTTGCTTGCTTCTCAGCACCGCTCCAGGAGTGTGCCTGTATTTCACTCTCACAACCGAGAATTCAGATACAAGAAACGTCTTGAGTTTCATGCTGCTGCCAGTCCTTCTCATCACCATCCTGGCAATCATTGCCTGTTTGCCGTCCGAACGGGAACTTTTCCTGATAGGTGACGAGTATCTGGAAGGCCTGTTGATCAAGAAGCCCGGTTGGCAGCAAGGTCATGATGAAGCCGCCTGGGTAAGCATGGGCAAGTTCATCAGAACGGCGCCGTCCCTGATGAGTCAGAGACCAAGCCGGGAATCACTCCCCTCGAACGCCTCGTCGCCATCAAGAAGCAGGGCTACTGGCTGAGACCCTCCCAGTGAGATCTCCTCAACTCCTCCTCATCGGCCCCAGCACCCGCGCGATGGCCTACTCCGCCAAACGCGCCGGTTATTGTCCAATTTGTGTCGATCTCTTCGGCGATACCGATCTACAAAACATCGCTGCCGTTGAGGTCATCCCCATCAGCGACTATCCGCACGGCCTCGTTGAACGGCTGGCGAAGTACCCCTCCGACATCCCCCTCCTCTACACCGGCGGCATCGAGAATCATCCATCCGTCTACCTGGCTCTACAGCAACAGCGACCCGTATGGGGTTACCTTCATCCCGCTCCGCAGTCTGGCAACTCCCTCCGCAATCCGCTCTATTTCGATATCGTCGCTGATCAGTCGGGGCTCAAACGACCTCGCCATGCCTGGATGGAACTTCCCCAAGATGGACACTGGTTGAGGAAACCGATCTCCAGCGCCGGCGGCCGAGGCATCGTTCGCTGGAAGCCCGATTCCGACCTGCCATCTGAGCATTTTGTCGAAGAGTTTCTCGATGGCCCCAGCCTCGCTGCGGTCTATGTTCGGCATGACGAGAAGGTTCACTGCCTTGGCGTTACCGAGCAACTGATCAGCGTTGACTTCCTCCACGCCCCCAGCCCTTTCGCATACTCTGGCAGTATAAGTCTACCACTGTGGCAGGGGTCAGCGGTACTCCGCTGCCCCCTGCACGCTGACGCAACCTTAACAAGCAACAGCAGGGGGCAGATGAGTACATCTGACCCCTGCCACGATCAAACCCTTACGAGGAATCATCTAGCAGAACTGGATCGTTTAGGCCAACAACTCATCGCTCTCGATCCTGCCCTTCACGGCCTGTTCGGCGTCGACATGATCCTGCATGAAGGCGAACTCTACCTTCTGGAGGTCAATCCCCGGTACACCGCGTCGATTGAGGTACTGGAACTGACGAGTGGCATTCCCTTTATTGATCAACATGCCCAGGCGTTTGGTCAGCCTTCACGCATGCTGAGCCGCGCAGAACTGGGACTGATCGTGGGGAAGGCGATCTATTTTGCTCCTCATTCCATCCATTTCCCCGCGGAAGGCCCCTGGTCTACCCCCAAGTCCAATGATCTGTGGACGGTGCCCGAGTATGCGGACGTTCCCGCGCCGGGAACCGTCATCGAGAAGGGGCAGCCGGTGTTGACGTTGTTTGCGGAGGGAGTTGATCAGACCGAAGTCATAGGCAAGTTGCAGGAGAAGGCCCAATTCGTTGATCGTCTTTTCGGCTGATCCCGGAGGGATCGCATCTGTTAGCCGGTGATAAGCAAAGCGCCATCACCGGGAACGAACATGAAAGCAACCGCACCCTGAAGGGGTGCCAGCGACTCGAAGTGCTGACACCCCTTCAGGGTGCTTGAGGATTACTGAACTATCTTGTCCGGTGGTGCGCTCCGCGACCACCGGCTAACCGATTTGATCCCTCCGGGATCAGTTGCCACATCATCCTCTACGCCTTCGCCGGCACCTCAAACCCCTTGCGGTACTCCCTCGTCAGCATCGCATTGGCTGCCTTATCATCCTTGAAGCACTCGTTGGCAGCATCCAGTTGCAGTGGCTTGCCAATGTGGAACTTGCCGGTCAGGTCAGCCTTGTTATCTTCCAGGTGCTTCTTCATGCGGGCGACAGCGTCGCAACCTTCATCGCACATGCCCAGGCTCTTGGGGCTATCCATCGTCTTGGTCAACTCTTCCGGGCTGGCGATGTGCCCCAGGCGGTAACTGATATTACCCAGATGGCACAGAGCACTGGAAAGATGACCTTCTTCGATATCAGCGTTCAGATCAGTGTGCTTACGGCTCTTCACTGCTTTGACGAAGTTGGCATAGTGGTTGCCACCACCCTTGAACTCAACGATCTTCTCGCCATTGGGGCGATAGGCGATGCCCGCTGAGTAGCTGTTGCTGACAACGTAGCCATCAGGGCCAACCCAGATGTTCCCGACCTTGGCTCCCTTGTAGTCGTCGGTCTTTAAGCCACGCACTTCAAAGAAGAGTCTGCACCCTTCCTTGGCGTAGTTGAAGATGCAAAGCTGAGTGTTGGCCGTCTCTGCTGAATCAACATAGCCGACACGGCCACCCATGCTCCAGACATTGTCGGGCATGGTCTTGAGGTTCAGGCCCCAACGAGCCTTGTCCATCTCGTGGATACCCTGGTTGCCAAGGTCGCCGTTGCCGGTGTTCCAGAACCAGTGCCAGTTGTAATGGATGCCCGAACGCATCACCGGATCCATCGGAGCAGGCCCGCACCACAGGTTGTAATCGAACTTCTCCGGCACGGCATAGGGGCTGGTCGTCACGCCGATGCTACCACGTGGCTTGTAACACAGGCCATACGCCACCTTGACTGCGCCGATCTTGCCGGCATGGAGGAACTCCATCACCTGCTGCATGCCCTCGTTGGAGCGGCTCTGCGTTCCCGTCTGCACGATCTTATTGTTCTTACGGGCTACCTCGACAATGCGTCGCCCTTCACTGACATTGTGGCTCACCGGCTTCTCGACATAAACATCTTTACCCGCCTGAATCGCCCAGATGGCTGCGAGGGCATGCCAATGGTTGGGCGTAGCAATGGAGACAGCATCGATCGACTTGTCGTCCATGATGCGACGCAGGTCCTGAACGTAGCCAGGCTCCTTCTCTTGTAATTCCTTGACGCCCTTCATGCCCTTTTCGACGATCCGCTGATCGGGATCGCAGAGCATCACGATTTCCGTTTCGGGCATGCTCCCAAAGCCCTTGATGTGATCCATACCTCGGCCATTGAAGCCGATGATCGCCACTCGGATGCGTTCGTTGGCCGAGACCTTCGCCACGACCTTCTTTTCTTTCTCTTTCTTCTTTTTGTCGTCCTGGGCGTGGCTCAGTTGGCCCAGGGAAAGCGATGCCGCTGCCAGCAGAGAACTATCACGCAGAAACTCACGACGATTATGGAGAGACATGTCAAACCTCAGAAACAGGCGGGAGGAAGGTAGGAAGTGTATTAGAGCCTTGGAACAGGCGGAGGTCAAGAGAATAGAAGCCAGAAGAATAGAAGCCAGGAGTAGGTAGATCGACGCACTTAGAAACAAGCGTTATGATTGTTAGCCCCTGATAAGGGGCGATCAGGAAGTAGCTGGCTGCGAAGCTGCCAGTTGAACGGGGATTTGAACGAAGAGCCCCGGAGGGGTGATTGGAACATGTATTCTGTCCCAATCGCCCCTTCGGGGCTCAGTCATTTAATCATTTCATCCTGGCAGCTAGCGCTGCCAGCTACTCCCCGGTCGCCCCTTATCAGGGGCTTCAATGCTTAGACTAGCCCTCTTTGGTAACTGTGACGAAGTACTCCTGCCTACTTCCCACCCGATATATCCCACAGCCACACCGCATGATCGCTCCCGGCACCGGCGAGGAGTTTGCCGGGGATACTGACTGCCAGGCTATTGAGCTTGCTACCGCAGTCATCCAGCTTGGTGCGCGGGATACCCGTCTCGGCGTTCCAGAACCACACTAGTCCCGTGTCGCCTGCCGAAGCAATCGTCTTGCCGTCAGGCAGAAAGCACGATCTCAATAGTGCAGCTTTCGGCCCTTCAAAGGTCGCCTGGCACTTTAGCGTTTTCGCGTTCCATACCTTGGCCGAGCCATCCCTGCAACTGGTGACAGCGAGTTGGCCATCGGGTGAAAGGTTGGCCCCATAAATACGATCCTTATGCCCATGCTCACTCTGTTGGGGTTTGCCGCCTTGGAGCGACCAGCGATGCAACATCCCTTCCCGCCCCGCCGTGAGCAGCGCTTTGCCATCGTCGATAAAGGTCATTCCCCGGATTCCATCATCGTGCCCCTGCCAGCTCTCGATCAGGCTCCCAGTTTTCGCATCCCACAGGGCGATCAAGCCCTCTTTGCAGGCTGAAGCGACCTTGGATCCATCAGGAGAGAAGGTCAGCACGTAAACCCGGTCACGGTGCTTTTCGATGGTTCGTTCCGCCTTGCCTTCAGCAGACCATGAATGAATCGTGTATTCCCCACCCCCGGTCCAGATGTGCTTGCCATCAGGCGAGACCGCCAGGGAATAGACTCGACCGCTTTGTGCTTCAACTGTCCAGCGCGGTTTTCGAGTGGCTACATCCCAGGCAATGAGCTTGCCATGCTCATCGCCGGAGTAGAGTGTCTTCCCGTCAGGAGAGAAGGCAACCGAATTGACCTCGCCCTGATGCCCCACCAGACGAGTGACCAGATAACCCTCGGTGCTTGTCTCTACAGGCACCAACGCAATAAGACAGGTCAGGAGAGTAAGCATGTACCTACTTTACATCAAGGGTTTTCAAAGAGTTGACACCGGGGGTAATATCAACCTTCATGACGGGCGCGGCCGGGTTACCGTATCTTTTCTGGAAACGATCTGTGTTGCCGTCATCATCCGGGTCGTTTCTGAACCAGTAGATTAGGACGGCGTATTTGCCTGCCGGAGCGCCATCCTGGGGGTCATACGTCGACAGGTTGTAGCTGCCGTCCGCATTGGTTTTAGCGAAAGGCTTGGGCGCTCCCTGGAGATCGAGGCCATCCAGAGGATGCAGCACCACCATCACTTTCTCAACTGGTTTGCCGTCGACCAGGATTTTGCCATGCACCGGATACACCGGCAGCCTGGCTGCTTCCTTCTTACCGCAAGAGGCGCAGAGCAATCCCAAGCCTAGAACCAGGATTGCTGCGAAACGATGGTATCGAACTCTCGATCGCTGGAAGTAACTACGGTTCATATTACTCCCAGTCCTCTGATGAAAAGGTTTCGCCACCCGAAGCAGTCAATAACGCCGCGAAAACCGTCGCTCTAATATCAGCCCGAAGGAAATGGACAGACCCGTCACCGAAGCTGAAGTTTCCGCCACCCGGGTGGAAGCTGTAAAACTCATCATTGTTGGCGTTCATCATGCGAGTTCCAGGACTGGTCAGCCCATCGCTCAAGTAGCCTTCGAGTTGAACATAGTTAGCCCTCGCACCCCATCCCAAGCCATTACTCACTGCAGGGGTAGTTACCACTTGACCATTCACATAGTGGTCAGGCCCGCCAGCTCGATCACCGAACATGATCGTGTTCGAGACGCCGTCCCGTACTGATGCAAAGCGTCGCTTCAGGTCCTTGCTGAGAATGCCATCACCGGAAACTGGCACAATGCCCGCCACTACCATGGAATCCTTCACCTGACGTATCCCTGCATAATCGCCGGCGAATGAAGTGTAGGGCTTGCCTTTATCCGTCACGCCCGAATAGACTCGATCCTGTGCCGGCGAACTCGGACAGATAAAGATCGCCAAACTCTGTGTTATGACAGGCTTATTAACCGTAGCGTACCAGGGTTGCGTAAGATCATAAGATTGCTGAAGCGCAGGCTGCTCCAGATAGTTGAGCAACATGATGCTCCATGAACGTTCCGGGCCGCTCTTATCTACTGCATAAGAAAAGTAGCCATAATCGTTATGGTGCATGTGCTGGGCTAACACCAGTTGTCGCTGATTGTTGCTGCATTTTATTTTGTTGGCTGCTTCCCGTACTCGCTGGATCGCCGGGAGCAGTAAGGCCATCAGCAATGCGATGATGGCAATGACTACCAGCAATTCGATGAGGGTAAAAGCACGACGTAACCGGGCTGAGCGCATGATACATGATCCCCATGTCTAACTGGAGGTACTTGCTTGATAAGAATGTTGTGCTGCCACCCTACAGGTTGGCACGACTATTTGTGACTATTCTCAATAATCCTGACGGCCCAAGTCGAATTCCTACTCTGCCTCACCATCCCCCTCGCCAATACTATCGGGGACGTTCGGCCCCGCAAACTGAAGCGGTGCTATCCCATGCAGTTTCCCCACCCGCAAAGCATACTCCCCCTTGAGTACCGCTTCCAGCAGCGGCCTGATATGCTTCGCCCGCCAGCCTTCATTGAGTAGCGATGCATGCGAGGATAGCTTCTCCCCCAACGCCCGCTTGATGACATAACGCAAATCGCTCATGGTGCAGATCAAGCTTGCTGATAACTTCATCTGTAGCGATACATGCCCCATTACCACCTGCAGGAAATCGACCAACACCGCCAGTTGCGGCGGATCCAGTTCCTTCGGCGAGGTCTTGGGACACTGGTCGCTTGGCGTCTTCCTTCCCCGTTCGATGGAGGCGAGCAACCCGTCCAGATCGCGCCGGGCCACGCCCAGGCCGCGCATCCCCATTAGATCAGCAGTCGTCTTCGGATCGCGCTTGATTATATCGACCATGATCTCATCACGGATCAGCGTCCGGGCCGGACGATCCAGCACCTCCGCTCGCTCCTGCCGCCAGGCGAATATTTCCCGCAGCACCGCCAACTGCTTGGAATGCAGCGACGATGTGCCTTTCACCTTGCGCCACCGTTCCAGATTGTTCGGCGCCTCGTCGGCGGCAATCGTCCCCAATCGGGTAAACTCTTCCTCTGCCCAATCGAGCCGCTTGAGCCGTTCGAGCCTGGCTTTCATTCGACTATAGAGTGGAAGCAGAAACCGCACATCATCGTAGGCATAACGAATCTGCTGCGGCGTCAGCGGTCGTGCCCGCCAATCAGTGAGAGTCTCCGTCTTGGAGAGGTTGGCCCCCAGCAACTGGTTCACCAGCGAAGCATGCCCCAGAGGGTAGCCCAACCCCAGCAACCCGGCGGCAATTTGCACATCGAAACAGCGTTTCGGACCGACGCCGGTAGCTCGGATACATTGCCGAATCTCTTCCCGCCCGGCATGGACGACCACTTCCACCCGACCCGAGGTCATCAATTCCCAGAAAGCTGAAAGATCGCCACACGATTGAGGATCGATCAGATAAAGCCGATCCGCACTGGCGATCTGTATCAAGCAGAGTTCAGGATGAAATGATTGCTCACCGACAAACTCAGTATCAAAGCCGATCACGCCTGCCTGGGCGAGATGCTCCACCGCCTGCGCTAACGCCTCCGGGTGATCGATGATCCGTTCAACTACCGACATACCGGCCTTTCCATGCCATTCACGTTCCTATGCAGGTCACTTTCTCCTCCCCTTACCAAGGGGAGGGTGCGTGGGGTTCTATGTCACGAAGACTTTACCCCCCTCCGACTCCCCCTTGGAAAGGGGGAGAGACCGGAATGACCCACTACACGCGCACTGTAGCCGGTCTCCTGACCGTGCTACTGGTTTGTGCAGGTGAAGCATACGATATTAACTGTAGGCTATTCTGTGCAGCGTTGCCAAGGGAGTTTCAATGGAAACACTGGAGACCTATGTTCGGCACAAAGTGGTGCTCGATTTGAACAGTCCCTATGTCTGCCTGGGCAAACTGGTCGGAATCGATCCGCATCACTATGTGCTGGAAGATGCCGACCTGCACGACCTGAGAGACAGCCCTACCACCAGGGAAAACTACATCGTCGCCGCCAAACTAAGTGGCATCAAAGCCAACCGCAAGCATATCCTCGTCCGCAGCGAAGAAGTGGTGGCCATCTCGCTCTTCAAAGATGTGATTATCAAGGACGATGAGGAGGAAGAGTAAAAGGAACGCCTCCGCCATGGCAGCCTGAAGCGCAAGCGAGGGTGGACCTTGCGTAGTGTAACTGCACTCGCTGGCGCTTCAGGTTGTCATGGCTAACCCTCAAACTTCCCCACGATTCGTATTATTTACCACTATCCAGTGAAACAAATGGCTCTATCCTGAAGTTCATACCAGCGAGCTTCACATTACAGTAAGTTATTATCTGTCATATGTTTACGATCATCATTAACATCGCGTGAACCAGTCACCCATACCCTTCCACAATTTCATTATTGTCGCAACTGCTTTCCAATGCTCACCTTGGAACAAACCCTCACTGTACACCTTGACCGTACATCATTCCTCCCTGATAGAATAGACGTAGACTCGGACACGGATTGTAGTGTTTTTGTCATTCCATCGAGCTTCCCGGGTGTGGAACCGGGGGAGCCAATAACAAGCCAGCCGTGCGTCAGATACGCACAGCTTAGGAAGGTCTCTCGAACATGAGTCCTGCCGCCCTGCGAGCCTTATCGGTCGTGAACGGGTGGGAGACCGTGCGCTACGAACTGCTCCAGACGCGCCTCTGCGATCTGGGCGTCAGCATTGAGAGTTCCAACGTCGAAGGCTACATCGAACGCCTCTACCACGAGCTTGATTCCAAGAAACTCGACTTCAATCCCCGCTGTTACCTGACTGATGGCTGGGGCTGCCCCGACGAAGTACCCATCATCGGCATCCCCTTCTACCTGGCTGACCGCCGACTAAGCCGGCTGGAAGAAGAACAAACGGGCGAGGTGGAAGACGAGCAGTTCACCATGATGCTCCTCCGCCACGAAGCAGGCCACGCCCTCAACTACGCCTACCGCCTGTGGGAGTACGACGGCTGGACCGAGATGTTCGGCAAGTTCTTCAAACCCTATCGAGACCACTACCTGCCCAACCCGATGAGCAGGCAGTTCGTCCGCCACATCTCCCACCACAAGTGGGGCCGCACCTACGCCCAGAAGCACCCGGATGAAGACTTCGCCGAGACCTTCGCCGTCTGGCTCACTCCACGCTCCGCCTGGAAGCGCAAGTACCGCTACTGGCCGGCACTCAAGAAACTCGAGTACCTCGATTCCCTCATGAAGGAAATCCGGGGCGTGAAACCGCTCCGCGATGATGGCCCCGATCTTCAGCCCATCACCAACATGACCTGGACCCTGGCCGAGCACTATGGAAAGCAAGCCGAGCGCTACCGGTCCGAAGCCCAAGGCTTCGTCGACGACAAACTGCGTGAAGTCTTCCCGCAACTGCGCACCCGGCTTAAAAAACCCGCCGCCAGCCTGATTCAAGACGAACGGCTGACGATGGCAGAACGTGTCGTCCGATGGACGACCCTGGAAGCCGACGAAGTCGCCGCCATCGTCGATAAACTCGCCGACCGAGCCGAATCGCTCGATCTCCACTACCGGGCCAAGGATCGCCAAGCCAAAGTCCTCGACCTCGTCGCCCTCGTCACCTCGTTGGCCATGGATTTCAACTACACGGGCCGCCTCACCGGATAAGCGTCTGCTGTCTGGTTCCCCTCTCCCCCGGAGGGAGAGGGGTTAGGGGTGAGGGGGTCAATGATCGAGTTCACCCCTTTTGGATTTGTTTTTGATGATCTCACGTCAAGCAGTTTGAGAGGTTCTCAACCGGGGTAAACTCGATTGAGGAACCCCCTCACCCCCGGCCCCTCTCCCTCCAGGGGAGAGGGGAGCATGAACGATCTTCTCCTCCTTTGATGTGTGCCTGGTGTATCTCCACGTAGTCAACTTCAAGAATTCACTGTCTCACAACGTCTCGCAAAAATGAGAAGCCAGGAGTCAGAAGCCGGCAGCCAGAATAAAGAGAGTGCAGGCTAACTCCTCATCTTCAATTCTTGAAGTTGCCCCTGTCAGAAACCCAAGTAGATCTGTAACCCCTCATCTTCAATTCTTGAAGTTGAAGGAGCCCGATAAATCACGCGGCACACGCCACTACGGTAGTTCAATGATGCCACTTGGTATCTCCACATCTTCAATTGTTGAAGTTGCCCCTCAGCCAGAGCCTCAATTTCTGGCAACAGATCGCCGCGCGCACACGGCACTGCGGTAGTTGAAGCCATTCAAACGGCTCAATTGCAACTATCCTCTTAACGATTCAGAATATAGCATAAATATGTACACTATATCCCGCGCACACACGACCCTGCGCCGATGCCCTCTTTAATTCTGGCTCCTGGCTTCTGACTCCTGGCTCCTTTTCTCTATCGCCCCACCCACCCCCATGGTATGATGAAAAGCCTCTCCCCCTCCTCTCTCCTACCTTGAGGGCCGTCAGCCATGTCTACCACTCGTCGCCATTTTCTTGCTGATGTCAGCCGTGGAATGTTGCTGGCCAGCATGGGGTCAGCCCTTGCTGCTGACATGGGTATCAGCACCGCCTGGGCGGAGGAAACTGCTCCTGCCCTCAAGTTCGGTTCCCTGGAACCACTCGTCGTGACCATGCAGGAAAGCACCGCTGAGCAAATCCTGCCCAAGGTCGTAGAGTTGCTGAACGCCGGCACCGATCTCAAGCAGATCGTCTCCGCCGCTGCCCTCGCCAACGTCCGTACCTTTGGCGGTGAAGACTACATTGGCTTCCACACCATGATGGCTCTGACCCCCGCCTACCGCATGGCTCAGGAACTGCCCTCCGAGAAGAAGGCCCTGCCCATCATGAAAGTGCTCTATCGCAACTGCAACCGCATGCAAGAAAAGGGTGGCCACGCTCATGAAGTGCTGCACGAAGTAACTGACAAAGCGACCGGCGTCACGAAAGACGATCTCCGCCAGGCCTGTCGAGACCGCCAACTCCCCAAGGCTGAAAAGATCTTCGCCGGGTTAGCTACTAACGCCGACGATGCCCTCAACGCCATCCTGCATGAAATCCATGATGCGACCGAAGTGCATCGAGTCGTCATGGTCAGCCGAGCCTGGGATATGCTCGAACTCGTCGGCAGAGAACATGCCCACACGCTGCTGCGGCAATCGGTTCACTATTGCATCAACAACGAACACGAAGGACAGCGAAAGCACTTCAACGAAGTGCGATCGATCCTGCCGATGCTGATGAGCAAGCACAAACTCGAAGGCAAGCCGCTGGGCACCCGCCTTGCTGATGATGCCTGGGTGGGCCATCTCAGCCAGACCTTCTTCGATTCGACCCCGGCCCAGGCCGCCGAGGCTGCAGCACTAGCATTGGCTGAAGGCATGCATCCCAACGCCATCGGCGAAGCCATCGCCCTGGCTGCCAATCAACTGGTGCTCCGCGATCCCGGCCGTTCCGGCAACCAGATTCAACCCAACAAGCCGCGGCAGCGTGCATGGCGATTCGATAGGTGTCCATGCCAGCGATTCCGCCAACGCCTGGAAGAACCTCGCCAAGGCCAGCAACAGTCGCAACGCCGTTGCCTGTCTCATCCTCGGTGCCTATCAAGTCGCCTATGATCGTGGCTGGCGTGGCGCTGAGTTCCTCAAGCTGACTCCCTATCCCCACGACGATCACTCCGCAGCCATCGCCAAGATCGCTCCGGAGAAACTGCTGGCTTCTCTCGATGAAGCGATTCGTGCCAACGAACAGGCCCGTGCCTGCGCCTTGGTCTATCGCATGGGCGAACTTGGCCAGTCTGCTCAGCCCATCCTAACAACACTGATCAAGTACGCCATCAGCGAAGATGGCGCGTTACATGCCGAGAAGTACTACCGCACCGTCGTCGAAGAGTTCAACTCCACCCGCCCCGCCTTCCGCTGGCGCCAACTCCTCTCCCTCGCCAGAGTCACCGCCAGCGAGTACGGCATGAAAGCACCCGGCTACGAGCAGGCCTGCAAGCTGTTGAAGGTATAATTGCATAACGCTCGTTCCCAAGCTCCGCTTGGGAACGCACTGCCCCGAGGCTCTGCCTCGATGAATCGAGCAGAGATAGAGTGACAGCTCCATGTCCATCACGCGAGGCAGAGCCTCGCTTTCAGTGCGTTCCCAAGCAGAGCTTAAGGCTGTCCTGGGATTCAAAAGACTAGGTTGATGATTCCAGGCCCGATTAAGATAAGTAGATCAGAGAGAAGAGCAAAACACATTGATTCCTCTGACTAGATATCCAAAAGGCCTTGAAAATAGCCGTTTGAATCCCAGGACACCCTCAAGCAGAGCTTGGGAACGAGCGTAAAACTGAACTCTCACGAGTTCAGCTACCAATAGTTTTCTGCACAAACGCCACAAACGTCTTGAACAACTTCGACTGATACCTCAGCCGGTTCCATCCCACCGCAATGGTGCGAGTGGGGATGGAGCCCTGGAACCGTCGATAGACCCGCTTGGGGCTGTGATCTCAGTTGCGCCGCCATCGCTGGGATCAGCGATACCCCGTGCCCCAGCCCGACCAGTTCCTGTACGGTCGTCAGTTGATGTGTACGAGCCGTGGTGATGGGCGAGATCAGATGCCGTTTACAGAACCCACGGGTTTGATCCGTCAGGCAATGCGCTTCATGCAACAACACAAACGGCTGCGCTTCTAAGTCCTCCAATCTCAGCCTCTTCTTCCTGGCCAAAGCATGCCCCTTGGGAAGCACCGTCAACAACTCCTCTTCAAAGAGCGGCAAGACTTCCAACTGGTTCTGTTCAATGGGCAGTGCCAGGAACGCCAGATCAGCTTCTCCTTCCGCACACATCTTCAGTATGTTCTCAGTCGTCTCTTCGATCACCTCGATCTGCGCCTTGGGATGCTTCTTCGCAAACTGTGCCAGCAGCTTCGGCAAGAAAAAGGGGGCGATAGTGGGAATCGCTGCAATCACCAGCGGCCCGGCATCGGCATCATCCTGCGCACTTGCCTCTGCATCCTCCACCAGTCGCAGGATTTGATCGACCCGTTCCTTAAACCGCTTGCCCGCTTCAGTAAGCCTGGCCCCACGAGACTGCCGTTCAAACAACGGCTGCCCCAACTCCCGTTCGAGCTTGGCGATCTGCAAACTCAGCGAAGGCTGCGACACATGACACGCCTTCGCTGCATGGGTGAAATTGCCCAGGTCAGCCACTTTGGTGAAGTAACGTAACTGATGCATTTCCATGTTGATTCTCAGGTTAGTAGTCATCACGCTCCGCGTGATGACAGCGGTGACGTGCAATGGTGATGAAGATCTGTGTTGCAAGCAATTGCAACCAACGTCATCACGCGGAGCGTGATGACTACAAACCACTCATAGCCTCATCCTATTGATCACATTGATAACAAGTATTTGACCTATGACCCTATGCGCCTATCGTAGCTAAGCGTGAACTCAGTTTCTCACCTGGGAGGAGTCGTGTAATGAACCGTTGGACGAAGACCTTTCGATTGACACACCTGTCGACAAGCATCGCTGCACTATGCATCGTCGCCCCGCTGGCCGCTCAGAATGCCCCCGCCGTTAACCCCCATGATGGCAATAAGGCCATGGCGTCCGGTGCCCGTTGCCCGGTAACCGGCGTTATGCTCAGCCCCAAGGCTGCCCCTGCCACAACCTACGATGGCCCACAGGACCGCAACACCACCAGAGACCCCTTCTCAAATCGAGACTGGTGGCCGAACCAGTTGAACCTCAACGTACTTCATCAGAACTCGCCAGCCGGCAACCCCATGGGGCAGAGCTTCAACTATGCTGAAGAGTTCAAGAAACTCGACCTGGAAGCTGTCAAGAATGATCTCCGCAAGTTGATGACCACCTCCCAGGAATGGTGGCCCGCCGACTATGGCCACTATGGCCCGTTCTTCATCCGCATGGCCTGGCACAGCGCCGGCACCTACCGTGTGGCTGATGGTCGTGGTGGCGCCCGCTATGGCACGCAGCGCTTCGCTCCGCTGAACAGTTGGCCCGACAATGCCAACCTCGATAAGGCCCGCCGCCTGCTCTGGCCCATCAAGCAGAAGTACGGCAATAAACTCTCCTGGGCTGACTTGATGGTGCTCACCGGCAACGTCGCTCTCGAATCGATGGGATTCAAGACCTTCGGCTTCGCTGGTGGTCGTGAAGATGTCTGGGAACCGCAGGAAGACATCAACTGGGGTCCCGAAACTAAGTGGCTGGATGACAAACGCTTCACCGCTAACAGGCAACTTGAAAAGCCTCTCGCCGCCGTCCAGATGGGTTTGATCTACGTCAACCCGGAAGGCCCCAATGGCAAGCCCGATCCGCTCGCCGCTGCCAAGGATATTCGTGAAACCTTCGGCCGCATGGCAATGAACGATGAAGAAACCGTCGCTCTGATCGCCGGCGGCCATACATTCGGCAAGGCCCATGGCGCTGCCGACCCTGGTAAGTTTGTCGGGCCTGATCCCGAAGCTGCAGGCATCCAGGAGCAGGGCTTCGGCTGGAAGAACAAGTTCGGCAAAGGCAACGCCGGCGACACCATCACCAGCGGCCTGGAAGGTGCTTGGAATACCACTCCCATCAAGTGGTCTAATGGCTACTTCGACAACCTCTTCGGCTACGAGTGGGTGCTGACCAAGAGCCCCGCAGGTGCCCAGCAGTGGACTCCCAAAGAAGACAATGCCAAGGGCTTGGTGCCGGATGCTCATGACAAGAATAAGTCGCACGCCCCCATCATGTTCACCACCGACCTGGCCCTGAAGATGGATCCGGCTTATGCGAAGATCTCCAAGCGTTTCCACGAACATCCCGATCAGTTCGCTGAAGCGTTCGCCAAGGCCTGGTACAAATTGACCCACCGAGACATGGGGCCGGTTTCCCGTCTACTCGGGCCAACGGTTCCCCCTGCCCAGCTTTGGCAGGATCCTGTTCCTGTCTCCAATCAACCGGTCATCAATGATCAGGATGTCGATACTCTCAAGAGCAAGATTCTTGCTTCCGGTATTCCTGCTTCTCAACTGGTTTCGACCGCCTGGGCCTCTGCTTCCACCTTCCGTGGCACCGATAACCGTGGCGGCGCGAACGGCGGTCGCCTTCGCCTGGCCCCTCAGAAGGATTGGGAAGCCAACCAGCCTGCTGATGTAGCCAAGGTGATCGCTGCCCTGGAGAAGATTCAGCAGGAGTTCGACCAGGGAGGCAAGAAGGTCTCGCTCGCTGACCTGATCGTTCTGGGCGGATGCGTCGGCGTCGAAGCCGCTGCCAAGAAGGCCGGCCACGAAGTGACCGTTCCCTTCAAGCCAGGACGCACCGATGCGACGCAGGACATGACCGATGTCGAATCGTTCGCCGTCCTGGAACCCACCGCTGATGGCTTCCGCAACTACCTGCGGCCCGGCCATGCACGAACTGCCGAAGAGCTGCTGGTGGATCGAGCACAGAAGCTCCGACTCTCCGCGCCCGAAATGACCGTACTCGTCGGCGGGATGCGTGCCCTGAACACCAACACCGGGCACACGAACCTGGGTGTCTTCACCAAGCGGCCTGAAGCCCTGACCAACGACTTCTTCGTCAACCTGCTCGATATGAACACCGATTGGCAGAAGTCAGACAAAGGCGAAGGCCTCTTCGAAGGCAAGGATCGCAAGACCGGCGAAGTGAAATGGACAGGCACCCGGGTCGATCTCATCTTCGGTTCCAACTCGCAACTGCGAGCCATCGCCGAAGTCTACGCCAGCGACGATTCGCAGAAGAAGTTCGTCAACGACTTCGTCGCCGCCTGGACTAAAGTCATGAACCTGGATCGGTTTGATCTCGATCCTGCATATCAAACGAAGACTGCCAGTCGCTAAGTCGACTGAAAATGAAGCACCGTGGCAGGGGGCAGATGTACGCATCTGCCCCCTGCTTGCGTTGATGCAGGCCTTATCCCTTCCGTTATTGGTCCCAAAGGGACTACCTGTTGCAGCCCAGGACTTCAGTCCTGGGTGATGATATGATTTGGCATCTCTGATCCTGAAGGGATTACCTGATTCGGCTGGTTCAAGGCTGGTTCAAGGTAGCCCCTCCAGGACCAGAGATGGTATGATGACATCTGACCCAGGATTGAAATCCTGGGCTGCAACAGGTGATCCCTCCAGGATCAATGGATGTGGAGCCATGTCCCAAACTTCCTCCATCGAATGGACCGACGCCACGTGGAACCCGGTGCGGGGTTGCACCAAGATCAGTCCGGGGTGCAAGCACTGCTACGCCGAGACCTTCGCCGAACGGTTTCGGGGCGTGCCAGGGCACCCCTATAAACAGGGCTTTGATCTCAAGCTCATTCCCGAAAAGCTCCACGAACCGCTGCGGTGGTCGTCGCCGAAGAAGATCTTTGTCAATTCGATGAGCGATCTGTTTCATCCCGACATTCCTGACGACTACATCGCCCAGGTAGTGCGGGTGATGGAAGTCGCTGATTGGCATACCTACCAGGTGCTCACCAAGCGGGCCGATCGGCTGGCCACGCTGCTCAACTCGAAGTTGAACCACGCAGCATCGCTGGAGCACATCTGGTGGGGCGTCAGTGTTGAAGATCGCAAATATGGCCTGCCCCGCATCGATCATCTCCGTTCCACGCCGGCTGCCATGAAGTTCCTCTCGGTCGAACCGCTGCTGGAACACCTGGGGCCAATGAACCTGCAAGGCATCAACTGGGTCATCGTCGGCGGCGAGTCTGGCCACGGCGCCAGGCCGCTTGATCCGAACTGGGTGCTCGATATTCGGGATCAGTGTAAGGCAGCCAACGTCGCCTTCTTCTTCAAACAATGGGGCGGCGTTCGGAAGAAAGCAGCTGGCCGAACTCTCGAAGGCAAAACCTACGATGACTACCCTCGCATCGTGACCAATCCGATTCAGCCGAAAAAGTGGCGGTTGGAGATGATTGAGGAGTTGGCGGCGTGATGGAATACCAAACTATGTTAATACAAGCATCATTCGAGTTCACTCCTGAACAACTTCAGAGATCAAGTTGTCTCTCTCAGAAGATGGCAGGGACTCGGAAAACCAAATCTCTTTATTCTCGTCCTTTGTTCTGGATCTTAGTTCTTGGGTTTGGATTTGGAATTCACGCAATGACTCTGTACACTCCAGAGTTGGCCTCCAAGGTATCTTTGCTGTTCTTTGGCACAATTCTAGGCATCATTTCTACTTGCGTTTTCCTGTATCGAATACGGACTAAGCCAGTGTATGAACCTCTAAACTATAGTTTTTCCGACGAAGGCATCAAAGTAGAGTCGAGTGTGTGCACAAGCATCTACCCGTGGAAATCGATATTTGAAGTATTTCACGACGCCCATATCTGGTCAGTTCAGATACTGATGCTGGACAAGACGCACGGCGCGATACTGATCGATGCAAACTCCGTTTCTGATCAACTACGTGAGCTGATAAGTTCAAAAGTCAAAACAATCACTGACCTCAGCAATGCTAAAATACCTCTATAGCTACATGGCCTTGAACAACAGCGAAGTGGCAAAACAAGGCCCCTAGACATTGCTGTCGAGGGGCCTTGTATTCTCCTAGCTACTAGCTCCTAACTACTAGCTCCTGGCTACTTACTTCTTGACTTCAAACTCCGCATCAACCACATCATCCTTGCCCTTGTCAGCAGCAGGAGATGCACCGCCGGAAGCTTCGCCACCACCGGGTTGAGCTTGAGCGCTCTTGTAGAGCTGCTGGCTCATGGCGTGGCTGGCTTGCTGCAGAGCATCGAGTGCCTGCTTCATCGCTGCCACGTCTTCGCCCTTGGCTGCGCTGCGGACTCGTTCGATGGCGCTGGTGATCGGAGCCTTGTCGTTCTCAGCCAGCTTGTCGCCCGAATCCTTGAGGAGCTTCTCGGTCTGGTAAGCCAACTGCTCGCACTGATTACGCATTTCAGCGATCTCTCGCTTCTTCTTGTCATCAGCAGCGTGCAGCTCAGCGTCCTTCCGCATCTTCTCGATCTCGGCGGAGTTCAGGCCCGAAGAGCTTTCGATGCGAATCTTCTGCTCCTTACCCGTGCCCAGATCCTTGGCCGAGACGTTGAGGATGCCGTTGTGATCGATGTCGAAAGCGACTTCGATCTGCGGCGTGCCGCGGGGAGCAGGCGGAATGCCATCGAGGTTGAAGATGCCAAGCATCTTGTTGTCGTTGGCCATCTCTCGTTCACCCTGAAACACTTTCACGGTGACGGACGGCTGATTGTCGTCAGCGGTCGAGAAGGTGTTCTTCTTCTGAGCCGGGATCGTCGTGTTGCGTTCGATCATCTTGGTCATCACGCCACCCAGGGTTTCGATACCGAGGGAAAGCGGGGTGACGTCGAGCAGCAGCACATCCGACTTGGCACCCAACAGAAGCTGTGCACCCTGAATAGCAGCGCCGATGGCGACCACTTCATCAGGATTCACGCCACGGTGAGGTTCCTTGCCGAAGATTTCCTTGACGACCTGCTGCACTCGAGGAACACGAGTCATACCACCCACGAGCACGACTTCGTCGATGTCGCTGGTCTTGAGGCCCGAATCCTTGATAGCTTTCATCACCGGAGCCTTGCAGCGTTCGATCAGATGTTCGGTCATCTTCTCGAACTGTGCCCGGCTCAGGGTCAGTTGCAGGTGCTTCGGCCCGCTGGCATCAGCCGTAATGAACGGCAGATTGATCTCAGTGTTGGCCTGCTGCGAGAGATCCTTCTTGGCCCGCTCAGCAGCTTCCTTGAGCCGCTGCATAGCCATAGGGTCTTTCCGCAGATCGATGCCCTGGGCCTTCTTGAACTCATCAGCACACCAGTTGATGAGGACATCATCCCAGTCGTCGCCACCCAAATGGGTGTCGCCGTTGACCGACTTCACTTCGAAGATGCCATCGCCCACATCGAGGATGGAAATATCGAAGGTACCGCCACCCAGATCGAAGACAGCGATCTTTTCGTTCTTCTTGCTGTCGAGGCCATAAGCCAGCGAGGCAGCAGTAGGTTCGTTGATGATGCGCATCTTCTGCTTGATCATCTTGCCGTCTTTGCCTTCGACTTCCCATTCGGGGTCGAAGCCGGCGATGACTGCTGCATCGATGGTTGCCTGTCGCTGGGCATCATTGAAGTAAGCAGGAACAGTGATGACCGCCTTGCGAACCTTGTGGCCCAGGTAGGCCTCAGCCGATTCCTTGAGCTTGCGCAGAACGAGTGCGGAGATTTCAGAGGGCGTCTGCGTCTTGTCGCCGATCTGAACCTTAACGAGGTCGTTGGCCCCGCCGACGATGGGGTAAGGAACGAGCTTCTCTTCGGACTCGACTTCGTTGTGACGTCGGCCCATGAAACGCTTGATCGAATAGATCGTTCGCTTCGGGTTGGTGACAGCCTGCCGCTTGGCAGGGTCGCCCACGAGGATATCGCCCTTATCGGTGAAGGCGACCACGCTCGGCGTGATACGGTTGCCTTCCTGGTTAGCAATGACCTTGGGTTCATTGCCTTCCATGACAGCGACCACCGAGTTCGTCGTGCCTAAGTCGATACCTATGATTTTCTCTTCAGCCATGTTGTTTGTTTCCTTATGTCAGAGTGTTATTGGCTTGTGTTAGAGTAGAGACTGGCCCTATAGAGCAACTGCTATTCCAATATGAATAATCATGGAAAATAGTAGGTAAGTGATTGATGAATATAGAGTTACAGTTGGTGGCATGAGTAGCGTTCGAGGCTGCTCAGCGTCAAAATGGCACCTTGGCAGTTGAGGTGGCTTCCATCGTCGTTGCCAAAATGACACCTGAGCATAGAACCCCCCTAAATTCCACTCCATTTCTTCCATTTTAGTCATCTCTTTGTTGACACCTGAACACTACCCCTTAGAAAATGACAAATGTTCAGTCCCTGGCATGACTCTTGAGTCTCCCCATGTCGAAGAAACCGGACGCTAACCCCGCCAAGACCGCCCAGCAACTCAAATCGTTGCGTTCCCAGATCGATAAAGTCGATCTGCAAATCCTCAAACTCATCAATGAGCGGGCCGAGGCAGCTGTCGAAATCGGGCAGCTCAAGTCCGATGCTCACGCAGAAGTCTTCTCGCCTGCCCGTGAAGAAGAGGTCATCGCCAACCTCCTCAGCAGCAACAAGGGGCCGCTGCAACCGGTTACCATCCGAGCTGTCTACCGGGAACTCATGAGTGGTGCCCGCGCCCTACAGAAGCTCCTGAAAGTCTCCTTCCTCGGGCCAGAGTACAGCTACAGCCACATCGCCTCCATCGAACGTTTCGGGCATGGCGTCGAGTTCGTCGGCGTGGGCAGCATCCCAGCCGTTTTCGACGAAGTGAACCGTGGCCACGCTGACTATGGCGTGGTACCGCTCGAAAACTCGACCGATGGCCGCATCGTCGATACGCTCGATCAGTTCATCAGCCTGCCACAGATTCGCATCTGTGCCGAGGTTCGCCTCCGCATCCATCATAATCTGCTGGCTAACTGCCATCAGCAGGAGATCCGCCGGGTCTACAGCAAAGAACAAGCTCTCTCGCAGACCCGCAACTGGTTGAGCAAGAACGTGCCACAGGCCCAGCTCATTCCGGTCAACAGCACCTCCGCCGCAGCCGAACTGGCCCTGCGTGAACCGGGGGCAGCCGCCGTCGCCAGCCGCCAAGCTGCGGTACGTTATGGGCTGAAGATGTTGTTTGAAAACATCGAGGACAATACCCAGAACGAGACCCGCTTTGCTGTCATTGGCAAGAGCATCGCCGACCGGTCGGGCAAAGACAAGACAGCCATCATGTTCGAGACGACCAATCAGCCTGGCAGCCTGCTGGATGCCCTGCTGGTCTTCAAGAACAACAAGATCAGCCTGAGCATGATCGAAAGCTTCCCCGCCCGCACCGGCAAGGGCGAGTATGTGTTCTTCGTCGACTTCGAAGGCCACGTTGACGATGCCAAGGTGAAGAAGACGCTGGAATCGCTGGAGAAGCACAGCAAGCAGATTGTGATTCTGGGATCGTTCACGCAGACGGAGGCGCTGGAGTAGGGTAGTTGATCTTTCCTGGAGTTCAGCGATGGAAACTCCTGTTCTTTTTTTGGATCGATTCTGCGGCCGTGAAGTTTACCCGATCATCCGGGCAAGTTGGAATCTATATCAAAGTGAACAGCTTGGACTATCGAACCTTTGTCTGTTGATTGATGCTGGGTATGGAACCGTTCTCCATGAGGATTCGGAGACTCTAGCAGCCAAACCACAATGGGAAGTAAACTGTATTCAGTCGTCACTAGACTTGTCGTCTCTAACACCAGGTGCTCATTTCACAGTTCCAGATGGCTATAATGAGTCACAAGGCGGGTATGTCACGAATTTATACTACTGTGAACACGAAGTTAGTGACAACCATAAGATTGAAATAGTGAAGAGAGAGGGTGATCAACTCTTAATTCGAATGACGGGTGAAACGATTGACATTAACTTCTATGACGGGTCTAAGCCGCCAACCATTCTTTCGGTAGAAACTTGGTTCAAACACGATCCCATGACGATGCGGTCGATGTCATGAGGGTTTATAGCCTACTTCCCCTTCTGCATCCTCTCCGAAACCCGTAATACCATCGAACGGGGCGTTAGGCGTGTCGCAAAAGCCAGAACGTTCGTGAGCTTACCGGGAATGATCAGTCGTTTGCCCTTTTGCATCGCTTCGTAGCCCACCTTCGCCACCGTCACGGGGTCGACCATCATCCGTGAGTTGAACATCTTCGTTTCTTCCATCTTGGCTTGTGTCTGAAACTCGGTGGGTGTGGGGCCGGGGCAGACACAGGTGACGGTGACGCCGGTCTTTCGGATCTCGTGATGCACCGCTTCGGAGAACGACAGTACAAACGCCTTGGTGGCATAATACATCGCCATCAACGGGCCGGGCTGAAACGCAGCCGTCGAAGCGACGTTCATCACCCTGCCCTTGCCACGCAGAATCATTCCGGGAAGAATCAAGCCGGTCAGATGCACCAGTGTCGAGACATTGACCTGAATCATCCGAAGCTGTTCATTCAAATCGATATCGACAAACCGTCCCACTGCCCCGAAGCCGGCGTTGTTGATCAGCACATCGACCTCGAGCTGGCGTTCCTTCAGGAACTTGTCCACCGTCACCGCAGCATCGGGCAGGCTGAGATCGACCGAAACAGAATGGGCAATGATACCATGCTGGCTCAGTTCCCTGCCCAACTCTTCAAGTCGATCCAACCGGCGGGCGACGAGCACCAGATCGTACCCATCCTTGGCCAACAGCTTGGCGAACTCCACGCCCAGCCCCGCAGAAGCCCCGGTCACCAGTGCAATCGGTCGTGTCGACATGTGTCTTCTCATAGATACGCAATCTTCCCATTGTACTGGCAAGATTGTGTACTCGTGCAGGGTCTCCCGTTGACAATTCGGGGTTCACTGTTTATCCCATCTTCTAGCAACCAACCGTAGGAGAGCGTCTGATGAATTGGTCGAAATCGCTGCTGGTTCTCGCAGCCAGCCTGTTTGTTCTCAGTGGAGCATTCGCTGCCGTCCTGCATGATGGCATCGAGGAAATCATGGAGAAAGGCTTCAAGAAGGGTGGCCTGCGTCACCAGATCAGCACGGAAGTCGATAAAGACAAACCGAACTGGCCCGATGTCGAAAAGAAGGCCGGCGAACTGAAGAAAATGTGCGATGCTCTCTGCAAAGAGAAGCAGCCACAGGGTGATGCAGCCAGTTGGAAGAAGCTGACCGAAGACCTGGCTAAGAATGTGAAGTCGGTGGGCGATGCAGCGGGCCGTAAGGATCAGGCCAATGCCAAGGTGTTCATGGCCAAGGTCAACAACAGTTGCAAGGAATGCCACGACATTCATCGGCCGTAACTTAGAGTTGCCCTCATGCTCCGCATGAGGGTTAGGAGACTGGACGCCGTCTCCAAAAACCAGAGATGGCCGCTCATCTCCGCGTCATCACTCGGAGAGTGATGACTACAAACCAGAACTATCTGAGCAGCATCAGTATCAACGCACCGATACTGATGGCTGCCAGGGTGGTCAGGATCAGGTAGAGTTGCAGGCTGCCTGTCTGCACATGGCGTAGTGTCAGCCCCGCTGCATGGGTTGCTCGACTAGTTTGTCGTACCAAGCCATCAATGAGACGATCATCGAATTGTTTCTCTGCCCGTGCCAACAGCATGGTCAGATAGACTGTTACATGCACGATGCCATCCCAGAGCCAGCGATCGAGCATGACCAGGCCCTGGGCCAGTATTTTGACCGGTGCCACAAAGCAGCATTGCAACACCATATCCCAGCGCCATCCGTCTTCCAGAAACCTGGCTACCGCACCGTCAGCGGTTGAGGATGAGCGTCGATACTTCCACCAACCCAACCCGATACCGATACCCAAGGCCAGGATGGCAAGGATATTCGCCAGGCCATGCGGGCCGAGGTGTATGATCTCGCTGACAGGCCTCAGCCAACTAACGCTCTTGAAGGTGCCGCTAGCCAGTTGTTCGTTGCTGCCATGGATCAACAGATTTGACTCATCCCGCACCGAGGCCGGCTCACTCTTGTGAAGCAGCCGCACGAACCATGAGTTCTCCATCGACAGCGGGTGGGGCAGCCAGACGATGACAAGTGCAAGAATGACCAGTGCCACCAGCGACCATCGCAACAGGCCTTGCTGTTCATGAGCATTCGTCGTCACGGTTTCATCTCGTGGTGTGCCGGCGAAGATCAGCCACCAGAAGCGTGTGAGATAGAGAGCGGTCAGCAGCGTCGTTACCAGCGGCACGATAACCAGCAGGATGTGCTTGAGATCGAGCGACCCGAAACTCACCAGTGCAGCCAGGATACCATCCTTGCTGTACCAGCCAGGTAGCAACGGCAACCCAGCTAACGACAGGCAGCCGAAAAGCATCAACCCTGCCAGCACGGGCAGTTTGTGTCGCAACCCGCCCAACCGCCGAATGTCTTGCACGTAGTTACAGGCATCGACAACAGAGCCAACACCCAAAAAGAGCAACGCCTTGCAGCAGGCATGGGTCGCCAGGTGAAAGAGAGCCATCGACCATCCACCGACGCCGATGGCACCCATCATCAAGCCCAACTGGCTGAGCGTGGAGTAGGCCAACAGGCGTTTCACATCGGTCTGCACCATGGCACAGGTCGCCCCATAAAAAGCGGTGAAGACACCGACGTAGGCAACGATCAGCAACACTTCGGGAATCAGTATCGGAAACAGCCGGGCCATCAGATAGACGCCGGCTGCAACCATGGTGGCTGAGTGAACCAACGCGCTGACCGGTGTTGGCCCCGCCATCGCATCAGGCAGCCAGGTCTGGAGTGGCACCTGGGCCGACTTGCCGACACAACCAAGGAACAAGCCGACTCCCGCCAGGCCCAACAGCCAGTAGGGCATGGTTCGTAAACCTCTGCCATGCCCTCCCTTGGCCCTCGCATTAAACGCATCAAACCTGACACGATCAGGCTTATGGAAATGACTGTTGAGCGTTTCCTGATTCCAGACAATGACTAACGGCCCTGCCTCCGCAATATCCAGCTTGGCTTTGCCACTGGCCGATCGAGCCGCTGTCACTCGGCACATCTGCCCGGACTGGGCACCCTTTTCTTCGAATGCTTCACCGTGGGTGTCACTCGCCGGGGTACGCAAGGCATCGGACAAACTGAGCTGATCTATGCGTCGTTTCGGCTGCCCTTCCTCCATGACGACATTGCCGAGTACATCTCGTTCCTCTTCCCGCACTGTGACAAGCCCAAACGTGCCAGTAAACGTCCACAGGATGGCCATGCCCACGAGGAACCCAGCATCGCCAACACGGTTCATGATAAACGCCTTCATCGAAGCGCGATTGGCGATGGGCTGTTCCTGATAGAAGCCGATGAGCAAGTAGGAACAGAGCCCCACGAGTTCCCAGCAGATGAATACCTGAAGAAGATTGTCAGCCAGTACCAGATGCAGCATCACGCCGGTGAAGAAGCTGAAGACGGTGAAGAACCAGGCATATCGCCCAGGCCGATGCACCTTTGCCAGGTTGTCGTACACCTCCGCCTTCACTTCCCGCCGCATCGAACGCAGGGCATAAAGATGAATGCAGAGAGCCACCAGCGTGATGAGCACGAACAAAACCGTAGTCAGAGTATCGACATGATACCCCAGCCGAAGCTCGACACCGGGAGCATCGACGGAGAAGCCCAGGTTACCCTTGCCCTCAAACCCCATCTGCGGAAGGCTCAGCCAGGGTATCGATGCTGCCCAAGGTTCCACGTTCTGGAGGTGTTCTCGTCCTAAACGCTGATGCTGTTGAAACCAGAACAAGCCGATGAGAGAGAGGATAGCTGAGATGCCAATCGCACCCACAGCGACATAGCCCGTCCAGCGGACATGTCGTTCGCCTCGATTCGCGGTTTCATGATCATGGTGATCATGCCGCCAGGGGCGTGAGAGCCAAACCAGCACCAACCCGGCCAGGACAGGTAAGGAAGCAGCCACCACATACAGCAGCCCGGGGTCGATCATCCTTGCAGTTCCTGGGCTTTTTCGACATCAATGCTACTGGCATTGTTGTAGTAGTTCAGCACGATAGCCAAAGCAATCGCCGCTTCCGCAGCTGCCAGCACGATCACGAAGATGGTAAAGACCTGCCCATCCAGTTCAAACGACCGATTAAACCGGGCGAAGGCCGCAAGGTTAAGCCCACCGGCGTTGAGCATCAACTCCACACCGATGAGTACACCGATGGCATTGCGTTTGACAAGCAGGCAGACCAGCCCCGCCACGAAAAGAATTGCAGCTAGTACCAGGTAGTGGGCCAGAGTAATCGTCATGCAGCCTCCTTGCGGGCACGCTTGGCTCGAGCCAGGTACGCCGCCCCGATCAAGACGACAAGCAGATGTACCGAGATGATTTCGAAGACGAACAGCGAGTGAACGATGTGCTTGGCCTGGCCGGGAACCGCTGGCAATGGATGGGCTGCTTCCCCTTGAGTGGATCCAAGGAACGTCAAAGCCAATCGATCGCTGTTGCTCGCATCAGTCTGCACGCTCAATGGCGAAGGCGTAAACCCTTCCCAGGAAATCGAGAGTAAGGTTGTGGTAATCACCGCCAGCAGTCCGCCACCGATGACGATAACAATCAACCAGTGACCACGAGAAGCAGGCATCTGCGAGAACGGGCCTTGCGCGGTTAGCATAACTGCGAAGATGACGAGGATCAGGATGCCACCGACATAGATGAGCAATTGTGTCGCACCCAGGAACTCAAAGCCGAGAAGGAAGTAAAGCCCTGCTACCCCGGCCAGTGTGAACATCAGCCAGACCGCAGAGCGAACGATCTGCGTCGAGACTGCCGTCGCAACCGCTGAACCAGCTGTCAGCAGAGCCAGGCACCAGAAGATGAAGTCCGGCAGGGTCATTTCGGCTCCTGCTGAACGAGGGCGGGCAGTCCCGGATTGGCTCGCCAGGTGAACCAGCCGGGCAGCAGCGTGTTCCACGCCAGCGTCCACAGAGCGGTCCCGATCAGGCAAACACAGCAGATCGGCACCAAGTACTTCAAGCACGTTGCCATCACCTGATCAATGCGCAACCTTGGCAGCGTCCATCGCACCCACATCATGACAAAGACGAGTATCCAGCACTTGAGGATGAAAGTAATCACGTTGACGATGTTGCCCGTGATATGCCCCAGCCAGTTCGTTGGATCGGCGGGTAGCAATCCTGTTTGCCAGCCCCCCAGGAACAGCACACAGGCCAGCCCGCTGATGACGAACATGCTGCCATACTCAGCCATAAAGAAGAACGACCAGCGCAGGCCGCTGTATTCGGTGTGGTACCCCGCCACCAGTTCCGACTCCGCTTCCGCCAGGTCGAACGGTGCCCGCTTGCAGCCTGCCACGCCACAGGTAAAGAAGACCCAGAAGCCGATAAAGAGAAAGGGATCACGGAAGATCAGCCAGTTCCAGAAGAAGCCCGACTGCTGGCGGGCGATGTCAGCGAGGTTCATCGTCCCAGCGGCCATCAGCACCATCACGACACAAAGGGTTCGTGGCACTTCATAGCTGACCATCTGGGCCGATTCACGAATGCCGCCGAAGAGAGACCATTTGTTGCCCGAAGCATAGCCGGCCAGGATGACACCGAAGACTTCCAGGCTCATGACCGCCAACAACAGAAACGCCGAGAGGCCGGTCTCTAACGCAGCAACACCGGCACCAAAAGGTAGGATCAGAAAGGGCAGGAACGCCCCAAGGAACGCCAAATAGGGCCCCATGCGGAAGAGCAGATGATCCGCCTGCGGAGGGATGAAGTCTTCTTTAGAGATCAGCTTGATGCCATCGGCCAGCGTCTGCAACCAGCCGAACTTGCCGACTCTGGTAGGCCCGAGGCGATCGTGGATGCGTGCCGAGACCTTCCGTTCGAGCCAGATGAAAAACAGGGCCGAGACCGCTACGAAGCTCACCAGCACCACGGCAGGCACCAGCGCTCCCCAGATCAATAACACACCTTCAGGCATTGCTTCCCCTGCAACCAGTTGCACTAGCACTAGTGGCTATAGTACGGTATCAATTCAGAGGTGCCAGAAGCCAGGAGTCAGAAGCCAGAATAGCCATGCCCCCTTACCTGCATCCTTTACGACAGTCGCTGGCCGCCTCACGAATGACGTATCCTTGTCATGATGTGCGTGAACTGGGCCGGGCTGCGCCGTGGATGAAACAACTGGCCACCGCCAGGGCTGCACGGGCTACAACCGGACCGGGGGTGCGTGATCAGGAACTGGCACACCTGGAAGCCGTGCTCTTCGCTGCCGACGAGCCACTCTCTCCCCGCAAGCTGGCAAGCCTGTTACAACTGGAGGGAGTCGATGCCGTTCGTCGATTGATCAAACGATTGACAAGTCTCTATGAACTGGACAACGGCGCTTTCCAGATCGTCGAACTCGCCCATGGCTACCAGCTTCGTACCCGAGAAGCGTTCCTCCCCTGGCTGCTCAAACTGCAACCTTCGCCGATGCTGCATCTGTCTGCCGCGGCACGGGAGACGATGACGATGATCGCCTACCGTCAGCCGGTCACCCGGGCTGATCTGGAAGCACTGCGGGGCGTTTCCTGTGTGGAAGTGCTGCGAGTGCTGTTGGAAAAGGGACTCATCCGTATTGTCGGTCGAGACAAGACTCTGGGCCGGCCCGTTCAGTATGGAACGACGAAACTGTTCCTGCAGATGGTCGGGCTGAAGAGCTTGGAAGAATTACCTGCACTGAAGGAGTGATGCTACTCGTATTGTTTTCCTTCAACTCTTCTCAGCAGCAGAAACAACGTCGCAGCAATTAGATCTGCCATAGTACCTGGATTACGGCGATGACCATCGGCACGGAGCCAGGCATCGTAGTCGTCGAATGCTTTGAGGCCTGCCTGCGTTACGGGCCACCCTGAAGCCAGGACATGTGCAGCCTGCTGCTGGGCTTCCTGCATCACGGCGATTCCACACTTGCGGGCGATAAGCGTATCGCCCAGGTGTGCCATTCCGTGCAGGAATGTTGCCTGAATCGCCTCAGAAGCGACCGGCCAGTTGACAGTGTTTCTTCTAATCGCATGACGCCACCACTCGATGGAGTACCATTCCCTATCCGGCGACCTGGCCATTAACTCTGCTTCCAGAGTCGGCAACAAAACCTTCAACACATCTCGATACTCAGTGACATACTGCCGGGCGATGAGGTCTCGATCTGCTGCCAGCCGCATCGCTTCAAGTAAAGTGACCGTCGGCTGCTCTTGCACATCCTGTGAAGCTGCCTTCCCTAATCCGCCGGGCTGGGCTACTCGAATTGCTCCGTAGACATCAGCTGCGTCTGCTACGGTCAACTGTTGTAAGATGCCTGGAATGGCTGGCACATCACCGCTCTTAGCTAGCGGAGCCAGCGCCAGAATGATGCCAAGGTTGGTATTCTTCCCGACCGCCAGCCGAGTGGCCTTCACGGCCTGCAGCACCAGTTGCCCGACAGTGAGGACATCAGCCCCAGCAAACACCGGAGCGATGGCCCTGGCACTGAATACGAAATCATCGTAAGTGGTATCAACGAAAGCTGCCTCGGGATGCACATTGCCCGGTTTGGGCACGGTGGCTTCCCAGAGGCAGGCCAGTTCGACAAGCTCCTGATTGGTGTTTCTCAGGAGCATCGACTATTTCTTGGGTTGATTGCGCTTCTCGGTGAAGCTGCGGTAGGACGAAGAAAGTTCATCGGGCACATCGGTGGCAGGATCGATGATCTGCTCCGTCTTCTGTTTGACACCCGTGAGCGATTTGCCAGTCAACTGGTCCGCCTGCTTACCGGATCCCTTGATGCGGTCAGTCTTCTGGTTCTGTACCAGCTTCAAGGCTTCTTCCTTGGTCAGCTTCAGCTCTTTCAGCTTGTCAGCCAGTTGACGATCAATGTCGCCTCGGCGGAGTTTGTCAGCCAGGGTATCGAGAGCCAGTTCACGCTTGCGGGCTGCGTCAGTATCCACATCCTGCCCCTTCTTGGCATTGCCGTCAGCAGCCTTGGCTTCGAAGTTGGTCTTCTCCGGCTTCTTGTTGTCCTTGGCTACCTGCTCCATGAGCTTGCCCAGATCGCCCTTGTCATTGGGATCCTTGCCGGGGCCGTTGCCAGCTTGGCCTTTGTCGTTGCCGGGATTGTCGTTTTTTTCGTCAGACTGCTTGCCGTCCTTCTTGTTGGGATCGTTCTCGCCCTTACCGTCTGACTGCTTACCGTCCTTCTTGTTGGGGTCGTTCTCACCCTTGCCGTCAGACTGCTTGCCGTCCTTCTTGTTGGGGTCGTTCTCGCCCTTGCCGTCAGACTGCTTGCCATCCTTCTTGTTGGGGTCGTTCTCGCCCTTGCCGTCAGACTGCTTGCCGTCCTTCTTGTTGGGGTCGTTCTCACCCTTACCGTCAGACTGCTTGCCGTCCTTCTTGTTGGGATCGTTCTCACCCTTGCCGTCAGACTGCTTGCCATCCTTCTTGTTGGGGTCGTTCTCGCCCTTGCCGTCTGACTGCTTACCGTCCTTCTTGTTGGGGTCGTTCTCACCCTTGCCGTCAGACTGCTTGCCATCCTTCTTGTTGGGGTCGTTCTCACCCTTGCCGTCAGACTGCTTGCCATCCTTCTTGTTGGGGTCGTTCTCGCCCTTGCCGTCAGACTGCTTGCCATCCTTCTTGTTGGGGTCGTTCTCGCCCTTGCCGTCAGACTGCTTGCCATCCTTCTTGTTGGGGTCGTTCTCGCCCTTGCCGTCAGACTGCTTGCCATCCTTCTTGTTGGGGTCGTTCTCGCCCTTGCCGTCAGACTGCTTGCCATCCTTCTTGTTGGGGTCGTTCTCGCCCTTGCCGTCAGACTGCTTGCCGTCCTTCTTGTTGGGGTCGTTCTCGCCCTTGCCGTCAGACTGCTTGCCGTCCTTCTTGTTGGGGTCGTTCTCGCCCTTGCCGTCAGACTGCTTGCCGTCCTTCTTGTTGGGGTCGTTTTCGCCCTTACCATCTGACTGCTTGCCGTCCTTCTTGTTGGGGTCGTTCTCACCCTTGCCGTCAGACTGCTTGCCGTCCTTCTTGTTGGGATCGTTCTCGCCCTTACCGTCTGACTGCTTGCCGTCCTTCTTGTTGGGGTCGTTCTCGCCCTTGCCGTCAGACTGCTTGCCATCCTTCTTGTTGGGGTCGTTCTCGCCCTTGCCGTCAGACTGCTTGCCGTCCTTCTTGTTGGGATCGTTCTCACCCTTGCCGTCAGACTGCTTGCCATCCTTCTTGTTGGGGTCGTTCTCGCCCTTGCCGTCTGACTGCTTACCGTCCTTCTTGTTGGGGTCGTTCTCACCCTTGCCGTCAGACTGCTTGCCATCCTTCTTGTTGGGGTCGTTCTCACCCTTGCCGTCAGACTGCTTGCCATCCTTCTTGTTGGGGTCGTTCTCGCCCTTGCCGTCAGACTGCTTGCCATCCTTCTTGTTGGGGTCGTTCTCGCCCTTGCCGTCAGACTGCTTGCCATCCTTCTTGTTGGGGTCGTTCTCGCCCTTGCCGTCAGACTGCTTGCCATCCTTCTTGTTGGGGTCGTTCTCGCCCTTGCCGTCAGACTGCTTGCCATCCTTCTTGTTGGGGTCGTTCTCGCCCTTGCCGTCAGACTGCTTGCCGTCCTTCTTGTTGGGGTCGTTCTCGCCCTTGCCGTCAGACTGCTTGCCGTCCTTCTTGTTGGGGTCGTTCTCGCCCTTGCCGTCAGACTGCTTGCCGTCCTTCTTGTTGGGGTCGTTCTCGCCCTTGCCGTCAGACTGCTTGCCGTCCTTCTTGTTGGGGTCGTTCTCGCCCTTGCCGTCAGACTGCTTACCGTCCTTCTTGTTGGGATCGTTCTCACCCTTGCCGTCGCTTCCCTGCTCCCCCTTATCCCCATCCTTCTTATCCTGGTTCTGATTATTCTCAGGCTGCTGCTGCTCTTTATCCTTCTTGTCCTGGTCGTGCTGCTTCTGCTGATCGTCTGCTTTCTTTTCCTGATTCTTGCGTTCTTCCGGGCTGGCTTCGCCCTTGATCTTGAGTTTGATCAACTGCGAGGTACCCACGTGTGCCTTCGGCTCAGCGGTATCCGTGCCTTCGACGATCAACTCCACCATGGTGCCTGGCTTCAGGCTAATCGGCTTGGCAGTCTTGGGATCGTCATCGTAGCTCAGCTTGGCCATATCGAGCTTGAGCAGGAAGTTCACCGGCGGAGGCGTGAAGCCATTGGCTTTTTGCAGGTTCTTTTCTTCCACAGGAGCGCCGACGAAATGGAGATCGCGGCCGTCGCTGGTCTTGAGTTTCAGTGCCACCTGCCCCATGGCAATGTCATCGTGGGCTTGCCCGGCGATGGGCACCACAGCGTTCGCTTCAACTTCAAACTCATCCTGCTTCTTATCCAGGACGATCTCTTTTACCTTCTTGATCTCGACCCGTGGAGATAAGTCAGGCAGAACTTCCAGAGGGTACTTGGGAGAGGTGCCCGTGAGGTTCTCCGGGCTGATGAGGGTCAGTTGGTAGAAGAACTTCTGCTTCTTATCGTCCTTGCTGAAGTAGCCGGGGATGAGCCAGAGCGGTTCAGTCAGGGCGAGCTTGTTGTCGTCGCTGATACCCTGGGGACGAACCAGTTTGATGGTCTGCTGGCGGATAGTCATGATCTTGCCATCGTCGGTCATCTTCTCTTCGATGACTTCGAGTTCGCCATTGCTTGCCGGCCGATCAGCGGTGACCAGAATATCGACCTTTGTTCCCTCAATAGCCTTGATCGGCCCCATGCCCTGTGAAACCGTTCGGCGTTTGGTGTAGGCAGGGAAGTTGAGACGTACATCCAGATCGCTCACTGAGGGCGGCGTGCGTGAGACGACCACCAGCTTGAACTTACGGGTAAGTCCATCATTAGCGCGGAACCAAAAGGTGAAACCATCAACGGGAATATCACTACTGGACAGAGCGACTCGCCAGGGCTGATTGCTATCGTCCTTCTTGTCCTGTCGCAAGGGCTTCACCACCGGCTGTCTATCGCCAGCAGTCTGCGATTCGAGGAATACTTCAGCGGGGATATGCCCATGAGTCAGCACACGGAACTCGACCGGCTGGCCCCGCTCTACTTCAACTTCCTTGATCGGCAGCGTGGCTACATCGACATCCGGCACCGGTTCCACAACCGGGTTCAGCACTTCGATGCGGGTATGAGTCGGGATAATGTTCGGCTGGAAGGGGAACAGCGCACGCTTGAACAGACTGCCCACCTGATCGGGAATAAAGAAAGCGAAGCCGATGATGCCCAGAAGGATGACGCCAATAATGATGGCGGTGCGGATCGGCTTGCGTGTAGGAATCGCAGCTTCCATGTTGGCGCTGTCCAGCTCATGCACAGCCCGACGACTGAGCGCGTCACGAATAATGGGACTGACCGTGCCCTCGTTCAGATCAAGCCAATTGATGATGCCGTTCTTGCTGCCCGGAGTGGCCCGTTCAATAATCCGAGCTGTGTAATAGGGATTGATCTTTTGAACGAGTGGACGAACCAGCCGCCAGCCGATGAAGGCTAACGCCCCTACACCAGCCAAACTCCACAACACCTGACGGGTGCCATCGCTAAGGTGCAGATAATAGTCCAGAGCGATGATGAGCAGAACATAAGTCAGAATGCCACCGACCAGTAGACTGATGGAATAGAGGCTATCGACGGTGCGGATACGGAGTTGGGCACGCTCCAGTTCATGCTCCACCAGACGTGGTCGCTGACTGGCCGGGCGAGCTTTGCTGCGAATCCGTGGAAGCGAGGCTGACTTGCTCATAACCACCTCAAAAGACAGGCATACTGATTATACCTGAAAGTTCGGCCCATGTACCGCTAGATCGGCAAGATAGATGAGAAAGACCGGTGAATAGAAATCGATGAGAATAGCCCAGTTAGTAGTGTTCTCCACTCCCCTTTAGGCATGGCATCATAGAATCATTCTTTGTGTTAGACGTTCCACTTCGGGCTTTAGCACTGACGCTAGCTACTTTTTGTCGAAAGGACGAGTTCATGTCCTTCCTGTTTCTGATGACCGCAGCGCTATTTGCACCCCTTTATGACGATCCGCCAGCCAAGGATAAAGACAAAGAAGATGCGTTGCCCAAGCCCAAAAAGGTAGAAAACCCCGCTTCTTCGGGGGAAATCGACAATGCCATCAAAAGGGGCATCGCCTACCTGCTCGAAAATCAGAATAAAGATGGCTCGTGGGGCAATGCCCGCAACACCAAGGATTTGAACATCTACGCCCCCACGCCGGCCTCGCACCTGGCCTATCGGGGTGGCTGTACGGCTCTCGTCGTCTGTGCCCTGTGTGAAACAGCCACCGGCGATCCAGCTGCGGTCAAAGCTCTGGAACAGGGAGAAAAGTGGATCTTTGAGAAACTCCCCGACCTGCGGCGTGATACTCCCGATGTTATCTACAACATCTGGGGCCATGCATATGGCATCAAAGCCCTGGTTCGGATGTACAAGAGACTGCCCGACGACAAGGAACGACAGGAAAAGATCAAAAAGGCTATTGCCTATCAGATCGAAATGCTCGGCAGGTATGAATCAGTTGATGGCGGCTGGGGCTATTACGACTTCAAAGCGGGCACTCAAAAACCTGCTACCGATGCTACGAGCTTTATCACCGCCACCGTTCTGATCGCTCTCAAAGAAGCGGACGACCTGGGCGTCAAGACTCCTGAGAAACTCCTCAAGCGAGCTATCGCTTCCATCGAAAGGCAACGCAAGAAAGATAACAGCTACCTCTATGGCGAGTACCTCAAGTACAAACCCATGATGCCGATCAATCGACCAGCAGGCAGCCTGGGTCGGTCACAGGCGTGTAACCTTGCTCTGCGGCTCTGGGGCGACAAGACTATTGATGACACCGTTTTGCTCACCTGGCTGGATCGGCTTTATGCCCGCAACATGTGGCTCGACATTGGTCGCAAACGTCCCGTACCTCACGAAGCCTACTTCCAGATTGCAGGCTACTTCTTCTTCTATGGACACTACTATGGCTCGCTCTGCATTGATGCACTGCCGGAGAAGGATCGGCCGTTCTACCAGGAACATATGGCTAAGGTATTGCTTCCTCTCCAGGAGAAGGATGGCAGCTTCTGGGACTATCCTCTTTACAACTACCACTACTCGTATGGCACAGCGTACACGCTGATGGCGCTGAAACGGGCACAGAAGCTGCCAGTGAAGCCGTAAAAGGTTTTTGCGAGCGTCAGGGCGTAAGCCCGACGTGTGCGTGCAATCGCTGAAAGCACGTCGGGCTTACGCCCTGACGCTCGGACCAAACAATCAATTGTTATGTATCAGGCGGTATCCCATAGTGCAATCCGGTGCCTGGCGACCATGTCACTAGTGGGTTTGGTTGCTTGTACAGCGTATACACCACTCTATTATCCAACGATAGTTGATCCTTTATCTTTCTCTTCGACCCTCGCTCCGTCCACCAAGTCTCAGAAAGTGGTCCTCCAAACTTCTTACTCAAAGTTCGCGTGGCATAACTCTTGAAATCACCAAGTATCTTACCTGGACTCGGATCGCCCAAGACACCCACGACGATGTGAAAATGATTAAACATGATGGACACAGCGAGTAATTCCCAATGACGTATCAAGGCTGTTTCACGGAACTGATCCAGCACCACCTCGGCATGCTCGCAACATAACACAATGGTCGGCCCCTTCATCAGTGTCTTTGATGCCTCTTCCAGTTTGGGGAGATTAGCGTCATATTCCGTTTGATGTAGAGCATGCTCAATCCGCCTTTCATCCTCGTCATCGTCTTCTCGATGTTCCCATACCCTTCCGACAAAACCCCTTTTATCTCCTGGCAGCCAGGTACCATAAGTAGTATTCGCGAGGAACCAATAGCGATCCATGATCGTCACCTGGCTAGTGAATTCGTTCTCTCTCTCTCTCTTTGTGAGCGTCAGGGCGTAAGCCCGACGTGTTTTCGGCGATTGCACGCACACGTCGGGCTTACGCCCTGACGCTCGCAAAGAATCACACCCCTGACGCTCGCACCAAGCTTACTTCGCCATGTCCTTGTTGTACTTATCACTCTCCCCCGGCGCGATGGTGATCCACTTCCAATCGCCTTCCTTGAGCAGCCTACAGAGATAGAGAATCTGCCCGGCATGATAGGACGTGTGAGCCAGCGACCGCTGAATGGCTTTGATCACCGACATCGGTTCCGTACGAATCGTGATCGTCTTCTCTAGGTCTTCGGGCTTCAGCATCGCTAACTCATCGTAAAGTATCGCCCATGCTTCCTTCCATCGCTTCATCAGTGACAGGCGGGTGTCATCGGGAAGTATCTCAAACTCCTGATCACGATGGCGATCAGGCTTCTCGCCATCTTCGGTGAGAAAGTTCTTCCAACGAGATCGCAGGTTGCCGGCCATGTGTTTGATGGTGATGGCAATGCTGTGGGAACGAGGTCCGAGGGCCTGGAAGAAAGCTTTGTCGTCTACCAGTTGAGCCAGGGCATCGTTACACCACTTTTCGTACTGCTGGTAAGTCGTGAGAGTCTCGTTCAGGTAGGCTGATCGCCATGAATCCATGTTCGTCTCCTATTTGGTCACGTTATAACGATTGTAACGCTTCGGACTCTCGGTTTCACCCAACTTGGTCTTCATCAAAAATACGATTCAACGTGCTTCCAGCTTTCCTACTCATAGAGTCTTTAGGCACCCTGCGTAGACGGAAAAGTTTAGCTAACCCTCCCCTGCATACCCAGACCGTTTAGTTGCACACCGATTTCGAGAAAAATGTGCGATTCTGGGGTTGCATCGCTTGAAGTCATACCCCCTCTTGGCACATGATGTATCTGTGTGAGGAACACGCTCCCCACGAACTTGAGCAGAAGTCGGCGATTCACGACGATTCGCTCTTCGGAGGTAATCACGATGACGAATATGCACATTACACGATGGTCCACTCGAGCACTGATGCTGCTGGCAGGATTGGCCATCACCACGCCTGCTCAAGCCGGCTGGCAAAGCCCGTTTGAACTGACCTGCTTCCGACACAAGCAGCCCCAGACGGCCTACTACATCGCACCGGCTCCTTCGCCGTGCTGTGGCTCTGCACCAGCGCCGGTAGTGGCAGCCTATGTGCCTCCCCCAACCACCTGTTGCCAACCCCAACCTGTTGTCACAACACAGTACGTGCAACGCACCTTCTATCAGCAGGTCACCAACTTCCAACCACAAACGGTGGTTGAACCCCGCACCGAAATGCGAACCAGTTTCTTCTACGAACCCGTCACCAGCTATCGCATCAGCTATGCTTTCGATCCGTGTGGCTGTGGCTTCACTCCGGTAGCTACTCCTCAAACGACCATGCAGTTGCGATCCCAGACGGTCCCTGTCACAGTCAACGTACAGCGAACGCAGATGGTACCGGTCACCCAGTTCCGCCAGATGACCTACTTCGAACCACAGACGACGATCACTCCTGCTCCGACGACCGTCATCGGGCCACTTGTACCGGCAGCACCCTCTGGCGCAGTGGTCGTTCCGCAAGCTGCTCCCTCGAACTTCCAGCCACCGCCAGGTGTGCAGGAGAACCGCTCGCCGAACGCCGGCATCAACGAAACCCGTACACCCTCAGCCGGCACTGAAAGCAGCCCGCTCTATCGCTCCAACAGTGCACCCCAGGGCAACGGTACCGGTCGCCCAGCGAACTCTGCTTACCCCCCAGTAACGCCTCGTCCTGACCGCATCACCAGCAACGACTCCGGTTGGAAGCCGGTTCAGGCCACGCTGGCCAAGGTTGCTATTCCTCGCTAAGTCAGGCTGACTCTTTAACTATCACAGCCCCAGGTGTTCCTGGGGCTGTTTTCATTTACCTCTTGCTGTTGGCGAGCGTCTCCAGTGCCAGCAGCAAGGCTTGTGTCCCTTTGCGGCCATAACCTTGAGCCATGACGGCCTGATAGAGTTGCTTGGCGAGGGCGATACCCGGCATATATAGCTTCATCCGTTCCGACTCAGCCAAAGCGATGCCCATGTCTTTGATGAAATGCTCGACATAAAACCCCGGCTCGAAGTCACGCTTGATCATGCGCGGCCAAAGGATGTTGAGGGCAGCACTGGCTGCTGCTCCGCTGCCCACCGATTGCAGCACCGTCGTCGGATCGAGACCCGACTGATGAGCATAGAGCATCGCTTCACAGACACCGACCATGTTGTTAGCGATCATGATCTGGTTGACCATCTTGGTATGCATTCCACTGCCGGCTGGGCCTTGCAGGACAAGGGTCTTGCCCATTGCCTCAAAGATCGGTTTCACCGCTTCAAAGACTGCTGATTCCCCGCCCACCATAATCGAGAGGCGTGCTTCTTTTGCTCCGATATCGCCACCACTGACGGGTGCATCAAGGGCATGTACGCCTTTAGCTGTCGCTGCCTGAGCAATCTCCCTCGCCAGTGTCGGGTCGCTCGTCGTCATGTCCACGAGGATCGTACCGGGCTTGCTACCTGCGAGTGCCCCCTCAGTGCCTAAAAAGACTTCCCGTACATCGTTGGGGTAGCCAACGATGGCGAAGACTACATCAGAACGCTCCGCCACTTCTTTCGGAGACTTGGCGAGGGTGGCTCCCAGTTCCACTAGCGGCTTGGCCTTGCCCGGGCTGCGATTGTAGACGGTAGCGGTAAACCCTTTGCTCATAGCATGCTGGCACATCCAGCGGCCCATCACCCCCGTACCAATCCAGCCGATGCGGGTAGTGCCAGGGGATGCGATTGCAGGAGTTGTCATTAGACGGCTCGTTGTTTGAACACTGTTTTCTCTGCGTTCATCCTACGAAACGCCGAGTACGCCAAGGAGCGTAGAGAAGGCCTAGCCATGATTCTTCATCTACGGTATTCTCTCACACTGATCAGGGAGGATCATCGTTGGCGAAGAAGACACGTTCCACCATTCGTGACTTTTCCGAGTTCCTTGCTGTACGGATCGTGCTGTCGATCCTGCAGGCGATGCCGTTGTCGTGGGGGTACACCCTCGCACAGGGTTTGGCCTGGCTTGCCTACAAGATTGATCGCCGGCATCGTGTCGTCGCTGATCAGAATCTCCAGATTGCTTTTCCTCAGTGGTCGGCTGCTGAGCGTGATCAGGCTATTCGAGAAGTTTACGTTCACTTCTGTAGCATGGTCATTGAGATGACTCATCTGCCCCGCATGCTCCATGTCCACAATTGGAAGAAGTACATGGAGTTGGGACGGGGTGACGAAATGGTCGGAGCCCTTCTGTCGGGCAGACCGCTTATTGTCATCACCGGCCACTTTGGCAACTGGGAACTGGCAGGCTACGCCCTGGCTCTTTTTGGCTTCAACAGTTATGCCGTCGCCCGGCCGCTCGATAATCCTTGGATGGATGATCTTCTCAAACGCTTCCGCAAGAAGACCGGTCAGGAACTGCTTAACAAGAATGGCGATTCCAATCGCATGGCTGACCTGCTCGATGCAGGCGGCATTCTATGCACCCTCGCTGATCAGGACGCCGGCCAGAATGGACTTTTCGTCCCCTTCTTCGGCAAACCTGCTTCGACCCACAAGGCTGTTGCCCTGTTGGCACTGCATCATCAGGCCCTGGTGGCGGTGGTGGGCACTCGGCGAGTCGGGGCGGGGCTCAAGTATTTGATTGATGTAGAGGTCGTGCTCGACACCAAATCCTATCTCGATGATCAAAACGCGGTACGACGATTGACCGAGGACTACACACTTGCCTGGGAACGGCTCGTCTCGAAGGCTCCTGAGCAATATCTTTGGTTACATCGGCGCTGGAAGCACGAACCTCGTGTGAAGCAACAGCGTCGGGCTGCCTAATTCTGTAAAGACCACCATGCTCACCGGCCCGCAGGTTATTCTTCTCCTCAAATGTGCGGTCGGACTGGTGACCACCCTTCTCATTGCCTCCGGCATCGCCCTGGCTAAGCGCAAGTATCGATTGCATGGTTTGATCAATACCTGGATGGCATCACTCACGCTGCTTACCGTGATGGGCTTCGAATTGCTGGTGCGGGTCGTCGGCATCCCCATTACCGAAAAATGGGACAACAGTACCAAGTTCGCCCTCAAGGTTCATCTCTGCTTCGTCATTCCACTGGTGCCGATTCTGGTGTTCATGCTCATCACCGGCTGGCAACACCGCATCAGGATGCATCTCTCCATCTCGGTGCTGTTCCTGATCCTGTGGGTAGGCATGTTCATCACCGGCATGTTCTTCCTGCCCCATTCGTAGGGCACGCTGTGCGTGCCTCACAACGACTTTGTCTCGTCACAATGAAGTAGTATTCAGATTCGGGGAGGCACGCACAGCGTGCCCTACAAAACTCGCTTCAGATGCTCCCGCAACCCTGGCCCATACTTCGGATCAGCCAAGGCGAAGTCGACGAAGGCGGCGTAATAACTTTCAAAGTTGCCAATGTCGTATCGCTGCTCGCTGGTGCCTAGCTTGATCCCAAGGACTTTGCCTCCTTGATGGATGAGGGTACGGATGGCATCGGTGAGTTGAATCTCACCTCCCTTGCCCGGCTGGGTCTTATCGAGCAGTTCAAAGATAACCGGGCTGAAGACGTAGCGTGCCGCCACAGCCAGATTGCTGGGGGCTTCGCTGACAGTAGGCTTTTCAATGATATCAGCAAGGGTGAACACATCCTTGGCTTCCCCTCGTGGCTTAGCAATGCCATACTGTTTCACTTCATGCTGAGGCACTTCCTCGAATGCAATGACAGCATCAGCAGACTGGGCGCTAAACGCTTCGACCATCCGATGGACGATGCGTGACTGGGCATTGATGCCAATGATCGAATCACCCAGAGCAACGACGAACGACTGCTTGCCCACGAACGGCCTGGCACAGAGCACCGCATGACCCAGGCCCAGTTGTCTACGCTGCCGGGTGTAACAGAACTCGAGGGCCGCCCGTTCGAAGGCGAGTTCGCTGAGGAACTCTTCCTTGCCCGTCTCTCGCAGGAAGCTGATCAATTCGCTGTTAACATCGAAGTGGTTTTCGATGGAAGTCTTGCCCGGCCCGGTGACGAAGAGCAGCCGCTTCATGCCGGAACCGGCCAGTTCCTCGACGACGTACTGCACCACAGGCTTACGGCCGACGGGCAGCATTTCCTTAGGCTGACTCTTCGTGGAAGGCAGCAGCCGGGTGCCTGCACCAGCGACGGGGATGACAGCGAGATCGATCATCAGAGACTCCATTTAGCCCCCGGCTCTTCAAGCCGGGGGACGATCACGATTTGTTAGTAAATCCACCCCACAACGTCGGGGGGGCGAGTTCCAGCACATTCCCCGCAGGATCATTGAAGTAAAGTGAAGTGCCACCACCTATCCAGTTCACTTCAGAGATGATCGGTACCTGGTGTTTCGCCAACTGGGTTCGCCAGCCGGGCAGTTCCTCGGCGGTCGCAAGAAAGGCGAGGTGACCTACCCCTTCAGTACCATGCGGCGGAATAATCTCATGAGGTCGATTGTTGTACAGTGAAGGCAGCCTGGTCTCATCGGGATTGAAGACTATCAGCACCCCTTCGCCACAACGGAACACGATACCACGGGTGCTCATATCGCCAACGACTTCCAAGCCCATCACCTCGGTGTAGAACCGACGGATGGCGGGAATGTCTCTGCCACAGAGGCAGGTTTCGAAGATGCGTTTGGCTTGCATGGGCAATTCCAGAAAGTAGCCAAAATCGTTATATAGCATAATGATCTGGTACAGTATCATCGACCTCGTTTAAGTTGACATTGCTATTATGCTAGAATAGGCATATTATGGAAAAGGATGAAACTACACCGAAACCCCTGTTCTGGATCGGCAGTAGTCGCAAAGACTTGCGGTCGTTCCCGAATGAAGTCAAACTGGCTATGGGGTTCGCTTTGTGGCAAGCTCAGTTGGGCAGCATCCATAGCGATGCGAAGCCCCTGAAAGGATTCGGTGGTGCTGGCACTTTGGAAGTCGTTGAAGACTACGATGGCAACACCTATCGGGCTGTCTACACAGTGAAGTTAGCGGGTGTCGTCTATGTTCTTCATGCCTTTCAGAAGAAATCCAAGACTGGCAAGAAGACACCGTTACACGAGATTGACCTTATCAGGCAACGACTGAAGCGAGCGGAGATTGCCCATGCTGAATGGAAAAACAAAACAACCGACCAAGAGTAACAAGATTCCTGTCGAACGCAGTTCCGGCAATGTCTTTGACGACTTGGGGCTACCGGAAGCTGACGAACTGCTTGCCAAGGCTCAACTGGTCAACAGGATCAGCGAGATCATTGCACAACGTGAGATGACTCAAGTTCATGCTGCCAAGGTGTTAGGTATCGATCAGCCTAAGATCTCAGCGTTGTTGCGAGGAAGATTTGATGGCTACACTTCTGATCGATTGTTTCGTTTCCTTAATGCTTTGGGGCAGGACGTAGAGATTGTCGTCCGCTCCACTCGGAAAGGAATCAAACAGGCACATACTCGGGTAATCTCGGCCTAAGCTACTTTCCTCTCTTGCCCGATTTCTTCTTCGGCTTCGTCGCTGGGCGGAAGGTCTTCTTCTTTCCTCCGGTCTTTCGCTCCTTGGTACGGGGCGGACGACGCAGTGCCGCAATGACTTCTTCCTCTTCCGCTTCGGTGGGCGTAGCCCCAGCCGGTATGTGGGGAGGCGTCGGATCGTCAACAACACGAAAATCGAGCCGACGGCGGAAGACATCGACTCGTGCCACCTCGACCCAGACGATATCGCCCAGACGGAAGCGTTTCTTCTTACGGGTGCCGATCAGCGTGTGGGTCGCTTCATCGTAGTGGTAATAGTCATCAGCCAGGGCAGCGATGCGGACGAGCCCGTCGACAGGAATCTGCGTCGGCGTGCAAAAGAAGCCAAAGTTCTCGACCCCGGTGATCGTCGCTTTCCAGGCGCTGCCGATCTTATCGCTGAGGTAATCAAGCAATCGAATCTTGATCAGTTCCTGCTCTGCCTTGTCAGCCCGTCGCTCCATGTTCGAGCAATGTTCGCCGAGCAGCTCCAGTTCACGTTGATCGCTGCCCACCTTGCCGGTGAGTTGCCAGCGGGTGAGCAAACGATGCACAGTCAGATCGGGATAACGGCGAATGGGCGAAGTGAAATGGCAATACTGCTTGCTGGCCAGAGCGTAGTGCCCCTCCTCTTTCGGTGAGTAGACAGCCTGCTTCATGCTGCGAAGCATGGCGTAATGAACCGCATATTGATCAGGACGCTGATTCGATTGCTTGATGATCCTTTGAAGCTGAAAGCGATCGGTCGGCGTCTGGCGATTGACTTCATAGCCCAGGCTTTTGACGAACGTCAGGAAGTCTTCGAGTTTCACCGGCTCCGGAGCGGGGTGGATACGTCTCAGGAACAGTGCCTTGAGGTCGTTCAACTTCGTAGCCACCGCTTCGTTGGCGGAGAGCATACACTCTTCGATGACCTGATGGGCGATATCATGCGATGCGAGGTGAGCACCTTCGACCTTGCCCTCTTTGTCGTAGTCGAGTTCGACTTCCGGCATACTGAGTTCGAGGGAGCCTTGCTTGTAACGTCGCTTCCGCCGCATCAGCGTGAACTTGCGGAGCAACAGCAACATCTCTTCGATGTCGGGAGCTATTCCTGATTCACTCAGGGGGCTGACGCCCCCCGCTCGCATGGCGTTGTCGTGTTCTTGATAAAACGCCGACACCTGCTCATACGCAAACCGCTTGCTCACCCGGATGGCCCCGCGGACATACTCGGTGTGCATCGGTTCGCCGGTCGCATCGAACTCCATCAGCACGCTCTGCACATACCGTAACTGCCCTTCCTGCAAGCTCGCCAAATGGTTCGAGATGATCTCCGGCAACATCGGGATCACCTTCTGTGGCAGATAGACGCTCGTCGCCCGGTCTTTCGCTTCCCGATCCAGGTGCGTTCCCTGCGGAACGAAGTGGGCTACATCTGCAATGTGGACATCCACGAACCAGTGCTTCTTCACCGGATCGAAGCGGACACGCACCGCATCGTCAAAGTCCTTGGCATCAGCGGGATCGATAGTAATGATCCGATCCTTGGTAAAGTCACGTCGGCCATCAAGATCGTTCTCGTTGAATCGGCTCGCCTGCACCCGGGCTTCTTCGAGAGCTTCGGGGCCAAAGTGTTCGGGGATATTGAAAGCCCGAATGACGCTCAGCGTTTCGACCGTGGCACTGTTGGCGGGGCCAAGCACTTCGGTGATCACGCCCTGCCCGCCACGTTCCGGCGTGGGATAGCGGATGAGTTCCAGCACCACCTTATCGCCCGGCTTGGCCCCCTTAGCTCCCGGATCGCCAACGTGGACCGGCTCGTTAATCACCCCAGCATCTACAATGACGTAGCCTTGTCCCCCTTTTTCGGTGTAGGTGCCGACGAACTGCTTGGTGGCTCGCTCAACAACATCAGCAATGATGCCCCGTGGCCCCATGCTCGAACGACCCTTGGCCAGTTCGACCATGACGCTGTCGCCTGACATCGCATCGCCGATCGCGAAGCCGGGGATGAAGATGTCGTCAGCTGCCACTTGTCCTTCGGGACGGACAAAGCCCACGCCGCTGGCGGTCACGCGGATGGTGCCACGAATCAGATTGGGCTTCTGGCTGCTGCGAACTTCGTGGTTCTTGCCGAAACTGACCGCCCCTTCTCGTACCAGTTGCTTGACAGCATCTCGAAACGGGTTCTTCTGCGACGGTGGTACCTGCAAGCGCTTCGAGAGTGCCTTGATCGTTTGGGCCTTGTAGCCCGGCTTATTGACGTGATCGAGAATGCGGTCGAGCCAGGGAGTATGCATGGGGGTATGATATGTGGCTTGACGGGGATGAGCAGTCAAATGGCTTTTCGTGGGGAGCGACGCAGGTTACTCCATGCCAGTAATGAAGCGAGCAGCACACCAAATAAGAGGCCCAGCCACTGGGGCCACGTAGGAACGCTGGTAAATGGCCAGTAGGCAAATGACTTACCGTAGGAGTTGGGAATGATGACACCCTCTAGATTGCTGGTTAGAATGGTTGGACCTGGGTTACGCGATTCGGGCATAGCCATGCTCCGCACCATTTCACCGGTTTGAGGTTCATACAAACTCACCTCACATGATACCGGCCAGAGTCGATCAAGAACTGCATTGAGTTGTGTGTTAAAGATGCCTTGCAGTTTGCTGCGTAAAGGAGACGAGCCGACGTACCTCCGCAGCCCAATAAGGTTGTTGTGGTATAACACATCGACAGGAGACTGTGCGATCAGGTTGCAGGTAGTCGCAAGATACTGCGCTTTTTGTAGGTCATAGTGTTGAATGTAAACACCGCCTTTTTCGTGTTTCAAGATGTGCATATGCTGATTGTCCGATGACCATCTCACATACTGGGTATGTCCTGGAATCTTTTGAATAATCGTGCCTTGCAGTAAGTCAACGACAACCAACTCATCCAAGTTGGTTGTCGAGTTTTCGATTACAGCCAGTGTGCCATCTTCGCTGAGAAAACAAAAGCCGAACTGTTGGCCAACTGGTATGTTCCACTTCGGCAATTCTCGGGCAATATCCCAGACTACGAGGAACGACCGGCCAACTTTGGAAACAGCATCAACATTCCAGGCAAGTGCAACCAAAGTCTTTTTTTTGATATCAGCATAGTCAATGTTCACATATTCAGGCTGACATCGATAGCGTCGAACGATTTTCTGTTGCCTCCAGTCATAGAGTACGATGCTGGTGCTTCGCTTGCCGTCATGGTCGTAAAAAGTGATGTAATTGCCATCGGATGTTAGCGTCAAAGGGTGAGAACTGCGATCCCTCGCCAGTCGTGTTTCCTCAGGAAGCGAGTGGCGAAACAGTTTATTTCCTGTAGTGGCATCGATACCCACGATGGTAAGTTCTTTGTCCTTGCTGATGGTGGTGCCACGTTCCGAAAGAAGAATGGTTCGCCCTTCGTCAACTTGTCCCAGGTAAACCATCATTTCAGGAAAAGAGACTTCCAACAGAGGTTTTAACTCCGGCTTCAGCCTACTGCCCAAGTACAAACCCAACAAAGGCAGAACCGCCACCAGAAGCCAGCGAACGAATCGATACATGCGCAGTATTGTCCCGCCAACGACGCTTGGAGTCAAGCTCCATACTATTCGATGGCATCCACCCCCGACACCAAGATAAGGTGGACGCATTTTCTACTGCGCCAATACCAAAAGGCTTCACCCATAGATTTGTCAGCCAGGAAAAGGCACATAGCTTGCAAGAGATATAGCAGAACCTTTGTTCACCTTCTCACTTTGACCTGAAGGCTCTTCCATGCCATTAGCGTTGACAACAGTATGCCTGCGATAAGTCCCAGCCATTTCGGCCAAGTGGGTAGAGGTGTGAAGGGCCAATAGATAAGCGTTTGCTTATCACCGACTATGAAACCATCCCAGTGGGGATCAGCAAAGAAATTGAAAATGAACTCCGTTCCTGAACAGTGTTGAACCATCAACTCGTCACCAGTGTCAGGGTCATAGATGGCAATGTTAAATGGCTGAGGTAGTAAGCGATCAACAAATGACTTGAACTTATCGCCAAATAACTTATTGGCCCATCTACGGAGTTGATGATTACGCAGATAAATCTTCTCAGCAAAATATGACAGGTGATCGCTGGCCACTGCCGACGCAGCTGGAGCAATGATCTTTTCAGAGGTTAGTTCATACTTATCCATAGATCGAAGAAAGGTCTGAATGACGGTATTGCCCTGTTGGTCCATAATAATGACGTACATTTTCTTCGAGTCAGCAGACCACTTGACATCCCTCGGCCAGCCTTTGATTTTCTGAATAACCCTGCCTTGAACGGTATCGACAATAACTTGGCAATCGACATTATTGGTGATGTTGTTAATGGATGCAACTGTACCATCATCACTCAATCGTAAATCGGTAGCTTGTTCACCAACGCCAACCGTATGCTTGGGCGAGGGTGAATCAATGTCCCAGACTACGATGTAGCTTTCAGATACACTAGTTTGATAGTTTGGACTCCACATGAATGCAGTCAGGGTATTCTTCTTTACTACCACTTGGTTGAGATTGATCAACTTGGGCTCGGTTTGATAACGACGTAGGATTTGCTGTCGCTTCCAGTCATAGAGAAGAATCTGTCGAGTAGTGTCGTCAAAAAACAGCAGGACTGATCCTTCATTAAATAACCATTGCGGGTACGCTCCTAGTCGCTTTGACATTCGTAACTCTTCAGGAATCTCATAACGGAACTGCTGCCTGCCTGTCGACGGGTCAATGCCGATGACTGCAATCTGTTTCGATCGATCTTTGTTCCCAGGATCAGGTTGCCACTCTTGTATCAGGAAAGATTTCCCTTGTTCAGCATATCCAAGGCCAACTATGAGAAAGGGAGGCATCACCTCCCATCGTGGTTTCAGCTGTGGCGTAAGCAAGCTACCAACATACAGGCCGACGAACGGTAGCAGAGCGACCAGAAGCCAGCGAAGGACTTTGAACATAGTGGCGTATTGTCCCGCAGTATGTGTTTGATGTCAAGCACGCCGTCATCATCGTCACTATTCGATGGCATCCTCCCCCAACACCATGTAAACTGCAAGCATCATCTACTGCCTCTACATCAAGGTCATCACCCATGGATTTGCTGGCTGCGTGTCGTGCTGGGTTTGCGGGCATTCAAGTGGACAATGCCGTCAAGGAACGGGCGTTGTCGTTCATCGATCAATGGCTCACCGGCGAGGCGTTCGCGGCCTATCGACCGCAGATCGATTGGCTGATTGCCCAGCAACAATGGACGGGACTGCTCGACCGCTTCTACCAGGTGCTCCCCTTTGGCACCGGCGGCCGACGTGGATCGGTTGGCATCGGGCCGAACCGTATGAATGCCTGGACGCTGACCGCCTCCGTGCAGGGCCATGCTGAGTATCTCAAGGAGAAGTTCCCCGGTGTCGGCCAGATCCAGGTCGCTGTCGCCTACGATGTCCGCTGCTTCAAGGATGCCAAGAAGCAGTACAACCCGGCTCTGCCTAACCCGGTGACGAACCTCTCTTCCAAGGACATGGCTCACCTCGCTGCACGGGTCTATGCCGCCAATGGTATCCGCTGTTGGGTACTGCCTCCCGAATCGACTCGATACCTGGCTACGCCCGAGTTGTCCTTTGCCATCCGACAACTGAAAGCCCAGGGAGGGTTGAACCTCACGGCTTCCCACAACCCCCCCGATGATAACGGCGGCAAGTTCTACGAAGAGTTCGGCGCAGCCGGTGCCACCCGATGATCAGATCATGGCTGACATGGTTGATCAGGTCGAGACCATCCACACCATGGTGTGGAACGACGCCGTCAAACAAGGCCTGATCAAGTTCATCGATGATGGCATTCATCGAGGCTACATCGATCTCATCGGAAAGCAGAGGCTGATCAATCCCCCGACATCAGGCGAATGTAAGATCGTCTACACTCCCTTGCATGGTGTGGGCAGCATGACGGTGCAGGAAGCTCTGATCAAACAGGGCTTCGATGTCATCCCGGTGCCCAATCAGGAATCGCCCGATGGCCAGTTCCCCAACGTGAAGTCAGCGAATCCCGAAGTGCCAGCCTCGATGGACGAAGCTCTCAAGCTGGCCATTGAACACAATGCTGATCTGGTACTGAGCTCCGATCCAGACGCTGACCGTATCGGCACCATGATCCCACATGAGGGCAAATGGCGTTACGTTACTGGCAATGAGATCGCTGCCCTGCTCACCCACTTCCGGCTGGAACAGTACCAGGTGCAAGGCCGTCTCAGTGCTTCACCGCTGGTCATCACCACGACCGTCACCACAAGCCAGATCGGCAGAATCGCCCGTAAGTTCGGGGTGCAACTGGTCGACGATCTGCTCGTCGGGTTCAAGTACCATGCCGATGTGCTCAACCAACTCGAAATGCATGGCAAGTTTGCTGACATCACAGGCCGCCCCAATGACATGGTGATGGCTACCGAAGAAAGCCATGGGGCGATGGCGACCTCGGAGATTCGAGACAAGGATTCGGGCGGACCGAGCCTACTCCTGGCTGAACTCGCTCTCTTCCAGAAGCGACGAGGACGTTCCGTCCTCGATTATCTCGAATACCTCAACCGCACCTATGGCTACTTCTGGAACGGCTTGCAGAACCTCATCATGACCGGCATCCTTGGCAAGCAACAGATGCTGGCCATGTTGACCTCGATGCGGACCGATCATCCCAAGGAGATTGGTGGCCGCAAGGTGACGAAGGTGGTGGACTACTGGAACGAAGAGAGCCGGTTCGGGCCGATCAAGGGGGACACCGATCGTGCCAGCCGCAATCTGCTGATCTTCCATGTTGAAGGCAACGCCAAGGTCGCCCTGCGGCCCAGTGGCACCGAACCCAAGGCCAAGGCGTACATCGAAGCTGCCACCGACCCGATGCTGCCAGGAACCTCGCCTGCTGACTGGCAGAAGTTGTGTGCGGACACCGCCGACGCCGGAGAGGCACTGGGCAAGGCATTTGTCACCCTCGCAATGGGAAGGGTTGGTTTGTAGTCATCACGCTCCGTCGTGATGACGGCGCGTGCAACATCAGAACACCCTTCTCGACAAACGAATTGATCAAGTTTACGAGACGATTGCAAGTCTCCGCGTCCTCACGACGGAGCGTGAGGACTACTAACCACACCTCCGCTTGCTGATATGCCCCGTTTCATGGTATATCCCAGTTCCAAGTAAGGAACTCAGCATGCGTATCTTCATCAGCGCCGGCGAACCGAGTGGCGACTTGCATGGCAGCAACTTCGCCGCTGCGTTGCGTGCCGCTGTTCCCAATATCCAGATTGATGGTTTTGGCGGCCCGCGCCTGGTGGCAGAGGGGCAGAATCAACTCTATCCGTTGGCGGAGCACGCGGTGATGGGGATCAGCAGAGTCATTGCCGCCCTGCCCCAGTTCTATCGGCTGTTTCATCAAGCGGTCAAGCATCTAGAAGAGCATCGCCCCGATGCGTTGGTTCTCGTCGACTACCCCGGCTTTCACTGGCACTTGGCCAAGGCTGCTCATCAGCGAGGCATTCCGGTCTACTGGTTCGTGCCTCCCCAAATCTGGGCATGGGCCACGCACCGGGTGAAGCGGATGAGGAAGTGGGTCGATCACGTCTTCTGCAATCTTCCCTTTGAAACTACGTGGTACCAGGAACGTGGCGTCACCTGCTCGTTCATCGGCCATCCCTACTTCGATGCCCTGAGCAAGCAGGTGCTTGATCCCACCTTTCTGGCTGAGCAGTGTTCTCGTCCCGGTCGTATCGTGGCCCTGCTGCCTGGCTCACGAAGCCATGAAGTGCATGACAATGTGCCCATGATGCTGCGTACAGCCAGACTGATCCAGCAGCAAGTGCCTGATGCACGGTTTCTGGTCGCAGGGTTCAAAGCGAAGCAGACAGAATGGATACGGGAAGAGTTGAACAAGTATCCTGAGCTTCCCGTGGAAATACACCTGGGGCGTACTCCGGAGATCATCCACCTTAGCGAAGTCTGCCTGGCCGTCTCCGGTTCAGTCAGCCTCGAATTGTTGAACGCCACGCTGCCTACGGTGACGCTTTACAAGTTGAACAAGATACTGCATTCGATGGTGAAGTACTTCAAACATGCCAAATATATCAGTCTCATCAATCTGCTCGCTGAGAAAGAAGTCTCGCCTGAGTTTCTAACGAGCAAAGACGATTCTCAACCTATGGCTGATCAGCTGATTAGCTGGCTGAAGGACAACTCAGAACGACAGTCGGTCATAGATCAAATGCAACACATCAAGCAAGGCGTGGCCCGACAGGGCGCTTGTGAACGTGCCGTGGAGCATCTGCTGCAATCACTGCGATCGAAGCACAAGTTGGCTGCCTAGCTCAACACAGGCTTCAACTTGCTCATATCCGGATGGCGCAGGTGATAACCCGTCTTCACCTGGAAGGCATGGGCAACAGTTAACAGATCACTCTCGCCAAAGAGTTTGCCTGTAAAGGTGATCGCTAACGGCGTTTCGGTGCCATCCGCAGCCTTGCGGAAGCCAAACGGCATCACAACCGAGGGATGGCCAGTGAAGTTAGTGAGTATCAGATCGTTGCCGCCCACGTAGAGATCAACGTCAGCAATGCATTTCTCCATCTCCTGCATGATTTGCGACCGCACGCGGTTAGCCCGGATGTATTCGACTGCGGGAATGAACTGCGCTTGTTGGAATGTCGCCGGCCAGGCACCAATCCCTTCTTTGATCCCCTTGCGAGTGAGATCATCGAAGGCGGCTCCTGCTTCGGCTGTAAGTATGGTGTAGAGAGGAGCGACCAACGCTTGTGGTGGCAGCTTAATAGGCACCAGATGCAACCCCATCTCTTGAAGCACACGCAGTTCTTCCCGGTCTTCAATCTTGCGACCGTTAGCTACGTAGCCGACACGCATCGAGGAAAGACTTCGTGAGGAAGGATAACGGAAACCTTTATCAACGGTGCTGGGGTCTTCCGGATCGTGCCCCTGAATGGCGTTGAAGATGAATGCACAGTCTTCAACACTGCGAGCCAGCGGGCCGATCTTGTCCATGCTCCACGCCAGGGCCATGCACCCTGCCCTGCTGACTCGCCCGAAGCTCGGACGCAAACCCGTAGTTCCACATCGGGTACTAGGTGAAACGATGCTACCGAGGGTTTCGCTACCCAGCGCAAATCCAACCAGGCCGGCAGAGGTAGCTGAAGCTGATCCAGCCGAGGAACCGCTCGAACCTTGCTTGTTATTCCACGGATTGCGGGTCTGTCCGCCAAACCAGCCATCGTTCATGGCCAGGGCACCGAGGGTAAGCTTGGCGATCATCACCGCCCCAGCCTCTTCAAGCTTGCGGGCCACGGTGGCTTTCATGTTCAGGGTCTGCTCCCTGAACGGACCAGCTCCCCACGTCGTCTTGTAGCCCGGATAGGCGATCAGATCCTTGGCACCCCAGGGAATGCCGTGCAGCGGGCCTCGGTAGTTGCCATGAGCAATCTCGTTATCAGCCTGCTCCGCCTGCTTGAGGGCCAGGTCTTCAGTCAGGCTGATCACACAGAGAAGTGCTGGGTCGTACTGCTTCAATCGTTTGAGGTAGAACTGCGTTAGTTCCTTCGAACTGATCTGTCTTGTGCGGATGAGATGACTTAAGGTGATGACCGACGAGAAAGCCAGTTCTTCATCGCTAGTGGGCTTGCTCACAGCATTTGGCAATGTCAGGCTGATACTACTGAGTTCACGCTGTCCTTCATGTGCGCCAATAGGTTGAAACACCAGAGCTGGTGGTACATGATTAGGTACCGACACCTGTCGCAGCTGCTCAAACGATCGCAACTGCTGTGTCATGGCCTGTGCTAATCGCTTCCGCTCAGCCTCAGTGAGCGTCACGCCGGCGATCCATTCGGCTTGCTGTATCATCTCAGCATTCACACCTGCGGCAGCAGGCGGCTGACTGGTGGCCTGCGTAGCCAGTGCCCGCTGAAAAGTCGCTGAGCCGATTCCCAGCCCTGCCAGCGTTTGTACCCATTGTCGTCGATTGAGCATGATCAAGAATCCAGAAGTCAGGAGCCAGGTACCAGAATACAGCAGAATAGTGTGCAGGGGTATCAACAAATCGAATGAACCACCCCAACGACACGCCGCCCCTGGAGCAATAAGATAAGATCGTCTGTCTACTAGCTACTATCTTCTAGCTCCTAGCTAACCATGCAAATTGCCCTCAGCAGCGTCACCACCCTGACTGGCACCCTCGCTGATGACATCAGCGCCTGTGCCGATGCGGGGTGTCATGCTCTGGAAGTCTGGCTCACCAAGCTGGAAACGTACCTCGAAGGTAAAGGTGCATGGGCATCGCCTTCTGCCATCAAGAAACTGTTGACCGATAGGGATGTCAAGCTCGTCGGGGCTGCCTATCAAGGCGGGCTGCTCCTCACCCAAGGAGAAGAGCGTCGAACCCAGTTCGATCAATTCCAACGTCGGCTCAGTATCTGCCAGGAACTGGATATCCCCACCTTGGTCATCGTGCCTGATGCAGCGGATCGCCTCGATGCCCAGAGCATCGACCGGGTGCAGGTCTCGCTTGTTCAAGCGTCAGAACTGGCTGCTACCTTCAATGTGCGCCTGGCACTTGAGTTCCGCAGCACCACCCGCTGGTGCAGTTGTCTGCCCACCGCAGCGGCACTCGTCAATTCCATCGGCTCCCCCAACCTGGGCCTCTGTTTCGATGTCTTCCACTATTACTCCGGCCCCAGCAAATACGAAGACCTCGCCTATCTCACCAAGGAGAACCTCTTCGCTGTGCAACTCTGCGATCTCTCCGGCATCGCACGAGAGATGGCCGGCGATGGGGATCGGATCCTGCCCGGTGAGGGAGATTTCCTCCTGGCTCCCATCCTCGATCATCTAAAACACATCGAGTATCAAGGTTATTTGACCGTCGAACTGATGAACCCGGAGCTATGGAAGATGAAGCCTGTGCAGGTGGCAGAGGCTGCCTACACCTGTATTCGGATGCTTCTTGGGCAGGCAGCGATGCCTCCCACGCTCCAGGAGATATGATAACGAGCATTATGCCAGCACCGACTTCCACCCTTGAAGCCGCCACGCCTCGCCGAGTGCGAGAACCGTCGCCGCTCAACCTGCCCAATTTTCTGACAGCGACCCGGTTCTTCCTGGCCATCATCATGTTTGTGTTGATCGGTATGGAAGAATGGCTCCTCACCGGCGTTGCTTTCTTCATCGCTTCGGTCACCGATTGGCTCGATGGTCTGACTGCTCGTCGGCTGGGAATCGTCAGCAGCTTCGGTCGCAGCTTCGATCCGCTCGTTGACAAGATGCTGATCTGCGGATCGTATATCTGTCTGTTACCCTTCGAAGCAGTCCGTACTGGCATCTATCCCTGGATGGTCGTGGCTGTCGTCACTCGTGAACTGCTGGTCACCAGCCTTCGGGGCTACATCGAGAGCCTCGGTATCGCTTTCGGTGCAGACAAATGGGGCAAGCTGAAGATGGTGCTACAGTGCCTGGCTTTGGCTATGATATTATTCTGTCTGCTTTTCAAACAGCAAAATGTACTGGGAGCTTATACGCCTCAACTGGAACTCGCCCGTAACCTGCTGATCTACGGGATGGTCGCAGCTACCATCTTTAGTGGGCTACAGTACCTCGTGACTTCCTACCAGCTATACAAGAAGTATGAGCGGGAACAGGATGAGCTGGCACGAGTAAAGTAAAGACTGTGCCACACTTCGGCTGTACTCAGCCGAGGTGTGGTTCTCTATCTCTCGAAACCACACCCCGACGTGAGTACACGCCGGAGTGTGGCACAACCATACGAAAGATAACCCATGCTCGGCGTTGGCATCATCGGTTGTGGCATGATCGCCCGGTTTCATGCAGCGGCACTCGCTGAGATTCCCCAGACCAAACTCGTTGCCCTGCAAAGCAGAAATCCCGCCAGTGCTGAGAAGGTCAAGCAAGCTGTCGGCTCCGACGCCAGGTATTACGCCAGCATTGAAGAGATGCTTCGGCATCCTGGCCTGGACATGGTCATCATCTGCACCCCCAGCGGCAACCACCTCGAACCAGCCAAGTTGGCGGCGGCAGCAGGCAAGCATGTCGTGGTCGAAAAGCCTCTCGAAATCACCCTTGAACGCTGTGACCAGTTGATCGATGCATGCACCAAGGCTGGAGTCAAGCTCTGCACCATCTTCCCATCACGATTTGCTGATGCCAATGTTGTTCTGAAGCAAGCAGTCGATCAGGGTCGCTTTGGGCGACTGACCCTCGGTGAAACGACGGTGAAGTGGTGGCGCAGCCAAGAGTACTATGACGAAGGTGGCTGGAAAGGCACCCAGGCCCTCGATGGCGGCGGGGCACTCATGAACCAGGCCATTCACAATGTTGATCTGCTCCAATGGCTGATGGGGCCTGTTGCCCGTATCAGTGCCTTCACGGCTATGCTGGCTCACGAGCGTATTGAAGTGGAAGATACTGCCGTCGCCTGCCTACAGTTTCGGAGTGGTGCGCTCGGCGTCATTCAGGCAACGACTAGCGTCTGGCCCGGCTTGCCCAAGACCATCGGCATTCATGGCAACCAGGGATCAGCCGTGGTGGAGCAGGAAGACCTGTTGCGATGGGAATTTGCCAAGGAGCAAGAGACTGATGCGGCAATCCGACAACGATTCGCACAGAAAGTAGGAGCCAGCGGCGGGTCGAGCAATCCCGCAGCCATTTCGCATGAATATCATCGCCGGCAACTGGCTGACTTTGTCGAAGCGATTGAAACGGGACGCCAGCCTGTTGTCGATGGCAAGGAAGGCCGCAAGGCTGTCGAAATCATCCTGGGTATCTATGAGTCAGCACGAACTGGTCGATCCGTTGAGTTAAAGCAGTAACCTCATCCCCGCCACGAATACTCCATGTATTCAGCCGTCTCGACGGCCACGTCCTTGCCTAAGAGTCGGGCCACGACATAGAAACTCATATCGAGGCCTGCTGCAATCCCACCTGAAGTAACAATTTTTCCTGCATCGACAACGCGCTGATGTTCATGCACATCGCAGCGCGGGGCTACCTGGCGAAGCAAATCAAACCGCAAATAATGCGTCGTGGCGGCGAGGCCATCCAGCACTCCGGCTGCTCCCAACACCAGCGACCCCGTGCAAACGGAAAGTACCAATTCAGCCGTCTGTGCCTGTTTCCGCACCCAATCCAGTATCACAGGGTTCAGCATCTCCCGGCGAGTGCCAAAACCTCCAGGTACAAGGATAATGTCGACAGGAGGATGATCGTGCAGACCAAAATGAGGATTGATGCTCAGCCCATTGCGTGCCATTACTGGCCCAGGCTTCTCCGCCACCAACGAGACCTTGAACGGCTTCGATTCACTCTGCCATTGTGTTACGGAGAAGACTTCAAACGGTCCGGCGAAGTCAAGAACTTCGACATCATCAAAGACCAACAGTGCGAGATGACGTTGCCCCATCGAATGCATCCCCTGTTCCGATCAATGGAAAAGACCGCTCTATCTTCTTATGATACCAAAGTACCCCAAGCTCGCTCTTGACCAGTTGATAGCGAACTGGGTAGAGTTCATGACTCCAGTCTTTGTCTGAGAACGTATGCCTTATGAAACATGATGGCGTAGCTTTAGCCAATGGATTAGTGCCCACTGCGAGCCACAAACCACCGTGCCGTAGCATCCTGGGCGTGCGGATTCGCTCTTGTGGCAGCTACGTTCCGGATGGTTTGGTCACAAACGAAATTCTAAGCCAGCATTTCAGTTGCGATGTGGATTGGATCGTTCGACGCACTGGCATCATGGAACGCCGACATTGCCTTCCTCATCAGGCGACTAGCGATCTTTGTTACGAAGCGGGCAGGCTATGCCTGGAACGTGGACAAGTGGATCCCGATGAAATCGACCTCATCCTCGTCGCCACCTACACTCCCGATACTTCCTTTCCGGCAGTAGGCAATATCCTCCAACATCGCCTGCATCTGAATTGTCCAGCCATCGATATGAATGTCGCTTGCGCCGGCTTTATCTACGCCTTTGTGACCGGAGCCACCTATATCAAAGCAGGCCTGGCGAAAAAGGTTCTTGTGGTAGGTGGCGACACTAATTCGCGAATAGCCAATCCCACTGACCCCAAGACTTACCCCCTTTTTGGGGATGGAGCTGGTGCGGTACTTCTGGAAGAAGCAGGAAACGACTTTGGCATCGCCAGTTATCAATTAGGGTCAGATGGAGCCGGTTCTGAGCTACTGGTCCGCCCCGGGTGTGGCAGCAGACTGCCCCCCGACGAAGAAACTCTCCACCAAGGCCTGCAATACCTGAGCATGGACGGTCGAGCAGTCTTCCGCTGGGCTGTCAGTATCCTGAGCGACAGTATCACCGAAGTGCTCGACAACGTCGGCTTGACCATTCACGATGTCGACTACTTCATCACACATCAGGCGAATGTTCGTATTATTCATGCTGCGACCGATGTACTGGGAATCCCTCGTGAAAAAGTGCATACCAACGTCAAAAAGTATGGTAATACCTCGGCCGGTTCGGTACCCTTGGCCTTGGATGAAGCCATCCAGATGGGCCTGATCTCTCCCGGCAAGAAAGTTGTCATGAGCGGATTTGGCGCGGGGCTGGCGTGGGGTACACTTCTCATGAACTGGTAATTCCCAGTTGGCACGGCTGCTAACGCCCCTGTTCGCCCAGAGGTTGTCGTGTTTCAGATTCATTGCCCGCTTGGTCATATCCTGGAAATCGGCACGGAACATATCGGCCAAAGACTGATGTGCCCGCTCTGCAATGCCGTGGTTCATACGACACCGCCTCGCCCCGGGGAATCACCGGGCGCCAAATACGAAGTACAGTGCGCTCAAGGTCATATCCTGCGCGTCAAACAGAAGTATCTGGGCAAGGAGATTCGTTGCCCCTCATGTCAGCAACTAGTTTCAATGAAACCCGGGATGATGCTGAACTCCGACGGAGTAATGCTCAGCGTTGCCAAACCGGAGGTCTTTAACAAGCAGGTCAAGCCGAAACAGGAAGTGCCAGCTCCCAAAAAGAAGATCGCCCCGACGATTCGTACCAAGAGTATTCCACCAACCAAGCGGATCCCTCCTCCTCCCAGCGTCGGACAACAGAACGACACCGACGATGAACAACCAAAAGCTCCTGATCTGGTCGAAGATGATACATTTGAAGTCGATGATCAGGTTGCAGCATCGAATGCCGTTTCCATCGCGCCAGTCACTGTTCCTGACGATGATTTTGAGTTTGAAGTTGTCGATACACAATTCAATATGGAGCTCAAGGAATCGGGCATCGACGCAAAGAAGTCGCAGCGAGCGAAGAAAAAGGTCACATTGAAATCGCCGCCTGCTCCTCCTGTGCAATCGTCACCTGTGAAGAAAAACATGCCAACGGGGCTGCATAGTCTATCAGGTTCGGAGATGATGCAGGTTAATAGCGCCGCTCTGGATGCCGGTGAACCAGTTACCATGACTCAGTTCAACTGTCCTAACGGCCACTTGCTTGAAGTAGACTCAAAATGTCAGGGCATGCAGATTCAATGCCCGATGTGCAAAGTCATCTTCGCCATGCCTTTTGCCTAGCTCGTCGTCCAGCCCAGTTGCCAGCCTGGAATACTGCCTGACGTTACCGAGGACTGCTTTGTCGGCATGGCGTCCTGCACGACCTTTTCCAACTCCTGCAGATATGCCAGGAAACCCTTCTTTCCGGTCGCTGTGACCCGGAACAGGGTCTGCGAGCGAACGCTCTCCTGCTTCTTCCACACTTCCAGATACCCCGCCTTATAGAGGGCATCCAGATGGCGATTGAGGTTGCCATCAGTCATGGCACAAAGCTTCTTCAATTGATTGAATAACAACCCCTGAGGCTGCGTCATCAGGCTGGTCATGATCGACAGTCTCGACTTCTCATGCAGGATGCGGGCCAGGCCATCGTAGGCGAATCGGCCCGCTTCTTCTTCGTCCTCCGAATGATCGGTGGGCTTCTTCGACTTAGCCATGGGCGTTCTCCCGTTGTGCGTTGCGATGCAGCACCAGCGCCAGCCCGAATTGCCCTGTCGCAAAGACTAGAGCAATACTCCAGGGTGAAGGAACTACAGCTAATGGCAAAAGACTCACCAGCAGCGTCCCCGCCACGACGAAGTACAGACCCACCCAGCCGGTCGCACGAGGCAGATAGGGTCGGATGGAGAACAGCCCCAGGGCGTAGAGCATCGCCCATACGCCGGGCAGCAATCCGATGCATCGATCTATCACGGGCAGGAGGGCGAGTGTCAGAAACGCCCCCACCGCCAGGCTGGGCAAGAGCTGCCCTACCACGATACGGGTCCGTCGTCGGGCTAGTTCATCTTCTTCGAGAAAATAGCTGAGGATCGCACCGCTCGCCCCTGCCAGGGCACATACCACCGCCGCCAGCAACCAGTACCAGACGAAACCATGCACATCACCATTAGCTATCACTCGTAGCTGCACGAAGGCTGCCGTGATGCCGATCAACCCGCTGAGCATCACCGGTCGGGCCTTTACCCCCTGATACACCTCGCCCCGGGCCAGGTGAGCATGGATTTCCGACAGACTATGTAGCGCTTCGGTTAAATGAGTCATGGCAATATCCTAAAGGATGCTCATACTCTGCTGGAGAAAGCAGCGTCTGTCAAGGGCATAACGAAACCGGCCCGATGCATTGTTGCATCGGGCCGGCGTAGTTAGTTCTTGTTCAACTTCACTTAGTGGCTGCCGCCTTCGACCTTGATCCGCATGCCATAGAAGCTTCGCCAGACGAAGAACATCGAGATGGCAATGAAGGCCACCGCCAGGCCATAGCTCAGAGAAAGAGTTTGAGGATTCCCCTTCATCGAATGTGCCAGTTCAACAGCCAGGAGGCCGAAGAGGGTAGTGAACTTGATGATCGGATTGAGAGCGACCGAGGAGGTATCCTTGAAGGGATCGCCCACGGTATCGCCCACGACGGTCGCATCATGCAGTGGTGTACCCTTGGCTTTCATCTCCGTTTCGACGATCTTCTTGGCATTATCCCAGGCACCGCCAGCGTTGGCCATGAAGATGGCCTGATACAACCCGAACAGAGCGATGGAGATCAGGTAGCCGATGAAGAAGTATTCGTCCACAAAGGCAAAACCCAATGCCGAGAAGAAGACGGTCAGGAAGATATTGAACATACCCGCCTGAGCATACTGGGTGCAGATGCCCACCACCTTCTTGCTATCTTCGGTGGACGCCTTCTTGACAGAGTCATCGAGCCTGATGTTCTTCTTGATGAACTCAACCGCACGATAAGCACCAGTGGTGACCGCCTGCATTGACGCACCGGTAAACCAGTAAATCACCGCACCGCCTGTGATGAGGCCGAGCAGGAACGGAGCATTAAGGATTGACAGATATTTGAGGAATTGCGGCTGCAAGCCGTTGGTCAGCGACATAATGATCGAGAAGATCATTGTCGTGGCCCCCACGACGGCTGTGCCAATGAGCACCGGCTTGGCTGTGGCCTTAAAGGTGTTGCCCGCCCCGTCGTTCTTTTCCAGGTTCTCCTTGGCAACCTCGAAGTTAGGCTCGAAGCCGAAGTTCTTCTTAACGTCTTCCTTGATGTTAGGCAGCGTTTCAATGTTGGAAAGCTCATAGACCGACTGGGCATTGTCAGTCACCGGACCATAGCTATCGACAGCAATCGTTACCGGGCCCATGCCCAGGAAGCCAAACGCCACCAGGCCAAACGCGAAGACTGCCGGTGCGATCATCATCGTTTCGGGAATCTCCATGCTGACGTAGTAAGCTATTCCCATCAGACCTACGATGACGATACCGAGCCAGTATGCGCTGAAGTTACCAGCCACCAAACCGGAGAGGATGTTCAGCGACGGGCCACCTTCCTTGGAGGAAGTTACCACCTCAGCAACGTGCTTCGATTCGACCGAAGTGAAGATCTTCACCAGTTCGGGGATGATTGCGCCAGCCAGGGTGCCGCAAGAGATAATGGTCGAGAGCTTCCACCACATGGTGCCATCACCCAGGTCTTTGATCAGGAGCCAGGAAAGTCCGTAGGTGAGAGCAACAGAAACAATGGAAGTCAACCAGACCAGGAAGGTCAGCGGAGCTTCGTAATTGAAGTCCTTCGCTTCGCCGTACTTAGCCTTGGCCATCGCTTCGTTGATGTAATAAGAGGCAAGGGAAGCGAGCACCATGATGACACGCATCATGAAGATCCAGACAAGCAATTGTACTTGCAGTGTTTCCTTCGCCTGTTCATTGACGCCTCTGACAGCGAGCAGGATGTAAGTGATCAATGCCACGCCGGTCACGCCGTAGGTCTCGAAGCCGTCAGCAGATGGTCCAACTGAATCACCCGCGTTATCGCCGGTGCAGTCGGCAATCACGCCAGGGTTTCGTGCATCGTCTTCCTTAATCTTGAAGACGATCTTCATCAGGTCAGCACCGATGTCAGCAATCTTGGTGAAGATACCGCCTGCCACACGCAGCGCAGCGGCACCAAGCGATTCACCAATGGCAAAGCCGATAAAACAGGGACCGGCATACTCTCGGGGCACAAAGATCAGGATGATAAGCATGAGCAGCAACTCGACCGAAATCAAGAGCATACCGATGCTGATGCCAGCCTTGAGAGGAATGGCATAGCAGGGGTACGCCTTACCCGTGAGAGCCGCAAACGAAGTGCGAGAATTGGCGAAGGTGTTGACCCGGATGCCAAACCAGGCCACGAGGTAACTGCCCAGAATGCCGATCACGCTGAAGACGAGAATGATTGCTACGATATGAGCAGGGAATCCATGCTGGATTTCCTTGGCCCCAAGAGGCTTGTATTCCGCGAGTGAACTAAAGTAGTAGCCGCAGACGACAGCAATGAACACCCAGAGAATGGCCAGGAACTTACCTTGGGTCAGCAGGTAGGTTTTGCAGGTTTCATAGATCAGTTCGGAAACGTCTTTCATGGACTGATGCACAGCCATGTTCTTGAGCTGCGAATAAATCCAGAGTCCGAACCCCAGACCGATAGCTGAGACGACAAGTCCCGAATAGAGCAATGTCTTGCCGTCGATACCCATGAACTTCACGGAATCAAGCGGGGGAATAACGAGGTCTGCTTCCCCGGCAAAACTGGGCGAAGCAAGTGCAAAAAGCGCCAGAAGAGAAACAATCCAGCGCAACGGGTTCTTCATCGGACGCACCCAAGCTGGTACGTGTGATGATTGTTCAGTCATGTCGAGCGATCCTAAAACGGAGAGGATAATGACACGAGGTGCCAATGTTTCATCATTTCCTAACGGAGACAGAGAAAGGATAGAAGCCAAAGGCTGGCTGTCCACCCGCAAAATGATCGATTGACAGGGCTTTGGCAATAGATTTGGCCGTCAATATGGCCATTCCGACTCGAACTACTACGAACTATTCTCCCAACAGCTTACGTAGTGCCGCATCCCACTGATTCATGATCGCCCGGCGGGAGAAGTGTTCCTGATAGACCCGATGGCAGCTTTGTTGCATCTCCGCCAGCGAGGCAGGTTGCTGGGCCAGTTTCTTCAGTGATTCAGTAGTTGCTGCCAAGTTCTCGTCTCGCAGTTCCCAACCCACTTGATATTGTCGTATCCAATGGGCTAACCCCGAGTCAGGTTCGCCTGCAAAGAGCACCGGTCGACCTGCCGCCAGCGAGCCGAAGAACTTGGAAGGAACGACTACGCCATTCCAGTTCGATCGAAGGCTGGCCAGGTGGATGTCAGCTGACGCCAGCCGCTTGGCGAGATCTTCTTCAGAAGCAAACCCGGCGAAGCTGATGTTGGTATCCTCCGCCGTCACCGCCTGCTTCAGTTCATCAGCCCGGTTACCTCGCACCGCAAAGCAGAATTGGACACCGCTGCCCCGCAGTTGTCTCGCTAGAGCCAACAATGATTCGTAACTGTGAGCACGTCCAAAGTTGCCTGAGTAAAGCAGCCCCAAAGGAGCATCACCGAACAACTCCTTCCTGACTCTCGGATCAGGCTTCTCCGGTTCGCTCGGCTCCGAGAGTGCCCAGGGGACCAGCGTCTTGGCTGGTCGATGATGTTCATATTTATCAAGAAGTCTCCGCATGCAAGGGCCAAGATCTGCCATCAGGTCACAGGCACGATACGCCGTTCGCAATCGATTCTTGAGCCAGCGAGTGAACCGGCTCGTCTCGGTCATCAACCCTTCCGCAATCGGCGCTTCGGGATAGAGATCGTAGGCCCAGTGGGCGATCTTCACCTGCTTGTTGAACCGTTTGATAATGGGAGCGACCAACACGCTGAGTACCGGATCGGTTCCCACCACGACCACATCAGGCCGTTTGTCCCCACGTCGGAAGGCGAGCCGTGCCCACGCTGCGATCATCCACAAGGCATTCAGTACCCGCCCCTTGGTCGATGCCTGCTTGATGTTGGGCCGCCAAATGCGATGGATATGGATGCCCTGCCACACTTCATCAGCCGGGTAAACCTTCGATTCATCCCTGCAGCCACGGTTGCAGGGCAGTACTTCGACATCCCAGCCTCGGGATGCTAGATCACTTGCGAAGTCGCTGAAATGACGCGCGGAAACGACATCATCGGGATGAAAGTAGTGGTACAGCACCGTCACCCGAGGCTGACGATTCAAGGCCTTGGGTTGTGAGGGTGATTGGGTCATTGATGTCTGATTCTGTTCAATGCAACTACACTAATTTGTGAAGGGCTTACTTTAATGCTCCCCCTCACCCCCCAACCCCTCTCCCTCCAGGGGAGAGGGGAGAAATACAGATTAATACACCGGGCAGGGTCGCTTGTTGACGATCTGATCGTAGATCCAGGCATAGGTCTTTTCCAAACCATCACGCAGTTTGATCCCCGGTGCCCAGCCGAGATGCTTCTTGATCAGGGTGTTGTCACTATTGCGGCCATTGACGCCTCTGGGTGCATCGAGCTTGTAGTTGCGCTTCAACTTGATACCGGCGATGCTCTCTGCGATATCGACCAGGCCATTGATGGTGACTAGTTCATCACTGCCCAGGTTGATCGGTTCCAGGATGTCGCTGTTCATAATGGCCTGGGTGCCTTGCAGGCAATCGTCGATGAACATGAAGCTGCGGGTCTGGTTGCCATCGCCCCAGATTTCGATGTTGTACTCGCCGCTGAGCTTGGCCTGGATGACCTTGCGACAAATCGCAGCGGGGGCCTTCTCCCGTCCACCAGTCCAAGTACCATTGGGGCCATAGACATTGTGGTAGCGAGCCACTCGGGTAGCGATGCCATAATCATCACGGAAGTGACGACACATGCGTTCACTGAAAAGCTTCTCCCAGCCGTAGCCGTCTTCGGGCATCGCCGGGTAGGCATCCGATTCTTTGAGGGGAATGACCGCTGCAGAGGTCTGCTTGTCTGCTGCATAGACACAAGCTGTCGATGAGTAAAAGAACCTCTTCACCGCAGCTTCTTTGGCTGCCACCAGCATGTGCGTGCTGACCAGCACCGAAAGCATGCACTCAGCTTTGTGGGTTTCGATGAACCCCATGCCGCCCATATCAGCAGCGAGATTGTAAACTTTGTCCACGCCTTTGCACGACGTGCGGCAATTCTCTAGATACTTGAGATCGAGTTGCAGACTCTCCGCTTCCGGGTGAAGCTGCCACCATTGATCCTTGGCCTTTTGATCTACAGCCCGCACGGTTTCGCCCTTGGCCAGCAACGCCTTCACAAGATGCCCGCCAATAAACCCGCCCGCACCAGTGACCAACGTAATCGACGACGCCATGCCAGCCTCCGCCAAGATACTGAGAGGCCATTATCTTAGGGGGGAGCATCGTCAGGGACAGGTGAGAAGGGCGAAAGCGAATATAGAAAGAAGAGCCGCGCACGAAGTAAGCGGTATGGCGTCCCGCTTACTTCGTGCGCGGCTCAATATTACCCCGTCTGGATTCGAACCAGAAATGAGAGTACCAAAAACTCTAGTGTTACCAGTTACACCACGGGGTAGTGTGGTATTTTCTACGTTACAGTCACGACACGGAAGAGGCAAGCCCGGTTCACAGTAGAGATAAAGTAGACGCGGCATCCTGCCGCGTATTTTTGGATAGTAATGCACTTCTTCTGCTGACGCGGCTGGAAGCCGCGTCTACTAGGCGGCTAAGCTTTCAAGCAAGAACTTGAGCTTGCGCACTTCCGTTTCCATGGGGAACGGGTTCTCGGGCTTGTCGACGATTTCAACCGTTAGCACCCGATTGTAGCGGTGCTTCTCTAACTGAGTAATAATGCGGCTGTATTCGATCTCGCCCTGCCCTACTCTTACCTGCATCTTGTCGGGGCTCAGGCCCGTATCTCGCAGATGGACGTGGCGGACATAGGGATAGACCTGATCATAACTGCGGTTCTGATTCGGTCCACAGATGTAGTGGCTGGGATCGAGAGTAAGTCCCAAACCGGGCACCTTTTCGCAAAGCTTGACAGCGTTGTTCGGTATTTCGGTAAGGGTGCCAATGCGTGTTTCGACGGTGACCACCAGACCATAGGGCTCAGCCAGGGCGACCAGTTCTTTCAAGCGAGTGACTTCTGCATTCAGATCGCTATGCGCAGCGGCGGCTGGCATAGTGAGCGTAGCCACGCCCAGGTTACGGGCCATCTTGCAGATGGCATCGAACTGACCAACAAAAGTATCGTGATCAATGTTCGGTTCAAATTCGAGATTGAGTGCAGCAGGTACAACAGAAGATGTATAGCGCAGAGTCGGGCGCAACGGGCTGGATCAGCAGCAACCTCAGCAGGCGTCAAATGCGGGCCTTTTGGTGAGATCGTCGCATCGACGTTACTGAAATTCAGCTCTTCCATGGTCTTGAGAGCACGATCTAATGGAAGACGACCAAAACAGAGTGTGGAACAAGCAACTTTCACAGCGACTCCCCCTCTCTCGATGTGGCTTGGCCCAGGGCCAACCTTTACGCCATCCCCCGATGGCGGACGTGCTCTTGCTCGCGCAGACGAAAGCAACAGCATCCCACTTCGAGGCGGGGTGATAACCGGATCGGGGATTTTGTCAAGGGGAGTCTTCTAACAGAAGCAGCCAGGAGTAAGGAGCCAGAAGCCAGAATGAGGATCAAACTTGATGTAATAAGGGAAAGAAGGTGCCACTGAGCGTCTCACCCTCATTGATGGCTGGCACGCCGTGCAGCAATTCTTCCGATTTGGCGCTGATCACACCATCACGCACATAGTTCATCACTGCTGCTCTTCTTGATCGATCAGAACGGTTCTCTTTTGAACCATGCACCAGGAGCGGATGATGAAAGGCACATTCGCCGGCTTTCACTTCGACGAGCACTTCTTTATCAAACTGTTTCACCTGTTCCTCATTCAACATCTCCCGCAGGCCATCCATATCACCGGCGAGGGCGGGCATGGGTAGCAACGGCCAGCGATGGCTTCCGGGGACGTAGCGCAGGCAACCATTCTCTGCGGTGCTGTCATCGAGAGCGATCCAGCACGTCAAATGGGCCATGGGCTGAGTGCGTGTCCAGTACGAATAGTCCTGATGCCAGGCGACGACGCCACCATGCTTGGCTGGTTTGCAGAAGAGTTGATCGTGCCAGAAGCGAACGCTGCCACCAAGTAACTGTGAGGCAGGCATCAGTAGTGCCGGGTTCCAGAGCAGATCGTGGAACCCCGGCGTGATCCGCCAATGGCCAAGAGCATGGAACAGCACCTTGTTCGGATCGTTCGATTCGTTGCTATGGAACTCGTAGAAGAGGTGATGTCCGGGATGCTTAGGGTCTGCAATCTCAGCCAGTTCTTTTCGCAACACATCAATCTGGTCATCGTCTAGTACACGAATGCCCTTCAAGTAGCCCTGTTCATGGAAGAAGGCGACCTGATCTTCGCTCAATCGATAGCGTTCCCAATCAGCGGGACTGGCTGGTTGCGGAAAGAGCCCGGAAACAGGGTGGTGCCGTTCAGCCAGATCAAGATAGGAAGCCATGTTAATCCACGCAAAATGGGTAAGATCGTCGCCAAGTAGTGCGTTTGCTCAGTGTACCAATAACAACCAGTGGTACGCAAGAAATCAGTGATTCCATGTAGCTCGGATTTGTAGCATGTGTGGATTCGACCTATGTTTACGCAGCCACCATGCGGGAAACATCGGGAGCAGTCGTCATGCGGGTTGCCAATGTCGTGGAATGGGTTCGGGCTGCTATGAACCCTCGTCGTCAAACTCAGTGCAATCGTCAGTCACGCCATCAGCTTCGCATCGAACAGCTCGAAGCCCGCGATGTACCCACGATCAACCCGACCGGTCTCGAACAGGAGATGCTGGAACTCCTCAACAAAATGAGGATGGACCCAGCCGGTGAATTGAATCGTCTGCTCGTCAGCACCAACCCTATTCAGGCTCGTGATCCGGAAGTTCAGTCTGCGCTCCAGTATTTCGGTGTCAGCGGCTCAGCGCTGGTATCTCAATTCGCCAGCCTGACAGCAGCTCAACCCCTTGCCTGGAGCGATGGGTTAATGGCATCCTCCAAGACGCACAACCAGTTGATGATCTCAGCCGACACGCAGTCGCACCAGTTGCCCGGCGAAGCAGATGTAGGCACACGCATTACCGCAGCAGGGTACGCCAACTGGAATACGCTCGGTGAAAACATCTACGCCTATTCCGATACGGTTGGTTATGGCCATGCAGGCTTCGCCATCGATTGGGGCTTCGGCACCAATGGCCTGCAAAGCCCGGCAGGCCATCGCCTCAACATGATGAACAACAGCTACCGGGAAGTGGGTATCTCGGTCATCAGTGAAACCAACCCCTCTACCGAAGTGGGGCCGCTGGTCATCACGCAGGATTTCGGAGCACGGTTCAACCAGGGCAACTCGTATCTATTGGGCGTAGTCTACAACGACAGCAATGCCAACAATAGTTACAACGCCGGAGAAGGCTTGGGCGGAGTGACCGTCTCGATCGTCGGCTCCGCCGGCAGCTTCACTACTACCACCATGTCAGCAGGTGGGTACCAGTTACAGGTTCCGAGCGGCAGCTACACCGTCACCTTCAGTGGCGGCGGGTTGAACAGTCCTATCGCGAAGTCAGTCACAGTCGGTTCGACGAATGCCAAGGTCGATGGCGTGGCCGGCCAAACGGGGAACCCACCGCCACCTCCATCAAACACAGCACCCGTTCTGGATTCGAGCTACGTGGCAACGCTGGGCACTATCGCCAAGGGAGTTACCAACCCTAATGGAGTGTCGGTCGCCAGCATTGTTGGTAATTCCATAACAGATGCCGATGCCAATGCTCAGGAAGGCATCGCCATTTACAATGCCGTCAACACCAATGGCCAATGGCAATACTCGGTTAATAACGGTTCTACCTGGACGAACTTCGGAACCATCACCTCGACCGCAGCCCGGCTGTTACGCTCGACAGACTTGGTTCGCTTTGTGCCGAATGCAACTTTCACCGGCTCCGCAGCGATTACCTACGTAGCGTGGGACCAGACATCGGGCACTGCTGGCGGCACAGCCAATATTTCAACGATAGCCAGCATTGGGGGAAGTACGGCATTCAGCGCGAACTACGATTACGCCACGGTTAACGTGGTGAATATGAACGTCGCTCCGGTACTCGATTCCAGCTATGCCGCAACGATGGCCAGTATCGACAAGGGAATAACCAACCCGACCGGAGCCAGCGTGGCGAGTATCGTCGGAGGTTCCATTTCCGATGCCAATGCCAACGACCCGGAAGGCATCGCCGTCTATGGTGTGGTCAATACCAATGGCCAATGGCAATACTCATTGAATAACGGCACCACCTGGACTAACTTTGGCACACCCAGTTCTTCCGCAGCCCGGCTGCTGCGAATCACCGATCTGGTCCGCTTCGTACCCAACTCCACCTTCACGGGCTCTGCCAGCTTTTCCTACCGTGCCTGGGATCAGTCGACCGGTACTGCGGGAAGCACCGCCAACATCTCCACTACCGCCAGCATTGGGGGCACCACAGCGTTCAGCACCGCTGTTGATTCAGCCACCGTCAACGTCGTCTACACCAACTACGCGCCGGTATTGAACACTTCCGGCACATTCACTCTGCCCTACGTCAAAGCGAACAGCACTGCTCCGACATCGGTACTGGTCAGCACATTGCTCGGAACCAATGTCACCGATTCCAACGCCGGCGCATTGAAAGGCCTGGCCATCACCGCCATTGACAATACGAAGGGCAACTGGCAGTACACCACCAACGCCGGCACCAACTGGTACAACGTACCAACTACGCTGAATAATACTGCTCTCTTGCTCCGATCTACCGATTATCTGCGGTTCTACCCCAAGTCGGGTAACATCGGGATCTCGAGCATGGTCTTCCGTGCCTGGGACCGAACGACAGGCACCGCAGGTTCCGTCGCTTCTCTGGCGGGCGGTGTAGGTGGCAATACCTCCTTTAGCGCAGACCAAGTCTTCGCCAATGTTCAGGTCGGCAACAATGCCCCAGTATTAAACACTTCCAACCCGTTCAACCTGAATACTTTCACGAACGGAAGCACGACCAATCCTGGCACCCTGGTCAGCGCTCTACTCGGTCAGAATGTATCTGATGTCGATATGAATGCCCAGCGAGGGGTCGCCATCATCGGCCTCACCGGTACCACTACCGGCACCTGGCAATACTCGACTAATAATGGAACTACCTGGATTAGCATCAACAGTACCACCAGCAGCAGTTCCGCGCTACTGCTTCGCTCACAAGACTTGATCCGCTACGTGCCCAAGACCACGTTCCACGGCAGCGTCAGCCTACAGTTCCGTGCCTGGGATCAAATGTCCGGCGTCGTCGGCACGCTGGTCAATCTAACTGCTACTCAGACAACAACGCCCTATGGTGGTAACACCGCATATAGCAGCGCGAATGGTACTGCAACATTACAAGTGGTGTAATGAACGAGATTCAGCGCATAGCGCTGAATTCGGCTTTCGTTATTTCTTCGGCACCTGCTGTTGTTGCTGCTTCAGCATATTCATCATGTTCTGGTGCTGATTCTTCAGCTCGTCCGCTAGGTTATATGGCACCCTGGTATACTTGAGTTCGGCGTCAGTAGGTTGAAACTGTTTGGTATTCAGCGTCGACAAAGGCGAGATGCCCAGAATATCCATGTTCAAGAGTACCTTTTCAGGTCCTTGCTTTTCAGTGATCCCCCAGAGTTCCAGGCGAACCAGTTGCCCGTCTTTCGCATCGAAGTAGAGTTTTGCCAGACGGGGCACCAGGAAATACGACATCTTCTCGTTCCACAAATATCGCTGATCCTGCTGATTGGGGGCATTCGTTTTCTTCGTAGGAGCGATCATTTCCAGCGTGTCGTTGTTCCATCGGCCTTCGATCACCTTAACTGACTGTTTGGGTTTTCCCGGCAGATCAATCGTGGCAGCGGCTGGTTCGCCAAAGATCATGCGAGTCTTGAGATCAGTGATCATGGCGCTGATGCCCTCAAAGCCATGTAATCCCAACTGCGTTTTCTCCAGATCAGCCATGGCGACACGCTCTGTTTCACTGGTCGCCAGTTTCTTGATGACATCCTGCAGTTCTTGAATGCTGTAACTCGTAATGGTGTTGCTGTCTGGCAGTGATTCAAGGCGATGGAAGGTCTCACCATCGCAGAGAAGCTTGAGCTGGGCATGACGTTCCAATTGCCGGAACTTCAGATCAAAATAGACTCGCTTCCCGGCAGCGGTAATCGATTGACCAGTGAAGGTAGCAGGCTCTGACTTTCCAAAAATGGTTTGACGAAATCGCACCTCGACTCCTTCAGGCCGAGTGAGTGATTTGATGGCAGCATCGAGCAAGGCGAGAGCTGCCGGAGCCGAGACAGTCACAACTGGCTGAGGTGGAGTTTGTGCAAATCCCCCTTTTTGCCAAGCCATCAGGCCGAGAGCGATGAACAGGGTAAGGTATAACGATCGCATCAGCTTTTTCCGTTGGAATCATTGCAAGAAGTGTAGCAGAAGTGCCGAGTATACAGGAGACGAGACGCAGGTTCAAGCGCCATGCCCGGGGGGGCGCGTGACTGGCTGCCTTATGGCGAAGTCCCATCGCCGGCGGCCTACTGACACAGCTTATGGTACAGGGACAGTCCGCCAGGGGCAGCCGCCTCGGCAGGGGGAGACGAATGAAACGACGTATCGCCGGTTTCCTTCTGGCTGTTGCCGCTTCAAGCGGTTGCATGAACACCGAAGGCGGGTTCATGAGTCACCCACAAGCGGGCATGCAACCCCACATGGGTGCCACCCGATTAGCCTCCAGTGAACAAGGGCCGGTGGGCCCCTGGGGTACGCCCATGATGCCTACGGGCGGCATGGCGATGGGTGGCATGAATGCCAACCCGATGATGGGCGGGAACATCATGCAGGTAGGCTATGCCGGCAATGAAAGCGGCATCCTGCAAGCCTCTGGCTGTTCTAATGGAGCTTGTGGCTTGCCCGGCGCACCACCAATGCCTGGTGGTCATGCCACTCACGGCCAGATGTCCGGCCCGATCCTGACCGATCCCGGTTGCTACACCACCGGTGGCCGAGTGAATGCTTTTGGCCAACTGCCCAATGGGCCTGAAGGTGGCCTCTCGCTTTCACGCACTCAAGTCAAGTTCTCCGGTCCGGTCAATGCCAAGGTCGGCTGGTACGTCCAAGGGCCTGAAGGCAAGCCTGTTCTGTCCCCAGGGCAGATCACGATGCCAGGCCGCTTCAACTTCTCTCAGGCTGCCATCTATCGTTTGAAGATTTCCGATCTTCAAGGCCGTCCTGGTGTCGAACTCTACCCGACGATCGAAGTCGTGCCAAGCAACGCCAAGACCGATGCTTTCCTTTCACACAACGTGGTGCCTGTTGAGTTCACGGATGAAGACCTCGGTCAAATCCGCGAAGGCAACTACATCACTAAGGTCATCTACCTGCCTGATGCTCAGTACATGAGCCTGGCTGGTGGCGCTGAGGAACTTTCCAGCACACGTCTGGAACCTGGCGTTGATCCTGTTGCTGAAGCTTATCGCCGTGGTCACATTCTGTTGATCATCCGTGTGGGTAACATCAGCCTGGATGTGCCTAACTCTCCTCCGCTGAATGCTCCTGGTGCGTATGGTGCCCCTCAAGGTGGCGCTCCTACCGGTGGCGTTCCCATGATGATGCCTCCTGGCCCCGGCATGATGCCTGGTGCTCCCGGTGGCGCTCCGATGCCGACTCCCGGTCAAGGCGGCCCCATCAATCCTGCCGCCTTCATGATGATGCAGCAGCAGGGTGCTATGCAGGGTATGCCTCAGATGCCTGGCCGTGCTCCTCGTGCCAGCTTCCCACAGACTTCCATCATGGCTCCCAAGGGGCTGACCTTTGATATGGACGATGCTCCTCAGCCCGCCTTCCGTGAACGGCAAGGCATGCTGGATCGAGCTGTCTGGGGCAAATAACTAACCTAGCCGGTGATGAGGTTGGGGACAGTGGGCTTGTGTCAACAGACGCCCTCGGTTCTCAACCTCATTGTGTTTCAAGAATCACCAGCCGTGAGAGTGCCATGCGAACGATCAGCCTGATGCTGTGCCTGCTGAGTATCGGATTCTGCACGATGTGCCAGGCCCAGGGACCGATGCAAGGCCCCGGTGGTATGGGGATCATCCCACCTCCCGGCAAGCTTTATGTTCGCATTCAAGGCGAGCCAGGCACCGTCTTCTCCTACCTTGTTGGCCCAAACGCCTGGAAGGCCAACGCCGTTCCCTGCGAACTGACGCTGCAGCCCGGCGTGCGCTACCTCTTCAAAGTCGAAAATATTCCTAACTGCCCGGGACAAGTCTTCTATCCCAGCCTTGAAGTGCTGGACCTGCTGTATCTGCCACCCAAGCTGAAAGCTTCCGATCACCCTGCCCCCATCATGCTGAAAGAGCAGGATGGCCTGGCAGTGATCCGTGGCGCGATGATTACCAAGGTCGTTACCCTCGAAGATCCTGAAAGTGTCTTTGTCGGAATCAACGGCAACATCAACGGCGGTGACGCTGAACCGCTTGGCGGTCTCGATGCCCTGACCTTCGCCAAGGAAGTGGGTCGTCCTGTCGCCATCCTTCGCTGGGGAAACAAGGAACCGACGCAGGAAGAACTCGAAGGCAAGATGATGAACGCCAATCTGGGTGGCTGCATGCCCGGTTGCGGTCCCATCGTCCCTGTGAAGAAATTCAAGATCGGTGAAGAATGCCTCCGTGACGGTGGCGACTTCCACAGCCCCGCTCATTTCGATCATCAGGGAAAGCTGCAAGGACTTGAGCCGTCAGATACCGTACTGACATTCAAGAACTTCAAAGGCAGCAAGGTCATTCTGCCTTCTAATCCCGTGTGTCTGTGCGTGCCACGCTTCGTGAACCTTCGCCAGGTGACACAGTTGGAAGCCTTCCAGCTCGATCAGCTCGCCGTTCGAGTGAACAATACCGAACCGGGCCTGATGGTCGTCAGGAGAGAAAAAGCTGTCCCGACCAAGCAGCTCGAAGAAGGCCTCATCGTTCGGCTGGCCCTCAAAGCGATGGTTGACATCGGACGTGACAAGGCAATTGCTGTTAAGTCGGTCGAAGGTGTTCGCATCATCGGTCGGTTGGACAAGGCTGTCGAAACCACTGGTGTTGAAGAGCCTCCGGTCCCCTGCACCGATGAGCCTCTCGAAGTCTGCAAGAGTTGCTCAACGGACAAGGCCCAGATCGGCGACATCGTGACCTACACGATCACCTACGCCAACAAGAGTTGTCAGCCCATTCATGACGTGGCTCTCTCAGACAGTCTGACTGCCCGATTGGAGTATGTCCCAGGCACCGCCAAGTCGAGCCGAGAAGCAGTCTTCGTAACCACGACGAATGAAGCCGGCTCACTCGTCCTTCGCTGGGAGATGAAGGATTCCGTTCCCGCCAAGCAGGGTGGATCAGTGACGTTCCAGGCGCGAGTGCGATAGGGCTTGGCCTCATCTTTTTTGTCGCTCGTACTCATTCACGATGAGCGGCAAATCAGCAACCTTTTCTTTGACTGAAAAACTCCTTGGTCGATCGTGCTCGGATCGACCATAGAACGCGATTGTTAACTTGTCTCCAGACACCTGATAGATGCACTGAAAGAGAGTGCCCTTCCCTACCAGGGTCAACTCCTTGGGTGTTTTGCCGGCGTTGATGTAGTAGGTCATATCCAAGGACGCGCTATCAATATCGATACTGTTGTTCAGATTGAAATTCAAAGAAGCTAATCCACCGCCTGGGTAGGCCGCCCCATTCAGAAGTGAGCGTGTCCGTTTCCATGAACCTTGTAGACTACGCATTTCTTCAAGTTCATTGGCGGTGGTTGTCAGGTGGGGTAGCACTGGCGGGTTCGATTGCAATGAGCTTCTTGTTAACGAATCGCTAGGCTGCGGTACCTTACCCAAAGCCGGATGTGAGCCCTTACTCCTTTCAGCTGAGTGGGTTATTCCACCAGGAATCGGTTGGCGAAAGACTAGCGTTGTCTGAACACTGGCAGAATCTTTTTCCACGTTGAGCGACGGTACCGAACCTATGTACTCCCACCCGTTGCCTTCGTACTTGTCGAACAGCTTTACATACTCCTCCTGGCTGATGGGTTTGTCCAGTTTGTAGAAGAGGTAAAGTGTTTTTGAACCACTGGAAGGAGGCACTACTGTCCCAGCAATGGCCTCTTTGCCTTTGTCATTGGCATACGTGACGTTACTATTTGGTACTGTATCGGCGTTACTAGTCCCCGTTTGGGCATTTCCTTGCGGGGATGCAGCCAGCCAACTGGTCGTGCCGACTGTACCAAACAGCAGCACAAGCACTGCGGCACTTTTGATAAGCGTTGATTTCATCGTCACTACTCCTTGAGTTAATGCGAGCAGGTGAGTTGCCACCCTTACATGGGGCAACCCTAGTTGAGCCGTTTGAGTTAATAACAACGGCGAGATCGCTGTCGCTGCCTCGAGGGTAGCAACAGTCAGGCCGATGGCCGTCAGTGGCAATCCACGTGATGCCAGCTTACGTAACAGTCGCTGCTTGGCGTGTGTCAATCGACCTGAGAACGTGCCAAGTTTCCAGCCGACGTGCTCAGCTGCCGAGCTTGTTGACCAACCCTCCAAACAGCAGAGGACAAAAGGAACCCTCAGTGATTCGGGCAACCTCGCCACTTCTTCATGTACAGCGGACAATAGTGTGTTCCACGCCGAATCGGAGACGGGCAATGTTGCTTCCGCGCGAGCAGCCATTTGCTCCCGACGCAATCGACGTGCTGTTGCCCGTCTTTGTTTCAAGGCAATACGGAACGCCACACGGTGCAGCCAGGGTGCCAGTGGCCCTTTCACCATGGAGCCAGTCCGAATGAGAGCCAGGAAGGTTGCTTGAAACGCATCCTCGGCATCTGATTCACCGGGTAACATTTGTCGACAAACTGACCAGACCAATCGGCAGTGTCGTTGTACCACTTCAGCAAAGGCAGATTGATCGCGCTGAAGGAAATAGCGTTGTAATAATGCCTGATCTCCCTCGCCCTGAGGCAGAAGATATTGACGGTTGCACTGCTTTAACATGTCCAGAAGCAATCGGTCTGGCACAGCATTCTCCATTGTCCTTACAGAATAGTACCCGCCAAGCCTGGTTTTCTACAGTAACTTCTGGAATATCAGCCTTTCCTGATCCTGAAAGCTGATAGCTGATAGCTACAATACCCTCATGAACATCCTCATGATGGGCACCGGCACCTTTGCTGAGCCTACCTTCGCTGCACTGCTTGCCAGCCGACATAACGTATTGGGCCTGGTCACCAACCCGGATCGGCCCAGTGGGAAGGGTAAAGATCGGGAGATGGAACGGGGCATCAAGAAGCGAGCCGTCGATGCGGGTTTGCCGGTCTATCAGCCACTCAGCATCAATACCCCCGAAGCGATTGAACATCTCAGAACGCACTTTAAGCCTGATCTCTTCGTTGTTGCTGCCTATGGGCAGATTCTTTCCAAGGAAGTGCTCAGCATCCCGCCTCGTGGCGGCATCAATGTTCATTCGTCGCTGCTGCCCAAATATCGTGGAGCAGCTCCCATCGCCTGGGCTATCTATCATGGCGACACGCAAACCGGGGTGACCATCATTCGGATGACGCCTCGCATGGACGCCGGCGAGATGCTGGGACAAGTGATTGAATCTATTCATGGCGATGATACCGCCGGCACCCTCGAAGCCCGATTGGCTGCTGCTGGTGCCAAGTTGGCATTAAGTGTTCTCGATCAGATCGAAGCAGGGACCGAGAAGGGCATTCCCCAGGATATGTCGCTCGTCACCAAGGCTCCCAAGCTCAGCAAGGAAATGGGCCTCGTCGATTATTCACGAACCGCTCACCAGGTGGACTGCCAGATCAGAGCCTTTCAGCCTTGGCCCTCTGCGTACACCTACTGGCATTCGACCGATCATGAACCAACTCGACTGATCGTATTTCGTGCCCTTCCCGATTCCACTCAATCGACTGATCGCCCTGCGGGTGAAGTCATCCTCGTCAAAAAGGATCAGGTCAGTATCGCTTGTGGTCAAGGCAGCGTCGTCAACCTTGTCACAGTCCAGCCCAGCGGGAAGAAGCCGATGGTCATTGGTGACTTCCTGCGTGGGTATCGGGTACAGGTGGGGGATCGGTTTGGGTGAGAATGAACCACAATGAATTGAAAACTCTCTTTATGTAAGACAATTACTGGTGTATAATATCACCAACATTGAAAGTAGGTGAAATATGTCTGCACCTTTAACATTCAACTTCGATCTGCCGGATGACTTGGCACGGTTTCGATTGCCAATGGCTGTGCAAGCCAGACTTCAGTTTCTATTGGATAAGCAAGATTCCGGTCAAATTCTTACCGACGATGAACGACAAGAAGCAGAAGGACTTGTTAATGTCTCTGAGCTATTGACACTCCTAAAAATGCGTATGGAACGAGCAGCGGCATGAGCGATATTTCTCGCCTGCTGAAAGAACAGGTTATCAAACGGGCTGGTAACCGTTGTGAGTATTGCTTGCTCTCTCAAGTTGCTCAAGAAGCAACCTTTCACGTTGATCATGTCATACCCCGCGTACTTGGTGGTCCTACCAGTCTCGATAATCTGGCGTTGGCTTGTGTTTCCTGCTCGTTGCGAAAATGGGCGAAAGAAACAGCAATCGATCCCAACACGGGTCAAGCAGTTCCGTTATACAATCCCCGAGCACATCGTTGGGGCGATCACTTCCGATGGTCTGCGGATATAGTCATCCCTTTGACCAACACAGGCAGAGCTACAGTCTCTTCCCTAGCAATGAATCGATCCATCATGTTGTCGATTCGACATGAAGAGGCAACTCGTGGACGTCATCCACCTCCATCCAACGATATCGAAACACCTAAGTGACCCACCAGCACCACCCGATTGGCAACTTCCCCCCGGCGTCACCCCCGGCTTGTGGGAGTATCTGCACGATCCTCTCCTCGCTGAACAATACCTCGGCAAAGTCGCCAGCTCTCCCTTTGCTCATGCCGACCAGCGATTCGTCGCGAAGCACTTGTCTACACCCTGCCAGGTGATCGATCTTGGCTGTGGCCCCGGCCGCAGTATGCTTCCCCTCTATCGACGTGGTTTCCATTGCACCGGTATCGACCTCTCTGATCACATGCTTGACGAAGCGAGAAAGCTACTGGTTCCGCTCGACTCTCTACCTCCACCAAACCTCCTCCAAGCCAACCTCGGCGATCCCCTGCCCCTTGAAAGCCACACCTTCGATGCCGCCGTGTGCCTCTTCGGCACCCTCGGCATGTTGCACCCGGAGAAGGTCAGGGCTAACTTCCTTTCCGAAGTGAAACGTATCCTCAAGCCCACAGGTATTTTCCTTGTTCACGTCCATAATCGCTGGCCCCTGCAAGGAATTTCCACCCTGTTCACGAAGAACAGCGTCGTCACCCTGCCTGTGCATCAGGGCATCAGCAACCTACAGATGAAGCTCTACACGGAACATGAAATAAGAAACACGCTCCAGTCAGCGAGCTTGATGGTTCACGATCTCGATTATCTTGATGCAAGTCATCCCGAAGGCGAGTACACTGGCGCACGCTGGCTGGCACCGTTTCGTGCCGCCGGGTTTCTACTCGCCGCCTCTCCCCAGCCATGAGTGCATCGCCATTGCCTTTGATTCTGCTGCCCGGGCTGGGCGCCAATGCCCGCATGTTCCGTGAGCAGAAGAAGGTCTTTCCCCAACTCATTGTCCCTGACTGGATACCACCTCGTCCCAACGAAACGATGGCACAATACGCGCACCGCTTCATCGACATCATCAACCCTGGTACCCCCTTCTATCTTGGCGGCGCTTCGTTTGGCGGCATCATCGCTTACGAGATGGCCCAGCACGTTCGTCCCGAAGCCCTCTTCCTCTTCGCCAGCGGCCGTTCGCATCATCACATGGTAGGCTGGCTGAAGAAGGTGCGATCCATCGCCCACATGACACACATCATCCCCTGGAACGCGGCGAACCTGGTTTCCGAAATGACCCTGATGCTCGCAGGTGACGTATTGCCATTTCGAATGTATGCCCTGCTCAGACACCTGCATCACAAGGAAACACCGTTCATGAAGTGGGGGTTGCATGCCATCCTGCGGTGGAAACCATCAGACTACAACCAGACCTTCCCCATCCATCATTTACATGGCGAACGTGACCCGTTCTTCCCGTCAAAGAAATCAGGAGCCTGTCAGATCATACCTGGAGCCGGACATCTGCTGACGAAGACTCATCATGAGGTAGTAAACCAATTCATTGCCTCCCACATTGAGGGAGAATCGTCGTGTCATAGTCAAGAATAATGTCCTTGGTCTTGACGGCGGTAGACACCATGCTATTATTGAAATTGTAAACACTATTTCAATCGTCATGACCAAAGACAAAACTATCGTCTGGATCAAAGACCCCGTTCAGATTCGTGCCCTCGAATCACCGATGCGGCAAGAGATTGTCGATGCCATCACGGCTATCGGGCCCTGCTCCATCACGGAATTGGCCGCCTCCCTGGGCCGGGCTGCTGATTCGCTCTACTTCCATGTCAGAAAACTGGTCAAAGTCGGCCTGGTGCAGGAAGTGGAACGCCGTAAGGATGGCCGACACGAATCAGCCATCTATGCCATGCCAGGCCGATCAGCCCGTATCGTTTATAGCTCGCCGATGAAGAAGTCGATCCGCAAGGTCGTTGCCGGTGCGCTGCGGCTAAGTCTGAGAGAGTTCAACCTCGGCCTTGCTGAAAAGAGTACTTCTTTCTCCGGCCCGCATCGTTCCCTCTGGGGCGGCCGTGCCAAGGGCTGGCTCAGCAAGGATGATCTGGCTGAGGTCAATCGCCTGCTCGAACAATTATCCCAAATCCTGTGTCGCAGCGAACCCGGCCCTGATCGGCAGGTCTATTCGCTCGGCTGGGTCTTTGCTCCAGCTCAAGTGCGCCCACGGGCCAAACTCGCCAAGAAGAAAGGAACGTAATCATGCACTCGATCACTGCTCTATATCTGCTGCTTCATCTTCTGTTTCTCCAAGCACCCTCTGATCCCAAGACCGCTGATGAAGTCATGCAGCGCGTTCGCCAGGCGACACAATTCTCGAAAGAAAAGATTCCCGACACTGGTTTACAGTTCGCCGGCAAGGGTACCTTTGCCGGCTTGCCTGCCCAGTACACTCTGCTCTTCAATCGCAGCGGACATTTCGTGCAGACAACCAGTTCTCGAATTACGACGGGTTCCGGCTACGATGGCACGAATGCCTGGATCAAAGATCTAGGTGGCGAACAACGAATACAGGAATTGACCGACCGAAACAACACCATTGTCAACGGCCTCTTCGCCACCAGCCTCTGGCTCGATCCGGGTTCGGGCATGAGCTACACGCTCGAAGATGGACAGCCCAAAGAGGGCATCTACACGTTGAAGTTCAAACACCAACCCACCGACATCACCGGCACCATTCAGATCGATGCCAAGACCTGGCTGCCTGTGCAAAGCACTATGAAGGCTGAAGGTCAGAAGGTGACGAACAAGTGGTCAGGAATCCTGGAGTTCAATGGAATCAAGTTCCCCAAAACCCGTCAATCTCTTTCAGCACATGACAGTGTCGAAACCACCACTATTGAGAGTATCCAGGCTGCTCCCGCATTTGCAGTCAGTCCCTATTCTTCACTCGTGTCTTCACCTTCGGATGTTGTTTTCGACGATAAGCTGCCTGCTGAGCTGGAAGTCATGCGCACGCAAGACGGGGCATCTCCTGGTCAAACCCAAAGTCAACGGCAAGGATGTGGGCTGGTTCATCTTCGACAGCGGTGCCGGAGCGACTTGCCTCGATACGAAGCTCATCAAGGAACTGGAACTGGAACAGTTCGGCGAACTCCCTGCCATCGGTGTCGGAGGAACTGTCAAGACCCGATTCAGCAAACCCGATTCCATCTCTCTGGGCCGCGCCACCTTCAAAGACCCTACCGTGATTGGTCTCGATCTCGCCTTCCTCAGCGGACCCATGGGCGCCAAGATCGCCGGTGTGATCGGCTATGGTGTCTTCCATCGCTGCACTGTTGAACTCGACATGGAAAATAACACAGTCGCCCTTTTTGATCCCAAGACCTATGACCAGAATCGTGTGCAGAACCGTTGGCAGAAGCTCTATCAGACAGCACGGGTAGCCTGCGTCGAAGCTGAGTTCGAAGGCCACAAGGGCATCTTCAAGTTGGATACCGGAGCAGCGGGCAGCACGGTAGCTCTCCATGCACCCACCGTCGAAAAGTATAAACTTCTCGATGGGCGTCAGACTACGGAAACTTTAGCCGGGGGTGTTGGCGGCAACGTCTCCGCCAAGTCTGGCAAGTTAAAATACTTCGAACTCGGCGGACACCGCACCGATGATATCGAAGTAACCTTTGCCACCACCGCTAAAGGAGCCTTCAACTCTGCAGATACCCTGGGCAATATCGGTGGCGATTTGCTCAAGCCCTTCAAGCTGGTATTTGATTACCAGAATAAGCGAATCGCCTTCATCAAACGTGAGAATGAGGCCACTAAGAAGTAATGGACGGGAAGGGAGGATTAGCAAATGATCCTCCCTCTTGCCAGCCGTTCATATATTATCAGCTATGAACGCTCCCGCTGCGCCGCCCATCGAACCTGGCGGCAGTCCATCGCCACCCTCCAAGCCATTACATCACCATCAGAGCTTTTGGCTCTGGGTCATGTGCCTGACAGGCGTTGATTACTTCAGTACGCTGGGCTACCAGCCTTCCATCGCCGTCGAAGCAGCCGGGGTGCTGGCTCCCATAGCCACGATTATCCTGGTGCTCGTTACGCTGCTTGGGGCACTGCCTGTTTACATTTACGTCGCCAAACATTCGCCGCATGGACAAGGTTCCATCGGCATGCTGGAGAAGCTCGTCTCCGGCTGGTGGGGCAAGACTTTTGTCCTCGTCTTGCTCGGCTTCGCAGCTACCGATTATGTGATAACCAAGACTCTGTCCACGGCCGATGCCGCTGAGCACATTATCTCTAACCCCACATTCTTCAAGGATTTCACTCCGCCGGAAAAGCCCACTCCCGAACAGCAAGTCGAGTACGATGAAGCGGTCAAAGCCCGCCGGGTGAAGTGGCAGATTGGCTTGACCATCGGCCTGCTGGTGGCTCTGGGCGCGATGTTTCTGCGAGGGTTCCGCGAAGTCATCGGTGTCGCCGTGGCCATCGTGGGAATTTACCTCGTACTCAGCGCTATCATCATTGGACTGTCAGTGGTCCATTTGCTGAACCATCCATCCTACATCAGTAACTGGTGGGATCACATACAGATGGGGCAGTGGTACCTGCATGAACCACCCTGGAAGACGACTGAGTTCTGGGGACTGATTGCCATCGGCGCTATTCTGTTTCCCAAGCTCGCTTTGGGCCTTTCCGGGTTTGAGACGGGCGTTGCCGTGATGGGTCACGTCAAAGGCGATGCGACCGATACGCAGCAGAACCCCAAAGGACGTATCCGCAATACTCGCAAGCTACTGGTCACCGCCGCCATCATCATGTCGTTTGGTTTGATCGGCTCGTCGTTCGTTGTGGCGATGCTGATTCCACCAAGCGACCTGGTCTACGTCCAGAAGGATGGCACCTTCCCTAAACACCCTGTGACGGGCCAGGAGTTGACTGAAGCCGAAGCCAAGCTGATTCTCCTGAAGCCACCTGCCAAGGATCGTGCCCTGGCCTTCATTGCTCACGGCGAAGGAGAGACGGGTAAGATCAGCCCGCTTTTCGGTACCGTGTTCGGCACTATTTACGATATCAGCACCGTGATCATCCTCTGGTTCGCCGGGGCCAGTGCGATGGCAGGGCTGCTCAACCTCGTCCCGCAGTATCTACCCCGGTACGGCATGGCCCCTGAGTGGACCCGTGCCTCGCGCTGGCTGGTCATTCTCTTTACCGGCATCAACATCGTGGTCACTCTGCTCTTCCGTGCCAATGTCGATGATCAGGGTGGTGCCTACGCTACCGGCGTGTTGGTGCTTATTACCAGTGCTTGTATCGCTACCGTGATCGGTAAGTATCGACAGGCGACGGGGCCGTGGTGGTTGCGAATCTCCATCCCCTATTCTCTGGTGATGCTCGTGTTCGTTTACACCACCATTGTCAACATCTACGAGAAACCGTCGGGCATCAAGATCGCCTTCCTTTTTATCATTGCCATCGTGTTGACGTCGCTCTTGTCCCGTGTCTTCCGTGCCAGGGAACTGCGTTTCATTGGTTTCAACTTCGTCGACGAGCAATCCCGGTTCCTCTGGGAAAGTATCCGAGCTTCGGAATGGCCGATTCTGGTGCCTCACCGGCCTGGGAAGCGCTCGCTGGCTGAGAAGGAACTGATCATTCGCCGGGAGCATCGTCTGCCAGACAACATGCCTATTCTCTTCATTGAGGTCGAACTACACGATGCCAGCGACTTCTACCAGCAACCTAACTTGCAGGTGCTAAGTGAAGAAGGCCGCTACATGCTCAAGATCACCAACTCCGCATCGATCGCTCACACACTGGCCGCGGTGGTGCTGGAACTGGCCAAGGTCGGCAAACCGCCTGAGATTCACTTTGGATGGACTGAAGAGTCGCCCGTCGCCGGTATGATCGGCTTTCTCCTTTTCGGCGAAGGTAATGTACCGTGGATGGTGCATGAACTGATCAGTAAAGCAGAGCCAGACGTGGCCAAGCGGCCATCAGTGATGATTGGTGGCGTTTAAGAGAATTGAGTTGAGAGTTGGGAGTGGGAGCGGAGTAAGGTACAATCCAATTCATGAAGTTGCTCATTCCATTAATTGTTTCATTCTGTTGTCTCATGGGGCACGGGCAAGAGCCAGGTAAAGCCCCTGCTCCGCTCTCCTGGCAATCGTTGTTGCGCGAGACATACGATCTCACCACGCTGACTCATCTACCAGACCATCCCTTTTCCACCGGTCAATTCAGCAGCTACGACCGGGCCAGCGTCACTCCGCAACGACCTGACGACTGGTTTGCCAATCATGACCGCGCCCAATGTTATTACGAGGGCACTATCGACAAAGAGACGCCCTTCTACGAGCAGTCGCAGCGGGGAACCAAGCCGAGCGGGACCATCCCGGCAGGCACGAAGATCGGTATCTCCCGACATAAGAAGAATGTTCCCGGCATGGTGTGGGCCTATACCGCCGGCATCGAACCCAGGCTGGCCGGCTATATTGCTGTCAACGCCTGGACACCTTTCCCTTTGGGCCCGGTTCTGGCTGATATCAACGGGCCGGGCTGCCTGACTCGTATCTGGTCGTCTAACCCGGGTGAAGCGGGGCTGGTTCGGATCTACCTGGACAATCAACCCAAACCGGTTCTTGAAGCTCGACTGCTTGATCTGCTCAGCGGCACCTGGGAAGTGCAACAGGGTGACAAACGGGTGCGACCGATTCCCTCGCCATGGGCCTCTGAACGAGCAAGAGGGTTTGAGCTAATCTTCCCCATACCATTTCAACAACGATGTCTCGTCGTTGTTGAACGGCCCAGCCTGCAGTATCAGATCAATTATCGCCAGTATGCTGCCGGTACCCTGATCAACAGTTTCAGCATGGACGATGTGCTGAACGAGCAGAAGTTGCTCCAGGTAGAAGCTCAGCGCCTTAACAGCCAGGTCGCTGTCAGCCATGAGCAATTAGCGCGAGAACTGGGCGGACTAAAATCCGACGAGAAGCCCGATGTACAGCAGGTAGTGTTTGAACCACCACAACTGCCACCGGGTACCAGCAAGGAAACAGTGCTGCTCGAAGGGCCAGGGGCGAATCCGAACCGGGCTATCCTGCAGATCGACGCTACCATTTCGGCTGACCGCATGATAGATGCCCTGCGTAAGGTCGTGCTCAATATCACGTTCGACAACGCCGTCGTGCCCCAAGTCGAAGTGCCGCTCGGTGACTTTTTCGGCACCGCCCCCGGAGCCAATCCGCTCAGTACGCTGCCACTTTGGGTGACAGCCTCGGGCAAGCTCACCTCACGTTGGATCATGCCCTATGCCAAGAATGCCCGCCTCGTATTGAAGAACCTGGATGCCCAACCAGTCACTATCCAACTCAACATCACGCATGTGCCATACCGCTGGACCGAGAAGAGCCTCCACTTCCATAGTACCTGGCGGACAGCCTCGCTGAACACTCGACCATATCAGGATTGGGCTGTGCTGCAACTTAAAGGGCAAGGGCAACTCGTCGGAACATTTCTGAGCGTTCACAACCCCGTCAAGGAGTGGTGGGGTGAAGGGGACAGCAAAGTCTGGCTTGAGGATGAGACGTTTCCTTCCTACTGGGGTACCGGCACAGACGATGACTTCGGCCTAGGCTGGGCAGACAAGTCGACGTTCAGCCATCTCTGGCGGGCGCAACCCCGACATGATGGCAAGGGGCATGAGGGCTTCACGTCCCTGTTTCGAGCCAGGCTGCTTGACCGTATCGTCTTCAACAAATCGCTCAAATATGAACTCGAAGTGCGACACGATCTGCCCAACGTCCATGTGCAGTACGCAGCGACATCGTACTGGTATGCACGACCGGGTGCGACCATCGAACGGTCAGAGATCACCGAGAAGGCCTTGCAGGGCTCCCTGCCCGGAGGCCAGCCTTGACGTGGGCCTGCCCCGAAGCTGCCTTGTTGCTGCTACTCCTTCCGCTGGCTTGGCCACTGTGGAAGTGGCGTGAGCGGCATCGGCCGACGCTGCACCACCCTGATATGCGCTTTCTGCCTGCTGAACCTTCACGACGGGTGAACTGGGCACGCTGGCTGCCTTTCATCGGACGAATGCTCACGACACTTCTCATCATCCTTGCCCTCATCGGCCCGCGCTGGCCGGTGCCGGGCAGTCGCATTCCCAGCGAGGGCATTGCCGTTGTCTTTGTTCTCGATGTCAGTGGCAGCATGGGGGAAAGTGATGTGCTGCTTGATGGGCAACCTGTGACTCGCCTGCAAGCTGCGACCGGGGTCATTCAGCGTTTCCTCGCCGGCGGTGATGGTTTTTCCTATCGAGGCAACGATGCCATCGGGCTGGTCACCTTCGCTGCCCGGCCGATCGAGGTTTGTCCGCCGACGCTCAGCCATCATGCGGTGAAGTATTATCTTGATCGGACCAAGCCTGTCGGAACCATCCCTGACAGCAGCACCAACATCGGCGATGCCCTGGGTATGGCTATCGATCTGCTTCGGCGATCACCCATCGCCAGCAAGGCCATCATTTTGATTAGTGATGGCGAGCATACGGTACCTGCTGAACTGGAACCCGATGCACTCAAACCCAGGCAGGCAGCACAACTGGCGGCTGCGCTGGGAATTCGGGTTAACACCATCTTCCTGGCCGGCGCACCGGGCACAGACGCTGCTCGCAAGACAGAACAGGAACGAGCTGAAAAGTCGCTACAGAGCGTCTCCCAAATCACGCAGGGTGTCGCCGCCTCAGCCAGCGATGGTGCAGCGTTGCAACAGATCAGCCAGAAACTTGATGCTCTGGAGAAGTCTCGAGTTGAGAGCTTCGTCTATACCGAGTACTACGAATGCCGCCCGTGGTTGATCCTGGCTGCGCTACTATGCCTTCTGGTAACCATTATTCTTGAAGAGACCTGGCTGCGTATCAATCCGTAACGATCATCTCAGTTGTTGAAACACCTGGCGTTCGAGCCAGTACCAGCCTTGCTTGCCCGGCGAGGAGATGAAGCCGAGGTGACCACCGTACTTGGGCATCTGAATCGTCACCGCCTCGGATCGCTTCGTATCCCGGATCGGCACCGGGTCGATCATCGGATCATCCTCGGCACTGAGGATGTGCGTGGGAATATCGATGGCGTGCAGCACATGTCTGCTGCTCGCCTTGTCGTAATACTCATCGCCGTTGGCGTAGCCGATGCGGCGGGAGGTGTAAACATCGTCAAACTGACGAAGTGTTAATCCCTTGGGAAAGACCGGCGTCGCTTCGCCATGCAGCTTCGCCCGCTGCTGGGCCATCTCGGTGAGCTCCTGTACGAAACGACGTTCATAGATGGCGTTATGCCGCTGCCCCAGCATATCGGAACACCGGGCAAGATCGACCGGCGGCGACACGGCAACAATTTTCTGTAGCAACGGCACCTCTGTCTGTCTCAGTTCACCGGCGAGTTTGAGAACGACATTGCCACCCAGCGATAGACCGATGAGCCAGAGTGGTGAACCGGGTGCCCATTTACTCACTTCATGCACCACCAGGCGAATGTCATCCGAGCAGCCGGCATGGTAGGGCTTCTTCGCTTCTGCCAATCCTTCGCCGCTGCCCCGCATGTTCACTCGGACGACCCGCATCCCCTGTCGATAGCATTCCCAAGCCAGCCGCAGCACACTGCCCGACGTATGGCAGCCACCTAACCCATGCACGATCATGACGACGGGACCAGCTTCCTTCCAACCGGGTGGAGAAGCATCATAGAGATGCATCGTATCGCCATCAGGCAAAGGCAGCCGCCGTAACTGGGCAGGCATGGCTTTCTGCCATTTGCGAAGAAAGTAGCCCAGGATTGTTTGCCGATGTCCGGAACGAAAAAGGAACAAGGGCTTAAAGTCTTCGTTGAGGGCTTTGCTGATCATGTATTTCGGTGTTGAAGTTGATTAGGAGGAAGGAACGACCCAGGGACTACGAGCAGGAATCTTGAAACCCAACGCTGGCCGCCGTCGTTCACGCATCCAGGCAAATCTGATGCACACACCCCGGCGAGGCTTAGCAACACCCTGCAACTCGACATGAAGCAACGCCAGGCGGCATAGATCAGGAAGCTGCTTTCGGTTCATCAGCCAGCGTGCGAACTGGCAGCCGTCCTGACGAGCATGTGCTTCGATGGGTAGGGACGTCTCCCGTGCATACTCTTCGAATAAGGTGACGAATCGTTCTCCCAGTGCTGTATCGAACACGGGCCAAGCGTTCTGAACGAGTCGGAAGCGTTTCGAGATCAGCGAGCGGGAAGTACTCGAAAGATCGTCAGCATCGAATCCAGTCGGCGCAGAACTACCCCTCATCAGCGAAGCCACCAGGTGACTTTGTGCGTCAGCTTGTCGTTCTCGTATCTCATTGAGCATGGAGATGTTCTACAGAAAGCATTGGCTGATGAACGGCGGCTCGAATCGCGTTAAGTTCACCATGAAGCGTGGCCTGATCGGGGAAGTAATCGTCCCGCTCCAGGATGATTCCCGGAATAGCGATCCGCTCACTGAGCCAACTTACCAGATCAAAGACCGGCTGCGGGATGGGCGTGGTGTGAGTATCGTGATAGCGGCCATCCTTGCCATCCCTTCCGCCGGCCACATGCACATAGGCCACCCGTTCGAGCGGCAGCTTCTCCAGGAACGCTTCCGGCTCGCCACCGAAGTTGCGACAGTTGGCATAGACGTTCTCCAAGTCGAGAAGAAGCAGCGTATCCGTTCGTTCGAGAAGTTCAGCAAGGAAGTCAGCTTCGTCCATCTCAGGATCGGGCCATTGGAAGAGCGTGGAGATATTCTCCAGAGCCAACGGCACCGGCAGAGCAGCCCTAGCCTGATTGACATTCTCAATAACAATCTCGAGCATCTCATGGGAACTCGCCACCGGCAGCAGATGCCCCGTCTCTAGCCCGCCGCCACGAACAAAGGCGAGATGTTCGCTCACGAGCGGGGCCTGTACCCGTTCAGCGATTCGAGCAAGATGATCGAGCCGCTGTGGATCGGGAGGTTCAGCACTGCCCAGCGAGAGGCTGGTGCCATGGGGGATGAGAGGGATGCTACGTTGTCGTAGTGCTTCGATGGCTGGAGGTAAAGGATGTTTGGGATCGAGCGTCTCAGCCATCAGTTCGACAAGGGCCAGGTGCGGCCAGCGTTCGATGGCTAGGGCGAGTTCGGGCCGCCAACTGACGCCGATGCGGGTGGGACCTTGGAGAAGGGTGTTGAACGGCATTGTTAGTTCTCGCTTTTCTCCGGGTGCTGACGCAGCCCGGCTCTTTAATTAGTCGCCACCACCTCCGCCGCATCCGCCACACCCACCGCCGCCGCCACACCCTCCGCCGCCACCTCCACAGCTGGAACCGGAGCCACATCCGCTTCCACAACCACCGCTGTAGCCGGTACTGCCTTGGGGCAGGATGGCTTTTCGCAGGTCGCCATATACTCCCGCAGTCATTACCCCCATGCCGAAGAGACCCAGGGCCAGCACGAGATCGTTGGCGTCCATCGTCGAGGGATTGCTTTGCGTAGTGGCCTTGAGAGCAGCCTGCTTGGCACGCCATTCCTTGAGAATCTCGTCGCCTCGAGGAGTAGCCCGCACACCACGAGCGAAACCGACGAGTGTGATGATCAGAGTCAGTATCCAGAGCATGATCAAGTAGGTAGTAGGCATGCCGGTTGACAGGCCCAGGATGATGCGGATGCCGCCGATGAAAAGAAGGCCGATCATCAGGAGCAGAGGCCACCAGCGGATAGCAGACGATTGGGATGATGTCAGCAACAGGCCACGTCGTTCCAGCTTTTCCTGCATCGATGAAGCGAAGTCCTTGCACGTCTTCAGCGTGTCTCGCAGCGGCACCTCCTGTAACATCGTATCGGCTATCGATTCATAGACTCGCTTCTCCAGCGGATCGATTCCGGGAGGCATCGGAGCTTTGACCGATAATGACTTTTTACCTGGATCGAAAGTCACCAGTTGCTGGTGAATCAAACTCGTCAGGGCAGCATTGACGGTAAGCTTGTCGCCCCCGGCCAGATAGACCACATCATAGGGCTTGAGCGATTCATTCGAGACATCTACAGTTGTGTCAGCCTTGCGATAAAGATACTGCCGCAGCCAGATGCCGACAGCGACGACAATGACCAACAGCACGCTGTAGAAGATGAGGAACTCGGGGCCTTTCAGATCGAAGATGTTCATGATAATCCCCTGTAAGACTCTATGTGCTGAGGGCAATGGTGCCCTGAGCATACTCTTTACTGTGGTATTCGTCGAGAACCTTCAGGCTGTTACTGGCTCTGTTTTGATTGTGAAGGTCTTTATCTGGTCTTCACAATTGAGGTGGTACTTATTCTTTGGGCATAACCTTTAAGCCCAGGGGCAGATCGTCGCCGAACATCTGCTGATGCTCTTCTTTCTCCAACTCGCCGCCGATAGTAACCAGATCGATATACCGCCTGGGGGCGTGGTGCTGCTCCAGGCAGGAGATGACTTGTTGGCGTAATGCATCCTCTACATCGAGGCCACGCACATTGATCTTTCGGCACAGGGTCGTCAGCGTCCAGAGCCAGGCTCGTTGATCGGAATCGTGGATGGGTTGATAGGGGAGCAGTTGCGTGATCCACCCGGAGACGACATCGCCAGTGAGAATGTTATTCATCGGGGCATAGAGCATCGAACGGGAACCGAGCCGGGCGAGAGCCCATGGGGCGTAGTGCTGCACCGGCGGCCGGCGATATTGCTTGAGGAGTGGCTCAGCCAGCAAAGCCTTCACCTTGGGTTCGAGCCGTTCGAGGCTGGCGGCAGCACGCCACATCTCGGCTAGTTCATTGTTGTTGGGTTTGATGGCTGGCCCTTTGCCGGGAAGCAGTATGGGGCGCAGACGATCCAGCAGAGTGAGTTGCAGGTTGGCAGGCAGCCCGCCACTGACACGCCGCCAGAGAATCCAGAAGTCTGCGCCTCCTTCGGGCTGCTTGCCTGGGGCGAAGAGCAGCTTCCAGAGTTGATCGACCCGGAAACGATCTTTCGCATCGCCGTAGCCAGGCCGCAGGCAATATCCAGTAAGGTGGTACCAACGGGAAAGATGGGCCAGGCTGCGGCGGCGGGACTCAGCAACCCCGAGCAGGCCATCAGCGAGACGACGACAGAGGGATGAGGGCCAGTCACGCCGCCCGGTTTCCAGAAGTTGTTCCCACGTCTTGGTCAGTTGCTTGGCTGGTTCTTCATTGGAATGAGAGTAGACCGTGGTGAGGGCATTCAATGCAACTTCGATGTTCTCTTCAGGAATCGTCGTGCCAGGTTCGTTCGCTTCACTCTCCGAACGGTTCGTCTCAGCGTCACGATCAGCTTCGAGGGTATCTCTGGTATTGAACTCGAGTCGCCAGCGGTTGGGGCTGTTCTGAGCGACAAGGGAGAGTTCCAGCGTTCCTACAGGGGTGAGGGTACTTGTTAGAGTCACCGGTACACCCCGAGTTCCTGCCCGTTTGCCACCACGCAGCACCGTTTGGAGTGGAGCCAGCTTGTGCAGATGTTTCTGGGCGATGGTCAGCGTCTGGCCAGCATTGTCCTTCTCCCGCACCGTTGAAGTATAGAGCGGGAACTGCACCGGTTGGCCGAGAGAAAGTTCCAGCACCGGCTCAGCCAGCTCAATCATCTGCCCTTCCTCCATGTGCTGAGGCACGACGCAGAGCATCTTTTGATTATCGTTGTTGCCTGCGACCGCGATGTAGTAGGACCTGGCCAACCCGCCCGCGATGGCTTTGCCACCATACTCACGTTGTCTGCCGAAGTAGGAAGCACCGATGGCCACGGCGAGATCGAGCGAATGGGTCGTCAGTACGATCGGTTCCCAAGGCTGGTCCGGTCGATCGAACCACTTCTTGAGCACAGCGATGAAATGATCCTGCAAGATCTTGGCCGTGAAGACACCACCGTTGAACAGCAGCGCTGCTGGCGGTTTCTTAGAGGTCACCTCATGCTCACGCAGGAAACTGGCCAGGTGCCGGGTGATAGCTGCATCACTGACGAACGGCAGCCCCATCTCGTGGATGCCGGTCGACTTGGCCCGGATCGGTTCGCTGTCCCATTCGACCATCGGGAAGAAGCCTTCGATGATCTGTTCTTCCACTTCGGCACGAGTGAGAGTAGCTGTCAGTGACGAAGCAACGACCGAGCGGCCCCGACCCATGATCGTCACCGGTGCTTCCTTCGGCCCCTTCTCGGTCAGCAGTATTTCCTTCGCCGCCCGGCAGGCTTGTGTAAGTTGAGCGAAGCGACCAGTATCGAGCTTGCCCGCGCCTAACTTTTCTTCCATACGGTGAGCGAGGGCGAGATCCATGTTGTCGCCACCCAGCAGCAAGTGATCGCCCACGGCTCGGCGAGTGAAGCCGAGGACGCCATCCTCGGCAGTGCAATCGATCAGGCTGAAATCGGTGGTGCCACCACCGACATCGGCAACGAGACAGGTCATCCCTTCCTGCAGCGGTTGCTTGCGACGTCGATCACGCTCCGCATGAGCGATCCAGGCGTAGAACGCTGCCTGGGGTTCTTCGAGCAGCGTTACATGCAAATACCCTGCCCTGCGAGCAGCTTCGGCAGTCAGTTGCCGGGCGACATCGTCGAAGGAAGCAGGCACGGTGAGGGTGATCTGCTGCTCTTCAAATCGAGCTGGGTTCTTTTCCTTCCGCTGCTGATAGTTCCACGACTGGGCCAGGTGCTGTAGGTAACGAGTAGATGCATCGACGGCTGAGACCTTGGGTACTTCGCTAGGCCCACCCCACGGCAGAATCGCTGCCTGTCGATCCACCCCATCGTGACAGAGCCAACTCTTGGCAGACGTGACGAGTCGCCCCGTAACCTTGGCACCCCAGTTGCGGGCTGCTTCACCCACGAGATAGCTCCGCTCTTTATCCCACGGCACAGCCAGCGAACCGGCGGGCAGTTCATGTTCGCTCGGCAAATAAAGGAACGACGGGAGTAGTGGCCGGGCAGCCAACTCGCCGGGGGCGATGAGTTGTTCAACAGGAACGGGGAGAACATCGTTCTTGCGTTTGACCATTTCCACCGCAGCGAGGGCGCAGTTGGTGGTACCAAGATCGATGCCGATGGAGTAGCGTGCCATATTAGTAAGATATTAGTCCTGAGTCCTGAGTGCTGGGTCCTGAGTATGAATGGCAACGATGTTTTGCTGACAGTGCTGCTTGCCCTGATGGCGCTACTCTATTCTTCGGTGGGGCATGCGGGGTCATCGGGCTACCAGGCTTCGATGGGCCTGTTCGATGTTGCTCCCGAAATGATGAAGCCGATTGCCTTGTTCCTGAATATCGTCGTTGCGTCGATCGGTACCTGGCAGTTCGCCCGGCGGGACAGCGTCGATTGGCAGCGTCTGCTTTGGCTGATCGCAGGGTCGATCCCCGCAGCATTCGTGGGCGGCTATCTGACGCTGAAACCAGGTTGGTACTACGTCGTGGTCGGAATCGTTCTCTGGCTCGCTGCGGTGCGATTGTGGTTTGTGGGCCTGCCAGGATTCAAGCAGCAGAACAGTCCCTCCGAGATACCACAACCTCGACTCGACTATCGATTGCTACTGGTGGTAGGTATCGGACTCGGATTCCTCAGCGGTCTGACCGGCACAGGGGGCGGCATATTCCTGACTCCGCTGCTGGTGCTGTGTGGTTGGTCCACCCCACGTCAGGCTGCAGGGCTTTCCGTTGCCTTCATCCTGGCCAACTCACCAGCCGGGCTGATCGGCTGGTGGCAGAAGACCGGAGGCAACGTCGCCCTACCTTCGTTATTACCCTGGTGGATGGTCCTGGTCGGAGTGTTCGGCTGGCTGGGATCGTGGTTCGGCAGCAAATACGGCAGTCCGCTCGTCTTGCGACGATTGTTGGCTCTGGTTCTCGTTATTGCCGGTGCTAAGATGGTGATGCAGGGGTTGAAGTAGGAGCTAGAAGCCTGATCCCTGAGGGATCAAAGCTATTAGCCGGTGGTTGAGCGGAGCGATACCACCGGTAACTGACAGAAGAGTGGGTCAACCCTGAAGGGGTTGCAGCGGGTGCGACGAACTTGCTGCCCGCTGGCACCCCTCCAGGGTGCATTGCAAAGGACTAATTCTCACCGGTGGTGTCGCTTCGCTCAACCACCGGCTAATAGCTGCGACCCCTCCGGGGTCAAAGACGTGCCATATGCTTGATGATGGAAATGGACTAGTAGCCAGGAGACAAACAGTGACTGCCATCGTTACCTGTATCTTTCTTTTCATTCAACCGCCTAGTAAGGGTGATGCTCCAAAGGGGCAGCCGCCGGTGGCGACGAAGCCTAGCGTGGCCAAGTTCTTGCCGATGCTGAAGGATTTGAAGCCGGAGCAGCAGGCGGAGTTGAAGAAGTTACAGACCGAATATGCAGCTATGATCGCGGAACTGGAAGCGGAGCGGGATAGCAAGCTCTCACTGGTGTTGACCCGAGAACAACGGGAAACGATGGCCAAACTATTCGCCGAGGAATTGGATCGCTACCGAGTGGTGCTCAAAGCCAAGTTCGGCAAACCTGGCGCACTCTTTAAGCCCATGAAGGACATTCTTGGCCTCGATCCCAACGAAGCGAAGGCCCGCATCGACCGTGGCATGGAGAACCCGATTGCTGAGAACCTGCCCAAGGCGAAAGCTGATGCGCTGGTAAAGGCTTTCACCGCAGCCGGGGCGAAGGTGGGATTGGAGAAGCAGGAAAGTCCGTGATCGCAACATTAACTTAAAACACGAAGTCTATTCCAAAGGCGTAACCCTCCCAGTTGTACCAAGCTGGAAGAAGCTGGTTCGAGTTGGGGCGTTCCTTGGTAACTTTTTCTTTCTGAGTCCTATCGAGTTGCTTTTCTTCAGATGTTGCCCCAACAAACCAGGCAATGAAGGCACCATTCAGACCTTGTTGTTCCGGTCGAATGTCCATCTGTCGATGCGGAAAGTCTTCTTCGTCTTGCAGCATCTTTGCCAGATACTGAGAGTATTGCTGAAGCAACTGCTCTTGTAGCAGTTCAATCGTCTTTGCCTTGCAACGGATGGTTGGGATACAGCAAACAAATCCTTCGTAATACGGGTTAGTTACTGTTGGTGACTTCACAAGGTCGTAGATCAAGTAACTTTCTGCAATAGGAGGACGATCAAAGCTTAGCTCGTTGATTCCCAAGCACCACGGACGATGACCGCTAGTGAGCCCTTTGACATACCTAATACCGATATGGCCATATTCTTTGATTCTCGGAATCGCTTGCCGAGGCACTACATCTTCGACACTCATTTTTTGCACTAAGTTCCGCCATTGCTCCAGGTTCGATTCCTTTGATGGCTTCAAAGATTGGTTATTAACCGAAACCACTTGGCTCACTTTCCAAGTTGGCTTTAAGTTAACAACAAAAACTTCAGACTGTTTCTCATCCTCACCCCACATCAAGGGAATCGGAACCTCCCAAACTGGTGATCCTTTCGACTTTGATTCAGCAGCAATCAACGATAGTGCCATCAACAAAATCGCCATGGCAACCTCCTTTGTGGTCTAGCCAGACACCGGCTGATAGCACAAGAGCCTATTTCCTGCAAGATTGCACGCTACTTGAGGTTCAGAGAAGCAGTAGTAATGCTGCGCAGGCCTGTTGACTATTGGTGATAGCCAACTGGAAAGACCAAGTCCCAATGCCCAGTTGGCACTTGCTGGGCTTCTCTACCTTCGAGATTCCAGTTGGGATTCCTCGAAGATCGCCTTTTCACTTCATCGTTGATGGTGAGTTCTGACTTCAACGGCAAAGTCGCCTTCCACAATTCGCCGAAAACTTCTCCATCTCGTCGATCATAGTCAGACACGCCTTCTTCCATCAGGTTCTCGAGATAACTTGCATACTGCTGTAGTAATTGCTTCTGTACTTGCTCAAGGGTTTTTCCTCGACAGCGAATGCTCGGTATTAAGTTGACGACTGCCTCAAAGTAAGGCTGTTGCAAGGTGGGCATTTTTAAGAGAGTGTAGCTTAGTGCTGACTTGCTTCCAAAATACTCAGGCCAATGGCGCTGAATGGCCAGGTGCCAGGGGCGGTGGTGAGCATATTCGGGGTCTACGAACGACCATGCACGAACACGATCATGACGGGGATACTCAACTGCTTTCGTTGGAACGATGCTCTTAATCTGAACTTGATAGCGTTGAGCCTTCCATGTCTCCAAATTCGATTCGGTGGATGCGTCAGTCTGTTCCTCACTAGGGGTTGATGGAGAATGTATTCGCCACTGTGGTTCAAGGATAAAACGCGCCCCGGTGTAATGGCACGACGTCGTATTCTTCGGCAAGTAATCGAAGCCCTTCGTGGGCTGTCCAGCAACTGACATCAACATGGCTAACACCATCAGCATGGCAACCTCCTTCATTGTTCATGCAGAAGCCCTCTGATAGCACCAAGGCCCTTTTCCCGCAAGATTGACCTGAATTGGTGAAGTTCTCCAGACTCTCCAGCACTACTCCACCCCACTATTTCCTGAATTCCCTTTGTACAATCGGAACATTCTGGGGTACATTAAGGTTAACTTAATATCCCTCCCGTATTGTTCGTCTCGCCATTTCTACCGCACCTGCAAAAGGAACCTCAAGCCATGTGGATACCAGGAATCTCAACCGGTGGTATGGGTCGTCGCCATTTCATGAAGCACATGGCAGGCTTCTCGCTGATGGCTGCACCCAGCATCGGCTTCGTCAGCGGCCTGCGGGCCATGCAGGAGAAGCTCAAGAAAGATCACAAGAGCCTGATCGTTCTCTGGATGAGCGGCGGCCCCAGCCACATGGATACCTGGGACATGAAGCCCGGCGAATCGACCGGCGGCGAGTTCAAGCCGATCAAGACTTCCGCCAACGGCGTGATGATCAGCGAACACCTGCCGACCGTTGCCAAGCAGATGAAGCACCTCAGCATCGTTCGTTCGCTCGTCACCAACGAAGGCAGCCACGACCGTGGCACCCAGTTGATGCACACCGCTTATCAGCCCAACCCCGCCATCACGTTCCCCAGCATCGGCGCTGTCGCTGCTCAGCAGATCGCTCCAAAGGAATTGGCTATCCCCTCCTTCATCAGCGTCAGTCGTCCTGCGGAAGGTCCCGGCTTCCTGGGTATGACCTATGCTCCGTTCAATGTGCAGAACCCTGGCTCGCCGCCTGATAACATCAGTCTGCCCGGCGATCTGGGCGATGACCGTTCCAAAATGATCCGTGGCGACTTCCGTCGTCAGTTCCTTGCCAAGGTCGAGAACAACTTCGCTGCTCAGAGCCGAGGCGTTGCTGCCAGTGCTCACACCGATGTCTACAAGAAGGCATTCGATCTGACCTACTCGCAACTCAAGAATGTCTTCGATCTCAAGATCGATGGCAACGGGCCGATGGATGCGAAGTACAAGGAAATGTACGGTGACGATGCTTTCGGTCGTGGCTGCTTGCTCGCCCGCAAGCTGGTCGAAGCCGGCGTCACATGTGTTGAAGTTGGTCTCGGTGGCTGGGATAACCACGCCAACATCTTCCAGGCACTTCACAACAGTAGCAATGGCACCGCTGCCAACGGCAAGAACGCACCTGCCATGAATCGTGGAGGCGGCTTACTCGATCGCCTCGACAAGGGTATGGGTGCTCTCGTTCAAGATCTGGTTGAACGTGGCCTGTGGAAGAACACGGTTGTCGTGTGGATGGGCGAATTCGGTCGTACGCCGAAAATTAATCAGAACGGCGGACGTGACCACTGGGCCCGCTGCTGGTCAGTCGTGGTCGGTGGTGGTGGCATCAAGGGTGGTGTCGTTCATGGCTCCACTGATAAAGATGGCATGAGTGTTAAAGACAATCCTGCGACTGTCGGCGATCTCTTTGCTACCCTCTACAGTGCCCTTGGTATCAGCCCTGATGTCGAAATTCGTGATCCTCTGGGCCGTCCACGCAAGATATCGGGCGAAAAGCCGGGCAAGCCGATCAGTTCACTGATTTAATCGTTATTTTAAGCCTCCTGAACCCACGGAATATCTTCCGTGGGTTGCTCATGATCTGCATAGCTTTCATCTTCACCGTAAGCGTCAGGTTATGTGTCCTGTGGCTCTTCCGCAGTCGTGTTCTGCGTGGCCGAGAGTGATCTACCTATTTGTCATTCTTTGGAACTAAACCCTTGCATTGAGGGCATTTGCTGCTTAGAATCCATTGTCCACAAGATGAAAAACGAACCTCAGCAGCCAACGGCTTCTCAGTATGTCACAGGAAGTGACGAGGTTGATGTTTGCCGGCTGCTGAAGAATCGGGGTGGTTAAACTACCCCTGTCCGACTCGCAACGAACAACTTGGGTAATCCCCTCGTGTGTTGGTCAATCAAGGACGTAGTACCGACGAAAACTTCGTTGACCAGATCGACCCTTGACCAGTCTGTGCTTCCTGCAAGTACGAACTCAAGGCTACACGAGGATGACCGATGAAAACGGCAAAGCCTACCAAGAAAAAACCAGGGAAGAAGATGAAACTAGCCACCAGCTCTACCAAGACCAACTCAGTCAAGAAGAGTTCCGCCGCAGTCAAAACCAAAGCCAAGACCAAGCTCACGACAATCAAAGTCAAAACGCATCCTGAGATGGCTGAGTTCTACCTGCCGAATATCTACTCCTCCGATCTGCTGACACCTGAAGAAGAACGCCAACTTCTCACCAACTTCTGGGAAAACAAGAAGGAACTCGTCCGCCAGCTTTTGAAGAACTACAGCAAGCAGCTCAAGCAGTTCCGTCCGCCGATGGAACCCTGGCCGATGGCCCAGTTCATTCGTGAACACACCACCAGCGAAGTGCGACGGCACCCCAGCATTCGTAACGTGTTTGAACGCTATGTCACCTTCAAGCATCGTCTGGCTTCCGCCAACATCCGCCTGGCAGCACACGTCGCCAAGCGATTCCGGCACCATGCCCTTGCCTATACCGATCTCTTGCAGGAAGCTGTCTGTGGCCTGATGCAGGCCATTGATCGCTTCGATGTCAGCCACGGCACCCGATTGGCAACTTACGCTACCTGGTGGATTCGCCAGACACTGCAGATCGCAGTCGCCCGTCAGAGTCACCTCGTCAGCCTGTCGCCACACCACCTGCAGGAGCTTGGCCTCTTGCAGCAGGAATCAGAAGCCCTCGCTCACGGCGGCAAGCATCTGCCCAGTTCCCAGGAACTGGCCAAGCGTACCGGCAGCAGCCTGGAACACCTGACCCACTTGCAGACAGCCACCCGTACTCCGGTCAGTCTGAATGCTGTTCTCGATGACGACAGCGATTTCAAGCTCACCGAAGCGATGCCTGATAACAATACCAACATCCTGCGTGATAACAACGAACGCCAGGAAGCCCTCAACTACCTGATGGATAACCTGCGTCCCCGTGAACGCAAAGTGCTCGACCTTCGCTTCGGCCTGACCGGTGCCGGTGCTCACAGCCTGCGTCAGATCGGCCATCTGCTCCGCATCAGCAAGGAACGGGTTCGCCAGATTCAGAACCGGGCACTTGAGAAGCTCCGGGGTTCTGCTGAACGAGTGGGCTGGGAGCCTAACCTGCTTCTCGACTAGTGATAACGCAAAAGAAACAAGCCCCTGGTGACACCAGGGGCTTGTTTCTTTTGTTAGCTGCTGATCGCATTACTTCTTTCCCGCCTGCTCAAGTTCCACCAGTTGCTGCTCTGTTTCAAGCCGTTGCAATCGCAGGCTGGTAGTGCTCTCCTTCTTCTCATCAAGTCGTTGCTCAAGTGTTTTCAGGCGATCAAGGTGTTCTCGCAAGGCTAGTTGCCGTTCTTCGTTCGTGGTACAGAGTGATAATGTTGCAGCAAGCAGCCGTTGAGCAGCATCATTCAGTACAGGAACAGATGCAGTATTCCGCACGCTCTGACCAAAAAGAACTACCGCTTCATCGAGTCGTTCACTCTTGATGGCTAGCAACTTATCTTCCTTCATCGATTTAGATCGAAGTTCATCAGCCTGAATGAGTAGCAGTTGAGCTACCGTTGTGTGCCATGATGGGTCCAGTTTACTTACACGCTGCAACTCCATTCGCCAGCAATCCTGGTCAGATTCCAAACCCTGTGGCCAGTGTTCCTGCACCATGCTGATAGCCAGTTGAAGAGTGTCTCCATCCTGCTTGAGCAATGCCCATTTGTAGCACTGCGGCATTTTGATCTGCCATGGCGTTTTGGTCTGATCGATCTCAAAAGTAGTGGCGAACTGCCGAGTGCCATTGGCAGGGCTGTACAGATGACGCCAATACTTGCCTTGTATCACGATAGCCTTCAGCTCGCCATAGCCGGGGTGAGTCACTTCCGGTTTGCCGTTGAAAACATTACTCTTCACTTTCCAGATGCCGTCCAGCGCAGCTGATGACTGTTGGACTGATACGGGTGCCAGGACAGACTCGCTTTCAGACGCAGCCCATCCACTCGCAAGACATCCCGCAAGAATACTGATAGTCACAACACTGAGAACAATGGGTTTCCACATCATCGTCGATGCTCCATGAGTAAGGAAAAGAATGGTAAAAGGTATGGTGGTTGTCAGGCGAAGAGAGGGGATCGCCAAATGCAACGTCGATTGGATCAAGGAATGCGAAGGAACCGATATAGCCTTAGCGTCTGCGAAACTAGTGAAGAGGAGAGTTGCCAATACCCCCTGACGAGCCAGTCGCCGGGCCAGACGCTGGCGGGCACGATCCAGCCTGCCTGCCACGGTGCCTGGGGGGCATCGGAGCCGACGTGCAGCTTGTTGGCGTGTCAGTCCCTGGTAGACACATAACAAGATCACTGTTTGTTCATGCACTGGAAGGCGAGCCACTTCTTTGTCCAGAATCAACAACTCCTCCTGATGGATAAGTAATTCCAATGAGAAAGCTCGTTGTGCAGGCACTTCATCGGCATCAATGCTTACCTGTTCTCTCTGCGCTCGCCGATATTTCTGCTGCCTGGCCCTCTGGGCGATTCGCCGAGTAACGCCAAAGAACCAGTTAGCCAGATTCTCAGGCGTATGCAGATGCTTTGCTCGTTGCCAGAAAACGAGGAATACTGCCTGGAATACATCCTGGGAAAGGTATTCGTCATGAACATACCGCCGAGCTATGCTCAAGACCATTGGCCCATGACGCTGCATGATACTTTCGAAGGATTGCTCATCCATTTGCCGAAGCGTGGCGAGTGGCGGATCAGAATCTTTGCCTTGTAAGGCTGATGCCTGCTGTAAAAGGCGATTCATCATACTCGGGCCCTTCGCCACGCACTCTCTTCATGGTTTACTAAAGATATACTGCGTGCTTTCTGGGGTTAGATACATCATTTTGTTGAAGCAGGGCGTTTTTCATGAGTTATGCACTAGATGCCATGAATTCATGTTGAAGTAAAGCTACCTGCAAACTTCAGCACGCCGCCTCGTTAGTCGCAAGCGTCGATTCCCTATGTTTACGTGCAATCTATCTCAATAACTGGACGGTTGATGAATCCCCATCTGCTGCAAATTCGCCAGAGCAGGAGCTATCAGAGAAAGATAGTCGTTCTGATTCAACGGAACGTAGGGCATGTTGCGATGATAAAAGTAGTTGTTGGCGTTCTTGACCAGTTGATCGGTAGGTAGAGGATTCACAATATTGAGCAGCCCTGAGCCTAGGTCAACGAAACTCATTCCGCCCGTACTTATGAATCGATCAATCCCTGCTCCGCCACTGACAAACTGATAGCCGTCATAGACAATGAAGGTGTCAGTACCTGCTTCACCGAAGGCACTCACGTTGCCGCCCATAAGTTTGAAAACGTCATTACCGTTGCCGCCCAAAACAATGTCTCGTGAACTGGTCGGACTGTTTTCGTAGGTATCATTTCCATCTCCCAGATCGATGAAGCTTTCTCCCCCATCAGAATACACGTAATCATTTCCTGACTCGGTCCGGATGATATTGTTCGTGCCGTAATTCAGATGAATCTGATCGTTGCCGGCCCCAGCCCAGACTCGAACCGCATCACCGTTGATCCATGCGCTGTCGTTTCCATCGCCCAGGTACACCCAGTTCGGAATATCACCGCCATTCCCGGCATTGAGTTCTACCACATCGTTGCCGGTTCCGGTATCAATCCTTGTTTGAAGAGCGGTAATGTACACATGGTCGTTGCCTGCGCCTGTTCTGATATCACAGAAAGTCGCTGAAGAGATGTTCAGTAAATCATCTCCTGCTCCAGTCTGGATGGTCGCCCATTTCATGCGCCCGATTTCAAATGAGTCTCGTCCGTCTCCTGTGTCAATAGAGCTGAAATCGCCCAATACGTCGGAAAACACCCTGTCATCGCCCGATCCGAGATCGGCATGAACCAGTACATCGCCGACCCCGAGGGTATCGTTGCCTGCGCCTCCAGTAACATTGAACGTTAAACCGGGAAAGGGCTCATCAAATCCATTCAGCACATTGGCATCGTCATCCCCAGGCCCCAGAAGAACATTGAAGATGCCCTGCGAACGCACATTCACATGATCATTTCCATTTCCCATGTCGATGTTAACAAGCGGATGGCTATCGCCGCTTTGTTCAATCTGAACGAAATCATCGCCGTTACCGGCGTAGATGTTGATCTGATCATACCCGGCTGAATCGATGAAAAAATAGTCAGTGGAGTCCGTGCCCTTGACGTTCAGCCGTGTGCTGACTGGAGGAAACTCGGCATCACCACCGACAGTCAACAAACGACCTTCTATGCTCAGGTACGTCACACCGGTGCCGGAAAGCGCAAGGTCATGGACGTAATTAGGGGGCACATCGAGGATATCCCCCGTCACTGCCTCATACCAGTTTTCCAGAGGCTGCGCCCGAGAAACTGACTGTGGATGCCATCAAAGCTGGGAGCCCAGATGAACGGCCCCTGTGGAGTGTTTCCTGCCAGGTAGCCCTCATCCGTGAGAAACATCGTATTTTGATAGTCGAAAAGCTGGACAAGACTGCCGTCAGACCATTGCAGGGTGTGCTGGCCATCAGCATCCCAGACTGAGGCATAGGTCACAGGTTGAACGTAATTACCAAAATCCGATGGATCAAAATACCCGGCAGTCGTCACGGTGCCGGCAATCAGGCTGCCACTGCTGGTCGAAGTAATGGCTTCGCTGTTTTGATAGCCTGTGTGAGCCAGCAGCTTTGCAACCCCAACTTTAGTGAATGAGGCAGCATTCGAGTCTCCTGAGGCGATGTCTTTCACTTGCCCGACAGCCAGGGTGCCAGCTTGATTGATGAACCTTGCCGTGCCGCCGTTTCCCGTAGGAATATGGAAAACATGGAAGCCGCTCGTCTCGCTCCAATAGGCGGGAACACGATCGAACTCGCCGGCCAACTCACCGACAACGATGCCATTATTCGAAACAGATTCGGGGGTAAACTTGCCCACGAAAGGAAATTCGTTCACCGCAATCGTCTTGGGTTTGGTGGGAGCTTGTGCAGACCAGCGATAACTGCCGTTTTCATTCGAACCGATGATCCAATTCCCGTTCCGGCTCATGCCAGCAAGACTCACTATTCCATTCGGGGCTTGGTAGACGGTCAGAAGGTTAGATCGCTCCGAAAAGGGCGTAATCATACCCAGATGTGAGGCTTGATCATCACTAAAGTAACCTGTTTCACCCAAGGCATGCCACTGTTCCGTTGCTCCAGTTCCAGAAAAAGCGAATGAATAGATGTAATTCAGGTTGTTCAGAGTCAAGGAAGCGAGAACACAGCGATCTTCAAGCGCCTCTATGCCTGGTCTGACCTGAAAAGCCTTGCGATTCAGCATAAGTAACCTCTTTGTGTTCAAACTTACTCATTTCTAGCCATCGTCATCGTGGCATGCAAGCACTGAAGCTGTGGAATTGAGGGAAAATAGGGTACTTTCTCTACCATATCACACAAACTTCAACGTATCCGTCGCTGGCCTCTTCTTAACAATCCCTATACTAAGCAGTTGCCACTTCTTCCGGAGGATTCTCCCACAGTCCGGCAGGTTGCACTCAAGACTGAGGGACATGGATACTTATGAAACGTAACGATCTGCGAAATGTAGCCATCATCGCCCACGTCGATCATGGCAAAACGACACTTGTTGACGAGATGCTGCGCCAGTCGGGCCAATACCGTGAAGGCGAACTGGAAAAGCTCGAAGGTGGCCAGCACGGCCTGATCATGGATTCCAACCCGCTGGAACGGGAACGGGGGATCACGATCCTGGCCAAGAACTGCGCCATCCGCTGGGGCGATACCAAGATCAATATCATCGATACGCCCGGCCACGCCGACTTCGGCGGCGAGGTGGAGCGCGTCCTCCGCATGGCTGACGGCGCTGCCCTGCTCGTCGATGCCGCCGAGGGTCCCCTGCCCCAGACCCGGTTCGTGCTTCGCAAGGCGTTCGAGTGTGGTCTCAAACCGATCGTCGTGATCAATAAGATTGACCGCCCGGATGCCCGGGTGCAGGAAGTGCTGAACGCCGTCTTCGATCTCTTCGTCGATCTCGATGCCGACGACGCCACCTGCGACTTCCCCGTCGTCTATGCATCCGGCCGCAATGGCTGGGCCAAGCTGAATATGAACGACGAGAACAAGGACTTGCGCCACTCGTCGAAACGATCCTGAAGCATGTGCCGCCACCTGATGTGAATCTGGAGGCACCGACCCAGTTCCAGGTGAATAACCTCGATCACAGTGAGTTCGTAGGGCGTATTGCTGTGGGCCGTCTCTATGCTGGCAAGATTCGCAAGAACCAGCGAGTGGCCCTGCTGGCACGAGACAACAAGCGAACCGACTACAACATCAAGCAACTGCTGACCTTCGACCGTCTGGGTAAGAGCGAAGTGGACGAAGTCACCGCCGGCGACATCTGTGCCGTAGTAGGCATCGAATCGGTGGAAATCGGCGATACCATTGCCGACGTGGATCATCCCAATCCGCTGCCTGCTCTCAAGGTCGATGAACCGACGTTGACCATGCTCTTCCGCATCAACGATTCTCCCTTCTCGGGGCGGGATGGCAAGTTTGTCACCAGCAGGCAGTTGCGGGATCGGTTGTACAAGGAACTGGAACGCAACGTCGCTCTGCGGGTGGTACCCAACGAGAACAAGACCGATGAGTTCATGGTCTCCGGGCGCGGTCTGTTGCACCTGGGCATTCTGCTGGAGACGATGCGGCGGGAAGGTTACGAGCTCTCCGTCGGCAAGCCCCGTGTCATCATGAAGGAAGAAGATGGCATGAAGCTGGAGCCGGTGGAATATCTCGTGGTCGAGTGCCCACAGGGTTCCGTTGGTTCCGTCATGGAATTGGTCGGCAATCGCCGGGCGGAATGCCTCAAGATGGATGCCCGTGGCGAACTCACTCACCTGGAGTTTACTATCCCGGCTCGGGGCCTGATTGGTCTCAAGACCCGGTTGCTGACTGCGACCAGCGGCCAGGCCATCATGCACCATACCTTCTACGACTATCAGCCGAGCCGAGGCACCATTCCTTCACGAGTCAACGGCGTGATGGTCGCTTCCGAATCGGGCCCTGCTACGTTCTATGCCATCGAAGGTCTTCAGGATCGTGGCGTGATGTTCGTTTCACCGCAGGATCAATGTTACGAAGGCCAGATTGTGGCTGAGCATTGCCGGGATAATGATCTGGGCGTGAACATTGCCCGTGAAAAGAAACTGACCAACATGCGTAATGCCAACGCTGAGAAGACGGTCGTCCTCAAGGCCCCCCGGCAGATGACGCTGGAGATGGCACTCGAATACATCGAAGACGATGAACTGGTCGAGATCACCCCTAATTCGATTCGTATCCGCAAGGCCATGCTCAAGGAAGCGGATCGTAAGCGGTTTGATCGCTCGAATCGGAGTGAGTAGTACGTCGCCTATCGCCGGCATCTCGTAAAATGACGATGATGCCAGCGATTCAACTTCCCATTTACATGGATAACCACGCTACCACCCGCACTGACCCGCGGGTGGTGGCTGCCATGCTGCCCTACTTCACCGAGCAGTTTGGCAATGCCGCCAGCAAGATGCATGGGTTTGGCCTGGAAGCTGAGCAGGCGGTCAAGTCTGCCCGTGTGACAATTGCCCAGTGCATCGAGGCGGAGCCACGGGAACTTATCTTCACCAGCGGGGCAACCGAGAGTAACAACCTCGCCCTCAAAGGGGTGGCCCGGTTTCACCAGCAGCGTGGCAAACATCTCATCACGCTGACCACGGAACACAAGTCGGTGCTCGATACCTGTGCCCACCTCGAACGGGATGGCTGGCAGGTCACCTACGTTCCGGTGCAGAAGAATGGTATCGTCGATCTGAAAGTCATTGAGGCAGCGTTTCGACCCGACACGATTCTCGTCAGCGTGATGCTGGCCAACAACGAGATTGGTGTCATCCAACCGATCAAAGAGATCGCAGCGCTCTGTAAGGCACGTGGTGTGGTGATCCATATCGATGCCACGCAGGCAGTCGGCAAGGTTCCAGTGAGTGTGCGTGATCTCGATGTCGATCTCATGAGCTTTACCGCTCACAAGCTCTATGGCCCCAAGGGTATCGGAGCCTTATTCGTGAAACGTCAGGGTAGCAGGGTGCGTTTGGATCCCCTACAGGATGGCGGCGGGCATGAGCAGGGTTTGCGTTCAGGCACGCTGCCGGTACCGCTGATTGTCGGCTTCGCTGAAGCGTGTCGACTTGCCATTGATGAAATGCCAACTGAGTTAGCACGGCTACTACAGCTTCGAGAACGATTGTGGAAGAACCTGCAATCAACGATCAACAATATTACATTGAACGGCGACTATGATCGTCGTTTATCAGGGAACCTGAATGTCAGCTTCGCCTGGGTGAAGGGTGAATCGTTACTGCTGGAGTTGAAAGAGATCGCTCTCAGTTCCGGCTCAGCATGTACCTCAATGGATAGTGAACCGAGCCACGTACTACGGGCACTGGGGCTCGATGACGACGCTGCGGATGCGAGCTTGCGTTTCGGTCTGGGCCGGTTCAATACGATGGAAGAAGTGGACTATGTAGCGGGGCGAGTGGCAGAAGCGGTAACAAAGCTCCGCAAGCTCAGCTCCGCCGCTCACTGACCAGACATCACTACTAATAAAGGTATTCCATGCCCCGACACGATGGCCGCCAGCCCGATCAACTCCGTCCCCTGACGTTTCGTACTGATGTCCCTGGCTGGTCAGCGGGAAAGGTCATTGCTCAACTGGGCAAGACCATCGTCTTGTGCACCTGCAGCATCGAAGCCAAGGTGCCCGAGTTCCTGGAAGGCAAAGGAACCGGCTGGCTGACCGCTGAGTACAACATGCTGCCCGGCAGCACCATGGGCCGCAAGCAGCGTGATCGCAGCGGCAAAGTCGATGGCCGAAGTGTCGAGATTCAGCGCCTCATCGGGCGTAGCTTGCGGTCGGTCGTCGATCTGTCGAAATTGGGAGAGCGTACTCTGTGGATTGACTGCGAAGTGTTGCAAGCGGACGGTGGCACCCGTGTCACTGCCATCAGTGGTGCCTGCATCGCTGTAAAACAAGCCCTGCAAGTCACGGCAACCAAGTTTGGGTATGATCCTGCTTCGATTCTTCCCGATAGCGTCGCTGCCGTCAGCGTTGGCCTCTTGGAAGGTCCGGTGCTGCTAAATCTCGACTATGTGGAAGACAAGGATGCTGATGTTGATATGAACCTGGTCATGACGGGTTCGGGCAAGCTCATCGAAGTGCAGGCCGGCGGCGAGGAAGCTACCTTCACGCCGGAGCAGTTGCAGGAGATGCTGAAGCTTGGGCAGAAGGGGATTGCTCAGATCACTGAGATGCAGAAGCAAGTGATTTAGTATTTTGGTGACTGTGCCACACTCCGATGTGTACTCCCATCGGGGTGTGGGTGCGAGGTACAGAATGCACTTCGCCACATCATCGCAACGACGTTTTGTGCTAAGCAACCACACCCCGCCGAGTACAGCGGAGTGTGGCACAATCCTCATTCAATTGTTCTTTGATGTTAATGCTTGAAGTGCCGCATGGCGGTGAAGACCATGGCGATGCCATGCTTGTCGCAGGCGGCGATGCTGTCGGCGTCCTTTATCGAACCGCCAGGTTGTGCGATGGCTGTCACACCCGCAGCGGCAGCAGCTTCCACATTGTCTGCGAACGGGAAGAAGGCATCAGATGCCAACACTGATCCCTTGCATCGATCTCCAGCTTTACGAATCGCAATCTGCACCGAATCGATCCGACTCATCTGCCCGGCTCCGACGCCGATGATCATGCGATCCTTGGCCAGCACGATGGCGTTGCTTTTGACCAGCTTTACGACAGCCCAGCCGACTTTGAGGTCTTCCAGTTCCTTGGCTGTGGGCGGACGCTTCGTGACCACCTTAGCCTGGCTCCAATCCAGTTGTGAATCATCAAGACCTTGTACCAGCAGGCCTCCTTCAATCTTGCGGAGATCGAAGCCATAGGCTTTGCCTTCGAGGGGGCCGGTCGCCAGGAGGCGGACGTTGTCCTTCCACTTGGGGCGAGTGCGGAGGATGTTCAATGCTTCGGAAGAGAACGAAGGAGCGATGATCGCTTCAGTGAATCGCCCCGGTTCAGTCATGAGCTGGGCAGTGACTGCATCGACTTCACGATTGAGGCCAATGATGCCACCAAAGGCGCTGATCGGGTCGCCATCGTTGGCCCGCTGATAGGCTTCGGCCAGCGTGGCTGCAACAGCGGTACCACAGGGGTTGTTATGCTTGATGACAACGGCGGCAGGTTCGGCGAAGCTGCGAGCCAGTGTCAAAGCACTATCCAGATCGAAGAGGTTATTGAACGAAAGTTCCTTGCCGCCCAGTGATTGAGCCGTTGAGACACATGCCCTGCTTGGTTTCGATTCGACGTAGAAGGCAGCCTGCTGGTGAGGGTTCTCGCCATAGCGGAGCGTTGCTTTCCGTTTCCAACTGAGCCGCAGCGTCGAAGGGAACGTCTCCTTGCTCGATTGTTCAGCGAAGTAGCGGGCGATGGCTACGTCATAGTCAGCAATGATCGAGAAGGCTTCCGCAGCCAGTCGTTGTCGGCTGGGCAGCGAGACCTTGCCGGCATTCTTACTGATCTCTTCGATGAACGGACCATACTGCTCGGCACTCGTTAGCACCGCCACGCCATTGTGGTTTTTGGCTGCGGCACGGATCATGGTGGGGCCGCCGATGTCGATGTTGTCGATCGCCTGGGCCACAGTGCAGCCCGGCTTGGCGACCGTTTCCTCGAAGGCGTACAGGTTGCAGACGATTAGATCAAAGATCGGAAGCTTGTGTTCTTCGAGGGTCTTGAGGTGATCAGCCTTGTCTCGCTTGGCGAGGATGCCTGCATGCACCCCAGGATGGAGGGTCTTCACCCGGCCATCGAGCATTTCCGGGAAGTTGGTGACTTCGCTGACATCTTTGACGGGCACTCCGGCGTCGGCAATGGTCTGCTGGGTGCCGCCGGTGGAGATGAGTTCCACCCCGAGGCGATGGAGTTCCTTCGCCAGATCGACGAGGCCGGTTTTATCAGTTACGCTCAGCAGAGCACGACGAAGCAGGATGTCTGTCATAGGGTGATATCACTGAGGAGAGTTGTCAGTTATTAGTTGTCAGTTGTCAGTGAGCTATTCTACTGGCTTCTGCGGAAGGGAAAGGGATGAAGATTGCTCTCTATTGTGGTGCCCGGAAGGGGAATGATCCTACCTATGTTGAGCTGGCTCGGAATGTTGCCCGTACCCTTGCTCAGCGGGGCATCGGTATCGTTTACGGCGGTGGGAACATTGGCCTGATGGGAGAGATCGCTGAAGCAGCCATCCAGACGGGGGGTGAGATTATCGGCATTATTCCTGGTTCGATGGTTGAGGAAGAACTCGCTCATCATGGCATCACCCGGCTGGAGATCGTCAGCAATATGCATCAGCGGAAGGCCCGCATCGAGGAACTCTCCGATGCTTTCATTGCCCTGCCCGGCGGCTATGGTACGCTGGATGAGTTATTTGAAATCATCACCTGGAGGCAATTGAAGCTACATCACAAACCCATTGGGCTGCTGAATCATCAGGGGTTCTATGATTCGCTGGTGGCGTTTGTGGATCATGCTTGCAAGGAGGGCTTTGTGCCGGGGAAGAATCGGGAGTTGTTGATCGTGGCGAATGATTTGGAGACGTTGTTGAGCAAGATGATTAACCGCGACTCCGGGCGCTGACGCGACCCGGCTCGCATTTCAACCAATAAAATGCTACAGCCCTCGATGATGTCATCGAGGGCTGTGAGTTTGATGGTCAGCAATGACTACTTATTGTAACCAGCCTGCTGAACGCCGTAGGCTTTGTTGATGCTGTTGATGGCATCCTTGGCGGCTTCCTTGATGCGGGGGTCTTCATCGACCGCTGCATTTGTCAGAAGAGCCAGCACATCCTGGCGGACCGATTTCAGCTCGGTCAGCGTGCGGATGGCTGCGACTTTCACCATCGGTGCACGGTCGGTTTGAGCGGCTGCGACCAGAGCGTCTTCAACATAAGGGCGAACCGTTGGCAGGGTGGCCTGTGTCAGGCGCTGAGCAGCCCACTGACGATTTTCCCATTCCTTCGACTGGGCGAGGACATTGATCAGATGCAGCGTGTTGGCGACAGCTTCACCGTTAGCACCGTTCTGTTCGTAGATGCCGGCACTGATCTGAGCGTTCATGGTTGAAGTGAACGGCTGGTTCATGCAGATGTAAGGAACGATCTGCGGGGCGTTCATGTAGCAGCGAACCGAGCTGGAGTTCATCGTGCAGAAGGCGGGAACCAGCGGTTGAGGAGGCGGGCCGCCTGGCATACCGTTGCAGGCATTCAGGCGAACACCAGGAACCGGAACGCTGATTGAACCGAAGTCATCGCAGTGGCGTTTGCAACTGAGGTCGGAGAGTGAGCGGCGTTCGCAGAAGAGGCCGCAGTCATTGCAGTTGCCTTTGCCACGGCAGGCATCGCAGCTACCGGCGACACCGCCACAGGTATTGCACTTACGATCCAGGCTGCAGTGTGGCTTGCAGCTATCGCAGGCCTTCGTGCTGGCACATGCATTGCAATCCTTCTTGCTGTCGCAGGCATTGCATGGCTTGGCACCGGTGACACACGAATTGCAAGGAGCAGCAGCGGTCGTGCAAGGAGCAGCAGTTACACAAGGCTTGGCAGTCTCGCAAGGCTTGCATTCAGTCTTGCAGACAGTGGGGGCACAGGCAGCCTTGGCTGGTTCACAGACAGGAGCACAGGCAACCTTCGCGGGAGCACAGTTGACCGGAGCAGGTGTGCAGGCAACTTTGGCCGGCTCGCATTTGACAGCAGGCGTGCAAGCAACTGGTGCACAGGCAACGGCAGCAGGAGCACAAGCCGGCTTGCAGGGAGCAGCAGCCTGGGCACAGCTAGAGCAGCCATCGCAATTCAGGGTCACGATTTCATTGTTATCGAGAGCCTGGCAGCGCTGGGTCATGACACCGTGCTTATCGCGTGAGGTGCCGAGGACTTTGTACTTACGGCAGACACCGTTCTCGGTAACAGTAACGACTTCACAGCCGCCGACGAGTTCAGGCTTAACTACTACGGTTGCAGCAGGAGTAGCCGGCTGAGCAGCGGCAGGAGGCTGTACAGTTGTAGTTACAGGAACGGTCTTGATCGGTGCGGGAACGCTTGACTGCGGAGCCACCACGACTTTCGCAGGCGGGGTGACTGGAGGCAGCGGAGGAGCCGTTACCGAGCTGGGAAGAGTCCGGGTCACAGGTACATCGACTGAACTCGGCAGTGATCGCGTCACTGGCACATCTACCGAGCTGGGAATGGATCGTGTCACCGGTACGTCCACTGAGCTGGGAAGCGTCTTGATCACAGTAGGAGCAGGCTGGCTGATCACCGCAGGAGGAGCGACGATCACTTCTTCCTTCTTGGGAAGCACCGGCATCAAGCCGCCTTCGATGGTAGCTACCTTGTCATTGGCGGTCGGCGTGGTGGCAACTGGCTTAGCAGCATCGGGAGCCTTGGGGGCTTCGTACTGGGTCTGCTTGAGCGTAGCAGCAGGAGCCTGGGTGGCCGGCGGCAGCGGGCAGCCGACCGGTCGAACGCCATTGACCCAGCGATGGATCTTGATGCGATCGACGGCATTCTTTGCGCTGGTGTTTTCGACCAGAGTCATCGTGGTCTTGGAAGTCTGGGTGACGGCCTGCATGCAGGGGGTGCCATCATCGAGACGCCAGACCTGGGTGATGACTGCCTTCTCTGTGGGTTGATTCTTTTCCACCACAGTGATGGTTCTTCCCAGACGCTGGTCGAGGGAAGGGTACGCATCGTCGGCCCGGGTGTTGCTGGTGCAAGCCAGCAGGCAGACGAGCAATGCAGGTGCGAAACGAAACATTGCCTGGCTCTCCTTGATATGCCCCCTGCGCACGGCCTTTGCGGGAAGGCCCTCCGGGAACCTGTGCGGGTTCGTCCACGGAGTAGGTGCGTGCCGGGCGCGCGGCTTCTTTCTGTGATGCGATCAGTATCGGCTGAGGCAGTTTAAGGGCATGAGACGAAGGAAACGAGGATGCGGAAGATACGCAGTAAAGGGGGTTTGATGGTGACTAACTTGAGCGTGGTAGGGGTTGGTGAAGATGGGCGAGATAGGAGCTAGGAGTTAGTAGCTAGGAGATAGTAGGCGGAAGACATGAAATTGAGGCGACGGATGAACAGAGGCAACTTCAACAATTGAAGATGTGGAGATAGCTATCTCTCAAAGATGATGTGCGCGCCTGAAATGACAGCCCGAAGTACGCTTGAGGTGCTGGCTGCAATCGCTTTTCATCCTTCACAGAAATCATCAGGCGAGTTCAACTTCAACAATTGAAGATGTGGAGTTACCAATCAGCGTGGCTTCCTGTCTGATCAACTTCAAGAGTTGAAGATGCGGAGATAGCGTGCACTGTATTCATTCTGGCTGCTGACTTCTGGCTCCTGGCTTCTCATTTTTGTGAGACCTTGTGAGACAGTGAATTCTAGAAGTCGACTATGTGACTAGTATTCTAACCTTCATTTGTGAGCATTGTTGGGAATGGGGATCAGCTCAACACAACCATTGTAATCACCCACTGCCAGCCATTTGCCATCGGGACTGAAGGCTAATCCTTCAACTGATCTTTTCAGTGGATACTGCTTTCGTTCCCCAATCGTATCACGCCGTAGATCCCACAAGATAACGGTTCCTCGTATGTCAAGCGATACCATCCATTGGGCATCGGCTGAGAAAACCATCTTCCTTACCTCGCAATCATGACCTTCCATTTCGGGCAACTCGTGCCTGCTCGGCCAGAGAAAATGTTTAAACCGATGCGTGTCGGTGGCGAGAACAAGTTGGTGACCATCTAACGTAAATGTAGAGCTTTCAATTTTATTCTGAAATTCCCAGATAGAAACAGCTGTTGAATCAATTAATCTCCACCGTAAGACTTTTTGACAATCGTCACTGACTATCAGTAATTCCGCATTGTTTTTTTTCTCAGGAAAGACGATCTGTTGTGGGTTCATCGTCAATGATAGCAAATGTTCCTGTCCTGTTTCACGATTGACAGCCATGACTGTCGCACTTCCACTGCTGTATGCTTTATTCGCTACGGCGACCCATTTCTCATCTCGACTAATAGCCATTACTCTTATTTGCCTGTCTTCTTTTTTCCCTGCGTGAATAACTAAAGGTAATTGAATCAACGGCGATTGGTGTTTTTGCTCACCGGATACTGTATCCCATTCTCTCACGGTTCCATCGTAGCTGCATGTGATGAGGGTCCGCCCTTTGTCCACTACAGCCATGTCTCTGATCATGGCGGCGTGGGTTGGAAAGGTCATTACAACTCGATGCGCTTCCATGTCATAAGTGGTGACATGTTCTATGACAGGACTTTCAGGATTCTTGGCCTCAGAATCCCCAGCAAAATACATCAACTTTCCATCAGGAGAAAAGCAGATGGCCCAAACTTCTTTGCAATCGCCTTTCGCCAAGGGAAGGCCCGTGATTTGCGAAACCAGAGGAGTTTCAGCTGGCACTCTTCCCCACGCCACATAGCCAATTCCTAATATGGCCAAGCATACCAGGGTTACGATAGTCGTACGGTATCGTTTGAAGCTACGCTGGAGAGAGCGCCAGAGGAACCGGGGACGACGTATCGGTCCGCCATCAAGATAGTTTCTTATATCCGTAGCGAGTGCTCCGCCGTCTCGGTAACGCTGAGCCGGATCATGTTCCAAACACTTGCAGCAAATTGCTTCCAAATCCCTTGGAATGCTTGGCTGCTCTTTTCGAATGTTGGGCGGTTCGCCTGAAAGATGCAACCGGCGAGTCGCCAAACTATTGGCTAAGGGATAGAGTGGCTTCCCCATCAAGAGTTCATAGAGCATGACTCCCATGCTGTAGACATCCGTGGCAGGGCAAACTCTTTCATTTTGCCCCTCCAACTGTTCTGGAGCCATGTAAGCGGGGGTCCCCAGACGATCTTGAGGTAATGTGATGTGCTGTTCGCTAAGCGTCGCATCGACGATTTTTGCGAGCCCGAAATCCCCTAACTTGAGAGTCAGCCCCAGTTCGTCCGAAGCAGCTTCCGTCTCCCGGCGTTGGATGAAGATATTGTTGGGCTTGATGTCACGGTGCAGGATGTTGCGTTGATGAGCATGGTGCAACCCCTCGGCTAGTTGGCCAATCCAGGCAGCCGCTGTCCGAGGGGCAACTTTCGGACCGTATGCCTTCAGCCAGTCTGTCAAGTTGCCATCACGGCAATAATCAAAGACCAAGTAGGGCAGGCTCTGGATTTCTCCAATCTCGTAGATCCGAACAATGTTGGGATGATCGAGCAGTGCCAGAGATCGCGCTTCTCGTAAGAACCTTTCAGATAAGAGCGGCTCACTCATGAAACGCAGATGGGGTACCTTCAAGGCTACTTCACGTTTCAGAAGCTTGTCACGGGCATAGAAGACGACGCCCTGCCCACCGTGCCCGATCTCTCCCATGATCTCGTAGTTACCTACTTGATAATAGTGGTTGCCTTGGGGTTTCAATGCCTCAGCCAGTTGGTTCACCTTTTTGGCGAATTCGGCAAAACCCGGAGAGGGCGGGGTGCTAGTCGTGCTCTTTGACAAGGAGTCCGCTAAGGGTGGACTCTCTTTAGCATCGACCTGCACTGGTTGTGGCAACGTATTCTGCATTCCTGCTGATGCCTTCGTGACTTCATGCGATTCGGCTGAAAGATCAGTCTACTCTCCCATCCTCTTCTGATAAAGCGTAAACCACGCCTTCATGGTTCGTTCAAACTGCTTGCGCACTGCAGATTCTTCCTTTGCCAGGAGTGAGGCTATCTCTGCAAATTCCTTTTCCTCAAAGACTCGCACGCGAATGATTGCTTGTTCCTTCTCGGAAAGCTGTTTCAAGGTTTCCTGTAATATCGCTTCGGTTTCATTACCCGCAGCCTGCTGACTGGGCCTTTCTCCCAATTTACCGGCCAACCAGTCGGCTGCGTTTTCGGGCAGCGCTGACACTTGTCGGATATCACGTTTCTTGGTGTTAAGCAACTTACGCTGCACCTGGCCTACTTCGTTCTTCAGGATGGCGATCAGCCAAGCCCGCAGCTCCGCTTCGGTGGTGCCTTGGAATTGATCTCGGTTAGCGTGGGCCTGGAGATAGGTTTGCTGCACGATATCCGAGGGACGAACCTGCTCTTGCAGATGACGAGCATGGAGTTCACGCTCGGCGAGGAGTGTGAGGAGCGGATGGCAGAAGTGGAAGTCTTCAGGGGGCATTTGGGGATAATGTAGGAATTGTTGTCGCAGCGAACGGAAGAGGGCATCCATTATGTTGTGTATCTTGCAAAACACGGGGTCACCGTCGAACCCCCCCCGCCGAATTAAACAAGGCCTACATCGTCACACAGGAGTCGGTCATGAAACAGCTATGTATTCGTCTTGGCATGTTCGCAAGTCTAGTACTTTTACTATTACTAAATTCAGAAGCTAGATGCCAATGGTACAAGAAAGCCACAGATGGATCTTTAGATCCTTTCAACAAGAACAATGATTATGGGAGTCATATTGACACAAATAAATTACAGCCTATGAGTTATGAAACAAATAAGTTTGATCTCAAAGCAGTTGTCGAAGCAGGGAATTGGCATGTAGCGTGGGCAGATGATATTGCAGAAAAAGATGTCCTCCAAGGCCTTGTTGCTGCAGGTGTATCAGTTGCATCTGCAAACCCCGCTCCATTTGTTGCTTGGATCAAGCAGCTAGTTGACAGAACGGTTGATTCTCTACGCAGAAGTTCGCAAGACTTGCCAGCTCAAGTGAAGAATGAAATCGTAAATCTTGCAATGGCAGCTATTCGAGACGCAGTTCTCGGAAAGAAAGCAAACGAAATTGCCAGAAATTTTGGAGGGATCGGTGTGAAAGCAGGTGCTATTCGCTATTCCGGTGCAAATAAGATTGGCGGACAAGTCATCACGCGGACATGGGGTATAAAGCCTTACATTGCAGTTAGAATATCAAATCCTCAAGGAGTACAGTTGGTTCCGGTTCCTCCACCAAATCCTGTTCCAACCGGATTTGCTGAAAGATTTCGGGGCAACTCAGGTTTCATTTTTGAACATACAGGTCGTACTTGGTGGATTGTTCGTGATCCTCAAGGGAATAAAATCTCTGATTTTGAAGAGGTTGAGCGAAATGGAGAATACATTGGCCTCCGAAGCTTGACCGGTTTCCCGCACGTTAGAATACATAGAGATCGAACTGACGTTTTCATACATAACGTGTCAAGGGATTGGCAAGTTGCTGAACCGGGGACATGGCAACGATAATCGTAGTTTGATCAAGGGACTCAGAACTCATTATTCAGGCTAGGGGACACGACTTCTCGTATGCCAAAGAATGATCTATAACTCGCATCGTTTGTTCTCGATTTATACATCGTCTTTTAGGGAGTCAACTATGACTTGGTTTGTTTTCGATACGAAGCTAATGGCATTGTTTTTTGTCATTACTATAAACTCACTCTCGCTTGCTGATGACATAAAGATAAAAAATGAGTCTAATCTTGAAATTTGGGTTTGCTGTGCTGTACAATGGACATCATATGATGGATTGAGCTACAACTCAAACTCCGAAGTCCGAGGTGGATGGACTATTCGTAAAGGAGAAACAAAGGTCATTTCAAATGTTCCTAAAGGAGGCTTGGTTTGGATTAGTGTCAACACAAATCAGCCAATTACATACTCTATTCCGAAGCAATTCACAATTAGCAAATATACGACATTTGAGCATACAGCAAATTACGCTTCAGGACGACGTACAGAGTATTGGACAACACTTCCTGATGATGCTAAAGCACTCACTTCAAAATCATTAGGTGCGACAAACAGGAAGAATATCAACGGCGACGATATGTCTGTTGGCAGTGAAATGATGCAAATCAATAGCGCGTCAACAATTGTTGATTTCATAAGAAAAGGAGGCCAGCTTATTTTTTATGACACGCCACTGAAGGGTGGTGGCACATTCATAGTAAGCTTCTAAGAGACCGTTCAAAAAAAACGTGTCGGATTATTCTGCATTCTGAATGACCTTGGTGAATGTGCATAAAACACCATTGTTTCACAGGGTCATGCATAAGTACATGCATGACCCTGCCACAACTCTCGAATTATTTAGAAAATTGATCTCGTGATTGCACGAGGCTCCGTTGCTATCGCGGCGGGCTGGTATCTATTACGCCCCGGCGGGGTTGTCGTCGACGATCATCGTTCTTCGTTGGCCGGCGGCGTCGCTGGCGGGGATGGGGAGGCGGAGGATAAACTTGGCGCCGTGGCCGACTTCGCTTTGGAGGATCACGTCGCCGCCGTGTTCACGGAGAATTTTGCGGGCGACGGCGAGGCCGAGGCCGGTGCCTTTGGAGCCTTTGGTCGAGACGAAGGGTTTGAAGATGTTCTGCTGAATATCGGTGGGGATGCCGGGGCCGTTGTCCTGGATGACGATCTGGGCCCAGCGGCCATTGGTTTCGAGGACGGTGGAGAGGGTCACACGGGCTTCGGGAGTTTCCTGCAGGGCGTCGAGGGCGTTGCTCAAGATGTTGAGCAACGCTTTGTGCAACCCTTCGGGGTCGGTCTGCATCGGCTTCAGTTGTGCATCGAACTTCTTGTCGATGGTGATGTTCAAGTCTTTGGCCCGGCCTTCGAGAAGTTCGATCACTTCGTTGACGATGGTCGCCAGGTCGGTCTGTTCCAGGGATGGCTCTCGCTCCTTGGAGTAGCTGAGCATGTCCATGACGAGATCGTAGATGCGGACCTGGTTCTTTTCGAGTGTCTTCCAGCCTTGCAGCAGCAGCGGCCGATTCTCTTCGTTGATGCCAAGTTTGAGCAGATCGGTGCCGCTCTTGAGGCCTTGCAGAATGTTCTTGATGTGATGGCTGATCGCAGCGATGGTCTGGCCGACCGCGGCAAGCCGTTCTGATTGCATCATCGCCCGGTAGTAGCGGGTGTCTTCGAGAGCCAACGCTGCCTGGTGAGCGATGGCAACGGCGAGCATCAAGTGATCTTCGGTGAGCTTGGTCGTGCCCTGCCCTTGCTGAGCGAGTTCGCCGACGTTGGCTTTGACATCGAGATAGAGCACGCCGATGGTTTCGTGCCTGCCCTTCATCGGCACGCAGAGGGCTTCACGAATGCCCTGCTCTTGCACACTCTGGGCGGGGCGGAAGCGTTGATCCTGTGCTGCATCGGAGGTGAGCACCCCCTGCCCCTTCTTCAGCACATGATCCATGATCGTTTTACTGATCGAAATCTTCTCGCTGAGTTCCTTGCCTGCCCGGAAGCGGACAGCCTTGGCTTCAAACTGATCGCCTTCGAGCTTGAGCATGAAGCAGCCACGGTCGGCCTGGATGGTCTCGAAGATGAGATCCATGATGCGATCGAGGAGTTGATCGTTATCGACAATGTGGCTGACTGCCTGGGTCGTCTGATACATCACGCTGAGGTTGGCGAGTGCATTGCGAAGCCAGGGGTTGGCGGTTGCATCGGTCGGCTTGGCGAGCAGTCTCGCCCCGGCGGTATCGCTGACCGTTCGTACAATGGCGGAAGGTACATCATCGGCGGGCTTGCCTACAAGGTTGACTTCACCGCCTTTGACTTTGTTCTTGGGCTGGTCGACCATTACCGTTTCTTCGGTGCCGCTGAGGGCGAGGTAGACGAGGGTGGTTTGGCCGATGCGGATTTCGTCGCCGGGCTTGATGACGACGTCTTTGATCATCTTGCCGTTGAGGTAGGTGCCGTTACTGCTGCCGAGATCGAGAAGTTGGTGAGTGCCGTTGGGAAGCAGACGCAGTTCACTATGCCGGCGGGAGGCTTCGGTATCGTGCAGGCGCACGGTGTTGTTAGCTTCGCGGCCCAGGCCGACAACATTAGTCGAAAGCTCGAAGCGTTTGCCTTCGTCGGAGCCGGAGATGACATAGAGCGACGCCACGCCGTTACCTGTTGGGGGGAAGGGATCTCTTACTCCTCCCCTTACCAAGGGGAGGTTGGGTGGGGTTCTTAGTCTACGGCTTAACCCCCTCCAACTCCCCCTTGGTAAGGGTGAGAGCAAGATAAGGTAAGGGGGGAGAAAGACTTGAACTCCAATGCCACACCATTCTCTGATAATATAGTTTCACCCGCTTCATTGTCCCGCAGGTTTTACCATGACGAGCCCAAGTTCAGAAGCATCTCATTTGTTGCAACTCACGCAAAGGCTGCTCGATTCGATCGGTGGGAAGGATTGGGCCACGTATCAACAGCTGTGCGACCCTACCCTCACCTGCTTCGAGCCGGAGGCGTGTGGCAACCTAGTGACGGGGATGCCGTTCCATCAGTTCTACTTCCAACTCGGTGGCGGATCGCGACCGGGGCTGGTGACGATGGCACAGCCTCATGTCCGCATTGTCGGCGAGGTGGCCATCGTTTGTTATGTTCGACTCATCCAAAGCATGGGCGACGCCGGGCCACAGACGAACTCGTTCGAGGAGACCCGCATCTGGCAGAAACAGGGTGAGAGTTGGAAACATGTGCATTTCCATCGCTCGAAAACGGGTTCGACTTATGGTAGTAAATGAACCTGGGGAACGGGTTATTCGTCCTCTTTAACGGTAGATCGTCAGGATTCTCTTAACTCCTGACTCCTGGCTTCTGGCTTCTGAAGAAAGATGCTGTAGAATTTCGGGAACGGAAAACGGAGAGGTGGCAGAGTGGTTGATTGTGCAGCACTGGAAATGCTGTGTACATGAAAGTGTACCGGGGGTTCGAATCCCCCCCTCTCCGCTGGTTAGTAGCAGGCTTATCGCAAGTTGTTGAATGTCAGGTATTTCTGCCGCAGTTGTGCAGGTTTCCTGTTGCCATGTCAAAGCCATCGAATCGACCCACTGGCTGACGATTGATTGGACTGATTCGTATGGCACTGAAGACCGCCATCCCCCTTATTGATCTCTTTGCCGGGCCCGGGGGGCTGGGCGAGGGGTTTGCTTCCGCCGGATTTGCTATTCGCCTCTCGATCGAGAAGGATGCCATGCACATCGAACTCTGGAACTCCGCTCGTTTGTTCGACAATTTGATAAACCCCCGGATGTCTATTACCAGATGCTTCGGGGAGAATGTTCGGCATCAGAACTCTTTGCGGTGCATCCTCAAGAGACTGAAGCGGCGAAACGGGAGGCTTTTCTCGCAGAGCTTGGAGCGAGCGAGCACGCCATGATCGACCAGCGCATTCGAACTGCACTGGCCGGGGCTGAGCCTTGGGTGCTCAGCCATATTCGCAAGGATGTAAGCAATATCATTCAATATGTTGACTCCAACCACGCTTGGTGAATTATGGCCCAACGTAATGATTGGACCCGTGATCAATTACTTATCGCATTGCAGCTTTACCTCGAAACTGATTTTGGGCGTTTACATGGTAAGAACCCAGAGATCATCGAACTTGCTAATAAGATCGGTCGGACGCCGAGTGCTTTAGCAATGAAAGCTTGCAACTTCGCAAGCATCGATCCAAAACTAAGTCAGAAAGGACTGTCTGGAGCCAGTCAAGCAGACCGTGCCCTCTGGCAAGAACTACAGATGAATTCGTCCAAACTATCAGATGAAATGGAAGCTGCTTCCAAAAGGTTACATATCCCCCTTCGTAAACCTGATCCTAGACTAAAGATTCCAACAGGAGTGACTGAGAAAGAATCACTAGTGCGTGTCCGGCGAGTTCAAAGCTTTTTTCGAACTGCTCTGTTAGTTTCGTATGAGAGTCGGTGTGCCATATCAGGCATCGCCATCACTGATCTGCTTGTAGCCAGCCACATCATACCATGGCGCATTTCCGAAGAACACCGTGCCAACCCCAGCAATGGTATCTTGTTGAACGCGCTTTTTGATCGTGCTTTTGATTCGGGATTCATGACATTTGACGAAGACTTGCGAGTGGTGCTCTCGAAACGTTTGAAGGAAAAACTGATTGCACCAGTGCTTCATTGTTCGTTCTTGGATGTCGAGGGTCAGAAATTGCGATTACCAAAGCGACTTCCACCGATGGCGGAATCGTTAGACTACCATCGTCAGAATGTTTTTCAGGAATAACGACCACCAAAATGGGAGTGTTTGTGAAATACTTGCAATCAACCCATAACAGGGGTCGATACGGTCGCCCTTTGACTTGGATCAACTCTGCTGATTTGAACACCTGAACCTGACTTCTGACATCAGTCCATGGAATCGTGAGGCTATCGCGTTTCTTCGTGGGCTCCCGGATGACCGTCGGATTGCGCTTTACTGGTGCTGATTGAAATCGTTGGGCGCAGAGCGATTCCAGCTTCATTCGGGTGAGTTGCAGACTACAATCTGAACTGAGCGCATTTTTTGGGATTACATCCCTGTTGCTAGTTGGCGTCACTTTGTCTGCCGCACTGTAGCACGTGAGCAGACCTGGTGTAACAGCCATGAGGACTTGACGTCATCCTCGTCTTCTTCCGGGCTTGACACGCCAGTACTCCTAAGGTGCTATCGGGTAGCAGCTAAGGGCAAGACAGCACATTCCTCACAATTAACGATTTCCCGGGTTGTCGCAAGTTATTATCTTTAAATGACTTCCGTCAATCACTCTGCATCTCTTAAACTGCAATACTGGAGTCATCCAGCAGTCTAAATTAGAATATCAAAATGTACTAATTACCGTGAACTCTATTACTCTCTAAGACTGCGTTTGAACTCACGAATCATGCTACGGCAATTCCGCATCAAGAGGGGTAACCTCTTCACAACTTGAAACAACACGATCACGAATACTATTGATAGCACTAGCAGACCTAACCTGATGCCGAACATGACGAGTTCCTCCAAGCTTCCTAAATGCTAAAACTCATACTAAAAGGGACTCGCACTGCTGAGGCTCTGTTGAGAAAGTGCTCAGTACGATCACCAAAGCCACCGGGTTGAGGCGATAATGTTGGGAAGTATTCCTTCTCACGGACAGTCAACACACATTGCCCGGTTCCAAGTTGCCGGGTGATTTCCCCTGGCAGGTCGATTTTCAGCGTATACACGTTATTGGCATCCAGTTTCATCTCGAACTCGCGCGACCACTCGGCTGGTTTGGTTTCCGAGGCCAATTGCGACTGGACTATTTCCATGGGTAGACCCTGGCGATGTGAGCGGACTTCAATAATGACGCGCCGCTGTGGGCTCGGCCGATCACCCTGAACTGTCGGCTCAATACCGCCGCTCAGCATGAACTCAAACTGCGACTTGCCCAACCGATTGACCTCCAGCGTTCTTTCCCCCATCAGCGGGAACATCTCCGCGATAGCAATGTCCGAACTCCTCTGGCCTTCTTTGCCGTGCATCTGGTAGGTCACCAGATTCAATCGCACGAAAGGATTGGCGGGCAGCGGTTTCCCTGCATCGTGCAGGTTGATGCCAATGTCTGAATACCATCGATTCTTGGTAGGATCGTACTGCACCCGATGCAGAGCCAATGCCGCCAGTCGTTGAACATTCTCATTGGCAACGAGAGAATACTCCACCTCCGTCAGGGCATCGGGGAAGTGCCCCAGGGTGAACGGCGGCAATCCATGCGTATTCCATACTGGATCGAAGCCCCACCGCGAGACCAGATGCCGCAAAGGCAGCGGGATCACGTCGCCGGTCAGCTCACCCATGCGCACTTTGGGTTTAGTTCCATTCAGTTCATACTTGTAGTAATCTTGTGCGCGATTCACAACGCCGTGATCCTTCGATTGCAGATTCCCTTCATACTGAATGGAGTTGAGGATCGCGGGACAAATGACCACGCCCAGGAATTCCGACCCAGTGCGGTGCCAGGGACGCTGTAAATAGACTCTGATTTTGCTGCGGCGAATGGCCAGCAGTTGACCTGTCTCCCGCTTTTCAAAGTATCGATAAGGCTCATGCAGGGTCACGCCATCGCCAGGCAGCAGTGTCCACTCGAAGGCTGGAAGTTGATGAGAAACATTCGGCATCAGCGGCTTCATTGATGTGATCAAATTCAGATCGAGAGGCCGTGATATCCGAGGTACCGGCGTACGCACCAGCTTTTCGACCGGTTCATCACTCAACGCATCCACTTGAAGGACCGGATCGAGCAGGTAATGCGAGAATCGACCGTTCGCCGTAATGTAGTAATCCACCGTGCGACTCAACGGATCGGAGAAGTGCTGGACAAATGGTTCAGGGTCCGGAGACTTTTTGACCGGATTTCCCTGAGCATCGGGCTGCGGTTCGTATTGAGGCGCCCCGGCTTTGGTACTCAGATCGATTTCAACTGAATCAAATCGGTTGTGGATTCCTCGCTCGGGGGCATTCCACTGGTGCGTATAAAATCGTAATTCCACGTCATCGGAATATGCCGCGCCTCCATCTAAAATTTTCACACGAGCCACACCGCCGGTGCCGTTCAGTTCGGCAAGTAGCTTCGCCCCGTATCCATCCCCACTGGCGTCACTGGCAATCACCAGCGGCGGACACGTGTAATACCCACCTGGTTCAACTATTTCAATATCTTCCGCTTTCAGCGCGCCCGACGTAGAGCGATGCACTATCGCCTTGGCGATCTGCATCAGTGGCGGACGGCGTATGATCCGCACCGACATCACCGTATGATCAAAGCCCTGTCCAGCCCGCAGCACATTCACCTTCTTGACCTTGCCGTCCACCAGTTCGGCATGAAGCAGGGGATACTCCGCCAAATCCTTCGCCACCGGACGGGCATCCACCCGAAGCATCATCGTCTTGAGGTCAAACGGCTCACCCATCGGCTCTACTTTTACGCCAATCAGTTTTTGCGTTGGCGACCACTTGGGCGTCAGCGTCGGGCAAGCGACGATCGTGTTATCCTTCCGGACGATGCGGATGCTCAGCGAGCGCCAGTCGTATCCTTTGCCGGGGCGGATCACCGACACGCCCATCAGTTTCCCATGATGCAGCGACGGTAACAGTTCCGGCAGTTCCATGGGTTCCTGCGTCTGGACGATCATCGCCACCGCTTCGGAGCCATACCCGTAACCTGGTTCAATTACAGTGACCTTTTCTATCCGGCCGCGCGGCGCATCGACCTGGATGGTGGCTTCCTGCCAGCCCAGGGGCAGAGCTTCGTCCCAGCACTCATTCCAAAAACCGCTAATGAAATACGACCCCGTGCTGGCAGTATCAATGCGGAACGTGCCGGTGATCTCATGCGAGGAATCAGCCCCCGCTATGGGCTCCTTCTCCTCCAACCTGGTCCAGACTGGCCGCATCCATGCCCCGTTGATGGCGTGAATCATCTTCAGCCGCTGATGTTCCGGGTAGTGGTTATTTCTGGTCGTCGGCAGGAGAGCAGCGTAACCTACCGTACCCGGCGCGAGTTCCGCCGAGATGGTGACGCAATCATTGCCCGGTTCTTTGACCATCTTGCCGGTGCCGGCTAGTTGCTCGGTCGTCAGGCAATCCCGTTCACGAGCTCCTCCCTGTATTTTCAGCATGATCGACTGCGGGCATGGCCACTTCCGATAGAATGGCGTCTCGATGATGGTATCGCCTTTATTGTGAACCGGCAATGAAGAGTACTCTGAGTTTACATAATCCAATCGTAGTTTCTCAGCATGGGGATCGCCGAAGTAGTTCAGGGCATCGTGGCGATCTACTCCCAGAACGCCATTCTTCAGATAGCATTCATGACAGCGGATGATTTCAGGAATGCGCAAGGGGTCAGTGGAATCCAACACGCCATGCATTAACACTGTCTCGACTGCGGCCAGCGGAGGCAGAAGATACCCACAGGCGTCGCCCTCCATTGCACAGCCCCGATCCAGCACGTCTGAAAAATAGACCAGGACGTTTTCCCGCTGAAACACCGCGACCTGCAGGTTCTTCACGTCCGGCTGCTCCGGTGGTGGCGCTTCCCATATCCCAAAAGGCTGATCCGACTGGAATCCCAACGATACCTGAGAAGGAAGATCAGCCCGGGCAAAGGTGCTGGTCGCCGTATTGATAAAACCCGCTGCTGATATCGCTGCCGCAGGACCGCCTATCACCGAACAGATCGTCGCTAACATCGGGTTCTCGCTGAGCAGTGGCTTCAGCTTGTTGACCGCCGAGGAAGGCAGGCTCGCATCATCAGGCAACCGCCCTTCGTCGTACAGATGGTTGCCGGCCAGATCGACTCGACGAAGGCAGAATTCGTACTTGTGCCCAAACCGCAGCGGCGGCAAACGCCAGTCTCCGATGGCCTCCACCGGCATCAGCGAGATGCCCGAATTATCGCGATGGCAATCGACGGTAAAGGCAGCGTCTACCGTCGTGGGCTCGTAAGGCCGATCCGTCTCGCCCGGCAAAGGCGTCGTCAGCGTCCAGCCGCCCCAGCGGGCAATCAAATCGCTGGCGAGAGTATTCAGGGGGTCCTGGGCAGTGCCAATCATTGGTAATGCATACTGCGAAACTGTGCGGGCAGCCAGACCGGGCGTCACCAGCGTCACACAATCACGTATGGGTGGTGTTTCTTCTGCTTCATACCACAGGTTGAGGACGACCTGCTGCGGAGTGGTCAGCAGCGCTTTCTTGCGTTTAGTCTCAATGATTTCAGGCAGCGTTCTTTCCTGATACTCCACCACGCCGCGCACCACTGCCGATAACTCAGCCGGCTGACCTGGTTCGCTTTCGTACTCACTGAGATGAAACAGGGGCGTGCCTGAGTTATCTTTTGTCGCTACTGTGCCATAAGCGAAGACCAACTCGCCAAAGCGCAGCGACCGAAGCTGCCTCATCGGGTGGGTAGAAGCTGCCGGCTTAAATTGCTCCGAGGCGTTGCTGATTGCCAGAATCGCTCCGGTCCCTCGATCTCGTGTTCGATACGTGAAAAGGAAATTATCTGCATCCTGCTTCTCCAGGTTGCTGACTTCTGCGACCAGAGGCAGGCATTCCTTATTGGCATTGTCCAACCAGGGGCAGGTCAGCCACTCAACGTCGAATTTCATTGCAGGAAACGGCTTCGGACTGAGCCCGATTTTGAAGTATCCCGTGCGAGTTATTAAGTCATCGCTAGAAACAATCGTGGCATATGCATCAGCAGGAGATGCAAAGTATGTAGCCGTACCCTCTAGCGTGAGCGTACCAGGAACTCCTTGAGGATAGGCGCGGCCTTTCAACACGCTGCCATCCTCTTCTCCCACCAGGTCCACCAGAAGGGACTGGCACCAGGCTGGATGAATCAATTCATCACGCTTGGTCAGGTCTGAATCATAATACTTGTCCCCCTTCTGTGTTGGCTGATAGCTGATCGAAACCAGCTTCTGATCGCTGGAACGCTGGGCCAGCAATCTCCATTCAAATGAATAACCGGGTTTGTCGGAAGCATCAAGCACCTTGATAAGGTTCAACTGATCAACCACCAGGGTCACCTTGTAGTCAGTTGCGTTAACTTCGGTGATTTTGCAACTGGCAAACGCTTCGATAAACAGTCGATCCGGCGGTTTCGTTGCATCAAACTGAATGTGTTGTGTTACCACCTCCGCACACTGTAGATCGAGTTCGTCTTCGTCCGGAAGTTTAATCTCTGGAACGATGTCTGGAAAATAGGCGGGGCCTTCAAATTCCCATTCTAGTTGGCCAATATCGATGGTGGCATTATTGGCAGGTGTGCCTGGCATTACCCGTTTCACCGTGGCCTGCATTTTCAAGCGAATGGTCGTCACCAGCGTCCGATCATGCCGCAGTTGGCCCTGATATTCGTAGATGGGTTGGAGGTCTTTGTCCGAGAAAGGGGTAGTAGAATAACCCTCTTTGCTCGGCTTGGGCACCCGAACTACTTTGAGCAGTTCCCCTTCTTTCAAATGGAACACGCGCAGCACGTTTGCACCGATCTTGCTTCCGATCACGATGGCTTTGTCTGCATCCTCTGGCTTGTCAAAATAGACGAACTGTTCCTTTTGCGCAGCAGGCGGACTGTTTAGCGTGAAAGTCTTTGTCAGCACCGGGTCAAACAACGTGTCCTTATTTACCTTCACGGTCTCGCGCACAAACAGTCGCTGCTCACCCTCGACCATGAACGATTTCAAATAACCATCTGCTTTATCCAAATCAACCGTCTTGCCTTCTTTATCGACAAAACGGGTGTTATCTTTCTCGTAGAGATGCAGGTACTGCTCCCATTGCCGGAGGCCGGGCTTCTCTCCATTTCCCAGGAATAGTTCGCTGGGCTGCTTAGGATCGACCAGTTTCCCAACTCATTTTTCAAAATCGGGAAGACGTCGAGTTCAGCAACGGTGCTCTTGCTTGCCTCCTGTTGGCCGAGCGTCACAAAGACATAGTCGCCGTGCTTGAGATCATACGGCGTAACGACAGACACGAAGTTGCCCGCATAGCGTGTCGAGCTGGTGACGAGAAACTTTTCACTCTTGAAGTCGGTAATATCCAGGTAGGCATTCCGTTCGATGTCATTGTCATATTTCGGCTCTGTGGGTTGAATTTCCGCCAGATTCTTGGCGCCGATCTTCACGACGCTAATCTCGTGATTGACCGTGATCACTTTGACGCTGGGCCCGCCCTTCTTCAGCACCTGAAACACCAGCGTCCGGCCATACTTCGATTGACGGTTTTCCAGAGCCTGCTCCACTGCTTTTACTGAATTGACTATCTCGCCGTTGATACGCTGGATAAAATCGCCATCCTCGAGGCCTGCAGCCTTTGCTTTGGGTCCGGGTTCCACCACTTGTGGATACTCGCCTCCTGGCACATCCACCAACTTCATACCCAAGTAAGCCTGCGAGCTGAACGGCTTCAGCCCATGCCGGCACACGGAGATCACCGCCACACTGTTATCAGGCCTTTTTACTTTGAACTGCACCTCCGCCGCCGTCGCGCTGCTCACCTTGGCGAGCTGAGCTATCAACTCTCCCACGGTGGTGATGGGTTTCCGGTTGACTTCCACAATGAAATCGTTCGCGGATAGCCCCGCTTCCTGTGCCAGGTGCGCTGTCATGGAGCCGCCAACCACGGACGGCGCTTTCTTGTCCTTGCTCTTCAGGAGAACGCCACAGCGCAGAAAGACATTGGCCGGCTTGTCCAGAAGGACAGGCAGAACAAGAGTCTTGGAACCGCCGGCCCGTGTTATTTCAAATGTCACCAACTTGTCGCTATCGCCCACTTTATTCAGTTCGGTAAAGAGCTTCTCCACTGTCTCGGCTGCCTGGCCATTGACTTTTACAATCTGGTCTTCCGGCTGTAGTCCATATCCCACTTCCTTGACGATCGCCTTATCCGCGTCTTTCTCGCTTTGCAGGACGATGCCCATGTTCACAGGAGCCTTCAGTGGAACCAGTCCCTGCGGATTGAGGTAGACTCCAACCACTGCCTTCGGTGGATTGGTTACTCCCGAAGCAATGAATCCTTCTTCTTCAAACTGGAAGGCCGTGCCTACTTTCGGCTGAACATGCACTACGCGCCGGCACAGCGAACCCCAGTCGCAATGCTTCTTGTCATCAATGGCATGACGCGCGAACACCGTATACCCCTGCATCAAGTCTTCCGCAAAGACATCGCTGGGCTGATACCCTGCACCGGCCATCCCATTCTTGTTTTCCTTTCTGTCACGGGCATACTTCAACTGTTGATCGTATGCTTCGACCGGGCTGACAGTGAGATTCTTAGTAGCCTCAGCGTTCTGTGCTGTTCGTACAGGCACCCCCTTTTTATCCACACCTAACGTGATCTTCGGTTTCGATACAAACTGCACCGAATTCAGCCGGTGTCGTTCATATTCCGACTGGGGATCCGGTATGGCTTCTGCCGCCGTGGGTAAGGCATCTTCGTCCAATACGATCGTGTTCTCGTTCCTCTCCGCCAGATCGCGCCCAATCGTCGGCACGAAATCGTCCTGGGTGCTTTCATACAACTGGCCCGCCAGCGTATGAAACTTCCGATAGCTCTCCTTATCTTGATCCACTGTGCCATAAAAGAGCTCGTTGCGCGGGAGCGGGCGGAAGCTGCCCGGCTTCTTCTTTTGATTCACCACTTCGCCGACGGTATAATCGTACCAGGTGCGTGGCGTCACGAAGACATCGAAATGAGGCGAAGCCGCGGGAAGGATTAGTTGCACTGTCCCTTCCTGGCTCAGCAATTGCTTCGGTAAATCGACCGTGCCATGCACCACCAGAGAAAGTCGGCGGGCCAGACCGGGGTATTGCCGCACCTTGGCCCAAAGCTCTTCAAAGTAAGGGTCTTCGAGTTTCTCGAAGGCTTTCTTTCTTTCGTTCTGTTCATTCTCATTGCGATTACGGCTGCCCTTGTTCAATCTTTCATAACGGCGAAGCGTCGCCATCGCATCCTCTCTCTTGGAGTCGATGACCTGCTGCACCACATGGCCAAGCAGTTCTCGATGGTTGAGGACCGAAGGCATCAAACCCACAGGCACAATGATGGGTTCCTTTTCCGCCGGTAACGTAACCGCATCCAAAGCCGTCAGCATGTCGGCTGAGAAACGCCCCGGCTGATGTTCTGCCTGCTCCTGAAGACGAGCCACGGCATAACCAATCGTATCCGCATCCAGTTGTCGGATCAGGTGCTGGTCGAGCACCAAGCGGGTCGCATCGTCCACAGCCAAGCGGGTCCTTTGCAGTTGGGCCGCCGCTAGGCCGTTGCCGTAGTCCAGCGTGTTGAGTGATTCAAAGCGATCGCTCGGCTTCAAGTTAGATGCCGACTCAGGGTTAACAAAATCGCTCACCTTGTCCGGTGTCAGTTCCGCTTGTCGATAAACTTTCTCCGGTGTGGAAGAGGAGCGGACGGGTTCATTCAGCTTTTGGGGCTTAGCGGGGTCAAAGTTGCGATCGATGACTTTCGCAAACAGTTCCTTCCAGGCACGATTGGCGTCTGCTACTTTCCAGCCTGAATGATACACGTCGCGTGCCGGCCTTTGATCGAACGGAAGCGTTTCCTCAAACCCGCCCGCCTCTTTGGACTTGAAGGAGAGCTTGGCGTCCTTCAGCAAGCCGCGTATCTCTTCCGGCCAGTTCTTGAAGATAGGCTGTAGAGCAACCTCCGGATGTTTACCGTCCTTATCAGGATCGGGCCGTACAAGCAGAAACGCCAGGCAGCAACCAAGCATATGGGGTTGTTGCTTGTCCTTGTTTTCGGGATGGTCGCTTCGCGGAATCACCAGCGCGTTAACGGTGTACTTGTCTTGCATGGCTGTCTCACCGGGTGTTAGCAGAATTGGAATTGGGACCAGTATTGTGAATTCCATTTCTCAGCGGAACGGCGGGCATCCCGTTCATCCCAGGGGAAGCGCCCATCTTCTTTCAGGTGATCGCTGGCGAAATACGCCGGACGTTGCAGTTGTGTCGGCTTTTTGTCTAAGCTGTCGTTCTCCGGTGTGCCGCCCTTCACTCGACGTTGCCTGTCTTCCGTCCCGGCAATGTGCTTTTCCATCGTGATGGCCACGTCAATGCTGAAGAAGAGTAATTCGATGGAGACTGTCAGCGTTGCAGTCCCGTAGAGTTCCGTAATCTTGTACACGTACTCTGGATCGCCTTCACGGTCGTCCTCCACCGCTTCCCGGTACGTTACCATCAGCATGAATTCGACGGAGGCGTGGATCAGCCCGAGCACTTGCAGGCAACCGCCCGCGCGAAGATATCCGGACAGGTTCGTGGAGGTCTCGGTGATGCGGAAATAGACGCCGGCCATTACAAACAAATTTCCGCCCGCTACGCCGACATCGAAAGCAAGCGCTCCACCAAACTCGATCGCGCCTTCTGCGCCCGCCCACCCTTGGTATCGATCTCAGCTCTGAAAAAGCCTCGACCGCCAAATGCCATCACCGTCAGCTCAAAAGGTACCTTGAAGGTCGAGAAATTGAAGCTGAAACGGAGGGGTTTGTCTCCAAAGGGAAGCATCAACCCTGCGCCCAGGTAGATGCTCCGCATATTGAACACGCCAAAACTAAAAGGAGGGATGAGCAATGAGTAACTCAACTCGATGAAGTGCGGAGTCAGAGCCAGCTTGAACCCGCCGCCCAAGTTTCCCATTTTCTGTTGAAACTCGGCGATAAATGCCAGGGGCCCAATAAAGTCCACCTGCGTGATCTGTGGTTTCACTTTCGGTTTCGCAGACTCCCCCTGGGCGTGCTCCGCCGATACCCTCAGTTGCCGGAATCCGATCACGATCATGTCCAGCAACGTCAGCGAGAACGATGCGTTCTTGGATAATTCAGACTTGGTCCCCGTTCCACCTCCTGCTCCCGGCCCCGATCCAACTTCCTCCGGCGGTTCCGGGGTCATTGAACGGACATTCCACTTGCCCAGATAAGCATCCATCTTCACCTGGGCCGTCGGCCGTTTCCCAGCCGCCACTTCTTCCGGCTTGGGCAACAGCGTGGTCGTGACTATTTTGATGTTTAAATAGACCGGCTTTTGTTCATTCCGGAAGGTCACTATGCTGAAGAACGTCTTTCCCTGATCCGCATCGATGGGCAGGGCGAAGTTCCACGTATGGGTCAGCTTTTCCGGAGTCTTGAGCAGCGAAATCTTGGGCAGTTGATCCTTGAACAGGTATCCCAGCAGCTTACGCAACGGAATGACGCCGAAGATTTTGGCATTGGGTATTGCTTCCGGCATATCCTTGTCCACTTCATCGTATTCTTTCTTCAATTCCGACAACTTTTTCAGATGTTCATTGTCTTTGCCAACGATGGCACCCAACTGATTGGATAATCCCTGCACCATCGCTGTGGGTGTGGCCAACCCGTTCTTGATCGAATCCTTTGTTGCATTTAATTGCTCATTGATCTTATCTAAAAGCACTTTGTCACGTGGTCCTACTTCCGCAAAGATGCCTTTCTGCACTCCTCGAATGCCCTTGGCCAGGTAATCGTCAATAAGTTGGATTTTTTCAGATGGATAATTCGCAGCCATGGCCTTCATGGAAGGCATCACTCCGTGAATCTGATCCACGACGGCATGGAACAAATGGGAACCGGTTTGCCGTGCCTGCCTGGTCGCTGATATGAAATCACGCACAAACTGCAAAGCGAGCACCATGCTTTGCGTTTCATCTTCTTTGATCCTGTTCAACTGCATTCGTAACTTTTCAGTAATCGGCTTGTAATAATCCCGGTTGTTCAGATTGACAAGTTCGGTCGTGACCTTGGTGACAAAGTCGTTCAGTGAAAGGTTCCCTGCTGCCAAATCATCGCCCAACTTCTTAATCTTGCTGACAAGGGAATCACTGTCGTTAAACAGCTTGTTCACCAACTGGCTGCCAAAGGCGATCTTCGTCGTCTCCAGAATGGAGCTGACCTTTTCCACAGTCTGCAATTGTTCGTAGAAATCGCGGAAGGTTCGCATCAACTTCTTGGCATCAGGATGAAAAACGATTTGATCCAGTGCATGAGCCAGCCCCTTCCAAGTTTGTTCCTGGATCCTTCTGCAGGCTGCTCTCCACCTCTTTGACAGTCGCAGTTACTCGGTCCTGCAGCGTCTTTATTGGTTCCACCCACTCATCGGCGAACGAGTTGGCCGTGGTCCAAAACTGCGCCATCGTTGCATCCACCTGCCCGTCGACCTTGCGCAGCTTCGCTTCGAGTTCATCCTGCCATTTCTTTGCCGTTCCTTTCCATTGCTTCTCCAGTTGCTGTTTGATACCAAGCACAAACGCCAGATGACGTAACAATGCTGCTCGGCCCCGGGTCAGTTGGTTCAACACATCGCGGCACAACTCGGCAATATACTTGGGTATATCCTCTACCTTTGGTGGAGAAATTTGAATGCTCTGCAACGCCTGAATGGCCTCCCCCAGTCGGCTGGCCGCCGCTTGCTCGATACTGGCAAACTCCAGAACGAACTGCGGGACTGATCCCTCCGCCACTTGTGGCGCCGGCTTCGGTTTTACTTTCGCCCCAACGATCGGCACGGGCATGGCTGAGAGGTCTGTCAGCTTGATCGCCGGCACTTCCGATGTTAAGGCAAAAGGCTGATTCTTTACGTCCCAACTACGATACTTATCCTGCACTGCGTCCCACACTCGTTGTCCCAGGATAACATTCGAGGCGAACAACAGGCAGGCATTGTCTATCTTCATCTGCCGTTTGGATTCATCGGTGAATGTCAACGGCCATCGAAGTGGATCAAAGTTCTTGGTATCCAGTGGTCTCGGAATATAGACGATTTGTCCATTGCAATTGTCGATCTCCTTTTGAGTGATCTTGGATGTATCGAGATCAGCGCGAAGAGGCGTCATCTCGGATGGAACAAGATCGGGCGTTTTCAGCATCCCCAACACCACACCCTTCGCCGGCATGGCTCGCCCCAGCAAACTGGTGGAATCGACGAATGACTTGTCAGGCTGGCGAACGACGATGAACTCTTTCGTCAGCAAATACGCCCCAGGCGGACTGAACGCACAAAATCATCCGCCGTTTCCTTATAGGCCGCGAACTGCCGACGGTTCACTCGCACCTTAACTGCAGGGAAGATGAATGGGAACAATACTCCAAAATAAGCTTCAAGGAAATAGACGTCACGCCCCACGACAATCCGGTGCTTCCAAATCATGAGTACAGCTTGATTTTGTTTAGGATCTGTCTGAATACCACTTGGATTTGCTTCGTAATTTGCAATCTGATTCTTAATAATCGTGTCAAATGACTGAGGATTAAAATAAGCCATAAATGCATCCGACCCGAGTGCAGTCAGAATGAGATGATCGACATCGATCCAACCTTCGTCTTTCATCTGAGTGACTAGACGCTGCCTAGTCATCTTGGATAGAGATAATGGCAGCTTACCTGGGAAGTAATCTCCATCCTTGGCATCACCTGTATGCAAATCTGGCGTATACAACGCTTTGGCCAGCAATGTCGCTTCCTTCAGCGGTGCAAGATCGGGAGCCAGATCGCTCAAATCGTCAGCCGGTTTCGCCGGTTCTACCTTCTTCCTGCTCATCAAAGCTGCGTTCCAGATTTCGCTCGTCGTCTTCGACGCGGGAGGCGCAAAAGGCATCCTATCGGAGGTCGTGATCCAACGTGTTTCTGAGGAACTTGGTGAGATCAGCAGTCGGTACGGTATCTCCAAGCACGTTTCATAAGCGTTGGGCATTCGGGGCTTGGATGGCCCAATGGCTGCTTCTTTTGCTACACGCATCGGCCAACTGGAGACAGTGTTCAACCAGTGGTCCACCACCTGGCGCGAATCGCCCGAGGCGGGAGTAAACAAAGGAAGTCGGGCGTTCTCCGGTGCGACAAAGACCAGGCGGCTTGGTCCAGAAAGATAACTGCGTATCGGAGGCTTGGCATGATTCAGCCGTGCTATATAGTTGGGGTCAGGTGGTTCTGGCGGATCCTTTTTAGGTGGCTCGGGCATTGCCAGGCAGCAGTTTCTTTTCTTTAGGGTTTGCTTTGTTTTCATCCCCCGGCATATCCAAAAACGTCGCTTCCGCCAGATTCTGTGGCGGGAAATGCACCACCACCAACGAACGCCCCGCACCGATGCTCTCCAGAAAACCTTTTCGCTCACGGAATTGGACGAACTCTATCTCGAGGTTCAACAAATCGAGGTCACGACTCAGTCGAAAGACATGGCGTGATGGCAAACTTTGCACATCGAAATCGTCAGCAAGCAGAGACGTCCCCATGAGCGCTGTACCGCTCGCTAACATGAACTCCCGACGTGAAAGTTGAGATAGGAGCTTACCAATAGCTTGAGTGCGTTGCATGGGTGAGATCTCTTATAATGAGTGCAACTCAGCAAGTGCTGTGAGAAGGTACATGCCTTTTCGAATGAATAGGTTTTAACACCTTGGCTTATCTTGCTTAAAAGGAAAAATAACAATAAATCTCTAGACCCAATTTACCAAGACTGCGTGATCGGCAAAATCGTTACAATCAGACCATGTGGGTCGCGCCAACTCAACATGACTGCAAACTATCAATCAATTATGCGACTTGTGAATAATACACTTTTTACATCATAATAAGAACTAATTGAGCATTGTAGTCTTACGACAAGATTTGCTTAATGATTCAGGTATTTCTGTGCAGTATTTTTAACCTTTTTTTTTGATCATATTAAGTATACTTGCGTGTTATCAAAACTCATCTTGCAGCTGATTTTATATTTTATTACTAAACTTATATCTTAATAGTCAGAGTAACATTTTGCAATTTGCTAGCCGACTGTACATAATCCAGCGGATTATGATGCCACAATCCGCCATAGGTTGACAAGCTGATGAAGTGCTACTACGGCAATTTTCTCCAATAATATCGAAGATCCTTCTTTCGGGGCGGAGCAGGAAATGCATAATTCATGCCTTCACATTCTTTCCCCACTGAATTGAGTTTGCCCCAGTATCCGCGTGGATAGTCGAGATTGTCCATTGCACTATGTACCATATCTCCGCAAGAGATTACCACTACATGCCCATTCGTATCACCCAAGTCGGAAGACTTAAGGCCTGCGACAACAAAATGTCCATCTTTCGCCATTTTATGCGCAGTCTTGATGACTTCCATTTGTCAACTTGGTCCAACCCGCAGGTTTGCCTTCAAGAAAATCAATAATCTGGTCAGCATTCTGTCCATCCTTAAAATCATTGATATTCAACTCCTTGGCTGTTGCGCGGAGGAAGGTGTTGCAATCAGCTTTGTTTGCCTCCCATTTGCTTTCACATGCCTTTACCACTTTCTTAGCGTTATCATTGTCAGCCTTCTTCAGGCATGGACTATCGTCAGGGTAGGCATGGTTCACGATGGGTCTATGTAACGCTATATTATCTGTCACATGATAAATGCCAACAGATGTCAGAACTAGCGTGAATACGAGCGTGATCTTATGCATATTCGTCCCTCCTGCACTCATGGTTATGGACCGATCTTTATTGGATTGTAGCAGTGTTCGATGGCTTGAACCACTTTTAATAATCCTAGTCTTAATTGTCATGGAATCCATTAGAGTGCAAAGTGCTTCTTGTCAGTCAAGCGATTGCACCAGTAACACCAACTTAACTTTCAATCTGAAAGGTGTAAGTCCGCAACACTCCAAACTGATTATTTTGAACAACCTGTAACATGGTTTGAGGATCACATCCGAGCGGCGACAAGGTCTCTGATTTCGACCGTATGGTCAGCTTCAGTATCCCCCAGAACGCAAGGAGCACCTGGATCTGGAACGGACTTACCCGCGTGACCAGCGGACAGGCCAATCGCGCCGCCGTTCAGGAAGGTACCCTTGATGGCCGCTGCTATCGCGTCCGCCAAGGATAGCTTGTTAGCATGCAGCCAAGTGGCTTGCCCTGCATTACTAATGAACAGTGGCTCCAAGACGATTGCAAACATACTATAAAAATCAATCCACCCACTCCGTGTCGCGACTGCGGTTGACTTCACTGGTTGATTTCCGTGTGGTGGCAAGCCGGTAGCAACCAGTTCTGCCCACATTGAATCAGCGAATTCCTTACTGCTTGGGCTGATAATATCGTTTTGCTTGTAGTGAACCTCGCCACCCGAAGCCGTGGCATCGCCTGCTGAATTAAAGTGAAATTCGACGACGCATATACAGCCCGCATTCGCCGCGTTCTGCTGGCGGTCGTGAACCCCTACATAGTCGCCTGTCAGTATGATGGGTTGGTAGATTGCCATGGCAGTTTCCCTTAAATGATTAACGATTGGTTTTTCCGCCAATCGATGGTAGATGGTAATAGAACTGTTTACACTAATGGATACGAATCCCCTTTTGTTGACAGCAATTCTTGGCTTTGCACCACGCGATTGAGAAGAACTCCAGCCTGAACAAACTGATCAACAACGAAGCTAATTGTGAAGTCTTAAAACCACGCTGGTTCTTCTAATCCAAGCCAAGTGCAAATGTATGGGTAGAGTAATCGATCTCTATGCCAATTGCAATGGGTTAAATTAATTTTATCTTCAAACGTATCTGTTAAGGCAAAATCAATAGCCCACCAACGATCTTAATGCTATGGTTGCTATGGCGATAAAGATGTCAGCAATGTATTAGCTAAAAAAAAGCGGCAGACAAATCTGCCGCTTAGTTCTTTCATCATTTATCAAGCAGCCTGATCAGAATCAGGCTCCCGATCAATCCTGCGGTTTCTGGTTGTCAGGTCGCTGTAGGTGGTGCCATGCCTTTCGTCATAGCGCTTCAAGACCTTGGCGATCAGATCTTTACTGCAACCCAACTGCTGGGCGATGGCCTGGTTTGTCAAGCCAGCCTCGACCAGTCGAATTACTTCAGGAGTAATTCGATTGCATAGCGAGCCGTTCGGGTCAGCTCGCCGCAAAGCTCCGTAGCGTGCTCCATTGTCCGGGTAAGGCTGGCCTGCCCGTTCATACCAGAACTTGAGAGCCTTGATGGCCATGTTGATGTTGACATGCATGATCTCAGCAATCTCTTTCATCTGCTTTCCCTCATCGTAGAGTTGCTTCACGCGGTCTGCCCTTTGCTCGGTCAACGACGGGAGCTCCTCGCGGAAGTCGATGGTGACTTCCTGCCTGGGGCCATCCGCAGTTAGCACGGGTGAAATGTGGTTCAGCACGGTGGCAGTCAAATTGGAGACAAAGCGGCCCTGGAGCCAGCCATGGTGCTTCTTCCGCTCACCCATTTGATGGAGGTAGAGCGCCCACCGGTGATGGATTGAATCAAACTGAGCAACAACTCCTGACGCTCTTCATCAAGGCCATCAGAGGTCTGGAGGATGTCCTCAAGTTTGTTCAGCAGGGCTCGTACCTCATCCTCAGTGGGTACTCGCACCTCCCGGCTGGCAGCGATGTCGGCGACACGCAGCTCAGCCTCCACTTGTGCCCATCGATTCCGAAGGGCCTTCAACTGATCCTGGGCCTCCTTCTGGTCGTTTTCCGTCTCACCAGCATTTTCGAGGAGGAACGCAATCTGGCGAGTAAGTCTACTGACCTCCTTTCGCAAGCCCTGAAGGTGTCCCTCGTCAGGCAGTTGAAACCTCTCGGCTGCACTCAAGCAAGCTGAAATTACACGGTTCACCAATTCGCTGTCATCGCAAATCAGTTGACGAACGTGACATAGTGTGAGCCGTAGGGTCAACTCCTTTGGGAGCAGACTAAATAAGACTTGGTCGTTTTCTTTATTCTTGCATGTAGGGCAAAACAGATATTTGCCTCCGCATTGTGCATAGAGGGGGCGATTGTGGGCATCACAGAAGAACAATCCGCCCAGGATCCAGCAATGGTCTTTTGACCTACTGCTGCGTCTCCTGTCGCGGGCGTACTTCTGTTTCAAATCCATTAGACGCTGCTAAGCTGCATACCAAATATCATCCGTGACAATCCGGAGGTGCTCGAATTGTTTGGTCGCAAGCGGCTGATCACGTAACACGGCTCTCCCATAATCCTTTTTAGCATTCCAAACGTTCTGCGTTCGACCATACGACCAATTACCTCGGTATCGAGGATTGCCGAGTACACTAACCACACTGTCACGAGTAAATCGGTCATCAATATTTAATCGGGGCAGAGGCACTTCGGCGGTTGCGTTGAGCCGCCGGACGATCTCACGGACAGGCAAGCGATCCAGTACATACCAATCGAATATCTGACGCACCCACTTGGCCTCCGCCTCGGATATTTGATACTTGCGGCGTGGCAATTCCTTTTTATTGAAAACGCCCGGGATCGGTTCGCCGCAGTATCCGTAAGTCACACACCCGTGGATTACACCATTAGCGAATAGGCCCAAATGCGCTGCCAAAATGTTCGGGGTTGTCAACTTGCTGATGACCTCATCGACGAAGCTCATGATCGCAAGCAATGCATGCCAGGAATCGGAAGTGGCAGTATCAATTCCATTTTTGACGCAAATGCAGCGTTTGCCCTCGCCGACTATGTCCTCAACTACAAATTTCATGCACTGATACCCGCGTCTGTAAACGCGGCTGGAATTGAAACTCAACCACACATCGGCTATGTTAGAAACAAGTGCTTCTTTGGCAGCATCAATGCTTGGTCGACTCTTCTTTCGGCCAGTAATTCCGCTATCCCAAAAGATAAGGTCGTGACTCACGAAGATCCCATTCTCGGTTGCAAACAGCAATACTTCCCGAACCTGGTCGATGATCGATTGCTGCATATCCGAGGAATATCTGGCATAGATCAATCCTCTCAACTTGGCTTTATTTTTTGGAAGTCGCTCGTGGGCCTTTACAACCAAGCAGGCGATTTCCTCTGCATCACATTCAGCTTTTTCAAGCTGTCGGCGACGGCGACGTGATTGACGTTGAATGAGCAATCCATCGGGAGTTTCTTTGCCACCAGAAGAAGAACCTGAAGGCCGTTCCCCATCGTTTGGTGTCGGGCAGATTTGTCCAGATTTTGTCCAGCGTCATCGCCTATAGGACCAGAAACAGACAGTACGAACAAGTAACAACTGGACTGCCCTAACACCTTGTCAACAAAGGCTTTTGACCCTAATACAATGCGGGCAAGGCACTTGCGGAATTGGGCGGTATCTAATCCCCCCTCTCCGCATTACAAGAGCCTGCATTCGCAGGCTCTTGGCATTTGAAGAACTGGTATCGCTCACGGTTTGCAATGAACCATAGAGCGTGACTGGAAATAACTCTTAGGCCTTGGATGATCTTAAAGGCCCATCCAAGGGCAACTCAATGAAAAAAGTGAATAGCGGCGGGTGGAATCGAACCACCGACACGTGGCTTATGAAGCCACTGCTCTAACCCCTGAGCTACGCCGCCTTGTTTACCAGCCCGATGCGCCAGCGAGGGGGATTCGCCTTGGCACAAGGCGTTCCCTCGCTAGCGCGTCGGGCTGGTAAAGAGGCCCCTCCCGGATTCGAACCGGGGGTGACGGTTTTGCAAACCGTTGCCTTAGCCACTTGGCGAAGGGGCCGTATGCGAGTTGTTTAGATAGCTATTTCATGGTGCGAAGTCAATTGCTCATTAGAAGAGCAGATGAATCTCGTCCTACTGGAGCGACACGCCCTGGCGAGGGGAGGTTCGCCCAGTCAGGCAGGCCAGCTTCAATGCGCCTTCAGCTGGGTTGTTGACTGTTTGTATTGGCCCCAGCGGTTCGGGATTCTCCTCGGTTGCCCGGCAGCGACGTAGATGGGTCATTACCATCTCGGCATACCAGGGATGATTTTGGAATATGCCGCCAGCCAGGGCAACGGGTACCTGGGGCACCTGATCAAAGAGCTTTCGCATCACGATGGCCGCATCCCCGGCCAGATGCATGGCATTGTTTTCGATTAGGTCTCTGGGTTCGGAGTTTCCCTGGAAATAGGCATCGAGGATGATCGGGGCGAGCTGAGCGATAGCCTTTCGATCCATCCCGGTTCCATAGACTTGGCGAACCAGTTGCTTCGGATCGTCGAGCTTCCAATGAGACATGAGCAATGGGAGAATCGCATTCTGTTCAGTGATAGCTTCGCCATCAAGGGTCAAGCCGGTGTCGATCTCGATAGCTGCCACCTGGAGGGCATCGACAGCGATGGAGTAGGCACTGCCCTTATCTCCCATGAGATATCCCCATCCGCCAGCCCGTTCGATGGTGCCTGTTTGGTTTTTGCCAAAAGCCATGGAGCCGGTGCCTGCAATGAGGGCCAGGCCCCAGCCTTCAGGAGTGCCGGCAGCCAGCACAAGTTCCACATCGTTGGCAATGGTGATGCTCTCAGCAATGCCTGCCCGTGTTGCCCACTGGTGAAAGAACTGTCGATCTTCTGATCGATCGGCCCCGGCCAATCCGAAGCATGCCGAAGCCACGCCGGCAAAGGGGATATTTGCATCATGGAAAGCAGCATGGATGGCCTGCCTCAGGGCGCTGATGGCGTTCAGGTCACCGACCGATTGGCGGTTAGAGGGTCCCGCCTTGCCGTGGCCAACAATCTCGAAACTATCAGAGACGCGTCGGGCAAGAATAGCCTTGGTGCTGGTGCCGCCACCATCAATGCCAAGAATCAAATCGCTTCGTTGCCTTTTGGGATAGACATCTATCCCCACTCGCTGCAACGCTTGAGCGATGTTACCTCCAGTCTTTTGTAGGTAGTAGCGAGCTGTCATCGGATCAAGTTTGGCCATCTGGGCCACGATGGCGGTTTTCACTTCACCTTCGCAGCGATCCAGTCGCGCAGCCGCCTGCTCCACTGAGCATTGAGTCACTGTCTGAACGATACGCCTGGCTCGGGCGAGCAGCTTGCTGTTGGTCGCTTTCAGATCGACCATCAGGTTGCCGAAGGTCTTCCCCCGCTTGATCATGGCCCCGGTGCTGAGCATGTTCAAGACGAGCTTGGTAGCAGTGCCGGCTTTGAGTCGAGTGGAGCCGCTCAATACTTCAGGGCCGACGACGACGGCGATCGGAATGTCGACTTGCTCGTTGAGTTGAGCATCAGCGTTGCATGAGATGCCGATCGTGAAAGCAGACAGTTGCCTGGCGTGCCAGACAGCACCCAGGACATAGGGCGCTCGGCCACTGGCGGTGATGCCTACCAGGACATCTTTTTTGCAGAAGCGAATACGCTCCAGATCGCTGGCCGCCTGCAGGAAATTATCTTCAGCGCCTTCGACCGCCTGCGTCAAGGCTGGTGGGCCGCCGGCGATGATGCCGACGACGAGTTCCGGGGGCGTGCTAAATGTCGGGGGGCATTCGGCAGCATCAAGCACCCCCAGACGACCGGAAGTGCCTGCACCAATATAGATCAGGCGGCCACCCGCATTCAGCTTTTCGGTGATGACATCAATGGCCCTGGCAATGTTATCCTGTTGATCCGCCACCGCCTGGGCGACCAGGGCATCTTCCCGGTTCATCAGAGAGACTAATTCGGAGGTAGACAGGCGATCCAAGTGAACCGAGGCGGGATTTTGCGCCTCTGTTGTCAGATGAGCAGCATCATCAAGGTGAGACATGCTCATAGTGTACCGAGTATAAGGCTGTTAGCGACAAGAGGATATAATCAGGAATCGACATCTTGTTGCCGACAGCCGGGCTTAGCGGTACACTTGTAGAACATGGTGGGAGTAGCTCAACTGGTTAGAGTGCCAGATTGTGGTTCTGGATGTTGGGGGTTCAAGTCCCCTCTCTCACCCTTTTTCAGGAGCCAGGAGTTAGAAGCCAGGAGCCAGAATAATACAAGCTCTTGATGCATACTTCGGTTCAAAGTGATGTAATACAGGTAAGCGATAGTTCGCTTACCTGTGTTCGTTTATTTTCACTGACCACAACTCCTGTATGGCCCGCCTTTATCTTGATAACAACAGTACGACGCCGATGCTGCCAGAAGTGGCAGAGGCGATGGCTCGTGCGCCGGGGGGCAATCCTGCCAGTGCTCACCGAAGTGGTGCTGCTGCTCGTTTGGCTTTTGATACAGCTCGGGGCACCATTGCTGAATGTCTGGGCTGTCATCCGGATGAAGTCGTCTTCACCAGCGGGGCTACCGAAGCTAATAATCTCGCCTTGTTCGGGCTGGCTGCTGACTTCCATTCCAGTGAATCACCCAGTATTTTTGCCTCTCCTATTGAGCACCCCTCGGTTTACGAACCATGTCGGCAGCTTACCCAACAGCGATTCAAGTTGGTCGAACTGCCAGTTGACTCACATGGGCATGCTCAACTCATTCAACGACCTACAGAAAGAAGCCTGGTCACTCTCCAACTCGCCAATCATGAAACCGGCGTCGTTCAGGACATTCCCACGCTCCGCCGTCAGTGCGATTCGTCGGCTTTTCATACTGATGCTACCCAAGCTGTGGGCAAGATTCCCATCCGCTTTCACGATCTTGGGGTTAGCACGCTAGCATGTTCAGCTCATAAATTCCATGGGCCACAGGGCATCGGTGCGCTGATTGTCAATCGATGCGTTCAATTACCGCCTCGCTCTTTTGGCGGGCATCAACAACAGGGCCGTCGGCCTGGAACGGAACCCGTCGCCCTGGCTGTCGGCATGGCTACCGCCCTCAAACTCGCTTGTGTGGAAATGGATGCACGCCGAGATCGCTGCCAGCATCTTCGCCAACTCTTTCTCGATCAACTGACTTTGCGAAAGATAGACTTCATCATCAATGGCGACCCGGAACATGGTTTGCCCCACACGTTGAACCTGGCTTTCCCCGGGTGTTCGAGCGAGGTGTTGTTCATTCGACTCGATTTAGCAGGCATTGACTGTTCGACCGGCTCCGCCTGTTCGAGCGGTTCGCTGCTGCCTTCGCCGGTACTGCAAGCTATGAAAGTCAGTGAAGAAGTGCTGGCTTCCTCGATGAGGTTCAGCCTCAGCCATTTGCTCCGTGATGACGAGGTTATCGAAGCTGCGGAGCGGATAGCTCGTGAGGTTGAGGCGTTGCGGAAATGAGAGCCCGACCATCTCATGTGACAGACTACTAACTCCAGGCCCCGAACTCTGAGCCGTATTTGATCAGGCCCCTAGGAGGCAATCCACCCTGCTTCAGTTCCAGAATCATGAATGATTCATCAGCGTCGTACTCATTGCTGTATCCCAGCGGCTTGGCTGCCTTGAACCCAAAGCGGGGGTAGTAATGAGCGTGCCCCAGCACCACCACATACCCGGCTGGGCCGGCTTTGGCGAAGTTCAGTCCTTCTTCTACCAGCATGCTCCCGATGCCCAGGCTTTGAAAGTCGGGGACGACAGCAACAGGGGCCAGACCCAAGCCGCTGGCTTTGCCATCTACCGTGACCGGGCTAAATGCAATGTGGCCCACAATCATGCCCTGATCCTCGGCCACAAGGCTGATGGAAAGATGCCCGTTCTTCCTGAGCAACTTAACCAGTTCCGCCTCCTCCGGTGAAGGAAAGGACGTGGCCAGCACCTGGGCGATGGCTGGAATATCCATGGGCAGTTCTGGGCGAATGGTTGGCATAGGGTATCCTCCGGTGACATAGTGACGCCTTCGGAGGGTAAATACAAGCGACTATTTTGCTTTTTCCATCATCGTCGGCATGCCGTGCCTATCGAATCTGCGCTTCAGACCTTTCCCCGTTACCCTCAAGATCGATGTTTTGTGCGCAAGGGATCGAACTTCAGCCGTCTTGAGGTTAGACTGTAGTGTGTCTACTGAGGTGTTCTTCATGACTATGCGTCACTGGTTGTTTTCGCTCTGTCTGGTTGCCGGGACGGCTGTCCTGTTGACTGTAACGACTGCGCAGGACTGCGCCAGTGCCCCCGCTGCCCAAGCTGCCGATGCCGGGCAAGGACGAGCCGGAAAAGGGCATTCAGGTCGAGAACCGTGGCCCGGTGCATGAAGCGTTCGCCAATCCTGGCGCTCCGGTGCGGGGCAAGGAAGGAAGCTTCGCTGACAAAGCGCCGCCGCCTCCTGTACCAGAATTGCCGCCCGATGAGAAACCTTCGGGTGAGAATGTGCAATGGATCTCAGGCTACTGGCAATGGGATATCGAGAAGAAAGACTTCATCTGGGTCAGCGGGTTCTGGCGGAACACGCCTCCGGGCCGTGCCTGGACTCCCGGTGAATGGCGTATTGAAAACGGTCAGCATCGCTACATCCCCGGCTTCTGGAGACCGACGAACCAAAACAGCCGTCGCATCGATCTTCCTGAGCCACCTCAGTCGGTCGAGAATGGACCGAACGTACCTGCTCCCCATAACAACGCTCTCTGGATTCCCGGCCACTGGGTTCATCGCAACGAGAACTATGTCTGGCAGCCTGGCTATTGGGGCGAGGTCGAGCCGAACATGATGTGGACGCCTCCACAGTACAACTATACGGGCAGTGGTTATTGCTACACGCCCGGCTACTGGGACTACACGTTTGAAGATCGCGGTCTGTTGTTCGCTCCTGTCTATTTCACACAACCGTTGTGGCTCAATGCGGGCTGGCGGTTCTGTCCCACCTTTGGCGTCAGCATCGGCTTCGGCGGCGGATGGGGTTGGGGTTGGGGCGGTTTCTACGATTCGCTCTTCATAGGCCCAGGATGCGGCAGCTTCTGGTTTGGCGGATTCTGGGGACCGACTTGCTGGGGCGCGGGGTTCCGGCCCTGGTGCTGGGGCGGCGGAGGTGGTTTTTGCAATCCCTGCTATCGACACTACTGCTGGCAGAATAGAAACAATCCAAACTGGCACGCCTCGAACCAGGCCAAGTTCGCAGCTCGAAACTTCGGCGCGATTCCAGGAGCCGGTCAACATCTGGCAGGTAATCAGTTCGCCAATGGTAAGTCAAACATCAACCCCAATACCATCAATGCCGCCAGGAACTTTGCCTCCAAAGTGGGCGGCGAAAAGCTGGGGCAACAAGTGGGCGACAGCATCGCTAAGGGTCAGGCCATCCAGCAAGCCAACACTGCTCTCAAGCAATCAGGCAGCATGAACGTCGTTCAGCCTGCCAATCAAGTTCTGAAGAACCAGGCGTTGGCACAGCGTCTTCCATCTCCTTCGTCATTAACCTCCAAGTCGACCGATGTCGGCACCAATGTACGTTCCGCTGCCCTTAGCAGTGTCAGCAGCAACAGCATGAAGACCAGTCTCGATTCGGCCCGTACCTTCTCCAATCGACCAGGCCTGGCATCGAACAATCATGATGTGGCCATGCGCAATAACATCGACAACGCTATCCGCCAGGCACCTTCCGGTTCTTTTTCCAAAATGGATTCGACCCGTGTGTTGCCCAATGGTTCAACCTCAGGCATGACTCGAAGTTTGGGCAGCAGTTCAGGACTGAATAACAGCAGCGCTTTGCAGGGATCACGGAGCTTCAGCGGCAATCCTAACTTCAGTAGCAATCCTAATCTGGGAAGCAGCAATTGGAGCAGCGGCTCTCGTTCCTTCAGCCCGCCTAGCATGGGATCGAGCAGCATGGGCAGTCGCGGCAGTTTTAGTGGTAGCAGCATGGGTGGATCCCGTGGCGGCATGGGAGGCGGTGGGTTTGGTGGTGGCGGCTCCCGTGGAGGTGGCGGAGGTGGAGGCGGCAAGAAGTAACTTATTCGTCTTCTCAACTACACCCCAGCCACTTTTGCTGGGGTGTTCGCCTGTAAACACCTACAACAGTTCCTATGGAACATTGGCCCGGCAAACCGTATCCGCTCGGCGCTACTTACGATGGATGGGGCACTAACTTCGCCCTCTTTTCGGAGTGCGCCACTTCTATCGATTTGTGCTTCTTCAACGAGCCGGGTGATGGCGTCGAGTCGGCACGTCTGCCGATTCAGCAGCATACCGATTACGTCTGGCATATCTACCTGCCTGGCATCAAGCCGGGGCAACTCTATGGCTATCGAGTATTTGGGCCGTATGAGCCTCTCCAAGGTCTGAGATGCAATCCGAACAAACTCCTGCTCGATCCCTATGCCCGTGCCATCGTCGGAGAGGTAACCTATGACTCGGCTCTTTACGGCTTTGTCAAAGATCACCCTGACGCCGATTTGTCGATGAGCATCGAAGACAGTGCGTCGTCGATGCCCAAATGCCTGGTGGTCGATGGTTTTTTCGACTGGGGTCACGACAAACCGCTTCGCATCCCCTGGCATCAGACGGTCATCTATGAAGCCCACGTCAAGGGACTGACGCAGCAGCATCCGGAAGTGCCACCGGAGTTGCGAGGCACCTATGCCGGGCTGGCACATCCGGCGATGATGAAGCATCTCTGGTCTCTGGGTGTGACCGCCATCGAACTGTTGCCTATCCAGCACTTCGTCGATGAGCCGGCACTGATCGAACGGGGGCTGGTGAATTACTGGGGCTACAACACGATTGGGTTCTTCGCCCCGATGGGCCGGTATGCCCAGAACGGCGGCGGCAGGCAGGGCGAGCAGGTGCGTGAGTTCAAGCACATGGTGAAAGAGCTGCACAGGGCCGGCATCGAAGTCATACTGGATGTTGTTTACAACCACACCGCCGAGAGCAGCCAGCTTGGCCCCACCCTCTCCTTTCGAGGGATCGATAACGCCAGCTATTATCGACTGAAACCGGAGGATCCTCGCAAGTACCTCGATTACTCCGGCTGTGGCAACACGCCTAATCTCGTACATCCCCGCACCATGCAACTGGTCATGGACAGCTTGCGTTACTGGATTACCGAGATGCACGTGGATGGCTTTCGCTTCGATTTGGCCCCTGCCCTGGCTCGCGGCCTATCGGAGTTCAGTCGTCTGAGCACTTTCTTTGACATTATCCTGCAGGATCCGGTCATTTCTCAGGTCAAGCTCATCGCCGAGCCCTGGGATCTGGGCGCGGATGGCTACCAGGTAGGCGGCTTTCCGAATCTCTGGGGGGAGTGGAACGGGAAGTATCGTGACTGCGTCCGGCGATTCTGGCGTGGCGATCCAGGCCAGGTGCCTGAATTGGCGCATCGCCTTACCGGTTCCAGCGACCTGTATGAAGCGCATGGCAAGCGGCCCTATGCCAGTGTCAATTTCGTGACCTGCCATGACGGCTTCACCCTGCACGATCTGGTCTCGTTCAACCAGAAACACAACGAAGCCAACGGCGAACAGAACCGGGACGGCAACAACGCCAACTTTTCGTGGAATGCCGGGGTCGAAGGACTGCTTGCACCGCCGGAAGTTCAAGCCCTACGGGAAAAGATGGAGCGTAACTTTCTTGTCACGCTCATGCTTTCGCAAGGCGTTCCGATGCTTTGCGCCGGCGATGAGTTCAGCCGTACCCAGCAGGGAAACAACAACGCTTACTGCCAGGATAATTCGCTTTCCTGGCTCGACTGGAAACTCAGCGAATCGGGTCAGGAGCTGCTCAACTTCCTGAAGGGGTTGAACTACTTCTACCACCAGCATCCTTCATTTCATCGCCGGCACTTTTTCCAGAACTCACCCGTTCGGAACGGCAAGGCGGGACTGATCTGGCTGCGCTGGGACGGTGTGCCCCTGAACCAGGACGACTGGAACAACCCCTGGACGAAGTGCTTCGGTATGCTGATGGACGGCGAGCAGTTCCACGAAGTGGATGATCACGGTCACCCGCTGCGTGATGATTCGATGCTGCTGCTGTTCAACGCCGTCGAGTCTGGAATGCCCTTTCGCTTGCCTGATTCGGGAACGGAACACGAGTGGGAGCTGGTGCTCGATACCCGTTACCCTCGATTGCTGGAACCCCGGCCAAGACACCAGTCGCACAGCGTATATTCCATGGAAGCTCATTCAACAGCTCTCTTTCGCTTGGTCCCCTCCGAGACGGATACGCCTCAGATCGTTCCCCAACGATAATCACGAACAAAAAAAGAGGAAGCGACTCAAGTGAACCAGGCACCATTGCTGGTGAAGTGCGAACCCCGTAAACTTGAAGATGTCTTGATAGATACGCCGCCCTAGCTCAGCGGTAGAGCACCGCTTTCGTAAAGCGGGGGTCGTGGGTTCAAATCCCACGGGCGGCTTTCTCCGTAACTCGTTACGCCGAAAGTATTTCCACTTACCTCTCGATGGTCGAGAGTGCGGCCTGAAGACCTCCAATACCCGGTAGTACTACCGGATTTGGTTCTAAGGACGCATCTTAGCCATGAAACAAGCTCAAAGAATACCTTCCTATCGCCTCCATAAACCAACCTGTCAGGCCGTGGTCACGCTGAATGGGAAAGATCACTACCTCGGCCTGCACGGGACTCCTGAAAGTCAGACGAATTACAAACGGACAATCGCTGAATGGTTGCAGCGTGGTTCTCTACCTATTGCCAAGTCTCAGCCAAGCCCAGTTGCTATCCAGTTACTTAATAATGATCCCTCAGTTAACGAACTGATACTGGGCTATCTCAAGCACTGTGAGACCTACTACCAGAGATCACCTTCTGAAATAGTAAAGATCAAATTGGCTCTGCGCGGGTTGCGTCTCATGTACGGACTGACACGAGCTAATCGGTTCGGCCCACTGGCACTAAAAGCGATCCAATCTCATCTTGCCGAAACCCTTTCACGAAGATCAGTCAATTCTCGCGTGGATATCATTCGCCGTCTCTTCAAGTGGGCCACTAGCAACGAGCTGATACCAGTCACGGTGCATCAGGCGATTATGACTGTTGAAGGATTAAGGAAAGGTCGCTCCAACGCCAAGGAGAGTAGGAAAGTACTTCCTGTGCCAGACGACATTGTCGAGAAGACGTTGCAGTTTGTTAGTTACCATGTTGCAGGAATGATCCGCTTTCAACGCTATACAGGAGCCAGATCAGGAGAGGTCTGCACGATGCGACCATGTGACATTGAGCGTACTGGGGAGATCTGGCAGTACCGACCTGTACACCACAAGACGGGGTATCTTGACTACGAGCGAATTGTCCCCATCGGAAAGAAGGCACAAGAAGTTCTTAAACCTTATCTCGAGGATTGTAAGCCAGATGAAACAGTCTTCAGCCCTAGAAGATCAATGGCCTATCGCTATCGCGAGCTCCGTCGCTCTCGCAAAACCAGGGTTCAGCCTTCCCAGGTGTCACGAGCGAAGCATAAGCTCAGCGATCGTTTCAAGAACTCTTATGGCCCTAAGTCGTATTATCGTGCTGTGCGTTTTGCTGCTGAGCGTGCCAAGGTACCACATTGGTTTCCCCATCAATTGAGACATGCTCTTGCAACTGAGATTCGAAGAAGTCATGGAATCGAGGCTGCCCGAGCTGTGTTGGGACAACAACACCTGAGTGTCACCGAAATATATGCACAGCAGGATGCTACCCAAGCATGCAACGTCATGAAGGAGATGGGGTAGAATTAATTATGATTCCTATGCTGCTTGCGAACTTTCGCACATCTAGATCAGTTGCGAACTTCCTTTTGCAGGTAGGCAGCTCGCTTCTTGAGAAGCGACAAGGGCTCTCAGTTAAGGTTGGGGCAGTACTTAAGCCATGAGTGAAATCCACGGAGCCCAATTCCTCTTAGGGAGACATGCCACAATGCCCATGTTGAACAGGATCCTCAGTTTGCTAGAAATGTTGATTATAGAGTAAGGTTAAACGTAGCGTCTAAATCACGAGACACCCATCCGAATCACAACAAAATTTCTCCTTTACAAATGCGAAAGGTTGGACTGCTTTCAATGGTTTGTAGGATGCTTGTACTTGGACTACTCAGACGGAATCTGAATTAACTGGAGTAAGAAATGTCAGCAGGCCCTGTAGATACATCTCCCCCCATGACTTTAGTTCGCAGTAGCATGGCGTTTTATGAAGTACTGTCACGAGTGAGAGAAGATAACAAGTCATTATCTTTTGCATTGGGTGGCCTGGCGAACCGAATGCGATGGTTGATGAACCAGTATCTGTTCTCTTTTCGAAATGAGTACCATCGAGAAGTTGAGGATTGCCGCGATGAGTTGTTTGCGATTCTCAGATTGTGCTTTGATCGCGAACAGGATCGAAGTTGGAGGGCTCAAGTAAGTCATTGGATTCGGTTGATTCTTGATGTCCTGGGATCTGAATCTGCAAGTGAATTCTACGGCGAGCTGTTAGCTGAGTGTCAATTAGGAGATTGTGCAACAGTTTCTCGGATTTCAAATCATTTTGGCATTGTTAGTGAATCGATAAGCTCATTGATGGACAACCTCAGGTCACATCCGATGCATACAACAGTATCTAATCATGCATACGACCTTGGGTACCATTTGGATCAGTTGATCAGACCCTGCGACCGGGACCCGTATTTAGGTGAACTTGTATTGCCTGGATCGCAGTACATTGACTGGGACATACATTGCCAAGTACTACTCAGGTTCGTCTATGCTTTGAACCTTTCTCCCCAAATAGTTAACAGCTTAAGTACGGATTTTCTGGCGGAATCAGCCCATCGACGCCATGAAAAGGTCGACGCAGCCGTTACACAAATATTCACCCTGCTAAGTCCACATACACTTGTCGAGAATAGAATTCGCATCATCATTAGCGCGTGCGAACGTTGTGAAAGGAATGCTTACTTGGCTCGTTTGTTCGCTAGGACTGAGACTCGTCAGCAGCTTAGCTCCGAAGAGGCTCACAATTGGTTGCAGGAGAACGGTTGCCCATCCGGCTATAGGCTGCCCAGTGTACAGACTTTTTCTAGGTACCTCAGAACAGTTGATGCCTTGATCGATTTAGAGAACATTGATGACGTCGGTACCGTTGAACCAGTCCGTACCGATCAGGTCGAGTTACGAGACCTAGGGCACGTATATCGAGATTGAACGGCCTCTTTCAACTGCATTCAATCCTCTCAATAGAAACTCAGAAAAGCCATTCTGATAAACAAAATCAAATGCCCCGATTCTTATTGACCCATCGTTGATGTGCCCTTTGCCAACGAGCCAACAACTCAAATTCGGTTGGTATTTCTTGAAATCCCCGCTCCTCTGCGATTGTTCTTATTCGTCGTATCAACGCCGGCCCTCCAGGCGGAGCTTCATAACAGGCTCCAGCCTGATCAATCCATCCAGTTATCAAACGAGTTGTGCATAACGAAGCAAATGGTTTTGTGTGGCATAGTTCTAAACGCGCTGCCAGATCGTGCCAGCCCTCAGAACTGACACCCACATGAAGTTGCTCCAGCTCTGCCTGAAATCGAATCTGATAACCAAGCCAATCGATAGGTCGATTCTCGCGTAGATCTACAATTGAATCACATCTTCCTTTTTTGAGGTGCATGTTTGACGGACCTAATAGTTCTGAAAGCGCCATGTGGGCCTCCTCAGCTTCACTTTGGCAACGGCAAAGCAAGAGAATGTCGTCGACATAACGAATGAGAGGAATATTCGGATACCTTTGCACCCAGTGACGGTCTAAGAAATGATGGAGGTAAAGGTTCAATAATAGTGGCGAGAGGGGAGCACCCTGGCTGATCCCATGCATATCTGAATTATTCTGTAGACAATGTCGAATGAGATTAACCACCTTTGGGTTGGGCAAGTAGCTCGCTACAACATCAAGCAACCGATTTCGCGGGATCGAGGGATAAGCATTCGAGATGTCTTCGCCTACCCAGACTTGACGGTTCTCTTGCCTCGCAAAGGAAAACGCCTGGTTCAATGCGTCTTCACGATCTAAGTGGGGTCTGAACCCCCAGGAGCAGGGCAAGAACTGATGATCCAGCAAAGGCCCAATGACCAATAGTATTGCTTTGCTGACAACGCGGTCCTCGATGTTCTGCCTTTCTAATATTCGATAGCCACGCCCTGGCCCTTTGCTGACGGGAAACCGTCTTCCTGGTCTTGATGAGTATTTTTCCTGTTTAAGGCTCTTGCTGAGTTCTCGTAAGAGAAGGGAAAGATTGGGCTCCTCTATATCTTCGTATGTAAGACCGTTAGGGCCAGGACTCTTGCCACCGTAGGTACTAAGCCAGTCCCAAGCCGAGCGAAGCATGCGATAGTCGGCAATGCGATCATGCAACTTGGCATAGAATTGATTTTGATCAGTTCTGCTTTCAACAAGTGACTGGACATCTGCCTTATGTTGGCGCAGTAAAGCGGCGACATTACTCCGATGGGATTCTATTGAAGCAGGTCTGACATGTCTGAACCGAGCTAATCTGCTTTGAAGGGCAAACCTACCGTACAAAGTTCACCTCCAAAATGAGACTGGAGGTTACAACCTCCAGTCAACTCATTGACGTAAGTAGAAAACTGGCTTAGATTTGCGAATCGGCTCTCGTGCGGAGCGCTGAGCACTGTTATATAAGACTCTCCTACACTCCCCCTAGAGAGATTGAATCTCGCACTGGTAGAGTTTTGGGGCTCCCACCGCTCTCAGGGAGGGTAACCTCAGAGGGACATTATCGTGCTCGTCGCTCAGATGGTCCGGCTTTTAAGACGGGATGCATCTTCATGTCTTCACCGGCATGATCGGCTGATTATGGGATAAGTAATCAGGGTATGGGGCTTAAGAAAGTCCATAAGGCTTTTCCCAGAATGCTCGGAGGTCCCCGGCAGTGATGTTGTTTTTTTGAATCCTGGATCATATGGAATGCTCTCCATTTGGTTCTTGCTCTGTTAACAGCAGAGCATCGGAAACGCGATAATGGTGCTGTATATAGTCCATCTTCCGCCGTTGTGAATGACGCATGAGAATGGGTGGAACTGTGTCAGCAAAGTCGACAATTACTTGACTATAGTTGTCATGATGACCGCTGACAGATTTAAGCCATGACCTTGGGAGTGAATCCACGCCGCCTGTGGCGCGGAGGACAACGTCACCATGAAGACCATGGCATGCTGTGTAACAAACTGTCGCTATGGAGAGTTGTACGTTCAATTCTGACTGTGGGGGGCTCGCTATGTCCAAGATCGGACAATTTGACAACAGGTCTTGTAGTCGACGGGCGTGCTCTAGCCCCTCAACAAGCACTACAATCCTCTTCTCAGGCTGCACGAGAATGCTGGCCAGCTCTTGTTCAAAGCCATAGCGCCTAAGTCTGCCAATCTGTCCCCGAATCATGGCCTTGGCTATGGCGGCGATCCGATTATTCCTGGTACTAGCCTCCCAAATCCACAAACGTTTCTGTTCCAGAAAATTCTCTGTATCAGGGTACTCCTGCTGGGGGGGCCGAACAATGGCCACCTGCACCATATGCCGCCCTCGATGGAACGGATACCGCAGAGGTCCATAGATTGCCTCACGCAATAATTCCGGATGTCGCCGCTCCTGGTTTAAGAGCTGGAATCCAATAACCTTGTCAAACGTAAGGTGAAGCAGATATTGGCTATCGAGGATTTCCAGGCCGCGTTGGCATAAGAGATCATCTAGATTTAGAACAACTAGAATGCTAGGCTGTGTGACCAAGCTCAGTGTCTTCTTCGTTGCTGGCCCTACCGTGATTCGGGCATCATCGCATCCTAGACTACCGCCCCGACGAACAGCTTCCCCTAGGTAACGTTCTAAATGGTATCTGACTTTTTCGCTTTCCGACTTGTTTCTCGCAATGACCACGAACCGTGCTCGAGGGTATAACCGGCAGACCTGTACCAAGTATTCAAGTGCTTGACGTTCCGACTTTACACTCAGCCGTACCAGTCGATCAGCAAGCACTCGAATCAGATGTTCATGGTGCATCATGATGCTGTCTATTACACCCTGATCAGCAGTATTCTCGACTTCGATTCTCGGCTCATTACGAAATTCGACAACGAACCCGGCATCAGATAGCAGACGCGTAATTCGCGGCAAGAATCCTTCGAAGGTTTCTATTTCCTCCTCCGATATTATGAACCCAAACTGTTCGGCCTCTTCGGATCCGGACCAATGGCCATTATCATTGGTGTTTACATTGATGGATCGCCGAGTAATGGCATTTCTTACCAGACTGCACCCGGATGCGGCGCCGCCTCCAGGGAAGGAGAAGGATATCCGTGACGGCCGCAGATAAGTGACATTGCATTTCTTGTGTATGTTGGATATCATCGGCATCCCGATCTAGTATGAACAGCCGTTGGAGATTAGATCCCAAGCTTGTCCAGTTCTTTCTCAATATTCGGACAGGTATGAACATCGGGCTGAGTTGGGTGCGGAGGGTTTGCAATATCCGTAAAAAACCTCTGGAGTGCCTCGATCGAAGTACATAGCTGACCACCGACCCTCATCGTCTCCAGACGCCGCCCCCTCGACCCTTGAGCTACCCAGCGATACAGAGTTGCCTGATTAAGCTTCTTGCCTTGTCTTCGTCGGGGCATGAAGGCCAAATCAGGTACGTCACGGAGCGGGATTAATCGCTCTTGCGAAATGTCAATCATTTTGCACTCCTATGTATTCCGGATGCCAAAAGAGTCTGTATCACATCCAGTGACGCGCGTGGTATCAGGCGTCTACCTCCGACAATTGGTGCAGCCTCCTCGGAAATTCTTCGGTTATAAAAAAGCGACGATATCTTCTGAGGCGCTATTGTCTGACCAAGTCGGCGCGATAACTCCCTAGCGGCATCCGAAGCTGACATTAATTCCTCTGTCATTAAGTTAACCTCCTTAATCGATGACGATCATCATCTGGATATAAGGCTGGATTGGATTTTTTGTCCGGAGCTATAATACCCGTTGAAAATAGGTGTTATGTCACCGATCCCTCAATCGACGAAATGAAAGAAATCCAAAAATCCACAAGAGATTTGATCCAATAACCTTCAAATTGAGAAATGGCCTGAGTTTTTGCGGCGTGGTCGTATAACGGCGACGCGACCGTGTCTGGTAGCCTTGGCGAAGCAAGTGGGCTTCCCCATCCTTCAGCCGAGTCGTCGCATCATTGAATTGTGTGAGGGACACTTTAAGAGTAACTGAGTTGCCCCTGATCACTTCGCACTGTAGGTGGTTCAATAAGAATGGTATCGAGGTGAAACTTCGCAAATTAACATTAAAGATTGCTTAAGGAATATTGACAAAGCTAGCAGCTTCAACGACATATATTGAATTGATCAGAAACCGTATATTTCGAAAACATGTAACACAACAGACTCAGACTGACTGTGAAAATGGCAGACTATTCGTTTGGCTTCTGATAAGGGACACTACATCCCACTAATGCCATATAATAGTACTCATCAGATGAAACTGCCGTATTCGGCTTCTCAAAAGTATGTTACGAATGAATTGAACTTCAATCGAGTGTCAATATGGCCTGGGAAAAGCGCAAAGGGAAAGGCAATTACTACACCAGAAGCCATAGGGTAGGCGGACGTGTTGTAAGGGAATATCTCGGGAAAGGACTACGCGGAAAAACAGCTGCAGAAGAAGATTCCCAAATGCGGCGCCGCCTGGCACTTGAGAAAGAAGAAATCAGGCTAATAGCAATACGGATTAACAATCTCAACGAGATGGAAGTAGCCTGGGAGAGAGGTGCTCAAAGGTTATTTCTACTTGAACAATGCAAAACAGCCTGCTCTTCGATTTCGATGAGTTCAACAAGCCAAGTACATGAGTGCAATGACATGAACCAGAATCAGGATCAAACAACAAAACCTGTTCTTTCGGAAAAAGAGATGGAAGAACTACTGGATCGTGCTAAACTCGGAGATCCAGATTGCATAGTTCAACTACAAGAACTGCTTGATAAGTCACCCATCATTTGGCAGGCATATGGCAACTTAAAAAGGATGGTATACCGGGATTGGGTGAGACTCATATCCGAAAGTGATATTCTAAAACATCAATCAGTATTGCGTGTAATGAATAGGATCAAAGAAGGTTCCACGGGCATGGCTTCTACCGCCGAAATTATTCTGGCTGATCAACTGGCATTACTATGGCTGAAGATCCACTTTTACGAGAGGGCGATTGCAACTACTTTGTTGAAAGGACGGTCAGAATCCCTGAATATGGGTACTGTACACTTCTTCGAGAAAGGTCTAACACTCGTTCGTAAGCAGTTTGCCCAAACGGCCAAAGACCTTAATACAATCACATTAATGCAAACCACCATTAAGCTCAAAAACGCCAAGTTGATAGAGGTCGAAGCTTCGAAAAGTGAAGTGCATGCCAAGCGCGCCATGCCTCGGCGTATTTTTAAGAGAATGTTCCCCATTAATCAGACTGTATTGAATCAAAAGAGAAGGGACGATATTTCCATGCCGCATCCATCAGCGGAAAGCAATTAACATAGGTTTGCATGCTCGGATCCCAAATACGCTTAATAGATGGCATAAAAGCCAGGGAGCCTACCCTATCAAATAGCAGGGTAAGTCATGATTAGATTCTAAGCTGATTCAATTCACTGCTACTTTTTCTTAGCCCCCATTTCTCGTGTATCTATAAACGTAGACCCGGTTGTTGATGTTAGGAGAGCCCCTTCCAGCCAGAGGAGTACGAAAGCCGGGTGGCAGCAACGCCATCATTTTTTCCAATAAAGTGTCGATTCTGGGAAGGAACCACTGCTGCACAACCTGGCTGCAACTATTCATTAGCTCAACTGAAACCGAAGCATTTGCCCGACGCCTTCCCTAACCTGCTCAACGATATGAACATACCTGTGTTGAATATTCGTTTACTTATTCAGACCTGTTCGATTGACTACTCATCTGCCGGTCTGGCTGGTTCTTTGAGGCCAAGGTATGGCCCGATCCAAGAGTTATCGCCGGCAAATGATTGGCGACCATCTCGGGATGAAACACATACCAGGCATTCGCATAGCTGTCGTGCCACCACCCTGGGTCTACCTGGAGGCAGTCCTCCGAAATAGCAAAGTTCTCAGAAAGCCTCAGCTCTTCAGGCCAGGAGTCGCTGGGATTGGTCCATTCATAGGAACCAGCCACACAATCATCGTCTACATGAAGACCATAAACCTTCTGAACAAGTTAGACGTAAGGTATCCCACGCGAAGGCTGAATGAAAACACTGGGATGGCCTTCGATCCGGAAAATCATCTGGGCGGCCTTTTCTCGATGTTGAGCAATCTCTCCTGAAGTGGGACCACTCAGGCCAACAAAGTTAATTAATGGGGAATTGTTCATTCGGCCAAAGGCTATAACGGCTCTCCGTTCAGCAGCCGCAGTTGCTATGAAGCTTGCATATTCCTTCCGTGCAGCTTCAATGTGAGGTCGCTGAGATGATGACAAATCAAGGTGGGCTACTCAATCGGCTTCCGATTGCACTTGTTCGTTTGTGAGATAGGAAACCAGCGCATTGCCCGGCAGTAGGTCAAGTGGCACCCTGGACTTGGAGAACGGAACATCGAGGCCTAAGTGAAGAAGCATCGGCTGTAAGCCACCCACCAGGCTCAGACTGGGGGCACTGCTCAGGGTACAAAGTACCTCTAGTGGATCAGCGTAGAGGTACCGGCAATCCCCGGTTGAGTTCACACGTGTGCCTGTGATAAGGTCGGCTATTGCTTGTTTTATGTCTGCTTGATTCTCATCGGGCCATTCGTGCGGCTGCCAACAGTGGAGGCCGCTGATGATACCCTCGTTATGGGCTGCCAGCACAACGGAGTTCAGATCCGCAGATTTTGCAACACGCTCCTCGCGGTTTCCTACGCGATGATCGTGACAGATAAGGCATATCTTCTGATGGCGAGGCTTACGGATCTCGGCAGAAAACGCTGCCTCAGTCATCGGTTTGCCCTCGAAGACGACATCTCCGGATTCCGTCAGGACGACATGGTGCCCTGGGGGAACGGTCGGCGGGATCATTGCCAGCGCACGATCTTGAAGAGCGGTATCGTTCGAGCCTATTGCCGCAAATACGGCCGTGTAATCTATCGAGTATAGCGTAGTCATGAAACTCATCTGGAGAGCTCAAATGTTGGAGTGGATATGGCGTCCAGACCTGAACACTTCAGTCGCTTACATTGGGTCTGCATGAGGGAGCAAACGAAACTCGCACAGCAGGAGGCTATTGTTGAGGTGGGTTCGTCCATCGTCTCGGATAGATCAATGAAAACTACGGGACATTGGCCCTCGGAATTCTTGTGTCCCATTGAGAGAGCGAAGTAGTTGCCGCAACCATCGGCCGCAATCGGCTAATAGCCAGTAGGCCGATGCCACGCAGCATGAAATGGCATGAAGTGCTAGATGCTCTCCAGGAAACTAAAAAGAATTGCGTCTTGCACCACGACACCGTCGTGCTGAAGCAGCAGGTCAGAATAACTGGACGGCCAAGTCCAGCCGAGTAGGCTGCCGAACCAATCTATGCTGTCACGACACGCAGCTTGACCCAGCCGTGTCCCTTCGTCACCGTGAGTCTGAACCACGTGGCGGATTGCCTCGATTGCATCATCTATGGTTACCATGCTCATCTATGGTTACCATGCTCATTCCGGTTTCTCATTCCAGAGTAATACTGTCCCCCGCGTGTCGCACCCACCGTAGTTTGGGCTCAACCGTTCCGATAGCGGTTGCAATGGCCTTGTCCGATCCTCCAGCAAACTCTGCCCACACTTGCCGTTGCTCAGGCAGCTCGAAGTAAACGCGCCGTGCTCCTGATCCTCCTACCCGTCAACGGTTCAGCAATAACACCTGGCCTGAATTCAGCTAAGCCTCTCCCTATCTCATATTAGACATCGCAACGGAGGTCGGAAGCAATCTCTCGAATCTCACGACCCGTCAAGCAATCTAGTTCTACCAGTCTGGTCTTGTCACTATCTAACGGGTTTACGACGTAAACACTCTTTCCGCCGGGAGCAAATCCGGCCAACAGCGACCCACCGTTGACTTGCCCATAGAAGCAGCAGTCGGCAAAAGGAATGGTTAACAGGTCACGCCATGGACTTTTTGCATCATCGCGGACGCGAATAGTGGTGTGGGCATCTTTTCCACCGAAGGTGGTACAGGCCCGTACCACGCCATTACCGTCAGTATTCCAGGAAATCACGGCGCCGGGATTCTCTGCATCTAGAGTGCTGACTGCTGTATCGAGGTTTATCCGATAGAGGTCAAATACCTTACGGTCATGACGATTCAGGCCGTCCAGGATCTCGTTGCTTTGAGCACCTGATAGAATCTCTTGCGCACGAACGCACGGGTAAGGTGTCAAATCGCGAACCGCTCCGGTAGCAACATCAATGGTGTAGACATGCCAATTCTCATTACCTTGCTGATCTTTCGGAATATCATGTAACGTCCATCGGCTGACCAGGCAAAATCGGGAATACCTTGAGTCGTTCAGAAAACCCCTTGGAGGAGGTACATCAACCTCGGGGGGTGACCAGTTCAATCGCTTTTTCCAGGGCCTCATCTCGTCCTTCGGCAAGTCCCTTTAACGTTCGTCGCACGCTGATTGTTGGTTTGATACCAATGCCATGTAGTTGAGAGCCATCGGCACGAATGGCTTTCTGCCCGGTCCAGGAGATCCGGGAGCCATCTGGAAGTACGTAGAGAGCAATGACCCCATTGCTCCCTGCAGTCGGTTCACCCACAATGGGAGCCAGCTTCATGTTATCCACAATTGCCAGGAAGGTTTCTGCATAACTGACAGCGCGTCCGTCAGTAACGAATGCCACTTTGGTCTTTGACCAACCAGGAAGTGGTGACAGTATGGGAGACTTATAGCTATCGAGTGCAATTCCCATGCGATCTGGGAGTTGGGTGATCACGAGGCTATATTGGTCCTGTACTAAAGGTTTTTTGGCTAACAATCGCAGCCAGTAAGTTCCGACTTGCGGATAACCACGAAGATCAAACACGACACCATCTTCTTTCTTTGCATCAGCCATGACTTTCTCAAAGTCTTGATCTCGATAACGATCTAAATCGATGTAAACAACTCCTGGTGCAAGCCGAGCAAACCGTTCTAACTTGGGTTCGCGCATGGAAGGTCCACGCAGAGGCGACTCATCTGCAGGTTGGAAGCTCACAATGAGTTTTCTTAGGTCTCCCTGAGGAGACCGGGCTTCCAGAGAAACAGGTTTTCCAGCCGGACCCACTCTGAGGTCTGCACAAGTTCGATACCTTCGATGCTCGGGAGTTGCTCCACTAGCTAATCGCTGGGCATCTTGTACCTTTTTTGCGGTGGCGATGCCGTCAATGGATTCCACCACGTCGCCCACTTTCACTGGGCAATCGGAGCGTGGCTCAACCCAGGTCACTGCCAGCTTATCTTCAACAATGTCCCAGGAAAATGGCAAAGCACCATTATTTCGAATCGCTCCGCTTCCAGGTCGTACCGCCCCATGACTGTCTTTCAATTGGGCAACAAGCTTTCGGAGTGTCAGATGAAACTCGGTTGCATCGCGGTCACTACTCCCACTTTGCAGTGCTTCACGTAATGCAGCCGGCCAGTTAGCTTGTGTTTCCTCAAAATAGGGATAGAAGTGTTGGAGCACGCCCCAGCTCAAACACACGCAGGCTAATCGAGTGGCTCGGTCTTCTCCTGACGGCGGAAAGTCCTGAGGTTTGCTTGATGGACGCAACCTGGCAGATGCTCGTGGCAGCGTGCCTTTCGCATCCGCATAGAGAGTCAGCGGAAACCGGCATGAGACACCACCACCTAAGTCCACTTCGAAAAGCTCTGACGGCCTCCTTAACGGGTCTGGACTGATGGGGATGGGAGACCCTCCTTCCAAGTCGCGATCGGCGACACGAAAGTGCCGATAGTGGCTATGTGGTCCGTTAGGAGCGGCACCTATATGTCGCCAAGCAATTGTCCTAAAACCGCTTCCTCCTGTTGGTGGGGCCAACCCCTGAACCAAAGGAGCAGCAGTACCTGTGGCATAAACTTGAAGAGTTGGTGCAATCGGTCGATAAAGGGTCTCTAGCCGTTCGGCTAGTTCTTTTGGGGTAAGAGCAGTCTCGATGAAAAGGATCTGCCCTACCACAAATCGATCCCAATCGAGGGCAGCAGACTCGTCGGAAGGGTGAAAAAACCGGAGATAAGCACTGAGCCGAGTGAAAGCCTCAAGATTGACCAAGCCACGACCTGTCAGCACGGCTGGAGGTTCATTGCCAATGTTAGCGGGCCCCAGGATTTCGAGATGCGCATTGTCAAACCACGCAGTACCAGCCATGTGCAGTACAAAGCCAACTTCGATTTGTTCAGCATCAATGGCCACATCCACAATAACTGATTGGGAAACCCATTTATTTGCTAGATCAGGCTTCTCGTTGAGTTCCGAACATTGTCCTGAACCGAAGGAAGGTCGGTGAACGCGAGCGAACAGTCCAGCATTGGAAAATCCTGCAAGACCGCTGGATCGGATCATCGCCTGAAACTTCACTCGCTTGCCTCGAATCTCAGTCGCTTGTGTCCATTGCGATACAGCAACGTACTGTCCAAATGTTTGGAAATCGGGACGTGACAGTTCCAGGCATTGACGACCCATTGCCGGGTTCTGATCGGTTAATTTAGCTGTGAATCCCTGAGCAGTCGAAAAATCACGAAGAGTCCACTTTGGAGGAATCTGGCCAGGAATACCGATTCAAAATCGGCGTTCTGTAGTTGTTCCCTCGGAAAGGGAATGAGTGATGATGAAATTAGACATGCAAGAATACTCGGGAATATCATGTGAACTCCGTTGTAAGTGTTATTATTCCAGGGTGTAATGAATTATCGATTCCTTGTCTTTGTTAACATACGGTGCCTTACAATGATCGTGTAAGCGTGGGGTATCTTCATCGCCCCAAACGGTTGTGCAGGACTTCAGAAGGTCCTACCTTTTGTCACGAAATAGACATTGCCCTCGACTTTCGCCTGAGGTAAAGAAGCTCTGCATCCTTACTGCTTCTTTGATTGCCGCTCCTTTATTGTTGCCAGTCGGCGTTCCTCGACGTTGCGCAACCGGCGCGACACCCCGTCGATATCCGCCATCACTCGCACACGTAACTTCTCATCCTTGGAATCCATCAGACTCTTGACCGCCAACTCACGGGCGGTATCGAGGGCTTTGTCAGCGTCGACTTCCACGTCGGGCCTTACTCCCGTACGTTCCCAAGTGGTCTTGGTCACTGGGTTGATGGCTTGGCCAGTGGGGATATTCACCATGTAGTGGTCGGCGACGAGTATGTCGATGCCTGCGTTGGCACCGCCGCCGGTTGTCTCGCCGACAACTGTGGCCCGCTTCTGCGACTGGAGATCGTATGCGCACTCCTCGGCTCCGGAGAAGGTATAGGCACTGGTCAGCACGAAGACTGGCTTACCGAGATAGCGCGGGCCGGGCACCTCCTTGTCATTCCAAGTCCAGAACTCTTCCGTGAAGTCCTGACGGCGAGCTTTGATGGTGTTTAGCAACACGGGCTTATCCCCGGCGAAGAAGTAAGTGCACACGTCACGGACCGTCCAAGGCGGTCCGCCGGCGTTGTAGCGGAGATCGAGAATCAGGGCGTCGGTGTTCTTCACGAACGCCATCGACGCCTGTAGTGGCTCACGGTTGGCGTGAGGGTGCATGAAGCCGTCCAGGCGAATGTATCCGATATTGCCCGGTAGCCGCTCGACTTTGGTGTACCCCGCGTTGTGAACCCGCACGCTGGCCATCATACGCTCATACTTTTCCTCCATCGAAAGCTCTTTGGTTGGGTCGGGTGTCTGCGTCGGCCTCGGGTCGGCCATTTTTTTAGTCGAACAGTTGACGCGGACGTGCTTGTCCTTGGTCATCTCTTGAAGATGTATCGTAAGCACACGAGCGAGTTCCTGCCCCGTCGTGATGTTCGCATACCGACCTTTGTCTTTCTCCGCCTCGAGGGCTGCCTTGACCTTGGCGGCCACATCGGGAAATACATAACGCTCGTCAAACTTCTCCGCGATGGCCGAGATGGCCTTTCCTCGCTGCTCAACAGTTATCGGGAGGAGAGATTTGTCCTGTCCCTGTTGGGCAGCGAGTGGCGAGTTGATAGAAATCGTGACGAACAGACCGAGCAACCACGAGCGCATCAGATTCTCCCGTAAGATGAGTGTGAATAGATTGGTGTAACTTCCGACGCCTGACTCCTTATTTAGATTGCCTCTCCTTCAGTGTCGCCTGCCGTCGTTCTTCGGTGTTGCGCAGCCTACGCGGCACACCGTCGATGTCTGCCTTTACCCGCGCGGACCTTCTCGTCCTTTGAATCAAGTAGTACCTTGACCGCCAGATCACAGGCGGTATCGAGGGCCTTGTCGGCGTCCACGGCCAGATCCGGCTTCACGCCCACACCTATCCAGTTGGTTTTGGTCACGGGGTTGATGACCTGGCCAGTAGGAATGGAGATTAGGTAGTGGTCGGCGGCAGGAACATTACTGGTGGGGTTGGGGCCATCGGCGGTCGTCTTGCCGACTATTGTGGCCCGCTTCTGCGCTTGGAAGTTGTAGGCGCACTCCTCGGCTCCGGAGGAGGTATAGGCGCTAGTCAGTACGAAGACCGGCTTGTCTAGGTACCGCGGGCCTGGTACTTCCTTATCGGTCCAGAACTCTTCCGTGAGGCCCATTCGAGTAGCCTTGATGGTGCTAAGCAGCACCGGCTTGTCGTCTGCGAAGAAGCAACTGCACACGTCACGAACCGTCCACGAAGGTCCGCCGATGTTGTAGCGGAGGTCAAGAATCAGGGCGTCAGTGTTTTTCACGAACGCCATCGCAGCCTCAAGTGGTTCTCGGTTGGCGTGAGGATGTACGAAACCATCCTGACGAATATAGCCGATGTTCCCCGGCAGTCGTTCGACTTTGACATAGCCCGCGTTGTCGATCCGCGTCATCTCTAGCATTCGTTCATACTTCTCCTCCACAGAAAGGCCTGTGTCAGGATCGGGCAACATGTCGGGCCTCGGTCCGGGCAACTTCTTCGAGGAGTAGTTCACACGGATGTGCCTGTCCTTAGTTATCTCTTGCAGATGAACAGATAGCACTCGTGCGAGTTCCGGCCCCGTCCTGATGTTCGCATACCGACCCTTATTCTTCTCTGCCTCGAGCGTTGCCTTCACCTTAACCGCGACCTCGGGGAAGACATAGTGCGAATCAAACGCCTTCGCGACGGCCGAGATCGCTTCACCGCGCTCCTCGGCCGTTATCTTTACGGACTCGCCTTGCCCCTGTTGGCTGGCGAGCGGGGAGTGGATCGACATCAAGACGAGCAGAACTAGCAACCACGAACGCATATGATTCTCCAAAAGGTGGATGGGTATGTTGTTGAAACTGTTAGCACACAGCTTGGACAGGGCGAAGTCTAGGATTTGATGCAATAGAGATAGTCCAAACCGCGCAAGTAGATTGCCCCATCAGCCGCAGCGGGAGTGGCCCAAGTCGTATCGTCCAGAGTGTTCTTTCGGAGTACCTTGAAGGTAGGACCCGTCTGTAGCACAACGGTAGTCCCCGAGTCGTCGAGAATAAACACTTTCCCGTCATTCCCCCACGGGGAGGCCCAGATATTCTTGGCGCCGGTCACTCGCTCGCGATAGACCTGCTTACCCGTCGCAGTGTCGTAGCACGACAAGATGGCGCCATTGCGGGAAAAGACGTAAATGTGTCCGAGGTAGACAAGTGGAGAGGTGTCCGATCCAGCAGGACGCGCCGCTGACCAGACGATGCCGGCATTGGTGTTTTCTCCGGGTTTGAGTGAGATGTCGCCCGAGGCACCCGCCTTTACTGCGAAGAGTCCGCCTTGCCCACCGCCTGGGCCATTGGGTGATGCACCTTGCAGGAGGGCGTAGAGTTTGTCTGCATCCGCCACGGGCGTGGTGGTGCAACCGCCACCGTAGGCGGCGAGCTCCCACAAGACCCGACCCGTGGCCGGATCATACGACCGCACTTTCTGGCTTCCAGGCGTCACCAGTTCCGTGCGCATCTTGTTCTTCCAGATGATCGGGCTGCCATATACTGTTTGCTCATCCCGGTCCACGCGCCAGACTTCTTCTCCCGATTTCTTGTCCAGCGCGACGAGGAATGATTTCTCCTCGTTATCGATCTGAAGGAAGAGGCGGTCACCGTCCAGGACTGGGGAACTGGCGGTGCCATGCTTGGACTTCGTCGGAAACGCGCCTAGGTCTTTTTTCCACAGCAGCTTGCCCACCATGTCGTAACAGTAGACGCCGTGCATCCCGAAGTATGCATACACCCGCTCGCCGTCGGTCACCGGCGTCTCTGTGGCGTATGTGTTGTAAGGAGCGATAGTAATCCGCGGTTTGTCTTTCAGCGCCTCCTGTTTCCAGATCACCTTCCCGCTCTGCCGGTCGAGGCAGAGAACACCCCATTGATAAATCGCGTTTGAGTCACTTCCAGATTTTGGTGGAACCTTGGGTGGGGCTTTCCCAGGTAAAGCCTTACCTGGTGGAACGGGCTTGAATTGATTGTTGGTGACGGCCGTCGTGACGAAAACCTTATCACCCCAGACTACCGGCGATGACCAGGCGACGCCCGGAATCTTAACTTTCCATGCGACGTTCTTGCCAGGTCCCCACTCCGTGGGCAAGGGCGTTCCTTCGACGATTCCCGTTCCGTTACCTCGCCACTGCGGCCACTCGTCGGCACGACCGACAAGAGCAAAGCCGAGAACGGCGGGACACAGTAGAAGGGCAGAGAGTGATCGGATAGCATTCTTTTTCAAGGTGCAGTGGAAGCAGAAAGATAGGCTCGCGCGTGTTGGCGCGTCAGTGCGGTTCATGGCTGAACTCCAGATGCAATGAGGTGAGAAGGCCAAGCCGTTGGTACGAGCCTGGAACCCCAGCATGACGAGAGCGACGCCCTGGCGGATTGCCAGCAAGAGTGGAAAACGATGATTAGACCTTCGTGCTGTTCCAATAGCTTTGTGGCCTTCCAGATAGGAAGGTAAGCACGCGGATTCTTCAGTTATCCTTCGGCAGTGGTTTGACTTCGAACCTCCCGCTCTCCGTCTTCTTGAACGGCGAGGATCGGCCCAGGTCTTTGATAGAACGCGAGATGGTGGCCCTCACATCCTTGTCTAGTCCGACGTGTCCTCTTAACTTAGCCCCATCGTCAAATAAACACACCAAGGGAGGCAATCATGAAGAAGGTCATGCAAATGACGTTAGGTATGGCATTGTTTCTTATCAGTTCGGTAGGTATCGCTGACGACAAGAAGGATGAATTTGCCAAGCTTGCAGTGGGAACTTGGGAAGTCACGAGTACTCATGCAGGTGGTCCACCCAAGGGCGGTACCGTGGAGTTTTCCAAGGACGGCAAACTTAAAGTCACCGGTGATCATAACATTGAGGGTACTTACAAGATTGAGGGCAAGAAGTTGAAGTTGAAGGTAAAAGTCGAGAATGATGAGCACGCAATCGATCTGACCATTGATAAGCTCGATGACAAAAACTTTGCCATGAGCAACGAAGCAGGCAAGGTCGAGTTAACTCGAAAGAAGTGATCTGGCACGTGTCATCTAATAAATAACAACAGTGCTGGAGATTAGCAGCGCCTGTTTCGTTTGATGTTCGTGGTCATTCCTTCGCCTCAAACTTCCCCCGCTCCAACTTGCGAAATGGCGAACCCTTTCCCAAATCCTTGATGATCCGGCTGATTGCGGCATACAAAGTTGCCGCCGGAGTCTTCCCTCCCGGACTGGTCCACAACCCCTCCGTGGCCATCACGTCAATTATCTCCGAACACGTCATCGCTACCTTGCGATCCTGTAACACCTGAAGCGCCACCTTAATCATGCTGAGCTTCTTGGGCTTGAGGTCAGCTTGGACTTTGAGCTTTCGGGGGTTAGAATCGATTAGCTCACAACCGATCCCCCTAGGAACTGTAATCACTTTTCGATCGCTTGTGATTCCTCACCTCTCAGCAACGCACTGCTTGCCCAACCTGCGCCAAGGTCGATTAGCACATGAGCAATCACTGGCCAGAGTAGGGATTCTGTCACTAAATACACAATGCCCATTAGTAAGCCCACGATGCCGGTCTTCAATATGCCAGACAGCCCTTGATAGTAGTGAGCTAAGCCAAAAACTGTGCAGGAGAGAGTCAGTGAGAAAATGGGCGGGCACCAGTGGTTGAGGTACCAGATTAGAAATCCTCGATAGAGCAACTCTTCGCAGCAGCCTGCGGTGATTGACAGTGTGGCGAACCAGCGATATTCTTGCGATGTCCGTGGCAGAATTGCTAGAGCTTCACCCAGTCTCTGTCGTACTTTATCCAATTTCTCTAGCGGCACTGCCATGATCGAACGACGCTGGGCGTAAAGCAACAGCACCACCACACCAGCACTGCGGGCCCAACTATCCAACTGAGCCCATTACCGAAGGAGAAGCCAAGTGCATTCCAGGCGCGATCGAGCGTCAGCCAGGTTAATAGAAGCCAGATGGCCATCACCCATTGCATGTAGATAGTCTCGTAATAAATCTGCACACGAGCATAGGACAACCCGTGTTTGAGCATCGAGGCGAGATGACTCATTTGCCATTTGCCTTCCAGCGAGAGGAGCAGCAGCACCAGTGCCAGGAAGTGATCCAACGGCGTCAGAGACATCATTCGGTTCCTTTTCTGGAGCGAGTATTTCGGCCCTGGCATTTCATAGTATCCCCCGACTCAGATGACGGAGTCAGCACCAGAGCTGCTGCAAAGAACGGACAGTCCCGGTTCTTTCCTTTGGCCTCACGGAACAAACTGACGATCTGCATAATTAACTTCCTGGCCTGCGCTTGGCCAGGCTTCGTCCAGTCGAGCTTTGGCCCGGATAGCCACCGAGCAGGGAGGTTCTCCACAATCGGATGTTATCGATCGGGTCAGTTCCCGCTGGGTCAGACGCAACATGGCATTCGCTGCTTTGCTGGCCTGCAGACGCTCGCGAGAGGTCAGCTCAGATTGTTTCAGAACAGATAGTGGGTGGTGCAGACCATAAACACGTTCCTGATCCCGGCCTACGCCACGCATCTCAATCATTCGCACTAGTCCCGCTTTCTCAAGTAGACTGATATGAAAATGTAGTGCTTGCCGAGACCGTCCCAATCTTTCGCTAAGCTCTCGCACCGAAGCAGCACCTTCTGCCACAGCGGAGAGGAGTTCCTGCCGAATCGGGGATGCAACGGCCTTTAGGGCTTGCAGGCGTTTTGACTTTCCTTTATCTGGCAGAGATAGCTTGTTCATTCCAATAATCGTAATTAATGGAATATGTATTGTCAAGTACCTGTCTAGCATCAACCTATATTCGGCATTGATAAATCTGAGATAGCCAAAGGCTCACATCGACTGCTGGTCTGAACGATCAAACGAAAACCGAAAGCAATACGGGTGAGTAAACTTCACACGGGATTGTAAACAACAAACGACCCCAAGAACCTTGGGGTCGTATTTATTTGCGTTCGACTGTTCACTCTTTCGCCAGCACCCTCGCCTCAAATTTCCCCCGCTCCGCCTTCCTGAAAGGTGATACTTTCCCCAAATCCTTAATGCTTCGACTGATGGCCGCATATAAAGTGGCCGCAGGCGTCTTGCCACCAGGACTAGTCCACAAACCCTCGGTAGCCATCACGTCGATGAGTTCCGGGCACGTCATCGCCACCTTGCGATCTTGCAACACCTGAAGCGCCGCCTTGATCATGCTGAGCTTCTTGGGCTGAAGTTTTGCTTGAGGTTAACTTTTCTGAAAGCAACCATAAACGCTTTGCTGCTATTTCATCGTTTGAAGCAGGTGAGGTTGCTGTTGGCTGACATTTCATGAAGTGCTTGCCCGTTATCCCCTCTACCTCAGATGCTGATGCCAGGTAGATAGAAGTCTTAGCACCTTCTTCCGCACTTATTCCAAATAATATCGCCCAGAGCCGCATGAAGGCACCGAGTGTACCGTTTCCCATCATAAAGCTAGAATGAACGAAGCCAGGGTGCAAGGAATTTACAGTTACACCAGTACCTTCAAGGCGCATGGCAAGCTCATAGGCAAAGAGCAAATTAGCCAATTTACTTCTGGCATATTGCAACAGCGCCGGATGAACCATCGGAGCAAACAAGGTATATATAGCACTTATTGGCTCTGATCGGTTGTAACCAAAGAGTCCAGTACGAGACATTTGAGGATCTTCAAAGTTGAAACTCGTCACCATTTCGTGAGCATGTGAGGAGACGTTCACGATTCGACAAGGAGCACTTGCTTGAAGAGTATCAAGTAGGAGAGTCGTCAGGAGGAAATAGGAGAGATGATTGAGTGCCAGGGTCATTTCTATTCCATCAACTGACTCTTGTCGATGAGCAAATAAAGCACCTGCGTTATTGATGAGCACATTCAGTCTGCTGTGCCGGGAAAGGTATTCTCGAACAAGCCGGCGTATGTTGCTTTGCGAAGATAGATCTGCAACAAGATACTCCACTGCGTTATTTCCAGTTGCTGATCGGATGTATGCTACCGCTTTCTCACATTTCTGTTTGTTGCGGCCGACAAGAACCACAGTGGCACCCATCCGAGCCAATTCACGGGCTGTGATAAACCCAATTCCAGCCGTTGCTCCAGTAACAAGGCAAATTTTACCAACCATGGTTACAATCTCGGCCATGCCTTAATCCTTTACTGGTTCATAGTCTAGTCCGTTGTCTGTCAGTTTTTATTGAGGATCAGCTCCCAAATGTAAGCCTAGATGCGCCCCTGTAAGAAATCCACCAATCTGTAAGGGGTTATTGTTCGATTGACTTCCGCTCGTTGCGTTCACTACAAGTTCATTTCTTGTTTGCTGTCAGCGATCTCTCAATGAGTTTGACGAGGTCTTCATTTGCTTTCTCCCTGTATCCAGATTCGGCATGCATAATCTTCCCGTCTACTCCAATCACATAAACGGTTGGCATCATTGATGCCTTGTAGTCGGCGGCAACTGAATCACCTTTGAGTAACAATCCGTAAGTGAAGTTCATACGTTTCATGTATCCAACGGGATCGCCCTCATGGTCAGCTACCGCAATACCAAACACGGCAACGCCTCTGGTTTTGAACCTTTCATGTATGGCTTGGATCGCTGGCATTCCCTTTCTACAAGGCAGGCACCAAGTGCCCCAGAAATCCAATACGACCAATTGACCACGCAAGTCTTTTAAAGAGTACTTTTTGCCGTTCGAGTCAGCGAGTGTCCAATCAGGAGCGAGAGTGCCAACAGTCAGAAGATTTTTTGCCTGGGCCTCCTGACCAGTGATGAGTTGGTCGGCATACCCATCCGGAGCAGCCACGGCAAAGTCCAATGAGATCTGAGGATCGTTGAAGCGCTGAATACGAAGGTAGTCGCAATAGCCACGCGATTCGTGCCCTCGAGGCAGGAAGTCTTTCTTACCAATGAAATAAGTGGTCGTTTGTTCGTTGCTTCCGGCTCCGGGATCATTCAACTTCCATACCATTTGAAGAACATAGCATTCGGTTCCCATAATTTCCCGCGTGCCCTGTTGTTCAATGCTGACCAGATCGGAAAGCTGACGATCAAATGGTTTCTCACTTAGGAAATGTCCACAACCCGCCAATGGTGCTCCCAGAGAAAAGCTCATGCTTGCAGCAGTTCTTTCATCTGGTGCCTTGATCACCTTGACTACTTTTGCTTGATGATCTATGCCCCGGAGTGTTAAACCATCGTAAGAGAATGCGAACTTCCGAGTGCCATCATTACTGCTTTTCTCTTCGATTTCGATGTGATACTTTCCGGGACTCATTCCAGCACTGGGCTCTGTAGCCCTGGCATGACGAATCTTGGCTATCACAGTAGGAGCTTGATCTCCACGACTTTGTTCCTGGGTGTATTCAATCACATTGACTTTCTGACAGGCCTCTACCGCTTTCTGAATGATCGCTTTAGCATCAAGTAGCTCTGTCGTTCGTTTCTCTTGTTGTGTGATTGAGGATTCCTCCGCTGCCATAACTCGGTAAATTGCTAGAAATGCGGAGCTAACAAAAGTGGTAAGGATGATACCCAGCAATAAAGCTACCTTCAGTTTGCCTAATAACATCACCTTCAAGGTTCCGTCAGCTAGTGCAGCAGACCTGATCGAGACTAGCACATTTATCGCACCTTGTGTGGCTACAGTGGCAGATGTTTCAAGCACAGAAGTCATCAGTGATAAAGGTGTATGCGCACTTGCAAGTCCTTGGGCAAGCATGGCAGTCAAACCGGCTGCCGAAACAGTAACTCCGCGCTGCGTCAATCGTTTTGCCAGCATGAGTCGAGCTCTTGCCAGTCGGCCAGCGACAGTACCTTCAGGGCATTTGAGCTGTCTCGCAACATCCTTACGTGTTCTTCCCTCCAGGTCAGAAAGAACAATGACAGAACGGTATTTGTCGGGCAGGGAACTCAATTCCTGGTCAAGGATTGCCTTAAGATCATCCCATAAGGGTTGATGAATCACTTCGGCTTTGGGCATTTCAGCTACCTGCCTCTCTCGTGTCGTGCCGCTTGAATCCGCGCGACGTGCCTGTAGAGCGGAATGATACGCTACACCGTAGAGCCAGTTGGCTATTTGCTCGCGTGGCAAAACGTGATTCGCTTTTTTGAACAACACGAGAAACACCGCCTGAAAGGCATCCTCAGCATCGTGGTGGCTTAATAAACGGCGGCAGACTCCCCAGACGAGTGAGCTATGTCGCTTGACCAGTGCACTAAAGGAACTTGCATCACGAAATTCAAGGAAGTCAGTTAGCTGTGTCCCATCAGTCTTTCTTGACTGATCTCGCAGTAGGCCATCAGTTAGCTGCCGAAAAACCATCCCAGTGTGACTGATTGTCATTCATCACCTCAACTGAAAGGTGCGCACTCTGTTGTCTCTACAAGTAGTCTGTTACCGAGAAGGAGTTTGATACGCCTATTTCGCATATTTAACACATTGGGATCTAATAACACACCGTGAGGACCGGACCATGCATTTGATAGCGACATGGCGGCTTACACTGTGGCGCTATTAATCCGTTATTTGTGTTTTACCGAAGGCCATCCCCGCAGCGTTAAGCCGAACACTTTCTACACTTTGGCGTTGGGTAACAGCTCTCATGGCTAACTGCTCAAAGTTGAATGTTAGCAACTCCGGGTAGATTTCCTTGACTCCTGAGAGAGTCATCCACAACAATCTTTTACCTTCAATGCCAAGTGTTATTCCCTCCATAGCTTCTAAGAGCTTTAGACCCCCATCTTGCTTGGCATCAGTCCATAATTTCACCTGAAGTGCCTTTTCAGTCAGCCAAGCGATCATCTTTCGAGGCGTGCTTGGTGCAACTTGCAGGCTATTCATTATCGCTTCTAGTACGACACGATCAGCTTTGATGTCGTTTTCTAGCTTTACTAAGAATCCTTTGAGTTCTCCTTCTGGCGGCAGCTGATGAAGATGTTGAAGGAGTTCCAGAGCTAACACTGATCCTGATAAATGATCGTTCAGATAGGTGGCTAAGCTACTGTTAGTCATGATTGCCTCCTAATTTTCTTTTGGGATGAGCAACGCTCGAGGAAATAAGTGACTAGCTGAAATGTGGCGACGGGAAGAAAGCATCTTGAAGTAGGTTATTAGGCAACAGGTTTCTGTATCGGGTTATTTATCGGAGCTTCTGGTCGGCCGGTCATCACTTGGGTCTCTTGAGTACGATCACTCGGCTGCTCAATTGCATTCACTTTCTCTTCATCTTTACGGGTTTTGAAGAGTGAAACGCCAACGATAGTCGAAACTATTAGCCCAATTACAGCTAGTACGAACCATTCAATAGTTGACATGAGTCTGACTCCAAGTGTTGAAGGATTACTATGCAGTAAACATGCCCGAATGCACGAATACTTAAGATATGTGTATGGAAAAAGCAAACGGGCGAGCTAAGCTCACCCGTCGCCGTTAACAACAGAAACTCACGTCTCCGCTACACCTTCGCCAGTATCTTCGCCTCAAACTTCCCCCTCTCCGCCTTCTTGAACGGCGAAGCCTTCCCCAAATCTTTGATGCTCCGACTGATTGCTGCATACAGAGTCGCCGCCGGCGTCTTGCCGCCTGGGCTAGTCCACAACCCCTCCGTGGCCATGACATCAATTAACTCCGGGCATGTCATCGCCGCCTTACGATCCTGCAACACCTGAAGCGCCGCCTTGATCATGCTGAGCTTCTTGGGCTTGAGGTCGGCCTGGACCTTTAGCTTGCGGGGTTTCTTGGGAGCGGATTCGTTGGTTGTGGTTGGAGTCTCGACTGGTGGTAATTCGGTAGGGGTAGGCTCCAGATCATGCGTCGTTGCCACCTCGCCCGTTGTGGTTGGCTCATTCTCCACAGCCTCGGAAGTTGTGGCCACGTGGGGCGTCTCGGCGGGTTCTGGTGGCAGAGTAGGGGACTCGTCTATCACGGGAGTTTCGACAATTTCCGGCAACTCAGCCACCGCCTCAACCTTCACCTTCTTCCCCGTCTTCGCCTGCCACTTGGGCTTCTTCTCGCTATTGGCCTTCTTGGCCGGCAGTTTCAACTCCCCACCACCGACTTTCAGCTTCTTGTTCGCCATGTCTCTGTCTCCTGGTGCGTGCGGCACCGATGTGATGCTTCTTACGCAGGATGACAGTTAGAGGGATGTGGGAAGAAGGGAGGACAGATTCAGAAGGAATAAGGGAACTTGGTTGTCATGAGAAAGTCGCGTTTCAAGTATAAATCTGAGTAAGATGAGTGTGTACGTGCTATTGACCCTTGAACTAGTCCTTGCTTCGAATGAAGGCCCAACAATGCCCAAAGCCAAAAATCAGAAAATGATCCTAGCTACGGAACTTTGGCAGGTGATGCCTGAGGCAAAGCTAGCTGAGTTTGTAGCAAGTTTCGAGAAAACCCACGGGATGCCAATCTCGCAACCCGCAGCATACCTTGCAAAGAAACAAGCTGGACTCACGAAAACGAACAAAAAGACTAGGAAGTCAACTGGCACGGTAACCCTTGAGCAACTGCAGAGCGTCTATGCCTTGGCCAAGCAGCATAGCGGCATCAAAGAGGTGCGAAAACTACTCGGAGTGATCAAACCGATTGTAGTCGCGGCGGGTGGTTATGAGCAACTGGAGCGCAGTTTGGATATGATTGAAGAGCTGAAGAAAAAGTAGCGTATCAACCGGGAGGCCCGGTAGGTGAGGTATCAGACCAGTGGAGTCTTATCATGCCCGAAGAAGCAATCGAGTCATTCGTGACTTCCTTGACCAAGACCCAACGAGACCAGCTTTGGGAAATCATGCAAAGCTGGAACGCCAGGGTAACACCCTTGGATTTAGCGATCGGTTCGGAGAGTACTGTGGCTGAATGCCTGGAAACCTACTTAGATGGTGCAGATGTTGAATGACTGCTTCGCCCTGCTCGAAAGTAGGGGTTCTTGGAAATATGGAAGGTTTGATCCGCCAGCATGAGTTCGAATCATTTGTATCATGCATATGCAACTGGGGAATAAGAACTAAGCTTTCGAGATTTTGAGTAACCTTCATGCTTGCATATCCCAAACCTTTGACCAATACTTAGTGAGCTTCTCCTCGCTCAAATGTCCAAACGATGCCAGCCACGTTCATTCGGTTCAAATGCTCTTCATGCGGCAATAAGCTGAAGTCGCTTAAAGAGAATATCGGAAAGAAGGCGCGTTGCTCCTGTGGTGCTAGATTCATTGTTCCGGATGATTTAGAGTCAACACGCCCTGTGCCGCTCCAGGTGAAAGCCATCAAACTGAAATATCGCCCGCCCGCCACAGGGTGAAATCCTGGAAGGCCATTAGCTTATCGTGCGGGAGGACGAATCGCATGCAACACGACCTTGCATTTCCGACCAGAGTTGTGCCTGGTTATCGAACATGTTTTGAAAATGCTGAAGTGACAGGCATTCATTTTTTCCTTGAAGATGCAAAGCAGTTCGCTGCAGGTACAAACCAATCATTGGCACTGCAAAAGGATAGGAAACATCCCAAGTACCGTAACGCAATCAAGGTGATAGGCATTAGCGGCGGCTGGTTCTCCAAAAAGAAGTATTTGCTTGGACACCTTGCGCCAGAGATAGCTGACCGAATCACCAAGCGAGGTAACTTCAATTTCATTAAGCCCGTATTGACCAATATCTGGTGGAGTGGTGAAAGAAAGGAGTTTGTTAACGTCAGGTTTCATCTGATTGAGCCAACTCTCGGCAATTGGGGGAGCCGATGATTAAGCTCAAATGCCAGCGATGCGGAAGAGACTTATCGTTTGTCGATGAACAGGAAGGCAATTACAGCTACTGCCCTACTTGTGACTTTCCGATGAGAGTGGTTCGTCCTTCACTCTTTAGTTCCAAGACAGCGCGAACATTGCTGGTGATAGCGACGATTCTCATTGCTGCATCGATAGCAGTGTTAATCGTCTATCCTGAAGCACAAGAACCATTCAAGGAGTTCTGGAAGCTGTTGAAATCCAAGTTCAAAGCACCGCGACGACCATAGTCAAGTGAATCAATGCGATGTACCTAGCTATCCTGTCTTGAAGGACCGACATTTGACGACAACGATTATCCCGATGCAGATCAGCCAACTGTGGTGAGCGGGTCACTACTTTTAGCGCTCGGGAAAAGCAACACAATGTGAGCTAAACCTGCCTGTGACTCAATAGGGAGATTGCAAATGGAAGTATCCAGTTCGCTTGACAGCACTCGCCACGCAAGTGTCGAGCGTTAATCAGAGTACTGCATTGATTGCGGCTGAATTGATGGAGTTAAAAAAAGAAACATCTATTCTTAGGTTGCGAGTACATTCATTAAGAAGCGGAATCCAAGCGGTGCAATGGATCGCCTTACTAAGCCTTTTAATACTTATTGGTGCGTTGGGCGGGGCAGTCTATTTTGGCAAGCAGTTTGCGAAGGATGTCATCCGGGAAGTGGTCCAGGCCGAGACTAGCGGCCAGACCATCGTGACACAGCATGGATACCTTTCAACCAGAACAAAGAAGATTGATAATCCAATGACGTTCGAGTGGGTACTGAAGCAACCAATAAACCCACATCGAATCATTTCAATGATTGCTGAACCCTCAGCCTTCCTGCCCGGAATGACCATAGAGGCAAGGTGCGTGAAAGAAGGCAAAGCATGTCACATCATAGTGCTTGGCAGTACCAGTAAGTTCGTCGAGCTCCTAGAAGATGGAGTGCAATGCAAACTCTCTCTAACACTTAAGGCGGAGTGAGGCACAATGTTGATACCAGTTGCCGGATTTCGATGGGGTGATTTATGTTCGTGTGGTTGTTTGGCTTCTTCTTTAGTGTAATTGGAATCGTCCTTGGCAAGATCGTTGCCAGTGGCGGCGGTAAGAACAACGAACCAATTTACATGCTCGGATTCGGAGTGTTGTTCGCCATTCTCGGAGCATTGATCAATGGACATTGTTCAGGTGATAAAAGATCGAACTACCAAGCCGAAGAAGGACAATGGTAGATAGGCAGCCATTTGGCGATGACCTTACCAAAAAACTGCGTGACAATGTGAAGAGCGTCTGAGATACTGGAAGGGTGCCAAGTGCCGAGGAGTCAGTACGAATGGGTAACATCGCTACCATTAAAATCGGCAAGAAGCAGATCGACTCACTCGATTCCAAGCAGTTCGACAAGCTATTGCGGGCAGAACTTGCAAGAGATCGAGATCTTCACATCGACACACTAAATCTATCGTTCGCAGAAAACCAGGAGACCACTGTCACGTTCAACAACCGTCAGGATAGCGAGCAAGCCCGAAAGATTCTGGATGCAATTACCCGAACATATTTTCATCTGGCTGCTGAGGCAAGTATGCTCCGGTCAATTTCATGAAGCGTGCTGAAGCATTACTTTTGATCCCCTGCTTCGCCCTCATCGGTTCTGCCAATCAAGAGCGTGAGTGGCTGGGCGCGATCGTGGGCGGCTGTTCTTTGCGTTGTTCCAGAAAAGATTGTGCTCAGCGTGACTGTAATATGATCGTTTTCGCTTTGTCGCAAAACGCAATCCCCTCAGCAGCTGGTCCATGCACTGCGATAATATTGCTCTTAGCTGATCGCAGAATTGGGCAAGCTCGTTCAAAACGTCTGCTCGTAATTGCTTCATGGCTTGGGAAAAATCATCATCGTTGGGATTCTTCGAACCACTTTCAACGTACCCTCTCACGAAATCCTTTGATTGTTTTGTGGCTGCCATGTCGTGCTCCAGTTAGAGGATAAAGTCTCACATTATTCCTTTGGATTGTCCGGAACTTGGACTTCTGCCACCACAGCAGCATGGCTAGGGTTGGCCTGGTTGTGACCTTGAGCGGTGAGATTTGCATCGTGCCAGGTATGTCTTAGATCAGATGCGTAAGGCAAATACTTGCCAGTCGCTGGGTCAATGTGATGGGGAGGGGCTGGGACTGTACACACTGCGTACTACATTATCATCGATCTATTTCCTGCAAAGTGTTAGACTTCCTACTGAGCCACGATTCTATCCAGTGGATCTGGAATAATACAACAAGGAAATTTCAGAAAAGTGATCGATATTTGTCTCCGGTTTTCAGCAAGTCATGCACCGCATTCGAGCCATACCTGCCATTCCCACCAACTTCATCCTTGAGAGTGATGCAGTTCTGCCCGGGCCTCGTCATTCTGCGAAAAGACCAACGAGCAGGAGCGGATATGGAACAGGAGCGGATATGGAAGGATAGAAACTAGCAAACTCTCCACCGAATAAAAAAGACCGCTTCCGGAGAATTGGAAGCGGCCAGTGCTGAGAAGCATGCCAATCTACTTAGCCTAGACTGGAGCGTTCTTAACGCTAACACGGATAGAAATTGATAGCAAGCGGAAACTTCAGCCGGTTAGAAAACACCAAGGGAAGAGCGCCTAACGCCCTCCAGGTTTTTCGAGCGTTGGCTTTTCTACGAATAAGACTCCCACTATTGCTCGTCATTTCGTTTTCTGATTTGCCCCATCCTGAGTTTCAAGAGTATCCCGTCATAAGCTGATACTCTCGCAACTCGACAGAAGTATCTGGCTATATCTCTGATCTGGCTAGCGTCAAGCTTCCCTTTTACGTTGTGACGAATCAAATCAAAAGCCCTCATAGCCATTTCTAAAGCTTCTACCTGCGCTGCATGCTGTGGGCACGTTACACCGACAGAAGGTAAGGTGTCTTCGTCGTAACCAAAGATTCCCACAGGGATCTTGCCAACTCGAATTACATAAGGGCCAGTATGTTTGGAATGGGCTAGTAACTGAATTGATCCCAGTCGGGCAACAACTATGTCGCATTCGTCAATTGAAGGTTGCCAAGGCGGAGCTTCCATCAGTGTTACTTCTAAAAATCTTTAACACCACAAGCCCGACCCTTGCGAGCCGAGCTTGTGATGCGGTTTTTCTCCCAGGAGGCTACACAGCCACATGAGAAAGCAGAGAGTATCATGCCTTTGATGTGAGGGTCAAGGAAAAAACGCTGCCATCGTCAGCTCACACGGGTTCTTTTGTCTGTGGCCTTCACGTTTTCGAGAGAATGAGGTACTTCCAACACTCTACGCCAAGATGCATAGTTTTCCCCCGCCTCCTTGCTGCCGAACTTTTCAAAGTATCGCATCTTAAATTGGAAGTAGACATCAGCCTGGCCGGAATGCTTATGAGACTTCATCACGGGAATACGTTGGCCCATACGCTCAATCTCTAATGAACTGCTGATTTGGATACTAGCGAGTACTGTCCGTTCTTGAGGATGTTTCATTCTTAACACAGTTGGCTTTTCGTTTGATCCACACGAAATGAAACAGCAGGGCCTGTCCTACAAGCCCTGCTGCTGCGTTCTATTGCAACACCAGCTTCTGGTATCGGCGTCACAAGGGACAATGAATTGTTCGGGGTGCCCAAGTGTCTTACTTTCCGTTAATGATTGGGGCCTGTACCTCTTTGCCGTGCCAGTTCTTGTAAACGTGCTTGTTGCTCGGCACTGATGTATCCACTGCCAGTGCCAGACTGTCGTGCCAGCGCTTGCAGACGCACTGCTGTTCAGCACTGATATATCCAGTGCCGCTATTAGACTGCGAAAGAATCTGAGCCTGTTGTAGTCTCAGTTGATATTGAGCCTGCATTTTCCTGAGCATTTGAGCGCGAAGCAGTGGGTTCATAAACATTGCCTGACCCTGAGCAGAAATCTGCGCATTTGGATTTACTCCAGGTACCTGTTGAGCAGGTGCAGATTGCCAATTAACAAGTAGAACGGTAACTGATAAGAGGTAAAGGGGTCTCATAGCGTTACTCCTGAAAATCGTAGAGAAGCCTTTTATCAACACTAAGAATCTATGCAAGAGGTGTGCCAAGACTGCCTTCAAATCACCTCCTCCACCAACCACGGCATTACCCGACTCTTGGTCATGATTTGGTAGTAATCGGTGGATGGCACCATCACCATATAGCCTGTCGCTATCCCCTGCTCATCAGTCACGCAGATCCCGTGAATGCCCTCGATGACGCTGATCAAGACCTTTCTATCTAGCAGGGCCTGAGCCTGGATAAGCACGTCAATGGGCCTGCGTCGCTGCCAGGCAGGCTTGCGTAAGTCTGAGGCGAGCACGATGCCACCCCAGCGGACGATGCGAAACTCTTCTTGGTAGACGACGGGTAGCAGTGCCGGCGTAGGTGGCCACAGTCGCAGAAGAATAGTGTGGCCATGCAATTGTTTACTAAGGTTAGTCAGAAAGGTTTGCCATACTCAATCGTAGGCCTCTATAGAGCATTCATTCTCAACCGTGTAGAGGTACTTCATGAGACGTTTTCTAATCGTATTATCCGCACTGGCCTGTCCTGTATGGGCATTAGCACAGAATGTGATAGTACCAAACTCCTTGGCCGCCACCGAGGGAAATAGCAACAATGCATTTCCCTTCAACCTCGATGCATGGTTGCTAACCAGTCAGCGTTATCAGCAGGTTTATAGTTCATCACAGTTCAGCTCAATTACTAGACCGACCTTTATTACAGCGATCAGCTTTCGCACTGACTTTGTTGTTGGAGCGTCCTTTGCTAACGGTATCCTGCCCAGTGTTCAGATCAATTTATCAACTACTTCTGCGGCGCCAGACGCCCTGAGTGGCACGTTTGCAAGTAATATCGGCGGGAACGATGCCGTGGTTTATATCGGATCATTAACACTATCTTCCACAAGTTCGACCCCCTTTCCTCCTCATGCCTTCGACGTTGTCATTTCGCTCCAGACACCATTCCTGTATGATCCATCCGCGGGAAACCTCCTCATGGATGTTAGAAATACTGGAGCAGGGCTCACTGCGTACTTTGACGCTGAGAGCACCTTGGGCGATTCTATTTCGAGGGTGTACACTCAGTTCAACGCTGGGTCCTCGCCAGTCGGCGATCAAGTGGACAGCAACGGCCTGGTGACGCAGTTTACATTCGCAGCTGTTCCCGAGCCAACCACATGGGCGCTAATAGGAATCGGAATTGCCGGGGCGTCTGGCGTGATCTACCGCAGAAAGAATATGAACGCCCGCGCCCTTGAATGTGAACTGAGGACATAGCAGCCCTTATTGGCTATCTCAAACTGCTAAATGCCCTATACACGATGCCATTCATGATGGACTGGTCGTGGTAGCGGGTGGGGGAGTTCACGGACTGAGAGGGAGATGGCGTCCATGGGCTCAGTCTAATGCTTGTACAGGTGAACATGGCAAGGGCTGATTGCATAGAACAACAGGGATGAGACTTCGCCTCAGCCCATCGCTGGCCCTCAAGTTCGCCTTGGTTCTGCTCTTCTGCGGGGCCCTGGTCTGGTCACTCCGCCATCGTCCAGGCTCCAGGATCGATCCTGAGCGTGCAGAGCTAATAGCGCCCGGGATGACAGTTCAGGAAGTGGTTGCCATCATCGGTGATCTGCCAGGCGACTACTTCATGCTGACCGAGGATGAACTTGACTACCACAGACCCAAGGCCGGGGAGCTACGCTGGGCCAATGATGAGTATGCCATCTGGGTGACGCTCGACGCTGATGGCAGGGTGGCAGAGACCTGGCACGTTCAATCGTTCGCTAGTTTCGTCCGCAAGACTTCTGAGCGGCCGTTCTGGTGGCGGGTGAGGAATTGGCTGGGGTTGTGAGTCATGTCTGATGAAATCTCAATCGTAGCCATGATTGCGTTTTTTGCGTTTGGTAGCCAGGCGACAATCAGGCCCAGAAGCTACGCCCCTGAGCCGTTCCATGACCCATGCCCGCAAGCTCAGGTGCCAGAACATCTGGTAGGTGGCGAGGGGGCAGGGTTTGGGGATGTTCGTTGCTTACTGATGCGAGAAGCTCTGCGCACACCGGGCAAGCTTTCGGTTGCATCGCAAATCCATTTTACCTGACTTAACATTGAAGCTGAATTTCGATTAAAAAACCACGAATTTACCTTGATCAGCGCCTCACCATTGAAAATGGCATCTGGAATGCTGTCATTATTGGTACCATCCACCCCCAACCCCGCTGCTATCGGAAAGGATTCCCATGCTCGTCCTAACCCGCAAGGTAACAGAGACTATTGTTATCGATAGTGATGTTAAGGTGACAGTTTTAGGAGTCAAAGGAAACGCGGTTCGCATAGGCATTGATGCTCCTCCACATGTGGCCATTCGGCGTGATGAGTTGGAACCAGAAATTAACTACCTTGGAGCAGCAGTGTTTGAAAGACGGGAACTGGCTTTTGCGGACTGATAAAGAACAGTTCCTCACATAGGGCAGCGTCGAACTGCTTGCTCTAGCTGCTTTGGTCGAGCGACTCCGCAGTGGGAGCGAGTCGCGCCCACCTTCACCCTCTCTGTGCTATGTACTAATTGAGTGGTAGGTCGTTTAGGGTTGCTTTACGGTGCAACCACAACCGGTCCGCCCCAGCCGAATGGCAAGACATTAAAGAGCATAAGAACGATCAGAATCAATAGAAGAGTCCCAAGAAGACCGCTGGGGCCATATCCCCACTGTCGGCTATGGGGCCATGTAGCGCGGCCCCTAATAGTAAAACGATAAGCACAATCAGAAGAATAAGTCCCATGAGAGTAAAACCTTCGACGAGGAGGGTGAAATCAGAAAATGTACCAGCAGATCTCATACCAACGGCATGGAAGCAATTTCACATTACAGGCACACCACTTGCAGAGTACTGAACGACAGTGTTGAAGGAACGTGATTATGATTTCCCGCCGCTCATTTCTTGGAAGCCTGACCGCCGCCCTCGTTGCGTCGAAGATTGATGCCCGTTGGTTGGAAAAGATTTATCGAGTAGGGATTTCTGATTCGATGCTTCCTAATGACATGAACGATTCCATGTCTACCCTTTTTGAATCGCCGGGGAAACCTAAATGCAAGTTTGAATCAGGCTCTCCTGATACCGTGGTGAAGAGATTGAAGGACGAACATACCAACCTATGTGTTTTAGAGGGCGTCGAATACGCTTGGCTTAAAGCAGCAAATCCTGAGCTGGTTCCCCTCGTCACTGCCTTTACCACTGATGTTAAGATGAAAGGATGCATTGTTGTAGTCGATGATAACCCAGCCAAGACGTTGCTCGACCTTCGAGGAAAATCGCTTTGCCAGTCCGAAAGGTTACCACATCACACTTATGTTTACCTGCATCACGCATTGGAAAAGAGTGGGGCCAAGCCAAAAGGGTTCTTCAAGGCAACCAACACGCCAGCTAATTCTGATGAAGGAATTGAGAGTGTCATTGAAGGGAAAGCAGATGCTATTCTTCTGGATTTTGATTCCTGGAAAGTGTACCAGGAGCGTAAACCGGAACGATCTAAAAAACTTAGAATAATTGACCAATCCTGTGATTTTCCAACCTCAGTTGTACTTTATCAGAAGGGCTGTTGGGGCAAAGCTGAGATATTGATACTAGAACTTGCACTTTGCAGTGCTCATGAAAAGCCCTATTCCCGTCAGTTATTTAATTGCTGGGGCATCAGTAAGTTTGTCCCTTGTGGGGCGAGATACCGCCGAATTACTGACAACATCCTTGCTGAAATACCGAGGCCAATCATACCAGTGGAGTTCACTTCGCAGGGCAAGTAGTTGTGTTTTGAGATGTTTTAAGCAGGCTCAGAAGCCGAGTCTCCTGAGCCTGCCTGAGTCGTTCCCTGACCCATGATGCAATCATTGCTGTGGGACAGTATACTTGAGCGGGATGTGAAGCTACAGACACTGCCCCTTGTCATTCCCACCAACCCGATAGAATATCGAGTCGTTCAGAGAAAGGTCGCTCAGGAATGAACGCTCGAAGAATTAGGAGACTGCTTGCCGAAGCCATTGCACTATCGAAAGATCGAAAGGCTAATGCGTCCCGCATTGCAGAAATACGACTCGATCTTGGGCGAGACTTACCGCCGGCAGTGGGGAATGTCTATTCCTGGGCGATGAAGAACAGGCCAGAGGCCCTAAACGAACTCTTCCCACTGTTCCTGGATTTTCAACTCAATGCGTATGATGGCCAGCCGTTGTAGGTGACTATCGCATATACCTGATGACAGCCTGGGTCAGAAACCATTTCCACTGCCGGCGTTGCAACCACTTTCGCTTCTGCCAGGCTCTCAGTGCCTGCTCTACCTCTTCCGCAGTGACTCGCTTCATCTTCTTCCGTACAGCCATCGCAATCTGTTCTGATGTCGCAGGCCCGCGATAACCGCATAAATGGTACAAGAAACAACTTGATCTTTCGTACAAACCCCCGCTGTAGCCAGAATTGGCCTAGCCATAGACCTCTTGGCGACGAGGGGAAGCCCACCAATATGCCGAGAGCAGATGCCATTAGGTAAGGCCCGTAATCGTTGAACTGATGCCCTTCCTTGCCGCTGCAGATTTGGGTGCGAATAATCTCCGCCCGCTCCTTTGCACCATTCTCTGCAAGCCAGTTGGCATAAACCAGCCGGGGCGCATCGTCATGTATATTTTGCAAAACGTAACGGAGAAGTAGTCTGCGGTCCGCTTGCATGTTGAACAAGTTGAACCTCAATTTGAATGATTTAGGGTTCTTCGCACTTTCGAGTGGGTAAAAGTAGTGAACACACGATCATAGTTGCGGAAGTTTCTGGGTCAGGATCTTGAGGCGCAGGTAATCTTCGTCACGATAGCCATACGCCCTTCGTTGCAGGGAGCGGATGAGATTATTGAGTCCCTCCACCATACCCAGTGACACCTTATTGTCAGGATCGCATTAGGGGATGATGCCATCCCAGTGTTTCTCAATCATGGTGGCGAACTTCTCGAACTCGGGTAGCCGTTGCCAACGGAGCGACGCTTTCCATTTCGCAAAGAACTTCCTGGCCCACTCCGGTCGGTAGTAGTCCCACAGTTGCCCGAACTGTTCCTTCAAGAGATAAGCCTTGTTGAGGCGACGATTCACCTGGAAGAGTTCCTTCAGCGACTGTCGGCCTTCCTGATCCAGATTCTTCCAGTGAGAGAGCAGCGTGTAGCGCTGGCCTTTGATGTAACGCCGCTCGTCGCCATTGAGTCGCTTGTACTCTTGACGACGGGTTCGATCCATCGCGTCTTGCAGATGCCGGAGGATGTGGAACTTGTCGTAGATGATCAGCGTCTGCGGAGCGTGCTGAAGCGTGGACTTGCGAAACGCCTTCCACATGTCCATGACGGCGATCTTGAGTTGAGCCCTGTTTTCAGGGCTTAACGTGGCATAGAAGAGATGGAGGCTCGCTTCCGAACGATCATTGCCGCCAAACCAGATCGGACGACCGGTATCGAGATCGCTGACCACGATGCGGTACTGATGATGTTTGCCGATGGCGATTTCGTCGATGCCGATCCGCTGCGGCTGCGGCGGTCCGGCTCGTCGCAGTTGTTCCTCCATGTAGAGCTTGTCGAGGTCTTTGACGGTGTGCCAGTGCAGCCCCGTTTGACGAGCGACATCGGTCAATGACGTCTCGCGGCACCGTTCGCCCACAAAGAGGCGCAAACCGCTGCGTGTACCGTGGCAGCGACGCCAGCCAGTCGAGCTTCTCGGTCTTCACGCCGCACTCGCTGCATGCGACACGACGCATCGGCACATCGAGGTAGACCTTACGATCACCAGAGGAGAGGTCGCGGACGAGGCGGGAACGGATGTCGTAGTGGTGAAAGTAGGTGCTCCCGCAGCCGCTGCAAATCTTTTTTTCGGCGACGAATGAGAGCGATGACGATGGCAGAAGCATCGCCTGGCTTGGACTTCACCCGTGCTCGTGCATGATAACCCGGGAAGCGATAAATGTCACGTAGATGCAGGATGTCCTTCATGCTGACATCGTGGCAACTTTTCCACTCAAGGAAAGAGGCTTTATCCCCTACATTTCCAGGGGACTTCTAGGATAACAAGGGGATTTTACCCACTCGAAAGTGCGAAGAGCCTGATTTAGATTATCTGGTAATGCGGCGGTATGATACAAAGAGTCGGACTTGAAAGTGCCTGCATAAGGTTTTAACCATGCCAGAAGCATCAATGAGCCAAAGAATGCAGCCGTTGTTGGAGCGACTACGGGATGGCGACGGATCTGCGAAGAGCGAACTCATTTCGATTACCTATGAACGATTCCGTTCTCTGGCAGCAAAGATACTTCATGGTGGTTATTCCCGCTTGAAGCAGTGGGAGGAGACCGATGACGTAGTTCAGGAAGCTGCACTTCGGCTTTGGAAATCTCTGGAGGCAGTGAAACCCACGAGTGTCCGCGAGTATCTTGGTTTGGGGGCGACACAGATTCGCCGCCAGTTGCTTGACCTCACTAGACGTTATTATGGGCGTAAAGGTACAGGTGACGAATTAGTACAGGTGCCTGATCATTCCCCAGCCCATGCTGGGGAGTTGGGCGAACCGGATGGTGCGGGTGGCACGTGGGAACCTTCCCGGCTTGCTCAGTGGACCGATTTCCACATGCTTGTAGAGAAGCTACCTGATGAAGAACGAGAAGTGGTTGACCTACTGATCTATCAGGAGTTGACTCAGGAGGAAGCTGCCGAGGTGATCGGTGTGGAGAAGACCACTGTGAAGCGACGCTGGCGTGAGGCCCGTCGCAAAATCGCTCAGGCATTCTGATTGATTACCTGTTTAACTCCTTCTTGATCCATGCGGGCGTTTCGCTGTTTACGATGGGAGGATTGTATTGTGTGCTCCGGTTCAATCGATCGCTCATTTCTCTCCATTTAGATTGATCAGCGGTTGGCGTCTCTGGCCCAACCCAGCCACGCACCAAATTGGTAAACATCTTCGGGTTTCTCGCAAAGAAAAGAACTACGATGATCACCACGATACCCAGGCCGCGAAAAGTGCTATTCATGATTGACTCCCGTTTCAGGTTGACTTCGAGCCGGTGAATCCGACCCACAACCCACTTAGCGGCGGCCTATCGCATTAGAGGGCATCTTTTTCTGGTATTTTTCCAGAGCGAGCTGGAATGCCTGAAACCAAGACTCTGCCTCCGGTAAGGCTTTAAGCTTCTCGCAGGCATTCTTGCCAATCTCCAGTGCCTTCATTGCCGTAGTTTCGTCGCCGGTTCGGTGCCGCTCCAGGTACCATCCCCATGCTAAGACGGAAAGATCTCGCCAAGCTTCGGGGTTGTCTGGCGAACGAGTACAGCGAGTCTGGTACATTCGAACAATGGAAGCATCATTGGTTGGATGGAATGCCAGACATATTCCACGATCACACCCTGCAACCATGGTGCCGCCGTCCGTTGCAACTGCTAAACTGTTAATCCGTATACCGCAGGAAAAGCTGCCACGTTCGATTCGGTCAACCGTGTCGAAGAGTTTAATGAAGCCGTCCTCGCCGCTGGTTGCCAGTAGACGGCCATCCGGGAAAAAGCCTAGTCCAGTGATGGAAGAACCGTGCAGAGATGCTGCTTCGCCAACATCCGATCCGACGACGGACCAGATTCGAACTGAGCCAGAACTAGTTCCGGCAGCGATACGGGAGCCGTCGGCTGTGAAGCACAATACGACGAATGGGCCTTCACCCGGTAACTGACGAATCACGCCTGCCCCATCGGTTCTGCGAAGTTTGACGCCGTCGTCGCAAGCCATGGCTAGTTGTGTTCCGAGCGGTGAATAAGCCAGGGCAGATACCTTTCCTTCCATTGGGAAGCGAAACGTCTCACGATTTTCAGTCAAGCTCCATTCAAGAATCTTGGTCGTGGTTGTCTTCAGGGTTTTAATGTCCAGGGTCGGCACAGTCCAAGCCAAACGGCTGCCATCCGGGCTGAACGTGATGGAAATGGTGGGCTGGAACAACCCGGTTCCGAAGTCGAATGGAATGGTGAGAGTCGGCTTTCCCGTCGCTGCATTAACGATGTCGATGCGATTTCCGTTACGGATGGCATACTTCGAACCATCGCTGGCCATCGCAATCGAGACAGCTGGTGGCACCAGGCTGAGCCCAGTCTTCTTCTTTGCTTCAAACCGGAAGGTCGGTTCTTTTTGCAGTTCTCCAAAGACAACGTCTCCCGTTGAATCGGTGGAAAGTAAGTTCTTGCTGTTGGAGGATAGATGAACTGCTGTAACAGCACCTGAGCCTTCGTGACGAAAGAACACCTGAGGTTCGGTGGCGAAGGGATTGCGAACGATAATGCGACCGTCAGCGAGGCCGAACGCGGCGGTCTTCCCATCGACGGACACCCCGATTGCCTTCACCGGTTGCTCGAAGGGCAGAGGTTGTGTCAAAGACTCTCCGAATCGCAATATGCCAGAACCGATCCCACCTGCTGGCTCTTTCCAGACAGGAGTCCTCAACAACCAGGCTACCCCTTTTGAAAGCGCAAGATAAGACGGCCTTTCTTGTGTGGGTAAAGTTGCGAAATAACGGGTCTCGTCAGGCAACCGCATTTTGCGACGCTCTTCCTGGAAGCGGTCGAAGACTATGATCTGCCCCGAGTATTCGATGGAAAGATCGTTCTGTTTTCCTTCGAACCATGAGTGAGTTGCTTGCTGGTTCTTTGCGCCACGGTAAGAAAGCGCCAGCGTCAGCGCTTCGTTTTGTCGGCGAATGTCGAAGATTATTGGTTCGAGGAGTTTTACTCCCGCCAGACGAGAGCTCTCAGAGGAAAAGGATAGATAGTCGAGTTGAGGGTCAGTAAGCGGTTTTGCTCCCTGCATTTCCTTGGAATCAGCAAGCATTTCACCGGAACGGGGATTAAACAAACTCAGTCGGCCTCCGTCACCACTGGCAGCCAAGAGATCTCCCTGGGGCGAGAAAGCGAAGCCGGCACAGCGATGATCGAAACTGGGAATGGTTGAGCCGCGCTCACACCTGTCTCCCATGAATTTCCAGAGAGCTATGGTCTTTCCGTCTGGAATGGCAAGCAGAGAACTGTCGGGCGAGAAAGAGATCTGTGTAGAGTACGGTGTTACTGGTGCAGTCATCACAAGCTTGCCCGTAGCGATACTGTACACCGACACTAACCGGCCACTGCTGGAAGCGAGCCAACGGCGATCACTGGAAACTGCCACACTGGCTGGCGAAGGTGGTCCTTCCACTTCAAGATATTCAGTGGCAAACAGGCGCGTAAGGTAGTACCACTCAAACGACCGGAAATCGTCGGTCTCGCCAGGTCGGGGGCTGGATCGTCGGAGCAGATCGATGGCGCGGGGGTACTTATTCTCCGCCAGAGATACAGCCGCCAGATTGACCAGGGTCAGATAGTTATTCCGTCTGGACTCGCGAAGATTGTCCCGTGCTCGATCTCTTTCCCTCTCAGTTTCTACCAGCGTGTTCTCTACCCGGTTATTGGCCTGTTTCAAATCGTCATTTGATTGAGTTAATGCCCGGTTGGACTGGTCCTTCATGATGAGCAGTACGACCAGAGATGCGATCCCTACGGCGAACATGGACAATGCGCTGAGTACCAGTGCACGATGTCGACGTACCCAACGACGGCACCGAACTGTGAAGGGATCACGCGCTGCAGAGACTGGTTCGTCTGCCACCCAGTGTTCAATGTCCGCAGCCAGTTCGAGTGCCGTAGCATAACGGTCCTCACGCCGCACAGCCATCGCCTTGCGACAGACAGCGTCGAGAGCAGCCGGAACATTAGCTTGTAGCGAACGGGGTGAAGGGAAGTCGCCAGTTCGAATACGTTGCCAAATATCGGCAGTGTCACTGAAAGGCGCCCGGCCAGAAAGGATCTTGTAGAGCGTCGCTCCGAGAGCATAAATGTCGGAGGCCTCCGTAGCGGGCTGGCCGTCCGCCTGTTCGGGGCTCATATAGGCCGGCGATCCTTTCCGCGCACCGTGCATCGTTGGCGTCACGCCCTCCATCGATGGTTGACCGGTATCTATCGCATCATCCGCTTCGACTTCCGCCAGCGGCTTAGCCAGGCCCCAGTCGATCACCAGGGTTTCACCAAACTCGCCCAAGAGCACATTTTGGGGTTTAAGGTCACGATGAATGATGCCCTTGCTATGAGCGAAGGCAACAGTCTGGCAGATAGCAAGGAAGCTCCTCAGTAAAACGGGCAGACTCAGCTCATTGCGATGATAACGATTAATTGCCTCATCAAGAGTATCTCCGGTCACTCTCCGCATGGCGTAATAGGGTCGGCCTTGGGAATCAGAGCCGAGGCCATAGATCGGAACAATGCCCGGATGTTCCAACCTACCGGTGATTCGGGCTTCTCTGCGAAAGCGGGCTCGATTGTCTTCCCCCGCTGCTCGACCGGGCAGGATACGTTTCAGGGCCACTTCTCGTTCCAGTTCCTCGTCAACAGCAATGAAGACCTGACCCAGTCCGCCTTGTCCAAGATGAGCCGTGGCACGGTAGCGACCAGCCACGGTTTCTTGAGGAAGCTCTCTTGATAATTCGAGGTTATCAACCATTACCAGATCATTCACCTTCGCCAACAGGGCGATCTCTCTGCGTACTTTGTCGAGGAGGTGAGGACAATCTCGGCAAAGATTCCTCTACTTCAGGTAGAGTTCCCGCTTCGAGGCCATCCTCGTAGAGGTCCAGTATTTCTTCTAATCTTTCATTGTCGTCCATATATACATCCGGAAAATGGCAACGAGAGATCGTCCCGTCTATGCATGGTGTATTGGTTGCATGAAAAAACCGAAGAGGGTGCAAAGTCCCTCCTCGGCATAGTTTCGATCAGGTCTATCGAGCTTGGCGAGATGCGGTTGTTAAGGGAGCACTCCAATCGACTTCCCATTCCGAACGAGTGGCCTCTACATTATCCAGCATACGTTCGATCTTATTATCCAGCACTTTTGCCGTAACTCCTCGGTTGTCGCAGGATCGGGCGAGCATGAGTATTTGAGCTGGAGCATCATACTCGAAGAACGAACCGCCTCGATTATAGGATCGTTCCATCAAACGTCGTAAGCGGCCACCCGAGAGTTCTGGTTTTTCGATCTTGATGAGGTCTACAGTCAGCCAGATTATGGACTTGTCTCCACCGAATTGAACCCGCACTGGATAAATGCGGTTACCTCGTGAGACTTTGGCAAGGTAAATCGTAGGGTGATCGGTTGTGCCATTGCCATAAACATCAATGTTGTAACCAAGCGACTGCAATTGCGATTTCAACGTTTCTTCCGTCACAGTGCTTTCGCCTGGGTCAGGTGTTTGTGCTGAGCACTTTGATCCTTTGAATGATCCGGCGGAACCGATCAGGGTGAACAGAGCAAGCATCGAGAACAGTTTCATGGCAACTCCCGTTGTGTGATCTGGAGTTTCTGGCGAGCCACCTTGGCCACCATCTCCTCCACACCCCTCTAAGCGACGGAGTTTGCAATGGGTGTGCAAAGAAAATGGAATAGAATCACGAATATCCACTTCAAGAGCTGGAGAACATTTAATGATGCGACTCGTTCGATCCTCTATTCCGGGGCATGTTGAACTCGATAATGCTATCCATTTGCTTAGCGAGCGAGCGGTATTAACACGATCCGTCTGTCGAGAACTTTTGGAATGCGAGGGCAACTTTGCTGACCGCCGACCACGGCTGGCACTTTCTCATCTCTTAAGTTGGGTTCAGCATCATTTTCCGGAACATGTTCATGTCGAACCGCATCCCTCTGATGGCTTAAAGCACATGATTGTTCCAGACAGTTATCAGTTGCTTTATGCCGAAGTTCTCGACGGTGCCTATGTCAGCGAGGCACTATTTATGCTAATGATAGCAGACAACTCGATTCAATCATCAAATGATAAAAAGGGAATTCGAGAACGCCTCGATGCTTATTGGTCTCGTCACAGTAAGCCGGTCAGGGTAGGCTTCTTAATCTCATAATCTTATTTCCCTTGCATTGTTGCCTGTGATTAATGCCAGCATGCCCCAGGAGATGGAGTCATGGCGAACAACATGAGGAGTTATTTTGAAAAATGGTTTGATGTATGCGATCTGCCTGTATGGGCTCTTGTTCATTCTAAATCCGCAAAGCAGAACAGCCCTTCAGATGCTCTCTACACTCTGACTACCGAAACAGGTGCAATTCATTTAGTGATGTTTGCCAATGAAGAGATGGCTTTTGAGTACATCCCTTTTAATCAGCTCACAGTGTATGAACCTTATTACGTTGACACTGCCGCCGAACTCATGACCATTTTAGAAGCCAGCCAAAGAAGAGGTGTAACTCATGCCAGGATCAACGATCCCGGCAACTCGAAAGATATTTTCAGCCCAGTAATCGCCAGTCTCATTACTGCTCTGCGAGAGTCATCTGAGGCAAACCAAGAGCTTTATTAGACTTCTTTCCACCTGATGCCACTGCACCAACAAGAGTTTCGGAACAGTATCTCCACTTTCTGGCGCATGTCACGATCTGTTACAGCCCAAGACTTGTCGCGCGCGTGAAGGGCGATCGCACTCGTCAAGAATGCTTGGTCTGTTTGGTAGCTGAAGTCCATCCTTGGCTAAAAGTCAGTGGCAACTTTGCCATACTCGTAATCGTAGATGACGAGACGCTCAGCTTCGGAACTCCGATGCCTCGTCCTTTTCTTCAGTGTTCCTGCGATCGCCGCGTAGAGGGTGTTACCTCAAAGGAGAGGTCCACAAGTCTTTGGTTGCCACCATGTCGATCAAAGCGGACATATCATGGCTTCTTAAAACTGGTAACTAATACTGTTGTTATCTTCTGTCCGATCTATTCCGCTCGAAAGACGGGCATATCTGAGCTCGCTACAGACTTCGATTGACTTGTACACCAACCAATCGGGGAAGCTTATTCAGTCACTTACCTATTGGAGCAATCTGTATGTCAAACGCATTTTGCACCATGACCTCTCGTTCAGCACGATTGCTACTTAGCGAACAAGAGAAGAGTACCTTATTAAGCAGGGTTGCCAAGTTTGTGAACCGCTTTGATCCAGAGTCTTATCCCATAGGCCTGGCCTATCGAGAATTGCGGGTGGTCTTGGATTCAAGGGATCGGGAACTCAAGATCATGACCGAACACGAGTTCCGCCTACTATACCCATTGCAGAAGGCTATCAGTCTTCAATCACCGATAGTAAATCAAGCTGCTTAATGTAAGAACGACCCCGAATCTGGGGTCGTCTGCGCGAATGTTCGGGAACTGGAAGCTATTCTTTGGGCAATTTCTTCGCCTCAAACTTCCCCCTCTCACTCTTCTTGAACGGAGAAGCTTTCCCCAAATCCTTGATACTCCGACTGATGGCCGCATAGAGGGTCGCCGCCGGCGTCTTGCCCCCTGGACTAGTCCACAACCCATCCGTGGCCATCACGTTAATCAACTTCGGCCAGGTCATAGCAACCTTCCGATCCTGCAACACCTGAAGCGCCGCCTTGATCATGCTGAGCTTCTTGGGATTGAGGTCGGCCTGGACTTTGAACTTCCGGGTCTTTTTTGGGGTGGGCTCATCGGTTGTGGCTGGCGTTTCGACTGGTAGTGATTAGGTAACCGTTGGCTCCGGATCATGCGGCGTTGCCAGTTCTCCCGTTGTGGCTGGCTCAGCCTTCGTAGCCTCGGGAGTTATGACCACATCGGGCGTCTCGGTGGGTTTTGGCGGAAGAGTAGGGGTCTCGTCTACTATGGGAGGCTCGACAACTTCCGGCCCCTCGGCCACCGGCTAGCGTTCGCCTTCTTCCCCGTCTTCGCCTGCCACTTGGGCTTCTTCTCGCTCTTGTCTTTCTTGGCCGGCAGCTTCAGTTCCCCACCACCTACCTTCAGCTTCTTGTTCGCCATGTCTCTGTCTCCTGGTGCGTGCGGCATCGATGTGATGCTGCTGACGCAGGATGACAGTTAGAAGGAGGTGGGGTGTAAGAGAAGAAGGAATCAGCAGGAATGTGGGAGGTTCTGCGGGGTGAAATGGAGAACCCCGACATCATTGAAATGCCGGCGAGCTAAGATTAATCTTTGTCTTTGCCCACCATCGCAGCGAAACCACAGGATGGTATTTAGGTAATAAGCTTATTCATCACGGATAATTCCGATGGTTTTAAGGCTTCTTGTTCAAATCAGCTCTTTTTAGTGATTCGCTCCATACACGCTCTCCAGGCGCTTTTGGGTCTTTTGTCCAAGCTAGGCCTACGCGAACTTCAGTCCATTTACCATCGGGAATGATGGCTTCAAAAGTCACCTTAGTTCTTGGTTCCAATGGAAGCACACCTCGACCCGTGGCACAATGTCCTAATTCGACTGGTTTCCAAGGACTCTTAGTACTGCGCATTTCCATCACATAGAGAGGCCTGATTTCTCCTTGCGGAATCCCATCGCTGTATGACTCTGGAGTATACCCATAAAAATACGCCTTGTTGTCATTGGGATTCTCGACTTGCAAACTGAGCCACTGTCCTCCGTGTTTGTTAACTACTCCGACGTATTTGACTGCAGGCTGCTCTAACGGGGGCAGGCTAAGCATTACGAGAATGGCAAACATCAGAGCTCTCCATGAATGCAACAACATATCAACGAGCCACAAACCTAAATAGTTTGAAGCAGGGATGTTAAAGGTTGATGGGTAGCACGAGAGGTAGTGATTGAGTTACTGCTTCTTTTCTCCAATTCCAATTTGATCTGGGCGTCCCTGATGAGAGGGGTTGAAGTGTTCAACCAGCATTCGGCCGTCTTTACAAAGAGTGACACGCTCCTTGCGGTCTTCCGGGTCTCGATCAAAACGCAGCATGAACGATGTAGATTCACGACCTTTAACAGGTATCAGGGAACCAGACCATTGTTCACCGTTTTCAGAAAAAGTCGTTTTGCCTGATTTGTCGATGGTATAGCTTCGTATCGCATCATTGGGATGATAAGTAATAACCCAGATTCCCACCAGGCCTGCGTCAATGGTTGATTGCTGCTGTGGAGTGGGCAAGAAGACCGCCAAACACGCTATTAGAAATGCGAGACAAAGGGAATACATAGTTAACCTCCGGTTATCTATCGTAAGACGGTTCAGGGCTATGATAGGTTTCGACTAACTGGTAGGCTCAGCTACTCCAGCATTGCCCTGTAGTTTCTTGTTCGCCATGTCTCCTGGTGCGTGCGGCATCGATGTGATCCTGCTGACGCGACAGTGAGTTAGAGCATGGGTGGGGAAAGGGAGGAGAGATGTTGACCGAATTAGAAAGGTTCTGCCAAAACAGAAATAGCTGACCAGGGGTTGGAAAGTCTTGCTAACGTGGCACCAGAACTTCTTCTGACGAATGCATCTGCCTGTAGAGATGTAGGACTTGTATGTTCGCCAACTCGACAGCATGACTCGTAAGCTCAAGTGCAAGTATATCTGGGCGGTGGTGAGGGCCAGGGGGTGAGGCGCTATACCCTCATCGGCTGTGCAAAGAACTCCCGATCCCATTTCGCCTACTTCCCTCTGAGTGTGTCAAGCAAGTCAGTAGCCTGCTTGAGCGTGGCAGATTGTCTAATTAGTGAATCAACTCTCACAAATTGGTACGACATCTGCACATGCATACTTTGAAGTATCGTCCCGCATGCATTTTAGGGCCAAATTGCAGGGCTACGACTACTTCAATTTGCTGTGTACCGTTCATGCTGGTCAAATCATGGCCACGATGGCCCGCAGGGAGCTTCGGAATGGCTAGTCAGGAATATGTTGAAGTAACAGTCGTAGCATCAAATACGGGTGAACAGAGAACGTGTAAGAGTTTGGTTTATTCTCAGTAGGAGCGTCCCAGCCAGGAACTTGGTGACAGTATCGCTAACGCTCTCAGGGGAATTGACATTGCAAATCCTCTTGAGGTATTGGCGCAAGAGGTAAGCAATTTTAGTGAACTGGCTGGCTTGTCTGATCAAGGGAACGAGTTTGCTGAAGCCGCCTTGAGAGTCATGGAGTCATTTAAGGAAGTGGACGACACGATCAATCTTCGTCCTGGAAATATGGTATTGGTTCCCGAGACGTAAGGCATGGTGCGGCATGGCTATTCCATTGCCTCCCGCCTCTGAATCTGTCACACTTGAACAATGTCCCGTCTAACCCCTTCCTACTGATCCCCGCCTTCGCCCTCATCGGCGCTGCTAATCAGCAGCGTGAGTGGCTGGGCGGGAATGTAGGCGGTTGATAAAGGTTGGTCTTCACTTTACTGGCGCAGGTAATGAACCGCTTTCTTCCCTACAGATCAGCTATTCCCACCGCCTTCATTGACACGGCAGACGAGGCCCATTCCGAGCTTGTCCAACGTGGCTGGAGAATGGGCCACACGGTCATTGAATGTAATCATCAAGTTGTTGGAGATAAACGGGAACAAAGGATCTCCGCCATAGCTCCAACGGAGCTTGAGGCTTGGCTACTTGCATGTGACAAAGCAAATGAGGTGGAACAGATCTTGCGGGAGAGGAATTGAGGCTGTCATCCATGAATAGAAATGTCCCCCTGATTCACAATTAGAAATGTCCCCATAAGGCTGCCTCCGAAGGAGGCAGCGCATGGTGATGTTCACGATGAGTCGGAAGGAATTGTCACGAGTCGAGTGGCTGAGCCGGGTAAAACAGGGCGAGATGTCGCTTCGGTCGGCGTCGGTCAAGATGCAGGTGAGTTATCGCCAGGCGAAGCGGTTGTGGCGGCGTTACCAGGCCGAAGGTGAATCGGGGCTGGTTCATGGTCTTCGCGGGAAGCCCTCCAACCGGAAGGTGGACGACGCATTCCATTTACGAGTCGTTCAACTGTACCAGGAGAAGTATTCCGACTTCGGTGTGACGTTGGCGGCAGAGTGCCTGTTGGAGGAAGACAAGATCAATGTTCCCGTGGAGACGTTGCGTAGCTGGCTCAAGCGGGGCGGTCTCTGGCAGCGTCGTCGCAAGAGTCAGCCGCATCGGTCGTGGCGGCCACGGCGGGACCGTAGCGGCGAGTTGGTGCAGATCGATGGCTCGCCGCACGACTGGTTTGAGGGTCGCGGGCCGAAGGCGGTGCTGATGGAGATGGTCGACGACGCGACGGGGCGAACGCTGAGCCGGTTCTACGAGGAAGAGACGACGGAAGCGGCGATGGACCTGTTTGCCCGTTATGCGAAGAAGTATGGCTTGCCTCAGGCGTTGTATTCCGATCACGACAGCATCTACGAAACGAGCCTGAAAACCAGCACCAACGAGGCGTTGCGGGGTGAAGAGCCGTTGACGCAGTTTGGCCGAGCGATGAAGGAATTGGGGGTACATATCATCCTGGCAAACAGTCCGCAGGCCAAGGGCCGAGTGGAGCGACGTCATGGCGTGATGCAGGATCGGCTGATCAAGAAGATGCGACTGAAGAAGATCAGCGACATCGACTCAGCGAATCGATTTCTGGACGGCGGGTTCCTGGCCCAGGAGAACGTGAAGTTCGTGAAGCAAGCAGCGTGTCCGAAGGATGGCCATCGGCAGATTCCGAAGGGAGTTGATCTGAACGTGGTGCTGTCGATCCAGGAAGAGCGAGTGGTGCAGAACGATTGGACCGTGGTATGGCAGAACCGCTGGTTCCAGTTGGGGGCGGTCGAGCACAAGCAACGACTGGTGAAGAAGAAGGTGCAGGTATGTCGGCTGTTGGATGGCACGATGCGATTGCAGTACCGAGGGCGTGAGCTAGAGTGGAAGGAGTTGCCCCAGCGACCGGCTCGGAAGAAGGTGGCCAGGCCGAAACCGGCGGCGATCAGCAAGGCGGTGAGGAAGCCCAGGGCCGATCACCCGTGGCGAAAAAATCGGGCGGTGGTGTAGGGACTCCGCTCCGGCATCGCTGCGCTCGCCTACGCTCCGTCCCTACACCACCGCCCCCTCCCCAGGGGACATTTCTATCCATGGAACAATGGGGACATTTCTAATTGTGGATGACACGGGAGAGGAATTGAGGCTTGCTTCGTCCCGATGACCATATTACGCTGGATGGATGAAGGGCGAAGACTACAAACGCTATGAAGTGCTATCGTCTCGCATCCTGTTCGTTCAGGGGTTTCTTCCTGATGACAAAGGGATGTGGAGCAAACACTCTGGCACGCAACACACTGTTGCTACAGTAATAGGTAATTCTCCGATCCTGAGGTTAGCTCGATACTCAGTTGGAGAGTATGGGCCTTACATCATTCGGAAGAACTACGTCAACATGCAATCCAATGGTGAATTGGCGCTGACCAGAGCAATTGAATCGATAAGTGTCGATGACTAGCCTCTTTAACACCACAAGCCCGACCCTTGCGAGTCGAGCTTGTGGCGCTGATTGAAGGTACACCAGGAACTTACAAAGCTCCAGGAGTTGATGGAAGCTACCATACCGTTGAAGGCAGGGTCAAGGAAAAACCGTCCGGGCCCGAGACAGAGCCGGACGGTCTGAGCTAATCCTAAGCTCGAATGCGATCCCTTGCAATGTCCAATATACATGAGGGCGGGGTGAAGGGTCAAATCACGTCTCCCACATTGTTGACTATCAGATTGCGGTCATGGTGCAGTAGAAACCATACCAGGCAGTTAAAGCCACGACTCCAATGCAGGCCGATATTACCCCGCTTCCAAGGTGGGCCTGCCACCCTGTCATTGCCCTTTTCGACGTGACACCAACAGGAGCGAGAGACTTCCTCCAGGCGGGAATCGTCCAAGTAAGGCATAAGGCAGAACAGAAAAAAGCAACCAGTGCCATCAACACCGCAGTCAAGTAAAACATCTTCCTCTCCGAAATCTCCGTTAAACTTGATTGTCGCCTGTAAGTAGCGGAAACACAACAGGATTTTTAACTGGGCCTTAAATCACCTTTAACCACCAATCGGGGCGTCACCCCGTCTTGATCATGATCTGATCTGAGTTTCATTCTTGTTGTTTCAATAAGATCGTTGCACCGACAAAATGACCCGCAAGCTCAAGTCCAAGCATATTTGGGCAGTGTAGATGGTGAGGGGACGGGAGTTGTCTGGATTAGCGGCAATCGGTACAGGATAACGTTCTAAAAATGATCATAACAGAGAGTGCATTAACTTCCTGCTACGTACTTGATGCCAACGTTCAGGTCAGGTGTGATCACGAAAAATGTAGCATTGAATATTTGCGTAAGGGGTGGCTAGTATCGCTAACGCTTGAGAATCGCAACGGGAAAGAAGTTATTGTCAAGATCGAAGCAAAGAGCCAATTAAGACCTCCAAAATTATGAGTTCGGTGATTAACTTCTTAGATCGTTTGTCCAAATCTCAAGATGGCCAAAAAAACCTTATTGTAGCATTTATGGTTCCCTATACGCATACTGAACTCCCTCGTCTCTAGATACGATCCTAGAGGTCACGGCCCCCTTCAAGTTCACCGCTATCGTTGTGCATCATCACGTTCCCAGAATCGAAGAGCGCGACATTGCTTAACGAATGCAGAACAGTCCTTACCGGTCTTGAGTTCGGCAAAGCCACCATCAAGATAATCTTTGCCTATAACATTGCGGAGAAGCGGCATTGCAAAATTGACGAAGCCGATAAACTTCCGATGTGCATTGGCGTCTGCGATGAAATCACGAGCCGCTGGAAGTTTTGCTAACAAAGCAGCGCCTTCCTGGGATGGAAGTAACGCTACAGCGTCGAACAAGACAGATGGGCCACCTTCTAGTTTTTCATCTGCGGGGTGAAGTACACCTTCACTATCAGTCACTCCACCGATTTCGGGAGCGATGAGCTTAAGAAGAGCGCCTTCACCAGTCAGCGCCTTTTTCAGCGTACTGAGAATAGTTGCATCCACTCCATCCGTGACCAAGGCACCCACTTTTCTACCGGCAAAGCTATCTGGACCGTTTTGGATGATACTCAATGCCGGAGACGCCTTTAGATCCTGCCTGGTCGGTCGAGCAGCGGAGAGCGGTTTAGGCATGGTCTGCAAGCGTAGCCCTTTCGCCACCTCTTGAGCAAGGCCCTTATCAATATTTAGCAAATGCCCCACCATCCTCTCTCGAATCGCAAGCGTTTGAACCTTGCTGAGTTCAAAGACGAGGGCATGAATGATGTGATTCTGTTCGATGGGAGTTTGACTGATAAAAAACTGGCGAGCCTGACTGTAGTGATCTGCAAAGGTTTCTGATCGCACCCGTTGTTTGGATCCTGATTCTTCAGCAGGGAATGAGGTAAATCCTCTTGCGGGTGATTCTCTGGGGCCGCCTTCCATCCCAAATGAATTGGGTTCGTAATTAATTCTTCCCTTCGGATTGTTCACAGCCATGTGTCCGTCCTGTTGAAAATGGGCAACTGAACACTTAGGTGCATTAATGGGCAGGTGCGTAAAGTTGGGCCCACCTAATCGCTTGATTTGAGTATCCAGGTACGAAAAGTTCCTCCTTGTAGTAGGGGATCGTTGGTGAAGTCTACGCCCGGAACAATGTTCTGAGTGCAGAAGGCGACCTGTTCCGTCTCGGCAAAAAAGTTATCCACACGTCTGTCTAAGACCAAACGACCAATGGGGACAACGGGGATTTCCTCTTCGGGAATGAGCTTAGTCGGATCAAGAATATCGAATGCGAAGTTATTTGCGAACTCGTCATCAAAAAGTTGTACACCCATTTCCCATTCTGGAAAATCACCTGCTTCAATGGCATGCCACAAATCCCGACGATGGAAGTCAGGGTCGGCTCCATTGATCTTCACTGCTTCATTCCAAACGACAGACTGTAAGCCGTGCTTGGGCTTCCAATGGAACTTCACGAAAGTGGATTTGCCCTCGTTGTTGATCAATCGGAATGTATGGACACCAAAACCTTCCATAAAACGGAACGAGCGAGGTATGGTTCGGTCCGACATGATCCACATGACCATATGCATGCTTTCTGGGGTGAGCGAAATAAAGTCCCAGAAGGTATCATGGGCGGTCTGTGCCTGGGGAAACCCGCGATCGGGTTCTGGCTTGGCTGCGTGAATCAAATCGGGGAATTTGATCGCATCTTGGATAAAGAAGACCGGAATATTGTTGCCGACAATGTCCCAGTTTCCTTCCTTGGTGTAGAGCTTGACAGCAAACCCACGCACATCTCTGGCGAGGTCTGCGGAGCCCTTGCTGCCCGCGACTGTAGAGAAGCGAACAAAGGCTGGAGTCCTTTCCCCCGCTCGCTGAAAAATGTCAGCCCGAGTTACATCGGCAAGTGATTTGTAGTTTTCAAAGTACCCGTGTGCCCCAAAGCCACGAGCATGAACGACGCGTTCGGGAATGCGTTCATGATCAAAGTGGAATATCTTTTCTCGGAGATGGAAGTCTTCGAGAAGGGTCGGACCTCGAGCTCCGATTCTTAGTGAGTTCTGATCGTCAGCAATTGGAGTACCCTGCTGTGTGGTAAGTACGGGGATCTTACCTTCAGCTGTTTGATGAGTTTCACCACCGGTACCTGTAGGTGTTGGCTTGTCTTTGCTGACTTGAACTTTCCGCAATGCTGACTGTTTCTTAGCCATGTGGGTCTACCTTCACAAGAGGGATAAGACTGTGGTGCTGGACAATAGATCGAGCCCATGTAACATGGGCTCGATGTCTTTATGGTTTTCTTAAAGCATGGATTCTTTTGATCGCGCAATGTCCACTAAGCCTGCTGTGCATATTCCAATTTCAGCCGATGGGTAATGACGATCGATCTGTTCACATAACTTGCCCGTCTTGAGTATCACCTGCTCAATCGACCCACAAGGTACCCCAAGCCAAAAACCATCAAGACAGAACTCACTGGGTATCTCTTGATCAAGTCGCCGGCATCATCTACAACCGCAACTGTCTTATCTGCAGCTGCACCAGCATACTCTTTCACTGAATCAGTGGCCTGAGAGGCATACTGCTTAATTTTATCAGATGCCTGTCCAGCGAAATTCGACGCGGCAGTGGCTGCACTTTGAACCCCTTCTTTGACTTGATTAGCAGCCTGTTGAACCTTATCTTTGGCTTGGTCAGCAGCGGTATTGGGTGACATGGTAGGACTCCGGTAAAGTAAAGTTCAGTTAGATCGTGGGGAGATGGTTGATCCGCTTGTGGTAGCTTTGAGTGCTCAGGACTTTGTTTTTTTGCCTCGACGCATCTCTTCCGAATCGGGCTCTTCTTCTTGATCCGCGCTGGGCAGCACATACTCTTGGCAAACACTGGTTAGTTTCTCATCGGCATGAGATTCTTCGTCCAGTGTCTGGGAAAGCAGTCTAACTATTTGATCATGACCTAGATGTTCTGCGAAGGCCCGAGCGGTACCGTAGCCCGATATCTCGTAGTGCTCCACGCGTTGAGCGGCGGCGATGATGGCCAAATCAATAATGGGCCCGGGAGCATCCATTTCTAAAGCTTCTTTGCCTTCTTTCAGAAGCCCTTCCATCGCTTTACACTTCTTCCCACTCAATTTGATTTTGAGAATCTGCCCGATCTTTTCGAGCCGAGAGACGTGCCCTGTCGTTTCTTTGAGGTGCCCTTCGATAGCTTTACGCAGTTCGGGCGTACTGGCGGCCTTGGCCATTTTCGGTAGTGCTTTCACGAGTTGTGATTCGGCACTGTAGAGATCTTTTATCTCGTCTTCGAAAAGACTTTCTACTGTAGGGACTACCATATGAAACTCCGTGATGAGAGGGATAAGCGAATTAAAAAAGCCAGCCATCAGAACGATAGGCTGGCCGGGAAGATACATGCGTTAGCGAGCCTTGCACTGGGTGACATCTCGGTCATAGGCATGACGGACTGCCGGTTGAGCAGCATCCCATTCAAGGAGTGTTGAATCATTCATGCCGTTCCAGTCTTTTTGCAACTTATCTTCAACGTCCTCATAAGGGACATTCTGGTTGGTGAGCTTAGCATTCAAACCATGTCGGTACGCGCCTCGATAGTCTTCAGCGGTTCGGCCTGATGACTTGATAGTGCTTGGAACTGAAGAGTAATATTCATTCAACCACATATTCTCTACGGTGGGGTCGATTTTTTCGCCCACAGCCTTGCCAGCTAGACCACCTGCGACAGCTCCAACGACAGTACCCACAGCTGCACCAATTGGTCCGGCTGCCATGCCAGCAGCAAATCCTGCTCCCGCTCCACCCACTGCAGCACCTACCCCTGTTTCGATCGGGTGAGCACCGGCCTCGTTGGTGATGGGATCAGGATTGCGAGCACCCTTAGGAGGAAGGTCTATTTTCTTGGCAGGGGTGGTTGGCACAATAGCAGCGGCCATGATGAACTCCTTGAATGTTGTGGTGACGATTCTCTAGTAGAGTTGAGAATCTGATCGCTTGACCAACGCATTAATCGTGCCATGTTTACAGTGCTGGCACATAATTCGCTTGCATTTCAGTGTCGCAAACTCGATTACAGGAGCATGTGGTGGCAACTCTCAAGAAGAAGGTTGATCAAGAAGCTACATCGGACTTAGGGATGGCTGGCGGTGCAGCAGCCGGTGCCGTAGTTGGTTCATTCCTGGGACCCGTGGGGGCAGCGATTGGTGCTGTCGTTGGTGGAGTAGCTGCCGCTAATGCAAGCACTGTGGAGAAACCATCCAAGAAAGCCGGAGCCATAGGTAAAGGCATGAAGAAAACTAAATCCATGAAACGCCTTCAGAGTGCTTCCTCAACATCCCCGAGAGAAAAGCCCAAGAAATCAAAAGCTTCGAAGAAGAGTTCGAAGAAAGCAACAGCAAAGAAGATCAAGAAAGGTAGTTGACACAGTCATTGCACAGAAAACGGAACTAACCTGCTCAGAAGTTCCGAAAGACGTTCGGCGACAACTAGCCCGACAATGCTGCTACCAAGAAGTTGGTATGTTGAGCAAACGGCGAGAACTTAAGCTTAGGCGGATAATCATGTCGATGAAAAACGATCCGATCCTCTGTGACACTGCTTCTAGGCATGAACACTGGCTCGCAACATTCTCCCGCTACGCAACTGATTGGTCCGGTACTTCAACAGCCTTCGGACTAGCGTGTCTAGCTATTGTAATCTGGTTGACAGTAATCTGGTTGATCAGTGGGCCTTTCTTTGGATTTTCTGACACCTGGCAATTAGTCATTAACACCGGCACGACTATCGTTACTTTCCTGATGGTTTTCCTCATTCAAAGATCGCAGAACAAAGACTCTCAGGCGATTCATCTTAAGTTGAACGAACTTGTCGCCTCCATAAAAGGGGCGAGTAATCGTTTGATCAACGTGGAGAGTCTGACGGAGGAGGAGATCAAAACGCTTCATCAACACTACTGTAAACTGATTGAATTATCGAAGATTGACGAGAAGCTCACTACTTCACATTCTGTCGAAGAAGCAGCGGAGCGTCATCAAGAGAAGATGAAACGGACTTAATCCGCGGATTCAACAAGGATAGCTGGTTCGTCAAGAAGTACTTCTAACAAATCAGTCATCTTGACCAAAGTGGTGAAACGCCCAGGATCGAATGCGACAAACGGAACTCCGGATAAATAGGCTATCCACAGGTGTTCAAGCAATTCCTTTCGACTCTTCACTTCCTGAGCCTTAAAAGCGTTCAAAAGTCCAGTTTCATATCGGCTCGATAGATCGTCATCGGTAAAGATGATTAATGCCCTCTGACCGTCTTCTGTGGTAAGAGTGAGCAGTTCTTGCAGATCATCATCGCCACGGATCAGAATCCAAAGACGACCGTGGATGTAAAATTGTTCGGACATTATCAGATCCCCAAGCTAAGAGGAAATGTGCATCATTCATGCCATCCATCTCTTCGTAACCGTCCAAGGCATCGCAGCAAAGAGATACTGCCAGCAAAGTACATAGGTTCCACAGAATCCAAGTGGCATGAGGATTGCTCTACCCTCCTTAAGTCCAGGTTTTTCACAAACTAGGAATCAATAGGAGAACAATAGGAGAAGACAATGTCCAATCAGAAGATCGTCGGTTTTGTTCTTATCGCGGTCGGCCTTACCTTGTTGTACTTCGGCTACAACGCCTCTCAATCCGTGGGCGAGCAAGTCGTAGAGGGCGTTACGGGGCGTTTCACCAACCAAACGTTGATCTTTATCATTGGTGGTATTGCCGCGTTGGTAGGAGGAGTCGCATTCGCGCTCTCGAAAGGAAAATCAGGCGCGTAATGCTTACTTCTGAAGCATAGAGCAAGTACGAGCACTTGCCATAGAAAGTAAAGCAATCCTAATAGGGTTACATGGCTGATTGAAGCATAGCTTGCTCCAAAGCATTACTGTTGGAGTTCAAATATGGAAGGTGCCAATCGCGAAAGTGACGAAAATCCTCCATGCATTTCGATACGCGTCCTATGCGTTGATGACAACCACGACATTGCTGATTCGACCGTGACCTTCTTGCATCTTTTTGGGTTTGAAGCGAGGGCTTGTTATGATGGGCGTAGCGCACTTGTTGAAGCGAGAACTTACATGCCCAACGTTTTCTTCATCGATCTCACCATGCCTGGAATGGATGGCGACGAGCTTGTCATACACCTTCGTAAAGAAACTGTTGAGAAACCAAGGTTGTTTGTAGCAGTGACCGCTATGTCCAATGACGATGCCCAAGAACGGATTCAGGCAGCTGGCTTTCATTTGCACCTAATTAAACCAGTTGACCCTTATAAGTTGGTAAGAGTTGTTGATTCGTGGTGTCGTTTGGGGTACGTGACTTCAATCGTAATGGAATAGACTCAAATCACAGTTAGGCTTCCTTGTCGTATTCTTCGATGGGGCATTGTACCAGTAAAAGCATCCCGAAGCTATAATGCTTACTCATAACAGTTAAAGGCTTGTTAGGTAGGCGAGAGATTCAGGAAGCGACCCACTCACGCGCCTTTGCGGTCATCATCATGACCCACGTTCGAATTTTAGATAACATGCATTTCACGTTTGGTACGGGTTACAGCTGGTATCCTTTTCCTTTCTCCGCAACACGTTTACTATTGGCATAAAAATAGCTGATCTCCTTGTGCCTCAACACTTGCTGCTAGCGAAGGCTTTGAACAAGGAGATAATCTTGATCACTCGACGAACATTCTTGAACGTATTAGCTGCTACTCCTCTTCTTAGTGTGCTGGGGCAAGTAAAGGGAATGGCACCTGAATTTGAAATAGGCATTACAGATTTTGTGATGCTGGGCCAAATGAAACCACAGGTCGCAGGCATCGTTATTCAAGCAATGGCAGACGTCTTTGCTATACCCGGCAAGCCTAAACCTACTTTTCAATTTGGCGGGTCGATGATATTGGGCAAACGGTTACAACAGAATGACATCCATCTAGCAATCATGTCTGGCATTGAATACGCCTGGAGTAAGGCCAACTTTCCTGAACTCGTTCCCTTAGTTACTGCATTTACCTCAGATGTCAGACTAAAGGCCTGTATTGTTGTTCCCAGCGATAGCAAGGCAATACATCTTTCGGACCTAAAAGGACAGATAATGGTGCTGCCCAAGCGACTCCAATACTTCCCGTTGCTGTACTTGCAACAAGAAATCCTGGAGCAAGGGGCAGACCCAAAAAATTACTTTAGCCGAATAGTTCTAACGAATGACACCGACGAGGGGATTGAAACCGTGGTAGAGAAAAAAGGAGGCGCTGTTCTGGTTGAATCAGACTCATGGAGGGTCTATCAAGAACGCAAACCTGGTAGAGCCAAGAAGCTTCGAATACTCGGAGAGTCGGATTCGTTTCCCACGGGAGCCGTGCTTTATCATCCAGGCGCATGGTCAACAGAAGACCTCAAACTTTTCAAAGACCTGCTTTGCAATGCACATATCCAGCCTTTTACTCGGCAAATACTTAACTTCTGGCGAATTACTAAGTTTGTTCCGTATTCACCAGACTATCAATCGGTCGTGAAAGGCATTCTGGGCGAAATTCCAAAACCCATGACGCCGTTTAGCACCGAATAGCTTAATTCGGTTTTCGTCCAGTAGCCCCGCTAATCCGAACCTGATGAGTGGCTTAAACTCCTTAACAAGCCATTCCAACCTGAAGACGTTGCTCTTGGCTGCCCAAAACGGCACCCCATGTCTTAGTACCGCTACTCCTTTCAAACTTAAAAAGGCTCATCAATGGCATGCTGAATGCTTAATTACATTCGGTATCGCAAGTCCTAATCTCGATCAATAGGAGAGTGTCTCATGGTGTACGCGACGATATTAGCTCTTATTCTATCTCCTCAAGGCCCTCCCCCAACAGGAGCTCCTCCGTCCCCACAAGGCAATGGTCAAACACTTCCTGGTCAACAAGGTCCGAATACCGGGCAGTTACCAGGTGGCATGCAACAGCCATTCGGCGCCGGCCAAAATGTGATGGTTGATGGCACTTACCAAGTATTGGCTTATGAAAAATTTGGACAGATTTTACCTGGAATGAATACCCTAAAAGTTGTCATAAGAAACAATGTGCTAATCTTTCCAGGGGATGGAAAGTTTCCGGGTAAGATGTTGCAATTATCTTTTGGACCCAACAACACGGTGACGATTGCTCCGCTAGGCTCAACGGGATCAGGCCCTCCCCCAGTAATGAACAACGGTCAATTGCCCGCAAATGGAAACACTCCAGGAAATAACGGTCAAAATGCAACTGCACAAAACAATAACGCCATACCCAATCAAAATGGAATAATTGCTCCCAATCCGGGCGGAAATGCACCAGGAACTGAAACAGGAGTTTATGTATTATCTACCGAGTTCTTCAGTATTAGCATCATCAATCAAGGCCAAGTTAATGGTCAAGGGCCCATTTATAACAACACTGTACCTCCTGTTACTCCGGGCCAGAATCAACCCGCTTTACCAGGAAATAATCCTGTCATGAATGGTCAGCTGCCTGGTAACGGAATTATTGCGAACCCCAGGACGGGTGGTACTGATGCCCCGAAACAGCCAGTTCCACCAACTCAACCTGGGGGGCCAATTCCACCGGTTCCTGGACAACCTAACCCAGTGCCACCTACTACAGGCGGGCCTACACAAAGTTCTGCAACTTTGGTACTTCGGAAAATCGTGAATTAGTTGCAAGTGCACATTCAACATGGATTTTGCAATGGTCACTTAGTCTGTGTACAGAATGTATTTAGTAGCTCCTGGCTCCTAATCGGGAGTGAAAACGTGCAAGCCACCTAGTAGTTCGGGTGGCTTGCACTCGTCCTACTGGCGCAATTATTCCCCACCTTCGGTGCACTACCTGCTAATTGTTGATCGGCCAACAAGCAGATGTTCAGGGGACTCAACATGAAATCGCTAATCGGGATCGTTGGTCTGATATTTATTACGTCTCAGCTTACGGCACAAGACAAGTCCAAAGGCAAGTTGGAAAGTATAAGCAACAGCGTTCTGGAAATGATCAATTCAGAGACTGCACTAACTTCCCATTTATGTGATCGATGCCAGTGCTCAGGTCTTGTGTGATCATGAAGAATGCACAATTGAAAGATTACGAAATGGGTGGCTTGGATTGCTTACGCTTGAGAAACGCAATGGGAAAGAGGTTGTTGTCAAAATTGAAGCAACGAGCCAACTCCCGTTTCCGGGTAAGAGGGAGCAAGCCGCCACATTTCTTCCGGATGGGCATTACTGAGATGTTTGGTAGGAAGTAAGTTTCTCAATAGTGGCTTTGATGTCCGCACAGAGAGTTGTAACTTTATCAAACACAGGCCCAATCTCATAATCGTCAAGGTCATCTTTCTTGTCTTCCCATTCTTTTTGAAGCCTGTCGAGTTGCTCTTCAGTACTCGTTAAAGCATCCCTACATTTGTCAAGGTATAAAGCCGCTGAGGGTGACATGCCCGTACTCCGGTGAATTATCAGAATGTGCTAGCAAGTCACGTACCGTATGTCGTTATTCACTTCGGCTTCGATGCATGTGAGGAGACGGGTGAAGTTGTAGATCACTAAAGCTCATCCGCTGAGCAAAGAAGTACGAGTATCCCACATTCGATTGTGTCCTTCACAGAGAACCCATTTGATCCGTTGGTTTAAGGTGAGCAGATGAGGTACCGTCTCCATCATAGCCAAGTGACTGCTGGAGTTGGCGCGGTTGATCATCGGTAGGCGATCGTGAAGGCCTTTGCCCTAAGGATGCACTTCAATTCTTTGTTGACGCCGGCAATGGTGCTGTTGGCCATTAACAGCAACTCGCTAGATGCCAACATCGTAGACTATTTACGTGAGTCAGCAAATCATTTCAAATTATTTAATCGCTGGTAAGCTCTGATTGCTTCTCTAGATGCTGCCATGCTAGCGGTTGGCCCAGAAGCTGATTGTGCCAGTCTGATGGATTCTTCTCTCGTTGAAGCCATGCCATGCAACGTCGGTGTTCCGGAAGGACTGGTTGCGTCCGTTCCCTTAGCCCAATAAGCCCAAAAGAATTCAGTGGGATTGACTTGGCAAACTCCCCAAAGGGGCAACTCCCTGCTTCTTCTTCTTTCCTTTTCTGATTGATTCGGTTTCATGCCATCTTCCTTTTATTGATATTAACCATGCTTAATAACGCAGTTTGAATGCCATACAGAAGAATAGCTAAGAAACGAAGCAAATCTTCCAGGTTCATCAGACGCGTGCTCACCCCCGATTAGGAGCCAAAGAGCTACTGCTCATTCTGTGCCGGGACAAGATGACTGATCTGAGAACATACCTTAAACTGTAAGCTTATCGTAACGGTGATGGCATGAGAACTGCACCCCCCAATAATCAGTGGTGGGCCTGTTGTGGAGGCAACGATGGTACTGGGTAACAGGCCCACCGCTATTTACTGGCTGCGACTAAACCTAATTCAATTTCTCTAGCCATCACGCTGTTTTAAACATGCTCCTGTTCATGGGAATTGTCTATTACAAAAGTGGGAAACAGCCTGCTGCTTTCCAGATTGACGAGAGCATACTGAGGTAATTTTCTCTTTACACTCGACTAATCGACGACTCTGACGACTTGAGGTGAATAAGCGTTCCAGTGAATACCCTCTGGCATTTGCATACACACTAGCCTTGGAGCAAGTGATTGTGTGTCAGCATAGATTTTGAGTACACGCCAACGGAGGGCATCGAAGGGTAGACTTGCCTTCAACGACTCCTAGACAGACATTCTTAATCGAAATGCGTTTTTTTTACTTGAAGCGATGAGTTCACCAGTTTAATCTCTGTACTTCCTCTCTTATACTTCGCGCTTCAATCGTTTTCTTGAACGGTGCGTCGCCCTATGTCCATCAGCCTTCGTTTTCGTCCACCTTTCACATCAGATTGGCGTGTCTGGAAAGGTGAAATTGAAGTTGCAGGCATTTTGTTTCGGATTGCTGATGCCAGAAAGTTTGCCTATGGGAGGTGCCAGGGCTTGCGAATCGAGTTGGACGACGCCAATGCCATCAAAATCATCGGGGTTTACAAGCGATGGATCTTAAATCGTGCTGGTCACATCGGTTTTGTCCCTACCGAGGAAAGTCTAGTTATGTCTAAACAGGGAATTGCAGATTTCAAATTGCGACTCAGAAGTATCAGGATCGGAGACCAGACAAGCCTCGCAATTATAATCAAGTTTGACATTTTGAAATTAAGGAAGTCTCAAACGAATAGGCTATCCGTTCAGAGGCACGGCCAAAGCATTCCTGGAACAAGCACGCCAATCATGACAGCGGGATAACCCAGCCAGGTAAGGCTAGTCTAATGAGACCAGAACAAGCGACAGGAAATTCAAAAACGAATCACCTTTGGACAAGCCTACGTGATGGTAACGGAAGGACTATTACTCGTCAGATCGAAAAGTCATTAGCTCCGGTTTCCGACCAGAATACAGAAACCGCTTAAACTATGTGGGAGAATAATACGATTGCGATGCTGTTCGCAGTCTAGCCGGGACTGCAACAGACAATGAAGGAGACAGGCGAGATTGTTCTTTGAAAGATGAATCGGAAGCTCTTGGAAATCATTGATAACAAAAGTACCCCAGCCTTCCCGAAAGCAGCGGAGAATAGCTTTTCTGGGGACTTTTCCATCTGAGTAAACACCACAAGCCCGACCTGTTCAGGACGAGCTTGTGATGCACAGAGAACACCAGAAACTTACACAGTTTCTGGATCAGAAGTAGGGTATCATCCCATCGATTTGATGGTCAAGCAAAAACCAGCTGACGCTGAGATTATTCGATTTCTTTATGTAGCACTTCTAAGATTGCCTGAAGTTGATCCAGATCAACAGGCTTCACTAAATATAGGTAGAACCCTGCTTCTTTGGCCATGGCTCTTGTTTGATCGTCGCTGTGGCCTGTGATCGCAATGAAAGTAGTGATTTTGGTTCTGATCAGTTTCTTGGCCTCAGTAACTAACGCAAGCCCATCGGAACGGCGCGGAAAGCCTATATCCAGAAGCATGACATCTGGCCAGAACTTGCAGTAGAAGTCTAGGGCCGCCTCTGGTTCTAGACAAACATATACATCATACCCCCACGCCGTGACCAAGAGGGCCAAGGATTCGGCATGGTCTTTATTACCGTCTGCAATCAGGACACTGAGAGACACGGGAGTCCTTGAACTTCAACAGCTTGAGTAAAGGCAGGAATGAAAAGACCGCCCCAGGAGAATTGGAAGCGGCCAGTGCTGAGAAGCATGCCAGTCAACATCACTGAGAACTGGAGCACACCCAAACTAACATGGGCCTAAAAAAGAGCAAGCGAAAACTTCAAGCGAACTAAGTAGGTAGACTAATTCTGTCTTCCGGTCGGCATTTTGAATGTCTATACTGGTGGCATGACTGAGAACTACAAACGCTATGAAGCTATGTCTTATCGGCTCCTGTTTACTCATGGCTTTCTGCCAAGTGGGTATAGTGCCTGGACGAAGCGGAGTGATACTGCACTCACGACAGCCACGATGGTTGGCAAAAGCCCTGTTCTTCGTCTTGAGATGCAATCACGAGGTACCCAAGGCGTCATGCGGAGCGTTCGTAGGAACTACATCAACTTACTTGAGACGAATGAAGAGAAGTTGAAACACAAGATCGAGTTGTTTAACCCCTAAGATCACCTCCCGCACCAGCCTCGGCATCACCCAACTCTAGGTCTATAAATGTCTGTATTGGCTTCGGCGTGATTGCAATTAACGACGTGAGGGCACGATCTATGAACAATTGGAAGAATACCCTCCCACCAATTATGTATATTATCGCCAGTATAGATTTTTTATTTGCTGGCTTGGAAGAGCGGCTCATTGATGGCGGCCTGATTCACTACACCTGGCTTAGCATGGGTTTACTATTCCTCGTCATAGCTGTCGTGTTCTTCCTTAGAGACCGAAAGTCTGATAGCGGGATCGGGTCACACGTTTGATTCCAAACGGCCATTACCCCAGCACCGATCCAGCACTATTCTTAGTCGACGACAAGTATCAGTGCCGGCCTGGGTAGACGCACGGTAGCTGAAGAGTATCTCTTGTTCGTCGCCTCGGTACAACGCCTGAGGTGGGATTCTATGGTGAGTAAGCCTAGTAACGGGTGGCTGTTCACGTGCTGATAGGAAAATGGCGTCCATGCACTCAGTCTAATGCTTGTTCAAGTGAACATGGCATGGGCTGTTTAGCCACTTACTGCGTAGAACTACTGCCATGAGACCTCACCTCAGTCCATCGTTGACCTTCAAGCTCACCATCGTCCTGCTCTTCTGCGGGGCGTTGATCTGGTCGCTCCGTCATCGCCCAGGTTCCAAGATCGATCCTGAGCGTGTAGAAATGATCATGCCCGGGATGACAGTAGAGGAAGTGACGGCCATCATCGGCGATCCGCCAGGAGACTACTTCACACTGACCGAAGATAAACTCGACTACCACACCCCCAAGGCTGGGGAGTTACGATGGGCTAACGATGATTACGCCATTTGGGTGACCCTCGATGCTGGTGGAAAAGTGGCAGAGACGTACCACGTTCAATCGTTCGACCGGTTTGTCCGTAAGTTTCAGGAGCGGTCGTTCTGGTGGCGGGTGAGGGATTGGCTGGGATGGTGATACAATGTTACTCATCTAACTCAATCTTATCCTCTCCTGGTACTCGACTGAGGAAGATGTTGAACGAGTAAGCCGATGAACCGCTGTTCATATCTAAGAGATTCGCATGCGATCTATCAAGATGACGCTCGGTAGCAAAGCTTCAATGTTTTAAGGTACGGTTTCGAATACACCTTTTTTTAACCCCAAAGTTCTCCCCAAAGAGAGAAGTCGAGAGCTTTGGGCCACACATGGGCTCAGCGCTCGGCGTTAACTACTTGACCGGCACACGGCTAACGGTGAGTCGGGGAATAGCCGATTTGAGTTCGTTTACTCCTACTTCAGTAATTTGTGTACTTCCAACCTGCAACTGTCGGAGGTTCTTGAATGGTTTGAGAGTCTTCAGACCAGCGTCGGTGAGTTGGGTGTCGTTAAGGAGCAATGACTTTAAGTTCTTAAGTGGTACCAATTCTTGAATGCCAGCGTCAGTGACGAGGGTATGATTGAGAGCCAAGTTCTCCAGATGGGAGAAGTTCTTTAGTTCCTTCAAGCCTGTGTCTGTGACTTTGGTGCCGTTGAGATATAGATTCCGAAGCTGACTGAGATTCGTTAGTTCCTTTAATCCTACATCCGTGATCTTGGTCCCAGAAAGGTTCAGTTCTGTTAGTCCTTTAAGTTCCGAAAGTTCTTTCAAACCTAGGTCTGCGACTTGGGTGTATTCCAGTTTAAGAGTCTGTAAACTCTTGATTTCGCTGAGATGCTTCATGCCATCGTTTGAGATTTGGGTTGCATGAAGGGACAAACGACGCAACGACTTAAACTCTTTCAACACCACCAGATCAGAATCCCGGAGTTTCTTGGCATGCGGAAACTCTCCATTCAGATCCACGACGATAACTGGCTTATCAGGTTTTTTCTCGTCTACTTTGATCGCACCTCCGAGCTTCTTGATGGTCTCCCGAGCGGTGGCTTCATCAGCATGACAGACCAACGCGAAGTCTACAAAAACCATCATTAAACTCGCCCATGTTATCCACCGATGTCGCATCAAAGCACACTCCTCGCAGGACGCTGGTGCCATGCATGGTGACAGGCCGCAGCAGTAGGCAAGTCGGAAGCATCATTATGTATAAAGTAACTGCATCTCATTTAACTTGCAACTCAGAAACTTTAGAGCATGGTTAGAGAAAGATGAAGGGATAGCAAGAATCTCGATGATTCATGAGCTGTCTATTCATTAGCTTCGTTTCACGGTAGGGTTCGCAACCGCCATAGAATAATGCCAGTCTTTTGTTTGTTTCTGCTGAGACGAGATGATCTATATCGACGAACACGACTGGCTCGACGTGGTCGGTCATTACACGCCTGATCCCGTCGCTGATGAGCATGTAATTGCGTTGGCGAAGCTCAGATGGCTGGTTGTTATTGGTACCAATGGCTTTGAGTACATCCCGGTTCAAGACGAAGAGGGAGCGTGGTCGCTGAGGGAATATCATGTGGATGAGAAGTAGCGGACGGTTATTGGTTTGTATTGGCTTGAACCGTGCCAAGTAGAGGGGAAAATACGGATTAAAGTAATATTCCAGGTTTGGGGCATCATGGAGTGATCATTGCTTATTGTTGTTGTCAAAGCAGGTAGATGATAACTTCAACGATAGTTCATGAGACCTCCTGAGAACATATTCAATGGCTTCTGGATGGTATCTACAGGATGAAAGCGAAGTTTATAATTAGCTGAAACATATCGTAAGTGAAGGTCGTATCCAGGAAGAAACGCTTGTCGGCAGAGAGAAGGCCGGGCCATTTATCAGGGGCGTTCAAGTATTCAAGTATAAAGAGCTATCGAAACCAGGCCGATTGTGGCCACGGTATCGGCAAGCACCCCTCGTGATGACCTTGAGGAGCTGACTGACCAGCACGTCCGACACATTTCTTCAAACCAGAATGTAAAGACAGAAAACTTGCACCCGATACTGGCGTTATGGTCGATGGCGATCAGCAGTGGTCTGATGGTTGCTTCCTTGCTCTATGTAGTGGCATGGAAGTTTTCGTCGCCGAGATGGGCATACGGTACTGCTTCGGTTCTAGCAAGTTTCGGAATTGCAAGGTACAGAACTTTGACAGCTTGTTGCCAACGATCAAGGGAGCGCACTGGCAGAGATGTCTCTACAACGTAAGCTTAACCTCGACTTCATGTATAATTGACATTGCAAGGGATAGCAGTCGAACTTAGGATTAGCTCAGGCCGTCCGGTTCTGTCTTGGAGCCGGACGTTTTTTTGTCTATCACATCAATGGCAAGATTCCCTTCTTCTGATAATGCCTTAGCGGCCAGTGAGTTAGGTACGCCTTGCGTGCATTTCATATTTCTTCCTTTGTGTTCCGTTCAAGTCCTCAATGATGATGTCAGGCATGCTTCTCAACACTGGCCCCATCCATTCTTTTGTATGGAGGGCTATTTCATCCTTACTTTGCCGACTCCTGAATCATGCAGATAATTAGCTATCGCTTTGCCGCAATATTTTTGAGAAAATATCCTAGCCATTCCGGTGATGCTGCCTGAAGAAAAGACGCGTTTCGTTACATTGCTCGACTCATTGATTAGACCCGGTTCCTCAATCGGATTCTGTGCAGTGAGTCAGGGGCCGGACGAAGTTGCAGCGAGAACAGAGTGAACGAAGGATTGGTGATGAAACAGATTACTCGAAATCTCGTGATTGTTTACGCAGTTGTGATCGCAACGACCGCGGTAGCAACCGGTATCCGTTTCTTACTTGACCCACTGCTTGGCGATTATATTCCCTATGCCACGTTCTTTGTTGCTGTTGTGATTGCTGCTTGGGTCGGAGGTTTGTGGCCCGCCCTGCTAACGGTTGTTCTAGGATTATTATTGTCGTGGTACTTCTTCGTGCCGCCCCGTAATTCCTTTGACATGCCGTCAGGACCGCACCTTGTGGGCTTAGTGATCTATGTCATATCAGGCCTCGCCATCGCCGGGATTGGAGAGGCCATGCGATTCGCCCAGCAGCGAACCACTGAGCAGGGAGAACAACTTCGAACAACTCTCGCAAGTATCGGCGACGCGGTCATTACTACAGATATGGAGGGACGTATCACTAACCTGAATCCCGTTGCAGAGTCGCTGACTGGGTGGAAGAATGCTGAGGCAGTTGGCCAGCCGCTCGATATCGTGTTCCACATCGTGAATGAAGATACTCGAAAGCCTGTCGAAAACCCAGCTTTTCGTGCGCTCAAGGAAGGGGTTATCGTCGGTTTGGCGAACCATACGATCCTCATCGGAAAAGATAAGACCGAGCGGCCCATCGACGATAGCGCCGCACCAATACGACGGGAAACAAAAGTCACGGGTGCAGTGTTAGTCTTTCGAGATGTGAGCGAGCGACGGCGTCTCGAGAAGCAACTCATGGAGCGCCTCGCCTCTTCGCGTATTTTAGCGTCCATCGTCGAGTCGTCGGATGATGCCATCATCAGCAAGTCGCTGGACGGCACCATCCGAAGCTGGAACGCCGCAGCAGAAAGGCTCTTCGGCTATACGGCAGACGAGGCCGTGGGACAGCACATCTCTCTGATTATTCCAGCCGACAGGGCCGACGAAGAAGCAAAGATCATCGCACGCATCCGTGCAGGTGATGTGGTTAACCACTTCGACACTATCCGGCAGAGGAGTGACGGAGAGTCTGTGCATGTTTCCTTGACTATCTCGCCGATTAGGGATGAGGATGGATGTATTGTCGGGGCCTCTAAGAATGCTCGAGACATCAGCGAGAGGCGGCAAGCAGAGCGACTGATTGCCAATAGCGAAGCTCGCAAGGCGGCAATTCTCGAAACAGCCCTCGACTGCATCATTACTATCGATCACGTAGGCAGGATTGTGGAATTCAATCCAGCTGCTGAGCGAACCTTCGGATATCGTCGGTCCGACGTAATCGGACACGAGATGGCTGAACTTATCGTACCGTCCGCTATGCGCGAACAACATCGCGGTGGCATGTCACATTACATGGTAACAGGAGAGGGGCCTGTTCTGAACCGGCGCCTCGAAATGACGGCGATACGGTCGGATGGTACGGAGTTTCCAGTCGAGTTGTCTATTACCCGCATCCCCGGCGAGGGACCACCTTTCTTCACCGGCTATCTTCGGGACATCACTGAACGTAGAAAAGCGGAACAAGAGCGACAAGACAGTGAGCGTGCTTTTCGTTCTACTATCGAACAGGTTAAGGACTACGCCATCTTCAACATGGATCAGCAGGGGCGGGCAACCAGTTGGAACGAGGGAGTCAGGAGGGTCTTAGGTTTTGATGAAGTCGATTTCATCGGCAAGGACATTGTGACGACTGTCTTTACACCGGAAGACGTTCTAAGCGGCGTGCCAGAACGTGAACTTGAGCAGGCCGCCACGACCGGGACGGCCAACGATGATCGTTGGATGAGAAAAAAGGATGGCACACGTTTTTATGCAACAGGTGTCATGAATAGTTTGAAAGACGAGGTAGGCAAGCTTATCGGCTTCACGAAAGTGATGCGCGACCAGACGGAAGGAAAAAGAATGGAAGACCAGTTGCGTGCTAGCGAGAGCCAGCAAGCGGCTGAAAGCGCCTCGCTGGCTAGACTCAATGAAGCAAGTACCCAACTGTGGCGAGCGATCGGTCTGAGCGAGGGCCTGAATGAAATGCTGACAGCGACCATAGACCTGCTGGGTGCCGATATGGGTAACATCCAATTACTGGAGGATGGTATTCTGAGAATCGCCGTGCAGCGTGGGTTCAAGCCAGATTTTCTAGAGTTTTTTCGTGAAGTCACTACCGAAGATGACTCCGCTTGCGGAAGAACACTGCGTGCCGGCTCACGCACGATTATCGAAGATATTGAAACCGACACACCCTATGAGCCGCTGCGTCCCATTGCCCGGGCTGCAGGTTATCGAGCTGTGCAATCAACACCTCTAATGAATCGCGATGGCAAGCCACTGGGCATGATCTCAACGCATTTCCGCTCTCCTCACCGGCCAGATGAACAAGAGTTACGCCGCCTGGATATGTATGTCCGTCAATCTGCCGATTTCATCGAGCGCACCAAGGCTGATTTACAAATGCGACAACTGGCTGCAGAATTATCCGAAGCAGATCGTCGAAAGAACGAGTTTTTGGCAATGCTTGCCCACGAGCTACGCAATCCTCTCGCTCCTATCCGTAACTCCCTTCAAATCCTTCGTAGAACAGCTGGTAACGAGCAAGTTGTCCAGTCGGCTTCAGAGATGATGGAGCGGCAAGTGGGCCAGATGGTAAGGCTCGTTGACGATCTGCTTGACATCAGTCGAATTAGTCGTGGAAAGATTGAACTTCGCAAAGAGAGAGTTGAGTTGGGTTCGGTTTTGAACCACGTCATCGAAGCGACCCGCCCATCGTACGATAGTCGTGATCTGAAATTAACTGTTACGCTTCCGCAGGAGCCCGTGTATTTGTACGCAGATCAAACGCGATTAGCGCAAGTTGTGGGTAACCTTCTTAATAATGCCTGCAAATTCACTAAAAAGGGCGGGGAAGTCTCGCTTACTGTCACACCAGAAGCTGGGTATGTTTGCCTCAGTGTGAAGGATAACGGCATTGGCATTTCTTCCCAACACCTTCCACGTATTTTCGATATGTTCATGCAGATCGACACAACGCTTGAGCGTTCGACCAGTGGGTTGGGTATTGGACTGACTTTGGTAAAAAATCTTGTCGAAATGCACAATGGTACTGTGGAAGCACGTAGCGGTGGTTTAGGTCAGGGAAGTGAGTTTGTGGTAGTTCTACCTGTCATCGTGAAAACGGACTTGCCGCCTGAGCCCAGCAACAGCGAGACGACGCAGAAGATTGCACGCCGAATCCTCGTTGTAGATGACAATCGTGATTCGGCCACATCTCTCGCCTTGCTGCTCAATCTGACCGGTAACGAAACACAGACTGCCTACGATGGACTGGAAGCAGTCGAAGTAGCGGCAACATTCCAGCCTGATATAATACTCCTGGATATTGGCTTGCCGAAGCTCAATGGCTATGAAGTGGCTCGCAAAATACGAACTCAGGAATGGAGTAAAGGCACAGTGTTGGTAGCTTTGACCGGTTGGGGGCAAGAGGAAGACCGGCAAAGGTCAAGAGATGCTGGGTTTGATGGTCATATGGTCAAACCGGTCGAGTACGACGCCCTGATGAAACTGCTAGATACTCTGTCGGACGCGGTCTCAAGACCTACCTCCAAGCAGTGAACTACAGGATTCTCGGGTACTGTCTTTAGATGCATGTCAATCCTTCCATTCCTTGGCATAGAATCAAAGTCGTAAAAGCTAAAGACGAGCTAGTGGTACTCGTGACTGGCATCGATAGACAGTCAGTGTTGCGCGGGATTTATTTCTTCAGTTGTGCATGTAGTATCGTCTTTCGCGTTGAGAGGATTCGACCTTCCTGAAGAACTATCGACGGATCATATGCTTGCAGCAGTTAGAGGAACTTATCCTTCAACTCAGCGGTTTGTTTAGACAACGGTTTGCGAAGTTAAACTATTTCTGAATTACTTGTTAGCATGCAATACAGACACAGACAGCTTCAAGATTGTGGCGAAGCTGAAGTGAGGATTTTACTTAAGCTCTTGTTGGAACAATACTTCATTCTTGCGATAATAACCCGATGAGTCAGATTATTTTGCCTCCCCCAGCCAGTCTCCAGCACCGACAACGACTCCTTGTAGTCGAAGATAGTCCTGATACCAGAGAATCGCTTCAGGAACTGCTTCAACTTTCTCTGCAAATAGAGGTCGATGTTGCGGAAAATGGCCTAGCTGCTCTCAAAATGCTTGAAGTACAGCCGTATAGCGTCGTTCTTACCGACTTGCGAATGCCCCGCATGAATGGGATGAAGTTGATCGAAGAAATCCAGGCCCGTAAACTTAATGTCACCATCATCGTCACCACCGGCCATGGCAGCATACAGGATGCTGTGATTGCCATGCGCATGGGAGCCTATGACTTCATCACTAAACCACCAGACCCACAGCACTTGTGCCTGATGATCAAGCGAGCCTTGGAAGAGAGAGCACTGCGGGATGAGGTGGTGGCTTTAAAGGAACAAATTCAGAACAACCATTCATTCAAAAACGTACTGAGCAAAAATCCCAGGATGCACGAGATTTTTGATCTGATCGGGCACATGGCATCCACGACCACGACGGTGTTGATCCAAGGCGAGACAGGCACCGGTAAAGAGCAATTGGCCTTGGCTATCCATGAGGCTTCGGGACAACATCGAACAGGCCCTTTTGTTGCGATCAACTGCGCTGCCATACCCGAAACATTGCTTGAAAGCGAACTCTTTGGCCATGAAAAAGGATCATTCACCGGGGCAGGCACTCAGCGTAAGGGTCGCTTTGAAATGGCCCATGGCGGTACGCTCTTCCTTGATGAAGTAGGCGATATCCCCCCCATGATGCAGATCAAATTGTTACGAGTTCTTCAAGAGCGAAAGTTTGAACGGATTGGAGGGAGCGAAACCATTGAAAGCAATTTCAGGCTCATCGCCGCGACAAACCAACCACTCGCGGCGCTGGTCAATCGAGGAAAGTTCCGGGAAGACCTTTATTACCGGTTGAATGTCGTACAGATTGAACTGCCACCACTGCGCGAGCGTCCTGAAGATATTGCACTGCTCACTTCGCACTTTGTCCAGAAATTCTCCAAAGCCGGTCAGAAGCCTGCCCAAGTTGAACCTGAGGCGATGGAAGCGCTGATTAACCACAATTGGCCGGGCAATATCAGGCAGCTGGAAAATGTTATAGAACGTGCCTGCATCACCGCTACCGAAGGTATCATCTCGGTAAAGCACGTTGCTTTAGAATCTCGTGCGAATGCCAAGGAAAGGGGCCAATTCCGGGTCGATGTCACTAGGCCCCTGCCTGAGCAACTTACCGTTATGATTGCCGATGTTGAAAAACGTTACCTCCGTCGAATGCTCAAGCGAACACAAGGACATGTGGGAAGTTGTGCTAAGCTCTCTGGACTGTCTCGGCGAAGTATTACTGACAAGATTGCCGAATACGGTATCGACAAATCGGAGTTCAAGCAAGACTAGGCTATGCGATCGAGCCTTTCCAATGGTTCGATCCATTCAGGCGAACTAATGAAATTAGTCCATATAGGGTAGGCTTGGCCGGAGCATTCAGAACATTTTGAATGCAGACCCTCGACACCATCGTTGAGGCCGCGCTGAAGAAGAATGCGGGTTCAAGACTGTGAAGCTATTGTCGGGGCTCTTCTGGGAAAAAGTGTGCGAATCCCACCCGGCTGAAATCTAGGCACAGTCTGAAAACGCGATTCTCAGTGCACGTTTGATCATAGCCAGTTTGACCATGACGAGGAAGGCGATGGCTAGTTTTTCGAACCGTGTGGCAATGCGTCGGCACTCTTTCAGCCAACCGATGACTTGCTCGACGATACTCCGGCGACGATAGGTCTCCTTCTCGAAGGTGATCGCGGGATCATGGCGTGCGGCTTCGTTGTCCTTGTGGGGAATGATCGCTTCGATGTTGCGGCTGCGAAGAAATTCGCAAATGCGCTCGCTGCTGTATCCTTTGTCGCCCCCCAACCGTTTCGGACGGCTTTTGGGGCGACCTTGCTTCTGATGCGCCTGAACTTTCGTCAGAAGGGGCTCCAACAACTGGGTATCATGCACCTGTTCGGCCGACACCTCTACGGTTAACGGCGTGCCGTTGCCATCGACGATGATGTGAAATTTACTGCCAAACCCGCCTCGGGAACGGCCTAAGGCATGGTCGACCGGTTCGTCCGGATGGTTCTTGATACTTTTTTTGACACGCCGGCAGCGGTACGAGTGGCGCGCACCGAGGCTCCGTCAATATGCCAGAGATCTCAGTCGATGTAGCCGTTTTTATCCAAACGCACATGCAGCACATCCAGGATACGATCCAGCACACCTCGGTCACGCCACTGGGTGAAGTGGTGGTAGACGGTTTGCCAAGGGCCGAAGCGTACAGGAAGGTCACGCCAGGGAGCGCCGGTAGAGAGAATCCACATGGTACCATTGAGCATCACACGAAGATCGCGTGGTGGACGACCAGTCTTCGCCAGCGAATGGGGCAGCAACGGTTCGAGAAATGCCCACTCTGTATCGCTGACCTCATGTCGCTTCATGGTACGGAACCTCCTTTTCCGTACCTCCTGGATAAGCTATTCTGGGGTTTTCAGACAGTGCCTAGTCCTCAAACCCTGCATCCCCCACAGAGAGTATTGATCTCATTACCCACTCTAGAATGTCTTCCTGCCGTCATGAACGTAGTTAGATGGCCCAGGAATACTGGAGGATTTATTCACTGATGGTGCCCGCCATAGCGCTTCTGTTAACAGCTTGAATCGTCAGCAACCGACCGAGACAGTGCATGAATCACGTGATGGGAATCCTGCTGGCGAGCCATGTGAAGATCAAACCGAGCTGCCCGGAGGAGAATGGCTTGATGGAGCGGAACAACCGAACGGTGCGGGAAGCCTGGGACCAGGAGATTCCGCCGGAGGATGTGGAGTCAGCGATCAAGCTCCTGAAGAAGATTCAACGCTGGTACAACGAGCAACGGTTGCACAGTGCCTTGAGCTACCTGCGACCGGCGGACTACTACCGGGGCAACCCGGAGGCATTGAAAGAAGAGCGTCGCCTGAAGATGGCTCAAGCCAGGCACCGACGCAAACAGATCAACCTTGGACTGAAACAGAAAACCATACCCTTGGTAACCTGATCCGATTCTCTCTTAGAAACCGACCAATGTGTGCCATTGTGGGTGAAACATTTCAGGAGATGCCGCCACAGACTACATCTCTGCACACCTCCCTCTTGCATGACCGTCAGTCTAAAAGCTTAGGGGAGTGTTCCCCGGTTGTTAAACTCGAGACAACACAGAGTAGCTAACAGGGTTCTTAATCTGCCCTAATGGCATCGATAATCTTCAGCTGACTAGCAGACAATGCCGGATAGATCGCAGCAAGAATCCCTGAACCTATAAGTGCAAATACAGTTACACCGAGAAGCGTGGGTGGGAAAACCATTGGCCAGGACAAGAGCGTGGTTACCAGACTTGTAAGTCCCAACCCTACCATAATGCCTAAGAAGCCACCTGTCATGGTGATTACCATTCCTTCTAATAATAGTTGCATGGTCACGTCCAATGAAGTGGCACCGACTGCTAGACGTATACCGGTCTCACGGATGCGACTCGCTGCAGTTGCAGTAAGCGTGGCTGCAGTGCCGATACCTCCCACGATGAGAGCAATAGTCGCTAAAATGGTGGTTAGCACGTTCAAAGTCTCAGTTAGAGTTGTTCCGACTGCACCCATTTCTGCTACAGAAGTGACATCCATATCATCCGGAGTTCCTCTTTGGAGTTGACGACTTTGACGAAGAACCTGTTGAGTTCGTTCAGTTGCTGCAGGAGTCAATGGTATCGTTTGTGCATCCCCAATGATTATGTCCATGCCCCCGCTTCGTTGGGTGTGCACTTGAAGACCTGTTAAGGGGGTGAAAACTTGATCATCGTGATCCCGCCCTAGTGGATCTTTTCCTCTTGGTAACAGTACTCCGACAATAGTAAAGAAGACCGAACCAACCTTGAGCTTGCGACCAATAACTTGTTGTGCTCTGATGTCACCATAAAGATGTTTCAGGACGGTATGGCCAATCACTGCTGAGAACGGACTATTTCTAGAGTCCACTAAAGTCAGGGAACGTCCAGCTGCCAAAGGCCAACGTCGTATCTTGATGGCGTCTCCTACTAATCCATTAATCGTCGTAATAATAATGCGTTTTGACTTGGAATCTTGAATGCTTTCTAAAGCAAATTGTGCAGCTGCGTAACCATAAGTCAGATTCTTGAGCGCGGGATCATTGTTGAGTGCATTAAGATCATTGAGTGTCAGGAGCGAATTGGCGGCATGACCGTTCGCCGTTTGTGTTCCTGGACGGATAACCAACATGGTGGGACCAATAGCGTCAAGACGTTGATCGAGTAATGTACGAACTGATGTTCCGAGGCATGATGTTGTAGTTGTCGCGGCGGTTGCTACTGCAATGCCAAGTGCTGTGAGCAGCGTGCGAATGGGAAATGTCCATAACGCCCTAGCTGCATTCAACAACTGCTCGTAAGGACTCAAAGTGTGTTCTCCTCGCAATGAAGGAAGAGTCTTACAAATGCGAATCAACCTATCGGATTGCCAGTTGTTATTTCAGGTCTGTGGCAAGGCTTGATCACGGATATCCGGTGTTGAAGCGTAGCAACGCAAACTCAAGCTGAACGCACCGAGGAAAGGACTAAATTAGTCGTTTGTGGCACAGGCTTTACCGAACTATTAATGAAACGACGAAACTTACCAGACTGATTATTTCGGTGGATGTGTTGAACTATTTCAATAGAGATGTGTAAGTCAGCATGGATTCCTTCTTTGATAAATTTGTTATGAATAGAGCTGATTAATCCAAGAGTATCCAGGACTGCTCCTGGGGTGGGTTGTAGCAGTATGTTGAAATGGTTCATCTCAGTTTGTCGAACTTGATATTCAGCAATTTCAAGACAGTGCAGAAATGAGTCTGTAAATAGGTAATAAGACACTTGCTGAATATCACCGTTTTTAGTTTGTATGTAAAACAAGTCATTGGCCCTACCTTCTACACGGGTGATCAAAGGAAAGGGATTGCCGCAGGCACAAGGCTGACGACTGATAGTGACTACGTCATCGACCTCATACCTAATAAACGGCTGCACGAAGTTCATAAGGTTAGTCACAAGAACTTTAGTTCCAGGACTGCCATCGGGTACAGCCTCATAGTTGTCATCTACATTCTCTAGAATTGCCATGTCGGTGTTGATGTGACTTCCGTTTCCGAGTGGACATCCTAACGTGAGTTCGGGACACTCACCCATCCCGTAATGATTTGCTACCGGAACACCATAAACTGATTTCAGGTAATGTTGAGTAGCAGTGTCAAGAGGTTCGCTGATCGTGATGAGTAACTGAAGATACTCCGACTTCGTCAAACTACTGCCTGTACTTTCAACAGCGTGAGCGATCTTTTCCAACACATGAGGATAACCTGTAATGTAATCGGGTTGGAAGTTTTCGAGTTGATGAATGATTTCGGGCAAGGAATCAGTGAAGTGCAGTTCTTGATAATCCACCAGTCTTCTTAACATGGGAGGCATATGCTTAAAAGTAATACAACTTGGAATGAATGCATCTTTGAACAACAGCACAGACCATCGCGAACGACGGCGATAAATCTTTGCGAATAATGTCCTCCATGTCTTAGGCATGGCATGACCTCGAGCGGCTTGCATGGCGAATAGGTGCAAAAAGGTTTTATGATCCTGAATGATGATGGCAGCCTGCCCTTGGCTCCCAGACGTATGGTAGACGATGTATTTATCTTGAAATAGACTTCCGTAATTGCGCATGTCTGACATCCATGCGGATGCATCCCGTGAGGTTATGTTGGAATCTGTATGAAAACGATCAAAGTTTGCCATCATAGCTTGCTTGGTTAATATCGGAAGATCTTGAAGAACAGTAGTACCTGGGTCAATCGATTTGAAAACGCCTCTATAGTATGGTGAGTTATTAGCCGCAAAATTCATCAAACTACGAAACCGCTTAGCTCTTGTCTCGTTCTGTTTAACAAGGGATAGCCTAGTAAAAGCGCTGTACTTGCGAATCAACATGACAAATCTGATAAAGTCGAGCATGCTGCACCTTTGAGAATTGGCAATGTGGAATTGGGTGGGTGTCATTTTGCAATAAGGGGAAGTTGCAGGGTGTGGAGAGCCTGTTGCACGTCCGTCAGACTGTTGAGGTATGTTACCCGCAGATGTGTGTCGTGCATTGAATCAGACCCAATACAGAAAAAGGTTCGTTTTGGGCTGTATGCTATTACGATGCCGTTTCAAAATATTGGATACGCCTAAGCCAATTGGAGCTTATTGATGAATATTGGAAGGCGAGGCTCCGGGTCAATCCCGCTTATCACTTTGGAATGAGAGCACCTCACAGAAAAGTTATGCAGCCCACTTTACTGGTCGCTTTTGGCATATTGAGGGCCTATGAAAAACCTTCCTAACAAAATCCTGGGCTCCGTCTCATTACTCAAATCAACCTTCTGACATCAAGAGTGCCTTGATATGCGCATTGACTTGCCCATTTGCACGAACGGCGACTCTATTTGAGAGGAGCGTGAAACAAAGGCTAACCCGCGACTACTCCGGCAAGTGACTGATGACTGTTTGGCAGTCAACAAGTCAAACATGGCCATGGATTTGATAGTGTTGGCGAAAGGGGTTTAGGCAGTTGCTGCGATTAGGCATGCAATGTGCATTTGAGACCCTTGTTGTTTAACCCACGCATTTAAGGGTCAGTAAGGACAGACCATGTCACCTTCAACAGTTTCCAACGAAGTCAAAGGTACCGCACCGCAAGTTGCTTCCCAGGTAAAAGTAGGAGTTCAGAATGCTACATCTGCCACCGCCAACTTTGCCGGTCAGGTAACTGACAAAGCCAAGGAGTATACCTTCAAAACGGCTGAAAAAGTAAAAGTGTACGCTTCTGTAGCGAAAGACACGGCATCTGAAGGCATTGACACAGCAGGTGACTACATCAAAAAGTTCCCAGTCACTATAGTCTTGGCTGCTTTCGCACTGGGATATGTCACTGGCAGTATTTGCCAGGACTAATGAATTAACAAAGACCCTAGAATGTCTCGGAGTCTTTTTATGTGTCGCCACTTAAAATTGAAAACCAGCACTACGCATTTAACGGGTACTCGTATTCCGTTAGATATTCGTCGAATATGCCTTCTAGGACGCGCTCCAGATTGTGATATTAAAGTGCCGGACGAAGAAGAATATCAAGAAGTCTCGCGTCATCACTGCATTATCTACATCGACCCTCCAGAAGTCAGAGTCATTGACCTTCAAAGCAAGAATGGGACTTTCATCAATGACCGACGAATTGGTGAGACTCCCGATCAAGTAGTTCAAGACCTAAAAGAGGGAGACGAAGTGTATGCCGGGTGCATTAAATTACATGTTACTATCGAAGAACCTGAGGAGACTGTTAATCTGTTCGAACGGTGTGTCAGTTTTAGTTGATGTGACGATTGTCAGAGGTAGAGGCATCAGGGCTGTTTCACAACGTTAATCAAGGTGGCTGACTTGTTGGAATAACTACTTACGGAGCCATCACCATTCAATGCTTTTCAGTCATCCAATCCCCTAGAGCCGCCACTTGGCCAACCCCAATTTGGAGTTACCGATGCAATCGAAGTTTGAAATTACGAAAATTCGGACAACACCTAACGGCTACCACATATATCGCTGCGATGTAAGACAAGTTGCCATAGTAACAACCAATGCCAAATCTCCAACTAACTTCATCGACTTGATTGAGTAACAGGAACAGCTAGATGTAGGCGGCATAAAAAGCCAACACACAACCAGCTATCACAAGGGAAATGGCCTTATTCTTGACGCATAGTATCACGCCCAATGCAATAAGCAGGATCGCATTAGTAACGAGGTTGTTCATTCTACGCTCCGGATAATTCACCAGTGTAGCTACGATGGGTGCAAGAATACCAATTGCAAGACCGATCAGTGGTAGCATCATGTGATCTCCGTTGCCTTCATTCTATCGGGTTCATGAGTTCCCATGAGGTTATGGCTGCTAGCGCAGCCAGCGTAATGAAGGGGGCGATTCGGTTCATGGTTCCTCTCCCGGCTTCCAGAGACCCAGTCTCCATTTCAAGATATTCCATCTCATCTGCCACGCCTCCCGGCCCACGATTGTGATATTGTGGTCGCCAAGCGTGCCAACTTTGCCATCATTCGCTAACCACAGGATAAAGTAGCAGTCGACCTTGTCAAAAGAGTGCCTGAAGAAGCTCCAACTTAAAGTTGTTCGACCTTGCTCAACCTCTTCTGTGTCCGCTTTTCCGAGGGCCCCCACAGCTTCGTTCCTTGTCACGTTACCCTGAAGCCCGGCAACTCGTGCCTTCGCCTCTTCAATCGACAGGCCGGAGGTGAGAGCCGCAAGCACGACAACAGCCAGTAAAACGACGACCAGAAGCGAGACTAGCGAGAGACGAACCACCCATCGGCGTCGGCGTTGACGCTGGGTATGAAGCTCTGCGTCTGTGAGTAGAGTCTGCATGGCCTGAGTCTAACGTAGCGTGTTAGTTACCGCTTTTTTCCTTACGCTTCTTCTCCGGTTCGCTGGCGTCCGACTTCTTGCTGACGTACTTGGCGGTCATTATGACCTGTTTTAGTGATTCTGCTACCCGTCATCTATGCCGAGGAGTTCCGCCTCATTCGCTGGGATGGCATCGTGCTCGCCTCGGACTTACGCAAGCCTACCTGGCAGAGACGCCGACCCGTTGACGTGCTTAGCCAGGCTCAGGCGTTGCTTGATAGAAAAGCGTGGATCAGCGTTATCGAAGGCATTCACGGGATCTGTGTTCAAGATGAGCAGGGAATAGCGACGGGTTACATGGTGATGGTGCCATCGACCGACTACTACCAAATTATGACCAAAGGCCGGGTGATGCCCCGGCTGGTAGGGGAGGTGATTTAGACCACCAGTCAAACCGCCTGGCATTCCACTTACACTACAATAATCTCATCAAGTGGAGCTTAGCTGTGACGGTAGCTGACGTAATCTCCAATGTGACCGGTCTATTGTCATTTGTCATGATTCCGGTCGCCGTAATTGGCTCATGGTGGCTGTCATGGAGAGGCCGTACTTGGTGGATACCTCCACTGGCAATCTTGCCTGGCATGCTTTACTTCGCTTGCCATGTCACAATGCCGCCAGAGTACAACATAAGGATCGATCTCATCTTCATGCCGCCCTTGCTTCTCGGGGGGCTGGTTTGTTCTGTCTTCGCATTCTTCGCGAGTATAAAGAATAGGCCCGTTCCAGAGTCAGCCAATCAGGTGCAAGAAGATCGATCCGCAGTGAAGTTCTTACTGTGGTTTACGGTTGCTGTGATTGCCACAATAATAGTCGCAAAGATCGTTGCATTCTGAATAGTTGCTAAACTTCGCCCTCATCCATATTAGCACTCAGCAAGGATTGCGTTCGGATTAGCAATGACCCAGTCAGGAGTTTGGCCATGTCTTCAATATGCCAAGCAATCCAGTGCAATTCCAGCCATGTTGGCTAATGGTTGCAGTGGCGTTAAATCATATAGGGTACTCATCCAGCGAGAAACCTAATCTCAGTTTGAATAACCACCAGCGGAATTTCCAAGCATCCCAGCCAGTTAATGGGGCATTCTCGGAGTCCATCCAAACAGATTCCTCTTCGGTCTCATTCTTGCACACGGCGTATAGCTTAATGGAATTAGAGGAAGACTCAGTAAAAAACCACACCTTTAGAGCAGGGTACTTTGGATTGATAAGAGGCCTTCCAAATAGCCTCTCGGCTTGCGCTAAGGAAGCATGTTCCTGTCTAAGATGCTTGTATGCCTCCCTGGCCTCTTCAATGCTCATACCGGATGAAGTCAGAGCCAGCCCCGCCAACGCCAGCAGCAATAGAACCAGTACCGAACCCAACGTAATACGGACAATCCACCGTCTGCGGCGTTGATGATGGGCCAGTGTTTCAGCTTCAGTGAGTGGCTTAGTCATCACTCCCCGTCCCAAAGATGGCATTCGTCACCCTCGCCGGCAACAACCCCGCCACCAGCAACGCAAAGAACAGCCCGATCAACCCGCCCACGATCCCACCCAGCCACTCACGCTGCTGATTGGCAGCGCCAATGAGGGCGAAGGCGGGGATCAGGAGGAAGGGGGTTAAGCGGTTCATGGTTCTAACGTAACAGGAAGTGTGTTTGGATGATCTCTGCGAGTAGCTATATTAGAATCATGAGCATTCGTGGCAAAGTAACAATTGGCTTTCAGATTCTGATAGTCCTTGTGACATCGTTGATTACTGCGAGCAATCCCTACCCTTGGTGTTCTGCCGTTTTTCTTTACGGATCGGTGATTGTTGTTCCATTACTTTCAAAGAATTTCGCATTGAACTTAGCGATGTCATTATTCCATGTATTTGTGCTTCTGTTATTTGCTCTCTTGTTCAACACCGTGATGGGCGTAATGTTGCTGCTTCTTGCGTTCATCCACCTTTTTGATCCCGTCATGGGTTCTGTTGTCTGGCCAATACCTGACTTATTACCTCTCCTGATTATTATCGTGTTTTACACTGGTGCCTTTCTTGGCCGTTCTTTGTTTTACCCGGCTGAACGAACTTATGCGAGCGTAAAAACTTAACTACGCCCCCTCACCATCTCCACCGCCCAGATATGCTTGCACTTGAGCTTGCGGGGCATGCTGTCGGTGCAGCCCAAAGCCGACCAGGATTGCGTGATATTCATGAGTGTGATACCGTCTTGCGTTCTTCTAGCGGAGAAATGCGATGGTAAGCCTTGTTCTGGTATCGCTCACGCTTTGTGTTGCTGACGATATTGATGTGATAAATGCCAAGCATTTTGAAATTCCTTTTACCATCGAAGAGAAGAATCGCGCTGACCTGGCAAAGATTATTCTCTTTGTTTCAACTGAAAAAGGACGAACCTGGAAGCTGCACAGTACCTATCTACCTAATGCGGAGAACGCGCCATTTATCGTAGCGTCAGACGGCGAATACTGGTTTACCGTGCAACTTGTCAGCAATAGTGACGTTCTCTCTGTAGAGACTAAAACCTGGAACCTATGCTAAAAATGAAAGTAGACACTTCACCAGACTCTGTTGAAGAAAACTGGCATTTATTCGACGTTCCCAACAAAATCCCAAGACATTCCGTGTTTGAGTATCCCGACGTGAATCTCTATGTCTCCACAGACGAAGGCAGAACTTGGAAACTGTACACCACACAACGTTCGATCAGACCGCATTTTCAGTATCAGCAGACAGCGATGGCGAGTATTGGTTTGCAATTCAAAAGGTCAAGGCGAGTGGCGAAGCTATCCCTAGCATCTATGACTTGAAAGTTGAATACAAGGTTAGAGTAAACAGAGACTTCCTGCTAGGGTCAGATAACAAAGAAGCTGTACCTGCCAAAGCCCCTACTTCCGAACAAACTGTGGTAGTTCCTAATTCTTATTACACACCCGGATGCAGTATTCGCGCAAGAAGGTGCCGCCCTTGTAGGTGTAGATAAGCTCAAAAAAAAAGCCCAAGCAAAAACCTGGGCCTAATCCAGGTTATCGGTGACCTTTTCTAGTATTTGCGTTGCCTTCTACGTTGCAAGATTCCAAAACCGCCAACCACAAGCGGGCATTTGACAATCCTGCTACTCCTGTTGGGTGTCGTCAGCCAACGACATCCTCCAGCATGGTTCACATCCAGCACAGGCGGCACCCTGCCGGATTAGCTGAAAGAGAACAAGCAGCCGGCACCGGGGCCTTGTCTCGTTTAGTAACATTCGTCGTGCCAACGTTTTGTCCGTGTTTTCCGCTAATAAGAATCATTCCTAAGTCTCATGAAGTAATCTAACGATTTAATTAGACAGCGCAAGCCGCCCGGTTGGTGTCCAAGGAGAGGTGCCCCAGCCGGGCGTTATGATGTTCTGAAAGAAAACATGCCGCCCAGAAATGGACGGCTGTTCTCATTCGGCTAGAGGCACCAGCCACACCAAAGCTCATTGATAATTGGTGGCCGGTACTACGATACTGCTCCTCATGCTGGTGTCTGCTGTACTACTCTTGTATTGGGAAGAAATAAGGATCACCGATGAGTTCATTCCAAAGCCGCAGTTGGGATTCCGATAACATGCCTGAAATTCGCGCGTTCATTTCTCGGCGAAGTGAATTCAATCGATCTGGCAACACATTCGGATCGACTGATCGGATGAGATATGCGTATTTGAGTTGATCATTGTAGACCTGTTCATATTCACCTAATTGACGTTTCTGTGCATCACTAAGTAGAAGACGTTCACTGATTTGAGGATCCTGAAAGGCCTGATAACCACGATACTGAAATGCCAATTGGTTAAACCGAATTCGTTGATTTTCTGTAAGCAGATTCCTCATCGCAGCGTCCAAATTAGCATAAAATTGGTTTGCATTATGATTACTGGTTACTGCCGATCCATCGCTTACTACAGCAAGATTCTTCAATTGCCCTGCACTTGCATTGTAATTGGCATACAGCTGGGCATATTGTTGATTAAGCAAGTTTGCTTGTTCGGGAGCGAGATTCAGTTGTTGTCGAATTGCGGTCTGCATAAACCAGGGGTGAAGATTGATCGCACCGGTGGTGGGTTCTGTAGGAATAGATACTCTTCCAGGAAATTCTCTATATGGCGCTGAAGCCTGATAGTAGGAAGTCCCTTGCGGGGCGAAGCCATTCATATTGGCATTTAACGATGCTTGGCCATTGATCGTTGGGGAGGAGACTAATTGATTAGGGTAATAATAAGTCCCATTACCTTGCACTTGAGTATTGAGTGGAGGAACTGCCTGTGTCTGATTTACGGTTGAGTTAATTCCTAGAGTTGAATTGTTCATTAGGCTATTAGGACTTGGCACCGCTCCGCTTGGTGAGGGTAGTAATCCCTGTGCACCTGGTTGTGGTGACGTGGATTGCTGAGGTAGCGCCGTCGGGTTCAATGATCCTTGACCATTGATTGCTTGAGGAACAAGCTGCTGATTGGAAACACTGAACTGACCGTTGGTTTGCATTTGAGGGTTGGCGGGAAGTGTATTATTTCCCTGAACTCCTATCTGTCCCTGGTTGACTACTTGGTTTGTGCCATTAGATGAATTGTTCATCAACGAACCTGCGTTGGGTGTCACCCCGCCAGGGACCGGAATCAAGCCTGGCAGACGGCCCTGTGGATCAACTCCCTGCTGGACTGCGCCGCCTGAGTTACCATTGGGTAGTGCTTGAGTGTTGATGACTTGCATGGTGGGTTGTTCGTTCGGAACATAAATTCGGACATAAGTTCTTGCCTGAGGATTTGCTGGAACTTGCAGATTATTTTGAACTTGGGAAGTAGCCATAACATTATTTGTTGCCGCGTTGCCATTCAGAGTAGTGCTGTTAGGGAATGTGGTTCCTGGTGACCCAGCCTGATTTTGCTGAACCTGAGCAACACCTTGTTGGTTTATTGAATAGATGTTGCCGTTCATCATTGTCTGTCCATTGATTGCTGGGCTAATAGGCTGCTGATTGGGGAGGTAAAGGCCGTTGTTCAGTAATTGAGTATTCACCCCGTTCTGCGACTGAGCGGGAACCTGGTTTATGCCATTTGCCGCATTATTCATCAAAGAACCAGGATTAGGTACTACTCCCCCCGGTATGGGAACGTAACCTTGAACGCGCCCCTGAGGATCAACCAAGCCTTGTTGCCCCGATGATACCGTGGTTCCGTTTATTTGACCCTGCCCATTGTTCAACTGCGTAGCAGCTTGTTGATTTGGATAATAGAATTGCACGTTGCTTTGAGTCTGATAGCCCTGAGCTCCAGGTGGAATCAGAGTAGGTGATTGCTGATTTGTATTGTTTGGGATGCCATTTTGTAGGTTGCCCGCACCAGTCCCTGCGTTTCCACTTGGTTGTACCCCATTGGACTGAGATCTCTGGCCCCCAGGCGACTTTGGAGGTTGAGCAGCTCCCTGCTGATTTACTGTCACAGAATTGCCGTTTGGTGCTGTATTCCTATTTCCCACCGCGGTATTCGCTTGCGAAGGATTGTTTGTTGGCACCGCGCCACCCGACTCGCCTTTTGCTGGAGTATTCTGATTTCCCGAAATGCCAGAGCCGCTTGGTCCTGGGCCATTTTGTGCACCAAAGAGTTCCGCACTCAGCGATAGGGATACAACAAGGAAAATTACGCAAAGGCGATTCATGACTAAATCTCCAATCTTGACTCTTTCAACTCAGAGTTTGCAATGCAAACGAGGTGCCGCTGGCGCACGACAGTTGTGCGTGGACCATGGGGGTGATGTTGAGGGATAATACGATGTCGAGACAAGAATTCACTTATTGTTGCCTTTCGCATGTGCAATGCCTTTCCGAGGGAGAGGTATCAACCTTGAGATATTGTAAAAAGTCATCGGGAGAATCGTCGAGCATGTTTCGTGTGAACTATGCAGGCCCGGGTCGTTACTACATAGAACAACAGGCATGAGACCCCGCCACAGCCTTTCGCTTGCCCTCAAGCTCGCACTAGTCCTGCTCTTCTTAGGGGCCGTGGTATGGTCACTGCGCCATCGTCCTGGCTCCAGGATCGATCCTGAGCATGCAGAGCAAATGCTGCCATGCACGCCATCTATCTGATGGCTGGCGGAGAGGATGACAAAGTGACCAAGGCCGAATGCGGCACACTGGTTACTGACTTTGCTGCCCGTGGAAGGCTCGATGAACTGTTTGGCTATATCGAAAAGGCTATTGGTGAGTTTCCGAGTAGCCCCGAAAAAAAAGCGGCGTGAGTGACCCGGTGAACTGGCCTGAGTTCATTGGTTCGCTCACAGTCAATTCGGGTATCCCTCCCCGCGAGGTGCTGGCCATGACACTCCCCGAAATTGCGGTGGTGTGTTCCTACCAGCCCGATACGGGCAAGAAAAAGTCTGGTGGGTTAGAAGTGGTGCTGGGTGGCGAGATGACAGCGCGGATGAAGCAAGCCGAACTCCGGGCATTGCCGCCAAGAGAAAAGATTGCACGCAGGTTAAAAGAACGTAATGGGTGACACGCAGAGCTTCGCAGACTTCGAGCAAGAGCTATCACAGTTTACGGAACGAACTGGCATCTCTCTTCAGGGTGCGGCTCAGAACTTCAAAGACTTTGAAGCTGAGCTTGCCCGGTTTGCTGCTCGCATCGCCCAACGTGCCAAGGACATTGCTGCCGGCACTGCGGTCATCATCAATAATGTGACCTCGTTCGCTCAACGCCTGGCTGGCATCGCCCGTCAGGGCTTTGCCGGTACGGTGGAAGCGAATCGGCTAAGCCTTGCCTGGCAAATCCTGGCCCGGCAACTGGCCGCAATCGCTATCCCGGTGGTGGATGCCCTCACCAATGGCATGATGCGGCTAACTGGATACTTCCGGGGCCTGTCAGGTGAAGGCCAGAACATGGCCTTGGGCTTTGGTGCCATCGCTTTGGTGTTCAGACCACTACAGGCAATGATGCCCGTGATAGCGGTTGCCTTCAAGGGTATGTGGGCAGCACTCACCCCGATCAACGCTGCCATCACGATCCTCGTAACTGCCCTGGTGGACTTCCTGACGAACACCGAGGAAGGCCATTCGATTTTCACTGCCTTAGGGGCGGTTCTCGAAGGCGTGGTAGTGCCGATCCTCAAGGTGGTGACCGAGGTGTTCCGTGTGCTGGCCGATGCTGTTACCGTAGTGTTTCAAGGAGTCACTCGCGCAATAGAGTTCGTCATCATAAAAATTGCCAGTGTCATAGAAGAGATAATGTCGTGGATTCCAGGGCTTGGGGACGCGACGGCTTCGGTTAAAGCCTTCAAAGACAACATGCAAGCCAACCTTGATAAGCAGATGGCCAGCGGTTGGGGTGCCAACAAGAACGACGGCAAAGGCACTCCCCGCCGTGACGTGACCCTGGCATCAGGCCGATGGGAAGGCGTGGGCAATGCGTTCGCCAGAGTGACTGAGACAGCGAACAAGCTGGCGGGTAGTCCGGAGGCTAAACGGCATGATGACGCAATGAAGAAACAAGATGAGCTAATCGGCGCAGTTAAGGAAGTGGGCAAGGCTGTTGAAAAACAGAACCCAGCAGTTGGACGTTAAAAGTATACTTCATCAACTACGCCATTCCTGAATATGAACCTAGTCGCTGAATCAGCCTTGTTTGTTATTGGATCGACTGTGATTTGCTCGTATCGCCAAACAGGTTGCCCTGAGATTTCAGTCGTGCTTTCCGGATTCCCCAACAGCCCCATCACTTCATCCTGGTTCATGCCCACCACGAGCTTTTTGAACTCCTCGCGTGTATAGGTCTTTTTGGCTGGCTTGGATGGAGCAACCGCCAGCGGAGCAGATTGAGCGTTTGTGATAACAGGAGCCGGGACTAGTTTGGTCTCGCACCCAACCAGTGACACCAGCATGACAGCCAACAGCAAGTAACGCATGACATACCTCTTTTCATTGCAGGAAATTCTAGGCCATGAAAGTGACAAAGGAAAGACTCGGTGAGCTATTCGCCCAAATCCTCAAGGCGGTTGAAGAGGATGCAGACATCGAGGTGACTGAGACAGGTAGCTACGCCAAGTCAGTCAAAAATGGTTCCATTGATCGAACGCCCACGGGGAGCCTGTTCTATTCCATCGCTATTCATCCGATGACCTAGCTTGCGCAGTTCCCAAACTCCACAACGCTCCCCAGCATATTGCCCTTTGTCGCCATGAACATGAAGCGGGTTCCCTCGATAGTCAAATGCCCCTTTTCACCAAACGCTATTCGCACTGGTGAATCAAAGCTGCCTGTGATTTCGGTGAAGCCACCACGGGAAACTGTCCCTGAATAGTAGCCCGTCACCTCATGCATTTCGCCACGGATTTCAAGCGTGCCGGTGAAGTTCATAGCCGCCTCCTTTTCCCAAAAGTAATCGCTCAAGTTTCAATGTCAAGGAATTAAAGTAAGTGCCCGATCCCCGCCTGAAGAAGTGGTTATCCACTGGAACTAAACTCTACGAATCCATCGACTTCGAGCTTATGTCCGATGGCTACCGTGAGTCCCTGCAAGATGGTCAGCCCATGATGCAGATGCGAGCAAGGGTACCGTGGAACAGTCGTCGCCAGTTTCAGGTGAACATGCTCGGTAGTCACATGACCAGCGGTAGCCGGGCTTCGGGTATCAGTCGCTACGTTCCATTCGAGCACCCGGGCACCTACTGGAAGACCCGAATTGAAACGCCATTCGATGATACCCTTGATGCCGATGCCCCGTTCCTGGGCTTCTGGTGCAGTGGTGTCGAACTGACTGGCGTCTCAGACGAACTGAGCATCCAAGACCAGATAACGGGCGAGTTGATGGCCAGTGCCACGCAGCCCCTGCAATGGGTCGATGGGACAGATTACAGTTCCGCTGATGGCGTGGTGACTGGTGCCGAAGGCTATGCAGAGTGTGACCTGACCTTTTCGCCTCAGTTGTATGAAATCCGAAGCGACGAGCAGATGGACTTGTTGCCAGCCCCGTTGTGCAACTGTGAACTTTCCAGATACCTAATCAGAGAGGCGCGTTTCGGAGGCAACCAATTCACGATTCAAAAGGGCGGGTTGTTCTGGCGAGACCTGGCGAATACGCCGAACCTGGCACAGTCCAATATCCCGGACTCTTACCTCAAGCCCTTCCCTGAAGCGAACCTTATCTACACGATCAAGTATTCGCCGGGCATAAATTGGGAAGCCATCAACAACTGCTTCGGTAAGTGCAACGCACCAGAGGTAGGGCCGGGCGCTCCTGGGGGTCAGTTTGACTACCAACCTGACTGGCAGGGCTTCTCTTGGGGCCTGTCCGCAACAGCGGGTTACAGTCCTGGGGACTTGCTCTTCCTGGGTACGTCCGAAATCAGGCCAATGATTACCGCAGCGGGCCAGCAACTTTTCGACATAAGCCTGGCTTTCTCGTATCGCCCCTCCCAACGGGACAAGACTGGTGCCAGTGTAGGCGGGCAGCAAGGCATCTACCGTGTGACGACTGACAGCTTTGAGCGTGTCGTCCGTGCTAGCGGCACCTCTGGCTCTGGACAAGCAGCACCGCCAGCGAATCCAGCGAACTGGAAAGACCTGGTCGATAGCGCCCTCTTTTCCTCTTTGTTTACCCTGTAAGCCATGTCGTTACCCATCTATCAAACGCCCATGAAGGGCAGGCAGTTATCTGCCTCGGAAATCGCCAAGTTGCAGCGAGACGTGCAAAGCCTCTGTCGGCCACAAGCTGGCGGGGCGGGCATGACAGTTCAGACTTCACCATTCGGCAACTACCTGCAAGATACCCGGCCAGATGCGTTTCTGGCCATAATCCAAGCAGACGACAGCAGTAGCAGCGATGGTATTGGAAGCTCAGGCGTCGCTAGCGACCAAACCAACGCCTACGCATGGCGTGAAGCTACGCCGATGCTTGCGAACAACGATTACATCCTGATTGAAAAGCCGGGCGGAAGGTACGGGAAGATAGATAGCCGCCCGGCGATGGAAGCAAATCGCAATACGGGCGTTCCCATCGGCACTGTGGTGCGGCTTTATCCAGGAACCGGGCAACCCGATTGGTATTACTTCTTCTGGACAGGCGACTCCTCGTCAAGTAGCGGCGCATGGTGCTATGAAATCGATTGCTCCGCCGGCACCATCATCGTCACCGATTGCAGTACGTCCTCCACGGGATCTGGCACGAGTGGCGGGTCAAGCAGCAGCGGCAAGGGTGGCTCATCTTCCAGCGGAAGCTCAAGCAGCACCACTCCCAAGCCATCGCCTGGCAGCGGAGCGGGTGGCGGGGCTTTTAGTCCACCCAGTGACCCCACGGGGCCATAAGCCTCAACCAATCTAACCCAAGGAACCTATGCCTATCACAGATTTGACGAGTCTCCTCAGACAGTTGGCAGATGAACTGGACGCCGGCAAATACTCAGTCCACGAAGTCACCGACGAAAAAGAAACCGTGGTAGTGGGCACCCACAAAGACATCACTGTGAAGGTGAATACCGGGCGTCGCCGAATCGCTATTGATTTGCGCGAGGCAGATCATCGGCCTGTGGCTATCGCTAGCTTGCTTGATATGTGCGAGAAGGCTTGGGAGAGTTCGGGTGGTCAGGCCCGCCTTGAAGTAACCGCCAGTCGTCTCGGCCCCAAGGCCCGGCTTGTTCGCAATAGCAGCGAATAGCCAACGGTGAAATGTGGCAGCGACACTGACCAAGTAGGCCCAAAAGCCTTACTTCCCACCCGGCACCTTAATCCCATCACTCGGCGGAGCATTCAACGTCCCGCCTCCTGGCACGCTCACTGGCGGGTTGCTGGGGGTCGGCTTGCCTGAACAACTGGCCAGTAGCAATGCCATACTAAGAGCGACGAAACGCATAACCTGACTCCATTTGATTAGATTCGCCATGTCATCCCGAAAACTCTCCCGCCGATACCTCATGGATGCGGTTTTCGTGCGCAACCTTGAGAGCTTCACCTGCTATGTTGAGGCCCAGGTTATTCGAGGTATGCAAGGCAAGTTGGTAGCTTTGCTGACCAAGCCTTGACAGCAGAGTTGCAACTGACGTTTTTCTATCCAGGTACGCCGCGTCCGCTGCATCACTAAACAACTCAAGAGTTTGGCTTGGGCAGAGATCTTCTTTCTGTTGGGCGAGGTGGTTATGAAGCTGAATGAGTTCGCTGGCCAGAGCCTTCATGGCCTGTGACGCCAATGATTCGCCAGGTAAGCTAACGTAGGGATCAATTTGTTTTCGCATCGCATTATTTCCTAGTAGACGGAAATAACGATGCAATTAGCGTGCCTGGGTGATCTGATATGCCGCTTATCGAGTCTATCTCCACCGAACCCGGCGAGGGGGCGATAGAGGTTGGGGCGTTGGGTACGAGAGGAAAGTCTAAACGTGCTTCTTTAGCGGCCCACCGAGGCTTGAGGTGGTTGCGGGGAGGATGGGGCCGAGGGGGAGGGTTGGTGACAGCTAGAGAAAGAGCAGGTTCGACCTGAGCGGGCTATGGTGATACTAATAATCGTACATTCCATTTTCTGTTGCCGCACGCTAGGATTGATTCCTTCCAAGCAATAACTGGATTTTTCTGGTGGAAGTCACTTTGATTAGTGGTACGCTAAGTCACAAGTTACTTAACGAACTATTCCAGGTGGCAACCGTGGCGGATACTCCAATTGTTTCGGATGAGTACGAGTCGCTCATTGCGTTTCTTACCAGACGGCAGTTAAAAGAGCGACTTGTTGATTTATTCAAAGCTAAGATCAAAGACCTTGGACTGAAAAAAGGGCAACTAACCTCCGACGCCAATGCGACATACGAAAAAATCGCCGAATGCATTCGAGAGGCAATTAATCAAGGATGGGTCTCTGAAATTGAATTAGTCGCATTGTTTGATAATGCAGAACTAGCGGGCAGACAGCATATTTGTATATTCGAGATCGACGACAAGGCGAATACAGCCATCAGGAAGACTCTAAAGAACCCTAATAGCCAAAGCACTCATACAAAGCTCAAGGATTTCTGGGACCTGCCCGATAGTCCATATTCGATAGTACTTTCAAATACGCCAGCGAACACATGCGTAAAAATCGTTGATCGACGAAAGTACTGGCTCACAGAAGACCTAGACAAAAAATACATCAAAGATGAGCTTCTCACAGGCTCGCCATCAGACGATCAAGAGTTTATCAGAAGATACCTGCATGTCGAGCGCGCCGCCTCGATTCTTTTTCTACATTCCAAAGAGCGATATTTTGAAGTTCGTGTGCCCGTCAGGGAAAAGTCATCCTACGATACCGGCCAAACAGTGTACGACTACGTACATGATTTGATTAACTCGCAGTTTGGCGATTCAGGGCTGGACTGGTTCGGAAAGCTTGAAGCGTTTACCATATGTGACACTTACAACGGAATTATTGCAAATAAACTGGATTTCATGTTACTTGCTGACTCTCCTGAAGACGCCATTCTGAAGGCAACCATGTACTCCAAAGGGGCGGCAAGCAAAAAGACAGACATAAGAGACTTGGAAGGTTGGAAGCCGTTCAAAAAAGGATATTCTCGCACCAAGATCAGAGGGGTTTGGAAAATTGACGATACATCCGAAGTTCACACGCACATGCATTATGAGAGGATAAAGTCGAAACAAAACGCCGAGGCTAATGTTTGCAGACTATTCTTCCCTGCGGCGCAGACAGATAAGGAGGTAGAACATGCCATCAATCGCATTAGATCGTTCGTTTGAAAATGCCTCCCAACTCGCCGCCTCACGGCTAGCCAAGGTGAATGGACTCTCTGAAATTATCGCTGACATCGAACGGCGAATACACTCGGAACACACCGATCCAACTATTCATCGAGAACTCTTCATTGAACCTATTCACGATTCTCAAAGAATAAACGTGCCTCAAAAGAGCTACGCATTGGTTGCAGATTTTCTCCACGCCCAGACAGTGCTGCGATTCTACACTAGGCTAAGGTGTCCATCTCCCCCATCGCCAGATGATGACGACCTTGTTGCTGATGTAGATACGAGAAGTAGTTTAGGCTCTCGCCTTCGCGCCACTTGCCCAATATGCGGCCGGGAGCACGCTCCCAACGAATATATTACCGAAGCAGTTTATGCCCCTAATTACTCAGAGAGTGCTGCTGCGTACAACTTTGATAGACTTAAAAAAAAAGTGAGCATAGCCCGATAACAGCGCAAGGAGAAAGCCCACCGTTAGAAGAGTTTGCACAGAGACTCGACGGTAACTCTGGCTTGCAGGATGTGCCCAAGCGAGGGTTAGTCACATGGTCACTTGCGCACTGGTTTATTATTGCAGGCATTATGTTGGCCGGCACATCAACCGGACTCTACTTTTATCAGTGGTATGTCCCTTCTATAGCCACCCTGCTTTTGTCGATTTACTGCTTCTACAACACCTACAGAATACATAAAGTGCAATCCGAAATCGATAACCCACAACTACTGTTGGTTTCCCGAGCGCTTGGTACGCTCTCCGTGCTTTACATAACTTCCGCCATTACTGGCTGCGAGGTAAAGAAGAATGGCGGAATAATTCCGGACTTTAACCCCGGCAAAGTAGACCATGTTAAAGCTGGATATGGCATTTTCTTTTTGGCATCGTGGGTGGGAGTGTGCTTATTGCTCTTGAAATATGGCCCAACTAAGAAAGAATCAAAACATGACTAAGAGTCGGGGGATGCCGTGGTTGGTGGGGGAGGTGATTTGAAGGCAGTCTCTAAGGTGTCGATAACCAGTCAATAACATGTTGCTTGAAATCAGGCTCTTGACACGTTTGTTACACTATTCGCCGCCAGGGATAGCGTTCGAGCTTAGGATTAGCTCAGACCGTCCGGATGAGTTTCCCATCCGGGCGGTTTTACAAGTAGCTACACTCGACACTTGGACACCCCGAACAATTGAGTATCCCTTGTGACGCCGGTGCCAGAAGCCGGTGTTGCAATAGAACGCAGCAGCAGGGCTTGTAGGACAGGCCCTGCTGTTTTTCCTTGACCATCGCCTCAGCCACATGATACTCTGCTCTTGATCCTGGAATTGCGTTAGTTCCTGGCGATCACTTCAGCATCACAACCTCGGCTCGAAAGGGTCGGGCTTGTGGTGTTTGTGGAGCGATGGCAGGCCCTTTCGCCAGGCCGTCGTGAAGTCGGCTACTAAAGCCTGCCATCAGAAATGATGGTAATGTAATAGACAGAGTAGAGTCAATTCCTCTCCCGCCAAATCCGCTCCTGTTCATTGGCCTTCTCGCAGTCCACGCCCGCCGTCGCCCACTGAGTCAACCCGGCATTGAGCCACATGTCGCCAGCTTCGTGGATGAAGCCGTGGGCATCGAGAAGGCGAGTTGCGGTTTGGTGGTAGTCGGTCACTGGACTAATTCCTGATCAATGCCAAGACGCAATTTCAACAATTGCCACCGAAACTTCCAAGATTCCCAGCCGGTCAATGTGCTACGTTCTGACCACCACGTATTTAGTCCTTCATCTCTTGAATGATTCACCACGACGAATAATTCAAGGTCGTTCACTGACGACTTGGTAAATATCCAAAGTGATCCATTCGCAACTCGATAAAACAATGGCTTACCCCATAATCTCTCGACGCTTGATACAGTCGCATTCTCTGCTTTGAACTGTTTGAACGCTACCTCCGCGTCTTCAATGCTCATTCCTGATGAAGTCAGAGCCATCCCTGCCAACCCAAGCAGAAAGAGAACCAGTAGCAAGCCTAGAGCGATTCGGACGATCCACCGTCTAAGGCTGTGACTGCGGGCCAGTGTTTCAACTTCAGTGAGCGGCTTAGTCATAGTCTTCCGTCCCACAGATGGCATTCGTCACCGTAGCCGGCAACATCCCCCCCACCAGCAACGCAAAGAACAGCCCGATCAACCCGCCCACGATCCCGCCCAGCCACTCACGCTGTTGATTGGCAGCGCCGATGAAGGCGAAGGCTGGGATCAGGAGGAAGGGCGAGAGCTTGTGCAAATCTAGTTACCGCCTTTCTCCTTACTCTTCTTCTCGGGCTCACTGTCCGACTTCTTACTGACGAACTTGGCAGTGGCGATAACGGTTCTGAGCGACTCGGCAGCTTCACGGGCTTCTTTCTCCGTAGCGTGGCCTACCGGTGAGCCAGCCAGATACTTGCCATCACCATCACGGACGCTGAACCGATACTTTCCGTCTTTGCTTTCGACTAGTTCGATGGTTCCTTGCTTGCTACTCTTCTTGCCTTGAGCAAGTAGCTCGGCGCTGCCCGATGTAAGGAACAGTGTGACGGCGGCGACGGTCAGCAGACCTATGATCTTCTTCATGGCGAGGCTCCTGGGTTGGTGGATGGATTTAGTGTGACATATCAGGAGGCGGCACGCAACAGGCTTGTTACAATCGAGGTTCCAGGGTGGCCGCTCTGGCTGCTCTACCTTTTGAGGAAACAGCCATGGATGAAATGCCATTCCCTGTGATGAAGCTACACAAGAGTAGCGGCCTGGCCTACTTACGCTGGGAAGGCCAGATGAAATACTTCGGCAAGTTTGGCACCAAAGATTCAGACAAGCGGTATTGGAAGTGGCGGGCCTTGATTGGTGGCAAGGATGCATCCTTTTGCAGCGTGAGTGAGTTAATCAGCCGATTCGAGGATGAGAACCTACCCCGCCTCTCCCGTTGTTACAAGAGCCGGATTAAGAATCTGAGGGATGCGCTAGGCGGGCTTGGCAAACTCAATGCCGATCAGTTCGGCCCACTCTCCTTCCGCCAGCTTCGCACTCAAGTTGCCAGCACTGGCACCCGCTGCGCCCGTCAGGTGAACGACCTGATGAAACAGTTCAAGCTCATCATGAAGTGGGGCGTCTCCATGCAGCTACTCACTATCGGAACTTCACAGGCCCTCGATACGGTGCGTGGACTCAGGAGCCATGAAGTAGAACATCAATCAGTACCACGAAAGCCCGCACGCAGGGAAGACGTCGAGAAGACCTTTGCGGAGCTATCGCCATTCTGTCAGGCAATCGTTCAACTGATTTCGTACACAGGAGCCAGGCCGGGGGAGATATGTTCCATGCGAGCCAGCGAGATAGACAAGAATGGACCTCATGACACCTGGGTGTATCGACCGAGGCAACACAAGACGCTTCGGCATGGTAAGAAACGACAGATCCCGTTCGGCAAAGCGGCACAGCGCATCATCTCAAACTTGTGGCCGGTCGTCGGAGACTATTTCTTCCCATCTGCCACGCTCCTTGATCGACCATATCAAGAGTCATCGCTAAGGCAGGCAATTGGGCACGCCGTTAAGAGGGCCGGAGCCGGGCATTGGACGCCCTACATGCTGAGGCATCTGTACCTCACTTTGATGGCGGTCGATCATGGGTTAGAAGTAGCAGCCAAAGTAGCGGGACATAGTGAAGTCTCAACCACAATGATCTATGTGCATCAGCCGGATGCAAATCAGATTACCGATGCTCGAGCCAGGAACGCCAACACGTTGCGAGTGGCAATGCCAGTCCGGGTGAGATTTGACACGACAGGGGCGTAGGAAGTGGACGTTCCGAAAAAGTCCGGAAATGTCACGTTCCTGGGCCTCACCCTTTGGCCCTCACCATCTCCACCGCCCAGATGTGCTTGCACTTGAGCTTGCGCGTCATACTGTTGGTGCAGGAACACTTGGCGGGTACGGAGGGCGAACTATTAAGGAGCGTGGCAGCAGCCGCAGGAAAAAGGCCGATTTACAGCTAACTTAGTCGGATTGGCTCGCGAGTCTGCGACCCATTTTGTTAGAGCATCGTAACCTGGTGCAGATTCTTTATCGTTGCCAAGCGAGCCAATGATCTCTTCGACCTTTTTCAAATCCAACTCTGATTCTTTGGGTAGATGGAGCATTTTTTGAGCGTCTGCTCTATTTGCATACACGATAGCCCTGTCAGTCGGAACAGGGCGCAGCTTCTCTTCGTTTTCAATCAACTTGATTGCAGCGGTGTATTCTTCGACCGCTTCTTTGAATCGGCCTAGTTTCTGGTGAGCGGCGCCTATGTTTACATGCGATGCAATAGTCAATTCAACTACGAGCTTTTTTGTGCCAGTATCCGTGTTGCCTTTTACAGCAGTAATAAACTGAGTGAAAGTGGTGATGGCAGGGGGGTAGTCCTCCAGCATGTATAGGCAGCTTCCAATCCTGAAAGCGCTGATTAATTCATGAGGAAGGATTCTGTTCACCTGCTTATATTCTTTCAGGGCGTCTTGCCATCGCCCCTTCCCGAAAAGGGCGTCTGCCCTCATTTTGCAATGAGCCGCTGCGGCATCAACCATCTGAGATGCATCGCTCTCCGGGATGAGTTCCAGTACTTTGTCAAACTGACCGAGCGCCAGCTTGGTCATCGCCTCGGACGTTCGTACCTCGCGCTCATTCTCTTCTGAAAGCGGCTTGCCGTGCATACTATTCCTAAGGGCTATAAGCTTTTTGGTGAGAGAGTTGGCCAATTCCTTTGTAGTAGGGTTGTTTTGAACCGACATTTGTGCTGCAATATTTGAAGATTCGGTAAGGAACGAATGAAAGCTTGCAATACTTCGGTCGGCCTCGATCTTGTTTCTCAGCTCCACGGTTTCACCTTTGATTGTGAGAATTTGCTTCTCATTCTCAAGCCTAGCAGTATTTTCTGCCTTACTCAGAAACAAATAAATGATGAGTACGATTGCCACAAGTGTGCCAAAAAAGGCAACCACTTTGTGTCGCAGAAAAACTACTTTAGCACGATCCTGCGCAGGTAAACCACTAATGTGGTCAGTCTTATAAGAGACATTTACAATAGCCGCAGCCCTATCTTTTGCGTCGAGCTTGTCCAGCACCTGGACTAATGTAGTAGAACTTCTTCTTGCGTTGAGATAGTACATCCACGATCCGAACGCAATAATGTATGCCATGATCGCCAGCGGTGCGAAAGCGATTTGAGGCAAAATCTCCAGCGCTTTTAGAAAGTCCATGACGTCAATATCCTCAACCGAGTTCCATGACAGGATGATGAGTGTATGCATTCTAACCAATGCATAGAGATCAATCATTAAATGGTTCTAATATTCTGGCGACCTTCTCCCTCGAATGATTTACGATAGCCAGGATAGCCCACCTCTGCTCTGGCAAAAGCTCATGCCAAACCGCCACCAACTCCAACAGTTCTGGGTGCATTCTCAAAGTCTGTGTAACTGAGAGTGTAACTGAACTTTGATCATCGTCGGAAGTGGTGCCATCTAACGACTTATGTAAAGTGCGTTGCCGACTCTTAATCAGCGGGTCGAAGGTTCGAGTCCTTCAGGGGGCATTCAGGCCAGCAAGCGTAAGATGCCAGAAGATGCACATACCTCCTGTTTTCCAGGGGGGTTGTCGTTTTCAGGATGCCAAGGAAAGACTGGCCTCCAATGTCAGCAGATGACAGGAGATGTCACGAAAGTCGTGGCGTTGGGGAAAGCTTTGGGGAAGTCTGGGAGAAGCTTTTCGGGAGACCTGACCCGATTGATTGAGGCTTGGCCCTCCCTCCCAATGCATTCCAAACAGACCATTCTCACGATCATCGAAGCAAGCAGGCCGCAGAAGAAGGCGAGGTGACCAAGCCTAATGCCATCGGTACATCATTCCTGCTGATTTTGCAAATATCATGCCCAGATTCTGCAGGTGGAATGAGCCATGCCACTCTGGCATTTCTATGTGCAAGCATGAAATGAATACCGTCGTGAAGTATTTTTACTCTCTGCTCGTCTTGCCTTGGCTCTTCATCGGCGTTTCAGCACAGGGGCCCAGCCTCGAAATCAACCCCAACGGGCTTCTGCTGGGCGATCCCTTTAACATGCAGGTGAGCGGGCTTACATCGCAACAACCAGTGTTGCTGGGGGCCAGGCGGGTGACCAGCTAGGTTAAAGTATACTCTTCGAGCGTGAAGCTGGTGGCTGACGAGAAGGACTGTGTGGATCTGACTGGTACCGCCGGGCCAAAACGAGCACTGCAGAATTACTCTGGTCCATGACACGCGAAATCCCCAGCAAGACAGAAAGCGTCCGCAAGAGCGATGTGGAACCCTTGCTTACCACCATCAGTATTGAACAGCACGGCGAGGAGGTCCCTGCAGCAACGTTGAAGCAGTTCATGATGGAAAAAGATATTCTTCGAGAACCAGTGCGAGAGAAGGGTATTGTCGGCACCCTGTTCCTCCCTCTCGCAGCAGTTCGGTATCCCGCCATCATTGGATTTGGCGGTTCAGGCGGTGGCCTGTCGGAAGGCCGGGAAGCTTTGCTGGCTTCGCAAGGATATGCGGTGCTGGCCCTGGCTTACTTCAACTACAGGACACTTCCGAAATCACTGGTGAACGTACCCCTGGAGTACTTCGGTACGCCAACGGGGCTCATAACTTACAAGTGTGATGGAAGAGTCGCTATTTGTTAGAGAGCTGGCGTGTTATTCATAGGTATAGGTCGCTTCCGAAAATCCAGGTACAAGAATTCTTATTACATCACCAAGTTCCATGTTCCATTTCCATTTTGTCCACCCGAGTTCAGCCATCTCTCCCGGATTCAAGAGTTCTATGGTGTATTCGTCTTGCACGAACTTCTTTGGATTTCTTACTTGAACCACAATGTTCTCAAGTGGGCCGTTGTTATTGTTTCGGATCTGCAGGACTTTCGAAGCGCCAATTTTAGAACCCCGCCAGGAGATACTGATGGGAGGTGGAGGTCTGAATGCTCTTGCATTAGGTAATGGCGGATCATCCAATTGAGTTCGTTCTTCTTTGGACATGAACATGTTCGCAAAAACCATCAGTGCAATTCCTCCAATTAAGGAGAACATCGCAACAATCCCCAGACGTTTAAGTTCGAGTTCGATTTCGTCTGGTGATTTGCCTCGCATCCGCAGTATTTGTGAATAGCCATAATAGGTTATCCAAAGCAAGATAGATACTCCCACAACGATCATGCCTGCGAATAATAGCCTCATCTGAGTTCTCCTTTGCCAATGAATGTGTCTCGAAGATGAATCCACATCTGGAGCCAAACTGGCTCCAGATCATTATGCCATTATGCTCTGGGCGTGGCTACTAAATCTCAGCATTCCCGAACATATCGCAAACTGCCCGAATTCCTCAAAAAGCTGAGGGAAGATGCTGGGCTGACTATTCGTGAATTAGGGGTCAAGCTTGGACAGCCACATAGCTTCGTCTATAAGAGCGAGTTTGGGCTTCGGCGTGTCGATGTGACCGAATTTGCCGAGTGGGCCAAGGCATGTACGATTGACCCTCAAAAGGCGCTCGGTGACTTCCTAAAGAAATAGCTTCCATCAAGAATTGGATTGCCTAAGGGTCGAAGCCTTGCGACTCATAGGGTGAAAACAAGGTTTCTGAAATAAGAAGCTTGATCAATCCTGGGTAACATGTTTTGCTTATTAAAGCTACAGATTGCTTCCTCGATTCTACTTCAGTTAGAGCTCATATCTGACGACCTTAATTCGACCCCAATTTCGGTCATCATCTATTGAGAACGTATAGCTACGATCTCCCCCGGCCCTTCCTGACCACAAGGAAGCCGGGGGTTATTTTTTGTGGCATGGAGTCAGAAGCATGAGACCAGTTCAACGAAACCTCGACCTTGTCGTGGCTCAGTATGAACGATTGATGGAGGCGGTGTTGCGAGATGCCCAGCTTGCGGTAAACCGCGCTGAAAGTCTCGCCAGCTTCTTTAGTCTGGTGGGTCGTTCCGGCATGGTGGATAGTGAGGTGATCCTGGGTAAGGAAGTCTTTCAATTGACTTACCCGCCAAAGAAGAACGGGAGGGATTCGGGCATTTGTTATCAAGCAATCATTCGCATCCCTGATGGGATTGGAGTATTGGAGATGGATACTGAAAGTCATTATGAGCTGATGCAGTATCCGGAGGGGTTGGAATCCAACACCTGCTTTTCGTTTGTGTCGCTTGTTGCCTGCAGACCAGTGATCCAGCAATGGTTGTTGCCGCAAATCGATTCGCTCATCGAGAAACTGCTGGCAATCCTGCCTTTGAAACCAAGACCCATTCAACCTCTCATCACCCGGATTAATGTGCAGGTAAATCACAGACCGGCACATTAACTATAAACGCCAGCGTATAAGTGCAGCGCGCGGTCATTAGCGAGTGCTGATCAAAAGTGCAGCGCGTAACAGTGCTGACCGCTTAGTCTGGAGAGCTGCGAATCAGCTCTCTTAGACGAAGTGGGAGGCAGGAGTGTATCGCGCTATGGACCAAGGGTCAGAGATCCGTCGTCGTGTGTTGACGGAGAAGTTGTGCAAGCGTCAGGCTTGCGAGCATTATGGGATTCACTGGAAGACGCTGAAGAAGATGCTTCGTTACTCCGAACCACCGGGGTATCGCGGCAGAGCCCGCGCCCACGACCGAAGCTCGATCTTTATCTGGATCACATTCGGCAGATCCTGGACTCAGACAAGCAGGAGCCTGTGAAGCCACGGCACACGGCTCGGCGGATTTACCTGCTGCGGCTGAAGGATGAGCATGGCTACACCGGGGGCGAGAGCACGCTCCGTGAAGCGGTTCGGCAACTGAAGGCGCAGGGGCAGAAGTCTTCGTACCGGTGAGCCATCCACCGGGCGAAGCCCAGGTGGACTTTAGCCATGCTCAGGTGATCGGGGTCGGCGAGCGCGTCTCGGCCTCCTGCCTGGTGATGACGCTGCCTTCCTCGGATGCGTTTTTCTGCTGCGTGTTTCCGAAGGATTGTACCGAGACATTCCAGGAAGGGCATGTCCGAGCCTTTGATTTCTTCGGCGGGGTGCCGACCCGTATCAGTTACGACAACAGCAGGATCGCGATCTCGTTGATCGAGAAGGAAGGAGGTAAGGCGTGGACGAGTGAGTTCCATGGTCTGGTCAGTCATCACTTGTATGAACCTCATTTCTGCCGGGTGCGACGAGCCAACGAGAAAGGCGTGGTGGAAGGGATGGTGCGCTTCTCCCGCCGTAACTTTCTGGTGCCGGTGCCGCAGGCAGCGTCATGGGAAGAACTCAACCGTTTGGTGACCGATCGCTGTCGAGAGGATCAGCAGTGGCAGTTGCGCGGTCAGACTGTCAGTAAAGCCGAGCTATTGGAGCAAGAGCGTTCGTCGCTTTGTCTGCTGCCCGCCCAGCGTTTGAAGCCAGGCGTATCGAGATGGCCCAGGCCAACTCGATGGCGTTGGTGCGATTTGATAAAGCTCGCTATGATTTACGTTCCACCCTCGCGATGAGTGTAGAAGCTTTGATGTCTAATGCCTGGCATATACGGAATAGCATATCGAGCGTTGGAGATTTCTTGTCGTGCTCTAACAAACTGATGTAGCTACGGTCGATCTGGGCTTTTACAGCCAGTTCTTCCTGGGTCATTTCCGCATCAAGGCGTGCTTGCTGCAATTCGTTCCCGATCATTTTGGAACGGTACAGGACTAATGCCTGGCATTCCGTAGACTATAGTCAACATAAAAGACGGTAATTAGTAGGAGCCATCGCAATGTCGAACGAGAACAAATCGGGGAACGGCTGGGGTTGGTTTTGGCTTATTTTTATCATTGGAATTGTCGGTGCTGGCTACCTATTTCAAAAGGAAGGAGGCAAAATCTTTGGACCCGATGGTTTAGGCAGAAATAGTTATAAAAGAGTCTTTGGAATTGAGCTCCAAGCAACTGGTGGTAATTTATTTGAGTTCCATTACAAACTTAAGAATGGTTCAGATACCGAACTCGAGGAAGTGAACATTACGATCACGTTTTTTCGCGAGGATGGCGCGAAGGTGCTAATCACGAAGTACTGGACTAGCTGGAAAACAATGGAAGAAAAAGCGTTCAAAGTCCCTCGTCACAGTTACGAGAAAGTTGTTTTGGAAGGCACCGCATTTCGCAAATCGGAAAAAGTAATATTCGATAGCTCGTGGACATTGGGCAAATAGTTAAACCCTCCTGACTAACCCCCCTTAAAGCGGATCCAGAGCTGTTGTTAGTAAAACAGTAATTACAGACTGCCGAAGGGCATTTGTCACTTTCTGCCGGCCTCTCATCGTCGGAGCCGATGGTGGCATCAAGATTCTCACGCATGAGCAACACGAATCGTCTCCCTTCGGGCGACAGCAACTCAAGCTATTCTTCTGTATGGTCTAGCCAGCCAAACCATCCTCGGTCTTGAGTTGCCATTTTTCGTCGAGTAGCCCGGGGGAGTTTCACCCCCAGGGCCCTCACAGAACCGGACTTGAGACTCTCACCTCATCCGGCTCTTCAGAAACAGCGTGACCGCCTTGCGCCAATCTCCGGCTCACCGTCTTTCAACTTGACCAATGATTGGTGCTGTTCCTGTGCACCCCTTCGCTCCACGGACATTACAGCCGCTTCCTCACTACTACGAGTGCATCCGCCCCTGAGCCGGGCATTGGTATTCACTCTCAGGGCTTCACCCCTTCGATGTTTTCCCTTGGCATCTCGACATCAGGTTCTCACTTTCCATCCTTTGGCCTCGATCAGGCTCACGCTGCCTCAACGCCGGTCACCCCCCCACGCAGTCTTTTGATCAGGATTGGGTCTCGTGAAGTTATCCCAGAAGTGGAGTAGTCCCCGGTTTTGGTGACATCTTTGATATTTCGACGCCTTACAAGCGGTTACGTTTCGTTCGTCTTCCTGATCGACATCTCAGCAGATCAAGTCTGCCCTTTTCCAACACGCTCACGACAAGTCTCCTACCCTGCCGCTGCTGTTGATTTGACACCAAGTCCTGAAACCCGATGCCGAGGGGCTCACCCTCATCCAAAGAACAGTTGCAGGACCTACAAGGGCTGACGCCCTTGTCGTCTTCGTGACACACTACTCCCACATCAGTATAGTGCTTGACATGTACACTACGAACCGTGGTAGCTTGCAAGCATAACTCGTTCCTGCTTCACCGTACAACTGATCCATTGATGCGAAGTATGACGATTGACGTATATGGAGGATAAGCAAGATGAGGGCGAGATCTCTCACCGCTCGTTACTTTGACACGCTCCATGACCAGTTTTGCAGATGTCAGCACCAATCGGCACCAAGCCCACGCAGCGGTTGTAGATGTCGTCCTATCCAATACCTTATTAAGAGAGTTTTGTGACTATTCCGCGAAAGAGCCAGTCTACTGCCGTGTCGAACACATCACGACAGCTATTGGATGCCGCCTACTCGCGATTAGGGTTTTCTGAGGGCGACCTTCAGGATGCCGTTGACCGTCCTTCCGACACGTCACATACAAATTGGGTTGAGAAAGGTGACTGGCTCGCGCTCGCCAAAAAAGTCGGGGCCGAAAAGGTCTTCTTTGTCAACAACTACCCGGTCATCGTCTTCGCTGAACAAGCATCCGTCGAACCCTCCGGGTGGTTAGAGTATTTCAACTCGATCTGGTGTATGGCTCGGCCGCAAATGCTTTTCCTTGCCCGCGAGGGAGAGTTGTGCGTCTTCAATCTCACCGTTAGGCCATCTAGAAAGAGTGATGACCGATACCGATATGAACGGCTGTTAGCTGCAGTCAAAGCCACAGCTGACGTACAGGACAAACTTGCAAACTACCGTCGCGACCAAGTCGAGTCGGGGCGGTTGTTTGAGGATGAGAGATTTGGTTCTGGCGACCGGGCCGACCGAGCACTCATTCGCGATCTCGGCAAGGTACGAAAGTCGCTCATTAGCGCCGGTCTCTCTGCTACATACGCGCACGCGCTGATTGGGCGATCAATATTTATCCGCTACCTTGAAGACCGACGCGTGCTTACTGAGGATTACTTTCGGAAGGTCGCCAAGGGCAACAAAGCAAAGTGGTCAAAACTAATAGATGAAGACCAGGAGACGATCGTAGCTGGTACGGGACGTCGGGTTTTTTATCCCTCTATTTTAAACAACAAGGCATTTACATACGCATTGTTCACGCAACTCTCGGATGACTTTAACGGGGACATGTTTCCCGTGGATGCTGAGGAGTTCCGAGCTGTCACTGAAAAGCACTTGAAGCTACTTCGCAAACTCTTGCTCGCCAATGTAGACGACAATCTGTTCTTCTTTGCCTACGAAATTCGAGATCATCCCTATCGAGCTAATCAGCAGCATCTATGAGAAGTTCTACAGCACGAAGCCCGACCAAGAGGGACGATGGGAGCTATTACACCCCCGCCGCACTGGTTGACTTTGTGCTTTCGCAGACCCTTGGGCCGACCGAGTTGGCGAGGCGACCTAGAGTGATGGACCCCGCATGTGGCTCAGGAATTTTCCTTGTCGAGACATTTCGTCGAATCGTCCGATATAGGGTCGGAGAGCTGCGCCGTCGGTTGCGACCCGATGAATTGCGGGTCATTCTGAGGGACCAGATCGCCGGGATAGACATCAATCCTGAAGCTGTTCGGGTGGCAGCATTCAGCCTGTATCTGGCGATGCTTCACTACCTTGAACCCCCCGACATTCTACAGCATAAATTACCGTGCCTAACGTACACGGTGCGGCCCAAAACTGATCCAAAAGTCCACTATGACATCCTGCTCGCCGAGGACGCTTTCCAAATCGATAACACTATTGTTAGCGAAATAGTACGTACTCGGTTCCTCTCAAATTGCGCCGACATTGTGGTGGGGAATCCTCCGTGGGGCACACCGTATGCTGACGTACCCGAGGAACTCAGATCGGATGGTGGCGTTAAGTGGTGCGAGGCTCGAGGTCTTTCGCTTGGTGACAAAGAACGCTCCCAAAGCTTCATTCACCGCAGCGTAGACCTGTTACGTCCTAACGGTCGGGCGGGGATGCTTGTCTCGACGGGAGTGTTTTTCAAACGTGGAGACAAGACTCGAGAGTTTCGTGAACAATGGCTGACAACTGTGACCTTACAGAAGGTAATCAACTTCGCTGCGGTACGCGAAGCATACTTCCAAAATGAGGACAAGGAAGAAGAAGATGGTCAGGGCTCAATTGCCCCGTTCGCTGCCGTGGTATTCGACGTCACACCGCCAAAAAGAGGTACCGCATTTAGTTATTGGGCAGCGAAGGAAACTGCACTTGTCAGACATGTCAAAGCAGTGGTACTCAATCGAGCGGACTTTTGTTATGGCGTACAGGAGGAGTTCCTGAACGACGACACGTTGTGGAAGATTTACTGGTGGGGTACGCACCGCGACCGAGCCCTGATTCAACGCCTTCGACTTGAGAAGTCATTTCAAGCGGTAGTTGATCCTGATGGAACACAGATGCGTGTTGGGTTTGAGGAAGCTTCTCGTATGTACGAGAGTGATTGGTTGTCCGAATACAAGGAGTTCCCCACAAAGTTCTTTGAGCGATACGGGGTACTTCCCACTGAAAAGTTTGTTAACCCACCGGATCGGGTTCATCGCCGCGGTCAGCGATTCTTTTACGAAGGTCCGCGGTTGCTAATCAAACGTGGGATCGATCAATCAGGTGGTAAAGATGGACAGATTGCCGCACGATACGAGACTAAACGGTTCTGTGTTCGCAACTCGATTTTTACAGTGCCGGTCAAACTAACGGAATACGAATCCAAAGTTCTACTTGCAATTCTGTGGTCATCACTTACGCGGTACTATTTGTTTCTGACTTCGGGTACATGGGGCCTTTGGCACGACGAGGTCAAGAAGGATGTTCTGTACAGTCTTCCGGTGCGTTTCCCCAAAAAAGGAAGATTGCAGACCAAGATACTGCGTATAGTAGATGCCCTTCGGAAAATCCCTCCGGCGGCAGGCGCAGGCCAGCTTTTTGCTGACGAGGGTATTCCTTCAGCGAAACGTGCAGCGAGGATCCGGGAGTTGGAAACGCAACTCGACTGCGCTGTTTGCGATCTTTTTGAACTCACTGACGAGGAGCGTGAACGGGTCACAGAGTTATGCGGACTTAGCCTTGACCTTTACTACAAGGGGATGGAGAGTCAGGCGGTGCAACCGCTTGATTGGCCTGATACTCTCGCCCGGCATGGTCGTCTTAGCGATTTAAGGGGGCATGCAAACGGTACGGAGCTAGCTAATTACCTGACTACCTACCTCAAGCTGTGGGAGCCCCACCTGAAAAACCAGGGTGGATGCCTACGTTGGCGTGTAGTTCGACCCATCGGTGCTTCTTCAATGCTCGCCATCATTTTTCAATCAGAAGAGAATGACACCCGCCTCAGCGTCCTAGCACGAGCGACGAGCAAGAGTGGGATATAATCCTCTCTCGACTGGAGAGTAACTCTGTGCAGCCGGTGAAGGCCAACCGTGTGTACATTGATGGCCTTATTCGTCTTGTTACTGACACCGACATGGTCATTATCAAACGTAACGAACGTCGGCATTGGACTTCATCTGTTGCCCGCGATGACGCTGAGGCGACGATGCTTATGGTCATGCAGCTGGCCTCGACGAACACAAAGGCAGGTGAAAAGCGTGGCAGTGCCTAAGCTTACAATCGCCCTCAATTGGGGAACATTTGAAACTGCGGTGCTCACCGTTTTGCGGGAGGCATTGGGAAGGCTCACGACTATTTCGCAGTTGCGGCAAGCCGAGGAGCAAATCAATCTAGAGCTTTACTGGCTTCTCCTACAGTCTCACTACGACCTGATGCGGGCAGCAACTCCGGGAATCATGAACTTTGTGGTTACATTCGATAGCGTAAACCAACCACAACCAGATGATGTTGCCAGATCGCAACGCTTGAAAAAGCGGCCAGACTTCACTTGCTCGTTGATGAATCCTCAGGCAACTGATTTTCGTACATCACAAATCAATTACTATGTCGAATGCAAACGGCTCGGGCAAAGAGTTGGGAATTGGTTTCTGAATGACAACTATTCCGCTCATGGGATAGATCGGTTCGTAAACAATGGATGGCAGTACGCAAAAGGCTACGACTCCGCGGCAATGGTTGGCTACATTGAAAGCTCGGCACCCTCGACAATCCTGATCGAAGTAAATGCTGGAGCAGCCGCCCGAAAACTCCCGCTGCTCACTCGCGTAGGTGCAGCATGGATTACAAAAGGTGTCAACCCACTATCCCAACCTATTTTAGCACGGAGTTTCCCACCGACACCATTCAGGCTCGACCATCTTTGGGTTGATCTTTGCCATTGCTCATTCACCGCTCCAGCGAATGCACCTCCAGTTACATCCGCCCCTCCACATGTCGCCAGTAAGCCCTCAAAAAAGGCAGGAAGTAAAACTCGAAGAAAGAGAACAGCCAAGAAAAAGGAGTTGCCATAGAAAGCAACACAGTTGCTCGCCACGCTCAAGCAAGGAATCGATATCAGATTCGATGTGCAGTTTTTCTCAAGATCGCTTATTTGTCAACTTGTTCTTTTAAGTCACCACGCCTAACGAGTTCTCGGATTGGCCCACCGTTTCTACGCCGAGGCTAAGATCAACTTCCTGGCCGACCACTACACCGCCGTTTGCCCGACACTCTTGAGTAAGGGCGAATTGAAGCTGCTGTAGTTTCTGCCGGAAGGAGCGGCCACTTCCTGACGGGCCACCGCCTGCACCGAACCAGGCACGCCCACGAAAACCCCTGAAAAGGAACTCCCGCCTGAGACGCTCGCCGGGAACGCCGACTGCCCCGCACTGTTGAGTGCCACGGTGGTGTTGAAACTACTGAAGTTGCCGCCTCCGGGAGCTGCTCCTCCCTGTACGGCCACGGTCTGCATCAATGCTGGTATCCCTGAGAAGATTCCCTGAGTTGATGATCCGCCAGTCAAGCTGCTTTGAAACGATGTCTGTCCCGCGCCATTGTAAGCAGGGGTATTGGCGAAGTTGTTGTAATTGCCTCCGGTTGGCGCAGCCGTGCCTGAAAGTGCCACCGTCTGAACTGTTCATGGTCCTCCCCTGAAGATGCCTGCTGCCGGGAAAATCGCGGGCTGGCTTGCTCGAAAAACGAGTTGTCCGCTGCTGTTCAGTCCGGGAGTAGTTTTGAAGCCGTTGTAGATACCTTCTGCTGGCGTAGCCAAAGCCACCGCTTGTACTGAACCAGGCGTGCCCACGAAAACACCAGAGGTGGATGATCCACTTAAGGAGGCAAAGAATCCCACCTGGCCGGAACTGTTAACAGCCGGGACATTTAAGCTACTGTAAGTATCCCGCCTGGCACAGAAGTTCCCTACAAGGCTACGGACTGGACCGATCCAGGGGCACCCACGAAGAGGCCATCGTTGGCGAAGCGCCCGTCAGATTGGCCAGGAACGCAACTTGCCAGCTGTCATTCAGGGCCAGGTTGACATTGAAACCGCTGTAGGTTCCCCCGGCTGGGGCGGCGGTGCCTGTAATCGCCACTCTGACCGGCGGATCTTGAGCAATCAAAATGGGTGCCGTAGCACTTAAGGCAACTACAAAACATAGTTGGCTCAGAACCCAGTTCCATATTTCGAACTTCATGGCTGATTACCTTAATGGCTGGTTTCGCGCACGCTGGTTACAGACAGAATCACAAAAGAGAGTGAAGGCAGAACGCCGGTGAATTGAATACGCCGCAAAGTATATCAGGCCTCATTACGAGGTGCAACACTTCGTTCGATTCGAAAAGAAACATAGGTTTTCGTGGCCAGACGTCAATCACTTTGACTGACAATAGGGCTCACGTTGCCAAGAATACGCATTATGAATGCAACATGCGGCCTAGACATAAACACTCGAGACATACGTGACACAGCGTGAAAATGCTGCCTCGAGTTTTCGTAACTGGTTAGATTACGACTACCGTCTACTACCGTTTTCGGAACTGCATTACCGCCAATACACGCTTGTTTTTGCATTTCCTTGCATCAGTTTGCAACGCTAATTCACAACTCCTATAATGCGTAAAGCCATTGGTTTTTCAGGCTGAAATTACTCTTTTAGCGTGGAACCTTTTGAGCGTTTCGTAAAGCGGGGGTCGTGGGTTCAAATCCCACGGGCGGCTTTTGTAATGGTTATTTCTTTCGTCCATTGATCAGGGTGATCGCCTGGCTGGCAGCCCTGCCGACGAAGCGGTCGGATTTCAGCTTTTGCAAATCGGGAATGCAGGCTGGGGTGCCGATGCGAGCCAGCACTTCGATGGCCATTTGGCGTACCTGGGGTTCGAGATCGGTCAGATGCGGGATGACCGCTTTCTCCGCATCACTGCCCATGGCGATGAGCGTTTCCGCAGCGTCCTTGCGGTCAAAGTTATCCTTGAGGAGGTAGGCTACTTCCTTGCTTGCCGAGATGACCTTGTTCTCGCCGAAGTAACGAAGGGCATCCTTCTTGGCCCAGTGATCTTTGATAAACACTTCAGCATGCTCACCCAGTTTTTCCTTGTCTTCCTGTGTCGTCGCCCATTTTTTGTAGGCTTTCAACAGCTCGACCTTTTGATGGATGTCGCTGTCGCTGCACAATTTCAGCAGCGCCTCCAGCACAGCCGCCCGGCTACCCTCGTCCACTTTGGCTGACTGCGCTTCCTTCAGCCCTTCCTGCTTCTTGAAATGTTCATTGCTGGAGAGCTTGGCGATTATCGGATCCATCACGCCGCCTTTGCCGGCGGACGGCGTGGACTTACCGGAGGAAGGAACCGATTCGAACGGGTTGCCCCCATCGGTTTTGCCCGGAGCGCCCGGCGCTTCCCGAGGGTACCGATTCAAAGGGATTGCCCGTATCCTTGCCCGGCGCCGGTTTGTTAGAAGCTGTGGTACCGGTAGTGGGAGCCAGTCCCACTTCACTGAGCTTTCTGACCATCCTGGCATGCACGTCTCCCAGATCGGGCAGTTTCTCGATACGGGCCAGATGAACGGCCAGTTCATTGATGGACTTCTCGATTTCACTCATGGCCTTTTGAGCCGCCGGAGTGGTAGCTTTCCCTATCTCCCTTTCGAGCCTCCGAATCCGCTCTTCGTTATCATGGAGTCCAAGGACGATCCCTTCTACCTGCACCATGGCCCATCGAGCTGATTCGGCATCATGCACTTCTTCCAGTACTTTGGGAAAATTCTGCAAAGATAGATTCTTGATGAGCAAGGCGTTTTCGAGTTGCTGCGGAGCAAACTGGTTCGGTGAGGCATCGCCAGGCTGTAAGGGCACATTGTTTTGTGGAGTATTATTGCCAAAGTTGCGCGGTGGTTGCAAAGCCTGCTGATTGAGGCCGCCTCGCATCATGGCCTGCTGCAAATCGGGGCCGAGCCCGGCAATGTTATCCCTGACCGCCTGGGCCATGGCTGGGTTCATGGCCAATTTTGTCATCGTGCCCATTATTCTTTGGGACAACTTGAGATATTCGGGCATGTACTTTTCGGCAACCTTGTTCGCTTGCTCACCATGGGTATCGATGCCGGCCTTTCGGTTATCTTCATCCAATTGTTTGAGATCGGCAGCACATGCTTTTATCTGATCGAACGCCTTCGGAACATCCTGCGGCGTTTGAATTGTGTCGAAGGCATCGGCCATCTTCTGCATAATGGCCAAGCCGCGCTTGAATTGCTTATCGAGAGGCGACCCCCCGAAATGATCGATGAGGAAATACACGCCGAAGCCGGCACCGACGAGCACCAGGAGGCCGACGACGATGCCCACGATTAGAGCTACGGGGGCTGTGCTGTTCGATGCTCGCCTTTTTTTCTTCCTGGGCTTGAAGCTAACGTCGTCCTGTTCCCTGGAAGCAACCGGCTCGATCACCCGGCAAGTCGTTACGTTGACCAACCCCTGACACCTGGCGCAACGCACCAGAGGATGCTGGGCCGCGATCTCCTCGCTGATTTTCACGATGCTGGCACAGGCAGGGCATTGCAGGCGAACGAGTGGCATGACGCACTCCCTCGATTCTCTTTCCACCGATGGTAGATTTTCCTCATTCTGAGATGAGTTTGCAAGTGCGAAGATGGTGAAGTTAGAACAACATCACCCATGACGACCGTCTGGCTCCTCCCCTTTCCAAGGGGAGGTTGGGTGGGGTAAGCACTGGCAGACAATTCACCTGACTCGACCCCCTCTAACTCTCCCTTGTAAAGGGGGAGAACCATACCGAAAAAACAACACCGCATGGGATGACCATGCGGTGCGAAAAACTCTTGAGCGTGAGCTTAGGCTGGGTCTTTCTTCTTGCGGTTCTTGGAGGCTTCCTCGCGGTACTTCTTGTACTCTTCGAGGGAGACGCTGCCATCTTTGTTGGCGTCCATCTTATCGAACATCTTGTTGACGAATTCAGGATCGCTTTCTGCCTGCTTCTTCATGCGGTCGTTGCTCTCAACCCACTTCTTCAATTCTTCCTTGGTGACCTTGCCGTTACCGTCTGCGTCTATCTTCTTGAACGTATCTTCGGGTGTCTGCCGTTGCCCCTTGCCCTTCTTTTCATCTTGAGCCATGCTGCCTGAGCAGAATGCCAATGCCAGCACGACGGACAAGATCAACTTCCACGCTTTCATCGAAAACTCCTTAGAATGGTGTGTACACAGGCTTACGCATAAGAAGCCTACGCATACTAACCCCTCTCTTTCAAGAGAAGACTGTCATTCTCATAGAATTCTCTCATGTCATATAGTCAATTGGTGACGGGTGCGACCGGTTTGCTGGGTTCTCACCTGGCAGAGCAGCTGGTGCTGGCGGGAGAACGGGTGCGGGCCCTGGTTCGCCCTGAGAGTGACACGAGCTATCTCAAAAGTATCGGTGTAGAGTGCGTTGTCGGCGACATTGGTGATCCCGCCAGCCTGAAACGAGCGGTTCAAGGCGTTGATACGGTCTATCATTCAGCCGCCAAGGTGGGAGATTGGGGCCATCCGCAGGAGTTTGAGCAGTACACGGTTCAAGGTACACGTCACATCGCCGAAGCGTGCCTGGTCGGCGGCGTTCGCCGTCTGCTGCATATCAGTTCCACCAGCGCTTATGGTCATCCTCCCCCCACGGCCCTGGCAGTCGACGAAACCTGGCCGTTGGGGGACAAGTTCTGGGTCTGGGATTACTACACCAAAGCCAAGGTCGATGCTGAACGGCTGCTTTGGGAAATGTACGAGAAGCAGAAACTTCCTTTGACCATTGTTCGGCCCAGTTGGCTTTACGGCCCACGCGATCGTCTATCGATTCGTCGAACCTTTGAATCACTACAGAAGAAAAAGGTCCGCATCATCGGCGATGGCACCAACCGGATGAACACCATCTACGCCGGCAGCGTGGCTACCTGCTGCATGCTGGCTGCCAAGAGCGATATCGCCCTCGGCCAGGCTTACAACGCCACCTACGATGGAAAGATCACGCAGCGTGAATGGTTTGATCTCTGGGCCGAGACCTTTGAACTTCCGAAGCCGACGGTGTTTGTTTCGTACAATGTCGCCTTCAACTTTGGCCTGATTATGGAAAGCATCTATCGATTATCAGGAGCAAAGAAACCACCCTATGTGACCCGGTACGCAGCCTGGCTGCTGGGCCGACCGACGTTCTACGTTACGGAAAAAGCGGAGCGTGATCTGGGTTGGAAGCCGCTGGTGACCTATGCGGAAGGGGTGCGCCGGGCGGTGGAGTGGTATCGATCGGTGAACTAGATTCTACACATTCGACATGAGGTCGGTGAATCTGTGCCACTGTGCGGTGTACTCACTGCACAGTGCAGCTAGCGATAGCTGTTTTCCACTGCGTGACAGCGACACAACTATTCAGCGACGTGTATCTTCGTTACTGACGCTGTCACACAGTGGCACAATCTCCGCTTACCATCGCAACTCTTACTTCTTCTCGACGATCTGATCTTTGAGAGTTGAAACCAGACCTACCAGTTCGTCGATCTCGGCCTGAGGCACGTTGTACTTCTTCAGTGCCGCGATCAAATACCCGGCAGAGACATTGAACTCCGCTTCGGTAATCATCATACCCTGATGGGAATTCTTCATATCACGACCCGTGTACTTGAGCGGGCCGCCGGTGACGGAGCTGATCTGCTCGACGACGAGTTGTTCGACACGGGCCACTCGTTCCTTGGTGAGCGGATAGTTGCCATTGCGATCGATGTTGGCCTTGGGATCCTTGGCGGCGGTGATGAGGAACTCCCGGGTGACAGCGCGAACGCCGGCTTCTCCACCAAATCGATCCCACAACGGCTTCTTAGGCATTTCGACGATGTCTTTGCGGGTGCTTGCCACGATGTTGACCAGTTCCATGAGTTCCGCATCGGGCACTTTGTACTTCTTGAGCGTTGCCACCAGGTGACCGGCGAGGGCATCGAACTCGGCATCGGTGATCTTCATGCCGGCGTGTGTGGACTTCATGTCTCGACCGGTGTACTTGAGCGGCCCCCCAGTGACGGCACTGACCAGTTCGACGAGAAGTCGTTCCAGCTTCTCGACGCCGGCGGCATCGAGTTTGAACTGGCCGTTACGGAAGAAGTTGACCTTGGGATCAGGAGCGGCAGCCAGCACGAAGTCATGGATGACCGCTTTGACAGCAGGTTCGCCGCCCAGGCGATCCCACAATGCCCTTTTAGGCTTTACTTCCTGCCGAACCATGTCGAGCAGCTCACGCATCGCAAAGGCTTTTTCCGAGATCGCAGGCATCGCTTTAGCTCGTTCAAACTTGTCCATGAGCTGCTTTTTCAAAGCAGGACGGCTTTCCAGCATGGGAATGATGGACATCAATGCCCCCTGATAGAGGCGATGACAACCCTCCTGGTTGCCGTGGTTATACAGGTCAGTGCCGAGCGTTACGGTATCGTAGATGATCACGTTCAAGCGTTGATCCATTTCAGCGGAAGACATTTTCATGTCATCAGCGAAGGCAGGAAATGAGCAAAATGACCCGATCAGGATGAACAGACAATAAACAGGGTAACGCATCAAGGAACTCCAGACAGGACGAGACAGGAATCAGAACCATCGAATTCGACGAGAGGAATTACGAAGGCATCAGGAATCTGGATGTGGAGATCATAAGAAATACTTTGGTGCCCGACGTTCCAGTAGAATAGACGCGGCAAAAGGAAGTGCGAGGGGTAGGCGGTATCGCCACCATCAGAGTATGGCTATGCCTCACGTGTTGACGGATGAGGAATTGCTTGCCGGTATCAGCCGGGGAGAGGCTGATTCGCTGGCTTCGCTGTACGACCGCTACGCCCCTCGTGCCTATGGGTTGATTTTTCAGTTTCTTCAAAACCAAACAGACGCTGAGGACGTAGTTCAGGAGACATTCCTGCAAGTTTGGCAGCAAGCTGGTCGATTTGATTCCAGTAAAGGCAAGCCCGCTGTCTGGATATTGATGATAGCCCGCTCTCGCGCCCTGGACCGGTTACGGAAAAAACAGTCGAAACTGGTGATTCAACAGGATATCATTCCCGAAAAGCCCTCCCCCGATCCCTCTGCCGACACAGCAGTTCAATTAAGCGAATCGAAGCAATTGATCTGCTCGATGCTGTGCCAACTTACCCAGGAACAACAGGAGCCGATTCGACTTGCGTTCTACCAGGGGCTGACGCACATTGAGATTGCTCAGAAACTTCAATTACCTCTGGGAACCGTCAAGACCCGTATCAGGACGGGCATGCAAAGCCTGCGAACGACACTGACAGCGAGTGGAGAAGACCCAACATGAAAGATCGTGCAGCCCAGGAGGCTGTAGAAGAACTCATTTCCCTGTACGCTGCTGGGGCGTTGCCGGCTGATGAACGTCAGTCCGTCGAGGAGCGTCTGCAACAAGGTTGGCCCGAAGGCCAAGCTGCCTGGCAGGCGTTGCAGCCCGGCATTGAAGCGATGTTGCTGGCGATACCGGCCGGGTTGCTTCCTTCCGATTTGAAACATCGTTTGCTGAGTCAACTTCCCCGTATGGTGACTTCACAGAGCTTGATACCCCCGACTGCCCCTGTCAAGCCGGCCGGCATCAGCTTTCAGCATCAGCGGGACGCCGAGTTTGTGCCAACCCCGTATCCGGGCATTACCATGAGGATGCTGCATCTGGATCAGAAGGGGTCGAAGTTCTCTGCACTGCTGCGTGTCGCTCCCGGAGCCACCTATCCCCATCACCATCATGATGGAGTCGAGGAATGCCTGGTGCTGGAAGGCACCTTGATGGTCGGCGACACTCGCATGGTAGTCGGCGATTATCAGCGTGCTGAGGAACATTCGGATCACGTGGATCAATGGTCGGAGACGGGGGCACTACTCTATATCAATGCTCCGCTGTCGTTATTGGGATAAATGACAGCCCAACGCGCTAGTGAGGATGGGTCTTGCGATTGCACGCGCCTCCCTCGCTGTCGCTTCTGGTGTCAACAAATAAAAACAGCCGGGCAATCTCTTGCCCGGCTGTTTGCGTATTGTTGCGATGCTGGTTACTCGAGCCGGCTTGGCAGGAGCGACCGGGGCATCGTTCGGATTCTTGTCGAAGGTCTCAGTGTAGGTGTTCTGAGTCATTTCGAGTTCGACATCGGCAGCCTGATCGCTGACGGTGACGTTCAGCTTGCCCACGAGCTTGACTTCCATGCGGGAGTTGGCGACGCGGCCCAAGTCTGCATCGAAGTAGATGACGCCGTTAGCTTCTTTGGTGTTGAGGGTGCCACTGTTGATCTTGAACGGCAGACCGGCTGCTTCCTTGGCGTCAGGGGCGACATAGTCCAACGTGGTCTTGAGGAGAATCTTCTGCAGCGTAGCAGCGTCTTTCTTCTCAGGGCCTTCGAAGGTGTAGTCGTAGGTGGCCTTGTAGGAACCGATCGGGCCCATCTTCATGACGCCTTCGCGCTTCCAGGTGTCACCCTTCTTCACCTTCTTGCCCTTGTCCGGCACCATGGTGAAGGCAGGTTCCGACATCAACTTGAGCTGATCATCGCTGAGGATGCTGGCCAAGAGGCTCTTCATCTGAGGATTGGCGTCGGTCAGCTTCTTGACAAACTCTTCACGGCCTTCGACCTTGACCACCTTCATGGTGTTCGGGTCGAGGGTGAGCTTGAATGTGGAACCGACCAGCGGCTTGAAGAAGCTGGCGAGGGGATTGTCAGGAGCGTCCTTGGCGGTGGAATCGAACTTGATTTCGTTGCCGCTGATGGTGATCTTCATGCTGACCGATTCGATCTTCTGAGCGAGCACGATCTTGCTGGCATCAGCATCTTCGACCTTCCAGGAGAAGACGAACTCCTGCTCCTGCTTCTGATCGACGTTGGTGCTCATCACCTTCATTTTTTGTTCGGTGAGGGTACGCAACTTCTGGTACATCACCTTGTCTTTGGTGAACTTCCAGGCGAGATCAACCTCAGCGCCGGCTGCAGCGGGTGCTGCTGGAGTCGTTTTGGTTTCCGCTGGCGGGGTCTTGGCGGGAGGCTGATCTTTCTTCTCTTGGGCGATGGTCGCCGACAGCCCAAGCAGAGTTGCCAGGCCCAGGACCCACAGGAATCGCTTCATCACTGCAGATACTCCTTGGAATAGATTCATTGCACAGTTTTGGTGTATGATTCAACGAACGAAGAGCAAGATCAGCCGTAAGTGAAATTGTTATCATCACTTCGGTCGAGTCGGTGCAATCATTCATTTGGAGGCAGTGGCGTTTTCCTGACTTCCACGAGGTTATCGAAGAACGTCGCCCCACCACCTAAGTCTGTTACGACGGTGGAGGTGGTCACGTTCACAATCTTAGCGTCGATTGTGTAGTCGCGCCACCAGATACCCTGGGAAACGACGGTCCCCTGCTTCACCTCCAGTCCCACCTCGGCTTTGGCGTGGAAGCTGCCCCGGTCATTGAGCACTTGCACCCAGTCGCCCCTTTCAATCTGGCGAGCAGCCGCATCTTCGGTATGCATGATGACGCTCGGTTCTCCCTCATCCCGCCGCAGACTTTGCACGTTGACGAACGAAGAATTGAGGAATGAAGGCTGGGGCGGCGAGACCATTTGAAGCGGGAATCGTTGGGCGAGTTCGGGACGAGTCAAAGGGTCTTCAGCAGGGGGTGTATAGGTCGGAAGCGGATCCATCCCCATCGCTTCCAGGGTGGCACTGTAGATCTCGCATTTGCCAGAGGCGGTGGGGAAGTACCCTTGGGCAAAGGGAGCAAAGTCTATTGGTACGTGGAGACGAACTGGGCCTTCCGCCCGCAGTCGTTCCAGGGTAATTCCTTTCAGAGGCATCTCCGCCCCCCGCGGTTTGGGCCCCTCTGTAACAAAGGCATCAGCCGGGTGAGATTCGCTCTGCAATAACTCCCGAGCCAGGTTCTCGTCGCTGACCTCGAACAACTCGGCCGGGAGATTCATCTTGCGGGCTAACAGCCTGAACACCTCGGTGTTTTGTTTGCACTCGGCCAGGGGTGCGATCACGGGGTCATTCACCTGCATGTACAAGTGTCCATACGAGTGATGGATATCGAAATGTTCCAGCTGAGAGGTGGCGGGTAGTATGATATCGGCCCATTTGGCGGTGTCGGTCATGAACAGTTCGTGGACGACCGTAAAGAGGTCATCACGGCCCAATCCGCGCCAGACCTGTTCCAGATCAGGACAGACCGCAGCTGGGTTGGAGTTATAGACGTACAGCGCCTTCACTGGCGGACCGGGCAGTCGGCCATTCAGCGCTTCAGCCAGTTGCACCATGTTCACCGTGCGGGTGCCGGGCGGAATCAAGTCGGGGCGTTCCAGGCGATGGCCTGGGAGGGCATAGAGTTTACTAGTGCTTAGGAGAGCTCCGCCGCCGACATCGCGCCAGGCCCCCACCACGGCTGGGAGTACACAGATGGTTCTCGCCGCCATGCCGCCGCCGTAGTGGCGCTGCAATCCATAGTTCAAGCGAATCAGGCTGGGCCGTGTGGTGGCATATTCCTCAGTCAATCGTTCCAGATCGGCAACGGGGATGCCGGTGATGCGTGAGACATTGTCCGGTGAATATTCTTTTTCGACACGTTCACGGAGTTGATCCTGCGCCAAGACAGTGTTGTTGCAAGTACTCTTCATCCTGCCAGTTGTTCTTGAAAATGAGGTGCATCATGCCAAGGGCGAGGGCTGCATCGGAGCCGGGTCGGATAGGAATCCACCAGTCGCTGTGTCCTGCTGTTTTGCTGCGGAAGGGATCGATCGTGATGATCCTGCGCCGCGCTTGCGTGCCTGGTGCATGATCGCCCAGAGATGCATGTTGGTAACACTGGTATTCGAGCCCCAGTTGATGATGCATTTGCTGTGGACCACCGATTCAGGATCGAGAGCAGCACGGGTTCCCAGGGTGATGTTACTGCCAGCGGTTCCGGCGGAAGCGCAGATGGTGCGATCGAGCAGGGAAGCGCCAAGGCAATGGAAGAACCGGCGGTCGAGACTGTTGCCCTGTATCTGTCCCATGGTGCCGGCGTAGCTGTAGGGTAGAATTGACTGTGGCCCCTCAGCCGAGTTTGCGATGTTTTGGAATCTCTCGGCAATGATGTCGATGGCCTCATCCCACGTGATGCGCGTGAACTGCCCTTCGCCTTTCCTGCCGATGCGTTTCAGAGGAAACTGCAATCGATCAGGGTGGTACACCCGTTCGAGATAACGATTGACTTTGACGCAGAGAAAGCCTTTAGTGAACGGGTGTTCCTTGTCGCCTCGAAGATCAACGGCTTTGCCCTCCTTGACGGAGATTGTCATGCCGCAGGTATCGGGGCAATCATGAGGACAAACACATTTTTTCGAGGTAAGCGGCAAGAGTTCTCGCAGTACGCCTGAGGTCATGGGAAGGCCATTCATAGGAAAGCATGTGAAAACATGGGCTAATTCAGGTTAATATCTGGTGTAGCCTTTTTGCTACTTTATTCGCAAAAGCACTTGCATCGGGTATTTTGTGCTGTTACAAATGGATAGCTGAATGTACTCCCTGGTGTGTTGCCAGGTGGTCACGGATACCCGGCATTGTATTCTTTCATGCAAGACCGTGGCCGACATTTTGCAGTCTCGGACTCTCCATTTCGCTGGGAGGTTTGGTTATGCGGAGGTTTGTCTCTCTCAATCGTTCTTGTCATCAGTCAAGACGAGTGGGCTTTACGCTCATTGAACTACTGGTCGTGATAGCAATTATCGCGCTGCTCATGGCGCTCCTGCTGCCAGCCATTCAAAAGGTTCGCGAAGCTGCGAACAAGATGCTCTGCGCATCGAACATGCGACAGATCATGATTGCTGCCCACAACTATCATGGCGACTATCTGAAGTTGCCTCCGGGCTACCTGGGACCCATCCCCAACGCAACAGGCACCACGCTGGATGATACCAACGGTTCACACGTTGGCATGCTCGCCTTGCTGTTGCCCTACCTGGAAGGGGACAATCTCTTCAAGCAGTTCAGCACTCAGATTAATCTGAGTCTGAAGACCAACGGTCAAGCCTGGTGGAATAACACCATCGTTCTGAACGTGGCCCGCACCCGCGTGAAGGGTTTTGAATGTCCTTCCGATGATGCATTCGATGATGCCGCTGATGCCTCTGCCCCTCGTAATATCTGGGGCGGCACCGGCACTCTGGTAACCGGCGTCCACATGTTCAACGTCACCGGCCTTAACGGCGGTAACGTCGGCGGCGGCGGCTCGGCAGGCACTTATGGCTTCGTCACCTCCACTCCAAACATTTACACCTTTGGTGTAACCAATTACGTCGGTATTTCCGGCGCGTTCGGAGTCGGTGCTAACGCTGCTTCAGTGTTCTTCACCGGTTATCCTTCGCTGACAGCTCCTTATGGCCTTCAGAATTTCGTTGGAGTGTTCACCAACCGTGGCGAACTGACCCTCGGTCAATTGACCGTTCAGGACGGCACCAGCAATACCATCGGCCTGGGTGAAGTTGACGGCGGACGTATGAACAGCACACGTCTGTATCGCTTGACCTGGATGGGTATCGGTTCCGGCGGTTTGTTCCAGGGCACACGCCCCGGCAATGTTGACCACAGCCCGTTCCAGATGTCCAGCAAGCACAGCGCCGGCTGCAACGTCTGCTTTGCCGACGGTTCCGTGCGAACTCTCCGCTACGGCCAGGCAAGCCTGTTCACCATGGGTAACATCGTCACCTCCGTACCTGCTCCAACCATTCCTGCAACCCAGGACTGGTTCCTGCTTATGACCTTGATTGGTCGTAACGATGGTATCCGTCAGGACACCTCGTCCATTCTGGACTAGCCCCACTCTGATGAGTCGGATCATTCATTGACAACAGGCATCAATGCGGCAACTTGCCGCATTGATGATTTTCCCACCCACACAATAAGGAACTCTCCATGCGACTATGCACTGGCTTCTTTCTTCTCGTTGTTGCCCTGTTGTTCACGGGCTGTAGTGACAGCAAAAAGTTCATTCAAGCAACCGATACCGTAACTGCTGAATCGATCAAGCAGTATGGCACCAATGGCGGCTTGGGCAAGCCCGGGAAGTAAGCTACGACATCCAGTTCTGGCCCTGGCAAGTCCACTTGCCAGGGCTTTTTTGTTTAGCTCCTTTTGGTTAGTTCCAGGACAGAGCACTTCGACTGCCCCAATACTCGATTGAATCAGATGGTTCAAGATCCTTGATATCCGCAGTGGTAAGCGTCATTGCTTGAAGATTAGATCGTAAATGATCGACTCCCGCAGCTCCTGACAGAACGATATCCGCCCAGGGCTGGGCGAGAATGGCAGAAAGGGCCAGGGCATCAATGGGCGCCTGTTGCCCTCGACACCAGTCAAGCCATGGCGAATCCACCGACAAACCGCGACTGGTCAATCGTCCGTTCGCCAGCCCTTCCTTGATGATCACCAACCAGCCCGCTCGATGAGCTTGCGCCAGCATGGGCCCGGTGGAGCGTTCCATGAGGTTCCAGGTTGCCTGGACACTGCCGAAGACTGGCGTACCCCCTCGAACGATGGTCATGGCCTTCTCAAGTATCGCTGCCTGCTGCACGCCGCTGACCGAGAGGCCGATGACCAGTCCGCCATCACGCAGGCGGGCCAGCTCATCGAGCACATCGGTCTTGTCGAGCACGCCGCTTTCCAGCGTGGCGGAATGAATCTGATAGAGCTTCAGCCAGTTACCCAGCAGCGTGGAGCTTTCGCCGATCTGCCTTCGCAGCGTGGCCAAGCTGTGATCTTTCACCTCATGCTGCTCGGCATGGACTTTCCATTCGGCGGTGTAGGTATAGCCCCACTTGGAGCCGACGGTGACCTCGTTCGGATCGATGTTGCGGATACGCAGCCAGGTATTGAGAAAGAGCTCCCCTGCCCCATAGGATCGGGCGACATCATAGCAGCGCACCCCGGCGGCCCAGGCGGCATCGAGCACAGTGATGGCATGATGCAGCATCGCTTCTTTGGTGCGTTCGGCCGGTAGATCGTCAGCGTGGCCCAAGGTCATGTAGCCGGGACGCCCCAGTGCAGCAAGGCCCAGCCCCATGCGGGTGTAGCGAAGCGTCTGGCCTTGAACCGTTTTGGTCAACACGTTCATGCCCGGTTCTCCTTCAGCATGTGGGCACACTGCATCGGCAGCTTGGGGCCGGCGTAGATCATGCCGCTGTAGAGTTCGACAAGCTCCGCCCCTGCCTGGTTCAGGAGAATCGCATCGCCCGGTTGGGTGATCCCGCCGCAACCCACGATGAGCATTTCCGTGCCGATGATGGATCGCAGCAGGCGAATGGCATCGACAGCGATGGGCAGCAGCGGTCCGCCGGAAACGCCGCCGGCATCCCGCTCAAGCATGGCTTTGGTCAATCGGGTGGAGGTGTTGACTGCCACGAACCCGTCGCAGGCTTGCTTTTCCAGAATGGGGGCGACCAGGCGCGCAGCGATGTCGCTGTCCAGGGATTCTTGTCCGGATCATCTGGGGGCAGCTTCATAAGGAGGGGGATTGCTCGTCCGTGCGACAATTCCAGCAAGTTCAACTTCTTCCGCACCGGCACGATGAGATCGGTCGTCAGCCGGGGATCGCTGAGGAGCCCTCGCAGGCCGGCAGTGTTGGGCGAGCTCAAGTTGATGACGAAGAAGTCGGTCTCGGTGTGGAGTTTCTCGATGAGTTGGATCAACTCGTTGCGGGTGAGTTCAAGATAACTTTCGGGCTTGTCGCAGCTCTTCAGGTGCCCCGGGTGTGGCCCGATGTTACAGGCGACCAGCATGCCCTGACGTTTGGATCGTGGGAATCGCTTAAGGCGCTCGGCGATGATGTTCATCCCCTCGTTGGGGAAGCCGAGCTTGTTCCAGATGCCTTTGGTATTGTAGAGACGTTCGAGGCGCGGTCGATCGGGGTTGCCTGCCCAGGGTTCCACCAGGATCGTACCCACTTCGACGAAGCCGACACCGAGTCGTTCGAGGCCACGGAGAGCGACGGCGTTCTTATCAAACCCCGCTGCGATGCCGATGCGGTTGCGAAAGGTCAGCCCCTGCCAGGTGTACGGATCGTCAACTGTCTTCGCCCAGCGGAGGGGGAGCTTAAGCAGACTCAGACCGACGGCGTGTGCCGTCTCAGCGGGGAGCTTGCGGACCAGCGGTAGAAAGGGTGTGTGCCAGGGCATTTGTTCATTCTAAGTGCGAGCGGCATAGAACCTAGCGAGCTGACAGTATTCTCTTCCGATGCATTTGCCCCAAAGGAGCATTCGGTGTTAGCCAGGCCCCGGAGGGCCTGGTGAAAAGTGTTAGACAAAGCAAGCTCCGGAGGAGCGCTCGAGACCTCGACATTGTGGCAGCAGTCAGTTTGATTAATCTAGCCGAGGATCTTCGCTAGCTCTTGCTTGTGGTAGATAATTCCTTGTAGCTGGAAGCAATAAACAGTCGCCTGAATAACTTCCTCCTTGAGTAGGTCACGTATCTGTTGCTCATCCAGTCTATCCCAGTCTGGGTCGGCAATCACGAGATCGCAAGACAGTTTTCTTCCGTCTAATTCAACATTTTCGATCCCGGCTGGGCCGAAGCTGCCAAGCGAACCATCGATTCGCAGTATGATCGTAAAGCTATCAACCTGATCATTCGTCTGAGCCGCAAACCATGATTCAAGCAATCGACGAAGTGCGATCGCATGGCCGATCACTCGCCTACATTCGGGACCTCGTAATTGACCTGGCAAAGAAAAATGCATGCTTGTCCGCCGAACTACACGTTATCCTTCTCTTCGTTGCAAGAGGCTCATAGCATTAGCTGGTTCAACTATTTCGCTTCCCGTTTATTTACGACGAATGCATCCCTGATCCCAGCCCCACTGCCCTCGTAGCGATAGGCCCAGTAGTGGTGGTTATGTAGGACACCATTACGACGCTCGCCGTCAAGGAACAAATAGATGGGACGCATTTCGGTAAAGGTCGTCGCTTTGCCGAGGTAGGTGTAGAAGGGATCAAAGGTTACCCAGCCATATTGCTTCGTGTAGACCTCGGCCCAGTCGTGCTTGGATGTATCGGGGACGGTTTCCAGCAGATAACCCTGGCAGAAACGGGCCGGGATACCGTTAGCCCGGCAGAGTGTGATGAAGAGGTCGGCGTACTCGGTGCAGTCGCCTTTCTTCTGTTGCAGCGCCAGACGGCGCCGTAGTCTCTGTCATCGTAGGGTCGCTTGGTCAAATTCTTGACCACATATTGAAAGCAGTTGCGTAGAGTCTCTTCTTCGTCTTTGCCCGCCAGCTTCTTGGCAACACCCTGCACGAGCGGGGAGTATTTCTCAAGATACAACTCGTGGACTAACCATTGCTTGAGCGCCTCCTCCTTCTCCAAATGGCGGCCCTTGGAGCTGCTGGATGCTGTGGCGTAATCGTACCGGTAAGTTTCGCCGGTGACGTTGATGCTGATCTCTACATCTTTCGCCAGTTGATCGAAGCGAAACTGGGCATAGCTTTGCCCGTTTTTCTCGTAGACCTCGACAGGCTTAACTGAGTAGTCGATGGCTGTAATTTGTTGCCGTCCCGGAATCGAGCGGGGAAGCAGCACGTCCAGCACCACGAGGGGCGTTTTGGGTTGTGCTGTGATTTTGTACTTCATCGTCACGGAGACTTTGTTGCCACTGACGGCGTCATCCGACTGAGCGGAGGCAAGCCCGGTGCAGAGGAGCCATTGCATTAATGCCAACACCAGAAGTACTCGTTTCATCCTCGTTATCCTTTTGTATGAACAGGCAGATGAAACAACTTACAGGCATTGGTCGTTGTCAGTTCCCCAAATGGCTCCAATCCCATGCCACGCATCCCCGCCAGGTAGGCTGCGGTATGCACCACGTAAGCCGGCTCATTCTTTTTAACCTTGCCCCGCATCGGATCGGGGGTGAGATACGGAGCATCGGTTTCGACGAGAATGCGGTCATCGGGAACCACGTCGAGCACTGCACGAAGGCCTGATACCTTCTTGTAGGTGACCATGCCGGAGAAGGAGAGGTACAGTCCCAGTTTCAGGCACTGTTTTGCAAACACCTGGTCGCCACTGAAGCTGTGCATCACGCCCCGTACTGGGCCAAACTGTGCAAAGTCAGCCTCCAGCATTGGCAAAATGTCGGCCTCGGCTTCCCGACAATGAATGACGACGGGCAACCCGGTGGTTCGAGAGAGAGCCAGGTGCCGGGCGAAGTAATCTTGCTGCATCTCGAACGGGGTAGTGTCCCAGTGGCGATCCAGCCCCGTCTCGCCGAGGGCAACGACTTTCGGCATCGTCACCATCTCCAGAACTTTCTCCCAATCGCCTTCGAGAGCTTCGACGGCATTGTTGGGATGGATGCCCACACTGGCATAGACGGATGGATAGTGCCCAGCGTATTCGATGCCACGCTGGGCTGAGGGGGCAGTGGTGGCGATGCAGATCATCCGCTTCACGCCTGCTGCTTCTGCACGCTGGACTACAGCTTCCACCTCGCCTCGCAGACGATCATCATCGAGATGCACATGTGTATCGATCAGATTCAATGACACGATCAGTTCCTGTTACAACGGGTACACAGATATTCTACAAGACGGAGCATCAGCTAAATCGTTCGCCATCGAGTTAGGTGAGCCGTAAGCTAATGTCTGATACTAGCCCGACGCGCTAGCGGAGGCGCGTGCAATCGCAAGGTCCTCCCTCGCTAGCGCGTCGGGCTGGTATAGCAAGCAGAGGTGACCATGAAGCTGGCAGTTCCCAAAGAGATACAACCCGGCGAGACTCGGGTGGCCCTGGTGCCCGAATCGGCGAAGAAACTGAGCGGTGCCGGGTTCCAGGTCGCCGTTGAAACCGGGGCAGGCACTGCTTCTGGATATGGGGACAATCTCTACACCGAAGTCGGGGCGACTATCGCTACCGATAGTGCAACGCTGCTCAAGGATGCCGGCTTCATTCTCAAAGTCGGCGTGCCTACCAGCAAGGAAGTGGAAGGCTATCCTGCTGATGCCAAGCTGCTCACCTCGTTGATGCCGACTCGGAACGTGCCTATTGTGCAGGCCCTTGCTGCCAAGCGCATCACCAGCTTCTCCACCGACGCCATCCCTCGCACCACTCGTGCCCAGGCGATGGATACGCTTTCTTCGATGGCCAACATCACTGGTTATAAAGGTGTACTGCTGGCAGCGGTGGAACTGCCCCGCTACTTCCCCATGTTGATGACTGCAGCGGGAACGGTGCTGCCCGCCAAGGTCTTTGTCATTGGGGCCGGCGTGGCGGGGTTGCAAGCCATCGCCACCGCCAAGCGGCTGGGTGCTCAGGTCTTCGCCACCGATGTTCGCCCCGAAGTGAAAGAGCAGATCGAAAGCGTCGGGGCCAAGTACGTTGGCATCGAACTCAAGCAGAGTGCCGCTGCTGGGGGTGGCTATGCCAAGGAACTTTCCGACGAGGATAAGGCTCGTCAGAAGGAACTACTGGCTGAGCAATGTGCTGCCTCCGATGTTGTCATCACCACCGCTTTGATCGGTGGGGTATTTGCCCCCAAGCTGATCAGTGCTGATATGGTGAAGACCATGAAGCCGGGCTCGATCATTGTCGATCTGGCTGCTGATGGCGGGGGGAATTGTGAGCTGGCGCGAGCCAGGGTTCCTGAACCCCCTCACCCCTAACCCCTCTCCCTCCAGGGGAGAGGGGAACCAGACAACCAGTGGCGAGAGGAACCAGACAGCCGGTGGCGTCGTGGTCGAGAATGGTGTGAAGATCATCGCCCCGCTGAACCTCCCCGCTTCTGTTCCGTTCCATGCGAGCATGCTCTGGTCACGCAACCTGACGAGCTTCCTGCTGGCCTTCTGGAAAGATAAAGCGTTTACTCTCGATCTCAACGACGAAATCCTCCGTGGCGCACTCATCACCCATCAGGGTGAGGTTACGCACGCCAAGACGAAGGAGCTGATGAAGTAACATGACCAATCAACACGCTTCAATGACGACTTCGGATATGTGTCACACGAAGCTTACGCCCAATTCCTTTCTTCAGCCCCGGATGGGGCGTCGGTCAGTAGCCAGGGGCGCTAGCCCCTGGAGAGATCGAGAAGAAAATCCAAGCCCCGATAGGGGCGTTGGTAATGATGCCACGTCTCGTTTCCATCGCCCCTTACGGGGCTCCCCAATACTGCGTCAATCTAACCAGGGGCTAGCGCCCCTGGCTACTGACCAACGCCCCTACCGGGGCTGCAAACCAGTCCAACGATATTCCCTTGGCTTTCTGCTTGCACTTTGTCTTTGTCTCTTGATGTCATCTTCTCTCAATGCTCAGGACACTTTGCCCGTTGTTTCCACCCATTCCTCCATCGACTATTGGTCGATGATCTTCGTCTTCATGCTCGCCACCTTTATTGGCATCGGCGTCATTCGCAGAGTTTCCCGATTGCTGCATACGCCGCTGATGTCGTTGACTAACGCCATCTCCGCCATCGCTGTGGTCGGGGCAATCATCGTGGCGGGTGGTGAACAGTACCCAACTTATGTTCGTGTGCTGGGAGCCATCGCTTTGTTCGCCTCCATGACCAACATCATCTCCGGGTTCATGATCACCGAACGCATGCTCAAGATGTTCAAGACTCGGGAGGAGGCCAAGTAATGCAAGCCTTCCTCATCGAAGCAGCCTATCTCATTGGAACTGGACTGTTCATCTTCAGCCTGCACTGGATGAGCGACCCCAAGACCGCACGCAAGAGCGTCGGGGCTGGGGCGCTGGGCATGTTGCTGGCCATCCTTGCCACCTGGTTCCGTCCGGAAGTCACTCGGCATCTGTGGATCATTATTCCCATTGCTCTCGCCATCGGGCCAGGGATGTGGCTGGCGAATGTGCCGCTCACCGCGGTACCCCAGCGAACTGCCATCTCGCATGCCTTCGGTGGACTGGCAGCGGGGCTGGTGGGTACTGCCAAATACTTCTACTGGTTCTCCGAAGAGCCGGAGATGCTCACGGGTTTCCGCACCGTGGCCATCATCGTCGAGATTATTCTCGGATACCTGACGTTCACCGGCAGCTTGATCGCTGCGGCGAAGTTACAAGAGGTGAAGTGGATCCCGCAGCGGCCTTGGGTGTACAAGGGGCAACAGGCTGTCAATGGCGGAGCATTCGCTCTGACGGTGCTCCTGGCTCTGCTCCTCATCGCCTACCCGACCAGTGCCTTCTCACCCTACATCTTCATCCTGTTGATTCTGCTTGCCTTCAACTTTGGCTGGATGCTGGTGATGCCGATCGGCGGGGCGGATATGCCAACGGTGATCGCCATCCTTAACTCCTACGCCGGGCTGGCTGCGGTGGCGATGGGCTTCGTGCTCGATAACAAGCTGCTCATCACCGCTGGGGCGCTCGATGGTTCCAGCGGGTTGATCCTGGCCATCATCATGTGCAAGGCGATGAACCGGTCGTTCACCAACGTCCTCTTTGGTGCGTTCGGCCAGGTGAAGACGGAGACAGCAGCCGGGGAACAGAAAGAGTATCGGTCGGACACTCCCGAAAGTGCAGCAGCCATTCTGGAGCAGGCGAACCTCGTCGTCATCGTTCCGGGTTATGGGTTGGCTGTAGCCCAGGCTCAGCACAAGGTGCGTGAACTGTACGATGCCCTCAAGAAGCGGGGCATCACTGTGAAGTTCGCCATCCATCCCGTCGCCGGCCGTATGCCAGGGCACATGAACGTGCTGCTGGCTGAGGCGGAGATACCCTACACCGATCTCATCGAGATGGAAGAAATCAACCACGATATGCCACAGGTGGATGTCTGTCTGGTGGTGGGAGCCAACGATGTGGTGAACCCTGCCGCCGAGCATGATAAGGCCAGCCCGATCTATGGCATGCCGATCATTCAGGCGGATAAGGCCCGAACGATCTTCGCCATCAAGCGGAGCAAGAACCCCGGCTTCGCCGGCATCGATAACGAGCTCTACTTCAACGATAAGACGTGGATGCTCTTCGGCGATGCCAAGGCGGTGGTGGGGGAGTTGGTAAAGAGTTTGACCGGGGGCGGGATGCACTAAGAGTGTATTTCTTTGCGTTCTCTGCGTTTCAATTCTTAACGCAGAGAACGCCGAGGAACGCAGAGAAGACATCATTACTTCTTCGGTGCCGCGTTCTCTTGAGCCTTCTTCGCTTCTGCCGCTGCCTTCTCGAACTGGGACTGCTTCCACAGTTCCTGCACCGTGATGGCATCGGGCGGGGCTAGTTCGCGTGTCGTCAACAGTAACCCATATTCCCTGACGTAAAGCACGTACCCCTTGACGCCCCCCTGCCCCAGTGTTCCGGGATCAACCTGATACGAGTTCATCTCATCGACAATCAGTTGCAGCCAAGTACGCAACGGGTATTCGCCAGCCTCCAGGTTAAGGCGGGTGACGTTCTTGTACATTGCTTTATTCTCGGTAACTGGCAGTTTCACCCGGATCTTGAGGCCTGCGCCTTCGTTCACCTTCTGGAAGGCTTGTTCCATATCAAGGTTGGTCTGCTTGTCGAGCTTGACCTTCACAGCCAGCTTGGTCTTCAGTTGATCCACAATGTCAGCGGTGTCGGGATTAGAATAGGCTCGAGTCGTCCTGTACTGTTCAAAGACAGGCTCGAACCGAAGGTAGGAGCCGGTGGCGTTATTCAAGTCTAGTTGTCGCCTTCGAGCATCGATGAGTTGGCTGTAATCAACAGAGAGCTTGTCCCCGTAGTCTACCATTTGGGCCGGTTTTCCCTTCATCAGCTTCCATGAGCTTTCCGTTGCGGCCAGGCGGGCTTTGGCACTGGCCAGTTGATGTTGGGCGACTCGGTATTCTTCCTGACTGATCGCGCTGTTCTTCAACAACTTTGTCATTCGTTCCCAGTTAGCCTGGGCCAGTTCCACGTCGGCCCGTTCCTTTTGCAACCGATGAAAATCCTCCGTCACCTTTTGGCTGACCTGGATGCGGGCCTGGGCCAGCTTGGCTTCGGCGACACGTAACTCCGCTTCCGCCAGCCGCATGTCGGGATGGTTTACGAGTGCCTGGGCAATCGCCTGCTCCAGCGTAGCGGGTTGTTTTGCATCGACCGGAACCACTTCGAAGAGATCGAACGCCGCAATCTGCCTTTCGCCTGTAGGATCGGTCGGCTTGGCGGGGGGTTGGATTGGGGCATACACGCCCATCATCAGCATGCAGTGCATCAACAGATTCATGATCATCTCCTTGGTTCGTTCGAGGTTTTGAGGTTCATGAGCAGCCAGGAATCGCTGGAGAGCACAGCTTTCACGTCGGGGCCGCCTTCGTTTAAGTGAATGCGGTAGCAACGGAGGGCGGAACGGAGGTCCTGGGCTTCCAGAAAGCGGTCGCCCGCCTGGCGATAGAGCTGGGCCGACTGGGCCGGGTCGTCGGATTTCTCAGCCTGGAGTTCCAGTTGCGCCGCTGTCAGCAGAGGCGGGGTTTCGGGAGCAGTGGATGAGGGAACGGTCTGTTTCGCCATCTGTGCCGACTCACGCTGCAACGCAAGCCAACCGACTGAGACGCCCACAAGAAAGACCGTAGCCCAGAGGGCAGCGAGTTGCACCTGCCTGAAGCGGCGAGTACGTTTCAGTTGCCCGATGGTGCCGGTGAGCAGTTGCGCTCTCTCTCCGCCGAGGCTTCGGGTACTTCACGCGGTTTCAGGATGTCATCGAGATCGTCATTCATGGTGCATCTTTCTCGTACAGTTCCCGGAAGGCTGCCCTGGCACGGGTCAGCATCGATTCGATAGCCTTGGCAGTCTGCCCTTCGGTGCCGGCGATACACTCAACGCTTGCCCCCTCGAAGTACTTGGCCCGGAGCAGGCGTTCGTAGTGGTCGGGTAGCGCAGCCAGGGCGTCGGCGACACGCAGTGTCTGTTGATTGTCGGTTGGTGTTTCAGGAGGCTCATGACCATCCGCCAGGGGTTGTTGTTTGGATCGCCTTCGTGAGCGCAGATGGTTTCGGCATACATTGGCGGCGATACCGAAGAGCCAATGCTGGAAGGTGCCACGACTGGGAGCGAACTTTCGCAGCGAGCGTGCGGCAATCAGCCAAGATTCCTGAGCTAGATCGTCCAGCGTGGCAACACAGCCACCTAGTCGCCAAGCCAGGTAACGACGCACCGTGCCTTGATGTTTCTCAACGAGAACACGCCAGGCCTCGGCATCGCCTGCCAACGCTGCATCACGCAAGCCCTGTTCATGCCATGCCTGCTCCGACATGCAGCTTCCTTACCAGCGGGACTCTACTGATAGATTGTCCGATGAGGTGATAATCCTTCGATGATTTTCTCTCCCCCTTACCAAGGGGGAGTTGGAGGGGGTTATCTTCAATGCAGAAAGAACCCCACCCAACCTCCCCTTGGTAAGGGGAGGAGCCAGAAAAAACTCATACACCTGACTTGCTACCAATACTCTTCAAAATGCACATGCCCCTTCACCTTGAGGGCTTTGGAATCGGCGGTGAAGCCTCTCTCTTCGAGTACCTGAACCAGACCAGGCGGCGAAGGATAGGTTTTCAACTTCGTGAGTTTGTCATAGACCGGTACGCCGATCATTTTCGGGTTGCCACACAGGAACGCATGCATGTGCTCCGGGTCGAGGGGTTTGCCCAGCCTTTGCTCGAGTTCACCCGATGTCACCAGGTCTTGCAGGTAGCGTTTCTGTGGATTACCAGGATCGCGGGTGACCAGCGGCACATACTGATACTGCGGATACTGACGCATCAGTTGTTCATGAACGGCCAGGTAGGCTAAATCATGTCGATGGCGAACGCAGCAGGCAGCCAGGATGGGACCGTGATGCCCGCGATGGAGCAGTTCCCAGAGCATGTAGTTGTGGGGAGCTTCGCCGGTGCCTGTGGAGAAGAAGAGCACGGTATCGTCGTCTTGCACGCCATCGAGGGTGTACTGTCCCAAAATCTTCTCGCCGAGGAAGAGGCGGTCGCCTTCATTGAGTTGAAAGAGCCTTGGGGTCAGGGCGGGAGCTTCGTCGGCCTCCTCAAGCACCATCACGATGTAGAACTCGATCTCGTGATTCGGTTCAGGAATGAGCTGACCTTGTTCATTGAGAATGGAGTTTGACAGCGAATACTGCCTGCGGATGAGATGGGTCTCGCTGCCAGGCTTGATCAACTCCGGGGCGGCTTTGGGATGGCGTGGCTCCCACATCCCCAGGCCCAAGGTGGTGTACTGCCCGCCTCGATGGGCATGCAGGGGAGCATCGGGCCGTACTCGCAGGATGGCGAGCGCTTCATGTACCAGCCGTTTCGAGACCAGCGTCGCCTGGTAGTGTTGTTGTCGCAGAGCCTGTGCTTGTTCGCTGGGGATCATGCTGCCTTCCTTGGTGTTTATCATACAAGGCGCAGGTTCACGCGGAAGTTGGGAGTGGGGAGTTGAGAGTTGGGAGTAGAATCAAGCAATCATGCTGGCCCCGGCCTCGTTTCGCCCTTATGCTGTCTTTCGATGATCATCAAACGTCAAGCATACGCTCGGGCCGGGCTGGTGGGTAATCCTTCGGATGGCTACCACGGCAAGACCATCTCCATCGCCCTAAGGAACTACTGGGCCGAGGCGGTGCTCTATGAATGGGACACGCTCGAAATCCTGCCCGGCAAGGAGAATCAGAACCGCTTCGATTCAGTTCATGACCTCGTCAAAGATGTCAAGCTGCATGGCTACTACGGCGGCGTGCGGCTGGTGAAGGCGACGATCAAGAAGTTCGTCGAATACTGCTATCGCCAGAACATTGATCTACATCAACGCAACTTCAGCATCCGCTTCGAGAGCACCATCCCCCGGCAAGTGGGCCTGGCAGGGTCGAGTGCCATCATCACCGCCACGCTCCGTTGCCTGATGGAGTTCTATGGCATCGCCATCCCGATGGTGGTTCAGCCTTCGCTGATTCTTTCAGTAGAGAATGATGAGTTGGGCATCACGGCGGGGCTACAGGATCGTGTGATCCAGGTCTACGAAGGCCTCGTCTACATGGACTTCTCTCAGGAACGGAGGCAAGAGACGCAGGGCTTCTCGCATGGTGTCTATGAACCGCTCGATATCGCACTGCTGCCTCCGGTCTACCTGGCTTACAAGACCGATGTCAGTGAGCCGACCGAGGTGTTCCACAACGATATTCGTTCCCGCTACAGGCAGGGCGATGTGGCTGTAGTTTCAGCCATGAAAACCTTTGCTGATCTGGCTGCTCAGGCACGTGAAGCATTGATACAGCGTGATCCTGCCCGGCTGTCCAGATTGATGGATACCAATTTCGATACCCGCCGTTCGATCTATCAACTGCCTCGGGGGCAGATTGAGATGATCGAAGTGGCCCGTTCGGTTGGCACGCGCCAAGTTTGCCGGTTCGGGTGGGGCGATTGTTGGCACCTACGCTGATGAACAACAATTCGCCCAGCTTGATCAGAGTCTCTCCTCTATCGGCTGCCGTGTCATTCATCCCTCTCTTTCAGCAGGAGCCTTCAAGTGAAATACGCTCTGAGTCTCAGTCTTGCCGGCCTTGTCACTCTCATCACCCTTGCCGATGAACCGGTCACCAAGGCGTTCATCGATGGCACTGGAACTGGCTGGGTTGCCCTTGGCGAGAAGGACTTCGTCAACGTCAACTGCGATCCTGATACCTTCGTCTGGAAGAAGGATGGTAGCCTCTATTGCAAAGGCACGCCGGTCGGCGTGGCGCGGTCGCAGAAGCAGTACACCAACTTTGAACTGGTGCTCTACTGGAAGCACCTCAAGAGTGCAGGAAACTCAGGTGTGTTCGTGTGGCGCCGGAGAAGCCGCTGTTCGCCCTCAAACGTAACCAGCTTCCGCATGGCATCGAAGTGCAGGTGCTCGATCATGGCTACACCGAGCAATACGAGAAGAGTTCAGGCAAGAAAGCGACCTGGTTCACAACTAATGGCGACGTGTTCCCCGTTGGGTCGTCGAAGATGAAGCCCTTCGCACCGGTCTCGCCCGATGGCAGCAGAAGCTTCCCCCGCAAGAACCTGAGCAAGGGCATCAACGAATGGAACCACTACTATGTGCGGGCCATTAATGGGGAGATTCGTCTTTGGGTGAACGGCGAGGAAGTGTCTGGGGGTAACCATATCGAACCACGCACGGGATATTTGTGCCTCGAATCGGAAGGCTCGCCGATTGAGTTCAAGGAGATTCGATTGCGAGAGCTGCCATAACCCCACCCAACCTCCCCTTGGCAAGGGGAGGAGCCAGACATGGTTCTACCAGCTCGACTTGCCGAAGAAGAAGTTCGACAGCTTCTGCCAGATCGAGGATTGTTCTGCCTGGAGAACGTCGACCCGATCATGCAGCCAGAGATGGGCTGCCTTTTCCTGATCGGTAGGAGGATGACCTGGATCAGGATGGGGTGCGATGAAGGGCCGGTATTCGGCGGAGTTCGGGTGGTTCTTTTCGTGCTGATCGGGATCGTAGCCGTAGGTGATGCCCTCAGCCTGAGGAAGAGGCTTGCCTGTCAACTTCCTCGCTTCATTAGCCGTTTCACGGGACAGGAGTTCCGTCTCGCTTTCTGACCAGGTGTGCAGCAAGTCATCCGAGACGGGAGCAGACTCGTTGGATGAAGTGTCATCAAAGAGGTTGCCCGTCTTGGTGGGGATGCGAAAGACCGAAGTATCGGAGTTCTTCAGCAGTGTTGAAGCTGAACGCAGCGGCGTCGACGGAGCATCCATCTCCGGAGTCTGCGCATGGCTTAGGTTTCGTGACTGGTGACATACGGGGTGCATCCATTTCAGGGGGAGACGCCGGCGATTCCAGCGCCATTCCTTGTTCCTCCGCCTCAACAGGCATCTTTTCCTGTTGTATAGACTCTACTTCTCTGTTGATGCTACGCAACCGCTGCAGCTCTTTTTTAATAGCTTCTTGTTGATCCCCCTGAAGCTGGCTGAACGTCTCAATCATGCGTGATAGTATGTGTTGGTGCTGGGCAAACAGAGGCCCTTGCATGTTCTGGAACTGATCCATCAACTCTTCAAGGACTTCTGCCTGCTCTTCATCCTCCGGCCAGGGCGTTTGATACGTTCTAGCCTGATGGCCGACATCGGGAGGACTTGCCGAGGTCACTTCAAACTCAACTGCTGGAGTAAGTGGTCGATATTCACTCTCGTCTCTGGGGATGAAGAGCGGCTCAGGTGTTTCCTGCAGGCGTAATCGAAACGGTCCCAGCCGTAGTTCATCTTCTAACCCCAGGAAGCCTACTCGCACTGGTTGTTCGTTGATGAGGATTCCGCCACGTCCTAAAAGGTCGACCACCCACAAGCCAGTCGTCGTCAGCACCAGGCTACAATGAACATTCGAGATTAGTTCATGGTTGAGCTGGATGGCACAGCGTTCCGTTCGGCCGATGAGAGTCAACAAGCGATCAATGGGCCAGGTTTTGAGGGTACCTGGAGCCTCTTCATTCGTAAGCTCCAGAATGATCTTAGGAGCGAAGATATCCAGGGCGGAGCCGGGCACAGAGGATCGGCAATTATCTGCTTCTGTTCCACCATGGTCTCGAAAGGCAGCAGCTTCACCCGCTTGCTGCCTACCTGCACTACTTGCTCGGGTGCCATCCAGCAGAACAAGTGGATCTCTTTGTCCTCGGCGACAAAGGAGGCGGTTTGCGAGACATTCACGCAGGCGATGCGTCCTTCGATAGCCTGGAAATAGAGATGTCTGGGTCGCATGCCATCTGCATCCAGATGGACGTCCGCCGCCGGGTGTCTGCCGACCATGGCAAACGGTTGACGCAGGCAGTAGCGGCACCGCCGAAGCAGAAGCAGTCGCTTCGACTTCTAATTCCAGCGCGGGATGAACCCCACAAGCTTGCAGAAAAGCATCCATCATGGATGGGTTAATATTCTCGATGGGAACTCAAGTTGTTTCACTATGAATGTATCATGAATGAACGACGGCGACAGCAGAATCTCTGCGCCTTCAACAGATGAATAGAATTAATAAGCCGGGTAGTGTCAGCACAGGCGTGCGAGAACTCTGCTTCTAATAACTCCATGCTGGTTCCATCTCAACTAGTTTCCTGCTCTCTGGTATCATCTCCTTTTGACTCTCCTGGCCTTCCCACGTTTTGAGTTCCAACCGATCATCCCGCAATTCCAGATAGGTGCAGTCGTCATCCACCCACGAACCCGAATTGCAATAGCGGATGCCGTGAGCGTCGATCTCATCCATCGCATAGTGGGTATGCCCGAGGATGATGCCGTCAAATCCCCTGCGGCGGGCATCGGTCGGCGCCTTGTGCCGTACCGTTCGTTCGATGCCCAGGATGGATTTGCTTTGCCGTTTCAGCCAGCGTGAGGTGGGTTGATGCCAACGCTGGGTCTGTCGATAAAAGGCCTCAGCTGCATACC
>JASGHE010000002.1:0-2365817 GCA_047602475.1 Gemmatales bacterium | reverse complement strand
CTATGTACCGTCTTCGTCGTGTTACGTATTGCTAAGGTTAATAGGGAAACACGATAAATCCGAACAGCACCTCCGGTAATTTGGTAATCAGATTCAGTGATCACAAAAGCAAATAGTATCAGCGTTGCAATGATGCTCGACAAATGACGTTAGTTATACTTCCTCGGCATCTTTCTAACCCATTCAAAAGATGCATTCCAACATCTGAAGCGCTGTCAAATCGCTCCTCCGGTTCATATCCATTAGTCTTGGATTTCGTTCGCCAAACTGGAATCTCTCTGTTAAGAACACAATAGGCCTCGGCGATTGACTTGCCACACGAGACAGCACTTCGGTCGCGTCAGAGTTGGAATGGAGTTTGGCCCGTTAATAACACATACAGCACGCTACCTAAACTAAACAGATCGCTTCGCTGATCAACATAGAGCCCTGCACTTCTTCTGGAGACATGAACATGGGTGTTGCCTGCTATGCAACCTTCACCCTGTGCCATGCTAATGGTTGAGACAAGTGCGAATCAGGCTGATTTCACACATCCGGTAGCCTCCTCAAGAAGATGTTCGCAGGTTTGATGTCGCGGTGAATCAACCCTTTTGTATGCGCAGCTGAAAGGCCTTCAGCAAGTTGGATAGCAATTCGCAAGGCCTCATCTACAGTTAAACCGCCTCCCTTTGCAATCGATTTTGAGGCTATTTCCTCAACAACTTCCACTAGCTTCAGTTGGGTCCTAGGACCATCGTCGCAAACCGCATGGATGGCCACTACATGTTCGTTACGAATGGCGGCTGCACTTTCCGCTCGTGTATGAATTGTTTGCGGGCTTTGGGGCTAATCGCAAATTGGGGGCCAAGTAACTTCAGTGCTACCACACGTTGTAGTTTCGAGTAGTGCCGCTTGAGCACAACGCTGATCCCTCCACGGCCAATCACGTTTAGCACATCATAATGATCAAGTCTGCCTATCGCTCCGGAAATCACCGGGGGCAGCAAAAAAGAAAGGGAATGTTTAGCTGCAGTGACTTGGTCAATCAACGTTGCATCAAGGAAGCTTTGTGTTTGAAAATGAGATGTTATCAGTCTCTCTAGCCGATTCCTGAGGCTTTGATTAGTAGCACATGCAACATTCGAGAATTCAAGTCGGGCTTTTGGATCTTCTATTTCAAGGGCACCATGAAAAACATCCTGCTCTGTCATAGCACATGCTCTTGGTACATACCGAGTTTGAATGCCTTAGCTAAAGCAAGCGGGATTCTGTAGAGCTTCGTGCAGCCATGCTTTGGCGTAAGTCCAGTGGCGGTGAGCAGTTCTTGGCGATATTTCTAGTATTTCAGCAATTTCGGAAATCGACAAACCACCAAAGTACCGCATCTGAACGAGAGATGCAGCGATCGGCTCTTGCTCTTCAAGACGGTTGAGTGCATTGTCCAAAGCCACAAGATCTTCTTGTGGTTCAAAAGCATCAAAGGCTACGTCATCCATGGCCTGGTGCTTTAGTTCACCTCCATGCTTGATAGCCCTTTTGCGACGGGCAATTTCGACAAGGATTCGGCGCATAGCTTCTGCTGCTGCGGCAAAGAAATGACTGCGTCCCTTCCAATAAGGGACATCTCCATCCTTGGTTAGACGAAGATACGCCTCATGGACAAGCGCTGTAGGTTCCAGGGTCTGTCCCGGTGCTTCTTTTGCCAATCTGTGGAACGCAAGTCGACGCAGTGAATCATACAAAACTGGCAAGAGATCCGCAGATGTTTGCGGCTCTTTACTGGTGGATTCCATTTCTAATATAGCTGTGGACACGAGCTTATCTTAACACACGATAGTTGTGTTTCTACAAGAATCCCTCTAACTACAAGAATCCTTCTTGTTTTGAACTGACGATTTGCAATGAGAAGATCAAGTGGCAAAAAATGTCAAATTGATGGCAGACTTGCTTGTCAAAATTCGCATTAAGGTTGGAGATCATCCACGGAAGCTGAGCCCATGGCCGAACGTGCTATTTTTTTGCGGGCTTTAGAACTTGATGACCCCAAGGCACGCAGTGCATACCTGGACTCAGTCTGTGCCAACGATCCTGAGTTGCGGCAACGCATTGTTAACCTCTTTCTGTCACATGAAAATGTCGGTTCGTTTCTCAATAAGTCAGCAATTGAGCAGTTGGCTGGTAGTGAGTCGGCGATTGATCCCTGTACGCCATTATTCAATCCGGAGTCCATGGAAAAAGATGATCAGAACAAGTTCACAACATAATAGTGCGAATGTGGACTTACTTAACGATTGGGTTGCCCTGCAATTCAATCAACATCAGGTCTGTAAGGGAGATTCATATGAACGGAAAGGGAACGATTCGATTGATCGCCAGAGTGGCGGTAAGCAGTATGCACTCAAAAACGTGAAAATAAAGAAGTCACACCATTCCTGAGGAGACATCAGTATGAGGTATCGAAAGTTGTTCTGCGTTGCTTTCTTTCTTGCTATGATGCTCGGTCTCAACGACTTCCCCGTCATTGCAGTAGAACCCCAGGACACTAGCGAAGCTACCGGCCAGGGGAAACGAACTGGAGAGTTCATTGAAGCCTACAACAAGGGCGATGCCAAGGCCCTGGCTGCCTTTTGGACATCTGAAGCTACCTATGTAGATCAGGCAGGACTAGGGATCAAAGGCCGAGCTGCCTTGGAAAAAATGTACGGAGAAGTATTCGCAGCTCAACCGGGTGCCAAGTTGAAATTGAAGGTCACTTCAGCCCAGCAGATCACGCCTGATGTAGCGATGGAAGATGGCGTCAGTGAAGTGACACCGGCTGGTGGCGGAATACCTTCAGTAGTTCGATTCTCTACGGTGCTCGTTAAGAAAGAGGGTCAATGGTACTTCTTGTCGGTTCGGGAATCTGCCTTTCGTCCGCCATCCAATGGCGCTCATTTTCAAGATCTGGAACTACTGATTGGCGGCTGGGTAGGAGAAGCGGATAAGGGTGAATCCGCCACCGCTTCTTACTCTTGGGCAGAGAATCAGAACTTCATTGTTTCCAACTATTCGACAACTCTTAACAATGTTCCAGTGACAAGTACAACCCAATGGATTGCCTGGGATGCTGTGGAGAAACGGGTTCGATCCTGGTCTTTCTATTCGGGCGGTGGGATAGGAGAATCTACATGGGCCAAAGAGGGCAATAAGTGGGCACTCAAAGTGGCTGCTCGCATGGCGAACGGCAAGAAGGTGTCGGTCACACATGTTTTGACATTGGTCGACAACAACCATATCACCTGGCAGCCAACTGAATTGATTGTTGATGACCACGCACAACCTGATCGCCCTGTGGTGAAGCTAAGACGCGCACGGGCTGAGGCACCAGTACCCAATACGAAATAACAACGGATACTAATCTGTCGAGTCGGCCAGGGTGGCCGCTCTAATACCAGAACTCCGTGAACATCTTGAGGAGTTTGTCATGATGAAGAAAGTCGCGTTGTCGATGGTTGTCGTTATGCTCGCTGGCTTTGTCTTTCAGCCAGAGGCGCAAGGCTATCGCAGAGGCGGCGGGTTTCGCGGCTACCGTGGTGGATATGGTGGCTACCGAGGTGGTTATGGATATGGCGGCTACCGAGGCGGTGTTGGTTACCGTGGCATAGATGGCTATGGTGCCGGGTATCGCGGGTATGGTTATGGTGGTGTAGGAGCTTATGGGCTCGGAGCAGCATACGATGCTGCTGCGATTAACTCGGCAGCATACAACGCTGAGGCCTACCAGCAGCCTTTTGTTTACAACCCCTATTACTACGACAACGGGCTTGCAGTCACACCGTGATCGGTCTTGCTCAGCTTCTCAACCGATAGCGGTGTATCTGACGCTCAAAGGATCGTTTCTTACGCCCACTATTTCAACTACTTTCACACCAGGAGGAAGTCTAATGAGGAACGGGAAAGTCCACATGATCGCCATAATGGCGATCGGCAGCTTGATCGGCTACGTCGCCGCATCGGGCGGGCCTAATTGGTTTAATAAAGCGTCGGCGGCACCTTCAGATCAACTTCGGCCTGTGCAGCTATGCTCGGCTACTGAAACTTTCAACACCAGTTCGTGTTGTGAGGGATTCGGTAAGTCTCCATTTATGGCAGGAAGTTTGCCTGTCATGGCCCCGGTAGCCATCACGACTTTGGCTCCTGGCAGGCAGGATGGTGAAGAGACGATCATATTCGAGATTCTGGTCCCTGCTGATGCTGTTCTGGAACTGAATGGCACCAAGATGGACCCGACCGGGGAATCCCGCAAGTTCGTTACCCCTGGATTGAAGACAGGCGGCAACTACTCCTATGACGTGAAGGTGTCGTCTAGGGGCAAGGAGGTGACCCGAAAGATTCATCTCGGTCATGGCGTGCCGAACACGTTTGATATGCGTGGTGACTTCCAGGCCAGTGGCGCCGGAAATCCTACCCCGGTTGGTTCAAAACCTGCTGCTGCCAAGAAACCTAACATCATGTTCATCATGGGTGACGATATTGGCTGGATGCAGCCAAGTTGTTACCATCGTGGGTTGATGGTGGGTGAGACGCCGAACATCGACCGGATTGCCCACGAAGGCGCGATGTTCATGCACTACTATGCAGAGTCAAGTTGCACCGCTGGTCGCTGCGCCTTTATCACCGGCATGCACCCGTTCCGGGCGGGCATGGTACTTCCACAGTTGCCGGGAGCCATTTCGTATCTGCGCCCGGCACACCGTGCCTTGCCCAGTTCTTGTACAACCAGGGCTATAGCACCGGAGAGTTCGGCAAGAACCACCTCGGTGACCACCCCGATTCGCTGCCCACGGCTCACGGCTTTCAGGAGTTCTGGGGCTACCTCTACCATCTCGACGCCATGCAGCAGGTGAGCTTCCCCGATATCAACAGCAGCCCCACCCAGCAGGCTGTCGTACCCCCGATGAAGATGGTGCCCATTCCTGGCATCCCAGAAACACCAGGTGCGATTGATCCCAAAGACGGCGTCTGCATGGCTGCTCCCCGGCCGGTCCTGTGGATGAAGTCCTCGGACGGCACCGCCAAGAACCAGATGGGCAAGGACGAAGGTCCGCTCACTCTGGAACGCTCTAAGACGGTTGACGAGGAAATCTCCTCCCATGTCGTCGATTGGCTCGATCGTAACAACCCGAAAACGACCAACAAGCCATTCTTCTGCTGGTATAACCCCGCCCGTATGCACGTCACCACGGTGCTGTCGAAGAAGTATGAAGACATGATCGGCACCAAGGGTGGCAAGGATTGGGGTGCCAACGAAGCCGGCATGAAGCAAATGGATGACAATATTGGCGTTGTACTCAAAAAGCTTGAAGAAATGGGTGAGCTCGACAACACCATAATTGTCTTCACTACCGACAATGGTGCTGAGGTTCAGACCTTCCCCGATGGCGGCGTGACCCCGTTCAAAGCCGGCAAGCTAAGCACCTGGGAAGGCGGCATGCGCGTCCCTGCGTCATCCGCTGGCCGGGCGTCATCAAGCCGGGCACGGTTTTCAAGGAAATATTCTCCTCGCTGGACTGGCTGCCCACTTTCGTGGAAATCGCCGGCGGCCAGAAAGGAAATGAGCTGAACAAGCTGATCATGGAAGGTAAGTACGAAGGCATTGTGAAGACCAAACTCGACGGCACCGACCAGCTTTCTTACCTACAGGGTAAGACGCCGAGCAATCGCGATACCTTCTTCTACTACCAGGGTCGTCTCCCCTCGGCGGTGCGCTACAAGAACTGGAAGTTCTACTACACCATGATGGGCTCGACGGGCACCGCAGCCCTGAACGCTCCTTTGACGTACCACTGGACACAGCTCCAGAACATCATGCGCGATCCGTTCGAGAACAACGTCGGGAATGAACAGAAGGGTGCGTTCTCGGTGGCGGGTGCGCTCGCCTCGCCCAGTACGGCGTATATCTACGACTGGAATCTTCTTCCCATCGGCCAGTTGCTGTGGGAAAAGGAACTCATGTCCTATAGAGATTTCCCACCCCTTCAGTTGGCAGCAAGCTACAACCTTGAGCAAGTCCTGCAACAGATCAAGGAGATGGGTTCCAAGCATCCGAGTGAATAGCGATAAGACAATTTTCAATGTATACCGCTATACGCAGGTTGATTCATCTTTTCACGCCTGTGCTCTATCTGGGCACAGGCCTCTGTATTCCATCCGCCACAACCAGCGGATAGTCATTTCTACTCACCTTCAGTGCTTGCGTTCTAGTAGCCGCCACCGGTTGAATTATTCAAATAGAACTAGCGGACGGTCATGACGGAAGTTTACTTCCTGAAAAACGTTGGCTTCAAAGTCGCCACCGGTTCCTTGGCCGAGGCTGGTACGATTTCGGTAACGGGTTTAACCGATTCCTGGGACGCCACGCACAATCCCTGATACCCGTTGCTCTGGTCGTTCAAACGCAATTCCCAACCTCCACCCAAGGCTCGGTACACACCGATCAGTCCCAGTGCGATATCTCCCTGTGCCTGTGCATAGGCATTCTGTTGCTGTACCAGGAATTGCTGTGCAATAAACACTAGAGTATAGTCGATCGCCCCGGCGGTGAACTGCTCGTTGGCGATCTTTCCCGCCGTTCCGCCGCCTTCACGCTGGCCGCCAGGTGCTGAGCCTCAACTTGCAAGTTCACAAAAGTCACGAGCGCATTTTCCATTTCACGTCCTACAGCGAGCACTTTCTGCTGATAGACGCCGATGAGTTCCTGCGTTTTGTAATCCTGTAGACGCACATTGTTGATGATGCGCCCATAGTTCAGCACATTCCGTGAGAACTCCGGCCCCGCTGTGCCGGTGAAACTGTTGCTGTTATAAAGCATGCCCAAGTCCTTCGCCTGGTAGCCAATCGTTCCGGAAATAAAGAACGATGGGTAAAGGGCGCTCTCTGCCACGCCGATCTGCGCGTTCAGCGCGGCGATCTGCTTCTCCGCAGCCTGGAGATCGGGTCGGCGGCGCAAGAGATCAGCAGGGATGCCCGCAATAACTTCAGTCGGCGATTTCGGAATCGGCGCTTTGCCCAGCTTGGCAGTCAGGTCAGTGGGGGCGATACCCAAAAGAACGCAAAGCTGGTTGCTCGCCTGCCTCATGCCCGATTCCAGCAACGGAATTGTCGCTTCGAGTTGCTCAAGTAAGGATGCTCCCTGGACACTGCTCAGTTCATTGGTCTGGCCAGCCTTCCATCTGTCAGTGGCAATCTTCAATGATCCTCGTTGAATACGGATATTCTCACGAGAGTAGGCCAGTTGTTGTTCAAAGATGCGATACTGCGTATATGCTGTGGCAACATCACCAAGGAGGCTCACTAATACGTTGTCGTAATCGTCGAAAGAGGCATCCAGCAGATTAGTGGCTGATTCAATCGAACGGCGGAACTTGCCCCAGAAGTCGAGCTCCCAGGTGGCAGCGAAGCCAGTTGCCCATGAACCATAGGAGGGATGAATGAGATTATTGGCCATGTTACGGCTGAGATTGATTTGCTGGAACGATCCATTTGCGGTTTGTTGCTGCGGAAAGCGAAAGCCAATGGCAAAGGCTTGTTGTGCCCGTGCCGCCAGCACTCGGGTAGCCGCCAACATCCATGCCATAAGCCGCCATTTCGCGATCTATCAAAGACCTGGGCGGTAGTCACAGTTCAAGAAGAGGGATCGGGGGAAGTTCAAGGCGAAGATTGTGTCTAAGGTGTAATTGGCATATAGTCCTACAAAAGGGCCTGTATTGATCCAAATCGAAACGTAAATCAGCTCCGGCTGTGTGCTCACAGATCCCAATGTGTTAGATAGGCGAAATAGTCGTATCAAACTCCTTCTCAGTGACAGATTACTCATAGAGACAACAGAGTGCGTACCTTTCAGTTGAGGTGATGAATGACAATCAGTCACACTGGGATGGTTTTTCGGCAGCTAAATGATGGCCTACTGCGAGATCAGTCAAGAAAGACTGATGGACGACAGCTAACTGATTTCCTTGAATCTCGTGATGCAAGTTCCTTTAGTGCACTGGTCAAGCGACATAGCTCACTCGTCTGGGGAGTCTGCCGCCGTTTGTTAAGCCACCACGATGCTGAGGATGCCTTTCAGGCGGTGTTTCTCGTGCTGTTCAAAAAAGCGAATCACGTTATGCCACGGGAGCAAATAGCCAACTGGCTCTACGGTGTAGCGTATCATTCCGCTCTACAGGCACGTCGCGCGGATTCGAGGCGCACGACACGAGAGAGGCAGGTAGCTGAAATGCCCAAAGCCGAAGTGATTCATCAACCCTTATGGGATGATCTTAAGGCAATCCTTGACCAGGAATTGAGTTCCCTGCCCGACAAATACCGTTCTGTCATTGTTCTTTCTGACCTGGAGGGCAGAACACGTAAGGATGTTGCGAGACAACTCAAATGCCCTGAAGGTACTGTCGCTGGCCGACTGGCCAGGGCTCGACTCATGCTGGCAAAACGATTGACGCTGCGCGGAGTTACTGTTTCGGCAGCCGGTTTGTCTGCCATGCTTGCCCAAGGACTAGCAAGTGCGCAAACACCATTGTCGCTGATGTCTTCCATGCTTGAAACATCTGCCGCTGCTGCCACACAAGGTGCGCTAAGTGGGCTAGTCTCGATCAGATCTGCCGCACTAGCTGACGGAACCTTGAAGATGATGTTATTGGGCAAACTGAAGTTGGCTTTATTGCTGGGTATCATCCTTACCACTTTTGTTAGCTCCGCATTTCTAGCAACTTACCGAGTGATGGCAGCGGAGGAGGAATCCTCAATCACACAACAAGAGAAACGAACGACAGAGCTACTTGATGCTAAAGCGATCATTCAGAAAGCGGTAGAGGCCTGTCAGAAAGTCAATGTGATTGAATACACCCAGGAACAAAGTCGTGGAGATCAAGCTCCTACTGTGATAGCCAAGATTCGTCAGGCCAGGGCTACAGTGCCCAGTGCTGGAATGAGTCCAGGGAAGTATTACATCGAAATCGAAGAGAAAAGCAGTAATGATGGCACTCGGAAGTTCGCATTCTCTTACGATGGTTTAACACTGCGGGGGATAGATCATCAAGCAAAATTAGTCAAGGTGATCAAGGCACCAGATGAAAGAACAGCAGCAAGCATGAGCTTTTCTCTGGGAGCACCATTGGCGGGTTGTGGACATTTCCTCAGTGAGAAACCATTTGATCGCCAGCTTTCCGATCTGGTCAGCATTGAACAACAGGGCACGCGGGAAATTATGGGAACCGAATGCTATGTTCTTCAAATGGTATGGAAGTTGAATGATCCCGGAGCCGGAAGTAACGAACAAACGACCACTTATTTCATTGGTAAGAAAGACTTCCTGCCTCGAGGGCACGAATCGCGTGGCTATTGCGACTACCTTCGTATTCAGCGCTTCAACGATCCTCAGATCTCATTGGACTTTGCCGTGGCTGCTCCGGATGGGTATGCCGACCAACTCATCACTGGTCAGGAAGCCCAGACAAAAAATCTTCTGACAGTTGGCACTCTTGCACTGATTGGACACTCGCTGACTCGAACGGCAAAAAATTCACACTCAAAGACTTCCGTGGTCAGTTGGTGGTATTAGACTTTTGGGGGACTTGGTGCCTACCTTGTAGAAAAGGGATGCCCGCAATCCAGGCACTGCATGATAAATTCAAAGCCCGAGGAGTTGCCGTCTTTGGCATTGCAGTAGCTGATCAAGAGGGTGATCCCGTTGGGTACATGAAACGTATGAGCTTCACCTACGGATTGCTACTGAAAGGTGATTCCGTTGCCGCCGACTACAAGGCATCGATGATGCCAACCCTCTATGTAATTGGGGTAGACGGCAAGATCCTTCATGCCGAGTCTGGATACCGGGAGAAAGCGAAAGAAGAACTCAACGAGCTTATCGAGAGATCGTTGAATGCAAACAAGAAATGAATTGGATGTTTATCTCTGGAATGCGATTTGGAACCAAGCTAAGATCTGGACTGATCCTTGTCGTGCAAGAAATGTGAGAGGGGAAAGATGCCGCCCAAGGAGTAGGACCACCATCAATAAGAAGCACGACGAGCGAGTGACTTTCCCCGCGAAGATTGGGTGTGGGATGTTGTATCAGTTCAAGAGATTCTCGAACTGAGGAGGTGATAGGCATCCGAAGGTGGAATGGAATTATTTTCTAGATGACAAACGTCGATTACTTCTTTCGAGTTAGCTCGACCTTGCCTGCTTCGTTGTTCATAGCAAAGGTTTTGTCATCGAGTTTATCAATGGTCAGATCGATATTGTGTTCATCATTCTCGACCTTCACCTTTAATTTCATCCTCTTACCCTCAATCTTGTAAGTACCCTCGATGTTATGCTCCCCTGTGACTTTAAGTTTGCCGTCCTTGGTAAACTCCACGGTACCGCCCTTGGGTGGACCACCGGCATGCGTTATTGTGACCTCCCAACTACCCACGGCTAGCTTGGCATAATCCTCCTTCTTGTCGTCAGCTAAAGCTAACGAGGCGACCAATACGAAAGTAATCCCAAGTGCCATTTGTACTACGGTCTTCATCTTGTGCTCTCGAGTTGGTGTGATTTTCACTGCCGTATTAACGTATCATGAGAAAGCTTGGCGGACAAGTTAATGTAATTCGTTGCCATGCAATCATGTCCTAGGCCGGTCCTCACCGTCGAAGAACGGCGTAATGAGAGAGGTTAGAAACGAAGATCATGAAATACGTGCCGTGAACCGTGAATTGGTCAGTTGCTGCAGGAGTATCCGCCATCTATTAAATGGAACCAATCTGCCTAACCTGCTTGAGGTGTTGAGGACGCTTTCAAAGACTAACGTGTCCACTAAGCTGACCGAGCCGCTGCTCAAGAATGGCGGGGGAAGAATGCTGATGCCTTACCTGCGGGCTAAACATGAAGCTGAGAGAACACTCTCGCACGCAATACGACGAAACTGAGTAGCAAAGACTTCGGTTATGACGATGCGCGCTGGGCAGCTTGGATGGTCAGCATCAAATAACCTTGGAGTTCACGCAATCATGGCCTATCCCCTTTCTGGACTCGATGGTTAATCCATTCACTGATCATTTCGAGTGTTGTGGGAGCGAATGTCGTTTCGATCTTTCCATACTCCTGCAACAGCCCCGTCTTCGTCGGTTGGAATAGGTGGTTCAGTCCCGGCAGTTCTTTGATGGTCACATCTTTATTTCCTCCGGTCTTGAGTGCTTTCTCGATCTCTGCTAGATTCTCCTTGGCTGGCACCTGGAGAATCCTTGTCGCCATTGAGTGCAAGTACCGGGCACTTTACTTTGCTGATCGTCGGTCGTGGATCGTAGTCCAGGAAGAATCTGTACCAAGGGCTGGTGACCATCGAAATCTGAGTACGCAAGTTTGTTTTCACTGCTTCAGGAAGTCCTTTCTCCAACTCTTCTATCGCTGTTTTTCGTTTTCCTGCATCCTCCTCCTTGGCCACAGCAAACAGTTTTCGCTGCATTGCCTTCTGACTGGCGATAGCTTGCTCGCTACCACCCATTGCTCTGACAATCAACTCGCCTTGGGTAATGACAATCACATCCCCCGGTGTACCAGACCCAGCTAGGAGGACGATGAACGCCACATCTGAACATTCGACAGCCACCATGGGTGCGATGATCCCACCTTCGCTATGCCCAATCAGTCCTATCTTTCCTACATCCTTGCGTGACTTCAGATACGCTACTGCACCAGTTGTATCGTTTGCGAAATCTCTCGTAGTTGCTGCCTCATAGTTGCCTGTGGATTTCCCGATCCCCCGGTCATCGTACCGCAATACTGCGATTCCCTGACGCGTGAGATGGTCAGCAAGAACCAGGAAGGGTTTGTGGCCCATAACTGATTCGTCCCGATCCTGAGGACCCGAACCGGTAATGAGTATAGCCGCAGTGAATGGCCCAGGCCCTACTGGTTTCGTAAATGTCCCGGCCAGGGTCACTCCGTTTGTCTTGCTTGGAAAAGTGACTTCCTCTTCGGAGTATGGATAAGGCTTTTTCGGATCCTGAGGCCGGGTTAGGACAACTGGCTTGTCCTGACGGGTGAGGTCAAGGGGCATCTTACCACCCTTGTCCAACACCCCCTTGATGGTGTTCCCGTCCGGCTGGAGTTTGCCAGTGTAGACGGCATGCATGTCGGGCATCTTCAGAGTGAGAGTATCGCCCACCAAGGTTGCCGATTCGATAGGAAGATCCTTGGTTCCTTGATCGATGCTATCCCCGGTAGCAGTTAGAGTGCCGTCATTTTTAAGTTTGATCCTATACCCGAGCCGCATTTCCAACGTCCCAAACGTGAGAGTTCCCGACCAGTATCCTTCGATACTTTTCTTCGTAGTTGGTTTTGGATCGTCGGCCTGGACGTGATTAGTCGCACAGGGCATCAGCAGTAAGAGCAAGGCCCACGATACAGCAGTTAGCGAATGACTTCTGTTGGTTTCAGTTGCCTGCATCTCATGATTCGTCATCAGATAGACTCCAAGATTGAAAAAGAGAGAGGGCTTGATCTCAATAGGCAGTAGCTAATGCCAGCCGGCTGCAATCGACATCTGTCGTGTGGATGATGCGTTGCAGGCCCCACCCGATCACAAGGGACAGCAAAACTGACTCCATGCCAACGGCATACAGTGGGGGAAAAGTCTTGAGGACCAGACGCAGAAGCATGAGACCCAATACGACGATGGCAGCCTTGAAGTACCAGTTCGAAAGCGGACGCTGGGCAAACTGTACTTGTGGTCTAAACATGGCCGTCTCGGCCTGGGCTTTCCACAGTGAGTCGTTTGCAACCAGTTCCTCAAACGACTTTCGCAAGACGGGATCATGGTCCAGTGCATCGCGCACTTCTTGCGCACACTCAGGTGATAGTTCGCCATCCAGAAACGCAGAAAGTTCAACAGGATCGATGGGGAGCATGGCTAGTCCTTTCTGTATACGGTCGCCAGTGCTTGCCGTGCAGCATGCAAGCGAGACATGACTGTTCCGACCGGAATCGCGAGTGCCTCAGCCATATCTTGATACGAGCAGCCGCCAAAATATCTGAGTTCCAGAATCTCTCGGAGCACTGGTGTCAGTTGTGCGAGCGCTCCCGGAGTGGTTCCGCTGCCTGTGCAGTTCGTGCTGCTACCTGGTGCGCTTCCTCGACAAGAACGGTTCTTGGTCTGCCGCGTCGTTGCTGAACCAAGTCGAGGCAGCAATTCCGAACAATGGCAAACCACCAGCCCTTAAACGAGCGGGCACGGTCATAACTGTGGAGCCCGCGATAGGCTTTGAGAAGCGCTTCCTGAACGGCGTCCTCCGCGTCCGCATGATTGCCAACGATGGAGTAAGCATATCCAGCAGCCTGTTCCAGTAACGGTTGCACCCATTGCTGAAAAACGTCCTGGTGCTCGTTGTGTTCTCGACGCATGGCAGTTCTCCACGTCAGGAGAGTTGCATCAGGTAGTGAACGAAATTTACGAGTTCCTTCCAGAACACGATGAGGACGAACGTGATCGTAATCAGAAAAACGGTTGCAATTCCGATAGCTACGGTGGCAAGTCGATTTCCAGCGGATCCGGGTTGGGCTCCACGCTTGGCAAGTATCGCAAGAGCAATGGCCAAGAGTGCTTTCTCAGCTCCGAGCAAACTGAGGAAGGCGACCAGACTGATTGCTAACGCCGCTGTCGCTAGTCCGGCCCGACGCCCAGCATCAAATGCCTGTGCAACCGGGTCTATTGTCGCCGATGGCTCTTGCGAGATAGTTGTTTGTGCCATGGTCATACCTCCAACTTCGTACTTGAAGTGATAGCAATACGGATGACGAGTCGCTTTTATTCGGACGCACCAAGAAATCCTTGGGCTAGTTCAAATCCGTAATCGTGGATCAAAGTGTTTCCATAATCTTGACACATATTGCATTATCACCACAATACCTAAGTCTTTAGGCCTCATAAATTAGGCGTTGGGCACTTCACCCCTAACCTTTAGCATTCCGAGGTACAGAATCGTGAAACCGACCACGCCACTGTCTGTCTTTTTCTCTTTGCTGCTCGTCTGTAGTGCCCAGGTTGTGCGAGCGGACGATCAAGGCGACTTGATCCTAAAGGAAGTCGCTGCGGCCACGAAGGCAACAAAAACTTTGTCGGCTGACATGATACTTACGCAAACGACTGACAAGGGCACGACAACGACCATCGGTACTGTTAAACTCAAGAAACCCAATTTCGCTCATATTGTTATCGACAGTGGCAAGTCATCCGAATACTCGATCACATCAGATGGTAAGACCGTCTGGCTTTCTGAAAAGGTCAGGAAACGCTACCAGAAAAATGTCGCCAAGCCGGATGGCTCCGGACTGGCCTCATTTACGATCATTCCTGTTGGCATGTTTATGGAACCGGGCTTTCGTGGGTTCGTTTAACCCCTCGATCCAGACGACACGCTTCGTCGGCGATGAGACATTCGATGAGAAGACGTATCAAGTTGTGGAGATCACTGGAGATAAGCCGTACCATTTTGTTTTGAAATGTTACGTGGGCAAGGACAAACTCGTCACACGAACTTCGCTTCAGTTGAAGCTCGGGGCACAGACACTCACTTTCGGCACCGTTCTGAAAAACGTAAAGCTCAACACCGAAATGCCTGATAGTGATTTTGCATACACTCCACCAACTGATGCAGTCTTCTATGATCCGAGCGAAGCTGCCAGGCATACCAAGGATCTTCTTGCGGTTGGTAACAAAGCACCCCGATTCTCAGCCCGAACTCCGTCGGGCAACGAACTTACTCTTGATAGTTCCTTGAAAGGGAAGAAGGGGGTATTGATCAGTTTCTGGTATCACTCATGCGTACCCTGTCGTAAAGAATTCCCTCTGTTGCAAAAGCTGTACGACGAGTTCAAAGGCAAAGGCTTGGAGATCGTAGCAATGAACGAAACTGATTCCGCCGAAACAGTTTCACGGTTCATCACTGATAGTAAGTTGACATTCCTCTTTGGATTGACCACGCCAAACGAGGGAACTGCCGTCGGTGTTTCTAAGAAATATGGAGTAATCAGCTGTCCAACCAACTATCTCCTTGATGCTGAAGGTAAAGTCATCTGGCGAGGGATCGGGTTTGAGGAAGACCAAATCCGCGCGAACTCAAGAAACTTGGTATCAAATAGGGGTTAACCCATGTGAGGCCGCCAAGCAGTCATTGGTTGTGCGGCTGGGTTTGAAGGGTTTTACCCCACAGTCTTAGAGATTCTGATGGAAGAAGACTACCGCCATCCAGACATCTGACCGCCAGTCGCGTCGAGAGGATAGTCAACCCAAGAAAATAGGGGATTCAATATGAGTCGTATTTCAAAATCGCATCGTCAGAACTATGCAACCTGAAACGATTCCTTTTGCGGCTTAATCAGTGCCAATATTTGTTTCAACTCGTCTAGATCAACTGGCTTGACCATGTAATGATCAAAATCTGCTTCCATTGCAAGATCACGCGTACATTGATCACCGTAACCCGTGACTGCAATAATGGCGGCATCCCGTAGCCTGGGCCATCGTCGAAGTTCTCTCGCAATCCCTAGTCCATCCTTCTTGGTGGGAAAACCAATATCTAGCAGCACCACATCGGGCCAATGCTTGATGCAACAGTCAATCGTTTTCTCTGCCATCTCGCACACGTTCACATTGTGGCCCCATAGTGTGAGAACCATGGCCATTGATTCTGCAGAATCGTGGCTATCATCGGCGATGACGATGCTGAGGGGTTTCACAACAACTCCGACCTACGGAAAAGGATTGGATAACTGGCTAGATTATCAACAAGTAAGCTTCAAAAATCCAGATCAGTTCATCGTTAGTTCTGATCTTGCCGCTATGCAGGCCTCGTATTTTAGGCCTTACTTGCCCAGCTTGAGGTTCACTTAATGGTGCGTTTGCAGAGTCTAGAAGAGAATAATCCCGGTAACGTCAGTGTTAGATTGCGAACCTGCTCATAGGCTAAAAGTAAGTGAATGTGGCTGCGAACGGATGAGATTCTGGAATAAAACCAGCGCACTTGCGTAGGAGCAACTTCAAATACCATCTCATTTATTTGGGATTAGCGGGTGGGCCAAGCCGTTTTCATCACACTCCCAATTTAACGAAAGAAAAGTGCTACATGGCTGATTCACTGATGCTCTCTGCCGACAGCATCATGAACACGGTGCGAGAGCCGATGCTTGTCTTGAGTGCGGACCTCAAAGTGAAGTGGGCCAACCATTCATTTTATCGCGACTTCGCGGTAAGCCCGCAAGCCACTATTGACCAGCTGGTGTATGAATTGGGTAACGGTCAGTGGAATATCCCAAAACTCCGCACGCTGCTGGAAGAAGTTCTTCCCCAGAACACCAGTTTTGATGATTTCGAGGTCGTGCACGATTTCCCTTCCATCGGATGGAAGGTGATGGTTCTTAATGCTCGCCGCGTCTTTAGAGAGCCCAACAAATTGGAGTATATTCTCCTGGCTTTTGAAGACATCACTGATCGACGTCGACTGGAGAACGGCGCAAAGAACTGGAAACCCGTTTCACCTCGCTTGTCAAAAACATCCGCGATCACTCAATCTTCACTCTAGACTTGCAAGGGCACATCACGAGTTGGAACCGAGAAGCTGAGAAATTCTTGGTTTCCCTGAGGCTGAGGCCTTAGGACAACATTTCTCAATCATCTTCACGTCCGAAGATCAAGTGAATGGAATGCCGCAGCGAGAACTCGACACCGCTAAAGCCGAAGGCCGAGCTGAAGACGAACGGTGGCACAGACGGAAGAACGGCGAGCTTTTTGGGCGTTGGGGATTGTAACGCCGACTCAGGATGCAGAGGGAAGATGCACGGGTTACTCGAAGATCTTACGGGATATGACTGACCGTAGAAGGGCTGAGGAATCAGTGCAGCGTAGTGAGGCGCGGCAGCATTTCTTGGTTACTTTGACAGATACACTCCGGCCGCTATCGGACCCCATCACCGTACAGGCTGAGGCTAGTCGCTTGTTGGGGGAATACTAAGAGCGAACCGTGTTGTTTACTTTGAGATCTGCGACAAGGAATACGTCATCGAACGGGATTACACGGCAGGCGTTCAGCCGCTTGCCGGGCGATATCCAGTGGCCTCATTTGGGGATGACCTGCTTGCCTCTCTTCTTGTCGGTCGGACCGTAGTTGAGACAGACGCTACCACCGAACCGACGCGGTCTCTTGAGAAACGAGCAGCATTTAAGGCTATCCAAGTTCGAGGCCATGTGGATGTACCTCTTGTGAAGGAGGCGCGATTTGTCACCGGCATGACTGTACATGTCTCGACATCACGAGTCTGGACGCCGGAGGAAGTCGCACTGATTGAGGAAGTGGCCGAGCGGACTTGGGCGGCTGTCGAACAGACGCGAGCCGAGACGGCGGTACGACTCAGTGAGAAGAAGTATCGCACACTGTTTGATTCGATGGACGAAGGTTATTGTGTGATCGAGATGATCTTCGATCCTGCCAGAAGCGAGCATGCCATCGACTATCGTTTTCTGGAAGTAAACAGAGCGTTCGAGGATCAGTCGGGAATGCGTTCGGTGGTAGGGCGGCGGATGTTGGAGTTCGTGCCAAGCATCGAAAAACATTGGCTGGCGAACTATAGCAGGGTGGCTCTTAGCGGCGAGCCGATCCGGTTTGCCAATGAATACAAGACTTTGAACCGTTGGTTCGATGTCTATGCCTTTCGCGTAGGTTCTCCTGATGAACGTAAAGTTGCCGTCTTGTTCACCGACATTACCGAGAAAGTGCGAGGGATAGAGAGAGAAGCTACACAAAAGACCCTCGCCACTCTGATCGAACGGTGTCCCTTCGGCATCTACATTGTTGACGACCTGTTCCGCATCGCCAGCATGAACGAAAGGTCGCAGTCCGGAGCGTTCGCTAACGTCCGACCCGCTATTGGACGTCCGTTCGATGAAGCGATGCATATCCTGTGGCCGGAACCAGTCGCTACGGAGATCATAGGTAACTTTCGGCGTACTCTTGACACAGGCGTGCCGTACTTCTCACGCGACTTCGTGAATCCGCGCACCGACATCGATCAGACCGAAGGATATGAATGGGAGCTTCATCGAATCACACTGCCAAGCGGACAGTTTGGAGTTGTCTGCTATTACTATGATGCCACCAAGCTTCGCCAGGTCGAGCAAGCGTTGAAAGAGGCTGATCGCCGCAAGGACGAGTTCCTCGCAACGCTGGCCCACGAACTGCGCAATCCGCTTGCACCGCTGCGTAACGGACTCCAAGTTCTGAAACTGACCGATGACACAGTGGCTGCAGAAAAGGCCCGCTCCATGATGGAGCGGCAACTCGGACAAATGGTAAGACTGGTGGACGATCTGCTGGACATTAGTCGTATTACTCGCAACAAGTTAGAGATGCGAACGGCGCGAATCGACCTATGGGGGGTTGTGAAGAGTGCTCTCGAAACCGCCCGTCCACAAATAGAAGCGAGGGGACACACACTCACGGTAACACTTCCCCCGTACCCGGTTTATCTCGATGGCGACCTGACCCGGCTCGCCCAGGTGTTCTGGAATCTGCTCGATAACAGCGCCAAGTACACCGAACCGGGTGGCCGAATCAACTTGACTGCCGAATTACGCGAAAACGAAGCTGTTGTCACAGTGCAAGATTCTGGCATCGGTATCCCTGCTAAAGACCTGCTAACCCTTTTCGAGATGTTCTCCCAGGTGGACCATAGTCTCGAACGGGCGGAAGGGGGGTTGGGAATTGGTTTGGCTCTAGTGAAAGGCTTAACGGAAGCGCACGGGGGCAACGTCCAAGCCTACAGCGAAGGCGTCGGGCATGGGTCTACCTTCGTAGTCAGACTGCCCGTGGTTCTTGATACTTCTGTGCCGACACCGGAGAAGTCATCCGGAGACGCTAATACAGTTCCTAGACATCGCATCCTGGTAGTGGATGACAATCGGGACGGAGCGGCAAGTCTGGCTATGCTGTTGAGTCTGATGGGGCAGGACACACGTACTGCCCACGACGGCATTGAGGGTGTTGAAATGGCCGAGGCGTTCCGGCCCGAACTGATCGTCCTGGATATTGGCCTACCGCGACTGAACGGTTTTGACGCTTGCCGCCGCATCCGGCAAATGCCTTGGGCCAAGAACATTGTCATCGTAGCTGCGACTGGATGGGGACAAGAAGAGGATCGACGCCGCTCGCACGAAGCCGGCTTTGATTATCATTTTGTCAAGCCAGTAGACCCTGCAGAAGTGGTTCGATTGCTGTCGGCGGTTGGGCGATGAGCCCCGTACTCTATGCATTATCAGTCTGAATGAGGCAAGTCACACCTGATGTGCGATGGAACCGTGCGATTGATTCGTATTGGCGAGTAGCACTGCAAAGGAAAACGAAGTTTGTCGGTGTGACTAGCAAGACGATCAGAAGGATGTGTACAATAGCAAGCGATATTTGTTGCTCTAGTTAAGGATAAATCGGTGAAGGAATCACTTCCCTCAAACCGTTCAAGGAATGGCTGGGCCGCTCCGTGGTGGGTCAGCTACGGTGTTGCGATAATTGCTCTCGGAGCGGCCACCTTCGTTCGTTGGGTTTTGGACCCGGTTCTTGGCAACAATTTTCCCTTCCCTCCCTACTTCGTGGCAGCGGCTTTGATTGCAGGTTTTGGACGGACACGGTCTGCCACCCTCACCCTGGTATGCGGCGGATTACTCGGAGTTTACCTTTTTGTGCCGCCTCGATATTCATTCCCACTCAATGAGCCTAGCGTCCTTCTAAGTTTGGTGCTCTATCTCATTGTTGGGTCCGTAGTGATCGCCATGAGTCACGCCATGCGTTCTGCTCAGAAAAGGGCCGAACGATCATTGTTTGAGGCCCAGCGGGCGCAAAGGGCTGAGGCTGAGGGGCGCGAGAGGTTGCAAACGACACTCTCCAGTATCGGGGATGCAGTCATCACAACCGATGCAGAGGGCTACGTCACGAATCTAAACCCCGTAGCAGAAACCCTGACTGGTTGGGCGAATAAGGACGCAGAGGGCAAATCACTTGTAACGGTGTTTAACATCGTCAACGAGACAACCCGCCAACCTGTTGAAAACCCGGCATTGCGTGCATTGAATCAGGGTCGCGTTGTCGGCCTGGCGAATCACACCGTTCTCATTTCCAAAGATGGCATCGAGTGGCCGATTGACGACAGCGCTGCACCCATCCGGGGGAGCAATGGTGAAGTTGGCGGTGCTGTGCTGGTATTCCGTGACATCACCGACCGAAAACGCTTGGAACAGGAGGCTGCCGCAAGGTTGAACGCTGCCCGCCTCCTAGCTGCAATCATTGAGTCTTCCAATGACGCCATTATCAGCAAATCGCTTGATGGGATTATTCAGAGTTGGAATGTCGCTGCCGAGCGCCTCTTCGGCTACACCGCTGCAGAAGCTGTGGGCCGATCAGTGATGATGCTCATTCCTGTTGACCGGGCCGATGAGGAAACCCAAATAATCTCTCAAATTCGTGCGGGAAAGCGGGTCGATCACTTCGATACTGTTCGGCTGCGGAAGGATGGCCAGTTGATCCACGTCGCCTTGACAATCTCGCCCGTCCGCGACGAGGTTGGTCAGGTAGTCGGAGCTTCACAAATCGCAAGGGATGTTACAGACCGTATCACTGCCGAACGAGCGTTGCGGGAAGGAGAGCGGGAACTGCAATTGGCTGTTGCGGCGGCCAAACTCGGTCGATGGACCCTCAATCTTGCAACTCGGGAAATGATTTGCTCGGACGTTTGCAAGGCAAACTATGGGTGGCGTCCGGGCGACCCCTTTACCTACGATGACCTGTGGGCGACCGTTCACCCGGATGACCGCGAGCGAGTTGAAACTGCTTTCCGTCGGGCTGTCGAAACTCATAACGATTACGAAGCTGAGTATCGAGTGCTCTGGCTCGATGGGAGCGTACACTGGGTGCTGGTTCGGGGACAAACCGAGAACGCTCCCGAGGGTACACCACTGACTATGACTGGCGTTTCCCTGGATATCACCGACAGGCGGCAAGCCGAGGAGAAATTGCGAGGGAGCGAGGAGCGTTACCGCACGCTGGTTGAACAAGTGAAGGAACACGCCATCTTTGGCACCGACATCCAGGGGCGGGCGACGACATGGAACGAGGGTGTTCGCAAGGTTCTGGGGTTTGAGGAAAGTGAGTTCATTGGAAAAGACATTGTGAATACCATCTTCACTCCTGAGGATATGGAAAGCGGAGCGGCCAGACGTGAACTTGAGAAAGCGGCGGCATCTGGCAGCGCCAGCGATGACCGCTGGATGCGGCGAAAGGATGGCACCCGCTTCTGGGCAGCAGGCATCACTACCGCACGACGGGATGAGGCCGGCACACTCGTCGGTTTCACCAAAGTCATGCGGGACATGACTGAGTGGAAGCGCATGCAAGATGAACTGCATGCCAGTGAAAGTCGGTTGGCAGCGGAAGCCGGCGCGTTAGCACGGCTGAACGAAGCAAGCTCTCGACTCTGGCAGATGCCAAGCCTTCACGAAGGTCTGGAGGAAATGCTCTCCGCAACTATCGATTTGCTCGGTGCCCACATGGGTAACATCCAGTTACTTGAAGAAGGAGTATTGAAAATCGCCGTTCATCGCGGTTTCAAACCCGATTTCCTCGACTTCTTCAGCGAAGTGACGACAGAAGATGACTCAGCCTGTGGTCGCACCCTCCGGGCTGGTTTACGGACGATAATCGAAGACATTGAGACCGATGGCCCTTACGAACCATTGCGTCCTATAGCCCGATCGGCTGGTTATCGCGCAGTGCAATCAACACCCTTGATTGATCGCAACGGCACACCGCTGGGTATGGTTTCGACACACTTCCGCACACCTCACCGACCAGATGCACAGGAACTCCGCCGTCTCGACTTATACGTTCGCCAAGCTGCTGATTTCATAGGACGTAGCAGGGCTGAGCAGGAACTGCTTCTCCTTGCCGCCAATTTGTCCGAAGCAGCTCGACAGAAGGACGAATTCTTGGCATTGTTGTGCATGAACTCCGCAATCCATTAGCGCCAATTCGCAATGGTCTGCAAATCATGCGACTGGCAAACAACGCAGAATCCAAGTTCGACAAGCCATTATCCATGATGGAACGTCAACTAGGTCAGATGATCAGGCTGGTGGACGACCTGCTTGACATGAGCCGTATCAGTCGGGGCAAGATGACTCTGCAGAAAGAGCGGGGGCCGCTGGCGGCGGTGATTGACCAGGCGGTTGAAACGAGCCGCCCATTGATCGAGGCAAGTAGTCACGCTCTAAGTATCAGCATGCCTTATGATGCGATCTTTGTGGACGCCGATGTTACTCGGCTCGCTCAAGTTGTATCTAATCTGCTGAACAATGCTGCCAAATATACCAATCCGGGAGGTCAAATCTTACTGAATGTCGAGTTGCAGAGTGATCAAGCGGCGATCAGGGTGCGGGATACTGGCGTCGGCATTCCGGCTCCCATGCTACCAAAAGTGTTCGATCTGTTTACACAGGTAGATCGCAGTTTGGAGAAGGCACAAGGAGGATTGGGGATCGGTCTGACATTAGTGAAGAGATTAGTTGAGATGCATGGTGGCACAGTGGAAGCACATAGCGAAGGCCAGGGCCGAGGCAGCGAATTTATCGTCCGAGTGCCGGTGGTTGAATCGGCGGAGCTGGCGAAAGTAGAAGTAAAGCACACACATCTGCCTGGTCGATTTCGAATCCTGGTGACCGACGACAATGTGGACTCAGCGGAAAGCCTCTCCGAATTACTCTTGATCATGGGGAACGACGTACGTACTGCTCACGACGGGCGACAGGCACTCGAGGTGGGAGAACTTTTTCGTCCCGACATTGTTTTCCTCGATATTGGAATGCCCAAAATGAATGGCTACGAGGCATGCCGCCGCATCCGTGAACAATCGTGGGGTCGTAATATCGTACTGATAGCCCTAACCGGCTGGGGACAAGACGAGGATAAAAAGAAATCACAGGATGCAGGTTTTAATCATCACCTGGTCAAACCAGTCGATCCCTCAGATTTGAGCAAACTACTTACCGAAGTGGCTTTGCCTTGATTTTCAAAATTTCGGCGCACACTAAAAAACGGTTGCATTGTCCTAAAGATGGCCACAATATCACTGAAGAAGTCGAAGTCTATCGGCATTCGAAGTGAGGGGAGATGATCTTAGGGACCAAACGACTCTATCTTGTATTTCAATCTCTTTTCATCCGTCTCACTCAGATTTATGTAGTTCCTGCGGATACTCTGCATTACACCATGGCTGCTAAGTGATTGCATTTCCAGCCGAAGTATCGGACTTTTGTCAACCATCGTAGCTGTCGTCAGTGTGGTATCGCTCCGCTTCGTCCAGCCACTATACCCGCTTGGCAGAAAGCCATGGGTAAAGAGGAGCCGATAAGACATAGCTTCGTAGCGCTTGTAGTTCTCAGTCATGACTACAGTATAATCACGCAAAATGCTAGCCGGCAAGGCAGAACCGGTTCTCACGTCAAACTCGCTTGAAGTTTTCACTTGCTATCACTTTCTGAGCATGGTAGTGTGAACTCGCTCCAGTTATCAGTAATGTTGGCTGGCATGCTTCTCAGCATCGGCCGCTTCCAATTCTCCTGGGGCGGTCTTTTCATTCCTGTCTTTACCTATGCTGTTGAAGACCAAGGATCCCGTGTCTCTCAGAGTCCTGATTGCAGTCGATAACAAAGACCATGACGAGCCCTTGGTCTACTTGGTTATGGCGTGGAGGTGTACCCGGTTCGATCAACAACGTCTTGACTTTTACTAAGTTAAGGCATCCGTCCATAACAGAAAGCTGAAATATTGTGCCATTCTAAGGTTACTTACGATGGTAACATTTCTTCGGCTATCTAGCTGAAGCTAGGCTGCCGAGACAGGGGTAACTTTGCAAGTGATAGAAGCAGTTCAAGGGACGGTCTGAAAATCCTAGGTCGCCGGATCATACCCGGTTCTGTCTACTTGATAACCTGTTGAGATCGCGAGACTTACGTCTCGACCTGCCACTGGCGGAGCAACCTTCGGGAGGATGGCAGTTCGACCAGTGAGCTGGCCAACTTCCGCCAGTCGATGAAGCCGATGCTGGAACTCTACGGACGGACGCTTGTGAAGGAGTTCTGCCCCAAGTCTCTCAAGGCGGTTCGACAGAAGATGATCAGGAGTAAGTTGGCCCGGAAAGTAATTAACCAGCGCATTTGTCGGCTCAAGCATGTCTTCAAGTGGGGCGCCTCCGAGGAACTGGTACCAGGCGACGTCTGGCACCAGATCTCAGCTATTGCCGGTCTTCAGAAAGGCAGGACGGCCGCTCATGAAACCGAGCCCGTGCAGCCGGTATCCCTCGAAGACTTTGAGCGAGTGGTTTCAGAGTGCCGGCCAACGGTAGCTGCCATGGCCCGGCTGCAACTCCTGAGCGGCATGCGGCCGGGCGAGGTATGCCGCATCACTCCAGGGCAGGTGGATCGATCCGCCCCTATCTGGATTTACCGGCCGCACCAGCACAAGACCTCTTGGCGGGGAAAGGTCCGAGAGATCGCCATCGGGCCGCGTGGTCAGGATGTGCTACGGACTTACCTGCTGCGGTGTAAAGATGATCCCTGCTTAACCAGCGCAGGGCAAGGGAACGGCAAGCGAACTACATCCGAGAAGCCCTATTCGCCCAGCGACTACGGGCTGTATCTACGGCGAGTGGCCAAAAGAATCGGCCTCGAACCGTGGGCGCCAAATCAGTTACGTCATACCAGGGCAACTGAAATTCGTCAGAGGTATGGGCTTGATCAAGCTCGAGCAGTACTTGGGCACAGCACACCCATTATCACTGAATCTAGGCCGAGCAGGATAGAAATGCCGTACAAGCCATTATGCAAGAAATTGGCTAGCGGCCGCGGTTGACACTATGTCGAGATTGCCGTATTTGCCGTCTAATCAGGTGGTTCAAAGTGACCCTGTTTGGCAAATCGATGTTTTTCTCCTCCGACCTGAAGGGGAAGGATATGTTATCATTATTCTCTAGTAGAGCTTCTCATGCCAACAACCACAGACATCGCTGTAAGTGACCTTTCACTTGATCTTGCGAATTACCGAACAGTCCATCAACGAAGTGAATTAGCTGCGGTCAAATCTATGGAGAGCATAAGCCCCGACTACCTTTGGGGTTTAATGCACAGCATTCTTGATGATGGGTATTCAAGAACGGAGAACATTATCGTTTTGGAGACAGAAAACAAAGGAAAGAAGACTCTGGTTGTTAAAGAAGGAAATAGGCGCGTTGGAATACTGAAGATCATTCTGGGGCATCTGAAGTATACTCTCACTGACTTACCTGAGGACATTCAGTCAAAGATTACAGTGCTTACACCACATTGTCGCAAAGACAACGCCAAAGTTTCATGTCAGGTGTACAAAGCAAGTGAAGCGGAGGCCGCAGACAAAGTTGTAGCGCGTATTCACGGCAAGGCTGAAAAAGCTGGTCGCGATAAATGGAAGGCCGTCGCAACAGCGAGGCATAATCGCGATCAAAACAAAAAGCCAGAACCAGCTCTAGACTTACTCGAAAAGTATTTAAAGCATGGTTTGAATGTATCAGACTCGCAACGAGAGGTATGGGCTGGCGACTATCCCGTGACAGTTCTTGCCGAGGCTCTCGAACGGGTGTCCACTCGTTTAGGATTCGAAACAAAGGCAGAATTGGTTAAGGCATATCCTGCAAAGCTCTCAAGCCGGAAGAAGCTAGAAGCGATGCTTTTTGACATTGGTACAAACGAACTGACCTTCACCAAATTGCGTGATTCGACGAAAGACTTTGGAGTGGTCTACGGGTTCCCGACGCCAGCGGCTCCTCCTGCAAGCCCTACCTCAGGGAAAGCTCAGCCAGGTGGAACAGCTGGACTTCCGCCAGCTGCGCCACCCCAGCAGGCTCCGACGACGAAACCATCGGCGAAATCGCCAACAACTCCCCCACTCAACGAACCTAAGTCAGTTATTGCTGAACTTAAGAACTGGAAGATTGTTGGAAAGGGTCGAGAGAAGGTTCAAACGCTTCGAAATGAAATTATTCTGCTCAATATTGTAAAGACTCCATTGGCGTTTTGCTTTGTCCTGCGGAGCCTGTTCGAAATATCTGCAAAAGTGTACTGCGACGACCATGCAGCGGCAGGTCTTTCTTCCAAGAAATCTGATGGCAATGACAAGTATCTAGCGGACGTGCTGCGTGATATTACGAAGCACATGACAAAGAACAATACTGACAGAGAGACTAAAAAGAAATTACATGGTGCGATTGCAGATCTTGGTTCTCACGATGGATTCTTGTCAGTAACTTCCATGAACCATCTTGTGCATCATAAAAAGTTCTCGGTTGCAACTGCAGACATCTGCGAGAAGTTCCACAATATTTTTTGCCTACTCCAAGCTATGAATGCCTAGTGGAGAGCCATCGATGCAGTTCGCAAAATCACCTCTACGGTACCCTGGCGGTAAGCAGAAGCTTACACCGTTCATTGAAGAAGTCATTACTGCAAATGCTTTAGAAGGCTGTGAATACGCGGAGCCTTATGCGGGGGGAGCTGGAGTTGGTATCAGTTTACTGTTATCAGGAGTAGTATCACGCATCCATTTGAATGATTCCTGCCGGCTGGTGTACGCTTTTTGGAGATCGGTGATTTCGAAGACGGAAGAGATTTGTCGGCGTATTTCCAGGGCGAGCTTGAATGTCGATGAGTGGAAAAGGCACCGCGCTATTGTTCAACGTCCATTACAGCACTGTAGCATTGATGTTGGTTTCAGCTTCTTTTACCTGAATAGGTGCAATCGTTCTGGCATCATTAATGGTGGTCTTATCGGAGGCCTAAATCAGAATGGGACCTGGAAAATGGACGCCAGATTTCCACGCAAAGAACTAATCAATCGAATAGAAGCGATCGCCTCGAAGAGAAAAATGATCACGGTCAAGAATTTGGATGCTGAAAAGTACATAGAGAGTTACATTGGAAAGATGGGGCTGAAGACCCTTGTTTATTGCGATCCTCCCTACTTCAACAAGGCGGATCGACTCTATCCAAACTATTATTTACCTACAGATCACTGCCGTCTGGCTAAGTTCGTACAGTCTAATTTGAAACAGCCGTGGCTTGTCTCTTACGATGCCGCTGCGCAGATCCTGGAAAACTACTCAGGCCGTCGTTCCCTCATCTATGACCTGCAGTACAATGCGTCACGTGCTTATAAGGGAAGAGAGATATTTGTATTTTCAGACAAGGTCATCATTCCAAATCGATCTCGACTGCCATTCATCCAATCTGCTCTAACAAGGGCTAGTTAGCTGAAGCGTTCTAGATATTCCGTTGAGTGGTTTGGAACTCCAGCCATCTTGCGAAGCGCAAGGTCTATGCAGGCAATAGTTTGGGTAGATAGATGTGATATGTGGGCAGCTTAATAGATGTGCCGCAACGACTGACAACCCATACGATACTGAAGAATTACGCCAAGTCCTGCCCCACCGCTGATATGTCACACTCTTCATGAACGCTAAGGGAGGTGTAGAAATAGTCTTTTAGGATTTCCCTTGCAAAAACAACAGTGGTTGTTGTTGGAATTAGAAGGGAACCTAAAATGGGGGCTGAAGCTGCCAGATCAAATCAGCAAACTTCTATAAAAATTGAGCTCTTTGGAAGAACGCAATGCACATCAAGCGAATTGTCATTGTTAATTTCCGAAACTTCCAGTTAATAGATGCCCCCCTAGAGACCGGTGTGACTTGCATTATCGGCGAGAACAACACTGGGAAGACGAATTTTATTCATGCTGTAAGGCTTGCCTGCGATATCACACTCTCATCCTTCTACCGTCAACTCACAGAACATGATATCAATTCCAAAGTTGATATTAGCCTGCCATCACAGGTAATCGTGTCACTGGATTTGGTCGATTACCTTGGCGAGAATGACCGCGATGCAGCGGCACTAGTAGGTGCCTGGGAAGTTTCACCAAACTTGGCTCGAATCACTTACCGCTTTCGACCAAAAGACTCTGTTCGACAAGCAATTCTTGATAAGAGTCACCCGGGAACATGTCTTACTTTAGAGGACTACGGTTGGGAACTTACCGTAGGAGGACCAAACGATCCTGCGAAAGTAAAGTGGGATGAGACCATCGGCTCCTCCTTCCGAATGAGTGATTTGCAGTACATCCAAGTCACAATGCTGCCAGCATTGCGAGACGTGATTAATGACTTAAAGACAAGTAGATTTTCTATCATCAGCAAACTCTTAGATAATCACGAAATCACAGACGCCGAGAAGAATGAGCTTGTCACGATCCTAAAAGGTGCGAACGAAAAAGTGTCTAGCATGCCAACACTAAAGACGGCAAGTCAGCGTATCAAGGAATCGTTTCTTGAAACAACTGGTGAAGGGCATGCTATGGGGATCTCGCTCGGCATGGCCGACCCTTCTTTTGCATCCATAACGCGATCGCTCTCTCTGCTGCTAACAAACGAATCCATCAGCGATTTTGAGGTGATGCGAAACGGGCTTGGGTTAAACAATATTCTCTATATTTGTATGCTGTTAGATTACTTCGACATGAGATTGAAATCCGGCAAGGTTGCAGGGCAGCTACTGCTTGTAGAAGAACCCGAGGCACATCTGCATCCACAACTTCAGCGGGTTCTTTACGCTTCGCTAACACGAAAATCAGTTCAGGTAGTCGTGACGACCCATAGCACTCACGTTAGCTCACACTCACGGCTAAGCTCCTACCTCTGTTTAACAAACACTAAGACCGGCACTTTGTGCGCCACACCCACATTGCACGCTGGGCTTTCTAAAACGGAAGAAGACGATCTTGGCCGTTACCTTGATTCGACAAAGTCAACTCTTCTGTTCGCAAAGCAAGTAATACTTGTTGAAGGAGCTGCCGAAGTCTTCCTGATTCCAGCACTTATCAAGACTGTAAGGAAACTTGATTTAGACAGACGCGGAATCAGCATAGTCGCGATTCATGGAGTTCATTTTAGCTCGTACTCGAAACTGTTCAGCAAAGACTGTTTGCCAAAGAAATGTGCAATACTTACCGATGGGGACATGAAGCCAAGTGATGCTGTGATTCATGATGTAGATGAGGGCGATGAAATTCCTCCAGAGGACAATCTACTGGCACTTGAGAATGAATACGTCAAGGTGTTTCAGAACGCAACGACGTTTGAACGGACACTGGCTATACCTGGTCTTTTCGAAGTTATTCTCGCAACAGTCTCTGACATAGCAGCCCCGATAAGCACCCAACGGATTAAAGAAGCCATAACCGCTCACAACGCTGCAAGAACGGTAGCTAGTAAAAAGGAACAATTAGAATTGCTTGCAACAAGACTTCTCAAACTCTCGAAACGAGTTGGCAAAGCCCGCTTCTCGCAACTAATGGCAAGGCACGCAGGAAAAGCAAAATCGCTCCCAGACTACATCAACAATGCACTCTCTTGGCTCACAACATGATTCTCACTGATGAGCAAAGGTCTTCAGTCAACTGCGAAGAAAATTCGTTTCTTCAAGCCTGTCCAGGTAGCGGGAAGACCAGAGCGATCGTTGCTAAAGTGCTTGCATGTCTAAGAGAAATTCGTGGTACAACGAGGCAACTTGCCTGTATCACCTACACAAATGCTGCAGTCGATGAGATTTCAGAACGAGTAAAGACCTATTGCTTATCTGATGATGACGACCATCTTGAGATCAATACGATCCACTCGTTTTGCCTAAATGCAATCCTTCGTCACTTTTACTGGAAGATTCCTGAGCTAAAAAATGGTTTTGAGATCGCGACTCCCGATTCTGACACTTATCAGACCATCGTTGCACAAACGGTTCACGATCACGACTTAGGGCATCAGGCAATCGAACGGTTTGCTCAAATTAGTCGTGATGTAGATGGTTCGCCAATTTTTGAATGGGGCCTAACTGATGACGCAGTAACCGATTTCTGGAAGAGGCTTGAAGTCGCCGGACATGTTGATTTCCCCAGCATTCTCTACCACTCATATAAGTTGCTTCAAGATTACCCCACGCTTTCGTACTCACTCGCCTGCAAATACCGGTGGATTCTCATAGACGAATTTCAAGACACAACCAGTGTTCAAATCGAACTCTTCAAGCTCATTGCAGCACACGGGCAATCAAAGTTCTATTTGGTTGGCGATCCTCAACAATCAATCTTCGGATTCGCCGGTGCAAAACCAGAACTCATGGCCGAATTTGCCAAGGTAGTTCACGCCAAAACGGACTTCGCACTGACTAAGAACTTTCGGTGTAGCACAAACATCATTGTAAACGCGGAAAACCTGATACCAAGAACACCTGCGATGGTGGCGGCTGGACAACACGCAAACGATGTTCATCAGCCGGCGTTTCTAAATCTAGAATTCAAAACAGCGATCCTTAATCAATTCATTCCTGCATTATTTGAGAACGGAATATCCTTCGGCAAAGCTGCGATTCTTGCTTCCACTTGGCCACCTCTATACTATCTGGCTCGCAGTCTTCGGAAGGAGGGAATTCCTGTCGTTGGGCCTGGTGCTCGACCTTACAAATCCACAAGAACATATGCTAGGCTGCTAGAACATGCGTGTGCATACGTCGCCAATCCGGTACCAGAACGAATCCGAGGACTTGAGAAAGAAGTATTTAGAGTGATCCTCAACATCACAGGATCAGCCAACTATGAAGTCTACAGCTTCAATGGAAAGAAGGCGTTGGTTACAATCATGCGGAAACTCGATGCTCTTTCTAAGAATTACGAAGGTGCAATGAAGTGGATCGAAACCAGTGCGACCGTGATCAATAAGGTTCTCGTTGATTTTGGTTTACTACTGCCTTCGTGCTCCACGGCACTTGTTCAATCGAGTACTGAGATGATCTCCGATATTCAAAAAAACCGCGTCGATCTAACATCCGCAAGCCTTGAAGACCTGGGAGTCTATGCTTGTCCGGACAAGAACATCAAACTAATGACTATTCATGGCTCAAAAGGACGTGAATTCGATGCAGTCGCAATCATCGACTTACATGAAACAAGAATTCCACACTCAAGTTGTAAGAACGATCCAGCGAAGTTAGATGCTAGTAAGCGGCTGCTCTATGTTGCGATCACTCGTGCAAAACGACTGCTCTTCTATGTTGCTGATCCAAATAATCAGAATGCTCCAAGCAGGTTTCTAAAGTCAGTTCGTCCTACGACGCTATCGGTCATTACCAAGAGGTCGTAGGCATCTCGCACGAGTAGTTGTGGCTGAAATCAGATGCAATCGCTGGATATTTGTATTCCAGAAAATTGTTGCAATTATGAAGAACAACTGGTGGAATGGGAACATGTAGGCCCCCAGCGTCTAAGTTTCAGGTTGTGAGGATAGGAACAACACGCGGATGCAGGAGTCACTGCGTAAGGCTGGCTTCACAGAGGACGTTATCGCCCACGAGATCATGGAAGGAATCATGAAGCTTCGCCCAGGGAAACGGACAGTTAGGACCAACTAAAGCTCCTGCACCATCAGAAGCTAAAGCTCTGGCCAGTGCAGCGGTGATAGAAGAGATCTGGCACGAAGATGAATAGCGGTCATCTACTCCGGTGCAGAAGGTAAAGCTGACGGCTGAGCTAATGCCTCCGTCGAAGCTTTCGCACCATTTGAGTTATCTTGTATTGGTTTGGTTTTCCGAACAGGATATGCCTTTGTCGTATCTCGTTTGATGATTCCTGAAAGCCGTTTGAAGACGGCCATGCAATGATGGTAATACTCTTTGTTCACAGGTAACGTAGCTCCTAAAGCACCTCTACTCAGCTTCCCAGCTTTTTGAAGATAGACTTCATTTGCGACTGCTGAATTATGAATAATTAAGTCTCGGGTTGCTTTGATTTCAACGTATTTATCGAATGCTTTATCCGTTGTGTCGAAGCCAGCGACCTTCCCGGCGTAATCTAAGTAGACTCTCGGCTTCCCGTACATCAGAGCGCTCAGGTGTCGATCAATTACTTCAGTAACAACATCTTCCACGCTTGATGACTCCAACAATAAATCCAAGGGGACATCTTTGGTGGCTGAAACGCCAGGTATCGTAGTAGACAGCTTTCGCGGGTACTCTTTTATCACGAGTGTGAGAACATCCATCAAGAATGACTCGAATTGCGAAACACCTGTAATCAAGAAAGCTTCATACAGAGCACGGTCAGTGTAGTTATCGAGAATCTGGCGTATCTCGCGATCTTTCCTCCTCGCGAAGCTCTTTCCATTCTTACCCGGAACGTAATAGCTGCGATCCTTCTGTTTCGGTTTCTTCTCTGTTCGATATTCCTTTTTCTTTTCTTCAATCAGAGGCAGTGTTTTATCAAGGAAAATGTATCCGTCATTCATGATGGCTACGAACCGATATTGCAGAGAGGCAATACGCAACGCCAACGGTCTGGTTGAATTCAGTGGGTATTTGCTTGTCCGTGTTCTCATTGTGGAGATTTCATCTAAGCAGGAATCGGGCTAGCATCTTTATATGAACATGGAAGACCGAAAACGCATCGGCAATTGGCGTTGGCGTATCACCCATCTCTACAAAATCAGAACGAAGAAAGCCGAGAAGATTCTTCTTTAACCCAACAAAGAACAGAGGCTCATTACCAAGTATCTGGATTACTGGCATCAGTTCCTCATTCTCAAAGCAAGACAGATCGGTGTATCGACATTCCTACTCTTGTGACACTTGGATGCCACCATGTTCACGCCAAACACGACGACGTGCATCCTTGCCCACAGATGAGACTCGCTCAAGAAGCTCTTCCGCATCATTAAGCTGGCTTACGACAGTTGACCAGCCGCTATCCAACTCGCTGATGGAACTGTCTGGCGGAAGCCCGTTGCGAAGCATGACAACGTGAACGAGCTCTACTTCGAGGGGCTGGATTCCAACATCTACGTTGCCCTTGAAGCCCGTTCCGACACCATACACCGTCTACACGTCTCAGAGCGTGCCCACATCAAGAACGCCGAGGATGTATTGGCTGCTACGGTACTAAATATACAAGCATTTTGCGTCATAAGTATTGAAGGGAGTCATCGCTATCAGGCCACCTACGGTCAATGCGGCCGGAAGAACCTCATTGAAAGCATCCCTTTAGAGATCAAAGAAACCCATCCCTTATTTGGAGAAACTATGGCGAGAATCACCTAACCAAATCCATCCAGGATTCACCGAAAGAAATCCCCCCACTACTAACGAATCCAAAGGAGATATCAGAACCCTGGCATTTCATGATCAGGCTCATCGCCACTCAACTGGCCAAAGAATGGAGCAAGGAGCAGACGAGCAACACTGCTTCAAATCCCAGAAAGTAGCCCTACTATGTTGCAGCATTATGATTGTATTTCAGAAAGACATGCTCTCCTGATTGAAGCCCGCTTCCGGTTAATAGTGCCCCATTGCAAAAGGAATGCGCCAAAATTGCTTGAGAATCAGCTGAGTCAAAGAACCGAGTCTGCTCTTAGAAAGCGGAAGTGAGTAGTTGGCAAAATGATGTGGAATCTAGCAAACATTCTTCCGAAGTGGACCCGGTCCCGTTTGATTTTCAGTGCGTCTCTGGACTCGCCAAACAGGGATCTACAAATGAAAAAATGTCCATTTTTCAGAACTTTGCGGACTTTTCCAGCCACAATCAGAATAAACCTTACGACACCAACAGTTCTTCTTGCATTGGAACAATTGCGCGGTCATGCTTGTCACTTCAGGCGAAAGGACTCGTTCTGAATTTCTCAAGTGAAGGAGCACGCCATGACAGGCGACGATGCGAAGCCCGGAAAACCTCCGGGCGAACCACCCATTTATATGACCGTAAATGAGGTGGTGGACTTCCTCAAGGTAGCGAAGTCAACTCTTTATGAATGGTCAAGTCGCGGTTTACTCGATCAATGCAAGCGTAAAGTAGGAAGGCAAATCCGGATTAACCGGGAATGTCTCCTGCGTTTGATTGATCGTGGTGGACTCGACACATCAGTCTAGTCATATCAACCCAATTTCATGCTGCTTAACTCAGTGTTGGGCAGCAATTGATCTCATCGTGATCATTTTGGTCACGATGGGTTTCCTCGTTTAATTCTGCTCTACAGCAATTGCTTGTAGCAGACAGCGTTCCTGCATACGGAGTCTACTATGTCTGATCCTACCAAACGAAACCTCGGTGAGCTAATCCTTGAACACGTTCGAATCTTTCAACGTGGCAAAATCTGGTGGGCAACCTACCAACATGAAGGGAAGCAGGTTCGCACATCACTCAAAACACGGAATAAAATCCAAGCTCGAAAAGAAGGCATGAAGATTGAACTACAACTGCAAGATGGTTCTTATCAAGAGAAAATCAAAGCCATATCAAGTGCTGAAGCGGTCAAGCTTTACCTGAAGGTGAAAACAAGCGAAGTAGAAAAGGGAACTGTCAGAAAATACACACGGGATCTCCATCGTATGCTGGAGGTAGCGGAGTCCTTGCGCCGGACAAAGCTCAATCAGATCGACCTGAATCTGATCGATGCCTACAAGTTAGCAAGAGGAAAGTTAGTACAAGGAGTAAAGGGTAAAAAACTCGTTATGCCAAGCACTGTATTCAAGGAGCTCATGATCATCCGGGGCTTTGTGAACTGGTGTTTGACAAGAAAACTGATCAAAGATGATCCGTTAACTGGCTTTCGGATGCCTCAACCCAAGACGGCAGATCAACCCTGGTGGACCTGGGACGTGGTTCACGAGATCATCCGTTCCATTCCGAAGACATTGCAGGCGGCGTTCGCCATTTTGGCGTTTTCGGGAATGCGTTACGGCGAAGTTGCGCTGGCTGACATGGGACGATATTGATTTCCAGGAGAATCTCATCCACATAAGGCCCAAAGATGACTGGAAACCCAAATCTAAAGATCAACGCCAAGTGCCGATCTTACCGGAATTGATTCCGTACTTGTTATCACTGCGAAGGGATTCGCGTTGGGTGGTGACGATGCCGATATCGGGTCAACAGCCGCATGCTGGTCAGCAACTGACAAGGAATGCACTATTAAAACGGTTGAAGCGTGTGTTGAAGAAACTGCGGCTGAAAGGGCATGTGCACACGTTCCGACACAGTTTCATCAGCTACAGCATCTCCCAAGGCAAAGCAGAAGCTATTGTTCGCACTTGGGTGGGGCATGTGGATGCTAAGATCTTAAGGCGCTATACACATATCCACAGTAAGCAGTCGCAGGAGGCGATGCTGAGTCTGTCCCAGGTCGTCAAAAAACCCTCTGATGAAATGGGAGGTGACACGAAGAAGAGTGCCTAAGTCTGACGACCGCTGGTAATCCAGATGGCCAAAGAACAACCGATCAAGAGATAAGTGGATCAAGGCTGTTCATGCAGATCAGGATGAAATGCAGGACAGCCTGATCCGGGTAATCCCAACGCAGTAAAAACCGCTGAAGTAAATGCTGAGAGGTTCAGCACGATTTCAGCACAACGAGAAGGAGTTCGGAGATGTTGAATCTACAAGAGATGGCCATGCAACGACTTACGGCTAGGATGTTGTTAGCGGGAGGAGATAGTTGTACTCAACTGCCCCCTGCATACCCGCAGAGATATTGCACATTCCGCAGGGGGCAACGGAATACGGTTGACCCCTGCCACGGCTTGTGAGAGTTCAGCAGACCACCTCTTGAAGAGGAGAAGTGACATGAACAGCAGTCTCACCAAAAAGAACATCGTTCAGATCATGCTTGTCGGCACACTCGTGGCTATGGGTGTCCTCGCCTACAAAGTCGCTGAGCCGTACCTCACCGGCATCAAGTACACTGCCCCTGCCGAGGTGAAGCTCGAACTGCCCAAGTACGACACCAAAGCCTGGGCCGAGTGGCCGGTGCTCGAAGATGGCCGCGTCAAACCGCTGCAGACGGTAGCCATCGAAACGGTGCGACAGATCACCGGACGGGCCACTCTCGACGGCCAGCCCGCCATGAACGTCTTCCTCTCCTGGATCTTCTACCGCCCCAAGGGCATCGACCCCAGCAAGATCGATTGGGACAACTACCCCTTCATCCTCTGCGAAGATCATGATCTCCGTGCCGCCATCTATGGCGTCGATAAGGACGAAGCCTCCGTCGCCGACAAGGTGCATGGCAAACGCATCTCGCCGATGGACCTCCACAAGTCGGTCGGCTTCCAACGCCTCGTCGTCGAAGTGAATCGCAAACGACAGTTGGATGAAGAACGCTACCAGCAGCAACTCGAACCAATGGAACGCAAAGCCAATGCCGTCAACGAACGGCTGCGGGCCTACGAAATGCTCACCGGTAGCCTCGAATCCCGCGGCAAGCCCGCCGGCATGCGTGAAAGCCGCATGCTGATGGCTGACCCTGTCCACTACGTCGCCCTCGACAAGGTCCCCGATTCGTCATGGTTCTCCATGGGTGAACTGCGCTTCATGACCACCGTCATGCGTGCCCCCATGCTCAGCCAGGAAGAGAACGCCAACCTCGCCTGGGCCGATCTCCTTCGTGAGCGCGTCGCCCTCCAACCCCGCCTCTATCTCGATGAGACCGCCCGCAAGTCGCTCGCCGAGTTCCAGGCTGCACTGAAAGCCGGTCAGGCTGAGCCGATCCTCGTGAGTGTGGAAGCACAACTCAGGAAGGCCGCTGATGACCAGTTGGAAGTCACCCGCAAGAAGACTCTGCTTGAGATCGACAAGATGAGCGATGATCAGTTCAAGCAGACCTTGATCAGCACCGGCCGACCAACCACCACCAAAGCAGAACTCAAGAAGGACATCGCCGAGATCGTCCCCGCCGACCATAAGGAGACGCTCAAGCAAGTGACGAAAGCTGTCGACAACCTGCGCCAAAGTGTCAAAACGGTTCGCAAGCCCTACATCGTCGACGACCCGCGTACAACCAGTTATACATGGCCTTCCTCGAAGCCCGCCATCCCGATGTCTACCTGAAGGCAGTCAAGTCGCAGGAGTTCCCGATGGCGCAGGCGAAGGCGACACTTCTCGCCTACGACCTCGCCGGCACCGCCTACCGTTCCGAAGACCCTGCCAAGTTCGCCGAAGCCACCGCCGCCTTCCAGAAGCAGGTCACCGACGTGAGCAAGAACTTCACGCAAAACAAGTACCCCGGCGAGAACACCACTCAACTCGAACTGCTCCTCAACCGGGTCGAGCCATTCAAGTGGGCCTGGATCAGCATGCTCCTGGCTGCCATCCTCTTCGGCCTCTCCATGAAGATGGAAAACAAGACACTCTATAAAGTCGCCTTCGTTCCCATGCTCGTCTCGCTCGGCTTCCAGGTCTTCGCCTACTACGGCAGAGTGATGATCTCAGGCCGGCCGCCGGTCAGCAACATGTTCGAAACGGTCGTCTTCGTCGCCAGCATGGGGGCCGTCTTCGCCCTGGTGCTTGAATACTTCTACCGCAACACGGTCATCGTTCTGGCTGGAACGTGCATCGCCACCCTCGGCATGATTCTCGCCGATCAACTCCCATATGGTCGTGGCTTCGACGCCAAGATCGACCCACTCGTCCCCGTCCTCCGCAGCAACTACTGGCTGATCATCCATGTGATGACCATCGTCGCCAGCTATGCCGCCGGGGCCTTGGCGTGGGCGATAGGCAACATCTCGCTGATCATGTACTGGTTCAACTCAGACCGACGTGATCTCTTGAAGACACTCGCCAACCTCTGCTACGCTGCCATCAAGGTGGCGGTGCTGCTACTCGGCGTTGGCACGCTTCTTGGTGGTATCTGGGCCGCTGAATCGTGGGGACGCTTCTGGGGATGGGATCCGAAGGAAACCTGGGCACTCATCGCCCTGGTCGTCTACCTCATCCCGCTCCATGCCCGCTACATCGGCCTGGTGAAGGACTTCGGCCTCGCCGTCTCCTCCGTCGTCTGCTTCTCCGCCATTGTCATGTCGTGGTATGGCGTCAATTTCATCCTCGGCGCCGGCCTCCACAGCTACGGCATGGGCGACGGCGGCCCCTGGACCATCTTCCTCCTCGGCTCCATCAACCTCTTCTGGGTGCTGCTCGTCTGCAACAAGCGAGCCAGCCAGGAGTTGGCGACGGCATAGTCAGCTATTAGCCCCGGAGGGGCGTCGGTCAGTCACCGGCGGCGCAAGCCGCCGGTTAGTATTTGCAGGTGACGAGAGCCCCGGAGGGGCGATGGTGATGTGCGCCATTCACTATCGCCCCTCCGGGGCTTACAAATACCTAACCTTCTTTCCGGGGGCTAACGCCCCCGACTACTAACTACCGCCCCTCCGGGGCTAATACCTAAACAGGCCACCCCAATGGACGGCTGGACGCTCCTCGAAAAACCCCCGAAGATCGAACCCAAGCCCGTCTTCATCGTGGCGGGCAAGGAATACTTCCTCAGATCGCTGCTCTGCGACATCCTCGAAAAGCAAATCCTCCCCGAAGAAGCCGAGATGGCCAGAAGTGTCTTCGATGGCGAAACCATCGACTGGGCCAGCGTCAAAGACGATCTGCAAACACCGCCCTTCGGCAGCCGAATTAGATTCGTGCTCATCAAGGAAGCCGACGACTTCATCACCAAGCAGCGTGAACGGCTCGAAAAGTATCTGACTAGCCCCAGCCCTTGCGGCGTACTGGTGCTCGAATGCACTTCATGGAAATCGAACACCAAGTTGGCCAAAGCCATCCCCGATGCCCAAACCCTGATGTGCGAACCGAAGAAGCCCGCCGCCCTCACGAGCTTCCTCACCAAGTGGTGCCAGACCAAACACCAAAAGAAGATCGCCGGCGACGCAGTGAACATGCTGCTCGAACAAGTCGAACCCGATCTTGGCCTCTTGGATCAGGAACTAGCCAAGCTCTCGGTCTACGTCGGCGAAAAAGAAACGATCACCGTCAAAGATGTCGATGTGCTGGTCGCCCGCAATCGCTCTAGCACCGTGTGGGGCATGCTCGATGCCCTCGCCGCCGGTCAACCCGGCCCCGCTTTCCTCACACTTCAGCGTCTCGTCGAACAAGGCGAAGATCCCCACGGCCTCTTCGCCGGTATGGCCTGGCAGGTCAGAAAGATGGGCCAGGCCCATCGACTGCTACAGGACGGCATCAGCCTGCAGGGCGCCATCGCCCAGTCCGGCCTGCCCCCCTTCAAAGCACAAAGCGTGCAGCAACATCTACGAACACTCGGCCCAAGAGCCGACAAACTCTACGATTGGCTCATGGAAAGCGAAACCGCCCTCAAGAGCAGCGGGCAACTGACGCCGGTAGCGATCCTCGAAAGATTGTTAGTCCGCCTGACCTAGAGTTGCCAACACAACTCGTTCCCAGGCTCCGCCTGGGAACGCACTGCAACTGAGGCTCTGCCTCAAGTCATCAAGCCGAGCTTGGAATCGATTCATGCCCCCGAAGCGAGGCGGAGCCTCGCATCCAGTGCGTCCCCAGGCAGAGCCTGGGAACGAGATTCATTTCGCTTCACTACTCCATTCACTTTCCATACCTTGTCACCACAACCTCTCACCCGGAGCATCCCATGTCCATCGGCCAAACCCTTCTCCCCGAGTTCGATCACGAAATGGCCAGCACCCGCAAGGTGCTGGAACGCATCCCCGACGACAAGCTCAACTGGAAAGCCCACGAGAAGTCGAACACCATCGGCTGGGTAGGCTCCCACCTGGCCAACATTCCCGCCTGGGCCGTGATGGCCCTCACCACTAGCGAACTCGACATCGCCCCGGTCGGCAAGGAGCCCTACAAGACGCCGAAGTGCGAATCGACCAAAGCGATCCTAGCGGAGTTCGACAAGAACGTCTCTGCCGCTCGTGCCGCTCTTGCTGCTGCCCCGGATGCCGAGTTCATGAAACCCTGGTCGCTCCTTCAGGGCGGCAAAACGCTGATGACCATGCCCAAGATCGCCGTCTATCGCAGTTGGGTGATGAACCACAGCATTCACCACCGCGCCCACCTCTGCGTCTACTTCCGACTCAACAACATCCCCGTCCCCGGCCTCTACGGCCCCTCCGCCGACGATGCAGGAATGTAAGTCTCTCTCCCTCTCCCCCGGAGGGAGAGGGGTTGAGGGTGAGGGGGTTATTAATCAAGGCGAAGCCCATCGAGACGATCAATACCATAACCCCATGTCCAGAAGCGAATCCAAACTCCTGCTCACCCTCGGCGGCTCGATAGTTGGCTTCCTCGCCTTCGTCATGATCACAATCTTCATCGTCAATGTCGACAGATTCAATACGCTCTTCACGCTACCGGGCTATTTTGTGATCCTGTTTCTGATCACCTATCTGATCCGCTGGCGTTCGCATTCCGTCAGCATGCTCATCATGATACTCACCTGGCGCACCGCCATCCTCGGCGGATTCATAGGGTTAGTTCTTTCCACTATTCTCCTTCGTAATGGCATGGCAACACTCTACGTGATGCTGATCGGCTCCGGCCTCGGCTTCTTTCTGGGACTGATGATCTACGTCAATATCTACCTTCGCCGGATCAACGAGTAAGTTCTCCCCTCTCCCTCCCGGGGGGGCCGGGGTGAGGGGTTCTCAATCGTGGCGCAGCCCATTAGCCTGACCGACTCAACACCGCTCCATAGCCAATCACTTTCCCGCCTTCACGAACAGTAAACGTCGCAGTCTCCTGCACCGCACTGTAATCTACATGTGGATGATACATCAACTCCATGCTGCATTGAAATGGAGCAAGGGGTACAACTTCAACAGATGTGGAAAGTATCCGAACGCCTAGATATTTCTCCACACAAACACCATTGACAGTTTTCACACTTCGTACATCAGACGACTGGACAACTATGTGTGGCATGTACTGACCGGTTAATAATCCAGGCGGATGCACCCTGCCACCTTGCTCCTGGCTCAAGAAAGTAAGGGTAGCTCGAATACTTGGCTTCAGACAGTACTTTACCCGTGCCTCCGCATCTGCAATCATCTTTAGTTTTGGCAGTTTTGGCGGCCCGCTTCCGTGTAACTCACTTTCTGGATAAGTAAGCTCCCACAATCGATTATCCCCAGTATCTCGAAAGAGTACAGCCCATCCAGAAGGATCGGTGCCGAGTCGCTCAAGTCTGAGTTCCGCTAGCCATTCAATCCGTTTGCATGACGCATCGCCAACAACACGATCGCCCTCGACAATCCATGACCCACGCAATTCAATCTCATTCGGAAGCAAATCGGCAAACATATTCTGTAAGTTCTCCCATACATCTTCCTTCAATGCTCCGCTATACTCCATCATACCATTCATCCTTATTACCGGCGCAAATATGCCCGACCCCTTCTCCCCCCTCGATCCCACCTGTTACGAAGTAACAACCAAAGCCCCCGGGCCCACCGGTGCCCTCCCCCTCACCCCCGAACACCTCAGCACCGCCCCGAGTGGCGATCTCTTCGGCTGGACACAAAACGTCGGCATGGGATGGCAACCACAGCAACTCACCGGCGGCGACTTCCTCATCCTCAGCACCCACGGCGGACTGCGGAACACTGATGGCTCCCCGCTCGCCCTTGGCTACCACACCGGTCACTGGGAAGTCAATCTGCTCGTCGCCGAAGCAGCCCGTGAACTGAAACGCCTTGGCTCTGTCCCCTTCGCCGGCTACGTCACCGATCCCTGCGATGGCCGCACCCAGGGCACGCCCGGCATGTACGACAGCCTGCCCTACCGCAACGATGCGTCGATGGTGATGCGGCGGCTGATCCGTTCGCTGCCCACCCGCAAAGGCGTGATGGGCATCGCCACCTGCGACAAAGGGCTGCCCGCCACCATGATGGCCCTCGCCAGTTGCCACGATCTGCCCACCATCCTCGTCCCCGGCGGCGTCACGCTCCCCGCTGCCGATGGCGAAGACGCTGGCAAGGTGCAGACTATCGGCGTGCGTTATGTCGAAGGCAAGCTCACGCTGCAAGAGGCGGCGGAACTCGGCTGCCGTGCCTGCGGTTCCCCCGGTGGTGGCTGCCAGTTCCTTGGCACCGCTGCCACCTCGCAAGTCGTCGGTGAAGCGCTCGGCCTCACCCTGCCCCACGCCGCCCTCGCCCCCTCCGGCCAACCACTCTGGCTCGATCTTGCTACCCGTTCCGCCCACGCTTTGTTGTACATGCAAAAGAACAACATCACGACGAAGCAGATCATCACCCCCGCCGCCGCCAGGAACGCCATGACCGTCTTCGCTGCCTTCGGTGGATCGACGAACCTGCTCTTCCACATCCCCGCGATCCTGCATCAAGCGAAAGTCGAACGACCGACCCTCGACGACTGGATCAGCTACAACCGCAAAACGCCCCGCCTCGTCGATGCCCTGCCCAACGGCCCCGTCGGCCATCCCACCGTGCGCGTCTACCTCGCCGGCGGCGTGCCCGAAGTAATGATGCACCTGCGTGAACTCGGCTTGCTCGACGAAACCGCCCTCACCGTCACCGGTCTACCGCTCGGCAAACTCCTCGACGCCTGGCCGAACAGCGAACGCCGCAAACGTCTGCACGAACGACTCTACCAATGCGATGGCATCGACCCCAGTGACGTCATCATGTCACCCACCAAGGCGAAAGAGAAAGGCCTCACAAGCACCGCCACATTCCCGAAAGGCAACCTCACCCCCGAAGGCAGCGTCATCAAAAGCACCTCCATCGACCCCAGCATGGTGAACGCCGACGGCATCTATCATCAAGTCCTGCGGGCCAAAGTCTTCACCACCGAAAAAGCAGCGATGGCTGCCATCAAAACGAAAGAACTGCAACCCGGCGACGTAATGGTGCTGATCTGCCGAGGCCCGATGGGTGCAGGCATGGAAGAAATCTACCAGATCACCTCCGCTCTCAAACATTTAGAATGGGGCAAACAAGTCGCCGTACTGACCGATGCCAGATTCTCCGGCGTCTCAACGGGAGCCTGCATCGGCCACGTCTCCCCCGAAGCCCTGGCCGGTGGCCCCATCGGCAAAGTCCAAGACGGTGACCGCATCGAAATCCACATCAACCGCAAGACGATGGAAGGCACCGTCAACCTGATCGGCGTCGGCGATCAGATCTTCGGCGTAGCCGAAGGCACTAGAATCTTAAATGCCCGCCCCCCACGCCCCGACCTAAAACCCGACGCCAACCTCCCCGACGACACCAAACTCTGGGCAAACCTCATTCACGCCAGTGGCGGCATCTGGAAGGGATGTGTGTATGATGATGAGATGATTCAACAAAGACTGCGCGGAAACTACTAGTTGCGAGCGGTGGGCGTAAGCCCACTGAGGGGATCGATCATCATGCCCGAACCCAGAACCGATTGCATCGACTGTGGAACATCGATCATGCAGCGGATAGCCACTCGCCTGGAGGGCCGCTGTGTACGTTGTTCCAGTAAAGCGAAAGCTATCCCTCCTCAGGACTTCCAGTTACCCCACGATCTTGCAGCAAGAGTTGCCGCGCTGCATGCGAACCACGAGTACTATCGGGAAATGACCTGGCAGCACGGCACGAACTTCACACATGAGTTTCTCAACAAGAAAGAAGAGACACAAAAGCTCTATCTCGAATGGTTCCCTAGGCTCCGGGCCTTCGCTGATCAGTGTCGAATCGATTATCCGCTTCCGACTGATGAATCGCTCAGCAACAGTGAACGAGCCCAGCAACAGATCTATCAGGATAAGTTCGGCCACGGCATGCAAGCACTAGGCCGTGAGATGAGCGTAACCATCTGCTGCATGCCCGCCCTCGCCATTTCAATCGCCGATCGCCTTTGGCCCCGAAACAATATCCATACCATCCTTTTAACTCGTGACGAGAAGGAACAATGGAATGAAATGTACACGCATCCTGAGGGCAGCTTTGAATGGTTCTCCCAATACTCGTGGCACGTTGACACTTCACCCGAACAGAAAATCGTCCTCTCGGATGATTACACCATCACCCAATGGGAGCCGGAAGATATTCCACAGAACGAACAACCCTGGCTGGTATCAGTAAGCCAATGGCACGGACCACTGTCAGCAGCCGGCCATACCGAACTCTGGACATGGAACGGCAGCCAGGCCCGGTTCATCAAGAAGGTGTCGGATTGGGTTAGTTAGTTAGTAACGCCTCCCCTCTCCCCCTCGGGGAGAGGGGCCGGGGGTGAGGGGTTCCTCAATCGAGGCGTAGCCTATCAAATAAAGAAGAGGGTTTACAGTCATGCGATGTGTAAGTATAAGTGGTTCTGATGATCGAATGGATTGCCGGGACATGTTCCATGACCCCATCAATCCGCTACCCCCCAAATGCTCCAAATGCGGCTTCCCCGATCTCGATCACATACCTCAGCCCTATTATCTCGTAAAGAGCCGTACCTTATCTCCCAACGAATTAGCGTTGGCAGAGAATGGTAACTTCCTCATTCGTGAACGAGTGCGTCGAATTTTCGATATGGTTGCTCCAGATCTATGTAACTACTATCCGACGTGCTACCTTGGCACGGTTCAAAAGACCCCCTGGCTTCTGGCAGTTCCTATTCAACAAGTGCTGACTGCCAAAGTGATGCCTTCTATTCCACGCTGTAAAGAATGTAAAGAGCCCCAATCCGCACATCCCGGTTCCCAGTACAGTGAGTATTTATTCGGTACTCCGGTACCGGGTTTTCCTAAGACTGCCAATATGTCGAACGAATCAACGCATGAGATATTCAAGTCTGCCAACTGGGGTTCGTGTGAATACGGGTGGGACAAGTGGATGTCTCGAGATTTGTTCCTATCCGTTCGTTTGCTTCATCTGCTGAAGAAAGTCAAAGCAAAAGGCTTCTATGAAGCTACTTGTGGCCAACCTCTGACACCAGACAAGAACGAAATAGTTTGGATCAATGAGCAACTTCAGCTACTCGAGACAAAGGGTATTCCATTCCACGCTGAAGGCACTTTGTCGGATGAAGATGCGAAATGGTTTCGCGGCTATATCAAAGAGCATGCTCGTAAAACCAAGAAAGACTATGAGATCAAGGGCACTGAGCGACGACTAAAAGCAAAGCTCCCCAAGTCCTATTTTGATTTCGTATGTGCAGTGGGGCCAGCTTCTTTCAAGAACATTGATGAACAGGAAGGTTTCACCGCCAAGATACTGACACCAGATAAGCTGGAATTCGGAAGCAGCTATGACGATCTGGAAGATGAGGAATCAAAGGCTGTCAATGGATTGATGTTTGCAGAGACAGAGCATGGTGACTTCTTCTGCTTCGACGTTCAGAAAGGCAAGAAAGAGTATCCGGTCTTCCTTTACAAGCATGAAGGCAACTTTTATGAGCCCTATGCTGACAATTTCGTGGCATGTATCAAGCGGTTTACGGGCGGAGGTGACAACTAAAACTTGCGGTGCGGCTCGCTGAATACAGCTCGTCGCACCCTATCTTGCTAAACCACATCAAAACCAGGACCCACCCCATGCCCCTCCACAAACCGACCCTCCTGCTCGTCCTTCTCGCCATCCTATCCCTCACCCTCCACGCCCAGCAACCAGCCCCCTACTACCCGCCCAAAGACTCCTGGCAAACCCGCAGCCCCGCCGATGTTGGCATGGATGCAGCCAAACTCCAGCTCGCCATCGATTGGGCCAAGAGCCACGAAACCAACCGCCCCAAGGACCTTTCCGACCAAGTGAAGGTCTTCGGCAAAGTCCTCGGTAAGATGCCTGCTGAGCGGGGCGGCGTCAACGGAATCATACTCCGGCATGGCTACATCGTCGCCGAGTTCGGCGAAATCACACGGGTCGATCCCACCTACAGCGTCGCCAAGAGTTATCTCTCCACTCTGTTGGGCCTGGCCATCGATCGTGGCCTCATCAAGAACATCACCGACCCGGTCAAGAACTACATCACCGATGGCGGCTACGATTCGCCGCACAACGCCAGGATCACCTGGGAACAGCACGCCCGCCAGACCAGTGAATGGGAAGGCACCATGTTCGGCAAGCCCCACACCTTCCTGGGCAGAGAAGAGTTCGGCGATGGCGCCCGCAAGCCTCGTGAACTGCGCGAGCCAGGTACCTTCTATGAATACAACGATGTTCGCATCAATCGCTTCTCGCAGTCGCTGCTCCGTATCTGGAAACGTCCGCTGCCCGAAGTGCTCAAGACCGAAATCATGGACCCCATCGGCGCTTCCGACACCTGGGCCTACCACGGCTACCACAACTCCGATGTTGAAGTCGATGGCAAAACGATGACCTCCGTCTCCGGCGGCACCCGCTGGGGTGGCGGCCTGTGGATGTCCACCCGCGATCACGCCCGCTTCGGCCTGCTCATGCTTCGTAATGGGAAGTGGAACGACAAGCAGATCATCTCACAGGCCTGGATCAAACAAGCCACCACCGCCGGCGGCCCCGGTGGCAACGACTATGGCTACCTCTGGTGGCTCAACACCAACGGCAAAGCCCGCCCCGACACACCCAAGTCCAGCTACGCCGCAGTCGGCGCCGGGCAGAACGTCATCTGGATCGACCCCGACCACGACCTAGTCGTCGTCCTCCGCTGGTACCGGGGGAATGACAATGAATTCTTCAAGCAGATTATCGCAGCGATCAAGTGAGCCTATATGCCATATTACTAACGTGGAAGAGCTTATATATAGAAGCCAGCCTTTTGCATTCAAATGGCCAATAGAAGTTTATCACGAGCATTCACGCTATTCATCAATAGTAACTTCGCCACCATTTGGTGTTACTAAGGCCCAAAAGGTTGCTTCACTCATATTTCTTGACAACTGACGTACACTGCCATCCAGCATTGAAACTATGATACTTGCATGAGCTGATTGTGGGATTCTAGGATCGTAATTCACCTTCGATGGTCGAATTTGAAAAGTTAGTCCAGGAATTGACGAGGCAGTCATTCCGTTAACACTTTTCTTTGGATATGCATCAATGTAAATAGGCGAACCGAGAGTTTTTATTCCGAAATTCTTTCGAGTCATTGTTCCAGACATCTGGTCCATTATCTGCAAACGTAGGACGATGTTGAAATAGGTCAGGTGTCAGATCAGAGTTATAGATCAATCCTGGGAGCTCTCGTCCCCAACAATAGTTGTGGCGACCCATGCCATTTGACTCAAAATAAGAATATCTCTCAATAAAACCTATGGTGTATGAGACCCCATCGTGGATGCTGGCAGGAAGCCTTTTGGTTCCAGCGAATACTTGTGCGTTTGCTGCAATACTTGAAAATGAGGCCTTCAATTGATTGGGGTCATTGGTACTGATAAGGATGTCAATTGTTGAGAAGCGGTCTGTATTCTCATCACCAGCTTCCAAATTGCTTAGCAACTCCGGAAATACACTTTTCAGCTTAGGAAGTATTCCATTCCGATCATTAGCAACTAATTGGGTAGAAAATATTACGTTTCTCAGCTTATTCTTATCCGCGATCACATTGGCACTTTCTCTTGCCATCATGATTGCAGGAACAATAAGGGACATAACCAATGCTATGATTGCGATGACTACAAGCGTTTCAACAAGAGTGATTCCACGTCGCATGGCTATGTCCCCTATGAAAGTACTTAAGGTACGTCTACGGTTATTGAATTAGTGCTAAGGAGAGTCATGACACCACCGCCATTTGGTGTCCATGTCATAATAACCTCAATTTTCCATTTTCCTTTACTCAATCTCTGAATGCCACTCACTAACCATGGGTCCGGTTGACCTGGCGGATTAAATGTTACTTGGTTAAGAGCAGTTGGTGTAGGAAGTCGATTGGGCGGGTTATCTAAGCTTGTTATTTTTGCCTTCCAACCTACTGAAGTAAAAGTATTGGCTGTCAGGTAGTATCTCGCCTTGACTTCATATTGTCCCGGATTGACTAAATCGACAGATGCTACTTCAACTGTAGTCACACTGCCTGGTGGGTTTCCAGGGGGGGGGGGGTAGATTGTGCAAATGATCTTCCGTTAGCCATAGACACAACCGCCATACAAACAATCAGATAACGCATGGTGAAACTCCAAAGAGGTTTTGGTGAGTGTAAACATAATTCAGCAATTTGCAATGCCAAAAATATCCCCTTTCTCAGTCCTGTAAGGTAAGTTAAGTGCTAAACTCTCCCCTAACAACATCTATCGCCTATCCAAACGATCCCTACAATTATTGCGACAAAAGGTGCTACCCCACCGCACTTATTACTTCCACGCCGGCTGCCTCGTCGCCTTGATCGTCACCGTCAACCGGTTCAGCCCGGCAATACCGCCGACGTTTCCTGAAACCGTAGCCAGCTTCCATGTTGCTGAAGCGTCTGCTACCTTGCCTTCGCCCAGAGCCTTGTTCAACTCTTTCAGAGCGGCATTGAGGGCCTTCTGCAACTTGCCCGATTTCGAGCTTCCCTCAAAGGTGCGCTCGCCCTTAATCGCCTTCGCAGCTTTCTTTGCCATGGTGCTATCCTCATTCTGTTGTTGCATCCGTTGTATCAGTCTGGCACATGGTACACAAGCAAATAACCATACGCCGATTGTCATAAGGGTGACACTCTATCTCCCCTCTCCCTCCTGGGGAGAGGGGCCGGGGGTGAGGGGTTCCTCGATCATGGCGAAGCCCCTCCGCTACTTCCCCTCCAGCTCATTCTGCCGCTTCGTTACCTCCAACCCATGCACTTCTCGCTCCCGTTGATCCTTCCACAACGCTAGCATCGTCGAAGTCATCGTCCCGATGGCGGTGGCCAAAGCAGCGACTCCCGAAATGATGACCGCTGCCAGAGCTGTCACATTCATTGAACCGCCTTCCTCCTTGCCCCCCAGCTTCGGCGGCACAGGCAGATCATCCTTCGACGGCAACGGCGGAAACGGATTCTTCAGCGGCCCCTCCTTGGAAGAAGCCTGCTCCGTCGGCTGCACTGAACCACCCGGCTTCATCACAAAAAAGATCACCAGCGATACCACCAGCACCGCCAGCGAAACGCCCAGGCCAATCATCCACGTCTTGCGAGGCATGCTCTTCTCCATTCTTCTCGTTCAACAAGATGATGGCCGACAACAATTCAACAGTCAAGTAGCGATTGAGTGCAATCTGGCTCTCCCTCGCAGCGTCAATGCATTGGCTCGCCGGTATTCTCTTGGAAGCCCTGTTTGGCCGTGTTAGAGTCAACCCGTCAGGCACCATCCAAAATAACTTCGCATGCGAGAAACCATCATGACATCGATAGTTTGTTTCTTGTTGATTCTAGTCTCAGCACCTGACGACCCGCCAAAAGACCTCGACAAAATCGAAGCTGCCCTCAAGACCACTCCCAACGATCCGATGCTGCATTACCGAAAGTCCCAGGCCCTCTTCGCTCAGGGCAAGGAACAGGAAGCGATCGATCATGCAGCCATCGCCCTGGCCAAGTTCAAGGCGGCGAAGAACGATCTGGCCTGGATGCTGCTCGGCTCCATCAAAACGGACAAGCACAAGATCGACGTTCACTATAACATGGGCCCCAAAGAGCGGGCCGAGAAGAAAGATGGCATCGTTCGCCCCTACAGCTTCCGCGTCTGGACGATCGGGGCCAACCCGAAGCTCGTTCGAGTCATTGATTTTGAACTGGGCTGTCTCGATGGCGAAGTGTTCACCGCCGCCATCGGCGAGATGGTCAATGGCAGACACGGCAACTTCGGCACGCTCGATCCCAAAAGCGACTTCAGCACCGTGAAGAAGAAGGTCCTGGCGGTTGTCGCCAAATGACGCAGCCAGGACGAGCGGTAATCCTGCGAAATAACACGGCTGTCGATCAAGAAAGCCTCACGACTTGCCACAACGATGTGACCGCAAAAATCCACATTTCTGTGGAATGGGCAAACGTCCGGCATGAAAATTACGCTATTAACTGTGGTGCATGAATAGTTTCTTGGGAAGGAGTGACCCATGCGATTCATACTTTCGATCTGCGGGCTGATTGCAGTAACGATCCTCGGCTACGCTGGGACGTTTCCCGACTACGGCTACCAGCCTCCCGCTGGTTGGACAGGCAGCAAGTTTCTACTCAGCCAGGCTTATCCGCCCATGTTGCCGGCAGCCGAGACGCTACCTTGGGCAGCCATTGATTTTAAGACCAACCCGGCAGACTACCTCGCAGCAGTCTTGAGCTATTGTTACGAGGGCAATCTCGAAAAAGACTTTGTCGTTCAGCAGAACACCGTCCGCCCATGGTACCATGCTCCCTGGCTGCATTGGGGACAGAACGGGCGCGAGTTTGTGCGCGGTCTAACTCGTGAACGGGTTTCCCGCCCCTTTGAGCTGGCAGCCACTCAAAACCAGTCGGCACGCAACTTCGCTGTCGGGTTTTACAATGCCCGTGGCGCCTTCAGTATCGGGCAGGTTTGGCAAAACCCCACGCAGCCCAGTATCGATAACGTCAGCTTCCCTGAAGGCACGGTCACTTTCAAACTGCTCTTTACCACCGCCACCGACACTGCAGTTCCCTTCTTGGCCGGCTTACCCGAATGGTTCGCTGACCTTGATCGCAGCCAGGACGTCAATGCCATCAAGAACAATAAAGTCAGGCTGCTGCAAATCGATGTGGCAGTTAAGGACAGTCGTTCTTCCAAGGGGGGGATGGATTTTCGGCACCTTCCAGTACGACAGCGCTGCCACTGACCCTAACCCGTGGAAGAAACTGACACCGGTTACGCTCATGTGGGGTGACGATCCCGCGCTCAAGCTGAGCGATTTCATGGCGGGCACCAAGCCTGTAGAATCGTGGGTGAACCCTGATTCGCCCATCATGAAGTATCGAGGCAATCCCCCCTCCGGCGTAACTCCCCCAAAGACCACGGGCTGGGCCGGTCGTGGCAATGGACCTGTCGATAATTCGCTATCCTCGTGCCTGAGTTGCCACGGCACCTCGCAAATGCCGGTGAGCTCGCCGCTACTTCCTCCCAATAATCTCAATGAGACGCAGAAGCTTCGCTGGTTCCGCAACCTCGCCCCCAACGAACCCTTCGATGCTGGCAACAAATCGCTCGACTTCTCCCTGCAACTTGCCTTCGGCATTCAGAACCTGCACGACTTTCAAAACTTCGTCGCCAATCTCGGCGGAATGCATAATCAAACGATAACACCACTAGCGGTGCCCAACACCACTAAACAATTCCGGATCACCCGCGACGCTGAGTAAGACCGAAATGCATCAAGGAAAGCTTCTCCCCCTAAGGGAGAGGGGCCGGGGGTGAGGGGTTTCTAGATCAAGGCGAAGCCCATCATGGTGTCCTCGCCACAACTAACCAGCGGAGAACACCATGCCCCTCTTCCTCGTACTCCTCACACTGTTCACGCAAGACCCGTCACCCAAATCCAAACACCCCACCGCCGACGAACTCCGTGAAACGCTGAAAGCCGGCACCTTCAAACATACCCAGGACGATGTACTCAAACTGATCGGGACGCCCGCCGAGATGAAGATGCCCGGCCCGGACGGAGCCCTGGCCCAGTGGACCTGGAACTACGACACGCACATCGTCGCCACCTTCAAGGATGACAAACTCTCCGGAATCACCGGCTGCTTTTCGCCCCACCTTCCAGTCGACCGGGTCACGGCAGATCACTTCAAACGTCTTCGAGTGGGAATGACCGAGATGGAAGCCGTTGAAATCCTCGGCAAGTCATCGAGCAGTGCAAGGGTGGGTGCTACACTGCTTCTCGCCTGGGGCAAGACGGCCCAACTCACCGTCTCTTTCAATGCAAAAGGCCTCGCCTTCGGAGCGGGGCTGAGTCAATCCGGCTACGTCGCCCTTCCGAATGGAGTGGAAATACCACTGCCCGGCCTGGAGAAGAAGTGACAAGTCAGTGTTATCAACACTGTAGAAGTGGCCTGCTGATTAAACTCCCCACCAACATCAACTTGACCTGTCCCCACCACGCCGCTTTCGTCTATACTCCACGAACATTACCAACCGTTACTCTCACCAAGGAAGGTGTACCATGCGTCAATCGTTGACATTAGCATGCCTCCTCTTCAGCACCGCACTGCTCGTGGGCCAACCACCGGCAAACAAACCTCTCTGGTCCACCCCCACGACCGGCCCCTGTAGGCTGCTTACCACCACACCCGATGGCAAAGAACTCTTCACGCTCAACTACAAGGTCGAGAGAAACAATATCCTCGGCCTCAGCATCGGTCGCATCGACCTATCGAATGGGAAAGAACTCCAGAACTACCTGATCGAAGGCATCGACTCTGACGAACTCGCCGCCAACAGCAAGGCCTGGCAGGAAGCCCGGTTCGATGCCACCCCCGATGGCGAAACCCTGCTCGTCACGCTCCCCAAGCCCTACTCCTCCACCCGCCAGAATGTCTATGGTTTCAACACGCTGCAACTCTACGATCTCAAGACCGGCAAGAAGCGTGGCGAGGCAATCCCCAACGTCGTCACCCTAAGCCCCGGCGCATTCTCTGAAAGCAGCGCGACCTGCTTCTCCCCCGATGGCAAATACTTCTGGGCCTTCACCAAAGGTTTCGGCGAGCAACTCAACATCTATTCCTGCACTAACGGAGCAGTTGCCTTCACGATCGACTGCACCGAGTCAAAAGGGGCTCCCCAGTGCGCTGCCTTCTCGGCCGATGGAAAGCGAATGGCCCTTTGCCTGAATAAAGGCGCAACCAATAAAGGATCAAACGTCAACGTCGCCATCTACTCGTGGCCCGAAGGCAAGGTCCAGAAAGAATTCACCCTCCCCCCTGCTACGACGTGGCAAATGCTCCATTCCTGGAAGGGCAACCTGGCGTACCTGGAATCGATGGAAGAAGACGATAAGTCCAAAGCGGTTAACGCCGCCCCATCACCCCATCCCGTGCAAGCCTACCGTCGCGTCTGCTCTTCGTTTGATATGTCAGCCGACGATCCGCTCAGCACGCTGAAGAAGGAATCCCTCGTCGGCGGGTTCGGCGGCCATAGTCTGGGACTGCCCGACATCTTCTGGGACGCCGGCCCTACTTGGATTGCTCACTACACCCAGCACGTCGTCAATGAAAAGGTGCAACAGGCCGCTGTCGGCAAGAAGCCCACCACCTATTACTATTGGCGCGACGCCAAAGTCATGGACGCCCAGACCGGCAAGGTGATCTTCGAACAGAAGGGCCTCCCCTACCAGACCCACATCACCAGGGATGGCCGCTACCTCATCACCGTCGGCGCCAGCCCCGACCTCGAAGAAGGCATCCACGTCTGGCAGTTATCAAAGTAGAAGGTAGTATTTCCCCCTCTCCCTTCCGGGGTGTAATGACCGGGGGAGAGGGGTCGGGGGTGAGGGGTATCACTCCGGCCGCGAATTGAAACTCATCCCATACGCTGCCGGCTCATACGAACTGCCATTGCTCCTCAAGAAAGCCGGGTACGTCTGGTTCCTGTTCAGAATGGGAACAGGACGAGGCCCGGGAAACGGAACCATGGAAACTTCGTACTTGATCGTGATGTTATCATCCTTGGCCAGCCCCGACTTGGAACGCCCCACTCGCAACACCCTGGCTTCGAGCGTGACATTCTTGTAATCGCCGTTCCGTTCCACCCGAACGCTGGTGATTTGAATCATCAATGCTTCCTCAGACTCCCTCCGCAGTTGATCGTAAGTGCCGGGGGGCAGTTCCGCCGAAGCGAACGCGGGAAGAATGAAGCAACAGCACAGTGCCAGAAATCGTTGAGACATGACAGTCATCCTGTAAAAGAAGGTTACCCTCCGAGTGTTGCCACACTCAGTAAGGCGTTGGTTGCTTCCCATACCGATGGCCACGGCGGTTGTGACAGAGAAATGCTGCTGTTTCTTGATCACAATAAAGAACAGCGTTATGAAGGTTAGCCCCTGATAAGGGGCGACCGGGAAGTAGCTGGCTGCGCAGCTGCCAGTCGAATGGAAATACGGATGAGAGCTCCCGCAAGGGGCGATTGGAATGTGGGTTCTATCCCAATCGCCCCTTGCGGGGCTCTATCGATTGCTCATTTTCAAACTGGCAGCTAACGCAGCCAGCTACTTCCCGGTCGCCCCTTTCAGGGGCTGCTATGCATTGGCACGCTTCATCGTATCGCCCTACCCCTGAACTGGTTCAAAATAATCATCCTCCCCAATATCCGGTATGCCCACAACCAGCACCCGCATCATCCCCCGAGCACCATGTACCACGCCCGGCGGAATGTGAACCAGCGAACCCTTAGCGACAGGCTGCTCCACGCCATCCAGAATCACCGCCCCGCTTCCCTCAAGAACGTAGTACAACTCAGTGGATCGCTTGTGATAATGCAGTCTGGCTCTATCAATATCAACAGCATGTGCCCACGCCGCCGGAGATAGCGTCGCATCCTCTCGGCTGATCAGCCGATCGCGCCAACCACAAGTACTTCGTTCACGAGGCGTATGACCTTCATGGCGGACAAGCAGTGGGCCGGTATATTCAGGGTTATTCATGGGAGGTGTTTCTGTAGATTGATCATGTTTAGGGTCTCAGCCTGAAACTTTGCACGATTCTATGTCACTATCTCCGCCCTGATCGCCTCCACCACTTCCTTCGCCTTCTCCTCCTGCCCGGCGGGAACGGGAATCAGTGTCGTACAGTACGTGGGTGGCACAGAGGACAAGACATACCGTATCATCGTCTTGATGAAGACGAACTTGCCTGACGGGATATCGACAACTGCCGCTTCCACCAGATGCTGCGGACGGGGATGCCAGCGAACACTCCCCGCCGCAAAGTAAGCCATGTCCCGACCAATGTAGGCCTCCAACCGTTCCGGCACATCATCGCTGAACTGATACGCCTTGGCGTAATCACTCTTCTTGAAGGTCCAATGCACCAGGTAGTCACCTTCAAAGAGTGCCTGGAGTTGCCGGCGCTCTTTCCGATTATCCCACCAGCACGACAGCCAGCACAAGCCCAGCAGGATAACGGCAATTCCTCCCCCGCCCACACCCAACACCTGAAACACATCACTCAACCGGTTGGGAGCATCCACCAGCGCCCGCCCCACCACATAAAGACCGATGCCCATCACAGCAACGACGACAGCCGCAATCGCCACCCACCGCTGTACCTTGCCAGTCCGAGCCAGATAGATCCCAGCACAAGGCGGCCAACCTTCAGGAATTGCACGCATCACCTTCGCCCCAGGCAGGTCAAAACACCAGCGGCATTCTCAACTGAAAACGATGCTACGTCAACTTCCATTCTTCTACTGTACCACGTAGAGAAGTTGATAAGACGTGGCACTGAACTGTGGGACGCCACAGATCAGTGCTGCGAGGCCATTGACATCGCCAGGTTCCCCACTGATCTGCTGAGTACAGCAGTTCTGTGTCACCCTGCCTTACTCTCGATACGCCTTCCGCGCCTGATACAGCGCTAACCGTGCCCGCCTGCCTGAGGGCTCATCCAGAGATGTCTGCTCTACCGCCTTAGTCTGCCAGTGGATCGCTTCTTCAAACTCACCAGCTTCCGCCAGCGCCGCTGCCAGCGTATCCAGGTAATGCGAACCCGCATAGTTCGTCACCTCGCACGCATGCCGGGCCAAAGCCACAGCGCGAGGCCCGTCTCGATACGCATCTTCCCGACAGGTCGCCAGCAGCCAAGCCAGGCTGTTGCAGAAGTCAGGCTGATCGGGAGCAGCGTGCAGCGTGGCGTTCTTATCCTGAATCGACTGGCTGAATGCCCCTTTTTCCTGATAGATTTTCGACCGCATGAACAGAGCACCGGCATCGCCCGGAACCAGACGTAGATACTCGTTGACGTCGGCCAGGGCTTCCTCTTTTCTCTTTTGCCGCAATCTCGTCCTGGCCCGAAAGAAGTAACCGGCCGACTTTTCACTGCTGTACCGCAGGGCAGCCGAGTAGTCCTCGACTGCGCCTTCGTGATGTCCCAGTATCTCCCGGGCCTGCCCTCGACTCATATAGCCTTGAGGATCTTCAGGATGATTCGCCAGATAGGCCGACATCACCTCATCCACCTTTTGATGTTCGCCTCGACGCATCCAAAGCCCACAGAGAAAAGTCTGGGTAGCATCCAGATGTTGTTCCCTAGCCAGGGCGAAATCCGCTTCCGCTTCAGACTCACGAAACTGATCCAGCTTCACATCACCCCGGCGGCCATAAAGCGTTGCCAATATTACCCGCGAGTCCTTGACATCCTCCATATGCCCTTGGGTTTTCATCAGCTCAATAGCGTCATCGAAATCCTTGATGGCCGCTTCGAGTTGCCCTCGCTGATGTTGCACCATCCCCCGATGCATCCGCGGCCCCACCCACTTGGGAAGCAACCTGATCGCACTAGTGAAGTCGTCATAGGCTTCGTTCAACTGGTTTTGCCTGGCCCGAGCCAGTCCCCGTTCGTTGAGTGCCCCGGGATTCTCCGGGTTGTACCAGAGAGCCTGGGCACAGGCTGCGGAGCCTTCTTCGATTCGTCCTGCCTCCATGAGGAGCACGCCCGTTTTGAAGAAGGTATCGTCGTGGCGGAATCCTCGTTCGATCGACGACATCAAATCAGCGAGGGCTTCCTGATTCTGTCCCAGATGAAAATGGATCACCCCACGCAACGCATAGCCGCCACGATGCTCCGGATCAAACCGCAACGCCTGATCACAATGGGCCAGGGCAAGCTGAGGATGGCCATCGATCATGCATTGCTGAGCCTGGGCAATAGACTCCTCTGCCTGCCTGACCAAAGGCGGAAGTTCCTCAGGCTCAAAGATAAAGTTATTGCTGCGCTGGTAGATCTTCTCCAGCCTGGGGCGTGCTATTCCCTGGTCAACCAGCCATTGGCTGAGTCGTTCGCCGTCCAGGAGAGTGGCATCATCGTGCCAGCGCTTCCATCGAATAGTATGTCCATGATGCAGGCCGATAATCGCCATCAACTCGGAACCGGAGTAAAACTCCATCGCCGGGCCGCCCAGGCATGCACAATGCTTGAACGAGCCAGGATCTTCCGAGATCTTCATGCAATCAGCCAGCTTCTCAATCGCCCTGGCATCTTTCGTATTCAACAAAACGTCACTGCTCCTGACACAACCGCGATACGTGCAACCTTCCAGCACGCAGACCCGAGTCACGCGCGGCCAGAGCGCATCTAAATCCTGCTGAGCGGGGTTCGTGCCTTTCTTTTCGCCGAACTGATACTCGAACGCATCGCAATCCAAAAGGATTTTCATCCCCTGCTGTTCGTAGCACAACATCATTCCAGCTGGGTCCAGCTTCTTCACCTCAGACACATAGGGCTTTCCCGACAAGCTCGGGGCAAGTACCACCGCAGCAGAATGCTTAGCCAGAGACCGATCCACGCTAGCCGGCTGAGCAAACATCGGCTTGTTTGCGGAACTCTTGCGCCCCAGCAACTTGTCAAAGAAACCCATGTCGCCCTCTTTTTGATTGAGTATTACTTCTCCACTCCAAGCAGCAAGGCTCTGCCATTGTCAACCAGGATTGATGACGAGTCAACCAGGAACAGGTGCTCCTGCCTCCGCAACATAGTTAGCGGAGTACCGCAAACTATGGCACCCGTGCGATCTCGCCAACCACAGGTGCTTCGTTCACGAGGAGTGTGGCCTTCATGGCGGACAAGGAGTGGGCCGGAGGTATTCATGGATGGTGGCTCTGATGGTTGCTTGAGTATCAGGAATCGGGTGCACGAATAACTGATTGGCAAGCGAGCCTTGATATGTTACTGTGAATCAGCACACCAGTCGCTTTGGCGAGGGTATTCCATGCTCCGCTTCATCCTTGTTGTATCGTTTGTGCTGCTAGCGTTACTGAGCAGCAACGAACCGAAGATTCTTGCACAAGAGCCTCTGAAGGAAAGAGTGAAACCCTGCATGGAATGGGGCGTCGAGTTCCTGAAACAATCACAGACCAACGCAGGCACCTGGAGTTTCCACGGAGACGCATCGCCAACACACGACAAGGTCGTCGGCATGACTGCACTATGCAGCCTCGCCCTGTTGAAGAGTGGCGTTCCCGTCAGAAATCTGCAAATACAGGCAGCAGCCAGGGTGATTCGGGATAAGGCGATTGATCCAACGTACAGCTCCACCTACAGCGTCAGTCTTTCCACCATCTTCCTGCTTCAACTGTCCAACTTTTACCTGTTCGGCATCAGAAGCGAGGACACCAGGTTACTGGTGATACTGGTGGAGAAGATTTTAGCGGGGCAAACTCCCGACGGCCCGCTGGGGATCCAGACTTCAGAACGGCGCAACTCCCGACAACTCCAACACCCAGTTTGCGATGATGGCCTTATGGGTAGCCCGTTTCTCCGTTCCTTTGGATTTGTGCCGCCGCATCGAGAAAGCCATGGATAAGTGCGAGCAGTCGATGCGTGCCTTGCAAAATGCACAGGGTGGCTGGTCATATCAGTCATTGGAAAAGGGCAAGCCCCTGGGATCCACGACCTGTGCAGGCATTCTCTCCATTGCTCTCCACGCCGGTGTGGAAGTATCTCTTCCAACTGCAAATGCAAAGAGCAGTATTTATCTTGGCACGATTCTCGACGAAGATTCTCAAATAGACAGGTCTCGCGATTTCATACTCAGCATGCTCCATGCTAACTGCAATGAAAAAGGTGGCGATACGCATGTCACTTACTTTCTCTGGTCTGTCCAGGAAGTGGCGGAAGTCCTCAGTTGGCGCAAGTGGAATGGAGAGGACTGGTATGACAGGGTGCTCGGCTTCTCACTTCAAAACAAAACAAGAATGGTAGTTGGACTTTAGACTTCTGGCTGGGTGAAAATGTGGACACTGCCTTTGCTCTATTGTTCCTGGCCAGGTCCAATTTGCTGGGGAGTTTAGTGGAAGCAACTTTTGTTCCGCCGTTCATTCCGCCCGTCAAAAGGCCCATTCAACCTCGTGAAGCCGCGAAAGAAATACTCGCCAAACTTCTCGCTGCCCCACAGAACAAGCGGCCCGAGTTTCTCGAGCAACTCCAGTCCGGTCGTGGCAACGCGTTCACCGATGCCCTGGTAGACGCCATTCCGCAACTGCCCGACGAGAAAAGCAAGGAGCTGGCCCGACAGGCGCTGGTGCAGCGATTTGTAAGATTCAAACCAACAGTTCTCTATGATTACATGCAGGATAATGAACGAGAACTGCGCCTGGCCGCCGTGATTGCCATTAGAGTCAAGAACGACAATGCTCAGGCCGAGCGACATGTCATCGTACTACTTGCCGATTCAGATCCGAAGGTTGCAGCCGCGGCAATGGAAACGCTCAGGGCCTTGAAGAAATGAATTGCATACTACCGAGATCGTTGCTCTCGATAATACTGAAACTTTTTAGAGCTATCAGTAAAGAGAGTGCCATTCTCCCCTCTCCCTCCTGGGGAGAGGGGCCGGGGGTGAGGGGTTCCTCAATCGACATTTCAGATTGAAGAACTCGATACTAACAACACCAAAATACCAACTCGGGTGAACTCGATCTACAACCCCTCACCCCTAACCCCTCTCCCCGGGAGGGAGAGGGGAACCAGACTCTCTACCTCTCCACCCCAAACCCATACACCGTCGTCTGCCGATACGTCTCGCCCGGCTTCAAAATCGTCGTCGGGAAACTCGGCGTGTTCACTGAATTGGGGTAGTGCTGCGTCTCCAGGCATACTCCCGTGTGTTGCTTGTAGTTCACGCCGCCCTTGCCGGTGTACTTGCCGTCGAGGAAGTTGCCGGTGTAAAGTTGCACTGCTGGCTCCGTCGAATGCACCGTCATCACCCGGCCCGACTTCGGCTCGGTCAGCACGGCAACTCGCTTCATCGCTGTCTTGATCAGTTCAGGATGTTCCTTCAGGTACTTCACCTGGGCTTCCATCGCCACCCGGGCCTTCACCACATCAGGATGAGCGCTGCCCAATTCCTTCGCCTTCTTCTCCAGTGCTTCCATGCTCAGCTTCAGCATGTCAGCGTTCGACAGGATGATGAAGTTGTGATCATACCCCTTGGTCGGCGTATCCTGAAGCACCTTGATACGTTCCCCCAAGGCTACATCCTTGGTAAAGAAATCGAGCGGGGTGCCGATCACTTCCATGATCTCCCCTGTCGGGATACCCGTGTCATCGGTCGGCGTGTAACGATAGCAGTTCAAGCTCAGCTTGTGCCCCAGCACATCCTCGCTGCCACCCGTCAAATTGAAGTAGGCGTGGTTCGTCAGGTTCACTGGCGTCGGGGCATCGGTCGTCGCTTCGTAGTCAATCTTCAGTTCGCTGTTATCAGTCAGCGTGTAGGTGACGAACGTGCTGAGCGTGCCGGGGTAGCCCTCCTCGCCATCCTTGCTGGTGTAGTGCAGCTTGACGCCGACGTAGCCGGGGCCATCGACTTCGGACATCACCGTCCACAGCTTCTTGTCGAAACCCACCTTGCCGCCATGTAGGCTGTTCGGTCCATTGTTGATGAACAGCGAATAGTCTTTGCCATCCAGCGTGAACTTTCCCTTGGCGATACGGTTGGCGACCCGGCCGGTGATGCAACCAAAGTGGGGATGCCCCGCCAGGTAGGCGTCGAGGTTATCGAACCCCAGGCACACATCGGCCAGCTTGCCGTTCTTGTCGGGCGTGTGGAGCTCAGTGACGATGCCCCCATAGTTGGTGATCTTGGCGACCATGCCATTCTTGTTGGTCAGTGTGAACAACTCGACCGGCGTCCCATCAGGCATCTTGCCCCACTGTTTCTTCTCAATCGTTCCCCGGTTCTGTGCATTCGCCGCCGACGTGAAAAGTGCCATGATAAAGCCAAGCCCCAGATAGATGAACGATGATCGCAACATGCAAGCCAACCTCACAAAGGGAGATGCTTTGCAGTTTACGATAGGTGGGGGTAAGTGCAACAGATTTTTGGCTCTGGTTCTCCCCCTTACCAAGGGGGAGTTAGAGGGGGTTGAGCGATTTGAAAGAACCCCACCCAACCTCCCCTTGGTAAGGGGAGGAGCCAGACTCGCTACTCGTTCCCAAGCAGAGCCTGGAAGCGAGGAAAAATCACTTCGTCAACTTTCCCAACCGCTCCTTCCACTCCGCCGCCTGCTCCGCCTTCCCCCACTTGAAATAGAGGTTGATCATCCTCTGATAGCAGTCCCTCCGCCGACTGGCGGGCACGAAGTTCGCCTTCTCCAAAAGAGCGAACGCTTCTTTCATCTGCCGTTCCGCATCCTCGAACTGCTTCTCCTGTGCCAGACAACTGCCGAGCCTGAACTGTGTCACAGGAATGAGCCAATCGTTGGCGGGCATGGTGGCACGGTAGCCGGCGAGCGCTTCACGAAATCCCGCCTCCGCTTCCGTAAGCTTGCCGAGCTGCTGCCAGGCGTCAGCCAACGAAGCCTGCGTGGAAAAGAGGCTGGGATGCTTCTTGCTGATGTAGTCTCGATACCCTTGGAGCGTCTTCTCCAAGATCGGCGCCGCCTGATCAGGGTGACCACCATTCAGTAACGCATCGCCAAGCTTGCGATGAGCGACAATCGTCCCCTGGTTCGTCTCGCCCAACTGCACCGCATAGGCGTCGGCCACCGCCTGACAGTGCTCAATCGCCTCGGCAAACTTCCCTTCAGCCTGAAGCACGTCGGCCAGCCCCATCCGCACTTCCAGCGTATCAGGATGCATCGCTCCCAAATGACGCTGCTTCAACTCATAAAGCGTCTGATAGAGTTCCCCTGCCTCCACAAAGCGACTCCGCCGTGCCTGGAGATGAGCATAGTTGCCCAGAACCTTGAGCGTCTTGGGATGCTCCATCCCCATATTCTCCCGAAGGTAGGCATACGCCTCCTTCAACAGAGGCTCCGCCTGATCAAGTTCGCTCCGAAAGATCAGCACGTTAGCCAGGCTGACTTGCGACTCGATCGCGAACTCATTGTTCTTCCCCAGATACTGTCGCCGCAGTTCCAGCGCGCGTTTCAAATGAACGACTGCCTTCTCGTACTCGCCCAGCATCGAACAGGTCTGCCCGAAGGCATCCTGGATTGAGCTTTCAATTTCGGGAAACCCCGCAAAGGCTCCCGGCACCTTGGGGGCGGCATAGTCGATGACATCGAGCAGCGTCATGTTCTTGCCCTTCTTCGAGATCATCTGCATCGGCGCTGTCAGAATGTGTTCGAGCAGAAACTGATTGAGGGCATACGTCCCCTTCTGCGATTGCTCCATATCTAGCTTGGCTTGAAGGGCGCTGTTTCGCTCCTCCACCGCCTGTTGGCGTAATGTTTCGCTGCGCCGGTTGAGCAGCGTCAATCCGACAAGGCTGGTCACAATCACCACGGCCAGCAGCGTGGTGAGCAGCGCGATAGCCGGGTGCCGGCGCGACCACATCATTAGCCGTTCCAAATCACCTGGCGGCCGGGCGACGGTTGGCTTGCCATCTAGAAAGCGTTGCAGGTCATCAGCCAGATCGGCTGCGCTGGCATAACGCTTCGCTGGATCTTTGGCCAGACAGCGCAGGCAAACCGTTTCCAGATCGCGCGGTATCCTCGGCTGCAACTGTCGGGGTGGCACCGGGAGGCGTTCCGTCACCTGCACCAGCGTTTCGAGCGGCGTCGTCCCCACGAACGGTGCCCGCCCCGTCAACATCTCGTACAGGATGGCTCCCAGCCCATAGATATCCGCAGCCGGGCCAACGTCATGTCCATTGGCCTGTTCGGGTGCCATGTAACTTGGCGTGCCCACCACGTAACCAGGCAGCGTCTGACTCGACCCGATATCAAGCCGCTTCACCAGCCCGAAGTCGGCGATCTTCGACTGCCCGCTACTGCTGAGCAGCACGTTGGCCGGCTTCAGATCACGATGCACTAGCCCAGCTTCGTGAGCTACCTGCATCGAACAGGCCAACTGTTCGACAAGCTCCGCCGCTTCACGGGCCGGCATCGATTGCTGCTTCAACCGCTTGTCGAGGCCGCCCTCTTCTACATATTCCAGGCAGAAGTAGGGCAGCGTCTGATGGCTGGTCGGGTGCCATTCGCCGATCTCATGAATCTGCACAAAGCCCGGATGCTTGAGCATTCCCACCGCCAGCGCTTCGGCCCGAAATCGTTCCGCCTCGTTCTGGCTGAAGCCGCTACCAGGCAACATCACCTTCAAAGCTACCAGCCGCTCCAGCGAAAGCTGTTCCGCCTGATAGACGATGCCCATGCCTCCCCGGCCCAGCTCCTGAAGAATCTCGTACCCTTCGATGATCGGAAACACCTGCATGGCCGGAACCGACCGCTCCCGCACCAGCGTCTTCGCTGAGAGCAGATGGTCCTGGTTTCGGTGAGGCTGACCTCCCATCAACTCTTGAACACTCGTCCGTGCCGTCTGCGAATCATTCATCGAATTCACCGTCTGCCTGCACTGCTGACACGTTTCCAGATGCTTGGACACAATAACACTCTCGCCGGCATCCAGCCGCCCCTGCACCAACTGCTCCAGTTGAATGGATGTCAGACAAGGACTCATGGGACTCGGACCTCAACGGAATACACGCCACCTCCATACTACCTTATGGGGCGGGAAATGTAGCAGTAGTCCTTACTCCCCTCTCCACACCGGGGAGAGGGGTTGGGGGTGAGGGGTTCTAATTGGGGGTGAGGGGTTCTAAATCGTGGCGAAGCCCATCATTTTTCATCTCGATACTTCCCTTGCATCTCGCCTTGCTTTTGGCTATCTCCCCACCACTTGTGGAGATACCCCATGCACCGTCTTGCACTCACAATATTGCTGATCCTTCTAAACACCCTCGCACTCCACGCCGGCGATGCTCCCGGTGTCGTTTTCGTCGCCGGCGGTGCCGGTTCCATCACCAATCTCGCCGGCATCATGAAATGGTCACTGCGCCAGGCCGACAGCCCGCTCGAAGTCCGCGATTTCGACTGGTCGCACGGCAAAGGCCGCATCATTCGAGACATTCAGGACATTCGCCATCTCGTACAGAAGGCTGACGAACTCGCTCAACAGATTCTCGAATATCAGGCAGCCCATCCTGATCGGCCCATCTACCTTGTCGGCAGAAGCACCGGGGCGATGATCGTTCTCCTCGCCGCTGAAAAGCTGCCCCTCGCTTCAGTCGAACGCATCATCCTGCTCTCCCCTGCCGTCAGCCCCAACTATGATTTGACTCCCGCACTCCGCACCACCCGCGCCGAGATCGTTTCATTCCACTCGCGCCTCGATATCCCCGTCCTCAACTGGGGCACCAGCCTCGTCGGCACCGCTGACCGCTACTACACGCCAAGCGCCGGCCTCAATGGTTTCACCATCCCCGCCGCCACGGTTGAATATCAGCGACTGAAACAAATCGAATGGTCGCCATCGAAAGCCTGGTACGGCCATCTCGGCGGCCACCTGGGCAATGGCATGCCCTTGTTTCTGCTCTATGAAGTCGTGCCGCATCTAAATGCAGCAAAGAACTAGACAGAAGTGACAAACATTGCTCATCAGACAGAAATAGACACGGTGGCTACCCACTTCCTCGCCAACTCCCGATACCGCGCCGGGTCGTGTTCCAGGAGCGATTCATGTGTCGCTTCCGGGAACACCACCAGGTCAGCATGGGAACTCGCCTTCTGATAAATCGCTTGAGCCTCTTCGGGTAGTGCCTTGGTATCCTTGCCGCCCGCCAGAATCCAGATCGGTACACTCTGCGGAATGCCCGTCACAGCATTCACCGGCGAGATCATCGGGAAGTGTGGCAGAACAATCCGTGCCGCCGCATACAGTCCGGCGTAGGCGATGTGACTCAGGCCCCAAGGCAACATCAACTTCGTTCGACGATCCACCGCCGTCATGATGTTCAGGAACGGCTCCTCCATCACCACCCCGACCACCTGATTGCCTAACTCCCTGGCCGCAAAGCTCACCGCCGTCGCCCCTGCCGAGATACCGAACAGCAGTATGGGACGTCCGGCCGCTCGCTGCCGCAGAAACTTCACCGCAGCGATCACATCCTGCCGGGCGCCATAGCCAAAATCATTCACCGTTCCGGAGGAATCGCCATGGGTACGCATGGTAATCAACAACGTGCCGCAACCCAGTTCGTTGAACAACCGGGCATAGGGCAGACACTGAGAACGATCATTCTGATTCCCATGCACCAGCACCACCACCGGACAACCTGGCAATCCTTCGGCATACCAACTGCCAATGGTTTGACCGTCATCCGTAATCAACCGGTGCTCAGTGAAGACCTTCTGATCCGCCTCAGGTAACTTTTCCAAATACGGCGGAGACCGTCTGACCACGCTGTAGCGTGCAATCGCAAACGAAAGCACAGCCCAAAGGACGATCAATGCAACCAGAAGATAAACAACAAACCACTGCCACTCAGCTGGCAGCGAACGACTGATCTCACTCTCCGAAGCAGGATCATTCGAAAAGACTGTCAGATGTGCAAATGCTCCGTTCATGGAAACCTCCCATCCAATGGGAGCGAGAAAGGTATTGAATTATATCGTGAACCAGAGAGGGGTTTGATAATGAAATATCTCCCACTCTTTGTAATCATGACTTTTCGTAAGCTAAGTTACCAGCCCGAAGCGCTAGCGAGGGACGCTCACAATCGCTACGTACTTCCCCCAAGGACGAGAACAATGTTCCAAGCCATCCAAATCGCCGGCGCCCTGCTCATCCTGATCGCCTTTGGCTTATCCCAAGCCAGGCGAATGGACCAACACGGCTTCGCCTACCTCGCCCTCAACGCTGTCGGCTCCATCACCTTGACCATCCTCGCCGCCATGGAATTCCAGTACGGCTTCATCCTGCTCGAAGGAGTCTGGGCCCTCGTCTCGATCTGGGGCCTGTTTGCATTAACTTCAAAGAAACAACTGGCGCAATAACACATCCCCATTAGCGCCGTGCCACTGTGCGAGGTACTCTTCGCACAGTGCTGCCAGCGATTGCACCCTAACACTGCGTGACAGCGAGACAACTATACTGCAACGGCAACCACTTCCCCGCCGCTGTCACGCAGTGGCACGGCCTCCGTTTACTACCAGTCTCATCACGTCTCACACCCCGAATAATCCTCATCGCCCTCTGGCCACTCAATAGTGTACAATTGTATTATACCGTTCAAGTGTACATTATCTCCGAGGTGCCCCATGCCAGAACTCCATTCCCTCGTCCCGACGCAACCCCTCTTCCCCCGCAAGTGGCTGCTCCGTGATCTGCTGCCCGTCGCCGAACTCGTTCTTCTCGATGGCGCTTCCGGTGTCGGCAAATCGATCCTTGCTACCAGCCTGGCTGCGATCTTCAGTCATACCGCTGAGCTTCCACAACCCGGTTCCATCCTCTACCTCTCCTCGCCCCAGCAGCAGGCGCTGACCACCGAGTTCCTGAAGCAGCAACTGCCCAACTACGACACCATGCGTGGCTTACACTATCAACCTGAATCAGTTACTGAGGGCGAACCCGTTTCAAATGCTCCCAATCTGCTCGCTTTCATCGAGGCAAGTATCAAGGAACACAAACCTCTGCTGCTCGTCATCGATTCACTCGAAGAACTGCTCGAACTCGGGGCGGAACCTGACAACAAAATGCTCTTCGACTTCTGGAACGGCCTGCGCAACCTTGCCCACGAACTCTTTTGCACCATCCTCATCCCCCGCCGCAACGGCCTCCATGAGAACCGCCAGTATGGCCCCTTCACCCGTTACGGCTCCGATGTCGCCCGCTTCGGCTTAACCCTGCACTGGCATCCCATCAACCCGGCCCAGCGCATCATGACCATCGCCAAGAATCAACGGGGCCCCGTCGGCCAGCAGTTCAAAATCAACATTGATACCGATGGCCACGTCGCACCGTTTCCCGCTCAGCCGTTCGAGCATGCCCGCCCCAGCCGCAGCCCCGCTACCTGGGTGCCGAATCAGGATCACATTGTCGAAGAAGATCGAAGGATCATTCAGGCAGCGGAAGACATGCTCCAGGGCGGCACCCTTCCAAAATACGAGCTCCACAACTTCCTCACCCGGAATGGCTACACCAAATCCGCCGTACACCGGGCCATGAACCGTGCCAAGTTCCCCACGATCATGCTTGGCGAGGATTCAGCCTACCAGCACTCTCCCGCCATGTATCAGGACTACCTGTTCCGCAAGGAGATTGCCCTGAAACGGCTGGAAAAACAGACGCGCACAGGAGAAGCAGCCGGCGCCACCACCCATGCCGATCAAGCCGCCGGAACTAACTCCCGTCCGCCAGGCAGGGTGAAAACCAGGTCGGTGATAATGAAGTTGAAACGAGCGAAGCTGTTACGACCAGCTTCAGCGAGGATGCTTTGTCCATGACAGCCTGAAGCGCAAGCGAGGCGGCGCGTGCAATCGCAAGGTGCACCCTCGCTCGCGCTTCAGGCTGTCATGGCCTCCTGTTAATATCTACCATCTGCAACGACCATTCCGACTATTCCACCCGCACATCATTCATGAATACCCTAAATTACCCAGTTGATTGTTGCAACTATATCTTTACCATTTTAACATCAGCACTGTAACTTTGATTGCTTGAGGATACACGGCGGGGGACGTCGGAACCTCAGCTCATCTTGGAGGATGCACGATGTATAGCCTGGTTCTGATGGCCGCACTAACCTCGCCGGCCACCACGCTCGATTGCCACCGCACCCAATGCTCCGGCTGCACCGGGGCCAGTTGCTGGGGTAGCTGCTCCTGCAGTTGCTACGGCGGCTGCCATGGCAGCCGATGCAGTGGTTGCTACGGCAGCTGTAGCTGCTCCGGTTCGTACTATTCCAGCTGCTCAGGTTGCTATGGTTCAAGCTGCTGGGGCTCGTCCTGCTACGGTAGCTGCTCCGGCTGCTACGGTTCTGCTTACTACTACTCTGGTAGCTGCTACGGCGGCCACAGCTGCTACGGTTGCAGCGGTTCCTGCTCCGGCTGCTACGGCACCAACACCTCCGCCTACCCACCCAGCTTTGAATACACCCAGCCCGCCGTTCCTGCTGCTCCCGCACCCGGCACTGGCACCAAGCCCACCACAATGAACAGCACCAGTCCTGCTCCAGCCGTCGTCAGCATCGCTCTGCCCGCTGACGCCAAGCTCTATGTCGATGGCCAACTGACCAAGACCATGGACAAGGCTGTCCGCACCTTCGCCACTCCCGACCTCGAGAATGGCCAGGAATACCGCTACACCATGAAGGCTGAAGTCGTCCGTGATGGTGTCGTTCAAAGCGAAACCAAGACGGTCATCGTCAAAGCCGGCGCTGAGATTCGCGAATCGTTTGATACCCTGAACGATATCAAGACCGCCAGCAATCGCTAGTCGAAACTTCTCGGGAGGGCGAGGCTCCCGCCGAGCCGTTAGCAATCGCTAGCTGATCCCGAAGGGTTCTTATCGAAACTTGATGCCGAGGGATCAAATCGAGCGTTTGATCCCGGAGGGATCACATCTGTTAGCCGGTGGTCGCGCAGCGCACCACCGGTTTTCTGTTTGAATCTATTCTTCCAGCACCCTGTTAAGGGTGTGTTGCTTCAAGTGAGTTAGCCACTCTTCCTCGGAGTAATTCAACATACGACGAACCCGATGGCACCCCTCCGGGGTGCTATTTCGTAAACACAAAACCGGTGGTGCGCTCCGCGACCACCGGCTAACCGATTCGATCCCTCCGGGATCAAAGCATATCGGAATTAGGAATTAAGGGATAATAACTCACGCCCCTCCGCCACCCTTCGCCATCTCCTCTTCCAGCTTCCTGCAATTCTCCGCTGTCGAAACAAACAACGCCCCATCCACTGTGATCACAGTCAGATCAGCCATGCTGGCCAGCAATCGTACGGCGTTGATCAGCTTTAGATTGCGGAAGCTGGTGCTGGTCTTGATCTCCCGGGCAGCCGCTTCGCTGCGCGGATCAAGGATAATCGATATCCCCGTATCTTTCGAGAGCTCATCCAGAGCGGCTGCAAGGGTCATCTCCTTGCCGTTGCTCTCCAGCGAAACGGTGATCTTACCGGCAGCGCCATCTGAGATAAGACTTCGGAACAATCACCAGTGTGCCCCGGCGAATCAGGTACGTGGCGGGGATAGGCTGCTCGTTTAATCGGATGCCGTCAAGCAGCGTGCTGAGCACCGTGCTCGTCGTTTGATTGTTCATTCGCGGCAAGGTCAACTGCTGCTCACGCATCTGCTTCATATCGAGATCAGCCATCACGCTGCGAAAGGCGTCTTGATCGATGATGCTGACCAGTCCGCTCTGCTCTTCGATCAGGCTCAACCACTCTTCCAGGCTGATCTTCTGATTGAACATGGAAGTAAACTGAGGATTCACTCGTCCGAGCTCAGCGACGGCGGCATTCCGATCCGTGATAGACTTGCCCGCCCTGTCAACGAGGTCATTCCCTTCTTTAGCCGGCTTAGTCTCCTTCGGCGTCACCGCCGACTTGGTCGTCAGCCGGCTTGGCGGCATTCTTCTCCTGCCCCCAGCCGCCGGCGACGTAGCCGGTACCGACCGACAGACCCGTTGCCAGAACCAGACCGACAGCAGCCATTTGCAGTTTAGAAAGTACCATGGCAGGCGTTGCTCCTTGTGCGAGATGGAGAACCGTGGACGACACCGAGGCGGACAGCGTGGTTCCAAGGGCGACCTTCATCGCCGTGCTGACCGCCGTTTGTGCGAGGTGTGCCGAAACCGAACCGGGAACGAGCAGACCATCGAGTGCAGCCAGAGACCCAAGCGTAACTCCACGCTGCAGCAGCCGCCCACGCAGTATCTCCCTGGCCCGCATCAACCGGCTGCTGACCGTTCCTTCCGGAACGCTCAACTGCCTGGCCGCCTCTGCCTTGGTGAGCTCTTGCAGTTCACACAGGACAAAGACGCTGCGGTAATGATCAGGAAGACGGGCAATCTCCTCGTCGATGATCGGGCGAAGCTCCTCCCCGTTCATGGGATGATCCTCCGGGGCGGCAGCGAACTCCTCATCGTAAGGTGCACGGACAGGCCGCTTGCTCCTAGCCTTCATCGCCACCCGTTGAGCGACGCCATACAGCCAGGGGCCAAGCGAACTGTTTCCATGCAACCGGGCAGCCTTCTGCGCCAGCACCAGAAACGTCGCCTGAAAGGCATCCTCAGCATCTTGCGAATGACCTAAGACACGCTGGCACACTCCCAGCACCATGCCTCCATGCCGTTCGACTAGTGCCGAGAACGCCTCTTCGCTCTTACTCTCCACAAAGGAATGCAAGAGCGCCGCATCACTCCGTGAACTGGGCTTATGCAGAATGACCTGCCAGAGGGTTCGCATCGTCATTTCCTCGTACGATCATACTGCCTGGCAAAGACGTGATTGGTCCAGGGATTCTGATATTATTTTCGATTTGGATCAGTATTGCAAGGATGGAACATGAATGACGGTATGGTTTTGGATGCCAAGCAATAATCCACTTCCTTCATGCCAAGCTGCCTGTTACGATCACTATCAAGATGTAAGGGAACGTTCAACTAAGAGAACAAGCCATGCGTCAACAACGAGCCGCCTTCACTCTCCTCGAACTCCTCGTCGTCATCGCCATCATCACCCTGCTCATGGCCATGCTGCTGCCGGCGATTCAAAAAGTGCGGGCCGCAGCAGATAAGGCTCAATGTGCCAGCAATCTCAAGCAGATCGGCATTGCTCTACACAACTATCACAACGATTATCTTGCTCTGCCGCCTCAAGGCAACTTCACCGTCGGCAGCGCCTTCTCCGGCTACTCTATTCACGCCCGTTTACTACCCTACATCGAGCAGGATAACATTCACAAGCAGATGAACTACACCATAGGCTACGCAGCCCAGCCTGAGATCTGCAAGATGAAGGTGAAAATGTATCGCTGCCCCAGCGACAGTAGAGACGAAACTCGCTTCGACGCCGGTGTTGAGTTTTATCCGACTAACTATGGCTTCTGCATCGGCACCTGGCTGGCTATCGATCAACTCACCGGAGCTGCGGGCGACGGCCCCTTCGGCATGAACCAACGGCACAAGATCACCAGTATCTACGACGGCGCCAGCTACACTCTTGCCGCTGCCGATGTCAAATCGTTCACGCCTGCGTTGCTTGATAGTGGCATGCCGCCCAGCCCCGACGCGCCGCCCCCCAGTGTACCGGCACAGATCACTACCTACGGAGGCACCTTTGATCCAGACTATGCTCACACCCAGTGGGTAGCCGGGCGAACGCTACAGAGCGGCATGACCACAACCTTCCCGCCCAACACCCTGGTTCCCCATGTCGTGGGCGGCATCACCTACGATGTCGACTTTACCAATGCCCGCTTCGGTCCCGGAACGCCGCGCCAGGGCTATCGCTGCGTCACCAGTCGCAGCTATCATCCCGGCGGAGTCAATGCTCTCATGGTGGGCGGCCAGGTTCAGTTCGTTACCAATGATGTTTCGCAAGTAGTATGGCGAGCCTATGGCACCAGAGCCGGCGGCGAGGCAGCGATCATTGATTGATGATCATGTTGTCTCACAGCCCCACATGCACCATGCGATACTCCTCCCCGCCTTCGAACTTCATCCACGTCCCTGTCCATACACTCTGCTTGCCGGGAGTGACACGGGCCTTCAGATACGCCTTCGCTTCGGCAGCATTTGTGAACTTCTTGTCTACCAGTTTCTTAAACTCGACCGGCTGATCGCCCATGCCGCCGTCCTGAAACTGTCGTGCAGGCCTTCCCTCGACATCGGCTGAGCGGCCAATGTAGTACGACCAGCCTGACGTGTTGACCGCATAGATGAAATAGGGATCATTCGCATTCGCCGGCCTGGTGGCAGCAGCAGGCAACGTCGGCTTGGGATGATTGCCCAGCATCGCCGGGCCCGCCTTCACCGGTTCCACCGATGGCTTGCCCCAGTTGTGATACATGTATCCACCGCCAGCCACCGCCCCGACGATGGCGATGCCGGCAAGAATCGCCGGCCAGGTGAACCAGGCAGCAATGCCCGTGGCAGCGCCGGCAGCTCCGGAACCAGCAGCCGTCGTGCCGCCCATCGCCGCTGCTTCCGCCAAAGGCACACCCAGCTCCGCTGCCGCGGTAGCAAGTTCCGCCTGAGCCGCCACCTCCGCGGTGTACGCCGCTTCGATCAGCTTGGCTGAGGCCATGGTTCGGTTACGAAGGTCGGTGATTTCCTTGAGCTTCCGGGCCTGTTCCGCGAGTCGGGCAAGCATGGCAAGTTGATTGGGAGTCGGCATGGCTATCTCCTGAAAAGAGGGTGATGGCCATGAATTGCCGTGGCGGGAGTAAACCGGACAACAATATTGCCACTCTTTCTCAAACTCTCGCCATCAACCATTTGACCCCATGAGGGGGCGAGCTACTCTTGGGCATCCTCATCGAGAAACATCCATGAATACTAACATCGCTCGTGCAAGCCTCTGCCTGATTCTGGCCCTGTCACTGGCCCCGCTCTGCCACGCCGACGAAGCCGAAACGCTCAAGAAAATCAAGAAAGCCGGTGGTTTCGCCGGTAGGGTCGGAAATGAATACGGAGCAGCTTTCGATAGCAACAAAGCCACCGAAGAGAACCTCAGCCTGCTCCTGGAGCTTCCCAAAGTGACCTCGCTGCGGCTGAGCGATAACACCAAAATGACCGTGGGTTGCTTTCAAATCATCGGTCGGCTCAAGCACCTTAAGCAATTACATATCTTCAAAAGCAACATCACTGACGAAGAACTAAAGGAACTCAGCGGCCTGGAGAACCTCGAAGAGATCATCCTGGATGCTACCCAAATTACAGGACCAGGAGCCGCTGCACTTTCAAATATGAAGAAGCTCACGAAGGTAAGGCTGAACGGCCCCACCGTGACCAATGCCGCTCTCAAACACCTTCAACCCATACCCAACCTCTATTCGCTGGACCTGAGCGACACCAAAGTCACTGATGCCGGCCTGAACGATCTCAAAGGCATGAAAAAGATGGGACGGCTCAGCCTGCAGGGCACAGCCATCACCGACAGCGGACTCAAGATCTTCTACGACACCGACGCCTTTGGGCGGCTGGCCATGCTCACAGTCAGTAAGACAAAGGTGACCAAGGAGGCGGCGAACGATCTGAAGAAAGCAAGGAGCACCGGCAAGAAGGGGTTCTCGATTACGACCTAATCGCCGTTGCTTACTTCATCAGCAACTCCAACTGCCTGATCCGCTCCTCAATCGGCGGGTGGCTGCTGAACATCGTCGAAGACATCTCGCTGAACTTCTTGATCGGATTGACGATGAACATGTGAGCGGTGCCGCGATTCGCTGCCACGAGCGGACGATTATCATCGGAGAGCTTCTTCAGGGCATCAATCAACCCCTGCGGATTGCGGGTAAATTCCACCGCCGAAGCGTCTGCCATGAACTCTCGCTTACGGCTGACAGCCAGTTGAATGATCTGTGCCAGGATCGGAGCCAGGATACTGAGAATAAACGCCACAATAATCAGGACGGCGATGATCAGCCCAGCCCCGTCGTTCTTGCCACTACTGCTACTGCTGCTTCTACTACTGCTGCTGTTGGAACTACGACCCCAGAAAGCGCCTGATCGCATAGCCCTCCAGAAGAAGTCAGAGAGCATCACAATCACACCGATCAAAACCGCTAGCAGCAACATCAATCGAATATCAAAGTTACGGATATGCCCCATCTCGTGGGCCATCACGCCCTGTAATTCATCCCGGGTCAGCCGTTGCCTTAGCCCTGAGGTAATAGCAACAATTCCGTGCTTCGGATCACGCCCGGTGGCAAAGGCATTCAACGCCGCATCATGCATAATGTAAATCCGGGGCATCGGCACCCCCGCAGCGATACTCACCTCTTCCACCACGTTGAAGAGCTCCGGGTCATCCGACCGCTGGATCTCCTGCGCTCCGCTGACTCCCAGCACCAGGGAATCGCCGGCAAAGTAAGCGAAGAAACAAAAGGCGAAAGCGATGGCCGCCGCGATGACGCCGACGATGCTACCCGATCGGATCTCATCCCACGTCGCCCGGCCGCTCATCATCGACGTAAAAGCAATCGCCAGGATCACTGCCAGCGCCGCCGTGAACAGAATAAAGAACAGCACCAGCCAGAAGCTGGCCCGCTTGTTGGCGGCGATCTGATCCCGGAACGTCACCATGGCCATAACTAGTTCTCAGTTCTCAGTTATTTGCGCTAATCGGTAGCCTAGGAGTTGTCAGTTGTCAGTTGTCAGAAAATACGGCCCGGTATTACTGACAACCGACAACTAATAACTGACAACTGTTTAGAATGATACCTTCGGCGCACTGATTGACGGCAGCGGCTTCTTCCGGAGGCACCTCATAGAAGCCCACAGGCGTAAAGCCAGTGAACCCCGCCACTACATTATTGGGGAAGCGCATCAGCGAAGCGTTGTACTTGCCTACCGAATCGTTGTAATGTTGACGTGCAAAACCGATGCGGTTCTCGGTGCTCTTGAGTTCTTCCTGTAGACCAAGGAAGTTGGTGTTCGCCTTCAGATCGGGATACGATTCGGAGAGTGCGAAGAGCTGACGCAGGGCACCGCTCAACTGGTTCTCAGCCTGAATCTGGTTATTGACACCCTGAGCGCTGACGGCTGCATTGCGGGCCTGAATCACCTTCTCCAGCGTCCCTGATTCATGCTTGGCATACCCCTTCACCGTCTCGACCAGATTCGGGATCAGGTCATGTCGCCGTTTCAGCTGCACATCAATCTGAGCCCAGGCGTTCTGGGTCTCGACTCGGCCATTGACCAGTCCATTGTAGATGCCAATGCCGATCAACACGACCACCACGCCGATAGCGATGGCAATCCACATCCACGGTATCTCGCTTGCCGCAGGAGCAGCGTCTGCTACTGCCAGGAGAAAGTTTGTCGAAGCCAACAATACGTTCATGGTTACTCTCCGGTGTGATCTAGATGAACTTCGCCATTATCGGGTTTGATGATGGGCATGTCTAGCAATGAAATGAAAGGAACCGTAAGAATATGGTGGTGCCATGCCCCTACAAGAAGGCAGAGTCGTGGCAGGGGTCAACGGTACTCCGCTGCCCCTGCTTAAGATGCAACACGATTGCACCTCGCCAGGGGCAGATAAGTACATCTGACCCCTGCCACAGTTACCTGAGTGCTATTCGCTGCCCGCTGCCGGAGATTGTCTTTTGGCCTTCATGAACATTCAATCGGTAGCTCAACTGGCCGAGAGGGTGCGCGACGCCCAGCAGCACAACACGCCGGTCTACCCCTATGCCGGCAACACCCAGCAACATCAACTCGCCCCAGCCAGCCAGACCGGCCTCTCCCTCAATCTCTCGGGCCTGAATCAACTCATCGACTACCCGCATCAGGATATGACCATCACCGTGCAGGCGGGGATGACGATGGACAATCTCCAGGGTTTGCTCAACGAAAAGCAACAAACCTTACCGATTGACGTACCAAAATCGCAGGAAGCCACTGTTGGCGGCAGCATCGCCGCCAATATCAACGGCCCCCGCCGTACAGGCTGGGGAACCTGGCGCGACTACCTCATCGGCCTGAGTTGGATCAACGACAAGGGCGAGGAATGCAAGGCGGGCGGAAGAGTCGTCAAGAACGTCGCCGGCTACGACTTCTGTAAACTATTCATTGGCTCGTTCGGCACACTGGGAATCATCACGCAGGTGACGGTTAAGGTAAAGCCCAGGCCGGAGGAGAGTTCACTCATTTGGTGTGAAATCAAGAAGGAACAGGCAGGTGAATTGACCGACTTGATCCGACACAGTCGACTAAAACCGACCCTGTTTGTTATCGAACCAGATCAAAAGCCAACCTGGATAGTGAAGTTCGGATTCGAGGAGAATGCTCAGGCAGTGAACTGGCAGCATGACCATCTACGAAAGATCACACAAGGAATGGCAAAGCTCCATGCCGTAAATGAAGGCCTTGAAGGGGCAATGGATATCCACGATCTAGTTGAATTTGCCAATGCCGGCGAGAGCGTGACCTTTGAGGCCCATGTGCCTGGCAGTCGATGTGCGGAGTTCTCTCTACAGGTTCAACCGCTGACCCAGATGATGCAAACCCAACCTGCGGTCGGCATCGTCATTGGGCATCTTTCCAAGAAGATCTCTTTCGAAGAAGCAACCAAGACCATCGAGAATATACGAACGCTGGCCACCTCTATGGGCGGATACGTAACCCTCCCCCGTTGCCCCGCTCAGTGGAGGAGTAAACTCCACCCCTTCGGACCACCCCGACCCGACTGGCCCCTCATGCAAAAAGTTAAACACGCCATGGACCCGAACAACATCTTCCAACGAGGCCGACATGAGATTCTGAAAACTGACAACTGATAACTGACAACTATTTCCGTAACTTCATCTCATGCCCCCACACCCGCTCACCACCATCGATCCCTCCAAGCCTGCCGCCATCGGCCAAGGCATCGATTACGAACTCTTCCTCGATTGCGTTCACTGCGGCCTCTGCACCTCCGCCTGCCCCACCTATGTCGAACTCGGCACCGAGATGGATTCCCCTCGTGGCCGCATTTATCTCATGCGAGGCGTCGTCGATGGTCGTATCCCCCTCGATAACGATGTGAAGCAGCATCTTGATCTATGTTTGAACTGCCGGGCCTGCGAAACAGCCTGCCCCAGCGGCGTCCAGTATGGCCGACTCATCGAACCATTCCGTAACGATCTGGTGAAGACCAACCAGGCAACCAGGAACCTCCCCTGGTGGCAGCGACTGGTGATCTTCAACATCTTTCCCTACCCCTGGCGGGCACGCCTCGCCCTCGCCCCTGCCAAACTCTTGCAATGGTTACGACTTGATCGAGTGATGGCGAAGATCATGCCTAGCCGCATAAGGGCCATGCAGGAGATGCTGCCAAGATTGAAGTCACTGCCTGCACTGCCCGAGTTCCTTCCTGCCGAAGGAAAGAAACGCGCCACCGTCGGGCTGCTCACCGGTTGCATCAACGATGTCGTTCTGCGTCACGTCAACTGGGCCACCGCCAAGGTCTTACAGAAGAATGGCTGCGATGTCTGGACGCCCCGTTCCCAGGGTTGTTGTGGTGCCCTGCATCTTCACGCCGGCCTGGAAGTGCCAGCCATTCAATTCGCTGAGAAACTCTGCGACACCATGCTAAGCCGCGATGGTATCGATGCCTTCGTCACCAATGTCGCCGGCTGCGGTTCAACACTCAAAGACTATGCCCATCTACTCGCCCATACACCGTATGCCGAGAAGGGAACGAAGTTCCAGGTGAAGGTGAAAGACATCAACGAGTTCCTCATGGAACTGGGGCCGATCAAGCCCACCCATCCTTTGAAGATACGGGCAACCTACCACGATGCCTGCCACCTCTGTCATGCCCAGAAGATACGCCAGGCACCGCGCGATCTGCTTAACCTCATCCCCGGCCTCGAACTGGTACCGCTAAACGAATCCGAAATCTGCTGTGGGGCAGCGGGCAGCTACAACCTCACCCAGCCCGAAATGGCTGAGCGATTGGGCAAGCGGAAATCCGACAACTTGTTGGCGACTCATCCTGAAGCTGTCTTCACCGCGAACGCCGGCTGCCTGCTTCAGATCGCCAAGCATCTGCGAGCGGATCACCCCAACATTTGGGTGGCTCATCCAGTAGAAGCCTTGTGGGCGAGTTACTCTGGCGAGAAGTGTAATGTCTGATGCGACGCCCCTACGAGGTCTCAACTAGATACGTACAGTTACGAATGGAAATAGACCTGTCACAAGAAGCCCCTGTTAAGGGGCGACCCGGCAGTAGCTGGCTGCGCTAGCTGCCAGTTGAATGGAGAACGATGCGAAGAGCCCCGGAGGGGTGATTGGAACATTTGTCCTGTCCCAATCGCCCCTTCGGGGCTCGAAGATTTACTACTTCTATCCTGGCAGCTAGCGCTGCCAGCTACTTCCCGGTCGCCCCTTATCAGGGGCTAATACTATTTCGTCACTGCCACCGCCGGCGGCTTGCTCCTTGCCAGATACCCATTGGCAATGAACAATGTCGGTTCACCCAGCACCAGGTTGTACACTGCTTCATACTGTTTCGTTGCCAGTACTTCCTTCACCGTCACCAGCGATCTCGCCCCATCAACCCAGCGAACGATCTGATCTCCTCCACGCAACTCCCCCGCCGCTCGCAGCACTCCACTGGCCAGCGACAATGGCTGCGTCTCCGTAGTAACCAACGTCACCTTATCAGTCTTCACCTCGTAAAGCAGATTCTTGGTGACAAAGATGAACGTCACCTTGCCCAGACTTGGCTTTCCATCCTTACCGATGATGTTGATGCTATCCCCCACCTTGATCGTCTCGATCGCTTTCGTCTCGCTGCCCACCGCGATCTTCGTGCCCGCCGGAAAACACCCCGGATGACAGGGCTCCTGTGGCCGAGGGTCAGGGCCCCATACCGTGACTGCATTCCTCACCTTGCCCTGATCGTCATGCACCAGCAGCCTGCCATGCATCTGTCCCTCGTTCTGTTCCAGTGCCAGGAATAACCTACTGGTGATCTTCGGCCCTTTCATTTCGAAGAGGACCCATTCGACGTCTTTCTCATCGCTACCGATACGATGGCTGATTCGTGTCTTTACAATTCCCCTTTTGACATACTTGAGGGCACAGTCCAGCTTCACCCATTGCAGACCATACCCTTGCGAGACAGATCCAAACTCATCGTAGACAGGCCCATTGGGATTAAACTCAAAAACACCGCTGCCTCCGCTGCCCGGCTTCAGGTTACCCGAGAAACGGAAGCTATAAAACGTGTGGTACTTGTCCTGAATGGACAACGGCATCCCCGATACGACGTAATCGGAGTGCATGTCAAGGGCCTTCTCTTTGTCATCGGGCCATGCCGGGAAAACAACCAACAGCGAGAGTAGCAGTGCTGCAATACTCATAGCAAACCTCCAATGAGATACCGTCCCCATGTCAGCCTGAATCGCTATTTCACCAACGGCGTAGCAAACATCTGCACCCAATACCGTTCACCTTTGGCGTTCTTGGCTACCGCCACGCCGATGTGCCTGAAGTCCTCAGTCAGGATATTCTTCCTATGCCCCTCCGACTCCATCCAACTGGCTATCACCTTGCGGGGGGTTGTCTGCTTGTGGGCAATGTTCTCCGCCGCCGATTCTACTGCATATTCAACCGCCTGCAAGCGGTCGATCATCGTCTTGCCATCCAACTCATGATCGAGCTTATCCTGCTTGGCCATGTTGGCGGCATGCAGCCGGGCCGACTGAAAGAGCTTGGGATGCGGCTGAAGTTCGGGCAAACCTTCCTTCTTTCGCGCCGCGTTGGTGAGGTCGACGAGTTCCTGCTCCTCCGCCGTCAATTTCAACGGCGGATCATCGCCCGCAATATTGGCTTGCAGAACAACGATGAGAATCACTGTGAAGAGAAATGCAGAACGCATGGCTCACTCTGAAGCGTTTAGCCAGTTTCCATCATTGCCTGCAGTTTCAGAATAGTTGCCCAGTTCCGGGTAGTCATTCCGTCTTTGAGCGCCTTGCTGAAGGCGACAAGAAGTTTGCTCTCAAGTATCCCGCTTGCACACCAGAGATAGACCGCACGCTTTCCGTGAGCCAACGCATCGGTGCCCCAGTCCTCCTTGAGCAAGGGTTTCACCTTGATCATATCGTCCGGGTCATTCAGGATGGCGACGAGATACCTCGAAGGATTATCGGCCACCTTCTTCAGAGGATTCGTTTGAACCATTTGGTTGAGTTCGTCTGCGGTCACAACAATGACACGAGCTTCAACACCTAACTTGGAGGCAATGCTTTTCTCGATCTGAAGCGCATGATTTCCCGTTGCCGAGCCGGAAGACGTAAAGACCACATTGCCGCTGTTGAGCAGCGTCTTGACATCGCTGTACCCCAGCTTCTCAAACAAAGCGCGAAGGTCTGCCATCGCCACACGCTTGGCTTTGCCCACATTGATTCCACGCAGCAGGGCCACACAGCGAACGGGCATGGAGTCTCCTAGTAGCAACAAGTGCGTAATCAGCAGCTAAGGCTTCTTCTCCTCACCGCGCTGATCGCCCTGAACAATATCAATGTACCCTTCATAGCGATCATTATTGTTCAGCTTGCGATGGATGACGTAACCCAGCCCTTTGCCCTTGAACATCTCATTGAGCACATCCTTGAGCGGCTTCTCTTCGGCCTTGTAGGTAAAGCTCATGTTCCCGGAGACGCCCCCCTTGGTGTCGAGACGGAACTTCACCTCCGCTCCTTCTTCCAGCTCCTTGATCACATCTTTCAGCTTTTCGTCGTTGAAGTTCACAGTGACCTTCGTATCCAACTTCTTCTTGGTCTTGGCGATAATTGGCGGATCAGACTTCTTCTCCTGAGCCTCCAAGCCGAAGACCATCGATATCATGACAAGGCTGGCAATCCACGTGCGAAGCATTATTCATCTCCTGAAGGACACGGTTATCTTATAAGCCAATAAGCTGCGGTGGCGTATATCTAACCCCTTAACTCGTTCCTGGTCTCTCCTCCATGACAGCCTGAAGCGCCAGCGAGGGGGCACGTGCAATCGCAAGGTCCACCCTCGCTGGCGCTTCAGGCTGCCATCGAAACAGCCCACATTTCAATGCATGGGTCGATTTCAATAGCTTTCCTCACAAATCCCAGCTATGCTCTGAACGAATACTAGTAAAAGGAACTGCTCTATGCTCACCCTCTTCGCAGCTGAAATATGGCATCCCACGAACATCTATGAATCCCTCTTCGCCGCTGTCTGCTTCGGCGCCGTCGGCATCATCATGGCGGTGCTGGGCTTCAAGCTCTTCGACTGGATTACTCCGGGCAATCTGGGGGAAGAGATCACCTCCAAGAATAACCTCGCTGCAGCCATCCTCGCTGGGGCAGTAGTCCTAGGTGTGAGCCTCATCATGGCTGCCGCGATTCATGGTTAACAATTTCCAACTTCAGAAAGAGTAGGAGGCAACAATGTCTTCCCGAAAACGATCCCGCGCTATCAAACTGGTACTCCTGGGCACCGCTTCTCTCCTCGTCGGCGGCTGTGGCGGCTGCGATGAGAAGCACAACGCCGGCGGAGGCGACCTGCCCAATATCGACCCTGTCCTGACCAAGCAAGCGGTCGCGGCAGGTACGTCCGTTGAAGTTTCCGATGCATTCCTCCAGGGGCTAAGCGTCATCGCCACCGGACCGGTCAGTGGCCTCACTGCTCCCATCGAATTAGCCCACATGGGATATGCCATCGATCAGGCTGACGAAACAGTCGATGTGATCACCCGTGAATCGGGCCTGCCACCAGCTAACCGCCCCAATCAACCAGTGCGTCATGTCTACCACTACCATTCCAGCCCCGGCATCGGCTGGTTCCTGTGGGGCCACATGCTCGGCAGCTACTCCGCCCGCTCTGGAGTACCCTATACGCCAGCTCGCAACTATGGCTCCACACCCCGGTCTTATACCGCAGGCAGCGGCTATGCCGGTGGTCGCTCCGCCAGCCCCGCTTCGGGCGGCGTCAGCAGAGGTGGTTTCGGCTCGTCCGGCTCCGCGCACGCTTCCGGAGGCACGAGCTGATGAAGCGGATTGCCTATACACCCCGCCTCGACTGGAAACGGCAAGTCGAAGCGGTCGGCCTGATCTACCACACCCTCGACGATGGCTCACCCTACTGGGACGAATCGGTCTACTACCAGTTCACCAGTAAGGAGATCGACACCCTCGAATCAGCCACTCTTGAACTCGACAAGATGTGCCTGGCTGCAGTAGACCACATCATCGCCCAGAATCGTTTCGCCGAGTTACAGGTGCCCCCCTACTTCATCGACTACGTCAAACGCAGTTGGGAGAACGATGCCCATACCATCTATGGCCGCTTCGATTTCCTCTTCGATGGGAATAGCCCTCCCAAGCTGCTCGAGTTCAACGCCGATACCCCCACGTCGCTGATGGAAGCCTCGGTCATTCAGTGGAGCTGGCTGGAACAGACCCACCCCAACGATGACCAGTTCAACTCGATCCACGAGAAGCTGATCGATGCCTGGAAGCTCTTTGCCGACGAGACCGGCTTGATGGCTCCCGTTCACTTTTCCTGTATGCAAGGCCAGGACGAGGATGAACTCACCATAGGCTACATGATCGATGTTGCCCAGCAAGCAGGGCTGCGAACCGTTCCCATTCCTGTCGAAGAGATCGGCTGGAACCAGAATCAGAAGTGCTTCGTCGATCTGAAGAACCAGCCCATTCGCTGCATGTTCAAGCTCTACCCTTGGGAATGGCTCTTCACTGAGGAGTTTGGGCGTAATATTCCGATGGCCCAGATGAAATGGCTTGAACCTGCCTGGAAGGTTCTGCTCAGCGGCAAGGGGCTGCTGCCGATCCTGTGGGAACTCTACCCCGATCATCCCTATTTGCTCCGGGCCAGTTGGCAGCCCATTGACGATGTGGTGATGGTACGCAAACCCGCCCGTGGCCGGGAAGGGGCCAACGTCACCATCCTTGATGATGACTTCGTCGTCGCCCAGACGGGTGGCACCTATGATGATGGTCAATGGGTCTATCAGGAGTTCCAGCCGCCCGGCCGCTTCGATGGCAACACCGCTGTCATCGGTTCCTGGCTTGTCAACGGCAACGCCTGTGGCATCGGCGTCCGGGAAGACGATGGCTTGGTGACCCAGAACACCAGCCGGTTCGTACCCCATCTGTTTCGTGGATGAGTGCTTCCTCTTCATACTCTCCCCCTTTACAAGGGGGAGTTGGAGGGGGTAAGTTTTCCATAACAACTAACCCCACCCAACCTCCCCTTGGTAAGGGGAGAAGCAAACTGCCCACTCTGTTTCGTGGATGAGTAACATGTCGCTGACACATTTCGATGAACACGGGGCCAGCCGCATGGTCGATACTTCAGCCAAGAGCGAGACGGTGCGCACGGCAAAGGCCAGCGGCATCGTCACCTTATCTGAAGAGCTTTGGAAGCTGGTACAGACCCAGCCACTGACCAAGGGCAACGTTCTCGAAGTAGCCAGAATCGCCGGCATTCAGGGGGCCAAGCAGACTGGCACGCTAATACCCCTGTGTCATCCCCTGCCCCTGACCGGTGTCACCGTTAACTTCACCTTCCCCTGTTCGGGTCAAATCCGCATCGAAGCTGAGGCCAAGGTCGTGGGTAGAACCGGCGTCGAAATGGAAGCCCTCACCGCTGTCAGCATCGCTGCCCTGACGATCTACGATATGTGCAAGTCGCAGGATAAAGGCATCGTCATCGAACGCATCCAACTCGAAACCAAGTCCGGCGGCAAAAGCGGCGATTGGAAAAGAGCCTGAGCGAAGCGAGGGTCGGGCTGGTATTTTCGCGAAACCCATCTCCTCTCCCGGCGTTGAATGGACTGTCACCATTCATCTCCAGGAGTTCATCCTCATGAAAGCCTTGCTAACTCTCGCCTTGGTACTAGGAACCGCCACAATCGCCTTCGCCGGCGACGACGACAAAGGCAGCAAGAACAAGGGCAAAGGCCGCCCCGGCTTCGGCGACCCCGCCGCCATGTTCAAGAAACTCGACACCAATAACGACGGCAAGCTCAGCAAGGAAGAGTTCAGCAAGTTCCGTGACAATGTGCCTGAGAAGCTCAAGGGAAAGACCGGCGGCAAAGGGGGCAACGGCCAACTTAGCGACAAACTCTTCGACATGATGGACACCAACAAAGACGGCTACATCAGCCTCGACGAATACAAGAAGATGCGAGAAAAGATGGTCGAACGCATGAAAAAGACCAAAGGCACGAAATAACACATCACATGAACCAGTGAGCCGGGTCGCGTCAGCGCCCGGAGCAGCGAAGGCAAAAAACAAGAACCTCCAGGCAACCACCTGGAGGTTCTTTGTTTCAGTCCAATGTAGCGGAAGTCGCCAGACTTCCGATCCTGATCTCAAACGGAACTCTTGGCGAGTTCCGCTACAACTAGTTACTGCCCACCACTAGTAGGGGTAATCTGATTCCCCGGCACCCCGGCTGACCGCAACTTGGCGATATCATGCGCCCGATACCCCTGCGGCCGGGCAAACAATGCAGGATTGTTCTCCAGCTTGTTCACCTTGCAACTTTTCACTTTCATCTCAATCGTCACCTTCTGCTCCGGGCAGGTGATCTTCACCTGATAGGGAACGACAAAATTACCCACGTCTTGAGGACGCTGATAGTCGATGATCTCGGCACGCCAGAGTTCGGTGCCATTGGCGCGGAACATTCGATGTACCACGACACGCCCGGCGTTCGGCCCGGAGGTAGCCACCACCACTCCCTTGTACAACTGCTCGCCCTGATAGTTGATTCGCTTGACCAGTTCATAGCCTCTGCCACTCTTGAGGTCGCGGCCTTCGTACTCGGCAGGATTCAGTTCCTGCACACACAAAGCCTCGGCAATCCAATCTGGCTGAAGTGGCAGCTTCATCTGCATTTGTGCCAGATCGTTGTAAGAACAGAAGAACAGATCAGGGGGATCGTTCCGCTTCATGTAGAACCAGAACTCCTGGCTGTTGGAGCCAAGATCGGCTTCGGTGCTACCCACAGCGCTGGCGATAAGACGGAAGTTGCGGTCCTTCTGTAACGCCATCTTGCCAGGCAGTCCGAAGGGCTGGCCGTTCTGGGTCACGGTGATGTCGAGGTTATCGCTTTCGATCGTCTGAATCGGCGAAGCGTTCTTGTTCAGTTGCGCGACCAGCTCAGAAGCAGAAGTCGGCGGCACATAGTGTCCGTTCCTAGCCGCATCGCTACCCCCCGTGTTGAACAGGTTCTTGCAGCCGGCCAGAAGCACGGTTCCCATCAGGAACAGCACCAGCATTCGTCGAACGGAAAAGAGCTTCTGCATAGTGACCTTTCGATCCGGAAGCGGTTACGCTGCACGCAGCATCGTTTCCACTTCCTGTTGAGCCACCGCAATGGCTTCTTCATTCAAATGCGGATCGAGCACCCGGTGCATCTTCTTCACCTTCGGCTCCCGCAGGACCAGCCAATCGCTGCCCGACTGCTTCTGCACTTCCTCGAACTTCAGTCGTCGCTTCCGCAGCAGCCAGAGTGCCAGCACGTAGCGGAAGTTAACCTTCTGCGGCTCGTCCTGACCGTCCAGCCTGGTGAAGCAATCATAGACGAGACCATCGTCGATGATCAACTTCGCGGCAGCGTTTGCCTCAGGAACCTTGCACTGCCACCAGGCGAAAGCCTCGTCGGTAGGCGACTGCCAGGCTTCCATGCTGACATCTTCCCGCACCAGCCTCTCGTCCCGATCATAGAGCACCACCATGTGCCGTTCGCCGGGTTTGAGTTCCCGTCCGGTTCGTGTACAGCGTCTGGTAGTGGCAGCAATGTCGTACGTCATTAAGTATCCATCGCTGCGGGAAACAACGCAAGGCCGATGCCCGCAGCAGCGAGTTAGAACATCACAATCATTATGCCGTTTATCCTGACTGGGGTATTTGGTCAAGGCGAGAATTCGTGGAGGAAGATCAAGGGTTAAAGTACGACTTGTTTCTTGACTTAGACCATACACGGCATGATAGAATGGAAGTATGAACCTGCCTGACTACCTAACCCGTGACGACAACGGCTGGATTCACGTCACCGATCATCGCATCGGCTTGGAAGATATTGTCTTCTTCTTCCGACGGGGCGATTCCCCGGAGATGCTGCACCTGCGCTTCCCTACCGTTGGCGTCTCGACGATGTACCGGGTGATCGCGTTTTATCTCGACAATGAAAAGGAAGTCGGGGCGTATGTGGATGACATTATGGAAGCAACCCGGCTTCTACGTGAAACGACGCCGAGACGCGGTCCCACGCTGGAAGAACTCGAACGACGTTATGCCGAACGATATGCTCGTGGGGCATAGCCATGCCCATCAAATATCTCATTGATGAAAATCTGCGAGGTCGATTATGGCAAATGATCCAACGTCATAACGCTCTCGGCATCAATCTCCTTGAAGCGGTGCGTGTCGGCGATATTCCGGAATTGCCGCTTCGCAGCCCTGACCCCGACATCCTCGAATGGTCGGATCGAAATGATCATATCCTTGTGACGTTTGATAAAACCACGATGCCACAGTTCTTTCAACAGCGCATCGCCGCAGGCCTGCACCACCCTGGAATGTTTCTTTTGAAGCAGGAAGAGATGCTGCCAGCGGCGTTAAGGTTCCTTGAATTAGCAACTTATGCCAGTGATCCGTCGGAGTGGCGAGATTGCTTTTTCTTTATTCCGTAATGCATCCGAGTATTGCACCGCTGCTGTAGCTACTGAGCCTTGACTTCATCGCTCGGACGCCGTGATTGCTCAATGACCAAACAAGCAATCACCAGTGAAGCCCACATGATCGGCAGACCTATGGTAAACCAGTACCGATAAGGATGGTGGTCAATATAAGGGTTACCAGTGATCTCACTCAATCCTTGACAGCTGTCAATTAACCCGAAGACAATTGCCAGTACCATGAAACCAAGAATGGTCTTGAGTCTATGAATGGTGGGGGTTCCGATAAATATGATCGAAGGGGCGTACCACATGGATGGCACCCAGCCAACCATGGGTGTGAGTGTGCCGGCAAATTGTCGGTAATCGGAACTAACCAACGCTAACAGGTCATGCAGGGTAATGACTATGGCAAATGCAAAGTAACAGCCTAATACGACCTTGGTGAATAGGAATCTGGCTGTTGCAGATGGTTGTTGCATGCCCACCTCCCTTAGCAACAAAGTATCATTCCTTGGTCACGTTGTATATCTGGAATAGTGGCGATTAGGGAAGCGGAAGGCTGCTGTATTGAGTTACCATGGTGCCCGTTCTTCATACTCGCCTTGATCGCGGACAAACTCACCCTCCCATGCACCGAAAACAGTCTCCCAAAACCCCGCCGGCCAGCCAGGATGAGCATGAAAACCCGTGGGCACTCCTGGCTTAGCAGCACTGGTATCAGGAGCCGTCGTTTTTCCATTCTTGACAGTAGAATCCTGATCCAATGAGAGGTTGATGACGAGACGATACCGTCGTTCATCTTCCACGGGAATGTCCAAATGAAGAACATGATCCGGGCCAGCATTCTGGACTAGTTCGATAGTTTTCATGCTAAACTTCCTCGACATTCACATTCTACGCCTTCAACACCGCCGCCGCCTCGTTCCTCGCAGCCAGAATCGCCTCCTCCAATTTGCTCGCATCCTTGCCGCCTGCCTGGGCCAGCGTTGGTTTGCCGCCACCTTTACCGCCAACGATGCCCGCAGCCAGACCGACGAGTTTACCGGCGTGGATACCCTTGGCAACCACATCATCCGTCGCTGCCGCAATCAGTGTCACCTTATCCGCCGCTGCGGGCCAGCCGAGGATGATAACACAAGTGCCAGCCTTCTGACGAAGACGGTCAATCTGGGTACGCACCGCTTCATCCGCGACACCTTCGGGCAACGCCCCGGTGATCACCTTGATGCCGTTGATATCCATCGCCTCAGCCAGCATCTTGTCTGCGACCATGCCCAGATCGTGGCCGGTACCCTTCTTGAGTTGATCCTTCACCTTCTTCTGTTCATCCAGCACCGCAATGACCCGCTTGGGAAGTTCGGTGGCACTGCATTTGAACAGCGTCGTCAGTTCGCCGATCACCCGGACAGCATCCTGCACCGCTTCCACTGCCTTTCTGGCTGTGACCGCGGTGATGCGACGCAGGCCCTTGCCCACTGCCTCCTCGCCGACGATCTTGAACATACCCACCTGTCCGGTACGTTCCAGATGGGTGCCGCCACAGAACTCGGTGCTGAAACCATCGCCGATCTGCACCACACGCACCGAGTCGCCATACTTGTCGCCAAAAAACGCCTTCACGCCGGGCAACTTCTTCGCCTCAGCGATGGCCAGTTCCTTCGTCTGGACTTCCAGGTCCTGATAGACCCGTTCATTGACGAGCCGTTCGACTTCACGCTTCTCCTCCGCAGTCATCGCCGCAGTGTGGCTGAAATCAAACGTGAACTCTTCGGGCTTTACCTTGGAACCCCGCTGCTCGACATGACTGCCCAGCACTTTCTGCAAGGCCCAGTGTGCGAGGTGAGTGGCAGTGTGGTTCTTGCGGGTGAAGTCCCGTTCCGTCGAAACCTCCAACTTTACTTTCTCTCCAGCCTTCAACTCACCCTTGGTGATATGCCCCACATGAGCGATAGCATTTCCCAACTTCACCGTACTAGTTACTTCAAACACACCGCTCTCCGAAGAGATCGTCCCCGTATCCCCCACCTGCCCGCCCGATTCAGCATAGAAGCAGGTACGATCCAGTATCAGGGCCACTTCAGAACCACCATTGCGAGCGGGGGGCGTAAGCCCCCTGAGTGCCCCCGACGTCACAAACTGATTCTCGCTGATCCACCCCAACAACTTCGCATCGCCCGTGCTTCCCGACCACTTGAGGCGATCATCGGTAGTAGGCAGGGGAGTCGAGATATTGAGAGCAACCTGCGAAGCCGTAGCCTTGCCTTTGGACTTCTCCTCGTGTTCATTCATGGCCTTCTCGAAGCCGGCTTCATCAGTCGTCAATCCACGCTCCTGTGCCATCTGGCGAGTGAGGTCAGGTGGAAAGCCAAAAGTCGTATACAGATCGAACACATCGTGTCCGCTAATGAACGAGGGAGGTGACATGAATCCTTTGGAAGCGGATGCACGAACCGCTGCTTCTTCAAAGAGCGATAGCCCTCTGTCAATCGTCTTGAGAAAGTCCGCCTCCTCCCCACGTATCATCTCCGCCACCTTCCCTGGATGCACCTTGAGCTCAGGGAACGCTCCCCCCATCTGATTCACCACTGCCGGCACCAGCTTGTACAAGAACGGCTCACGCTGGCCAAACACCTGATAACCAAACCGCACCGCCCGGCGCAACACCGAACGCACCACGCTGCCCCGGCCCTTGTTGCTGAACTCCGCCCGATCAGTCAGCGAAAACGTCAGCATCCGCAAGTGATCAGCCAGCACGCGCAGGGCAATATCCTTCTGGTCATCCAGCTTGGCAGTGTAAACCACTTTGCTCTTCTGCCCGGCTGATAGCTGATCGCTGATAGCTGATAACAGAGGCATAAACACATCCGTATCGTAATTGCTCGACTTGCCTTGCAGCACTGCCGTTACCCTCTCGAAGCCCATGCCGGTATCGACATGCTTGGCAGGAAGCAGTTCCAGCGGCGCACCAGGTGCGGGGCGATTGTACTGGATGAACACCAGGTTCCAGATCTCCATCACCTCCGGCACGCCGGCATTGACGAGCTTACCGCCGCTGCCATCCGGGGTGCGGTCGATATGGATTTCAGTACATGGCCCGCAAGGCCCGGTCTCGCCCATGACCCAGAAGTTATCCTTCTTGCCGAAGCGATGGATATGCTTGGGGTTGATGTCGGTCACCTTCGCCCACAGTTCCGCCGCTTCGTCATCGCCGGGCAGTCCTTCCTCGGGCGCACCGCCAAAGACGGTCGCATGCAAACGGGACTTATCGATACCCCATACCTTGGTGAGCAGTTCCCACGCCCACTTGATCGCTTCTGCCTTGTAGTAATCGCCGAATGACCAGTTACCAAGCATCTCGAAGAAGGTGTGGTGGTAGGTATCCCGCCCCACATCTTCGAGATCGTTATGCTTGCCCGAAGCCCGAATACACTTCTGCGAGTTCACCGCCCGCTTGTAAGGCCGGGAGCCCACGCCGAGGAAGACATCCTTGAACTGGTTCATGCCCGCATTGGTAAACAGCAGCGTCGGGTCATCGAGCGGCACCACCGGCGAACTGGGCACAAACGTGTGGCCACACTTGGTGACGAAGAAATCGATGAACTGCTGGCGAATCTCAGCGGAAGTGGGCATGTGTTATTGGGCACGCTGCGCATGCCTCTCCGAGTAGTGCAATGATTCTTGTAGGGCACGCTGTGCGTGCCTCTCATAACAGTGTGCGAATCGCAACTAGTTGTGAAGGCAGCAAGCGATTGTGAGGCACGCCCAGCGTGCCCTACAGGAGACATTCTCTAGGAGTAGGTAGGTTCGTCAACCCGAAGTGGAAGGGGAGTTATTTACGTTCGAGGCGGACTTTTGTTTGGTTATCACTGATAGAAAGACGGAAACTGGCTCCCAGTACCTGAGAATAGACCCAGCCAGCTGAAGGAGCTATGGGCAGGTAACCGTTAGCATTGTGCTGATTGATAACCAGTTCAGGGGAGGCATCCAAACTATTGACAATCCAGTATTCTGTTACCCCTGCCTGATGGTAGAGAGGTCGAAGCCTCTTCAGGTCCTTTTGGACGGATGAGGGACTAACTACCTCTAAAACCATGTCTGGCACCCCGAACAAGATTTTCTCTCTCGACGGATCAAACCACACTTTGCCTAGAGCTTGAGTTGCTGTAGTGACAAACAATCCATCAGGTTCACAGCTTAGTTCATGTTCCGGACTGCTAAAGAGCATCCCATCGCCATAGTACTGGCCGAGATCATTGTCTTCACTCCATACCATAACTTGTTTTGCAATAGCCATTTTGATGAGGTTGTGCAGCTTTGCTTCCATGGTTTGATCAACCCATACTCTGCCCTGGAAATAACCAATCTTGCCACGTGTGGGGGCCTCGTCGGATTCGGCCCAACGCAAAAACGAAGCGTTATCCACGATCCAATCGGGGACAAGCACCTCGGTACCATCTTGATGAGGAGTAAGAACTGCTGGCATAAAGGTAGTTTATCCCATCTGTACTGCTGAAAGCAAGCAAAGTTAGATATTCGATCGGATGACTTCGACCATCTGTGCCCGAAACCGCTCAACCCCATACTGCTCGACATTCCCCCGGCACACCTCTGACCGTATGCCTGCCCGTTCATTTTCAAACCGCTGCATCGCCGCTGCCACCGAATCGACACTCGGTTCCATAAACCATACCCCCGTTGGATTCGGTAGCCCCAACGGCACCACTGTCTCGGTCGCCCCGCCAACGCCATACGCAATCACCACTGCGCCACAGGCCTGAGCCTCCACCGGCACGATGCCAAAGTCCTCCTCGCCGGGAAACAGCAAAGCTCGGCAGCGTTGTAGATGATCTCGAATGGTTTCGTTACTAGCCCATCCGAGGAAGGTAGTTTCCGTTCCTGCAAGACGACGCAACTTCGGTTCTTCTTCACCAGTACCGATGATAACTGACCGTCGGCCCAGCTTTTGACAGGCCCCGATGGCCAGATCAGTTCGCTTGTTCGGAGCTAGCGCAGAGACTACCAGGTAATAATCTTCACGTTTCACTTCTGAAGCAGGAACATAGAACTCCACATCCACCGGCGGATGAATGATGATACTATCCCTCCCATACGCTTCCTTGATGCGCTGCTGTACCGTCTTGCCGTTGGCAATGAACTGCGTTACCCGTGATGCAGTGGTTCGATCCCACTCTCTCAGCTGATCGAGTTGCGATCTGGCCCACGATCTTGCCAACGCCGGCACCTTCTCCAGATAGAGGTCCCGCAGATGCCAGGCGTACCGCATCGGCGTGTGGCAATAACAAAGATGCGGCACCCCGGCAGGAACCTTCACCCCCTTGGCTACGCAATGGCTCGAACTGATGACTAAATCAAACCCCGTCAAATCGAACCTCTCAATAGCCCCCGGCATCCAAGGCAACAGCTTCCGATAGTACCGCTTCACCCCCGGCAGCTTCTGCATCCAGCTTGTATGAATCTTCATAGCCGACAGCGTTGGGGATAGTGCATCACGATCAGCCAGCAGCGTGAAGATCTCGGCCTGGGGATACATCCCGCAGAGCGCTTCGAGCACTTTCTCGCCGCCACGCATGCCGGTCAGCCAGTCGTGTACTAATGCAACGCGCAACCCTGCTCCTACTTGGCACTCATCATCATGAATATGATTGTATCTCTTTCCCCGTTCCGCTAGAGTCAATTTGACATTAGGATTTACTACGACGATGGCCAAGCCCCGCAAGAAACGTATTCCCGAGTTCGCCCTCATCGGCGACGTTGACGATTGGGAAGGCGATCTGATCAAAGATCTGCTCGAACTCAAGCCCGGCAGCGAATGTGCCTTCCACATCGACTCCGCCGGCGGCTCCGTCTACGGAGCGATGGCTGTCCTCACACTCATGAGACTTCGTAAGCTCAAAGTCAATTGTTATGTACTCGGTGAATGTTCATCCGCCACGGTGCTGATCTTTGCAGCATCACAGAAACGCTATGTCACCCCTTACTCCACCATGCTCTTTCACAAGATGCGCTGGGAGAGCGATAAACGGGTGGATAGCAAAGAAGCCCGCCACTGGGCCGCTCACTTCGAAGAACTCGAAGGCGACCTGCTCGATCTCGAAGTCAAGCTGCTGGGAAACGTCTCCAAGCAACACGTCCGTACCTGGATCAACGAAGGCCGCTTCCTGACCGGCAAACAAGTCGCCGAAGCGGGGCTGGCGGAACTAGTTGAACTGAAGTAGTTGTATTTCTCCCCTCTCCCCTGGAGGGAGAGGGTTGGGGGTGAGGGGGAGCATGGCACTTGCCCCCTACCCCAAATCTGCCGATCGGACATCCAGAAACTGATGCAGCCGGGCATAACTCCACCCCAGATCAAACTCTCGCCCCACTTCCTTCAATAGTTCCAGATACTTCTCCGTAATCGGCTCCGCTTTGCCAGCATAGTTGGGATCGCAATAGTAGACCCGGCAGCCCAACGGCCGATGCTCCCGTGCTGTACAAAGCTTCTCTACCTGAAACGGGCAGAACGACTTATCGGTCGGTGTCTCGTAAGCCGGCGCTCCACTGAGAAGCACCTCTGCCTCCAAGTGCGAAAGAAATAGCGTGTGGCCATACTCCGCAAACCGACAGCACTTGCCGCTGGCCACGCACACCGGACCATGCGAACGTATCTCCGCATCAGCTGAATCGTAGAGCTTGAACACTCTCGACCGCACTAACTGTCGTTCATCTTCGTTCAAATCGCTGAATCGTCGCATGTGTTTCACTTAAGACTGTGCCACACTCCGGCGGTACTCCGTCGGGGTGTGGTTGCAATCGCTGGCCGCCATCATCAAAGGGTTGATGAGACGTATGCAAGCGATTGTCCCCCTCACCCCCAACCCCTCTCCCTCCAGGGAGAGCTTCATCGCCCCTTGGCTCGGGTCTCGATCATCCTCGCTGTGATTTCTTCGACACTAAACAGTTCCCCCTTGCCACTCCCGGGACACCGCTGTTGCACATCCTTCCAACTCTTGGGCGATTCGAGGTTATGATCCCAGAACGGCCAGGTGCGGCATTGGCGGGGGCGTGCTTCGTAGACCAGGCAGCCGACCCCATCCTCGAAGAAGATGCAGTTATCGTTCGCCTGATCCCGCAAACTCCGGCTACGTCCCACCTTCCGAGTGTAAACCTTCTGGAATTCATCGAACGGCATACCGAAATGATCGGCCAGCAGGCTGACTTCCTCATCATCGACCCAGACATAGCCCGGCCCCCGGCAACAGTTGCCGCAACGAGTGCAACTGAATCGCAGACCATCCTCATACCAGACCGGCTCAGACATCGCTTGCACATCCTCACGGAATCGGCATAATCTATGGTACAGCAACCGACCCGTAAGTAATATGATGAGTCTTATGAATAACGAACGCATGCCTCTGTCACGCCAACTGACCATTCTGACGATCTTCACCATCGTCGGCTTTTCGTTCCGCTTCCTGCCCTACTGGAAAGAGCAATATCAGGGCTGGTTGATGTGCATCTGGGGCATGAACGCCGTCATGCCATTGTTCATGGTCAGCGTCTCAAAGTGCCGTTCGACGCTAGTGGGATATGCACTACCTCTCGTAGGTTTTATCGTTAGTGATTTGATCATACAGTGGATATTGATCGCCAAGGGCATGGACACCTCATCCATCCGTGGCCGCCTGGTGACCTATGCCATCTTCCTTCTGCTGGCTCAACTCGGGTTACTCTTGAAGTACTTCAAACTCCCTAAATGGGAGAATGTACTGGCAGGCGTCGGCCTTACCCTGGTCGGATCGATTTTGTTTTTCCTTATTAGCAACGGTCTGGTCTGGCTCAGATCAGTGCCTGCCGATGCGACGCATTTCTACCCCCGCACCTGGGCTGGTCTGGTCGATTGCTATGTCGCAGGTATCCCCTTCTTCCGCAACCAGTTGATCGGCGATGCGATCTTCAGCTTTGCTTTCTTCAGCATCTATCTGCTTCTGGAACAGCGGTACATGCTGAAGGCACCGAAGCCGGTAGCTGTTGGGGCGTAGGCTGGTGTGGCACTGAACTGTGGTACTCCACAGATCAGTGTCTGGCGAGAGGCCACCACCAGATTCAACACTGATCGGCGAGTACGCCGTTCGGTGCCACTCTAAATGGGTAACGAAGGAGTGATATGCCAATCAAGAAGATAGCAGGCGGAGCCGCGGTCGGTGCCGCAACGGGAGCCCTGGTGGGGCCTGTCAGTGCTGTAGCTGGCGGCATCATCGGCGGCATCAAGGGTGCCAGGCTTGCGAAAGCTGAAGCCGCTCGCAAGAAGGCTGCCCACGAGAAGAAGGAAGCTGCCAAGAAGAAATCCAAAGGTAAAAAGTAACAAACACCCTTCCCTCAACGCCCTCCTATGCACGAACGCCGCAAGATACGAGTCGACCTGCGCAAGAACCGCTCCAAGCCGCCGCGGGAGAACAGTTGGACTCGCGACTTTAAGGACAATGAAGAAGGCGACTATCAAGCAGGCGAACGCATCCGGGCCAAAGGCGATCTCTCCCGCAAACGCACTATCGTGGCTGACGTCGTTTCCAGCGGAAGCGATGGTGATTCGACCGAAACCATCATGCCCTCCATCGATCTGGGCGATTGCCTGCCTGGCCGAGTGGTGCGGGTTCATGGGTTGCAGAACATCGTTATGACCGAGGACGGGCAGGAATATGTCTGCTCCGTTCGTAGGCTGCTGCGAAGTCTGGCCATTGATGAACGTAGCGTCGTGACAACCGGTGACCGTGTCTGGTTCCGGCCTGCCGCCAACTATGAAGGGGCTATCGAAAAGGTCGAGCCACGCTATGGCTTGCTTACCCGCAAGTCGTGGAAGCGGGAGCATATCCTCGTTTCCAATGTCGATCAGATCGTCATTGTCGCCGCCCTCGCTGAACCATTCCTCAAGCCGCATTTGGTTGATCGCTATCTGGTCGCAGCCTCGATGGGACAACTTCGCCCGGTGATCTGCTTCAACAAGGCTGATCTCGTTGATCCCGCTGACTTCCAGACGATCATGGGCATGTACGCCCAGTTGGGAATACCCGCACTTTTTACGAGCATCCATACCGGCCAGGGCATCGATACCCTGCGAGAACAACTGCATGGCAGGCAAACCGTCTTCTCCGGCCAGAGTGGTGTCGGGAAAACCTCGCTGCTCAATGCCCTCGAACCAGGGCTGGCTTTGAGAGTGCGTGAAGTCAGCGAGATGACCCAAAAGGGCCGACATACCACCACCACGGCAGAACTGATCAAGTTGAAGCTTGGCGGCTGGGTCGTCGATACGCCGGGCATCCGCCAGTTCGATCTTTGGAACGTCATCCCCGCTGAACTCGATGGCCATTTCCCCGAGTTTCGCCCCTTCGTCACTCGCTGCGAGTACCCTGGCTGCACCCACCTCGATCAGGAAGGGTGCGGCGTGAGACAGGCAGTCGACGAAGGCTGGGTTGATCAACATCGCTATTACAGTTATCGTGGCATCCATCAAGCCAAGGATAACGAGGAGAATGACGAATGATTGCTTTGCTGTGTGGCATGCTGCTGACCGGAACGATGCAACCGCCCGGCGATGCGATCAGCCAGGAAGTGCAGCGTTTAGGCGGCACATGGCAGGTGACGAGTTCGCAAAGCGACGGCGCTGATCTGACGGCTCGAGTCAAAGGTTACCGCTACGTCTTCGATGGCCAGTTGATGAAACTACAGGACCGATCAGGTAAACCCATCCCCCGAGCTGATGGCAAACCTGATGAGCGCCCGTTCCTGATCAACGTGCAGACCAATCCCAAGACCATCGACATGACGATTCAAGTGAAGGGCAAAGCGTATCTGTCTCTGGGCATCTATCGGTTGCTGGAAGATGAGCTGACCATCTGCCTCTCCGAACCCGGCACTCCTCGCCCGACTGAGTTTAAGAGCAGGCAAGGCGTGACCCTGATCGTGCTGCAACGTCTCAAGAAGTGATGGCAACTATTTCACGTTGCCAATCACACATCCAACAGCATCGGTTTTCGCCACCGTCACCGGCTCGCCCGCCAGTACCTGGTTCAAAGCGTTACGCAGATCATGCTGCGAGGCGGCCTGTCGCTTCTTGCCGAGGCCGGGGTAGAGATCGTCGATGCGGCCCAGGTAAGCGACCGAACCATTGGGAAGAAGGATCGCTGCTTCTGGCGTACGAGTAGCGCCAACAACAGAAACGATTTCGTGCTTCTTGTCCAGGAGAACAGGCAGTTGCAACCCGAACTCAGCGGCATGCTTCTTGGCATCGCTGACTGTCAAATCGGGATCAACCTGTACCAGGAAGAATTTCACCGGCTTGTTGGCGAAGTCCTTTACCATCGAATTGATCTCCGGGGCGTAGCCATTGGAAATCGGGCAGTCCTGCGTCACGAACAGGATGACGTTGGCTTTCGCATCCTTGACGGTTAAGGGCGTTTGTTCTTTGCCATGAATATCGAGGAAGCCGGTGGGTGACTTCTCCTTTTCCTGCTTGGGCGGGGTCGGTTTATTGGGATTGCCGCCAAACCGAGTGGGGTCGACTCCCAGCTTCTCCCAATCAATCTTGTCGCCTCGCAACTGGGACATGACAGCTGTCTTGCGAACGTGGCTACGAATAGCCTCTTGAAGTTGCTTGGTTTCTGCTTCATTGCTGGCAAGCATCATGAGACGCACCGAACCCATCTCATCGGTGGATTCTTCACCCCAACGGACTCGGATCGGCGGCTCACTGGGATTTCGAGGGTTGCTGGTGGAGTTGTCCCACGACAAGTTGGCTTGAATAACGGTTCCTTTGGGCAGGTGAACAAAGTCCTTGTAGAGGTATTGTCCCTGCCAGGCGAAGTTCCAGTCACGAATGAAGAACAGAGGCACCTGGCTTTTATCGGGCAAGGTGGCATCGGCTTTCATGGTCTTGGCGATGTAGTGAGCATGCGCTGCTGCACCGACCAGATCGACATCAACAGGCAGGGTGAACTTGTCGCTGATCTTGAAATCACTCTTGCCAGCGGGGATGTCGATATTGGAGAAAAGGCCGAAGACAGGGGGAAGTTGCAGATTGGCCAGCGTTCGAGTCGGGGGCTTATCGGCAAAGTAGATGCCGACGGTGATCAGCTCCTTTTCAGCTTTGCCCGATAGGTGGAAGTGCGTCTGCAGCACCAAGTCAGATCCCTTGGACATGGGATAGGCCAGCCCTTCAGGCAACTTCACCGGAGTGGCGCCTACGGCCCAGCCACCAATAGCTCCGGTTGGACGGAAGCCCATGCCGGGAAAGCCTGGTTGGCCTTCCGTGGGGTTCTGCTTGCGTGCTCGACCACTGTCATCGAGGAAGTAAAGCACGTGATGTACGACGTTTGGGGCTGAGGCACGGAACTCGACAGCGGTCACCCACTTATCTTCCTTCAGGTTCAGGGGGATGACGAAGTTCTGGTAGATATCAGGCCCGGAAGCGGGGACATCGAAAGGGCGATCCATTTTGACGATGAGGTCCGGGGTGCCGATCTGCCAGCCTTCGGGGAACTTGGGGACGGGCGGTGTCTTAGAGGCGTCGCCTTCAGGCATGCCTTCGGTCACCCATTTCTTGAACATGGTGATCTGTTCGTCCGTCAGTCGTCGAGAATCACGAAACTCGCCATGCCCCGGTTCAGGCTGCCAGGGGGGCATGTAGCGGTCTTCCATCACCTGGAGCATCGTCTTGGCATGGCTGCGGGCGCTTTGGTAAGTGAGCAATGAGAACGGAGCAGCTTCGCCGGGCCGATGGCAGGTAGCGCAGTTCTTGAACATCAGCGGAGCGATGTGCTCGGCGTAGGTGACCTTGGCGGGGGTTTCATCTGCGTTGGCAACGGATGCCCATACAAGATACCACACAGTGATACCAATGAAGACCGTTCGATACTGCATGTCGATCACTCCGTTCGGAAGGCATCGCTGAATGGTAACTTACTTTGGCGAAGACGCAAGGTGGATTGAAGAGTTGCCATCACGCTCCGCGTGATGGGGCGGGGAGTTGCTGCCGTGTCTGTGTCTGTGTCTGTGTCTGTGTCTGTGTCTGTGTCTGTGTCTGTGTCTGTGTCTGTGTCTGTGTCTGTGTCTGTGTCTGTGTCTGTGTCTGTGTCTGTGTCTGTGTCTGTGTCTGTGTCTGTGTCTGTGTCTGTGTCTGTGTCTGTGTCTGTGTCTGTGTCTGTGTCTGTGTCTGTGTCTGTGTCTGTGTCTGTGTCTGTGTCTGTGTCTGTGTCTGTGTCTGTGTCTGTGTCTGTGTCTGTGTCTGTGTCTGTGTCTGTGTCTGTGTCTGTGTCTGTGTCTGTGTCTGTGTCTGTGTCTGTGTCTGTGTCTGTGTCTGTGTCTGTGTCTGTGTCTGTGTCTGTGTCTGTGTCTGTGTCTGTGTGTGTGTGTGTGTGTGTGTGTGTGTGTGTGTGTGTCCGTGTTACGTCATGTCTCTGCTCCCTCACGCGGAGCGTGAGAGCAACTCTCCCATCTCAGCCACCGGCCCAAACGCAACGATCGTTGGCTTATCAATCGGATACGCATCCAGCAGCGTGCGGATATCCTTCAACGTCACGCTGTCAATCGCCGCCAGGTCATCGTCAGCGGTGCGGTACTCGTTCAGGTAGTGCCAACTGAAGCTAAGACTGCCCATGCGGCCCATGGGGCGTTCATTGCCCCGCACCACCCGGCTGGCAAGTTTGGCCCGGGCCTGGCTCATTTCCTTTTCGGTAATGCCCTCAGCCTGCACGGTGCGAAGGACATCGAGGTACCGCTTCAGGTTATCCTGCGCCTGCTCCGGGTCACCGCCACAGTAACCTAAGTAAGCCCCAGCACCTTGATATTCATGGAACGAAAAGTCAGCCGAATCAGCATGGCCCGGATCAATGATCGACCAGTAGAGTCTGCTGCCGGTGTCATCACCAATTGCCCCTGACAAGACTTCGGCAGCGTAACGGAGTTCGGAAGAGGCGGGTGGGCCGCCGGTCCAGAGCATGAGGTGTTCCTGGGCTACCTTCTCCTTCTGTATCACCTGGAAGGTAGAAGGGCAGCCGGGGACGGGGAGGTCACGGGGTGTCGGGCCGCTGGGCCAGCTGGTACAGCGTTCTTCAACGAGCTTGAGCAGTGCCTTGAAATCGAAGTTGCCGGTAGCGATGACCGAGATGTTGCCTGCGACGTACCGCTTGTTGAAGTAGGCCATCATCTGCTCAGCGGAAAGGGCAGAGACCGATTCGGTGGTGCCGAGCACCCGATTGCCGAGCGGGTGCTTCTGGAAGAACAGGCTCTTGGAGGCATCATAGGCTGACCACATGGGTTGATCTTCGTACATACTGATTTCTTCGAGGATCACCTTCTTTTCCATATCGAAGTCATCCTTTCGCAAACTGGGGCGAAGGATGTCAGCAAGGATGTCGACCGCCTGGGGCAAGTACTCAGGCAGCACCGCAGCGTAGAAGACGGTGTTCTCTTCGCTGGTGTACGCATTGTGGTTGGCCCCGATGGCGTCGAACTCCCGATTGACATCGAGCGAGGTTCGCTTCGGAGTACCCTTAAACACCATGTGCTCGAGGAAGTGGGAGACGCCGGCGAGGTCTGGCGTTTCGTCGCGAGCGCCGGTGCGGACGAAGAAGCCGAGGGCCACCGAGCGGGCACCGGGGTTCGTCTCGCCGAGCACCTGCAGTCCATTGCTCAACCGGGTATGGTGGAATTGAATCATGTCGATGATCTACCGAGGGAATGAAGGCGTTATCCTATCATATACTGGCGAGGCGGGGGGAGGGCAAAGATTATACCAGCCCGACGCGCTAGCGAGGGAGCGCGTGCAATCGTTAAGCCCCATCAACAATGAACCCCACGGTCAGCAATACAGCACAGACAATACATACCCCATAGGCTACCCTCTTATCTACGTGGCCCCGCGCACGTCCCAGTCCGAAATGAACTCCCTCTTGATGCCAGAACCACAAGCCTACCGGTGCAGTCAAGGCACCGAACAGCCAGAGGTGCCATTCGCTGGAGCCGTTTCGGAGCATCACGCCACAATCGCCGACACGATCAAAGACTCCGACGCCGATATACAATCCGTTGGAGATCAGGCAGAAGCCCGCAAAGAAACGGAGGACGTAGGAGCCGGGCATCCTCATCCAACATGCCAGCAGCCATAGGAGGATGGGGATAATGACTCCGAGGAGGGGGCCCATCCACACCACAATCAAGGGACTGGGGTTCTGAGCGAGATCGGTGCGGGAGATGGTTAAGGGACTGAGGACTACTTGCGAAACGGTGCCGCCCGTTGTCCAGGCACCGACGACGTGGCCGAACTCGTGAATGGCTTGCATGCCCAGCCACGAGGCGAGGATGGTGGAGCCGATCAGAAGGTATTGGTGTAAGCGGTTCACGTCGATGTGATTATCCTCAGGGGCTTACGCCCCCCGCTCGCATTTGTTACCACCGTACTACTACGCCGAGGTACGTATCTTTGTGATTGAGCAGCCCATCGTAGGCGGTGCCGAGTTGTTCTGGAGTGATTTCATGGGTCACCAGTCCATCGAGGGTGATGCGTTTCTGGGCGAAGGCACCGATTAACCAATATTCAGCCTTATCCACTGTCCAGGCGCCGGCGAGGCGGGTGTGGCCCGTTTCGAAGAGCATGTTGCCATGCGCTCCGCAGACTTCAATGTAACGACGGTGAAGATCATCGTAGAAGTTCACATCAGTTGCCTTGCCTCGAGGACTGCCGACGACGATTACCTGGCCGGCGTCGCAGGCGAGGCTCATAGCGGTGGGGATGGCATCCGGCACGCCGGTGGCGTCGGCAACAATCTCCGCTCCACGGGCTTGCAGGAACTCTTGCAACTGCTGGGCGACAGGGCCTGTTGTGGGATCAATCACGTGATCGGCTCCGCCTTTCAGGGCAGCATCCCGTCGCATCTTCACGGCATCGATACCGACCACTGGGAATGCTCCTGCTGCTTTCAGACATCTGAGCGACCATTGGCCGATGACGCCGAGGCCCAGTACCGCCCCGGAGCGGCCCAGGGTCAGCCCGGCCCGGATACTCGAACCCATACCATACCTTGCTACGCATGACCAAGCTGCGGTCTTGAAGTCGAGATTGTCGGGCAGTTTCCACAACCTGCCTCGTTCATGGCCGATGGTGAGTAGTTCGCCCGAAGCATGGTTGCCGGGGAAGGCCACCCGGTCGCCGGCTTTCCAGCCTTTGACTTCGCTGCCTACAGCGGTCACGATACCCGCTGCGCTGTAGCCCGGCTTGAAGGGGAACTTCCAATCGACCATCTTCGGGTCTTGCAGCCATTGATGCTTGCCGGTGTAGACGGCCAGTTCGGTGCCGGCACTGACGGCCGAGTAGGCGGTGCTCACCAGAATCTGGTTGGGGGCCGGGGCAGGGAGCTCCACCTCGCGCACAGCGGTTTGGAACGGAGCGGTCAGCACAGCTTGGCGAACGAGCATGGTAGGCCTGTGGAATACGAGGTTGGAAACGGGGTGCTTTCAGTATCTTATTATGAAGGGCAGCGATGTTTGCCCTTCGATTGGTGAATATGACGGACGGAAGTCCGAATAGAAGTCTGTAAAACCTGTGCCACTCTTCGATGGTATTCCATCGAGGTGTGGGTGCGGCGACTGGATCGCAGTTGCAACCATTCATGGTGATGACGGCTGGCGATTGCAACCACACCCCGACGGAGTACCGCCGGAGTGTGGCACAGTTCTAACAAACACGACGTGGAGTGAGTCATGAAACTGGTATGCCCGCACTGTGCCAAGGTGATCGATGTGCCCGAGACGGCGGCAGGGCAGACGACGAACTGCTCGCTGTGCCATGGGCCGCTGACGGTGCCCTTTGCTCCATCGTCGGAAACGCCACCCGCTTCACCACCGCCAGCCGGGCCGCCCACTTCTCTGCCTCCGTTGCCTCCCCCACCGCCTCCGCCGCCGGTGCCTGATCCGCTGGCACCGGCATCGACCAAGTCAGGCACGGTGATTCCACCCCTGGCACCACCACCCTATACATCGACAGCTCATTCCGGCGGTGGACGCGGGGCGGAGATCCTCGCCCGACTGCAACAGATCAAGCTGCCCGATGAGTTCCATCAGTGGTTCGGGCTGGGGGTGCTCGTCGTATTGTTCTTGCTGTTCTTCTTCCCGTGGAACGGTGTAGATGTTGGTGACACCAATCTAGCCAGCCAGAGCGGGTTGGCTGTGGCATTCGGGTATGCTTCCTCCTTGAAAGAAGGAGCCAGCTTGATCAATGGGTTGCCCGGCGCTACGATGCTCATCTTTGCGTTTCTTGCTTGCCTCGTCGGGTTCTTGCTTCTGGTCGTCATCCTTGTCGAACGGCTGGTGCATGCCCCCGCTGTGCAGAACATGAAGCCTACGCTGCAGCGCATTGCAGCCCTGAAGGATCATGTCGTCCTGGGGTGCTTGTTACTGGTGACGCTGATCTTTCTGCTTTACTATCTGCTGGCTGCATTCCCGTTGGAGCAGGCTGCCTTCAGCGAGAAGGCCAGCGATACGATGCTGATGGGCTTGAAGCTGAAAACCGAAGGTATCGAAAAGGTGCTGAAGTATGAAATGGTCGGCTTGCAGTGGTACCATCGTCGCTGCTGGTTCGGCTTCGCTACGCTGCTGGCCTTAGTCGCCACGCTCTGGGTGGGCTGCCGCTGGCTTGCTGCTCGTGGGTATACCAAGCGTTGGCCAAAGGTCGTTCTACAATGGCCCGCCAGCGATGCTCCTCAGTTGACATTCGATGCCCAGACGCCGGTTTCGGAGTTGATGAAGAAGGGTTAGTGCTTGCTTCCCTCTCCCCTGGAGGGAGAGGGGCTGGGAGTGAGGGGATGCAATGTACTTGCCGCCTTCAACAACTGAACTAATCCGTTCAACGGAATATGCACCCACTCCGGGCGTGACCCCAGTTCATATTCGATCTCGTACAACGTCTTTTCGAGTACATACAGCAACAGCAATTGTTGAGAAGATGCTTCGTTCAATTTTGGCTCGACCTTTCCATACCCCTCTATCAATGCCTTGCATAATTCGGCAGGGAACGACGATTCGCTCACGCCCGCCAGGTAGCCGAATGAACGAATCATGCCAGCCACATCTCTCAGACCCAGATCCTTGGCTCGTCGTTCATTCAAGGGCCGCAGCGGTTCCCCTTCGAAGTCGATAATCAGCCAATCGTTTTCAGTTCGCAGCACCTGGCCTAGATGGTAGTCGCCATGAATGCGATGACGTTGCAGAGTTGTGGGGATGAAGAGCTGTTGGGTGATAGCTAATAGTGCGTCTTTGTGTTTGAACAACTCTCGAAAAGGTGAGCCATTGTGATGTTTGGTTAGGTTCCAGAGATTGTCGTACCGCTGGAGAATGCGGGCACAGAGCGCATCGTAATCTGCCTGGACGAACGGTTCCGGTGCAAAGGCAGGATTATCTGAAGGTTGGGCCAGGCAGCGATGGAGTTCGGCAGTACGTTGGCCGAGGAGGTAGGCGCTTTCGAGGAGGGTGGCACTGTTTGCGGGGAGACGATAATAATCCGGAGGCACACCCCGTTGGAGTACCAACGGAGTATGGCACAGTTCTTCCGAATTCTTCCTGATGGAGGTGAGGAACCATTCCCAACCGCTGCCTTTACTTGGGACGAAGCTTGATAATACCGCCAGGCTGGTGGATTCGTGTTGCGTGTTTAATGATAATCCACCCAATAGCGGTATCGTGTGGGAGAACGAACGCCTCGTCAGTTCCCGGCCCATCTCTTCTTCGGGCTGGATGCCTGGTGCCAGAGCACGGATGGCTTTGAGGAAGTAAGTCTCTCCCAGCATGACGGCTGTGTTGCTTTGTTCTTTCAGAAGTGGGTTCGCCTGCAGATTTGTTCGCAAGGTGCCTTCATGCCATGCAGCAAGATGATCTACCTGCTCATTTCCCGCCATCACTCGTAACACCCACTCGGCAAACGGTGGCCAGGTCCACGCATCAACCACAAAACCCGACTCGGCACCGGTGAGCATGGCGATGATTTGGCCAGTCCCTTGCTCCTTCAGCATGACGATTGGCACTTGATACTGTCGTTTCAAACCCATCGAAGACGCTTCAAGAATGCACCACCATACCGTCCGGCCAGCTATTTCAAGGGGCCAACTCTGTACCAACCTCACCACCGACGCCCTCTCCCCCTTCCCCAGATACCACCGCTGCCGGCTCATCCAGCGGGCCATCAAGTTGGCCCAACGCCGGGGCAGACCACGCTCCAAAAGCGTCTCCCAACGGCCATACCAGCGGATATGCAATCTGTTCACTGATCTCTTCACGCTTCATGCACCAGATGAAACGAAACTGTCCGATTCCGATCTTGCCCAGCAATATACCACTTATCATCGCTCGGAACTCAATGTAGAATCGTTATTATTATGGGATGACTCACAGAACCGAGGGATTGGCTCATGCCCCTGTCTGCCACGCCGACCATGCAGCGGATGAATGATGATCGCATCCGCTTCGCGCATATCGAGCCTTCGGTCGATGGCGGAAAGTACCCCGTCAAGAGGCTGCAAGGCGAGTTGGTTCAAATCACTGCCACTATCTTTCGTGATGGGTCAGACGTGCTCGGCGCCGCGGTTCGTTATCACCACGAGGGCAGCCGTGAATACTATCATGTGCCCCTCAAGCACATGGGAAATGACCGCTGGGTGGGTAGCTTTCTGGTGGAACAACTCGGTACGTATCAGTTCTCCATTGTGGCCTGGACTGATGCTTTCGCCACCTGGCAGGACTTTCTCAGCAGAAAATGGAAGTCCGGCGAGAGGGAGTTGGGGCTCGAGTTACAGGAAGGAGCTGCGCTGCTGCGTACTCTTGCCGATCGAGTGCCGCGAGGCGCTCCCCGCGTTCCCCTGATGCAGGCTGCCCTACTCCTCGGCGATCCGAATCATCCGGTCGAAGAATCGGTGCTGATCGGACTCAATAAAGTCCTCTCGGAGATCAGTACTGATTATCCCGATCCTGCTCAACTGGTTTCGACAGAAGATATCTACCAGATCGCCGTCGATCCGCCTCGAGCGGGCTTCGCAGCCTGGTATGAACTCTTCCCCCGTTCTCAATCCACGGTACCTGGTCAACATGGCACGCTGCGCGATGTACTTCGCAGGCTCCCCGACTTGCGCGACCTGGGCTTTGATGTTCTTTATCTGCCTCCGATTCATCCCATCGGCCTGACCAATCGCAAAGGGAAGAACAATGCTCCTGAAGCGAACCATAATGATGTCGGTTCACCCTGGGCGATTGGCAACTGGCAAGGCGGACATGATTCCATCGAGCCGACTTTGGGAACGCTCGATGATTTTCGCATGCTCATCGGGGCAGCACAGGCCCATGACATGGAAATAGCCCTTGATCTGGCGCTCAACTGCTCCCCGGATCACCCCTATGTTCAGCAATGCCCCCAGTGGTTCAAGCGCCGAGCCGATGGCACGGTAGCCTATGCTGAGAACCCACCCAAGAAGTACCAGGACGTCTATCCTCTCGATTTTGACAACAACGATTGGCCGTCTCTCTGGCAGGAGGTGCTTCGCATCGTACTCTTCTGGATCGAGCAGGGAGTTAAGACGTTCAGGGTGGATAACCCGCATACTAAGCCTATCGGCATGTGGGATTGGCTTATCAATCAGGTGAAGCGACTCTATCCCGATGTCCTCTTTCTAGCCGAAGCCTTCACCAAACCCGCGATGATGAAGGAACTGGCCAAGATCGGCTTCAGCCAAAGCTACACTTACTTCACCTGGCGGAACAGCAAGGAAGAGCTGACTGAGTATCTGACAGAACTGTCGGCGACGGAAATGGTCGAGTACTTCCGCCCCAATTTCTTTGCCAATACTCCCGACATCTTGCACGCCTATCTCCAAAAGGGAGGCAAGCCTGCCTTCGCCATCCGCCTCATCCTGGCTGCGACACTTTCTCCTCTGTATGGCATCTACAGCGGTTTTGAGTTCTATGAGAACGAACCCCTGCATGAGGGCAGCGAAGAGTATCTCGATTCGGAGAAGTACGAAATCAAGCAGCGACCAGCCGACATGCCTGGCAGTCTCAGGCGGCTCATCAAACTGCTTAATCAAACTCGCCGCACCCATCCCGCTCTACAGCAACTGAAGAACATTCACTTTCACGCCATAGCCAACCAGAACCTCCTCTGTTATAGCAAGACCACCGACGATCATGGCGATCGGCTGATCTGCGTCATCAACCTTGATCCCCACAAGGTGCAGGAAGGCGTTGTTGAACTCAATCTCGCAAAACTTGGCCTGACAGCCGACCAGACCTACTTTGTTCACGACCTGATGACTAACCAAACGTGGAACTGGAAAGGCCCAAAAAACTACGTTCGCCTCGATCCGCAGATCGCCCCGGCTCACATATTCGTCGTGCGGGTTCCGGTGTTCAAGGAAACTGACAAGCCTGAGTCGGAGCAGCGAGACGAGCTTGCAACCATCAAACTTGATTCACCTTCGACGGTGGATACCGCAGTCGATATGCCGGCCCTGAAGACGAACCAGTCGGAAAGTGTGAGCAAGTAAGAAAGCTGTGGACTCTCGAAGGAGATTGGTTTGAACTTTTTTGAACAACATCCTTCCACCCAATGGGCAAGGCTGTCACACCGGGGAGAGCCTTTTGCCGAAGTATGGCTCAAACCGGAAGGTGAGCCAAATGGTTTGATGATTCGACTTCCACAGCAGAGTTTTCAGAACACAGCCATCACTCAGTATTTGACGATCGAGAACCTTCTCAAGGCCATGGGACTCTCTTCCGTCGATGTAGAATCTTACTTGCCTGATGATGGTTCCCAAGCCGGCTTGGCGGGGTATACCGCAGCGTTAAATCTCCCTCTCCTGCCACCACCCTCTCATGTTCCTCATCTGTATCTCCATGTCAGAATGAAGCCCCCGGTTCAAGCGGATACACCGCCTGGCGGCCCAATACCTGCGGATCTCATGGGCAAATGGCAGAAACTCGAAGCACGTTGGAATACCATCCTGATCATAGAAGTGAACATTGACACACTTCGCTTGAGGATGGAAAGCCTGCGAGGTGAAGTCGAATCGGCATCGAGCAAGGTATTGTCAACTGATGAAAAGATGCATGCCGTGAACGCTGATGTCGCACAATGGAATAAAGCAAAAAGTCGTGCCCGCTACGCCGTGCCCAAAGTGAAGGAATTTGTTCATCGAGCCACCTGGGCTTTAGGATCGCCTGAGCGAAAGAAGCTCGAAGAACTCTTCAAGAACCGTACTCCTCCTGAGTCTGTCATCCATCAATTGGATGATATTCATAACATGCTCGAAAACCTGTTCAAAGACCGACAGATTCTCGCCGCCCAGGGAGTAACAGGGTTACAGGAAGGCAAGAACAGTTGTGACGATGTCCAAAAGACCTACAGAACATTGCAAAGCAATGCCGCCTCAAATGCAACCAAGAAACGGGTAGCCACCCGAGCCAAGAATAAGTCGTAGAAACTCAGTCAACCGAGGCTCTATCCGATTCCCACTGGCCGCTAGGAGTTCATCACAGGAGCAGGCATCGGAATGGTGGCAGCAACACCGTCGAGATGAATCGTTTCCGGCCCGCTAATTTCAAGATCCACTTTATCCTTGCTGCGCTCACGAATGACAAACAGGCAGTGCGTGCCAAAGGAAGCCCGCAGGCCGATGAGTTGCACTTTGCCGTAACCTGTGCTGATCGTCGTGAAAACTTCCTGCCTGCCCTTTTGCAGCGCGTGCAGGGCTGCCTTGCCAGGAAGTACAATCTGGCGTAAATGCGACTGATGATCCTTGATGGGCGGCTCGATGAACAATTCCATGATCGAGTGATTCAACAACTGAGACAATTTATACCCGAACAGTCTCTCTGCGGAAGGGTTTAGTGAACGAATCTTGTAGTTGGAGTCGGTGATCAACATGGCAATCGGCGATTCGCGCAGCACATTGGCGAAGACATCGCCGCGCTGCTTCGATTGCTGCATTGAGGTAATCAATTGACAAAGGCTGCCTAAGAGCATGGTCCGGTCATCGGCATCAGGCAAATCAAACTCACCGGTGTTCATCTCCAGTGGCTTGCTCTGACTCAGCGTAATGAGAATGCCGCCCAGTTTGTCTACCGTGTCTCGCATTTGCCGGCGTCGTTCGCTGAGCCTATCAGCGAGTTCATGCAAAGCCTGGTAGATGGGATCATGAGGCAAAGCCCATGTTTGTATTGGGTCAACAATCGCTTGACGCTGTTCCTGGCCGTGATCGAGCGCTTCGTTCAATAGTTCAGCGATGCGATACAGCCGGGTGAACCGGGAGGAGAAAATCGTCCATAGAACAATCGATACAAATGAAGCGCCGACAGTCACTACAAATAATTCGGTTGGTATGTGAATATCTGCCAGGCTGAGTATGCCCAGTCCAATGGGTGGTAGCAGCAGAATGCCGATGACAATAAGGCGGATATAGGTCAGCACGTTGTGATAGTAGTGGCAGTTTGGGGAAGAATTACAGTTAGTACGATAACGATACCTCACTTTTCGAGAGATGCCACCGAATCCTTTTGAAGAATTGATTGAGTTTCGAGAAGCCAGGGGAGCATGAGAAGGGTTAAACGGGCAATATTACGGGCATCATCGATGCCACGGTGGTGGGTGCCTTCCAGCGGGACTTTCATTAATTGCAGCGCCCGTTCCATGCCACAGGGCTGCACATTCCGGAATAGAGCAAAACATCGCTTAATATTCAGGTGACAATCCAACTGTACCGGCCAGCGTAACTCATGCTGTTCAACATCATGTTGCAGTTGATGCAGATCGTAGCGGCCCCAGGAACAGAAAACGAACGGCGCCGGCCCGATCCAGTCGATGAACTGCGCGAAGACCACCGGGAATGGCTGGGCTTCATCCACTTGATACTGGGTGATAGTGGTCAGTTCCTTACAGAAGTCGCTAAGCTGGGGATGCACCACCGGGCGAACAAAACCACTGAACTCATCAACAATCGCACCTTGGCGGATGCGAACAGCTCCGATCTCGATGATCTCCATCTTGTGACGGTATTCGCCATCGTTCCAGCAGGTGGCTTCCAGATCGCAAATGATAAGATCGGGATGAGGTGGCAGCGGTTCTGAAAGTGATTGCTGATCCATTACCATGCCGCACGCTGGATACGATGGTTTTCAGTATCGAGGATAAAGACTTTGCCCGTCTGTGAAGCCATCATACCCCAAGGTTGAAAGAGACAGCCCGGCTCTCGACCCGGATGCCCCCACGACCCAAGACTCTTCCCCTCCTTCGAGAACTTCTGGATGCGATTCTGGCCCCACTCAGCGACGTACACCTCGCTCCTGGGACCGATGGCTACATCATAAGGATACTGTAACTGACCAGGTTCCGAACCCTGGCTGCCGATGCTACGAAGAAACTTGCCATCAAGTGAAAACACCTGGATGCGATGGTTATTGGCATCAGCGACAAAGAGTTCCTGATCCGCATTGATCGCCAGACCACGGGGCCTGGCAAATTCGCCTTCCCGCGAACCATGCCCACCCCAACTGGTAATAAAGTGCCCTTCAGGGGTGAGCTTGCGGATGCGATCCTGTCCTTCATTGCCAAACTCGCTGACATACAGGTTGCCCTGATCGTCTTCAGCTACATCAGCAACATATTGGAAGGGGCCAAGGTTTCCTTCACCGAGAGTGCCAGGAATCTTCTGTACTATTTCACCTTGCGGGGTATAGATCAGAATCTGTTGATAGTGAGAATCCGCGACAATGAGTTGCTGCCGCTTTTTCGACCATCCCAACCCCGCTGGTCTGCCGTTCTCGATACTGGGCGTCTTCCAGAGACGTAAGGCCTTTCCCTCAAGATCAAAGACCTGAATACGCCCTGCGAAATCGACAACGTAGAGTTCTTCCTGTCCCTGGGCATTGGCACCTATCGTGATGGCCCGAGGCCGAATGAAGTCGCCAGGTTGCAGCCCACGCTTACCCCAGACGAGTTCAGGCGTCTCGGGCGAGGAGCCACAACCAGCCAATAGCAGAGAGATAATCAGAACTGCGTGGATAGCCTTCATAGTGTGCATCATAGCTAAAACCACGTTCGATTGCACACGCCCTATCACTAAGCTTCTATCTCCTGGCTCCTTCCTCATTATTTCGATGATTTTCTAAATACAATCAGTCCCTCGCCGAATATACTGTTAGATAGTCATCTAACTATCTGGACGCCATGTTCAACGACGCATTCAAAGCACTGGCTGACCCGACCCGCAGACAGATTCTCGCCCGGCTGCGTGCCGAGGGAGAACTGACAGCGGGGCGCTCGCTGAACAGTTCGATATGACCAAGCCCACCATGTCGCACCATTTCACAGTGCTAAAAGACGCGGGACTGGTCAAAAGCCGGCGCGAAGGTCAGCAGATCTTCTACTCGCTGAACACCACCGTCATCGAAGATGTGGTGGGACTGTTTCTTAATCTCGTTCAACCGAAAGGTGAGGTAAATAAACCCGTAGGTCGAAAGAAAGGTAGTTCGTCATGAACAAGCTGCACACCATACTCATTGGCCTGCTTATCGCCGGTTCCAGCGCCGCCTCATGGCTGGTCTGGGAGAATCGTCAAACCTGGCTGCCGGAAAAGGTACCGGTACATTGGGGTATCGACTTCACCCCTGACAAGTGGGCGCCCCGTGACGACATGTTCTGGTACCTCTTTGCGGTGCCCATCGGCATGGTTGGCATTACCTTGCTGTTAGTCGCGCTGATCTACTGGTTCTCGCCAAGAGGTTTCGAACCTGCCAAGGCTAACCCGCAACTCAACTCGTTCATCATTCTGCTGATCGTCGGCTTGTTCGCGGCACTGCATGCTGTCATCCTGGTCGGCTACATGACTCAGCAGATGCCGGTCTCTTCGGGGATCATGGGAGTGGTTTTCCTCTTCTTCATTCTGCTCGGCAATGTTCTTGGCAAGATTCAGCGCAACTTCTGGATCGGCATCCGCACGCCATGGACGCTTGCCAACCATCAGGTGTGGGAGAAAACGCATCGACTGGGAGCATGGACGTTTGTGGGTGCCGACACCATCGGACTGCTCAGCTTGTTCTTCACCAGCCTGGTACCAATGCCAGTGATGTTCGGCTGCTGGGTTGGACTACTATCCTTGGCCGGGTTGGTTCCGGTCATCTATTCACTGGTCTACTACAAGAAGCTTGAACGCAGCGGGAAGCTGGACGAAGCAGCTACTGCTTGATGAACTGAATGACCAGCTCTTTCCGCCTGACCATGATCCTGCCGGGGAGTTCCACCGCTGTACGAGTTCCCCGGCAGACTTCGATTACTTCGCGCCAGCGTTTGTGGTTCATTTGATCAAGCGGCCAACGCTGTCTCTGCCAGAGAAGCCTTAGTAACTCCTGTAATGTTTCACCCGTCGTAGTTCGTGCCATGACGCCACGATGGATTGCAACCTGATCCTTCGTCTGATGCATGATCAATGCCGGCAGTGCTACCTGAACTGTGCGCTGAACCACGGAATAGTGCCTGCGGGCATGCGATGCCCATTTGGCAAGATGTCGCACAGCATCGGGATTCATCTCGTTGAGTTGCGGCATGATCTGATGCCGAATCCTGTTTCGGGTGAACCGCACATCATCATTGCTCGTATCATGTCGAGCAGCAAGGCTCTGTTTTGCAAGGTATTCAAGAATATCCTGCCGTGAGCAAGTGAGCAGGGGACGAATAAGCTTGATCTCCCCATCGGTTCCGGGAAGGTATCTCAACGGTGCAATGCCACGCAACCCACGCCATCCCGTACCACGGATGAGATGATGCAAAACCGTCTCGGCCTGATCGTTCATGGTGTGACCAGTCATCACCCACTTACAATCGTGCTGTTGAGCGACTTTTGTCAGCCAATCGTACCGTAGTTGCCGGGCACGGTTTTCGATGCCGGTCTGCTGGGATGACAATTGATCGGATTGCCCCAAATGGAAGTGCAGCGCATGTTGCCGGCATAGCGATTGAACATAGTCCGCGTCAGCATCGCTGGCATCGGCTCGAAGGCGGTGATTATAGTGACCGATGTGGAGGCTGTTCTTATCGACGAGTTGAGCCATCGCACGAAGCAGACAAACACTGTCCGGCCCACCCGATACGCCGAGAAGAATGGGACCGGTGACTTTGCGCTTCTGTAGAGAGCGTTGTAGATGATGAAGCACAGGATGTGGTGATGAAGAGGGCATATTTAGCCCCCGGCTCTTCAAGCCGGGGGACGATCACGCGGAGAAGAGACACACACTTGCAGAAACCATCATAAGGACAGCCGCACCATCGATCGCTCATCATCGTGTTAATGGCGCCACTCCCTTGCACGTCAACCCCCGGCTTGAAGAGCCGGGGGCTAAATAGATGTTACTTCTTCGCCTCGATTCTGGGGAACAGCGGCTTCACTTTGCCATCGACCAGTTCTGCCGTCACTCGCAGATCATCGGGTTGAACTTTGAGTTGCGCCGCGTCGGCGTACTTCACCTGCTCCCAGGGCGTAGGGAAGTTGAAGCTGCGATAGATCGTTTCCGTCGAACGTGGAATGAACGGCTTCAGCAGAATGCTGGCGATGCGCAGCGACTGGACAGCATTGAACAGCACCGTCTTCGCTGCTTCCTTATCCGTCTTCACCAGCTTCCACGGAGCATTCGTTTCCAGATACTGGTTCGTCGGTGTGAGGAAGTTGAGAATGATGATCTGCAGCGTCTGATTGTAGCGGCAGCCTTCGACGTGGTCACGAACCTCATCAACGAAGTTCTTCAAATCAAGTCCCGGCACAACTGCATCAGGCGTCTTGCTGCCAGTCCCGGTCAGCACACTCTCGTAGTTCTTCGTGATCAGCGTCAAACACCGGCTCAGCAGGTTCCCGAGGTTGTTCGCCAACTCACTGTTAAAGACCTCCGTGAACCGCTCCCAACTGAAGTCGCCATCACCGGGGAACGGGCATTCCCTCATGAAGTAGTAGCGAAACGCATCGGAGCTGAACTGGGTGATAATGTCCATCGGTTCGATGGCATTGCCCAGCGACTTGCTGATCTTCTCACCCCTGATGTAAACAAAACCGTGGCCGAAGACTTTCTTCGGGGCTTCCAGCCCGGCAGCCCACAGCATGGCTGGCCAGAGGGCACAGTGAAAGCGGGTGATATCCTTGCCGATGAAGTGGATGTCAGCCGGGTAGTATTTCTTGAACGTCGCCTCGTCGTCACCATAGCCGATGCCGGTGATGTAGGTAAGCAGGGCATCGAACCAGACGTAGATGGTGAACTCTTCATCGAACGGTATGCGGATGCCCCACTCCTCGCCCCGTCGGCTGATGTTGACGTCCTGCAAGCCTTCGGTCTTAATCAGACTGAGAATCTCATTCCGACGGCTCTCTGGCTGCACGAAGTCGGGGTTCTCCTCGTAATGCTTGAGAATACGATCCTGAAAGGAACTCAGGCGGAAGAACCAGCATGGCTCCGAGCGACGGGTCAACGGCGTCTTGTGATTCGGGCACAACCCGTTGTTCTCGGTGTGCTGCTTATCGCTCTTGAACTCCTCGCAGCCATCGCAGTACCAGCCTTCGTACTGGCCCTTGTAGATGTGGCCGTTGTCGTAGACCTTCTGAATGAACTTGCGGCAACACTGCTTGTGCCGCTCGTGGCTGGTCTGGATGAAGATGTCATAGCTGATGTCGAGCGCCTTCCAGATCGACTCGAACTGACGGGCCATGTCGTCGCAGTAGACCTGGGTGCCCTGCCCCAGCTCAGCGGCCCGCTTGGCAACCTTCAGCGTGTTCTCGTCGTTGCCCATGAGAAAGAAGACATCGTTACCTTCCATGCGGCGGTAACGAGCCTGCACGTCAGCACCGAGCTTTTCAAAAGCGGTGCCAATGTGGGGCCGACTGTTCGGATAGTCGATGGCGGTGGTAAGGAAGAAATTTCTGTGCGGTCATGCCTGTCTTTCATGGGTTGCGATGCAATCATGATATAGATGACAGACAAGGTGACCGAGACGTTCATTCCGACAACATTTACGCTACTTTCTTATGTTGATGCGACTGATGCTGTTGATGGGTATCTCGTCCACGATCCTGCGACCCCGCACCTTCCTTGATCTGCGGCTTACGGCTGTGGACCTTGTGGTTCTCATAATACTGTAGATACTTGTTTACAATGGCCGAGTCATGGCGAATGACGAGGAGGTTCTCGGCATTGGCATCTTCCGCCTGCCGGGTAAAGTTAAAGCTGCCGGTGATCACGGTCTTTTGATCAATAATCATCACCTTGTTATGGGCGATGGCGTGCTCCGCATCGACCAGCACTTTCAGCCCCTTCTCAATGCAGCGGGGCATATCGGTACGCAGATCGACTTCGTTGGACTTGTCGAACACCAATTCCACATCGACACCACGGTCATGTGCGTCCATCAGTGCTTTGACAATGGGATCGTATGTGAATGAATAAGCCATCATCAGCACCTGATGACGTGATTCATTGATAGCATCCACCACCGCTTGGCCACAGCCACCTTTGGGCGAAAAGTGGACAGCGACTGAGGGAGGCGGCGAAAACCAGCGATAGACGACCTTCCACCAGTGATTAACCACCAGGGCGAGAGCGAAGCCGGCTGAGACAAGTAACACTAACGTCATCATGGCGAAGCTCCTCGCTTCTACTCAAAGCCATACTTCGATTCGATGGACCGCTTGGTCTGGTTGTACTCGACCTGGGTCACTTTACCGTTGTCACGGGCAGCTTCGAGTTCACCAAGCTCCCTCTTCTTGATGCGTTGCTGACAGGCCTGGCTCGATTGGAAGTTCAACACCCGCGCCTGGTTGTAGCCGGCAATGGGATCCCACAAGATCGAAACGGGCCAGGTAACCAGATCGACCGCACCCAGCACATAGTTGCCGGTGTAAAAGGAACCACACCCGGGCAGAAACCCCAGGCAGGCGGCAAGCGTCGGGTTCTTCTCTTCGACGAGAACGCCATCAGCCTGCATCTTCATATAGTCGGATTCTTGAATGGTGTTGAGGCTGGAGCAGCCGGGGAGCATACCAATGCTCAGTAATAAGAATGAAAACCAGCGCATAATCGCCCCCTGCATGAAGCGTAGAGTGCTCCAAGGTCGGCAGGGAGATAGCTGAAAGGGGCTTTCTTGTCAACCATAAGTTAGTAGACGCGGCATCCCGCATCATCTACTAACTAACCCAACGGCAGATGATCCTGCCCCGGCAACTGTACCGCAGCGACTACCGATGCCCCGCCTTGTACAGTGTGCATGAAGTCTTTTGAACCAATGGGCGATGGTATGGCATACTGCTCGCCATACATGTAGCCGCATCGGCCACCAAGAGAAGCGTTGTGAGCCCGAAGGTAATGCTCCAATCGCTTCAGTCGCTTGTCGTCGAACTGTGAAGCATAGCAGCGAATCGCTTCGATTTTCTTTTCGTAGACATCGCTCACATCAAGAATGAACGAGCCATGCCAATTTCGTTGCTCGGCATCAAAAGGTACTACTGCATAAACCAGATGAGGTACCCGGTAAGGCTGCGTGCCTGCAAAGCGATCATCCCATTTCGTGAGCTGCGAATAGAAGCGAGAGGCTTCCACGAGCAAGTGTCCCTGGTGATGATCGGGAGATGCGGCGGGTGTTCGGCCAGCCATCACAATGACGATCTGGGGCCGCAGCTTGCGGAAGGCGGTGCCGAGAGCGAAGCGATTCTCAGGGGAATCCATCAGCACTCGGTTTGGCAGGTTGAGGTTGTAGCGATAGGGTACGCCCAGTGCCACTCGTGCCGCTTCCGCTTCCTTGACACGGGTTTCGACGGTTCCCCGGGGCGTCGGCTCGCCACTGGTCAGATCAAGCATGGCAACGGTCTTCCCCTGCTTGACCATCTTGGCGAGCGACTCCGCCACAGGTGATTTCGAGATCATCCGGGTGCGGGGCGACGGCGAGGACATCAATGGGGGCAGGGGCTTCGTTGGGGATCATCAGGGGCTCTCTGGTTTGTAGTCCTCACGCTCCGCCGTGAGGACAGCAGTGTCTTTCGGTTTATGCGATGTGTTTGATACTTCTGCACATTCCGTCATCACGACGGAGCGTGATGACTACTAACCCGGCGGCCAATTCAAGTCTCGACCGCCGAGTAGATGCATGTGCAAATGCGGCACCGTCTGACCCGCTCGTTCCTTGCAATTAAGCACGAGACGATAGCCATCGTCGAGATGGAGTTTCCTGGCCAGTTGCTGAGCGACGAGGTGCAGATGGCCCAGAACGGCCTGATCTTCGAGGGTAATATCGTCGTGAGTGCGGATCACCTTCTTGGGAATGATCAGCACATGCACCGGTGCCTGCGGGTTGACATCATGAAAGGCGAGGCTCAATTCATCCTCGTGAATGATGTTAGCAGGAATTTCTCGATTGATGATCTTTTGAAAGATGTTGACCGGCAGCATCGGCGGCTCCATAGAACACTTTGGTAGTGTACAACACAAGCGAGGATCGTCTTGCCGTATCTCCTTGGCATCGATGAAGCAGGCTACGGCCCGAACCTGGGGCCGTTTGTGATGTCGTCGGCGCTCTTCTCACTGCCGAGCGGTTGTTCGACTGATCTCTGGAAGGTGCTGCGGTCAGCGGTGCGGAAGTCGAACCAAAAAGCGGATGGCCGACTGATCGTCGATGACTCGAAGCAGGTCTACTCGCCCAAGGTGGGGCTGGGGATGCTGGAGAAGAACCTTTGGCCGTTCGTTACTCTTTCTAGAAGCCCTGGCGATGACAGCCTGAAGCGCAAGCGAGGGGGCGTCGAGCCAACGCAAGGTCCTCCCTCACTTGCGCTTCAGGCTGTCATTGTGAAGGAATTGTGGCATCATCTAGCTACCGATCCCATCGAATCGATCAGTCATGAGCCCTATCTGCAATGGGACGCTACCCTGCCCCTCTCGCCACCATCACTGTCCAGTACCGCCATACTATCGGGTGTGATGAGCAACGCCGGCGTCACCCTTGCCCGCTTGCAAAGCAGCATCATCGCCCCCCGGCAATTCAATCAACTCACTCGCGATGCTGATTCCAAAGCGGCGATACCGTTGCACAGCATTAGTCAACTGGTTGCAACTCTACCGCACGAAGATACCGTCGAGATTCACATCGACCGCCTCGGTGGCAGGCAGCGCTATGCCGAACAGGTGTCCAAGTGGTTCCCTCAACAGAAGATTGAGATCGAGACCGAGACACCCAACTTGAGCAAGTACCGTATCGGCGATCAGCTGACGATCAGCTTCCAGGTCGAAGCGGATCAGCATAGTTTTGCCGTCGCTCTGGCCTCAATGCTCAGCAAATACTGGCGAGAAGTGATGATGCTGCAGTTCAATTCCTGGTTTGCGAAAGAGCAGCCAGGGGTGATACCGACGGCGGGGTATCCACTGGATGCGACCCGGTTCTGGAACGAGGTGGAACCGACGAGGAAAAGGCTGGGGCTAATCAACAATGACTGGTGGCGGGAGCGATAATCTCCTCATCAAAAACACATCTATTGAGCCGGGCTTGCATCTCTCTCATAAGCCGCATACGATTTCTAAATACCGATGGTGATCGTTCCCACCTGACTCAACCCGCCCCTGGATGGATGAAGCATGCGGTTCTCGGCGCTGGTTTGCCTGTTCTCCCTCACTACTTTCAGCTTCGCCGAGGATTGGACTCATTGGCGAGGCCCCACACAAAACGGTGTCGCTGCTGACAAGAACCTCCCCGATGACTGGTCGCCCAAAGGGAAGAATGTCGTCTGGTCGCGACCAGTCGGCAGCCGCTCGGCACCGGTGGTCAGCCGGGGCAAAGTCTATCTCATCGGCAGCGTGAACCCCGATCAGGTAAACGAGCAGGAACGGGTCACCTGCATGGATGCTGAGACGGGGAAGATTCTCTGGGAACATCGCTTCAACATCTTCCTCACCGATATTGTCACCAACCGTGTTGGCTGGGGGGTTCCCTGTGCTGACCCTGAAACCGGCAATGTCTACACCCACGGCACCCAGGGTCTCCTCAACTGCTTCAGCGAAGACGGCAAGATTCTCTGGTCACACTCGCTCACCGAAGAGTATGGTCGAGTGAGTGGCTATGGCGGACGTACTTCTTCACCCATCGTAATTGACGACCTCGTGATCATCCACATCGTACAGTCAAGCTGGGGCGACAATGGCCGAGGTGGCTTCCGCTTCGTGGCCTTTGACAAGAAGACCGGCGTCGTTCGCTGGTGGTCCAAGACGGACATTCCCCCGCTGGACACCACCTATTCCGTGCCCATAGCCTTGACCGTCAATGGCACGAAACTCGTCATCGCCGGCGGCGGTGATCAGGGTATCCATGCCTTAAAGGCCAACACTGGTGAACGTGTGTGGTGGATGCAGTTCACCACGGCCCGTGGTGTGAATGTTTCTCCTGTAGCTGATTATCAAAAGGGCTGGGTCTATTTCTGCCAGAGTGAAGAAAATGCCGGCACCAACGTGCAGGGCTGCGTGATGTGTGTTGATGCAGGCAAGGTCGAAAAGGATGGCACACCGAAGATCGTCTGGAAGAAGCTGGGCATCCTCTCCGGGTTCGGCTCGCCAGTCCTTCACGAAGGCCGGCTCTATGTCGTCGATAACAATGCCAAGATGTTCTGCCTCGATGCCAATACCGGCAATGAAATCTGGACTTACAAGTATGGCCGGAACGCCAAGGGTTCGCCGGTGCTCGCTGATGGCAAGTTCTATGTCAGCGAGGTGGGCTCCACCTGGCACATCATCCGCAACGGCAAGGACAAGGCCGAAAAGGTCAGTTCCATCCGCATCCCCGCCGGCCCCGGCGGCACGCTGGTCGAAGTGAACAGCAGCCCAGCCGTCGCCAATGGCCGCATCTACTTTGCTGATACCGACAACATCTACTGCGTGGGGATGTCCCGAGAGAAGCCACCGGAAACAGCGAAGACCCCTGATCCCACAGCAGTAGCGATGCCTCCCAAGGGCCCGGCTACCTACGCACTGGTTACCCCCGGCGACCTCACAGTCAATCCCGGTGCCAAGTTCAAGGTTGCTGTCCGACTCTACGATGCTCACGGCCAGTTCCTCGATGAACGCAATGCTGATTCATGGACGCTCCCCGTCGGGCCGCCGCCGCCCAACAGCCCACCGGGTGCCGCCCCCATTCCTGCTCTGATGGCAGCGGTCACTCCCGAGGGCGATGTCACCGTTTCCACCTCCATGGCTGCTCAATCGGGCGATATCCTCGCCACCGTCAAAGTCGATGGCAAGGAAATCAAAGCCAAAGGCCGTGTTCGTGTCGCACCAGTGTTGCCTTATGTTCAGGATTTTGAACAGGTCGATCTCGACCGTATCCCCACCGGCTGGATCAACCTCGCCGGCAAGTTCCGCAATGTCAAGCTGCCCGATGGCACCCGCTCGATGAAGAAGCTGGCCAACAACCCCAACCCACTCCTGGCCCGTGCCTACGGCTATCTCGGCACTCCCGACATGGCTGACTACACCATCTCCGCCGACTTGATGGGCACCTTCAAGGAAGAGAACAAGATGATCAATTTGCCAAACATGGGGCTGACCAACTGCCGCTATACTCTCACCTTCGATGGCGGGAAACAAAAACTCCAACTCGGTTCATGGGAATCCCGTCGCCGAGTAGAAGCCGCCAAGGACTTCCCCTGGAAGCCGGGAGTCTGGTACTCGTTCAAGCTAAAAGTGACCCAACACGGAGACAAGGCGATCTGCGAAGGCAAAGTCTGGGACAAGAGCATGCCCGAACCGACCGAATGGACGCTGACCCTGGAAGACCCCTGCCCCAACCGCACCGGAGCACCGGCCATCTATGCCTATGCCACTGCCATTCCTACCAACGGCAAGGGCGAAGGCACCGAAGCCTATTTCGACAACGTGAAGGTGATCCCGAACGGGACTGCGACCAAGCCATAAGTGCCTTCCACCCATCCAGGGTGAGGGGGATGCTCCACGCTCCCTCTCCCCCGGAGGGAGAGGGGCCGGGGGTGAGGGGGAGCAACCCACTCGCACCATCCACAATTAACACATTGAACGCTCTTCAGAGCGATACATCCAAACGACTCCGAGGTTCCCTGACATGCTTCGAACGACCTCTCTCGCCGGCCTGGCTCTGGTCACGCTGGGCGCACTCTCCGCTGATGAAGCTTCGCCGAAGAAGCCTGGCAGCGAGTTCACCATTGCTCCGCACACCTGGCCCATGTTCGGTGGCACCCCCGACCGCAATATGGTCAACAATCTGGATAAAGGCATTCCCGCTGAGTTCGATGCCGAGAAAGGCAAGAACATCCTCTGGTTCGCGGAACTCGGTTCCCAGTCGTATGGCAACCCGGTCATCTCCGGAGGCAAGGCCTTCGTTGGCACCAATAATGGCAATCCTCGCGATGAGGCCATCAAGGGCGACAAGGGCAACCTGATGTGCTTCCGCGCCACCGATGGTCGTTTCCTGTGGCAGATCGTCCACGACAAGCTCCCCGCCGGTCGTGTGAACGATTGGCCCGAACAGGGCGTCTGCTCCTCTCCCCTCATCGAAGGTGACAAGGTCTATTACGTCAGCAACCGTGGCGAAGTGATCTGTGCCACCACCGAAGGTCTAGGCGCAGGCAACAGGGCGTCAAAGACGAAACCTACAAAGGTGTCGAACATGGCGATATCATCTGGCGACTCGACATGATGAAAGACCTCAACGTCTTCCAGCATAACATGGCTGCCTGCTCTCCCATCTCCGTCGGCGATAACCTCATGATCATCACCGGCAACGGCCATGATGAATCGCACGAGAACATCCCTTCGCCCCAGGCACCCAGTTTCATCGGAGTCAACAAGAAGACGGGCAAAGTCGTCTGGACGAACAACTCTCCCGGCAACAAGATTCTGCACGGCCAATGGTCGAACCCCTGCTACGGAGTCATCGGCGGCGTGCCCCAGGTGATCTTCTGCGGTGGCGATAGTTGGATGTACGCCTTCAACCCTGATACTGGCACTCCGTTGTGGAAGTTCGATTGCAACCCCAAGAACACCGTCTATAAGCTCGGCGGTAAGGGCACCAGGAACGAGATCATCGGCACCCCGGTCATCTACGAGAACAAAGTCTACATCGCCATCGGCCAGGACCCTGAGCACGGCGACGGCGTCGGCCACATGTGGTGTATCGATCCCGCCGGCAAGACAGGCGACATCAGCCCCAAGAACGACAACTTCGACCCTAAGGCACCCGAAAACAAAGGTAGCGGCCTCGTCTGGCACTTCGGCGGCACCGATGCCCAGGGCGAACTGCTCTGGCATCGCAGCATGTCGACTGCAGCCATCCACAATGGCCTGCTCTACATCTGTACGCTGCACGGCTGGGTGAGCTGCTTCGACGCCAACACCGGCAAGCTCTACTGGACGCACGACACCCTCAGCAACATCTGGGGCTCGTGTTACGTGGTCGATGGCAAGGTCTACGTCGGCACTGAAGAGGGGGATGTGCTCTGCTTCGCTGAGGGCAAGGAACTCAAGCTGCTTTCCAAGAACGACATGAAGGGGGCGATCCTGAGTACCCCCGTTTCCTGTGATGGCGTGCTCTACATCATGACCAAGAGCCGGCTGTATGCCGTGAAGCAGAAGTCGTACCCGCCATCACACGGCGGGCTGATGCCCTGCCGCTCGCCACCGATCTTTGAGGGTGAAGGCGCTTGCCTTCACCCTCGTTTCACGTCATGATGTACCATCCCGCCTGTTTCCTTATCCAGTGATCTCACCACCATGAATCGACGTCTCTGCCTCTCCCTCGTCTTCTTCCTTTCCACCCTCTGTCTGCCGCTGATCATCGCCGATGAGCCGCCGGTGGTAGCGCCGACTGAGGCAAAGACTCCGGAAGAGGAGAAGAAGTGCTTCAAGCTGCCACCAGGCTTTGAGGCTCAGTTGGTGGCCTGTGAACCCGACATTGCTAAGCCGATGAACATCGCCTTCGATGCCAAGGGCAGGTTGTGGGTGACTTCGTCTCTCGAATATCCGTTCCCCGCTCAGGGCCGACCGGGGCGTGACATGGTCAGCATCCTCGAAGACTTCGCCCCCGATGGCAGAGCTCGAAAGATCAGCACCTATGCTAAGGACCTCAACATTCCTATTGGCCTCTTGCCCCGCAGCGATGGGGCGCTCTGTCTACAGTATCAACAGCCTCGACAAGCTCGAAGGACCGATCAGTTCGCTCTATCAGAAACGCACCAAGCTCTACGAAGGCTTCGGCTTCCGTGATACCCACGGCATGATCAACAGCTTCACCCAGGGCTACGATGGCTGGATCTACGCCTGCCATGGCTACGCCAACGATTCGACCACCAAGGGCAGCGACGGTCAGGAACTGAAGATGAATTCGGGCAACGTCTTCCGATTCAAGCCCGATGGCAGCCACATCGAGATCTTCACCCGGGGCCAGGTCAACCCGTTCGGCCTGTGCTTCGATCCGCATGGCAACCTTTACGGCGTCTGACTGCCACACCAAGCCGATGACACAGCTTATTCGCGGGGCGTGGTACGACAGCTTCGGCAAGCCACACGATGGCCTGGGTTATGGCCCCAACATGATGGGGCACATGCATGATTCGACCGGCTTGTGTGGCATCGTCTATTACGATGCTGACGCTTACCCCAAGCAGTATCTGAACACGATGTTCGTCTGCAATGTCGTCACCTGCAAACTCAACCACGACAAGATCGTCTTCAAAGGCTCCACTCCAGAAGCGGTGCTGCAACCCGACTTCATGAGCAGCGACGACCCCTGGTACCGCCCCGTCTACCTCGCCATCGGCCCGGATGGCAACATCTACCTCTCCGACTTTTACAACAAGATCATCGGCCACTACGAAGTGCCCCTCTCGCACCCCGGCCGAGACCGCACCCGTGGCCGCATCTGGCGGATTGTCTACAAGGGCAACGATGCCAAGGCGACGCCAGGCACCACATGGCGGAGACTTAACCCAATGTACTGTCGAAGAACTCCTCAAGGCGTTTGAGCACCCGAACATTGCGGTAAGGATGATGGCGCTCAATCAGGCGGTGGAACGAAACCTGGATACTTTATCTGCTCTCGAACGTGACGGCCCCGAGCATGCCAACCCGAACCGTTATGCACTTCAACTCTGGACACTCGAACGCCTGGGGGCAAGTCGGATTAAGCGTGACCTGGTAAAAGCATGTGAGAGTGGGGTGCCCTTGGTTCAAGAGCATGCTCTTAAGATTATTTCTGGCCGTGATAGCTGGGTTAATGAGATCAAGCAAGCTGCAACTAAGTTGCTTACAACCAAGGACTCCGCAGTGCGACGCAAGGCGGCGGAAGCCCAGTGCTCCAACACAGACGCCACGCGAGATACCATTCGCATGTTGAACAATATCTTGCTCGACACAGCAAAAGAAGACACCCACTTACAACACACTCTCCGTATTGCCTTGCGGAATCATTTGTCCAGACTGTCGCATAGTGAGTTACTCGAAATGCTCCCAGACGAAATCGGGCTGTTGGCCGACATTTCCCTGGGCATTGCCAACGAAAGAGGGGGCGAAGCTGCATTACGGGCATTTCAATCACTCCCTGGCTGGAAAAGCATTCTCCCCAAGTTGGCACAGCATTCCACACGGTATCTTCCGCAGCAAGTGACGACCATTCATGAATTGTCGCAAAAACACCGCAAACAGCAGCGTCACTACTCAGCACTATTGCAAGCTGAAGTGCAGGGGCTACGGGAGGCAGGCCAACCGATTCCGGAAGCGATCAAAAACGATTCTCAGAAGTTCGCCTATGATCTCTGCACCGATACCGATCCCGCCATGGTACAGCTTGGCATCGATCTGTGCAGCCAGGCGAAGCTCACCGATCAGTTCGATACCGTCGCTGCCGTTGTGAAGAATACCAAAGTACCCGAACCTCAGCGAACAGCGGCTGTCAATGCGTTGCCCTCCATCGATGCGGGCAAGGCGGAGAAACTCCTGCTGGGTTACATCCTGCAACATGATCTGCCCGATGAAACACGAGAACGGGCCGCCATCATCGCCGGCGGCTCTAACAAGCCCGCCATGCGGGCCCAGTTGTTTGATGCGATTAAGGTGGTTCCCAGCAAGATTGCCAATGTCATTGCCTACACCATCGCCAACAATCCCGGCGGTGCCGATGAGTTGATGAAGGCTGTCGAAGCAGGCAAGATTCCACCCTCGATCCTGCTGACCACCTCGGTGCAGTCCCGCATCAACAACCACAACCGCAAGGAGTTCCGTGAGCGTTACGCCAAGCTCACCGCCGGCCTGCCACCCGCCGATGTCAAGCTGGCCGAGCTCGTCGCCCTGCGAGGTTCGAGGTTCAAAGCCGACCAGGCCAACGCCGAGAACGGGGCCAAGGTCTTCAAACAGCATTGTGCCATCTGCCATCAACTCAATAACGAAGGAGCCAAGATCGGCCCGCAGCTCGATGGCGTCGGCATCCGGGGGGTTGAACGCCTCCTCGAAGACATCCTCGACCCCAACCGCAACGTCGATCAAGCATTCCGAGCCACCATCGTCGTCCTCAAAGATGGCCGCACCCTCACCGGCCTGGTGCTGCGCGAAGAAGGCAACCTCATCGTCCTCGCCGATGCTCAGGGCAAGGAACAGAAGTTTGAAAAGAACGACATCGATGAGAAGAAGGTCTCCAATCTCTCCCCGATGCCTGCGACAATGGATACACAACTGAAGGAAGCAGAGTTGAACGATTTGATCAAGTTCTTGTTGACTCAACAGGCGAAGAAGTAACTCCAATGATAGCCTGGATCGCAGGCGTGGTGCGCGTGCAAAAGCAAGGTCCACCCTCGTTTGCGCTTCAGCCTGTCATCTTGATCAACCGTGAGGAACTCATGCAGCAGGAAGCCGGAACCAAAAAGACTGGCTCCCGCCTGCTTCGCTGGTGGATGATCGTCCTCTGCCTGTTCGCTTCGTGGTTGTGCTGGTGGTGCGTTAATAAGTTGCTGGAACCGAAGCCGTTGTGGTCAAGTGAATTGTCCGATGGAAGATACTACCATCCGCTGAATGAATCCATCGACGGCAAGCGGTTGATCGCTGCGGAAATGTGCAGAACAAATCGACGAGGCACGGTCCGGGCAAACGGCGTGCTGGCTGTGATAGACTCCTCCACAGGACAAGAAACGCACCGTGTGCAAGTTAAAGAAGCAGGCTGGTTTTTTTCGGGAGAGGTGGAGTACCTGCCACGATTTCATGGGAATGTCGTCTGTTTTCTGTCTCGGGATAACGATACAGGCCTTATTCGATTGTGCAGGTGGAATCTCCAGACGGGAAAACTGGATGAAGAAGTGAAAACATGGAAGCACGCACCCTTTTCTCCCCAGGTGTTCTGGCCGATCAAGAGCAAAGTCCTGGTCGTGAGATATCACATCCACCCAGACTTTTTTTCGCTGGCTTCAGCCTGGCCTGATCCCTTCAAAGCATCAATAGTGCAAATCCTCTGTAACATGGGTTTGTTGCATATGCCTTGCTGGTTTGAGAGTTATCAATTGCCTGAACATGCTGGAGAACCTTTGCGATTCCTGGCACGATGGGTTCCTCCAGCCGGGTATTGGTTCAATTCTCCTGCGCTTTCTCCCGATGGCCAATGGGCTGTATTTTCCGATGCCGGGGGAGATGAATCCCTGGCTTATCAACGAGCCTTGGCAACCGGCCACACCGAGTTCCGTAGCCTGGAACTCTTCCAACTATTCCGCCCGGAACAACAAGGACTGCTGGCATACAGCACCGCCACAGGTTGCAGAAGCCATCGTCTCCATGATCCTGCGATTCAGTATTCACATATCAATTGGCGAGGCAGCGCTCTGATCCTTCACAAAATACAAGCTGATGAGAAGATACATCTGTCTATGGCTGAAATACGCGAAGGCGCAAGAGATCGTAACCAAAACCTGTTTTCAAGAACCTTCCGTGGTTCTCCTGAAGTGTATCAAGTGGATCAGAACGGATTTCATTCCGTTCGCTTACCCTCGCAGTTCGAGCCGTTCTCAGTCAATCTCTATTACCATGGTACGATGATTAACGCCTTGCAAAAATTCGAGCACCAACACGTCTTTCATGAGCTTAACCTGGATCGAGGAGAACTCGCAATCAGTCGCAGCTTTTCTATTGATCCAAAAGAACGGACCGAAAGATGGCTGCAATGGATGCCAGGCACTGATCAATACCTGTCTCTTCAGGGTTCACTCCACCATCGAATACATCTTCACTTGGCCGGGAAATGGCCCTGGCTGGATACCGTACTCAATTGGATTGATCCCTTTTTGTCCAAGGAAGGGCACCTGGTCGTCATCGAGGAACGAGATGGCTGGACACGAGAATGCTCATTTCAGCAGGTAATCTTTGACGATTGGAATGTTCAGTTCAGCCGTCTTTACCTGTTAGAGAGCACCAGCAGTGGAGATGCTCCGACTACTAAAAGATTGAATGCCTACCAGGTCCCGATAAAGATTCCCTCAGCCTGGTGGAGCCGCTTGGCGGCATTCGCACCAGTGGTTCTATTGGTGATCTATTGGGCGAGAAGGAAGTTCTTGCCTGTTGCTATTCAATCACCGTAAACGGCAACGTCATCGTCGCGCTGCGGTTGTTCGATTTATCCACCGCCTTGAACACCACCTTGTACTGCCCCGCTTGATCGAGAGGCACTTCAAACGTCAACGGCAACGGATCATTGGCATTGAGGTTGGTGAACGAACTGACCTGCGGTTTGCCAAGCATTCTACCCTGGCTGTCTTGTACTTCGACAGTTAAATCAACATTGCCATTGTTATTCTTACCCTTGCTGATGCCGACGAGGTGAAAACCGAAGGCAAGGGCCTCGCCAACATTGCCTGTGCATGGGGTGGGGCTTCGACCAAAGGGGCCACGGCCCGTTTGCAGGCGAACGAATCCGAATGCAGGGGACAAGACCTTGTAACCCTGTTCAATGGTGACAGTGCCCTTAGCGTTGGCATCGCCCATTACCAGCTTGGCCTTGTAGTTCCCCGGAGCTTGATCGACAGGGATAGGAAGTTGGAACGAAAAGCGGCTCTTGCCGTTACCCAGGGCACCGAGCCTGGCTGGGCCGTTGCCATAGTCTTCCGAGCCGATGACTTTACCGGCGCTGTCCTCGACGCTAAGCTTGGCCGAGTATTTGTAAAGCCCCTCAGCATCGAGCGAAAAGCCTGCCACATCGAAGGTGACGTGCATGACGTCGCCGGGCAGGTAGCTGGTATCGGGCCGGATTGGGCCAAGATCAACCAGCGTGGGACGAACTTTGCTAACAATCAGTTTCGATTCGCCCGCCGGTGCCTGTAGCAGCAGCAAGGCTAGTAACGCCATCATGGACTAGTCTCCTTCACACCGTGCTTTGACAGTTTATGAAGTAAACCAGTCAGTGTTGATAGAGAGAACGAGACAGCCGCTGCAGCAGGCTGTCCCGGTTCGCATCGAGGTCAAATTAGCGACAACGACGACCACGGAAGCCACCACCGCAGTTGCCAGTGGAGCAAGTGCCGGTGGAACAGCTACCATCAACACAGGTGCTGGTGGTAACGGTAGCAGCAGGAGCAGCCTTGGCGGCTTCTGTCTTGACTGCTTCCTTGGGGGCAGGAGCGGTAGCGGGAGCAGCCTGGGTGGCGACAGGAGCCGAGGTCACAACCGTACCACAGGTGCCGTTGGAGCAGCTGGAAACGACGGTACCACAGCTGCCATTGCTGCAAGAGCTGACGACGCTGCCACCGCAAGAGCTACCGCTGCAACCACGGCTGCGACGGCCGCCGGCGTTCACTTCCGTGCTCAGAATGCCTGCCACTGCCAAAGCGAGTGCAAACAGCTTCAAAGTCTTCATGACGAACTCCTCCAAACAAACAAGGTGTGAAACATGGGGCAAACAGCACAACACTGCACCCGCGAACCGCCTTTGATAGGGTTGAACCGCGATGTGGCTAGTGAAAGCGCGTAAATGTAGGGGTTTTAACGATTGTGGGAAAGGAAGTTTGCCATCATTGTGCCTATTATTGAGGTATATTGCCAGTTTAATGGCATGGTTTTAGCTTAAGCCTCGCCTTCAGATCCTAGCAGCAAGCCCCGAGATTTCCCTCATTACTTCTTGTCCACCACTCTTGTGAATGTGCCCTGCTTTGTTACGTCTAGATTTTCGACAACCACTCGATCAGCTTTCCGATCTGACCCGACCAGGAATGTCACCCCACTCAACCCGCCGGCATTTTCCCCGATAGGTTGATAAGTGAAGATGTCCCGATCCCAATGTTGCAAGGGAAAGACGAACTTCGGCCCAATTCGGAGCTGGAGTGTTTTGTCTTTCTCCTGGACTTCCAGGTCGCCATAGTAGTCGTTGTGGTATTTCCCCACATACGCCTCCAAGGAAAGTGAGGGCGATGCGCCGGCAGGCGGCTTCGTGTAATCCAACTTCGTCCCATAGGGAGGCTTCATAAGTTCTTTGAACACCGGTTGCATGGCCGCCAGCCAGTCTCGTTCAAGCTTTCCTTTCAACACCAGATCGATGAAACTCATGCTGATCGATTCAGGCACTCCCATCGGTTCCCCATTGGTGAGGACGACGATTCCAAGATTCTCACCGGGCAGCAGGGTAACTACGGTCGCCGCCCCCAGAGCAAATGCGCCCGAATGGCCCCAAGTGACTTTTCCATCATCACGGACATTGACATTCCAGCCCATTCCGCAAGCCCCGGCATGATCCCGGGCAGGATTGGCTGGTGGATGATTGATGATCTGTGGCCGATGCGTTTCCGCCAGCGCCTCGGTGGCGATAATTTGCTTGCCATCGTGCTTGCCTTCCGCCAGTTGCAGCCGCAGGAACTGTGCCATTTCCCGTGCTGTCGAAGATGCTCCCCCGGCTGGGGCCTGGGCATCAGGCTGGCGGACATATTTATTCACCCATTTGCCCTTGTCTCGAACATGCAACAGCGCACGATTCTGCGCAGCCTCATAATCTGCAAAGCGATAGCTCGATGACTTCATCCCCAGCGGGCGAAAGAGCTTCTCGGTGGCAACCTCTTCCCAACTTTTGCCAGTCGGCTTCACGCCGGCGAAGCCTGCCTCGCTGTAGCCGAAATTCGTGTAAACCGATTCCGTTCGGAAGCTGCTGCCGGGTCTGGAGTAACGTAGTCGGTAGAGTATCTCTGAACGACTAAACCCCAAGTCTTCCAGCAGATCGCCCGCATGGTCTACCAGCCCGCTGCGATGGCAGAGCATATCTCTTATGGTGACCTGCCGAGTTACCCAGGAGTCATACATCTGAAAGCCGGGGTCGTGATCGATGATCCGGTCGTCCCATTTGATCGTCCCCTCTCCGACCAATGCAGCCAACACCGTCGATGCCACCGGCTTGGACACGGAAGCAAGCATAAAGACGGTGTCGGCATCAACCTTGCCTTCCTTGCCCACCTCCTTTACGCCAAAGCCTTTGAGGTAGACCACCTTATCTTGGTACACGACAGCGATAGACAACCCCGGCACACCGGTCGACCTCATCGTTTGTTCGATAAGCTTTTCCAATTCGGGGAGAGCGGCCTTAACAGCTTGTGGAGAAAGGTCGTCTGCAGACAATGGCAAAGTAAACAGGATGAAAGTAAGAATCGATGTGAAGCATCGCCAGCCGATGAAGTGCATAGGGCTCTTTCTGTGAGGCATGTCCTTCGGGTGTTTAGGTCGTCATCTCTGGGAATTACTTCCCAGATTTGTCGCGCTTATATTCAACAAGGAACAGCTTGGTATCAGGCTTGGTCTTGAACTCAGTCGGGTATGCCTTGCCAGATAAATCGTAGCAGATGCTGAGCGAATCGCCATCCAGTTTGTAGATGGCAAGCATGGTTTTGCCCTTGTTCGGCCCGTCTGTGCCTGTGATATCCATCGTCTTGGGGGTTTTGCTGGAATCCAGCTTGACCGTTCCCTCATCCTTCCCCTGTCCGACCATCACCGTGTAATGGCCGTCTTTCATGGTCAGGCTCATAGTCTTGACCAGTTGTTCCGGAAAAGGTTTGCCGGCCATCTCCGCGGAAGCAAGCGCCAGGTTCCCTGAAGAGCCTGTGTGTCCGACTTGTCATCTCGGGCTTGGGTTGCGGTGGCGAGCATAAGAGTAACTCCGATGGCAAACAGCTTCATGATGATCTCCAAGAAAGAGTTGAAGTTGACCTACTAACGTGCAACCAATGGTTGAACAGGAAGGCAGCAGTCGATATCGAACATCGGATTATCGAGACTGGGATATGATCGATACCTCTCCAGAGCCGGAGAGTCAGCTGGCTCATATCCACTGTCAGGAAGCCAGGAATCGTAGAGATACTTCCAGGCACGGTATTCTTTGTGTGCGTCACCATGCGAGTATACGATGGCATAGCGGTTGGCAGGTATGACCCCGCCGCTTACTTCACTCGAAGGCTTCACCCTCTCAGGCACTGCCAGGCACCAGTCGAACTGGTAATGCGTCATCGGGGTGATCTCGGGATTGTCTTTGGACATACCAATGAGTTGAGCGCCGGGGACAAGCCCCTGAGCTTTCCCCCAGTTCATCAACTGATGAAACGCCTCTATAAGCTTCTTCATATTGCTCGTATCGATGACTCGCACATAGGCGATCTGCTGTCGAGGTTGATCAACCAGACGTACCCGGAACCGATCCGTATTCGTCTTGGTCGGCAACTTGCTGAGATGATAATGGGTATTATGCTGAAGGTCTTGTCGAATCTTGCTGTCTTGGAGCAATCGTTCACGGGAATAGCCCCGAGGGCTGAAGCCGTAACGCTGCCTGAAGGCTCGAGAGAAATCGGAGGAAGAGGCAAAACCGGTGCGTAAGGCGATGTCAGTCAGTGTGGTTTTGGAACCATGCTGCATGAGCGCAATCGCTTTCTCCAGTCGCAGACGAAGGATAAAAGCGTAAAGTGGTTCGCCGACAAAGCTGCTGAAGAGTCGGTGGAAATGGTAGGGCGAAAAGTGGGCCAGCCTGGCAAGGTGTTTCAGACGAAGTGGTTCAGCATAGTGGCTGGTAATATGGTCGATGACCTGATTGATGCGATCAAGATAGATATGGTTGGAAGTGGATCGCATAGTCTACCAGAATGATCATTAAGCGGCTTGTGTGTTACTACACCATCCCGTTCCAACGACGCAGCAACCATTCGAGCAGGATGCACGCCACGAAAAGCACGAATAGAATGCCCTGCCTGCTGTTGCTGGGGTCCTGCCATTCAGGGAAGCGGATGCGCTTCTCATCCATATTGGCGGGGTCGCTCGCCATCTTGTCGATAACTTCATTAAGCCCGCCATGAAGGCGGAAGGTGCCGCCGGTCGAGGTGGCGAGTTGTTCCATAAGGGTATGGTTGGCAGCCTGGTTAAGTGTCTCGCTGTCGTCCCTAGTCGACATGAAGCGGGCGGAAGCGGTACCAATTTCTTTGCCGTTGGCACGCGCTGGCGATGACCGTGTATTCGCCCGGCTCATCGGTCTTCCAGAAAATACCCCGAGACTTGGCGTCTGCATCGCCGAGCGGAGACACGGTGATCGCTTCTTCTTCCTTGTTGGGTTTGATCACCTTCACCGTGTACTCTGCGCCCTCGATGGGTTTGATCGCATCCTTGGAACTACCGGGGGTCACTTCCCGTGCCTGCAAGGTGAAAGACATTTCCTTGCCCGCCAGCACTCGGCGAGAAGCAAGTTCCAGGGTAAGGCCCTGCCCGGTCACTTCCTGCCGGGCGAGCCAGAGGATCAGTTGCCGCCAGAAACGAAGGTGAGCCTCAGTCGATTCAGAGATGGGCGTATCGGCCGGTTGTGGTGCGCCCAGCGGAAGCGGATTATGTGGCGGTCCAGGACGCACCCAGCGCCAGGTAGTATCGACAGCCAGAGCTGCACTGCGTCCTTTCCCGATTTGATCGAGAACGGCCAGCAACACTTCACCCCGCTCACTCTCTGCAAGCACCATCGCGCCAGGTTTGCGATTGCCGACCCGACTGCCACCATCCAGTGGAGGCAGCTTCGCCCACCATTCCCGGTTCTTGAGCGGATCGCTATCGAGCCGTACGGGGAAGGCGAATAAGGCACCAAGCAAAGCTTCCTCAGTAATCTTGAACTTGATCTCCCGTTGATTGCCGATGGCCCCTTCCAGTTGGCCACGCTGGTTCATCTGTACCGGCAGCACATCAGCCAGTGGGGAACGATCCCAGCCGCCATCAGCGAAGCTATCGTGCCCACCGATCATGAGTAGCCCCGCCCCTCGCTCGATCACCGCCTTGGCGATTAACTTCAAGATGTCATCTCCCTCGGCACCCGGGCTTTCAAACCGAGACGCCGGCACATCGCCGATGATGAACACATCGTAGTTCTGCGTCTTGATGGCATTGCGGATATCCCGTCGCCATTCAGCTGTGCCCGCGCCGGCGATGGTCGGAATCAGGCTGATACGCTCATCGCCCTTGAGCGCACGCTTGAGGAACTTTGGTTCCCACGCTCGATCCTTATCAATGTAAAGCACCGAGAGTCCGTCTTTGTTCAAAGTCACATAGGTGCTGATTTCGTTGTTCGCTTCGCTGGCTTCATTGGGCAACGGCTTGACGAACAGAGACAGCCGATAGTCGCCGGGCGTATCGGGCAGACGGCAGGCGGGGAACTCGACACGCATCACTTCACTGGGCTTGCGCGGCTTCATCCGCAACATCACCGGTTGGCCGATACGGTCCCCCTCGGCAATCGTCGCCACTTTACCATCGATCAGGAGGTAGACTTCCATCTCTTGATTAGCTGCCCGGTTGGCTTGTATCTCACCACGGACAATGAAGCGATCCTTCACACGGGCTGTCTTGTTGGCGAAGATGTTGAGGGCAGCAATATCAAATAAAGCATCGCTGGCACCAGGGCGACCGAGAGCGATAGTGTGCAACTGCGTGTGCGACGCTTCTGCTTTGCCGACCAGGATATCAACCGTAGGCCGGCCAATGTTGTCACGGCCGTCGGAAAGGACGATGATGCCGAGCAACTGTTCGCCCTGAGTCAGGTCAACAGCTTTGTGCTTCTCGATGACTTGTTCCAAGGCAGCGAGCAGGCCAGTGTTGCCGCCCGTAGGTTTGACTTCGGGGGTGAACTCCCGGACGATGGTATCAAAAGCTAACGGCATCACCCGTAGTTGATAGTCTTTCTCCCACGCCTCAATCTTGCCCTTCACCTCATCCCATTCCTTCAGTGCGTTCAGCCAGCGTGTGCTGCCTTCCGGCTCAGCATCCTTGACCTCCATGCTCTTAGAACTATCAAGCAGAACGATGATCTTGCCGGGCCGGCGAAGTTGTTCCTTGTACACCCATACCGGGCGAACCAGGATAAAGACGGCGACCAGCAGAGCCAGTAGCCTCAAGGCAATCAAAGACCAACGGAGCTTACGGCTGCGAGCCGTGCTTCCGTTGTAGGTCATCACCGTCAACACGATAATGACGACAGCGGCACCCAGCACCAGCATCAGCGGCAGAACCGGTTCCAGGCTTGGCATCCAATCAGGAAGCGTCGGCATCATGGCGTGATGGGCTCCTGTTGGTAGAATCGATTCGCCAGATAATTCTCGGCAGCAAGGAAGAGCAGGATCAGCAGCATCAGGTAAGGCAGCAGTTCACTGGTCGGCGAGATGCCCAGAGCGTCTTTCACCAGGGCGGTCAGGTCTTTCTCTTCACCTGCCGCGGTAACGCTTTCCTTGCCGAAGAACCGTTCCAGTTCATCGACCTTGGGGCGATCCTGTGCTATCTGAGTTTCAGCGGAAGGCAGGTTCACACTAAAGCTGCGAGACCACAAGTTGCCAGTCGGATCGGAAAGCAAATAGTTCCCCGGACGGTTAGCTTCGGGCAAGGAAAGGGTCTGCTGGCCTGCTGCAACCTTGCCTGATGTCGAAGTCGGACCTTTCAGAACATACTCTTGTACCCGGCCATTGCGAGGAAGCAGGAAGCGGACTTCCTCACCGAGAATGAAGTTGGCCTTTTGCTCCCTCGCGCCGATAACGTGGCTCACGCAGGTGTGTGCCAACCCAACGAAGAGCCAGCCGTTCTGGAAGTTGTTCCAATCCTTCCAGCCAGGATCGTTCGGCAGCGAGAACATCGCCGTGCCCAGCCAAACAACACGACCCGCCACCTTGTTGCGATCAAAGAGACGCTCTGCCCACAAGGTCGGAAAACTGTCTTCCTTCAATGGGGCGATGACACTCGTCACGCCGGGAATCGATTCGAGATCCCAGTAGCGTGTTACTCGGAAGGGGGACAAATCCCGCTGCCAGCGCTTGAAGTTTGCCAGGGCCGGGTGCTCATAGTTGCCGATATCGAGTGCCGCACCGGGGATAGGAATGTTCTTAATCGTCAGGGGTTTTCCTGGCATCAACTCAAGAGCTTGAGGAGTAGTGTAACTCTTGGTATCAAGCGAAGGTCCGGGGACGACGACAAGGCCGCCGCCTGACTGAACATAACGCTGCAGGATTTCCCACATCACCTTGTTCGGTTGGGCGATGTTGAAGAGGCAGACCGCCTGGTAGTCATCAGGGCTTAGGCTCATCGGACACTCGGCAGGCTTCTTGATCTCACCGGTCATGGGCAGGATACGCAGGCTTTCGAGAGCCAGCTTCCAGTCCTCAGCGGTACTGGGGTCATCACTTAATACGAGTACCCGACGGGTGGGAGCGACGAGCGTGAAGTAACGAGTGTTATCAATCTCGAGTGCATCAGCGCTGGCGAGCACTACCCTACCCTGCACCACGCCATCCTTCACTTCGATGGGGTCGAACGTGATCGTCTTGGTTTCAATCTGGTTGGCGCCGCCGTTGAAGTCGATATTCTTCTTACTGACAGGGTTGGGCTTACCATCGATATAGAGCCAGGCTTCGTTCTTGACATTGAGATTCGAGGCCTGCACAGTGGCAACGATGTTGAGCAGTTCTTTAGCCGGCACACCGAAGCGAAGTTCTTCAAGCTGTGTCACAGCGGAGACCGACGCCGGGCGGAGCGCCAGGCTGGTAATGGTCAGATTGCGCGGCTCGGTCGGCCCGAGATCGTAATAGACGAGATTCAGCGTCCGTTTCAGCTTGGCTTCTACACCCTGCTTCTGGGGAAGCAGCGTGGTTCCCACGGCATTAGCATCCCACGAAGCGTTGGTGCGATCAGAGAACACGCACATCAGTATGGGCAGATTCGGTGCGCTGCGTTCGAGTAATCGCAAGCCGTCTTCCATCGCGGTAGTGACCGAACGATTGCGAGGATTGACTTTGCGATTTTCGATCAGCTTGACGGCATCGTTGACCGTGCCGAATCGACTGCCGGTGTTCTCGGAGGTGTCAATGACAGCCACTTCACTGCCGCCAGGCAGGCTCTTGAGGTAGGTAAGAGCCTGTTCTTTCGCCTGCTCCAATCGAGTTTTACCTTCGATCTTATAATCCATGCTGGCGCTGGTATCGAAGATGAGTACCACCCCCAGCGGATTGCCCAGCGCAAGCGCACCCGGCAGGTTGGTAGCCAACGGCCTCGCTAATGCCAAAGCAGCAAGAGCCACAAGCAGAATACGCAACAACAACAGGAGGATGTGCCGCAATCGCAACTTCCGCAGGTTCGTCTTCCGCTTCTGCTGCAACAGTTCCAGCGCCGGGAACATCAGCAGCTTCGGCTTCTTCCGCATCACCAAATGGATGACGATCGGCACCGCGGTCAGCAGCGTACCGAGCAGAATCCAGGGAGATAGGAAGGCGAGGTGCATGGGTTATTGTGTTTTTCTCTGGGGCTGGTCCCCCTCTCCCCTCTGGGGAGAGGGGTTAGGGGTGAGGGGATCGGAAACAGGCCCACACTTCATTCCCTTTACAAACACTGATGGTGACTGTTGTAGTGACTGCCAGATCACTTCCTCAACCATATCCCAATCAGTTAACACAATGTGATTCCAAAAGCGTAGAACACGATACCCCAACCGTTCGAGTTGTTCTGTTCTATGGTTATCGTATGCCGTACGTTCAACGTGTTGTCCGCCATCAAGTTCAATGATGAGTTGGTATTCTGCACAAACAAAATCGACAATGTATGAGCCTATGGGCTTCTGCCGACGGAACTTGTAACCGGCAAAACGTCGACTACGCAACTTGGCCCAGACGAACCGCTCAGTATCGGTCATTGCCTTTCGAAGTTCGCGGGCACGAGTAATTTTGAGTTCGTGATGATTGCTCATCATACTCCCCTCACCCCCGGCTGCTCTCCCTGGAATAGTGATAGGAGAAAGGGACAACAGCCTTTGTTAAGATATACGTTTGCGTCCTTCATCTTACCTACCGCCTTATGGGAATTGTTGCTAATGCTGCCTGTCACCTGCCCCTCACCCCCGGCCCCTCTCCCCGGAGGGGAGAGGGGAGAAAGACTAAAACCTCCTCTGCCGATTGATGAGGTATTCCGTCAACGCCTTATCAAACCCCAGACTCGTATCGACTGGAACATAGTCGATGTTCGCTTTGAAACAGTCACGTTTGTACTGGTCACGGAATGCGTTCATCGCTGCAAGATACTCACCACGGATGCTGTCAGCATCGTAGGTTTCCTTGAGCATCGATTCGGGCTCTTCAAAGATGCACAGGTCTTTGAAGGGAAACTTGACCTCAGCCTCATCAAGGACGTGGAAGAGAATGACTTCATTCCCTCGATGCCGAAGATGATGCAGGCTGTGCATGACCTTGGCCGGATCGCTCCTTAGAAGATCGGTGAAGAGAATGACCAGACTCTTGGTGCGAATCATGGAAGCCAGTTGATGCAGGCTGCCAGCTAAGTCCGTGGTGCCAGTCGGCTTCAGCGTCGAGAGCAGACCCAGGATGGCTGCCAGTTGCGAACGCCTGCTTTTGGGCGGCAGAAAGGCGCGGATGGTAGTATCGAACGTGACCAGCCCGACGGGATCCTGCTGATGGATCATCAAATAGCCAAGTGCCGCCGCCAGGCAGATGGAGTAGTCGAACTTGGTCATCTCCTGCCTGAACGTGTAGTTCATGGAGGCCGACAAGTCCATGACCAGATACCCGCTGAGGTTGGTCTCAGCCCGGAACTTCTTGATGTAGTACTTGTCGGTCTTGGCGAAGACGTTCCAGTCAATGTCCTTCGGATCGTCACCGTGGACATACTTGCGATGCTCAGAGAACTCGACGCTGAAGCCCTGATACGGGCTGGCATGCAACCCGGTGAGGAAGCCTTCGACGATGAACTTCGCCTTCAGATCGAGCCGTGCGACCTGACGGATGATTTCGGGACGAAGATATTTCTCGGCGGTAGCCATGTCAAGCAGCCAGAAGACAGGAGTCAGGAGCCAGGAGATTCGAGTTGTCAGTTATTAGTTGTCAGTTGTCAGAGTCGAAAACAGGGCTCCGATCAGTGACAACTAACAACTGAAAACTGACAACTATTGTCTACTTCTTCTTCGTAAACTTCGGCACCTCTGGCTCCGGGACCGTTTTGAGTAGCATCTCCACCAGATCATCAGGCGTCTTGCCTTCGGCCTGGGCCTGGAAGTTGATGCCGATTCGGTGACGGAGCACAGGACCGGCGACTTTCTTGATGTCGTCGATGGCGACGCTGAAGCGGCCATCCATCGCAGCCATCGCCTGGGCACCGCTGATGAGGTACTGCCCGGCACGGGGACCGGCACCCCAATCGACCATCTGCTTGATGAACGGCGGCGCTTCCGGCATCTTGGGACGAGTCGAGCGCACCAGCCGAGTAGTGTAGTCAATCACATACTCACCCACAGGTACACTCAACACCAGCTTCTGTAAGTTGGTGATCGCCTTGCCGCTCAGCACCTTAGTAAGATCGGGGGTTTCCTTCTTGGTGGTGGTGGCGAGAATTTTCTTCTCTTCCTCCATGCTCGGGTAATCGACCTTGATGTTGAACATGAAACGATCAAGCTGGGCTTCGGGTAGTGGGTAGGTGCCTTCCTGCTCGATCGGATTCTGGGTAGCGATCACGAAGAACGGTTCGGGCAAGGGATAGGTATTCTGCCCCACGGTGATGGTGCGTTCCTGCATAGCCTGGAGCAGAGCAGCCTGGGTCTTGGGGGGCGTACGATTGATTTCGTCAGCCAGCACAATGTTGGTGAAGAGAGGCCCCTGCACAAAGCGAAACTCACGCCGGCCATGCTCGTTTTCATCAAGTACGTTGGTGCCGGTAATGTCCGAGGGCATCAAATCCGGAGTGAACTGGATGCGTTTGAAGCCGATATCGAGAATCTGGCTGATAGCGCTGACCATCAACGTCTTGGCCAAACCTGGCACACCGACTAGCAAGCAATGGCCTTTGGTGAAGATGGCAGCGAAGATTTGCTCAATAACATCGGTCTGTCCAATGATCACCCGGCGCAGTTGATCGATCATCTGCGTGCGGCTTTGAGCGAACTGGTCGAGCAACTTGGCGAGGGTTTCATCACGAGACAAAGGGGGCGGTACGGGGGCCGTGGACACAAAACACTCCTTAGAACCAAGTAGCCAGAAGTCAGGAGCCAGAAACCAGGAGACTGACAGGCACGGAGCCTCCTCCCTCAATATAGTAGCGCGAAGCTAAGCGACAGGCATGATTATGTCCTAATTATTTAAGTTAATGATGGCGTTATGAAGCGTTCTAGCGCTAGGTCGACAAGAAAGCCTCATGTATTATTCTGGCTCCTAATACATCACTTCATCTTAAACTTCGCCAGCAACGGGTAGTGGTCGCTCAGGTCCCGTTCATCCTCATCAATCTTCCAGAACCGGCGGTCGGGGAGCCGCAGCTTGAAGTCGGGGCCTTTACCACGAATGACCACATCGCGGCGGTTGCTTATAGTGTCGAAGGTAATGCCAGGACCGGATTTGAGTTTGGGACTGACGAAGATGTGATCGAGCATGGAACCCCTGCTGCCAAAAGTAATGCGATCCATGACTGGCATGATGTTAGTGACGTCATCCAGATCATCGTCGGGATCGTTGGGCGTGTCTTTGCCAGCGAGGATATCGAGTGCCTTTTCCTTGGGAGGATTGCTTCCTCGAACCTCAGCGGTGTTGAGATCGCCCATCAGTATGACGTAGTGGCCGGCCTTGTGCTCATCCCGAATCCAATGCTTGATGAACCGGGCCTGATCGCAGCGATCCATTTCCTTTCCAATGTCGTCCCCGGCCATCAGATGGACATCGATGAAGGTCAGCTTTCGCTGGGTCGGACCATCGCCCCACGGGATTTCGACCATGAGTTGCTTGGTGAGTGGCTTCACTTCTCGGCTGTTCCAGTTGCGGGGCTCGGGGGCACGATGATAATTGGGACGCAGGCCACGTTTGACCAAAACTCCCACATCCTGTTCGGTGAAACTGTCCCGGCCCTGCACGAAGCAGACTTCGTAGTCGAGATTGTGCCGTTCTTTGATGGTATGGGCTAGTTCCTCCAGCACCTTCTTGTTTTCAATCTCCTGTAGGCAGAGGATCGTCGGATTCAGCTTGGCAATGGCATCAGCGGTGGCTCGCAAACGCCATTCCCAATCCTTCCTGGTAGGTGCCGAGTTGAGTTTGGCCGTCTCAGATTGATTATCCTTGATGTCGTTGTCATAGAACCATTCGAGGTTCCAGGTGGCGACGGAGAGATCGCCCTTGCGCTCGGCGAGGGGTTGCTGCACCTTGATGGGTGGCTGAGCTGTCAACGTACATAGAAGTGCCGTGAGGAGGAGAAGAGCTACGATCTGTCGCATGGTTGAGTCCTACAAACATCTCGTTCCCAGGCTCTGCCTGGGAACGCACTGAAACCGAGGCTCTGCCTCGACTTGTTAGCAACAACTGAACACGATTCACATCAACGCTCTGTCATCGAGGCGGAGCCTCGAATGCAGTGGGTTCCCAGGCAGAGCCTGAGAACGAGTTACGCTGTGCTACACTTTCTTGAGGAGATCCTTGAGGCGCTTCCACGCTTCTTCTCTCGCCTTCTTGTTACCTTCGGAACCCTTGGGGTCTTCGCCGGCACGCATGAAGCCATGACCACCCGATTCGAAGGTGACTGGTTCATAGGTCTGCTTGTTCTGCTTCATCAACTCCTGGGACTTGGGGACAGTGGCATTCACCCGGGCATCGTTACCGGCGTAGAAACCATAGACAGGTGCTTTGATCTTGGAAGCGTCTTCAGCCTTGGTCGGGCCGGTGCCATAGAACGGGCAGGCCATCTTGATGTCTTGATTGTTGTTGGCAAAGCGGAAGGTCTGGCCACCGCCCCAGCAGAAGCCAATGACGACCACTTTGCCATTGCAGGCCGGCAGGTTCTTGCAGTATTCGACACAGGCATTGAGGTCGCCGGTGATTTGATCGGGCGGCAACTTGCCGATGACGCCACGAGCGCCATCCGATCCCAATTCCTTGCTGCCGGTGCCGTTGGGCCCCATGCCGGTCAGCAGATCGGGAGCAATAGCGATGTAACCTTCAGCAGCCAGTTGATCGGTCATGCCACGAACCCAGTCGGTCAAACCGAAGATTTCATGGATGACGATGACAGCAGTAGCCTTCTCTTTGACTTCGGGGAAGGCGATGAAGCTGTTCACTTCACGGCTTCCATTCTTGACCTTGACCCACTCCAGATGGCGGGGCGAGTTTTCCAGTCGGGGCTTGGCCCAGTCCTGAGCCGATGCAGACGAGAGAAACGAACAGGCTGCCAGCAACAGCACCGTGATGCGCAACATGGTGAAGGCCCTCAGAAGAGAGAAGAGGAAGTGCTGCTTACAACCTAGCAAACTGAGATGGAGTCGGCAGGACATACCACACCTGACGGTACATCTTCTCATCAAACCCCATTCCAGCCTCCCCGAGGCCTCGACTTGACCTTGTGTAAATCCCCCAGTTTGGTACAGATGAGGCTGGAATCTAAGCACAACGTGCTTGAAGGAGAGAGCGATGCGTTCCAGCTTCTGGGCCATGGCAGGCCTTATTCTGTTGTCCGCTACGTCCGTTTTGCAGGCCCAGGCCCCGGGCAGCCCGCCTCAGCAACCGGGGCAGACCGCACCGACACAACCTGCGATACAACCCGGTATCAGCCCGGAACATAAGAAGATACTCGATGGTGTCCTCTCTTCCTGGGAAACCGATGCCAAGAATCTGCAATCGCTCTTCGTTCAGTTCCTGATCGAAGAAAAGGATCCCGGTCTTCAAGAAGCCGACGTCCTTTTATGGCGAAGCCAAAGTGCTAAAGATGCCAAACGGACAGTATGGCCTCAAGCTCGAAACCTTCGAACTCGATAGGAACGGCAACCCTGACCGGACGAAACTCAAAGAGAAGTACGTTTGCTCCGGCATGTGGTTCTACCAGTTTGATGTTGGCAGCAAGACTATCAACTTCCGCAAACTCGAAAACCAGAACATGAAGCCCGATGACGGCCCCTTCGCCTTCCTATTTGGCATGAAGGCAACTGAGACCTGGAAACGCTTTAAGCTTTCGATTGTTCAACAAGATAAAGACTATACCTGGATACTATGCGAACCACTAACTCCGCAAGACCAGAAAGACTTCAGTAAGGCATTGTTGGGCGTTGTCAACATTAGTAACTCGGTCTCACCCAAGGACTTTCCCTTGAGGATTTCCTGGCTAGAGCCGGGAAAGAAAGAGATTATCTGGAACTTCAAAGCGGTCGTTCGAAATGACCTGACGAAAGTCGCCATGAGCGACTTCACGGTGGAAAACGAAAAGAAGCAGGGCTGGAAGTTGCGGGAATCGACCACGATGGGTACCGGCACCCCCGGCCCAGCTAACGGCATTTCCACAAGCAACGGTGGTCCTCGCAAGTAGCCTTAAGGAGAGAGTTGAAATGCGTTCTTGCTTCCGGGCCTTGGGCGTGCTGGTTTTCTTGTCTACCTGCCCCCCAACGCAGGCCCAGGTGGCCGGCAGTTCGTCTCAACAGCCTGGGCAGCCGAGCGGATTGTCTCAGCTCCAGCAAAAGATCATCGAAGGCGTCATGGCGGCCTGGGAAGCAGACGCCAAGAATCTGCAATCGCTGTTTGTCGTGTTCCGAATCGAAGAGAAGGGCGATCCCTTCAGCCCCAACAAGATTCTTGCCTCGCATGGCGAAGCCAGAGTACTCAAGTTGCCCAGCGGGCAGTTTGGCCTCAAGCTCGAAGTGTTCAATCTGACCCCGAACGGCCAGGTGGATCGTAACAGCATCAAAGAGAAGTACATCTATTCGAACTCATCGCTCTATACCTTCGACTATTCCAACAAGATCGTTACCTCACGCAAGGTAAACAATCAACAGATGGCATCTGCCGATGGCCCTCTCGCCTTCCTTGTTGGCATGAAGGCTGCCGACGCCAGGAAGCGATTTGCGATGTCCATCGTCCAAGATGATCCCACAACACTCTGGGTCAGAATCCAACCGCTCACGGCACAGGATCAACAGTATTTCACCGTCGTGCAGATCGGCATCGCCAAAACAGCAGGGCCGAACGCACCCAAGGACTTTCCCGGACGCATCATGTGGCGGGAACCGGGCGGCAAAGAGCTCGATTGGAAGTTTCAGTCCGTCGTCCGCAACAACGCGGCCCAGATCACCGAGGCCGACTTCTCCATCGACTACGAAAAACGCCTCGGCTGGCAGGTGCGGGAAGCGCCGCCCCTGGGTGCCACTGCTCCGAACACATCTCCTGGTCTCCCCACCAGCGGCAACGGCCCACCTCGCAAGTAGTTCACCATGAACCTCGATGCCAAGGTTTGCTACTGTTTCCACGTCAGCCGGCGCAAGCTCGTCAACTTCTGCCGTCAGGAACAGCCCAAAGTAGCCAGCCAACTCTCGCAATGTGGCGGAGCCGGCACCGGATGTGGCTGGTGCATCCCGTTCATCAAGAAGATCTTCAAGCAGTATCAAGACGGCCAAACCGCTGGCGATCTCGATCAACTGACGCCGGAAGAGTATGCCCGGCAGCGTGCAGAATATATTCGCTCCGGGGGCGGGGTGCCCGCACCTGGAGCAGAGCCGTTGCCGGAATCATAGTTGCCCTCATGCTCCGCATGAGGGAGCGGGGACTTGTCGTATCACAACTATCTCGGCGATGGCAGCAACTCTCCGCCCCCTCATGCGGAGCATGAGGGCAACTCTCACTCCACGAACTGCACATCTACAGCATTCGGAATAATCTTCGCTTTCGCCGCTTCTTCTAGCAACTTCCTCACCGCTGCCCTGCCCCGGTCGCCGTAGTCCAGCGTCCAGTCATTGACGTACATACCAACAAACTGATCAGCGAGTTTGCGATCGAGATCTCGGCCATACTGCAAGGCATAGTCAAGAGCCACATCACGATGATCGAGTGAATACTGGATACTCTGCTTGAGCAGCTTGGAGATCAGCTTAATCGTCTCATCACCCAGATCACGGCGGACGACGTTGCCACCCAAAGGCAGAGGCAGCCCGGTCTTCTCGTGCCACCAGACACCCAGATCGACGATCAGCTTAAGCCCCTGGTTCTGGAAGGTAAGCTGGCCTTCATGAATGATCAGGCCCGCTTCGAACTTGCCACTCTCAACGACAGACAGAATTTCATCGAAGGGGACGACCTCGAACTGGAAGTCGCAACCCAGGCACAATCGCAGCGCAAGGTAGGCTGTCGTCATGGTTCCGGGTACGGCGATCTTCTTGGTCTTGAGCTGTTCGAGGGTAAACTGTTGCTTGGCCACCACCATCGGCCCATACTTGTCGCCCATGCTGCAGCCGCTGGGAAGCAGGGCGTATTTGTCCAACAGATGGGCGTAGGCATGAATGCTGATCGCAGTCACTTCCAACTCGCCCTTCAAGGCCCGGCGGTTAAGGGTCTCGATGTCCTGCAACTGGTGGGTGAACTTGAGCGTCCCGGTGTCGATCTTGTCGTGGGCCAGGGCGTAAAACATAAACGCATCGTCGGGATCAGGACTATGGCCGACGTTGATGGTGCGAGGTGCGATCACGGTGGTGCCTTCAAGAGAACGTTATCTCCTGATGTTATATGAGTGCTGATGTTGGTGTTCAGCCTTTAGGCTATCTGAGGCGTTCCCCAGACACGCTAAAGCTCTTCTCGTCCCTGGTCTCCGACCGGGAACGGGCTGTAACTCCGGCTCTGCCGGAAGTCTGGAGCGGAGAATGGTTCACTTCTTCTGACTCCCGGCAGAGCCGGGATTGCAGTGCGACCCCGGTCGGAGACCGGGGTCGAGTGGCGTGACAGTTACTGTGCCGGTGGGTTCGTTTCCTTGATCAACGCGCCGAACTCATCGCTCAGCACAAGGATCGAGAACCGTGCGATGGGCGACGTCTCCGGAGTGCTGACCGAAGCATAGTCAAACTTGCCCCGCAGGTCGGTGTAGCCATCCTTGTGGAACTTGACGGTGCCGTCGGCCAGGCGAACGTAGACCTTCACATAGACCTTCGGCAGAGCCTTGCTCGTGGCAGCGTTGACCACCTTGAGCTGGCCGTAGTTCTCCTGAAGCGTCACTTCCAATGCGTTGGCATAGTAGGGCAGCGAACGGGTCTTGCCGCCTGAGACGATCTCAACCAGCACGTTGCGGTTCTGTAGTTCCTTGGGCAGATCAATCGCCAGCTTCTTCTGCCCATCAGGCAGCGTTACTTCCTGCGACTGGTTTGGCTTGATGGCGCTGAACTGACTGCCGTACTGCTGAACGAATGGATTCCGGCTGAAGAGCAGTTCGACATCCATCAGATAGTAGTTCACCCGCACCGTCTTCACGTTCTGCCAGGTGAGATTGATCTTCTTGGCATCGATGGTGAAGTCGAAGGTCGATTCTCCAGCAGCAAGCTCCGCCTGCCGTTGATTACGATCATCGTTATCAGCCGCTTTGACAGCCTTGCCTTCGATCTCATCCAACTGGGTGATGATGGTAGCGAAGGTGTTCTTCCACTTATCGACCGGGTGGTTGACATACTTGTCAGCGATAGCCCGCGCCTTGCCCGGCTCTTCAGTGAAGAAGGCCAGGTAGGCAGCACAGTAGTCGTACTGCATCTTCGTCGCCAACTTGGCAGCATCGACTCGACTGAACGTTTCAAGGGCTTCTTCGACCCGGTCTTGCAGCAGCAGATAGTAAGTGATCGCTAGCAGATCAGCGTCGTCGAAGGTTCTCTTGTACGAGAGCATCGTCATGAACTGATGGTACTGCTGATGGAAGCGGTCATTAACGATCTGTCGCACCTTGCCCAAAGCATGAGCACGGGCATTGACCAGGGGCTTGTATTCCAGGTGCTGATAGTGATACCGGGCAGTTGGATCAATGGTCAGCAGTGTCGTTGTCAATGGCCCGTTGCCACAAAGAGCAGACCAGGTTGTCAGCATGGCGGAAGAACTCTTTCATCTCCGGCACCAGATTGAGTTCAACAGCGTACGACCAGAGAGTGTTCTGGTAGACGTGTCGATCCCGCAGCAGCTTGGTCACTGCCTGGAAGAAGGCCTTGTCCTTCATGCGGAAGGCGATCTTGTCGAGGTTCAGGCGATAGAGGTTCTCACGATTCATCAGAGCCAGCACCTGATCAGGGGTGCCTTCTTGAGAAACATAATCCCACGACTGGGTATCGATCTTGGTTGCCTTCTCGACCACGGTGAAGGTGAAAGGCTCCGCCGAGGCGACGTACTGCTCATTCTTGGCGACATGTACCGGGAACTGAGCGAACTCGCCGGCTGCGGGGAAGTAGAAGAGATAATCGATGGTCTGGGTACGGTACGGTTCCAGGTCGAGGAGGATCGACTTGGTCTGCTGCCCCTTGCCCAGTGCCATCGCACCGACTGGCAATTGATAGAGCACCGTCAGCTTCTGACGGGATGACGTGGGGTTCGTCACCACGATCTGGCCGCCATAGGTGGTGTGTACCAGGAACTCGTCGGTGATGAAGTGATCGATCTTCTCGCCATTCTCTTCCCGGTAACGGTCGCTAGCCCGATAGAAGTTCTGGCTGATGAGGATCGGTAGTTTGGTCTTGGCAGCCACTGCCGGTCGCACCTCTTCATGAAAGGCGATTACCGGGGTTGCGACGTTCAGCGTCATGCGGCCGTTGTCAAACTTGATTTCATGCTTACCTGCTGCGAAAGGAAGATCAAGCACCGAGAGGGCGAACATCATTTCGGTGAAGTTGCGCGAGGCCTGGGCAAAGTCACGAGAGTAGAACGGCCCGTTGCCATTGTGCTTGACATAGTCGAGCCAGAACGAATTGACGCTGACCAGTTCGGCAAGCTGAGCTTGGATAAGCTGGTGCCAGTAGTTGTTCTCAGCCCATTCCTGCGTCGGAGCCAGCCGCATGTAGAGTTGCTTGAACTGAGCCCGACTACGATCATTGCGGTAGTAGAGATCGGAATCAGCCTTGGCGAGCTTGTCATCGGCGAGAGACTTCTTGCTTGCCATCTCCTTCGCTTCGTCACGGGTTTCCCCGTCCTTGGCCACACCACGGCGTAACGAGCCGCGACCTTCGCCTTTGCTGGGGGCAACAGGCATCGCCGGCTTTCCGGCTGCGGGGCCGCCACCCATACCGCCTCCGCCTAAGCCACCCGTCCCGCCGGGAGACGTAACGCTAGCAACCGCACCTACACGTCCTCCACCACCTTGTGTTTGCATCTCCTTCAGCGATTCCTTCGCCTTCTCGACACCAAACGCCTGGCCGGCACTCAGATCGCTTCCCTTTACCGAGGTATCAAAGAGCACCAAAATCCTTTCGAGATCAGGAGGAAGCATGCGGTATTGATCAGTCAGATGCCGAGTCGTCGATGCAGCTTCAGCTTGCAGACGCTGGGCCAGCAGAATGCGCTCGACAGTATTCAGCCGACCGAACTGCCAGGGCTCCACATACATGGCCAGGTCGTTGCCCAGCAGCCAGTGATCCATGAAGGTCTTGTCCTTCTTGTTGGCCAGGTAGGGCTTGATCACGGCATTGAAGAACTCCGGGTCCTTCTTCAACAGGAAGAAGTTGAGTTCATGACAGGCATACTTGGAGTAGAGGGTTCGCTTCTCTTCCGGCTTCAGCGTGGGCCAGGTCAGAATGAAGCCGAACTCGTTCAGATTGGCGTCGTTGGAGAGGGTGCGATAGAGGGCGTACACCTTCGACAACTGGTCATACATCTCAAACCGGCTGTTGTTGACATCAGCCAGGACAAACGGCGTGCCAGGCAGCACGGTCGTCACCTGCTTCTGCTGAGTGAAGTGAGCCTTGGGATCAAGTCCGCTCTTGAGCCGCAAGTCGAGGAACCCCGCCTGTTGCTCAGCGACCGAGATTGACTTCACGCCTGTATGCACCGCATCGACTGCAACGAGATGTATCCAGGCATGCGGTCCCATTTCTTTCTTGGTGATGGTGATCACGCCCTGCTCATCGGGAATCTTGTTGATCTCGATGGCGGCGGTGTCAGCAAGGAAGTCGAGGTTCGAGGTGACACGTCTTGCCACACTGCTCCCTGCACCGTCACCCTCAGACTTGGGGTCTCCCGGCATCATGGACGCCGGAGCCGGAGCATTGACCGCTCCGAAAGCTGCTCCCTCGGCTGCGATCTGTTCACTGGTTTCGGTGGAACGGATGGCCCACGGATTGAGCAGCAACTCAGGCCGGGCCAGCATGTTGCCGGCAAACTTCTTCTGCATCTTACGGTCAAGCACATAGCGGTACTCATCGCCAATATCGCGCCCGGTGATGTGCGTCGAATCAGCACGGCCAGGCACCTTCCCCAGCAGAGCGGCATCACGCACCTTGCTCAAATTTGCAAACGCTGAATACTCAGGCAGGTAACGGGTGCCGAAGATGTGCAGGCGAGCTACCTTCGACCAGTTCTTGAGACGGATCGTGAGATTTCCCTCAGCATCGGCATCAACCTTGGCGATGCTCACCGGCTGAAGCCCAGGCAATTGCATGAACCGGGCTTCGCCCAATACATAACCATCGAATAGAGTGCCTTCACCGATGCGAATACGGATGCGTTCGCCGCTGTTCTTAAGCCAGAGATCATAATCGCCGGCTTCGAGCCCCTTGATTTCGATGAGGCCATCTTTGATGCTAAGCGCTTCAAACCGATCCGAACGGTAGGTGCTGCCACGCAGCTCCAGAAGTGCAAGCTCGCCCCGTGTCGCCTCGTTGGCCAAGCCGTTGTAAGGCACCGTGATCGGCTCGCCGAACTTGGCGTGCATGACAGTGCGGTAAGTGAAGCGGGTGAGAGGTAGGGTCCACGATTGGGCAGTGCCTTCGGGCCCAGTGGCGGTCAGCGAAGTGATGTCGGGCAGAGGCCCCAGCTTGATCCGGCCCATTCTGTCCGTCTTAAGCGTCGTAGGAATCAGCTCACGAAACTCCCGATGCTTCAGTTGCAGTTGCACCGGACGATCCATCTTGGGTTCGCCCGTCTTCCCCAGGACTTCGATGACGTAGTCGTTGCCGAACTTGGCCAGGTGCAGGTCTTCGGTCTTCTCGGTGAGATCGATGCTGTTGAGATTGAACGTGTTGCCATCCGCCAGATGCACGGAAACATTCTGGCTCAGGTTCTTGACCTCGGCGATGAGGTGAACCTGGAGCGACTGGAGGCGAGGCGGGACTCTGAACTCGTAACTCGCTTCACGATCTTCGAAAACCTTAAAATCGGGAACTTCAGTACTCGACTGAACATTGTCCTGATCGGTTGAGACGATCCTCAGCCTGACGTGTGTCAGGAGCTGAAGTGATTGAGGAATACCATTGATATAGACGCAAGGACGCACTATCACCTTGGCTAGCCGCTGGTTGAGCAGGCTTTCCCGTTCGATGTGGATACCCGACACCAGCGAGTAGTTCTCGGACTGATGATTGAGGAAATCCAGGCAGGCAAACTCGCCAACAGTGACGACGATCGGTTTATTGGCTGGCTGAGTGCTGTAAGGCACAAAGATCAACCCATCCTTGTCGGCGGTGTACTCCGCGCAGTCATGCAAAGCTTGGCGTTCTTTACCTGTTTGTGGTTTTCATCAATAACGGTAACGACATGCCCTGCTGAGCCATTGCTGACCAGCGTGTTGAACTTGCCTTTGCGAATGAGCGCCCTGCTGCTCTTGCCACCGCCGATGAAGTCAACCACGTAGACACCGGCCCGGTTGAGCTTGGGGAACTCAAACGATTTGGCGACTTTTCGAAGCGGTGATTCGTTCAGATTGAAAGTCAACTCTTCATTGGGCACCAGACCATCGAGATTGATGTCAGTGTTTACTTCGGTGCTGTTCTGGCGGTAGTAGTTGAGGGTGTTGATCTCATAGACTTTGACCAGAAGCGTAGGAATGTGCTTGATCGATACATCGAGCTTCACGGGTTGATCGACGGTGTAATAAGTCGGATTCGTGGGAGCGAAGTCGATATCGACCCGGTCCTTGAACTGCTTGAATTGTTCAGGCGGTAGTTGAGAGGCCCATTGTTCAGGATCGCCGAGTCCTAATTCGATCTTCGTCTCAGCAAAGAGGTGTCGCAGGTAAACATCGTTGACGTAGGGTTCAAACTCTTGCGGCGAGTTGGCTTCAACAAAGAAGTTTCTGAGGTAACTCCTGACAACTTTTTCATCAGGACCAACCACGGGAAGCAGCGTGACAGTGCGCAGATCAGCATTGAGATCGGCCGGGTAACGACGAAATTGATCCTTCTCCAGCATGTCCTTCGACATGTAGGGCTGGAAGCGGGGCAGCTTGAGGTACTCCATGAACTTGGCTCGATCATAGCGGCCCTGGGATCGATCCAGGACAAGCCAGTGATAAAGTACCTGGGACTTGAGCGAGTTGAAGACCGGAGCCAGCTTGCCGACAAACTCCCAGAGCCGGGTGAAGTAGGCGTTGGCCTGTGTGGGATTGTGCCGCCAGATTTCATCAGCGTTGGGCTGGAGCTTGGAGATCCAGGCATAGACGAAGGCCTGCTGATTGATGAGATCGGGACGGAGGCGGAGGAGTTCATCCAGTTGGGCCAGCGTCATCAGGCGATGAACATTCATGGAGCCGAAGCCGCCTGAGTTTTGAGCCTTCAGGTCTTCTGCAACGAGTTGAGCGAGGTTCGGCAGATCGGGGCGAGCGAGACGCTGGATAAGCTGCCGACGTTTGCGCCAATCAAGATTGGTGGCAGCCAGGCCATCGAGGGCAATGTCTTCGAAGTTATCGAGGTTATCCCATTGATTGAAGGAATGGGTGCGAAGGCGTTCTCGGGAAATGAGGTTCGGATCGAGCGCGATCGGAAAATTGGGGATGGCTCCAAGGTTCTCCTTTTCGTGACCAAAGTAGAGTCCTAGGCGGTGCTTCAGAAAACCCAACGATTGCTGAGGATTTCGATCATACTCTTGAAGAGCCATGCGAGCCTGGATTTCCAGGTAGCGCTGCGATTCGCCGTGCCGATCTACCCATGGCTTGTTCAGCTCCCGAACCTTCTGGTACTGTTCAGTCTGGAGATAGTGCAGGCAGTGGAAGTAGTAGTAGTCTTCAGTCCCGGGAATGAGCTGCTTGAGGCTGGCATTACGATCCTTTGCCAGCGAGAAGGTCTCAATGAATCCAATGTCGCCGGCCATCATGACAGACAATGCCGTAGCGCAGACGATGAGACCCAGCATGAACCGTTTCATATCGCTTCCCCAACTTGACGAATCTTGTGCAGATCAACTGCCTGTTAGTGTAGAGACGAGTTGACAGTGCGTAGGGATTGATCGGCCGGGAGACTATTTGGTTTGTCTGTGGGGAGTAGTGAGTTGAGAATTGACAGTGAACTAGTTGGATGAATCTCTAACGACACTTCAAGCTCAGGATAGCGACAGCAACATTGGCCCAGAAGCGGCCACTTTGATTCAGAAGAAGAGCTTACCCATTTTTGACCATGTTCACACATGAAGCACTTTGGAAAATCGAGAGTAGTTTTGCAAAGTTAATCCGCATGGTAAACGAGGACGATCATTCTCCAGTATCTGCCCAATGCCAGCTATCAAAAGTCATAAGTCATTGACTGCCATATCTTTGATCGACTTTGCTGGTTGCGTTGGCAATTCCGACTATTTCGATCAAGATGGTATAACCGGACCTCCACTGTAAAATGAAAATGGAAGAATTGCCTCAATAATATAGCCAGTCTGGGGGCTTTGCGATATACCTGTAGCTTGTAACGAAGGCGATGAGTGTTACTAACGGGATATGTTTCCTGTGACTCAAATGTTGTAGTCTTCGTAGTTTCACTAGCTTCACATCATGAGGAGACATCTGATGAAGCGTCTGTTCGTAGCGGTCGTCGCCCTCGTAGCCTTGGGCTTGTCCAGCACCTCGGCTTGGGCCTCTTGTTGTCGTAAGAGCTGTAACAGCGGGTGTAATACCTCCTGTGCAAGCACCACCAACTGCGGCAGCCCCTGTGGCGGCACCGTAGTCGCAGCTGCCCCAGCTGTCGAGTGGAAGGAAGTCGAAGTCACCCGCCGCGTCGCCACATGGGTCGACAAGCAGGTGGAAGTCACCGTTCAGGTTCCTGAATGGAAGGACGAAGTTCGCAAGTTCAAGGTCTGCACCCCGACCTGGGTGACCGAGACTCGTGATCGCAATGTGTGCGTGCCTGTGAACAAGCAGGAAGAACGCATGGTCAACACCTGCATCCCCGAAACCAAGATGGAAACCCGCACCTTCACGGTGTGCGTCCCCCGCACGGTAACGGAAACCTGCATGCAGAACCGCACCACCTGCCGCCGCGTTCAAACCGGTTGCGACTGCTGCGGTCGTCCCTGCTACGAAACCGTTCGCGAATGCTGCCAGGTCCCCGTGACCGTTTGCCGCCGCGTCTACGAGAACGAAACCCGCACCTGCCAGGTTCCTGTCACCACCTACCGCACCGAAACCAAGAAGGTTATGGTGAATGTCTGCTCCTACGAAAACCGCGTAGAGAAGGTCAATGTTCAGGTCTGCAAGATGGTCGAATCGGAAAAGTCCGAAACCGTCAAGGTCTGCACCTACAGCACCAAGAAGGAAATGCGCACCGTCAAGGAATGCGTCTGGAAGGAAGAGAAGGTCAAGGAAAAGGTCGCCGTCAGCACCGGCTGCAATAACAATTGCGGCAACACCTGCTGCTACAGCACCTGTGGCAGCAGCCGTCATGGTTGCAGCCTGTTCAAGGGTCGTGGTTGCGGTTCCTCCTGCGGCTCCAGCTGCGGTGGTCACAGCCATGGTTGCGGCGGTTGCAACTAACTTGACTCCAACCTGATTAACTTTCCAAGCCGAGGTGATTCACCTCGGCTTTGTTCTTGCGCTTCCATCATAAAATAGATGCATCCTTTGAGGCAGCATCAAATGACCCTGTTTCGAGATGTGATTGAATTACTCGGCAAAATAGCTCCGCTTCATCTCGCCGAACCGTGGGATAACGTCGGCCTGTTGATGGGCGACCCTCACGCCAATATACGCCATCTCATGACCTGCCTGACCATCACCCCCGAAGTCGTTGCCGAGGCGGTAAAAGAAAAGGCGGAGCTGATTGTCAGCCATCACCCACTACTCTTCAAACCTACCCAGCGAATCACCAGCGAGACTGTCGAGGGCCGCATGCTCCTCAAACTTGCAGCTGCCGGTATCTCGGTTTATTCACCACACACCGCCTACGACAACGCTCCAGAGGGAATCAACGAGCAACTGGCTGCCATGCTCAAACTTGAAGAGGTCAGGCCTCTGGTGCCGGCAATACCCAAGTCACCTTACAAAGTGGTCGTGTTTGTTCCTGAGCAGGACCTTGCCCCGGTCAGCGACGCAGCATTTCAGGCAGGGGCCGGTAGCATCGGTGACTATGAACAATGCAGTTATCGAAACCCCGGTATGGGCACCTTCTTTGGAAATAAGAACACCAACCCCACCATCGGTAAGCCTGGACGGCGGGAAGAAGTCGCAGAATATCGCGTCGAACTGTTCTGCCCGTCGGCGAAGCTGGCTTCCGTATTGCACGCTATCCACCACACCCACTCCTACGAAACCCCCGCCATTGATGTCTACCCGTTGCATCCCCAGGAAGCATCAGCTTCCACACATGAAGGATCGGGGCGTCTCGGACAACTTCCCACACCCCTGCCCCCCCAAACCCTGGCTGAAAAGATTTCCCAACTGCTACAGACTCCCGTACTGCTGAGCGGTGATCGAACCCTGAAACAGATCTCGTCTGTCGCCATCGTCTGTGGGGCTGGTGGCAGCTTGCTCTCCCAGGCCATCAAAGCCGATGCCGATGCGTTCCTGACGGGTGAAATCCGTTTTCATGACGAACTCGCTGCCCAGGCAGCCGGAGTGACCGTTCTGGCAGCAGGCCATTATGCCACCGAACGGCCGGGAATCGAAGCCTTAGCCAGAAGACTGGCGACAAACCTTCCCCACTGTAAAGTCTGGGCCAGTTGTGCCGAACAGAATCCCTCTTACTGGGTTCCTCCCCCCACAAACCCAAGATCAGGCTAGCGTCAATGATTCCGTTGTTTTAATCTATATCTATTGAATTCATCCCCACGATCTTCTTTACCTCTTCCTCTCATGGCTGAACTGACCCGCAAACAAATGGCCCAGTTGATCGTCAAGCTGCGTCTGGCCACCCCGGCCCAGGTGCAGGATTGCCTGGAAGAATTGGGCGATGTCGAAATCGATCCGGAACCATTACTCTCCATGCTGAGCCGGCATGGTCTGTTGACCTCGCTTCAGGTCGACAAGCTGCTCAAAGGCGATATGCATGGCTACTTCATGGGCAGTTTCCGCTTGCTCTACAAGATTCACTCCGGTACCTTCGGGCGGGTCTATCGTGCGGATGATCCCAGTTCCGGACGTGTCGTTGCCATCAAGGTCCTCAGGCAACGATGGACTGATAAGCCTGAAGTGATCCAGATGTTTGAGCGCGAAGGCCGCTTGGGCATGGGGTTGCGGCACAACAACATCGTCGAAGTCCTATCAGTTGGTAAGGATGACAAGACTGGTCAATACTACATCGTGATGGAGTTTGTCGAAGGAGCCAATTTACGCGACCTCCTCCACATCCGCAAAAGCTTCGATACGACAGAGACTCTCAAACGGCTTGAAGACGTGGCCCAGGCGTTGACTTACGCTAACAGCAAGGGCATCACCCATCGAGATATGAAGCCGACCAACATTCTGATTTCCAGCTCGGGCATCGCCAAGGTCACGGACTATGGCCTTGCCCAGATATCAGCCCGTTTTATTACCGAAGCTGATAAGGGCACCCAGCAGCGCACGGTCGATTACGCCGGCCTCGAAAGAGCGACAGATGCTCCCTATGGCGACGTTCGTAGCGACATCTACTTTGCCGGTTGCGTTGCTTATGAAATGCTCACCGGTCATTCACCCCTGGCTCATTCCCGAAACAAGCATCAGCACATGGCCAAAGACCGGTTCACCGGAGCGCACACCTTGAAAGTGACAGACATTCAGGGCCCCGGTGCCGCCACGGTGCATCGGCTGGTGACCACCATGATGGAACTCGAGCCGGCCAAACGATTCCAGACCCCTGCTCAATTGCTCGATGCCATTCAGCAAGCTCGCGCTGAAATCAGCGGAGGCCGAATCGGCACTCATACCTCAGCGAAAACCATCTTCGTTGCCGAAAACGATGAAAAACTGCAAAATGTGCTGCGCGATAAACTGAAGAAAATGAAGTACCGTGTGCTCATCGCCAGTGACCCGGCACGAGCCTACGATCGGTATCAGCAAAGCCCCTACGATGTTCTCATCATGGATATCGGCACCATAGGCGAAGATGGCCTGGGCATCATCAATGCAGTCTTGAGAAAATCCCGTAACGTGAACATACCGTGCCACGCGCTTGTCATCGTTTCAGAAAATCAGAATGGCGTTGAGTCAATGATCGATTCCGACTTGCTGAATCATGTCACCATCTTGAAACGCCCCTTGAAGATGCATGAATTGACGGCCAAACTGCTAGAAGTGGCTCCGGTGGATCAAACTGAGACTGAGTAATTGAGACCAACATTCTTTTCTGATGCAAGCGCAATTCCACCACCGGCGCACGGTTCTGAAGAAACCACTTGACAAGCGACCGAAAACCTGCGAGTGGTGGATAGATAGAGATTAATGCCGTCTACGCTCCGTCAGGCTGCTCAGTCTATTTCCGAACGAGGTATTCCATCATGGTGCTGATTTCCTGCGATCTGTGCGGCAAGGAGATTCTACCTGAACTGAGCCAGTATTATGTCCTAAGGATGGAAGTGCTGGCCAAGGGGCAGACGGAGTTGACGGAAGATGACCTGAATAGCGATAACCTCGAAGCAGTGAGTCAGTTGTTACAGGCTCTGGAAGATGACGGCCTGGCGTATCACGAAGCCCCGCCCCGCCAGGTGATGAAGTTCGATCTCTGTGCCGGGTGCAGGAACAAGTTTGTGAAAGATCCGCTCAATCGTGAATCGTTATCTCTCGATTTCAGTACGAACTAATATTGATTAGTGAAACTCACACTGGCGATCAGCAGTATCATGTGCAGTAACAAGGAACACTGCCATGCCCAGAATCGCTTTCGCCATTGCTCTTTCGTTGATAGGCTTCACCGTCGCTCAGGCTTACGAAGACCGCCCGCCACTCGTGGAACAATATCTTCACTCAGGCCAGTTGCAGGCCGGCGAGCATGCCCTGCAAGCCGCCCTTCGGAAAAACCCTAAGGATGACGAGGCCCGCTTCGGACTGGGCCTGCTGCAGATCGTTCGCGGCGTCGAGCGGTTGGGGCAATCGTTCTACGATCATGGACTCAAAAGCACTAACAACTGGGTGCCCTTCGTTCGGCTGCCGGTGCCGACCAATCCTGATCCTGCACCCATCTCATACGCTCGTTTCCGCCGCATCCTTGATGACTTCTGTAAAGACATGATGCAGGCCGATGCCACCTTGGCTGGCATCACCGACGAAACCGTCAAGCTTCGTGTTCGGCTGGCCGGCATCAAGATCGATCTCGATGGCGACGGTCAGGCCACCGACCGGTTTCTGGACATCCTCACCAAGCTGATGGGTAGCCCACCTGATCTACTCAGGTCCAACCCCGAGTTTCGGGTCCACTTCGATCGTGGCGACGTAGCCTGGTTCCGCACTATTGTCACCTGCTCAGCAGCATGCTGGAGCTCTATCTCGCCATCGATACAGAATCCGAATTCTACTTCTTCGCCAAGGAGTTGTTTCCTCGAGTCAGGCCGGTCTTGTCCGAACCGGAAGAGAAGCTGCTTCGGGACAAGCAGATGATGCGAAACGGCAAGATCACCTTCAAGGAACCCCAGCGGCTCAGCGAGTTTCGCCATCACCTGCTGGAAGTTTGCAAGCTCAACCGGGAAACCTGGCGCTTCATTCGTGCCGAGACCGACGACGATTACGAATGGCTGCCCAACAGCAGGCAGAAAGGCGTCTTCGACATGCCGGTGCGCGACGACATGATCACCGGCTGGTTGAACATGATGGGTGAACTTGAAGCAATCCTGGAAGGCAAGAAACTGCTGCCCATCGATATGCTGTTGAACAAACTCGACGGCAAAGGTCTGAATCTCAAGACCTTACTGGAAGAACCTCCCACCACGATTGATTTCGACGTCGTCATGCGCGATGGCCCGGCTGCCAAGTATCTGGAAAAGGGACCAATGATGGATCTCAATGCCATCTTTGGCGTGTTGCGGGTGTTCGATAACCCGTTGCGGATAGGGTACTTTGCGTGGTTTAATTAGTGTTTTTCTCTCCTCTCCCCTGGCGGGAGAGGGGTTGGGGGTGAGGGGGAGCGTTGGTGCGGCCCCTTCACCACATCTAGTGATTCCATGTCGACTGCTGACGCGGCTGGAAGCCGCGTCTACTATTCTGCCTCTTCGAGGTACGTATATCCTTCCAGCCCCGCCTCATAGAACCGCAGGAAGGCCCTCGATTCTTCCACGTTGACGCGATTAGCTTTAACCGCCTTCTCCACATCCCGCCGCATCAACTGGGCCAGCTTATCAGCCGAGTATTGCACATAGGCCAGTACCTCTCGCACCGAATCGCCCTTGATCACCTCTTCGATGATAGGCTCGCCGTCTTCGTCAATCTTCACATGGACAGCGTTCGTGTCACCGAGGAGATTGTGCAGATCGCCGAGGATTTCCTGGTAGGCACCGACGAGGAACACACCGATAAAGTACGGGGCATTCTTCACTTCATGCAGTTCCAGCGTGTTCTTGACGTCTTTCAGGTCGATAAACTGATCGATCTTGCCATCACTGTCGCAGGTGATGTCCCCCAGGATTCCCTGTCGGGTCGGCACTTCCTGCAAGCGGTGAATGGGCATGATCGGGAACAACTGTTTGATAGCCCAGGCATCAGGCATCGACTGGAACACCGAGAAGTTGCAGAAGTAGGTGTCCGAGACCATCGCCTGCAATCCCACCAGCTCATCCGGAACGTAATCCATTTCCTTGATGAGCTTGAGCAACTTGCTGGAGAAACTCCAGAACAGCCTCTCCGTCAAACCTCGGGTTTCGAGATCGAGGTGCCCGGTATTGAACAGCGTGAGTGTCTCATCGATGGCCTGCGAGGCATCGTGGTAACACTCGAGGTAGTTCTTCTTGTTCAGCTCTGTACAAGCTGCGTAAAGCTCCACGACGGGCTTTGGAGCATCTTCAGGCAGCTTGGCCGGTATCTGGAAATGATCAAAGCTACTGGTGCCCAGCACATCGAACACGAGCACGCTGTGGTACGCCACCATGCCACGACCACTTTCGGTGATGATCGTCGGATGAGGCACGCTGGCTTCGTCGCAGATATCCTTGATGCGGAAGACGATGTCGTTGGCGTATTCCTGCATCGTGTAGTTGATCGACGATTCAAAGTCAGTCTGCGAACCGTCGTAATCGATCCCTAAACCACCCCCAACGTCCAGATACTTCATGCCCGCACCGAGGCGATGCAGTTCAACATAAACCCGCACAGCCTCGTTGATGGCACCCTTCACATTGCGGATGTTGGTGATCTGGCTGCCGAGATGGAAGTGGAGCAGTTGCAGGCTGTCAGCCATCCCCTCGCCCTTGAGGTATTCAACAGCGTCGAGGATTTCCGTGATGGTGAGCCCAAACTTGGAGCGGTATCCTGCTGATAGCTTCCACCGCCCTGCCCCACGAGCCGCCAGCTTGGCCCGCACGCCGATGACCGGCTTGATCCCCAGATCCTTTGCGTGCTTGACGATGCTCGTCAGTTCGGTGAACTTCTCGACCACGGGAATGATGTTCTTGCCCAACTTGCGGGCAAGCATAGTCATCTTGATAAACTCATCATCTTTGAAGCCATTGCAGATGATGGGAACATCATGGCCGCTGGTGAGGGCCAGTACCGCCAGCAGTTCAGGCTTCGACCCTGCTTCCAATCCGAACTGAAGCGGCGCCACGAAGTTGATGATCTCTTCAACCACCTGACGCTGCTGATTCACCTTGATCGGGTAGACGCTGCAGTAGGTGTTCTGATACTGGAACTCCTGCATGGCCTGCTGAAAGGCCTGATGCATTTCGGAGATGCGGTGGCGGAGAATATCGGTGAAACGCAGGAGGATGGGAAGCTGAATGCCACGAGCCTGCAATTGATCAATGAGCTTCTTGAGATCGATGCCCGGCTGATCGTTCTTGCTCGGATGAACCGTAACGTGCCCCTCGGCATTGATGCTGAAATAGCCCTTGCCCCAGTTACGGATGTTGTAAAGATCGAATGCGTCTTGAATCGTCCACTGCTCCAGGAGCTTCATCGTGGGGGGGCACCTCAATATGGGGAGAGATTGCTGAATTATTCACATCATCAGTGTTTTCGCCTCATCGTCAAGCAGTTGATGAGAAGTAAGCAAATTATCTTGATGAAGATTACTGCCCCGGCTTCACAATTGACTACCCGTCTTGAGTATGTCATTATGATCTTCTGCTCGAATGTTACCCACCACAAGTGACGGCATCTTCATCCTGTATGCGTACCAGCCTCTTCTCTCTACTCTTGTTGACTGTCGCCGGCTTCACAGGGGCTTCCTGGATGCCTGTGAATGATGACAAGAAACCGGCCATCGACTTCACTCAACAGATAGCCCCCCTCTTCCAGAAGCATTGCTACCAGTGCCACGGCCCGGAGAAGCAGAAGAACGGCCTTCGGCTCGATCAGCGTGAAGCAGCCCTCAAAGGCGGCGATCTAGGGCAAGCCATTGTGCCCGGCCAGAGCAGCAAGAGTCCGCTCTATCGATATGTAGCTGGGCTGGAACCTGATTCAATCATGCCGCCCAAAGGACCGCGACTGACCAAAGAAGAGGTTGCTCTCCTCCGGAGTTGGATCGATGAAGGGGCGAAGTGGCCGGAGTCAACTTCATCATCGAAGGAAGACTGGTGGTCGTTCAAGCCCCTGGCTTCGCAACCTGCACCAACACTCTCAGAAGCGGGCAAGAAATGGGCACGCACCCCGGTCGATGCCTTCATCTGGGACGCTCTTCAGAAGAAACAGCTACAGCCTAGTCCCGAAGCGAATCGCCGTACGCTGATTCGTCGCCTCAAGTACGATCTGCTTGGACTCCCGCCGACACCGGAAGAGGTTGATGCGTTCGTCAAAGATGCCGACCCGCTGACTTACGAGAAACTCGTTGATCGCTACCTTGCTTCCGACCGCTATGGCGAACGCTGGGCCCGCCATTGGCTCGATGTCGTCCACTACGGCGAAACGCATGGCTACGACAAAGACCAGCCCCGCCCCAACGCCTGGCCCTACCGGGACTACGTCATCCGTGCTTTCAATACTGACAAACCTTATGCACGGTTTGTCGAAGAACAGTTGGCCGGCGATGTGCTCTACCCAGATACCCGTGATGGCATCGAAGCCCTCGGTTTCATCTCCGCCGGACCATGGGACTTCATCGGTCACGCTGAACTGCCCGAAACCAAAATCGACGGCAAGATCGCCCGGCATCTCGACCGGGATGACATGGTAGCCAACACGATCAACACTTTCCAGAGCATCACGGCCCATTGTGCTCAGTGCCACAACCACAAGTTCGATCCGATCCCCTCGGAAGACTACTACCGCTTGCAGGCCGTCTTCGCCGCAGTTGATCGGGCCGACAAACAGTATGATCTTGACCCAGCCATCGCTCGACGTCGCAAGCTGTTGAAAGAGACGGAATCAGCACTGAGGGAGTTGATACAGCTACACCAACAGAGACAAGCACTCATTAGCTCGCCGGAACTCACGCAGATCGCCAGGGAAATCGAAAGCCTGAAGAAGGTGCAGGCCAACACTCACCCTGAATATGGCTACCACAGTCAACTGGCGAACAAAGCCACGACCGAGAAGTGGGTACAGATTGATCTCCGGGAGATGATCGACATCAGCCGCATTGAACTCGTCGGCTGTTACGATGACTTCAACAACATCGGGGCGGGATTCGGCTTCCCTCGCCGCTATCGCATCACCGCTTCAGCCAATGCTGACATGAAGGATGCGGTTGCCATAGTCGATCATGGACAAATAGTGCAAGACAATCCCGGCACGGTTCCTCTGTCTTTTGCGGCCGAGATGAAGGCCCGCTATATCCGCATCACCGCGCTGGAACTGGCCTCCCGGCAGAACGACTACATGTTCGCTCTGGCCGAGGTGAGAGTCTTCGACCGCACCGGCACCAACCGGGCCTTGAAGGCCAATGTGACCGCACTTGATTCCATCGAAGCCCCCGCCCGCTGGGCGAAATCCAATCTCGTTGATGGTATCGTTCCCAAACCTGTTGATCTGAAGCGGCAGCATGAACTCAAAAGAAAATACGATGAGCTCCATGCCCAATTGATTCCCGATTCCTTGAAGTCCAAGATCAAAGAAGCTGAAACAGCCTTGGCTTCGACTCAGGCTGAGATCAAGAAACTCCCCGCTTCGTCGACCGTCTACGCCGGCACAGTTCACCACGGCAGCGGCAACTTCATCGGCACTGGCAAGGCAGGCGGCAAGCCACGTCCCATCTCACTGCTGCAGCGCGGCAACGTGCAGAAACCGATGCGTGAAGTAGAGCCGGGCACGCTTAGCCTGCTGAAGCAGCTACCGAACGGGTTCCAACTGCCGAAGGATGCCGACGAGGGGCAACGGAGAGCGGCGCATCGCCAAATGGATTACCTCGAAGGACAACCCCCTCACCTGGCGCTCTATCGTCAACCGAGTCTGGCAGTACCACTTCGGCCAAGGCCTCGTCGAAACCCCCAACGACTTTGGCCGCATGGGGCAGTTGCCCTCGCATCCCGAACTGCTCGACTGGCTGGCCAATGACTTCCGCCGGCATGCCTCGTTCAAGAAACTGCATCGCCTCCTCGTCACCAGTGCCGTCTATCGGCAATCGAGCCAGCCAACAGGAAAGACTGGCCTTTCAGTAGACAGCAACAACAAACTGCTCTGGCACATGAACCGACGACGGCTTGAAGCTGAAGCACTGCGGGACAGCATCCTGCAAATCGCCGACAAGCTCGACCTCACGATGGGTGGACCCAGCTATCAGGATTACATCGTCGAGAAGCCTGAGCATTCTCCCCACTATCGCTATGAACTGAAAGACCCGAACGATCCCAGGCAATATCGACGATCCATCTATCGCTCCATCGTTCGCTCGCAGCAGAACCCCTGGATGGCCACGATGGATTGTGCTGATCCCTCGATACTTGTCGAAAAACGGACTCAGACGACATCACCACTACAGGCTCTAGCCTTGTTGAACGATCCGCTGTTGCTGGTGATGAGCAAGAACCTGGCGGCAAGGGTAAAGAGTGAGCCTGATGTATCACAACAAGTAAAGTTGGCGGTGCGTTTGGCGGTGCAGCGAGAGGCAACCAGCGATGAAGTGCGAACCCTCTCAGCCTATGTCCAGAAACATGGGCTGGAGCAGTTGGGGCGACTACTGTGGAACCTCAACGAGTTTACCTTTGTGGACTAACACATGAACCCGATGACTTTGCACAATGGTCCCGAAGGGACTACCTGTGATAGCCCAGGACTTTAGTCCTGGGTGACCTATGCACAGGATTACCTGGTCCTGAAGGGACTACCTTGAGAGCCCTAGGTAGTCCCTTTAGGACCAGGAGGATTAAAAACAACAACGACCCAGGACTAGAGTCCTGGGCTACAACAGGTGATCCCGTTGGGATGAGATACAGCCTGACGCTGATCAAACGGGAAAGCGATCTGCATGCTCCAACTCAACAGGCGAGACTGGCTATCGTCCACCACGCACGGGTTGCTTGGTGCCGGCCTATTGTCGTTGCTGGAACGAGAGGCATACGGAAGGGCTTCGCCTCAAAATAGCCCCTCACACCCAGCCCCTCCCCCCGCGGGGGAGACGGGAGTACATCATCCCGCGAAGGCGAAGAGAGTAGTGCAGTTCTTCATCGCCAGCGGCGCCAGTCACCTTGATCTGTTCGACTACAAACCTGCTCTGCTCAAGCATCACGGCCAGAAGTCAAACTTCGGCGAACCCGTCGAAGCGTTCCAGGATGGGCTCGGCCCCTGGCTCAAGAGTCAGTGGGAGTTCAAGCCCTACGGACAATCGGGCAAGATGCTCAGTGAGATCGCTGCCCCGCTGGGTTCAGTGGTCGATCAGTTCGCCTTCGTTCACAACATGGTGAACACCTCAGGTGTCCACAGCCAAGGCACGCTCCTCCAGACAACCGGCTTCACCCGTCCCGGCTTCCCCGGCATGGGTTGCTGGATCAGCTACGGTTTGGGCAGCTTGAACGACAACCTGCCCACGTTTGTCGTCCTGCCCGACCATCGGGGCTACGCCTCCAACGGCACCAAGAACTGGGATGCTTCGTTCCTGCCTTCGCATCACAGTGGCACCGTGATTCGTGGCGAATCAAAGCAGCCGGTGCAATACCTGTTCCCCGATAAACAGGGCGGCTTCATCAACACCGCCAGCGAGTCAGCCACGCAGCAGTTACTGAAGGAGATGAACCAACGTCACGCCGCCGACCGTGCTGATGACCAACGCCTCGCCGGTCGCATCGCCAGCTACGAACTGGCGGCCCGCATGCAGCTCGCTGCTCCCGAGGCACTCGAATGGCAGAAGGAGCCGGAGCACGTCAAGAAGCTCTATCATCTCGATAACATCCCCGCTTCGTTTCCTGCTGAGATCAATGATCGGGAAGAAACCATCTACTTCGGTCGCCGCTGTCTCATCGCCCGGCGGCTACTAGAACGAGGCGTCCGCTTCATCCAGGTCTGGCTCGGCAACGACAATGGCTTCCCCCGCCGCAACTGGGATTCGCACGAGAACATCCAGCGCGATCATGGCCCGCTCGCCCTCGGCATGTCCCGAGGCATCGCCAGCTTCATCACCGATCTCAAGCAGCGCGGCCTACTCGATGATACGCTCATCCTCTGGACCACCGAGTTTGGCCGCATGCCGAGCAGCCAAAGCGGCCAAGGGCGCGATCACAACCCGTTCTGCTTCACCAACTGGCTCTGTGGCGGCGGCATCAAACCGGGCCTGACCTATGGCCCCAGCGATGACTTTGGCTACAAGCCGGCCGACCGGAAGAACCCGACGCAGGTCTACGACATCCACGCCACCATGCTGCATCTGCTGGGCATCGATCACTTGAAACTCACCGTACGCAACAACGGCATAGATCGCAGACTGACCGATGTGCACGGACATGTAATTACTGACCTGCTGGCATAGCAGTTGCCTGTTACCCGGTTAGACGTTTAATGACGATACCAGCCCGAAGCGCTAGCGAGGGTAGATCTTGAGATTGCACGCGTTCCCTCGCTAGCGCTTCGGGCTGATATCAGACAATTCTGTTTGACATAATCTGGAGCATAGATGCGAACGCCTTTTGTGGTCGGTAACTGGAAGATGAACCTGGATCGTGCCGGAGCAGTGGCGCTGGCAAAGGACATCGTTGCCAAAACCGGCGCGATTACGACCGTCAAGCAAGCGGTCTGCCCTCCATCCCCGTATCTGTTAGCGGTTCATGCCGAGCTGGCAGGCAGCCAGGTTCTCCTGGGAGCACAGAACATCTATTCCGAAACCAAAGGTGCGTTCACCGGCGAGATCAGCCCGGCGATGGCACTCGATTGCGGCTGCACCTGGACCATTCTCGGCCACAGCGAACGGCGGCTCATCCTCGGCGAGAGCAATGCCCTCGTCAATAAGAAAGCCAAGACTGCGCTGAACGCCGGGCTTAATGTGATCCTCTGCATTGGCGAAACGCTGGAACAACGTCAAAGCAATCAGACTGAAGCAGTCATCGAATCGCAACTGGTGGGCAGCCTGGAAGGAATCACGCTGGATCCGGCCAGGCTGGTGCTCGCCTACGAACCTGTCTGGGCCATCGGAACCGGCGTCGTCGCGACACCAGCCCAGGCGGAACTGGTCCATATGCACATCCGCCGCTGGATCATCACCAACCATTCAGCCGAAGTCGCTGAGAAGATGCGCATCCAGTACGGCGGCAGCGTCAACCCGGCCAATGCCAACAGCTTGATGCTGCAACCCAACGTCGATGGATTACTTGTCGGCGGAGCCAGCCTGAAGGCAGATGACTTTGCAGCCATCGTCCTGGCTACGCAGGCGGCACGAGTGTAACAATGACAGCCCGACGCGCGAGGGGGCCCCTGCAATCGCAAGGTCCACCCTCTGTGGCGCGTCGGGCTGTCAACTACCATTCTTCCTACTTGTCTACTTGCTGCGCCCTCTACTGAACCATTAAGATAGGGCTTAACGAAGTTCCGTAGTTACGGCGAAGCCTGATGCAAGTATCTTGTGATGCATGCGAACGACGTCTGGAGTATAGCGGAGATCGTCCCTCGTTTTGTGCCTACTGCGGCAAATCTCTGGGCACGAGTCATCTCGCGCGCACCGATTCCTATCAATCAAAGAAATCGCTCGAGACAGCATCAGTTACACAATTACCGCCTCCGAACCGAGTAATCTCCTTTAGCGGCATAGGCGCTCATCGGGTGCCGGATCAGATCGGCGGGTACAAAGTCCTTCGTCAGCTTGGTTCCGGCGGGATGGGAACCGTGTACGAAGCTGAAGATGCCGTCAATGGCCGCAGTGTTGCCATCAAACTGATTAAGCCGCAAATCGCCGCGTCTACCGACAATCTCGAACGGTTCCGTCAGGAAGGCAAGTTGGCCAGCCTGATTACCCACCCTCGCTGCGTATTCGTCTATCATGCCGACGAGGACAAGGGCCGGCCCTACATTGTGATGGAGCTGATGCCCGGCGCGACGCTCAAGGATATTGTCTCCCAGCAGGGGCCGCTTCAGATCGGTCAGGCCATCACCAAGATTCTCGATGTTATCGATGGGCTGATGGCAGCACATCAACTGGGAGTTATTCATCGTGATGTGAAACCGTCCAACTGCTTTGTTCTGACAAATGGACATGTGAAAGTTGGTGACTTTGGTCTCTCGAAAATCCTCCCGGTCATGACCACATCGACAGCCCGAACTCCTGATCTGGTCAATCACTCCACGCCGGATAACAACTCCTCCGAAGGTATTACCCGCACCGGCGTATTTATCGGCACACCGTTGTTCGCTTCACCGGAACAAATCAAAGGGGAAGTAGTCGATTATCGCACCGATGTCTACTCGGTCACGGCCACTCTCTACTTTCTGCTTACCGGGCATGCTCCTTTTGAAGGGGGCGACAACACTGCCACCATTGCCCGTATTGTCAGTGAATCGCCTGCCAGCATTCAAACCATGCGGCCTGATACTCCGACGGAGTTGGATCGAGTAATTCAACGTGGTTTGGAACGCGATCGTGATCAGCGCTACGCCACCCTCAGCGAATTGCATCAGCCTTAATGAACTTCAAACCCGGCTACTTGCATAATGCTCCCCGCAAGGCAAGGATTCGAGCTGCCATCGTCGATACGGCATTGCTGGCACCCGGCATTCTTCTCATTTACCAGCTCATTCCACAGTTCCTGACTCCCCAGATTTGGGGCACAGAACTCGTCGACTTCATCAGCGACCTCTGCATGTGGCTTTTTGTTCTAGCTTATTTCCTGACCACCGAAGTAATTGCAGGAGCCAGCTTCGGCAAATGGCTTCTACACCTCAGGGTGGGAGGTCTGCGTCCTGGAAAACCTCCAAAACGACGACAACTTCTGCTGCGGGCACTCGGTTTCTTTGCCGTGGTCGCGATGCCGGGCCTGCTCGCGCTGGTCCTCACCGGAAGCGATTGGATAAAGTGGTTGTTCCACTTCATTGGTATGTTGCTTCTTTTTGACTCCATGCGCACTCAAGGAGGGTTTCGGGGGCTTCACGAAATAATGAGCAGCACCTGCGTGGTGCAAGTGCCACCGGCTCCGCAGCAGTTGCAATTCCCTTACATTCCCCCCTCTGCGCCAGCCAAGTTGCCGCCAGGCATCCCTCACAAGATCGGTAACTACGCCATCGAAGGGATTCACAGGGTACTCGAAGATCGAATTTTTCTCGTCGGCAAAGATCTCATTCTGAACAGACCCGTCTGGCTGGTGATGCGACCTCTGGAAGAGGGGAAGATTGCACCAGCCCGCCGGGAGATCAGCCGCAGCACGCGCCTTCGTTGGCTGGGCGGAGGCGACATGCACTTGCCTCCTCGATCCAGCAAGCTCACGCACCATTGGGATGCTTTCATCGCCCCTACCACCGGTTGCTCGCTGACCCGTCTGGTCGAGGTGCAAGGCAAACTGTCCTGGACGACCAGCCGTTCACTGCTTCAACAAATGTCAGATGAATTGGCGGTCGCTCTGACCGATGATACCTTCCCCGATGGGCTGAGCCTGGAACAAGTCTGGCTTCAGCCGGAAGGGCAACTACTTATTGTGGGAGCGCGTTTTCATGGCTCACCGCCTCTGTCCGTGGAAGGCACTTCTACGGATGCGCAGGCGCTCGGTGCTGTTCCTGAAACACGCGGCACAGATGATGCTTGAGGGAAAGATCAGCAACCCCAACAAGCCACGATCCATCAGGGCGCCCATGCCATGGTATGATCGTCCGATCCTGGATCGCCTGATGGGTGTCGGCAAGACTCCCTACTCCAGTCCTGCTGAAATCTCCGCCGACCTCCATGCTTCCGCCAATCGACCGACGGAAATCACCTCCATGATGAGGCTGGGGCAAATGCTGTTCACCGGCATGCTCCTCAGCCCCATCATCCTGGCCATCCTCTTGTTAAGTCGGTACTACCTGGACATCAAGCCGACCCTGCAACTTACGCACCAGGTACGCCGTGCTGACCGCATGGTGGAATGGTTCGGCGACAAGAAGAACATCCCCATCTTCAAACAGTATTTGCTGGACAATCCTGACGAACGAAAATACGTGGGTCATACGACACTGGTGGATATGCTGGCCACTCCTCCCATCTCCCTGATACGGCCCATCAGTCGAGATCGCATGATAATGGCTGCCTGCCGTAGCAAGATCAAGAAGCAATTAGTCATTGACCTGGATCAACTGAAACGGTTGCGCAATCAGTTGAGCCTGCCCGCCTTTCTTCCTCAAATCGCCGCGTTGGAAATGCTGGCCTCCCCTTCCAATCTCAATGATCGAAATCGCGACCCGTTTGGAGTTCAGGGGCTGGCCGAGGATCTTAAACTGACACTTCGACATGCGGATGATCCCCAGAATCAACAGGAAGAAGTGCTGCCGCTCGTGCAGAAACTCACGCCTTTTCAACTCGCCTGCATTCCGATTGGCACCTGGTTCATCGTCTGGATTGTCTGGTCGATGGTGACACGAGGAGGCATCTCGCTCAAGCTGATGGGTATCGATTTACAACAGTCGCAGGGAAAGCGGGCCGGGCCGCTGCGCTGTGGCTGGCGCAGCCTGCTGGTTTGGCTCCCCTTCTTTTCCTTGATTCTCTTTTCAGTATGGGTGCAGGCAGCCACTACAGCCAAAGGGCAGCACACAGGTTTGTGGGTCTATTGGATTCCCTGGTGGCTCGGGCTGATCTATCTCGCTGCCTGCGCGATGTGTACGCTGATCTGGCCAAGCAGAGGTCTGCATGATCGACTGTCAGGCGTTTACTTGATGCCACGATAATCAATGGTAGCCCGACGTGCAAGCGAGGGAACTGCGTGCAGATGATTGCACCCTGCTCCCTCGCTTGTGCGTTGGGCGGTCATTGTCCCATTACTTGCTCTTTAGTTCATTCAGCTTCTTCTCAAAAGCATCGACATTGGCTTTTTCGATCACCTGATGCCCAATATGGCCGATGCCGTCTTTGGGTAGGTTCGATTTGTTGCCACGAGCAACATCAGTCAGCGTTTTGACAGCCTGGTAGCCGAACTCGTAAGGCTGCTGAACAATGGTTCCCACGATGTCGCCGGAACGGATGCCGTCAAGCGTTTCCTTCTGCTCATCAAAACTGATGATCTTGATCTTGCCGAGCTTGCCCTGATCCTTGGCTGCAAGCATGATCTGTGGAGCGTTGTAAGCCCACAGCCCGACCATACAGGCGATATCGGGGTGCTTGGTGATGGTGTCATCGGCGTTGGCTTTGCACTTGGGAATCTCGGCATTGTCGGTCAGCGTATCAAGAATCTCATAGCTGCCTGCTTTGATGGGATAGCCTTTAGCGACAAGGGCTTCAGCCTCTTCCATCGTCTTGAGACCGGCCAGTACGGCAATGACCCCGTTACGTCGCTGAGGGGCATTGAGGTTATCGAGTTTGCCGACGAAGATCGCCACCTTGCCGCCGTTGGGCACTGCCTTCTTGACCAGTTCGCCCGCAGAACGGCCCGCCTCGAAATTGTTGGTGCCCAGGAAGCAGAGTCGCTTGCTTCCAGGCAGCAGATCATTATCAACGGTAATGAAGGTGATGCCTTCCTTGATCTTGCCATCGTAGTAGCTGCCCTGGTTTTTGGGATCGTTCGGGCTGACAGCAAAGTGCTCATAGCCCTGGGTGATCAAGTCTTCAATGATCTGTCTCTGTTCATCGCCACCCCCACGGGCCGGCATGCGGAACTCGGTCTTCACGCCCAGGTCTTTGCCCGCCTGCTTGACGCCAACCTCAGCAAGTTTCCAAAACTCGTGGGCATTGTTGCTGATGAAGCAGACCTTCAGACCGCCGGCCGCAGCCGATCCTGAAGCCTTCTTCACCACGCTGGTACTCTGAGCCGGGCTGCATCCGGCCAGGGACAAGAGACTTGCCAGGATACCAACCGACATCAACCGCATCATCATGGGAGGTTCTCTCGATAAAAGTGTTCGTCCTCAGCATAAACGACTTTTCGCCGATGGCAAGCATTTCAAGTGGTAAGTCACAAAGAACCTCGGTAAACTGGCCTCTACCATACTCGGAGAGCGCCTGTGTCGTCGTCCGCCATTGCAACCTATCTCGATCTGCTCACTGAACCCCTGGCACTCGATTCCCAGGCTCAGATGGATCAGTACCATCAGCAGCACAAGCTCTTTTTTGGCGATCGGCTGATGTGCATGGTGCTGCGGCCACGCTTCCTGAGCACCGAGCAGTATCATTTTCTACAGCAAAGAGTACGCATCCTATTGGGAGCGTTCCACAAGATTGAATCGGCTGCGATAGCAAACGACACCTTCCGTAAGCAGTTTGGCCTCTCCGGAGCTGAAGACGAACTGGCTATGCTCGATCCGCGCTTCAATTCATTCCCGACCTCCCGGTTCGATTCGTTCTACGTCTCCAACGATGAGCTTCGTTTCACCGAATACAACTCGGAAACACCGGCTGGCGCGGCCTACAACGTCGCCCTCAGCCAGATGTTCCTGGCCATGCCCGCCTTACAGGAGTTTCAAAGGAAGTTTCAGGTCTACCCGATGCCCACCAGTTATGGCGTCATGTCCTCACTGCTTCGGGCCTATCAGCAATGGCTGGGGCGGCGTGAACTTCCCCGCATTGCCATCCTCGATTGGAAGGAAGTGCCCACCTACAGCGAGTTCATTCTGTATCAGAACCTCTTCCAACATCATGGCCTCGACGTGGTGATCGCCGACCCACGGGAAGTGACCTATTCTGGGAACAGGCTGCGTACCGCTGATGCCAAGCCGATTGACCTTATCTACAAACGGGTGCTAATCAGCGAACTCATCGAACGCGGCGGCATGGAACACCCGGTCATCCGGGCGGTGAAGGCCCGCCACGTCTGCATGATCAACCCGTTCCGTTGTAAGATTCTCTACAAAAAAGCCAGCTTCGCAGTACTCTCCGATGAACGCAATGGCAGCCTGTTCACCGCTGAAGAGTTGGCTGCCATCCATGAGCACATTCCATGGACACGGGTCGTAGCCGATCGAGAATCGAAACCACCCCTGGTGAGGAAGGCGTGCCCCGCCATCGTCAAAGAGATCGCCCAGAAGGCCGGCGGCAAGACGGTTGACCTCATCGCCTTCATCACCGCTAACAAAGACGGTCTGGTGCTCAAACCCAACGACGACTACGGCGGCAAAGGTATCGTCCTCGGCTGGACTGTCGATCAAGCAGCATGGGAGAAGGCCATGCAGGTGGCGCTCAACACTCCCTACATCGTCCAAGAACGCGTCAATCTACCCAAAGAACCATTCCCGTTCATCGCAGATGGCAAGCTCAAGGTCAGCGACATCATGGTCGATACCAACCCCTTTGTCTGCCACGGCGAATACATGGATGGATGCTTGTCCCGCATCTCATCTTCGGACTTATTGAACGTGACGGCCGGCACTGGTTCAACGGTGCCGACGTTTGTGGTGGAGCCAAGAAAGTAAGAGTTACTATCACGCTCCGATAATGATCACCCAAGAATCCGTAACCCTTCCAACTTCGCTCGCTTGAGTACTCCGCGCGCCTCAAGCAACTGCCGCGCCTGGATCAGAATGAGCATCGCTCGTTCATTCGCCTGATCTCGAGCCTTGAGAGCAGCTTCCATATTCCATCCTGCCTGTGGCCTTTGATGCACGCCCGACTGTTGTGACTCTGCCTTCGCTTGCAGATACTGCTTGGTCAATTGATGCAGAGGATCCGTCTCGCGCAGCCAGTTCTTGTGAGGTACTACCAGGCCGGAGGAATCGAGCACATTGACTTGTTGAATGGTGGTCACCATGCGGCTGTTTTCCACAACGCCGAGCGCAATGGCACAGGCCAAATCAGCATCCAACGTGGAAGAGGGCATAACTCACCCAGCATCAACTTCAACTTCTACCAAACTCTAGGCTGCTCATTTAGGCGAGTCATCGCCATCAACATGCTTGAATGAAATCTTTCTGAAAAGACTGACACCCTCTTGACAACCGAAGCCTTTAGGTGTTAAATACCTAAACAATTAGGACTCGTGAAGAGGATCATCACGTGATGGTTGCCATACAACCGACTCCGAGAGAGTTGGAAATCCTGAAGACGTTGTGGGATCAGGGCCCGTTGGGGGTGCGCGAGGTCTACCAGATTCTCGCTGAAGCTCAGGACGATGACCTTGCCTACAACACCGTGCAAACCCTGCTTCGCATCATGGAAGACAAGGGGTTGGTTAAGCATCATGTGGCGGGGAGAGCGTTTATTTACACGCCTCTGTTCTCCCGCGAACAAAGCGTCAACAGCTACGTCGACCGCGTCTTTAACGGAGCCGCCAGTGAAATGGTGGCGACACTCCTCAATAATGAACGGCTGGCAACGAAAGAACTAGAGAAGATTCAAGAGTTGATCAATGAAGCCAAACGTCGCCGTACGTAAGGCCGTCGTGTTTTCGTTCTGTTCGCGTTCTCCTGGGAGTTGCCTACCATGCCAGAACCGCTGCTCGCACTAGATGAATGGCTTCTAAAAACTACTTTTGCCGGCGGTGTGGTGCTCTTGATGGGCGCTCTTTGGATGGCGTTTACCCGGCAACCTGTTCAGCGGCAGCGCATCGGCGAGTTTGCCCTGCTCGCGGCTTTGCTCGTCGCCTTGCCGGCTGCACTGCCTACTTGGTGGTCAATGCCAGGCGCTTCATCCAACTCTGCCACCAACAAAGCGCTGTTCGGACAACCGCTTTCATCAGCCCGAACTCCTCCTGCCACTGACAACCAGGACTATCTTGCGACTAACAACGACAATGAAAACAGCGAATTCGCTGAGAGGCTCGAATCGATCATCGCCTACGCCTTAAGGTTAGAAGAGAAAGAAGAAAACGACGCAGCCAGGATTACCGGGCCCATCGACAATGCTTCTGATGGTAGTTGCACCAAGGGAAGCGTGTTGATCATATGGGGCAAATGGGTGCTGAGAGTTATCGGCTACAGCTACCTGGGACTGGTCGTCGTACTGTTAATTCGTTGCAGCATTGGATACTACGGTCTCTGGCGATTCTGGCGTCAGCGCCGCCCTGCTCCCGCTCACGTACATGCTGCCCTGGCTGAACTCGAACCCGATCCTGCACATCGACCGCGCATCGGTGTCAATTCGCTGGTTCACGGCCCGGTCAGTTACGGGTTATGGAAGCCGACCATTCTGCTTCCCCCGCGTTCTGTAATGAGGGCGATCCGGAGAAACTTCGATGGATCCTTGCCCATGAATTAACCCACCTGCGTCGCCGCGATGCCTGGGGCTGTCTGCTCCTGGCTTTGGGAGGCGCGCTCTACTTCCATGTTCCCTGGTTCTGGTGGATGAAGCGGCACGTGCGTTTGGCCCAGGAATACCTGGCCGACGCTGCTGCTGCCCGGATCGCCAATGCTGTGGAATATGCTCAATACCTAGTCAGCCTGACCACACTCACGACTCGGCCTACGCTGGCCAGCAGCCAAGCCGCGGGTGTTTTTGAATCCCCATCTGATCTCTATCGGAGAGTACACATGTTGTTGCATCAACGCAACGTGATCGAACGGGGTGCCCCCCGTTGGTGGACCTTAACTGCTGCTGCCAGCTTCCTCACTCTGGCGGCCTGCACTGCCGGCGTTCAGCTTTATGCCAACGAGCCAATCCAGGACCCGGCCCAGGATGTCGTTCTGAAAATTGTCGCTTCCGACGATGACGACAAAGGCACCGACAAAAAGAAAACGGAAACCAAGACCATCCGCGTCACCGGAAAAGCTCTTCAAGGCGGCGATGGCAAAACAATTGTTTGGACGACTGACGACGACAAAGGAAAACCAGGAGTCGTTCAGTGGCAGGGCGTCATCAGCCCCGAAAAGCAGAAAGCACTTGAGGAAGCGTTGAAGAAGGTAGAAAAGCTTCTGGAGAAATCTTCCAAGCAGCTTGACGAGAATACCCGAACGCAACTCGAAGAAGTGAAGAAATCTCTGAAGACACTGAAGGAGACGAACAAGGTTGTCTGGCAGGGACAATTCGATGCCGCCAAAGATGCTCAAGCCACGGCACGAGTAAGACTTGCCGAAGCTCTCAAGAACAAGGAAGACCTGACGAAGGCACAAGTCGAACTGGCCTTCAAGCAGGCAGCTGCCCATCGTGATGAGGCGATTGTCGCCGAGAAGCTGGCCCGCGCTGCGCAAGAGAAGGCTCTGGTGCGCTGGAAGGAAGCCAAAAACAGCGACGACAAGGACACTGCCATCAAGGAACTGGAAAAGGCCATAGCCGAGAAGGAACGGGCACTCAAAGCTTTGAAGAGTGGAGAAGCCAAAACTGTACGAGGTTTTGATGTCAAACCATTGCTTCAAGCAAGAGATGCTGTCGCCTCTTCGGGTAAAGGCCGTCTCGGGGTGGTAACAGCCGAGATTGATTCTGCTCTACGTGGCCATCTCGATTTAGCGGACGGTCAGGGCCTGATGCTGAATGAAGTCATCGACCCCAGCCCGGCTTGGAACCAGGGTAATGGCCTGCGATCCAGCGATATCCTCGTTGAGTTCGCCGGCAAGAAGGTTCCCTCTGACACCGAAAAGTTCCGCGAACTAGTTGGCAAGCTCGATGCAGGCACCTACTCGGCAATCGTCTTCCGCAAAGGCAAAAAGCTGACGATCGGCGGCATCAAGCTGCCCGCTGTTGAAAAGAACAAGAAGGTTGTTCTGGAAGGCAAACTCTTTGACGCCGCCACTGTCGATCTCGTCAACATCGCCCCTCAGTTAGATAAGGTCGCCGCGGAGCTGGTTCTTTCCGACGAGGTCAAGACAGATGGACGCAATCTCATCAAGTTGAATGTCTCTCCCGATGTAATGGTTCTTGGCGATGCGTTCAAAGCTGCTCAAGGAGATCACCTCAAGGCGTTGAAAGATCATCACCTTGCTCTTGAACTGGCACAGGCCCATCCTCTCAAAGGTGACGTGGTCTTGGCCAAACCCATTGAGGGCACCATTACCGTAGACGGAAAAGGCACCGTACACCTTGATCCCGTCCATGGCGTGACCACTGTCGATGGTAAATCCATCAAGCTGGATGCTGTCAATAGACTTCTCCCTGCGAAGACTCTGACTTCCACTACCAGCAAGCCTCTTCATCTTGTTACTACCGTGGCCCAGCCTCAAGGTTCTAGTAAGCCTCGCCTCGGCGTTTCATTGGAAGAAGTACCCGAAGCAGTTGCTTCCCAGATTGAATTGTCCGAAAACCGTGGTTTATTTGTCAGCGACGTCACGGAAGGCTCGGCCGCCCAGAAAGCCGGGATACTTAAGAACGATATCCTTATCGAGTTCGCTGATAAGCCCGTCACCAGGGATCACCCAGCCTTCACGAAGATGATTAAGGAACTGAAACCCGGCAAGTACACGGCCACTGTCATCCGCAAGGGCAAAGAAATCCGCATCCGCGGTATTGAACTCGCTGATGCCAAAGCCGCTACTGAAGAGAAGAGAGTCAAGGCCAAAGAGTGGGTCGTAGAGGGCGATGGTGAAAAGGCCAAAGAGGAAGAAAACGCCAAGCCCAAGGCTCGCGCCAAGAAGGAGAAAGAAAAGGAAGATTTCTTCCCCAACGCCGGTGGCAATCGATTCAAATTCGTTCCCGCCCAGGGCAATATGTCGGTGACTGTCAACAACGATCAGTTCACTGCAAAAAAAACTGATGGCGACAGAACTATCACCGTCACCGGAAAGATGAACAACGGCAAAACCGAGGTGAAGAATATCAACATCAAGAATGATGACGGCGAAAAGTCCTACAAAGCCGTCAAGGATGTACCCGAAGAGAATCGTGCCGATGTCGAGAAGATGTTAACCAGCTTCAAGGGAAACGCCTTCCAGTGGAATGGCAACAACAATCTGTTCCTCAAAGAAGGTCAGCTTGACAAGCAACTGGAGGGACAGTTGAAACTCTTCGAGAAGTCGATGAAGCAGTTGGGCGAAGGCAACCCCGGCTTGGAGAACATGGAACGCGAGCTGGAACGCCTCCGCGAACAGCTCAAGAAGATTCGCGGCATCAAGGAAGACGAGAATAAGTAATGCATCTCGTTCCCAAGCTCCGCTTGAGTACGCACTGCAAGTGAGGCTCCGCCTCACGTCTTCAAGCAATCTCAGCCTTGGTTCATGCCCTCTCAGCGAGGCGGAGCCTCGCATACAGTGTGTTCCCAAGCAGAGCCTGGGAACAAGAATACTGAAGGTGGAACTTCCCTCGGAAGTTCCACCTTTTGCTTTTCCTGCGCCGAAAATCGGGTAGTATCAGTCATCCGCCAGTTGGAATGGAACCCACCCCGATGAGACTGATCATGCGCTGGTTGCCTGTGCTGTTCGCCGTGCTCTTAGCTGCCGCTCCCGCCTTCGCTCAGAAAGAATATGGCTTCGATAACCGCAAGCCCTCGGGTCAGCCGTATCTGTCGCCGCAGGAAACGGTCAAGCGAATGAAGGTGCCTCCCGGCTTCTCGGTCAAGCTCTTCGCCGCTGAGCCGCTGATGACCAACCCGATTGCCATGACGATTGATGACAAGGGCCGGGTCTGGATCATTGAGAGTTTCGAGTACCCTAAGCGTACCGGCAAAGGGCTGGCTCCGCGTGACCGCATTGTCATCCTCGAAGACACCGATGGCGATGGCATCGCTGACAAACGCACCGTCTTCGCCGAAGGCAAGGACTTCCCCGTCACCAAGGAGCGTGCCGATAAAGGCCTCGGCGCCTTCGACATGGCCAGCGGACTGGAAGTGGGTAATGGCGGATGCTACGTCGTGCCTCCACCCTATCTCTGGCACATCAAAGGCAAAGACAAGGCTGAAAGCTTCGAGATAGTCGCCAGCGGGTTCGGCTCGCAAGATACCCACGAAACGCTGAATACCTTCACCTGGGGCCCCGATGGCTGGCTGTATGGCCTGCATGGCGTCTTCACCGTCTCCAAAGTGAAACCCGGCGAGCCGGGGGCGTCACCCCCCGGAGCTGCGCCCGGCGAACCCGTCGATCTCGATGCCGGTGTCTGGCGCTATCATCCCCGCACCAAGAAGTTTGAAATCTTCGCCGAGGGTACCTCTAACCCGTGGGGCATGGACTTCAACAGCCAGGGCGAATGCTTCATCTGTGCCTGCGTCATCCCGCACCTCTACCACATGGTTCCGGGCGGCATCTACATCAAGCAGGGCGGCAAGCCGAGCCACAACCCCTATGCCTACGGAGCGATCAAAGAAATTTGCGACCACACCTTCCACAAAGAAAGCGGCTGGGCCCACGCCGGGCTGCTCTGCCTCGATGCCCCACACATGCCCAAAGAGTTTCAGAACAGCGTCATCTTTGGAAGCATCCACGGCTGCTCGATCAAGCAGAACATTCTCATACCCAACGGCTCGACCTTCACTGCCAGCCGGGGCGACGACTTCCTCGTCTCCGGCGACAAGAACTTCCGACCGATCCAGATGCGTTGGGCTCCCGATGGTTCAATCCTGGTGAGTGACTGGCACGACCAGAATCCGTGTCATCAGACGAACCCCGATGATTGGGATTATGAACGAGGACGTATCTATCGCATCGTGCCGCCGGTAAAGTTGGACCCAAGCAAGAAGGAAGGGAATCCCTACTGGCAGAAAGTAGAGTATCGACAACTACACTTAGGCATCCCAGGACTCATCCCCACATCAACAAGAACTTTGGCAGACCTTAGGGCTGGGCCACAAATGAGGGATCAGCCTCGGTCAGAAAGAATCAAGAACTCAACTTCGCCAGTCATGTTGCGTGAACATGCAAGTTTGCTGATCGATCAGGCTGGCAAAAGAGAAATAATCCTGTCGCTACAGGCATTGACACGCAATCAATTAGTTAAAGACGATCCGCTCATCCCCTTTCTCCTCTGGTTGGCCACCGAACGTGAACTCACTTTTCATCGAGACACTGTTCTTTCCTGGATACAAAAAGACGCCGCCGGCAACGAAGTCATCACCAATCATCTTCTCGCCCGCACCATGCGCCGCCTCGCCGCCACCGGCAAGCCCGATGATCTCTCGGCCTGTCTCAAACTCATCCAAGCCAGCCAGAGTGATGCTGTCTGCCGTATCGCGCTAACCGGCCTGGCCGAGGCCATGAAAGGCCGCAAGGTCAAAGGAATCGATCAGTGGAGCGACCTCGCTGCCCAGTTGATCCGCCGCAACAACACCGACATCACCCGCTTGGTGCGCACGCTCTCCAGCTCGTTCTACGATGCCACTGCCGTGCCGCATCACATAGCCACCTTGAGTAAACCATCCCCTGATCCTAAAGAACGGATCGACGCTATCGAAGACCTCGCCTTCATGCAGGCTACCGAAGGATTGCCACTTATTATCAAGACATTGCACACCGATCCCGATGAAACGGTCAGGCTCACCGCCGCCCGCAGCCTGGTGGCTTACGAACAACCGACGCTGGCGAAGGATGTGCTGAACAACTGGAAGAACTACCCCCAGAAGGTGCGCTACGAGTTGATAAACACGCTCCGCAGCCGACGGCCCTGGGCGAAAGCTCTGCTGGAGGCGGTCGGCAACAAGACCGTTGACCGCAGCGAAATGCACAACAACGTCGCCCTCGCCATCCGCCAATTCAAGGATAAAGACCTCAACGATCTCCTCGATAAACACTACGGTGTTTTCCGAGACACCCCTCCCGATATCGAAGCAGTGCTGGCCAGACTGCGTAAAGAGGTCCCCGCCAAGCATGGCAACGCCGAGAACGGCAAAGCGATCTTCGCCAAGCACTGCATGCAATGCCACAAGTTCAACGGCGAAGGACACGATGTCGGCCCCAACCTCGACGGAGCCGAACGCAGCAGGGAATACCTGCTCGTCAACATCGTCGATCCTAACCGCGTCGTCGGCACCCCTTACTTCATCCGCACCATCGTTCTCAAGAACGGCAAGGTCATCACCGGCATCCTCGCCGAGGAAGACTCTACCACCATCCGGCTCAAACGGGAAAACGCTGTGATCGAAGTGATCGTTAAATCCGACATCGAAGATCAGTCGACCTCGACCAAGTCCCTCATGCCGGAAGGGCTGCCCAACAATATGACGATTCAGGAACTACGTGACCTGATCCGTTACCTCGAACCGACCTCCAAGAAATAGCCCATGCCCGAAGCTGCCTCTCCCCTGCTCGAAGCCAGCGGCATCAGCAAAGCCTACCCCGGGGTGCAGGCTTTGCAGAACGTGTCGCTGCGCATCATGCCGGGCGAACTGCTGGCCATCGTCGGCGAGAACGGAGCGGGCAAATCGACCCTGATGAAGATCATCGCCGGCGTCGAACGACCCAATTCGGGAGCCATCCTCTGGAAGAGCAGCCATCTCCACATCTCCGGCGTACAGGCGGCTGAGAAACTCGGTATCGTCCTCATCCACCAGGAATTGAACCTCGCCTGCAACCTCGATCTGGCTGCCAGCCTGTTCCTGGGACGTGAGCAGACGTGGGGTGGCCCGCTTCGTCTGTTGCGACAAGACATCTACCCACACGCTGAGGTGCTACTCAAGAGAGTAGGTCTGACCCTCTCCCCCCGTACCCTCGTTGGCAGCCTTTCAGTCGGCCAGCAACAGCTTGTTGAAATTGCCCGCGCCCTGGCACTCGAATCACGCCTCCTGATCATGGATGAACCCACCAGTTCGCTCACCGAGACCGAGACTCGCACTCTCTACGATGTCATCGCCACCCTGAAGAGTCAGGGCGTCAGCATCATGTATATCTCCCATCGGCTTAAGGAAATCGAGTACCTTGCTGACCGGGCTGTCGTGCTGCGTGACGGCCGCAATTCGGGAGAGCTACAGAAAGAACAAATCAACCCCGATGCCCTGATCAAACTCATGGTGGGTAGAGAACTCAAAGAGCGTCATCGTTCAACAGTAGTAACCTCATCGCTGAAACCCGTTCTCGTAGCCAGGAACATTCGCTGGAATGCAAGCCAACCGAAGGAAGGCATCTCCCTTACGATCCATGCTGGGGAGATCGTCGGCATGGCTGGTCTCGTCGGGGCGGGCAGAACCGAACTGGCCGAAGTGCTGTTCGGCATCAGGCCCAAGCTTGATGGCGAAGTTACACTGGTTGGCAGACGCTTTACACCCCGCTCGCCCCGTCATGCCATCAACGAAGGCATCTTCCTCGTTCCCGAAGATCGTCGCCATCAAGGGCTGCTCCTGGCTGACTCCGTTCGAGACAACATCAGCCTGGCAACGCTCAACCTGCGCCAGTTCCTCGGCATCATCAATCGCCGGGAAGAGAAAACGCTCGCCCGGGAGAAAGTCGAACAATTACGTATTCGCACCCCGTCCATCACGCAGACGGTCGGGCTCCTCAGCGGCGGCAATCAGCAGAAAGCGGTGCTGGCCAAGGGGTTGGTCAAAACGCCCAAGGTGCTCATTCTTGATGAACCGACCCGTGGCGTCGATGTCGGAGCCAAGGCTGAGATTTACAGTATCATGCAGGAGTTGGCCAACCAGGGGGTAGCCATTCTGATGATCTCCAGCGATCTGGAAGAAGTGCTCGGTGTCAGCGACCGGGTCATTGTGTTGCATGAAAGTCGATGGGCCGGCGAACTGTGCGGAAATGAACTTGGTGAGGAGGCGGTCATGCATCTGGCGACCGGTCGCACTCACCCAGGCAGGATGGCGTCATGAAGAAACTTCTCGGTCTGGGTATGTTCCTGGCGTTGCTCTACGGCGCACTGCTGATGGCCGATCCCAGCGCCCGCACCGTTCGAAACCATATTAATCTGGCCAAGTTGATCGGCCACTTCGGCATCCTCTGCCTGGCGGTCACACCGGTCATCATTACCGGCGGCATCGATCTCTCCATCGGCGCAGTCGTCGGTTACTGTGCCACCACGCTCGCCATTCTGCTCAACGATTATCAATGGAACCCCCACCTCGCTGTGGCCACGGTTCTGTGCATGGGAGCCTGCATCGGATTGCTCAATGGTCTGCTCATCACCAAACTCGGTCTGCAACCGTTCGTCGTCACCTTATGCGGCTTGTTTATCTATCGCGGCCTCTCTCGCTGGATCGCCGACGACAAGATCAAGGGCCTCGGCGGCACCGACGCCTTCGATTGGTACAAGGCTGTCTTCCACGATGGCGATCTGTTCGGCATTCCCAAGTTTTTCATCATCTTCCTCGTGCTGGCTGGGGGGCTGGCTGTCATACTGCATCTGAGCGTGTATGGCCGCTACTGGCTCGCCATCGGCGCCAACGAGAAGACCGCCCACTACAGCGGCATTCGCGTCGATCGGTACAAGATCCTGGCTTACGTCTTCTGCTCGTTCCTGTGTGCCATCTTCAGCGTGCTCTATCTCACCGAATACAACTCGGCTGCGCCCTCGGAAGCGGGTAACTTCTTTGAACTCTACGCCATCGCCGGAGCTGTCCTGGGCGGCGTCAGCTTGCGAGGCGGTGAGGGCAATGTGCTCGGCGTCATTATGGGCACCATGATTTTGTGGATACTCCCCAACTTCACACGCATGTGGGGCATCTCCGACAAGTTGCAGTACACCTTCATCGGGGCCGCTCTTCTTATCGGGGCAATTGTCGATGAAATGCTTAGACAGCGGCAAAAGATCGGCGCCTATCTGCTCAGCATTCTGAATGCCCTTAGAAGATTTGGGTAGTGTGGTGGCCTGCGATCATGCGGGAGAAGTGTCAGGCGCTTTTCGGTGATCGCAGCGTCAACCACGCCGCTTCCGGCCTGCAGAAATAGCGTATGGGATGGCCGCCGCTCACCCCTCTGCTGACGTGCAACACAGTCGAACCGGATTGAAAGAGCCCCATATCGTACCGCCGACCGGTCTTGCTCGGCACAAAGATCGATCCGAAGGCGGGCATTCGAATCTGTCCGCCATGATTATGGCCGGCCAGCACCAGATCGAACTTCTGCCGAACTGCCCAACGAAACTGATCCGGGGAGTGAATCAAAGCTAGCCGAAAACAGTCTTGATCATGATGACCGGATAGATCAGGAATCGGCTCCAGCCAGGGCACTTCATTGCCCGCCACCAGAAGCGGCTCCCCTTTCAGGGTAATGACTTTGCTCTGTCCACCAAGAACGTGACTACCCAGTTCACCGAGGATCGTGTTGACTTTAGCGTAGTCGAATTTCGCATCGTGATTGCCCCGAATGGCCAGGGTACACTGCGTGGGCTTGAACATCTTCAACAGGTAAAGCCAATCATAGTGTTTGTCACTGTCCACCAGATCGCCGGTCAGGACGAGCACATCACAGCCACGTTTGGAACAGAGATGAAACACCCGTTCAAAATAAGCCTTAGACGGCCGTCCACAGAAGTGCAGATCGGTCAAGTGAAGGATCCGCAGGCCATCCCAGGCGGCGGGCAGCCGTGGTAGAACGAGTTCCTTTTCAGTTAGATCAACTTCATAAATCTGATTGAAGGGCATCTTGGCCAGCCAGCCGCGTTTGCCCTTGCCGATCGGTCGTTTGCCCAGCGCTCGCCCCACGTTAAACACTTCGCTTTTGGTATGCCGCGTTCCCACTGGTGGTTTTCTGAGTAGATAACTGATCCAAAGGTAGGGGAAGTAGATCAACCCCATCACTCCGGTCAAAGCAACATAGGCCCAAGCCATCCAGTTGTACGGAACCGGCCACTCGTCCCAGAATGACTCCGGCCCCGATCGTATCAACATCACCATTCCAAAGATCGGAATACCAACAAGGATCACTCGTAGTACCGTGCGTACCACACCCGTCCACGCCTTTTGAGAACGAACGCCATGCATCCAGTTGATCGCCCGCACCCAGATCATGGCATGGCCAAGAGAGCAGACAATCAAGCCCAACGTATAGAGGAGTGGCGGTGACAATGCTGATCTCACACGTACCATGAATAAAACAAGAGCACCCTTGTGCTCTTGTTCATTACACCATGTTATGGATGGCTCAGGATACTGACTGTCCCGCTTACTTCCAGAGCTTGTCGGCGTTGAAGTCGTGTGCATCCAGTGTGACCTTCGGGATCAACCGGTCATGCAGGTAATACTCCACTTCCTGGCCTTTCTCGTCAAAGGTGATGACCAGCGTCGGCAGATGTCGCTCAGCGGCGTCAGCATCGGCATTGAAGTGCCAGTAACGAATGCCGCCGTGTTGCAGCAATGGTTCCTCGCCTGGAAGAATTCGCTGAATGACCACTTCCATCGGCGCACGTGACTCGGCACGAGTCTGCAGTCCGATAGGTTCAAACTCCGAGACTCGCCCCTGGCCCGAAAGGTACTTGTCCACAGCCAGACCGAACCGCTGCATCATGTTGGCGAAGCCCGCTTCGTTAAGACCCCGCCGACAACTGGAGGTGACCACCAGAGAATTGACGGAAACATCCATCCGCATGCCCGCCAGCACGTCGCCCTTGCCTGTCAGCACCTGGAACATTTCTTCAGGACGCCCGGCATGGTAGATGATCTGCCGGCCTTCGTTCTCGGAACCGGTCAGGCACTTCACATGCACCGCAAAGGGCTTGCTGCGAACCGTCAGCATGACCAGGTCTTCGTGGCACGTTTTGTTAGCGACGATTTCCCGGCGGCGCATCCGCACCCGGTAGTCGCCCAGCCGTTCCAGCGATTGATTGGCGTTACCGATCACTTCCCGAAGCTTGGCGGCACGGGCTGGTTCAATGGTGATGTTGGGGTTAGCTGATTGTGCATCCAGGGTGGTAATTGATAAGAGACATAATAATGTCAGTAGCAGACTTCCTCGACGGAACACACTCGTCATACCAGGCACTCCCTTGCCTTTAGAAGGGCGAATGATGCTCGAATTCATTTATTCAAGCAACCCCAGAATGCCTTGATCTTCGTGTTCGACTTCCCTACGGGACAATGTTATCTTGACAGAAATGGAATTCTTCTGACGAAAAGGCACCCCTATGTCACTGGTCATGCTCTTCCTTCTTATTCAGAACAGCTCACCGCCACTGCCATCCTCTTTTGCCGGCATTCCCTTGATCGATCTCGATGCCGATGCCAAAAGGCAGGTCATCGTCGACAAGGAAACCGGGCAATATCTGGGACACCCGACCACCGTTCTTCTCGAAGACGGCAAGACCATTCTGACCGTCTACCCCAAGGGACATGGCAAGGGAGCGATTATCTACAAACGCAGCAACGATGGCGGTAAGACATGGAGCGACCGTATCCCCGTCCCTGAGAACTGGGCTACTTCATTGGAAACGCCGACGATCCATCGGGTCGTCGATGCCCAAGGCAAGAAGCGGCTGATCGTCTTCTCCGGCCTCTACCCTGCCCGGCTGGCGGTCTCTGAAGACGATGGTCAAACCTGGTCGCCTCTCAAACCAGTCGGCGATTGGGGTGGCATCGTCGTCATGGGCAGCGTCGTTCCCTTGAAAACACCCGGCCACTATCTCGCCCTCTTCCACGACGATGGCCGCTACTTCCAGAAGAAGCCCGGACCGACCGGAACGATGACGTTACTCCAATCACTCTCCACCGATGGCGGACTGACCTGGGGCACTCCCGAGAAGATCTTCGCCGCCAAGGATATTCATCTCTGCGAGCCAGGGGCGGTTCGTTCGCCGGATGGCACGCAGATCGCTGCTCTCTTACGGGAGAATCGCCGGGCGAAGGAATCGCATGTCATCTTCTCTAACGACGAAGGCAAGACCTGGACCGCGCCAGAGAACTGCCCCGTGCCCTCTCTGGCGACCGCCACACCGCCAAGTACGCCCCCGATGGCCGACTCGTCATCTCGTTCCGTGACACCGCCACGGATTCCCCCACCCAGGGCGATTGGATGGCATGGGTCGGCAGCTACGACGACATCGTCAACAACAAACCCGGCCAGTATCGGGTTCGCCTGAAAGACAACTTCCACAAATGGGACTGTGCCTACCCCGGCGTCGAAGTCCTGCCCGACAGCACCTTCGTGACGACGACCTATGGCCACTGGGAGAAGGACCAGAAACCCTACGTCCTCAGCGTTCGCTTCAATCTCAAAGAGCTGGATGCAATGGTGAAGTAGAGTTGCCATCACGCTCCGCGTGATGTAGCAGAGATATCTCTCATTTCATTGAAGTCGATTTTGCAAAAAGCCCCAAAGGGGCGAGAGAGTTTAGCCCAGAGCGACGCTCTGGGTTACGAGAAGAAGAAACATGTTCCCAGCCACTCTGAAAGAGTGGTCATAGCTTCCGCAGACATCGACACCTTCAGGGTCGCAGGAAGATTACAGGTGGCATTAGAAACCCAGAGCGTTGCTCTGGGCTAAGTTCTCTCGCCCCCTTCGGGGCTTTTGCTAAAGCTACTTCGATGCGACCAAGCTTACTTGTTGCACAGCATCCAACATCGCCTGATCCTGCTCCGCTGGCACCGTTCGCAGATCCAGCAGTACTAACCCATCCTCGACCCGCCCCATGATGGCCGGTTCATGCATCCGCAGCCGCTGGGCCAATTCATTCTCCGAGAGATGCTCCGAACGAATAGCAAGGGCAACACTCGGCACCGAACGATCAGGCAGCGTACCCCCACCAACATACGCTTTGGTATCCGCCACATGCACGCTGAGCCCGGGGATATTGCCGAGATAACGGGCCAACAGATAAGCACGCTCTTGTAGCACCGCAAGCGGTATCTCCAGCATCTTGAAGTGCGGAATAGCTTCGAGCGCATTCTCGGAATCAAGATAAAGCCTGAGCGTCGCCTCCAGTGCCGCCAGCGTCATCTTGTCGACACGGAAGGCACGCATCAGCGGGTCACGCTCAATCTTCTCAATGAGATCAGCCCGCCCGGCAATGATGCCACATTGTGGCCCACCAAGAAGTTTGTCGCCGCTGAACAAAACTAGATCAGCCCCGGCTTGCAGACTGTCATTAGGCATCGGTTCATCATCGAGCCCCCACTGGGACATATCGATCAGCGCACCAGAGCCAATGTCATCGACAACCGGAATGCCCCGTGTCTTGCCGAGTTGCACAAGCTCGCTGATAGTGGGCGTTTCGGCATGACCGACGACACGATAATTGCTGGCATGCACCCGAAGCAGGAGAGCGGTGTTCTCCGTGATCGCCCGCTCATAATCACTCAACCTGGTGATGTTGGTAGCGCCCACTTCAGTGAGGGTCGCTCCACTAACAGCCATGATCTCTGGAATGCGGAAGCTGCCGCCAATCTCCACCAACTGACCTCGAGAGACGATGACCTCTTTCCCCCGTGCCAACGCCCGCAAAACGATCACCGTAGCTGCAGCATTGTTATTGACGACGGTAGCCGATTCGCATCCAAGCAGCTTCGTCAGCCAGGGCCGCACCGCATCAGGTCGGCTGGACCGCTTCCCGGTGACGAGATCGAGTTCGAGGTTGAGATAACCCCTCGCCGCCATCGCTGCCGCTTCGACAGCAACCTCAGCCATCGGCGCCCTACCAAGGTTGGTGTGCAGCAGAATACCCGTGGCATTGATGACGGAACGCAGTCGAGGCTTGGTAGATTCAATAAGGTGTTGTTTGACAACGACGGCCAGATGATCAGCAGTCAGCGAAGAGGCGACATCGTTCCCCTGTTGTGCCGCATGACGCAGTTGATCGAGTTCAAGTCGAAGAGTAATAACGACATTATCCCTGCCATACTGTTCGATGATCGCAACGAACGAAGGTGCAGCGAGCAGTTCATGAACAGCAGGAAATTGTCGAAGTATGTTATCCATCTCGTCTCAGCACTCAGGACTCAGCACTCAGGACTGAGTAAGATATCGTAAATCCCCCTCGCGCCTCGTTACACCCATCCGATCCAGATACTCGCAAAGAGGCACCGCAAACTTGCGGGTCGTGGCGAGAATGTCACGTATGTCGGCTACCATCAACCCCTTGCCGTCTCCAAGCCGCTTCTTGATCATCTCCCGCATCGCCAGTTCGTTGTCGGCATGCAGATAGATGCCATCCGTGATCGGCACCAGATACCCTTCAGCCACGCAGACTTCGGTGATATCTTTCAGGGCTGAAGCGTTGCCCGCCGCCTGCGGAGCAAAGCTGGAAATTTCAGGAGGCTGATACCGGGCAGTTTTGAAGGTCTCGATCATCTTGTCTTTGAGCTTGCGTTGATTCACCGAGAGCTTCGGTTTGTGATCAGTCAGGGCGATGCGCTTGCTGTCACCCAGCAGTGTTTTGGTGCGAAGCATGTCGTCCACAGCCGCTTGCACCAGAGCGTCGTCGCCGACGTAGGCCAGTTGCGACTGCACTCGGGAACGATCATGGGTGGACATGAGCGGAAACTCGGCATGCAGCTTGACCAGCGCGTCCTTCACCCGTTCATGTATCTCCTGGATGATATCGGCATGGAGCAGTATCTCCTTACCCGTGCTGCTTTGCACTGACTTGATCTGGCCACTGCTGAGTGCAGTCTTGAGGATCGACTCAGCCTGTTCTGGATAGAGTCCTGCCCCACGCACCAGATCAGCGACCGTCACACCACGACGGCCCTGGAACCAGGCGCACTGCATCGCCCGCTCGGTCACATCCTCACTCGTCCAAAGCGCTTCCAAGCGTTCGAGCAGTTCCGTATGTCGACGACGAATCTTCTCCGGTGTCGGCTGCAATACCTGCCCCCCGCCCAGTGTAGCCGTGGCAGATGGACTGCGGACGACGAAGGGTTGTCCGTAAACACTCAATACCGGTTCTTCGAGGAAGAGTTGTGCCAGACCCCAGTCACCGGGAGCGAGCTGATCGCTGTCGAGAAGCGAAACGGTGCCGAGCGTTTCTATCGTGCCCAGGTGCAGCCGAATGGGAAAGCGATGTTTGATGGGGTGATCAAAGGACGGCAGATTGTAAAGCCGCACGGTGACCACCTTGGAAGGCACCAAGTAGCCGGGGGTCGCCAGTTCCTGCCCTCGTGTAACATCCTCGTGCTTGACGCCCGCCAGGTTGAGGGCCGCCCGCATGCCACGGCGAATTTCCTGCACCGGTCGATCGTGATTCTGCAAGCTGCGAACCCGAACCGTCTCCCCGCCAGGCAGCCAGGCGACTTCATCACCCACTTTGAGGCTGCCCGAAGTAACGGAACCCGTTACGACAGTACCATGTCCCTGAACGATGAAGGCCCGATCAATGGCCAGACGAAACCAGGGATGCTGCGTGGGTGCCGAGACCTTCGCCGCTGCCTGGGCCAGGGCTGACTTCAACTCTTCAATACCCATGCCTGTCACAGCCGAAGTGGCGATGATGGGTGCATCAGCCAGGAAGGTCTTCTGTACCAGCTCTCGAACTTCCAAAGCGATCACTTCACGGGTCGTTTCATCGACAAGATCAGCCATCGTCAAAGCAATGACACCCTGCTTCACGCCGAGCAACTTGAGGATTTCCAGGTGCTCTACTGTTTGGGGCTTGATCGATTCCTTCGCCGAGATGACGAGTAGGGCCAGATCAATCCCCGTCGCCCCAGCCAGCATGTTCTTGATGAACCGTTCATGCCCAGGCACATCGACAATGCCAAGCCGATAGTCGCCGAGTTCGAGATGTGCGAAGCCGATATCGATGGTAATGCCGCGTGCCTTCTCTTCAGGCAAACGGTCGCAGTCGATCCCCGTCAACGCTTTCACCAGCGAAGTCTTGCCATGATCAATATGGCCGGCAGTGCCGAGGATGAGGTCGTGGGGCATGGGGATGTTTTACGAAGTCTTCGCTACGAAAGCGTCTTGTTAGATTGCCCAATCATAAGAAGTAAGTGCCCAGTAAACCCAGCACCACCATCCAATGGAGACAACCACTGCAACGAACCCTTGCCACCGAAGCAGAGAACATAATCCTGTTACCAAGGCGATAGCATTGAAGATCAAGCCAAAATAAAAGCCACCAAGAAAAAGCGCGAGCACTGCATCTCGAATCGATGGCAAGTCAGGTAACAAATAAGCGATCAAAACAAGCAGTGGCCCAGGAATCGATAATATCAGCGCAGCACCAGAAACAAGATCAACGGTTTCCTTCCTCCAAGCTTTCCGATATGCAGGATCGTTAAACTCAGGAGGACGGGAAAAGTTATCCCTGTTCGAGTTTGGCGAGGTTACTCCCGGATCAGGTGAGACGACTTCCTTCGATTGAATCTCCATCTCCCTACCCCTCCTTGTGCTCATCCATCTCTTCTCTCGCCTTCTTCTTCGCCTTCATCAACCGTGCTGCGAAGTCATCACCCTCGGCTTCCTTGGGCTTGGCCGCCGGCGGGGTGCTGGGCTTCGCCGTCGGCGTAGACGATGTCGGTGCGGTGAAATCGGTGGGGGCCTCGAACTTTCTGGAAGCCGTATCGGTCACCACCGTAGGCTCCGCCACTGCAACCCCCGCTGCTGCCTTGCCCTTCTTTAGGCGGCCCAGGTACTCCTGCGAAGTCTCAGCCAGTTCCTTCGGCCCGCGCATCTCCTGCATCATCTTCTTCGTCCGCTGGGCCATGAGAACGGGATCGATGGCGATGCGTCGAGTTGCGGCATCGCAAACCAGCATCACCGCTGCCGCAAAGAGGAGCCAGTGCCAGATCGGCTGCAATCGCCGGGCATAGCTGCCTTCGTGGAGGAAGAGATTCTCCTTCCCGAAAGTCGTTTCATCCAGCACACGACCGCCGGTGATCTCTGCGATACGTTCCATTAACCCGGCATTGTCTTCAACAGTGGCGAACTCGGGCGAGTAGGGCACAGCCATTGCTCCCCGGCCCACAATAACGGATCGCATGCCGCCGGGGCCATCCTTATCGGGCAGCACCATGCTCGCTGCCACCGAGTAGTTCCCAGCCTGAGTCGTATCCACAGAACCTTCGTAGACACCAGCCGAGACTGGTTCCAGCACGATCTCTTTCGATTCACTCGAACCACTGGAACCGATCGTCGCCTTGATCGTGCCCAGAGGCTTCTTGGCCCGGGCTTCCCGATCACGATTATCGATGACCGACACTCGCATCTTGCCGTTCTCATACCGGGACAGCAGCGAGATACCCGAATCATCCAGGTTACGCATCGACCAGTCGATCACCTTCGTCCAAAAGTCGCCATACAAAGGCTGCGAGTTGGCGACCCATTCCCTCGCCCACGCACCAGTGCCGCCCATCGCATCGCTGGTGAAGGCCACCGAACGACCCAGTCCGTACTGCCATTGTGCATAGATCGGGTTGTCATCCTCACCCGCAATCGGCGCCTGCATCAGCACCTGCACCAGGTTCGATTCCTTGCGACTGGTGCGGACGAACCCGAACAGAGTCGGAAAGGCCTTCGTCCACTCCCGGAACGGATCACCCACTTCGCTGGTCATGCGGGGCTGAAACCCCTTTTCGTAGAGATAGCTCTGGTTGAGGATGCGTGTCTCTTTCACATAGATGCTCGGCAACTTCTTCGGGTCATCGACTGCATAATGCCTGCCACCGGTGGCTTTGCTCAGTTCTGCAAGGGCAGCCTGGGCAGCGGGGCCATGCGTGGTGATGCCGATGGTCGTCATCGTCACACGGGCCTTCTTGTACTTGTCGAGAATCGTCTTATCGGTGAGCAGCCCATGATCGCCATCGCTGATCAGGATGACGTGCTTGGTGGCAATACCCCGCTTCTCTTCGGTCAGCGAATCTAGAGCCATCTTCATGCTGGGGTCGAACTGAGGCATATCGCCGGGCTGCATGCTGCCCAGGGCACTGAGAATGTTGGCCCTGTTCTTGTCATCGCCCACTTCCTGCAAAGGAACGTGCCAGATGTGGCCATTGTTGCCACCCGCCGCCAACCCATAGGTGTAATAGAGCAGCCCGACCTCATCGATGGGGCTGAGTTTGCTGATCGCCAGCTTGGCAATTTCCTTCTGCCAGAAGTTGCCCTCAGCCATCTCACTGGCATGCATGATGAGAGCCAAGCCGCCCTTGGCCTGAATCTTGCGTGAACGAAGAGCGCTATCGACGGGCATAGCCTCTTCGAGCGGTTCATTCTGCCAGCCGCCGGCCCCGAAACTGGTCGGGCCACCAATAAAGACCAGCCCGGTGCCCTGATCTCGAACCGTCTTACGGATTGCTTCCTGCTGCGCACGCGGCACCGCTTCGGAAGGCAGGTTAAACAGAACGATACTGTCGTAATTGCTCAGCGTCAGCCGACCCTGATCATCGTCAGCCGGAAGATTCTCGGCATTCCACACATCGATCACCCGTTCGCCCTTAGGGCCAGGCACACGAGTGAGAGCCTGCATGAGCGGAACATACGTCTGAAGAGATTTGTCTTGAACCACGAGCAGCACCCGCCGGCCTGAAGCTGTCAGCATGACTGGTGCCCAACTGACATTATTATCCTGTCGATCATTGGGCAACTTGTCTGGAATGAAAGTAGCTTTGTAGTTGATCAGCCCCGCCCCCTGTCCGAACCGGGCGGGCCACTTCACCGACATCACGTTCAGGCCCGGTTCAAGAGTGTAACGCTGTTCCGCTTGATCGGTTTTCTCGCCCATCGTCCGGACGATCTGTAGCTTCCCCGGCACCGGTCGGCCGGCATAGTTACGAGCAACAACTTTCAGTGGAATGTCCTGTCCAGGCCGCGATTCACTCGGCACATCGATGCGATCAACAAGAATTTCCTCATCATATTTGTACCTGATGGGCACTACATCAATAGGCACACCGTTGAGCTTAGCAGTTCGAGCCTCCGCCTCGGCATCGCCACGATTTTCATTCCCATCGGAGACGAGCAGAATACGGCGGGCCGCACCGGGAGGAAACGCCGCCAGCGCTGGCGGATTGCAGCACCGATGTCGGTAGTATTGCGATCGAGGCCGCCACCGATGTCACGGATGCTGAGTTCAGGCACATCACTGACTGGATACTCCAGACGAGGTCGAGCAGCGAAGCTCAGCACACCCACACGATCCTGAACCTTGCCCCGTTCGCGGGTTGCCTGCTTGATGCCGTCCACCAGTCGTTCCCAGTGCGCATCACGCACCGAGTTGGCTGACACGTCCTGCGGAATGCTGAAAGACTTATCAACGACAACGAGCAGGGCCATGCCCTCTTCCTGATGCACCGTAGATAACTCAGCCAGAGCCAGGATCAAGCAGATGAACAGACCCATGCGTAGAGTCAGCACCAGTAGCCGGCGAAACTGCCCCAGGTTGACCAGCACCGGCCAGGCAAACACCGCCAGAAAGGGCAGTAGAGCAAACAGTAGCAGCCACCACGGTTTAGCCCAACCGAACTGAAGGGCATACCACCCCGTACTGGCGACATACGCCGTCAGACCGGCAAGGATAAGCGATAGTATGGTAGCAACGATCCATCGTGGCCGCATGCAAGAGCTCCCAAGGCAACATGATGACATTGCACTATGAAACGGGTCAGGATGCAAGCGGGAAGTGGGGTCAAAATCAATTTGCATGTAGCGGAAGTCGCCAAGACTTCCGTGCTTCGTATCGACGTACCTAACGGAACTCTTGGCGAGTTCCGCTACCGTGTGGCAGCGAACCACACCCTGGTATCAATGCGATAGTAGCTCTCCAACATCTCAAACACCAACGGGTAGTGGGCAGCCAGTTCGATGGGCCTACAGAAGTACAATTCGGACGAGTAAGCGAAGAACTCCGTCAGGCTCTCCGCCGCCGCTGGCGAGAAGAAAGTCCGTTGATGATGGTCTAGCGTCTGCCGATGTTGTTCTAGTGCGTGATTCATAACCTGGAGCCAGCGATCCCGATCTTTTTTGTTGGCTAGTGGTGGCACACCGTCGGCACTGTTGTCTAGAAAGTCGAGCTGATGAGCAAACTCGTGAACCACGACGTTGCCCCCCTCCTCAGGATGCCTCCCTTCATGCAGCACCTCATCCCACGCCAGGATCACCGGCCCACGATAGACCGCCTGACCAAGAACTGCTTTATCTGGCACAAAGGCATCGTCGGCGTTGTCATCCGGTCGGGCGGTCAGGAAGGTGCTGGGGTACACCAGGATCGACATGACCCGTTCGTAGTGGTCATGCTCAATGCCCAAAAGCGGCAGGGCAGCCTGGGCGCTGATGGTAACCTTGATCTCATCAGTCATCTCCAGCCCGGCACAACCTTCCCAGTATTTCTCTTCGATGAGAATCCGAGCGATGTCACGCAACTGCTTCTGCTGCTTGGCATCAAGCAGACGGTAATGGGCAACATTCCGCTCGAGGAACTGCATCCACTCCGTCGGCCAGGGAGCCTGCAACCATTTCTGACGCCGACGATCACGAAACCAAGTGAGGAACATGCCTTCACTATATGCACAAACAAGAATAGGCGATGCATGAGCATCGCCTATCGTCTTTATTCTGGCTACTGACTTCTGACTCCTGGCTACTCTCTTAACCCCAAGGCTGAGTCATCCAGAAATCGCGCGGGCTGCGCAGGTACGGGTGCCATTGGAAGCCTTCGGGCTTGCATCCGCCCTGACCACGATTCGACCAGGGGTCCTGGGGAATGGGCCGCTGGCACTGGGGATAGAAGCAATGACCGCTATATTTCGAGCAGCAGTTGTTGCAGCATGATGGACAAGCTTGAGTGCAGCGTGGCCCCAGACTTTGTGCGTTAGCCGTCGTAGCTACGCCCAGAAGTCCTGCCAGTGCTGCCAGCACGACGACGAAACGCATGGAAACCCTCCGTTGGAAGCGTTCGATGGTGTGGTTCTGTGACCTTTCTGCTATCGTCGCATTCCTTCGGCAGGCATGATCGGCGGTGCTTCAACTGAAATGAAAATCCTTCAAAGCCCATGCTAGAGACGCCAACTTGGTCATAACATCGTTAAGCCCTAGGGCCGGTGTAAACGACACCACCAGTTCGACTGTTTCCGCACGCACTCATTTGACAAACGACAAAACCCTCGATCAGGTGATCGAGGGTTTAAGTCTGACTGCTCTACAAGAGCTTATTTGCAGGTACGGCACCAGCCTGGAGTTCCCTGGCCGCCACCATAACCGCCACCGTTCGGAGCATAGCAGGGAGCGCCACCGCCCGCGGAGGACCACTGCATCTGAGGAACGACGGTCACAGGAGCATACACGGGAGGAGCACAGTTCTGTGGAGCCTGGCCGCCACCAATCTGGTAACCGTGATACTTGTAGTAGATGACCCAATCGCACTTATCGAGCTTGCGATAGTAGCAATGCAGGGCGGCATAATAGTCATGCCAGAACTTCTGCCAGCGTTCTTCTTCTTCGCTGCAGTAGTAGCCCACTTTGTTGGAGCGAGCCCAGAAAGCCCACTTGGGGGCATATCCGCCAGTGTTGCAGCTATTGCAGCAAGAGCTGCAAGGGCCGCCGAAATCAGCCTGGGCATTATTGCTGACCATCAGCAGGCCCAGACCGGCCAACAGGACGAGCACGAACTTTCGCATGGTCACTCCTTGATCGCTGGTGGGCCTGGTGCACGGCTGTACTCTGTTGCCGTTCCCCTGGCGCCTTTCCTGGCGCAGCGTACTCTTGTCTGCCTTCCCCGCAACTACGAGGTCGGCCCCCTTTTCGTGGCGTTGCCGCCACTTCCAACCATATCATCGGCTGTCCTTGTCCGAAAGTGTGGTAAAACTACCCTAACTCGCAGAATTAGCAAAGAACGCAGACTGGCCATCTTCACACATAAGGAGCCAGAAGTTAGAAGCCAGAAGCCAGGAGCGGCAGAACAGAGAGCTTTCATTGGCTTTGAGCCTTATTACACCTAAGCTGATCTTTCTGATACACCACAACGAATATCACAACCGGTGGTCTCCATGCTTTTCGATAAATGCACCCGCCTGACAGTATTGGCCCTTATGGCCTTGGCTCAGGGGCATACCCGTGCACAAGATAATCTCCCCGCCATTTCCATTGATCGCATGCGTGCTGATGTCAAGTACCTGGCCAGCGATCTGCTGCAGGGCCGGGGTGTTGGCACCCGTGGCGAGGAGTTAGCCACCGACTATATCGCCGACCAGTTCCAGAAGGCGGGCCTCAAACCAGCCGGCGAGAACGGCACCTGGTTCCAAAAGGTGCCGCTGGTCATGGTGAAGAGCGGCCCCGACCTATCACTTCAGATGATTAAGAACGAAGAGAAAGTCCCCTTCAAACTCCACGAGGAGTTCGTGGGTGTCAGCTATTCGCAGAAGTCAGAAGACTTCCTGGCAGATGCCATCTTCGTTGGCCACGGCATAACTGCTCCGGAGTTCGGCTGGGACGACTATCGGGATACCGATGTCAAAGGCAAAGTCGTCGTCCTCTTTACTAATGAACCACCCTCCGACGACCCCAAGTTCTTCGGCGGCAAATCACTCACCTATTATGGCCGCTGGACCTACAAGTACGAAGAAGCGACCCGCCGAGGAGCAAAGGCGGTACTGATTATCCACACACCAGAAACGGCAGGTTACCCCTACTCCGTCGTTCAGAACGTCAAAGAAGCACAACTCCAGCGCAACCCCGATGAACCAGCCCTCGCCTTCGCCGGCTGGCTCTCCTCCAAAGGTGGCGAGAAGTTGCTTGCCACAATCGGCCTGACCGTCGATCAAGCCATCAAGCAGGCCGATACCAAAGGCTTCAAACCCATCCCTCTCGGCGTTCAACTCAAGATGCATATCCCGACCACCGTGACGAAGATCATCTCCAAGAACGTCCTTGGCATGGTCGAAGGCAGCGATCCTACTCTGAAGTCTGAATACGTCCTTTTCACTGCCCACTGGGATCATCTGGGCACCATCCGATCCTCTGTCGGCGTCGAAGAGATTTACAACGGCGCTCAGGACAATGCCAGCGGTTGCGCTATTCTGATGGAAACCGCCCATGCCTGGTCAGCCATGAACCCTAAGCCCAAGCGATCAGCCCTCTTCCTGGCTACGACTGCCGAAGAGAGCGGTCTGCTCGGTGCCGTATACTACGCACGCCACCCCATCATCCCGCTGGGCAAGACAGCCATCGACTTCAACTTCGACATGGTCTCCCCCATCGGCGAGCCTGAATCGATTGTCATCAATGGCAGTGAACGCACCACCGCCTGGAAGACTCTTCAAGATGCAGCCGCCCGACATTCACTTGCCATCGAACCCGACCAGCGTGCCCACCTCGGCACCTTCTTCCGCTCCGATCACTTCGCCCTCGCCCGTGGCGGCGTCCCCGCCTTCTCGGTAGCCCGTGGCGACAAAGTCAAAGGCAAACCCGCCGACTTCACCAAGAAACTCGCCGCCGAGTTCACCGCCAACACCTATCACACGCCCAACGACAAGTACAAAGAAGAATGGGACTTCACCGGCTACCCGGTGCTCATCCGCTTCGCTCTCGATGCTGCCCGTGAAGTGGCGAATGCCCCCGACCTTCCGAACTGGCAACCGGGCGATCCCTTCCGTGCGGCACGAGAGGCGAGCGGGGTGAGGTAGTTCATTGGCGAGTATTCTAACCACTGGCTCTGAGATATGAGCATGCCCTCCGCCCCCATCCAGATCGACGCCGGCAAGCAGTTCCCTGTCAGCCAGGAGGCGCTCACCTACCGCATCACTATCGAGATGGGGAAAACCCTCGCCCTCCTCGGTCGCTCCGGCTGTGGCAAAACCACCCTGCTCCGCCTCCTCGCCAGCCTCGAACAGCCTACCACCGGCTCCATCACCTGGCCCCCCGAAATTGCCCGTCAAAAGCACCCCATCGGCATGGTTTTCCAGCATCCGGCCCTCGTTCCCCATTTGAATGTGAGAGAGAACTTGGCCATCGGCTGGCGGATGCACTATAATTTCTTCCGTAAGCTCTGGTGGGCGAGAACGGAACCTTCCGAACTCCGCCAGCGGCTGGACGAAGCGATTCCTCTCCTCGAGTTGGAACCGTACTTGCAGCGACTCCCTTCTGAACTCTCCGGAGGTCAAAGGCAACGAGTCGCCCTCGGACGGTGCTTGATCCGCCGCCCGGCGGGTTTTTTGTTGGATGAACCCCTCTCTCACCTCGACCTGGCTACTGCTCTCCGGCTCCGCACCCGTCTCATCGAGTGCTTCCGTCGCTGGCAGTCCACCGTCGTCTGGGTCACACACGATCCCGCTGAAGCACAAGCGGTTGCTGATCGTGTGATCTCCCTTGATGAGCAACATTTGATTCTTCCCCTTACCAAGGGGGAGTGAGAGGGGGTTAAACTTGCCATGCAAGAACGACCCCACCCAGCCTCCCCTTAATAAAGGGGAGGAGCATCACACGGTCTTCAACCACGAGTAACGCATGAACGGCCCAGAAATCCTCCGCATTGTCGATGCCATGCACCGGGACAAAGGCATTCCCAAAGACATGATCTTTGAAGGCATCGAACAGGGCATGCACCTGGCGGCCCGCAAGCACTTCGGCGTGATCGAACAGGAAACCGATGACATCGTTGTTAAGATCGACCGTGTCACCGGCATGATGACCGCCACCAAGGCCGAGGTCGAACTCGATCCGCAAATCCTTGGTCGTATCGCCGCCCAGGTCGCCAAGCAGGTCTTCATCCAGAAGATCCGTGAAGCTGAATCGAATGTCGTCTTCCGTGACTATGGTGAACGCAAAGGCGAACTGGTCATCGGCACCGTGCAACGCATCGAAGGTGGCTCAGCGATCCTGAGCCTGGGCAAGAGCGAAGCGTTCCTGCCCCGTTCCGAAATGATCCCTGGCGAAACACCTCATGTGGGCCAGCGTATCAAGGCGATCATTCTCTCCGAAGTCCGCAAGATGGGCAACCGGGTACGTATTGTCCTTTCCCGCACCCACCCCGACTTCGTCCGCCGTCTCTTCGAGCAGGAAATCCCCGAAATCGCGGATCGTACCATCTCCATTCGAGCCATCGCCCGTGAAGCAGGCTACCGCACCAAGATCGCCGCCAGCAGCATCGACACCAAGGTTGATGCGGTCGGTGCCTGCGTCGGTGTGCGTGGCAGCCGTATCAAGAACATCGTCGATGAACTCGGCGGCGAGCGCATCGACATCGTCCGCTGGAACGATTCCTTGCAGGTCATGATTCCCAATGCCCTGCAACCAGCCAACATTACTGAAGTCTTCCTCTACACTAAGCTCGGCGGGCCATCGTGATGGTGCCCGAAGATCAACTGTCGCTCGCTATCGGTCGCCGTGGGCAGAACGTCCGTCTCGCCTCCAAACTGGTCGGCTGGGACATGGAGATCATGACCGAAGATGAACTCTCCGAGAGCATCGAGAAGGCTGAAGGCTACTTCAAGCTCATTCCGGGCATGACCGACGACATGGTCGAAGTGCTCATTTCCGAAGGCTTCCTCTCTTACGACGATCTTACCTTCCAGGAAACAGCCGACCTGGCTGAAATGCTGGGCGTCACCGAAGAAGAGGCGATCAACGTCATCAACTTTGCTGAAGAAGCTTCGGAAGAACTGGAGAAACTGAACGAGCAGAATCGAGAGCTGCCGCGGAAGCCAGAAGAAATCCTCCGCCTGCTGCGCCTGAAACAGAGGCTGAAAACGCCGAGACCAATGAAGGCGGCCCGCCTCCGGCTGAGGCAAGCACTGAAGAAGGCAATGGGGCTGAAACTGCTGAAGCCCCTGGCTCTGAAGCACCGGCAGAAGAGCATCCCGCGGTCGAAGCGGCTCAGGTGGCCGAGCTTGCTGCAACCGAAGTCCCGACCCACTAACGAATTAACTTCCTAAATGGGGCTTTCCTCAAGCGATTGCCTCTATTACACTATACCTTTAGCTCAGTGCGAAGATACGCCTTCGATCCGGACACTCAAGCTGCTTGAGTGGTCGATGGTGTTGTTTTCTTCCTAATGCAGGCCAAGACCGCGGGAGACGGGCCTATGTGAGCAGAGACTGACCTTTACAGGGGTGATGCTTGACGACGACGAAGGAAGCCAAGGTACGCATCTATCAACTGGCGAAAGACCTTGATGTTGATACCAATATCTTGCTGGACATCTGCACGGACGCGGGCTTCGACAAAGTCGCGCAGCCAACTCAGCAGCGTTGACCATGATCAGATCGAGATCATCAAAGTAGCGCTCGAAGAAACGATTCGCGCCGCCACCCCCCGCAACACCTCCGCCCCCGCCTGTACTCCGTGCCCCTGTTGTCGCTCGTCCGCCCACTCTGGCGCCCAAGGCAGTAGCTGCCCCACCCCGTCCAGTAGCTGTTGAAGAACCGATCGAAGAAGAACCTGTTGCTCCACCTGAAGTAGCAAAGGCTCCCGAGCCTGCCCCGGTCAAGACTCTGTTACCGACTGATTTCAAGAGCCGCATTCTTAACCTGAACGCTCCTCGTTCGCAGCGCCCCAAGCCAACCGCGCCAATCACAACAGCACCGTCAGCCACGCCACCCGTTGCTCCGGTCACTCCGCCGCCTGTAGTCGCACCAACTGTGGTGGACGAAGCTCCTCCGGTCGCCAAGCCTCCTGTGCCGCCCAGCAAGCCGGCAGTGGCCCAGCCTGCCGAACCCAAACCGATCGCAGCTCCTCGCCCTCTGCAAACGAATGTCACAGCCCGACCACCCAACATGACTCCCGCCGGTGGAACTGCATCCAACGCCCCTCCTGGAGAACGTCGGTCCGCCCTCGATCGAGCACGGCCTACCACAGCCTATCAGCCGCCGAATGCCCAGGCTCGCCGCAAGATTGTGATGCCCGGAACCGCGCCAGTCGCGCCCTCTTCTCAGCCTGGTGTCATGAAGCCCGCTGTGAAGTTCACTCCGGACATGCTGGTGGGAATCAACACCACCAAAGGCCCTGTCACCGCCAAGGATATCATCCGCAAGATCGAGGAGAAGCACCTCGAAGATAAAGCTAAGGCCCGCCGCGAAAGTGGCGATGAACCGGTCAGTGATGATGAAGGCGACATGCTGCGTCCCGGCCTGGTCAAAGGTCGTGAAGAGCCGCCACAAGAAGCGTTCCATTGCGCTAAGGCTCGTGAAGACGATATTCGCAAACTAACCGCTTTGCTGGATGATGACGACGATACACCTTCACCCAAGCACCTGCATCGTCTCAACCGCCAGCGGCAACGCCAGGGCACCCTCCCCCGCAAGGGCACCATCGTTGATGTGCAAACGCCCATCACCGTACGGTCGCTCTCGGAAAACCTTGGCGTGAAGGCTGCCGATCTCATCAAGAAGTTGATGGCCAGGGAAATGAATGTGACTATCAACACCGGCCTCGATGAGACGACTGCTGAAGAACTGGCCATCGAACTCGGCATCGAAATCAAGATTGTCAAAGAGAAGGAAGCCGAAGAACTCGTCCTCGCCGAGTTCGACAAGAAGACTGCCGAAGATGCCCTCATCCATCGTGCCCCGATCGTTACCGTCATGGGCCACGTCGATCATGGTAAAACCAGCCTGCTCGATCGGATCCGTGAAAGTAACGTGGTCGCCAGCGAAGCGGGCGGCATCACCCAGCACATCCGGGCCTGGCGGGTTAACCACAGCGGTAAGGACATCACCTTCCTCGATACGCCCGGCCACGCCGCCTTCACCCAGATGCGTGCCCGCGGTGCCAACGTCACCGATATCGTGGTACTCGTCGTCGCCGCTGACGACGGCATCATGCCGCAGACCGACGAAGCCATCAGCCATGCCAAGGCTGCCGGCGTGCCGATCATCGTGGCCATCAACAAGGTCGATCTACCCAACGCCAACCTGAACCGCACCCGCCAGCAGCTCTACTCCAAGGAGCTGATCCCCGACGATATGGGCGGCGATACGCCGTTCATCGAAACGGTGGCGACCAAGGATCGCGCCCGAGGTATCAACGAACTCCTCGACATGATCCTCCTCGTGGCTGAACTGAAGGATCTCAAAGCTGATCCGGCACGTGCCGCCACCGGCACCTGCCTTGAAGCCCGTGTCAACGGTGACGAAGGCGTGGTCGCCAACTTCCTGGTTCAGGACGGCACCCTGCGTCGCGGCGACATCATCCTGTGCGGCAAGACCTTTGGCCGTGCCCGCCAGATGTTCAGCGATCAGGGCGAACCGATCGAAGAAGCCGGCCCCTCGATGCCGGTGCGTCTCATTGGTCTCGAACAGGCGCCCGATGCCAGCGACAAGTTCTACGTTGTCGATGATATTGCCCAGGCCCGTGAGATCGCTGAGTCTCGTATCCAGAAACATCGAGACACCATCTCCGCCAAGCACGCCACCTTCCGCCTCGAAGATCTCGGCAAGGCCAAGGCTACCGAAGTCAAGATCATCCTCAAAGCCGACGTTAAAGGCTCCATCGAAGCGATCAAGAAAGATATTGAGAAGCTCGTTCACGATGAAGTGAAAATCAAGGTGCTGCACGCCGCCGTCGGTGGCATCACCGAAAGCGACGTCCAACTCGCCCTGGCTTCACCCGAAGACACCCTCATCATCGGCTTCAATGTTGTCCCCGACGACGAAGCCCGCCGCATGGCCGATGCTCAGGGCATCGAGATGAAGCTCTACGACATTATCTACAAGCTCTCCGATGACCTGAAGCTGGCTCTCGAAGGCAAGCTCAAGCCCAAGGAAGAAGTCATCCACCTCGGTCGTGCCGTGGTGCGAGATACGTTCAAGATCAGCCGAGTGGGTACCGTGGCCGGTTGTCATGTCACCTCCGGCGTCATCGAGCGCCTCCGCCAAGATTCGCCTCATCCGAGATGGCGTGGTCATCTACCCGCCTCCGGAACGCCACGCCTCCCTCGATTCGCTCAAACGCCACAAGGACGATGTCCGCGAAGTGCGTGAAGGCTATGAGTGCGGCATCAAGATCGCCGGCTTCGATGACGTCAAATCCGGCGACGTGATCGAAGCGTTCAAGGTGGAACAGGTACAGAGAACTCTGTAGTTGCCAAGCGGCTACTCGTTCCCAGGCTCTGCTTGGGAACGAGATAGAGCAATTCAATGACACGCATTCGGATAAAGAGTCTACTCAAGCTACTGATATTCTTAACCATTCTGGCGTTACTGTTCTTGCCGGTAATTCGCCAGGTTTTATTCCCCCAGCAACACTATCAGTTAGACACGATAAAGCTTGGGATGGATTTCAAGCACGACATCGAGCTCGTCTTAGATTACTTTCACACCAAGACTGACCTAAACACTTTCCCAATAATGATCAAAGTTGGTGATTCTGATTACAACATCGATTGGATAAAGCCTGACATCCTTCAGGTACAGTGCTCCAATGGAAAAATCGAAAAGATCAAGCTGAACAAGGATAAACGGCAGCACCATGGAATCATCATCGTGGGCAATGGATATTTGGGATACGTTTTAGGACAGTATTGAGTAGTGTTGATGAGAACACGGCATTCAAGTCGTGATGGGGAGCGGATGACTATGTCTACAAAATCACTTCATACACTAGTTCAATCTCTCCACCCCAACCCACCCTGCATAGCCCTCGTCCTCGGCTCCGGTCTCAGCCTCCTCGCCGACCGCATGCAGGTCGTCCACTCCTGGTCCTTCGACGAACTCCCCGGGCTGGTCACCTCCGGCGTACATGGCCATCGGGGCCAGCTACTCTACGGTAACTGGGCCGGCGTCCCCATCCTCATGTTCGCTGGGCGCATTCACTACTACGAAGGCCACGGTTGGGATGCTGCTCTCTCACCCATCAAGCTGGCCGCTGACCTTGGCATCCAGAAGCTCATCCTCACCAACGCTGCCGGTGGCATTCGCGCCGGATTCAAGCCCGGCACACTGATGCAGATCGAACACCACTTGAAATGCACCCAGCCGCGCTGGTGGGCTAAGGGTGTGCAAAAGGGTGACCCCATCTGGTACGATTGGCAGCTCAACGACAAGCTGCTGGGCGTTGCCGCGAAGCTCGGTATCCCGCTCGAAAAGGGAATCTACGCCTGCCTGACCGGCCCCAGTTACGAAACCCCCGCTGAGATACGCATGCTCCGCACCCTGGCGCTGCCGCTGTCGGCATGTCCACCGCCCTTGAAGCTGAAGCAGCCTACAAGCGTAATATTCTGACCGTGGCCATCTCCTGTATCACCAACATCGCCGCCGGGCTATCTGAAACGCCGCCGCATCATGAAGAAGTGTTGATTGAGTCAAAGCTGGCAGCCAGGAAGCTGGGCGACCTGATCGAAGCGTTTCTGCCTGTCATGTGATATTCAAAACGCTGGCGCAAGTCACGCACGAAATCTGTGCCACACTTCGTTGGTACTCCAACGAGGTGTGGTTGCAGAAGACAGTATCGTTTCCCTGAAGTCCTCATTTAAGAGTCATTCACAAGCGATCGCACCCACACCCCGACGGAGTACCGCCGGAGTGTGGCACAGTCTCTACGGATATGTACAATACCTTCGTATGCACCGAGGAGTCTCTCCCATGCCACACTATCTCCGCTGCGGATCGATCCCCCGCAAACACCATATCGAGCACAAGACCACGCCCGGCTTCAAAAGCGAAGGCCTCTACTACGAAGAAGTCGTCTCTACCGTCGGCTTCGAACGGGCCTACTCCATCTGCTACCACCTGCGCCCGCCCACCCGTGTCCGCAAGGTCGAACCGGCAAGCATCATGCCGATGGACATTGTCGAAGGCGAGATGCTCAGGCATCACCACCTCAAAAGCAAGGACATCCCCGTCCGGGGCGACATCATCAATGGCCGCTTGCCGCTAATGACCAATAAAGATGTGACGATCAGCCGATGCAGACCGGGCGAGGATCAGAAGGAACTCTTCCGCAACGCCTCGTGTGATGAAATCTTCTTCGTCCATCATGGCCGAGGCTATCTACATACCCCGCAGGGCATCGTACCGTTCAAGCCGTTCGATTATGTGGTGATTCCCCGTTGCACCACCTACCGCCTTGAGTTCGATGCCGGAATTCAGCCTGATCTGCTCATCGTCGAATCAGCTGGCGATCTGCGCATCCCCGAACGCTATCTCAACCCGGACGGCCAGCTACGCCTCGGTGCCCCCTACTCCGAACGAGACTTCCACGGCCCCGCCGATGTTACCGTCATCGATCAGGAGAAGGACGTTCCCGTGCTGGTCAAGGATGGCGACCGCTTCACCCGCTACATCCTCGCCAGCCATCCGTTCGATGTCGTCGGCTGGGACGGCTTCCTCTATCCGTTCACTTTCAACGCTGACGACTTCGAGCCGATCACCGGCACCACGCACCAGCCGCCGCCGATCCATCAGACATTTAAGACCAAAGGTTTTGACCTCTGCACCTTCGCCCCACGCTTCCTCGATCATCACCCAGAAGCGGTGAAGGTGCCCTACGTCCATTCCAATGTCGGTGCCGATGAGGTGCTCTACTACGTTCGCGGCAACTTTGGCAGCAGGCGTGGGGTCGAGCAATCATCGTTCACACTTCACCCCCGTGGCATCCCCCATGGCCCGCACCCTGGCACTATCGTCGCCAGTCGGGAAGTCATTCGCACCGATGAACTGGCTGTGATGGTGGATACTCACTTGCCGCTCTTCCTGACTCGTCAGGCTCTGGAACTCGACGATCCCAAGTACCCTTACAGTTGGCTGGATTAATGTTCATTGATGTCGCCACCGCCAACCACGCCAACTTGTACCAGGCTCTCGTCGGCATCGTCTCACCCCGGCCCATCGCCTGGGTGAGCACCGTCGATCTGGCCGGTCGCCCAAACCTGGCCCCGTTCAGCTTCTACAACCTGTTCGGGTCTAACCCGGTGGTCGTCGTCTTCTCGCCGACCACCCGGCACGATGGCACCAAGAAAGACACGCTCCTGAATCTGATGGAGGTGCCTGAGTTCGTCATCAACTCCGCTGTCTGGCCATTGGCTCACGAGATGAACGCTACCTCGAAAGAGGTGCCCCGAGACGAAGACGAAGCAGCCATGGTCGGGTTGGAGATGATCGCTTCAACCATGGTGAAGCCACAACGAGTCAAAAAGTCGCCAGTGCAGATGGAAGGCAAAGTGCTGCAAATCCTTCCCATCGGTGATGGCCCCCGCAGCGCCAACCTCGTCATCGGCGAGATTCTCTGCATCCATATTGATGACGCTGTACTGGATGCCCGCGGTATGATCGATCCCCTCAAGCTGCAGACCATCGGTCGCCTCGGCGGGCTTCATTTCTGCAAGACCACCGATCTTTTCGAGATCGAACGGCCTGGTTAGTAGTCATCACGCTCCGCGTGATGAGGCGGCGAGTTGCTGCCCTAAACAAAGGCCTTGTGATACGAATAGTCCCCGCCTCATCACGCGGAGCGTGATGACTACTATCCAGAGCGTGATGCCAACTCTGCCCGCAAAGTTCCCCCAGATTCCCTCAAGCCGCCATCATCTCGTTGCCGATCTAACCGGAGACGGGACATTCCGTCACGTGGGGGGAGGGTCTTTGATGAAGGGGCTGCGCCTGCTGGCTGCCATGCTCTGTTGCGTGCTGTTCCAGCTACCGCTCTGGTCGCAGGGCGAGCCTTCCTATTGCAACAAGTTGAAGTTCTCCATTCCCTTCCAGATTGATCCGCAGGATGCCGGCAGGTTGCGTGAAGCGCAACTCTATGAATCCAGTGATGGACGAAGCAACTGGAGGCTCGTTTCCACCATCAGTCCAAGAGACCCCAGCTTTCCGGTCCAGGTATCACGGGAAGGCGAGTACTGGTATCTGCTTCGTTACATCGAAACCAATGGCACAGCTTACCCGCCTCAACTGGACAGGCTGCCCGCTAGCGTTCAGATCACCAAAGTGGTAGTCGATACAACAGCGCCCAGGATCGATTTCAAGGAACTGCCTGGCCGGGGCGATCAGGTCAGCGTCAGTTGGAACATTTACGATGAGAACCTCGATCCCAATTCAATCCGTCTTGATTATCTCAACCAAAACAACCAGTGGATGCCGATCAGTATTCGTCAGCAGGCCAAGGGCGAAGCAACAGTTAATGTGTCTTCAAGGGGACGTTTGGAACTGAGGATGTCAGCTTCGGACACAGCTCGCAACATTGAGACGAAGTCGATCACCGTGGTAACAGGCGGTGCCGGTGGCGGCGCGGGAACAGGCGACACTCCTTCCGCCAACCGCGAGTATGATCGCAATCGAAACGGCAACGATGGCTGGGACAGCAGCAATGACGGTTTCAGTAATCCGCGACGCTCATCCAACGCCAGCGACACTCCCACCGGCCAGCGCGAAACACGCTACGTCAACACCGAGAGCTTCACCGTCAACTTCCATCTGGAACAAGTCGGCCCCTCCGGAGCGTTCGTCGAAGTCTTCTATCAGAACGAAAATCAGTGGAACCCTTGCGGAAACACGAAAGTGACGCAGGAAGGCAGCGGCAAACTCAAGGTCACCCTGCCCCGTGAAGGCAGCTTCGGCCTTGCCGTGATGGTACGCAGCGGCTTCGACAACACCGCCGCCAAGCCCCGAGCTTCCGCCACTCCTGAGATTTGGGTCTGTTACGACAAGACCTTACCCAAAGTCAGTGATGTGCAGGTCATCCCCGGTCGTAATTCCCATATGGGTAAAGTGAAGATCATGTGGCGGGCCAGCGATACCAACCTGGCAGCCCAACCCATTCGCCTCGAATATCGTGACCTGGAAGACAACGACAAGAACTGGCAGCTCATCACCGACAACCTGGACAACACCGGCTCGTACATCTGGACCGCTCCCACTCGGGGCTTTCGCTACCAGGTGCGTGTTGCAGCCGTGGATAAGGCCAAAAATTGGGGCGAAGCCATCTCGCAGGAAGTGATCGTCGACGTGGCCCAACCCAAGGCCCGCATTGTGGATATTGACATAGACAAGTAGCTGAACTCGTGAAAGATCAGAGCTGACACTGTACGATTCAACCGAAGTCTCACGACTTCGGCTACAATCATGAAATAAGCTCCGCAGGATGGTTCCTGCGGAGCTTGCGTTTTTCAATCATACTACTTACCGGCGCCCTTGGCAGCCTTCACCAGCTTGTCCACCAATTCAGCCTTGATGTCACCGGCGAGGGAGACCTTGGAACCGTTCGCACCGATCTGCAGGCTGCTGACCAGATCAGCCAGTTCGGAACCGAACTGATCGTTGGAGAGAGCAGCGGCACCGGCAAGATCTTTCGCCTGATCCATGAGTGTCTTCATGGCGGCGGCGGCATCTTTGTCGGCCATGTACATGCTGACATCGAACTTGACGTTGTCTTTGACATTCAAGTTCATCGTCTGGGTTTCGAGCTTGGCAATGGCATCACCCACTTCGGGAGGAGCCATCTTGGACATGTCACGCACGCTGGAAGGGATGACAATCGCGCCCCACATGGTGTTGTCGTTGCGTGCTTTGCCCATGAGTTCGGTGAATTTGGCGTTCATCGTGCCGGTCTTGCGGCCGACGGCCCGTTCGATGGCGTTGGTCACATCTTCCTTGACCGTGCCGCCGAGGATAGTTTCCTTATCGAAGATGGTGGCATACAGCGTTTTTCCGCTGTTGGTATCTTTTATTTCGTAGAGCACATAGTCGCCATACTTGGTGGTGGTAACTCGATCACCCTGGTTGGCGGCGGCGATCAGCGCTCCCAGAGCTCCGTTAAGCTTTTCGACATTAAAGGCACCCTTGATGACGCCGAACATGTCTGCTTCTGGCGGGCCGCCCAGCTTGGCGTTGAATTTGCTGACAGTAAAGGTCACCGAAGTGATATCCTTCATCGGATCAAAGCTCAGCGTCTCCATCATCTTGACAAGTTGAGCATTCTCTTTGATACGCTTATCGACTTCTTCCTTGAAGTGTTTTTGATAGAGAGAAGAGTTGAGAACGCTTTTCACATTGAAGGAAAACGCCATTTCAGTGTTATCGGGGAAGAGCTTGGCAATATCAGCTCCCTGGGCGTGAACGGAACAGGAAAGACCAAGCATCAATCCCAGTGCGATCAACCAACCTCGTGTTGTGGTATGCTTCACGATTTAACTCCGTGTGTGATAAGAATCTGTGCTCCCAGTTATACTTGTTAATGACTGGAAGAGTTTCAAGAAGGGAACAGTCTAAAAGAAAAAGGAGTATACTGCCAGTCGAATTGGAATTGAAGCATTTCCAGGCTGTAGCCAGGCCGCTGAAGCTGATATTGGCCCGCAGAATAGATGGACAATTCTCGCTTGACCTCACAAGATATGCTACTCTTATCCATAGTTTTGACTGAACGCCTTCGCTTGGCTTGAGTTATGTCTATCGCCCTTCTCCCCGGTGCAGAACCTATTTCTGGTTTTCGTTGCGTTCGCCGACTCGGGCGATCACCCCTGGCAGAAACCTGGCTGGTGCAATCCGAGGATGAATCGCCCCGTGTTCTCAAGTTGATCTATCATGGTGCCACCATGCGCCATGCCAGAAAATTGACGAACTATCGGCATCCCTTCCTGCTCAATTGGGAGCGAACCGAAGTTCACGATTCTGACCTGGTACTCATCTCCGATTGGGCCGAAGAAACAGCTGAAGCTGAGTTTCAGCGTTGCCGAGAAAACGGGCAGCCAGGCATTCCAAGGGCCACTCTGCTTCGCTACATGGAAGAGTTGGCCGAGGTGCTTGACTACCTCCATGTGAAGCACCGCCTCGTCCACGGTCGTTTGAAGTTATCACAAATTGGCATTCAGCATCGACATGTAAAATTGCTCGACTGGGGACTTTCACAATCCGAGCAAATGCCCCTGCAAAGCTGGTCGCTGGAGAACCTGCTTTCCACTGCACCTGAAGTCCTTCTGGGCCATCTCGAACCAGCCAGCGATCAATTTTCCCTGGCCGCGCTCTTTGTCCTCGCCGCCACAGGATCCTCCCCCCTGACAGCAAAATCCCTTCCGGAGTTCTTTCAACTTCGTAAGGAACACACCTTCGATAGTAACCTGGTCAACGAAAATGAATTGACGGTCTTTCAGCGCGCGTTGCATGAGGATTCATCCGCCCGATTTCCTACCTGTGCCGCCTTTGTCAAAGCGCTGCAACTCGCGCAGGAGCCTGCCAAGGAAACTGCCTTCACGGCGCCTGCGCCACTTCAGGATACACATCAAACCGAAAACACAGTATGGCAGCAACCCGTTTCCTCGAATTCATCCGATTCGACAGGACACGTTCCCACGGTCGTGCTCAAGTCGTTGGTTGCTGTCGAATCGACAGGCGAGACTCGTCATCCCGATAGCGCTTTCCTTAATTTGAACAACCTGATCTATCAGGCAAAAGTACATAGCTCCGGCATTCTGACTCCTACGCTTCTGGTCGGTATCGGCCGTGCCGGTACCGCAGTGTTGCAGGAATTAAGCAAACTCATCCATCAACGGTTCGATGGCATCGGCAACCTGCCGCACCTTCGCCTTTTGGTGGTTGATGAACTGGCCGTTGATGATCCCTCAACGACCATCCTGAAGCCTGGTTCATTGGCGAAAGAGCACTTTCTACACTGCCCACAGCCGGCTGAATACGATCTCCAGAAGTTGCTGACAGACAACTGCGTCAATGCCTGGCTGCCTCTGGAACAAAGAAACCATGCTACCGATAAGAGCCGTATGGCTACTTCCGCTTCCGGTCGACTCTCGCTGGTCAACAACATCGGAGAGCTACGACAAAGATTGAATGCCGAGTGCCGGGTCATGCTGCAGTCTGAATCCTTGATGCAGGCCAAGCAACAGACTGGACTCTCGATCCGGCAGGATCTCACTCCCGCCTTCTATGTCATCGGCGGCCTGGACGAGGGCTTTTCCTCTGGAACACTGGCCGATATGTCAGCTTTACTGCGATCCGCGCTGGCCGAAACGGGCTGGGGAGAAGGACGTGTCTATGGCTTGTTCTTTCTCCCAAGCGATGAACAGCCCGAACACGTCAAGGCCCGCGCCTATGCTACTCTCGTCGAATTGAATCACTTCACTCACGAGAATTATTTCTCCGCACAGTACGCCGCACAACACGAAGTGACATCAGGGCATCCACCATTCGACCGCGCCTTCTTTAGGAAGTATTTGCGTCACGACGAAGCTCCCGAAGCCCCGACTGTGTATCGACATGCCGCGCACTGGCTGATTCGCGATATCGCTACCGAACTCGGCAGCCTGCGGCAAGCCAGCAGAGAAACCACCAGGCCCTACGCCGGACAGGCCACTCCCTGGTTCAGTCATGGCCTGACCGCTTTGTCTTCTTCCCACGAGGCCGTAAAGGAGGCGCTCAAGAACCGGCTCCGCGGCAAACTCATCGCCCACTGGCTCACTCCTGATCACGAGTTGGAGCAATCGATACGAAGCGACGGCGAACGGTTCCTTCAGCAGAATATTCACTCTGCCTCTGCTCTGCTTTCCCGTTTTCAACATCTGGTGGCCCTGGTGCTGGGCCGGGAACCTGCCGCAGCGATTGATGAATGGGTCGCGCCCCTTCGAAAGGGCGCTGCCGCCCGCCCATCGTTGGAAATCCTGGCTCGTGAGATCATGGAAAAGGTCGAATACACCTTCGGAGCAGGCACCGGCTATCAGAACTCGCCTGCTATGGTGGCCATACAGCAGGAAGCGGAAAGTCTCGCCCAGGAAATTGGGGCCCGCATCTCACCATTCATGATGCAGTATCTTGACAAACCCGGCTTCCGACTGGGCGCTGCATTGCAACTCGGCAGAATCTTTTACGATTGGGTGAATCATCACCTTACCGAACTACAAGCCAGCCACCTCGAAATCCATCAGGACATGTTGAGGGCTGAACGTACGATTACTCAGATGATGAGTCAGGAGGAGCGCTCCTTTGCCATCATGGGCAGGCAGCGACTGGTTTCGCAGATCGCACAAGACTTAATGGATTACCCCAGTAGAGTGCTCAAGGAAGATATGTTCGCCCGTGCTGTGCATGTTTTTCAGCACATCAAGAAAACCGTTGAGGACGTCGTTAAAAAACTGCAACCTGCCGAGTTTACCTTGCGTGAACTGCAAAAGCACTACCTGACTCCTACGCAGTCTCAGGAGCATCTGCTTCTTGACGGAGAGCGTTCCCTCGATGAACGTGTAGAGCACTTGATTCAATTGCTGCCGGAAGATGCCTATCTAAGGCTCGATGCCGATCTCACTGAAGCCATGGCTCGGTTCCAATCCAATTACGCCAGTGTCTGCCTTGGCACCGGTCCCAGCTTCACCGACATCCTCGATCTGCTCGACAATGCTCTCGAGGAAACCCTGGAAGGCCTTCTCCCCAGCGAAGATGCCGCCGAGCAATTGTTATCGCTGCCTTCGCAGGCCGTTGTCGAACAACTGCGTGAGAGCTATCGAGATGCTCGACCTGATCTGATGGAAAACAAGCGTTCACGCCAGGGAGCATTCTGCCTGATGCTGACGCCCAGTTCCGAATCGGGACAGGAACTCCTACAGATGGCCCAGGCTACGCTGCCCCAAATCGTCGCCGCCCCCGAAGGGCAGCCCGGCGAAATCCTGATGTATCGGGAAACGGGATGCCTGCTGCCTCACGAAATCTACCCCCAGGGTAAGGAAGCCTACGAAGCTTGTTCCAAAGACCTCAGCACTTCTCCTCACAGCCGATTCGACATCAAATCCTGGCACACGCTGGCTACCCCGGCCCACAGCAGCGCCACGCCCACCCCCGGTTCCTCCTTTGACCTCACCACGTAGCGGAACTCGCCAAGAGTTCCGTCGAGATCATTTAGGTTCTCCCCTCATTCCTGGAGGGAGAGGGGTTGAGGGTGAGGGGGAGCATCGACTTAAACGCACTTCACCGAACCCGCCTCCATCCCCATGAATCTCAGTAGAATGATGGTCTTCCTCATCATCAGGTACTAAAGCGAATCATGGAATCACTCGAAGCCTCGCGCCGCACCAAGCTGGAACAAATCGCCGCCCTGGGGATCGATCCCTGGGGCAGCCGGTTTGATGGCCGCACCCCCATCGCCGACATCCGCCAGATGGAGGTCCCCGAAGACCCCGCCACCGGCCCGCAGATCAAAGCCGCCGGTCGAGTGATGACCTACCGCAAGATGGGCAAGCTCCGCTTCATCGATCTCGCCGATCGCACCGGCAAGATTCAGCTCATGATCGGCCAGAAACAGGTGGATGAGACCAGTTGGCAACTCGTCGATCTGCTCGACCTCGGCGATCTCCTCGGTGTGACCGGTCGCCTGGGCAAGACGAGAGTCGGCGAACTGACGCTCTTCGTCGAGGCGCTGCACTTCCATGGCAAGTCGCTTAACCCTCATCCCGATAAGTGGTCGGGCATTGAGGACAAAGAGTTCGCTCTCCGTCATCGCTACCTCGACTTCATCTACACCCCCGAACTCCGCGCCAAGGCTGAAGCCCGCCTCAAGATCATGGCTGGCATACGCGAGTTCCTCGCCGCAGAAGGATACTTCGATGTCGAAACCCCAGTGCTGCACAGCATCGCCGGCGGCGCCGCTGCCCGTCCGTTTGCCACCCATCACAATGCTCTGGACATCCCGCTATTCCTGCGCATCGCCCTGGAACTGCCCCTCAAGAAGCTCCTCGTCGCCGGGTTCGACAAGGTCTACGAAATGGGTCGTGTCTTCCGCAACGAAGGCATCAGCCCCAAGCACAACCCAGAGTTCACGATGATGGAACTCTACCAGGCCTACGGCAACTACGAAACAATGATGGACCTGACCGAAAGGCTGGTAGCAAAACTGGTCAAGAACCTTCCCCCACCAAAGTCAGAAGTAGCCGCCAGCATGATCACCACACCCGTCACGAAAGAAGGGGACGCCCACATGCTCCCCTCTCCCCTGGAGGGAGAGGGGCCGGGGGTGAGGGGGTCAATGATGACTCTTCCTTATGGTGATCGAAGCATTAACTTCACCACTCCCTGGCTCCGCCAAAAGTACGCCGACCTCTTCCAGGAACACGTCGGCGTCGACATGCGTGATCCTAAGGCCGTGGAAGCCGCAGCCCGCAAACTCGAAATCGACCCCACGGGAAAGGACCACCCCGTCCTCATCCATCTCCTCTTCGAAATCGTCGTCGAACCGGCCCTCGCCAAGCTCGGCCGCCCCGTCTTCGTCTACGATTACCCCGCAGCCCTGTGCCCTCTCACCAAGCGGAAGCTGACCGATCCGTTCATTGCCGAACGCTTCGAGTGCTACGTCCTCGGCATGGAAATAGCCAACGCCTACACCGAACTCAACGACCCCGACACCCAGGAAGCCACCTTCCGCGCCCAACTCACCGGAATGAAAGAAGACGATTCGATGGCGAAGATGGACATGGACTTCGTGACGGCGTTGCGCTACGGCATGCCCCCGGCAGGTGGTTTAGGCATTGGCATTGATCGGTTGTGCATGCTGCTGACGAACAGCCAGACGATTCGGGATGTGATTCTGTTTCCGCTGTTGCGGCCGGCGAAGTAGTAGATGCAATGATCCCGGAGGATCACAGCTATTAGCCGGGGGTTGAGCGAAGCGATACCCCCGGAGAAGAAGAAAATTAGCTTCCTACCCCGAAGGGGTTACAGTACCATGCAAACTGCCAATAATTGGTGCAAACAACATGGAAAGAAGAAACCGTACTTCGATGTTCCGCTGATAGTTCATGAGTTGCCTGCCATCTCTCCTTATCCTTATCCCGGCGTTCTCTTTTGGAACGGTGCCGGCAAAGGTGTCCTGCGAAAAGTCGAAGTCAGAACTGGGCGAGTGTGGAACAATCAGGAATTGGTCGATTGTTTCATTGCCCTTCACGACAAGCCCTTCGTCTTCTGGCAAGCCTCCGGCTGCTCTACCTGCACCAAATTGATTCAAGCAGGGTGCGAAGGAGCCGAGGATGTCACTCAGCTGGTGCAACTGGTCGAATCACTGATAATAGATGTTTTTCAGCAGCCCGCAAAACTATGGATCGACCGACTTCTGCCGATCCTGGAACTTCTTCCGGTTGGCTACTATTACATCACCCTGCTTGACTACTATCCCACCGATGGTCATGGTAATTTCTTCTGGGACGCCTTCCAGACTATGCGTTGCTGGAACCCCTATGATTGGGAGTTTCTCAAAACGCTCCAACAAATGGAGATACCACAACAGTGCGATGAATCAGACATTTCGATTCCTGATGATCCGCCGCCATGTTATCTTGTGCCTTCACAACACCCTTCCTGTTTCTCTTTTGATTCTTTGGGGCATGCAAAAGAACGGTTTGCCATGCACCCGGGCTTGGCATTGAAACTCCTGGATACAGCATCATTGCTGCTGGATGGTCACCACCGCGCCACAGCAGCAGCATTGGCTGGCCAAACCTTCAGTTGCCTTACGATTCAATCTCTCGGCAAGTCCATTCATGGGCCATTCAATATTCCGGCATTGATGACTCAGTTTCAAAAAGCAATTCAAGTTCCTCAACAACTTCTCGACTGGAATGAACACTTGCGTCTGGAGGTTCAGAAGCCACTATCGGTTGAAGAGTACTTGCAACGGCCCAAAGATCAGCGACTTTGGCACGAATCCATGCTCGATTATCTTTCAAAACATAATTATCCCTGGCAATTACCTTCAGAACTACAACTTGACCAGGCAGTTTCTACCTACCCAATGCACTACCGACTCGATCAGGCTGAGTTGATAAAGCGTATGGAACACTTCAAGAATCTTTTGCTCCCCGAGCATATTCGGTACGATGAGGCTAAGACTATTCAAGGAATAGGTTGAGCTCAGCATGTTATTCTTGAAAGGCTGCCACTGTTTCGGTACTCCATAACAGTACCGAACGTGCAACGCCAACGAACACAGAGTACCGAGACCGTGGCACCCAATCTAAAATCGCACTAGGCAAGCTCTACTTGGCCAAGCTACAATACCCTCATGATCACCTACACCGCAGCCTACAGCTTTGAAGGCGAAATCTGCTTGGGAGAAGTCCTGGACTTCCCCGGCACTGTTTCGTTCGGCAATACTCTGGAAGAAGCCCGAACAAGCCTCTCTGCTGCCCTTCTCGACATGGCGGAGACCAACCTCTCGTTGAGCGAGCCGCTTCCCAAACCTTTACTGTCGATCAAGAAACCCGATGCGGACATTATCGAACCTATTTATCTTCTGCTTCACGCCAGCAATCAAATCGATGTTCAACCCTTAAGCCCAGCGGGCGTATGAAACGTCGCGACTTTCTCCAGCATCTGGCAAAGCATCACTGCACTATTCTCCGTGAAGGAAGCAGTCATACCATCTTGCAGAATAATCTGAACAACAGACGTGCTCCTTTGCCACGCCATCGTGAGATACCAGAGCCACTCGTGAAGGTGATCTGCAAACAGTTGGATGTACCCAAGCCCTAGTCTGATCAAACTTAACTCCAAGAGCCGGGATGCGTCAGCACCCGGAGTAACCTCGCCGAAAATTATTAGTTCATCCCTATAATAACCACGTTGCGTTTCCGTATCGATGAACGCGCCCCGGGTTCCTCCGGGCGCTAACGCAACCCGGCTCTTTTCTTTTGATGAACACCTATGAACCCCAACAAACTGACTGAAAAAGTACAAGAAGCCCTCCAAGCGGGGCAGAACCTCGCCTTGCGACGGCACCATCAACAGATGGATGTCGAGCATCTGTTGCTCTCTCTTCTTCAAGAAGACGAAGGCCTCGCCTCCGCCATCCTCACTAAGCTCGGTGCCAACTCGAAAGCTCTCCAGGCACGGCTCGAAGTCGAACTCGACAAGATTCCCAAAGTCAGTGGCGGCGATGACCAGGTCTACGTGGCGGGCCGGCTCAATCGGCTGATGGCTACCGCTGAGGACGAAGCGAAGAAACTGAAAGACGACTTCGTCTCCGTCGAGCATCTCCTCATCGCCATGATGAACGACACCGGCACCACGGGCAAGCTGCTCAAGGAAGCCGGCCTGACTCGTGATGAACTTCTCAAAGCACTCAAAGACGTTCGTGGAGCCCAGCGCGTGACGACCCAGAACCCCGAAGGCACCTATCAATCACTCCAGAAGTATGGCCGCGATCTCACCGAGCTGGCCGCCAAGGGCAAAGTCGATCCGGTCATCGGCCGAGATGAAGAGATTCGCCGGGTCATTCAGGTGCTCAGTCGGCGTACCAAGAACAACCCGGTGCTCATCGGCGAACCGGGCGTCGGCAAGACCGCCATCGTGGAAGGGCTTGCTCAGCGCATCATCCGGGGTGATGTGCCCGAAGGCCTCAAGAACAAGAAGGTCGTGGCCCTCGATATGGGTGCCCTCATTGCCGGGGCCAAGTTCCGGGGTGAGTTCGAGGAACGCCTCAAAGCGGTGCTGAAGGAAGTGCAGGAAGCGGCAGGCGACATCATTCTCTTCATCGATGAAATGCACACTGTCGTCGGGGCAGGTAAAGCAGACGGAGCGATGGATGCGGGCAACCTGCTCAAGCCCATGCTGGCTCGTGGCGAGTTGCATTGCATCGGGGCAACGACGCTGGATGAATATCGCAAGCATGTGGAAAAGGATGCAGCACTTGAACGCCGCTTCCAGCCGGTATTGGTCGATCAGCCAAGCGTCGAGGATACCATCTCGATCTTGCGTGGCCTCAAGGAACGGTACGAAGTGCATCATGGCGTCCGGATTCAGGATGCAGCCCTGGTCGCTGCGGCGGTGCTTTCCAATCGCTACATCACCGAGCGATTCCTGCCGGATAAAGCCATCGATCTGGTAGATGAGGCTGCAGCCAAGTTGCGTACCGAGATTGATTCCCAGCCCGCCGAGCTTGATGAAGCGAACCGCCGCATGATGCAGCTGGAGATCGAAAAGCAGGCTCTGAAGAAAGAACGGGACGCTGCTTCCAAGGATCGGCTGAGCAAGCTCGAAAAGGAACTGGCCGAGGTGAAAGAGAAGGCCACCACGCTGCAAGCCCGCTGGCAGACCGAAAAGAATGCCGTGCAGTCGCTGCGCAGTCTGCGTGAGAAGATCGACGAGACGAAGCAGCAGGTTGATGTGGTCACCCGCCAGGGCGACCTCTCGAAGGCTTCTGAGCTCAAGTATGGTATTCTTCCACAGCTCGAAGGCCAACTCAAGGATGCCGAAGCCAAGTTGACCGCTGTCGATCAAGGTCATCGCCTCATCAAGGAAGAGGTGGATGAGGAAGACATCGCCCGAGTGGTCAGCCGTTGGACCGGTGTGCCCGTCACTCGGCTGCTTGCCGGTGAATCACAGAAGTTGCTCGGCCTAGAGGATGATCTGCACAAGCGGGTCATCGGCCAGGAAGATGCTGTGCGTGCTGTTGCTGAAGCAGTCATGCGTGCCCGCTCCGGTCTGAAAGACCCGCAGAAGCCCATCGGCTCCTTCCTGTTCCTGGGCCCTACCGGTGTTGGCAAGACCGAACTGGCTCGCGCGCTCGCCGATACGCTCTTCGACGATGAACGCGGCGCTGATCCGCATCGATATGTCGGAGTACCAGGAAAAGCATAACGTCAGCAGGCTCCTCGGCGCGCCGCCCGGCTACATCGGCTACGAAGAAGGCGGCCAGCTTACCGAAGCGGTTCGCCGTCGGCCCTACGCTGTTATCCTGCTCGATGAAATCGAAAAGGCCCACCTCGATGTCTTCAACGTGCTGCTGCAAATCCTCGACGATGGCCGATTGACCGATGGGCAGGGCCGAGTTGTCGATTTCAAAAACACCATCCTCATCATGACGAGCAACATCGGCTCACGCCGTATTCTCGAATACTCGGGCAAGTCCAGCGGGGCTGCCTTCGAGCAGATGGAAGCAGCGGTGATGGATGAACTGCGTCAGCACTTCCGTCCCGAATTCCTTAACCGCATCGATGAAACGGTCGTCTTCCACGCCCTGAGCGAAAAAGACCTCACGAAGATCATCGACATTCAACTGCAACGGTTGGTCAAGCGGCTGGATGAGCGGCATATCAAGCTGGAACTCTCGGACTCAGCCAGGAAGCACCTGCTGGCCACCGGCTACGACCCAGCCTATGGCGCTCGACCGCTCAAGCGAGCGATCCAGAAGGAACTCGAAACCCCGCTCAGCCGTGCCCTGTTGGGCGGTAAAATCCGCGACGGCCAAACCGTCGTCGCTGAATATGACGATGAACAAGGGTTGATTACCTTCCGGGCGAAAGGGTAGAATGGGTTTGGATAAGGAGGTGGAACATGAGCTCAGTGCTGGGAACGATTCGGAATGGAAAGGTCAAACTTGATAAAGCTTCGCCTTGGCCGGAAGGCAGACGAGTGAAAGTCGATGATTCGTTTGTTGAGACTGTGCCTGGGTTCATGACGGAAGAAGAACAAGGAACAGATCCAGAGAGCATTGCCCGCTGGATAGCAATGGTCGACGCCCAGGATGTCATAACAATAACCGATGAAGAAGCCGATCGGATGGAACGTGAAATCAAGGAATTCGGTCAACATAGCCTGATCACGGATCAGGACATCAGCGATTTCCTTCCATGAGACGATATCTTTTCGATACAGGCATTCTCAGCGATTATGTCTATCGCCGACATGGCTTAGACAAGCTTGCCAATCAATGCCGATTGACTGGTGCTATCATCGGTACGACAATCCCTGTAGTCGGAGAGTTGTATTACGGTGCAAAAGCCGGCAACGATCCCGATAAGTTCATTAAACAGATTAACCATCGTTTACCGGCACTGGCCTGCTGGCCCTACACTAAAGAAGCATTAGTCATCTATGGCGACATCGCTGCCATGCTGAAACGAACAGGCCAACCAATTCAGCAAGTCGATATCCAAACCGCCGCCATCGCTCTCACTCTCGGCAACTGCACCATCGTCACCACTGATAGCGACTTCGCCCGTATTCCCGGGCTGTCTCTCGAGAACTGGCGAACCCCCTAGTTCGTAATCCCCTTCGTCAGCCGCATGAACGCTGTTTCGATGTTGATCTCTTCTTCCACCATGGATTGCAACTTGAACCCGGCGGGGAGGAGCACTTCGGGGATGAAGCTGCTGTCGGTAATGCCTTCGCCAAGAGTCACCGCAATCTGAATAGTATCGATGCCGTCTTCGGGGATGACCAGCTTGCGTTCTTCCATCTTGCTGATGCTGCCATGCCCCTCCAGCCGTTTCATCGCCTCGCTGGGGCGATCGGAGACGCGCACCAGATAGACACGCTGAGGGTTCACTCGCCGTAGCGCATCGTTGACGCTGCCATCATAAAGAAGCTGGCCGCGTTCAATGATGCCGATCTTATTACAAATGTCCCGCAGCTCAGGGAGAATGTGGCTGCTGATCATAATCGTCTTGCCCATGTTCCGCAGCTCTTTCAGCAAGCCACGGAACTCGATACGGGCACGGGGATCGAGACCGCTGGCCGGTTCATCGAGCAGCAGCACCAGCGGTTCATGGAGCAGCACGCGGGCCAGGCCCAATCGCTGGGTCATACCACGAGAAAGGCTCGTAACCAGCGCTTCCTTCTTGTAGGTAAGATCGACCAGTTCGAGGACTTGATCGCACTTCTGCGCCGAGCCGGGCCTTTGATCCGGTAGGCCGCCGCGAAGAACTCCAGGTATTCGATGACTTTCATGTCATCGTACACGCCGAAGAAGTCGGGCATGTAGCCAATCGACCGGCGAATATCCTGAGCATTCTTGTAGATCGAGTAACCACACACGTTCGCTTCGCCGAAAGTAGGCGTCAGCAGCGTGGCCAGAATACGCATGGTCGTCGTTTTGCCGGCGCCGTTCGGCCCGATGAACCCGTAGACATCGCCCTTTTCAAGCTTCAGGTTCAATCGGTTGAGGGCGTACAGTTCGCCATACATCTTCGTCAGGTCGCGCGTTTCGATCATGATAGATTCCAAAAGCAAAATGTATGAAGGCCGATAACACTACCGTACGACCGATTAAGGTCCCGAAGAGCTTTCTTTCACTGGGATGAACACTCGCAGGAAAGTCGATTTCCGCATGGTGCCCGTCACCAGATCAGAGCCTTCTCCATTGGTGAGCTTGAACTTGGTGCCTAAGACGCCACCCTGGTTGAGCTTGACTGCATCGCCATACTCATCGGCAAGCGTTCCGATCAGGACTGCCTCGCCGTAATCCTTCAGCCGCCAGCTTTGGTTCAGGAAACGGAGAAACTCGTTCGGCTTGGTGTTGCCGTCGCTCGAACGACTGGCAAAGAGAAGCCCGTTCATATCCGCCGCAAAGTCAGGCTGCTGAGCGTTGTCGCCGCTGCGGGCCAGCTTGCGTTCAAAGTAGCTGGCGTTCATCACGCCTGAGGAATTCTGTTCAACTTTATCAAGATCAAATTCCTTGTCCGGGGGCATATCACCCAGATTCCAAACCTTGTCGGCGAACAAGAGCTTGGCCCCGTAGAGGGTAACAGGCAGTTTCGAGCGAATCTTGCCGGTAATGTACAGTCGCTCTTTAGACAGGGTGCTCTCAACAGGCAAACGGGTTCTATCCAGCGTTCCCAGCCAGCGTCCTTCCAGCGATTTCTGCGACCACACCTGAATAGGAATTTCGACGAAGGCCCGTAGCCTGGGGCGTATAGTCATAGTCGCGCTCAAACAAACCGCCCTGACTTTGCCCGACCATGCGCGAACCGCTGTACATGCTGTAGCGGCCCAGCCAGGAAAGGGTCGGCGTGGCGGAACTGACACCCTGTGGTTCCAGATCGACATTGTAATTCTGCAACCGCGGGCTGAAGATCGCGAACCAGCTCATGCCCATTACCCGCTCACGGGCGATGTCAATTTCAACAAGGTCAACCTTGTTAATGCGAAGCTTATCGCCCTTCAAATAGTACGCGCCATAGTATGCCGCCAGGCTTACCAGCAGCACTACGGTGGGAAAAGTGATCCAGGTATATTCGAGCCGCTTGAACACTTTCTTGAGAACGAAGTAATCGACCGGGCCGATGAGAATGATGTAGAACGCGATAAACATCGCCACGACAGCGAACGATATCACCGGCACGTCTCCGAACTCTTCGATACGGTTGGCCAAGGCAAGTGATGCGTCATCACGGCTATTGCCATAGTAATTGTTGGTCTGGGCAGTCACCGTGCGGGCATCAAGGATCGCTCCCCAGAAATCGTGCTTGTGTTCCCACGATTGAAACGCTTCCGTATTGGTGTCAAAGCCGATCAGCGTGATCTTCCCCAAGCCATAAGGTGATCGCACAATGAGCGGACGTTTTGATCCCGCTTCATCGCCTACCACCGAAGCACTTAACGCCTTAACCCCAGGCTTGGCTTCCATCCGGGCATAGGGCACCTTCGGCCCCCGTATTTCACCTTTAGCTTTTCGGATATTCTGGGGAATCGCTTGAACAATGAAATCACGCAAGCCATCGAGCCGTGCTTCCTTCTCCGCCCCGCTACGATCAACTTTCATGGGGAAAAGCGGTTCCAGAGGAAAGTCCGTCGGGCTTGCCACCATCTGGGCATTGCCGGCAACCGAAATAATAAGATGGCCACCCTGAAGCACCCATTGCTCTAGTGCATCCCGTCGCACCGGATCGCGAGCCAATTGCTGGGCCAGGCTGTTACCGAAGTTACCGCCAGTAGCAATGACCACAGCATCGACGCTTTCATAACCATACCAGCGATCAGGCAGTTCAAAGATCTTATTGGGGCTGGCAGCCCGGCGAGGCATCTGCTGCGGTGTCCCCGACCGACCGCTTGAGTTGGTCAACTCTTCATTGTCATCAGCAGAAACAAATCCATAGGAGTTGCCAATATTGACGACCAGCAGCTTTTCATGGTCTACACCATACTGCACATTATTGCGTGTACGATCATTCTGCGGATAAGAGTAAGTCTGATTAATGTCTGTCGTACCCAGCTTGCCGCGCAGCCTCACGATGACGCCATTGAAACTGGCGGCGTCAGAGACTTTAATGTAGTTCTGAAAGACAGCCCGATTGGCTTCTCTGGTGACAACAACATTGTCCTTGAAGATGTGAGTGTTCCAACCGTCGCTGTCCTTGGTGCTGACTTCAATCGTCCCCTGGAAATCTCCCGGGATGACGTTCACCTCTTTGGGTGGCCCCACCGTCACCAGCACCGGTACCCACTTGCCTTCCTTATAGAGATCGAGAGACCCAGCGGGAAAGCCGACTCGTATATCGGTAATTTGAATCTGCTTCTCAGGTGGCACCTGAGCCACAGCTACAGACGGAGCAACAAGAAAAGCGATAGCGATGAGCCAACCAAGAATGCTTGATGCAAAGTGAAATCGTCGTGCCATGAAAGACTCATCCATTAGTTTAATGCTCTCCATCCTACGCCCGGTACGAAGGACTTGTTTGCTTCTGGCTCCTGCGGGTACTCCCGCACTATGGCTTCTCACCGACACAGCCGCAGGGTGCTTGCTTGCACCCCGGACAGGCCATGCCATACTTACGGCTCAATGCATCGCTCAAATCAATTCCCGCCACATTGGCCAGCGTCGCCAGCCAGGCCAGCACGTCAGCAAACTCTTCATCCAGCGGATGCCTGGCATCGCCACGCAAAGAAGCAGATAGTTCGCCCACTTCTTCCATGAACCACATGAACGTGCCTTCAATGCCGCGCGATTCATCCTTGGCCCCGTAAAGAGCCTTGATGTGTCGCTGAACCTCGGGCAACGTCCATGTCTTTTCAGGCATCGTGGTTAGTTCGATGAGAGTACATTCACTGCTACTAAACTATCGCCGGTTGCCTTGTGATGCAAGCACGGAATAGGCTTTGTTGTGAGAGATGCAGGGAAACGGGCCCGGCCTATTATTCGGGGGAGGGGTGTGGGGTTTCAAGGTGACGTGGGGAAGTTTTCGGAACGAGGAATGGGCGGCACTCTTCTAACTGAGTTGTGAGCATCAACTTTGATGAACAAGACAGAAGCATGCGACTTGACGAAACTGCGTATTCAGTTGAAAATAAGACCGAGATCGCTGAAGCATAGTCAGCCGAGTATCGGCAATACCATAAGTGCTTGGGCTTAAACAAACTTCTGCTTAACAATCTAATTAATCTTGAAACAAATAACAGACCACAGAGAGCAGCATGCCTAGCAACTACTATAGCCTGAGGATACAAGGCGGAGGTTTCTGGTCACTGAGTTTGCCTGGCAATGGCCAGTCGAGCGACCTTATCGATCCATGGTCATTTTGCAGATCAGAAAATGTTAGCTATATGAACCCTATCTGTGTGAACATCTATCATGATGGGAAAATAGCGGATTACAATCAAACTGCCTTTATGGCAACTGTTATCTCAGCAAGGATGGCGTTGGCAATAATGGAGGTCACTAATGTTGGATATCAACTCATTCCTGCAACTATTTCTGACAGGACCGATAAGTGGTTCATTCTGAATTTACTACAGTCATTTGATTGCATTGACGTAGATAAAACTGTTTATTCACCGTTGGTGGAAGCTGAACAGGAAACTCGACACATATTACTCCTCAAGCTAGCGTCGCATCGCATTCCAGCAAACACACACCTTTTGCGAGTCAAAGGGTGGGATGTGGTCGAAGTCGTCTCGGAAGAGTTAATGTTGCATCTAAAACACAAAGGGATCACTGGAGTTGACTTCGATTCGGTATCATAGTGGCGCTATCGTAATCCTTAGCTTTATTTGTTTAAGCCAAATGGGCGAACAGCAAAAAGAAGCACCCCATCTATATCCTCTTAGCATCCGCCAACTGCTCAAACTTCTCCGCCAGCCGATAGCTGCGCCCCTTGGTCGATTCGTTGCCGATCACGATGTACCCTGCTTTCAGCCATCTTGTACATAACAGATAGGCTTGCCGTGCGGGTAGCTTGAAGAAAGAAGCCACATCATTCCTGGTCACCTGCTGAACCTTCCGAAACAAGCCAAGAGCATGCCGCTGCTGAGGTGTGAGTTCGCGCAGCAACTGCTTATGATCGACCGGCCCCTCGCGATCTGCCTGCTCTGCCCGTGCCCTTACCTTAGCAAAAGCTTCAGCCATACCATAGCAGAAGTATGTGATGAATGGTGTGACATCTCCCTCAGCACGTCCAAAATAATAATTGTGGCTCTTACCAACGGTGAGACCGGCATAGTAGCTATTGAGGTTGGCTGCGTAGTACTCTTCCAGTGAGTAAATACCGTTGAGACCATACCCGTTCCGATGCAGGAGCAGATTAGTCAAAAGCCGGGCAGTTCTGCCGTTCCCGTCGAAGTAGGGATGGATCGTCGCAAACTGGTAATGTGCCAGAGCTGCCACGACTGGCACCGGCAACTCCCCCTCAGAGAGCGTGGCATTGACCCAACGCACCAGGTCACGCATTAAGTCAGGAACATCATTTGCTTCGGGTGGCATGTAAACGGTACGGCCTGTCCGTGTCTCACGAATGACATTCTGCGCTTTTCGATAGGGAGTGGGCTTCGCCTTGCCCGTCATCACCAACCCGTGAATCGTTTTCACTTCCTTCTCGTCGAGGTCCAATCGTTTCGCACCCCGTTTTTCCACAAACTCCAAGGCTTCGAAGTAATGTCGAACTTCCGCTTCATCCCGTTCTCTGCCCGGAAAATTACCTTCTCCCTCGACGACGGCCTTCACCTGAGAAGGACTGAGCTGGTTGCCTTCGATCTGCGTGGAGAAGTGTGTTGAGAGTAGTCTGGCCGACCTTCGCAGTGATTCCAGCATCGGTACGGTCAAAGGCAACGCCGAAACGATCTGGCGATCCGCTTCGATAGCCATGAGCGCCTTAGCCACTTTGCCGGTGATACGATAGCGTGGTTCAAACATGCCTGCCTCTACGGCAAGGGTACCAGCATGTCAAGAAAGTGTCAAGAAAGTGTCGAGAAACCACCAACCTTATTCCTGCCCTTCGATGCAATACAAGAACTTCTCCCCACGAAGAAACAACTGCTTCCCCACCGCCACCGGCGAAGCATCCACCGGATCATCGAGCTTATTCGTCGCCACCACGTTCGGCTGCTTCCCCGGCTTCAACACCTGCGTCACGCCATCACGGTCAGTGAAATAGAGCCTGCCGCCGGCGTAAATAGGGGAAGCATAGAACTGGCGAACACCAGGCAACCGTACCCCCGCCTGCACCGGCTTCCCGGTAACCGCATCGAGCACCGTTAACACGTTGGTGTTCGCAGCACAAAAACAAAGCTGATCCCCCACCAGGACAGCCGAGGGAACATACGGCGTGCCAGCCTGATATCGCCAGTTCAGCTTCCCCTCTTTGGTGAGGTCCCCCTGCGACGACAGCGGGATCGAAACCGCCTGCGACCCCTGGTAGCCACTCACCGCAATCGCTGCATCGCCGTACCGAAACACTGATGGTATCGCATTCACTGTCATCCCCGACCACGTCCAGATCACCTTGCCATCAGCCAAGTCATGGCTGCGCACCGCCCTGGTGCCGTTCATGATCACTTGTGTTCTGCCTTGATATTCGGTGACAAAGGGGGTCGTCCACGTCGTCACTTCATCTCGATTGGCTTTCCAGACCGTCTTGCCTGTCGATGCATCCAGACAGTAGAGCGCCGAGTCCAACTCCTGATCCCAGTTCAGCAGGAGCGATCCCTTGTACAGCACCGGCGTCACCGCTTCGCCCCAACCTCTACGGGTAGTCAGTCGGCCCAGTTGACGCTCCCACAGCTTGTTGCCCTTCAGGTCGTAACAGAAAATGCCGAACGAGCCGAAGGAAACATAGAGCCGCTCGCCATCAGTCGTGGGCGAGCCAGCCGCATAGCTGTGCGTTTCGTGGTGACCTTCGTGGGGTACCGCTTCGGTGGCGATCTTCTGCCAGTTCACTTTACCCGTGGCACGATCATAACTGGTAACGAGGAAGCGATAAAAGTGCTTGGGTGGCGTCGTCATCCGCTCGACACCCGTGATCGGCTTGGGTATCTCTTCGGGCTTGGCTTCCCTATCGGTCTTCTGTTCCGAGACTATGAAGACCTGGCTCCCCCAGATAATTGGAGTCGCACTGCCACGCCCTACTAACGGGGCTTTCCACTTGATGTTCTTGCCCGTGGGGCCGTCCCATTTCGTGGGCGGATCAGCTTGCGGCGCTGTGCCATTGGCGTTCGGCCCACGCCAATGCGTCCAGTTGTCGTCAGCTGATGTCTCAACTGCACAGATCACAGCCAGGAATGATGCCAACAGCCAACGCAACATCACTGCTCCTTCTGAAACACCAACTCTATTCAGTGTATCGGGAGGGCGAGGCTCCTGCCGAGCTATGTTTGCAATCGCTTGCAGTTCGGCAGGAGCCTCGCCCTCCCAAAGAAGAAGCATCTCTTTCAATATCTTGCTTGATTCACATAACTCACCGGGCGATCTTCAAGGTCGCCTCGTAACCAGGCGATGATCCACATGACGCCACAAACCAGCATCACAGCCAACCCCGCCACCGCCACAAACATCTTCGTCATCACCAATTGATACACCGTACCCACGAACGGCTTGTTAGGCTGCTTGGCTGAGCAAAGCAACGTCACACCCTGACTATTCGAGAATGGCCTCATCTGATCAAATTGCTTTTCGCGGTGAACATGCTCATACCGATGCCCCTGGAAGGAGTATTCCACAATGGGATAGTACACGGTGCGTGTAATACCCTGAAATTTACCCTTCTTCTCGTATACGGTATCGACTTCAAAGTCAATCACCTTGCCCGGCGTCTTGATGCCGTTGGCGATGTAGTCAATCTTGTCTGCAAAAAGAAAGATCCCCACCAAGGTGACAATCGCGCCGAGAATGAATCCGCCGACAATGAAGAATTTCATGCAGCAAGGCTAGGTCATGAGCATGATGATGCAAGCAATTCATAAGAGAACTCTTCTGGTTCTCCCCCTTTACAAGGGGGAGTTAGAGGGGGTACTTCGGTGGAAGTCACTGCCATCGCCTACCCCACCCAACCTCCCCTTGGAAAGGGGAGGAGTCAGACAATACCAAACACTTTACGGCAGCTTCTTGATCTCAATATTCCGGAACTGCACCGGATCATTGTGGCCAGCGAAGCCGAACGAGCCTTTAGTGCGATCCTTACCTGGATGGGGCGAGTTAGCCATGTACTCAGTCACCTTGCTGAGATCAGTATCAAGAATGACCGTGCCATTAAGTTCCACCTTGATCTTGGAACCGTTTACCGTCACTTCTTCATAGTTCCACTGCCCCATAGGACGCAGGAAACCCCGATGGCTGGCTGTCATGCCGTAAGCTGAACCATTGTACTGCCGGGCATCAAGCTTCTTGTACATGTCAGCGGTATCATCGAGCACCTGGATTTCACACATACCCTGATAAGCCGTATCGCCCTTGCCCGGATAGCGGATGGCCAAACCATTGTTGCCACCGGGAGGCAGCTTGTACTCGAGCCGCACCACAAAGTTTTCGTACTCTTCCTTGGTATGTATCGTGCCACCTTTCTTGGGCTTGCAGATGATCGCCCCGTCCTTTACTTCGTAGTTATCAATCGGCCCGGCCCAGCCTTCGAAGTCCTTGCCGTTGAAGATACTGGTAAAGCCAGTACCCGACTTGCTCCGGAGCCAGGCGTTGGCTTCGTCAGCCCCGATCTCACGCACACCCAGGTTCCGCCAGCGAATCTCGCCGCCATGCGTTTGCAGGATGATCGGCCCATCAACGAAGAGTGGCTTCTTTCGATCCCAGAAGTTCTCCATCACAGCGTCATCAACGACCAGTTGATCATTCAGATACACTGTGGTACGACCACCAATCTGCAGGACACGGAACTTGTTCCATTCACCGAACGGCTTGTCAGCCCGCACCAGCGGGTCTTTCCCTTTAGCCCCGGCACTGTTGTTCCACAAGCCGCCCGAACCCTTGTCCGCACCAATGTTGAACTTCGCCTTCTCGGTGTAGTCCCAAATCTGTACCTGGGGCGTCGCCTTCAGGTAGATGCCACTGTCAGCCAGCGGCACCGTCCGGTACTCGAGTACCAGCTCAAAATCCCGATAGTTCTTCTGGGTCGCCAGATAAGCGCCGTGGCCATCGTTGACCAGTTCGCCGTTCTGCACGCTCCAATGCTTCTCAGCATCAGCCGTCCATTCAGCAATCTTCTTGGCTCGTTCTTCAGGGCTCAGCTTGGCCACATCCATCGGGCCACTCTTGGCCGCATGAATGTTCCACCCATACCATCCGTTCAGGTCTTTCCCATTGAAGATGGGTGTAAACCCCGCCTGTACTTGCGAAGGCACGGGCGTCAGCAAAAGCGAACACAGCAGAGCAGGAATCAGAGACATCGAGAAACCTCGGAGAGCAGTTAGAAGGAAACACAACTGACAACTGACAACTGACAACTGACAACTAAGACTCTACTTCACCATCTCCTTCAACTTATCTTCAACAGCATCAGCCCAGATGCCGTAGCCCTTTTCGGAGAGGTGGAGGAAGTCGGGCATGATATCCTTGGGCAGCTTTCCATCCTTATCGAGGAACTTGTCGCCAATATCGAGGAAGGTGACCCATTTGCCATCGTCGAGCTTGCTGATCTTCTTGTTGACTTCAATCAACTTCAGTCGCTGTGTGTTGTCGGGCTTCTCGCCACGAGGGAAGACCGCTAGCAGCAGCACCTTGGTACGGGGATGTTTCTTTCGCAGCAGTTTGACGATTGCTTCAATGCCGTCAGCGATCTGTTCCGCTGAGTTGTTGCCGCTGTTATTGGTGCCGATCATGATCATCGCCACCTTAGGCACGTAACCATCCATCTCCTTGCCTTCGGTGAGTCGCCAGAGCACATGCTGGGTACGGTCGCCACTGAAGCCCAAGTTGATGGCGTTCATCGGTTCGAACCGCTTCTCCCATTCCTTCTTACCTGCCCCGCCCCAACCCTGGGTGATTGAATCACCGATGAAGAGCACAGCCGGACTCTTGGCCTTGGCCTGCTCCAGAACCTTCTCATGGCGTTCCTGCCACCACTTATCCTTGCGATCCTTCGGCGTGACCGAGGCATCAGCCGGTTCCTTCGCAGCTTCCTTTTTGGCAGGATTCTTCTGTTGTTCCTTGCCCTTTTCCTGCTGGGCGATCAACGATGGAAGAGTTAACAACAACACGGCACAACCGAGCCAGAAGCGGAGCATGGTAATCCTCGACAACAACGACAACAAACAGGTGGGAAAGATCAGGATACTCTATCGAGAGCAGGATGCCAGCAAAAAGTCCTTCTCGTGTCATCCACAATTAGAAATGTCCCCATTGTTCCATGGATAGAAATGTCCCCTGGGGAGGGGGCGGTGGTGTAGGGACGGAGCGTAGGCGAGCGCAGCGATGCCGGAGCGGAGTCCCTACACCACCGCCCGATTTTTTCGCCACGGGTGATCGGCCCTGGGCTTCCTCACCGCCTTGCTGATCGCCGCCGGTTTCGGCCTGGCCACCTTCTTCCGAGCCGGTCGCTGGGGCAACTCCTTCCACTCTAGCTCACGCCCTCGGTACTGCAATCGCATCGTGCCATCCAACAGCCGACATACCTGCACCTTCTTCTTCACCAGTCGTTGCTTGTGCTCGACCGCCCCCAACTGGAACCAGCGGTTCTGCCATACCACGGTCCAATCGTTCTGCACCACTCGCTCTTCCTGGATCGACAGCACCACGTTCAGATCAACTCCCTTCGGAATCTGCCGATGGCCATCCTTCGGACACGCTGCTTGCTTCACGAACTTCACGTTCTCCTGGGCCAGGAACCCGCCGTCCAGAAATCGATTCGCTGAGTCGATGTCGCTGATCTTCTTCAGTCGCATCTTCTTGATCAGCCGATCCTGCATCACGCCATGACGTCGCTCCACTCGGCCCTTGGCCTGCGGACTGTTTGCCAGGATGATATGTACCCCCAATTCCTTCATCGCTCGGCCAAACTGCGTCAACGGCTCTTCACCCCGCAACGCCTCGTTGGTGCTGGTTTTCAGGCTCGTTTCGTAGATGCTGTCGTGATCGGAATACAACGCCTGAGGCAAGCCATACTTCTTCGCATAACGGGCAAACAGGTCCATCGCCGCTTCCGTCGTCTCTTCCTCGTAGAACCGGCTCAGCGTTCGCCCCGTCGCGTCGTCGACCATCTCCATCAGCACCGCCTTCGGCCCGCGACCCTCAAACCAGTCGTGCGGCGAGCCATCGATCTGCACCAACTCGCCGCTACGGTCCCGCCGTGGCCGCCACGACCGATGCGGCTGACTCTTGCGACGACGCTGCCAGAGACCGCCCCGCTTGAGCCAGCTACGCAACGTCTCCACGGGAACATTGATCTTGTCTTCCTCCAACAGGCACTCTGCCGCCAACGTCACACCGAAGTCGGAATACTTCTCCTGGTACAGTTGAACGACTCGTAAATGGAATGCGTCGTCCACCTTCCGGTTGGAGGGCTTCCCGCGAAGACCATGAACCAGCCCCGATTCACCTTCGGCCTGGTAACGCCGCCACAACCGCTTCGCCTGGCGATAACTCACCTGCATCTTGACCGACGCCGACCGAAGCGACATCTCGCCCTGTTTTACCCGGCTCAGCCACTCGACTCGTGACAATTCCTTCCGACTCATCGTGAACATCACCATGCACTGCCTCCTTCGGAGGCAGCCTTATGGGGACATTTCTAATTGTGAATCAGGGGGACATTTCTATTCATGGATGACACAAAAAGTCCTTCTCGTTCCCAGGCTCCGACCAGGGACGCACTGCAACTCCGGCTCCGCCGGAAGTCCAGTACGGAGAGAGCATCATTCATCATCTGACTCCCGGCAGAGCTGGGATCGCAGCCCGTCCTCGGTCAGAGACCAAGGACGAGATTGCCTCTTGAGAAGCCGACAAAACTACTTATCCTCTCCTCATGAAAACCATCCTCGTCACCGGCTCCGCCGGTCGTCTCGGCCAGGCCGCCGTAACTGAACTACTTCGTCAGAACCACCGAGTGATCGGCATCGATAGCCGACCGACGCCCGGATTGCCCGATGCCATCGTCGATTCGCTACAGAACCCGATACTACTTCAAGAACAGATGAAGGGCGTCGACTCCATCATTCATCTCGCTGCCACGCCCGATGATCCCGTCTGGCCGTTACCACCGGAAGCGGGTGACAACTTCCTCAGCCAACTGGTGCCGAACAACCTGGTGCCCACCTACCACATCCTCGAAGCAGCCCGAAAGGCAAAGGTCAAGCAGGTCATCCTCGCCAGTTCCGGGCAGGTCGTCTGGGATCAATCCTTCCACGGCCCCTTCCCCATCAAGATCGAAGCCACGCCTACCCCCCGTTGGTGGTACGCCTGTACCAAGTTATTCCTGGAAGCCATCGGCGAATCGTACGCCAAGCAGGGCTTCTTCAGTGTGATCGCGGTGCGTCTTGGCTTCTGCCCCAGAGATGCCGGCCAGGTCACTCAAATCGCCGGTGACCCGCGCGATCAGGATGTCTACCTCAGCCCCGGCGACGCCGGCCGCTTCTTCGACTGCTGTGTTAAGTCGGATCGTCCGAAAGGTTCTTTCGACGTGGTCTACGCCACGAGCATCCCCAAACACATGGTTCGCTTCGATATGGAACCGGCCAGGCATGTGATGGGATTTGAGCCAAAAGAGACCTGGCCCGATGGCGTGACGCTGCCCGGCATGGTAAGCTCAGCGTCATCCTCCTAAGAGAATGCCATGCGATACCTCATGCTCGTCTGCATCATTGGCTTACTAACCCAAGCCAGTCTGCACTCCCAAAGCTCCGAATGGCCCCGCTCCCCCACCATCGCCCAGCACGGCATGGTCGCCACCGGGCAACCCCTCGCCGCCCAGATCGGCGTCGACATCTTGAAGAAAGGTGGCTCCGCAGTCGATGCTGCCATCGCTGTCGATGCCGCACTTGGCCTTATGGAACCCATGTCGTGTGGCATCGGGGGCGACCTCTATGCCCTCGTGTGGGACAACAAAGAGAAGAAGCTCTATGGTCTTAATGCCAGTGGTCGCGCTCCGTATGCCGCCACGATGGAATACTTCAAGAAGAAGGGGCTCGACAGCATTCCCTCCAGCGGCCCGCTGAGTTGGTCTGTCCCCGGCTGTGTTGATGGCTGGGACGTACTTCAGAAGAAGTGGGGCAAGCTGCCACTCAAAGACGTTCTTGCCCCCACTATCGAATATGCCGAGGCGGGCTTTCCCGTCTCCCCCGTCATCGCCGGCTACTGGCTCAGCGGCGAACGACTCCTCTCCCGCAACAACGGTTCCAATCTGGCTGGCCTCAAGACCATCTTCTATCCGAACAATGGTCGTGGTCCACGCACCGGTGAAGTCTTTAAGAACGACAAGCTCGCCAAGTGCTATCGTCAGATCGGCGAGAAGGGCCGCGATGCCTACTACAAAGGCCCCATCGCCGCTGAACTGCTGAAGTACTCCCAATCAGTCGGTGGACTCTTCACCCAAAGAGACTTCGACGAGACGGCAGCCACCTGGGTCGAACCGGTCAGCACCACCTACCGTGGTTACACCGTGTGCGCCATTCCACCACCGGGGCAAGGCATCGCTGCACTCCAGATGCTCAACACTCTCGAAGCCTACGATCTCAAAAAGATGGGCCCAGGCAGTGCCGACTACTGGCACGTCTTCCTCGAAGCCAAGAAACTCGCCTACGCCGACCGTGCCCGGTTCTACACCGACCCCGAGTTCTGCAAGGTACCGGTGAAAGAACTCATCTCGAAAGACTACGCCAGCAGCCGCCGTCAACTCATAGACATGAACAAGGCCATGACCAAGGTCGAACATGGCGACCCAAAGCTAAGCCAATCGGACACCATTTACCTTACCGTCGTCGATAAGGATCGCAACTGCGTCTCGTTCATCCAGAGCAATTACAACGGCTTCGGCTCAGGCCTCGTGCCTCCCGAACTCGGCTTCGCCATCCAGAACCGTGGCTGCCTGTTCGCTCTCGATGAAACGCACCCCAACAAGCTCGAACCACACAAGCGGCCCTTTCACACCATCATCCCCGGCTTCGTCCTCAAAGACGGCAAGCCCTGGTTCTGCTTCGGCTGCATGGGCGGCGACATGCAACCCCAAGGTCAGGTCGAAGTCCTCGTCAACATGATCGACTTCGGCATGAACGTGCAAGCAGCAGGCAACTTCCCAAGATTGGAACACACCGGCTCTGCCACCCCCACCGGCAAAGCGATGGCCAACAACGGCGGCACCGTGCAAGCCGAACCAGGCATCCCCGACGCCGTCATCAAAGAATTGGAGAAGCGTGGCCACGTCGTCCAACGAGTCGCCCGAAACGGCGGCGGCTACCAGGGCATCATGATCCACCCCGTCACCGGTATGCTCCACGGCGGCACTGAACCCCGCAAGGATGGCATGGCGATTGGATATTGATTTCCGTTCGTATCCAGAGCCGCGACCGTAGGGAGCGGAGTCCGAAAGTGGAACGGCACCCCACCCGCTTACTATCGTGCGCGGCTCTGCATCTAACTACAATCGCTTCATCCGTGCGTACCATATCCCAATGCACAAACTCCTCCTCCTCGCCTGGTTCCTCACTCTCGGCACCAGCCTGCTCATCGATCTCAACGTGATCGATGATTACCCGCCGCTGAAACTCTTGCTCCGCATGGCGAGTAGTTTCATCCTCGTGCTGGCTGCCTGTGTCACCATCACAAGAGTCACTCAGAACCTTCGGTCTATCGCCATCCTCGTCGCTCTCGGCATGTTCCTCGGCTTCCTCGGCGACCTGGCGATGGCAGAACTCATTGGCGTCGGCCTCTTCCCGAACGCTGCCATCGGCGGCATGCTCTTCTTTGGATTAGGCCATCTCTGCTACATCTCGGCGGCACAAGTCACCCGACGAAAACTGCAACTGCCCGCCAACGCCATGTGGTGGCTCGCCATCGCTGCCTGGCAGGTGATCGGCTTCCTCAACTGGTACTTCGTCGTCGCCCGAAGCGATCAACACCCTGCCCTGCACTACCCCGCCTTGGGTTACGGCGCACTGCTGGCCGCCACGGCCGGAATCACCTCTGCCCTGGCTCTTTTAAATCGCCAGTTCTTCTGGGTTGCCCTCGGAGCAGCGCTCTTCCTCTTCAGCGATGCCGTCATCGCCTGGGAAATGTTCCAAGGCAGCACGCCCCTCTTGCGATTCCTCGTCTGGGCCACCTACGGCCCGGGGCAAATGCTCATCGTCTTCGGCTTCGCCTATGCACTCAGGCATGCACATAAACCCGTAGCGGAACTCGCCTAGAGTTCCGTTCTCGACGACATCGGAAGTCTGGCGACTTCCGCTACCAATCATGTGATATTCTTGTGCTACCACGGCGCAAGTCGTGGCCGAATGGTTGTTTACAGGATGTTGAGAGACGGGACTCTCACGAACCATCATTCGACACATCTGTAGGAGATGCAAGATGTTACGCTCTTTACTCGGCCTGGCACTCGCCGTGGGCCTGGCTCTCCCCCTCACCGCTGGGGAAATGGATAACGACTCATCCGCCAAGAAAGTTCAGCCCAATGCTGCTCTTTCGACCGATACAGTTTCGCTAACTTCCGCAGTTTCCGAACTCGATAAGGAATCACCCACCCAATCCTGGCGGCGCTGTGGCTGGGGTGGTTGGGGCTGTTGCAGCCGTGGCTGGGGTTGCGGTTGGGGTGGTGGCTGGAGCTGTGGGTGGCGTGGCGGCTGGGGCGGTAGCTGGGGTTGGGGCGGATGCTACCAACCTTGGGGCGGCGTGGTCCGCGTCAGTTACGCTCAACCCTGGGGCGGCGTCAGCTTCTCCACCGGCTGGTAACAAATACCTTCTGCGTGGCAGGGGTCAACGGTACTCCGTTGCCCCCTGCGAAACGTGCAATACCTTTGTCCGAATGCAGGGGGCAGATGAGCACATCTGACCCCTGCCACAACTTCTCTCGTCTGGTTCGCTCCCATGCGTCGGCTGCTAACAGCACTATTCCTGATCGCCACGCTGGCACCGAATGCTGTTGCTCAGAACAACGTCGAACCCGCACCCACCACCGTCGCTCGCCTGGCCAACATCGAACTTGCCCGTCAGAAGCTTGGCCTCACTGCTGAATACAACAACATCTCCGGCATCGACAACGTCAAGATCGCTGTCCTCGACTACGGCTTCGATGGGGTCGATGGAAAACGGCCCTACCTTCCGCTGAACACGGTCGTCGTCGAACACTACAACCGTGCCTTCATTGCCAAGCACAACCTCGGCGACCCCGACTACACCAAACCCTTCGCCCCCGGCAACACCCATGGTCGATCGATGGCACAGATCGTCTGGGGCCTCACTGGCCATCACCCCGACGGCCCGAAGTTCTACCTCCTCAACGCCAACGGCCCCACGCTCTTCCGCCGCGCGGTGAAGTACGCCATCGAAGAGCATGTCGACATCATCCTCTTCAGCGGCGTCTTTGAAGGAGCAGGCAACGGCGATGGGCGTGGCTTCCTCAATCGTGCCGTCAGCGAAGCCCTCGCTTCCGGTATCATCTGGATCAACGCCGCCGGAAACTATGGTAGGCGCACCTACGACGGCCCGATCACTTCGACCGCCAGTGGCGATCTTCGCTTTGCCGGCCGACCTGATCCGACCGTTCTTCGCTTCCGCAATCGGCTCGATGAGAACAGCGTCACCATCACCCTCACCTGGAACGACTACCGTGAAGTGGAAGACGCCGGCACTTTCAAGGATCTTGATCTCTACGTCGAGAACGATAAGGGCGAACGCATGGCCGCTTCAGAACTGACGCAGGTCGCCAACAAGACAGCAGGCCCCGGCGAGACGCGCAATCCTCGTGAACGAGTCCAGCTCAACGATCTCCCTGCCGGCGAATATCGCATCAAGATACGAACCAAGACACCACAACTTTGGACGAACGAAGACCGCCTGCGTGTGCTGATCACCGCCACCCGTGACGAAGCAGCAGGCCCCAAGACCGGTGAAGCCCTCGAAGGCGTTCCCTTCCTCGATGCCAATGGTAAAGGGGAGATTTACCCCCCCGCTGACAATCCCCTCGTCTTAACCGTGGGCGATACCACCATCGCTTCTTCGACCGGCGCCACTGCCGACCATCGCCGCAAACCCGATGTCATCATTGCCGATGCCAGGGCCACCTTCACCAATGGCCTGACCAGCACCGGAGCCTCCAACGCCGCCGCCTACTTCGCCGGTGTTGTCGTCATCATGAAAGCCATAGAACCGAGACTGACTACCAGTGACCTGCTCCTCTTCGCGCATCCCCGGGCCAGCTTAACGCCCGGCAATGTGCGCAAGACGGTAACGCCACCAGCCGTTGTACAGTCGAAAACACCGCCGAGCAAGACTGGGCCTACGACGAGCACCTCACGCATGCAGGCCATTCCCCCCGCCGTGAACCTGAACACGCCCGGCAGCGCATCGGCCACACCATTCAAAGAACCGTGGAAGATGCCCACCCGTCAGCAGATCACCGAACGAGTAGGCCGCAACTTGATCAGAACGACGAGCCAACCGCCTTAGTATTTCTCCCTCTCCCCACCGGGGAGAGGGGCTGGGGGTGAGGGGTTTCTCAATCGAGGCGTAGCCCATCCTTCTGGTTCTCCCCCTTACCAAGGGGGAGCTAGAGGGGGTTATTGCCACCGCCGAAAGAACCCCACCCAGCCTCCCCTTGGTAAAGGGGAGGAGTAATACAACGCAACTCTACTCCACTGTCACGGTCACCGTCACATCCACATTCCCCTTGATCGCATTCGAATAAGGGCACAATGCATGCCCCGCAGCGATCAGCTTCTCCGCATCCGCCTGGGACAACCCACCCACGAGGGCGTTCATCACCACCGATAATCCAAACCCATTGGGAATCGTCCCAATCGTCACCGCTGAGTTGATCTCCAGCTTCGTCGGATTCAAGTTCAGCTTCTTGGCCATGAAATCACAAGCCCCGCCGAAGCAGGCCGCATAACCGGCTGCAAAGAGATGCTCCGGCGTCGTCGTCCCCGGCTTGCCCGGCCCACCCATCGCCTTGGGCACCGACAGCTTCACGTCAATCAAACCATCATCCGCCTTGCTGGTGCCATTACGGCCACCAACCGAGGTAGCATGGGCAGTGAACAAAGGGGTAATCGCAGGCATGGTGTATCTCCTGTTTGTAGTCATCACGCTCCGCCGTGATGACGCGGCGACAATAAACCAATCACAGTTAAAGGTATCAATGCATGTAGCGTGATAACCTTTGTTCTTTGTATTAGATGCAAAGCGATTGCACCCTATGTCATCACGACGGAGCGTGATGACTACTAACCAGCCCGCAGAGCTTCCCGCAACTTCCCCGCCACCTCTGAAATCGCCAAGCGCTCCTGCTTGCCATCATCCCGGTAGCGTATCGTCACCGTCTGATCCTGCAACGTCTGGCCATCAATCGTGAAACAGAACGGCGTACCGATCTCATCCTGGCGACGATAACGTCGGCCAATGGCACCGCCATCGTCGAACTGCACGTTCCAGTCACGCTTCAGTTCCCGGTAGAGCTTCTCCGCCACCTCCGGCATCCCTTCCTTATTGACCAGCGGCAGAATGGCCGCCTTCACCGGAGCCAGGCGAGGATGGAACCGCATGACGGTGCGGGTCTCGCCATCCATCGTGTCTTCGGAGTAAGCTTCGCACAGCACCGCCAGCGTAAACCGATCCGCGCCAGCCGACGGCTCAATGACATGCGGGATGTAACGGAACTTGGCCTTCTCTTCATGCTCCCGTTTCTTATCGCCCTTGAAGGCTGACTTGTCATACACCGCCCAAGCTGCTTCATCGAAGTAGGACAAGTCCTTGCCTGAGGAATTCTGATGCTGCGTCAGATCAAACGCCCCACGGTGAGCCACCCCTTCGAGTTCCTGATTTTCTTCGCTGAAGGGGAACAGGTACTCGATATCGGTGCAAGCCTTGCTGTAGTGGGCCAGTTCCTTCTCCCCCTGCTCACGAGGTTTGAGCTTCTCCGACTTGATACCCAGCTTGGTGTACCAGGCCTTGCGGACTTCTCGCCAGTACTCATACCATTTCATCGAATCTTCGGGCTTGCAGAAGAACTCGATCTCCATCTGTTCGAACTCACGGCTGCGGAAGATATAGTTACGAGGCGTGATTTCATTCCGAAAGGCCTTGCCGACCTGAGCAATGCCAAAAGGCGGCTTTACTCGGCAGCTATCAACAACATTCTTGAAATTGGTGAAGATGCCCTGAGCTGTCTCGGGACGCAGGTACACCTTATTCTCTTCCGACTGGTCGGTACCGGCATGCGATTCAAACATCAAGGTAAATGGTTTGGATTCACCAAGAGGTCCTCCGCACAAGGGACAAGGATCTTGCAATCCGGTGGAATGGAGTTGTTCGGTTGCAAAATATTGCGTCATTTCCTGGAGGCTTGGTGGCGCATCAGGCTGACCATTTACTCTCGTAGCCAGGAAAGAAAGCACCACTTGAGGATTACGAACCAAGGCAAGATTCGGAGCAAGCCTCTTTCCCTTACCCTGTGCCCATTTCATAAGCCTTGGAGTGTCAATGTGGCCTGTAATTGGCGTGAACTCCTGGATGAGTGAATTTACCCAATCACACTGAGCCAGAATCTCCCAAAGCTGATCTGCTCGTGTGAACTTACCGCAGCCTGAGCACTTTCGAGTAGGATCAGCAAACGTACCAACATGCCCGCTCGCCACCCACACCTTCGGGTTCTGAATAATCGCCGAGTCGAGGCCCACCATGACGATCTCTTCCCCGTCCGGCCCCGGTGGCGGATTACGCACCATGTCATTCCACCAGGCGTCCTTGATGTTGCGCTTGAGTTCCACCCCCAGCGGGCCATAGTCCCAGAAGCCGTTGATGCCGCCATAGATTTCGCTCGCCTGGAAGATGAATCCCTTGCGTTTGCACAGCGACACGATCTTTTCCATATCCATCATTCGGCTCCTTCTCCATCAACGGCGACGATATCCCAGCGTTAGCCCCAAAGGGGCGAGAGAACATAGCCCAGGGCGCAGCCCTGGGAAGGAACGCATCAGATTGATAAGGCCCAAAGGGCCGAGAGAAAGCGTTCTCTCCCGCTCCTTCGGAGCTTAGATATCCGACAATCCTCAAATCCAGAGCTTCGCTCTGGGCTATGCTCTCACGCTCCTTCGGAGCTGAAACAGACACCCAGTAGAGTTTAGCGACGCCGTCAAAATAACCTATATGTAGCTGATCGCTGACGGCTGAGAGCTTAAGTTCCCGTGAAGTTGCCCGAAACCCTGCTCAAGGTAACGGGGTTACATCTCGATGAAAGAGATAGCAAAGAGGATGCTCAAAATGAAACGTGCCCTTCAATATCTGTGTACCATCTCTGCCGCCCTCATCCTCGCCATCTGCCTCTTCTCCACGCCGTCCAAGGCCGAGACCCCTAAGTCCATCAAGCGTGATCCCTCCGTCGTCGCCAAGCAGATCGATACCGTCATCGACAAGGCCCTCGCTGATTCCAACGTCCCCGCTTCGGGTCTCAGCGACGATGCCGAGTTCGCCCGTCGTCTCTCCCTCGACCTGCGTGGCAGAATACCGACACCCGACCGGGTCACGAAGTTCATCGCCGACAAAGACCCCGCCAAGCGGCAGAAGTTGATCGAAGACTTCCTCGACGACCCCGAGTTCGGCGAGCACTTCGGCATCATCTGGTATCACCGCCTCGTCAAGAAGACGATGGACAACGCTCAGGTCATCAGCTACAAGTTCGAAGAATGGCTTGAAAAAGAGTTCAACAAGAACACCCCCTGGGACCAACTCGTCAAGAACATCCTGATGGCTGAGGGCGAACGGGACAAGAACCCCGCCACCGTCTTCTACCTCGCCCACAGCGAAGGCAACAAGCAACCCGAAGTGCAGCCCGCCCGTGTGGTCGCCACCGCTTCGCAGATGTTCATGGGCGTGCGTCTCGAATGCTGCGAGTGCCACAATCATCCGCTTGATGACAACTTCAAACAGAAAGACTTCTGGGGCGTCGCCGCTTTCTTCAATGGCATGCACGCAAACCATACCGCCAAGAAGGACGAAGCCACTCCGGTGATTCTTGAACGGTTCAACAGCAAAGCTCCGGGCAAGCGTAAAGTGCAGGATGGCCAGCGGGAACCGGCAGCCTTTGGCGAGATCGTCATCCCCGATACCAAGGGCAAGACCGAGAAGGCCCGCTTCCTGCATGACGAAACGCCCTCGCTCAGCCAATCCAAGTCGCCCCGCCTCAACTTCATCGAATGGCTCACCTCCAAAGAGAACCCCTATTTCGCACGCGGCATGGCCAACAAGATGTGGGCCAACTTCTTCGGCAAAGGCATCGTCGAACCGGTCGACGATATGCGTGATCTTTCCAAAGCGACCCACCCCGAAGTGCTCGAACTGCTCACTAAAGAATTTGCCGACTCAGGTTACGACATCAAACACCTGGCCCGCTGCATCGTCAGCAGCCAGGCCTACCAGCGGACCAGTTCTCCGCTGCCCAAGAACAAAGACGACAAGGTGCTCTACAGCCACGCCCCCATCAAGGTGATGTCTGCTGATATGCTCTACGATTCTTTACAGGTCATATTGCATCATGCCCCGGTCAGCGCCCCTGAAAAGGCCCCCCGCAAAATGGCTGCCGCTAAGGCCAAAGGCCGTGGCACCGCTCGTGACCAGTTCCGCGACTTCTTCCACGCCGAAGCCGACGACGATGCCGGTGTCACCGAAGAGTATGGCCATGGGATTCCCCAGGTCTTGAAGCTGATGAACGACTCGCAGATGAACAACATCACCGCCGTTATCACCGACATGATGAAGAACAGCAAAACTCCCGAACAAATGATCCAGACGCTCTATATGCGAATTCTCTCCCGCCATGCCACAGCAAAAGAGATCGCCCGCATGAAGAAGTACCTCGAAGGCGATGTGGTGCCGCAACGAGCCTATCGAGATATGTTCTGGGTGCTCATGAACAGCTCGGAGTTCATGTTTAATCACTAGCATTTGGAAGCTCGTTCCCAGGCTCTGCCTGGGAACGGACTGTAACCGAGGCTCTGCCTCGATGGTTTCTACCGAAAGTAAGCAAGTAGAGGCAGAGCCTCTGAAGCAGTGCGTTCCCAGGCAGAGCCTGGGAACGAGGAATACTCAGCACTCAGGACTCAGGACTATGTTTACCTCCTCCGGTTCCCGACGTGACCTTCTGAAGATGGCTTCGCTCGGCGCCTTGACCATCCCCACCTCGGGATGGTTCTCGCAACTCGCCTACGCCGCCAAGGAGCAGAGTCGAGCCAAGACCAAGGCTCAGCACAAAAGCTGCATCCTCTTCTTCATGACGGGCGGGGCCAGCCAGGTTGATACCTTCGACCCCAAGCCCAAGAACGATACCTGTGCCTTCAAGGCGATCAAGACCTCCGTCCCTGGTATCGAGGTGGCAGAAACACTGCCCAAGATGGCCAGGGTGATGCAGCACTGTGCCCTGCTCCGCAGCATGTCGACCAAGGAAGGCAGCCACGGCCGCGCCCGCTACTACATGCACACCGGCTTCCGCCAGGGTGCGGGTGGCCTGACTTACCCCAGCATCGGTGCCATCGCTTCCGCTACGCTGGGCAACCCTGAAGACACACTGCCCAACTTCGTCTGCGTCGGCGGCCAGACCTTCGGTTCCGGCTACCTCGGGCCGGCCCACATGCCTCTGGAAATCCGCGACCCGACCAAGGGTGTAGAGAACCTCAAACCGGTCGACAGCATGCCCGCCTTTGATCGCCGTCGATCATTGCTGGAAGAGATCGAACAGGGCTTCCTGAATCGAGAACAGCTCGAAGCAGGCGAAGCTCACCGCAAGACCTACCAGCGGGCAGCAGGGCTGATGCACTCCGCTAAGGCCCGCGCCTTCGATATCGATAAGGAACCGGCTCACATTCGTGAACTGTATGGCCGCTCGCAGATGGGCAACGCCTGCCTCCTCGCCCGCCGACTCGTGGAAGAAGGCGTCACCTTCATCGAAATCCCCATGGGCGGTTGGGACACCCATCGAGACAACACCGGTCGTATCAAGAAACTTTGCGGCGATCTCGATCAACCGATGGCTGCCCTCATCGCCGACCTCAAGCAGCGTGGCATGCTCGATTCCACACTCATCATCTGGATGGGCGACTTTGGCCGCACGCCCACGCTGGGCAAGCAGGGCGGACGTGATCACTTCCCCCGTGCCTGGACCACCATGCTCGCCGGCGGCGGTATCAAGAGCGGTCAGGTCATCGGGAAGACCAACGACATGGGCGGCGATGTAGTCGATCGCCCCATCAGTGCCGTCGATTTCATGGCCACCGTCTGCAAGGTAATGGACATCGACTACAAGAAAGAGTTCCACACCCGTGAAGGCCGCCCCATTCGCCCTGTAGATAAGGGGGAAAAGCTCATCACGGAACTGCTACGCACCTAACTGGTAAGCATCGATCAATAAGAGCCTACGGGGTTACCCCGTAGGTTTTTTCGTTGACATGACGGGTTAGGTAAACTCTGACGGCTGCGTTCCCTTCTCCGCCTGGCGAAGATTGCCCTATTGTGGCTGGAACTACCATCATTCCTCTTCTGAGTCTGCAGGGTCGACCGAGAATGATTGAAGTTTCGCAACTTCGTTTGCACTTTCACTTGCTTGCGGGAATGCTTGGGTGTTAGGCCGCAGGGGAAGATGCGGCAGACTACTATTGGCGTCGGCATGGAGGATGATACGCCGGGGGAACTCCCATGAAGATCAAGCGCGTCGTTTTCGTTCTGCTGATTGCCGCTCAACTCGCCTCGACGGGTTGCTGGTGCATGAACCGCAATAACAACAAGTGGGGCAATTGCTTCTCACACGGTTCAACGCCCCAGAGCGGCTGCTTCACCGCACCCAGCACGGGCTGCAACGAATGCAGCGGGTATGGCCCACAGATGTTCGGCACACCCGTCATGAACAATGCCATGCTGCAATCACCTGGTGCACCAGTCGATGAACGTCTGGGCACGCCAGCCAAGCAGACCCCCTATGAAGGGCCTGCAAAGAAGCAGTAGCTCTTCGCTAGCTGCTATGTGGACGAGACCGTGCGTTTGGCCGGTCTCGTGATGCTCGGTGTCTGTATGGGCAGCCGATCTGAGATGGCGATGCGCTGCGCAGTCACCTGGTACTGCTTCTGCACTTCTTCAGCCAGCGCTGCATAGTCTTCAGCTCCATTGCTGCTGGGAGCATACTCGAAGATCGATTTGCCAAAGCTCGGGCACTCCGCCAGCTTGATGTTGCGACGTATCCGCGTCGAAAATATCTCCGCCTTCGACCACGGCGACACGTTCGCCCTGCTCTTCTCCAGAAAACTCTCCAGGTCACGAATGACCTCAGCCGAGAGCTTCGTCGTTGATTCGTACAGACAAATCACAATTCCCGACACCACCAGCGTCGGATTAATCCGCTTCGCCACCAGCGACGTTGTCTCCAGCAGTTTCCCCAACCCATGCAGAGCCAGATAGTGGGGCTGAAGCGGAATGAACACCTCGTCCGCACAAGCCAACGCATTGAGCGTCAATACCCCCAACGATGGTCCACAATCCATCAACAGATAATCAAATAGTTGGTTCCCGATGTGATTCCTCTCTCCCTTTGTAGGAGTTGAGGCGAAGGCCTTCTGGTTCCCCTCTCCCCCCGGGGAGAGGGGTTAGGGGTGAGGGGTTCCTCAATCGAGGCGAAGCCCATCCTCTTCTCCCCTCTCCCCTGGAGGGAGAGGGGCTGGGGGTGAGGGGGTACGTTCTCAGAGGCGAAGCCCTTCATGCTAGATCGGGGAACGACAACTCTCCGCCCATCCAACTCCATCAACCGCATCAGCGACTCATTCTCAACAACATTCCCCAGATCAACAACCGAAGCCAAATCCTGCTCCAACAAATCCCTCAAAATCACCTCTCGCCCCACCACCCCCGACAACTCCATCTCCGCTGCCGCCAGGTTAATATCCGCCCCCATGAGCCACAGCCGTTCGCCAATCTGTTGCCGAACCTGAGCCAGCGGCACATTCTCCACCAGCGCGTTGTACATCGAAGGCCGCGATCCATCCGGCTCCATTCCCAGATGTGCCGACGCGTGCGCCTGCGGATCGAGATCAATCACGCCGACCCTGTTCCCGGCGCGTGCCAAAGCCGCCGCCAGGTTCACCGTCGTCGTCGTCTTGCCCACGCCACCTTTTTGGTTGATCACCGCTATCCGTCGCATGACATTTCCTTCCTGGAATGTGGGGCCGAAGAATAACACAGACCGGCAACTACTGTCCACCCCACCCAAACCACTAAGATGAGAGCAAGTCAGCAAAAAGACCAGCATTCACAGCGAGAAGAACATGCCGTCCCTCCCGATCCTGAACTTCATCCTGGGCAACTACAAGAACTTCAATGCCCGCGTCACCCGTGATGCCACCATCGCCTACTGGAACCACATCAAGGCCGGCGGGAAAATGTTCTGGACCATTGCCGGGGCAATGTCCTCGGCACAGCTCGGCATCACGCTCGCCCCAGCCATTCGAGAAGGTCTCATTCACGGCATCTCGTGTACCGGAGCCAATCTCGAAGAATCGCTCTTCAGACTGGTGGCTCATCATAGCTACAAGGACTTCCCCGAGTACCGCTACTTCACCAAGGAAGACGACACCAAAATTCTTGAAGACCGCATGCGACGGGTGACCGATACCAGCATCCCCGAAGACGAAGCGTTCCGTGCGGTGGAAAAGTACATTGTGCCGATGTGGACCAAGGCCACTGAAAAGAACGAACGTCGATTCTGGCACGAGTACTTCTACGAACTGGTCGCCACCCTGCCCGCCAACCTGCACGAAGGTAAAGCAGACGAATGCTGGCTGATGGCTGCCGCCAAGAGCAAGCTGCCCATTGTCGTTCCGGGCTACGAAGACTCCACCTTCGGCAACATCTTTGCTTCCCATGTGAAGCTCGGTGAATGCTCCGCAGCTATCGCCAAATCAGGCATCGAATACATGGCACGGTTTTACGATGAGTATCGTGAACTCTCCCAAGGCCATGGCGTGGGCTTCTTCCAGATCGGTGGCGGCATCGCCGGTGACTTCCCCATCTGCGTCGTCCCCTCGATCAAGTACGATCTCCAGGAACCCGTTAAACCTTGGGCCTACTTCTGCCAAATCTCCGATTCGACCACCTCATATGGCTCCTACTCTGGAGCCACGCCGAACGAAAAGATCACCTGGGACAAGCTGACCGACACCACTCCCATGTTCGTCATCGAATCCGACGCCACCATCGTCGCCCCGTTGATGATGGCGGCTCTTTTGGAATGCAAGCGAAACCCGAAAGAAGCAGATGCCCTGATAGCTGAAGCGACAAAGTAACATGCTCCCCTCTCCCCCCTATGAAAAGGATGCAGGCACTTATGAAGACGCTGGAGACGACTTATCACGAAAAGCAGGCGGAGAGACGGCCGGAGTAAAGCCAATAATGTAGGAGGAAGTAGACGCCTCCATCCTACTATCAGTGACTTGTAATTCCTCACCTGCTTGCGAGAATGGTACTTTTTCCAATTAAAAGGGTGAGCAATGCTATTCAATTGAATTGGAAATGCTAACGGCATACACTAGATTGCACGATAAATGGTGATATATGGCCAAGAGAACACCCAAGAATTCGGCTCCTGATCCAGATCGTGGCGTTTCGATTTTTATAAATGTCTCACCCCAGACGTCGCAAGTGCAAGCCATAGCGAGAGATCCAATTTCTACGCCAAATGAACTGCCAATCCCTCAGGATACAAAGACTGAAGCTGCTTCTGCAAAACCCGCAACTACTTCACAAGAGACTATCGATCCGCGAGACCACAACACTGGCATTGCGCCATCCTCAACTGAACTGAAAGATTCCGTTCACCCGCAAAGCACGGAAGCCTCACCTTCCATTCCGCCTGAGTCAACAACAAATACTGACCAACAGACCCTTTATCCATTCATCTACAAAGACGCTAAAAAACAGAAAATAGAAGACATTGAAATACAAAGCGACTTAGCTAATGTACCATTAAGCAAAATTCACTTCTCGCGCATTTATGGCAAAGATCTGACATTTCATAATGTTGATTTCAAATATTCTATTTTTGACGATTGTTATTTAAGAAACTGCAAATTCATAGGGTGTGATTTTACAGGCGCAACCTTTAAATCAAGCAATTTAAGAGGGACTCATTTCAGTGGGTGCGCTTTCCGGTATTCATCTTGGGAAAAGACGATCGTTGATGAAGACATTCTTAGAGATTGTTTGCCGCCCGAGGAAAATATTGCAAATGACCTCGTCCGTTCATTACGAGTGAACTTTGCTCAGATTGGCAATTACACGGCTGTAAATAAGGCAGCAAGTATTGAGGTAACTCTTACACGAATCCATTACTACAAAGCTGCATATTCAGGAGAAACATATTACCGTAATAAGTATTCTGGCCTGAACAGATTTTCCGTTATTTTGCAGCATTGTAAACTGAAATTTCTTGATGCACTATGGGGCAATGGCGAGAGTATATATAAAATTCTTATTTCAATACTAGTTGTTCTATCTACAGCAACACTGATTCAGCATGTAATTACTCCAAGCATTACAATATCAGAAGTTGCTGGATCAATAGTAAGTGTATTTTGGGGAATTTCTACTTCCCACAAAGTTGACTGGATCATTGTTCTATCACTTGTTATTTTGAGGCTGTTTTTCTTTGGCCTGTTCATGGCTGTCGTTGTAAAGAGATTGGCGAGGAGATAATTATGGAATTCTATATTTTTGGATCACTACTTCGTGGCGAAGTTACTAGTACGTCTGATGTAGATGTGCTGGCAATTCCAATTCTCGATAATCTTGCACTAGATTTACCACCAAGCTGGTCTATTTACAGCACTGATCACATCAAGAAGTTATATGGCGCTGGCAAATTATTTGCGTGGCATCTTTTCTACGAGTCGAAATGTGTATTTACTTCAAATCCTACTCCCTATCTTGTTAGTCTTGGGAAACCGGCACCATACATCGACTCTCTTGTTGATATTCAAGAACTAGGAGGACTTCTTTCAGAATCAATAGGAGCTCTTCGTAGTGGCACAGTAAGTTCAGTCTATGAGCTTGGACTTGTGTACACCTGTTTGCGAGACATTAGTATCTCGGCATCATGGCATTTTTTTGAAAGGCCTAATTTCTCACAATTTGTTCCCTATTTGATGCCAATTTCGTTTCCAATCTCGCGATCCGACTACAATTACTTGATGATGGCGAGGCACAGTTCAACAAGAGGAACTGAAATTGATTCAGAAAGGACCGGGGAAGTTGTCGCAAGGCTGCTTTCTGCAAACACTGATAAGTGGGTCGATGCTTTAAAGGAGAAAGTAAGTGAACACATTCGTCGATAAAGTGCAGTTTGAACGACAGTTCTTGAAAACCGTAAACTCTTATTGCAAGAGCGGCTCTCAACTCAAGGGCCTTTCTCTACCAGCAATTCATAGCTGGATTGGTCAATTTGGCATCGAGAAAAATGACATGCTACTCACGCTGCTAGTAAAAGCAGGGGTGGGTTGCCAAAGCATTTCTAACAGAAGCAACCAGAACTTCATGAAATTAACGAAGGCTGTGACTGCAGAGTTCGACAGTATAAATTCGAGTTTGGAAAACGAATTAAGAACAAGAGCTCAAAGTGGATTATTTCGATGACTATTAACTTTTGATTCCAACCCCACCCGCTCCCCCTCAATCACCAACCGAAACCGCCCACCCAACACGCTCGACTTCACCCACCCCGCCTGAGGCCGCACTGCCACGTAGCCCGCTTCAGTCCAGCGCAATATCTGCAGCGTCGGTTCCTTCATTCGGCTATCCACCAGCCAATACTCGGCAATGCCCGCTTCGTGGTACAAATCACGCAGTGTCACCGTATCCTTCTTCACCGATGACTTGCTGATCACCTCCAGCACAATATCGGGCACACCATACATCACCCGACTGTGCAACCCCTTCTTGAACCAGACCTTTTTGCTGGTCAGACTCCCTTCGGTCACGAAGATGCCATCCGGTTCGCTACTGAGTTCTATCTCCGGACAACTGAAGAGCATCCCATCGGAATAGTATTGCCCCAAATCATGAGCCTTGGCCCAGGTCATCACTTCAAAGCCAATCGCTGTCTTGATGAGGTTATGCAGCAGCAGTTCCAGAGTGCGATCTACCCACAATTCCCCTCGGAAGAAGCCATACTTGCCTCGCTCCGGAGCATCGTCAGACTCAGCCCATCGTAAAAACGAAGCATTGTCTGTGACCCACGCGGGCACTCTTACTACTGGTCCATTTTGTAATGGCGTCAATACTGTCGGCATAGAGTCATTTTACCATCTAATTTCGTGGGATACCAGATACTTATCTGTCGAGCCATTCCTTCGACCAAGCCACTTATCCCGCTCATCCTCTTGTCATCCAAGCAGGTCCATGTTCTAATTCCCCTATTACCAGGGGGAGCCAACCATGCGTCGATTAACAATTCTTTTCTGCATGGTGTACCTAGCGAGTCAACCATTTGGCCTGCACGCCCAGACTCCCACCTGGGGCATGTACAACGGCAACGCCCAACACGATGGCGTCTCTACCGTGCCTCTGCAAACACTGAATGTCGTCAAATGGAGCACCCCCGTTGATCTGCAGCCACAGTACAACAACAATGATTTGTTGATCCACTATGGAAGCCCGCTCGCCACCGCTGGCAACACCATCGTGGTCCCGGTGAAAACAGGCGCAACAGGTAACTTCCAGGTTGAAGGGCGCCAAGGCTATGATGGCAGCCTGCTCTGGACGCAGACGACCGATTACATCACACCTCCTTCCTTATGGACACCCAGTTACGCGCCGTCCATTACACCCCAGAACCGTCTCTATTTTTCCGGCGAAGGCGGCACGATTTTTTATCGAGACGATCTCAACTCCACAACGACCGTCGCCAATCCCAACCGGCTGGCGTTCTACGACGTTGCCAACTATGCATCGAGCCCAGCGGCAGCAGCAGCAGCCAGGGCCAATGTCTTCATCAACACCCCCATCACCTCCGATGCCTTCGGCAACATCTTTTTTGGCTTCCAGGTGACTGGCACCAGTGCCGTAACTATTGGCAATGTCACGCTTCAACCGGGCGGCGGCATCGGACGCATCAGTAACACCGGCGTGGGTTCCTATGTTCAAGCCTCCACCGCCGCCGGCGATGCCGCTATCAAGAAAGTCGTTACCAACGCAGCTCCGGCCTTGAGCCCCGATGGCAGCACGGTCTATGTTCCCGTGACCAACGCTAGCGGCTTCGGCTCAGGGTATCTCGTGTCTCTGGATAGCAGCAACCTGAACACGACCGGCAAGGTGGCGCTGAAGGATGTTAAAACCGGCAACGGAGCTATCTTGCCCGATATTGGCTCTGCTTCTCCAATGGTCGCACCCAACGGCGATGTCTATTACGGTGTCCTGGAAAACCCCTTCAGCAACAGCAAGGGTTGGATGCTCCATTTTGATTCGACGCTTGCCACGACCAAGATACCCAGTCGGTTCGGCTGGGACAACACCGCTTCAATCGTAGATAAGTCGCTCGTCGCATCCTATACGGGTAACTCGCCCTACCTCATCATGACCAAATACAACAACTACGCAAGCACCGGTGGCGATGGCGTCAACAAACTGGGCATCTTCGACCCGTTCGTTTCTGAAATCGATCCCCTCTCTGGCCAGTCGGTGATGAAAGAGATCATGAGCATCGCAGGGGTTACTCCTGACCCCACACTGCCTGCAGTCCGTGAATGGTGCATCAACTCCGCTGCCGTCGATCCCTTCCACAAGTCCATCCTGGTGAACAGTGAGGATGGCAAATCGTACGTCTGGGATTTGACGACCAATACGCTCGTTCAGGCCATCACTTTGACACCTGGTATCGGTGAAGCCTACACTCCCACGATGATCGGCCCGGATGGCACCGGCTACGCTATCAATAACGGCATACTCTTTGCCATGGCTGCCACAGCAGTTCCGGAACCTGGCACGGTTGCTTTAGCAATGGTTGGCCTGGCTGCCGGAGGCTTCACCTGGTGGTCCCGTTGCCGACGACAAAGACAATTGGCCAACGCTGACTTACAAGGCTAGCGTACCCCAGGTCCACCCTGAAACCCCATGAATAACTTCACGCTGTAGATCACTACTGCCGTAGTCGCCAGGATGCCAATGATCAGGACAAACTTGCCTGAACCGGCCCGGCGGCGCTCGACGAACTCGCTGATGACCACCACGAACGAGACGACGGCGAACTTGAAGAACGTCATGCCTGCCACGTTCCAGTGCTTGAAAAACCAGTTGGCCACCGGGTTGGACTCATAGAAGTTGGGGCTGTAGCTCAGCAGAAAGTAGGTCATGACTAAGTCGGCAATACTCACGAGCAGGAACAGCAGGATCAACCACTGAAGCCTGCTCGTTTCCAGTGTGAAAGCTCGCAACCAACTGGAGACAGGGATATTGGTCGTCGGTTTATTCTGTTCGTCGGATGACATCACTTACCTGACTTTCTCATCTTGAACTGTCAATCCCGCGCCATGCCACTGCAACTCACGGTTACCATTGATATGGTAATGGCATCGATCCTATCGAAAGATCATACCTTCATGTATCATACCACGCTAATGCGAATCGTCCTTTGTCTTCTCTTTTTGTTGTTGATCGTCCCCCTGGCCGCTGAGGAATGGCCCGAGTTCCGTGGCCCGGGCTCAGGGACACTATGACGGTAAACTGCCCACCGTCTGGAGCGAAACCAAAAACATCGCCTGGTCGGTTGACGTTCCCGGCGAAGGCTGGTCATCCCCCGTCATCGTCGCTGATAGAATTTATCTCACCGCCGCCGTCAAAGACAAGGACAAAAACTATTCTCTGCGTTGTTTGTGCCTGGATGTTCAAACCGGCAAGACGCTCTGGAATACCGAAGTTTTCCAGCAGGATCCCAACGCACCGAAGATCCACAGCAAGAACAGCCACGCCAGCCCTACGCCGTTTATCAAGGATGGCCGCATTTACGTTCACTTCGGCCACCTCGGCCTCGCCTGCCTCGATACTGCCGGAAAGGTTCTTTGGAAGAACACCGAGTACCCCTACAAACCTGTACATGGCAACGGCGGCTCACCCTGCATGACTCAGGAAACGCTGATCTTCAGCATCGATGGCACCGATATGCAATCGGTCATCGGCCTCGATATCCACACCGGCAAAGAACGCTGGAAGACCGATCGCAAGGTTGAAACCGCCAAGCACTTCTCCTTCGGCACTCCGCTCATCATCAAGGTGAACGACAAGGAACAAGTTGTCAGTGTCGGCAGCGACGTGGTGATGTCACTCGATCCCTACACGGGCAAGGAACTGTGGCGGTGCAAGTTCAAAGGCTACTCGCAAATCCCCCGCCCCATCTTCCACAATGGACTAGTTTACATTTGCACCGGATACGAATCGCCCAAACTGCTGGCCATCAAACCCGATGGCAAGGGCGATGTCACCGAGACTCACGTCGCCTGGAAAGAAAGCCGGGGCGTCCCAGCCACGCCTTCACCGATCATCGTTGGTGACAACCTCTTCATGGTCTCTGACTTCAGCGTGATGAGTTGCCACGATGCCAAGACCGGCAAACGCCACTGGCAGGGGCGGTTGGCGGGCGGCTTCTCTGCCTCGCTGCTCCATGCCGATGGCAAGATCTACGCCATGAACGAAAAAGGCGACTGCTATGTGGTGGAAGCCAAGCCTGAGGCGTACAAGGAAGTAAGCAAGAACACGCTGCCCGGACGAACGCTCGCCACTCCCGCCCCTTACGGCGGAAGGCTCTTTATTCGGACGGATGAGAAACTCTATTGCATTGAATCGAAGCCGTAGGTCGATTATCCCTATCTTACCCCGGAGGGGTAACAGCGGTTAGCCGGTGGTTGAGCAAAGCGATACCACCGGTCAGGCAGAAAATGAAATCTTCCAGCACCCTGTAGGGGTGTTTGCGAACGATCTGATAGCTTCACTCCCATTCGAGCCAAAGGTCAATGGCACTGTATTTCAAATACAAAACCCTCGACGACCTGCGTGGAGAGTTCACGAGACTGGGTCTTGATCTCACTGCCCAGGATGATCTTTCCCCTCTCTTTCAACCCATCACCATCGGCAACTTCAAACTAGGCAATCGCCTCTGCATTCATCCCATGGAAGGCTGCGATGCCACCAACGACGGCTACCCCGGAGAACTGACTCATCGACGTTATCAGCGCTTCGGGGCTGGTGGCGCGAAACTGATCTGGGGCGAAGCAGCAGCGGTGTTGCCCGAAGCAAGAGCCAATCCCCGCCAGCTCATCGCCAGTTCTGCGCATCAAAGCGAACTGGCCCAGTTGGTCGAAATCACCCGGCAGGCTCATCGCCAAACCTTTGGAACGGATGACGACCTGTTGCTGGGTCTGCAGCTTACCCACTCAGGCCGTTATTCCTTTCAGCAACCGTTGTTAGGCTGTCGTGATCCACTGCTGGATGTTCGTCTGAAACCGGGTGCATCGTTTCAATTGCTGAGCGATGACGACCTTAAACGTCTTGAAGATGCTTTCGTCGCCGCCGGCCATGTCGCTCACCAGGCAGGCTTTCAGTTTGTCGATATCAAGCAGTGCCATCGCTATCTATTGAACGAACTGCTCTCCGCCCGCAATCGCCCCGGCCCCTATGGTGGCAGCTACGAGAACCGCACCCGGCTGGCTCGGAACATCATCCAGCGCATCAGGCACGAGATCCCTTCCCTTCTCATCGCCAGTCGACTCAATATCTTCGATGGCCTACCATTCCATAAGCACGACGAAGATAAAGGCCGGCCCGATACCTGTTCCTTGCCCCTGCAAAACTACTGGGGTACCGATCCAGAACAACCAGATCGAGCCGACCTGACTGAGCCACTACGCTGGGTCGCTGAAATGAAATCGCTGGGCGTCTGTGTAGTCAACCTGACGATGGGCAACCCCTACGCCTCGCCCCATTATCTTCGACCCTTTGAATACCCGCCACCCGATGGCTACCAGACACCCGAACATCCGCTCCTCGGCGTGCATCGCCACCTCAACCTCGCTGCCCAAATACAGTTGAACCAACCCGATCTCCCCTGCATCGGCAGCGGCTACAGTTGGCTGCAGGAACATCTCTTCCACGTTGGTGCCAGCCAGGTGCAGCAGGGCAAGATCAGCCTCGTCGGCGTCGGCAGAGGCTCGCTCTCCCAACCCGACTTCGCCAGGCAACTGATGGAGCATGGCAAGCTCGACCGCAAACGAGTCTGCCGGACGTTCAGCTACTGCACTGCCCTGATGCGTTCCAAGCACAACGCCGAGGGGCAGTTCACGACGGGCTGCCCGCCATTCGATAAAGAAGTCTACGGGCCGATCTGGAAGGAAGCACAAGGTCAACCCACTTACTAGGAACCAGTCATGCAACACACACTCTCTATCGTTCTGCTTTGCCTCGTGAACTCGTCCGGATTTGCTGACGATCCACCAAAAGCTCCTTCAGTCAAGGAGCCTGCCCTCCGCGAGGACCTGCTCAAGCGAACTAAATCAGATCAAGCAGCCCGCTTCGCCCTCATCGATTGGATGAAGAACAACAATGAGGTCAACAAGGGGAAGCTCAGCAAGGAGAAACAGGAAGAGTACACGAAGCTGATTGTCGCTGTTACCCAGGCCGACACTGAGAACACCAAGTGGTTCAAAACGATCATCGAAAAACATGGCTGGCCCACCTTCACCATGGTCGGCAAAGACGGTGGACAATCGGCCTGGCTGCTTGTCCAACACGCCGATGCTGATCCGAAGTTCCAAAGGCTCTGTCTCGATCTGATGACCAAGCAGCCTAAGACCGAAGTCTCACTCTCTAATCTCGCCTACCTCACAGATCGCGTTCTTTTGGCTGAAGGCAAGAAGCAACTCTACGGCACTCAGTTCATCCGGGTGGAGGGCAAGTCGCAACCCCGTCCTATCGAGGATGAACAGAACGTCGACAAACGCCGCGCCGAGATGGGGCTATCTACCCTGGCTGAGTATGCCAAGATCATCGAGCAGCAGTATGGCAGCTCAAAAAGTAAGTAAAGGGTTGAGAAATGTTCTAACTTGTTCCCGCAAGTCTTGCTCCAGGCTGCGTTCTATCATTACACTGCATTCGTACCTATTCATTCCAGCGGCCCCTTATGCAACGTCTTATCGCCATCATCGTCATCCTGCTGGTGATTGGCCTGGTAGCAACGGGGCTTTACCTGGTGATCTTTGGTCCGCAAGGTGTCAGCACTCAGGTCAAGGTCGCTGTCATCCCTTCGGGCGATCAGGAAGCGGCCTGGCTGCACCCAGCCACCAACATCGCCACCTGGGAACGCTTCGTGGCCGGGCTTCGGGAACTGCCCAACATTACTGTCGATGATTCCGCCGCCTTCCCCGAAGACAGCATGAAACTGCCCGTCGTCGGCCTCCGCAGGCCCGGCGTCCCCGGCACGCTGTGGATACGCTGGTACAAGCTCACCGGTCGGCAGCGCACCATCGAAATGTGGGTCAACGAACTGTGCGAGCGCCAACCCCCTCCCCTGGCCATCGTGGGAGGCGGCAACAGCGAACGGGCTCGCGACATCGCCATGCACCTCAGTCGCAGGCAACAAAAAGAGCCGGCAAAGAGACTGCCCGCTTTCCTCATCACCACTGCTACCGCCGACAAAGTGCAAAACACGGAACTGGGTGAAGTCGATCTCATGAAGATCTACCCACAGCGTTCCTTCCGCTACTGTTTCACCAATAAGCAGATGGCTGAGGCGATCTGTGACTTTGTGCGCGATGAAATAAACCGAGACCGCAACCTGCAGGTATCGTCGCCGCTGATCAGCCTGGTCTCCTGGCACGATGATCCTTTCTCCGAAGATCTGGTCGATCAGTTCGAAGAGCAATGGAAGATACCCAATGAAACGACCGTCACCCCAGAAGTAAAGAAGTATGTCATCGCTCACAGCGTCGGCGGACTCAATCGAGCCAACAAGCTCGAAGTCGCGGCTGTCGGCAAACTGGTTCGTGACGCCGGCATGATGCCCACCCGTGGCCGGGAGATTCTCGTTCTCCCGGGAGGCCCGGCTCCCGCCCGGCGGTTCCTCCGTTCGCTCTATCGCACTGATCCGCTCGAACGCCATTTCTGGGTCGTCACCGTGGCCGACGCCATCGACTGGAACACTCTGTATCGAGATCGTCGCCTGACCTGGCCCGTCGAAGATATTCCTTTCCCCCTCATCGCCTTCATGCACCGTAATCCCGTCGAGACCAAACTGGGGCCCGGTCGAGGCTTCGTCGCCGATTCCTCCACTACCGAAACACCCAATCCAACCGGGACTGACGACCTTCTCCTCTATCGGGATATTGGACAATCACTTGTCAATTGTTGCTTCAGAGACGCCAACCAGGCTCCTCGCCTCATTGATAATCCCGAGGAGCTGATCAAACGCCTCAATGAAGAGAAAGATGCTCAAGGCCAAAGTCTCTTCGATGATCAGGGCAACCGGCCCGGCCGAGGTGGGGAATACATCACCCTGCTCGAGCCGCTCTATGAAGGCATGCAGGTGTTGCCCAAGAGCAAAATCAAAGTCTACGAGCGGCTGGCCAACAGCAACGACTGGCGAAAGATCACCGAGTTCGGTGCCGACTACTCCAGCTCACGAGGTCAACCATGACGACGACCTCCTCCAGTTGGTGGCGCTATCTTCGCGGCCTGACCCCCGCTGTCATTCTGCTGGCTATAGTGCTCGGCATTATCATCTATGCCGTCGACAGCAGGCTTCGTGATGAGCTGGAGTTCGAGGAAAACATCCTCAAGGAATGGGTGCTGGAAACACGAGTTGGTCAATCGACACTGCCAGAACTGGTCAAACAGTATCTGAAAGAAACAGGAGCTGACAAGGAGAGCAAGCCGCGATGCTGTGCTTACCCACATGACGGTGCTCGGCGACCTGACCCGTACCAACCAGGGCCTGCTCCCGTTGTTTCCCTTCGTCTACCGAATGGAGCTGCGCTTCTCGCCCAACACTCTTCCCGACTTGTCCTGGAATTCGAATGCCCCCTTGCCCCGGGACATTCGGCCTCAATCTTTCGCGATGGTAGACGACGAGGAGGGAACTAAGGCAACCCTTGAAGTCTATGTACAGCTTCGCGCATTCGCCAATCGTCAGGAAGAAGTTGCCCAGCCGCCAGGCCCGAATGAGGCATGGCCTGAGCCTCATCGCCGTCGCTGCCGCCGGCGTTGCTCTGCTCTGGGTAGCCCTATTCCTCCGTCGAGAACGATTTCTGGAACTCAACGAATATCGTTCACGAGAGCAGGTAGATGCCTTGCAGTGCCAACGTCTTGAAGAACAACTGTTGCGCGAAGAGGAGGAACTGAAGCGAAAGGAAGCCGAGAAGCAGGTACTCGAAGCCCGTACCAAGCTCTACGCCGATATAAGCGTGCTGGCCGGCTCCTATGCCCACAACATCAAGAACCTGTTGGTACGTCCCAACGATCTGCTCGAACGCTGCATCACCCAGGCGAACACCCCTGAATCAGAAAAGCAGATGCTGGTCGAAGCCCGGGAGAGCCTGCGGGGGGTCTCTGAACGAACCCAGCAGATTCTTCGCACCGTGCGCCGTGATCTCGATTCGCCGATCGAACAGAGGCTCAACCTCAACGACGTGACCCAGTCGCTTTATCGCCAATGGCACGATCTGGCCGAGCATCAGTGGAAGCTCGATCTCATCATCCAACAGTCAAAAGAACCTGTCTACATTCAAGGCGATGCTTCCCACCTGCAACAGGCTCTGGAAAATCTCCTCTGCAATGCCCGTGATGCTACCTTTGAACAACGTAACTGGATGCGGGAACTGGCACGCAGCAGCGACAATGGCAACACCCATCATCGCAAAGACCGCCTCCTGGCTGCCGCTGCCTGGAAAGGCAACGTCACCATCGCTATTACCAAAGACCATCAACACGCCCTGCTGACGATCAACGACAATGGCATCGGCATGAACGAAGAAGTGCTCAAGCGTTGCACCGAAGCCCACTTCACCACCAAGCGGGACAACGCCCTGCACGAAGGCCTCGCCAGCGGCATGGGGTTGGGTCTCTCCTTCGTCGCCTGGGTCGTTGAACAGCATCATGGCAAGCTGGAGATCACCAGCAAGCTGCACCAGGGTACGACACTGCGGATGCTCTTCCCCCTTGCTCAAGCCGCTGCCAAGGCGACGTGAGGCACTGCCGCCTGGCATAACAATGCCGGCAACTTCAACCGCACGCTCGGGATCGCTGTCATCCGTGCCCCGGCTCTCAACCGCTGCATCCGCTCCGTATCGTTCAACAGTTGATCCATCGTCGCTGCCCACGTCGGCGGACGACTGGTCGGCACCAGCACCCCATTGACTTCATGCCTTAGCCATTCCATCAGCGAAGGCTGCTGCATAGCAACGATTGGTTTCGCCTGAGAGAGTGCCGCAAACAGTGCATCAGGCACGCCATCTTCGGCCATAGGCAGACACAGAATATCAGCCTGTGCCACCAGTTCGTATATCGGAATATCATTCGACACAAAACGCACACTGCCTTTCGTACAGATGCCCTCAGCCATACGCTCCAGCGGTTCGCGCTCCGGACCATCTGAGTGCAGAAGCAGTTTGATTCCAGGCCGCATGTATTGCAGGATGCTGAAGAACCAGATCGCCAGCCGATTGCCGGTCGAAGGCACAAGAGGCCCGCCGACATAGAACACCGGTGCCTTCAAATCACGAACAGGCACGCCCCGGGTATCGGGTGATGAAGTAAACTTCGCAGCAGCGTAACCCTGCACAATATCGATCTTATCCCGACCCACGCCGCAATCGATCAACTGCATCCGCATCGATTCGGAGGGTACACACCACTGATCCAATCGAGGCAGGGAAAGGACCTTGTTGGTGAGCTCCGACAACACCGCCATCTGCTTGCCGGCAAACAGCTTGGCCGTCCAGACATCCAGCGGCGTGGGCACGAAGTTCCAGATCAACCAGTCGGCTGACGAGGCGGATCGCCATGGCGCACGGGGCTGATGATGCTGGACCCGTACCGACCAACCTTCCGCTTCCAGAGCCTGCATCCATGCCGACTGCTGACAGCGAGCATAAGGCTCCATCCCCGGCTGAATCATCCAGATCACTGACTTCATGACCACTGCCTCCCTGCAGTAGAGTTGCCATCAACGCTCTGTTCGGTAGTCATCACGCTCCGCGTGATGTTGCGGGGTGCAATCGCAACACACCCGTCTCTCTTAGGCTATTAATGTAATGCCTCCGCCGGGCAAACCATCACGCGGAGCGTGATGACTACCATCAAGACCTCTCTATGGGGTATGTTTCACACCAATGGCTACCGCTTTGCCCCCGGTGCGTCGCACCAGCAGCACCACGTTCTCGACCTTCTTGTTACCCGCATCACTCGGCTTCAGCATCACCAGCACCACATAGTCGTCATCCTGGGCGACTTGCTGCAGCAGCTCACGGTCCTTGGTCGCCATCCGATCCTTCATCGAAGCAAAGCTGGCGACCAGTTTCACATCAGGCTTTCGCTTGCCGCCGCTGGTGTCTCGTTGATCTACGAACTTCTTCAATTCCGTTCTCAGCCCCTCCGGTGTCCGAACGACTGATTGTCCATCCTGGTACCACGGCGTCAACGTCAGCGGCGTCAACGCCTCCACGTCGCCATTCTCATAGGCGACATAGAACTTCACAGCGAAGTCGCTAACGATCTTGTTGAGTTGCTTCTGCTCGTCCGTCTGTGGTAAGAGCAGCAGACTACACAATAGCATCATGCACATCTCACAACCCTCCCTGGTGTGAAAGATACCAGCCCGAAGCGCTAGCGAGGGAAAAGCCTCCTGGTTACCCCAGCCAGCGCTGATCGATAGGCTGCAACCAGCCCATCAATCTCCGCCTTCGTTCGCTTCTCGGTCACTGCAATGGTGATGCAGTTAGCCAGCGATGGATACCACCGCCCCAGAGCCAGACCCGCATGGTACCCTTGCCCCAGCAGTTTTGCCAAGAGAGGTTCGGCGGGCTTGCTCACTTCGATAGTGAATTCCTTGAAGAAGGGCTTGCCGGGATACTTGAGCTTGATCCCAGGCACCTTCGCCAGTTCGCTAGCTGCGTAGTGTGCCTTTTGCACACAAAGCTCCGCCGTTTCCTTCATACCGGCCGGCCCCAATGCCGCCAGGTGGACCGTGGCACGCAGAGCGATCAGCCCCTGGTTGGAACAGATATTGCTCGTCGCCTTCTCCCGGCGGATGTGCTGTTCACGGGTCTGTAGCGTCAACGCCCAGCAAGTCTTGCCGTTCTTATCCGTCGTCTGCCCCACGAGACGGCCTGGAATCTTGCGAATGAACTGGTTCTTGCAGGCGAGCAATCCCAGGAACGGGCCGCCATACTGCATCGGCGTGCCTAACCCCTGCCCTTCAGCAACGACAATATCAGTGCCACAATCGCCAGGCCGCTTGAGCAGACCGAGGCTGACCGGGTCAGCGACCAGAACAAAGAAGATACCCTTCTCGTGAGCTACCTTGGCAAGTGCCTCGACGTCTTCGAGATTACCAAAGAAGTTGGGGCTTTGCACCACCACGCAGGAGACCTTGTCATCAATCGCCGCAGCCAGCGTCTCCGGCTTAAGCGTGCCATCAGGCGTCGGCAGCGAGACTGCCTTCGGTTCGAGATTGGCGAGGTAGGTGTTTACCGTCTGTCGATATTCAGGATGCACGCTCTCCGGGATAAGAATGCGTGACTTGCCATCGATGGAGTTGTGGGCCATCAGCGCCGCTTCGAACATGCCGGAGCCGGCTTCGTACAAGCTGGCGTTGGCGACATCCATGCCGGTCAGTTGGCAGATCAGCGTCTGGAACTCGAAGAAGGCCTGCAGGCTTCCCTGGCTCGCTTCGGCCTGGTACGGCGTATAGGCGGTATAGAACTCGCCCCGGCCGGCTACTTGATCGACCACAGCGGGGATGAAGTGATCGTAGCTGCCACCACCAAGGAAACAGACAGCTTGGTCTGGCGAGAGGTTCTTCTTCGCCAGCCGCACCATCTCCTCGGTCATCGGCATCTCGGAGAGGGCCGGCGGAATATCGAGAGGCTTCTTCAGCCGCACCGCCGCCGGGATCGTCTCGAACAGTTCATCAATCGAAGCCACGCCGATGGTCTTCAGCATTTCCTTCTGATCAGCCGGCGTATTCAACACGTAAGACAAGGCTCATTCCTTCAAACAAATGTAGCTGAAGTCGTTAGACTTCAGTGCGATGACTCAACCCCCCAAACCGAAGGCTCACGACTTCGGCTACGAACTACGCCCCTTCTTCAGCCAACAGCTTCTCGTAATCAGCATGTGACATCAGGTTATCAGCCAGGCTGCCGCTCGGCTTGATCTTCACGATCCAGCCCTTCTCGTAGGGGTCGTCAGCGATCTTCATCGGATCGCCACTCAGCGCTTCGTTCACCTCAGCTATGGTTCCATCGCACGGAGCATAGAGGTTGCCGACCGACTTGACCGATTCAATCTCAGCACAGCTTTCGCCGGCCTTGGTGGCACTGCCGACCTTGGGCAGTTGCACATAGAGCAAGTCCTTGAGCATCTCGACCGCATGCTGAGTGATACCGACAGCCACGTTGCCGTTGGCTTCCTTGTTACACCACTCATGGCTGGGAGAGAAGCGGTAGGTTGCGAGATTCATCCGATGATCCTCAGGGTGTTCGAGATGAGAGGAAGACTGGTTTCGAGAAGAGTCTTAGTTCTTGGGTCGAGAATAGAACGGCAGCTTGACCACCTTGGCCGGCTGCGACTGACCACGAATATCGATATTGAGCACGGTACCAATCGCAGACTGAGCTTGAGGCACGTAGCCCATCGCAATCGACTTCGCAATGTCGGGGTAAAGGTGCCACTGGTAACGGTGCCGATGTTCTTGCCGTTCAGTTGAATGGCACAGCCTTCACGAGCTGGACGCTTGCCTTCCAACTCAAGACCGATGCGAACGGGCAGGTCTGCCTGATCCTTCCGCTTGAGCATCGCTGCCTTGCCAATGAAGTCGCCTTTGTCGAACTTCACGGCCCAGTTCAACCCGGCCTGTAGTGGATCAATTGATTCACTCAGTTCATGTCCATAAAGCGGCATCGCAGCTTCGAGACGAAGCGTATCACGACAGCCCAACCCGGCTGGCTTGCCGCCCAATGTTTCAAGTTCATCCCAAAGTGCGTTGGCGTGGGCGTTTCCGATCATGATCTCGACGCCGTCTTCGCCGGTGTATCCTGTTCGGCTCAACACACATTTCTCCCCCATGCATCGAGTCCCAGCGGCAAAGTAGTACTTCAAACTGGCAGGATCTGTCTCTGTCAGCCCCTTGACGATGCTGATCGCCCGAGGACCCTGGATAGCGATCATCGCCGTATCCATCGTCCGGTCTTCCAGATTAACACTCATGCCAACCTTGTGCTTCTCCAGCCACGCGACGATCTTGGCACGGTTAGAAGCATTCACCACCATCGTGTAGCCGTAGGGCCATTTGTAGACGAGAACATCATCAAGGATGCAGCCCGTCTCGTTACAGACAAGACTGTAGTGCACCTGGCCATCCTTCATCGTGGCGATGCTGTTGGTACAGACCATTTCCAAAAGTTTGAGTGCATCCGGCCCATCGAAGCTGAGCCGGGCCATGTGGCCGATATCAAACAGACCCGCATGGCTACGAACCGCCAAGTGCTCTTCGACAATCCCGCTGTAAACTACCGGCATCATCCAACCGGCAAACTCGACCATGCGGGCACCCAGATCGACGTGTTGCTGATAGAGCGCTGTTTTGGGGATATCTGCCACGGTACACCTGCTGGTCTTGTTGTTAGAAAGTGTATGGCCTGACCTAGCGTCTGCAAGAAGGTTCAAAGTGAACTTGTGACGATTGTTCTAGGGGGCCATTGACGATCTATGGAACTCCAGAAGAAGCGATGGTTTGCCCTTCTAACAAACTCTCCATGTCGCCGATGCAACAGACAGCAGAATGTCTGGAGCTTTGTCGATGTTGTCTGGCAAAAGTAAAGGGTTGATCCTCTCAGTTCTCCTCGTTTCCTGTGGATGTGGAGGCGTCGACTTGTTTGAAGCAGACGCTCCCCCAGTCGCCATTACCGGCAGCGTTTACTACCGCAATTACCAGTTACCCAACGGCTGGGTCGTCTTCTCCGCTGACCCCGATTTCGGCGCCGGTACCGATACGCTGATGGTTCCCATCTCGCGCAACGGCACGTTTCAGGCCTACGATGGCAAACAATGGGGTCTGAAGCCAGGCTACTACCGTATCGCCGTCTCTTGCCAATCGAGCAATGGCTGGTCACTTCCCAGCAAGTACAGCAACGCCGCCACCTCGGGTCTCAAGTGCATGATTCAGGCCAATCAGCCGCTGCGAATACGCCTCGAACTCGACTAGTTTCCGCCATGGCAGACTGAAGCGCCAGCGAGGGCGCGTGCAACCGCTAGGTCCACCCTCTCTAGCGCTTCAGGCTGCCATAGCATCACCGTCAGGGCCATGCCATATTGGCAAACTCCATCAAAAGGCTATTTCGAGACAACATGCCACATTGGCATCATCGGCAGAGATAGTGTTTCTCGAATACGATAAGTCCATCATCACATCACACTATCCATCAATCACTTACGACAATTCATGTTTCGATAAATATCCTTTGGCACGCCTCGTGCTTTATCCCCTCCGGTCCAGGACACGTGTTTGAAACCAACCCTTTCACAGGTTTGCGATAGGAGAGATAGATCATGAGAATGCTTGCTACAATGCCCGCCGGTCAGTCGTTGGCTCACCAGTTTAACCGTCTGACCCGCGAGCTGGAAAACGCTTTCGCCGGTTCGATGCCTGCCACTTACCCTGCCCTCAATCTCTGGGAAGACGAGAACCACTTCTTCCTTGAATCGGAACTGCCAGGGTACCAGCAGAACGACCTCGAAGCCTACATCGTTGGACAGGATCAACTGGTCCTCAAAGGCCAGCGAAAGCCGATCCAGCATGAGAAGGCTATCGCCCATCGCCAGGAACGCACCTTCGGCAACTTCGAGCGCACCATTACGTTGCCCAAGCCGGTCGATGGTAACAAGGTCGAAGCGAAGTTCATCAATGGCGTACTTCACCTCAAGCTCGCCAAGTCGCCCGAAGCCAAGCCGAAGAAGATCGACATTGCGATCAACTAAGTTTGTAACCATCACCAATGGTTGTCCTCACGCTCCGCGTGAGGAGACGGAGGCTTGACGTCTTCGCCTGATAGCAACAGCTTCGATACCTCAAACCATCACGCAGAGCGTGATGACTACCATCACACAATAACCGGAGAACGTATCCATGTCCTGCAAAACCAACTGCGGCTGCCAGACAACTAACGAAGCCCAGGCTCAGCCCGCCACCGTATCAACGACCTCCTTTTCGCCTCGTGTCGATGTATTCGAGACTGAGCACGAGTTCCTCGTCCATGCCGACATCCCCGGCGTTCAGCCAGGCGACATCCATCTCAACTTCGAGAAGGGCCAACTCTCGCTGCATGGCAAAGTGAACGCCGGCACTGCTCAGCCCAATAGTCTTCTGCGTGAATACGCCGTGGGCGACTATCATCGCACTTTCGCTCTGAACGACGACGTCGATCCCGGCAAGATCAGCGCCGACTACAAGCACGGCGTACTGACAGTGAAGCTGCCCAAGCGGGAAGAGCTGAAGCCGAGGAAGATTGAGATTACGGTATGATGGTAGACATCACGCTCCGCGTGATGCTCTGCATCCCGTACCAATAAACACAAACGCCACGAAGATCATCTTCGTGGCGTTTGCGACTTAGATTCCTGTAGTGCCAACCATCACGCGGAGCGTGATGTCTACCATTACTTCGACTGCACCGAATAAGGCGACATCAGCCAGATTCGCTCGTGTGGATGACGCGAAACCACGTCAAAGATCTGTAGATGCTTCTGCAAGCCCGGAACGCTGCTGATCATCGCCTGCAACCTGGCGGTCACCTGCGTCTCGAACAGCGAATCGAGGAACGAGCCTTTCCCCTTGGGCTGGAACCAGAGTTCCACGTCACTCTTGTCCTCCAGGCCGACCTTCTTCTTGGCGAAGGCGATGGCATCGTCGAGGGTGCCTACTTCGTCAATCAGGCCGATCTCCTTGGCAGTGTGACCAGTCCAGATGCGTCCGCCGGCGACCTTCTTCAAGTCTTCCAGCTTTAGATCCTTGCCCGCCTTCTTGCGGCCTTCCATCACCCGGCTGAGGAACGTGTCATAGACATCGCCCATCATGGTGAGCATCACGCCACGCTCTTCTTCGGTGAAGGCACGATCAGAAGAACCGAAGTCACTTCGTTTGCCACGAGAGACGACTTCGTTGTTGATGCCCAGCTTTTCGTAAACTCCTCCGAGAACGAACTTCATGCTGATGACGCCGATGGAACCGGTGATGGTGCCTGGCTCAGCATAAATCTTATCCGCGCCGCATGCGATGTAGTAACCACCCGAGCCGGCGACTGCACCCATGCTGACGATGATCGGCTTCTTGGCTTCCATCGTCGCCTTCCAGATGAGATCGCTGGCAAGAGCTGATCCACCGGGGCTGTCGATACGCAGCACGATCACTTTGACCGTCGGCTCAGCGCCGGCTTTGCGGATGAGTTCTACCATCGTGGTCGAACCCATCGATTCGCCCATCAGCCCGAAGCCACCCTTGCCCGATTCGATAGCTCCGTTGGCATAGATCACCGCCACCTTGGGCTTGTCGCTCATCTTCGTTTCCTTGGACGAGCTCAGCATCTTCAGCAGAGCGAACGGATTGGAGAGATCGACGTCTTCCTTGGTCTTGCCATAGTCCTTGCGAACGACCAGCTTGTCATCACCAACCGACTTCTTGATTTCATCGATAGTCTCATTGAAGTAACCGATCTTATCAGCCAGCCCCGCTTCGACAGCAGCCTTGGGGGTATACATGGCCACATCAATGGCAGCCTTGGCCTTGGCGGTATCGAATCCCTTGCGAGACTGGGCGATGGTGTCGGCAAGAAGTTCGTAATAGTCGTCAGCCATCTTGTCCCACTGCTTGCGGTTGGCATCGCTCATCTTGCTGCGGCTGAACGGTTCGCCTGCTGCTTTGAAGTCGCCCAATGGAACGATGTCACCTTTGACGCCGACCTTTTCCATCAGATCCTTATAGAAGGACATCTCGAAGCGCACGCCGGGAATTTCGATGCCGCCGACGGGGGGCAGCGTAATCTCATCACAAGCAGCTCCAACGAGGTAACCACCCATCGATGCGGTTTCGAGATAGCAGTAAGCCTTCTTTCCCGACTTGCGGAAGTCCGCCAGCGATTGCCGCAGCTCATTCTGAACGGTCCAATCGGCGGAGAAGCCTTCCATATAGAGGGCGAGAGCTTTGACATCCGCATCCTTGGCAGCCTTAGTGAGACGATCTTGAACCGATCGAAGAGTATCCCCCGAAGATCCGGTGAGGGGATTGGCCATGCCGCCGGGGCCATCGCTGAGACTGCCCTTGAGTGTAATCAAGGCGATGCCAGGCCCGGCATCTTTGCTCTTCTTGTCTTTCTGTGCATACACCGGCGAGGCCACTAACAAGCCAGCCAGCATCAATACCGTTAATTGCATCATGCGTCGCATCATATCTGACAACTCCGAAGGAAGAGGAACAACCCTGGATACTCGCTAAGCAATCCCTTTGTGTCAACGATAGCTTAGTATACTGACTGACGTTGAACCCTGATACTCACGCTGCCCATCGTTGGTCACAAATCGCTCAGCATGGTCAGTCATGAGACTAACCTGAACCCAGAGTGAAGCGTGCAGGAGCAAATCGTCGACCACGATCTGCTCTACGCCCACAGCGTAGAGTTCTTATCAGACAATGAGTCGAAGAAAATGTAGAATCCTGCCTTTTCGCATCATCGTCTTTCTTGTTCAATGAACTACTAGAAGTGATGCGCATCCGACAAATGGTGTCGGATGAGAACATAGTGCTTCAATTCAAAACCCAAGGAGATTGCACGTTGTCCAAGGCAATGATTTTTATCGACGGAACCTGGCTCTACACCAATACTCCCCGCCTCTCCGAACTCGCCAACCGCAAAGACTACCACATTGATTTCGGCAAGCTCCCCAAGGTCCTCGGCGATAAGATCGCTGAACGGGTCGGCACCGAGATCGATGTCGTCCGCACTTACCTGTTTGGCAGCTACGCCAACAACTTTGATCGCCGCGATGCTGACGCTGTGCAGCGTCGGCTCGACTTCTTCAACATGCTCCGTGAAGAGCATCACTACGAAGTCGAAACCTTCCCGATCAACTTCTTTGGTCGGCGTCTCCGCCGCATCGACCGCGAACCAGGCGACAACTTCGAGCCGCGTGAGAAGTGCGTTGATATCGCCATGGCCACCAATATGCTGGTTCAGGCTTATCAGAACGGCTGCGACATCGCCATCGGCATCCTCGGCGATCTCGACTTCAAGCCGGTGCTCCAGGAAGTGCGTCGTCTGGGCCGCCGGGTGCAGATCGTCAGCATTCGCACCAGTTGTGCTCCCGAAATTGCCGATACCGCTGATCCGCAGCGCATCAAGGACTTCGATACCATCTGGCTCGAAGACCTCGTTGGTCCCTTGGAACTGACTTACGAACGTCATCAACGTTCCTGCGAATCGCCCAACCACGAAGGCGACCGCATGGTCTGGACGACCTTTCGCCCCCGCAAGGGTCAGCGGTTCTACTGCGATGTCTGCCGAGCAGAATTCCAGCAGCAGAAGATGGAAGCCATCCAGGAATACGTGACCGACGATGGCAACTACATGCCGCAGGAAGACCTGCCCACGCAGACCGGCGAAGTGAAGAAGAAAGTGGCTGACCGAGGCTATGGCTTCATCCAGGCCGAAGACGGTTACGACTACTTCTTCCACCTCACTGATCTCGAACCGGGCCTCGACTTCCTCGATGTGAATGAAGGCATGAAGGTCGCCTTCTCCATCAAGCGAAGCCCGAGCAACTTGAAGGCGGGTGCCGCCCAACTGGTTCGCCGCATTCAGGTTGATGCGGGCATGATGCCGGATTAACTGGCCCTCCATTCCACATCGAAGTGAATCACGCCACGACTCTTCCCTATCGAAGAGTCGTGTTTGCTTGGCAGATCACCCACCCGATTTCCGGGCGCAGGCATAAGGTTTGAGGATCCTGAGCTATTCCGACGAACCCGGCAAGAAACTCCATTTCGAACTGCTTCTTAAAGTACTGCCATAAGAAAGGCGCTCTTGCCAGCCCGATAGGCAATTGATCCGTCGTCAGTCCAGGTTCATAGCCCTCCTGTGTAGGGTCTCCGGGGTAGAGTTGATTTTGTAATTCTTGTCCGCCTTGGGTGAGCCACGAGTTCTGCTTCGTCGGTAATTTGCTAACGGTATCCCTGAGGTAAGGAAAGAACGCTGTCATCCACCCGGTAAGGGTGTCACCACCACTCTGACTTTTGAGCTTGTAGATCGAACGCCAGAAACTCAAGTCCGGATTGCCCTCAGCGGCGTCGATAAATTGCTGAAGGATCGGCTCCAGTATCTTCTGCCACCATCCGAGGTCGAAGTGGGGCAACATCTGTACACGCTCTAGCAGATTATGCCAGTCTTCCGGCGTTCCTTCGAGCGTGATCGCAGGGATACCACACAGCGTGTGTACTTCGTAAGTGAAGTAAGACTGCATGGCATCCATGAGTACGACCTCGTATGCCGCTTTCTCCACCTTTCCAGTTGTCGAGAAGTTGGCGACAAAGAAGTCGTGGGTATCGTCGCCAACGTGTTCACGTATCTGTCTGGTAAACTCGGGAAACACTTCCCCCCAAGGGTTCTCCGGCGACCCTTTGATAAAATCATCACGCCGTACCAATAGCTTGGCCTTACCCTGATGTTTGACGAACATGGGCCTCAAGGCTTCGGCATGGGCGTTGATGTGATTGGCCGTTCCCTGAACAATTAACAGCCAGATCATATCAGGCGATAGGGAAATGGGCCTGTGATCGCAAAAGGCATAATGAACTGCTGCAAGAACGGGGTGAAAGCAGATATCCGTGACGAGACTTCCGTGATAGCGCGAACACGATTCAAGACCCGGAACAGGAGAATGGATTTGCGCTTCCAGGGACTCAGCCACTATCGCCCGTTGCTTCTCCAACTCGTTGCGTCGCTGCTTCAACTCGCTTCGTTCTTTCGAGCGGCGTTTCTCGTGGAAGTTACGATCTCGCAGCCGGCCTTGCTCGTCACACACAGCGCATTTTCCTGAGCCTTTGCATCTTTTACACAGCGCGTTGATTGATCCACTGTTCTTGTTGCTCTTGCAAGCACAGTTGCCGGTGAACTGGCAGCACGGACAGCCTCCGACTGGATCTACTTCAATAGGCTCATCCAATTCGAGCAGCCTCGCATTCAGAGCGATCAAGTTCCAATCGATTTCCTTCAATTCCCCAAAAGTTGACTTTCCCCTGAGCAGACCATGAACAGCATGGGGATAAGGAATCTCTTTTAGCGGTTCAGTTGCCAAGGAAATGTCCGAGACGGCGAACGTGGTTGTCAGGAGCTGGTTCATGGTACACGTATTATGTCGCAGAGTGAAAGAACCCAAGCACTTCACTCAGTTATGATACGATGACCATCTTCACCATTGGCCTGAGTACTTACAACAAGATTAATGCAAGTTCAGTAGTTTGGCCCATTCGGCAAAGTTTAGTGGCTACTCAAATCTTCCTTAAGATACAGATCGATTCAATCATCGGTTGGTTGCACATAATCGCCTCAATGACATAGGGCATGTTGTAGCGTTTGCGCATCTCGGTGAAGAGTTCGGTCATTTCGTGAATCGTCCAGACGTGGAAGTGGATGCCCAGGCGAGGAAGTGCCAGCAGATCCTTGATCCGCTGCTCGCCTTCGATGCCGGTCTTGTTCTCGACGAGAGCCACGTATTCAATCATGTGCTCCATGAGCGACCAGGCCGGCCCCTCTTCATGATCGCGGAAGTGATGCTCCAGCGTAGTGACGGGGCGTTCCCGATCAAAGGTGAAACGCTTATCGGGAAGACCGTAAAAGAGGATGCCGCCGGGCCGGAGCAGTTGCAGATGCCGCTTGATGGTGCCGATGGGATCCTGAACGTGTTCAAGAAAATGGTTGGCGATGATGAAGTCCTGCGATTCACTGTGGATCGAAGCCAGCGTTTCGCCATGTTCGACAATGTCCACCTCGACGATGGGTACGTTGGCCAGGTGTTCGATAGGTCGAAGCTGCTCACGTAGCGAAGGCCCGGCTTCCCAGTCGACGTACTTCACTTCAACGCCCGGCTTGACGAAGACAGGGTTATAGAGCGCCCCGATCTCCAGCCCGCTGCCGGTGAGGAAGTCACGAGAGAAGCGTTCACGCAGGTTGTCGGCCGGCATCCAGGGCGGGCGGGGTATGGGACCTTGAACGACATCGCTCGGCACCGGCGTCTTCATCCACTGAACAACGCTGCGTGCCATCGGCACCCGCTCTTTGATCATTCCTTTGAATCGATGAAACATCGTGGCGGACGTCATGTCCCTACTCCGAGCAATATGGTTGACCGGCACAGAATACACGATGATGTGGCGAAAGGACAACTGCAAGTAGATTATGAATCAAGCCAGTTCTCAACCTGCAACCCAGGCACTTGACGAAAGTCGCTAAGATTAGCCGAAAGCACCTTGGCCTGTTCAACCTTAGCTATGGCAGCAATCTTCAAATCCATCGTACCTATCTTTATCTTCATGGAACGGAAGTCAGCAAATTGCCTGGCTGCACCTTGTTCAAAAGGTAGCCGTTGAAATCGAGCGTAGAAAGTGAACAAGTTTCCTAACTCACGGTATGACAATATCTGGCGTTCTACCTTTCTCTCCTTGGCAATAACTGACATCCAGCCTCGCATTTGCTCTTCAATACTGATGATCGATACGCAGACCGGCTCAACGTCTTTAACAGCTTGCAACCTCAAACGGAGGCGTTCAAATCGCTCTCCTGAAGCATGCTGTAGAATGGTAATATGATCAGTGTCAAGAAGGAGCATGTCTTACTTCTTTTTCCTGGCGATGGCACGCTCTCTCTCTCTAATGGCTTTCCCTTCCGCTTCGATCAACGGTAATATTTTACTGCCCTTGCTGATGCCCACCACGTCCCACCAATCCTGTGTTGAGGTAGTCGTTCCGTTTTGATGAAGCGACAATGCTTGTTCGACTGCGTCAAGACGTTGAGCCAATGACTCCAAGGTCTGGGCCTTCTTCTTCGTTGATTTACTCTTTTTCGAGATCATGACTGATTCTACCCTGCCTCTTTATTGCGAATCAAGTACAAGCCTCTATCCCTTCAACGCCTTCGGCCCCATTGTCACCAGCGTGCCATCTTTCAACGGATGTCGTCGGCAGAAGTCAACGATGCGTTCCGGGGTCAGAGCGTTCACCTCAGCCTGAACTTCATCCAGCGTGCGGACTCGGCCATAGTAGTACCAGTCGGAAGCAATCGCGCCGGCACGGGCAGAGGTCGATTCTTCCTGCATAATGAGTGAGGACTTGAGCCCCGCCTGCACTCGCTGGACTTCTTCCAGTTCCACGCCTTCTTCGATACGGCGAAGTTCTATCAGCGTTTGATCCAGCGTCTCCTGGGCTCGTTCATTGGTGGTGCCTGCATAGGCCAGCACGTTGCCACGATCTTTCATGCCCTGATAACTGGCGAAGACGGAATAGCACAACCCGCGCTTCTCGCGCACTTCGGTGAAGAGCCTGCTGCTCATGCCTCCACTGAGGACATTCACAGCACCCATTACGTTGAAATAGTCTTTATCGACGACGGGAATGCTGTCGAAGGCCAGGCCGATCTGCGTCTGCTGGGTTTCCTTCTCTAGATGAGACTTGCCCTTCGGCGCGGGCGTGAGAGTGATAGACGCTTCCGGTTGTGGCGACCAGTCGCCAAAGAGCATGCCTACTTTTTCAACCAACGGTTCCCAGGTGATGTTCCCCGCTACGCTTAATATCGTCGCATTAGGCCGGAAATGTCGGCGGTGGAACGCTTTCAGCATTCCGACATCATGAGCTTCAATAGCTTCGGGCGTACCTCGGCGATCATTGCCGAACGGCGCAGGCAGATGCAGCCGGCGCAGTTCCAGCATCGCCTTTCCCTTGGGATCGTCTTCCAGTGCTTCGATATCCTGCAAGGCTAACGCCTGGATAGCAGGAAGTTCTGGTTCAGGCAGATGTGGCCGCAGCACGACATGCGAATAGAGTTCCAGCGAAGCCAGAAGGTTGCGAGCCAGCGTGGCACCCCAGATACGGGTATGCAATACGCCAACGCTCTCTTCCCGATCCAGGCCGAGGGCGTCCATCTCCAGCATCAGTTGCTTGTTATCAAACGGCCCTGCGCCGCGGCTGATCATCCCCGATAGCAGGTTCGACGTGCCAGGCGACTCAGCAGCGTCGTACGCAAACCCCGCTGGGATCAGAAAGTTGAAGGCGGCGGTACGAACGTAATCCATCGGTTCAGCCAGCAGAACCAGGCCGTTCGGAAACACATGATGTCGGACACGAGCATGTTCCAAGGGAAATCCCTTTAGTAGACAATATCGTCGCTGGGCACTTCTTTGTACGCCGTATCCATCTTACGAAAGCCCAAACGCCGGTACAGCGCCAAGGCAGGGCTATTCTCGCCGGTCACCTCCAACCAGGCAGAGGTCATTCCCTGATTCTTGAAACTGTTCAGGGCTTGAAGCACCAGGGCCTGACCCAACCCCAGTCGGCGATAGGCAGGCAGCACTGCCACATTTTGAATGTTACCCTCCGTTGATGAGCTCGCGACACACTGGATATAGGCACAACATCCGCCGGGGCCGGCGACCAGCCAGTTAGCCTGCGGAAGGAAGTCCGAACGGTTCCGCACTTCATTGATGAGATGCCAGCAACCAGCCCGGTTGTTGAACGAACGAAACAGCATGCTGTCGACCGAACGTCGAAAGCTCAGATAATGCACCTCGGCATACAGATCGATCAGACGATTATCCCAGGGCACCCAAAGATAACCCTCTGGCAACGCCGGCACCGCAGGCAGTCGATGGAGACCAATCGACATGCGATGTCGAGTGAGATAGGTAATCGTTGAGGACATGCTATCCAGAATATCAGGCAGTACCGGTCGTTGTCAAAGGGTGCTTAAGGGTCAAGCCCAGTTTCAGAGCACATGTTCGGGTACTGTATGGCATCGTAAAACTGATGTCGCTCGATTTGTCCGCTCATGATAGCATCCGCCATCATTCATCATTTTGGATGCACAGATGCCTGCTACCGAGCGCCCCGGCGATTGCCTCATTTCTATCGTGGTGCCCTGCTTTAACGAGTCAGAGGTGCTGCCTCTACTATTCGATCGTATCCAAAAAGCTGCTCAAGACTGGCCGCAGAATTATGAAGTGATTCTTGTGGATGACGGCTCCAGTGATGACACCTGGCAGTTGATTCAGCGCTGCCACGATGACGATCCTCGCTGGAAAGGCATCAGTCTCTCACGCAACTTTGGCCACCAATTGGCCCTTTGGACGGGGCTGCAACATGCCCAGGGCGATGCGATCGTCGTCCTTGATGCTGATCTACAGGACCCCCCAGAGATTATCCCCCAGTTCCTAGAGAAGTGGCAGGAAGGGTTTGACGTGGTCTACGCCATCCGTCGCAAACGCAAGGAAGGCGTATTCAAACGGGCCGCCTATTTCTGCTACTATCGAACATTAAGCATGCTTTCGGAGATCAGCATCCCGCTCGATTCTGGCGACTTCTGTGTCATGGATCGCCGTGTCGTCAATGCTGTGCTGTCATGCAATGAGCAGCAGCCATTCATTCGCGGCCTGCGGGCCTGGGTAGGCTACAGACAGACCGGGCTGGAGTACGAGCGAGCCGGCCGAGCTGCGGGGGAAGTGAAATACACCTTTACCAAACTGGTAAAACTCGGGCTCAATGGCATCTTCAGCTTCTCGACGAAGCCGCTACGTCTGGCCACCTGGACAGGAATTATTTGCTCCTCTTTGGCCTTCCTGGCTGCGGTCTTCGTCTTGATCCGATACATCTTCGCGGAAGAGCTTAAACCCTATGGCGTGTTGCCGGTGCCGGGATATGCCTCAGTCATCATTGCCGTGTTGTTTTTGGGTGGTCTGCAACTCATCGGCCTGGGTATTGTCGGCACCTACGTGGGCCGCATCTTCCAGGAGGTCAAAGGCAGACCGCTCACCTTCGTTGCTGACAGCCGGGGCATCTCGGAGCAACTGAACGCCGGTATTCAGTACCAGACGAATCGCAAGAAGCGTGTAGCATAGTTGCCATCACGCTCCGTCGTGATGCGCCGGAGAGTAGCTGGCATAGCTGAGGACATTGATACTCGACGAGTCTCCGCTCCCTCATGCGGAGCATGAGGGCAACTCTACCGCACCAGCCTCTTAAACTGCTGCACCGTCACTTCACTCAACCATTCCACCACAATATCCGCCTTCGCTTCCCGCAGCGCAGCATCGGTGCTATGTCCCCCACCCCGCACGGCGATGCAATACATGTGGGCCGCCTTGGCAGCCTCGACCCCGAAGACAGCATCTTCGACGACGACACACCAGCCGGGGAGGACCGCCAGCTTGCCTGCCGCTTTGAGGAACACTTCCGGATCGGGCTTGCCACGCTGGGTATCTTCCATGGCTACGATGCCCTTCATATACGGCATGAGGCCTGCCACCTCAGCCAGCAGTTCGATGTTGGCCTTCGGGGCGCTGGAACCTATCGCCTGCTTGAAGCCTGCATCGTGCAACTGCTTGACCAGTTCCATCGCGTGTGGCAACAGTTTCACTCCCTGCTCTTTGACTGCTGCACGGAAAAGTTCTTCCTTGTGATCGCCCAGTGCATCAATGGTTGTCTTGTCCAACCCTTCGCCAAACAGGATCCCCAGAATCTCCGGGTTGCGCCGACCGAAAGTTCGATGGAAATCCTCCTGCGTAAACGGATGGCCCCGTTCTTTGGCTACCCGTTCCCAGGCCGTGAAATGCAAGGCGGAAGTATCGACCAGCGTGCCATCCAAGTCCCAGATTACGCCCTGATCGTGCTGCTCGTCTTTATGCATGTTGCCTCTGGTGTAATATCGATGAAGTGTTATGCTACGAACTGGGAAGGCGAGGCTCCTGCCGAGCTGGTTTTGCGATTGCTTGAAGCTCGGCGGGAGCCTCGCTATCCCGATACAGATAATGCACTGAGGAATCGTGATGGGCGAGATCATACTCTGGATCGTGGCTGGTCTGGCGGGGTTGTTGATACTCCTTGGCCTGTTCATCACCTTCGCCGGGTTGCGTCATAGCAAGCACCACGTGGTAGCTCGCAGCATCAAGTTCAAGCAATCCCCCGAAGCCATCTGGGCCATCATCACCGATCATGCCAATGAACCCACCTGGCAATCGCACATGGAAGTGAGCAAGCCCCTGCCCGACGACGATGGCAAACCCGTCTGGCAGATTCGCCACAAAGGCCCAGGCAACCCGCCGATGAAGCTGACGACGCTGGAATCGATCCCACCCACAAAGCTGGTTCGCCGTATTGATGACGCCAAGCAGGTCTACTCAGACCGCTGGGAATATGTTCTCACCCCGGAGTACGGCGGCACCAAACTCACCATCACCGAACACAGCGAAATCCCCAACCCCTTCTTCCGCGGAATGTTCCACCTCTTTGGCGGCCCGGCCATGTATGTTATTCTGTACGAGAAGGCCCTGGCCGAGAAGTTCGGCGAGCAAGCGGAGATCTCTGGTTAGTAGTCATCACGCTCCGTCGTGATGACGTAGGGTGCAATCGCAGGCTTCCACTCATACAGATACGCTTGGTAGAGTCATCATTGGTTGGGATACTATTTTGCCACCGCGTCATCACGGCGGAGCGTGAGGACTACAAACCAGAATAACCCATGCGACGAGTGAAGACTGGCGGCGGTTGGAGAGCGATCAAGTATTCGCTCACCATGGCCAACAAGGTGGGCTGGTGGAAGTTCTGGAATGCGATGCGCTCGCAGAACGCATGCAAGACCTGTGCGGTCGGCATGGGCGGCCAGCGCGGCGGCATGGTCAACGAAGCGGGCCACTTCCCCGAAGTCTGCAAGAAGTCGTTCCAGGCCATGATCTCCGACATGCAGGGAGCCATCAAGCCTGAGTTCTTTCAAGAGTACAGCATCGCCAAGCTCAAGGAGTTGTCGCCACGAGAACTGGAGAGTTGTGGCAGATTGAGCTTCCCGGTGATCGCCACCGCCGGGGCCACCCATTATCAACCCATCTCGTGGGATGATGCCCTCAGCAAGCTGGCTGCACAACTCGAACTCGCCGGGCCGATGAAGACCTTCTTCTATGCCTCGGGCCGTTCCTCGAACGAAGCGGGATTCCTACTGCAACTCTTCGCCAGGCTCTTCGGCACCAACTACGTCAATAACTGTTCCTACTACTGCCATCAAGCCAGCGGCGTGGGGTTGAGTTCAAGCCTCGGCACCGGCACCGCCACCGTTTCACTGGAAGACCTTGAACGTGCTGACTTCGTCATGCTACTTGGTGGCAACCCTGCGTCGAACCATCCCCGGCTGATGCGTTCGCTGATGCAGGTGCGACGAGCCAACGGGCAGGTGGTGGTCATTAACCCGGTCAAGGAACTGGGGCTGATGAAGTTCCGGGTGCCCAGCGATGTCCGCAGCATGCTGTTCGGCTGCGACATCGCCAGCTTCTACTTGCAGCCTCACATCGGCGGTGATGTCGGCTTCCTTGCAGGGATGGCGAAAGCGATCCTTGAAGCGGGCAAGCAGGATACCGCTTTCATCGACAAAGCCACCGAAGGCTTCGCTGAGTTTGAGCAGCATATCAAGGACCTCTCCTGGCAGGAGATCGAAACACAATCGGGCATCAGCAAGGCTGATAACGAAGGGGTTGCCCAACGCTATCTGAAATCCGAACGTGCCGTGTTCGCCTGGACGATGGGCATCACGCATCATCTGCATGGTGTCGATAATGTCCGCAGCATCGTCAATGTTGCCCTGCTACGGGGCATGGTAGGCAGACCCAACGCCGGACTGCTTCCCATCCGTGGCCACAGTAATGTGCAGGGCATCGGCACCGTCGGCGTCACCCCCACGCTCAAGGCAGGCATCGTCGAACGGATGGTGAAGCGGCTCGGAGTACAGCCACCAACGCAACCGGGCCTGGATACGATGGCCTGCATGCACGCCGCCGATCGAGGTGAACTGACGACGGCTCTCTGTCTCGGCGGCAACCTCTATGGTTCCAACCCCGACAGTGCCTTCGCTCATCGGGCTCTGGCGAAGTTGCAGCAGATCACCTACATGAACACGACGCTCAACACCACCCACGCCTGGGGGCTGGGACAGGAGACGATGATCCTGCCCGTGCTGGCCCGTGATGAGGAGCCGCAGCCGACGACACAGGAATCGATGTTCAACTATGTTCGCTTCTCGCAAGGTGGCCCGAGCCGAGTGCCGGAGGCCCGCAGCGAAGTGAGCGTACTTTCTGAACTGGGACAGCGTGTACTGAGCAGCACTCCCGTCGACTGGAAGAGCATGGAAAGCCATCGGGCCGTCAGGCAACTAATGTCTGAGCTCATCCCCGGCCTGGAACCGATCAACTCCATCGATGACGACAAAAAAGAGTTCCACATCCCCGGCCGCATCATTCATACGCCGGTCTTCCCCACGCTCTCGGGTAAAGCCCACTTCCACCCTGCCCCGCTACCGAAGCAGGAAACCCCAGCCGGTTCGCTAAGACTGATGACCGTCCGCAGCGAAGGCCAGTTCAACACCGTTGTCTACGAAGAAGAAGATCTCTACCGTGGTCAGGAACGAAGAGATGTGATTCTGCTGCATCAAGAGGATATGCAACGCCTAGGCCTGCAGGAGAATCAAAAGGTCACAGTAAGATCTACGACCGGAGCGATGCACAATATCCTCGTCCGCCCCTTTGATATTCGTGCAGGGAACGCCCTGATGTACTTCCCCGAAGCAAACGTACTGGTACCCAGTGGCGTTGATCCCTATTCGAAGACGCCCGCGTTCAAGTCGATTGCGGTGACGGTGGAAGCGGAGACGGAGGGATTGGTGACAGCAGAGGCGCTGGGGGAGAAGCTGCGTGGGAGGAAGCGATAACCTGTATCGATCGAGATAAATAGCTATTGTTCGTTGTTCAAGGATAAAGGCATGGTACCATGCATACTTATACGCTTGTTCAACGAGTATGTTGACTGGAGGAGAAGATGAGTACAGCACTGACGTTACTTCTTATTGTCAGCTTGCGAGCTGATAAAGTCGACTTTCCCAAATACTACATTGGGCAATTCTACGGTATTGGCTGGGTGACGAGACACAAAGAAGATGTTGTTGCCGAGAAATATGATTCTTTTGCGGTCAGGGTGACAAACGATGAGCTGACCTTGTCGATCACTCGTAATTCAAGGACTGATATGAGGGTATATGACGTAAAGAACATTCGTCAGTGGGGGCATGACAATAAGTATTTAGCTGAGTTACAGCAATATTCGCTAGCTGGTGGCAGACGGATTGACCTTGGCAAATACCACCTCGTCATTAGTGTCACTGACGACATCATGAACATCTTAATATCGGGCCAGGAATACAAATCCATGACGCTAAGGGTCGCCAATGATGACTTCCTTGAGCTCTTTACGCTAAGAAGATAAGAGCAATTGAAGGAGGGCTCAATAAATGGAAGTGCCCAAGCATTGGCGTGACTATCTCTGCGAGGATTACTTTAACTCCCCGTTTGCTTCGACCGGTTATTGGGATGAGCCGGGAGCTATCTGGTACATCGAACCGATAGAGCGAGTCGAAGAGGATACCGAAGCGCAGTTTCTCCAAGTTGGTCGTCCAGGAGTCGATAGCATTGGCTTTGGTTATCGCAAGGGAGTACCGGGTTTTTGGGCTCTTCACCGCATCGAAGGTGGCCGTCTCCAATACCTCGCTCCAACCGTGCAGCAATTCCTTGATGGATGGCTGGCAAACAAAATCAGTGTTTAAACTGTCAGCCCTCGAAGAGGGCGACCCGGTGGTAGCTGGCTGCGTTAGCTGCCAAAGGAACGACGCGCGAAATCCAGAGCCCCTGATAAGGGGCGACTGGAATCTGCACCCCACTCCCATCGCCCCTTATCAGGGGCTCTCCAAGTCTACTCACTCCCCCGGCAGCTTCGCTGCCGGCTACTTCCTAACGCCCCCTATCGGGGGCTAAGACAACTACGGACATTATCCAATATGCATTCAGTCTGTGAGCAAGTTTCCGCTTGATCCATGGAAGTCAGGAGCGATATGATCGCGAGGAGTGGCTGAATCAACTACCCCACCCAGCTAACATTCGATGAAACAGATTCCCAACGAAGCCCTGACCCTTGACTTGATCCCGCCCAAGGGTTCGGACTGGGACACGGCGATCAGCCCGTTTGCTCTGACGATGAATGGACATGCAGCCAAGCTCAAGGTCGGCAGGCACAGCGACATTGACGACATCCTGCGATCAGGAACACTGACGGACCTGCGCGCGTGGCTCTTCTCGACGCAACGCATGCAACATCATGTCGGCTACCCTCTTGATGACAAGGCGATGGCTGACATCAATCAGGTGCTGGAGCGAATTCGCTTCAAAGTCGCAGCCGGCGAACTGGAATGATCTGCCGTGACTGATCCCTACACCGACCAATCCTCAACCTTCAGTCCGGGTACACGGGAGAAGTCGCGAATGTTGTTGGTAACAACTGTGGCGTTTAGTTCCAAGGCAAGGGCGGCAATCTTGAGATCCATCTTTCCGACATTAATTCTACTTTTGACAAGTTGATCAGTACGATTCAGCGATGCTTCGGTTACTGGTATGACAGGAAACCGTGCCAATAACTTCATAGCGCTAGCCAAATCATGAGAAGCTGTCGCTTCGCCGGCATTATCTCTTGCTCGGCGAAGCATGGTGTACCAGCCGCTCAAATATTCATCAACATTCACACTGGTGATAGCAACAGTATCACCTGTGTGCTTATTGATCTCTTTCTGAATGTTAGCATTCCCATGCCGAAGCAAGGTGATGGTGGTCGTGTCCAGGAAGTAAACACTCATGCTTCTGGATAAGGTTTGGCATTATGTTGAAGTCGATATTCTTCCATGGCTTGCTCATACTCTGCTGAGAGTGGATGTGCCTTGAGGTATTCAACCGTGTTCTGTATTTCTTGAGCTTGTTCAGTTGTTAGTACGCGCAGTTCCGCCCCTGCTCGCATCTTTTGAGCAAATAGTTCACGTACTGCCTCCATCGCTGCATCCGCAGTCTGAGCTTCAGCTTCCAAACCTAATGGAGCCCCAGTGCTGGCTCGATAGCCTTTTGCGCTGGGTTCGATAAGAACAGTCATTCCATTTCCTCGCTTCATTCCTACTGAAGTGTACCCCATGCATCGCTGATTATCAATACTTCCCCAGAACCGCCAGCACCTCGGTCTGCAATGGCCCACCCGTCACATGCACCTTGCCTGCACCATCGATGTAGATATCCACTTCAAGCCTCACCCCGAACTCGGGCAGATAGATGCCTGGCTCAATGGAGAAGCAGGTGCGGCGCATGATCTTGCGTTGATCCTGCGTTTCGAGGTTGTCGATGTTCGCTCCGTTGCCATGCACTTCCTGGCCGATGCTGTGGCCGGTGCGATGGACGAAGTACTCGCCGTAGCCTGCTTTCACGATAACATCTCGGCAGGCTTGATCGACTTCCCAGCCATGCAGAACCTTGCCGGCACCGAGCGTATCCTTCACCTTGGCGATGGCTGCATCACGGGCCGCGGCTACGATGTTGAAGATCTTCGTGTACTTCTCAGGCACCGTCTTGCCGACGTAGCCGACACGGGTCAGATCGCTGTAGACCGACCGTGGCTTGTTCATCTTGGCCCAGAGATCGATCAGCACGAAGTCGTTCTCCTTGATCGGAGCATCACCAGTATCGAAGTGAGGATCGCCACTGTTAGCATTCACGCCGACAATGGGGGGCGAGTAGGTCGTCATGCCAACCGATTCAAAGTAAGCCATGATCTTCTGCTGCACAGCCCTCTCGGTGACGAAGCCCTTGCTTCGCACTTCATCAGCGAGGAACTTCCAAGCCACGCCATAGGCAGTATCGGTCAGCTTGGCTGCGTCGAAGTGCATCTTCTCCTGCTCATCGTCCCACGTCGCTTCGAAAGCCTGGATGAGATCGCCGGAACCGAGTATCTCAGCACCGAAGGAACGTACCAGTTCGATGGTGCCTGCATCGACCTTGGCTATGTAGGGTAAGGCATTGCGAGGCGAATACTCCATCGCCACCTTCTTGGCACTGCCCACCAGGTGCTTCATCCCTGCTTCGTACTGTTGCCAGGGAAGATAGACCGTCTTGTCGTTGCCGGGTAGATGATCGAGGGCACTTGATTCGATGCGGTGGACCAGCTTGCGTGGCTCGCCCTTGGCAGGTACGAAGTAAGCCCAGCGCCTGCTGCTCATCTTGCCAGCAGGCATCTCAATGATTCGCTGGGCGAGGATATTGTTGCCTCGGAAGTCGCACATCAGCCAGCCATCAAAGCCCTGTTCGGTGATTGCCTTCTGCACTGCTGGTAGATCAAACATGGTGCTGCCTCATCTACATCAAGTTGTGGACATGTTACAAGCGAGAGTTGTGGCAGGGGTCAGCGGTACTCCGCTGCCCCCTGCGGAAGTTACAACACCACTGAAAGCAAGCAGGGGGCAGATGAGTACATCTGACCCCTGCCACGGTCTCGTATAAACTCTAAGCCTCACTCTATGGCGCATTCGGGTTGCAGCCAGCCGGGCGGAACTCTTGTGAAGGAATTGGGTTTAATCATCAACCCTTCACTTCATCTGGCTGGTGGTATCCATGTTTCTTCGATCATTTGCTTTAGCCATCATTCTGAGTTTGCCACACCTCATCCTTGGTCAGGAGTCAAAGACCCACGACTGGACGGTCGATGGCCTGAAGCGACAGGCCATCATCAAGCTGCCTGCCAAGAAGGGTACCGGGCCGGCTCCGGTCGTCCTGACCTTTCATGGCCACGGCGGCACCATGCAGAACTACAACCGCAAGGACTTTCAGAAGTATTGGCCCGAAGCGATCTTCGTCTCGCCGCAGGGATTGAACACGCCCGGCATCATCAGCGATCCGCAAGGGCTCAAGCCCGGCTGGCAGAAGACCGTTGGCGATCAGAAAGATCGTGATCTGCACTTTGTCGATGCTATCCTCAAGACGCTGCGGGAAGAATATCAGATCGATGACAATCGCATCTATGTGACGGGTCACTCCAATGGTGGCGGCTTTACCTATCTCCTGGTCGTCGCTCGGCCCAATGTCTTTGCCGCTTTCGCTCCCTCGGCTGCAGGCTCCCCTGCGCTGCGGAATCCCAGCGGCTATGTACCTGCCCCCATCTTCCATCTCGCGGGCGAGAAAGATAACGTCGTCAAGTTTGAGTTGCAAAGGCGAACCATCGAAGGTGTCAAGAAGCTCAATCAGTGCGATGACGAAGGAAAAGACTGGGCTCCCAAGTGCAAGCTCTTCGAATCCAAGGCCCATGCCCCAGTGGTCAGCTACATCCACGGCGGCGATCACGCCTATCCCAACGAGGCAAATGCCCTCATCGTCAAGTTCTTCAAGGAACATACGAAGAAGTAGGTTGCGATTCTCGCAAGATCATGCAAATAATCAACTCTCTTCGGGAAATATAGAATGGATATCTGATCTCGATGGAAGTTGATCATGCCAGCCACCACGCTAAATAGCGTTCTGCCCAGCCTTCGTCTGTCGCTTGCCCGGCAGACAGAAGAACGGTTTACCGATGGCGAATTGCTTGAACAGTTTATTACCGAGCAAGACAGCCAGGCCTTTGAAACGCTGCTGCGGCAACATGCCCCCATGGTGCTGGGCGTCTGCCGTCGCATCCTTCGCAATGAATCGGATGCTGAGGATGCCTTCCAGGCCACGTTCCTGGTGCTTATCCGCAAGGCTGCCTCTATTGTTCCCCGCAAGATGGTGGGCAACTGGCTGTACGGTGTAGCTTATTTCACAGCGACCAAGGCACGGGCGATGAGCACTAAGAGAGCGATCAAGGAACGTACCGTGGCACTGCGAGAGGAAGCCTGTCGACAAGAAAAGATGGACGAACTGCACGCGATCCTCGATCAGGAACTACACACGCTTCCTGATATTTATCGATCAGCCATTGTGCTTTGCGATCTGGAAGGCAAATCAATCAAGCAGGCAGCCGAACAACTCAGCTGTCCCACCGGAACGCTGGGAGCCCGGCTTACACGGGGTAGATCCATCCTGGCTCAGCGGATCACTCGACGTACGGGACTGCCGGCTTCTGGAATGCTCGCAGCCTGCCTGTCAAATACAGCCGAAGCAGTTCCCCCAACACTGATCCATACCACTGCTCATGCCTTGAAGCAATCTGCCTTCTCTTGCAAGGTGATGACGCTCACCAATACCGTCATGCAAGGCATGTTGCTGGCCAAGCTCAAGCTAGCTGTTATCCCCATCGCGGCATTGATGCTGAGCGTTGCCACGTTGATGGCGGGCTCATCGATGTTGACTACTCCGGTGATGTTCCCCATCGCGTGGCAGGATTCGGGAGAGAGCAAGTTACCCCAACCCGCCTCACCCAAGCCGGTGAAGGCTGCTCACTTCGTCTGGTCGGTGGCCTTCACCCCCGATGGCAGATCGATGGTGATCAGTGAAGGGAACAATCTTGTCAGGCTATGGGAAGTAAAGACTCAGCTTCCCGGAAAAGCGTTTGAGGGAGCACAGAATATCATTCGTTCAGTGGCTGTCTCGCCCGATAGCAAGCTTGTTGCCGGGGGCGGCGATGAGGGTATCGTCTTTGTCTGGGATGTGGCGACGCAGAAGTTGCTGCACCGACATGATCATAAGGAAGGAGGCATCCATACGGTAACTTTTTCACCTGATGGACAACTGCTGGCTTCGTCACATCGCAATTCAGACAAGCAGTCATCTGTGCATTTACACCAGTCAATATCAGGCAAGTACCTGTATTCGTTCTACTCCAACGAAGGGACGATACCCTATGGCACCGGTATCTCGCTCGCCTTCAAGCCCGATGGAAAAGAGCTGGCTTTGGTGCAGCAGGGCCACTTTACCGGGATAAAGATCATCGAATGCTCAGACTCCAAGTTAAAATCAACATCGAAGAGGCTCATGTATGAATCTCCATTGGTTCCGCAATCAGTCGCCTGGTCTCTCGATGGAATGTATCTTGCTACAGGCGGCACTGCGCCAGCGATGCCGAACCCGAACAACAGCCGACTCTTTGGCATGCCGGTGGGGCATGTCAAACTCTGGGATGCCAGGACTGGCAAGCTGATCGAGACGTTATTTGACAATTCTGATGGCGATGTCAAAGCCTTGGCATTCTCCAAGACGGCGAACCATCTCTATGTTGCAACCACTACAAAAATGGGTGAGCCTTTCCAAACGAAAGACGGATTGGTTGGCCTCTTGGGCGGATCCTACCAGTGCTGGGATATCAGTTTGGGTAAGAAGCTCTGGGAGGCTCAGGGCAAGGGCGGCATCACTTTCAACATCGCTCTCAGTCCCGATGGGAAAAAGCTGGCCATCGCCAACAGCGCCGGCGGCTGGTTGATCAACGATACCGCTAGTGGGAAACAGCTACGGCAGTTCGCTGAGACCTCAGAGACCCCGCCTGTCGATAAGAAATAAGAGGCAGACTATCTAATTCCTAGTGACTGATCCCGGAGGGATCGCATCGGTTAGCCGGTGGTCGCGCAGCGCACCACCGGTAGCTTCCCCCGCCTGTCTTCTCCTGCACCCTGAAGGGGTGTTTTCAATCGAGATACTTGTCTTCATATTCAACACCCGCCAAATCGAGCAACTCTTTCAATTCCTCTCGATACGACTTTCGCCGATGATGCTCTTCCTGATTCTCGATGTAGTGCTGCACCCCAGGAATCGCATTAGGGCTGACGGTGAATGCAGCGTAGCCTTCCTGCCAACTGAAGTCACTCACACACATCTCTTCATACACCCAGACGGTAGCTGACTTCTTTAGTTCTCGCATCACATCAGCGAGGCAGTGGGTGGCTTTCAAGCCGAATAAGACATGGACATGGTCGGCGACGCCACCGGTGCCACAGGGGTAGCCGCCCATCTTTTTGATGGTACCACTGAGGTATTTGTGGAGTTCGTTTCGCCATTTGGAGTCGATCAGCGGTCGACGGAGTTTGATGCTGAAAGTGACGTGGTAATGAAGGCTGAGGAAGGTGGAGCCCATGTTGGTGCACCCGATGGCACCCCTCCGGGGTGCGGAGATGTGTGGAGCTTCTAACCGGTGGTGCGCTGCGCGACCACCGGCTAACCGATTTGATCCCTCCGGGATCAACTACAGTGCATTATCGTTGCTGACGATGTCCTTTTCTAAAGCTGGCTTAGCGAACTGATCCCAGCTAGATCAGAATCATGATTACGATCTTCCGGGATCAGTCCCCACCTACTTCTTCCCATTCGATAAAAACCACCGATAGAGTTCCGGGTTGCTGTAGGTGAGGTCCCAGCAGTTGTGATCAACTCCGGGGTATTCGGTGTAGTTCGGATGGCCGCCGACTGACCAGAGAATCTTCATGGCATCGCGGGAATTATTGACGTTCACCGGACCGTCCTTATCGCCGTGAAAGCACCAAAGGGGTAGGTTCTTGATGGCCTGGTACTGTTCATCAGTCATGCCGGAGTAGAAGGTTCCCATCTTCTTGGTGTAGCCGCAGACCGGGGCGACCGCTGCCCACTTGTTCGGATAGGCAGCAGCGTTCTCCCAGGTACCGTTGCCACCCATCGAGATGCCGGTCAGGTAGAGTCGCTTGCTGTCGATACTGTGTTGCTTCATCACTTCTTCGAGAATAGCCATCGCACGTTTGGCATCGTCGCCATCAGCCTTCCACGAACCCTTTTTGCTGAACTGGGGCATCACCACATAGAACGGAAAGTCCTGCTGCTTCTCGATCGCTGGCCCGATGCCGACTTGATGTGGTCCTTTAGCTCCGCCCTCTCGTTCACCCGAACCGTGCAGGAAGAGAATGAGCGGAGCGTTCTTCTTGGCGTTCTTCGGAACGTAGAGCCAGTAAGGATATTCCTTATCGCCCTGCTTGAAGGTCTTTTTCGTGATTTGTCCCGCTTCATCACGGGCGACTTTGGTGGTGCGTGTAGCCATCTGATCACCAGCGAGTAACGTGGTGGACAGCACGAGGGTATAGAGAGGGAGCATCTGAAATAGTCCTGAGTCCTGAGTGCTGAGTCCTGTGTTTTCTCCTCCCCTTACCAAGGGGAGGCTGGGTGGGGTTGAGTAAGCGATAAGTCATCGCCAGATTCAACCCCCTCTAACTCCCCCTTGGCAAGGGGGAGAAAAACATGAACGACTCAACATCAGTTTATGGACTGATTCAGTTCTTGGCGGGAGTGCTGGTGGTATTGGCTTCGGGGGTATCGGTGGGAGGCACCGGAATGGCAGGCGTCTCTTCGGCCTGGATTACGCCCAGCTTGGCTGATTCGAGATAAGGAATCGAGGGCTTGAACGCAGCCTGGATCGGGCCACTAGCTGGCTGAGCAGCCACCAAGACGGGTTGCTGCACGACGACGGGTGTGACCACCGTCTGAACCGGCACGTTGGAAGTCAACGGCGGAGCGGCTGGCATCGGTGGGGTGTACCAGGGCGCGTTCACTACAGGGTTCGAACCCTGGCAACTGCTGCAACCTGAAGGAGCAGGAGCCACGACCGCACCGGGAGGTGGTGAGGAAGTCCGACAGGAGGAGGAGCCATCGCCTGCTGAGGATCGTTGTTCTTGTGAGCACAACCGACAGCAAGAAGACTGGAACCAAGGAGGAACAAACCCAGGCGAGACATGATGCACCTATTGGTAAACTGAGGAACTACACAATCTTTGCCGATGGGGTAAGGTTTGACAACAAACTCTGGGGAAAGTTGTTCGATCCTGTGGGATATGACCTGGGAGTATCTGTCAAACCTTGCGCAGCAGGTATGATCCGTACGCACGGCAGGGTTTGCCAGCGTTACCTACGATTGTAATTCTTTCACAACAACAGCCAGGAGTTCGGGCTTATCGCTCTGCACAACGTGGTCGATCCGCTGCTGGGGCAGTCCCAGCTTCTGCATTGCTTCCGCAGCTTGTTGCCAATGCCTGGCCCTGCTCTTGCCAGTAGAGAGATAGAGATCGCCCACGAGTTGTGCTAGGCGTTCACGCAGAATCGTGGGCTGCTCGTTGTAGTACCGCTTGATGATCTTCTGCTGATGCGGCGAATAGTTGCGAGGTTCTTTGCCGGTAGACATCTTCACTTCCTCGGTCTGGGGACGGCCTGGCGACAGTGTACAGATTGGTTGGTCTATTTCTTGTACAGGATGAAGCACCCGTCAACAACAGACCGAGGAGGAAAATGGTGAGACCAGCGATCAAGGAAGCTAATGAATTTCTGGCCTTCGAGGGAGCTGCTTCCTTGTGTTGCTGTTCCAATTGAGCCAGAATAGTTTGCTCACGCTGCTTCAGTTCCTTGGCTGCCTGCGTCTCTCGTTTGACGATCTTCGACCAGTCAGGCTCGGATGCTGTCCCCTTTGGTTGTCGCTCCTTCATACCCAGCATCTTGTGGCAGGCCGCTTCGTGATCACGCAGAAGACCACGGTAGAGAGAATGCAGTGAGATCGGGGCATCCTCTGCCTTCAGCCGCTTCTCAATCATATGAAGATGCCTGGCACGTTTGTGGTTAATCTTGTGAAGACATTGAGCAGCATCGTGCGTCTTACGAGTTGCTAGATGTCGAATGGTGGCTTGGGTGTATCCGTCAGGCAAGCTCGGCCAGGTGTGCTGTGCCTGAGCAAGAATGTCTTCCTCAGTAAAGCCTTCCTTGAGCCAGGCTTTGATCTGGGCATCGTAAGCAACAGCATCGAACTCAACAGCGATGGCGGACATCATCGGCTCCTTCAGGTAAAGAACACGGTCTTTACAAAAGGGCCAATGTCGCATCGGTGTTGCATGGTAACAGGGCGGCTTTGGCTCAAATCAACCGAGAAACACGATAACATGGATGAGAAACTGTCGCATTGATTGTCGCATTGCTGTCGAAGTTACCTTCCGAACCAGTTCAATACACGCCCCAGGAAGGGTGGTTCGCCGCTGTTGCCAAGTGTGGCGCTGATCACCTTGTCGTCGGTCCCAAAGATGACGACGTACTGATTATGGCCATCATCCCAGACCATCCTCTGTTGCAGCCGATAGCCCTGTTCCGGAACAGGCTGGGCTTCCACCAGGATAGGCGGCTTGACATCATGCATCAGTTTCATCGCATCCGCCTTGGCCATGCCGACATGAATTTGTTCGCTCTTGGAGAAAAGCACCGGCGCGGCGGTTGGCCATAGCATCCACAAACCGATGATGACTAACGCCAGCAGAATCACACCCGCGCAGATGAGATTATTTCTTGTTATCCTGTTCATGGTTATTCTCCTCGAGCGAAGAGAATAACCGGGTTTGAGGATTGAGCAAGGGGAAGTGGCTCCCGGTTTCTGCTTCGTCAGCGAATTGGACTTTCAACAGGCAATGCGTGGGTTGTTGTGTATCTCCAAACCCACCATGCCAACGGTAGCGTAAAGAAGAACAACCCAGTCCCCAGACTCCACCAGGGCGAATAGACCTCGAACGGCACTTGCCAGCGGATGACTTGCAGCCCTTCGGCAAACTGTCTCCAGATGACGATAGCCTGCTTATCGGCTGAATAGGCCTTTTGAATTTTCTCGCCCTCAGGTGAACTTAATTGATAGTGATAGCGATTTTCCTGACGGTCAACATCGATGAAGCTTATCATCAAACAGCGAGATCGGGGATGAAACACGTTGAGGTTGTATCCCAATTGTTCACTGATGTACTGTATCCATGCCGGCCAAGGCACATGGCTTTGACTTATTTGTGCTCCCCAGCCAGGATGAGCCATGACAGTGCAGTTGGGCATTCCTCGAGACGTCTTAGCTCCAGTAATCAGATCGTAACGGGGAAATAATATGTCACTGAACTGTTGTTTAAGCATGACGTTCACTGGAACACTAGAAAAGTAATCAGGCACCGCGCTGAAGTAGCCCACCATTAACTGATTTCCGGCAAGCGACAAAGTAAGGGCTGCTGAATTAGTACCCTGATATTCTTCTGGCAGGGTATGGCTCAGGACAGTAATCTTCTCGGAACCCAAGTCCACCACTCGAACTCCCCTGGGCAATGCGGGAAGGTATTGAACGACGGGTTTCGGCACACCGATATTCTTTGCTGGATCATACCACTTGACCCAAAAGCAACTCTCTGCCTGCTTCAATGCTTCGGGAATGACGATTCTCTTTCCATCTTCAGTAAACGCCAGATTCCGGCTGATGGGCGGGCTGACGAGCACCTCAGAAACCTTCCTGGCTTTCTCAACATCCCAGACCGAGAAAAGGATACCGTCACCGGTGGTGTACGTTTCGAGAGTCGTATGGCTGCAAAGAAACAGGGCATCTAAAGGCAACTGCCCCTGTGCTGCCAGCAATCGCCAGGGCCAAAGTGGCCAGCGGTGCTGTACCAGTAGTTGCTTTCCTGTGTTGACCAGTTTGAGACTCATGAAGTTCTTAGCACGGACGCCATGTAGAACTGAGATAACACGCTGCTCCTGAGTAGCAAAGTTCCTGTCAAGCACCTCTAGAGTACCAGCATTGGTGGCCCTTACTGAGCGATACCCATCGACTATTGGTGTTTGATCAACTTCATTGGCATAATCCCACTCGAACGTCCAGACCGCCTTACCCTGCGAGAATAGATCATACACATCGCAGATGAACTTAGTCGCAAGGCGATCGGCGTTGGGCCTGCGGATGCACATCCATCGAGCCTGAGCGTCGAACAAGACCATGCTATCCGAAAGTGTGTATGTGATCAGTTGCACCTTTGGCAGGAAGCTGATCGTCGGCTTGGGGCTCAGCCACTCGTGAATGATCCAGTAGGATCCCCCTCCTCCCACCAGTGAAAGCAAGAAGGTGAACAGAGCAGAATGGAAGAATGACTTTCGTCTGTCGGGCATGCCAACCACTCCATTTGGCACAAGAATACTCGCCATCATGGCTGCTGCATCCGTCTATGTCCAGTAGAAGTTAATCTTTCCAGGCTGGCTTCTCAAACCGCAAATGACTCCCCGGCAGCGGATGGGCATGCATTCCCGTGATGCCATACGTCAGCCCGGCTATCACGAACGGGATCAGGATCACCAGCACCCAGAACACGAGCCCAGGTCGCCAATAGGTATCGCTGTAGGCAAGGGTATCCTTCGTCTCAATCACCGGGCTGGGCTTGGGTTGTAGCATCGTCATGATGCTGACAATGATAGCGGTGATCCAGAACGTGACATGCACCCAGAGGGTGCCGGGTCGGTTCATGTGAGGATAGGCTTGCAGGAACGCTGCAAATACCGAGATCCACATCAGAAACAGCAAAAGCAATTGTGCACGACCATGAGGGCGGGACGGGGCCAGGGCCAGTTCTTTGCGATAATACTGCACGCAGGCAATGAACAGCATGATTGCCAGGCCACATCCGATCAGCAGATACCACATCTCTTCAGGCCAGCCGAACAGTGGCGCCCCGATCATCTTCGAGCTGCCAAGATTGCGGACGTTCTTGAAGAAGTTGAGCCACGGCATCACGATCAAGAGAAAGAGGAGCCCGACCAGTTGGATGACGCCGGCCCGCGCATCCTCTTCCGGTGGACGCAGCCGGCCGCGAACCAACCGAAGGATACCGAGAGCAACACCTAAACCCATGATTAGCCCGAAGCCCTGTTCCATCCACTTCCAGACGTCGAGATGATTTTGTGTTGCAAGCTCGCCAAAGAAGCCCCAACCAGCGCGGCCCATCATGTTCAGGCCATCGCCCAAGGCAAAGCCGTAGCCACCTGCCAGCAGACCGATAAGGAACAGATACAAAGTCGCACGATTGCCCTTCACAACGAGCCAACCGGCAAAGGCGATGGTCAGGCCAAGGATGCCTGCCCAGTTGTCGCCACGGGGCGGCGTCATGTGCAAGTCAAACACCACCACCAGCTTGATGAACCCCGCACACCAGCCCGACGAGAGACATGTCATCAATTCGCCAGCCGCTCTCCACGCCTTGAACGTCAAGCAACCTAGTCCGACCATCAAGGCACTTAAAGCAGCGACACCATCAGCATCTTTGGGAATGTACTTCTCTTCGAGCCAGGCAGTCGCTCCGCTGAAATCAAGTAGGGTCCATACAAGGTACAGTATCATCAACGGCCCGGCCCAACTGTTAAGCCAGGAACGCTTCATGGTCAAAGCCAAGCCCAGGCACCCTGCCCCGATGCCGCCCCACATGGCGCCAATGATGAACAGGCTGGCAAACCCATAGGCGACATCGGGAACGGAGGAGTGTGCCGTGTAGCCAACGACTTTGCCATAGCTGACCGAACCACCAAAGGCCCAGCCCATCGCCGCAGCAAAGGCGACGAGGGTGATGCGACGCTGCCAGTCTTCTCTGCCTGACGCAAGCAAGATGGCCAGGGCCAGGAACGCTCCCGGAAACATCGCCCCTGCTTCATGGCCATAGTCGCCACGAAAGCCCCAGCCGTAAGACATGGCGAGGGCAGAGAGTGCTAAGAGTCTGAAGATGGATGAAGCAGTCAGTGAGGTAGGCATTTACTCAGCTAACAGGATGCGGAGGTGATTGTCAATCAGGAACTAGTGCATTTCTTACTTCAATGTAGCGGAACTCGCCAAGAGTTCCGTCTGCGATCATGCATGGAAGTCTGGCGACTTCCGCTACACTGAGATGAAAGAGGTTCTAAAGACGAATCAAACGAAAGCACTCCGAACAAGCCGGACCAGACACTTCCTGAAGCATGCCGCAGGCGAAGAGGATGACGAGCCGATCATCTTGAGCGATCAGACTGACTCGAGTGTAAACCGTCTCATCGTGGTTGGTGTAGAGCAGATCGCAACGAGGATGCTGCCCCTTGATGAGCTGTTCCTTCACGAGATGGCACGAGATTCTGATAGGCCTGCATGGCATGGTTGAACTCCGCCTTCCAACTGGCGAAGCGTTCCTGTGATCCAACAGATTGTCCGGGCGAGTAGTCCCGTATCGTCAGCATCGTCGAGAAGGTGCCGGTACTGCTACATGATGAATAAGTGGTGCTGGTGAATCGGCCAAAGGAATTGTCGGTGGTCGAACACTTTCTTTTGGGGTTATCCTGTAGCAGTACCGTTACTCCTTCAAGTGTCGTCAGGCTTGACCAACCCGGATACGAACGGCGAAACCAGTTGAGGAGAGCGAGCATGGGAGTATCCTTCACGGTGACGAGTTGAGTATCATACCCCTTACCGGAATCAGGATTGAATGTGACAATTCAGCCTTACGAATCCGCAACTATTTGCTATGATCGGGGTTATGAAGTTGGACTGATCGCCCATTGGTATTCAGGTGTCTCTCATGATGCGTCCTACCGGCTTGTTGGCTTTGGCGGCTGGACTCCTGGCTTCGCCGCTGTTCGCTGGTGAACCTGGCTCCACCGAAGCGCTCGGCTGCTGCGAGCCGCTGAAAGCACCGTCGGCAAGCTCATGCCCAACCTGACTCTAACCGATCTGGCGGGCAAGACGCATCAACTCAGCGACTTCAAGGCCAAGCAGTTCCTGGTGATTGCCTACACCAGCACCAGTTGCCCGCTGTGCAAGAAGTATGCCCCGACTCTTGCCAAGCTCGAAAAGCAATACGCTGATAAGTCGGTCGCCTTCCTGTTCATCAATCCCACAGCAACCGATGCCACCAGCGACATCAAGGCTCAGGGGTTGCAAGGCATCTACTGTCAGGATCGTAGTAACGAAGCCACCGCAGCCCTGGGGGCCAAGACGACGACCGAAGTGATCGTGCTTGATGCAGCCCGCACTGTCGTCTACCGCGGCGCTGTCGATGATCAATATGGAATTGGCTATTCACTCGATACCCCCAAGAACAACTACCTGCGTGACGCCCTCGATGCGGCTCTGGCCGGCAAGCAGCCACAGGTCGAAGCCACCACAGCACCCGGCTGCGATCTTGATGTTTCTGTCAAAACGGTTGCTGCGGTTCCCGTCACCTACCATGCCCGCATCGCTCGCATCGTGCAGATGCACTGCGTCGAATGCCACCGCACCAATGGCGTCGGCCCCTTCTCACTGGAAACCTACGATGATGTCGTTTCCCACAAGGGGATGATTCGCAAAGTCGTTGACAAAGGAACGATGCCCCCCTGGTTCGCCGTGGCGGCAGCAGCAGGCAAGCACAGCCCATGGATCAATGATCGCACGCTGCCCGCCCAGGACAAGGCTGATCTGCTTGCCTGGCTGTCAGGTTCCCTTGAGAAGGGAGATGCTGCTGATGCCCCGCTGAAGCGGACCTTCAATGATCAATGGCAGATCGGCAAGCCAGACAAGGTTCTCAAGTTCCCCAAGCCCGTAGCGGTCAAAGCTGATGGCGTCATGCCCTATCAGAATATTCGAGTCGAGACCGGCTTGGAAGAAGACAAATGGGTGCAGGCTATCGAAGTCAAACCCTCAGCCCGGCAGGTCGTTCACCACGTCATTGTGTCGGTCATTCCTCCGGGTGGCTCGGAACGATCCAGTGGCGGCGCTACGGCCCGTCTGAGTGAAGCTGCCGCTGAACGCTCCGGTTTCTTTGCCATCTATGTGCCGGGCAACAGCCAACTCGTCTTCCCTGAGGGGTTCGCCAAGAAGCTGCCCAAGGGGAGCAAGCTCAACTTCCAGATGCACTACACCCCCAACGGCACTGCTACTGAAGATCAAACCGAGATCGGGATGATCTACGCCAAGGAGCCTCCCCAGCATGAAGTGAAGGTCGCAGGCATGGTGAATACCCGCTTTGCCATCCCGCCCGGCGCTGACAACCATGAAGTGACCTTCAAGTTCCCGATGCCTTTCGATGCCACCCTGATTGGCTTCACGCCCCACATGCACTTGCGAGGTAAAGCCTGTAAGTATGAAGTCACCCGCAAGGATAAGACGAAGGAAGTGCTTCTCGATATCCCCCACTATGACTTTAACTGGCAGCTTCTGTATCGCCTGAAGGAACCCATCACGATTAAGGCAGGCGATACGCTGCAGTACACCGCCTGGTACGACAACAGCGACAAGAACCCCGCCAACCCCGACCCGAAGAAGACCGTCCGCTGGGGCCCGCAAACCTATGACGAGATGATGCTGGGGTATGTAGAGTTCTATGTGCCGGTGAAGGTAGAGAAGCCGAAGGAAGAGAAGTCGAACCCGTAGTTGTGTAGGGCACGCTGTGCGTGCCTCACAATGAAAATGTCTTGTCCCTACCATGCCATGTGAATGTCGCCAAGCCCTTGTGAGGCACGGACAACGTGCCCTACAGAGGGTTATTCACTATCTACTTTCCTGGCCTTCTCATCGTCTTCAATTTGAACGACTCAAAGAACTTCTTCGCATTCTCATCGTCCAGTTCTTTTTCGTTAGGGCTGGCGATCATGACAGCGTATTGCCGTTCATTATGCACATAGACACGGGCTTTCACAAAGCCTGCGTCTTTGACAGTGACGATGGTTTCCCGACCAGGCACTTTGTCGAGTTCAATATCCTTCTCGCTGACGAGCTTGCCCCCTGACCGGGCGATAGAGCCGTTGCGGGCATTGTCGAAGATAATTTTAACGGGCTGTTTCATGTACTCGTCGGAGAACTCGCTGATGGTGACAAGGTAGGACGTTTTGCCGATCGTCCCCCGATAGATGGAGATTTTGACAGGCTTATCATCGGGGCCGGTATCTTCGAGCTTTTGCACCTTGGGATTGGCGTTAGGCAACCTGGCCGAGCAGCCGGGGTTGGCCAGGGGCATCCAGCGGGGAGGAGGATCATCTGGAAGACGAAGCAGGATGAGAAAGGAGAGGGCAAGGAACATGGGAGTGGTTCCAAGAGAGGTCTTTAGTACCTTCTATGATAGCAGGATACTTGTGAGCCTCCATGTTCAGATGGCGTACATTCTTGTTGGCTGTGATGATCGCCTTGGCGGTGGGGGCGGTCTACTATGGCAACCGTTCGATGGAATACGGTGCCATGCTGGAATCATGGAAGACGGCGAGCATTGCCGAGTTACCTATCGACCTTTCCAAGACAGGCAGCCACGAAGCCTCTTTGGAATTGATCACCAGCGTTCCCTGCAAAGTGTTCTTCTACGTCCAAATCGATGGCGATGTGCCTGTGAAAGCGCGAATTGCTGTCGGGCCTTAGTGGGATGATTTACATCACCGACGATCAGAAGAAGGAGATTGGCAAACTGCCCATCGAAGCAGAGAATTGCGATGATTGGCCGCAGAATAAAGGCCGGCTGCTTGCTCTGATCTCCTCGCACCCCTGGGGCACCGGCCTGTACCACATGCGAATGAAAATTAGCTCGCCGGCTCCCAAGCTCCAGGGCATCAAGCACACCTTCATGGTGAAGTATGATCTGTGCGGTATTGAGTACATGGTGCAGATGGTATTACGCGCGATTGCCGTCTTCTTGGGCCTTGTCGGCTTGACCATTGGGCTTTATTTGTATTCGACCAGAAAGAGGCTTTCAGTAGTTCGCCAGTCGGAGCAGGATGCTGTTTGACAGCTATCACGGTGAGCATTTCCATGTTTGTCCTGAAAGTCCTGAAAGGACGACCAGTTGCAGCCCATGACTTCAGTCCTGGGCTGTCTTGAGATGAGTTACTCTGGCCCTGTAAGGGCTACTTTTAAGGTAGCCCTTACAGGGCCAGGCAAGTTCATTCTCTCCATTACCCAGGACTGAAGTCCTGGGCTATTTCAGGTAATCCCTTCGGGATCAGTTGCCGACAATTCACTGTTGATTGGAAGAGCTAGTTCTGCTCATCTCCCACTCTCGAACCATACGCCAGACAGCCAAACGAGAGGAGGATGAGGGCGAAGCCGATCATGGGAACGATAAAGACCATACCACCAGCCATCGCACCCAGCACGACCATCACAAAACCAATAAAGAACAATCCTTTTCCCAGATTGCTGACTAGTCGCTTGCTCATAGCCACATGTCCCTCGCTGCTGCTATTGTATGCGATTGTGACTATAATTGTGGTTTGATGCCAGCCACCGCTGCCCCCTCACCCCCAACCCCTCTCCCTCCAGGGGAGAGGGGAGAAACAACATGAGCTATACTCAAGCTATTACCTACTCTGATGTCCAGGCCACCATCGCCAAGCATTGGGGCTTTCACGACCTGCGACCCAAACAGCAGGAAGCGATACAGGCGAATCTGGAAGGCAAACACCTAATGGTGGTGTTGCCCACCGGAGGCGGCAAGTCGCTCTGCTTCCAGGCTCCGGCAGCGTGCCGAACGGATCAAATCACTATCGTCATCTCGCCGCTCATCGCTCTGATGAAGGATCAGGTGGATAGCCTCACTGCCAATGGCATCCCGGCTTGTTACATCAACTCCTCCCTGACACAGGATGAGCGGGACGACCGCATCGAAGCGATGCGGCAAGGTGATGTGCGCCTGGTCTATGTCGCCCCGGAACGGCTGGTGATGGAGGAGTTCCTCAGCTTCCTGCAGAACCTGCCCATCGCTTCGTTCGCCATCGATGAGGCACACTGCATTTCGCACTGGGGTCACGATTTTCGGCCAGAGTATCGGCAGATGGCTCTCCTGCGGGAGTGGTTTCCGAAGGTGCCTATCCATGCCTTCACAGCCACCGCTACCGACAAGGTTCGTGCCGACATTATCAATCAATTGCAGTTAGAAGACCCCGCCGTACTGATTGGCGACTTCCATCGGCCTAACCTCAACTATCGAGTGGTGCCCCGACAGAGTGAATGGGCACAGTGCAAAGCGTTACTCGAAGATCATCGTGGCCAGGCGGGTATCATCTACTGCCTGAGTCGGGCCAATGTCAATGACCTGGTCAATGACATCAACTCGTGGGGCTTCTCTGCCATGGGCTATCATGCCGGCATGGATGCTCCGGTGCGGAAGAAGGTGCAGGAAGCGTTCCGCAATGAACGCTGCAATCTCATCGTGGCGACCGTCGCTTTCGGCATGGGCATCGATCGGCCTGACGTGCGCTTCGTACTGCACATGACGATGCCCAAGTCGCTGGAACATTATCAACAGGAATCAGGCCGAGCCGGACGGGATGGCCTGGAAGCGGAGTGTGTTCTGCTCTATCACCGGGGCGATGTCATCAAGTGGAGCCGCATGATGACCAAGTCGGCGGAGGAGAGCGAAGGGGATACGAGTTGGCTGCCCGTGGCGCTGGAACATATCAACGAGATGGATCGCTACTGCAACCGCACTCTGTGCCGGCATCGTCAGTTGGTGAATCACTTCGGTCAGCAGTTCGCCAAGGACAATTGTGGAGCATGCGATGTCTGCCTGGGCGACGCCGAGCCGGTCGCTGATAGTTTTCTGATGGCTCAGAAACTCCTCTCGGCCATCGCCCGTTGCGGCGAACGGTTCGGAGCCAAGCATCTCATCGAAGTGTTGCGCGGGGAGGGTACCGAGAATGTGCTGAAGCATCAGCATGAGCAACTCACTGTCTTTGGGTTGCTCAAGGATCATACCAAAGACGATCTGCGTGACTGGTACGATCAACTGGCCAGCCTGGGCCTCTTGCACAAGGAAGAGTTCGTCGGCACCAAGGGAACCGGTTACATCCTCAAGCTCAATGAGGAATCATGGAAGGTACTTCGCAAGCAGCGTACCGAGGTGAAGCTCTGGCGGAAAGAAGCATGCGGAGCCATTGCGGAAGGCTCGGACGAGGTCACGCAAAGTTAGCAGCGATCTGCCCATTGATGAGGGCCTGTTCAAGGAACTGCAGAAGCTGCGACGAATACTCGCTGGAACCCGAGGCGTGGCCCCGTATGTCATCTGTCACGACACAACGCTCAATGCCCTGGCCAGCGTACGACCCAGCACGCGGGAGGGACTGCTGGCCATTCCAGGCTTCGGGCAGACGAAGGTGAACAGCTTCGGAGCTGAGTTTCTGAAAGAGATCAGCAACTATTGCAGTCGGAATGGGCTGTCGATGGATGTGGGATCGAGTGGCGGCAGTCGAGCCAGAGATGAGGCTCCTGCAAAACCCAAGGCTCCCACTCGCATCGATTCCTGGCCTCTCTTTGATGAAGGGCTGACCGTTAATGAGATCGCTGCCCGCATGAGCCGATCCCCTTCGACAGTGCAAGGTTATCTGGAAGAGTATCTGCAATCGAACCCCCGGGAATCGACGCTACCCTGGTTACACCCGGAAGATGCTGTTCGTATTCGAGAGTTTGCCGCCTCGCAGCCTGACCAGCGGCTCAAGCCGATCTTCGAGCACTTCGCCGGGGAGTTTACCTATGAGCAGCTCCGGGTGGCGATGGCGTGGAAGCCGTTGGAGTAGGCTGGTTGCAAGGATCGTGCCACTGTGTGACAGCGCCGGGGACAATACTGCACTTCACTTCATTGTCGTCTCGCTGTCACGCAGTGGAAGGGTGCAATCGCTAGAAACACTGCGTGATGAGTACATCACACAGTGGCACGAGTTCAGAGAGGTGGTTCCATGTCTCCGCTGTCCTCACGACGGAGCGTGAGGACTACTAACCATCACGGGTCCATATTGAGTTCCAGATACTTCTGTCCCTCGTCTTTTTCTTTCGTGTGATCATCACCCCAGAGTTTCTTGTCGATCTGGTTATAGGCCTTCATCACCTTCTTGCGAGCCTCGACATCGGCGGGGAGGACGATCAGCAGCCGCGCACACATGTTAATCGGCACTTCTTTGTCTTTGGGCGAGTAGACCGCAAAGACTTTGCTCGCCCCGGCAGCGTAGAGCTCCTCGACCCATTTCGTCGTCTGGGCCCGGCTCGTCTTCCAGAGGACGTTGCTGGTATTCTTCGGGTCAAGCCAGGCACGGGCCTCCTCTGCTTTATCGCCATCCACTTCCTTGCCTGCGACGAGGCCATCGTAGTTTTTGGTGTCTTCCCTGATGGCGGCAGCGGGGGCTGCGTCAGGGTCGTTGTGTTTGAGTTTCTTACATCCGGTGAGAAGCGACAGGATGATGAGCAGCAAAGCGAAGCGTGCGGTATTCATGATGAAACCTCGGGGTATGGATAGTATTCAAATCCCTAAGCACTTGTTGGTGCGAGATAGGCCGATCAATCTTTGCGAATGTTATCGATCTGCCTTTATTTAATGTGGCAGGGGTCAACGGTACTCCGTTGCCCCCTGTGGATGTGCAATATCTTCGCTAGCATGCAGGGGGCAGATGAGTACATCTGACCCCTGCCACGGTTCGGGGAGAAAGTGAAAAGACAGTCAGGCTTTGAGTACCGCTCTGGCAGCGTTGCGGCCAGCGGCGCCCATGACGCCGCCGCCGGGGTGGGCTGCGGCTCCGCAGAGGTAGAGTCCGTGCAGGGGAGTCTTGTACTGTGCCCAGCCGGGGAGTGGCCGCATCACGAAGAGGGAGGAAAGGCTCATGGTGCCCTGCATGATGTTGCCCCCGGTCAGACCATAGATGCGTTCGAGATCGACAGGAGTGAGCACCTGGTATTCTTCCACTGAAGAAGAGAAACCGGGAGCATATTCATCCATGACGGCGAAGCAACGCTGGGCGAAGGCATCCTTGGCGTTCTTGTCCCAAGCGCCTTCTTTGAGGGTGTAAGGAACGTACTGAATGAACATACCCATCAGATGCTTCCCCGGCGGAGCTAGGGTATCATCGAGAGCAGTGGGCAACGTGCATTCGATCATCGGCGTTGATGCGGGCCGACCCAGCTTGGCTTCAGCGTAGCCCCGTTCGATCGTCTCCATCGTCGGGCAGATGTGCATGGTGCCATGATGCTGCGGAGCGATCTTGCCGTTACTGGGCAAGGCTTTGAAATCGGGCGGAGCATTCAACTTGACGTTGATCTTGACCGTCATGCTGGTGTAATCCAGCTGCTTGATATTGTTGACGAACTCTTCCGGCAGATGGCCCGGCGGCGTGAGTTTGAGGAACGTGACGTTAGCATCGACACATGACAATACCGTGTTGGCGACGATCTCTTCGCCCGATTGGAGCACCACACCCCGTACTTCGCCGTCTTTGACGATGAACTGTGACACCGGTGCGTCGCAGCGGATGGTGGCACCAAAGCTCTGAGCGCTGGCAGCCAGGGCATTACTGATGCCGCCCATACCGCCACGGACGTAACCCCACACGCCACGAGCCCCGTCGCACTCGCCCATCACATGGTGGAACAGCACATACGCTGTGCCCGGCATCGAAGGGGTAGCAGCAGCACCGATGACGGCATCGGTAGCCAGCGTAACTTTGACCTGTTCCGATTCAAACCAGCGATCAAGGATAGGTTGAGCAGCGCCAGTGAGAATCTCGATCACATCCTGGCTGGCTTTGCCGAGCTTGGCCAATCGAAGGCCGAGCCTGCCCATCTGCCAGAGGTCGTTGAGTTTATACGAGCAGGGATCGGGGGGAATCTCATCCAGCGTGGGTTCGAGAAAGTCGGCTGCCCGCATCAGCATCGCTTCATAACGGGGCAGCGCGTCGGCGTCCTTCTTGCTGAACTTGCTCACTTCCCGATGATTGAGAGCTTCATCAGGCCCCATCATCAGCGACCGGCCATCAGGGAACGGCGAGAACGATGAAGGGTTCCGGGGAAGCATGGCGAACCCATGCTTCTTCAGTTGCAGTTCTTCAATGATCTGCGGACGAAGCAGGCTGTTGACGTAGGAAGCTGTCGAGACCTTGCAGCCTGGCCAAATCTCTTCAGTGACGCAGCAGCCACCGACGAAAGGTCGACGTTCGAGCACAAGCACCTTGCGCCCCGCCCTGGCTAAGTAAGCCGCGGCGGTCAGCCCGTTGTGCCCTGCCCCGACGACGATGGCATCGTAGCGCTGGCTCACTTCTGCTCCTTCAAAAAGGCCAGCACTGCGGCACGGAACTCGGGCTTCTCGAAGGCGTTCATGTGATCAGCCTTTGGCATGTAGATCATCTTCAACCCCTTGCGTTGCCCTTCCAACAGCTTGGCTGATTCTGCCAGCGGGTCGCGATCCCCAACGATACAGAGCGTGGGGGCGTTGATCTTCTTGACATCCTCATCGCTGAGCGTGAGTTCCTTCATCCCTTTAGCTACACCGGAGAGAGCAATGGGATCGTTGATCAGCATGGCCATGCGGCTGGCGGCGGCGGCGGCTTCGGCACGGATCGGCGGCGCATCCTTGGGGTGCAGCGCTTTGAAGAGTGGTTCCAGGCTCTTGTCCTTGCGGAGCGATTCGCTGATCTGATCCATCGCTTCGGTGGCCGGGCCTTCACGCAACCACCGGCGCCACCCAATACGATAGACTTGACCCGTTCGGGATAGGTCGCCGCAAACTTGTGCGTCAGGAACGAGCCCATCGAGTAGCCGACGAAGTCAGCCTTCTTGATATTTAGGTGATCCATAAGGCGGGCGAGGTCGCGCGCACCATTTCCATACCGTACTGGCCGTCACCCTTGGGCCTGCCGCTCTTGCCGTGACCACGGTTGTCGATCACGATCAGGCGATAGTCATCGCCGAGCGCCTTAACTATCCCCGGCATCGCCCATTGCAGCGTGCCATTGACGGCGAAGCCATGCACGAGGAAGACTGGTTCGCCCTTGGGGTTGCCGACATCGCTGTAGCAAATCTTTACACCATTGGAATCGAACTGGCCATCGACAGCCAGCAGCAAGGATGGGACGAAGAGCAAACAGAGCAGAACGCTCAGGGACCGAGTACGCATCATACGTCTCACAAAGAGAGATAAACCCCACCTAACCTCCCCTTAGTAAGGGGAGGAATCAAGCCAGATGGTTACTCCTGTTTTATATCGACCTCGGCAAAGTAGATAGAGGACTTTCCCTCGTGGGAGGAATAATAGCTGATCCAGAGCTTCTGTTGATGCCAGACCATGCCGGCGTAACTGCTGTCGCCCGAGGAGGGGAGAGTGAGCAACTCCTTGAGTTTGCCCTTCTCTACATCGAGTGAACAGAGAGCGGTTCGTACCTTCGGAGCATCGTAAAGCCTGACGGTAACCAGGAATTGCCCGGAAGGCAGCCGCAACATGGCGGGGCCGCCGATCTGAACGCCGAGATCACGCCAGGTCCACTCGGTGAACGGAGCCTTGGCCGTACCGAGCATGGCGGTGTTGAGAAGAGCCTTGCCATCACGGCGTAATAGACACCAGGCCTGGTCGCCTTCCATGATCATGGCTGTTTCGTTGGGGTAGCCTTTGTCAGTGAGCAGTTTGGGGGTGATGGGTTCGAAGCGATGGCCGGTAGGACTTTGGTAGAGACGGATGAAGCGATCCTTGCCGGTTCCATAGCCCCAACCATAGTAGCCCGATGGGTGGCGGGTGACGCGCCAGAGCCAACTGTCGGGTTCGCCCAGAAGTAAACACACCGGCCAGTTCTTAATCTCGTCACTGGGCCAAAGCAGGCTCTGATGCGAGTGAGGCTTCTTATCCTTGAGCGCTGCCGCGGCATAGACAAAGAGTTCGTTGGTGGTGCCTATCGCCAGTTTTGGATCACGCAGATCGCCCATCGAAGAAGTCAGGCGAGCTACAGGATCCCAGCGCTGACCATCTTCGGAACTGAGTATCTGAATCGTACCATCATCCGAAACATGCTTTGAGCCAGTACGGAAGACGCAGATGAAGCGATCCTTCCACCAGATGAGATCGGTGAAGGCGCTGTGGGGGTCTTTGTCCCAGATTCGAGTGACTCGTTCGAGTTTGGCTTCGATGGGGGATTCACGGGCCACTGACCCCGGAGGGGTCATAGCTATTAGCCGGTGGTTGAGCGCAGCGATACCACCGGATAGCAGTACAACAATTGCCAGCACCCTGGAGGGGTGCCAGCAGGCAACCATGTTCTTGGCAATCATTTCTATAACCCCTCCGGGGTAGTGAACTGGTAATGTTGCTTACCGGGGGTATCGCTTCGCTCAACCCCCGGCTAATAGCTGTGCCCCCTATCGGGGTCAAAATGCAGCATTACTTCGTTCTCGCCTTCTGCACCCCCTCAAAGAACTGAAACACCTCCGGCAACGCTTCCTGCACGATGATCATGTGTTCGATGCCGGGGTAGCGTTTGAAGGTGACATTCTCAGCACCCTGCTTCTTGAGGTTCTTGGAGAGGGCTTCGGCCTGAGCGCTACCGAAATCGTTCTCGCCGACACCGACATAGAAGGGCAACTTCTTGAAAGCCTCGCCCTGATCCTTGGCGGGCTTGGGTGAACCACCACCGCCGAGGGCAGCGAGTGCGGCGAACTTGCCCGGTGTGGCGTTCGCTTCACGGATGGCTTCCGCTGCTCCCATCGAATGGCCAACGACGAAGACCTGGTTGGTATCGATCTCAGGAAAGAGCTTCGCTAACTCGGCAATCGTCTCGGCGTCGCCGGCTTTGGTCAACGAACTACGGGGAGCAACGACGAACCAGCCCTTCTCCCTGGCCAGCTTGGCGACCTTGCCGTTGCCATAGCCATCGAAGAAGAGGTTCTCGCTGCCACCGGCTCCGTGCATAGCCAGCACGATGGGCACCTTCTGGCCGGGCTTCACTTCCACCGTCTGGATACGAAGGGGAACGATGTTCTTGGTCGGAGTTCGCACGCCCATCCAGAACTGGCCGATCTTGCCGGTATGGTAGTAAGGCTCTTTCTTCGCCATGGCGGCGACTGCTTCCTCGCATTCCTTCAGCAAACGGTCAGCAGGATAATCGGTCTCCAGCGTTTCCCCCTTGGCGAGACGTTCGAGCAATTTCACATTGAGCGAAACGCTGACTTCATCGCTGGTGGCATACGGCGTGGGCCACTTGGCTACTGCTTCCTTGAGCTGGGTGAGACGCTGGTCGCGGTTTTTCGAGATAGAGATGGTGCAGTAATCAGATGCTATATGAGGCTCACCATTTCCCAAGGCTTTCCAGGCGAAGCGGAGCGTGTAGTCGCCTTCCTTTTCAGGCAAAGTGAGTTCAATGTCGCCAGGGATGAAGACGGACTTACTAGTTGCATCTCTCCCACGCCTTTGTCTGGAATCTTGCAGCTGAAAGGCTTCATCCGCACCCTCCCAGGAATATCCATACATCACTTCGTTGATCCGTGGTTCTTCAAGTGGATAGAACCTGTCTACCTTCACCTTGAGCGTCTTGGTACCTGGTTCCACCCAATGAGAATCTGCTTTCAACCACAGGCAGCGCAGGTTGGTAGTTAATCTGACATCACCTTGTTCAACACCCTGCAACTTCACCAGCCCCTGATCGAGTGCCCTGCCCGCTTCGCCCAGCCTCAAACCGAAGAACAACATTACCGCAGCGTTCATGTTCGTGGCAGGTTCCTTGCGGATGGCAGCGTCCTTCTGTGCTTCCCACGCCTCCTCAAAAAGACGCAGGCGACGGCCCAGTTCATGGCGTTCGGGCTGGGCCAGAGCGAGACTGGGAATGAAGAGGAGGAGAATGAGGGAGAGGATTCGGTGCATGGTGATTCATTCCAAACAGTTAACACACAGAAGATCGTGGCAGGGGGCAACGGTACTCCGTTGCCCCCTGCGGATCGTGCAACATCTTTGCAAGCTTGCAGGGGGCAGATGAGTACATCTGACCCCTGCCACGGTTTCTCTGATTCGTCTCAGCCTGACCAGCGGATGCGTTCCAGCCAGGAGCGTAGCCATTGCTGTCTTGAGTCCTCGAGTTGTTCCGCTTCTTCAAGGGTAACGATGCTGAAGCGAAGCGATTCACCGGGGCGGAGCTGGCCTACTCGATCCAGATCGGTGGCGATGACGTGGCCGAGTCGAGGATACCCGCCGATGGTCTGGGCATCCACCCCCAAGAGGATGGGCTGTCCACCGCCGGGCAGTTGTAAGGTGCCAGGCACGACGGGGGCGGAGACGAGTTCCTTGCCGTCGCTGGGCCAGGTGGTTTTGGATGCCAGCCTCAGCCCCATGCGGTTGCTCTCGGGGCGGACGGTGAACTTGGTTTCGAGGAGCAGTTCTTTCAACTTCTTACTGAGATGAGTGCCGGCAGTCAGTCGAACGGTACCAGGCTTGGCTGCATCGGCCCAGGGTTCAGGAACAACCCAGCGGTGAGGCAGCCGTTTCGTGGTTTCATGACAGGAGAGGGTATCGCCCATCTTGATTGGTTCGTTGCTCAGCATCGAGGTCTGAACGGTGAAGCCACCAGCGACGCAGACATAGGCCCTCAAGCCGACTGAGTCGATGCCCTGAATGGTAACTTCATCCCCTGCTTCAACGGTGAAGACGTGGCCTACGGGTATCATCTTGCTCGTTGGAGTACCGGCCAGTCGATGTTGGATAACGAAGGCAGCGCCCATGACGACCAGCGAATGACGTGCAGTCGCTTCAAGGATCGGGCCTTGTAGTGTGACTTCCAGGGCGATCATCTTTGTGGGTTCGGTGTTGCCGACGAGAGCGTTGCCGAGTTGCCAGGCGGCGTAATCCGCGGGGCCGGCGTAGGGGATGCCGGCGTGCAACGACTGAGGCCGACCGCCATCGACGAGCAGACTGTAGGTACCGGGGCGACGGACGATCAGGCTCATGCAGTCTCCTTGATGGTAGTCATCACGCTCCGCGTGATGAGCGAGGTGCAAGCGTTTGGCGAATGTTACTTAATCCTGCCCGGCAGACCATCACGCGGAGCGTGATGACTACCATCAAGCAATCCTCGAAGTTCTCGCACAAACGCTACCGCTTTAGGTTCATCGCCATGGACACAGATGGAATCAACGCCAACGGTTTCGACGAGCCAATGGACCTGTCTCGCTGCTTCGTGGGGATCGTGCAGCATTGCATCGGGCTGGGTACGGGGGACGAGGGTACCATCCGATTGATAGCGACGGTCAGCGAAGCCTTCTTTGAGATATCGCACTCCATGCGTCTTGCATTCCGCTTCGATCACCGTTCCGGGTTGCCCCATGATGGCCAGGCCGAACTTGCGGGCGGCATCGACCATAGATTTGGCCAATAGTCTATCACGGCCAACTTGATGATACTTCGCCCCGTGAGGTTTCACATAACTGACAGCGATTCCCACTTCATCAGCCAGGCTCTTCATTGCAGCAAGCTGATAGATGACGATGTGGTACAACTCTTCAGGAGTGACTTTCACTTCCTGCCGTCCGAAGTTTTCACGATCAAAGTAGCCGGGGTGAGCACCGACTCGCAGGTTCCTCGCCTTCGCTTCCCGCAGCGCCTGCACCATGATGGCTGGGCTGCCGGCGTGGGTGGCGCAGGCAATGTTGACCGACTGCACGTACTGCATCAACTCGGCATCGTGTGGGCAGCCTTCGGCAATATCAGCGTTGAAGTCTATGATCATAAGGTTACTTCAAAATTGGCCCTTTGAGTTCAAACGTAGGCAATTCGGTCACCGCTGAGTTGACTTGAGCTTTTAGGCCCGAACGCATGGGATCAACGTAGATGAGCGGGAAGGGACTATTCAGCTTATGATCAGCAGGGACGATGGTTACACGATAGTATCCTGTCGGCGCCCCATCGCCTGTGCCATACGTGGACATCACAAAGTTGCCCTCGGCGTCTGTGATGGCAGTGGGCGTTTCTCGCGGCAGCATGACACGATCAATCGGATTGAACGTGACCTTCGCCCCTGCCAGCGGCTGACTGTTGTAGAGTACCCTGCCTTTGGTGGGATAGACGGGCTTGGTCTGGTCCCTTGAGCTACAGCCGAGGGTGAGCAGGAAGAGTAACAGAATGAGCGATACGAACATGAAACGCATATCTGACATGATAACAGTCCAGGCTCTACTCTCAACTCCCAACTCTTCACTCTGAACTGATAGTCCACCTAACCGCTCGCCCTTGTTACTGGTATCTTGTAAGGTGTAATCATCAGAGAGGCACCGGGGACGCATGGCCAAGAAAGCCACAGCCAAAAGTGATGCCGCGGCAAGCGGAGGCGGGAAGGACTACACTGTCCTCGCACGCCGGTATCGGCCTCAGCAGTTCGATGATCTCATCGGCCAGGAACCGGTGGCCCAGGCTCTCAAAAACGCCATCCAATCGAATCGTATTGCTCATGCCTATCTCTTCACCGGGGTGCGTGGCGTGGGCAAAACTTCCACAGCCCGCATCCTCGCCAAGGCGCTCAACTGTGCCAAGGGGCCGACGATCACGCCGTGCGATGAGTGTTCCAACTGCAAAGCGATCTCGGTCGGTGAAGATACCGATGTGCTCGAGATCGACGGTGCGAGTAACAACAAAGTCGAGGAAGTGCGTGAGCTGAGGCAGAACACCCAGTATCGGCCTCAGGGTTCACGTTTCAAGATCTATATCATCGACGAAGTTCACATGCTCTCCGGCTCGGCATTCAACGCCCTGCTCAAGACGCTGGAAGAGCCTCCGCCCCATGTCAAGTTCATCTTCGCCACCACCGAAGTGAACAAGATTCCGATCACGATTCTCTCCCGATGTCAGCGGTTCGATCTCAGCGGCATCTCTCGGGAGAGCATCAAGGACCGGCTCAAAGCCATCGTCAAAGCGGAAGGCCACGAGGCAGAGGACGGGGCGCTGCAACTGATTGCTCGGCGGGCGGGCGGCTCGATGCGGGATGCCCAATCGCTGATGGACCAGGCGTTGGCGTTCTCCGAGGGCAAGGTCACCCTCGATCAGGTCCAGAAGCTGCTCGGCCTGGCACACGAAGAAGAGATTCTCAATATCGTGCGTCCGGTGCTCGAACGTAATCCTGCTGAAGCGCTGAAGGCCCTGCATCTGTGCCTGAGCAAGAATGTGCAACTCGGCGAAATGCTCGATCAATGGATCGACCTCTGGCGGCAACTGCTGCTGCGAGCGACGCTGGGGGATACGCCGCTGGCCAAGGAACTGTGCGAGGCTGATCTGAAACCATTGTCGGCGGCGCTCTCCTCATGGAAACCCGAAGCGTTGATGGCGGGGATGGACGTGCTCGTTTCGACCAAGACAAGGTTCCGAACGACGGGGCAGACCCAGGTGCTGCTTGAGCTGGCTACGATCCGCTTGTGCCGGCTGGCTGACATGCTGCCGCTGGTCGATATCGCCAAGCGGCTCGATGGTTTGGCAAAGGGTGCGACTCGTGGTGGTGCGATGCCGTCAGCCTCACGGACTACCACCACTCCGCCAGTGAAACCAGTCGCTGCCCCCTCGACGAACAGGCAGACCGTTGAAGTGCCTGCTCCCACTTCGGCTGGGCAACTCTACGATGTCGAACAACCAGCCGCTCTCTGGGCTGCCTTGCTGGAACAACTGGGTTCGCAGCAGATCAGCCTGCAACTGGGCCGCTCCATCCGTCAAACATTTGTGCCTCCCGGAGCGTTGCTGGTCACCTTCCCCGCAGGCAGCGAATCGACTAAGGACTTCTGTACTGATTCTAATCGTTCAGCGAAGCTGGAAGAGATGATCAAGAAGCTTACCGGCAAAGCGATTGCACTGCGCTATGAAGTCGCCAACGATGGTGCCCCGGTCACGGTGGTTCCCAAAGCCGTTCAGCAACGACAGATGGCCCTGCAGGCTCCCTTAGCAAAAGCAGTGATGGAACAACTGGCGGGACAGTTGGTACACATCGATGATGGATTTGGAACATAGCAGCCAGGAGTCAGAAGCCAGAAGCCAGAATAGAAGACATTGACCGGTTTCGTAATGTGTGTCCATTCTAGTTCCCGTATTAATTCTGGCTCCTGGCTTCTGACTCCTTTAACACGACGAGGACGCAGTGATGTTTAAAGAGATGGGCCAGGTCATGAGCATGTTGAAAAACTTGCCCAAGATGCAGGCGGAGATGGAGAAGTTACAACAACGTATTGGCCTGATTACTGCAGAGGGCGTGGCGGGCGGCAACATGGTCACCGTCAAAATGAACGGCAAGATGGAAGTGCTCAGTTGCAATATCACAGACGCGGCCTGGCAGATGCAGGACAAGGAACTGCTCGAAGACCTGGTGCGCGGGGCGACGAATCAGGCCATCGAGAAGGTCAAGAAGATGGTGGCTGACGAGACCGGCCAGATGACGCAGAGCCTGGGCATGCCGGGCGGGGGCAACCTGCCGGGCATGGGCGACCTTTCCAGTCTGATGGGATCGTAACCGATGGCGCTGGCTCCCGAAGCGACGGGCGTTCCCGTTCTGGATCGACTCGTGTTGCAACTCAGCAAGTTGCCCGGCATCGGCCCTAAGTCGGCTGATCGGCTCATGCACTTTCTGCTCAGTGCTGATGCCGGCGATGTCGATTGCGCTTTCTGAAGCCTTGCGGTCGATCAAAGAAAAGGTTCACTTCTGCAAGCAGTGCAGCCACATTACCGAAGGGGAACTGTGCCACATCTGTGCCGACCCTCGGCGAGATCAGGGGCTGATCTGCGTGGTGGAGGAGAGCAGGCACCTGATGGCCCTGGAACGCACCGCCAACTACCGGGGCGTGTATCATGTGCTGCGTGGCCGACTCGCTCCGCTCGATAACATGGGGCCGGAGAAGCTGACGGTCGATCTGCTCCTTCGCCGTATCCAGGCTGGTGGCATTCGTGAACTGATCATGGCGACCAACCCGACCATGGAAGGCGATGGCACCGCGCTCTATCTCTCGAATCTGCTGGCTAATAGTGGGGTAAAGATCACCAGACTTGCCCGCGGGCTTTCTTCGGGGTTGAGCTTGGAATTTGCCAATCGGGATATGTTGTCCGATGCACTCGAAGGGCGTCGGGATTTTTGATGGCCACTCTCTTCTCGTTCCCAGGCTCCGCTTGGGAACGCACTGTGATCGAGGCTCTGCCTCGGCTTCTTGCATATTACGTCATGTCTCTGTGCGAGGCGGAGCCTCGCTTTCAGTGCGTTCCCAGGCAGAGCCTGGGAACGAGTAGTCATCTTTGGCACAAAAGTTGCCTTGACCTGTCTTCAGCAACAGTCTAAGACAATGGCATAGAAGTTGCTTACGTTAGCCCTCTCCCGTTTTCCCTCTGTTTACGAACCGCACTGGCTGCGAGGTTGCACTGCACATGCGATTTGAACCGGCGATGCATCAGCGAATGTCGATGAAGCAGATTCTTGCCCCGCGCATGATTCAGTCGATGGAGATTCTACAGCTTCCGACCGTTGAACTCGCCGAGCACATCGAACAGGAATGGATCGAAAACCCGGTGCTCGGCATCAAGGATGGCGACAAAGATGGCCCCGCTGAGGGAGCCAGCAGCGACGATATGCCGGTGCTGGAGGAGAAGAAGGAAAAGGAAAAAGAAAACGAGTTCGAAGAGTACGCCGACGACTGGGACGATGACCGGGCCGAGTTCCGGGCCAGCCGGTCTCAGGGCGGGATGGACGAAGAGGGCGATCGCAAGCTCGACGCCATGCAGAACATGGTCTCCCGGCCACAGTCGCTGCAGGACTATCTGCTCGAGCAACTCAGCTTCCAGGAACTGCCCCCCGAACAGGAAGCGATCGTTACGCACCTGATTGCCAACTTGCGGGATAACGGCTTCCTGCCTGATGTCGCGCAGGTCATGAACACCTTCCCGGTGCAGGTGAAGCCTCAGGATGTGGAGCAGGCTGTTCGCACACTTCAACAGCTTGAACCGACCGGCATCGGCGCTCGTGACCTGACGGAATGCCTGCTTCTGCAATTGGAGCAGGATACGCCTTACCGGGATATTGTCAGGTCGCTGATTCTGAATCATCTGGAAGACGTAAAGCACAATCGCCTTCCGCAGATTCACAAGAAGACGGGGCTGGATCTCGAATCGATTCACGAAGCCATCGAAGTGCTCAAGAAGCTGAACCCCAACCCAGGTGCAGGCTTCGACACAGCCAGCATCCCCTATGTCACTCCTGATGTGCGTGCACTGCTCAACGAGGATGGCCAGTTTGAAATCAAGGTCGTCGATGACTTCCTGCCCGATGTCTACATCAAGCGAAGCTGGCTGGAACGAGTGAAGAAGAAGGACATCGACCCCAAGGAACGGGACTACCTTCGCAAGAAGATCCAGTCTGCTCAGTGGCTCATCGAAGCGATCATGCAGCGACGCAGCACTTTGACCAAGGTGACACAGGCCATCGTCGAACACCAGCGGCCTTTCCTGGAGAAGCAGGTCGAACACATTCATCCTCTGAAGATGCAGCAGATCGCTGACCAGGTGGGTGTCCACGTCACCACGATCAGCAGAGCGGTCGATGATAAGTGGGTAGAAACGCCTCGAGGCATCTTCCCGCTCAAACGCTTCTTCGGCGGCGGCACCACGACAGCGCAGGGCGAAGAAGTGGCATGGGAATTGATCAAGTCGAAGCTAACGGAACTGATCGCCAGTGAAGATAAGGCCAATCCGCTTAGTGATGATGAACTGGTCAAGAAGTTGCAGGAAGCGGGCTACCCCGTGGCACGACGGACGGTGACGAAGTATCGTAAGCTCTTAAATATTGCCTCGTCGAGACAGCGAAGGGATTGGGCGGAGTAGGTTTCGCTTCTCATCAGCGACACAGAGCGGTATAATTCTTCATGGATCTACAGGAGATCGAAATGAGTGATCGCTTCAAAGCCATGGGAATTGATCAGCTCAGCGTCTCGGAACGGCTGGAACTGATTGAACAGATATGGGATAGCCTGCCAGAATCAGTAGAAGCCCATGATGTACCTGCTTGGCACCTTCAGGAAGTCGCCAGGCGATACGAACATGCAAAAGCTCATCCAGGCGAAGGCAAGCCGTGGAATGAAGTCATGAAAGAGCTGGAGGCTCGGGCGTGAGCCGACCACTCATCGTGCTACCTCTTGCCGAACTGGATCTTATCAGCAGCCATGATTATTTGAACAAGGTTCGGAGAGGACTAGGGCAACAATTCGATAAGCGAGTTCGAGAAGCGTTCAACCGCATCGAATTTGTTCCCGAATTGTATGCCAAAGTCTGGAAAGACGTTCGAGCCGTGCGCATCAAGCAATTTCGTCATGTGATCTACTATGTTGTACACCCGAACAGAATTGAAGCGCTTGCTGTGATGCATGGTTCACGTGATGACTCGGCCTGGCAAGAACGATTATCTTGACCTACGTTATTGAGGCTCGGCTTTTGGCGTAGTCAGCACTATCTAACACCCAATCCCTTCCGCTACCATCCCCCAGAAGGTCCAGTTGAGAATTCCCAACATCGAAATCAGTGCGGTCAACGGGTGTGGCTTAATCAGAAAAGCGAAGAGCAATACCAGCGAGATCATAACAAGAATCAGGTTTGACACGTCATGTCCGCTGTACCACAACATCCCCAATGGGCCAAGCCATTGGCTTCCGTTGGGCCAACGCCTCCATTCAAAGACGATGAATACAGCAAACGCCGGCACAAGCGTCAGCCTCGCCATCCAAAACCAGAATGACTGAGAAACCAGCGACCAGTTCACGAAGGGCTGGTCATGCTTTGTCGTCATAAGACGACTCCCAATTACTTATCCAGCTTCACCAACCAGATGTTGCGGAACTGCACCGGGTTGCCATGATCCTGCAAGAGAAGCGGGCCGGGTTGGCTGACTTCGCCGCCACGGCCGGAACGGGTATTGTCGACGTTCAGTTGTACCTTTTCATGTACTTTCACACCATTATGCCAAACGCTAATCCAGGCCGGCTCTGTCTTCTTGCCATCGACGAAGACGGGAGCTTTGAACTCGATGTCATAAGTCTGCCAGACCGTCGGAGCCTTGCAGGCATTGACCAGAGGCTTGGCTACTGAGTAGATACCTGCACAGTCATCATCCTTACTATCGAGACCATAACTATCGAGAATCTGCACTTCATACCTGCCCTGAAGGTAGACACCGCTGTTGCCGCGAGCCTGCCCTTTGGCCTTGGGCATGTAAGGCACACGGAACTCGACATGCACCTTGAAGTGACCATTGAACTCCTCTTTGGTCATAATGTCACCCGACTTGCCGACCTGCATGATGCCGCCGTCGAGGAGTTTCCAGCCTGGGCCGCTCTTGCCATCTTTCTTGACCCAGCCATCGAACGACTTGCCATCGAAAAGTACCACCGCGCCTTTGGGGGCGGGGACGGTGGGCATATCGATCTTATCTTCCGGTTTGTTGAGCTTGAGATCAGCGATGGAACCGTAGGGTTCATCAGCCAGTAAGATCCCAACACAGAGCAGGATGGCGAATCGCATTAGGCAGGTTCCTCATTCTTTGGTTCCGGCTCTTCGTCTTTGTTCTTGAAGCCTTCAAAGGTAGCTTCCTTCCAGGCCAGCACGCAGGCGCCGGTGACCATCCACGTTTGCAGCAGCGAAGGCTGTTCGATGGTGGCAAAGGCACGGTCGGCGGAGCCAATGTCTTTGGTCGTCCAGGAGACATGCCCGGGCGGCAACTCAGCGGGGGCAAGGATTGACATCGCATTGGTTCCTTCGCTGGCTGCGAGGGCACCGAAGATTGCTAAGCCGTCCATCGTTGAACTCCTGAACGCTAAGTGAATGAGACAAGTGCTATGCACCCCCTCATCACCAACCCTTCTCCCTTCAGGGGAGAGGGGAGAAATAACTTACTCGGTGGCGCCGACCGGATCCTTGCGTTCACCGGCATTCTGCAAAGGGCTGGTAGCGGGAAAGCGAAGAAACTCGTTGGGGGGAGTCGGGCTGGTATTCAAGGTGAATGCCAGACCCTTTACCCCAAACATCGGCACTAGCGCTGCTACACCAGGTCCGCTGCCTGAGGTATCGTAGACATTGCCCATTCCGGCCAAGCCGCCTTTCAGACTCTCTGGCTTTATTTTCGCCTTGGCGGCATCAATCTGCAAGAGACTTTTCACCTGGTAGAACAGATTATTTCGCACGGTGAAGTAAACGTCGTTGGCGTTCACCGGGACCTCCAGAACCAGACCAGCGTCAAAATCCCAGAAGGTGTTCTGTTGAAGAGTCACGTTCATCCGCTGATTGGCTGGAATTGAATCAGCCCAGAGAAGGGCCTTGCGTTTGCCGCCAAAGAGCCTGCACTGTTCCATGAAAAAACCTTGCACAGGGGTTGCAAAGCATATAGCGGAGTCGAACGCGCCCTGGATACGGCACTGACGCAGTTTCAGTGTTTCACACACACCGCCCTGAAGCCGAACCGCTGTTTGGGCCGGTTGCAGGTTGTTCTGGCGAATGTGAACTTTTTCCAAGCGTGCCTCGCGACGACCGGTGCCGGTCAAGCTGTCCACCACGATGCCATGTTGTTGAAAGCCCTCGATACGGACATCTTCCAGACTCAAGTTAGGGCACTTTCCTTTGATTTGAACCGTTGTCTGTAGAGCGTCTTCACCATCAATTAGCAAGCCGACAATGGTAAGGTCGTCCATGTCCTCGATGAGGACCAGCGGTGTAACGGGTTGATGCGCAGGCGGCGGAATGATCTTGGCGCGCTTACCGTCATCGCTGATCTCGCCGCGGATCGTGATCGACTTCAGCCCTTTCGGATTGGTGCGTGGAGTCAGGTTCAACGATTCCGCGTAACTTTGCCGATCGGAGATGACAATGGTATCCCCGGAATTAGCCGCCTGTAGAGCGCTGTTAATGGTGGTGAAATCTATGCCATCCAGCTTGTTCCTGGCAACGTACCACGTCTTGGGACCTGCGGGTTTCTGCGATTGAGACGCCACCACCACAGGTGCCGTCGGTGTGCCAACTGTGCCGCCACCACGGTTTCTCAGCACCAGATAGAGCACCGTGGCCAGGAGAAGCCCCAGCACCACAATGATGCCCACCAACCATGGCCAGGTAAACCTGGAGGCACCAAGCTCATCTTCCTTATCCTTGGAGGGTCCTTCCCTGGTCGGCATCACTTCAAGCTTTTTCTCTCCCAGTGGTGAAGGGAAAGGCAGCGGTGAATGATAAGAATCCCGCTGAGCCTTGTTTGGGAGTAGAGGCGAAGGTGGATCCTTGCCAATAATAAAGGGGGGCGAGGATTCAGGCCGAGGGGCGATGCCTGCCGCTTTGGCTGGGGTTACCATCATCGGTACGGTCGGTGCAGGCTGAACCGAAGGAAGTACCGGTGAGGCGTCAGGTGTTGCTGGAATCGCTTTCATGCCCTTGGAAGAGCTGTCACCACTGCGGATATTGACTGTGCTATCTTCACCGCCACGCTTAACCAGCTGCGAATCGAAGATGGGTGACTTGGAATCAGGATCACGGGATTCCGCAGGTTCTACCGGTGAGACCGATGCCGGCCCGACCGACATCCCCGCCAATGTCTCGCCGCCAAACGGAACACCCCGCGCCATGGGACTGAGGTCAGCAAGTTCCGCGTCGGTTGGCGGATAGACCATATCGGCATAGTGCTTCAGCGTTTCGATCAGTTCACCCGGCGAATCAAACCGATCGTCTGCCTTCTTCATCATGCAGCGGGCGATGATGGTGCTCAAATCGGCCGGCACCCCGGAACGAATGTCCGTCAAAGGCTTCGGAGTGCGAGTCTGATGCCAGATCAGTTTCTGTGCTACGGACCCTTCGCCAAAGGGAGGTTGCCCGGTCAGCACATAGTAGAAGGTGCATCCGAGACTGTAGATATCCGAACGGATATCCACGCTGTGGCTGTCGATCGCCTGTTCCGGCAAGAGATAGTCTGCCGTGCCCAAAACAGTTTCATCATACTTCTTAGTGATCATGTCGTCATGATCGTTGAAGAAGCGGGCCAGGCCCATGTCGAGAATCTTGATGACGCCCTGCCTGTCGATCAGGATGTTGGCAGGTTTGATGTCACGATGGATCAAACCCGAATCGTGGGCATGTTTGAGACCCAGGGCCGATTGGTAGAGATAGTTGCCCGCGCGGAGAGGATCGATCGGCCCGGTCGCGGCGACGATTTCAGAAAGACTACAGCCATCGACAAAGTCCATCACCAGATAATGGAGATCGCCATCCTGATCTTTGTCGTAAGCTCTGACGATGTTGGGGTGATCGATACTGCCTCCGGCCCGCGCTTCTCGTTCGAAGCGTTCCAGGGCAGCGGGGTCGGCTGCCTTGGCACGGGGGAGCACCTTGATGGCGAATCGCCGCTTCATCGTGCGGTGTTCAGCCAGATAGACCTGCCCCATACCGCCGATGCCAATACGTTCTATGACCCGGTATCGTCCAACGTAAAACCCGCGCCATTTTCCGGCGATGAGTTGATCCGCCTGGAAGCGGCTCAGCACCGCATCGCGTACCAGGATGCTGGCCAGTTCCTTGGAATCTTCCGGAATAGGTTCCAGCTGTTCAAGTCGTTCCAGATAGAAATTGAGACGACCGGTATCTACCAATCCGCTCTTGCGTGTTAAATCCAGGAAAGATTCGATGGGCGTGCGATTCATGCGGGCTGAGGTGACTCAAATTACTGTAAAATAGTGATGCCAAACGAGACCCAGGCACACACTACTATGGTGTAGCTACACTATCAATGTAAAGCACAAATAGGATTTGCCAAGCAAAAGAGCCGTTCGCCGGCTGTCAAATTGTGCTTTTCAGTGAAAGTGGGCCAGATTCTTTGGAATTACAGTGTTTTGTCAATGAAAGGAGACGTAATGCGTCAAAAGACCAGGCCAGCCTTCACCTTAATCGAGCTTTTGGTGGTCATCGCCATCATCGCTCTTTTGATGGCCATGTTACTTCCGGCTATTCAAAAGGTCCGGGCCGCCGCAGATCGTATGAGCTGTGGAAGCAACATGAGGCAATTGGTGATCGCTCTGCATAACTATCATAACGATTACAAGCGATTCCCTTTGGCTTATACCGATTCCACCGGGCCGCAAGCCTGGACGAATTGGATGGCCTATACTCTTCCCTACGTCGAAGCTCAAAACCTGGCGAAAGACTACAACGACACCATTCCGTGGTGGGTGGGAACAAACCGCGATGTAGTTATCAAAAAGATGAAGATCGTGCAATGTCCCTCCACACCAAATCCTGATCGCATTCAGGACAAACCCGAAACAACCCCGCCGAACAAGACGGGCCTGTGTGGCGATTACTTTGCTGTGGCAGGCGTTCATCCCGACATCAATAACTCCCTGCCCCCGACCGAGCAGTTCAACGTCAACGCCGATCTGCGTGGGGCTATCTGCTGGTTCAGTGCTACGCTCAACAAGGTCAACCGAATCGATACCATCTTTGATGGCACTACCAACACCTTCATGCTGGGTGAGTGCGCCGGTCGTGAAGATGTTTACCGGGGACGCCAGTTCTTCCCCGTTGACTATACCGGCACTCCCCGTGTTCGGGCCCGTGGAGGTGCCTGGGCCACCACAGACAATGCCTACATGATCGGCCAGCGCCTTCCCTGGCACGCTTCGTTCGGCACCATTCCCGGCCCGGTGAAGATCAACAACTCCAACGAGTGGGGCCACTGCTTCTACAGCATGCACCCCAACGGCGCCAACTTCGCCTTCGCCGACGGTTCGGTTCGATTCCTTCCCGAATCGACCAGCCTCTGGATACTGGGTGCCCTCAGCACACGCAACGGCGGCGAAGCCGTCACGGATATCGAATGATCTACCATCTTGATACGCAACACAGCAGACTGCTCGGCAGTCTGCTGTGTTGTTTGCTGACGATCGGTTGCCAATCCGGGCCTGCTCGCCCCGTGTGCCAACCTGCCAGCGGAAAGGTTCTGCTGGACAACAGGCCTGTCCCCGAGGCGCAACTGACGTTTCACCCGCAACAAAGCGCCATGGAGTTGCTGCCGACCGCGGTCACTCGAGACGACGGGCAGTTCCAGGCGACCACCTGGGCCGACAAAGATGGCATTCCGGTCGGCGACTATGTTGTGACCATCGTCTGGAAGCAACTCGTCCTCCAAGGGGAAGAGAAGGTACGCAATGGCCCGAATCAATTACCGGCGATCTATGCCGATCCGAAGAAGTCGCCGCTGCGATGCACAATAAAAGAAGGGGCTAACAAGTTGCCTACGTTTGAACTCAAGCGGTAATCTACTTGCCGGGCCAAAGGCGTCTTTCCAGACCCACGGAACCGACGTTCAAATAGAGTCGACGTTTGCCGTCAAAACGGCTTTCCGGGACAAGCATGAGCCGATCGACCGCAGCCGCCAGGGGAATGTCGTCCCCCAGTCCCACCGATTGCAACTGGACTCCGCCGGCTGAAAGACGCAGCGCCTCCTCCAGTACCAGGCCATGGCATTCAAACGTGTCCCAGGCCATGCGTGCGCTGTCGTTGATCATCTTCGGCTTATGGGGAATCAGCGCGGAGATAAACGCCCCAGCGAGGAGCGTGTCTTCAAGAGCCACCTCTCCCTGAGAACCAGCGCACAGGAAATGGATAGGCCGACTCTCAGCCAACAGCACTTCGCACACGGCGCTGAAATTGACAAACCCCACGGTCATGACCCGTTCTGCACCTTGAGCATGCAACAAGGCCCGGGTGCCGTTGGTCGTGGTGAAAACGAGGATGTGATCGTTGCAGCGTTCCCACGAAAAGTCTCCGGGGGAATTGCCGAGGTCGAACCCTGAAATCATCACGCCGCCACGCTCGCCCCCCAGTAGAACTTTTTCGCCTGAGTTCTTGAGTTCTTCAGCCAGGGTGAGTGCAGTGGGGATATCCCCAACTGGGTAGATCGACTGCATTCCTGCATGAAAAGCATGAGCCATCGTAGTGGTGGCCCGCAACACATCGATCACAATAACCACACCACCCCGCAGCGCCGAAGCCTCCACAAGGTTGGGTAGCAAATGGACTTGAAGCGAGGCAACAGGCATAACACTCATCAAACAGTTAATACTTGCCAGGCTGGCGGAGGCAGTGATGATTCAGGAGGAATTGTATGCCTCGGCCAAGGTCGCTGCCACTTGCATTCTCATTCCCTCTCCCCCAGGGGAGAGAGTAGGGAGAGGGGAGCAAGCCAGGTTAAGCCGCCTTCGTCGCCTCGCCTTCCAACTGATTGATCGCCGCCAGCACCCGGTCATTGGCCCAATTCAGATTGGCTGCACGGCCCCGGCGCAGCGCCTTGCCGAACATCATCGGCTCGCCCTGTTCTTCTTTGATTTCCCGGACGATCCAATCGATGACCATCAACTGATGATCGATCGTCTTGATCTTATCGCCCGGTTTGATCCACTCGGGACGAAGCGAATAGAACCGCTCATACCGCAACGGCGACGCCGTGACATGTTCACCCTCTGCATCGTAAATGTGAAAAAACAGCCCGCCCGAATGGGTGGCATGAAAACCGGGCAGATGCAGAAGATCGTCGCCATGAATCAGAAATGTCATGTGCAGTCCTCCGTGACTTGATTTAAGGATAGCACTCAAAACCACGAGGTGTCAAATGGGCGGCTGATCACCTTCGACTGAAAGGTTATCGCCTATTCGTAGAATTGCTTTGATCGGAATTCATCTGTAATCATTGAAGTCGGGAAGGTCACGCCCAGATGTTCCCTGCAAGGCGATCAACTTGCCTAACGGGGTCATTCCGTGGTAATCAGGAACATTCGCTTAACGCGAATAGTCAAACATTGAACGTAAAGAAACGCCATTTCCAGTTCATGACAGCTACTCAAGCCCTATTCCGACTCGGTGGATACACCCATAAAAGGCTGGTGAGTCATCGCTTGAGAAGACCTGGAAAATCAATGACTATTACTTCTGCTTTAAGGAAAGCCCGTTGAATTGTTCAATACGTAAACTTGCCTTCCTAGTTTGCCACATCGATACCCTAAGTCATTTGTGTTTCGACAAAAAGGCCCGTACATCAGATGCACTAAAGCCGCACCCCACGAGTAGCTGCGTCGTTTCGTCAATCATCTCCCGGCGTTTCTCCGTGTTCGTGCCGAGCAAAATGTCAGAGATCCTTTGTGTCGAACGCCTTGTTGAGGATCTGCTTTGCGTGCTTCAGGTATCTGGCTGATGGAGTACGTACTGCTGTCGGCTTCTTGGCGGCGATGCCTATATCGCCGGCTTCGGGCGATGGCTCGACAAGGTATGCCAGTGACAGCAGGCATGGATTGGTGTGTGGGTCGTAAGGCTTTGGGTCGTCGTCATCAACATGACGAAAGCAGAAGCTTGGCAGCATGGAGATGTAGGAGCAGGGGCTCGGCATCTGTAATCGGCAAGAGAGCCACTTGCCGATGGCTAGAGCGAACAGGCCCATGAAGGTACTCTGATTTGGCAACATGGTATCTTCGTCACGGAAGGAAGCGTGTAAATCATCAACTTCTATATTGACCTTCTTGCGAAAGGCGGTGCGAAATTCCTCGTGGTTGTCCGCATTCGATTTGATGGCGTCAATCAATGTCTGGCAGGCTTCGCGGTTCACGTCTTCCGGTTTGCAATAGGTCGTTACGTAGAACAGCCACGGCGTAAAACGCCTGACGCTTTGCCAGCGAAGAATCTCTGAAATCGCTTCAAGAACCGAGGTCGCCTTATTGTTGTTGGGATCGACGATGCAACCACAGATGTCGAGATTTATTACATCGAAATTGGCAAATCGATCTACGACAACCCAGCAGGCCGCGTCATCATGGCGGAGCAACTCAAACCTGCCTGGATAAAGCCATGAAGACGTGTGAACAAAGGATGACGATTCAATCATCCGTTTCGCCTGTAAGTCGGAATATATGTCAACCGCCTCTTTGAAGTGCTTCTTGGGTTTAGATTCGGTATCCGAGTCTGGAGGTAAATACGACGAATTGAAGCCTAAGTATTGGACTTTCTGTTGATGCTTTTCGCAGACAGCACGCATGCTGAGCAAGTCGAGGTACTCAGATGATGGAAGACCGAATACTCGGAGTATCGATCCGTCCTCGGGACTGCGCTTGTTGATGATATGCTGAACTATTTCGTGATTCCACTGGTATTTGCGTATGTACTGCTTCCTCGGCCTGTACCAGCTGAGCGGCTTCAATACGCGTTTCACTACTGGCGCAGGAGCGATGGCGGGCACGAGGTCATCGGAAAAATTTCCCAAGGCGGGCATAGGCAATAAACCCTCGTCGTGGATCAGCTTTTGATGGTGAACAACTTTACTATTCCGCCAATCAATGCCGTTTGATCGTCTCTGTCGAGGTCTTGCAGGAGCCCGTGTGCTTCGAGCAGGCGCGCCACTGCTGCAACATGCGATTCTCGCCATGAGTCGGGCTTCTTTGAGGTCGCGCCTGTTGCTTTCGCAATTTTTTCCCGGAGGAAAGCGACCTTACCCTCTTCGACCGCTTCATCCAATTCATCGTCGTCCTCCACGACGACCACCTCGGCGACATCTCCCGGATCGAGATCGGTGTATTCTAAGATCAGTTCGTCAACCGTGGCCTCGAGCGCAGCCTTGGCCTTTACTTCTTCCTTTTCCGCCTTCCGCTCTCTCGCCGACGACTGGAGGTCTTTAAGTGTGTTTCGTATTAGGCGAAGCGAGTTATGCACCCAGTTTGCAAGTATCTGATAGTGCGGATGAGCAGTGTTAAAGGACTCTCGGTCGATGACAAGCGCACCTTCGAGGCCCTGATAGACGTAGACCTCCGCAATGAGCTGGCTCAGTCTCCTCTCGGCTACTTGGTATTTAAGGAATGTTTCGTCGAAGAGCGTTCCACTCGCACCATTGATTCGGACCAGCAGACCGTTGTGTTCTTGTGGGATCACCCTTGGGACCCAGAAGAAATACCCCGAAAAGGAGAGTGTGCCGCCTCGTTGGCTATCCGGAATCTTCGACAAGTCTGGAGTCGCACTGCCGACGAACATAATTGGGTTCTGGTACGCCAATGCGGTTTTCGGATAGTCCTTATAGCGAATCGGCCGGGCGAGCCTAATACTATCGACGGTAACCAAAAAAGACGGATCTGAGTCTTCTGGGTCGGGAAGATCAGCAGCCACTCGAATGGTCAGACCTTGGTCTTTTGCATCCAGCTGCACCGCCGAGGGTTGCGTAGGGCCACGCCGGTCAGGAAGCAAATAGCAATGCTTGATGTCCTTGCCGGTCAAGGAAAATGGATGCTTCTCGGCGTACCCGATTGGCAATGAAAGGCCGAGTACCCAGATCATACGGAAGTAATTGTCGAGCGAATGCTCTAAACGCGAATATTGGTTACCTCTACGCCACGCTTCGGAAACGTGGTCGATCAAACACTGGAATCGCTCAACCTCGTCAGCCTGATCATGCCAGGGGTAGGACGGTTTCAAAAGCATTGATTCGGGATTTTCCGGGTCGACCTGCCCGATATGCCACAGGGGCGGCTTGCACTTCCCGGCACCCTTGGAACCTTCTTCCTCGGCCAGGGCTGACCAAACATCACGACTCTGAAGGATATGGACCACACGCGGCAGAGCGCGGTCAGAATAATTGTGGTACCGTGGCCCTTCTTGTCGGCCGTTTTCTCCGACCAGATTCGCACTGACCCGGCGCGGAATGGATTGTCCTCATCGACCTTCGCCAAGTCCACTTCATCAAAGCGATTAAGGGTGACGTGAGCGATGAGCTGGTAGTTCGAGCCTTCTGTCTTCGTGATGATGACAAACTGCCGGGTGAGTTGGGCAACCGAAAACAGACCGATGCCGATCTTTCCGATGAGCCTACGTCCGCCGTTGCTTCGTGTGGGGTCTTTCTTTGCAGTAATGCCTAACTTCGCGCCGCGCTTGGTCCGCTTGGCACTGCCACCGATATGCTCGACAAGGTTGGCAAAGGTGTCGGGATTCATCCCGATGCCGTCGTCGCTTACCTTGATGGTGCTAAATCGAGGGGCGTCGGTCGTCACGGAAACTACCTTGGCGTCCGCATCGTAGGCGTTGGCGATCAACTCCCTAAGGGCAGAACTGGGCTGTCGATAGATGCCGTCTGTGACACGGGCCAAAACCCGCTCGTCCGTCTCAAGGTACGTGTCGTAGCTCTCGCCGCTTTCGATGCATGACTCGATTTCTTCGACCAAATTTTCGGCTGCTGCCAACCTCTTCGCCATTGCTGTCACTCCTTGGCAAAGATCGCCCTGCGTATTCGCTTGGCGAGAGCGCGTGCCACTGGCGGCGGAACTGCGTTCGATATCTGAGTGATCTGCTGACTAAAGTTACCACTGAGTCGGTATCTCTTTGGAAACCCTTGCAGCAGCATCGCTTCTAAAACTGAAAGTCTTCGCCCCCCATCTGGGTGGACATGTATCTCGCGGTTCCCGTAAGCCACGGTAGGGCTTACTGAATCCCACTGGAGTTTCCGAAAGGAACGCCCGTCCGTCGAGGCAACCCTCATTAGCTTTTTAGACCTCGGCTGCATTGTCCAATGATTAGGGTGGTACGCAATGTCCGAAGGCTTCAGTCCATGCTTAAAGAACATCGGCTGCGGCAGTCCTTCGATCACGTCACGGATTGTGGCCCGCTTCCCGTTGTCGGAAGGAAAGATGAACGCTGCGTCTGGGAAAAGTTCGCTGTTTAGCCCGACAAGAAACAGTCGTCGTCGCATCTGTGCGACGCCGAAGTTCTGGGCATCCATCTGGCCATCAAAAATGGTGAACCCTGCTTTCTCAAATGCGCGCCAGATAGCATAAAACCGTGCCGAGTGGGTTGCGTTGGTCAAGCCTAGAACATTCTCAAAGACGAAGAACTTGAGTTTGTACTTTTCGTTCAACGCAGAGAGTATTTCGGCATACCGAAACGGAAGTAGATTTCTGGGGTCGTTCGGATCGGCCTTTGCATTCCCACGCGAGAAACCTTGGCATGGAGGCCCGCCGACAACACCTTGTGGAGTATTGTCTGAAGACTGGCCTTCTATCATCCTGATAAGTGAAGCGGCCTTGATCGTGTTCAGATCCGTAAGTCGAGCGGTATCCCGTTTTGCATTGTAGTTGTAAGTGTGAATTGCGGGCTCAAAGTTGTCGCATGCGAGCACCACACGGAATTGCTCGCGACTGAATCCGTGGTCGAGCCCTCCAGCACCGCAAAAAAAACTCAAAATAGGGATAGATGCTTGGGCCATTGCGCACCGGACAAGAGTTCGGCAAGGAGCGGACGCTATCGCGAGCCAACAGAAGCTCGCATCTTACCTGATTAGACTTTACTCGGCGGTTATTTTGTGCAACTCTACTGTTTTATGCCGGTTTTTCAAGACGGTAAGCTACAGAAATGATTGATTGCGGTCTATTTGCGAATATGCCATCATATTCTCGCTGGTGTCGTCTTGCCCCTCGTTTCAGATTATCTGGTCTAAGAAAACTGCTCTGCTGACTGATAGCTCATGGGGGTTGCCTCAAGTTCATAGAAATGGTAAATGACAAGTTGTAGCAGAGTCTGTTTGATTGGAATCAATGTAGTCACAGTCATGAAGACAATCTTAGGGGCTCGATGGGCACGATTAGAGCCGGACATCAACATAGGGTAGTTTGCGGACTCTTCAAAAAAAAAACGCTTCATCGGCGTTGATGAAGCGTTTCTAATAGTGACCCTAGGGAGATTCGAACCCCCGTTTTAGCCTTGAGAGGGCTACGTCCTAGGCCTCTAGACGATAGGGCCGTCTGATACATCTTAGACGCACGAGGGGTGCAGTCAAGTTCGCGCTTTCTCACCCTTGCCAAGGGGGGAGCTAGAGGGGGCGAGGCTAGCAGGAAAGAACCCCACCCAACCTCCCCTTAGTAAGGGGAGGAGCAGTTATTTCGGGTCGGGAATTACTTCGACCTTGGCGTTCTTAACTTCCTTCTTGACCGTCTCGTAGGCCTTCATGCATTCTTCCTTGGTGGCGTAACCGACCGGCGAGGACGCGACATTCTGGCCATTGCTGGCGATCATGCGCCAGCGGGTCTGCTTCTTGTTGTCTTCGTAATACTCGATCTTGACCTTGTCAGAGGTGACGTTGTTCTTGATTCTTTCGACACTGTCTTCACACGATTTCTTCGTGGTGAAGCCCTGGCCGGCGGTGGCGAGCACTTTGTCGTCAGCGTTCTTCAAGCGCCAGCGGTATTCCTTCTTAGCGTCCTGATAGACTTCAAACTTGAGGGCATCAGCCAGGGCAGCATGCACCGTCGACGTCGAGAGCAGAGCTAACACAAACAATCCGGTGATTCTGGGGCACGTCGATTTCATCGAAGATTCTCCTGTGAGGGGTAGTTTCAAGATAACCGGAGCAAGCCTGGGGTACAAGCATTACTTGATTAATAGCCCATTCGCTGCTGATCGATGTCGGAGGTCCACCGAGTTTGAATAATGTGAGGCTTCGTTTCCGGTGCCGGCTCAGGGGGTGGCGGATCCTGGGTCTCAATGACAGTATGGTCGCCTTCCCTGTCTCGTGCGGTTTCGATCATAACGGAAAGCCAACCGAAGTTGAAGAGGTCGGTCGCCAGGGCCAGGCCATCCATGTTCTTGGCGGCGAACGTGTTGTAGAGGCCGTGTAGCGTCATGGGGACGGAGATGAGGATGAGCATTCGCAAGGCAGCATCGCCCCAGGTCATTTCCCCCTGCACCAGACCTTGGAACCGATGCAGAAACAGCGCAGCGGCTGCGGTCGAAACACCGTGCGAGACGACGCAGGAAACGAACCGTGTCCAATAAGTCATCTGGTCGAACAGGCCATGATACATCTGGCCGTAGGTGAAGGCTTCGACAAGGCCGAACCCCAGCCCGGAAGCCATCCCTATCGCACAGCATTCGTGCCAGCGAATCCGCTTACGGCCCATGAAGTAGACAAACACGGGCAGCGCCTTGATGAGTTCCTCGCAGAGCCCGACCCCGAAGATGTTGGCCAATAGCAAAGGCATGAAGCCAATGTCGGGATTGTCGCCGACGTTGTAAGCGATACCGATCAGAGCGAAGATCAATCCGAACAATCCACCACCTCCCCCAGCAGCCCGGGAGAGCGCGATCGATTGAATCAGGAACAGCAGCGCCATACCCGCTGTCCCCGTGAAGAAGGCGATAAAGACCTTCACGTGGAACTTGGAGAACCCTTTCGGGAGCAAGATGCCGAGCAACAGCAGGTAGACGACCGCAGCGATGCCGGTGAAGTAGTAATGCCATTTGGAATAGAGTGGCAGCCAGGCACCCTGAATCTTCTTATCGGGCAGGACCTGGAGCACTTCCTCAAGGCCTGCTTCATCACGCTTGTATTCGGTGTAGACTTTTTTCGCGCGAACCTGTGCTGCTTTGGGCAGTGCCTGGATGGTCTTCTCCAGCCGGGTCTCGACATCGGCTTTGTCTTCAAACAGGATGCCCAGGAACAGGGGGATACTGGCCAGGAGAAAGAACATGTAGAGCGACCCCCGCAGGGTGCGCACCTTTTTCAGGCGTGGTACGCTCTGGGCGGGCTGTGTCTCTTTTTTTGTAAATGTGGCTCGATGTTCTTCCAGCCGTTGCATCGGCGATGCGGGGGGAGGCAGCAATGGCCGGGGATCTTCCAGGGTCGGAACTTGCGGGGCAGGCACAATCTGCCACGTCTGACACACGGGACAACCAGTCCGAGAGCCGATAAGGGTATCTTCGACCTTGATTCGCTGACCACATTGAACGCAATGAAACCGATAGAGCATTAGGCAAGCCCGGCACTTGGGGTGATGCCTAAAGGTAGGTCAATAACGAAGGAAGTGAGTGGGAAAATGACCGAGCGGAACGAGACTGGCATTGCATGAAGTACACAGACGACGTTAGCAATTACCTGGAATCGCTACTTTCACAGGCAGCGCTACGAACAATACTCCCGACAAGATTCGAACTTGTGACCCTCGGTTTAGGAAACCGATGCTCTATCCCCTGAGCTACGGGAGCTTGACAGTTCATCCTAAGGATGTGGCAAACCAGTTGCCAGTACTCATCACGAGCCTCTTGGGGCGTTGGAGGTTCATTGTCCAACTCGTTTATGACAGTTTGGGCCAGCGGATCAGCGCCAATTTCGCTCGTTTGGTTGCCAGATGAGCAGGATCGCCCTGCGATATCTTCTGCACCACGGCCTTTGCCTCCGAAGTGCCTTGATGCTCAAGAACTTCAAGGGCTCGTAGAAGTTGCAGCACTTCACCAGAACAGGTATCGGCTTGATCCCAAATCTGTTGAAGGCGCTTTCCTGGTCTCAGGCTTCAATTCCTGCTTCAACGTATTTTCAAGCTGAGTTTCAACCTGGTGGCCGGCCTGGGCCAGCGCATTGCTTGCGGCGTCACGAGTGGCAAATGCTTTGCTGTCTAGTTCCTCAATCCACTGATTGACCTGTGTAGGGTCAATGGGCTTGATGGGGCGAACGTGTTCGTCAATGAATTTGGTTGCCGACTGACCGGCTTCCACCAGTTTCCAGATAGTCTGATATGCCATTCGTGCATCCTTGTCTCCTAACTGGTTCCACCATGCTTGTAGATCAGTTGAGTCAGCCTGTCGGGCAGTGCGTTTGGATTGCAGGTCTGCCACGTTCCAGAGCACGATGGTACTGTCTTCATGACCAGTGGCCAACACTGTCCCATCAGGTGAAAAAGCAGCAGACTGAACCTTGGTCATTTGCGTCGGTTGTTCCCAAAGAAGGTCTCCTGTAATGGCATCCCAGAGCATGATAGATCCATCGATGCGGAACCCGGCAATGCGACGAGCATCCGGAGAGAAAACCAACTTTCCGAGAAACCAGTGCAGCACCGATTGCTCACGAAGCGGAATGGCCAGGCGCATCTTCCCTGAAGCAGGCTCCCAGAGATGAATGGCATATTCCTCGATGCCCCACCCCTGGGCATTCTTTCCACATTCTTTACTGCTGCTGGTCAGCAGTGAGCTGCCCCGAGGACTGTCATCAAACCGGTAGGCGCTGCGATTGGGAATCGCAAACACCGCTCGTCGGCGACTATTCTTCAGATCAAAGAGTACGCAGTAATTTGTTCTAGGAGCCTGAGAGAAACTTTTGTCGGGAGATTCCACTTGGATTGTACCGGGAGGCTTGTTCAAGCTTTGTGTTTCGATGGAAAGCAAGGTCAGACCATCGTTCATGACATGGGAATAATGGGTCTGGGCCAGTGGATTCCCTTTCCAAAGTGCTCTCCCGGTTTTGACGTCGATTTGGTGCCACTGCGACCAGCCCTGCACTGGCTGTTGACCATTCATTTGATAGCCATTGAGTGTTGCCATCACAAAGTAACTCTGGCCATCAGCTGCCAGATGAGCAGAACCAAAATGAGGTTGGTGGTCGGGATCAAGATCCCAGTTATCTTCCCTTGGAACTGTGTTCACATGCATTTCTTTTCCAGTACGAGCGTCCACAGTCCTGATCTGGCTGAAACCATCGGTGAATACCAGCGCAGTGCCATCGGGCGTTAGCTCCTTCTTGTGCACGTACTTCTTCTCGTAGGACTGTACCGGCTTGCGACTACTGACATCCCAGCGAATAAGTGTTGAACCGGCTGCAAAGAGCGATTGACCATCGGGGGAGAACTGTAGATCGGTGATGCTGTCAAGATGCTCAATGCCGCTATGGAGAGGTTGCCCGGTAACGGAATCATAAAGCGAAAACAACTGCCGCCTCCCGCACAGAAGCGTGCGGCCATCGGGAAGGAAGAGATAGTCTCCTGAGCCTTTGATATTGAACCGGTTCTTGAGTTTGCCTGTTTCGAAGTCCCACAGCGATATCTGAAAATGCTCCATCTTCTCGAAGTACCAATCGGTGAGTAGCGTTTTGCCGTCGGGAGTGAAGACCAATCCGTAGTTTGAGCAGGCTTGCTCCCCCTGAAGCTCACGAATCTTCTGACCTGTTTCAATGTCATATATTTGAACAGCCTCTTTGCTATATGGCACTACAACCAGATACCTGCCATCTTTCGTTAAGCTTGCAGTTCGTTGTTGCGGCACCTCAAGAGTATTTTCCTTGACTATCTTCCCGGTTTTCAGATCCCACTCTGCTATTCGTTTCGTTGGATACCAACTGACTGTCTGTAGTCTGGCACCCTGGTCAATGAATTGAGCCTGATGGATCGGGTAATTCTCAGGCAGCTTCCAACGCTCTTTGGCTTCCCAAGTCGCGGTATCGTACCAGACCAGTTCGGTTGGTTCATTGACAAGCAGTTGTCTGCTGTCGGGCGAAAAGCACAATGGCATCGATTTCTTCTCGCCAAACTCTTTCACCATCTTGCGAGTAGATAGGTCGAAACAGAACGGCTTCTCATAGCGGCCCACCAGCCAGCGATCGTTGGGGGAAAGGACCAGGTTAAATAGGTGACTGTGGCCATGGCAAAACTCGTAGAGGAGTTTTCCAGTTGGCAGTTCCCATAGTCGAAGGCGTTGATCGCCTCCTGTAATCAGCAATCGACCATCGGACGTAACTACTTTGTTGTGACCAGCATAAGAGGTGGGATGCCTGAATCGCTGCGTACCAAGCCTGGCAATAGCGCGTGCGGGCAATGCTTCGGGATCACGATTCTCCCATGACTTCGGTTCAAGTACATAATGGGAACTTGCTTCGCTGGATGGTCGCTCAGCCAAACCCTTATCCTGAGCAACAGCCAGGCTGCCCGACACGAACAATAATCCAACAATCATCAACCATCGCATGGATCACCTCTCACCCAAAGTACCATACTTCACCAATCCGTTCGAGCATGAATAACGCAACCCTGCTTCTCAATGTTAGATCGACCCAGTCAACTTAGCTCAAGGCGTATTTGTGAGTAATTACTGTCACATACCCTTGACACTGTCACATAACACTGTATCATACTGTCATGAGCAAAACTGACCTCATGACATTCTCTGACCTCTGCTCTGCCGTCGTCCTCGCCCTGGCGACTGACTACACCGGTACCGGCAGTGATCGCAGTCGTGATGTCCCCGATGCCCGCACCGTTCGGTACTACACCACGCTCGGCCTGCTCGACCGGCCTGCCAGTTTCAAAGGCCGCACCGCTTATTATGGTCGCAAGCATCTCTTGCAACTGGTGGCCATCAAGCGGTTGCAGGCGAAGGGCTTGACCCTCGCCCAGATTCAGGCGCAACTCGTCGGCATGAAACCGTCTCAGTTGGAACAGCTTGCTCAGGTTCCTGAGAATGTGGCCACACCCATCGAAGCAACTTCGAGCAAGTCAGCCGGGCCTGGCCGATCGCGAGAGTTCTGGAAGCAGCAACCGGTTCAGGCCTCCACAGAGCCTGAACCGGTTACCCCTTCACCCGTTTCTCTGCTGGGCATCCCGCTCACTCCGGAGGTTACCCTGTTGCTGCCTGCCCTCAGGCAACTCGATTCCCACGACCTGGAAGGTTTGCAGGTCGTCGCACAACCCCTGCTCCGCTGGCTCCAGCGCCGACGGATCTTGCCTGACTCCACTGACTAAACACTTGTGACTGCTTCAATATGGAGGATTGCACCATGCCGGTAGCCGCACCGACCAGTTCCGAACCGATTATTTCCACACTCGAATCACAGGCCAGTTTAGGCGTGATGATGACCGACCAGGGGCCCCTTCCCTTGAAGTCTGTCGCCATCGATGCCCGTATTGATCAACTCTTTGCCGGCGTGACAGTGCGACAGGGCTATGTCAACACCCATCGTGATGCCATTGAAGCGACCTACATCTTCCCGCTGCCTGATCGTGCAGCCGTCACCAGGTTTCAGGCGAAACTGGGCGACCGCTTGATCGAGGGTATTCTCAAAGAACGTGGCGCTGCCCGTCAGGAATATGACGAGGCCATTCAACAGGGCCACCGTGCCGCCATCGCCGAAGAAGAACGTCCCAACGTCTTCACCATGCGCGTCGGCAATATCATGCCCGGCGAATCGGCTGAAATTGAACTGACTCTCTGCATGCCGCTGGCCTACGAAGAGGGCGAAGCGACATTCCGCTTCCCGCTCGTCGTCGCGCCTCGCTACATCCCCGGTAAGCCGCTGCTTGATGATTCCGTGGGCTTGGGCGTTTCTCCCGATACGGATGCTGTGCCGGACGCTTCCCGTATCACTCCCCCCGTGTTGCTGCCTGGCTACCCCTACCGAGTGCAACTCGATATCGCTGTTTCCCTAGCTCAGGAGATCACTCAACCGAAGGTGAATATGCCCGTCCAGTCCGCTTCAGGCAGTGACAACCATACTATCTGGAAGGTGCTGCCGGGGCAGAAGCTGGATCGTGACTTTCTCTTCCGCTTCCCTGTGGCCGGCGACACCATTATCACGAAAGCGATGATTGCCCCGGATCAAAATGATCCGAGCCAAGGCACAATCAGCATCACCATCGTTCCACCCAAGCCCTCCGCTCAGATCAGCAAACCCAAGCCCCGCCGCATCGTCTTTGTGCTGGATCGTTCAGGCAGCATGGAAGGATGGAAGCTCATCGCAGCCCGCCGGGCACTGGGAAGGATGATCGATACGCTCTCGCCTCAAGATCACTTCGCCATCATTGCTTTCGATACTCAGGTCGAACAGTTTCCTCACAGCCAGGGAGTACCGCTTCATCAGAGTTGGTACCAGGCAACCGATGTTCAGCGGTTTCGTGCCATCGAGGCGCTGGCTACCATCAAGGCCCGTGGCGGCACCGAGATGGCACGCCCCATCATGAATGCTACAGAGATGCTGCAGGCCAACACTGCTTCCAACGAAGATCGCATCCTCGTCCTCATCACCGATGGCCAGGCCGGCAATGAGGATCAGATCCTCAAGGAACTGTCTGCACGTGTTGCCGACATCCGCATCTTCACCCTCGGCGTTGATATGGCTGTCAACGAAGGATTCCTCCGCCGACTCGCTCAACTCGGTGGCGGTGCCACGGAGGTGGTCGAATCGGAAAATCGGCTCGACGAGGTGATGCAGCGCATCCATCGGCGAATTGCCGCTCCGGTGCTGCGTAATCTGTCCATCAAGCTCGATGGCATCACACTGGAAGCGGAGAGCATGGTGCCCAAACATGCTCTCGACCTCTACGCCGAAGCGCCGGTCGTCGTTCAGGCACGCTGTGCGCTTCCTGCTGAGGGCAAGATCACGCTATCTGCCAGCGATGATGCTGATGGGGCATGGAAACAGGAATTGGCTCCCGTGGTACAGGCAAGTTCATCGCTCGCACCATGCTGGGCTCGCACCAGAGTTCGTGAACTGGAGGACGCCTTCGCCACCGGCCGCAATGCTTCGTTGGATACCACGATGAAGATTGTCGACCTCTCCGTGAAGTACCAGGTACTGAGTCGCTTCACAGCCTACCTGGCCATTGATCGCAGTGCCGTGGTCAACCCCGCTGGTCAACCCCGTGCGATTCTGCAAGGAGTCGAGTCGCCCGCAGGTTGGGTGGAAAGGGAGAACATACAGATGTGCATGATGGCGCCTGCCTGTGATGATTCAGCTCAATTCTCGTTGGCCTTACCTGTCCAAGAGAGTCAGCCCATCCTCATGAAATATTGCAAACGATCGTTGGGGTTCAGCCCTTCGTCATTATCTCCGGCAAGGAGAACCAGTGGTCGTGATCTACCGGTGCAGGAAGAGGCACAGATTGTCACTGATCTCGCCAGTTACCGTGATCGCGCCAAGCAAATGGTGACTGACTTTGATCAAACGGTTGCCATTGATGCTGGGCAAGCACTTGGAAAACTGCGACTTGCTCTCTTCGACCTGTTGGCTGACTTACAGACTATTGGGGCGGCTGAGAAGGAACTCGAACCACTCAGGCTTCTGTTACTGCAACTCACCAACGCCACCCAATCTTCTAATCAGCGACCAGGAATTGAACGGACAACGCTGAACCCGCTGCGTCGCTTCGCCCAGGTGCCTGTCATTAAGACCAACAGCAAACGCTGGCTGTCGTTCTGGAAGTAGCAGAACCTGGCTGATAGCTGTCAGCTCTCAGCTGACAGCTATCAGCCAAAACCAGACAACTACCCCATTGACTCAGGCCTTCTGTCCCTGCATACTCAGCTTCAACAACTTCACCTTCCTTCTCTTCAGGAAGCTGACAGCTGATAGCTGACAGCTAAGAGCTTTATGGGTTTCCACCAGACCAAGACGCACCGCAACGGCAAGAACAGCTACCACCAGATCGGCCTCGTGAGGGGGCAGTTTGGCGACATCCCCGAAGATCAGTGGCTCGACTTCATCGCCAAGGCTGGGTTCGATGGCTGGGAAGAGGCGTCGTGGGAACTCGATCTCGCCAAGTGTGCCACCGATGCCGGGGCTGCCGCCTATGCTGCCGAGCGTGTGGCTAAGGCCAAAGCGCGAGGGCTGGAAATCTTCACCGTCGCTACTCACCTTCAGGGGCAGGCTCTGGGTGATGAGCCGAGTGCCAAGACGCTGCAGTTCTGTGGCGGCGAAGCGGTGGAAGCTTACAAGAAGTGGCGGGCATCAGGTCACAACCCACCTCGGGAGAACCCCTACTATGTACCCGACGAAGTGGGCAAGCTCGTTCACAAGCAATCGCTCGACGCCCTGATGGCCTCCGCCCGGTTGGCTCATCACCTCGGCAAGCTGCAGGATCGCAAGGTCGCCCTGCCTGGCTTCACCGGTTCCCCGGCCCATGCCTGGAGTCACTTCTTCGAGTTCCCACCCCGGCCCAAGAGCATCGGCGGCCATGCCATTGCTGATGCGATTGAAGTCTCGCTTGAGCTGATCGCTGAACGCTTCAAGCCGTTCCTCGATCTGTGCAAATCGTTGGGTGTGACGTTTGATCTCGAGTGCCACCCCAGCGAACGGGCGATGGGCGATCTCGAATCAGCTGGCGACTACCTGCGTTTCATGCACAAGGCCGGCTACCAGGATGTGATCGGCTTCAACCTGGATGGCAGCCACATGGAATGGCAGGGCGTCTCGGTCGTCGAGTTCATCCGTGAGTATGGCCAGCACATTCACTGTGCCCACATCAAGGGCGTGTGGGTCGCCAAAGGCCACACGAGAGCCGGCCGCCTCGGCGGCCACCGCCCCATGGGCCACAAGCTCAACGGCTGGAACTTCGTCACCGCCGGCACCCAAAGAGATGCCAACAGCGTCGAGGAGATCATGATCGAATTGAACCGTGTCGGCTTCGACGGTGCTGTTTCAATTGAGTGGGAAGATAACGATGCAGAGAAACGAGCGGGAGCGAAGGCGGCCCTGGCGAACGTGGTGAGGGGAGATTTACCGCCGAGCTTTGGGCGGCATGATGATACGCTGAAGGCGTAGGGTAATCAGCATTGCGAGCGGGGGGCGTTAGCCCCCTGAGTAGGAAGTTGCGTCATGTACAAGATCGACGCAGTCCGACGGGATTATGATTTTGAGGAGAACTAATGAACTTCCTCGATTCGTTCCCCATTCAAAAGCGGCTGATGACCGCTGATGAAGTGTTGTCGGCGTTGCAGCAGCGACTGGATCATGTCAGACGGCTATACAAGAAGCCTTCGGTTCAACTGACCCGTAACCATTTGATACGAGAATGGGTTCATCTGCCTCAAGGCTCAGGATGGCTCGACTTTCTTTCCGAATCGTCGAGTGAGTTCTGGGATGATGTTGCCGATAGCTTGATCGAACAGTTTGCGATCGACTTGCCTGATAACGTTCTGGCTTCGTTCCTGAAGCGTCCACGAGGTACGCTGGGCGACTTGTGCGATGTCATTGCCCAGCATGCCGAGCGGGAGATTATTCCAACAGTCAGCCTGACAGGTAACCCGTGCCAAAGTGCAGGTCTGTTCCTGGCTCTTCGGGAGCGACTGAAACGCTTTTCAAGCCAGCAATTGGTGATATATCCCTCATCTTCTCTGCCAGATAGGCACCGTGAAATGTTCTTGCTCTGCGATGCTCTTACCGTTCTTGCCCCGAATAGCTCTGTTAAGCCGGAGCATTTCGAATATTCACCTCATGTGACACGTCGTGTTCAATGGGTAACCAGGATAGTCCTTACCTCGTTCGTCATCGCCATCATTGCGGTTTTCCTGGCCATGATCACTCAACAGAGTGCTCTTGGGTGGATCTTTGCTGCTGCTTTCCTTGTCATGATTGCATGCGCTATTGGACTCGTGATCTATTCCAGCAGACATGATCGCTGGCATTGGCCGGGGCTAACGACCTATCGTGACCTGGTGCGAGCGGCGAGCAGCCAGAAGGAATATGATAAAATTCCTCCTCATCTGGCTCATGCGAGAGTATAGCAGAGTGCAGCCGCAACAACTGTAAATGGCTATGTGAAGGATCGTTATGTCATCCGACGTGGGTTCGACTATCCTCGATTTCATTCGAAGTATTAAACTGGTCTTGCTGGGCACGGCAGGCTTAATTATTTTTGGAATCATGAGCAGTGGAGAAATTGATTATCTGCTCTATGGCAAGACGGCTCAGGCTGAGTTGGTTTCAAAGCAGGATCGTTTTCAGAAGAAGCAGACTGTCTTTGACCTGATGGAATATCGATTCAAGGAGGAGAGCGGGCTGGAACGGCGTTGCATGCATGTTCAGAAAGCGAGTGTGCCTGTGCTGGAAAAGGTTACCGTGCAGTACACGCCGGGTGCGAGCGGGCAATCTAGAATTCTGAACGATAACACCATCAGTTGGCTTTGGCTCGGCTTGTTTGGCCTGTCAATCATTCTGTTCCTGTTCTCGCTAGTATCGCTGAAGAAATTCATCGTCGAGACATTCTTTCTAAAGGACCATGCTGCCAACGATGTTCTGGCCGATGAGGCGAGGCAAAGTGGAACTACTTTCGAGTAAGAACAGCTGTGTCGATTATTCACTTTTTCCTTGACAGAATTCTCCTTCTGCGGCATAGCCCCCTTCATGCGACGATTCGTTGTCATATTTTTGTGCCTACTCCTTCTCATCAATGGATGCAAGACCCAGCCCTCGGGGGAGTTCCCTCAACCTAACTGGGTGGACCGGCGGCTGGATCGCCTGGAGACCTGGAACCGGCGGCATGGCTACCCGATGGAGAAGACTCGGGACACGACCAAGTTTGTAGTAGCGAGCACTGTGATCGCGGTCGGGGCAGTCGCCTGCGGATTGGCGTACCTGATCTTGCAAAGTGAACTCGACAAGCTGGCTGAGCCCAAGGTACCTGGCCACAACTGAGTGTTGTCGAGACAAAAGCTGCTTTCGATACTATTTCCTTGACAGAATCCACCCTCTTCGGCATAGAACCGCCTCATGCGGCGAATTCTTGCCATAATCCTATGCCTGAGCATCCTGGTAATTGGGTGCAAGAGCCAGCCACCCGGAGAATTCCCTGAGCCGAACTGGCTGGAGCGTCGCTGGGATCGTTTGGTGACCTGGGATCGCCATCATGGCTACCCCCTTGAGAAAACCAAAAACGCGACCAATTTCGTTGTGGGTTGCACCATCCTCGTCATCGGCGTTGCGGCTATTGGTTATGCTTCCCTGGTCTCACAGAGCGATTTCGACCAGGGGGTTGAACCGAAGCCGCCGCATCACAAGTAAATCGCTTCGATGAAGCTCTCACCTGACTCGCACCGTCGTGGATGCCTGGAGCGGCCCGGCTAATAATCCGGTATTGAAACGTACATTCAGTTCGAGCGTCTTCCCTCCGGCACCTGTTGGCACTCGTACCGAGGCCGAGCAGAACGTGCCTCAAGCAAATCCGGAGGCGCTGCTGGCCAGCGTCGTGGTTTGATCCTGCAGAACGATCTTCGCGCTTTCCACATTCCCCACCATCGGCTGATCCAGACCCATATAGACGATATTGATCAACAACCCCGTGCCTGTCCAAAGCTGTGGCTGAACGTAGAAGTCACTGCCTGGTTTAATATCACTCGTGCCAAGAGCCGCCTCCAGGTGAGGCTTCCCCACTACATCGAGCTTGAGCTCCTGGTCTTTCTCCAGCTTCTTCCAGGATAATCTGCCAGAATCGACGGTGGTAAAGAGATAACTCCAGATGGCGTTATCCTTCTGCAACGACATTCGCAGGCTGACGCAGGCATATTCCCCCGGAGGCAGTAACAACGGTTTCTCCAGGCTGGTAAACGTGGCCAGTGTGCCATCCTTGCTGGTAACTGTCGCGCTGAGAGCCACCACCTTGGCCCCACCGGTGATGTTGGGAGGAGCGATGCTCAGTTTACCCACGCCAAAGACCGGCTTGAGCGCCAGCCGTTCACCCACGGCATCAGCCTGCACGATGTAGCGCTGATCGCGCAGCGTGATCATGGGGGCAAATGGAAACTGATGCTGAACCGCATCCCACTCCTGGGCCAGAGTGAGGTTGATCCAGAGCCTGTCCTGCGCATCGGCGAACAGGCCGTTGCCATCGGCATCGACTCGCCGGGCGGGCAGAGTATCATCCTCGGTTTGAACGCTTCCTTCCATGTAACCGCAGGTAGCGTAGCTGAGCGTTTTGGTCGTTTTACCGTAGCGGAAGAGCACCTTGCGCGGGTAGCGTGCCTGGGCCGTCTTCTCGGTGATCACTGCATCGAGTGGCACTTCCCATTCGTCCCCCACCGGTTGTCGCTCATTCGCTTCAATCAACCGGTTGCGATTGGCATCGATGTAGAGATCGACTTTGCCGTCGCTGTGAACATCAAGCACGACGCAGATACGGGTCGAGAGGGCGTTGCCGAAATGAAACTGCCCATAGCGGCGGGTGGCGCCCTGATAGGTTACCTCTTCTTCCAGATCAGCGGGCTTGGTGTTCGTCAGAGGCAACAAGCGCAGGGCTGGGTGATGAAAGGCATCGTCCCGCGCAGGCACCACGTACTTCCAGCCTTCACTGGAAGGAGGTTGCACCAGACACAACGACAGCAGCCAGTAGAGCATCGGCATGTCCTTAATGATCGACCGTATCGGGATACCACATGAATAATCGGCGATGCACCTCTTTCCAGAGTGGTTCTCCATCGAGAAGTAACATCCCTAAGGCTGTGTCAAGACAATGGTCAGCACGGCCTCGCGCCTGCAAGGGTTTGATTCTCGCTGCAAGCAGATCGGGACTGACCAAAGCTGTGCCGACGAAGAACTGGACAGGGTCCACGTCGGTGCTTTGCATCATCAGTTCCGCATGTTGATCGAGAAGCAGCTTGCAGACATCATGATGATACCGGGCCAGAAACAGCACCAACGTGCAATCTCCCTGTGCGGGCTTGTTCTTCGCAAAGGGCACGCTGGCTGCCTGCACGGCATCAGGCCGCATCGCCAGGGTTTCCCAGAAGAACTCCGGCACCAGACAGGGGTCAATCATCTCTGCCACCGGCAGGAAGCTGGCCGCCACCGTGGCAGAATCGACGATGTTCGTGAAGTCCGATTCGGCATCACGCGCATGTTCTTTCAGCACCGCAAAGGCTCGACGCAGCAACTGCTCCGCTTCCTTGGGTTGCGTGGCCGCCAATACCCGTGCCATCTGAGCGAATGCTTCCGCTTTCTGATGGTGCATGGTTTTCATCCGCTCGGCGATGGCAATCGCTCGTGGCAGATCAACTGGGGCCATCCGATAACAGAGTCTCATGGCATAGCGACCATACTCGAACTCGTTGTTTTCGGGTGGCGCTCCCTTCAGCAACAATCGCTCAGCCTGGTCAGGCTGCTTGCCCGCCTGCAAGTGAGCCAGGTTGCCAAGGTGCCTGGTCTTCTCGCGGGCATCTTCGATGGCATCGCAGAGCTTCTCCGCAGCAGTCAGGTCCAGGTTCGAGAGGTCTTCCGCGAACGATCCACGGGCGTAGGCACCCCATCCCGAAGTAGGCAACTGCTCCGCGGCAACCTGGGCCTCGCGCAGAATGCGGGTAGCCTGCTCGGTCTCGCCGATAGCCTGCAGTTGGGTAGCGACTTTGGCCGTGTAGAGCAATCGATGAGAAGGATCAGGCTCAGCGCGGGCATGGATCAGGCTTTGGGCCAGCAGGTCTTTCTTCAATGCCAGCTTGTCTGCCGGCAACTGCTGAGCGAAGTCGAGATAGGCGCCGGAACGGGTGTTGGCTTCGGTAATGCTGTCGGCAATGGTCCGAGCCTCTTCGAGCGATTCACGAGCCAGCTTTTTCGCGATGTTGGCCTTCAGGTAATCCTGCATCCAGCCCGTGGTGAAGGGATGGTTGGTTATCGCTTCCAGAGCCTGGGCCGGATCTTGCTGTACGAGACGAGTAAACGGCGCATATTTCGCATTGTCATTCTTCTCCTTTTTGGCCCTGGCAATCACGGGAGCGAAGAGCTCCTGAAAGAGTTTCTTCCGCTCCACCAGTGGCAGCACGGGGGCCAGGGTCGGCATGGGCACCGTTGGTTTCTCGCTCAGCGATGTCAGTGTTAGTCGCATAGGCTGCGAGCTGTTTTTGATAAATGCGCCGTTGGTTCGGTACCCCGGAGCGATCGCGATCAGGTAGCCTTCATTGCTGACAGCCTGATCGGTTTTGAAGTTGCCTGCGGCATCGGTTCTTAACCGTACCTTGCCCGTGGCATCGTGATAGATCAACTCGACCTTGCTGACGGGTTTGCCGGTGTTATCAACGACCTGCCCAGCCAGGAGCCTTCGTTGCGCCAATTCCAAAGGGGGCAGCGGCATCATGCCTGGATTGGTCACATTCACCCAGGTAGACTTCATACTGATGTATCCCGGCTTGCTCGCTTCCACCTGATAGCTGCCATCGGCATCGAGAATTGCCGGCAACTGATATTCACCCTGAGCGTCGGTCTTGATGACGCCCGGCAACTCGACAGGCAACACGGGCAATGTCCCCGTCCGCATCTGCATGTCTTCGATGGGAATAGGCTGACCGACTGCCGGAGCGTTGAGCCGAGGCGGCGGCTCGTAATGCAAGGCTGAGGGCGGCGGCTTCCACCAAAGTTTGATGGTGGCATCAGCCAACGGTTTGTCATTAGATCTGACGACTCCGTTCCCCGCTGTTCGCCTGACGGGCTTCACCACCACCTCCAGCGGCTTCGACAACTCACCGGAGGCCACCGTCACCGGTGCCTCGGTGGCCAGTTCGCCGGCGCTGGCTTTGACAGTAATCGGATGACGAGGATCGAGATGCTTAATCTGAAATCGGCCTTGAGCATCGGTAGCGATGTTCTGGAACTTCAATTGCATCAACTGAGCAGCGGGGGCCAGCCAGCGGACAGTGACATTCCCCTGACGAGGTTTCCGGTCTTCCCCAAGAAGTTGCCCTTCCACGGTCGTCCACGTCGGCAGCTTCATCACCGGCATCGTGTAGGTTTTGACGTCGACTGGGATTGTCGTCTTGAACTGGAAGAGGTCACGGGCATTGAGATAAGGAACAGCTTCTCCCGTGGCCCCATAGAACTGGCACTCGCCAGGAACAGCCTGACAGCGAAAGCGACCGTTCGCATCGGTCGTTAGTTGCGCGGTGGACTGGATATATCTCAAGCCAGTGATCAGTTTAATGCCGGGCAGAGGTTTGCCTGCCTGATCCTGGATTACCCCCTCTACCTGGACTGTGGGCTTGAATTCAAGATCAAACTTGCCCGGCTTCCCTGCCGTCAGCATGGAGCTACCGCCTTGTGCTGAAGCCAATAGTAAATGCCCATCACGATGAATATCGCTACTGTGCATCCTAGGATGGCCTTCGGTCAGCATGACTGAATAGTGTCCAGCCTGATCAACACCGGCGCTGGCTTGTGCCTGAGTGGTGACATCGTTATTTGGCACTGGCGTCAGCTTGTCCTTCTCCATTTTCAGCACCTTAGTGCGTACATTCATGGAATAGAATGGCATCTGTAGCCCCGTCAGCATCTCCGGTTTAGGCGCCTTCACGGTGCCTTCGAGTTTGACCAGCGCCGGCAGCAACACGCCATTGGGCCATGCCCCCGATAACTTGTACGGCGACTTCACCACCTTGATATCAAGCCCATCGAGCAGGTGGATCGAGAGGTAGTGCATCTGTTGTTGATTGAGCCCTGACCAGGTGAACTTGCCTGCAGCATCGCTGGTGGCGGTGAACTTCTTGCGTAGCTCCGCCGGCAGGGCCAGGAAGTGGTTTGATTCCCACCTTGCTCCGGCAAACGCAGCATGCGCCGGTTGCTTGGAGAACGTGTTCTTCAGTTCGAGCGACGCTGTCGGCGGAACATTCGCCAGCACTTCGGCGGTGATCGATTCCATGTTCGCAGTCACATTCGATACCGGCTTCAAATCGCTGTTCCAGACAATGAGCGAACTGCTTTCAATGGGTCGGAGCGTCAACGTGATTGGCCCCTCGGGATAGCTAGTGTCCCGATGGATGGCGAGAGCCTGTACCGTGTAGTTGGGGTGATAAGCTACGATACCCGAGTGGCCTTGATTGTTGGCACTCGTGTTTCGCCAATCCCCGGAGAATAAGACAGTAAACTGCCCTTCGGCATTTGTCATCGCTTCGGACATGGGCTTGGTATCAAACGAAGCAATGATACTTCCAGGCAATACCGCCCACACTTTCGCTCCAGCAATCGGCTTCCCCCCAGCATCCACTACCCGACCGTGCAGGGAAGACGAATCCTGAGCAACAACACAAGCAGGCCATATCAACAACCAGGCCATGACATATCGCATGGACAATTCCTCAGTACTTGTTGAACCGTCTGATTGTAACCAACCTCGACACAGAATAGCACTACTTTTTGGGTTGGTTTTGGAAGCGTTCTTCTTTTATGAGATTGGCACGTTGAATATCGGTATTGTCGTGGCGAGTTGTCGAGTAATGAAGTAGATTGGCTACAGAGAGAGTTTGTGTGTTCTGACCGACACGTTTTCTGCTGTCAGGGGGAACAACCATGTCTCAGGTATCTGATATTCTCAAGAGCAAGGGATCAAACGTCTGGACCATTCAACCGAAGGCGACTGTGCTGGCAGCTGCGTCGCTGATGAACAAACACAAGATTGGTGCGCTGGTGGTGACGGATGCACATCAAGTGCTCGGCATGTTCACCGAGCGTGATGTTCTACAACGAGTGGTCGCCCAACAACGGGACCCGGCAAAGACGAGCGTCGCCGACGTCATGACCACTGAAGTTGTCTGCTGCACTTCGGATACGAATCTCGATGAAGCCCGTGGGGCTATGAAACGCCGTCGCATCAGGCATCTCCCGGTGGTGGGAGAGGATAAGAAACTGCTCGGTCTCATTTCCATCGGCGATCTAAACGCCCAGGCACAGGCCGAGAATGAGATGACTATCTTCCTCCTTGACGAGTACATCCACGGCCGCGCTTGATGGGTTCCCCTGTCGTTATTCAGCAACAAAAGGTACTGGGTCAATTTTCTTCTCTCCCCCTTTCTAAGGGGGAGTTGGAGGGGGTAATTTCCCTGTGTAACAGAACCCCACCCAACCTCCCCTTGGTAAGGGGAGGAGCAAACTGACCCACAACTCAACAACAGACTGGATAGACCCCAACACTCGTGTTAATATATCCCTGTACCTCACTACCAAAAATCGGGTAGCCCCATGCCTCGCAAACTATTCGCACTGGCCGCTTGTATTATTGTCGCATCCTTGAGTCTATGGAGTTCTGTCGTCAGCGCTGATGATCGATCCTCCAATAACGACCAACTTAAGCAGAAGGGCTACAAGCTGATGGGGGACGTGGTCGCCGCCACGGAAGAGTCTGATGTCGAGAAGGCGTTCAGTGCAGTCAAGAAGAACTACAAGACGGCGCTGGACGCCAAGCAGAAAGTAACAGCTGCCGAGAAGGAGGCGGAGCAGAACAGGGAGTTGATCAAGCAACTCTCCAGCCGACGCATTCAACTGGGGAACCTGATGGCGGCTCAGACTACTGTCGCTGCACGAAATCAAGTGACGCTCCAGTTCAACCTGGTGACCGATGAACTCAACATGCGTAATGAGATGGATCAAAAGGGCGAGGCTCTCTCGAAAGCTAAGGCGGCCTACTCGACTCCTCGGAACGACTACTTTAACAGTGTACTGTCGATGCGAGAATCGATCGACAAGACCAACGAGAAGTATGCCGCCGCTGGCAAGGACACCTCGCTGGAAGCTTTGATCGAAGCTGTGGGCAAGACAGAAAAGAAGAAAGTCACGCTGGGGCCGTCCAAGAACTTCGTGCAAACTGTCAAGGATTTCGCCTTCTATGAATCGCTCATCATGTCGGACAAGATTCCGCTGGTCAAGCGGTCGGGGACCTACAGCATTGAGGTAACGCTGAACACCAAGACACCGGTCAAAATGATCTTCGATACCGGAGCTTCTTCCATCAGCCTGCCATACGAAATGGCTGTGAAAGCGGGATTGAAACCTGACGAAGCCAAGCAGAAGGTCAGAGTCTCGATCGCCAATGGCCAAGTGGTGGAAGGCAAGCGGATGAAGCTTGATTCGGTGCGTGTCGGCAAGTTTGAACTGAAGAACGTCGAGTGCATCGTGATGCCGGAAGATTCACCGAATGTACCTGCCCTCCTGGGCGGTTCCTTCCTGAACAACTTCAAGTACGAAGTCGATGCTGATGCGAGTGTCGTTCGTCTTTCACGCATTGGCGGCGGGAGCACCGGTTCGAGCGGCAAGTCGTCTGGGAAGTAACGGCTCCACGAACATCCCACCTCAAACCAATTCATTCAGCCTTTCCAGCGCATCCATAGCTCCCTTGGCGATGGATATTGCGCCTGCGTGCGCTTCCGCTTCACGGAGATTGATTCGAATCAACGTCCTTCCCCGCTGGGCACATTCAAACCGTACCGTAGGGATCGCTTTGCCGGCACCGAGTTCGATGGCAACGAGGTTGGTCTGCGCCACCTGTCTAAGCCAGGCGGTGTAACGCCGGGATTGCTCCATGCTGCGATGATCCAACCATTGGCCATCGCCGAACATGAGGATGTTGGGCCGAGCCAGGCCTTGGCACCGCCGGCAGCGGGGCAGTTCTGAAATGGCATGCAGGATGATCTCATCAATCTTCAAATCGACCTCATCGGCGTTCCAAAGATGATCGCTGCACCCCGCCACGCATTGCAGATGATGAATGGAGCCGTGGCACTCCAGAATCTTGTCCTCGGCAAAGCCTGCTTTTTGAAAGTGGCCATCGACATTGCTGGTAAAGACGAAGTAGCCTTGCGGTTTGGAGTCGGCCCAACGCCTGAGGATGTGGAAGCCCTGATGAGGTACGGTGCTGCGGTACATGTTCAGACGATGGCCATAGAACCCCCAGGCGAAGGCAGGGGCGCGTCGGAACCAGATGGGGTTGGCGATCTCGGCAAAGGATTGGCCGTAGAGCGCAGGATAGGCTTTCCAGAAGCCTGCATCGCCTCGGAAATCGGGCAGGCCGGAATCAACGCCCATGCCGGCACCGGCGCCGATCAATAGAGCGTCAGCATTCCGGACAGCGTCGGCTGCGTGATGCAGTACGTCTTCACAGGTTTCGGGCATGAGTCACTCTCGTCGTTGATGATCTATTATTCTGGTATTGGGTGCAAGCACACTGCTCCCCCTCACCCCAACCCCTCTCCCTCCGGGGGAGAGGGGAGAAGAGAAAGAGGAGAGAATTAAGTCTCCCCGAGTCGCTGCATCCACGGTTGGGCAAAGTAGCGATCCCATGAATCGCAGAGCAGGATAACCACCGGGCCATTGATATCATCACGCTGGGCAACTCTTAGGGCAGCGGCGACATTGGTGCCGGTGGAACTGCCGACGAGCAGACCTTCTTCCTGCAGCAACCGAGCTGTCATGGCAAAGGACTCTTCATCGCTGACCCGTTCGACGCCATCAACGATGCTGAGATCGAAGTTCAGCGGAGCTTCGCTGCCACCGATGCCTTCGACAAGATAGGCTACATCGAGATCGGGTTGGGTGGGGTCACTCAGATAAGCCAAGCGGGAGCCGATGGGGTCGGCAAGGATGATCTTCACATCGGGCAAGTGCTGCTTGAGATATCTGCCCACGCCGGTGATGGTGCCGCCGGTACCGACGCCCGAAACGAAGGCTCCTACTCTGCCGTCGCACTGCTTGAGTATCTCCGGACCGGTCGTTTCGTAATGGATGCGCGGGTTGGCAGGATGACCAAACTGATCGGTCAGGAACCAGCCATGCTCGGCTGCGAGCTTCTTGGCGACGTTGCGGAAGTTCCGTTCATCATGGAGGGGAGCATTGGGGGTGACGATCACCTTCGCACCCAGTGTGGCCAATGCCTGCCGTTTGTCTTTCGACATCTTCTCCGGCATCACACAGACTAACTGGTAGCCTTTATTCGCAGCAACGAGGGCTAGGCCCATTCCGGTATTGCCGGCAGTCGCTTCGATAAGCGTATGCCCCGGTTTGAGTTGGCCATTAGCCTCGGCGTCTTCAATGATTGCCAGAGCAATACGATCCTTGACACTGCCGCCCGGGTTCAGGAACTCGCATTTGGCGAGGATCGGCACACGGGTGCCCGTACCTATTCTGTTCAGTTGCACGAGAGGCGTGTTGCCGATCAGACTCAGGGAATTGGCGTGGATCATGGTGTAAGAATCCTTCTCAATTCAGTGTAGCGGAAGTCGCCAGACTTCCGTGCCTGATTCGGAGGAACTCTTGGCGGGTTCCGCTACCAGTGATGTGAGAACGGCGTTAGTCTACGTGGTTTGGATTGCACCGTGATGTTCCGTATGAGCAAGGATTCTTTAATAAAACCGAGACAAATGGACGATAAAGTCTATTGTGTAGCTGCAAATCGGGACTATTCAGCAGGGTTTGCCGCGTTGAGTTCGTCCCACTCTGTTCCGAGCAATCCTCTTGAAGCCTGTAAGCATTGATAACTTTGGAACTCAGATACAACGCGCGGTCACACTGGCGATCCCGCTGTTGCTTATTTTGCCAGGTTCAGCTTTGTTAGCGCAGACACCAGAGAAGGTGCCCGTTGTTACTGTGACGGACAATCCTCCGCTGGCCAGTGCTGTACTTCAAACTCAGCCCTGTACAGTCGATGAGGGATCATCTCGCCGTATTCCCCTTCAGGCCTACTGGGATCATGGTTTCCGGTTCGAATCGGAGAACAAGAAGTTCGACTTTCATTTTGGCGGCACGGGTAACATTGATTTCGTCAATCCTTACGGTCCAACTGACCTCTTCCTTGGCCCCAATGGGGCAGCCAACGGGGTTGAGAATGCCCAGGCCTTGTTCCTTCGTCGAGCAGTGCTTCAGGCGGAAGGGCGCATCTACGATCGGTTCGATTTCAGCATCCAGTTCGACTTCGCCAACGCCAGCAATGATAACAACGGTGAACAACCCGCGTCGTTCGGCAACCTGACGAGCAGTCCGGCGCCGCAGAACATCTGGCTACAGATGCGTGACGTGCCTTACCTGGGCTACGTCCGTATCGGTCAGCAGAAGAAGCCCATCGGCATGGAGAATAACACTGGAGCCATGGCTCTGCCCTTCATGGAACGCTCCGATAACATGGACGCCTTCTACGGACCGTTCGATGGCGGGTTTGCCCTCGGCGCGACATCTCACAGCTGGAACGCATCCGAAACCGTTACCTGGAAGTACGGCATCTTTCAGCCAACGAACGATGTGTATGGTGTAGCCTTCAATGACTACACCGTGGGAGGCCGGCTCACCGCTCTGCCGTGGTACGAAGAGGATGGCGCTAAGTTAGTTCACTTGGGTCTGGGTTACTGGGGTGGTGAGCTTGTGCAGAATCAGCTGCGTGATCGTGTCCGGCCGCTGTTACGCAACGGCCCCGGCTTTGCTGTCCCCATTCTGGCTGATACCAGCGAGATACCCGGCGGCAACCAGTACACTGTCGGGCCTGAGTTCGCCCTGCAGTGGGGGCCGTTCATGCTCCAGGCTGAGTACGCTGTGCAGTGGTTAACCGAAGCGGTCGATACCAGCGGGCAGAATGTCGGCACGGTTATTTTTCATGGCGGCTATATCGAAGCTCTCTACTTCCTGACAGGCGAGCACCAGAGTTATGATCGGCGAGAGGGGGTTTTCGGAAGAGTCATTCCTCATGAAGACTACCTGAGCAGCGACACAAGTTGGGGCGCCTGGCAGGTGGGCCTGCGGTACAGTTTTGTCGATCTGGATGACAAGACCATCCAGGGCGGCCAGTTGCACAGTTGGACCGCGGGCATCAACTGGTATCTCAATCCGAACATGAGATTACAGTTCAACTACCTGGCCGAGTTCCGAGACATGCCGGGTGTGCCGACGGGCTGGCTCTATGGTGTGGGCCTCCGGGCGGGGTTTGAGTTTTAGTATTGATGTTGGCCTAAAGGTTGACAAGCAACCTAGACATAACGCATACTCAATCATCATTCAGCTTTGAGCATGTGATGATTCAACGATTTCTCGACAGAATCCAGTGGCCTGTGACGTTGGCGATGTTCATCTTTGTGATGGGTTCGCTATCGCTGACTATGTTCTTTAGAAGCCCAACCTCTCCAGAGGAATCGTTTGCCCGTTTGAGAACACTGCTGGATCAAGACAGTAACTCAATTCAGGTCGAAGCAATATTAGGTAAGAAAGATCAATATACCTGGGTCGATGGGCACGGCGACTTCTATTGCTGGTATCACAATAGCTCATCCTGGCATTTTACGCGGAAGCACACCCCGATGAGTTTTGAGCTAATATGGATCACAGCTTACTACCGCTCTGGTAAATTGACCTATTGCGGCATCGAGACACGCACTGTCATAGGATGGGATGCCATACGATACTATTGGTCCAAGCTGAGAAATTCAGATGATTGGCCTAATGCAGTATGGAAGAAGATAGATTGAATGAAGCAGAATGATGCTTCTACAAGAACGAGTCCTGCCCTATGCCCGAACTTCCTGACATCACTATCTACATCGAAGCGCTCGAACGGAAAACGCTGGGGAAGAAGCTCAACAAGGTTCGGCTCAATCATCCGTTCCTTTTAAAGACCGTTGAACCACCCATCTCTGCTGTCGAAGGGAAGGAAGTTCGCCGGTTACGACGGGTGGGCAAACGCATCGCTTTCGGGTTTGATGACGAGTTGTGGTTAGTCATCCATCTCATGCTGGCGGGCCGGTTGCAGTGGCAGCCTCCGCAGTTCAAACTCTCGAGCAAGTATTATCTGGCTGCTTTTGATTTCGATCATGGCTCGGTCATCTTCACTGAAGCAGGCACCAAACGGCTGGCCAGCGTGCATGTCTTTCAAGGCGAAGCTGCTTTGACCGCTCACGATCCGGGTGGCCTTGAGGTGATGACTTCCAGCCTGGATCAATTTGCCGTAACGCTTCGATCTCACCCGAAGAACAGCAGCGTCAAGAAAGTGCTGACCGATCCCAAGGCGATCAGCGGTATCGGCAACTCCTATTCGGATGAGATTCTGCACCGTGCCCGCATGTCGCCGTTCGCCATCGCCAAGACGCTCGACGACGCCGAGGTGAAGAAGCTCTACGAAGCCATCCATGCAGTGATGAACGAATGGATCGACCGCTTTCGTGCGGAGGTGGGCGATGGTTTTCCCGGCAAGGTGACAGCGTTCCGGCCGGAGATGGCAGTGCATGGTAGATTCGGCCAGCGCTGTCCGGTCTGCAACGCCCCTATCCAGCGCATACGCTATGCCGATAAGAAGGAAACCAACTATTGCCCCGGCTGTCAGACCGAAGGGCGTATTCTCGCTGACCGGGTGATGTCAAGATTGCTGAAAGATGATCGGCCCAAGCATTTGGATGATCTTCCACCCGATGAATGATCCGTCTTGTCAAAAACAGCCTCTTCCTTGTAGAATCCGCCTTCTTCCATGGATGGGATGAAACCATGTTCTGTTCAAACTGTGGCGTAAAAGCATCGGGCAACTTCTGTCATGCCTGCGGAGGGAAACTGGCAGCCGGGGAAGCCGCGGTGCTGGCAATGCAACCGGCAGTGCCCTGGGAACAGGAGGTGCGGTATGAAACGCTCATCAAGTTCCCTCACGTTCGCAAAAAGCTGGCTGAGCTGGCCAATGATTCCACGAAAGGTATCAGCGCCGAGGACTTCCTGAGCCTGTGCGACTCAGCGTTTAAGCCGATGGGCCCCATCAGCATGACCAAGATCGCCCCGATGCTGCAATCGATGTACGGCAAGATGGGCGTCAACACCGGCAAGCAGCGGAAAGAACTCATACAGCACCCGGTGGGAGTCGTCCTCTTCAATGTGCTCTGTACTCTTGCCAGTCAGGGGCACAAGATCAAGGAAGTCAGTCAGGGCGAAGATGGCTGTATCATTCAGGCGATCATTCCCTCATCGATCTGGACGATGGAGGGCAAGCTGATGATTACGGTGACCAAGTTGCCACAGGGTACTCAACTGGAAGCAGCGACCAAAATCACCGGCCAATATTACGATTGGGGCGTCAGCAATAAACTGCTTGATTCCCTCTACCAGTCTGCGAAGATGGTGCCATCACATCGAGAAGCAGCATAATGCAAATCACTTCGCAGATCATCGTAATGTGCTTGTTGGTCTTACTGGGCAATAGCGGTTCGAGTTACGCACAATCAGCACCGCAGCGACTGTTGTTCATAGGCAACAGTCTCACCTACACCAATGAACTGCCTCTCTTAGTGCAGGAGATGTATGTCGCCGTCAAGCAGCCACGGCCGGTAGTCGAATCCATTACGGCTGGAGGCGCGTCGCTGGGCGATCATTGGCAGACCCCGGCAAACCGCACCAAGATCATCCAGGGTAAGTGGAACACGATCGTCCTGCAACAGGGGCCGTCGTCGTTGGCTGAAAGTCAGCGCGAGCTGATGAAGGATATGGAGACGGTGAAGCCCTGGCTCAAAGAAGCAGAGGCAAAGGCCGCACTCTTCATGGTCTGGCCCGATACCACACGGAAGCGGTTCTACCCTCAGGTCAGGCAAGCCTACGCCAACGCCGCCAAGTCGGTGGATGGCCACTTTCTGCCAGCTGGCCTGGCGTTTCAGGAGGTGATGAGCAAGGAACCGGGCATGGCTCTCTTTACTGATGGCTTCCACCCAACACCGCTGGGAACCTATCTGGCGGCGATGGTGATCACTTCCAGACTCACAGGCGTAGCTCCGGATCAATTCCCCGCATCCATCAACTGGGCGAAGCAGTATTCGGTTCAACTATCCAAAGCGGAACATCAGGCGTGCATCAAAGCAGCAACTCTGGCACTGAAGGATGAAGGCAAATAAGTCCACCAGGATAGACCGGGTGGACTTATGAGGTATTTCATTTTCGTTAGCACAAGCGAGATTATGGCAATCGCTTGAGAACCTGTTCTTCACCCTTGGATTCTTCCTTGAAGACCAGTTCCTTATCATTGAGGCGAACGACTTTGAGCTTCTGAGTCTTCTCCTGGCCGTCTTTGCTGAGCGTCATGCTGAACTGATCGCCGTCCAGCTTGTAGGTGCCTTCAACCTTTTCCTGCTTGCCCTGGAATTCGACTTCCAGCTTGATCTTGTTGTCTTTGACAAACTCCATGACGATCTTGAGACCTGGCGGCACTCTTCCGGCTCCCACTTGCCAATCAACTTCGCGCCATCGATCTTTTCATCGAAGGCTGAAACGGAACAGGCAGCCAACATCAGAAATGACAGAACTAACAATTGACGAATCATCAAACGCTCCACGGTGAAAAACAGAGAATCTCTATGCCCAAGCTATCTTCAGGGATTGCTGAGCGGTTTCAAGAAGGTTGCATCGGAATCGTGAATAATATGGGTATTCCCACTTATTCCCAGCGTGGTTCGACGATCACTTCTCTGAGTTGCTGCTCTCTGACTACCTCAATGGTAACGCTCTTACCCTGGGGCAACGAGGCAAGAATCCGATGCAGATCATCCATGCCGGTGATCACCCGACCGGCGGCACCCACGATCATATCGCCTGCCTCTAATCCGGAGACACTGGCTGCTCCGTTCGGCATCACTTCTACCACTTCGAGTGCATAGTCGCTCAGCAGATCGAGATCACGAGCCAGCCAGCGCGGCACATCGACGCCGGCCACACGAATCCCCAAAGCAAGTCGACGGACATGGCGATGTGCGAGCAACTCACTGACCACCCAGCGTGCGGTATTTCCCGGAACAGCGAAACCCAGCCCCTGAGCATAAGCGATGATGGCGGTGTTGACACCGATTACCCTTCCCCGGGAATCGACGAGCGGACCGCCTGAATTCCCGGGATTCAAAGGAGCGGTATGCTGCACGATGTTCTCGATGAGCCGCCCTTCACGACTTCGCATGGCCCGGCCCAGGGCGCTGACCACTCCAGTAGAGACCGTCGAACGGAACCCAAAAGGATTGCCGACGGCAATGACGAGCTGCCCAGCCTGGAGCACTTCGGAATCGCCCAACTCGGTATGGGGCAGGTCTTTGGCAGCGACACGAATCAGTGCCAAGTCGGTAGAAGGATCATCGCCGATGAGTTCAGCGGAGAGATTATCCCCATCCTCTGTTGTTACTTTGAGGCGATCCTGTCCTTGAACGACATGGCTATTGGTCAGGGCAAAGCCATCCGGGGTGATGACGAAGCCTGAACCGACGCCCTGCTTGCCTTCGCCGGAAATGGTCAGCACGGCTGGGCCGACCTGACGAACCACCTGCACTACCGCCTGGGAATAGGCATCAAGCAGATCAGCATCACGAGGCACGGGCCGCTTCGTTTGTAGATTCTGATCAGCATCGTCAGATGGACTGACGTTGGAAATCCAACTGCTACGCATGAGTCTCTCCTCTATATAGAGGCATCGTAACGGCATACCACGTTGTCTGCGAGGTTCCCCAGACCCCCATCATCACCAAACCGGGCTTGCAAAACTGGCAGGAGTGATTAAAAGGCCTCGTTCGACTGGGGGAGAGTCCGGCCATGGCGGCGTTTCCACAACACATGCAGTTTTCCACGGTGCTCGGCGTGGGCTATACCGTCGCTGCTCACTGGTGGCTGGGCTATGAACTGCCTCACAGCATTGTGGCAGGTGGCCTGTGCAGCTTGTGCGGGATGCTGCCTGACTTGGATAGCGACAGCGGACGACCGTTGAAAGAAGTAATTCCTCTCCTGGCGGCTATCGGTGGGATCGTCACCTTCCATCGCCTGGGAACCCAAAGCCCGGACATGCGGCTGCTCCTGGCGGCAGCTACCTACATCATCATCCGCTATGGCGTTTCCTTCATTATCAAGAAGTGGAGTGAGCACCGCGGTATGTTTCACAGCATACCGGCCATGCTTATTCCGACCCTGGCGGTCTATCTCGCCTGGACCAAGCGTACCCACAGCGAAGGATTCATCGTTGCCGGCGGCGTGGCGCTGGGCTACTTCTCGCATCTGCTGCTTGATGAAATCTATGCCGTCGACTTCCATGGCATCACGATCAAACCCAATCAGTTCTCGGGGACAGCCATCAAGCTGTTTCATCCGAAGAGTTGGGGGTCGAACATCTTCTGCTGGTCGATCTGTCTATTTCTGATGTCGAGAGTAGCAGTGGAAGAAGGGTATTTGAATGAGTATCTGCCGACAATCAAGGAAATGAGGCAGATGAAGCAAGACTTCTGCAACTGGGCGGGGATACCGCAGTCGCTGCCACAGAAGGCAGCGACAACGACGCCACCGAAAACACCGGTTCATACGACCAATAAACCATAGATCGGAATACCAGTCCGGAGCGCTAGCGAGGGAGCGCGTGCAATCGCGAGGTCCACCCTCGCTAGCGCTTCGGGCTGGTATCGCACAAACAACTAGCTCGCCTTCTTCCAATTGCCTTTGAGCACGGACTCAGTCTCCTCCTTCCTCGTCGTCACTTGCTTACCTTCGCCCTGAGCAAGGAAGCCGGCCACTTGCTGCCGGGTATCTACCAGAATGGTGAGAATGTTGAGCAGCGTCATTTCGTTTTTGAACTCTTTGTTGCAGCAGGCATGGATCAGCTCTGACTTTAACCTGGCCAGCCGCTCATCGAGATGGCGGGCGAGTTCTACCGTTTCTTTCGGCGCTTCGTTGTCGCTTTCCAGGCCCCGGGCAATCAGCTCGATCTGGCGTATCTCTTTGAGGTAATCACCCGCTGACTTGTTCTTCCTGGTTCTCAGCAGGGCAAAGAAACTGAGAGCTCCGGCGCTGAAGAGGCCGAAAACGCTCATGACTTTCTTGCCAAATTCGACGACTTCATTGAGGATGTAAGGCTTGTTGCGATTGAGATACGCCAGCGCGCCGAGGTGAACATCGTAGGGAGAGTCTTTCTCTGTAGGGTTGGTCGGCTTGTACTTGCGGGCAAATTCCCCTTCGAAGACCTTGCCCATCAAGCGGTAGATCGCTCCGGTGGGTACGTTTTTGTTGGCGACCAGCAGCAGTCTCAATCCGATAGTTTGGCAGTCCTGCATGGGGATAGGCCTGGAGCCCAGGTAAGTGCCGCCGAGTATCGCGGTTTGCTCGATGTAGGAATGATCAATGACAGCGTTGCGTTGATCTCCGCCGCCGTTGGGATTGAGAATGAAGGCGCGGGCAAATGGCAGCGTCACCAGTTGATAATCCGCCGCTTCGACAATCTCCTGCACGACTTTGGAAGGCATGGAGGCCACGAGGATCATGGCATCTGGCAGAGACTGGATCAGCCGCTCCCGCTCCGCACCCCTGGCCACGTCGATTTCGTTGGATCGATTGGTAAGCTCTTCAGGGCTCCAGTGGGTGGCAATGAAATCTCCCGGCGTCGTCTCGGTGCCAGCCTTCATGTGAGCGAATGCCAGCACCTCTCTCGCCAGGGCATAGTCGCTGCTACCTTCTTCCCCGAGATTCACTCGTTTGCCTCGGATGATGTCGCGCAGCAGGCCCTTCTGTTCAGCCAGTTCTTTGCGAAGCAGGAAATGGGCAGGCTCCACTGAGAACGCAGCGAGCTCTCTGACATTGGCTTTACCTGCAGAGAGGATGCCAGAGGAGACGATCGCCAGATCGAGTTCCCCCGATTCGACCATGTGCAGAGCTGCTTCGGAGCCGGCTGTCGAGATCAGGTTGAGATGAATCCCGGCTGAATGGGAATGGTCTCGCAGTTGCTCAGCCAGTTGATACCGGCGAGTAACGGTGCGACCGGTACTGACACGGAGAGTCACAGGTTCATCGCTGATGAAGTGACTCCAGGTGAAGTAAGCTCCCAAGCCGATCATCAGGCAACCCAGGAGCACCAGACCAAGCCTGAGTCGGCGAAAGAGAGGCTTGTTCTTTTTTAATGTCGAGATCATCACGATATCCACTGAACTGACAAGACGATCCCCTACGTACATGGGGAAAGCGGCGGGACGATAGGGTAGGATGGGATTCTTGTCCAGCTCAAGTGGGGTATCCAAGGGAAGTGGGTTGTTTCCCCATGCGATCGATGCGAACTCAAATGACTTGTTTATGAGGGCGAATATAACATAGCATCAGCAGCCCCTCTCCTTCGTGAGGCATCCGATGAACCTGCATTGTGTCGTAGCCGTTTCATGCCTGATGTTCAGTATGGTTTCACCGGTGCTGGGCCAGGGTGGATATAACCCGGAAGCGATGCTCGGGCCGCAACGGGAAGCCATGAAGAAACTCGCCCACATCAACGGTGTCTGGCGCGGGCCGGCGTGGACCATCTTGCCCAATGGTCAGAAACACCACATCACGCAAACCGAACGGATCGGGCCGTTTCTGGATGGCACCCTCAAAGTGATCGAAGGACGGGGCTACGAACCCGACGGTAGAGTAACCTTTAACGCCTTCGGGGTCATCTCGTATGACTTGCAGAAAAAGCAGTATATGATGCGATCCTACGCTCAGGGCTATTCTGGCGACTTCGAGCTGAAAATGAACGAAACAGGATACAGTTGGGAAGTACCAGCAGGGCCGGGCATGACCATCCGTTATGCAGCTACTATCAAAGATGGCGTGTGGAAAGAAGTGGGGGATCGTATCGTCAAAGATAAGGAGCCGGTTCGCTTCTTCGAGATGGAACTGAAGCGGATCGGCGATAGTGATTGGCCCTCCGCCGGCACTATTCCTCCCAAGTAAGGAGAAGCCCGTAACTCCATGAGAAGCCGGGGAGAACGAACGGTTCTGTTGGGCAATAAGGGGTATCCGTCTTAGAATGATGCTGGCTTTGCGTCCCAATTCCCTGCAAGAAGGAAAACGTCATGAATCGACTGATGTTGACGATCCTGGCTGCGACACTGTGGTGTTCCGCCGGCCTGGCTCAAGAAAACAAAGCGGCCAACGATACATCGTTCACCGCGCTCAAGAAAGAGTTCGACGAAACGAACAAGAAGTTCTGGGCCGAAAAACAGAAGGAAATGCTGACCGAGCAAGCTGCCATCAAGGCCAAGATCAAAGCTGCTCAGGAAGAACTGGACAACGCCAAGACCGACGAAGCCAAGGCTTCAGCAGAGAAGAAGCTGAAGGAAACTCAAGCTACGCCGATGAAAGTGATGAAAATGACCGATGGCCCAGCTGCCAGCTTCGCTCCCCGCTTCCTCGCCTTTGCGGAAAAGAACCCGAAGGATCCCTCTGCTCTGGACAGCCTGACTTGGGCCATGCAGACCAGCGGCGACTCCACTGCCAAGAACGGCATCTATCAACAAGCTCTCAAAATAGTCCGTTCCGCCTATATGGACAGTTCCGACATCAAGAAGCTGTTCCCCATGCTGGCTAATTCCAACAACACTGATTCGACTCAACTGCTGCGTGATGTCATCGCCAGGCATCCCGACCGCAAAGTGCAGGCCAAGGCAGCCAAGGCGCTGGCCAGCGGCCTGGAGAACGCTGTGCAGCGGGCGAAGATGATTCAAAGCCGTCCTGAAATGCGTAAGAACTTCGAAGAACAGGCAGGCAAGGAAGTAGTCGAAGCCCTGTTGGTTAACGCCGATCAGAACAAGAAGGATGCAGCCGAGTTGACCAAACTGGTGCAGGATAAGTATGCCGATGTTTTCCCCAATCTGGCGATCGGCCAGCCTGCTCCTGAAGTGATCAACAAGGACCTGGATGATAAGACGGTCAAGCTGAGCGACCTCAAGGGCCGGGTTGTTGTGCTGGACATCTGGGCTACCTGGTGCGGGCCTTGCAGAGCGATGATCCCCCATGAGCGAGAGATGGTCGCCAAGCTCAAGGATAAGCCCTTCACTCTGGTGAGCATCAGCGCCGATGATGAAAAGGAAACCTTGACCAACTTCCTGGCCAAGGAAAAGATGCCCTGGACGCATTGGTGGAGCGGTTCGAGCGGCGGCATCCTTGAAGATTGGGATGTGCAGTACTACCCGACCATCTATGTCATTGATGCCAAGGGCATCATTCGCCATAAGGATCTGCGCGGCGAGAAGCTCGAAAAGGCTGTGGAAGAACTTCTAGCTGAAGCGGGCAGCAAGTAGTCTGTTGATCGAAACTAAAAGCTAAGGGCCTGCGTGAAAATCACGCAGGCCCTTTTTCGTATTTGATGTGCCACACTCCGCTGGTACTCTCTACCGTCGGAGTGTGGGACAAGTTATTACCGATTCGGCGTACCTGGCACCGTAGCTCCCGTCTGCTGAATCGGGTTGCTTCCGGCGCACGGACGGTATTCCAGATAGTATTCGTACTCGTCCCGCACCGAGGTCGTGCTCGACTTGGTGGTCAGTTCACCGAACTTTTGTTTACCATTGCCCAGGTCACGCTTGTTGGTGTCCTGATTGTTGGTGACCGTTTCGCCCACCTTGACCTGTTGAGTGGAGACCAGCACCGGGTCAGCCATGTATTGCTTGGCTGTCTTCAGCGCTTCATCCTGATAATGGCCTGGCCAACTGTTGGACTGGTCGGGTACCGCAACGATGACAGAACCGGCGTTGGCCTGAACAATACGAGGCGACGCGCAACCGGTCAGGCTGGCAGCCATCGCCAGACAGGCGAGGCCTAACATTCGATACATCATGGTAATTCCCCCCGGAATAGTGCAGGGAGATAAATGAGAGCTTATTTGCTGTCAAGTGGAAATCGGTTAGTACTCGTACACGTACCCGTTCTCCGACCGGGTACGTGTAGCTGAGCACAACTTCAAAACTTGCGTTTCAAGCTGCCATGACGATCATACGCAATTGTGACGAAGCACTAAGCGCAGTCTTGCCGCACCATGACCATCCAATCGACTCCGAAGCGATCAGTGACCATGCCATAACGGGGCGACCAGAAGGTTTTGGCCAGAGGCATGGTTACCTTGCCACCCTCAGCGAGAGCGTTGAAAGCGCGATCAACCTCCGCTTCTGTGGGAAAGGAGAGGGCCAGCGAGAACCCTTTGATGGGGTTGTTGACTTCGCAGCCATCGCTGGCCATGAGCGTCGTTTCCCCGATGCGGAAGGACGAATGCATCACTTTGTTCTGAAAGCCGGGCGGAATCTTATCCGCCGGCACCGGCATGGGGTTTTCGCTGAACTTCATCATCATCTCGACCTTGGCACCGACAGCTTTTTGGTAGAAGTTCAATGCCTCCTCACAGCGGCCGCCAAGCATCAAATAGGCCTGAACGATAGGGGGTTTCATGTTGGTTCCTTTTGGATTAACTGGTGAGAATCAGCGCGAGAAGTTCACGCTTCAGGAGGTAGTCGAACAGGTTAGGAGTAAATCGACACCCGTTCCAGTCTTTTCTGAATCAGGCGATTCAAAAGATAGTTGAACAGGATTTGACCGGTTCGTTGTCACAAAAGCAATTCACAGGGATAAGGGGAGCAACGAAAAGGAGCCTGTCATGGAACTGTTTCTAAGAGAAGTGTGCAAAGTGCTGTTTTGCTGGTGGTGGTACTGCATGGATGGACAGACCAAGTCAGCAAATACCGCAGATCGCTTCATCATGCCGGCTCTAATCGCACTTTCACTCGGTTGTCTGCTGGCTGTGCTAATGTGGCAATTGCGGTAAGCTGTGCCACGTCACCGCACTCCAGGCGATGACCATCCGATGAAAGGTATCCGGCTCTCCATTTTTCCTGTCACAAAGCCCGCAGAGGCCTGAACAAGAGGTTGAGAGCCTCAGACCCTTACCACCTATTCTGGAGTCCATCCCATGTTTCACCGTTATCTGATAGCCGGCCTGGCCGTTATGACCTTTACTCTGTGCGCCATGGCTGATGTTCATCGTAATGACGAGAACCAGTTTGAAGCCCGCTTTCCTACTAAATCTCAACGGCTGACCAAGCCGATTGAAGGCAGCGGGCAACTCACCCTGGCACATTCTCACGACCTGGCCCGCACCTTTATCGTGGGAGCTATCGCCAATGATGGCCAGGAGTTGAACAGCGAACAATCGCAGGAGTTTGGGACTAACTTCGTCGAAGGCTATATGAAGGAACGCAAGAACGCCACGATCCTCAACGAAGAAGAAATCAAGTTGAATGACACCACCCCCAGGGGCAACAGCTATTTGGTCAAACACGATAGAGGCTGGTTCTTCGCCTGGACGACTGTCGAGAATGGCAAAGGCTACTTTGTCATCGTTGAAGGGCTCACTGAAGCATCGCTTCAGGGAGAAGTCGTCAAGAACTTCAAGAACTCTGTGAAGATCATGAGCGTGAAGTAAGGGCAGACAGCTCACGCCGACAGCCGAAGTCAGACGACTTCGGCTGTATGGCGTTTGCCAACTTACTTCCGACCCGGAACCTCATGATTCCACTGGCCACAAGCATTAATCCCACCGCCAGAGTCGCTACCATGTTGAATGTCCAGAACGGAAATATCTCGTGAAAGTCCACGCTCAAGCCGTCCTGGCCCACAGCGATTTCAGCTAATGTCGTCGCTCCGGAAACGCGGTGAGACGAGTATTTCCATGCGGCACGACGTACAAAACGATGGCTGGTCAGGACTTCGCCGGTAATGGTATCCTGGTAGCGAATCTCGTACATCTCGGGTGATACTAAGTAACGACCGAAAAAGGAATTGCACCGTTCGTTGATGACATTGAGCCAGCCGGGCAGCGTTCGTGGAACGTACTTCTCACTGACAAGCATGTCACCTCGCAGCCCAATAGGGTTGAAGCCCGGCTCGACAGGAAATGACTTAGTGCCTCCCTCGCCATCAAGCAGTTGAAACTCACCGACTTCGGTGGGGCTTTTCTGGATGAAGAAACCCGCCATTTGCGCATTCTCAACAAAGAGGCGGCGCTGGTTTGCTTGCTCGTCATAACTGATGGGTTTCCAGTCAATGGTGGGCGTGCCAATGGCCAGATAGCCTATTCGATCAGAGTTATCGATCAGCACCAGGCCCTGCTTCTGAAACCGGACATGGGTGATCGACCGAGCGAGATCGTATTGTCCGAGAATCTGGCCGGTCTTCAGGCGGGCTACCAGCAACTTGAGCTGCGTACCGTAATGATACTGGACATCCCAGCTGCCGAGCGGAATGGCGATCAGATCATTCTGAGGATCCATGTGAACGGATAGTGGGGAAAGAGCTTCGTTCCATCGAATCTGGCTGATAATGTTTCCACTTCCGGCATCGGTCACCGTGATAACGGGCTGAAGCACATCCTGCTGATAGACCAGCAGGGAGGAATCGGCAGAGAGGCTGCCCCGCCACAGCGAGGGTCTGACTTTTGTCTGAGGGACATGGATGTATCGGGCAACCCTGGTATCGATCTGAGAGCTGAGATCGAGATGATGCAGTTCGAGCACCTCCTGTGTCGGATCCACAGAGGTATGTAGCAGGTAAGTCACACCGCCTTCTGCGAATTGCAGTTGGCTGAAAGGCACTGCAAAGGACTTGGAGGCAAGGAGTTGACCACTCCTGGTATCCAGCACCTGAAAATGGTTGCCGGAGTTAGTATTGTTCGTTCAACCAAAGGGGCAGCGCGGCAGGGTAACGACCAGCAACTGCGATTCATCCTGATTCAGTGTGGAATACAAGACATACTGACCGGGGCATTCTGCTACCCGGGGCCACGGATACAGCAACAACAGCAGCGCCACGAAAAGGCACCCGCAAACAATGCACCAGGACTGCAATCCAAGGCGTTTGGGCATAACTGAATCCCAACTGCGTATGCTGACTACCATTACTACGACGATGAAGAGTAAGAAGTTGCTTGATTTCCGGAAAACTCTTCTTCATAAGAAGTACAGCAGTCAAATCATTGCCAAGGCAGATACATCGAGAAGTTTCATCTCGGAATCAGGAAAAATCTCTTGTGAAGTGGCTGAAGATGTTGTCCAATCTTCTGTAGATGCCTGACTGCTCATCAACACCTATTCCACTGGGAAACAACCGATGAACCGATTTCTGTCTTTTGCCCTTTTGCTCGGTCTCGCCATGTGTGCTTCGGCGGATGATCGCCGCCAGTCGATGGAGGCCCGCGCCAACCAGGGAGACAAGAAACCCAACATGTTCCCGATGTCCAAAGGGGCACAATGGGAATTTGATCTGAACGTCAATGGTATGACGGTACCAGTCGTTCAGGAAATGACCGAGGTGACCAAGAAGGGCGACAAGATCCATGCCACCTTGACCACCAAGGCCAGCGGCCAGAATATCGACGAAGAAATGTCGGTCGATGACAAAGGCGTCCATCGTCATTCTTTCAACAATATCAAGCTGGAGACACCTATCCTCGCTATCAAGTATCCCGTACAACCGCAGAAATGGACCGAGAACATCAAGCTTGCGGGAATGGAAATTGAAGTGAAAATGGAGATGAAAGCAGCGGAAGACGTGACCGTGCCCGCAGGTAAATACAAGAACGTCACACCGGTGGCGATCAACATGACCATTCAGGGTCAGGAGATTACCGCCACCAATTACTACGCTGAAGGCGTGGGAATCATCAAGCAGGAAGCTAATTTCGCCGGCACGAAGATCTCTTCGGAACTGAAGAAGTTCACTCCGGGAGATAAGTAAGCTAAGTCCTGTTCGATCACATGCACACTGTGGCAAGGGGCAGCGGGACTTCGCTGCCCCTTGCCACGTTTATTCAATGTACCTGTCACAATTAAAGAACTCATCGGTATGGGTCAGGGAATACTTCTCCTTTCCCCATGCCGAGGTTTACCATGAATGTCTCTCGTTGGACTCTCGCAGTCGCATTGCTTGTTCTGGCACTGCCTACCTCTTTGATGGCACTGACCATTCCCAGCCGATGCTTGATCGTCGGTAAGTGGAGCATGTGGGGAAAGGACAAGAATTACAGCTTCGTCCATCATCTACAGTTCAAATCCAACGGCGAGATGATCGGCGAGGATGAAACGATCATCGACGGCAAGAAGACCGTGCATCATGTGCAAGGTACCTGGCGGATTGAAGGGAAGACTTTAACGATCATCAGCCGCGAACAGGGCCGGGAAACGATCGAAGCAGTGGACTTCAAGATATACGGCAAACAGTTGGAACTCAGCGACAAGAACGATTCCGTAGTGTTCCAACGAGTGAACGACGCGCCTTAGCACAATAGCCGATGCAGTGGGACGACTTGTACAGGCGGACAAAGAACACAACAATCAACGCCAGAACGGCCTGAGCATCCAGAAGACCGCCAGGCCCATTAATACGAATGTCCCAATGCCTAGACTAATCATGTTTCGTTTGTTTTGGTTCATGGCACCCTCCAAACAGTTATTCGACATCATAGCGAGACTATTTCGCACAGCCAGCAATCATAACCCATGACTTGCCTGGTTCAGCTCTGTTTAGCAGATGTAACAGAGGGAAAGGCAACGAGCTTTCTCGGCATCTGGAATGTGACAACGGTTTTCTTAAGATGCAACCAAGCTGTATCGGGATTGGGATAGTACCACTCATAAGGAAAAGCCATGTATCAGTATCTGAAGTTTGCTGTGTTGTTTCTGGCGTTGCTGCTGGCAGGGTGCGGTGGAGGCAACGGCGAAAAGCTGGCCAAAAGTTCGCTGGATACCATGAAGGAACTCACTGACGCATTCGAAAAGGGCGACAAGAACAGCATCATGGCTGCTGCGAAAAAACTTCAGACCATCCTGAAGGAAGGCAAGGAGCTGAAAGTCAGCGAAGGGGAAAACAAACGGATCAACGAGAAATATCAAGCACAGATGCAACAACAGGCACAAAAGATGTTAGCAGCCATGACAAAAGCAGTTTCTTCTGGAAAGATCAGCCAGGCCGACATGATGGAAATTGGCTCCATCATGCAACAGTTGAAGTAGGGATGTGGACGCCCTGTTCATTTTCTCCGATGTCGGCAGCCATGAGCGTCAAGAAGCTGGACAAGATAGCGATCCTGTTTTCATGACAGAGCCACCGTGGTGAAATAAAGTTGTGGCAAGGTTATGCTTGTACTCAAGCATGACCCTGCTTGCGAGGACTAATGTGGCTCGGAGGTGAAGTAGAGTCAAGCGGAGTACCGGAAAACCTTGCCACGGCTTTTGGTAATTCTGGAATGATTAGGGCATCCGACCTTCTTGTTTGTGTTACTGTATGATTGGCCGAAGCCTTGGTAGGAGGTCATCATGCCGGTTTCATTGAAAGAGCTTGTGGGTGAATGGGACCTTACCTCGGAGATGGCCAGTCTGTATTTGAACAAGCAAACTGGCGAACTCTACATGCTCAGGGAAGAGGACATGCTGGGTTTCGACGATGAGGATACCGACTCAGAAGATGATCTACACGACTGGGAACGAGAGGAGCGGGAGAAACGACGTGAGATCGAAGGCTCCAAGGATTGGGTGGCTGTGCCGAGTCGTGATACTCACGAAGCATACCGTGTCATGGAACGCTTCTGCCAAGAGCAGGACAGCAAGCTTGTAGAACTGCTGATGACCGCCATCTCCGGCAAAGGCGCCTTCCGGCGCTTCAAGGATGTCATCCATCGGCACGGACTGGAGAAGTCGTGGTATGCCTACCAGGAAGCATGTGCAACGGAAGAACTCAAAGACTGGCTGGAAGCGTCCGGCATTGAGTATGAGGCGTAGTGAGACGGTTGGTCTGGTTCCCCTCTCCCCTCGGGGAGAGGGCTTAGGGGTGAGGGGTCAATGATCGAGTTCACCCGTGTTGGTCTTTTCTTCTTCAGCACCAGCAAGCGTTTCAATCGGAGTGAACTCGGTGGTGTGGCACTGTTCTGGTGATACTCCGCCAGAGCAGTGTGGAGCACGCAAAGGTTTTGCACCTTACCAGTGCTCTCAGAGCATCGTGAACAGCGCCAGGAGGCCTCGCGTGGTCCGCACTGCTTTCGAGTACGAAAACAGTGCCACAACAGAATTTCTGTGTTCAAAGCAGTGCCACCCGGCCGGATAACCCTGCTACAGCTTTTGGTTTAGAATGATCAGTGCACCCACCTGGCATGGAAGACATCACAACCTTTTTTTCTTCTCATTCCTGAGATCAACTGCTAGGCTGTGTGGTGCGTTGAGTACATAAATAGGGAGGTCGCGGCGCCGGTTGGGGCTGCGTCCGACGCAATTGAGGAGACCTTATGAGCAAGTCCAAAAAGCTGAAGAAGAAATTGGTTCAGATTGTCAACGGGAAAATGCATGACATCAAACCTGGCCTTCGGCCCAGGTTGCGTCCGGACGGATTGCCTCCAGGCGCCGCCGGCGCGCCCCAGCGTGTTATCGCCGTCGGCTGTTCCATGACACTGCACGAGCATGAACTCATCGGCGCAGGCACTTTGAGCAGTGTGAACTTCCCCATGACAGGCCATCCCGTAACCGGAATTGATGATGAAGTTGCTAACCTGGTGGGTTACTGTGGTGATGAACTTCGACTGGAAGTTCATGTTTCCGCCAGCGTCCTAGCAGATCAGTCCATGAGCACCTTTGTCGATGTGCTTCTATTTGAAGGTGCCAGCGGCGATACCGACGACTTGGATGGAGAAGCCCTTTTCGATTTCCGCATCCCGGCCACTCCAGGGAGTAATTCTCACGAGATTTTGGCCACAGTACGCAATACAGATGAAGATCAGCCGGATGATTACGGGTTTTTTATCCTGACGCTGACAAACCTCCCGCTGCCTACTGTTCAACCAGCGATTCAATTAAGCGGCCCCTTGGTAGACTCCAGCCAGTACAAGTGGCTGGTGAGTATGGGGGATCGTTTGCTGGGCGTGACTCCTGATGGAAGAGTCTTCGCCCTCCTGATCAGTGGCAATACCATTGGGGCAGCCAGGTTGTTGACTGGGCCGGCAGTGGCAGCGAATCCCCAGGACAAGTGGCTGGTGGCGGAAGGCAATCGCTTGACGGTGATAACCACCGATGGCAGGGTATTCGCTCATATTGTCACCAGCGACAATGTGCTGCCAGCTACGTTCTTGCCAGGGCCGTTGGTAGCGGCGAATCCCGTAGACAAATGGGTTAAAGGATTCTCTCGAATGCTGATGGTAGTGACTTCCGATGGAAGGGTATTTACCCATGAATTGGAAACCAGTGTTCTGCCGGCTACTCGTTTATCCGGCCCATTGGTAGCTGCCAGGCCCCAGGATAAGTGGCTGGTGCCCATGAACAATCGCCTTGTAGTGGTGACTGCCAGCGGAGGTGTGTTTGCCCATCCATTGACATTAACCAGTGTTGGCGATGCCATTCCACTTTCAGGGCAACCGGTGGCAGCCAATCCGCAGGATAAGTGGTTGGTGGCGATGAACAATCGGCTCCTGGTCGTCACTACGGATGGAAAGGTCTTCGCCCACGATGTTGGGTGAGGAGCAAAAATAGTAAAGGGTTATGCTTGTACTCAAGCATGCCACTTCTGCGGAGACAAAGTCGCTGGGTAGCGAAGCAGGGTCATCCGGAGTACCGGATAACCCTGCCATAGCTTTCGGTTTAGAATGATCCGGGCCCCCGGCGGCCCCGGCTTCGTCGTTTAGGCAAAGGCCCCTACCGCTATTTCAAGAATAGCTGACTCATCTGTAGGTGCCACGGAAATGCAGTATGTCCGCTTTTCCGTGTTGGACTGGCAGCGATTGCAAGCCCAAACACAGAGGAGAATGAGTACATTCACCTCCGTGGCACGGGAACTTACATGAATCTTCCGGGCACCTGGCTTCGTCCTTTAGGCAAAGGCACCTACCTCTATTTCAAGAATAGCTGACACATCAGTAGGTGCCACGGAAATGCGGTATGTCCGCTTTTCCGTGTTGGACTGGCAGCGATTGCAAGTCTAAACACGGAGGAGAATGAGTACATTCACCTCCGTGGCACGGGGAGTTTCATGAATCTCCCGGGCACCAGGCCATCTAGTCGCCAACTCTTTAAGACGATGATTGCGTTACACCGTTGGCAAGTTTGCGTAATATGAGATGCCTGAGAGTATTTCTAAATTCTACACTCATCAATTCCGTGCGGCTGTTAACATTCAGTTGACTAAGTGCTGAATACGCATCACCAAACTCGCAGTCGCTTCCAACTGTGACTGCAACAACTCGTTTGCATGTTTTGGCAAGACGCCATGAAAGCCTATCAGGCCGCTTTCTTGTGCTGCTGCGCTTTGTAACAACAATAACGAGAAGGTCGTCCTTTGAATACATGCTTTTTAAAACAGAATTGTCAATATCAGCATATTCATCTTCTTCGATCTTGCAAACCTCCAGTCCGATACCGCCTATTGCATTAGCAATATCATTTGCAAGCCTACGCTCGTATTTAACAAATCCAACAAAGGCTGTAACCGACGCTGACTTATCGAGAATACGCTGGACAGTCTTCATCAGGTAATCAGTTGCATTAGAATGCATAAAATGATTAATCAATCTGAAGCTTAGTGAAGATTGCGACTCTTCGCTAGGTAAATATGGAAATACAGATACTCCTAAGTCAGCCAATAGGGTATCAATTTGAGACTTTGATAATTTCGAAATGGCATCATGGATAGCCTTATGCTTGACATATTGGTCTCTAAAGAGATCGCAAGTAAATGTGCGTCGCACAACACGACTCTTGTCGAAACTTAACTTTTCGCTAGCACTCCATGTCTTTGACAATGGATGATATTCGCGCTTCTGCGTAAACACATTCCCAGATTCAATCCTAATAATATTGTAATATACATTTGAATTTCTGCGGATAACCTCCCAATGATCGGGAAACGAAGTTCTGCTTGCCACACAAAGGCTACTCCGATAGTCATCAGGTCTGTAGCAATCAAGGCTTGAGTACTCATGGCCAGAAAGTGACATAACTAGCTTAGGCAGTTCTGGAGTACGATGCGATATCCAGCGGTTCTCTATCGACCGAACAACATTGTCATAAAGATCCATTGGCTTATGCGAAATAAGAAACAAAAATGAGGCGTGTCGATACAAATCAATTTCGAGTCTATCTAGCGCTTCAACAAGCTCACTGAACACCTCAATGCTCATCATCTGCGGGTCACTGTCAAATAGCACAAATACACACCTTATATCGTGAAGGACTGATATTTTAAAGTGATCGCATTCATGCATAACATTGCTAGTATAATTATCGAATAATGACTTATATGTATTCCCTTTGTCTTGCAAGTAAGACTGCGCAGACTTATCATTGCGACCAGGAACAGCAATTATACTTTCATGCTGTAAATTGTTCATTGCTTGCAATTGACCAATAAACTCAATCGCCTGTTTGTGCTCTCGCTCTTGCCCAGAAAAAGTAATACCTCCAGTCAAAATCACGATGCGATGACCTGGTGCCCTTGATAAAACTGAACGTACATCATTGAGTACAGACAACCTCCATTCAGTGAAATCACTATCAAGCACATGCGGACGGCCAGCAATGTGCAAATCCGACATATGAACGATTGTAATCGGTCCATGATTCATTTCACTTCCTCCACGTTAGATTCGATTGTGTACTCAACTATCTCCTTGTATATCGCAATTGCTTCATCAATTGAATCGCATCTACTATGCTGGCATGCTCTAGTTGAAATCTCTAGCAGCGCCTTCGAAAGGGTTTTTGCATTCTCGACCAACTCATTCCGATATCTCATCACGCTTTGGAATGGTTTAAGGATTACCCAATTTGCGTAAACAGGCTCATATTTGTCGATTTTACCTAAAAACTCATGATCGTGGAGTAGCCCCAAGAGATCATTAAAACGCCTAAGCACATTAATTGCCAAAACCCGAATATTCGTACTCAGCGAATCCTCATCTGCAATCCCTGGACGAAAATATAGCTCTGCAACTTCGCGAGGGAGTGCACGAATATACGATTCAGCAATTTGCCCTGCATCCCTTTTAACCTCAGGGGCCAAGCCACTTAGCAAAACACCTAATGGCCTATTGCCATCTGCAAAGCTCGCAATCTTGAGAATAGAAGGTGCGCCTAGTACTTTTATTGCGTCAGATACAGTGCCTTGACGATTGGCCACAGATAATGAGATCTCGGCTAGGGAGAACAGGTTCGCCAAATGTGTAAACTCACGCAGCGAAAACAGCTTCAGCAACTTTCTATTTGTCATTTTGCCGCCATGCTGTGATATTCTAACAATAACACCATTCAAATATTCCGTCTTTAATCTTGTTAGTGCATTTTTTAGTTCAACAAGGTTGTGTTTGTGAATGTTATTAGAAAATCCAAAATAGCTTAGGAGTTTGTTTGCGATCACAATATAAGATTCTTCATTATTGAGGCATCTGCCTTCCGTCAGAATCTGCAACGCACGAACTTCAGTATCTTTGTCGTGCGAGATGGCACCCGTAAGTTCATCCTCTGATATGATCGGGTAGGCCTTTGAGGCGTCGAAAGCAAAAGAACCGTTACAAATCGCTTCCCTGTGGTCAAAGTTTAATGCTACATTACTGCTTATAATTCTACGTATTAGCTTTTTTGATAGTTCGATATTCTTGCCATCTTTTTTACCTTGATAAATAAACATTATATCGTAATCAGATATATTTGTTGCGCCATCCAATCTGCCAAATGATCCAAATGCTATGACGACTGGATTGAACGCAGCAAATTCCTCAGTATTTAGAATCGACTTCAGGCCTTGAGTATACACTTCAAGCATGACGTGCGAATGGTGGAAAGCGCGAAGGATGCTCTCTACTTCGTACCTGTATCGATACGGGATGCTTGTTCTCAACCTGTCGTGATATTGATCTAATTCCAGCATCGGATTCTCGTCATTTCTCATTTTTTATCAATTACAAATATTGCGGCAACTGATATTCCGTTATTTTCCCTAATGCCAACAACCCCTCGTCACTTACGTGACGAGGGGTTGCTGGTTTTATCAATATGGTGATGAGAGGAGTTCAAAGGCAGGTTGTGGTACCTGTGGAATCTTTCCCACTCCGAGGAGTGGAATAAGGATTCCTTAGAAAGGAGGTGATCCAACCGCAGGTTCCCCTACGGTTACCTTGTTACGACTTAGTCCCAATCAGAAGTTTCGCCTTTGACGCTGACGCGGCTTTGGGCGCCCCTTCCTTTCGTGGCTTGACGGGCGGTGTGTACAAGGCTCAGGAACACATTCACCGCGGCGTCGCTGATCCGCGATTACTAGCGATTCCAGCTTCATGCGGGCGAGTTGCAGCCCACAATCTGAACTGAGCGACATTTTTTGGGATTAGCGCACTGTTGCCAGTTGGCGTCCCTTTGTCTGCCGCATTGTAGCACGTGTGCAGCCCCAGGCGTAAGGGCCATGAGGACTTGACGTCATCCCCGCCTTCCTCCGGTTTGACACCGGCAGTCCCCCTAGAGTGCTCTTGCGTAGCAACTAAGGGCAAGGGTTTCGCTCGTTATGGGACTTAACCCGACATCTCACGACACGAGCTGACGACAGCCATGCAGCACCTGTACCAAGTCCCCTCTTGCGAGGTTCCCCTATGTTTCCACAGGGTACACTTGGCACTTTCGCACATGTCAAGCCTGGGTAAGGTTCTTCGCGTAGCCTCGAATTAAGCCACATGCTCCACCGCTTGTGTGAGCCCCCGTCAATTCCTTTGAGTTTCAGCCTTGCGACCATACTCCCCAGGCGGAGAACTTAAAACTTTCGCTTCGGCAGTGTGCCCAGGTCGGACCCACTACCTAGTTCTCATCGTTTAAGGCCAGGACTACCGGGGTATCTAATCCCGTTTGCTCCCCTGGCTTTCGCGCCTCAGCGTCAGAAAAGGACCAGCAATGCGCTTTCGCCACCGGCGTTCCTGTCGATATCAACGCATTTCACCGCTCCACCGACAGTTCCCATTGCCCCTTCCTTCCTCGAGCCGCAGTGGTATCAAGGGCAGTTCTCCAGTTAAGCTGGAGGATTTCACCCGTGACCCGCTCGGCCGCCTACGCGCCCTTTAAGCCCAGTAATTCCGAATAACGTTTGGACGGTTCGTCTTACCGCGGCTGCTGGCACGAACTTAGCCCGTCCTTGTTTCTCCGATTGATCAAGTTGCCCTTTCTCTCGGACCAAAGCGGTTTACAACCCGAAGGCCTTCATCCCGCACGCGGCGTCGCTCGGTCAAGCTTGCACTCATTGCCGAAGATTCTCGACTGCAGCCACCCGTAGGTGTCTGGCCAGTGTCTCAGTGCCAGTGGCGCGGGTCGTGCTCTCACACCCGCTAGACATCTATGCCTTGGTAGGCCATTACCCCACCAACTAGCTAATATCGCCTGGGCCGCTCCTTGGGCGGCAAGCCTTTGCTCTCTCGAGATCATCGGGTATTACTCGCCATTTCTAGCAGCTATCCCCGACCCGAGGGTACGTTCCCAGGTATTACTGCCCCTTACGCCGCTCGACTTACCTAATATTGCTATCAAGTAGACTCGCTCGACTTGCATGCCTAATCCACGCCGCCAACGTTCATTCTGAGCCAGGATCAAACCCTTCAAGTGATTTGGAGATCGCTGTAACACAACTCAGGGGGCTTACGTCCCCCGCTCGCATCACAGCGTTCATTTCAGCTTAAAGCAGCTTGAACTAGCGTTCAATCTGTATGTATCACCGACTCGACTGATTCTCGTTGAACTTATTTAAGGGTCTTGCTCGCTCGATCAACTCAGGGGGCTGACGCCCCCCGCTCGCATCGAACGCTCAAGACTAAGGTTCAGCCAAGTTCATCAATCGCTCGATGAACACAGCCTCCCTTGGCTCCTCTCTCACCAAATTGTCAAAGAACGAAATGCCCCCGCATTGCGGAGGCGGGGAGTATCTTATCGAAAACCAGGTGGGTGGGTATTGAGGAAATCTGCATTGATGGCCATGACTTGGTGTAAGTGATGATGGGTGAAGGCAATAAGTTTATTCTTCGATTTTTGGATTTGAATCGAGGACCGCTCTGAAAGCAAGCATAATGACCATCCTTGTGGAAAAGTCCGGTTTCTTTGACATCTGCGTTGTACTTGAGACTACGATGGAGCCTTCCCTCGTAAGGAGGTGCGACATGTGGAAGACGATACTATCCAGCTTTGGGTTTCTGACGCTACCGGTTCTGGTCATTCTGCTTCACTTGACTTCACCCCCCAGCACTGGCGGTTGGTACAACATTCCGATCTATGCCCTCTTTTTCTTTCCCCTCTTCTGGGTTGTCTGCGTGGTGGGCGGGCTGATTGGTTTGGGAATTGGGGCGCTGATTGATGGAACGCCTGCGGTACCCACCAAGTCAGAGGAACAACCTGAGACAAAGTCATTGACTTGATCGAGACAGTAGTTTGGCTGAGTGGACATCAAGGTAGAGTGTCATACTCTGGTGCTTCTGCAAAATCGAAGCAGGCACCTGGTTCGTAACGGAGCCTTCAACGGCATTCTTGACCGCGATGGCTTTACGTTCATCGGGCACGCTACAGATGATGTGCTGGCTCTTCATGATGTGATTGATCGACATCGAGATCGCTTGTTGGGGGATAGCCTCGAAGGTCGGGAACCACCCTTCGCCGAGTTGCTGCTTGCGGCACGCTTCATCGAGTTGGACGACGATGTAGGGGTTGTTGGTGTTGAAGTCAGCGGGCGGATCGTTGAAGGCAAGATGGCCATTCTCGCCGATGCCGATGAAGGCAAGGTCAATGGGATGCTTCATGATAATGAGACTCAGTCGATGGCACTCGACTTCGGGTTGAGATTCACCATCGATCCAGTGGACAGCAGCGGGCGGCACGGGCAGTTGGCTGACGAAGCGTTCCCATAGATACTTACGGAACGACGCCCCGTGACTGGGTGGCAGGCCCAGGTATTCATCCAGATGGAAGATAGTCACCTTGTTCCAGGTAATGAACGGATCGGTGAGCAGGGCATCGAGCACCGTGAACTGCGACGCCCCGGTAGCGAGGATGAGGTTAGCGGAACCCTTGCTTTCGATAGCCTTGCAGAGGATCTCCGCCCCGTCATCAGCTGCCTGCTGCCCCATTTCTTCGACTGTTGCTGCAATTGTGATCTTCATGCCACAAGTGTAGCCCTTTGCCTTCTTCTGGCTACTGGCTTCTGACTCCTGGCTCCTCTGACGATTGCCCTTCCACAAACTGGGCAAATTGGGGTACAACACGCAAACTCAACCGGGGCGAGTTTCCACTCTTGTGGGTGGATGCGCTTCTGATCGTTTTATCCCTCAACGTGTGGTGGATATGGCCCGAGCATTTCGACCAGGTGATGAGCCGGTGCGTGGCTATCGTCTCGTCAAATACCTCGGCAATGGCGGCATGGGCGACGTGTGGCAAGCGACTGGTCCAGGAGGGACCGAAGTCGCATTCAAAGCCATCACCTTCAAGATGCAACCTGGCCGCAACAACCTGCGTCTGATCGAACAGTTGAAAAAGATACGGCATCCGAACCTCTGCCCTATTCAAGCGATGTGGATTCGTTCCGAAGAACAAGGGTTAAGCTCTGTCGGTACGCAGACGCTCGAAGAGCTGAACCTCGATAGCCAACAGCGTCCTGTGGAAGCACTCTACCTCGCTACGGGGCTGTGCGAAAAGAACCTGCTGGATCGATTGAATGAATGCAAAGCAACAGGACAAGTCGGCATCCCGACGATGGAGCTGATCGGATACTTTGACGATGCTGCCCGGGCTATCGACTTTCTCAATACACCCAAACACCAGTTCGACAGAGACTCGATACCCCTGCCCCATGGCGGCATCAAGCCGCAGAATCTGCTCATCGTAGGCGGGGCTGTTCAGATCAGTGACTATGGTTTAGCATCATTGCTCAAAGGGCAATCTTCTCAAGCAGTCGGCAATCTGTCGGCTGCGTTCTGCTCGCCGGAACTGCTGGAGAGCGGCGAAGTCTCGCCCTACAGCGATCAATATTCTCTGGCTGTGAGCTATCACTACCTGCGTACCGGGACTTTGCCGTTCTCCAAGAACGACGCTGCTACAGTGATGAACGAAGCCCTCGAAGGCCGGCTGGATCTTTCTCGATTGACCACCGCCGAGCAGCAGGTGATACGGCGAGCGACCAGCCGAAGGCCCGATGCCCGTTTTGCCAACTGTCAGGATTTGGTGCGTGAACTGAGACGTACTGTTGAACGCAACAGTACGATTCATGTCGATGGCCTGGTGATTGAACCGAACCGGGAAATGGTCCCCGGTCATAAGCTTGTTTCGCTGATAGGCCGGGGAGCCTATGGTGAAGTGTGGCACGCTCTGGCCCCCGGACGACTGCCGATCGCGATGAAGATCATCAAAGATCTGGACAGAGCGGGCGGGCGGGGGCGTCAGGAGTTTCGGGCGCTGGAGATCATTCAGAACCTCAGCCACCCTGCCCTGATGGAGCTTCGCGCTTATTGGCTGCTTGATCGACATGGCCAGCCGATTCCCGATGAATTACGGGAGCAGAGCAATGCGCCGGTGCCTGCCACTCTGATCATTGTCACCAAGCTGGCAGACATGAACCTGACACAAGTGATGGAACGATATCAGCGCGAAGAAAACAAGCCGGGCATTCCGGTGCAGGAACTGCTTGGCTACTTGAAACAGGTAGCCCTTGCTCTCGATTATCTCAATCAGCCAAAACACAGGCTGGGCAATCGTACGGTTTCCATCCAGCATCGGGACGTCAAACCCGACAACATCATGCTCGCCAAAGATACGGTGAAGTTGACCGATTTCGGTCTCGCCAAGGTTCTGGAGACCGAGAACAGCACCGCTGAGATTCGCCAGGATTCCGTCGGCTTCACCTTCCACTACGCCGCCCCGGAAGTGCTGCGCGGCAGGGTGACCAAGTGGTCGGATCAATACTCGCTGGCTATCACCTATTTCCAACTGCGTACCGGCGAGCTTCCTTATGGGAAAGACTGCTCAGCGTATGATCAGATGATGAAGCAGTTGGAAGGGCAGCTTGATCTTTCGTTACTGTTGCCTGCTGAGCGAAAGGTGGTGGCACGTGCTGCCAGTGTTATTCCCGAAGAGAGGTACCCTTCCTGTCATGCTTTCATGGAAACACTCTCGAAGGTTGCTCCCACGGGCCGGGAGTTGGCCACACCTGTTCCAGACGAAGAGTTACCAGCCAGGCCGGTGCCTATCTCCGTGCCGCAACCCAACCCCGTAACACGAATGAAGGAACCGATCAGGGAATTAGTTCCTGTTGCTCCTTTGAAACAAGCAGGACGACATCCGCAGACGATGCCAGTGATGCTGGCCCGGGGCGAAGTCTATCCCTCGCCGATCAATGGGCCAATTGTCTCGTCTTCGACCAGCACAGTTTTGCCTAAGCCTACGGCACCAAAGCCCACAGTAAGTGAAGAGCACGCCCGTAAACCCGATTCGCGATACTTCCTGCCATTGGTTATGGTCTTTGGCGTGGGCATCGGGATGGCGGCGCTGGTGCATTATCTGCTGAAGAGCCCCATTGAAGCAGCCTCCCGATCGACTTCAACTGTAGATATCATCACCGATGATCGGCCTTATGAGTTTGTGGGCCCCCTCTACGAAGAGAGCAAACCTGGGGAGGGCATCATCAATGTTGAAGCCAACAAGCCAATCATTCAGTTTCCTACATTTTCAAACCCACCACCTCGGCTGGAAACGACGCTGCCGGCACCGGCAATCTCGAAGCCGCCTGATTTGCTGATACCCACCACGGTAACGACTCCCGTGCCAGCACCGATCTTAGTGTTAGGCAGGAATATCAGCGATCCGACTTTCCCCAGCTTTTTGAACACGAGCCTGGATCGCACCATCGCCAACACAAATCTCCCGGTACAGTTCAGTCGTTCGCTTCGTGAACTGGAGCAGGTTCCTGTCTCGCTGAACTCGGCCAAGCTGCTCGCCTTCCGGGCTGAATGCATGCTCGAAGGAGAGAATAAGAACGTCTTCCAGGCTGGAACTTACCTTAATCAGGCTGCTGAACTACGCGAATCGACTGCCTATCTGCATTATGTTCAGGCCCGTTACTGGCAGGAACAGCGCGATCCCTCTCGTGCTGTCGCAGCGCTCGAAGAATCACTCAAGCGGGACATCTCGCTGGCAGGCTTCCGGCGTGATCGAGCCCTGGCCATCTTTGAAGAAGGCGCTCAGCGCGTTCAAATCATCACCGATGCCCGCACCCTCACAGCCACCATCGCCGCTCCGGTACCAAGCTGGATCGCTCTGGCGGAACGCTACCTCGGTAAAACTCAGACCAGTTCATCGCTGACCATGCTGTTGGCGACCATGAACCCGGCACCGAAAGACCCAGCCCTCCTCCAGCCGGTGCTGACAGCCAGCGTGCAGGACGAGTGGAGCAAGCGGCCTCAAGGTGCGGTACTGATCACCAGCCTTCGACTCAAGCAGATCGACGCGGCGGTGACAGCCAAGCAAACGTCGCAGGCACTGGGCATGTACGTTGATACCTGGAACTACATCAAAAAGAACCGGGCGGCATTCGATGTCACCAGTCCGCTCGTTTTCAATGATCGCCTCCTCGCTCCGGCACAGCGGCTGGGGGCAGGCATCAAGTCGAACGCTGTGCGCAATTCACAACTGGCAGTCATCTATGCCGCTCAGGGAGAGTTGATCTACGGATCGCCGAATGAAGCCTGGCTGCTGCCGGCCAATAAACGCCCTCTTCAAGTTGCTGCTGAGGACTATGGCGAAGCGGCTAAGCTTGAAACCGGTCGAATCCGGGCCGAGTATCTCAACGGCCAGGGTCGATGCCTGATCCGCTGGGCGATTGAAGAGAATAGTGACACCGTCAAGCTCGATCAGGGTCGGGATGCACTTCTCCAGGCTACCAGCATCGATTCCAACCTGGCCGACGCTCACTACTGGCTGGGACGTTATTATCTGGTGAAGAATGATCTGCCCAAGGCCAATGAATCGTTCACGAGGGCGATCATGAGTCCTGATCAGGGACAGAAGTATCTGGCCCTGTCGCTACAAGTGCTGGATGCAGCCGTCGCTCAGGCTCCCGCAGCGCAGAAGGGACAGTTGCAGCAGTTGCGGTTTGATTTGCAGAGTAAGGCACGGTAGCTTGCTGGGGTTCGCAGCCCCGGAGGGGCGTTGGTCAGTAGCCGGCAGCGCAAGCTGCCGGTTAGTATTTCGCAAACGTCGAAGCCCCGGAGGGGCGTTGGTAAATGTCGCACATTACCATCGCCCCCCTGGGGCTCTAATTACGTTGATTCTCTTCTCCAGGGGCTAACGCCCCTGGCTACTAACCAACGCCCCTCCGGGGCTGAAGACATGCCCTGACAAATGCTAGAACAACGGCGAGAAGCCCCCTGCTCGTCGGCAGGCCGAGAGTTGACTCAGGTGAAAGCTCTCATGTGAAGTGAGCAGGTGCGTGAGAAGTGCCCCGGCCGTGGGCAGCACCTCGATCAACGGCTTGAACGGACTCGGCGCAGCCATCTTCTCCGGATCGGCGTGGGGTACATGCTTGAACACTTCCGCATGCCCGGCAGCGAGCGCGGCGACGAGTTCCTGCATGCTGGGATGCTTATCGAGATGCTTGTGCGGATCAGAGCCGGGGCCAAACATCACTGCCCAAGTCTTGGGTAACAGCGTCGGCTTGCCCAGGACCATCATCACGAAGTCAGACGACATGGCCAGATGCCCCACGATCCACGACGGTGGATTTGCCCCCGGAAAAGCCGGCGTCTGGAACCGCTCCTCTTTCATGTCAGCAAGAATCTTCTTCTCGTAGCCATCCAGGAAACGGAAGATGGTCAGGTCGTTCTCGAACATGGGAAGCCTCGGAGAGAGTGAAACGAGTATTGTATAGCATCGATGGATTGCGAGCGGGGGGCGTCAGCCCCCTGAGGGACGACGCAGTAACCTCACGATCATCACGAAATGCGTGGCAATGATAATGGGGACAACAAAGAGGATCAATAAACACAACGGCAACCGCTGCAACGCCTCCATTGATCGGGGGTTGATGAGAGCTGTAGCCCCAGCAGTGATGACTACCATGAAGATGTCTATCAGCCCTACCAGGTTCCATCCCAGGTAGAGCCACTTGCCCCAAGGCGAATGGGGTGAAACAGTCTGTAGCAATACTACTGCCGAAGCAGCTACGACAATATCGCCAATGCCACCGATGACAGCGAACTCAAACGGCAGAACATTCTGCATGTAAAGATAGAGGAAATAGAAGCCGACGAAACGGGTGAGGTGGAACCCAACCAGCCATCGCACATCAACCGTAAACGCCCAGCGGCGAAGCGGCGGGATGGTGCCAATAGCAACAATTAACGCCACGGTGATGCTGAACAAGATGATCTGCGGTACCGGCGGTTTGAGGCCGGTGAGCACGCCGCTGGCACCTAGGGCGAGGGAAGCAGCTAGCCAGGGAACGAGGAGCAGGAGGATGTGACGGTTAGTCAAGGTCTAATTCCGAGTCATCATGGACTCAATCGAGAAGCCTGTAAGCGTTGGAAAATCGGAATAGATTCTTGCCATCTTTAGGGTCGAACCCTTCTATATGTATCCCAGTAGTAGCAACGCCAAAGACAATAATACGGTTCCTTTGTTCAGTTACCTTTACAAATGCTGTTCCGGGGCCACTTGAAGAATGCCACCATGATCCCCAAACTTTGCTCTTCCACACCACCTTTGATGTGGTTCGGTCGAAACAAGTCAATTGATATGGGTATCCAAGATCACCATGGACAGCAACAAAACAGGTGTTAGCAGTGAACAAGGCACTGATCCCGCAGTAGTTGGAATCCACAATGCCATCTTTTTTGAACTCCAAGGCATCTCCAGAGACTTGGAGGAGCAAATTGTCGGCTTTGCGTTTCAGGGTGGTATCGAGCGGTGCTGTAATAAAATCAAGGCCTGACTCGTGATAGGGATTTACCTTCGAGCCAATAAACACAACATTGTATCGCTTATTAGCACTTAGTCCCAGTACCGCTTGCTTCCACCAGTCCGGCGACGTTACTTTGCATCGCTTCTCCAGAAAGCCGAGAAACCATTCGAGTTTCTTGCTATCGATTCGATGCCTTTGTCGATACACCTTGGAGTCATATTCCAATGGAATTGTCAGCTCAACTTCTTCCCAGGCTGCCTGCAAAGCAATGCTGTCATCAGGGTGGGATTGCAATTTCCTCAGGCCTTCAACGCCGACCTTCTTGAAGAGTTCTCTAAACCCCGTGTCTTTATCGCTACGCCCATATTGGTCCGACCCCAGAATATGATCAATAATCTTCTGCACATCCGGCAGAAACTTGTCGTCCACCATGCCCGCACAGACCCGGCTGGTTCCTTGAATCCACGTAGCGGCCCCGATGAACAGGCAGGTGGTAAGGATGGCCAGGAATCGCATGGGAAGGCTCCGTCAACGAGAGCATGGGCTGCTGGGTCCATTGTCTACTCCGGCTAAGGGGATTGCAATGGGGAAGTGATTCGTAGGGCACGCTGTGCGTGCCTTCCCACAACTTGTGGTATCACGGTGACCTTTGTGATGAGACAAGCGATGGGCAGGCACGCACAGCGTTCCCTACGATTATCCACTTCATAGAATCCACCATAGCGACAGACGAAAATCTCCAACACATCGTGGTGCGAATCGACTTATGGACAAGACGCAATCAACCCAACTCCTCTTCGAACTCCACAAATCGGGCCGGCGGTGTCATCGGTTGCCGGCGAGCGATGTGCCGAAGGTGGAGAATGCCATCCCCAAGGGCATGCTGGCGGAGAAGACGTTGCCGCTGCCTGAAGTGGCGGAGAGCGATGTGCTCAGGCACTTCGTCAACCTGTCGACCCTGAACATGTCGGTTGACACTAACTTCTATCCGCTCGGCTCGTGTACCATGAAGTACAACCCCAAGCGGCACGAACGGCTGGCGTCGCTGTCGGGCATCGTCAATCTCCATCCGCTGCAGCCCGATGCCTCCACACAGGGTATGCTGGAACTGCTTTACGGCATGCAGCAGTACCTCGGCGAAGTAGCTGGGCTGCCTGCGGTGTCGCTGCAACCCTCAGCCGGGGCTCAGGGCGAACTGGCCGCGCTGCTCGTCGCTGCCGCCTACTTCAAAGACAAAGGCCAGAAGCGGCACAAGGTGCTCGTCCCCGATTCGGCTCACGGCACCAACCCGGCCAGCGCGGTCATCGCCGGCTTTGAAGTCGTCACCGTCAAGAGTGATGCTCATGGCCTCGTTGATTTCAACGACCTCAAGGCGAAGATGAACGAAGACGTAGCGGTCTTCATGATCACCAACCCCAACACCTGCGGACTGTTCGAGACCAAGATCGTCGAAATCACCAAGCTGCTGCACGACATCGGGGCGCTGGTCTATCTCGATGGGGCGAATATGAACGCGAACCTGGGCCACACCAGGCCCGGCGACTTCGGGGCGGACATGATGCACTACAACGTGCATAAAACCTTCACCGGCCCACACGGCGCCGGCGGCCCGGGTGCCGGCCCGATTGCGGTACGAGACTTCCTCGCCCCCTACCTGCCCGCACCGATCGTTATCAAGAAGTCTGATGGCACCTATGCTCTGGATAACAATCGGCCCAAGTCGGTCGGCAGAGTTCGCAGCTTCAACGGCAACATCGGCATCCTGGTGCGGGGTTACGTCTACATTCGCACCCTGGGCCCTGATGGTTTGAAGGAGATCAGCGATCAAGCGGTGCTCAACGCCAACTATCTGCTGGCACGGCTCAAGGATTACTACGAAGTGCCCAACGGCGACCGCTGCATGCATGAGTTCGTCGCCAGCGCCAAGAAGGATCGCCGGGAACGACGAGTCTCAGCCATGGATATCGCCAAGCGGCTGCTCGATTATGGCTTCCATGCTCCAACGGTCTACTTCCCGCTCATCGTGCCTGAAGCACTGATGATCGAGCCGACCGAAACCGAGAGCAAGGAAACGCTCGATGCCTTTGCCGATGTAATGATCAAGATGAAGAGCGAAGACCCGGCGATCTTTCAGGCGGCACCGACGACGCTTCCCATCTGTCGCCCCGATGAAGCGAAGGCGGCAAGGGAGCCGATCTTGAAGTGGGTGGGGACACTCTAAGTAGTATGAGTTACTAGACCTTTACTCAGATTAGTGCAGCGGGAGGGCGAGGCTCCTGCCGAGCTTCAAATAATCGGAAAACAGCTCGGCAGGAGCCTCGCCCTCCCAAGTTTTGATACATGGAAATGAGAAGTGACCTAAAACTCCTGCTCGGCTCGATACGCCACCAGTTGCCTCTTCAGCTCAGCACGTTCAGCGTCGCTCATGGGATGCAGCGGTTCGGCAAAGCGTTCTTCACAGTACCCCTCCAGAGCCAGGGCGGTCTTGAGGCCGACGAGCCAGCCGCTGGCACGTGGGACCAGTTGCAGCACGTGCTGATGGAACCAGTGCATGCGTTCTATGAGCGTTTCCTGCATACCCCTGTCTTGTGAACGCAGGGCATGGAAAAGCTGCACCAGTATTTTGGGATAGAGATTAGCTCCTCCCAGCACGCCGCCATTCGCGCCCCAGTTCATCACATCGACGAAGAGTTCCTCCGGCCCCACCATCACTGACCATTCAGGCCGTTGTTTGGCGATCTGCAACAGGGATTTGAAGTAGGAACGGTCTCCCGAACTATCTTTGATGCCCAGGATAGACGGTTCCTGCAGAGCTCGTTCCAGCACCTCTGTGCCCATCGAGATCTTCACATGGCTCGGCATGTTGTAGAGATACATCGGCAACGGAAGTTGTTTGATGAGGTTGGAGAGATACTTCCAGAGATCCTCTTGGTCGAGAGGAAAATAATAGGGACAGGTGATGACCAGAGCGTTTGCCCCAGCCTGGGCGGCGACTTTGGAGAGTTGAACCGTTTCCACGCTAGAAGTATCGCTGACATTCACCAGCACCGGCACCCGCCCAGCTACGATGTGGCATACCCGTTGAACTACTTCTTTTTTTACAGCATGGCTCAGGCTCGGCCCCTCCCCCGTGGTGCCGAGCAGGAAGAACCCATGCACCCCGGCGCCGAGTTGATATTCGATCAACTTCTCCAGGTGGGCTATGTCCAGTTGATCGTTCTGGGTCAACGGGGTGACCAGCGGCGGGATAACGCCGTGCAGCGGTGCCATGGTTCATGTTCCTGAGGTAAATGCCAATTTCACGTCTTTGTAGCGGAAGCCGCCAGACTTCCGATCCTGATCTTGATCTCGACGGAACTCTAGGCGAGTTCCGCTACATGGATCAAGTCTTGCTCTATGTCTTCTCACGCCAGAACGGGAAGAGGCGTTTCCAGGCGGGGACTGTCGATTCCTTGTTGTCGGGTTTAGCATCTGAGGTCAATGGTGCAGTGGGCAAAGGAGCCAACGGCGGAGGGGTGGTTCCCTCCTGAACAGCACGCAGTCCATCAATTACCAGTTGCATGCTTTGAGGACGATCCTTGGGTTCCTTGGCCACCATTCGCTGATAGAGCTGATCCAGATAGGGAGGGATATCGGGCAGTTTTGATTGCAGAGTAGGAATCGGCTTCTTCTGATGGGCCAGCAGTTGCTGCATGACCGTCTTTTCAGGGTACATCGGCTGCCCGGTCAGTACGAAATAGAGCGAACTGCCAAGGCTGTAAATATCCGAGCGATGGTCAGCATTGCGAATACTGATGGCTTGTTCCGGAGCCATGTAGGCTGCGGTGCCCCGTACGCTGCCATCCATACTGGTGGCCATGCTGGTGAAGCCCTTCATGAACTTGACCAGACCCAGATCGAGCACGCGCACTCGGCCATCTTTGCCGAGCATAATGTTACCAGGTTTCACGTCTCGATGGATCATTCCCAGGCTATGGGCATAAGCCAGTCCAACGGCTGCGTCAATGTGGCAATGCAAGGCGACGTCGAGCGGCGTAGCGCCATTCTTAACGACTTTTTCCTGCAGGTTCTGTCCATCGACGAGTTCCATGGCCAGGAAGTAGGAGCCATACAGTTCGCCAGCTTCATAGGCTTTGATCAGGTTGGGATGATCCAGCTGAGCGGTCGCCTGGATTTCCCGCAAGAACCGAATATGGGTTTCGCTCTCATCCATTTCGGGGGTAAATATCTTGAGAGCAGCCAGCCTGCCCATCATGCGATGACGTGCCTTGTAGACCATCCCGAATCCGCCGCGACCGAGTTCATCCAGCACGATGTACTGGCCAACGACCAGCCCCTCACCCTGGCCTGCCACGATGTGCGAGACTTGATAGGGGGTAAGCAATTGCTGATCTTGCAGGAACTGGCAGAGTGATGAAAGCTCTTTCACCTGTTCCTGTGGCAGGGCAGATAGCATCTGCTTGAGGCGTGCTGCCGATTGTCCCGTGAGAGCGATCAGCAGTTCTGGAGAGATAGGCAAGGTCATCTTAATGAGGCACCACAATCGATGGGTTGATTCAATTTAGCACACGACTGAGCCTTTGGTAATGGGGGTGTTGCGAACTCTCTTTCTCTCCCCCTTGCCAAAGGGGAAGTTGGACGGGGTTGTCTTAACGATTAAGAACCCCACCCAGCCTCCCCTTGGTTAAGGGGAGGAGTCAGACAGCATATTGCTCTTTTGCATCGTCCCTGTTTAATGGGTGTATCACCTCTTGCATGGGACACCTTCACAATGCGTCTCTTTCTCCTCTCTCTTGTATTGCTTATGAATACACTTCCCGCCGTGGCCGAGGACAAACGGCCCATGACGATTGATGATCTGTTCGCTTTCAAGCGAATCACCGATCCGCAGATCAGCCCCGATGGCAAGCAGGTCGTCTATGTGGTCACCACCGTCGACCTGCCGGGCAACAAGAGTTCATCGAACCTGTGGATCTCCGGATTCGATCGCAAGACACCGGCTCGCCAACTGACGACGACCACCAAGAAAGATCGGCACCCGCGCTGGAGCCCGGATGGGTCGCGCATCCTCTTCGAATCAACCCGCAGCGGTACGAACCAGTTGTGGGTCATCGACCTGGCCGGCGGCGAAGCTCAGCAGGTGACGACGATCAGCACCAGCGCCGGCACCGGCATCTGGTCGCCCGATGGCAAGAAGATCGCCTTCGTCTCCAGTGTCTTCCCCGAGTTCAGCACGCTGCCGTTTGCCGAGAGTGACAAGAAGAACAAGGAGAAGCTGGAAGCCATCGAGAAGAACCCGGTGAAGGCCAAGGTCTTCAGCAAGCTCTTCTTCCGTCACTGGGATGAATATGTCGAGGACAAGCGACAACACCTTTTCGTCAGCAACGCTGATGGCACCGATTGCCGTGATGTCACTCCCGGTGATCGAGACGCCAACCCGACTTCCTCCACATTCAGTGTCGGCGATGACTTCACTTTCAGCCCTGATGGTACGCATCTGGTCTTCACCGCAGTACCACCTAAGAACGAGGCGTGGAGCACGAACTATCAACTGTGCCGGGTCAGCCTGACGAACACCAAGGAAGAATGGGAAGCACTCACCAAGAACCCCGCTGCCGATGTCTATCCTCGCTTCAGCCCTGATGGCAAGAAGGTCGCCTGGCGTGCCCAGAAGAAGGCGGGTTACGAGGCTGACAAGTGGGATATTCAAGTCGTCGATTGCAACCCGGATGGCAGCTTTGACCGCACCCCGAAGAACCTGACTGAGAACAAAGATGTCTCGCCCGGCGAGATCGTCTGGACGCCGAGCAATGAACTCGTCTTTGTGGCCGATGAAAATGCAACGACCTCGCTGTTCACTGTTTCCCTCGATGGCAACGTCAAGCAAGGCCTGACGGTTCCCGCCAAAGTCAACGATCAAATGCTGACCGCTTATCCTAACGGCAAGCTTGGCCAGATAGCATCACTGAACTGTGCCAAGGATGGTCGCACCTGGGTGCATACTCAGGCACACCTGACTCGCCCGGCTGATGTTTACTTCATTCACTTCGAGTCTTACGCCGGAGCGTCCGTTGGCCACGGTCAGGTGACTACCCTGAATGACGCCCTGCTGGCTCAACTCGATAACCCCAAGCCCGAATCAGTCGAGGTCGCCATCGAAGACGGCAAAATGCAGATGTGGATCCTCAAGCCGCCCGGCTTCGATGCCAGCAAGAAATGGCCCGTCGCCTACCTCGTGCATGGCGGACCTCAAGGTGCCTGGGAAGATAGCTGGTCGTACCGCTGGTGCCCCATGCTGTGGGCCGCTCAAGGCTATGTCGTTGTGCTGCCGAACCCCCGTGGCTCCACCGGATTCGGTCAGAAGTTCACCGATCAGATCAGCGGCGACTGGGGCGGCAAGTGCTACCGAGACCTGATGGCCGGTGCTGACTTTGTTGAGAAGCTGCCCTACGTCGATAAGGATCGCATCGGTGCAGCCGGTGCCAGCTTCGGTGGCTACATGATGAACTGGTTTGCGGTGACCACCGGACGCTTCAAGACCCTGATCACCCACTGCTCAGTCTGGAACTTCGAAAGCATGTGGGGCACCACTGATGAACTCTGGTTTGATGAGTGGGAACACGCCGGCCTGCCATGGGAAGTGCCCGGCAAGTACCGTGAGTTCTCCCCGCACATCAAGGCGGCCAACCTCGGCAAGTTCAAGACGCCGATGCTGATCATTCACAACGACTTTGACTTCCGCTGTCCCATTGGCCAAGGGCTGGAGCTATTCACCAGCCTGCAACGTCAGGGCGTTCCCAGCCGGTTCGTCAACTTCCCCGACGAAGGCCACTGGGTGCTGAAGCCGGCGAATAGCAAGTTCTGGCATGAAGAGGTCTTCAACTGGCTGAAGAAGCAGGTGCCACCTGGACCGAAGTAGCATACCAGCCCGCAGCGCTAGCAAGGGAAGTTAATACGATTGACAGCGCTCCCTTGCTAGCGCTGCGGGCTGGTATTACGCCTTCGGCTTCTCTACATCCAGCAGTATCTGCTTCCGCCAGAGGCCGCCGCCGTAGCCACCGAGTTGGCCGTTCTTGTTGACGACCCGATGGCACGGAATGAGGATCGACAGCGGGTTGGCCCCATTGGCCAACCCCACAGCCCGGCTGGCGGTGGGCTGACCAATCTCGATGGCCAGTTGCTCATAGCTCCAGGTCTGCCCGTAAGGAATCTTCTGCAGTCCCTGCCAGACCTTCATCTGGAACATAGTGCCAACCGGCTTCATCGGCAGCGAGAACGTCTGTCGTTTTCCGGCGAAGTACTCTTCGAGTTCCGTTTCGAGTTGCTCGTGCAGCTGATGGGTCGCATGCCGAAAGGGCTTGCCCATCTGTTGTTGCAGCCGCATTACTTGTTCAGCCAGCCGCTCCATCTGGGTGAAGTGAAGGAAGCGTATAGCCTTCTCGTGAACGCCAATCAGCAGCGGCCCCACCGGGCTGGAGATGAGGCTGACCTTCACCGCATCATGAAGTTCATTACGGGGGTGAAGCAACTCGATCTCCTCCATGATGGTGGAGAAGAGGTCGAGATGATTGGCTTCATTGACGGTAGTGGCTGGCGGGCGGCTCAAGTAGTGTCGGCATGATGCGACTCTGTGGTGGGAATCTCATGGTGTGGGGTCATTCTCGCCAATACGGAGGTGTTGTCCAGACAATTCCATGTTAGGTATTGGGAGGGCGAGGCTCCTGCCGAGCTATTTCTTCGAAGAGGAAGCTCGGCGGAAGCCTCGCCCTCCCAAATCTCTACAACGCCGAATAGCGCTGCGCCAAACCGAGATCGTGGCCGGCCAGCCGAGTAGCCGGATGCGGTAAAGCCCTTCCTGTTGCCAGCCTTGCTCAAAGGCTGCCGCCTGGAGGGCTTCGATATCGCTGGCCAGGATCACCGCCTGGCCGCCGGGTTGCAACACCCGCTGCCACTCTGCGACCATGTCGGCATACAACCCCTTGATCTCTTCGGGGTTGCTAAGCTGCCGACCGAACGGGGGGTTGCACAGAATCTTGGCAATACTTCCCTGACCCAACGGCAGTTCACGCGCATCCCATCGAACTAATGGCGGTCTCTCCCGCCAGCTTCGCAGATTGGTCCCCGCAGCGACGAGGGCATTCTTATCGATGTCGCCGCCGATCATCTCTGCCTGGCGGTTGGTGTCGAACATCTCAGCCAAGAGCGTGCCAGCTCCGCAGCAAGGGTCGATGGTCAGTCCTTCCTGCGTCCCCAGTCTTACCATCGCTGCTGCGACAACGGGGCGCAGCGAAGCCTGGATGTGTTCAGTCTTGTAAGTGCGATGACGGAGTTTACTGTCGGAAAGCCTCACGCCACAGAGTGCCCGCTTGCCCATGATGCGGAGCCAGATTTCGAGCGTGGCGTCTTCAGCGGTGGGAATGAGGTGGGCAGGAATCTTGCCACGCAGCCCTTTGTCAAGAGCTTCGAAGGCATCGCTGCGTTTGTAGCCATGCTCGCCGTGCATCTGGGCGATGAGGCGGAAGCTGGGCCGGCCCTTGGGTTTGGGCCGGATGGCTTTGTGATACTCAAGCAGCCTGGGCCACTGTGGTTCCTTGGCGGTCCACTTCTGAATGAGTGCAAGATCGCTCGCACGGTAAGTGAGATCATCGCTACCCCAGGCGAGGAGGAAGACATCTTCAGCGGTTCGGAGCTTGAGCACGTTCTTATCGAGGTGATCGACCCGGAAGACGACGATGCCGTTCATCTTCTTCTTGACGATGCCACCGAGGTCGTCTTCGATCTCCCGAGCGGTGACCGCCTCCAGGCCCGGAACGGTGAGGGCAAACAAAGCAGGCGGCGTACGTTCGATGGCGGGCATGGTGCGATGATCTATGCAAATGTGTCGGAAACGGTCTCTGTCTTAGGTTTTATGACAAAGGGGGGCAGAGTTGAGTGCGCAGATATTCTTAACGGTGGACCGAGCAATGCTCGTAGTTCTATTTCTTCTGCAAAACGGTCCAGTCGATGGGCTCATTAAAGAGTATCTTCATGATCCATTGCCCGGCAAAGTTAGTGCTTTGTCGATCTTTCCATTTCTCCTTGCGAAGCTGTGCCATATTCAACTGGAAGTCTTTACTGGTGACTGCCAGTGAATTGTTGATCTGTACTTTTGTGAAGTTCCAGGTGATCTCTTTGCCGCCAGGCTCTCGCCACATGATGCACAAAGGAAAGTGCTTAGGCGACTTAGTATTGTGATAATTGATCACGCCTATCTGGGCTACCGTCATATATCTTTGATCATCGTTATTCAGCGGAAGGAATCTGATCCAGGTGTAGTCCTTGTCTTTTTGAATAAGACTGATCTCAAATCGCTGATGAAGATCAACCTCACTTGTGCGAAACAACGGCAGAAGAGGAACGACAGCATACTCCTTATTCGCCAGGTCTGTTTTCATCATGCGTCGGCTCAAGTCCAGGCCGACAATCGACTTGTCACGGTACGAAAGCAGATAACATTTATTTCCAACAATGAGCGTTGACGAGGTTGGGCGATCTGGCTTTTCCAGCTCATCGATTCGAATCCAACAACTACCATCCTGCTGCATCAGCGTCTTGAACTGAGCCTGGCTGTGCTTCCTCTCGCCGAAGATATGGTCATATTCTTCAATATTGATGTCGAAGGCATAGCTTTCGAGATTAATACAACTCTGCTTCCAGGATTGAAAGATCTCATCAATGGTGGGATCAAGCCAGAAATCACCTCCTGAGGTCAGTTCAGCGCGTTGTTCCAGTGATCGATGGTCTACAAGCCATTTCAGATCATGAACGCAAAGAAGCCCCACGAAGCACAAAGCAACAATACAGACTAAAGCGCGATGCATGGGAGTTCTCCCTCAGACGATAATCCATTGAGGTTTAACGATACCCCAATCCATTTCCATGTAAAGCCGAAGCTATGCCGCCAGCCTCAAGCACGAAAACAAAAAGGAGCGCCCGATGCTATCGAGCGCTCCTTCAGAGCTTTCCGCCAGCTTCCGCATCTCCCCAGGCCCTCCCGGGCCTGGCTAAGATCGAAGGCTCCTTCGGAGCCGGGAACCAGTCACCCTTTTTCATTCTGGTTACTGGCTCCTGACTTCTGGCTTCTCCGCCTACTTCTTCTTCATCTTCTCCGGGAACAACTCTCCTTCGAACTTGAGAGTCTTCGTATCAGCACCCTTGTGGGGGAGTACATCGGGAAGGACTCGAACGGCGGTCGTCACCTTCAGCGGGAAGGGGCCACCCACATCGTAAGTCAGTTCGACGAAGAACGCGGCTCCAGCCTTCCTTCGGCGGATCGATCTTGGCGACGTAGGAGCCATCAGTCTCCTGCTTCAGTTCGGTACCCTTGTAGGTGCGGCCAATGGTATCGACGCGGAAATCACGAGCCTTGGCATTACCGGCCTGCCAGATCATCACCTTGCTCGGAGGCGTCTGGTACTTCACCTTGATGCTGCCATCTTCCTCGAACGTCCAGGAATACTTGGGCAGCGGCACATTGTTGATGATCATGTAATAGAAGGCAGTCACGCTCTGAATCGCGTCGGTACCCTTGAGAGAGTGATCGCCATTGGGCACATAGCGGAGCAGCTTCTCGCCCTGGAGCTTATCCCAGTAGAACTGCGACGAATCGGGTAGGAAGAACTGATCGCCGGCAGCGTTGACAACGTACTTCGGCATCTTCAGCCGTTCCACATAGCTGATCGGATCTTCGATGATCGACAGATCAGGAACGCGGGGATGATCGGGACGCTGGAAAATCTTGTGTTGATAGTAGTTGCCGACAGCCATCGCCCAGAAGCCATAGGCCTGGGCGTGATGCTTCATCGATTCCTGGGTGTTGAGCACATCGATAACGATGGGTACGATCGCTTCGACACGCTTATCCATGGCTCCCGTCATCCAGGTGGTCCAGCCACGCTTGGAACCGCCGGCCACGACGAATTTCTCAACGGGACAACCTTCCTTCTTCGACCATTCTTGCACACAGTCCATGCACTTGACAGCGCTCTTGACCATCGCCAGGCGGACAATCCACTGCGGGTCGCCGGTCTCGAAGAACTTGTTCAAGCCATAGCCGATGAGATCATCTTCGACGCGCTTGACGCCATCTTTGTTGAAGATCAGGGGCTGGTTGGGAACCATCTTGAGTTCGACCACGATGCTGCCGGTGGAGGCGGCAATCAGGGAAGTCATCTCGTCTGCCTTTTCGGGGAAGCGGCTCTCGTTGCTGCCGCCGGCGATCATGAGGAAGGCTTTGTTGCTCTTGAGCTTGTTGGGCTTGGTAATGACGACAGCGTGTTCCCACACGGTGCGGTTGACATCCTTCTCGGTGAGCCAGTTTTGCGAGGTGAGCTTGATGATGGTCGTCTTGGCGACGGGGCCTTCGACAGTCTTGACAACTTCCCATTTGTAGGCTGGTTCGGGCCGTTTGATGTAGTCGTCGAAAACGGTCTTGGGTTTGATATCTGGCTGCTGAGCAGAGACGGGGAAGGCGGAAACACTGATCAACATCAGTGTCCAGAACATCGCACGCAGTTTCATGGCGGGTCCTTGAGGGGAGGAACAGGTGGGTTGCGGAGATTATAGTGCATGCTGTGCGAATGTCAGAAGGATATGGGGAGAAATGGGGCAATGATGAGGATGATCTCATCAGCGGTGGTGTAGGGCACGCTGTGCGTGCCTCACGGTGACTTGTCGTAACACAGAAGTTATGGTGAGTGGGATATTGCCGTTGAGCGGCACGCACAGCGTGCCCTACGAAAACAGCCGGGGCACTTGTGTGTCCCGGCTGCTGTTATTCATTGATCAATCACTACGAGTTCGAGAACTCGGGCCGGCGGGAAGCCAGCATGTGTTGCAGTCTCGTCACGATGCTCGAATGCATCTGGCTGACACGACTCTCAGACAGGTCCAGCGTCTGGCCGATTTCTTTCATCGTCATCTCTTCGTAGTAGTAGAGGATGATGATGAGCCGTTCGTTACGGCTGAGGCCACGGGTGACCAGCTTCATCAGGTCACGGTTTTGCAGGCGATGCGTCGGGTCTTCGGCTTTCTTGTCTTCTAGGATGTCGATCTCGCGGACATCCTTGTACGAATCAGTTTCGTACCACTTCTTGTTCAGGCTGACCAAGCCGACGGCAGCGGCTTCGCTGGCGTGCTTGGCGTATTCGTCGATGGAGATACCCATCTTCTCGGCGATTTCATCGGGCTTGGGCGGGCGACCCAGCGAGACTTCCAGTGCTTTCCGCATATGTTCGAGCTTGCTGGCTTTACTGCGTACCAGGCGTGGCACCCAGTCCATCGTGCGGAGTTCGTCGAGCATGGCACCGCGGATACGGGGCACACAGTAGGTCTCGAACTTCACGCCACGATCCAGATCGAAGGCTTCGATGGCATCCAGCAGGCCGAAGGTGCCAGCACTGATCAAGTCGTCGAGTTCGACGCCATCGGGCAGGCGAGCCCAGATGCGTTCAGCGTTGTATTTCACGAGCGGCAAGTAATGCTCGAGCAGGCGATTACGTCGATCTAACGTGGCTTCAGTGCGGTAGTCGCGCCAGAGTTGTCCCACGTCCTGCTCTACGTGCGTTACCATGCAATCCTCCCCAGGAAGAAAAGCCTGGGTGGGCGTGCGAGAAAGCAGTGACGAAACGAGACGTGAACAGGACGGTCAAATCCCCCGAGTTGGCCGTCCCTGGCCCCGAGTTCTTCCCTGACTTCTCGCAAGGCTTGCGCCTCCGTGCGCCCAACCCCGCGTGCTCCTTCACCCCGAACTCATCGCTGTGCGCGATGATGCTGATCGTTGTTATCGGCACTCCTCGCGCGGCATCTTCAGGAAAACCATCAGGCTTTACCCGACCCCACCTCGTCGAAGAGTTACCAGCTCGAAGACCACCGGCGAGCGGCAGTCGTCAAGCGGGCGGGCACTTAACGCATCACTCTTCATCTGTCCAGAGCAATGTGACTCTTTTTCAACCACGATGAGCATTTTGAAAGAATGACACAGATCGACTGGTAAGCTGGCGAAAGTAGCGAGCAGGCCGACCGTGCTTCGAGCCATGAAACAGCCGAATTCCGTGTAAATGTTGCAAACCATGGTAGACATCACGCTCCGCGTGATGAAGCGGAGACTAGTCGCAACACTAGCCCTCGTTTAAGGCAGCAACTCGCAGTCTCATCACGCGGAGCGTGATGCCTACCATGAAGACTCAACTCCCCACTCGCATCGCTGCACATACCATAACCCTATGTCATCAAACCCCATGGAAACCGATCCTCTTTCGTTGCCCAGCGTCGTCGGCACCAGCCCGGTGATGCAAGCCGTAGCGGCCCGGGTCAAGCAGGTGGCGGGCAGCCGTTCCAGCGTGCTGCTGGTGGGGGAAACAGGTACCGGCAAGGAACTGATCGCTAGGGCCATTCATACCTACAGTCCCCGGGTCGATGGCCCCTATATCCGTGTCAACTGCGGGGCACTGAGCGAAGGCCTGCTCGAAAGCGAACTCTTCGGCCACGTCAAGGGGGCGTTCACCGGGGCGGTCGATAATAAAACCGGCCGCTTTGAAGCAGCCCACACCGGCAGCATCTTTCTTGATGAAATCAGCAGCATGAGCCCCAAGCTACAGGTGAAGTTGCTGCGGGTTCTTCAGGAACGTGAGTTCGAGCGAGTCGGGGAAAGTAAAACCATCCGTGTCGATGTGCGCGTCATCGCAGCCACCAATCAGCACCTGGAAGAAGAAGTCGATGCCCGCCGCTTCCGGGAAGATCTCTATTACCGACTGAATGTGGTGCCAGTCTATCTGCCGCCACTGCGTGATCGTCATGGCGACATCCCGCAGCTCATCGAGTACTTCGTGCAGCGTTATGCCAAGGAAAACAAGAAGGTGATCAGCAGTATTGATCCTACAGCGATGCAATGGCTGACCGCCCACCGCTGGCCGGGCAATGTGCGTGAACTGGAACACACCATCGAACGGGCCGTCGTGCTGGCTCCCGGTCCCGTCATCAAGATCGAACAGGTGATGCCGACCACCCACCTCGGCCAACGCCGTTTACGCACCGGGGAGCAGAAGCCCGTCGACCTGGCTGGTAGCATCAAGCAACTTGTTCAGATTGGGTTGCAGACGACCAAGACCGACGATGCCCACACCCTCTACGATCACCTCGTCGGCGGATTAGAGAAAGAACTGATTGAACAAGTCTTACGAGAATGCGAAGGGGTGCAGACCAAAGCAGCGGCGAGACTCGGTATTAACCGCAACACCCTGCACAAGAAGATGCAGGAGTTCGGGCTGGGGGAAGGGGTCTAGTATCGTGCGGAGCCGACAGCACGTTTTGCCAAGCCCACCTGAATCGTGCTGCCGGCTCCGACATCGCTCAAAAGGCTGCTAATCCCGTCGTATCCAGACTATTCGTATCACTTTGCCCGCCATTTGCGCCGCTACACGCTTTCCCCCATTCCGCCTGTCATCTCTCGCAGAACACCCTATAATTAACACATCACAGTATTCGGATATCCGGTATGCCTAACGATTCGGAACGGGCTTTAGCCATCTTTGTGGACTTTGATAACATCGCTCAAGGGTTTCGTCGCACTGATCGCTTCGATATTCAGCGTGTGCTCAAACGCATGGTCGAAAAGGGCAAGATTGTCGCCAAGAAGACCTACGCCGACTGGAGCCGGTATATCCCCTACACTGCTTCGCTTCATGAAGCTGCCTTCGAACTGGTTGAAATTCCCAAGCGATCCATGACAGGCAAGAACTCCGCTGACATTCGCCTCTGCGTCGATGCCATGGACCTGGCTTACAACAAGCCCCACATCGATACCTTCGTGATCGTCTCAGGCGACAGCGACTTTACCCCGCTCGTCTCCAAGCTGAAGGAAATGGGCAAACACGTCATTGGTCTGGGGATGACAAACTCGACCAGCGAACTCCTCCGCGACAACTGCGATGAGTTCATCTATTACGAAGACCTGGAAGTGGAGAAGGCCGAAGCTCCCAAGATCACCCTGCCTGGTTCTGATACGAAACGCAAAGCGATTGAACTGCTGATGGAAGCCTGCACCGCCCTGCGGCGGGAGAACAAGGATGTCCTCTGGGCATCCATGATCAAAGAGACGATGAAACGCAAGAAGCCCTCGTTCAACGAGACCTATCATGGCTTCAACACCTTCTCCGCACTGCTCGAAGATGCTCAGAAGCAGGGTCTGGTCGAACTGGAACGAGACGCCAAGCGGGGCACCTATATCGTGGTGCGATTCGGCGAAGAACTCACCGGGGTGCTGCCCAAGAATCCGGCACGAGAACAACATCGTGAATCGACCCGGGAACAATCGCCTCGTGAACAACATGGCCGTGGCCCCCGTGCCCGTGAGCCGATCACAACGCCGCCAATGAAGCGTCCGCCGTTGACCACTACGCCGAGCCGTAGGGCACCACTCAGTCCCAAGCCCGAACGACCAACTCGCCACAGTCGCCATGAACCTGTGGAGCCCGAACCGGAACGAGCCACGCCGGTAGCTGCACGGTTCATCGAGCCTGAAATAAAACCCCGTGTAGCCAGCTTCCAGGGTTTTAACGATTTCGAGCAGGAGACCACCCAGTTCCTGGGCAAACGTCCCGCTCCCAGCTTCGAGGACGAGTTCTCCAGCTTTGGCACCCCGTTCAACCGCCCGCTCAGCGCCACCGCCGGCGAAGTGATGGCCGGCATCGCCCACGATGCTCGTTCCCATGCAGCCCGTACTCCTGTGCCGCCTCCACCGCCGGAACTGGTCGAAGAAGAACCGAATCACGCTGAAGCAAAGCCGAGCGATGCTGAAGAGAAAGATCAATACAAGAAACGTCGTCGTCGAGGCAGCAAAGGTAAGGATCGAGACAGCGAACCAGCAGCCGAGCCGGTTGTTGCTCCCAAAATTGATGATCGGCCCATCTCCTTTGACGATGTGCCTTTCATGGCTCCTCCGCCTCCCTCCCCTGTCGAAGAGGCTGCCCCGGTCTTCCACGACTGGACGCCCGAGCAGAAGCCCGAACCGCAACAACCAAAGCATGCTCGGCCAAAGCATCATCAGCATGATGAAAAACCAGCCCCTCGGCATGAAGAACCTGCCCCGGTAGCTGCCAAGCCGCCGGTGCGCGACTTTGGCTTTGGCATCTTCGATGAGTAGCGCTTCGCCGGCGCCACAGGCGCAACCCGTTAGACCCACGACGCTGTGGGGTCAACTCCGGGCGTTCCTGGAGATGATCCGCTTCAGCCATACCCTCTTTGCGCTGCCGTTCGCGCTCGCCGGGGCGGTGCTGGCCTGGCGTGAGATTCACCGCACCAAGCCGATCGAAATCCTGCTCGATATCGGCGGCATCATCCCCTGCATGATTCTCGCCCGCAGCATGGCCATGGCGATCAACCGCCTTGCTGATCGTGACTACGATGCTGCCAACCCTCGCACCGAAAAGCGGCACCTCCCGGCAGGCATCCTCTCGGTGAAAGCGGTCACCGCCTTCGCTGTACTCTCCGCTGTCGGCTTCGTCATCGCTACCTGTCACTTCTGGATCTGGAACGACAACCTCTGGCCGCTCATCCTCAGCGTGCCGGTGCTGGTGTTCATCGCCCTCTATTCCTACACCAAGCGCCACACGGTGTTATGCCACGTCTGGCTCGGCATGTCGCTGATGCTGACCCCCATCGCTGCCTGGGTCGCCATCACCGGTTCCATCGGCTGGCCGCCCGTCATCCTCGGCCTGGCGGTAATGTTCTGGGTCGTCGGGTTCGACATCCTCTACGCCACGCAGGATGCAGATTTCGACAAGAAAGCCAAGCTGCACAGCATCCCCGCCGCCATCGGCGTGCCCAACGCCCTGCGGGTGGCGTTCTTCAGTCATTGGATTATGCTGCTCTGCCTGCTCACTCTCTACTACGTCGCCAGCCTGGGTTTGATTTACCTTGTCGGCATCATCCTCGTCTCACTGCTCCTCAGCTACGAACACGCCATCGTCAAACCCAACGACCTCTCCAAAGTGAACCTGGCGTTCTTCTACGTCAACAGTGTGATCAGTATTGGGTTGCTCATAGTGATTGTTGTTGATGTCATACTTCAGTGGTGATGCACTCAATTGCCCAACAAATAACTGCACGACACCTCCTCAAACTGTTTCACCTGCTCCGCCCGCCAGGCTGCATCTTTGCCCAACTCCTTCGCCATGATCTCGGCCACGGCGGGGGCCATCTCCCGTGCTGCCTGGGCATTGAGGAACAGCGACCGGGTACGGCGAGCCAGCACATCTTCCACGGTTCTCGCCATCTCGTAACGAGTCGCCCATAACACTTCGACACCGGTGTAGGGCAACTTCGGATGCAGCGGCTTCGCCAAGGCCGGTAGTTGTCTGGCTAGATCGAGAATAGCCGGGGCATCGCCGCCATAGTATTTGAGCGGGCCGAACTTGTCGGCATGCTGATGGTAGCCATGAATCTGCAGCGTCTTGGTCACACAGGGCTTTTCATCTAACTCTGCAAGCGTGATGGCATGATCGACGGCATCCTGTGCCATGTTGCGGTAGGTCGTCCATTTGCCGCCGGTAACGGTGATCAGGCCCGAATTATCGATGTGGATGGTGTGATCTCGAGACAGAGCAGCAGTGTTCTTCCCGTGCCCTGACTTCACCAGTGGACGGATGCCGGCAAAGATGCTGAGGATGTCCTTTCGTGTCGGAGCCTTCTCCAGGTAACGCCCCGCAGTTTCGAGGATGAACTCGATCTCCTGCTCGCTGGCAACCGGTTCCAGCGTCGCTTCGTTCACCGCAACATCGGTCGTGCCCACCAGCGTATGCTCATGCCAGGGGATGGCGAACATCACTCGGCCATCGGTCGTATGAGGCACCATGATGGCGCTGTCGCCGGGCAGAAACGATCTATCAAAGACGAGATGAATGCCACGACTGGGAGCAATCATCGGTGCCGCGTTCGGATCAGCCATGCGACGGAGGCCATCACAGAACGGCCCGCCGGCGTTAATGACCACACGTGCATGAACATCGGTCTGTTGTCCGCTTTCGGTATCGAGTACCTTCACGCCCCGGACGAAACCATCTTCGTCCCGCAGGAGGCCGTTGACCTGGGCGTAGTTCACGAGCGTTGCCCCTTGCTCCGCAGCGGTGGCGACCAGATTGATCAGAAGCCTCGCATCATCGAACTGTCCATCGTAATAGACCACCCCGCCCCGCAGCCCATCGGTCTTGATCGTCGGCAGTCTCTCAAGGGTCTCTTCCTTCGACAGCCGCTGGGTGGGGCCGAACTTGTACTTGCCGGAAAGGAGATTGTAAACCTTGAGACCAAAGCCATAGAAGGGCGACTCCCACCAGACGTAGTTAGGAACGACGAAGGCCAGATCGTGAACGAGGTGAGGTGCGTTCTGCCGCAACACGCCACGTTCTTTTAGCGCCTCCATGACCAGCGAGATGTTACCCTGTTCAAGGTAGCGCACTCCGCCATGCACCAGCTTGGTGCTTCGGCTCGAGGTGCCTTTGCCAAAGTCGTGCTGTTCCAGAAGCAGCACTTCGTAACCACGGGAAGCAGCATCGACAGCAATGCCCACCCCGGTCGCCCCGCCGCCGACGATCACCATATCCCACGGCCCGCGCTGAGCCAGGCCTCGTTCGATCATCTTGTCACGGTTCATGGGGAGGTCCTGAATATCTGATGCGGTGTGATGGTGATTAGAATATGAGGGGAACAGGATGGTGATGCCATGGCAGCCTGAAGCGCAAGCGAGGTTGGGTCGGTCGGTGGCGAGGTCCCCCCTCGCTTGCGCTTCAGGCTGCCATAGCCAGGACGCTCATCTTACCGAGTTTAACCAGCCTCCTGCCTTTTTCATCATTATTCTCTTGTAGCTCTGCGCTCTCGTGGTTATAGCCGGAGCTCTGTTTTTCTGAACCGACGGGCAGCGTTTGGACGATGAGACGATGTGCCAGTTACTTTTGAGTAACAGCGCATTAACGGGAGAGAGAACCATGAAGGTGCGACTCAGTTGGCTTCTCAGCGGCTTGCTGCTGTGCGGGCCGATGATCGGTTGTGCAACCCATGAAGGGACCGATGCGGCTGTAGGCGGATTGCTCGGCGCCGGGACCGGTGCCATCATCGGCAAGGCAGCAGGCAACACCGGAGCAGGCGCGCTGCTGGGCGCAGGCGTCGGCGCTTTGGCCGGAGCTGCGGTAGGTAATGCCCAGGATCAAAAGGAACATCGTGAAGCGATCGTCCAGGCTCAGGCCACAGCGACCGTTCAGGGACCGATGACGATGAATGACGTCATCAAGCTGACTCAATCGCAAGTCGGCGATGTCACCATCATCAAGCAGATACAAACTTCTCACACCGTCTTCCAACTCACGCCTGACGACATCGTCATGCTCAAGAGCTACGGCGTGACGGATGTAGTGATCAACTGCATGCAGGATACGATACGTCGTCCGGTGCGGCCTGTCGTCGTCTATGAACGAGTGCCACCTCCGCCGGTCTCCTTCGGGGTCGGCTACTATCGCCGCTGGTAACATCCATCAATTCAACGACACAGCCCACAGAGTTTTCTGTGGGCTGTGTCGTTTGATTCAGTCGGTTCGACTACTCGCCAACATAAGGCAGCAGAGCCATCACACGAGCCCGCTTGATCGCCTGGCTGACCGATCGCTGGAACGTGGCACAGATGCCCGATCGCTTGCGGCCGAACATGCGGCCTTGAGCGGTGCAAAGCTTCTTCAAGCCGCTGATATCCTTGTAGTCAACAAAGGCAGGACGAGGACAACCCTGAGGGGTGCAAAACCGGCACTTCTGCTTGGGTAACGGGGCTCGCTTCTTGGCCATGACTCGTATCATCTCCGAACTAATTGGGAAAAGGAAGTATAGGAACAAGGGAATGGGTGGCAATGGCAGAGAGGAGCCAGAAGCCAGAATCCAGAAGCCAGGAGAGAAAAGAAGGCGTTTCACCATGGCAGCCTGAAGCGCAAGCGAGGGTGAACCTGGCGATTGCACGCGCCCCCTCGCTGGCGCTTCAGGCTGTCATGGTTATCATCCCATGAAAGTCAAATGACAACCACTTTCACATCTCCAGAACATCCCTAATTTAGAAGGGTTATCCCTCCTTTAAGGTTCCCGCCTATGTCGGCAGCGCCTGCACCGAAGTTCACAACAACCCAATGGCTGATCGTTGTCATCGCCGCCATCGGGTTTGCCTTCGATATCTACGAATTACTCGTCTGGCCGCTGGTAGGCCGCCCTGCCCTGGAGCAGTTGCTCGGCGTCGATCAGTTCACCGATTCTGGGAACGCGGCCATCCTGTCGTGGTTTGCCAAGATCATGTACTCCAGTGCTGTCTGTGGCGGCATCTTCGGCCTGCTGGGCGGCTACCTGACCGACTGGTTTGGCCGTCGACGGGTCTTGACCGCCAGCATTCTGCTCTATGCCTTCTCGGCACTCGCCTCGGGCTTTGCCTGGTCTGCTGAGTCGCTGCTCGTCTTCCGCTGCCTGACTTTCATCGGCGTGTGCGTTGAGTTCGTTGCTGCAACCGCCTGGCTGGCAGAACTCTTTAATCACCCGAAACAGCGCGAAGCGGTTCTAGGATATACCCAGGCCTTCTCCTCGCTTGGTGGCCTGATGGTCACCGGAGTCTTCTGGTTCTGCAACCACTTTGCCGAGAGCTTCCCACCCATCTTCGGCGGCCACGATGCCTGGCGGTACACCTTGATCTCAGGAGTTATCCCGGCGATTCCGTTGATCTTCATTCGGCCCTTCCTGCCCGAGTCGCCCGTCTGGGAAGCCAAACGCAAGGCCGGGACGATCACCCGTCCCAGCTTTGGCTTGCTCTTCTCACCTGAACTCAGGAGGACGACCATCGTCACAGCCATCCTGATGATGTGCGGCTACGGTGTTGCCTTTGGAGCTATTCAATTACTACCGCAGATCGTACCGGGCCTGGTGAAAGGCGCCGGGACGATTAATCCACTCCGAGTGGCCATCGAAGAAGCCAAGACGAATGGCATCGAGAGCCCGAAGGTGAAGGGGATTCTGGAGAAGATCAAAGTCAAGGATGTCAAAAGCGTAGACGAACTGAGGTCCAAGGCCAGCGATCTCTTCAAGAACACGCAGATCACTGTTTCCCATGTACAACTCTGGCAGGAACTCGGCGGGCTGGTCGGGCGGTTCGCCCTCGCCTACCTGGCAGTCATCATCATCAGTCGACGAAGATTGCTGCGGCTCTTCCAGCTTCCTGCCTTGATCATCACGCCCCTGGTCTTCTTCTACTTTGCGACTGGCCGAGCGGGAGACGACTATAGCCTGATGGGCTTGCAGATTGGCATCTTCGTCGCCGCCTTCTTTGTGGTGGGCCAGCTCAGCTTCTGGGGTAACTATCTGCCCATGGTCTATCCGCCGAAGCTACGAGGGACGGGCGAGAGCTTTGCTGCCAATGTCGGTGGCCGCATGTTCGGCACTGCCGGCAATCCGCTGGCCCTGTTCGTAGTCTTGCCGCTTCTCGATGGTGCCCTGAAGGGCTTCTCGCCGCCGCAGATGACAGCCCATGCCGCTGCTATCACAGCGTTGGCGTTCTGCCTCCTGGCGGTGGTTGTGACGTTCTTCCTGCCGGAGCCGTTGAAGCAGAAGGACGGCGAGGAGCACACTTAAGAATCGACAACTATTGGCATGAGCCCCGGAGGGGCGGTAGTCAGTAGCCGGTGGCGCTAGCCACCGGTTAGTATGGACCAGAGCATGCGAGCCCCGGAGGGGCGATGGTGACAGGACCTATCACCATCGCCCCTCCGGGGCTCTCTTCAATATTTGCTTGCTCACCGGCAGCTTCGCTGCCGGCTACTGACCGACGCCCCTCCGGGGCTAATGAGGGGAGAAATACATTACTTCCCAGGCACCTTCTCCAACTCCTTCACCTTCTCGCTAATCGCTTTCAGCGCACTCGTCTTCCACTCACTATCCGGCATAGTCTGGTAGAGTTTCTGCAAATCGAGCAGCCGAGCCTTTAGGGTACTCGCATCCATCTCGCCGAAGCTCTTAATCACCGCATCGAGGTTGAACGTCGCCAGGCTGTCGCTTTGTTTCAACGCCTCCTCAGCCAGCCTCACCCAGGCGGAGTAGACGGGAATGTCTTTGAACGTAGCAACGATATTCTTCCAGATCGTTCTCGCCTCTTCTACCTGGCCGGAGTAATAGGCAAGAACTCCCCGGCGGTAGAATCTCTCCGCGTCGCTGCTGGGCGGCACAAAGGTGTAAGGCCCTGAGACGATCTTGGCCTGCGTGTAGGTCTTGATGTTGTTGATGTCTGCCTGCAACTCATCCCGTTCTTCCTTGGGCACGCTGCCGGCATGATGCTTGACCAACAGATCATACTTCGATTGAGCAGCGCTCCAGTCGTTCTCTTTGAGCAGGGTGCTGATCTGATTCTTAAGTGTTTCCACCGAAGCAGGCTGCCGCAGCCAGAGCCACAGGGCGATGACGCCGGCAAGACCTCCGAGAAGCAACAGGGCCTGCTGCGTCGGAAAGGCAGGCCGGTCTGCCCGCAGCCTGCCCCGAAGTTGGGCAAGCTCTTCCTCGCTTGGCGCTTCGTCCAAATCCATCACCTTCGTGGGCGAAGCGCTGGGCCGAGGAGTGTATTGCTTCTGACGATCAAACTTCCGCTTGAGCTTGTTGAGAGCATCCTCGACGGCGAGAGCGTTGGCTGGCCGCTTGTCCGGATCTTTTTCCAGGAGCGATTCGATCAGCTTGTCGAAGTCGTGGGGAACCTCTTCGATCAATCGGGAAGGAGACTCAAACTGGGCATAGCGATGCTTGTGCAATAACTCAGCGGCAGTGTTGGCCTCGAAAGGCAATCGACCGGTGAGCAGTTCGTAGAGGATCACCCCCAAGGAGTAGAGATCGCTCTTGCGCGTAGCTGGTTTGCCCGCCGCCTGTTCGGGGGAAACGTAGCTGGCGGTGCCGACGATGGCGTTCTCTTTGGTCAGCCTGTCTTCGTTGAGCAGCCTGGCAATGCCGAAATCGGTCAGTTTCACATGACGATCCCAGTCGGCCAGGAGGTTGGCCGGCTTCAGGTCTCGGTGGATCACTTCCTGACGATGTGCATACCGCAGCGCGCTGGCGACCATCTGGCCGATGACCACCACTTCTTCCCAGCTCAACTTGCCACGCTGCTCCAGCACACGGTCCAGCGACAGGCCATCGACAAACTCCATGACCAGATAAGGCAGTCCACGAAACTCGCCGCTTTCGTACAGCCTGACAATATTGTCGTGCTTGAGCGACCGAAGGATATCCACTTCACGATGGAACCGCTCCAGATGGCGGTCGGCGTTTTCGGTATCCTGGATGCGCAGAATCTTGATGGCGGCCTTGTCCGGCTTACCATTGTTACTCGGTGCCTCGGCCAGGAATACATCCGCCATGCCGCCCTGACTGATCTTCCGGGTGATCGTCCATTTGCCGATTTGTTCGCCGATCATGCGTTCCTCTGAAGCGTGGCGCTGTTTTCATGGCAGCCTGAAGCGCAAGCGAGGATGGACCTCGCGATTGCACACGCCCCCTCGCTAGCGCTTCAGGCTGTCATCCGTGCGTCGGGCTGTCATCCATCAGGATACCTTTCTCAGTGTTTATTCACAAGGATACTGATCTTGAATGCGAATAATGTTTTGGCACTGGGCCGCACGATCGGCACGCAGTTGGACTTGGCAACCCCCACTTGGATGCCATACCATGTATAGGGAAGGACCATCTCGCAGTTTTGAATGGGAGTACACATGCGACCGACCATCTTCAAGGGATTGCTGGCGCTGGCAGTCTTGGGCACTGCATTGATGCAGGCCCCAGCTCAGGACAAAAGCAAGGAAGACTTGCAGAAAGAGGCACTGGCTCTGAACACAATCCGCAGCGAAGACGCCATCACCAAGAAAATCAAAGACTTAAGCGAAGACAAGAAATACGCCCGGCAACTAGTGCAGGCTGCCGCCACATTACTGACTAAGAAAGAAGACAATACTTTTACCTACAGCGGCGCGCATATCCTTGGTTCCACAGCCATCGAAACCCGCGACTACAAAACCGCCATCGAGTTCCTGCTCATCGCCATTGAAAAGGCGAATAAGGTCAAAAGCGAGAAGAAGCTGGCAAACAATCGCCTTCTGTTGACTGAAGCCTATCTTGCCGATCATCGACCTGCGGACGCCGAGAAAGTTGCTCAAAAGATCATGGGTACTGATCTGAGAAACATCGAGGAAGAAGACGACCAGCGCTTACTCTGGGTATTTCAGCGCTACGCCGAAAACGAACTGGTGCAGGCAGCTCTCCATCAGGGCAAGTTCGACGTGGCCCAGCAACGTCTCGACAAACTGCTCAAAGTCGCCGAGGCTGATGGCTATCCCCCAGCGTTCAAATCACTGGTCAATCGAACCAAGGCCCAGGCCTACATGTATAAGGGCGAGTTCCGCGACGCTATCAAGGTCTTTGATCAGCTGATTGAAGATACCGAGACGGAAGAAGGCAAAGAGCGGCTGCGCGAAGTCATCGGCAACCTCGAAGCAGACGCAGGCAATGTCGATAAGGCTTATGAAATCCTGAGTGCTCAACTCAAGAAGAAACCTGACCAGGCCGGCATCAATAACGACCTGGGCTACATCCTTGCTTCCCATGATCGCAAGCTCGACGAGGCCGAAAAGATGATCCGCAAGGCTGTGGAACTTGAACCGGAGAACTCTTCGTTTCTCGACAGTATGGCCTGGGTGCTCTACAAGCAGAAGAAGTACAAGGAAGCGAAGGAGTTCATGCTGAAGGCTGTGGCCCAGGAACGTGGCAAGAACACCGAACTGATGGAACACCTCGGCGACATCCATGTCGCTCTCGGCGAAAAGGCCGACGCGAAGAAGGCCTATGAAGCCTCTCTGGGAGCCATGACCTTCAACCACAAGGATCAGAAACGCAAGCCGGAGATTGAGAAGAAGCTGAAGTCGATGCAATAAGACAACAGGTCTGTCAGCCCCGGAGAGGCGTCGGTTAGTCACCGGCGGCGCAAGCCGCCGGTAAGTCGAATTAAGTAACGAGAGCCCCGTAGGGGCGATGGTGAAAGTTTACATCACCACCGCCCCTACGGGGCTTGTATACACCATGATACCTAACCGCCAGCTCACGCTGCCGGCTACTGACCGACGCCCCATCCGGGGCTAGAGACCAGCACAACGCCCATGGATGATTGGCATCAGCATCCAGCAACCGGAGCCAGACATGCCCTCCCTCTTCGATCTCACCGGCAAAGTCGCTCTCGTCACCGGGGGCAGTAAAGGGCTGGGCAAGTCGATGGCTCGCGGCCTGGTCGAAGCCGGAGCCGATGTGGCCATCAGCAGCCGCAACGAGACGGAACTGAACGATGCCCTCAAGCAGATCCTGGCAGGCACCCACCGACAAGGGGCTGCCTTCGTCTCCGACCTCAGCCAGCGCAGCGAATCGATCAAGCTAGCTGAGAAGGTGATTGAGCACTTTGGCAAGATCGACATCCTCGTCAACAACGCCGGCTCGAATATCGTCTCCCCCATCGATGCGATCAAGGACGCTGACTGGGACTATATCCTAGAACTGAATCTCTCCTCAGCGATGGCTCTCACCCGTGCGGTGGTGCCGGGGATGAAGTCTCGGAAATGGGGCCGGATCATCCACATCTCCTCGACCTTTGGGTTTGTGTCGAAAGAAAAGAGGAATGTCTACTCAGCGACCAAGTCAGCCCTGCTGGGCATGACTCGCGCCAGTTCGATGGACGTGGGGCCTTTTGGAATCACGATCAACTGCATCGCTCCCGGGCCGTTTTTGACTGATCTGCCGATGAGCTTGCTGAGCGAGCCGGAGAAGAAGGCGTTCAGCGATCACACTTCGCTGGGCCGCTGGGGGCAGCCGGATGAACTCAAGGGCCCGGTGGTGTTCCTCGCCAGTGAAGCCGCAGCCTATGTGACAGGCACCTGTCTCGTCGTCGACGGCGGCTACCTGGCGAAGTAGAGTTGCCATCACGCTCCGCGTGATGGGGCTGAGTGCTGCTGCCATACACAATGATATTGGGAAACGTCATGTCGCCGCCCCCTCATGCGGAGCATGAGAGCAACTCTAGCGCTCCGGAACTATTTCAATATACGCCGCGTCGGGCACCAACTCGATCAACTGCCGTTCTATCCCCATGATCAGCGACATGGCAGTACTCGGGCAAGACTGGCACGCCCCTTGCAAATGCACCTGCACCACTCCATCACTATCAACGCCGGCCAACTTCAGTTCCAGGCCGCTGGCTTCTAACGCCGGCACCAGCTTGGTCTTGAACGCTTCCTCCACTCGCTGCTGCAAATCAACGCCGACCATGATGTTGTCTCCCGTCATAGTCTTTGACGATGCTGCGTGTCTGTTCGACATCGAGCTTCAATTGTTCCTGCAATTCATGGATGCCGGCAAACTTGCGGGTATCCCGCAGCCGGGCGACGAACTCCAGAGTTAAGGGTTTGCCATAGAGGTCGCCCTGGAAATCGAGCAAATGGGCCTCGACTTTGCGGGTATCAACGCCAAAAGTGGGGTTGGGACCAATGTTGACGGCAGCGGCGTGCCAAACGTCATTCACCAGGGCACGGGCGGCATACACCCCTTCCTTGGGGATGAGTGTCGCTATCTCAGCCAGGTTACAGGTAGGAAACCCGATGGTTCGGCCACGATGCTCGCCATGAACAACTTGCCCGGTAAGGGAATAGCAGCGCCCCAGAGCACGCCGAGCCAACTCCACCTCGCCCTGCTTGAGTACCTTACGAATCTCCGAACTGGAAATGCGCAGCCCCCGACGATAAACATCATCGACCACTTCCAGGGGAATGCTCTGATCGGCCGTCCAGCGGCGAAGTTGCTCGATGGTGCCCTGACGATCTTTGCCAAAACAGAAGTTGCGTCCCTCAACGATGCCTTTGATCTTCAACTGTCGAACGAGAAGCTCATTCCAGAAGTCGTCGGCTGACATCTCCAACAACGCCGGGCTGGTTTTCAGCACCAGCACATCCGGGCCGTACTCATGAATTATTTGCAGCCGATTTTCCAAAGTCGTGAGCGGTTCAATCACCAAGCTCGGTTTCAGGATGGTGGTGGGTGAAGGATCAAAGGTAATAGCCAGCGCACCGCAACGCAGTCGCTTTCCCAGCCTATCCAGTCGACGAAGCAGCGCTGCATGCCCCCGATGGACACCATCGAAGTTGCCAATGGCAACAGAAAAACCACGAGCCTCAATAGGGACTGGACTGATCCCATCCCACCAGATGGTCATCTTCATGCACTTATGGTATGAGGCAGAGAATTGATGCCATCGGTTGATTCTTTCCCAGCAGGAAGTTCGTCGGTTTCGTCGTCACGACCCATACTGCCACTCTTACCATGACATCCCTATTTTTACGATCTTTCGGTGGAATCGTTAATCTCACTGTGAGTTACCATCCGATCAAAAAGGGGAGTGCCTCGTGCTGACAGCGTTGCTGTTTGGCGGGCGCACGAACGTAAGGATACCAGCTATGCAGGCGAGACGGTATAGCTTTCAACTTGGCGCTTTCCTGCTGATTCTGTCATTGCAGACGGGGTGCGGCCTGGGCAAGCAAGTGGCGGAAAACATCGTCATTAAGCCGATCCAGTGGAATCGCTATACCGATTCACTGGGCCGACATTGTCGTGATAAATCCTTGGCCGAAGAAGCCTGGGAGGAAGTCTGCAGCCGTGACGGCGATGTCTATTCACGCCATTATCGCCGTGGCTTCTTTGAAGGGTTCAACGACTATCTCGATGCAGGCGGCACCGGCGATCCACCAGTGCTTCCGCCGCGCGGCTATTGGCGCGTCTACTTCCAGAATGTCGAGGGGCATCAGGCGATTGAAGACTGGTTTGAAGGGTTCCGTCATGGATCAAGCATAGCACGTGCCAGCGGTGTCCGAGACTTGGTGACCGTGCCGCTGTCATCGTACCCTCCTCGTGAGATCATGACCGATGAGGCCCCCGAAGCAGATCCGCTGCCGCCTCTCGATAAGAAGACGGATCCGCTCAAGGACGACAAGAACAAGATGGGACCGTTCCCCGAAGTGCTTCCCAACAAGCCCTTGGATAAGGACGGGCCGGTCAAGCCGCCGATTACTCCGCCGAAGACAGCCAACGGAAAACCCATGCCGCCTCCGGCGCCGCTCATCCAGGTGGAACGAATGATCGCTCCACCCATACCCAACAAACCTAATCCCTAAGCCTGATCTGCATACGATTTTCGCGATGGCTCACGATTCAGCCCATTCAGGTGAAACCGACGATGCACACTTCCACCGTTAGCAAGATCCCCGGCATGCTCCTGCTGGGACTCGGTCTGGCCTTGTTTTCCGGCTGCGCCTCCTTCAGCAATCCGACTCAGGATTCCATTCCTGTCAACAGGCTTCCTCTTGAAGTGCTGGGGGAATCACGTGAGATTGAGCAAACGATTCCTGACAAGTTCCTGAAGGCGAACAAGCAGGACCCCTATCTGCTATCGCCCAACGACGTGCTAGGCGTCTTTATCAAGGGTGTCACCGGGGATGAAAGACAAGTACCCCCTGTCATCACCTTCCCCGACAGCCGACTTCCTCCGTCCATTGGTTTCCCCTTCGCTATCCGAGAAGACGGCACAGTTTCTCTGCCCATGGCCCCTGAACCGGTCAAGGTATCGGGCATGAGCCTGGTAGAAGCTGAGAAAGAAATCCGACGGATGTACGTCGACGTGTGGGGTATCCTCAAGCCGGAAACTGCCAGCGTCATCGTCACTTTGCAAAAGCAGCATACCAACACCATTTATGTTCTGCGGCAAGATTCAGGCGCGGTCTCTTTCGGCGGAGGCAGCTTGAACAACACCAAGCGTGGCACCGGTATCGTACTCGATCTGCCCTACAACGAAAGCGACGTATTGACAGCCTTGACCAAGACCGGCGGCTTACCGGGCCTGGACGCCAGGAATGAAGTTCTAATCTTCCGTGGCATCTACAAGCCCAGCCAGGATGGCCGCGCGATCATGCCCGATTTGAAGGCTTTGAAGGGCGGATTAACGGTTCTGACCCGCAATCGTGAAGGCAAACCTGCCCTGGAAGTGGTTCGCATTCCCTTGCGGCTGCGGCCCGGCGTCAAGGTGCCCTTCACGCCCGAAGACGTACGCCTCAACGATGGCGACGGCGTGTTTATTGAAACTCGCGAAACTGAACTCTACTACACCGGCGGCTTGCTGCCCCCCAGTGAACTGGCTCTGCCCCGAGACTACGATCTCGACGTTCTGGAAGCCATTGCTCAGGTTAAAGGCCCGCTGCTGAACGGCGGACAATCAGGCAACAATAATGGTGGTGTCTCGGTGACGCCCGGTTTGGGTTCACCCAACCCGACGACCCTGACTATTGTGCGTAAATGGCCTGAAGGCAAAAGCATCATCATCCGCGTTGATGTGGCCAAGGCATTCCAAGATCCCCGTGAGCGTATCCTGGTGAAGCCCGGCGACTTCCTGATCTTACAAGAATCCTACAGCGAGAGTATGACACGCTACATCACGCAGGTATTCGGCTTGAACTACTTCAGCCAGATACTCAACAACGGTACTTCCAATATCAGCTTCACCGGTCGATCTCCATAAGTATTTGATCAATCATGACCTCGCAGGTGGCTTCTCAGCCACCTGCTTTTTTGTTGGTTAGTCTTTTCACCCAGTCAGTCACCTGCCAGTAGAGAGTGCGAGGAGCCTGGGGAGGATCAATTCGCAGCGGGAGCCCCTGAAGAATAGCCATCCCGTTCATGCCGCAGATGCGGTTGGCGGCGAGCGGGCTCACCCATTGCCCAATGATTTGAGCTGCCTCCGCCAAAAGCGGCGGACGTCGTGTCGGGGAATGGCCATCAGAACCAATCACATGCACAAACCCCCGCTGCACCCATGCTTTGATGGCCCGGCCATGTGACTTGTCCATCGGCATGGTGACATTCCCCGTAGAGAGCTGGAAAAGGCAACCCAGCCGAATGAGGTCTTCCGCCATTCGTTCGGAGAAAAGCAGTTCACGGCTCTGTTCAGGATGGGCGAGGATGGGCCGGATGCCGCGATCCATCAACCCGGACACAATATCACGCAGATCAATGAAGATGCCATGCGGGAATTCAATGAGCATGAACTTGCCGATATCCCCGATGGTGAGATACTGCTTCTCGTCCGTCCACTGCAGCGTGGAAGGATGCACCATGACTTCCGAACCGGGAAAGACAGCCAAAGGAATCTTGTGGGCACGCACTTCATTGCGCAGCAGCGCGATGTTATCTCGAATGAGTTGGGGCACCACCAGTGGGTATTGCTCATTTTGATGCGCCAGGGCATGCACGGCGCCTACGCCCTGCCCGGCCAACATGGAGCACATCTCCAGGGCTTCAGCCATTTCTTTCGGGCCATCGTCCATGCCGGCCAGCAAGTGACAGTGCATATCGACGATGGGAATCATCTGGCGGCCCGATATCCAAGGAGGAGAGAATGGAACTGCCCGTGTTCTATGAACACGGGCAGAAAGTGAGTTCAGTGTCCCTGATTATTTGGGCGTGGTAGTGATATCGGAGGGCAGACGATTGCCTTCCGCGCCATCACTATGGGGCATAGGCGGGGTGACGTCCGTGGCGTCCCGATCCTGGTAGTAGCCCTCGTCGCCGTAGCCTGCATAGTAGCGATCAGAGTAATCGTACTTGTACTGGTAAGCCTGGGCGTAATCGTATTGGCCGTAACCGTATCCATAGCCGTAGCCATACCCGTAACCGTAACCGGTGGGGCCCTGCATCGAAACGCCGTTGACGATGATGCCCAGCGGCTTAGCGCCCAGGGAAACCAGGATGTCTCGAGCACGTTCGGCAATGGGCCGCCCGTTCTTGGTAACGCGCATCGTCATGAGCACGCCGTCCACGCGGGGAGCGACGACGCACGGATCGGTCACCACCAGCAGAGGCGGAGTGTCGATCAGCACGAAGTCGTACTGTTCACGCAATTCGTCCATGAGTTCCTTGAAGCGGGGCGAAGTCAAAAGCTCCGCCGGGTTCGGGGGAATCGGCCCGCAAGGCAACAACGACAAACCGGGAATCACGGTCGGTTGAATGGCTTCACGCAGATCGCACTGGCCCATCAGCGCCGTGGCAAATCCCTTTTCGGAAGGCACAGCGAAGACCTTGTGCAATCGGGGACGACGGAAATCACCATCGATGAGAATGGTTTGCTTGCCCGACTGAGCAATGGAGACAGCCAGATTGCTGGAGAGCGTTGTCTTGCCGTCGCCCATGTTGGGGCTGGTGATCTGAATGACTTTATGGGCTTCGCCACGAGTGCTGAAGTAGATAGCGGTGCGGATGCCGCGGAATACTTCGGACTTGCGCGACTTGGGCCGATAGTAGGTGACCAGTGTCGGATCGGGACCGTTGATCGCGCCTTCGAGCTTGGCCGATTCCTCTTCGGAAATCAGGATCGGGATATGCCCGATGACGGGGATGTTCAGTCGGCGTCGGATTTCTTCCGGGCTGCGGAAGCTCTTGTCGGTCAGGTCAGCCAGGTATGCCAGACCAAACCCGCCCAGTAGCCCGAATATGGACGAAAGAATCATGATCACGAACAGCTTAGGCTCTACTTTCTGCGCCATGGTGGGAGGCGAGATGGTTTCGGCGGTGAAATTCGCGTCGTCTTTATTCACCTTCGAGCTGTTGGCCTGCTCAGCCAGCGAGGTGATCAGCTTGAACATCATGGTTTTTCTATCAAGAAACTCCTGATGATCGACTTCCACTTTGCCCATGTCTTTCAAGGCATCCCGCTCTTTGGCGATCTCCGTATCAAGCGTTTTCAGCATATTCTCGTAGCGCATCAACTCCAGCTTGAAGGTCTTCTGCATGGAGATGATGGGGCTTTCCCGGTCACTCGAAATCTCGTCTTTCCCCAGCTCTTCTTTTTTCATCATGTCTTGAGTCTGCTTGGTCAGATGCTCCGTGAGAGCTTCCATCTGCAGCCTGACATCTTTGAGGTCGGGGTGGTTCTTGCCATATTTTGAAGAAAGCAATTTCTCCGTCAGTTCCAGTTGCATCAGTCGGTCACCAGTGCTGATCATCGCCTGACCAGTGGGATTATCCGCCGCACCCCTGACCATCCCGTTGTAGTTCAGCAGGCCCAGCAGCGGACGCCGGTATCCCATTTCGATGCCTTTTCTCAATATCTCGGCTCTGGATTCAACATCGAGCTTTAGTTCCATTATCTTGATGCGGTTGTTCTCGAGCATTTCGAGCCGCGCGTACATGGGATTTCTAGCTGAACTATTGGAAGGATGCGTCGCCGAGTTCTGCTCCAGAAACTCCTTGTGCTTCTTGGCAAGCGAATCATAATCCATGCGGATCATATTCTCCGCTTTTTTAATCTGCGTCAGGTACTCCGTGGTCTGGTTCTGATAGTTTTCCTTGAGGTATTCCTTGTAGTGCTTAATGACCGCGGTAATGATGGTCTGACAATCGCTGGCGATGGGGCCTTTGAAAGCAATCTGTAGAACGGGGCTGCGACCGTTGACGTCGCGCGCGTCGCGGGTAATGAGCAACCCGGTGGCGATGATATTGAGCATATCTGACGGGTTTTTCCCGACAAAAGTTTCCAGCTTCTTGACATCGTTATCCTGAACGACTCCGTCCAAAATGGTCTTGGTTCGTAACAGGGTCATGTGAAGACTGAGCGGATCTTCCAGCACAAAGGTGTTTCGCGGGTCCTGAGCGCTGAGAGGCTGGTTTTTTCGCTGAACCGAGATGAGAGCCAGAGATTGATAGACAGGGTCTTTCTGGGAGTAATAAAGCACGCCAATGACAAGCGCAAGAATAAGCCCCAGAATCAACAACGATTTACGTTGCCAGGCAATGCGGTAGATATTCGACTGCTGGACTGCTTCATGGTGTTGCACTTGCGTTTCCATGGCGGATTGGATCGGCGCACCTTCCAGCATTTCAGGACGATTCATCATTGTCTCCTTACAGCCTCATTGCTTGGGCTCTGTTGAACGCTTACACCTTCTCCAGGCGATACTCAGGATATCGTGGCGTTTTCTGCGGCGTGGGAATGAGCCTGGCGCCGGCGCGTTCGTCAATCGTCGTGAGAACCTGTTCCACTTCCTGAATCATGACACTCATTTGTGCCAGAACATCAGTAAAAGGTTGACGAATGCTGCCACGCAGTTCCATTTTACCCACTACGGTCGATTTGATGCACAAAGGTAGAGAAAACTGCCAAAGTTCTTTGTCTTGCAGGCCCTTTTGGTGCTGGGTCCAGTGCCCATGGTACGCTTCATGCCAGGCCGGCAGCGTTCACATCCAGGCTGATTCCCAGCAATTGATGCTCAAACGCCCACGCCGTCAGGCGATTCCACAGGTCTTCCCAGTTGGCAGACCCCTGGAGTTGAATACTCATTTGTCGAACGTGTCCGGTGGCTCTTCGGTTGAAAATGGACGAAGCCGAATTCGCCAGCCGTTTCTGGATCAACCGGAGTTCAACGCCTCCAAACACCTTGGTCACCAGCAGAATGCCTACCACTAGAGCCGCCGAAACCAGCGCCCAGGTGCCATTGCGCAGGTAAGAAGCCAGCAACGCCCCGCAGGTGGTAATCAGACACAGGGCGGCAATCATGCCGAGCACGCTCACATTCGAGAAGCCCGAACTGGTCATGCGATGGTGCAAATGGCCTCGATCCACATCATAAATACTGCGGCCAGTCAGCTTGCGGCGAACGATGGCCGCCAAGGTGTCAAAAATGGGCAGAATCAACAGGGCCAGCGGAGCCGCCAGGCTCACCGTCGCCAGCTCTTTCATAGAGCTCTGAATTCCCAACACCCCAATAATCAGGCCTATGAGCATGCTTCCCGAATCGCCCAGGAAGATCTTGGCTGGGGGAAAGTTAAACCGAAGAAATCCGAGCAAGGTTCCAGCCAAACCGGCTGCAACACAGGCAGTGGCCCACGACTGATTGAGGTAGGCTACGCCGGCAAAAGCCAGGCTGGTCATCAGGCCGATGGTGGAAAGCAGGCCATCCATGCCATCCAGCAAATTCAGCGAATTGATGGCACCCAGCAGCCAGAAGGCGGTAAAGAGTATGCCCAAAAAGCCGAGTTCTACCGTTACGCCGTCGTAGAGGGTGATGCGATCGACCTTGGTTCCGCTGAGGATGACAATGGCCACAATGACACATTGCCCCAGCAGCTTGAAACGGCCTCGAAGTCTGCCAAAATCATCCAATACGCCCAAGGCGCAAATGAGCGTTGCTGCCGTCAAAAGGCCCAGGTGCTGGGCAAGATGTTCAGGAAGAACTCGACCGGTAGCTCCGCCAAGGAACCAACCGACGGCGATGGCCATGAAGGTACCAAAGAGGATGATCGGCCCGCCGATCACCGGCGTCGGGCGCACATGCAACTTGCGTGTTCCATCGGGCATATCCAGCAAGCCCACTCGGAACGCCAGGCGCATCATCACCGGTGTCATGGCAATCGCGCATAACAGACCGACGGTGAAGAGAATCAGCAACTGCTCTGCGAGGTGCATCGTACTCCTGCCACGTTCCAGGCTGATGAAAGATCATCAAACGCCTCAACGAACGCTGTGAACAGAACAAGCCTCATTTTATCCTGAAACCGAGGTGCTGCAAAGGAAATGCACATGTTTTGAGCGAACTCGACAGGGTGAGTTTGCCCTTTCATCGTACCTTCGCAATCAGACGAGACCCCCTCTGATACCCATTAACCTGCCATAATCTGAGACCATTTGCTATGCTGGACAGACTTATTCCCATCAAGAACCTGCGCTGCGGGTGCCTGTGGTTTCAGGCACGCCTTCCAGGCTGCCTCTAGCGATCCTACCGATTCCGAAAAGCCGGCCTGTTGAGGCCGATGTGACGGCGAGGTGACAGGCTGCCTTTCAGAATCAGGTTCGAGCTGACTTGCCCCGCCCAAATGGCTAATCAGGTCGCTCCAGGGGTTACTTTTGTTGGCTTCCCCTTCTACAGAGGTTCGGTAACAGACGACAAGAAGATCCTTGGCCCGGGTCGCCGCCACATAGAGGAGCCGTTGTTTCTCAGCATCGTTGATCTCCGTTTCCCGTTGCACATACGTCTGCCAATCAGTCGGGTAGGCGAGCGACTTATCCGAAAAGGGGCCCGTCTTCTTTTTGATGTGCAGGTAGCCTTGAGCAAACCCCTCCCCCCGATCCACGTGTAGTTCCACGTTGTTCTTTCGCTGCGAACCTCCCATCGTGTCTGCCAGTATGACAACCCTCGCTTCCAGCCCCTTGGCCTTGTGCAGGTTCATAATGCGCACGCCCACGCCAGCCTGGCTGGGCAGATACATCCCATCCCGCCGGGGGTCACGGTTCATCAGCCGTTCCAGGCGATGGAGCACGCTCTGAATGCTTCCGGTACGCACCGCCACGTCCCGCATGCAGATGAGCGTCTTGGCTAAACACCCCAACCCTGTTTCACCCCAGACATGCGACCAAGAGGCACCCCCAACTTTTGCAGCGTCCTCTCCACCGCCCCCATGATCGGCAGCCGCTGCAAGTCATCCGACAACTGCTGCATGATGCGGTAGAACGATGCGAAGATCGCTGCATGGGGCAACGTCTCAGCAGGCAGCCGATTCCACTGGAACTGTCCCTTCGCTTCCTTGAAAGCAAAGAGCTGAGCATCGCTCAAACCACACAGTTCACTGCGGAGCAACCCTATGAGCGCGATGCTATCCTGCGGGTCACACGCTGACTGGAGTAGCAGATGCAACAGCCGTAGCCCGGGGAACTCATTGAGCTGCGCCCCGCCGGTCACCTGGTTCGGAATCCCCCACTCGGTCAGCCGGTCGCCATAGTGTTGCAACCGATCGCGCTGGGTGGTCAGGATCATGAAGTCGTCAGCCACCGCATGCCCGGGCATGCCACGGGCCAACTCCGCTTCTGATCTCTCGATCACCAGCTGCCCGCCGATGGCTTCGTGAATGAACCGGGCGATGCCCTCCGCTTCAGCTCTCGCCACATCTTCCTTGTTCTTCCCCGTGGCCCCCTCAGCAAACGTGATGTAACGCAGGCACTGTCCCAGGTCGTTCGTCGTCGTCCGCCCCGGCTCCATCGCTGTGTAGGGCACCTGCACACTCGAACCGGGTTGGGTGAACAGCGTATCAAACGTGGTGTTGATCCACTCGATCAGCGCAGGCTGCGACCGGAAGTTGGCCGTCAGATGCAGCACCTCTCCGCCCGTCGCCTCCAGCCGTTCCTTCACCTGTCGATAGACCTGCATATCGGCCCGGCGAAAGCGGTAGATCGACTGCTTCGGATCGCCGACGAACAACAAACTACCAGGCCGTGGCGTCGCTTCAAGCCAGCGGCTGGTCGCCTTCTTGCTCGTCAGCAGGAACAACAACTCTGCCTGAAGCGGATCGGTATCCTGGAACTCGTCGATGAGCAGCCTCTTCCACTGCCCGCTGATCTGCTTGCGCACCACCGCATTATCACGTACCAGTTGCACCGTGCTGAGCAGCAAGTCCTGAAAGCTCAACTGCGCCCGGCGAAGACGTTCGCTTCGATAGTAGTCCTCCGCCCGTTTGAGGAACTCCATCACAATCGGGTACCGATACGCCCGCCACTGTTCCAGCAGCGGCAACGAGACCGTCTCACAGAAGTGATTCCATCGCTCTTGTTCTATATCGCACTGCTTGGGCCCGCCCGGCCAGCGCCGCTTGGCGGTGACACGATCAATGGTTTCGTACTCAGCCAGATGATTCATCACATGCTGCAATTCATGCCAGCGAACCGTCGGGGCCAGCCGGGGCAGACGGCGGTACTTCTGCATCAGCCGATCCGCCGCATCGGCAGGCAGCTTGGGCCCCAGTTCTGCCATGTGCTGATGATACTCGGTGAGCTTCTCCCGCAGCCCCTTGATATCGGGCAGCTTCACCTCAGCACTGGGCCAGTCGGGCACATCGCTGTAGTCGCTGAATCGCACGAAACTACCATGCAGGTCTTCGAGAGCCAGCCCCACATCGCCCAGTTGCGTGATGATGGGATCATTGTTGGCCGTCAGCAGCCGCAGCCAGTTGTTCCAGACTTCTTCCTGAAGATCTTTGGCATCGTCTTCGCTCATCTCAGCGAACCCGGCCGGTAGCCCCGCTTCGTTGGCATAGTCGCGAAGTAACCGGGCGCAGAAGCCATGAATCGTGCCAATGTAGGCCTGATGCACCGAATCGAGCGCCTCGGTCAGCCGCTTCTTCGTCCGGGCATCCTCCGCAGCTGCCCGAGCCGATTCGAGCCGAACGAAGAACCGAGACCGCATTTCACCCGCTGCCTTCCGTGTGAATGTCAGGGCCGCAATCTCATTCACTTTGGCATGCCCCGTGGCCAGCATCTGCACCAGCCGCTCTACCAACACTGTCGTCTTGCCCGAACCAGCCGAGGCTTCGACAAGGAAGTTGCGGTCGAAATCAGTGACCAGCAGATCACGAACGTGTTGATCCTGTGGTGGTTGGCTCATTGCACCCTCCGCAGCGGCCAGAGGGGCTTCAGCACAGCGTTCTGGGTGTGCTTGAGCTTGAACTTCGCCTGATCATTCACCACGCCGACATGACACGCCTCCCGATAACTGCACGTCCGGCAGGTATCCTCCTGATCGGTCGCCAGGAACACACCCGACTGCATGAGATCGATCAGCACATCGAGCACCTTGGCGTCTTCCCGCAACTGCTCTGCTGTCCAGTCGAGTCGGTCCCCCTGCCCGCCGCGTTGACTGGGGAAGAAGTAGCCTGCCCCCGTCACGCGGGCATCATTACTGACAACCTCCCGCAGCCGTTTCTCGATCATTTCGAGGTAGAGATAGGGCTGCAGCAACTGCCCGCTGCGTCGCTTGTTTTCATCCTGGAACTCCGTCATCTTGCCCGTCTTGTAGTCCCAGATGAAGAACTGCGGAGGGCTCCCCTGCTCGGTCGATCGTCGTTCATCGATTCGATCCACCCGTCCCTGGAGATGCAGCGAACGCCCCGAGGGCAAGCGGATGGTGATGGGGCTTCTCGTATCCAGATTGCTGGTGAGTTCCCCATCCTTCATGCCGATGCCCGTCTCGAAGTAGCGGGGTGAGTAGTTCTCCGCCCACGTCGTCTCCTCGCCAAGGAAGATGTGCAGCGTCTCGTGCAGTTCACGCAGCTCAGCGTCACGCACATGGGAAGCGACGACCGGCAGATCAGCTTCGCACCTGGTGATCTCCGCATCGAGCATCTTCCGCAGCAGCGGGCCATCCTTCAGCGTGTCAGGCTTCCGCTTCTCCTTCAGAAGCAGCAGATGGTACTGATGAAAGAGAGAGTGTAGAATGGTGCCTCGCACCATCGGATGCAGCCATTGCCCCGCAGGCACCTGAAACTCTTCTAGAGGAGATAGTCGCAGTACCTGCTCATAGAAGAACTGCAGCGGACAGCGAGCGAACAGTTGCAGAGCATGGGCCGAGAAGACATGGCTCGACCGCTGCAAGTCGAACTCCGCCCCCGCTGCGGTGACGTAGCCATCGTGCTCGGTAAAGAGCGGGCTGCGACGCTGGCTGGTAGCATAAGCCCCACGGGAAAGCAGCGGATAGTCCTTCTTGAACAGCGGATCATGGAACGGCCTGCTCGGCCAATGATCGAGCCACTCCTCGGTGCGGGTGATCCGGCATAGTGACGACTCCGGCCCCAGCGGTGCAGCTAACCAGCTCTCCAGTTCATGCAGATCGCCTTCGGGTAACTGGGCCGTCAGCCGAAAGATACGCAGGAACAACTGGCTGGGGAACTGTTCCCGATCATCGATCTGATCAGCACACGAATAGGTGAAGACGACCTTGCCCTGCAACTGTCCCAATATCGAAATGAACGTAGTTTCCTGCTGATGCAGCATCTCCCGGATCATCCGTCGTTCCAGTTCCGGCGAGATCGACTTGCGTTCCCGATCAGTCAGGATCGACTGCCGGGCTGGAATCGAAGGATACGATTCATCCGACAGGCCGACGCAGAAGGTGAAAGGCCGACGAACGCTTTCGCCCCGACCGATGGCACTGAGCCGTAGCGCCCCCGGCTTCTCTGGCTCTTCTGGTAGATGTGCCTCACCGGCCCAGTGATTCATCCGTTCGATGATGTCATCCATCGTCGCCGTTTTGTCAGCACGCAGGGCCTGAATCAGTTCCAGCCCCGCTGCCTGAGCTTGTTCATCCCAGGCATCAACGATGCGGACATTATCTTTGAGGAACCGCTCTACTGCTTTCCCGGTGACTTCTCCCGTCGCCGCATCGGGCAGCAGGTTGAACAACATGCAGATCAGATTATCGAGCGCCAGCCAGGCAGGGTTGCGTTCCTTCTCCGCCTCGTACTCAGCACGTTTGTTCTGCAGATGATGCCGCCAGGCTTCCTGACCAGTGCAGCCGGGTTGTTGCTTGAGCACATGCACCAGCGCGTCGGCTGTAACGCCTTCAGGCAGAACAAGCAGATTCTGGATGAGCAGTTCAGCGAGATCATCAAATCGATATTCGGAATCGATCCACGACAGCCAGAACTGCACCGCTCGTCCGGGCCGAGTCCAGCAGATGGGGACACCGAAACCAAACGACAATGGCAACGACTTGCCTTCTCCCATCTGGGTGGCGGCGATCAACGAATAAAACAACTGCGGGTAAACCGCCTCATCAGAATAGAGCACCTCCGCCTGATCGAACGGTATCTTCTCGTGCAGCAATGTGCCGAGCACCGCACGCACTTCATACTCCGGGCTGAGGGCCCGATACAGCTTGACCGTACCATCCTTATTGGCCGGCGGCGCTTCGAGCGGCTGTTTCAACCACGCCATCCGTTCAATGTCGGTGACCGGTTCACCGAACATCGAAAATGCATCAACGATAATTTCCTTCAGGATGGTACGCCGATCATCGGGCAGTTGATCGATGACCGATTGCATCAGTCCGCTGAACTGCATCTCCTGCGGGATGAACAGGTGAAACGCCGGCAGCTCATCGTCATGCAGCAAACGATCGCGGACGAGGGCAATCACCGTGGCTGGGTCAGCCCATTTGTTCTTCTGTAGAGCTTGTTCATACGCTTCGAGCAATTGATGCAGCACCTTCCCCTTCTCCCGGGCCGGGAAGGTGTCCGGATCGAGCGAGGTGGAATCAATTTCAGCCAGACGCAGTTCATGAATGGTGTGTTGCAAGGCACGAACAATGCCCGGGCTGCTTCCCAGTTGTGCTCTGCTCTTCTCCGAGAGCTTGGGGTCGATGGTGTGCCAAAGGGCACTGACCAACGCTTCCTGTTCCACCGGGGCAAGCAGCTTAAGCTTTAACTTGGCAAGCGATGGCTGGGCCATCTCAGCCACCCAGTCCCACAAGGTGGTGACGAGGGGCACCGACTGTTTCGGAAAGGCACGCTCATATTCCCGCAACCACGCCTGACCACCCGTCTCGGATGAGCAGAGCAAATAGCACGGCACATCTCCATCCAGCCCGGCGATGGCTTCGGCGAGATCAGCGATTCTTTGAGCGAATCCGTTTGCCATGCCCGCGTCATCTTGCTCACGGTGGGAAATCAGAATGACAGCCTGAGCGCCAGCGAGGGGGCGCGTGCAATCGCCAGGTCCACCCTCGCTAGCGCTTCAGGCTGCCATTGAACAGCGATACTAATATATGCAGATGCACACCACTACGTCTTATTGGGCCGATTCTTCTCAGGAGGGATGCCCTTCTCGATCTTGTCGAGTTCTTCCTTGAGCGGCTTCAAACTGGCAGGAATGGGCAGATGAGGTTCGTCCATCTTGAACGCCAGGAGGAGAAGCTCCACGATGTCCTTGTTACGCAGCATCTGCGACTGTAACGCACGCTTCGGATTGGTGTTGGCCCGCAAGGCAAAAGCATGTTCGAGAGCCTCATACGATTCCTTGTACCTGCCCTCATACGAGAAAAGCACCGCTTGGCCGATGTACCCTATGCAGCGATAGGTATCGGGAGCTTGCGGGGCCTGGATTTCATGCTCGGCGAACTGCTTCGCTCGAACGACCGTCTCATCGTCGAGATTCAAGACATAGAAACGCATCAACTCTGCTCGCTTCTGCACTCCGACAATCATCTTTTCGACCGGGAAGGGGTCATTGGCCTTGCTCGGGTCGCGCTGATACCTGGTTTCTTCGACCTTCTCCTTGAGCTTCTTCTCGAAGTCGAGGATAGCGGCGTTCAACGTCTTCTTTGCATCAGCTTTGGCGCTCGATGAAAGGGCACTCGCTTTGGTCTGGGCATGCCCCTCGTTGCGGAACACCAATCCGAAAATGGCCCCGCCAATGATGGCCACCATCACCGACCCGCCCACCAGAGGCACCAGCCAGCGTCGCTGCTTCGGCTCATTCACTGCGGTCGATGGTGTTGGCAGCGCCTTGGTAAGCGTGGCGCCGAAATCGAGCGGATCAGTATCGGTATCAATCTCCGGCATCGCTCGGCTCATTGCCTGGGTTTGCACGCCGGCCAGGCTCTCCTGAATCTTGCGAATCGTTCGCAACACCTCACGAGCCGTCTGTGGCCGGTCTTCGGGCTTCTTGGCCAGCAGGTTGTGGACGAGGTTGCGAAGCTCGACAGGCAGATCGGGGCGAAGTTCCTCGATGGGCTTGACCTCATCAGTCAGATGACGCACGCCCACCGCCATCGCCGTATCTGCCATGAACGGTGGCTGCCCGGTCAGCAGGTGGTAGCTGGTCGCCCCGAAGGAGTAGAGATCAGTCCGTGGATCGACCGCCTTGCCCATGATCTGCTCAGGGCTCATATAGAGTGGCGTGCCCATCGTCGTGCCGGTCTGCGTCAGATGCACATCATCGCCGACGATGCGGGAAAGACCAAAGTCGGCTACCTTCACTTCCACCTTGCGGGTGATCAGGATGTTCTCCGGCTTGATGTCCCGATGCATGATGCCCAGCTCGGAAGCCTTCAAAAGTGCCGCCGCAATCTGCCGCATGATCACCAGGGCAATGGGCAGTTCGGGTGGTCCCTTCTTATAGAGATAATCCTTGAGGTTCGTCCCTTCGACATATTCCAGGGCCATGTAGCGGCAGCCCTGCTCGTTGCCGACAGCATAGACCTGCACGATATTGGGATGAGTCAGTTGAGCGATCGCCTTGGCTTCCGCTTCGAACCGTTTGAGGAACGATTCGTTCTCGGCGAAGTCGCTGCGGAGAAGCTTGATGGCGACACGTCGCTGAAGTGATAACTGCTGAGCGAGATAGACCTGCCCCATGCCCCCTTCACCCAGCCGGCGTTCGAGGCGGAAATCTCCCAGTAGCTGGCCGGTATGATCCTGCTTTACGACACCAGTAACATTCACTCGCGCAAACGCCGGCGTATCAACAGGGCTTGCCACCGTGACGCCAGGTGGAACTGTTGTGGTGCCGTGTCGATCTGCATCAGGCGTCACAGGCTTCATAAAGTACTCATCATCCTGAAGATGGGGATAATCCGCCACACCCCTAACATGCCATATACCCCGACGCGGAACAAGGGTTTCGTCTCAGGTTCTGGCTAACTCACTCTTGACGTGGTTCCCACAGTCCTGGAGCATTGCATATAATGAAATTGCAAACACTCCTAGAGCATACTATAACGAGTGTCGGCAAACAAGCGAGTCTCTCCAATCAGGTGCCAGTGGGCAGGAGGCTGCCGTAGTGGTTCATCCCGATGAACAGGAACCGTGTCCGTGCCCGGTTCAGTCCATACTGATCTTTGCCATCAATCCTGATGAGCAGAAACTGGTCACAGAAACCCTCTGCTGCCACGAAGACTGGGCCGTACGATTCGTCACCTCTGAAAAGCAGGCGCTGCAGGAAATTACCAGAGAGATGCCTGCCCTGCTCCTTGTCGACATGCAGGATCTCGTCAAGCAAGGCATCGACTTTGTCGATACGCTCCGCCGAAAACACCCGCTGGTGCCGGTCGTTCTGCTCACCCGCCGGGACGATGAACCAATCTACCAGGCCCTTCGCCACGGCGCGGTCAACTACGTTCCCTGGAAGAGCGCCGAGACGGAACTGGTGGAAGTGGTCGAAAGCGTGCTGCTCGCCGCCGAAGTCAGGAAATGCCGCAACCGTCTCCTTTCTTATGTCGTCGAACAGCATCATCACTTCACGCTGGGCAACGATACTTCGTTAATTCCAGCGCTGATCACGCTGTTCCAGGAAACCCTGCTCGGCATCGGCATCTGCGATCAGGCCGAGAGCATCAGGGTCAACATGGCCCTCGAAGAGGCACTCCTCAACGCCATCTATCATGGCAACCTCGAAGTCAGCTCCAAACTCCGCAACGATCCCGAACGGGGCGATGAGCCATACCGAGAACTGATTGAACAAAGGCGGAAGCTCTCCCCGTATCGGGAACGCAAGGTCACCGTCCTCGCCAGTATCGACAAGCATCAGGCCAAGTTCGTCATCACCGACCAGGGACCGGGCTTCGACCCAGGTTCACTCCCCGACCCAACCGATCCCGAACATATTGAACTGGCCAGTGGGCGAGGTTTGCTGCTCATCCGTACCTTTATGGACGTCGTCAGCCACAACGCCACCGGCAACGAAATCACCATGGTCAAGAAGCGTCAGAGCAAGAATACGCCTCCAGGCTAGTCTTACTCCTCCCCTTTCCAAGGGGAGGATGGGTGGGGTAAGAAGAGGTTGGGTAGGGTTCTGTGCCACCGTAACTACCCCCTCCAACTCCCCCTTGGAAAGGGGGAGAGCCAGACCAGCAGAATGTACTCTCAACTGGAAAGACGCATGCACTCCCTCCTCGATGCCGCTCGCATCACTGCTACCCTTGATGACCTGGCTAGCAGACTGGCAGCGGAGATTACTCCTGAAACCGAGACAGTCTTCGTCGGCATCCGCTCCCGAGGCGTGCCCCTCGCCCATCGATTGGCAGCGATTCTAGAGAAGAAGCATGGGCACAAGCTACCCGTCGGGTCGCTCGATATTACCCTGTATCGGGATGATCTCCATCAGCGCCGCCGCTGGCCCGTCGTCAAAGGCACCCAGGTGCCGTTCAGCATTGATGACCGCCGCGTGATACTGGTCGATGATGTGCTGTTTACCGGCAGAACCGTGGTGGCGGCCCTGGTCGCTCTCGCCGATCTGGGCCGCCCTGCCAGTATTCGCTTACTCACCCTCGTCGACCGTGGTCATCGAGAATGCCCGGTACAGGCTGACTATGTCGGAATGACGATTAACACCGCCCCCGGTGATCGGGTGAACGTGCGATTGCGTGAAACAGATGAAGTGGACGAAGTCGTGGTGCTTTAGTTTTTCATCACATCCAAGTACAGAAACCAAGTCAGTCATTCAGCGCCTGATTCATTTAGCCCCTGATAAGGGGCGACCGGGAAGTAGCTGGCAGCGCGAGCTGCCAGTCGAATGAGTTGATATTTGAAGAGCCCCGATAGGGGCGATTGGAACATGTGTCTTGCTCCAATCGCCCCTATCGGGGCTCTGATAATTGTCTTTGCCTTACTGGCAGCTCGCGCTGCCAGCTACTTCCCGGTCACCCCCTTCGGGGGTTTCAAGGCTCGATCCGATTTCTGCTACTGTGACGCACCGCTCTACCTCAACAACTCCTGAATCGTATTCAGCGTATCCTGATTCGCCTGTTCCTGCTTGCGGGCGAGATCGACAATGAGTTGCCCCAGTAGACGATAGGACTGAACGACAATCAGTTTACTTCCTTCCAACGCAGCGATGTGCCGAGCCACGGTACCCACTTCGCCCCGGCTGATCGGCCCCGTGAGCGCTTCGGTGGTCCCCAGCTTCGTCACGTTCTGAATACTGCCTGCCATCAGCGGACCGAGGATTTGAATCGCTTGCTGGCGCTGGAACCCTGCCTGCTCCAGGCACTGCACCGCCACCTCAGCCAGGGCAACCAGGCAGTTGCTGGCCAGCGTAGTCCCGGCATGGTAGACCGCCTTGTCCCGGTTGCTCATCGTCACCTGGATCGGCACACCGCCAATAGCCCGACATGCTTCGGAGAGCAATTGGCACGCTTCCGGCATCCCTTCGATCACACATGGGGTGCCACTAAATGTCTCAGCTGCCGAGGCTGGATCGGCAAAACTCTTGGCGGGATGAATGCTGCCAATCTCCGCCCCAGCATCTTTCAAAGGTTTGAGCACGCTGGAAGGAATCGCCCCGCTGGCATGCCAGCAGATGGCCCCTTCCATGATCATACCCGTCGCTGCCAGCTTCTTGGCCGTCTCAGCCAAAGCGTCGTCGGGAACAGCAAGGAAGAAGGCATCAGCAGGTTCGATTCCGGCAAAATCATTGATCGCCTGCCCCGTTCCCAGGAAAGCCACTGCCTCCTGAGCCGATTCAGGGGAACGAGTCAGCACCTGACCGATGGCAAAGACCTTGGCTTGTGCCCAACGTCGTCCCAACGCTCGCCCGGTTTTTCCACAGCCTAGAAACGTCAGCGTCTGCATATATTTCAAGTTACAAAAGAGGTAGCTATGCTGCCAGCAATCTCACGAGTCTATTATTCTCTCCCCCTTTCCAAGGGGGAGTTGGAGGGGGTAGTTACGGCGACACAGAACCCCACCCAACCTCTCCTTGGTAAGGAGAGGAGCAAAACCACAACTCACGAGTCTATCTTATTTCTAGCTCACTCCCACTGGTCATGCGTATGAAATAAGAGTTAAAATGGAGAAACCCTTCCCTCAAAGGCCTACTCATGAGCAAGTTCCTGCAACTGGTGGTGAATCATCCTGTCGGGCGATACACGCTACTCCTCATCGCCGGGCTGCTGGTGGGCTTCGTCGCCTACCGTGCTTTGGCCGAACGACCGCTGTGGGCCTACTTCACCCTGGCCGTCATTGGGTTGGTGCCGCTTGCCCTCTTCGTGACCAACCGCCGAGTCGCCCACCTCTACGGTCTTGCCGTCATCGCCGCATTGATGGCCGGCGTCTACCTGGCTGATGAGATGCAGGAAACCAATCGGGAGCAGGTTATGCGGATCAGCAACGAACTCATGCGTGCCGTCAACCGGGCTGATCATGCCGTGTTCGAGCGCTACCTGGCCAAGGACTACCGCTGGAGTGGCATGAACAAGGCCGCCATGATGCAGCGGGTCCGCACCGCTCTGTTACCGAACGAATCCCGTTCATGCAGTGTCTCCTCCGCCAAGGTCAACGGAGCCGAAGGATCAGACACCCTGACTGTCGAAGGCAACCTCACCGCCAGCGGCACCTTCGGCCGAGAAGAAGGCTTCTTCAGCGGCACCATCGAACTACAGTACAAGAAGCAGAGCGATGGAACATACAAAGTGACAGGCACGAAAGTAGCATGGCTCAACGGCGGTGAAGTGACGCTGCCACCGGGGCGATAGATGGCTGGCAGCCTAGTTAGAGAGGTGCTTCTATGCAGGCTTCCCTTCGCGGTATTGTTGCAGTACTTCTGCTTGTGACTTACGGCGGTCCTCAACAACCCCAACCGGCGCTGGCCGCCTACGTCGATGTAGACCTGCAAAAACTGGACCAAGACCGCAAGGCTAAGCTCACGAAGCAACTGGCAATACTCTTGCCGAAGGAATACCAGCCAGATCGAATCAGGGCTCCCAAGCCGTGGTTCATCTGGAAAAACGTGTTTGCAAAGGAACAGAAGGGCTTCATTCTTTTCGAGGGCGCAAGGGTTATCGACATTCCGAGCCAAGCTTTTTCGGCGGTCCATGTCTTCGATGATTCTGGCAAATGGATTAGTAGTTTCGGGTTTTCTACTGGCTGGCGAATCGATTTAGACGCAGCGACATTGAAGAAGGACGAAGGGTTGAAAGGTTATTGCATTGATGTGCGATCATCTCCGGTTATTAACGGGCACGATATCTGTCGGCAAGTCTACGGACTGATCGGAAATCGCCTTGCCCTCTTGTGGCTAGAGGATTCAACGGGAAAAATGATCTCTAATAATTATCGATTCCCGAACCACACTATCGGGCCACAGGTTCCGAAACGAAATGCTGCCCAATGGGAAAGCATGCTGTCGTCCGATGACCCGCTAGTTAATCTCGAAGCGCTTACATGGCTAGGCGGCGATCACCGTGACATATCGGAAAGGGTGGGGAATGTTCTCGCAGAAGGACTCGAATCGGCAACACTTGTCAATGCGGTCAGGCAGCGACAAGCTGTTCTCAAGGCATTGGTGAAGTTATCAGGCTCGGATGTTCCACGCGTGCAGGAAGCCGCGAGACTGACGCTCCGCCAGATCATAAAGCAGCCAGGATAATGTGCAGCACCTGACCCTGCCGCTTGATTCTCGTTACATCTGAGCCATCTCCTCCAAACGATTGACTTCACCTTCACCAAAGTAGAGAATGGCGTCTTATCACCAGGGAACATGCGGTCTTAACAATGGATTGGAAGCGGCTCACCATTGATGCGACGGGCCTCGACTGTGATCGCCTTCTGTTGCACTGGCGATGGCTTGTTCCCGAGTCGCTTCGGCCTTTCTCGCTCACGATGTTTGGCGATTGGTTTTTTGAAGACTCAGCCGGGCGGGTTCTGTTTCTGGATATCATAGCTGGGCAACTGTCGGAGATCGCACCATCACGGAAGGCTTTCCTTACTGAACGCGACAAACAAGAAAATCTTGACCAATGGTTCATGGCCGACCTTGCGCTACTATGCTGGGAGCGAGGGATGCGACCAGAACCGGGCCAATGCCTGAGTTTCAAAATTCCGCCGGTGTTGAGCGGACCGCTAGAAGTTGACAACATCGAGGTTAATGACCTCATGGTCCATGAGAGCATCATGGCACAGATTCATCGGGGTGCGAAGGACCTTCCGGAAGGCACAAGAATTGACCGCTTTCTCGTCGATGGCGAAGAGCCGTGAAGAATTTAACACAAGAGCGGCGTGGCGTTAGCCCGCCGGTGGCAGGTGCAATATCTCTGCTACCATCACCGGCGAGCTTACGCTGCGCCGCTCCTCTCACACACTAATCTCCTCCCTCATCTTTCTCGATACCCATATCTCGCGGAGACCGTGCCACACTTCGACGTGTACTCACGTCGAAGTATGCTGCCATCGCTTGTCGTGTCCCTTGGAACCAAGGTGACGAGACCCGAGTCCCCGAAACCACACCCCGACGTGGAGTACCACACCGGAGTGCGGCACAGGTTCTAAGCTGTCTCCTGCGAACGATTGACTTCGCCTTCACCAAAGTAGAGAATGGGGCCTTATCAGTTGAAGCATGGTTGTGGTGTATATGCAAACCATAGGACCTAAGCCGGAGGCGTAGCATAAATGGGTGCGTTGTCGGAACAGTTGCTACCGATTCTACGAGAGCGGTTCCTCGGGCGTGGGTTGGTCGAGGGCCAGACGCCTGATGATCCGTGTGCGATGTTTCCTGGGTTGCATCCGGGAATCCGTCGCGTGGCGGTGTACGACGACCGGGTCGAGCTGACGGTATCAGTCGATGACATCACACACGGCCACTTCTCTGACGTTTCCGCACCACGAGCCGTTGGGGAGCAGCGAACCGTCGAGGCAGTCGTCGAGTTCTTGCAGGCCTTGTTCAATGATCAGGTAGCCATGTGGGGGCACCACAACACCGGAGGCGGGTGGTATCGATTGGACTTGGGCGGGGAGGTCCACCAACCTGGTGTGCCGGAGTTCGTGTGGTCAGGGCCGCTGGTAAAAGCCACGGAACTAGCTACATGAATGCAATAGCCAAGTAGGGTTGAGCGCCAAAGTCTCATGTGACAAGTCCACTAGCGAAACCAAGCTGGCCCCACTATTCGAAGTGTGCCGCTACGGCTTGTCGTGTCCCTTTGAACCAAGGTGACGAGACACGATCCCCCGAAACCACACCCCGACGTGGAGTACCACGCCGGAGTGTGGCACAGTTTCTAAGCCGTCTCCTCCGAACGATTGACTTCACCCTCACCAAAGTAGAGAATGGGGCTTCATCATTTGGGAGCATGGTAGTCGTGCGGACACGCAACCATGGCACCGAGCATTGAAAACTACGGAGGTGGGAATGTCGCTGGTGGTGTCAGCCTTCTGGAATGATCTAGCCACCGGGGAATTACGCGAGTTCACTGACTGGGACGACGGGCATCACATGGCCGGCGTCGAGCGCGCCCGGACAGACCTATGGGGGTCGGAGTCGGTCCGACGGCGCGGGGCCAAGTTCCTACCAAAGCTCGCGGAGTCGAACCTGTGGGTTAGTCCAGACGAATTGCCAGAGTTCATCGCTGAAGTAAGGGCGCTGCTGGCCGAAGTGGACAAGCTGCGTGCCGAGTTAGGACGCGATCCTGACTGCACACTGTCTCACTACCTCACCAATTTCCTACGGGCTGCTGAGTATGCCACGGTGCGGAGTGGAGGCGTCAACATCACATGAGAATCCGCCGGCAATGTGTGCAATAACTCCGCCACCATCATCGGCGAGCTGACGCTGCGCCGCTCCTGTTAGACACTAATCTCCGCCTTCATCTTCCTCGATGACCCATGCCTCGCCAAAATCGGTTGCACCACCTCACGTAAAAACTCCTCCACCTGCTCCGTCGAACGCCCGATGAAATGCACCGGGTTGGAGAGGGCTTTGATATCGATGCCGTGGAACAGGGGATCGGCAGTCAACCGATCCTGAAGATCATTCCCACGTCCCGCTTTCACATGGGCCATCGCGGCATGGCTGTGCTGCCGGATCGCTTCGTGAATCGTCTGGCGGTCAGCACCGGCCTGGGTGGCTCGCATCATGATTTCTTCGGTCGCCATGAAGGGGAGTTGCTGCATGACATTGCGGTGGATCATCTCCGGATGCACGACCAGCCCCCGGGCGATGTTCAGATAGAGCCGCAGCAGGGCATCGGTGCCGAGGAACGCCTGGGGCAACGTCAGTCGGCGGTTGACGCTGTCATCGAGGGTGCGTTCCAACCATTGCGTCGCCGTCGTCTGGGCGGCGTTAGCGGTAAGGTTCATCACGAACCGGGCCAGGCCGCACATCCGCTCCGCCCGCATCGGGTTACGTTTGTACGCCATCGCTGAGGAACCAATCTGATCGCTCTCGAACGGCTCCTCCACTTCATGATGATGTTGCAGCAGCCGAAGATCGTTCCCCGCCTTGTGGGCCGATTCGCCGATCCCCGCCAGGCTGCCGACAATCTGGCTATCGACCTTGCGGGTGTAGGTCTGCCCGGTGACGGCATGAACTTTGTCGAACCCCATCTTCGTCGCCACCCGGCGGTCAAGCTCACGCACCTTGGCATGATCACCCTTGAAGAGCGACAGGAAACTTGCCTGGGTGCCCGTCGTTCCCTTCACCCCTCGGAAGCGGAGCGTTTGCAAACGATGCTCAATCTCTTCCAGATCATGCACCAGATCATACATCCACAGCGTCGCCCGCTTCCCCACCGTCGTCAACTGTGCCGGCTGAAAGTGGGTGTACCCGAGCGTCGGCAACGCTTTCCACGTCTCAGCGAAGGTAGCCAAGGCATCGAGCACCGCCACCAGTTGCCCCCGCAGCAGATGCAACCCTTCCTTCATCAGCAGCAGGTCGCCATTATCGGTGACGTAGCAACTGGTCGCCCCGAGATGGATGATCCCCCGGGCCGATGGGCAGCAGTCGCCGAAGGTATGCACGTGGGCCATCACATCATGGCGGAACTGCTTCTCGTACTTCGCTGCCTTCTCGAAATCGATGTCATCGAGATGGGCTTTCATCTCAGCAAGCTGTGCCTGGGTGATGCGCGGCGAACCATCTTCAGCCTGCAACCCCAGTTCACACTCCGCATCAGCCAGGGCGACCCAGAGTCGACGCCAGACGCCGATGCGCCGCTGCGGGCTCCACAGGGCCAGCATTTCGGGGCTGGAATAACGGCTCTGAAACGGGTTGTCCCACACGTCGGTTTGGTTCATGGATCGAACTTGAGAGAAAAAGATGCCTACCTAGCTGATTTATGGGAATAGGCAAAGCCTGTCCGGCACATTGACCAAATCAGGCCTCCTCGACATTGACGGCATCTTCTGAACGGAATCGCTCACGAACTTGATCGAAGTCCGCAGCCTGCTTTCGATTCGTGTGCCCGGTTGGCCGAAACTACTACGGTAGGCTGCACGCCACGGATGGTGCCGTGGGAACGCTGCTTCATGGAGGATACACACATGTTCGCTCGCGGCACGACGCTGCTCCTGGCCGGCCTGCTCGGTCTGGGGATGTTCTTTGGTGGCGCTGATACCGCCAAGGCTGACGATATCAACCGGATGTACCACTATCCGTACTACTACTTCCCCCACAGCTACGCTCCGAACTATCAGCGTTGGCCGATCCAGGGACAGCACTTCCAGCCCGCCCCCGCCTGGATGGCTTATCCTCCCTACCTCGATCAGAACTTCAGCTACCCGCTGTTCGAGAACAAACGCTACTACCGAGGCAACCACTTCTTCCTCGACCAGTTCTAAAGTTGCCATCACGCTCCGTCGTGATGGAGCGGCGACAAGAACTTGTCACTAAGAAGTCGATCCAACAATAGCCCCAAAGGGTGAGAGAAGATAGCCCAGGGCAACGCCCTGGGTTATTGTCGTTTGTGGTATGGATCAGGCGACCCTGTAGGGGTCGTAGCGCCTGCTGAATGATGATCGCAATAAATGAACGCTCTATTCTTTTTCATCCGCGCTGAAGAAGATCAATCCAGTGGAATAGTAGACTCCTTCCTGATCTATTCTCTTGGCGTTCTGCAGAATGAAGTCCTCCCAATGACTCTTCTCAATCCTCTGAATCTCCGCCTGATCAACCACACCACTGAACTCGCGGAATGTCCCATCAGGCTGCTTTGGTCGCAATGCAACATCATGTGCATACTTGGCGGCTGAAGCCAAATCAGGGGCATTGATGCCAAACATGATGATGTATCCGATGACATCTTCACCCTTTTGATCGCCCTCAACCTCTATTGGCTCATTCAGTACTACGGTCATCTGCGCCTTGAAATGCATGTCATGTCCTTTCTACCTCGGAAACTGATCCGGGTTATCCGTAAAGATCGCATCCACCCCCAGATCGAGATAGTGCTTCATCTCCGTCTTCACATCGGCAAAGTTCCCTGTGTTCTTAGATCGGCACGTATAGATGGTCACCGTCAACCCCGCCGCATGAGCGTTCTTCACCACCTCGGGCCGGTTGAGCACAATACTCTTGTTCGGCCCGATGCCATCGATATCCAGCTTCAGTTTCTTGCAGTTCTCTTCGCTGATCAGCTCCGGCCCCGCTCGGTCAAACAAGTACATCAGCGGCAGCTCGCAACCAAACTCCTTTTTGATCTTCCTTAGACTCGGCAGACTGAACGACTGCACCACCACCGGCGTCTTCGGATCAGCCCCCGGCTTATCAAGACCATTCTTCTTCAGCAGCTCCATCAAAAGCTTCTCCATCGCCAGGCCACTCTTCTCGTAAGCCTCCGGTGACTTCGTCTCCGGAATAATCCCCGCCTTGCCTCGCACCAGGTCGATCATCTCCTGGAGCGTCGGCACCTTCTCCCCGGCGAACTTCTTGTCAAACCACGACCCGGCGTCCAGCGTTTTGATCTCCGCCAGCGTGAAGTCGCTGATTACCCACCGCTTCTTCCCGTTCACCTCCCGACTGCGATCCGGAAAGACCTCCTTGGCATTGGTGGTGCGATCCAGCGTCGTATCGTGCATGCAGATCAGCACGCCATCCTTGGTCACCTGTAGATCAGGTTCGACAAAGTCAGCCTTCAACTCCAAAGCCAGGCGGTAGGAGGCGAAGGTATGCTCCGGAGCGTAGGCACTCGCCCCCCGGTGGCCAATGTTGATCTTCGGATGTGGATACATAGTTCGGTCCTCATTCGAATGAGAAGCAACGAAGAGAGAGGTAAACAGAAAGAAGTACATCTGCTTCTCCATTGTCTCTCTGCGATCCTCTGCGCTCTCAGCGTTTTATATTTATCGCAGAGAGCGCAAAGGAACGCAGAGAAGACCAATTCATAATCGTTTCCTTGCACCTTATCTTACGCCATGCTCTAATAATGCCATGCTCGTAGCCATCGTCATTCTGTTCCTCATCCTTCTCCGCGGCAACATCTACCGTGCCGACATCAAACGCATCGGTCTCCCCGCTGCCCGCAAACGCCTCCGATCAAGTGTGCTCATCATGCTGACCATCTACCTGGGAATCCTCGGCTTGCTGCTCGGCTTCGAAAAGAACCTGGTCTACCACCCCTACTCAGCCGGGCAGTACTGGTCGCCGCCGCCGAGGCTGGTCTTCGAGGATGTCACCCTCAAGAGCAGCACCGGTGATTCGATCCACGCCTGGTGGTGTCCCCAGAAAGAAGCCGTTTTCACCATCCTTTTCAACCATGGCAATGCCGGCAACCTCTCCAACCATGCCTGGATCATCGAATCCATCCGCAAGGAAGTAAACTGCAACGTCCTGATCTACGACTACCCCGGCTTCGGCAAAAGCACCGGCAGCCCCAGTGAAGCCGGTTGCTACGCCAGTGCCGACGCCGCCTACACCTGGCTGACCGAAACGAAGAAGATACCGCCCGACAAGATCATCCTCATGGGCCAGTCGCTCGGCTGTGCGATGGCGTGTGAATTATCGGTGAAAAAAGATCACCGGGCCATGATCCTGCTTAGTCCCTTCACCACCATCCGCGATCGTGGCCAGGAAATGATGCCGATCTTCCCCGTGAAGTGGCTGATGTCGCACCTCTACGACAACAAGAGCAAGCTCGCCCACTATCAAAAGTCGCTCCTCATCGGCCACAGCGACGCCGACGAAGTCATACCCCTCCACCATGGCCAGCAACTCTACGAAGCCGCCGGAACGAAAGACAAGACCTTCTACCAGATCAACGGCGAAAGCCACAACGCCCACCCACCCGGCTTCTTCCGAGCGATGAAGGAGTTTCTGGGCAAACTATGACAGCCCGACGCGCTAGCGAGGGAGCGCGTGCAATCGCAAGGTCCACCCTCGCTAGCGCGTCGGGCTACCATTAATACGCTGCCAACTCCTGAGTAATCAGCCCCGCCGAAACCTCCCGACACCCACTCGTATTCTGCCCCGCCCACATCGAACTGAAATCATCCCTCCCCACGCTCTCCGCCTTCGCCCGCAGCGCCGCCAACATCGAAGCCGCCAACGGAAACTCCGGCACCACACTATTGATCGGCCCCAACTCCCGAATAAGCCGATTCACAATCCCCCGAGCAGGCCGCCCTGTGAACACATTGGTGATCGCCGACACCAACCGGGCCTCACTCTTCAGTGCCGCACGATGCAGTGCACCCGTCGTCGCCTCCGTGCAAAGCAAATAAGCCGTCCCCACCTGCACCCCCGCCGCCCCCAGCGCCATCGCCGCCGCCACCCCCCCTGGCATCGGCAATGCCCCCTGCCGCGATGACCGGCACCTTCACCGCCGCCACCACCTGAGGCACCAATGCAAGAGTGCCACATTGAGTGTTCAAATCCTTCGAGAGAAATATCCCCCGATGCCCACCCGCCTCGCTCCCCTGAGCGATGATCGCATCCACCCCCCGCGCCTCGAGCCACGTCGCCTCCGCCACGTTCGTCGCCGTCGAAAGAATCTTCGCCCCACACCCCCGCACCCGCTCCAACAACTCCGCCGAAGGCAGCCCGAAATGAAAGCTCACCACCGCCGGCTTCAACTCACACACCACATCCGCCGCATCATGATTGAAAGGCAACCGCTGCGGCCCCGCCACAATACTGCTGGCATCCACCCCGAACTCCGCAAAGTAAGGAGCCAGCACTGATCGCCACCCCGCCGCCCGCCCCTCATCCACCCCCGGCTCCGCATGACAAAAGAAGTTCACATTGAACGGCCCACTCGTCTTCCCCCGCAGAGCAATCATCTGCCTCCGCATCTCCTCCGGGCCAATGGTCGCACAAGGCAACGACCCCAATCCCCCCACCTCCGAAACCGCCGCCGCCAACGCATGATCCTGCACGCCCGCCATGGGGGCTTGGATGATCGGTAGCGGGATGTTGAGGAGTTGTTGGAGGGTCACTGGAAAGGACTTTCGATGTGATGAACCCAATAATGCAATTAGGTTATTAAGAACCTATCGCCAACTCACGCCCCCTCGTCGCCACGATTGATGAGTTCCTGCAGAATCGGCTGGTTCGCCGGCGGGAATTCCAGCTTCGTCAGATCTTCCCGTTTCACCCATCGAAAGGGCGGTTCGGGTTCGAGGTCTTCCATCGGTTCGCAGAGAACGAAGACCAGTCGCAGGTTCTTATGCCCGGCGGGGATGATGATTTCCCTTCGCCAGTTCATGAGGCGGATATCGATGCCGGTCTCTTCACGCACTTCTCGCCAGACTGCCTGGTCGATGGTCTCGCCGTATTCAACTTTGCCGCCCGGAAACTCGTCTCGGCCGGGCCAAGTCTGGTCTTCCCGACGGGCACCGACGAGGAACTGATCCTCCCAGCGGACAATGCCGATGGCGACTCGCATTTCGGGTTTCGTGGGTCCCTCCGCCATCGCTCGCAGCTCCATAATCCCGTGCGTCGGCCAACTTCGTCAGGCCATCCTCTTCTACAAGTATATTATTACCTTACGTGTTCAGCACTCGAAGAAGGACTGTTTCATGATTCCGATCGATTTGTCAGGTCAGGTGGCACTGATTACCGGGGTCTCCGATAATGAGAGCTTTGCCTGGACTATCGCCAAAACCCTGCAAGCTGCCGGGGCCAGGCTTGTTTTTGCCGTTCACCCGAGGGTGACGGGAATTGTCGAGATGTTTCTCAGCAATGATCAGGACGCTGAGGCCCGCAAGCTCCCCTACGGCAAAGGATCGCTGAAAGTCGACAAAGTGATCGCCTGCGATGTCAGCTACGACACCATGGCCGATGTCGATGAGAAAACCAAGACCGACCGCCGGTACGTCAAGCATGGCGACTTCTCCCTGCAGGGGCTGGGCGACAAGCTGAAAGCGGACTTTCCCAAGGTCGATATTCTGGTGCATTCGGTCGCCTTCAGTTCGGAAGTGAAGAAGACACAAAGGGATACCAGCCGGGCGGCGTATCTGCAGGCTCTGTCGATCAGCGCCTATTCACTGACCGGCCTGATGCGGGTGACCGCTCCACTCATGACAGCCGGCGGCTCGGTCGTCTCCCTTTCCTATCTTGGCGGCGAACGAGTCGTGCCCCACTACGGCGGGGGCATGTCGACTTCTAAAGCAGCGCTGCAACTCGATACCCGAGTACTGGCTTTCAACTACGGTAAGGATGGCATCCGGGTGAACACCATCTCGGCAGGGCCATACGCTTCCCGTGCAGCCAAGGGCATCGGCGATATTGAAAAGATGATCCAGCATGCCGCTGAGAAGAGCCCGATCCCTCGGGGCATCACCGCCGAGGAAGTCGCCCATGCGGCACTCTTCCTGTGCAGCCCGTTGGCCAGCGGCATTACCGGCGAGTGTCTCTACGTCGATTGTGGCTTCAACACCATGGGGGTGTGATGGTAGTCCTCACGCTCCGCGTGAGGAAGCGGAGACCGTCCATCGTCACAATAAATGAAGTCATCTCTGGCATTGGGATGGCAGCAAGACTAACGCATGGCAGATCATCACGACGGAGCGTGATGACTACCATCCAGACCATCACGCGGAGCGTGATGGCAACTATGAACCATGCGAATCGCGGAACTCTTCTACTCGGTGCAGGGCGAAGGCATGCTGGTGGGCATGCCTTCTGTCTTCGTGCGCACCAGCGGGTGCAACCTGCGCTGCGGCTTCTGCGACACGCCCTATACCTCGTGGAACCCGGAGGGAAACAACCAGTCGGTTGATGATATTCTGAAGAAGATCAAAGAGTACGATTGCAAGTATGCGGTCCTCACCGGCGGCGAGCCGATGATTGCCCCGGAGATCGAAATGCTGTGCTTGAAGCTGAAAGAGGCGGGTTACCACATCACCATCGAAACAGCGGCGACGGTATTTAAACCGATTCAGGCTGATTTGATGAGCCTCAGCCCCAAGCTGTCTAATTCAACACCATCAACCGAAAGCGGCTGGGCCGAACGACATGAACGTGATCGCATCAACCTGGAAGTCATTCGGCAGTTCATGGAACGCTATCCCTACCAGTTCAAGTTCGTGATCGATCAGCCCGGGGATATTATCGAAGTGCAGGAGTTGCTGGCTCAACTGCCGACAGCGCCGAAGGATCACATCTTCCTGATGCCCCAGGCAACGAGTGTTGAAGAGTTGGTGAAGAAAGGGCGATGGATCGCGGAGCTGTGCAAGACGCATGGCTATCGTTTCGGGCCACGGCTGCATATCGATCTGTGGGGCCATACAAGAGGGACGTAGGAAGCGGCTAAATATTTTCCTGCCGACTGCATCCAGCCAATCGTTACCATCGTACTGCATGGCATAGGGTGAACCAATCACATCATCACCCTGAAATAAGATGATCCCGCTTGTTTGTCAGCACGGCTGTTCAGTCGTGGGCGGAGATTGTCTGTCCTCTCTACAGGAGTTGCTCCATGCTTCGTCGTATCGCTTTTGTGTTGGCTCTGGGCCTTGCCTTCACCACCACCGTTGTGGCTGCCCGCTATGCTGAGGAAACCATCGTCGGCACCGCTATGAACAACAAGGATTTCTCCACGCTGGTGACAGCCGTCAAGGCTGCGGAACTGGTCGATGTCCTCAATGGGGATGGCCCGTTCACCGTCTTCGCACCCAACAATGCCGCCTTCGAGAAGATCAACGAAGAAACGCTCAAGGCTGTGCTGGCTGACAAGGCCAAGCTCACCGGTATTCTCAAGGCTCACGTCGTCAAAGGCAACGTGATGGCTGCTGACGCGATCAAGATGGATGGTCAGGATGCTGAGACTCTCAATGGCAAGTTCCCCATCAAGGTCAAAGATGGCGAAGTGTGGATCGGCAACGCCAAGGTCATCAAAGCTGATATCAAGTGCAAGAATGGCGTCATTCACGTGATCGACACGGTGTTGATGCCGAAGAGCTAGTTCTGGACTCGTTCAAACCGTTAATTGCCGTGGCAGGGGTCAGATGTACTCATCTGCCCCCTGCATGCTGGCAAAAATGATTGCACGTTTCGCAGGGGGCAGCGGAGTATCGCTGACCCCTGCCACATCTTCATCTTGTAGTTTAATAACAAGACTAATCGATTTTGAACAGTTCTGGCTTGAAGCCTTCGATTCTTTTGCTGTCGCTCAGCTTGGATTCCAGCAGCAGTTGTCCGTCACGTTTGACTTTCATGCCGGTAAATATCATTTCGCCGCTGGGCAGTTTGACGTAGTCGAAGTACTCAGTCTCCTGAGGCACTTCCTTCCACCCCTGAGCCTCGTCCTTGACACGATCAGAACAGCCGGCCAGGAGATGGGTCTTTCTGTCGAAGTGCAGGATCATCTCCCGGTAACCTTCCCTGCTTACCTGCACACTGGTCACCGCTTTGCCGGCGAACTCCTTGTCGCCAAGGAGCTTGAGCGTGAAACCCTTTTCCTCGACAAGCGGGATCAGAGAGTTGACCCAGAAGACGTAAGCCGAGTAGTTCGACTCTTCGAGTTTATCCCCCTGCAACATCTGGTGATTGCCATTCAAGGTTTCCTTGGCCTTGTTGCCATTGTGGATGAAGAGAACATCCATCTTCTGCCCCTGGAACTCCGCCTTCATCTCGAAGCGGAACTTGCTGGCTGGTTCGTAGTACCACTTTGATTCATAGGGCAACGTAGCTGCGCCGAGGGTGAGCTTGCCCTGCTCCGTCCAGGTTTGGTGGTAGGCTTTTTTGTCGGCGGGAAGGCCTGCCACCTGGATGGCCTGCTTGATGACATTCTCAGCTGTCTCCTGGGCCGTGGCCGCCGGTAACAAAAGGAACAGATAACCGAGAGTGAGAATTGTTCGAGTGTGCATGGTTCAGGCCTCTGAAGGAAAGTGATTCGTAGGGCACGCTGTGCGTGCCTCTCAATACCGACATCTCATCACAACGATTTAAAGTGAGAATGACAAGCCGTTGTGAGGCACGCACAGCGTGCCCTACCCCTGTTGAACTCATCCTTGCGGACATCAGGAAACTCAGGCTCTGCCACGGGCACGGGGGCAGGTGATGGATTGGCGCGGGCGTCTTCCCATAGAGCCATGAAAGCGAAGTAGCCGGGAAAGAAGTTCTGTGTCGTGCTGCCGGTACTGACGATAGGCTTGGGCAGGCCCCGTTTGAAGAGCGACAGAGTGCCCTGTTGAAGGTTATGCCCCGAGATCGTCACGTAGGCAATGGTCTCAGGCGGCTTCTTGCCGAATAAGGAAGTCGGGATGTAACGGAGTATGCCAGGTTCCAGCGTGAGGGTCTCGTTCCATTTCACGCTCTTACCCTCCTTCACTTCTCGATACATTCGAGAGCCGATCATCTTGGCGATCTCGTCGCGCATTTGATCGAGGGAACTGTCGACGTTCTTGACAGTAGTTTTGTAGACGATCTTGGACTTGGTCAACTCGGCCTTGGGGATAAAGGCCAACCTCAGGTGCGTACCGATGTACGCGCCATTGTGATAGTGACGAGTCGCGGAGTAGGTGAACGCCTCGACTTCGCTGTAGAGCAGCCTGGCTTCGCCCATGATGCTGCGCTGATAAACGCCATACTCATGGCAACGGAACAGCGACTTGGTGTTAACCCAGGCAGCCAGGACGAGCAAGACCGAGATCACCCCCATGATACTGGCAATGATGATGACCGGTTCGAGTTCTTTCTGTTTGCCCCCGCCGGCGAGAACGCCGAAAAACATGAGGCCCACAATCAAGGCCAACCCCCCGGCAACCACCAGCAGCGTGATGCTCAGGCTTTTCCTGGGCTTGCGTTCAAAAATGATGCGACCCAGTTGCCCGGCGGGTGGCGCGCCCTTGTCCTGATCCGGGCGACGAGCCAGTTCTTCTTCCAAAAACAGATGCAGCAAGTGGGCATTGGCGGCATCGAGTGGCACGCTTGCAAAGGACTCATCCTCGCCCCGTTTCCAGAGTTTAAGCTTCTCTTCGCTGTTCATGCAGGCGACGATCTCCCCGAGCGGCGTCTCGGTCTCTCCTTTCTTGGGATCACGCAGGATCAGCGTCTTGCCGGTGAGTTCCCAGCCTTCGCCGAGTACGCTCAGGCTCTTGAGCCGTTCGCCATCCGCCCGGTCCTTCAGCAGTTTGACAATGCGGTTGATGTAGCCATGCAGCGGATCAGCGTCACCGACCTTGATCTTGCTCTTCATCTCGATCTGTTCGGGACGGTCGGCGCTGGAAACGACCCAGACCCGGAAGGTACGGGTGGTCGAAGTATGGTTGCCATTGTCGAAGTTGTCCTTGTATTGCAGGGAGATGCTGACGATGTCGTCGTCGTTGAAGGACCGTTCGCCGATGTTATCGGTAATGGTGAAACGGTTGGGTTCCAGAGTGATCCACATCAACTCTCGAACCCGCTTGGCTTCCACAAAGAAGCCGGCGAAGAGGAGGATCAGCCCGATGAAGCCGAGCGTCAGGGCTAGCCAAATGTTGCCCGTCACGATGCCGACGACGATAGCGGCAATGATGGTAAGAAGTCCGCCGCCGCCCACGAGAAAAGTCGTGGAACGAGATTCGGTGCTGCGGATGAGGATACGATCAGCCATGGTCGTGTTCTCGGGTGCCTGAATGCTCTTGCTTCATTTCTACTGAGAAAACAAATCTCTAGTATAAGCACTATGTCAAAACCCTTCCTCACTGCCGACTGGCGAACGCTGGTGATGCTCAACTATCGCATTGACCCGGCTATTCTGGAGCCGTTGGTGCCGGCGGGTACGGAGTTGGATACCTTCAACGGCCAGCACTTCGTTAGCATGGTGGGCTTCCGCTTCACCGATACCCGTGTGCTCGGCTGGCAGATTCCTTTTCATGTGAACTTCGATGAGGTCAACCTGCGGTTCTACATCCGCAAGAAAGCTCCTGAGGGCTGGCGGCGGGCGGTGGCGTTCGTGAAAGAGATCGTTCCCCGCTGGGCCATCGCTACCATCGCTAAACAGATTTACAACGAGAACTACGTCGCTCTGCCGATGCGTTCGACGGTGGTGCTGCCCGAACGGGATGTGCCCGGCGAAGCGATCTATCGATGGAAGCACAACGACAATTGGCAGGAACTCGGGGCGGTCTTCACCGGAGAGCCGAAGCTGCTGGTGGCTGATTCCGAAGAGGCTTTCATCACCGAGCACTATTGGGGTTACGTGGCCCAACGTGACAAGAGCGTTGTGGAGTACGAAGTGAAGCATCCCAGTTGGCGAGTGTGGAACGCTAATAAGTCGTGGTTCCGATGCGATGTGGCAGCGATGTATGGTAGCCAATTTGTGGAAGCACTCAGCCAACCGCCAGCGTCGGCTTTCGTAGCCGAAGGCTCTGCCATCTCCGTCTCGAAAGCAGCGAAGGCAGTCTGACTTCACCATGGCAGCCTGAAGCGCCAGCGAGGGTGGACCTTGCGATTGCACGCGCCCCCTTGCTGGCGCTTCAGGCTATCATGGAAGCGGCAATAATAATGGAGAATATCTCACGTCCATCTTTTGTCCCGTCTACAATGCGGCAGACAATCAGGCAGGGGAAAGAGTAATGTTACCATCAGGTTTATGGCGTGGCTTCTGGGAGCAGCCTTACTTCGGCAGGCAGTTCATGGAAGACTTCACGCTCAAATTCAATGACGGCGTCGTCAGCGGCGGCGGGAAGGACATCATCGGCCTATTTGTCATCAAGGGCGAATACGAAGCCGGGAAGCTCAGCTTCGTCAAACAGTACATCGGCAAGCACAAGGTGATCTACAGCGGCCAGTACGATGGCGAAGGTTCCATTCATGGCACCTGGGTGATCCCTGGCGATCTCACCGGGCCGTTCTCACTGTCGCCCAGTCCGTACCAGGCGAAGCCAGATGATCCCATTCAGGAGATTGGTTTGTAGTCATCACGCTCCGCGTGATGAAGCGGAGACTGGTCGTTGTCACAATAATTCTGGAGTAGTCAGTTACTCTCTGCGTCCTCACTCGGAGAGTGAGGACTACAATCCAGACCATCACGCGGAGCGTGATGGCAACACTAATCGATGTACTGGTAGAACACATTCCGCTGCTTCGGTATATACCCCGCTTCTTTGATCGCCGTCTTGATCTGCTCCAACGTCAAATGATGCACCGTGCCTGCTGCGGAGACGACGTTCTCTTCCAGCATCAAGCTGCCCATATCGTTGGCTCCATAGTAGAGAGCCAGTTGGCCGATCTGTAGCCCCTGCGTCACCCACGAAGATTGAATGCTGGGGATGTTATCCAGATAGAGCCGGGCGACGGCTTGGGTCTTGAGGTACTCATACGCACCGACCGGCTGGATGTGGGCCATCTCGGTGTTGTCGGGCTGGAAGGTCCAGCAGATGAAGGCAGTGAAGCCACCCATTTCGTCCTGGAGTTGCCGGAGCACATCAAGATGTTCGATTCTTTCTTCGAGCGATTCGATGTGTCCAAACATCATGGTGCAAGTCGATTTGCCACCAAGCTGATGCCAGGTGCGATGGACGTCGAGGTATTCCTGGGTCAGCACCTTGTTCTTGGTCATTGCCTTGCGAACACGGTCGGTGAGGATTTCACCACCGCCGCCAGGCAGACTGCCGAGGCCCGCTGCTTTGAGCCGTTCCAAAACGGTCTTCACCGGCAGCTTGTTGAGCTTGTGGAAGTGCCATATCTCCGAGGCGCTGAAAGCGTGCAGATTCACCTTGGGGAAGCGGGCCTTCAGATCACGGAAGAGGTCTTCGTACCATTCGAGTTTCAGCGAAGGGTGATTACCCCCTTGCAAAAGAATCTGATCGCCACCGACGGCAATCGTTTCCTCAATCTTCTTGTACAACTCTTCCCGGCTCAGCACATAAGCATCGCTGTCGCCGGCTTTGCGGTAGAAGGCACAGAAGTCGCACACCGCGGCACAGACGTTGGTGTAGTTGATGTTGCGATCAATGTTGTAAGTGCGGTACGGCTCCGGATGCAGTCGTTCGGTGACGGAAAGAGCAGCCTGGCCGATGGCGATGAGATCGTTGGAGCGGAGCAGCCGAACGCCTTCTTCTTTAGTCAATCGCTGGCCGGCGACTGCCTTCTTGAGGATCGGCGTGATGTCGCCAGCCGGTTCGGTGTTCCTGGGGGCGGGCAGCAGTTCGGGACGTTCCTTGCCACGCACGACAGGAATAGGCCGTGTCGTCTCGCTGGCGCAAGTTCCCACATTAGCGAGTGGCAGCGAGCGTGCTGAGTTCTGTGCTGGTGCGATAGTCGCCAAAGGTCACCTCTTGTGGAGCCAGTCCCAGCTCGGCGGCAAGGGTATGGAAACGGCGAAGGCCTTCCCATTCCCGTGTGCCGAGATCAAACTTGATGATATTGGTCAGATAGCGTCGGCAGAAGGCGGGGTCGAGTTGTAGTTGCTGTGATTCGTTCCAGGCGATCTCGGCCACATTCTCCATGCCGCGCCGTTTGGATTCGAGCAAGGCTTCCGCAGCAGGGCCGAGATCGACGCCAGGCCGAACCGCCCAGACGGCGAAGACGAAGGGCAGCCCTGTCCACTCGGTCCATTCCTGGCCGAGATCATAACTGTAGGGATAGCCAGGCAGGGCCGCCTTCATGGCACGGTCGCCGATGAGCAAGACCGCATCGGCATCGCACTCTTCCGCAGGCTGATTCATCAGGAACGGCCGAGTCTCGACCGATCGGCCATACCGTTTCCGCAGTAATACCTGAACCAAAGCGGCGCTGGTACGGGAACCCTCATCGAGAGCAAGCGTCCGCATCTGTTGCCAGGGTACCTTGCTGAAGACCGTCACGCTGAGCACCGGGCCGCTCGAAGCAATGGCCATGTTCGGCACGATGCGGTAACCGTTACCACGAAAGACTTCAACAATAGGAATGAGGCCGACATCCAACTGCCCGGCACTCAACTGATCCGCCAGCCGGCTCGGCAAATCGAGGATCACGTCCGCATCAGGAGCCAACTGCTCCAACTGATAAATGAGCGGCTTGGTGTTCAAATACGTCACTGCGCCAATCCGAATGCGTCGTGACATGGTGATGAGATACCTCGTGTTCGATGAAGGCATTTTAGGGTTTGAGAGTGAGGTTTCAATGTTTTCTGAAAGATGGAGATGGGTGGTTTCACCACTCTGCCTTTCGGGAAATAGAGCCGAAGGAATTGCTTTCGGAGTAACTCCCACCTCTCAAACTCGACCTACACCGTATTCCAGACACTCATGAGAAGAGACAGTTTTTTGGCTCATCCTCTTTTCATCGTGCCGGCAACTTATTCTGGTCGACCTTACGATAGGAAGCGATCTCTCTGTAACTGTCTCGAATGAAGGTGTCTCATGTTCCGCTTGTTGCTCCTGAGCCTGCTTGCTGTGGTAGCGATTCCCAGCTTCGCCTCGGCTCAATATGTCGGGTTTGGTTTCGGGTTTCGTGGCGGGTATCCAGGCTATGGCTTCCGGGGTTACTACGCTCCCGGAGTGGTGTATGCTCCCTACCCTGGCCCGACTTATGTAGTAGTGCCCAGCGCCCAGCCAGTGCCAGTGGCACCAGCCAGCAGTCTCAAGGCCCGCATCACGGTGTTGCTGCCGGATGCCAACGCTGAGTTGTTTGTTCAAAACCAACCGCTTCGCATGGTTGGCCGCATCCGAGAGTTCTCTACTCAGGATCTACTTGTGGGCAATCGGTACAGCTACACCCTCACCATGCAGGGCAATGTCGATGGTCATGGCGTCATCGAAACCCGTAAGGTGGAGTTCCAGGCTGGCAGCATGGTAACAGTCGATTTCACCAAGCCGTTTGTGGAACCGCTGCCGCAGACCGAGTACGAACCACGACATGCGGTGCCACCGCCAGCCGTCTTGAGCCAACCGAAGTAATCGAGCCGGTTTCCCGTAGAAGACGGCAAAAACAACTAAACAGACAGATTTGATGAAGAGCCATATCATACAAGCGATTGACAAGCACAATGCTTGTCAATCGCAAACTGTTGCCATATAAGCATTTATGGATGTTGCTGAGTGGAGATACAGCTATTCCTTACTCTATCTACATCTCGTCTTCAAAAAATCCCTCGCCCCAACTACTTGCGCCACCGGTACCTTCGGAACAATCGCTACCATCTTCCAACTTAATCCTTGAACATGCCCCCCACCCAAGTTAAGATGCCAAACCTCAGTTCGACTGAGGGTCTGGAACGAGACGATTTCGGCACGACTCGCCGTTGCCGAATAGTCAGGGAAAAGCTCATTGCAAGGATGCAACCCATGTTGCTGTACACTATTTCGCTCTCTCCCATGACGGTACAATAAAGACGGGCCACAGGAAGTGGTTCTGTCTTCTATTGCCGTCTGATTTTGTCTTCATGGCAAAGGATCAGCCATATGCGCATGACTCGCCGCTACACCACCGCCGGGCAGGACCCTTACGCCTCGATCAAGTTCGTGCCGCGCACCAGTCGGATCAGTAATCCCGACGGCTCGGTCGTCTTCGAGATGAAGGACATCCTGATACCCGATGGCTGGTCGCAAGTCGCGGTCGATGTCATCGCCCAGAAGTACTTCCGCAAGGCCGGCGTCGCCAAGACCTACGAGAAGGTCCCCGAAACGGGCATGCCCACTTGGTTGCAAAGATCTCAACCCGTCGGCGGCAAGATCGATGGCGTCGGTCACGAGACCGATTCCCGACAGGTCTTCAGCCGCATGGCAGGCTGCTGGACCTACTGGGGCTGGAAGGGTGGCTACTTCGGCACCAACGAGGCCGATGCCCGCGCCTTCTACGACGAACTCTGCTACATGCTCGCCACTCAGATGGCCGCACCCAACAGCCCGCAGTGGTTCAACACCGGCCTCCACTGGGCCTACGGCATCGAAGGCCCACCCCAGGGCCACTCCTATGTTGATCCCAAGACGGGCCAGCTCACCAGGGCCACCAGCGCCTACGAACGCTGCCAGCCCCACGCCTGCTTCATCCAGAGCGTCAGCGACGATCTCGTCAACGAAGGCGGCATCATGGACTTGTGGGTGCGCGAAGCCCGCATCTTCAAGTATGGTTCAGGCACCGGTTCCAACTTCTCCCAGCTCCGTGGCGAAGGCGAACAACTCTCCGGTGGCGGCAAGTCCTCCGGCCTGATGAGCTTCCTCCGCATCGGCGACCGTGCAGCCGGCGCGATCAAATCGGGTGGTACCACACGCCGGGCAGCCAAGATGGTCGTCCTTGATCTTGATCACCCTGATATCGAAGCCTTCATCAACTGGAAGGTCATCGAAGAACAGAAAGTGGCATCCCTCGTCGCCGGCTCCAAGATCACCAAGCGTTCACTCAAGAACGTCCTTGCCGCCTGCCAGCCCGCTGCCGCCGGCAACGTGAAGGATCGTTTCGATCCAACTCAGAACGTCGCCCTCAAGAAGGCGATGATCGAAGCCAAGAAGAACTGCGTAGCCATGAATTACGTGCAGCGCACGATTCAACTGGCCAAGCAGGGCGTCACCGGCATGGAGTTCGTCGAGTACGACACCGACTGGAACAGCGACGCCTACAACACCGTCTCGGGCCAGAACAGCAACAACACGGTGCGCATCACCAACGACTTCATGCAGGCGATGATCAACGATTCGGTCTGGAACCTCTATGGCCGAGTCGAACGAGAGAAGGCGAAGAAGGAAGGCCGTGAAGCCAAGCCGCGCAAGCAACTGAAGGCCAAGGAACTCTGGGGCCAGATCTGCGAAGCCGCTTGGGCCTGTGCCGATCCCGGCGTGCAGTACGATACCACCATCAACGAATGGCACACCTGCCCCGTCGATGGACGGATCAATGCGAGTAACCCCTGCAGCGAATATATGTTCCTCGACGACACCGCCTGCAATCTGGCGTCGCTGAACCTGATGACCTTCTTCAAAAACAATACGTTCGACATCGCCAGCTACCGCCATGCGACTCGGCTCTGGACGATCGTTCTCGAAGTCTCCGTCTACATGGCCCAGTTCCCCAGCGATCCGATCGCGCAGAAGTCGTACGACTACCGCACCCTCGGCCTTGGCTACGCCAACCTTGGCACCCTCTTGATGGTGCAGGGCATCCCCTACGATTCGGAAAAGGGCCGGGCCATCGCCGGTGCCGTCACTGCCATCCTCCATTGCCACAGCTACGCCACCAGTGCCGAGATGGCTGCGGAAGTCGGGCCGTTCCCCCGCTACAGCGCCAATAAAGATGCGATGTTGCGTGTCGTCCGCAACCATCGCCGCGCTGCCTACACCAACCTGCAAGACTACGAAGGCCTCACCGTCAAACCGGTGCCCCTCGATCAGGCCCACTGCCCGCAGGATATGCTGGCCGCCGCCCGGGAAGATGCTGACCGCATGGTCGCCCTTGGCGAGAAGCATGGCTTCCGCAACGCCCAGGTCACCGTCATCGCCCCGACAGGCACCATCGGCCTCGTCATGGATTGCGATACCACCGGCGTCGAGCCCGACTTTGCCCTCGTCAAGTTCAAGAAGCTCGCCGGCGGCGGTTACTTCAAGATCATCAACTCCTCGGTGCCCCAGGCTCTCGAACACCTGGGCTACACCGAAGACCAGATCAAGAGCATCGAACGCTACTGCCGTGGGGCCGGCACGCTTGATGGCTGCCCGCACATCAACCTCGCCAGCCTGAAGCAGAAGGGCTTCACCGACGAACTGCTGAACACCATCCAGAAGATGCTCCCGAGCGTCTTCGAACTCCGCTTCGCCTTCAACCGCTGGACGCTGACCGACGAGTTCCTCAAGAACACCCTCGGCTACACCCAGGCCCAGCTCGATAACCCCAGCTTCGATGTCCTCACCGCCCTCGGCTTCACCAAGGCCCAGGTCGAAGAGGCCAACGACTATGTCTGCGGCACCATGATGCTCGAAGGCGCGCCCCATCTGAAGGTGGAACACTACCCCGTCTTCGATTGCGCCAACCGGTGCGGCAAAAAGGGTCAGCGTTTCATCGCTTATGAAGCCCATATCCGCATGATGGCTGCCGTGCAACCCTTCATCAGCGGCGCCATCAGCAAGACCATCAACATGCCGCAGGACGCGATGCTGGAAGATGTCCACAACGCTTATGTGCTGTCGTGGAAGCTCGCCCTCAAGGCCAACGCCCTCTACCGGGATGGCAGCAAGCTCAGCCAGCCGCTCAACACCAGCAGCGATGAACTGGAAGAAGCCGAGGCCGAGGTCACACCCGAACCGATGACTGTTGCCATGAAGGCTGCTGAGAAAGCTGTTCAGCGCTTCCAGGCTCTCCGCCGTCGTCTGCCCGATCGCCGGGCCGGCTACATTCAGAAGTCGACCATCGGCAACCACAAAGTCTACCTCACCACTGGTGAGTACCCCGATGGCACGCTCGGCGAAATCTTCATCACCATGCACAAGGAAGGTGCCGCCTTCCGCAGCTTGATGAACTGCTTCGCCGTCGCCATCAGCATCGGCCTGCAGCATGGCGTGCCTCTGGAAGAGTTCAGCGATGCGTTCCTCTTCACCCGCTTCGAACCGAACGGCATGGTGCAGGGCAACCCCCACATCCGCATGACGACGTCGATCATCGACTACATCTTCCGCGAACTGGCCATCACCTATCTAGGCCGCCACGACCTGGCTCACGTGCAGACCGCCGATCACGAAGATCTCCGCAGCGACGCCATCGGCGGTGGAGCGTTAGAAGGCGCCGGCGCCACCAAAGCCGCCGCCGTCGCCACCGGCACCGTCCCCCAGCGCCCGCAACCCTTCATCACCCCCAAAACCAACCGCCTCAACCCCGTAGGCAACGGGAATGGTAATGGAAACGGCAACGGCCACAGCAAGACTGAAACCAAAGCCAAAGTCGCCGTGGTCAGCGACAAGAAAGCCCAACAAGCCGACCGAGTCCGTGTCGCCAGATTAAAAGGCTACGAAGGCGACCCCTGCCCAGAGTGCGGCTCGATGACGATGGTAAGAAACGGCACCTGCTTGAAGTGCGATAGTTGCGGCAGCACGAGCGGGTGCAGTTAGGAGTGACCCATGAATGTCGCAGCTTCGATCTCGGAAAAACTCATATCTGCAATTTCAGATATGAGTCGGTTAGGAGTAATGTACAATGGCGGGGGCAAAAGAATAATTCTGCCTTGCTGTATCGGATTTAATAGCCATGGTAATGAATTATTAAGGGCCTACCAAGAAAGCGGATACAGTGAAGAAGGAGAGCCTCTTGGTTGGAAGCTATTTAGAGTTGATCGATTCGACGACGTTGCTTTAGAGGGTTCACATTTCGATCAACACCCGTTAGGATACAATCAATATGGAGATGCAGCTATCCCTGACATCATAATGAAACTATAAGAGTACCCATGGACAATGAATTCAAGAAGAAGTTCTCGGTATATGCAGAGTGCGAAGGGCACAGTTCGCCCTTATACCTTACGCATCTAACATTCCCGCAACTAATTGATGACATTGTCGTGCCTTACGAATCAAACAACACTTTCTTTATCGATGGAGTTGCCCTTAAGAAGGAGCGACTGAAGCGAATCAAAATAATACAACATGACCGAGCTTTCAATATCTTGTTTGAGAATTTGCACCAAGGTATGAGAATGGGAGAATTGCGACGTCAATCGCTATATGCAAGTCAATACCAGGTACGGCTCGATGCAATACTAAGAGAGTCTGGAACAGATGTGACATCTCAAGTAATCAAAGCTTACGATGCGACAATTAAGCCGAACATTGCAAGCTATCTTCCGCAACGAGCAGAGCTAATAAGGCTGGCTTATAATCTATTCATGGAAGGTATTAAGGCACTGATTGGTAGCTGAATGGTGTATTGGCACGGAGTTCTGGCCGCCACAGTAGCGTAGGGTGGCTCGCCGAAACCGTAGGGTGCTGTCGAGCGTGCGCTGTCAACAAACAAGATGTCTCGCGGAATCTAAGCGAGACGCACCGCACGCATGCCACCGCCCGGTGGGGCTCGCTTGGATATGCAAGACGACCTGTTACGAGAGGCTTTAGCGCTCGACCCACCCTACCCGATGCTATACGTAGGGTGCTGTCGAGCGTGCGCTGTCAACCAACATGACGTCACGCGAAACCTGAGCGAGACGCACCGCACGCTTGCCGCCGTCCGGTGGGGCTCGCTTGGATATGCGAGAGATCTTGTTACGGGAGACTTTAGCGCTCGACCCACCCTGCATTCGTTCGTTATACTGCGGCCATGCCAAATTATATTCGCAACTATGTGCCTGGTGCGACCTACTTCTTTACGGTGGTTACCCATCTCCGAAGGCCGTTTCTTACTTCCGACTTGGCCCGTACTCATTTGCATGATGCCATCGAGACGGTCAAGAAAGACTTGCCTTTCACGATTGATGCCTGGGTGCAGCTTCCTGATCATCTGCATGCCATCTGGACGTTGCCGACGAAGGATGCTGACTACTCCACACGATGGAAACAGATCAAAGAAGAATTCACAAGAACCTACCTGGCTGCTGGCGGCGCGGAAGGACCGGTGTCTGAATCACGTCGACGGCGCAAGGAGCGTGGCGTCTGGCAACGCCGCTTCTGGGAACACACCATTGAGGATGAAGACGATCTGATTCATCATTACGATTACCTGCATTACAACCCGGTGAAGCACCGACTAGTGAAGAGAGTACGCGATTATCCTTGGTCTACATTTCATCGTTGCGTCAAGGCTGGCATCTATCCGGCTAACTGGGGCGAAGGAGCGAAGACCTTTCCGATAGAGGTTCCAGAACCGTAGGGTGCTGTCGATCGTGCGCTGCCAACGAATAAGACGTCGCGCGGAACTGAGCGAGACGCACCGCACCCTTGCCGCCGCCCGGTGGGGCTCGCTTGGTTTTGCGAGCGATCTTGTTACGGGAAACTTTAACGCTCGACCCACCCTACATTCTCAACAACCCGCTCTCCAATTCCACTCGCGGAGTTCCCCACAACCCAGCATCTCCACATCTTCAACAGTTGAAATTGACTCGCCGCACTTCCTCTCCCACCACAATTCAGTCACAGCCCTATCCTGTACATTACTGTACAACCCGCGCGCACACGGCGATGCGGTAGTTGAAACGCTCTGTTTCATGGTGCGCACGAGCCACTGGTAATTTCAGTTGTCGAGCACCCCCGTTCTGGTCAAACTAGAACTGACAGTTACGCTTACCATCAAACTCTCCCAGCAAGGATTCCCCCATGCCCGGCACCGTTCGTCTTCACCGTGTCCTGCGTTGCCCTCCCGAACGTATCTACCGTGCCTTCCTGGATGCCGACGCCATGGTCAAGTGGCTGCCACCCAACGGCTTTACCGGCAAGATGCATCAAATGGACGCCAGGGTAGGCGGCACGTTCAAGATGTCGTTCACCAACTTCACCTCCGGCAAGAGTCACTCGTTTGGCGGCGAGTATCTCGAACTCATGCCTCATGAACGGCTACGCTACACCGATAAGTTCGACGACCCTAACCTGCCCGGTGCCATGACGGTAACCATCACGCTGAAAAAGGTATTCTGTGGCACCGAACTGCATGCTGTACAGGAAGGAATCCCCGATATTATTTCTGTCGAAGCTTGTTACCTGGGCTGGCAGGAATCGCTTACACTCCTGGCCAAACTGGTCGAAGCAGAGATTCCGGATTAAGAAGGCGTAGTAGCATTGGGTGAGTCGCCGGATCGTACGGTGCTGTCGAGCATGCCGTGTCAATCAACACGACTTCCTGCGGAATTTGAGCGAGACGCACCACACCCTTGACACCGTCCGGTAGAGCTCGCTTGGCCTCGTGAGACGACCAGTTACGGAAGACTATAGCGCCTCGACCCTATCTGGCTGCGTTTCTCTGTCCAACGTGGCTTCCAAATGCGGGAAGTTCTTCGGTAATCTCTTCTGGAAACTCTTCTTGCTCAAAGACCGACGGACTAATAACCACAACAGGCGACTTTGTTGTTTTCGGTTCGCCGCAATCAGGCTTGGTATGATCGATTCCAGGGACAATAAACCTGTGCCCGCATGAGCAATGAGCTTTTTTTCCAGAATCAGTAATTCGAGCCTTCAGCTTCTTCCTGCAAGATCCACAAGCAAATCGAAGAAAGGCACTAGTCACGGGTAAATACCAGAGCAACACGATTCTCAATGGTGTTTCTTCTTTCAGTGTTGCTTATTTTCAACCGTGTGCAACCCAAAGAGCTTTCAGCATCGATAAAAATCTTCTCAATATCGTGTTCATGAAAGTTCTTATCATTTTTGTAGGGTGGCACTGAACGACCTAATCGCCCATCAATGTTAAACCTGGCGGCGACTGCCCACCCAGCACTGATCTGTGGATTACCACAGTTCAGTGCCACCAAACCCCTACACCGCCGTCAACAGAAACCCCAACTCATACCCCAGCGCCCGGGCAAGTTTGCTGAGCGTCTCCAATGTTCGGTTCTTATGTCGGCCTGATTCCTGTTTCGAGATAGCTCACTATACATGTAACCCAAACTGGTAGACGATTCCAGTTCCGGCCATATATTTTTGCTATCTCTCCCGGCCTGCTTAATCGACCTTATTTCACAAATATGATCTGGAGACACCGTATGCGGCGTATTGTCCTGGCTTTGGCAGTGATGGCGCTGACAGCGATACCTGCTTCCGCATCGATCATTTCCACTGTACTCAGCACTCCCTTGCTCACGCCCGATAATCCCGGCGGCGGCAATAGCGATGGCACTGGCGTCTGGTTCAATCCGCTGACTGGCTATGCTGAAATACGTGGCTTCGCTTTCCCCTCACCGCTCTTTGAGGATGGCAAGTTCTTTCTCCTTCGTGATGCCTCCTTCTCTACTCCTGAAGCCGAGATTTTTACTCAAGGCTTCTTTTCTCGTGGCAATGGGGTTCTCACAGCCAGTTCCGTCAATCTCAATCCCGCCCGCTTCGGAACAGGCGTGGCGATTGGACCCGGTGTTGGATTCTACGCAGGCGCCAGTGCCTTCTCTGACCTCGGCCCAACCTTCGGCAACTGGACTGCCGGCGGTCGAGGCTTTCTTGGTCTGGTCATTCGTGATGCCAGCGGCGCCAACGCCACCGATGTGTTCTATGGCTTTGCTGATATCACAGTGAATCCCGATTTCAGCGTGACACTGAACGCCTTTGCCTACAACAATGTGCGTGGCGCTCCGATCACCACTTTCATCGCCGCAGTCCCGGAACCTTCAACGATTGCACTTGTCGTTGGCGGAGCAGGAGTAGCCGGCTTCTTCGCATGGCGACGCAAGCGCGCTGAACGACTTCTGATGAACTCCCGATAGCGAATATCGGGCTGGCACTGAGCCTCGATTCCTTCAACTACCGTGGCACTGAACGGCGTACTCGCCGATCAGTGATTGTCAAACGCAAACAGCCCGACAACTTTTCAGTTGCCGGGCTGTACCATTCAAACCAAATGAATGCAGGTTTCTCTTCATCCTCAATGACAAACGTTTTCTCTTCACACGGGATCAGCTGATCATGTTGCGGGCATCTTGCGGAGTTTTCCATAACTCCACAACTCGACAAGACGACAAGATGCCCCTCAACTTCCTCTCTCTCCATAATTCAGTTAGAATGCAATTCGCTGAGACTTCCAGATCGCTGCACTTTGGAATGCTACAGTTCAGTGCCACCAAACCATGAATAGTAACAATGGGCGGCTCGGCGAATCGTAGGATGCTGCCGAGGGCCTGCTGACAATCAACTTCATGGAAGAGACACAAAGTTGTTGCATGCCTAAGACTAAATGATAAAGATAGAGCCAAAGGTGTTTGACTCAGCGACTCGACGAGGAGTGCGTTGCCATGATGTTGTTCGTTATCCTGTTACAGCTTGGCATGACACTTCTCGGCCCCCCGGTCGCTACGGTCATGACACCTCAACAGGGGGAAACCAAGGCAGACGAAGAACGCAAATGGAACAATGATATTAAACAACTTACCAAAGATATTGAACGGAACCCAAATGATGGTAAGGCTTATGAACTAAGGGGAACTGCCAGGTTCTTTCTTGGAAGCTATGAAGATGCTATCAAGGACTTTGATGAAGCCATTCGACTCAATCCGAATGACGCTAAACCTTACTATCTCCGAGCAGGCACATGGCTTGAGAAGAAAGAGGAAGCAAAGGCACTGTCTGATTATGACGAGGCCTTACGGCTGAATCCCAAATACATAAGAGCATATTTGGAACGATCCAGACTTTACTCCGACAAGAAAGACTTTAAGTCCGCCATGGCCGACTTGCAGAAGGCTGAGGAATATGGTGGAAAAAAGGAATCGATTTACCTGGAGCGGGGGAAATTATGGAGACGAATGGGCAACCTTGATAAGGCTATCAACGACTTTTCCTTGTCACTGAAACTGGAACCAGACAATCGATATGCTCTTCTCAATCGAGGTTACGCCCATCTGGATATGGAACAATTCCAGGATGCAATCAATGATGCATCTAAAGCTATTAAGCTCAGCCCGAAGGATGAGTTAGCCCGAGAATCAGCATTGAGATTAAGAAGCAACGCATGTATCAAATCAAACTTACATGACCAAGCTGTCGTTGACCTCACAGAATTGATCAAGCTCAATCCCAAGGATGCAGGTTCATTCATTCTGCGTGCTTGTGCCTATGTGAAGCTGAAGAAGAATGAATTAGCAATAGCCGATTACAGTGAATCTATTCGGCTTGATCCAAATGAGGAAGGGAACTTTATGAGCCGAGGACTACTCTATTCACGAATCAAAAAGCACGACCTTGCGACTCTCGATTTTCAGAAGGTTTGTGAAATGGAGTCATAGAAGAACCCGGCAAATATTGTCACTCTTGCAATTTCATGTGCCGAATGTGGCAACTTTGAACAGGCCATCAAGCATCTGGAAAAAGTAATTACGTTCACGGATTATATGAAGGAAAAAGGCGACAAAGTCCGATCGCTACTTGAGGCCTGCAAGACTAGCAGAAAGAACAATAAATAACGAACCACTCTATTCCTCCTCCGCCTGCACCCACACCGAAACCTTGCCCCCCAGGCAGCGGAAATTACCCCAGCCGTCTTTGTTGGTGACGACCGGTTCCTTGATGTGCTCGGTCACGTCAAGGTACTTGGTATTCGGATGGCCCACCTCCATCCACTTCTCGCCGTTGTCGCCGTTGCTGAGCAGCACCGCCACGCCTTCCGGGTGGTTCTCGTTCCCCATCCGGGTCCAGCCGACAACGTTGCTATGGTCGAAGTAGTCCTTCTGCGGGCCATAAGCATAGTCGCTGCGGACAGCAAGGAACTTGTCGATCATCCATTGGTGCGAGGGCATGGTGACATCAATGTCATTATCCCGGTACTCAGCGCCGTAATAGTCGGGATAAAAGACGCAGGGATAGCCATCCTTGCGGAGCAGAATCAACGCATAAGCCAGCGGCTTGAACCAGGCATCGACCGGCGACTGCAGCGCCTGTAACGGCTGCGTATCGTGGTTATCGACAAAGGTCACCGCCAGGATGGGGATACGCTGCACCAGGCTGCCATCGAATATCTTTCTGAGATCGTAATCACGCCCCCGGCCGGCCTGGGCAAAGTTGTAGTGGAGGTTCACGTCAAAGAGGCTGAGCCGGCCCTCGGTGTTGGCAATGTACCAGTTCAGCGTGTCGGTATTGGTCGTCCAATATTCGCCGACAGCGAAGATGGAGTGCCCCAGCTTCTTTTCGAGATGATCGAGCCAATCGTGGAAGAAGTCGGCGTTGATGTGCTTGATGGCATCGAGGCGGAAACCATCAATGCCGAAGTCGTCGAGCATCCATTCACCCCAGCGGAAGAGGTCGGCCTTCACGTCAGGATGATTGACATCGACATCGCAGCCCATGAGGAAGTCGTAGTTTCCCTTATCGAGTTCGACCTTGTCAGCGAAGGTTTTGTCCTTCACCCGGTAGATGTGCTTCTCGTTCGGCTTGTTGCCGTTGTAATCGACAGCATCGAAGTGCTGCCAGTGGTACTGCATGGGCGAATACTTGCCAGCCCTGGCAGCGTAATCGTAAAAGGTATAGGCCTTGATCTTCTCAGGCGGGCCGATTTCCAGGTTGCGGTTATTCTCGGCAACAGCAACCGCCTCGAACTCTTCTTCCCGATCGCCGCCCATCTTGTGATTGAAAACGACATCGGCATAGAGTTGGAGATCGACCTTGCTTGCCGCTTTGATCAATGCGACGAAATCCTCTTTAGTGCCATACTTGGTTGGAATAGTGCCCTTCTGATCGAACTCTCCCAAGTCGTAAAGATCATAGATGCCGTAACCCACATCGTACCCGCCGCCTGCCCCTTTCCCCGCTGGTGGCAGCCACAGGGCCGTGAAACCGGCCTTGGCTAGTTGCGGCGCCGCCTCGGCAAGCCGGTTCCAGTGTTGTTGATCGGATGGCAGATACCAGTGGAAGCTCTGGAGGATGACTCCGTTGACTTCGACACCAACCGCATCCAGTTCCTGCTTTCGCAGCCCCAGCCATTCAAGTACTGCCTTCTCCAGATCGACATTGAGCGCAGGCGTGATCGCCCGGCCCAGTTCACGAATCTGTTTGCGGATAGCGCCGAAGAAGTTGGCCATGATGGGTGCTCAAGGAGTTGCTTCTATCGTAACGAAACATTGAAGCCGATCACCATAAAACTCTCCTCTCAACTGATCATGCTGATGTACTGAGCCGCAATTAACGATCACTTCGACCAACAGTTGTGGAGTTTCCAGTCGCTCCATCAGCAAGCAAAAGTCTGTAGACTAGTTAAGAATGTGCGCAAACAGGCTGCACAAACGTGAACGTCCCGATTCAACATCGAAGAAATAACTCCTCACCGCGCAGGAATCTCACCCCCACGGGAACTATCTATTATCCACGGAGACGATGCCTGGGATGAGTAACCCGCTGATCACCATATTGATGAAGCAGACACAGCATCTGATGCGACAACACCATGCCGTTTCGGATGGCGAGTTGTTGCATCAGTATGTCACGATGCGGGATCAGGCGGGGTTCACCGGATTGGTTCGTCGGCATGGGCCGATGGTCTGGTCGGTCTGCCGCAATGCTCTGCGTACGGAGAGCGATGCGGAGGATGCGTTCCAGGCCACGTTCCTGGCCCTGGTGCGAAGTGCCAAACGGATCAGGAACCGGGAGTCCCTCGGAGCCTGGCTGCACGGTGTCGCTGTGCGAATCTGCCTCAAATCCCGCTTGTCCACGTCTCGCCGTCTGGCCAGAGAGACGAAGGTGGCGGTGAAGTCGAGTGTGGAGAAGCCTTCGGAAGCCTGGCACGACGATATCGTCAAGGTGCATGAAAGCATCAACAGCCTGCCCAAGCGGGAACGAGATGTTTTTGTGCTCGCCGTCCTCGAGGGTTTGGCGCAGGCTGAAGTCGCCCGGCAATTGGGGCTGCAAGTCAATTCGGTTTCGGGACTCCTGTCTCGTGCCCGCAAGCGGCTACAGACTCAATTGAAAACGAGCGAAGCTCTATCTGTCGTCGCTCTCACCGTGGTCGTCAGCGCTCAGGCCCACATGCCGGCGGCGCTCTTTACCCAGGCTTGCCGGTTGGCTCTGTCCACGTCAGGCGTCTCTGTTCCGGTCCTTGCTCTTACTGCTTCACTAACGGAGGTTTCCATGCGCAAGTCGCTTTTGATAGCTATGCTACCAGTGCTTCTCGGTACCGGTATGGTCGGCGGAACATTCCTGCTGACCACCACCAACGCACAACAGGCAAAAAATGATCCTGTAGGTGGCGATGATGGATATGGCCAGGCACAACGTACATACTATTCGGTTCCGTTGAACCCCGCACAGAAATGGGAATATAAGACCATTCGCCGTTCTGCGGAAAGCAACATTACCGATGCGGAAATGAACACCCTCGGTGAACAAGGCTGGGAATTGACCGGCACTAATGTTGTCAACAGTTCCAATCAGGTGGCATATGTCTTCAAGAGGCCCAAAGCTGTTTCGGTGACAAATTACCCCGTTCCAAATAGTCAAACCTATGGCGTAACCTATGCCGACCAGACTGGCTGGCTCAAAGGAAATAAGCCCGCCTCTTCTCCAGGGGCCGGACAGGGAGAGTGGGCCAGAGTAAAGACTCCAGCCGCTGCTCCAGAATATCGTTCCTTCCATCTGCAACGGACCAATGCTGGAGATATTGCCGAAATCCTCCAGAGCACCTTCTCGCTGAAGAACGTCGTCTCTGATCCGAACACCAACAGCCTGCATGTTCAATGTGAATCCAAGACCATAAAAGAAATTGAACAGCTCATCAAGAAGCTGGATGCGGCTAAGAAGACAACTGATCCGAAGTAAGTAACATCAGCATCCCGCCTGCTTTGATCAACAACTTCTTATCAGACCGGCAACATTCCTGTTGCGGGTCTGTTTCTCTTATTTGCAGTCGAGTCAATAAACTGCCTGCATGTCTTCGCCTACTCTACTTCCCCCGGGACTCCCTCAACACATCGAATGGATGATGTCGCTTCGTCGCTGGGGCGAGAGGCTCGCTATCATTCCCCTGGTGCTCGCAGCGGCGTTTGTTGTCTGCACGATGAAGAACATTTCTCTGCTTGATCTGAAGCAGGACAGCATCGGGTACTACCTGGTCTACGGCGCATTGCTTTTGTTATGGGGCCTGTTGCTGCTCGGCCTTCTCCTGGCGGTGCAGATCTTTCGGACTGCTCATCTGGCTTTCGGAGTGCCCAGATCGCTCGGATATCTGTTCCTTGCCACTTTCGTAGCAGTAGTGCCTACCTTCTTCTTCTCCTACCTGTTGAGAAGCATCCAGGGTTCGCTGATGGTCTACCTCCTCTGGCCCGGTTTGTTCCTGGTGCCCTCGCTCATCGAAGAAATTCGTCGGAGGTATGGAAGCTGAAGTTGATAAGCATCGTCACATTCCAGCTCCTTTGGTGCTTAGGGAGGTAGTATCCGACTCAGCTACCTTTCCAGGGTCGATTTCATGCACATGCTTGCCTCTTTTAATGGCGGTCCATCAAGCGGATCATTCATCCTGGCGGTCGTGATCGCCTGTCTGGTAGGAATCGTCGCGGGAAGATTTTCACGAAGCATGGTGCAGGCATTTCTCTTTGCCTTCGTTGGCACCGCGGCTGTCTGCGGCCTGTGCCTTTATCTCGGGAACCAACAAGGCGATGCGGCAGGAGCCTTTCTTGTCGGAGCTTTGCTGATCTTCTGCCCCATCCTGGGCATCATCAGTGGAGTGTTAGCGCTGGTGGCCCGCTGGGTGATCCGCATGATCAATGAGAGTTGAACGCAGTTGATCTCGATATCACGTTCAGTGAGTATCATCAAAGCTATACAATCACAACAGATTCCTTGATGCTGCCTCAACTGAAAGTCCCCATGCCTAACGAAGCTGAAGCCCTGCGACAAGAATACCTGGCTGACATGCGGGAGGAACTGGCCCAGAACGGGCCGGGTACCGTCGGCTGTCATGAACTGCTCGACCGCACCAGCGTGATCTCCGACCAGATCGACGCTTTCCTCCTCTGCCACCCTGCCTGCGTCGGCAATCCCAAATGGTTCAACATGGCCCACGAAGCCATGACGATTCTCAGCGATCTTTACATGGCTGTTGAATCGGTGCATCTCACAGCCGACGACAAGCCGGAGGAAAGGAATGGGCATAGGAAGAGGTAATCGTCCAAGGCATAGATGCGCGGGTAGGTGCAAAGAATTTACCATGAACCGAAACTTAAACTACCTCGCGCCATGGGAAGCGATAGAACACTATGCCCAGAATCTGGTAAATGAACTCGAATGTGAAATTCATCCGGAACATATCTTGTGGGGATGCAGGTTTAATGCTGTTGCGCGAAGAACAGATTGCGATGACGTCTTGTTTGAAGTAATCAAAGACGGTAGCTCAAAGTTTGCTGTCGTTCACTTAACATGGAGCAGCGGGCAAGAAAGCGAGAGTTTTCCCAGCACGGTGCTGTACTCCACATTTGAATCATGGATTACTGACGGCATGAGTAGAGACCACAAAGAGTTCGAAGAAGGCGGAGATTAGTTTCGAGGAAGGCCAAACGCCTTTCGATTGCACAGGCAGTCGGCAGGAAGCATTCTTCCATATCTCCTCTTGACAATAGTCCTCACAACGACTATTACAGAGTCATGGCTGGACGACCGCAAACCGAACTGCGCAAGAAGAAGCCCTTTGATGTGGTGGAAGAGGAACTCTTCCTCAACATCATGCGTTCAGCGGAGTATCTCACTCGGCCGTTCGTATGTTTGTTCAAGGCCACGGGCCTGACGGGTAGCCAGTACAACGTCCTGCGGATTCTCCGCGGGCACGGCGAGGAAGGTATCCCCTGCCATGAAATAGCCGAGCAGATGGTCTCGTATGATCCCGACCTGACCCGGCTACTGGACCGGCTCGAAAAAGCCGGCATGGTGAAGAGGGAACGGTCAACGACCGATAGGCGGGTGGTGATCGCCCGCATCGCTCCGGCTGGGCTTAAGCTCGTCAACAGCCTGGATCAACCGATCAAAGACATGCACAAGAAACAACTGAAACACCTCAGCGCAGCCAAGATGCGGACCCTCATCGACCTGCTCGAAGAGATCCGCAGCACGGCTGGCTGAGTTTTTTTTGACCTGAAGCTCGTTGCGAGGGCAATCCTTGCAACGATCTGTTTCCTTACTGAGGAGGTTCGCTATGTCACTTCTGTTAACCGCTTTGCTGATGACGATGGGTACCGGCTCATCGAAGATCGAGAGCAACTATGGTGTCGACAACGCTCATTCCAGCGTGATCTTCCGCATCAAGCATATCAACGTCTCCTACACCTATGGCCGCTTCAACGAAATTGCCGGCACCTTTGCCCTTGATGAAGCTGATGGCAGCAAGAGCACGCTCAACATCGAAATCAAGACTAACAGCATCGATACCAACAGCCCAGATCGGGATAAGCACCTTAAAAGCCCTGACTTCTTCAACGTCAAGCAGTTCCCCACCAGCACGTTCAAGAGCACAGCGGTGAAGACCCTCAGTGCCGGCAAGTTTGAAGTGACCGGCGACCTGACCATCAATGGTGTGACCAAGCCGGTGACCTTCACGCTGACCAAGAGCGGCGAAGCTGATTCCCCGTTCAAGGATCATCGCCTGGGCTTTGAGACGAACTTCACCATCAAGCGCAGCGACTTCGGAATGAAGTTCATGCCCGAAATGCTGGAAGACAGCGTCTGGCTGCTGATCAGTGTCGAAGGCGTTCGCAAGTAAAGTCGTTGATGTTGGTAGTATTTCTCCCCTCTCCCCCGGAGGGAGAGGGGCCGGGGGTGAGGGGGAGCAGTAACCTCGTCCTCTTCTCATGGAGCATGGAGATCATCATGGGCAGCTTCGAAGGCTCCATCTTTGTAAAGCTTGTGGTGATCCCTGTGAGCGTGGCCCTGGTGGGATTGTTGCTCACAAACCTACTCCGCCGCTGGCAGAGCCTGTCAGGGTTTCTGTTGGCTCTGAGCCTGGCAGGCAGCTTCGTCGCCGCTGACTGGTTGCTCCGAGGCACCAGCGAAACGTGGTGGCATGCCGATGTAACACGGCGCCTGCCCTACTTTGCCCTGCTGGCCAGCCTGATCGCCGGCATGGAAACTGTCTGGAGAGAAGAGAAGTCATTTTTCAAACATGGTTTCTTATTCCTACTGAATATCGGGGTCAGCATCTTTGTAGCCTGGCAGATGACATCCATTGCAGAGCCACGCTGGTTCTGGGTCAGCATCATCACCGTAACCCTGACCATGCTCATGACCGGTCTATCGCTCCCCCTGCCTTTGAACCTGAGCTGGCTCGCCCTCGGCAACTGGGCCCTCGTCGCCGGGCTGACTGGCGGCCTATTAACATTGAGCGGGTCAGCCAGCCTCGGCTTGGTCAGCGTCGCCTTCGGCTGCGCTCTCGGCAGCCTGGCTTTGGTTCAGATGCGCTGGAAGACGATCTGTTGGCAAGCAGTGGCTGGCATCTTCAGCGTCGCCCTGGTGGGGCTGGTATTATCTGGGCAACAGTTCGCGGAATTGCCGATCAGCAGCGCGGTATTGATGATCGTCTCGCCATTCAGCGTGCTACTACTCAAGTTGCCCTGGTTACAGAAACGGTATTGGGTATCGGTGGCGGCAGTTCTCTTGACGACGCTCGCACTGCTTGGAGTTGCAGGATGGCTGGCGAAACCAGTGGTAAACACCAGCGATCTGAAGGACTCGAGTAATCCCTATGCCGATTACTATCGGAAGTAAGGTCTGTCAGAGAGCTTAACCAATAGCCGCTACTTCCCAGGCAACCCACCGACAAACTCCATCGTCTGATTAAGCCAGGCCTTGAGATCGATGTCGTCGCCAATATCTTCCTCCGCGATCATCACCCAGCCACTGAGCGGCTTGCCAGTGATGTCGAAGGCTTTGACATGCACTTGTTTTAAGGCATCAGCAGCCTGCTCAGCGCCAAGACGCAGAACGAGATGATGTTTCCACACTCCAATCATCATGTTGCCGTTCAGCAGAAAGCCTAACCCGCCGAACATCTTCTTTTCGACGATGTGGGGATAGCGATCAAGGCAATCTCGCAATCGGTCGGCCAGTGATTGACTAAACGGCATGATGTTGGCACAGGAAGACTACTTGCTCATGATATGAGATGACGCCGACTCTCCCCCGTAGCAGCCCAGGCAGGGGAGAGCTTTGTGAGTTTATCGCCTCGCAGCGGAGGTAGCATATTTCACTGCCCGCCGAGACGAGGACTTTGCAGGTCGTTCCTTCAACAGGGGCGATTCAACTCCCACCCAGGGTGGAGTCCAGTCGTTCTCTTCGAGCACTTCAACCAGGTTGGCCAGCGAATCGACGACCATATCGGGGCGATAGGCGGAACGTTCCAGGTCTGCTTCCTTGGTGCCGCCGCTGAGGACGAGGACGGTGTGAAAGCCGAGTTGCACACCGCCAAGGATGTCGGTCTCCATCGTGTCGCCGATCATGGTCGTCTGATCGGTGGTCAGATCGAGTTCTTTGCGGGCAGCCCGCATCATGATCGGGCTTGGCTTGCCGACGCTGAAGGCCTTCACCCCGGTAGCGGTTTCCAGTAATGCCACGAACGCCCCGCAACCGGGACGAATACCATTGTGCGTGGGGCAGTTGGGATCGAGATTGGTAGCGATCAACTTGGCCCCCTTGTTGATCAGCCTCACTGCGGTTTCAACGAGTTCCAGGTTGAAGGTCCTGCCTTCACCGACCACGACATAGTCAGGATCGTGATCAACGACGGCATAGCCGTTCTGATGCAATGCTGTGAGCAGTCCGCCCTCGCCGATGACAAATGCCGTGCCGCCCGGCTTCTGCTGAGCAAGAAAGCGAGCGGTGGCCATCGCACAAGTGAAAACGTGTTCTTCCTCAACTTCGATTCCCATGCGGGCCAGCTTGGCCACCACATCGAGCCGGGTGCGCTGGCTGTTATTGGTCAGGAAGCGGAAGGGGATGCTGCGCTGCCGCAACTGCCGGATGAATTCTTCCGCGCCGGGTATGATTTCCGAACCTCGGTACAGAACCCCATCCATGTCGATCAAATAGCCGTGTTTCATAGATCCTTCTCTGCGAACAAAAAACCGGTCAACGAGAGGAGACTGGGAGAGGCAGAGAGTCTGTCAGGAGAGGTGAGTGAGCGAAAAGGAGAAGAGAACATTGTTATAGTTTTTCTTTGGGTCGTTTGTCCAGTGCGACCTGACGAACCCAACGAAGATTAGCCTGATTGACACACAGACTTCACGAATAGTTCAGGGAAATACGCTGGGACAGGAAGACTGGTTCTTCTGTGAGGTTCTATGAAGAATCTTAACCACAGTGCGCATGGAGAATACGCCGTTTCATATTGTTCATTATCTACCCGGCAACACCACCGTACTGCGTGGCACGACGGTTAAGTCGGTCGAAGAACGCACCAACGGATCCTCTCCCGGTTCCAGGCCCGGGGGCGTCGTCCGCCAAGCCGTGCCGGCGAGCACTTGCCGCACTCCCTCCTGATACATGCCCGTCATTTGCTCACGCTCAAAATCGGTCATCGAGGCGGGAGCAGGATAATCGGCCGGCAACGCAGTCAGATGATACCCTCGTCCTGTCATCTGGCAAATGCTCCAGATGCGATACAGATCGCCGCGGGTGTGAGCATAACTGAAGGTCTGCAGGTTTTGGAAGGCGATACGGACAGAGCGCGGAGTAACCGTTTCCTTATCTGCATACAGCTTACCCGCCACGATGACATACACTTCGACATCGCGCGGCGATTGGCCGGGCTGATCAGCAGGGGGCCGAAAGAAAACCGATTGCGAGACGGAGCCATCGACGTGCAGTTCGGTGAAACACTCCCCATTGACGGTGACTGGTATTCTGGTGGGAGGAAAGAGTCCGGGTATGGCTGTCGAAGCCAATAGTATCTTCTTGATCAAATCCAGGTCTTCCTGCCTTCCGCCGCTGGCAATAGCTCCCACGTCCCAGACGATGAAGCGATGCCCTTCCATTTCACTGGTGCCAATGTACAGCCGCCTTCCCCTGGCGTGTTCCCTGGCAACGGCTGCCATCATCTCCGGCGTGACCTGTTCATTCAGCATGCGGGCCAATGGACGATTCGTGGCGAACGACTCCGAGAACACTCCCGTAACAGGTTTGAGTCGATAGATGTCATTGGCATCGATGCTGGTGTAGAGGTTCTTGATCTGCTGATCGTAGCCCGAGCCGAGAAAGGCATACGGTGCGATGAGCGCGCCGGTGCTGATGCCGGTCACCACGTCAAAACAGGGTCGATCACCGCGACAACTCCAACCATACAGAACGCCCACAGTGTATGCGCCATAGCGCCACCGCCCGACAGGCAAAGTACCGAGCGTTTGGCGGCAGTTCTGGCAGTCACCGTACCCTGAATGGTGGACCGCATATTCAGTTGCCGCATCGCATCTTGGGAATCGATCTGAGAGGCAGGATCGATGAGGTCATTGGTATTGAGGCCGGCGGACGTGGGGCTGTGAACCTGCCTGTTGTGCAGGAGGCATCCTGCCATGAACACGGTCAGCACTAAGGCTGCCATCAATGAAAAGGGCTGTTGCTTCCGCCGACCGGACATGGAGCACCGTCTAGGGTCAATCGATAAACTTTACCCGATGCCCAACAAAACATGAGTCGAAGTTGACAATCCTGGTTAGAGGGTGTGACTAACCCTTCGCAATGATCCGGTTAGGTAAACTGTGCTACTATTGGTACAAGGCCATCGGGCTATTATCAGCTTTGCACACGCCAGGAAATAGTGAACAGTTTCTGAGAACGGACGTACAACTATAGAGGATAATCATCAGTATGACCGTCCGAAGTGCCAAACAAACGAGAACCATGTTGAGTACGATGAGTACCCAAGCTCCGAAGACCATCGGTCGATTTCAGTTGCGTTCGGAATTGGGCAGGGGCGCGTTTGGGCACGTCTACCGAGCGTATGATCCGACTCTCGCCAGAGAAGTAGCCTTAAAAGTACCGACGCTACGAGCGGCACGTGGCGAGTTGGCCCGACGGTTTTTGCGGGAAGCTCAATCGGCTGCCAAACTCAGGCATCCTCATCTGGTCCCCGTCTACGAAGCAGGCCTGGCGGACGACACCTTCTATATCGCTTCCGAATTTGTCGATGGTCATTCATTGGTCAATCACTGTAAGGATCATTGGCCCAGCGCTCGCCAGTCCGTCGAATGGGTACTGCAAATAGCCGAAGCGCTCACCTATGCTCACTCGGAAGGAATCGTTCATCGTGATGTCAAGCCCGCGAATATCCTGATCGATCAAAATGGACACGCCCGGCTCACCGATTTCGGACTGGCCAAGCATAAATATGATCTTGATCCAGTCTGGCTGAAGAAAGCTGCTGAGAAAGCAGGTGTTGACGCCAACTTGAGCAGGGATGGCGAAGTGTTGGGTACTCCTGCCTACATGGCTCCCGAGCAAGCCCGTGGTAAAGCGAAGTTAACAGGACCACATAGCGACCAATACAGCCTGGGGATAGTCCTGTACGAACTGCTGGCGGGCCGAGTGCCCTTTCAAGGCACGCTGAATGATGTTCTGGCGAATGTCAGAGATCCTGAAATCAAACCACCTTCACCACGACGATATAACAGTCGTATCTCACCCGATCTGGCTGCCATTGTCCTTCGGTCGATCCGAAAGAACCCTAACCGCCGATATCCATCATTGAACGACTTCGCGATTGATCTCCAGCGTTGGCAACACGGCTTAACCACCTCCGTTCGCCGACGTTCTTCCTATCAGATCTTTCAGAAACGTACCAGAGAATGGATTAACTCTCATCCTGCAATAAACACGTTTGTGGCGACCATTATTCTTCTCATCTCCCTGGCGGCAATCACCCGCGGCTGGCTGTGGGACTGGGTGATTGGCAAGTAGAGGCATAACTCAAGAACCTGCTAAAGAATCACGACAAGGTCGGAGACTGAATCACCTTGACAGATCGCCCGATAGCGGGCTACATAGAGCCTTTGCCGTCGGCAGGGAGGCCGATTCATGCGCACGCTCGCCGTCATTCCAGCTCGATTTGCATCTTCACGCCTGCCTGGCAAGCCGTTATTGAAGGCCACCGGCAAGTATCTCATTCAACACGTCTATGAGCGTGCCTGCCAGGCTCGCCATATTGATCAAGTCATCGTCGCCACCGATGATGCCCGCATTGAAACAGCAGTGAAGTCGTTCGGCGGGCAGGTCGTGATGACTCGTGAAGATCACCAGAGCGGCACTGATCGCGTCGCCGAGGCAGCCCAGTTCCATGACGCGGACATTGTCGTGAATCTTCAGGGCGATGAACCGCTGATCGAACCCGATGCGCTGGACTTCACTGCCGACCTGCTGGTGCGTCATCCCCAGGCGGCGATGGCGACGCTCGCTACTCCGCTTCGCAGCATGGAACAATACCAGAATCCGAATTGTGTCAAGGTGGTCGTCGGCGATCTTGGTCAGGCGCTCTACTTCAGCCGAAGCCCTATCCCATTTGTGCGCGATGGCATGCCGGAGCTCGCCCATGAGCCATTTCAGTTTTTCCAGCATCTGGGGCTCTATGCGTACCGCCGGGAATTCCTGCTCAAGCTGGCGCAGACACCGGTGTCAGCACTCGAGCAGCTTGAAAAGCTGGAGCAGTTACGCGTGCTCTCCCTGGGTCAGCGCATTCAGGTCGGCGTGGTTGCGCAATCCTCAGCCGGAGTTGATACCCCTGAGGATTATCAACGCTTCGTTTCCGAGTGGAATCGCCAACAGGGGCATCCGGGAGATCGGCGGCTTGCAGCCTAGTCTCTTCTCAGTGAGTTAGCGTTCCATCGTGAATCATCGAGAACGCTGAGATTCCCCATCAGAACTTGCTATCTTGAAGAGAGATTACTCTTTTCGAGACTGGCTTCATGAAACTCACGTTCCTCGGCGCTGCTGGCGAAGTGACCGGTTCCTGCTACCTTCTTGAAACCGCAACCAGCCGAGTGCTTATCGACTGCGGTATCTTTCAAGGCAGCGATGCTGATGAAAAGAACCGTCTGCCCAAACTGGTAGGTTTGGAAAGACTCGACGCCGTCGTTCTGACGCATGGTCATCTGGATCATACCGGCCGCCTGCCCTTGCTGAACAAGCACGGCTACCGGGGACAGATCTTCGCTAACACCGCCACTCGTGACATGTCGCAGCTTATTCTGCTCGACGCCGCCAAGGTGCAGGCACAGGATGCCGAGAGGAACAATCGCAGAAGGATACGTCGGGGCGATGCTCCTGAACAGCCTCTCTACACCACCGACGATGTGGTAAAGACTGTCTCCAGCTTCCAAACTTTAGAATACGACGTGCGTCAGGAAGTAGCTCAGGGGATAACCGCTCGACTCGTCGATGCCGGGCACATGCTTGGCTCCAGCAGCATTGAACTGACCGTGGAAGAGAACGGCACGACAAAAGTGATTGCCTTCTCCGGCGACCTGGGGCCGCGCGGCGCGCCCTTCCTCCGCGATCCCGTGCCCATCCCCCACGCTGACTTAGTATTGCTCGAATCCACCTACGGCGATCGGAACCATCAGCCGCTCGTAGAGACCTTGAAGGAATTCCGTTCCATCGTGATCGAAGCGGTTGCTAGCAAAGGCGTAATCCTGGTGCCTGTGTTCGCCGTGGGCCGGGCTCAGCAGATGATCTACCACCTGGCCGCCCTGTTTCGTGACAAGACTATCCCCCGCTTTCCCATCTATCTCGATAGCCCGATGGCCATCTCAGCGGTCAATATCTATCGCCGGCATTCCAGCTTGTTCGATGAGGAAGCCCTCGCCCTGCAAAAAAGCGGACAACTTGATCATGACTTCAGCATGGTCACTGCCTGCGAGACCGCTGACGACTCCCGCAAGCTCAACGACATGGAAGGCCCCATGCTGATCATGGCGGGATCGGGCATGTGCAATGCCGGAAGGATTCTGCACCACCTGAAGCATCGTCTTTGGCAACCTGAAACTTATGTCGCTATCGTCGGCTATCAGGGCGAAGGCACGCTGGGCCGTCAGTTAGTCGAAGGAAGAAAAAACGTCAACATCTTAGGCGAGTCGGTGCAAGTGCGAGCCAAAATACGCACCCTGGGTGGCTTCAGCGCACATGCTGGGCAGAGCGAACTGCTTCAATGGTACAACTCTATCGAAGGCGCCAAACCCCGCACCGTGCTGACTCACGGCGAAGATAAACAGCGCGCATGCCTGCAGAGCCTCATCGCCAAAGCTCATGGCGTGAAGTCGCTGCTGCCTAGACTGTTTGAGGAGTTGACACTCTGATCACTCGTCTCAAACAGTGACGGGAACGATCATCCTCCTTTCTCATAGAATCAAAGCATTCACTTCTCTCCATTTCGGTATGCGTCATTATGAGTCAGATCATCGCTCCGCCTCCTGTTCAAGGTCATCATCTCATCGCCGGCAGCAAGCACGAAGGCGCGGGCTTCTTCAATAGCACCAGCCCGGCGGATAGCCGCATCATCGTCGGCAAATTTCCCAAAGCGACAGTAGCAGAGGCCAATGCCGCAGTCGCCGCTGCACGCGCAGCCTACCCCGCCTGGCGACGACAAAGCCGAGTCTATCGAGCGGAGCTCTTCGACAACCTCGCCCAGATCATCAAACGCGAAGTCGATAAACTTGCACACCTCATGGCGTGGGAATGCGGCAAGATCTTCAACGAAAGCCGGGCTGAAGTGATCGAAGGCCTGCACATGGTGCAGTATGTCTTCGGGTCGGGCCGCATGCCTAATGGCGACGTAATCGCCAGCGAGATACCTGAAAAAGATGCATTCATGCGTCGCAAGCCGTGGGGCGTCGCGGCGGTCATCACGCCGTGGAACTTCCCCTTTGCTGTGCCTCTCTGGATGCTCGGACCATCGCTGCTGGAAGGCAATACTGCCGTCTTCAAGCCCAGCGAAGACACCCCCGCTATCGGTCAGCGACTGATCGAAATGTGCCTCGAAGCAGGCTTCCCCCCGGCGTCGTCAATCTGGTGCATGGCGATGGCGTAGCCGGCGAAGCTCTTGTCCGCAACCGTGAAGTCAACATCGTCCTCTTCACCGGCAGTTACGAAGTGGGACACAAGATTCAGCAAATCTCTGCAGACTTCTATGATCGCATCGTCGCCAATGAAATGGGATCAAAGTCGGCTGTCATCATCTGCGAAGATGCCAGGCTCGATCTGGCTGTCACCTGTGCCGTGCTGGCAGGGTTCAAGACCAGTGGGCAGCGCTGTGTCTCGGCGGGACGCATGCTGGTCCACCACAAGATATTTGACAAATTCGCTGATAAGTACATTAGTGCAGTCAAACGATTGAATATTGGCCATCCTCTCGATCCGGTCAACTTCACCGGGCCGGTCATTAACGAAACAGCTGTGAACAAGGTGCTCAGCTACAACGACCTGGCCAAGACAGAAAACGCCAGCGTGCTCGTCGATGGTGGGCGCATCACCGACGCCAATCACTCGCATGGCTGGTTCCTTTCGCCTTTCGTTTATCGCCAGGAACATGTGCCGGGCAAACGAACCGTACGGGAAGAGGTCTTCGGCCCCCACGTCGCTCTGGTGCCTTTCAAAGACGATGCCGATGCCGTCCGCATCTACAACGATGTCGAGTTCGGCCTGTCGATGGCGGTCATCACCGAGGATTTCCGCAAGATGCGCTATTATCGTGAAGAATGTGAATTCGGGATGGGTTATGTCAATCTCCCTTGCATTGGCGCTGAAGTGCATTTACCATTTGGCGGGGTGAAGAAAAGTGGCAACGGCCACCCCTCAGCGGCGGCCCTGACCGAAGCGGTGACGCACAAGATCGCCTGGACGGTCAACCATGCCGAGGAAGTAAAGATGGCCCAGGGCCTCAAAGCCGAGGTGGGCTGATTTTTTGCGAGCGTCAGGGCGTCAGTCCGACATGTGAGACAGTTTTATCATCCACGGAAGGATGACTCTCTGGTAAGGAGACCAGCATGCCTCAAGTTCTCAAGCGAGCCAGTACTCGTCACCGATCTGCCCGGAATGCCTTGGCCAAGAAGTATCTTGCCGGTACAGGGATCGAGATTGGTGCGCTATCCCGACCAGTGATCGTGCCACAAGCAGAGATCAGCTACTACGATCGCTGCTCCGAAGAGGAATTGGCTGCCCTCTATCCTCACCGGGCTGATTCCCTCAAGGCTCTCGACGGCATCGCCACGCTGGAATCGCTCGAACCCATCGAAAGCGCTTCGCAGGACTTCGTCATCGCCTGCCGGGTGCTGGAATACTCCGGTAACGTGCTGGCAGCGTTTCATGCCATGCACCGGGTCCTCCGGAAGGGTGGGCACGCCTTCCTGAGCGTTACCGACAAGCGATTAACTGCTGATTATCATCGCCCGGTCACGCCGCTGGGGCACTTAGCTGCAGACTTCGTGCATGGACCGAACGGCTCCTGGCCGGGTCATCTGGAAGAATGGGCTGTCTTCATCGAACATGGTGCCGGCGACGATCCCGAAGAACGGCTACAACTGGCACTGCAACATACTCAACGCATCCGGCAACATGTCTGGACACCTCATGCATGGATGGAGCTGCTCGTGGAAGTGCAGCGCGGCCTCGGTTTTGAACTGCAGTGCTGGCAGATCACCAAACAGGAGATTCTGACGGTGCTCGTCAAGACGTAAGCATGCCGGTCAGTCACTTGTTCATATCCTGACAGTACCTCTCTCAAGGTCACTTCTTATGTGGTTATTCGATCAACAAACCGTTCCTTCGTTTAAGACTCCGCCGCCCGGCCCCAAGGCTAAGAGCTTTCTGGAGCGGGATTCCAAGGTCGTTTCGCCGTCTTATACACGTGGCTACCCGCTCGTCGTCGCTCGGGGCAGCGGCTGTGTTATCGAAGACGTTGACGGCAACCTCTATCTCGATTGCACCGCCGGCATCGCTGTGACAGCCACCGGTCACTGTCATCCCGAAGTGGTGGAGGCGATCACCGATCAGGCGGGCAAGCTCATCCACATGTCCGGCACTGATTTCTATTACGAACCACAGATCATGCTGGCTGAAAAGCTGGCTGCGCTCGCACCCGGCTCCTCGCCCAAGAAAGTCTTCTTCACCAACAGCGGCACCGAATCGATTGAAGCTGCATTGAAACTTGCGCACCATCACACCGGCCGGCCCAACGTCATCGCTTTCTTCGGCTCGTTCCATGGCCGAACGTACGGAGCCATGTCGCTGTCCGCCTCCAAACTGGTACATCGCAAGCGGTTTGGCCCGCTGGTGCCTCATATCCATCATGCCGAGTATCCGCGTGGCTGCACCAGTTGCACCACTCCCGATGGTTGTGGATGCATCAAGAGGATTGAACAGACGATTCTGAAACGAACCGCTTCACCCGATGAGGTCGCAGCGATCTTCATTGAACCGGTGCAGGGCGAAGGCGGCTACTACCCTGCCCCAACACCATTTCTACAGGGGCTTCGCAAGCTCTGCGATCAGCATGGCATCCTGATGGTGGCTGATGAAATCCAGTGTGGCATGGGTCGCACCGGCAAGCTCTTCGCCCTCGAACATGCCGGCGTGGAAGCCGACATCACTTGTCTGGCCAAGGGCATTGCCAGCGGCCTGCCCCTGGGTGCCATCGTCGCCAAGACCTCAGTGATGAACTGGCCGAGCGGCAGCCACGCCAGCACCTTCGGCGGCAACCCGATCGCTTGCAGGGCAGCGCTGACAACCATCGATCTCCTTCAGAAGGAATACCTGGCCAACACCAATGCCCGTGGTGAAGAACTGCGGGCAGGACTGCGGCAACTCGAAAGCAAGTACCCCACCTCCCTCAAAAACGTCCGCGGCCTGGGGCTCATGGTCGCCGTCGACGTCATGAAGGATGGCCAGCATAGCCTGGAACTACGCAATAAGATCGAAGATACCTGCTTCGAACATGGCCTTCTCATCCTCGGCTGCGGCGAAAGCGGCCTGCGCCTTTGCCCGCCGCTGTGTATCACCTCCGACCAAGTGAAGACAGCAGTGAAGATTATGGATGAGGTGATCGCAAAGGTAACGAAGTAACACCCAGTCTTTGCGAGCGGCAGGGCGTCAGCCCGCCGTGTGACACTGAGTATCGGCGACGACTACCACAGCTTCAAACACGCCATCTCCTGATGATTGCGCAAATACAACCGCCCCCGCGCAATGGCAGGCACATTCCAGGTGCGGCCCTTGAAGACGGGGATCCGTTTCAGTTCACTAAACATCTCAGGTTTTGCGTCAACCAGGGCGACAAAGCCGTCCTCAGCGGTGATCACCAGGACCTCGCCGGCAATCAGAATCTGTCCATTACCATAAGATTGGCGAGCCTTCCACTTCCGTTCGCCAGTCTTGGCATCGAGGCAGGTAAGGTAGCCATTGCTCAGTCCATAGAGATGCCCCTCGTGCAGCACCGCATTGGAGAAATTGATGCCGAGGTATTTGTTCTTCCACACTTCGCTGACCTTCCAGGCATTGCCATCACGGCTGAGTTTCAGCATCGCGCCGCCGTTGGCCACCTGAGACGAGATGTAGACCTGATCAGCACCCAGAATAATGGGCTGAGCGCAGTTCATGTCAAAGCTCGACTTCCACGGATAGACCCAAAGTTGCTTGCCGCTGGCCAGATCGAGTCCTTTCAGCCCGGCCGCGTCGAAGAGCAGCAACTGATCGACACCAGCCAGGTTCGCCTTCATCATCGATGAGTAGCTGGCCATGTCACTGCCTGCTGACCAGGCTTTCTTGCCCGTCATGCGGTCATAGGCGATGACAGCCTGTTGCGTCTTCTTTTCCTGATCAATGCCGGGATTGACGATGACCTTGTCCCCCAGCACCAGCGGCGTGCCCGACATGCCCCATTCCAGGTTCTTGGCCCCGGCGTCTTCGAGAATGTTCTGCTGCCACTTCACTTTGCCGCTCGCTGCCTCAAGGCAATGCAGATGACCCTGAGCACCGAGAGTGTAGACGAGCCCCTCGACGAGAGTCGGCGTCGTGCGCGGGCCATCGCCGCCCATCGGCTCCGAATGATGAAACCCGGCAGGATAGGTATGCACCCAAACTGGCTTGCCAGTCTCGACGTTATAAGCCACGACTGCTTCATGCTCGCCACGCTGCTCGATCGTGATGGCAATCTGCCCGGCGACCGCAATGCCGGCATGGCCGCCACCAACAGGGTATTGCCAAAGAATGTCGTTCACCCCCTTGACCCATGATTTGTCTTTCGGGGCTGAAGGCGTGGTGCCATCGAATTGCGGGCCACGAAAGAACGGGCTGTCCGCTTCAGTGACGCTGATGTTTACCAATTCGCCTGCGGGCAGACTCGTCAATGTCGCCAGATTGTCTTGTGGCAGGCGATCCCAGCGAAAATAGACAATCGGCTTCATCTGCCCACTGAACTCGACTTTGCGGATGACAGCAAAGGCAGCGACTACCACCCCGATCAGAATCAGAAATCCCGTCAAGCGAGCCTGACGTGTGAAGCTGGAAAAGAAGAGGAACCAGATCAGCACGATGACGGGAATGATGATAAAACTGAACGACATCGCCATGCCAACATACATGAATGCTTCGGGAGACCAATCGTTTTGCTGCCAGAGGCGTTCGAGAATGAGCAGTAGAAAGGGGATGGGCAAAAGAATCAGCGGTATGCGGTAACGTCGCCAGAAAGAGGGCGATTTGGGTGCAGGAGAAGACATACAGGACTCCACGAAGGTCGTCCCATTATCTTATGAGGTTAAATGTACCCTTTTACTTCTTCGGTGCGTCCTTCATATCACCGGGAACAGCCAACACGGGCTTCTTCTCAGCCCCAGCATCTATCTTCGATACCGCTTCGTTTGTTTCCTTCTCGACCTTTTCCCGACGGTAGAGAGGCAGATGACGATAGTAGACTTCAAGTGTCAGAACCGAAAGTGCTGTGGTGTAGATGCGTCCGCCCTGACGACCCCAGGCATCGGGCGTCGGATCCCAACTGCCGTTCTTGTGGCCTTCACGCTCCTGAGACCTGATGAGGTACTCCCGCATGCGAGGGTTCCACTTTTCCCAGTACTCGCCGCCCATGTGGTGCATCACCTGAGCTGCATAGTACCAGGTATAGATGTTGGCCGGCTGGCCGCGTTTGAAGTCGTTCGGCGGCATGGCCGATTCCATGAGATAGTCGCAGCCGAGGATCATATCAGCGTGGCGAGGGCCCCAGCCAAGATAGAGACGATTGAGTAGCCCGGCTGCGGTCGTGGCAGGGCTGCCAGGCGCAGAAGGATCATCGATATTGACCGCATACGCATACTTCAGAATGGAACGCCCATTGGGCCGCTTCTCTTTGTACTGAGCAAGATCGAGCCAACGAGAAGCATTTTCCAGAGTCGCGCGGCACGGGGATGCCCGACATCTGTGCGCTCTTGAGGGCCATCACCTGCCAGCCCACCACGGAAGTATCGCTGGAGGTGCGTGGCACGTAGCGCCAGCCCCCCAACTGGGAGTTCTGTGCTTTCACGATGAACTTGATGGCACGAGTGGCCGAGTCGCGGAGCTTGGGGTCGTTCGTCATGCCGTAAGCTTCACAGACAGCGATGGAAGCCAGGCCGTGCGTATACATCGTGAAGTTCTCTGAATCAAACTTACCGTCGTCTTCGCCCCCGGCTACCTGCCTGCTGAGCAGGTAGCGGAGAGCCAGGGCCACGGTCTTGCTTTCTTCCTTTTGCCCCAAGTGATGATGCCCCGCAGCCAGGAAAGGCAGCACGCCCATCGCCGTGCCGGAAACATCGTCAGCTTTGAGAATCTGGCCGAACCGGTCTTTCTCGCGCTCGATGGCGGTCTGGCAGTCGCACCGTTTGTCGTAGGTGTGGTACTTGTGCAGCGACCAGCGACCATCGGGGCCTTGGTGAAGCCGTAGCCAAAGCAGGGCACGAGCGACAGCACGTTCCGATTCGTCTGAACCACCGTAACGCTTGGCGAGAGCTGTCAGGTCTCCGGTGCGTTGGCCAAAGCCTCCTGAGTTACTGCTGCCACCCCCGCCGCCTGAGGTGATGCCTGCTCCGCCACCAAGGGGTAAACTTCCGCCGGAGCCAACCGCTCCCATTTCAGCCAGGATCGGATCGCCTCGTAGACCTTCATTCGCCAGAGCATTCTTGCCCTTGAGCTTAGTGTCATCGCCGGCCCCTGAACCGCCAATCGGCTCCTTCTCCGGCGGAGGCTGACTCAGGCTGGGGTTCTTCTCATCCTTGGGTGGATCGATGGAAGGCATCGCCAGCTTTTGACTGAGATCGATGTCCTTTGGCGCATCGAATTCCGGAGTAGCAATATCGATCGTTGTCTTCTCTTCTTCTTTCTTTTTGTCTTCTACCTGCGTGGTGTCATCGTTCTGCAGGTTTTTGAGTTTGTTCTCTGCCCTGGTGGCTCCAGGGTTAGCGACGATGAGAACAGTCAGAAAGATGCCGTTGAGTATGACGCTCAGCAGGATAGCGGGCAACAGCGTGAGCCAATCACGCGCGCCGAGCCGGCGATGATCGAGTTCGCTCAGCGTCATATAGAGCGGGGCCGGTGCCGTCAGGGCTGGCTGCGTCGTCGGTTTCATCTGTCCTGCGGACATAGTCCTGTCCTCTTACATACTGATTATCCCCGATCACGCTCCGAACGCAAGTCAGGATCATCCCGAAGCGGCAATTCTTCCAAAGCCTTCGCCACTTGTTCTTCTCGGCGAGTTTTGAACCGCTGCATGAGCGAATCATGCTCAGCATCGCTCTTCTTGAAGTAGCGGGGAACGATCAGAGCGATCAATACGACAGGAATGGCCATGGCCAGAAAAATCGTGAAAAGGTTGAACCAGTCTGTCGATTCGCCCACCACGTCGGGCAGGATCGGCGACTTGCCCACTAACACCGGTAGCATCCAGCTCTTGCCCTTGGAATTGGTATACTTCACCACCTTGTAGAAATAGCCGGAGAACAGAACATTCCTGAGATACAGCTGGCTCCACTGAGATTGATTTTTAGGCATGCCGGGGGGCAAATCCATAAAGAGAACAAGGAATTGATGCCCGGTTTGATCATCAGCCATCAATCCCTGGTAGACCACTTCGATACCTGGCAGCTTGCCATGAATCTCCATCGGTTCGCTGAGCCAGATCAGGTCGCCCTGAATACGAACCACCTCACCCCGGTAGACATGGGGCTTCTGGAGCAAAGCCGAATATCGAATGTCGGTACGGCCATCCGATTCGAGAGCATGGGGAACGGCGTCTTTAGCCAGCGTCAGAAGATGGTAGCGTGCCTGAGCATCGAGCTGGGCCTTCGCCGAGGCCTGCATTTCCGGTAAGGCATCGGCTGCAGGTATCAGGTACGGTTCCTGGTCTGCCGCCCCCTCGAGCGTTTTCGGATGTGGAAAGGTGCTCGACGTGCCTGGGGGTCAGTGGTTGGCGCTGGTACTGTCGATATCGGCGATAGATCAGTAGCGACGGCTGCCGGCTCTGCCTGCATCCAGCGCCACATGCTGGGGCGACGAAAACTGAGCTGAGCAACGACGATCACGATCAGCGACGTGCAGAGTAGAACATAGGTGATGACTCGTCGGTTCATACTGCTTGCTATCTTACTGCTACTGATCCATAGCACCGAGGCTGATACGGGGGAACAGGTCGCGCCGTTCCTTGGTGACCGGATCGATATGGCGGCGGGCCGTATCGATAACCTTCATCAATTCGTCCCAGTGCAGTGTCGGCGTGCCCTTGATCGTGATGCGGTCTTCCGAGGGATTCGACTTCTTCAGTTCGAGCATGGCCTTGTCCAGCGACCTGATCAGCCCGGTAGTATGATCCGGTGCGTTGGCTTCCGGTTCAATCACGGTCGTGCCCACTCGCAGGGAGCCTAGCCTGCCCTTCTCTCTGGCACGTGCTTCGATGAAAAGCGTCGACTTGAGTTCGGTAGGCTGATCGGTCGCTACCTTATCGTCGGTCTTGTTCTCTTTGTCCCCAGCCGTTTCGCCTTGAGCCAGACTAATGGGGAACTGCCCTTCCACGGCAGCGGGGTTATAGGTGAAGACGAAGAACGCCATGATCTGAAACGCCATGTCGAGCATGGGCGTAACGAACACCGAGGTCGAGGAAAACTCCCCGCCTGATGATTCATGAGTGACTCGATGCCTTCGCCGTCGCATATCGCCTCGTTAGTTTTGCTTGAGAAGCAGGTCATTTTCTTTCTCTCCCCCTTTCCAAGGGGGAGCTGGAGGGGGTAATTGCTCCATGACATTAAACCCCACCCAGCCTCCCCTTGGTAAGGGGAGGAGCAAGCATCCCGCTAGTTGAGTTTGCTGTAGGCTCGCAGCTCAATGCGCTGGAAGCCGGCGTTCTTGCACTGCTGAATGAGGTCGTAGATCATGACATATTCCGTTTCCTGGTCAGCCCTGACAATAACAGGCACCTTCAGCTCTTTGATCGTCGTCACGTTGACCTTATCCCTGGCGGCGATTCTCAACTTCAAGTTCTCGGCCAGGAGCTTCATGCGGTTCATCGCCCGCCCCAGTCCAATAGCCTTCTGATCGGGCCGATCAATGAAAGTGATGTCATCACCTCCCAGGATGCGGAATCGGAACGTCCGGGGTTCGACAGGATCTCGTACCGGCTTGGCGTCGGTGCCGTAAACAGGTTCGCCATTGGATGCCAGCCGATCCTTGCGGACCAGTTCGATGTTGATCATGATGTATTCCTGCTCCGTCTTCGGCTGAATCTCCGTCGCCGACAGCGACTCAGGCAACATGACATTGGCATTTACCTGGTCAGCCGCGAAGTTGAGGCAGGCGAGGAAGAACATGATCAGTTGCAGCACTAAATCAAGGAGAGGTGTAAGGTTCACCTCCATCTCGTTGCTGCCTACGCTGGCTGCCATTTCGTCTTCCTTGAGATCCTTGGTTTAATGGTTTGATACCAGCCCGACGCGCCAGGGAGGGTTAATCTTGCGATTGCACGCGCCCCCTCGCTAGCGCGTCGGGCTGGTATCTGACCCTTACTTGCCATCGGGTTTGGGCGGCACCTTGGGCTGCACGACCTGTGGCTGCACCGCCGGGAATGAAGTCGATTGATTGGCTGCATCAGGCTTGCGAGAACTGTAAAACGTCTGCGTCAGCAGGTCGTCCGCGAGCAGGCTGGCATCAATGACGATACGGTTCAGCTTGTTCTTGAAGAACGTGTAGACCGGGATCGCCAACACCGAGAGGAAGATGCCGATGAGCGTGGCGTTGAGAGCGTGAGAAATACCCTGAGCGAGCTTGCCCACGTTCGGCGTGGTGCCCGAACCGAGTTCGGAGAAGGTATCGATCATACCGGAGACGGTGCCGACCAGCCCGATCAGCGGCCCCAGGGTACCCAGCACCGCCATGTAGCCAAGCAGGCTGTCCTTGCGATTCTTGGCGCTCTCGATCATGAACTCGGCGGCATCCCGTGCTTCGGGCAGCCCGGAAGAGAGGCGGGCCATGCCCGCTGCCATCACCTTGCCAAAGGGCGAATGATCGGCACGAGCCAGTTCAAACGCTTCCTTGAACTGCTTGTTGCGAAGCATCTCGTCGAGGTGCTCCACAAAGTCGGCAGGCATGAAGTTCGCCCCGCGCAGATCGATGATGAGCCATACCATCAGGCCGACAAAGAACAGATAGCAGGCGATCAGGACGTAGCCCGTGATCGACTTGAAGAGGAACTCCATCATGGCGGAGCCTTCGCCGGTCTTGGTAGCGGGTGCATTGACCGGCGCAGCCGGAGCCGTTGGCTTTACGTCATCTTGAGCATACACGGTAGCGAAGAACGCCAGGCAGATAACGATTGTCAGCAGAAGGTAACGACGTTCCCAAACTTGACGGCAGACACTCATGGAAGCCTTTCCACAATTGATGGGATTCCTGACTAAAGGCCCTTGGCCACCTTCTTCAGCGTCAATGAGCTAAAAAAGTTAGTTACCAAGAAGATGAGTCTGATGCTGGTCATTGTCAAGGGTTTTCCCGAAAATCGACATATCTGTTCGATTCGTTCTCCGGAGCCTGCTCACAGTCAACATGCTCGATTTCATCCGCTTCATCTACTACGTCAACCGCTATAACCGTGTCATGAAACGCTCGCAGGAGGATATCCTGCGGATTCAGCAGAAGAAGCTGCGTGAACTCCTCCGTAATACCCAGGCACACTCCAAGTTCTATCGTGACCGATGGAAAGGCATTAACCTCGAGACCTGCCGGTTGCAAGATCTGCCCGTCACCACCAAAGCTGATCTAATGGCGAACTTCCATGATGTCGTCACCGACCCGCGGCTGCAGAAACAGCCTATCACGGAGTTCATGACCAACCTTAATAACATCGGCAAGTATTATCTCGATGAGTTCGTGGTTTCCCACACCTCCGGCAGCCAGGGCCAGGCGATGATCGTCGTTCAGCCCAAGGATGCTCCCTTTCACCTCTTCGCCATGCAGGTAGCTCGTGGCCACGCCATGCCCAAGACATGGGGCACGGTCTTCAAGAAGCTCTTCAAGAAACGGTCCCGCTGGGCACTGGTACTCTTCAAGCCCTGCTTCATTCCCAGCGGCGCCGCCTTCGGCTACATGCCCAAGGCTTCCCGCAAGCTGGCCGATATGCTGAGGCTGAACCTCTCCGACCCCTTTGAGGAAACAGTCAAAAAGCTCGAAGAGTTCAAGCCGAACTTCATCACCGCTTACGTGCACGTCCTGGAACAACTGGCCCGTGCCGCCAAGCAGGGGAAGACGAAACTGGTCAGCGAGGGCAACCTGGAACTGGTCATCGCCATCAGCGAGCCACTGCCCCCTGATACGCAAAAGTACATTGAAGAGAACCTCAAGGTCCCGGTAGCCAACCACTACGCTCTGGGCGAATGTCCTCAACTGAGTCTTGGCTGCCCCAGCGGCAAAGGCGCTCACATCAACAACGACATGGCCATCCTCGAAAATGTCGACGCCAACAACCAGCCGGTGCCTCCCGGTACGCCGGGCACCAAGGTGCTGCTGACGAACTTGATGAATTTCGTCCAGCCAATCATTCGATACGAAGTGGATGATGTCATCACCATCAGCCCTGATCCCTGCCCGTGTGGCAACCAATTGCCTTTGATCTCCAGCATCGCCGGGCGGTCGAACGATCAGTTCTGGATTACCAACCGCAAGGGTGAAGCACTGGAGATGAGCAACTTCATCTTCAAGGACGCCTTCCTCTACCTGTTCGATCTCTCAGAGTATCAAGTGACCCAGACCGGGCACAATGAGTTCCAGGTATTGGTCGAGGTGGTGCCTCATTCCACCATGACCAAAGAGGATATCCGCAAGTCGATCAACAATGTTCTGCATGTCGAAGGGATGGATGTCGATCTCGATTGCCGCATTGACATTGTCGCCAAGATTCCACATGATTCAAAGTCAGGCAAGGTTCGGCGGTTCATCAATAAATATGGCCCTCCGAACCAGCCTGTCGTCGGCTCTGTCATACTACCCTGACCCTCCTTTTCCACTGAGATTCAGACATTGAGTAGACCCGAAGTTCGTGATCAACAGACCGTCCATCAGGAAAAGACCGTGCTGGTCGGGGTGGAGCTGCCCAAGCGGCCTTGGATCTCCGATGATCCGCTTGATGAACTGCGCGGACTCGCCACCTCAGCCGGGGCCCTCGTAGTCGGCGAGATGACCCAAAGGCGGCAGGAAATTCAGCATGGCACCTACATCGGCAAAGGCAAGACCGATGAGCTGGCCGAACTTGTCAAGATGACCGATGCTGATGTCGTCATCTTTGACAACGAACTCACCCCAGCTCAGATTCGTAATCTCGAAACAGCGACTGGCGTCAAAGTCATCGATCGTTCGGAACTCATTCTCGATATCTTTGCCTCCCGGGCCAGAACGACCGCCGCCCGACTCCAGGTCGAACTGGCCCAGTTGGAATACAGTCTGCCCCGCATCAAGCAGATGTGGACGCACTTATCCCGTTACAAGGGTGGCATCGGTTTACGAGGCCCTGGTGAAACCCAGCTCGAAGAAGATCGCCGGCTCATCACCCATCGCATCCAAGACCTGAAGAAAAAGCTGCACGATGTCGAAGCCCGCAAGGAACGAGAGGTGCGAAGCAGGAACGAAGAGCACACCGTCTCCCTCGTCGGCTACACCAACGCAGGCAAAAGCTCGCTAATGAACGCCCTGACCGACAGCGGGGCCTACGTCGAAGACAAGCTCTTCTCCACCCTCGAAACCCGTACCCGGCAATGGAAGATCAAAGACTGGGGCAAGGTGCTCCTCAGCGACACTGTCGGCTTCATCCGCTATCTGCCTCACCACCTGGTCGCTTCGTTCAAGGCGACGCTGGAAGAAGCCAGGCAAGCCAAACTGCTATTGCATGTCGTTGATGCCAGTAATCCCTTCCTCGTCGAACACATCAAGGCAGTCAACTCGGTGCTGGAAGAACTCGACTGTCTGGAGAAGCCGACGATTCTGGTGCTCAACAAGATCGACAAGCTTGCCGATGCCCAGGAAGCGGAGCAGCGGGTCGCCAAGGATATGGAACGCCGGCCCAGCCGGCTGGTGACGGTGAGTGCCCGCAAGAAGATCGGCCTCGATCAACTCTCCGATGCGGTGATCAGCGCGCTCTCGGAAGACATGCTCGATCTGCACCTGACGATCCACAGCGGCAACGGCAAAGCCCTCGCCTACCTCGCCGCCCACGCCGAGGTCTATCATCAGGAAACGGTCGAGGACGATATCAAGATGGACTTCCGACTGCCGAGGGCCCTCGCCCCGAAGCTGGAAGCGATGGGCGTGCCCCTGGCGGATGAGCTGGTGGGAAGGTCGAGCGAGCGGTAATCAAGCAGGCCAAGGTTTTTACTTTACTTCTCCATGCGCAGCACTCACGTCGGGTGAGGGATACATTCTTACAATCTAATCAAGCCTAATCAGCTGTGGAATCATTGCTTTGCTAAACCGACTCCTTAATGATTTTCTGAATAGTGGAGGAGAACTTTGTGGTGTCTAGATAATAATTTGGGTATGCTTTTTTCAGATTAGCAATCGCTGGGCCAGTCACTAGTACTGCCTCAATTTGGTCGCCTTTTCGAGCTCTAGATTCAGCTTGGACGTACTGTGATAAAGCTTGCATGTAATTCCGCTCTGCAAATGATTGAATTGTAACTGACCTGAACTTTGCATCCAGGATTAACAAGTAGTATTTGGCCTTTGAGCCAACATAAGTGATCGATTCAATGGCGTTGCTGAGTGTGCCAAGTTTGTGTAAGACTTGAAGCTCTGCCTCCATTTCAGCCACAAGCTTGAACAATTGTTTCCGAGTCAGCCCGCTGTACTCTTGAACGACAGCTTCCTCCTCTAGATGCGAAAAAGCAGCCGAAGCAGCTCTAAAAAAATCAGTCCATGATTTATCTCCTAAGCTTGCCTTTAATTTCTGGCCAAACAGCGTGTCAATTGTTTCAACTGCCGTACCCCATGCATGCTGCAACACAGTTCTTAATTGTATCTCAAGATGCATGTCGTTGTATCGTGGGTCATCTTCGTTGATGTACCTGTAAATTAGATGCAAACTACGATAGCCATTCATTGGCTTTGGCGTGGCTATGTAGTCATTGGTTTTGAAGAGCTTGTGAGGGCTGTCCTGACCTTTGTACAATTCGTGAATTTTCCTCAAACCAGTCATTGAATCGATTACTGCGCGTAATCCTCCAATGTCTTGCATTTGTGTTAAGGTCATCGTCCTGAAGCGTTCCAATTTGCTGATGATCGAAGGAAACCTTTTCAACCTTTGCGCTACAATTGGTGACTTTGCTGATCGCCGAGCGCGAGAAGAAGCGCTGCCCGAAAAACATTCATTGGGAACGCATGACATGATCGCCACGCATGAATAACTACTTCCGCCCAGTCACATTCTTCTTGAGAAGATGAATTGGCATTATGAGCCAGCAGCTCCCCAGCTCGGTTTATCTCGCTCCTGGAATAAGGCATTGAAGGCCACTGCATAGCAAACTCATTACCGGAAGACGTGTCTTGAAGTAACTTATTGAGGATCAGTTGCCGGCGTCTCTATCAAAGTACGAGCTCACTAAAGGAAATCTTGCATGAACTTATTCTTCCATCTTTAGAACCGGATGACTAGAATAAGCATATGGCAAAGTCAAAAAGCCGGTACCTCTAGAATTTGACGGCGTTCTCTGAATGCCGATCCTAGCGGAAGGAGACTTTTTGAATTGGTCTCATTCACAAACCCTATGAATTGGCTTGTTGGTTAGAGACGGCAATGCGTGAAGCAGCGTCCAAGAACTAGAAGAAGCGAAGAACGAACTCAGGGTGACATCTTGGCGACGATGAAGTCAAAAAAACGGATCGAAGCAAAGAAGAAAAGACTCGTCTTTGCAGCCGTTTCGTTCCCTTATGTTGTGGCTGCGTTAATTTGCGAAAAAGTCCTAAAAGAAGAGGATGGCGTTGCAAGCCCGATGAGGATTGTCGACACGCTTAACCTTAACAAGTCTGCGACGGAATCCCTTGATAGCAACCATTTAATCAGGCCACAATTGCAAATGTTCCTCAGTTTGCGAGCTGCACGTCCAACCAAGGATTTGATGATTGAGGTTTGGAATATTACCCCAAGAGGAAGACGAGATAAATTTGGAGTAAGCGAGTTCAAATTTTCTGAGAGGCCAACAGGCCATTCAATTACTGCGGTGTTTCCAGTTCACATTCGGTGGGACGGGGAAGGTTTATACTGGTTTGACATCACGGTAAACGGGCACACACTTACAAGAGCCGCTTTACATATCAATCTGGAAGCTATTAACAATGGTGTGGGAACAGGCAAAGCTGACATTCTGCTCATAGAAAAAATAGAAGCACCAGTGCTGCTATGAGATGCCTACTCACAGCCCGAACCTCGTGTCAGCACACCTGCTTGGGTTTTCTGGCTTTACCTTTGTCTCCCGTAACCACACCTCGCCGGAGTACCGGCGAAGTGTGGCACGACCCTTGGACGACGTGAGATTTAGTCTCCGCAACAAATCCCCCTCGACAGCCTCCTTGATTTCTGAGTAAACTACGGCCTTAAACTCCCCCCTCTCTGCACACCCAAGGCATGGATGCCATGATGTCAGCAGATCAGCCGCTCATTCCGTTCAATCCCCAATTGCGACAGCCGAGGATGATCTAGGCATCGATCTCGGCAACTCCGAGACGAGTTCCTGGTCGCTCGGCGGTCGGCGTTATTCGCTACAGTCGGGACTTATGGTCTTCCTTTGGCTGCTGGCGGCGGGCATCCTGGCCATGACGGCGATGTACCATGTGGTGCTCGATGCCGCCGGGGGCACGCTGCTCGCCTGGTCGGCGACGGCCGGGGCTGTGGCTCTGTTACTGGGCGCTATCGTACTCAAGCAAGGTCATTGGACGTTCTCGTCACAGACAACGGTTCAGCAGGTCACATCACTACTGCTACTGATGCTCTTCACGGTGCCCACCGCACAACTGTTGCTCACTCTCGTGGTCAGTCAGGATTTAAGCTATACCACGTTCGCACTGCTCCTCATCATCGGTTACGCACTGCTGGCTCCGACGACTGAATCGCTACTTCTCTATCTCACTGTCTCGCTGGCCGCCTGGTCAGCCTGTGCCCTGCGTTGCCCGCCGGGTGCCTGGATGAGTTATGTGCTGCCCTGGGCCGGCACCACTGGCCTGTCGCTTTTCATTCATTCACGCATGATGCAAACGCAGACCATCGCCAAGAGTCGCCCCAAGACGAAGAGCGTGTTTGACATCAACTTGGAAGGCCCGCTGCGAAACGCCCTGGCAGATCGTGATCAGGCTCAATCGGCCAAGAAGCAGTTGGAAGAAGAACTCTATCGGCTGCGGCAGGCCACTGTATCAAAGCCAGACTACCTACCCTTCCTGCAGGAAGTCAGCACGCAACTGGCCAGCGATGTCACCCTGCAAGACGTGGGCAAAGCCTGGCTGAATCGACTGGTGACAGAATTTCATGCCCAGCACGCTACGCTCTGGGTAAGTGAACCCGATCAGCAGCCCCAACTGGCGGTGAGTACAGGAGACGGTACTGATATCGACGATCCGCTGCTGAACCAGGCTATGCGTTCCGGGGCGATCATTCAGAATGGCGGCCACTGGAGTTGTCCGCTCGATCTTGGGCTGCAAGGCAAAGCAGTGCTGCTCGTTCGTGGCGTGAGCCTGTCTGATACCGCGCAAGTTCAATCGCTGCTGCACACTACTGGTGCGGTGCTGAGCCTGTTCCTCCGCTGGCAGTTGGCCGAGGCGGAGAGTGATGCCATCACCCAGGAATCTCATCAACATCGGGAACGTGCCCAGCAATTGCAGGGCGACCTGGCCAACTTGGAAGAGACCAACCGCAAGGTGCATGAACACCTGCGCAGCCAGTGGGAAACGGCACAGAATGCCCTGACTCTGCATGAGCAAACATCTTCAGGCACAACGCAGCAGGTCATCCATTGGAAGTCGGAAGCTGAACGCTTCCAGAAGCTGCTCGAAACGGCACAGGCTGAACACGACACGATGACGCAATTGCTCGATGAATCGGAAGCTGAACTCAAGAAGCTGCAATCAGCGAAACCCGATTCGGATCGTGTCAACGATCTGGAGATCAAGCTCAAGGTAGCTGAGGCAGCAGGCGAGACCGCTCGTAGTCAGCTGCTCAAGACCGAACAGAAACTGAAGGCTGCCGAGACCGAACGGCTCGAAGCTAAAGCCCACTGGGATGCCGCTGAGAAGCAGTTGAAGCAAAACGAAGCACAACTCGAAAAGGTGCAACAGGATGCAAGTGAAGCTCAATCAGCCTGGGAACAGGAAGCCCACAGCGTCGCCATGTTGACCGGTGCCCTGCGTGGCTTTGCCGATGCTGTCGTCATCTTCGATCCCAATGGCGAAATACTCTTCGAGAACGAACCTGGCCGCAAGCTGAGGGGCAATGCCCGCAACCAACCCAGCGATCATCCGCTGTGGAAACAGGTGATGACCGACACGGTGCTGAGGAACATGAAGCCCTGGGCCGGTGAGTGCAAACTCGGCGTGAATAGTTTCCAGGTCACGCTGACACCGATGATGGAACAACAGACTCTCGATGGGTACTCGATCATCGCCCGGCCCATCGAAGCGGTCAAGGAAGTACCTGTGGCTGTGAATACTGATCAACTAGCAGGGGCCCGGTTCTTTGGCGGACTAGCTCAAACACTCGAACCGCCTCTGTCAAACCTCATTCAGAATGCTGATGCCCTGCTCGATGCCAGCGCCAGCAGGAGATGCGACGGCAGGCTCTCGTCGGCATCCTGCAACATGGCCGCTATGTGAGACGGCTGTTGGAACAGGCATGTGACTTCGCTCAACTCGAAGCGGGGCAGGCTCCGATTGTCAAAGCAGCCTGTTCCCCCTGGCAGATCGTCCAGCAGGTCGTCTCCCAACAACGACCCAGTGCTGAGGAAAAGGGCTTGGCTCTGTCGCTGCAGCCGCTGGGAGCGATGCCCTCCATCATTACCACCGATCCAACTCGGCTGACGGCGATCCTGCAACATCTGGTGAGCCAATCGATTCGTGCCACCCAGACCGGCTCCGTCATCATCAACGTCGGCATGGAACAGCAGAAGGCCAGTTCATCCTCTGCCCGGCAAACTGCGGATCGATATCGTGGCTGGTGAAGTAGAACAAACCAGTCGTATTCCTTCAACAACGATGGCTGTGGAGTTCAGGCAGGCGATCACCCGGCGACAGTCTCAGGCGATTGGCGGCGAACTGCTTGCTGAACAGCTTGGCCGCAGCAGCCTCGTGGTGCCGGTCACCGCCTCGGAAATGCTCAACCTCGTTCCCATGGAACGGTTACGCTTCGATAAGGAACCGTTGCCCGATGTCGAATGGGATCAACCGCTGCGGGGCCAGGCTCTGATCGTGATGGATGGCCAGGAACAACAGCGTGTCACTACTTACCAACTTGAACGAATGGGATTGCGCTGCGAAGTGGCCAACGATGCTGAGCAGGCAGTCAACCGCATCAAGGAAGACTGGTTCGATGTTGTGCTTTGGGATGCAGGCAAGCGAGATGTCTCGTTCGTCAAAGCGGCTCAACTGCTGCGTTCGCACTTCTATCGAGGAGCGATCCTCGGAGTCGGCACGCCCTTCCTTCCCACCCAGCGGGAAGAGTTCCTCGCTGCCGGCGGCGATAACCTGCTGCCCAGCCCCATCGTTCCCGCCGTGTGGCGGCACACGCTGGCAGGGTTCCTCTCCCGAAAGATGGAGATGGCTCAGCACTCGTCCGATAGTTTGACTTCAGACTTCCACGCTGACCGGGACTTCCTCAACCTCATCCGTAACTACGTCGCCAAGCTGCCTAGCCATCTGGCTGATATGCGGGCAGCCTTGCAGGTGGCGGACCTCGCCCGGTTGGCTCGACTCTCTCATGCCCTTACCGATGGTGGCAAGCTCTACGGCTACCCGGTACTCAGCGACTCGGCCCAGAAGTTGGAGAAGCTCATCCTTCAGGGCCGTGATTCAGCCGAGCAGGTGATGCAACTCGATCAGATCGGTCATCTCGTCAAGAAGATCGAGAACGGTATGAAGCTGAGTCGATCGAATGGCTATCTTGCGTTGCCGGGGCCATTAACGAAAGCAGCCTAGTTGCTATCACAATAGCATGGCTGAGATTGAGTACATTCAATGGCTGCGCAAGCAGACTGGGAAGAACCCACGGGTGCTGCTGGGTATCGGCGATGACTGTGCGGAAGTATCGTGGCCCGACCACGTTCGATGCTGGTGACGACTGACATGTTGATGGAAGGCAGTTGCTTCCTGCGTGATGCCGGCCCGCAGCGCATCGGCAAGAAGGCAATGAGCGTCAATCTCAGCGACATGGCTGCGATGGCGGGCAAGCCTGTCGCAGCAGTCGTCAGCCTGGGCCTGCCCCATGATCTTCCTCAAAGCTGGGCGGAAGCCTTCTTCCTGAGCTTGCAGGCCCAGGCGACTCGGTTTGATACCGCCATCGTCGGCGGCGACACCAACGCCTGGTACGGACCGATCACCATCAATGTTACCCTCTTCGGTGAACCGACGGGAACTTTTGCAGTCAAACGCTCCGGTGCCAGGCCCGGCGATGCCCTGCTCGTCACCGGATCACTGGGCGGCAGCATCCTCGGCCATCATCTCGACTTCACCCCACGAGTAAAGGAAGCCCAGCTACTGCATCAGTTAGTTAATCTCCACGCCATGATCGACATCAGCGATGGCCTGGCTGCTGATCTGCATCACCTCTGTCAGGAAAGTGGATGCGGTGCGGAAGTTTGGGCCGAGAAGGTGCCCATCAACGAGGCTGCACATCGGATGAACGATGGCAAGACGCCGTTGCAACATGCTCTGGGAGATGGGGAAGACTTTGAACTGCTCTTTGCTGTCAGTGAGGAAGATGCACAACGACTGATACAAACCCAGCCACCGGGAGTGAACCTCAGTCTCATCGGAAGGTTCACTAAGGAGAAGGAGGTAACGCTGGTAGAGCACGGCCAAAGACGACTACTTCCCGCCCTGGGTTACACGCACCATTTCGGAAGTGAATAAAGACTGGCGTTAGCATGGCTGAAGCGTATACTTGAAGAGAACAAGTCCTCGTAGCTCAATTGGATAGAGCGCTGCCCTCCGAAGGCAGAGGTTACGTGTTCGACTCACGTCGAGGATACTTTGCGGGAGTACCCGCAGGAGCCAGAAGTAAGCAGCCAGGAGCCAGAATAAGACATTTAAGCACGCTCTATAATCCTGATATTAACCGACATCGAAGAGCATTACCTTCCTAAGTAACCGTCAGACTCTACCCAGCTTAACATCATCTTCACTGACTTTAACGACTTGCACGGTCGTAACATCCCCCTGCCTTGCCGATAGAAGAGGTAGACCATCGTCAGGCGAGACGGTTCGTCGGCGATGCGCTGTTCCGAGGCCAGGTTGCAGGGAGATACACCCATGGGGATGATGCGTTGGGTACGAAATATCGTGTTGTGTTCCGCTGTAATCAGTATCGTCGGGTTGGCAGCGACACAGGCAGCTCCTCCCGCAGAAGTGGCCCAGATCCTTCGCTTTCAGCCCAGTCAAAAGGGCGTCGTGGTAGCGATGCCGACCGATGCGGAAGCTGCGACCTGTACCGTTGCCGGCGACCCCAATGCCAAACCCGGCCAGAGCGTGTGGGTCCTCAAGGATGCCAAGGGTACCATCCTCCGTCGCTTCGTCGATACCAATGGCGACAAGTTCCCCGATGTTTTCAGCTATTACAAGGATGGCATGGAGGTCTACCGTGAAGTAGACACCAAGTTTGTCAATAAGCCCGACCGTTTCCAGTGGCTCAACACTGGCGGCTCCAAGATCGGCGTTTCCAAAGCAGGCAACGGCGTGATCGATAGCTGGGTCGCTATCTCCCTCGAAGAGATGACTCAGGAAGCCATGAAAGCCGTCGCCACCAAGGATTTCAATCGCTATGCAGCGCTGCTCGTCAACGATGATGATCTTCGCACCATCGGCGTCGCTGCCACCGAAGTCGAACGGATCAAGACCGGGCTGAAGAATGTCTCCGGCCAGTTCGCCCAGGCAGCAGCCAAGCTGAACCTGAACGACACCACCAAGTGGCTTCACGTCGAAACTGGCACCCCCAGCCGACTGAGCGCTGAAAGCACCGGCTGGAAGCAGGATGTCGTGATCCATGCTCGTGCCATGGTGCTGTGCGAAACCAATACCAAGACCGAGTACATCCAGTTGGGCGACATCATTCAGGTAGGCGATACCTGGAAGCTCAAGGATGCCCCCACCACGCTGGATACTCCTGTAACGAACAGCTTCATGGCGGGCAATACACCACAAGCTGCCCCAGCAGTTGAAGATGGTCCCCTGCAAAAGGCCCTCAAGGAACTGGCTGATCTCGATGCCAAGGCCCCGCAGGACGCAGGCAACGGCCCCAGCGCTGCGATGGTCGCCTATCACAAGAGCCGCGCGGAAGTGATCACACGCATCGTTGCCGTCAGCCCGGAAAAGGATCGGGAGACCTGGTACAAACAAGTAATCGATAGCTTGGCCGCTACGGTCGCAGCCAGCGCCGCCAACGACAATTCCAACTTCGCCATGTTCCAGAACTACGCCAATCAGGTAGCCAAGCAGGCCCCGGGCAGCGAGATCGCCAGCTATGCACAGTACCGTGTATTGAACATCGAGAACAACACTGTGATGGGCAGCATCAAGAAGGCTGAAGATCACCTCAAAGCCCAGGAAGCCTTCGCCGGCAAGCTGACTGCGTTTGTCGGCGCTTACCCAACGGGCTCCGATACTCCCGAAGCGATGCACCGCATCGGCGAAATCTACGAGATGCTCAACAAGGAAGCTGATGCCCGCAAGTGGTATGAAACGGTTGTCGCCAAGTATGCCGATTCCAAGTTTGCTCAGAAGTCCACCGGTGCCGTCCGCCGTTTGACTTCGCTGGGCCAGACTTGGACAATCGGTGTCAATGCTCAAGTCCTCAACGGCCCCGCTTTCAATCCTGCGACACTGCAAGGACGGACGGTGGTGATCTATTATTGGGCCACCTGGTGCAATACCGCTGCCGCTGATTTTGCCAAGATCAAGCAGATCTTGACTCCGCTTACAGCTAAAGGCGTTGTTCTGGTGGCTGTCAACATTGACGACAAACTCGCCGATGTGCAGGCCTTCTTCCAGAAGAATGCTGCGGAGTTGCCCCCAGCGTTGCACCTGCACAGCCCCGGCAGCTTCGAAAGCCCCGCAGCCATCCACTATGGGCTCGGTATCTTCCCTGCCATGTTCCTTCAGGATGCCAGCGGTAAGATCACCAGCCGGACGCTGGATGTAGCGACGCTCGACGAGGAGCTGAAGAAGATTGTGAAGTAGTATCTTCAGCATCAATAACCAACCGCCCAGTCTATCATAGATTGGGCGGTTGTTGTTTTTGGCCTCTTGCTCCATCCATAGAATAGATCACATCCACAGCTCGATTGCGATTCATCACTGAGTAATCACCATGCCCCTCGCACCCATTCTCGTCGCCGGCGCCTGGCAAGCTTCCCGGGGCGCCACCTCGTTTCAGGGCATCAACCCCAAGACGATGGAGCCGTTGCCAACGTTGTTTCCGGTCAGTCCATGGGCAGACCTGGAAACAGCACTGGCATCGGCTGAGAAAGCGTTCGATCAACTTCGCCAATTGCCCGATAGCGTTCGGGGGGATTTCCTCGAGAAGTATGCCACTCGTATTGAAGCGGCTCGAAAGGAACTGGTGGAGATAGCCACCCTAGAAACCGGGCTGCCTGTTGAACCCCGGCTGAACAGCACTGAGTTACCCCGCACTGTCGATCAGCTTCGTCAGGCAGCGGGCGCTTTGCGACAACACAACTGGGCGCTGCCGACCGTGGATGCACCGCGCAACATTCGTTCGTGCTACATCCCCCTCGGCCCGGTGCTAACGATTGGCCCGAACAACTTTCCCTTTGCATACAACAGCGTCGCAGGTGGCGACTTTGCTTCGGCCATCGCTGCCGGCTGCCCGGTGATTGCCAAGGGGCACCCGGCTCATCCGAAGACGACGCAACTGCTGGCTGAACTGGCTCACATCGCTGCTGCCGAAGTGGGACTTCCGGATGGCACGATTCAGATGGTCTATCACCTGACGCCAGAAGATGGTCTCAGACTCGTTGCTGATCCAAGGATTACCTCCATCGGGTTCACGGGTTCTCGAACTGCCGGTCTCTTCCTTAAGAAGGTCGCTGATGAACATGGCAAACCGATCTTCCTCGAAATGGGGTCGCTCAATCCGGTGATCCTGCTGCCTGGCGCCATCGAAGAACGTCCCCAATCGCTGCTGGATGAAGTCGCAGGTTCGTGCCTGTTGGGCATGGGGCAGTTCTGCACCAACCCCGGCCTTTTGTTCTTCCTCGCCGGGCCAGGCACCGATGCCTTCATCAACGGCATGGTGGAGAAGTATCGTGCTGCACCGGTGGGAACGCTGCTGACTCAGGGAGTTCGAGACAACCTGAACGCCAGCATTGAAGCTCTCCGAAAGGCTGGTGCCGAGTTACTGATAGGCGGCCAAAGCGGTGGTGGCACCGGGTTCAGTCATCAACACACGCTGCTGCGCAGCACGGGCAGTCAGTTCCTCACCAACCCTCTCGGCCTGCAACGGGAAGCGTTCGGCAACGCTACCCTCGCCATCGTCTGTAAAGACATCGCTGAAATGAAGTCAGCCCTTAAGAAGCTCGAAGGCCAACTCGTCGGCAGCATCTACAGCCACACCGCCGGCAACGAAGATAAGGTCTACGGTGAACTCGAACCGATTCTTCGCAACAAAGTTGGCAGGCTGCTCAATGACAAGATGCCAACGGGTGTCATGGTCAGCCCGGCGATGAACCACGGCGGCCCGTACCCGGCGACGGGACATCCCCATTTTACCGCTGTTGGATTCCCCGCTTCGATACGCCGGTTCTGCATGCTGGCGTGTTACGACAATGTACGGGCGGGGCGACTGCCTGCTGTTCTTGACAGTTGATAGTGTATCACACTGGCTTTCTGCGTTTGAATAGATCACAATAGACTCATGGCCAAGCGTCTCGATAAAACCCTGGCGGACTATGTCGTAGGCGGCGTCATGCCGGGCCTGCTCATCGGCTTGCTCGTTTCGCTCTGCTTCTTCCTCCTCGAACTGGCCTACTCTGGGGCCTACATGGGGCAGATGAAGTGGATTCTGTTCTTCTTCATTGTTGGCACCGTGCTCATCGCCCGCATCTCCATGCGGGGTGACATCTCCGAACGGGCCGGCCTCTATGGCATTGCCCTGGCTATCGCCGCCGGCATGGCCATGGTCCGATTCGTTGACATTCCTAAAAACGCGCTCGGCGGGTTTGGCTGGCTTATCCCTTTCAGCCTGATGTCCATCATCTGGTGGAGCGCTCACAAACTCACCCAGGATTCGACCTGGGACGATGAGGAGGAAGATGATGGCGGCGGATTGCTCGATACCCAGGCATCTGAACCTCAGGATGGAGCGACTCGAAAGACCAAGTCGGCTGACTGGTTTGATCGTTATCAGGCTGACCGCAAAGAAGAGCAGCGGAAGAAGAAGCCGGGCTTGATGGTGGTCTACTTCTCGCTGGCCGCCCTGCCCCTCTTTGGCGTCGGCCAGGCAATGATCCCTGCCAGCAACATCGAAGGCAGGCGTTATGCCTTCTGGATGCTCACCATTTACGTCGGCTGCGGTCTGGGGATGTTGCTTACCACCAGCTTCCTTGGTCTTCGGCGCTATCTTCGTGGCAGGCGGTTGCAGATGCCCGCCTCGATGACCGCCCTCTGGCTCGGGCTGGGCACGGCCATGATTCTGGCCTTGATGGTCTTGAGTGCGGTACTGCTGCCAAGACCGGAAGCCGAATATCACGTCTCGCAACTGCTCGGCTGGGCAACTTCCAAAGAGCGTGACGCCAACAAGACTCATTTCTTTGAAGGCAGTAGCGGCAAGAGTGACGATCCCGGCACTGGGCCAAAGAACAAGAATGAACCCGATCACTTCAAGGGACAAGGCAACCAGCAGGGAAAGAACCAGCCCGGCAGGCAACAGAACCAGCAAGGCAATCAGGCCCAGGGCACACCGGATAAGAGCGGTCAACCGGGACAGAGTAGGCAGAAAGATGGCAGCCAGGGTGAGGGACAAGGCAAGAACGAAAGTTCCGGACAAGGCAAGCAGGGACAAGGTAAGCAAGCACAGGGCAAACAAGGCAGCCAGGGTTCGTCGAAGTCTAATAACGGCAAGAACAGTTCCGATAATCAGCAAGGGGAAGGCAGTAAGGATGGCAAGCAAGGCCAGGGTAACGGAGGCAATCAAAAGACTAACAGCAAAGGACAGGGCAAACAGGGCGACAACCAGAAAAGGCTCCGGCAAGGAACCGGGCAAGGATGGCGAGAACGGCAAAGACCAATCGGGCGAAGGCAACGAGAAGAACGAGAACGACAAAGGTCAAGGCAAGGAGGGCGGCAACGATCCCGAGAAAGATAAGCAAGGCAACGAAGAACAACGCCAGGCCAACCAGCAACAACAGGAACGTAACGGTGATGGCAATCCACCCCCGCCTCCGCCGCCTCAACAATCGACCACGCCGCCAACTCCCTCGTCGTTCGATTGGCTGAAGTGGATCATGTACGGCCTGGTGCTCGTCGGCGTTCTCTTCGCTCTCTGGAAATGGGGCAGGCAACTCTGGGAAGCGCTCAAGCAAATCTGGCGGGACATCGTCGCCTGGTGGCAGAACCTGTTGCCCAAGAAGCAGGATGAACTGCAAGCCGACGAGATTCCCGATCCCGAATCGAACTTGCCTCCCAAGCCCTTCGCCTGGTTCAGCAACCCGCTCAACCATCCGAACAACTTCCGGTCGATGGACGAGATGATTCGGTACAGCTTCGCTGCCCTGCATTCGTGGGCTTATGAACAGAAGCTCGGCCGTCAGCCTCAGGAAACCGCCACCGAGTTCGCGCAGCGGCTCGGCGAATCGTTCAAGCACGCTCACCAGGACATCCGCAAGCTGGCTGATCTCTATTCGGTCGTCACCTACGCCAAAGTGAATACCCCCAGCAGCAGCGAAGCCATCCTGCGCAACTTCTGGCAACGGGTGGGGACAGTTACTTCTTGATCGTAGCTGAAGTCGTGAGACTTCAGATTCGGTGACATGGATAAACTCTCCGCACTGAAGTCTCGCCACTTCAGCTACTATTGCAGGTTTTCTGCACTCTTTCTCGTTTACAGTGACTATTTCACCGTCTAAATTATTGTCTGACCTATTTTGAAGAGGGCCTCGACCAGGAAGCCCGTTCTGGAGATGAACATGAGCAGTAGAAGGCAGTGGATGATCCTCACCGTGATACTCACCATACTGGGCTATGGTTTGCTGAGCGCCGGCGAAAAGCCGACGGCTCCGCAGGATGCGTCCGACCGACAGGCAGATCGTGATGCGATTCGTGCCACGGTCAAGAGTTTCGTCGAAGCCTTTGAGAAGGGGGACAGCTCCAAGGCAGCAACTTTCCTGACCGAAGGAGCTGAGTTGGTTCCAGACGATGCCCCGCCCATCCGTGGCCGCAAGGCTCTGCAGGACGCCATCACCGCCAGCTTCACCAAAAGCCCCGGACACAAGATTGCCCTCGAACAGGCGGCGCTGCGGTTCACTTCCAGCGTCACCGCTACCGAAGATGGCGTGATGAAAACCACGATCCGAGCTCAGGCCCCGATCTCGCAGCGCTACAGCCTGCAGTTCGTCAAGGAAGACGGCAAGTGGAACATCTCCAGCATCCGTGAATGGGCACAAGAGTCTGATGCGCTCCGTGACCTGGATTGGCTCATCGGCAGTTGGCAGGCCAAGAGCAAAGACGCCGAGATGCAAACGACCTATGAATGGATCGGGCACAAGGCCTTCATCCGAGGCAACATCACCATGCGCCAGAAAGATCGCACCGTCTCGGCCATGCAGATCATCGGCCTCGATCCCACTTCCGGCGAACTGCACATCTGGATCTTTGAATCGGATGGCGGCTTCGCACAGGGCCACTGCACTCGAGACGGCGATACCTGGGCCTTCGAGACCAGGGGTGTGCTCGCCGATGGCGGCGCTCTGGGAGCCAAGAACCTTTTGCACCGTGTGAACAACGACACGATCACCTGGCAGCCGGTCAATCTTCGGTTTGGCAATGATCTGGTCTCCGATCTGCCACCCATCAAGGTGACTCGTGTGAAAGCCAGTCGCTAACCACCTCCCTTGAATCATTCTCCAACGAACAACACAGCATAACGGAAGGTACTGATCATGAAACGAACTCTGATGACACTGGCAGTAGCAGCTCTCTCTTTTGTGTATACCCCTGATCTCCTCGCTCAACGTGGCCGAGGCGGCGGCGGATTCCGGGGCGACTTTGGGGGCGGCTACCGGGGCGGTTTCAGCGGCGGCTATGGTGGCGAGCAAGCAAGACTCGGCACGGGCTATGGCGGAATGGCCCGCACCGGTTACGGCGGTGACCGGGCCACTGGATATGGCGACGGCTTCCGCACTGGCTACGGCGGTGGGTTCGGCGGCTTCGGCGGCGAACAGCCACGGCTCGGCACCGGCTTCGGCGGCACGGCACGCACCGGCGAGGGCGATGGACTCCGCACCGGTTATGGCAATGGACGCGGCGGGGAAGAACAACGACCGCTGGGCACCGGTTATGGCGATGGCTTCCGTACCGGCTACGGTGGAGGTGCAGCCGGTGGAGCTTATGGACGTTATGGTGCGCCGGGAGTGGGCGTCGGCTACGCCGGCCTGGGTACCTATCACCAACCATCGACGGCCTTTTACGCACAAGCGGGTGCCGTGCGCAACGGCTTCGGCTACTACGGTGCCTTTGGTCCCAACTGGTATGGCCGCTATCCCAACGCCTGGTACGCCACGGGTTGGGGCGCTGGAGCAGCTTGGAATTATCCCACATGGGCGGCTCTCTCTGCTTATACCTCCTTCCCTGATACTCTGGCCTACTACGACTATGGCACCTCGGTCGTCTATCAAGGCAGCGATGTCTACATCAACGGCGACAACGTCGGAACGCAAGATGCCTACGCTCAGCAGGCGGCTGCCATCGCCGAGGCTGGGCGAACAGCCAACGTCACCAAGGACGGCAACTGGATGTCTCTCGGCGTGTTCGGCATCATCAAGAACGATCAACAGCAGAACGCCACCGATATCTTCCAACTGGCGATCAACAAAGATGGCGTGATCCGTGGAACCTACTACAACACCACGAGCGACAACACGCAAACGGTGTATGGCTGCGTGGGCACCAAGTCGGAACGAGCCGCCTGGACGGTGGGCGATCAGAAAGGCACCGTCTACGAAGCCGGCATCGCCAATCTCACCAAACCCGAAACGACGATGCTCGTTCACTACGGCAAAGGAAACACCCAGCAATACAGCCTGGTGCGGATGGATAAGCCGAAGGAAGGGCAGTAGGCCAGCGATGACAGCCTGAAGCGCCAGCGAGGCGGCGCGTGCAAACGCAGCCCCCCTCGTTGGCGCTTTAGGCTGTCATGGTGACGACACCATTTGCAAGTGAAGACGGCACAGCATCAGGAGTGAGATAGGATTCAATAGTAGCGAGTTGAGGTAGCCACCTCGTCCTGAAAGGACGACCTGTGATAGCCCAGGACTTTTAGTCCTGGGTAAGAGTGACTATCAGTACCGTGGTCCTGTAGGGACTACCTATTGCAAGCGACCTAGGTAGTCCCTTCGGGACCAGAGGGCGTTGCTTTGTGTTAACCCAGCACTGAAGTGCTGGGCTGTCACAGGTAATCCCGTTGGGATCAGAGATGCAGGGGCAACTGTCTGGCACGTCGGTTGGTAGAATGGTCGTTGCGAACCTAACTCACCTACGCCTTCAACGAAAGATCAAGCTTCAGGGCGTTGCTGATCTCTTGAAGAGTGGCGGGGGATTGGGTGGGCTTGTTGTAAGAAGTAGTCAGGAAGGCTTCGTCGGAGACCTTGGTTTGTTGCTGGATGCTGGGGCTGGCGGATGAGTGATTCACACTCACGGCGAGAAGTTGATTGACTAGTTCCGTCCAGCGGTTGAGGAGGGAACCTTGCGACTGGGCGATCAGGGCGGATCGTAGTGAGGCTCCGCCGCCGTTGCCTCCACTGCCACCGAGCAGGCTGCCGCCGGGGCGGGTGTAGCTGTCGGCTTTGGTGATATCGACCTGGTAGCCGAGATCGGCCAGTGAGGCGACGGTGACTCGGCTCAGCGGGTTGACGCCGTTGTTGAGCCAGCCGGTCATAAGTTCGTTGCCGAAGGTGGATTCGCGCCAGTGGCTGTCTCGTGTGCCGGAGCCGCCGGTGTTTTCGACAGGTACGCCGGTGGCATTGGTGCCGAAGATGGCGTTGTACTGAGCGGTCGCCTGGGCGCCGGTGAAGATCGGGTTGGAACCGCCGGCCCCGCTGAGCAGGCCACGGGTACCCCAGATGGTGCCGATGCCCAGGACGTGGCCCATCTCGTGCATGACGGTGTAGATCAGCCCGCCGCCGGCCTGAAGGTTGGCGAGGTCGGCGGTATCAAACTCCATCGAGCCGTGATAGGGAATGGAGGTGCCGCTGCGGAAGCGATCCGGGCCAGCCTGGCCGAGGATGCCGCCTGCCCCATCAATGGTGGTGGCTGATGCGTCAATCAGCAGGTCGTCCACCGCTACACCGTTGTAGGTGGCATTAGGCAGATCACCGATGATGATCTGTGCCCATCGATCTGCCGCCTGCTGGAAGATGGCCTGTTGCGAGGCAGTCAGGCCCGTCATGCGAAGCTGAATGGAGAACCCGCCGGTGGTAGGCGGCGGAGTGGTGCCGCCGCTGCCGGGCGTGATCACCATGCTGTAATTGGGAGTGACCAAATTCTGCCAACCGATCACATGCACATAATAGGTGCCTGCCGCGACACCGCTGAGTGACAGGGATTCGTTATTGGTGGATCCCTCGGAAACGCTGATACGGGTGCCTGCCGAGTTGTAAAGTTCCAGATCGAGATCGCCCTGGGTGGAGGTGGAACTGATGGCGACGGAACCATTGCTGCCGGCGGCGGAGGAGAGAGTGAAGCGGTACCAGTCGTTGCTGTCAGCCATCACCAGGTTATTGATGGTGCTGGTGGCGGCCAGCGTACCCAGGTTGCTGGCAGTGCTAAGGGTGTCGTTGTTTTCGTAGCTGTCGTCGGTGGGCGCGGTGGCGGCCCCTGCCCCGTCGATACTCCAGGTGTACGACCCGGCACCGGAACCCGAATAGTTGGTCACGCCGAAGTAGTAGGTCTGGCCGGCGGCGAGGTTGACAGTGAAGCGACTGTCTCGATTAGAAGTGCTGATGTCGTCGTTGTAGGCAAGTCGGGAGCCGCTGGAACTGTAGAGCGCTGCCACGGTATCGAGATTGCTGCTCGGAGTGAGGGCCTGGAAGGTTGCTGACCCGGAGGCGAGGGCGGTGAAACGATACCAGTCGATTTCGGTGGCGGCGACACTGGCGTTGCCGGTCGCATCACCCTGGCTGTTCTGCACCACGGCAGTGGACGAGGCGGGAACAGCTATCAGCGAGGGTGGCACGCTGGACCACGACGGCGTCAATCGATCTTCGAGCGATTCGAGCAGGAGCCTGGCGAAGCGTGCGCCGTGAGTGGTGCGTCGTAACATGAGGCGAACTCCGTACAGAGGTGGCTGAGGAATGGTGATCAGGCATCCATGATCATGCATGCCTGTACGGATGGAGGCTACCCAATGGTAGTTCAACCAGCCGTGATGTCAATGAACGGCTCGCGAAATGAACGTTTGCCGGACAGAGACCTATACACGTGAGTTGGTAAGCTGTGACAGGGGATGAGGTGTTTAAGGAGAAATGGGATGACCAGGATTGTGTTTTTCTTTCCTCTCCCTCTCGGGAGAGGGGCTGGGGGTGAGGGGTTCTAGATCGATGTTACCCGGTTGAGAACCAGGGTGAGTCGCTAAGAAAAAATACCAACGGGGATGAGCTCGATCATCGACCCCCTCACCCTAACCCTCTCCCTCCGGGGTAGAGGGAACCAGACAGCATGGGTGATCTCGATTGAGGAACCCCTCACCCCTAACCCCTAACCCCTCTCCCTGGGAGGGAGAGGGGAACCAGACACCCCAACTCTCCACTCACGACTCCCAACTCTCTCCCAACATTGCTGTAGCATTTCGTTTTCCATCTGCCATAATATTGCCATCGTCCTGCATGTGCAGCAGGGGGCATCGGAGTACCGATAACCCCTGCCATGGCTCCATGCAACGATGCACACCTGCTACCTTCACCTGCCACTGTTTATTGACACATCGAAATGGAGTGACCCATGTCAGAGATCAACCGCCGAGGCTTTTTGGGGACTGCTGCTGTCGGAGCGACGGCGGCGGCAATGTCGTTGCCGGCCAAGAGTTACAGCAATGTCGTCGGGGCCAACGAGAAGATCGGCATCGCCTTTCTCGGCACCGGCGGACGCATGATGGAATCGCACATCAAGATCATCAACATCATGGTAGGCGAAGGCAAGCCAGTGCGGGCTGTCGGCGTGTGCGATGTTTGGGATGGTAATAAAGAAGTCAATCGTGGCCTCTACCCCGCTGCTGAGGCGCTGAAGATCAACCCCGACGACAAGAAGGTTGTCACCAAGAACTACCAGCAACTGCTCGATAACAAGGACGTCGATGTCGCCTGCATTGCTGCCCCGGATCACTGGCACGCCAAGATGTCGATCGATGCCATGGCCGCAGGCAAAGATGTCTATTGCGAAAAGCCGATGACCCGCACCATTGAAGAGGCTCATGCTGTCGTCGATGCTCAGAAGAAACACAACCGGGTGATGTCGGTCGGCGTGCAGTCGATGGCCAACCCCATCTGGCGGATGGCGAACGAGTACATCAAGCAGGGTGGCATCGGCCACGTCGCCCAGGCTCAGACCAGCTACTACCGCAACTCCCTCGAAGGACAGTGGCGGTACTACAAGCTGACCAAGGACATGAACCCCAAGACGATCGATTGGGATCAGTTCCTCGGCTACAAGTACAACGTCAACGGCGTGACGATCGGCCCCAAGCCCGAAGAACAGCCGTTCGACCGGGCTGTGTACGGTCAGTGGCGCTGTTACTGGCCGTTCGGCGGCGGCATGTTTACTGATCTGTTCGTGCATCAGACCACCCACATGATCGCAGCGATGGGTGTGAAGTACCCGGCCCGTGTCACCGGTTCGGGCGGCCTCTACCTCGAATACGATGGCCGCGATGTGCCTGATGTCGCTGCGGTTGTTGCTGATTACGATGAAGGCTGCCAGCTCGTCATCATGGCGACGATGATCAACGACTACCCGATTGAGGAAGTCATCCGTGGCCACCTCGGCACGCTGAAGTTCACGCGCAAGAACTTCGCTATGGGTTACGAGGTGCTGCCTCAGGATCTCGGCAAGGGCGGCCCCGCTGTACCCAAGATGAAGGAAGATGTTTCGGGCAACTTCGTCGCCAGCCCGATGGTCGATGCCGGCCCGAAACGGAAGTACAGCTACAACACCGATACGTATGCCTTGTGGGAAGACTTCCTCGAATGCTGCCGGGCTCGCAATCATGCCACTCTGAGCAACGCTGAGTTGGTGCTGCCGCCTTCACCACGGTGAATCTGGGTGTGCAGAGTTACCGCCAGAGCCAGGTGATGTTCTGGAACAAGGAACTGCGCAAGCCTGTCGAAGGCAACGGCTCGTGGGCCGCCAACTGGGAGAAGCGGAGCAAGGCGAGAGGCAAGCCGAACGAAGTGGCCGGGTATACGGGTGATCCGAAGGTCAACCTGCTGGTGCCGAAGGAGTACCAGAAGCTGGGCGGGCCTTGGGTGGGGGGCAAGGACCCTGCTGGGGCGTAGCTATCTCGGGGTTTTAGCCCCGGAGGGGCGTTGGTTAGTAGCCGGCAGCGTGAGCTGCCGGTTGACATGGTTAAGTCAATGAGAGCCCCGGAGGGGCGATGGAAAATGGATCACTTCTCCATCGCCCCTCCGGGGCTAAGAATAACTTCCGGGACTACACTGAACTAGCTACTCTGATCTGGGTTTGTTCATTTCCACCATGTATACTGTTATTACCTGCCAGTTTCTCTGCCTGCTGATCCTGCCTTGGTCTGGAGTGTTGATTCATGCGTTGGTTATTGTGCATCCTTTGCCTGTTCGTTGCGCTGCCACTCTTGGCTCAAGACAAGAAAGACAAGCTGCCGCCCATCGCCGTTGTACCCTACAAGGGTGGGGCCATCGATTTCGAGAAGCAGATTCAACCCATCCTCGATAACAAGTGCATAACCTGCCATAGTGGGTCGATCAAGAAGGGCCGACTTGATTTGAGCAGCCTGGAAGGCATCGTCAAAGGGGGCAAGAGCGGCACCAGTATTGTTGCAGGCAAACCGGGCGAGAGTCTGTTGATCAAGCTGTCGGGCCGGACCGATGCTCCGGCCATGCCTCCCAAGGATGAGGAACCGCTGACGCCGGAAGAGTTGGCGCTGCTCACCGCATGGGTCAGCCAGGGAGCCAAGGGTTCGAGCACCGGCGAAGTGGTGGCCAAGGCGACGGCGACTATCAAGTTGACCAAGCTGCCCGAACGCATCAAGCCGGTGCTGGCGGTGGGCATGTCGAGCGACAAGAAGCTGATCGCCGCCGGGCGTGGGGCGACGATTTCGATTTATGGATCGGAGAAAGGCGATCTGCAGAAGACTCTCATCGACCCGTCTTTGAAGGATGACACAGGCAAGCCGCTGGGGCAATCGCAACTCGATCTCATTCAGTCGCTCATCTTCAGCCCCGATGGCGAGAAGCTCTATTGTGGCGGCTACAAGGAAGTGACGATCTGGAATCTCAAGACCGGCACTGTCCTTCAAAAGCTGACCGGCTTCGCTGATCGGGTCGTCGCTCTCGATCTATCCCCTGATGGAAAGTTACTGGCCACGGCAGGTGGCGGCCCGACGCAGGATGGCGAGGTGATCGTCTTTGATCTGGCGACGGGCAAACCGGTGCTCACCATTCCGACGCCGCACAGCGATACCGTCTTTGGCGTCCGCTTCAGTCCTGATGGCAAAATGCTGGCGACTTCAGGGGCCGACAAGTTCGTAAAGGTGTGGGCGACGCAGCCGACAGTGCGATTGGAAGCGGTCACGCAACCGCTCTCGGCGATTGGTTCGATGATCATTCCGTGGAGTGTTCCCGGTGCGACGCTTGGCCGACAGACCGCAGTGCTGGCCCGAGTGCATCAGACCGATTTCAGCATCATCAAGCCCGGCACTCAACTCCGCAGCTTTGAGGGTCACACGCATCATGTGCTCGACGTCGCCTGGCGTGCCGATGGCAAAGTGCTCGTTTCTGCCGGTGCAGACAATGTGCTCAAAGTCTGGGACTTCGATAAGGGCGAACAGATTCGCACCATCGCCGGGCACACCAAGCAGATCACCCGGTTGAGCATGTTGAAGTCAGCCCCGATGGTTATCAGCGCCTGTGGCGACGCCGGGCTAAGGCAATGGAACATCGATAGCGGCGGGAATGTCCGCAGCTTCCCCGGAGCGAGCGATTTTCTGCAAGCGGTGGCGGCCAGCAGTGATGGCAGCCTCGTAGCAGCGGGCGGCGAAGAGGGGCTGGTGAGGGTGTACGATGGCAAGACCGGGTCACTGCTCAAGACGTTGCCGGCGGGGAAGTAGTCTGCTTTCCTTTTCTGTTCGGGGAGAGGCGTTACTGTTTTTGACTCCCGGCGGGGCCGGGATTTGCAGTGTGCCCCGGTCTGAGGCCAGGGACAAGTGGTGTTGGTATTTATTCTTTGCGAGGCATATTGGTTCTCAACCGGGTAAAGTCGATCTAGAAACCCCTCACCCCCGGCCCCTCTACCCGAGGGGGAGAGGGGAGAAGATACTCAAAATAACCGACGAAGTTTCTGCCCCCAGACACTATCTTGTAGATAACACCCGCAATGGAGTGTATGGGCCATGTCAGCCATCTCCCTGAAGACCTTGATTCGCAGCATGGATGGGCAACGAGAGAGGCTCCTCGGTTCCTCCGATAGCGAACTGCTCGCTGCCTTTTGCGACCATCATAGTTCCAAAGCCTTTGCTGACATTGTTGATCGGTACGGCACACTTGTCCTGCGGGTCTGCATGCGGGTGCTGGGTGATATCCATGATGCCGAAGATGCGTTCCAGGCGACCTTCCTCATCCTGGCCCGGAAAGCAAACACGATTCGGAACCGTTCCTCGCTGGGCAGCTTTCTGCATGGCGTCGCCCACCGAACCGCACGGAATCTGTTACGAACGAGACGTCGGCAAAAGCCCCAACAGAGCTGGACTGATTCAGAAGATCTTCCCCGGAACAATCGAGACATTGGCTGGAGCGAAGTACAGGCCGCTCTCGACGAAGAAATCCAGAAGCTCCCAAAGATCTACCGTACAGTCTTCATCCACTGTTGCCTGGAAGGGCAAAGCCGGGCAGACACAGCCAGGGAGCTAGGGGTCAAGGAAGGAACGCTCTCCAGCCGACTGGCTCAGGCGAAGAAGATACTCCAGGTACGACTCAGCCGTCGCGGCATCAGCCTCAGTTCGCTGTTGGGTGCGCTCTCGCTGACGATGGTTTCCGCTTCGCAGGAGTTGCGTAGCCAAACCACAGCGAGGGTGATGGAAGCCCTCGCCGGTGGTGTGCCCCTTGGCTGGTCGGCGTCCATCGTGACGCTTGCCCAGCGAGTTCATGCCACGCCGTTTCTCTATCAGTCTCTTTCGGTGCTGACATTTCTGGCTCTTTTGGTGGTGGGCGCGACTCTATCCATGAGTTCCACTCCAACCGTTGTGGCCAATGAACCTCACAAAGAACTGGTACCCGATCCCGCTTCGCCGAAACAGGCCGCCACCCGTCTCTCCGCTTCGGGCACCGTGGTCAACCCCGAAGGAAAACCTGTGGCCGGGGCGACGGTGTATCTGCGGGAGTGGTCGTTTTTGCGAACCTCTTTTCCACCCTATGAGCCTCAGGTTGGTCGCGACATCCTCTCGAAAATGACCACCGATGAAACGGGGCAGTTCTCCTTCAAGGATGTCATCGCTCCCGACATATCCGCTACCTACGTTCGCATGAAATCGCCATACGAAATATTGGTCATCGCTCCGGGGTATGCACCTGTCTGGCAACACCTGACGGCGTTGTTACAAAAGCAGCCGCTGTTGATGCAGGTCAACAAACCGGCTCAGATCACCGGCGTGGTGCGCGAAGCCAACGGCAAGCCTGCTGTTGGAGCTACTATCAGGCTGCTCGATATCGGTCCCATGCGAAGAATGTTTGGCGGCGAATGGCCCGATGCGGATTATCTCTATTTGAAGGATTCCGCTGTTCACATTGAGGTCAAGTCCGACGAGTCAGGACGATTTACCTTCGCCGATATCCCGGTGGAAAGTTGTGTTCGTTTGCAAGTGACCCACCACGGAGTCGCCGAATCGCCGATCTTCGTAGCTGCCTCCAGTCAAACCCAACATGATCTGGCTTCGATCACTTTTTATTCATCCAGGCAGGTAGTTGACTTCCAGCCTGTGGAGATCAGCCCGATCACGATCAACATTCGTCCCACATGGCAACTGCGAGCCAGGATTGTGGCTGAAGACACCGGCAAGCCCCTCTCTGATGTTTCCGTACATCTCTTTTCACGGCTACCTGAAAGACGAAAGTTGACGACCGAAGTAAACGGAGTCTTCACTGCAACGATACCAGAGGGAAAAGCCACGACGATCGCCTGTAGCGGAGGTAAACGCTACCCCGAATATCTCTATCAGGAGATGGAGTTGACCAAGCCACATACGGAGGAGGTTGTCGTTAAACTACGACGCGGTCAACTCGTTGCCGGGCAGGTCGTTGACGCTGCAACCGGGCAGGGCCTTGCCGGGGCAACTGTCAGCCATGGGAGACCGATCAAAGATGAGCCGGGGCAATACGTCTGGTGGGCCGCCGAAGAGACGAACGGGAAAGGCGAGTTTCAGTATTACCTGCCGGTGGGCAAAGTGAAGCTTCGAGCGGTGACCCCTGATCGGACACATCACGAAATGGAGAGTGAACTCCTCGAAGTATCGCCAGGAAAGCCATTAACTAACCTCAAACTTTCCCTGACCAAAAGCAAGTCAACTGGTCTGTTTGGGCGTGTGCTCGGTCCCAACGGCCGACTAGTTGAAGGCGCCACCGTTGCCTTTGGCTACACCACACAGCGAGGTCAACAGCTTCTCGATACGAGCTCCGGACCGAACGGCCATTTTTTACTGCCCGTTACTGCCGAAGCGATGAAGGCTGAACAATGCGAACTGGTGGTCGTGCATGATTCACTTCATCTGGGGGCCGTTCAAAGGCTTGATCGGGAAGGAAATCACGATCCTTTGGACATCAAGCTCAAGCCGTTGGCGACCATAACAGGACATGTGTTCGACCCGCAAGACAAGCCGTTTCGAAATGCACGGGTCGTTCTCACTGCTCAAGTTTCATTTGAAACAACGCTGAACGGACAAGCTCGCACCGGAATGACGGGTACTGAGTTCCGCTATATCGAAACCCTGACCGACCAGGAGGGCCGATACACCCTGGAGAATATCCTTCCCGATCCAGGGTCTCAGTATCGTGTCCTCGTCTCCGCTCCCGGCATGGCACGAATCTATGGCAAGCTGGTCACCGTCGATCCCGGACAAACCGTTGACTGTGGCGACATCAAACTAATCGGTGCGATAGAGACCATCTCCGGCATCGTGGTCGATCAAGCCGGCAAGCCGCAATCGCATATCTGGGTTTACGCTCATCCTGCCAGGAAGGGAGACGATACCCCCGTGCAAGGCAGTCCAGGCATCTTCGTCACCAAGGAAGATGGCAAGTTCACGCTTCGAGATTTACCCAAAGGCAAACTCGAACTCCGCTATGAAGACGTAAGGCCAGGCAAAGGCCGGACTTCTCGCAACACGGAAGCCCAAATGATCGTCGAAGCAGGTCGACAGGATATTCGCATGGTGATTGAGAGGGATAAGTAAGTGGTTAGTTCCCTCGTCTGGTTCCCCTCTCCCTCCCGGGGAGAGGGGTTAGGGGTGAGGGGTTCTCAATCGCGGCGAAGCCCATCATTTACTCGTACTCGTCCCCGGTCTCCGACCGGGGACGGGCTGCAACTCCGGCTCTGCCGGAAGTCCGAAGCTGAGATGAGTTCACTTCTCTTGACTCCCGGCGGAGCCGGGATTGCAGTGTGTCCCCGGTCGGAGACCGGGGACAAGATGTGTTGGTATTTATTCTCTTCAAGTCACATTGGTTCTCAACCGGGTTTCATCGATCTAGATACCCCTCACCCCCAGCCCCTCTCCCCGGGAGGGAGAGGGGAGCCAGACATCACTCCGCTTCCTTCGTCGGTGGCACCGGCATCGTCACTCTACCTGCCTGGGGCACCGCCACGCCGATCTTTTCGGCTACCAGCAGCGACATCAGGGTACCGAGCATGCCGTTGTGGCCGTCGCCGCCGGAACTAAACATCGTCTCAGGCACCAGCGGTTGCTGGCTATGCGACATGGCGTCGGCGACCTGCGAGATGGCGTAGAGTTTCGGATCGCCGTACGATTCGACCTTCTTCTGTAGCACGCCGGCCTCGGCGGTGCCGACGAGGTTGACCTTCTCGGACATGCCCTTACCTTCCAGGGCGATGCTTTCGCTGGCTGCCTTGGCGGTGACCACGATACGCTCAGCATCCTTGCGGGCACGGGCCAGGGCTGCTTCAGCTTCGTTGGTCTGAATCGAAATCTGGATGGCTGACTGCGTGAGCTTCTCCTGCATCTCCGCCTTGGCGTTAGCATCGTTCAGCGTCTGCTTCTTGCCCGCTGCTGCTTCCTGCTTGCTGTAGGTTTCGATCTGCTCCAGAGAGAGTTGCCGTAGTCGCAGTTGCTCCAGCAGGTTTTCGATCTTGCCATCGTCCGACTGCGATTCGGGTTTGCCGATGAGCACATCGACGCATTGGATATCGAACTGTTCGAACTTATCCATCAGTTCCTTGCGGGCCTGGGCCTGAATCTCATCCCGGCTATGCACCAGTTCTAGCATGGTCTTCTTGTGGGCCACATCCCGGAAGTAAGCTGACAGCATCGGATCGATGGTCTGGGTGATCAGTTTCTTCACGTCGCCGAACCGCTGGATGACGTTGGGAGCCTTCTGATAGTCGATGTGGACCACCACCGACAGCGGCAGGATCGGCTCATACGCATCCTTGGTGATGAGGTCGATCGACTTCAGGCTCTCATCGAAGCGGTGACTCTCCGCCTTGCCGGTGATCCAGTGCAGCACGAAGTTCGTGGTCGGCACCCGGATGATCTGCCCGGCATAGGTGTTGAACGGATACTTGCCCGGCCCCAGCGTGTTCTCCCACACGCCCCGCTCGCCCTGATGGACGCGCTCGCCATGCCGGAACTTGGCACCGGAGGTATCATCGCCCTGCTTGCCGTAGTAACTAACGACTACGCCCACTTCACCGATGATGATGACTTCCTTGGGAATCAGCTCAATCGTGGCGAACCAGCGGTTGATGAAGTAGGTGCCATCCAGGAGCGGAGCGTATTGCTTGCCACGCCGACCGCCGGCCCGGAGGAACGCTTCGATGTCCTGGTAGTTGTTGTGATAGTCGGGATTGTTGACATCAATGCCGACGGGCGGAGCGATGATCTCCTGCTGCTCCAGCGACGGCCCATCCTGGGTGGTGACGATGCCGATGTCGTCGACCTTGTTGCCGGTGGAACTGCCGATGACGACCGGATCAAACCCGCCGATGTTGGCGAGGTGCCGATGCCATTGAGCGATGTCCCGAGCATTATCGATGGCGTAGACGCCATCTTCGGTGATGACATTGAACGCCGCCAGGTTGATGGCATAGACGCCTTCACGCAGAATCGCCCGCTGACGACCCTTTTGTCCCTTTTCAAGAAACGCCTTCACGTTCTGATAGTGATTGCACTCGACGACCCGCCCCAGCGTTTGACTGGGCCCGAGCGCTTCGCCGGTTCGTGCGAAGAGGTAGCCGATCTTGCCCTGCTTGATGGTGATGAGGGGTTTCTTGTGAATCACATACTGCCAGCGCCAGTAGCCAAAGTGAATGCCGCCCCGCAGCACGTCCGCCTCGAACCCTGCCTCGCCATTGAGGGCCACAATGTTGCCATCGCTCAGCGATCCTTTCTTCGACCAGAGTCTTTCAATAATTCCCACTTTGTCATTGGGGATATAGCGTGCGACCAGCCACAAGGCCAAGAGCACACCGAGCAGCGCCACTGCCGCCACGATCCCATAACTGTCCATATATCGCTCCACGGGGTTGAGTGAGGAGGGTCTGCCAACGCAGTGTCAGGCAGCGCTCACCGTTGTAGTATTATTCGGAAACGGCGAGGTGTGATTTACCTGTTCATGCTATCACTGAATGCAGGTTCATCCAGAACATGAACTGTACAGAGGGGCAGGAGGAAGTGCTAATGAATTCTTGCCTGGCAGATGAAAGATACGGTCGTGATGATGTACTTCGATTGACATGCTTGTGTCAGGTGGTCTCTCGCCATCAACGTAAGGAGTGTTGTATCCGGTCCCCCTCTCCTTCCGGGGAGAGGGGTTAGGGGTGAGGGGTTCCTCAATCGAGTTCACCCCTGTTGTTATTTATTCTCTGCGAGCCGGCTTGGTTCTCAACCGGGTTGCATCAATCCATGAACCCCTCACCCCCAGCCCCTCTCCCCGGGAGGGAGAGGGGAGAAAAACATGCCACTCTCAATAAACTGTTGTCAAAATAGGCACTCTGCGCACTGCCAATTGACGATGACGTGCCTCGGCGTTTAGGGTATAGATGGGGCATTGATCTTGTGAGATACCCTGCATGTATAAATATCTGATCTGTTCGCGCTACTTGTGGACCCGGTACCTGGCGCTGGCGAGCATCATCAGCGTGATGCTGGGTGTCGGCACGCTGGTCGTGGTCAACAGCGTGATGGCGGGCTTTTCGTCGAAGCTGCTCACCCGGTTTCGAGGATTGCAGTCCGATGTCGTCGTCCGCTACCGCTCTTACTACGGCTTCGGCGATCTTGAAAACCGCATGCGTTATGTGCGTGAGCGACTGGGGCCGCGCGTCGTTGAGATTGCCCCGGTCATCGAAGCGTTTGCGATGGCGGAGTATCAGTTCGACCGCACCTCAATGACGATCAAGAAGCCGGTCAAGATCATCGGCATCGATCCGGTGACGCGAGCCGCCACCAGCGACTTCGCCAACTGGCTCCAAAGCCAGGAGAACCGGCTGGAGCCGAGCAAGTGCTTTGAACTGCGCGGCCAGGCGAAGCAGATGTTTGATCGATATCACCAAAGTTGGCCACAACCACGCTGCCGCCGGGGATGCTGCCACCCGCGGCAAGCAACGCTCCAGAGAATCAGGGTGTCGTGCAGGCGCAAGGAACGGACAAGCTCCCCCCTGCTCCACCGATGACCAACCCTCCCTCGCTGCCGCCGGCGAAACCCTACACCGTCATCGCCGGCTGGGCCTGGCGACCATCAGGAATATCCAGGCACATCAAGCCAACAGCGAGAGCACCCCGGAGCAGCAGGATCGCGTCATACTGCATCCGGGCGATACGGTCAGGCTGATGATGGGCACTCGTGACGACATCGTCGGCATCGATGGCTCGCCGCGCAACCAGGTCGCCCATACCGCTAACTTTGTCGTCACTGACCTGTTCAAGAGCGACATGAGCGTGATCGACAGCATGGTGATGTTCATTTCGCTGGAAGACCTGCAGCAGATGCAGACGATGCACAACATGGCGACAACGCTGGAACTCAAACTCGCCAACTATGACCGGGACATTGATGGAGTGATGAAGGAACTCTATGCGATGTTCCCTGAAACATTCTTTGAAGTAAAGACGTGGAAGGAGATCGGCGGGCCGGTGATCGGGGCCATCGCCGTTGAACGATCTATCCTCAACGTGCTGTTGTTCCTGATCATTGCCGTCGCCGGGTTTGGCATCCTGGCGATCTTTTACATGATCGTGGTGGAGAAAACACGAGACATTGGCATCCTCAAGTCGCTCGGAGCTTCCAACTGGGGCGTGATGGGCATCTTTATCAGTTACGGGTTGCTGCTGGGTATCGTCGGTTCGGGGTTGGGAACGCTGGGTGGCATTGCCTTCACCCACAACATCAACGAGATCGAACGCCTGCTCTCTCGCATGCTGGGCCAGGACGTGTTCCCCAAGGACATCTACTTCTTCGATAGTATCCCGGTGGAATTAAACTTCTGGACGATCGTCTGGGTGAACCTGGGAGCGATCGCGATTGCGACGGCAGCCAGTGTGCTGCCGGCGATCCGGGCGGCGATGCTGCATCCGGTGAGGGCGCTGCGGTTTGATTAAGGGCGCGAGTGCTATGCTCCCCCTCACCCCCAACCCCTCTCCCTCCAGGGGAGAGGGGAGAAAAGACAGACACTTCAAACATTGAGCTTACCTATGTCCGATCACCTGACAACCGAAGACCTCAAGAAAAGCTACCACAAGCACCGCATTGATATCCCGGTGCTCCAGGGCGTCGATCTGGCGGTGCCTCGTGGAGCGTTTGTCAGCATCGTCGGCACCTCCGGGTCGGGCAAGAGCACGCTGCTCCATTTGCTCGGCACCCTAGACAAGCCCGATGGCGGCAAGATCATGCTCAACGGCAAGCGGATTGATAACCTCTCCGCCGGGGAGCGCGATCAGCTACGCAACAAGACGTTCGGCTACATCTTCCAGTTCTATCATCTGCTTCCCGAGTTCTCGGTGCTGGAGAACGTCTCCATGCCAGGACTCATTCGCCATTCAGTGTTCAGCTGGCTCGGCAATCGCCGGAAGCAGCGGAAGAAGGCGATGGAGCTTCTGGATCGGGTCGGCCTGGCCAATCGGATGCGGCACAAGCCTCGTGAGCTATCTGGTGGAGAGATGCAGCGGGCCGCTATTGCTCGTGCCCTCATCTCGTCACCGGAGATTCTGCTGGCTGATGAGCCAACAGGAAACCTGGATGCTGATACCGGCGGCGATGTGCTGCGGCTGCTGCTGGAACTCAATCGTCAGGATGGCCTGACCATCATCATGGTGACGCACAACAGGGAAATGGCCCAACAGACCGGCAATGTGCTGCAAATGGTGCGGGGCAAACTCGTCCCTGCGTCTGAGGGGGGACAGCACGCCACTTCCGGAATAGAAAGACTGAAGCTGAAAAGCGCCTGACTGTTGAGAGCTGAGAGTGGGGAGTTGGGAAAGATGTCTGAACCGATCATCTATCCGCTCTCAAATCAGCATCCTGAACTCTCTGCTCCCAACCCATCACTTCCCACCGAAAGCTCCACCATGAAGATTTACATTGACGGCAAGTTCTACGACAGGAAAGACGCCAAGATCTCGGTCTATGATCATGGCCTGCTCTATGGCGATGGGGTGTTTGAAGGCATCCGTGTCTATCACGGCAAGGTCTTCAAGTTGAAGGCTCACGTCGAACGCCTCTTTGACAGCGCCAAAGCTATCGGCATCAAGGTACCTCAATCTCAGCGAGAGGTAGCCAAAGCCATTTTGGAAACGGTCAAGCTCAGCCCTGGCTGCGAATATCTGAGGCCGATCATCACCCGTGGCGAAGGCAACCTTGGCCTCGATCCCCGCAAGTGCGAGAAGCCCAGCCTCATAGTCATTGCTGATACGATCAGCCTCTATCCGAAGGAGTGCTACGAGATCGGGCTGAACGTCGCCACGGTCGGCACCATGCGGAACCACCCCGCCGCCACCAACGCCCGGGTGAAGTCGCTGAATTATCTCAACAACGTGATGGCCCGCATGGAAGCGACCCTTTCCAACTGCCAGGAAGCGCTGATGCTCAATCACAAGGGCGAAGTCTCCGAGTGCTCCGGCGACAACATCTTCCTCGTCAAGAAGGGCGAAATCTACACCCCGTCTATTGATGCCGGCATTCTTGATGGCATTACTCGTGGCTGCGTCATTCACCTGGCCCGCAAGCACAACATCGTCGTGCATCAGTGTGCGCTTTCCCGGTTTGACGTCTACACTGCTGAGGAGTGTTTCCTGACCGGCACCGCTGCCGAGATCGTTCCTGTCGCCACCGTCGATGGCCGCACCATCGGCACCGGCAAAGCCGGCCCGGTGACGAAGAAGCTGCTTGGGTTCTTCAAAGAGATGACCAACGAGCCGGAAGATAAGTTGGAGACGATTGAGGGATAGTCATGTCGAAGGCTGCACAAGACATGCTGGTTGCTATCCGCGCTCTTCCTGAATCAGATCAGGAAGAGATCATGATTGAATTGATGGAGAGCCTGGGGCCGAATGACGGATATGAATCTGAAGAAGAGTTTGCGGCTGAGCTCAGGCGGCGGATCGATGATATTGAATCTGGTAGAGTAAAACCGATTCCGCGTGAAGTAGCCCTGAAGATGATCTTAGATGATGTGGAAGTTGAAAAGGCGAAATAGCTACTGCTTTATTAGCGTATCGAAAACTTGGCAGATGTGGCAGGGTCGTAACGGTACACCGTTTCGACCCTGCCACATCTATGGCTTTGTAAGATTAGGAGCTAGGATGGTTCTTGTTAGCCCCTGATAAGGGGCGACCGGGAAGTAGCTGGCAGCGTAAGCTGCCAGTAGAAGTAGATTTGAACGAAGAGCCCCGGAGGGGCGATTGGAACGTGGGTTCTATCCCAATCGCCCCTTCGGGGCTCGAAGGTTTTATCATTCCATACTGGCAGCTAGCGCTGCCAGCTACTTCCAAGTCGCCCCCTTATCAGGGGCTACAAAGTTCTGCAACCCTCAATGCAAATTTGACTAAACACTAGTTGCTAGACCTTCCTACTTCACCAGGTTCTTAAACGTCTCGCAGATAATCGGAGCCGTCTCCGGGCCGCAACTGTTGACTTCGCCGTACTGGGCTTTGGTGCGACCGTAGCAGAAGGGGGCTTTCACGTCCCATTGGCGTTTGGGGACGATGTAGCCGATCTCGTCGTTGGCTAAACCAAAGAGCATCTTGTGTTTGCCTTTCATCACCTGGTAGATGACTGGTTCGATCGGGGCATCGGGATAGTCAGCGCCGGCCACAGCGGGGTTGGGAGTGCCACCGAGCACTGTCTCCGGGTAGATTTCACCGGGGATGCAGGCGACCTGCACTTCCCCCAGGGTCAACAGGCTCACTTCGCTGTCCATCGCTATCTCACCCGTGCCCAGCCGAGATGGCACCTTGTTGCCGGCTACCAGCGGGTTGCCCTTCCACTCGTAGGCATCGCGGTCCAGCACACCCATGGTGCGGCCCGCTTTGAAAGCTGGGTTGGCCATAGGGACGTATATCTTCTGAGTTCGCACACTGTAGCGGCGTCAGGGATACTGGCGTCGAAGCGGTCACCGCCTGATGGGCGACCTTCGCAAGCTGATGACCATACTCGATCGTCTTGGCGAGGGAGTTCTCCGGCATCAATGTGCCTTGCTCGTCTCGCACCTGCAAATGCAGCGTGGTCATCAACCCACCGACAGTGCCGGTGAAGTAGGCGACCGGGCAATCGTAACGCTTGGCGAGATCATCGCGGCAGTAGCCCACATAGTCGGCACTGATCTTGGTGTTCTTATCGGCCAGCGTTTCAGGGTGGCAGTGCCAGTTCATCAGGATGCCCTTGGGCTTGCCTGCTGCATCGTCGAACTTGAGGACGTAGAGCTCATCATGGAGGATGTATGGCTCACGGGAATCGTAGAGCAGCTTCGGAGCATTCGCCTTGCCGAAGCGGGCGGTCACGGTGGAGAGCTTCGAATCAGCTTCCTTGACGGCGGCGATGGCTTCGTTCTCGACCCGTTTCAGATAGTCCCTGTTGATGCCGTTCTTCAAAGGTGATTCGCCCCAAAGACCCAGCGTATCGGGACCTTCATGGTTGTGGGTGCTGCTGACGATGACTCCGGTGTAGCCCGGCAACCCGGCACGGATGTTCATGGCATTGGGGTAAAACAGGCCGACGATATCGAGCGAGACGAGAGCGATCTTGTTGGTGCCATCGCTCAGAACGACAGCGTGGGCATAGAGCGGATCGTTGACGCCCTCAGCAACACGGTTGTGTCCGAAGCCGGCCATGTAAACGGGCGGCTTGTCTTTACCGACTTCCGGGGTGATGTCGCGGTTAGCGAACCCGACCTGCAGAGTAGCTGCGGTTGCTGTAGGAGCTACTACCGCAGGGGTGGTAGTGCCCATCGAAGAGGTGACAGCCATCGTCGAAAGAAACGTGACGACCGCGGCGACGACGAAGATCAACAACCGTTGCATGAATCGGCTCCTGCCTGGATGAAGCTGTGCATGCACATTGTAAGCTAAGAAGGTCAAAAGCAAAAGGTAGAAGTGCGACATGGGAATGCTTGCCTCACCGCCAGGGCTCAAGGCTGACTACGGCATCGATGCTCCGGGGGTTGTGCGGAGGTTCCTGCTGTTCGGCGGAGCGGGGGTTGTATCGGGCAGCATCATCTGGCGGCTGGGGAACGACCTGCCCGGCTGGTGGCAGAGCATCGCCAACCTGGCTTTCTGGCCCGGACTCACCTTTCTGCTGACCGGCTTCGTCATGATGTGGGGCAGTAAGGTTGGCAAGCTGCGGCTGCGTGATCAAATCATTGAGAAGCTATCACTGACCGGCGATAAGCAAGTACTCGATGTGGGCTGCGGTCGGGGACTCATGTTATTGGGAGTGGCCAAGAAGCTTACCACCGGGCGTGGCGTGGGCATCGATCTCTGGCAAGTGCAGGATCAATCTGGCAATGCCATCACGACCACCGAGGAGAACGCCCGGCGGGAGGGTGTCGCGGAGAAGGTTGAGCTGCACACCGGCGACATGCGGGCACTGCCGTTCGAAGATAATCGTTTCGATATCATCGTCTCGTCGTGGGCGATTCACAACATTCCTGATGCAGCGGGCAGGCAGCAGGCCATTCAGCAAATACACCGGGTGCTCAAACCCGGTGGCCGGTTGGTGATCTTAGATATTTCGTATGTGTCTGACTATCAGTCAGAGCTACAGCGGTTGGGTTGGATTGAACTGAAGCGTGTCGGGCCAACTTTTCACTTTGTGATCCCCAGCTATCAACTCTGGGGCCGCAAGCCGTAGACTGAGAGTGTCGAGGCAGCTATGCTCCCCCTCACCCCCAACCCCTCTCCCTCCAGGGGAGAGGGGAGAAATGCCAATCCTCAAGGATTACGATGTCCACCGAACCCAAACCACCGGCGAGTGTGAGCGGCAAATGGATCGTGATCGTGATGGTGCCCATCATCCTCATCACGTTCATCTGGCTGGCTTATATCCGGCAGACGTTCACGCACCCGACGAACATCGCGCCGTCGCACCTTAAAACACAGCCTTCAGCGCCTTGAATGTAGCGTCGGGCTTGCGTTCGACCGGCTTGCAGCCGGGAGCAAGCCGCAGATAGGGAGTGTTATCGCCCAACTTCTCTGTGCCATACAGTCGGGCATAATAGATGATCAAGCCATGCACGGCATGGTAAAGCGCTCCGCCTTCGACCGGTTTACGCTGCAAGTCAAAGACTAGCTGAGTCAAATAGCTGGCAGCATGTTCGACCCAGGGCTCACGAAGTTCCGCATCGGTCAGCGCCAGGGCCAACCATTCAAACGTGTGGCCGCTCGTGGTCAGGCGTAAGCCCGGGTCAGGATCGTTACCTTTGCGAACGAGCCAGTTGGTGGAGAACGAGCCATCTTCGTTCTGGGTGTTCTTGATCGACTTCTTGAAGCTGTTGAGCTTCTCGTCAACCTTCTTCCAGAGGCCGGTCAGCTTGCCGCCGTTCTGCAGGTGAACATTCAAAGCCCACGAGAGACCATACAGACGATGGGTACCACCACAGGACAGAGGCAGTTGTCCGATCTTCATTGCCTCGTCGGGATCCATCGGTGAATCGAGTTCATACTTGACCATGTCTTCCAGAGTAACGGTTTCGCCGAACTGATTTGTCCAGGCGAGGTTCGTGCCTTCATACTCAGCGACGATGAGGATGGCCCAGGAGAGTTCCTGTTTCCGAGTGGCGCTGGCGCGATACTTCGAGTAGCGGACGAAATCAGCGAAGGTGAAGTCCTGGCCATTGACTTTGAACTTGAGGCCGAGCGGCACGCCCCACTGGGCCATCTCGGCGACGAACTGATCCTGGTGTCCCTGGGCAAAGAAGCGATCTTTGTCGGAGGCGGTGAAGACATCCAGTCCCTGACCTCGATTATCGAACCGCAACCCTTCCATCACGCCGCCAGTACGGATGTAATCCAGCGCCTTCACACGTTTACCGGTGGTGCGATCGAGAAGCATGACATCGGGTCCGAGGCCCAGGATGCCGTGAAAGACGGTCCAGAAGCCATGCGAGGGTTCGAGATCACGCTGACGGATGGAATTGATGGCTTCCAGCATCCGAACCTGGAGCGGATCAACTTTAACGGTGGTAGGAGCTGGAATGGTGGGAGTGGTGTTCACCGGCACTGAAGGTGGGCAGCCGGTGCAAGCCAGGATGATGCTCATCACGGGGAGAACGGCCAGGGAACGACGGATCCTCATCGCAGGAAGTGCTCCTCATCAGGCAAAACCTTGTCTTACTCCTCCCCTTACCAAGGGGAGGCTGGGTGGGGTTATTTTAACTGTAACAACAACCCCCTCTAACTCCCCCTTAGTAAGGGGGAGAACCAGACCGCTCGACCTTCTATTATGCCCCAGTTCTAGCTTTTCATCAAACGCCGGAGCGGGGAAAAGAGGGCGAACCACTCGAAATCGGTCAGATAAGTCAAACATAACAGTGCGAAGGTCTCGCCCAAGAGCGGTATGGGGTAGATGGCGATCAAACCAATACCGCCCAGCACGGCCCCGCCTAACAGCACCCACCGGCATAACCCGCCCCGCCAGGCAAAGGTCGGGAAGAAGATCTGCCAGGCAAGCACCACATAGGCCACCAGGCTGATCGTCATCAAATAGACTTCAGATCGGGGTCGCAGGTCGCTGATCGCTTCGGCAGTCGTTTGCGAAGGCCGATGCAGCGGATACCAGAAGGTGAAGCCTCCCCACCATTCGGCGACCTGGAGTTTGTGCAGCCCCATCATCACTACTGCCAGGGCGAAGTGTACCTGAAGCAAGCGCAAGGCCACCGTGGCGGCGCTGCTCCGCGGCATGCTCTCCTGGGGTTTGAACATGGCTACCACCGAATGCTGGAACGGCGTGACGATCTTCTGCCAGAGGGGCAGATCAGTTCGCAGCCAATCGATGAGTAGATAGCCGATCATCAGATAGAAGGCGATGAGCCGGAAGAAGACATCTGTATCGACTTCGATGAGCGGATTAGCGGTGAATGAAACAACAATGAGCCAGGTGAGGACGGCGGTGATGCGGGTGAACAGTCCGAGCGTGAAGAGAACCAGCACCGTCACCGATCCCCAATAGACCGCATGCAGCGCCGCCGGATTATTGGCGACGAGGTAGAGCAGCGACCAGCTTTTGCTGTCGATCAACTCACGCCCCGCTTTGCCTGCTTCGGCGTAGGCAGCGGTATCGAACCAGCCGCTCAGCCCGAAGAAATCATTGACGTAACCGGCGAACGGCACCAGCCAACACAAGAGCAGCATGCCGAAGATCATGCGGACAGCGTGAAGCGCCAGCGTCTGCCGGGGTAGGAACCAGAAGTTGATCCAGCACTTCCAGAACCCCTGCCGCTTGCTGGATGAGGCGTCTGGAGAAGTTTCTCGATTACTCACTTAATCAGCTCTCCATAGCTCGAACTAAAATGACGCAGGTCCGCTGCGTTCGGTGGGGGATCATTCACCAGTACCATCGGCAGGATCGGATCGTACCAGTTGCGATTGAGTTCCACTCTGGCCCCGGCGTTCTGTCTCGACAGAAAGCGGGAGTAGGCCCTGGCAATGATCATCTGAGAATCGGTCGGGTGCATGAAGTTCTGGTTGCGGGGAACAGCGTTCGGGTTCTCTGTCTTCAGGATATATCGCCGGTCAGCTTCCTGATGCCACCATCGAATCGGCTCCAGTTCTTTTCCCGGTGCGGCGATGATGACACCCTGCTGAGGAGGCAGAGGTTCATCGTTTCCGAGCTGCTGAGCGAGCAGCCTTTGTCGAACTTGAATGGAGGAAGGAGCTTCAGGATCGGGGATGCTGACCTTGCGCTGAATTACGCCCTTGTCATCCTTGATTAGGCCATCGAAGGAGATTTCCTGATTCTCCTGTCGATTGGAACTGAAGTGGAAGCTGTGATTGCTGCGGACGGTGTTGTGGTACAGATTGGTCAGCCAATGGTTGCCGATGCCGGAAACGAAGCGTGGCGGATCAGCCGGAAGGCCGGTGCCCTGTACGGGCCAGGGGCCGCTTGGTTCATTGAGCGTCATGATGAACGCCAGGAGCAGGTGAATAGCAATCACCAGGCTGCCCAGTGCCATCATCCATGTAGGCGGCATCCGTGTCTGTGGCCCAACCGGCTCATTCTCCCTCTGCATCGTCTTCCTCCATGTGGAAGGATTGTTCTAAGGATGAATACGGCATTCGGCTGAATGAATCAAGGCGACAATTGAGGGCAATCACCTCTCATCACTCACCCAGCCACCTAACTTCCCGCCACGATGAGGATTGGGGACATTCTTTCCCAGTGGTGCATGCACAGCCTTTAGATATGATACCACGTCATCTTTCTTATTCATGATGGCGAGGTCGAGTGCAGTCAGCCAGCCGTCGACTTCGACAGCATCGAGCCTGGCGTGATGTTTCACAAGCAACTTCACCACTTCCAAATGGCCGTGATAGGCCGCGCTCATCAACGGTGACCAGCCACGCGGGGCACCGTAATCGTCGTTAGGATTGACCTTCTTTTCGAGGAGGGTTTTGACCTTTGGTAAGTTACCTTCAGCGGAGGCGGTAATCAGGTCTTGGAAACCTTGGGACATCCAGCTCATGATGGCTCCGCAGCATCAGGGAACACAGCAGTCAATTGACGCAAAGCCAGTTCGGCTCCGTGTTTTACGAAGGAATCCGTCGGAGCGAACCATCATAACCGTGATCGAATAGGCCAAATGGACATTACTGTGACAAGACGATCTTCCGGGGATACTGAATAGCGTATTGCAACAGGCGGAACGAAAAGCAATCGTTCATTCAACTCTCGAGATTCGCCATACTTCAATGGGTTTTGCGATAATAACTCATCCATGCTGTCGACCGCGAAAGTAAGAGCGTCTCTGCCCAGTGATTCGATCCAAAGTTCTGAGAGATCGGCCTCGGCTTTGGATGTCCAAACGACAGTCCATTTCATTGTCGGCCCAGCCGTTTCCAAATTTCTTTAAGCGTGCTGCCGCCTTTTTCTTTACGTCGTTCTTCTAGTTCTTCTTTCGTTAGAGGACACTGTGCCTCTGCCAGGGCGTACATCATGTTCTTATAGTCTGCTTCAGGGACATATCTTCCAACTACCTGGCCATCTTGTTCCTTGATTTCAATCGTCTCGTTCAATGTATCAATAGTCACACGCTTGTTAGCGTCAAGAACTGCGGTACTCATGAGTCAATCCTCCGTAATGAATTATACCTTATGAGGGAAATAGATGCCAGCCCTTGATTCATGGCCATCTCCATAGTGGTTTGCCATGCTATCCTCTAGCAATTGTTGCTGCATCTCAAATCGCAATCGAAACTCCTAGAATTTGTCCCCTCCCGCCCCATTCACGACAATATCCACTATGAACGCTCGTGATCTCTTCGACATCCTGGCTCGTGAACATGCCCGCATGCTGCATGTCTATGTGCGTTGCCTGGCTGCGCCTTCGGAAGTGGACGACCTCGTGCAGGATACCCTCGTCACCGCCTGGCGGAACATCGATAAGTTTGATCGCACCAAACCTTTTGGACCATGGCTGCGTGGCATCGCCAAGAATGTGGTGCTGGCTCATCATCGCAAGATGGTCACCGTAAACGTCTCCTACGATCCGGCCTGGCTGGTGACTCTTGAAGATCGTTGCGACAGACTACATCGGCAACCCGGCGATACGCTGGACGAGAAGCTGAACGGACTGCGCGACTGCATCGACAAGCTGCCCGAACCTTATCGCCAGGCCATCTGACTGCGCTACCAATTCGACATCAGCGGCGAGATGCTCACCCAGCGGCTTCAGATCAGCTTCGAGAACCTCAAGAAGCGTTTACAGCGCGGCAAGCAATGGCTCCTGGAATGCCTGACAAATAAGCTCCAGGCTGAGGAGGGAACGCTATGAACCCGCTGGACGAACGATTCATCGATGAACTGCTCCGTGAGACGTACCACCCCACGAAGATCGAACCAGTTCTTCAGAAGGCACTTGCACAGTGCGAGGAACCGGGAGGGCGAGGCTCCCGCCGAGCCGTTGACGAAACAGTGATCATACCCACGACAGTAGCTTCCCCTGTTCGCCGTCGCTGGCTTTCCGCTATCGTTACGATCATCGCCGCCAGCATCGTCATCTGCATGCTGACTGTCTGGCCCAATGAATCGAGCGCGACCGAGATTCTGCGCGAAGTCATCGCCAACACCGAAGTCCGGGTCGATCGAGAGTATCACATCGAAACTACCGGACGGGTGAAGCTTAAGGGTGTGCTCTGGGTCAACGGCGGCGACCGGTTCACTCTCCGAGTGCCGGCGATCATTCCCGCCCTCGATCAGTACGTTTGGGTCGGCAGCAACGGAACCGACTTCTGGATCGCCCCTGCCCTTGGCCCCGTGCTTGTCAACCGTCAGGCCGATTGGTTGCTCGCTCAACTCCAGCGGCAGCAACAGTTGGCATTGCCCCTGTTGCACCTTTCTACCGTGACACGAAGGCTTGAGTCACGCTATACTACACCACGACTGGTGAACGATGTGCCGGGCATGAAGCACCTGGTGACCGAGCAGAAGACGCCGACGACGGACTTTCTGCCGGCGCGGGTCGAGATCATCGCCAAGTCCGGCATCATTCAGCAACTGCTTCTGCACTGGAATCTCAAACAACCGGGCGATGAGCCTTTCGACATGAAACTGACGCTCCATCAACAAAACCCGATGGCGGGCGATTGGTACGAGCATAGCGCTCACCATGCCGCGAACCGCCTCGTGTTGCCTGCTCAGGAGGATAACCGACCATGACGACCATGCTGGCTTGCTTATTGATGATATCACCCGATGCCTGGCCCACTGCCTCCATCGAGAAACTCGATGGCCAATCGGTCAGCTTCCGCTTGGCGGCCAATGATCGAACGACCGTTGTCGTCTTTCTTTCCCCCGAATGCCCCGTCTCGAACGGCTATGTGCCGGTGCTCAAGAAGATGAGCGAGGAAGCAGTTGGCAAAGAGGTGAACTGGATCGTCGTCTATCCCGAAGCGATCTCCCGTGAGAAGGTCGCCACCCACGCCAAAGAGTTTCAGTTACCAAGCACCGCCAGCCGGGATGCGAGCGGCGACCTGGCCCGGCAACTCGCAGTCAGCATGGTGCCCGAAGTCGTCGTCCTCACCAAAGAAGGCAAAGTCGTTTACCGTGGTCGCATCGATGATCGCTACACCAAGCGGGGCGGCTCGGCACGGGAACCTCGTCAACATGATCTGAAGGATGTCCTGCTGGCAGTGCAGGCAGGTAAGACGCCGGCCAAGAGCTACATCCAGCCCATCGGTTGTCCGCTGCCCACTATCGAGAAGGAACCTGCTGCGAATGCCAAGAACGGCGTCACCTACACCAAGCATGTGGCTGCAATACTTCAGGATCGCTGTGTCGGTTGCCATCGTACCGGTGGCGTCGGGCCGTTCGTTCTGAGTGACTATGAATCAGCCAAGTCGTGGGCTCCTGACCTCGTGGCTATGACTCAGTCGGGGCAAATGCCACCGTGGAAAGCTGTGCCTGGGCATGGCGAGTTCGACAATGACCGCCGCATGAGCGACGCTGACAAGAAAGTGCTCGCTGATTGGCTCGCTGCTGATTGCCCCCGAGGCGATGCCAAAGACCTGCCTGTTCTCAAGGTCTACAACGACCAGTGGATGCATGGCAAGCCTGACCTCATCCTGCAACCCACCGAGAAGTACACCCTCTCTGCTGCCGGCCAGGACGTCTATCGCTGCTTCGTGCTGCCGACCAACTTCACCGAAGACAAGTACATCAGCCGGCTTCGAGGTGATGCCTGGAAACAAGAAAGTGGTGCATCACGTTCTGCTCTTCATCGATACCAGTGGCATGAGCGAAAAGCTCGATGCGCTTGATCCCGCTCCCGGTTACTCCTCCGTGGCAGGCTTCCCTGGCTTCGTCCCCGCCGGCGGTCTGGGTGGCTGGGCTCCCGGCAACACCGGTCGCCTGATGCCGGAAGGCACCGCTCGACATCTACCCAAGGGCGCGAAGATCGTCATGCAGGTGCATTACCACAAATCGGGCAAGACTGAAATCGATCAAACTCAGGTCGGCTTCTATTACGCCAAGGGCGAAGTGACGCGCGGCATCTTCGATCTGCTGGTGCTGCCTGTTCGCACCCGGTTCGGCGGCCTCAACATCCCCGCCGGCAACAGCCAGTACGAAAGCAAGTCGTCTCTCACCCTCGCTGACGATTACTACTTCTACTCCACCACGCCCCACATGCATCTCATTGGCAAGGACATGAAGGTGGTCGCCACGCTGCCTGATGGCACGAAGAAGCCGCTGATCTATGTGAACGATTGGGATTTCAACTGGCAGGAGAGTTACCGCTACAAGGAGAGAATCGCCTTACCCAAAGGCACTCGCCTCGACATGGTAGCCCACTTCGATAACTCAGCTAGCAATGCCAACAACCCGAACGATCCGCCCAAGAAGATTAGTTGGGGCGAGGATACCACTGATGAGATGTGCATCGCCTTCTTCGAAGTGAGCTTTCAGCGACAGGCCAAGTCGCCGGAGGAGTTGAAGCCACCGGGACCAGGGTTCCTCATTCGGCAACAGTTGGGCGGGATACTGAAGAAGTAAGGAAGTATTTCTCCCCTCTCCCTCTCGGGGAGAGGGGTTTCTAAATCGACACAGCCAGGTATAGAACCAATAAAACTCGAAGAGAAGAAATACCAACCGGGGTGTACTCGATCTAAGAACCCCTCACCCCTAGCCCCTCTCCCCAGGAGGGAGAGGGGAACCAGACAATCCCTACTTCCCAATACACCACAGCTTCTCGAAGCCGCGCACATAAATCTTGCCCCCGGAGACGATCGGCGAAGCGGTCACCTGGTCGGGCAGCTTGTTGACGCTGATCGGTTCAAACGTCTTGCCTACCTTCAGTACGGTGATCGTCCCATCACGAGCGGTGCAGTAAATCTTTCCATCGGCATAGATCGGCGAAGCGCGATAGCGGTTGGAATAGAGCCGCTGCTTGAACTGCTCTTTCCCCGTCTCAGCATCAATGCAGGTGAAGACGCCACCTTCATTACAAAGAAACACGAGCCCATCGACGAGGAGTGGACAGGGGACATCGGGGGTTACCCGTTCCATGCGCCATTGTTCATAGGAACTACCAGGACCAAACTCGCCCTGAGCATTGGGTTTCACTGCCACCACCGGGCCGTTCTTGGCGGTGGGGACGATGATCAGGTCGGGCGTCACCAGCGGCGAGGCGACGAAACGAAGGAACTTGTTGTACTTCTCAGCAGGGTTCAGCCCGGTGAGCCGCCGAATCTCGTGGCCGTCTTTCAGGTCGTGGGCGGTGGTGTAGTCGTTGCCATGCACGACAAGGTAGGCGTTGTCGCCCTTGTGCCAGAGTTGAGCCGAGGCATAGGAGTGGGGATTCTCATCGGTGCCATCGCTGGGCCGTTTGATCTTCCACACATCCTTGCCGTCGGCAGCGTTGAGGCAGATCACCCACTAGAGCACGGTGTGGAGCAGTTGCCAATAGAGCTTGCCGTCGTGAAGCACGGGGGTGGAACTGACGCCGAACTGAATGTTGAACTTGCCGTAGCGTTCCTGGGTATCGAACTTCCAGACCTCGTTGCCGTCGAAATCGTAGCAGGCAAACTCGCCGGTGCCGACGAAGACGTAGATGTGCTTGCCATCGGTGCAGGGGGAAGACGAAGCGGCGTTGCCCTCGTCGCCCCGTGCCCGGCCGCCCTTCTTGGCAGTGATCTGTTTCGACCAGAATTCCTTGCCGTCCTTGGTGCTGTAGCACATCAGTGACAGCGACTTGTCTTTGTTCTCGGTGGTGAGGAAGAGTCTGTCGCCCCAGATGACCGGCGTGGATCCGCCCATGCCCGGTAGCGGCACGCTCCAGAGGATGTTCTCCTCCTTCGACCATTTACTCGGCACGCCTGTCTCTTTGCTGATGCCATCTCCCGAAATCCCCCGCCACTGCGGCCAGTTGTCGGCGTGAAGCGAAGCAAGAACGAGGAAGAGAGTGACGGCACCAATCAAAAAACGCAAAAGCATGGATCGTCTCGACAGTAGGCTGGTTCCCTGATCTCACTTTTGGATAGGGACGTTGTGGTGAGATGAGGAATTCTACTTGATGAACACATGGGAAACAACATTCAAAACGGAACTCTCATGATGTCCGGTTCCCCTCTCCCCACCTGGGAGAGGGGTTAGGGGTGAGGGAAGATCCTCAATCGAGTTCACCCGTGTTGGTATTTTTGCTGGCGAGCGATCAAGGTTTTCAAACCTGGCTTCGTCGATTATGAAACCCCTCACCCCCGGCCCCTCTCCCCAAGGGGGAGAGGGAGAAAGATGCCCATCATTTTCTTGTTGCCTGTCCCCCGTTTTTCACAGTACGATTGTCCATCTACATCAGCAGGATGATCAGCAATGCGACATGGTGCAGTCTTGTTTACTTTGATGCTCATTTCAGTGGCTTATGGCGCTGCTCCATTCCAGCAGGACATCAGTCTGGATGAAATCAGTCGTAAGGGGAAAGCCTCTACCGTGCTGGTCATGGTCCCGGAGTTTGGCGAAGGGACAGCTTTCTGCGTTCATCAAGATGGCTGGTTTATCACCAACAATCATGTGATTGCAGGACAAAAACCCAAAGCAGGGCCGATCAAGCTGGTTATCAATTCGGGGCTGCCCAATGAAAAGGTCATCACTGCCAAGGTGGTTCGCACCGATGAAAAGCATGACCTGGCCCTGCTCCAGACCAGCGAGAAAATCGATATCAAACCTCTCGCCCTGAGCCCCTCCGAGCTGCTGAACGAACTGAACGAGATTTATGCCTTTGGCTTTCCGTTCGGGCACTCCCTTTCTTCTGACGGCAAGAACCATCCGACTATCAGTGTGAACTCAGGCAAGGTCACCTCGCTCCGCCGAAAAGATCGTGTCCTGGAACTGATCCAGATCGATGCTTCGGTCAACCCCGGCAACTCAGGCGGGCCGCTGCTCAACCGCCAGGGCCAGGTCGTCGGCATTGTGGTGGCGGGTATCAAGGGAAGCGGCGTGCATTTCGCGGTGCCTACCGAGTATGCTGCTGAACTGATGAAGAAGCCCGACATCAAGTTCGCTATGCCCAACATCGGCAAAACGGAACTGACCAAGGAGCATGAGTTTACCGCACAGGTCATCTCCATGCAGCCCAACGATGAGTTCGCAGTAATGCTGCATCTGAAGGTCGGCAATTTGCCAGAGCAGCATGTTCCGATGAAGAAGGAGGGGGCGAACTATCGAGTGAAGGTTATTCCGATGCCGGCCCCCACCGGCCCCAAACAGTTGGCGGTCACCGCGGTCATCGGCGATGATTCGATTTCCGCCAAGGCTTTGGACACGGCTATCCTCCGCATCGGGGAGAAGAGTTACCCACTGAAGGAGATCAAGGACCTGGTGAACTCCACGATCTGCAAGGCTAGGCTCGTCAATGGCACCGAAGTCTCCGGCCCTCTTTCGACGAAGGAACGCTTTGCCTTACTCATGGCGGGCAAGGAACTGGATTTGGATTTGACGAAGCTCAAAGAGCTCAAGGTTACGCATGAAGCCGGCCCGGAATCGATGTCAGCCAAGGTCACCGCCTCGCAGCAGAACAAGGAACTGGCCAGCGTTTCTTACAACGTGATCTTCAAAAGCCTGATCGAGATGGCTGATGAAATGGGCGGAGGCAAGGGGACGGGCGCTGAAGCCAGGGAAATGGGCAAGGAAGGTTCGGGCAAAGAATCATCAGCCAAAGAATCTTCTGGGCCAATCACGGCTGCGCCAGAGCGCGTACACGCATCGCTCCACCTTTGATGGAAGAGAGGAAAGAGATCAAGCTACCCGGCTCAGTGGCGGATGTCACCGTCGGCGGCGGCGGACGTTTCTTTATTCTTCACCTTCCCCTGGTCAGGCAGGCGGCGATCTTCGATGTGAGCGAAGCCAAGGTGGTCAAGTATCTTTCCGTGGATGATGAAGACGCGTTGATGGCTGCCAGCCTGAATAAGCTCTTCATTGCCCTGCCGAAAAAGAACATGCTTCAGAAGTATGACCTGCACACCTTTGAACGGGAGAAGACGATCCCACTGCCGGGCAGCAGCGGCGCCGGGTACATGGGCACGGGTAGCGATGTTGATGGCGTGCTTGTTTTTTCGCCGAAGCAGCAGAACCCCGGCGCATTGCGCGGAGCGATTTTCCTGAGCAGCATCAGCCTGCAGGAATTGCCGATCCGTTCGCAGGAAACGGGCATGATGGCAACGTATCCGCCCCAGGTACGCTTTTCAGGTGGCGGCGTGGTGTTCACGAGTTGGACGCCGGGGCTTTCACCCAGCGGCCTGCGCACCTTTGTTATCAATGCTTCCGGCGTGCAACACTATTACGAACATACGTCTCCCGGCTACCTGCTGCCCAGCCACGATGGCCGCATTATTTATACGCCCAGCGGGCTCTACACCTACGAAGGCAAACCGCTCTCCGGCCAAAGCCGAAACGGCGGCGCGCGGATGAACGGGCACTATCCCATTCCTTCGACCAGGGAGAACTGGTATCTCGATTGTCAACCGCCCAGTGTGATGAATCGGGGCACGAAGCCGCCTCCCGGCGAATCGGGGGTGCAGGTCACGCTGAACCTGGCCAGCACTTCCCGGCCCATCGCCAATCTCGATAACATTGATCTCTCGGAAGTCTCCATCGAATTAGGCAATCGCTCGAACAAGATGGGCTTTGACAAGCGAGTATATTTCATCGCTGAAGCCAAAACCGCGATCCTCATTCCTAACAACAATGATCGACTGATCCTGTACAAGGTTGATATTGATGAACTGTTGAAGAAGTCCGAGATCGATTACTTCTTTGTGATGTCGACGCCCAAGATCACCGCACCCAAGGGAACGGTCTACACCTATCCCATCGAAGTGCGTTCCAAACAGCCAGGGGTGAAGTACCGTGTCGAAGCCGGGCCGAGCGGCCTGAAAGTCAACGCTCAGGGCGTGGTCACCTGGCAGGTGCCCCCCAGGATCGAAGACGAATCAGTCGACGTCATCATCAGCATCACCAACACCGCCGGCGAAGAACTCCTGCACGACTTCCGCATCAGCATCCCCGGCAACCGTGGCAATTCTCGATCCAATCGCCCGGCGGGGAAGAAGTGACCTCCATTCTCGTCCCTGGTCGAAGACCGGGCATGAGTTGCAGCTACAGTTGATCTTCCTCCGCCAGCAATTCACCAAGGCGATCCAAACGGCGTTCCCAGAGGGCGCGATTTTCCTTGATCCACTGTTCGATGATTGAGAACCCGGATGGTTCGATCCGACAGGTGCGTACCCTTCCTGTCTTTTCGGTTCTTACCAGGCCGCTCTCTTCCAGGATTTGCAGGTGCTGCACCACCGCGGTCAGAGTCATGTCCAGCGGCTTGGCCAACCGGGAAACCGTCAGGGGGCCATGGCCCAGGCGTTTCACGATGCCGCGCCGAGTGGCATCACCCAAGGCATGAAAGACACGATCAATGGCGGCTGCAGAGTATGCCATGGAGTTGATTTTTCCCATGTGATGAACGACAAAGGTGATCAAGAGAACGAGCTAGTGCTTCGTCACAGTTATCAACAGGGGTTGCCTGGCATTGAAGCCCCTGAAAGGGGCGACCCGGTAGTAGCTGGCAGCGCAAGCTGCCAGTATGAAATGATCAAACAACTGAGCCCCGGAGGGGCGACTGGGACAGGACACAAGTTCCAATCACCCCTACGGGGCTCTTCGTTCAATTTCCCATTCAACTGGCAGCTTCGCAGCCAGCTACTACCCGGTCGCCCCTTATCAGGGGCTGACAAGCATAACCCCTGTTTCTGAGTGTGGCAATGCACTAGTTCTGTCGCTCCAGAGTGACTTCCATGAACTTGTTCCAGGCTTTGCCGTCGAGGGAAACCTCGCCGGTTTCGTGCCAGCGGTTGTTCTCGATCTTAATGGTAAAGCGGATGGTAGGACTGCGATTGGGCGGCTGAACTTCCCATTGCATAGCGCCGTTAATCATCTTCAGTTCAGAATGGACAGGCTCACGGCCCACATCGTAGCCATGCCAATGGTAACGATGGGTCTTCTCATCGTAGGAAATGACCACCAGCCCATCGTGCGTCGTGATCTCTTCGCCCTGGTCATTTTTGCGAACGCCTTTCCCATCGAGAAGGAGAACGGTGCCGGCGACTTTGCGCTGGACCGATTCGGTGATGGTGAAATCAAATCGCTCACCTTTTTCGTTCATCGACCATCCGACACCCTTCCACGTGCCGACCCAGTTATCCAGTTTCTTGATGGCCGCAAGCCGGGGGGAAGCATCTTCCGAAGGGCAAAGCAGATGGAGGGAGATAAGTAGCGGGATCATGGTTTTCTTCCTTGGAGTGATCGAATGAAGTGTGAATGGTTTCAGACAGCGGCAGCTAGTTTCTCCAGGAGATGCTTCCAGCCCATGACGCGGATTTGCGGACCATCAGCTCCTTCGAAGAATGCGCCCTGGAAGGTGCAGATCAGTTCGGTGCCATCTGGCGTGGGAGTTACTTCAAGAGTGACCAGCGAAGCAGAGATGCGTTTGCCGCCCAGCGACATCGAGGAAGCCGTAACAACCCGGCGGTTGTCAACAATATCGAGAAAGCGGCCATGGCTTTGGACCACGACTCCTGGAAACGGCGTGCCTGGTTTATAGCGATACTCCAGATGCTCCTCGCCACCAATCTGGAAGTCCTGGCGAAAGGCCTCAACGACATGACTATCGCTTTCGGCGAACCAGCGGCGTTTCTTGTCAGCCTGGCTAAAAGCGGTGAAGACCCGCTCCACAGAGGCTGGGTAGGTTCGCTTGATCGTAAAGGTGTCGTGAATCACAGCAGGAGAGTTCATGCTGCCCGTTCCTCTAATAGTGAAGTTTCTACTTCAGTATTAGGCGGGGCGTAATGTTTGTCAAGTGAATACTTCAGTATTGTGAGATGATCTGATGAGTACTATAACCAACGCCGAACCCGAGCCTGATACTGTCGATACGCCTCACCAAAGAGCTGTGTAAGGATGCGCTCCTCCGGGATGATTTGCAAATAGTTGATCCAGGCGATGAAAACCAGCGGGCCGATCAGCGGCCAGGGCGAATCGAGGAAGATAACCCAGCCCAGGAGGACAAACAACAGGCCGACGTACATCGGGTTGCGGGTGAAGCCGTAGATGCCAGAGTCTACCAGAGAGGTAGCTTTCCCCGGATGGAGTGGATCAATCGTCGTCCTGGCCCGGCGAAATGCGATGAAACCTGATACAGCGAATGCCAGCCCCATCAGCATCGGGATCGGAAAAGCCACATATCGAATGATCGACGGCACTTCCCACTGTGGCGGCAACTGCGACAACCCCCACATGGCCACACCCACAAGGAGTGCAACCAGAGGCGGGGGGACTTTCAGTTCGAGGAATGTCATGAGCTTCTACTACGCTGGGCTTACGAAGCTGGGCAGCGCTGATTTGCCGGCAACACGAGCCTTGCGACGCCGTTTCTTCCGAACAGTAAAGCCGATCACCGCTGCCAGGCCAAGTCCGGTCAAAGCAATCGTCGATGGTTCGGGAACAGCAACGGCTTCGGCGAAAATGAAATCATCCATCACCACCACGTCGTCGTTGGGATTGCCGAGCACGCCGTTGGAGACGATCGTATTGAGGCCCGAGGTGATGCGAACACGACTGATCAACTCACCACCGGTGGCAATGGCTCCGACAAAACTCAAGCTCTGATTGCCACCGACCAGGGCGTCCCGGGTGAAGATCAGATTGTTATTTTGATCAAAGAAATCGAGGTGAGTCAGGCCGGCCACTTCAACATCGGTAAAGATCACACCGAAGGCAGTGGTAGCGGCAGCGACATTCGAGCCGGGCAGAAAGAAGTTCACATCGGTGACGTTGCTGCTGATGGCGGTGAACAGCCTCTGCGGACTGAAGGTTTGAAAGTCGCCGCTGAACCCAAACAGTACCGGAGCGGGCTGGCCGGCGTTGGAACTCACCAGGAAGCCCGTACCAGGCGTGGAAAAGACGACGCCACGAGGTGAATTGACATTGAAGAAGTTGGCGGGCAAGGCGTTGCCATCGGCAAAACTATCGGGGACGCCATCCCAGTTAATCTCCCGGCGGACGCCGCCAAAGGAGCCGTTCGCTCCTGCCACCGTGCCGCCTCCGATGGCGGTGCGGAAAGCGTCTCGAGTGGGAGTGATGGCCGCCGGGTTTGCCCCGGTGGCTTCGAAGACAGTGAATTGTGCGTGGAGCGATGCTGTGCAAGCCAGCACTGCAAGTGCCGCGAGTCTACTAAACCGACGAAGGTGCTTCATCATGAAAGATAATCCTAAGAGTCGGGGCGGCGAAAGTATCTTAGGTCGTGATGAAGGGATTGCCAACGGTTTTTGAACCGCTCGATGTGATAACCTTTTCGTTCCCGGCCACTGGCAGGTATGCAGTACATAGCCGGCGCTGCCGGAGGCAAGTCGAGAGGCCTAATGCTTCTGCGCAATCTGAAGCATGTTGCCGCTGGTGTCGTAGACGACAGTAATGGCAACCGGGCCTTCATAACTACCAAACTGGCTGAGCGATACTCCCGCTTCCTGTAGGCGCAGGTACTCGGCCTGTGCCTCGGCTGCGCCGAACGTGGCGAAGGGAATACCCTCGTGAATCACTGCCATCTTGAAGGGCTTGGCTGCCGGGTGTTGGTCGGGTTCCATCGCCAGCTCGACTTCGCTGTAGAGGTCTGGCGAAATGATCGTAAACCGGCGGCAATGATCTTGTTGAACTTCTGCCGACGGTGACTGGGCCGGAACGCGGGTCCCTGTCGGTTGCGTCTTTTCCTGGCCGATGACATCCATGCTGCTTAAGACGATACTCATTATCATCTCCCCCTTTTGCCCGGCGTCAGCCAGCGTTTAACGATGGCCTGTAGCGGTTCGGTGTTCAGATAGTGGAACTTGTATCTCCCCTGCCTTCGTGTGGACAACAGGCGGGCTTGTTCAAGCACGTCGAGGTGCTGTGAAACCGCCTGCCTCGTCAAGTCCATGCTGTGCTTCGTCGTCAATCGAGTGCATAACTCGAAAAGCGTTAGCCCATCCTTGTCATGCAACTCATCCAGAATCGCCCGCCGCGCTGGAGTGCTAAGAGCCTCGAAGACATCAGCCATTAAGCAATATGATAGGCAAGTGGCCACTTGCCTGTCAAGTAGGAGAGTTTCAGGTTGGAGAAAATAGGAAAGAAAGGGATTGCCCGTCGGGTTCCCTCTCGACTGTCTGGTTCCCTCTCCCCTGGAGGGAGAGGGTTAGGGTGAGGGGACACGGAGACGTGATCGTGTCTCGATAGAATAATCAGTTGGCAGTTGGCAGTTGGCAGTTGGCAGTTGGCAGTTGGCAGTTGGCAGTTGGCAGTTGGCAGTTGCTCAGCATTGTTGATCCCAACGGGATTACCTGTGTTAGCCCAGGACTTCAGTCCTGGGTTAGAGAAGAAAGCAGCCTCTGGTCCCGAAGGGACTACCTAAGGTACACACCTAGGTAGTCCCTTCGGGATCAGAAGATAAGAAAAGCACATTCACCCAGGACTGAAGTCCTGGGCTATTGCAGGTCGTCCCGTTGGGACAAGAATGCGAGCTATCGTTTCAGCGCTAACGTCAACCCATCCGCCATCGGCAGGAAGCAGAGTGACACCCGACTGTCACCATGAATCTTCGCATTGAGGTTACGAATGGCGACCGTATCGGGATCATTCACCGACATATCAGCCACCTTACCATCCCAGAGGGTGTTGTCGATAGCAATCAAACCACCCGGACGAACGAGTTGCAGACACGCCTCGTAGTAGGCATCGTAATTCACCTTATCCGCATCGATGAAAGCATAATCAAAGAAGTTACTTTTGCCCTCGTTCCGCAGTTGTGCCAGCGTCTCCAGGGCCGGGGCCAGACGCAGATCGATCTTGGAAGCCAACCCCGCCTTCGCCCAATACTTGCGGGCCAGCGACGTGAACTCTTCGCTGACATCGCAGCAGATCAGCCTGCCATCAGCCGGCAGCACCGAAGCGACCCACAGTGCCGAGTACCCGGTGAAGGTGCCGATCTCGAGACCGTTCTTCGCCCCCAGCAACTGCACCAGCATCGCCAAGAGCGGCCCCTGCTCTGGAGCAATCTGCATCTCCCCATCAGCCAGCTTGCCAGTTTCTTCACGGAGCTCCCGAAACACCTCCGGCTCCCGCAACCCGACAGCGAGGGAGTATTCGTAAAGCTTGTCAGTGAGCATCGTGGGGCGAACGAAGTTGGTCATGGCTCGATGAACTCGGTATGGACCAGGCCCAACGGGCCGAGAGAACCTAGCCCAGAACAAAACTCTGGGTGGATATCCCCATTGATATGGCCAAGCCCCGAAGGGACGAGATGCCCACGCAACTGGTACACGAATGGATCATTTCCCAGACAACTTATTCTTCTTCAATACTCTCACCCGTATCCAAAGGACGACAGTAGCCAGCAACAGGATGACGGTGATCGCCACCACAAGCCAGGTGTTGCCAGCCTCGTAATCTGAGCGATAGGCAGCCGTGTGCATCGTGCTGGGCGATAAGTAGGCTACGTCATTTTGAAAATCTAGAACGGTATTGAATCGCTTGAGCACATCCATTCCAAGATGGCCGCCCAGACCCTGGACTGATCCATCGACAACTTGCACATGCACAGGCATGTCTCGGAGTTCGAGCTTGCCGAGGCTCAGTTTCGTCATCGCCATCACAGCGTTTCGGATCGTGCCTTCTCCGACGCCTGTCATACGGCTGGTGCCCAACTGTTTCATCGAACCATGCAGATGGTGTTTCTCAGCTGAACCCTGATTGAGATAAAGGCTCAGGCTCGACCCCGTATCCAGAACCAGCCATTCGTCGAATGCGGTCGGCCCAGTTTCCATCTGCGCCTGTACTGCCGGTAGCGTGCCCATGAATTGAATGGGCAGGGCTGTCCACTGCAAGGCCCGTTGAGGCACAGCATTGCTGATTCGCAGCAGCATGGCTTCGTAATCGAGTTCGACTACCTTGCCATCGAACAAGTTGTGGCCGACGATACCGTCGGCACGGTCAGCCTGTTTTTCGATGAGGAGCAGTGATTGACGATCCCAACGTAGCCCGCCCAGCGTGATGCGATTATTGCTGCTCGTGCCGCGTGTGGTGACACCACCTGTCCCGGCGTTTTCGGTCTTGCCATCAACCTGGACGTTGGCGTTCTTCGCCCGTGCGGAAGGGTACAGAACGACGGTGTCAGCGCCCATATCGAACAGCAGATCGAGCGGTTCTGAATCGTTAATCCGCCCGATCAGATGGATCTTATTATCACTGCCGATGGTGAAGGGGATCGTTGTTTCCGCCGGGGTCTTGGAGTCGCTCTCGTTGCGGCTGGTCTCGCGCATCGCGGAGATGCGGGTGCGGCACCGCTTGCCATCGAGAAGAACGACAAAGTCGTACTGTTTGCCTGGCTGAACATTGAAGGTGATGCTGTCGATATCTGTCCGGAACGTCACCGCATGGTCACCCTTGATCGGACGAGCATGGTAAACATCCAGCTCGACCTCGGGCGATACCGTCCAGATGCCGCGAAGCAGTCGTTTGCCATCCTGGATATCGACGGTTTTGGTGCTTGCCCGCAGCACCGGAAGGTCATCCTCAGCAAGTGCCTGACCGCTCAAGGTCAGCAGAAACAGTAATGCCATTCCAGCGAAACCACGCAGAGGCATGGTCGTCAGCAAGCCTACTTTACCCCGTGATGGATGAATCATGGATTATTGCTCAATACCGGACGAGTGGTTTCCTATCAGCTTGGTAGCTTAGTTATCTATTCGCTAGGCACTGCATGAACTTGGGAGGAGGGGAGAGTTTTGTAAATGGTGGTGTGGATGCCTGTCTATCAACCAGGCCCAACGGGCCGAAAGAACGTAGCCCAGAGCATCGCTCTGGGTGGGTATGCCCATTGATATGGCCAAGCCCCGAAGGGGCGAGAGAGAAGAGAGTTGGTATAGAGCATACAGCTACCCGACTTCATCATCGTCGGGAAAGTTATCCCACACATAGGTCCCGGTAAGTCCGCATGCGGCACGAATGTGGTTAGGCGCATGCACAAGGAACATGCCGATGCCCGCCTCAATCTCCTCCGGCGTGAACCGTTCGGGGAACAAATGAACTGCGACTACGAATGCGGCATCGGAGTTCCAGTCAGCCATGTGGAAGGCAATGTCGTGAGCCTTTTTACCGTACTGCTCCTCGAGTGCAGATTCGATAGTACTCATGGCAGGTTCAGCAATCCTAGAACCGTTGAGCCGCTCGACACGATCACCAACGAGCTCGGTGAAAATCGCGGCTACTTTACTATTGACAGTTTCGATTGCTTTACTCACATCGTCTCCTTGATGTAAAAAACGACATTAGTGCTTCAAGGGTGTAGCTCGCTTGGATATGCGAGGTAACTGTTACGAGAGACTCTATCGATTCGACCCAGTTCTTTGTATTTCCCTGCCCCCAGAAACCACTCCGTGTGCTAATCCCCCGCACCAGTAGGCGACACGTCCGCCCCGCAGAAAAGCACCCCTGCACACCCACAGCCATGACAAGCCTGGATATGCGAGATGACACATCCAACGGAACTTCGCCACCAACCCATTCTACACCATTTATTCATCATGAATTCCTGCGCAGGTGTGGACGAACACACAGCGGATTACGCTTCATTAGTGTCGGGTAGGTGCGTTTCTTTTTCGTTCCAGCTTCGTTCCAGGAGAGACAGCCATGTTTCGAAGAATGCTTGCCTGCTTCGTCTGCACCTTGTTCTTTGCTACCCAGGTGTTGGCATTCGGGCCGCGGGGTCACGCCGCCGTCGGGGCTATTGCCGACCAAAAGCTGGCGGGTACGGCCACCGGGGCCAAGGTCTCAACCATGCTGAACGGCATGTCGCTTGAGAAAGCGGCGCTGGTAGCAGACGACATCAAATCGTGTGATACACACCCCAACACTTTCGTCATATCGGGTCAGCCTGCGTTGACTCAACAGATGCGTGAGTTCCTGATCGCGAATCCCAGCACTGCCAGCCACTTCAATCATCATGCTTATCACTATGTCGATATCCCGGTAGAAGGCACATCCGAATACATGTCTGGCACGACCGGGCGTTCCGATGTCGATGTTGTCAAGACGATGGAGTTTTGCGTGAAGGTGTTGAAAGGGATTGAGTCGGATAACAACGCACGCAAAATCACGAAGCCGGTGGCACTCATTCTGCTGTCCCACTATGTGGGCGACATGCATCAGCCTCTCCATGTTGGCACCGAATATTTCGACAATGCAGGCCATCCGGTCAATCCCGATGTGACAGGCACTACAGCGAACAGCGACAAGGGGGGCAACGGGTTAACCACTCACCTGCTGAACAGCAGCGGCGACCTGCAGATTATGGGCAGTCTTCACAGCTACTGGGATAGCAAAGCCGTCACTGGAGCTTTCGATTTGCTGCAAGCAGAGATCATCGCTGCCGCCATTCCCGGGGGTGCTTCCGATGGCCAGGTTGCCAAATACCTGGCGACCCAAACGCCTACCGGCTGGGTCGCCGTCACCACGCCGGCGGAAGGCTGGTCGTTGGCCTGGGCTAACGAAATGATGCCGCAGGCCAGGCAGGCTCACCAGAAGTTTAATTTCAGCAGCATGTCGATCAACACGACAAAACACACCGCAGCGGGTCAGGCGATAGAAAAGCCCGTCGCTTCCGGTGCCGATACCTACACCCAGTTCGCCGCCAAGGCAACACGGGACAATATCCACAAAGCCGGCTGGCGCCTGGCAGCACTGCTTGAGCAGGCGATACCATAATGTGAAGCGATCAAGTTGCCAGCAATGGTGGCAAGGGGCAGATGTACGCATCTGCCCCTTGCTGCGTTGGCTTTGACTTATTGCAAGTCCGCAGGGGGCAACGGAGTACCGTTGACCCCTGCCACAATTCGGCACGCTGTGTCAATCATTGACACATCACTTCCCCGCCCCCGGAAACCACTCTGTGTGCTGATCCCCGGCACGCCCCAGATAGGTCACCCGCTTGCCGCGCAGAAACGCATAGTACCCCTGCACGCCCGCAGCCATCGCTCGGCGGGTGAAGTCGCGGAACTTCTGGCCGTGCTGCTGGCTGTCGAGAATCGCTGCTCGTAGGGCGACTGAATCGAACTCAGCAGCAACCGGCGGCATCCCTTCAAACGTGATTGGCGTGATCACCACATCGCCGTGGCGACCGTAGAAGCTCTTCCGCAGCGCTACATAGTCAACGTGATAGTATTCGACACCGGCTGAGATCAACTTGGCAACGATCTCGGGAAACGGGGCGGTGCCTGCCAGCGTGGCGTGGGCCGCTTCGAGGATGAGTTCGGTGTTCATGGGTGTACTCGTATTGTCGGCGGATCGTCGCAAGATTGATCCTGAAGGGATCACCTGTAGTAGCCCAGGACTTCAGTCCTGGGTAGCCGAAAACAAACGCCCCCTGGCCCTGAAGGGACTACCTAAAGTAGATGCATAGGTAGTCCCTTCAGGACCAGAGAAGAGAAAATCACTCCTCACCCAGGACTAAAGTCCTGGGCTATGGCAGGTCGTCCTTTCAGGACAAGCTCGCAACATCATCCTTTATGTATTTGATTTGGCCTATATCGACGATTCCACTGTGTATTGGTGATGGTTCTGGGAGCATACTTCTCCCTCATCCCTGCGTCTCTCTCTGGTGAATCGCTCCAATTCCCTTCGATCCCCTACAACCAACCCTCTCTTTCCCAGCCGCACCGACGCAATTCATGAGCTAGACTAGACGGGAAGACGAGGTAGCCTATGCTGGTAGTGATTCGACGAGCTTTCTGGATTGCGCTGTGCGCTGATATTGTTGCCCGATTGGTCCATGCCAAGGACCTGGGCGGCCTGATGCAAGTCGGGCATGGAAGCAGTTGCTTCCAAAGAACAACTGGAAGCCCGGCGCAGGCAGAACATGCTCCTCTTTGGCGGAATAGGACTGGCCGTCGTCGGCGTGGGTCTCTTCCAATTTGGGAAAGATGCCTGGTCGGCTTCCCAGCTCAGTTCCCGCCGCGTTCGTCAACCCTGGGATGCTGAGTAACTCGATGCATCCAGTGAGCCGCCCATGCTGATCCGTCTGGTGCCTTTGGATGATGCCGATTCGCTGCCGACGATCATCGTCGATCGGCCCATCATTCTTATTGGCAGGCATCCCGAATGCGACGTACAGATTCGTTCATCCAAGGTGTCGCGCAAGCACTGTTGCATCGCCGAGGTGGATATCGAGGGCGAATCGGGCCTGTGCGTGCGCGATCTCGACAGCACCAATGGCACCCGCATCAACAGCACCGTCATCTCTGAGGGTAGATTGAAGGCCAACGATGAACTGACCATCGGTGCCTTCCGGTTCAAGGTGGTCATTCAGCCCATCAGCGTGAAAGCCGGCCAGCCTCTGGTATCGAGCGAGTTTCCCATACCCATCCTCGAAGCCCCGTTCGATCACATCCTCGACAGCCCCTCCGGCCCGGGCTTTAGTTACGGCGAGAAGACGGTGAAGAAGTAGGGGCAGGAATCCTAAGAGTGAACGGTTGATGACGGAATGAGGTAAGCAAGATTGCCCAGCAGCGCGTTGTTACCCTAGGTTTCTTGGCCTGAAAGGTCTGTCACCCCAATGTGATCTGGTCGATCCACCGCCATCCTGGTTCGACAACAGAATTACCCCACCACCCCCGCTTGAAGCACCCCGTCTCATCCCTATCACAATAGATGGATAACCACATCGGCAATCGAGCACGAGAATACCCTCATGGCAGCGAAAGATTTCAAGCTTCCCGACCTGGGCGAAGGTCTTAAAGAAGGCACTCTGGTGGGCTGGAAGGTCAAGGAAGGCGATACCATCGCCGCCGAGCAGGCTATCGCTGAGGTCGAGACCGACAAGGCGACGACCGAGCTGCCCAGCCCCTTTGCCGGCAAGGTGACCAAGCTGCACTACAAGCCGGGCGATGTCATCCCGGTGGGTAAAGTGATCATGACTGTCGAAGCCGAAGGGGCAGCGGCCCCAGCAGCGAAGACACCGGCAAAAGCTGCACCAGCCAAGGCAGCGCCAGCGGCCAAAGCTGCACCGGCGGTGCCTGCGAAAGCTGCACCAGCTCCCGCGGCCCCCATCGCCAAGGTGCTGGCAGCACCCGCTGCGGCACCAGCCCCGGCGCCAGCTGCACCTGTCGTTGCTCAGCGCACCTTGCCCGCCGGTGCTGCCGTGCTCAACCCCTCCACCGTTCTCGCTGCACCGGCTACCCGCAAGCTGGCCCGTGAGAAGGGTGTCGAGATCAAAAACATCCGTGGCACCGGCCCTGGCGGACGAGTCACTCAGGAAGATGTCCTCTCGTTCGTCAGTGGTGGCGGACGGGCGATGGACGATCTGATGGCACCGATCACCGTTCACAACGGCGACGGTGGCGGCATGACCTTCCCCCGGCCGATGCTTCCCGACTTCAGCCGGTTCGGCGAATCGGAACGCAAGCCTGCCTCGCCCATTCGTCGCCGCATTGTGCAGGCGATGACGATCTCGTCACAGGTCACCGCTGCGGTCACCTATACCGACGAAGCCGACATCACTGCTCTGGAACAGTTCCGCGTCGATGCCAAAGACATCACCAAGGAACGGGGTATCAAGCTCACCAGCCTGGCGGTCGTAGCCAAGGCTTGTGCAGCCGCACTCCAGCGTTACCCCGATTTCAACGCCAGCTACGACGATGACAAACAGGAAATCGTCTACAAGAAGTACTATCACGTCGGCATCGCTGTCGATTCGCCGGCTGGACTACTCGTTCCGGTTCTTCGCAACGCCGATCATCGACCGATCAGTGAACTTGCTACCGAGATCGTCTCCCTCGCTGAAGCAGCCCGTACCGGCAAGATTCAGCGTGAGCAGATGCAGGGCGGCACCTTCACCATCACCAACATCGGCGTCATCGGCGGCCTGAGCTTCACCCCGGTCATCAACTGGCCCGAAGTCGCTATCCTCGGCCTCGGTCGTACCCAGGAACGGCTCGCCTTCGATAAAGATGGCAAGACGATCATCGCCAAGAAGATGATGCCGTTGTGCCTGACCTTCGATCATCGCCTGATCGATGGCGCTCTGGCAGCCCGGTTCGTTAATGCGATCAAGGAGTACCTGGAGAACCCGCTGCTGCTGTTAATGGATGCGTAGAATGGCACTTGGGAGGCAAGTCATGAATGCTGTTGTAGATTTGACTTATGAACAGATTTCCAATGCTGTCGACAGGTTAAATAAGGCGCAACGCAGTGCTTTACTAACCAAGCTCATTGAGGAGCTTGATCGAGACGCAGAAGACGATCCTGATTTTCTTTCGATTCTGTCTCCCGATGATTTTCGAGCAGAACTGGATCGCAGGATTAAGGAAATGGACGAACATCCTGAAAGACTTATTCCCTGGGAACAAGTCAAAAAAGAGCTTTTAGAGGAAGTCGATGATTAGCGTCGACTTCAGCCCACAGGCCAAACGCGATCTTCAGAAGATTAAACGGTGGTACAATCGAAAGCAAAAGGGTTTGGGTGTGTCATTCGTACATGAAATTGATTCCAAACTGCGGGGGTTAGTCAACACCCCGCTCATGCATGGTGTTTATTTTCAAGACATACGCCGTGCCCCGATACACATATTTCCTTATACGATTTTGTACCGAGTATCTAATGAACTCGTCGAGATCGTTGCCATCTGCCATCATAAGCAGGACATTGCCAGGATTGTCAGGAAACGCATCAACGGCTAATTCACAGGAACCCTTTCATGGTCATCGGCGATTTCAAAGAACAGGTAGACGTAGTGGTAGTCGGCGGCGGGCCGGGCGGGTATGCGGCGGCGTTTCATGCCGCTGACCTCGGCCTTGATGTCGCCCTCGTCGAAGAGGAACCTCGCCTGGGCGGCACCTGCCTCCTGCGTGGCTGCATCCCCTCCAAGGCGATGATCACCGCGGCGGAGAAGTACCACCAACTCGCCAGCCTCGAGAAGATGGGCATCAGCCTGACCGGCAAGGCCAACTTCGACATCAAGAAGATGGCTGCCTGGCGGGACAACATCCTCAAGGAACTCACCGGCGGTCTCGACGGGCTGACCAAAGCTCGCAACATCCGCCGCTTCGAGGGGCGTGGCTACCTCAGCGGCCCGAACGAACTCAAGATCGCCGCGGCGGGGTCGTCGCTGAAGATTCAGTTCAAGCGGGCTATTCTGGCATTGGGTAGCCGCGTGTTCCTGCCCAAGCCCTTCGTTCGCAGCGAACGAGTCATCACCAGCGACGAAGCGACCAACATCAATTACCTGCCCTCCTCGGTGCTCGTCGTCGGGGGAGGCTACATCGGCATGGAACTGGGTGGCTGCTTCGCTTCGCTGGGAAGCAAGGTCACCATTGTCGAAATGCTCGATCATCTCCTCCCAGGCACCGATGCTGACATGGTGCGGGTCGTCAAGAAACACATGGACGCGCTCGGCGTGCAGTTCCAGATGGAGAGCAAGGTCACCGAAGTGGTGCCCGGCAAAGACAGCGTCAAAGTGACCGTGCAGACGAAGGACGGTAAGACGACTGCCACTGAGTACGACCGGGTGCTGGTCTGCGTCGGCCGTTCGCCGAACACCGAGGACTTCGGACTGGAAACCCAGGGCGTGAAGGTCGAGAAGGGCTTCATCCAGGTGAACGCCCAGTGCCAGACGAGCGTGCCCCATATTTATGCCATCGGCGACTGCACCGGTCAGCCGATGCTTGCCCACCGTGCCCACCGCATGGGCGCGGTCGCTGCTGAAGTGCTGGCGGGAAAGAAGTCGGCGTTCGATAATCGCACCATCCCTGCCGTCATCTTCACCGATCCTGAAGTGGCCTACTGTGGCCTCAGCGAAGAAGACGCCAAGGCAGCCGGGTACGATGTCGCTGTCGGCAAGATGTTCTTCGCCGCCAGCGGCAGAGCCAAGTCGATGGATGCTCAGGATGGCTTCGTGAAAGTGATCGCCGAGAAGGGTTCCGACGTCGTCCTCGGCGTCCGCATGGTCGGCCCCCACGTTTCCGAAATGCTGGCGACAGCAACGCTGGTCGTGGAGAATGGTTTAACGGTGGAAGACATCGCCGCCACCATTCACGCCCACCCCACCCTCGCCGAGACGTTCCTCGAAGCGACCGAAGCAGTACACGGAATGGCGATTCACGCGGCGAAGCCAAGGACAGCAAAGGCAGTGGCGCATTAGGCTGCTGTCTCACAGGGTACAGGGTGCCCGGCAATATCGTAATGTCTGCGAATTTTACTTGGCACGCGCCTCCGAGGGGGTTAGACTTCGTGGATGGACACGGTACCTAGCCCCTCCATTCCTGAGCCGATCCATACACCGCCGGTGCCTGCGGAGCAGTCAGCCGTTGTCCCTGCCCATCCCACTCAACCTCATCCCTGGTCGTGGCCCCGTTCGTGGGAGTTTGCGCTCGCTTTCACGTTGGGTGTCTGCGTCGTCATCATGGTGCAGTCGGCGTGGAAGTTGATTCAACCACCGGTGCCCCTGACCCAGAGTGCGATGGGCGTCGATCTCAACGCCGCCGATCTGGGCACTCTTCGCCAACTACCCGGCGTCGGCCCACACCTGGCTGCCCGCATTGTGGACCATCGAGAGAAGAATGGCCCGTTCAACCGTATCGATGATTTGAAAGCAGTTCATGGCATTGGGCCAGCTACTTTGGAACGGCTTCGCCAGGTGGTGATGGTCTCGACGACCGGGGAATCCGCCGCCTCTAGTTCCGCTCGTGAGATGCAGCCGTTGCGTTCCGGGCCGAAGTCGTTGCCCAGCGAGCCTCTCGATATTAATACCGCCAGCAAGGAACAATTCATGTCGCTGCCCGGCATTGGGGCGACGCTCGCTGACCGCATCCTCGAAGAACGTGCCGAGCACGGGCCCTTCACTTCCGTGAAAGACCTGTCCCGCGTCCGAGGCATCAAGGGCAAAACGCTGGAGAAGCTGCTGCCCTATGTGACAGTCAAGAAGCCAGAGTCGGGTGTGTAGTCCCTCAATCAGGTTTGTGCATTGGGAACCTCGATGACCGTGCCACTGCGTGACAGCGCCGGGGGATGCTTGCCAATCACATTGCATTTGTTTCGCTGTCACGCAGTGTTAGGGTGCAATCGCTTCGCAGCACTGCGTGATGGCCTCGACAGGTAAGAACAAGGTTTTCAGCTAGTTCGGCCATCACACAGTGGCACAGTCACTGAAGATCGTGAGAACTGCCATCATCGAACAATCGACCGAAACGGAAAGAACTGCACGATGAACGTGGAGAGGATGCACCCCCAGCGGTAGACCTGCCACATCTCACTCAAATCACGGCGGGGGTTAGTCGCCAGGCTGAACAGGATGAAGCCACCCAGAAGGATCAGACCGATCAAATAGGCGAGCATCACCTTCTCGACATAATCGGCCGGGGCAGCGTGCCACGACATCAGGGGAAAGAGGATGAAGAAGACCGCCAGCCCAAGAATGACGTACCAGGAATCATTCGTCGCTTGATAGCCAAAGAACCCAACGCCGATACCGAAGACGCACAGGCCGACAAGGATGGCCAGCCGTTTATCCGCAGGCTTGAGAGCCATCCTTCCCAGCGGGTGCAGCATCAGGGCCAGATTGGCGAGCGGCACACCGAACCACGTCACGAGCACCAGCACCAGGTAAGCGATGGTGAGGGGCGTGATGAACGGCGATAGCTTCGGATAGGCCTGTTCAATCTGCATCAGGAACTGATTGCCGAAGTAGGCCCCGAACAGAATGGCCAGCTTCACGCCATTGCTGAACCGGCTGAACCAGAGGAAGAACTGCAGCAGCAGCCGATACGGCCAGAAGCGGGCCTTCATCGCCTCGATCAACCCAGCCTGGGCCCATTCGGAACTGGCATCGAGCCGCAGTGCTTCCTTGAAATGAACGATAGCCTTCTTCGCATCACCCTGATGCAGGCAGGTCCAACCCAGGTTGGCATGAGTCACCGGATCATCGGGATCCTTCTGCAAATTGGTCTGCAGCGTCGCCGCCGCCTCACTCTGTCTGCCGAGATTGACCAGTGCGATGGCCCGAAGGTTGTTGCAGTCCACATTCTCCGGATCGAGCATCAACCCCTTCTCAGCAGCATCGAGCGCCCCCTGCCAGTTCTTCCGGCTGATCCTGATCTGAGCCAGCAACCCCAGGAATGGTGGCGAGAAGGGATCGTACTGTAGTGCCTGTTCGATAGCTTGTTCAGCCTGCGGGAACTTGTTGCGATCATGCAGCACCCAGGCATGGGCATAGTGAGCCATCCCCGAATCGGGAGCCAGGCCGACCGCCAACTGCGTCGCCTCCTCGGCCTCGGCGAACTTCTGCTGCTTGGCCAGGCACATGCCGAGCAGGCTCAGAGCCTCGGCATGCTGCGGTTCTTCAGTAAGGATGCGCCGCAGTTCGGTCTCGGCGAGATCGTAGCGGTGTTGGCTGAAGAGGAGAAGGGCACGTTGAAGAGCAGGAGTATTCAAAGGATTGCTTTCTTGTTGGTTGGTCAACCAGCTTTGGTAATAGCTTTGTAGAAATACACGACAAGAATAATACCGATGGGAATCAGAAAGTAGAACCAATCACCTTTGATCTCCTGCTTAATATTTGTCCATGTAGGCCAATCATAGCTTCGGCGAAGATCACGATTCCAGAACAATAGAAAGCTACTAGTGAAATGCAAGCCAGCAGCCACAATAGCAATGAGACCAAGCATCACGACCACAGCCAGCGATGGTCCAAGAACTACAGTAACGGCAGTTCTCACATTCAGATCAGGGCCATAAGACGCAAAGACAAGGCAACTGGTGATTACTAATAACACCAGGTATGTCACCCAAAGTCTCTTCCAAAGATACCGTTGTTTGAACCAGGCAAGCCACCCATAAAATGGATATTGGGCTCGCAGCGATTCCTTCCATGCCTCCTGGACAATTGACCAATCAGGATGATCCTGTAGTGCATGCCGCAACAACGGCAAAGCCTCTTCAAACTGTCCCATTTGTACCAGAAAATGCCCCACATATCCTTGAGCAAGAGTATTCTCAGGCTCGACTATCAGGATCTGTTTGAACACCTCCTCTGCTTGCTTCCTTTTCTTCAGGTTGAACAATGCGGTGCCAGCCCGTGAGAGACAGCCAACATGCTCAGGATTGTATTGCAGACCATGTTCAGCCATTTCCAATGAAGTATGGTGATGCCCCTGTTCTGCATGAATAGCTGACACCAGTTCAAAGAAATCAGGATCGGTCGGCTGAATCCGCAAGGCTTCGGATAACGACTTCAGGGCAAGGTGATATTTATTGAACCAGTACGATACCAACGCATGCACATAATGCGGATAACTCCAGTCCGGCATATACCGTATCGCCGCCTCCGCAGCTTTAATCGCTTGCTTCTGCCGTTTCTCCTTGCCATGAATGAGCGCCGCCAGGCAGAACGCCTCAGCACTCTCCGGATACTGTCCCAGAAACTTGACCGTCTCCTCCAACGCCAATGAGTAACGGCGGAAGCGGTAGAGTTGCCAGGCACGTTCGAGACTTGTTTCCATCGGATGATCTTAACCATCTGAAACGTCATTGCCAGCGGCAATCACCGGGGCTTCGAACTCATGTACTTCACCAGACCCGACAGGAGCATCAGAACAAAATAGGCGATGACTATGTAGTTCACGACCGATAACTTTGCTGGCTGCCTCTTCACCACCGGGCGCGGCGTATCGGGTTGGTAGTTCACCTTGCGGCGTAGATCACGATTCCAGGCGAGCATGATCGAACTGGTAATGCCCAGATAGAGCGTCAGAGCCAGGTAAACGAAAAGCAGCAGGAACGCGGCAGCAAAGGTACCAAGGAGCAGCGAGATCACGCATCCCTGCCAGACCCCGGGCATCGATTGATGGAAGCCTATCCCAATCACCAGCGTGCACAGGAAGACCGTCGAGCTAAAGGCTCGCCACTTGTAGACTTCGAACAGCCACTGCTTGAGCCGGGCAACCGAGCCGTAGACCGGATACTGTCCGCGCAATGCCTCCCGCCACGCTTTCTGCGCCAGGCCCCAGTGAGGTTGATCCCGAAGAGCGTTCCGAAGCAACGGCAGCGCCTGATCATAGCGGCCCTGTTGCACTTCAAAATAACCCACGTATCCCTGTGCCGTCGGCTGCTCGGCGTCAATCGTCAGCACCTCGCGCAAGATCGTTTCCGCTTCGTGCTTGCGATCAAGGTGAAACAACGTCACGCCCTTTTGCACCAGGCACCCGACGTTGCGGGCATCAAGTTGCAACCCTTTCTCCGCCATCTCGAGCGAAGTATGGAGTTTGCCGGTGACCGCGCGAATATCGCGCCAGAGAATACAGGTCGGCATCGGCAGGGTTCAGTCTCAGAGCTTCCGCCAGCGATTCGAGGGCGGCATCGTAGTCATCAAACCAATAGCCTACCAAAGCATGGACATAGTAGGGGAAATACCAGTCGGGCGAGTACTTCATCGCAGCGTGGGCTGCGGCGAACGCCTCCGCTTTTCGCCCTTCCTTGCCATGAATGAATGCCAGGAGAATGTGGCCATGCACGCATTCAGGCTGATGGGCGAGGTACTTCAGCGTCTCCGTCAAAGCCATGGGATAGCGACGGAGGTGGTAGAGTTGCCAGGCTGGTTGGAGGGTGGGGAGCATGAGGGTAAATATGCCTGAAAGGCGAGATAAGATAGCCAGCAAGACTATCTGGACCGGTTTGGAAGCGTACTCATACTTTGCTTCCACCCGTTAACCCCGTTGCCGGACGAGGACTGACAAAAGTGGTATTTGCATCATAGCAGTCAGTGGCCGTTCCTCGGAACCCACTAATCAACATTTTTCTCATAGCCACATCCTTAGCAAACACTGTCATCCAAATACTAAAGAAGCCCAGTGCAACCGCAGTACGGACGATTTGGCGGCGAAAAGCTTCATTTTCAATTGTCTGCAAGTCACGTCTGCTTTCATCTGCCATTAACCAGGCTTCCATTCTTTGTGTAACACGGTCAATCGCGACAAGTTGTCCGTTTGAGTCAAGAACCTGGCTAGGCAGCTTGTCGAGACCGACCAAAGCCAAAGTGCGATTAGCCATTGTCTTCTGTGGTGCCGTCAGCGTATTGCGAACGAGGATCTGGCCATCCATCGTGTATTCGTAAGCAGTTCCAGTGTTGTCCCTGTCAGGCAGCAGAATATCTGCAAGTACGACATCCTTATCGCCTTTGGTAGAGTTGCAGTTGACGCATCCGAGCAGAAAATTGTCCCATCGTCCCTTCAATGTCTCATAAGCTGGTAGTGCCTTGGGCTGTATATGCTCAACCGCAAGCTGTGTTGCGATACGTCTTTCACAATAGGAACAGTACAGCCCGATACGGCCAGCCAGTTCAGGGAACGAATCTCGATAATTCGGGTAATCGTCAGGCCGCGGACTATTTCCTCTAAGGACGGGTCGCATCACACTCCTCCCTGTGGGCCCACAGTAGAGGCTTTGCCGTTAGTTCCGAGCTTTGCGGCATGCTTCAACTCTAAGAATGCCTGGAATGCAGGATTATCCGCATAAGGCGCGATTCGCTTCGCAAGTTTCTCTTCGTATTCTGCCAACTTGTCAGCTGGAGCCTTTACCGCTTCATCCAGCGTTACGAGATAGTCTTTGGCCGCCTCTACCATAGTTTCATAACGCTGGCCCACATCAGGACGATCCACACCCATCAACCCGTTGGCAATTTGCTCTACGCTTAAGTTACCCAGTTGTGGAATAGTTTGTCCCTGGAGATTTATCAGCTCGTTTTCACGGAGCGACTGAACAATAAATGGTGAATGAGTTGTGGCTATGAATTGCACCCTTGGAAAAACATTGCGTAGAGATTCCACTACACTTCGCTGCCATTTCGGATGTAGATGCACGTCCAATTCGTCAACAAGCACCACGCCAGGTGTCTGAACGAGAACTTGAGGTATCGGGTCATCATTTGGACCAAGAACGTCAGACGGCACCAAATAGTTGTTTTGAGTCACCATGCGGATGGCAAGATCAGCAACAAGTGCCAACATGACGCGCTGGCCCGCGCTAAGGTTGCCAAATGGCTGAGCATTACCGTTGATCGAGATCGCAATTTCTTCGCTATCGCTGTCATACCAGATGCTATCCGCTCCAGGCATGCAGGCGAGAATAGCACGGCGAACTACTTCAAATCCGGGCCGATATTTGCCGTGGCGGTTGCCCATTTCGATATGTTCACCACGAAACCAACGTGCCAAATCCGAAACTCGTATACGCTCATTGAGACAATCATAAAAAGCCTCCCAACGGTTGGCGGGACCGTTCGACACAGCTTTTGCCTTTTTGCGTTCATTATGTGCGAGCCATGCTCGACCAGCTCCATAATAGCAGATAACAGGCAGTAATACTTTTTGTCCCTTGTTCACTTGATCGTAAGCAGACCAAATTGAATTGAGTACATCTTTCGATGCGTCATTGCTTACTTTAGTTTTGCCAGCGGCTAGCGATTGTCCCCACGAAACTCCTGATCTTTCCAAAATCATTCCTGTTGCCAATATCGACATAGTGTCCGAAACTTGTTGAAACTGCCTGCGATCGCCTGACTCAACCACTCTTAGGTGTTTATCTTCTTTTTTCAGTCGCCGATAGCTGTTTGCCAATAATGAATCGGGCTTCCATTCTAGCCATACGCCCAACGCCACTGCTGCCGCGTCAAGTATCGTCGTTTTTCCGACACCATTTTCTCCAATCAAGATATGAAACGATCCCCCAGGCCCATTCACTGGTTGTGGAAACTCGAGCGATCTGTCGGTGAACTTTTTGAAGTTCTTCAATTCTAGCCGATCAATTCTCATAGCAAACTCCTGGATTTCACCGCCTACACATGCAGTGTACACACTTCTACTTCACATACTTCAAAATATCATCGTAAAGCCCAGCCTGGTTGGCGTACATGGCGTAGTTGCGGGCGGTGGCGAACCACTCCTTGGTCGTTGGCTTCAGCGTCTTCGCGGCGGCGATGAGGTCGCTCGTCGACAGCGGCTTGGGGATGCCCGTCTTCATCGCTTCACGCAGCTTGGCTTCGATGGCCTGATCAATGACCGCTTTCAGATCAGCCCCGCTGAACTGATCCGTCTTCTTGGCGACCTGATCGAAGTCGATGTTCTCCTGCGGCTTGCCCTTGCAGACGATGCGCAGAACGGCTGCCCGAGCTGCTGCATCCGGAGGCGGCACGAAGAGGATGCGATCAAACCGGCCCGGACGACGGAAGGCGGTATCCAAATGCCAGGGGGTATTGGTAGCAGCCAGGATCAACACGCCATCGTTGGAGGTGTTGACACCATCGAGTTCCGAGAGAAACTGATTGATCACCTGCCGACCAGCGGAGGTCTTGAAATCAGTACGGCTAGCGCCGAGGGCATCGACCTCGTCGAAGAACAACACGCACGGCTTGTTGCGGCGAGCCTGCTCGAAGAGCGAATGGAGATTGCGTTCGCTGCTGCCAATCCACATCTCAAGCACATCATTGATGCCGATGGACATGAAGCTGGCCTTCACTTCGCCAGCTGTGGCGCGGGCGAGATGCGTCTTCCCACATCCCGGCGGACCGTACATAAGGATGCCGCCGCCAATGGTTTTGCCGTAGGCCTGATAGAGTTCAGGATGAGCGAGGGGGTGGATGATCTTGAGACGGATTTCGTCCTTGAGCGACTCCATGCCGCCAACATCGTTGAAATTGATCTTGGGCCGTTCAAGATCGCCGGCTGGTTCCTCATCGGGAGCTTCCCAAGCGTTGCGGACTCTGCCATCGACGACATCGCTCTCTTCAGGCGTTGCCCCGATGCCGAGCTTGTTGGCCAACTCGCCATCCGCCACGCCTGCATCAATTTCGATGCCCTGCTTGTAGACCCGCACCGCCCGTTCCACTTCGCCTCGTTGAAAGAGCAGCCGGGCGTAGAGGATGTAAGCTCCCGGTGTGTCGTCGTTCTTGACGAGGTCTTCGACGATGACGAGAGCCGTCGAATACTTGGCCTGGTGATGGTAAGCCTGAGCAAGGCCGAGCTTGACCCGGTTCTCCTTGGGATGCCGAGAGAGAGCATCCTTATACTCGCGCTCCGCCTCTTCGCCTCGGCCATACTTCAAGAGCGATTCAGCAAGGTGCAGTCGCAGCGGCAAGTTCTCCGGAGAGAAAGCGAGCGCCTCACGCAGCGGTTGCAGGGGATCTTCAGCCATGATGGGGTGTGCCTCTTTCCCTCTATTATGAGGCAAGAGGCGGCAGACTGCTAGCGGGTTCGTTGGATTTCCAGCCACTGCTATTTCTTAAACGCCGTTAGCGCACTGTGTCCGCTGTGAACTGCCCAACACCCCTCAATTGACTCAGGGGCAGATACGACGGCCTTGATGGCTCTTTTGTCTCGACCTAGCGAAGCGGACGAATATCGCCGCACGCGAACTTGGGACGTTTGAACGGTCCCGGTCCCAGGGCCGTGTCCGCGTCAGCCACGGCTTGTGCTTCGACTCGATCCATCGTCTCCCAATTGGTCGCGTCCCAGTCGCTGGCAAAGCCTGCCGCTTGTTCGACGAGGTTATCGCAAAACTCCCGCTCCACGTCGCACCGCTTGCCGCCGTGTTCCAATTGCTCGTGCATCCGGCACAGCCGGTTCTGCCAATACCACCGGGTCCAGAACAATTTCGCGGGTGGATAGTCGGCAAGCCGGTCGACGCAATACTCCAACAGCAGGTGAGCGAGGATGGTTGTGCGTTTCAGAGGGTCGCCAAGCAGTCCGGCGCCGACGTCCAACCGCCCCTCGCGCACTGCCGCTTCCACCGCCGGGAAGTGTGCGGCCAGATCTTTCTCCGGGATGATCAGCACGGCAAGCGAAGACGTCCCTCGCGCCGGCTTGCGCAAGCCGGCGGGGGATTTCTTCGAACTCACCTTCTTGCCCGTTCCATCCTTTGTTGAAGCAGTTTTTCTCTTCCCCACCAGGCACCTCCTGTCGTCTGCTGCAGCGCCTGGTTCGGCGTCATCGCTAGTCAATGGTGAACGGAAGGCTCTTGTCAAAGTCGGTCCGCTCGGCCGGCGACATCGCGGCCCGGAGCACCCGGAGTGTCTCGCCACCGACCAGTTTTCGGTTGTCGATGTACATCCAGTCGCTCAGCTTGTCTGGGGCGACCGTCACCTTCTGGCCCATCTTGACCGAGTTCACCTTCTCCGGCTCGTTGTTAATGGTGCCGGTGAACTTAGTCCCGTCGAACGTCACCGGCGTGAGCCACATGTGCTCGGTGTTGCCGCCGTCGGTAAACGCCATCTTGATGGAGAAGGCGGTCTGCCCGGCCCGCGGCGACTTCAGGGCGGCGGTGAATGTCTTGACGGAGGCCCGCGCCTTCTCCATCGCCGCGTTCATGCGGGGGTCGTCATCTGCCACATACGTCACCTTGTCGGCCGGGTGTTTCTTGCCGCACCCGGCTAGAACCAAAGCGACTATGGCCACAGTTGCGAGCCAACGACCCATCGACTGCCCTCCGTCGGCGAACGACCCCGTTCCCTTGCCGAACCGTCCGCAAGAACCCCGAAGTCCCGCGCCATTGTAACGTCGGCCTGGTCAAGTGCAACGATTTGTTCGGCGAGTGATGTATCCGTTCCGGACAGAGTACATCACTTCCGTGGCACCACCATCTCATCATCTTCCGGGCACCAGGCACTACAGCGTTTGGTTCGGGTCGACTATAAGTGCCAGCAACATCCCCACGGAGAAGCGAAGGTAAGCTCAGCACAACACCGAACGGCTTTTTCCCCCTCATCGTCAAAAGCGGATCGGGCATACTGATCTTTTGCTCTCCGATCTTCATACCAGTCTGCCCCTGCGGCCGATTGCTCGGGTGGTTCTGGCGGCAGATCGGGCGAGGGATAGGTTGAGTTGCTGATCGTTGCGGTGCCGATCAGAGCACCTGCTCGTTGAGCACGGAGCGAGGCGTTGGCCTTGGCGCAGTCGCGGAAACGCAGGCGCATCAAAGGCAGGAGCCGTAACGCCCCATCGGACTGAAGGATCTGCAGGGCGTGGTCGGAACACGAGGACCCTCCGTGCAAGATTCGATGGGCGCAGGAGAAGCCCTTGTGCGGTGAGAGCCACCGTTGGTACGCAGTAATCAGGCTCTTGAGGAGCCAGCCAATCACGCCTTTTTCTCCCGAACAATTATTAGACAGAAAATCCTTCAGCCTGATCCCGCACACTCATTTCTCTTTAGCCGTGCACCGTTGCCGCTAGGCTAATCACCCACCAGTGCAGAACGCAAGCCAAAAAGTATAGAATCCCCGATGGGTGGCTGACAATATGCTGCCTCACTTCGTCTTCTCGTTCCCAAAAAATCGCTCTTCCAAGCTGCAAACCCTGTCGAACTTACCGATTCTTCACGCTATCGCATCTATAACGTCCTATTTATGGCCCTTTAGACGCCTTTCTCTTGCAGTCCTGTTGCATCGATGTTAGTTTAGGTAGGATTTTTGGCACTATTGCTATCTTATTTCTTGAGAGATGAGCGAGTGCTTCGTTCGTGTACGACCTGCATTCAGCATCAGGTCGATAGAGGACATGCCATGCGTCAGACGACACTGTTGAAGTCCGTCCAGCGATTAACCAGCAGAAAACTGGTGCTGGAGATTCTGGAAGACCGAACTCTCCTGGCCGCCAATGTCTATGTGCCCGATTCAACGGCCCGTTCCTGGATGAGCAACGAAGTGCAGCGGCTCATTACCCAACCGACCAGTACCGGGTACTTGGGCGATTGGATCGTCGGTGTCGCTCCTGGGCAGAGCGTCAATCAATTGTCAATCAGCGCCGGCGCTTCCCACTCGACCGCCACCGGCATTGTCAACAATGCCTATCAGTGGAACTTCTCCAGCGATCTTTCCCCGACCATTGTCGCCAGTTGGCTGCATTCACGCTTGAACAGCGGGCAGATCGAATTCTTCTATCCGCTTCTGGCTCGCCAGCAACACACGAGACTCGTCCCCAATGATCCTGAGTTTACCAATCAATGGCACCTCCGCAACACGGGCCAGGGTGGTGGAACGCTTGGCATCGATGCCAACGTCGTCACTGCGTGGAATAACTATCTGGGTACCGGCGTTCAGATCGGCGTGGTCGATACGGGAGTTACTGTCGCCCACCCCGATCTCCAACCCAATGTCTGGGTGAATCCTGGTGAAATCGCCGGAAACGGAATTGACGATGATGGCAACGGTCTCATCGACGATGTCAACGGCTGGGACTGGAATGATAGCGATAATGACCCGACGCCCCAATTTGACGACCATGGCACTTCGGTCGCCGGCGTGGCGGCGGCACGAGGCAATAACGGGATCGGCGTCAGCGGTGTCGCTCCGGGAGCGCAGATTATTGGTGAACGGTTGATTGAAGGTGGCACTACGGATGATCTCGAAGCGATGGCCTTGTCGTATCAGCGCGACATCACCGATATCTATACCAACAGTTGGGGCCCTTCCGACGATGGCGTGACGCTCGAAGGCCCCGGGCCGCTGCTGCTGGCCGCCTTTGCCAATAACTACGCTAACGGACGAGGCGGGTTGGGGAATATCTACACCTGGGCAGGCGGCAACGGTGGAGACTTTGACAACTCCAACTACGATGGCTATGCCAACTCACGCTTTGTCATTGGCGTGGCGGCGGTGGATAACACCGGCGTTCGCTCCTTTTACAGTGAGCGAGGGGCCAACATTCTCGTCGCTGCCCCTTCCGATGGCGGCACCCTCGGCATTACCACCACCGCAGGCACCTCGACGCCCGGCTATACCGCCGATTTCGGCGGCACCTCTTCCGCCACTCCTGTCGTTGCCGGCGTCATCGCTTTGATGCTGGAAGCCCGGCCTGATCTGACCGCGCGAGACGTTCAGTACATTCTCGTCAATACCTCCCGCCACATTGATGCAGGCGATGCCGGTTGGTCGCGCAACAACGGCGGCACCGGCTTCTGGATCAACGATAAGTACGGCTTTGGACTGGTCGATGCCAACGCTGCCGTCAACCTGGCTCAGACCTGGACAAAGGTCGCTCCACAGATCAGCCAATCGTCAGGAGTCATTAATTCCGGTCTGGGCATCCCTGACGCTGACCCTACCGGCATCACCGTCACTTTCAATGAAACTCAGGACATGAAGCTGGAGCATGTCGAGTTTGTCGTTGACATCACCCACACCTGGCGCGGCGATTTGAAGTTCCTCCTGACCTCGCCCAAGGGCACGCAGTCGATCGTAGAAGCCAGAAACGGCGACAGTACTGCTGACTTCCAGAACTGGAAGTTCATGTCAGTCAGAAACTGGGGCGAAAGCCCGGTGGGTACATGGAAACTACAAATCATTGATACCGCCGGGGCCGATATCGGGACGTTGAACAGTTTCCAGATGAACTTCTTCGGTCAGCTCCTGGCGGTGCCACCGACAGCCAGCAACGATGCCTACACTACTGCTGAAGATACCACGCTGACCGTGCTGGCCCCCGGCGTTCTTGCCAACGATTTGCTCGCCACTTCGGCTCAGCTGGTGAGCAATGTTTCCAACGGCACCTTGACCTTCTTCTCTACCGGCCGCTTCCGCTACGTGCCAAACGCCAATTTCAATGGTACCGACAGCTTTACCTATAATGCGGTCAACCAGTTTGGCACCAGCACCGCCACGGTGACAATTACCGTCACCCCAGTCAACGATGCGCCGGTAGCGGTAAACGACGGCACGTTCATCGCCCGCCCAGGTCGAACTCTGGTGGTCAACAGCCCCACTCTGCTCGCCAACGATTCTGATGTCGATAATCCTCCCGGCAGCTTGTCCGCCTCGCTGTTTACTTCACCGACATTCGGTAACGTCATCCTCAACGGCAACGGTACTTTCTCGTACCTTGCTCTCCAGGGCAGCGGTGTCGATTCCTTCCTCTACCGTGCCTACGATGGCGCCGCCTTCAGCACCCCGGCTACGGTGACGATTCGGCTGAATACACCGCCGGTCGTCCAGAGCGCTAACGTCTTTACCACCGTGGGCGTGCCCTATACCGGTAATGCTCTTACAGGAGCATCTGATTACGATCACGATTCCTATACCGCCAGCCTGATCAGCACCACCCCTAACGGCACGCTGAATCTGCTGCCCAACGGCAGTTTCACCTACACCCCCAACGCCGGCTTCTTCGGGATCGATACCTTCACCTTCCGCGCCGATGACCCCTACTACAACGCCCTGAACCTGGACCAGATCGGCAACACCGGCACCATCAGCATCCGCGTCAATCGGCTGCCCGTCACCCAGGTGGAGAACTTCACCACCCGACAGGGACAGACTCTCGAAGTCTTCTTCCCCGGAGTGCTGAGCAACGATTACGATCTCGACACCGCCCTCTTCGGCGATGTGGTGCAAAGCACCCTGGTCACTCCGACGACCAACGGCTCTTTGACCTTGAACAGCAACGGCTACTTCAAGTACGTGCCCAATCCCAATTTCTTCGGCTCTGATTCATTTACCTATCGTACCTTCGATGGACTGTCCTTTGGCAATATCGTGACGGTTCCCATCACCGTGGTTCCCGTTCCGATCGCCCGGCCTGACGGCTATGCCGTCAATGGCGCTCCGTTGACCGTTAATTCGCTCAACGGCGTGCTGGCCAATGATACTTCGCCCAGCGGCCCGCCCCTGAACGCGAGACTGATCAACGCTCCGCTGAACGGCAGTCTGACTTTGAACCCTGATGGTTCCTTTACTTACGTTCCCCGTAACGGGTCTCCGGGCGGCGTTGATTACTTTACCTACGTCGCTAACGACGGCACCTACGACAGCGATCCCGCTCTGGTTACTCTCAATGTGTTTGTCGGGTCTCGCGCTCCGGTTGCCAACAACGATTCCTACACCATGGCGGCCAACAGCGTGCTCACTATCCCCAACTTGGGCGTGCTGAGCAACGACACCGATCCTCAGGGCAATCCCCTGATCAGCACTTTGGTAACAGGAACCCGAAACGGTACGCTCCTGTTGAATCAGGGGGGAGGCTTTACCTATACGCCGCTTACCGGGTTTAATGGCGTTGATACTTTCACCTATCAAGCGTCCAATCGTTCGCTGCTCAGCAACGTCGCCACGGTCACCATCACGGTAGGTACGATACCTCCGCCACCATTGAATCCTGCCAAACGGATCATCCTGGGCAAGGATACCGGCGGAGAGTTGCGTGTTCTGGCCGGCGAAACGGGAGCGACACTCTTCACAATTCAACCATACGGCGCTTCGTTTACCGGAGCTATCCGCGTCGCCACCGGCGATCTGAACGGCGACGGTGTGCCTGATATCATTGCCGCGCCCGGGCCTCTTGCCGGTACCGTCGGCAATGGAGCCGTCCTCGGCATTCGAGTCTTCAACGGAGCCACTGGCGCACCACTCAGCGGTTCCACCGTCTTGAATACCTGGGGTACCGGCGTTAAGCCGTTCGGCAGCACCTACACCGGCGGCATGCAAGTCGCTGTCGGCGATGTCAACAACGATGGTAAGCTTGATATTGTTGCCGGTGCTGATTCCACCACCGCCTCGCCCCAGGTTCGCACTTACAACGGCAACACCGCCGCGTTCTTCACCCAATGGTACGGCGGCATCAGCCCCTACACCGGCACCTTCGGCGGAGTGCGAGTGGCTGTCGGCGATGTCAATGGCGACGGCAAGGCTGAGATCATCACCTCTCCTGGTGCCGGCACTCCCACGGTGAAGGTCTATGATTCGACGAAATCGACAGTCACCCTCGGTCTGATTCGTTCGTTCAGCGCCTACAGCACTAACGTGGCGGGCGGCGTCTACGTCGCAGCCGGCGATCTCAATGGCGATGGCAAGGCTGAAATCATTACCGGTGCCGCCGCTAACGCCAACGGCCAAGTTCGCATCTTCAACGGCACCACCGGTGTAGTCCAGAACAGCTTGACCATCGCGGGCACCTCCGGCCCCGTTCGAGTAGCAGTTGGCGACATCAATGGCGATGGCCAGCGTGATCTGGTCCTCAGCCACGCCGTGAGCGGTGCGGCCAGCAAGGCGCGAGTTTACGATGCCGTCACCTTAAGTGAACTGCTGGCGGGCCAGTTCAACTACGGCACGTTTAACGGTGGGTTGAATGTGGCGGCGCTGGCGAAGTAGCAAGTACCTTCAAATGTCCCGACAGTTGTTTCAACTGCCGGGACATTTGTTTGAAGTGAACATGGTGGAAGTAGCGGAAGTCGCCAAGACTTCCGTTTTTTGCGTCATGGCCAGCTAATAGGCAATCAATGATACTCTGGCGCTGCTTTATGGTAGAATATCTCTTGAAAGCAGAGGTCTACATGCCAACACTCGCAACTCCCCCTCGTGCAACTCTGGACGACTTGCTCAAAGTCCAAGAGAAGGCCGAACTGATTAACGGAAGGATTGTGCGGTACAAGGCTTTCGGGTTTCTTCCGAGTCGAGTTGCTGGCTTTATCTTGCGAGCCTTATCGGTTTTTTCGGAGAACACTCTTCCTGGCCATGTCTATTCCGGTAGCCTTTGCTATGCGATTGATGAACTCCCATCCGGCCGCGAATCCTTCTCACCCGATGTCTCCTACTACGATGGCCCGTTGCCGGAGAACCTGATGCGGTTCATCGAAGGCGCTCCGACCTTTGCCGTGGAGGTACGCAGTGAAGGCGATTACTCGCTATCCGCAGAACGGGAGATGACTGCCAAGCGTGCAGATTATTTCGCGGCAGGCACCAAGGCGGTGTGGGACGTTGATCCGATTCAACAACTGATTCGGCTCTATGTGGATGATGCGGAAGTCCCGGCAGTGGTATTTCGAGTTGGTGATCAAGCACATGCCGAACCGGCGGTGCCGGGGTGGAGGCTGGAAGTAAGTCGCTTGTTTCGATAATTCATTTCGTGGCACTGATAGCAGCCATCAACAGTGCGAATACCCATAGGCCAATGATTATCTTTAAGATCAACAGTTGGGTTTTCACACTCATGCCTGCATTCTCTGTATCTTCTGACTCTTCTAATTGAATTGGGCGTTCCTCAAGCAGAGTCTTTGCGATCATGCCGTCATTCTCTATTTCTTCTGACTTTTCCAATGGCAGCTCTTCGAACGGATTATAACCATTCTGGATGGATTGCGTGAAAGTAACAGGCCTCGGCTCTTCAGAGTATTTCTTTATATCTCGCTCGATGATTGCTTCCAATTCTGGAGTTTGTGGCACCTTAGACCCAATCTCTTTCGATCTTTCTAACTGCTCATACCAGCGATCTACTTGTTGAAAGAGCTTATCCCCGATCACCACGAGACGCAACCTCGCAGTATCTTGAAGTCCAAGTTGAGCACTTTTTGATTCAGGCTGCTGTCTCAACGATTGAGTGAAAAAATGCTCGGCGCTAGCTGTTTCATTTTCGTTTAACTTCATCCATCCCAGATACTCGTGACATAGTGCATGCTCTGGATCAAATGATAACACCTGCCTGAAGATTACTTCAGCTTCAGCAAGCTGATTGTTTCTGTACTTGATGATGCCATAATTCATCAATGAATTAACATCATCGGGATTAAGCTGTAGTCCTTTCAAAATGCCCCAATATGCGTGATCCAATTGTTGTGTTTCCGCATAGCACTGCGAAAGCCATCTGTAGTAGTCAGAGCAGCTGGGATTCAGGCGAATTGCTTCACGAAGAGACATTATTGCAATTGAAAAATCACCTCGCTCGGTTTGCACAACGCCGAGAATGAAGTGATAGTAGGCGTCTTCGGGCGCAATCGCCAATGCTTCTGTTGCAAGAGCTAATGCCACCTCCTGTCGTCCCCTAGATAGTTTAACCAAGGCCAGCAATGCGATTGCCTCGGTATTTTTGGGATCAGATTGCAGCACTTTTCCCAGCATTTCTTCGGCCAACTCATATCGCTTGAGCCGGTACAGATGCCAAAGATGTTCAAGTGACTGGGCCAATGTTGTCTGCTCACTAATTTGATCAACATCAAGATACACGAAGTCATTAACGAGTTCATGTGTTTTCTTCCGTGTTCACTTGAACCCCGCCCCGCCAGTTCAACAATAACTGGATGGATACCCCCTTCCAAGTCGTTGCCCCCTACGTGCCTGCCGGCGATCAGCCGCAGGCGATTGAGAAACTGGTCGAAGGCTACCGCAATGGTCAGCGGGCCCAGGTGTTGCTCGGCGTGACCGGGTCGGGCAAGACCTTCACCATGGCCAACGTCATCAAGGCCATCAACAAGCCGACGCTGGTGATGTCGCACAACAAAACGCTGGCGGCCCAACTTTACGGCGAGTTCAAGGAGTTCTTCCCCCATAACGCCGTGCGCTACTTCGTCAGCTACTACGACTATTACCAGCCCGAAGCCTACATCCCGCAGCGCGACATCTACATCGAAAAAGACGCCAGCATCAACGAAGAAATTGACCGGCTGCGACTGGCAGCCACCAGTTCGCTGGTCAGCCGTAATGATACCGTGGTCGTCTCCAGCGTCTCTTGCATCTATGGACTGGGGTCGCCGAAAGATTATCTCGCCATGATGGTGCCTTTGCGGGTGGGCCAGGTGACCGACCGTGACGAGGCCCTTCGTAAGCTCGTCGATATCCAGTACGACCGCAACGATGTCGCCTTCACCCGTGGCAAGTTCCGGGTGCGTGGCGACACCATTGAAGTCTGGCCCGCCTACGAAGAGTTCGCCTACCGGGTCGAGTTCTTCGGCGACGAGGTCGAACGAATCAGCGTCATCCATCCGACCAGCGGCGACACGCTGCGCACCATCGACGAAGCCTTCGTCTACCCCGCCAAGCACTTCGTGACCAGCGATGATCGCATCCGAGGTGCCGTCGAGAAGATTCGCCAGGAACTCGATGAACGGCTCAAGGTCTTTCAGCAACAGGGCAAGCTGCTCGAAGCCCAGCGGCTGGCAGCACGCACCAGGTACGACATCGAAATGCTCCTTGAGACCGGCCACTGCCCCGGCATTGAAAACTACTCCCGGCATCTATCGGGCCGTCAGGCCGGGGAACCACCCGATACGCTGATCAGCTTCTTCCCCAAAGACTTCCTGCTGGTCATCGACGAATCGCACGTCTCGGTGCCCCAGATCAGGGCGATGTTCGCCGGCGACTACAGCCGCAAGATAACACTGGTGGAACATGGCTTCCGTCTGCCGAGTGCTCTCGATAATCGCCCGCTGCGGTTCGATGAATGGGAGAAGTTCGAAGCCAACATCCTCTTCGTCTCCGCCACCCCTGCCCCGTATGAACTCGAACGGGCCGGCGGAGAAATTGTCGAGCAGATCATCCGCCCCACCGGCCTCGTGGATCCGGTACTGCACATCCGCCCCGCCATGGGTCAGGTGGCAGACCTCGTTAAAGAGTGCAGGATACGAGCCGAGAAGAACGAACGTGTGCTGGTCACAACGCTGACCAAACGCCTGGCTGAAGACCTCGCCAACTACCTGCGGGATGCCAAGCTCAAGACCAAGTGGCTCCACTCCGAACTCGACGCCATCGAACGCTGGCAGATTCTGCGTGAACTCCGTGAAGGAGCGTTCGAGGTGCTGGTCGGCGTCAATCTGCTCCGTGAAGGCCTCGATCTCCCCGAAGTCTCCCTCGTCTGCATCATGGACGCTGACAAGGAAGGCTTCCTGCGCAGCACCACGTCGCTCATTCAAACGATTGGCCGATCTGCCCGTAACATCAATGCCGAGGTGATTCTCTATGCCGACAAAGTGACCGAGTCGATGCAGAAGGCGATTGACGAGACCAATCGCCGGCGTGCGGTGCAGTTGCAGTACAACCAGGATAACAACATCACCCCGGAGACGATCAAGAAAGCGATCCGTCAGGGCATCGATGAAGAAATCCAGGCCCGCCGCATGGCGGAGAGCTTAGCCACCGGCGGCGTGGTGGACGAAGAGGTCGTCGACAAGCAGGCCGTGCTGGAACAGTTACAGGCGGAGATGCTCATCGCCGCCGAGGCGCTCGAGTTCGAGAAAGCAGCCGCACTACGAGACCGCATGGCCAAGCTTCGCGGCGAGAAGGTGGCCAGCCCGCAGGTGAAGAAGGGGAAGCGCGGGAACCGGAAGGGGTTTCGGGGATAGCTAGACCGACATCATGTGGTATAATTCTAGGTGACAAGGAGAATCAGATGACCGTTGAAATAGAATTGGCTCCAGAGCTTGAATCGTTCGCTCGGGCTCAGGCTCAGGAACAATTTCAGGGCGATGTTGCTGCGTTTATCACTGCTGTCATCCAGAGCCAGATGAACGCTTCAGAATACGATGAAGAGGTTGATCAGCAGCTACTGGCCGGACTAAATTCCTCTGCGAAACCAGTCTCAGAGAATTGGTGTGAGGAGGTTCGTCAAAAGGCGCATGCATTGAGTGCAAAATAATGCTAAAGGTCATTACTCACAATTTAGCTGATGAAGATGCAGCAGAACAGTATCTGTATTTTCTGGAGAAGCTCAGAACAAGCCACTGGCTGATCGATTTCTGAAAGCAACGCGCCAGTCTTTCAAGTTTCTCGCACAGTTTCCTGGCAGCGGTTCGCTGTATGCCACACGGAAGAAAAGTCTGAAGGATATCCGATGCTGGCCCATTCGCGGCTTTCCACATCATATTGTTTACTTTCGTGTCGAAGCAGAGTTTCTACGGGTTGTTCGAATCTTGCATGGCTCAAGAGGCAGGACAACTTCGTTACTCAGCGAGGCTTTGTAATCAGTTGTTACCCGTAGCCGCATGTGGTACTCTCCAAAAGAACAAACATGAAGTTCCTCTAGCCTTTCCCATTCTCTCGCCTTAGTCTGTACATCATCCCACCCGTCGGCCAAACTCACCAGGATCCCGCTATGTATTCCTTCCTCGGCCTTGCCCTGCTGCTTGCGTTACCACCAGTTCACGACAATGCCTCCGAACTGCTCCCGCCCGGCATCACCATGGAGAAGGCCTTCGAGGGCTGGATCGCTCTCTATGATGGGGCCACCGACTACGGCTGGACTGCTTCCGGTGACGTCAAGATCGATAAGGGCATCCTCACCCTCGGCGGTGATAAAGAAGCCAGCCTGACAACAAAGTCCGCCTTTAGTGCTTTTGAACTGGTGATGTACTACACCTTTGAAGGCGATGGAGGCAGTTTCACTCTCAAGCAGGGTGAGTTAAAGAAGAGCTTTAACATGAAAGCAACGGCGGGGACAGGAGTTATGAAAGCTGAACTGTCGAGTACCAATGCCGCTGTAACTGGCCCTATCACCATCACCACCAGTCCAGGCAATAAACTGCATATCCAGAGCATCGTCCTGAGGCCCCTCGGCGCCAAGTCGATCTTCAACGGCAAGGACCTCGATGGCTGGAAGGAAATCCCCGGCAAGAAGTCGAAGTTCACCGTCAACAGTGCCGGCGAACTCAATGTCAAGAACGGCAACGGCGACCTGCAGACCGTCGGACAGTGGGACGACTTTATTCTGCAAATGGACATCATCTCCAACGGCGATCATCTCAACAGCGGCATCTTCTACCGCTGCCTGCCCGATCAGTTCTGGTCCGGCTACGAAGCCCAGGTTCGCAACGAATGGCAATCGACCGTCAAGCTCAAGAACGGCAAGAGCTACACCAGCAGCGTCACTGTCACCGGTGATAACGTCAAATTCACCGGTGAAGGGAAGAAGTCAATGACTGTCCCCAAGAGCGAAGTTGAAAGCATCACCGATCATCGTGAGAAACCCATCGATATCGGCTCCGGCGGCATCTACAACCGCTGCCCGGCCCGCAAGGTCGTCAGCACCGATCGCCAGTGGTACACCATGACCGTCCTCGCCAATGGCAACCATCATGCTGTGTGGGTCAATGGCTACCAAACCGCTGACTTCACTGATACCAAGCCGATCAACAAGAGCGCCCGTGCCGGACGAAAAGACGATGCCGGCCCGCTCAGCATTCAAGGCCACGACCCCACCACGGACTTGAGCTTCAAGAACATCAGGATTGTGGCGCTGCCCAAGTAAGCAAATTGTCTCGTTCGTAGACCGTGCCACACTCCGATGTGTACTCGCATCGGGGTGTGGTTGCGAAGCTCAGTGTCCCTTACACCTGCACTCTGTGACACCGTCTTGTGCTATGCAACCACACCCCGACGGAGTACCGCCGGAGTGTGGCACAGATTCTTGAGCGGACGTTCGTGAATTACTTCGTAGGCTTGTCCAGCCGAAGCAGTCGCAGTTCGTAGTTCAGGCGATCTACTTTGACGGTGGTAAATTCCAAAAAGGTTGCAGACCCGGCCTTGTACTTGGCATTAGCAATGGCTTCTATGGCTTTCGCGGAATCAAGAGCTTCTTCCAATGCAGTACGGATAGCGCTGCCGTTGTTGTCAGCCGCTTCTAGTTTCGAGGCAACTCGAAGCTTGATGGCTTCGAGCAGGAAATTGATCGTCTCTTTACCTGACTTATATGCCTCGTATCTCAGCTTAAAGGCCATCTCGCAGGCTTGGACTTGTTCATCGAGGAGCTGTTTCTCCTTCTCATTGATGGCATTCGGAGGAATGACGTTTGATTTTGTGGTAGAACCACCAGGCTCCATTCTGTGTTGAACATCTATGATGTATTCGTTCTGGTACGATTTTATTGTCAAACCTTGACTGCGACTTACTGCGCAGAAGAATACGGTTTGGATGCGTTACTGAACCATCCTGGTTTATCGTGCGATTATCACCCAGGACTTCGATGTCCTCAAGCAGGAAAATAGATTTGATCTTTCCATCCTTGCCGGCAACTTTACTGCTCGCAATCAGGTCAACGTGCTGTCCCGGCTCTATGGTCTTTCGGATAGGCTTATCGAGAAGATCGAGTGCATGCGCCACGTCGTTTTCACGCAGCCTATTGTTAATCTGTTCAATATTCCCCCACTCTGACTTAGTTGGCGGTGTCATGCGGCGAAAGGTCTTTGTTCTAACATTAGGATCGTCCTGCTTAGGAAAGGTCGCTCGAGGGCTGTTACGATTAGGAGCGTACTTTCCCTGTTCATTGACATGTAAAGGAACAAAGCCCCCATATTTGATCGTTAGAATATCACCATTCAATTCGTAGGTGCAGAGAAGTCGTTCAGGACTTCCAACCTCTGGGCCGCCGCCTAAAGTGCTTGGCAAAGTATTAGTATTATTCAGAACAAGCTCTTGCAGTTCCATTCTCCGGGGTGATTGTTTTGGGTCCAGTACATACTCTAGAGCATTTGATTCGTAGTTACGTTCCCCGACAATCCCTTTTTCAACCTGGTAAGCAGACCTCGCATACTTCCTCCCACGAAACGTCAAGTCTTCCACACTCTGCAAGGTGCCGGTCACTTCATGTCTTGTCTCACATCGCCACTGCCCCTGGATCAATTCATAATCATCCGGCTTCTTGTTGTTTTGTTTTACAGGTACCGGCTGACTCTCTACCGTAGTCTCCTGCTTGCCATCTCCCTGCATCGAGAAAGCGGAATAGTACCACCCTGCTCCGAGGGTGAGAGCGAGCCCGATAACGCCGGCAGTCAGCCATTTCGATAGTAACATGGTCGTCACCGCTCCTTTTGTCAGCAAGGCTATCGGCGATGTTCCGCCGGTGTGTATCGTGTGTAAGGTCTTCTCAAGTAATTCCACAGGAACAGAAGCCTGGGCCAGTTCAAAACTCATGCCCGCCGCCACCGCAGGGGCAACACCGCGCCGAATGAGCCGGGAGCGGAGCAGTTCCTTGGCCCGGGACAGCCGACCGGCGACGGTGCCGATGGGCCAGCCGAGCGTTTGCGCTGCCAGGGCCTGCGACTGCCCTTGCAGATAACAGAGTAGCAAAGGTTCCCGATAATGAGCAGGCAGCCTGGCTAACTCAGCATCCATGATGTCCCGAATTGTCTGATCCCACGAGGTATCATCTGCCTGTTCTTCCGATCTAGCCTGCTTCTGCTCGCGCCGTTGAGTTCGAGCACGAGTTCGTTTGATCTTGTAAGCGATGCGGCAAGCCACGCCATACAGCCATGATGCCAGAGATGTTTGCTTTTGAATCCTGACGGCATGTTGAAACAGAGTTAAGAACGTCGCCTGGAACGCATCCTCGGCATCAGCCTCTTGATGCAATAGGCGTCGGCACAATCCCCAGACCATGGGCCCATGCCGCTGCACGAGTTGGGCAAAAACCTTGTCCTGACGATCAGCCAGAAAGCGTTGCAGCAGGTCAGCATCAGAGACAACAGCGCCCCCGTGGTTGTCTAACGACAACCTCATCCGCTTCGCCAGTCTGAAGGCGTCTTGCGTCATGGAACCCAGCTTGGTTTTCTACTTAATAGTACCCGCTGGGTGTGGGTTGCATACGAGTTTTTTGAGGTATTGCTCCCCTCTCCCTCCTTGGGATAGGGGTTGGGGGTGAGGGGTACCTAGATCGACGAAGCCCGGTTGAAAACCTTGCGACTCACTAAGAGCAAATACCAATCGGAGTGGACTCGATTTAGGAACCCCTCACCCTAACCCTCTCCCCAGGAGGGAGAGGGAACCGGGCGTGTATTTCTCTCTTAGAGAATTTGCGCTACGGTCAGATATTAGTGAATCACCCTTCGCACATTCCCCTCTTCATCAATGATCGACCCGGAACAAGCGAACTCTTTTCGCACCTGGTTCAGCCCGAAGGCGCAGAGTTCAAAGTCGTTGCTCAGCCGCTTGAGTACCGGATCATCGTGATCTTCATCAGTATGGCTGGCGATGGCGTAGGAGCGTTTTCCCTGTGAGCAGTAGTCGATGAAGCTATCCATATTGGATCGATGACGAAGCTTCTTGAGAGCTTCGGGATAAACACCCGTCCAGAACAGAGTGTAGTCGCCGATGTGGCGGAAGACTTCACGGCGGGTGCGCCTTTCGGGAGGCAGGCCTTCCGCTTCGATGAGCATGTTAGCCACTTCGGTCAGTTTCTTGCCGCTGGCATTATGCACCACGAACAACCGGTCCATATGCACGAAGCGGGTGAGCATCTCGGCCAGGTAGTCGGTCAGTTGGGCGTCGCCGATGCCGAGATGTTCCATGAAGGCATGCTCGGTGACGCCGGCGAAGTAACGCTGTAAAACAGTCCGCTGGGGTGCAATGGACATGGCATTCCTCCCTGGAGCTTGTCGCTCCTCACGCAGCAATGGACGAGCAGGAGAGGTGGAACTTGCGCTGCAATCGGCTTGAAGTGATCCTTTTGCCGTTAGATCGACATCTTGTCTAGAGGAATATTACACAATTCCAGGATGGGAAGCGGGAAAGAATGTGGTAGAAGAGGGAGTCTAACTCGTGTGTCGATGACAGCCTGAAGCGCAAGCGAGGGTGGACCTGGCGATTGCACGCGCCCCCTCGCTGGCGCTTCAGGCTGTCATGGCTGGGAGATTCAATATGCCTGATTTACACAGGCCAGCGATGCCGGAAGAGAAATCCAACCCCCTCGTCGAGCGCTACAACGCCAGGCTCGGCATGGCTCTCTTCCTCTACCTCCTTTTCTACGGCTCCTTCGTCGTTATCAACGCCGCCTGGCCACACTGGATGGATGTAGTCGTCTGGTCGGGCCTCAACCTGGCTGTCGTCTACGGGCTCGGCCTCATCGTAGGCGCGTTCGTGCTGGCCCTCGTCTATGCCCTGCTCTGCAAGACACCAGCGAAGGAGGCAGCGTGATACACGAGACCTCTTCGACTGCCATCGCTGTCTTCACCTGCTTCGTGGCCATCACGCTGGGGATGAGTTTCTATTTCGCCCAGCTGACGACCACCTCCGCAGCATTCTATGCGGCGGGGGGCAGCATCCACTGGTTCGTTAACGGCGTCGCCTTTGCCGGCGACTATCTCTCTGCTGCATCGTTCCTTGGCATCTGTGGCATGATCGCCTTCTATGGTTACGATGGGTTCCTCTACTCCATCGGCTACCTCGCCGGCTGGATCGTCGCCCTCCTGGTGATTGCCGAACCTCTGAAACGATTGGGCAAGTACACCTTCGCTGATGCACTCGATAAGCAGTTTGGTTCACGGGGGATCAAGTTGGTGGCAGCCATCAGCACGCTGGTGGTCAGCGTCTTCTACCTGATCCCGCAGATGGTCGGGGCGGGTGTGTTGATTCAGCCACTCCTCGGTCTACCGCACTGGGTAGGTGTTGTCATCGTCGGGGCAGTCGTCATCCTGATCGTCGCCACCGCTGGCATGGCCTCCACCACCTATGTGCAGTTCTTCAAAGGCATGTTGCTGCTGCTGTTCAGTTTGATCCTGACGATGCTGATCCTCAATCGTGGACTGATCGTCGATGATCGCCCGGAGGCCATGGCCAGTCATACCGTGACGATCACCAAAGAGGGAAAGAAGTTGATCGACGGCAAACCGCTGGGACGTGGACCCGGCGAGGCGGAACTGCCGGGCGTAGGGCACGTCTCAGCATTGCCAGGCGGCGTAAAGGCCACCGGCCCGCTGGGACCGTTGGAATTTCTGCGTGTCTTGAAGGACAGCGTCGTCGTGCTGTGGAAATCGAGCAAGACCACCGACGCCAACGGCACCACCACCACCTTTCAACCGGTGAAGGTAAGCGGCGCTGATGTTCTTCGCCCCGGCAACAGCCCGACGTTCCAGGGCCTTCAAGGCACCTCGAGCGCAGCCCGCTGGAACTTCATCTCGCTGATGCTGGCCCTCTTCTGTGGCACCGCTTCCCTGCCCCACATCCTCATCCGCTACTACACCGTCAAAGACGCTGCCGCTGCCCGCAAGAGTACCGTCGTCGGCATCGGAGCGATCGGCGGCTTCTATGTACTCACTCTCTTCATGGGCCTCGGTGCCATGACCGGCGGCGCCCTCGACCTCACCAACAGCAACATGGCTGCGCCGCTGCTGGCCAAGAGCTTCGGGTCGCTGCTGTTTGCGTTCATCTCCGCCGTCGCCTTCACCACGGTTCTGGGCACCGTCAGCGGCCTGATCGTCGCTGCCAGCGGAGCGGTCGTTCACGATCTGCTCTCCGGCACCATGAAACTGGGGCTGAGTGATACCACCAAAGTGCGGATCGGCAAACTCACTGCGGTCGTCGTCGGGGCCATCGCCGTCGTGCTGGGGATTCTTTTTGAGAAGATGAACGTCAACTTCCTCGTCGGCTGGGCCTTCAGCGTTGCTGCCTCTGCTAATCTGCCTTCGCTGGTGATGTTGCTCTTCTGGAAAGGCACGACTCGCCAGGGCATCATCGCTTCGGTGCTGGTGGGCATGCTCTCGTCACTGACATGGATTCTCCTGAGCGGTGAGACCTTCAAGGAAGTGTATGGCATCAACCCGGAACTCTCGCCCGTGCCGTTCAGTCAACCGGGCGTGGTGACGATTCCGTTGAGCTTCTTGGTACTGGTGGTGGTGTCGATGATGGGGAAGAAGGAGCCAGTAGTCAGAAGCCAGGAGCCAGAATGTTGATCATTCTCGTTCCCAGGCTCTGCCTGCGAACGCACTGGATGCGAGGCTCTGCCTCGCTACGAGGGCAATTGACTTGGAAGTACCGCTGGAGGACGTGAGGCAGAGCCTCACTTGCAGTGCGTTCCCAGGCAGAGCCTGGGAACGAGAAGACAAAACAAGACCGGGAACGAGAATGACCAACATTCTGGCTACTAGCTTCTGACTCCCGGCTCCTTTTTCCTCATCCTCACTTGCAATTCTTGCCGATGAGGTTATTATGTTAAGCATGAAGCCCACGCAGATTATTCTATGTTGTTCCATCAGCCAGCCCGGCTTGTCGGGGATGGGCAACGGAGGAAGCATTCGCTAGAGCTTTACTTACCGCTGCAACTTCTCGACAGGCCTGGGCGAACCAATCGCTCAGGCCTGTTGTCATTTGCAGTAGCAAGAAGTCAGAAGCCAGGAGCCAGAATAGGCTGGATCCTGTTCTGTTGGTTCAACGTGTTCACTTTTCTCAGGAGACTGCCATGCTGTGTTGTCTATGTTCGATTCGACTGCGTTCCATTTCCCTGTCCCTGTTGTCCTCTTTACCCTCTAGTCCGGAGAATTCTACCGATGAAAGCGCTTAACTCGTTCGCTCTGCTCAGTCTTTCCTCCTTGGCGGTGGCCGACGTAGTCCAGGCCGATGAGCCGATCAAAGCTCAACCGCAACAACAGTCTGCCCAGCAAACGGCAGCACCGCAACAGGCTCAAACGCCTCAGTATCAGTTGGTGCAATCGGGCCGGCGACAACGCTGGCAACTGGTACAACAGAACCAGTCGACCATTGCACAATCTCCCTCCACCTCGCAGCAAACGATTCCCACCCCTGCTGCATCGTCTTCCCCCACCACAGCGACTTCGCCCGCCAAGATTACGGCTGTTCCACAGCAACAGTATGTGCCAAAACAGGTCGTGATTGAAGAGCGTAAGCCAGGTCTGCTGGGGCGTCTACGGGGCAAGCGATACCAATACTCCTCTGTAGCGACCACAGCGCCGGCGACTGCTGCTGCCCCCAGCGCAGCGAGCCAGCCGCTTCCGAACGCTAAATAACTTCACTACTCGTTCCCAAGCTCTGCTTGGGAACGGGCTGCAACGCCGGCTCCGCCGGCGCTTTCTGGCGGACATAGCACGCCTCGCCAGTAACTCCCGGCAGAGCCGGCATTGCAGTGCGTTCCCAGGCAGAGCCTGGGAACGAGAAAGACGAGAAACAACATTCAAAACAGAGGAGGAGGAACCATGTCTTTCCAACGTGACCACGAACCCGAAAGCCCAGCCCGGTTGAACCGAGTGCTGGCCCAGGCCCGACGAACGGAAGCCCGACGTCGCAAAGAGTTATCCTCGCAGGAGGTGCTGACCACGTCCCGCCTGGAGCTCGGCCTCATCGGCCCACGGGTGCTGAGCCAGTACCTGGGAAAAACTCTCACGCAGACACAGTAACACACCCGGGAGGGCGAGGCTCCCGCCGAGCATTCGGCGGTGATCTTGAACTGTTGATGATGGAAGATGTGCCGGCGACTTACGTCAGACCGCCGGCGGATTAGCCTATCGTCAATAATGCAAGGTGTCGCCCAAAGCTCGGCAGGAGCCTCGCCCTCCCTTTACTCTGTCGCAGGAACCTTAACCTTCATGGCGAGGGGTCGGTCTGCAAAGCCGATGGTAAGGGGTTCGACTCCCTCCTGTGACTTTTAGCCATGCGGGCCATACTCGTGCAGAAGCAGCATGCCCAGTCCGAGCAGGCCGCCGCCCACGACGACGAGCCAGACAAACCACATAGCCAGGATCTCCATGAACCGTGACTCATTGAATGGCTTCTGTTCGTTCATGACTTGGTCCTCCTTCTAGATATCAGAAAGAGGTGCATTCATTGTGCCGTATCGGCGTCGAGTTGCCGCCGCCATGACAGTTGGACATAGAGTAAAATTCAAACAGGTAAGGCCACAAGCCTTACGCAAAAGGGCCTGACAGTGACCGGCGCAGCAATGCCGGGGACTGCCAGGCCTGATGCGTTATTGCTTGATCTGTTGAAAATGACGACCGAACACGTCCTGGAAAATCAGGATGAGATCGACTTTGTCGTGCTTATCGTAGGCAACAACTACAGACTGTCTGTAAACGCTACTGCTGAAGAGTACCGTTTCCCATCCATCTCCCACAGCGCCGGGATGCATAAAGTCAACTTTCTCGGTTGGCTCACCAAGTACCTTCCGTACCTCGGCACGGCTCATCCCCAGTTCAATGCCGGAAACCATCACCTTCCGAGCCGCAAAGTAGCAGGCCACGATGAAGAGAAGTGCGGCTACCAGGGCGATACTCTTCACATTCAGGAATCGCTTGATCATCATCATCTGATGCTACTCGATGCGATTCACATGTACAACGAAATCGCGGCAAGAGCCATAACTCTTGCCGCGATGGATGCCATATTACACTACCCCAGTTTATCGCCGACTGATGACCGGCTCATCCATCGACATCATAAAGGCGGCAAACGATCCGCCGCTGAAACAAACCAGGAGGACGGTGCTGATTATGGTGGTAGCACCCGATTCGATGATGTAACTCATGATGATCTCCTTCGCTTCAGAGTTCATAGATGCAGATGCATCTCCTGGGCCAGGGCTATGTCGAAAGATGCGCTTCCTCTAGTAGATTTGAGGCCGCTCCCCGGACATCGCTGATCGCCTTGATCTTGGTAATGATCTTCTTGCCACCCTCTTCTTCCTTGAGTGTCAAAATTACCTTGCAACCTTTCCCCAGCTTGTTGGCTTTGCACTCTTTGCCGTCACAGGTGACGACCGCATCTTCAGCGATCTTGTAGGTCACTTCCAGCATGCCATCCTTGTCAGTGATGGTCAGTTTGTTGTCTTTGATTTTCACCAGCTTGCCTTCCAAGGTAGATTGGGCAGCGGCGTTCCCAAGAAAGAGCAAAGCGACAACACAGGTCATGATGAGTTTCATGGCGTTCTCCTCAATGAAATGATTGGATCAGCTCCAGTTACTTGGGGGTGATCTCAACAGTGGTGGAATGGGGCGTGGTCTTCTTGCTGACTTCGCAACCCATCAGTCCGCACACGCAAAGAGCCAGGATGAGGTAACGCATAAGTGATTCTCCCGAGGTTGTTGCTGAGGAAATAGCGGGCACTTAACTAGTCAATGCAAGGCTCGTGCCACGCTGATGAAATGATTGTCGCTCGGATCTTCATGAAGTTGAGTACTGTACAAGTGTGCCCACGTGGACTGGCCCTGAGAATTCTGAAGCATCAGAGGGGCAACATCATGAAACTGAAACTTCGTCCCACGAAACGGGCCGCCATGCAGATCGCGATCAAGGCCGGGCTGCTGAAGCCATGCACGCAGCATTGGGTCTATTTGAAGTCTCGCCAGGCCGATGCTCTGGAACATGCCTTCCGGCTCGGCAACTATCTGATCTCTCACTTCGCCCGCTCAGTCGCCTGCTTCAAAGGCAACCGGAAGCTGATGACCGATACCCTGGTGAAGTGTCGTAACGAAGGCCTTGATTACTGCCCGCAGTGCCAGGCACAGGGACGGTCGCTGGCTTATTAGAAGCAGCAAGTCGATTTCTTTCTCCTCCCCTTACCAAGGGGAGGTTGGGTGGGGTTCTTTTTCACCGCAACAACCCCCTGTAGCTCCCCCTTAGAGTAAAGGAGAGAACCAGACCATGACGCCTCGATTGACATAGGCATGGCACAACTCGCCGGTATAACCCGCATTTCTACACGTACTCGATGCAATCCGCACTATTCTTCACAAAATCTGAGAAGTTGTTCTCGAAATACAGTAGCAAAGCCGATGAAGTAGTTAATAGTCAAGTAGAAGGAGTTTTGTCATGCATACCCATCGTGATGCAGCGCTCCTGCCCGGCCTGTCTGCTGCGACTCTGGTGATTTGGGCATCGCTGTGCCTGGCCTGGTTGGCGTTTGTCTGCAAGACCTAGTATTGTCTGCCCGTTCGAGAAGCTCATGCAGTTTCCTGCACCAGCGTTTCGACCTTTTGCCTTATCTCCAAGACTTCGGAGCGCGACAGCTTCGCGCCGGGGCCATCTTGCTCAACACGGTTGAGCGTCGCCAGGGCAAAGGCTGTGGGAATGGCTGTGAACAGCACAATTCCAGTCGGTGCCCCCATAATCTGCAATAGCCGGGTATACTCCGCAGCATCTTCCAGATCACGACGAGCCAGGGCGAAGACTTCCCTTTTGTCAACCTCAGCGGGCAGGTATTGCCGTCCCTCGCGAGAATCAGCGTCGGCATCCTTCAAGATGTTGACCAGTTGCAGCCCTTCCCCAAACGCAACAGCCAACTCACGCAATCGTGCTGCCTGTTCCTCAGTGGGATGGAGACGAAGCAGGAACAACTCGGTCAGGAGTTCGCCGACGATACCTGCCACGAAATAGCAGTATTGGCGAAGAGAAGTCAGATCGTGGGGCGGTCTACTCAGAGACTGGGACATTCCGACGGCGATACGCCGGGCATGCTGACAGATGATAGTTGACGAGGTGGGCTCCAACTCGAGAATCTCAGCCACGACTTCGGGAAACGAACCGAGGAGTTCGAGGTAACTGGTGATGTGACAAGGCGGCGGGTCGCACCAGCCAATGGCTAGCGACACCGCCTCGGTATAAGTGGGATCAGCCAGGAACTCGATCATTTCCCCCAGCGCACGGGCACGACCAGCGACCGGCCACAGGCTGCCGTCTTCCAAGGTATCGATGATGCGCAGCAGCAGATAAGCCAGGGTGATCTCCCGTCGCTGCGGCTCCGGCAGATACGGGATCGTAATCGCAAACGTCCGGCTCGTGCCTGTCAGCATCTCTTCGAGGGATTTCACAGACAAACGCTCCGGTGAGATGTGATGTGGCAGGGTTATGCTTGTACTCAAGCATGACCCTGGTTGCTGGGAACAAATCACTTAACAGCGAAGCAGGGTCATCCGGAGTACCGGATAACCCTGCCACAACCGCTGTAGATTCTTGAATAATCCGGACACCGGCCTTACGGCTTCGTCGGCTTCTCCTTCTCCTCCGAAGGCGCAGCCTTGGCTTTCTGGATCTTCCCCAGCGTTGACTTGGCCGTATCGAGCAGGTTCCCCTCAGGCAGGGTCTTGATCAACTTCTCCACGGTGGGCACAGCCTGCTCGGCCATCGGGCCAAACTCGGGCAACGCTGTCAGCATCGCGAAATGGAGGAATTGATCATCGCCTTCGAGCGTGGTCTGAAAATACTTCAGCGCCTTTTGCTTCTGCTCGTCGTTCAGCTTCTTGCTCTTGACCAGTTGCACCAGGGCGCGGTTGGCTGTCCCTCGCACCAGTCGAGGACGAGTAGCGTCGGTCCAGGCAATGAAGGCATCCAGAGCAGCGGGATCTTCCAGATCGATTAAACCCGTGAGAACGGCGTTGGCTATGGTCTGATGCTGATCTTTCTTCTCAAGCAGCGGAAGCATCAGGGTGATGGCGTCCTTCTGCCCCAGCTTGGTATAGGCTCTCAGGGCTGCACCTTCTACGGCCAGGCTGGCGTCGCCGTTTTTGATGATGTTGCGGACAGCATCGATGACTTTCTCATCGCCCTTGTACTTGATCAGGTTGTTCAAGCAGCTTAGCCGGATGCGGGCATCGGCATCGCTCAGCCCCTGGAACAGTAGCTCTTTCCCGGCAGGCACCTGGGCATTGCCGATAACATTCGCCAGCCTGGTCTTGATGGCGTAGAACTTCTCCTTCTGGAAAGCATTGACGATCAGCTCCTTGTCCGCTGCTTCCTTACTGTTCTGGAAGTGCTGAAAAGCCCGCAGCCGCACCGGCACCGTGGAGCCTTTGAGCAAATCCTCTCGCCACAACTCAGCAGACTTGGTCTCTTTGAGATTGGTCAGCACGGCGAAATCGGGATCGACTTCCACACGTTGCACCGCTCCCGTCACGGGGATGCTCACCTTCAGTTCCTTGTCCTTCATGTCCTCGTCCACGATGACCGGCTCATTGGCACCGGATACGTAGACAGCGACCTTCAACGGAAAGTGGAACGCTTCGCCGGCCTGGGTTTGCTTGGCGACGATATCGACCTTTTTGGTTTCAGCGTTGTAGGTGGAGGTGACTTCAAGATCGGGGTGGCCGGGCCTTTCGACCCAATCGTAGAAGAATCGTTCCAGGTCTCGATCGGTCGTTCGCTCTAATGAACGACGGAAATCACCCGTTTCGGCACTCTTCAACCTGAAGTCGCTGCCGTACTGCTTCAGCCCTTTGAAGAACGCTTCATCACCGAGCCGGCTCCGCAACATGTGTAGCACCCAGGCCCCCTTGGGATAGGCCCTGCCATCGAACATCGAATCAGGGTTCGGGTAGCGGCGATCCATAATCGGCCTGGCTCGGCCGGCAGGCATCGCTTGCAGGGACTTCTGGAACATTTCGAGGTCATAGGCATCCTTTCCACCGGTGTGTTCATCCCAGAGCGCCTCGGCATAGGAGGCAAAGCCTTCATTGAGCCAGGTGTGCGACCAATCCTTGCAGGTCACCAGGTCGCCCCACCACTGGTGAGCCAGTTCGTGGGAGACGATCGATTCCGAGTTACCATCGAGAAGCTGTCGCTGATCCCGGAGGATGCCATCGCCCATGGTGGTGGCGCTGGTGTTTTCCATGCCGCCGCCAAACTGGTAAGCGCTGATCTGGGCATACTTGTCCCACGGATAGGGAATGCCGAACTTGTTGCTGAAGTAGGTCATCATCTGCGGCGTTTTGCCGTAGGTGGGAAGAGCCTCCGCTTTGCGGCCCTTGGGCATGTAGTACATGACCGGGATGCCGTTCCAGTCTTCGGTCACGACATCGAACTGGCCCACGACCAGAGTAATGAGGTACGAGGGGTGCGGCTTGTCCTGGAACCAATCGAAGGTGACAGTGTTGTCTGCGTTTTCCTTGCGGGACATCAGCTTGCCGTTGGAGATGGCTTCAAATCCGGCCGGCACCGTCACCACCACCTGCGTCGTCTGGCGTTGATCGGGCTCATCGATACAGGGAATCCAGAACCGGTTGGTCACAGTCTCGCCCTGGCTCCATACTTGCAGCGGTATCTGGGAGTTAGCCTTGGTCGGCCCGAAGAAGTGCAGCCCATTCTTGGGCTTGGAGACGAGGTACTCGACATTGACGGTCCCGGTCTGCCCGGCTGTCCAGCCCTTGCCGAGTTCGACGTTCAGCTTCTTGCCATCGTGGGTGAACTTGGCTTCAGTCGGCGTCTGCCCTTCTTTGGCAAGCATGACCTTCTTAACTTCGAAGCCCACCGCATCAAGGTTCAGCGTTTGCGTCGGGCGCTTGGTCTGGAACTGAATCGCCGCCTGACTGACCACCGTCTTCTTCTCGACATCGACTTTCAAATCGAGGCGGATGTTGCGGATGGTGATCTTGCGATCGCTCGCAGTTCGGAGCGGCTCCGTTGGCGTGGTCTTGGTGGAATCGGTCTTAGTAGCTTGTTTGTTGAAACGAGCTGCATGGCCGATGCCTGCTTCAGCAACGCCTGGCAGCAACACGCAGCCAAGGTAACCAGCGGCCAGGGCAGAGAACAACAATCTGGTACGGATCATGGTGCGTGGTCTCCCAGTGCAGTGCGTTCACTGCCGGCAGGCAAATGAGTGATTATGTGGGATTATATCAAAGCAGAATGAGGGTCGCCTTGACAATCCGGCCACGTTGGGAGTTCATGAGAAGCGAGTGAGCGTGTCACCATGGCAGCCTGAAGCGCCAGCGAGGGGGCGCGTGCAATCGCAAGGTCCACCCTCGCTTGCTCTCTTTGAAATTGCGCACCCTACCGACAAGCACATACTTCCATCATGAATAGAGTCGCATTTGGCCTGAAAGGCCTGGGGCGAACAGCCCAGGGTTGCCGAAACGAGCGAAGCGATGTGAAGGCTACCCTGGGTTAAACACAACAAATAGATTGTCGCCTGTAGGGCGACGGGACGATTGTCATAGATGGCGTCTCCGTATCCCTTATCAGGGAAAAGAAAAGGCTAAGACACTACCTTACCCAGGGTAGCCTACGCATCGCTGCGCTTGCTCCGGCAACCCTGGGCTGTTCGCCACTGGCCTTTCAGGCCACAAACCCATCAACATTTCGTTGCCACGATGAAAGCAAACCCGTGTTACGCGCAACTTCTAAACTGGCGCTTCAGGCTGCCATGGCGATGGTGTTGATAATCTACTTCTCAGTCGACTTCGGAATGGTTCGCTGCTGCTTCTTGAAGCGTACCGGTCGTTCGGGGCTGCACTTGTGCTTCTTCCAGACCGCTTCGAGCTGGCGTTGATGCTCGTCGGTGCCGTCGGCATGCTCGGTTTCTTTCAGCCGAAGCACTTCCAGGGCGCTGAATTGCTTGTCGACATCGTGGCCGCAGAGTTTGCAGACGTACTTAAACCCATTGCCAAACTGCACCGCGTTCATGAACTTCTTTGGTTGAAACATGTTCTCTTCTTCTTGGGCTTCTCTGGTAGTGTACAGGGTTCGTCACAACCTGTTAAGGCGAACTTGGTGAATGGGACATAGGTTCGTCAATTTCGCCGGCTCCTCCCCTCATCAACAGAAGTTTGGGGGGAGGTTGGGTGGGGTATTATTCTTCGACTTGAGCAACTCCTTCATCTTTTCCAGTCCCATCGTCTTTAACAACTTCTTGTTGCGAACCGGTATTTCCAGGAGAGCGTCGGGATCGGTCGCCACTTTCGAGATGCTCGCTTCACGCAGTAGATGCAGCATGGGATAGGGCGAGCGGTTGGTGTAGTTCTCGACCGCCTCGGGTTCAGTATCCGCAAACTGATACTGAGGATGAAAGCTGGCTATCTGAATGACACCCTGCAGACGCAAGGCTCGAAGGCGCTGATCGGCGATGGCCAGGAAGTCAACGTAATCGAGGAAGTTTCCCAGTACGTTGGGATGAATAACCAGAGTCGTCTCGACGGTTTCACTCTGACTCAGCAGGATCAACTCGTCTGAAAGGAATTGGAGCAGGGTTTCCTGATCGTCGGTATCGGTCACGCTGTAGCGAATCTGCTCGGCCTTGAAGACACGCTGGGCGAACGGACAGAGGTTCAACCCGATGACGACCGAGGAAATCCAATGCCGGGTTTGGGTGATGACTTGTGAATCGGACAACACTCACCATGGGTTGGAGGCGGGTTCAGTGGTAGCTGTCAAGCTGCGGGTCTTCCATCTCACACTGCTCCCCATCATCAATACGACAAATGAACTGAGCCATACCCAGTATCCCGGAAGACCTCTGATCATGACTCCGTACTGATCTAGCACCAGCAGACAAAAGAAAACCCCGAGCACAGATGCGACCCAACAAATACGACGCCCACCTGCAAAAGCGGCTGCCACCGCCAACCAGATGAGTAAGTTGCGCACCAGGCTCCTACGAGTACCCAACAGTCGACCTCACCTGCATCAAAATGAAACAGAGCTCGCCAACAAACTTCTACAGCCTCAGCACCACAGTAAGTTGTAGTGCTGAATGACGGCTTGAAAGGCGCGCATGTCGGCAAAAACAATGACGTCAGATAGAGCACTATTGCCAAGCAAGCCAGGCAGCGTTGGGCGAGTTTGCTCATCGATAATTCTCTTGGTATTGAAAACCGGCAAACTTACCCTTCCCTACCCGCCTCAAGCTCCGCCTCATCTAGCCTGGCCAGCATCTCAGCATACCTTTCGCTGCTTGTGAAGAGACTGCGAATAAACCCCAAACCATCGCTGACGACCTCGCCTTCATGAGTCGCTGTAGCCATGGGAATGAGGTTAATCACTGCCTGCGAGGTTGCCGCCGCTGCCAGGCTCTGCCAGAAGATGATCGAGTAATCATCGGTGGGGGCCAGCAGTTGATCCGGCCCGATGACGACCAGGATGATCCAGGCCAAGAGCAGCTCCACGCCAGGCCCAGCCAGAAAGATGAGAGCGTTCTTCAGTCCTGGCAGGAACAGATTGGTGGGATAGCAGCGAACGAAGCCTTCTACCGGAGCGATGCGGACTTCCACTTGAGCAGTCCCGATGCGAAAGCTGCCAAGCACTCGTCCCATGCCGATCACGATCATGACGACACGCCAGCCTAATAGCCACGCTACCAATGCATGCCCGGCTTCGTGCAGCGCCAGCAGCGGAATCCAGAACAAGACGACCAGCAGTGCGCTCAACTTGACGGGTGTGTAGTCGTGAATGATGTCAGCGACGAACAGTCCCAGAATGACCACCAGAAACAGCCCGGCAAACCACCACTCGAACCGGGTAACAGGGCCTCGTGTCGGGACGGGGCTGTACATGGATTGGCCTTCCCCGCAGGTGCCTGTTGGAAAACTCGACAGCTGTGGCAGGGTTATGCATGTACTCATGCATGACCCTGTGAAGCTACAAAGATGCTGCACGTTCAGCAGGGTCATTCGGCGTACCGAATAACCCTGCCACAGTAGCCACTAGGTTCGTGAACCGAAGTAGAACGAGACGACACCGAGCAGAACCGCTTCCCAGGTCGATCGGTTCGTGACGAGTTCCGCCTTTGGATCGATGAAGCCTTTCCATAATGTCTCGAACAGCACCATGAGCAGCGCCACGATGGCCGCCCAAGCAAGGAAGTCCTGAAAAGCGGGGATCGTTCGCCAGGGGCCGCGAGCCAGCAGCCAGCCAATGAAAAAACCTCCCGAAGTACAAGCAAATAGCAGCGCCCAATGCTGCATCTCTATTTCATTGGGTCGCATCCGGTTGATCACACCATTCAGATCAAGCCAGCATTGCCAGACCACAACGCCGACAATCACCGCCACCAGCAGAAAGCGAAGCGTGCCACGCGGCAGGTACAGCGGCGAATGCCCACTGACGCCGATGCTACGCCCATGGCTGGCAAAGAAGAGGAACAACCCGAAGGTCATCAACTGAATATAGAGCGGAACATGATCCGACTTGGGATGACACAGATAGGTCAAAAACGCGCCGGCGATGCCGATCGACAGGATCGCCCGGATACTGCCCGCAGGTAGACCCAGCGGGTGACGATCAGGAATGGGCTCTGGCTGCGTCATCTCGTTCGACATCAGTAGCTCCTTTACGGAGTAGGGTGGTGTTTCTTGAAGGTGTCAGCCATCTCGTTGGCAATGCGATTGATTAGTTGCTGCGACATCAGGGTGCTATGATCCTTGCCCGGCACAATCTCGACAACAGCATCGGAACCGAGCTTGGCGAGATCAGCCTTCAGGAGTTTGCTTGCTCCATCCAGGTAGAACGTATCCTTATCGCCCATGAAGACATGAATCTTGCCTTTGAGCTTGGGGCCCAGCGTGTCCCAGTGGCGTTTGAGTTGCAGGGCGATGTCGTACTTCTCCCAGTAACGGGCCGTTTCCGGATCGACAGCGCCGGTCGTTCGGTTCCAGAGCGGGCGAGGCTGACCGTTGCCATCCTTGGGGCTGAAGACCGCCTCGAAACTGAAAAGCTGCCCGCCACGCCCCATAACTACCTCCATATCCGCGAACGGCTTGTAGTAGATGACCGGCTTGTCCCCGTTTCGTGCCAACGGGCGCGAGGCCCCGTTGGCCTCTGTAAACATATTCGCTCCCGGCTCGTAAAGATTGATGCGCTGGAAGTCACGAAAATCGACAGGATCAGGAGCTGTCGACCAGGTGCCCCCGAAGAAGTCGGGGTAGGTCACCTGTAGCCAGAGGCTGCTCCACCCGCCGGAGGAGTGCCCCGTAAGGAAACGGGCAGTCGGCTGGCCGATGCCCCGGAACCGTCTCTCGATCTCCGGGATCAACTCTTCGATGAGGGCTTGACCATATGGGCCATTGTTGGCCGAATCAGCGAACACATGATGCCCCGTTCGGCAATCCGGGTCGAGGACGACATAGATCATTTCGACAGGCATTTTTGAAGTGAAGGAATCCCTACTCACAGAACGATGGTTGCCGCCGAAGCCGGGGATATCAAAGAGGATGGGGTACTTCTTGTCCGGACTCGTGGCAAAGCTCTTGGGCAGCTTCACGCCGGCCCGCAGCTTGATGGGCTTGCCGTGAAACGCGCTGAGCAGTTTGCTTTCGATCTCAACTAGTTTGATGTTGTCGGTCTCACGGAAAGCCGATTCTTTGGCCACGGTATCGATCTTCAGATCGATGTTGAAGCCTTTCTTTGGATCGAGCATGGCGGTTACAGGCTGACTGTACCCGTTGCCCGGCGCCGAGCCGATGCGGTGCGTGTTCGCCTGATCCAGATCGAGCACTGCCTGAATGACATACTCCTTAGCTGGGAGTTGCGCCAACGGGCCCGGGAAGCCAATCGCCTCGTTACCAATGATGATCGGCTCACCAGGCTTCACGTCCTTCACGTCTTGAGCGAAGAACGGCAGCGGCCCAAACCAGTTCGGCCCGTTGCGTGGCTCACCGCTGCGCCCCAGCATGATCAGCACCCGCCCGGTGAATGGCTTGTCGCTCACTTCCTTGGTGAATGTGACGGTGAACTGTGGCTTGGTTGAAGTATCTTGAGCCGGCAGCATCGCTGCGCAGTACAGCACGAGTAACAGAGCAAGGTATCGTCGCATGGATGGATCCGTTGGGTGATACTGGGACTGGTATTGTTGTATCGAAAACAGACTCTTCTCGTCCCCGGTCTCTGACCGTGGACGGGCTGCAACGCCTGCCGGAAGTCGTGAGCGGAGAGGTGATCATTCATGCTCCCCTCTCCCCCGGAGGGAGAGGGGCCGGGGGGTGAGGGGGTACTCAATCGACTCTTCAGGTTGAGAACGAAAGAACGGTCAACTTACTGGCTGCGATTCAGGAAAAACCAACATGGGTAAACTCGATCAACAGACCCCCTCACCCCTAACCCCTCTCCCTCCAGGGGAGAGGGGAACCAGATAATAATCGTCATTGAAGAATCGACTTCAACTCCTCCAACAACCGATCGATCTCCCCATCCGTCCCCACGGAGATGCGCAGCCCATTGCCCCAGTTGGGGTAATGGAAGTACCGAATAAGAATGCCCCGGTTCTTCAACTCATCATAGATGCTCTTCTCAAACCGATCCGGATAACGGCACCAGATGAAGTTGGCGTGGCTGGGCAGCGTTTTGAAACCGAGGCGATCCAGTTCTCGCTGCAACCTGGCGCGAGTGTTCAGAATCTTGTTCCGAGTCTCGTGCAGATACTCTTGATCCATAATCGCAGCAGTAGCAGCAGCCAGCGAAAGCACGTCGCAGTTGTACGAATCCTTCACCTTGTAGAATTCTTCAGCCACGCTCGGATGAGCAACGGCAAAACCAAAGCGGATGCCAGCCAGCGAGTAGGCCTTGCTGAACGTCCTGCTGACGATGATGTGGGGGTTCTGCTTTGCCAGATGCAGCCCATTGGTCTCTGCGAACTCGGCGTAGGCTTCATCAAGTATCAAGGGCGTCGGCCAATCCTTCAGTCGCTCCGGGTCAATAAAAGTACCCGACGGTGAATTGGGATTCGGCAGGAACGTGAGATGCCCCACACCATTGAGCTTCTTTGCATCCAGCGACCAGTCTGCTTCAAAAGGCAACTCCAGCAGACGTGCCCCCTGGATTTGTGCGAGGGTGTGATAGAGGATGTAGCTGGGTGTCGGGGCAACGACGACGCCACCCTCCGGCACCATCGTCCGCACCGCCATCGATAGAATCTCATCGGAACCATTGCCGATGACGATGCACTGCGGATCGACACCCAGCACCTTGCCCGCTGCGTGGCGGAAGTCCCAACCATTGGGATCAGGGTACTTGCGAAGCCGATCCCCGGTTAGAACGTACTGGATCGCCTGGAAGACTTTGGGCGATGGCGGATAGGGGTTCTCGTTGGTGTTCAGCTTGATCACCTTGCTGACACCCTGAGGCTGCTCGCCTGGCTGGTAACCCTTCATGGCCCGGATGGCGGGGCGAACAAAATCGGGAATGGTGGATGACATCCTGCTTCCTTACTTAATGCTCTTGAGGGCATCCTGGTAGCCCTTCATGATAGTATCTAGACCGCCAAGTCCACCCATGCCGCCGGCGCTCTGGCCGCCAATCATGGTGTAGACAGTGAGCAGGATTGACAGACCTAGTAACCCCATCAAGATGCCGTTCACAAGAATGCCTGTCTTGATCAACCTGGTTTCCGTCTCTTCATCCCTCAGCGACCAGGAGTTCATGAAACCACGCCACGCCAGATAGAGAGCGGCAGTCTCGATGGCCAAACCAAACAGTAAGCTGGCCATCATCCCTCCCTGATGACCGCTGTAAAGAAGCATTCCCAGGGATATGGCTGCCAGATAGAGACTTAGCCATGCTGTCTGCCGTATGTCGCTTGCCTCTTCCACATCGGGCTTTTGCTTCTTCGCCTTCTTCTCGACAAGATCCGGCACAACAAAAACGTGAGCACACTCGCCACACTTGGCTTTCTTGCCAATCATGTCGGAGGAGACATCGAAGCGTTCGGAACATTCGGGGCAGGTGATTTTCATGGTCATGCCTGGTTTGGTTGTCTGGTTCCCCTCTCCCTCCCGGGGAGAGGGGTTAGGGGTTCTTCGATCGAGTTCACCCCGGTTCTCTGGTTCCCTCACGTTTAGAGGGAGAGGGGGGCAATCATCGAGTTCACCCATGTTGTTTTTTTAATAGAGCCATCACATGTTCCTCGTCCTCAACCTGAAACGTCGATCAAGATACCCCTCACCCCCAGCCCCTCTCCCCAGGAGGGAGAGGGGAGAATGCTAAGGACTCAACCTCTCAATGATCCACCGTGTCTTATCCCAACGATAGCGCAAACGATCATGCAATCGACTGGGGCGGCCCTGCCAGAATTCGAGAGAGTCGGGTTTCAATCGGTAACCGCCCCAGTGAGAAGGGCGTGGGACCGGCTTGCCCTCCAACTCAGCGGTAAGTTCAGCCACTCGCTGCTCCAAGACGCTCCGATCAGCGATCACTTCGCTTTGTGCGGAAGCGACAGCGGCGATCTGGCTGCCACGTGGCCGTTGGGCAAAGTAGTTGTCGGAATCGGAATCTTCCACCTTACTGATGACTCCCTCCACTCGCACCTGTCGTTCCAGTTCTGCCCAGTAAAAGAGCAACGCCGCTTGATTATTGCTGCTCAGGTCCGTGCCTTTGTGGCTTCGATAGTTGGTATAAAACTGGAAACCCTTCTGATCCACCTGCCGTAATAGGACGATGCGTGCAGAAGGCTGACCATCCGGCGATACGGTAGCCAGCGTCATGGCATAGGGTTCAGGAAGGCTTGCCGCCAGCGCCTGTTGAAACCACCCGCGAAACTGCTCGATGGGATCAGCATGCAGATCGGCTTCAGTCAAGCCGGCCTGTGAATACTCTTTACGCAGTTGTGTGAGATCGGTCATTTCGGGCTCTACTCCTGGCGGTTATTGTATTCATACGGGAGATGATGTGTTGGCCGATCCCTATTGGCATTCAGACTCGTCCACCGCTGTCCCCTCCATAGAATGAAACCATGGAGACGCAAGTATTAACAATTCATCCGGAACATCCGGAACCTGAAGTGATTAGCCAGGCTGTTGACGTGCTGCGACGGGGCGGCCTGGTGGCGTTCCCGACGGAAACCGTTTACGGCATCGGGGCCAACGCAATCGATGCTGAAGCGGCGCAGGGCATTTTCAACGCTAAGGGCCGACCCGCCAAGAATCCCCTTATTGTTCACCTTCCCCATGCAGAAGCGGTCCATCAGGTGGCGCTTTGCTGGCCGGAAGAAGCCAAACGGTTAGCCGAGCGGTTCTGGCCAGGGCCGATGACCCTGGTGCTCCCCAAAAAACCGTGCGTGCCTGCTACCGTCACTGGCGGAGGCCAAACTGTGGCGGTACGAGTGCCGGCACATCCGGTAGCTCAGGCGCTGTTACAAGCCATTGACCTTCCGATCGCCGCTCCCAGCGCCAACCGCTCCAGTCGCCTCTCGCCCACCGAAGCCAAGCACGTTCTGCGCAACCTGGAAGGCCGCATCCACATGCTCCTTGATGGCGGGCCGACTCCGCGCGGAATCGAATCCACCGTGATCGATTTATCTGTGCCCGCTCCCCGTTTGCTGCGCCCCGGCATGATCGGCGTGGATGCCATTGAACAAACACTGGGCCGCCGCGTGGAACAGGTAGCCAAGATTCAAGCAGAACAAGGTCAGCCGATGCTTTCGCCCGGCATGATGGAACGGCACTATTCACCCTATTCACCTCTGGAACTGACTGAATCCAACGAGAGCGGCAGGCACCTGGTGGAACAAATGGTGACCACCGGTCAAAGAGTGGGCTGGGTTCCCATTGGAAGCCGGGATGCCTTTGCACCCTCTGGTAAAGTGATCGTCATGCCGTTGCCGCCCGATCCCGTGAAATATTCGCAGCGATTCTACGCCACACTCCACACGCTCGATCTGCTTAACCCGGCGCGTATTTTTGCCACCTTGCCTCCCGACCTTCCTGAATGGCTCGCCGTACGCGATCGCCTGCTGCGGGCGGCGTTTTCCACTCACTAGGCAATGAGACGACGCCCATCCCAAGAATCTGTGCCTTCCTGATCTTTCCTGCTTGCTTTTCGATGGTATTTCCTGTAATCAAGAGCGTGTAGCGTGGTATGCCACGTTGAACTTTTTCCTCTTATGCCTCGATTCGAGGTCTCTTCACCAGGAGCAACTGAACATGATGGATTTTATTCAGAACAACTTTTGGATCTACATGGGCATCCTGGTATTGGTGCTGGTAGGCCTCGTTGCTGTTCTGTTCGTTGTCCGTAAGAATCAGGATAACTAAAGTCTTCCCGTTACTGGGATAGGCTGGGGATGGTCCAGAACAGGTTGCCTTGGACGTGAGTCGTTTCAAATCTGAGGATTGAAACCGGGCTCGACGGGTTCAAGTCAACTGCGATTTCAGGCAGCATAATCGACAAAGAAAAACCCACTGGCATTGCCAGTGGGTTTTATCTTGAATCGGGATGAACTATTTGCCATTCATTGGTGCAGTCCAGGATCGACTGTATTCAGGTGTGCCGCCGAAACCAAAACCCTTCGGCACGACTCCTGTAAACGCGCCACCGGAAAAGCCGTTGCCGGGCGCGTTGAAACCGCCACCACCACCGCCGCCAAAGAGTCCGCCGAGCACGGTGCCTCCGCCGTTCTGTCCGATTTGATTACCAGTGTTGCCCTGGAAGCCGGAGCTGCCCGAGGCCTGAACACCCGATACGCCAGTATTGGCACCCGAAACGCCGGAAGCTGCGCTGCCTCCAGTGGTCTGCGATTCGATGGCATCACCCAACACCTTGGGGTAGCCTTTCTTGCCGTAGAAATCGGTCGATTCCACACCAACAGCACTGGCAGCTGCGCGAGTGCGGGGATTGAGGGGAGTCTGATTAATCGGGGGCGAGCCGGGCAGATAGGGCCTGGTGCCGGGCAATTGTCGGGATGGCTGAGCCTGTGCCGATTCAGGGGCCAGGACAAACCATGCCGCGATAGCCATTAACAATGCGATTAGTCGTTTCATGTGTCACCTCGCTCAATGTTCTGTGTTACCGAACCGATGGGGTTATTTCCTGTTCCATCGCAAGGAAGAGTCTTCCAAGGCCGGCGTTCCACCGAAGCCGAAGCCCTTGGGCCCCATGCCGCTGAAACCACCGCCGGTAATTCCAGTATTCGCTTGTCCAAGAGCATTGCCATTTCCATTAGCATTGCCGATACCGAAGCCGCCGACTAAGCCGCCGCCGCTCAAGCCGCCACCAGCTCCGCCTGCTCCGCCGCTGAGTCCGCCGGAGATGCTTCCACTGATGCTTCCGCCGCTAATGGAGCCGCCAGAGATACTGCCGCCCGATGCGCTGACGCCGCCTGCGGCACCGCCGGTGGTCTGCGATTCAATCGCGTCGCCCAGTACTTTCGGGTATCCCTTTTTACCATAGAAATCTGTCGACTCCACACCGACCGCACTGGCCGCGGCACGGGTTCGGGGGTTAAGAGGTGTCTGATTGATAGGCGGAGAGCCAGGAAGATATGGCCGAGTACCAGGTAACTGGCGGGATGGTTGCGCAAACGCTCCCTCGGGGAACGCTAGTACTACCATCGATGCAAGGCCCAGCCAGACAAGCTTGTTCATATCACACCCATCAAAATCTCCATCATCCATGATTCCCCAACGCCGCCAGTCCATTCCGGTCGTTGAATTCCAGGAACTGAATCGTTCACAGAAGTGCGTAGTTTCCCGTTACTATGATCTTGAACGGTAGTGGCTTCCCAGTCAAGCGAACTTTAGCCAGCTTAACACTATTTTTGCTAAGGGCCGCTGACCTAGCCCTTATTTATTGTACCACCCGCAATGATAGCCCGAAAGGCTGGCGAGGGTAGACCTTGCAGCTATCATCTTTGCTAGGCAGCGAACTGTGCTATTTCCGGCGATTCCGACAATTTCACCACTGCAAACCTGTGCCCAGCCGAATCGTAAAAGAGGATGCGATTCTCGCGCTCGGCCCATATTGCATGACTTCTCATGAGCCGAGGGCCTTGAACTCTGATAACCAGCCCGATAATTTCAGCACCCTGCCGCATGAACGTACGTTTGATCTGCACCAGCCCCACTTCCAATCGCTCGTGGTGACACAGCGTCTGGAGCATGAACTGCTCTAATTCAACGAAGGATGTCGTGGAGAATACAGCCGGGGGCATGGAGCAGCTTCACGAAGTGATAGACTCCTCTCTATCGTCCAATTCACCCCTCGCATGCAGCCTTCTGAACTTCACTCAAGTGGGAAAGCACAGACTGCCGTGCAAGAACTGATGAAAGACACTTGGCCGTCATAATCGCTACACTTTACCAATTAGATTGATCTGCCGCAGGGCCTCATACGTTACAATCCCCGCCGCCATTGCCACATTGATGCACCGCACATGACCGGTCGGCATCGGGATCGTACAACTCGGTAACGCCCCCGGCCCATGCAACAACCTCTCCGGCAAGCCCTGTGTCTCGCTCCCCAGCACCAGACAATCACCAGCCTTAAACGAGATCGTCGTATAGGGTCTACTCACTTTGTCGCTCAATGCATAACAGCTCAGATCAGGATACGCTGCCCGGAACTCATCCCACGAAAGATGCTGATGCAGATCGACATGCTGCCAGTAATCGAGCCCGGCCCGACGCAGCGCTTTGTCATTGAGCCGAAAGCCGAGTTTACCGATGAGGTGAAGTCTAACGCCGGTGGCAGCGGCGCATTCCGCGCCACAGTCCCCACGTTCGGTGCGATATCCGGTTCCACCATCGCTATGTGCAGGATCGGTGCTGTCGTTGCCATTGACCAGGAACTTCCATGAAATCGGTGCGCCGTCATCTCTCATTCTGCCGGGAACGTGGTGGAATACAAGTGTGGGATAACTCTGACATCCTGGTGGTCTGTCGTGCGCGCTGACAAGCACGCCCGGCAGGGGGAACGACCAAGTATGAAAGCCAAGCGTCATCGCTTCTACGATATCGTCGGCATCGTGCTCCTGGCAGCATGGTTTGCCACTGTCGCTGCGCTCGTCACCTTCGATCCGCTCGATCCGGTGCGCCCGCTGGGTGCCCCCGTGCATGCCTCCGCTCACAACCTCTTGAGTTACCCCGGAGCCTGGGTCAGCGCTCAACTCTATTATCTCCTCGGCTGGGCCATCTACCCTGCCCTGGCGGTCTGGTACCTGTCCGGCATGGCCCTCCTTCTCCGTAATCAACCCGGCACCTGGATTTATCGCCTGCTCGGTTGCCAACTCCTCGTCCCCAGCATCGCTCTCCTCGCCCACTTGGGGAATTGGACGCTTAACGCACAATGGCATTCGGCCAGTGGATCAGGTGGGCTCTTGGGAAGTACCCTCAACCAGGTGCTCGTTTCGTACCTGACACCAACCTGGGTCTTTGTCAGCGCCCTCGTCGTCTTTCTGACTGGCTTGGCACTCGCCTTCGATTGGTGTGCCCCTGCTCTGTTGAAAGCGATTCGTACCTTGATTGCCGACATGAAAGATCGGATACCATCCAACCCGATCTCCTTTTCAACCCAGCCCATGAAGCCTAAGACGCTGGCCGGTAAGGAATCGCCTCTCGATACCATTCCCATCCGTCATGCCGATCAGCCCGTCAAGGTCGGCAAGAATAAAACCAAGCCAGCTCTCAAGCTCGTCACTGCCGAGGAAGAGGAAGCTGACGAGGCAGATGCTGAAGTCGATGTCGATGATACCGCCGATCAACCCGTCGCAGCCACACTCTCACTCAAGGACCTGCCCTCGATCAAGAAGCTGACCATCAACCAGGCCAGTCAACAGAACGAAGGCCCCAAGCCCCTTTCCGAGCACGCTGCCGACGAGGTCTACAAACAGGAAGGCGAGTACCAGTTCCCGCCCCTTTCAATCCTCGAAGAACCGGCCCCGCCACCCTATCACCAGCCCGAACATGAACAACGGCTGCGCGATCGGGCCGCCAAGCTCGAACAGATCTTTTCCGACTTTGGCATCAATGTCCGAGTCGTCGGCATCAACACCGGCCCGGTAATCACCCAGTTCGAGATCGCCCTCGAAACCGGGCTGCGCCTGAGCCGTGTCACCAGCCTCGCCGACGATCTGGCTCTCAAGCTCAAGGTCTCTTCGGTGCGTGTCGTGGCTCCGCTGCCCAACAAAGACACGGTTGGTATCGAGATTCCCAACGATGTCCGCTCCGTGGTGAAGCTCCGTGAAGTGATCATGTCTGCCGGGCCGAAGCTGAACAAGTACAAGATCCCGCTCTTCCTGGGCCGCGATACCGAAGGCCAACCGCTCGTCTATGATCTGGCCGAAATGCCTCACTTGCTCATCGCTGGCCGCACCGGTACCGGCAAGAGCGTGTGCATGAACACTATCGTGCTCAGCATGCTCATGACCCGCCGCCCCGACCAGGTGCGCATGATCATGATCGACCCCAAGATGCTCGAAATGAGCGAGTATGGCAAGGTGCCACACCTCATGCATCCAGTCGTCAACAACATGAAGAAGGCGGAAGCCATTCTGTCGTGGGCTGTTGACAAAATGGATGAGCGCTACGAAATCCTGATGCGTGCCCGGGTCCGCAGCATCGCTGCCTACAACGAACTCTCCCCCGAAGAAATCTACAAGCGGGTCAAACCTGCTGACGACGACGAGAAGGCTCGCATCCCGGAACGCATGCCCTACATCGTCCTCTTCATCGATGAGTTCGCTGACCTCATGATGCAAAACCGCAAGGAAGTGGAAGGGCACATTATCCGTCTCGCCCAGAAGTCACGAGCAGCAGGTATCCACCTCGTTATCGCTACCCAGAAGCCGACCGTCGATGTGGTCACGGGCTTGATCAAGTCGAACTTGCCGGCCCGTATCTGCTTCCAGGTGGCCAGCCGCACCGATAGCCGGGTCGTGCTCGATGAAATGGGCGCAGAGAAACTGCTGGGCAAGGGCGATATGCTCTTCCTGCAGCCGGGCACCAGCACGATGGTGCGTGGCCAGGGAACCTACGCCAGCGATCGGGACATCGCCCAGGTGGTGAGCTATCTGGAAACCGATCAGCCAGCCTATGCCCGTGAGTTAATTCAGCTCAACACCGCCGGCAAGAAACCCCGTGGCGGAGATGGCGAGAACGGCGATCTATTGGAACAGCTGCGTGAACGGGACGAAATGTACCCCGAAGCGGTCGAGATCATCATCCGTGAACAGCGTGGCTCCGTCTCGCTGCTCCAACGCGCCCTCGGCATCGGCTACGGCCATGGCGCTCGCCTCATCGACTTCATGGCAGAAGACGGTTTCGTCGGCCCCTATAACGGTTCCAATGCCCGTGAGGTGCTCCTCAAGATGGAGCAATGGGAAGCGATGAAGGCCGGCGAAACGGTGGCGGCAGCGAGTTAGTTGATTGCAGCCCCCGATAGGGGGCGACCCGGAAGTAGCTGGCAGCGCTGGCTGCCAGTTCAAAGTGACAATACGAAAAGAGCCCCGTAAGGGGCGATTGGAACTGACACCTCATCCCAATCGCCTCTCACGGGGCTCTGATTCTTGCTCATTCCATTCTGGCAGCTAGCGCTGCCAGCTACTTCCCGGTCGCCCCTTATCAGGGGCTAACCATCCCGCTCTACACCGCAACAGCTTCAACCACCTTCTTCTTTTTCTTCTTCAGCTTTCTTCGCTTAGGCATGAAGCGGTGAGCGATGAACAACCCCACTGCCCCACCACCGGCAAGGATCAGCGTCGCCGGTTCTGGCACCGCTACCGCACCCGCCGTCAGGCCGTTCAAGCTGATGTTCGCCAGCAACGGGCCCTGGTCGTCATTGAGCGTGCTCAGATCATCGCTCTCATTGGCGAAGCTCACATCAATTGTCGCGGGATTGGTGACCGTAAAGTCAATCGTCTTGGTCGTGAACCCGGCGCTGGATGCCAGCTCATAGTGCTGGGTGATGCCGAGCCCGTTCAGGCGTACTGTCAAACCTTCCGAATTGGGACGCCGGCCCAGATTGCCCGCCGCATCGAACGAGAGACTGTAGTTGCCCGGCGCCAGCGTGAGCGCCGAACTGGTAATCTGTCCCGAATGCCTGGAGGTGCCATCCAGATCAACAAAGCTGAAGCTGGGAGTAGCGCCCTGATAGTTGCCGAACCAGTACTGCCTGGCACCGCCGTTCAGGTTCACCAGGTCCACGCTGCCGCGGGTCACCGTCCAGTTCGAGAAGCCGGTGAAGTTCAGCCCGGCATACGGATGATTGGCCGGGTCAACCGCTGTCGTCTCTGCCGTAAACGAAGTGCTGACCGAGTTGGCGGGGATCACGTCGGCATGGATCGCAGTCAGTGAACCGCATACCGCTAACATCAGGGTGATAACACAAAAACGACGCATGATCCTACTCCTTTTGGCGATCACCGGGTGACACCATCCTGGCGCACACTATGGTAATTCCCGTATCAAGAAGCGGTCTATGCCCGATACCGCCAGATCGGTCAAGCCCGATCTGGGGTTAGCCGCCCTGACCATCCTTTTCAGGATTATGGCCAATTGTTGTACACGAAGCCGTCAAAGCATGCGGCCCAGTACCATACGACAGCAGTAGCCGGTGCCACATACAACGCGATCAGAACAAGTCGCAACTCTCTTGAGAGGGGCAGAACGAACAGGCACGCCGCGCCGAACGACATGACTCGCCTGCCGGTCAACTTTCCGGATCGTACCCGAACTCGCGGAGTTCCTGCGAGCAGCGGCAGGCAGCGGCGATCTTCGCGGCCCACCGCACAGCAGCTTCACGGGAGGGCAGTTCCAGGACGCAGAAGCCCCCATCGAACTCCCTGGTCTGCGGGTAGGTCTCGTTCGTGACGGTGCCGTCAACTGCGACCATCTGCGGCGCGACATCCGTATTGATACCACCTCCAAACACATAGACGCCGGCTTCCTTCGCCTCGTGGATGACCGCATGGGACTCTGCACTGACGGCAGTCATCTCCTCAGCGGGGACGTCCATGGCCTTCGCTGGGAAAGAGATAAGGTACTTCGCCATCTTTTGGTCCCCTAGGTGTGACTTCCGGTATGTGATGTCTGCCGAACGACTCAGCTTAGCAGCCGTGGTTTGGCCTTCGCTGCCTACCGCCAGAACCGCCACCACGGCCGACGCTCGTGATGCTGTCCTTACCAAGGCGGCTCGTCCTTGGGAAAGTACGGCCAGTCCGTCGAACTGGGGAGCGACGTCCTCGCTTCTAGCGATTGGGCAGGCGTCAGGAACATGCCCCCAAGGTCGTTCCCGCCGCTTATTGCGTAGAAGCGGAACTCGCTGTGGGCGAGTTGCCCGTTAACAAGGGCGAAGAACGCGACAGTGGCACGCCCCCAACTCCCGCCGCCGTCCTCACTCAACCCAAGGCCGTAGATGGCGTACTCCTTGCCCCCGCACCGCACCGAGTAGATCGCCTTGTCTTTGTCCAAAACCTCTTCCACCCGCGCGGGCTGCAAGAGGTAACGCTGCAGTTCGGGCAGCAACCGCTCGTATGCCTCGCCGATGCCGTCCTCAGCCAAGTCCTCTGCGTCGAGATAGACCAACCGCTCGTAGTCGAGGTCGAACCCCATCCCCAAAGCCCTCCATCGCCGAGCAACTCCGTTCACGTGTCTTGCTGTCAGCAAGGAACAAAAAGTCTTGCCCATAGTAACGTCGGCCCGGTCAAATGCAACGCTTTGTTCGGCACTACCCATACACGCCGGGATGAGCAACCACCGCCTCCGGCAGTTCGGCAAGAGCTTCGGCTGGCCCCTCCACGTCCCAAATATCAACGCAGCACCCGCAGCCGGTGTTGTCGGACACCGAGGCGAGCCGGTCCCGCCACCGCTCGAACCACATGGCGAGAGCCCGCACCTCGTCGGGCTGATCAACTTCAACGATAATCTGGGCCTTCGCCACTCGCTGCGTCCTCCGCCAAACAACTATTACACAGAATCACCTTCTGCAAAATCCCGCGCAGAATCAGGCACCTAGCCGCGCAACTCTTGCGCCAGGCTAACTGCCGTACATCACCATAGCAACACAGAACCCCCAAAAAACGAACCTATCTTGCACACTCACTCTGCCCGTCGGCAATCTTCTTGATCAGGCCGGCGCCAATCACAAAGAGCAGTGCAATACACGAGACAGCAACGATATCGACAACGAGCTTCCGTTTTTCAGGAGTCACGGCAGTCACTTCATCAGAAGCGTGTTCCACAAGATGAGTCATGAGTTAATCCCCAAAGGTTAATTTCCACTCGCTAATAACTGCAAATGACATGCCGAAACAAACGTCCCTGGGAAGGGCCTCGAGAAGGGCCGGGGGGCCATGGTTGGCGTGTAGTCACGCTAACCGTGCTCCTCAGAAACCTTATCGTACCACCGAAGCAGGGTCAGGCCGAGTACGGCCAAGCCTTGGCACCAGACCGAATCAACAACGAAACTTGGGAATTCTGTTGCATCCCACTCGTGATGAATTACAATCTCGTGCCTCGACGGACTGCCTGACCACGTCAAAAGAGAACTCCATGACACGATCCATCCGCACCGCCATTGTCCTCGCCTTGCTCACGGTTGGCACTGCCCGCGCCGACGTCGTCGTGCCGAATAGTTCGGCAGGCGTGGAAGGTGACGGCACTTTCTCCCTGACCACCACCGCCGTTGCAGGCCGGACCTATCAGTTATCGATCGCCGCCAACCAGTTGACCGGACTGGTCGGGCAGCAAATCAACGGGGTGCAATGGCGGCTCAATGGACCGGGAGCTGCCGCATGGCCCCCCGCCGACGCCAATTACGCCTCATTCGATATCTTTGTCGGCCCAGGGGTGGCACCGGGATCCGCCAGTACCACCTTCGCCAGTAACTTCACTAGTACCAGCACCCAGGTTCGAAGCGGCGCCCTCACCATTCCGGCAGGTAGTTATACCTTCGGTACTTCGCCTAACGCCTTCGGGCCAACCTTGAACTTCTCCGCGCCTTACCTCTACTCCGGTGGCGACCTGACGTTGGAACTGCGGATGGCTCAGCAAACCGGTGCCGCCACCCAATCTCCTTTTGACGCTATGGCATCGGCGAATGGTCCCGGCAATGGCTGGGGCGTGGATTTCTCCGCACGCTTTGCAGCGGGTTCCACAGCGACAACAGTCACCACCCCCAATGCCAACGCTCTGGTGACGAATTTCATCACGACGGCTGTTCCTGAGCCGACGACGGTCGCGCTCGTCAGCCTCTCGCTGGGCGGGGCCGCCACATGGAAGCTGGCCCGACGACGACGGCAGCAACGTCGGCGGTAAGCCGCGCAGAACGCCTTTAGATTGAATGGCGCGGCCCCCCGCCCTACTTCTTCGTCATCTCAGTAACACCACTGTACGGGTACTTCCCCGCCGTCTCCCATGCAAGTTCCTGTAGGGAACGGTTGAACTTCTCGTCCCACGCTGGACGCTTGGCCTGTTTCAAGAGACCGAGCATGGGCAGGCCAACCGGACTGCGGTCGTACAGCACTGCGTAGTGCAGGTAGGTGTTGAGCGCCTCCAGCGGGGCCGACGGGTGGCTCAGCGCGTCGGTGAACAGTTCCCCTTGTTTGGTCAGGCCGGGCACCTCCTGGCGGGCAATCCTTGTCCGCAGTGCCACCAGAGCCTGGGCGCTGGGCACCAGAAACAGCACCTTCTTGCCCCCGCCATACTTCTGGTCGATGGCGTCGGCCTGGGCCTCAGCCGCCTTGATGTTGCGCGCGTAGAGTTGCGCAAGCTGGTCCAGCGTCTTTTCGCGATTGACGAAGCCGAACGCACCCTTGGGGAAGTCCTGGTTGTCGATGTCGCCGCCGCCCCAGGTGATCTGGACCAGGAAACGCATCTTCGGGTTGTGCTGCAGCCCGAGCTTGACGAAGTTCTCGACACCCTCATCAGGGAACTGGATCGGCGACATCACGAACACATCCACTTGCCCAGTCTTCAGAGCCTTCTTCGCCTGGTTCTTGTCCTCAGCCAGGTTCCAGTGCTGTAGAGTCCTGGACGCGCCGATCTTCTGAAGCCCCACAAATTGATGCCCTTTTACCTTCGCCGCCTCTGCCAACTCCCCCAGCGGCTCTGGCACAAACCACATCCCACTGTGCGAAGCATAATACACCCGCAGGCCCTTCGGCGGATCGGTCGGCTGTGAGTGAATAGGGGCCGTTATGCCCACCAGTATCATCAAAGCAAGCGACATGACTCGAAGCATCGGATTAATCTCCTTGCAGTCAGACAATCGTCACATCTATTCGCGAAATCGTGGCACTGCTCTGTGTACTCGCAGAGCAGTGGAAACCTCCAAATCAATTCCCCGCACACCCATACCGCACCACAATGCTACTGAATCCCCCTTTGTCATCATATCCCGACCAGACGTTTCCCCACGGGTACTCCCGCTCCGGCGGAAGCGACCGCAACAGCCAGGCGTCGTGACTTGCCTTGCGAGCCAACTCTTTGTCGAGCGAGTAATCGTCCCAACTGACGCCAAAGCGTGGGTTGGCGTCCATCAGGCTCACCATCGTGAGCCGCTGATGATGGAACCAGAGCACCACGAGCAGATCAAGGCCCGATGAGCGGAACGGCTGGCCGAGCTTCCACGAGTGATAGGGTTCGTTACCGACATGCGTCTGTGCCCCAACCGCCAGCGGGCCGGCGAGAAACTCATCCCGCGTGAGCGAAGGCTTGATGCTCACAGGCGGATGCTCAAAGGTCAGTGTGCCAGTAGTGACGTCGAACATAGTGATATGCCGTAATCAACACCCCTTAGAAAGGGTGCGTATTCTCGGAACTCCTCCTGTCGCAACTGCTCATCGTGTAGCCTGCTTCCCCAGCTCTTGCACAGCCCAATAAGAATCCCCTCCGGCCCCCGGATATAGCAGAGCCGATAGACATCTCGGTACTGAACCACTTGATCGACGACTTCCGCGCCATGCTTGGCGAGACGGGCGAGTGTATCGTCGATGTCCTCCACCGTAAACATAACACGAAGATAACCGAGAGAATTCACCGGGGCATGGCGGTGATCAGCAACCACAGCCGGTGCCAGGAACCGCGACAACTCCAACCGGCTGTGACCATCCGGCGTACGCATCATGGCAATCTCGACCCGCATGCTACGCAACCCAGTAACGCCCTCAGCCCATTCTCCTTCAATGGGCGCACGCCCCTCCAGTTCGAGACCCAGTTCAGTGAAGAACGCAATAGTCGCATCCAGGTCTTCCACCACGATACCGACGTTGTCCATACGCTTGACCGACATGCTGGCTCCTTGGCTTGCTGCTTTCGTGTCATCTCACCTCACTCAGCACGCAATATCTTCTCCATCGCGCAGTCCTTTCGCTAATTCGTCGACTAACTTGTCCAGATATCTCGCCTGCTGCGTTAGCCGATTCTCAATCTCTTCCACCCGATATCCGCAGATGACGCCCGTAATCAGGTGGGCATTCGGGTTCAACTTCGCTTGTTCAAAGAACTGTTCAAAAGTCACTTTCGCTTTGATGAGTTGTTGCAGCTTCTTCTCATTGAACCCGGTCAGCCATTTGATTACTTGATGGAGTTCTTCTTGAGTGCGGCCCTTCTTCTCGACCTTCGCCACATAGTGAGGATATACCGACGAGAATGTCATTTTGGCGATTCGTTCATCGTGATCGCTCGTGTTCTTCATGCCGTGTACCCCTTGGTGTATCCGTTCAACTCTTTATATGGCGTCAGGCCGGCAGAGTGCTATGTCCCTCCGTCTGCTACAGAGCGGGACTCGGCATCTATATGCCTCCAGTGTACCAAACACATCTCATTCGTTCTGCTTCGCTCGCAAAACCATAAGACTGGATTACTGTCAGCATGCGGATGATAATCAGAGATGTGTTCTTGTTGACAAAGCGGGCATTTCCAATGAACATGCAGTAAGCCACCTCCCCAATCATGAACCTCACCCTGGGCATCTGGTAGCAATACTTCTTCGCACCTGATCTCCCATCCAGGGCTGTTTGCTTCAGGACATAGGCGTTGAACTTGTTCGATTGACAGACCGATTTGCCTTAACCGGTCGCACTCGAATGCTCGGAACACGTTAACAAGCGACATTGACATTCCTCTTCGATATACGTCAGACCGAATATGCTGACCAAGACAACTCAGTTTCGACGAAGAACTACACCACCTTCAAGCTGAACGCCGCATCGGTCACGCTGGCGAAGACATAACTGAACGGCGAAGGCTTTTGCGGGAACAGGAACAGTGCGGACGCGGTCACAGTGAAGGTGCCCTGCGTGGAACCGGCTCGCAGCTTGGGTGCTATCGCCAGGCCTCGGCAGTTGGTGAAGACCACCGCCGTGGGGAACTGCCCAAACGTGGCAGTGGGTGCCACGACCGGTGCTGTGAAGGTTACTTGGGCTCCCGTCACCGCCTTGCCGAAGTAGTCGGTCACCTGCACCACCAGGGCACGGGCGAAGGTCCGGCCGACAGCCGCCATCTGATTCGACCCTTGCACAATGCTGACGGTGCGTGGCCCGTAAACCGCTGCGTCGATCAGCGCGCGGAACTGCATGGCGAAAGTCGACTCGGCGAACTTCGCGTCGCCCAGCACCTTGATGTTGAACGTAGCCGCCCAGGTAGTGCCGTCGTGATAGTGGTAGAGCAGGCTTGAGTTGCCGGGAAGGTCGCCACCCTTAAACCAGTCGATGCCGCCGTTGTAGGTCTGCTGTTTGGGGAAGACAGCGAAGCCCAGGCCGAACCATCCCGTGTTGTTGATAGCATGCCCGGCCGGGCCACTGGGCTGAACGACCATCTGCTTCACGCTCGTCTTCGACAGCGGCCCACCGACTTGGCCAGCCAGCGAATCGGACAGGCTGTCGAAGAACTTCACCAGCGCCGTCGGCGTGGCCACCAGTCCGCCTTCGCCGAAATGGCTTTCGAGGAAGAAGGCTCCGCCGTACGGTTCGGGCAGCAGAACCGGATCGCCGTTCGGCTTCGTCGGATAGTAGGGAGCCGTGGTCTTGGCCGGATCAGGGAAGATGCTGATCCCCGGCACTTCGTTGGGATAAGTGTGGTAGACGACTTCCGTGGGGTAGGCCTCATTCTCGCGGGTGTGGCCGATACCGACCATGGCGTTCGTCGCCGGGTTCGCCGTGGGGGCCGAGATGCCCATCGGCGCCAGCACCTTCTCCTGCAGGTATTCAGCATAGTTATCGCCGTACGCCCGCATCGCCACGGTCTCCGCCAACCAGCCGAGAAGCGCGTAGTCGGTATCGTTGTAGACGTAGAAGCGACCGGGCTTGAGCAGGATCACATCGTTCGCAGCTTGCTTGGCCACCCCGTCCGCCTTGTCGTAGACGACGGGGTTGATGGCGAACTCGCGGGAGACCTGATAGAGGTAGTATCGCATCTGCTCTTCCACATCAGCCGGCCCCGACGTGTAGGGCGGCTTATGGGCGAAGGTCAAAGACGCATAACTACCGGGCGTGTAGATCGTCTGACTGAGCTTTTCCGACGCCGGCAAATTCGGGAAGCTGACGCTCTCCACGGGCACGTTCATCGGCAAGCCGCTGGTCATGCCGAGCAGTTGGCGGACGGTGATTTTGAACAGCGCCGCCGGCAGCGCTGCCCCGACCGGCGTCACGCCATCCTGCGGCGAGAACCCGGAGATGATCTGGTTGGGCACGAAGCCAAGCACGCGGAGAAAGGAATCATCAAGATTGAGCAGTTTGTCTTGCACCAGCTTCATCACGACAGCAGCGCAGAACGACTTGGAAACGCTGCCCAGACGGAAGACCGCCGTATCGTCAATGGTATCCGAGTTATCCCAGGTGTAGGTCTGGTTGTTCCGCATCAGCGCGATGGAGGCCAGCGGCACGCCGTTGTCCGCGAGCAGTCGAGTCATGTTCTCGACAAACTGCGGCGAATCGAAAGGCCCCGCCGCCATCAGGTTCCGCCCCTCCAGGTCTTCAATCTCCAGCCGACGGCGAGGAACGGGAGTAGGTTTACGACTGGGCACGGAGGAAGACTTGGCGAACCAAGCGGGTGCGAAACGACTGAGGAACATCCAGCTGATCTCCGAGAAGGTAACAAAGGTTGATCTGGAGAAGCGAAACTTACAAAACCGACCCATCGATTGGACCACGAGCCAAGCGCGACCGCAAGAAAATCATTGAGAATCAAGAACCGAACCCGCTCATGCCTTCGTCATAAGTGGAAGCCCAACGTCCCATTTAGCCCCCGGCTCTTCAAGCCGGGGGAGAACCTCGCGGTGACACATTCATGTCACAGTAACCAATGATCTTCGCCCGTGCGTTAAAGTATGCAGGGTGTGTCAAGCGGTACTCCGCGCCGACCCACTCTACTTGACACTGTTGCTAACCAAACTCATGATAGAACCGAAAGGGAACCCCTTTTTCCTTGAGACGCTCCAGGGTCTGCCTCAGCACTTTCAGTTCCTTCACGACCCGCGCGGTGTTCTGCGGACTGTAAGAGAGACGCCGTGGCATCTCTTCAATCGCATCGCACAACTGCTGAACAGTGGGCAGGGCTTCTTCCGGCTTGTACCAACGTACTTTACCCAGCTTCTTCTTGAGCGCCTTCATCAAATCATCGTCGTCGGGAAGATAGCCGAGAAGTTCCTCAATCTCTTCCTCATCGTCCAGTAAGTCGATGGCCGCCTCCGGATCCTCACTCACGAATTGACTCAACGGCTTCCAGCCCTGGACGTTGGCCAGTAAGTCGAGGTGCGGAACCGCCCGCCCGATCGCCGGATAATTTTCATCCTCATCAGCGTCATAACCCTGAACCTGCCTCTTGAACCGGATACGCCATTGCTTGGCCATAATGCCTCCAGGAAACAACTTTGCGCCGTTCGACTTGCTTGATATCTGCCCAAGTGCATGGTATGCCGCTTAAACCCGTAGCACCACCTTCTCATCACTCTTTCGGGCACCTTGCTCTCGTGTGAGAGGTGGCAGGGTTATGCTTGTACTCAAGCATGACCCTGCTGGCGAAGGCAAAGTCTCAGCTCGTTAAGCAGGGTCATCCGGAGTACCGGATACCACTGCCACTGCTACGACTTCAGTGCTTCATCCGGACACCGGCTCTACACCCGGTAGTCGGTTCGCTCGGGGTACTCGCCGGCTGCGTGGTGCCGGGCCAGCGCTGCGCTACCCGTGGCAGGTAGAACCTCTCCCGCTCGGCCGCCTCTGGGGTGATGTCGAACAACTCTACCCGGCCACTCGCCTTATCGAGCGACACACGACCGACTATGCCCTCGGCCGGCCCGAACTCGTACACCGCGGCGTCGGAGAAGTCGGCGATCCGGTTGATCTGGATTAGGATTGCCACCGCGAACGCCCTCCGCCACCGAACGACTGCGTTACTTGCGGACCAGCCTCAAGGAACCCAAAGTCCCTCGCCATTGTAACGCTGGCCCGGTCAGGTGCAACGGTTTGTTCGGCCAGTCATGTACCCTGAATCAAGCTGTGCCACGAAAATGTCGAACTCGACTTTTCCGTGGAATCATCAGGGCGATGGCACGTTCAGCACGGAAGAGATGGTATATCAGTTCCGTGGCACCTTTATTTCATCATTCTCCTGGGCACCCGGCTTTCTTGCGGCGAGCATACATCACAACGCCTGCTGTACCAAGTCCCAGCAGACCAAGAAGGATGGAAGAAGGTTCGGGGACAGCCACTACGGCGACTTGCACATTATCAAGGGCCCAATATTCATCGGAGCTATCCGTCGTGTTGCCAAAACGGGCAAACTCCAGGGTTGCTGTGCCGCTTGTCGCTGTGAACTCCAGGTACGGATTGCCCACGCCTCGACCAAACAGATAAATGCTATAGTCCAGCGAGTAATTGGTGTTGTTGGGCGAGAAGAAGAAATCAGCGCCGGTATGCCGCGATAAATCAGGCCCCGTGAGGCTGGTGAATGTCGTATCCGAGTATCGCTGCGGTGTAGAGGCGCCGGCATTGATACCCTGCTGAAGATTGCTGAACGTGGTGTTCACCAGCCGGGTTCCATCGACGGCGAAGCGCCAGGAATCCGGTCCCCAGGGACTAGTGGCGGAACCATCCCAGGATGCGCCGATCAGCAGGTCGAAAGCCACGCTGTACTTCACACCCGAAGTCAGGCCGGTCACACTCAGCGTCACGATTTCATCAATCGAACCGCTCTTGGCGATGCCAGAACCGAGCCTGCCCAAGTACATGGACTGGTTCGGCGAGGCGATGCCGCCGCTATCGGTGGGAAGACTGAACCGAGTCAACGAAGGGATCGCCCCCCCCGCGGTGAAGCCATTGGTGTTGGCTTCGAAGTTGTTGCTGTAAACGACCTGAGCCGAGGCTGAACCACACAGTGAAGCCAACAACAGAAAGCCAAGGTAACAGCCAATGGCGCGTGACCTGTTCATACGATGTTCTCCAGGGAAGTAGAATGAGACCCTATTCTCGCAATCGAATCGGCAAGTAGTTCTCCTCGAATCACAAAACGTAAAGCGATGAGCAAAAGCGCAATCGCCCGGGAATCCCTGCGAAGATACCCTCAGTCGACGAGCCGCCGGTCAGCCCGGCGCGGAACGCCACCTGCCCGGTCGAGTTCAGCACGGGGAAGCCGAAGCTGCTATAATTGCCGCCGGACGCGGCAGCGGTGCCAGAGAGGGCAACCATCGTGGATTGGGCCATCACCGGACCGGCCGATAAGATCAAAACCGCTGTCAGAAATATCCGTCGGCACATGATGTACACTCCCCTGACAAGGTTGATGAGGTTGCGGGAGACATTCGAAGCCTCGCCGCTGAAGCCTTGGCTGGCGACTGATACATATAAGCGACAATGCGAGGCCAATCGCACCAGGATGGATTGAGAAAAGGTGATTTCGGGAATATCGGACGGATGTTGAGGTGAATTCCATTCACTAGTGATTAGGGGGTGCCTGGTTCGTCGCTCCCCTGCGGACGCATCTCGGTAGTCCTTAGTGCTTCACCGGCGGGTGCGCTTGCCCGGCGTGGACTTTTTGGCCGCTTTCTTTACCTTGGGCGGCTTGACGAGCTCGTAGCTCTCGAGGATGAGCTCCTTGACCTCGCTCCACTTCTTCACTTTCGCCGCGTCGAGAACGACGCCCCGTTTATCCCTGGAGTACGGCTTGAAGCGAGGGTCGTTTTCCACAAGCGCCGCTGCGTGGTCCGGCTCGAGCCCAAACGTGATCTCGAAGACGCCATGCTTGGCTCCGCAGGTCGCGAAGAGCTTGCCCCGCACGTAGAATGCGGTCTCCCCGAAGTGATCGCCTTCGCGGGTGTCGGGTAAGGAGAGGCAGATCTCCCGCATCTTATCGAGCGCTTTCTCGAGGGTGGCCATTGTCTTGCTCCGCCACTTCGCCGAACGACCCCGATCACTTGCCGGGCTGTCCGGAAGCAACCCGAAGTCCCGCGTTATTGTAACGTCGGCCCGGTTGAGTGCAACGACTTGTTCGGCCAGTCATGTCCCCTGAATCAAGCCGTGCCACGGAAATGTCGTACTCGACTTTTCCGTGAAATCATCAGAGCGATTGCACGTTAAGCTCGGAAGAGATGAGTACATCACTTCCGTGGCACCACTATTTCATCAATCTCCCGGGCACCTGGCTTCACCAATTTATTTGAATGCCACTTCCTTGAAGTTCTCTCACGAAATCTCGCGTGTTGACAGTGATCTCATAACCATCGTAAGTCTGGTCTCCTGTGCTTTGTGAAATAATCCAGAGCGTTACCGCTCCATTATTTTCCCTTATGTGTAGATCTTTTGTTACTCTCAACCTGCCACTGGGTGGGATGCCAGCCATATGTACTGTATGGGAAGCAAGGAGGCTCCCTGTGAATGCCGCTACATCGGGCTTCACTTTCTCGCCATGACCTGCGTCATCATGAATCCAGAGAGTAATAACACCGTTTTGGACATCGCTTGGTTCTCGAAACGCCTCGAACCGCCGTGTTGTTGTCATATCGGGCGCAAAGCCGGTTATCATTACGAACTCCTCCAGTCAAACTAGTATTATACAGAGCCTTCATTTGGATTACCCCGCACACAGGGAGCATGGTTTGTGAATACGCACGCTAACCATGCTCCTCAGAAACCTTTTTGTACAACAGCAGGCTGGTTAGGCCGAGTAAGGCTCAGCCATGCTGTCCGTGCCCCAAGCCAGCGAGCTGTTCAAGCGTAGGACCTCCCAAAACGAATCGTTCACGGAAACAAATCTCTGATGCGGACAAAAGTCTGGCCGCTCTCAGCCGCCCGGCGGACCTTTTTGTGCAATACATCTGCGAAGCTCAGGCCTCGATCCAGCATTTCGTGTACGTCAAGCCCATCGATACAAACAACCCGCTTGCCCCTGCCAAAAGCCACCAGACCTTCTTCAGTAAATCCGCTACTGCTAACAAAGACGCCCCGGGCCCATGCGGCTTTCTCCTCGACCTTTCCGTTGAAGGCATGCAGGTCCGAGGCACCGATGGGCGGTCCATGCCACTTTGCCTCCAGCAAATACGTTTCCGCAGACAGCTCGAAGCTACCGTCAATCTGCTCGCCCACCAGCCGAAAGGAGGCCCGTGCAGAGAGACCGTTTGCGTCGAATAGCTCTTTCAAGAATCGCTCGAACGCAAACCCACGTGCATGGGGTTCGAGCCCGGTCAGGCGGATTAACCCGTCTCTCAGGGTGTGGGATACGGACAAGTCGATCACGGTTGATGCGGGACTATTTGGCGGTGGAGTTGATTTGGTTGGCCGCCTTCCCCCCAGCCTCTCAATCAAATTCCAAAACTCACTTTCCGCTCCCGGAACGCGGTCTTCAGCCTGCTTTCGCCGGAGCAGTGTCTCCCGATATTCCCATAGGGCCAACAGGACTCGAAGCCTTGTTTGCAAGTCCGTCGTCTTTAGAAGATAGCGAAGCCTCTTTGCCTTGCTTGTACCTTCTGTGGAGTATTGTGATTCGTCTATGTTGATATTCAGTTCATCATTGAAGAACGCCAAAGGTTCGATCTGAAAAATCAAGCACGTAACCGCCGCTCATGCCGAACAAGTCGTCAATCAGCCGCATGTCAATAGTGCGAATTGGTGAGACGGTATTCATCACGGGTCCGACTGATTCGATGATGCCGAACTTGCATTAGACAGAACCACTTCTGACTAATCCCACGCAGCAACAGGCGTTTAGCCGCGTGACTCTGTCACTAGGCTAACTAGAGTGCATTACCATAGCAACACTGAAACCGCACAAAGGACAGACCGATCTTGCACTTGCCACACAACTCGTTCCCACTTCACGGCTACCATCGAAACCCCGCGCCGTTTCCTCCTCCCTCCTTATCATGACCCCATCCCCGCTCAACGTCGCGGCCTTCAACTGCCTCCATCCTCAGAGAACCCCTCGTGCTCACCCGCGACGAACTGGCCAATAAGTATCTCGAACAACTTCCCTACGCTCCCTACCCGGTGCAGGAAGAGGCGCTGCTCGCCTGGTTCACTGCCGAGCAGGGCGTCATGGTCTGTGCCCCGACCGGCACCGGCAAAACGCTCATCGCCCAGGCGGCTCTCTTCGAGGCCCTGCACTCCGGCAAGCAGGCTTACTACACTACGCCCCTCATCGCTCTGACTGAACAAAAGTTCTACGAGATGCAGACCGCCGCAATCAAATGGGGTTTCGAAGCCGAAGACGTCGGCCTCGTCACCGGCAACCGCCAGATCAATCCCCAGGCCCGCATCCTCATCGTCGTCGCCGAGATTCTCCTCAACCGCCTGCTCGCTCCCGATCAGTTTGATTTCAGCAACGTCTCTGCCGTCGTCATGGACGAGTTCCACAGCTTCGCTGATCCTGAACGGGGCATCGTCTGGGAAATCTCCCTCTCGTTGCTGCCTCCTCACATCCGCTTGCTGCTCCTCTCGGCCACCGTCGGCAACTCGCGTGAGTTCATCAACTGGCTCGAACGCTGCCACAACCGCAAGATCGAACTTGTCGAAGGCAGAGAACGCAAAGTGCCCCTCACCTACCACTGGGTACCCGACGAACTGCTCGGCGAGCAACTCACCCTGATGGCTGAAGGCGACAGTAGTCAGCGTAAGATGCCCGCCCTAGTCTTCTGCTTCAACCGTGACGAGTGCTGGAGCGTGGCTGAGCAACTCAAGGGGCTGCCCCTTGTCGATAGCGCTGTCCGCACGGAACTCCTCAACCGCTGCAATAAGCTCGACTGGAAAGAAGGCATCGGCCCCAAGCTCAAGCAGATGCTGGGCCGGGGCGTCGGCGTTCACCATGCCGGGCTGCTCCCCAAGTATCGGCGAGGCGTCGAGGAACTTTTCGAGAAGAAGCTGCTCGCCGTCGTCGTCTGCACCGAAACGCTCGGGGCGGGCATCAACCTCCCGGCCCGTTCGGTCGTGGTCACCTCTCTGGTCAAAGGCCCGTTCGGCAAACAGAAGCTGATCGAAGCCTCCATCGCCCACCAGATCTTTGGCCGGGCAGGCCGACCGCAGTACGATACCGAGGGCCACGTCTACGCCATCGCCCATGAAGACGATGTCAAGCTGCTTCGCTGGAAGCTGAAGTACGATTCGATCCCCGAAGACACCCGCGATCCGGGGTTGATCAAGGCCAAGAAAGACCTGAAGAGAAAGAAGCCCGACAAGCGAGCCAACCAAACCTACTGGACCGAGGCACAGTTCAAGTCGCTGCAACTCGCTCCGCCCGGCAAGCTCTACAGCAAAGGCCCCCTGCCCTGGAGGCTGTTAGCCCATCTGCTGAAGGCATCACCTGAAGTCTCTCGGCTGAAGACGGTCATCCGCAAACGTCTGCTCGATGAACCCCGCATCCTCGCCGGCGAGAAGGTGCTCAATCGGATGTTGATCACGTTGCACAAGGGTGGCTTCGTGACGTTGGAACCGGAGCCGCCACCACCGCCGCCACCGAAAGAAGAACAGGAGGCTGGCACTGCATCGAAGAACCCCTCACCCCCAACCCCTCTCCCCGGGGGGGAGAGGGGAGAAGTGCTCGTCAGAACTAAGGAGGGGTTGGTGCTGCGCTCAGCGCCAGTTGAGGAACAGCCGCTACTAGATACAGCCAGCAGCTACGAACCGATCCTGGCGAAACCGACCGATCAACTCGAACGGCTGTTGGCGTTCCGGGCCATTCAGCCACTCTATGGCGTCTATCTGATGGACTTCATGGGCGTCGCCAATCGCCAGGAACGATTGCAACTTATGGAGAGTGTGCTCGAACTACCCAAGCCCCTGCTCCGCCATGTCCGGGTTCCATGGCCTGACCGTATGCCCCCCGGGCCGCTCGCGCATCAAATCGATCCCGAACTCGTCCAGCGCGGCTTGATGGCTGCTCCGAAAACACCCAGCGAAGATGACGACGACGACAACTTCGACGATGAGCCCGAATGGCCCCTGAGCCTGGCCGAGAAGATGCGGATGCTCTTCGAGGTGAAGTACCCCGAGATCGGCGACTTTGAAGTGCAGGCCGTCTGGGCAGCCGGCGAACTTCTGGAGTACAACGGCAACTTCAACAAGTACATCGCCAGCAAGGACCTCGCCAAGCAGGAAGGCATCCTCTTCCGCCACTTCCTCCGCCTCATCCTGCTCTGTGGCGAGTTTCGTTTACTCACACCTACCGGCATGACCGCTGAGGACTGGCAGAAGGAACTGGATGAAATTAGCGATAAACTGACAGAAGCCTGCCGCTCCGTCGATCCGACCAGCACCGATGAAATGATTCAGCAATTAAAACCAGTTATTCCCGTGGCTGACGTGCAGAGCATCACCGATTTCGGCAAAAATGAGCTAGTTCTTGGGTTTGGAGAGGGAGTTTTCTAATGTGGAAAACCACGCAGAATGCGTCGAATTGGTCTTGACACAATTTGAGCAAAGGGTATCAACCGCCCCACATTCATCGGGGGGAGCGGCGAAAGGCCGGGCCGGTGGATGGTCACCTTGCCTGGCCCACTGGTGCTATATCCTTTGCGGGAAGTGATGTAGCAGCCTTTGCAGGCGAAGCATATAGCGTTCATTAAGGGTGGTGCTTGGGTCGGCCTTCTTGAACGTGCTTCACGGTTGGGCTTGTCTACTGTCGAAGGCCGAGTGACGCAAGTCACTCGGCCTTCGATGCTTTTGGCCTTCTCGTTCCCAAGCTCCGCTTGGGAACGCACTGCAACGCCGGCTCCGCCGGAAGTCAGTAGAAGCATTTCAATTCCATCGCCACGATCCATCCCGGCAGAGCCGGAAATTCGAGTGCGACCCCGGTCGGAGGCCGGTGTCGAGTTGTACGTATCACAAATCCCCTTCATAGCGTGAACCTTACTTCATCCTTGACAAACCGTCAGGCACCATGCCTAATGACTCTGTCAATCATTGAGGTACACCGCTATGAACCCGGCCCCCTTCATCTGTTTTGCAGTATTGCTCCTTCAGCCACCATCAACAAAGAATCCGCTGCGTGAACGTCCGGGGCGTGAACAGCAGACGGCCGCGCCGGATGCTGTGTATCACCGCATCACTCAGGGATCTCTACAGTTCAACTTCATGGAGCGTGGAGAAATCCAGCCGGTCACCCAAACCGACGTCGTTTGCCGGGTACGCTCGGAAGACGCTACCGGTAAAGCAACCACCATCACCTGGCTCATTGATGATGGCACTGTCGTCAAGAAGGGGGAACTCGTCGCCCGGCTGGATGACACGAAACACAAAGATGCCTGCCAGCGGCAAAAGCTTCTCTGTGAGACCAGGAAAGCAGAGCTGGCCAAAGTATCCGATCAACGAGAGATTGATCTCAGCCGCTCCGATTTCGAGATTGAAAAGGCTGAGCTCGGCCTGAGACTGGTTGACTTGGAGTTGAAGGATGCAGCCGATGAATCGGCGAAAAGCCGACTGGCCCTTAAGAAACGGCTGGCAGAACTGACCTTCAACCAGGCGAAACGGGAAGCCGCCTTTCACCGAAGGCAAGCCGATGCGATGCTGGTTCCCGCGCAACTGGCGGTTCGTGCCTCGGAAGAACGACTGAGCGAACTCGAAGCACAGCTCCAGTGCTGCCATCTGCTGGCTCCGCACGACGGCATGGCGACCTATCCTGTTTCCGAATCGAGTCGATTTGGTTCAGCAGCATCAATCGGAGTCGGCGAGCCGGTGAAAGAAGGTCAGAAGGTTATTGTCATCTCTGATCTTTCCAAAATGCAGGCCGTCTGCAAGGTCCACGAATCCATTGTCACGAAGATCAAGCCGGGCCAGAAGGCTGAAATCACTGTGGCCGGTACCCCTGTCTCCGCCACCGTCAGTCATGTTTCGCCCGTCGCGTCCACCACCGACTGGATGTCTGCCGATGTCAAAGTCTACCCCGTTCGCTTAAAGTTTGAGAACACGACAGACCTCGACTCGATTCGACCCGGTATGAGTGGCAACATCACCATCAAGATCGCTGAAGTGGAGAACGCCACGCTCATTCCCATCCAGGCGGTTCGTGAACAGCGTGGCCAGCGCTATTGCTACGTGAAGACCGGCAACGGCATGGAACGACGCACCATCAAAACCGGAATCAGCAACACGCAAATGATGGAGGTGACCAGTGGCGTGAACCCGGGGGATGAAGTGGTCATGAATCCGCCCCGCAACCTCGATACCAGGGAACCAGCCAAGCCTGTCATTCCCGGCCCCAAGCCTCTGGGTGCCATCCACCTCAAAAGCGTTCGACCTGAGGGAGTGGCCGGCACCAGATCGTTCATCGAACGATACGGCCTTACGCCAGATGATCTGGCCTTCATTCACTCACTCTCTCCGCTGGCTGTCGCTCCCATTCGACTGTCAACCGCCGGAATTCGCAATGATGCCGGTACCATCAACGGAAACTATTCCGTCATTGCCGCCACCTCGGAGCTCAGCGATTTCTACCCCACGCTGAGCGCCTACATCGAAGGCCGTTTTCTCGTCGACAGCGATAACACGGAAAACAAGCGCGTCGTCGTGATCGGCAGAGCATTGGCGGACAAGTTGTACCCCTTGGGAAACGCTCTCGGCTCCACGCTGATCCACAGCGGGCGAAACACAACCTGGACGATTGTAGGAATACTCTCTGAACAGTCAGGCGATCTCTCCCATTTCAATGACATCGCTCTTTTTCCGTGGGCCGTGATGAGAGCGCACACTGGCGAAATCACCTTCTCTCGAACCGCAGGAATGAGGAGAGCAGAAGCTGTCCCCTATACTCATCTACTGATCCAACCTGCACCCGATCAGGACATGAAACAAACAGCACGGATCATTCGAGCCAGGCTGGAAGCGACACACACCTTACCCGATTGGACGGTGATCGAACCCAGCGCCAGATGATTGTTGAATTTGCCTCGACTAACTTCCTAACCTACACTTCGTTTACCTCCGCCCCACCCATCGCTTTTCATTTCTGTTGATGGTCTGGAGGTCGTTCATGTTTGCAGCATCGTTGCGTCGCTTTCTCTTCGTTTCTCTCTCCCTACTCCTGTTGCCCGCCGCCCACCTCTCGGCACAGACGGTTGTCGATCCTAATCTCACACTCAGCACCGTCGCCAGCGGTTTTAGCCAACCCACCGGCATGGCGTTCCTCGGCAGCAACCCCAACGATTTCTTTGTCATCGAGAAGGCCAGCGGCCTGGTTCGTCGCTGGAACTCGGGTGCCACCACCAACGTCCTCACCCTGCCGGTCGATACCAACAGCGAACGAGGTATTCTCGGCATCACTCTCGATCCTCAGTTCAACGGCTCCAGGCCCTACGGCTATGTCTACTACAGCCGGCAAGTGTCTGGTTCATGGACCGAGAATCGGCTCTCACGGTTCACCTGGAACGGTTCTACCTTCTCAAGTGAAGTGCCCCTGCTCTCCTTCCCCTCCGATGGCGCCCAGGCCAACGGCCCCAATCACAATGGCGGCCCGATCAAGTTCGGAGCCGACGGCCTGCTCTACGGCACCACCGGTGATTTGAATCGCAATCGGGCGGAACAGAACCAGGGCGCTGCCAGCAGTTCTGCTCAGGCCGGCGGTATCTATCGCTACGATACCAGCGTCGTGCAGGCCAATGGCACCATCGTCGGCGATCCCTATGCCACCAATCCCTTCCGCTCCAATGCCAACGCCAACTTCCATCCCTGGTATGCCTACGGCGTTCGCAATTCCTTTGGAATGGCCCTCGATAAAGCCACCGGATCGATGTGGATGACCGAAAACGGGCCTTCGCAATATGACGAAATCAACCGCCTGACATCAGGGCTCAATAGCGGCTGGAACAAAGTCATGGGCCCCATCAGTCGCACCGGTGTGACCACGAATCAACTCGTTGATCTGGGACTTACTTCCACCTACGCCGATCCCGCCTTCTCCTGGCTCTCCACCATCGGTGTAACCTCGATGGAGTTCCTCAACGGTTCGCAGTGGGGCACGCCCTACAACAACTCGATTCTCGTCGGCGACAACAATACCGGCAGGCTCTATCGATTCCGACTGAATGGATCACGAGACGGGTTCGATTTCACCGGACTGACCGGCATGGCTGATCTGGTCGCTGACAACGCCACTGAAGTCAACCAATTCCTGTTCGGCTCCGGCTTCAGCGTCGTGACCGATATCCAGGTAGGCCCCGATGGCGCGATCTACATCATGAACCTGGGGACAGGCAGCATTCTGCGACTGGTCGCCATTCCTGAACCCCAACTGGTCATCGCCTTCGCAGCCATGACCGGTATGGCCGGCCTCGTCTGGTTTCAACGACACCGGAAAATGGTAAGCTGATTCTTGTCCTCGGTCTCCGACCTGGGACACCCTGCAACTTCGGCTCTGCCGGAAGTCAGAAGATGAGATAGATTCCATCTCGTTCCCAGGCTCCGCCTGGGAACGCACTGCAACGCCGGCTCTGCCGGCGCTCAGTTACCACGATACAGAATCACCGCCTGAACCCATCCCGGCAGAGCTGGGAATACACTGCGACCCCGGTCGGAGACCGGGGTCGAGTTGCAGAACCACTACGCCGCATACTTCGCTCGCATCCCATCAAGGAACTTCTTGCTCTGTGCCGTCACATTCCACGCATCAGGCCAGAAGCACAAATCAATCGACCACCAATCGGTCGGAATGTTCGCCTTCTCCAATGCAGGCAGCATCTCATCGAAGTTGATGTGCCCGGTGCCGAACGGGTTGTGGGTGCTGGTTACATGCTCATTCAGCGTGCCATCGGAATCGATCAGGTGGATGTGGTTGATCCTGCCTTCAAGCTTCTTCAGTAACTCCATCGCTCCGCCGGGCAGCGTCTCCTTCGCCCCAAACTGATTCGCCCCAATCTTAGCTACCATGTGTGCATGGCAACTGTCGAACATCACGCCAAACGTCTTGTGCCCCTTGGCCCGCATGCCATCCACGATCTGCACAATCTCCGAAGGCTTGCTGAAGATAAAGCCCGGCTCAAACTCCCAACTCACCTTCATGCCATGGTCAGCAGCCATCTTGCAGGCCACATCCCACACCGAGATGATCTTCTCCATGCCGGCCTTGGGATCGAACTTCGTTTTATCCAGGCTCTGCGGGGGCTCACACGTATCAACTCGAATCATGTCCATACCCAGGTCTCGGGCGAACTCACAGTAGCCGAGGAACGCCGTCAGGTACGGGCCAGGATCACCGGTAATCGGCTTGAACGACCAGAGATCGACAGCAATGCCGGAGAAGGCCAGGCCGTGATCAGCCACTTCCTTCTTGAGAGCCAGTCGATCAGCCTTGGTGGGGTGTGACATCGGTGTCGGGTGAACGCCGAAGCTGCCCAGTTCGATGCCATCGAACTTCATGTGCTGGAGCTTGTGCAGGGTGGTGTGAAAGTCCAGCACGGTGTCCTGATTGAAGACGAAAGCCCAACTGCCAATCGAAAGTTTCTTGCCCATGTCGTGGAAGCCCCTGGTGGGAATAGTGTTGGCGGGAATGTTCTGTCCAAGGCGATGATACCCCGTATCGTTCGTCGGTCAACGGTCTGTGAGCAACTTCTCGCTTCGTACACTAGTCGCATTCTCTTTCCTGGCTTAGATTCAGGGTATCTGATTCTCTCCCTCGAAGGATTCCCTCCCATGAAGCCAGCCGATGCCTTCAAGATCGCCCTGAACATGACCGACTATATTCTTACCAAGTACCTCGCTGAGTTCAGTGATGCCGAACTGCTGGTACGTCCCGGCAAGGACTGCAACCACATCGCCTGGCAACTCGGCCACTTGATCCAGTCCGAACAGGGCATCGTCAACCAGATTCGTCCAGGCTCCGGCATCGAACTCCCCGCCGGCTTCAAGGAGGCTCACTCCAAGGAAAACGCCAGCTGCGACGATGCCGGCAAGTTCCTCACCAAGCAGCAATATCTCGACCTCTACACCAAGAGCCGAAAGAACATCAAAACCATTCTTGCTGACATGTCAGACGATGAGTTCGACAAGCCGAGCCCTAAGGGTTGGGACCAGTTCCCGAACGTCGGAGCGATGATGAACCTGATCGTCAATCACCCCATGATGCACGTCGGCCAGTTCGTCGTCGTCCGCCGATTGCTGGGCAAGCCGATTGTGGTGTAAAGAGTGGCGAGAGAAGAGTTGAGAGTGTTTAAGCCGTGGCAGGGGTCAGTTGTACTCAACTGCCCCCTGCATACTGGCGAAAGTATTGCAACTATCGCAGGGGGCAACGGAGTACCGCTGACCCCTGCCACATTCTGATCACCAATTACTTGATTGTGCATGTCTGCCAGTTCGGTGTGTCAACAAGGCAGTTAGGGAAGCCGTTGTTGATCTATGCTTCTACCGTTGCGTCATCGTCTTTAGGGCGATTCATCATTAATTCAATCCTGGGATCGTTTAGATAATGTTCTATCAGGGCATCCATCGGGATACCCAACTTGTTGGCCAGTTCTAAGTGTGCTTAGGAGTAGGCTTCGTCCACCAATAACTAATGAAAATGATGGCAGCACAGACGACAACACAGCCAAGATAATACCACCTTCCTTCAACGAAACTATTGTTCTGTGGCACCTGTAGCGCAGTGGAAAATGTTAGTAGAAACGTGATGGTGAATGCAACCGCTGCTATCCATGAAAGAAATCGGATATAGGTTACCAAGATTGACTTCCACGATATTCCAATCTTCACACCCTGTTCAGGCTTGCTACCATCTACAATGACATAACTACCCGTCGGGAATAGTGGGATAGTATTAAGGTGAGAAAATTCAGTAACAACAAAGAAGAGCCCTTTGAGGGCATCCGTCTTTCCATATTTTGACGTGCCGGTGAAGATAATCATGGTCTGATGATAGGCTTTCTAATATCGTAGATCAAGTAAAGACCCCCTATTTCGCTATTTCTGGTTCTCGGTGGGGTTTCGATTCGCTCCGATGAATTGATTCAAAATCATACCGAACGCAAAACCCAGAAAGCCAATGAACAGAACCATACCCGTGGTCTTGATCACCTGAATCATGGCGATGCCTGGCCCAGCACCGATGCCGCCCATGCCATCAATGTGCTCCGGTCCGCTGGTTAAACAATAGCCCAATATTCCACCAGCCAGCGCAAGCCCAGCGGGGAGATAGTATTTACTCAATCGCTTAGATGGCGTGGCAGACATGAGAAGGCACTTCAATTGGATAATCGCTCATGATGTTACCACACCTTCCATCACGATAGATATCAATACTGCCGGCATGGTGCGTGAAACAACACACACCATACCGGCAGTGGCATTAACTACTCCAACAACCCCGCCGTGGAATTGCTCATTCCATCACGCCGACCGGCAAGCTGCTGTAGCACCGCCCAGTCGGAAGTGTTGTTGGCAGTGTTGCTGACGTCAGGCTGGGTGGTGGCGCCAAAACGCACCGTACGCACCGATGCATCGCCGAAGCAGAACTGCACGCCGGCTGTATGCCTGCTGCTGAAGCGGTACCACGATGCCCCATCGTTCCCTGCCGGTGGCAGCGTGCCCATCGTTGGGGCATTGTGGCCGACACAGGGCGTGCGCGGATTACCCAGGCCCCAGGCAGTGCCCATCGCTCCGCAACCCATCCAGCTCCAGACGAAGTCACGTGGGCCGATGCCCTGCCCACCCAGCGATTCACCGAACAGCAGCGTATTGCTGGTGCCATCCTGCACGGCGAGTTGACCGAGTGTAATCTCCGAACGGTTGAAGAGCACGCCGACAAACTGAGAGAAGACGGCGTTCGCCCCGCCGGGGGTGTCAAAATCGCCACCCGTCCCTGCCACGCCGGCATAGTTCGTAGGCCCTGCGAACTGAAACCCGCTGAGGTGAGTATGCTGCACCACACCGTTGGCAATGCGCATCGTCATGATCGATTGCCCGGTGATCGTTTCAGTTCCGGTATCGGAAGGACACAGAAACATCTTCAACACCATCTGCCCTGTGTTGGGCTGAATGTTAGCCGCCACGTTCCACCAGGCATCCTTCTCCACTTTCAACGATAACGTCAGAGGGGTATCGGTCACGAGCGGTGCAGCAGTGGGATAGGTCTGCTGACTGTCCCGCAACGATTTGAATAGAGTGTCCTGCTCCAGGTACGGGAGCAGTGCCACCAGGCAGCCGATGTGCGGACCGCGACCGATGGCATAGGTCGTATTGCCGCCGTTAGCGCGGTACGGCCCATAGTAGCCGGGGGGCAGCTTGTTGTAGTCGTTGTGATAATTATGGGCAGCGGTGCCAAGCTGTCTGAGGTTCGAGGCACAGAGCATCTTGTTCGCTGCTTCACGAACTTTCTGAATAGCGGGCAGTAACAGGGCCATCAACAGGGCGATGATGGCAATCACTACCAGCAGTTCAATGAGGGTGAAGGCGTATCGTCGTGTCAGTTTCATGTGAGGTCTCTGGATGTATGGGGTTACTGAGCGGCGCTGGGCGACTGCTTCAGCTTGACGAAGGAAGGGGGCATAACGGTTACGAGTAGACTTGACGAGGGCAGCGTCAGCGCTGGCCGGCGAACCACTCCTGAACGGTGGATCAGGGTCGTACTCAATCGCCAGTTGCAAACTCTTGGCGTACTTGTCGTCTTTCAGCTTGGCGGCGAGGCGCAAACCAAAATCGAGTCCCGCAGTGACGCCCGCCCCAGTGATGCGATTGCGATCTTCAACCACGCGCTTTACCGTCGGGATAGCTCCCAGCGTCTTGAGGATATCGATGCAGGACCAGTGCGTCGTCGCCTGGTACCCTTTGAGCAGCCCCGCTGCTCCGAGAACCAGCGACCCGGTGCAGACGCTGGTGACATAGGTTGCCTTCGCGCCTCGGGTCTTCAGGAAATCAATGATCTCCTTATCCTCCATGGCTGCGAGCATTCCCTGTGTGCCACCCGGAACGAAGATGATCAACGGCTCTTCAGTGGTTTCCTGCAGAGTCTTATGGGGCATGAACTGAACGCCCGAATCGGTTCTGACCGGCTCCTTCGTCTTGGCCACGATGCTGACCTGTAGTCCAGCCACCATCGAAAGGATGGTATGCGGGCCGACCAGATCGAGCAGAGTGAAGTTGGGGTACGCCAGCATCAGAACATCAGTGGGAGCGATCTTGGGCGACGCTGATGCGTTCGATGCCAGCAACGTACCGGCAAGGCCGGCACCCATCGTGGCAAGCGCATCACGGCGATGAATCGCTGAGTATGTAGACATGATCTACCTCGGAAAGGAAATGGATATCGATGCGAATATTGATGGGAGCGACAGAGCTGCCAATAAATAGACGTTGTGCGTGCCCGGTCTCTCTACGAGATGGCAAAGCAAAAGTCTGACGAAGCTCTGGCTACTAAACAACGACTATCCACGCGGCGGAGGCAACACTCGATCCACAATCAACGAGACGGGGGCCTCGTCTTCATAAGACATGTATTCGGGCAGCGATGCAGCTTCGTAAACTGCTGCCACATCGGGTACATCAACAACAATAACGCTGGTCAACAGGCTCCAGCCATCCTGACCATGGCACTTCATCGCCTGCATCGTCACCAGCCAGGTGAAGTGAACTTCCTCATCTACTTGCTCTTCATCATGGCTTTCACAGCAGCTCTTCGTTGCTGTTTTCTTCCCGCCATCGCAACAACTTGATGATTGATGGCAATGTGAACAACAATCTTTATGCTCTTCCTCAGCCTCAGCCAGCACAAAAGCAGGTGGCGTGACGCCGTTCTCCCTCGCCCAAGCCAGCTTCTCTTCACGGGTGTAACAACAACACCCCCGCCAGCATTGCTCCGCATTCATGCAACCACAGGCATGATCCATACACGGGTAGGCAACGCTCTTATCTTTCTGCCGTGAATGAGGAATCGGGATGCCGACGATCAGGAAGAACAGGTTGAATAAACAAACCAGCCCCAGCGCTGAGCGAGGCTTCGTCAACCAGTGATTCCGACCCAATGACCACATGTGATGAATTCTATGCAGAGCACCCGGCATGATGCCAGCGAATTCCCGGAAGATGCTTTGACCGGGTCTGGTTCCTCCCATTTCCAAGGGGAGGTTAGGTGGGGTAAGGCAGTGGCGAAGAATACAGTTTCCTCTTTGTATCGTGAGGCTCACATCACTACTTATTGCCAGGAAGGTCCGGCACTGCAACCGCTGGTTCGATCTCGATATACTTTCGATCCTCGTCGAATGTCATCCACCGAGTCATGTTCTCAGCCGGGTATAGCGACGCCCAATCGATCTCTTCACGTGCTCCATATTCTCTGGGTAAGAATAAGGTGAAGTTCCATATGGCTTGCAGGGGGCCATTGCAGATCCAACACACACCCGTTATCCGGGGCGAAGTCCCCTCCAGGACGTATTCACTTGGCTCAAAGCCATCACACCAAAAATACTGGTAGCGCCGCTCGGGAAGGCCGTTAAACTCGCGGCACAACCGAAACTCCAAGCTCCCCCAGAAATATTTCTCGTCCATCGCACCCCCTCATAGGCTCGGTGCATCAATGCCTAAACAGCTGACAACAACGCTCCACTTTCCGGCAAAACCTCATTCATTTCAACCCTCTCTAACTCCCCCTTGCAAAGGGGGAGAACCGAACCAGACCCTACCCCGTACTCTGCATCGCCGCCGCCAGCCCGGCGATGCTCAACAACACCGCATCGAGCCACGGCTTCTGTTCCCCCGGCTGATCGGCCAACCGCTGCGCTTCGTCCATGGCCAGCAGTTGCAACTTGTTCAGCGGCAACACTGCCGGGTTGCGGAACTCTACGACGTGCCGCATCACCGGGGCATACTCCGAAAGGTCGTTCTTCTCCGCCAACCGCAGCACCCATTCCTTCGTTCGCTGATACTCGTCTTCGATGATGCCGAAAATGCGTTCGCCCATCTCCGAAGGAACAACCCGATCGGCATACCACTGCGCCGTCGGCAAATGGGCCCGCAGCAACTCATGCTGGGCATGATCAATCACCGTTCGGAAGAACGGCCACTCACGATACATCTCTTTCAACAGCGGCTCATGGCTCGGCTTCCGTTCAGCGTACCAGGCCAGCGCCGTCCCCAACCCGAACCAGCCGGGCAACACCATGCGGCTCTGCACCCAGGCGAACACCCACGGTATCGCCCGCAACTCCTCCAGGCCGCCAAGTGCCGCACTCGACCTCGATACCGGTCGACTGGCGATAGGTCGCCGGCTGATGTGCGCGATCGGCGTCGCCTGCAAGTAGAAACTCCAGAAGTCCGGATCATCATGCACCAGCGCGCGATAGCACTCTCTCGACCGTAACGCCAGGAGCGAAGCACATTCTTCCCAACGGCCCTGCGCCGTAGGCTGGCTCTTCTGCTCTTCCGTTGCCACCAGCGCCGCATGCACCAACTGTTCCAGATGACGATGCGCAATAGGCTTCAGGCCATACCGGAAGGAAATCACCTCCCCCTGCTCGGTCACCCGAATCCTGCCGTCAAAACTGCCCGGCGGCTGCGACAGAATCGCCCGGTTCGCCCGGCCGCCACCCCGACCCACCGTGCCGCCCCGCCCATGAAACAGTTGCAGCGTCACACCCGATTCATGACACACCTTCGCCAGTGCCGACTGCGTGGCATGCAGCGCACCAGTTGGCTGCCAGATAGCCTCCATCCTTGCTGCTGTCAGAATAGCCGAGCATGATCTCCTGAAACCAGTCTCGCCCCGCCAGATGCTGACGATAAATCGGATGATCGAACAGCGTCTTCATCAGCCCGGCACTGCGATCCAGATCTTCGATGGTCTCAAACAGCGGCACTACATCAAAATCACTTTCGAGGATCATTTCGCCCGCCGCTGCCTTCCATCGCACCAGCCCCTGCTCTTTCCCCAGCAGCAGCACCTCAAGAATATCGCTGATGCCATGTGTCATGCTGATCACATACGAACGGATCGTCTCCGGACCCAGTCGGCGGTGGGCATGACGAATCACGCTGAACGTCTCCAGGACGTTGGCGCGTCGCCGGAGAACCGCGCCAGTTTCGTCCCAGCAGAGGCCGGGAACTGGCCAGCTCTTTTGAAAGCAGTTCTACCTTCTCCTCTTCGCTCAGCGTGGAGTAATGCACTCCTTCGGGCAACATGCGGGCGGAATCAATGATCTCGTCCAATGCTCTTTCATGCTCCCTGCTGTGTTGCCGAACATCGAGCGCAGCCAGATGAAAGCCAAAGGTCTTCACCTGCGTGATAAGGTGCGCCAGCGGGCCGAACCGGGCCACGACATCCGCTTGCGCCTCATGAAGCGCCTCCTGCAAGACTTCTAAATCCTGCAGAAGTCCCGAGGATAACACATAAGCAGGCGGTAAAGGCCGATAGCTCGCCCCGCCCCGGTAATCGCCCGTAATCGCCTGAGCATGCCGCAGACTGGCCCGCAACCGATGCTCGATGTTCTTGAGCTTCTGCACAAACGGTTCATGCAGCCACTTCGCCGAGGGTGGATGGTCACTGAGCGCCAGATCAAGAGCGTCCGCATCCAGCGATTTCCGCAGTCGATCAGAAAGCGGTGCCAGCCTGCTGCTCTGTGTCAGTTCACTCTGCAAGTCGACCACGCTGCGGATATACTGCCGTAAATGCGCCGTCGATGCCGCAACAGCGTTCGCCAGGTGATCTCCGGCGTGACGTTCGGGTTGCCGTCACGGTCGCCCCCCACCCACGAACGATAGGTGATGAACGCAGGCAGATCAAACTCATGCTCGGGATAGGCGGTCCGCCAGGTTGCTGCGAAGGTCGTCGTGCAGCCAGGGAACCACTTCGAGGATCGTCTGCGTGAGGAAGTAGAGTGCATTGCGGGCTTCATCTTCAACAGTCACCGACGAAGATTGCAGTTCATCGGTCTGCCAGAGTTCGGTGAGAGTGCGAAGGACTTCCCGTTCGACTAGCCCTGTCGTGTTCATGGGCAGATCAAGCCGATTGAGCGGGGCCTGGTTCTGCCCATATTCCAGCAGCCAGCCTGCTATCGTGTGCAGCTTATCGAGCACAGCCCGACGGCGAGCTTCAGTCGGGTGAGCCGTCAATGTCAGCCCGATGTCGATCTTGTAAAGCAGTTCCTGAACCTGCACCGCAGAGAGCCCCGCCGTCTTCAAACGCTGCACCGCGTCACGGATCGACTCCGCCCGCGCCTTCTTAAACGACAAATGTTCCCGCTCTCGATTGACACGAATGATCTCTTTCAGCTCCGCTGTGTTGAAAAGCTGAAAGAGCATGGCAAACAGGCGCAGCACCCGCTGCACGTTCAGAGGGTCTGCCAGTGAAGGGAACCGTTCCAGCAGGGTCTTCGGATCGCCGGTATCTCGGTACAGTTCTCGTGCCAGTTGCACGATATCCTCGCCATGCTGCTGAGCGACGACCGTGCCCAGCATCTGGTCGATCAAGGCCAAATCCTGGCCAAGCGAACGAGACACATGCACTTGCGATATGTCAAAACCCAGGCAGGCAGGATCAGCGGTCATGGCTACTCGTCTTGTGATACTAGCCCGACGCGCTAGCGAGGAAATGCAATGCGATTGCACGCGGCCCCCTCGCTAGCACGTCAGGCTGGTATCTTATTCAGTTCTTCAGTTGTTGCTCACGAACACCACATCATCGAACGTCATCAACCGCGGATGCTCCGTCGTCTCAGGCACTGGTAGATTGCCTGGCCGACACATCAGCCCCGTCTTCATCCCCGCTGAACGAGCAGCATCAAGCTCCGCCGGCACGTCGCTGAGGAAGAGGATAGCTCCAGCAGGCAGGCCGAACTCGGCCACGATCCTGGTATAGCTCTGGGCTTCCTTCTTCGGCCCGGTCGTGGTGTCGTAATAGCCTTTGAAGTAACCCGTCAGATCGGCGCCGTCGGTGGTGCCGTTGTCCACATGCTTGAAGAACTGCTTCTGGGCTTCGATGCTTCCCGAAGAGTAAATGCGCACGTCTTTGCCAAGCTGCTTCCACTCCTTGAGAACTCGGGGCAACTCTGGATAGATGTGCGAACGCAGCGTGCCGTCCTTATAGCCTTGCCGCCAGATGAGTCCCTGGAACTCCTTCAGCGGACCGACCTTGGCGTCCTGGTCCATCAGCTTGATCAATTCCAGCCTCATCCGCTTCAGGCGATCTTCGGGCGGCATGCCGGGGCCGCCGGTCCACTCTTCAAAGTTCTTGCAGCTGTTCAGTTCCGCCAGCCCCTGCCGGACGCGCTCCATCACCGGGTCGCCCCAGAGGGTCCGCAGTGCCGCGGCCAAATGACGGCGAGCATAGGGAAAGAGCACATCGTGTACGAAAGTCAAAGAAGAGGTCGTACCTTCGATATCAAGCAGAATACCCTGACCAGCAAACTTTATCATGGTTGAACTAATGTCTCGATACGAGGCTGATTGCTTGGCACATACGATGGCCCCCAGCAGACCGGAGTGTACGCCTCATGCACTCCAGCTTGAATGTACTCTGGAGTCCATCCAGATTTGTCCTGAAACAGTCTGATCGCGCGGATCGTCCGTTCCTGGCAGAAGTCGAACCAGTGTTGCGTTCCCGCCGGCACGCTGATCCAGTCTCCGCCGTTCATTTCGATGCTGAAGACTTCACTCCTGTCCTTCGGGTTGATATGGAACACCCCTCGCCCTTTCACAATGAACCGCACCTCGTCTTCACTGTGCGTGTGTTCCTTGTTGAACTTGGCAATCATGGCGTCCAGCCCCGCCGTCTCCGGGGTCACGTTAATCACGTCAGCAGTGACGTAGCCGCCTTCCGCTTTGAGCTTGTCGATCTCCGGGGCATACGCAGCGAGTATCTCCTCATTGCTCGCCTCCGGGTTGCACCGTTCCTCCAGCGGCCAGCGCTCGTAACGAATGCCGTACGGCAACAGGAACGCTGCCACCTCAGCTTCGCCTTCGATGCGTCGATTCAGCCTGGGCACTGTGACAACAGCCATAGTCGCCTCACTTCATGGATAGAACGCGGCCCTGCACTTCAAACAGGAACTCCAGAATCTCGACATGGCGACGAGCCGTGAAGAGGTCCTTACCCCAAGTATATAGACCATGCCGCCTGAGGAGAAACCCATAACGCAGCGGTTGTGCAGGATCGGCGTGCAGTTGTTTCACTTCTTCAGCAAGTTTGGCAATATCCTGTGTGTTCTCGAAGATCTTGATCCGTACCGTGGTCTCATGGGTCTTGATGCCTTCAAGCCCCTTGAGCATCTCGTACCCGCTGATTTCGAGATAGCCTTGCGGTGCGAAGCGATCGCTCAAGATGGTTGACCAGACCGAATGCGTGTGCAGCACCGCCTGAACGCCCGGCTGAGCTAGTGCAACGACATGCAGCATCGTCTCCGCTGAGGGTTGACCTTCCCCCTCCCCGATCCGCTTACCGTGCTCATCGACCTCGACAAAATCCTCAATCGTCAATGCCCTCTTGTCCTTGCCACTGGCCGTGATCAACACTCGAAGCGGTTTCTCGCGCAGCCGTATGCTATAGTTGCTGCTGGTGCCTACCGACCACTGCCGCTGGTAGAAGAGCGATCCGATATCAATGAGCTCAAGTTTCTGCTGTTCATGGGGTGTCATAGTGGGTTATTCTACAAGTCAGGCAACCCCGGGAAACCTCCATCGCTGTGGCAGAAGTCGTCAGAACCGTGGCAGGGGTCAACGGTACTCCGTTGACCCCTGCGAACTGGCGAAAACGATTGCACCCTAAGCAGGGGGCAGATGAGTACATCTGACCCCTGCCACAATTATCGCTCCACTCGAAAGACGGCATGAACATCTGGTCTCGCATATTACTGCATCTCCGCCGCGCGAGGTTACGCCAACGCTTCACCAAACAGCAGGAGTCACTGCGTACCGAGTTCCGTTCCCACCTGCTCGAAAGCACCACGCAAGACCGCCGCTGGCACGATGTCGAATGGCTGACCGAGCCGATCCTCCACGTCCTGCCCGATACCGACGAAATCCCCGTCGCCCTCGTCGGCATCGCCGCCATCTATTCCCTGGACGAAGTCACCGAAGTCCAAACCCAGGCCGGCACCGCCCTCTTCTACTTCCAGGACAACGCCTGGCAAAGCAACGGCAAGGTGTTGCTCAACCTGACACCCTCCGAGGCGCTGCATCAATTGAGTCTGAAATAATACCAGCCCGCTGCGCTAGCAAGGGAACGTGTGCAATCGCAAGATCTTCCCTTGCTAGCGCTGTGGGCTGGTAAAACTACTTCCCCTTCGGCACCGGAAAGAACTTGCCGGGCAGATTATAGATCGGCTTGGCATCTTTCGAGTATTTATAGTCGGCGAAGTCAATGATCTTGCCGCCACCGAGATCGGGAATGAACTCCCCATTCTGAATCGTGCCGGGAATGAGCGTACGGAAGCGGAATTCGTAGACCTCTTTTTGAGGTATATGAGACATCAGCGGAATAAACTTGCCATCATCCTTGGGCATGCCTTTGCCGACTTCGATTGGCTTCATGGTGGGAGATGGCACAAAGTTGCCATAGTCGTCAAGAGTGCCGAAATAGAGGTGGTTCCCGAATTTGCGTGAATACTGCACGGAGGGCGTGAGTTTAAACTCATATTCCTCGTTGGCAGTAAAAGGGCGGACAAGTTCCACCTTTAGCTCGCTAGGCTTGTCTTGTGGCGATAACTTCGCTGGCTGTTTACTATCTCCATTGTGAGTCTCGTCATCCCTGCCAGGAGCAGGCTTGGGTGGTAGATTATAAATGCGCCGAGTATTCTTTGAAGATTGATAATCTGCAAAATCGATTACCTTCCCGCTGATATCGGGCGCGAATTCACCACGACGGATAGTTCCAGGCACCAGGCGAAATGACCTGTATTCATAAACTTCTTCTGCATCGCGGTAAGCGGATACGAATGGCTTATCATCAATACTACTACTTTTCGGGTATCCCCTAGTAATATTGATTGGATTGATGGTAACGGACGGAACAAAATTGCCGGACTCATCAATATCCCCATAGTACAGGTGATTAAGATATCGCTTAGAGAGTATTGGCTTCGACTCGTCTTGAGCATTGCCATTGCATTCAATTAATACCAGTGCTAGCACCACAGTTAGCATAGATTAGCCTTGTAGCTATCGTCGGCTGTAACAACTCTACTCACCTGGTTCTACTTCCCCCCTCCAACTTAAAACTCGCCGTCAGCGAAACCCCATACGTCAACGGCTCCTGGACGCTCGATTGATAGTTGATCGTCATCTCCCGCACCGCCACCGCTTCTGAACCATCTTCTTTGAGCGTGAACGGGAACTTGGCCAGTTCGCCGGAGCTGTTCATCGCCCGCTGCGTACCGCCATAGTTGTAGACGTTGTTCAACGTGGTGAAGTTACTGTTGATATTCTGAATCGCCCCCGCTTTCATCTCCGCCGCCTCGGCCAGATCGGTGGCGATGGCCCGGGCGCGTTTCATGGCATCGCCATATAGTTTAACACGATCCTCCCGGGTAATCTTGGCGGCTATTTGAAAGCGAACATCGGTGGTGAACATCGACGAATCATTGCGATAGACGTAGGTGTTGTTGTTCACATCGTTGTTATCATCCTTGGGAAGGGCGTCAGCCATGCCGCTCAGTTCCTGGTAGTCCTTCCGCAACTTCTCCTGCAGATCAGCCAGCAGCACCAGAGGTTCCCTGGTCTTGCTCTTAGGTTTGAGATCAACCGTCAAATACCGCTCAAGATAAGTAATGTTATTGCTCTTATCAGGCTGGTTGCCGCCCCCTCCGTTCAGTTGCATCTGCCGCTGCATAATCATGGATGACACATTGCGATACCGATTCAGCAGGTTCTGCGAAGGGAGCGACATGCCAGCGTTGGCGACAATCACCTCAGCGCCTGCTTCGCCAAGTTTGGTCAACAGTTTCTTTTCGACAGCTACCAGAGCCGCCTTGGCAGCTTCCTGATCGTTCCCTTTCCCGTACTGCTTGAACTGCACCCGAATGATCTCGGGTTGCTTGGTCATCTCCGCTGTGCCGGTAACGGTGATGACGCCCTGCTGTGTCGCCGCTGTCGGCTGAACCTGTCCGTAAAGATTCGTGATGACAACCAAGCTACAACACGACAAAGCCAGCAGCCTGAGAGCGTTCATGACATTTCCGCCTGAGGAATTATCCACAAGCTCTATGTTGTCATACGTTCCCGCTTGCTGCAAGCAGCAAGCGGGAGGAATTTGTTTTCAGGGTCAAGCGACTACTTCATATACATGCAGGGATCGACTGAGATCACCACCCCGCTGGCCTGCGTGAGATCCACGGTCAAGACCTTGCCGCGCCGTGCTCCGCCGCCCCAGGGGCCGCGATCCAGCCGAGCCATCAAATCGGTCACCAGAGGAACCGCGTCATGGGTACTGGAGGCCGTTGAAGAAATAGTGGTTACCTTCGGCAGCGTTGCCAGCAACGTGCTGACGGGCTTGCCGTTGGTGGTCGAGAGCACGATGGAGCCGCTTCTGGTCTCGATAGCCCTGAACTGAGCGACCAGAGTCTGATTGCTGCGCACCTTAGCTGGACGCATATAGTTCTGGAAAACGAAATCAGCAATGGTCCTACCCTGCTTGATGCCCTGCACCTTATCAAACGACCAGTGGATGCCCAGGTAGATACGGCTCTGGCCGTTCTCTTCCGCAGCCTGGCTGAAGCTGGTGAACGAGCGGGTGACTTCAGGGCGGACGATGCCGTTCTGATCCTTAGTGATGCCGTTGAACTCATCGGAGCCGATAGTGAAGCTGATATTGTTGGTGCCGTAGAACTTTGCCATCGTTTCGAACAAGGCAGCCCCAAAGGTGGCATGGCCGGAAGCATACGAGGGGAAAGCCGGGGTGAAGTTCGTGCCCCCGCCGTTGTCGTTCGGCGCGCCCAAAGGCAGCCAGTTCGGATCGCCCACCGTGTTGGGGTTGCCATCGAGACTGCCGGCACGGATACCGGTGACTGGTCGCCACAGTTCATAGTCGTACTTGTTGTTCCAGCAGGCGATGGCAGCATCGGCCATCGAGAAATTAACCAGGGCAAACATACGGGCGTTCTGCACCACCGAATTGCTCTGCTGGATGGCAATCGTCTCAGCGATCTGATTGTACAAGCGGGGAGGCGTGCTGAGCCCGGGCGTTCCATCGTATGCCCAGAAGATGCCGATCTCGGTCTGCTCGGCTGTGCGCACCGTAGGTGTCGTCACGCCGTCGCCGCCATAAAGCTTCACTTCATTGTAAGCATCAGTGTACTGCTGACTGGTCAGCTTGGGGGGCGGGGGAATGTTCACGTTGGAGGCGCTGAGAATGGCGAAGGGCGTCACGTTGCCCCACTCCGGGCCGACCGGCATCTGATTCGGATGAAGCGGATCGGGTCGCCACGAACCCGTCTTGGGATTCAGCACGTAATGCATCGGCAAAGTGGAGCCGTCATTGGCACGAGCTGCCAGGATCGCAGCTGCAACAGTGTGTCCTACCTCCACGCCTTGATCACGCGCACTGCCGGCACCAATGTCGGCAAGATCGTTGGCCAACTGAGCATCCAGCTGAGGCTGGAAATCAGGGTACAGTGCCACCAGTGCATCGTGAGCAGCTTGTGCAGCTGCCGCGTCGAGCGATGCGCCTTTGGGCGCTTTCACCTTAATCAAATAAGGATCGTACGAGCCGTCAATGGAATTGACCGCGTCATAGACTGCTGCCGAAACAATAGCCAGCGCTCGCGAGCTGCGATCCGGGCCGGCCTGCTTGGCATTGGTCCCCAGGTAGCTGTCGTTCACCATGGCGTCCAGCGCCATGTGGTTCCATTCCAGCACGATGTCGGCTGACAGCACCAGCCGGTCTTCTAGGGCTTCCAGCAGTAACTGCTTGGAACGAACGGGACGATGCAGCGCTGTAGTGGCAGTAATGAATGATAGCATGGTAGCCTTCCGTGGATGTTTGTCATTCCTGGAAACGAAACGACCTTTCCAGGCTGTCATGTCCTTGACTGATATCTTTTCGGCATGAACCTTGTCTGAATGCCTCGGTAATTGCTGCTGACCTGAAGTTTTCATGCTGCACCTTGTTCATGTGAGGCAGGTGTAGCGGCTGTAGCGATTATCATGATACCCGCTGGGTCCACCGCGTACACTCTTCGGCACCTCGATTTTCTCAATTCCTCTCGTCCGTCACACTCTGCTAAGATCGTGATAACCTCCAATGAAAGCGATGAGGTGGCAGGGGTCAACGGTATTCCGTTGCCCCCTGTCTGCGATTCACACGATTGCACCTCACGCAGGGGGCAGTTGAGTACAACTGACCCCTGCCATGGTTATTCTTGCTTGTGAACGACGAAACATCGATGGGAATTAGACGTGCATCTACTCGCTTGGTTCCTCTTACTCATCAGTTTCGATCAGGCAGCCCCACCTGTGCGCGCCTCGCTGCGCAGCCAGTTAGACGCCAAGCTGCTCGCCCAGGTGGAAAGCCTTGAACGGGACTACCAGGTGAAGATGGTCTTCGATCAAAAAGATTTCCCCAAACAACGGCCCGGCAGCTACCTCATTCGAGGGCGGGAAGCGTCGCTCAAGGCTATTAACGAATACCTGCCCATGTTCCTGCACGAATGGCGTCTCTATCCACCGGCCCTGGTAACTAACACCAACTTGAAATACATCGTCTTCGGCTCCAACTTCAGGCTGCCGATGGAATCCCGCGGGCGGAACGCCATCCCTGACTACTACCACGATGCGATGTACTATGATGTCAGCCTCAGTCTGACGGGCGAACTCTACCGCAAATATCTCCTCGAAATCGTCCATCACGAGTTCTTCCACTTCATCGACTTCAAAGACGATGGCGAAGTCTACGAAGACAAAGTGTGGAAGAAGCTCAACCCCCCGCCGTTCAAGTATGGCCGAGGCGGCAACTCCGTCCAGAACGACTCCACCCAGGGCTTCGTCACCGACAAGATACCCGGCTTCATTTCCCGTTACGCCACCTCCGGCGTCGAAGAAGACAAGGCAAAGTCTTCCGCTGCATGCTGGTCAACCTGCGCGAACTCAAAGCGCGAGCCGAAAGCGACCTGGTCTTATCGAACAAGATCGCCCGGATGAAAACGCTGCTCTACACCTTCTGCCCGGAGATGGATGAACCCTTTTGGCAACGACTTCGAGACATGAAACGTCCTCCACTGACGATGCCTCCCTACCAGGATCAATGGGCTAAAGACCATCCATCCCTATCGCCAATGAAGCCAACTACTACGATGGCTGTAACTACCATCGAATATTTCCCCCCGCCCCGACACACCAGCCGCGTCACACTCTACGATCTTTCCCAACAAGGCTATGGCAGCATCCTCGACTACCGGCCTGGACGGTGAGTTAGTGCGACGAAAGGCGAACGTCGGATGCCCCCTCTCCCCTGGAGGGAGAGGGGCCGGGGGTGAGGGGGAGCGGCGACATACCGGCTACACAATCTTACACGCCTCATCAAAGCTCAACCTCGGGCTTCGCGGGTGGAGCTTGCTCGCATCGCCATACCCCAGGTTGCACAGGAAGTTCGACTTCACATGCGTGCCGGTAAAGAACAACTCATCCACCTTCTGATTGTTGAACCCCGACATCGGCCCGCAATCCAGCCCCAGTGACCGCGCAGCCAGTATGAAGTACGCCCCCTGAAGCGAACTGTTCCGCAGGGCAATCATTTCCAACACGTTCTCAGGCAGCCTATCAAACCACGACTTGGCATCAGCATGCGGGAATAGCTTGGGCATCAGTTCGTAGAAATGCACGTCCATGCCGATGATCGCCGTGACCGGAGCACTCATCGTCTTGTCCACGTTGCCGGCGTCGAGCCAGGGCTTGAGCTTCTCCTTCGCTTCCTTTGATTTCACGAACACGATCCGCATCGGGCACATGTTCGCCGAAGTCGGCCCCATCCGTGCCAGGTCGTAAGCCTGCTGTAGCAGAGCATCGTCCACCGGCTTGTTCTGCCAGACGTTATGAGTACGTGCTTTATGGAACAACAGGTCATGCATTTCGCTAGCCATGATGATGCCTTTCAAGAGTGCCGACGAGGTGAAGCTCTAACTATCTTAGTGACAAGCCCGGAACAAAGCCGCCATCACATCTCCCCTCTCCCCACCGGGGAGAGGGGTTGGGGGTGAGGGGATTCTTTTGTGGCGTAGCCCATCATATTGTTGTGAATGATCAAACACGATGGGCTTCGCCTTAGTGAGAAACCCCTCACCCTAACCCTCTCCCCGAGAGGGAGAGGGAATAATGCTCTCTACCCCAAATCCGAAATATCCAACCGCCCCCGTTCCGCCAACCATCGAAACCGGTTGATCGTCGCCTCACACCCCGCTCGCAGCGATGCCAAAGGCAATGGCCCAAAGTTCTTCTGAAGCCCCTCATCCAGAAACCCATGAGCCACCGGCAGATGCTTCTCACCAAACGTGATCAGCTTCGCCGTCTCGGGCGCTAACTCGCACATCGTCTGATAAATCGTCTTGATCTCCACCTGCTGACCTTTCAGATTGTAAACATCATGGCCACGATAGCCGGCGTTCTGTTGAGCGCACCGCAGAAAACTCTTGGCTACATCGTCGGTGTACTGCATATCTTGCCAGCCGCCGAAGCTGATGTGCCACTTCTTACCGATGGCGACACTCTTGAGAGCCTTGGTCGGTTCACTCGTCATACCGAAATCCCGCCCCACGCCATACACCGTGGCTGGCCGGATGCCGACGCTGTTGATGCCGTTCTCTTCAAAGTAGATGCGGGCATTGCCTTCGTTGGCCGCCTTGTAGACGCCATAGTGCGTGGTAGGAGTATGGCTGGCCGTATCATGCAGCGGGGGAGCATCCTCATCCTCCGGCGGCCCAAACACCGCCGCCGAGCTGGCATAGACGATCCGCTTCACCTGATCTTTCAGGTTTTTGGCTGTCTCAAACACCGCCAGCGTGCCCAGCACATTCACCCTCGCCCCCCGCATCGGATCAGCGCAACACACGGGAACCTGCAATCCGGCGAGATGAATGATGTGGGAGATACCGTTCTTCTCTACAACACCTTGCAGCGCCGCCTGATCAGCAACATCCCCCGCATGGAACTTCACCAGCGACAACAATTCCGGCTCCATCACCTGGTTCAGCCGTTTGGGTTCCATCGTCAGGTCGTAGACATGAATCGCGTCCCCCTTTTCGACCAGGTTCTTGACAATCCACGACCCGATACAACCAAAACCGCCAGTGAGAAGGATAGGCATGATGAGTGACTCTATAAGGTTGGGCAGGCGATCAACGTATGATAGTGCGCATGATCCAACGAGGAATCCCATCACCATGACAGCCTGAAGCGCCAGCGAGGGGACGCGTGCAATCGCAAGGCTCCCCCTCGCTGGCGCTTCAGGCTGTCATGGCCTATGCTCCGAAAGAGCGCCCGATGTTAGCCAGGCTCGGAACTACGAACAGACAAGGAGGTGTTGTTTCGTCAGCCCCTGATAAGGGGCGACCCGGCAGTAGCTGGCTGCGCAAGCTTGCCAGTCGAAAGAGATGATGAACGAAGAGCCCCGAAAGGGGCGATTGGAAAGTGGCACTGTCCCAATCGCCCCTCGCGGGGCTCTGTTGCTTATTCATTACATACTGGCAGTTAGCACTGCCAGCTACTACCCGGTCGCCCCTTATCAGGGGCTACAAACCCCTACTTCACCTTCCCATTCGGCAGTGCCCCCAGGTTCTCATACAGATGGCACAACGATGCCATCAGCTTCCGCCAATCGCCTTCGTGCAGACTTTCGTTCGGCAAGTGGGCATTACTCTTGGGGTCTTCAATACCCAGCAGTAACGCCGGGGCACCGCCAAACAGCTTAGCCAGGGGCCCGACGAACCCGATCGAACCACCGCTGCCAATGGCCAGCGGCTTCTTCTTGAACCCCGATTCGAGCGCCCGGCGGGCCGAATCGAAAGCAGGCCCAGTGGGGTCTGTCATCCACCAATCGCAGCCATGACCGCTCGGGTTGACCTTCACCTTCACGCCCCACGGCGGGTTGGCACAAAGGAAATCACGCATCGCCTGGATGATGTTCTTCGACTTCATGTCAGGCACCGTACGAATGCTCAGCATCGCCTTCGCCTTGGGCAACACCTGATTCGATCGCTGGGCCAGACAGCTCGCTTCCATCGCAATGATCGTCGCAGCAGGCAGTCGCCACTTCTGCTCGCACACATGCACATTCAGCGGATGCACCAGATCGAGGCCGGGCAGCAGATGGAACTCTTTCTTGAGCTTCTCTTCGGTGATGGGCAGCATCTTGTATTCGAGCTTCTCCGCAGCAGTCAGCGGACGCACCCCTTCGTACAACCCCGGCACCGGAATACGCTTGCACCGCCAGCAGAGACGTCCCATGATCTCAGCCAGAGCGATGGCAGGGTCAGGCAGCACACCGCCACCTGAACCACTGTGAACCGGCTGCTTGAGCGCTTCAACTTCGACGAGCAATTCAACAATACCCCGCAGCGAGTACGTAATGCACGGGGTACCGACTTCGACGTTGGACGTATCGCAGACGACGATCACATCCGCCTGGATCATCTTCTGGTATTGTTCAAAGAACGGGATGAGATGGCGGGAGCCGATCTCTTCTTCGCCTTCGACCAGCATCTTGATGTTGACTGGCAGCTTGCCCAAGGTCTTCAGGCACGCTTCGATGCTGGCCAAATGACACGTCACCGCAGCCTTATCGTCAGCAGAGCCTCGGCCATAGTAGCGGCCACCCTTGTTCGTCATCTTCCACGGGTCGCTCTCCCACCCGGCGTACTTGCCCGTCTTGGGATCCTGGTTCTGGCAAGGCTGCACATCGTAGTGACTGTAAAGGAACACCGTCGGCTTACCGGGGGCATGCAGGTGTTCGCCGTACACATAGGGAAAGCTCTTGCCGTCCTGTCCATCAATCTGAATGGTGCGGACGTTTTCCAGCCCGGCGTTCTTCATCTGCTCTTTGACCAGATCAGCGCACTTCTGGATGTTGGGCACATCGGGGGTGCCGCAACTCACGCTCGGGATAGCGACGAGTTGGCGAAGATCGTCGGTGTAGCGGTTAGCGTGTTTGGCGAGGTAATCGAGAGCGTTTTTCATTCTGGAAGAGCCGTGCGTGGTGAAGGAACAGTGAAGCAAGCGAGTATGGTAACATCCGCCTGAATCAATGAAAGAGGCTATCTGGAGTTCTTGCCGAAATCGTCGGGCCTACGAGTTCGACCGTATTTCAGGGCTTATTGTACAATTCCCCTCTTGATTGTGCTGAAAAATCCGGCATGCTGGGTGTTTTCCATCATGAAGTTGGGACTCTGTACGCTCTGCGGTCCAGTTCCATAGACTCTGCAAGAGCGAAAGATCACCCCAGCCATCAACCCCAGGAGCGACCCCCGGCATGGCCACGCCCAACGATTCGCCAACCCCCGAGCATCAGCCCTACATCAGCGATGAGGCAGGCAAGGGGATGCCCGAGTTCACAATCCGTTCCCTCATCCTCGGCACCGTGCTCGGCATTATCTTCGGAGCCTCCTCGCTCTACCTGCTCCTCAAAGTGGGTATGACGGTCTCCGCCTCGGTGCCCATCGCCGTCCTTTCCATCACGTTGTTTACGCAGATGTCGAAGCTGATCGGCTCCCGCCGTGCGACTATTCTGGAAAACAACGTCGTCCAGACGGCCGGCTCCGCTGGCGAATCCATCGCCTTTGGTGTCGGCGTCACCATGCCAGCTCTCTTGCTGCTCGGCTTTGAAATGGACATCACCCGTGTGATGACCGTCTCCATACTCGGCAGCGTGCTCGGCATCTTGATGATGATCCCCCTTCGCCGTGCCTTCATCGTCAAACAGCATGGCATGCTTAAGTACCCTGAAGGCGTCGCCTGTGCCGAGGTGCTCAAAGCCGGCGAAACCGGTGGCACCACAGCGAAGATGGTCTTCCTGGGTTTCTTCGTCGCCTTCTTCCACAAGTTCTTGAGCGCGGGGATGAAGTTCTGGGCGGATGAACCCTCCAAGAACCTCTATAGCCTGGGGGCTGATGGGTCGAAAGTGGGCCTCAAAGGCGCAGCCATCAGCGGTGAACTCTCTCCTGAACTTCTGGGCGTCGGTTACCTCATCGGCCCGAAAGTAGCAGGCTTGATGATGGCAGGCGCAGTTCTCTCGTATTTCGTGTTGGGGCCGCTCATTGCTACCTTCGGCGAGAATTCTACCGCGCCTATCGCCCCTGGCACTGAGCTGATCAGCAAGATGGACCCAGGCAAGATCAAGGGAAGTTATTTGCGGTATATCGGTGCTGGTGCCGTCGCTGCGGGTGGCATCATCAGCATGTGCCGGGCTCTGCCCCTCATTCTCGCTTCGATTCTCTCCGGCTTGCGTGATCTCAAGGGCGGCGCCGGTGCCAAGAAGAACATTCGCACCGAAACTGATATGCCCATGAGTTACGTGCTACTGGGTAGCCTGGGGCTCGTTGTGGCCCTGATGGCCATTCCCTCTCTGGGATTAGGGTTCGGCTTCACCGGCCTGCTCGGCGCGGTGATGATCCTTCTCTTTGGTTTCCTCTTTGTGACCGTCTCCTCCCGTCTGACCGGTGAAGTCGGCTCCTCGTCCAACCCCATCTCTGGTATGACTATCGCCACCATTCTGCTGGTCTGCCTCATCTTCTGGGTGCTGGGGCAAACAGGCACCTCTGCGATGCTGACGGCTCTCACCATCGCCGCCGTCGTCTGCATCGCCTCCTCTAACGGCGGAACCACCTCGCAGGATTTGAAGACCGGCTACCTCGTGGGTGCCACACCGGTCTACCAGCAGTGGGCCATCGTCATCGGGGCAGTCGCCTCAGCCATCGTGATTGGCCTCACGATGCTCATGCTCAATTCCGCAGGCGTTCACTACACCAAGAAAGAACTGCCAACAGTAGCACTGAAGGTTCCCGCCGACGCCTCCACCGAAAAAGTAGGCAGGCCTTATACCGACAAGGATCAGGCCGAGTACAAGGTGGTGCATGTGCGGACTGGTGAAATCTCCGGAGTGCCCGAAGGACGCTATCTGGTCGATGCCCAGGGCAAGGCAGCCTACCGCACCGATATTCCCATTGCCCAAAAGGACAAGGTGATGGACAACGGCGAACCCGCTCCCAAAGCCTTCGCCGCCCCGCAACCTCAACTCTTTACCTCGCTGATCGAAGGCATCCTGGGAGGGAAGCTCGAATGGGGCATGGTCATCATCGGCATCCTCATCGCCGTGTCGCTGGAACTCGCAGGCATTCGTGCCCTGCCTTTCGCCGTGGGCATGTATCTCCCGCTCGGCTCGACCACTCCGATCTTTGCGGGCGGCGTCATCCGCTGGCTCTGCGACCTCTTTGCCCGTCGTTCTGCGGAAGAGAGTGAAAACGAAACCAGTTCAGGCATCCTTCTTTCCAGCGGCTTCATCGCCGGCGGAACCCTGTGTGCCCTGATCATCGCCATGTTCAACTTCCTGCCCGATGGCTTCTTGAAGGCGATCAACTTCGGAGAAAGGATTTATGGCACCAAGGACTACGAGGATGCTAACTCCTACAAGCTCATAGCTCTAGGTGCCTTCGTGGTGCTCGCCTTAATCCTCTTCGCAGTCGGTTCCCGTAAGAGCAAACCGGCAGCAACGGCTACGACCAAGGAAGCGTAGAACCCTCGACAGTAACTAATCAAAAGAGCCTGCCGGATGAACCGGCAGGCTCTTTTTTTTCGCGTTCTCGTCCCCGGTCGGAGCCCGGGGACGAGAAACAATTCTAACAAAAAAAGGCCGGAACCCACGGTTCCGGCCTCGAGGCACTTCACTACCACTACACCCTATCTGTTCCTGCTGTTCCCAATCGCCTTCAAATACTCTTGAGCCTTTTCCACAGTCAGCCCGGTGAGGTTCTTGAGGTAATCAAGCCACCCCTGCATGTCAGTGTTGCTGACCATCTGGCTGACGTAACTGCGGAACGGCATCTCTTCAATCATCAACTGCTTCATCATCGAAGGACGAATGACTTCACTGTGGAACGTCTCAAGATCAAGCGGATTGGAGGTCTTCGGCTCGGAGCGGTTTGACAGATAGAGAAGGTAATAGATCGACTTCGACTTGTCCGGGATGACCGTCGTGTCCCCCTTGTTGTTGAGCTTCTCCAGCGCCAATTTGACGAAATCGGCGGGGGGATTGTCAACTACCTTGGGGATCGGGGCCGACTTGTACATCGGAAACGGCGAGGTGGAACTGAGCGGCGGTTCGGTAAAGCGGGCAATCACCTGTCCGGGAACGTAACCCTTCATGTCGATGAGTTTGCGGAAGTTATCAGCGGAAGCGTTCACGTCCTTAATGATCTTCTGTGCCTCTTCTTCGACCAGTGGCCGGGCCTTTTCCATCTTCCAGGCCTTCACCACCGCAGGCTCCGCATCCTTGAAGTCAGGGGTGCGCGGGTCGCTGGCTTCAGCCACCCAGGTCAGCACGTATTCCTTGTTCTTCCTGGCAGAATCGTACACGGTGGAATTAGCCGCTTCGAACAGCTTGGGCTTATCGCCCTTGATTTCATCCTTGACCAACACATAGCGGACAAAGTCTTCTAACTGTCGAGGGGTCGCCCGTTCAGTTTGATCGTAATACAGCGGCTTGACGAAGTTGTTCAGCAGCCGTTCACCCGGCTCCACCAGGAGGTCATCCTTGGTACGCAAGTCCTTGGTCTCGTAGTAAGCCAGGCCGCGGGCGGCGGTGAACTTGGTGAGGTAGTCGGCCAGCGTCTGCTTGGTAGTTTCGTTAAAAAGCGGCGGCGGCGAATTGGCGGCGATCAGCTTGCGGGCCACCTTGCTTCGCCATTCGTTGTACTTCTTGCTGTAGTCAGCCAGGGCCGTCGTCAGCTCAGCCAGGTCGGCTGCCAGCAGTTCCTTGCTTCGGGTTTCATAACGCTGCTGAATCAGGGCGGGAGCCACGGTATTGAAATCGGTGAAGACGTCCTTCGAGCCGCTGTGCTGGCTCAGGAAGGGCTGCAGGATGCCTGCTAATGAGTTGGAACCAGCCACGCTCTTGACTGCTTGCCACAGTTCATGATGCTTCGATTCTGACTTCTCGCCGTTCAAAGTCATGGCAAACGCATTGCCGGGCGAGAAAGTGCCCACAGTGGTAATCGCCAGAGCAAAGTTACCCAGAACATTGGCTACGCTCGCCTGATCCTGCTGGGCGTGCCAGCGGTAGACACGCACCCACGGGCTGCCGGGGGCCTTCGTCAGAGCAAACTCGGTGAAGGGCTGGCTGGAACGATACTCCTTATCCCTCTTGGCGTTGTAGTCCCTGGCCAGTTCAGCCATGGCGCTGAATGGATTAAGCCGATCATAGGCATCGACCTGCGCACGGTAGTGCTTGTTGGCAGCCTGACCTTCCTTCATGTCAGCAAAGACCAGACCGACGCGATACTTAGGCGGAATCTTGAAACCGGGCACGTCCGAATCGACGCTCGGATAGTCCTTCTTGTACTTTTCGAAGAACGCCAGCTTTTCCTCCTGTGTAGGATCGGGAACCCGCGACAGGTAGTCTTCGACTTTCAGGGGAAGGATTCCGGTGGTCAGCGAGGTCTTGATGTCTACGTAGTTTTTCCAAAGGTCAGCAGGCGTCATCTGAGGAGGATTGACTCCGCCAGGAAATCGCATGTTAGCTCGGCGATAGGCATCCTCTGCCACGTACTTGGAGTAATCCTCGTTGACGATCTGCTTGGCGATGGCCACACGCACTTCGTCAGCCAGCAAATTCAAAACGCTGTCCAGCTTAGCAATATCCAACAGGCCCCGGGCACGAGCCCCATCTCTGACGATCTTGGCGATCTCATCAACGCTCATCTTGTTCATGCCCAGCTTGACCAGGTCATTCTTGATGCTTTCACCAGTTATGGTGATGCCCATGTCGTTCGCCTTGGACTTCATCAACAGAAACTCAGCTATCGAATCGGGCGGTTCATAGCGTTGAAGCATGTCGAAAACCAGCAGTGATGGCTGTATCTGCGATAGGAGATTCATATCACGTTCGGTGATTGCGTCTCTAACGCCGGGGTCCTTGCTGCTGAGTTCCATGATCTTCTGCTGCAGCTTGTTCCTGTCACGCATCTCATCCTCTTTAACCCCTTGGCTATCGAGGAAACGGGCGTACCCTTGCTGGCTGATGGTGCTCATCACATCCAGGGCAAACTGGCGATGTTGCTGTAAATTCACGAGTTGTTCTGAGGAATACTGCTTGCCTGCCACCTTAAAGATGGTGTCTGCCTTTTCCCCGCCGCCACCGAAAAGGTCTTGGAACCAGCCGATGATGCCCCTACCACGTCCTCCTCTTCCCATGGATGAAAAAGGATCGCCCACGATAAAGATAAGCATCGCAATGATGGTGAGTGCCACCATAAAGTACTTCTGATGCTTGCGGAAGAAACCCATGGCCTTCGTCGCCATAAACAGCACCTTCTCAATAAAAACCACGCAGTCCAACAGCCGTGTCCCTCACAGCAAATGGATTCTGCTTCAATCGATGGGCAGTTCGCCCCAAGTGTATGAATTGTAGGGACTTTGCGCCGTCGAACAACACCTTTCACCAAGCTGTAATAATACCCGATATCGCGCCAAGCCCTTGTCTTACCCCTTGACTGCCTTCTATACCAATGACCTTTAGACGAGGCGACGGCCTCCCCTCCTTATCTATATGGTGAAGAGGAAGCGTGTCTCGTGCCCGGTCTCCGACCCGGAGACGCACTGCAAACACCCAGCCTTCTCGTTCCCGGCCTCCGGTCGGGAACGCACTGCAAGCCAGGCTCCGCCTGGCCTCAGCGACGAAGAACACACATCCCGGCAGAGCCGGAACTACACTGTGCCCCCGGTCAGAGACTGGGGACAAGAATACGAGGCCACCCATGGCTACCCGCAAGACCGCCGACAAAACGACCAAGCCCGCCGCTCCCAAAAAGACAACCACCAAGGCTGCCACCGCTAAAGTTGCGTCCACCAAAGCGACCAAAGTCACCAAGAAAGCCGCCAACCCCGCCGTCGAAACACCAAGCGAACCCACCCCCGCCGTCAAGAGGACACGTGGTACGGGCAAGAACCTCGTCATCGTCGAATCCCCCGCCAAGGCCAAGACCATCGGCAAATACCTCGGGCCAGACTTCGAAGTCACCGCCAGCAAGGGCCACGTCCGCGATCTGCCCATGAAGAAGTTCGGCATCGACATCGAGAACGGCTGGTCCGCCACCTATCAAGACCTGCCCGACCGCCTCGACCTCATCAACGGCCTCAAGAAGATGGCCGCCAAGTCGAAGATGGTCTACCTCGCTCCTGATCCGGATCGTGAAGGTGAAGCCATCGCCTGGCACCTGAAGGAATCGCTCGGCCTCGACGACGACCAGGTCCAGCGGGTTACGTTCAATGAAATCACCAAGAGCGCGGTGCAGACGGCGTTCGCCAACCCCCGCGCCATTAATCAGGATCTCGTCCGTGCCCAGGAAACCCGCCGTTTCCTCGACCGGGTGGTGGGCTACCAGCTCTCCCCCTTATTAAGGAAGAAGATTACTCGCCACGCCACCGCCGGCCGGGTGCAGTCGGTCGCCGTCCGCCTCATCGTCGAGAAAGAACGGGAGATACAGGCGTTCAAGTCCGAAGAGTATTGGAAGATCACCGGCACCTTCATGCCCGTTGATGCTGCCTCCAAGCTCGCCTCCGACTTCTTCAAGAAGCTCCGTGAAGCCGAGGCCAAGCGTAAGGAAGAGGCTGCCAACAAGAACGTCGGCAAGCACGATGATGAAGAGATTGCCGATCCCGAAACATCGGAGACTTCAGAGCCGGAAGCGTCAGCGACGGAGCCCAAGCTCGAACTCGTCGAAGAGCTCCCCGAAGGCGCCTTCACCGCTGAACTGAATCAGTGGGATGGTAAGAAGTTTGAAGCCAGCGATGGTGCCACGTCTCAGGCTATCGTCGATGCTATCAACCAGCACCCGGTCAGCGTCAGCAAGATCGAACAGAAGGATCGGCAGGAACGCCCGTCCCCCCCGTTCACCACCAGCACCCTGCAACAGCAGGCGGCGATGCGACTCCGCTACACCGCCAAGCGCACCATGATGGCTGCCCAGCGGTTGTACGAAGGTGTCGAGATCAAGGGCGAAGGCTCGGTCGCACTCATCACCTACATGCGTACTGATAGCGTGCGTGTCGGTAACGATGCGCTCAAAGCGGTGCGCGAACACATCGAGTCGCACTATGGCAAACCCTACCTGCCTGCCTCGGCCAACACCTACGCTTCCGGCAAGTCGGCCCAGGAAGGTCACGAAGCTGTCCGCCCCACTGACCTCAGCCAGACCCCCGACAAGCTCCGCAACATCATCGCCCCGGAACAGTTCAAACTCTACGAATTGATCTACCGCCGCTTCGTCGCCAGCCAGATGACGCCGGCTGTGTTTGCCGTCACCAATGTTGAGATCGAAGCAGCGCAGAAGAAGGGCATCTTCAAGGCTCAAGGCAAGATTCTCAAGTTCGATGGCTACCGCAAGGTCCTGGCTCCCGGCAAGTCGGAAGATGCTATCCTGCCTGCACTTAAGGAAAACGACCCTCTGTCGCTGATGGAGCTCGTACCGACCCAACACTTCACGCAGCCCCCTGCCCGTTTCAACGAAGCCAGCCTGGTGAAGACCCTCGAAAAGGAAGGCATCGGCCGACCGAGTACCTACGCCGCCATCATCAGCAAGATTCAGGAACGGGGCTACGTCGAGCTCAAGGAGCGGCGCTTCTATGCCAGCGAACTTGGCATGGTCATCACCGATGCTCTCGTCGCCAACTTCCCCCAGATCATCGATGTCAAGTTCACCAGCCACATGGAAGATGAACTCGACGGCATCGAGAACGCGAAGATCAAATGGCGTGATGTGCTCGACGAGTTCTATCAGCCGTTCAACAAATTGCTCAAGACCGCCGAAGCGTCGATGGAACCGGTCAAGGGTATCGAGACCGGCGAGAAGTGTCCCACCTGTGGCAGCCCGCTCATCATCAAGTGGAGCAAGCTCGGCAAGTTCGCGGGCTGCTCGAACTACCCCGAGTGCAAGTACATCAAGCCCGGTGAGGGCGAGAGCGGCCCGCGCGTCGTCGAGACCGAGTACAAGTGTACCGACTGCGGCAAACCGCTGCTGGAACGCATGGGCAAGTACGGCAAGTTCTATGCCTGCTCGGGTTACCCCGAATGCAAGATGGTGATGAACATTGGCGAGGGTGGCACTCCCGTACCGGCCATGACCAAGACCGATCACGTCTGCGAGAAGTGTGGCAAGCCGATGGTCCTGCGTGAAGGCAAGCGGGGCCCGTTCCTCGCCTGCACCGGCTACCCCAAGTGCAAGAACGCCAAGGATGTCGACAAGAACGGCAACCCCATGAAGCCGATCGACACCGGCATCATGTGCGACAAGTGCGGCGGCCCGATGGCCGTGAGGAAAGGTCCAAGAGGTCCGTTCTTAGGCTGTGCCGCCTACCCCAAGTGCCGCAACGCCAAACCGTTGCCTGAAGACCTGAAGGAGAAGCTGAAGGACATCCTGCCACCTCCTCCACCCAAGAAGGAACTCCCGGATGTGGAGATCACCGAACCCTGCCCCGAATGCGGCGGCCCGATGAAGCTCCGCGCCTTCCGTGGCCGCTACTTCTTAGGTTGCACGAAGTACCCGAAGTGCAAAGGCACGGGCAAGGTCTCCGAAGAGCTCGCCGCGAAGCTTGGACCTCCATAGTTGCCATCACGCTCTGGTTAGTAGTCATCACTCTCCGAGTGATGACGCGGAGAGTCGCTGCCATCAACAATCGCGTAGTAATACGTCACATCTCGGCCCCCTCACGTCGAGCGTGAGGGCAACTTTAACACAAGAGGCCAGGGAACACTCCCTGGCCTCTCCCTATATTCCTCTTCAAGCCCACGCCTACTTGCAGCACCCGCCCACGTACACCTTCTCCGTCGTCGTGTAGGGCACCATCTCGCAGTAGGTTTCGGTCACGTTCTTGGTTTCGGTGACGGTGTTGCACTTGGTCACCTGACGAATGCCCTTCTTTGTCACCTGTTCGCAAACGTAATCGGTGTAAGGCACCTCACGAGTCCTGGCGACCTGCTTGTACTCTGTGCGTTCACCCTGACGCTGCTCTTCCTTGAAGCGGGTGACGTTCACCATTACGTCTTCGGTGTAAGGAACCGTGCGATAGTCGGTGCGGGTCGCCTGGCGAGTTTCGGTATTGAACCGGGTGACAGGCACCATCACCTCTTCGGTGTAGGGAATCGTCCGATATTCGCTGCGGGTCGCCTGCCGGGTTTCCGTGTTGTACTTCGTCACGGGGACAAGCTTTTCCTCCGTGTAGGCAACTGTGCGGTACTCGGTGCGGTTCGCCTGGCGGGTTTCGTTGTTGAAACGAGTCACGTTCACCATGATGTCTTCGGTGTAGGGAACGTAACGGCACTCGGTGCGGGTCGCCTGGTGAGTCTCGGTCGTGAAGCGGGTCACGGGAACGGTCACTTGACAGGTCTGTGTCACAGGCTGCAATACCGTACGGCAGATGTTCTGTGGTTCGCACACCGTCTGGCAGGTAGGGCGGACACAACCGGTGCAGGGATCAACCTCGCAGCCCTGAATGTGGCGGGCCACCATCACCGTGACGTTCACCTGGGTCGGCACGCAAGTCGTGTAGCTGTGCGTCCGCGTTTCCATCGTCGTTACCGGCACCGTACAAGTGTAGGTGTAGGGCACCTGAACAGTATCAGTCCGAACCCGTTGCACCGTGTGCTTCTCCTGCACCGTGTAGGGCACGCTCACGATGTAACTGTAAGGCACCTGCACCACATCGGTGCGAAAGCGGTTGACGATCTGCTTTTCCTGAGCCGTGTAAGGCACGGTCACATTGTAGCTGTAGGGCACCTGCACCATCTCGGTGCGAACACGGCCTATAGTCTGCTTTTCCTGCGCAGTGTAGGGAACCGTCACGTTGTAGCTGTACGACACCTGCACCGGTTCGATCCGGGTGCGTTGCAGCGTCTGCTTCTCCTGCGTGGTGTAGGGCACGCTTACCGAATAGCTGTAGGGCACCTTGTTGGTCACGGTTTCGTACCAGGTTTCGGTGCGGCTCTTCTGCACAGGCTTGGTGATCGTTTCGGTCCAGGTATAAGGCTCATCGACTACGGTAGCTACCTGGCGGGTCGTCGTCACGGGAACGGTTCGAGTGCGAGTCTCTGCGCGGTAGCAGGTCACCGTCCGTTCAACCCACTGCGGCGCAGCCGGCCCGCAGCCATCACTGATCTGGCCCTGGCAATGCACACTGCCATTGCAGCCCGAAACACAGTGCCGTTTGCAGTTAGCCTGTGCCGAAGTGGCGACTATCCCCACAGCCACGAGAGCCAGCACAGCTCCGTAAAGACGAGACATCCGAAACTCCTCAGAAGGTGTTGGACTTTGATTAAGATAATGACTTTGTCACAGTTAAGTCACAATGACATTGTTATGTCACAATAGATAACTTCTTTTCGTACATCAAGAAGAAAATGTGGAATTAGATCATAGTTGCCATCACGCTCCGCGTGATGGTCTGGATAGTAGTCATCACGCTCCGCGTGATGATGCGGAGACTACCCGCCAATTACAAAACTCTGACAAACGCCATATCACCGCCCCCCCTCACGCGGAGCGTGAGGGCAACTCTCAATTCGTCCCCGCCGGAGACCGGGGACGAGAAGATAACAATGACCTTGAGCATAATATATTTGACACTCTCCGACAGATGATTGACAATTCGGCACTGAATGGTTCAACGTCACAAGCTAATGTGATCTCAACAAAAAGACCCGATCAAAGGACGATTGCTATGAGAGTCCCGCCCAGGAAATGCGCACCTTCCTCAAAGTGTGCCAACAATGCCAGCTTCAGTGGAACAGGCACAGGCACCAACCGGAGCATCGTCAAAGACATATCAAATGGCCTGTTCCTGCGGTCGTCCCGTTATCTTTTCCGATGTGAGTTTGGGCACTTCACATCTCTGCGTCTGTGGGCACACCCTTGCTATTCCTTCTCGTGATGAACTGGAAAACAAACAGCGTCAGGGGGAAGTAAAGCTATTGACATTAGAAGAAACCAGGCAGCTCACTTCGCCACATCGACCGCAGCAACAGATGGCAGCTGTGGTCCTGGGCACACTGATAGTTGTCGTGGGGATAGGTCTATTGATCGGCAACATCTCCGGGTTGTTCCCCACGTTCCCCTTCGCCGGCTATTTGACGATAGGACTGGGAGGGCTGATCGCCTCTGCCGGCAGAGCAGGAAAATTTGGTTAGGCAACAAACATCTTGTCATCGTAATCGTCCCCGGTCAGAGACACGGGGACGATAAAAGAAACACTATACTAAGCCACTTCCGGCTTCACCCGCTTCAGCCATGAAGCCAGCGCCACATAGTTCCAGCCACTGAAGATCAGTTCGACACCGACCAGCGTACCGGGCACCCATAGGCGCTGCTGGGCCACTGCTGCCAGATCATCATGCCCAGCATGAACGAGATCAACCCGCTGAGCACCACCCAGCCCCAACTGCAGAACCGCATGGTGAACGCAGCCAGGATGCGTGTAACGCCGCCGACCATGAAGAAGAAGGCAATGACTCCAGTGAGCAGCACCGCCACATCACCCTTGTGATTCAGAGTAATAATGCCAGCCACGATGAGCAGCACACCCATCAGCAGATCAAGGAAGAACCCGCCCCAGTGCCGGGCATAGAACGCCCCCGCCACTTCAAACGCCCCGGCTATGATCAGGAAGTAGCCCAGGTACAACATCGAAGCGATCGTCGCCGACACGGTGTAGATGATCGCCATGGTGCCGAGCAGCACCAGGACAATGCCGAGCAGCAGTATCCAGCCTCGATTGCGCTGCATTTCAGCGATGTTTTCCCGAACTGCGGTCGCGATCATACCGCCGCCGGGGACTCTGCCAAGTGACGAACTCATGGTGGTAACTCCAAGATGGTGTTGAACTCTCTGGAGCTTAACTTATCGCACTCGACGAGGGAAACAAAAGGAAATCTCAGAGTTGCCATCACAAGATTTCTGGTGTGTCATCGAGAAACTGTGCCACTGCGTGATGTAGTCATCACGCAGTGCTGCTGGCGATTGCACGCGTCCACTGCGTGACAGCGAGATGACTATTCAGTGAAGTACATCACTTCCTTGGCGCTGTCACACAGTGGCACAGTCACCGCCTTGCCAAACCTCACGCTGAATGACTAAGAAACGATTTGAGCAGTCCCACCGTCCGCTCCGTCGCCCCCTGCTGCCTGAGTACAAACTCCCTCGCTCGCTCTCCCAACTCCCGTCGCTCGGCCCCATCCCCCAGCAGCCGCAACGTCACCGCCTCCCACTCCGCCTTCGTCTTCACCTCCATCGCCGCCTGATGCATCAACAGCGCTGCGACCACCTGCTTGAAGTTCCACGTGTTCGGCCCAAACGTGACAGCCACCCCATACGCCGCCGGTTCGATCATGTTCTGCCCGCCCCGATCATTGAAGCTGCCACCGACGAAGCCGACATCCGCTAGGCCCCAGACGGCTTTCAATTCGCCGAGCGTATCGACCAGAATCAGTGCTGAGTGCTCAGTGCTCAGTGCTGAGCGGCGACTGAACTTCTCGCCTGACTTCGTGATGAGTTCCGCCACCTCGTTGAATCGTTCCTGATGACGGGGAACAAGGATCAGCACCAGGTTGGGATAGGTCTTCTTCGCTGTCTGATAGATGTCCAATGCCCACGCTTCCTCAGGAGTTTGCGTGCTGCCGACGACCCAGACGACGTTCTTCTCGGTGATACCAAACAGCGTGCGCAACTTCTGCACCGAGGCATCCTGCCGATCAACCGTCACCCCATCGAACTTCACCGAACCCGTGACGACGATGCGGTCAGCGGGCATACCCAAGAGCTTCAGCCGCTCCGCATACTCTTCCTGCTGAACCGCGAAGCGGTCGATCTTGCCCAGCAACTTCGAGACCAGCCAGCGGAATCGATGATACCCTTTGAAGCTCCGTTCACTGATGCGGCCATTGACCACGATCACGGGGATGCTCTTAGCCTTGGCAATGCTGATGAAGTTCGGCCACAGTTCCAGCTCCGCCAGCAGAATCAGCCTCGGCTGCACCTGGTTCAATGCCCGATGCACCGCCCAGGTGAAGTCGAACGGGAACCAGATGATGTTCAGCTCAGGGTAGGTCTTCTCAGCGACATCTCTTCCCGTGGCCGTCGTGACGGAGAGCCAGACTTCCCATTGAGGATACTGGGCCTTGAGTTCTTTGATGATGGGTTGTAGTAGCAGCACTTCGCCGACGCTGACAGCGTGGAGCCAGATTCTTTGCCCGTTCACTCCGGGGGCTAACGCCGCCCGGCTCGCACTGCTAATGACATTCCCGGTGAACTTCGCCCAACCTCCGCCAAGCCGTTTCCCTGCCCGCCACCGCCGCCACAACAACCACGGCGCTGCCAGGACTACCACCAACAGGTAAACGACATTCAACAACCACGGCACAAAGCGAATCCTTTCGCAGGTCAAAAGTAGTGCTCAGTGCTTAGTTCTCAGTGCTCAGCCAGAATTACTGAGCACTGAGCACCGAGCACTTTGTTTACGCCATATCCTTCTTCATGTGGCACTGCTTGTACTTCTTCCCCGAACCGCACGGGCACGGATCGTTGCGGCCGACTCGTGGTTCCTTGTTGCGAACCGGCTGAGCTTTCCCGCCCGATTGACTGCCTGCTATCGCCTCGTCCTGCTGGGCACGAATGCTCCCCTCCTTCGGCGGAGGCAACGGTCGGCTGGCTGCTTCCTTCGTGCTCTGCGCCTGAGCCAGCACGGCATCGGAAGTATCCTGAATCGCCTCCTCCATGCGGAAGATCAGATCAGTGATCTTGTCCTGAATGCTTTCCTTCTCCTGGTACTCTGCCGTCGCATCGCCTTCCCACATCTCGTCGAAGGCCTTCATACCTTCCACCTTGTACACTGCCTTGGGATCCTGCTGAGACAAATGGGCAAAGGCGATCGCTGAGCGCAGATAATCCATCGTATAGAGGTGATCCTTCCACGACGTATCGACGACGTTCAGCACCAGTGAACGCTCCATCGACTGCATTTCAGGCCGATAGACATCATCAAAAGCCGTCGTCAGCACCTGGCGGACATAATCTTCGGGGTAATTGGCCAGATCGGCTGCTTCGACCTTGAGCTTGTAGGTCTGCGTCGCCCACGATGCAAGCTGCTTCGCATCGTCTTCGCTCAACTTCTTGGCCGTCGCACCAAAGTGCTTGTCGAGCTGCTCTTCGATGCGGTCATAGCCATCAGCCGGGTAAGCCTTCCGGCTCACTTCCTGAAGCATCTGTTCGATGCGTTCCTTGGAACTGACGACCAGCTCCTGCTCCGGAATAGCACTGGCCGCCCCAGCAAAGCGTTCCTTGGCCATGGTCAGCAGCCCATGCGGATCGAACCGCTGCTGGCCGTACGAATCGCGCCCATGAAGTGATGGATCAGCACCTTAACCGGGAACTCGATCTCCTTCTCGGTGTAAAGCTGCTTGATCTTGTCATTGAGCAGCACTTTGACCGCACTAGCTGACTTGTCTCGCAGTTCGCTCACCGCTACGGTCAAATTGAACTTCAGCTTGAACCAGTTGACGATCGACTCCAGGCTGAAGTCCTCCGACAACATCGGCTCGCCTTCTTTGAGATCGGTCTCTTCGATGTTCTTCTCAGCCCGAGGCAGCAGCACCTCCATGATCTTGTCACGGCCGATCTGCTTCAGTTCCCGGGCCGTCGTCTTCACGCCGAACTTCACTTCCATGAACTTGGCGAACGCTTCCCAGTTCCACTCGCTCTCCTCGCTCCCCGTATCCATGTTCTCTTCGAGAGCATCCTGAATGGCGTTGACCGCCTTGTTGCATGCCTTCGTCTTGGCGTTCTTATCCGCCTCTTCGAACGGCATGCGAACAAACTCATGCCCTTCGAACTCGCAGTTGAGCCGATTGCTGGCGAAGCGGGCAAACGCTTCGGTGCCGTAACGGTCGCCCATGAACCGATCGACATTCTTGGAAACGGTATTCTGCAACATGTCGACGATGATCAGCTTGCAGTTGCCGCCGTCGAGGATCTTCTGCCGGAAGCCATAGGTCCGCTTCCGCTGGTAATCCATCACCTCGTCGTACTCGAGAAGGTTCTTGCGGATATCGAAGTTGCGTTCCTCCACCTTCTTCTGAGCCGCTTCAATACGGCGGGAAACCATCTTGCTTTCGATGCTCTCCCCTTCCTTCATGCCCAGCCGAGTGAGGACGTTGGCCACCCACTCGCCGGCGAAGATGCGCATCAACTCATCCTGCAGCGAGACGTAGAACCGGCTCGAACCTGGATCACCCTGACGGCCGGCACGACCACGAAGCTGATTATCGATACGGCGGGACTCGTGCCGTTCGGTGCCGATCACGTGCAACCCACCAAGCTCCGCCACCTTGCGGCCTTCTTCCTTGGTCTTCTCCCGTGCTTCGATCTCATCGACACGAGCCTTCCACACATCGACAGGCACATCGAGGCGGGTCTCGTAGTTGTGCCGCAGTTCGTTCCAGGCCATGTACTCAGCGTTGCCGCCCAGAATGATATCGGTACCACGACCAGCCATGTTGGTGGCAATGGTCACCGCACCGCGCCGCCCCGCCTGGGCGACGATCTCCGATTCCTTGGCCACGAACTCAGGCTTGGCGTTCAGCAGCTCATGCTTGATGCCACGCAGCTTCAGCAGGCGACTGAGCTGTTCCGACTTGGCCACATCGGTCGTGCCCACAAGAATGGGCTGGCCACTCTCGTTCACATCGATGATCTCTTCGAGAATGGCGTTCCACTTTTCTTTCTCGGTACGGAACACCACATCGGGAAAGTTCTTACGGCTCATGTAGCGGTTGGTCGGTACCGCGATCACATCGAGCTTGTAGATCTTCCAGAACTCGTTCGCTTCAGTCATGGCGGTACCGGTCATGCCCGCCAGCTTCTTGTAGAGCTTGAAGAAGTTCTGCAGCGTGACCGTGGCCAACGTCTGCGTCTCTTCCTTGATGGGCACCCCTTCCTTGGCCTCAACCGCCTGATGCAACCCATCCGACCACTGCCGACCGAACATCGGGCGACCGGTGAACTCATCAATAATGACGACGATGGGCCGACCCCGTTCGTGAGGCTCCTCGCTGGCCGCCACCATGTATTCCTTGTCTCGGTGATACAGGTTGTGAGCCTTCAGCGCCTGATCGAGCAAGTGGGGCCAGTGCATATTGCCGGCTGTGTAGAAGCTCTCAACACCGGCCAGCTTCTCAGCGAAGTGGATGCCTTCCTCGGTGAGATGGCAGGAGCGCTCCTTCTCTTTGACTTCGAAGTGAATGTCTTTCTTGAGCTGGCGGGCGATCTTGTCAGCCTGCTTGAAGCGATCGATGTTGCCAAACGCCGGCCCGCTGATAATCAGTGGCGTCCTCGCTTCATCGATCAGAATGTTATCCACTTCATCGATGATGGCGAAGTTCAGCGCCTTCTGGCACTGCTGCTGATACTTGTTGAACCGGCTGTCGCCCCAGCGGGCAGGCTTCATGTTGTCACGGAGGTAGTCGAAGCCGAACTCGCTGTTCGTTCCGTAGGTGATGTCGCAATCATAAGCCTTGCGACGTCCATCGGGATCGATGTCGGTCTGGATGAACCCAGCCGTCACACCCAGCCCCTGGTAGATGGGCGTCATCCACTCGCAATCACGACGGGCCAGATAATCGTTGACCGTAATGACATGCACCCCGCCGGCCAAAGCGTTCAGATAGGCCGGCGCAGGTAGCAACGAGGGTCTTTCCTTCACCCGTCACCATTTCAGCGATGTTGCCCTGATGCAGCGCCATGCCGCCCAGCATCTGCACATCGAAGTGACGCATGTTCTTGAAACGCCGCCCCGCTTCACGGCAGGCAGCGAACGCTTCGGGAAGAATATCATCCAGCGTCTGCCCCTCAGCCAAGCGGGCACGGAACTTCGGCGTGAGGCCGCGAAGTTCCTCATCTGACATGGCCTTCATCGTCGGCTCAAGCTGGTTGATCTGATCCAGCACCGACCCCGGAGTAATGCGATAAGGAGGATCTTGATCTTTCAAACGCTGGAAGCCATACCCCCGAACAACTCGTTCGTTGCTGGAGCCAAACATCTTGCCGAGCAGACCGTTGACCCCTTCGGAGACGCCGCCAAAGAAATCGCCCACTTTGTCCCACAGGCTGCTATCATCGCCGGCTGCGGTATTGGTGGTATTTGTAATAGAAGCCATCTTGGGTTCTTTCAGAGCTGTAGACATCGTGCAAAAACCTGCCTTGGTACGGGAGTGGATCAGGAATCCTGTCCTGATGAGCAAACGTGCCGCCAGGATCGAAATCCTGACCCAATGAACTCACTGTAAGTATATGGACGAAGGAAGTTTACGCTTGGAGGAACAGAGGGTCAATACGGAGAAAGTGCGGGCGGCAAGGAGTTGGAACTGATCAGCCCCTGATAAGGGGCGACCGGGAAGTAGCTGGCTGCGTTAGCTGCCAGTAGGTAAGGAAAGAAAGTAACAGAGCCCCGATAGGGGCGATTGGGACAGGACACAGATTCCAATCGCCCCTGTCAGGGCTCGAACAACAAAAACGCCATTCAACTGGCAGCTGCGCAGCCAGCTACTTCCCGGCCGCCCCTTATCAGGGGCTGCTGCCTGAATCATCAGTAACCGTGCCACTGCGTGACAGCGCCGGAAACCATGACGTACTTCACCAAACAGTCGTCTCGCTGTCACGCAGTGGAAGGGTGCAATCGCCCGCTGCACGCATTCAACTCGACTTCCCTCCAATGAAATTCACATAACAGCGCAACGAAATTGCTTTCCTGCGTTTGCTGGGAACAGTATGATCGTGCTATCACCCATTCATCAAGTCATCCATCATGCTCTGCCCCCTCTGCAAAACGGAACTGCCCAAAGATACTGTGGTCGAAGGCAGCGGGGCGCGCAAGTGCAATTCCTGCGGTGCCACCCTCGATCAATACTTTGAAGCCACCGAATCGGTCGTCCTGGAAAAACTTGGCCGCTTCACGCTGCTGCATACCCTCGGCGAGGGAGGCTTCGGCACCGTCTACAAAGCCAAAGATGCCACGCTCGAACGCACCGTAGCCATCAAAATACTGCATACCAAAAAAATGGGCTCTGCCGATCGGGAAGAGCACCTCATCCGCGAAGCAAAAGCCGCCTGCCATTTGAACCATCCCGGCATCGTCAAAGTCTACGATCTGGAGGATGAAGGCCCCATCAAGGTGCTCGTCGAGGAATATGTCGAGGGTGACACTCTGGATCAACTCATCCTCAAGAAGAAGCTATCCCTCCAGGAACAAGTTAGCCTCATTGCCAAGATCGCCGATGCCCTGGGTTACGCCCACAAGAACGAAGTCGTTCATCGTGACATCAAGCCCGCCAACATTATGGTCGATGCCTTCGGCCAACCCCGCATTCTCGACTTCGGCCTCGCCAAGCGAGAAGGCATCGACGATTCGATCACCCAGGAAGGGCAACTGGTCGGCACTATCGTCTACATGAGCCCCGAACAGGCGAACGGCCATGTCAGCATGATCAGAGGCCCCAGCGACCAGTACAGCCTGGGCGTCATCCTCTTTCAGATGATCACCGGCGAACTCCCTTTCCGTGGTGCCGGCAACATGGTGCTGCGGCAAATCGTCCTCGACGAGCCTCCTGCTCCCCGCTCTCTCAACGACAGCATCCCCCGCGATCTGGAGAACATCTGCCTCAAGACCCTCTCCAAAAAGATCGGCGACCGCTACGAAAGCACCGACAAGTTCGCCGCCGACCTACGCCGCTACCTGAACAATGAACCCGTCGAGGCTCGTCCCGTTGGGGTGGCAGGCAAGCTCCAGCGCTGGGCGAGACGCAATCGCACCCTGGCCACTTCTCTCGCCAGCATCGCCGCCATCCTCATCATCGCCACGCTGGTCTCCCTCTACTTCGCCGTCAAATCGTTCAACGATCTGCAAGCCCGCATCGCCGCAGAAAAAGCGGAGAAGCAATCGCAACTCAAGCTTCTCCTCGACGGCGATCCCGCTGAGGTTCGCCCCGTGATTATCACGTTCCGGCAGAATCTCCCTGAGTACGAACCAGAACTGCGCACCATGCAGAATGACCCCAGCCTCGATGTCCGCAAGCAGGCGCGTGTGCTGCTGGCCCTCTGCGAGAAAGACCCCGAACTGGAAGAGAAGCTCTATCAGTTGTTCCAGTATCTGCCGACCCCCGAAGCGCTCCTGGCCAACGAGCTCCTGAAACAAGGCCCCAGCCCGGAACGGGAACAGCAGCTCTGGAGCACCCTCAAGAATCGCCAGGCCATCCCGGCACAACGGCTGAACGCCGCCGTCATCCTGGCCAAAACCAAACCCCAGAACCCCCAGTGGACCACGATGGCCTCTTCAGTCGTCGAAGATCTGCTCAATCCCGCCTACACGCTCTTCCTGCCCCTCTGGGTGCAGCATCTCAAGCCCATCTGGCCGCGTTTGCAGGAACCGCTCGCTCTGGAATGTTCCAAAAAGACCGACGTGCAGCGTGCCACCCTCGCTACCACCATCTTCATTCAACTCTATGGCCAGGATACCGCAGCCATCGCCACGCTGCTTGGCAGAGTTCCCATTGCCATTGCTCCCCTCTTGATGGAACACTTGAAGAATCTCAAGCAACCCACCGAGGTGATCCAGGCAGAGCTGCGAAAAGTCGCCGGGCCGGGTGCCGAGCGTTCTTCGTTGATCACTGTTCCTAATAACCTCCCCGCGCCTTCAGACGCCTTGCAGAAGAAGATGGAAGCCTCGTCGGGCCTGATCCAACCCACATTCGCCATCTGTGCCGCCTTGCGCTGGCCCGATGTCGCCGCTGTGATGAAAGACATGACCGCCGCCAGCTACCGACCCGTGCGATTCCGTCCCTACCCCACAGCCACCGGCTTGCACGCCGCTGTCATCTGGCATCGAGATTATCAGCCCGGTTCGCCGACACCACTCTGGGATTTCGCCATCGATCTCTCTGCCGCTGAGCTCGAAGCAAAAGCCGCCAAGGCCAAGTCGGATGGCTGGCAACCCATCGAAGTCAGCGCCTACGATGTCGAACGCCGGGCCGGTGTTATCGAAGTGCGCTATGCATGGATCAGCGTCCCCGGCATTCCGAAACCCCTGTTCCAGGTCAAGCTCGACGTCCCGGAAAAGAGCTTCCTCGAAACCAGCCAGCAATGGCTCTTCGGCGTCAAGGCGGTCTATCACCCAGGGGGTATACTCGACCTTGAGAAAGGCTCTCTCCCCGTTTCGCTTTCGACTCGAGGTAACCAGCCTGGACAGGCCAGTTTCACCTACGTGCTCAACACGATCCCTCCCCAGCGAGGCACCGATTCCTGCTCTCCGTCTTTCGCACTGGCCCTGTCGGAAGATAAGTTCCGATTGACGCAGGCCGATTTCAACATCCACCATGACATTGCCTGGGTTACTCCCCCTGCCGCCACTACACGCCTCAACTACTTCAAGCAAATGCGCGAGAACGCGGTTCGCCTTCTCAAGTCTCCGAATAAGAACCTGAATGCTTTCACGCTCGAACTGATTCAGGATCGTACCTGTGCCCTCTACGAAATCGGGGATGATCCGGAGTGGGTCACCTTCCTCCGCCAACAGGCCAGGAACGAACAACTCTCCGTCGATACTGATTTGCTCATGTCGCTCTACTGGGCCCGGGCCGGCGAGAAGGAACTGGCTCAGCTCTGTAGCAATCGTTTCGTCGAAAGGAAATCCTCCGACCTGCGTCAGGCAGTCTTTCTCAACAGTGCCGTTCAACTCCTGCTCTCGAAAGCCAAGGCCCTCCCTGCCGCCATCGATAACCTCGAAAAGCTGACCAAAGCCCACGACGATAACTTCAGTCGTTTCCTCCTGGCCCGTCTGTTTTGTCTCGCCGCTGATGCAGTTGGCCTCGACACTCCCCAGGGTAAGCAATGGCTCGACCGCGCCTGGCAACTGGCACAGCAAGTCATTCAGGAAGGCGAGGGGCTGGGCTACGAACTCGATCGCTTCTGGTCCCGTGATTTCGCCCCGCTGGCTGAGAAGCTGGAACCACTGCTACAGCGAAAACGCCAATCCCTGCGCTACTGCACCACCTGGTCCCCTTCACGTGGCCTCGATCAACGCCTGCACTACGGCGAAACCGCCGACCTCGCTTTGCCGCTCTGGCAGAACTGGCTCGCCGAGGGATTCGTCCCCCATACCATCAGCGTCATTGAATGGCAGGGAAAACCCCGTTTACTCAGTGCCTGGCGAAGAGTTCGGCCTACCCCGGAACAGGATGCCGCCGTCGCCAATCGTCGGGCGAATGTCCAACTCGCTCTCGCTCAACTGGGCCACACCAGCGATGCCTGGAAGTCGATGGAAACCACTTCACTTTCCAACGTCGATGTGGAATTAGCTAATGAATTAATGTTCCGCTCCGCCCCTTACAAACTCAGTGCCGCTACCTTGATCGCCAGACTGCGCGAACCCTGCACCCCCTTGATGAAACAGAGGCTGCTCATCGCCCTGGGACAATACACCCTCGAAGACTGTGGCCCGGCGCAAAAGGAACTCTTGCCGCTGCTGACACAATGGCTGCTTAACGATCCAGACCCCGGCGTGCATTCGACCTGCGATTGGCTGCTGCGAACCTGGAAACAGCAGGCGGCGATAGAAGCTGCCTGGAAGGGCCAGAATCGAACTCTCGAAAAGCGCGAGAACCGGCTCTGGTTTAAAAGCCCTCGTGGTCAGGAGATGGTCATCTTCCCCAAATCGCCCTCGTTTTACATGGGCTTGTCGGTCGACGACAACGAAGCTTCGGTGCCCTACCGTGAACGCCCCCATCAGTGTCGCATCGGCCACGCCTTTGCCCTGGCCACGAAAGAAGTCACCCAGCGCGAGTTCTTTGAATTCAATCCCCTGCATGACTCAGGCGACTACCGTTTTGCCCGCACCCAGGATTGCCCCATCGGTCAGGTCCGCTGGAGCGACGCCGCTTACTATTGCAACTGGCTCAGCAAGAAAGAGAAGATTCCCGAAGAGCAGTGGTGCTATCTGGTAAAAGAGGCTATCAACGAGAAAACCAGGGAGAAGATCATCGAGGTCTACACCGCGCCAGATTATCTCGAACGCACCGGCTACCGACTGTCCCTGGAATCCGAGTTTGAGTACGCCTCCCGTGGCAACAGCAGGCTGATACGCTTCTTTGGCAACTCCACGTCCCGTATTTCAAACTATGCCTGGTACGACAACAACTCGGAAAGGCAGTTCCATCCCGTCGGCACGCGGGTTCCCAATAATTTCGGCATCTTCGATATCTATGGCAATGCCTCTGAACTGCTCAATGACGTCTATTTCAACTATCCGCCCACTCTGGGCACGGAGATCGTGCAAGACCACGCCCGGCAACTCTCCCCGAGATGGAGGCTCAGCTCCTCAGACGCCGTCGCCTTCCGCAGCTTCTCCTGGGCAGCTGATCCCAACTTCATCCGAACCAGCCAACGCTCCGGCCGTTCCGCCAATGCCCCCTCGAACTTCGTCGATCTCGGCTTCCGGGTGGCGCGAACGGTGAATATCCCAAATTGATTCCGGTTTCAATTATGCACGCATGGCTTCAACCATATATACCGTATTGGCAGTAATGCCTCCAGTTGTCACATTCCATGGATCAGAATAAGTAACAGAGGTGTTTGCAATATCGTTTCCTGACAAATCCATTAACATTCCACTGCCATTGTCGACTGCCAATACCAAGCCCGTACTGCTAACCTTGACAACAACTGAATTTTTCTTGATTGCAGTGCCTGCGATATTACCAGTCGAGTTAGTGCCACTGCCTGCCGTTGGCGCCGATGTACCGGTGCCCTGACGACTAAATGATTCTGCATCCGGATCTTCAGCCATACCGCCAAATACGGGTCTTACATTTTCCTCAAATCGCAGCAAGTCTGCTTTCTCTTTCTCAGGAACGGCATCTATCGCATCTAAGATGACAGCTGGACTCTTATTGATCGATACTTTATCTCGCAAGGGCCCCAGGACATTTGATCGAATAATCAATCTAAATGTTGAGAATCCCTGAGTAGCTACTGCTGCTCCAGTTCCTTTTGTCAAAGTCGTGTCTTTGACTACGATCGCAACTCGATTTTTTGCTACATTAAGATTGTATCTCCCTGCGAATACTGCCGTACGTAATGGGGTAGCTTGTGTAATATCCGCTAAATCAAATTCCCTGAGTGTGATGTCGATGGTATTCGGGGACGTACCGACCGCACCAGTATCCAACACATAAAACTTAGTAACGCCGTCCGCGCCATTGAGACGAGTGGTGAATGAGGAGTTCGCCAAAATCAGTTTACGTTGGTCAGCCACGATGAAGTCTCCAGTGCGTGAGTTAGCGAACAATGATGCTATAGCAGAAAAATATTGCGATCAATCATGATTAGAAAATCAACAACAGAAACTGCGAAAAGTTAATCACTTATGCCGGTTATGCCAGATTGCAGGGCATACTTTCCGGCCAATTGAACGAATAATCATACCCAATGGACAGGCTTCTTGCATGTAGAAGTCCTTCACTTTCGTTTGCTCGACAAATCTCTGAAAACCTCAATGTTTGATCCCAGTGTATCGGTGTTTCACCCTACTTCCCCTTTCTCAGTTCGATTGTCCTAATAGATAAGTTGAATCTCCTCCATGAATCGAACATCTCTGCCAACGAGTCCCCCATGCCCCGCTTCATCTCCCAAGTCGCCCTCATCACCGGTGCCACCTCCGGCATAGGCCGCGCCACTGCCCTTGCCTTCGCTCGTGAAGGGGCCAGCGTCGTCGCCGCGGGACGACGTACCAGCGAAGGCCAAGCTCTCATCAAAGAAATCGAAGCCGCTGGTGGCCATGCCCTCTTCGTCCAAACCGATGTCGGCAACGAAGAACAGGTCAAAGCCCTCATCGCCAAGACCCTCGCTACCTTTGGTCGTCTCGACATCGCCATCAACAACGCCGGCATCGAAGGTGAAAAGTTCAAACCACTGACCGAGCAAACGGTCGAGAACTACTACGCTGTCATGAACTGCAATGTCCTCGGCGTCATGCTCTGCATGAAGCACCAGATCCCTGTGATGCAGAAACAACAAAGCGGCGTCATCGTCAATGTCGCCTCCGTCACCGGCGTGCTAGGCTCCCCCGATATGAGCGTCTATTCCGCTTCCAAGCATGCCGTCATCGGCCTCACTCGCGCCGCCGCCCTCGAAACTGCCAAGCAGGGCATCCGCATCAACAGCGTCTCCCCCGGCATCGTCATCACCGAAATGTATGATCGCTTCACCAAAGTCGGGGCCACTCTTGAGCTAGCAAATAGCTTCCACCCTATGGGCCGGGTAGCCCAACCCGAAGAAATCGCCTCCACCATCCTGTTTCTCAGTTCGAACGACTCCAGCTTCATGACTGGCGCCAACCTCATGGTCGACGGCGGCTGGACGGTGTAGTTGGGTTGTCTGTCTACACTTCAGAAGACCGTGCCACTTTGTGACAGCGACAGAAACCAGAACCCATTTCACTCAACAGCCATCTCGCTGTCACGCAGTGGAAGCATGCAATCGCCCGAAGCACTGCGTGTGGCGAGTACACCACACACAGTGGCACGGATTTCTAAAATCACACAGAAGTTAACTCAAGGTGAACACATGGAAGTTGTTCACCGTCACCTTGGTCGGCGTGCCTGTGCCATTCTTCACCAGTTGAATCTGAATGTTCTGCGTACCGACACCCTCAGAGCCGATACCGAAGGTCGCCGAGAACTGGTTGCCGCCAGGCAGACCCAGGGCTACCTTGGCGTCCAGGCTGAAGTAGAGCTGCCCATTCAGTAGTATCTGAAGCTGGGCGCCATCCGTACTGCCCGCCGCAAAGTCATAGCTGAATGCGAACCCAACAGTGCTGCTATTGGTTCTGTTGAAGGTGCCGGTGAACGAGGCCGTTCCCTGATCGGCGTTCAAGATCACCCCGGTCCATTGCCCCTGTTGCTGCACATTGCCCGACTGACTGACATAGGTGATCGGTGCCGTGCTGAACATCGGCTTGGCCGTTGCCGCTCGCGGTTGGGGCGTCAGAACGAACTGGTGGGCTGAGTCGACCGAAGCCCACAGTTGGCTCGATTGTCGGGAAATGGGCGTGGTTGATCCCTTGATCAGCGGCGACCAGAACAGCCCGGTTTGATTCTTGGTTCCCTTAGTGCTCGCGCTGCCGGCATACCAGTTGGCCGAATACTGATGATTCGTGGCGATGCCGAAACCGTGAGACAAGTCCTGCCAATAGATCTGCGTGGGGTCCAGTCTCGTGTCGATGACATTGTTCAGGGACTTGTCCTTGATGTTGAAAGCAGCCGCGTTGACCTGGAAGTTCCCAAAGTAGGAACCGACCTGGGAGATGTAGCTGTCCACGAAGATGCTGCCTGGTGTATATAGGCCCGTCAGGTTCGTGCCGCTCTGAACTCCAAACTGCGCCATGTCGAGCTGAGCCAGATTGAACCAGTTGAAATTCGCGGTGTCTTCAAAGTAGACCGGGTTGCCGGAATAGCCGGCGTGTCCCCCTGCCTGATTCGGGAAGGACTGACTGTTGTCTTCGGGCGAGTCCAGCAGCGTCAGCTGGCGGACGACGTTGAATTGAACATTGTCCTTCGCCGCTTTCTGAAGAGCGACAGCTGCCACCGCTACCACGCGCGAACCATGGCTGTGGCCGATCAGATGCACCTTCCCCAGACCCTTGTAAAAGTTCGGATCGAGCGCTTCCATCAGCCCCTCGGCCAGTTGCAGCCCCGCCATCGTCGTGCGCCCTTCCGATTCCCATCCGTTCGCCGGGATCGCTATCCCCGAAGAGGTCGCCGACTCGTCGATCCAACTGAAGGCGATGACCGTGGCATCGGGGTCGACCTTCAGGATCGACTGAGCCAGACCAGCCTCATTGACCTGGAACTTGGAGTAGTTGGCGACGCTCCCCTGGTACAACCACGGCGTGCTGATATCAGAAGACTTCGTCGTGTTGGGGCCTTGCCACGTCTGCCAGGAGAGCGGCAGGTTGCCCTGCTGTGTATACCCGCTCACCCAGCCGTCCAGTCCGGGCATCCATCCGTGCGAGATCACATAGACGTTCTTGACCGTCGTGTCGCTGTTGCTGACAGTATGATCAGCCTGGAACGGCAGGAACAACTTCGACGCCGGATCGTAGAACCCTAACCGGGCAATGTTCGGATAGAGTTGGTACTGTTGCGACTGGAATGCACCGATGTCGATCTGAGTGCCGAACGCCCGCTCGTAGGGCGCGCCTCGCCCATCGAATGAAAGCGGCGTGCCGTTGGCACCTTTGGCCGCAGTACTGAGGCCGCCGTTCTTGGCCGGACTATTGGCGCCGACCGACATGGTGAGCGTCCAGCCGCCGTTGTTGTTCAAACCGTTAAGCTGTGGATTGACCTGGCTATACCCAACACTGACCGTGCCGGTGCCACCCGGAGCAAAGTTCGCATCATAGTTGGCGATGGCAGTCGAGATGATGTTGGTAGCCGCATTGACACCGGCAGCATTCGTGACGCTGGCCTTATTATTGGCAGCGTTGGTGAAGGTCTGATTGACCAGATCATGTCCACCCGACGAGGCGCCGGACAGAATAGTGTTGGCCATGATGAGGTTGGCCGTAGCGGTCGCCCCATTCAGGCTGTCAGCCAGGTTATAGACTTGATTGCCATCGGCCCTGCCATCGAATCCACCGCCGCCGTTGTAATACCCGGAGCTGCCCGGAGCAACGCTGTTCTGAACAATGGTGGAGTTGGTGAGGTTGACGGTACCATTGAGGTTGAAGACACCGCCACCAAAGCCGCTGCCTGCGCCGCTGGGGGCTCGGTAGAGTGCAACGTATCTCGCGCCGTCGCCGCCGCGAGCCAGGTTGTTGGTAATGGTCGAGTTGATGATGGAGACGTTACCGCCACGATTGAAGACCGCTCCACCCAGCCCGGCTCCGCCACCCCCACGCACGCGCAACGGATACCAGTACGGTCCGTAGTCGGCTCCAATTCCGCCGCCAAACCCGCCCAGTCCCGGGTTGCCGTGAAAGTCTCCGCCTCCACCGCCACCGAAGCCGCCGGTTTTCCCTGCCGCATCGGTGACTCCGCTCAGGCCGCCACCACCGAACCCTGCCCTCGCAAAAGGATCGGGACTCCCATCCAACTTCCCACCCTGGCCTTCACGGGTCGGCCCGCCGGTGGCGAAATTGACCGAGCCTGGTGTCGGCCCGCCAAACCCACCCCCCGCATGCGAGACATAATGATTCGGTGCATCTCCGCCAATGCCACCACCGGCAAACAAGTCGATGCTGCCGTTGGTCGTGCCGCCCTGGGCGGTATTGTTCATCATCAAGACGCCATCGAGGACCAGGTTCCCCTGGTTGAAGATGGCTCCGCCCGCTCCCAGTCCGCCGCCGCCACGGAAGCTGTCGCCGCCTACAGCGAATCCACCTTGAATCGTCAATCCTTGCAACGTCAGGCTGCCGGTCGCCAAGCCTCCGTACTGCACATTGGAAACGTAAAAGATGCGGAAGTTCGGCCCGCCAGTGCGGTTGATCTGTGCCCCGTTGCCCTGAATGGTGATGTCGCTCGAGATGGCAGGCAGCCCATTGGGCCCGTACCAGTAATTGTCGATGTTCTTCAGGTTGTACGATTGGAAGGCCGTCAGCACGATCGTATCCGCACCCGGCGTGTTGTTGGCGATGTTAATGGCATCGGTCAAGCTGATGACGGAGCCTCTCACGGTCGAGATCGTGGCAGTCTTGGCTTGGAATAAGACGTCCAACGGAGAATTGACGACGATAGACGCCGGTACCGTGCGGTCTTCAAGCAGTTCCAGCCGCAGCGGCGAAGATCGCCGGTATTGCAACTTCGCCGAGCCTCTGACAGCGCGTGTCCTCCGAGTGCGATTATTGACAAAACCCGCCCACATCTTCTCAAACAACGATACTCGCAGCATGATACCCCTGCTTTCGGTGCATTCCAAGGTGCGTCAGTCGGCATAGCGAAAAACTATCGTAAGCGACTCTCCTAAGACACGCAATGAAAATGATCTTCGTTTTCTCCCCTCTCCTCTGGAGGGAAAGGGGTTGGGGTGAGGGGGTTCTTTTTGATAGACGCTCTTAGACAGAACAGCCGAAATCTGTTCCCACAGTTTCCCATAAGATGACACGCAGGTTGCTCAGGTCGAACACATGATCAGGAGACATCATGCCTCCCCAGGGTCCATCCCCCGCTTTGTTTTTTGAGACCATCAGCGCCTATCAGCGCACTGAAGCGCTGAGGGCAGCCATCGAACTGGATTTGTTCTCGCAAGTCGCTGCCGGACATAAAACAGCTAACGACCTGGCCAAAGCCTGCCAGGCTGCGCCTCGTGGCATCCGAATACTTGCAGACTATCTCACGATACACGGCTTCCTGCACAAACAGGGTGATCGCTACGAACTCACTCCCGATGCCAGAGTGTTTCTTGATCGCAAGTCGCCTGCCTATCTGGGAGGCGCCGTGGGGTTCATGCTCGCGCCCGGTTTGAAGGAAAGCTTCCAGCATCTGACGGCCGCCGTTCGCAAAGGCGGCACAGCGGTTTCCGAAGAGGGAACCGTCTCCTACGACAATCCGATCTGGGTGGAGTTCGCTCGTGCCATGGCTCCGCTGATGCACATGCCCGCCCAGTTGCTGGCGGGCCTGGTCGGCGGCGATTCCGGGCAGCCGTTGCGTGTGCTCGATGTTGCCGCTGGGCACGGGTTGTTTGGCATTACTATCGCCGAACACTTTCCCAAGGCTCATGTCACCGCACTCGATTGGCCCAACGTGCTGTCAGTCGCTGTAGAGAATGCCCGCCGAGCCAAGGTCGATTCTCGATACACCCTGCTTCCAGGCAGCGCCTTTGAAGTTGCTTGGGGCGGCCCCTATGACATCGTGCTGCTGACAAACTTTTTCCATCACTTCGATGTGCCGACCTGCGAGCACTTGGCGGCGAAAGCGTTCCAGGCCCTTGCACCAGGTGGCCGAGCCCTGACGCTGGAGTTCATACCCGAGCCTGATCGCATCACTCCTCCTGCGACAGCCGACTTCGCGCTGGTGATGCTAGCTACCACTGCCCGAGGCGACGCTTACACCTTCGCTGAATTCCAAGCCATGTTTGCCCACGCTGGATTCCACAAGAGCGAGTTCCATGCCCTGCTTCCAACGGCACAGCAAGCGGTGGTTTCCTATAAGGGTTGACTCACGGCTGAATCCCAGGCAACTGACACCAGCTCAACCGATCCACGAAAGGGTTGATATGAATCGTCGCAACTTCATTCAGGCAACCGCTGCTACTCTTGGTGCAACGACAATGGTGCAGGCTAATGATGACCCAGGTAGGGAGTATTATGAGCTGCGAACCTACACCCTCAAAGCTGAGAAGTTACCACTGCTCGACGCCTATCTGGAGAAGGCACTGCTACCAGCGGTGGAACGTCTTGGCTGTGGCCCCGTCGGAGTGTTCCTGGAAACCGAAAGCAACGAACGTGATGTCATATCGGGTAAAAGAACGGACACGACAGTACGAGACGGCGTCCAGCGGTTGTATGTCTTGATAGTGCAACCATCCGCCGACGTGGCAGCCTCGCTACCGGCTGCACTGGACCGGGATGCCGAGTACCAGAAAGCAGCGTCTGCTTTCCTGGCCGCCAAACCTGCTGACCCGGTCTACCAGAGTTGCACCAGCACCCTGCTGAGAGCGATTGCCGGCATGCCGAAGATCGCCACACCCGACAAGTCCAAGCCACGCATCTTCAACCTTCGAACTTATGGCAGCAACAACGAACGTGCAGCTGCCAAGAAAGTGGAGATGTTCGAGAAAGGCGAGTTGGAGATCTTCAAGGAGGTCAAACTCACTCCCGTGTTCTTCGCTTCAGCATACTCAGGTGAGTCGCTGCCCAACTTGACCTACATGCTCGTGTTCCCTGGCGATCCAGAGAGGGACGCTGCCTGGCAACGATTCGGTAAGAGCCCGGCCTGGAGCAAACTCAAAGCCACACCAGGGTACGCTGATAACGAACTGCTCACGAAGATCACCAACCGTGTGTTAACTCCACAACCCTATTCAGGTATGTGAGAACCGAAAGTACGAGAGCATTAGCCTCGATCAGTTTGCCTATTTTGCCCATTCTTCGTTGCGTCTCACCAATAAGCAGTTACAATCACGCCCTAGCCATCTTCTTCATTTTACCCATTGTGGCAGGCGATCGGACTCGCCGGGTGTGTTTCGCAACATCGATTCCCGTACGCCGCGCCTGAAGCGGGCGTCGAAATCACATAACTGGAGTTCAACATGTTTCGTGCTCGGCAGCCTCAGAAACAACCTCATCAGAATCGAGCATCTCAGCTTCGCTCTTATCGCCCGTCACTTGAAGTGCTGGAAGACCGCACAACGCCGGCTTCAGTCAACTTCGCCGTCGTCGGCGACTATGGAGCGGCTAGTTCCGCACTGAACCTGGGCAACATCGTCGTAGGTGCCTTCGACCCGGAAGGTAATGTGGCCAGCCTGGTGCATCAGTGGAACCCCGACTTCCTCGTTGCTGTGGGAGACAACAATTATCTCTGCGGCGAACAGTTCGACGCCAATCTCCTTCTCGACATGCAACTCGGAATCGCGTTAGGGAAGATCCCTCCTTCCACTGCCCAGGGCCTGCTCAACGATATTGCCAATTTCCCTTTCGGCAACTTTGACCTCACCCTGAACGGCGACACCACCCTCGGCAGCAATGTGATCACCGGGCTCTCCAGCACCACCAGCCTGGCGGTGGGCATGGTGGTGTTCGGCACCGGCATTCAATTCCCCACCGGCCCCAGTTCTCCTTTCCTGCCGACGATCACGCAGATCAACTCAGATACCTCGGTCACCATTTCGCAACCCGCCACTGCGACAGGAAGCAAGGCCCCCATCACGTTCATGCTCTCGAATATCAACCTCGGTCTTGTCGACGGGCTGTCCCACATTGACCGCAACATCGGTCGCTACTACAGCGATTTCATCTACCCGTATGTCACCAGTTCTACCTCGGGGCAGTTCGGCAACGGCTCGCCCACCGGCACGAACCGCATGTTCCCCGTTCCCGGCAACCATGACTGGGCTGATCCTCTCTCCGACGGCGGAACCAGCCTTACGGACAAGGAACTCTGTCTGCCCGTGGAAGGAGTCGAAACCACCGCCACCCTCGTCACTCCTGGTACGCTCACTGTTGCGGACGCCAGCAATCTGAGAGTCGGCATGACCGTCCTCGGGTCAGGCCTGCCGACGTTTGATCCGTCGTCCGAAGGCAATCTGGAAGCCTCCATCTTCGCCGCCGCCCGAATTTCGTCGATCAACGGCAACACGATCACTCTCAACAAGTTATTACCGACATCGTTGACCCCGAATTCCACGCTGGTGTTCCTGCCAATCTTCGAGTCCGACAGCATCTTTTCCGGTATCGCTCCCGGCAATCTGGACGCTTACCTGAATTACTTCACCGGACTGAATCCGACCAACTCGCCGGGCCTGAAGCTGGGAACCACCATTGTCAACGGCGTGCCTGTGCCCCTCACTCAGCCTTACTATTATTCGTACACGGTGGGCACGGCCGTCGGCGGCAAGCCGCTCATTGAGTTCTTCGCCGTCGACAGCGAACCTTCTGATCCCTACCTGGTGAACACCGCTGTCGACAAAACCAAACCCACCGTTGCCGACGTGCTCACTTCCGACGAAGGGCTTTGGCTCAAAAATGCCATGCTCAACTCCCAGGCGGTCTGGAAGATTCCTTACTTCCATCATTCACCCTACTCCTCATCCAGTGAACCCGATGAAGGCCCCAACGGCGAGTGGATGCGGTTGCCCTTCCAGCAGTGGGGCGCATCGACGGTGATTTATGGCCACGTGCATAACTACGAACGCTTCAGCCTGCCCGACCCCAACGGCGGCAAGGTCGCTATTCCCTACTTCGTCAATGGTGACGGCGGCGCGCCTATTACTCCGTTCTCCAGTCCCGAGGCTGGCAGCCAGTTACGGTACAACGGCGGCTACGGCGCCATGAAAGTCTATGCCGACGAAAACCACATGACGCTTCAGTTCGTCAACACCTCCGGTGGGGTCATCGACACTTTCACCATAGCACAGCCCCTGGTCACCGCCGGCAACAACTATGGCTCCCAGCCCTTTGTCAAGCTCCTCAACGCCACGACCGGTGCCGTGATCCAGAACATTCAGGCGTTTGAAACCTCGTTCACCGGCGGCGTGCGCGTCGCCATGGGCGATCTCAACAACGACGGCATGCCCGACATCGTCGTCGCCCCCGGAGCAGGCCGAACCGGACAGGTCAAAGCGTACGACGGGCTGACCGGCCAACCGCTCGCTAACTTCACGCCGTTCACGCCCTACGGCACCAACTACAAGAATGGCCTGTTTGTCTCTGTCGGCAACATCGACGGTCTGCCGGGCAACGAGATCATCGTCAGTCCACAGTCCGGCAAGCTGCCCGTTGCTGCATTCACTCGCACCGGTGCAACTCTGAGCGGCTTCACTCCCTTCTACCCGTACGGAATCAACTACACCAATGGCTTCACCGTCGCCACGGGCAACACCAATGGCGGAGCCGCTGATGAGATCATCACCGCACCGGTCAAAGGCACGAGTCCCGTCCAGGTTCAGAGCATCACCGGTGCTCTGCTCATGTCCGTCAAGCCGTACGGCAACACCTTCAGCGCCGGCATCTACGTCACCGCCGGTGATGTCAATGGCGATGGCCTCGCTGAAGTCATCGTCGGCCCGGTTTCCGGCTTGCAACCGGCCAGAATCCTCAACGGCCAGACAGGCAGCTTGATCAAGCAGATTACCGCCTTCAGCAATTCCTATCAGTCCGGCATCCGCTTGGGCGTCATCGACTACAACCGCGACGGCAAAGCCGATCTGATCTTCGGCGAAACGGCGCCGGTTCCCCCAGCGTCCTCATCGTTGATGCCCTCTTCGCCACGACGCTGAAAAGCTACAGTGTCAACACCGGCTTCGGCGTCTACGTCGCCGGCAAGTAACAGCCTCAGTAGCCCCTGATAAGGGGCGACCCGGCTGTAGCTGGCTGCGTAGCTGCCAGTACCATGCGATGATGTCTGAAGAGCCCCGGCAGGGGCGATTGGAAGGTGGATGCCACCCCAATCGCCCCATCCGGGGCTCTATTCCCTTCTCAATACTTTCTGGCAGCTTTGCTGCCAACTACTTCCCGGTCGCCCCTTTTCAGGGGCTGATGCTCCTCAGTTGAGACTTCCAGAGCCGGAGCAGCGAAACCCAACACCTGCCACCCGGCCTGCACCAGTGGTAAACGCCCGGCAGGCAGGGTAAACACTAGATGAAAAGCAGAAACGCCTCATGGCACTGCTCCAACATGGATGACAGTTCGAGAGCCGCTCTCCACTGTTGCGACGTCGTCAACGCTCTGACGCGCTCGCGCATTCGCACTTCAGGTTAGCCTCATATTCACCACCGTATCTGCCTTCATTCTCATACATGAGCAGCGTTTCATGAAGCGTCACTCATGAGAGTGACTTTGCCGATCCTGCACGATCCCACCAACTGATTTAACCCCAGGTTTTGCGCGATATCGGGAACAATGATCCGACCTTAGCGTCAAACAAAAAACTTAGCCCTACCGATCACTGTAGGGTCATGCCTTGCAGCTTCATGAGAGCAGGTTGAACCTCTCATGAATGTTCGAGTCTGTTCAACGTCCGAGAGGTCATCATGAGCCAAAAGCGTCGCCGATTCATCCCCAACTTCGACCGTTTAGAAGATCGATGGGTGCCTGCGGGCAACGTCATCGTCAAGTTTGATGCGGGGGTGCTCTATATCCGTGGCGACGATGAGGCGAACTCCATCAAAATCACCGGTCAGGGCAGCGGCACCGTCATGGTTTCTGTTGATGGCGATGATACCACTATTAACGGTGGCACTACTCCAGCTCCGTTTCTCGGCGTCCAATCCATCAACGCCAAGATGAAAGGCGGCGATGACGTCGTCAATGTTAAGGGTGTCTACCTGACGAAGGTCTTCGAACTCGAACTGGGCGATGGCAACGACACCGCCATCATCGATCACTTGCACACCGGTCGGGAATCTGCCGTCTATGGGCAAGCCGGTGACGATACCATCACCATCACCAACGGCGATTTCCGCAAGTACTTCAACGTCATGATGGGCAGCGGCGACGATACGCTCAACACGGTCGGCAACTATTTCGGTAAGAACAGCCTGATCCTCGGCGGCGCGGGAACCGATGTCCGCAATTCGACCAACAATGGGTACGGCAACAACAGTTGGATCGGCGGCTTCGAGACGACCACGAAACTGACACCAGGCGCGCCTCAAGCAGTCGGCGATACCGGCAACGTCGATCAAGGCGACCAACTTACTCTCAATGTGGCAAGCAACGACCTCGCATTGGGCCGCACCCTCGATTTGACCTCCATCGTCATCACCCAGGCTCCAACAAATGGAACAGCCGTGGCCAACGATGATGGCACCATCACCTATACCCACAACGGATCCAACACTACCACCGATTCGTTCAAGTACACCATCAAGAACACCAATGGCACTGTCTCGAACGCCGCTACCGTCTCGCTCACGATCAACCATGTTGATCAGGCCCCTGTCGCTGTCAACGATACCGCCTCGGTGGTTCGCGGTTCGTTCAAGGATATCGCCGTCGCCGCCAACGATACCGACGATCAGAACCAGCTCGACTTCACCACCATCACCTTCACACAGCAGCCCGCCCATGGCACTCTGTCGCTGAACCTCAACGGCACGGTCCGCTACACCCACGATGGTTCCGCCGGCACCAGCGATACCTTCAAGTACACGATCAAGGATCTCACCGGCAACGTCTCGAACGTCGCTACAGTCACCCTCACCATCGGCGACAACGTCTCTCCGACCGCTGTTGCTGATACTGCCACCGTCGCTGAAGGCGGCGAAGCCACCATCAACGTCGCCTCCAACGACACCGATACCGATGGCTCCATCGATCTCACCAGCATCGTCATCACTCAGCAGCCCACCCACGGCACCCTGACCGTCAACACCAATGGCACCGTGAAGTACACCCACGACGGCTCCGAGACGACGAGTGACAGCTTCAAGTACACCATCAAGGATAACCTCGGCGCTCTCTCCAACGAAGCCACGGTTACCATTACCATCACTCCCGTCAACGACGCCCCGGTGGCTGGCCCCGATTCGGCTACCGTCGTGAAGGGCAACAGCGTCACCATCGACCTGGCCAACAACGATACCGATGTCGATGGCACCATCGTACTGACCACCATCGTCATCAAGCAGCAGCCTTCGCATGGCAGCATCACCGTCAACAACGATGGCACCGTCACCTACCACCATGATGGATCCAGCTCTACCAGTGATTCGTTCACCTACACCATCAACGACAACACCGGCGCGCCTTCCAACGAAGCAAACGTCACTATCACCATTACTGCGCCGAACATTCCGCCCGTCGCCTTCGATGACGCCGACAGCGTGGCGATGAATGGCAGCAAGAAGATCAACCTGGCCGGCAACGACACCGATGCTGATGGCACCATCGACCTGACCTCGATCGTGATCACCCAGCAGCCCGCCCATGGCACTCTGGTCGTCAACAACGATGGCACCGTCACCTACACGCAGGATGGCACCAGCGCCACGGGCGATTCGTTCAAGTACACCATCAAGGACAACACCGGCGCTGTTTCCAATGAAGCCAACGTGGTGATCAACCTGCTGGCAGGCAACACCGCTCCGACAGCCGTTGACGACGGTGCCACCCTCGATGAAGGCACGAGCAAGGTGATCGATCTGCTCGGCAACGATAGCGATGCCGACGGCACGCTCGATCCTGCCACGCTGGTCATCACCCAGGCCCCGACTCATGGCACGCTGGTCTTGCACGCTGACGGCACCGTCACCTACACTCAGGATGGCTCCGAAACCACCAGCGACAGCTTCAAGTACACGGTGCGCGACAACCTCGGCACTCTGTCGAACGAGGCTACGGTCAGCATCACCATCAACCCCGTGAACGACGCACCCATCGCAGGAAATGATTCAGCCACGGTGGATGAAGGCGGCAACGTCCTCATCAATCTCATCGCCAACGATTCCGATGTCGATGGCACCCTCGACCTGAACTCATTCGTCGTCACCCAGGCACCCGCCCATGGCACGCTCACCTTCCATGGCGATGGCACCGTCACCTATACCCACGATGGTTCCGAAACCACCAGCGATAGTTTCAGCTACACCATCAAGGATAACGACGGTGCGCCTTCCAACGAAGCAACCGTGTCCATCACCATCAACCCTGTCAACGACGCTCCGGTAGCCCTTGATGACACGGGCAGCGTTCACACCGGGTTCAGCACGGCCATCAATCTGGCCGGCAACGATTCCGATGTCGATGGCACCCTTGATCTGACCAGCATCGAAATCACCCAGGCCCCCGCGCATGGCACCTTCGTCATCCACGCCGATGGCACCGTGACCTACACCCACGATGGTTCCGCCACCACCAGCGATTCGTTCAAATACACCATCAAGGATAATGATGGCAAGCCTTCCAACGAAGCAACGGTGACGATCACCATCGCCGACAATCAGGTGCCTGTGGCCGGCGATGATTCCGCCAGCGTCAGGAACGGCCAGAGCGTGGTCATCAACCTGGTCTCCAACGATTCCGATGCTGACGGCATACTCGATCTGACCAGCATCGTCATCACCGGAGCCCCGGCTCATGGCACTCTGGTTCTCCACAATGATGGCACCGTGACCTATACTCATGATGGTTCAGCAGGCGACAGCGACTCCTTCAAGTACACCATCAAGGATAACGAAGGCGGCGTCTCCAACGAAGCCACGGTGAACATCACCATCAGCACGAACCAGTTGCCGGTCGCTCAGAATGATTCAGGCAGCGTCCACACCGGGTTCAGCACTGTCATCAACCTGGCATCCAACGATTCCGATGCTGATGGCTCCATCAATCCGAACAGCATCGTGATCACACAAGCTCCGGAACATGGCACTCTTGTCGATAATCACGATGGCACCGTGACCTACACCCACGATGGTTCAGCCACCACCGCGGACACCTTCGCTTACACCATCAAGGATAACGAAGGGGGCGTCTCCAACGCTGCCATCGTGACTATCCTGATTGCTGACAATCAAGCTCCGGTGGCCCAGAACGATACCGGCTCCGTGGTTCGAGGATCCAGCACCGTGCTTCATCTGGCCAGCAACGACAACGATCCGGATGGCACGCTGGACCTGAACAGCATCGTGATCACCCAGGCCCCGGCCCACGGCACCCTGGTCGATAACCACGATGGTACGTGGACCTACACACATGATGGGTCTTCGACGCTGGCTGATGTCTTTGCTTACCTCATCAAAGACACCGAAGGCGCCTTGTCCAACAATGCGATCGTAACGCTCACCATCACGTTGTAAACGTAATCAAAGAACCTGTGGCAGGGTCGTAACGGTACTCCGTTTCGACCCTGTTGCAGTAGTTGAAGTGAATGGTTATCGTAACTTCGCATCCATCACTCTACGTCGGCGTCGAACATAAACAGCCACACCCAGGCCGACTCCACTCAGCAGCATCACTGTCGATGGCTCCGGCACCGCAGCAAAGCTCACCGTCAGGAAGTCAGCCCCGGAAGGATCCTGCGTCAATGAAACGATCGGCGTATCGTAGAAATCGCCGGTCACGTTGAAGAGGTTCGAGACATCCCCCACAGCTGCCCCGGTGATCGTATCAAACTGGGCGAAGCGGTAGGTTTCTAGCGGAACGGTACCAGGGCCGGTTGCCGTCACGGCGAGAGTGAAGCGGTTGCCGCTACTCAACCCCGCAAGGTCGAGCGTAGCGCCGGAGAGACCCAGCAGCAGATCGTTATCGATGCCGGGAACCGGAACCAAAGTTGCGGGGTTGTACTCGAAGGCTAACACGCCGCCACCATTCAAAGTGGTGCTGCTGGCAGTCAAGGTTCCGATGCTGGCTCCTGGTGCAATGGTGCCGCCACTGTTGACGGTGACCGTGCCGTTCACGGTACCGGTGCCGCCGAGCGTGCCGCCGTTGTTCACCGTAACCGCCGACCCAACTGCCAGCGAACCGTTCACCCGCAGCGTGCCGGCGTTGATTGTGGTTGCCCCGGTGTAGGTGTTTGGCCCGGAGAGTATCAGCGTTCCAGCTCCGACTTTGGTCAGCTTCAACGGCAATGTGACGCCGCTGCCGTCCTGGATGACTCCGCTGAAGGTCGTCGACGTTCCATCTCCGCCGATCTGAACAGTGGCCGTGCTGGCTGGCGCACCCTGCACCGTTCCCGCCCCGGCCAGCGACCCGATGGCGCTACCCGTGCTGCGAAACCAGAGTTCGGCACCGGCCGCCACCGTGTAGGCCGAATTTGCACTGCCTCCTGTGGGGGCGAGGGCGAGATTTCCGCCTTGTACCAAAGTCGGGCCTGAGTAAGTGTTGGTGCTGTTGGGGCCGAGGAACCATGCCCCCGGCCCGGTCTTGGTGATCCCGACCTTCCCCGCTCCCGCGTCTCCGATAGTCAGGGCCAAGATGCTCGGAAACCCGGTGTTCGTGTTGTCGCCGGTCAGGGTCAGGGTACGGTCGGTGCCGGGGTTGCTGAATGCCATCGTTCCCGCACCTTGGAAGCCGAGCGACGACGTGCTCCCGCCGCCGTCCAGGGTGCCCCCGTTCGGGCCGAGGGTGAAGAGCCGGTCCGTCGTGCGGTTGATGCCGCCCGACCGTAGGGTGCCGCCGTCGACGATGAGGTTGGCAGCCGAGGCCGAGGTGTTGCCGAGCAGACTGTTGGTATTGGCATTGAAAAGACTGTTCGCACTCTGCAGGGTCAGGACACCGCCCGAGATGACGGTCGGCCCGGAGTAGGAGTTCCCTGTGTTGGACAAGGACAGGTTGCCGGCCCCGATCTTGGTCAACCCGCTGCTGCCGGAGATGGTGCCGGACAAGGTGAGCGAGCGGGCCACGGTGGAGACATCGAACGTGCCGCCGCCGCTATTGAGCGTCACCGTGCGGTTGGTACTGCCGTCGCCCAATGCGTTGGCGTAGCGCAGGGTTCCCCCATTGAATGCGATGGTACTGCCAGAGCCGATGTTGCTATCGAAGCCGCTGTTGGCGACTTGCGTGACCGCCAAGACGCCGCCGTTGATGATGGTGGATCCGGTGTAGCCATTGGTGGCGGTCAGGGTGAGGGTGTTCGCCCCGACCTTGGTGACGGAGCCGACCTGGGCGATGATTCCGCCATAGGTCTGTCCACCGGCCCCGGGGTTGAACACCACCGACCCGTCGGTGTTGATGTTTCCGCCGAAGGTGCCGGTGTTCGTGCCATCCCCGAGTTGGAGGGTGGCCCCGGAGTACACCGACATCCCGCCGGTGCCGGTGTTCGTGCTGGTCAGGATGAGGGTGCCAACGATGACCGATGTGCTCCCGGAATACGTGTTCGCCCCGGACAGAGTGACGGTGTAGGCCCCGAGTTTGGTGACGGTGCCGCCCTGGGTGATCTGCCCGGCGAACGTCAGTCCGGCGGGTCCGGGGTTGAACACCACCGCCCCGTCAGAGTTGATGTTCCCGCCGAAGGTGCCGGTGTTCGTGCCGTCCCCGAGTTGGAAGGTCGCCCCGGGGTACACCGACACCCCGCCGGTGCCCGCGTTCGTGCCGGTCAGGAGGAGTGTGCCGCCCTGGATCTGCGTGGGACCGGTATAGCTGTTGGTACCGGACAGGGTGAGGATGCCGGCCGCGCCCTTGGCGACGTTCCCGCTCCCGGAGATATTCCCGGCGAACGTCGTATTATCCGACCTCGCGAAGATGAGGGAGGCGTTGTTCGTCACGTTGCCGGTGATGCTGCCCGCGGCGAGACCTTTGCCGATTTGCAGCACCCCGCCCGTGATGGTCGTCCCGCCGGAATAGGTATTCGTCCCGTCCAGGACGACGTGACCGGCCCCTACCTTGGTCAGCGATCCGCTGCCGGAGATGTCACCGTGGAACTCCGAGAAGAAATCCGATCGGTCAAACACCAGGGCGGCGTTGTTCGTCACATTGCCGATGATGCTGCCGGTCGCCCCGCCGCCGCCGATTCGAAGGGTGCCGGCCGAAATCGTTGTCCCGCCGGTGTAGTCGCTCGCGCCAGTCAGGGTGAGACTGCCGGCCCCGGTCTTCGTCAGCCCGCTGCCGCCGGTGATAGTGCCGGACAGGGTGAGCGAGCGGGCTGCGGTCGATACGTCGAACGTGCCGCCGCCGCTATTCAGCGTCACCGTGCGATCAGTGTTGCTGTCGGTGGTGGTATTAGCGTATTGCAGGGTGCCGCCGCCGAACACGATGGCTGACCCGCTGCCAATGCCGCTGACCGACCCGGAGTTGGCGATGGACTGGACGCTCAGCACCCCGCCGTTGATCGTCGTCGCCCCGTTGTAGGTGTTGGTTGCGCCCGACAGGGTGAGGGTGCCGGTGCCGACCTTGGTCAGGGCGACCGTGCCAGTGCCCTGCTGGCTGATGACGCCACTGAACTCGGTGTTGGTGCCGTCCGCACCGACCGACAGGGTCGTGTTGACACCCGCGCCTGCCGACAACCGCACCTGTCCGGTCCCGGCCAGCGATCCGAGGGAGTATGTCAGGTCACTGGGGGACGCGAACAGGAACAGGGTGCCGCCGGAGGCCACGGTGAACGCCGAACTCGACCACCCGGACGCCGCCGGGATGAGGGTCAGCCCTCCGTTATTGACCGCGACCGCCCCGAAGAATCCCGCGTTATTTCCGGCAAGTAACAGGAAACCGCTGCCGGTCTTGGTCAGCGTGCCGGACCCGGACAGCGTGCCGGTCAGGTTGAGAGAACGGGTTGCGGTCGGGACGTCGAAGGTGCCGCCGCCACTGTTGAGGATGACCGTTCGGTTAGTGCTGCCGTCGGTCGTCGTGCTGGCGTACTGCAAAGTGCCGCCGCCAAAGACGAGGCCCGACCCGACACCGATGCCGCTGGCCGATCCGGAGTTGGCCACGGACTGCACGCTCAACACCCCGCCGTTGAGGGTTGTGACCCCGGTGTACGTATTGGCCACATTGGACAGGACCAGCGTGCCGGCCCCGGTCTTGGTCAGGCCGACCCCGCCGCTGTCGGCGATCACCATCCCGAGTGTGGCCGAGACGCCGCTGGAGACATCCACGCCGGAGCCCGACCCGGCCAGGGTGAGCGAGAACCCGCCCCCGGCGATGTCGTACCCGTTGGCCGAGAACGACAGGGTGTTCGCGGTGATGTTATCGCCGAGGGTGGTCATGGGGTTGGCCACGGTGCCGAACAGAGCGGCGCTGGTCGCGCTGTTGGTCCACGTCCCCAACCCGTTCCAGTTTGGAGACGTGCTGTTCCAGGTGGTGTTGGCAAGCCCGGACCAGGTGTACGTCTGAGCAGCGAGCGGAGCCGGGAGAGCAGCTAATACCAGTGTGAAAAGCAGAAAATAACGGCGCATGGTTGTCTCACTGAATGATCAAGTAAAGACAATGCGACATACTCTGCAAAGTGTCCCACGATTCTCAGCAAATTCTTATTTCTTCGTGTGACAGACTGGGGGGAGGTCCCACAGTTTCACGGTGAAATCCTCCTGACCTGCCGTGGCCAGACGAGTGCCGTCTGGGGTAAAGGCGGCAAAGTAGATGCCGCCGCGATGGCCCGTTAAGGTGGCAACCTCGATGGGCTCGGCTCCGTCAATCTGCCAGATACGGACCGTCCCTTCGGTATCAAAACTGGCAATACAGCGGCCGTTCGGAGAGACAGCCAGTCCATTGATCAGGCCACGGTGAGCAGGCCACGCCATGTGCACTTTGCCGGACGGAAGATCGCAGACGATGACTCGACCGGTGTCGAACTGCCAGCCCGCGATGCCGCCATCAGGCAGGAAGGTCGGGCACATGGTCGGCATGGGCTCAGTGGCCACCGCCGCCCCCGTGTTCGCGTCCCATATCCTGGTTGCGCCGGTGCCGCCGGTGACAATCCACTTCCCTGAAGGGGCAAAAGCCAAGCCGCGGGTGAACCGTGGGCAGACCTCGGGTATGCTGAGGCATTCAGCGCCGGTTGCCACATCAAACGACCGAAGCGTATTGTCCCAGCCGACGGCAGCAATCCTTTTTCCATCTGGTGACCAGGCGGCGCCCCAAATGCCGGAGTTCGGGCCGCCCAACGTCCCCCGGGACTGACCGGTATCGACATCCCACAAGCGGACACAACAGGAATCGGCGGCACTGGTGACGGTAGTTAAGCGGGTTCCATCCGGGGAGAAGGCAACGCCTACGACGTGTCCCGCGTGTTCCGTGGGAATGGCGCGGTAGGTTCCCCGGTCGGCGTCCCACAGCAGAAGCCTGCGATCCTCTCCGACGGACGCCAGTAGTTTGCCATCTGGTGAAAACTCTACAGCTAGCACCCCCGCCGTGTGCCCCGTGAGCGTCTTAACCGGCTTGAGTGCCACCGGCTCCGTCGGCAGTTGGAAGCGCCGTAGAAGAACTGGAGGCACTGCCATCTTTCGGCGTCGGCCACCATTGCCACCCTACCAGAGCCATGATGGCAAGCACCGCTGCGCCTGCCAGAGCGATCCAAGGACGATGAGGAGTTGGGAGCTGTTGGACCGCTCGGTCGCTCTGGAGTTCCGCCAGTCGGCGCCCCAGCAACTCCGCCACCTCGTCGGCTGAGGCAAATCGATCAGCAGGCTCCCTGGCCATGAGCCGTTCGATCAGTGCCGCCAACCAGCGAGGTGTCGTCGGGTTCCGTTCCTGAATCGACACCGGTGCTTCCTGCCGCACCCGTTGCAGCAAATCGGCTGTTTCTCCGTCGTACGGAGCGCAGACCACCTACCATCGCATAGAACGTAGCGCCCAGGCTGTAGAGATAGCTGGGCGGGCCGATTGGCAGGCCGGCAACCTGTTCAGGGCTCATGTAAGCCGGCGTTCCCGCGACTCCGCCGTTCCGAGGCGTGGAGGCTTCGTCGGTGGCGCTGGCCAGACCGAAATCGGCCAGCAGCACGCGCTCTACTCCGTTTTCCAACAGGATGTTGGCGGGCTTCACATCTCGGTGGATCAACCCTTTCCGGTGCACCGCAGCCAGACCGAGTGTTGCCTGATGACCGATGCGCAGCACTTCTTTCAGAGGAATCTGGCCGGTGCGGTCTATCTTCTCCTGGAGCGTGGTGCCCTGCACGAACTGCATGACGAGGTAAGGCACCTGCTCGGCGTCCTCGACGGCATGAATGGCGACGACATGCTCGTGAACGACGGAGGCTGCAGCTCGGGCCTCCTGAAGGAATCGCCGGCGTGTCGGCAGGTGCGACGCCAACAGGGGAGCCAGCGCCTTGAGGGCCACGATACGGTGTAGTTTGTTGTCGAAGGCACGAAAAACGATGCCCATCCCCCCCTGACCGATACACTCGAGCACATCGTAATGACCGAGGCGGCCGAGGGCATCGGGCCGTTCTGTCGGGTCGAGAATGCCGAGCCCCATCTCGTCCACAGCAGTCAGGTGCTCCGAGGCGGAACGGTCCAGCAGCACATCCTCCTCGGCATGGGCCCGCAATAACGCCTCGACCCGACGTCTCACGGCAGCGTCTCGACAGGCGCTATCCAGGAAAGCGAGACGTTCCGCCTCGGTCGATCGTTCCAGTGCATCCAGGAACAGTGTTTTTGCATTCAGGGACATGGGGAACTCGTGACAGACTTTCACATCTCTCTATGCGACGTCTGCTTCAAAACGTCTCACGGATTCTGGTCATCGTGCTTCAATTCGCAGCGCAGCCAGGCGCGGGCATAGGACCATTGCCGGTATGCGGTGGTCCGCGAGACCCCCAGCATCTCGGCTATTTGGTCGATCGGCACACCCGCGAAAAAGTGTAAATGCACAATGCGAGCCGCCTGCGGATCTTCAGCCTCGAGCCGGGGCAACACCTCATCAAGGGCCAGAACGTCTTCATGGGGCATCTCGGCGGCCGGGTCCAACTCGTCGAGTTGTACACGACAAACACCGCCGCCGTGTTTCAGCCGGTTCTTGCGGCGTGCAGCTTCGACGAGAATGCGTCGCATCGCTTCAGCCGCCGCGGCAAAGAAGTGCCCCCGGCCTTCCCAGGTGGTGTCTTCGTTGCCGACCAGCCGTAGGTATGCCTCGTGGACCAGAGCGGTCGGCTGCAACGTCTGCCCCGGTGTCTCGCGCAGACGCTGTGCGGCCAGGATCCGTAACTCTCCATACACCATCGGAAGTAAATCTGCCGAGGCTTACGCATTCCCGGTTACAGCCGCGGCCAACATTTGCGTCACTGGTGTCATTTGCATGATTGTACCGCCGTCGTACGCAACAACCAATGTTTTCAAGACAAGGATGCACGGGGCACAGTGATCGCCCTCTTTCCCATTATTCCGGCTACTGGCTTCTGGCTCCTGACTCCTTCTTCTGTTATCGTAACGCTCAATCAACCCCTGGAAACGCAAGCATGCTTTCCCTCATCACCGATCTCTTCGGGCCCATCTTCGCCAAGGAACTGGTCGAGATGGCACGCCGCTGGCGCTATTACCAAAATCGCGTCCTCTTTGGCGTACTGGTGCTCATTGTCCTGCTCATTGTCTATCAGGAAACGCAGTGGATATACACCATGCGTGGCGGCATGACTACCGCCAGCATGGCCAAGATGGCCGAGGTCTTCTTCCTCAGCTATCTCTGGGTGCAGTACCTCACCGTGTTTCTTTTCGTTCCCTTCTTCCTGACCGGCGTCATCTCCGGCGAGCGTGAGCAGAAAACGCTCGACCTCCTCTTCACCACCCAACTCACCAATAAGGAAATCATCTTCGGCAAGCTGGGCAGCAGAGTCGTCTCGATGCTCATGCTCATCGTCAGCGGCATCCCCATCGTCGCTATCACCATGCTCTTTGGCGGCGTGAATGTGCGTGTCTTCGGCTATGGCATGATCGCCACGCTGCTGCTGGTGCTCTATGTCAGCGCCTTCGCCATCTATTTCTCAACGACCACCAAAACGACCTTGGGCGCCCTGGTGCGCACTTACTGGTGGATGCTCTGTTGGCTGATCATTGTGCCGCTGCTCCTCTCGCTCGGCGTGCAGCTCATGATTGTCTATTCGGGGGGATACTCCGCTGCTAACATGCAGACAATCCATTGGTGGCAGATGGCCTGGTTCATCATCGTCGGGCTCATGAATCCTGTCGCCTCATTCGTTGTGGCCGTCAACGATTCCATGGCCACACAGCTTCAGATGGAACTCGGTTCCTGGTACTTTTACTATCTATTGATCTTTCCGTTCCTCTGGTCGTTACTGCTGATCTTCCTCGCCATCCGCAACGTACGTATCGATCCAGGGCCGCGCAAGTTCGCCAAAGGTGTGCGAAAGATCATCACCTTCATCGGTAACGTCATCATCCTGAAGCCAATCACCTCAAGGCTGCTGGGGCTGCTTCCCAAGCAACAGGCAGACCGCTGGCTCTGGATGCCGATCCACAACCCTCTCTGGCAGCGATCCCGCCGGGCCTGGGTTTATGATCGGGAACAGCACCTGCAGCGCGCTCAACTGGGCGGTTGGATCCTGGTGATCTTTATCGTGGCGATGCTCTTCTTTTTTGAAGAAAGGTTCTTCAGCCATCGCGAATCAGCGATGATCTTCATGAGCTTCATCTGGCTGGGCCTGGCAATCATTGCCAGTCTGGTGGCGGGCCTGGCCATCATCAACGACCGTCGCAAAGGCTTCTTCGAGTTCGTGCTGGTGACGCCCATGGAACCGTGGGAAGTCATCCAGGGCGCCTTCCTCGCCAGTTGGAGGCATATCAAGAAGACCTATGTGCTCATCCTGGTGATGATGCTCTTTTTCAACCTCTTCGGAAACGCAACTATCCTCGGCTCGCTGATTTCGGTTCTCATGGGCACCTTGGCCATCATGCTTTCAGTTCTGCATGGCATTGCCTGTTCGCTCGTGGCCCGGAGCGTTGCCGCGCGCTCATTGCCAGTTTTACTTTCCCTGTGGTAGTGGTAATCATCACGCCTATGCTCAGCGGACTGTTTCGCGATTCCGGGGCGTACATTCTTTGTGTCTCGTGTCTGATTCTGCTCCCCTTCAGTTGGATGCTCTCTCGTTGGCGGAAGAATGCCTTTACTGTGACGTTCTTTCTCACGATGTTCCACCTGGCGCTGGCCATTGTCTTTTCCTGCTGGGTCATCAGCCATAATGATTGTGAATTGCCTTTGATGGGTATCCATCCGGGGGTGCATATCATGATGCCGCTGATGGAGTACCAGTACAGCCCGATGGATCGTTATGGACCAGTCTGGTATACGATCCAGATTCTTTATGCCACGATGCTGATGCTGAACCTGATCTGGTTGTTCTGGTGGCTCTGCCGGCATTACGAGGTCCTCAGTGGACGGAAGGAAGCAGTGCGAAAAAAGGCTGTCAAAAAGGTAGCAATGGCATAATGGCAACTTGATACCAGCCCGATGCGCCAGCGAGGGAGTGCGTGCAATCACCTGGCCCACCCTCGCTGGCGCGTCGGTCTGGTATGAGACACCCATTGACCCGTTCACCTCTCCATCTAAGATGGTAATGGTCTCTCGTTCAGGAATTCGCAATGAAGGCTGAAGAACGGCATCGTCTGGCGGAAAATGATCTCGTCAAAGGACTGAACCAGATCAGCACCGGCATCAAACGTCCCTCGATGATGATCCTCCTGATGGTGGGGCTGGTCGTGGTATTGGGCATCGTCTACTGGTACTGGTCCGGCACAGCCGCTAACCGGGTCTCCCGGGCGTGGACTCAATACTACGAAAAACGCGACAACCTCGAAGATGTATCAGCGAGCTGGAAGTCAGGCCCTGCGGGCCAGGCGATCCAGTTGGGCATCGCCGATAAGGCGTTTGATCGTGGGTTCAACCGCCTGTTTATGGATCCGCAGTCGGCCCTCAAGGAATTTGAGCAGGCTGCCAAAGACTACGAAAACTTAAGCGCCGTCGCCAGCAACAGCGATATTCAACTGCGGGCCTTGGTGGGCGCCGCCCGTGCCAATGAGAACCTCGGCGAACTCACCCGGGCGGTCGGCTTCTATGACAAGGTCATCGAGAAGTTCGGCAGCAGCAACGAATGGAAAGATCATCCTTTGGTGAAGGACTCGAAGGAGCGGAAGACGAAGCTGACCTCCGCCGATTCCGGAATGGCCCAACTCTATCAGTCCTGGGCTGCCAAGCTGAAGCAAGTCACAACGAACCCCGGAGTTCAAACACCCCCGGCTTTTCCGAACATTCCTATCCCACCGATACCGAATAAGTAGTCTCTGGTTCTCCCCCTTACCAAGGGGGAGTTAGAGGGGGTTGAACGCTACGAAAGAACCCCACCCAACCTCCCCTTGGCAAGGGGAGGAGTAAATACCACTACTTCACCACGTTAATGCTAACCTTCGCCTCGCTGTTCAGCGTAATACCGCCAACAGTGCCGCTGCTGCGAAGCGTCACCGCCCCCGCTTTAGTCTCCGTTGCGTTCTTCGCTGCCTTGATCACCAGCTTCCCTTCGTTCGCCTTCTCCGCAATGGTGACAGCCGCTGCTGTCGCCCCCTTAGGCAAGCCCTGCACCTGCACAGTGATCGGCCCCTGATAGCCATGTAGCCGAGTCAGCTTGATCGGTATCGTCAACTCAGCCCCCTGCTTCAGATCGAACGTAGCAGCAGGCAGCACGAGATCAACCACTTTGCGATAGACAGTGACGGTGGTCACGCTCGCCGTCTCCCCCATCTGTGTGTTCGGCTTCTGCTTCGCCTTGGGGTCTTTGGCGAAAGGCACCTGGGCGACGCCACGCAGCACCAGAGGAAACTGTTCCACAGCGCTATTGCCTTGAATCAGCAGTTTGGCCTCGATCTCGTTCTTATCAGCAGGGATCGTCAGCGGCTGGTTGTTGTTATTGAACGTCACTCCTGCCGGCAGATGCACCGCATTCAGTACGATCGGCTGCTTGGCTTCCGGTGTGATACGTTCGATCTTGAGCTTGAGGTTCTGACTTCCTCCCAGCGGTAACGCCAGTGCATCGCTCGGTTGAGTGATCTTAAACGGTGGCTGCCCGGCCCTTACCGCCAGCACTGTCGATCGACAGAGCCGACTGATGCCCGGCCCATTAGCGGCTTCGTTAGCATTGGGCCAGATCAAACAACCCGAACGCACTTCACGACTAACCAGCTGGCCATCAATGGTGGCACTGGCCTTGATGGTAATCGCACCGTTGAACTCAGCCACTTTGTCACCAGCAGTGAAGACGAGCGACCCCGTCATCGCCCCGGCCGGCACCACCGCTGAGGTACACGTCACCCCGGCAGGCAGCCCCTCCACACTCAGGGTGACCGGCCCTGCGAAACCATCCTTCCGATAGAGGATGATGTCGGCGTGTTGTCTGCCGCCCGGCACCAGTCGCAGCGAACCGGGATTGGTGGGATGAGCATCCACCACCACCGCACGGAAGTCAGGACGAGGCTTGTGCAGACTGATGCGATAGGTCAACCGAGGGTCGCCCCGCAGAGTAGCATCCCGGCTGCTGACCATCAGCAGATACTTGCCATCCGCAGGCAGCGCCACTCGGGTGCTTGGGTCATCGGTGCGGGAAAAGAAGCGATGATACGGCGTCTGGTCAGGGTTCTCATCAAACTCGCCGACGAGTTTGCCATCGTCCCGCCGAACCTCGAAATACAGATCGACGGGAATCCCCATTCGTTCAGCGAACCCTTCAATCGCAAGCACCTCATCCTTCTTCCCGGTGAACGTGTACCAATCCCGATCGTTAGCCCGTTCAATGCGGCCTACGATCTCACAAGGGACAGGCACTTGCTGAGCCTTGGCCAAGCTGCCATGATCGCCATTCTCCAGAACCACCGGCCCGTGGGCGTAGGCGATAGGTACGCTGTTCGACCAGCCACTGGCGTTCTTGACCCGGTAGAAGTAGGCGTCCAGCCCACCCCGATTGGGAGGCGACCAGGGCGAACCGACCAGTTGCTGCATCGCAGCCGGTTCGCTCGGCGGAGCCAGCGTCACGTTCAACTTCTGAACCGGCTGACCAGCAACCTTGAACTGCGGATCAATCGTAGCCCCTACCAGGTTACGACCCCACAGTGTTGCCGACGCTGCCTTGCCCGGTTCGACGACATTGGGATAGATCGCCTCGATATAAGGACGAGTGGAGACACTCAGCCGATAGAACGATTCAGCATTGCCTTCCACATGAGCATGAGCACACAGCCGAATGTAATAGATGCCATCAGCAGCGGCGGTAAACTGGCAGAAACCGTCCGGCTCTGCACGAGGACGATTGGCAGCGATCAGCCGACCAGCCGTATTGAAGACCCGTACATCGGGTTCAAGCCGACTGTCGATGCTCTCCGCAGCCACCTGCACCAGCACCGTCTCGCCCTTCTTGCAGGTTACAGAAAAGTAATCAACATCATTCGGTGCCGCTATGGTGCCGTTGACCGTGGTATTCATGCCAAGCGCCTGAGCCTGAGGCACATCGTTGTTCGGCTCCTTCTCCATCACTTCAGGAAGTTCACCAACGACAAAGGTACGAGGGTTGGTAATGCCATAGGCTCCCACGGCCCGAACATCGAAGTTGCCTGGCTGCATCTCCTTGGGAATCTTGATGATGAACTGGTTCGGAACGAACTCAGGCTTCGGCGGCTCCGGCTTCTTGGCAGGCTCTTCTTTCTTGGCTGGCTCTGCCTTCTTGCCTGGCTCCGTCTTCTTCGCCGGTTCCGTCTTGGCTGGTGCAGCCTTGGCTGGTTCAGCCTTCGGTGGAACAGGGATCCGCTCAACAGTCAACCCAGAGGGCGAGATCATCAGATTGGTGACATCCTCAAGATCGACCCCGGTGATCGTCACTTGCACACTCGTACCCGCCTGACCACCCAGAGGGCTGATCACCGTCAGCCGGGGCGTCGGTTGTGCGAACAGCAAAGAAGAGGCGCAGACCAGAACAACAAGAGAAGCGAAGAAACGCAGCATCGTACAAGCTCACAGGTGGGATCAAACGGCAGGATCGCTGGCAGGTATACCTATCCTAACCATTGCCCCATCCGAACTCAAGAGTGCAGCCGTTATCCTCCTACAGAAGATGGTGAACGATGTATAATGGTGATGTGTCTATGTTCAGGCCCAAAGGGCCGAGAGCAGCATAGCCCAGAGCAACGCTCTGGGTATCTGTTAGAACATCAACCACTAAGCCCCAAAGGGGCGAGAGAAGCTCGAAAGCGAGCGCACTCTCTCGCCCCTTTGGGGCTTGGAACAAACTTGGTCTTTAGACACCCAGAGCTATGCTCTCTCGGCCCTTTAGGCCTGTAAACCATAATCTCGAGGTTCCTAGTGCAGTATCGTGTCCGCATCATTGCCGGTGAATTGGGAGGCCGAAAGATCGAGGTCAAACTCGATCCGAACCTGCGGCCCATGTCCGACCGGGCTCGTGGGGCGTTGTTCAACATCCTGGCCAACGTCATTCCCGACCAGCCCTTCTACGACATCTTCGCCGGCAGCGGGGCGGTCGGCCTGGAAGCTCTCAGCCGCGGTGCCGGGCAGACGACGTTCATCGAGAAGGACGGCCTCGCGGTGCAGGCGATTCTCAAGCACGCCAAGGCCTTCGGCGTCGCTGATCGTACCCGCGTGCTCCAGGTCGATGCCTATCGCTGGATCGAAAAAGGAGCGATCCCCACGGTGCCCGCCAACTACTTCCTCGGCCCGCCCTACACCGATATCGAAACGCACAAGGAAGCCATCATCTGGATGGTCACTGTTTTGAAAAGCAAGGTCGCCGTCGGTTCAAGCATCGTCTTGCAGACCGATGACGACTTCGACGCCAAACTGTTACCCGACGCTGATCTGTGGGATGTTCGCCGTTATGGCCGCAATCAACTCGCCATCTGGATCCAGCCCGACGCCGCACCCCAGTCCGTCGTCGATGAAGCAGTTCGCGCTGCAGATAGTCAGCCGTCTGCGTGAGGCAGGCTTCACCGCACTGTGGGCCGGTGGCTGCGTGCGCGACATGCTCCTGGGCAGCACCCCTCACGATTATGATGTAGCCACCGACGCCACCCCGCCTCAGGTGCGTAAGCTCTTCCGCCGAACTCTCGCCGTCGTGCCCAGTTTGGCGTCATCGAAGTGCTCGGCGATGAACCGGGCCTCCACGTTCAGGTCGCCACCTTCCGCAGCGATGGCACCTACAGCGATGGTCGCCATCCCGACAGTGTCAAATATGGCACCCCAGAAGATGATGCCCTCCGGCGCGACTTCACCATCAACGGCCTCTTCTACGATCCCCTCAAAGAGGAAGTGATCGACTACGTCGGCGGTCAGGATGATTTGAAGCTGCGTATCGTGAAAGCCATCGGCGATCCAGTTCAGCGGATTGAGGAAGACAAGCTGCGCATGCTGCGGGCCATCCGCTTCGTCAGTCGGCTGGCGTTCGATCTGGATACGAAGACCGCCGATGCCATCAAGATGATGCATCTTCAGCTCAAGCAGGTCAGTGCAGAACGCATCACCGAAGAACTCAAGAAGATGCTGATCCACAAGGAACGGCTCAAGGCCCTGCACTATTTGACTCAGTTACAGTTGCTCCAAACGCTGCTGACCGAGTTCGCCTGGCCCAGCGAGATCACTGCCGACAAACCGTTCGAGTTTCGTTTAGTGCATAACCTGCCGGCGGAGGTCAGCTTCCCGCTCGCCTGGGCTGCACTGCTTCTCGATGTTCAGCGTCAACTGCGGGCCTCGCAGCCATTGCAAAAGAGTGAACTGCACGAATCTCTCGGAAGTCACTTCAGGCTCTCCTCCTCTGAGATTGCTCATGTGGAATACCTGGTGCTGACTCTGGAAGTATCTGCGCGAAGCCCATCAGGTGCCCTGGGCACAGCTTAAGCCCATCCTGGCCCATCCTCAGCGTGATGACTTGCTGGCACTGCTGGACGCAGGTATTCAAGGCTTGCACTGGCCTCGTGAAGGCCATGCCTATTGCCAGGAGCGCTCTGAAGCACTGGTCGAGTGATGACCTGCAACCCCCCGTCCTCGTCACCGGCCAGGATGTCGCCCAACTCGGCATCAAACCCGGCCCCCGCTTCAAGGAACTCCTCGATGCGGTGCGAACAGAGCAGTTGAACGAGGCCATCACCAATCGAGACCAGGCGCTGGAGCTGTTGAAGCGATTAGCCATGACAGCCTGAAGCGCCAGCGAGGGGGCGCGTGCAATCGCGTGATCCACCCTCGCTGGCGCTTCAGGCTGTCATGGCAACAGGCCCTTGGGCCTACATTCCACGCTCTTACCTTTTGCTGCTCCCTACAATACCCCCATGAAATCCCTCAAAGGCCATCTCCTCCTGGCATCCGATAAACTGCTCGACCCCAACTTCGCCAAGTCGGTCGTGTTGATCTTTGATCACACCGAAGAAGGCGCTGCGGGGGTGATCATCAACAAGCCCGTCAAGAAAACCATCGCCGATATTGCTGAAGAAGTCTTTGAGATACGCTCCAACTGGGACAAGCCCCTACATTTGGGCGGCCCCGTTTCCGGACCGCTCGCCGCCGCTCATACCATCAAATCCCTCGCCGATATGGAAGTCATGCCGGGCATCTACGGCGCGCTTGCTCCCGATCACCTCACTGAACTTATCAAAAAACACCAGGAACCCACCCTGTTCCTAGTCAACTACGCTGGCTGGGGGCCTGATCAACTCGAAAGCGAACTCGAAGATGATTCCTGGCACGTCATCCCCGCTCGTTCCGAACACCTCTTCTGGACCAAAGACCAGAACCTCTACCAAGCCTGCATGGCTGAGGTCTCCGGCAAGGCTCTGGACGACGCCCTCGGCATCCGCATCAAACCGACCGATCCGGGGCTGAACTAGGATGAGGGAGGGCGAGGCTCCTGCCGAGCCGTACTGCGATTGATATTAGCTCGGCAGGAGCCTCGCCCTCCCGAGAACCCAGTTGATCTCATTCTTTTCCTAAGCTGCTGTTTCCCCTGTCGCTTTCCCCTAAAATAATCTCCATGGATCAGCGATCTCCCTCCCCTCGGAGTCAAACCATGTCATTCCGTATGAAGTGTTATTCCACAATCGTCCTGGCCTTCGTCACCGCACTGCCCGCCTGGAGCCAGGGACAGGAACTCCGCTACCAGTTCACGCCCGGCGGCAAGAACAGCTACGTCATGGAACAGAACCAGAACATGAAGATGAATATCAATGGGCAGGAATTCGAAATCAAGATGAACATGACCCTCGAAACGACTCAAACGGTCGATTCAGTAGACACCGCCACAGGCAACGCCAAACTCAAGCAAAAGATCGATCGGGTGAAGATGGTCATGGAAGGCGGCCCGATCGGCACCATGGAGTTTGATTCCAAAAGCGACAAGGAACCCGAGGGACCGCTGGCAGCCATGGCCGGCATTTTCAAAGCTATGACCGACGGAGCCATGAAAATGACCATGTCAACCCGTGGCGAAGTCAGCGATTTCAAAATGCCCGAGAAGCTGATGGATGAGCTCAAGAATCTCACCAGCGGCGCGGCAGGCGGCTTTGGCGGCAACATGTTCTCCGAAGACTCTTTGAAGAACATGATGAACCAATCCATGCTGATACTTCCCAAGGAAGTACCCGTGGCCCGTGAGACGACCTGGAGCCGCAATATGGATATGAAGCTTGGGCCCATGGGCACCATGAAGAACACCACAAAATATACCTACATGGGCAAGTCAGGAGACTTCGATAAAGTCGACATGAAGATGGATATGAAAATGGAACCTGACCCCAACGCTCCGATGCAGATCAACATGAAAACCAAGGAAGCCGCCGGCAACACCTTGTTTGACAATGCCAAAGGCCGCGTGCAGGAGATTACTGTCAAGACGGTCAGTGAAATGGAAATGGGGGCGTTCGGCACCGCCAACATCACTCAGACCATGACCACGAAACTCAAGTAAGCCTTCATCCCACCACTGCTCCCTAATATCATGACCTGAAGAGTTTACCGCTCTTCAGGTCTTTTCCATTCCTCTCTCAGATACACACCATCATGAGCATTCGTTACGATTACACCGGCAAAGTGGTCCTGGTCACCGGTAGCTCCCGGGGCATCGGGGCCAGCATCCTCGAAGCCTTCGCCCACGCTAAGGCCACCTGCATCGTCAACTACTTCGCCGACGCTGAAGGCCAGAACGCCAAGGATGCTGCAACAACGGCTGAACGGCTTAAATCACACGGCGCAGACGGCCGTTCATGTGTTGGAAGCCGATGTGAGTAAGTACGATTCCGTCGCTCAACTCATGCAGAACATCAAGGCCAAAGCCGGCGGCCTCGATATTCTCGTCAACAATGCAGGCATCCTGCGTGACCGCACCATCAAGAAGATGAGCGCTGACGACTGGCAGGCGGTCATCGATACCAACCTCACCGGTGTCTTTTACAGCAACAAGCTCGGCTCCGAAATCATGCGCGACGGCGGCAGAGTCGTCAACATCTCCTCCGTTGCCGGCCTCATCGGCATCCATGGCCAGGTGAACTACTCTTCCGCCAAGGCCGGCGTCATCGCCATGACCAAGGTGCTCGCCAAGGAACTCGCCAAGCGCAAGATCACCGTCAACGCCATCGCTCCGGGAGTCGTGGAAACGAATATGATCTCCGCCATCAAGCCGGAAATGCTGGCCGAGTATGTGAAGCAGATTCCTGTCGGTCGACTGGGCCAACCGAGCGACATCGCCAACGCCGTGCTCTTCTTATCTGCGGATGAAAGCAGCTACATCACCGGCCAGGTGCTCCCCATCACCGGTGGCTGGCTGGTATAACGCATCATTCTTCTCAACGACATACCTATGCCGCCTGTGTCGATCTCTCGGCAACAGGTGGCTGCCGCAACTGTAAAGGTATCTGCACCAAGGACCTTCCGCCGAACCAGTTCTTCATACGCTGCCAAAGTGATCGCTGATAGCTTTCAGGACTGCGAACATAGCCAACCAGCACAGCCGCAACATGGGGGCAGATGCCATACTTGCCGAGTGGGCAAGTGCAATGGGCGTCACCTACACGCAGGCCGCGCAATCTCGCCCAGACGTAGTAGCTGCCCGGCTGACCAGCGCGGGGAAGGCACCAGCCCCTTACCACATTGCCATGAACTGAACGGGGAATGATCAACCCCTCGTTGACATATTGCATGCCACGGTTGAACTGTGCTTCGCCAACCCAATTATGAATGTTGTTCTCAGTGAGAACCGGTGAAGTGCCTGCGCGGTGGGCCATCCTTGACGCTCCGTTGCTCTGTACGTTGTGTTGTGTGCTTCCTTGCGACGACTGAGAATCTTAACTACCTTCAAACTGAAAGGGAAGACGAAGTTCTAGCTCTAGTGTTTCGTCACATTGGCGAACACAATTGCTGAGTATTGAAGCCCCTGATAAGGGGCGACCTGGAAGTAGCTGGCAGCGCGAGCTGCCAGTATGGAAAAACAAAACCATCGAGCCCCGAAGGGGCGATTGGGACAGAACCCACGTTCCAATCGCCCCTCCGGGGCTCTTCATTTAATCCCTTTCTACTGGCAGCTCGCACTGCCAGCTACTACCAGGTCGCCCCTTATCAGGGGCTAACAAGCAAATCCATTACTTTTAAATGACACAAACCACTAACTCTTAGCTTCTTATGACATCACTCCCTTGATCAACTCCACTCCTCCTTCAACGCCGATCAACCGCTGGTCCAGCCCCTGGTAAGGAAATCGGAACTTGTACGGATCAAGACCCAGCAGTTGCAGGATGGTCGCCTGCAAATCGTGAACGCTGGTCTTGCCTTCAGTAATGAAGTATCCCAGCTCGTCGGTCTGTCCGTGAACGGTTCCCTTTTTGATCCCTGCCCCCGCCATCCACATCGTGAAGCAATGGGGGTGATGATCTCGCCCAAGGAATGTGGAGCCGCCCCGAGCCTCGTTCATGCTGGTTCGGCCAAACTCGCCGCCCCACACGATGAGGGTCGAGTCGAGCAGACCCCGTTCCTTTAAATCAGTGATGAGTGCAGCGATCGACTGATCCACTTCCTTACACTTCTTGGGCAAGTGCTCGACAATGTCATCCCCCTTGCCCGTGCCATGACAGTCCCAGCCCCAATCAAACAGTTGTACGAACCGCACCCCCCGTTCCACCAGCCGGCGGGCCAGCAGGCAGTTGTTAGCGAAGCTGTTCATCCCCGGCTTGGCTCCATACTTCTCCCGCATCTTCTCCGGCTCTTTGCCGATATCCATCACTTCCGGCACCGTCATCTGCATGCGGAAGGCGAGTTCGTACTGACTGATCCGGGTCAGCGTCTCCGGGTCACCGAACTGTTGATGTTCAAACTCGTTGAGCGCTTTCAGAGCATCGAGACTGCTGCGCCGGCTGTCCCGATCCATACCCGGCGGATTGTTCACATACAGAATCGGCTCCCCGGCTGTTCGGCACTGCACCCCCTGGTAGACCGAAGGCAGAAAGCCGGTCGACCAGAGAGCTTTGCCACCTGTGGGATCAGTGCCCCCGCTGATGAGGACAACGAAGCCGGGAAGATTCTGGTTCTCGCTGCCCAGGCCATACGTGACCCAGGAACCCATGCCCGCCCCACCATTACGAGGCGAGCCGGTGAACAGCAGCAGCTCGGCTGGTGCGTGATTGAATTGATCGGTGTACATTCCCTTGAGGAATGCCACCTCTGGGGCAACCTTCTGGAAGTGAGGCAACAGGCTGCTGACCCATGCTTCATCGTGGCCACAGCGGGTAAACTCGTAGGGCGACCCCAATAGAACCGGTGTCCCCTTGATGAACGCAAACCGTTGTCCCTTGAGCAGCGACTCCGGGCATGGCTTCAGGTGCAGTTCTTTGAGCTTGGGTTTGTAGTCAAACAGATCGTGTTGCGGTGGAGCACCCGACATCTGTAGATAGATGACATTCTTCGCCTTGGCTGGCAGCATCGTCTTCTTCGGAGATAGTGGACCAGCCTTATCCCCTTCCGATGCATTTGAGAACATCGACGCCATCGCGCATCCACCGAGGCTGAATGCCCCGTGTTGCAGGAACTGTCGTCGGGTCTGTGCTTGTAGCAGGCGGTGGGTAGGGTGCATGACGTGCCAAAGGAGGGTGACACCTTTAGTGTAACCCAGGCAGTGTCAGATGTGAAGCAGACTGGCAAAGAATAACCCCTGCGAGGAACTCTCACAGGGGTAGTGTTGTTTGCTGAACGAACAGCCATAACTAGATTCGAGCAAAGCGGGCAGTCTGCAGCTTGCGACGGCGTTGGAACCACACCCCTGCCCCCACGATACCCGTCATGCCGATCAGTGCGTAGGTGGTAGGTTCAGGAACAGCGACGGTCAGAGCCACGCCGCGGAAGACGGTGTTGGTGTCGGCGGTTGCCAGCAAAAACGAAGTTGAGGCAGCCCCGGTATCAAGTACTTCTCTCAATTCAGTTCCGCCAGAATTGGAGAAATACAACACTGCGATTCCGTTGGGATCAAGGTAGCCAGATAACCCACGCGCCCCCGATGACTGGAGAAGTGCCTGTTGGCGGCGCTGGCACATTGTCGTTCAAGGTATAATCAAGAATCCATGTCGTTCCATTCCACGACCATCGTTGAATGCCACCGGTGGCTCCAGCAGCGTTAATCGTGGTGCGGTCATCGGCAACGTAAACCCGGTTGAGGCCGAAGCTTGCCGTCAGGTTAGTCTGGTTTCCATTGGGGTCGTTGTAGGCAGCGTATTCATAGGGTGACGAGCCGGTTCCCGTGGCGATCATGAGGCTGATGACAGCTCCGCTGGAGGTTGGCGTGCCGACTCCCACTGAGTTGACGCCAACAAACGCACCAGAAGCTGAAGTAGTGAAAAGCTGGTTGTTGTAGATATCGACACTGCGTACATTTGTGGAGGTGGATGAAACCTGAGTGGTCGTCTGGTAACGAACGCCTGCCGTCGTAGCTGTCGTCCCTGTTCCACCGGTCCAGGCATCGGAAGAAGGCCCGCCTGTGGAGACTGCACTGCGAACATTATTCGTATTGTAGTTGGTGGCCTGCGCCCCTGGATAGGCAGTGGTAGTGGTGCCGGTAAGTCCAACAAAAGGAGCGACGTTGGCGAACCCAATGACTCGATTGGCGTTCGCTGTGGCGCCGTTGACTTGAGCCGTCCCTGTTGCTGCCTCGTAGCCTGCCATTACGACATAATTTCTGTCCACGGAATTCGTCAGGTTACCTTCAGAGGTGGCGCTGGCGCTAAGTACCAGGCTGCCCGACGCACCCGTATTCAAGAAGCTGGCCGTACTAAAGGGAACAGCCTGCGAAGGCACTCCCGCCAAAAAGTGCTTCAGTGTGGTGGTATACCCAGTTCCACTCACAGTCGTTGCGCCGGTGCCAATTTGAACTACCACAGGATCAGCAATCTGATTCGTCCAGAACTGAGCCTGCAACGGAGTGGTGATTCCGAACGCGCTGACAAACAAACTCACGGGCAAGATAAGGTGCTTCTTCAGCATGAGGCAGTCTCCCAGGGAACCTGAATTGGTTCGATGGGGTGATGATAACCGGGCACCCTTCGATGTCTAACGAAGATACAGCGAAGGTTTTGTGAAGGTGGGCAAGCTGCCGAGTCATAGCAAATGACCTACAATGCAGTGGTCTTAGCGTTACTGCAGCCTCTTGATTTCAGGATACCGATGGCCTCTACCCGACTCCGCATTGCCCTGATCGGTTGCGGCCAGATTGCTGATGCTCACCTGCAGGAACTCCGCAAGATCGACCGGGCTGAGACCGTCGCCGTCTGTGACCGCTATCTCGATCTGGCCCGCCAGGCAGCGCAGCGGTTTGAAATCGATCGCTACTACGATGACGTGGACAAGATGCTGGCTGAGGTCAAACCCGATGTCGTACACATCACCACGCCGGCACAGACCCACGCCGCCCTCGCCCTCCAGGCCCTGATGACCGATTGCCACGTCTATGTTGAGAAGCCCTTCACCCTCACCGAAAAAGAAGCCGACCTCGTTCTGGCCTTGGCCGACGAGAAAGGCAAGAAGGTCTGCCTCGGTCACGACCAACTCTTCGACCCCATCTGGCTCGAAGTGAGAGAACTGGTGAAGCAGAACCAGTTAGGCACCGTTCGACATATCGAATCAGTGCTCGGCTATCCCATCACCGGTGCGTTCGGTTCTCAGGTCGCATCCAACCCCAACCACTGGGTTCGACAACTCCCCGGCGGACTGTTCCAGAACACCATCTCCCACCCGCTCTATCGCATCACCGATTTCCTGACCGATGAACGCCCCGAAGTGCGAGCCCACTGGTTCTCCCTCGGCAAGTACGACTTCCCTCACGAACTCCACATGCACCTTCAGGGCAAAGAGGCGACCGGCACCCTGACATTCCTCACCCGCATCCCAGCCCAGCGGGTCACCCGTGTCTATGGCGAGAAAGGCTGGCTCCAAGTCGATCTCGATGCTCAATCAATCCAGATCTATCGCCCGGCCCGCTTGCCCGGCGCCTTTGCCAAGATTGATCTCACCTGGCGTGCTGCCCGACAATCGAGCCGTCGTTCCTGGTGGAACCTCTGGCGTTTCATGAAGGCTGACTTACATTACTTTGCCGGCATGCGAACCCTCTTCGAACGGTTCTACGAGAGCATTCAGGATGGCACGCCGCCCCCCATCACGACACAGGAGATTCGTCAACATGCGTGGTTGATGGATGAGATGGTGAGGGTGTGTCAGAAAAAGTCCCTGAGTGCTGAGTCCTGAGTGCTGAGTTTTCAGGCTCCTCCCCTTACCAAGGGGAGGTTGGGTGGGGTTCTGCTCCTCCGAAACTACCCCCTCTAACTCCCCCTTGGAAAGGGGGAGAACAAGACGTGAAGGTGCGATTGATGAAAGTGCTGGTAACAGGTGCAACAGGCTTCCTTGGCAAGCGACTGGTTCGTTCGCTAGTGAAGGATGGTCTGTGCGTTCGTTGTCTCGTCCGAGGCACCAGCGATGTCGAAAGTCTTCTTCAATTCGCCGGCAAAGAGAATGCTCACCTCATCGAAGTCATCCCCGGCGATTTGATGGATGAGACTGCGGTGCAACAATCCCTCCAAGGCTGTGATGTCGTCTATCACTGCGCCGCAGGGATGAACGGAGCCGCTGCGACCATCTTCCTGAACACCGTGGTGCCCACGCGCAAGCTCGTTCAGGTAGTTCAACAAGCGAAGACTCCCCGCTTCGTCCTCGTCAGTTCGCTCGGCGTCTACGGTGCGGGCGTACTTCCCAAACAAGGCACGCTCGATGAGACCTGCCCGGTCGATCCCAAGCCACAACTGCGAGACAGTTACACCTTCAGTAAAGTCGTCCAGGAAGAGATCGTCTGGGAGGCTCATCGACAACAGGGTTTCCCCGTGGTCGTCATTCGCCCCGGTGTTATCTTCGGCCCCGGCCGGGGTGCCCTCAGTGCCCGGGTCGGCCTCAAGGTCGGCCCGCTCCAACTCCGCTTCGGCAACCGCATCATGCCCTACACCTTCGTCGACAACTGTGCTGACGCCATCAAACAGGCCGGCCTCGTTCCTGATGTCGTCGGCCAGGCGTTTAATGTCCTCGATGATGACCTGCCCTCCTGCAAGCAAGTGATCCAAGCCTATCGCCATCATGGCAAGAAAGTCCGATCAGCTTGGGTACCCCAATGGACAGTCAAACCCATGTCCCGTCTCTACGAAAGCTACCATCGCTGGTCGAAGGGACAGTTGCCCAACGTCATCACCACCTACCGCAGCGAAGCCTTCTGGAAGCCCTTGCACTTCCCCAACTCCAAAGCGAAGCAGAACCTCCACTGGCAACCTGCCGTTCCCATGACTGAAGCATTGAGACGAGCAATCATGGAATGATGGTAGTCATCACGCTCCGCGTGATGAGGCGACGACTAGATCCCGTTGCAGTGGATGAAGTCTATGCCGGGCAAACCATCACGACGGAGCGTGATGACTACCATATAACGAAAGTAGAAACCCTCCCCCGCCATCAAGGACAGCCATGGTCTACCTCTCCCGCATCTACACCAAGACCGGCGACGATGGCACGACCGGCCTCGGCGACATGTCCCGCGTTCCCAAAGACGATATTCGAGTCGCCTCCTACGGTAGCGTCGATGAACTCAATTCGATGCTGGGCCTGCTCCTCGCCCATCACCAAGGCATGACTGATTGGACCTTCCTGCGGCTGATTCAAAACGATCTCTTCGATGTCGGTGCTGATCTATGCACCCCCCTGGCTGAGAACGAAGAACCGGGCAAGCGATTGAGAATCACCCCAGCCCAGGTCGAACGACTCGAAAAGGGTATCGATCGCCTCAACGAACATCTGAAACCCCTCACCAGCTTCGTCCTCCCCGGTGGCAGTTCCTCCTCAGCCTGGTGCCATCTGGCCCGCACCGTCTGCCGACGGGCGGAACGGGAGGTCGTCACCCTGAGCCGGCGCGATCGACTCAACCCCCAGACGATCATCTACCTGAACAGACTCTCCGATTATCTCTTTGTCCTTGCTCGCAAGTTAAATCAAGACGGCGAAGGCGATGTGCTCTGGAAACCCGGTGCAGGTCAAGCCTAACGGAGGTTGCGATGACCGAAATACCTCCTGATGATGCTTATTCCGAGTTGGCCCAGCTCACCGGCAGGCTCATTCACGACATCAAGAACCATGTCAGTACGCTGGGGCTGAACCTGCAACTCCTCGCTGAAGACCTCAACGAGCCCGAGACACCCAAGGAACGCCGATCTCATCAACGTGTGCTCAAACTCCAGCACGAAACCAATCGACTCGCTGAACTCTCGAACGACTTCCTCCGTTTCATCCAGCAGAAGGAACTGAGCAAGACCCCCACCAAGATCAATGACATCATTGATGACCTCGTCGACTTCTACGGCCCCTCAGCCCGCAAAGCCAACGTCGAGATCAAGACCTTCCTTCCCGGCGACCTGCCCAGCATCGAACTCGATGTCGAACCCTTCAAGCAGGGCCTGCTCAACCTTATGCTCAATGCGGTGCAAGCCATGCCCCAGGGCGGTACACTCGCCATTCAGGGCGAACTCGACAGCACCGTCACCCCGAACCGCTTGATTCTCAACTTCATCGACACCGGCATCGGCATGACGCCAGAAGTGCAGCAACAAATCTTCAAACCCTTCTTCTCCATGCGTCAAGGCGGCAGCGGCCTGGGCCTGCCCACCCTCAAAAAGATCGTAGAAGCCCACGGCGGCACTATCGCGGTGCAGAGCGAGAAGGGGAAAGGAACGAAGTTTATCATCTCCTTGCCAACAATGTCGAGCAACTAACAAGATGTTGCTTGTATTCTCCCCTCTCCCCTGGAGGGAGAGGGGTTGGGGGTGAGGGGGAGCAGTGTACTTGACGTCCAGCATTATTTCGATGCATTCCTGGGATAAGATCCTTTCAGCGGCGTCTATCAGATAGCAACCATCTGCAGGAGCCAAAGCCATCGATCCCGTTGAGCTAGGACGATGCTTTGATCGCCATGCCAGTGTGCTGGTGCTTCTCGCCCGGCAATGGTGTGGCACTCCCGAAGATGTGGTGCAGGAAGCGTTTCTGAAACTCTCAGCAGCGACACCGCTACCAAACAACCCAGCCGCCTGGCTCTTCCGAGTGGTGCGTAACGCCGCCATCAGTGCCGGCCGATCAGAACGAAGGCGCGACAAGCACGAGGCCCGGCATAGTCAATCGAATCCCGATTGGTTTGTCCACGACCCCGCACAACGCCTGGATGCCGACGCTGCGGTAACTGCCATGCAGCAACTGCCCTTGGAAGAACGAGAAGTGATGATCGCCCATCTCTGGGGCGGCCTGACCTTCGAAGAGATCGCCGAGGTGATGTCCACCTCCTCCAGTTCCGCCCACCGCCTCTATTCCAAGGGCCTGACTCAACTGCGAGTTCTGTTAGGAGAAGTCCATGCGCATTGAATCGAATGATGATCTGAGCCTGACGCTGCGACAACTCAAGGTCGCAGCACCGACGCTGGATCGAGATCGACTCCTCTTCGAAGCGGGACGACGTTCCGTTAAACCATCGTGGGCTTGGCCGATGGCAACGGCTGCTTCGCTCCTACTCGCTGTTGTCACCGGCATAATGGCTTGGCATCAATCTACGGCTCAGCATCAAGCAGCAGTTGCAACTTTCACTACCTCCGTCCCACAGGAATCTACTCCATTGCCGAAGTTCACGAACGATACCCCCGATCCATTGTCGCCCTTCTCCTACTTGGCCCTGCGCGAAGAGAGCCTCACCCAAAAGCACCCTGTCTTACGCACGACCAGCAGCGACACCAAACCAATGCCCATCCTTTCCGCAGGAAGTTATGTGCTTCCCGAATGGCAACGCTGACAGCCACTTTCATAACAGCCCGACGCGCAATCGAGGGGCTGTGTTAATCGCAAGATACACCTTCAGTTGGTTCGTTTGAGATCATTCCGGAGATTACTATGGTTGGCCTGTTATCCTTGCTCAGCCTCGCTGTATGTACGTCACGTGTACAAGAACCAAATGAAGTCAGGAAGTTCACTGTCACTCCCCAAGCGGTGCCCTCACCCGCACTACGCTATGTGCTGCTGCCTCCTCTGAAGGACTTGAAAACAGGCAATGCCGTGCAGGATTATTACCGTTACTTTGCCCCCGATACGATTTACCTCTTTCGGCTGCCGAAGTTTGCGGAAAGCATGTACGCATGGATCGAGTCGCCATACGATCAAGCTGCACGAAAAGGCTTGACTCCTTCTCAGCAGCAACAATCCAAGAAAAACAAAGATGACGATGAGGAGGTAACACCGGCCACACGGGAAGAAATGAGTGTCTTTCGACAGTCACAGATATTCGACGAGATCGATCTGGCTGCTCGGCGCACCTACGCAGAATGGGATTATCTGGATCGGATGAAAGAGCAAGGAATGGGTTTATTGCTTCCCGATGTCCAAGGAATACGCCTGATTGCCAACATAGTTCATATCCGTGCCCGGCTTGCTGTCATGGATGGAGACTATGAAAAGGCCCTCTATCACCTGCAAACCGGTATGGCGATGAGCCGGCACATGAACCAGGCAAACATCCTCATCTGCTCGCTCACCGGCCTCAGCATCGCCAAGAATATGCTGAAAACGGTGGAAGAGTTCATCCAAACCCCCAACGCTCCCAACCTTTATTGGGCACTAACTGATCTCCCGAATCCTTTTCTCGATCTTCGTTTGGCTTATGCCGGAGACAGAATGACGATCGACTATCTGCTTGGCGATCCCAAGCAATTGAAAGAACGAATCTTCACTAACGACGAGATGCAGAAACTTGTCGAAAAGAAGCTCAAACCTCTCTTACGAACAACCGGCGGCAATACCAGCAATGATTTCAGCCTCTTGATTCTTAAAGAATATCCTCGTGCTAAAGTCTGGCTGCAGGAACAAGGTCGATCCCCTGCTGATATCGAAAAGATGACTGCTACTCAAGCAGTTATGATCTTTGCTCATGCCCGCTTCCAGGTTCTGGCGGATGACTTTGCCAAGCTGTTCCAACAGCCGCTTCCCGAAAGGTTGGTACACGTCAAAGCATTTCAGCAAAAGATCAAAGACCTGGGAGCGCAGGGGGATGCTTCTTTCTTCCTGGGTGCCTACTTCTTTCCTCACTACCCCACCGTCTGGATCACTGTGAGTCAGGCGGATCGTGATATTGCCCTGCTCCGCTGTGTCGAACTGCTGCGGAACTATGCCGCCGGGCATAATCGCCAGTTGCCTGCCGGCTGGGAGGATGTCAAAGACCTTCCCGTACCGATCGACCCCATCACCGGCAAACGCTTTGGATACATACTTGAAGGCGACCACGCTGTTATCACTGCCGAGGCCATTCCCGGTTCGACCATCCCTCGGACGGAACGAAAGTACGAAGTCTATCTGAAATAGAGTCATTGCTGCACACACTCTCTCTTATTCGAGGCCTACTGATGTCGCATCGCTCCCTTTATCTGGCCGTTATGGCGTTCCTTCTTAGCACACTGGGCCTTCATGCTCAAACCGATGAAGCCAATAGGAAACACCTGGCACGCTTCCTGAGCGACCAGACTTTGATGGTAGGTAAGATCGATCTCACCCAGATCGATGTCAACGCCTCCTTCGATCTGCTGCTCGGCATGAAACTGCCCGTTCATGATCAACTGGTGATGGGCAAAGCGAAAGTCGCAGAGATCAAAGCAGCGCTTCTGCAGGCAGGAGCCGAACGCTTTTACCTGGTCTACAACCAGATGGAACTCTTCCAGTGGCCGGTCGTTTACGTACCTCTCAAAGACGTGACACAAGCAGAAACGGTCGCCTCGCTGATCGCCCATCTCCAGCCCGGCCCCTTTCCGAATGCACCTTCCTGGCTGGCCCCTGGTCGGGAAGCGGGCTGGAAAGTCATCGATAACTATGTCGTCGTCGGCAATGCCAATGCGATCCAGGCACTGACAACAATAAAGACTGCTCAAAGGCCCGAGTTCCATGCTGCCTGTACGGCAATCAAAGATGCTCCGGTTCAGTTGCTGATCATGCCCACAAACGACTTTCGCAAGATTGTCGCCGAGACGATGCCTCTGTTTCCAAAAGAATTGGGGCAAGGCTCGACGGCAGTCATCTCGAAAGGGCTACAGTGGGCTGTCGTGGCTGCCGGTCTGCCGCCTCGTCTACGAGGTCAGCTCCTCATGCAAACGGAAGAGCCTGGCCAGGCGCAGGAATTTCAAAAATTGTGGACGAAGATGCTCGGTTCGTTGAAGCAGGAAACAGACTCACCCAGGGTATCCACCATAGGGAAGACCTTTTATCAACTAATAAATTCCATTCAAGCTAACACTAGCCAGAATCAGTTCACTCTCGATGCGACCGAAGATCGGCTCAAAGGTATAGCCACCATTCTTGGACAAACACTCTCTTCGAATATGACCGATGAGTTAAACGCCAGCAATCTTCGGCAACTCGTCATTGCCATGCACAACTTTCATGGAGATTTCAATCGCTTACCCAACCAGGCTATTTGTGATAAGGATGGTAAGCCGCTGTTAAGTTGGCGTGTCGCCATGCTGCCCTATCTGGAGCAAGATCAACTCTACAAACAGTTCAAACTCGATGAGCCCTGGGACAGCGATCACAACAAGAAGCTGATCGACAAGATGCCGAAGTGTTATGTACACCCCTTCGCCAAGAACGTACCCGCCAACCACACTCTCTACCAGGTCTTCTTCAGCAAGCAGGGAGCCAAGCCTGCCGCCGCGATCATGGAAACAGGAAAAATGACTCTCGGGATGTTGTCAGTTCAGGATGGCACATCAAATACCTTCATCGTGACCGATGCCGCCGCTGAAGCGGTGCCCTGGACCAAGCCCGCCGACTTGCTCTACGATGGCACCGTGGAGAACCTCCCCAAAATGGTCAGCCCCCGTGGCGATGGCTGGGCCCATGTGGGCTTCGGCGATGCTCACGTCAGCCGCTTCAAGCCGGGGGGAAAACCCAAGCTGCTCTGGCAAATGATTGGGCGAAATGATGGAGCAAACGAGGACAATTCGGAGATTTTTGTGGATAAGTAGTCTTTTGTGTCACGCTGTCCGTGGTCGTCTGCGTGCCAAATACACAATTGCCAGAAAGAAGACCAATAGGCCTGTCCCCCTGCCCCACCAGGGTAACGTGCCCACGGTCTCTATCGGCAACTGCCAGGCACTGAGGGCTTCAACGGCTTCCCGTCCAGGCGGTGGTGATCTCCGGTATGTGATGGTGTAGAGCGTATTCTTGCTGTTGGCGTTGGTCATCTGCAACACCATGGCATCCCGCATTTGGCGTAAAAGCTTGCCGGTGTTGATATCGTGTAGGGTCAATGTCATGCTGTCTCGTGGCCAGTTCTGTTCCATCCAGTTTTTCAGCCAATCCCACTTCTCAGCAAAGGTTCGCAGCATCGGGGGCGCAGTGTCCATTGAACCCTCCAACCCAATTTCGTTGCCCCTGAAGTGAGTTGCCGACAAGGCTCTATCATCTCGCTTATCACGACTTAGTGAAACCATGGGCTTCACGGTCGCCAAGCCAGTCTCAGTTCGCTGGAACCTTCCGACCAAAGCACTGTTATTCTTCGTCGGAAATACGTCCAAGTTGAAAGACAAATGGGCAATGCCTACGGTAGCCACATATTGTTCGGGCTGAGCCTGATCGGGAAACAAATTGACGGGAAGCAGTGTGGTGACAAGTTCAGGGGGCAATGCCAACTCTTTACCCGTTTGTGGATCGACGATACGATGTTGATAGCCAGCCGATTGATCCCCTTCATTTTTGGGTTTGAGAGGTGAAGAAGTCATCAACAGGTCGCCCGCAGCGGTAACAAACAGGGGTAACGTCGAAGGTACGTTGTGTGAGCGTGGCTTCCCAGTATGGCCGTCAAACAGCAACATACCCACCGGCTTCTTGTTTGCAAAATTCGGCAGCCTTGTCATCAAGTCTCCAAATGCTACCCACTTCATGTCTTTTCCACATGCCGGCGGCCATGCTGTGTTCTGGGGCGGCAACATCCAAAGTGCCAGTGGCTTCAAGGCTTCACCTGGTGAAGTAGGAAGTTTCCAAGTCTGAATAGTGGAGAGGTCGAGGCCAGGATGCCAGCTAGATTCTCCAAAAGGAGTTTCTCTCTCGCCAGACGCTTTCATGGCTATCGCATGACTATAGGCCAACTGTGTCGTCAAACTTGACCACCCTACCATACCAAAACTCGCCAGGATTTGCTCACAGCGAGATTTCGTTTGCGTGATCATGTAGGGACTGGCGCTGTCGGTAAAAGCCACATCAATGCGAATGCCCGGCCCGCAGTCCCATGACTGGACAATCTGTTCCTGCTGGCTTTGAGTAAAATGCCAGGCTCGCAGTTCGCACCGATGAGTCTTTTCCTTTTCTACAATGTTGATCCGCCAGGCGACATCACCAATAATCCTGGGCAAGGCCTGGTGGAAAGTCTGCATGATGTATTGTTCAGGACGCCAGTGCTCGTTTGGCAACGGCAAATGATACAGTGTGGTGCCTGTTCCGGAATCAAGAATGACAATACCCGTCATCATGGATTCTGAGGCGTTGCCAGGAACGAGATTCATTTCATAGGCAACGAGCCTGTTGCTGTCAGCCGCTTCGCTGAGGGGCAACAAAATGTGCTGATTGGCGGTAAATGGTCTGGTCCAGAGCGGCCGAGGCTCTGTGAATTGACCGACACTCCACCAGGCACCCAGTCCCAGCAACAGCGAAAAGAAAACGCCCCAGAAGGTAAGGCCTTTGCGAGATGGGCGGGCAATATCATCCATTCTCGAACTCCATTGACTCCCTGGATTGTAGTGCCGGGGCTAAATTACAACACCTCCACCAACTCCTTCTTGCTCGCCTCTGCCACCTCAGCATGCAGCGAACGGCCGTGGCTGTCCATCGTCACCACTGCCGGAAGGTCTTTCACGACGAGGTGCCAGACTGCTTCGGGGCTACCGAACTTTTCTTTGAGATCGACGCCGGTGACATCGGTCACGCATTGAGCATACACCTGGGCTGCGCCGCCGATGGCATGGAGATACACGCAGCCATGCTTGGCACAGGCTTCGAGCGTCCGTGGCCCCATGCCGCCTTTGCCAATCACCGCCTTGATGCCATACTTGGCGATGACTTCCTTCTGATACGGCTCTTCCCGTATTGATGTCGTCGGACCCGCTGCCATCACTTGATACTTGCCTTTCTCCTCAAGAACCACGGGCCCACAGTGGTAGATGACACCATTCTGTAGAATCGGTAGCTCGCCACCTTTGAACAGATATTTGTGGACCTCATCTCGCCCGGTGTAAACATTGCCCGAAAGCAAAACCACATCGCCGGCTTTCAGCTTGCGGACAGCTTCTTCGGTGAGCGGGGTCGTGAGTGATATGGTTTCATCACCACCCAGATCGAGTGGCTTGCGGTTCTTCAGATGTAGTTCAATCGCCTTCGGCGTCTCTTCTTCCATCAGAGGCACCGGCTTGCCCGAAAACTCGCCGGGTGCCTGGTAGAGCCATTCGACCGCTTCACCCTTGGTATTGAGCACCACCCCCCGACGACGATACGCCCAGCACATGTAAGCAATGGTCACAAAGAAGCTGGCCGGCAGTCGATTGCGGGCACAGACTTTGACGCCACCCACCGTGAGCTTACCGCCGAAACCCATCGGCCCGATGTCGAGTTGATTGGCTTCTTCCAGCAAGCGTGCTTCCAGTGCAGCCAGCTCCGCATGGGGGCTGAGATCCTCCACAGGCCGCAGCAGTTGTTCCTTCGCAGCTTCAAAACCGACTGCCCGATCACCACCGATGCAGACGCCGATGAAGCCGGGGCCACAGCCCTTGCCCTGTGCCTGCCAGATGGCATCGAGAACGACCCCACGCACTCCTTCGAGATCACGATCAAACCGCTTCCCCTGAATCGAGGTCGGCAAGGAATACTGGGCTGACATGTTCTCGCAGCCACCCCCTTTAAGGATGAGCTTCATCTCGACCGTATCGCCCCGATGCTGATGCCAATGGAACACCGGACTGCCCGGCCCCAGATTAGTGCCCGAGTTCTTACCCGTGATCGAATCGACGCTGTTCTGCCGCAGGTATCCCCGCTTCGTCGCTTCCACCACCGCTTCACAACAGATATCTTCTAATGTCAGTTGATCGAAGCCGATCGGCGTCTTGATGTAGAACGTAATCGTCCCCGTATCCTGGCAGATCGGCGCAGAAAGATCCTTAGCCAGGCCGATGTTTTGCAACACCAGCCGCAGTGCCAGATCAGCCTTTGATCCCTTCGCCTCCCTCGCCTGTTTAAGGGCCATCACACTCGTGACATCCTGAGGCAGCACCGTCGAAGTACGGCGAATGAGTTCGAGGACTTGATCAAAGAAGGGGTTCGGTTTCATATCGATCTCGCGGTTCCGTACTGGGCGTTTTCTCCTCCCCTTACCAAGGGGAGGCCGGGTGGGGTTCAATGTTACGGAGAGTTTACCCCCTCCAACTCCCCCTTGGAAAGGGGGAGAGAACAATGAGCCTATTTTACCTGTTCACCCCCAACTCGGCTTGGCAAGATGGGCAGTTCTAGGGTAGAACTTCCTCGTTGATCCGTATCCCCAGCAAGGAAGCTGTCGATGAAACGCTATTTGACTGAGTTGATTGGTACCTTTTTCCTCGTGTTCACCGTCGGTTTGGTGATCACGGGCAACGTCCAGATGGGCGCGTTGGCCATTGGCAGTGTACTGATGGTGATGGTCTACATGGGTGGTCACGTCTCCGGGGGGCACTACAACCCTGCCGTCAGCCTGGCTGTTATGCTGCGAGGCAAATTAAACCCTATCGACTTTGTACCCTACATCGTAAGTCAGTTGGCAGGGTCATTCCTGGCTTGCTATGTAGTTTGGTTTCTCACCGAGAAGACATTTGCTCCCACTCCCACCGTAGATGCAACTAAGGCTATGTTGGTCAGAATTCATCTTCACCTTTGCCCTTTGCCTGGTTGTGCTCAATGTCGCCACTGCCAAAGGCACCGAAGGCAATTCGTTCTATGGCTTGGCGATTGGTTTCACCATAACCGTAGCTGCATTTGTCGCGGGTGGCCTATCTGGGGGCGCTTTCAATCCCGCCGTCGGCTGCGGTCCTATTACCTTCCAGTATTGGATGGGGAAAGGTGATCTCAATCATCTGGGCTACTACATCGTCGGCCCGTTCCTGGGTGGCGCGGTAGCTGCCGGCGTCTTCTGGATTCAGAACGCTGATTGGAAGGTATCAATGTCAGGTGATGAGAAGAAGTAGGCTCTCGCCCTGAACCACAGCAAACGCCCTCTCATGATGTCCATGAGAGGGCGTTGCTCTTTAGATAACATCCTCAATTCACCGTGCCACCCCGCAGAACTTGCTTGACATCGCCCCCTCCATCGCCGACAGTTGTAGCTGGATACAATCCCCGCTCAGAGCGGCTCACCTACCTACCCCTCCACGCACCAAGGATGTTAGACATGTCGTTCGATCGTCGTGATTTTCTTCGTACCACCGGGCTGGCTGCTGCTGCCACGGCCTTCCCGATGAACTGGGTCGCAGCCAAATCGGGTGCTCCCAAGAAAATCCTCATGTTCACTCGGTCCCAGGGTTTCCAGCACGATGTCGTCAATCGAAGCAAGCCCGATGGCAAGAAGTTCCTCGGTGAGAAAGGCAAACTCGCCCACGCTGAGTTCCTCCTCACCGAAATGGGCAAGAAGCATGGTTTCGACGTGACCTGCACCAAGGATGGCCGTGTCTTCATCCCGGAAGAACTCGACAAGTACGATGCCTTCTTCTTCTACACCACCGGCGTTCTCACCGAAGAGAAAGCTACTGATGGTTCGCCTCCCATGTCCAAGGAAGGCAAGAAGTACTTCCTCGATGCCATCGCCAAGGGCAAAGGTTTCATCGGCAGCCACTGCGCTACTGATACGTTCCACAGCAAAGGGGATAGCCGAGCGAATCAGCCCATTTCGGAACGTGATCCCTATATCCAGATGATCGGCGGCGAGTTTATCGTTCACGGCGAACAGTTTGCCGCCACCATGAAGGTCGTCAGCGACTTCCCTGCGGTTAAGGGCATGAGCGACTTCGATCTCCGGGAAGAATGGTACTCGTTAAAGAACTTCTCCCCTGATCTCCATGTCATTCTGGCTGAGGATAATTCCAAAGCAGTGGCTACGTGGAAAGCTGACACCAAGAACCCCAAGCGACTCGAAGGCGGCAATGCCTTCCACAATCGCCCTCTGCACCCAGCCACCTGGGCCCGCAAGCACGACAACGGCCGAGTCTTCTACACTTCCATGGGCCACCGGGAAGATGTCTGGACCAACGACACCTTCCAAAAGGTGCTGTTGGGCGGCATCGCCTGGGCGCTCGGCAATGTCGATGCCGACGTTCCAGCCAATCTGAATAAGGTTACGCCTGAAGCTTCGACCCTGAAACAGTAGAGTCTGCTATACTAGTAGCATGACGATAGAATCGAAACGTGAACAACTGCTGGCCACTCTCCGTGACATGGAGAGTGTCGCCGTCGCCTTCAGCGGCGGTGTAGATAGTGCCGTCGTAGCCCAGGCTGCGTTCCTAGCACTGGGCGACAAGGCTATTGCTGTCACCGCACACAGCCCCAGCGTCGCTCAGCAGGAACGGGACGATGCTGCACGCATCGCTCAGCAGATCGGCATCAAGCATCTGATCATCAAGACCGATGAGTTCAGCAACCCGGCCTACCTTCAAAACGATGGCAGTCGATGTTATCATTGCAAGACTGAACTGTATGAACAGATCATGGCTCAGGCTCCGTTGTTGCATGTCAAGCATGTCGTCAGCGGGGCCAACCTCGATGATCGAGGAGACTATCGGCCGGGGCTGAAAGCAGCTTTGGAACATGGTGTCAGACATCCGCTCCAGGAAGCGAATTGCAGCAAAGCTGATGTGCGTGAACTTGCCAGGGGATGGAATCTGCCGATCTGGGATAAGCCTGCATCGCCATGCCTCTCGAGCCGATTGGTCCCAGGACTGGCCGTGACCACCGAGCGCACCCATCGCATCGAAGCGGCTGAAGCCTATCTGCGAACTCTAGGACTGGTGGAGTTCCGTGTCAGGCTGCACGAAGGCGAACTGGCCCGCATCGAAGTCTCGCCCGACTCGATTGCCTGGCTCAGCGATCCTGACCGACGACAACAGCTTACCGATCATCTGCTGCAACTCGGTTTCCGCTTCGTCACCCTCGATCTCGTCGGCTTCCGTTCGGGCAGCATGAATGAACTAATCCCTCTCGAAACCAAACGACGCTTTCAAAACCACCGGGTGTCATCATGAGCAGTACCGTCGCCCCCCTGCCCAGCAAGACTGTGCTGGATCAGTTCTACCTCGAAGCCCGTGCCCGGCTGCTCGAAGTAGCAGCCACCCTGGATCGTGTCGATCGGGGCGGAATGGGTTCGCTGGACGATCCTCGACTGGGGATGTTGAAGCAAGCGATCCATGTTCTCGATCAATCCACCTCGAAGAACAGCCCTGATCGCGCTGAGCAGTTACAACTGCTATTTTCAAGACAGTATGATGCAAACTGGCTCAAGAAGTTTGAACCCACCCGGTAGGGACGCTGTGCGTGCCTCCCAACATCTTGTCCTAGCACAACCTAACCATGGTCTCTGTGACGAGACCCCGTCACCGTGAGGCACGCACAGCGTGCCCTACTTCTTAGGCACTGCCTCGAAGAGCAGCTCTTACCTTCGTCCCACGTTGGGGGATGACAGCGGTGTTGGCTCGAAAACTCAGGGTGTCGCCCTGCGGATCTCCTTTGACACTCTCGAAAGGCAAATCCAAAAGCGCTGAACCAAAGTTTGCCAGGCACACCACTCGCCCATCATTGGCTCCGAAGTAAACAAACTCTTCGCCCATGGCTGTCGTCGATTTTCCTTTATAGCTGCCGGCATAGACCCAGTCGGAAGTCAAAGGTTTGCTGTCTTTGCCTCCAATGACCCACGATTGAGCGGGAGCTACTACCGTCTTACCATCAGCGTTTTCGTACTCCAGATAAATCTTGACCGTCTGCCCGGTGGCCGGTTTGAAATCGAGTTCGCGCTGCTCATTGATGAACTTGGCTGGTTTGCCCGGAACCAGCCCTGACCCCAGAAGTGCCGCATGCAGAATCTCCGCATCGAACTGGTTGGAAAGAATCGATTCATGATCCTTACCTGCTTCCGAACGAGAAATCAAATGTTCGAGGTAACCTTGAGTAAGAACCACTTCCAAGTCCATGATGACACGGCGATCAATGCCCGCTGTCCGTTTCTGCCAGGAGATCAATGGTTGTGTGGGCAGGCTCAATGGATTACCAGCAGCAAGATTGCTGCCGAGACTGTTGAGAGCATCGCCGACCAGACTGGCGAGGGCCGCTTCCTCCGTTTTGACCGTCTCCAGCCAGATGTTACGTCCCACAGCCACCCGTGCCGTTGGCACCGTGACGAGAGTAACCTTGACCGGTTCAGGAGCAGGATAGGTCGCCACACTGATCGGAGAGGCTGGTCCGCCAGCCGTACTGTTGGATGGAGTGTTGGGACGTTGCTCGCAACTGGTCAGCAGCGCCAGAACGAGTGGAATCAATCGGTGCATTTCGGAGACTCCTGACAATACTGTGATCGCTGAAAGAGTTGCATGATCGCCCAACCGGGCAGGTTCAGTAAGGCACCCTCGGCACAATACCTTACCCATTCAGCAGTATTCATGGTACTCCCATAGTAGTGTCGCTTCACCAGCCTGGTGCCACGCAAAATGTTCTTTAATTTCTCCGATTTCATCGCCCCGGCATGGATACGGTAGCGAAGCAGCGTATCGCTGAGATTGGCCAACTGATGCCCCCGTTGCGTAAGACGGCACCAGAGCTCATAATCTTCGTTGGCTGGGTAATCTCGGTAGCAGTACCCTCCCACAGCCTGGATCGGTTCCTTTCGAAACATCACGCTCGGATGTGCCAGGGCATTGAACCGTTTCAGTGCCCGGCATACAGCGGTCGGCTCAGTCGGATATTCCCGGTACCCCAGTGGACGATCATTGCCATCCATGATGCTGATCTGCGAACCCAGAACAGCGATTTCGGGATGATCTTTCATATGGTCGTACTGTTTCTGAAGTCTCTCCGGGTAGCTCCAGTCATCACCATCCATCCGGGCAATGAAGTCGGTCTGTGCTTCCTTCAGCCCGAAGTTCAGCTGATCGACCAGCGATGCCTGGCCTTCAAAGCGGAGATGTCGAATCCGGGTATCATTCAATTGCAACAGCACAGGATCGATACAGACATCTGAAGGCGCTTCAATGAGCAGCAGTTCAAAGTCGGTGAAGTGTTGTTTCAGAACACTCTTGATCGCCGTCAACAAGTAATCATGCCGGGGGCGGTAGATGGGCAACAGCACCGAAACGACTGGCCTCATGACTGGCCTCCCCGTTTCTTCGCCACAATGAGGAACGCCTTCGAGATCGCCCACAGGAGAGGACAGCGTTTGAGCAGTCCCACCCCCAAGCGATAGTGCCACGCGGAACCCGCTGTCGTCCATTCGAGGTTGGCCGGTAGGGCAAAACGCCAGTCCCACTGGCGATGCCGATTCATCAGCCGAACGATACGCAGGAACCCCGGAGCGTAGCTGGCGTCAGTATAGTCCGTTCCCTTGCCGGTGGCCTTCAAGTAGACATTGGCCAGCGAAACGGGCATCCAGCCCAGGAAAGGCAGGTGGTAATGCACTTCGATGGGCCAGTATTTATTAGGCACCAATAAATATAGCACGCCGCCGGGACGAAGCAGTTGATAGATACGATCCAACGCGCCAGGCTGATCAGGCAGGTGTTCCAGCACATTATCAAGGATGATCAGATCGAAGCGGTCCTCTGTATGGAATCCTTCCAGCGTGGCATGATGGAACTCAGCGTTTGCTGCCTTCTCCTGCACCTTTAGATGCTGGGCCATCTCAGCCGGTTCTTTGCACGGTTCGATACCTACCATCCGATGGCACTGCTTCGCCAGGGCTACGCAGTATGCCCATAGCCACAACCAATATCAAGGATGTCGAGTTCTGCAACAGGCTTGCTCAAATCAGCAGCGATTGTGCCCAGAATCTGCCTGGCGAAGTCATTACCCCTCGGCCCACGTTCATCCACCATGGCCCGATGGCCAATGTCATACGCAGGACGATCCGGGAATTGAGCTAATTCCATCAGTACTGCCATCGATCTTCATAAGTGAAAGGTCGAAGGCTGTCTTATGGTGTGATATGCGAGGCGACTAGTAAGGCATACCGCCCGGGCCACCCATGGGCATATTGCCTGCCGTACCGACCGGAGCACGTCGCAGACCGGTGCCAGTTTCTTCGTCCTTGATCTTGACGACTGGCTTCAGCAACGGAGCCGGGTAGCTGGGTGCTTCCGTGTAGCGTGGATCAGTAGGCGGCGGCGAACGCAACTCCTCGGTCTGCTGCGAACCACGATAAGGTGCAAAGACGTTGAGACCCTTGCCAGGAGTAGAGCAACCCGCCATGAAGATGCCGGCCAACACGATGCCGCCGATCTGCATAAATCGACTTCCCTGGCTCAACGGATTGATACGAAGCCTGCTGCTCGGCATAGCAAGTCCTTCAGAACGGACGGGCGTTCCCATTGTGCTTGGGGAAATACCCGATTTTGCGATATGGTCAAGAGCAACCTGACGGCTAGACTCGTGCTTCGGGAGCAGCCGTTTCAATAATCGGTTTGATGGGAGCCTCGACTACCTTCTCTGGAGGTTTGCCGAAGTTGGGAGAATTGAGCACTTTCCAGAAATCTTTGCTGTTTCGAGCCTGATCATGACTCGGCCCCTCGATGGCCACGTCGGTCATCAGCTTGCTCTCGAAGTTGGCCTTGGCAAGTATCTCAATTTGGGCAAATGCCCCCGTTGATTGAATAGGAATGCGATCAAACATCTCTCGGCGATACAGCCTCATCGGGCATTCGGGATCTCTGCATCCATAGTCCAAAAATCTGGTAAGCCACCGAGAAGAACTGCCTCCGCTTCCAGCCACTCAGTTTGCTCTCACGCATGCCACAAACCAGGTCAACGAGGTCAATCTCTTTGAGAAACGCCGGAAGATACTTTGCTGCATAGCCGACGGGCAGCACAAAGACAAGCGGTTGCTTAGCCGCGGTAATACCGACTTTGAGAGCAGCTCCCTGCCCCTGGTCGACATCATCATTGCTTACCAATCGAGCTGAAGAACAGGCAGCTAGTGCAGGCAGAAGAACGGTTTCTACACTGGTGGGCGATGGCACCAGTACTTCACAGGTTTTCCCCGTATCCTTCAACACCGGCTGAAGCTCCGTCAACGTCTGACGCAGCGCCTCGGCATCGAACTGATCCATAAGTACGATCACCGAAAGGGGTGAATCGGCGATGGGCTGACGTTCCCAGAGTTGGCTCATGTTACATTGCCTGTCACAATTGGACTGAACCTTGTTCACACTGTCTCTATCTTATCAGCATGAACCATGATCGCCATACGCTTCAGTTATGCAGCCAGATTGCCGAGACGCTTCACCTGGTGTTCTTAGACCAGGATGACGACGATTTGCGTGATTTGTCCGTTCTGGAAGTCATCCCCATCGCCGGTGCTGCCACCCTGTTAGTGCGGGTCTCCTACCCCGTTCGAAAGCCTGATGACCTGGCTCGTGTCCAGTCCAAGCTTTCAGGGGCAGTCAAACGGCTTCGCGCTGAGGTGGCGAACAGCATCACCCGCCGCAAAACGCCTGAGCTATTGTTTCAAGTCACTGCCACCGAAGCAGGCTACTAAGCATGCCACCCAATATACAATTCAACGGTTTCCTCGTGATCGATAAGCCCGCCGGCATCACCTCCCGTGATGCCGTCGATATCGTGCAAACCTGGTTCCCCAAACACAAGCTCGGCCACGCCGGCACGCTAGACCCGGCTGCTACCGGCGTCCTCGTCATGGGGGTCGGCTCCGCTGCAACCAGGCTGATCGAATATGTGCAGGATCAGGAAAAGGTCTATCGGACGACGTTCAAGCTGGGCGGAACCAGCACGACTGATGATGCTGAGGGAGAGATCACTTCAACCAACAATGCCGTCCTTCCCGACGAAGAGAAACTCAAACAGACACTCAAACAGTTCACCGGCACCATCAGCCAGACTCCGCCTGCTTTCAGTGCTGCCAGGGTGCAGGGCGAACGTGCTCACACCAAAGCCCGCCGTGGCGAGGATGTCATTCTGCAACCCCGGCAGGTGACTGTTCACGACATTCGCTGGATGAGCTATCAATATCCCGATCTGGAGTTGGAGATTCGCTGTAGCAAGGGCACCTACATCCGCAGCATCGCCCGTGATCTCGGTGAAGCCCTCGGCATTGGTGGCTATGTACAAAAGTTACGTCGCACCCGTATCGGCAGCTTGACTTGCGATCAGGCCGTTCCATTGACTGCAACTGCTGAAGAAGCTCATACGGCGTTACTCCCCATGGCAGTCGCTGCCTCGCAATTGGTGAAGTGCGATGTTTCAGCCGAGGATGCTGATCGACTGCAGAAGGGACAGACATTACGAGGACATCGTTCCGGCTTAAATATGGGCGAGGTAGCGCTCTGGAAGGCTGACAGGTTCCTGGGAATCGGCAAATATGATGCTGTTCAAGAGTTCTTGAAGCCGGTCAAGATGGTGCTGGTAGATCAGTGATCGTTCGTTGTTACTCACACACGACGGGCTTACGCCCTCTCTCTAGCCTCAGACTAACAGTGTTTTACGCCAGAGCCAGAGCATCATGAGAGCTGTACTGATCAGGGCGGGGAGAGCGTAGCTAAGCTTCAGCCCAGGGTTCTTCTTCATGGCAAAAGCATAGCCCCACCAGGCGAGCAGAATAGGAATGACCGCCACGATGGTGCCGGCAAAGACGAAGAAGAACCACACCGGACCGACCCAGGTACCGATAGCTGCCATCAACTTCACATCGCCCGCACCACATTTCTTGAGAATCAGCAGCACGACGAACACCGCAAAGGCGACGGCGAACCCGGCGAGGGCGAAGCAAAGCCCTTCGATGAAGCCTCCAAAAGTTCCCGTCAGTCCAAAGTAGCGGCCCGGCTCACCACTGTTACCCAGCATAATGGAACGAATGAGGTTCATCACTAGGCCAAGAGCAAACGTCGGTACCGTAATGTAGTTGGGCAGCCTCTGCCACTTGAGATCAGTGATGACCGCAGCCAGGCAGCAGGCGACGAGCAGGCCGTAGAACAGCCAGCCAAAGTGGGCATCAGGGAAGAAGGGTGGTGTCACGTCGTCCCATCCATGGAAGAAGCGGGGTCAGGCAGCTCTGCCAATAATGTATCGTCGGGGATCGACCTTGGTACGCAGCAGGTCCAGTTCATGTTCGGTCGGTTCCTGTGTGATGCCAACCTTATCGATAGCCCTAATCTCAAAACCGGTGTTCTCCTTCACTTTAGCCAGCGTCACTCCGGGGTGCAGGCTCACCACCTGCATCCGCTTCGATTCGGGATGATACCCCATAACAGCCAGATCAGTGACGACTCGATACGGACCAGTGCCAGCAGGCAACCCCGCTGCTTCCCGTGCCCCGGGGCCAGTGAGATAACCCGGCGTTGTGAGGAAATCGACCTTCTCGACAAAGCGGCGTTTATCGTGGTTAGTCATAGTGATGACATTCCAGCAGAAGCTGGCCAGATCGTTGGCACCACCGCTGCCGGGCAACCTCACTTTGGGCTTGGCCTGCGTACCCCCTATATGAGTGCTGTTAAGGTTGCCATAAGCATCAATCTGGGCACCGCCGAGGAAGGCATAGTCCATCATGCCGTGCTGACAGGTTTCCATAATCTCCGCCATCGTGCTGGCCATGATGCCCCGATGGAACGTCCGGGAATCGCCCACTGAGACAGGCATCGTTGGCAGAATGGGGGCCACGCCACCCGCTTCAAAGAAGATGACCAGGTTCGCGCATGGATCTTGCTGAGCCAGCATCGCCGCCGCACAAGGGCCGCCCGTGCCGACCGTCACTGTCTTCCCATCTTCCAGCAGACGGGCGGCACAGCAGATCATCAGTTCCATAGGGTTGTAGCTAATCATGGTGTCCCATTCGTAGAGACGAGTTCATCGAAAGTCAGGATAGGAATAGCTGTCTTACCACGAAGCCGAAGATCGTTCGTAAAAATCAGATCACATTCCATCTTTTCAGCAGTTGCCACATGAATGGCATCGGGAGTACGCAAGCCGGTAGCGGCCCGACATCGTGCAGCTTGGAACAGAATTGGTCGATCAATTGTAAGAACTATCAAAAGATCATTATTGAAGAACTCTTCGTATTCATCAACGAGAGCCAGGTCGTTCAGCTTGATTGGCCCAACCATGGTTTCCATGTAGGTGAGTTCACTGGTGATCACTTCTATTTTTTGAGCAAGAACACCATCCCACAGAGGATCTACCAGGCATGAATAAGTGGGATGATCTTCAATAGAGTAAATGAAGACGCTGGTATCACAGTAAACTTTACCACTGGTTGGAAGAGTTCTTAATCCCATGAGTCTCGCTCAGCTTGAAGAGATTTCTCCATCTCTTCCCATGAAGAAAAAGAACGCAACGGCTTCCGATGCTTCTTAATGAACTCAACGATATTGTCTTTAGCGGGCGGTTGTGCTTCCACTGGACGAAGGGTAACGGTAAGCTGCTGCCCCACCTGCAATTCAGGAGAGGATATCTCTATGCGTTGCCCAGGCAACACGGTAGTTTTCAATTCAAGAATTGGTGGCATGATTTCCTCCTTAGAAATCAGTATACCTTTCGGCGATAGCTTACGCTAGCTCTTGAATCAGGTCACTACGGCCTCTTTCAAGTTCCCATGAATCAATGGCAACTAGTTCTAGACCCTCTCCACAATCATCGCCACCGCATTGCCACCCCCCAGACATAGCGATACCAGCCCTCGTTTGGCGTTCCGCTGCTTCAGCACACTTAAGAGGGTAACCAAACAGCGAGCGCCGCTTGCACCAATAGGATGCCCCAAGGCAATCGCACCACCATTCACATTCAGCTTCGCTTCATCAATCTTCAGATCGTAATTGCACGCCAGCATCTGGGCCGCGAAGGCTTCGTTGAGTTCAAAATAGTCAATGTCGCTCAGATTGAGATTCGCCTTCTGTACGCCAACTTCACCGCACTGACGGGTGCAATGAAGATGTCTTTCGGTGCCACCCCCGTAGTGGCATAAGAAACGACACGGGCCAGGGGCTTGGCTCCCAACTTCTCCAGTCCTCGATTGCTCGCTACCAGTAACGCCGCCGAGCCATCGTTGATCGTCGAAGCATTTCCTGCCGTGACCGTGGTGCCGCCGGGGAACGCCGTCCGGAGCTTGGCCAACCCTTCGGCTGTGGTCTCAGCCCGAATACTCTCATCCTTATCGATGGTCTTCGCCTTGGGGCCGGTGCCCACGGTAATACTGAAGACCTCGTCGTTGAAGTTCCCTACCGCCCACGCTGCCGCCGTGCGCTGCTGGCTCTGGGCTGAGAAGCGATCCTGATCGGCCCTGCTGACGTTATGCGTCTTGGCGATGTGCTCCGCAGAGTTACCCATGTGGCAACCTTCGAAGGCACACCACAATCCATCCTGAATCATCTCATCGGTCGCTGTCTGGTCGCCATACTTGAAGCCCCCCAAGCGAGCGGTTTGCAGAAGATACGGAGCCCGGCTCATGCTCTCGAACCCGCCGGCTATCACCACATCGTTATCGCCGGCACGGATTGACTGTGTCGCCTGCATGACCGCCTGCAAGCCTGAACCACAGACTTTGTTGACCGTCACCGCCGAGATCGTATCAGGCAGCCCACCATGAATAGCAGCTTGCCGTGCTGGGTTCTGTCCCAGACCCGCTTGCAGGACGCAGCCCATGATGACTTCATCTACAAGGCCCGGCGCGACCTTACCCCGCTTCAACACCTCAGCGATAGCCAACGCCCCCAGCTTGGGAGCAGGCAAATCCATCAAGCCCCCCATGAACTTACCAATAGGGGAACGGGCACCGGTAACAATAAATGCATCTGGCATGGGAGGCTCCAGGAACTTCGCTGTTAATGATATTTTACGAGAACTCCATGCCATTAACTATCCGATAACCGCGTAAGGGAAACGTCTCGTCAGCAAATGTGGCAAAAACTTCCAGGATAACCACGAGAATGCTTCAGTATTGGCGGATACTCCTGATCTGCCTGGTATTGGCGAATCAAGTCGCTTCGTATAGCTCAAGCATATTGTCTGGGATCTCAGATGTAGAATCCAATGGATGCGAAGACCAAGAAGTTGACGAAAAGGAAGTGGTAGTCATTAATTGTTGTACCCAAATCATTTTGCCTCGTCATTTGCGTGACCCGCATGGCTTGGTTCAATCAATTTGCTATGCACGAAATAGTCAGCTTCAACCTCCTAAGCGCCAATACACGTCTACGATTCCATTCGGCGCCTTTTTCGTTCTTCTCGCTGTTAACTCCTGCCTCTAAGCCTACTCATCGTCAGCACGTCCTATGCTCTTGACGTGTCATGCCACAATACCAATTGATGAGAAGCACCGTCTTCTTTAGTGCTTTCACACTGATTTCTGGAGATTCCTCTTGATGTCCTGAAGATGTGCGATTTAAACAGAAGTTAACGATTAGTCACAATCTGCGTATTTGTTAAGACTGCATTCCTGTGCAAGTTGCCGGGGATGGTCCAATCTTCATACAAGCAATTGACCTACCCGACGATAACAATTCTGCCGCTGCCCCCGATGGGGACGGATGCAGGGCCTGTCTGGCCTTTGCAGGGAACAATCAGCAGGGTGAGTTACAGGGGTAACTAAGCTATGGTCTCTTCGTTCCGCCGCAAATGGCCGACTTTCATGAAGTACGCTGCCATTGGGTTCACCGCCTTCATCTTCAGCGCCGCCCCAGTCAGCGCTCAGGATGCCAAACAACAACAAATTGATGCTTTGAAAGCACAAGTCGAAGCACAAGGGCAGCAAATTCAAAAGCTGCTTCAATTGGTCGAGCACCAGAAGTCGCTGCCGGCAGTAGTGCCCGTCGAAATGCAGCCGCCCAGCACTGCCAGCCAGCCGGAAGATGTTCGCAAGGTTGTTGAAAAGGTCCTGAAAGAAAAGGACGACGCCAAGAAAGCGGACGACGAGAAAAAGAAGAGAGAAGCCGCTGACAAGGGCCATGAAGTCGGTAGCGATCTCAAGATGAGCGCCAACTGGGATAAGGGGCCCCGGTTTGAAACGGCTGAGAAGGATTTCACCGCCAAGATCGGCGGTCGTATTAACTACGACACCGTCTTCTGGAACGCTTCTGATCGGATGCAGTTGCCTGGTTCACCTTCAGTCAACCCTACTAAAACGGGTGTGGGGGCAGGTGTGGGGCAGTTAGACGATGGCATGTTCATCCGCCGCGCCCGTATCGAAATGGTTGGCACCTTCTACGAGCAGTTTGAATACCAGTTCGAAGTCGACTTCGAAACCCTGAACGTGATTTCCTACGATCACGTTTGGGTGGGTATGAAAGACGTCCCGGGTCTGGGCACTATTCGCGTCGGTCAGCAAAAGGTGCCGATGGTTCTGGAATCGTACAGTTCCAGCAAGAACCTCATGTTCCTGGAACGCTCCTGCTTGTTCGATGCGTTCTGGAACGAGTTTGCTCCGGGCATCTATTTCACCAACACGATGTTTGAGGAACGTGCTACCTGGCATGCCATGCTCCATCGCATCGAGTTCAATAACCCCGCCAGCGGCGGCGACTTCGGCGACGGCGACTATGCAGTTACTGGTCGCGTAACGGCTTTGCCGTGGTACGAGAACGATGGTCGCTGTTTGGTTCACGTCGGTGCATCGTACCAGTGGCGTCGTGCTGATCTCGGACGCACCACGGCTTCTACCACGCCCGCCATCAATGCCTATGCCGATCAGCGTGGCGTTGTGATCTTCCGCGATCGTCCCGAATTGCGTGACGCTGTCGGCTCCGGCGCCAATGCCGAAGGCGATTCCACTCGCTTTGTTTCCACCGGAAACATTATTGCTGACAATGTGCAGACGGTGAACGGTGAATTCCTCGCCATCCAGGGCCCACTCACCATTCAGTCTGAAATCACTGCAGCCCAGGTTGCGAATGCTCGCTATCCGGCAACTGCGGCCAACACCAATCGCGGCACTCCTGAGTTCTGGGGCATGTATGCTGAAGTCGGTTACTGCCTGACTGGCGAAAACCGGGGCTACGACAGGCGCTTCGGTTCGGTAGGCACCATCAAGCCCTACGAACCAGTCTTTGCGGTACGGGATGAAGATGGTTGTTATCACAGCGGTTCGGGCGCCTGGGAACTCTGCTATCGGTTCTCGTTCCTCGACCTCAACGATACTGGAAGCAACATCCTGGGCGGGCGGCTCACTGAAAATACGGTCGGTATCAACTGGTGGCTGACGCAGAACATGCGTCTCCAGGCTAACTACCTGAACATCTACCGTGATGTGCCTTCTCCAGCTACCACAGGTACTGTCCACGCACTCGGCCTTCGAGCCATCGTGGAGTTCTAACACTGACATGCTGCCAGGCATGGCCTGCCTGGCAGCTTTCTTCCTTAACCTTTCCTAACAGGGAATCTCATAAATGAAGCAGCTAATGACACTAGCGACCATTCTGCTCGCTACACACGTTTGCCTGGCTCAGGGTACCATCAATCCGGTGCCTTCTCCTTCTAATGCAAACCAGGTGGTCATCACCTATCAGGGCGGCCAGTCAGCACCGGCCACCATTCAGCATGCTCCTGCCCCGGTGGCAACAACTCCCGAATGCAAGACGACCGTCTGTGTCACCGAACCGAAGAAAAATACCAAAGTCGTCTACACCTCTCGCTGCAAGGAATACTGCGTTCCGAATTGCACGCTCTTCAGTTGCTTCAGCAGCGACTGCGGTTGTTGTGATAATTGTGAAAAGCGCACGAAAAACGTCCTGGTCAAAAAGGTCGTTCCTGCTTGCGACACAACCCAGTGCGTTCTCAAGGAAGTCCCCGCTGGCTACTGTGCGCCTTGCGGCAAATGATCATTCTGATCGATTCAGCTAACCACTCAACCCATCGGTTCTGCCGATGGGTTTCTTCGTTTCTGTGCCCCGACGACTCGACATTCACACTATCTTCACTGGCATAGACAAGCTATCTTTCAATAATAACAGCGTTGAAACTCTACTTCTCTGAGGATTTGGATATGTACAAGTGGTTCGCTTGTGCTGTGGCCTTGCTCGTGAGCCTGAACGGCACCGTACAGGCCCAGAATTTGGTGGTTGATCCGGCCCTGCCAGACTATGTGAAATCGACAGCAGGCGTCTCGGGTACCGTCAAGAGCATCGGCTCCGACACCATGAACAATCTGATGTCCCTGTGGGCTGAAGGCTTCAAGAAATACTACCCCAATGTCCGCATCGAGATCGAAGGCAAAGGCTCAGCCACCGGGCCACCAGCTCTCATTAACGGTACTGCTCAATTCGCTCCCATGAGCAGGCCCATGAAGGACAAGGAAATCGATGAGTTCAAGAAGAAGTTTGGCTACCCACCCACTGGAGTGCCTACCAGCATCGACATGCTCGCTGTTTATGTTCACAAGGACAACCCCCTCAAGAGCCTGAGCTTCGAGCAGATCGACGCTATCTTCTCCAAGACTCGCAAAAAGGGCGGCAAGGCTGACATCAAGACCTGGGGAGACCTGGGCCTTTCCGGCGACTGGGTCGATAAGCCGATCAGCATGTACGGTCGCAACGCCGCTTCGGGTACCTATGGCTACTTCAAAGAGCATGTCCTGTCGAACGGCGACTTCAAGGATTCCGTCAAGGAACAGCCGGGCAGTTCCGCTGTGGTGCAAGCTGTTGCCAGCGACAAATATGCCATCGGCTACAGCGGCATCGGTTACAAGACCGCCGATGTGCGGGCTTTACCACTTTCTGCCAAGGCTGACGGCACTCCGGTAGAAGCTAAGCCTGAATTCGCTCTGGATGGCACCTACCCTCTGGCTCGCGTCCTCTTCGTTTACATCAACAAGAATCCCAATGCCGACCTGGATGTGCTGCGTGGGGAGTTCGTGAAGTTCCTGCTCAGCAAACAGGGCCAGGAAGTGGTCATCAAAGATGGCTACATTCCCCTGCCTAACGAGTTAGCCAAGACTGGCCGGGAAGCTGCCGGGCTGAAGTAACAAAGAAACGTATTTACGATGCAACCCGGAGGCGTTCCTCCGGGTTGTTCTGTTATGCCTTGCTTCCAGAATCGGGATACCTCGATTGGTTGGTCTTCCACCATTCTTTCCATTGTTTCTGCACCTGTTGTCGTTTCTGCTCGTCAGCCGTTTGCCATTGCTGCGAAGATAGCCCCATATCCTGTTTCGTCAGTCGAGCCAGCCCACGCGCCATCGACGAGCGTACTTGTGGATTGGTATCAGAAAGCAGATCAATCAAATCGCCTATCGAGCGAGGCTGTGCCAGGTCGGCGATAATGCGTGCAGCCATCTCGCGGCGGGTTCCTTGTTGATGCGAACGGGCCGTTTGTAAATACCGGCATAAGGGAACCACACAATGATCGCCCAAGGTGCGAATCTCTTCCTCGGCCAGGAAACTCATTTTCGTTTCGCCGATGCTCGCCATCACATCGTTGATGCGCCGATTCAGTTCGGGATTATCTCTCCCTTTGAGCACCAGGATTTCGTTCACCCAGTTCGTCGCCTGGAAGAGAGCGTAATCAGGACCGGAATCACGAATATCAAATGCTCCATTGCTGTTATTTACCAACAACTGCTGGCCGGCATTCACCTCGGCGCTCTTACCCTGAAGATCGAATCGTGTTTTACCCTCCAGCACGCTCAGCGTGGTGCGCTGGAGCTGATAATTGAGATCAAACTGAGTTCCCAGGGCGGTGACCGTCGTTTGATCAGTCTTAACCTGAAAAGGCGTTGTCGCAGCGACAACAGTCGACCAGACTTGCCCCTGCTTGAGATGAAACAGGCGTTGCGAATGAACGATGATCTCGCTGTTACTGTTGAGGCGTATCTCCGAACCATCCGCACAGCGTAGTTCGCAGCGTGACCGCTCCGGAGTGCGAAGCCGTTGTCCCGCCTGTAGCTTCGTGCCGGTAGCCAGCGGTTTCCAGAGACCCTGCTCTTCGATCTCCACCACGCCAATCGCCAGCGCCAGTTGTATCGGCAGTTCGAGAGTCGCTTGCGTACTGCTCGGCACCACCTTGGAAGCGACAGGCTTCTTGAACAGTTCAGGCAGCAAGACCACGGCCAGCAGGAACCCCGCCGCCGCCGATGCAATTGCCAGAGCAATGGCGCGCCAAGGCCGTTGCTGATACGGCACCACATCACGCCTGACAGCAATCAAGGTCGAATCAATCAACTGTTGCACTTCATCCGGTGGTGAAGGCAGTTTCGCCCGAAGCTGTTGATCCAGACGCTGCATATCCTCCAGCAGCGCCTTACATGCGACACAACCTGCCAGATGCTGCTCTACCTGAACAACCTGATCTCTCGACAGTTCACGATCCATCCAGGCTGATAGGAGTGGTTGAATGGAGTCACAGTTCATGATCTGGTCTCCATACGGGATAAAAGTCGTTCACGAAGGAACATGCGGGCTTTAGTGAGGCGTGCATTGATGGTCGCAGCCGAAACTTCGAGCATGTCCCCCAGTTCCTGATAGGTCATCTTACTTGAGTAATAGAGATGAAGTGTTTCCTGACACTCTTGGGGCAACTCGGCACAAGCCTCATGTAGTTCAGACAATTGCTGCTCGTGATCGATTGAATGATCATCCGCCACTTCTCTGACATCCACTGCAACCTTTTCCAGGGAACTGAACGGGATCATGGTGCGGCGCTTGCTTTCGAGCCAGTCATAACAAACCCTTTTGGCTATGCCCCGGAGCCAGGGGCCGAAGAGTTCCGGGGACTTCAACTGCGACAGGTTCCGGATCGCTCGAAGTAAACTGTCTTGAGCCAGATCAGCGGCAGCCTCTCGATTGCTATGGACGTGGCAGAGCGCCAAGGCCCGGGGTGCCCAGCGGGACATGAGTTCCGCCAGCGCCCGGGCCTCGCCTGTTCGTGCTCGACGGACCAGGTCTCCGTCTGTCATGAATACTCCTGTCATGAATGCTCAATGGCATTCTGACTGAATCGATGAAACTATTTTCGCTCTTTGGCGAACTTCAGCAAGGCTACCACTTCAGGCTGACGAAGAAGCCAGTCTCTTGCATACAGATCACCAAAGACTTTCAGATGACCAACGGTGTAAGTATCATCAGGCTTAGTATTAACTTCATTTGGCAAATGTATCGGACACTTCGGTAGTGTCCTAAGATCGTGTTGCTGATCTATTAACGGTCAAATCGAACCCAAACCTGAACATCAAGAATCCTACGAATACAAGTGCCATGCCAATAACGTAGGGTGGCTCACTGAAGTAATGACTTCCAGCAGCAAGCACAAACGGAGTGGCAACAAGCATTGCCACTCCGCCAAGTCTTCTAGCTGTTGTTGATTTCATGACATTATCCTACCGCGCCGACAGCAACTCCTCTACTGTCCATTTGTGATCAGTCAGCCCAGCAGCCATTGCTGGCGTTTCCTTCAGCGTGCCATGCTTCCAGCAGAAGTTATAGTAAGCGAAGTACAGGGCCAGGGCGTATTCGTGGTTTTCCCACTTCTTAGAGAACCCGTTGCTGAGGCGAGTCATACGGCGAACAAATGTTCTCACGTTGAGGTTGTTACGCTCAACGTAGGAAGTGCAAACACGATCCTTAGAAGGATCACCGATAACGGCTTTCTTGTCGATGCGAATGATTGATGGCGGGGAGTACCGCCGTGCGTCATCGGATTCACCGTATTGCTTGATGAGTTGAGCATAGTCAGCGGTTCGCCCGAATACTCCCCGAACGCATTGAGGATAAGGCGCGTAGCCGTCTGTCGTCATCTGGAACCCATCAGCAACAGTTTCCCGCAACTTCTCCATGAAGCAGTAAGTGTCTTCTGGCGTTCGCTTGCCAACGTGCCAAGAGAGAACCAGTTTGGTATTCGCTTCAAAGCCAATGTAGCACCAGCAATCGCCATAGCCGATGTCACTCATTGGATACTGGAACATGCGGGTCTTTTCTTTCATACCGACGAATCCCCATATCTCATCGACCTCGACATCGCTCACCTGCATGTTGACGATACGAGATTCAAGCAGGTCTTTTGCCTTCTCACCAGCAACTGCAAGCAATCCCATGATCGTGTCACGATGAATGCCCGTAATGCGTTCCGTTGAACGAATTGAACTTCCTTCTAAGAGCATCTTGAGACAGAGAGTAGCTTTGTCCATTGGGATGCGGCTATCGCCTAATGGCTTAGCGTCATGGTCGATGAATGTTAGCTTGCAGGGCTTGCAACGATACCGTTGCTGGCCAGAAGCGGTTTTTCCGTGTTTACCGGCTGGCTGCTGACAGTTGGAACAAAACATGTCGATCTGCCTTTCTTTATTTGGCAGACTCGGCTAGAATTGAGGTGCTGAGACTCATTCTGGCGTTGCCTGCCGTTTGTGTTTCATTCCCCTGTGAATGCCGCAAACACTCACAGGGGATTGCTTTAAGGTCTATGTCTACATAATAGTAGACACATGGATGATGTCAACATATTTGTAGACAATTTTCAGGTTTATTTTTGCGTAAGGATCGAGCATAATCTAGGCTTACACGCTAGCCTGCTCTCTCCATTGGTTGGCAAAGATGGCGAATGAGATCACAATAAAAATCGGTGGTCATGATGGCTTTGTTGGCGTGGGCGCACTTATTGAAGCACTTGAGAATGCGTTAAAGGCCCTGCGAAGTCTTGAGAACACAAATCGACCCCCGCACGCAATACGATGGGAGATTATTAGGGCAAGCATGAGAAGCCCACTGTCATTAACATTGGCTGCCAAGTCTGTTGAGCCAAAGTACATGAAGAGTGCGGAGCGTTCAGGGAGTCGCATTCTGAAGGATTTCAGAAAAGGAATGCGAGCGATTTCCAAAACTCCAGAGATGCCAAAGAACTTCGACGAAGAGACCTTAAGTGCAGTGAAGGCGTTAGGAGAGCTGTCGAATAGAGAGTCGATGAGCCTTGCTATTTACTCTCCTGACGAAGACCCAATTATTCCCTCGCCTGAGTTGATTGAGAACGTAAAGCAAGCAGTTGCTAAAACCAAAACACTTTATGAACATGGAGTTATTGAAGGCCAGTTAGAAGTGGTTTCGACACACGGGTGCGACAGTTTTTACGTCTGGGAATCATTGACCGGAAACAAAGTTGAGTGCTTCCCGTCGTCGCCTGAGCAGTTCGCCACAGTCCCCAAATATCTTCGGAAGAGGGTTTCAGTCACAGGTAGGATCAAATGCAAGACCGATAAGCCTGTTTCAGTACAGGTTGAAGAAGTCTCTGCTTTAAGAGATCAGAGCGAATTGCCTCAGCTAAAGGATATGGGCAAGATTGACATCACAGGAGGGCTTAGCTCGGACGATTATGTCCAAAGGTTGCGAGATGGCAAGTTCTAAAGAAATCGTCTATTGGGATTCATGTGTATTCATTGATCTGCTATCTCAACAGAAGGCTGATCGCTTTGCCGCCTGCAAGCATATCCAGGAACGTGCCGAAAAAGGCGAAGTGACAATTGTAACTTCCGCCATCACTATCACAGAAGTGATGAAGCTCGGTTCTGCTCCAGCCACAGACAAGGAAAACAAGCAAATACTAGATTATTTTGAGAACCCCTACATCATCATTCGCCAGGTTGACAGGGCTACAGCAATGGAAGCGAGAGAGGTTATTCGTAAGCATGGCCTGCGTACTGTTGACGCAATTCATGTTGCAACAGCACTCCGGGCCGGAGTGCCAGTAGTACAAACTTACGATGGTATCAAAGGAAGAAGGAAGGGGTTGTTGAAATACAATCTGAAGATCGGAAACCCGCCGATTCGTATTGAGACTCCGCCAGCACCACCGCCGCCGCCTGCCTCAATTGCACCGCTTATCGATGCAATTGAAAAGGCGGAGGCGGAAAGACTGCGCAGGTGCCTGTTATTCTCCCCATGACGCCAGCCGCTCCAAAGATCGGAGCAGAAACCCAACTTCCTCCTAGCACACCAACAGGTAGCACTGAGCCTAGTTGACTTCATGACTACATATATGTAGACTATGTTCATGAAGAAGAAAACGGAACTCGACATCATTAGGGAAAAGCTACGGAAGGCTGTCGCAGAGAGTAGGCAGTCACAGGAAGAGATTGGCCTTTCTATGGGCTTCTCTCGGTCTGGGGCAAGACAGGCTGTGTCGAGGATATTGAATCCTGAAGTAGATTACGATCCTCGGCTCTCTACTCTTCTCAGTCTGGCCAAAGCAATTAAGAAACCATTGCAGGATTTGATCTAACCAGTTGGCGAGAAAGCCAGCAACACGATCCTAGGACACTACCGACACTTCAGCATGCAACCCGCCTCACCACAGGCACCAATAGCAACAGCATTTCCAGTACCGGCAGCTTTCTGCCAGTCCTTGAGTTCTTCATTGAACTCACGAACGGACTTGCACGGAGCGGTCAAGTAGACATAACCATAGACCGGCTTGGAATATGCTGTTGTCTGCTTACCCTTTCCATCGGTAGTGGTATCGATGCGGGTAAAGCTGCCCCAAATCTGCACCCAGCCGGGCGACGTGGAATTGGTATCCACCACGACCTTATCCACCACCACGTACATCGGCGGCGGGCCGCCAGCCTGGGCCAAAGCCGAGGTTGCAACGACGAAACAGACTGCCATCATCCATTGCGCTTTCATGACTCCACTCCTGAGAGATAAATGGGTCTCATCTACTGAGTAGGGCTGATCGCAAAGTTAATAGCATTTATTTGTACTATTTGACTGTTCGCCGATTATGAACCAACTCTGAGAAATCCTCGAAACCGGCGCTATCCTCTTGAGTTGCCCCCAATCATCGAATAATCTCACGTCATTGCCTTTGTTGTCCCTTCGTCGAAAGATCATCGATATGAAGCTCCTCGTTCGCACCCTGGCGATGGCCGGTATGCTCACCACGCTGGTCCTGGCCAGTGCAGTAGCTCAACCACCCTCCTCCAAGCTGAAGCCTGCCGCCTTTGCCATCACCAACACCACGGTGGTCACTAAACCTGGCAGCGAGTTGACCAAGGTCACACTCGTCATTCGTGACGGCTTGGTGCAAGCCCTCGGCACCGATGTCAAGCCGCCGGCTGATGCAGAGATCATCGATGGCAAGGCGCTGGTGATCTACCCCGGCTTCGTCGATGCGAGCAACACCTGGGGTGTTGATTCAGCGTTGCGTCGCTCCGAAAGCGGCCCAGCCGAACCCGTTGATCTCGCCAGTGAGGCACTCGCTACCACCCGATTGGACAACCGCAAAGGCCTCACTCCTGAGTTCGATGTCGCCACCGCTCTGAAAGCTGAAGACGACACGGCGAGCGCCTGGCGTGAACAGGGCGTTGTCGCCCGGCTCGTCATCCCCGATGGGAACATCCTCGGCGGCCAAAGTGCACTTATCGTTCATAACGGCGCTGCACCCCGCAACGCCATAATCAAGACCAACGTCGCTGTCCACGGTGGCCTGCGTTCGCTTGGCGGCCAGGGGGGCTATCCCTCAACCCTGATGGGCACTGTCGCTCACTTCCGTCAGTTCATGTACGATGCCGGCTACCAAAGTCGCTTGCAGACTGCCTTCAAGGCAGGTGCTGTTGGCAATCGCCCTGCCTTTGATCATGCTCTTGATACCGCTGCTGCCATCATCGAAGGAAAGATACCCCTCGTACTGGAAGCTGACACCCGTGATGAGATCACCCGAGCACTGGAGACCTGCAAAGAGTTCAAGGTTAAGCCCATCCTCTTCGGCTGCTCCGAAGGCTGGCGTGTGGCTGACCGTCTCAAGAATGAAGATGTCACTTGCATCGTTCGCCTGGCCTTCCCCGAAAAGGCCCGCATGCAAGCCCGCCGTCGTGGCGGCTTTGAAGGTGGCCCTGGTGGCGGCGGTGAAGATCCGACTACTGCTCGCGAAATGCCTTCCAAGGTCGTCAAAGATTTTGAACGCAAGCATCAGGAAGAGGTCAAGAACCTTTCCGTCCTCGTGAATGCCGGCGTCCGCTGCGTGCTCAGCGGCCATAATGTCGAAAGCACCGATAAGTTCCTTGCCAAGGTTCGCAAGGTCATCAGCGAAGGCGTGCCTGCCGACAAGGCTCTCGCCGCCCTGACGCAAACTCCTGCAAGCGTCCTCGGCGTCGAACGGCTCTTCGGTGAAATCGCCGTCGGTCGCCCCGCTTACATCGTCGCCTTCACCGGCAAGTTCAACGACGACAAAGCCAAGGTGCGTTACGTCTTCGCTGAGGGAAACAAGTTCGAGATTGGTGCTGAAACGGCTACTAACAATTCCACGCTGAGCAGCGATCCCAAGGAACGGGAAGGCGAACTGAAGGAACGCATCGCCAGCAAGAAAGAACGACTGGAACGCATGAAGTCGTTTGCAGCACGGCCCCCTGAAGCGGCGACCGATAAGACTGGCAACGAAAAAGGACAAGGACGCCGTGGCCGACAAGGCGGCGGCCCCGGTGGTCCCGGCGGCGCTGGTCGTATGCAAGAGATGATGACTCAACTCGAAAAGGACATCAAGGACGACGAAGAAGAACTGGTAAAAACACGCAAGCAGATCGCCGACCCGAACTACAAGCCCGACGATAAGAAGCCAGAAGAGAAGAAACCTGAGGCTAAGAAGCCCGAAGAAGAAAAGAAAACCGAAGAGAAGAAGGTCGAGGAGAAGAAGCCTGACGAGAAAAAGGCTGAAACCAAGACCGCCCCCTCTAAAGGCGAAGGCCGGCCAGCCTCGAACAAGCCCGAACTCCCCAGCGAAGTCGAAGCCGACCGCAAGATTTCGACCAAGACCAAGGGCAACGTCCTCATCAAGGGTGCCACTGTTCTCACCGTCACCAAAGGCACCTTCACCGGCGATGTGCTGGTGCAGGGCGGCAAGATCAAGGAACTCGGCCAGAACCTCACCGCTCCCGAAGGGACCGCTGTCGTTGATGCCACAGGCCTCTTCGTGATGCCTGGCATCATCGATACCCACAGCCACTTCAGCGTCAGTGGCGGCATCAACGAAGCCACTCTCTCCGTCGTTCCCGAAGTTCGCGTTCGTGATGTCGTCGATTCCGACGATGTGCAAATCTATCGTGCCCTCGCTGGTGGCGTCACCGCTGCCCGGTTGCTGCATGGCTCCGCCAACTGCATCGGCGGCCAGGATGCGGTAATCAAACTCAAGTATGGCGCTCCCAGCAATGAACTGGTCGTCGATTCCACCAAGGGCGTCAAGTTCGCTCTCGGCGAGAACGTCAAACGCAGCGATGGCCGCTTCCCCAACACCCGTCTGGGTGTCGAAGCTGTCATGGTCCGCTCATTCACCGAAGCGGTCGAATACAAGCGGAAGTGGAAGGAATACGAAGACTCTAAAGGTTCCGCTTCTCCCAAGATCGAACCCCGCCGTGATCTCCGCCTCGAAGCCCTCGCCGAGATCATTGATGGCAGCATCAAAGTCCATTCCCACTGCTACCGCAGCGATGAAATCGTGATGCTCCTCCGTGTCGCTGATCGCTTTGGCTTCAAGGTCAAGAGCCTGCAACACGTCCTCGAAGGCTACAAGATCGCCGCCGAGATCGCCGCTCATGGAGCGTCAGCCAGCACCTTCTCCGACTGGTGGGCCTACAAGATCGAAGCGTTCGACGCCATCCCCCAGAACGCTGCCCTGCTCACTGAAGCAGGCGTGCTGACGATGGTCAAGTCCGACAGTAACGAACTGATGAGGCATCTCAACTCCGAAGCAGCCAAGATCATGAAGTACGGCGGAATCTCGGAAGAGCAGGCTCTCCGCATGTGTACCATCAACCCCGCTACCCAGCTCAGCCTGCAGGATCGCACTGGCAGCATCGAAGTAGGAAAGGACGCTGACATCGCCATCTTCAATGGCCATCCGCTGAGTGCGTTTGCCCGTTGCGAGATGACGCTGGTCGAAGGCGAAATCTACTTCCAGCGTGAAGGGTTCGGCAAAGTCAAAGCCGCTGAGTTCAAGGTCCCCGCCGCCCGTGGCCCGGAACTGAATCACCTCAAGATCGCTCGCAGCCCCAGCAACACCTACGCCCTCAAGGGTATGATCGTTCATCCCGTCAGCGGACCGGTCATACAGAATGCCTTGGTAGTGATCGAAGGCAACAAGATCAAGTCGATTCAAGACATGAATCAAGCCCCGGAACTGGCTGCCGGCGTAACCGCTGTCGATGCTAAGGGGCTTCACATCTACCCCGGCATGATCGACTCCGCAACGATCCTTGGCCTCACTGAACTCGGTTCCGCCCGGGAAACGCAGGACTTCAGCGAAGGCGGCGACTTCCAGCCCGATCTGCGTGCCCTCATCGGCATCAACCCCGATTCGGAACTCATCCCCGTCACCCGTGCCAATGGCGTCCTCACCGTCGTCACCCGGCCCACCGGCGCTACCGTCTCCGGTCAGGGTGCCATCGTCAATCTCTTTGGCTGGACACCGCAGGAAATGAAGCTGGTCGATCCGTTCGGTCTGCACATCGAATTCCCCGCTTCGCAGGGTCTCGTCAGTGGCAGCCCCGATGGTCCGCCTTCCGGTCGCATCTTTGCCCGCAAGGCTCGTGAGGAGAAGCTCAAGTTCCTCAAAGTTCAGCTTGCCGAAGCCCGCCGGGATGCTGAAGCGATCAAGACCGGCGTGAAGAAGCCGCTCGATCCGCGCCGGGAAGCGATGTTGCCCTATGCCACAGGCGAGAAGCCGGTGATCATCAACGCCAACCGCAAGAATGACATTCTTGAAGCCATCAAGTGGGCTGAAGAGAGCAAGGTCAAGCTGATCCTCAGCGGTGGCGTGGATGCCTGGAAGTGTGCGGATGAACTCAAGAAGAAGAACATCCCCGTGCTGTGCGGGCCGTTCTCGGTGATGCCTCAGGAAGCGCATGATACTTACGATGCCCAGTACCGTGTTGCCGCCCGGCTGCACGAAGCGGGCATCAAATATTGCATCCGCTCCGCAGGCAGCACCAACACCCGCAACCTGCCCTACGAAGCGGCGATGGCTGTCAGCTACGGCCTGCCCGCCGACGAGGCCCTGAAAGCTGTCACGCTCTACCCCGCTCAAATCCTGGGCCTCGGCGACAAGCTCGGCAGCATCGAACCCGGCAAGCTCGCCAACCTCGTCATCACCGATGGCGACATGCTCGAGCCCACCACCCAGGTTCGCGGCCTCTTCATCAACGGCGTCCCCGTCGAGCCGAACAGCAAGCAGACCAAGCTGTACGAACGCTACCGGGAACGCTTGCAGGATGTGAAGGCAGGCAGGTCGCCGCTGGGGACGACGAAGTAGCAATAACAATATTTAGCCCCCGGCTCTTTAAGCCGGGGGTGGGTTGGCTGCGAAAAGGTACTATGAGCAAGAATTGGGTGGATGCATTCGGAATATGAGCCTCCAACCTATTAGCGAAAAAACTGCCGAGATACTGTTCAACCGCTATTTGTTACAGTCATTTCCTTTAGGGGGTGTTGAACTCTTCGCTCCAACATCATTTGAGGAATACAAGAATGGCTATGATGCAAAGTTCTATGGAACCTCATCGTTCCGAGAGATCTATCTGCAATTTAAGTCACCGACCTACTCAGCTTCCAAAGCACGCTTTACGATTTCTCCGACAACACATCAGCATCTACGCTTGAAGGATTACCCACCTCGTACTGCTTTCTATGTCGCTCCCATGATTACCTCAATGGCAGAACTCAATGCCATTCAAGCCTCTCTAAAGAGTTCTCTGGATTTCCTGAAATACTTCATCTGTATCGATGCCAATAACTTGCCTAACGTCGTTTCCTTTCTCCAGTATGAGCAACCAACAAGTCATCGAGAGTCGCCCAGGATCAGATACAAAATCCCTGATGATGGAGGTATCCGTACAGCTCAACATCCTATCGGGGTTGAAGATTGGCTACGTGGAAACCAGCTTCAGGATAAGTTTAAGAAAGGCATCATCGGCACTGAATGCAATCTTGCAGCCTGCGATTCATTCGAGAGATCTGGTCACTCGGGGACGATGGGGTCTCAGAAACTTTTGAATGCCACCGAACTACTGTTTATGAAGAATGAACAATTTGGCGACCTGATACGGATGCCGAATCGCGATTGACATTAAGCCTAATTACTAGGCCTGCTTTATTTAGCTACCGAATAATTCGGCTCACGACTTCCATACGAACTTGTGTGCATTTGTAGCAACTCTACCCACAGCGACAGCGAAAAGTGCTGACAACTCTTCCACCGTAGCTCTGTACTTCTTATTGAAAGTACGAACCTCACTCTCAGATTGCATTACCGAAATAGCTGCAATCACACAACCTACAAAGAAAATACCAGCACCTGCCAGTATGGACTGCAACCAAAGTCCAATTGCGAGACCAACAAAAAACGAGGCCACGAAAGCTACCAGAGCAGTAACGGAAAGCTTACCTGTGGCTGGCACTAACCCCAATCTACTTTTGAGATAAGCTTTGGGTTCAACGAAAGTGTCGTGAACTTCGGTTTCATGATTGAGCATCATAAATTGGCTTTGCTTCTTGCCATCAAGACCATCAGAAATCGAAACAATAGTAAGATGATTCCCCTCTCGGGCTTTGACCTGGGTGCCTGACAACTGGATGATGTGTTCCTTGCCGAATTTGTCAATTAGCCAACACTCGTCGATGCTAACTTGAGTTGACTGCAGGTTGACGTGCAATGGAACATAGAGTGAGCGATGAATGTTGAACTGCAAGTTATTCTCGATACGTTGAACAACCTTCGTGACAATAAAAGTACAAATTCGATAGACAATTGGCGTTTGCTGCAGTTGCTGTTTAGCCTCTACAGCAAGTGCATCTTCAAATCGCACCGAACGATTGATTGGATTTACAATTGCGATATCAGACATGACTATGCTTACTCCCAGTTTCCAAGACAATACAAGGTTGCCTATGGAAGTTAATCTTCCAGTCTGTTGGCGTCAATCTATTCATTGATTAATTAGCCTATTCCCATCTCCCAAGTCTGCCCCATCATCACCGGCCCAAACATGGCATGCTGCTCTTCTTCAACCAAACGAAACCCGGCACGTTCATACAACCGCCTGGCATCATGCAGCGCATCGCTCGTCCAGAGAATCATCTTCCGATAGCCCACCAAGCGGGCGAAATCGATGCACTCGCTGATCAGTTGCCCGCCCAGGCCGCAACTACGTGCCTTCTTGTCAACCAGTAGCATCCGTAGCTTGGCGGTCTCGTCGTTCTTCCTGACGACAAAGACGCACCCCACCCGTTCGCCGTTCATCTCAGCAATCCAGCAACGTTCATGTTCGGGGTCGTAGTTCTTCTCAAACTCCGCCACGATACCGGCAACCAGCTCTTCAAAACGATGATCCCATCCGAACTCCTGGGTATAGAGTTCGCCGTGGCGACGGATAACCCAGGGAAGGTCGTCAAGACGATGTGGACGGAGAATGTAGGGAGCTTTGTCGTTCGACATCGCTCTATGGTGACGATGGTTGGTAATGTTGTCAAGCTGCTATCTGGTCCCCCTCTCCCCACTGGGGAGAGGGGTTAGGGGTGAGGGGGATTCTCAATCGAGTTAACCCATGTTGGTTTTGCACGATGCCTGATTCATAACCTGAAAAGTCGATCCATATCCCCCTCACCCCCGGCCCCTCTCCCCAGTGGGGAGAGGAGAGAGGTCATCGAAATATCATGGAATGGCCCCGTACTTCACGTTACACTGCATCCATCTATCCTGGAGTTCCTCATGCCACGCACGACGCTGTCTCGCCGTCAGTTTCTCACTACCTCCGCCGCCGCTTCCACCATCGTCGCCACCGCTCCCCGCTCGGCTCCTGCTTTCTACATCCCCTCCGAAATCAAGCCCGTCGTCATCAGTTCTGATAACGGCAACATGTATACCAACGGGGGCAAGAAGACGACCGTTGCCCTCGCCTACGACATGATCATCGAAGGCAAGGATGTTCTCGATGCCCTCATCGCCGGTGTCAACCTCTGCGAACTTGATCCCGAAGACGACAGCGTCGGCTACGGCGGCTTGCCCAATGCCAACGGTGTGGTACAACTCGACGCCAGTTGCATGCATGGCCCCACGAAACGGGCCGGGGCGGTGGCGTGCTTGGAAGGGGTACGCACGCCGTCGCTGGTAGCCAAGGCGGTAATGGACAATACCGATCATCATCTGCTGGTCGGCAAAGATGCTCAAACCTTCGCCAAGCAGTTTGGGTTCAAGATCGAGGACGATCTCAACACGCCCAACTCTCGCCAACAATGGCTCGAATGGAAACGCCGCACCGATCCGCATCATTATCCTGACCCCGCAAAACGTGCTGAAGCAAGCTGGAAGGCAACCATCGAGATGTGCCGTGAGGGACGCATCAATTTCGACCACGTCTTTGGCACCATCAACTGCAACGGCATCAACAGCAAGGGAGACCTGTGCGGCGTCACCACCACCAGCGGGCTGGCATGGAAGATTCCGGGCCGGGTGGGCGATTCGCCGGTACTGGGGGCCGGCCTCTATGTCGATAACGAAGTGGGTGCAGCAGGCTCCACCGGCCGTGGCGAGACAAATCTCTACGGCCTCAGTTCATTCCTGGTGATCGAAGAGATGCGCCGGGGCAAATCACCCAAAGACGCCGGCATGACCGCCCTCCGCCGCATCAAGGCAGCCACCACCGATAAGCGACTCAAGAACAAGCGCGGCCAACCCAACTTCAACGTGAAGTTCTACATCATCAACAAGAATGGCGAGTTTGCCGGCGTCAGCATGTTTCCGGTGAGCGGCATCAAGCCAAGCCACTATGGGCAGTATGCCGTGTGCAACGAAAACGGCCCGAAGTTGGTGGACTGCGAGGCGCTGCTGGATGGTTCGCCGTTGGATTAGAGTACTGGCAGGTAGTTAGTACAAGGATTTCGTGTAAGGTGTTTGCTTTGCTACAACCTAAACGAAGTATCGTGTTGCCGTTTCTAATTGCCCTGCCACTGGGTTTGTTGGCAGCATGGGGAATAAACCTGCTTCTCGATCCCAAGCCCTTATTCGAGGTTCAACTAAAGGAGAATGAAGGAGCCATACTCCATTTGGGAAGCCTGTTGGTGTTTACTCCCGGCAACGGTGTCACTATTTACAATCTGAAAAACGGCGAAGGCTTCAACATTGATGAGAGCAAGTACTACACCCCCATAAGCGAGATTGAGCCTAAGCTCAAACGCACCACAGGCAAAGACAATTCTCTATCACGGGAGCCTTACGTTTATCTCGCCAGGCCCCCGAAACCTGATCCTTCCAGGCAAACCCCTTACGTCTGCGTCGATCCACTTACAAAACGATTCCAGCCCTTCCACGGTTATGATGAAGATGATCGTTTTTCGACTTTGTTTGGTAATATTTATAAACGAAGCAGTTCATGCGTGATACGCTGCCCATTGCCGTTGAATGCAGTACTCTCCGATGCATTCATGCCCATGCAATCTCCAGCATCACTCATGCTTGGCCACGTATCACAATTAACTACCTGCTCCACCCCGTACTTGTATTCGATTACCAGCATTCCAAAGAAACAGATTGTCAGCCAGTTTGTTCTTGATGGAGGCTGGAGCGATGCTCAGATTACTATCTCACCTAACGGCCTCTTCGTTATCTGCACCCGCAGCGATGCCTCCATCGCCAAAGAAGCCTTTGAAGGTATGAAGTTCTCCTGCTTTTGGGATGTTCACAAGGAATGCTGGATGACGAATCTACCTGAGGTTAGTCGATACGCCCACAAATCGCCTGCAGAATTTATTAATGATGATCTCTATGTTGTTCAATCTCCACAATCAGCCGGGTCGTTCGCCTCTGACAACTTTGATTTGCTTAACATCACTACAGGTCAACCACTTGATAAGTTACACGGCATTTCTGAGAATTACTTCGTCATGAAACAGGTGATGAAGAGTGACGATGGGAGCTTGTGGTACCTGAAACGAAGTAATGGCAACAACTCAAGATTGACCTATGAACTCAAGAGGATCAAGAACTCCTCCGAAGTAGAAAGCATCGACAAATACTCATGGGACCATGCTGAAGTAGGAGTGGCACTCACACAAGGTTTGCAGAGCATTGTTCCGAATGATGGTCAAACAACGCTTTCAAAATTCATTAAAGACAAGATGGGGACTGGTGTATTCTTCAAAGCTGTTGAGCCGTGGATTATTCGCCCCAGCACTTCGATCTATGATTGGAAGTCTGGACGTACCTATCCAGGTTGGACTGGTGACCACCGATGGCAGATAAGCCCCGATAGCAAGTATCTGCTGATAGTTCATCAGATTAGTACTGAGAAACAAACAAAACAGGGAACTCTCGCACAAGTGTTTCAGATGCCACTTACCTTTTACTCACCTTGGTGGAATAAAATCACTGGTACTTTCATTGCTGTATTGATCTTTATTTTTCTCTGGCGACGGCAGACTCGAAAACTGCCTAAGCCGACTCCCTGAGCTTCATCGCCATCTGCTTCGTTCCCAATAGCCCGAACTTTTTCATCTTCTTGTACAGCGTCACCCGGCTGATGCCGAGTTGCCGGGCGGCGGCGGTGCGCTGGAAGTCCTGTTCTTCTAAGGCAGCCTGGATCGATTCCTTCTCAGCTTGATCACGTTGAGATTCCAGCGTGGGCGGTAGGGTCACCAGTACCCGGTTGGCCTGTCCCTGTTGAATGTGCGCAGGCAGATGTGATCGTAACAGCACCGGGCCAGTCGATTGCAGCACCGCCAGTTGCAGAATGTTCTCGAGCTCCCGAATGTTGCCGGGCCAGGGATAGATGGTCAGTGCTTGCAGACAGTCAGGATCGATCTGTTCGATAGTCTTGGAGAACTTGAAGGCGTAACGCTGCGTCATCCCCTGGGCAAGCGTCGGGATGTCCTGCACACGATCACGCAACGGCTGAAGCGAGAAGCAGATCACATGCAGCCGGTAGTACAAATCCTCACGGAAACGGCCGGCTGCGACTTCCTCGGAAAGCTCACGGTTGCTGGCTGCGATGATCCGACAGTGAGCCTTTTCGGTGGTTTCGGAGCCGAGCGGTTCGAACTCGCCCGATTCGACAACCCTCAGGAGATTAGCTTGCTGATCGAGCGGCAAAGCATCGATTTCATCGAGTAGAAGCGTTCCCGATCCAGCCAACGAGAAGCGACCCTTGCGGGGCCGATCAGCCCCGGTGAAGGCGCCCTTGGTGTGGCCGAAGAACTCACTCTCGATGAGATGGGGCGACAAGGCACCACAAGGCACTGCGACGAACCGATGATCCCGCCGCAACGAGTGTTCGTGAATGAGCCGGGCGAGGTGTGTCTTACCGGTGCCAGTTTCGCCCGTAAGCAGGACAGTGACATCGTGTTCTGCCGCCAGAGCCAGATTCTCCGCAAGCGGCACGAGACTGGGGGTCCAGCCGGTCAGCGCTTGGCGTATCTTCTCAATCGTGCAGTCGTTCATAGCGGGCGACGGAATCAAGCACGGCCCTCCCTGGCCGAAGTTTGAGTCGCCAGCATACGTTGAAAATCAGGAATTGGTCAAGCTCGACTTCCGGCCTTCAAACGCCCGTTGGACAGTCGACGATACCCGACAAACCCTGCTATTGCCAAAGAGGCGAGCACCACTGTTGAAGGCTCAGGCACCGCAAAGGGAGCGGCAGCCAACGTCTGAACATCCGTGTCGCTCAGCACCGCATCATACAGCCGAAAGAGCGCGATATCGCCGCTGGAATACTCATCAATGGGCAGGTTCACGACATTGTCAATAAAGAGATGCAGTAAATTACCCGGGTTATCGACGTTGTTGATGTTCATGAGTGCCGTCGAGGTAGAAAATTGCAGAACACCATCGAGATAACCATTGGCCGTAGAGCCGCTGGTCACGGTCAGAACGACATGATGATAGACATCATTGGTGAACAGTGATGAACTTCCTGATGTCGGAAATATGGCGAGATTGTTGGTAGGGTTCACATAGAAACCGGTATCGGATTGTCTGTTCGTGACATCAATAATGCGCCGCCAGGAGTTGGGCCTTTCTGTGAACTGAAAGACTAGTTCGGCTGAGTAGTTGATGGGATCGACCAACCCCGTCGTATTCAGTGTCAATCCAGCTTGATTTGCATTCGGTATCGCATTGCCGTTGAAGGCATACACCGTTCGATTCTGTCCAAAGACCGACTGTAGCAGATAGCCATTGGTTCCCAGTGGATCAGTAGGGACTAGGGCAGGCACCCCTCCTTCCTGGGCCGCCAGTGTGTTGTTGAAGTAGTAACTAGCAGCGGGTAAAGGGATCTGCGCTGATACCTGCCCCATGGCCAGCATCAACACGCTGATTGCCACAAGTGTTTTGGATTTCATCCGTTAGACTCCTGCCCGTTAGAAGTTAATCATGTCCTCGAGCCAGAAAAACCTGAATCGAGACAAGAGGAACTCTTTGCCTCGCCTATCAATACGGAGCTGGAATCTGGAGTCTTTCGCACTAAATACCCTTTTTCCCTAAAATAGTCGTGTCACTACACAATTTCCATGTTCAATCTGTCTCGGGCGATCGAGTGTAACGCCGACACCAACAATAAAAAAGTCCCCGGAATCTTTCCGGGGACCAGTCCACAGTATCACAATTGATTACAAGGTTGGCTATTGCTTCTTCACCCGCCCCGTCGCACCGTCCATCTTATATCCCAGGTTCTCGTTCTCCTTCACGTAGAAGAAGAAGCCATTCATCATTTCCTGGTGGGTCTGCTGGCCTTCACGCACAGTCGCCTTGGGGTTGGGGTTGTACGGGTTAAAGGTCGAGTTATCGAAGTGGGCGATGCACTCGAACTTTGTGCCTTGAGGGAACTTGACAGCACCTACAGGCCAGGCGTAGCCGATCTGCCATTCAAAGCTGTAGTTGGGCACCATCAGCAGTTGTTCCTTCTCTTTGTTTGGCTTGGCAGAGTAGAAGGTCATGTCTTTGCCGCGAACGTGCATGTGGGTGAACAGGCCGACACCGATAATATCATCAGGCACCGTCCACTTGGCGCTCACCGGGAAGGCGGTGGCTTCGGGCGGGATGGCAAAGTGATTATCTACGAAAAGATGGAATCGCAGCTGCTTCTTGAGTTCACCTTTCGCAAACTTGAGACCCACGCTGACCTTGCCTTTATCAGGCTTGCCTGTGGAGACAAAGTGAATCTGTAGGCCAAGCACTGAGCCTTTGGCGATCTTGATACCCACACCCGGTTCAAGCTGCATGGGAATACCGCCCGGCACATACCCCGTAAGGAAGTTGTTCATGTTGAACTTCTCGCCCATCACGAAGTAAGCCAGGTTGGCATGGTGGACGTTCTTGTTGTTCTCAGGCTTGATCTGGATATCCTGCACCCAGGTATCTTCGGTGAAGACATAGGGAAGGATGGCATACTTATAATCAATGTCACCGCTGGCTGGGAGATCGTAGCTGCCGGTGGAAAGCACCAGGTCAGGCTTACCGATGATCCATTCGGTAGGCTGTTTGAAATCAGCTGGGACTTCAGGCACCTTGCTCAAGTCACCGCTTGGCTTGCCCTGCTTCACCCAGGCAATCACGGTCTCTTTTTCCTTATCAGTCAGGCCCCGCTTGTTGGCGAACGGGTTGATTTCCCCATGACCGTACCACGGCGGCATGCGTTCTTCGCGGACTACTTCGGCAATGGTAGCAGCCTTAGCCTTTACCTGATCATAATTGAGCAGAGCAAACGGAGCCACTGTTCCTACCTTGTGACAGTCCATGCAATGCTTGCGAATGATCGGCTCGACATGTTCAGCAAAGTTCACCGGCTTAGCGTCGGTTCCTTCTTCCATGAATGTAATGACACAACCATCGACCACTGTCTCAGGAGTAGTAACCGTTTTGCCGGCCAGCACTTCATCTAGAGCCACTTGCAGATCCTTGCGGGTCGGTTCCGCACGAGTGCCGCCCAATCGAACAGCATCATCGACACGGCCACGATAGACGATCACTCTCTGATCGTTGAGGATAACAACCGTAGGAACTCGCTCCACACCAAGAACCTTGGCAGCCTTGCCACCAAAGTCTTTGACGAAGGGGAACTTCATGTTCAGTGAAACCGCCTGAGCCGACATTTCGAGTATGGAATCATCGGGACTGGGGTTCACAGCGATGAACTGAACGCCCTTAGATCCGAACTGCGTCTCCATCTCCTGCAATACGGGCAGGTACTTCTGGGCCACCGGGCACGACTTATCGACGAAGACCAGAACAAAGGCCTTCTTCTCCTTGAAATCATCAAGGGAACGCGGCAGGTAGCGAATATCCTTGAAGGTGATATTCGAGATCTTGGTGCCGACGGGTACCGACGGATTAAACGAGACCAGCGAAGCAAGCAGGAGCGTGGCCAGATACATGGAGAGAACCTCGCAGAGAGCTTTCAACTGAAGGTTATGATAACCGATCAACCCTGTGATGGGGAGTCGATTTTGCGAGTAATCCCTCGGATTTACACTCTATATCTTTGCTGCAATCAATGTTACGATGTGCGTTTCTTACCAAGCCGGACCGCACCATGGCCCTGGATTCTGAAGCCTTTGATCGACTGTGCATCGAAGCGGAACAACTCGTCCTCGATGGCCAGCGGCTCTACGACGATTGCTGCCGGGACTATATCAAGGCCAGTCCCAAGGCCGTGGAGAACCCCGCCGAATTTCGTTCCCAGATACAAGACCTATTCCGAGGCCTCTTTCTCAAAATCATCCATGGCATGGTGCTGGCTGATCGCAAGCTGACCAGCAACGAAGTGCAACTCTGCCGTCGTATCTTCACTCAACTCTGGCAGCGGCCTTTCACCGATGAGAACGTCAAAGCGGTGCTGATCAAGCATGCTCAACAGGATCCCTATCGCTGGGAAGACCTGCTCTGGCCTTTTGAGCGATTGCCCGCCTTTCATGATCGTTTGGCCGAATTCGAAACGATGGCCATCCGGCTGGCACAACTACTCAGGCGCTGATGGCCAATCGGGCGAACAGGAGACGAACTACCTTCGATGGGTACATAGCGAACTGCAACGGATACTCCATCCCATTCGAGCTGATGTCAGCGATGACAGCCAAAGACCGCCGCCAACCACCAAAGCCCAGCCTGGAAAGAAGACAGCTCAGCAGGTCAAAAGTGAAGTAGCAAAAGAAGAGGCCCACAAGCCACTGGCCGTTCCTGCTGATCTGGTCGACCTGGATAGCCTGCTTAAGGAACTCGACGACCTTATCGGCCTGGCTGCGGTCAAGCGCGATGTCAAAGAACTTGTTCACTTCCTTACAATGCAGAAGCAACGACAGCAGCATGGTCTGCCCGTGACCAAGATCAGCCTACACGCCATCTTCTCAGGTAACCCCGGGACCGGCAAAACGACCGTCGCCAGGCTCTATGGCAAACTGCTGGGGGCGCTGGGCTTTCTCAAGAAAGGCCATCTCGTCGAAACCGATCGTGGCGGTCTCGTCGCTGAGTATGCCGGGCAGACAGCTACCAAGGTGAATACACGCTTTGATGAAGCTCTCGATGGTGTACTCTTCATCGATGAAGCCTACAGCCTCGTCAACGATGGCGAAGACCCTTATGGGGCGGAAGCAGTGCAAACGCTGCTCAAACGCATGGAAGATCAGCGAGATCGCATTGTAGTCATCCTCGCCGGCTACCCGGAACCCATGGAGAACCTGTTGTGCACTAACCCCGGCCTCGCATCTCGTTTCGGCCGCACCTTGCAGTTTGCAGACTATACACCTGTTGAATTATGTCGCATCTTTCAATCATTCTGCCAGCGCGATCATTACGCTCTGCCCTCCAAAACACGTGCATCACTGATTGATGGACTTACCTGGCACTGGAAACAACGCAATGAACGGTTCGGAAATGGCCGCTTGGCTCGCAACCTCTTTGAAGCATCGCTCCGACGGTTGGCTACGAGGCTGTCAAAAATTAAAGCGATGTCGAAAGCTTTGTTAAGTACCCTTGATGCCAACGATCTGGCACTGGATGATGTGCCCGAAGACGTGAAGAAACAGATCGGCAAGCATCTGTACGACTGCATGTGTTTCAGCTGCGCCAAGCCGCTGCGTGCCAGTGGAATACAACTCGGGTCAGAAGTGGTCTGTCCCGGTTGCCAGAAAGCGCAGAACGTGGAATGGGGCGAGCAGGTCCCAACGTGAAAACACCGACGGGATAAACCCGTCGGCTCTTTACTTAAATCAACAGCACTTATTCGTACACGCCTGTGCCGAAGCCGGGGCGATCCACGGTGGCATGCACCGGTGCAGAAACCGGAGCCCGTCGGGGAATCGGCGTGCCACGTGGCGGATGGGGCTGATGCGTTCTGGCATCGCCACTAATTGGAGCACCGACCAGGCTTTCGTACAGCCCGACCGTCTCTTCACCGGCATCCAGCTCATCATAGCGGCAGATGTAGCCAGGCTGCTGAGCCTTGTCCATCTCGTCATGAAAGGCATGGATGATGCCGCTCTGAACAAACTCACGAGCATTGGCATTGATGGGGTGAGCGACATCGGCATGAAGCTTGGCACGACCATGATCGTCACGAGGTGCACGATCTTCCTGAAGGCGGAAACCACACTGGTTGCAGAAACGGGCACGGAGGTGGTTCTTGCTGCTACAGCCGCCACAGCGGTCGGTCAGCTTGCGACTGGGCATGGCAACAAAGAGCCCTTTGAGGCCTTCGATGATTTTCAGGTCTCGAACCACGAACATGTGGTCGAACGTCACAGAGCAGAAAGCGAGCAATCGTTCATTGCGGCTTTCCTTGTCGTCCATGAGCTTGATGCGGATTTCGGTGATTTGCACAGCTGTCCTCCTTGAATCCCTGGTTCCTAAATGAACCTCTGAGCCTGAGGGCGCATCCAATTGAACCTCAGTCAGCTTCGTTCGGGAGATCAGCGGCTTCGCATCATCAGTGTGTTACATCGTACTGGTGACGATCAGTCGTAGAGTCCGTTCCGGAGAGCCAGGCTTTGGTTCAGCCGTCCCCATGCCTTGTGTAAGTACTCCACCATCCCAGTGTTGTTGAACGTATCGAGCCAGTTGCTGGGTTTCCTGCCGGCTGCGACATACCGCGAAGTAACTGCTGCCACTGCCCGACATCATGCTGCCTGTGCAAAGTCCTTGCGTTGCAGCCTGCTCGAACAGTTGCCGAAGTTCACCTACCAAAGGCAGGCACCGCTCGGCAGGCGGTTGCAGGCGATTGAAGAGTTCTTTCCCAATGAGTTCAAGGCTTCTCATCCTGATCGCCTCGATCATCGAGCTTTCGCTCCGAGCCTGCTGCTTCCCCACATTAAGCGGAGGAGCGGTTAAGGATTGATAGACCGCAGCAGTGCTGAGACCAACCAGCGGACACACCAGCAAGAGAGGAATACTAAGCCCCGACTTGAAGGCTGTCACCTGCTCGCCTCGTCCCCGACACCAGGCCCACGACTGAGCCAGGAAGAAAGGGACATCGCTGCCAATCTGAGCCGCCAAGGTCATCAACTCAGAATCGCTCAGTTGCGTGTTCCAAAGTTGATTCAGCCCGCGGAGTGTGATCGCTGCATCGCTGCTGCCACCACCCAGTCCTGCCGGCGAAGGGATTCGCTTGGTTAAGCCAATCGCTGCGCCCTGATTCGTAGCCACATGGCGCTGAAGAGCTAAAGCAGCCTTGAGCACCAGGTTATTGGCATCCAGGGGAAGAGACGGATCGTCGCAAGTCAGGGACAACTGGTCAGCGGCAGTGAAGGTTAGTTCATCAGCCCAGGCCAGCGGTGCCATGCAGGTGACGAGTTCGTGGTAACCATCTGCCCGACGCCCTGACACTTCGAGAAAGAGATTGATCTTGGCAGGGGCGGCCAACCTTAATGCGGTGGGCACATCATCATGCATGAGATCAACCTGCGAAGCGGTGCGAGAAAGAAATGAACACTACCACAGCGAGTCTCAATGGGAGTTCCATCTCCTTCATGCCGGGAGCAGAGGCTTCCTCCTGGCGGTATTCCTTTGATGTATCCGTATGACAAGCCACACAGATTGGGGCGATGGTAGCCTTCCGGGTAAAGCAGGTCAAGCCCGATGTGTCAAGAAAACTTGAAGAATTCCAAGAGATTTCTTTTGACATACAGTAGTGCGATCATCATAATACGACTTCACAAACGACTGGCGGAGTTCCAGTCTTCTTCTTAAACCATGGAGGGTTTCCCCCGATGCCTTCATTCCTGACCGAATCCAAGCCCCAGTGTTGGCGCGCCATTGCTAACTTTGAAGATGGCCGTGAGGCGCTGTTGTTTCTGGGTATGTCCTCCCAGAAAATCCGCGAGGGCTATTCCGCTGCTTACTTCGATGTCCTAGAAGAAGACGAGCGAGCGATGATCAAGTCGATCTCGCTGCAACGCTGGAACGGCGCAGCCGACGCCGGCAAGTGGACTCAAACCACGACGCTGAACATCCCCGCTGCCTCCAAGAAGCTGGTCAGAATGATTGCTTAAGTTGATTTAAGATCACTACTGAACGAAAAGCAGTACCCCGGACGCCCGTCTGGGATGCTGCTTTTGCATTACTCCTTCACGCCAATCTGCCAAAGGATGAAGGCAAAAGAGAACGCCTCTTCCTTGAGCGTCTCGTACCGGCCCGAAGCGCCGCCGTGGCCGGCGTTCATGTTGCACTTGAGCAACAACGGCTCAGTGCCCTGCTTCACCGTTCTCAACTTGGCTACGTACTTGCTCGGCTCCCAATACATCACCTGGCTGTCGTTCAAGCTGGTCAGCACCAGCATAGCCGGGTAATTTCGTTTCGGCATGTTCGTGTAGGGGCAATACGTCTTCATGTAGTCGTACTCTGCCTTCTTCTTCGGATTTCCCCATTCGAGGAACTCAGGGAACGTCAGTGGTATCGTTTCATCGAGCATGGTGTTGATGACATCGACAAAGGGCACATCAAGGATGGCTGTCTTGCAAAACCCCGGGCCAGCCAGGTGAATGGTTGCCCCTATGAGCAAGCCACCCGCTGAGCCGCCCATGATGGCGAGCTTGTCGTGGCTGGTATACTTCTGCTCGCAGAGCCAGTTGCCACAATCGATGAAATCAAAGAATGTGTTCTTCTTCTTGAGCATCTTCCCGTCATCGTGCCAGGGCTCGCCCATCTCATTGCCTCCCCGAATGTGGGCGATGGCATAGACGAAACCACGATCTAGCAAGCTCAGGTTCGTTTCGGAGAAGCTAGCCGGCGAAGGCAGGCCATAGGCTCCGTAGCCATTGAGCAGGCACCCTGCACTGCCATCTTTATTCAACCCCTTCTTGTAGACCAGCGACATCGGCACCTTAACACCGTCACGGGCAGTGACCCAGACCCGTTCGGTCTCGTACTTCTTCCGGTCGTACCCGCCGGGGACTTCCTGCTCCTTGAGCAGCTTGCTTTCATGGGTATTTACATCGTACTCAAAGACTGAAGTCGGCGTGACAAAGGACGTGTAGATGTACCGAAACGTTTTCGTCTGAAACTCGGCATTAGCGCCGGCTGAAAGAGAGTAAGTTGGTTCATTCATCTTGATCGTCTGGGGTTTCATCTGATTGTCGTAGACCACCAGCCGATCCAAGCCGCCATGTTTTTCATCGACCACCATCTGGTCCTGGAACACCGTCACCGATTCCAGCAACGTATCAGGCCGATGAGGTAGCAACTCGGTCCATTCCCCCTTTTGCTTGCTCGGTGTCTTGATCAGCTTGAAGTTCTTGGCGTTCTGATTAGTCCTCAGGTAGAAGTGATCGTTGCGATGCCCCTCCAGGTAATATCGATGGTTCTCCTCACGAGGCCGAAGAATCGTCCACTCCTTACTCGGCTCCTCAGCGGGCAACACATGCACCTCGGTCGATTCCGAACTCCCAATCGTGAGCACGAGATATTTCCGATCCAAGGTATGAGATAAACCTAATTCAAAAAGCTCGTCTTTCTCATCGTAAAGAAGCGTGGCTGACTTCGAGTCCTTGCCCAACTCCTGGCGATAGAGCCTGTGTGCCCGCTTGGTCTGTTCGTCTTCCACGATGTAGAAGAGATATTTGCCGTCAGCAGTCCACTGCGGAGCGTGTACCCTGGAAGCGGTATCGGGTAGCATCTGGCCCGTCGACAAGTCCTTGACCATCAACTTATGCTGACGAAACCCGGTCGTATCCACCGTAAAAGCCAGATAACGATTGTCGTAGCTGACCGCTTCCGACTCAATCGTGTAAAACTTGTGCGGCTTGGCAAGTTCATTCACATCGAGCATCACCTCTTCTTTAGCTTCGACCGAACCCTTCTTGCGGCAATGAATCGGATACTGCTGGCCTTCGATGGTGCGGGCATAGTACCAATACCCATTGCTGAGCGTCGGCACCGAGAGATCCGTCTGCTTGGTATGGCTGAGAAACTCCTGATAGAGCTTTTCCTGCAGCTTCTGCGTTGGTTGCATCATCGCCTGCATGTAGGCATTCTCTTTGTTGAGATAGTCGATCACTTCAGGGTTCTCTTTCTCCCGGAAGTAGAAATAGTTGTCGACCAGCGTCTCGCCATGAATAACCGTCTGCTTCGGTTTGATCTTGGCAACGGGTGGCTGAGCCGCTTCCTGGCTGACGCCGACACTGACCAGGAGAAGAAGGAACAGCCAGGAGAAGTGACGATGCATGTGCATTCCTTCAAGTTGAATGTGAACCCTGGCTGGGCTTCAGCACGGGTTGCCTCGCCCAACCATTCTGACTGATGCCCCGTACTTCCCGGCCAAGATCAATGAAGCAGCGCCAATTGAGCGGAAACTCGAGAAACACGTGCAGGAAGCTCAACGTGTACAAAGCGATGAAGCCGTAATAATAGTCCCACCAATAGAGGAACACTGCCATCAACCAAAGCACAGCAATGACCACAAGTCGAATCCGGTTCACCTGGTGCCACTTGATGATCGAGGTCTTCGAGAACCAGTTGAGGTAGTGGTACGTGTAAGCAAAGGCGATGAAACGCATGAGTGCCACACCGAGTTGCGTTTGATAGGCTTGATCCTTCTCCGTCCACACCTGCCCAAAGAGTTGAGCCAACCAGCGATTGAGTTCGACAAAGAACCGATAATGGCTGCGTACTCCTTCCGAGACCGTTGTCGTCACTTCCGGGCGATAGAAGAGCAAAGTCGCACCAATCGTAAGTAGTAAGACGAATGCAATGAGCCCAGGGACACTTCGGCTCTTCAGCGCCCCCAGTAACATAAACGCCGCTGTAAAAACGAAGACATGCACCAGTGTCGGGAGAAAGACGATAAAGAACAACACCCATACCTGCACTTTGAGCAGAGCCACCAGGAACAACCCCGCTGCCAGCATGAACAGCACTTTGCTACCGAGCGTGCGAAACGTCGTCATCGCCAGGGCGCCCATGAAGGCAAGATAGATGATCGTCGCCCCAGCCTGGTTAAGCTGCTGCTGGAAGGTTTGTTTCACTTGTGCCGAAGCATTCTCCGCAGGGGGAAAGTACTTCGGGATGATCACTGACGTTCCAAACAAGAGCACGCCTAACAGGATCAACACAATCGCATCACGAGCCCCGGTGGTGAAATACTTCCTCTCGTGAAGCCAACTGATTTCGGTGAGGTAGTGCAGCGGGCCAAGTACAGCGTAGGAAAAGAGAAACACCTCGAACGGCAACACATAGGCTGCCACAGCCGAGATCAGCATCAAACCGATGTTGATCCAATCGATATGGGTGGTGGTCAACTTCATTCGCTTACTCGGTCGCCAGTTTCAGGAGCACCGCTTCAAAATGATTGCGCAGCAGGAGCATGTTACCAGCCAGGGCCGGGGCATTCCAGACTTTCCCGCCCGGAAGCACCGCCAGCTTGCCCAGTTCCCGATGAGCTTTGGGGTCAGCAGCGACGAAGATCAGATCACCCGCTTCACCCATAATTACGAAGATATTGTCACGAAGTAGAATCTGACCGTGGCCATACCGTCCGCCCTTCCATTTGCGGTCGCCGGTCTTGGCATCCAGACAAGCCATCACGCCGTCATCCATGCCGTAGAGATAACCATCGTAGTAGATGGCTGAGCTCATCTTGCACTTGAGCCGTTTGTTCTGCCAGAGCGGCGTAGCAGACCAGGTCTCGCCCTCTTTCTTGATCTGCAGGAGAATGGCCCCCGCATCGTAACCAGCAGAGACGAAGACCTGATCGCCAGGAAGAGCCAGTGGTTGTGCAACATTGATACTGTTGGTCGAAGAGAAAGCATATCGCCAAAGCTCTTTGCCGGTCTTCAGATCATATCCGGCCGTACCAGAAGCATCGAAGACCAACACCATCTCTTGCCCTGCAATGGTAGCCAAAACAGGCGTGGCGTAAGCAGCCTTGGAGTTGCCTGCGTTCCACACCGGCTTCCCCGTCTTGCGGTCGTAAGCAATGAGACCATGAGCCTGAGTGCCGCCTGGATTGACGATCACCTTATCAGTGGTGACCAGCGGAGCGCCGCACATCCCCCAGGTAATATTGTCCGCTGAGGCATCCTTGAGGATGTTAGTCTTCCACTTCTCAGTGCCAGTCGCCAGGTCGAGTGCAGCCAGCAGACCACCAGCCCCAAGGATAAAGACCTCGTTATCCGCGATGGTCGGCGTCGCCCGTGGCCCATTGCCTCCGAGGCTTTCCTTGAAATGGCCCGGATAGCTCTTCGTCCAGCGTTCGTTGCCAGTCGCCAGGTCATAGGCCACTACAACTTCATCGTCGCCACGCTGTTCGATCGTGACCGCTAATCCTCCAGCCAGCACACAAGCTGCATAGCCACCACCGACCGGACGCCGCCAGACTTCTTTGGGTGCGTTCTTAGCCAGGTCGCCTACCAACTTGGGGCCGGGAACGATGCCATCCCGCTTGGGGCCAAGGAAATCAGTGAGCTTCGGAGCGTTAGCATCGAGTTCCATGTTAGCTGGAGCGGATACAGGCACTGCCTTCAGTTCAGCCAACCGTTCATCCTGTGTCTTCTCCCAGCGGAAGTGGAACACGTAGTTATTGTTGCCGGTGTTCTCGATGTCTCTGATGGCCAGAAAGCCCAATCCAACCACTGCCGCTACCAGGCCAAAGACGACATATTTGATAGTTCTGCTGACCTGCCGCGTGAAGAGCAGCCAGATGAGCATCAGCCCCGCCACCAGCATGTAGAGATATCTGCCAATGACGACCTGAGCCGAGTTGCCGAACTTGGGCACCAGCACCATCGACCAGTTGACGATCTGAGCGATCACGCCGATGACGACGATGGTGAGTGGAATCCAGTAGCCGGTGAAAAATGACCGTTTCGGAGACTGACTCGACATGGAAGCTCCTGTGAACGACTACGCCTTCCCCAATAAATCATACCCTTCCGCTGCGGTAATCTTCACGGGAAGTAAATCACCAGTTTCAATCTTCTTCCCTTTTACTTTCACTATCGGATCAATATCCGGAGCATCGGCAAACGAACGGCCCAGCCACCAGCCGGGCGTTTCGGGGTCGGGGCTGTCAATCAGCACGTCCAGCGTCTGCCCTACCTGCTTATGACTCCAGGCAAAAGCAACCTTCTGCTGCGTCTTCATCAGCCTGTCACGCCGTTCGTTCTTGACCTCTTCCGGCAGATGATTAGGCAGCTTCATCGCCGGCGTACCTGGCTCGAAGGAATAGGTAAAGACCCCTGCCCGCTCGAAGTGCATCTCGGTGGCGAAGTCGCACAGTTCCTGAAACTGTTCTTCCGTCTCGCCGGGGAAGCCCACGATGAACGTGGTTCGCATCACCAGCCCCGGAATCGCCTGCCTGAGTTTGCCGATCAACTCTTCCGTCTGCTTCCGATTCACCTTCCTGCTCATGCGTTTCAGCATCGTATCGTTGATGTGTTGCAAGGGCATATCGATGTAGGGCACGATCTTCTTCGCTGAACTCAGCACCTTCAGCAACGAATCGGTCAGATACATCGGATAGACGTAGAGCACTCTAATCCAGTCGATGCCTTTGACCTTGTCTAATTCCTTGAGCAGATCATCCAGACGTGGCTTTCCATAAAGATCCATGCCATAGTAAGTGCTGTCCTGAGCGACGATGTTCAGTTCCCGCACGCCGTCCGCAGCCAGTTCCTTAGCCTCCAGGATGACCTGTTCGATGGGCTTGGTCGCATGCTTACCACGCATGCCGGGGATGGCACAGAACGTGCAAAGCCTATCGCAACCTTCACTGATCTTCAAATAAGCAAAGTGCCGTGGTGTGATGCGGAGCCGGGCATCGTCAGGCAACGCCCTCACCGGGGCCGGCTTGAACAGCGAGCGCTGTTCCTTCAATAGATCAGGCTTGGGCGGAGCAATGTTCAGGCTCAGCTTCCTGCTCGGCTTGATGATCTCGTTCTTCTTCCTGACGTTGAACTTCCTGATCACTGGCTCATCCATCTTGCCGTCTAAAACCTTGTCGCAGACAGCGGTGATCTCTTCACGTCCAAAAACACCCACCAGGTGATCAATACCTGGCACTTCTTGCAGCAGCGTATCCTTCTTACGCTCAGCCAGGCAGCCGGCCACGACCACAGCCTTGAGCTTGCCCTGGTCCTTCAGGTCAATCATCTCCCGGATGACACCAAGCGATTCCTGCCGGGCTGCTTCGATGAAGCCACAGGTATTGATCACAACCACATCAGCCCCGTCGGCTTCCGGTACGATGGCGTATCCATCAATGGCAAGATGCCCCAGCATCCTTTCGGAATCGACAAGGTTCTTGGCACAGCCAAGGGTAACGAAAGCAAGCGTTCCCTTAACGGGAGATGAGGTTGGCATATTCAACGATGTTAATGAGGAATGATGACTCTATGATATGGGTTTACCGGTATCGCCAAAGAGAAGGCAGCACAATGATCGAATCCAAATTGTGATCACCCATGAATACTCTGACTCAGGGTACAATTCCCTCTGCGATTGTGAACGAATGCGAAAACCGTCGAGAAACAAAAGCGAATAGAAGTGTGTAAGTCGTGTAGACCACATCATCTAGGCAAGATTCTTGTCATAAGATAAGGTAGCAGGCGTTCATGCCAAGCTTGAGGATGTAGCGAATGAATGAGACAGCGGGAACCGCACCCACCTCGACAGCCTCGTTGCAGGAACGGGTGCAATCATTGCGTTTGGGCAAACAGGTTCGCGTCCCTCCGCGGCGGAGCAGCAAATTCTTCTGGCTCGTCATCCTCTGCATCTTCGTCGGAGGCGGCGCCTGGATGTGGATGAACTATGGCAACAAATTCAAAGAGATGATGAGCACTTCCACTACTCCAGCCGGCAGTAGTGCTCCCGTCCCAACCAAAACAGAACCGGAAAAAGAGAAGACCCCCAGTAACGTAGCTCTAGAAGCCGGCGGCTACATCGTGCCCTTTCAGAAGGTGCAGGTCAGCCCCAAGGTGGGAGGACAGGTCAAAGAGCTGTTCATTGAAGAAGGCCAGTTTGTCAAGAAAGGCAGCATCTTAGCCAAGCTCGAAACGGAAGAATATGATTTTGACTTCAGGCGAGCTGAGGCTGTAGCGAAACTCGCGGAAGCCAAATGGACCGAAACCAAAAAGGGAAGTCGTGAAGAAGAGTTGACTCAAGCGGAAGCCGCTGAGAAAGAAGCAAACGAATCTCTGAAGCAAGCCAAAGATGAACTGAGCAAATTACAGGCGTCAGGCAATGCCGTCACTAGAGATGAACTAGACAAGGCACAAAGCCGGGTCTTGATCGGTATTCAAAAGCTCGCTCAACAGCAGGCTATGAACGCTATGATGAAAAAGGGCGTGCGAGACGAACGCAAGGATGCAGCCAAGGCTGAATATGAGCAGGCCTGCACCGAAATGGCCAAGTCGAAGTGGCGACTGGACAACTGCCAGGTGACCGCCCCCATTGACGGCATCATCCTCGAGAAGAAAACCGAACTCGGCAACACCGTACGCCCCGAAGCATTCTCGAACGGCCTCTCCGCCAACCTCTGCGACATGGCTGATCTTCGCAACCTTGAAGTTGAAGTCGATATCAGCGAACGTGATATCCGCCAGGTCAGGAAAGGTCAGAAATGCCTCATCACTACAGAGGCATTTAAGGACAAGAAGTATGAAGGACAAGTGGCCCGAATCATGCCCGTCGCCAGTCGAAGCAAAGCGAGCGTCACTGTTCGAGTGAAGATCGACGTGCCTGAGACCGAGCGTGACCTACGCCCCGAGATGCGGGCGCGAGTGCAGTTTCTGAAGGATCCGTCTGTCCCTGATAAAACAACACCTGTGGCCACGTCGACTGCTCCAGTTGCGACTCCTCCGATACCCCCGAAGAACTAGCCATGATCACTACATCAAAGCTCAGGAGAAGCTCAGGCCAGAAATCTCATTCCCCTCCTTGGGAACGTAAGGGCGATATTTCCTTCACAGAGTTCTGTGCCACGATACATGATGGACAAAAAGCTGACCTCCTTCATGGGGTTATTCACTTGGCTTCACCGGACAACACCGATAACAGCGATCTACAATCCTGGCTGCAAGCCTTACTCTACGAATTCATCAAAATCTACAGTCTGGGTAAACTCTACACTTCTAGAGTGGCTTTCAGACTTAACAAAAAGAACGGCCCCGAACCAGATATCGCGTTTGTCAGCACCAAAAACCTGAGCCGAGTCAAGCGGGGCTACGTCGAAGGGCCGCCTGATCTGGCTGTCGAAATTGTCAGTCCAGAAAGCGCTTATCGTGATTATAAACAAAAACGGGAGCTCTACGAATCATCTGGCGTTCTTGAATACTGGATCATCGATCCTGAAGAGAAGAATGCGACCTTCCTTGTTAGAAAAGGCAGTCGTTTTGTTGAGGCCAAGCCTGTCAAGCTTCAATGGAACAGTCAGGTTCTGAGCGGGCTGAGTTTCGATGTACGCTGGCTCTGGACCGATCATCGACCGAGCATCTTTGAGGTATTGAAGAAGCACTATTATCCTGAGACCTCTGATTCATGACCCAGCCCATCGTTCGCTGCATTGATGTCGTCAAATACTTCCAGCGCGGCGGGGAGCGCATCGACGTGCTCCACCACCTCAACCTCGAAGTGGCTGAGGGCGAGTTTGTCGCTCTCATGGGCCCCTCAGGCTCTGGCAAAACAACCCTCCTCAATATGATCGCCGGCCTCGATACCCCCAGCGAGGGAGAGATCTGGGTAGGCGATGACCTCGTCTCCGATCTCAACGAAGAAGAACTCTCCCGCTGGCGTACCCGCAGTATCGGCTTCGTGTTTCAGTTCTATCACCTGCTCCCCGTGCTCACCGCCTACGAGAACGTCGAGATGCCCCTCTTGCTTCTGCCTCTTTCGGCATCGGAAAGAAAGAAGCAGGTCTACACCGCCATGGAACTCGTCGGCCTGACTGATCGCATGTGGCATCGTCCCGGGCAACTCTCCGGCGGGCAGCAGCAGCGTGTCGGCATTGCTCGAGCGCTCGTGACCGACCCGACGCTTATCGTGGCTGACGAACCAACCGGCGATCTTGACTCCAAAAGCGCCGATGAAATCCTGACTTTGATGCAGGAACTGCCTAAGTCCCTGGGCAAGACGATCATTATGGTCACGCACGATCCCCATGCCGCTGAACGTGCCCAGCGGCTCGTTCGGCTCGAAAAGGGCAAGCTGGTCGAAGATGCGTACGTGACCGCCAGAGACGGACATCTGATCTCAGTCAGCTAGGCAGCAAGCGATGATGTTATTCAAACTCATCCTGAAGAATCTTTATCGCAATCGAATGCGCAGTATTCTCACGTCGCTGTCGATCTTTTTTCTGGTAGCTATTCTCACACTCGTTGGCACCGTGTTGCGGTTTCTCGAAGATTCGATGGCAGAGAAAGAGAAGGACATCAAGCTCATCATCACCGAGCGGTCAGATCAGGACAATTTCAGCCTCCGTTACATGGAAGACATCATCCGTGCTGATACGCAACTGAACACGATGCTCCGGAATATCAAAGGGTTCGATCCCGACGTCTTTGCCACCTGGAACTTCGTGGCCTTCACGCTCGATAAGCAGAAGATCGAAAAAGACACCTTCCTGATTTCCGTCGCCACCCAGCCCGACAATATGCTCCGCATGACCGATGGCCTGGAAGATTTCGGCAATGCCCGGCAGATCGTCGAATGGATGAAGCATCCACCCGTCAGCGGCCATGAGAACATCGGCATCATCATGGGCCCGGAGAGACTCAAGAAACTCAATAAAAAAGTCGGCGACATCTTCACCGCCTACGTTCTCGATCCCGACCCTACCGTTCAGCAGGCCTACGAATTCGAGGTGGTGGGAGTTCTCCCGGCCACCAGCCGCTGGACGTCATTCTGTTTCATGGATGTTGAATATCTACGCCGCAAGCTGCAGTCCATCAAGCATCCACAGGCCGGTAAAGTCGACCTGGGCTGGCTCATGGTGCAGTCTCAGGAGGCTGCTACTCAGGTGGCCCACACCATTTCCACCTATCTTCCCCAGGTGAAATGCGAGACACTGGCTTCAGCGATGGGACGATTTCTTGAGTCCTACAAAGACCTCTTGTTCGGCATCAAGTACATTCTCGTCCCGGCCATCTACTTCGTGATGACGCTCATCGTGGCCAACGCCATCAGTATCACTGTCCGGGAGCGACGCAAAGAACTGGCCGTGCTGAAAGTTCTCGGTTTCAGCGGCAACCAAATCCTGATCCTGGTTCTGGGCGAAGGACTCCTGTTGGGTGTACTCGCCGGAACAGTGGGTTCCTGGTCGATGTATGCCATCATTAACCTCTGGATGGAAGGGATCAACATCCCAATCGGATTCTTCCCTTTGTTCTTCGTTCCTCAGGAAGTCGCTCTGGTGGGGGCCGGTCTCCGGCCTTATCGTAGCCTTGGTAGGATGTGTGATGCCCGTTTTCAGTGCCCGAACGGTGAAGGTTGTTGACGTGTTCTCCAGGGTTGCTTAGAGGTTTCCGATGAAGCTGCTGAAGCTGATCTTCAAAAACATGATGCGGAACAAGGTCAGGTCCATCCTCACTGCCGTCGCTATCTTTCTGCTGATTGCCATCTTCACTCTCATCATGACAGTCATCGCTTTTCTCGATACCCAGATGGCGGATCAATCCAAAGATGTGCTGGCGGTCATCACCGAACGGTATCGCATTCCCAGCAGATTCGACCGCAAGTACATGGAAGACATCGGCAACACCGGCAGCACGATCAACTCCAACCTCTCCAGCATTGACGGCTTTCACGGCGAAAATACCAATCTCTGGCACTTCTGCGGATTCACGCTCGATCCCACCATGCAGGACAAGGACAAGTTCTTTTTCGTCATCGCCTGCTGGCCTGACAAAATCAACACCATGACGGACGGCATGAAGGGCTTCGATGACGACGGCAAGCTGGCCAATCTCATGAAACACCCACCGGTCTCCGGAGTCGATAACATCGGCATTCTCCTTGGACCGGAACGCCTGAAGAAACTGGGCAAGAAAGTGGGCGACGTCTTCACTGCCACTTCCGTGCTGCACAAAGGCAGTGATGGCAAGCAGGCAGAGTTCCAGCTCGAGATCGTCGGAGAATTGCCGGGCGGCAGCCGTTGGGCTCAGGGCGGCTTCATGGACTACGAGTATCTCAACCGGGTGCTCAAAGCCATCAATTGTGATCTGGACGGCAAGGTCAACCTGGGATGGATCATGACTGACACCCAGTCTTCAGCCATTCAGTCGGCGGGAACGATCGAATCCTATCTGCCCGATGTGAAGTGCGAGACACTCTCAGCAGCCATCGGGAGATTCCTGGAGCCTTTCAAAGATATTCTCTGGGGCGTCAAATGGCTGCTGGTACCGGCCATCTTTGCCGTCATGACGGTGATTGTCGCCAATGCCATCAGCATTACGGTGCGTGAACGACGCATGGAAATCGCGGTTCTCAAGGTCCTGGGCTTCGGCCCGAACCAGATCATGTTCCTGATTCTGGGCGAAGGCATTCTGCTTGGCACCCTGGCTGGCGGCCTCAGTGCCACCGTTGTCTGGGCCTTAATGAACAACGTGAAATTGCAGATTCTGTTCTTCGGCGGCTTCAATGTTCCCGATGCCGCCGTGGCATGGGGATTCCTTGCCGGCGCTACCACAGCCTTTATTGGTAGCATCGGGCCCGCAATCTCTGCAAGATCAATCAAAGTCGTAGATGTCTTCTCAAGGGTAGCTTGATGATACCGCTGCGCTACAACTATCGGAACCTGCTCATCCGCTGGCGGACGACACTACTAACTGCGGTAGGCTTTACTCTGGTCGTCGCCTTGCTCGTCGTCATGCTCGCCTTCGTTCGGGGATTAGCTTCGCTGGCTGAGAACTCCGGCCATCCCGGCAACGTGATCATCCTCAAGGATGGCGCCAACGACGAGCTCTTCAGCGAAATCAGCATCGATGACGTGCACAAGACCCTCTACTCCCTCTGGAGTGGAGATGATTTGGTTGCCCGCGATCCCGATGGCTCCGTTTGGGTGAGCATGGAAGTGTATGGCATCGCCACTCAGGAGTTGCCCCCAGAAGTGCCGGGGGGAAGGCCCAGCTACCGGTTCATCCAGATACGCGGCATGGAAGATCCGATCACGGCAGGCAAGGTGCATGCATGAAACTCAAGCCTGGTGGTCAGTGGTTTGATCGCAGCGGGTCCCAATGCGTGATGGGCGATGGCATTGCAAGAGTTCTGGGTCTGAAAATCGGCGATACCTTCCGTGCCCGGCCCGGCTTGCCTCCTCTTTGGGAACTCGTCGGCATCATCGATTCCGCCGGGTCGCCCTTTGATTCCGAAATCTGGGCCAAGCGTGAAGATGTCGGCAAGTACTTCGGCAAAGACAACGAAGAACGCAAGCAGAGCCTGTATACCACCATCGTCATTCGATTACCCAGCTACGAAGTCGCTGCCAAAGCCTGCGAATACTATCGCGACATACCTGATATCAAAGTCAACGCCATGCCCGAAAAGGACTATTACCAGAAACTCACCGAAAACACGAAGACCTTCCAAGTCTCTGCCATTGTCATCGCCATCATCATGTCCGTCGGCGGTTGTTTTGGTTTGATGAACACGATGTTTGCCGCCGTGGCGCAGCGTGTCAAGGACATCGGTGTCTTGCGCATCATTGGCTACTCCAAGCTACAGATTCTGCTCTCGTTTCTGATGGAGTCGCTGCTGATCGCCGCTTTTGGCGGAATCATGGGTATCTTGATTGGTCTGGGAGTCAACGGCATCGAACAGAAAGGCCAGCTCAGTTCCGGGCAGGGCGGCGCCGGTAAGACCGTCGTCTTCAAAATGGTCGTCGATCATGAAGTTATCAAGGTGGCTTGTATCTTTACTGTGATGATGGGATTGCTCGGCGGTATTGTTCCGGCAGTCTCAGCCATGCGTATCAAACCGCTTGATGCTGTTCGTTAGTTGAGGATACCGCACACGATGAAGTCTCTTGGTGTAGCGCTATTGGGCTGCGGCGTGGTCGGCAGTGGCGTGGTTCGATTATTGACCGAGCAACGGGAACGCATGCGGCAGCGGGCCGGGCGTGCCCTGGAACTGCGCAGGGTGGTTGTGCGTGACGCCGACAAAGAACGTCTGGTGACAGTGCCTGACAACCTGATCTCGACTGAGGTGGAGGACGTTTTCCATGATCCTCAGGTCGATGTCGTCGTTGAACTGATGGGTGGGCTGGAACCGGCCCGTACCCATATCCTCCGCAGCTTCCAAGCGAAGAAACATGTTATCACAGCAAACAAGGCCGTCCTGGCATCGCATGGCGATGAACTCTTCAGCGCTGCTCATCAACAAGGTTGCACGTTAGGCTTTGAAGCCAGTATCGGCGGCGGCATCCCTATCGTGCATGCCCTCAGTCAGGGCCTGGCTGCCAACCAGGTGACAGCGATTAAAGCCATTCTCAACGGCACCACCAACTACATTCTGACTGCCATGTCGGAAAAGGGGTGGTCGTATGAACAGGCCCTTCTTGAAGCTCAACGCCTGGGCTTCGCTGAAGCTGATCCGACGCTTGATGTCAACGGCACCGACTCGGCGCAAAAGCTGGCCCTCTTATCCCGCATCTGCTTTGGCATCAGCATCAATGGCGATTCCATTGAACGCCGGGGCATTCAAACGGTGGAAGCGGTCGATATTCATTTCGCCCGGATCATGGGCTATGCCATCAAGCTCATTGCGGAAGCATGGATGAGTGAACATCGGGTGGCCTTGCACGTTGAGCCTACCTTGGTCAACCGGTTCGATCCGCTGGCCCAGATGCCCGGTCCCTATAACGCCATCGAAATCGTGGGGGACATGGTTACCGATATGCTTCTCTGCGGCCCTGGGGCTGGTCAGATGCCGACAGCCAGCGCAGTCGTTTCAGACCTGATTGACCTCGCTCTGGGACATGCCTCGATTGCTTTCCAAAGCATGAAACTTTGGTCGCCTGATCGAGGCATCGGCCTACGCTCCCCTTCCGAGATCCAAAGCAGGTTCTATCTACGGGTCAATGTTGAAGAGCAGGCAGGTAACCTCGCTCAAGTTGCCGGAATTCTCGGAAAAGAGAGAATAAGCGTTGCTTCTATCGTTCAACACGAACAGATGGCCACCCAGCGCGGTTTGGCCATTCCTATCGTCATCAGCACTCATGCCACCAATTTGGGCTATTCGTAAGGCGATACAAACCATAGACCTGCTCAGTTGCAGCCTTTCCCCCAGCACCTATATGCCAATAGCTGAATAAAACTTGGGCCTTCATTTGTTTAATGAATAAGTCTGACCTAAACTATACTGGCTATGCTATGCCCCCTTGAGTTAGACTGGGGGAGATGCTGTAAGTTTGAGATCGAAACGTGACCCAAGGCGAGAATGTGCTCGATCCTTTGCACGATTCGCCCAGTGGCGAAAAAGCACCTTCGTCAGATGCGGGATTGCAATATCTGACCCGGGAAAGTTACACCCCTCTCATGGAGATCTCGGAAAGCCCGCACCGAAGATGGCAGGCTGCGCCAAGTCAAGATTCTCAAGGGCCTTTCCAAGAAACGCACGCTGACCGATGCCGAGCTGGAACGTATCGCTTATCTCAAGTTCCTGAAACATCCTCGCTTGTCGCCCATTGAAGATATCCATTTCGATTCGGGTCGCATTCTCATTATCGGCCCCATGCCCGAAACTACCCTCTTTGATCGATGGAAGATGTTGCAGGCTCAGGGCAAACAGGGAATCGAACGCAAGGAATTATTGCAGTACCTGGCCATCATTACGGAATCGCTCGAGTATCTTTCCCGCCATGCTAATCTGCATCATCTCTATCTCAATCCCGCGTCACTTTATTACTTTGGGGGCAGGCTTCGGGTAGCCGATTACAGCTTGTCTCAACTGGCCTGGATGCCTGCCGGGCAGCAACTCGATCAGGTCGGTTTGAAGTACGCGGCTCCCGAGCTTTATGATGGCGCTTATCACGCCAATTCCGATCAGTACAGTCTGGCCCTGATCTATGCCGAGATGCTGACTGGGCAGTTGCCGTTTCACGGCAATACGCTCAAGCAGTGGCGTGAGCAACGCCGTGCCATGGAAATCGATCTCAAGCTCCTGCCGGCCCATGAGCATGAAGTACTTCATCGGGCATTGGAATTCGAGCCCAGTCGCCGTTATGCCAATTGCACCAGCTTCCTGGAACATCTAATCCAGTCGCTGGCTAACTCCAGCGGCTATCGGATGAAAGCTGCTCGATCCCATCACCGCTGATTCATCTCTACTACTGACGGGCGAAACGATACCTGTCATCCCTCATGATGAAATTGACATGATTCTGTCGCGACTGATTCAGGTCGTCGCCATGAGAACGGTCTACAACCAGGATCAGGCCATTCGTTTCATGGTGGATGATCATGGCGTAGTGCTCCACCGCTGCGCAGCTTGGTTGCCGGGCGGACTTGCTATCAACAAACTGGAAGGGTTCGCTCACGAATGGAATGCCCAACTGGCTTCAGTGAATGACGAAACGCATGAGTACGTCTACCACATTCGTATGCGACAGAAGATTCTGGCAGAAGATGCTTGGCCGGAAATCAGAGTTCATCGAAATTCGCATTCGACTGTATCCCCCCAAGGAATCGAATGTTAAACAGACTGAAGTCGAGATTCGCATCTGCTATACCGACGCCAAGCCTGAAAACGAACGCGATCGTCTGGAAATTGTGGTCCCGGCTCTGCTTTGCAGCTTACGGACCTACCTGCTTGCCAAGAATGAAACGAGAATCGCCGAAAGATATCGGTTTGAATCGAAAGTCTATCTCTATCCCATCTACGTGAACAACATCGGCGAGCCGATGATCTGTAGTTCCCGCGACATCAGCACCACCGGCATCCGGGTCTTTGCCCCCGCCGAATTTGCCTCCGGCGATTGCATTGTCCAGATTCACACCCATGAATTCGGGTCGATTGTCCTTCCCGCCAAAGTGCAGCGCTGCGAACCACTTTCTACCGGCATGTATGATATTGGTTTGAAGTTCTAGTACCGTTCTCATTTCAGTGTAGCGGAAGTCGCCAGACTTCCGTGCATGATCTCAGACGGAACTCTGGGCGAGTTCCGCTACAGGAGTGTGAGTTGCGCTCTTAGCCAGACTGATCGTTCTCTTTCCTGTTGCTCACCTTCGTTGAATAGCAGTATGATAGTTCCTGCCCCGATTCCTCCCTGATTACCGATTTATGCGTTTCACAATACTGATTCCGTTCATCCTGTTAACCGCGTTGGCATTGCTGAATTCCTCGGCAACGTCTCAGTTGATTCCATCATTAGAAGTTGATCGGGCCGTCGATGAGAATGCCAATTACTTCGAAAAACATATCCGCCCTTTATTCGTCCAGCAATGCATAAGTTGCCACGGCCCGCAAAAGCAAAAGGGTGGGCTTCGAATGGATTCATCAGCTGCCATCAAGAAAGGCGGCGATTCGGGAAGCATTATCAAGGCAGGCCATCCTGGGGAGAGTCTGCTCTACAAGGCCGTTTCGTATCAGGATGATCAACTCCGCATGCCGCCCCGAGGCAAGCTGGCAGCGGAACAGATTGACCAGGTCAAGCGATGGATCGAAGACGGCGCAGCATTACCAAATGACTCAGCCCCCAACACTCTCACCAGTTCGCCGGCCAAGTTTGATCTCAAGGAACGACTGAAATACTGGAGCCACCAGCCCATTCGTGCCGTAAGCGTGCCGACGATTGCAGATTCCAAATGGCCCATCACGTCTATCGATCCTTTTATCCAGGCGAAATGGAAGGTTCTTGATCTCCACGGCGCGCCGAAGCCGACAAACGCACCTGGCTTCGCCGCGTCACGTTCGATCTGATCGGCTTGCCGCCGACGATCACCGAGATCGAGGCCTTCGAAAGAGATCAGTCCCCGGCAGCTTTTGAAAAAGTCGTCGATCAACTCCTGGCCCGCCCCGAATATGGCGAACGCTGGGCCCGCCATTGGCTCGACCTGATGCGCTATGCCGACACCATGGGCCACGAGTTCGACTTTGATCTCTCCAACGCCTGGCGGTATCGCAACTATGTCATCAGAGCTCTTAATGATGATGTGCCCTATCATCAGTTCGTCGTGGAACACCTGGCCGGCGACCTATTGCCAGAGCCTCGCATGAATCACAAGGAACGCTGGAACGAATCGATCCAGGCCACGGCCTTCCTCTGGCTTGGCGAGGCGAAACAGGCTCCCGTCGATGTCCGTCAGGAACAGGCTGACCGGATCGATAACCAGATCGACGTGATCGGCAAAGCTTTCCTGGGCCAGACCATCGCCTGCGCCCGTTGCCATGATCACAAGTTCGATGCCATCGCCACTCGTGACTACTATTCGCTGTACGGCGTGCTGGCGAGTTCACGCTACCAGCAGGCCAGTATTGATGACCCCATCGACGCTGCTGAGTTGATGCGAGAACTAAGGAAATGTCACAAGGTACTGGAAGAAGCTGCTCATAAACAGTTAAAAACTGACGCACTTCCACAACAACTGATTGACACCAGGTATCAGATACACAACCTAGAAACCGCAACTACACAAGGATTGGCATGGCATCGAAGTGAACAACCAAGTGTTGCTCTCTATTACTACAGGACAACGATGCAACGTCTGATTCGGTATGTGCCTGCGCATTCCTGGGATAGCGGACTTCTCAGTGTGGTGCTTGAAGGGGCATTGCGCACGCAATCTTTCCAGATTGATCAAAGGTATCTGCATATCCAGGCCGCAGGTTTTGGCAGTCGCATCCGAATCATTGTTGACGGCTTCAACGTCGTTCGTGACCCAATATACGGCAGCCTGCGCAAAGTCATCAACAGGCCGGAAGCTAGATGGTATACCTTTGATTTGAACATGTGGAAAGGCAGGCAAGCTTACGGCGAGTTCCTCGATGGGGGTCCAATAGATCCAAGCCAGGGCCCCGATTTGCGCCCGGCAATACTGCGTGGTTGCAAGTACGCCAAATGGTTAGCAGTCTTGAAAGAGAACCGCCCAGCAATACTGATCTGGATAATCAGGAATTGACTACATACCACCTGCCTCTAACCGAGAATAACGATTGGAATAAGGCATCGGAACAAAGACAAAAGATTGAAAAGCAGATAACCGCTCCCCGTTATGCCCTCGCCACCGCCGATGGCACCGGGCACGATGAACCTGTTTTCATCCGGGGCAACCATAACATAGCCGGCGAGATGGCACCACGGGGGGCCATGCCTATCTATTGTGGAACGGAACCGCTGAAGATCGGCTCCGGTTCGGGGCGCCTCGAACTCGCTCAAAGGCTTGTTGATCCGAAGCAGAACCCGTTCATCGCCCGTGTCATCGTCAACCGAATCTGGAAGCACCACTTTGGCCAGGGACTGGTGCGTACCGTCGATGACCTCGGCCACATGGGCGAGGAACCCAGCCATCCGGAACTGCTCGACTACCTCGCTGACTGGTTCGCCAAGAACGGTTGGTCGCTGAAGAAACTGCACCGGGAGATGGTACTCAGCCGCACCTATCGCCAATCCAGCACGAACCAGAACGAAGCAACAATGAAGCTCGATCCGCAGAACCGCTGGCTGACCCGCATGCCACTTCGCAGACTGGAAGCGGAAGCGATCCGTGATGCGATGCTGTCGATATCGGGCCAATTGAAGAAAGGCCCCGTCGAAGCTGGCGTGATGCCCTATCTAACCAGTTACATGCAAGGCCGAGGTCGCCCCAGCGCCTCCGGTCCGCTCGATGGTGAAGGCCGGCGAAGCATCTATCTCAGCGTTCGCCGCAACTTCCTGTCTCCACTCTTCACCTCGTTCGATTTCCCCACCCCCTTCACCGCTATCGGCAAACGCTCTGTCTCGAACATCCCCGCACAGAGCCTGGCACTAATGAACGATCCACTCGTCAAGGAGCAGGCTAAGCACTGGGCATACTCTCTTCTCAAACAGTATCCCCAAACTGACACTAGAATTGAAGTCATGTACCGGGCAGCCTTTGGACGAAAGCCGACGACCGAAGAACAACAGATCGCCCAAAGATTTATTGATGAGCAAAAGGACGTGGAAGAAAAAAGGCATGGACCGAGTTGGCCCATGCCCTGTTCTGCAGCAAAGAGTTTATCTTTGTGCCATGATGTTACGTTAACCCTTGATCACGCCGATAGGCCGCAGACGAGCCACCTTCTTCGAGATGCCCGCCTTGTGAACCACCTCGACGACGAGATCAACGTCCTTGTAAGCATCGGGCTGCTCTTCCGCTAAACCCTTCCAGCTTCGAGCACGGGCAATCACGCCACGGGCTTCCAGTTCCTTGTCGATCCGCCGACCCTGAGCGTGCTTGATCGCCGCGGTACGGCTCATGCACCGCCCTGCCCCATGGCACGTCGTTCCGAACGACTTCTCCATGCTGCCCGGCTGACCAACCAACACCCAACTGGCCCGACCCATATCTCCCGGAATAATCACCGGCTGACCGATCTGACGATACATGCTGGGCACTTCCGGATGCCCCGCCGGGAAGGCGCGAGTCGCCCCTTTGCGATGTACCCAGACCTTCTTCGCCTTGGTCGCCCCCACGCTGTGCTCTTCAAGTTTGGCAATGTTATGAGCAACATCGTAAACCAGCGACATCTGGAGCCGTTCCCAAGGCTGGCCCAGCACCTCTTCAAAGGCTTCCCTCGCCTGCCACATCAAAAGCTGGCGGTTACACCAGGCAAAGTTCGCCGCCGCCCGCATCGCACCAAGATACTTCTGCCCCTCCTGGCTATGAACCGGGGCACAGGCTAACTGACGATCAGGCAGGGCGATCCCGTACTTCTCCGGCACGCCACGCAGGGACATGAGGGCATCATCACAGACCTGATACCCCAGCCCGCGGGAGCCGCTGTGGATCATCACCACCACCTGGCTCTCGAAGAGACCCATGGTCTGGGCAGCCTGGGCATCGTGAATCTGATCCACGACCTGCACTTCGAGGAAGTGGTTGCCCGAACCGAGCGTTCCGCACTGCTGGGCACCACGATCGAGAGCACGATCACTGACAAACCCCGGCTCAGCACCATCGAGGCAGCCACGGCCTTCGGTGTGTTCAATATCGCTCTCCGTCGCCAGTTCCCGCTTGATGAGGTAACTGGAGCCTTCGAGCATGAGTTGCCGCAACTCATCACGCTTGAAGCTATACTTGCCCGTCTTGCCCACGCCGGCTGGCACGTTGTTGAACAGGTGTTCGACCAGCTTGCGAAGATGGGGACGTACGTCATCAAAGTTCAGATTGGAACGGAGCAGCCTGACGCCACAGTTGATGTCGTAGCCCACGCCACCGGGGGAGATAACTCCCTCTTCGAGCGGATCGGTGGCGCAAACCCCGCCAATGCAGAAGCCGTAGCCCCAGTGAATATCAGGCATCGCCAGCGAGGCATGTTGAATCCCTGGTAGCGTGGCCACGTTAGCGACTTGTTCCGGGGCAGTGTCAGCACGAATGTGATCGATCAATTCATCGTCAGCGAAGATCAGACCATCGACATGCATATCAGGCCGATAGCTTTTGGGGATGCGCCAGAGATAATCGCTCACACGTTCGAGCGGCCCCCTGTAATGTTCCTTGGCCATGATCTGTTCCTTCTTCATTGTGACTAAATATCGAGAATTGCTTCGGCCAGCCATTGACCATCCGGCTCTTGCAACAGCTTGAGTTGATGATAAGTGATAGCCTTCACTTCGTGATCTAACTGATGCCTCGATTCGTCACGGGGTTCACCCCAAACGGTCGCTTCGAGTAAGTTATGGCTAATACCAACCGCAAATCGGCAGAGAACTAACTGTTCGGAATCAGAGAGATAAAGCAGTTCATTGAGCCAATCAAAGAACAATAACTCTATCTCTGCTTGGACGATTCGTATTTGACGTTGTACAACTGGCTGAACGTCACTTATGTTCTCAACCATCAATTCAAACAACGCTGTCCCAGCCTCGGTAAAGAGATCAACGAGGGTTCCGCTCCGAATCCGCAGCCCTAGATCAGCAGTATGTTCAAAGACTTCGTGCATGTTTAACTCATTCCCTGCCTGGTATGATCCGTCACCAATGCCAAATGTTCGCCAAAGACATTAAGTTCATGCCGAGAATGAACATCAACCATCAGATATCAGTAATTGGCTATTTTTGACAATTGTATGGATGGGCTTGAGCAAAACTGTTGCATATTTGCACATATTGTCACTGAAATATGTAGACATATTGAACAGTGAATACTATTACATGGTATGTATGTTCCACTATTCTTCATCGAAAATGAAACGAGGCTGTCATGAGCAAAGGTAGCAAACCAGGACGTGGCGAAAAGGCACAGGCCATTCGAGATGCGCTGAAGTCCCATCCACACTTGAAGAATCGTGAGCTCGCTGAGATGCTCTCTAGCAAGGGCATCAAGTGTTCCAGCCAGGATATTGCCAATCAAAAGGCCCGATTCAAGCGAGTGGGCGGCGACAAGTCCAACTTCACGATCGAAGACCTTCGCAAGGTAAAAACCCTGGTCAGCGAAGCAGGCGGCTTGAAGGCTGTCCAGAACAAGCTCGCTGAAGTCGACAAATTGGCCGAGCAATTGGGAAGCATCGAAAAGCTGCGAAAAGGCCTCGAGGTTCTGCCTGAATTCAACAACTAACCAGTGGCGCTGGTGGGACTTGAACCCACACGGACCTTACGGTCCAAGGGATTTTAAATCCCTTGTGTCTGCCGATTCCACCACAGCGCCCGGTCTCAAGAGAGTTACGACTCGTATGGAATTCGTCAATACCTCCTGGTGCCCACCAGGGGGTTTGTTGTTGGATGGACAGTGAAATAATAACTCAGGTTCGTCCAAGAGCCGGGTCGCGTCAGCGCCCGGAGTTCGTCGCGTCAGCGCCCGGAGTTTACAGAAGTAATAACAATACCAACATGCCCGATCTCGCAATCTTTGATCACGCCCTGATCCTCACCGGCCCCACCGCCTCAGGCAAATCGGGCTTGGCTCTCTCCTATGCCGAGAAGAACAACGCCGAAATCATCTCCATGGATTCGATGGCTCTCTATCGCACCATGGACATCGGCACCGCCAAGCCCACCTTCGCTGAACGGCAACGGGTTCCTCACCACCTCATCGATTGCCTCGAGCCGTGGGAGAAGGCCAGCGTCGCCTGGTGGCTTACCGAAGCTGCCAAGGCAACAGAAGACATCCTCCAGCGAGGCAAACGCCCTCTCATCGTCGGAGGCACTCCGCTCTATCTGAAAGCACTCCTCTGCGGGCTATTTAAAGGCCCGGAGATCGATCCTCAGCTTCGAGCTGAACTTGAACAACAACCCGCCGACTTGCTCTACGAAAGATTACAACCGGTCGATCCCAAAGCCGCTGCCCGTATCCATCCGAACGATCATCGAAGACTTGTTCGAGCACTCGAAGTCTACCTTCAAACGGGCAAACCCCTCACCGACTGGCAACAACAGTTCGACGCTGAGCCCCGTTCCAGACCCACGCCAGTGATTTGTATCGAACTATCTCGTGATGAACTCTATCGCCGCATTGATGCCCGGGTCGACACCATGATGACCATGGGCTGGCTCGACGAGGTAAAACGATTGTTACAACTACCGCAGCCGCTCAGTAAAGAAGCGGGCCAAGCTGCGGGCTATCGCGAGCTGGCTGATCACATCCAGGGAAGCTGTACACTCGAAGAAGCTATCACAGCTACCAAGATACGCTCCAGGCAACTGGCGAAAAGACAGCTCACTTGGTTCCGTCATTTCCCCGGCCTGCTGCACCTGTCACCCAGCGAAGCTGAGCGACAACTCGCCCTTACAGCTCTTCCATAACGCCGGCCATCGGGTCAGCTGGCTCGCCCTTGTAGAGCTTGCGATTGATACTGGGGTTGTAAGCTGTCCAGTTGCTCTGCGTGTTCTTGTCTTCCTTGATGTCGCGCACAAAGGCATGGGTGCGGGCATCGAGATTATCCAGAAAATAGAGGAACGACGCTTCCGGCGTCATGGGCAGCTTGGGACTACCGAACTCAAGCTGGCCATGATGTGACACGATCATGTGTTTGAGCCGAAGCTGAAGTTCATGAGGGAACGTCTCTTCGGAAAGCTGTTCTGCCTGCTTGAGCTTCTCGTTGAGTATCTCGACACCAATGACGATATGGCCGATCAACTCTCCTTCATCGGTATAGTTAAACGCTGAATCGTAACGAAGCTCGCGCACCTTGCCGAGATCATGCAGAAAGATGCCCATCAGGATCAGATCACGATTGAGAGCAGGATAAATGGGCATCAGCCGTTCAGCAGCGTCCATCATGGTGACAACATGTTCCAGCAAGCCGCCGAGGTAGGCGTGGTGCTGGCGAATGCCGGCCGGGGCTTTGCAGAACTCACGGATCAGCTTCTCGTCCATGAAGAACGCCTGGGCCAGCGCTTTCAAGTGGAGATCGCTCGACTTGAAGAGCATCGCCTTCAGCTTCTCCTGCAGCTTGGAGATATCCTGCTCGGTATGAGGCAGGAAATCGGTCATGTCGAACTTCTCACCATGCACAGGCTGCACATCGGAGAGGATGATCTGCAGTGCCCCCTGAAAGAGTTGCACTTTCCCCTTGGCTTTGATGAAGTCGCCTGGATTGATCTGCCGGGTGATGCTCTCGGGTGCGTTCCACAACCTGCCCACCAGAGCGCCTGATCGATCACGCAGTTCCAGTTGCAGGAACGGCTGACCCTGCCGATTCGTTTTGACCTGCTTATCGGTGGCCAGGAAGATGTCATCGAACGTATCGCCATCGGCTAACTGGCGGATGTAACGGCGAGCCATGGGGTTGCTTTCTACTTGCACAGCGTGGGAAAGAAGCAAACCATCATGCTATGAATTGAACTGACTATGGCTTAGGCTGAACGGCCCGAGGAGGAATCTCGCAAGCCCCATCTTTGCAGGGCACCAGTTGGTATCGATGCTTGGCCACCCAGAGGTAAACCTTGTTACCCAACCACGGCACACCAGGAAGGTACAGGAACGGAGCGATAGGCCAACACAACGGCAGCCGCCAAGCCATCCAGCGAAAGGTTTCGAAACCATGATATACTGGATGCCCTGATGGCGGCACCAAATGCATCTCGTCCAGTAGCCGTTGTGGATCAAGTGGCGGATCTGTCTTGGGAAGCAGATCGATCTGACGAGCATCCTGATACTGCATCTTCTTGAGCCAATCCAGCTTCTTGAGGATGGCCACACTACGCTGACAAAATCCACACTTGCCATCGAAGAGCACGATGGCTTTGGGTGATGTAACAGGGCTAGTCATATTTGTCGACATGAAGACCTCGACTATTACCATTATATCGGCAAAGCCTCCACTCCCCATCATCTCGTCGTCTATTGTTCGTTATTTCTTCTTTCCGGGCAGTGTCACGGTCGAGTCAATCGCTGAAAGTGGAAAGATCATTGATGGTGTATGGGCATGTTTCATGATATTTTCGAGCACGGCAAGTTGTCTGAGATGTTCAGAAGCAACATCCCGTGTCTCGCTTTCATCTACATCAATGTTGAAAAGCTGCGTTTTGAGCTTTGGCTGCCCGACCTGCTGTCTAAGGTTCGTTCTCACCGCTTTCCATGGCCCCGCTATAACAGCCTGCTGGCCGCCATACCCACCCGATTCCCAGTAGAAGAACTCATGCTGCTTCGGTTGAGGTTGCCCCAGCAGTGTGGGCAGAAAGCTGATGCCATCCACCTTACCCGGCACCTTCGTCTGTGCGACCTCCCCCAGAGTCGGCATCACATCCCAAAACGCCCAGCGACTATCACAAACGCTGCCAGGCTTGATCTTCCCCTTCCACGAAGCAATGAACGGCACCCGCAGGCCGCCTTCGTGCATGCTGCCCTTGAGTCCACGCAACTTGCCAGCTGATTCAAAGAAAGCCGAATCAGCGCCGCCGACATTGTGCGTGGGGCCGTTGTCACTCGTAAAGATGATCAGCGTATTCTCGGTGAGGTGCAGTTCATCAAGTAAAGCCATGATCTTGCCGACGGTGCGATCCAGGCGACTCACCATCGCAGCATACCCGGCATGCGGAGCGGGGTGGGGTACATACCCTTTCTTGCCATCATAGGCCGGATCATCTCCCAGCTTCCCCCGATATTCATTGAGATCATCCTCAGGCACCTGCACCGCAACGTGCGGAATGATGTAAGGCAGATAGAGGAAGAAAGGCTTCTCCCGATGCTGTCGAATAAACTGGAGCGACTCCGCTTCGAGGAGGTCGTGTGAATAAGTATTGCCCTGTAGCTCGAATCGCTGTGAATTGCGATAGAGATACTTCGGGTAATGGGAATGCGCGTGCCGCTGGCAGTTGTACCCAAAGAAGAAGTCGAACCCATGCTTGAGAGGATCACCGGGGGTGTTGAACATCCCGAGCCCCCATTTCCCGATGGCCCCAGTGGCGTAGCCCTTCTGTTTCAGGATCGAGGAGAGAGTCACTTCATCAGCCCGAATAGGTTCCTGCCCTTCAGGTTGTGCCTCACGGTTATCACGAATCGTGGCGTGGCCGGGGTGCATGCCGGTCAGCAGACTACAGCGTGATGGAGCACAGACGTTGTTCCCTGCATAGAACCGAGTGAACTTCATCCCCCGCTCTGCCAGGCGATCAATGTTGGGGGTCTTGATCTTCTTCTGGCCGTAGCAGCCTAGCTCGTAAGTACCGAGATCATCAGCCAGGATGAACACGATATTGGGCAGAGGTTCTTGGCCATGCAGCACGTCAATGAATACCAGCAGACTGAATAGCATACACGCTACAGTCACAATCTTCTGCCTGTTTGTGCTGATCATGAATTCCGGCTCATGGAGCTTAGTCGGGTTCTATGCACTCTAGCAAAAGTAACCTTGCACGCTAGTTTATGTTAGTCATTCAGTACGAGGAACCTCTCATGCTCCGCTTCGCTCTCTGCTTCCTGGCTATTAGCCCTACTACATTCGTTCAAGCTCAAGAGAACCCACAACCACCCACGGCACAGATCAAAGCCAAAGAAATTGCGTTGAACGGCGACAAGTTCACCGACAACTACTTCTATCTCCGTGAAAAGACCAACCCCGATGTTATCAGCTACCTCGAAAAAGAGAACGCTTACACCGAAACACAGATGAAGTCGACCGAGGCGTTCAGGAGAAACTCTACAAGGAGTTCCTCAGCCGCATCAAGCAGACCGATCTCTCCGTCCCCAGCTTCAGCAATGGCTACTGGTACTACAGCCGCACTGTCGAAGGTCAGCAGTACCCGATCATCTGCCGCAAGAAGGGCACGCAGGAAGCCCCTGAAGAGATCATGCTCGATGTCAATGAGTTGGCCAAGCCCTTTAAGTTCTACAGCGTCGCCGCTCAGTCTGTGAGCAACGACAACCGCTACCTCGCCTACACTTTCGATACCACCGGCTTCCGCGAATATACCCTGGCCATCAAGGATCTGGAGACCGGCAAGACACTGGACGACAGCATCAAGAAAGTCAATGGCCCTAACTGGTCAGCCGATGGCAAGTTTCTCTTCTACACCACCGATGATCATGCCAAGCGATCTTACCGCCTCTATCGCCATGAGGTCGGCACTGATCCTAAGAACGATGCCCTGCTCTACGAAGAAAAGGACGAACTCTTCCGCATCGGCTGTAGCCGCACGCTGGATCGCAAGTACCTCATCCTCTTCATCGGCAGCTCCGAATCGAGCGAGATGCGACTGCTACCCAGCGATCAGCCCATGGGCGAATGGAAGACTATCCGCCCCCGTGAAGAGAAGCACCGCTATCAGGTCGTCGGCCACCGTGATGGACAGTTCTACATTCGTTCCAACAAGGATGCCAAGAACTTCAAGCTCGTTCAGGCCAGCGACGCCAAGCCGGGCGAATGGACCGATGTCATCGCTCATCGCCCCGATGTTCTGCTCGAAGGGATCACCATCTTCCAGAACTACATGATCGTCGAAGAAAAGAAGAATGGCCTTGATCGTTTCGTCGTCACCGATTTCAATACGAAGGCTGAACACCCCATCGAGATGAAGGAATCGACCTACACCCTTGGCGGTGCTGGCAACCCGGAGTTCAACTCCAAGACCTTCCGTTACATGTACACCAGCTACACCACGCCGATGTCGGTGTACGACTACGATCTGGCCAGCCACGATCAGAAACTGCTGAAGCGTCAGGATGTGCTCGGCGGTTACAACCCCGACCAGTACCAATCAGAACGTGTCTGGGTCACGGCCCGTGATGGCGTCAAAGTCCCTGTGTCCCTCGTCTACAAGAAGGGTACCAAGCTCAATGGCACCGCTCCCTGCCTGCTCTATGGCTACGGTTCCTACGGGGCTGGCATGTCTGCCACTTTCTCCCCGGCCCGGCTGAGCCTGCTCGATCGTGGCTTCGTCTACGCCACCGCCCACATCCGCGGCGGCAACGAAATGGGCGAAGCCTGGCACGACGATGGCAAGATGATGAAGAAGAAAAACACCTTCTACGACTTCATCGATTGTGGCAACTGGCTCTGCGATAACAAGTACACCGCCCACAACAAGCTCGCCATCATGGGTGGCTCCGCCGGCGGCTTGCTCGTCGGTGCTACGCTCAACCTCGCTGATCCCGGCTTTTGTAAAGCAGCAGTACTGGAGGTTCCCTTCGTCGATGTCATCAACACGATGCTCGATGAATCACTTCCCCTCACCGTCGGCGAGTTCCTCGAATGGGGCAACCCCAAGAACAAGGAACACTACGACTACATGAAGACCTACTGCCCCTACACCAACCTCTCCGCCCGCACCTACCCCGCCATGCTGATCCGTACCAGCCTGAACGACAGCCAGGTGATGTACTGGGAACCAGCCAAGTACGTCGCCAAGCTGCGAACGCTCAAGCAGGGTAGCGAACCTCTGCTCTTCAAGTGCAACATGGCCGCCGGCCACGGCGGCTCGTCGGGCCGTTACGATGCCCTCAAGGAGGCTGCCTTCTCGTATGCCTTCATCATGAAGCAAATGGGGATTACTGAGTAACCTATCCGAGCCGGAAGCGTGAGCGACGGCAATTCGCAGTCGCTCACGCAATCCAGCTTTCTACTTTCAATCCAGGAATCCGCTTGAAGTCTTTGAGGTTGTTGGAAAGCAACAGGGCATCGTGTACCAAAGCGATGGATCCAATCTTGAGATCTTGGGTGCCTACTTTGATTCCTGAAGCCCGCCATGACTTCACCTGATCGGCGCAGCGGTCGTCAAAAGGAATCACTCCTACTTCCTTGATCAACTCAAGCAAGTAAAACATCTTGGAATAGCCATACAATTGACGATCGACTTCACGGTATCGATGGATCAGGGCAAGAATACCACGAAGACTCTCTTCCAATGAAACCAGGGGAATCTGAAAACCTGAACCATCTTGTTCCAGTCGATCAGCCAGTTTCTTATGAAGAGAATGCCGATCATCGGTCAGGACACTGAGATGATCTGTGTCAAGAAAGATCATTTGCCCGCTTTCTTTCGCTTCATTGTTCCTTTTGTCTTTCGTCGATCACGTTCACGATATTCCTGAGCAATGGCAAAGGCTTCCTTCATAAATGGATCGCCAGAGAAAGCCCCCACCCACGCTCGCCAACCCTTTTTAGGTTCTTCGGACTGTTGAATTGGCTGCGTGCTTCTTTTGAGTTCCGCCACCTCTCGTTCCAACTGTTCCAATCGCTGTTCGATCTGCTTGGTTGTCATTTTTCACCTCTTCTTCTGACACTGTATCATTCCCCCGGTTCACACTCCAGTCAAGAATCCACCCGTTCCCCCGAACCCCTGTATGCGATGCAGCGGTCATTCCTCATAATGACTCAAACACTTCTCCCCTCGCCCCTAGGGGGAGAGGGGTTGGGGGTGAGGGGTTATGTCAACTGCCAAGGAATGCGCAATGTCAGCCACGCCGGAACTCCCTAGCAAATACGATCCCCAAGCCTCTCAGGAATGGTGCCTGAAGTTCTGGAACGAGAAGGGCTACTTCCACAGCAAGCCTAACCCCAAGAAGAAGCCCTTCACCATCGTCATCCCGCCGCCCAACGTCACCGTGCGCTGCACATGGGCCATGCCCTCGATAACACCCTGCAAGATGTCCTCATCCGCTGGCGACGCATGCAAGGCTACGAAGCCTGCTGGATTCCCGGCACCGACCACGCCGGCATCGCTACCCAGGCTGTTGTTGAAAAGCGGCTCCTCGAAACCGAGAAGAAGAACCGCCACGATGTTGGCCGCGAAGGTCTAGTCGAACGCATCTGGAAATGGAAGGATCAGTACGAAGCTCGCATCCTTGGCCAACTCAAACAGCTAGGCTGCTCCGCCGACTGGGATCGCACCCGCTTCACTCTCGACGAAATGTGCAGCAAAGCCGTCCGCCAGACCTTCTTTAACTTCTTCAAAGCCGGCCTGATCTATCGAGGTAAACGCTTAGTCAATTGGGATACGCATCTGCAGACAGCCGTCGCCGACGACGAGATCTACCATGAAAAGACCAAGGGCCACTTTTGGACGTTTAAGTACCCTGTCGTCGATGACGCTGGCAAGCAGACCGGTGAGTTCCTAACCTTCTCCACCACCCGCCCCGAAACCATGCTCGCTGATGTCGCCGTCGCCATTCACCCCGATGATGAGCGGTACAAACATCTTCACGGTAAGAAACTCCTCTGCCCTCTCGTCAACCGCATTATTCCCATCGTCACCGATGGTCTGCTCGTCGACCCCGCCCTAGGTACCGGTGCCGTCAAAGTCACCCCGGCCCACGATCCGAACGATTACCAGTGTGGCTTGCGTCACAAGCTCGAAATGTTCAGCATGATGAAAGCTGACGGCACCATCAGCGAAGTCGGCGGCAAGTATCAGGGCCTCACCATGCCCGAAGCCCGCAAAGCTGTCGTCGCCGACATGGAAGCCCTCGGCCTACTGGAGAAAGTTGAAGACCGCGAAATCGACCTCGCCCACAGCGACCGTAGCAAGACGCCGATCGAACCATTCCTCAGCGATCAGTGGTTCGTCAAGATGAGTGATAACGAACAAGGAGCCGCAGACGAAGTAAGCGGTAGCACTCGCCCCGGCCTCGCTCAGCTTGCCATGGACGCCGTCACCACCGGCCGTGTCAAGTTCTTCCCCGAACGCTACGCCAAGACCTACCTCGATTGGCTCAGCGAGAAGCGCGATTGGTGCATCAGCCGCCAACTATGGTGGGGGCATCGGATACCGGTTTGGTCAAAAAACATTGGTAAACACTCCGAATTGACGGAGTTCTTAGACTCGGGAGATGCACTTATCGACAAAGGTCTAACTGGCTTGCGATCACTACAAGAAAAGGGAGCAGAGCAAAAAGAGCTTAGAGACCTAGAGAATCAACTTCTCCCGAATGTTGCGGCAATTGGCCTACAGCTAAACACCTCGATAGCCATTAGTAAAGAGAAATTGAAGAAGATACTTGTTATTTCAATCGATGGCAGGGTAGCAGATTACTATGATCGCATTTCAGCCTCAGGGAGTGTTAATCCAATCACTAAGGAAATGACGCTTAATCTATGTCTTCCCTACCCTGATCCATTGCTAGAAGCCTTTTTGTCAAAGGACGGATATCTTCAAGAAGAAGACGTCCTAGATACATGGTTCAGTTCAGGATTGTGGCCACATTCAACATTGGGTTGGCCTGATGTCACACCTGAGTTAATGTACTACTACCCGACCAGCGTCCTCGTCACCAGCCGTGATATCATCACCCTCTGGGTCGCCCGCATGGTTTTGATGTCTCTCTCGAACCTGAACGAGGTTCCGTTCCACCACGTCTATATCCATCCCAAAGTCCTCGATGGCTTCGGCGAAGGGATGAGCAAATCCAAGGGCAACGGCGTCGATCCGCTCGATGTCATTTCCATCTACGGCACCGATGCCCTGCGCTTCGTCATCTGTTCGATGGCGACCGAAACGCAGGACGCCCGTATGCCGGTCGCCAACGTCTGTCCCCATTGCCAAACGCTCGTCCCGGTCAAAAACGAGCACATGTACATGCGGACGAAGAAGCTCAACTGCCCCAGTTGCAAGAAGCCCTTCCGCCCCGGCGGCCCCTGGCCCAGCGAAGACCCGGAACTGCCGACCGCCAAGCAGACGAGCGAGAAGTTTGAACTCGGTCGCAACTTCACGACGAAGCTGTGGAATGCCAGCCGCTTCGTCATGATGAACTTGAGCGAAATGCGAGCGGGGGGCGTCAGCCCCCTGAGTGAAGGTGCAACTTCTCCGCCCGCTTCTCAGGGGGCTAACGCCCCCCGCTCGCAAAATGAGCTGAAACTCGAAGACCGCTGGATTCTCTCCCGTCTCGCCACCGTCACCGAACAGGTCACCAAGCACCTCGAAGTCTACGAGATGGCTGCAGCCTCGCGCATTCTCTACGAATTCACCTGGTCGGAGTTCTGCGACTGGTACCTGGAGATGGCCAAGAGTCGGCTCAGAGACCCGGCAGAGAAGGCATTAGCCCAACAAATGCTGGCTGGGATTCTTGATACGATCCTGCGACTGCTGCACCCGATGATGCCTTTCGTTACTGAGATGATCTGGCAATCGTTGAATCAGATCGCCCCCTATCGCAGCATTGCGAGCGGGGGGCGTCAGCCCCCTGAGACCGCCAGCGCCAGCATCATGATCGCCGACTGGCCCACAGGCCTCGAAGGTTATCAAGACAAGAGCCGTGAAGCCCAGATCGCCCGCATGCAGGACCTCATCAAAGCCATCCGCAACACACGCAACGAATACCGGGTTGATGAGAAGGCTACGGTCACCGTCTCGGTCAAATGCAACGAAACGGTCGCCAAAGAACTCGAATCGCTCAAGCCCTTCATCCACTCGCTGGCCAAGGTTGGTGAACTGCACCTGGGGCCGAACGTCGAACGTCCCACGCAGGCCGGCGTCACCACGCATGCTGATTTCACCGCCTACGTCCATCTCGCCGGGCTGATAGATGTCCCAGCCGAGATCAAACGCATGGAGAAGCAACTGGCTGACAAAGAGAAGAACCTCGTCGGCGTCCGTACCAAGCTCAGCAACGCCGGGTTCCTTGCCAAGGCCCCGGCTGAGGTCGTTACTGAACTGCGCGAATCGGAGAAGGCGACGGAGCAGCAGTTAGTTGTCTTGAAGGAGACCTTGGAGATGTTGAAGAGATAATTCATGCCCACTGTGCTCATGATGAATGGATGGAGGTTGTTCTTCTACTCCAATGAAGGCAGTGAGCCCATGCACATACACGCCAAGAAAGCGAACTCTGAATGCAAATACTGGATCGATGCTGAGAACTTTGAGATTACAGAAGCTTGGGCGTATAATTTAACACCTCGGCTCAAACGAGAAATCAGGAAAATCATTCTGCAACATCTCGACCAGATTGCTGAATCATGGAATAATCACCTTGGAGGCCGACAATGATTGCCACTGTAAAGGCTGAAGCCACGCTTGCTACGTCTGTCGAATCAACTCCAACTGCATTACTTCTGCATTTGCAAAGTGGTGAGGATATCTCGATCCCCTGGGAGAACTGCTCCGGTAAGCTCGCCAACGCTACTGCCATTCAGCGGCATCATCTTGAACTTTCACCGGGCGGCTATGGCATCCATTGGCCTTTGCTTGATGAAGATCTTTCAGTGCAGGGGCTGGTAAATCACTTCCAGCAAAGTTAATGCTAAACAGCCGAAGCAACGAATGCCTCGGCTGTTACGTAGATCTTTTCAACATGAGTTACAACTTGCTGATCCGGTTCGTCGGCTTGTACGGTTCACTAACCATCTGTTGCTCGCCGGGCAGACGATACTCCATGAAGTACGCATCCTCGCCGGTGTCTTCGTAATAGTTCTTCACGATCTTGGTGGCGACGAAGCCCAGGGCCTTCAGGAAGAGCTGGGCCACCAGGTTGCTCTCTCGCAGTTCCACGGTGATCTTGGCGCGGCGATGGCTGGAGAGCTTGCCAATCAGCTTGGTCATAATCTGAGCGCCGACATGCTGCCGACGGTTGTTCGGGTGAATAGCCAGGTTCAGAATGTGCAGCCGATTGCGGTGCAGTTCATAGATCACATGGCCAATGACCTGATCGCCATACTCCGCCACCATGCCGATGCAGTTACGCTGGCGCAGGCAGTGCAGGAAATCGTCTTCCGTCCAGGGAACGTGGAAGCTCTCGGTTTCGGTCTGCAGCACTTCCTGCATATCCCGCCGAATCATCCAGCGAATGTGTATCTGGGTCTCTACTGTAGTGTTGCCCATGGTATGGGACCTCCCTTTCCCGTAACCCGAGCGTCGGCAGAGCCGAAGCTGTACCGAAAGCTTTAGTAGAACTTGCCCTTCCATAGCGGTGAAGCCGTGGCAAGTAAGGCGGCTATCCTATCAGGCTCGCTGATTCGCCTCAAGATCAGCGTGCGGGGGATTGGGATCATCTGCTCCATATCTGCCACGGTACTCGCCGGCAGGATACTTCGCCTTGTTCTTTTCCATCTTCGCCAGGGTCGTCGTCGTCAGATCGAGGTCGAGAGCATTGCAAAGGGCCAGGAGATAGCAAAAGACATCAGCCATCTCTTCACCCATCGCAGCCTTACGCTCAGCATCGTTTCTGATCGCACCCGATTCGCTCGTTTCCAGCCACTGCACATGTTCCATCAGTTCCGCAGCTTCGATGGCCAGGCTCATCGCCAGGTTCTTCGGGCTGTGAAACCGTTCCCATGCTCGCTCCGCCACAAACTGTTTCATCGCAGTGCGCAGCATCGCTATTGGCATGATGTTGTCATCAGGCCCGGCTGTCGAACGTACTCGTGTGGATTCCCCCTCGTTCATGGCCAAGTTCTGTCCCCCCCTGAAACCACTGGCCCACGAACGAAAGGCTCTATACCCAAGTGGCGGTAACTGTCAATCGCAGCTTTCATAGTAGTCATCACGCTCCGCGTGATGAAGCGGAGGCTTGTCGTTACACAGTTATTGCAGAGAATGCAGCCTATCTCCGTCCCATCACGCGGAGCGTGATGGCAACTATCGTGATGCCAACTCTAGAACGCCACGCCATACTTGGTAGCCAACGACTTCTTGGCCGCTGTGCTCTTCTCGATTAGCGCTCGCCAGATCTCGTTGCGCTTGCGGACTGCCCGAAGGATAGCCTCCTGCTGCGCGGCAATCACTTCAGCCTGGTTTGATTGAACATTCAGCTGTGGTTGAGGCGGCAGCATTGGGTTCCAGAACGAGAAACCCCATGGGTTGGCAAACGGGGCATTCGACCTAACATAGTCCACGGTTACATTGGTGCGAATCTTGCTTTCCAGGGTCTGCACTTCCAGCACCCCGCCATGCAGCACGGTGGCCATCTCGCGCAGGCCCCTGGCTACGTCAGCGGCAAAGAACTGTAGCTCTTCATCCACATGGGAGATCGCCATCTTATCCAACCGTGTGGCGGCGTTATCGTAGATGACCATGGCACGCCCAATGTTTTCGCTCCGCTCCGCTTGTTCATGGGCGGTATTGGCAAGAGTCTGAATGGCCCTGAAGACCTTCTGCGCTTCCTTAGCTGGATCATCCTTGGCATTGGCGACATCTTTGGCCATCTGAGGCGTGATCGAATGCGGTTGCATCATGGCCAATGTGCTTTTCAGCCCAGGGCCGGTCAGGTTGAGCTGAATCTCGAAGGACTTTTCTGACTGCTTGATCGTTCCTTTGCGATACTCTTCCAGATCAGCGCCGATGCCATCTAATGCATTGATGATCAGGTTGGGCAGAACACTGCCAAAGTTTCCCAGGGTCTGGTCGAACTCGGCCTTCAGAGTCGCCTTGATGGTTTGATCCATATCGATGTTGATGGTCACCGCATCCAGGCTGCTGAACACCTTGCTGAGCGCAGCGACATCAAGCTTCTTCTCCTGCACTTCCTTCTGGGTAGCCAGGTACTGCTTCACCTTGCCTGCTTCGAGCGTATCTTCCACGTCAAAAATGATGCTGACTTCGTTCCCGGCCTTGATGGATTCTGTCACCCGGGCCAGGGTCGGCGTGATGACCAGCTTGCCGGTCTGGGCTTTGAGCCAGCGGGCCACATCCTGCCGATGGGCCGGGCTGAACGCCCCGAGCAGCGTGGGTGACAGTTGCACCAGAACCATATTGCGACGAGTGAAGCAGACCGAAGTCTTGCCGATCGTCTCGACCTCTGCCTTCTCCGCCTTGGCGATGTCAGCAAAGGAATAAGGCTTATTGGTGGAAATGAGCACCAGTTCCCACTTGCCCTGCAGTGTTCCCGGCATCAGAAGTTGGGCGACGACGGCATGCTCAGCCGTTTCGGGGAATGGCAATACGCCGATCATCGTTTCCTCAGTCACCTTCTTCTTCCAGCCTTCCTTTTCCGCCATCGGTGCGGCGAGTACGCCCTTGATATTCACCGCCATGATGGCGTTGGCATCCTTGGGCACAAAGGTCAGCATCGTCGGCAAATCCTCGGCTGACGCTATGAAGCTGAACAGAGGGACAAGCAAAACGGCGACGAGGAGGCGTACCATGACGAGGTCTCGCTGAAAGAAGGGCTGGGCTGTAAAGATAATGTATGAAAGCACGCCCTGATTATGGCTTGCTCATGCCTACAAAATTGCCGCCATTTTCACGAGTCATGCCCCACAGGAAGGCACCCAGAGCCGGGCTTTCATAGAAGAACCCGATGGCATGGATGCGTACTTTGGGGGTGGACGTGTTCCACTGCTTCTTGATGGCGTCCCGCAGATGGTTGCCCAGCAGCGTACCCTGTGCGATCTCATCGGTCGGTGGATTGGCGGGTAGGCCAGGCCCGATATTGGGCAAACCATCCGAAAACAGGTAGATGGCATCAAGCCCTTTACTGCGGTAGCTGAAGGCGGTCTCGAACGCCCCATACATCTGGGTATTACCTTCGGGTTTGACTTTGGTCAGGGCAGCCAGCACTTCATCAGGTGATTTGGCCCGGTCAAAGTCGATCCACTCGCCGGGTTTGCCCATCGGGTAGTCGTTCTTATCCGAGAAGACGATCACCTGGAACTTCTCGACATCAGGCAGGCTCTTGAGCACCTGCTGCACCGTCTGACAAACCGTAGGCCACTTGGTCGGTTCCAAGGTATTGGAATCGATGGCTCCCATGCTGCCCGACATATCGACCAGGCAGATCACCCGCTTGCCAGCCAGATCAATGCCTGCAAACCGATTCGAGGCAATCTGTAACTGCGTTCTCAACCTGCCGCTGGTGGCTTGCTGTTCGTCAAGTAACTTACGAAGCGTGTCTGCATCGAGCTTGGCCAAGTCGAGGGCGGCCTGCTTTTCTTTTTCTGTCGTAGCCAGCTTCAGGCCGGCCTGTTCCAATTGTTTGCGAAGGTTCTGTAGATCACCTTCCAGGGCGACGATTCGCTCTTGAGCTTTCTCACTTCGTTTCATCGAATCGCTGAGCGACTTTTGCAACTCAGGAATGCGATCAGCGGTAGCGCTGAGCTTTTCATTCTGCTTGCTCAACTCCGAACGGGCAGACTTGGCATCCTTCATCGCTTCCTGTCGCCCGGTTCTGGCTTCAGCAAGTAGTGCTTCGCTTGACTCGCGATCAATCTCAGCCTGCTTGAGCAGGCTCTTGGTGGCAGTCAGCTCCTGATCCAGTTTCTTGAGCTTCGCTTCAAGAGTATTCCTTTCCGTGCTGGCCATGTTGCGGGCACTGTTGACCTCACCGGTGAGCTTGTTCACTTGTGCCCTAAGCGAATCGATCAACTCCATAGACGTCGACAAATCTGACTTGGTCAGTTGCAAACTCGCCTGGCTGTCTTTGAATTCCCGGGCGCTCTGCTTCAGTTCCTTTTCGGTGACAGACAAAGCCTGAGCCTTGTTGTAAGCCGTCACGAAGTTGAGCAGCATCAGCAGGATGACCGCCCCCAGCGCGCAGCACAACACATCGAGCATGGACATGCTGAAGATCGATGGTGTGCGGTGGCGATGACGCATGAGATAGAATCCAGAAGCCAGGAGTCAGAAGCCAGAATAATCAAAGAGACCAGGATGTTATTCGATACTGACAACGAGTGCTTCGGTGCCTGCATCTCCTGGCTTCTGGATTCTGGCTACTAGCTCCTTGTTTAGAGCGTTCCCCGTCGATCCTGTTCGCGCTCGATCGCCTCGAACAGCGCCTTGAAGTTACCCTTGCCAAAGCTCTGAGCTCCGTGGCGCTCAATGACCTCGAAGAACAGCGTGGGCCGATCTTCGACCGGCTTGGTGAAGATTTGCAACAGGTAGCCATCCTCATCACGATCCACAAGAATACCCAGTGGAGCAAGAGAGCCGATGTCCTCGTTGATCTTGCCCACCCGTTCGGTCAGCGTGTCATAGTAATCCTTCGGCACCCGCAGGAAGCTGACATCGTTCTGCACCATGGCACTGACCGTCTTCACAATATCACCGGTGACCATGGCAATGTGCTGCACTCCGGGGCCATGATAGAAGTTGAGGTACTCCTCAATCTGCGACTTGCGCTTCGCCTGAGCAGGCTCATTGATGGGGAACTTGATCTTCCCGGTGCCGTTCTGCATCACCTTCGACATGAGAGCCGAGTATTCGGTGCTGATGTCCTTATCATCGAAACTCACCAGCAGCGAGAAGCCCATGACTTCTTCGTACCACTTGACCCATTCGGTCATCTTGCCTTCTTCGACGTTGGCTACGATATGATCGATAGCCCGCAGCCCTACCGGCGACATGCGTGGCGGGCCGTAACGATCCGGGTCAAGAGTCTTGTATCCCGGTGCGAAGACACCCTTGTAGCGATCCCGATTGATGAACGAATGCCGTGTGTCACCATAAGCGGCGATGGTGGCAACGTCCAACTGGCCCAGTTCGTCGGAGAGCGTCTTGGGAGTCATCACACTCTTGGCCCCACGCTTGATGACCGTGTCGTAGGTCTTCTGCACATCATCGACTTCGATGGCGATATCCATCACGCCGTCGCCATGCTTCATCAGGCGATAATTCTCCGGATGATCCTCATGCAACGGCGAGGTGAGCACGAAGGTGATCAGCCCCTGTTTCAGGACATAGCTCGCCTCGTTCTTCACCTTGGTTTCGAGACCTGAGTAGGCCATCACGTCGAAGCCGAAGGCATTCCGGTAGAAGTAAGCCGACTGCTTGGCGTTGCCCACGAAGAACTTGACGTGATCAATGCGGCGAAGTGGAAGCGGATCGGGGACAACCATGGTGAACCTCAATCTGATGGAGAGGAAAGTCACCAATATCCTAAGCATCAGCTAGTGGCTTGGGAATAGCTAATTGGCGTGCTGCTCCGAGGTCGTTGACCGCCATGGACGGGTCGTCAACCACGCCAGCAAATGAAGCATCATTCCCGCCAGGCAGCCGTATGCACAGGCACGAGACCAGGGACGTTCCAACTCTGTCAGCCAGGGCTCGGTAAAGAAGCCAATCGCGGCAAAAATCGGCGTAGCCAACACGATCAGTGAGCCAAGGCTTTGCAACCACCGCCCCCAGCCTGCCACCGGCTTCAAGTTCATCCCCAATGCCAGATTTACCATCGCCGTCAATAACAGATAAATATGGGTAGAGCGAAACAACAACCGGCGGGCATCGGTCATGCCGTGCAAGTGGTCATACCCGAAGTGCATGTACAAGCCTGTGCCCAAAAAGGCGATCAGGCCTGTGATGCCAACTATCAGATGGAGTTGCTTCATGAATTACTTCTCGTGATAAGGCTTGTTCTCTTCATAGAGTTTCAGTCGTTCACGTGAAGCATCGGTGGATCGCGGAGAAGAAAGCAGCGAATCCAACGCCAACTTCTGCCACTTCACAGCCTCGGCAAAGTCACCCGTTTCCGCATAGGCTGCCGCCAGTGCTTCCATCGAACTCGTCGATTTCTTGGTCAATTCACAGCTCTTCAACGCCAGCTCTACCGCCTTCGTGCCGTTACGATATTGAGCATCGGGGCAGGTCGCCAGCAGCCAGCTATACTGGTTCAAATACACTGCATTTGTCGGTTCAGCCTGAATAACAGTTTGATAATCCTCTATCGCCTTGTCGTAGTTCTTCATGCTTCGGTGCAGCAAAGCTCGGCCTTGAATGGCGTAAGCATACCTGGGATTGATGCGAATGGCCTCGCTATAGTCACGAAGAGCCTTGTCATTGTCTTTCTTCCCTCTCCAGGCAACAGCTCGACGATAGAACGCTTGGGCATGCTTCGGATCAAGCCGTACGGTAACGTCAAAGTCTTCGATGGCTTTGTCCCTGTCATTCTTCGCCATCCATGCCAATCCTCGTTCATAGTGGGCCGCAACGTGCCTGGGATCGATCCTGATAGCCTCGGTGAAATCCGCGATAGCCTTGTCCCGGTCCAACTTAATGGCCCACACCACTCCACGATGATAGTAGCCGTTACAATATCGAGGATCGATCTTCAGCGTCTCGTCGTAATCGTTGAGAGCCTTGTCGTACTCTTTCTTGTTCTTCCAGGCGATGCCACGGCCTAGCCGGGAGGTTACCGATTTGGAATTCAGCCGAATCGATTCCGTGAAGTCCTCAATCGCTTTGTCATACTCCTTCTTATCCAGCCGAGCATTGCCACGATTATTGAAGGCTGTTGCATTGGACGGATTGAGCCTCAGGCACTCATCATAATCCTGGATGGCCTTGTCATGTTCCTTCTTCTCCGACCAATAGCCGCCACGCATCAACAGGGCAAAGTGGTCTTTTGGATTGGCTTCGATGCGCTGGGTGAAATAGTCATACGCCTCTTTGGCCAGAACGAAGTCTGACTTCTTCGCCCAGCCCTCATGGTTGCCATCGTGAATACGAATCCAGCCATCCTTCTCTTCTCGCACCTTGAACGGCCAGCGACCGCTGAAGGTGTAGTTGACCTGCTTCTCATTAGCTCTGGTGCCAAAAGTGATTTCACCAGAATGCCTGGTTTGTAGCACATTCTCACCAAACCAGGACTTGTCCTGTCCAAGAACTGCTGCAGGCAGCACGTTCAGGAGAATGAGAATAAAACCAACGTGAAAAACAGGAAGGAATCGCATGATCTACACCTTTCATGATGTTCGAAGCTGATAAGCACCACAAAACAGTGGGCATCACAATGAGGGAATCCAGGTGGTAATTGCCATTGAGTAACAGAAGCGGTCAGAAATACTGGTTCAAGATGGCATTTTGAAAGACTGTCATGAACTCGCCCGAATCCCCCTCCCCGTTTTACAGCGAACAATAGAATTACAGTCGATTCTTCATCTCTCCCTCTCCCGTCTTGAAGGACTTGTCATGGCTCTGACTGCCCAACAGCGTGAAGCACAATATGCCCAGGCTGAAGAACTCTTTTTCAAGGAAGGCGCCGTCGCCGGCTTCGCCAAAGGCCTCTTCTTTGGTCTCTTTAATTCCGATATTGTCTTCCCCTATCCCCAGCCCGCTGCCAACGAACGTGATCTGATCGCACGCAAGACGGCTGAGCTGAAAAGCTTCTGCGAGAAGCATGTCAACTCCGTCGAGATTGACCAGAAGTGCGAGATACCCCAATCGGTCATCGATGGCCTCGGCGAGGTTGGCGTCCTCGGTGCTGCTGTTCCCGTCGAGTTCGGCGGACTGGGCATGTCGCAGACCGCCTACTGCAAGCTCCTCGAAGTAGTCGGCGGCCACGATGCCTCTGTCAGCATCTTTGTCAACGCCCACCACAGCATTGGTTGCCGATCCCTGGTGCTCGAAGGCAACGCAGAACAGAAGGCCCAGTGGCTCTCCAAGGTCACCAGGGGCAAGAAGATTGCCGCCTTTGCACTCACTGAACCCGAAGCAGGTTCCGATGCAGGCAATGTGCAGACCACCGCTACTCCCACTGCCGATGGTTCCGCCTACATCATCAACGGCTTTAAGCACTACATCACCAACGGTGGCTTTGCTGACATTCTCACCGTCATGGCCCGTACCCCCAAGGCTGATGGCAAGGGCGATGAAATCACCGCCTTCCTCGTCACCCCCGATATGCCAGGCTTCGAGGTCGTTCTCAAGAGCCAGCCCAAGTGTGGTGTGCGTGGCAGCATGCAGGCACGCCTCAAGTTCACCAATATGCGGGTGCCCAAAGAGAACATCCTCAGCAAGCCCGGTCGAGGCCTCAAGCTTGCTCTCTCGATTCTCAACTTCGGCCGTACCACTTTTGGCGCTACCTGCACCGGCGCAGGAAAGGTCTGTGTCGCCGCTGCCGCCCGTCATGCCAACACCCGCAAGCAGTTCGGACAGACTCTCGGCGAGTTCGAGATGGTCAAACGCAAGCTGGCTAACATGGCTGCCGAGACGTTCGCCCTCGAATCAGCCACCTATGTCTGTGCCGGCCTGATTGACAGTGGTTCCAGCGACTACATGCTCGAAACCGCCATGCTCAAGGTCTGGGCCAGCGATTCGCTCTGGCGCACCGTCAACGACTGTATCCAGATCTTCGGCGGCAAGGCTTACTTCAGCGATGAACCCTATGAACGCATGATGCGTGATGCCCGCATCAACCAGATCGGCGAAGGGGCTAACGATGTCATGCGGCAATTCATTGCCATGTATGGCTTCGGCACCGTCGGCAAGATCGTCGACAACGCCCTCAAGTCGCCCTTCAGCGGCATGGGTGCCCTCTTCAAGCTCGCCGGCGACCGCTTGGCCAGCCGCTTCAAGAACCCGAGTGTTCCGGTCAAGAACAAGCAGTTGGAGCCTTACGCCAAGGAGCTCTCGCAGCGCGTGAAAGACTTTGGCGCAGCCGTCGAAGGCGCTCTGGTCAAGCACCAGAAGAAGATTCTCGACAAAGAATATGTTCAGGAACGCCTGGCCGACGCCTGCATCGAACTCTTCAACTGTGCCTGCGTGCTGAGCCGTCTCGATTCTGAACTGAGCAACAACTCCCCCGACGCAGCCAAGCACCTGCCCGTCGGCACCTTCTATCTGAAAGTCGCCAACCGCCGCATCAAAGCCAACCTCGCCGGCCAAAGCGATAATGATGATGAAGCGACTACTGTTGCTGCCAACCTGGTGCTGGATCAGTACAAGCCCGCGGTGACGAACGGGAAGCACTAATTCAACGGGCTAACTGTACAAGCCGTCAGGAGTACCTCCTGACGGCTTGTCTGCTTGTTCAACTCACCACTATTTTTCAAATAGACGACACAGCTTGGTCATTTTCATTGAAATAGCCCACATCATAAGTTAGAGTTTTTTGTGGTTCATTTCGTGCGCCGATGGATCGGCTTCGTCCATTCATCGGAGTCTGCTGTGCTGTTTCAGAGCTTTCGTCGTTCACTTGTCGCTTCGTTTTTGACCTGTTCTTGCCTACTGCTTCTGACGTTATGTCTGACAGCCGCTGATCTCACTATCGTTCTCGATTTCAAACCCTCCGGTTCGCCCAATACTACGGCCATCACCGGCGACACCATCAGCACGTTCAACTTCAGCGCGTTCGGCTTCCCCAATGACGCTGCCAACTTCGCCACGTTGACTGCTTCCATAACGAACGAAGTAAGGAATATCTACTACGGCCTGCCAACCAATAATGTCGATAGCCGCAGCCCTATTCCCATCAACACTCAGCTTCGCATCGATTTTGTTCAGGGGACTATTGGCCAGCCACCCTCCAACGGAGCGACCGAATACTACTACGCCCAGATCGGTACAGGTGTTTCCGGCCCCAGCATCAGCGCGCTCGGCGTCGCACAGGGCAGTGCTGTGCGCACCAGCACCGGCACTCATCCGGGGAGTGTCGCTAATCATGCCATCGTTTGTTCGGTCTTCGCCAACAATATCCAGGGGATCGGCAGCCTGACCCCCTCGAACGCTCTAACCTCCGGCAATCTCACCTTTTCCACCTATGCCTTGGCTGGCACTCTCGCTCATGAAATCGGGCATACCTTGTCTCTATCTCACCTGAATAAGGCCGGCTCAGTCACCCCCACGGGACTGCCACCCATTATGGGGACAGGTGCCATCGATCTGCCTAATCAGGACCGCATCGGGCCTCGGGAATTCGCCTACAGTGGTTTTGATGGTGAAAACAGCAATGCTGCCAGGGCTCACGTTCAGCAACTCGTGAACGCTCTCGGCGTGCGAGCAGTACCGGAACCGATGACCATGTCATTAATCGGCGTAGTCATCATCGCCGGCGGCGTCTGGGGTTACCAAAGAAAGAAACAAGATACTCGAGTACTGGATCAGAAGCTGTAATCCGATTCTTCCTGATTCATTCATCACACGAAACAAGCCGCCAGGAGCATGTCCAGGCGGCTTGGTATTTAATCTCTCAACTCTTCACTCTCAACACCCTACTGGAAGACTACCAGTAGCGAACTTGCCACCAATCGCGGTTGCCGGCATGGCTGCTGAGGTACCAGAAGCCATCGTCAAAGCTGATCGTCGCATTCCGCCAGCCCAAAGGAGCACGGGGGAATGGATTGAACGGCCCGATGAACGGCATGGCGTCAGCAGGGTAGCAGTTCGGGTACCCAACTCGGCTGAAGTTGTTGTAAGGAGCGTAGGTCGGCCAAGCGTACGGAGGCAGCGGAGGAGCTGGCTGCTGGAAGCCAGGGCCTGCCATGCCTGCGCTGAAGCTGGGGACTGGTTCGTTGGCTGCCCAAGGGTTGACTGGTGCGCCACCGGCAGGAGCCTGGCCGGGAGCAGGCATCTGCTCTTGGGCGGCTGACTGGTGGATCGCTCCACGAACGACGAGCTTGTTGGAAACCAACTTGATACCTGCCACTTCATGGGCCAGGCGATCAGCTTCCATGACTTGTGCCATATCACTGACGGTGCCGGTGAGTTCCACCGTGCTGCCATTGACAATGATATCCAGCTGGTACTGGTTCAGCTTGCCGGAACCGCTGAGCTTGCGTGCCACGCTGGTGGCAAGCTGCTGGTTGGCGCTGTTGTCTTGTGCGAAGGCTGACCCGGTTGCCAGGGCGGCCAGCACAGACAATGCCAGAATGAACTTCTTGAGCATGGCATCCTCCGATGCGGGTGTGTGCGACGAATGTCTGGTCGCCGTCTACCGCCCTGATTGGTCAAACGCAGCAACTCTCGCTGTGTGCCAGGGTCGGCCGGTCGTCCATGAACCCACACCCATCATCGAACCAACCGGGGGCAAAAGGCGAACGGAACAATTGCCTTCGATCCGGGAAACCGTGCAGGCAGGGCCTATCATCCTTCCGAATGGAATCGACGGCATCACCGGCCAAGCGTGACTCTCTGGCATCTTGCTCCTCACCGGCTCAACTGCGCTACACATCACTGAGCGACTTCGGGCACAGGATTCTAAGAAAACTCTCTGAAAATGATTAAAGCATGAGCGGATACTTCTGATCTTCAAGACCTTCCATGAAACATTGTCTGCTTATCAAGAGTCTTAATATGTTAGGTAATGGATGTACTACCCAGTCATGTGCTCCCCCTCCTCACGAGAGTGAACGATGCGATACACGCTTCTGGCCTTCTTGCTTTTTCCCTTGCTTGCTCATGCTGACGACGCCCCGGTCCTTCTACAGCGGCCCACTATCAGCGCAAAAACAGATCGCCTTCGTCTACGCCGGTGATATCTGGCTTGTTGATCGTGCAGGGGGCGATGCCCGTCGGCTAACTGCTGGTGTCGGCCTGGAAAGCTATCCCATATTCTCTCCCGATGGCGAACAGATCGCCTTTGCAGGCGACTATGAAGGCAACCTGGATGTCTATGTCGTTCCCGCTACGGGTGGCGTGCCCCGTCGATTGACGCACCACCCCGATCCCGATGTTCCAGTCGGTTGGACACCCGATGGCAAGTCCGTGATCTTCCGTTCTCCCCGCAACAGTTACGCCCGGTTCCTGCGTCTGTTCAGCGTTCCGGTAACTGGCGGGCAGCCTGTTGAACTACCGCTACCCCAAGCCGAGGACGGCTCACTTTCTCCCGCTGGCAAGCGTATCGCCTACGTTCCCCTTTCGAACAAGCCTCAGTTCCCTGGTGCCTTCCGCCCTGTACGAAATTATCGTGGCGGCACTGCTTCACCCATCTGGATCGCAGACTTGTCCGATTCTTCGATCACCATGGTTCCCCGAACAAACTCAAACGACTTCAACCCCATGTGGGTCGGCGACCTGGTCTACTTCCTTTCAGACCGTGATGGGGGAACCACATTATTTACCTATAACCCAGCCACTAAAGAAGTGAAGCGTATTCTCGAACCTGGCGAGTCAGACATCAAGTCCGCTTCCGCCTGTGGTGATGCCATCGTCTACGACCGCTTTGGCACGATCAACGTCTTTGATCTCAAAACGCAGAAGTCCCAACCTGTCTCCGTTCGAGTAGCAGCCGATCTTCCCGGTGTGCGTGCCAGGATAGAGAAGGTGGCCAAGTCGATCCAAAAGGCCGGCCTGTCGCCTACCGGTACTCGTGCAGTCTTTGAAGCTCGTGGTGAAGTGCTCACCGTGCCTGCTGAAAAAGGGGACATCCGCAACCTGACGAACTCCCCAGGCACCGCCGAGCGTGATCCCAAGTGGTCTCCCGATGGTAAGTCCATCGCCTATTTCTCCGATGAGTCTGGTGAATATCAGTTGCACATCCGTCCTCAGGATGGGCGAGGTGAAGTGAAGAAGATCAAGCTCGGCGACGTGCCTTCCTTCTTTTACAACCCGAACTGGTCGCCTGATGGCAAGCGCATTGCCTACGCCGACAAACGGCTGAACTTGTGGTATGTCGATCTGGAATCCGGCAAATCCACCAAAGTCGATACCGGCGTCTACGACGACGAACCCATGACAGCAACCTGGTCGCCCGACAGCAAGTGGCTCACATACTCCCGAGGACTGAAGAATTATCTCAACGCCGTCTTCCTCTACTCCACCGAGACAAGCAAGGCGCATCAAGTGACCGATGGCATGAGCGATGCCCGCTTCCCCGCATTCGATGCCAATGGAAAGTACCTCTATTTCACAGCCAGCACCGACATCGGGCCGGCTGTCGGTTCCGGCATGTCCATTCTCAACAGGCCGGTGACCCGCAGCGCCTATGTGGCGGTACTCAGCAAGGATGAACCTTCACCACTTGCTCCACAGAGCGATGATGAGAAAGAGAAGAAGGAAGCAGCCAAGGAAAAGAAAGACGAGGACAAAGGCCCGCCCAAGGTAAAAGTCGATATTGAAGACCTTGATCAACGAACTCTGGCGTTGCCCGGCTCGCCGAAGAACTACCTGGGCCTGCTGGCCGGCAAGACTGGAGTGATCTATCTCCTCGAAGGCCCAGCCGTCCCCAGCCTTGATGACACTGCTGATCCAATACCACCCACCACCATTCATCGATTCGAGATGGCCAAACGAAAGGCGGAGAAGCTCACCGAAGGAGCCTCACAGACAGCGATCTCAAACGATGGCGAAAAGCTTCTCTATCGTCAGGGAGAAGACTGGTTCATCGTCAGCTCTGCTTCTCCTGCCAAGCCAGGGGACGGTGCGTTGAAGCTCGACGCATTGGAATTACGTATCGATCCACCAGCCGAATGGAAGCAAATCTACCGTGAGGTCTATCGCATTGAACGGGACTTCCTCTACGATCCCAACTTCCATGGCTATGATCTGAAAGCTGCATGGGATAAGCACGAGAAGTACCTGGCAGGCATCGGCGATCGACATGATCTCAACTACCTGCTTGATGAATTGCTTGCAGGACTCAGTCTTCAGCACGTCTATCTCTCAGGCGGCGACTTCCCGAAGGCCGAGAGCCGCAAGGGCGGTCTGCTGGGTGCAGACTACCAGGTAGAGAATGGCCGACACCGCATCGTCAAAGTCTACCGTGGCGAGAGTTGGAACCCCAAGCTGCGGGCACCGTTGACTCAGCCAGGCGCAGGCGTCAAAGAAGGTGAATACCTGTTGGCCATCAACGGCAAAGAGTTGCGAGGCGAGGATGAGGTCTATCAACCCTTTGAAGGACTCGCCGGCAAGCAAACGATCCTCAAGGTTGGCCCCTCAGCGGATGGTAAAGACAGCCGGGAGGTCACCGTCGTGCCGGTTGGCAGCGAACGAGCGCTCCGCAACCTCGCCTGGGTTGACGGCAATCGACGGGCTGTCGACAAGTTGACTGGCGGCAAGGTGGCCTACGTATACTTGCCCGACACAGCCAACCAGGGCTACGTCCGATTCAATCGCTACTTCTTCGCCCAGGCCGGGCGAGATGGAGTCATCGTCGATGAACGCTTCAACGGTGGTGGCTTGCTGGCTGATCATGTCATCGATTATCTACGACAGCCTATTCGGAATTACGCCACGTCTCGTGAGGGTGATGTCCAGGCATTCCCCACCTCAGCGATCCCTGGCCCCAAGGTGATGCTGATCAACGAGCAAGCCGGTTCCGGTGGTGACTATTTGCCCTACACCTTCAAGCAATCGGGCCTCGGCCAACTCGTCGGCAAGCGCACCTGGGGTGGCCTCGTCGGTATCGATGGTTACCCCTCACTGATCGATGGCGGCGCTGTCACTGCCCCACGCTGGGGAATCTGGTTCCCCTCCGGCAAATGGGAAGTCGAGAACCGTGGCGTCGCTCCCGATGTCGAAGTCGAGTTCGATCCCAAGCAGGTTCGCCTCGGCAAAGACCCGCAGCTCGAAAAGGCTATCGAGATCGTGCTCTATGAACTGAAACGGAACCCCGTCGTTCATCCAGCCAAGCCGACTTTTCCTAATTACTATGATCCGAAGGTGAAGGATAAGGCGGAAGGGAAGTAAACAAATGAAAAGAGCCCGGCTCAGTACTGAGTCGGGCACTTTTTATTAAGAGACGGATTATCGATCTCAGTCTATTTTGCTAATGGTTCCGCCAGCTTTCCGAGGGCTGCCTGTTCCGTGAACTCCAGCGACTCGCTATTCAAGCAAAACCTCAGCCCCGTCTTTTCCCGGGGGCCATCCTCAAAGACATGCCCCAGATGTGCATCGCAGCGGGCACAGTTAATCTCTACCCGCACCATGCCATATGCATTGTCTGACTTCTCCGTCACATTCTCCTTGCAGATCGGCTGAAAGAAACTGGGCCAACCGGTGCCGGAGTTGAACTTGGCATTCGACGCGAACAGAGGAAGCTGGCAACAGACGCACGTGTAAGCACCTTCCTTCTTGTTATCCAGAAGGTTACCACAGAAGGCCTGCTCAGTTCCTGAGTTACGGGCGACCCGGTACTGTTCCGGAGTTAGCCGCTTCTTCCACTCTTCTTCAGTGCGAACTACCTTGGCCATCGTGACGGGATCAGTCAGTTGGCCGGCGCTATTAAAGACTCTGACTGTCACCATGGCTGATTCTCCAGGCTGAAGATTGGGAGGTGTAGGCGGTTTGGCTTGGTTGTGGGCAGGCTTCGCAAGGTACATACCCAGGAAGCACGCCCCGATACCCAACAACATGATCAACGCCACCTTGGGATTATACGCTCCGTTTCTGTGCTGTTTCTTGACCAACATAGATCGCCCTTTATAATTGAGATACAAACTGATCTTCGCTACAACAGGCTGTTCGCAGCTCTGTTGATTTTAGATGACTTTCGTCACCAGGTGGTTACCCACCAAGCAGTCACCGCCCTCAGCAACCATGGATTGGTCAGGCTGGTACTGCACATGGATGTTACTTTCTCTGAGATATTCACATGCTTGCGCTGTCCAGCATCCACTATGCTTTAAGTAGCAGCACGGATCGGCGTTTCGTCTCTCCCTATGCGGATGCAGCCTTGTCTGAAGATCATGCCAAGCTGGTGAAGGAGCGTTGCGACATTGTCGAGTTGATCGGCTCATATGTCAACCTCCAAAAGGCCGGCAGGATGTACAAGGGCCTTTGCCCCTTTCATGAAGACCATCGTCCCAGCTTCCAAGTGAATCCCGACCGGCAGTCATGGGTCTGTTGGCCCTGCAACCTCCGTGGCGATGCCTTCACCTTCATCATGAAGAAAGAGCGGCTCGACTTCCGTGAGGCGCTCGAATTCCTTGCCAAGCGGGTGGGTATCGAACTGACCAAGTCCGTCAGCACCGGCCCCAGCAGGCAGGACCAGTACGAGATTCCTCAACTGGGTTGCTCAAAAGTTCCACACCAGCCTCTTTCAGGCCAAGCATGAAAAGGCCCTGCACTACATCTCCGAAGAACGTGGCTTAGCCCCTGAGAACCTGGAACGCTACCAGGTTGGCTACGCCCCGGACTCCTGGGATTGGTTATCGAATCAAGCTTTGAAGGAACGCAAGTCAATCAGTCTGCTTACCAGCCTTAAAGTTTGCGGGTTACGGAAGGATGGTAGCCTTTATGATTGCTTTCGGGATCGAATCATCTTTCCGATTCGTGACGTACAGGGCCGGGTCGTCGCCTTCGGAGGTCGACTTCTTCCGGGCAGTCCGTCGGCAGAAGACGCAGCCAAGTATTATAATTCTGCTGACTCCTCGCTTTTTAAGAAGAGTCAGCACCTCTACGGACTCGACGTGGCCCGTTCCGCTGCGGAACGAACGGGGTATTTGGCCGTCGTCGAGGGTTACACGGACGTCATGATGGCCCATCAACATGGAATCCTCCATGTGGTGGCTACCTTGGGGACTGCGCTGAACGAGAACCATATCGCTCAATTGAAGCGATATGTCTCCCGCGTGGTGCTGCTGTTCGATGCCGATGCGGGTGGTCAGGGGGGCGTAGAACGGGCCTTAGGTCAATTCGTCCAGAACGAGATGGAATTGGCCATCGCTTCGTTGCCTTCCGGCATGGATCCTTGTGATTTCTTGAGCGCCCAGGGAGCGGTGCCGTTCCTCGACCGTCTCAAGAATGCCCAGGATGCATTGGAATTCACCCTGACGTCCGCCTTTGCCGCCGCCGGAACCGGCGTCGAAGGCCAGCGCCAGGCGATGGAGAAGGTGCTCAGCGTATTGGCCAGACAGCCGGCTCTTGCCCGAGAAGAGCTGGCCGTGAAGCGAGAGATGATCCTCTCTCGCCTGGCCCAGCGTTGTGGCATCAGCGATGCCGTGGTTCGCAAACGCTACAGCGAGTTGCTCAGGGAACAGCAACAACGCAGTAGTGCTGCCAATCAATCGATGGCGCTGAAACCGGAAGCAGCCGCCCGCAGTTCACCGGAGGATAAACTAGAACGAGAATTGATCCAGATCTTACTGGTCGAGCCGAAGCTCATCGCACAAGCCAGGCAGTATGTTCAACCGGAGATGCTTAGTAATCCGCACCGCCGACGGGTGTTGTCGGAGTTATACGATGCCCACGAACAAGGCGCTGTCTCCATCGACATATTACGTGAACGACTGAACGATGAACCGAGGCTGGTCGAGATTGTCTCCAGGCTGCATGCTGACGGCTTGGAGATGGCGAACCCGCAAGAATGGTTCCTGCAAGTGCTGGAAGTCTATCTGCGTCATCGACTGGATGCTGAGATCAATGCTGTTCGGAGTGAACTTCAGCGCTGGGAAGGTCCCGCGCCTCCGACGGAACTTCTGGGCAAGCTGCAGCAACTCCAACAGCAGGTCAACAACCTGCCTAAGGATTTGAGGCAGCGTTTGCAAGCCGAACCGGAAAGTGAGTAAAGGAATGGACTTCCCTTCTCGCTTGAACTTTGAATAATACCCGAACCACTATTTCCGGGTACCACCCAGGCCAGCCTATCGAGGCCAGCCACCCCGACGAGGAGACGTTGGATGGAAAAGATGGACGACGGCCTGAAGGCCCTCATCGAACAAGGCAAGCAAAAGGGCTTCTTGACTTATGGACAAGTCAACGAAGTTCTTCCCGACGATGCCCCTAACCCTGACAAGCTCGACAGGCTCATGATCATGCTCGAAGAGCATGGCATCGAACTGATCGACGAGAACGACGCCGAGGAGCGGGAAGCCAACGCCCCTGCCGCCGACGCCTCAGCCGATCGGGAGGAACTGAGCGAAGAAGTCTTCGGCTCCTTCCTCGACGACGGAGACAGTGGTCGTCGCATCGACGACCCCGTCCGCATGTATCTCACCCAGATGGGCGAGATTCCCCTCCTTACCCGCGATCAGGAAATCAACCTCGCCAAGCGGATCGAAATCACCCGCAATCGCTTCCGCCGCAAGGTCCTTGAATGCGACTTTGCCCTCACTACTTCGGTGGAAGTCCTGCAAAAAGTCAACAGCGGCGAGCTCCCCTTCGATCGCACCATCAAGGTTTCGGTGACCGAGAATCTGGAAAAAGACCAGAATCCTCCACCGCATGCCGCACAACCTGAAGACGCTCGAACACCTGATGGAGCGTAACACCGAAGACTTCAATCGGACACTTGATCCCAGCATCTCCGAAAAGGAGAAGAAGCGGATTCGCTATCGCCTCCGCCTCAGCCGCCGCAAGTGCGTGACCCTCTGCGAAGAGTTGTCGATCCGCACCCAGCGTGTCCAAACCTCGAAGAAGCTGCTCGAGCAGAACTCCGAAACGATGAGCAGGCTGATCAACGAGATCACCGAGATCAAAGCACGAGCGAGCAAGAACTCCCAGTTCAAGGACGAGCTTGCCTACAAGCTGCATGAACTCAACACCTACATGGGCCGGACTCAGGAGACTCCTGAAAGTCTGGCGTTCCGATGCACGGTCGTCACTCGACGCCACGACGAGTATGAAAAGGCCAAGCGGGAACTCTCCGCAGGCAATCTTCGTCTCGTCGTAAGCATCGCCAAGAAGTACCGCAACCGCGGCCTCTCCTTCCTCGATCTTATTCAGGAAGGTAACACCGGCCTGATGCGTGCCGTCGACAAGTACGAGTATCGTCGTGGATACAAGTTCTCGACGTACGCGACCTGGTGGATACGCCAGGCCATCACCCGTGCCATTGCTGATCAGGCTCGAACGATTCGCATCCCCGTCCACATGATCGAGACGATGTCGAAGCTTCGCAACGTCTCGAAGAAGCTCCTCCAGGAGAAGGGCCGGGAACCCACCTACGAAGAGATGGCCAAGGCTGCCGGCATCACGGTCGAAGAAGCCCGCCGTGTCCTCAAGATCAGCAAGCACCCCATCAGCCTCGATCGGCCTGTGGGCGAAAGCGAAGACAGCTACTTCGGTGATTTCATCGAAGATGATACGGTCGAATCGCCCGCCAGCACCGCCAACCAGGAAATGCTCAAGGAAAAGATCGAGCATGTCCTCAAGACGCTGACCTATCGTGAACGGGAAATCATCAAGCTGCGTTACGGCCTGGGTGATGGCTATACCTACACCCTCGAAGAAGTCGGCCGCATCTTCAAAGTCACCCGTGAACGTGTACGGCAGATCGAAGCCAAAGCTGTTCGCAAGCTGCAACACCCCGTTCGCAGCCGCAAGCTCGAAGGCTTCCTCGACAGTGCCCTCCGTGCCTTGATGGCTGCCCACGCACCCGCCATGGCCGGCGCTGCTGTTGGCGCTGCTTCCAATACTGAAGTCATCGACGATATCATGGAAGATGACATCGACGAATAATGGTTTTCTCCCCTCTCCTGTACTCGGGAGAGGGGCCGGGGGTGAGGGTCTGCATGACTTTTGCCCATACGAGCCACAAGAGCCTTCGGCCCCGCCGAAGGCTCTTTTCATTCCCCGCCACAATCCGAGTGGTACTGCCCTGGATGCATGATACAATACAGCATCATCTTGACTGTGTCGGAGTTTATCTATGCCGATTCAATTCCGCTGTGCCGCCTGCCAGCAGTTGCTGGGAATCGCCAAACGCAAAGCAGGTTCCGTGGTCGATTGCCCCTCCTGCAAGATCAAAACGCTCGTCCCCATGACCTCGACCGAAAACGTAACACCTATTCCCCCCGTTCGACGTGACCGCACGCAGCCCCTGTCGATCTTTGATAAGGTCGACGTCGATAAGCTTCTGCAAAAACCTATGCGGCCTGAACTCGTCGAGAATGATGCACCGGTAGCGGTGGCCCCGCCGCCTGTTCGCCGCAAGATGGTCTTCACTCCCGATCCGCTGGAGCAACGACAAGTGGAACATGTCGAAGAACCGCAAGCCATGCCCCGGCTCGAAACGGGTGAAGTGGAACCGGTAGACGACGAACCCTTCGCGCTCAGTCCGGTACCCACACTCACAGCTTCGAAATCATCTATCAGCACCGTCTGGCTCTCGCTCTATCTGGCCATCGGGGGATTGTTCGTCCTTGGAGCCTTCGTAGCCGGCCACTGGGTCGGCGCACATCACCGCTTGTTTTAACAACACCTCTTCCCTATTTCCTGGTTCACGATGAACGAGGCAGGCATGATCAAGTCACGTTGGCAATTCCGTCTGCTTTTGTGCTGCATCACCCTGCTCTTGGGCCTTATCGCCTTCTCGTCGCTCCAGGCCGATTACATCTTCTTCAAGGATGGCTACGTGCTCCAGGGCACGCCGATGAAGGTGTACGAGAACATCGTTGACCCCAGTGGCATGCATGTGCCCATGAGCAAACTGGGCGGCTTCTATTTTGTGGATGACAAGGTTCGCCGCATCTACTTTTCACAATCGCTTGTCGCCAGTGCCGATCCGCTCGATCGTACCGATCAACTCGAACTCTTTACCTTCAGGCCCAACAACAAGCAATGGCATCCGTCCAACTCAGCGCTGAAAGCCTACAGCCTGAACAAGACCGGCGAATGGAAGCCGGACGGCACACGCTTTCTGAACATGAACTCGAAATCAGCTCCTACAGAAATCCAGGTCGATCAGTGCATCGAAAAGTTGTCGCCAACAGCAGTCGAGATCAGCACCAAGCGATTCACCAATACCTTCAGTCACTACCTGACCAAAGAGTTCACCCCCGAAGCGATACTGCCAATTCTTCGGCAACGCATCAAAACCGAAGCAGCCGAACAAAAACGCTCTGTAACCTTCGATGATCGCCTTCGGGTCGCCCGCTTCCTCGGCCAGGCCGGTTGGCATGATCAGGCTCAAACGGAACTCACCGAGATAGCCAAAGACTTCCCCTCCGATCTGCCCCGATTGACGCAGGTCAGGGAAGACCTCAAGAAAAGCCAGGTGAAGCTGAAGTTGGAAGAGATCGAAGACGCTATCGCCGCTGGGCAACATACGTTTGCCCAAAACCTGATGACCAGTATTGATCAGGATGGAGCCGACACGCAGGATCTGACGAGGCTTTCCTCCTTCCGTACCAAATACAAACAGCAAAACGCTGACCTCGAACGGCTCCGGAAGCTCCTCTCCCAGGCACGCCAGCGAGCAGGCTCCTCCAGCCTAGCGCCGACTGCTGCATTGCTATTCGATGAGATCGATCGTGATCTCAACCTCGATAACGCCAAAGTCCTCAGCGTCTTCCTCAAACTCGCCGAGCAGGAAGAACGGCTTGCTGCGAAAGGACAACCCTCTGCATCGAACCCGGAACAATTGTTGGCCCTGGCTCTAACAGGCTGGCTGCAAGGCGCCGAAGCTGCTGATCAATCCAAAGAAGCCGCCGAGCGAATGCTGCGTGGTCGAGAGTTCCTGCAGACTTTCTTAATCACTGACGATGATCTCACCCGGCAGAAAATGCTGAGTGACTACCTGGCCCGGTCTCCCTTGAAGGCCGATGAAGTCGTGCAACTGATTGACCAGTTGCCGCCTCCACGAGCCGAAGCAATCAGCAAACCCATCCTCGATCTGGTCACCCGCAGTTCCACCAACTGGCCAAAAGGGGTGAAGTATCGTGTCTATCTTCCGCCCGAATATCATCACCATCGCAGTTACCCCCTGCTCATCCTGCCGCCCAACTTCGGCGAGAACTACGAAAAAGCCACTGCCGGCTGGCTGGAACCTGCTGCCCGCAAGGGATTCATCGTCGCCGTGCCCGAATGGGTGGATGGCCAGCAGGATCGTTATCTGAGCAGCGACAAAGAACAGGAAGCTGTCCTCGAAACGCTGCGTGATATGCGACGGCGATTCCGCGTCGATAGCAACCGCGTTTCCCTCGCCGGCTTCTCCAGCGGCGGCTCGCTCGTCTTTGATGTCGCACTCACTCGCCCCCATCTCTTCGCTTCCGCTGCCGTCATCTGCGGCCATGCACCTGATGGGATGGAAAAGCTCCGCTACAACGCTCAGTACCTGCCCTTTTACATCGTCGATGCGTCGAAGAATCCCTTTCGGGAGAAGGTAGGTTCGGCCAAGAAAGACGCTCTGATGTTGCTCTTTGAATACTGGATCCCCAAGGGCTACCCGTCGCTCCTGGTCGAATACCAGGGCCGGGGCTTTGAACAGTTCATTGCCGAACCCGCCAACATCATCGACTGGATGTCGCGCAAGAAACGGGCAACTGCGATGCCGGAGTTAGGCAAAGCCAATCCGTCGGGCGATCGCGGGGGCCAGGAGTTCCGCATCATTCGCCCCTCCGCCAACCGTTTCTACTGGATCAGTGTCGGCGATCATCAGGCCAGTGAGCAATCGCCCGTAACAGTCGCAGGCGGCTGGGAGAAGGAATACCCCAACAGCCTGCGTTGCGTGCTGGGCGGCGTGAAGAAGGCTCGCTTCTGGCTCAATGCCGGCATGGTCAACTTCGAGAACCCGGTCGAAATTCGCCTCTCCGGACCGCCCGGCTCCAGCTGGCATAGCAATTTCAAGAAGAAACTTGAACCCAATCTGGGTGTGCTGCTCGAAGATTATTATCAACGCGGCGACAGTAAGAATCTGTTCGTTCAATTCGTGGACTATCCCTTTCCCAAATAATCATGCCCTACACCTTCGAGCGATGCGTTGAACTGCCTGTCTCAGCAAAGGAAGCGTTCAAGTGGCATACACGGCCTGGGGCGCTGGCACGCCTGACGCCGCCCTGGGATAACATCGAGGTCATCCGAAATGACAATTCGATATCTAACGGCAGCCAGGTCATCATGCGAGTCCCGGTGCTAGGGCCGATTAAGAAGACGTGGATTGCAGAGCACTTCGACTACCTCGAAAACGTGATGTTCTGCGATCGTCAGTTGCAGGGGCCCTTCAGCTTCTTTGAGCATACCCATCGCTTTGAACCGGTGGCTGCCCGTAGTCGATTGATCGATCATATCGAATATCAGCCGCCGCTGGGCCCCCTGGGTAAACTCGGGTTGTCTATCATCCAGAGCAAGTTGAATCGTGCCTTTGCCTATCGCCACCGTATCCTGACTAGCGACCTCCAGCGGCATGCACCCTTTCTAGAAAGACCTCGTATGAAGATTGCCATCACGGGTTCCTCGGGACTGGTCGGAACAGTACTCGTTCCCTTCCTGCTGACGGGGGGCCATCAGGTCATCCGTCTCGTCAGGAAACCGGCAACATCGCCGCTCACTGATGTCACGACATCGATACTGTGGAATCCCGATAAAGGCGAATTGAATGCAAGCGACCTGGAGGGCATCGACGCTGTCATCAACCTTGCCGGCGAAGGGATCGCCGACAAACGATGGACGGACGAACGCAAGAAGCGGATCATCGATAGCAGGATCAAAGGCACTACCCTGCTGGCCAAGACCCTGGCAGGCATGAAACAGCCTCCGAAAGTGTTCTTCTCCGCCTCAGCCATTGGATACTATCCACCCAGCGGCGATACGCCACTGACAGAATCAACACCAGCAGGCTCCGGCTTCCTCCCCGAAGTCTGCAAAGCCTGGGAAGCAGCGACGAAGCCAGCCGAAGACACCGGCATCCGCACAGTGCATGGCAGAATCGGCATCGTTCTCTCTGCAAAAGGCGGCGCACTCGCCGCACAGTTACCGTTGTTCCGCTGGGGCGTCGCCGGCCGTCTCGGATCAGGGAAACAGTACACGCCATGGATTGAGATCGATGATCTCGTCGGCGCTATGCACTTCTGCCTGCTGAACGATACGATCCGTGGAGCAGTGAATCTGACAGCCCCCGGTATCGTGACTAATCAGGAGTTCACCAAAACGCTCGGCCAGGTGCTGCACCGCCCCACAATTCTACCAGCACCCGCCTGGGCTCTGCGGTTAGCCCTCGGCGAAATGGCTGATGCTCTGTTGCTCGCCAGCTTGAAAGTCATTCCCGAACGATTGCAACAGGCCGGTTACGTCTTCCACTACCCACAACTCGAACCGGCGCTGCATCATCTGCTCGGCAGATGAATTTCAGTTCGTTGTGCCGTTGTCAATACGAAAAATAACTCTTCCATTATTCTCGTGCATTGCTCGAAAGAGAGTTTTGACACGAAAACTTCTCTTGGTATACTCCTCCCTATCATCTATGCCTCATCTGTGAGAACTCTCGGAGAAGATCATGACTGAACTCAGCAAGTCTTCATTGGCTCTCTCTCAAAAGCAACCCCGAACCAAGAAAGCAGAAAGCGAACAGACCGAGTTCGAGATCAGATTCTTCAGCGACGTTCTGGAACGCTACCCCGACTATATCGAAGTGCTCAGAGCCTTTGGAAACCTGCTGACCAAGCAGGGCCACTATGAAGAAGGCCTCGAAATCGATCGCCGACTGGTCCGCCTCCGCCCTCACGATGCAGTCGCTCATTACAATCTCGCTTGCAGCTACTGCCTGCTCCGCAAGCATGATCAGACTCTCAGCGTCCTCCGTAAAGCCTTCGAACTCGGCTACACCGACTTCGCCTATCTCCGCAAGGATCGCGATCTCGAAAGCATCAAGAATGATCGTCGATTCAAGAAACTGCTTGGGGAGTACGCCCGGTAGTGAGCGGCCATTCCTTCTTTGCTGATCCCCATCCTGACCATGCTCGTGACGCTTTCCGTGATAAGCCACGAGCATTGACCAATAAGGTCACCACAGTTGCCGATGCGGTGAAGCGATTGGTCGTTGATGGCGATTATCTCGCCATCGGCGGCTTCGGCACCAACCGCATCCCCACAGCGGTCTGCCACGAAATCGTTCGTCAGAAGAAACAGAATCTCCGCTTCGCCGGCCACACCGCCACCCACGATTTCCAACTTCTCTGCGCAGGTAACCTCACCGACCGTGGCCAGACTCTGGCCAAAGTCGATGCTGCCTACGTCGTGGGCCTGGAAGCGCGTGGTCTTTCCCCTCAAGCTCGCCGTGTGTTGGAAAGCGGAACCGTAGAAGTCTCTGAATGGTCGAACTATGCCTTGGCGGTTCGCTTCCGGGCCGCAGCGATGGGAGTGCCCTATCTTCCCGTCCGTTCCATGATGGGCACCGATACCGGCAAGTACAGCGGAGCGAAGGAAATCCTCTGCCCCTATACCGGCGTCAAACTCCTGGCTCTGCCCGCTATCTACCCCGATGTTGCTGCCATCCATGTCCATGAAGCCGATGTTTATGGCAACGCTCGCATCCGGGGAACCAATGTCGCTGACAACGATGTAGCCCGCGCAGCCAAGAAGTTGATCATCACCTGTGAACGGCTGGTTCCCCACGAAGAGTTCCGCCGCGAGCCTGATCGCACCAGCATCCCTTACTACTGTGTCGATGCCGTCTGCGAAGTCCCCTTCGGCAGCTACCCGGGCAACATGCCCTATGAATACTTCTCCGACGAAGACCATCTGAAGCTGTGGCTCAAGCAGGAAGAAGACCCGGTACAGTATCGTCAATTCCTCAATGAAGCTCTTTGGAGCCATCCCGATTTTGATGCTTATCTCAACTGGGCAGGCGGCCTGAAACGGATGCAGGCGCTCCGGCAGCAGGAGTTCTTGATCTAATTCCTGCGACCGATACATCATCATTATGATCCTGCTCATCGATAATTACGACAGTTTCACCTACAACCTCGTCCAGCGATTGGGGGAGATTGACCGTACTCTGGAGATGGCTGTTCATCGCAATGATCAGATCACACCGGATCAAGTTGCAGAGTTGAAACCCGAACGCATCATCATTTCACCCGGCCCCTGCACCCCGAAAGAAGCGGGTATCTCCAACGCCATCCTCGAACGCTTCGCCCCGACGACGCCGATTCTGGGAGTCTGCCTGGGCCATCAGTGCATTGGCCACGTCTTTGGCGGCAACGTCATCCGCAACTGGCGGATCATGCATGGCAAGACCTCGCCGATTCATCACGATAACACCGGCGTGTTTAAGGGATTGAGCAATCCCTTCGAGGCGACTCGTTACCACAGCCTGGTCATTGAGCGATCCACCTGGTCGCATCCCGACTTCGTCGTCAATGCCTGGACGGCTGACGATGAGATCATGGGTGTCAGGCACAAGAAGTGGCCTCTGCACGGCGTGCAATTCCACCCGGAAAGCTTCCTGACCGTGGAAGGCCCCACCCTGCTGAAGAACTTCCTGACAGGAGCTTAGGCATCGTTTTGCTCCTCCCCTTACCAAGGGGAGGCTGGGTGGGGTTTAATATCACGGAGAACTTACCCCCTCCAACTCCCCCTTGGAAAGGGGGAGAGAATTAAAATGCCCCTACTACCAGGAGGAGCATACAGATGGCTCTGATGCAGGTAGCTGATGCCCAGGCCCTGGTGCTACAACATACACAGCGGTTGCCTGCTGAAACGGTGATGCTCTCGCCGACAGTTCTGGGCCGGGTGCTGGCAGAAGATATTGCCAGCGACATCGATTCCCCGCCGTTTGATAAGTCGATGGTCGATGGCTTCGCCGTGCGGAGCGAAGATGTTGCTGAGGGCATCGATACTTTCCGCATCATCGAAGAGATCTTAGCTGGGCAGATGGCGAACCATGCGGTGGGCCTGGGTGAAGCTGCGTCCATCATGACCGGAGCGCCCTTGCCGGCAGCGCTGATGCGGTCGTGATGCATGAACAAACCCAGTTCAATAAACATCAAGTGCGATTGATGCATGCCGTCAAAGCTCGCCAGAACATCATGGCACGAGCATCCGAAATGAAGCTGGGGGAGAGAGTGCTTTTCGCCGGTACCATGCTACGCCCCCAAGAGTTAGGTCTGCTTGCAACCGTCGGTCGAACTTCCGCGCAAACGTATTGTACCCCCAAAGTAGCGATTCTCTCCACCGGCGATGAGATCATTGAGCCAGGCCAACTGCTTCTCAGCGGCCAGATTCGTAACTCGAATGCCAGCCTGCTGTCAGCACTCGTCACTCGAAGCAAAGCGATACCGAACTATCTGGGAATCGCCTCGGACACCCTCGAGAAGTTGCGCCCACTGATAGCTGCCGGCCTCCAGTCCGATGTCCTGCTCATCACCGGCGGCGTCTCGGCAGGCAAGGTAGATTCTGGTTCCCGATGTGCTGGCCGAAGCCGGCGTGAAGGCCATCTTTCATAAGGTCGCTCTCAAGCCCGGCAAGCCCCTCTACTTCGGCACGCTCGGCAACACGCTGGTCTTCGGTCTGCCCGGCAACCCGGTCAGTGGCTTGGTAGGCTTTGAACTCTTCGTCCGCCCTGCCCTGCGCAAGTTGATGGGACGTTCCGAGCCGTTCCTCTCGCCGACCATGAAAGCTCGATGCGGCATCGACTTCAGCCACAAATCCGATCGCCCTACTTACTTCCCCGTGCAATTACAAACAACTAATGAGGGTTGGCTAGTAAACCCCGTCAACTGGAAAGGCTCCGGCGACCTGCGTAGCATCTGTGCCGCCGATGGTTTTGCTGTTCTCCCGCCCGGCGAAGTGCGGTATTCTGCGGGCGACTTCATGGACGTCCTCGTGCCTGAGTTCGATCACTGGTCTTGAGATGGATTTCATGCAACGTATCCCCGCCCTCGTCTGGTGCCTCTTATCCAGCTTGCTGCTCTGGCTCAGCTTCTTCCCCGTCAACGCCGGCTGGCTCGGCTGGGTCGCCCTGGTGCCACTCGTCTTCGTTCTGGAACGATTTGTCAAAGAGGAACGAGGCACGCGCTGGTCTGATCGGCCCCTTCTCTCCGCCTGGCTCGGTGGTCTGATCTTTTGCCTGGCTGCCTTCCGCTGGATCGCTCTCGCCAGCACGCCGATGTACGCTGTCTATTTTGTTGTTGCCCTCATCATCTCGCTGCAATGGTTCTTCTTCTTCCAGTTCACGAAGTTGCTCACCAAAACGCTGAAGCTGCCACTCATGCTCTCCGCTGCCATCAGTTGGACAGCTCTCGAATACATCCGTGCCGAGATCTGGATCGGCTACGCCTGGTACTACCTCGGCCACACGCAGCATGAGGAAGTCTACTTCACCCAGGCAGCAGACCTCGTCGGCGTCTATGGCCTGTCGTTCATCATGGTCATGGTCAATGTCGCCCTCGCCCGGTTGATCAAGGAACGCTCCCTGAAAGTGCTTAGCTTAGAACTTGTGCCGGCGGTCATTCTGGTCGGCCTCGCCTGCTGGTATGGCTCAACCGTTATTCATGCCGATGCACAGGAACTCGCCCGACCTCAGTCGCCCCGCTTGGCCATCCTGCAAGGCAGTCAGGAACAAGACTTGAAGAACGATCCAGAGATGTGGCGCAAGATCGATAAGACTTACTTGGATTCTGCAGATGCAGCGGCTACATTCAATCCTGCCCTGATCATCGCCCCAGAGACTTGCATCTCCGTCACCTGGTTCCGCTTGCCGAATGGGCAACTCCCGCCAGGCGCAGCAGCAGCCCATCCTGAACTTTCACTGGTAGGGTTGGTCAAGAACTACCTCTATTGGGCTGAGAACTTCCCTGCTCGATGGAGGACTGATCTACTCTTTGGCTTCAACACCTTCGACTTCCGTGGCGACCAGATGCGGCATACCAACAGTGCTCTGCTCATCAACCCGGTCGGCGATCTGGTGGATGTCTACGACAAGATCGTTTGCCTGCCCTTCGGTGAATACATCCCTTGGGCCGACACCCTGCCCTTCATGAAATGGCTCTCCCCCTACAAGTTTGAATACACCGTCCGCCCCGGCACCGATATCCATGCCCTGCGCTGGAAGGACTATCGCCTGGGAACGCTCATCTGTTATGAAGACACTGTGCCCAGCCTCGCCCGATCATTCACCTTGCAAGAGAATCCCAGCTTCTTCGTCAACATCAGTAACGATGGCTGGTTCAAAGGTTCCGAAGAACACGAACAGCACCTCGTCTGTGCCCGGTTCCGCTGCATCGAGAACCGCCGGGCGATGGTCCGTGCGGTGAACATGGGCATCTCCTGCATCATCGATGGCCTGGGCCGCGTCATCGCCCTGCCCTCTCCCCCCGGTGGCAAACGCACACCCGGCGTCTTCATCGGCAACGCTCCCGGTTCCACCTGGCACGAAGTAAAGGGTAAGGAGGGATTGCTCGTCGGCACGGTGCCGCTCTATACCCAAATCAGCCTGTACACCCGCCTGGGGGATGTTCTACCTTGGATATGTTGGGGTATGATGATCCTGGCGTGGATCGTCAGTGTGGTTCGTGCCAGAAGATTAGAGTTGCCATCACGCTCCGCGTGAATGATGGTAGACATCACGCTCCGCGTGATGGTGGACTTGCAATGACTCTGCACCCTCGAATAAGACTACAACCCTGCTCCCTCACGCGGAGCGTGAGGTCTACCATCATGAAGCCGCCGCTGCCACCGCTGAACATCCTCTACGAAGATAACCACTGCCTGGCGATCTACAAGCCGGCTGGTTACCTCACGACCGGCTACGATGGCGGCGAGGAAACGCTCGACCGGCAGGTGAAGGCCTACATCAAGGAAAAGTTCAACAAACCGGGCAATGTCTTTCTTGGCGTGGTGCATCGACTCGATCGCCCTGTCTCCGGCGTCCTCCTCTATGCCCGCAACAGTAAAGCGGCAGGTCGTCTCGCAGAGCAGTTCCGGGAATCGCAGGTGAACAAGGAATACTGGGCCATCGTCAGCGGCAAGGTCGAACCGCCCTCCGCCACGTGGGAGAACTGGCTCTGGAAGGATACCATGCTCGGCACGGTACAAACGGTGAAGTTCGGCACCCCGGGGGCCAAGCTCGCCAGGCTCGAATACACACGACGGGCCTGTGATGCGGCCCACTCGTGGGTGGAAGTACACCCCAAGACAGGACGCACGCACCAGATACGAGTGCAACTGGCCAGCCGGGGATTTCCCATCATCGGAGACGAACGCTACGGTTCCCCCGAGTCGTTCGCTGATGGCATCGCCCTGCATGCACGTTCGCTCACTTTCCAGCACCCGATCAGTTATGAACCGGTGGTACTGAAAGCTGATCTGCCCCTATCATGGAAACCCTACGCCTCGCTCGGTTTGGAGATGAACTAATGCACGATTGGCAGTTCTTCTCTGAGCTTCGTCACCTGATCCATCACGATCCGGTCGGTCGGGGGCTGGATCGTATTCCCTGTCGCAGTCCATTCAGCTTCTCCGCCCCCGATCTGCAACCAGCCTGCCACAGTCTGGCCTCGACTCGTCAGCTCGAAGTCGCCATCGTCACCGGGTTCTACATCCCTCGTGCCGAGTGTTACGAGACCGATGGCCCGCTCGGCGCCGTCTTCCTGGCTGAAACCCTGCATCAAATGGGGGCAGGCGTTACCATCCTCTCCGAATCGGGCTGCACTTCGGTGCTGGAAGTGGCCCTGCGGCTGGCTAACCTCGAAGATCATGTCCGCCTTGATGATCTGCCACTGACCAATCCTGCTGACTTTGAACGATGGACATCTGCCTTCTGGGAACGCAACCATCATCTCACCCATCTGATCTCCATCGAACGGGTCGGCCCCAGCCATACGCTTGCCAGCCTCACCCAACAGTATGGTTCGCAGGTTGCCCCCTTCGGCGAGTTTGCCAGAACCGTAGATGCAGCCGACTGGAATCGTTCCTATAATATGCGGGGACAGGAACTCTCGGCATTTACCGCCCCGGCTCATCGACTGTTTGAAACCATGCCCAGCCATGTCGCCAGTATCGGCATCGCCGATGGCGGCAATGAAATCGGCATGGGTCGACTCCCCTGGGACGTGATTGCCGGGAACATTCAGCACGGCGGCAAGATCGCCTGTCGGGTTCCCACGCAGCGGCTCATCGTCAGCGGCGTCAGCAACTGGGCGCGTCATGCCCTCGCTGCCGGCACCGCCTGGCTAAAGCAGTGCGAGGAGCTCAGCAAGCTCTTCGATTCTGACCGGGAAGCCCAGCTCTGGGAAGCCACCCTCGAGAAGGAACCTCTGGTGGATGGCGTGACGGCGGAGAATATCCTTACCGTTGACGGACTGACATGGAATGTTTATAGGCAGCCGATGGCAGCAATGCAGGAACTATTAAGACGACGGCGGAGTGTAGAGCATGGCCTATCGCGATTTCCATCTGTACATGGATGATGTGCAGGAAGGACAAACCTGGTCGTCCCCGGCACGCACCGTGACCGAGACCGACCTCGTCAACTTCGCCGGCATCAGCGGTGATTTCAACCCCATCCACATGGACCATGAGTTCGTCCGCACCACGACGTTCGGAAAACCCATCGCCCATGGCCTGCTTGTCGTCGCCGTCGCCAGCGGGCTGTCGCTCAACAGCCCTCCCATGCGCACCATCGCTTTCGTCGGCATACGCGATTGGCAGTTCCTCGAACCGGTCTTCATCGGCGATACGATTCACATCCGCACTACCCTGGTGGAAAAGGAAATCCGTTCACGCGGCAGGCGCACGTTAATGGTCTGGCAGCGGGAAGTGATCAACCAGCAGGAAAAAGTCTTGCAGAAGGGTTTAACAACCACGCTGGTAGAAGGCCGCGCGGCACAACGGCCTGGGTTGGAATGAGCTACGGAAGCAGCTATCAACGAAAACCGGCGGGATCAACCCGCGGGCTCTGCTTTCTCTAATCAACGGAATCAGGCAACCACTTCAACCGGGGCTACAGGCTCGGTCGTTTCGCTGTCACCCTTCTCGTCATCCTTTTTAGCAACGGCAGGCTTGCGGCGAAGATACCACTGTAGGCCGAAGAACCCGGTGAGACCAAGCAGAGCGATGGTGCCCGGTTCAGGGATGGAAACGCCGAGATTGAAGATCACAATGTCATTGCCGCCGAACGTGTTGAGTGTTGAAAAATCACCCAGGTAACTGATGGTGCCGGTATAAGCGCCAATGGTAATGGAGGAGCCTTCAGCATAGCCGTTGAACGTACCAGTGAGGTTACCTGCAAAGAGATCGTCAGTGATAAAGATTTTTTCGGTGCCCACTGGGGTGAACCCGAGCGTGGCGGTCAGTGTTGCTCCATTCAAGTTGAGCGAACCACCGGCTCCAACGCGGAGTTGGTCGTAATCGGTGCCAGCCGTGGTTCCGCCGTTGATTTCGACGTTGAAAGTAGAGGAAGAGGAAAAATTAACAGTCCCGTTGACGGTCAGCCTGCCGGGGGAGTTACCCGGGGCTATCGTACCGCCATTCACATAGACATCACCACTGATGGTGCCAGTGCCACCCAGAGTCGCTCCGGAAGAGACCACGACATTGCCAGTGCCGGTACCGCTGCCGCTGATGTTATTCACCCGCAGAGTACCCGCTGTCACCAGGGTGTTACCGGCGTAGGTATTGCTTCCGGTGAGTTCGAGGGTACCGGCACCGGTTTTGACGAGATCTGTGGAGGAGGTGCCACTAAGAACGCCAGAGAGCCTTGCACTCGAGCCTGATTGGCCTTGAGCAACTCGAACTTCTCGTGCTTGATAGCTCGTCGAAGGCGATCCATTATCAAGCTGAATATTGTTGGTAAAGTTCACAAGGCTGTTGGAATTGGCAGAGCCAAGGGTGAAAGCGTAACCATTGTTAAAGAAGGTGGTCGCACCACTGGTCGAATTCCATTGAAGAACTGCAGGGGTGGCACCTGCAACAGTATCGACTATCGTGATATTGACTCCGGCAGGAGCGTTGATTGCTGAAAAACCACCATCGCCTCGGCCAGTTGCTCCTGTCCCACCATCAAAATTTACAGCACCTCCAGCAGAAGTACCTGCCCCGTTAAAACGTACAAAACTAACGGCAGAGACTGAACCGCCTCCATCCAGTTCAAGAACACCACCTCGCAAGTTGAATGTGGTAAATGGGCTGTTGTTAGAAGCAAAGCCGCCGATAGAAGACGACGTTACACGTAAAGCACCTTGAATGATGTTGATATTCTGGACCGAAGTAAATAGTACCTGATTGGTGTTGCCATTTAAGTAAAGCGTACCTGGCCCCGACTTCGACAAAGGGTTTTGACTAGCAGCAAGGTTGACCGTGGTAGTATCAGATGGATTGACCTTGCCCAAAGTCAGAACGCCTGTTGGATCCGTTACGTAAAGATAGCGTGTAGCGTTTAAGGTCCCAAATACGCTCGCAGCCCCTGTGCCAGCAATGGTAAACCCGCCACTTCCACTGTACATGAAAGCAGCGGTAGTAATTGCACTAGTGCCCAAACTCAAAGTTGTTGAACCGTTTGGCGCTAACCTAAATGCTGCAGCAGCCGCGTTGGCCGTTAAGGTTTGATCTACAGTTGGGTTAAAGAGTGTAATCGATGCTGAGGTACCAGCTTGAATACCAACATTGGTTCCGCTGGTAATTGTGGGTGCAAGTGCGGTTATCGCGTTTCCAGTTACTGTAGCCCAACTTGTTGTGTTGACCGTTGCCCAGCCAACTGTTGTCCCACCTAAAGTATTGGACAACAAGCCTCCAGTGCCTGTAAAAGGTACGCCAGCACCAGTGAAAATGATGCGTGGATTTGCTCCTGCACTTCCTAATGTTCCGCCGGTGCCAACAAAATTTACTGTCATTCCAGTAGCACCACGTAAGCTGAAATTACTACCGCCATTATTAAATCCAAGTTCAGTTCCACCAATGCCACCGAGGTAATCTACTTGAATAGTCTGTGCGCCTGCTGCTAATGATAAGGCCCCAACGCCTAGAATAGTTCCGTTGGTTTCATTCCCAATCATTCTCAGTGTGCTCCCACCGCCTAGATTGACTGTGGCAGTACTGGATAATCTTCCCGAAGCTGTAGTATTTCCTCCACTGGCATCCTGGTTATCCATGATGAACGAACCGCCACGAAGCGCAGAGTTGCACTGCCCCTAGAACTCCACTGGTAGCGTTTCCTCCACCGCTAAGCGTTAGTGTAGCCTGGTTTTGAACGGATATGGCTCCAGAGATTGCAGTTGTATCCCCAGTCAATTGTTGATTTCCACGACCGTTAAGGTTAAATACGCCCGTAGCAACAGTGCCAGAAAAGATGCTAGTGGCTGAGGAACTGCTATAAACACTCAATATGCTGGATCCGATATTCAACGATCCTGAACCTGTCAACTGCCCAATCTTCATGGCTGGTGTTGCTCCAGCTGAAGTCAGCGATGTTCCGGCAGCTAAATTGACCGGAACGCTTCGCAAGACCATATTGCTTGAGCCGCCTCCGCCACCTGCTACCACTGCTCCACTTTGCACATTCAACGACCCTGCAAACGTGTTGGTGATACTATCAAGAGTTAGTGTCCCGGCTCCAGTCTTGGTCAATTGATAAGACCCCGAAAGCGTGCCAGTGTTTACAGTAACTGCGGTGCTTCCCATGGCCCAAGTCTGATTGGCCAGCAGACGAACATTCGAAGTGATCGCAGTAGTGTTTCCACCAGTCCAGGTGATACCCAGATCACCAATGGAGAGGACACCTGTAGAACCTGATAGAGCATAGCCCGTTGAGGTATTGTCGAACGAAATACCCCTGACAGAAAAGGAACCCGCATTCAGATTGGGATCAAAGGAGTCGGGCGTGGGGAAGATAGCAAAAGCATCAAGAATATGGTTCGGCGCACTACTGGGTGACCAGTTAGAACCTGTTCCCCAATCACTGCCCAAGTTAGTCCAAGTGTAGTTGGTTTGCGCGTAGGCCGTTTGGACGCCAAGCAAGATCAACGTGAGAATAAAAATGGGACGAATCAATCGCCATGAACAGGGCATAGTCCACCGTCTCCACGATGTCAAATCAAAGATGAATTCTCCTGCAATCGCAGGAATCATTAGGGCTAATAATAACAGTCAGGGGGTCTGGGAGGAAATGAAAAACCAGAGAACTTGTAAGATTCTTAACGATTGCCCAGATGGCTAAAACTGTACAGTAGTTTACTGATTATACCGGTTACCCCAGCCTCTACACCGAGCGTTAAGTTAGTTCATTACCAATAAACAAGGCTGGCTGAAAAACAGCCAGCCTTCTTTCAATTACAGCATGCTGAACTAGGCTGGAACGCCAGCGACTTCCGGTTCAGCCTCGGTCGGTTCACCAGTTTCCGTGGACTTTTTGCCATTGACCGGCTTACGGCGAAGATACCACTGCACACCGAAGAACCCGGTTACCGCAAACAGGGCCAGAGTGCCTGGTTCGGGAACGGAAGAGAAGCGAATGAAATCGAGCGACAAATCACCGCTGAGCCCTTGATCCTGGCTATAGCTGGCCGAGAACGACAACGCGCCAATGTTCGACCAACTCGGACTGTTGACCGCGGTGAAATCGGTGTTGAGAATGGATACGACCTGAGCAGGAGGGAAACCATTACGCGCCCTGAGAGGTGGTCAAGACCTTTTCAAAGTAGTTTGTCGCATCGGTGTAGGCCCTTACCGTGTAAGTCCAGCTACGATTGTCACGATTGACTACGGAGAAGTCAAAGCTGAAAGCAAGCTGGTTATTGAGTTGCCCGGGCACGTTAAGCCCCAAACCAAAAGCGCCAGGCACCCCTGGAACAGGTTCAGTATTGGCCGGATTGACAGTCGTTCCACTCCAGATGATCTGCCCTGCGGAGCGGATATTGCTGTCGTTATTGACACGAAACAGATTGTTCGAGACTTCTGTAGAACCAAATGGCGGATTTGGATTGCTGGAGTTATCCAGGAGGAAATTGCCAAGCGTTCGGAAGCCGCCTACGGTGTTCGCTGTAGGAAAGGGGCCAAAGCTGGAGAACACCGCCGCCGTATGAGGAAGCGAAGCCGTGTCAGAAACCGAATCAATAATCGGATTCTGGGTATTGGCGAAGTTGTCGATCGTGAAAGTATAGATGGGCTGAGAGTAAACAGCAGGAGCCGCTACCGTCAGCAGAACTAGAGCGAAAAGCTTATGTAGATTACGCATACAGATGGATCTCTAAGGTGCGTAGCTAGGATGGCACAGACATTGGATAATTTAGGAAATGTTTACCCATTATGCAAACTTAAACGCCCATCAGCGCAGATATTTCACAAAGCTAGACTCTCATGAATTGCACCCCTAATTCATGTGCTGCATGAACCCCAACTCAGATCATGCCTTCTCGGCGTAACCCCACCTGAAGCGATGAGAGCGGGATGATGGCGCACTGATTTCTTTTCCATCACCCAGGAAGGCAGCGTAGAATATAACGACGGATCGCAATTCGTATCGAAGTTGTCTGCTACAGGGGTGTAAAGCAGGCGGCTTGAGGGTGGGCCAGTGCCTCTCTCGCAAACTGATCAACAACTGGTTCAACGCTGCCTGACGCATCAGCCCGGTGCGTGGAATGATTTCGTTGACGCTTATCTCAGCCTCATCTACCGAATCATTCATCACACCGCTCACCTGCGTGGCGTAACGATGCAACCCGAAGACGTGGAAGATTTGGCCTCTGATGTCCTTCTGCAAGTCGTCGCCAACAACTATGCCGTGCTTCGTCAGTTCCAAGGCCGTTCCAGCCTGGCGACCTATCTGACCATCATCTGCCGTCGTAACTGCATTCACCTCCTGGCCAGGAAGTTCGGCACCGCCGCCATCTTCAAATCCGGCCCGCTCGATTCGCAGGCGCTCCAAGAAACAGTCGCTGACCTGGAAGACAACAGCGATTCGCTCGAACACGTTCACGATCTGCTGACGCAACTTCCCAAGGGTGTGCGCGAGGTCGTTCGCCTGCATTATCTGGTCGGCCTCACCTACGAAGAGATCAGCGCCCAGTTAGGCATTCCGGTGAACAGCATCGGGCCGCTGCTCACTCGTGCCCGACAGAAGCTGCGAGTGAAGCTACAGTCCAATTCAAAACCCCCGATGCAGCCGGCACCGGTGAAGTAGAAGCCAGGAGTCAGAAGCCAGTAGCCAGAATAAGAAAAGATATCAGCAAAGAAGAAGCCCTTCTCCGCAAGCGAAGAAGGGCTTTAGTGTTTTGATTGCTGTTAGCTGTTAGCTGTTAGCTGTTAGCTACTTATTAAAATCCCCACCCTCCACGACCAGCAGCTTCTTCGGATCAACGTACTTCTTGAACGCTTCGCCGATCTGGGGAGCGGTGAGATTGCGTACCTTCGATTCCTGTTCGGAATAGTAGGCCATCGTCCGCTTCAGTTGGATGTTGTTACCGAGGGTGCCGGCAATGGCTCCATCCTGCACGAAGCGGGCCATCTGAGCGTTGAGCCAACCCTGTCGAGCTTCGTCGAGTTCCTTCTCGGTGACGCCCTCCTTGATCATCTTGTCGAGCTCTTCCCGTACGCACTTCTCGAGCTTCTCCATGTTGGTCGGGTTGCAGATGGCCTGGATGCGGAAGCTGCCCCGCTTCTCCAACGGATCGACCGCCAGGGACGAGGTGACGCCATAGGAAAGACCTTCCTTCTGACGAATGCGGTCGCCAAGTCTTGAGGACAAGGTGCCGCTGCCACCGAAGATGTAGTTCGCCATCATCAGGGCCGGGTAGTCGGTGTCGTCATCCCGCATGGGGAGTTCGAGGCCTGCCGCGAACACAGCGTTGGCCTTATCGGGAGTTTTGATCTTCTCAACGACAGCTTCCTTGTTGCTGACCTGGGGTCGTGTGATCCGGGCATAGGGCTGGCTCGCCTTCCAATCCTTGAACAGCTCATTAAGCCGGGCCACGACTGCTGCTTCGTCGCAATCGCCGACGACGACTGCGGTGGCATTTTCAGCGCCGAGATACTCGGCATGGAGCTTGCGCACCTGATCGATCTTGGCGTGTTGCAGCCGTTCCAGTGATTCCTCAATGGTCGGCACGTAGCGGATGTCATCCTTGGGGTAGGACGAGAGCATGCGGGAAAGCTTGTTCCCCACCAGGGCGGAAGGTTCATCCTTCATGCTGCCCAGCATCGAGATCTGCCCACGAACCATCGTCTCGAACTCTTTCTCGGGCAGCAGCGGTTCACGCAGAATCTGTTGCAGAAGATCGAGAGCGGGAATAAGCGTGTTCTTCTTGGCAGAAACGGTGATGGACAGCGAGCCTAAGCCACCGCCGCCTCCACCACCACCGCCACGACGTCCGCCACCACCGCCTCCGCCGAAGCCACCACCGATGTTGACGCCGAGCCGATCCATCTCGTCGCGCAGTTCCTGGTAGCTCAGCTTCTTGGTGCCACGCATCATCAACGGCGAGAGCATGGCAGCAGCGTTCTCCATGCCCTTGAGGTTCTCTTCGTTGCCATAGCGAATGGTGACGATGGCAGTCACCTGCTCGCCCTTGTTCTTCTTGACCAGCACAGCGCCCTTGGCCCCGCCGGTAAGATCGTAACTCTTGGTGCGGGCTTCGATATTGCTCGGCGAAGCGTTGAAGGCTTCACCCATGGCCACCACTGCCCTGCCCTTGTAACCATCAACAATTTCACTGGCGGCAGGTGCAGCAGCGATGGCGGCACGCTGCGGTTCCTTGGTCGGGATAAACACGCCCAGCGTGCGGTTATCACGCTTGAGATACTTGGCTGCGACCGCTTTCACATCTTCAGGAGTGACCTTTTCGATGCGGTCACGATGCAGGAAGTACAACCGCCAATCACCCTGTGCCGCCCAACCGCTAAGGCCCACAGCAATCTGCGAGGTGTTGGCTGCAGAGTTCTCCCGATTCTTGAGGATACGGGTCTTGGTGCGGTTGATGTCTTCAGCAGAGAGGCCGTTCTTGACAACTTCGTCGATCGTTTCGAGCAGAACATCTCGCACTTTGTCGACGTCTCCACCCTTAGGAACCTGGACAGAGAACTCAATCACGCCTGGATCGTGCAGACCCTGGGCAAAGCCGCCGGCGCTGGTGGTTAACTTGGTTTCGACGAGTTTCTTGTAGAGAATGCCGCTCGGTGGAGCGGACATGGTCTGAGCCAGCACTTCCAACGCTGGGTAATCAGCATGGCGCCCGGCAGGGATGTGATAGAGCACGCCGATCGCGCCGTTTTCACCAACCCGGCGAAGAGTGACCAGACGTTCACCATCCTGTGCCGGTTCTTCGGTGTAGGTCTTGGGCAGTTCCCGATCAGGCTTCTTGATGCTGCCGAAATACTTCTGCACGAGGATCAGAGCCTTGGCCTCATCGAACTTGCCGGCGATGACGACCATGCAATTATCGGGCTGGTAGAACTTCTTGTAGAACTCACGCAGGTTATCGACGGGGACACGTTCAATATCGGTACGGTTGCCGATGGTCGATTTGCCGTAGTTGTGCCATTCATAGGCCACAGCCATCATGCGCTGGTTGAGCACACGGGTGGGACTGTTCTCGCCCGATTCAAACTCGCTGCGAACGACGCTGAACTCGGACATCAAGTCTTCCCGGCGGATGAGGCTGTTAACCAGTCGATCAGCTTCGAGTTGGATGCCGAACTCGAGATTTTCATCGTTGGCGGGCATAGTTTCGAAGTAGTTGGTGCGGTCGACGTTGGTGGTGCCATTGAAATTAGCGCCATGGCTCTGCAGGGCCTTGGGGATGTTCTTGTTGGTGGGGGTGCCCTTGAAAACCATGTGCTCGAGGAGGTGAGCCATGCCGGTTTCACCGTAGCCTTCATGCCTGCTGCCGACAAAGACGGTGAGGGCAACGGTCACCGTGCTGCGAGAGTTATCGGGGTAGAGGAGGACTTTGCACCCATTGTCGAGGCGGTACTCGGTGATACCTTCGACCGTGGTTACTTTCTTAGGCTCCTGAGCCAGGGCCCAACAGGGCGCTAACAGCGCCACGCTGAATAACAGCAATCTTCGCATACAGGTTGCTCCGAAAAGAGTGATAACGAGGTTCGATCAACAACAGGCATGGGGACAAGAAAGAACGGACAGAGCTTTGCAAGGCAGTCGATGTTTCTACTGACCCCGGAGGGGTCATAGCTATTAGCCGGTGGTTGAGCGAAGCGATACCACCGGAGAACGGCATTTTGTTTGCCAGCACCCTGAAAGGGTGCCAGCAGGCAGGAACACAAGGCCAGAACCTGCTGTAACCCCTCCGGGATATCGATCTTTCTTTTCTTCTCTTCCGGTGGTATCGCTGCGCTCAACCACCGGCTAACAGATGCGATCCCTCCGGGATCAAAACAACCCAGGTCTTCACATCAGCTACGATGAACAAATACCCTTTTCAGTCCTCCGTGTAACCATGATCCCAGCCAACTTCACCCTCATACTTTAGCGAAAGTTTGGTGAACTAGCTATGAAGTTGTAACACTGGGCAAGGCTTTCCGAATGTAACGAGGATGCCATCTCGGTGGTGTAAGGAAGCCTTATGCTTTGTGCCTATTGCTCCATGTTTACCGATCTTCTGGACGATATGACCTGCGAGACCCTTGAGGGCATAGCCGTCAAGGGCGGAGACTGCGCGAAGAAGGGGACTCAAGTTTCGTGCAGACTTCCAACAAGAGGGGGCAGAACATGTCGTCACGCTGGATTCAACTGGGCACGCTCACACTGTTGATCGCACCAGGCACCTGGCTTATGGCCCAGACACCCAAAGCGGATCGAGAGAGTGGTCTGCTTCCTCCCGCTGCACAGCAACCTGCCATCGTGCAGGTGATGGCCAAGGAACCCATCGAGGAAGACGAGATCGTCGTTGAAGTGATCAAGGCAATGCCCAAGACCCGCGAACAGATGAAGATCACCGGCAACGGCGAGTTCAAGACCATCAAGGTCAAGCGCGAGAAGGTGGACGAACCCATCACCATGACAGAAACCGAGCCAGGCAAGGCTGCGGAGAAGACCGTTGAAAAGACGGTTGAGAGGAAGGCAGAGAAGAAAGTAGAGAAGGTTGTGGAGAAGACGGAGAAGGTCATCCCCGCCCGCCGGGATGAACCGCTCACCTTTCTTCCTCAGGAAAAGGCGCAGGCTCTTCCGGTAGCGCAAGTGCCCGGATCAGCTTCTCCTCTGACACCCACCACGCCCGCTCGCCTTCCCGATGAGCTTGCCCCCAAGCTCGTCAAGGTGCCTGTCCGCGAGAATGCCTACGGCGACTGGCAGATGCCCGAAATGCAGTGGCCTGACTGGATGACCAGCCATGAAGGCGTACCCAACAATTCGATCGAGTTCCTCCCGCCCAGCCTCTCTGAGTCGAATGTCGGCTGGATTGATTCGGCGCTCATCGGCAACAAGGTACGGCTGCGTTACGATGCCCGATGGAAGAACCCCACGCCGGATCGTGCTGAGTTCTTTGTCGGAAGAAGCAGACAGTACTTCGATGGCACGGAAATCAATGGCCGAGGCTTTGAAGTGCCCGAAAGCAACATCGACATGTTCGAAGGCGTTACCTATGTCGAATGGGCCTTCACGCCCCGCTTCAGCGGTTTCATGGAAATGCCTGTCCGCTACATTCGACCGACGGAAAATCCTTCAGCCATCGGTGGCGGCGACTTCAACATGGGCTTTAAGCTCGCTTATTTCGCCATGCCTGAGCAAGTACAGACATTCCAGCTCAGGCTTATCTTCCCCACGGGCTCGGAAGTCAGAGGACTCGGCACAGGGCACTCCGTCATCGAACCGAGTCTCTTGCTCTGGCAGAAACTGAGCCAGGACTTCACGCTGGAATCGGAAATCCGCAACTGGATTCCCGTCGGGGGCCTCAACTACTCCGGCTATACGCTGCGATATGCTCTGGGTCTCAGCTACGACATGTACCGTGGCGACTCGTTCTCGATCAAGCCGGTCACCGAACTCATTGGCTGGTCCACGCTGCGTGGGTTGCAGTCTGACTTCATCGATTCACTGCCGACCTTCCAGACAACATCCAGCGCCGTCGGCACGGTCATCGAATCAGCCTGGGGCGTCCGCGGCACCGTGTATGGCAACTGCGATTACTATGCAGGCTACTCGTTCGCTCTAACCACGCCGACCTGGTTCCAAAATAACCTGCGAGCAGAACTCCGCTGGCGGTTCTAAGTCCGGTTTATCTGAAATTGTGGCAGGGGGCAGTTTGTACTCAAACTGCCCCCTGCTTCGTTTCAATAGATTGCACGTTTCTCAGGTTGTGGCAGGGTTATGCATGTACTCATGCATGACCCTGTGGAACAACGATGTTTTTGCACATCCACCAGGGTCATTCGGAGCAACGAATAACCCTGCCACGACTCAAGATGCTACTTATCGAACCGCAATACCTCCATCCACTGATGGGCATGTTGCAGCACCACAGGGCCAAGCGTGTTGGCTTCGTTGGACTGAAGGGCTAATCCCACCGCAATCGGGCTACCATCTCGCAGCACCTTACCCACGATTAATACCCAGCGTTTGACACGATCATCGCTTTGGGGTAACTGAGTGTTACGTCGAAACGCAGCGACGAAACCGTTGTGACTGAGTTGCTTCGGCCACAGCCTGACTCTCGGCAAGTCGATCTGTAGCCGATCCTTGAGGCCGGGCACGATCTGTTCCAATATCGGCACTACATCCCGTTCTTCCAGTTGGCCTGCGTCCGTGCCGAGTGGCCCCAAAACGATCAAGCGAACCCGCACCGGCAGACCATAAAGCACCAGTGGCCGTTCTCCCGCTGGCAATGGCGGAGCGGGCGCATAAGTCGCCATGTCTTCAAGCAGTTCGAGATTAGGCTGCTGTTGACGTCCTCGTCGCCAGCGTTTCAGGGCACTATTGAGAATAAGAAGGAACACTATCGCGCCGATTACACCAACAATGGCCCAACGCCCTTCATCGGTAGCGATAAAGTCCTGCACGGTTTTGATCCAGTCTTGCATCATCCTTTTCCTGTAACAGCTACGTCACCAATCCAAAACCGATGCGAAACGGGCGCGGTCGACGGCGAAGCTGCTTGGCCAGTTTATCGACTCTACCCAGCGCAATCACCTGAGTACCGACGATGCCATGACAGTTCGCCTCGTTCCAGTCGGTCATTCCCAACACACTGACCCCGGCTGCATGTTCACTCCAGGCCGGAAGAAGCAGTCTATTATCTGTCTGAAGATAACAGGGTGCTTCCCCAGGAAGTGTTGCTGATCGCAACGTGGGATGCAGATGCCCCTGAACGATACAGCGAGGATCATTCAACTCAACATCATGCAGCACCAGCCACTCCCCCAACCCATAGCCGTTGGGATGCATCTGCAGGCCTTCGATATCATGCAGGCCGGTATCATGATTGCCGGGCACCAGATGGGGGATGATCTGCCTTTCACGCAGCTCAGCGACCCAATTTCTCACAGCCTCGTGACCATGCCTGGCAGATTCCACCAGATCGCCGGCAATGACTATCTGCTTGACATCGAGCAGTTCCAGCATCTGGGCCAGGTAGTCGAGCCGTTCGACTTCACCAAAGTGAGGCACCGCTTCGCCATCGCCACGCCGAGCAGTGACGTAGCCCAGGTGCATGTCAGCCAGCACCGCTGTATGAGTCGGCCGATGAATCGCAACCCGTTCCGCCGTAAGTAACCAATCATCCTGATGCCACATGGGTCGCCTCCTGCGATGATGCACTGAGAGAAAGGAGCAGTTCATCCAGACTGGTCAGGGTGGTTTCGGGGGCGAGGCTGGAGTGAGGCATCCACTCCGCCGCCAGGGGAGACAGGTCAGCCGTCCATCGTAACCGAATCTCTTCGAGTTGCAACCGCTGGAGGTACGCTTCTGCACTCTGGGCCTGGTAGTAATCGTCGCAGGCTTCTCGCTGGGCCTGCTGTAACAATGGAAAGTCACCCGCAGCGAACCGCAGCCAGTGCATCAGCTTATCACCGCCCCAATGGGTGCCCCCCACCTTGCGATGCTTCCCCTTGAGGGGCGCTCGCAGCAGCATCATGCCGGTGTGGGCAGCTTCCATGAACTTGCGACCCAGTCGCCGGGCCATTGACGATGACGCGTTGCAGATCAAGTTGATAATCATCAGGACAGAGCAAGTCTCTCAACTTTTCCGGGGTCAGTTCCAGTTCCGCCGGTAGCGTGATCAGAAAGCCGAGCGGCCCCGGCTCCAGAGGAAAGTTCATCGCCGGCCGCAGCCGCCAACTCAAGACTCGTGCCAACCCTTCACACGCCGGTGCAGCTAGCGGCAGATGAAAGGCATAATGAACGTACTCGCCTTCAGGGGAAGCGTATGCTTCGACGAGCAACCCTCGATCTGGTATCTCGCTGACCTTCATCTGTCGATGCAGCCAATCGGACAAAGCGTTTCTCGGTTCCTCACTGATGCCATACTCGCTGTCGAGAAGTTGCCTGGCTGTTTCCTTCGATTCCACCAGGGCGTCGCCCAGCCTGGCCCGCAGCGACCAGAAGCGTTCCGCCAACATCGGCGACATGAACATCGTCCCACCCTGCCAGCGGGTAAAAGCCGGCAGACCACTCGATTCCTTCACCACGATGGCTGACCGTTCATGGCGAACCAGTTCATAGACTCGACCCGTAAGAAGGAACCGATCACCGGGCAACAGCCGATCCGCGAACTGGTTCGGCACCGATCCGAGCACCGTTTCTTCCAGATGCACCTTTTTGTGTGGCTCATCTTGTATCGTGCCTGCATTGGTCCGATACAAGCGTGGCGTAATCGGTGAAGCACAGACAAGATGATGATCCACGATCTTGATACGGGGCGGAACATCGAGCTGGCTGTTTCCGCCAGTGAGGTATTCGAGGCAGCGGGCGAAGTCGTCGATCTCCAGGAATCTGAAGGGATACGTCTCGTGCAGCAGATCCCACGCAGCCCGCACCGAGAAGCGTTTGCTCACCGCCATGGCAATGAGCTGCTGACACAGCACATCCAGAGGCGACTGTGGCAACGTGAGCGGTTCCAGAAAGCCATCCTCAGCCGCAGCCTTGGTGGTGACCGCTTCCAGCAGTTCGATGTAAGAACCGACGAACAGAGTTCCCGACCGTTTGCCGCCGGGTCGATGACCACCTCGCCCAACCCGCTGCAACAGCCGGGCAGCGCCGCCGGGGGCATGAATGAAGGCGACATGATCGATGGTGCCGATATCCACGCCTAGTTCCAGGCTGGTGCTGCTGATGATCACCCGCAGCTCGCCCCGCTGCAACTGACCTTCCACATGATGCCGGGCTGCGCGAGCGATAGAACCATGATGCACAGCAATCTGTTCAGCGAGGTGAGGCAGCCGACGACGCAGCGACCAGGAGATACGTTCCGCCAGACTGCGGACATTGGTGAAGACCAGGAGCGTGCGGTGCTCTTCGATGAGGTTCTGTAGCCGATTCAGCATCGTGGGAAGGAAGGCGGAGTCGAGGCTGGCCTGGGTAAGATCGACGATATCGAGATGCCATTGGGAACGATCCGGAACGCTGAGGATATCAACCGAGTGGTTGACGCCACCAAGCCAATGCGCGACTTCATCCAGCGGTAAGCAAGTGGCAGACAAGCCGATACGCTGCGGTGGCTGTGGGCAAAGTTGTTCGAGCCGCTGAAGCGAAACAGCCAAGTCTGCCCCACGTTTGTTGCAGGCCAGTGCATGGACTTCATCGACAATGACCCAGCGAATGTTTTGCAGGATGGCCTTCGCATCAGGATGAGCCAATAGCAGCGACAGACTCTCCGGTGTGCTGACGAGGATGTCCGGTGGATCGTCTAGTAGTTGCGCTCGCTGTTTCTGACTGACATCACCGGTACGCAAACCAACTGTAATCGGAGCCTGTGCCACACTCCGGCGGGTACTCCCGTCGGGGTGTGATTCCAAGCGATTGATATCCACACCCCGACTGAGTACAGTCGGAGTGTGGCACAGTTTCCAGTCTCTATTCAACAATTCATTGAGTTGCACTAAGTCGTTTGTGATGCGGACGTGCAGATCGTTGCACAGCGCCTTGAGCGGCGCAAGATACAGACACTTCACGCCGGGAGGGCGAGGCTCCTGTCGACCTGTTAACTCTTGATAAACCGGTAGAAGTGCTGCAAGAGTCTTGCCGGTTCCGGTAGGTGCAGAGAGGAGAGTATGGTGCCCTGAAAGAATCGTCGGCCAAGCGAGTCGTTGTGTTGTCGTCGGGCCTTCGGGGAATTGCGCCTTCCACCACGAGCGCAGAGCGGGCTCAATCAGTTTGAGTGCTCCATCACTGCTGAGGGGAAGGTGGGACATCTGTTTTCAAAAGCGTCTAAGGGGCCAACGTCACATGCGGGTATTGCCTGATTCGTTGATCCATTGTTACGAGTGGGCACCCCAATTCCATCGCTGTCGCTACGATCATTTGATCAGCCGGGTCTTTGTGGAATGTACCTGGCAGTCGCGTCGAGGTTATCGCCATCTCTGGGGTAAGGGGTATGCACGTTACTGACCATGACAATGCGTAAGCAATCCAGTCATTCACAGGCACAGTCAATTGCAATCGATTCAATTCCACCAGCTTAGCAACTTCCCAGCACGAGATCACACTGACCGCCAATTCACCCGCACTCCGAAATGCAAGATATTCCTGATATTCAATGGGCATGCGATTGGGATCGTCCATCCACCATACCCAGATGTGAGTATCAAGGAGGATCATTTCATTGCTTCCCAATCATTCACAGCTACCGGTGCAAAGGGATCACTGTACTGAAGCACTGAACCACGTAATTGTTCTTGCTGATCCACTTTTTGAGCATGATGGGGAAGGACGATAACCTGTACCGTATCCCCTGCCTGAAAAGGCAAGCTCTCCAAGGTTAGCTTGCCGTCTTTCTGCATCACTACAACACGGTCTATGGTAGGCAACATAAGCGTCCCTCCTGCAATTACTTTATTCTATCTCTCTCTCAAACTGATATGCAAGATCACCTACCCCCGCTGCTCCAACGGCACCACCTTCCGTACCTCCGGGCCGGTGTAAATACCCCGTGGCCGAATCAGACGATTGTTCTCCGCCTGCTCGATGAAGTCGAGCGCTCCAACCCGTGATGCGGCTCATCACGAAGATCGGCGTATAGATCGGCACTGCCAGGTTCATCGCATGGTAGAGCCGACCTGCCGGCCAATCGAGGTTCGGGAACATGTTCTTTTCCTTGGCCATGATCTCTTCCATGATCTCAGCCGTCTGTTCCCACTTGTCAGTGCCTGCCCGCTTCGATGCTTCCTGGGCATACTTCTTGAGGTACGCAGCACGCACATCACCGGTCTTATAGACACGATGGCCGAAGCCCATGATGCGTTCCTTGCGGGCGAGGGCATCATGCGTCCACTTCGTCGCCTTGTCGGGGCCGCCGGTGGCGATGAGGATGTCCATCACTTTTTCGTTGGCGCCGCCATGGAGTGGGCCTTTCAATGCACCGACACCAGCTACTACCGCCGAGTGCAGGTCAGCCATCGTCGAGCAGACAACCCGGCAGGTGAACGTCGAAGCGTTATACTCATGCTCGGCATAAAGAATCAGAGAGACATCAAAGGCCTTGGTATCTTCCTTGCCAGGCACCTTGCCGGTGAGCAGACGCAAGAACTCCGATGCAATGGGCAGGCCATCCTGGGCCGGGATCGGCTCCTGGCCATTAGCGATGCGATGCTGGGCCGCAACAGCCAACGGAATCTGGCCCATCAACCGCTCAGCCTTGCGACGGTTGGCCGGAGTGCTGTTGTCGTTCACTTCAGGATCGTAATGGGCCAGCACACTGATAGCGGTTCGACAAGCATCCATCGCCGGCACGTTCTTGGGCAGCGCCTTGAACAATGTGATCAGAGCATCGGGAAGCTGCCGAGCCGCCGCGATGCGAGAATGAAAAGCAGCCAGTTCCACCTTACTGGGCAACTCACCATGCAACAGCAGATAGCCCACTTCTTCAAACGAGCAATGATCGGCCAGCTCTGTAACCGGATAACCACGATACCGTAATCCACCGGTGATAGTCGAGATCGCCGATTCGCCGGCAATGACGCCTTCCAAACCGGGGGAGTACGTTTCCTTGACAGCGGGTGCAGTAGTTTCGGCCATGGAGAGGATCCTTTAGAGCATCAAGCTAACAGCTTACAGCCGACAGCTAACAGCTACTTTGTCAATGAGTTAGTAGTAGTAGTAGCCACTTTCAGCAAGAGAAGCAATTCCCATAAGGGCTGTTAGCTGTCAGCCGTTAGCTGTCGGCTGGTTGCTATTTCCCGAAGTACGCCTTATCACGTTCTTCATACCCGGTGTAGCCTAGCAGATCGTACAGCTCTTGCCGAGTGAGCATTTGCGAAATCAGGTCTTTCTGGGTGCCATGCTGCTTGATCGCTTGCAGGGCGAGCCTACTGCTCTGCAGCGCCAATCGCAAGAGGGTCACCGGATAGATCACCATCTGATAACCCATAGAAGCGAGCTTCTTGATATCCATCAACGGCGTCTGGCCGAACTCAGTCATATTGGCGAGCAACGGACCGGGCACCTCTTTGGCGAACTCAGCAAACTCATGCTCGGTCTTGAGCGCTTCCACAAAAATGACATCCGCACCGGCTTCCTTGTAAGCCAGCACCGGTCGATGGCGTCCTTCATATCGGTCACGCCACGGGCATCAGTGCGGGCTATGATGACGAAGTCAGGGTCGGTTCGACCACCCACAGCGGCCCGCACCTTGGCATCCATCTCATGCTTGCTGACCAGCTTCTTGCCCGAAAGATGGCCGCAGCGTTTGGGCATCACCTGATCTTCAAGGTGAATGCCCGCTACGCCAGCCGCCTCGAACTGCTGCACGGTGCGTTCCACATTGAGAGCTTCACCGAAACCAGTGTCCGCATCGGAGATCAGCGGCAACTTACAAGCCGCGGTGATGTTGCGGGCGAAGTCCACGAACTCGGAGAGAGTGACGAGGCCCACATCGGGCATCCCCATCGAAGCGGAGAGAGCAGCCCCTGACAGGTAGATCGCCTGAAACCCTGCCTCTTCAGCCAACCGGGCGACAAGGGGGTTGTAGACGCCGGGAATTTGCACGGTGCCTGCTTTCCAGGCGTCTCGCAGGCGTCGTCCAGGGGTGGGCATGGCGGTTCTCGCAAATGTGCTAAGTGACTACCGATAATGTAGTTGGGAAACAGCGTTTCCACAATAATAACGACGGAGTCACGGGCTGTTACAGTCCCAACGGGACTAATCAGGCAGCAAACATGATTCAGCAATGAGTCGTTGCATAATCTCCTGTCATCCATGAATAGAAATGTCCCCCTGATTCACAATTAGAAATGTCCCCATAAGGCTGCCTCCGAAGGAGGCAGCGCATGGTGATGTTCACGATGAGTCGGAAGGAATTGTCACGAGTCGAGTGGCTGAGCCGGGTAAAACAGGGCGAGATGTCGCTTCGGTCGGCGTCGGTCAAGATGCAGGTGAGTTATCGCCAGGCGAAGCGGTTGTGGCGGCGTTACCAGGCCGAAGGTGAATCGGGGCTGGTTCATGGTCTTCGCGGGAAGCCCTCCAACCGGAAGGTGGACGACGCATTCCATTTACGAGTCGTTCAACTGTACCAGGAGAAGTATTCCGACTTCGGTGTGACGTTGGCGGCAGAGTGCCTGTTGGAGGAAGACAAGATCAATGTTCCCGTGGAGACGTTGCGTAGCTGGCTCAAGCGGGGCGGTCTCTGGCAGCGTCGTCGCAAGAGTCAGCCGCATCGGTCGTGGCGGCCACGGCGGGACCGTAGCGGCGAGTTGGTGCAGATCGATGGCTCGCCGCACGACTGGTTTGAGGGTCGCGGGCCGAAGGCGGTGCTGATGGAGATGGTCGACGACGCGACGGGGCGAACGCTGAGCCGGTTCTACGAGGAAGAGACGACGGAAGCGGCGATGGACCTGTTTGCCCGTTATGCGAAGAAGTATGGCTTGCCTCAGGCGTTGTATTCCGATCACGACAGCATCTACGAAACGAGCCTGAAAACCAGCACCAACGAGGCGTTGCGGGGTGAAGAGCCGTTGACGCAGTTTGGCCGAGCGATGAAGGAATTGGGGGTACATATCATCCTGGCAAACAGTCCGCAGGCCAAGGGCCGAGTGGAGCGACGTCATGGCGTGATGCAGGATCGGCTGATCAAGAAGATGCGACTGAAGAAGATCAGCGACATCGACTCAGCGAATCGATTTCTGGACGGCGGGTTCCTGGCCCAGGAGAACGTGAAGTTCGTGAAGCAAGCAGCGTGTCCGAAGGATGGCCATCGGCAGATTCCGAAGGGAGTTGATCTGAACGTGGTGCTGTCGATCCAGGAAGAGCGAGTGGTGCAGAACGATTGGACCGTGGTATGGCAGAACCGCTGGTTCCAGTTGGGGGCGGTCGAGCACAAGCAACGACTGGTGAAGAAGAAGGTGCAGGTATGTCGGCTGTTGGATGGCACGATGCGATTGCAGTACCGAGGGCGTGAGCTAGAGTGGAAGGAGTTGCCCCAGCGACCGGCTCGGAAGAAGGTGGCCAGGCCGAAACCGGCGGCGATCAGCAAGGCGGTGAGGAAGCCCAGGGCCGATCACCCGTGGCGAAAAAATCGGGCGGTGGTGTAGGGACTCCGCTCCGGCATCGCTGCGCTCGCCTACGCTCCGTCCCTACACCACCGCCCCCTCCCCAGGGGACATTTCTATCCATGGAACAATGGGGACATTTCTAATTGTGGATGACATCGTTGCATAATCTCCTTGCACTCCCCTTCCTCTCATACTAGGCTTGAGTCATACTAACTATTGCTGTCCAACAATTTCTACGAGCCCCGTCATGCCTGCTGACAACAAGATTCATTTCCGTTGTCCAGAGTGCAAGACCAAGGTCAGCGTTGCCCCCGAATATGCGGGTAAGCGAGGAAGATGTCCCTGGTGTGCCGAGAAGGTTCTCGTCCCCAAGCCAGCACCCACTACGGACAACCTTGATGAACTGGACTTCGACACCCTCATCGAACGCAGCATGGAAGAACTCCATGCCAAAACCATGGGACACGATGGCATCTGGCAACTCAGCAATTCCGATTGGGACCTCGACCAGCGCCGGCACCATTGTCTTTATGTCGCCGAAGAACATTATTGCCACCTGCCCCGTGCAGATCATCGGCACCTTCTGTTCCGTCGACAAAACCTGGCTCTGGAGTTGGGATAATCCCTCCGTCGGCCCTGAGCTGCAGCAACATGCCAGACTATGCCGGGACTATGGTCAAAAGCATGGTATTCGAGCGCTGACCTCACGCAAGCTGACCAGTGCCAACGAAGACGATGGCTGGCAACTCACCGCCCTGGCCTGCAAGCTTGCCGGAGCCCAGGGAGGCTACCGTGGCCCGATGGGAAAGAGCGATATCTATGTTACCATCGGAACGCCAAGTTTGAGCAGGAAGCGCTGACAACTTCTCGTTCCCAGGCTCTGCCTGGGAACGCACTGCAAGTGAGGCTCTGCCTCACGTCTTCAAGCATTGGCTTCTTGATTCATGCCCTCGAAGCGAGGCGGAGCCTCGCATTCATTGCATTCCCAGGCAGAGCCTGGGAACGAGTAGAGATAGGTTGCTTACGCCACACGCACCACGACCACCGTCACGTTATCACTGCCACCCAAAGCATTCGCCAGGTTCACCAATCGCCTCGCCGCGGCTTCAGCAGAGGCGGTATTCCGCAGCACTTCGCTGATGGCACGATCATTGACATGCGTAGTAAGGCCATCGCTGCAGATCACGAGGCAGTCACCCACTTGCAACTTTTCGGAAATCAGCTGGATTTCCACAGGATGCGAGGCGCCCAGCGCCTGATCCAGTTCATGACGACGAGGATGGCTGTCTGCTTCTTCCGGTTTAATCACTCCCAAGGCCACCATGCGATTGACGAGCGTTTGATCCTGCGTGAGTTGCCTCAACGATCCCGAGGTGTAAAGATATGCTCTGCTGTCGCCGACATGGCCCATGTAGAGGCGGCCCTGCATCAGGAAGGCTGCTTCACAGGTGCAGCCCATGCCGATCTGCGTGCCGTCTCCCTGCTCTGCCGCAGCATGGATGATCGAATTGGCCTGTTGAATGGCCTCGTGGATTTCCTTGAGGATTTCTTCTTCGTTCAACTCGTGGGCTTTGCTCGGATTGCCGTCTCGAAACACGGTCCAGGGCTTCTTGTCGCACAGCACGGTGCGCATGCTCTTAATGGCCAGAGCGCTGGCTACTTCGCCGGCGTTGCAGCCCCCCATGCCATCAGCAAGAATGATCAGTGATTGATCGCCCCACCGATCCTGCTCGAAGCCGCTGGCATGATATACAGCAAAGGCATCTTCATTGGTGGACCGTTCGAGACCAGTCGAAGACCAGCCCGCCACATCGAAACGAAGTGCATTGGAGGAAAGTTCGCCCGCCTTAAGCTGAGCGATGAGCTCGGCAAACCCCGACTGATCAGCGTCGTCTTCCTGCGTGGGATACCGCTGCTCCGCATATCGGGTGAAGGTCTTGAGGACTACTTGGGTGAAAAAGGGATGACCGTCGGGAAAAATGCTGACGAAGGAACGAGGCACGCCATAGGCGTCAAAATCAAGATCGGTCAGCTCGCGTCCATGATGCAGGGCATACACCATCGCTCCAAAGGGATAGAGATCAACCTTGGCATCTGCCAGTTCAGGAGCAAGGATCAAGTCGGGAGCGGTCGAGAGCGAGCCCTTCATCTGCGCACTGGAGGGCACAGGAAGGGGTAGCAATTCGGTCAGGTCGGTCATGGCGATGCTGCCATCCGCTTTGACGATGAACATTTCAGGCCGCAATGCTTCGACAATAACCTGATGCTTATGCAGTTCCTGAAGCAGCTCGGCCACTTCGCGCAACCAGCGGAAGCGATCCGATTGGAAACGAGCCTGATCCCAGGCATCCCAGAGAACAGTGCCGATCGGCGGATCGAGCACGAGGATTTCCTCGGAGCCTTCGACCGTGTATTCTCGCACCGCGGGAAGGTTCCCCCCCATGCGGGTGATGATTTGATGCAACCATCGGGCACCGGGCCAGTGCCGTGCTTCTTCAGATAAATGCACGGGGGCAGTCTCTTGATTGAGCTGCACCAGAGGAGACTGCAGATTGACAGTATCATCATCGGAAGAAGCAGCGTCTCGCTTTTCTTCGTGAGATGTCCTGGCGAGTGAATAATAGACTTCCACCAGAGGCTGGTTCGGTTCCTTTCTGGCAATCGCCAGCCAGCGCTCGAGACTCGGCCTGCTCGGTAAGGGTCGCTGTGGAGTATAGCGTTCATGCCATTGTGGCGACTGCTCTAACTTCACTGCTGCCGCTTTAGGTTCGGTTTGCTCTTTGGGAAAAACGTAACCACACTCTTTGCAGAAGGTGTCACGGTCTTCGAGAACCGAGGAACACTGTGAACAAGTGCGTGCTTCGATCCCCAAAGCATCAAGCTTCGGGAAGTCCATAGCTTGAGTGGGCGAGGAGGAAGCGGCTTTGGTCAGGTCGGCAGTATCGCTATCAGTGGAAGCATCCCAGGCGGGAGTCATCAGTTCGGTATGAATATGGATGTCGCCACTGGAACCAGGTACAGGCGGTTCTCCCGGCTTGGGTTCGGGACGTGGCGCCCATAGACGGTGCCAGAGCCCGCCCCGCCCCACAGCGGGACCGGCTGTCTGCGAATCATTCTCGAGGGGACTGGACAAGACCTATCCTCGTATCGTCAGCGAACTCGAACTCCACACTGCGTACAGTAGCGTGAACCTAACCTGTTTACTTTACCACAATTCAGGCAGCCTGGCATCACCTCAGTCATAGGGGCAGAACATTGGGTGCAGTAAGGTTCCCGCACTTTGTTCACATGCCGGCAAACTGAACAGATGGCTGACGTCGTCACCGCGTGCCGCTGTAGATCAGCCTTGATCTCCCGTGCCGTGAAGTAGCGCTCGTTGGCGTCCTCAGCCAGGTTCGTGGCAATGATCTCGTACAGCCAGCGCTGGTCGGCGGTGATGCTGGAGGGCTGTGCTGCAAGCATATCACGCAATTCCATCGCTGTGTACTGTCCTTCCGGCGCTTTTCCGGTGAGAAGCTGAAAGAGCGTCCCTGCCAATGCGAAGAGGTCGCTGCGTATCTCCGGCTTGCCGATCACCTGTTCGGGCGGAGCATAGCCTTCGGTATAGACCCTGGTCTTGGCCGCCACCCGGCTTTTGGCTGTCTTGCCGAGTTCCCGGGCGGTGCCGAAGTCGATCAGCCGGATGCTCTTGCCGTCTTCCAGCAACATGATGTTATCGGGCTTGAGATCACGGTGAATGATCTGTGGCTGCTGCGAATGAAGCAGTGTCAGCACATCGCAAATCTGCTGGCCCCACTGACAGACGAGGTCAACAGGGAACGGACGATTGCCCTGTGCCTCCAGCACTTTGAGCAGATCGCGTCCCGGAATGTACTCCATCATGAGATGGGCCGACTGGCCATCTTCGATGAAGTCGTACACCTTGGGCACAATAGGCGAGTGATCGAGCAGTCGAAGAATCTCAGCTTCACGACGGAAGAAGTTCAGCCTCGTGGCAAACTCGGCCTGGTCGGCGGCGAGCATGTCCTTGATCGCGACTGGACGGTTAGCCTTTACATCGTGTGCAAGATACACGCCACCGAAGCCGCCAATGGCCAGCAGTTTATCGACACGGTAACGACCGTGAAGCATGGTACCTGGCGGGCTGGGTAGCATCGCCTGGCAGCGGGCACAGTAGCGGGCATTGCGATTGTTAGCGGTGCCGCACGCCGGGTTCGTGCAGAGCAGCGGTTGCTCTTCGGTTTCAACGCTGGGCGAGCCATTACGCTGCATCCAGCCACATTGCGTACACGAGGCGGCACCGTTTAGCTTGGCCTGACAGGCGGGACAGGAGGTCGGCAGCGCGTGGGCGACTGCCGAACCGTTCTGAAGAGGTTGGCCATTGCCGGATGGCCCATGGATCGTTGGGCGGGGCAACGTCACGCCCCCGGCCGACGGCGGAATCGCTGAGCCTTGCGGCCGCACCGCTGTCGGGGCTTCGTCCTCCACCCCTCGTGCCACAAAAACCTGCTTGCAGAACGGACAACGTACCTGGCGCTGGGCGAAGACATCAGCCACGCGGGAAAGTTTCTGGCAATGCTCGCAACGAGTCAGGATGGGCATGAGGTTATTGCAGCTTGAGCTTCATTTGAACGGTGCCAATCTGAATGACATCGCCGTTCTCGAGAGGGCGAAGCTGACCCGGATAGATGCGTGCACGGTTGACGAAGGTGCCGTTCTGGCTGCCCAGGTCTTCGATGCTCAGTCCCTTATCATCGGAAACAATCCGGGCGTGCTGACGAGAGCACCAGATGCGTTCCTGCGATTCCTGGTCTTCCAGATCGATATCGACAGGCTTTTCGTCGGTTCGGCCAATGAAGTTGTCCCCGGTATAGATCGGGTATTCGACATTGAGCTTCTGCCCCCGAATGACCATGAGCTTCGGCGTGCTCATGTTAGGAACAGAGACCGGATCACCGCTTGGCTTCGCCTCACCCGCATCAGCTCGGACTGGATGATAGCTGGCGGTCTCGACTGCTCCCGTGGAAGGCGGGGCCACTTCATGCTTCACCGAATCGTAACTGGCCGTGTCAGCCAGCACCGGCTCAGCCATCGGTACCTCGCCCATCGGCACCGTTATCGGAGCGGGCATCACTTCAGACATGGGTTTTGCCTCCGGTTGGGAAAGCAGATCAGACTTGCACCGTTCGCAGAAGAGGGTGCCATCTTCGTTCTTGTGAGCACAGTATTGGCAGGTGATCATGGGATGTCCATCAGAGCAAAAGAAAGAAGGTTGAAGCAAAGACTACGGCATCGGCATCTCTTCCGCAAGACGCGCACTGTCGTCGAGGGCGAGCATGGTTTTCTTGGCGACTCGTCCGCCGGCGTTGAGTTCCGACAGCGCCTGCCGGGCAAGCATCGTTTTCTTCGCCCCAGCTGGGCCAAGGACGGTCGCTTTGCGCTCGATGGCCATCGCCAACCGTTTGGCTTCGTCGGCGTTAGAATCATCAAGGGCATTCTGCAGATTGCTCGTCAGTTCGAAGATCTGCACTTCATCGATATGCTTGGCGACCTCGGCATTGACGTAGCTTGGAGCTTCTGCACTGTAAGTGATCTGCAGCGCTACCGGGCCAGTAGTGGCAGGGCCTTCGGTGGTGGCATAAGTCACCTCCACCTGGGCGATGACATATTGGCCATCAGGACGGTTGGGCAGACTCAGATCCAGGATGTACCGAGCCGTCTTGTCTCGTTCCATCGTGCCCAGGTTGGCGATCAGATGCCGTTCTTCCTGAGTATCGAGGTTCAGCTCACGAATCTCAGGCACCACCAGTCGGCAACGCTTGATCTTGATGTCCTTCATCGGCTTGATGTGCAGCTTCACGTCTTTGAAGGTGGTGGCACGCAAATGAGCAAACTCTTCGAGGAAGACGCGCTGCGTATCAGCCTTCTTTTCTTCATCGACATAGTACCACTTGCCCTCGCTGAGCTGGGCCAGATCTTTGACCAGTGAAGCGTTCCACTCGGTGCCGACGCCGATGAGGGTGAGGTGCTCCTGCTTGCCTGCCATCGCCGTCGCTAGTTCCCGGCAGTTCTGCTCACCGCTCGTCTCGCCATCGGTCAGGAGCAGAATGTGGGTGAGCATGTTCTCCTTGCGAACACTGCGGACCTGTTCGAGAGCTAATTGCAGCCCCTGATCCATCGCTGTGCCGCCCGGATCAATCTCGAAGCGATCGATGGTGTTGATCGTCTTTTCAATCACAGCCAACTGCGTCAGCGGCGTAGGGGGCAACACCACGGCAGCGGTGTGAGCAAAAGCAACAATGGTCAGCGTATCGGAAGGACGCAAGAGCGGAATCGCTTCCAAGGCTGCTTGCTGCACCCGTTTCAGTCGGCTGATTCCAGTGCCATCTTCCTCGTACATGCTGCCCGATACATCGAGCACCAGCGCCAGGTTGATCGGCATCACCGGAGCCGCACCGTCACCGCCGGGTATCACCTTGAGCAGTGCATAGCTGGCGACCGATTCGCCCCGCACGGCGATGCTGTTGCGATGTAACATCCGTTCGATATGAATCTTCGCTGGCATGGTCTGCCTCATCGTCAAAGGGTTAAGTCCGTTCGTTATTCGTCCGTCGCTTCAATTTCTTGTCAAATACCAGCCCGCAGCGCTAGCAAGGGAACGCCGTGCAATCGTAGTAATTCCCTTGCTAGCGCTGCGGGCTGGTATGAATTGGCACATTTCCGCGAATCTCCGGTGTATCATCACGCACCCAGGAACCTCGCTAGAGGTCTCCACCGAAACCAGCCGACGACCTTGCCAAGGCTTTCACTGACCGTGCTCATCACCGCCCTGCCCCGTGTGCCACATAAGGATACGAGCAATCCGACGCCCGCACCCAAAAGACCCCACGACAGAAACGCCGAGCCCGGCCAGCTTCCCCAGGATGCGGCCTCATCTAAAAACGGCAAGAGTTGCACAAGCTTCCCATCAAGATCATTCCCCCAAGTCCACCGACGAGAACCGCCGCCAGGTAGTCCCGCAGCTTGCCTTGCTTACGCAGGAGGAACCAGAGAACGAGGATGACGATCCAGAAGGAACTCAGGGCAAACTTGAGAACATAGCTAGCACCCGGCAACATAGGGCTATATCGGGCGGCGTAATCGGGGAGTGCAGCAAGCAACCGAACCAGGAGTCCAGTTAAGAGGCCGGCGACGATGGGCTGCATGAACCGTTGCACCGTATTGGGTGCCGCCGCGAGTGCAAGGTTGATCTTCACCTGCATCCGCTGCCCGCCATTGCCGATGATAGTGAGCGTGCCCTGTTGCCGAGTGTCGGGAGGCAGGCCACGGGTATTCACCTGGAAGTTAATGGTGGTCGCCTGCCCGCCGGAACTCGCCGGTTGTGTCGCCTTGATCCACGGCACATCGCTTTCGACAAAAGCATAGACCCACTTCTTGGCACTCGTCTCGACTTTCACTTCCCCTGTCAGCGATGCTCCCGCTTTACAGGCGAAGTCGAACTGGCTCGGCAAGACGGTCAGCACCGGCGGCTTCGAAAGCCCCATCCCCTCGAAGAACTGTTGTACCGCAGCGATGCCGGTAGCCGTTGCCCCTTGAATGGGGAATCGCCAGCCATTGATTCTGAACCAGCGTTCGACTTCACCCTTTTCGAGAAGGGGTGCCACCTGCTTCGGAGCATCCTTCATCCGTGCAGCCAGAATCCTTAGGTGTCGAACACCCGGCCAGCAACCCCTGACTGAAAGGGATGGCCGAGAGATCAAACGTCACCGGAACCTCAGCGGTGCCGCCATTGGTCATGACCGCTAGCGTTGCTGCATACTGCTGTCCTGCTGGAAGGCCTTGTGTTTCGATATGAACCGGGCAATCCTGCTGCTGTCCGGTCTTGATGGGCATCTTGCCGTTAGCCTGGCTGCCACCGCCATCGGGGCCAATATGGAGCCAGCCATCGCCGCGCACTTCGACCATGCCATGCAGCAGGCGGGCACCTTTGTTGATGACAGCGAGTTGCAGATCACGCGTATCGCCGGCACGCACTGTGCCTAGATGCAACCGACGGGGATTCAGATCGAGCCGAGGGTTGACGCTCTCTTTGCTGGGCAAGGCGGAGAGGAGTTGATCCAACCCCAGATCAGGGTCAATGTGGGCCGCAGCCTTGTCGGCTTGATGTGCCAGGTCCATGCGACCAATGCTGGCCAGGAACTGACGAAGTCCGCCCTGCTGCATCATGCTGCGTGCTGACGACCATTCAAGGGAACAGGCGCTAATGAGTTCATCAAAAGATCGGCAGCGACGACCGGAGGGGAAAACAAACTCCCGACCCAGTGCAGTGTTCGTCGCCTGCTTGCCATCGGTTCCCGTACGCAGGCCGGTGCCATCGAAGTGGCAGTACTGAGCCTCCGGAGGATTCGCCCGCTGGCAGCGCGAGCAGAACAGGGGAACCATGACTTTCCTAGGAGCTAGGAGTTAGGAGCTAGTAGCTAGAAGAAAACAAGATGTCTGACGTTGTTCGCTTCTGACGCCTAAAGATTTCAGTGTTGATATTGTACCAGAGCAAGTCAAGAGAGTAGAAGTAAAATATTAGACAAGTCGTCTTAGATGAAGGAGGGATGAGTGCCTCTCCTCGTTCCCAGGCTCTGCCTGGGAACGCACTGCATGCGAGGCCCTGCCTCGCTGCGGAGACTTGTCGTGATGGCAGCATATCTCCGTGCCCGGCGGAGCCGGGCGTACAGTCCGTTCCCAGGCAGAGCCTGGGAACGAGAATGACTGATAAAACTGGCCTCCCCTCGCCACCCTGTGTAGAGTAACCTGTCGAAACCTGTCTTCATTAAATATTCAAGGGCCAGGAGAGTCAGAGCATGTCCCGACCGGTCATCGGCATACCGATGCAGACGCTCGACCCGATTCCGGGGCAGACACCCTTGTGCTGGATCATGGGCCAGACCTACGTCCGTGTCCTCAGCGAGAACGGTGCCGTCCCCTGGCTCGATTCCCCCTATCGTGGGTGATGTCGATACCTTGCGAGGCTATCTACGATCGGCTCGATGGCATCTTCCTGACCGGTGGCGTCGATGTTGACCCATCCCACTACGCCGAAGAAAAAGATCCTCTGTGCGGCAAGACCGACAAGGCTCGTGACTGGGCTGAGCTACAACTCGTTCGCTGGGCGGTCGTCGATAAGAAGCCGGTGCTGGGCGTGTGCCGTGGCGCTCAGGTGCTCAACGTTGCCTGTGGTGGCACCCTCTATCAGGATGTAGGCAAGTACTACGAACGGGGCATCAAGCACGATTACTTCCCGACCCCGGAACGCTGGACACGGGATATGTACGCCCATGTCGTGAAGATCGCCCCGGAGAGCAGGCTGGCTGCTATCGTCAAGTCAGACAGCATCCACGTCAACAGCATGCATCATCAGGGCATCAAGAAGTTAGCGGATAGCCTGAACGCCAACTCGTGGGCGCCTGATGGCCTGATCGAAGGAGTCGAGGGCAAGAACGGCCAGTTCCTCGTCGGCGTGCAATGGCACCCGGAAGAACTGACTAAACGAGACGCCGCCATGCACCAACTCTTCCATGCCTTCCTCGATTCGGTCAAGGAATATCGGGATGATACATCCACTACAACCCCACGATGGACATTCGTGAAGATGACCGGTTAGGCAATTTGTGCTGGCTGTTGGCACCCACCTTTACATACTGTTTGAAGACAAGAATACGATACCAGCCCGAAGCGCTAGCGAGGGAAGCCCCTCAATTCACATGCGTCCCTCGCTAGCGCTCTCGGGCTGGTAAAAACATACTTCAGCGTGAACCATGCATCGTGAACGACACAAGTGGTATAGCCCCCGGCTCCATCGTGACATGGAGTTACAGATCTGGGGCCATGCCGGGGCGAGGGTACTCGTCTTCCCCACTTCCCAAGGCCGTTACTTCGAGTTCTCCGACCGGGGCATGATCGATGTCATGGCCGACAACATCAACCGTGGCTACGTGCAGGTCTACTGCGTTGATTCGGTCGATGCGGAGAGCTGGTACGCTTATCATAAGCACCCCGCTGAACGCTTTCGAAGACAAGCTGAGTACGATTCCTACCTCGTCAACGAAGTGCTGCCCCTGAGTCAGCACAAAAACCCCAACCCGTTCCTGATCACGCTCGGTTGCAGTTTCGGTGGCTACCACGCCCTGAACTTCGGCCTCAAGCATCCGAACCTGGTAGGCCGCATCCTCTGCCTCAGTGGCCTGTGCGACATCAGAAGCTTCTCGGATGGCCACTCCACCGACGACCTCTACTTCAACAACCCCATGCAGTTCGTCGCCAATGAACACGATCACTACCGGCTCGAATGCATGCGTCGCCAGGACATCATCCTCGCTGTCGGCAAGGACGACCGCCTCTGCGAAAGCAACCGCCAGATGTCGAGCCTCCTCTGGAGCAAAGGCATCGGCAACGCACTCACGATTGTGGGATGGCTGGTCCCACGATTGGCAGTATTGGGACAAGATGATCCGGTTGTATCTCTCAGGCCACGATTGACTTTCCTCTCCCCTGGAGGGAGAGGGGTTGGGGGTGAGGGGGAGCCTCAACAGATGACTAACATCGTCTCCGATTGCTAGCCCCAAAGGGGCGAGATAGGATAGCCCAGGGCAACGCCCTGGGTTAAGATGCCAAACAGAACACCTAAGCCCCGAAGGGGCGAGATAACGATTACCGCAACTGCTATCTCGCCCCTTTGGGGCTTAAGACACCACCGAACTCTCTAACCCAGGGCGTTGCCCTGGGCTAACCTATCCCGCCCCGTTGGGGCTGATACAGGACTCTGACAATGTCGTTGAAAATTGGTCTCGTAGTAGGTCGTGAATGGTCCTTCCCCCCCAAGTTCATCGAAGAGGTGAACAAACGGGATCAGGGCGTCGTCGCTGAATACGCCAAGCTGGGCGGCACCCGCATGAATGAGCCCTGCCCTTATGCGGTGCTGATCGATCGCATCAGCCATGAAGTGCCCTACTACCGCAGCTACCTCAAGAATGCGGTGCTGCAGGGCTCCACTGTCATCAACAACCCCTTCATGTGGACGAGTGATGACAAGTTCTTTGGCTCCTCCTTCGCCACCAAGCTCGGCGTCGCCCATCCCAAGACCGTCGTCCTTCCCAATAAGGATTACGTCCCCGGCATCGTTCACAACGAAAGCCTGCGTAACCTCACCTACCCTCTCGATTGGAAAGGCATCGTCGATTACGTCGGCCTGCCCTGCGTTCTTAAGGATGCCCACGGCGGCGGATGGAAGAACGTCAACGTCTGCCACACCATGGAAGAGTTGCTCAAGGCCTACAACGAATCGGGCCTGCTGACTATGATCGTGCAGGAGTTCATCCAGTGGGATTATTTCGTCCGCTGCATCTGCCTGGGTCAGCAGGTGGTGCAGCCGATCAAGTACGATCCCAAGGAACGCAAGTATCACAAAGACCTGGACTACCCGACACCAGCCATCCGGCAGCGCATCATTGCTGATTCACTGAAGCTGGTGAAGGGCCTCGGCTATGACATGAACTCGATCGAGTTCGCCGTCAAGGATGGCATTCCCTACGCCATCGATTTCATGAACCCCGCCCCGGATATGGATATCTACTCGCTGACGCCCTACTACTTCGACTGGGTCGTCCAAGCGATGGCCGACATGGCCATCAATCTGGCCAAGCACCCCCGACCGCAGATCAACGAGATGCGCTGGAGCAAGCTGTTTTAGGTTTGTAGTCATCACGCTCCGTCGTGATGACACTAGCGCTTGCCTTCGTTCCAATGCAATGATTCTTTTCAATCGCAGTGCTGGTTTGAACTTTTTTGCCAGGCAGATCATCACGACGGAGCGTGATGACTACTAACCAGATACTATATCGCCTCAATCAGCGTCTGCTCATCCACTGCAATACAGCTCAGTTCCTTATTATCCTTCATGAAGTGTACCGTCGGCACGGTGATGACATCATCCGGGTTGCGCTGGACGGCTAAGCCCGTGACCAACACCTGCACATCCCGAACGACGCCTTCCACGGTGTGGGGCCAGCTTTTGCTACCCACTTTGACCGTCTGGGTTATCCGAACTCGTTGTCCTGGCTTCAGTTCCGTGTAGGCCATTGCGCTCATGAAACGATCCTGCTTGAGGCTTAGGATGAACACCTACAAATATATGGAAAGTTGGGGGCCCTGCCTTGTTCTGACATCTGGCCAAGTCTACTATTGAGTGTCTGACGACCCACTTCCGGCATTTTCTGCTACTACCCCCCTCAAAACCGCCATAACAGTCCCGCTCGACTATCCAGACTTCCATACCTTCCTGCGCTACCTGATTGACACAGGCAACGGAACGGTCATACTGGAGGGGTAGAACCCGGCGGCGGTTCCGGGCTTGGCATGGCAGGGAAACCCGTGAGCGGGGATCGACCTCATGTCGATTCAGGGTCTCCGATTACAGTTTGCTCCTTGGAGGTGAACAGGCATGGCACGGAAATCATCCCGGACTCGAGGCGATCAGCCCCAGTCGAACACAGTGCTGATCGTTTTCCTGGTCTTCTCCATCCTGCTCAACCTGGGCTTGGGCGTCTTCCTCTATCTGTCTCAGGATAAGATCGTCCAGGCAGAGAAGAAGGAGACAGACGCCAAGGCTGCACAGACCGGCGCTGAAAACCAGCGCAACGCCGCCACCAAGACCTTGATGCCATTGCTTCGTCTGCTCATCGGCGATACCACGCTGAGCAGCGATGATATCAATGTCATGAAGGATAACCTCGCCAAGGGCACGGATGTCACCGCCTTGGCCAACGACAGCACCTGGTACCAGGGCAAGGTCTGGAAGGAGCTGATGGGTACCCCAACCGCACCAGGCCTTATCGGACCATTCTCCGACACTACCGGCAAGCCCGCCATCAGCCTGATCGACAAAGTTCGCCAGCTCAACGAACAACTCACCAAGACGATGGACAAGCTCAAAATCGCTGAAGCCAACCTCGCCAAGAAGACAGCCGAGTACACCGATTACGCCAAGCAGTGGAACGCCGACAACTACGCCAAGAACCTGAAGACCAATCAAGACGCTGCTGAAGCGCGTACTGCCCAGCTCCTGAAGCAAAAGGACGAGACGATCAAGGTCAACGAACAAAAGATCGCAGACACCACTGCCGAAGTCGAAAAGCAGGTGACTGATATCCGCAAGAACTCCGAAAAAGGCGTCGAAGGCATCAAGGCGGACTTCAATGAGAAATATCGCATGATTGCCGAGGAGCGCAAGGCTGAGAAAGACCGACTGGCCCAGGATAAACTTACCAGCTTGAACGTCCCCAAGGCCCACATCGTGGCTTATCAGCCAGGCACCGATATGGCCCTGATCGACCTGGGCTCCTCCGTCAGACTGCCGATCGGGCTGACGTTTTCGGTACATGAACGCGACGCTCAGGGCATCACTAATCCACAACCCAAGGCGGAAGTGCAGGTAGTGCGCATTCTTGGCGATCAACTGGCTCAGGTGAGAATCACCCGCATGGCTCGCCCCGATTCCTTCAACATGCCCCCGCCTGCCGGTGACATGTCCCCCGATCTGGAAACCAAGTATTGGGATAAATACTACACCAGCGACAGCCGTGACTTTGTCCGCAGCAACAAACCCCTCTTCAAGGGCGACCTGTTGTTCAACGTGGTCTGGGATCCGACCCGTCGCACCCGTGTGGCTCTCGTCGGCGACTTCGATCTCAACGGTGATGGCACCGATGATATCATGGAACTGATCTCCTTCCTCCGCAGCCAGGGCGCTGACGTTGATCTGTATCTGGACAAGGCCAACAGCTACAAGCCCAAGGGCAAGCTCGATTTCGCTACCGACCTCGTCGTGCTTGGCGATGTAGCCATGGTCAATCCCAGGGCTAACCTGAACCAGATCGCCACCAACCGTGGCACCGAACTGGTCCGCGAAAGCCAGGCTATCCAGAAGGAAGCGATCGAAAAAGGTATCCGCATCGTCCAGTTGCCCCGCTTCCTCAATGAGATTGGCATCAACCCACCCAGCATCATGAAGCAGAAGCTGGCTGGTCAATCAGCAGGCACCGACGCACCTCCTCCTGCTGCCGCTCCCGTTGAGAAGCCGGCAGACAAGAAGGACGACGCCAAGCCCGCCGACGCCAAACCGGGAGCGTAGTCAGTGCTCAGTTCTTAGTGCTCAGTGCTCAAATACAGTTGTACCTTTTCCTGGCCCTGCATCAAAGCAGGGCCTTTTTCATTGTTGTCCATGTGATGCAAAACAAACTCTCTTTTCCCTTGCCACACGTCCATCACTCTCTCAAGATGATTAGACACCGATTCTGAGCACTGAGCACTGAGGACTTTTGACCATGGCAACCGCAGCCGACGTGAAGGTAATTCTCGAAGCAGGTGAAGGCATCGTTCGCTTGGCCCCGACCTGGGTGCCCCGCTCCTTCCTCACCCCCGGTCGTCGGCTCAAGCTGCATCCTGATGACATCTACGCTCTCGGCGCTCATCGGGGCGGCATCGACGAACGCTGGTTCTCCAGCACCACCCCTGCCGCCAACGAAAACGCTTCTCAGGATGAAGGCCTCAGCTTCATCGTGCAGGATGGCAAGCGGCTCTTCACGCTGAAGGAAGCCATCGCCCTCGAAGGTAAACGCTTCATCGGCGAAGCGATGTGGAACAAGTACCAGCGCTGGCCCGTCTACAGCAAGTTCTTCGACAACATGGGCCCCATCCCCCACCACATGCACCAGAACGATGAGCAAGCCAAGCTCGTCGGCCAGCAGGGCAAGCCTGAGTCGTACTACTTCCCGCCACAGATGAACAGCATCGGCAACAACTTCCCCTACACCTTCATGGGCCTGGAACCGGGCACCACGAAAGAAGATATCCGCCGCTGCCTGGAGAACTGGAACAAGGGCGACAATGGCATCCTCAACTTCAGCAAAGCCTACCGCCTGCAGCCCGGCACCGGCTGGCTCATCCCGCCCTGCGTGCTCCACGCCCCTGGTTCGCTCGTCACCTACGAACCCCAGTGGGGCAGCGACGTCTTCGGTATGTACCAGAGCATGGTCGAAGGCCGAGTCGTTCCCTGGAGCCTGCTGGTGAAGGACGTTCCCCCCGCCAAGCACCAGGACCTGGATTACCTCGTCAATCAGCTCGACTGGGAAAAGAACGTCGATCCCAACTTCAAGAAGAACAACTACCTCGAACCCATTGCCGACGGCGACACAGCCTCGAGCGGCTACGTCGACAAGTGGATCGTCTACGGCAAAGTGAACGGCAAAGAGTTGTTCAGCGCCAAAGAACTCACCATCAACCCCGGCGTCCGAGTCACCATCAAAGACAACGGCTGCTACGGCCTCGTCGCCGTCCAAGGCTCCGGCCTGATCGGCTCGTTGCCATTACAAACCCCCGCCATGATCCGCTTCGGCGAACTCACCGAAGACGAAGTCTTCGTCACCCACGACCGAGCCAAAGCCGGCGTCACGTTCTTCAACAACGGCAGCGAACCTTTGGTGACGCTGAGGTATTACGGGCCAGAGACGAATCCGGGGATGCCGAGGGCTTAGGAAGTAAAGTTAAGTCAACTCAATTGTCGTGAGGAATGATCATGGCAGAGAACATCGGTATTGGATTACTCATTGTTGGGTTAGTCTGGTTCGTGATCGGTAAGATCTGGTTCGTCACATTTGCTTTTAGAAAAAACACCGGTTGGGGATTAGCCTGTATCTTCATCCCTTTTGCGTCTTTAGCCTTCCTATTTAAGTCAAAGAATGCATTAGTACCTTTCCTAGCTGCGTATTTCGCAGCCATCCCCATAATTGCTGGAGCAATCATCATATCCGAGTTTGGTGGAGAGTCCTTTCGAGACAAGATGTCGAAGCCTTCGGAAGTCATAAACAAAATCAACAGCAGCCCCCGATAGGGGGCGACCCGGCGGTAGCTGGCTGCGCAAGCTGCCAGAACAAGAGCAACGAAACCCAGAGCCCCTGATAAGGGGCGATTGGAACACGCTACAACTCCAATCGCCCCTTATCAGGGGCTCTCCACATTCGCCCAACTCTCCCGGCAGCTAAACGCTGCCGGCGACTTCCCGGTCGCCCCTTATCAGGGGCTGCAAACCAACAACATCAACCCACAAACACATACCGCTCATCGAAATCGACTTCATTGAGTTTCAACATCATTAACAACTCTTCCTTGTAGTCCCGCTGGCGATGATGCTCTTTCTGCGTCTTCACATAGTGCCGCACGTCTTCCAGTGCCGAATGACTGACCGTGAACGCGCTATACCCTTCCTGCCAGGTGAAATCGAGCACACCCTTCACTTCATGCACCCAGCCCGAAGAGAGGCTCTTAATATCCCGCAGCAAATCCGACAATGCGATATCAGGGCGAGACCCAATCAAAAGATGCACATGATCCGCCATGCCACCAGCAGCCAGCAGCACTCCCCCTTGCTGCCGAAGGATTCCGCCGATGTAGCCATAGAGATCATCTTCCCATGATGGATCGATCAAGCCACGTCGTCCCTTGGTGGAGAAAACAAGATGGTAGTGGAGCTTGGTAAAGGTGGGCATATGAGCAACTCCTTGAGATTGAAATCACCGAAGTATAGTCAATAATAAGTGCGACAATAAAGAGAATAATGCGATGCAGCCCCCGATAGGGGGCGACCCGGCAGTAGCTGGCTGCGCAAGCTGCCAGAACAAGAGTCACCAACACCAGAGCCCCTGGTAAGGGGCGACTGGAACTCGCTCCCCATTCCAATCGCCCCTTAACAGGGGCTCTGCACATTCACTCAACTCTCCCGGCAGCTAGCGCTGCCGGCTACTTCCAAACGCCCCCTATCGGGGGCTACAAACAACTCCTATCCCTCCCTCTGCCGAAACGCCTTCAGCCCTCTCTGCAAATCTTCCAGCAACAACTCATTGGCTCCCAGGCGATGAAGACACGCCTTCAATTCACGATCACTCTTCGCCTTAGTATTGAGTTCCGTGTAGGTGCCATCAAAGTCAACTTGCAAAGTGCCGGCATCCACCCGCCAGATGCGGAACGGCGTCCAGGGGCCAAACTTCTCGATGGCCCGCTGCTCCATAAGCAGATACCGCTCACCAGCCTGCTGCAACTGGTCAAGCCGCTTCTGATCTCTTGGGTTCAAGTCGAGCGCCTTCAGGGTTTTCTGTAGCTCCGCCGGCTCGAAGCTCTTACAAGCCGTGCGATAGTGCCCATAGACCACGCGGAATTGCCTCCTCACCCGCGTAATCACAAATTCATCGTTCATACTATTCTCCCGTAGTTTCATCTCCCTCAGCACGAAACACATCAAGAAAGGCCATGTGGCACTAAGTTCCAAAGATCACAACCGTGGGACTGAAATGTGGTATTCCCCAGTTCGGTTCTGGATTCCTTAGAAACTCTGCCTCGATTGCCATCAAGACATTACGCTATTCCGCTTATCTCAACACGGATCACGGAACGCGCTCCACGCAGCCCCCGATAGGGGGCGACCCGGCGGTAGCTGGCTGCGCAAGCTGCCAGAACAAGTGCAACGAAAACTAGAGCCCCTGATAAGGGGCGACTGGAACATGCTCCCACTCCAATTACCCCTTATCAGGGGCTCTCCACATTCACCCAACTCTCCCGGCAGCTAGCGCTGCCCGCTACTTCCCGGTCGCCCCTTAACAGGGGCTGACGAGCAGCGTTATCCTCATCGCTCATCCATGACGTGATTCCTGTTCACTTGCCACATAGTATACTAACGTACAATAGGGGTAGAGAGCACATTGAACAACGACTTCAATCCGACCCATGCCCATCACAAAACTCTGTACACTACTGAACACTCGCCCCGCCTGAATTCAACTGGTGGAGTTCCCCGGAATCAGCGCGTCTCCACATGTTCAATTGTTGAAGTTGAAACCCAAGCACCAACTCACGTGCGCAACGGGTACCACAGTTCATGCCCCACACGAATATCAACTCGTGGAGTTCCCCGAAGCCAGCGCATCTCCACATCTTCAATACTTGAAGTTGAACCCCATGAACCAACTCACGGCGCACAGCACTGCGGCAGGTCAAATTGGCAGATGTACACTACTGTACAACCCGCGCGCACACGCCTCTGTGCCAGGTCATTCTGGCAGGTTATTGCCCTAGCACTTCTCTTGCCTAACCTACTTCCATGAAACCCATCTCTTTCACCTGCTCCGACACCGTGCCGCTCACATCGCAGGCTGTTCTTGAACAGATTCTCGATGTGCAGAACTGGCCCAAGTTCCGTGGCTGTGGTCCGTTGCCGGGAATCCGTCAGGCGGTGATCATCAAGCAGCCGGGCTGAGATTGTCGGCACGACGTTCCAGGTCACCAGCGATGATGGCTCCACCCACCTCGAGGAAATTGTCGACTGGCAGCCGGGCCACTCGCTACACACGAAGCTGTACAACTTCTCGAAACCTCTTTCGAGGCTCTCCACTCACTTCGATGAACTCTGGAGCTTTGACGAACGCCCCGATGGCACACTGCTTACCCGTACGTTTCATCTGCATCCCAAGTCATTTCTATCACGGCCCGTACTCTGGTTCATCTCCGGCTTTCTCCGTAAAGCCGTTGTCATGCATACCCGACTCATGAAAGAACCATCGTAACACTCAGCTAGCAAACCTTCGTGCTTCTCCGTGCTCCTATAATCACCTCATGGCAACACCCCAACTGAACCCGAAGCAGCAGGTCTTCACCGAGATCGTCGTCGGCACCCTGATCTATGTTGTGGTCCTGGGTTTCTTTCGTGACTATACCGACATCGTTACTGCAAATAGTTTCACCACGATCTTCCTGGCTGCGTTCGTCTTGCAGATTCTGACTTACCTCACCTTCCTGCTCAAGAAGCGAATCATCGCCTGGCTGAAGGACAAGCCCGGCGCCCTTTACCGAGTCCTCACCTTCTTTTGTGTCTGGCTGGTGTTGTTTCTGTCCAAATTCGTTTTCATCGGAGTGCTGGATCTACTCTTCAGTCAGTACATCTACGTCCATGGGTTCTTCGGCATCTTGTTCGTGGTGTTATCCGTCACCATTCTGCACAAGATCGCCAACTTCACGTTCCAGATGCTTGCTGAGCCTCCGGTTCATTGAAAATCCACCTGGTTCTCCCACATGCCCAAACAGCACATAGGCTGGTTTGCTTCTCTGGCAGGGTGGATTGGCTGCGCGTTTCATCTATCTATTGATCTGGATCTTTGGCCGTAAATATCCGCGAACGGAAGTGCTTTGGCTGGCTGGCCCGATTGGTGGGCCGACCATTGCCGATGCGACGTATCGGGAGGTCTGTGAAGCTGAGGGATTGAGCATTGAACGCCATGCGCGAGACGGCGGACTGGTGCCAAGCTTTGAACAGCTACGCTCGCCGTCGTTCGACCCGTTGCAGGTTCACCCAAGAGTACGCGAGTTCTACGAGCAGACCGCCAACTTTGGGATGGATGTCTGGAGCCAGACCTACTTCCCCGCTAAGATCGGGCTTTGGCTGCTGGTGCGAACGATCAGCAAGCAGGTCAACCAACTCAACTTCCCACTGTCCCCGCTCGATACTTCACGCGGTATTACCAGCGAGATCATTTCCATGCGTCGCCCTGATGGAAGTGTGCGTTACACCGGCTGGTTCCGCAAGTTCGCCTATGACGATGCCGTGCTCTACACCGGTTTCTACATGACCGAGACATCGCCCACGCTCGGCACTGCCTGTATGAAGGTTGTCTTCCCCATGCCTAACGGCAATGCGACGGTCGTGCTCCGGCCCGAAGTTCTGGCTGATGGCACGCTGATTCTCGACTCAAGCGGGCACCAGTTTGGCGACGCCGGTTTTTATCGCATTCAGGCGGTGGGCAACAATGCCCTCCGCATCTGGCACGTCAAAGCTCTCAAGGAGCGTTTCCGCATGTTTATAGACGATGCGGGAACGCTTCGCTGCGATCATGAAGTACGTTACCTGGGCATGCGTGTGCTTTCACTGCACTACAAACTGTTCCGCATACCCGGTAAGCCTACTTTGCCTTGATCACTTCGATTAACTCAGCCCCATCCGTCGTAATAAAGGCAAACTTCTTCCCCTGATTCGGAGTGCCCCCCGCGCCATACATCAGGGTGATCGCGGGATGAGACGAGTTACGTTCCTTCAACGTAGTGCGAAAGCGAACACGATCGCCGGGCTTAAGGTTGGCCCATTTCGTGGCGTCGGTACGCTTGATGTTCCAGGGCCTCAAGATGGGATCGATCTCGAAGGCTGTGCCGTCGGGAAAAGGAACCTTGGTTTCGGGCATTTTCATGTGGATATACGGATACTCTCCATCAAGACTGACGAGTTCAACCTCGCCAACCCAAGTGACTGTTTTCCCGTCGAAGGCCTTTTTGAATTCTACAGGCGTTGCCTCTCGCTTCAAATACGGACTAAGTTCCCTGACGAACGCTTGCCAATCGCCTCGCCAGTCCACTGGCGGCAAAGCGACGGCGCTCGACAGCAACCCTGCGAATGCCGCTAACAACACGAGAAACCACCATCGAGTGTTTGACGTAGTCATGGAGGACTCCTTTCCACGGTAATACTTCAACGGAATTTGGCAAATACGCCTGCTTTAGATACGACGAGGCGGACTATACTTTTGATTGCAAGTTGATGCAATCTCATCTCGAATTGCCGATGGCATCGTTACTGCTGACTATTCTTACCCGTTCTCCGGTTACAATTTCTAATCCCTTCCAAACAAACACACACTCGACCAGGGCCGTTTACTCTTGGCGCTCGGCTTCCTGCCACCCACCAGATATGACATCACCCTCAGGAACAGCGGCAGCCTCTTAAGTTCCCTCGCTGTCTTCAGCATCGAATGCACTTCCAGCTTCTTCCAGCCATACTTCTCAAAGAACCGCGGGCCTTCTTCCGGGCCGAACTGGAACGGAGCGTTGGCCTGTTTGAGCGCAGCACCCATTTTACGATTCATCATCTCGACCAAACCCGGCGAAGAGAGATCAGTGACCCAGCGCTGAATACTAGGCTGCGATGCCAGATCTTCAGCCAACTCAATCACCTGCTCCTGCTTCAGGTACACGAGCAGCCCTTCGGTGATGACCATTGCTTTCCGAGATTGACTGCCCAGCCGCTGCAACAACTCCTGCCGTGCGGGTCGATTCGACAGATCAAGAACAATCCGCTCGAACTGACACCGGGGGTTTTCACCCTGAAGGATTTCTTCCTTGTACTTCAGAATGTCCGGCAGATCGACTTCGACCCACTTGAATGATTCCGGCAAGGCCATGCGATAGGGCCGAGTATCCAACCCTGCTGCAAGATTGATGACAGTATCGAACCCCTGCTCTACATGTTCGCTGATCATCTTGTCGATCAACCAGGTCCGGGCAATGAACGGCCAGGCCACGCCTTTGAGGAAACTGGTCGACCCGGCTATCTCCCCGCCCCGCTTGCCCGCCAGCCGTCTGGCAAAGGGATCGCTGAAGACCCGATCAGCACGATCATTCTCATCCGCCCGGTAATGAGCTACCCACAAAGCGGTATCGGAAATATTCCTGATCAAGGGTGCCTGGTCGTTCATGGGAGTTCTTTGGTAATGAGGCTAGAGATATCAGTTGAGTATAGTGCTTCTTCAACTATTGCCCGTGAAACTCTGTTAGAGTACAGCAGGTACTACCTTGCACATCACACCTGTTATCGAGTCTCCACGATGAAACCGCATTGGCTCACCATGATCCTTGTATTCCTGGCTAGTTCAACATTCGCTCAAGACGATGCTACCAAAGAAGAACTCAAGAAGCTGCAAGGCTCCTGGGTTCGGACCTTGTTCAGTGCCGATGGCAAGACCGAGGATGACGGCGACAGACCGGCTGACAAGGCGGTCTACCTCGATATCAAAGGAAACGACTTCCATGGCCAGAAGTTCACCATCGATATCACCAAGAGCCCCCGGCACCTTGACATCATTGACGTCGGCCCGAAAGGCAAGCAGTTCACTTTGCCAGGTATTTACGAACTCAAGGGAGATGTGCTGAAGATCTGTCTGCCTTTTCCATTCGAAGGCAAGACAGAGGGCCTTCACAAGCGACCCACGGAATTCGCCACCAAGGCGGGCGAGAATCATGTGGTTGAAGTCTATCGCCGGGTAAAGAAGTAACTAAGTTGCAAAGTTTTTCACTTGTCAGCCACCCCCATCAGACACTACTATCCACACCTTGTCGCAGTACATTCTCGTCCGAATCTTTTTGAGGATAGTATCATGGCTGACCCGGTTCCCAATGAACCAGTGAAACCGAATGAAGCTCCCCCGACGGCACCGCCAGAAAAGGACAGCCCCTGGGCAACCCTCGGCTGGGGTGCATTCCTGGTAGCGGTGGGCGTTGGGCTCTTCTTCTACTTCGGTCATCTGGAACAAGAGGGCGGCAACGTCCGCATGAATGCCATCGTCCTGTTGGTCTACAACTTCCTGGGCCGGTTTGGCGTGCTCGGTGTGTTTGGCGGAATCGGCGCACTGATGGTGCTCTTCGGAATCAAAGGGATTGCGCAGCGGAATAAGTAGTATCCCTGTCAGAAACAGCTACAGGGGCAAGCGCACTTTCACGCTTGCCCCTGTAGGGTTATCGTCACTTCTTCCGACCTACTTCGATTCAGTACTCAGCTCGGCTCGTTCCACGCGGATGCTGCCGGGGAAGGCTTGGAAAGCGGAACTAGTCACACCGTGATGCGCTGACGAAGTGTAACTCTCGCGTCCCGGCATGATCGTGACTTTGATCAAGCCCGTTTGCCCAGGTTGCAGCAGCCCGGCATGCACCGCGATGGCTGCCAGATCAGAATCATCAGTGTAGATGCCATCACCCCAGACAGAACCGGCAGTTTGACCACGGACTGAGAAGACGATGCTCTTGCCTGTCTGGCCACGGAATTGCGCCGACCTGGTTGGAATCATTGCGATAGACCACGGCTTGAGAAATGGCCAGCTCGAGTCGTCGCACTTGTTCACGAATAGCCAAGGCTCGATCAAGGTCGCCTGCTTTGGTGTAGGTTTCCTGCAACTGCTTGAGCTTGCCATGCAGCCCCATCCGCATGCCGCGCATCTTCTGCTCAGCTTCCGCCCGGATGACGTCTTCCTGTTTCTGTTGTTCATCGATCCACTTGCGGGCTTCTTCGGGAAGGTTCTCGTCACGAGGGTAGGTAGAATTTACTGTGGCTGCTTTGTAGACAGGTTTAAAAGTGGAATATTGGTAACGGTTCAGGAGCAGTTGATCGGGAGGTTGAGCCTGCACAGGTGTGCCTCCATTCCAGAGGGGCACCGTCACGATTCCCAGACTCACCACCGCCAGCATGGTCAATTGAATGGGTTTCAGCCACATGGTCAGTAACGCTCCTTTCAACAGGCTGGCCACTGAAGGGCTGAGCAGCCCCGTAGCAAGGCCTTGCGATGAAACTTGTAACGCCGTCTGGGAAAGTGGCAAAGCCAACAGCCCCAGATGTGCCGCGCTGGAATTGATGCCCAGCGTAGCTGCTATGCCCGATGCGAGCAGATAGCCTCGTTGTTGCAGCCGCTTTTTCAAAAGTTCCCGGGCCCGACGCAAACGGACATTGACCGTATTCGCCGGACATCCCAGTTCTTTCGCAGCTTCCTTGGAAGACAATCCCCGGAGACAGCAGAGTACCACGACAGAACGCAGGCACTCTGACAGCCGATCCAGTTCCCTGGCCAGAACCTCTGCTACCTCACGCTGTTGCAGTTCCAGTACAGGGCTGTCAGCGGTAGAGACCGGCTCGTTGTCGAAAGGCTTGATAGTTCGTCGACGATGTTGACGCTGGCACATCCGCCAGGCCACCTTGTAGAGCCAACTGCCCAGTGATTGTTGTTTCTTGATGCGCCGTGCTTGATGAGCCAACGTCAGGAACGTCGCCTGGAAAGCATCCTCAGCGTCTGCCAACTGCCGTACCAATCGGCGACACAACCCCAGTACCATTGGCCCATAGCGATGCACCAGCAATTCAAAGGCTGCCTGATCATGGTCGTCCAGGAATCGATGCAGAAGTTCACTGTCGGGCACATGCTCGGCAGCAATCTCCTTGACCCAGTGAGCCAGTGTTCTTCCCATCGTCTTCATAGAGGTATAGTGCCATCTTCCGCAAAAATAGTGACATGAATTTCCTGATGATTTTCTACACAAGCCATCTTCTGGAGAGGAGTCGTTCCCTGCCGTCATGCGATATCCATAATCATAAGGCATGCCCTCGATTCTCTTCGATCAATCCACCGCTCAGTTCAAACGCTGGCTGCTGCGTAACTCGCCGGCCATTCCGATCGCCATTCTGATCGCCCTGACTTTTGTGCTGAGCAGCAACAATACGCTTCATCTTGTCGCCAGTATCTTTGGCTGCCTGTGCCTGTTCGTCATGTTGTGGGGAGCGATCTTTCGTCGCATCCTGCTCTATCCTGAAGATGGGCAGCTTGTCTTGGAATATCGTTTCCTCGGCCTCTTCACGGTGGAACGCAGAGTTGAGGCAATAACTAACTGTTCCTGTGTTCGTTACCACGCTTTCCAGCGCCCTTGGGGAAGGGAAGGCTTCACCTATCATGGCGCGATCTACCTTCACTTCGTTGAAGGAAGGCCCTGGAGAATCAGCGATCAGGGCAACTATTCGATGGACCTCGACTGTGACGAGTTCCAGGCGGAGCAACTTGCCGGCACGCTCAAGGTGCCCATTGAGAAGGTTCAAAATGACCCCTCGATTCCCGAGGGAAGTCAGCCAGGATAACCTTTGGCTATCCCCTGCTCCATCGGATAGAATCACATCACTTCTCATTGGAGGTAGTCGCATGTTGATTCTGCTCACCGCCATGGCAACCACGACGACATTCGCCACGCCGGACGCCAAGGCCCTGCCCCGTTACCAGTTCAAAGTCGGTCAGGAGATCAAATACCGCTCCCAAAGCGAGTTCCTCTATGGCAAAGGGGATACGAAATCGACCTTGGGCAATCGAGGTGAACTGACTGCCTGGGTGATCCGTGCCAATCCCGATGGCGGCTGGCGGATTATTGTGCAGTCCGAAGGATTCTCCTGGCAAACTCAGGGTAAGACCGACAAGAAGAACGAACGCAGCGACGGCAAAACCCTGGCCTACTTCGACATCAGCCCCGATGGCACCATCCCACACAACGATTCGTTTGGCTATCGATTCAATCCGTCAACCTACTTCCCCAAGCTGCCTTCGGGAGATGCCAAGTCGTGGGAAGTGAAAGACGATGCCGAGGGCGACATCACCCGTTGCACCACGGTAGCCTCGGAGAAGCCGGGCGAGTTCGTCTTCGATGTGGTCAGGGAAAGCCCAATGGACAAGATCTATCTTTCCAGCTCTTCTTCACAATTGGTCTTCGATACTGCCACGGGAATGATCGTTCGTGGCACTACCAAGAGTACCCAGGGCTACGGCTTTGAAGGCCAGGGCACCGGCACCATCGAAATGACCGGTATTCAAATGCGAGGCGAAGATTTCCTGAAACCCTTGACAGTCGAGGCTGAAGCCTATTTCGCCGCAGACAAGCGGTACCAGGAACTCAGCAAGCAGGCTGCCAAGGCCGGTGACAAAGCCAAAGACCTCTTTGCCGATGCTGAGAAGGCCATCAAGGATGCTCAAGGCATCGTCAAGATGGACGCCATCAAGGAGCAACTCGAAAGCAAGCTCAAATCGCATACTCAGTACGTGAAGTACAGCATCGAAGACGCCGAGCGAAAAGCCAAGATCATTGGCAAGCCCTCCGCTGAATGGAAGACCAAAGATCTTGATGGCAAGGATTTCTCCAACGAATCGCTCAAAGGCAAAGTCGTAGTGATGGACTTCTGGTACCGAGGCTGCGGCTGGTGCATCAAGGCGATGCCTCAGATCAATCAGTTGGCTGATGACTTCAAGAACGATCCTGTCGTCATCATCGGCATGAACACTGATCGTGAAGAGAAGGACGCCAAGTTCGTCATTGATGCAATGAAGTTGAACTACAACACCCTCAAGGCTGAAGGCCTGCCCCCCAAGTTCGGCGTCCAGGGCTTCCCGACACTGGTGATCATTGACAAAGAAGGCAATGTCCACGATCTCCACGTCGGCTATTCCAAGACGCTACGGGAAGAGGTAGGCAAGACGATTCGGGAGTTGTTAGCCAAGAAGTAATCGTTTGAGCAAAGCTGAATACCCCGGTCATATAGACCGGGGTATTCTTGTTCACAGGTCACACTACCAGCATCACCGACAGGCAAGCAAACGGCCCAATCCCACGGTTCTTTCATCACTCAGTCCTAAAACATAAGGTGTCGAACTACCACCTCTTTGGGGCCGAGGGAAATGACCATGCAAGCAGCCGTTGACGCCGTTCGACTGTTACCCGTTCGGTTGGTCTGCTTCTACTGGATCTGCTTCGTCTTTCCGTTCCCGCTCGATCTTGTCGGGTTGCCGTTCCAGTTGGTGCAGCCAAAGAACCAGCCAGAATGGATGAAGACTGTCAGTGAGTACTATGGCAAAGCCTATTCTCGGCTCTACACCACGAGGAACGACGCCTGCAAATGGGTCGGCACCAACGTATTTGATGTGAAGGTCATCATTCAACCCACCGGTAGCGGCGACACGATGCGGAACTACGTCGGCTGCTTCTGCGCCAGTGTCATCGCCGCTGCCTTGACTTTGGCTTGGACTGTGATCGTTTTGTGCTTCCAATGGTTTCAAGTGCGTTGGCCACTCGACAGGTGGCTTCATCGATTCACCAGAGTCGTCGTACGATTCTTCCTCATTCAAATGCTCTTTGGATATGGGTTCGCCAAGGTGTTTCCCATGCAGTTCGCCCCTCCCAGTGCTTTTCGACTGACACAACAGTTAGGAGACATGTCGCCCATGGGTCTACTGTGGACGTTCATGGGCTTTTCCGATCCTTATCAGATGTTCACAGGTGCAGTCGAAGTGCTTGCCGGGTTACTTCTCATCAGTCGGCGAACGACGCTGCTCGGCGCTCTGATGACGGTTGCAGCGATGACACAAATCTTTCTGCTCAACATGTGCTTCGATGTGCCTGTCAAACTCTATTCATTCCACTACCTGGTAATGGGGCTTTTCCTCGCTGCACCCGATCTGCCTCGCCTCTGGAACGCTATCGTGCTGGGACGTGCCGTAGAAGCCAAGCCCTATCCGCCGTTGTTTGCCAACGTATGGCTGGATCGTTTCGGCGTGCTCTTTCGCACACTTCTGGTCGGTGCCTGGCTTTACAATCAGATCATGTTTGGCTACGAGAACTGGAGTGAACGCTATGGCGGCCCGCCTGCCCCGGTGCAAGGGCAATGGGAAGTTATCTCGATGCTGATTGATGGCAAGGAACCAGATAAAGGCGACCCGCTCAACTGGAAATCAATCGACTTCAGCAACAAGAGCATGGCACGCCTGTCAGGTCCCAAACCACCCATGATGGTGTACAAGAACACCTGGAATACCGAGGAGAAGAAACTCATCCTCGGAAAGTTCACCACGCCCAATTGGTCAGCGTCATTCACCTATGACTTGCCCCAAGCTGATAAGCTCGAATTGGAGGGCAAGATGGAAGGGAAAGCAATCAAGGCCACGCTCAAGCCCATGCCAAGCAAGGAATATCAGTTGACCACGAGGGGGTTTAACTGGATACAGGAGATGCCGTTTAATCGGTGATGATCTAATAGTTAGCAATCAACTGATCGTACTCAGCGTGGGAACCAATCCAGAACCAAGTGATGGAATTATCGTCCATTAGCCCAAGGGCACGCCAACCCTTACCAACACGAATCGAGTAAATCGCTTCTTTGGCATGGATAGGCTTGAATCGCAAACTCGGATGCTGAGGATTCTGCTTCCAGAGCTGATAGTTCTTCCTTGCCCGTGCCTGGATGGATTCGGGTAATTTGGCAAAGCAGGTTCGGAAATCGTCTGTGATGCGGGAGATCAAAGTTCGTCGATTCCCATTTCAGTGACTCGCCCTTTTTGAATGTCAGCGCGGACTTTATCTGCAAGCCTTGATAGTTGGCCCTGGGTTCTCTCAAACTTCTGTTCCCAAGTTACATCGTCTTCAATCTCTTCCAACAGAATTGACGCCAGCGCATCCTGGTCCTTGGAAGAAAGCTTGTTCGCTTCAGCAATGGCACGTTCAAGGAGTTTAGTCATTGCAATGGTCCTGATCATCAAGCAGTTTCAATTTTACCATCCTTGTAGATCGTCTACAAGCCAACTGATTGTTCAATGAAGTGTATAATTGACCGGAGCAAGGGTGTTAACCAAGAATGCGCGCAATCCTCCGAGTCCTGGCTGGCATGTTGCTTGGCGTCCTGATCGCCTGGCTCGTGCATGATTTGCGAACCCCTGAAGACACCCGTGAAAGGGCGAAGCGAATAGCCTGCTGAGTTTCTCGGAATAACTCTTCAAACGTCATGTCTTGTGTGATAACAATTAGCACGTTATGCTTTATAACTTAGGAGAGAGGCATGCATCTTGTTATCGGCAAAACAAACTATGGATGTACTGATCACTTGGTTGGACTTTGCTACGTTGTGACTGAGTTTATTCATATCTTTTGGATACCAGTAATACCTATCGAGAGCAAGATTATCATGGTGGGTAGGGCAGTACCCTACGAAATACCGCTGTCGTGGCACTCAATTTTCCTTACCTATGGTCGGTGGCTTGCTCCTTTCGTGGCTATCTTAACCACAGTCTTAGCATTCAGTGATCTATCCTCTAAGAGACAGGAAGCGCCGATAAATTGGACGGCGTTGACAATCGCAATAGCATGTTGGGCCGCTACAATCTACAGTTTTTTAAAGAACCACATCCTTGGTACGAAGCCAAGTCCTTCAAGAGCACTTGAACTGGTGAAAGTGCTTGGTTTGTCGTCTGTCATATTAGCAGAGTTTTATCTCGATGACCCTCGGATTGAATCGTTGATGCACCAGCCTAAGGATGATCCAACCGATGGTGTTTACTAGCTGAAGTGAAAATGAATTGATGGACCCGATCTAGTTTAGTACTTAGGACTCAGCACGTAGAAATCGTACACTAATCAGTTCACAGAAGCAAAAACCAGCTTATTCTGAGACCCTTCATGCCCTTCGCCAAAGTCGACACTTCCATCAACTTCGCTGCCCAGGAAAACGAGATCCTCAGCTTCTGGGACAAGATGCGGGCCTTTGAAAAGCTGCAGGAGCTTCGCAAGAATGGCCCGTGCTGGTCGTTCCTTGATGGCCCCATTACGGCCAACAACCCGATGGGTGTGCATCATGCCTGGGGGCGAACCTATAAGGATGCCTTCCAGCGTTATCAGTCGATGCTCGGCAAGCATCTCCGTTATCAGAACGGCTTCGATTGCCAGGGGCTTTGGGTTGAGGTCGAGGTTGAGAAGGAAAAGAAACTTGGTTCCAAACGCGACATCGAGAACCTGGTTCCGGGCGATCCGTTTGCCAGCATCGATCTGTTTGTGACCGAGTGCAAGCAGCGTGTCGATAAGTTCGCCAGGAAGCAGACCGAGCAGTCGATCCGCCTGGGCTACTGGATGGACTGGGATCGTGAGGAAGACTGGAAGAAGAAGCCCGATGATCGGCGCAGTTACTTCACGATGGCTGAGCGGAACAATTATGCCATCTGGGGCTTCCTCAAGAAGTGTCACGACCGGCATCTGGTTTATCATAGCTACGATGCGATGCCCTGGTGTCCGCGCTGCGGGGTGGGCCTCTCGCAGATGGAGATGGCTGAGGGGTACAAGAACGTCGCCCACAATGCGGTGTTCGTCAAGTTCCCTTTGAGAGGCAAACCCGGCGAGAACCTCCTCGTCTGGACGACAACCCCCTGGACGCTTTCCTCCAACGTCGGCGCAGCGGTCAACCCCAAGCTCACCTACTTGAAGGTCAAGCACAAAGACGAAATCCTCTACATCGCCAAGGGAGCACTCACCACTGCCCGTCGTGAGGAAGACTTCAAGCGGGGCGAGTGGGTTGATGGCGTGCCCAAACTCCGCCCCATCGCTCAGCACCTCAAAGAAAAAGGCGGCTACGAAGTCGTCGGCGAAGTGCTCGGCGAAGCGATGCTTGGCTGGCAATACGATGGCCCCTACGATCATCTGCCCGCACAGGATTCGCCCTACGGCTACCCCGAAGAAGTCGCCCGGGTCGCAGAGAAGCTGAAGTGGTGCCCCAAGGTCTCGAGCAAAGCTGTTCACAAGGTCATCCCCTGGGAAGATGTCGGGGAGACCGAAGGTACCGGCATCGTTCACATCGCCCCCGGTTGCGGCAAAGAAGACTTCGGCCTTGGCAAGACACATGGCCTGCCTCCCATCGCTCCGCTCGGTGAAGATGGCATCTACTTCGAAGGCTTCGGCCCACTGAGTGGCAAGGCTGCCTATGAACACAGCACCGCTGACTGGGTGCTGGAAGATCTGAAGACCCGCAACCTGCTCGTCTCCTTTGAACGCTATCCGCACAGCTACCCCCACTGCTGGCGCTGCAAGACTGAACTCCTCTTCCGTCTCGTCGATGAATGGTTCATCTCGATGAGCTGGCGTTCGGAGATCATGGATGTCGTCAACCAAGCCACGTTCCTGCCCGAATCGATCAACGGCAAAGCCCGCGAGCTTGATTGGCTCAAGAACATGGGCGACTGGATGATCAGCAAGAAACGCTACTGGGGCTTGGCCCTGCCTATCTGGGTCGATGAAACCACCGGTGAGTTTGAAGTGATCGGCAGCTACGAGGAACTCAAAGAACGTACCGTCGAAGGCTGGGACCAGTTTGCCGGCCATTCGCCTCATCGGCCCTGGATCGACAAGATCAAGATCAAGAGCAAGAAGACCGGAAATATCATGTCGCGCATCGGCGACGTCGGCAACCCGTGGCTCGATGCCGGCATCGTTCCGTTCTCCACGATGGGTTATTATGAGAACCCGACCGAGTGGAAGAAGTGGTTCCCGCCCGACTTCATCACCGAGTGCTTCCCCGGTCAGTTCAAGAACTGGTTCTACGCCTTGCTTGCCATGAGCACAATGCTGGTGAAAGAGCCGCCGTTCAAGGTGCTGCTTGGCCACGGCCTGGTGCGTGATGAAAAGGGCGAGGAGATGCACAAGTCAGCGGGGAACGCCATCCCGTTTGAAGGTGCAGCCGAGCTGGGATACACGGTTGCTTTCCGTGATCTGAAGGCGAATGAAACTCCCGAAACAGCGATGAAGACTCCCCTGCCCTCCTCCGCCATCGGCTGGGAGATCGGCGAAGTCGTCCATCAAGGGAAGAAGACACAAGCGCTGCTAGCCAAGTACCCACCCATGGGCGCTGATGTCATGCGCTGGATGTATTGCCGCACTAACCCCGCCAGCAACATCAACTTCGGTCCTGGGCCTGCTGATGAAGTCCGCAGCAAGGTGGTGATGAAGCTGTGGAACACTTACGCCTTCTTCTGCAACTACGCCCGGCTCGATGGATTTGATCCGAGTGCCGCCGAGGTGCCGCTCAAGGATCGCAGCGATCTGGATCGATGGATTCTCTCCGATCTGCAACTGCTCATCCAGCAGGCGCACAAGGCTTTTGAAGAGTACAACCTGCCCAGCTTCGTGCTAGCTGCCGAGCAGTTCATCGATGATAAGCTGAGCAACTGGTATGTGCGCAGAAGCCGCCGCCGCTTCTGGCGTGGCAAAAGCCAAGGGGATATGGATAAGCTTTCAGCGTATCAGACGCTCTACACGGTCCTGGTGACGTTGACGAAATTGCTTGCCCCCGTGGTGCCGTTCTTTACGGAGGCGATGTACCAGAATCTGGTTCTGACTCCCCTCTCCCCTGGAGGGAGAGGGGCTGGGGGTGAGGGGGCAGCGGAGAGTGTACACCACTGCGACTACCCTCAAGCTGACAGTAAGCTGTTGGATGAATCCCTCTCGAATGAAATGGATGCCCTCCTCCGCATCGTCTCCCTCGGCAGCGCCGCCCGCAACACCGCCAAGATGAAAGTCCGGCAGCCCCTGGCTGAACTGAAGGTGCAACCCGCCGATGAAGCAGACAAGGCAGCCGTTCTGCGCTTCGCCGATCAGATCAAGGAAGAGCTGAACATCAAGCAGGTTACGTTACATGATGCGAGCGGGGGGCGTAAGCCCGCTGAGACGGATGCTACGTCTTACTCAGGGGGCTTACGCCCCCCGCTCGCACATCCACTTCTCACCATGGAGATCAAAGCCAACCTCAAATCACTCGGTCCCAAAGCGGGAGCCAAGTTGCAAGAGGTGAAGAAGCTCATCGAAGCTGGCCCTCCAGAAATCCTGGCCATCGCCAGTGGCACGTCACCATCGCATGACTACACCCTCGGCGACATGGTGATCACCATCACCGCTGCTGATCTCGTCTCCACCCCCAAAGGCAACGAAGGCTGGATCGGCGTCGTTGATAAGAACACCCAGGTCGCAATCGATACCCGCCTGACCAAGGAACTCAAGCAGGAAGGCCTGGCCCGTGAGGTCATCCGCCAGGTACAGGAGTTCCGTAAGAAGTCGGACTTACAGATGGAGGATCGGATTGCACTTGTTCTGACGACGGATGCCCCCGAACTCAACGAAGCCATCGCCACCTTCAAGGACTACATCGCCAGCGAGACTTTGACTATAGAATGGCCAGCTGCGCCAGCTCCTGACGGTTTCACGACCGAGGTAAAAGCTGAAGGCATGGGAATTTATATCACTCTCAAGAAGGCGTAGTTAGAGGGGATCATGAAATGGAAACTAGTCAACAGATCACACCAACACCGCGAAGAAATGACATCGCATCGGTATTCACAATCCTTCCAACAATAGCCATTTTCGTTGGATTACGCATCGGTCTTGAATCGACAATTGGATACTGGCCTGCCTTTATCACTGGCATAGTTCTCGCCTTTGTGGCTTTGGCGGCAGGCATAAGCATTCTGGCTCTGCAATTGAAATGTCACTGGAGGACTACTTTTGGTTTGGGAATTACGCTCTTGCTAATGATAGCCACTTGGGATGGCGTAAAGGAGTTCCTGAAACCACGTGTAGACTACAGTTCTGCGTCTTTGATTAGCCTCGTTTCTGGTGTATTAGTTGGCTGGTTGGCGAGATTCGCAACTACTTCTATTTTGCAACTTCGAGACAATGTTGGTCAGGGCGCAAAGTCGAAATGAATTACTTCTTCCCCATCACCACCCCACCCAACTCCACGCACCACTGGGTCAACCTCGGCTTCACCTTCTGAAACTCACTCGTGTTCACCTACACTGCCACGGCGATCTTCGCCTCGGGCCAGTACATCACCTCGGTCATGTAGCCGGGGAAGAAGCCACTGTGGCCGTAGGTCTTTCCGAGTGGTGTGGGACGCAGGATCACTCCAAGACCATACTTGGTATCTCGGCCCAGCATCGGGGCAGATACGCCGTCCAGCATTACGGGCAGCATGGAAGAGTCAAAGGCTTTGCCCTCGTACATCAACTTCGCCCACCGAGCCAGGTCAGCGGTTGTCGAAGCCATCCCGCCGCCGGTCCATTCAAACTGGGGATTGACGATCATCGAGCCATCAGCGTTCAACATCAACTCCTTGCCGCCGAACGGATTCTTGGGACCGGCGTAGCCTTGGGCCAGGCCGGGAATCGTTAGTTGATCAGAAGGTATCGTCTGCTTCAGACCCAACGGTTCCAGCAACTTCGTCTTGATGAGTTCTTCCATGCTCTTGCCGGTGATCTTCTCAATAATCATTCCCAGCACGATGTAATTGGTATCGCTGTAGTCCCAGCCTTTGCCTGCTGCGAACTGGGGTATCTTTCCGACCACATAGCTGATCCGCTCTGCCGGTGTCCATACCTTGGTGGGTTGTCTGGTCAAGTCGTCAGTGAACTTCGGATCGAGCTCGTAACGCATGATGCCGCTGGTGTGGTTCATCAGCATCTTGACCGTCACATCGTTCGCATTGGGCAGTTGATCAAACCATGGCTCCCTGCCAAGATAGGTCGATATCTTCGCATCCAGGTCCAGCTTCTTGCCATGAATCAGTTGCATGGCGATGGCAGCGACATAGGTCTTTCCCACGCTGCCCTGAATCATCAACGTTTCCGGCGTCATCGCTTTCTTCGCTTCACGATCTGCCCAGCCAGCGACGATACTGATCACCTTGCCATCAGGAAACACGATGCCGGCAGAGGCTCCGGGAGCGCTGCCTTGGGCAAGAAGTGACTGTAGCTTGGCTGACAGTTCCTGCTGAACTTTCGTCAGGTCATCCTGCCCGTGACTGACATCAGCCGAAAACAGGAAGCACCCAAATAACAACAAAACTGCCCAAGACTTAATCGTTTGGAAAGAGTGCATAGCCACCTCATTTACCGAAGAAACACCATCATTCTCAGCGTACATCATCAACATGAGCCTGCCATGAGAAACATCTCTGAGTCCATATGCTATAGTCCAGTATCTTTGCTCCGTTCCAAGAAGATATCCCATGTGGTGGCTCCTTCTGCTCATCCCTGCCCTGTTCATCGTCGGCTACTTCCGTGATGTCAAACGCATCGGCACCGCCAAGGCACGTCGCAGCTTGATTCTACACTTCACCGGTTTGGGATTTCTTTACTGTCTGGTGCTGATCGTTCTCGTCTCGTTTGAAAACCAACTGCTTTTCCAGCCCATCAGCTTTGCAGACTTGCATGAAGACACTTCATCCCTCAAGTACGAAGAATTTTCATTCCCCAGCAGCGATGGAAACACTCTCGTGGGATGGTGGTGCCCTCAGGAAGGTGCTGACTGGACGATCCTTTACTGCCACGGCACCGGAGGCAATCTCAGCCTGCATACCATGATCGTGCCGATGATGCAGAAGACCTCCAAGGTCAACGTCCTCGCCTTCGGCTACCCAGGGTACAGTGGCAGCACCGGATCGCCCAGCGAAGAGGGTTGCTACACTTCCGCACAGGCAGCGTATGACTGGTTAACCACTGCCAAGAAGATCGATCCCAAGCGACTGATTATTTTCGGCCAATCGATGGGTGGCGGCGTGGCCTGTAACCTTGCGCTGCAGAAGCCCCATGCCGGGTTGATTCTGCTCAGCACGTTCACGACGCTACCAGAACGTGCCCAGGAAGTGATCCCCATCTTCCCGATCAACTGGCTGATGAAGAACCGGTTCGATAATCGCAGCAAGATATCGAAGTATCAAGGCCCGTTGCTGATCGCTCATGGCGACAACGATGATGTGGTGCCGTTTCATCATGGGGAGGAACTCTTCGCTGTCGCTGCCAGCCCCCATAAAGAGTTCTGTCATATCCCAGGCGGCACCCATGTCGTGTTCAATCAAGAATTCTTTCGGACAGTAGCTAAGATGATGGCATCGCTTCCGTAGGGCACGATGTCGCACTTCGTCCAACATTCTGCCAACAGTGCCGAGGAATTGCTGAAGCAATTCCTCGTACGATATGGCATCGCCTCGTCGAGCGATCCCCGCCAGACACTGCAACAACTAGCGACAGCTTACTCTCAACTTCCCTACGAGAATCTGAGCAAGATTCTGCGCGATCGTCAGACCGATCAGCCTGACGAAGTACGGCGATTGCCATCGGAAGTGTTAAATGATCATTACCGACTAGGAACCGGGGGTACCTGCTTCTCGTTGACGTGGACACTCCTGCACCTGATTCGTGCCCTTGGGTTAGAAGCAGAACCCATTCTCGCTGATCGCCGTTATGGGCCGGATACGCATTGTGCGTTGGTCGTCTGGATCGATGGAGTCAAGCATCTGCTCGATCCGGGGTATCTGCTCGTTAATGCTATAGCGTTTCCGAAGCAGGGAGAACTCATAGTGCCGACCAGCTTTCATGAGGTGAAGCTTCTGCCCGAACAGACTGGTGATCGAGTGCGGTTACAGACGATCCATCAGAATCAGTCAACGTATCGATTGACGTACAAAACCGATCCGGTGGATACGTCGCAGTTTCTCAAGGCCTGGGACGAATCGTTTCAGTTTGAGATGATGCGCTATCCGGTGTTGTCGAAAATTGTTGAGAATAAGCAGTTCTATCTGCAGAAGCAGTCGCTGCTCATTCGCAGCAGGGAATCGACAGAGCGGATCGATGTCGAGCCTGATAAGATAGCTGAGACGATTCAGAACGTGTTTGGGATTCATCCATCTGTGGTGGACGAGTCGTTGCGAGTACTTCGGTGATACCTGGCGAACCTGTTCCTGTGAAGTTTTTCGTAGCTCTACTCAGGGGGCTGACGCCCCCCGCTCGCATTCTTGAGACGCTTGAACAATCATGGGGACCTCTTGATCATCAGAGTCAGTTCTATCCTTTTGATCAGACTGACTACTACCGAGAAGAAATGGGGGATGCCCTTCAGCGGCAACTGATCGCCTTTGCTGAGTTGCGTTCACCGGAGGAACTGGCGGCTGCGAAAGTGAAGTGTATTGAGATCGAAGCTTCCTTCTCCTCAGAGGGCAAGCGATCGGTCAATCTCGATATCGGCTATCTCGATCACAACAAGATCGTACTTGCCAGCGTCAAAGGGCTGGGGCAAAAGATCTATCTTACTCAGGGCATCTATGCTGACCTGGTGGCTCGGTACGGCCATGGACGCTATCAACCATTCGAGTGGACGTTTCCTGATTTCAAACAAGGTCGGTATGATGCCGACCTGGCTGCGATACGTCTGAGATATCTGGATCAACTCAAAGAACGACGACAACCTCACTGAAATTGTTACTTTCCATTTGCTCCACCGCCTTCATCGTTTCATAATGCACCCTCGACGTTGTTTCGATGAAGGATGCGGGCATGAGCACTGATCTGAAATCCGGCACCCCGTGGAGTTGGCGGCTGGGCCTCTGGCTGACGGTAGCCATCCTGGCGTTCCTGGCGAATACCCTCAGCGCACGGCTGGGCTACCGAGGGCAGGCGATCCTGGGGTTCTTCGCTCTAATCCTGCTGGCGGCATCATTTTCCACGAATCTGCGTGCAGTCAACCGCAAGACCATACTCTGGGGACTGATCCTTCAGTTCACACTCGGGTTTCTGGTGTTGTACGTCGATCAAGTGCAGGCATTTTTCAAGGTCATCGGAGCGGGCATTACCACATTGATCGAGTGCGCCGACAAAGGAGCTGACTTCGTCTTTGGCTCGCTCTCCAAAGTAGATGGCCCAGCCGGCTTCATCTTCGCCTTTAAGGCTCTGCCTCCCATCATTTTCGTCTCGGCCTTCTTCAGTCTGCTGTACTATCTGGGCGTACTTCAGTTCCTGGTGAGCATCATGGCCAAGGTCATGATGTACTTGATGGGAACAAGCGGCGCGGAGACTTTGTCTGTTGCAGCCAACGTATTTATGGGGCAAACGGAAGCACCCCTCATCGTCAAGCCGTTTGTTCCCAAGATGACCCAATCCGAATTGCTGGCCCTGATGGCCAGCGGCATGGCCCACATCTCCGGCGGCATGATGGCGGTATACATCAGCTACGGGGCTGATCCGGTAGCTATTCTCACTACGTGCATCATGGCATGCCCATGTAGCTTGTATCTGACCAAGCTGGTGTTGCCTGAGTTGGAGAAACCGGTCACCATGGGCGATGCAAAAATCATCGTGGAAAAGACCCATGTGAATGCTGTCGATGCCATTGCTTCCGGGGTCAAGGATGGTTTGTTTCTCGCTTTGAATGTCGCAGCGATGCTAATTGCCTTCATCGCCTTTATCGCACTTTTCGATGCAATTCTGAGCAGCATTAAGCCAGCGTTACTATGGATGAGAATACCATCAGAATGGCTGGTAAGCTGGCCCAGTCACCTGCAACTACAGGATATTTTTGGTTTCCTCTTCAGGCCCATTGCTATCCTGATCGGCGTCTCTCCCGATGATGCTACCAAAGTAGGAGGTTTGCTTGGCATCAAGCTCGCTGCTAACGAACACGTCGCATTTCTGATGCTCAAAAAAGGGAACCAGATTTCCGATCTAACCATGTGGGCACAGACATTGCGCAGCTTTCACGACTCTGCATTTCAGTCAACGATTATGGCCATTAATGAACAAATCGCAGCACTGAGTAAAAACGGCGGTGATCAATTTGCATTCTTGTCTCATCGATCGAAACTCCTCGCCGTGTTTGCCCTCACCGGATTCGCCAACTTTGCTTCGGTCGGCATTCAACTGGGCGGCATCGGCTCTATCGCCCCGGAACGCCGCCACGACCTGGCCCGATTGGGCATGAAGGCGCGATTTGTCGGCTTCCTGGCGACGCTGGTGAATGCTTGCGTAGCGGGGATGTTGATGAAGGAATAGCTACGCCGACTTCTTCAATGCCGGTGCCTCTCCTACACCCAATCGATCTTGCACGAAGTGCAGCAACTCCTTCCACGCCGCTTCCTCATGGGGAAGACTGCGTAGCACCGCATAGGCAGCGGTGTGCAACTGCTGAGCTGTCATGATCTGCTTCGTTTCCAGCTTCTTGAGCATGTCGGCCATCGCACTACTGACAGGCTGCCGTGCTTTGCCACGGCACCAGGGAGTGATGAACTCCACCACGGCTGCCAGGTCGTCTGCCATCATCGGTTCAGTGGTGCTGGCCAGACCACTGAGCCATCGCGGTTCGCCGGCCCCGCAGAGCTTGAGGTCGCCCTGGGGGGTAAGCAGCAATCTGCCTAGATGCAATTGTCCATGCACCAGCCCTGCATCGTGCAGAACAGATAGGCCTGAAGCCAGTTGTACGATCAGCTTGAGAGCAACCGTGGAATCAGTCACCAGTTGTGTCCATTCCGAACCGGGCAGGCCAACGACCCATTCCTGAAGCACAGCCGGGCTGCCCGCCATTTGGAGAACATCCAATGTGCCGGCCACATGACGATCTTGCACTTGAGCTGCGAGCGCAAAGAGAGCCTTGTATTCTTCCTGCCAGTTGGCATCAACGGAAGCTGAGAGCTGCCGAAGTAACGCTTCATCGCCGATGCGCGGATCGAAGACCCGATAGATCGTTTCCATTGTGCCAATGCGTAGTCTGTCAATGACACGCAATGGTCCCAGCACCAACGCTTCCAGACGGCCAGCTTCAATCAACTCTATTTGGAAAGGAGTAAGGAACTCATTCTGTAATAGGCAGTTCCTTAGCGTTAGACGCTGCTTCCGGGCTTGTTCGATAAGCGTCTGCAGTGTCATGGCATCGATCAAACCCATGCCGCTAAGGAGATCAGCAAGGTGTTGATCGTTATCCGCCTTGGCTGATTGCAGTTTCAGTATGTGAGGCGGATCGTAGAGTTCAACATCTGCTTCCGCAGGATGGCCCGGCAGTTTCTTCTCAGCCATGTCCTTGAGTTTGACACGATACCAGCCCTGCATGTCAGCAAGGTGCTTGTTGACTTCGGACCGGCGGTGATCGACATCCCGTTCCCGGTCGTGCAGTTCCTCGGAACGCACCCGAAGCCTGGAATGATTCTGTTCCAGTTCTTTGGCCTGAGAAGCCAATCGTTGTGATTTCTCGTGGATATCTTCCTGGCTTGCCTGCCACTGCGATTCGAGCAGTTGGATTTGTGATTGCCAGTGCAGGCAGTCTTGCCGCAAGGCAGCCGCTTCCAGACGCTGTTCATCCTGCAGGCGTGACAGTACCTGATGCCTTTCCTCAAGTTGCTGCATGCCCTGAGCCGTCTCGTGACGACGAGCGGCGATCTCTTCGACACAACGCTGACGGTATGCATGTATTTCGTGCAACTGCGTTCGTAACTGCGATCGGGCAGCGACAACTCGTTCAAGCGCAGACTCGGCATTGCGTAAGAGCGTAGGCAAAGTCTCAGCAAACTGGGTGCGAGCCTGATCGAGTTGAGCCAGATGCCCATCCACCTCATCGCGCTGCTGCAATGCAGCCCGGCGTTCTTCGTCGAGTTGCTGACGTTGTGCCAAAAGAATGTTCTGATGCTCTGCAAGCGTGTCTCGATCCTTCTGGATCGAAATCGCCTGCCCATCGAGAGCGAGACGACGCACTTCCAGCGCGTCACGGTCAGTCTGCATCATGGCATCCCACGATTGCTTTTGCTCTGTCAATCGATCGGCATCTGCCTGGACTTGCTGCAACCGGGCCTGATAGGTCGCTTCGAGTTCGTGATGCTTTGCTTCCCGTTCTGCGAGGGTAGCCATGCGACGGCGTAGCTGTTCCTGCAATGATTCATGGGCCGATTCGGAATGATCGATGATCTGCATCTGGTCGCCGAGCGCCTTCCGCTGCTTACGAAGCCGTTGTCTCAGTTGGTTGAGCCGGGCGAGGCGATGCTGCAGGAGAGCTGTACGTTGCTGATTTTCGACCAATGCTTCATCCAGGACAGCCTGGCGCTGGGCGAACTCCTCTTCCATTTCAGTTCGCTGAGCGAGAACCTGGCGAGCTTCCTCGACTTCGACATGCAGCTTGGCATGCTCTGCTTCGATGAGCTGTTGTCGTTCCAGCCATGCTGCTTCTTCTTCCTGACGACGACGATCATCCCGTTCGAGTTGTTCACGTTTGTTGGCAATCTCAGCTTCGAGCCGATCCAGACGCAGGCGATCCTGCCCCAGGGTATGTTCCCAGGCAGTGCAGCCGTCGAGACGATCCTGGAGGGCTTGGCGTTCCTTCTGTAACTGGTGCATTTGCTGATCAAGCTGCCGGGCATAGTCAGCCTGCTGCCTGGCTTGTTGTGCATGTGACTGGGAGACTGCTTCGAGTTGGGCTTCAGATTGCTGAACCTCAGCACGCATGGCTGAGAGCTTGGGAAGTTCAGTGCTCCAATAGCTTTCTCGGTTCTTCAGATCAACTTCGTGCTGTTCCAGTTGGGCCTGACGCTGATCCAGCGAATCACGCTGGCGCTGCATTCTGACCAGGTCATCATGCAGTTCTTTAGTCTTGGTGTTCAGTTCAATCTGTGATTGGGTAAGCGCTTCACGTTCCGCAGCCAAGCCCTTTTGATCGGTGAATAGCTGTTGCTGCCATTCCTCGAGCAGCTTGGCCTGCTTGGCAAGATCGTTCTGTTGTTCGGTCAGCCGATGCTGATCCACCTGGAACTGGGTACCCTGCTGATGCATCTTTAGCGCTTCGTGGCGCAGTTGCTGTTTTTCTTCCTGCACCTTACTAGCAGCAAGACGCACCGACTCCCGCATGGCAACCACAGCATCACGGCGCTGACGATATTGCTGGTAGAGGGCATCCCGCAAACGCAACAATTCACTGCGTACCATTTCCAGATCAGCAGGTAGCGCCGGCTGAGCGACGCTTCGATTCAGCCCGGCACGAAGTTGCTCAAGCTCAGCACGTTCCGTTTGCAGTTGCTTTCCCTGTTCCTGCACGGCACGGGTTTTGACTGCGAGTGATTCTGCCTGGCGTTCCGCTTCCGCTTCCCACTCCTGACGATCTTTCTCAAACTGGGCTTTGAGATCAGCTACTTCCTGAGGAACAGGAGTGACAGTTTGCTTCGCAGAACTCAGTGTCGTCTCTGCCAGGAAATCGAGTCGAAGGTGAACCGATCCGAACTGGCATTCCTGCCTGGGCTTGAGATGAGTGATGGGTGTTGATGGCTGATCCAGCCGTCGAATACGAAGCCCGCCCGCAGAAATGGTTGCGAGAGCAAACAGCCCTGCTTCGATGCCTGCTGGAACTTGCAGATCACAACCGGGCAAGCTGCCAATGACGAGAGCATCCTGACGGTACTCATGCCTGGCTTCGACATTGTCCAGACCCCGTACGCTGAGCCGAACGAGTGGTAGACTCGTCGTCCCTTTGGCCTGCTGCGGTACATTGGGAATGAACTGCGGCATCGCGCGCAACGTCCCCCGGTAGACAAACCCTCACGGCGCGAACCATAGCCACAAAGCCCGAATTAGGGAAGCTGAATCGTTATGTTTTCACGGTAAATCCTGCTGGCTCTGAACTAACTTGCCAAGCAGAGCGCTTTGCTATCATTGACGAACTATTGATCTTGAATGATTCTCAACAGGATTACCCAAGTTCTCAAGAATGCTCATCAACTTTACTATCTTTGCACCACGGGGCGATTCTACCAATTCCCCCAAAAGTGCCGGAAATGTCAAAGCATCCTCCTTTACCGTCCGATTGTATCTGTGGGGGTCGGAACGTCATTTCCGACCAGCTTGTCTCACATCGTTTGTTGAACCGAGTCGCCCGCTCGACTTGGTTCACTGACGGGAGTTGACAGATGATCCGTAAGTCGATTGCTTTTGGCCTGATGATGGCGATTGCTTCTTTGATGACAACCGGGTGCCATAGCTCGCCCTGTGATAACGTCACCAGCGTGCCTGATGTGCCCCGTGAACTCTCGATGGTAACGCATCCGCCCTACACCATCGCTGCCCCTGATATCCTGCTGATCGATGCCATTCGTGTAGTGCCTATCCCGCCATATAAACTCAATCCGCTGGATGCGCTCGCCATCAATGCTCCCAAGGCGCTGCCTGGTGAACCGCTGCAAGGCATCTTCCCGGTCGAGCCTGATGGAGCCGTCAACCTCGGCCCTGCTTACGGCAAAGTCTCCGTCGTCGATAAGACGGTTGACGAAGCACGTGTGATTCTCGAACAGCACCTGCGCAATGTCGTCGGCCTGGCTGATCCACGAGTGAACGTGACTCTGGCACAGTTCCGCGGCATGCAACAAATCAAGGGCGATCACCTGGTTCGTCCCGATGGCACCATTGGCCTGGGTTTGTATGGCCAGGTCTTCGTGGCTGGCATGACCTTGCCTGAAGCCAAGGCCGCAATCGAAGCTCACTTGACTCAGTTCCTGCTTAAGCCTGAAGTCGCCGTGGATGTGTTCGCTTACAACAGCAAGGTCTACTACGTCATCACCGATGGCGGCGGCTTCGGCGAGCAAGTCTATCCGATTCCCGCGACTGGCAACGAAACCGTGCTCGATGCTCTGGGTAAGATCGGCGGCCTGCCCGCTGTAGCATCTAAGCGGCGCATCTGGGTAGCACGCCCTGCCCCGGCCGGCCATGGTCCAGACCAGACGCTGGCTGTTAACTGGGATGCGATCGTCCAAGGTGCTAACACTACTACCAACTACCAGGTTCTGCCAGGTGACCGTCTCTATGTGATGGCCGAACCGCTGGTGACCACCGATACCATGCTGGCCCGGATTATCTCGCCAATCGAACGCATGTTGGGCGTGACCCTGCTGGGGCAATCGACTGTGAGCAACCTGCGTGGCAACAACATTTCGCAGGGTAGCAACGGCAACGGCGGCAATTAACGCCAAAGACTCTGCTATAATGGAATCGGCGGTGTCATTCATACTCTGGCAGCATTCGGATGGAGGATAGATCATGTTTCTTCGCCTTGCAGCAACGGCACTCTTGAGCATGGTCACTGTCACCTCGATGTGCCATGCCCAGGGAGCGGTTCCCGCTCAACCTTCCAGCGCATTTAACTGGCTCAACCTGAATCGCCAGGGCGGCTCCACGGCTCAGAACTACTTCGGCATCGTCAGGCCCAACAACATGTTCCAAAACAGTCTGCAAAATGTCCAACAGGAGTTTGGCAGCCTGACTCAATCAGCCACCAATGCTGATTCAAACACCGTACGGGCTACTGGCCATGCTGCTACCTTCATGAACTATGGCCATTACTATCCAAAACTTGGGACTGGCTCCAGCAGCGCCGCTTCACGAACGCCAACAAGCCCTACCCCACCACGAAGATAAGCTATCTAGTAAGAGACTGATCGATTTCGACCAATTCAAGCTCACGGAAGAGCTGTCATGCGGCCAAGCCGCCTGAGGAGAGAAGCCATGTCACGGATGATCGCCTTCACGCTGCTCGGGTTGTTCACAGTGAGCACCCTGTGCGCCACCGATGTGGACAAGTATCCGCCCGGTCAGAAGCCGTTCCATTCGCCGAAGGCACCCGTCCCAAATGGTGTCTTTGCTCCGGATGCCTGCTACGGATTTCATGCCACTCGGTGGACTCCCTGGAATCAGGTATGCTCGAACTGCACAGCTACCGGGGCACCCTTGACCCAATCTTGTACTAATTCAGGATGCGGCGCTATCATCATCTTTGACGATCTGCCCTCTGCACCGGTGATAACGCAAACAAAACCGCTTCCAGGCACCACCACCCCGGCGCCGGAAAGCACGAACCTGAACAAGCCCATGCCTCCGGTCAGGAAGTAAGAGCTATACCGTCTATCATTCAGACGCTGCTCCGAATGCCCTACGTCCCGCCGTAGGGCATTTGTCGTTGGTAAGATGCCTATTGTCCCAGATACTTGAGAATACGTTTGAGCAACTGCTCCTCATTCTCCTCATCGGTCGACAGTGTCAACTTGGGTATGGTGATCTCTTCCCATGATGCCTTCACGTGGTGGAATAACTCCACATTCCGATCAGCAGCGACATGCTTGCCGGCATCGTGGGTGAGTCGTTCTTCAACCACCGCAACGGAACAGACGCACTCGATGAGGGCAAGCGGTCGTGCACACTGTTCAGCACACTGCTCCAGAGCTGATACTTGTGCCCGGCGTGAGAAGGTTCTGCCATCAATAATAATCGCTCGTTCTGGATGATGCTCAGCATGGTAGACTGCCAGTTGATAAAGGATAGCCATGCAGAAGTCATTCTGAGTACTGGTATAGTCGATCTCGCCTGGAGCAAACAGGGAAGCACGCAGATCATCTTTGTTTAGCAGCACCGCCCCCAGTTGTTCAGCCAGTCGTTTGGCCAGCGTGGTTTTGCCCGTGCCTGGCAGGCCGGCGAAGGCGATTAACTTGCTCATCAACGACTCCATTATCCATCGACTTTCGCCATTCTTACGGGTAAACTAAGGATACTGCCAGTTCTTCCCGCCAGCTTGATGATTTGAGGCTTCGCTATGTCTGCCTGTCGAACTTGTCTTGCATGTTGCTGTATTGCCATCGTGGTCCTGGCTTCCAGGGAAGTCTGTGTGTCTGCTGAACCACCAACTTCAAGCAAGATCGATTTCAACCGCCAGATTTTGCCCATCCTTTCCGATCACTGCTATGCCTGCCATGGTCCCGATGAGAAGACCCGCAAGGCTGATTTGCGGCTGGATACCAAAGAAGGTCTGTTCAACAAGTTGGAGAGTGATGATTTCGTTGTCAAACCGGGCAAACCTGAAGAGTCACTGCTGATCGAACGCATCAATACGACTGAACGTGAAAAGATCATGCCGCCGGGCAAACATAACAAACCTCTCAAGCCCGAGCAGAAGAAGCTGCTCGAAGAATGGGTCAAGCAGGGTGCTAACTGGTCTCGGCACTGGTCGTTCGCCGCACCCACCAAATCAATTCTGCCCATCGTGAAGCAGACTGATTGGGTAAAGAACCCGATCGATGCCTTCATCCTCGCCAAGTTACAGGAACAGGGACTAGCAACATCACCACCGGCAACGAAAACCCAACTGCTTCGGCGAGTAACTCTTGATCTAACAGGGCTGCCACCAACTCCGGCTGAGCTTGATTCCTACCTCGCCGATCACTCACCGAGCCCCTACGAGAAAGTCGTTGATCGCCTGCTCAGCAGTCAGCGCTACGCCGAGCATCAGGCTCGCCAATGGCTTGACTTGGCCAGGTATGGCGACACCCACGGCCTCCATCTGGATAACTACCGTGAAGCCTGGCCATACCGGGAATGGGTGATCAAGAGCTTCCTCCGTAACCAACCCTACGATCAGTTCATCACCGAGCAGTTGGCGGGCGATCTCCTTCCCAATGCCACGCTCGAGCAGACCATTGCTACCGGCTACAACCGTTGCCATGTCACCACCAGTGAAGGTGGTTCAATTGATGAAGAGGTCTATGTCCGTAACGTCGTCGATCAGGTCGACACCTTCGGAACTGTCTTCCTGGGTCTGACAGTCGGTTGTGCACGCTGTCATGATCACAAGTACGACCCGCTCTCTACGAAAGAATACTACCAGCTCTTCGCCTTCTTCAACAACATTGATGGCTCGCCGCTGGATGGCAACGCCGCCCGCCATGCCCCTTTCACCAAAGTAGGTACGCCGGAGCAACTCGCCAAACTGGATGAACTCCAGAAGAAGATCGATGTGAAGAAGCAGAAGGTGAAAGAAGAACTCGCCAAGATCAAGTATGTCGATCCTCTGGAGGGCAAGCCCGCTGCTGAACTGGCCACCAAGTCTAAGCGTGCTGACTTCGTCTGGATCGACGATGATGATCTTCCCGCCAGTGATGGCAGCCATGCCAGTGCCTGGCAGTTTGTCAGTTCTCCCGCTGCTCCCGTCTACAGTGGCAGAGTGGCTCATACCCGTACTGCAACGGGCCTGAGTCAGCATTTGATTCAAGGGGCCAAGCAGGGACTCGTCGTAGGCTATGGCGATTCACTGTTTGCTTACGTCTATCTCGACCCGAAGAACCCACCCAAAGAGATCATGCTGCAGTGGAACACCGGCGACTGGAAGCATCGGGCTTACTGGGGGGAGAACAAGATTGACTGGGGAACGGACAAGACCGGTGGCAGGATGCTGATAGGGCCATTGCCCGAAGCTGGCCGCTGGGTTCGTCTCAGCATCCCTGTCAACAAAGTGGGCTTGAAGCCCGGCGATCTCATCACCGGCTGGGCCTTCACCCAGTTCGATGGCACCGTCACCTGGGATAAAGCTGGAATCAACACCCGCACTCCCCAAGGAACAATGACCTTCGATTCATTGATCAGTTGGCTGCACTATGAACAATCGCTGGGCGGAGCCAAACTGCCGGCACCGATTCAGAAGGTGATCAAGATCGCTGCTGAAAAACGCAGCGATGCTCAGAAGAATGAATTACGAGAGTACTTCCTGGAGAACATCAACCCTACTACCAAGGATCGGTTTGCTATTATCCAAAAGGAAGTCGAGGCAGTCACCAAGGAACGTGCCGACTTCGATGCAAGTATCCCAGCGACACTCATCTCCAAGGAACGCAAAGACCCACGCCCTGCCTTTATCCTGAAGCGGGGCGAGTATGATCAGCGTGGCGACAAGGTCGAACGGGGCACACCTGTGATGTTTCCACCGATGAAGAGCGATGCCCGCAAGGATCGTCTCGGCCTGGCCCAGTGGCTTCTCGATCCGAACCATCCGACTACTACACGAGTCGCCGTCAATCGTTTCTGGCAACAGGTTTTCGGCACCGGTTTGGCCAAGACTGCCGAAGACTTCGGCTTGCAGGGCGAACCGCCGACGCACTTGGAACTGCTCGATTGGCTGGCGGTCGAGTTTCGTGAATCGGGCTGGGATGTCAAGAAGCTCATGAAGCTGATGGTCATGTCGAACACGTATCAGCAGTCAGCCAAGGTCACTCCTGATCGGCTGGCGAAAGACCCTGGCAACCGTTACTACTCTCGTGGGCCCCGCCATCGTCTGGATGCAGAGATTCTGCGGGATCAGGCCCTCTACGTCAGCGGATTGCTCGTCGAAAAGCTCGGCGGCCCCAGTGTGAAGCCACCCCAGCCCAGCGGGTTGTGGGAAGCGGTCGGTTATGTCTCCAGTAACACCGCTAACTTCAAGGCTGATACAGGCGTGGAGAAAGTGCATCGGCGCAGCTTGTACACTTTTTGGAAACGAACCGCTCCGCCGCCACAGATGTCAGCGATGGATGCACCGTCGAGGGAATCGTGTACCGTTCGTCGGGAACGAACCAACACGCCGCTACAAGCGTTGCTGCTACTAAATGAAACCCAATATGTGGAATGCGCACCGATCCTTGGCTCAGCGTAGCATGACGACTAATGATGCTGTCGAGTCCCGGATCAAGTTTCTCATCAAAAGCGTTCTGTGCCGGGAAGCCGATGCTCAGGAACTGGTGGTTCTCAAGAGTGCCTACGAGGAGCAACTGAGTCACTACACCAAGAACCCCGCGGAGGCAGACAAGCTTCTTGCTGTCGGTGAAAGCAAGCCCAATGATAAGCTCAACAAGCGCGAACTCGCTGCCCTGACGATGGTGGCGAACATTGTGCTGAACCTGGATGAGGCGGTGACGAAGTAGTTTGCCAACCAACTCCGGGGATCTAACGCCCACCAGCTCTTTGAGACAATGACCATGAACCCTTACCTCGAATCCCTCAATCTCCTCACCCGTCGCCAGCTCTTTGCCAAGGGGGCGTTGGGATTGGGCACCGTTGCTCTGTCGGGAATGCTTCCTGCCAATATGCGTGCAGGGGACTCTATTCCAGCCAAGGGCGGCATCCCCGGGCTGCCTCACTTCGCACCCAAAGCCAAGCGGGCGATCTATCTGTTCATGAACGAAGGCCCGTCGCAGATGGATATGTGGGACTACAAACCCAAGATGGGGGAGTTCTACGATAAAGACCTGCCGGAATCGATTCGTAAGGGACAGCGGCTGACGACGATGACATCGGGCCAGACTCGTTTCCCCATCGCCCCCTCAAAGTACAAATTCAGTCAGCATGGCAAGAACGGCACCTGGGCCAGCGAACTGATTCCGCACACCGCCAAGATCGTTGACGACATCGCGCTCATCAAATCGGTCTGGACCGAAGCGATCAACCACGACCCCGCTGTCACTTACATCTGCACCGGCAACCAGATACCGGGCCGACCGAGTCTCGGTGCCTGGCTCAGCTATGGACTGGGCACCATGAACGAGAACCTCCCCGAGTTCGTCGTCATGACCGCTTCATGGACTGGCCGCAAGGAAGCCCAGGCGATCTACAACCGCCTGTGGGGTTCGGGCTTCCTGCCCAGCAAGCACCAGGGCGTGGCACTCCGTTCCAAGGGTGATCCCGTGCTCTTCCTTTCCAATCCGCCCGGCGTGGATGCATCAGGCCGACGCAAGACGCTTGACGCTATCGCCAAACTCAATCAACATCAGTACGAACAGATGGCTGATCCGGAGACGCAGACCCGCATCGCCCAGTACGAGATGGCGTTCCGCATGCAGACTTCGGTACCTGAACTGACCGACCTCAGCAAGGAACCCAAGCACATCCTCGATATGTACGGCCCCGATGTACTCAAGCCCGGCACCTTTGCCGCCAGTTGCCTGATGGCCCGGCGCATGATCGAACGGAACGTCCGCTTCATCCAGATCTTCCACCGGGGCTGGGATCAGCACTTCAACATCGCCGGTGATTTGCCGAACCAGAGTAAGGATGTCGATCAGGCCTGCTACGCCCTCATCACCGATTTGAAGCAGCGTGGCTTGCTCGATGACACTCTCGTCGTCTGGGGCGGCGAGTTTGGACGAACGATCTACTGCCAGGGCGGCCTGACGAAGGATAATTATGGCCGCGATCATCACCCGCGCTGCTTCACCATGTGGATGGCCGGCGGCGGCATCAAGCCCGGCATCACCTACGGCGAGACGGACGACTTCAGTTACAACATCACCAAAGACCCCGTCCATATCCACGACCTGAACGCCACGATCCTGCACTGCCTGGGAATCGACCACAAGCGGCTGAGCTACAAGTTCCAGGGGCTCGATATCCGGCTAACGGGAGTGGAGGAACACGCAGCGGTAAAGGGGATACTGCTGTAAAGAGCCTACGGGTTTATTTCGTAGACGTGTCGGCTTATCCGCTCGTAAATATTCCGTACCCCATCTTAATCTCCCTTGGCTTGCCATCTGAAGGCCGCTTAGACTCTGGAAATTGTTTTGGTATTAGGTCATGAAGTGCAAGAGAGCGTTTGTGATCTGTGTCATCGATCAGACGAGAACCAGTCTCCAAGTCATTCTTGTTAAGTAATAAGAATGGTATCTTTCCAGTAAGTTCAGTTGAGATTTTAGCCACAACGTCCTCTGGGTAATAAGGAGCTAGCGAGGCCAATACAAGCAGGTTGGCTTTGCATTTTTCGGCTGTTCTGCCAAGTTCAAGAAATTGCTCAATCACTTTGTCCCAAGCCTCTTCAGCCCCTCCGCGAGCCTTAGTCTTGCATTCGCAAAACACTAAAAGGCCGTCACAGCATGCAACTAAATCAATGTCTCCATTACAATCACCTGCTTGATATTTCATTCCCGGTAGCCATAGGAACCCTAGGCGACTCATTCTTTTTAAGAATCGACCTGCAAGAACTACTGGTATAATTCCTTGCTTGATGGCCTTTCTAACAGATTTATCAACTGCATAAGATAGGGAAACTCGTTCTGGTAATGTGATCTGATTGCCACAAGCCGAACAAACAACTCTACGGCGAATATTGAGATACGATTGAATGACTTTTGCATGACACTCGGGACAAACGCCAACAGTCCACCTTCGTCTAAGAATCGAGCGATTTGCCCAATACTCAAGAACTGATTCAAGGCGCATATCTTGAGGTGCTTGGTTCTTGGCATACTCTGCAAACCTTTTGAGCCCCACTCTCTTCATTCGCTCAGTTGAATGACTAAAGATTACCTCAATGCGTTCTAGGTAGTTGTCACCTTGAATCGGCTTGCCTCCGATCCCACATTTACTTTTGAATTGAGCCACCTTCCATGTTTTTGAACCCACTGCTTGAATGATGCGGCCCATGTCCCCAGAAAAGGATGCTGCTGCCTTACCTAGCCCTCCAAATCTCTTTATCACAGGTAAATAACAACTTCGTTTTTCATCATGCTCTGGTTCCACACCATTTGCTCGCAGAATCTCTTCAATTAGTTCTTTGTCTGTGGGCAAAAAGATATCGATAATCTCTTTGCGATTTGAGCAAAGCACGTTTATTGAATCAGTTCCATCTCCGCATCTAGGCAATAGACCTGATTCGTAACTTGGCGGAGTTGGGCCATTCAAAAGTTCAGTGGCAACCGGGCTTGAGGGTAAATGGACTTCATTGACTGCGCGACCAGTCCCTACGTCTCGAAGAAAATCCACAAGCCAAATGCATCTGGAATCGATGTTCTTGATTGCTAGTGGTTTAGGAGGCTGAAATGCAAGTGTGCTGCCCTTTAGATTTACAGTCCAAGTTGTTTCATACTCAAACGGTGTTACATTCGGCAACCTATTGCCTGGAACTATGCAGTCTACGTGGTCATAAGTCGTGCCTTCCAGAGTATCCCGAAACATCCGAGCAAATCTCTGACATTCTTCAGCATCAACAGTTTGTGAGGTAAAATTGCAATAATTCGGCACTGAACCGTAGATGGAGAAGGCGAGCAGCCATTCCCTTAACTTCCTGTGAACATCGATCACGAAAGCATCTTCAATAGCAATGGGTATTATCCAAGCTGGAACTACAGCGTTGCTCGCAGTCTTGAGATTCCAGTAATAGGACAAATCACAAACAGGATGTCTGACCAGAACTACCGTCGGTGGAAGTGGCCCTGATGTTAAGAATGGCTTTCTTAGTTCATATCCGGCAAGGTCAACCCAAGGTAGCTTCCACTCTTTGACGAATCGTGAATGCAATTCAATGAATGCGATGGTGTTGCTCTCGGAAAATGGGATTAGTTCCCCATAGTACTTGGCAATAAGATTGGGAATGTGAATCCCAAAGGCAGCTGCGCAAAATGATGTCCATTTTGAATTACCCTTGTGCTCAACAAGCTGTAGTCTCTTTATTTGAGTAGGTTGCAGTTTCTCTTCGTAGAGACTTATCAAAGCACTTTCGACACTGATAAAATGATCACCGATAGATGCATGAATGTCTTGGTGTTCTTCGTACTTCAATGCCGAATAAGCTCTGGGCTGGCATGCCTGATGTACAGCATGCTTCCAATATTCGTCATCGATTCCCACGCCAAAAACAAACTCTGGTCTAGATGAATCAAGTCTGAAATCTGTCAGCGGATCGGTCTGTTGTGGGTCAACACAGAGAATTTGGAAGTAACGTCCGCCCCACACCCTGGAGTAGAATTGGAAAACACGAAGAAGATCGCTGATATCGGCGTCTTTATTGATCAGTACCTTGATCTTTGGTGGCCGTACTCGAACATTCAGAATTTTTTGTGCCAAGGTGAACTCTCCTGTAACAGCCGTTGTCGATGATATGAAACTACTATGCCGCCATGAACAGTGCCAGTATCCATCCTCTTGATTCAATGTTCGACATTGACGAAATCCTTGCCCGGCTTCGCGGGAGTGTCGTCGAGTCCGGGATAACTCAGGAAGAACTCGACCAATTCTTCAAAGCCATCCGCAAGGAAATCGCTGCAGAAAAGCAGGCTAGTTGCTATTCATGACAACCCCATGAAACCCGCCAACCCCTCATCCCAGTCTCGTTTCCTCAGTGCATCCAGGACCGGATGCACGAAACACAAGGAGACAGCCATGAACCGTTTTGCCAAGTTCAAGCTCACACTGGGTGCTGCGGTGTTGATGTACCTGCCTACTCAGATTCAGGCTATCGAGCCTGCTTTTGACCGATACTACTCCCACCATACCCATGATAGCCAAGGCCTGCGGATCACGCTGGTATCCGCAAGGTCGCCGGCTGCCCCTGGCTCGGCTGGAGTGTGGCGATGTTATAGTCGCTGTCGATGGAAAGCAGATGTGCAACCCCGATGACCTGCATCGGGCCCTGCATGCCACCGGCCACCGTGGCATCCTCAGTGTTCGTGATGCGCGAACCGGTCGCTTTCATGATGTTCGAGTATACCCTCGGCATGGCCACATTGGCGTCAATGTAACGCCAATAGTCTTTTAGTCGTTCGCCACGCGATTGCTAGCAAGCTGGAGACTCCTCCAGCTTGCTCAAAAGAGATCAAGGTTTCTTTTCGGTTGAAGTCTTTTTTTTCAAGCTGGTTAGCAGCGTCTGAAAGTCAACGCGTCCTCGAAGCAGGGCCAGGTCTTCATCTTGTTCGAGTTGTTTTGCATCATTCCATCCTGCCGTTACTGCACTTTGTAGAAGCAGCATCGCTTGATCGACTTCTTTCTCTACGTTTGCTTTCTCGATTTCAGATTTCAGGGTGGCGAAGGACACCCAAGCGCAAGCCTGATCAAACAGGAATTCACCCTGTTTGAATTCGTAGTTTTGCCACAGTTCCAAAGATTCCTGGCAATGCTTCAGGTCTCGCTGCATCTTGAAATGGCGGAATCTCAAAATCATGAACGAATGAAGCATCGTAGGGTTGGCTTTCGAGCCCGAAGCTCTTTTCAGACAGTCATCAATCAAAGGAATGGCTTCCAGACTGCGTTTGAGATCAAAAAGCCTGGCAATGTTAGCCCACAGGCAGTTGAGTGTTTCACCATGCCTGGGTCCAAAACGTTTCTCATAGAGAGGAACTGCTTGCTGAATCAGCTTGAGGGCATCCTCATTACGGCCCAGACAGGAATAGCAGTAAGCCAGCGATGTCATTGACGAAAGAGTCGCCGGATGATCATCTCCCAGTTTTTCCTTACTGATCTTGAGGACAGATTCGTGCAGCGGCAAAGCCTGGTCATGACGGCTCAACATATCAAGACTGCCGGCTAGGTTCTTAATCGAATCGAGCGTGTTGGGGTGAGTCGGTCCCAAGTGCTTTTTCTGTAATTCAATCGCTTTCGCAAAGAGATCAAGGCATTCCTGCGATTTGCCTGACATTCTGTAAGCCAGCGCGAGGTTCGTCATGCAGAGCAAAGTAAAGGGGTCGGAAGTTCCCAGCTTGTCCAGAGTCAGTTGATAGACTTCCTCGCGGAGCTTGAGTTCCTCGTTCGTCCGTCCCAGCGTGAAATAGCTGATTGCCAGATTACTCATGGCCATCTGGGTGACTTTCTCGTTGATACCATAGTGTTCTTTGGCTAACCGAAAAACACGCTCACGCCTTTCAAGAGCTTTCTCGTGAAGCTCCATTCTCTCTTCCAGATTGGCAATAGCCAGGAGTACTTTGAGCGTTTGCACGTCTGTTGGGCCATTCACTTGTTCGAAGAGCTCGTGTGCGCGATGAAGCTCTTTTGCCGCAATGGGGTATTCACCAAGGTACCAGAATGATTTTCCTAGTGTTGTGCGGATACGTGCTTCGATGACGGGTTTGTCTTTGAAGCTGTCGGCCATATCAGTCAGGGCCTTCTCCATGACATCCCGCATTCTGGCATTGCGTCCGAGGCCTTGCTCTAATCCTTCCGGACGTGCCGCAGCAAATACCTTGTTTTCCACAAAGTCGAGCACTGTCTGCGTCTCTGCCTCCTTGGTTTCCGCTTTCTTTCTCTGCTCAGCTTCAGCCTTTTCCTTTGTCGCGGCCTGAACCAGCCCCCAGGTCGTGCCAACAATGCCAACTAACAGCACGGCAATCACCGCGGTCGAGGAAACCATCATCACACGACGCCGACGTCGTTGTTCTTTGACCAGCACTTCCGCCTTGGTTCGTTCCAATTCGGCCTGCCTGACGCGCTCATCGGCAGCCGTTCGTAAACGGGCAATCTCCATGGCGACAGCACCTCCATCCTTCAGGCGATTATCCCGCTCAGGAGCAAGGCAGCGCTTCGCCAGCGTGATCAAATCCGGATCAGCCCCACTGACATCAAGCCTTTCAAAACAGTCAGTCAGTAGACCCATCGCAGACAGCAGCCGAGTGGATTCGGCAGTTTCGCCCAGAAAGGGAGGCTTTCCGGTGAGTAACACGCAGAGAATAGCACCTAATCCAAAAACATCCGATCGTGGATCAAGCAGCGAGTTGGCGCCAATCGCTTGCTCCGGCGGCATATAGGAAGGCGTTCCAAGCACACTGCCCGCAGTCGTCAACTCTGAACCTGTCGTTTGAATGAGTGATTGCGCAGCCAGTGTGCAAGTGGCTTGCGTATCCTGCCTCGCAAGGGCATCAGTCTCAGCATCGTCGCCGTGCTTCAGGACTTTGGCTAACCCCCAATCCATCACCTGAACTTCGCCGAATGCCCCGACCATGATGTTATGCGGCTTGAGATCACGATGAATAACGCCATGGGCATGGGCATACCCCACGGCCTGGCAGATGGCTTCAAAAATACTGAGGTAATTGGGCAAGATAGCATGTGGTTTGAAAGGCTCTGATGATTTCGGCGAGCCATTCTTATTCCAGATCAAGTCGCTGAGCGTATAGCCCTTGATCAATTTCATGACCAGGTAAGGGCGTCCATCAGCCAAGGTACCTACTTGGTGAACAGCCGGAATTCCTGGATGCTGCAACTGTCCCGTGATGCGGGCTTCATCGATGAAGCGCAGCGCATTGATGGAACCTACTTCATATTTCGACTGGAGAAACTTGAGGGCAATATCACGATCAAAGGAAAGGTCACGGGCGCGGAATATCATCCCCATGCCGCCACGACCAATCTCCTCGATTAACTCAAAGCCGTCAGGAGGCAGCGGGCGAATGCATTCGTTTAATGTGAAAAGTGCACGAACGGGACGATCAGGGTTGTTGACAGCCCGAATTGATTCAGGCTCGCCCTGATCACATTTTGTATCAACCTCATTCATCGGGCTGGTATTCTCTACAAAGTTAGTGTAGCCAGATGATAATCAGATTTTCCGTTGTTGAATACTAGAAACTCGAGAAGTAGAGACCGTTAACGAGAAATGCTCACTCGAAAGTGAGCATTTACATAGTATTTTGTCTATACGATTACTTGACGGGACTGGTTGGCAGCGGAGTAGGAACAGGAATGGGAGCAGTATTGGTCTTCTTGGGATCACCATTGCAACCGCTCAAACATACTGTCACAGCCAGAAGAACCAAAGAAACGATCAACTTCATGGGCGGATTTCCTTTTGGAAAAGTACCAAGTATTCAACAGTGAGTAGTCACTAGAATAGAAGTGTTGGCAGATCAACACTCTGCTCCCCATTCTAGCGATGCAGACTGCACCTGCACATCAAAAAAAGGACTATGCCGCCAAGTTCAATGCAGAACCGACGTTATCAGGTAATCTCTAAAGCCAATCATATTGAACCTGTCACGACATTCGTTATGCTCATAGGGCAACTATTTTTCAGGCTGCTCGTGTGCCGATCTCAGCAAAAAGCATTCGTGACGATCTCCGTGGCCTGCTTCGGGGTTCCGTACAAGTCGACGAGGCCAGTCGGCGAATATTCGCGACCGATGCCAGCCTGTTTCGCATGGTGCCCCTGGGTGTTATTGCACCGGCAGATGAAGAGGATCTACTGACGCTGGTAAAATACGCCTGTACTCATCAAATTGGCCTGACCGCGCGAGGTGGTGGTACGGGGCTGGCGGGAGAGAGCCTGACCAGCGAACTGGTTGTTGATCTGACCAGACATTTCAATCGGATAATCGAAATCAGAGACGATTCCATTCGTGTTCAACCGGGAGTAGTTGCTCAGCGAGTAAATCAAGAATTATTCCCTATGGGAAAACGACTCGCGATTGATAGTGCCAGTGAAGCCAGTTGCACCTTGGGAGGAATGCTGGCAACCAATGCTTCCGGCACTCGTGTCATGAAGCATGGTTATATGAGGAAGTACGTTTTGCAGTCCAGGGCAGTTATTGGCACCGGTCAGATCGTTTCCCTAAAGCAGCACAGGACGAGCAACATCGCCACGCCTACTGCCGAAGATCAACTGGCACATGAACTACATCGTTTGATTCTTGAGAATCAACGGCTCATCGCAACCTGTCAGCCAAAGACCCCCTACAACCGATGTGGATACCTGTTACATGATCTCATGGAAGGACCAACACTATCACTTCAGAAAGTCATGATAGGGTCTGAGGGTACACTGGGAATTATTACGGAAGCAACCATCAACACAGTCCCTCTGCCCCGAGAACGGGCAGTACTGCTTCTAGGCTTCACCAGTGTTCAGGAAGCCGCTGAGACCGCGCCATTCCTGATTGAAACTGCTCCTTGTGCCATCGAGCTTCTGGATCGCCGTCTGCTAGCGATGGCTTGTGAAGTCGATCCTGTCTTCAAGCATTGGCTCAGCCCATCAATGCAGGCTGCCTTGCTCATTGAATGGGAAGGAACGAATCCAGGAACAGTTTTGCCTCTTGTTGAAGAAGCTTCTGGGCTCGTCCGACAGCACTCCCATCCGGTGGTGGAACGTCTGGCGCTGGGAAATGATGAAGCAGAGTATCTCTGGTCGCTTCGCTCCAAGGCACTACCAGCATTGCATGCCAGCACCAAGCGATCACCGGTGGCTTTTGTTGAAGATATTGCTGTGCCAGTCGCTGCGCTGGCGGGGTTCCTCAGTCAGGTTCAAGCGTTGTTGCCCAAGCACGATACTTCAGCAAGTATCTTGTGTCATGCCGGAGCGGGAATAGTACATCTGCGACCCCTCTTTGATCTGCATCGCCCTGACGAAGTCAGGAAATTACAAGCATTCGCTGAGGACGTTTATTCTGAAGTGTTTCGAGTAGGTGGTACCATCAGCGCTCAACATGGCGTTGGCCTGGCTCGCACGCCTTGGATGGCACAGCAGAACGGCCCGCTGATGGAAGTCTTTCGACAGATAAAGACTCTGTTTGATCCCGTGAGCATCTACAATCCCGGCAAGCTATTGGGTGGGGCCGGCTCCCCATTACAATATCTACGGGCAACCTCATCCACTGGAATCCTTGAGCCCAACAGCGATGCGGCTTCCATCACGGACATCAAGGGAAAAACCACGCCCCTGCCTGTCATCGAATGGGAAATGAACTGGAGCAGCGGCTCACCGCTTTCTGTTGCTGAGGCTTGTCATGGTTGTGGGGCCTGCCGGACCACCAGTATTTCGCAAAGAATGTGCCCCATCTTTCACGCTGAGCGTACTGAAGAAGCAAGCCCCAGAGCCAAGGCCAATCTACTTCGTGAAGCTTTAGCTGGCCCTGACTCAAACATCGCCATTCATTCAGACGAATTCCGTTCAATTGCAGATCTTTGTGTCAACTGCAAGATGTGCTCGCTGGAATGTCCCTCACGGGTTGCCATCCCCCAACTCATGCTAGAAGCCAAAGCACAAAATGTAGCTGAACAGGGTTTACGCTGGCGTGAATTGGCAGTGTCACGGCTGGATACCTGGGCACGTTGGGGGAGTCGATGGGCCTGGATGATTAATGGCATGCTTTCCAACCAATTCGTGCGCTGGAACCTGGAAAAACTTTTTGGTATTACACGTCATCGTAAGCTCCCGTTATTGCATGCTGATACCTTTCATCATCGGGCTAAGCGTTTAGGGTGGACTAAGCTGTCAACTTCTGATGACAGACCACGAGTGCTATACTTCGCTGATACTTACGCTCAGTATTTTGATCCGTCTGTAGCTGAAGCGACAGTGAAAGTTCTGCACTTGGCGGGAGTACATGTGTATGTTCCACCGGAACCTTTGCATAGCGGAGCCGCGTCACTTTCTGTGGGGCATATCGAGCGGGCCAAGCGCCTTGCCCGAAGAAATATTAATGTATTGGAACCTCTCACTCGAGAAGGCTATACCATTCTGTGTAGCGAGCCGACGACCGCTGTCATGCTTACCCAGGACTATCTAAGCCTGGTGGACGATCCCGGCGCACATCAGGTTGCAAGACATACCGTAGAATTGATGTCGTACCTATCCCAACTGCGTAACCAGGGCAAGTTGCCGCAGGTCAAATCAGACAAATTCCCTCTGTCAATTGGACATCATATTCCATGTCACATAAAAGCACTTCAGAAAGGAGTTGAAGGCGCCAAAATGCTTAGACAGTCAGGAGGATATCGGGTGCATACTCTAGACATGAGCTGTTCCGGCATGGCCGGTGTCTATGGACTGCAACAGGCAAATTATGCCTCTTCCCTGAAAGCAGGAAAACCGATGCTCGATCGCTTCAATCAGGATGATTTGCATTTCGGCTCCAGCGAATGTAGTTCATGTAGAATACAAATGGAACATTTCGGGAAGAAACCTGTACTACATCCGGTGCAATGGCTGGCCCTGGCATACGGCCTGATGCCCGAACTCATGCAGCAATTGACAATCGCCAAGTAGGAAACGATCGTGGTAACTGTTTATTTCTTTGCCGGGCTTCGCGAAGCTGCCAAAAAAGCCGCCATGGAGATCAACTGGCATCCAGGCCTTTCCGCTGGCTTGGTTCGCAAGACTATAGCTCTGAAGATGCCCGAAATCGATTCTCTGCTCAAGAGATCTTCGATGGCAGTTAATGATCTCATAGTATCTGATGAGTATCTGATCCCATCTGGTGCTGACATATCCCTGCTACCGCCTGTAAGTGGAGGGTAGCAACATGGTCCGCTTGCAATCAGAAGCTATTGATTATCAGGCCCTGACCGAAGAAGTACGAAGCAAGCAGTGTGGGGCGGTTTGTCTTTTTCTGGGCACTGTCAGGGAATTCACCAATGGCGAGCAAACCCAGTCGCTTGCTTATGAAGGTCATCCCACTTTGGCGCCGCAATTGCTCGCTCAAGTGGAAGCCGAGACCCGCAGCCTGTGGCCGGTTCACGAGTTAATGCTCGTCCACCGTATCGGTCGTCTTGAACTGGGGGAAATCAGTGTCGCTGTCGCTGTCAGCTCAGCACATCGTGAACAAGCCTTCGCCGCATGCCAATTTGCGATTGATCGATTAAAGAAGATCGTACCTATCTGGAAGCAGGAACATCGAGCAAATGGGAGCAGTAAATGGGTGCATCCACAGTAAGGTAAATGCACCTTAATTACTTTACATCGGCATGGCTAAACCTGATTGGTACAATCGTCGTCAGCCAGACGCTTCGCTTCTTACCAGTACTTAACCCGATTTCCTCCTTGCCTCGACGCAGGTGAACCCGCCAAAGGTACGACTCATTTGGCTTGAGAGCGTTTACTGCCTGTTTCCTGCCGTCACTGCTTCGAAGCGCTACAACAGTTATTATGCCTGCTTCGCCAGGCAATAATGAAGCACAGATTGGAAATGACAATCGTTCGCTGACTGGGTCAACAACGGCTCCATAATATCGATCGCCAGTTGCCTCCAGAAATGTGTAGACGGGCGATTTTGACTCGTTGGCAAAGGCCCTGTTGAAAGTTTCATCATCAGGGCGGAAGATTATCGGACCGACATTCTTAACTCGAAGTTCAAGCACCAGCGCTTCCTCACCTTCAACATTGTTTTTTCCTGCACGCCATGCATAGCGGACAGTCTGCTTCACGATAGTGAGTGGCGTAACCTCTACCTGGCCGATGCGTCGGGTCTTGCCGAGTTTGACTGCTGGCATCTCCTGATCGATCGGCTCGGTCGGCTCGGTCGGCGGAATAATCTTCGTGTTCGTTGCCGTGTTACCCGCTTTATCGATGGTTTGAATTATTTCCCGACGACGACCGTCCAGGAAGTCTTCATACAAGCCTTGATCCGGAATGCTTTCAAGAATGTGCGGTGCCTTCAACTGGAGCCGCTGTTGAAACAAGTAGGCAACGCCAATGGTAGAAACGATGGCGTAAGGCAAGAGTAAGGCAGTAAGCCAGAGACTCAAAGGTAACCGACGGCGTACCGGGTAGCTTCGGGACACAGGTAGGGAACCAACAGACGCCCAGGCATCGGCAGAAACTGATGATGCCTCGGACAATTCCTCCTGAACCGGCGGGGTGGGTTCTGGCGAAGTTGTCGTACCCTCCCGATGGGAATCAGCATTCTGCTGAGCCAGGGCGGGAGGAGACAATAGTGGTTCGGTCGATTCCGTCATGACAATCTATCTCAAGTAGACCGCACCATTTGAAAGCAGCATTCAGAGAACGCCGTGAACGTCAGGCGCTATTTATTGTTCTATGAGTTGGTACCCTAGGCAAGCTAATCTGCTCAGTGCGCAGAAAATCAGGGCAGGGGTAAACCCCTGCCCTGTTGAGTGATTCGACAAACCGCAGGCAGCTTAGTATCGTACGCCAACACTGACGTTGATACCGAAGAGACTCAGGTTTTCATTCTTGGGGTCATCAGCAGGTGCGCCGATGGCCGAACGGGAGGAATTACCAGCTCCGCCGAAGACCATACCCACCAGGCCTACCCGGAGATACGCTTCGGAGTTACGGCTCAACTCGTAGCCGTATTCCAGGCCCAGTTCCACTTCAGCATTTGTGACCATCTTGGAACGATTCTCGCTGGCCGAACGAGTGATCGGAGCGATTTCGGATTGAGGATTGAAATTGCCAAGATAGAAGGCTTCCTGATGGCCTTCGCAGAAGATAAAACCTACCCGACCCGAACCGTAGATACGCAGCGTATCCCACAGGTTATGTCGGCCTTCCAGACCAAGAATTGGTCCCAGACCATTCAAAGTATGCTGGGAGCGAATGTGCTGATCGATAGTAGCGCCCCCAGGAAAGGACGTAGTGGGAGGAAGATTAATCAACGCTTCATCAGCATTGTAATCCTGATTGATCTGCAAGTACCGCAAGCCAGCGGACCATGTCAGGTCCAAGCAACCGCAACGAGTGTTCTTGGTCGCTTCCAGATCCCAGATTGTCACTCGAATGCGATTCTGGAATACCAATTGCGATGGGTTTTCTTCATTTCCGACGCTGCTAAATTGGATGCCCAACGGAGAAGCAGTGCTTTTCACCGAAATAATTCCGTTTCCCGCATCGGGTATGTCGGACAAATTATCGATGACTGAAAACGACTGAGCGCTCTCAAAGTGGAAGTAGCGGAGACGACCACCTGTTCCGCAACCATTGGTCCAGCCAACTTCAACCCGGTAACCCGGATCAATTCCGTTTTCAAAATCAGTGATGGTTGTGAAGTGCGATGAAGCAATGCCGTCATGGTACGGGCAGTCAAACGAGGAATAGGCGTTGTTGCTGTTGGCACATGCTCTGAGGAAGAGCACGCCGGCATTGCCGTAGAACCCACCGCAACTGGCTTCACAAACAGGCGCGCACGGCGCGCAATTGATAGCTGCAGCGGCGGCTGCGTTGGGGGGAGTGGACACTGCGGGTTGTTGTGCTTGTGCCGCGCCGCTGAACCAGGCCAAAGCTACGGCAGCCAGGGCTTGAGAGTATCGTTTCAACATGAGACTGGAACCTCCGTGTTCGTTTGCCGTTTCATCCAGAGATCGTTTGAGCGATCGCCTGTTTGAAAGAGCAGGTAGTTCTGCGTTACAGGCATTGATGCCTGGGAAATGTTCGAGCGTCCCCACGCCGCGAACCGGGTCAGGGAGAGCATCCGTGCTCTCCCTGTGAGAACAAGTTAGTATCGAACACCGACATCAATAGCAAAGCCAAAGAGGAACAGGTCGGTATTCCCCGGATTGTTGGCTGCATCGACTCGTGCGGCATTGCCGGCGCCCCAGTAGGCCTGAGACACCACTGAACCGCGGATGAACAGTTCCGGACCATCGCAACCCAGGCACTTGGAATACTCGCCGCCCAGTTCCAGTTCACCGATCGGCAGACCGATGCAACGGGAGTTTTGAGCACCATAGTTCGGTGCGATGAGTGGCTGATACGAGCTGGGATTGAGGGGTATTTCACGAACGTCGACACGCTGATTGCCTTCAGCATGGAGAATACCAAAACGAGCGGTAGTAAAGGCTTTGAGATTCTCTGCTACGGGGTAGCGGGCATCAAAACCCACTGTCGGGCCCCAACCACTCAGGGAATGATTGGAAACCAGCGTTTGCTGAATGGGGATAACATTGGGGAACTGCAATGCTTGAGGATCAAGAATCGTGTCAGAGGCATTGTAGCCCTGATCGATCTGAAGCCAGCGGATACCGCCAAACCAAGTCACTTCAAGGCAGCCATAGCGGCAATCGGAAGTGACATCAAAATCGATGTAACGAATCTGCAGGCTTCGGCTGGCTGCCGAGAGCGAAGGAGCGCTATCGGTACCTACGCTGCTAAACCCGACACCCAGCGGAGCTGCGCTGCGATATTGAATACCACTGATCTGGTTATAGACGACGCCTGGAAACGCCGGATCCGACTGCGTCCCTACGTTGTCAAGAACGCTAACGGAACTGCTGTCGTTATACTGGAAGTATCTAACGCGTGCGCCGAACCCGCTGCAATCCTTGAGACCGAATTCAAATCGACCGCCCCAATTGTAATCATGGCCAAAGTTATTGACGACCGTGCCCAACCGGGTAGTCTGGCCGTTGTCGTCGATTTCGGACCACAGTGTCGCCGAACCCGAAACATCATTCGTGCCGACGTGTTTCAGGTACAATACTCCGGCGGAAGCGTACCATCCGCCTTTGGCAGCAGGCTGGTCGTTAACGCAGGTGGTGCAGGGTTCGCCCGCAAGAGCGCTGCCGCCGAGCCAGGTCATGGCCACAGCAGCCAGCAGTTTGGCGATGTGCTTCTTCATGGATACGCAACCTCCTTGTGAATGCTCGACCACAGTTTCCCGGATCGAACGCTTCGATTTCCTCTGATCCGGACAGAACTAGTCCTCAGTTCTGTCCAGCCCACGGCCACCGGCTGCAAACACTATGTCAGCCATCTCACCCCAGAACCCACGACGGCCCTCCAGCTGCCATGCTCACGCACGGTGTAGCTGCTACACTTCTTTCGACCATCACTACCAGACTTCAGAGCAAGTCAACAAGAGTTTGCATCGAGTTGGCAATCACTGCCTAAGGATGTTGAGCAACTTAAGCCTTCTAGCCATTACTGCTAAAACCATTACAAACGGAAGAGTCTATGCAGAAGAAGCGAGTCACACAAAAAGGAGGGCACTAGATGCTAAGATAGCGAGAGAATAGCCTTGGTACTGAGTGCTCATCACATGATGCAGATCGAAAGTCTGGAATTCATTCAAGTTGGAAGAGTCGCTTTTGACGTGTTCAATTGATAGCAACGCTCCAGTATTACTTTGATTCTTTCTGCTGGCAGAATGATAAGTATATGTTGCCCTCCCTTCACTTCATCTGTCATTGCAACTGATGTCCGTTGGTCAGGTAAGATTACCCAACAATCGAGATACTTCTCAATTTCATGGTCCTTCATCCCCAAAATGCCTCTGGTTTCAGCCGTGACGATAATTTCCACTACCAGGTAAAGGCACTGTTCGATCCAGAACAAACTCAAGATGCGGTCGCCGAACAACGGCAAAACAAAGGCGGGAGCTGTCAACTGCGCCACACTCAAAGCGTATCGAATGTTAGCGGTCTGTCGTAAGGCATCGGCGAGAGCTGAGTCATCCAGTCTTAATACCACACGCAGCTTGGGGTTCTGCTCCCTGGCCAAAAGAGCGATTTCGATATTGGCTAAATCGCTGCTGGTGGCTGCTACAAGAGATCGAGCTTGTGCGGTATGAGCCCGATTCAAGATGGCAGGTACTGTGGCATCGCCAAGGAGGACCGTGGCCCCCAGTTGGCGGGCTGTTGCCAGGAATCGACCCGTTTCGATCTTTTCCAGTACCACGACAGGCACACCTTCTTGCGCAAGGCTTCGACTACACGTAAGCCTACCGTGCCCAACCCACATAAAACGACATGCCCCGATTCGGGAATCCTGCTGATGGCCAGCACCCCCAGCAACCTGACTCGAACGAGATAATTGGTCAATAGCGCGGTAAAGGCTGCTGTCAGCAATAATCCTGACATCTTCAGGAAGCTGATGAAAACATGGTGCCAGGGAGCAGTATCCCCGTCTGCTTCAAGGTTCGCGGAAGTCACCATGATATTCAGGGTGCGAAGTAAGCTGCGCGTAATCGATGTGCAGTTGGAAAGTCCATAGAGCCAGTGGATGATCGTTCCAATCAGCACCACGGAAAAGAAACACAGCGCTGCCACCTTGACCGGCCATTCGACTTCCTTGAGTGTCGTGAGCAAGGTGCGAAAGAATCGTCGCAGACGGCCCGCCCACTGCGCTGTCAGACTCTCCTCCCCAGATGCCGCTTCCCGCAAACGCGGCATCTCACTCACTCGACCAACGAAATGTAATGTTTCGCCCCCTTTCAGTTTCTTTCCCGGCCCTTGCTTACTTAGGCATTGCAAGGTGGAATACTCGTTACCAAGATCAGCGATGGTCCGGCCTGCTAAGGTACTGTTCTCCTCAATGGCGATACGTTCGATCTGCCATTCGTCATTCTGGCAGGTAAAACGCGACAGTACTTCGCCCGAAAGTGATGTCGAAGCCAGAAGTGGACCCGCAAGCCGGGAGGAAGAGAGCGCATTCACGTTGGCGACAGTCTGCCCCAACTTGGCAACCAGGTTCTCGTTAAAAAGCCGGACGATGATCCTTACCTGGGCGTTGAGCCTTCGTATCTCCAGCGTAGCTGCCAGATTGGCGAGGTCATCGTTGGCTGAAAGGATAACACCACGGGCTTGATCAAGTCCTGCCTTTTTTAATGTAACCGGATCACGAAAGTTACCACGAATCAACTCTACGCCCTGTAAGCGTGGATCATCCAACGAGCATTCCCGATCAATTGCTACCACTTTCCAACCCAGCGCCCGCAGATAGCCAAGTACAGGCCAGCCGATGCGTCCCAGCCCGCAGAGAATTACTGGTCCATCTGTCATGTCCAAGTTTCCTGTGTCAACTGGTGGCTGAAGAATATCATGACTCATGTAGTGTTCTTTTGTTGTACAACTCCGACTAAGGAAAGCTGATGAGTAACCCTGTCATTATCCGTTGCCGGGAGAATGGCCCCCTGGTCATCCCCCTTGATCCAGGTGTCGACGTTCAGGTGATCGATCATCTTGGCCAGGTTTATACGATTCCGCAGGGGAAACCGTCGATCTCCCTGTGTCGTTGCGGCGTGAGTCAAAGAAAGCCGTTTTGCGATGGCGCCCACAAAACCTGCGGGTTCCAGGCAAACGACACAGCCGCACCGCCCCCTGCCACGACCTAATTCGGGCCCAGTCTTGGCAAATTATGCTTGCTCGGCGTGATTTTTCGCTCTACGCTGATTAAGATAAGAAGATCGAAGGAGACTCACTCAATGTTGTGCATCAAGAAATACCTCATCGTCAGTTGTGTCGTAACCTGCTTCACATTGAGTAGCCAGGCGCAGGATACCGCCGCCGGGCCTCTGGTACGTTTGGGTACTGAATTGAGCAAGACAGAAGCAGCCACCGCTGAAGCGATCAAGAAGATGGCTATCGAGATGAATGATCTCAAAGCCCGTCTCCTTCTCGTCGAAGAAAATCAGACTAAGAATAACAGCAGCGTGAAGTATCAACTGCAGACGATGCAGGACATTCTCAAAATCATGAACGGCAACTATGAACGGCTTCAAAGCGATTTCGTTGCCCTGAAAACGGCAACGTCCGCTGGGGTAGCTCAGGCCGGTCTCATCGTTCCCGCGGCAAAGAAGCCCATCGAAGAAGGAAGCGGTATCAAATCTGAAACACCCGCAATCGAACAGGCGAGCAAACGACAAGACGAACACACTCTAGCTATGCAGGAACTGGCCAAGCTGAAGCAAGAGGTTCAGTTCAACTCTCGTGACGTGCTCGACCTCAAAAAGAAGTACGATGCTCTACAGATCGATTTCATTCAGGCGCAGAACGAAATTGGCAAGCTCCAGCAGGAGATGGTGAAGATGAATACCCGGGTTGACGGGGTTCGTGCCCAGGCTGAAACGAACGCCAATGAACGTTCACGACAATCGTTAGCGTTACCGACGCCTCCCGAGTCACAGGGCAACACTGCTGCACCACGCTCCAATCTGGGAACGCTGCGGTTCATCAATCTTTACCCGATGACTTTGACAGCCATTGTCGATGGCCAGTTCTTCACGCTTGCTCCGAACCAGACACTCAACCTCAACAAGGTTCCTGGTTACACGACCTACGAAATCGTCGGCGTTCAAGGCAACACCCTGCGAACGATCAACGCCGCTGAGACGTTGACCGTGCAGATTGTTCCTCGCTAACTCGAACTACTATTTCGATCAAACGGCGGAGTATCCCTCCGCCGTTTTGCATTTTGATACCGTGAGCCTCGCCCTCACTATCATGACTGCATGAACATCCTGCTCACCAATGATGATGGCATCTTCGCCCCGGGCCTGCGGGCGTTGCTGGAAGAACTACGAAAAGTCGGCAACGTGACCGTCGTTGCCCCTGCCACCGAACAAAGCGCGGTCGGCCATTCGATCACCCTGATGCAACCCCTTCTCGTTCAAGAAGTCTTCGACGAGCATCACCAGCGGATTGGCTGGGGAGTCGAAGGCAGGCCCGCCGACTGCGTCAAGCTCGCCATCACCCAATTGCTTCCCAAGCCCCCCGACCTCGTCGTCAGCGGCATCAACGCCGGTTCGAATGCAGGGATCAACGTACTCTACTCCGGCACCGTCGCAGCAGCGATCGAAGGGGCGTTCTTTGGCATTACCAGCATTGCCATCTCTCTGGAGTATAAGAAGCCGCCCAAGCTTAACTTCCCGAAGGCTGCCGTACTAGGAAGGCAAATGGTTGAGCAGATCCTGACAAAGAACCCCAAGCCGGGCCAGCTTTTCAATGTCAACATCCCTGCCCTGGATGACGGCCCTCCGCACGGCATTCGTGTCGCTGCCCAGGGCACGGCACCCTACGAGGAAAAGTACGACCGCCGCCTTGATCCACGAGGGCGCACCTACTTCTGGATCGCTTCCAATGTCACCTGCCCGCCGGACGTTGCTGAAAGCGATGTCCGTGATCTGGCTAATCGTTTCATCACCGTAACGCCGCTGCATTTCAATCTGACCGATCCCACTCGACTGGAAGAAATGAAGCAGTGGGAGTGGAAGAAACCCACGATGCCGATGAATTAGACCACTGATTGTCTCAGAGAGCGACTGGCAAGCAACTCCGCGGCGCGATCAACTTCTACCTCGGTGGTAAACCGACCTACGCTCAGACGGACAGCTCCTTGAGCAACAGTATGTTCAATCCCCATCGCTTTTAGTACAGGTGAAATGCTGACATGCCCTTCGTGGCAGGCTGAGCCGGTCGAAGTCGCCAGTTCAGGTATGCCTGCCAGCAGTTCGCTGCCGATCCAACCTTTGAAGCTGACATTGAGCGTGTTGGGCAGCCGCTGGGTGGGATGGCCATTGAGAACAATTCGATCACCCAGCTTGTCGTGAAGTTGCTGCCAGAGTCGATCTCTAAGCTGTTGCAGACGCTGCGTTGCCTGTGGCAATGAATGCCTCGCCAACTCCGCTGCTTTCCCTAATCCCACAACATAAGGCACGTTCTCCGTACTCGCCCGTCTACCTGTCTCTTGTCCTGCTCCATGAATCAACGGTTCGAGAGTGATGCCGTTCCTGACGAATAACGCCCCCACTCCTTTGGGGGCATAGCACTTATGCCCAGCCAGGCTGAGCAGATCGACATTGAGCGCCTTGACGTCCACTGGCACCTTACCCAGGGATTGAGCAGCGTCACAATGCAACAGAGCACCCGCTGCATGAGCCAGTCCTGCCATCTCTTGAATCGGTTGCAGCGTCCCCACTTCATTGTTGGCATGCATGATGCTGACCAGGGTCGTCGGACGCTGGAGTGCATCTCGCAAGGCATCGACATTCACCGTGCCAAGTCCATCTACCGGCAGCAAAGTGAATCGACAGCCAAACGTTTCCAGATGCTGACAGGGCATGAGCGTCGCGGGATGCTCGATGGTTGAAGCGATAATCTGCAAAGAGGCGTGGTTCTTGCGCAACATGGGACCGACCACGCCTTTGATGGCAAGGTTGCTGGCTTCCGTGCAGCTACCGGTGAAAATGATTTCTTCGGAATCGGCGTTGATGAGAGCGGCGAGTTGTTCACGTGCTAGAGCGACAGCCTGTTGGGCCTGCCTGCCGTATTCATGGCTGCTGGAGGGATTGCCAAACTGTCCTGTCAACCAGGGCAGCATCGCCTCCACCACGGCAGGGTCAATCGGCGTCGTGGCGTTGCAGTCAAAATAAAGAGGCCGTGAGGAAGGCATGGTTTAGGGCTTGGCGAACAGAATGTCTTCGATCTTGTCGAGCAGCTTGAACTCATCGAAGTTCAATTCCATGCTCTTGTTGCCGTCATGATAGATGTTCCAGCGTTTTGGGAATTGTATACCCTGCATGATTGCGTACCCCGAAAAGTATGTTTCCTGATCGTGTTCAATCAACGTGTTAGGGTCCAGGGATTTGGCTTTGACCATTAATGGCAAGCCTGTCTCTTTTTCAACATAGAAAGTGACATCCCGCTGATCCTTGCTTTTAATAACGAAGCCCTGGGCAATCACCCCTTCCAAACGTCGCTGGGGGAGCGGCTCAAGCGTAAAGTCGCGGCTCTCGCAATGGCACCAGGGTCAGCAGGTGATTCAAGTAGAGTTGTTCGCGAACGGATTGCAGGTTGGCCTTATCCATTTCCTTAACGTCGTTATTGATAGAGATCCACCCTTTGGAGCGATCAAGCACCTGAACAAATTTCAAGCCGCCATCATAATCGGTCTCGTCTCGCATACGATCAGGCAGGGCAGACGTGGTTCTGAACTTGAAATGGGCCACCTGGTTCTGTGGCGCTGACAAGCCATTTCCCGTGTACGAGACCGTCTGAAGCCGCTTGAGCAAAGCTTCGCCGCCTCGAGTCTGGATGGCTCGTTCGAGCACCTCTTTGGGATTACACAGGGGGGCATCCGGCTGCCTGAACGTTGGAACCGGCCCCGTGGTCACCCGAGTAGGATTGGGATGATAAGGCATGCACCCCGGGGAAACGATCCATACCACGAACAACAGAACAAGACTGAGGTTAATCTGCTTCATGACGCAAACGATCCCACAATAGTATGCCACATAGTGTTTTCGCATCCTGGATGGTTCCCTGCAAGACCATTTGGACAGCCTGATCCCAGGCAACCACTTCGGTCTGGATTTGTTCGGTGGCGTCAAGATGTTGTTCGCCAGGCGAAAGTTCCTGTGCCAGATAGAGCCACATCTTCTCGCCATAGACTCCGGGCGAGACCCAGAAATGGGTGAGGAGCCGCCACGACTTGGCCGTGTAGCCAGTTTCTTCCTGTAATTCACGCTGAGCGGCGGGGAGGGTCTGTTCGCCCCGTTCGAGCGTGCCGGCAGGCAGTTCCCACAGGGTGGAATTTGCTGAATAACGCCAGTTCTTGATCAGGCAGACGCTGCCATCGGCGAGAATGGGAAGTATGACGACCGCCCCTGGATGATCGACGAACTCCTTATTCTCTGTGCCGCCCTTGCGACTGGGTACCTCTACATGGTACAAGTCTATCCTCTGTCCATGATGGATGAGTTGTTTGAGGTTGGATGAACTTGGTGAGTTCATGGCGAGTCCTGATGGAAGTGAGACACAGGCATGATAGAATACAGGGGCAGGGAAACGAACAGCTTGTAGTAAGGGAGCGAAATCATGCAGGGACCCATGTCGTGGTCCATCCCGTTTACTCGAATTGCGGGCATCCTCGTCCGAATCGAACTGTTTTTCATTATCTTCATCGTTGCCCAGGTGGGTAGCGCCGCCAAGACGGGCGGCAGCATCTATGCGATGGAAATGTTCGTTCTTCTGACGATGCTGTTTGCGATCGTCCTGATGCACGAACTGGGCCATTGCTTTGCGGCACGTTCCGTGGGCGGTTCCGCGGATGAAATCCTGCTCTGGCCTCTGGGCGGCCTGGCGATGGTTAGCCATCCCCATAATGCCTGGGCCAGTTTTGTCACCACCGCCGGCGGGCCGGCAGTGAACCTCGTCCTCTACCTCTTCACTGGCTCTTTACTCTTGATCATGGGGTTTTGGCCTCCCATCAATCCGCTCTGGAACCCCTGCTCGACTGTCACCATGATTGGCGGCCACGAAGCAGCGGTACAGCAACTGCCCTGGTATTCCGCCTGGCTCCTCCGTTTCTTCTTCCTGAACTGGTTCCTCTTCTGGTTCAACGTGCTGTGCGTTGGTTTCCCCCTCGACGGAGGTCGACTCCTCCAAGCTGCTCTGTGGCCACGGTATGGTTACTACACAGCCACCAAGATCGCCTGTTATTCTGGCTTCGGTGTGGCGATCCTACTCAGCCTGTGGGCGTTTATTTTCCTCGATAAGGAAAACTACACCACACTCATCATGACTTTCCTGCTGGTCATCTTCATCTTCATTTCGTGCCAATCGGAGTTGCAGCGTATCGAGTCAGGCATCATGGATGACGACACCTTCGGCTATGACTTTTCCCAGGGCTACACCAGCCTGGAACGAAGTGCTAAATCCAAGGAACGTCAGCCCTCAATGCTACAGCGCTGGATGAATGAACGAGCCGAGAAGAAAAAGCAGAAAGAAGAAGACGAGCGCCTTGCCGACGAACAGCGCATCGACGAACTTCTTGCCAAGATGCACGAAGGCGGCGGTATCCAGGCCCTCAGCAGCGAAGAACAACGCTTCATGAAACGAGTCTCGGCGAAGCTGAGGCAGAAGAGGAATAGTAAGTAAGCTTTCAGCCGTCAGCTCTCAGCCAATAGACGTTGCAGTCTGGTAATGAACTGATAAATCAAGCATAACTAAAACTTCCCTTGGCATGGCTGACAGCTGATTGCTGACAGCTGATAACTCTTATCATGCTTATCGAACCACGCACACTGGCCGGCTTTCGTGATTATCTTCCGGCACTGATGATTCCCCGTGAACGCTTCATGGAGAAGGCACGAGGCGTATATCGTTCCTACGGTTTCGTGCCCATCGATACCCCTGCCCTGGAATACACCGAGATTCTTCTTGGCAAAGGGGGCGAGGAGACTGACAAGCAATTATACCGTTTCAAGGATCACGGCGACCGTGATGTGGGTTTGCGCTTTGATCTGACCGTTCCCCTGGCCCGATTCGCAGCCCAGCACATCGGCACTCTGGGTACGCCATTCAAACGCTATCACCTGGCACCTGTGTGGCGCGGCGAACGGCAACAGCGTGGCCGCTACCGTGAGTTCGTTCAGTGTGATTTTGATACCATCGGCACCACCAGCAATGCTGCCGACATTGAAGTGGCTCTGGTTATCCACGATCTGCTGGCATCACTCGGCTTCAGCCGTTTCCGTATCCACATCAACAACCGCATGATCCTCAACGGCTTGTTGGAAGAACTGCAGTTGGCTGATCGCAGCGCTCCCCTACTCCGCTCGCTGGATAAGTTGGCCAAGATTGGCCGGGATGAGGTGGCAGCTGAGATGCAGTCCAAGGCGGGTGTCACCAACGACCAGGTCCAGCGCGTCTTGACCCTGGCTGAGATCACGGGTGATAACATCTCCATTCTCAATCAGATGCAGGAGCAGTTTGGGCAGAACACCAAATGCGCCGAGGGCATCAGCCGACTGAAGCAGTTGATCCATGTGACCAGTGAGGCGGGCATTCCTTCCGAACGGCTGCAGATCGACCTCGGCATCGCCCGTGGTCTCGATTATTACACCGGCACTGTCTACGAAACGTTGCTGACCGATCTGCCCGGGATCGGCAGTGTCTGTTCCGGCGGTCGGTACGATAACCTGGCGAGTCTTTACACCAAACAGATACTGCCCGGCGTCGGGGCGTCGCTCGGGCTGGATCGATTGCTGGCGGCAATGGAGGAACTCAAACTCATCCCCGCCATTTCGACCGCTGCCCCGGTACTGCTCGTCCAATTTAACGCCGACCACCTCGGCTCCTACCAGGCGATGGCTCGGCAACTACGCGAGGCCGGCATCGGCGTCGAAGTCTATCCCGAAGCCAAAAAGCTCGGCACCCAACTGGCCTACGCTGAAAAGAAGGGCTTCACTATTGCTCTTATCGCCGGCCCCGATGAAATCAGCAAAGGGATCTGGCAGGTCAAACAACTCGCTCAGCGCACCAGTCAGGAAGTGGCTACCGCTGACCTGGTACAAACCATCGCCTCGATTCTGCAATCCACATTGTCACCAGCTTCAAAGTAGCTTACTTTAAGAGTGAGGAAACAGGGCCGATTCCGGCTCCTGACTACTGGCTACTGGCTCCTGTTTATGGATCGCTACAACCATTACGAAGCGGCCTTTGCTGCGCTCCTTCGGGATCGCCGGGTGAGCTTTGTTCCCATTGACGAAACGCGACGCAGCTACGAAGGTAACGCCTCGGTCAAGAGCCTCGACTTTATCGTGCATGGCAGCAGAGGCGAGCAGTTCGTCGTCGACGTCAAAGGACGGAAGTTTCCGGGCGGCAAGCCGGAGAAGCCCAAACGCACCTGGGAATGCTGGGCCACCCAGGGCGATGTGGACGACGCCCAACTCTGGGCCAACAAGTTCGGCCCCAACTACCGGGCGCTCTTTGTCTTCTCCTATCATCTGGTCTCCGATGATATGCCCCTGATGGAACACGACACGCTCTGGAACTGGCAGGACAAGCGTTATCTCCTGCGGGCAATCCCGGTCGATATTTATGCCCAGGCGATGAAGGTGCGCAGCCCCAAGTGGGGTACGGTCTATCTTCAGAGCCATGATTTCCACCGGCTGGTGCGACCGCTGCACGATGTCCTTGCTGATCTCCACGTCTGAGCTGTCATTCACCAGTCCTCCGGGCACGATGCCCACAGCCCACGAAAGACTTTCCATGTCAACGCTACCATCGATGGGGCACAAACCGTTCACGGTGCTGGACTGTCAGGCGGTCAAGACACTGGGGAAAAAGATCGTTGTGGTCACAGCCTACGATTATCCCACAGCCCAAATACTCGATGAAGCGGGTGTTGATATTCAACTCGTTGGTGATTCGCTGGGCATGGTCGTCCAGGGGCATCCGCACTCGCTGACCGTGACACTCGACGAAATGATTTATCACACGAAGATGGTTGCCCGAGCAGCCCGGCGCAGCATGGTGGTCACCGATATGCCCTTCATGACCTATCAGGTCAGCCCGCAGCAGGCAGTGGAAAACGCCGGCAGGATCATTCAGCAAGGCGGCGCTCACGCGGTCAAACTCGAAGGAGGCGTTCGCAGTGCCGCTGCCATCGCTGCCATTACTGCCGCTGATATTCCCGTAATGGGGCATGTCGGCTTGACGCCTCAATCAGTCCATGCCTTTGGCGGGTTCAAGGTACAGCGCGATGAAGATCGACTGCTGGCTGATGCCCAGGCCGTCACTCTGGCGGGAGCCTATGCCATGGTGATTGAAGGTGTGCCTGCGGAACTGGCGGCAAAGATCACAGCCAGCATTCCCATTCCCACCATCGGTATCGGTGCCGGCGCCGGCTGCGATGGCCAGGTGCTCGTGTTCCACGATCTGTTTCAGTATGGCCTCAGCCGCCGGCCCAAGTTTGTCAAATCGTATGCCAACCTCAGCCAGAGCATCATGGAGGGCACCAAGTCGTTCATCAACGAGGTGCGCCAGGGGACGTTTCCTGATGCGGCACATCAGTATTCGAGTTAATGAAAAAACCCACGAGCAATTGCTCGTGGGTTTGAGTTCATCATCAAAAAAGATTAGTTTCCATCCTTCTTCGCCGCCCGGCGTGGATACGCGGGGCGCTGATCGATCTTCTTGGGGTTCTTCTCCAGTTCCTTCATCACCAGATCAACAGCCTTTTCGAGCTGGGGATCACGACCGGCGATGACATCCTTGGGAAGAATGTCAATGTCGTAATCGGGAGGCACGCCTTCGTTTTCGACGGTAAAGCCTTCCTCCGGCGACCAGATGGCAAAGCTGGGAGCAGTGACACTGCCGCCGTCCATCAAGGCCGGGTAGCCGCCAATGCCGACCAGGCCGCCCCAGGTACGCTTGCCGACCAGCGGGCCCATCTTGTACTTGCGGAACATCCAGGGCAGCATGTCGCCGCCCGAGCCAGCCCCTTCGTCGATGATCATCGCCTTGGGGCCATGGATGGCTGCGCTCGGTGATCGCGAATCAGCACCATGCCGTGGCGCCCAGTATGAAGTGAAGGGGCGACGCAGGATATCGATGTAGTAGTCTGCAATCTGACCACCCGAATTGAATCGTTCATCAACGACCAGGCCTTCCTTATCGATCTGTGGGAAGAAGTAACGCTTGAAGTAAGCGACACCCTGCCCGGCGGTATCAGGCACATAAACGTACCCAACTTTTCCATTGGATAGTTTAGCCACCTTCTTGAGGTTGCCTTCCATCCATTCCCGGTTACGAAGAGCCAATTCACTGGTGAGCGGCTCGACTGACACGGTACGGCTGTCCTTACCATCAGCATTGGGCCCGACAGTGATCTCGATGCTCTTGCCGGCAGTATTCTCAAAGAGGGAATAGACTTCCATCGGCGCCTTGAGATCAACGCCACGAACAGCGAGCAGGAACTCGCCTTCCTTGACGTTGACTCCGGGTGCAGTCAGCGGTGACCGCAGATCAGGCGTCCAGTTGAGGCCGCCATAAATCTTCTTGAACTTGTAACGGCCATCGGCCACTTCGAAATCGGCACCGAGCAGACCACCTGGTGTCGTCTTCCGTTCATAAAGCCGTTCGCCGGGAGTCGTGTAGCTGTGGCCTACCGCCAGTTCGCTGAGCATCCAGCGAATCACTTTGTAGAGATCGCCGGAATTGGTCAAGTGGGGCAGGAAGGCTTCGTACTTCTTCTCCATGGCGGGCCAGTCGGCACCGTGCATGTAGGGGTCGTAGAAGTAATCACGATTGATGCGCCAGGCTTCGTGGAAGATCTGCTTCCACTCCGCGCGGGGATCCATTCGAACTTCGATGGCATCGAGGTTCAGTCGCCCAGACCCGCCTTCAGCACTATCGCCACCGCCTGCTGGTGCAGCACCACCACCGGGACGCCCGCCTCGACCGCCACCGAGCATGGCAGCCGCTCCACCACCACCGCCGCCGCCACTGGAACCAATGAACCAACTTCCGGGGGAAGTCGCGTAGAGCAACTTCTTGCCATCAGGGGTCAGTTCGTAAGTCATGCAGGTGGCCTGAACGGTATCATCCTTGCGCTTCTCGATGTCATAGCGATGCAGTGAAGCGCCACCGCCAAATCCGCCCCGACCGCCTCTTCCACCATCATCACTGCCGCTTCGGGACAGATAGTAAATCTGTCCGGCGGAACCGGCTTGAAGGTTGGAGAAACTGCCTGAACCGATGGGGAATGCCAGGATACGTTGATCAATGCCGTCAAAGTCGATCTTGAATGGCTCTTTCTTGTCAGCAGAGCCGGCATTGCGGCGTGCGTCCATCATCCGTTTCATGCGATCAGCTTTTTCAGCATCAGCATCCTTGCTCTCGCCGCCATCCTTCTTTTCCTTGTCAGCATTGTCTTTGTCGCCTTCCTCGCCAGGCTTCTTGTCACCTGGAGCAGGAGTACGTTTTGCCGCGTCGGTCGAACCTTTCTCCTCATCGCTCTCTTTGAGGAACGGTGAAGGAGTATCCTTACGGAGTGTAATCAGGTTCATCGACCAGCGCGGTGCACGGGTATCGGACGCCGACTGCGAGAAGCCATGCTTGCTCATCGCCGTGTCGTTGGAAGAGAGGAAGTAAAGGTATTTTCCATTGGCATCGAATGCCGGTTCGGTCGCTTCGCTCAGCCCATCGGTAATAGGGTAAGACTTGTTTTCTTCCAGAGAATAGACAAAGACCTGGGCGATGTGAGCCGGCGTATCGATTGCATAGGTGACCCACTTGGAATCGGGCGACCAACTGCTGAGCTTAACCCCTCGGGAGAAGCCGTACTTCGGTTCTACAATCTTTGTCTGCTTACCTGATTCAACATCGAGACTGTAAAGCGACTGCGAATTGTCGCTGAAGAGAATCTTCTTGGAATCGCGCGACCAGGTAGCGTTACTGTAGAAACCGCTGCCGTTGAGCTTGATCTTCCGGACTTCGCCCTTGCCGTTCTGGGGAGCCAGGTGCAGTTCATACTCGCCGCTGGCATCTGAAAAATAGGCGATGGTTTTTCCGTCTGGTGACCATGCAGGATCGCGTTCATAGACACCCGTGGTGTTAGTGAGATTACGTGGATCGCCCTTCTCGGCAGGCACAGTAATGATCTCGCCGCGGAACTCAATAGCTGCACGAGCGCCGCTCGGAGAGATGCTGGCTCCATGAACATGCTTGGAACCCTTGGCAAACCTGGCCCGCGCTTCGACGCAATCTGTGGCGATACCGACAGGCAGCCGGGTCGTGGTGGTTTGACCGGGAATCATGGTATGAAGGTAGCCTGCCTGCTCGAAGATCAGCTTGCCGCCGCCGACCGCGATGTCGAGGACGGGGAAATCCTTGAACTGGGTCTGCTGTTTGACTTCCTTGGTGCCAGGATCGTAGGTGAACACGTTGTATTCGCCGTTGCGGTCCGAGCGGAAGTAAATGGTGTTGCCAACCCAATTGGGATCCATGTCGTTACAGCGATCCTTGGGCTGGGGGATTTCGACGACTTCGTGATCCTTCACCCGGTAAATCCAGATGCGGGAGTGGGTGCCACCACGATAGTGCTTCCACTGGGCGGTGGCGTCGCGCACTGGGGTGTAAGCAATGTATTCACCATCGGGGGAGTAGCTCGCCTCGAAGCCCCAGGGGATGGGCAGTTGCGTTGGCATGCCGCCCTTGAGATCGACAGTGAAAAGCTGTGAATGTCGATTGCTGTAGACATTTCGATTGGAAGAGAAGAGGACTTTGCCGTCCGGTGTGAATCCACGCACGATGTCGGGGCCGGGATGCCAGGTGAGGCGAGTCGGTGTGCCGCCCGTTACCGGGATTGTGTAGACATCGGTGTTGCCATCGTACTGGGCGCTGAAGGCAATCGTCTGGCCGTCCGGCGAGAACACCGGGTTGGATTCAACACCGGTATCGCTCGTCAGCCGGCGGGGATTCTTGCCGTCCTGATCAGCTACCCAGAGGTCTTCTGAGTAGACAAAGGCGATATTCTTGGCACTGATGGCCGGCTGCGTCAGCAGGCGAGTGTCGGTGGTGTCCGGGTCAGCATGGATTTGAGCCGCTCCAATGACGGAGAGTCCAGCGACGACGAACCCGACTCGGAGAAACTTCCACATGGCGTGTATCTCGAAGGAGAAGGGAGGGAAAAGTGATGGTTATGTTAAGCAGTGTTAAGCGAACGGACAGCATCAGACCTAGGTTCTTAGGTATATCTCATCTACTTTTCAGAGTCGTTACTACTTAGCGCGAATGGCAGGCTTGAGGGTCCAAGCCTGAAGCTTGGCTTGAGCCATGACATTGGGGGCAGAAAAGCCTTCGGGGAAGATAACCCACTTCCAAAGGCTGGGACCATTGTCGGCAACATAGCGGGACGAAAAGAAAACGGGTTCCCTGGAAACCAGCTGAATGATTCGAGGGGGTTTCCCACGAGCTTGACCACGATAATCCAACGTCCTGACCATTTCTAAAAGATATCGTTCCGGAGTAACAGCCTGACTGCCTATCCATATCTCAGGGGGAATCTGATGGTGAGTCATTAGATAATCTCTGACCTGCGATACTGCACGTTCTACATCCACTCTGGTCAGATCTAGGGTTTTCGTTACTTCCTTTGCCGGGGTTCGATCAGGCCCGGCAATCAATTCAGGCAGTGCTTTGGAAATGATCACTTCCGTTGAGCTTTCCTTATCAAACTTTTGGTCTACAGCCATCGTGCATAGCCAGAAAAACTCTGCCGGACTCAATATGAAGTCGTTGGCCTTGACCCAATGAATGCCTTTCAAATGAAAATCTGAAGTTGATGCAAGAGCCAGTTTCTCGACTTCGAAGTTTGTCCAATTCTCCTTACGTGCTTTGTCTGGGTACATCGCGGCAGCCTGAGTCGCAGTCACGAACCGCACGCCGGGGAAACGCTGCATGAAGAGCATAAACTCTTCAAAGTTGTGATAAGCCAGCTTGCTCTGTGCCTCGGTCTTGGTCGGGGGCAGTTTCCATTGTTCTCGTGGTGGATTGGTGCCGTTCTTGAAGTTCACCCCATCCCAGAACTGCTGATGCACGAACTCGCAGGGATGATAAACGATGCTAATGACACCTCCACCTTCCGAGATCAATTGATCCCGTGCCTGAAGGAACTTGATCTTGGCTTCTTCGAGTTCATGGGGATAGTTGATGCCGACACGAATCTGATGGTTCAACTTGTAAAAGTTGAGCAAGCCCCCATACCAGAACGGCTTGCCCTCGACATTGATATGCTGCCCCGCATCAAGATAGATGCGCATGCCCCACTGATGCAGTGCAGCGTGCGATTGTGGACCCCAGGAACTGCCAGGTTGACCATAGCAACTGGGCTTCTGCCCAAAGATGCGGGCAACGTCATCGTAGCCGGGCTTCTCACGGCGGGTGAACTCTGCAACGCCATCAGCCCAGCCACAGGCATTCAGGTACTGAGCCGGTGTGGGCGGTACACTGTGCCAGTTGCTGTGGTAGCCGATCTCATGTTTCTTGAGAGCTTCGATGACATCAGTGCGACCACGCCGTTCAAGGGTACGGGCCTTTTCGCCAACGACTTTGAAAGTCGCCTGGATCTTCTGCTCGGTCAACCAGTTTGCCAGCTTGAGTGCGGCATCATCACTGGCGGGCAGGATGTAGTCTTCGGTATCGAACCACAGGATCACGTCTATCTTCGGAGGCGGCTCTGCGCCGTGACCGATGGACATGAACAGGAACAACGCCAGCAGTGCAATCTTGAAGTAGCCCATACTCATTCATGTATGGAATTGGCGAACCTCGAACACACCAAGCTACTTTGCCTGTTCGGGAAGGGCCAGAGGCTTCTGTGCCAGGTACAACTTTTCCCTCGCCTTGAAGGCATTCATCATTCTCGACTTTGAGAAAGACGTTACCTGATTCTGCACCTGTTGAGCCTTATCCCATTGCCCCCGTGCTGCGTGGATGGCCGCCCGAGCCGAGGCGACTTCCGGGTCTTTCGCTCCCTTCAGCTTGGCTGCCCTTTCGACCAAATCGACAGCTTCATCGACATTCTTCATGGGGCAACCCTCCATGGCAAGCAACGTCGCTTTGATGGTCATCGCCAGGTCGCATTCCCTGTCAATTTCCAGCGCCTTGTCGAGATCCCTGAACGCAGCATCCCAGTTCTTCAAGGCAGCGTGAGCCATGCCACGACTGGCATACGCATCGGCGTACTTGGGCAAGTATTCAATTGCTTTGGTCTGGTCGTCAATCGTCTCCTGCCATTTGAAGCTATCCATCTTCATCATGCCACGTTCGTGGTAAGCCCAGCCGCTTTTGGGATCGAGTCGCAGAGCATTATCGAAAGCGGTAACAGCTCTCGAAGTCGCCTGATTGTCCCGACAGCACATCCCCAGACGAATATAGTGCTTGGGATTATCTGGCTGGAGTTGCATGATCCGCTTGAGATAGGGGCCTACCTTTTCGTATTGCTGTAACCTGATCATCACGACACACGCATTCTCGAGGGCCACTTCGTTATCCGGCTCCAGCTTCAGTGCCTGTTCGTAATCGGAAGAAGCACGTTCCAGGTTCCCCAGATGATACCAGGCTGAGGCGCGATACCGATAGACAGACTTTCTCTTTGGATTGATGTTCAGGCTTTCGTTGAAGTCGCTAATGGCTGACTGATAGTCCTTTTCAATCTCCTTCACGATGCCGCGATTGAAATAAGCACTGTCATTGGTGGCGTCACGTTTGATGGCTTCGGTATAGTCAGCCAGCGCACGTTGGTATTGTTTGCTATCGTGGAGGAGCATACCGCGAAGCATATAGTTCTTCGCCATCTCGGGTTTGAGCCAGATGGCTTCGGAGTAGTCAGCAATCGCTTCCTGCACGTTGCCCTTCTCCTTATAGGAAAGACCACGGTTGGTGTAGCAAAGGGCATTGCCGCGATCGAGTTTGAGCGCCTGAGTGTAGAGTTCGATAGCTTTCGGATACTCCTTCATATTGTGCTGAAGGATGCCCTGATTGATCAGTTTATTAGCGCCTTTCGTCAGCTTGATGGCCTGCGACATATCGGCAAATGCCTGTTGCTGTTTGCCCGTTACTTCGTTCGCTCGGGCACGTTGCAACAGTGGGAAGGCATCGTTCGGGCTGCTGTTGATCAACTTCGTGAAGTACTCGACAGCCGCTTTACTGCGGATGGCATCCTTCTTGGAGACCGTTGCCGTTCTCTCCTTTTTGCCGCTGGCATCGGTTTGGACAATCTCTACGGAATCGCCGAGGTCTTTGGTTACCTTGCCATCGTAGGCAAAACGACCGATTACTTCACCTTTGTCCTTGAGAAGCAAGTCAGCTACTCGTGGATAGACGGTATCGTTTTTCCAGTCCTGGCTTTGTGCTATTTGAACGGCAACTAGTCCAACGAACAACACCGCAACGAAGTAGTTGTGCTTCATAACGCATGATCCCTGATGCAAATAACCCTATCCAGAATAATGTTCATCTGAATCGAAATCCACTCCTTACCTCATTATTGCCTGCTCAAGAGATGAGCCGAGCGACGGAGATATCCCCGTCGCTCTTTTAACCCCGTGGCTGCTCTGAAGTTTTGTTACTTGTCGTCAATCACCGAGAGAGCCTTGAAGGGAGTGCCTTCAACATATTCGAGGAACGCTCCGCCACCGGTGGAGACGTGGGTCATCTTGGAATCGAGACCGAAGGCTTCGACTGCCTCAGCCGTCTCGCCGCCTCCGACGATGGTGACACCCTTGCACTCGGTCATCGCGTGGGCAACAGCTTTGGTGCCCTTGGAGAATGGCTCATCCTCGAACTTACCGAGCGGGCCATTCCAGACCACGGTGCCTGCAGTTCGAATGAGATCGCAGTAGAGGGCAATCGTCTTGGGCCCGATGTCCATGCCGAAAGAACCGGCAGGAATCTGGCCTTCAACGACCGTCGTCTTGGCTGACGCATCGGGTTTGTCGACAGTCAGATGATCGACAGGAAGCACGATCTTGTCGCCACCCAAAGCCAACAACTCCTTGGCCAGATCGACTTTGTCCGCCTCAGCCTTGCTGCTGCCAATCGTTTGCCCCTTGGCGAGCATGAAGGTGTAGGTCATCGCCCCGCCGATGAGGAGCTTGTCAACCCGCTTGAGCATGCTCTTGATGAAGCCCATCTTGTCGGAAACTTTGGCCCCGCCCATCACGCCGATTAGCGGTCGTGGCGGCTTGCTCAGTAGCTGGCCGAGTATCTCAAGCTCTTTCGCAACAAGGAAACCGACGACACGGGGCTTGATGGCCAGGGCAGCAGGCACCGCATACATCGATGCATCAGTACGATGGCAGGTTCCGAAGGCGTCGTTAACATAGACATCGCCCAGAGCGGCGATTTCTTTGGCGAAGGCTTCGTCGCCCTTCTGTTCGCCAGCATGGAAGCGGAGGTTCTCCAAGAGGATGACTTCACCAGGACCAACATTCTGCACAGCCGCTTTGACTTCCGCTCCTACGACGGCGTCCATCTTCTTGACAGGCTTGCCCAGCAGTTCACTGAGGCGGGCAGCGATCTTGTTCATCGTAAACGGAGCATCCTTCTTAGGATCACCCTTGGGCCTCCCAAAATGGCTCATCACGATGGCGCTGCCGTCGGCGTTCAACACATGCTGAATCGTCGGCAATGCTGAACGAATGCGGCGGTCGTTGCTGATGTTGCCGGCATCGTCCTGAGGCACGTTGAAATCAACCCGGATGAGGACTTTCTTGCCTTTGAGATTGGTCAGATCGGTGAGGGTTTTCTTGGCCATGGCTCTGCTCCTGACGACTCGTCCCCGGAGGAAGCCGGGGACGTAAATACGAACTTACTCAGGGGGCTTACGCCCCCCGGTCGTAAAGATTACATCATTTTCGAAACCTTGGTGGCGAGGTCGACGGTGCGTTCGCTATAGCCCCATTCGTTGTCGTACCAGCCAAGGACTTTCACCATCGTGCCTTTACCCTTGGGGCTGACAATGGTGCTCAGTGCATCGAAAATGCAAGAGTGGGGATTATCTATGATGTCACTGGAAACGAGCGGTTCCTCGCTGTACTCCAGAATGCCTTTGAGCTTTCCGTCGGCAGCCTTCTTGATAGCTGCGTTCACTTCCTCAGGGGTTACTTCCTTCTTCAGCGTCACGGTCAGATCGGTGATGCTGCCGGTGATGACAGGAACACGCAGAGAAAGACCATCGAGCTTGCCTGCCAATTGCGGCAATACCAGGCCAATAGCCTTGGCTGCACCGGTGGAACTGGGGATGATGTTGACCGCAGCGGCACGGGCACGACGCAGATCCTTATGAATCTGATCGGCGGTGCGCTTATCGTTGGTGTAGGCATGGATGGTATTCATGACACCATTCACAATGCCGAAGGTTTCATCGAGTACCATCGCCATCGGAGCCAGGCAGTTGGTGGTGCAACTGGCGTTAGAAATGGTCTGATGCTCTTTGGTCAGCTTGCTGTCGTTCACCCCCATGACGACGGTGATATCTTCACCCTTGGCCGGGGCAGAAATGATCACCTTTTTGGCACCAGCTTTGATGTGGTCGCCGAAGCCACCCTTGGGGCTTTCCTTATCGTTAAAGACACCGGAGCATTCGATGACGATATCGACTTTCATGGCTGCCCAAGGCAGATTGGCGGGAACCTTCTCTTTCAGCACTTTAATGGGCTTGCCGTCGACAGTCATGACGTCGCCATCGACCGTTACGGACTTGCAGAACTTGCCGTGAGCACTGTCGTACTTGAGGAGATGAGCCAGACCTTTGGGATCGTCAAGATCGTTGATGGCGACCACATCAAACCCGCCCCGCTGAGCCAGGATGCGCATCACCATGCGACCGATGCGACCGAACCCGTTAATTGCTACGCGCACTGCCATGAGAACACTCCGCTGTTAGAACATTGCCAACAGAGGAGTTATAGGTTTGGAATGTGCGTGTTCAACCTTTCAACCTTAAGGGGTGATCCTCGCTACTGTGCTATCCCGCTGACCGGCAAGATGACCAGGGGAAACTTCTCACTATCCGTTCGGATGCGCAACTCTGCTCGCAGCTCTCCTGCATCTGTCGGCCGCCATTGAACGAGAATCGAATGGACGGCGTTTGTCGTCTGCGGCACCACGGCGGAGAGGCCTGGTCCCTGACCATCGACCGCAAGAACCTTAAAAGGGAGGGAAGATCGAAGGGTCACACGCCTGTTCATCGTACCGCCAGCTTTCACGGTTCCGAAGAAAAGCTTGTCTGGCACCACTGTCAGTGAAGATCGCACGGTGGCATCGACTAAAACCGGCAAAATGGGATTGGATGGATCATTGGTGCGCAGTTGAATCGTCTGCTTGTAGTCTCCGCTGGCCAGTTCATTCGACAACGTCGTGCTGATGTGGTATCCCACCCCGCCGGTTCGCCGATAGCTTTCTGAAATCTTGACATCAAGACCGGCAGGTTGTTCAGCTACACCCAGAATCTTGAAATCGAAGTTGCCGGCGTACTCGATGTCCAACACCGCAGTTGGCGTAGCACCTTCATTGATGACGCCGAACCCAAAGTGGCCAGGATTGTAAACAATGTCACCCCGGCTGAAGGCCTTGACCTGATATTGAGCGCTAACCTGCTTAGCGGGACCAAATACCAGGCTCAGGTTTACTGTTTTTTCACCGGCGAAGGGCTTGGTATCCATCAACATTTCGATGTGGCCCATTTGCCCTGGTTCGACGACTTTGGGAGTGATGGTTACGGTCGTGCAGCCGCAGGAACGTTGGTATTCGACCAGTTCCATGGGCTTATCGGTGGTATTTCGCCAACTAAACCGATGCAGGAGCTGGGAACCACGTGGCACTATGCCAAAATCGTGAGTCAATTCACCGAACATCTGGCCCTCTGCGGGGGGCGGGCTGGTAGTGCCAACGCTGGGCTTTTCCGGGTCTGCCCGCAGGCAACTGGCTATCACCAATACCAATACGATAGAACACAGAATCCGTTCCATGATCTCCCCCGGAAGCAAACAAAGCTGATATGAAAGTAGCCGCTGTATATCAGAAAAGCCGAAAGCTGAAAAGCTCACTTACCCAGAGTTCTCCATCTTCTGCATCTCATCCAACCCGATAACTATCGTCCATTTGCGTTTTATTGCGTTTTTGAGCTATAGTTCGATGACAGCTAATCTGATTCACACCCGGTAATGCCATGATTTCTGCGATCTCGTCAGATGTGGATTTTCTCAAACTCGTCCGAAAGAGCGGACTCCTCAGTCAAGATGTTGTGCAGAAGTTCGAGCATGACAACCCAACCATTCTGAAAAATCCCGCTGCAATATCAGCCTTGATGCTCAAGCAAGGTTTGATCACTTCTTTTCAGGGTAAGGTACTGCTCTCTGGAAAACACCTGGGCTTTATTCTTGGCCCCTACAAGGTGTTGGAACCGATTGGAAAAGGAGGCATGGGTCGTATTTTCCTGGCGGAACATATGACACTGCATCGCCGAGTCGCCATTAAAGCACTGCAATCGGAGAAGGCGAAAAAGCCTGAACTTCTAAAGCGCTTCTACCGGGAAGCCCGTGCCGCTGCCGCACTGGATCATCCCAACATAGTCAAAGTATTCGATGTGAACGAAGGCGCGGGCACGCACTTTCTGGTGATGGAATACATCTCCGGGCTAACGCTCAGACAGGTGATAACAGCCAAAGGGCCGCTCCCTTACCAGATAGCCGTACGCTATATCATCAAGACTGCCACTGGCCTCAAACATGCCCATGAGAAAGGATTTATCCATCGGGACATTAAGCCCGACAACATCATTGTCAGCAATGAAGGTCACATCAAAATTCTGGACATGGGCCTGGCAAGATCATTAAACGAAGACGCAGACAACCTCACGAAGATGCTGAACCCGAACGCAGTGTACGGTTCGGTAGACTACATTTCGCCGGAGCAATCCATTGGGGGCAAGGTCGATGCCCGCAGCGACCTTTACAGCTTAGGCGCAACTCTGTTCGCGCTGATCGCCGGCGTTCCACCATTTAGTGGAACAGCCGCTCAAATATTGGTAAGCCATCAATTGACCAAAGTACCCGATCTATCTGCGTTCCAACCATCAATACCTCCTCAGCTCAACGCCATAGTCGCCAAACTAATGGCGAAAAAACCCGAAAAGCGGTACAGCAACGCCGGCGAAGTGATTGATGCTCTACTGCCCTTTTCACAATCCGGGCAGCCAAGCTCGCCGGCAGCCCCGGTAGTGCCAACTGCTGAGCCTGAAACCATCAAGGTCCATGATGTCACAAGAAAGACATCACAGACCTCAAAGCAGACGAAACAGCTTGTCGCCAGCCCTAATGCTACTAAATCTCGTGGATTTACTGTATCGCCAAGGATGGCAGTGACGGCCATGGTCACATGCATGGGTTTGGGATTAATCACGCTTTTGATGCTTTTTTTGATCAAAGGCTCCGGAGAAACTTCCACCTCGCAGCCTTCCGACAGGGCACAAGTGTCTCAAGCTTCAACTGCTCCGGACAATAGCAAAACTGATCCGGTCATCAAAAGTCCCGCCGGCAAGGAAGTGAACGAAAGTAAATGCGTTATTCTCGATTTGAGCAAGGTGGCTAATGTTATCAGCACGAAGCATATTTTCGTCCAAGAGGAGACCGATGCATTTACGAACACGATCCCGCTGCCAAAATGGGGCCGTTGCATGTACTATGGCGTCCCTTTTGATCTGATCGATCCCCAAGGTACCACTGTTCCAAACACACTTATCTTTGGAGGAGGAGACACACCGTTTACCAAGAGCCGTCCTACCTGGGCCATTGTCTCGTGCAATACCAGTGCCAAAGTCATACATGTTCTGGGTGGGATCTCCGGCTGGGCGTTTCCCCATATCACGGCTCGAAATGTCTACCTCGTCGCTCGTATCCGCTATAAGAATGGTAACACTGAGGAACACGAACTTATCAACGGTGTCCACTTCGCAGACTGGAAAATGCCTCACGGAAACGTGCCCACAGCGCCTGTAGTACACAAGATAGACAATGAACGTCATCTTCGATACTTCTCGATTGAGCCGAAGAGTCGAGAAGAGATTGCAGAGATCGAGTTCTTCAAGAAAGACGAAAAGCTGAGTGCTGCTCCAATTTTCTTCGCCATCACGGTGGAGAAGCCTTGATTGAAGAGCGAGTTACCTGGCACCCAACACTCGTTCAGTTTGAATCCTGACGCTGTCGGTATAGGGATAGACTACTGGAGGGAGAAGCCGGTCAGGCCGGGGGATCCGAGCAACTTCGTAGGTTTCCGGTTCTGCGGGCAATGGACTGCGTTTGAGAGCCAATAACATTGGTTGACTGGTAGGAGCTGGATATTTATCAGACCATTGAACCTTGATGGTTGCAGGCAATGGAGCCTGCCTCCTGCCTTTCATGTCGTCCTTAAATTGTCTCACGATCTTAGCTTCGGCGGTATTGCCATGTACCGTTACCTCGGCAGCTACTACCAGCGTAGCAAAGTGTAACTGAGGCGCGGAAACGACATCGGGATTGGCGACTGTCAAAGCCATGTACAATAGCCAACCGGTCCAGGCTATTGCCATGACAGCAAAAGCGGCGAAGACCCACTTGGGACGACTCATGCAGGCATCCTCCATGACAATTGCCTATTCTACGGCAAATTAGCTCAAAAGCAGGGGTTTACCGGAGAGCTGCTCCTGTCATAACTAGTCGGTAATGTCGTCAAGCCCCTCTTGCCTGCGAACCACTTCCTCTTAAACTAACATGCCTAAAGAACCCGTCTGGAAACCGACATGTCCATCGATAAGAGCCTGAAACGCAAGAGTGGTATTGTGCAGGTCCGTAGCGTCCTGACCCGTGTCGAACGCATCACCAAGATGATGGAAGAAGACAAATGGAAGGAAGGCACAAGCCCCTACGGTATCCCCAAGACCCGTGTGATGAAAGTCATGCTTAAGAAGCCCAAGAAGGCCAAGGCCGCTGAAGGTGAAGAGGGAGCAGCACCAGCCGCCGGTGCGACACCAGCAGCAGGAGCCAAGCCAGCCGCTGCTGGAGCCAAGGCTGCCGCTGCCGCCCCCAAGAAGGACGAGAAGAAGAAATAGTACACTCGTTTCAACGACCAAAAGCGGCATGACCTCGGTCATGCCGCTTTCGTTTTTGGTGAACGTCATAACGGCCTAATGATCTTTAGACTGTGCTTAGTGTAATACCCCCGGCATCTCGGCAGGAACCTAGGCTTTCCAGGTTGATGGAGTGTACCATGACCGACGAAGACTTTCTTAAATCGTTCCTGCATTGCAAGTTGCCGGCTTCAGAATGGACTCATGAAGCACACATTCGACTCGCCTGGTTGATGCTATCTTCATCGACTTATACCTCAGCGCTTGATCGTATTCGTCAAGGCATCAGCACCTACAACGATACAGTTCTCAAGAAGGCTCTCGCCTACCACGAAACGATTACAGTAGTCTTCACTCGACTGATTGCCGTAGGGCGTGAGCAACTGCCGACTCATCACGTGTTTGCCGATTTCAAGCTGGCTCACCCGCTGCTTTTTGATCGCACTCTGACTGCGCTACTTCAACACTACCGGCGCGAAACCCTCTTCAGCTCAGAGGCACGGGCCCGCTTCATTGCGCCGGACCTCTTGCCTCTTCCAAAATTGGAATCGATTGAAAGTTAGTAACATGCCCACACCGGCAACACTGATGAGCGCGGGAAAGAGAAGTGTAAGCGACAGTGCCGCCACCTCCGAATCAGCTCCGGCATGAAGTTGTTGAAAGAGATGATGGGATAACGGCAAATAGCCAGGCGTAGTGATGAGCTTGCTGGCACTGATTTCACCCAGGGCCAGCAAGCTTATCCCCAAGGCGATTCCCCATGTAGGAAAGATGAGTCGAGGGAAGAATAATATCCGAAAACGACGCCAGGGAGAGGCACCATCGAGCCAGGAAACTTCATCCCATTCCTTCGGTAGCACGCACGCTACTGGCCAGAGTGCCAGCCACGCTAAGGGAAGAAAGCGAAGATAGCCCGACCAAATGTTTGGAATCGGCGAAGGTTCACTATAGAGCCAGGATGACCAGAAAGCCCCGCCCGGTGATTGGATGAGCAGTTGAATCAGGCTCAACAACCCAAGGCCGATCAGCGGTCCAGGGATTGACCACAATAGAGCCGCACACCACCAAAATAGGGTTTCCAACCGCTGGGCCCCCCTCGCCAGCCACAATAGAACAAGCACTGTGAAAGCTGTGAGGATTCCTGTGAACGCTGATATACACAGGCTCTGTAGCAAGATCCCTGATTGATTGGTGATCACGTTACCGACTCGTTTCGTCACTAAGCTGAGAGACCAGACATGCCCTGCCCCGCCGGTGTAATCCATGCCAGCACGCATGAAGAGCCCTAGGCATGGAACCAGCACGAGCAGGCTGATGACGAACGCCATCCACAACTGTGCGATGATCTGCCAGTTTCCCAAAGCATATCGCCGCTGCCCGGCATTGCTCGGCCAATTCCTGGGACATTGCTGGCGCCACTTTTGCATGATGTAGACTGTCAGCAGAATGATCAGCAGGCACCAGGGCAATACCGCAGCCACGGCACGAGGCGCTTCTTCAAAGCTGCCATCGTTCAGTTGTAGATAGACCTCTTCAGCTATGGTTCGCACTTTGAAGAAATCGGTGACGGTGATTTCATGCCAGGTAGGCCAACTGACCAACAGCACCGCCATGCCCAGAAACGGCCAGCAGCGCGGCAGGATGATTCGAAGAAGCAAGGTAGCAAATGAAGCGTATAGCGACATCTCCTCTTCAAGTTCCGGTTCAATCCACAGTAACCCGAGTGAAAGCACCAATACGGCCCACGGCAATCCCATCATCCCATGAATGACGATCGTACCCATCATCCTCGCTTCATAGGACCACAAGGCAGGCATCGAAGCTCCAAACGATTGAGCTACCAGGTAGCAGCCACTCATCAACATGGGCAAAGGAATAAACAGGCCCACGCTTAACAGAACACACCAAACCCATCTGCCCATCAGCGAAGTGCGAACCAGGATTATCGATGTGACGAGCCCCAGGCTGATCGCCAGGAGACTACTCGCTGCGGCTACGATCAGGGTATTCTTCACGACTTCTGCCATTCGATCCCACTCAGCCCAGACTTTCCAGGCGGAAGGTGATCGCAGGAGTTCAAATAGTGGCAGGCAGACAGGAAGGAGAACGAGCAAACCACCCATGAAAAGTGTGCTCACTCGCCAGAAAAACCAGCCGGGTTCACGGTGCATACTTATACATTCTCAAAAGTGCTGCTATCACAGACCTTATTGTTTACGCTATAGTAAATCGATAGCGATCTTTGGAACACATCATGGCTCAAGCAGACGTAGCCGCGCTGGCGAACCGTATTATCAACAACATTGAAAAGGTCATCCTGGGCAAGCGACAGCCTGTGGTGCTTTCAGTAGTGGCCACGTTTGCGGAAGGGCACATTTTACTGGAAGACGTTCCCGGCGTTGCCAAGACCATGCTTGGGCGCAGCATTGCGCGAAGCGTGGGTTGCACTTTCAAACGCATTCAATGCACCCCTGATTTACTACCCACCGATGTTACAGGAGCTTCGATCTATAACCAGAAGAGCGGTGAGTTTGAGTTTCGTGCCGGGCCGATCTTCGCCCAGATTGTGCTGACCGATGAAATCAATCGAGCGACTCCCCGCACTCAGTCTGCCTTGCTTGAAGCGATGGCGGAAGGACGGGTGACCGTCGATGGCAACACCCACATCCTGAAAAGCCCGTTCGTGGTGATTGCGACACAGAATCCCATAGATCATGAAGGCACTTTCCCTCTTCCCGAAGCCCAGCTTGATCGCTTCCTTATCCGTCTGAGTCTCGGGTATCCATCGATTGATGAAGAAGCCAAAATGCTGGATCGCCAACAGAAAAGCCATCCTATTGATGAACTGGAACCGGTATGCAGCGAGAAAGAACTTCTCACCTGTCAAAAGGCGATTCGTGAAGTCTTTGTGGATGATAAAGTCCGCAAGTACATGCTCGATCTGGTGGCACAAACACGGAGCCACGATGATATTCGTCTGGGCGGCAGCCCCCGCGCAGCATAGCGCTGTACCGCTGTTCGCAGGCCCTTGCCGCTATACGTGGTCGCCAGTTTGTACTTCCCGATGATGTCAAACGACTGGCAGTTGCCGTGTTGGCCCATCGAATCATTTTGAAGCCGGAGGCGCGATTAAGAAAGCTCACCGCTATCAAAGTAGTTGAGAGCATTCTCAGCGATACAGCCGTCCCCGTACCCACCACGGAATCAAAGTCTGCGTAATGTTACCGGGCTATTAGGTTTGTTATGATCCGCTGGATTCTCGCATCATTGGCCATCCTTGCAGTGGCCCTGTTCTTCGGTCTGGGTTTGCTAGCCTACGCCATGTACGCGCTATTGGGTTTGATCTTTGTCAGCCGTTTCCTGGCGGTGACGTGGGGACAAAACATCTATGCTGATCGTAGACCTAAACTCAAAGAAATTGACATTGGCGAAACCGTACCGATCTCGGTAGCCATCGGAAATCGAGGCCCCATCCCGATTCCCTGGGTGCTAGTCGAAGACTTCCAACCCGAGAATTACCTACAGTCTCGCCCACCAAGACTACAGATCGAAGGCAAACGACAGCGAATCACATTATTGTGGGGGAACAGCCAAAAGTTTCTCCGATACGAGATCACACCGAGGATGCGAGGCTTCTACCAGTTTGGGCCACTAGTACTGGAAGGAGGTGATCTGTTTGGCCTGTACCGCCGATTCCGAGTGGCTGCAGCACCTCAGTTTCTGCTGGTGTACCCCAAAATAGTTCCTTTGGAAGGCTACGATCTGGCATCCAAGCGTCCGATAGGCGAGATTCGTCTTAGTCACCGTCTTTTTGAAGACCCGACCCGTATCGCCGGCGTTCGTGCCTATCAAGCCGGCGATGCCATGAACCGAGTCCATTGGCGAACGACAGCTCGGCTGGGAGCGTTACATTGCAAAGTATATGAGCCAAGCACGATTGCCGGGGCAACCATCCTGCTGGACTTTCATGTGGACTCATACCATCTCCGGGGCGAACCTTATCGATCTGAACTGGCAGTGACCATGGCCATGTCGCTGGCCAATGCCGTGTATCAAATGGGCCAGCAGATTGGACTGATCAGTAACGGTCGTGATGCCGCCCAGCGTATCCGGCTGGAGGGCTGGAACACAGAGACCGATGACGGCGCAGCCAACTTTCTGACCCGCAGGCTGGCACTGGCTGAAGCGTCGCAACGCGAAGACCATGCACGTCTGCAACCCATTGTTGTTTCCACCCGTCGCGGGCCTGAACAGCTTCAATTACTGCGTGAAACGCTGGCACGATTGGAACTTAATGAAGGTCTGGAATTGCCTGATTTGATTGACGAAGCTGAAAGCCATTTACCTCGAGATGCAACCATTATCGCTATTCTTTCGCACGTCACACCCGCTTCCGCTATCGCACTGAGCGCATTGCGTCAACGGGGATATGCTGTGGAGATCATCCTGATAATCATGGATCGCGACGAGCACGAAGCTGCCTTACAACTATTGGCCGGAGAAAATTTGAACGCTCGGCATCTGGCTGACGAAACAGCCATTGCGGAAGTCTGCCGACAGCAGACGTGGCGCTGATCAATTCTCTTGCAGTGCCACAACACGCTCTTGGATTTGCCAAGTTTGATCAGACGTAACCTCGTCAATAACGTGGTTAAGCATCGTCATCGTCTGGCGATCAGTCTTTCTCAAAAAAACCAGTTCTGAATGCTGAATAACCTTAAGGCTTCTTATTACTATCACCTGGCTCCTTTTTCCCTTCCTTGTCCTTTGGATTACCTTTGGATGGATCAGGTTCCGAGCCAGAGGTTTCTTTTCCGGGAGCAACAACCGTGGGGATCTTGGTGTATCCGCCAGTCTTCAGCGGAGGTCCCTGATCCAGGGTGGAATGGATGATCTGATAGACCAGAAGAGCACACGCCAGGAGAACAGCCGCCGCGACACCCAGTATCAACCAGCGATATCTGCGGATGAATGGCTGAACCAATTCCTCTTCTTGGTCATCCTGAACAAGGGGATTGATCTGCTGCATTTCCTCATCATCGTCCACCAACTCAGGAATGGACGGTGCCATCGCGTGATTGGGCGTCGTGGGAATATTCACACCCGCATGCGGTGTTGAGCGCAGGGCAGGATCGATGCCGGAACGCGGTCCCACTCGACCAGAGCCCGAACTCGAAAGAGGTGGATGCGATAAGCCTGTCATCGCCATCCGACCTGACAACCGTGAAGAGCTTTTAGGACCGGTTGATTTCGGTTGAGCACCCAGTGCCGAGGAACGGGGCGGCATCTCTTCTTCTACGGGCGGCACCGGTTCAGTTATGTAAGGAATCAACCGGTCAATGACTTCTCCCGGCGATTGAATGCGATCAGCCGCTTTTTTGGCCATCATCAGCTTGATGGTTTCAACAAGATCAGCCGGCACATGATCGGGGAGCGGAGGCGGCTCCTTGATCTGATGGAAAAGGAGTTTTTGCGTGACGGTAGCGCCTTCAAACGGCGCCTCGCCTTTCAACAGAAAGTAAAAGGTAGCTCCGAGACTGTAGATGTCGGCTTTGATATCCACATCGCTGCCTTTGATACCCTGTTCGGGGGCGATGTAATCGGCAGTGCCTAATACTCGACCATCGTCGAAATCACGCGTTAGATTATCCTGACGTTCGATATCGTTGAATCGTGCCAGACCTAAATCGAGAAGTTTGACGATGCCGGAGCGATCAAGTAACAGGTTGCCCGGCTTGATATCACGATGTACCAGACCTGCTTCCTGAATATGTTGAAGTCCGGCTGCAGCCTGAGCTATGTAATTCGCGGCACGCTCCGGCTCCATGGGCCCGTTCTTCTTGATGAAGTCCTGAAGATTGCAGCCATCAACATATTCCGTCACGAGGTAATGTAGATTGCCTTCGTTATCAAGATCGAAGGCCCGCACCACGTTGGGATGATTCAGACTGGCAATCGCCTGCGCTTCACGCTTAAAGCGGCCTAGCAGACTCGGATCTTTCAGCTTTTCTATGGGGAGAATTTTGATCGCCACTTTATGCTTCATGGCGTTGTGTTCACAAAGGTAAACATCCGCCATGCCGCCGGAACCGATCGGTTCCAGCACTTTATACTTACCGAGAAAGAAACCACGATATCGCCCACGAAGCATCTGGCGTGCCTGGAAGACGGTGATTAACCCGTCCTTCACCATGCGCGAAGCCAGGCGAGTCGCATCTTCCTCTACTACGCCTTCTTGTTGCAACGAAGTGACGTAGCCATCGATCTTAGGTTGCTCCAGCAAACCGCTTTTTCGCACCAGATCAAGCAGTTCCGTCCCTTTGGTGGGCGTGGCCATGGATGAGACTCATTACTGTTGTTCACGGTCGTTTTTGGATGATCGTCCATCCAATGCTCTATCTGCTCATTGTAATTCATTTGAGCCTGATTCCATTCATGTGCTTTTCTACTGTAGCACATGAACTTGGTCTCCTGGACAGTAAAACCCGATAAATCGCTAAAGGTGTGTGAAAATAGGAAGGCAATCGCTCATATTCTTTCAGTTTCCATGAAGTTGGCCACATTCGACGCTGGAGTTGTTGCTAGCCAAACACCCCTTGCATACTAACATGCCCTTACACCTTGATCGACATTTACGAGACTTTGCGACGATGCAACAGTATTACCGACCAGGACAAATCGGCTGGTCGTTTGAAATCTTCCCCCCGAAGACAGAAGCTGCCGAGTCGGCGCTGTACGAGACGAGTCGACAGCTTGCCCGATATCAGCCCGTTTTTCTTTCCATTACCTACGGGGCTGGCGGCAGTACTCGTACAAAGTCGCTGGAGATTGCCAGGAAACTCATCAGTGAGATCAGGCCGCCCATCACAGCCCACTTTACCTGTGTTGGTTCCACAATCGATGAGATTCGAAGCTGGCTTAAGGATGCCAAACAAGCCGGCGTAGCCAACATCATGGCACTCCGTGGCGACCCGCCCCAAGGACAAACCGTCTTTCAACAGACCACAAACGGCCTTCGTTATGCCAGTGAACTGGTGAAGTTGATCAAGACCGAGTTCCCGCAGTTCGGCATCGGCGTGGCGGGGTACCCTGAAACACACATCGAAGCGACCAGCCACGAGAGCGATCTGGAGAATCTGGTTCGCAAGGTTGATCTGGGCGGTGATGTTGTCTACACTCAGCTCTTTTATGACAACGACGACTTCCTTCGTTTTCGCGATCAATGTCACGATCGAAAGGTTGAAGTTCCCATCGTCCCTGGACTTTTGCCAGTGCTAAGCCTGAAGCAGGTGCAGCGGATCACAACTCTATGCAAAGCGAAGTTGCCGAACAAGCTCGTGAACGATCTTCAGCGATACAACGATGACCCAGCCGGGCAGGTGGCTGTTGGCATCGCCCATTGTACCAAGCAACTCGAAGGACTGCTGCTCGCTGGTGTGCCCGGCATTCACTTCTACGTGCTGAACCGCATCGACAGCGTTCGACAGATTCTGATCAATATCGGCAAACACCCGACTACTTAATGGGGATGATCATGGTTCGCCTTTTACTCCTGACGGTATCGATGTCATTATTTTCAGGAACGACCATGGCGGACGACCCCACCACCCAGCGAATCTACTTCGGCACCTATACCGCTCGGGGCAGTGAAGGCATCTATGTCGCTGAACTGGATGGCACGGGTAAACTCAGTGAGCCACGTCTGGCAGCCAAGGTAGCCAATCCTTCCTTCCTGGCCCTGCATCCCAATAAGAAGTGGCTCTATGCCGTCAGCGAAGTAGAGACCACAGAAGGCAAGAAGGGTGGCGGCGTCACTGCTTTTCGCATTAACGAGTCAGACGGGACTCTTTCCAAGATCAACTCCCAACTTACCGGCGGCGGCGCTCCTTGCCACCTTTCCCTCGATAAAACGGGCAAGTGTGTTATGGTAGCCAACTATTCGGGTGGCAGCGTGAATGCCCTGCCCATCAAGGAGGATGGTTCGTTAGGTGAAGCAGCTTCATTTGTACAACACACCGGAAAGAGCATAGATAAGCAACGCCAGGAAGGGCCGCATGCCCATTCGATCAATGTCTCGCCAGACAATCGTTTTGCCTTCGCCGCTGATTTGGGCACCGATGAGATACGTATCTACCGCCTCGATGCCGCTCATGCCAAGCTGACACCGCATCAGACTGTTCAAACTCCGGCTGGTGGCGGCCCACGTCACTTTGCGTTCCATCCAAATGGACGCTTCGCTTACTCTAACAATGAAATGACTTCCAGCGTGACTACCTACCGTTACGATGAAGCCAGTTTCGATGCAACGACCGGGATGCTGAAACAACTTGAAACGGTCTCGACCCTGCCCGGCGAGGTTAAAGGAAACTCCACCGCTGAAGTGAAGGTGCATCCCACGGGCAAGTTTGTCTACGTCTCCAACCGAGGACACAACAGCATTGCCATCTTTGCAGTGAAAGAGAATGGCTCTCTGGAACCTCTCGGTCATGCTAGCACCGGTGGCAAAACCCCTCGCAACTTCAACCTTTGTGGCAACTTCCTGCTAGCGGCCAACCAGGATACTGGGAACGTGGTGGTTTTCCGGATCGATGAAAAGACGGGCGGCCTGACGCCCACCGGTTCGAGCATCAAAGTGCCGATGCCGGTGTGCGTTCTCCCTATTCCAAGATAGGTCAATCAGGAAACGAGGCCGGGTCTCGTTACTGACTGTGTGGGTCTCTTGGCCCGGGCGACTTCTTCAAAGATGGCGAGCAGCGCCCGATAATGGTCGGCAAACGTCCACGACTTAGCCGCCTCCCGTGCCGCGCGGGAGAGCAAGGCTCGTTCCATCGGCTGGCATAACTTTACGATATTTCTAGCCATTGCCTCATGATCGTGCGGGGTCTCGATAGTCAGCGCAGCCAATGATGTCGGCAGCAGCTCCGAGCCGCCATTCAGTTTCGTGGTGATCACCGGCAAACCGCACGCCAGTGCTTCCATCGTGACCAGCGCACACGGATCGTAGAACGAAGGATGAATCAGGAAGTCCGATGCGAAGAAGGCTTCTCGGACATCGGGATGAAAGCCAAGGAAGCGAACCCGATCTGAGATGCCCATTCGTTGAGCCATGCTTTCGAATCGATGGTATTCAGCACTACCGCAAACCAGCAGACGAAAGTGGACATCCTTGGGCAGTAGCTGAATGGCATGAAATAGAGGAATCAACCCTTTGAGCCGATAGTTATGCCCTACAAAAAGGCCGACGTTATCTTCAGGCAAGAGCTGGTGTTGATCTCGCATCTGAGAACGGATCAACAGTCGATCCTGCGTCGGAAACCGTTCTGTATCAATGGCGTTATGCACCACCTTAACTCGAGATTCGCCGATTTGATAATATTCCAATGCATGTCGCTGCACCATCTTGCTGGGCACCACCAGCAGCGAGGCAAAGTCAAACAACTGACGCCGTTCCAGGGCACGGAACGACCACTGCTTCGGATCGATCTTCTGAACCAGCCTCAAGAAGCCCCGCAGGAGCGGCGATGTATTCTTTTGCAGGTTATGTTCAGTGCTGGCCACATGGAAGCCGCCCTGGGGCATGAGCACATCCTGTCCCCAGGTTTTGATGAAGCCTACCGTGACATCGAACGAGTGTTGCTGCAACGATTGATGACAAGCTTTGGCAAACTGCCAGGGACGAAGGAATCGTACCCCCGTGCTTTGGGGCAGCAGATGATACATGACAGCATCCGGAAAGGCCTGGGCATCGTAGCGTGTGGTAAACAAGTGTACTTCATGATGATCGGCCACCAGGCTGCACGCCAAATCCGCGAGGTAGGTTTCGCACCCTCCCTTGTTCGGCATCATGCTTTCGTAACAGAGTGCGATCTTCATCGATCAGGCTGCCTTCCCTGTTGATGTCTGGGGCGTCGTTTCCTCAATACCATTGTGCCGGGCGTAGCGCTGGGCTTTGTACCGAACGGAGGATTCGAACCATTGATCCCTGGCGGTTCGAGTTTCTGTTCCTCGATACGCCTCCAGGATGAACTCCCGATCTCGATCATCCAGCCCTGCAACGCCATAGGTTGAAAACAAAAGCTGAGCGATATCCTTGATCTGCCATCGCCAGCCTAGCAGCCGATGCCGGGCGAACCGGTGCAGGTCGATCAATGTCAGTGGCCCAGGCGAATGATCGGTCTGCTGAGGTTTCTCCACATAGTAATGGCAGAGGTAGAGATCCTTGTGGTAGTAGCTCATCGAGTGCAGCCGACGGGCGATGGCTGTCACCTCACTCAGTAGTTGTCGCTTCCAGGAACTGAACGTGGAGCTAGGCAGGATCGAGTATGCCAATGGAATCGCCTGATGTAACGGCAGCATGCCGGTCAGTTCACGAATGACGAGGAAGCTTTGCAGTTGCAGACCGGGGCCTATTCGCTGTCCTACAGCTAACGGTTCAGGGACTTTAATTCCCTGTTCCTGGGCGGCCTGAAGGTTCTGCCATTCCTCAACTGCCGGTGTCCAGCGTCCTAGCGGGAAAATGCACGCAAGCACACGATTGAGTAAGGGAAGTTGCCAGTGCCGTTTCAGATAAACGATCAGGTCGCCATCGTTCATCACCAATCGACCTGTGGACCGTCCCTGTTTGGAATGAAAGTCGTCTGTAATCTCCCAGTCCATGATCGTTTTAACAAAATCATCGCCGACGACGCTGCTCCAGGCAGGAGTCGTCTGTGTTTGCCACTGGCCCTGGGTGAATCGTTGAGACCAATTCATGCCCGATTCCTGCGGAGTTGCACTGGCGGCTCGATCTCCGTGATGCGATCAGCTGGATCAGGCACACGAACACGGCAGTAGGTCACCACGGAAACATCGCCGGAGAGCAAGGCTGTCTCGGCGTACATCGCATGAATCCGTCGGCGATGGAGCAGCCTGCTGGCTTCGGCAGAAACCAGCTGCACCGCCTGCTTCACTTGTCGCGATTGGACCTGCCCGAAGGCTCGATGCAGATAGGCATGCAGAAAGGTCAGGCGTTCCTTGGCCGGTACCGCACCGGGATGCAAGGTTGCATCCAATCTGGCCAGTTCTCGGCAACGACTGGGCATGCTGATGTTCTTCACCATGCAGGTACGTTGATAGTCGACAAACGAGACGTTCAGTGTCGGTCGATGGACGAACACATGCTTGGCATAAAGATCAGGATGAGTAAACCCAGCTCGATGCAGATCGGCAATGGCATGCCCCAGGTTGCGAAGCACTTTGTGTCGTTCTTCCTGAGTAGGCCTGAAGGCAAGATACGTTGGAAGATCGCATGAATCGGTAAACCCAAGCACCACGAGGAACGCCAGGTTGCCGATTTCCCCGACAGCCAGGGGTTCCGGGCAAGGCAGTCCCTGCTCGCGCAACTTCACCAGTATCTGCCATTCTCGTCGAGCCTTGGAACTCCAGCCAAAGCCGCTCATCCACGATTCAAGCCGATCCTTCAGTTGAACAGGCTCTTCACGCTTGAGGTAGATTTGAAAGTCGCCCAATGGGATACGCCTGACATGCCGGGAAGCATGCCTGCCTACGGCCACTCCTTCGCTACAGACGAGGAAGTCATCGACTTTCCGGAAGCCTTGCTGCCAGAAGTCCGCTTCGTAGAGGGGATTCAGGTAGAACATTACGATGCCCTCCGATGTTGGGTGGGGGGCTGGATCAGTTTAAGAGTCGTCGTGCCATTAAGCAGCTTCATGCTGGCCGAGAAAACCTCTTCGGGCATCAGGTCTTGCATGCAGCGATGATGATCAGTGCCTTTGATTGGGCAAACACGCTGCTGGCACGGGCCACAAGGCAGTCGATGTTGGAGATGGACTTCCTTGGCATAGAAGGTATCTGTCCATTCGATATGTGTCGGGCCGAAGAGGGACACTACCGGACGATTGAACGCAGCAGCGAAGTGCCGGGGGCCACTATCGGTTGTGATCAGCAAATCAGAACGCCGGATGCATGCCTTCGTCAAACCCAGCGTCAGCTTCTCCTGGGCCAGGCTGTGAACATCATTTCGATCAGTTTGTTGAACAATGATCTGGGCCAGGTCACGTTCTTTGGGGCCACAAAGCACCAGCACCTGGGCATCGATCTGGTCCACGAGCTTCCTGGCCAGCCGGGCGAAATGATGAGCCGGCCATTGCTTGGCTGAACCGAAGGCTGCCCCAGGGTTGAGGGCGATCACCGGGCGATGGATCGACATCTCGAACTTCTGCCAGACCTGATCAGCCTGCTGTTCGTCTTCGGGCTTCGTACCCAGTTCCATTCGATGGCTAGGCTTCGGTGTACCTGCCTTCTCAGCAAGCAGGTTGTAGGCATCGATGATCGGGCTGGGATGAAACTTGCCATGCGTATCGACAATAGGCTTCAGAGTATCGGTCAGCAGCAAGCCTCGTCCATCACGATGATACCCGATCCGTTGCTTGCACTTGCCTTGCCAACTCACGAAGGCAGTGCGAAACGAGTTGGTGAAGAGGATGGCCAGGTCAATCGACTCTCGACGCAACCGACTGGCTAACGGAAACACACCCCGGCTCCAGCCACGACGTTCATCGAAGATCGTTTCATCAATCAGATCAGTGCCGGCCAACACATCAGCAACGTAGGGTTTCATGACGCCATAGATGGTGGCATCGTTGAAATGCTCCCGCAGCGCACGAAGAGCCGGTGTGGCCATCACCACATCGCCGACCCAGTTAGGCAGAAACACTGCCAGCTTCATGCGAGAATCCTTTCTCTGCATTCGTCTTCTCGTTCCCAGGCTCCGCCTGGGAACACACTGCAACCGAGGCTCCGCCTCGATTGGTAACTTCAATGATTAAGCTACCTTGCGTAGCTCTTCATCCTCATTGGTATGCCCGGTCATCCGCAAGATAGTTCCTGTCGTACTGCATCCCGGTCGCAGACCGGCCAGATGCACTCGGCCACCCCATGATTCGACTTCGCGGGCACCTACGACTTCTTCCTTGCGATAGTCCGCGCCTTTGACCAGCACTTCAGGTTGAATCGCTTCGATCAGTTCCAAAGGCGTATGGGCATCGAAGATGGTGACAAAGTCAACACTGGAAAGTGCAGCCAGCACCAAGCCACGTTCGGCCTGGCAGGTGACAGGCCTAGTTGGCCCTTTGAGTTCCCGAACACTTTGATCGCTGTTCAGGCCCACTACCAGCACATCGCCCTGTGCCTTGGCTTCCCGCAGATATTGCACATGTCCTGCATGCAGGATGTCGAAGCAGCCATTGGTGAAGACGATGCGACGACCATGACTGCGTAGCCGCTTGATCTCCAGCAAAAGAGGTTCGAGCGACTGCACCTTGATAGCTGGGTTGTTCGCTTGCTCGTTGCGCTGTGCCTGTTCCAGATCCTGGATCATTTCCTCACGAGTGACAGGGGCAACGCCGATCTTTTCAACTTCCAGACCGCCGGCAATATTCGCCACACGAATGGCTGAGATGAAATCAGTTCCATGAGCCAGTGCCATGCCGAGGACACTGAGCACCATATCGCCGGCACCGGTGATGTCGTAAACCTGTCGTGGCCGAGTGGGCAGCACCGCCTGGGTGCCGTTATTCATCACGATGGCCATACCATCTTTATCGAGAGTGATGATGCTGGCATCCATTTCATATCGATGCAAGAGTTCCTTCGCCGCCTGTAGAGACTCTTCGGAATTGCGCACCGGGAAGCCGCTAGCAAGGCTCGCTTCCAAACGGTTTGGCGTCATCGTGGTGCAGCCACGGTACTTGTCGTAGGGATGAGGCGATTCACTACCCTTGCAGCGAATGGGATCGACCAGCACAGGAATCTTCGCCTGTCGAGCTGCCTGAATCACGCCTTGCGTGAGACGAGGAGTACAGACGCCCTTGTCATAATCACTGACCAGAACAACATCAATGGACTCAATCATTTCACTGATGACATGCTGCAGTTTTGCTTCCAGCTCCGATGAGAGGCACTCTCTGCTTTCGAAATCGACTCGCAGCATCTGCTGTGGATGCTTCTGCTGAGCTCGACCGATATAGCGTTCTTTAACAGTGGTTGGTCGCTCTGAATCGTTGAGAACAGCGGACTGATCGATATCCAGATCTTCGAGGATCTTGCGGACACGATCAGCGTCGCCATCCTGGCCGATGACACCGGCGAGGACAACTTCCGCTCCTAAGTAGGTGAGCATGGTCGCTACACTGCTCGCACCACCGAGTCGTTCTTCACGGCGATCAGCCCGGAGCAAAATGACTGGCGCTTCCTGGCTGATCCGCTCCGCATCGCCCCAGACGTAGCGATCGAGCATGATGTCCCCGAGTACCAGGACTCGAGGCTTGCCCCACTGCTGAATCAAGTTGATCAAGTCGGCTGACATCCTTGTCTCCGATGGTGACATTCATGTGGCGAGAATCACCCACGATTTAGGGTGTAACATGCCTGTAGGATTTAGCCAACATCAATGTGAAGGGCAAAACTGCTGGTACGAGCATGGAGATTGACTTTGTGCAACCTGACGTGGCGAAGGAATCCAGCAAGCATCGTTCGGCATAAGCCCTTGTGATATCGAACTTTATGCAACGGCACGTGGATTATGCACTATATAGTAGACAATAACGATTTGATGCGTAACCTGATAGATAGAGGCAACTTACAACATGAAGATCACCGCACAAGAAGAGTATGGGTTACGCTGCCTGCTGCAGATCGCACGGGCGGGGTCGCAAACCAGCTTAAGTATTGCAGACATAGCGGAAAAAGAAGGTATTTCCACGCCCTACGCAGCTAAGCTACTGAGCATGCTCAGGCAGACAGGGTTCATTGAAAGCACTCTGGGACGTTCTGGGGGCTACAAACTGGCCAAGCCAGCCAATGAGATGGGGTTGGGTTCTGTATTCAAAGCGATCGGCGAACGTCTCTTTGAAGAGGAAGAGTTCTGCCAGAAGCATTCAGGCACCGAAACCGAAGGATCGTGTGTGCATCATGGCAACTGTAACCTTCGCTCCCTTTGGCATACGCTGGAAGGCTGCATACAGCACATCCTCGATGGTTTGACTATCGCCGATCTGCTGCACAACAACAACGACTTGATCAACATCATGCGTCAACGGCTGACAAGGCCTGTCGACAGCATTCCCACTCACGAGCTGACTCCACTCATGTTCCGTGATCGAATCATTGACAACTCCCTTACTCACACTTCTCCACAGGAAGTGAACACGATACGATGACGACCGCAACCAGCACACTTCAGGAATTGGCCAACAGGGAATACAAGGAAGGCTTCATCTCCGAGATCGAAGCTGACCAGATTCCCATTGGATTGACCGAAGAGACAATCCATCTCATTTCTCGGAAGAAGAACGAGCCGAAGTTCATGCTCGACTTCCGCCTGAAAGCCTTTCGACAATGGCAGAAGATGGAAGAGCCTCACTGGTGGGCCAATCTCAAGTACAGCCCTATCGATTACCAGGCCCTCAGCTACTATTCAGCTCCCAAGCCGAAGAAGAAACTGACGAGCATGGACGAAGTCGATCCTGAGCTTCGTCGTACCTTCGAGAAACTGGGTATCTCCCTGGATGAACAGAAAGTCTTGTCAGGTGTTGCTGTCGATGCTGTCTTTGACAGTGTTTCGGTGGTGACGACCTACAAAGAGAAGCTCAGGGAGTTGGGCATCATCTTCTGCTCCTTTTCTGAAGCAGTTCAGGAACACCCGGAGCTGGTCGAAAAGTACATGGGTTCAGTAGTACCCTACAACGACAACTACTTCGCAGCCCTTAATTCCGCTGTCTTTTCCGATGGCAGCTTTGTGTTCATCCCCAAGGGCGTGCGTTGCCCGATGGAACTGAGCACCTACTTCCGCATCAATGCCGCTAACACCGGGCAGTTTGAGCGCACATTGATCGTGGCTGAAGAAGGCGCTACGTCAGTTATTTGGAAGGCTGCACCGCCCCGATGCGAGATGAGAATCAACTGCATGCAGCCGTCGTTGAACTGGTGGCAGCAGGTGACAAAGCTCAAATCAAGTACAGCACGGTGCAGAACTGGTATCCCGGCGACGCTGAGGGCAAGGGTGGCATCTACAACTTTGTCACCAAGAGGGGCATCTGCAAGGGCGTCGCTTCCAAGATCAGTTGGACGCAGGTGGAAACCGGCTCAGCCATCACCTGGAAGTACCCGAGTGTGATCCTGCAAGGCAACGATTCTGTCGGCGAGTTCTACTCCGTTGCCCTGACCAAGGCCAAGCAGCAGGCCGACACCGGCACCAAAATGATTCATCTGGGCAAGAACACCAGCAGCACCATCGTCAGCAAGGGTATCTCGGCAGGCAACGGCCAGAACACGTACCGTGGCCTGGTGAAGATCAACAAGGGTGCCGACAACGCCCGCAACTATTCCCAGTGCGATTCCATGCTGCTGGGCGACCGCTGCGGTGCTCACACCTTCCCCTACATCGAAGTCAAGAACCCCACTGCTCAAGTAGAACACGAAGCGAGCACGAGCAAGATCGGCGAAGACCAGATCTTCTACTGCAAGCAGCGTGGCCTCAGCGCAAAGACGCCGTCAGCATGATCGTGAACGGCTTCTGCAAGGAAGTGTTCAAAGAGCTGCCGATGGAGTTCGCGGTCGAGGCGCAAAAGCTGCTGGGGATCAGTCTCGAAGGCAGCGTGGGGTAACCAAGGAGATCGATCATGTCTGTTATCACCGCTGATGCCCGAATGAAGAGTATCTTCTTGCCATTGACCGAATACACGGAAATTCGAGACGATCAAGGTTTGCTCATCGGCACCTTTACACCAAAGGATTTGATCAAAGACGTATTTGACGACGCTGAGTTTGAAAAACGTCGACAGACCACCCATCCAGGCTATTCCATTGAAGAGATAAGGGAGCGACTTCGCTCGTTGGAGCGATCAACATGAAATGGACTGTTGTCTGGTTACCTAGTGCCTTGGATGACTTAGCAGACATCTGGAGACGATCAAATAGACGTTCTCTCATTTCGTCAGCGTCTGACAAGATTGATGAACTCTTGAAACGAGATGCAGAGAATCAAGGCTTCATTCAACGTAACAAACGAGTTCTTCATCTCAGACCGCTATCTGTTTCGTTCGAGATCATTCCGGATGATCGGCTAGTGCGCATCGTCCAAGTCGCAGAAGAGACCAACTAACCCGAAGGAAACAATGCTTAACATCGACAACCTCCACGCCCGGGTGGAGCAGAAAGAAATCCTCAAAGGCCTGACTCTCGAAGTCAACGCCGGTGAAGTGCATGCCATCATGGGGCCGAACGGTTCCGGCAAGAGCACTCTGGCCGGGGTACTGGCTGGCCGAGAAGCCTTCGAGGTTACTGAAGGCACCGTCACCTTTGAAGGCAAAGACCTGCTCGATCTCGAACCCGAAGAACGGGCCTGTGAGGGTCTGTTCCTGGCGTTCCAGTATCCGGTCGAAATCCCCGGCGTCGGCAACACCTACTTCCTGCGGGCAGCTCTCAACTCCATCCGCAAGTATCGTGGCCAGCCCGAACTTGACGCGGCCCAGTTCATGAAACTGGTGCGAGAGAAGCTCAAGCACATGCACATGAGCGAGGAACTGCTCAAGCGACCGGTCAACGAAGGCTTCTCCGGCGGCGAGAAGAAACGCAACGAAATCTTCCAGATGGCTGTGCTCGATCCCAAGCTTGCCATCCTGGATGAAACCGATTCGGGCCTCGATATCGATGCTCTGAAGATCGTCTCCGATGGCGTCAACGCTCTGCGTGGCCCCGATCGGGCGATCATCGTCATTACCCACTACCAGCGGCTGCTCAACTATATCGTCCCCGACTTTGTTCATGTTCTGGTCGATGGCCGCATCGTCAAATCGGGCGGTAAAGAACTGGCCCTAGAACTGGAAGACAAGGGCTACGACGGCATCAAGGCTGAACTCAAGAAGCAACTGGCTACCGCCTGAGGAACATGTCCATGAAAACGATGAATCCCACGGTGGAACAGACATCGAAGAAAGCCGGGCTGCTTCAGGCGTTTGAATCACTGGAACGGCAACAAACCGGTAGTGATACCCCTTTCCTGCGCAGACTGCGCAGCGGCGGCATCGCCCGGTTCGATCAACTAGGCTTCCCCGGAGCACGAGACGAAGAATGGCGGTTCACGCCGCTCACTTCACTGTTTCAGCATTCTTTTGTTCCAGCCGTCGCCCGTCACGGCATCGAACTGTCTGCACTGAAAAAGCAGTTACCAACATTGAACGACGCCTGGCAAATCGTCTGCGTCGATGGGTTCGTGGAAGACACGCTCTCTAAACTGTCCGGCCTTCCGACCGGCTGCACAGTGATGAGTCTGAACGAAGCCATCAACACCAGGCTCGATCAAGTGGAAGCGGCGCTCGCTCGTCAGGCTCACTTTGAGAATAATACTTTCGCGGCACTTAATACCGCCTTCATTCAGGATGGCGTGTTTATCCATCTGGCTAAGAACTGTATCGTTGAGCAGCCAATTCACCTGGCGTTCATCGAATCGGGGCGAGGGCGAATGAGCTTCCCCCGCATTCTGGTGGTGGCGGAGAAGCACAGTCAGGCGACCATCATTGAAACGCACCAGACCCTGGGTGACCAAGCCGATTTCACCACCGCAATCAGCGAATACTCATTGGCAGACGAAGCTCGACTGGATCACTATCGCCTCAACGAGGTAAGCAAGAAGTCCTTCCACTTCGCCACGCAACACACTCGCCTCGCTCGTGGAAGCAACTTCCGTTCACATTCCTTCACGCTCGGAGGCGGACTGGTTCGGAACGATCTGTTTGCCTGTTTCACTGCTGAGAACGGCGAGTGCACACTCAACGGCCTCTACACCGTCGATGGCACTCGCCTAATCGATAATCACACGACCATTGATCATGCCATGCCCCACTGCAACAGCCATGAGGTCTACAAGGGCATTATTGCTGACAAGGGCAAGGGCGTCTTCAACGGCAAAATATTCGTTCGGCAGGATGCTCAGAAGACTGACGCCAAGCAGACCAATCAGACACTGTTGCTGTCCCCTGACGCCACGATTGATACCAAGCCTCAGCTTGAGATCTTTGCTGATGACGTCAAATGCACTCATGGAGCGACGGTCGGCCAGCTTGACGCTGAGATGTTGTTCTATCTACGTTCCCGTGGCATCGGTCAGGATCAGGCACAGTCGATTCTCACCTACGCCTTCGCCAACGATATTATCGGCAAGGTCGAAGTGCCTGCTTTGCATGACATTCTGGAGAACCGCTTCCTCCCGACTTAGCGAATCGAGTATGATTCATCTATGAGCACCATCGTGAGCCAACGCGAACTCAAGACCGTTCCGCCATCGAGCATGCTCGATGCCCGACGCGACTTTCCCATTTTCGAGCAATCGATTCGGGGCAAGGAACTGGTCTACCTCGATAGCGGGGCCACCACGCAGAAGCCTCGTTTGGTTCTCGAAGCAATGGATCGGTACTACGAGCAGCAGAACGCCAACATCCACCGCGGCAACTACCTGTTAAGCATGGAAGCGACCGCAGCTTACGAACAGGCCAGGGAGAAGGTAGCCAGGTTCCTGAATGTCAAAGATGCTCGTGAGATCATCTTTACTCGTGGCACCACTGAAAGCATCAATCTTGTAGCCGCCTCGCTGAGCCGCCTTCAGCTCAAACGTGGCGATGAGATCATCATCTCGACATTGGAACATCACTCGAATATCGTCCCCTGGCAACTGGTATGTGAACAGTACGGAGCGACGCTCAAGGTTATTCCCATCAACGATGCCGGCGAACTGCTGATGGAGGAATATCAGAAGCTGCTTTCTCCCAAAACGAAGATCGTCGCTGTCACGCACCTTTCCAATGCACTGGGAACGATCAACGACATTGCGGCCATTACCAAAATGGCACATGCGGTGGGTGCAGTCGTGCTGGTTGATGGTGCCCAGTGGGTCGCTCATCACGTGACCGATCTGTCCGGGCTTGATGTTGATTTCTATGCCTTCTCCGGCCACAAACTGTATGGCCCCACCGGTATTGGGGTGCTGTATGGCAAACGAGCCTTGTTAGAGAAAATGCCACCCTATCAGGGTGGCGGTGACATGATCAAGCGGGTGACGTTCGAGAAGACGACCTACGCTGATCTGCCCAACAAGTTTGAAGCAGGCACGCCGAACATTGCCGGTGCTATCGGGCTGGGGGCGGCGATTGATTACGTCAATCATTTAGGTCTGGCAAAGATTGTCCAGCAGGAAGAGACGCTGCTCAGGTACCTGGAACGCAGGCTACAGGAAGTGCCGGGGCTTCGGATCATTGGGAACTCGCCACACAAGAGTGGCGCCGTTTCCTTCCTGCTGGAAGATCCGGTAGTTGCCCCTTACGATGTGGGCCTGAGGCTGGATCTTGATGGCATCGCGGTCCGCACCGGACACCACTGCTGCCAGCCCTTGATGGATCGTTTGGGGATCGGGGCGACCATTCGTGCTACGCTGGGTGTCTACAACCGGGCCGGCGATGTGGATGGCGTGAGTTGATTCCTTGCAGGCGATGCGGAAAGAGCGTGCCTCCCAACCCGCAGCGTCCAGGCCTGTCGCCTTAACTCAGGCGAATGAGGAACCTGTCTATCCCGAAGCCTTTGCCGAGTCACCTGAAGCTTCTGCTGAACAGTTAATCGATGAGTTCTCGTTCCTGGATGATTGGACCGATCGCTATCAGTACATCATCGATCTGGGCAACAAGCTGCCCGCCTTCCCCGACAATGAACGCACTGAAGTGAATCGGGTACATGGCTGCCAGAGTACCGTGTTCCTCTCAGCTCGCAAGCGGCCAGGCACTGTTGATACCCTAGACTTCCTGGCTGACAGTGATGCAGATATTGTTCGCGGTCTGATTGCTATCCTGCAACAGGTCTTCACCGGTCAGAAGACTTCAGCCATCCTGGCGTTTGATATTGAGGCGTTTCTGGAGAAGATCGGGCTGGATAAGAACCTGGCTATGACCCGGCGCAATGGTCTGGTCAGCATGATCAAGCGGATCAAAGCGTTGGCTCAGGCAATCGAGACGTCGTGTGTGGGGTGTGAGACCAAGTGCTAGCAAACAGCTTTCAGCCTTCAGCTCAATACAAGGTGGCGTTTACCTTTGGTAATTACGCTGTGCCCCTCCTCCTCCAATAACTTCTTGCACCGCTCTATCCCGCCCGGATACTTGGGATTAAGCTCTCCCTCGCCTTTCAGGGTGCGCCAATAGGGTGTGATTTCTTTCACACCGTTGGCCGCTGCTTCGTCGGCGGCATGGGCGGCAATCCAGGCGAAGATACCGGTGGTGATGGGGCAGGCTACGGTGACGCCATGCTTCTTCGCCAGCTTCTGGCAGATCTCTTTGATGGTGATGACCTTGCCCAAGGGCACCTTCTTCATGATGGCATCGACATCACGAGGGCGAGGGATGACGAAGGTTCCCTTGCCCCACGACTTTTGCAGCTTTGGTGGAATCCTGGCGACCTTGGGCAGGTCTTTGTCGTCGGCCAGTTTGTCACGCCAGGATTTGGGCATGGTTGTTACACCAGATTCATCGCCGTCATCAGTTCCGCATTGGTCTTGGTTCGGGCCATGCGGCTGGTGAGCAGTTCCATCGCTTCGACAGGGTTCATATCGCTCAGCACCTTGTGAAGGATGCCGACGAATCGCATTTCATCGGGTGAGAAGAGCAGTTCTTCACGTCGGGTGCCGCTCGCGTTGATATCGATGGCCGGCCAGATGCGCTTATCCACCAATCGGCGGTCGAGCCGGAGTTCAGCGTTACCGGTGCCTTTGAACTCTTCAAAGATCACTTCATCCATACGGGAGTTCGTATCGACTAGTGCTGTGGCGATGATCGTCAGGCTGCCACCCTCTTCGATGTTGCGGGCAGCGCCGAAGAAACGCTTGGGCTTGTGGAGGGCATTGGCATCAATACCACCGGAGAGAAGTTTACCTGAGCCGGGGGCTTCGGTGTTGTAAGCACGAGCCATGCGTGTGATCGAATCGACGAAGATCACCACATCGTTTCCATACTCGACCAGCTCGGCGCGACTTCTCAATGACGATATCGCAAATCTGGACATGCCTGCTGGCCGGCTCATCAAAGGTGCTGCTGACCACTTCGCAGCGCGGGCCTTTGACGTTGCGTTCCATATCGGTCACTTCCTCAGGCCGCTCGTCGATGAGCAGCATGATGACATAGCATTCGGGATGGTTCTTCAGAATGGAGTTGGCCATCTTCTGCATCAGCACGGTCTTGCCCGTGCGTGGCGGAGCGACAATCAAGCCACGCTGGCCCTTGCCGATGGGCATGGCGAAATCGACGACACGCATGCTCAGTTCATCGCTGGTCGTTTCCAGGCGAAGTCTCTTATTGGGATGTAACGGAGTCAGGTCATCGAACGCCACCTTCTGAGGCAATGCCTCAGGATGCTCGTAGTTGATCGCTTCCACTCGCAACAGGGCAAAGTAGCGTTCGTTTTCTTTCGGCGGACGAATCTGGCCATGAACGATGCAGCCGTTGCGAAGGCCGAAGCGGCGAATCTGGCTGGGGGAGATGTAGATGTCATCCGGGCATGGGAGGTAGTTGTAATCCGGGCTTCGGAGGAAGCCGAAACCATCAGGAAGGATTTCGAGAGTCCCTTCGCCGTACATCAGGCCGTTCTGCTTGACCCGTTCCTTGAGGATCTTGAAGATCAGAATCCTGCTTCTTCATCCCAGTGTATTCGGTGATGCCTTCCTCTTTGGCAATCAGGATGAGCTGCTGCATGCTCATCTGTTGCAGTTCGGTAATGTACATGGCACCGCGCTTGACTTCTTCGTAGCGGGCCTGGGTCTCGGGATCGTAGACCGCTTCTTCATCACCTTCGGGAATAGGGTCGCCCGGGTTCACCTGCTGCATCTGGGGGGGCAGTGGCTTTCGTGGCAACATAGGCCGTTGCAGAAGCACACCTTCAGGTGAAGTTGGATTGATGGGTAGCGGACGGCGTATTTCTACCGGCTCACTGGGGGGAATAGGAGCAGCTTCGATTTTATGTTCTGGTGCAGGAGTTGAAACAGGAGCTTCGGTGGAGCGGGACGTTTCTGACCGATGCGAAAAGGTCACATCGCTGAGGTCTTCAGCAGAGGAACCACTCTCTACCGTGGTTTCTACTACTTCTTCGTCCAGCAACACCTCGGATTCGACAGACGTAGTCTTGGGACGATTCTTACTACCCTTAGGACGTCCTGGGGAACGCTTCACGGGAGAACGCGATTCAGGCATGTGCTCATCTTCCTTCGCGACCCTTTTGCCGGCTGAGTGAAACATTCCTGACCAACGCTCTAAGTAACCTGCCCTGGCAGAGCAACACTCAAGCCGAGGGGGCAAGTGGAGATTATGAGCTTGCGGAACGACCACGCTGGGGAGAGCGAACGTCTCCCATATAGGTGAACGGCGTGGTAAACCAGCGATTCGGGTGCAGATGCAGCGGGCTGACGCCGCTGCCGAGGATTAATTCCTCACTGTCGAACATACAGATTAATAAGGTTCTTTACCAGAGTATCAGTCAAAACTTCATCGCCTTCATTGGGAATAACGTGCTGACAGGCTGCCTTCTTCTTCTCAAGCGGCCACTGGCTGGTCTCTCGGCGATGCAATTCTTCAGCATCCCAGCCCCGACCGGCGACTCGCTTGAGACGTGTTGCCTCGGTGGCCTCGATGAAGATGACTGCATTACAATGCTCCTTCCAACCGGTTTCGAGCAGAATGGCAGCATCGAGAATGAAGAGTTTGACCGAGGGATCAGAATGATGCCCCTTGATGGCGTTAACTATCCCTTCACCAATGAATGGAAAAACGATGGCTTCAAGCCTGGCTTTCTCTGACGGCTGAGAGAACACGATCGCTGCCAGCTTCTTTCGATCCACTTCACCTTCGGGGTTGAATACAGCTACTCCCCAGTTCCCCTGGATTTGCTTCATGATATCAGGATGCATCAGGGCTTGATGCCCCAGTTGATCTGCGTCAATGACATGAGCCCCGTGCCTGGCAAAGAGAGACGCAACATGGCTTTTGCCACTGCCGATGCCTCCAACGATTCCAAGGATGGGTTTCATTACCGGAATACTCAGCAACCAGTTTGAATACCCAGTTCATTATCCTTGGGCATTCGCACCGTGCCAAGATGCGTTTATCAGCTTATCTCCTCCGCCAAGCTTCTCTGGTTTAGTGAACTTGAGTCAAACTAGCGAAAACACAGGAACTAGGTGTTAAACGGTAACGAGGATGACTGTTACGAAATAGGGGTAAAGTTTTCCGTGAAGTTCAAGTTTGTCGGTTATGCGGGACGATAACGCTTCAGGATTGCCTGTAGGCTAAGCCTATCAGGGTGGAGCTTGGCGTAGGCAATCAGGGGGATAATGCGATGGAACGCTGGCCCATGGCAACTGCCACAACACAGGAGAAGCAAACCGCTTCTCCCCATGAAACCGGTAAGCAGCACAAGGCCCAGCACCTTCGTCAGGGAGGACGCGTTTCCATGAGCCGTCGGACCAATCGGACTAAATGGATCATAGCCGCTGCGGCGGCGTTGCTGGGAGCCGTTCCCGCAGCTGCACAATCAAACGTCATCGGCACCACGAATCTGGGTAGCCCAACTTGGGAAGTCCCGATTCCACTCATGTGGGGCGAAAAGGACGAGGGCTTCTACTTCAGCGCTGAAGCAGCCGTCATGCGAATCAATAACGCACTGCAAAGCCAGGTCGTCGCCAAGCGTGGCTTCATCGATTACAACGGCACCATCAAAGGCGATCCTGACGGTGGGACTGTGACTATACTCGATGGTGGTGGCAACTTCGTCACGACGTTGCTAACCACGCTCGGGCCAGCCGGTGCCATCTACGGTTCACAGGCTGTCGCACTGAGCACCGATCAGGTCAGCAATGATGTCTGGCAGCCTGGCTCACGCTTTACGATCGGCTACCGCCTGCGAAACGGCGTAACGATTGAAGGTAGCTACATGGGTATCACCAAGTCCCGTGTAGGTGCCGTCGCCAGCGTTTCACCGCCCAGCCACAACACGGAAAACGATAACAGCAATTCCTACCTCTATGGCGATTACTTCAACTTCAATCCATACTTCGCCGGACCCAATAGAGAAATCTTCTCCAACATCTTCCTGCAACCCTTGCCTCCCGCCGGCGGCGCGACTTATCAACCGGTCACGCTGCATCCCGATCTGACAGCCTTTGGCGCATTCGCGGTATCTGCTTATGGCATTACCAACGGTGCCGAAGTCTTCCGCATCGCTCAAACGATGGGCATTCATACCAGTGAATTGAATATTAGAGTGCCCGTGGCCCAGTTTGAAGGCACACGAACTTACTGGACAGGCGGTATTCGTTACATCTCGTTCAGCGAGCAGTTCCGAATGATCGTCCAAGACTTTGGGTTCCCCGATAACTTGGGCAGCCCCATTGGCGGTGGAATCGTGGATACGGAAGATCGTCCGGAATGGAGCCTTCGCTACACGGTCAAGCAAAAAGATATCTTCTACGGCTTGCAGACCGGCGTCGGCGGCGAAGCCTATCTGACGAATGGGTTTGCCTTCAGCATCGACGGCAAAGTCGGCGTGCTGGCTGAACGCAGCAAGTCCTCTGTCGTTCTGCAGCGAATGGATCTGGAAAACAACATCGGCTACCAGCGGACCAACAATCTCTTTACGGTCGCCGGCCTCTTCCAGGGCGGAGCCTACCTGTGGTGGTATGCTCACGAAGGCATTACCTTCCGCGTCGGCTACGAATACCTCGGTATTCTGAATGCCCGCCGCATGGTCGATCCTATCGATTACAACCTGGGGGCTCTTAACCCCACTGCCCATAACAGCTTCTTGAGCCTTGATGGCTTCGTCATGGGCTTCTCGTTCACTTTCTAACGTACACCACCCTGGTCCGACGCGCACGGGGGTCAACCGCAAGGTTGATCCCCGTGTGTCGTTTTATTTCAGGAGCCAGGAGTAAGAAGCCAGGAGCCATAATAGAAGACAAGTTGTCAGTTATTAGTTGTCAGCAAGATCAACAGCAACAATCAACAACTGACAACTGACAACTGACAACTGATTCTTACTCCTGGCTACTGGCTTCTGGCTTCTTTTGTGTAGCCAGCGCTTTGAGTGCTTCCAGCGTATCAGCTGCTTCCGGCTTCTTATCCGTTCTCCATCTCGCCATTCTGGGGAAGCGGACAGCTACGCCTGATTTGTGACGTGTTGACGTCTGGATACCTTCGAATGCTAGTTCAAAGACCAGCTCTGGTTTCACGATTCGTACCGGGCCGAAGCGTTCGAGCGTGTTGGCCCGGATGAACTGATCGACTTCTTTGATCTCCTCGTTGGTCAGTCCGGAATAGGCCTTGGCGATCGGCACCAGTTCGCCCTCGTTCCACACAGCGAACGTATAGTCAGTGAACAAGCTGGCCCGCTTGCCTGAACCGCTCTGGGCGTAGACGAGCACCGCATCGATGTGGAACGGATCAATCTTCCACTTCCACCAGTCGCCACGGGTTCTACTCACTCCGTAAGGCGCTGCTTTTCGTTTGAGCATCAGGCCTTCGGTTTGATTCTGTCTCGCTTGTTGATGCAGGGCTGTCACGTCGTCCCAGTTGGCTGCGGGAAGAGTAGGTGACAGTCGCAAGCGATCCCGCGAGTTCTGAACATGCCAGGCTTCGAGGAGCTGTCGCCGCTGAGATTGTGGTTGTGTACGCAGATCGGTTCCTTGCCATTCGAGCAGATCGTAGGCGAGGAAGACGATGGGCACCTCATTCATGATGCGTGGGGTCACTTTCTTTCTGCCGATGCGGCGCTGGAGTTGAGCGAAGGGTAGCGGATGGTCATCGATCCAGGCAAGGAGTTCGCCATCAAGCACGGTGCCTTCGGGAACAGCGACATCGACGGCACGGACGATTTCGGGAAAGCGATCGGTGATGAGTTCCTCGCCTCGGGACCAGATGAGGATGTGATCGCCCCGGCGGATGACCTGGGCGCGGATGCCATCCCATTTCCATTCGATCTGCCAGTCGTTGACAGCGCCAGTTCTTCAAGTGGATCGGTGAGGGGCGATGCGAGGAAGAAGGGATAGGGCCTGCTCTGAGCATCAGCGGAGGTATCTGTCTCTGCTTCGGGAGCCATGAGTCGTTGATACGCTTCGGCAGTGGGCAGCCAATCGCCCATGACCCGGTAGGACATGACGGCAGCAGGGATGCCCGCTACCTGGGCCAGGGCACGAACGACCAGCGTCTTGGCCACGCCGACGCGGAAGCTGCCACCCATGAGCTTATGAAAGAGGAATCGTTGCCGGGTGTTGAGTTCCTTCCATGTCTCCTCGACCACCTGCCGGCGTTTCTCATCGTGCCACTTCTTCATGGGGATGATGCGTTGCTGAATGAACTGCGATAGTGGCGGAGGAGCGACGATGTGGGGTTCAGGCAGCAGCAGAGCAATAGTTTCACTCTGGTCTCCTACCGCCTGGTAGCATTCATCGAGCAGCCAGCCTGGATAGCCCGCCGCTTCTGCTGCCCATTGGCGAAGGAGCGTGCTGTTCACCACCCGTGGTAATCTTCGCCCCGTGAAAAAATAGACCGCCCAGATGGCATCTTCAGGGGGAGCTTCACGAAAATATCGAACGAGAGCAGCGACCTTCTCGTTGGTGCGAGTAGTGCTGTCGAGATCGTCATAGAGTTCGGTGAAGCGGAGCATGGGTTCAGTTGGGCGTTGAGAGAAGGGAGTTGGGAGTCAACTTCAACAATTGAAGATGTGGAGATAGGTATGAGGGATCTCCACGAGTTGAATTCCTGTCTGAGCTAAAGTTGAGGGTTGGGAGTAGAGAGTTGGGAGTCAACTTCAACAATTGAAGATGTGGAGATAGGGGTATGGGATCTCCACGAGTTGAATTTCTGTCTGAGCTAAAGTTGAGAGTTGGGAGTGGAGAGTTGGGAGTCAACTTCAACAATTGAAGATGCGGAGATAGGGGCGAGGGATCTCCTCGAGTTGAATTCCTGCCAGAATGACGGGCGGCTTTCGTCGGGGGTTTTAATGTGTACACTAGTATATGTGCCATGTTGACATGTTCGGACAGTTCAACTTCAACAAATGAAGATGTGGAGATAGGCATGAGGAACTCCACAAGTTGAAAAATACACTGGAACCAAGATAAGCGACACGGCTGCTGTGGCAGGGTCATGCATGTACTCATGCATGACCCTGCAAACCCGCTAAGTTGTTGCACGTCCAGCAGGGTCATTCGGAGTACCGAATAACCCTGCCACGACTGATCAAATTACCGCCGATTCTCTACCTCCATTATATGGACATGCGTATAGTATTCGGCAAGTGTACAAACTACAGCTTCTTCACGGTCAATCCCTTCACTTGTCTCAGCCATCTTGCGTGGCGTTTGTCGCTGGGGAGGATCATACGGAACGGGCCTTCGTCGGTGCCGAGTGCTTTGCCATCGCATTTGTCGGCGAGGAGGATGACCTTGTCGCTGAAGCTGGGTTCGACTTCCGCCAAAGCATAGACGGCTCGGCCACCATCGCTTGCGTCGGCGATGACGATCATTTGAGCGAAGGTTCTACCCCGGAGTTCGTTGCCCATAGGGACCTTGGCCAGCTTAAGGATTTCGTCGAGGGCATATCCTTCGTACTCAGCATCTTTGCCGTTGCCTTCGGTGACCTTGATGGTCTTGCGGGGGAGCTTGGCGAGGGCTTCTTTGGTAAGTTTCGCATCCTGCACAGGGTCGCCGAAGCTGACAGTGAGGGCGGGTGAGCCTGTTCCCTGCAAGGAGAGAAGGAGGGTTAGGAGGTAAAGCATGGTGTATCTCGAATGATGTGAAGAGAGATAGTCAATGTATTGAGCATCCTCTCTGTGAACTCTCTGCGCTCCTCGGCGTTCTTGGCGGTAAAAAAGACTTAAACCGCAGAGGACGCCAAGAAGCGCAGAGGAAAGCAAGAGAACACGAGAATGATCCGGAGAATTCATTGGAATCGCCGCGCAAGTTGATCAAAATAGTCCGTTCTGATGGTGTTGGGGCATAAAAAGCCCTGACTTAGAGGATATACGATGAACACCACGACACCCCGCTGGCAGGACTTATTGGCCAAGTTGATTCACCAGGATCATCATGAGGCCCCTGCCAGCGAAGTGGAACTTTATCAGGCCCAGCCGGCTTTAGGGCTCGATCTAGGCATCGCCTGGAGCGAAGCTCTGCTGCCCGGTCAACTGTTGGCTGAGGAAGAGCCACGGGTGTCGGCCCGGTTCCCTGCCAGTTGGAACGCTGCCCGGCACATCACCTTGGCTGCCCCGTTCCCCTGCTCCATCGGCATGGCTCCGCAGTTCCTCCAGAAGATAGATGGCATCATGGAGAATGCTGAAGCCTTCTTCCAGCAGGAAACGGTCGGAATACCTATGCTTTCGGCTGATATCACACTGGATAACAAGACACCGCTTTCACAGATGGTCATTGCCCGCCTGGCTGGGGATGTTCAAAAGATTGATGCTCTGATTCCTCATCTCGATGGGGAACTCTTGCAAAAGAACGAACGGGCGGCTCAGCTCTGGTTCAGAGGACGACGGGATGAGGCACGAGAGGCGTGGGAAAGCCTGGATGGCGAGAGCCCAGTGATTGCTTTCAATCAGGGTCTGGCTGCGATGGCTGCCGGCGATGTTGAACGTGGCAGAGAGTGCCTGGCGATTGCCGTTGAGGGCTTCCCTGAATCGACTGGCTGGCATCATCTGGCTGAGTTGTATTTGGCGGTTGCGGAGTAGATTGCATCACCTCGAATAGAGTGATCAAATAATAGAGCCTCGCAAGGGGCGATTGGGATGAGGCACCATTTCCAATCGCCCCTTGCGGGGCTCAGTAAATTACACCTCATTCAACTGGCAGTTAGCACTGCCAGCTACCACCCGGTCGCCCCTTTTCAGGGGCTGATAAACATTACCTGTTCTAGAGATCAACGAAGTAGCCCGACTTCTACTTACCGTCAGAATCACCCAGACAATATCGCTTTTTATCTGTCCTACTACAGCCATCAATGACGGACTATTATCCATAACTCAATGTCTCATAACATCTTACGGTCATCCTTGCAACCTTTACAAAATGGGCTAGGCAAGATACATGACCTGCGTTACTCTTTTGCCACGCGGCAACTGCCGTGCGCGTGATGTCATGGATCGACATCACTTCAGAAGCTGGCCAGGGAGGGCTCAGCATGTTCCTTCGCCGATTATCATTGCCCATTCGAGGTCGCCCACGTCGGGGGATTCTCGCATTTGAATTGCTACTGATCCTTCCCATCCTGCTCATCGTGGTGCTGGCTGCGGTGCAGTTCAGTTTGACACTGCACGCGCGACAGCAACTCGTCGCAGCGAGCCGGGAGGGATGCAGAGTGGCTGCACTGGGTGGTGACTTAGGCGAAATCGAACGTACCATCCGCCTGACGCTCGGCAACGGGCGTCTGGCGGATGCGGATATCGAACTGACTGATGAAACGGGCAAACCCATTTCGGCTGGCATGACCATCCCTTCCGGGGATTCGGTGGCGGTCTGGCTGCGGTTACCTACGATTCATGTGGTGCCCGATCTACTGAGGTTCATGGGGTACAGCATTCAGCAGGATGAAATGGTGGCCCGGACGGTGATGAGGCGGGAGTGACTCAAGGATTGAGTTAGCCCGTGACGGTGTGATGATTCAAGCAAGGAGGCTGAGCCATGCGAGCGAGCACGATGTTCGCGGTGATAGTGGCGGTTCTGGTAGGGCTGGGAGCAGCGGTAGCAGCCAAGGCGACCGGCGTGTTCAACCGTACTGAAGCGAAGAAGGAGCCGCCGCCGATCATGGTGCTGGCTGCCGCCAACAACATCTTCGAAGGCAGCATGATTCAGCAGGCTGATGTGCGGGTACGCCCAGCTACGCCTCCTGAAGTGGAACAGCTTCGCCGGGGTGAACTGTTGCCTCCGCTGGTGCAGGCTGCGACGAAGCGCTTCGCCAAGCTGAGCATCCCCACTGATGCACCCATTCGCAAAGAGTTTCTGGAAGATCTCGCTCCGCCGACGGAACTGCGGGCACGAGTTGCCCCGGGGATGCGAGCCGTCAACATGGCTATCCCCAAGCATCATGCAGCTGGTGGCCTCATCAATGTGGGTGATTGGGTAGATATTCAACTGATGGCAGCCATCGATTCGCCGGCGGTACCTCTTCCCGGCGGCGCAGCTGCTGCTGGTGGCACCACGGCCCAGGCGGCGATCATCACCCGTGCAGCGCGTGTTATCGCCAAGCGCAACAGCTTGTGGCCGGTACAGACGCCACTGGGGCCAGACTGTCCGGTGAACTTCACGCTGGAGACCAACCCCTACCGTGCTGCACTAATCGAGTTTTCCAAGGACAAGGGCACCATCGTTCTGCTGCCGGTCGGCGATCAGGACAAAAAGGTGCTCGAAGCCCGTCGCAATGAGATCATGAATCCGGGGGCCAACACCAATGGCATCCTCAACGCTTCCTACACGATGGCGGACAGCAACGAATACCGTGAGGAAGACAAACGGGTCGGCTCGTTCCTGGGTGGCAACTATGTCATCAGCGAAGGCGACCTCGTTCGCATCTTCCAACTGAAGTATGTTCCGCCGACGCCGCCTTCGCCTGAGAGCAAGTTGGAGAAGGTGGTGGGCATCACCTCGGTCGGATATGCCCGCAGCGGTCATGGTAGTTCGGACGACGGAGCCAGCGAAGGCAATGCCGGGGCACAAGCTCGCCGTGCTGGGCCTTCAGCGGCTAACAGCAACAACGGCAGCTATACCGTCGGTGGAGCGGCGACGAGTCCGTTTCGGTTCAGGCCCCCTGAAGCCCCAGCATCGTGCAGCACCTGCAAGACGGGCAAGTGTGGGCAGAAGTAATGCTCCTCCCCTTACCAAGGGGAGGTTGGGTGGGGTTTTACTCACCGAAGAATTACCCCCTCCGGCTCCCCCTTGGAAAGGGGGAGAGAAAGACCAGCAACTTAACCCTTATCAGATAGCTCATCTCTCCTCCATGAAGTCACTGCCATGATGCACAACAGACGAATCGTGAAACGTGCCGGGGCCATCTGGCCTCTGTTGCTGGGTTGCCTGGCCCTGATGCTGGCCGGGGTGGCTTTGGCGGTAGACTCTGCCCTGCTCTGGCAGGCACGCCAGGAACTGCAGGTCGCAGCGGATGCCAGCGTTCTTGCTGCTGTACAAGAGTTGGCTGACGATCAATTACTGCTCCATCGTGAAGGGTACATGCAGCGTGCGGTACGACGGTCGGTGGTGGTTGCGACCGAGATGGGTTTGAAGCACAATGTTCTTGGTCTGCCTGAAGTGATCGAACCGGACGATGAAGCCAACCCCGATGTGGTGGCAGGCTTCTACGATCCAGCACTGGGCGCCATTCAGCCGGCCATGTCGAAAGACTGGGACAGTCCGTTCATCAACTCTCTCCAAGTAACCGCCCGGCGGACTCGTGATCGTGGTAATCCAGTCGGGCTGTTTTTTACACGACTCTTCAACCTTTCCTCAGCTGATGTAGCCGCCTCGGCAACCGCGGTGCTGGATCGGCATATCGTCGGCTTCCGACCGAACGGGCAGATCAATATTCCGCTCATGCCCATCGGGTTGCTTTCCGATCCGACCGGCATCGAAGAGGCTTCGTGGGAAGCACAGATCGACAAGCCTTTGACCACAGGCCTGAGCGGCTTCGATCAGTACCTCTTCGACAAAGACAGCAAGCAGTGGTACGAAGTGGGTGTGAACTGCAAGGTGGGCGATGGACTGCCCGAGTTCACGCTCAAACTGCCCCTGGGCAAAGAGAGCGAAGAAGTCAACGGCGTCATGCTTCAATTCGGCAAGCCAACCTATGCCAACACCTTGAGACAGATGGAGAGCGGGCTCAATACTCTCGATCTTCAGAACTACGATGGCAAGCTTGAACTGGGCTGGGATGGCATGTTGCCTGTCGAAGAAGCGAACATGCCGGCTGGGAAGCAGTTGAGCGCGATGATTGAACTGTTCAATACGCTGCATGCCAGCGGTGAGGCTCGTATCTGGCCACTTTATTTACCAGTCGACACCACCAATGATGAACAGACAGCTACGAGCCATGTCGTGGTGCGTGGTTTCGTCTCGGCTCGCATCGCCAACATCGTTCAGAACGAAAGCTATCTCGAAATCGAACTACAGCCTACGGTGATGATTACAGGCACCGCCCTGACTCATCCCGAAGCGAACCCGAATGCCTACCTCGGCAAGATCAAGCTCATCCGTTGAGATGAACACCACGGAGGAGAACCGCCCATGAGAATGATAGTCGCCCACGAAAAAGCAGAGCCGCTCGGACTGGCTCGTCAGTCAGCCCTCAGCCTCGGCATGGAATGCGATCAGGCTGATTGCATTCCGCTGACCGATCTGCCTTTGCGATTGGTGCAGGGCAATGTCGATGTCGCCCTCGTCGTGCTGAATGACCGTAAGGAAGATACGCTGGAACTGGTACGTCAGTCGTCGAGCAGTCGGGTGCCGATCTTGATTGCCGGGCCGATCACCGATGCATCGTACATCTTGAAGGCGATGCGAACCGGCGTGCGTGCTTTTCTGGATGTGGGACAACTCACGAACGATCTCAGCCTGGCGGTGCAGCAACTCAAGGACTCAGGCTCGATCAACGATAAGAATCAGGGGCTGCTTCTGGTCTGTTGTGCTGCCCTGCCTGGTGTGGGTTGCACGACGCTGGCGATCAACACTGCCTTCGCCCTTCAGGAGAATCACGCCAAGGATGGTGTGGCTCTCCTCGAAGGGGGTGGCGGTGTGCCAGGCATTGCGATGAGTTTGGACATGGAGCCGATCAATCCGATTGCCAGCCTGGCTGATCAATGGCAGCGGCTGGATGCGATGATGCTGAAGCAGGCTGTCGTCAAGCATGCGAAAGGTGTGGATGTGCTGGCCCATCGGCCAGAGCTTCTCACTGTGCCGCCGCTCGGTCGTGCCTTGCAGCGAACGGTGCTGGGGTTGCTCAAGGCTACCTATGGCTACGCTGTTGCCGATATGGGTCATGACTTCGTCAGCGACTCGGCACTGGCCCTGGCTGACCGGGTCGTTGTCGTCACAAGGCTCGACATCCCCACGCTCAAGCTCACCCGGCGGTTCCTGAACAAGTTGCAAAGTGAAGGTTGTGTCAACGAGAAGCTGCGGGTCGTCGTTAATCGCTTCGGGCAGACGGGCCAGGTGAGTTGGAAGCAAGCAGAAGAGGCGCTCGGTGTACCGCTCGTCACTGAACCGGTGCCTGACGATTCAGCAGCGTGCAATGCAGCGATCAACAAGGGTCAACCGCTGGTGGGTGCCGCCAGCCGGGCGAAGGTGACCAAAGCATTCAGCAAGCTCTCGGTGCTGCTGAATGGGAGGAAGACTTAGGGATAAGGGTGCCATGGTTTGCCGGTACTCCGGCTAACCATGCCTGCCCTCAACATGGTTAGGTCGAGTACGACCAAACCATGGCACCCAATACAGAACGAACCAACGATCTTGTGCCAGTGGTTTGTTAACGTCCTCACTTGATTGACACGAGAGTGAACGACGGAACCGCTGGTGTGAGCACTCCCTGGATCCGCCAGGCTAGAGGTGAGGGAAAGGTTGACCCCCGCTCTCACCTCTAGTCTAACGCTCCAGGGAGTTGATGAAACAAGGAAGCTGACCATGTCACAAGAACTTGCTGTCAGGCAGCAGAAGCTGAAGGGTGACATCCACCGCCAGATGGTGGAGATGCTCGATGTCAGCAAGCTGGGCCATTGGCCCGAAGACCGGCTACGCAAGGAACTGCGTGGGCTGGCTTCCCGCCTGCTCGCTCAGGCCCCGGAGATGCTCAATCAGGTCGAGCGCGAGCGGCTTGCGGATGAAGTCATTGACGAAGCCTTTGGCCTGGGACCGCTCGAAGGGCTGCTTTCTGATCCGACCATCACCGATATCCTCGTCAACGGGCCCAAGTCGGTCTACATCGAACGGTTCGGCCAGCTTGAAGAGACGCCCATCGTCTTTGCTGATGAGCATCACCTCATGCAGATCATCCAGCGCATTGCCGGCAAGGTGGGCCGGCGCGTGGATGAGCAGTCGCCGATGGTCGATGCCAGATTGCCCGATGGCTCCCGTGTGAACGCGGTCATTCAACCTTTGGCTCTCGAAGGGCCGATGCTGTCGATTCGCCGGTTCGGTGTGCGGCTGGGCATTGAAGAACTGCTGGCTGAAGGCTCTATCCCCGCTGAAGCAATGGCGTTCCTACAAGCAGCGGTGGAGGCACGCATCAGTGTTCTGGTCAGTGGTGGTGCGGGTAGCGGCAAGACGACGATGCTCAACGCTCTGTCTCGTTCGATTCCGAACGAAGAACGACTCGTCAGCATCGAAGATGCTGCGGAACTCTGTTTGCAGCAGAAGCATGTGGTGCGACTCGAAACCCGGCCACCCAACATGGAAGGGGCGGGCGAGGTCAGGCTGCGTGATCTGGTGAAGAATTCGCTGCGAATGCGGCCTGACCGCATCATCATCGGCGAAGTGCGCGGGGCTGAGGCGCTCGATATGCTTCAGGCGATGAACACCGGCCATGAAGGATCGCTGACGACGATCCACGCCAACGATGCCCGTGATGCCCTGGCCAGGCTGGAGATGATGGTGATGATGGCAGGTTTTGAACTACCCATCTCGGTCATCAGGCAATACATTCGATCAGCTATTACGGTGGTCGTGCATCTCTCCCGCCTCAAGGGTGGCAAGAGACGCATGATGAGGTTGTGCGAAGTCATTGGCCTGAAGGATGGCCGCTACGTCGTTCGTGATCTGATGCGGTACAAGCAGCAGGGCGTCAAGGACGGCATGGCGTTCGGTACCTTCTATGCCACCGGCAAAGCGCCGAAGTGTCTGCAGCGCATCCATGCCGCGGGTATCCATATGCCTGAAGAACTGTTCGCCCAACGAGTGCTGCCCATCAGCAGCCAGTTTGATCGTGAACAGGTGCAGTGGACCAACCGTCTCACCGAAACGGCGGAGGCGTTATGAATCAAGAACAGATACTGATGGCGGTCTTCAGCGGCGTGGTGGCAGCCATCGTGATGGCGGTCTACCTCGTCAGCAGAGGCGTGTCAAACAAACGCAAGAACGCCCTGAAGGAACGACTGGAGCCAGTCGATACGACGACGCTCGAATCAGCGTTGCCCGCTCCGCCGGCGAAGGACTGGTCGGAGCGGTTTGATCGGCGGTTCGCCAATCTGGTGCTGGGTTCGGGGCTCGATGCCAGTGTAGAGCAGATCGTCGGCATCATCCTGATCTGCGGTGTGGGAACGGGGTCAGCTCTCTATTTGTGGCGCAGTGAACTCTGGCTCGCTCTCTTCGGTTTTGCCTTGGGTATTGCCCTGCCGCTGGCCTACCTGCTGGCAGTGGCGGGACGACGACGAAGGCAACTGCATGAACAGATGCCCGATGCGATCTATCTTCTCTCTCGATCATTGCGTGCCGGGCTGGGTTTGGAACAGGGCTTCCATTTGGTTGCTACTGAGAGTGCCAAGCCTCTGTCTGTCGAACTTCAGCGTGTCTCGGATCAAGTGAAGCTTGGTCTGGCGGTACCGACGGCACTACAGACCGTGGCACAGCGAGTGAACGTGGTGGACTTCAGCGTCTTCGCAGCCATCATTGCTCTGCATCGTAATACGGGTGGTCAGTTGCCTTTGCTGTTGGATCGTTTGGCAACAGGTGTTCGTGACCGGGTGCAATATCAGGGACAGTTCCGGGCAGCGACAGCGATGGGGCGGGTGAGTGCCATCGCTCTGGGTGCTGCGGTGCCTTTGATCTTTCTGTGGTACGTGATCTTTCAACCCGAGACGGTGCAGATCTTCCTCGAGACTCCTGGCGGCATCGCCATGCTGGCGACGGCGTTTGGGCTGGAACTCGTGGGAGTGCTGTGGCTGTATCGGTTGCTGAGGACGGATCAGTGATTGATGGTAGTCATCACGCTCCGCGTGATGATTGGAGGTTCGGAATAGTTGATCAACTTGCTGTTATTGCACGACCGAACATCACGCGGAGCGTGATGGCAACTCTAGAGAAAAGCTATGTACTCCGATATCCTCGAATATGGCATACCGGCGTTGATCTTTGTTGTGGTCGCTTCCGGGTTCTATACTCTGATCGCCCGGCAGATGGATGATCGTCGGACCCGCCGTCGTTTGCGGGATGAAGCTGCGGAGAAAGAAGATTCACTGACCAAGCACGATCTGCTGCTCGGTGAGTTGACGCCGGCCTTTGCTGCTCAGTTGCCCGTTGCTCTGACTGATCAAGCTGACATCGCCAAGGAACTGAAGACAGCCGGTTACTATGGCACCACGGCTATTCTTGAGTATGCTGCTGTTCGTGCCGTGCTCGTCATTGTGCCGTTGATCTCGACCGGCGTGATTGCTTTGATGGTCGATCAGCAGGAAATGATGAAGGTGCTGATCGGCGGAGCCATCGTCACCGGGTTGGGTTACAGCCTGCCCCGTATCTATCTGCATGTTCGGGGTAAGGAGCGTATCCGCAAGCTGGAGAGCGCGTTGCCGGTGGCGGTGGACATGCTGACGCTCTGTATGACCGGTGGACAAACGCTGCAAGCATCACTGGGCCGGGTCTCGAAGGAACTGGCACCGGCGCATCCGTTGATGGCTGCGGAACTGGCCATCACGCAACGCCATGCAGAGCTAAGCAGTTTGCCATTAGCTCTCAAGCAGCTTGCTGACCGCATTCCGGTCGGCGAGGTTCGTAACCTGGCGGTCATCCTCGCCCAGGCAGAGCGGCTGGGTAGTGAGACGGGCACGGCACTGCTCGAGTATTCGACCAACCTGCGAACGGGGCTGAAGCAGCGAGCCGATACCCGGGCCAACCAGGCGATGTTCTGGATGCTCTTCCCGACGATTCTGTGCCTTTGGATCCCCGCAGCGATTCTGCTGGTCGGCCCGGCAATCCTGGAGTTCCGAACCCAACGGCAGGTGATCTTTAAGGAATGGCGCGAGTCTCGCAACAAGCTGCGGGATATTAATAAGACGCCTGATCGAGCGCGGCCCGAGTCGGCTAGTGATATCATACCTGCACAGGCTACCGCACCTGCCAGGGAATGATTGATGACTCCCAAACTCAAGATCGTTGAACTCAAGGCGCACGACTGGCAGGCGACCGTTGAATGGTTTTGCCATTACTTCAGCATGAATGTGTTGATCATGGATCGGGCCAAGCAGTATGCCCTGCTCGGGGAAGACTATGGCACCGAGGCGAATCTTTCGATCAGGGGGACGACAGAGTCGTTCAATGGCAATCAGTTTCTGTTGCAATGGGAAATGATCGATCTGGATGGGTTTGTCGCAAACCTCGCACACCAGGGGGTGCGGATACTGAAGCCGATTCAGGAAGCGAGCGATGAGTGGTATCAGCGGGCGATTATTGAGGGACCGGAGGGAATACCGTTGTTGTTGTTTGAGTTTGTTGGACATGCTGATAGCCCGAAGCATTAATAAGGGAGTTGGGTGCAATCGCAAGATTCTCATTCGCTGGTATTGCAAGCTGCATAGACATGGTTCATCTGAACAAACCCTCTTGAATTACCCGCCTACTGAAGTTACGCTACTCCCACCAAGAACTACTAAGAGGCAGTCCCCATGATCTGGCTACCTACTTTGTTCTCTTTCTTTTTTCCCATTCATCTCGTTCAGCAAGATTTTGGATGGGTCGATCAAAAGGTTGTGGCGAAACGAACTGAATCAGAAATCTACTGCAGCAAAGAGATTGGCCGTAAGGTCGTCGTCGATACGTTGTCAGTTGAATATGTTCTCGTTGTCGAAGAAAGCGGGGCTTGGGTCAAAGTTAAAGTCCGGAACGTGACGGGCTGGATAGCTAAAGATCAAGTAGTTCGCAGCAAGGAAGGAATTCGGTATTTTACCAAACGGATTGATGATATTGATGATATTCCTGAAGCTTATGCCCTTCGTGCTTGTATCAGATTCATACAAGGTGATTTCGACCTATCCCTGAAGGATGCCGATGAATCACTACGGTTAGATCGTAATGCTGAGTACTATAATTTGCGTGGTTCTATTTGGATAATGAAGAGTAACCACGATAAGGCCATAGAGGATTTCACAGAAGCCCTACGGCATGAGCCAGAATACGGAATAGCTTGGCTCAATCGAGCCTATTGTTGGCATCATAAAAAAGAGTACGACAAGGCTATTGAGGATTACACCGAGGCCATTCAGCTCGATGTTTTAGATGTTAATGCCTATCTAAGACGATCTCTTTCCTGGCAAGCTAAGAACGAACCTGACAAAGCAAATCAGGACCTATCTGATGCAATGAGGTTGGATCCCGAGAATTGCGAAGTCTTGAATAGCCTTGCCTGGTTCCTTGCTACGAATCCCACTGGCAAACACCATGATGGCAATCGCGCCATTGCACTCGCCAAACAGGCCTGCGCTTTGTCAAACTGGAAGGACGCAACCTGCATCGGCACCTTGGGCGCAGCATACGCCGAAGCGGGTGATTTCGAGCAAGCTATCAAGTATCAGAAGCAGGCCTTAACCTGGCCAGACTATCAAGCACATTTTGGCGAAGGCGGTCGCCAACGTCTCAAGCTGTATGAAGCGAGAAAACCATATCGAGAATAGCTGGCATCAGGTCTGGTTTCTCCTTTTGAGGGATCAACAGAAGTGTTCTGGCGAATAGTGACAATGCCTTGTCACCGCGCGGTCCACCCCCGGCTTGAAGAGCCGGGGGCTAAATAGGAGTTAGGCTTTTGCTTTGCAGTCGGGGCCTTCGAGGGGGGAGGTCTTGGCGGTGATGTTGTTCGCCTTGTCCGCCTTGAGTTGGGCGGTGCGTTCGGTGTTGATCTGGATGTAGTTCGTCCATTGGCCCGGAGTGTTGGCTTCGGCGTAGATCGCTTCGACGGGGCATTCGGGGACGCAGGCTTCGCAGTCGATGCAGTCGATCGGATCAATGTAGAGCATCTTCTCGTCCTGCCAGAAACATTCGACCGGGCAGACGACGACACAATCGGTGTACTTGCAATCGTGACAGTTAGCGGTAACGACGTGAGCCATGACTTCCTCGAACCTTTCAGGACTGGACAACCCGATGTATCTCCTCATCGGCCATCGGGGAGGGCGATCCTCATACATTTCCTTCTTATGAACTCTGCAGCGGGTCTGTAGGGCAATCTTGCTGCAACTTGTTCTCGCACCGTTTCGAGGGTTATGGTATATCTCCACTTGAGTTTCGTCGCACCCGGTAAGGAAGCTGTCAACAGATGCAGCGCTGGCTCACTCGTCTCAATCGTAACGATCTTCTGATGACCGGTGTGGTGGCTGCCACGCTGCTGGCGGTCTTTCTCGTGCTCAATCACGGCCCGCTCTGGCATACCGATGTGTGGGCACATCTGAAGTATGGCACATGGATCGTTGAACATCGCACCCTGCCCGAATCGGAGTTGTTCTCGCCATGGGGCCAGTCGGAACCGGTGGTGCCTGCCTCCTGGCTGAGCCAGGTGATCATCTCGCAGGTCTACCACCTGGGAGCGAGGCTCTCGCCAGCCTCTGCGGGTGAAGCTGCGCAGCCGGGGGGTGTCGATGCTCTGCGGTTTCTCCATGCACTATTAGTCGCTCTTCGCTTTCTGTTTTTGTATCTGGCTTTTGTTCGCTGGACCGGGTCGAAGCTGATCAGCTACCTGGGCATGCTCCTGGCACTGGCGCTTAGCCTCAACCACCTTGAAGTCTTTCGGCCTCAGGTGTTCGGCGAGTTGTGCATGGCTCTGATGCTGTTCATGGTGTGCAGGCAGCCACCGACACGATTGGCGGCATGGATGGTGCCGGTATTGCTGGTGGTATGGACAAACCTGCATGGGTCGTATCTCAACGGGTTGCTGGTGCTGTTAGGTGTGCTGACCAGCCGGATGTTATTGGCCATCAAAGCCAGTCAGAGTGGCATGGGAGGCGATGCGTTTCATGCTCCGGGGGTGAGGCGGACGTTCCGGATGTTCTACGTCAGCCTGATCGCCATCGGGATTCTCAACCCCTTGATGAACTTTCGATGGTACACCCAGACTCTGACCTTCGCCCAGAACCCGAACGTGCGAATGATGGACGAATGGCAACCGCTCGTGTGGAGCAGTCAGCAGGGTATTCTCTTTGCGATTTCATTAATCATCGTGGCCGTCACGCACCTGGCAGCTAAGCGTCGGAAGGTGGGGGGCATCAGTATCGGGCATGGGCTGCTGTTGATCTGCTTCGGCGTGCAGGTCGTCTTCTTCCAGCGGATGCTACCCTGGTGGGCAATGCTTTGTCCGCTGGTGTGTGTAGGCCCGTGGGCGAGGTTGCTGCAAAAGGGTATGCCATACGAGGAAGAAAGAACATCACGGTGGCTGATGCAAGCGATTATCGTTGCCATGGTCTGCTGGGTTGGATTCAACTGGTCGACGTTGGGCAAGCTGGTGATGGAGAAAGACGCGACGCCGCTGGATCGATCCTTGCATCCGGGTACGCCAAGGATTGTTGATCTGGCCACTCGTCGCAATGGGACCAGTCTATCGCCTGAACTGAGTGCAGCACTTCACAAACAAGGGGCCAGCATCTTCTGTAGCGAAACGCTGGGTGACTACTGTCTCTTTGCCGGCAACGGGGATGTTATCGTCTATACTCATGTGCATGCTTTCCCGGAACAGCATTGGCGCGACTGCATGGCTGTGAAGCAGGGCGACGCCAACTGGGAGAAGTTGCTGAACCAGTGGAACACTAACGTGGTCTGTGTGGAGGCGGAACTGCATCCGAAGCTATGCGATCTGCTGCGCCGCTCGCCAAACTGGTGGATCGTTCTGGACGAAGCAGGTTCCAGTCGTAAACCGAACCCTAAGTCGAGACTTTTCATCGCAGTGAGGAAATCGAGCATCTCATGAGCACCAGCAGCGAGCCATGGTTTCAGTCACTCTTCGCAGAACGCATCGGTGGAGCCAAGTACGGCCAGGGCACTGCCATCTACAAGTTTGAGAAGATCAAACGAGCCAAGCGCGAGGCGCTGGCCACCTTCCCCAATCGGCAACTCCTGGACTTTGGCATCGGCGAAAACGATGACATGGCTGATGAGTCTGTCCGCCGTGTACTGAAGGAGGAAGTCGATAAGGTCGATAACCGGGGCTATGCTGACAATGGCATTGCTGCCTACAAAGAGGCGGCGGCACGGTTCATGAAGCGTGAGTTCGGCGTCACACTCGACCCGGTGACTGAGATCAACCACGCTATCGGCTCCAAACCTGCCTATGCCATGTTGCCGGCTGCTTTCATTAATCCGGGCGATGTGACGTTGATGACTGTACCCGGTTATCCGGTGGCCGGCACGCACACCAAGTATTATGGTGGTGAGGTTTATCCCCTGCCGTTGTTGCCTCAGAACAATTTCTATCCCGATCTCAAGAATATTCCCGCTGACATCCTCAAGCGGGCCAAGTTGATGGTGATCAACTACCCCAACAGCCCCACGGGTCAGGTGGCGACGAAGGACTTTTACAAGGAAGTGATCGAGTTCGCTCATCGGCATCAAGTGGTGATTGTGCAGGATGCTGCCCATATCCTGCTGAGTTATGCCAGCAAGCCGTTCAGCTTCCTGGAGATGGACGGAGCCAAGGAAGTGGGCATCGAAGTCCATTCGATGTCTAAGGGCTTCAACATGATCGGCTGGCGAATGGGCTTCGTGGCTGGGCATGCCAAGATTGTCAGAGCCTTCGCTGACGTGAAAGACAATAGCGACTCGGGGCAATTCATGGCTGTGCAGAAAGCAGCAGCCTTTGCACTCGATCAACCGCAGATCCCTGTGGCGGTGCGTGAAAAGTATCGCCGCCGATTACAGAAGCTGGTGACGACGCTCAATAGTGTCGGTTTCCAGGCGAAGATGCCGGGCGGGACCTACTTCCTCTATGTGAAAGCTCCGAAGGGGTGCAATCATCGGGCTTTTGTCGATGCTGAGGACGTTTCGCAGTTTCTTATTACCAATTTGTCTATCTGCTGCGTACCCTGGGATGATGCCAGTCCGCATTTGCGGTTTTCGGTGACGTATTCAGCCCAAAATGAGCAGGAAGAAGACCAATTGATGAAACAGACTCATGACCGGCTCAAGGCCTTGGAGCTTGAGTTTTAAGATAGGTTCTCGCCTCCAGGCCGATTACATGTTATGGTAGATTGCCAAAGTTGCGCAGGTCGTCAGGTTCTGCGCAGTCAGGCAGGTTCAGACTCGACATTCTATAGCCGCCCCTCGCATGCAAGATACCCTCTTTCTGGGTCGATATCGTGTCCTTCGCCTATTGGGCGAGGGAGGGATGGGCGCGTCTGGCTGGCTCGTCAGATTGATCTTAATCGTGATGTTGTCATCAAGGTCATGCACGAGCATATCGCCTCCGACCCCCGCTTTCAGGAACGGTTCCAGCAGGAAATGCTGGCGATGGCCCAGTTCCAGCACCCTTTTGCTGTGACTCTCTACGATGCCCACCTCGAAACCGAGGAAGGGCCTTGCATTATCATGGAGTTTGTCAAAGGCAAAACACTCGACATTGTCCTCAAAGAAAACAAACGCTTCACGCCTCAGCGAGCCAGCCGTATTCTGGGGCAGCTCTGCGAAGTGCTTCAGACGGCACATCAACAGGGAATCGTCCACCGTGACTTGAAGCCCGCCAACTTGATGATCACCGACCCGGATACGCAGTTCGAGAAGATCAAAGTCATGGACTTTGGCCTGGCCAAGCTCGCCCGCATGGCCAACTTCGATACCAAGTCATCGAACAATAGCAGCAGCGACAACATCCTGGGTACCCCGGCTTACGTTTCCCCCGAACAGGCCCGTGGCGAGCACATCACCCATCGCAGCGATCTCTACAGCGTCGGTGTCATTCTTTACGAAATGCTGACCAGCAGACTGCCCTTCCAGGGCCTCTCTACGATGGATACCCTGCTGGCCCATGCGATTGAACAACCGCCGTCGATGAGCGACGAAGAGATGTATGTGCCGGCAGCCATTGAGCAGGTGGTGTTCCGGTGCATGTCAAAGCTGCCCGAAGAGCGGTATGGGCATGCTCGGGAGCTGGTCGAAGATTACATGAGAGCGCTGTCGCAGCCTGATCCGCGCAAGTATCAGGAAAAGGTGATCAGCGATGAGCCTCACGATCTGCCGCCCATTCCTGATAACCTCGACCCGGCTGTAATGATCTACCGCATTCAGGCGTGGATGCCCCGCACTATCGCCTCAGTCAAACTGGCCGGCTTCATTCAAGATGCCCGTGGCGAGTTGATTGAGAACTCTTCCGGGCGAGTGCGAGTCATTCTGGGCGCCAAGAACACGGCGTACCGGCCTACGAAGGTGGGCTGGTTCGCCACTGGACGGGCTGACATCGAAATGGAGTTGCAGATCTTTGAGAGCAACAACCCGTTACGGCGGAACCAGGTCTGGGTGACGGTAATCCTGCGTTTCATCGGAAAGCATCTGACGGAAGACTTCCGCCAACGAGGGGATCGCATCTTCCGCGATTTGCGTGGGTATTTGATTGGTTCGACGCCGGGGATATAATGAGCAACATGGGTATCAGGCAGCAAAAGAAACCGGTGCAGGTGAAGAGTTGGGCAAGAATCGCTCAATTCCAGGGGGACTTGTCGCCCTCTTCGGCCAAGGCTTTGTTGAAAGTACAAATCTCGACTGAAGTTGAATCTCGGATGCGTGAACTGCTCACTAAGTCAAAGGCGGGAATGCTTACTGAGGCTGAGAAAGATGACATGGATGGGTACGAGCAAATGGCTTGTATGTTGGATATTCTGCATTCGAAGGCACGGCGGGTGATTTAGTTCATTGAACTATTCCGGTATCGAGCTCATGATTGCCAGCCCCTGATAAGGGGCGACCCGGTAGTAGCTGGCTGCGAAGCTGCCAGTTAACGGTAAATTGAATGACGAGCCCCGAAGGGGCGATTGGAACGTGTGCTCTGTCCCAATCGCCCCTCCGGGGCTCTGTTATTTAATTGTTCCATACTGGCAGCTAAACGCTGCCAGCTACTTCCCGGTCGCCCCTTATCAGGGGCTACAAGCTCTATCCCACTCCTTCGGGAAAGTGCGAAAATGCACTAAATCGATGCACGAGTATTTCTAGTTGAACTGCGAAGAAGCAGAAGAAAGACGAGAAGCCCTGTTACAACTCCAGCACATCGTGCCCACCAAGGGGACCAGGCCTTTACGGGCAGGGAAAAGACGGCGACAGTATGCTCTTCCTTGTTTGTCGTTGCCAGTACGAGATAGTTTCCCCTGGAACTTAAACTGGTGTCGGAGGTGTAGAAGCCATCTCCGACCGCTGCTTTGTATTTCCCCAGTTCCGTATCAGTGGAGTAATCAATAAAGACCAGGTGAAAAGAAGAGCGCTGAATTTGGTCACGAATCGAAGGGAACATTTCGCCGATGGGACGAAGCCATTTGGGCAATCTGACGTGAGACTCCCGAGCGAATGCCAACTGGTTGGAACTTTGGATGAGCTTGGCTTCATCAGTCAGAGTTGATGTTAGAGTCCGGAAGAGCCTCGTCGTACCATCATTGTCGATGTCCCAGACTCGCCAGTTTCCGGTGCTGCTGTCTTTCGTCAAAACTCGTTCCATTGATTGCGAGTTCACACACGAGATGACCCGATCGCCATCGAGATCTGCCCATCGATTGCCGGGCAGATGATAATAAGCCACTTCATACTCACGAAGTCGCTTGCCTATAAACTCAATTTCAGGATCATCGTCCTGTTCAATCCGGCGCACCTTCTTCTTTTGATAAGGATCTTTTTCCAAGACCACCTCGGTCAAGTTGGAGAGCCGGTCAGTGTAGTTGAAATAATCGGTCACTCCAGGATGATCAGCAATATGCTGTTTGAGCTGGCCGGTGTGTAAATCGTAGACTTGCAAGCCTGATGGTTGAAGAGGCTTTCCTTCGAGAGAAAATGCACCTTCACTGAAGCTGAAATCGGGCGGAATGCAGGGTTTGCCAAGAAGCAGATAACGGCCATCATGCGAAATATGTTGCATCATGAGACCGCACGGCGAGGGGAGCACGAAACTGCTTCGCAACTTCAATTCAGGAACGGAAAAGGTTCTGCACAGTACAGGTCCAAGTTTGTTCATCCGATTCCCGTCATCCGCCAGCAGAATCACCGACATCGTGTTGGCCCAACCTGGGTATCCCATCACTGATGGCATCAGCGGGGACAGGGAAGACTCAATGAGTGCAGTTGAGCCATCGTTGCTCAAGGTTAACCACCATCCATCGCGATCCTGCAGAATGACACGGCCCTTGTTCGTCAGTATGTTCCATTGGCATATCGCATTGCAGGTAGTTTTGTTATCAGACCAGCCCATTCCAATGAGCTGTATATCGCCGTCAGCATTAGCCAACTCCCATGGTTCATAGTCGACGATTGACTTGAGCCGTTCACTGAGGAGTTCCTGGTGCGAAACGATGAGCCTTCCCGTGTTAAGATCATGGACTTCGGTGGTCAGGTGCTGCTTGGTGGGAAAACAGGGTCGTTGGACAAGCAGGTACTTCTCATGGGAATCTGCCGGCTTTGCATGGAATTGCCAGCGGTCTGACCTCATTTCGGGTCCGAAACTCCCTTGATTGGGGAAGCTTAAGACGTATGTCGGCTGAATGGCGGTCAGCCAATCAACACCTAACCAAACGAACAGGCTTAACACGATGATCAACAGGGTCTTCGTGAGAAGATACTGCCTGCGCTTTGGAGGTTGACAGTGCATGGCTGCATTATGACAAGGCGTGAGGAAAGCACAAGTTGGATTGGAAGAGGTCATCGAACCACGGGAATTCTCTGCGAGGGTTTACCCCACCCAACCTCCCCTTGGAAAGGGGAGGAGCCAGACAACTTTCCCACTTCTCGCTTGCATAACCGCTAAAGGTTGGGTAGTTTCACAGTAGTTAGCGCAAGCTGCACCTTCTGGCGCATCTAAGCGTTAATCCACATCTCTTTTTTGCTGCGTCGCTTCACCTTCTCGTCAGCTTTTACCACGGGGCGTGGTATTCTGTTAGGATGACGAAGAGTGGGATGTTCTTCCGACGCACACAGCGAGGTAGGTCATGGCTCGACATTTCGCAGGTCTCGCTTGGATGGCGCTTCTTGGCGCTAGTATTCCGTCCCTCACTCTGGCTGATGATCCGCCGAGTAAACTGCTCGAAGATACAACCGCTCGCATCAAGCTGGCCAAGGATGCGCTGAAAATCAACATCGATGCAGCGATCAGCAAGGCGGGCAAGCTGCCGGCCGACGCCGGGATCATCGTGCTTCAGTCGGCTGAGAACGAAGTCAACGAGGCCGCCTTCCTGACACCTGACGAGAAGAAGGGCTACCTGGCTACCCTTGCCGCCAAACGAAAAAGCCTGGAATCGGGCACGCCTGCAGCAGCATCTCCGCCCAAGTCGACACTGAGTAATGGCGACTTACAGACCAACGAGCGAATTCGTGAAGAGCTCAACATCATCAGGGCGCTTGACAAGTCAGGCGAATCGGCCAAGGCTAAAGCCCGGCTCAAGACGCTGATGGACAAGTACCCCAACAATGCCACTCTTATGGCCTATGCCACCGTCAGCACACGGCAGGATAGTGTCAAGGATCAAAAGAAAGCAAACGACGATCGTAACAACGGCAACGCCGCAGCATTCAATGGAGTCTCCTCCTCGGCTTCGGCTGGCAACATCCCCAACACCGGAAGTGGAATTTCCTACGACAAGGAAATTTGGGACAAGGCCAAGAAACGTGATCCCGTCGGCAGCGTGGTGAACAACCTCACCAAGAGAGAGAAAGACTATCTCCGCATCCTCGATCAGGCGACTACCGTTGACTTCAATCTCAACGAGACCAGCTTTGAACAAGTCAAGCAGATGCTCGAGAAGGAACTTGGCTTCCCGCTGATCATCAGCAAGAACACTATGGAAGAAGTACGAGTAGCCTATGATACCAAGCTCACCTACCAGATTCCCAAGAACGTCTCCAAGCGAACACTGCTCAAGGGAGTCCTTGCTGAACTGGGTCTGACCTACATCCTCAAAGGTGAACTGGTGCAAGTCGTCAGCTTTATTCAGGCGAAGAACGAGATGCGTCTGGGAATTCTCGATGTAGGCACACTGGTGCGAAGCGGTAACAACATTGAGAGCCTGGTGAAGCTCATCAAGTCGACGGTGGAACCAGATTCGTGGGACACCTCGGGCGGGGCCGGCACCATCACTGTTCAACCGCCGGGTACCCTGTTTATCAAGAACTCTGCCGAGGTTATCTACCAGCTCGGTGCAAAGCCGAGGTAACCGATGAAGGAGCTAAATATCTTTGAATATTTAGCTCCTTTTCGTTTAACTTCACGAAGACCTCATAACCATTCTCGACTTCATTTGCTGAGATATGTCTCATGAGAGAAGTTTAAGGCGAATCGTCGTTGATCCTTGCGCCGCAACACGTTACCTTTATTTATGAGAAGGGTTGATTACTATAGTTCGGCGCACATTAGTTCGATGAAAAGGGTGTAGACTATCACCATCGAATTAATCAACAGGATGAAACGAATGCGATTCTCGGAGAGGCTTCTCAAACTTGGACACATCGACCTCGGTGCGATGCAGCGGCTGCAAGAAGCGCAGGCTGCCTCTCCCGACCGGCCCGAGTACCAGCTTCTACTAGAACGGGGGCTGGCCAAGGAAAACGATGTCCTCGCTCTTCTGGGCGAAGACTTCGGCATGCGAGTCGTCGACCTGGAACATGCCAAGGTTGAAAAAGAAGCACTCGAATCGATGCCGAGCCGGCTGGTTCATAAGCGGAACCTGATGCCCCTGAAGCGGGAGAACGGTTCGCTCACCGTTGCTACCGGCGATCCGCAGGATGTTTACAGCCTTGATGAGCTACAGATGCTCACGGGGCTGCGCATTCGTCCGGTGCTGGCCAGCCCTCGTGAAATCGCCCGGCTGATCAAGACCCACTATGGCGTGGGTGGTGAAACGGTCAATGCTCTCGTCGCTGAACGCAAGGAAGACCTTGAGCTTCTCGAAGATCTCGAGACCGACGACAGCGAACTGGCCAAGATGGCTCAGGAAGCGTCCGTCGTTAAGCTGGTCAACGAAATCCTGATCGAAGCGATCAACGAACGGGCCTCTGACGTTCACATCGAACCCTCCGAACACACGCTTCGCATCCGGTACCGTATCGACGGTCGGTTGCAGACCCAGATGCTGCCCCCCGAAATCGCCCGGTTCTCGCTGGCGATGGTCAGCCGCATCAAGATCATGGCTCGCCTGAACATCGCAGAGAAGCGTCTGCCTCAGGATGGTCGCATCAAGATGCGAGTTCAGGGACGCGAGATCGATGTCCGTGTTTCGATCATCCCGATGAGCCACGGTGAAGGCATCGTCATGCGTATCCTGGATAAGGGTCGCATGGTGTTCAACCTCGCCAACGTCGGCATGCTTCCCGATACTTACAAGCTGTTCAAGGACCTGATTGATAAGCCTCACGGCATCGTGCTGGTGACCGGGCCAACCGGTTCGGGCAAATCGACCACGCTCTACTCTGCTCTCAATGAAATCAAGGATGAATCTCTCAAGATCATCACTGTCGAAGATCCTGTCGAATACCAGATGGACGCGATCAGCCAGATTCAGGTGCAGCACAAGATTGGCTTGAGTTTCGCCGCTGCTCTGCGTAGCATTCTGCGACATGACCCTGACGTGGTGCTGATCGGTGAAATGCGAGACATGGAGACGGCCCAGTCAGCCATTCAGGCATCTTTGACGGGCCACCTGGTGTTCAGCACTCTGCACACGAACGACGCCCCGGGCGCTTTCACACGTATGATCGATATGGGTGTGGAGCCCTACCTGGTAGGCTCTACCATCGAAGGGGTCATGGCCCAGCGACTGGTGCGAACCATCTGCAAAGAGTGCAAGGTGGAAGACGTTCACGCTGAGGCACATTTACTACCCAACGATTTCCCCAAGACCAAGGATGGCGGCATACCCAAGCTCTACAAAGGCGCCGGATGCCAGGCCTGCCGCGGTTCCGGCTACAAAGGCCGAGTCGGCATTTATGAACTGCTCGTCACCGATGATGAACTGCGGGATATGTGCTCGCAGCGCATCAGTTCCACTGTCGTTCGCCGCAAAGCTCTGGAGAAGGGCATGGTCACCCTCCGCCAGGATGGCTACCGCAAGGTAATCTCCGGCATGACCACGGTGGATGAAGTGGTGACGGCGACGATTGGGGATTATTCGTAATTAGTTGTCAGTTGTCAGTTTTTAGTTGTCAGCAAGAGAAGAACTGACAACTGACAACTGACAACTGACAACTGACAACTGACAACTGACAACTGACAACTGACAACTAAGGTCTTGAAAGATGCCCGACTTCACTTACACCGCTCGATCACCCAATGGCCAATCGGCTACCGGGGTGCTCACGGCTGGTAATGAGCGGGAAGTGATGGTCATGCTTGACCAGAAGGGGTTGTTCCCGGTCACGATTATGCCGGCCAAGAAGACCGTGGCGGCGTCGATGGCCAGCACCAGGGTCAAACCCAAGCTGCTCTGTACCGTCTTTTCGCAGTTAGCTGATCTGCTTCATTCGGGTGTACCGCTCCTTCGCAGTCTGGAGATTATCGAACGGCAATCGACCACCCCTGCCCTGACCCATGTTCTACAGGATGTGCGAGCGCAGATTTCTGATGGTACCAGCTTGTCTGACGCCATGGCCAAGCACCCCAAGGCGTTCAATGAACTGACCGTCTCGATGGTGCGTGCCGGTCAGGAAGGCGGCTTCCTGGAAGATGTGCTTGCTCGTATCGCTGAGTTCACAGAGCATCAGGAAGAACTGCGATCAAAAGTGATGGGTGCCTTGGCTTACCCCATCTTCTTGAGCATCGTCGGCACCCTGATCGTGCTGGGGCTGGTCATCTTCCTGGTGCCCCGCTTCGAAACCATGTTTGGCAACAAGCAGGCAGAGCTACCCTTCTTGACGGTGGGCCTACTCAACCTCAGTCACTTTCTACAGGCCCACTGGCTCTGGATGGCCATTGCCATTGGTACCGGCATCTACTTCTATCGTCGCTGGCTAAGCACCGAGTCAGGCCGTCGCCGCATGGATAGCATCATGCTGAAGATTCCTGTTGTGGGCAGCATCATTCGCAGCCTGGCAATCTCCCGGTTCTGCCGCATTCTGGGTACGATGTTGAAGAATGGCATCCCGCTGCTCACTGCACTCCGGATCGCCAAGGATTCGACGGGCAACAAGATCCTTGCGGACTCGATCGATAAAGCGGCTGAACACGTGACCGGTGGAAAGAATCTGGCCGGCCCGCTCGCCAGCAGCAAGCAGTTCCCCCGTGATGTCATCGAGATGATCAGCGTGGGTGAAGAATCGAACACGCTGGAGAAGGTTCTAGTCAACGTGGCGGAAAGCACTGAACGACGCACTACCCGTCAACTCGATCTCTTCGTTCGACTGCTGGAACCTCTGATGCTGCTCCTGATGGCCGGCGTGACGCTGGTCGTCGTCCTCGCCCTCCTGATGCCGTTCATGCAGGCGAACAGCCTGATTGGATAAACTTGCCCGGTGGAGACTCTCCACTGAGTATAATAACGCTAATGACCTAGACCCTGAGGAGACTGAATCATGATGCTTCGACGAACAACCCGAACCGTAACTGGACAGACAGCACGAGCCGGCTTTACGCTGGCGGAACTGTTGGCCGTGGTGGCGATTCTCGCCATTCTCGCCGGTGTGGCCATCCCGACCTACATCTCGCTGATCGGCAATCAGCGTGAAAAGGTAGCACTTACCGAATGCAAGAAGTTCTCCGCCATGCTGACGCAGTTCGCTGCCAATCATCAGGATGACTTCCCGCAAACGGGCGGCTACCCGGCACAGAGCGGCGGTCTCGAAATCCTCGTGCAGGACGGCATGCTGGCTCAGATGCCGATGGATCCCTGGCAGAAGCCCTATTACTATGAGCTGAGTACCGGCCCTACAGGCATCTTTGTACCGGTAGTCATGACTACAACTCCTGACAACAGGCAGATTCGTTCTGATGTCGCTAAATAAGCGTGGCGGTTTTACCCTGGTCGAGCTTTTGGCCACGGTGGCGATTCTCGCCATCGTGACTGCGATGACCGCGCCTATGGCTACCGGCTGGTGGCGCAACCAGAAGCTGCAGGAAGCCATCGACGATCTGCGAACGGATTGGATCAAAGCCCGTACCCATGCCATGGATGAAGGGCGTCCGTATCGCTTCCAGATTCAGACGGGCAACAATGGCTACCGCATTGCCCCTAATGACATCGGTCAGTGGGCGGATCAATCGAGCGGCGTGAACGCGCCGCCCAGTGGCGATCCTGATGAAGTCGCTGGGACAGTGATTGAAAAGACTTTGCCGGAGAACCTGATCTTTGAACCGGCCGGCGACCTGGTCAACCTGGGAGGGAACCCTGAAGCCACCTGGCTGTTCCTTCCCGACGGGCGAGCCAAACTGCTTGACGCCGACGGACGCGAGCATCAGCTCGCCAGCATCCTCCTGAGCGAGCAGGGAGGTGGCCGAAAGCGACAATTGACCATGCGAGCATTAACGGCCCAGGCATCCCTGACACCATTGGGGCAACAGCAGTAACATGCAGCTGAGAAGCAGACAACCTGGTGTGCGACGAAGCGGCATGTCACTGCTTGAGGTGCTGGCTGCGCTGGCGATCTTTATCTTCAGTGCTTATGCCCTCACCCAGATGGTCGAGCAAGCATCGAACTCAGCGACCAAAGCCCGACGTCTGGCGAAAGCCCAGTTGCTGGCTGAGACCAAGATGGACGAAGTCATTGCCGGGGCCATCCCCTTGTCCAGCGGCGGCGGAGCGATTCAGGAAGAGGTCGATGGCTGGAGCTACAACGTCACCGTCACGCCGGAGTCATGGAGCGCCGTGCAGGACGCCAGTACTAATGAATCGATCAATGGTGTGAACACCGTGATCGTCACCGTCAATTATTCGATGACCGGCGCAGAGCCGATTGAATACTCAATCTCGCGCATCGTCCTTGATCCGAAACTGCGGATGCCTGCTCCGCCGGCCACGTCTTCCACGACAGGCATGGGGGTAAGCCCCTGATGCGTCTTTCACCCAAGAGAAGTGGTTTCACTCTGGTCGAAGTGCTGGCCGCCATCGTCATTGGCGCGGTGCTGTTGGCGGCGGTCTATTCCACGCTGGAGATCATGCTCAAGTCGATCCGCATCGGCAAGGAAGCAGTGCAATCTCTCCAGGTCATCCGTGGTACGGCCATACGATTACAGACTGACATTCGTCAGAACCTGTCGCTGATGATGAGCGCTCCAAGCGTGCAACAGGCTTTGGCGGCTCAACAACAAGGCGGAGGCAATGGAGGCGGAGGCGGAAACTCAGACACTTCGACCGAACCGGTTCAGTTCAACTTCGGCGTCCAGGGCGATCAATATCAATTGACCATCTTTGGAAGTCAGACGCCCCATTACAGCCGCATCGATGCGGAGACGCCAAACAGCGTGTTTTCCGATCTTCGCACTATCACCTACTTCTGCGATTCCACTCAGGGTCTGATGAGGCAGGAGACCATCAATGTCCTGGGCGGCACTAATGGCGATACCTCCCAGCAGGAGGCGATTGCCAGCGAAGTAAAGAGCATGCAGTTCCAGTATTTCGATCCGACGAACCAGACGTGGGTCCAACAATGGGATGGCACCAACAACGGCCCGCCCGCTGCTATCGAAGTGACACTGACTGTGCAGATGCCGGATATTCCCGGTATGCCCGCCCGGCAGCCTCTCAATCATCGCCTGGTGATCGCTATTCCGACGTTTGGTTCGCCGATCTACCCCAGCACTACAGGGACTACTTCTCCATGACGTATCACAAGCAGCCAAGGCGTAAGGGCGCAGTGCTGATCACGGTCATGGTCGTGATCGTGGTGCTACTGCTCATTGGCTACCAGTACTTGAACCTGATGCTGGCGGAAGGCAACGCCTCGATCGTCAGCGGGCGGTTGGCCCAGGCGCGTCACCTGGCTGATTCGGGTGTGCATTTCGCCAACTTCGTTCTGGCCTTTCCGCAAACGCAGAACCTCAGTGATTCGCCAGATTCCTATCACCCCTGGTATGGCACCATCTACGACAACAGCGATATCTTCCACTACCGGCCCATCAACGGGCCTAACGGCGTGAAGGGCTACTTCAGCATCGTCAGCCCGCGCGATCCGCTGGATACCAGCAACAGCACCGGCTATCGGTTTGGCGTTGAGGATGAGGGGGGCAAGATCAATTTGAATGCTGTCAGACAGATGATCAAGAAGAGGATCATCACCAAGGATACGCTGTTAGGCATGCTCAAGCTTATTCCAGCGATCAACGAAGAGCAGGCCAACGCTGTCATCAACTGGACTGAAGAGGGAGGCACCCCTGATAGTGGAGAATCTGCTTACTATTCGGGCCTCGGGTATCAATCAAAAGCAGGGCCTTACGATTCACTGGAAGAACTGTTGATGGTCAAAGGCTGGACGCCCAAACAACTTTTCGGCAACGACAAGAACCGTAACGGCAAGCTCGACCCTGATGAAGATGATGGCACCGGCCAGGTTGATCTGGGGCTGCAACGGTACTTCACCACGTATAGCCGGGAATTGAATGTGGATTCGACCGGGCAACAGAAGATCAATTTGAATAATACCGACCTAGTCACCTTGAAGTCGCAACTCGACGCTGCGGTTGGGACAGAAATCTCCAATTTCATTATTCTTGCAAGAAGCGGCTCGGGCGACGTGTACCCTAACACCATTACCGGCAAAGCTAGTGCGCTGGCTACCGCTAAGAAGATGCCCACGGATATCACTATCGCCGGAAATACGATCACATTCAAGGATGTTCAAAAACTCCAGAGCGCCAGAACCTTTGACCCGAATAGTACCAATCCCCTTACAAAGAAAAGCCTGGCAAGCCTTGTCAATGCTGTCATAGGTTATCGTATCGGGCCAGGGCCAGGCACACCTACACTGATCGCAAGCCCGTTAGACACAACAGATAAAGACAAGGCCAGAACGAATCTCGCATTGCTCTTCGATAAGTGTACACTCAGCGCAGACTATGAAATACCGGCTCGAATTAACATCAACACTTGCCCGGTGGATGTGCTCATGGCCTTGGGACTCAGCGAAACCATCGCTGAAAAGCTGATTCAAACCAGACCAACACCAGATATGGATCCTGCCGCAATTCCTTACTACAAGACCCCAGCCTGGTTGCTCACCGAAGCAGAAATAGACACTTCGATTTTCACACAGTTCGCCAACTACATCACCACCTACTCCCAGGTCTACCGCTTTCAGGTGGTGGGCTATTACGAGTTCCGCGGCCCGCAGGTACGGCTGGAAGTGGTGGTGGACGCCAACAACGGCAGGCCACGCATCCTCTACTGGCGTGACCTGACCGACCTGGGCAAGGGGTATAACTTCTCGACGAATCGCGGGGGGCAATAGCGATTGGGGAGGGCGAGGCTCCTGCCGAGCTTCTGTCTATCGCAAAACAGCTCAGCAGGAGCTTCGCCCTCCCGAATCTACGATCAAGAATCAACGTAACGATTAACGTGATTCTTCTGACCGACTGCCGAGACAGGATGTTTTCGGCGAATAATGCACTTCAGCAGGGATGCACCAGGGCACGATGTACGACGTGTGATAGTGTTTTTGGAACGGAGAAAGGACAATCACTTGGCCGGTATATTAGGCATTGATCTCGATACCGCTGAGCTGCGGCTGGTGGAACTGAACCAGTCAGCCGGGGGGTATCTACTGCACGCCGCGCTGGCGCTGCCTATCGGCGGGCTGGATGCCGCCGCGGCAGGCGCACGGCTTAAAGAACGGCTTGCGTCGGTAGGTTTCAAAGGCACTTCGGCTGTTATCGCTCTTTCGCATGACGCCATGACGTGCAGGGAAGTCAGGCATCCTCAGATACCATCTGAAGAGTTGCCGGCCATCGTTCAGTTCCAGGTGCTCAAAGAAAGCTCGCTGCCCGCGGACGATGCCATCGTCGATTATATTCCGTTGGCACAACCCCTTTCGACCGGCGAGCATCGTTCACTGACCTATGTAGTGCGCAGCGCGGTAAAGTTCTGCGAGACGATGTGCGAAGCAGCCGGGCTGAAACTACTGGCAGTGGTGCCCCGTGCGGTCGCCTTGCTGGCCGGTGTGAGCAAAGAGAAAGCTGATCCGGCACAGGCGGTTGGCTATGCCTGCAGCAATTCGTTCTTCGTCGTTCATCATGGGGAACTCATCTTCAACCGAAGCATGGGCACCCCGTACGATGTGGAAGAACTCATCAGCGAACTTCGCCGCAGCATCGCAGGTTACGAGAATCAGGCTCACATGCCTGTCTTGTCGCATGTTTGCCTGGCCGGCAATGAAGTGCCGCTCGAAGCGCAAAAGCAGCTCGAAACCTTCCGCATTCCTGTCCGGATGTATGATCCTTATCAGGGAATTGTCGGAGCAGATCGGCTCGTGGGCCATGGCGACTATGCCGTGGCGTGCGGCGCAGCTCAGACGATTAAGGCCTTCAAGAAGGCACCAGTGGAGTTCCTGTCTCCCAAGCAGGTGGTGGTGAAGCCCAACCGCACCCGCAGCTACGCCATTATTGGCGGCACCGCAGTGGCGGCTCTGGCCCTATTGATCTGGGGCGTCTACTGGATGATGACTTCATCCGCCGACTATGACATCGCGGAACTGCAAAAGAGCATCGCCGACAAGCACCGTCAGGAAAAGATCTACACCGATAGCGAAGTAGAGAAGCGGTTTGACGCGATCAAAGCCTGGAAGGATCAGGAAGTCTTTGTCCTCGAAGAGATTTACGATTTGATCGAAAGCTTCCCGGACGTAGCCGGAGTGCAGGTGGTCAAGGCAGAATGGAAGTCTGCGACTACACCCACAACCGGTCCAGCTCCGGCGGCCCTGCCTGGGAAATCAGCCGTTCCCACGCCCAATACTTTTGGCAAAGCCGTTCCTGTCAAGCCGGTAGCCCGGCTTCTAGTAAAGGCCACTGCGGAAGAGGAAGAGCAACTCAATGCCCTGCAAACGGCCCTTAAGAATAGCAAGCACTGGAAGTGGGTAAAGTTCGAAGTGGTGCCGACAGAAAAGAACACCAAGATCTTTGAACTCGATGTGCTGCCGCTGAAGCCGGAAGACTACCGCAGCACCATAGCCCTGGGGAATAATGTTTCCGCCACGGGCGATGGCAGCGGCAGTAATCGTCGAGGACCTAACCGGGGCTTCCGCCCAGCTACAGGAGGCCGCCCATGAGCAGTAACATGGTGAGACTACTGGCCATCGCCGGCGGTATTTTCGGTGTCGGCTTCGTGATTTTCATTATCGCCACGCGTTTCTACGACGGCATCAGTGAGCGTCAGGAGCAACTGGAAAAGCTCCAACTCGACGAAATAGCCCTGGTAGCCAAGCTGGCCAAGCTCGACAAAGCCCGGCGTGAAGTGGATCGCTGGAAAACCATCAGCATGCCGGGAAACGTCAGTTCGGCTGCCCTCAAGTACAAAGGGTTTCTTCAGGACTTGCTCCTGAAGAAGAAGGTGACCATCCGTTCGTTTTCGGAACCCAACCGAGTCGTCAGCACTAATTCCCGGCAGGCAACACCGGTAGCCTCGCACATCAGTTTCGACATCGTCTTTGAAGCTACTTTCGCTCAGCTCTCCAGCTTCCTGCAGGAGTTTTACAGTCTGAACGTGCCTCATGCGATCAAGAACATCACCATTGAACCGCAGGGCAAGGGCAGCGACAGCAAGCTGACCGTGACCATGAAGGTGGACGCCTTTTCAATGAGCAACGTTGAGATTCGGGAATCGGTCATTGCGAACCCTTCGGTAACCATCGCCCAACTAGAAATGTTGATGGCAATCAAACGTCTGCCGGTGGGACTGTTGTTCGGCCTGTCTCAGTTGACCAACAACGGTCTCTATGGCCAAACGAAACTGGCGAGCGCCCACAAGACAGAGCGTAACTATGCCACCATGCTTCAGAAGAATGTCTTTGCCGGGCTGGCATCCAAGAATTCGATCGTCACCCCCGGCGGTGAATCGGTCAAAAAGGCCGACATGGACATCCTGAAATTCACACAACTTACGAGCATCACGGCAAATTACATCACCGAGGAGGGTTTGCTGCGTGTCCGCAAGACAAACAAGTATGTGAAGCTGCGGGCAGAAGGGGGCGTCAATGATTTTGAAATCCGTGACGCGGACAACCTTTTGGTCTTGAAAGGAAAGGTACTTGCGATTAAACCCCGCGACCTGATCTTCGAAACCAAGGGGAAAGCGTATCTACTCCATATTGGCCAGTTTGTCGAGGAAGCGATGAAACAGCCACTCACCCCGGAAGACTTGAAAAAGTACGATGCGGTGCTGACGGCGGCAGAGCAAACAGACGAGGCAAAGTAGATCAACTACCAGCCCCCCGGTATTATCGGGGGACTGGATTAAGAAATAATCAGAAGCGAAAGAAAAGTGAGTGTCGGAAAAAATGAGTAATACCTTTGGAGAAAATAGGCGATACTAGAGATTAGCTGGGAATCTGAGGCGACCTTGCCGGGTGGGGACTTGGCTGGTCGCTGTTGAAGAGACCCAAGCTGTGTCGGTCAGACAGGGGGAGCATCATGCAGCAGGCTCAAGGCTGGAAACAGCGTTTCGTCATCGCCACGTTAGCGTCGGCACTTTGTGTCACGCTCGTGGGAATCACCGCCTGGGGCCAGGAAGGCCCTGCAAAAGCAACGCCTGCCAAGGACGGCCCCGCGCTCAAGCCACTGGCTTTCGAGTTCCGCGATACGCCCTGGGACAAAGTCCTGGATTGGCTCGCTGACAACAGTGGCGGCGTCCCCATTGTTTCCACGGTCAAGCCCCAAGGCACGTTCAACTTTGTCAGCCCTGCCGGCAAGAAGTATACGCTGCCGCAGATTATCGATATTCTCAATCGATCACTGCTGGGCCAAAAGATTCTTATTGTCCGAAACACCACCAACTACACGGTGATTTCGAGCGATGAGGCTCAGACCATCGACACGACGATTCTCCCCAACATTACCATCGAAGACCTCGATATCGACAAGCCTTACGAACAACAGAAGTATGGCCAGTCGGAACTGTGCCAGATTACCTTCAACCTCAATGGCCTGACGGTAGACGAGGCAGAGACCAATCTGAACAGCCGCAAGGGCCCGTTCGGCCGCTTCCAGAAGATTCCCAAGGGCAACATGCTCCTAGCCACCGATACGGTCGGCAACCTTCGTCAGATGAAGAAGCTGCTGGATAAGATCGATCCTTCTAATCCCGATGGCGGCAATCTCGAAGTCTTCGTACTACGGCCTCAAGTCAATGGCCCGGCGATGGAAACCACCATCAAGGGCATGTTCAATCAGAATCCCGGTCAGGCAGCTCCTGTAGCGAACGGTCCAAAGATTCAATACGACGAGACCCAGCACAAGTTGCTCGTTACCGGTGATAAGCCACAGCTCAAACTGGTGCGTGAAGCATTGACCAAGCTGAACGCCATCAAAGCAGCTCCTGCTGTGGAACCGGGCACGAACACCAACCAGGGCAACACCGTAGTCAAAGGGCCCGGCCCTGCTGAAGACGCCATCCGCATTGTGAATCTGAAGGAAGGCAACGCTTCGCAGTACGTGGATAACCTCAGGTATCTGCTTCTTTCACTGCGAGCCAACCCGGTTTACGTGACCTACGAACCGCTCATGATCCAGAGCATTGAAGATGCCCGTAAGGGTGTCAAACCCAAGGATCCGATAACCGGCAAGGAAAAGGAACTGCAACTGACAGACGAGAAGCGCCCGATTCCTCAGCTCTCGAACAAGCCGGGAAGCCCGGATAAGCCAGTCTTCATCGCCACGCTCAGCCGCACCAATGGCGTGATGTTGGGTTCCGATGATCCCGAGGCTCTGGACTTCGCAGAGCAGATTCTGGCGTACCTGACCAAACCAGGCGATGAGTTCTACGAGGTCATTCCTCTCAAGTATTCCAACGCCACTATCGTTCGAGATACTCTGGACGAACTGATCAATGGCAAGAAGCAGCAGGGCGGCATGGGCGGCCCCTTCGGCATGATGATGGGCGGCATGGGCGGCGGCGGCATGAGAGACGCCATCACCGGACCAGTCGTTCGATTAGCCGCAGACAAGCGGACCAACTCGATTCTGGTTCGTGCTCCTCGTCAAATCGTGGTGACGATCAAGCGATTCATCGAGACCGAGCTTGACGTCAACAACATCGATCAGAAGCTACAGCCCAAACCACACATCGTTCAACTGAAACATGCTGATGCCAGGGCTGTCGTTGAAGTTTTGAAAGAAATCTATCGTGAGTACATCGATACACGGGCCAGCGGCGGCATGCAGGGTGGTATGCCCATGAATCCGTTTATGCCCCAACAGCAGGCAGCCCAGCCGGAACGCAGCATCAAGTTGAGCGTCGCTGCCAACGTGAATGATAACAGCATCATTCTCAATTGCCCGGACGTGCTTTGGGAAGAAGTGAAAAATCTGCTTCTTGATGTTGATAAGAACAACGAAGAAAGCGACAGGCAAGCCAAGATCATCAATGTGGGTAAAGCTGATCCGCAAACGCTCCAGCGAGCCCTGGACACCATCACAGGCAAACAGACGACCGGTGCTCAAGGAGGCGCAGGCGGTCTCGCCGGCATGCGTAACGCCTTGAACAACTTCGGCAGCATGGGTGGCCTGGGCGGTGGCGGCATGGGAGGCGGCAACTTTGGTGGTGGTGGTAACTTCGGAGGCCCTCGTCAAGGCGGAGGTGGCGGCGGAGGCCGGCCAGGCGGTGGTGGGGGCGGCGGGCGCGGCGGCCCGGGCGGTGGACGTGGCGGAAACCGCTACGACACTCCTCCTGCCATCCTCAGCGACGGTAGTAGTTTGAAACCTGGAGGGTCGGATTTTTTTGAAGGTAGGGTCAAGGATGACCCGAGGACGCAAGTGACCTTCGATCAGAACGACAACAAGAACAACAACATCGTGCAGGCCCAGGCTCAGGTGCCTGCTACGGGACAGACTCAACCTCCTGAAAATAACAAGCCTGTTGAACTGCCTGCTGGGCAGGTCGTACCTGGACAGGGTGCGACACAGCCTCCTGAAAAGCCCAAGGCCAAAGCCCCTCGCGGCGATGTGACTTACACGGTGCTTCCCGACGGCCAGATCATCTTGATCGGCGACCCGGAAGACATCAAGCTTGTCGAAGAAATCCTTAAGGATCTAGTCAAAACCTCACCCTCGGCCGAGACCGAGCTCAAGATGTTTCCGCTGAAGCATCTGGATGCGGGAACGCTTACGCTGAAGCTCAGTGAAATCTTTGTGCGGTACAACCCTGTCACCCGGGTTCTCACCGCAGGTGGTGGTGGCGGCCCTGCTGGAATGGGCGGCGGTCTAGGCGCACCCGGTGGCTTCGGTGGTGCCGGCGCACAACAACGCCCCGGCGGTCTCGGTCAGGGTGGGTTTGGTCAAGGCGGCTTCGGCCAGGGCGGGCTGGGGCAAGGCGGATTAGGACAAGGTCTCGGCCAGCCAGCCGGGGGAGCGGCTGCCACGCCCAGCGTGACACCTTCCCAGGTGGGCAGCATCCTGCTGGTGGCGATCTCACGCCAGAACTCGATCCTGGTGGCCGGCCCCAAGTCAGCCATGGAACAGGTCGAGAAAATCATCACCATGCTGGATGTGCCTAACAGCCCGAATGCCCAGCCAGTGATTATTACCCTCAAGCGTGCCAATGCCACCCGTGTCGCCACGACGTTGAACACGTTCTATCAACAACGCTTCTCCGACAGCCCCGGACAGAACGACGTTCGTATCACTCCAGACACCCGTCTGAATGCGTTGATCGTCTTTGCCGGGCCTGAAGATGTCAAGGAAATCCAATCGCTCGTTGACTTCTTTGACAAGTCTGAAACCAAAGTAGTCAACGAAGTACGCATTCGGACTCTCAAGTACTCTACTGCTTCAGAACTGTCCACGATTCTACAGCAGGCTCTTTCCCAGGCACTGTTCGCAGCACCCGTCGGTAGCACTACCGGTACGGGGCAACAACAACCAGGGGGTTTCGGCGGCGGCTTCCCGAATATCTTCGGCGGCCAGGGCGGCGGGCTCTTCGGGAACCAGGGCGGCCTGGGCGGAGCCAATGCTGCTCAAAACCAGGACAAACGAGGCGTCAGCTTGAAGATTGGTCAGCCCGGCGGGAAGCCCATCGAAACGGGGTTGCTCGAAGATGTCGGCATTTATGCTGATGTCCGAACCAATCGACTGGTGATCTCCGCACCGGCGGAAGCGATGGCGATGCTGGAAAAGCTGATCGATGAACTTGATGTGCCACCGACCATCGTTGCTGATGTCAAAGTCTTCCGTTTGAAGAATGCCGACGCTACTGCTGCGCTGAACACCATCCAATCGATATTCACGGGACAGCAGCGAACCGGCACAGGAGCAGGCGGCGGTATTGGCGCAGGTGGCGGGTTCGGCGCCGGGCTGAATCAGAACCAGCAGCAAATGAACTTCTCTGCCACACAACAGCAAGGGCCTCAGCCAATCATCCCGCGCTTCTCGGTCGATGTGCGAACCAACTCGCTCATCATCGCCGCCGGCCGGGGCGACATGATGCTGGCGGAGGTGATCCTCGGCAACCTCGACAGCTCCGTGGTTCGTGACCGTATGTTCCAGGTCGTTCGACTGAAGAACAATCAGGCGGCGAATGTCGCCAGCAACCTTAACACCTTCCTGAACAACGAAGTCACCATCCTGTCGACCACCGATTTGTCCACGTATTTCGTTACTGATCGTCAAGTGACGATCATTGCTGATAACACGAACAACTCGGTGATTGTTGGCGCTTCACAAAGGTACTTCCCCGAAGTGATGCGGCTCATCGATCAGCTTGATATCGAGTTGGCTCAGGTCGCTATCCAGGTGCTGATCGCCCAGGTACGGCTCGACAACACCGATGAGTTCGGTGTTGAAGTCGGCCTGCAATCGCCCGTCCTCTTTGATCGCAGCTTGTTCCAGCCTCAGCCTAATACCACGAGTCCCACAACGCCTATCGGGCAGAATGGATATAACTGGAACAACGTCTCGACAGTGAACTCCAGCAATCAGGCAGTTGCCGGCTCCACCATCGTGGGCATGCGGGGCATTACCAACTATGGCACGGGTCTGTCCAATCCCAACACGGGCATCGGCGGCTTCGTGTTCTCCGCTGCCTCCAACAGTGTGAACGTGCTGGTGCGTGCTCTGCGAACCCAGGGTCGCATTGAAGTACTCAGCAGACCTCAGATTGTCACTCGTGATAACCAGCAGGCGCTGATCTCGGTCGGCCAGCAGGTGCCGATCGTCACCGGCTCGACGCTGAGCAACGGTATTCTTCAAAATACCGTTGAGCAGCAGCAGGTGGGTATCATCCTCAAGGTGCTGCCTCAGATCAGCCCGGATGGACGCATTGTGATGCGTGTTGAACCGCAGATCTCCAAGGTGTCGCAGAGCACGGTTGATCTCGGTAACGGCGTGAAGGGAACGATTATCGATCAGACCATCGCCTCGACAACGATCGACGCCACCGATGGCCGGACGGTCATTATTGGCGGGTTGATTTCCAAGGAAGACGACAAGAACCAGCGGGGCATTCCCTGGCTTGGCGATCTGCCTTATGTCGGTGCCCTCTTCCGTTATCGTTCGCAGGTGAAGACCAAGACGGAACTGCTGATCATCCTGACTCCGCATATCATCCGCAATCCAATGGATGCTGAACGGGTCTTCACGGATGAATCCCGCAAGATGTCCTGGTCGCTTGATGATGTGCAGGCTCTTCAGGGAGCGCTCCCCGGAGCATCGTTCCTGAAACAGAACTGTGGCGAGAACGGGCTGGATCATCCGATCAATAATCCGTTCAACGAGAACTACTTCGCTCCGAACACAACGCTGCCTCCCGTCGATGAACGGCTGGGGACTCCGAAGAACCAGATGCCTGCACCGGGCGTGCAAATGCCCGCACCAGGGGTTCAGACGCCGGCACCGGGAGTGAAGATGCCCGGACCAGCCATTCCCCAGCAGCAACCGCAGACGGGGCCGGGCTGGCTGCAGCCTCCGGGCGCAACGCCGCCGATGTATCAGCAGGCCCCGCCGGGTCAGCAGTATCAGGGCTACATTGCTCCACAGGCAGCGCCACAACAGCAACTGAACGGACCATGGAAGACCACGGTTTCCTATGCTCCTCCGCAGGCCGGCTCACCGCCGACCATTATTCAAACCCAGGAAATGCCAATCAGGCAGATCCAGCAAGCCGGCTCCGGATCAACCGGATTCGCCGGCGGTCAACAGCCTTAACGCTGCTTTAAGAGGTTCTGCCCATGACACGGATGTTGTTGGGACTTGCTGCCGGGCTTGCGCTCCTGGCGAGTAATTCTGGTTGCCAGACGATGAGCTTCTCCGCGCCCTGGTCTGAGTCAGCGCCGATCGGCAACCCGAATGAAGTCGTAGCCATCTGGCAGGACGGCGTAGACGTGCAACTCGACGCCAACCATGGCGGCATGCACATTCCGGGCTTTGCCGGCCGGATCGTCTTTATGCAATCGATCAATGGCCAATCAGGACAGTCAGTTCTGGTAACTGGCCCAGTCAAGGTTCTGCTCTATGACGACCGGCCAATTCAAGGGCCACCTGAACCTCTAGAGACCTGGACCATTCTCCCCGAGCATCTGTCGCTGCTGGTCAAAAAAGACATGATGGGCTGGGGCTACTCAATCTGGCTGCCCTGGAACACGTATCGCAAGGATATCCAGAATGTCAAGATGATAGTGGAATACACCGATAGCAGCGGCAACATTCTCCGCGGCGTTCCGGGAAGTATTCAGATCCGTGACGCCAATCGAGGCGGCTTACCGAAGCCTCAACTGGAACAAACGATCATCTCCAAGGGACCGGGACAGCGGTAGTTCTTCGTACGGTTCAAGACAATCATTCTCGTCCCTGGTTTGCGGCCAGGGACGTTTTTGTTTGGGGCTCTGCTGGAGTGTGGGTTTATTTTCGCTCTGGACTTCCGGCGGAGCCGGTGTTGCAGTGCGTTCCCAAGCGGAGCTTGGGAACGAGAAAGCAAGAAGCCAGGCGTTGCCTGGCTTGTTGTTTGACATCGGTAGTAAGTGAGCACTACTGCTTCGGAGTAACAACCACCAGTTCGTTCTGGACATCGTACACGCCGGGTTCCAGGCGAATCATGGCTGCGGCAAGTTGCTTGGCGTAGTCGCTGCCCACCTGGCCTCGAAGAATGGCGGTATTGCCAGTGGTAAAGACCTGCAAGCCGCTGGCGCTTTGCATACCTGGTGATGTTTGCAAACGCTGCTGGAAATCAGTGTTCGGGGTCAGGTTCGTAGTGACGGGCAATTGAGCCGAGCCGGTGCCGCCATAATTGACTTGATATCCCATGGTTCCTTGAGCAGTGTTGTTTTGCTGGTTGTTCATGCCACCCATAAAGCCGCCCTGGTTACCGCCAAGAAAACCAGTTCCGCCGCCCATCATGCCGCGGTTGCCGAACCCACCACCTAGTCCGCCGCTATTCAACCCGCCGCCGGTAAGACCACCGCCCAAACCGCCTCGATTACCACCAAGACCGCCTGCCGTTCCTCCGGTTCCGAGTGAACCGCTTATACCGCCTGAAGAAAGCCCGCCGGTACTGGTGCCACCTGTACGAGCGCCAGTTCCCGTTCCGGAGAATCCGCCGGTACCACTACCTAAGCCACTATTGGTGATGCCTGATCCACCAGAGAAGCTACTACCGCCGCTACCTGAACCACTACCCGATCCTGTAGGGCGATAGGCAGCGAAGTTGTCAGCTGTGGTGTTGGCCAACTGAGCGTTGGTGCCAAAGACACTGTTGAAATTAAGATTGACCTGATTACCGAGCAAGGTCGTGTTCGCAGAGCCAGCCAAGCCGGAAGAGGAACCGCTGCCCGAAGAACTGCCTCGGCTGCCACCATTGTTGTTGGAACTAGAACCACCTGTACCGGTCATCTGGCCCAGAACCATTGACGGGACAGTGAGAACAGCCACAACAGAAGCGAATAGATACCAGCGTTTCATGACTCTTCCCCTAACATGGCACATCATTCATATAGTCGCCCTTTCGATGTAAGAAAACAAGTGAATCTGGCATTGTTCAGCTATTTCTCATGGAATAGGAAGAACAGTCTCGTTAACTTCCTCGGTGTACTATGCCCTTTCTCATTCTTCTCTTCAGCTTCCCTCTCTTTCCAGCAGTTCAAATAGAGAGCAAAACTACGATTGATTACCTGCACCGCTGCCGTCATGCGGATGGCGGGTATGGCAATACCACTGCATCTACTTTGTCCGCAACCTCGGCTGCTCTACGTGCTTTGAAGCACTTTGGCGGGCAGGCTGAAGAGTTGGCCCGGACAAAGGAGTACGTCTGGTCTTGCTTCCAGAAAGCCAACGGCCAGTTCGCCGATCAACCGGGTGGCACGCCGAACTACCGAACCACCGCGTCCGGCGTAATGGCTGTCGTGGCCATGGGCGAGAAGTTCAGCCCTGCTGATCTGTCTCGTATCCAGGTGACGCTGCTCAAGAGTGATCAGCCCGAAGAGGTACGACTGGGCGCAGCAGCTATTGAAACGCTCATGCTGGACGGACAGTTAGGAAAAGTGCCCAGTGAGTGGCAGCCCCTGCTGGTTCGTGTCTTCAAGAAAGATCGCCAGCCGGACGGCACCTATGGCCAAGGGCCAGCCAAAGCACGCACGACAGCGGGGTACACTGCGGCGTTCCTGCGCTTGGGCTACCCGGTAGCGGAGAAGGAGAAGATTTTGGAACTGCTCAAGGAATCGCAACATGTCACAGGTGGCTGGACGAACGAGCAAGGCCAGCCTGACCTGGAAGCGAGCTATCGGGTAATGCGCTGCCTCTTTCTGATGCGATGCAAGGATCGTGTGCTGCTGGATCGATGTGAGAAGTTTGTTGCTTCATGCAAGCAGAGTGATGGCGGATATGGGATTACCCCGTCTTCCGGCTCTGGAGGCAAAAGCGTTTCGTCGATCAGCGGAACCTACTTTTGCGGTTCGATGCTCCATTGGATTGAGGAGTTGCGGAAATAGATGTTGATCCAGCCAAGCACCTTTGGGCCTAAGACGTGAGTTCCTGTATCTCCTCTTGTACAATACTCTGATTGAATTGCTGGAGTTATCTCATGCAGTTACGTGGTTGGTCGGTGGTATGTTTACTGATGTTGAGTCTGGCATTCATTGCCGCTCAGGATCAATCGTCATCCTTCCAACAGGAGAAGGCTGAAGTCACCGCCAGCCCTGTAGCCAAGCTCTTTGCGAACAACGTCTTCAAGAAAATAGACAGTCTGGAGTCCCAGGCTAAGCAGAGCAAAGAAGCTGATCGTTCCCAACTCCTGCTGCAACAGGCACGCTGGCTTCTGCCCGAAACCAAACCTTCTCTGCCTGAACACGTCTCTCGAGTGATGGGCAGCCTGAAATTCAAACACGATCAGTTTCCGACTGCACTGGTGTATTCGCCCGACGGTCAGTCGCTCTATACCGCCAGCCGGGATGGGACGGTGCGGCAATGGAATCTGCAAAACGGCCGAACAAGCAAGAGTTGGGATTTAGGGCAACCTCTCAGCGCTCTTTGTCTGAGCAATAATGGACAGTACCTGGCAGCCTGTGAGGGCTATCGCCCCTCGCCTAACCTCGATCTGGGCACCATCCCTTCACAAGAAGACTATGCCATCCATGTAATTGATCTGAGCAATGGCAGCATCAAATGGAAACTGAAGGGAACCAAAGTCCCGATCTACTGCCTGGCTTTCACTACAGACAGCCAGCAACTCGCCAGTGGCGGACAAGCTGAGAAGTCAGAAGCGATTCGCATCTGGAACCTGACGACGGGCAAGCTGGATCGTGCATTCAAGCCATTGCAAGCGATCACGAACATTGCCTGGTCTAAGGACGCTGCCAGGCTTTATGTCACCACCTCGGATCGGACATTTGGCGTCTTCGATGCCAAGTCGGGGCTACAGATGCAGTCGGTACGGGAACGGGGCGCGATTTTCGCCATGGCACTCAGCCCTGATGAATCTACCCTCGCCATCGCCGGGGATACGACCGACGATGCCAGCGGACGTTGCATCAAGCTTTACAACACCCAGGACTGGAAGGTTTCACAATCGCTAACGGGCCATCAGAGCAGTGTCGTCGCCCTGGCGTTTCATCCCAAGGGCAATCTGCTGGTCAGCGCCAGTGCCAAGCCCGAAGCAGCAATCAAAGTCTGGGACCTGGTTAAGAAGACAGCTATCACCCAGTATCTGGGGCATACCAACGATGTGCTGGCTGTGGCCCTCTCTAGCAACGGTGATAGGGTCGCTTCGGTCAGCCTGGATGGCAGCATCCGACTGTGGCAAACGAGCCAGGTCATGCCTGGTCGTAAGCTCCTCAGCGGTAAAGCGTCCATCTGGACGGTTGCCTCGCATGGCAGCCGCATTCTTACCGTCAGTGCCGATCAATCAGCTGTCCTGTGGAATTCAGAATCGGGCAAAGAGCTGGTTCGGTTTACTGAACATAAGTCGCCGGTGACCGCAGGAGTCTTTCGTCCGGATGGGAACGAAGTGGCGACCGGTGGCGGTGATGCGGTTATTCGCCTGTGGGATCCCACGACCGGCAAGACGAACACCACCCTGACAGGACATACTGGCGTCATTACCGCGTTGGCCTATAGCCCCGATGGCAAGAAACTCTACTCAGCCAGCGCAGACAAGACCGTTCGCATCTGGAACATCGCTGAGAAGAAATCGCTTCATACGATGGAACAACATCGCAGCGTCGTCACCTCGCTTGCAGTGAACCTGGATGGATCGCTGCTGGCGAGCGGCGGGGCAGACAACATTATCCGCATCTGGCGCACTGCTGATGGTAGCGAACTCCGTTCCCTGGTCGGGCATACAGGGGCCATCACTGGCCTGGCGTTCAGTCCCGGGGGTACACTGTTGGCTAGTGTCGGGGCTGATGGCGTCACACGAATCTGGGACCCCGCCACCCGGAGCGATGCACTCCATTCCCTCTCCGGCCACGTTGGACAACTCATGGCCGTCGCTTTCAGTCCTAACCTCAAGTATCTGGCTACCGCCGGCGCTGATGAAACAATTCGTATCTGGAATCTACAGAGCTTCCCCGTCAGCGAAACCCGCGCACTGAAAGGGCATACTGATTGGGTTACCAGCCTCGCCTACCTTGGCGATGGCGATTCGCTGGTCAGTTCTTCTGTCGATGGCTCAGTTCTCGTCTGGTCAGAAACGAAGTCTTTCGAACTTCCTGTCTTTGGTCACGAACATCCCATTCGTTATCTGGCTATCTCACCGCAGGGCGATCGGCTGGCGTCGGGCAGCGAAGAGGGAAAGATAATCCTTTGGGATACCACCACGGGCAATGACTTGGCTACTCTCAGCAGTCATCAATCGGCTGTCAAGGCCTTGAGTTTCTCTAACGATGGCAGAAAGCTGGTTTCAGCGGATCGTGATTTGTGGATTAAGCTCTGGGAAGTGCCCGAAGGGAAAGAGACTCAAACCCTCAAGAGTCCTTCGGATAGCATCAACCGCATCGCCTTCCTCGGCAAGGATCGGGGGATTGTGGCGTCTACCGGATCATCGAACATCAGCCTGTGGGCCTTTGATGGCAAGCAGCTCAAAGTCGAACCTGCCTTGTCCTTCCTCGGCTACGAACGACACTGTAACTCAGTCGCCTTCGCCCAAGATCGGGTGGCCCTGGGCAGCACCGATGGCATCGTCAAGTTTTGGAAACTCACCGACTTCAAACAGGATTCGGATGAACAGCTTCGAGCCTATACTGTTGCTGTACATGAACTGACCTTGAGCGCCGACGGCAAGCGAGCCCTGACGAGCAACCAGGAGAACGAGTTCAAGCTCTGGAACACTGATGACAAGAAACAGATCAACAGTTGGAAGACCCGCCCGGCGAAGTTGAGCTGCCTGGCTATTCACGCCAAGGGAGAACTGGTAATCGCCGGATTCGAGACCGGGGAAGTGGTGCTTTGGGATGCCAAGACAGGCAAGGAATTGCGAAGCTGGAAGTTCCGCTGCTTGATTAATGACCTGATTCTTTCTCCCACCAGCAAGCATGCCTACGCCGGCACTTCCCATGGCGTGATCTATCAACTCGATCTGCCCTAGTATAACGAATACATGAACACCATCCCTACTCCAGAATTCCCCGTCGATGATAAGAAACCCGGCACCCGGCAGACGATGTCGTATCTCAAGACGATGTTCGATGGTCGAGGCCTTGAACCCAAAGGAAAGCTGGGGCAATGCTTCCTGATTGACCTGAACCTGATGGAACTGCTCATCCGGGCTGCGGAACTCGATCAGTACGATCTGGCTGTGGAGGTAGGTTGCGGTTCGGGCAGCCTGACGCTGAAACTGGCCGAGGCAGCCGGGGCGGTGGTAGGCATCGAAATCGATAAGGGGTTTTACAGCCTTGCGGACGATCTCACCAAGGCGTGGGGCAACGTCGTCCTGATGCATGGCGACGCCCTCAAGAACAAGAACACGCTCAATCCCGATTTCATTCAGGCCATTCACGATCAGCGCAAGAAGCCTGGCATTGAACGGATCAAGCTCACCGCCAACCTGCCCTACATCGTGGCGACACCGGTCATCAGCAATCTGTTGCTTATCGATGACATTCCGATTGAACGTATGGTCGTGATGGTACAGCTTGAAATGGCACAACGATTATTGGCCAAGCCTTCGACGAAAGATTACAACGCCAGCTCGATCTTTGTCCAGAGCCTGTGCGACATCGAGATGATTCGCAAGATCAATCCGAAGGCATTCTATCCGCCGCCGAAGGTGGACTCGGCTATCATTCGCATCTGGCCCCGGCCTGAAAAACGAGCGGCGATTGTAACTGCACTCGGCACTGTTGGCCGCCTGCATCGCTTCCTGCATGGGCTGTATCTGCATCGCCGCAAGAATCTGCGTGGGGCGCTCTTTCCGTTGTTCCGTGATCAGTTGGACAAGGCGGGGCTGGACAAGTGCATTTCCGATGCTGGGTTCGAGCCATCGGTACGGGCAGAGTCGTTGACGGTGGCACAACATCTTCAGTTGTGCCAGGGATTGCCTTCACTCTAGTGTTCAAGAACATGTGCCACTGCGTGGGATGTACTCATCTCACGCAGTGCTGCGGGCGATTGCACCGTTCCACTGCGTGACAGCGGGACGACTGTTCGGTGTAGTGTGTCAAGATCACATGCGCTGTCACACAGTGGCACAGTCTTCACGAAAAAAGACACGAGGCTTTGCCTCGTGTCTTGAGGGATGCACTGTAGTACCTACTACTTACTTCGCAGCTACCTTGCCATCGACATCAAGCTGGACGGCTTGCAGAATCTCGGCGTTCTTATCGTTCTGCACGATGGCGATCACCTTGAGGTTCTTCATGTCCAGAGGGCGATTAGCGTTGGGGAACGGTCGGCTGGCGGCATAGTCATCGAGATACTTCGTGAGTTCAGCACGAATCTTGCTGACATCAGCAGTTTCGTGGTGCTTGAAGTTCTTGTCCTTGATGGCAATACCTTCCGCGCCGCCCGGCATGGCTCGCACCACCTGGTGATGGAAGCGGAGCTTGTTGCTGCCGACGTACTTGATGGACTCTTCCACCACGAGCAGGCGCAGCTTGAGGTCATCGTTGCCTTCAGCGCCGTAGACATCAACATTGATATCGATCTTGTCGCCGTTACGGCTGGCGGTGCCGTTGACCTTGATGGGGGTGGTCTTTTCGAGGATGGGGTTGATGAGCTTGCTGTATTCTTTGAACTTGCCTTCGGAATTAGCCATGCCACCACCGCCGCCTGCTTCGGGGGTGCCGTTGAAGAGCGTGCTGGGGGTGCCACGAATCTTGCCGGGGAAGTGCTTGCTGTAGTAATCCCAGCGGGCAATGGTGTCTTTGTTGGTGAGGGGATCAGGGCCAGGGATGTGCATGTGGTACTGGATGAGAACCAGGTCCTTGTGGGAATAGGCTTTTTCCAGACCGTCGAAGGCGACGTCAGCGGCGACGCAGGGAGGACACTGTGCGCCGGTGAATAGTTCAAGGACAGCGACCTGGTTAGCTTCGCTTTCCTTACGGCCTGCGAACTTCGTGGGCTTGAAGGGAGGCACCGTAGCCAGGTATTCACGATCGAGTTCGCCTTCGAGCTTTTCGAGACGGGCTTCAACGGTCTTCAGTTCCCCAGTCTTGTTGGCGGCCTTGAGGGCTTGAACATAGCTGGCGAGGATGGGCTGCTGCTGGGAAGCAGGAGTCTTCTCGGAAAGTTCCTTATAGATGGGTTCAAGAACTTCGACAGCGACTGATTCGAGTCCCTTCTGCCGAAGCAGTGCATTGGCTGCATTCATGACCGCAAATCGCATGTATCCGGGGCCAAAGGGACGGGCCTGGGCCTCGATGATCTTCACGAGTTTGCCAGCTTCAGCCATATCGATCTTGGCTTTAGTTGCCATGCCAAGCAGATTGCTGGCTGCATCGAGAGCGGCGAGTGAATCGCTGTTCTTTTCGATCACTTCCTTGTAAAGGCCAGATACCTTTTCGTCTGCTTCCTTCTGGGCAGCGGGGATCTGATCCTGAAGTTCCTTCTTCTTGTCAGCATCCTTTTCCTGTTGTGCCTGGAAGCGGAGCTGCATGGGTTTGGCGTTCAGCGTCATGGCCTTGGTGAAGGCTTCGGGAACGGTGACTCTTACCGCTACTTCATTGGCAGCAATCTCGGTTTTATCGGTCGGCGAGAGCTTACCACGATACGCGAAAGAATCGTTGGCAAAGGTCCCTAGAACGCTCTTCTCTGGGCCAGCGGAACCTGAGGTGAAGGTCAAGCCATTGCTGAGGGTCACCACGACTTCTTTGGAATTGGACTTGAAGTCTTTCACAGCCACTTGGCTCCGTGGTGGAGCAGCCAGGAGGGTTCCTTGTTGCTTGCCATCCTTGGTTTCGACTTTGATCAGGGCCATCGTCTGCTCACTCGCAGGCGAAGTAATGATGGCAAGGCGATAGTTGCCATCGGGAAGGTTTCCCTGGGCGTTCAGAGTTAATGGGGCTGTTAACACAACAGCTAACAAGAAGATCAACTTCTTCAACATGAGGTCTCTCCATACAGGATGAGTCAGACACTACAAAATTAGCGAACAATGATGAAAAGTTAAGGAATGCCGGTCGGAATGTGGCATGTTCTGCAAAGTAAGGAAGGCTGTTTGACAGCGGAACTCGCCAAGAGTTCCGTCAGGGTTGAACTCTGAGGTCTGGCGACTTCCGCTACATCATGGTATCAAACCGGCATGGAAATAAAATGACTGTACGGGTATGATGTAACAGTGAACCAAGGACATCATTTCAACGTGTACCAGCGTGTGTTGACCATTCTCTGTTCCCTATGCTGCATTATCCTGTTGATGCCCCAGGGATGGTGTTGCTGGTTGGCACCGCTTCCATGCTGTCAGGTGGTGTTGGACACGAAGTCATGTTGTAAGCAACATTCCGAGTCCAAGCATTCGTGTTGTTCACAACAAACCTCATCGCCTGAATCAGATCAGCCTTTACCCCTGCCGGTGAAATGTGCCAAGTGCCTGCACGATACGATCAAGCCATCGTTCGCCCCTGATTTTGATCTATCTGTTGAACTGTTAGGATTGCTGCCTGTTGATTTCCAGGAAGTTTCCCGGGTCAGCCTGCTTCTCTGCCCTGCCCATCTTCACGGCGACAGCCCGCCCCTTCATGTACAACTCTGCGTTTGGCGTTGTTAATCAGTAAGTGAACACCAGTTCGTCAGACGCTTTGCCGATGCGAAGCGTGTAGTTCCTTATTCTTAACCACGTTCAAACGGAGTTTGACATGAAAACGAAGTTATCCGCTTTAGCCGTCCTTCTTGCTGTTCTGAGCATGGGATTGGTCTATTCACAAACCCAAACCAATAAGGCCGCTAAAGTCGCGGCTGGTCGTTGCGACTGCTGCGAAGCAGGTTGCTACTGCTGCGAGACTGGCGCTTGTACCTGTGCAGACTGCCACTGCGTCTGTGACTGTTGTGGCGTGGCAGGGTGCTGTGTGACTGGCACTGCTGCACAGACCGATTGCTGTGCCAAGGGGACTGCGAACGAATGCTGCAGCACCAACAAGAAGTGCTGCAAGTAATTATTCACAGAATAGATGACCATCGCCGAGCCGTGAGTTCACCAGTTGATCTCACGGCTCTTTCTGTTGCTGGTTTCTGTTGTCTAAGTAAAAGTAGCAGTAGCCTTGGTTCGTTGTGAACGAAAACTGCCTGTATAACCCCTACAGCTTCAAAGAAATGATCTATCCATCGAACGTCACAATAGAACTTCAGTCAATTTCAAGTTTTTGCGATTCGAGACTGTCAAACTGTAGGGGTATCTACACCATTGTGCGACTGACGGGAAAGTCCACTTAGATCACCACCATATCCGTAAGCTACCAGCTTTTCCCACTTGCTTCTTTTGCGTTGCAGCGGGGAGCGCGCATGATTGGCTTGAACACGTTGGAGTATCCAGCAGGGCTGATGTCAGGCCCAGGGCTAGGGTGTCCAGTCCGACGATTGTTGTTTCTCCACAAAGGAGTGCCGAGAGATGCGTTTGAAGTTCCTTGCCTCTGCCGTTGCAGCTATCGCAGCTGTCTTCGGTGCCAGCACCGCAGCCAAGGCTGACGGTTGCGGCGGCTGTGGCGCTTCCGCCGTCGTGGCTTGTGCCCCGGCTGCGGACGCCTGTTGTACCCCCAAGGTACGTTACAAACACGAGTGGCAGACTGTGTCCGAACAACGGACCCGCACCTGCTACAAGACTGTCAACGAGACGGTCATGAAGGAAGTCCGCGAATGGGTCTGCAAGCCTGTTCATGAGACCAAAGAAGTCGAATGCAAGCGAATCGTTTGCGATACCGTTTGGGAAGAGAAGCAAGTCAAGGTTTGCTGCGGCGAATGGGTCTGCGAACAGCGCACTGATCCTTGCCACACCGTGTGCAAGAAGGTCCGCGTCCACAGCTGTGGCAACGACTGCAATTCCTGCGGTAATGCCAACAACTGCGGCTGCAACAGCGGTTGCAACTCCTGCAACGATCCTTGCGGCGGTCACAAGCACTTCAACTTCAACCTCGGCGCCAAGCTGAAGGGTCTGTGGCCTGAGTACGCCACCGTTCAGGAAACCGTTCCTGGCCGTACCTACAGCGTCAAGGTGTGGAAGCCACGTGAAGAAGTTCGCACCGTGAAGGTCGCCAAGCAGGTTGCCCGCGAAGTGGTCGAGAAGAAGCAAGTCACGACCTGCCGTTATGAACGCCAGGAAGTGGTTCGCCAAGTCGCTTGCACCGTCTGCAAGAAGGTTCCTTATTGCGAAACCTACACGGTTTGCAAGAAGGTCCGCGTCTGCGTGCCAGTGTGCGACAGCGGTTGCCACACCAGCAAGTTCGCCAGCTTCAAAGGCCTGTTCCACAAGAGCTGCGGTTGCGACAACGGTTGTGCCGCTCCAGCCTGCACCAGCTGCGGTAGCGCTCCTGCTGCCGTCGCTGCCCCAGCAGCTGCCGCTCCGATGCCTGCTGCCAAGTAAGCATCTAAGCTAAGTACAACAACTCGAACCTCGCTTCTTTGAAGCGAGGTTTTTTCGTGTTCATTCTCCTCCCCTTACCAAGGGGAGGTTGGGGGGGTTCTTCTTCTCCGTAACTAACCCCTCTAAGGAAAGTGGGAGAACCTGATCGTTACTTCAACTCATCCAGCCAGGCTTCGGCACTCGCATCGCTGGGCATGCGCGAATCACCACGGGGGGAGAGGCTGACCGAACCGACCTTCGGGCCATCGGGCATGCAGGATCGCTTAAACTGGTTGGCGAAGAAACGCTTCAGGAAGACCTTCAGCCACTTCTTCCGATCATCTTCACTGTAGGGTTGATCGAACTTCGCCTGCCCTGCCAGGAACAGGAGCTTCTGAGGGGCGAAGCCGAAGCGGAGGAAATGGTAGAGATAGAAATCCTGAAGTTCATACGGCCCCACGCTGGCTTCGGTCGACTGCACTTCGGTACCGCCGGGCCCCATGGGCAATAGTTCGGGAGTGATGACCTGGTCTGCGATCTGATGTAGCAGTTTCTGGAGAGGCTTACCCTGATAGTAGTGCTCTGCCACCCAGCGAATGAGGAAGCGTACCAGCGTCTTCGGCACGCCGACGTTGGGGTTGTACATGCTGATCTGGTCGCCGTTGTAGGTACACCAGCCGAGGGCCAATTCGGAGAGGTCACCGGTGCCGACGACGAAGCCGGCGTTCATCAGCAGGCTGGTCCGCATGCGGGCCTGGACATTTTCAAAGACCAGATCGTTCCGCTTCTCGTTAGGAATGGACTTGAGCTTCTCGGTCAGGGTGGTTACATCCAGACCTGTCAGATCGATGCCAAAGGGCTGATGGCCCAGTTGTTTCATTTCTTCCAAACATAGCTCTCGAATGCTCGCTTCTTTGACCTTCACGCCCATCTGAGCGATCAGTTCATGGGCGAGGGATTTGGTCTTATCGGTAGAACCGTAGCCAGGCATGATGAAGCCGGTCAGTAATTGCCGATCCCGTTTGAGCAGATCGAGTGTCTGGCAGGCGACCAGTAGAGCCAGGGTGGAATCGAGACCGCCTGACACACCGATGGTTAGCGGGATAGGCCCCACCACTTCGAGCCGCTTGGCCAGGCCTGCTGTCTGAAGCTGGAAGACTTCAGCACAGCGTTCGTCACGATCTTTGCCGGAACCCGGAACGAAGGGATGAGGATCGACCCGGCGCTGCAGCTTGTCGCCAGTCTTCCAGGCGCTTGGCTCCAGCTTGAAGTCAATGGATCGGAAAGCGCTCTCGACAGTGAGGCCATAGTAGGCGGCATCACTGAAGCTGGGCTGCCTTTGCCGATCGCCCTGAAGTCGATCAAGATCAATGTCAGTAACGGTCAGTTGGTCGTTTCGTTCAAACCGCGGCGATTCAGCCAGGATGGAGCCTGTCTCAGCAATGAGGCTGTGCCCGCCGAAGATCACATCGGTGGTTGATTCAGTCACTCCACTGCCGGCATAAAGATAAGCCGCCAGACATCGGCCCGATTGCTGGCTGACCAAGTCCCTACGGTAGTTCACCTTGCCGATCAGTTCAGTGCTGGCTGAAGGGTTGGCGAGGATGGTCGCTCCATGGATCGCCTGTAAAGAGCTAGGCGGGATTGGCATCCACAGGTCTTCGCAGATTTCAACGCCTATGACGCAGCCGGGAAGATCATCAGCCTTGAAGAGCAGATCGGTGCCGAATGGAATGCCCTTGCCCTCGAAGTCAACGAAGCTGTTCGTCACCTTGGCTGCCGGGGCGAACCAGCGGTGCTCGTAGAACTCCTTGTAGTTGGGCAGGTAGCTCTTGGGAACGATCCCCAGCACGCTGCCCCGATGGACTACTGCCGCGACATTGAAAAGCGATGCTCCATCTTGCCAAGGCATGCCGACTATGGCGACGCCGTGGTAGTTGTCTTTCGTGAACTGGCATAAGTCTCGAAGTGCGGCCAGTGTTGCAGCTTGAAGTGTTTGATGCCCAAACAGATCGGCACAGGTGTACCCTGTCAGGCACAGTTCGGGAAAAACGGTGATGGCAACCGATTGTAGTTCAGCGTGCTCGAGCAGCTCGATGATAGCCTTGATATTTGCAGCAGGGCTCGCCACGGTCACTCGCGGGCTGGCCACCGCCACTCGCAGGAAACCATGACTGAACAAGGGCATATTCGTGTCTCAACTGAATTAGGTCAGACCAACTTCTATCTTATGCTCAGCGATGGCACTATTATAGCTGGGAATTGCATCGAACTGACTGGGAAAGGGTTGTCAGTAAGGAATTTGCTACTTATACTCACACGGTCTAGCTGGATTTCCGTAGACGGGGAACTTTCCGCTAACAGCGGAGTCCAAAGCACATAGCTTAATGTGAAGTCTAACAACAATCAGGAGAAGATTCATGGGAGCCGAAGCACCAGCAGGGGCAGCACCACAAGCACAAGCAGCACGGATGGAGTATCCCACCGATACCAGCCATCTCTCAGCCACGTATGCCAATTTTGCCCGCGTCACCTTCATGCCCGAAGAGCTGATCGTCGATTTCGGTCTCAACACCCAGTTGGCTCCCAATCCTAACGAACCAGTCAAGCTGACCCATCGCATCGTGGTGAACTACTTCACCGCCAAGCGATTGTTCCAGCTCCTGGGTGCCACCATTCAGCAGTACGAACAGACCTACGGCGTCCTCGAAATCGACGTCAACAAGCGCGTTCGCCCCCGTGCTGGCGGAGCACAGAGCTAGTTTGATTGTGATGAAGCATTAAACACCCCGATCAATGAATCGGGGTGTTTTCGTTTGATCGATGTTTCAATTGCATCGGCACTTCCAACCCATGTTGTTCCATCAGAGATGCATCAGCCAGTACGTCTCGTGTTGCACCATCGACGATAACAGTACGATCAAACACAATCGTTCGGCTGCATGTATCGAGAATGAAATCAAGATCATGTGAAGCGATGAGCTTGCCCTGAGGTAGTTCTTTCAGAATAGCCATCAAACCACGTCGGCCACGGGGATCGAGATCTTGGGTGGGTTCATCGAGCAGCAGAAAGCGTGGCTCCATGGCAAGGATACCGGCGAGGGCTACACGTCGTTTCTCGCCGCCGGATAAACGGTGGGGTACACGGTCTTCCATGCCGGCGAGTCTGACCTTGGCTAATGCCATCTGGGCACGTTCACGCACCTCGGCTTTGCTGAGGCCGAGGTTCAACGGCCCGAAGGCGACGTCATCCAATACGGTCGGATTAAAGAGCTGATCATCGCTCTGCTGCATCACCAGGCCCAACAGACGGGGCAACTCTTGCCGTTGCTTCTGATCAAAGGGATTGATGCCAAAGATGCTCAACTGGCCGGCACTACAGGAGAGAATACCGGTGAGGGCCAAGAGTAGCGAAGTCTTGCCGGCTCCGTTCGGGCCCACGAGGCCAATGCATTCATTCGGTGTGACTTGGAGGTTGACGCCTCGAAAAGCTTCCGTGCCATCGGGATAGCTTGCGCTCAGTTCGTGCGCTGCGATGGCAAGGTCGTTAGGCATCCATCTTCCTGGTGTTGCTGCGCATGATTTTCTCGATGTCGTCGGCAGAGCGGCCCTGGGCCACCAGTTCCCGCTTGAGGTTCAGCTCTGCTTCGTAGGCACGGGCACGAGCGGACCCCACTACGGACGACTTGATCCCCCAAACGACCAATGGCAGCCCAAAGATGAAGAACGGAACCAGAACCCCAGGGTTGATCAGCCGTTCCAGAATGGTTTCCATCGCGTCAGGCTCCCGTACATAATGCCTATGGTAGTGATGTTATTCGCCGGGGTGAAGCGAGCATTTAGGGAATGGCTATTTCTATCAGGCAGGTAGCAGGTATAGGCCCAGCAAGAGACCCATGCTACCTGTGATCAATCCGAAAAGCAGCACATCCCGCTTGGTCGTCCGGAACTCCTGCAGCGTCTCCACCCTGCCATGGTAGCCTCGGCAGCGCATGGCTTGGCTGACTCGTTCGGTGTGTTCAAACCCCAATACCAACAGTGTGCCGACAACACTGGAGATGGTGCGGTAGGTTTCCCACTGCACCCGGTTGCGGAAGCCACGGAGACGAAGGGCGATGCGGAAGTGTTCGATGGTATCGTACATGATGCGGACGTAGCGCCAGGTGATGAGCAGCACCCGCAGGATGGGCCGGGGGGTGCCGAGTTTGGTGGCAGCGTGGAGCAGTGTTTCAAAGGTGGTGGTACCGATCAGGAATAGCGTCAGACTCAGGGCAGCCAGCGATTTGAAGAGGATGATCAGGGCGAGCGACAATCCTCTCTGCGAGATGCCGATGCCGGCGACGGTCCAGGTGGTTTGCCCGACGGTGAAGGGGAGCACCACGACGAAGAGTATCAGGAACAGGCCGACCGCCAGCAGCCGATCGCGCCACCAGGTGAAGGGAATCTTGGCACTTGCCAGCAGCAGCAAACTCAGAAGGAAAGCTATCAGAGCAATCGGCAAGTTGTTCAGCCAGGGCAGAATGATCAGGGCGATGAGGACTGCTACGAGTTTCCAGCGGGCATCCATCTGGTGCCAAAGCGAGTCAACGTGGTAGGATGGAGGTAAGACCGATTGCATCAGGGCATCATAGTAAGGACGTAGCGTGACTCCAGTGCGGATTCTGGTTACTGGTGGCGCTCGGCTACATGGGCCAGTATCTTTGTAGGACGTTGTCCGAAGATCATGGCAACGAGTTGCACGGTACCTACCGCACGGCCAGGCCCCATTCCTTGTCGCAAAGCGTAACGCTGCATCAGATTGATCTTTGCGATCAATTGCCGACCATCGATCTGATCAACCGGGTGCAACCTGAGCAGATCTACCACCTGGCCGGCAACATCCAAGCTGGTCGGGGAACAGATCTCCATGATCCTGTAGCTGCAAGAGATAACTTCAGCGCAACGCTCTTCCTCTATATGGCCTGTCTGCGTCTCAAGAAGCTGCCGAAGATTGTCTTGGCCAGCACCGGAGCAGTATATGGTCAGCCGGCGGGCATCATGACTGAGACCCTGCCCTTGAAACCCCTGAACGCCTATGCACACAGTAAAGCTGGCGCTGATATGCTCAGTAGCAAATGCTGGGTAGAAGATGGGCTACCGGTCGTCCGTACGCGCCTTTTTAACTACTTGGGCCCCGGACAGGATGAGCAAACCGCCTTGTCGAGGTTCGCTCATGAACTGGCTCGACTGGAACGAAGCAATGCGTCACCTGCCATCCTGAACGTCGGCAATCTCGATGCGGAACGGGACTTCACCGATATTGATGACCTGGTACGTGCATTGAGGCTCCTCATGAAACTGGGCGAACCAGGCGAAGCCTACAACGTCGCCAGCGGTGTCAGTCGTCCGATGAGATGGTACCTCGATGAACTCATTAAACAGGTGCGTATTCCCATCGAAGTGCGAACTGATCCCACACTGATCAGAACGGCGGAAGCTCAGCGGCTTCAGGTTGATATCAGCAAGTTACAGACTCTGACCGGCTGGAAGCCAACGTTACCACTGCACCAGACGCTGGCGGCGATGATGGAAACCTGCCGGGCAACCGTTGCGAAAGAGGGCAAGACAAGGTAAATTGAATACCTCGCCCCTGCCCTCCCTGTGTTGGCTCATGATCTTTTTGACTCGAACTCTCTGCTGCCTGTCGCTGTTCTTGTGCGTTGCTGTGTCGATACAAGGCACCGATGCGCCTCAGGCTATCGAGAACAAGATCGAGTACACCCGCGACATCCGGCCCATTCTGGCCAAGAACTGCTTCGCCTGTCATGGCAGCGATGAGTCCACACGAAAGGCAGGGTTACGACTCGATCAACGGGAAGCAGCCATCACACCCGGCAAAAAACACCACGCAGCGATTCTGCCGGGCAAGGCCGACGAGAGTGAGCTGATTAAAAGGCTGCTGACCGAAGACGACACCGAACGGATGCCGCCCCCCGATGCAGCCATGAAGTTGACCAGCGAGCAGATCAACAAACTCAAACGCTGGATCAACGAAGGGGCGAACTATGCTCAACACTGGGCGTTCGTTACGCCAACCAAGCCGATGGTGCCGGCGACGAAGCTGAAAGACTGGGGCAAGCAGCCATTGGATCAGTATATCCTGGCACAGTTGGAGCAGGCGGGACTGAAGCCCTCGCCTGAAGCGGATAAGTATGCCCTCATCCGCCGGTTGAGTCTTGATCTGCGGGGACTACCACCGACACTAGCTGAGATCAATGCCTTCGAGAAGGACACCTCCCCGAACGCCTACGAAAAGCTCGTCGACCGCTTCCTGGCTGATCCCACCTACGGCGAACGCTGGGCCCGAGTCTGGCTCGACCTGGCCCGCTATGCCGACTCGGCTGGTTATGGTTCCGATCCGCTTCGACTCAACATGTGGCGGTATCGGGACTGGGTGATCGAAGCTATCAACAAGAACCTGCCATACGACCAGTTCACGATTCAACAACTAGCTGGCGACCTGCTCCCCAACCCCACCCTCGAACAGAAGATGGCGACCGCGTTCCATCGCAACACCATGACCAACACCGAAGGTGGCACCGACCGGGAAGAGTTCCGGGTGGCTGCGGTGAAGGATCGCATCAACACGACGATGCAGGTATGGATGGGGCTGACGATGGGGTGTGCTCAATGCCATAGCCACAAGTACGATCCGATCAGTCATCAGGAGTATTACCAGGCTTACGCCATCTTCAATCAGACAGCGGACAATGATCAGCCGAGCGAAGTGCCGACGATGCCGGCCCCGACGCCGGTGGAGATACAGAAGAACCAGGAAATTGATGCGAAGATTGCGGGCATACGTCAGGAGATGGAGAAGCCGACGCCAGAGTTGGCGAAGGCACAGAACGAGTGGGAAATGAGCTTGCGAAGCAGCGCCCCGTGGGTGCCCCTCCATCAAGAGAAGGGCAAGGATGGTTCCAGGGTGAGCGTCAGGGTACCTCACCCCACGCTCACAGGCCTGCGTGTGGAAACACTCCCTGGAGATAGCAAGATCACCATCGCCAAGCAGGCTGTTGATGCCAAGGCTCCGGTGGCTAGATTCGTTCGCATCACCCTGCCCGGCAAGAATCGCATCCTCTCGCTTGCTGAAGTCGAAGTCTTTCAGGGCAACGATAACCTCGCCCGGCTCGGCGATGCTTCACAGTCATCGCTCGATTTCAAAGGCTACGCCTCGCGTGCCATCGATGGTAACACCAACGGCGATTTCTTCACTGCCAACTCGGTCACGCACACTCTCACTGAATCTGATCCGTGGTGGGAAGTGAAGCTGCCCTGGGATACGACCGTCGATCGCATCGTACTCTGGAACCGCACTAGTGGGGTGGAACAACGACTTCAAGGCGCGGTGGTTCAACTGCTCGATGTCAATCATGAGCCGTTCTGGGAACGGAAGATCGACGAGGTGCCGATGCCTTCGTTGGAAATCGACACAGTCAGTCAGCGGATCAACATCGCCAAGCCGATGGCTAACAAGAATGAGACGCTGGTTGTTTTCAAGGAACCGGTCACGTTTAACGGCAATGAACTGCTGACGATCAAGTTCGAGAAGAAAAGTGCAATCAAGGATGTCCGGACCAGCGTGACTAACGATCCGAAGTTGGCTGTACGTTCTGCATTACCCGTGGCGACGCTCATGATCCTTGATCAACCAGTGGAGAAGCGGACGCCAGAACAACAATCGCAACTGGCTGCTTATTACCGCACTATCGCCCCGCTGCTGAAGCCGCTGCGTGATCAAATCGTCAAGCTCGACAAGTCGCGGCCTGTCATCTCCAGCCTGCCGGTGATGGTGGAACTGCAAACAAAAGATCGGCGTACCACCAAGATCATGAAGAAGGGTAACTTCCTTGATCAGGGGGAAGTTGTCGAGCCTGCTTTGCCTGCACTCTTCAAGCCGACGGAGACATCGAACAAAGAACCGGCCAATCGTATGCGGTTGGCTAAGTGGCTGCTCCATCCTGACAATCCGCTTACGGCCCGGGTCGCTGTCAACCGTTTGTGGGCCCAACTGTTCGGCACCGGGCTTGTCGAAACCGAGGAAGACTTTGGTACTCAGGGCGATGCTCCCAGCCATCCTGAACTGCTCGATTACCTGGCCTGGCAGTATCAGCATGCTCTGAAGTGGGATACCAAGGCGATGATCAAGAGCATGGTCATGTCAGCCACGTATCGGCAATCGAGCAAGGTGACGCCGGAACTGCTGGAGAAAGACCCTCGTAATCGGCTGCTCAGTCGTGGGCCACGTTATCGCCTCGAAGCGGAGATGGTGCGCGACCAGGCACTCGCTCTTTCGGGGCTGCTCAACAAGAAGATCGGCGGGCCGAGCGTCTTCCCCAAGCAGCCCGATGGTCTTTGGCAGGCGGCGTTCAATGGCCAGCGTACCTGGATGACGAGTATGGGCGACGACCGCTTCCGCCGAGGGCTTTACACCTTCTGGCGGCGAACGATCCCCTACCCTTCCATGGCTGCCTTCGACGCACCCAGTAGAGAAGTTTGCCAGGTGAAGCGGGTTCGGAGTAACACGCCCATTCAAGCCTTTGTCACGCTCAACGATCCGGTCTATATGGAAGCAGCCCAGGCTCTCGCCCGGCGTATCGTTAAAGAAGGTGGCTGGACGACGCATGAACGGCTCCGTTACGCTCTGACGCTTTGCACGGGTAGGCCAGCAGATGAACGACAACTGGTCCCACTGATGCAACTCTACACTCGGGAACTCGAACGCTTCCGCAAGGGCCCTGAGGCGGCGACGAAGCTGGCGACTGATCCCATCGGCTCTCTGCCTACCGGATGGAAAGCTGGAGAACTGGCGGCGTGGACAGTCATCGCTAATGTGCTCCTGAATCTCGATAGTGTTCTGATGAAGGGGTAACGATGTCGCAACATCGACATAGCCAAGATTGGGTGCCACGGTTTCGGTACTCCGTAACCATGTCTGTGTTGCTGTGTTTTTTCATCAATCATGCCCACGCCACCATCCACTACTCTGGTGAGAAGTACGCCGAGCTTCCTTCCTCGTGGAAAGGATTCCTCGCTGATCATCGCATGATGCGAGTCGCCAGCATCCCCGCCTCCCCCAAGACGCCTCCCTCGCTCCTGCGGCTGGAATACCAGGCTGCGGTCGATCGAATGCTGGCTGAGAAGAAGCAACGAGCACTGAAGGCTAATGAGCTGGCTGATCTGGGCGTCTCTATCTGCGCCTCGGCCAAACCGACGCAGCTATCGATATCCTCCGCCCCGCAGTGGCACAATTCCCCAATGACTTTGCCCTACACGCCAACCTCGGCTCAGCCTGGCATCTGGCCAGCAACTGGCCCGAAGCTGTGGAACACCTCCGCCAGGCAGCGAAGCTGGCCCCGCCTGAACTCAAGGCGTTGGAGACTCTCCATCTCAAGCTGGCTCTTGTGCGAATGAGACAAACTACGACCGATGGCCTCGAACCGCTATTCGATCTCTCGTTTACCACCAAGGAAGGTCAACATCGGCTCGGCCACATCACTTCGCAGGATCGGGACAAACTGCCCAAGGACATGGTCGCCCTTACACAGCGGCTGGCACTTTGTTTCCCCAACGATGGCAAGCTGCTCTGGCAACTCGGCGAGCAGGCGGTACTCTTCGGCGACCTGGCCAACGGCTCTATGATTCTTGACATCTGCGTTGGCGAATATGCGGTGGCTGATCCGCAGCTGCGCAAGTCTCGTCAGTCCATCCTTGCTGCCCTCGAAGGCACAGCGCCAGTCCCGCAAACGAAGGCCCAGGAAGCTCACACGGGGCATGGCAGTGGCGCTCGGCTCGAGTTCCGTTCTCGTAAGCCGCTCATTCAGCAGCCCTTTGATGTGGCGAAGTTGGCCGGTGCCAGTGCTGGTCAAGCGAGCCTGCTCGCCTGGCCTATCCTGGCGGAGACAGCCAACGATCCGCGTCGCTTCAAGCCGACTTTCCATCCCTATCTGCAAAAGCTCGAAAACAAACAGGTCACGCTTACTGGTTTTCTCCATCCTCTGACCGACGACCTCGACTGCACCAGCTTCCTTCTCGTCGAATACCCGGTAGGCTGCTGGTACTGCACCGCCCCCGATCTCACCGGCATCGTCTTCATCACCATGAAGCCCGGCAGCACGGCTCGGTTTACTCGGGATGTCATCACCGTGACGGGTACCTGGAAGCTCAACGGCACTGACCCGGATGAGTTTCTGTTCTCCATCGTTGATGCGTCGGTGCAGGTGCCTAAGTAACAGCCATGACAGTCTGAAGCGACAGCGAGTGTGGACCTTTCGATTGCACGCGCCCCTCGCTGGCGCTTCAGGCTGTCATGGCGAGCCGCCCTCACATCCGACTGATCTTGCCCATTCTTTCATTTTTGGACACAATCCGACCGCTTCGGTCGGCTGGGTTCAACTTGTCGGGAAGAAATGACGATCTGGTAATTTAGGAAGGATGCCCATCATGGTGCGTGTGGCGATTTCTCGTACTCTCATCGCTTTGCTGACGATTGCTGTCATCGCATTGCCTGTGGGATACTATCGTTATGGCTACACGCAGCTCAAAAGGGTCAGAGTCGTTGCTGAAGGGAAGATGTATCGCTGTGGACAATTGACAAAAGAAGGCTTCAAGGATACCTTCGCACGGCTAGGCATCCGAACTCTCATCAACCTACAAGATGAAGACCCCAATCCTTCACTGGGTCAGGGGCTGAGTGAAGCAGAACTCTGCAAGCAGCTCGGCGTCAACTATGTTTACCTCCCGCCACAACTGGTGCAGGAAGGCGAGCCGGTGACCATCGAAAAGTTCCTGGCGGTGTGCGACGACAAGAACGCCTACCCGATCATGCTGCACTGCAAGGCTGGACTGCACCGCACCGGAACGATGGCGGCCTTCTACCGGATTGAGTACCAAGGCTGGACGCCCCAAGCTGCCATGCGGGAACTGATGACCAACGGTTTCAGCCTGAAGCAGTGCCATGTCAAGAACCCCTACATCAAGAACTATCTGGTTGATTACATCCCCCGCGCCCAACGATACGCCTATTTGAATGGCGGGTCGACACGGGTGGAGAACGCCCCCCAGCCATGATCCTTCTCGACCGATACCTTATCAAGACCTTTGTTAAAGCCTGGCTCGTCTGCTTTGTGAGCCTGGTGAGCCTCTACGTCGTGATCGATGCCTTCAGCCACTTTGAAGAACTGCTGACGGCAGCGCGATACATGAACAAGACGCTGACCGAGACGGCAGCCATCTATTATGGCTACCAGGTCGTGCTGATCTTTGATCGCCTTTGCAGTGTGATCATGCTGCTGGCGGCGACCTTCACCATCGCCTGGCTGCAGCGGCAGAACGAACTGGTGCCTTTGCTCGCGGCAGGCGTTCCCACGAGCAGAGTATTGCGACCGGTCTTCATCGGCAGCCTGTTCTTCATGGTTCTTCAAACGGCGAACCGTGAAGTGCTGATGCCCCAGTTCGCGGAGAACCTGGAACTGGGCGCTGACGACCCGACCGGGCGCAATGCCAAGCCCATTTCCGGCGGCTTCGATACCTCCGGCATTCTTCTTCAGGGAAGCAAGGCCATCCCTCAGGAGATGGTGGTGAAGAACATGAGTTGCACCGTACCCACGCAGTTGGGGGGAACGATGTACCACTTTTTCGCCAAAGAAGCTCGCTTCGTCACTGCCGGCACGCTGCTTCCCGATGGCTCGCGGCCCACCTCGGCGGGATGGTTGCTCTCGAACATTACCAAGTCAGCAGAGCCGCCTTCCGAAGGCATCCAGGGCATCATCATTCCGCTCAATACGGGACAGATCTTCGTCAAAGTGGAACAGATGGACTTCCGCAGGATGACCCGCAACAAGACGTGGTACCAATACGCCGGCCTCTTTGAGATCGCATCAGAGATGGAAGAGACAGGTGCCCAGCAGCTTTCCTGCCTGGCGACTCAGTTACATCAGAGATTGGCTGCCCCGATGGTCACACTGGTAACTATCGCTTTGGGTCTAGGCATCTTCCTGAGAGAATCGAGCAAGAACGTCTTCCTCAATACCGGGCTGTGCCTGGCTGGGGCAGCGGCTATTTTTTTGTGTACGATGATCGCCAAGTATCTGGGCGATCGGGAATACGTTTCAACTGCGCTGGCCGGTTGGCTGCCGATCATGATCTTCGGGCCGATTGCGTATATGTTGCGGGATGGGATGCAGAGTTAGTTCTGTTCAACGTGCTTCAAGATATGCCTGTAACGCCTCACGCCACGGCCTGAGTGTCGGCACTAAGTAAGGATGTTCCGTTCTCAGGACTGAATAAGCAGGCCGTCGGGCTTTGCTCCCATATTTGGTGCTGGTCGTAGGTTGCAGATCAGCTTGGACACCGGCCAGTTCGAAGATGGCACGGGCGAACTCGTACCAGGAGCATTCACCGCTGTTGGTGAGATGACAGACCCGATTAAGAGACGATCTGAGCAATTGTCTTGTTGCCTCTGCTACATCGACTGCGCTCGTTGGGGTGAGCATCTGATCGTTGACGACACGGATCGTCTTCCCCGCCGCGGCTAACTTGAGCATCGTTTCGACGAAGTTGGTGCCTTTGCCGCCGGCACCATGTCGGCCATAGAGACCACAGGTACGAATGATACAGTAATCAGGGCAAAGGGATCGAACATAATATTCGCCTGTGAGCTTACTGAGGCCATAGCTACTGACTGGCCCCGGAGCGTCACTTTCCCCGTAAGGCGTCTGGCGTTTCTCCTCGAGACCAAAGACATAGTCGGTGCTGAAGTGAACGAGCTTCGCATGCACTTCTCTACAGGCCAGTGCCAGTTCACGCACACCGAAGGCATTGACAGCAAAGGCTGATTCAGGAGCGTCTTCACACTGATCGACAAGATTGTAGGCAGAGCAGTTGATCACCAGCTTCGGTTTGAGTTTCTGAAGGAGTGCTGTGATCTGGCCGGGGATAGCGAGATCAGCATCCGCACGGGTCAGTGCATGAACGCCGTCATCACCTGGCAGCAACGAACGGAACTCCCGGCCCAACTGGCCATTCGATCCCAAAATGGCAATCGACGCACCCACTAGCTTTCTCCCAGCACGGTGCCCCAGCGTTTCAGCAGTTGATGCGGCACACCCAACTGATCTGCAATGCGGCCTACGACAAAGTCTATCATATCCTGCACCGTCTCAGGCTTGGTATAGTAGGCAGGCATGGCGGGGAGCATCATCGCCCCGGCCTCAGCGCACCATGTCATGTTCCGCAGTTGTACCAACCCGAGTGGCGTCTCTCGCGGTACCAGGATGAGTTTGCGTTTCTCTTTCAGATGCACATCAGCTGCACGGTGGATGAGATTGCTCGACGTGCCATGAGCGATGGCGGACACTGTCCCCATACTGCACGGACACACGACCATGCCGGCTGTGAGGAACGAGCCACTGGCGATGCCGGCACTGAAGTCCTGGAAGTGGTAGTAGCGGATGAGTTTGTGGGCCTGGTGTTCGATATCGGGAGGCAGGAAGTCGGCGAATTGAGGATTGCGGAGATCGACCGTCAGCCCCAATTCAGCGTGAAAGACCTGGGCAGCGGCAGGGCTCATGGTGACATGAACGATGCGCTCAGCCCGGACGAGCACTTCGAGCAAACGGACGGCATAGGGTGCTCCGCTCGCTCCGGTGATTCCCAGGACTAAGTCGCCCGCCGCCATTTCTTTGATCCCGTTTCCACGATCTCAATTCAGTGTATCGGGAGGGCGAGGCTCCTGCCGAGCTTTTTGCAATCGCTAGCAGCTCGGAAGGAGCCTCGCCCTCCCAGGCAAAGTACGTGAGTCATTACTCTGACAACGTACCCTTCGTCGAAGGTACCACGCCAGTTGCACGAGGGTCAATCTCTATCGCCTGCCTGATGGCTCGTGCGGTGGATTTGAAGATCGCTTCGATGAGATGATGCGTGTTGCGACCATAGTGCAGCAATGTGTGCAGGTTGCATTGTGCCTGTTGAGCGAAGGCTTGCCAGAAGTCTTCCGCCAGTTCAGTGTCGAAGTCGCCCAGTTTCGTGATTGGTATATCGGCATTCCAAACGAAGTAAGCCCGTCCGCTGAAATCGATGGCTGCGGTCGCCAGGGTTTCATCCATCGGCAGGGTGCAGTCGCCATAACGACGGATGCCGGCTTTGTCGCCAAGCGCCTGGAATACCGCTTTGCCCAGAGCAATGCCGGTATCTTCGACGCTATGATGTGGATCAACGCGCAGATCGCCGGTGACTTTGATGGTCAAATCCATCAGCGAATGTTTGGCCAGAAGATGCAGCATGTGATCGAAGAAGCCGATGCCGGTGGCGATGTTCGCCTGGCCAGTGCCATCGAGATTGACGCTGACGCTGATCTGCGTTTCGTTGGTCTTTCGGTCGATCTGGGCAAGACGTGACGGCATGGGGCAATGCTCTGGGGATCTCACAGGAAACTGTGGCAGGGGTCAGATGTACTCATCTGCCCCCTGCACCCTTTCGGGGATGTTGCACATTCCGCAGGGGGCAGCGGAGTACCGCTGCCCCCTGCCACGGGATTTCTTCACGGCACCCTATCAAAGTACCGCGCACGGTAGGCAACTGTCAGTAGCAATTCGGTCGAAACCCGGCATCACCAAGGCTGACCTATCCGAATATTCCATTATCTCGCTGCACAGGGTCGAAATCGAGCCTGCGGATGAGATCGACGGCCTGGAAGGCGGCATAGTCTCGGTCGACATCATGATCACGGATAGCCACCGTGAGCGGCCCGGAATAATTGACCTGATGTAGCGTTCGGATGAGAGCAGCCCAGTCGATATTGCCCATGCCCAAAGCCCGGTGATTCCATCCTCGACGAGGATCGCCTTCGGGCAGAAGCGATCCCAACAGGCTACTGCGACCGTTCAATGTAATAGTCGCATCCTGCACGAGAACATGCCAGAGACGCTCAGAGTGCAGACGAACAAACTCGCTCGGATCAACGCCTTGCCAGTGAAGCGTGGAGGGAGCCAGCGAGAAGCCGAAGGCCTGATGTCCGTGGAATGCCTGAATCGTCTGCTCAGTGCTGATCAGGTCGAACACCGTCTGTGCCGGACTTATCTCGCAAGCGAACCGACACCCGAACTGGTTCATCGCATCAAGGATGGGCTTCCAGGCTGCATAGAATTTATTCCAGCAACCTTCGAGGATACCCGGAGTGATCGGCGGTGTGTTGTAGAGCATTGAAGTGAAAGGCGATCCGGTGGAACCAGCCACGAGGTTGACTCCCAACTGCTGGGCTGCTCTTGCTGTGTCGATCATTTCCTGAGCAGCGCGGGCAGCTACGCCTTCGGGTTCGCCATCGCCCCAGACCCAGTCTGGCAGGCTAGCCTGATGGCGGGCATCGAGGCGATCAGAGACTGCCTGGCCGACGGGATGATTGCTCAAGGCAACGATGGAAAGTTCATGCTGCTGGAGCATCGACAGGATCGATTGGCAGTAAGCAGGCTCTGCCAAGGCTTTCTGAACTGCGAGATGTTCGCCCCAACAGGCTACATTGAGGGCTTGATAGCCCCACTCGCCGGCTTTGGCTGCCACAGTTTCAAGAGGAAGATCGGTCCAGGGACCGGTAAAGAGCGCCAGGGTTCTGGGCATGGGTCAACCTCGCTTCATGCGATGAGTCCCTGGCAGCGAGCCAGGGACTGTGATATTCCGTTATCCTGGTGATGGGTGCAAGTCATTGCTCCCCCTCACCCCCAACCCCTCTCCCGCCAGGGGAGAGGGGAGAAAATCATGCCCTAGGTGGAAGGCTTCTCCGGAGGCGATGATGCCGGAGCAGTGGTTGCAGACAGCGCCGGGGGAGGTGCTGATGGCGGACTATTCGACGAAGCAACCGGTGCTGGTGCGGACACTATCGGTGGCGGGTTGAAATCCTTTTCATCTTCGATGTAGACATCGTCGAACTCGGTCTCATCGATCTGCTTGCGGAGCAGGAAGTAGATGATCGTGCCGCTGCACCAGAAGAGGGCATAGGCAAAGCCCACAAGGCCCAGGAACAATAAGTGCGTCCAGAAGCCGCAGATATACGCCGCCAGCTTCTGGCCCCAGTTCATGTTCGCCCAGACGAAATCGAACTGCGATTGATGGGCCTGCAAATCAGCAACTTGCTTGCCGGCATAGAAGTTCTCGATGGCGGTCAGTTCAGAACCCTGGGGAGGCTTCTCGCCAAAGCCTGTCTTGTTAAGGATGTCCTTATCGAGCAACTCGGTGATGGGCTTCTTGGCAGCCAGCCCTTCCTGGAATGCTTTCAGCTTGCCAGGTTGCAGCAGTTGTTCGTTCAGGGTGTTGTGGATGCGCACCATCGGATGATCTTTCCCGACCAGCAAATCACGCCATTGATAGGAGCGAGGAGCGAGAGTGAAGCTGGAACCGACCGGATCGCCGGTATCCTGCCAACTGAGGCCAGGAGCCAGCCCCATGCTCCAGCGAACGAGGTAAATGCTGCCCGAAGCCAGCAGTACCACCACAAAGACGATAACCACGCTGAAGACTATAGAGACGACGGTATATTTGACGTAGCTCCATGCTCCTTGCGTAATGTAGGCCAGGGTTCTGCTGAGGGCATCAAAGCTGTCGCTGCCTTCGACGCTGATGGTGGCGTAGAACAGAGGCCAGCCAATGAAGGCGACCAGCATCACGACCATGATCAAGCCGGAAAGAATCGGCAATGGTAACAGAAGAGCCGTCAGCACAGATCCCAAATAGGGGAAGATTGTCAGCAGAAACGTACCGAGAGCATTCAGGAACGCCAGCAGGGCAAAGACGATGAGCGGGATGGCTGGCCCGATGATGTAGTCAAACAGCTTGCGACGGGCGTAGCCCAGTGACTCGACAAGTCCTAGTCGCTCATTGCGGGCCAACTGCATCGCAGCGATACGGGTAATAGCACCGGCTGACATACCCCATACGATGAGCGTCCAGACGACGCCAAGCATGGAGTACCACCAGTTGCGCCACTTCGGGCCTATCGGGCTGTAATGCACCAGGTCGATCACAGGCTGATAGAACTGGCGAAAGGGTTCGACTTGAAGCGGCGGGTCCTGATCGTTCTGGCCAAACCAGAGAGACCAACTGAAGAGTTGGCTCCGTTCCGCCGGGTTGATTGCCACCAGGAAGGGATTGGGGCCACGATCGGCGTTGGCGGGCCAGATACCATGGTGATTCTCGTTGATGCCGAAGATCCAGCCAAGAATGGCCCAGCCCAATGTGAGAACGATCACCGCTCCAATGGCGATGATGATCTTGTAGGGGTCGCGAGCCAGTTCAAACAGGCGAAAGAGCATCGTCCAGGTCCGTGAGCGACGCGGGTCTGTCGTCATTGCGGCGGCAGTCTCTGCAGGCATCCGTAGCTCCTCGTGCATCGCCAGAAAATTATGGGAAATCCGCTAGGCTAACCTAGTAGAGAAATGGCTCGTCAACCACCCCCAAATAACCGGCGTATTATAGACTCTCGATAGCCTGTTTCAATCAACCGATCAGGATGACTCTACGCATCCTAGGAAATATACCACGTCGGCTTGACAAGCATCGAAACTCTTACTAACCAGAAGACTGGCACGGAGCAGGAGAGTAAGGCACTCTAGGTAAAGCCCTTCCTGCGTGATCGTGGGTCGTATCGTTGCTATTCGAGGATTCTTCCATGCTCATGGCCCTGACTTTAGATACTATTCGTCGTACTATCTCCCATCCACTGGGAGACGACGCCGAGTTCTCTCCCTGGGAAGAGACTCCGGGCATTCGTGCCGGTCGTCGCAAATCCGATGATGACGATGAAGACGAAGAAGAGGAAGAAGAAGAGGACGACGAAGACGATGAGGAGGATGAAGAAGACGATGAGGACTTCGAAGAGCTCGACGACGAGGACCTCGACGATCTCGATGAGGACTTCGATGACGAGGACCTTGACGAGGATCTCGACGATGAAGATTTCGATGATGAAGACCTCGATGATGATGAAGATGACGATGAAGACGAAGACGATGATGATGATGATGATCTAGATGACGAAGATGATTAACACCCGTAACGAATTCAGCAGGCCACGATGCAAGACCATCGTGGCCTGTTCGTTTCATTGCCTGCTAACCCTTTTCGCTTCCATCGGACGCGAGACTGATGTACTCTTGAGATAGCAACTGTATCAAAGGAGAATTCACCATGAACGACACGGAGAAACAGCAGCTCAAACTCCGAGAGTTTCTTCAACTCCTGCCATTGACCAGTGAACTGGCCGGGTTACCCGAATCAGATCATGGCCGCTACTTTACGCCGGAACAGATTGAAGCCCGCGTCATCACCATCAAGCACGCTTACCGAATCGCCCGGCAATTAGCTGTGGAGATCTCTAACCAGTAGGTTTATCATCCAGTTCCCATGCCTGCGATTGCACAGCGCGGGCACTCGCCTGTTCTTCGCTCAATTGTTACGTTGACAGAGTATCTTACCTCTGGCGGTCTCATCGTATGAGTCTGTCTGATCTGAGTATTCGTAATCCTGTCTTTGCGGTCATGCTATCAGCTGCGCTGGTCGTGTTTGGCTGGCTGGGCTATCAGGGTCTGGGCATCAGTCAGTTCCCTGAGATTGATTTTCCCGTTGTCAACATTACGACCTACTGGGAGGCAGCCAGCCCAGAGACAGTTGACATGGATGTAACAGATATCATTGAAGACGCCATCTCTCGGGTCGAAGCTGTCGACTATGTGCAATCGGCCTCCTCGGAAGGCCTCAGCATGGTGACGGTGAATTTCCGTTTGGGCCGCGATGTCGATGTCGCTCTCAAAGATGTGCAGAACGCTGTGCAGGCCGCCATGAACCGCCTTCCCAGTGACATTGATCCTCCCGTCATTAACAAGGTCAATTTCAATCGCTTCCCCGTCATCTGGCTTACGGTGCATGGGCCCCGTTCGTCAGCGGAAATCAACCGGCTCGTGCAAAACGAACTGAAACAGCACATTGAAAGCATCAAAGGGTGTGGAGGCGTCTTTTTCGGCGGCATGAGGCAACGCAGCATGCGGGTTTGGCTCAACGCCCCCCAATTGCATTCCTTCGGACTCGATGCTGTTGACGTGGTTCAAGCGATGCGGCGTGAGCATATCGAAAAGCCCGCGGGCACGATCGAAAGCAGCAGTCGTGAAATGCAGGTGCGTGTACTGGGAGAGGCACGTGAACCCAGGGATTTCGCCAAACTGCCCATTACCAGCACTTCTAATGGTCAAGTGGTCACACTGGGCGATGTAGCGGTCGTTGAAGATGGATTAGAAGACCGGCGAAGTCTGGCGAGGTTTAATCGTGAACCTTGTGTAGGCATCGGCGTCCTGCGCGCCACTGGAGCAAATGTCGTTGAGGTCTGCGATGCAGTCAAGAGCAAGATCCCTGAGCTGAAAAGTAAGCTGCCTTCCGATCTGGCATTAAGCATCTCGACCGACTTCTCGATTTTCATCCGAGATGACATCGCTGAAGTAAAAGAAACGCTTTTTATCGGTGTTGTGCTAACCGCTGTCGTTACCTATTGCTTCCTCGGATCGGTAGGCACCACCATCAACGTCTGCCTGTCGATCCCGATCTCCCTGATCGGCACGTTCATGGTCATCCGTTATCTGGGCTTCACAGTGAATTTCATGACTCTCCTGGGGCTGTCGCTTTCAGTCGGAGTTGTCGTCGATGATGCTATTCTGGTTCTTGAAAACATCTATCGCCTGCGCGAACAGCAGAAGCAAGAACAGGATCGAGAGCCTGAACAGGCCAATCGAGTGCGAGCTGCCTGGCTGGGGGCGAGAGAAATTGCGTTCGCCGCCACTGCCGCGACCTTCTCCATCGCAGCCATCTTTATTCCTGTCGCGTTCCTGGAGGGCGCCATCGGCGCATTCTTTTATCAATTTGCCATCACGGTCACCGTGGCGGTCATGTTATCACTGTTGACCTCGCTGACACTGACGCCCATGCTTTGCGCCCGGTTTCTGAATGTGCGTCACTATCGCCGCCCCATGCCGCCAGTTGCCGCTGCTTCGACCAGAACCATACTCGATCCTCTGCTCTATCCCTTGCGAGTGATCTACTGGTTTGTGGATCGCTGGATCATGGAGCCTCTTATTATCCGACCGATCGACTTTCTCATGCATCTATTGACTACGGCCTACACCTGGCTGATACGATGGTCGCTTCGTCTGAAATGGCTGGTCACGCTGATTAGCCTGCTGATCGCCGGCTCGGCCCTGCTCTTTGTCTTCGGCTACGACATTTCCCTCCCTGCCCCGCTCGCCTCCTGGTTTGGCAGAGAAAAGTTGAGGATGAAGCCTATTGGCATGGAACTGGTGCCCAGCGAAGATCAGTCTCGCTTCGTCTGCACTGTGATCTGCCCTGTCGGCAGCAGCATCGACTACGTCGATGAGATGCTGAACAAATGCGAAGATATCATTGTTCAACTTCGTGATCCGCAGGGCCGGGAGGTGCTGGCCACCGTCTTTGCAGCCGTCTCGATTCGGCCAGGGCAACTTATCAGCGAAGGGACGATTTTTTGCAGGCTCATGCCCAAGTCGATGCGAGGACTCACGCAAACCCAGGTGATCCAGGAAATCCGCAAACGGCTCGCCGGCGTGATCGGGATGAAGGTAATCGTCCTCGATCTTTCGACGCAGGGCTTTGCCGCTACACGAGGCTATCCGGTGAACTTCGCCGTGCAAGGGCCTGATTGGGCCACGGTCATCCGCTATGCCGAGCGCATCAAGCAGAGGATGATCGACAGCCCGCTGATCAACGATATCAACAGCGACTATCGCCCCGGTATGCCCGAACTGCACATCCTCCCCGAACGGGAGAAGGCGGAGCAATTGGGCATCCCCATGCAGCGCCTTGGCTTCACCATCAATGCTTCCATCGGCGGACTGCGGGTGGGCCGTTTCACTGACGGCGACCGCCGATACGATGTACGGGTACGATTCCTCGAAACCCAGCGAGCCAGCCCCGATCAGCTCCAGGCTATCCAGGTCAAGTCGCAGGATGGCAGACTTATTCCCCTGCGTGACATTGTGACCACGAAAATGGTTTCGACCCTTCCGGTCATCAACCGCTACAACCGTCGACGCAAGATCGAACTGAGCGCCAATATGTCTGCGGGCGTATCACAAGGCGAAGCTCTTGGCCGCTGTAAGGAAATCGCCGAAGAGGTGCGCGAAGAACTGAACCTCCCCACCAGTTACTTCATTGTTCCTCTTGGCAACGCTCAGGTGATGCAACAGACCATGAAAAGCCTGACCTGGGCGCTCGTTCTGGGTTTCATCGTCGCCTACATGATTCTTGGCGTGCAGTTCAACTCGTTTGTCCATCCCTTCACCGTGCTGATGGCGGTACCGTTTGGAGTCACGGGAGCGGTAGCGACACTTTGGTTCTGTGGCGATACGCTCAACCTCATGAGCATGATTGGGCTCGTGTTACTGGCTGGGCTGGTGAAGAAGAATTCGATCGTGCTCGTGGATTTCGCCAACCAGGTGCGAACGGGCGGCGTCTGTGGGCATGAAGTGGATGAAGCCGCTGCCAAGCACGATGCCAACGAACTGGGGCGCGAGTACCTGATGAGCGCTGAGGAGGCTATGCAGCAGGCCTGCCCGATGCGGCTGCGACCGATTCTGATGACCTCGCTGGCCACGATCGCCGGGGCCATTCCCATGGCTTATGGCTGGGGTGCCGGCGTCGAAACCCGTGCCCCGCTGGCCAGGGCCATCATCGGCGGCATCATTCTCTCGACTGCTGTCACTCTTTTCTATGTGCCGGTGCTGTACGTCCAACTCGATCATCTCGGCCAGTGGTTCCGCAAGCAATGGTCCACCGAGGCGGAAGGAACCAATTGATGTCTGAGGCTTCCACAAGAACACAACCGCCCCGCTGGCCGATTCTGCTCTCCATCCTCGCCGCTGTGGTGACGATGGGGCTAAAGTTCATCGCCTTTTATGTCTCCGGGTCCATCGGGCTGCTCTCGGATGCCCTGGAATCGGTCATCAACCTTGTTGCCAGTGTTCTCGCCCTGCTGGCCCTCTGGTACGCTGCCCGGCCACCTGATGCCGAGCATACCTACGGACACGAAAAGATTTCGTACTTCTCCAGCGGCATCGAGGGGATGTTGATACTGATTGCCGCAGCGACGATTGCGTGGGAGGCAGTCAGGCACCTGTTCGCGCCGCAGCCGCTGGAGCATCTCGACATCGGGCTGCTTTTCTCGGCTATCGCTTCGGTCATCAACTTTGCCGTGGCGATGCTGCTGCTGCGGGAGGGCCGCAAGCATCGTTCCATCATTCTGGAAGCGGATGGGCATCACCTGATGACTGATGTGATCACCTCAGGAGCAGTCATCATCGCACTCGGCCTGGTCTGGGCGACGGGCTGGCTCTGGCTCGATCCGATCATCGCTTTGCTCGTTGCCTTCCACATTCTCGCCACCGGCCTCATTCTCATGCGGCGTTCGTTTGACGGGTTGATGGATCGCGCCTGGCCAGCCAAAGATCTGGAGCAATTACGATTGAAGATCAGCGAGCACCTCAAGCAAGGTATGGCCTTTCATGCTCTGCGCACCAGAACAGCCGGCCCACGCCGACTGATCGAGTTTCATCTGCTGGTCAACGGCGAGATGTCGCTGAAGGAAGCTCACGACTTCGCTCAGCAGTTGGAAGATATGCTCAAGCGTGATGATCGGAACCTCGATGTGACCATTCACCTCGAACCCATCGAAGCGGAAGAATCGTGGGGCGATCATGAGCTCATCGAGTTTGAGAAGCCACCCGTCATCGCCAATTGATCGCTGACAGCCTGTTCGATATGCATGTAGGCTGCCAGTATTCTTTCCCGAATCGGCTGGCTTCGTTCGTGCAGTTGGCGTTGATAGTCGATGTATTCCTCGCGCCCCGCTTTGGTTTCGATAGCAATGGGGAAGAAGCCCAGGTGCTGAAGATCGTAGGGGCTGGCCCGCATGTCGATCTCTCTGGCCCTCCAGGCTAACTCAAAGGCATCGATCATCAGTTCGCTGCTGGTGAAGGGGGCGAGGGTGAAGGCCCATTTGTACAAGTCCATGTTGGCGTGGATGCAGCCGGGCTGATCGTATTCGAGCTGGCTGTAACGATTCAGTTGGACACGATTGCGGGGTGCGGCTTGGGGTGTGAAGAAGCGAAAGGCATCGAAATGGGTGCAGCAGAGGTTTTGACTTTCGACGAACCGGGCCAGTTCCTCATGCGATAACCTCAGAGGCACCTGGCCGTGGCGTACCTCCTCGCTGCGGTAGACCATCGCCCATTCGTGCAGGCCGAAGCAGTGCAGCACCGGCGGGCGTTCCAGCGTGACCTTCAGCAACTGAATGCACCAGCGCACCATCGGCAAGCGTCGGCTGTTGAAAGTACTCGGTTCAATGATCGCACCATCGTCAATCATCGAATAGTGTTTAGGCCAATCGAGAACATCAATGTCAGCGTCTTCAAGCAGCACGCCCAACCCGGAAGAGTAACGCTGGAGATGGGCAGCCCGGAATGAGTAGTATTCAAACAGGAAGTCGTAGACCGGGTGCTTCTCGCCCCGCAGACTGCGCTCGATCCGGTCACGAGTCCAGCGTTCCACTCGCAGCCGATGAGCCGTTCGTTCCTGTTGCCAGGAGTTCCTGGTCTTCCGGTACTGAATCACGTCTTCGGTGTTCTTTTCAGAAGGATAGCCATTGCTATGCTACAATAGGGAAATCACGAGGGCCTCCCATCATGGCTAGCACCGTTATCGCCACCACCTGCCCCCATTGCAAGAAGGCGATCAAGATCCCTGAAGAGTTTGTGGGGCGCACCGTTCGATGCAAGGGATGTTCCAAGACGTTTACCGCCGATGGAAAGCCACTAGCTGCCAAGCCCATCGCCCCCAAGGTCGCTGTACCTCCTCAAGCCAAGCCCGAACCCGTCCCCACGCCGGCCCCGCAACCCGATACTTACGTCAAACGCATGGCCCGGCAGCAACGGAGCAGCACGCTCATCTACGTCGTTCTTGCCGCAGTCTTCCTGGGGGCTCTCGGTGCCGGTTTCTATACGTTCAAGGATCAGCTCTTTGGCATGGTGAACAAGGCGGTGACAGCGACGAAGCCCACCGCCCCGGAAAACAATGGCTCGCTGCTGCTGGGCAAGGAAGAAGTGCTCGACAAGAACTCGGGCGACCTGACGAACCTGCCCGACCCCGATCAAGACAAGCGGGATAAACGCAAGCTCGCCAAGATCCCCGCCCCCTACCCCGGTCGTGCGCTTCTGATCGGCATCCGCAACTACCTCTACCTCAATCCCCTCAACCCCGGCTACCGGGCGGAACGGTCCTTTCAGCGCGATCCGCTAGGGCTACACACCTTGCGGCGAACTCTGATCACCGAGCTGTCTTTCCCACGAGATCAAGTCGTTGTCCTCAGCGATATGGATGATCAGAAGCCTACGGTGCCCACGAAGGCTACCATCGAGGCGACCGTGGAGGATTTCCTGGCGACCAGTAGCCCGAGTGACCACATCGTGCTCGTCATGGCTGTGCATGCCGCCGTGCTGGGGGGCAAAGGCTACCTCGTGCCGGTCGATGCTGAACTGCCTGTCGATGGAGCCAAGCCCGATGCCGAGCGCGATGCCAAGCTGGTAGCGAAGATGATCCCGCTCAGTTGGCTCTACGAGAAGCTGGCTGCCAGCAAAGCCCGCCAGAAGCTGGTGATCTTCGACATCGCCCAGAACGACCCGGAGGCAGGCATCGTCCGCAATGCCCCAAGTGCGCTTGACGAGACACTTTACAAACAGATCGAAGCGATGCCCAAGGGGGTTCAAGTCTGGCTCGCCTGCAAGCCCAAGCAGTACTCGTATGGCCTCAGCAGTTCGGGGCAGAACGGCAGCGCCTTCATCGATTCGCTTTGCCAGTTAGCTACCCTCAGCATCGAGAAGAACTGGAAGGCGATTGAGAAAGACCCTGGACTTAAGTCAGGCACCTTGCCCCTACTCTTGTTCGCCAAACAGGTGAATGAAGAAACCACCAAGTATCTCAAAGGCCACGGATTTGACCAGACCCCCGAACTGCTCGGCAAGGAAGAACCGTCTACCGGCGGTACCGCTTCATCTTCCTCACCGCCGGTTGAGTTGAAGGTGAAAAAGCCTGCTGAGCCGATCGTCAGTGGCATGGAGATCGCCAACATCATCAAGGAACTGGGCATTGAGAACGATCATGCCCGCAACCTGAGCCCGAGCAGTTTCCCGCCACTGCTGCAATCGGCGTTCACCAAGTATGTCCCCGATTATGCCTCCAGCAAAGAGCTTGAAGACAAGATCAACCAATATCCTTTGCGGGCATCCACGCTGAAAGCCATCAAGTTACTGGATCGTTCGCTCAAGACCTTCCGCATGCGGTTCCCGGAAGAGAGTGACGAGGCCAACTTCAAGAAGAAGATCGAGAAGGAACAAGAGACGCCGGCCTATGTCACAGCTGAACTCTCCGACCTGCTCGACGACATGAAGAAGCTCGACGAGAAACGGGACGAGGAACCGTCGCTTCGCTGGCGTGCTCACTTTGACTACACCCAGGCCCGCCTGCTGGCCCAACTCGCCCATGTGCAGGAGTACAGCTTCGTCCTCGGCAACAAGCTCCGCAAGGATACACCCAAGATCAAGGATGAGAAGAACCACAACGGTTGGATCATCGTGCCGCAGCGCAAACTGGAACAGAAGGAAACCCGCACCTACGATTCAGAACGGCAGAAGCTGTTGACCAAGATCATCAAAGAGAACCCGGGCACCCCTTGGGAAATCCTCGCCCGACGGGAGCAGGCGACCATCCTGGGGCTGACGCTACAGGAAACGTACCTCGAAGAGGGCAAGCCGCTCATGAAGGGGGGCGAGGAGCCGAAGAAAACCCCGCCGACAAAGAAGCCAGCAGCCTAGGGACTGCCTTTCAATCTCGACATTCTTCACCCGATTGGCAGCGGCCAGTCTGGTAATTGTTGAGCGTTTCCCCTAATCTAGCCTGACGATGGCGAGGCCCTACTGAACATGCTGTTACGCACCTATTTGCTCGGCAAAATCCACAACATTCGCTTGACGGATAAGAACGTCAACTATGTTGGCTCCATCACGCTGGGGCCAGAGTTTCTCCAGGCATCGGGCATTCAGGTCAACGAAGCGGTGCAGATCGTCAATGTCGAATCGGGCGCCCGCTTCGTCACCTATGTGCTGCCCGGCGGCAAGCCCGGTGAATGCACTCTGAACGGTGGAGCAGCCCGGCTGGCGGAACTGGGTGACAAGCTGATCATCATGGCCTTCGGCCAAAGCGATAAGCCTATTGAACCCAAAGTGGCTATGATCGGTGAACAAAACAAGCTGCTGCGTGTCACATCGACAGCCAGCGGCGGCTAGCGGTTGGAATTAAACGGAGAGGTGGCAGAGCGGTTGAATGCGTCGGTCTCGAAAACCGATTTGCCCGCAAGGGTAACAAGGGTTCGAATCCCTTCCTCTCCGCTGTTTTTGATCGATATGTCGTAACTCGTTGTTTATCAGTCTCTTGCAGTCGCGAGTCCCTATTGGCACAGTGAACTGTGCCAATTACTGTGTCAATCAGCCTCACGATGCCGTCCTTTCAACCGCATCGACACCTACCGCAACACCGTCCACTGGCAACACCGTGTTACCAGCATTATTGATAAAGTTCAGCTGACTCATCTGCCGCTGAGCTTCGCGGTGATTCACATGATAGTAATGGCGCACCATTTCACTATCGGCATGCCCCAACCATTCCTTGACCATCAATTCTGGTACGCCGCTGTTAGCACAAACCGAACAGAAATAGTGCCGGAAAGAATGCAAACGCCCGTCTTTGAAACCAATGATTTCTGATTCTGAAGGAAAGCGGTTTTCCAGTGGCTTGAGTACATCTCGAATCAAGACGTTGCGCAAAGTGTCTGGTTTTAGTTTTCCACCCAGTGGGCCATGAAAGATCAAACCGTCACTGGCCCGTACCATCTCATTCAACACAGCTTGAAGGTCGAGATGAATCGGAAACGACCTGCTTCGCCCCGACTTGGTTTCACGCCTATTTTGTTTTGCCTTGGCCACTGCTCGGGCTGATTCATCGGTTAGGTTCACAAGGCCGTTTCCGAGATCAGACCAGCGAAGAGAGGCCAGCTCAGAGATACGAAGGCCGGTGGTTGCCAAAGCAATGATGACGTTTGCTAGCCACCTCAAGCCTTGATGAGACGTACAGTAGGTGACCATAGCGTTCACTTGCTCAGGAGTCCAACAATAGGTATCACTTCCTTTCGGCTTCTTTAAGGAGATCTCGACATTGACCTCAGCAACCAGATAATGCTCTTTCACCAACCACTTCAAACATTGCTTGATCGTGGTCAGTTCGAGATACTGGGTGCGTTGAGCATAGTCTTCGTCTTCGAGCCAGCTACAGTAAGCGTTCAGGTGTTGAGACAATACTTGCTGCCAAGTTGTAACTCCCCTTGTTGCCAGGAAGGGAATCAGCTTATCGAAGACGGCCCGGTAGCGTTTTGTCGATACAGGCTTGGCACCACCCATCAGCCGTGGTCGGGATACATGATCACGATAAAGCCTCCAGCCTTCTTCAAGGTCAAGCAGAGTACCTTCTTTCTTGGGCTTAACCTCCTCTTTGCTGACAAGGTCATGCTTAACCGCCATCTGTTCATCGAGTGCCTTGAGTGCATCAAGTGCTTCGTTTTTGTTCTTAGTGCCCAGGGAGTGTCTGCCCAGTTCAATCCGGTTTCCAGATCGGCCATCGGCGAAGTACACGCCATGACGGTTACCAAGCTTCCAGCGGTAATACCCGCATTGGATGAGTTCTTTCTTTCTTTGTTTAGGCATTCTGACTCCTGGTTAGTTATTCCTCAGCCAAGCGGGCCTCGGCCCCGAGAGAGGTTTTGGTTGCAATGAAAGCTGCGATAGCGGTGGCTGAATAGGATTGTTTGTTGTTGCTGTCGTTGCTAAGCGACCACAGCAGTTAAGGGCCTGCTGGATAGCGTCCGGAGGAAAAGTAATTCGAGACCTCCGACCGCCTGGTCGATACCCAGTGATCAGACCCTTCTTGAAAAGTCGTGAAATAGTTGACACCGATAGCGTCGATAGTTGAGACAACTGCTTAATGGTGAGCAACTGTTCAGCAGCAAGTATTTCAAGGGTGTCAGAGGTTGCCACTGTTGATAGGCTCGCCTCGTTTGAGAATTCCTGCTGCATGGATCTGCTCGCCATAGTAAGCTCCACATTGGCAAGCTCAGTATCGGAAGAGGTTCAGCGGGAGAAGAGGTAACATTTCAACGAAATCTTTACCCCTTTGCGCCAAATTGGGAGGTCTTCGGTGAGTACTCAGAGCTTAAGTAGTAACACGTTATGGCAAGCATTTTCCCGCCGGCAGAAGAAGCACCGGTTTCTCAAGTGCGATGATCTGTTTTCTCTAACGGAGCAGCTTATCAGCTCAATTCAATCCAGTATTCCTGACTTCTTCAGTGCAGATAACTTGGAATTTGAACAGGACCTTGCAGCAACAGTATCGTTTGGTTTTTTTCATCAACGTGCGTACGGTGCAACTTCATCGGATGACAAAGTTGCTCAGCTTCGACGTTCCCAAGAGATTGAACTAATGATGTCAGAGGGATTGCAAGGAGCAGGTCGAAGTGAATATGAAATCCAAAAATACCACAGCACGAATGAGGAGCGTCGAAAACAGATTGATGCCAGGAAGGAAGCTTACACCGCCTGGCTTGTGTTACAACAGCCTTACCAACGTGACCTTTCAGAATTGAAGAACAAATGTGCGTCTTACGTTAAGGACAAAGGGCGATTTCCGACCCTGTCCGCTTTGGCCTCCGTTGATGAGTCAAAAGAGAATAAACGGAATGCCCTCTTGCAATCCAAAATCTTGGCCTTCTACAGGAAATGGGGATTAGACAATTTGATCACATGGGATTGGCCCAATCCCATGGAACCTGACTTCAATGTCCGATTGTTTGAAGATGCTCAATCGATGGAGCAATCGGGCATTACTCTGTTCATTCCATGGTACCTACTTCGAGGGGAACGCTTGGATCTAGCCACGTTCATTCAAAGTTCGAGAATGTACCATTGTGAAGAGCATCTAAAAAACTGGCTTGAATCGCAGTCTGCTGGCAAGAAAGAGAACATGGGCGATATTCGATATCGCAACATTGCTTGGCTATACCGATACTACTTCCTGGCCTTGCGTAAGAGGTATCCTGATTCTCTTCTCAGAAATGTGACAAAGGTCGATCAACTTTTTGGCCAGGTATTTAATCGAAATAAAGAATCCATCAAAAGGCTCAGGCAGAAGATACAACGGGAATTAGCCTTGTCTGATGGTTAAAACAAGTCACTGTGGTGTAACCGAGGCGCTCCAGATCAGCTGGTTCCACTTTCCTCCAAAACGGATTCTGCTCACTAGACAGACGGGTTTTAGTTACCGTGGACGACCCTCCACAACCCGCGAGCCCGATGGCATCGCCGTAACAACAATGCTACGGGGTAACATTTGATGGCCTTACACAGTTCGCGGTCCCTGCGCCGCTTGTCCTTCCTGCCTCAGATGCGACACACTGAACGAAGCAGAAACGATTTTATCGTGGGCTTCCTACCATGTGGCAGGCCACGGGCCAGACACTCAGGTGATTAGAGGTTCGGAAGCGATGCCGTTCGCGACAATGGTTCCATCAGCTTCCTTTGCCAGTTGTAAAATAGTTAAGTGGTTGCTTACCAATAATATGACACGAATCTTGCCTGGGTTTAGATGAACTCAGTAACCAGTAGCTAACGATCTCTACTATTGAATATGACACTTTTTGCCTAAAAATATAGCTAGCCAATAGACCATAGCCTTGGTCCATTCTTATAAATTTCGATTTCGAGCCTGTTTTGCAAGAAAATGAAATCACGGAATGGCTACCGCTCTCTTAAGCCAGCGCACATAATTCCTTGATGACATTGTCATATGCAACCAACTAACTCATAATCTTCGGATTACAGGTTCGAATCCTGTTGGGTCCAGGTTGAAAATGCATCCAAAAGCTTGCGTGATTGTGCCTCAAGACTAGAGTATTGTTTTCCTTGTTCGGATGAGGTGAAGTTCCATTTTTAGTTCTCAATTCAATCGACTTCCTTTTTAACTACCTACATTCCTTGAATGATCACAACAATCACAAGATTCATCAGATTGACAGAGTTCCGACCTAGTTGTGCTTGCACTCGTAGCTCGTTTTGATACTGGTGCAAAAGTCGAGGGTTACCTGGATCAGTACAGCGGTGGACGAGAAGACCCGAACAGTTTCCGTCCGCGCGGAGTTAGAGAACAAAGGTGGAGTGCTTCGTGCCAATGCCTTTGGAACCGGCAAAGTTATTCTGCGAGACGAGCAGAATGCCATCGCAGTTCCTAATGATGCTGTGCAGTGGGAAGGCGACTGTTTCGTGGTGTTCGTTCGCGACAAGAATTACTTCAAGAAGGATGCCCCCAAGTTCTTTCATGTCCGAACTGTGCGTCCTGGCACAAGGATGCTACGCATACGGAATTGCTTGCTGGTGTTCTGCCAGGCGAAATAGTGGCAATGCGAAGCCTTTTGACGAACTTTTCAGGCGTACAGGGCGGTTGAAGATACTGTGTCAATTCCATCGTAGTTCAACACGTCTGCTGTTTTCGCCCGCGCTGATCTAATGACTGCCAAAACATCACTTGGCAAATCAAGGCGCTTTTGTTAGTGATCCACTTCAGTCAGCGTTGGAAATGGAATTTTGGGATATCAAGTAGATGGTAAGTTATGGCTCGTACTCCATACTCCTGGAAGCCTCGGAAAAGGCCTGCAAAGACCGTCGAAGGGATTCATGCTCATCTAGTTCCACTTATTGTCAGTGAGATTAAGTACTTTGGAACGCAGCGTGAATTCTGCGAGAAACATGGCTTCGACCTTAGATGGCTTCTTAAGTCCATTCACTATAGATGCTTTAATGAACGTTTCGGGTTAAATGGGCTAGCCAGGCTACTTCATGTTTTGGGAATCCCGGTTTCAGAGAAGCACGCTTACTATTGGAATTGGGAGAGAATCTTTGAAAAAGAAGCCGAGTACAGGGAAAATCAGATAAATGAGCCCACTAGCATTCAGGATAAGAATGAGGGCGGCAATAACCGTCAAGCAGCTTTGACCAATGCATGACGCTCAAGAACTGTTTTCAACGCTAAAAGCTTCTCAGAAGGCACTAACTTGCCTAAGGGTGGCACAAGGCCTGTTCAGAAGAAGTACCTATGGCCGTCAGTAGCCTGAACTGAGCGATGTTCACCTCAACAGTTGCTTGAATAACCGCTAGTCGTGAATCACTGAGTGAACGCACACTATCCAGCACTTCAAGTGGCAGACCTTCTCCTTGTTCAATGCGTTTACGCTCAGCGAGATAAGTCTCTTCCGCAGAAACCAATTGACGACGAGTGATTTCGAGTTGCTTACGCACTGCCTGCAACTGAGCGAATGCTTCCGCTACTTCAGCACGAACACGGTTCCGTGTATCCTGCAAGCCTGCTACTGCCTGGAATACCACTGCTCGCTGACGATGTTGTGATGCCTGGTTACCGAGTCCGAAATTCTGAAACGTCCAGCAAGCAGTGACATCAAAATCGGTTCTGCCACTGATGTTATTGAGTTGTGAGTTGGTAAGGTTACCGCTGCCGCTAAAGCCGCCGTAGCTGAATCCAGCAGTAATCGTAGGCAACCAGGGTCGTACCTCTTCCTGACGAAGCCGTGCCTGTGCTTCTCCCACCATGCTCATTCCTGTCACAATCTCTGGTCGATTGTTCTCGGCACGATCCTGTAACTCGACCTGCGTCAGGGTAGAATCGATCAACTTTAATTCCACTAATGCATCTTTCGAGAGGTTCAGATGATAGGTGGGATCGAGGTTCAAGATTCTTGACAACCTGGCAGAAGCTGCTGTTGCTTCTCCTTCGGCATTGAGAAGTTGCTTCTTCTGAAGCACTGCGTAAGCTTCTGCTCGGTTGTAGTCTGCCTGCCTGCCTTGTCCCGTTTCAGCAAAGTGTCTGGTAAGTCTAGCCACTTCATCAAATTCGTTCTGGCTTCGATGGAGAGCCTCAATTGAAGCAGCCGTTTGAGCTAAACGGTAATATGCCTCCACCACATCGAGCAATGTCACATTTTCAATAGTAACCTGATCACCCATCCGGACATTGACTCGTTGAGATGCAACTTGCGGTTCTCCGATAATATCTGCGAGCGGATAAGATAGCCTCAATCCGGGAATAAGCACAGTTCCCGCACCCCACGCACCGGCGCCGGCACCGAAGTAGAGAGATTGAAGTTGTACATCGAGAATAGTGCCAGGTGTTTGCTGTAGGTTACCGGTATGCATTCGCAAGTGTATGCCCGTGTCGAACGAAGGTAGCTTTAAGGCTTCTGCTCCCAGCAACTGAGCTTCAGCCTCGCGTACCGCTTCTCGTGCCAAGTTGATGATCGGATTCTCGACACCGGCCGTCTGCAAGGCATCTGCCAGAGAAAGCTGATGTTGGTCAGTGCTTGCGACGGTCATTGAACTTTGGGTAATGAGCACATTCGCTTTAGATTGCTGTTTGGTCACTACCTCATCAAGATCAAGAACTAAAGCTCGATGATCCGATGTCGAGGTAATTGATTCCTGCCCGGTGTTCGCCTCATTCTCGTGTGAGAATGAGGCACAGCCGGCAAGAAGCATCATTACGAACAGCGTTAAAGCTAAATAGCAACGCTCAGGAAATTGCATCGAAGTCCCCTTGTTCACTTCTTTTCCTGAGTCGAAGTATCAGGCAACGTGCTAGCCGGAACTGGCCGGGCCAGGGCTGCTGCCGGGGGTTGCCCCATGGCTACGTAAAGCTGGAACTGGGTACGATTGAACTCCATGATCGTGTCTAGGTATTCGATTCGAGACCTGCCTAGTAATCGCATGCTGTCCACCACTTCGATAGGCAGACCCTGCCTGCCTCGTATTCTCGCCATGTCCTGGGTGAACGCCTGCTTGCTGGATTCTAATGCCTGTAGTGCCGGGTCTATCTGCTTCAATTTGGCTTGCGTTCGGGCATGAGCCTCCACTACTTCGGCACGAATGCGATTCGTGGTGTCGAGTTGCCTCAGTTCTGCCTGCTTAACTCTGCTGTCCGATGCTTTGATCTGTGCAAGGTTTCCAAAGCCCAGGTTCTGGAAGGTGAAGTAGATGATGGCGTCGAAGTCAACTCTGTCATCGAAGTTCCCAAAGCGTGGCCCCGTCTGAAGTACACCGTTGCCGCCGATGAAACCGGGAGGTTGACTGATGAGATTGCTGCCACCGCCAAATGCTCCCGTGCTGAAACCCAGAACTACATTCGGAGAAAAGGGCAGCCATTTCGCATTCGAGAGTGCATAGATCGACTGAACTATTTCCGCCCGTCGCTCCTCCAGTTCAGGCCGTTGCATGAGAGCGATGGCAACCAGTTCTGAAACTGGTACGGGATCGGGCACAACCGGAGAAGGCACGGTGTTTCCTTCCACACACACCAGCTTGACAACAGGATCGAGATTAAGGATCTTTGCCAAACGTGCAGAAGACGAGATAATATCTGCTTCACCCTGGGCAACCTCTGATTCCCTCTTGCGTAGTTCGACCTGTGCCCGATCGGCGTCTGCTTTTCGACCTTGTCCCGTTTGGGCGAAGGCCTCGGTGATTCGTGCCAACTCCGCTGCGTCATTCTTGTTTTGTACGAGGATAGCCAACCGGGCTTCAGCCTGAAGCAAATCGGTGTAGCCCAGGCACACACGCAATAGTGTGTTGTTCTCTGTAGTTCGAGTGGCTGCTTCGGCCCGAGCGACCAATTGCTGCGATTGTAGATAGTTGAACCAGGCTGTTCCGATGTTGAGGTTATAATTGACGCCGGGGATATTGACAGTTCCACCACCGACAGCATTAGCGCCTAACCCGACATACAAGGAATCACGGCTGACATTGAGGATGTTGCCGTTGTCTTGTTGCAACGGCCCTCGGTGTGCATCGTAATTGGAACCGATATTGATGTTAGGAAGAGCCTGCGCGGCTGCCCATTGCTTTATGGCCAACGTCTCGGTAACACGTTCTCGAGCGATGATCAATTCGAGGTTCTGAACCCCTGCCAAGCGCAAAGCGGAGCCAAGATCGATCGGCGATTCGCCAGGTTTGAGTACCACAGCGGGTTGCGAAGTCGCTTGCTTCTCCGAAGGCTTTTCCGGTAATCGTGCTAAAGGAGTGTCCTGTGCAGCAAGCTGTGTTGCGATGAACCAGCAGCAAAGCGAACTTGCCAACACAGAGAGTAGACGATTCATGGAGGGTTTCCCGACAGTGCTATGTCGATACTTGAGGTGAATCGTCCGAAATTGCCTCGATTCTGAAACTGTTTTGTTTTATGAGCAACATAAGCGGATTAGATAAGATACGCTGAGGAGATTCAAAACCGCTCATCCTGTGTCTCACGAGCTTCGCTATGAGGTGGTCTTTCCTTCCGGTCTATACTGGACCGCTCATCATTCTCAGCGCTCTGGTGGCCATCTCCTGCCTCGCTGGATTGTGGTATATCAACCGACTACAGAGCGAGTTGGCTCTAGTGATTCGAAGAGATGCCGCTGCAATGGAGTCGGCCATCGACTTGCAAGTCTATTTACGCAACCTGCGAGTGCATGCTCTGGTACAGGTACTGGACCCAAATGATTCTCGCAAGCGAATACTCCAAGCAGATGTCGCTCGAGTACAGTCAACATTGGATGAGATTGATCGAGTCGTAACTGAATCGGAAGATCGCACACTCGTGGAAACCATTCTCAGAGACTATGCCAGATACCAGGAGCAACTGCGGCTGGATGAACTCTACACCTTGCCGAAGCCTGTCAGTGATATCGCTCAGTGGTCCGACGCTCATCACATGGAAGAACTGCTGGCACCCTGTCGCAAGCTGGCTGAAAGTCAGCGTAATCGGATGAAAGAGCACCTGGAACGAAGCGAAACGCAGTCGACCTGGGCTGGACGTATCTTATTGAGCTTGGGAGCCGTGGGGATATTGGCTGGGCTGATGAGCGGCTATGTGATTGCCCGTTCGATGACTCACCAGGAAACGAGGTTGTTGATTCAGGTCCAGGCTGTACATGCTCACCTGGATCAGGAAGTAGGAGCCATGACGGTTCACTCCTCCTCTCCACCAGGCAACCTCAATGAGCATCTCGAACGCATCGTGGATCGAGTTAGTGGGGTATGCCAAAAGTTACAGGAACAAGAACGCCATCTTCTTCGTGCAGAGCAGTTGGCAGCCGTAGGGCAACTCGCAGCCGGGGTGGCACATGAGGTGCGTAATCCACTTACCGGGGTGAAAGTTCTTCTACAGGCTGCGGTCCGGGATCGAGATCCTGTCCCACTGACAATGGATCGTGTTCAACTATTATTGAATGAAGTCGGTCGAATTGAACGAACGGTTCAAGGGCTGATGGACTATGCATCGCCGGCACCACTACGAAAGGAAATCAGCGATATTGGAGTCCTCCTCGAACGAACGCTGTCTTTGGCTCAAAGCCGAGCAGAGGAGAAGTCGATCAAGCTGGAATTGGAGAGCAATCAACTTCAGAATCAAAGATTCATGGGACTGGTGGATACGGATCAATTCCTTTCTCTCTTGACTAACCTGTTGTTCAATGCCATCGAAGCTTCACCACAGAAAGGGAAAGTGGTGCTGAAACTGAGCCAGTCAGCAGATGGCAAGACAGAGATTCAAGTGATCGACCATGGTCCCGGAATCGACTCCCGGATGTTGGGCAGACTGTTCGTTCCTTTCGCTACAACTAAGCCTAAAGGGACAGGCCTCGGTCTGACCATCGCCCGCAAAATCGCCCGGGAGCATGGCGGCGATTTGACGGCAAGCAACCTGACAGACCACGGTGCTTGTTTTGTTCTCACCCTCCCCTCACTCGAGCGGCATCATGTCTAAACTGCTCGTCATCGACGATGAACCGCTGATCTGCCAATCTTTCCAATGGGTATTTGCCAAGGATAAGGTACAGGTCTCGACAGCCGGCACGCTGGAAGAGGGCTGGCGGCTTATGGAGCAAGAATCGCCTGATGTCATAGTTTTGGACCTTCAACTTCCTGATGGCTCCGGGCTTGATCTGTTTACCCGCATCCATGCCGCCCATCCTCGCAAACCTGTCATCTTTCTGACAGCCCATGGCACCACGGAAACGGCGATAGAAGCTATGAAGCGTGGCGCATTCGATTACATCAGTAAGCCATTTGATCTTGGACAAATGACGACCCTTTTAGAAAGAGCACTGGAAACGGCACGTCTGATGGATGTGCCAGCGGCGTTGCCCGAGGATCTTCCGACAGATCAAATCGTCGGTCGATCGTCTGCCATCCGGGAGATCTGCAAGCATATAGGGCGAGTCTCTCCGTTGGATGCCACGGTGTTGCTGCTGGGCGAAAGCGGAACAGGGAAAGAGCTTTTCGCCAGAGCTATCTACCAGCACAGCCAACGCAGCCATCATCCATTCCTGGCGATCAACTGTGCCGCCATCCCGGAAGGCCTTGTGGAAAGTGAGTTGTTCGGTCATGAACCAGGTGCTTTCACGGGAGCCCAGCATCGAAGGATCGGTCGATTTGAGCAAGCAAATGAAGGCACCCTGTTCCTTGATGAAATTGGCGACATGCCGTTAAATGTTCAGGCAAAGATTCTCCGCTTCCTTCAAGATCAAACCTTTGAACGGGTGGGTGGCAACAAGTCGATCCGAACGAGAGTCCGTATCCTGGCCGCGACCAATCACAATATCGACCAACTCATTGAACAAGGGCGATTCCGTCGTGACCTTTATTACCGTCTGAACGAGATTACTATTCAGATACCGCCCCTGCGGGAACGGCAGGAAGACATTGGCGATCTGGCTCAACACTTTCTCTTTCAGTTTATTCGTGAGACCGGTAAAGATGTCAATGGCTTCACGGATGAAGCGCTTGAAGCACTTCGGCATCACGCCTGGCTTGGCAATGTCAGAGAGCTTCGTGCTGTAGTCAGAGAGGCGGCCCTTAGGGCTACCGGAGGGGTGATCTTACGTGAGCACCTGCCTGGCAGCTTTCTGGCCAAACAGTTATCCGCCGGGCAAGCCGGGGCTCGCTTTCCAGCTGGATTGGGTAGAAACAAAGCGTTGCATGATTCGGTGGAAGCTATGCTGAAAGAGCAAACCAACAACATCTACCATCTGGTGATGGAAGACACCGAACGACAGTTACTCGCCCAAGTGCTGGAACATACGAAAGGCCATCAAAGCCAGACTGCAGACCTACTGGGCATTGATCGGAAAACCTTGCGGAACAAGCTAAGAGAGTTGGGGATTGTCACGAGTTGAAACAAGGTCATCGAAAGGGCTGCGGGATAATTTCCCCATTATGATGGGGAGACTTGCCCCACTCTCTACATGAACAGGTCAATAAAGTTGGCCACACATTGCATGGATAAGATACTTCACATCCCTGCTTCTGAAGATTTCTAGCGTTATTTTGCTATAGTCCTCGGTCTTTTGGGTCTTCAATAGGCTCTTGAGTTCTGTGGCTCGGCATTTGCTTGATATCCTGCGAACCTACCGTAGTTGATCGTGTAAGACTTGCCCCGCACGCATCACCACCATGCCCTTCCTGTTGTCGTTATTACAACTTCCCGCCGGCATGGTTACAGAAGAACGAGGAGCGAATGCAGAATAAGCCCAAGGTGAACAGGTGGAAGCCCTGGTTGACGACCCTCGTCGTGTTAGGAGTGGCAGGATCTGGGGGAGCCTTTTGGTTCATGCGGACGAGAGCGGCCGCTGCCAGTTCGCCGGTTCGAGAGAACAGCGCATCCAGCGCCCCTGCTTTGATCTCCGTTGAAACGATGTCGCCTCGACCAGGTGGAATCGAACGGATCTGCACGCAACCTGGAACCGTGGAACCGATGGAGTCCGCAGACCTCTACTCCAAAGTCTCAGGCTACCTTGTGGAGCAAACGGTCGATATTGGCTATCGAGTCAAGGCAGGTGATGTCCTGGCCAGGCTTTCTGTTCCGGAGTACGAGAAGCAGGTCAAGCAGGACACTGCGGATGTCGTCCGGGCTGAGGCAAAAGTCGATCAGATGAAATCGGCAATCACGACAGCCGAGGCTGATGTGGGTGCTGCGGCTGCTTCGATCGCGCTCGCTCAGGCCGAGCTTAAAAGCAGAGCCTCGTACCGAGCCTTTCGAGAGAAACAGCGGAACCGCATCAACGAACTGGTAGCACGTAATGCCATCGAAGCCAAGGTAGCTGACGAGAACGAAGACCAGTACCAGGCAGCGATGGCTTCTGAGTTGGCCGCTACCGAAGCAGTCAATGCCGCCCGCCAGAAGGAAGCCGCTGCCAAAGCGCGAGTCAAGCAATCGCAGGCCGATCTTCGTTATGCTGAGGCGGAGGTCGTCACCGCCAAAGCACGCCTGGAGAAATCACAGGTCTTGCTCGACTACACCGTCATTCGATCACCCTATTCCGGCGTGGTGACGAAACGTAACTTCCATCCTGGCGATTTTGTACGATCCGCAGAGGCTGGCGGTGATCGTACTCCGGTCTTTGCTGTTGAACGAACCGATCTGATGCGCATCATCATTCAGGTGCCGGAGCGGGATGTTCCTTTTGTCGAAATCGGCAAACAGGCGGTGATCGAAGTCGATGCACTACCTGGCGTCCTTTTCAAAACCACAGGTGATAATAAAGTGGAGATCTCCAGACTGGCCGCTTCCGAAGATCCCCACATGCGCATGATGCGGACCGAAGTGCATGTCAAAAACCCGGATGGAAAACTAAGGCGTGGCATGTTCGGCAGAGCGACACTGCTTCTGCAGTCAGGGTCCCCCGGGGCAATGCGAGTGCCCTCTTCCACGTTGACAGGGCGGGCAGATAACGGCAAGGGCGCTGTTCGAGTAGTTCGTGATGGCAAAGTCGCCACGGTACCTGTGACTTATGGATCGGACAACGGCACCGAAATCGAAATCCTCACGGGTTTGTCGAAATCAGACTCTGTCATTCTTCGGGCCAGCGGGCCTCTAAGCGATGGGTTAACAGTCACTGAGACCAAGACCGGCACTTCTTCCCACTAAGCCGGCACGTGATTCACGCTCGGCCGCTTGTAGTCGATCCACTCTCTAAGGCTTTGATACATGCTTTCGCTGATTCGCTTTTCACTCAACAATCCTCGTGCCATCACGGTTTTGACGTTGACCATCATCCTTGTGGGGTTAGTGGCACTTGCTGGCATCCCTTCAGATATCCTTCCGGTTTACCGTAGCCCCGCGGTACAGGTGCTGACGTTTTACAACGGCATGGCAGCGACCAGTGTGGAATCCGGCATCACCGCTCGTATGGAACGCGGTACGGGACAGGCGGCAGGCATTTTGCGACAGGAATCTCGCTCCCTACTTGGTGTTAGCATCGTCAGAAACTTCTTTGCGGACGACATCGATCCTTCCGGTGCGTTGACGCAGGTCAATTCTCTGGCAACTGTGGAAATCCCAACTCTGCCTCCTGGCACCTTGCCGCCTGTCATTTTGCCTTACGATCCAACTTCCTCTACACCGGTATGCTTGGTGGCTTTGAACAGCAAGACTCAGGGCGAATCGGTTCTTTATGACACAGCTCGTTATCAAGTGCGCATGATGATCATGTCCTCCCGTGGCGCTAATGCTCCGGTCGTGTATGGCGGAAAGATTCGGACCATCTTGGCCTACCTTGATCGAAGCAGATTGCAGGCTCATGGCCTGGCACCGACTGATGTAATGAATGCCCTGGATAAGTTCAACATTTTCATTCCAGCCGGCGACGTGAAGTTTGGCAAGCTTGACTATACGCTCGATTCTAACGCTATGTATCTTTCTGTCGAGCAGATGGGCAACGTGCCGATCAAGACTGATAGTTCAGGTCGAACCATTTTCCTAAAGGAAGTGGCGACGATTCAGGATGCAGCAGCGATCCAGACCAATGTCGTTCGGGTCGATGGCCGCCGCCAAGTCTACATTCCCGTCTACCGTCAATCTGGGTACAGCACTCTCAGTGTAGTCGATAACCTGAAGAACAACTTGCCCGATATGAAGGAGCGATTAACTACGCCCGATGTCGATCTCAAGGTCGTTATGGATCAATCGGTCTATGTTCGCAAATCAATCGAGAGCCTGGCGGAAGAAGGGGTGCTAGGAGCATTACTCTGCTCGGCTGTCATCCTGGTCTTCCTGGGTGAATGGCGAATGACTGTGATTGCGGTGCTCACCATCCCCATTGCAGTACTTGGTACGATTGCTTGCTTGTATGGCGTGGGGCAATCGATCAATCTCATGACCCTCGCAGGGTTGGCGTTGGCCATTGGTCCACTGGTGGATGCAGCTATCGTCGTTCTGGAAAATACCCATCGTCATTTAGGGTTGGGGGCAACGCCGCTGGAAGCAGCTACGCATGGAGCGAGAGAGGTAGGCATGCCTGCTTTGGCTGCCAGCCTTTGTACCCTGCTTGTATTGCTTCCGTTGACTTTGATGCCGGGACTTGGAGCGTTTTTGTTTCGTCCATTATTCCTGGCTGTCTCGTTTGCGATGGTCATAGCCTTTTTGCTCTCGCAGAGCTTTGTTCCTGCCCGCTGTGCAGCTTGGCTGAAGAGCCATGGTCACAAACCATTCGAGTCGCATCAGGCAGACTACGAACATCGTAATGATCACGAAAACGCACCGCCCAAGGGGCTGTTAGGTAGGCTATTCGAGAAATGGGAAAACGTTCTCGATGCTGGGATTGCGGGGTACACGAACCTGCTCGAATCAGCACTGCGTTGGCGATGGCTCGTGGTGGTCTTTGCTTTTGGACTCTTGGCTGCGGTGGTCGTTCTTTGGGGTCCTTCCCTTAGACGGGAATTCTTCCCGGAAGTAGATGCCGGCGCCTTCGAGATGTTTGTTCGTGCCCCCTCGGGAACAAGAATCGAAGAAACCGAAGAGAAGGTGATTAACGTAGAGAAGTTCGTTCGTGAGAAGATCGGTGAGGACCTGGAACTGGTCATCAGTGAAATCGGCCTTACAGCTAACTGGTCTGCGGCATTTACCCCCAATGCGGGGCCGATGGACGCTGTACTGAAAGTGCAGTTAAAGTCAGAGCGATCCAAGTCGGCCCAGGAATATGTTGATATCCTTCGCCGGGGATGTGCTGCTGATCCACGTTTTGGCGATCTGGAATTTTCCTTCGATGCTGGTGGTATGGTTCGTTCAGCCATGAATGAAGGGAAATCGACACCTATCAATGTCCGTATTACAGCGAAAGACATGAAGAAGGCCCGCAAGGTGGCGGAGCAGGTCCTCAAAGGTGTGCAGAGTATTGATGGTGTAGTAGATGCTCGCATCGTCCAGCGTCTGGACTATCCACAATACGTTCTGGAAGTCGATCAAACTAAGGCATCTTCACTTGGCCTGAATCAGGCAGAGATCATGCAGAATGTTGTCGCTGCATTCAATTCCAGCGTTCAGTTCAACAAGAAGAACTTCTGGATTGATCCCAAAAGCTCCAATCAATATTACGTTGGCGTGCAGTATCCGGAAGCAGACATCTCGTCCATCGAAACCATGCTCGATGTACCCATCACCGGCCTTGGGCAAAGGCAGCCTATTCCCTTGCGGAACCTGGTGAAAGTTCCGTTGCCCCGTGTGCAGGTTCCGGCTGAGATCAACCATACCAACCTACAAGCCACCATGGAGTTAACGATGGGAGTCCAGGGCCGAGACCTTGGCCATGTGGCCGACGATGTCAGTGTGGTAGTTTCTCGTTTTGGGAAGCCTCGTCCTGATGGTGGCTGGAGTCCCTTCGACCCAGACAAAGAAACACAGACGGTCATGGAAGGTTCCAAGATCATCCTGGCCGGCGAATTTCAAAAGATGCAACAGACCTTTCTCTTTCAGGCGATGGGAATGGCTGGCGCTATCCTTCTGATCTACTTCTTAATGGTAGCCCTCTTCCGTTCGTACCTCACGCCCTTAGTGGTTTTGTCAGCAGTGCCTGTGGGGGTAATTGGTGTCATCCTGGTGCTCTACTACACTGGGACTGCACTCAACGTGCAGTCACTGCTTGGCGTCATCTTCATGGTGGGCATTGTCGTATCGAACACGGTGTTGCTCATCGACTTTGCTGAGAATGTTCGGAAGCAAGATAAGGTCTTTCCTTTGGAAGCGATTAAACGAGCAGCCTCTGTACGAGTGAGACCGGTGGTGATGACAGCATTGGCGACTTTCTTTGCCCTGATCCCTATGTCACTTGGCTTGAGCCGAGGAAGCGAAGCCAATGTCCCACTAGGAAGAGCCGTATTGGGCGGCCTGGTAGCAGGGTTACTCACAACCTTATTCGTGGTGCCCTGCGTGTATGCATTACTACTCCCCAAGAAGATACCTCAATAATCGCTCGTGTCATACTTGGGTATTTGGATGCCAATCGAGATTGTTTTCAGAAGATCTCTGTGCTATCTAAGCGTTGGGCTGGCAAAAGCATAGATCGCATCTTATGGAGATAGTATTATGCTGCTGCGATCATCGTTTTTTCGGAATCTCGTGATCGCATCAATGTCCTTTGCCATCTTGCAGCTCGCTTCTCCGACATGGGCAATTCCGATTTGGGAACAGACTGTGGTTACTCCGGAAGACAACGTCATCTGTCAATTCCCAATCAACAAGTCTGGCGATTTATTGTTAGTGCCCGTATTGATCGAAGGTAAACGGTATGAATTCATAATTGACACAGGCGCTACAACCACAGCCCTGGATAAATCACTGCTAACGGGACAGCCACAACATGTCGTAACGATTGAAACTCCAACAGGATCGATTAAACAAGAACTGTTCGATGGGCCTGTCCTTAGGTTTGGGAAGATCGAAACGAAAAGGAAGATGCCTGTAGTTGCAGTCGATCTAGCTTTGTTAAGGCAAGCGTCTGGCTACTCGGTTATGGGTGTCATTGGATTAGACATTCTTAGTCAGTATGTGATCCGATTGGATTTTAAGAATGGGATGTTGGAATTCCTCAAACAAGCGGGCAAACTGAAAGGCGAGCCATTTCAACTGACAGTGAGAAGGGAAGGCGTGTCACTAAATGCGCACATAAAAGGGTTGCAGTCCCCCATTTCCTTCCTGGTTGATACTGGCACAACAATCTATGGAAGTGTCAACAGTGAAATCGCGACGACACTTGAGCAGCAACATGCCGGCCAACGAGTGGAAGGGGCATTCTCAGCAGGAGTGAACGGAGTAAAAAAACACAATAAATGGCTGATCCATTCTCTCTCGCTTGGGAATACTAGCCATCCAGAAGTCGTACTCATTCAATCGCGGGATAATATACTGGGGCTTGGGTTTTTGTCGCAATTTGAACTTACCCTAGACTTCGCACACTCCCAAGCCTATCTAGTTCCCTCGCCTGCCCTTGAACGGGGCCAGCTCATGGATAGAAGTGGTTTGCATCTGCTCCGCATCGATGGATATACCATGGTTCATTCAATCGATCAGGCATCGCGTTCCGCTGTGGCTGACATTAAAGAAGGGGATCGAATACTCAGCATAAATAACGTCAATGCTGAGCAGTTCACTATGTTGGAGACGAGACGGCTTCTAAGTTCTAAGTCTAAGCTTGTTAATCTGCTCATATCTAGGGGAGGTATCATACTCAGTAAATCGCTCAATCTTGCAGATTAGCCACGTATTTCAGTGGATGATAAAGACCTGATACTTACTTTCGATTGATTGCCAGCCAATCCTACTTTCTAAGACCAATACATATGGCGATGTTCATTTCCGAATCTTCATAATGATTCGCAATGGCCCCAGTCGATGAATGGCAGGGAGGAAGGGGCCATGATCTTGAACAATTCTTCTTATTTCCGTTTACAAGCTCGGACATTTGGCCGCGCAATCGACAAATACAGAAAAGTGCTTGCAACACTTCTGTGTTTGTTGATCACCAGCACAACTCATGCGCAGCAATCTGGTACAGCCCTTCCAGATCAGCAGGCCAGAATCAGCCAGTTAGAGAAGGAAGTACAAGAACTGAAAACCTTGCTTCAACAGAATAAGACAGAATCACCGACGTCTCTTTCATTGCCACCACTGCAAGAACCAAAAGCTGCTGACTCAAACAAACCAAGTCAAGGGGCTCAAAATCCCCCGCTGACGCCAGAAACTAAAAGCTTGTTTGATGAGTGGTACAACGAAAGACTTAAGAGGGATGCTGAGCAGAAAAAAGCTGAAGAGGAGAAAAAGAAGCTTACTGGCTCAGTAGTTGGTAGCGATACTAAGTTCAATGTCTCCTGGGACAATGGAGGTATGCGTTACAAAACTGCGGATGATGCATTCAACCTGCACATTGGCGGTCGATTGATGGCAGATGGTGTATGGTGGAACGAATCTCCTCAGCTTCGTCAGTCTCCTGTACAACCCCCAGGTTCACCCTTGGGGCAATACACCGGTGTCGGACCTGGCATCGGTGATCTTCAAGACGGCTTCTTTATTCGACGGGCGCGCGTGGTTGCAGATGGAAGGGTTTATCAGAACATTGAGTTTAAGGCAGAGTTCGATTTTGAGAACTACAACAATATCTCTTTTGATGAATCGTTCATCGGAATGAGAGATTTGCCTTTTGCTGATACTATCCGAATCGGCCAAATGCACGTCCCTTTTGGCTTGGAAGCGTTTACCAGCAGCCGGTTCCTTCCGATGATTGAACGATCACCACTTTTTGATGCCTTCTATCAAGAGTTCGCTCCTGGCATTTTTTACTCTGATAACTTTCTGGACAAACGCATTACTATGCAGCACATGTTCCACCGCATTGATAACTTCTCTCAGTTTAATGGTGCCTCGTTTGGTGACGGAAAATATGCCTATTCGGGCCGCGTGTCAGCACTCCCGATTTACGAAGACAATGGCAGGAACCTGTTACATTTGGGTGTGGCCTATCAATTCCGTACAGGTTCTCCACCTCTGGACTTCAATGGTGGAACCAATGTCAACCCTAGCCCCAATTCAGATAATACCGACCTCATTCGCTATAGAGCTCGTGCTAGCATCCGTGATGCTGTGGGGCTTCAGGGAGACAGCTCTCGAATGATCGATACCGGCAACATTGTTGCTGATGATGCCCAATCAGTTAATTTTGAACTGCTCTACTATCTTGGCTCCTTCTGGCTTCAATCCGAAACGTGCGTTTCTCACGTAGATAATGCTTATTATCCTGCCAATGCAACTGCCACGAATAGGGGGAGTTTGAACTATTGGGGCAGCTATGTTCAAGTTGGCTACTTCTTAACCGGTGAAAACCGTGGCTACGACAAGCGTTTTGGCAAATACGATCGAGTGGTGCCACACGAAAACGCCTTCTTGATTAAGGATGATTGTGGTCGAATGAACTATGGGCTTGGTGCCTGGGAATTGGTGTATCGATACAGTTACGTCAATCTCAACGACCAAACAGTTCTTGGTGGGATTTATGGAGAACATACCGTTGGACTCAACTGGTACTGGACTCCCAACATCAAGATCCAGTTTAACTACGTCAATGGACAACGTAGCGTACCTGAACCAGCAGCCAGCGGTAACGTGCAAGCCTTTGCCATTCAGACAGCTTTAGAGTTCTGATCAAACTTATACACGAGGTGAGGTATGGCCCGAACACCATATTCTTGGAAGCCAGGCAAACGACCCACCAAAAGGGTGGAAGGTGTTCACGCTCACTTAGTTCCGATTATCGTTCGGAAGATTAGAGCATTTGGAACTCAGCGGGCTTTTTGCATGGCTCACAACTTTAGTTATCCATGGCTTTCCAAAGCCATCAAATACAAATGTTTTAATGAACGCTATGGGTTCAATGGGTTAGCTCGACTGCTTCAAATCTTGGAGATTCCAGTTTCTGAGAACCATTTGTACTATTGGAACTGGGACAAGATATTTGAAAAGGAAGCTGAGTATCGAATACTTGCTTATGGAGAAAAGTCTGCCGCATAGACAAAAGTAAAAGCTTAACGGGCGTGTGCGATCATTCAGCAGTGAATGCTATGAGAGCAGAATCTGCCATTGAGGATGTAGCCTCTTTTGTTAAGATGAAAACATGTTGGATAAGGTGTTCCGATTCATTTTGATCCTCGCCACGCTTCATCTGCATGCTCCGTTATGCAGATTGCAGGCGTCCTGTGCCGCGCCGGTGATTGGTAACACATCGTCCGAGCCAGAAGAAGAAGAAATATGCGAATGTTGCAGGAAAGCGCCAGCTACGCCCAAGCCAGCTCAACCGTTGGAAGGTAGCCAGAAATCATCACCCTGCAATTGTCTCTGTGGAATCATCGCCGTCGGCTATGTTCCGCTGACGCCTGTAGTGCAAGTGGGGATGGTACAGGTAGTCTCCTTTCACATTAACGTCGGTGCATCGTTCAATAAGCAAGATGGTTTCAAGCAGGGTATTGATCGCCCTCCCCGCTAAGTAGCGTCCCATCCTTTCACTAATAGCTGATGGCACATCGGACTGACCCCGACGGTGCTATCTCTTCGTGTTGCATTTCTACTTCTCGCATTACGAGGCCACGATCATGGCCAATCCCCATGCAGACCTGGGAGCGTTACGGGTCGTTCGTTCGGAAACCAGCACCAGCCAACCGACACTTCGACTTCCCCGCCGGTGGGGCAGCCGAGTCGTACTGCCCCTGCTGCTTCTCGGCGGCTTTACCGGCGTGCTGGCCTGGTCGTCGTGGGATCGCTTGGTTCCTCCGGCATCCGTCCGTGTCGTTCCTGTTCAACTGCGAAGCTCGACAGTCGGGAACAGCGGTCAGGAACTCTTCAAAGCCAATGGTTGGATCGAGCCTCGTCCGCTCCCGGTAGATGTTCCGATCCAGACGGAAGGTATGTACCGCATCAAAGAGGTGTTGGTCAATCCGGGCGATGCTGTCAAAGCCAAGCAACTCCTGGTTGTGCTCGATGACGAAAAAGCCAAGCTCGATCTGGAAGCGTTACAGAAGAAACTGGCGCGTCGAAAAGCAGCCATTGCTTCTGTACAGGCCGATATCAACAAGGCGGAGGTAGCGTCGAAGAACGCTGAATCGACCATTCTTTCTGCAAAAGAAGAAAGTGAATCCGATATCCGCTACGAAACCAGCGAAGTAATCAAAACCGAAGCTCACCTGGCAACCGCTGAGCAAGGGGTCAAAGTTCAGGAAGAACTGATCAAGAACGGCGTCATTCAGAGCGATGTCAAGTTGAACAAGGCTCGACAGGATCTGAACGTCATCCGGGCCGAGATCGAAAGCGCCAAAGCCAAGCTGGCCAAGACCAAAACCAATGCCGCTGTCCGGATCAGACAAGCCGAGGCGCTGCGTTCAACCGCACTGGCTGATGTGAAGAGTTTCCAGGCGAAGCTCGAAGAAGCCCAGCACGAAGTCTCTGATGCTGACGTGGAAGTACGCAAAGCTCAACTAGAACTGGACCGTACCAGAATCTTCTCCCCCTCTGATGGCGTGGTCATGCAGTTGCATGTGCGTGTCGGCTACATCATGGGTGGCGGCGGCAAGAACACTGCCGGCGAGCAGAAGGCGACAGCGGTAACTCTCTACGATCCTGCCAGGTTGCAAGTGCGTGTCGAGGTTCCCATCACCAAGTTCCAGTTTGTACAGAATGGTCAGCCGGCCATCGTCGAAATCGAAGACGTGCTGCCTGGCAAGAAGCTGCAAGGAACCGTCCTCTACGATACTCACTTCGCCAACGTTGCACGTAACAGTGTCCCGGTGAAAGTCGCGTTGCCTGATCATTCGCCTCCGCAGCTCAGGCCCGAAATGATCGCCAGTGTACGGTTCATCTCACCCAAGAAGGAAGCTGCATCAAAGCAACAAGCGGTTGAGCGGCTGATTATCCCTCGTCGCTTCATCCAATGGGAAGGCGACCAGGCACGTGTCTGGGTGGTCGATCAACTGAACGGCACAGCCATCATCAAAGCAGTAGTGCTGGCAACTGGAGAAAAGGAACGCACTGAAGAGACAGTCGAACTCGTCAGCGGGTTACTCCCCACCGACAAGCTCATCACCAGTGGCACGGAGCAACTCAAACCCCATCAACGAGTCACCATCACCGGCGAAGATCGCTAAAGGAACAGTCATGGCACTCGTCGAAATCGAGCAACTCTCCAAGGTCTACAAGAAGGGAACGCAAGACGTTCCTGTTCTTCGTGATCTGAGTCTCAGCGTGGCAGCGGGAGAATTCGTTGCATTAATGGGCCCCTCCGGCTCCGGGAAAACGACGCTATTGAACCTGATCGCAGGCATCGACCGCCCTACCCAGGGATCCATCCACGTCGCAGGGCAGAACCTCGCCAAGCTCTCACGCAATAAGCTCGCAGCCTGGCGTGCCCATCACGTTGGCTACATCTTCCAGCTCTACAATCTGATTCCGGTACTGACCGCCTTCGAGAACATCGAACTGCCACTCTTACTGCTCCCCATCTCCAGTTCCGAGAGACGCAAACGGGTGCAGGTGGCGCTGGAAGCGGTCAGCCTCATCGACCGTTATGACCACTATCCCCGCCAACTCTCCGGTGGACAGGAGCAGCGGGTCGCTATCGCCCGAGCCATCGTTGCTGACCCGACTATCATCGTGGCTGATGAACCGACCGGCGATCTCGATGCTGAGACTGCCACCGCCACGCTCGCCTTGCTCAAACGGCTCAACGAAGAGATGGGCAAGACCCTGGTCATGGTCACGCATGATCCCAAAGCCGCTTCGGTAGCCAATCGACTGGTGAAGCTGGAAAAGGGCAAGCTCGTCGATGATCAGTTGCATGTCGTTTCATTCAACGGTGTGAAGTCCAGCCCCCGTTCACGTCAACTGGCTTCGGAGTGATCAACATGCTCAAGTTCATTCCGTACATCCTGAAGAACCTGCTCGGCCACCGGGTTCGCAGCTTCATGACCATCCTTGGTACAGCGCTCCTGATGCTGCTGTTCCTTTTCGTCTTCTCCATTCAGTCAGGCCTTCACCAACTGTTACAATCGCAGGATGATCGCCTGATTGTCTTCCAGTCCTATCGCTTCTGCCCCAGTTCGAGCCAAGTGCCGATCTTCTATGAAGAGGTGATTCGTGGCATACCAGGGGTCAAGGATGTGCTTCCTGTCAAAGTGGTGGTCAACAACTGCAGGGCCAGTCTCGATACGGTCGTCTTCCACGGCGTTCCCGCCAAGTCGCTTTCCAGAGTACGTCCGCATGTACGATTTCTCAGTGGCGACTGGGCAGCGTTTGCCAGCCGCACTGATGCAGGTCTGGTAGGCAGGCGGATTGCTGAACGACGAGGCATCAAGACCGGGCAGTCGTTCACCATCGCCGGGGTGAACGTCACCGTTGCTGGCATCTTTACCTCCGAAGTGGCTGGCGAAGAGAATGTCATCTACACCCACATTGAACTGCTCAACAACAATCAGCATCATCAGGACCTGCATGCCACACTCTATGAGGTGAGCGTGACCGATCCCTTGCAGGCTGAGAAAGTCGCAGCGGCCATCGATGCGAAGATCAAAGACCGCTTTGAAATCATCACCGAAACCAAGCCCCAGAAGGCCCACTTCCAGAACGTCCTGGCTGACCTCTTGGACCTAATCGGCATGACTCGCTGGCTGGGCTTCGTCTGCATCGGTGTAGTCGTCGTCCTGGCCGCCAACTCCGTCATCATGGCTGCTCAGGATCGCGTTAAAGAACATGCGGTTCTGCAAACGATTGGCTTCTCCAGCTGGCGTATCGTCTTCTTGATGTTGACCGAAAGCACCTTGATCAGCCTGATAGGTGGCATCCTTGGTACGCTCGCCTGTGTCGCGTGGCTGACCTGGCAACCGCTGAGCATTTCCACCGAAGGAGTGAGTGTTGATTTCATCGCCTCTCCTCAATTGCTGATCTGGGGCCTGGGTCTCTCTGCCCTCATTGGCCTGATCGCGGGGTTGGTCCCCGCCTGGCAGGCCGGCCGTGCTGAAATCGTCAACTCCTTGCGGTGAGACTATGAAACTGCTGCCGTGGGATTATGGTGTACGAAACCTGATGCGGAGGCCGATCCGTACCTTGCTCACCGCATTGGGGCTGACACTGGTCGTGTTTCTGTTATTCCTCGTCGTCGGCTTTGTTCGAGGGCTGGAGAAAAGCCTGCAGCAGAGCGGCGATCCGGAAGTGGTGATGATTCACAATGTCAACTCTGCTGAGAACCTGGAGAACTCGTCGATCAGCGACGAGGTCACCACGCTGGCCCGCACCGAGTTTTCGGCACATCTCGTCAAGTATGGAACGACTCCCGCAGTCTCTCCGGAATTGACCATCGCCAGCCGGGTAGGTCTGCCTGAATCACAAAGCGGCGCACAACTGGCGGTCTTGCGAGGCATTGATTTCCAGAAGGTCTTTCTGGTTCGACGTCAGGTCTTTCTACTGGAAGGAACCTTGCCCAAGCCCGGTGAGGTACTCATCGGCCGGCTGGCTGCCACCAAGCTGGGTCTTTCCATGAACGATCTCCCTGTTGGCGGATCGATTCTGATCGAAGGCAAGCCCTGGAAGATCAGTGGCCGCTTCGCAGCACCGGGAACCCTGCTCGAAGCAGAACTATGGATGCCGCTGGATGAATTGAAGGTGGCCATGAAACGGCCGAACGACATCAGCATCGTCGCCATGCGGTTTGATCCTGCTGGTGATCGCAACAAACAAATGGGTTTCGTCGATTACTTCTGCCGCAATCGCCGGCCTGATCTGGAACTCATGGGAAGCCAGGAGGCTGAGTATTACGCCTCTTTGCAGAAGCACTATGGGCTCATGCGAACCATGACCTGGCTGCTCCTGGGGCTTGTCGCTCTGGCCGGGGCCTGTGGAGCGATGAACACTATGTATGCAGCCGTGGCTGGTCGGGTGCGTGAATTCGCAGCCTTGCAATCCATCGGCTTCTCCCGCCGTGCCATCGCAGCCAGCTTGTTGCAGGAGTCGGTCATCCTTGCTGCCCTGGCGACATTAGCTGCCACCGCTCTTGCTCTCTTCCTCCTGCAAGGTGTGGCAGTGCGATTCACGATGGGAGCGTTTTCCTTACAACTCGACCGGACAGCGATCTTGATTGGCTGTTCTGTCGGACTGGGTCTCGGGCTTCTCGGAGCCATCCCACCCGCTTGGCGAGCGTTTCGCCTGAGCATCGTCGATGCTCTCAAAGCGGTTTAACTGATCTTCTCTTTCACTATGGAGGCTTACATGCGTTCTTTCTACTTCTGTGCCTTGCTGCTCGTTGCCACCGGGTGTAGCGAAGCGCCCCAGGCCAAACGTGATCCTGCTAAACCAACGAACACCTCTCAAGCAGCAACGGATGGTGCTCAGACTGAGTTGTTCAAGCCGGCACTGATGGCCCAGAAACCAGCAGCGGTCATCTCTGTCGCCGAAGCCTTGCAGCGCAAGGCAGGCGAAATCGTGATCGTCTCCGGCAAGCTGCCTCCGGATAACGTGAAGCCCTTTAACGCAGCCCTGGCCACCTTCATCATGCTGTCACCAGAAGCCCTTGCTCGCGAAGAGATCAAAGACGAACTAGCCTGTGAAGACGCAGCCACCTGTCCCAGTTGCCGCAAAGTCCTCGATGCCCATGGTGTCCGAGTCGAATTGGTGGATCAGTCTGGTGCCATCATCCAAACCACTCTTGAAGGCTTCAAAGACCTTAAGCCTGGCAGCATCATCACTGTCGAAGGCGAAATCAAGCGAGAAGGTAAAGATAATAAGCTCGTTCGCATTGTGGCGAAGAGGTTTTACCCGGGATAACAACGCGGAGGAGGCGGGGTTGCACCCGCCGTACTCCCACCCCACCGTACGTACGGTTCCGTATACAGCGGTTCAGGTTGAGCGCAACTTAATCTTCATCCGTTCAAATAGGTTGACGAGTCCCTGTTCTTGAAGCCAACAGTTGGAGATCGCCTGGTTCATGTGGCTGCTGCCGGCATTCCACGAGGGCCCCCACCTTTGGAGACACTGGCTCGCACCCAGTTTAGGCCACGTGTGATCAGTTCGCAGACTCGGCGGTAAGTAAGTGACTGGTGCTGTAACGATAATTCTCTAGGGGCGGCTTCTGAGCTGCCCTCTTTAGTCACCTTTCAAACGCCAAGAGGTTACCAGCTGGGCCGGTAACCTCTTGCTTTTCACCTCATGACTATCTCGTTCCACTCCCTTTGACGTCCTTCTCCGCCTCCTCGACCAGCTTGTCGAGAAACTCGTCCATCTTCTTTTCATCGCGAAGATTTTTCTGCCGGATCACACCTTTGTGATCGATGAAGTACAGAGTTGGCCAACTATTGACATTCCATTTCGATGGAATGTCTCCGCTGGTGCCCTTGGTGCCGCACCAGAAGGAACGCCAAGTGATTTGCTGTTCCTGGTTCTTCTTTATCAGGTCTTCTTTGTCACTATCGCTGTTGATGCCTACCAATGCGAAAGGTTTGCCTTCCATGCGCTTAACGAGCGACCGCTCGTGTGGAAACATAGCCACGCAGGGGCCTCACCAATGTCCCCAGAAATCAAGCATGACTACTTTGCCGCGATAGTCACTGATTTTGAACTTCTTGCCATCCACGTCTTCACCTTCGATTTCAGGCACTACTTTTCCAATTTGCAGATTCCGTAGTTCAAAGAGATTGCCACCTGCCCGTTTACCCAGGCCAGTGTCAAATTTTGGCAAGTCCTTGTACTTTTCCATTATAGTTTCAAAAAGTTTCTCCGCTTCCTCGGGCTTTGATTCCATCTTCATCCTAGCCAGAGTCATCATTGCATTTGCTTGGATGTCTCGGCTGGGATTCACTTCGATGATCTTATTCATCAACGCAGCGAGATCGCTTGTTTCTCGACTGTAATAAAATCGTCCAATGATCTGGCCGACTTTGGGGCTGGCTGCATGATGCTCGGTAAGCAACTTGATGATAGCCGGTGATGGATTGCCAAAGCTGATAACTGCGTTGAGTGCTTCCAACCCGGCTGGACTGGTAGGCTCGGCTTTGGCAAGTTCTTCTGCAGCTTTCACCAATGCTTGGGTTGTCTTATTACGAACCTGATATGCTTCGTTGAGGTCCTTGTTTTCCAGGCTCAGCTTTTCTTTCTTTTTTTGTAATTCCGCAATTACCTTGTTGAAGGCTACGTTGGCTTCATCGTTGGCTTTCTTGGCAGCAGCAAACTTCTCGGCAGGCGTTTGCACCGCATCATCCTTCTTGGCTGGCGGGTCGTCTTTCTTAGGCGGGTCATCCGCCCAGGCCGATACGCCCAGCATGTTGAGGAACAGTCCAAAAACTATTCCTCGCCAGATGCGATTCATGATTCTGGTTCTCCTAAAAGAAAACTGAAATGCTGAACAGCTTTTATGATAACAGGCATAATGTTACAAGCAATGATTCAATGGCGTTTGAATCAACCTCTTGCTTTTAGATGGATACTGTTACCCGCATAAATGTCGCTGGGATTAGTGTTCCCGCTTTCGTCGTGTTCTGAGATTTAGCAAGATCTACGAGTTGACGTTGAAGTTCTTCTGCTTTGTTCGTCTTTTGCGCTGCTTCCACAGCATTCATCGTTGGTCCGTAGTACCGTATGAAGTTGTCGATAAAAACTGCTGGGTCCTGAGTCTTCGAGCTGAAAAGGAAGACTTCTCTCTCCAGAGTGATCCGTTCTTTAGGAATACCAGCTTGCCCAAACCTCTCCAGAATGTCAGCTTCCATACCCCAGCGCATGGGGCTGATAAAGCCTTCCGGAGGTGGTGGGGTATAGGCCGAACTGATTTTCAGCAACTGCGATACAAAGGTAGGATCATTTGGTATCCAGTTCCCCATGACGATGCGACCACCAGGCTTGGTCACTCGAACCAGCTCCTGGGCTACGTCGAATGGTTTAGGAGCAAACATGGCTCCGAAAACACTTATCGCCAGGTCAAAGGTGTGATCTTCAACATCTTGCAAATGGCAGGCATCGCCTATTTTGAAGACGATACCTTGCAAGCCCTCATCCCTTACCCTTCGATTGCCAGCGTCCACAAGGTTTTGTGCAATATCGATGCCAGTCACCTTTGCGCCATGACGAGCTAACGGAAGAGCAGTAGTTCCATCCCCACATCCTAAGTCAAGAACATGGAAGCCTGCAACGTTTCCTAGTGACTCAACAATTTTTTCACCCGACTCTCGCATTGTCGCAGCGATGCGCGTGAAATCACCTTTCTCCCATAGTGCTTTATTCGGATTCATGATGCCACCTTCATTCCAGGTTCCAGTTCAACTCCCAATCCATCCAAAACACGATTGATGAAATTGAAGTAACCTATGCAGTGAACTGCATCGACCAGTTCAACATCGGATAATCCTTGTTGCCGCAGACTTTCCAAATCCGGGAGACCCGCTGCAGTTGGAGTTTTCGTGAGCTTGACTGCGTAATCCAATATTGCTCGCTCACGTTCACTCATCGAAGCCTGTCGATAATCTGTCTGTAGCAATCGACATTCCAGATCGCTCGTGACCACCGACCGGAGGTCATTCTCATGTGACTTCATTCAATAGACGCAGCCATTCACCTGCGAAACGACCGTGGCAATGAAGATCCTCTCTCGCTTCGTGATCCCCGTGGGGGCATCCATGATTTGGCAGTAGAGATCAAAGCCATGATTCATGGTTTCAGGACGCAGCGATTGCAGTTGTGCAATGTTGGGGACTTTGCCAGATCTCTCTCTAACCTTACCATACACCTTGGCAAGCTTCCCATTTGCATGTTGCTCCGGGATGGTTTGTACCCACGCCATTTCAATTACTCCTACCTGACAAGGTTGTCGTGTATTCAAGTTCATCGAAGTCATGCCATTGAGCATCTACGACTACGAAGTTTGAAGACCCATTTCAGGTTAGAGCACTTCCGTAGATAGCGTTATGCGAACAGTCTGATACCCATTGAGAACGCCATAAGCTAGACTGATGGACTAGCTGTGACGATGGGATGATTTTCCAAAAAACTTACAAACAAACGGGCTGGCGATGGCAACACCCTTCGCTTGTCTTGCACAACAAACATTTCGCGATCACATTGCAAATCAGTGATTTCCATCCCGTAGAGCTGCATAGCTTTGACTTCTTTATGAATGGCGTAGGTGGATAATACTGCAATTCCAACACCCTGAATGACGGCCTCTTTGATGGCTTGATTACTGCCGAGTTCCATAGCAATGTGTAATTCGGATAGTGATCTTCCATTACGCTCGAGCGATTTCTCTAGGCTATGGCGTAGCCCGGAACCGACTTCTCTTAAAATGATTGGGTACTTAGTTAGATGATCGACCGATACTTTTCTTATTCTCCGCAACGGATGCTCGGGTGGAATGATCAACTTCATTCGATCCTTGGCGAAGTATTGAAACATGAGATGGGGTGACTTTGACTTACGACCCACCAATCCAAGATTGACTTCGCCACGCTCAACCTGGTTCATAACCGACATACTGTCCGATACAGTGGCGGAGACACGAACTTCCGGATATTGCTTGCGGAAAGTAGACAAGAGTGATGGGAGAAGATGCTCGCCAGGAACAGAACTGGCTCCTAGTATCAACTCTCCACTGACAGATGACTTCTGTCCCGAAATCTCTGACCGGATTTCTCGATGAAGTTCCATTATTCGCTGGGAATACTGGTACACCTTCTGGCCGGCTTGAGTCAGTAATACTCGTCCGCCCTGACGTTTGAAGAGCGGCTTCCCCAACAATTTTTCCAGCGATTGAACACGCTGACTGACTGATGCCTGGCTGATACGAAGCGCCTTTGCTGCTCCCGTGAAGCTGCTGAGTTCAGCAGCCTTGGAAAAAGTTGCAAGGTGAGGCAACAGGGGCTCATTGGAATAACCAGCCATCACATTCATTCTATGATGGCTTTAGCTGTTGGTTCACCTACGAGTTGGCTCATTGCCCTGGAAACTGCGGCATCTCGGTTACGAAGATCTCCATTCGATTGATCTTGCCACTCTTAATTTGGAAGAGATCGTAACCACGCATGGGGCCAGGCATTGCAGATGAAGTGCAGGTCCACTCGGCTCGAACGGTGGTACCCTGTAGATCAACCCGATCCAACATGATTTTCATGTCCGGTGCCCGGTTGGCCCACATTGGCACAAGGCTTGCTTTGATCGCCGGTTTCCCTTCATGGGTCTGCATTTGACCAGTAAATGGTTCAACAAGGATTCCGTCTTCTGCAAACAGTTCAAGCAGTTCTTTCTCGGCAGTAGGGCCGGTTTGCATGGCTCGGAACACATTTTCGATGACCTGTCGGTCGTTTGTTGAAACTGTCATGCTCACGTTCCTTTCGGTTGGTACATTAGGTGTTGAAGGAGATACGGATGCCTGGATACATACCAGCTTTGAATAGTGAGTCGTTATCGGCACTGCGACGACTTGTACAAACGATGCACTCTGGCAATGGACAGTCGGTTCCTCTTAAGCAATTGGTACAGTTGGCAGAGCAAGTCAAGACTGAGAACGGTATCACCATCGACTTTCAAGCCACTGAGTCACTCGGTAGTCCGATGGTTGTTGTGCAAGTTCCCAGTACCCCACAGCTGTCAACTCTTGCTTTAGATTTATCCAAGCGTGAACAAGATGTTGCAGGCCTGATAGCTGAAGGCCTGAGTAACAAAGAGATTGCCAAACGCTTGCATATCTCCGTGGGCACAGTGAAAGATCACATTCATCGCATTCTGACCAAGACTCAATTGCCAAATCGAACCGCCATTGCGATGGCATCTCGAACAAACAATGTGTCGTGAAGCATATCAATCAAGAAGGTTAGTAAAGGCTTTGTTAAGTGCCTTCTGCTGAGGGGACGTTAGCGTGCCTGGTTCAACGATGCTTATCATGGTTTTCCCCAGTGCTTTTTCCCCAGCTGCGGCTCTGAGTGCCTTCTCCAGTTTGCTTGAACGATCTTGGCCTATCTGCTTCACGAGTGAAGCGCATGCCAGTTCGATGCGGTCCTTTTTGCCAGCGAATTGTGGCGCGAGGAAACAAACTCCAGCTTCTTTTCCTCCAATGGGTCCCCGCAGGCCCACTCCACCGGCACCCCACTTCAGCGATCCACCTGCTTTAGTCCAAGCTGTAATCAATGCACGAAAATATGCGGCACCTGATGGATCACACTCGGTGTTGAACTGATCTTCGTCCATAGTGCCCACTCGGCACTTCTTCTTGTCGTCGTAGTATGAAGCCATTGTCTCTCCTCTTACTTCGAATGATCACACAAGAGTAATCCTGCACCATGATTCTGAACAAAGGATACCACGTACCTCACGGAAGTCATTCCATCTTTAGATAGGATTTGTGGCGACACTATTGGCGCCAACGAAAACACCGCCTGACTAGCAAGTCAGACGGTGCTCGGTGTCAGAATCGCGGCATCATGAATGATACCGGGGGTTATTCAATGAGCTTCGAAAGGTCTTTGGTGACCGCTTCGACGTCCTTGGTAGTAAATGATGCAAAGGCGCGATTTGTCTGGACTTTCTTGCCCTTGTAGACAATAGCGGTCACAGAGGCGTCTTTAGAAATGTCATAGCCATCTGGCCCTTGTGGACCATCAAGCGCCAGGCTGACATGTTTCACAGCATTTGCATTCTTGAACTTCTCTATCTTCTCTTTTATGTCGTCATCACCAGATAGGATGACCACCACTGCTGCTGCTTTCGCTTTTCCACCCTTTGCAACTTCGGCATCAAGTTTCTTGACCAAACTGGCCAAGGCGTCGTCGGTCTTGCGTGCAAAGACCATAGCGACCGGCTTACTGCCGAGCTGTCAGATAAAGCAACTTTCTTTGCCGTTCTTGCCTGGGGCTTCGGCATTGTAGATGTTAAGAGGGTCAAACGAGGGCATGCCCTTACCGGGCTGAGGCCCTGACTTTAGATCACCGGCTAGCACGACAGCCCCCATGGCCATCATCACAGCCAGTGATCCAAAGACAAATCTACTTCGAGTAGACATGGAATCACTCCTGAGAAAAGAATTGGATCAACAAAAACGCACGCCGACACCAGGCATGTTTTTCTGCTTAACTAATTATATGGGCTGAATCGGAGAATCTTCATTCATGCAATGACGTCTCTACTAAAGAGATGCCGGGGATTTAGCCATCCTCTGCAACATGTACCGAGCTGGAGAGGCCCCCATCGCCTTACGGAACATAACGACAAAGCTGCTTGCGTTTTCATAGCCTAGGTCGATGGCAACCGATTGAACGGATGCTCCCTGGGAAAGCCATTGCAGGGCGAAGATAATCTGAAGTTGCTGCCTCCAGCGGCCGAAACGCATTCCCGTCTCTTGAATCACCATTCGGCGATAGGGGCGCATCAAGAGCTTATGGGAGAACGGCTAAATAAGCTATTTATTTCTCGCTTATGTAAATCTAGCTACATGCCAGCCCCAGAAACCACCACCAATGAAATGAAGTTTGACACACCTGAGAACCTACCGTCGGAAACTGACTCTGTAAGTTAGACCCAACGAGGAGTCTTCTATGAAAGTGCTGATTGATGCTTTGGAGAAGATTGAAGTCGATCCTGGGGTTTACAACAACGAGATTGGATCGCTTGCAACACTCCGTACCGGGCTGCTATTCCTTGCAAATCAAATCCGAGGCCGGGAGTTGGAGTACGTGAGGCAGAAGCCCAAGAACACTTTCGCAAATTTCTGGGGCACGGATTTCGATGGAACGAAAGATTTGCTTCCTCAGATTACCTGCTACTTTCATTGGTTCGCAGTTTCGGTTTGCAACTATGCACGTCTTGCAGGGTTCATCCGCTGCATAGAGAAGAACGAGTTCTCACGTGCAGACCTTTCCGATCCAACCAAGTTCAAAGCGATCAGTACGGCTATTGGAAACTACGTCAAAGGGGTCTCTGAACTCACTGAAGTAGTTCGTTGGCGTAACAAAGTGGCAAGCCATTATGCACTCACAGATCCCCGGCCTGATGATAACATTGCAACTCTCGGTATGTCCACCATCTCGTGGGTTGCTTTCGATAGCGGTAGATATGTCTCAACAAACATGACCATGATTACAGGTAACTCTACAACGGGGCATAGCACTTCGGAGATTCCACAATGGTCGGTGACGGAAGTCTTTCAATCTTTAATTCCTCGCTACTGGCCCAACACCATCAAACCTCAATCATCACCATGAAAGAGAATGGTGGATACTGCACAAACATCTACTAAAAAGACAGAGAAGTAAACCAAACCCAAAGAAGGTGTTTCACAGTGGATACCGCAGCCCTAAAGAGCTTTTTCAAAGAGCATGCGGTGAAGAATCATCGTTGGCGTGGTCTCGGCGGTCGTTCTTGGTGTCTTGAAGATGTTCGTTCCCGTCGTCAGTGATTTCTTCAATTGGTTCCTGGAGCCGATGACTGTAGGTATTTGGCTGTTCAGTCTTCTCCTGATCACATCAATCGTCTTCGTCACGCTCTACATCAGAGAAAAGCTACATCAGCGTCCCGAGGACTATTCAGACCAGGATGCGATTGCGATCATGCAATCCGACAGTGGCGTTGGGAAAATAAACATGCAGGAAGTGATTTACTACGCAAAGCTAGATCGGAAATATCGATTCAAGCCCGGTACTGCAAAACGTCTTCTCCAAAAAGCAGTCAGCCGTTGGGGATACTACCCAAGTCAACAAGGCGACCAGTGCATCCACTTCAAGGAAGACTATTCCTGCCAGTTGTGATTGGTGAAATAAAACCAAAGGACAAGAGGATATGGTCTTCGTTGCCGATGGTGCCATCAAGGTCATTCAACTTCAGGGCAATCCCGAAGACGTTGATGAGTTTGTTCGTCTGTTCAACATCGCGTGGATGCAGTTACCCTTGGAAGCTAGAGATCAGATAGCAGCGTACTGGGTGAAACCGAGTGAGTTCGTTTCAGCCATTCATCTATGGACGGACGTGAGCCTTCCGAGAGTGTGGAATGACGGCCATCATGCTCACTTCTCACTGCCTATTCTCAGAGAGATGGGAGAGTCATTTTCGGTCCAGGCCATCATGCATGAACTGGCCCATGTCTATTTCTACTCTGTGAACGAACCTAATCACTGGGTGCCTGCTGGTGCGGATAAACCAACCAAGGAAATGACCAGCATCAGTTGTGAGGAACTCGTCCATGAGAAACTACAGGAATGGGGCGTAGACCAATCAGACCTCTTGGCATGGCGGGATAAGAAAGAGTTCCAGATGAAGGCTGATAATGACGCGAAGACTTAACACAAGTAGGATGCGTTTGAAGGAATGCATGGAGTGAAGATCAGATGCTGCAATACGAGTACAGGGTGAAGGACTTACTTGAGCAACTCAAGGCGTCTGCAATCGCGCTTCGCGGCAAGGTCGAATCCAAGGCAGCTGCGGAAGACATATTGACCGACACGAAAAGCCTCAGACTTGTATTTGACAGCATTGCGAGAGCATTGCCTCCTGAGGTAACACAGGGAAACAATTTCATTCGGCACACATCGTGGATCGTAAGAAACATCGAGCGGGGGCACGTACCAGGCATAGAAGGGGACATTAGTGACATTTGTCGGATTGATATCCCAAGCCTTGAAGCATCGTTCAGAAAGTGGTGCGATAATCCAATGCACTTTGATCAGGAGTTGGCCAACAGTGTAATAGACCTGTTGATGGTGCAACAAGGCGACTCTGCCGTACGAAAAGCCTTCGTGATCCTGAAAGAGAGACTTACAAAGCGATTTGGGGCCTCCTCAAGCTTAGACGGTCCAGAGCTAGTTAACGCTATATTTGGGTCTAAAGGCTCTGCATCAGACCGAATGGAAGACAACGAACGGCAGGCCTTCAGAGATCTTCTTTCAGGCCTGTATGGAGTATTTCGGAACAAATACTCGCACCAAAATGTTACACCTTTGTGGTCTGAGGTTGACGCACTGATTGCAATGATCAACTGCGTTCTCAGGGACATTGATGCCATTGCAAAACGACCTACGAAACCCTAGATAGCTACGAGAGAAAGCTATGAGTGATTTTACCTCACTGATAAATGAAGTTGCAGACACCGACCGTCCATTGTCGCAAACTCTGTTAAAGGCAAAAGTTCTTGCCTCAAAGCTTCGTAGCCGCACTTTCAAGCAATGGGTAGACAACGAATTGAATGGCTATGAATTAAACAAGCCAACGCCGCGGTACAGAGAAGTCCAGGCAGACCTTTATGGTGACTATCATGGCTTTGTTAATTCGAAGAACTTAAGGATTGATGCTAAGTGCCTTCCGCCTGAATTCGATGACTTCAAGGAGGTACTCAAGCACTACAAGATGCTCAATAGCATTGCTTCGTTAGAGTCACTGCTTGCTTCAGATCATCATTTCTTCGGGAATGCTATGGATGGTTACATGGTAAATCTCTTGCGGATGTGCGGTCCGCAGATTGATGGATCAATCCTGAACTTTGTAAATCTTTATACTACGAGACAATCCCTGGTAACTATGGTTTCCTCAGCTCGGTCATACCTTCTCGACTTCCTGTTAACACTCCAGCAAGATTACCCGGAACTTGCCAGCAGTGACACGGTACCTCCACAATTGGACGAGGCGAACCTCGAATCGAAAGCTCAACAGAACTTTTACAAAGACTGTATCGTTCAGGGAGACCAGGCAATGGGTGACATTTATCAAGCGGGGCAAGTGGGAGCGATGGGGCCCAAAGCAAAAGCTGAGAATATCAACTTCTTTCAAATACTGCGTGAGGCTATCGGCACGTCCAGTTTGAATGATCTCGCTCAGGAATTAGAGAAGCTACGAGCAACTCTATTACCACTGTCTCAGAACGAAGAACAAGACAAAGCAGTAGCTGCGGTTGCAGCAGCTGAGGAAGCTGCTAAAGAAGGCGACGCCAAAGGCGTGATGTCATTTCTTAAAGCTACAGGTAAATGGGGCTTCGATATGGCATCGAAGATCGGAGCAGCATTAGCAGCCAAGGCTATTGAGAAATCAATGGGGATGTAGAAATGAATCCATTTGGAACGCAAATGTTCCGAGGTGAATGCTACTTCTTCGAGAATGCTCGGAAGCAGTCGGATCGTATTTTTGGCTCAATGAAGAGCCGTCTTTTTCACGAGCTCTTCGTAATTGGATTCAATGATTCTGGAGATGGGAAACCACCCATTCATATTGTTCCACCTGCATGTTCTTTGACCACAGATCATTTCATCAACGTCAGTAGCAACGCAAAGCAACTCGCTCAGAACGAACAGGTAAATATCCTTAATGTTCTGATGACCAGTCAAGAAATCGAAAATCATCGAATTCAGATGGAATCAGTTCGTAATGCTATAGACAGCAGAATGACACAATTGGATTCTCAAGCGGGCAATGTCCTTTCTTACGTCAGCTTTCCGGTCAAAATCGGCAATTACACTACTGCGGTTGTAATCAGGTTTTTGAAAGACGTGTTCGATGGCCTCTATAAGTTTCAAAAGGGCTATGGGATGACGTCGAACATGCAGATCCCAAAATCTTTCTTAGAAGCCACTATTTTCAGCCTACTTCAGTCACTCCACGAGACGCTCTTAGTTCCCGACCCAGATCAGATCAATGCTGGAGCATATGACGATGAAATAATGCGAAGGGCAGGAAGAATGATGATGCGCACGCCATTTCTTTCAATTAACACAGCCAGCGGAATGCCTGATCTTTTTGAAACGTGCCAACTGCTCTCAGCACTGAAATATGAGGGTAAAGATGGTGCTGGTCGAATAATCTTCGCTACACGAGGGCATGAATCAATTGAAACGAAAGTCGCTTTCACGAAACCCAGGCTATTGCAAGACACGAGATCAGCAAGAAAAATGCTTGAAATGACCAGCAATAACCTATCACTCTTGTGTGATACCGAATATGTCTATGGTCTGGGTAATGTCCTCAGTAATTACAATCCTGCGAGTCAGAAGGTGTTTGAGGTTCAATTTCTCAGCCAAGCCGTTTGGGAATTCAAGCATGCTGGGAACACCATGATGCATGTTACTCATGGAATCCCCCAGTTAAGCGGGTATGAGTTTTCAGCTTCAGGGTTTAAAGCAACGCTGACTCAGTGTTTTCCAAACCTTGGTGCAACCGCATTGGAAAGACTCTGTACTATCACAGCACTTTTCACGAGTAAGAAACACGGGTGCGTCCTAGCAATCACTCCGCAAGCTGCATCGGAAACCATCAGATTATCAAATCAATGCATTGGAATAGAGCCGCAGATACTCGATAACTCCTTAATATCTGCGATTACTGAGATCGATGGTGCTGTTCTAGTTGATCATGAAGCGAGGTGTCACGCCGTGGGAGTCATTCTAGATGGACCAGCACATGAAAGATGCAATCCGGGCAGAGGATCACGTTACAATTCCGCTTTGCGGTATGCTTATGGCCACAAGTCAGAATGTGTCGTTCTTGTGAAGTCTGATGATGGAATGGTTGATTCATTCGGAATGATGCCGATAAATGCTCAGTTGACACCGCCGTAAGCGCTGCGCTACCAAGCCTGCATATGTCGCCTTTGAAGTTCCGCGAACGATTTCGTTGATCATTACCTACCGATCCACCTCCGGCAAAACCATCGAACGCAACTTCAAGAAGGGCGAAGAGATTCCTGACCTGATTCCCAAAAGCATCCCTATGAAGAGATGAACGAGGGAGCAGAGTTTTTCTACCGTCAGGAGTCGAACTAAGTGTCCATATGCGAAACATCACTTTTGCACAGTACACGGATAACAAACATATCCAATGTATTATGTGTTTTCGTGTTTTTTGCCTTTCATCCATAGCTTGCATATTATCGGGTCAGTTCTCAAAAGGAGGTCACAATGACCATCATGAAAATGAAAGTTCTAGCAGCGTGTTTGGACTGTCTGAAGGACAGCACATCAGGCGAAATCTGCCATCGTTGGGTAGAGCCGAGATTCAGAGAAAGGTTTGGCGGGACGTTCCATCAATCCATCCTGAAGGAACTCGCTGCACTTGGGTATTTGCACGAGGGTGATCTTGCTCGTGGGAAGCATCGACGGTACTACACCATTCCCGATCCAATGAAGTGCGAAGAAGTTGTGCGTGATTTGCAGATGCCGGCAGTCGTATAAGGTGCTCCTTGAGTATCTCTGATGGGGTATAGAGACCCTACCAAGCAATCGTTGATTCAGGGTGATGTGCCGACGATCATGCTGGTGCTGAGGTCAGGTGCTACGGTTTCTCGTAGCCTTCACTTTCTACAGTAACCCTTTTGATCGAAGAAGTTCAATTGGGTCTACCTTATACAGTTTGCAAATTGATAAGAACTCAAGAATGTCTAGCCGTCTTTCGCCAGACTCTGCTTTAGAGACAAAAGAAGCATAAGCCCCAATGCGTCGGGCAACCTGTCCCTGGGTAAGCCCTGCATTTTCTCTTGCTTTGCGCAATGCCTCCATCAGCTTTCGGTATTCATTCGTTTGCGCAGATTTCTTCATTAAGCGACCTAGTAATTGGTCGCAGGTTAATGCATGGCATACAATTTCCCAAATTGGGAAATTACTCCTGCTGGAGTTTGAGACAATGCTGGCGTTCCTAGCTTCGGAAATGGTCGATCTAGGCCGATGGGTACTCATACATCGCAACGACATTGCCGCATTGGCGCATGGAGATTGGGGTGCCTTTGCCAACTCACTGATTAGCAATCCGCAAGGAGCGATTAGTCGCCAAGGTAGTTGCTTGCTTTATCAACCAGAGGGTAGCGAATCACAACTGCTTGGTTTCTTTGAACAGACTACTTCTCACCTGAGCGATGTTCAGGATGGACTTTCAACATTGGCGGTTGGTCAAGCTGCCGTTACTTCATCAATCACTACTTTGCAAACTATCTCCATGGTTTCACTGGGCTTATCCGCCATAACGCCCTTAATTCTCATGGCCCAAAACCGGGCGATTTCTAAACGCTTGAAGGTGCTCGAAAAGCAAATGGCTTTGCTCCATTTCAAATGGGATGCTGCTGAAGTAGCGAGGCTTGAGACAGCTTTAGAACTCCTTAATCAGGCTCGAGGCCTTCATGAGAAGAACCCAACTGCAGCGACTTCTAGATATGAGCATGCATTGAAAAGTTGTCTGGACTCGATGAAGTACAGTGCCAAAATGCTCAGTAACTTGGCCTCTGAAAAGACATTGGCCAAGCAGCAGCTCAGGCAGGTCGCTCTACATCTAATGGTAGCAATACTGGGTGCTGCTAGTTGTCAAGTTGGCCTAGGGCAGGACCAGCTAGCTTTCTCTCAATCCCAACATGAGATGGCATTATTGAAGGACTCACTAAGGCTCTACTTTGTTCAATCTGTGGATAACAATCCGGGAATCTATCTGTTACCTGGATTGTCTGAGCATGGCATTACGCTTGATTCATTAACTGCCCTTTATCGACAAGCGGAACTTGCCGGGATCATCAAAAAGTCAGATCGACTCTCCGCCTCATCGTGGTTTGAGGATCATCGGGAAAAGCTATTCAGCACCATTGCTCCATGGTTTAAGAAGTCTTACCTGGAATATAGAGGACAGTTCTGTGAAACCAGTTCGTTTGTTGAAGAATTCAATCGGATTAAAGGTCTGGAACGCATGGTTGGTGAGCTCTCGAAACAAGGCAAAAGAAGTAGCAGCGTGCTGGAATTGCTATTTCGAGAAGCCACACGCATGCATAAGGATGGTAAGGACACTATCTTTTGGGAGTTAACTGATAGCTAAAAAAAGATACCCGACCCGCTGGAGAGCGGGCCGGGTCAGTTAACATCATGTCTCTTGATGGATAAGTGGAAGTTCTGATCTCTCGACCACAACTGAACACTTTACTTTGTCAGGCAGATGTTAAAGAAACCGTTTTGATTTAACATAGTTGAAAACGCTGATCATTCCTGACTGGGAGATTCTGTAGCCAGCGCACGAACATATATACCATGAGACATGCGGAAAGGTTTGCCATCACAAAATCACTTGTGCTTCTACCTGGTTTATCAGGTATCAACTCAGTTTCCCTTGACGCATGGGATTGCTTCGTGCTACTAAGAAGCCTTATTTCATCCGCTCCGAGTCTTGCTTCGCAAATAAAGTGGGCGGATTGCATTGCCCCACTCGGTGTGGATTTGCTAGATGCCAACGTGCCGCCACATAGGAAGACTGCATTCTTCAGGCCGGGTCTCCACTTTTGTGAATGCGACAGAAGGAACCGGCTGTGATAGGTCAGTAGTTCCATACGCGGATTCAGCTGGTGAGCACTGTTGGCCACAGCATCGACTTTGGCTGAGCCGATGTCAAAGTCCATGAACCCTTGCTCCAGATGTTTCCGGCTAACTAGAGAAGGATCATAGAGAGACATGTGCCGCACTCCGAGCGATGCCAGGAGGATAGCTACGGCTCGCCCCATAGCACCTGTTCCAACGACCACGGCGTGGCATTGATGCAAACACTTGGGTATGGAGAGAGGCTTCTTTCTAGAGTTCTTGTTAAATGGCTGTTTCGTTTTTGCTTTCAAAGAACCTCCTTTGTGAAAGAGAAAACGTCTTCCAAGTTGCCCTGGAAGACGTTAGAGGATGTCATTCGTCGTATCGAATGAACTGTCTTCTGAATCACTTGGCTGGTTTGGCCTGTGGCTTATTGAAAAAGCCGATGGCTCCAAAGACGATAACCCCGATGATAGCTCCGACCCATTTAAGCAGGCCCGATTTTGCCAATGCCACACCAGCAACAAAGTTAAGTTGCCTATTGCCGTACCACTGCTGGGCCTGCTTTTTGTCATTAGTCATCTGCCTGCTTGCTACGACTGGGCTCTGGGGATCGCGGAAGAACTCATATTCTTTTGCCAGCGATAATGGTGGTTGAACTGCCTGACCGTTGAAACTAAAGATGTACCAGTCATGCACTTTCCAGCCCGATTGATCCATCAGATGGAAAACTCCCTCCATCGTCGTCAATCCTTCGGCATCGCGTGCATGTCCTCGATATCCGACATAGTATCCACCTCCCGCTTGGGCAGGGGCAGGTTGCTCGGAAGTGAGTTCCCAATTGGCATTATCTTCCGAACCAAACTCAGGTTGCGCAGCGAGCATATCCACAGCGGCATAGAGGTTTGGAGTGACATATTTCTTAATTTCATTGACATTCTTGGCCGAGAAAAAAACGCGGCAAACCTCCTGTGGTGACAAGGAAGAACTGCCGCCTGAGTTACCCCAGACAAAAAAGATCACAACAGCCGCCAATGCAAAGATAATGAACTTCGCGCCTTTTGAGGAAAACAACGATCCTCCGCTGGAAGGGGAAGCTGCCGGCAGATTGGGCGGTGGGGATACGGGGGATTCCGAGCCAGTAGCCAGTGTGGCAACTGGAGCAAGGGTCAAGAGTTGATTGAGCGGCATCCAGGTTTGAGAGCCGACCAGGCTGGCTTTAGTAGTCCACGTGCAGGTGCCGGCCTGGATCTGGGAGAGGATTTCCTCGACGGGGTAAGGGCCGAGCGGTGTTTCGCCGGGCATCAGCCAGTAGAGGGGAGCATTCGATTGCGACATGACTTGCCTCATTTCTCAAGTGATGTGATTTAGAAAATGTCACTTATAGTCGATACACCGATAGTCTACATCACGATAACGTCGATGCAATGGCACGACGTGTTTCCGCAACTGACATCCGTGTTCGCTTTGGCTTTGTGGTGAAGACACTGCGGGAAAGGCACGCCCTCACGCAGGAAGACCTGGCCGAGAAGGCGGGTATCCATCGCACCTATTTGAGCGATATCGAACGGGGTTCACGCAATGTGGCTCTGATCAACATTGAGCGGTTAGCTCAAAGCCTCTCGGTCAGCCTTCAGGAGCTCTTTAAGAGAGTCGATCAAACCTGATCGACATAAGTTGATATGAGCCCTTAAGCCTATCCATTGGGTACACTTAAGGGCTGACGTAGCAAACCCAGTTCTCGTAGTCACTTCAAGCAGCCTGCTGTTGAATAGTCGGATGAAGACTGTTCATCGCTTGAGTTCTAGTCATGAGGTAAATGACGCCACCACCCATTAGTAATGTTCCCAAGGTGCCAAAATAGCTTTCGAGCAACATGGTGGAGAGCACAATGCCTGCGCCCCACCAGAGCCGCTGCGATTCCTTGCGGAACAAACCGACGATACACGTAGAAACTACTCCCAACAGCATCCCGATCCGCATAGAACGCGATCGAACCGTGGCGAAGGCAGATTGGGCTGCCAGCACGGTAGCACCGGTATGCCGGGTGCAAAATTGCTTCACCTTCTGAAAGACATTGCCGAACAGGTTCTGAATGCGTTTGAAAGCATTCTTGGCCGCAGTCCGGGCCTGAGCGAAGAAGCCCATACCAGGTTTTGCTGAAGGTGGTGTATTCTCGGCAGCAGCCTGGAGCAGTGCCTCAGCGAGTGCAACCTTGACGGCCTCTCGTGCTGCTTCTCCGACCGATTCTCGCACCGCATTAGCGACGGCACCATTCAGCGCATCGGCCAAACCGTCCAGGATGGTATCGAGCCTGTCGAGTTGGTGCGATAACGATTTCTTGAGGCGGCCGTTCATTCCACTATGCATGGTGGTTGACATGGTTATCTCTCCAATAAAAGACGATGGCACACCCCAATTGAATCACCGCACGCTTTTTCTCTTCACCGGCTCAGGTCAGGCAGTACGCCTGACGGCTCACGGGCAAGGAATGACGTGACATATGGTTCAATGAAGCAGCCAACAGGGAAAGGCTCATCAACGTTGATGAGCCAGGGTTAGCGAACCAGCAGCAACAAGCTGACTAAGGTCACGCCGCCGGCGATCAACGGTTCCACCCATGGCCTTTGCAGCCACTGGAGGAAGATGCGGCCAGCGTGAGACAGGACACCGAACCATCCTTCATGTGAGTGATAGTTCGGTGCAGAAGAAGAGGTGTAGGCCAACCGGGGTGTGGAAGGAGAATCTCTATAGTCTTGGTAGTCATCTTCCTCATAAGCAGACTGAGGAGGTTGATGGCTGAAAGGACGATGAAGCTGATCTTCAATAGTCTCTGCCACGGTGCTGCTAATCATGCGGATCAGGCCGTAGCGGAGTTGGTACTGGAAGTTCAGCAGTCGATCTACCAGTCGGGAAAGCCATTCGGCGAGAACCCGCCGTAAAGGGCGGGATAGGGTGTCTAAGTCGGGCATGTGGATTCCAAGATAGAAGGAGGGAGTATGGGGAGAGCCAACCTCTGGTGATGGTTCTCTTCCGGCATAGGACGCCAGCAGATGCCGCAGCTTTCGCAATGAGGTGGTCGAGGGTAGTGCTTGCCGTTCTCGTCGGGGCAAACACGCATGCCATTCAGCTGAGACAGTGGCAAGGTGCGTAGCCTTTTGATGCGGAATACCAGATCAACGTGGCGCGGCGGCAGATCCTCAGGATGAGTCATCAGCCAACAGAGCCGTACTGAAGGTGGCACCTCAGTAGGAAGTCCAGTGTCACGATCGCAAGAGTACCAAAGACGGGCATGAGAGAATCCTGCCATCTGATCGATGGTTTTCTTGAGCGAGGGCACCCGCCAGCAGCGGGTATAGGTGTAGAACAGAACATCGGGTAGCCAGGCAATGACACGTAGCCACTGGCGGACATAACGCACACTGTAGAACTCGCCTCCGGTGTGAATGCGAACCACTTTTACATCGTGATTGAGAATGAAGTAACGCATTCGTTGGGCAAAGTCAGGTAGCCTCGAAAGTTCCAGGTTCCGCTGATACTTGGCTTGGGCACTGGAGCGGTACTGGGCGTAGCGGATGGCATAACAGTGACTTCGACAGGTAGGCGTCATGCCAAGGCACACTTCGGGTGTACCAGATGGCAAACCAAAGCCCCAGATGAGATCGCCTCCCAGCTTGCGATTACCGGGGGTGAGCATACGCAGCCTCCGATAAGAAAAACGCCCTGGGAAAATCCCAGGGCGTTAGAGATAAAGTGGTGTTGGGATCAGGAAGCTATCAGTTCCTGGCTCAGCAGATTAAACACTTGTTCAGGAGCTACCGGCATGCGACGCAGCCAGCGGGCAAATTGACCGACCATCAGGCCGGCTGCAATATTGGCGGTATAGATCGTCGATTTAGCTGTGCATTCTCCAGCGTACGCTTCTCTTGCTACGAAGAGAGTCGTTGGGTAATGGCGATCTGTATTGGGAGTATCACAGGCGAGTACTCTGATCACCTCGGCGGCCATGCGACCATCGCAGAAGAAATGAGCTTTCTCGCGGACCGACTCCCAGATCAGCTTGCGGGCGTCGATGGTGTCGACACAGCAAAAGACAGCGATCTGTCGGCTGGTACTCCACTTCTGAACATGAGATTTACGGAAGCGTTCAGGGAACGTGTGCAATTCCAACTTGGGAAATTGCTGTTTGGCCTGCTTGGCGACAGCATTGACCTTGGTAGAGCCCAAATCCGATTCCCAGAAGCCCTGGGTTGCCAGATTCTCCAGCTTCACCTGATCAGGATCATACAAGGCCATGCAGTGGATGCCGATGGTTGCAAGCTGTAAGGCCACTTGCCTGCCGATAGCACCTACTCCCACAACGATGGCGTTGCATGCTGCCAGCCGTTCAGGGGGAACTAGATCACGTTGCCGTTGGTTTCGCTTAGTCAGATCAACTTTGACTGTATTCAAGGAGTTCTCCCCAGTTTAGAAGGTCAGGGTGAATGGTTTCGGTTAACACTTCAGTTGGTTCTTCTTCGAAAAGTTCCGGGAAACCGAAAGGGATGGGTTTGACATGTTGCTCGTATTCCTGACGCCATTGGGCGAAGTGGGAATCGAGCGAAGTGATGGCAGGGAAGGTTTGCCAATCGACCGTTACGGGGATTTCGAGCGATCCGCCGGGTCCCGCGCTAAACTGCAGTCGAGCGTAGGTGGCGGAAGTTCGGCTCAGGATCGCCATGACAGACCAGTCGCAGCTGCCGAACACCCGCCTGAATGTGGCCTCATCGACTCCACTGGGTTTGGCACATGCTCCTGGATGGCTGTGTAACCACACTCGGGCGAATCGATGCGGACTGATTTGCGCGTCAGTCATCCGGTCAAACAAATCGGCTACGGCGGCATCGTCAAACGCCACCGTTACAGCTGTTGCACGCTGACCAATGACCAGGATATCTTCCAGATACAACGGGTCGTGCTGGGCACAAAAACCGAAGCCTGCGACTTCCGTGGGGCCGGCGTGAGCCAGGAACTGCCACTTCAGCCACGCCAGCGGTGAACACCGCAACTTCAGCGTTGGCCGATAGAACTCGGTCATGTTGTGATTGTCTCCTCAGGATTGATGGTTTGGAGTACCTCCTCGTCCTGATCAACGCAGTCCAGGCAAACCTGTTCATCTTCATCGATCTCCTCGACTGCCACGATCTGTCCGCAACGTCCGCAACTCGTGCGGCAGTTCCGGCATAACGGCTTGTCGTCTCGCTCTGAAGGCTCAAGGCATGCTTCGCAAGAGGAGCTCTTGCAGGAAGAACAGCCCTTGATGCACTCAGGGCAGTAGGTTGATGAGCAGGAAGAACAGGAACTAAAGCACTGATCACACAACGAGTGCTGACAGCTTTCACAGGTAAAACTGTCATCTGGATTGATGGTGCGAGAGCAATCGAAGCAGGGGATGCCCTGCCATTGACTCAACTGAACGTAAGCCGAGCGGCTGTTGTAGGTTTGCAAAGTGGAGAGGATCATCAGATAGGCATCGGTCAATCGCCCCGATTCGAGAGCTAACCTGATAGGCACCTTGGCATCGCCGGCACATAGTTCACCATCCTTGACATGAGGATGAAACACACTGGGCTCAGTATTGGCCGGCTCCGGTTGTAGTGCCACGATCTGAAAGTCATGGATCGAGATGCTGGTTGATTTCTTGCGGAAATCGATAGCAAATGCCCCCAGACAGATATCACCCAAGGTAATGATCGGCGTCTCCACACGCAGTTTGCCTTCCTCCGGCTGAAACGTCACTCCATTAAACTCGGCATAGAGCTGCTCCACCTCCTCGAACCAGTGACGAAAGGTAAGGTCTTCGTGATGAACGACCTCATAGAAGTCATCTAGCGTACTGGTCTGCTGTGCCAGGTTCCGTAGAGCACGCTGCAAGTCTTGTTTTAACTCTGGCTGGCATAGCAATAGGCCATGTTTATCAGCCAATTGGCAGCGATACAGGGCCAGACGAAGGCTTTCCCAGCGAGAAGCCAGCAGCTCCCATTCATAAGACGCCTCGTGTAGCGTTCTATGTTGCGGTTGCCAGAGATGCTGTAGCCACGATGCGAGGCGAATCCGTTGGCGATCAATCATCAATGATGGCCTCCAGAAACAAGAAATCCTCGGCATCACGATGCCGAGGACGAAAATACCTGATCGAGGATCACGCCCCCTCGATCTTCGTGGGGGTGAACGAAACACGATCCCCCGGCTGTAAAACCTGATCAGCACCGGCAGGCTGCCGGTTAACACGGATCAAGTAATCCTGAGCACGACGGTCGGGGAGCTGTTTTTTGAACAGCTCGGAAACAGCGATGCCGTCGCTGACCTCGATATGGTCGGCGAAGCCGCCTCCATCGTTATTAATCAAAAGAATTTTCATTCCGACTCCTTTGCGAATAGAGAAACGAAGAGGGCCCTCCAGCGTTTCTGCTGGAAGAAACTGGTTGGTCGTCTGAGAGCTGAGAGCTATTACTCCCACAACACGTAATATGTCACTTCCTGGCTCTGGATTTAGCAATGACAGCCATACGTGTACATATTATTCTAATAATTATACTTAATAACATAATAAGTATACAATAAAACATTATTAACCCAGCAATGTGCCTCCTTACTTCAGTTGAATGATTGCCATCGCCTCTCCCTTGGTATTCTTTCCTGAATGTTACTGGAAACGCCAGCATGTCTTGGGACATTCTTCCTTGTCTCCAGCATGATCTTCTCGATAAGAAGCTTAAGCAGTCGACGTTGTGCTTGTCGAACTTCCTGAACCCGGCTTGGTGGTTGCTTGGTTGGATCCATACTTACTCCTTAGGTAAATGAAAAACTCGAACCCAGCACACTGGGTTCGAGTCACGGTGGGTGAGTGAAGAAAGTTAAGCTGCCTGAGTGTCATCCAAAGGTCGGAAGCGGTAATCAGGGTGGAGATGACGCTTGAGCTTGCAGTCATCGCCGGGCGGCTCCGTCAGCGGAACATACGGATCGGTCAAGCCTCGTTGCTTCATCAGCTTGTCCAGTTTCGCAGCATGCTGTGCTGCCGTGATGGTGATGCCAACCTGCTTAGCTGCCTCCGCTTCAGTCAAGCCGCTAGCCCGAAGTTCAAGGATCTGCTTGCGGAATCTGACACGCTGTGGTGGCTTAAACAGGTCGATTGACAGTTCATGCCGGAGTAGCCCATCGACCTCATTGGGCACAGCAAGGTCCACCAGAAAGGGCACCAGGTTGAGGGTAAACCGAAGGCGATGCACGATCTTGCCACCGTCACACAACTGGTGCGGCACCACTACCATGCGTGGGATGAGCCTTTTCATGAGAACGCCCAGATCAGGTGACTCATGAGACAGCTGACCTATGGCACAACGCGCATGTTCGCGAAGCTGCGCCATCGTCGGGAACTTCTGCTCTTGGACACCGGCTGCTCTGAGCGACGAAAGTCTCAACTTGAGCTGCAGGTGATCGTTCTTCACTTGTGCGATCTTCCTGCCGAGGATGTCGTCGTCACCCGTCTTGGCACGCTGGTCGTAGAGGTTCTCCAGCTCACGTTCGCTCGTCTGGAGTGCCTGCTCCGTTGCCGCCAACTCCGTGGGCCGTGACACCCTCAAAGCGGCTTCCGTGTCACGCACCTGGGCTACGAAAGCTTCATCGAAGTCGGGCAGCTCCTCAAGCTTCGCGAAGACGGCTTCCAGGATGCGTTGGCCCGCTAATAGGCCGTCAATATGAGTTGCGTTCCAGCAAGCATAGTCGCGCACGCCTGAACAGACCATGTGCTTAACATCGAGGTGCTTACCCCAGTAACATAATCGACGACAGATTCCGCACCGGAGATGTTGTCCGGGGAAGAGGGTTATCCCGCGAGCAATCCCTGCTCGAGGATCGCTGCCATCGACTGGTTTTCGTCCCCGTCCTTTATTGGTTAACTCTAGGAGTGCATTCACTTCCTCCCAAAGTTCAGGTGGGACATGGGCCAGATGAGGGCAGGGATAGTAGACAGGCCCATCGGGATTCTTAACCGATTTACGCTTTCCTACTTCGTGCTTCTTGACCGTATGACGGTCTCCACGGCGGGCATAGCCTTTTAATAGCGGATTATCGACAAAACGGCGCACCATCCTGGTATCCCATTCCTCGTTACGATGGTAAGGTCCTGTCGGAACGCGTGTGGAGTTGAGCCAACTTGCAGCATGGCTACAGTTAGGGTTTTCCCGGAGCCTTTGGAAAAGTTCCAGGATGACCGGTGTGTGGGCGATGTTTTTGACCCAGTCGTCATAAGACTCGGCCTCAGCAGACACGATGTAACCAAAGATAGGTCGAGCCATCGCTTGACCATTCCTTTGGAATCGCTTCATCATCTTCTTCTTGATCCGTTTTGACGTATGAGCGTTATGCCCAACGTGATCACGACACGCTGAAATAACGTCCTCTTCCCAAGTGAGTTCAGCAGTGTCGATGCAGTCATTAATAGCAATGACTCGAACACCATGGTCAACAGCTATACCACATAGCACACTGGCTTCGGTTCCACGAACCAACCGCCCAAGATCCTCCACCACCAGGAGATCCAGCACTCGCGAACGAATGAGTGCCTCGATGGTTTCGAGTTCAGGACGTTCTAGGTTCTCTCCTTTGCCTTTGGTAGAGATGATGTGGTACTCGGGAGTACCGGCATCATAATAGTTTCGGGTTTCTTCCTTTCCATGATCAATCTGATCTTCCAAGCTGACATCCTTTTGGTTCTGGCAACCACTAATACGGGCCACGATACCTACGTGGAAGGTATGACCGTTCCGTGGTTTCATCATCCGATCTTTCATGGCTGACATCTCCAATAATGGAGGTGCCCACACGATTGAACGATTGGCACACTGTGCCAAGCTCCCTGACGTTTCGTGAGTGTTCCTGACTTCAGATGGAACTTCCTGATGACTTGCAAGATTTAGCAGACAAACAGGTTACGAACAAATATCCTTTAGTGGTAAGAGATTAGGGAAACCAGCTAGTAGTTTCCCTTCCTCTCCGCTGATATTTCACATCACATTTCGTAACCGCAAATCAAATAAGTAGGTTGCGTCAAAAATAATCCTTGCAATGACACTCCCTGGTGCACATTTGGTGCATGGGAGTGTACCGTGTCTCGCAAGCCCGCACGTCGCAAGCGACTCCGTATCGGTCGCGTGTCGGTGTATTACCACCATGGTGCATGGTGGCTCTATTACCGTGAAAATGGTCATGTCATCAGGCTCAAAGTTGGCCCTGATCAGATACTGGCAGAAGAACTGGCTTGCCAAACACATGCTCGCCTAGCTCTTGGCACTCCATCACCACATCTCTTCCAGGCTATCAGCGTAACTGACTTGATCCTGAAGTTTCTTCAAGATCACGAGTTGGTTCGGAAATCATCGGTCAGTACTATCCGCCGATATCGTGCTGCCCTCCAGCATCTCGTCAACTTCGTGGCTCAAGCTATGAAGCGGTTTGATTTGCATGAGTTCCCTGTAGAGTCTTTTGTCGCCTACCTGCGCTCAGTCAACAGTTTTGGGCAGATTTAGTAAACGGCGTGACAATTAATTTCCCAAATGCTTGAGGAATGGGAATACCCGTATCGCACTCCATGAAAGTTGCGATGATTGTATCGACCATAGCGATTCAACGTTGAGCAGATAATTGCTGGAAAACCGTTGACATAACGGCGTCAAAGTTTACGCTAGTACCCTAGTCAGCGACATTCTATCTATCTTGAACCATACTCGCTCATCACCTTGGAGTCTCCCCATGTTCGGCCTTCGCAGTCGTCGTAAGAATAAGAACGCCCCGATTAGAACCCTGAGCCGCCGATGGAAGCCGGTGTTGGAGACCTTGGAGGACAGGACGGTACCTACGACAACTGTCTTTCTCGACTTCGGATTCAATTTTCCGGGTGGCAATCTGAATGTGACTGATACGGATATGGCTCGGGCAGACGTACGTGGCCCACAAGTCTTCCCTGGCGGTCACACCATCATAGGCATTCTCCAGACGGTGCAGAATCGTAGCATCGATCTGAATTCCGACGGCCTCTTCAACCTGGCCGACGCCAATATTCTGGCTGGCCGGATTGTCCAGGCCGTGCAGCGTGAATTGGCACCCTTCAACATCATTGTAACTCAGGCTAACGCGACTTCGATCGACGACATCGCCACGTCACTGGCAGCAAACGGCAACGGCGCTGGAAATCGCGATGCCTACGCCATCGTAGCGGGTACTTCTGATCCAGCACAAAGCGCATTTGGATGGGCACCGGTTGATGTCGGGAACAACTTCGACAATACCTGCTTTGCATTCCTGGATCAAATGATTGGCTCTCTGGGGGTCAATGTTGCACCCACGGCGTTAGGTCGCACTGCCGCCCACGAATCGGGGCACACCTTTGGTTTAAGTCACACTAACCAGTCTGACTTGCCTCTGGGCCTTCTAGGTGTCGGTGACTTTGTGGGCTCCCCAGGCAGCAATGGTGCGGGCGATAATCGCGACTTTAGCGCGCTTCATATCGTAACACGGTTCGACTTGTTGTTGGGAGATTCGGCGGCCACGCAGAATAACTACAACATCATAGCCACCCCCGCAGTGGTGGGTGCTGCTCCCGGAGCTCCGGCCTACGTAACGGGTACGGGCGGCTGGGATCGCATTACCATTACTCAGAATGCCAACCCGGCCTTAGCGGATGTGAGTATTCAGGTCTTCGATTCAGCAGCCTTCACGAATCAAATTGCTTCGACCTCGTATCAAGTTGCAGTTGCAAACGGCATCCTGGTTGATTCCGGCCACAAGGGCGATGAAACGATTATCGATGCCCGGCTGGGGGTCAATGTTACAGTTCGCGGCGGCGATGACAGCACAACCGGCGAGCGGATCATCTTCGATGGATTTGGTGCTGCCCAGGTAGGCAATTGGACGCAAGCCACGGCTACCACATCCGGCCTGAACTTCAACAGTGGCCGTACCTTCTACAGTGGCAACTTCACCTTTGGCGCGACAACCGTTAATGTCCAGGAACTCAAGAGCACCAGTTCGGTACGCTTCCGAAATATGGCGCAGGTGACGTTTAACGGCTCTTCAGGTCCCGATAACTTGAACCTGGCTCGAACTACTCCGACTGAAGCTCAGATTACAGGCACTATCGATGGGGTTGTACTTTTGCCGGTGGTCATTGATACCAATGGCCTTACCGGGCTCACTATCAATGGACTTGCTGGCAATGATAATCTTGCCATTAACCACAGCACAGGAATTGTCAACTTCCCCGTCACATTCAATGGTGGTCCACCAGCATACCCCACCACGCCTGGCGACAGTCTGTTCATCTCCGGCGGGAGCTTCACCAATCTCATATATAACGCAACGGGAGTCGGAGCAGGCAACATCATTTTAGACGGCAACGTGGTTAACTTCACCAGCCTGGAGCCGGTGACGGTGACTTCAGGTATCGGCACGGCGACGATTAATTTGACGGACGCCGCCTCACACCTCATCACCATTGGCGACGATGCAGTCGCGGGCAACAATCTGAGTAAGGTGACCATCGATGGGGGAATCGAGAGCCTGACCTTCACGAACCCCACGACACAACTTACCTTCAACGGCAACAACAACTCCAGCGCGATTATTCTGAACTTTTTGGACTCGGCGACCAACACGCCACGGATCGACCTGAATGGCGGTACGAACAATGATGAATTTTTGGTCACCGCTCTACGCGCCGGCCAAACAACCAACATCTTTGGAAATAGTGGCATGGATCGGGCCATCGTGGGCGGCCCTTCGACGATCACCTTCAATACGGGTCTTGGTCAACTGGCGCCAGTAGCCGGGACCGTGAATGTGTTGTTCAATTCCACGTCCCTGGTCTTAATCGATGACAGTGCTTTCGCGGGCGGGCGGACTTACACTTCCGACCATATTGCCAGTGTGCCGCAGTTCGGAGGCGCAGGCACGACGCTCACGGCATCAGGATTGACGACGGTGATCAATGTGGTGAACGGTGCGCAAGGCGTGAGAACGGCCTCAGGCGCGGGCAACGACACCTTCCGAGTGAACACCACCCTAGTCGGGGCCTACAGCGGGTCTACCACGCAAACCTTCTTCGGCAACAACGGTAACGACAACTTCTTCGTGCGTCCCAGCACCTCAGCCGGTATCTTTGTGTTCGGCGGTTCCCCGTCGGTGGGCGATCCTGGTGTGCCGCCTAACGGCGACCGATTAGTGGTCTACGCTTACGGCGCTACCGTCAGCCCGCTGTTCAGCCCGGATGGCGTGGTGACTGCTCCCGGTTTCGTCCCGGTCACGTTTAACAACATCGAATTCGTCAGCGTTCCTGATCGCTTCGAGATCAACGATACGCCTTCGCAGGCGACCTTCCTGGGCTCTGATCCGTTCGTGACGCTGCGTGATCTCAGCATTCACTCGGTCGATGATCCTTCAACGCCGTTGGTGAACGAAGCTGATGTTGATTACTATCGCTACGTGGCCCACGACACCGGTTACCTGACCATCAATGTTCAATATCTGAGCATTGTCGGCGGGCAATTGGTGGTGGAAGTGTATCGACCCACCAGCCTGGCTAATCTTACCGGGCCGAATGTTCCCGCGCGCACTTTCAACAACAACGCCAACTATGTCACCTCGACTCCTGGGGCAGTGGGCACCATTGACGGCACGACTCTCAACATTCCAGTCGTGAAGGGCCAAATCTACTACATCAAGGTGCGTGGCAGCAACCAGCAACAGGATGCGGGCAACTACAACCTGGAGATCGAGAACTTCGCTGCCGCTGTGCCGACGGTGGTCAACCTGCCGGCTAACCTGCCTGGCAGTCCGATTGGCACCAACGACAACGATACCGGCCGCAGCAATACTGACGGTATCACCAGGAACAACACTCCCTACTTCATCATCCAGGCCGATTTGCGTGATTTGGCTAACGCCGGGGTGACCATGCTGACGGCTGCCCAGGCAACCGCTGGTCAGACAGCCGGCGCTTCGGTGCAGGTGTATGTCCGCACCTTTGCCGGCGTGCCAATCACCAGCTTCTTCGCTGAGCCGGTCGCCGGATCGAACAACACTCTCTGGAGCATTCGAACCACTGCCCTGCCCGACGGCAATTACCAGATTACCGCTTCCACGATCGTCTTCGATAACAACTCGCCGAATGGAACAGCAGGCGAAGTGAAGCGAAGCGGTCTCACTCAGTTCGGTTCGCCTCCGCTGAACTTCACGATTGACACGACGGCGCCTGCCTCGCCTTCGTTCGTGTTGAATCCCCTCGATGATACAGGCATCCCTGGTCAGCCAAATACTTTCATCGACCTGATCACCAAGAACGCCGGGGCCAACTTCACGGGCAACGCTGAGGCAGCGGCCTGGATGCAGTTCTACGCTGTAGACCGTAACGCCATTCCGCAGTTTGGCGGCACGGCATACGCCAACGCCTTTGGTCAATACTTCATTGACCCGACCTTCAGCCTGAACGATCCCACCTTCTTCGATCAGGATGGCGAACGCCTGTTGTTCTCCACGGCGACCGACGTGGCTGGCAATGTTTCCGCCCCCCAAACCCTGCTGATCTTCCTCGATACCCGCGGGCCTCAAGTGGCCGGCGTGACCTATCGCTACGATGTTGACGGGAATATCGTGGTCGTTGATCTGCTGAACCAGACTGTTGACGGTGTGAAGGTCGCTCTGCCCCAGATCAATTACATTGATGTTACGCTGTTCGATCAGCCTAACCGAACCGACCTGTTTACCTACCCGGCAGCCAATCCGAGAGATCCTAACCTGCCTGGGCTGGCAACCACTCCAGGCAATTACGCGATCATCGGCAAGCGAACCGGGAACCAGACTATTTCGAGTGTTATTGTCCTGCAAGATGACACCGTTTCGGGAGGCCCCGGCCTGACGACGTACCGTCTGTTCCTGGCCAAGCCGCTGCCCGAAGACAAGTTCACCTTCAAGGTATTTGACCGCATTCAGGATGAAGCGGGCAACGCTCTGGATGGCGACTTCCAGCCGCCAGTATTGCCCAGCGGCGACGGTGTGCCAGGCGGTAACTTTGTCGTTCAGTTCATTACGGTGGATTCCCGCGCTGAGCTGGGTTTCTACGCCAACGGCGCAGCTAACATTGATCTGAACGGTGACTTTGTCGTCAACCCCGGCTCTAACGTCGGTGATGATGCGATCATTCCCTACGCACCGAACGGTGCGGCGGTCTTCTCCGGCCAGTTCTATGATCCTCTTGTCGGCACCGTAGACGGTTTCGACCGACTGGGCACCTATGGCAAGCAGGGAACCAGATTCGTCTTCCGCCTCGACTTCAACAACGACGGCGACTTCAATGATCCCGGCGAGACGACCATTCAAACAAGCCTGCAGATTAATGGGTTGCCTATCTCCGGTAACTGGGGCCCCAGCGCCGTGAATCTGTTGACCGGCCGCTTGACCGGCAGCAATGTCGGTGTCTTTGACGGGACGACCTGGTATCTCGATACCAACGGCAACAACATCATCGAGACCGCAGCAGCCGGTGACCGGGTGCTGAAGGGCAACATGAAGGGCCTGCCGTTCACGGGCGACTTTGACGGCGACGGGCTGACCGATTTGGGCACCTATCTCAACGGCGTGTTCTATATCGATCTGACGACGCTCGACTTCGGCGGGTTTGTGACTGGGTTTACGAACTACACGTTCCGAGCCACTCTGCCTCTGCAAACGAGCGGTACCGCCTCGAAGCTGGCCCGCCCCGTGGCAGCCGACTTCGATGGTGACGGCATCACTGATATCGGCCTGTTCATCCCCAACCAGACCACTGTGCCTTCCGGCCAGGCCAACTGGTTCCTGATGAACTCGAACTACACCCCTTGGGATATCGCTGTCGCCAGCGGCTCAGTTCGTGGGTTCAAGAACGCCGCTACCGGGTTCGGTAATGATGTTGCCGCTACCTATGGCTCAGCCAAGGCTCTGCCTGTCGTCGGTAACTTCGATCCGAGCCAGAACTTGAAGCCGGCAGCCACTGCGGCTGCTAAGGCTGCTGCCCAATCTGCTGCGGCCAACCTGGCTCACAACCTCGCTGACATGTACTTCGAGGGGGCCGACAGCACGGACTTCCACGCGCGAAGTCTGCGTAAGGGCAAGGGTCGCTAAGCAGTTAGAGCAAGAGAACCACAAACGGCGGAGGGCTTTGGCCCTCCGCTGGTTTTTGCTAATTGATTATTCAGTTGGAGTTCTCACAGAGCTAGCATCAACTTGTGTTGAAGATTCGAAATAGAATGCCAGGCTAGGCCATTGCGTCGGCCCGATAGAAAGTGGTATCTAACAAGAGACATGCGTAGATTGACACTAGCGCGTTAAACCACGTGCTCTGGAGCGATACTTTCACAATATCCAGCCACTCTTGCATGCCTTGCAGAAAAGAGCCCTGAAACTGGAAATTGCAACTACATAAGCACTGGTGCACAATGGAGGGCCATTCGGATGTAAGCGTGAACAGAAAAACCTAGGAGGCTCAATCAGCAATCCGCACTGATTTATGCGGATAAACAGAGGTAAGTGCATCCAGGTATTGTCACAGCAATGGAGTTGTGTTGTGAGATAAGAGCCTTCACGGAGAGTCTCTTCCTCTCCGCTGCTATTAGATTTTTGATCAACAGACCTGCGGGGCGATGCTTCAATTTACTAGGGTGCCCAAGCTATATTTGCGAAGGACGAATATTTGAGGTCATCAAGAACCTCAGTGCCTTCAACTAAAACTTCAATGACATAATGTCCCACGCGAACTTCATCGCCATCTCGTAGTTCATACATGTTCTGATCGGGGGAGTTGGTGATGCGCAAGTCGTTGACGTAGGTTCCATTCTTGCTGTCCAAGTCCTGAATCCAGAGACGTGGTGGTTCAATTTCAAACAAACAGTGATGTCGAGACACATCCTGCTCCTCTGTGACTGGTAACTGGATATCGCAGTCGGTACTTCGTCCTACAGTATATTCCGCCGGTTCAGAGAAAGAATAGGTTTTATCGCTCGACTTATCCTTCGTGACGATGAGCTTTACTTGAGGTGTCATGATGATCTCCTGTTCTGGGCTTTGAGATGAACCAAGCTGCACTGCAATTAGAAGATCGCAACAGACGTGCCAGTAGAGTAGTTAAGACGGTGCATACGCAGTTTTCCTGGTGAAAAACAGGAGGAAGTCCAGCGATATGAGCATTCATTACGGCAATTGATTTACACACTTCAACGTGCAATTCATTGCTCATTATTGCGCCATTGCTTGCTTACGTCGCGCCGTACCTTTTTCTTTCTTTGTTGTCAGGCATCGTTGTCGCAGACGTTATGACAAATGAGTGATGGGCGGTACAAGCTTTGCATTTTGAGTTCTTGCTGAGCCGAACCGGGTTGAGCGACCTTCTTACCTTCTAAGGAACCCATCATGAAACTCAATACTCTTGCCGACTTGCTGACGGAACAACTCAAAGATCTCTACTGTGCCGAGACGCAACTCACCAAAGCATTGCCGAAGATGATCAAGAAGGCATCGACAACAAGTCTGTCGGAAACCATTCAAGATCACCTTGAGCAAACCAAGGTGCATGTGGAGCGGCTGGAAGAGATTGGTCAAACTCTGGGCATAACACTTACGGGTCATAAGTGCAAAGCCATGGAGGGTCTAATCAAGGAAGGTGCCGAAGCTATGGAAAAGACCGGTGATGACCGTGTCATCGATGCGGGCTTGATCGCTGCAGCCCAACGGGTCGAACATTACGAAATCTCAGGATACGGCACAGCTCGCACGCTGGCGGAACAACTCGGACATCATGCCGTAGCTAAGATCCTGCGGATGACGGAAGAAGAAGAGTCCGCCGCTGATGAAAAACTCACCATGCTCGCTGTAGATGAAATCTATCCGTCGCTTCGACTTATCAACGATCATGCGGAGTCTGAGGAAAGCGACGAGGACGATGACGAGACACCAGGAATGAAGAAGAAACAAGCAATGATGTCATCGGAGCGATAATTTCCAGCGAATCGCCCAGAGAAATGATGGCAGCCCAGACTTGGCGAGGCAACAGCGAGTAGTTGCACCATGATTCTCGCTGAGTCCGCCGGCTGCCATCATTGCTTGTTTGACTATTCACGCTAGATACTGTTCAGGAAATCATCAACCATGCCGGACATGATGAAAACGGTTCGATGGCAACGCTCTGTCTTGTTACTCACGCACATTGTGCTGGTGGTAGTTGCTCTGGCTGCCCTCTATTTGCTGCGCGAGGTGTTCCTGCCTTTGGCTCTCGCTATCTTCTTTTCCTTTCTACTTTACCCTCTCTTCAAGTTCCTTCAGAAGCGCGGAGTGCCACGCAAGCTGGCTGTCGTTACCGTGGTTCTTTCCACCTTGCTGACAGTGGGCGGGGGCGTCTGGATCGTGTCGGCACAGCTCTCCAACCTGGCGGGCGAGCTGCCCAATTACAGCAAGAACATCACCAAGAAGTTGACCGCCCTTAAGGAGATGACGGCAGGCTCCGGCAAATGGAAGAACTTCACCGAGGAAATCACCAGCGTCATCAACGGTAAAGTGGGGCAACCGACTGAATCGGATGTGCCATCGGCTGACAAAGAGGCCAACCAACCAGCACGGGTAGTGGTGCAGGAAGCCAGTCCGCGCTGGGTGAGTTGGGTCTCCAGTCATGCCAGTTCAGCACTCGGCTTCCTGGCTGAACTGGCACTGGCATTGGTGCTGACTCTCTTCATCTTGTTGAACCGCGAGGATATGCTCAATCGAGTGCTCAAGCTGGCTGGGCAACATCGGGCTTCGCTCACAAGTAAAGCGGTGACCGAAACTGGCAACCGGGTCACTCGGTTTCTTGTAGTGCAGTTCATGGTGAACAGCACCTTCGGGCTCCTTCTGGCCGGATGCCTGTTTCTTTTGGGTGTGAACTATGCCCTGCTTTGGGGATTCCTCACAGCAGTCCTGCGCTACTTGCCCTATATCGGTCCCTGGCTGGCTGCGATCTTCCCGCTGACTCTCAGTCTGGCCCAGTTCGATGGCTGGTGGCAGCCTGTCATCATCCTTAGCTTTTATCTCGCACTCGAAATCATCTGTTCTAACATTGTGGAGCCCTATCTGTACGGGCAAAGCATCGGCGTCTCGGAAGTGGCGCTTCTTATCTCGGCAGCGTTTTGGGCGTGGATGTGGGGGCCGGTTGGCTTGGTTCTCTCTGCCCCACTGACAGTCGTGCTCGTCGTGCTCGGAAAGTATGTATCTGAACTACACTATCTGACGGTGCTCTTCAGCGATGAGCCACCGTTGTCAAAAGACATGAGCATCTATCAACGCCTGCTGGCCCAGGATCACGACGAAGCGGATCGGCTGATCCAGGAACGTCAGACCGAGTCTGATCCGGAAAAGGTCTACGATGAACTGCTGATTCCTTCGCTGAACCATATGAAGCTCGATCAACAACGCCATGTGATCGATCAGGAGGAAGTCAAGGAAGTGCAGGTCATCATGAATGAGCTGCTCGATGATATGACCATCAGGCACAAGGTGGAACAGGAGGAGGAACTAACCAAACGAATCGAGGTCGGTACCCGCATCAACGTGCTGGGGTATGCGGTACGAGACATCTCTGACCACTTGGCCATGACCATGCTTGGCAAGCTGCTCGATGATGAAAAATGGAACTATGAACTGGCTCCTGCCAATGCTCTCTCTTCGGAGATACTGGAGCAATTGAAGCAGCCCAAGTTTGATGTGTTGTGCCTGGGGATGATTCAGCCTGGCAGCACCGCTCATGTCCGCCATCTTTGCAAGAAGATCCGCATGCAGTTTCCTGAGGTAAAGATTCTCGTCGGTATGTGGGGGCCTGAGAAGATCAGCGAGGAAAAAGCCCGGGCTTTACAGGAAGCCGGCGCTGACTGGGTGGGAAACACGCTACAGGAGGCATCGAACACCCTCTCCGTCTGGTATCCTATCTGGAGCGAACAGAGTCAAAAGCAAGTTGCCTAGGTGATGTTGATGGCTATGGAAACGCCCCACGATGCCGATCTGCAACATCGCCTCAGCGATCTGACGAAGAAGACGCCTGCCCCGGTGCTTTGGCTCATCGGTAAAACACAGAGCGGGAAGACGAGCATCATCAAATTCCTGACCGGCGCTGAGGAAGCAGAGATCGGCCAGGGTTTTGCTCCGTGTACACGCTTCTCCCGGGAATACTCCTTCCCCACCAAGGAGATTCCCCTGATGAAGTTTCTGGATACCCGTGGGCTCGAAGAGCCTGGGTATGATGCCGGGGAAGATATTGCTGCGTTCAATGAGCAGGCCCACGTTGTCATCATTACGGTACGGGTGCTGGATCATGCGCTGGCAACCATGATCCCCCACCTCCAGAGAATCCGACGTAGCCAGCCAAGTCGTCCAACAATTCTGGTGCTCACCTGCCTGCATGAAGCCTATCCCCAGCAACAGCATCCTTTACCCTATCCTTATGATTCAGCGGGCCAGAATTCCGGTTCGACCGTTCCCATCGAACTCGAACGAAGCATCGAAAGACATCGTAAAGAACTGGCCGGCCTCTATGACTACGTCGTGGCCCTTGATCTCACGCCACCTCTCGAGGGCTTCAACGAGCCCAACTATGGCGGGCAGCAGTTGATCAACACTCTGGTGCAGGCGCTCCCAGCCGGGTATCGGCAAACGCTGCTCATGCTGGAGAAGATGACTCATTCGCTTCAGGAACATTATGCCCGTAAAGCGATGCCTCAGATCATGGCCTACAGCACCCTCGCTGCGACGGCGGGGGCCTTCCCTATCCCTTGGATCGATATGCTTATTCTGCCGGCGATCCAGACGCAGATGATCCATCGCATTGCCCGGCTCTATGGTCAGCCTCTCAATGGCAAACGATTCCTGGAACTCGCCAGCACGCTGGGGCTGGGCATTTTTGTTCGCCAGGCCATTCGGGAGTTGACCAAGTTCATTCCGTTCTTCGGTTCAGCCATGGGTGCGGTGATGGCAGGGTCCACGACGTTCGCTTTGGGCAAGGCCTTCTGCTATTACTACAGTGCGGTGCATCAGGGGCATGTTCCGCAGGCAGCTGATCTGAAACGCTATTATCAGGAACAGTTGACCCGGGCAGAACAGTTCTGGAAGAAACGATAAACGCATGAAGTGGTGGCGGTGGTACATTTTGCTCGGTTTGTTCCTTTTGCCCGTGATCATTCTCATGGGGCTGGGATTCTATTTCCTCTGGCAGTCGGGCTGGGGATTGTTCCTGGGCTGGGGGCTGCTGGCCTGCATCGGTCTGGCCTACTTTCTTGCCTTGCGATGGCAAAAGAAGCAGAAGCTGTTGCAGCCACCGATGGAGATTCCTCTCGTCTGGACCGATCGGGACCACGAGGCGTGGAAGATTGTTGAGCAACACACTGCCAAGGTGAAGGATTTTACCGCTGAGCAACTCGTTTCGTTGAAGACCTATCAAGAGACTGCGGAGACGCTTGCGCTCGACCTGGCACGATTCTATCACCCCAAATCAAAAGATCCGATCAGTGCCCTGACGATACCGGAGATTCTGACTGTAATCGAACTTGCCACTCATGATCTGGCTGAGATGGTGGATCAATACCTGCCAGGCGGACATCTCTTGACCCTCCGGGACTTCCAACGAATCAAGAAGGCGGCGGACTGGTACCCGACGATCAGCAACCTCGCTTATATGGTCTCGGCTGTCTTTTCACCTGTGAACACGGCGGCCCGCTACCTGACCGCCAACGCCGGCCTGACCAAACCCTGGCAGATGTTGCAGCAGAACGTGCTGGTCTGGTTCTACACCGCCTATGCCAATCGGCTCGGTGTTTACTTGATCGAGCTGAACAGCGGCAGGCTTGGCGTGGGGGCAGATCGGTATCTTCAACTGAAGGGACGATTGAGGAAGGGGGTGCCTTCCCATGAACCTTCACCGGAAGCAGCGGATGTCGAAAAAGTCACACTGGTACTCTTAGGGCAAACCAATGCAGGCAAATCGAGCCTGGTCAATGCACTGCTGGGGGAGCAACGTGCCTTTACCGATGTGTTGCCGGCAACCGCCGCTGCTCAGCGGTATCAGCTTCAGCCAGAGGGTATTGATACTAAGCTGGAACTGATCGATACAGTGGGCTATGGCACACAAGGCCCCACGCAAGATCAGCAACGCCACACCGAAGAGTTGGCCAAGACCGCTGACGTGCTGATCCTGGTGCTGCACGCCCGGCAGCCCGGCCGACAGGCTGACCTGACGCAGTTGGAACAGTTGGATCGCTACTTCAAATCGCATCCGGAATTGTTAAGGCCGCCGATCATTTCGGTGCTGACTCATGTGGATTTGTTGTCGCCGGCGATGGAGTGGGCTCCTCCCTACGATTGGCTTCATCCTCAACGAACCAAAGAACAGAGCATGAGCGATGCCTTGGCAACTGTGCAGCAACAGTTCGGCCCGCTTCTTAAAGCTGTCGTACCTGTTTGTACTGCCCAGAACAAAGTCTTTGGTATCAATGAAGGCGTCCTGCCTGCACTATCGGCTATCCTCAATCAAGCACAGGCAGTAGGCCTGTTGCGTGCGCTGCATGCTGAGAAGAACCATCAGAAGGTGAAGCGAGTCTTTCAGCAATTGCTGTCGCTGGGCAAAGGGTTGTTAGGCGTGGTGGCAGAACAATGGCCGCAGCGCAAAGAACAAGCCCGACAGTAGTACCATCGGGCTTGTTGTTGATTCATGTTCACTATGCCGGCGGTGCACGTCGGCCCATAGCCAGCGATAGAACGAAGAGGATGATAAACACTACGAACAATATCCAGGCAATCTGCGTGGAGACGCCGGCGATGCCGGTGAAACCAAAGACGCCGGCGATGATGGCAACGACCAGAAAGACCAAGGCCCAGTTCAACATGAGAAGCTCCTTTGAGAGTTAGTTGACAGATGCGGGGTAAGGTTCAGAGACATGAGGTTGCAGGATCGGTGCCGTGAAGGGAACCGCTCCAAATTGTTCAGTGAGGTCGCTGGCGATTGAATCGGCAGCGTCGGCCCAGGCGGGCATTTTATCTTTGACCAGATCGCGAACGACGGCCAGGCCGGCACCGACAGCCACGCCGGTGAGTTTGTTAAATTGCGTGCTGATAAAGCTGGGCTTCGAGGGTGGCGACGGAATAGAGGCGGCAAAGCCATTGAAGGCAGGAGTCGAGGGGGAGGCTTCATTAGCTGTTTTGGATGTTCCACCAGTAAGAAGGCCAGCACCCAGGCCGGCGGCGATACTTCCGAACATCGCCAGCCAGGGTCGTTTGGCGACCTGCTCACCTACGGAATCCACAGCATGCTTGGCTGAAGAAACGGTATCGGTTACCGTCTCCATCGTGCTGGCGACCGCATCCTTGGCCACTTCCACCGGCTTGATCACCTGACGATGCAGTTGCTCAAACTTGGCGGCAAGCTCGGTGCACGTCTGCTTGACGTTACGCATGATTTCACGCCTTTTGGCTTCGATTTCAGCGCTCATGGCTTATCCGTGTTGACTTGGTCGTTGATGGATTGGATGGTCTTCTTGACGGTACGCAGCGTCTTTTCCGGGATCGGGTTGACCATTCTCCATTTACGCCGGGAGACTAGCAGGAAAAGACCACCCAGGGCTGCGGTCACAAGGGCTACAATACCTGACCAGCCGAACCAGGGGATGGAAGGCATCAACCAGTTCAGCCAGCCAATCATCATGGCCATCAGCAGAATGAATGCTGCCACCAGGAGCGAATCGCCGATCGCCATGGGAACCATAGCGTCTTTACTTTTCTGGAAGTCCTCCTCGATTTCAAGTTTCATCAGATGGAGGTGATCCTCCAACAGGTCTTGAAGATCGTTGACAATACCACCCAGCAGGGATGACAGACTAGTGTCATCGCCCGCTGGTGTGGCATCGACAGGAGGCCCAGAATACGGGGCGAGTGATGGCTTAGCAGCGCTCATGGTTATTTCCTGATGAAGCGACCAACGATGTAGCCGATACCAAAAACAGCCAGCACCGAAGTGACGGGATAGCGTTTGACGAGGTCGGTCATCTCGCTACCAATCTCAGCTGCTTTATCAGAGGCTACCGTGGCGTATTCCTTCACCCGGTCAGTTGCTTCAGAAGCGAATTCCTTGGCCTTATCGGTCGCCTGGCCGGCGTACTGTGCTGCGGTAGAAGCAGCGTCCTGAATTGAATCCTTGGCGCGGGATAGGTAGTCCTGTGCCTTATCGCGAACTTGGTTGGCGGTTGCACTTGCAGACATAGTTGAAACTCCTGAAGAGTGAATGGTTGGTTGTCAGGCTGAGTGCTGATGTAGAAAAGCAAACGGTGTACCAAAGTGATAAGTCAGGGAGTAGCAGCAGAAATAGCGGGTATTTCAGTTAATGCTTCAATCCTCCGACATGCTAATTCCCATAGTCACGCAGTTGAATGCGCAACATGAACTGACTGAAAGAGATGAGCTTCGATACATCACCCCACATACAGAGGCTCGTTCTCGCCAACATCAGTGACCGTTGGCATGTAACGTGCTTTCCTCCTCTTATCACCTCGGCGCTTTTGCACGAGGTTATCCATAGAGGAGAAGAACCATGGCTACTGTAAAAAGCACCGGAAAGAAAACTGATCTGCCACCCCGTGGCAATCGCAATCCTGATCCGATCACCGGCGCGGCTGGGGCTCACCCCATTGAAACGGGAGTGGGCGCAGCTCTGGGAGGAGCGGCGCAGGCTTCGCAGCAGGTATGGTGGGCGGTCCGGTTGGGGCTGCTGTGGGCACCGTTATAGGCGCAGTTGCCGGCGGGTTGGCCGGTAAGGAAGTCGGCGAAGTCATTGATCCCACCCTTGAGCAACAATGGCTGAATGATTACTACGAAACTCTTGAGGAAGACGAAAACCGCCGTCCTATCGAAGAGTATCGTGACGCCTATCACTACGGACTGACCGCCAAGGCACAACGTCAAACGGCCCCGTTTGATCAGGTGGAAGATGTCCTGGAAGATGAGTGGGAGAAGCGAGAAGGTTCCACCGTGCTGCAATGGGATGAGGTCGAGCCTGCTGTCAGACATGCCTACTCCCGTCCCTACCCGTTCAATCGCAAGACAAACAAATCCATCTAGTTTCAACCAAGGCTCGGCACTGTAGTGTCGAGCTTTCTTTATCGACCAACCAGGAGTATCGCCATGTTGACGTTATTGTGTGCGAGCGCACTGTGTATCGCTCAAGTGCAGGTTCCGCCGATTCAGAACCCTCCGGTGCAGAATCCGCCCGGTCAGTTGCCGAACAACCAAGACCCCTCGAAATCGCAAATATCTCAGGGGCAATACGGCTCGATGTACCAGGTGCCGGTAGATGGCACCTATCAGATTCTGGCCTACGAGAAGTTCGGCCAGATTCTGCCAGGCATGAACACCCTCAAGGTCGTCATCCGCAATAACATCCTGACCTTCCCGGGTGACGGCAAATTCCCTGGCAAGATGATTCAACTCGCCTTCGGGCCCAATAACACGATTATGCTGACACCACTGGATTCCTCGAAGCCCAACCCTTGGCAGACGGGTGCTGGGATGCCGCCCAATACACCAATCCCCCAAACCAACCAGACAACATCAAACCCCATTAATACCGTCCCCAACCCTGTGAATACCAACCCACAGAATGTCAATGGCGGAGTTGCTCCCACAGGCATCATTCAACCGACGGCCAACTCGGAACGAGGGGTGTATGTGCACAGCACCGAGTTCTTCTCGATCAGTGTCATTGGAGCAACGAATGAAATAGATCAGAAGTCAGTCCAACCTCCTGTTAGTGGCACTGACAATGGAACCCTCTCTACCAAGTTGAATGGAACCCTCAGCCCTCCCGGTGCTGGGACTGTTCAACCTCCAGGCTTTCGTGATCCCAACTTGCCTTTGCCAAGGCAACCTCAGCCTCCATCGACAACTACGCAGCCTCCGCCTGTAGGTTCGGGTGGGGCTGGCAACCAAGCCGTCCTCGTGCTCAGACGACTGGCCAACTAACTTGACTCACTCTTAGCAACACTACTTCATGCCAGCGATGGCATGAAGATTGCGATGATACATTGTCCTGTGTTACGTTCGATCACTCATTGGAGTTACTCATGAAGAAGCTCATTCTTCTGATGTTTGTTTTGCGCTTGCCGTCGGTTGTGACAAATCCACCACTACTGTGGGCACCAAGCTTTCCACCAAGACAGGCGAGCCTGTTCGTAAGGAACTGAAGCTGACGGCAGCCAAGGATCAAACCATCGCACGGGGCGCCACCGACAAGGTGGACATCAAGATTTCCCGTACCAACTTTGACGACGCGGTGACTATCGCCATCAGTGGACTGCCAACTGGTGTGGAGGTGGTCGAGAAAGAAATGACTATTCCCAGCGGCGCATCTTCGCTTACCCTGACCTTAAAGGCTGCTGCCGACGCCACACAGGGGGAGCATACCGTCATAATTACTGCCAACACGGTGGGCTTGGAGAAGACGACCCAGTCTTTCAAATTGACCGTGAAATAGAGTCTCAGGTCGCTGACAGAGAAGCTGGTACTTGCAAGAGTATCAGCTTCTTTTGTTCCAACGAAAAGAGCCGGCGTCATTGGGAGGCCGGCTCTTTCGTTTAAGGATTAAGTTAAGCTCTCGAACCCAGGGAAGTTATCTTCCCCAGCATGTAACCAATTCCCAGGGTTACCAGCGCACTGCGGATCGGGTTTTTACGAATGACACCCCGAAGGTCGGCAGTCATGTCGCTAATACTGTTTTCCTGGATGTAGTGCTTGCCTCGTTGGGCTGCCTGCACCACTCGCTGCCTGGCTCCCTCGACCCAGGAGCCAGCGTTTTCAATAAAGTCATCCAGTTGTTTCTCGACTTTGTCTCGGGTCAGTTCATAACGATCCTGCAGGGCCTGCGTCAAGCGATGCCGATCGCCACGAATGTCACGCATATCGTCTTCTGTCAGCTTATTCCACTTGTCTTTGATTCGATCCTTGAAGTCGTCCCAGTGAGCTTCCACTTCACCCCAGTTAATGTGATTGTGCATGTCATATCTCCAGATGGTATAGCCACCCGTTTGATTCCGTATCAACGGGCACGTCCTCGAAGTAGCAGGATTGGTGCCATACTCTGTATCAATCACCAACAAACGCCTAGCGCGAAGTGTCTTTCACATCGAGGCTTGTTTTGACGCACTCATGTGCCGACGAATGAGAAAAATAATGCCTGATCTGTCATAAGAGGCTCTATTCAAAGAGCATAATCGACCTCTTGGCACATTGGCACGATGATTGCAATGAGTGTTTCGTTCGGAGGAAATCCCTTTCAACGAGGTACTCAGCCATGATGCTACGAGACAAAGACGACATTCGTCGAGGTGAAGTTACTGGCAAAACTGTCGGCATCTATGCCCTGTTATGGTTCCTGGGCGTTCCCGGCCTTTTGCTTATCGTGCTCTTCCTCTTCGGCGTTGGCCACTAAATCCATATCCCCACACATCTCAGGAGCTTCTCTATGTCCAGTCATTCATCTCTGGAAACTGTCCCTGTCAAATGGGTGCATTGGCCGGTGAATTGGTCAGCAGTTATCGTCGGTTCATTGACCATCCTTGCCCTTATCCTCGTCTTTGGATTGATAGGAATCTCCGTTGGCGCTCATCTATTGGGCCCTTCTCGTGTTGTCCTTGAATGGAAAACCCTCGCCTGGCTGGGTCTTGTGTTCAATGTCTTCGGCGTGTTCCTGGCCTTCGTCGGGGGTGGCTGGGTAGCCAGCAAGATCGCCGGCATTCGCTGGTCTGAAACCGCAATGATGCATGGAGCAATCGTCTGGGTTGTTACGATCCCCCTTATCGTCTTCCTCGCAGCCCAAGGTGCCAGTTCCTACATGGGCGGGTGGCTGGGCGGATTAGCAGGCAATCATCCAGCATGGATAAACAATCCTGATTTGAGCGGTTCGATGCCTGTTTCAACAGATAAAGCCAAAACCACAAACTATCAAGATACCGCGGCAGCGAAGGCTACTCGCAACGCAGCTCTGGGAGCGGTAGCAGCTCTTCTTCTAGGGCTGATGGGCTGTGCTTTAGGTGCCTGGTGCGGCTCCGGAGAAGCAATGAACTTCTCTCATTGGAATGATCGTCGGTCAGAGATAGTTACCTGATACTTGAAACGAGTTCGGCACAGTGTCACGCATGGTGACGGAGAAGCCCCATGCAGCGCTGTGCCGAACTTACTCTTCTTTGAACTCAGCTTTATCGATGCCGTACTGAGCGATCTTGTCAGTGATGCTTCGCCGAGACAGGCCAGAGAGCTTGGCACATCTGCCGACATGCCCCCGTGTTCTTTTGAGCATTCGTCGAAGATATCGTTTTTCAAAAGCGGCAATCATAGCAGCAAGTTGTTCAGGCAAAGGCTTCGTAACATCAACAGGAAGCTGTCCCTTTCCTGGGGTTCCGACTCGTTGTTCCAGAGCAAGATGCTTGATTCCAATAATGCCTCCTGAAGCCGTCAGACAGGCTCGCTCAATAGAATTCTCGAGTTGCCTGATGTTGCCTGGCCAACTGTGATTGACCAATGCTTCCATTGCCTCAGCCTCTACCTGAGCCGGCTTCTGACCAGGTTGAGCATACTTTTGCGCGAAGTGCGCTGTAAGTAGTGCAATATCCTCGGGCCTGTCGCGAAGAGGCGGCAGGTCGATCTGCACTACGTTCAATCGATAATAGAGGTCTTCTCGGAACTTGCCTTGATCGACCAGAGCTGCCAGTGGCTGGTTCGTCGCAGCGATGAGCCTGAAATCACTTTCAATGGTCTCGCTGCCGCCTATGCGTTCAAACTTTCGCTCTTGCAACACTCGTAGCAGCTTAATCTGCATCATAGGGGGGATATCGCCCACTTCGTCCAGAAAGAGGGTGCCGCCATGGGCCATCTCAAAGCGGCCTTTACGCTGGGTAGCTGCCCCTGTAAACGAACCCTTTTCATGTCCGAAGAGTTCACTTTCGAGAAGCGTTTCCGGAATAGCGGCACAGTTAATGGCTACAAAAGGACCCGATCGATGATGGGCCGAAGCCTCATGAATAGCCAGGGCCAATTGCTCTTTACCAGTGCCGGTCTCACCCTGGATCAACACGGTCGTGGTTGTGGCAGCTACATGTCCAATCAGATCAAAGATCTCATGCATGCGGGCGTTTTTACTGAGTACATTCTTGAAGGAGTGCTTGCTTTGGAGTTGTGCTCGAAGCGCTGACACCTCATCACGGAGAGAGCGTTCCTCCAGAGCCCGCTGGATCAGAAGGCACAGATGCTGAGGATCAGGAGGCTTGGTGAGGAAATCGTAAGCGCCCATGCGCATCGCATGTACAGCGTCTTGAACGCTGCCATGACCGGTGGTCACGATGACAGTAACATTGATGTGACGAGCCTGGATTTCCTCAATCAATTTCATTCCGGCCATGCGGGGCATACGCAAGTCGGTAATAACGACGCTATAGGGCTTGGCTTCAAGCATTTTGAGGGCAGCCAGGCCATCTTCGGCGACATCGACCTCAAGTTTGAGGGAAAGCTGAAGCATTTCCTGTAGCGACGCCCGCGTATCGGCACTGTCCTCGACCACAAGCAACCGCTGGCGGTACTGGGGGTCGGTTGAGGAATGTTGTATCTTCTCATTCATGAAGTTGTCACCGTTGGAAGTAGCTTCTTTCACAGAAGTGACTACATGAATAACTTATGTTGGCACGAGACTAGCCTCAAGGATAATGTAAGAAAGCACTACCAACAAAACGAGGATGAGCCACAGTGATAGGGAGTGCAACGAAAAAATGGCTACAGGATTATTCCGTCAGCCTGACGTGGACGCTTGTCTTCCTGGTGCTGATCGCCAATTCGGTGCTCTCCTATATCAACTTCCGCCATGTTGCGCAAAGTACGGATCAGGTCAAAAATCAATATGAAATGATGCTGTTGACCGACCAGATAGAGAAACTCCTGTTAAATGCTGAAACTGGCCATCGTGGTTATGTCATTACCCAAAGAGATAGTTACCTCCAACCTTACGATCAAGCGCTGAACCTGTTAGACGCCAAGTTAACCGCGCCTTCTAGAGTTGTTCACGGATGATCCGTTTCAGCTCGAAAAGGTGGAGCAATTGAAACTAACCATCGATCTCAAATTCAAGGAAATGAAAGAGGTGCTGGTCGTCGTCGGTACTAAAGGATTTGAAGCAGCTCGACAGCAGATACTTCAGGATAGAGGCAAGAAGTACATGGATGATGCGCGTGACCTGGTTCGCGTCATGAATGATCACGAGCGAGAGCAACTCCAGTTTCTTAGTGAACAGGTTTCAGCGACAAAAACACGGGCCGTGGCCATGCTGGTGGGGGGAAGCCTGATCATGATCGTCATGTCGTTCGCAGCCTTCGCTCTGGTTCGACAACAGCTCACATATCGCACATCGATGGAACAGCTTCTTCGGCAATCCAACAATGAGTTGGAACAACGGGTACAACATCGAACTGAAGCATTGCTTGTCACCAATGTCTCTCTACAGGAAGAAATTGAAGAACGCAAGCGCCTCGAAGAGGAGACCCTCAAGTTTGCAGGAGTTTTGGAGAGCAGCAACAAGGAACTCGAACAGTTCGCTTCGGTGGCATCGCACGATCTTCAGGAACCTCTGCGAAAGATCCAGGCCTTCAGTGATCGCCTGGTGACGAAGTATCGAGAACAATTGGACGATACCGGGAAGGACTACATCGATCGTATCCAGTCCTCTTCGCGCGCATGAGGCAACTCATCGAAGACCTGTTGACTTTTTCTCGCGTCGGCACCAGGGGCAAGCCTTTCGTCCCCGTTGATCTCAATGAAGTGGTAAAAGGCGTACTGGCTGATCTTGAAGTCCGCATGCAGGAAACGAACGCCACGATAACGGTCAATCCCTTGCCCACCATCGAAGCGGACGGATTGCAGATGCGGCAGCTTTTCCAAAACCTTCTGGGCAACGGTCTGAAGTTTCATCGCCCGGGAGTGCCATCAGTTCTGCACGTCAGGCAGCGGAACAATTCAAGTAGTATTCTAGACGAGTCAGCCTGGTGTGAACTGGTCTTCACCGACAACGGCGTAGGCTTTGAAAATCAATATGCTGAACGCATCTTCCAGTTGTTCCAACGCCTGCATGGACGTGGCGAATATGAAGGCACTGGCTTGGGATTGGCTATTTGCAAGAAGATCGTGGAGCGCCATGGAGGCACGATTACGGCGGAAGGCCGTCCTGGAGAGGGCGCTACTTTTTCGGTACGCTTGCCTGTAACCCAACCAATAGCTGCACGAAAGGAATGACATGCCAGGCAATGAAAAAACGGCACAGCCTATCACAATACTTATGGCTGATGACGATCCTGATGACCGCGAGATGACGAAGGAAGCCTTCGCGGAAAGCCATCTCAACAACGATCTGCGATTCGTTGAAGATGGCGTCGAACTGATGGACTATCTGTGCCGACGGGGAAAATACACTGACCCAGCCAGCTCTCCTTATCCTGGATTATTGCTTCTTGATCTCAACATGCCTCGCATGGATGGACGGGAAGCATTGAGAGAGATCAAGAAAGACCCACGTCTCAAAAATCTTCGGGTGATCATACTGACTACTTCCAAAGCAGAGGAAGATATTCACCGATCATATGATCTTTCGGCAACATCCTATATTTCCAAACCTGTCACCCTGGCTGCCCTGATCGACGTGATTAGGACCATGGGCAAATACTGGCTGGAAATCGTCGAGTTGCCGAACGGAGGAGGCTATGGCAACGAAGCCCACTAAAGTTCTGTTAATTGACGACGATGACTCAGACTATTTTCTGACCAAGGATATGCTGGCCGAAATAGATCCAGATGGATTTGAGATCGATTGGAAGGCCAACTATGAAACCGGGCTTGAGGCGTTGTGCAGTGGCAACCATGACATCTGTCTGCTGGATAACCGCCTGGGAGCACGCAGCGGCATTGACTTATTAAGTGATGCCAAGGGACGTGGCTGCTTCATACCTGTTATTATCCTCACCGGGCAAAGCGAGCGGGATGTAGATTACTCGGCCATGAAGCTCGGAGCTGCGGACTTTCTTGAAAAGAAGGAACTGACCGCGGCCAAGCTGGATCGTGCCATTCGGTATACGTTACTCCAGCACCTGCACTCCGGTGAGTTGGAAAAGCTGGTATCAGCCCGAACCAAGGACCTGGCAGCCACGAACCTGGCGCTCCATTCCGAGATAGCAGCCCGTGAAAAAACCGATCAGGCTTTGAAGAACAGTGAAGAGCGATTTCGCCATCTGGCCAGCGCGATGCCACAGATCGTCTGGATCAGCGAACCGGATGGCTCGGTCGAATACATCAACAGCCAGTGGGTGGTCTACACTGGTTTGACTCTTGAGGAATCACGCAATTTCGAGATGATGAAGGGCGTCATTCACCCCGACGATTGGCAGCCCGTGCAAGAGTCGTGGCAAAAGGCTGTTGAGACTCAATCCATCCATGAAAACGAATTACGGATCAAGCATACTTTAGATGGCAACTATCGCTGGTTTCTCTTACGTAGTGTCCCCGTCTTCAATGCCAGTGGCGAAGTCATTAAATGGTATGGCACCAGCACCGATATTCATGATCAGAAGCTTCAGGAAGAAGAACAACGGCTGGCCAATCAGCGTAAGGACGTTTTCCTGGCAAGCATGGCTCATGAGCTGAGGAATCCGCTGCCCCCCATTCGCAATGCTCTCGAAATCATGCGACTGGCAGATAATAATCCGCAGACTATCGAGCGTTGCAGAGGGATGATCGAACGGCAACTGAACCAGATTATTCGGTTAGTTGATGATCTGCTCGATCTGTCTCGATTCACTCGGGGCAAGATCACTCTGCGGATGGAGCCCGTGGAGATCAGCGCTATCATTGAAGCGGCGGTGGAAACCAGCAGGCCGCTGATTGAAGCTGCACAGCATACGCTGACGGTATTAGTGCCACCCGAAAAAGTATACTTTGAAGGCGACTCTACCCGCATCACACAAGCTGTGGTTAACTTGTTGAACAATGCCGCCAAGTACACCAGTCCGAAGGGGGAAATTATTCTTTCAGCTACTGTCGAGGGAGAACAGATCGTCATTAAGGTTTCAGACAATGGCATGGGCATCCCGGCTGAAATGCTGCAAAGTATCTTTCAGATGTTCAACCAGTTGCCTCGTTCAGAACAACACGGTCAGGGTGGATTGGGTATCGGGCTGGCTCTTGTGAAAGGGATCATAGAACTACATCACGGCACGATTGAAGCCAAAAGTCCCGGTATTGGCAAGGGTAGTGAATTCATAGTTAAACTGCCTATCTCTCATACAGCCCAGCCTATTGCTTCTTCGGCAGAAATGAAGCTTGATGCTTGATTCAACTCTCAACACCGCGCAACCTAGTGCGCATGAAGCAGAGTACGGTTATCTCGATTATGATCGGACAATGAAATTGCAGCTGCAACGTCCTGTTCTTTAACTTATTACCGGAAAATATTCTTAGTGAATAGCTAGGGATTCAAAGTCATTCGCTGAAGTGATTTTCGATAGTTCGATATCTGATCGTCGCTGGCACAGTCCTTGCATAACTGGCATCTGTTTGCCACGGTGTATCCGTAGGCACAGTAACAGCACTTTATCTTATCGGGAGTTTGTCATGAATATGGATACCATCAAGGGCCAATGGAAGCAGTTAACAGGCAAAGTCAAAGAAAAGTGGGGCAAGTTGACTGATAACGACTTGGCCATCGTCAATGGAACCCGAGATCAACTAGTTGGCAAGATCCAGGAAAAGTACGGGTACGCAAAAGAGCGGGCTGAAAAGGAAGTAGCGGAGTTCGAGAAGGCCTGTCAGGCCTTTGAAGAAGTCGAGACACCCAAGCCCTTTGCTGCATCGACCAAGTAACTCCGTCGAAACCACAAACCGGCGTGCTCTGCGTCGTTCAATCATTCCTAAACAGCCTCGCTGAATTGCGGAATGAACAGAGTCAGGCCAGTTCAGGCCGGTAATTCGTTGCCGGCCTGGCTGGTTCAGTTCTCTTCTGATTGTTTGAATTTTATTTAGGCCGAAGTCATGATCGTACTCAGGAAGATCACAAAATAACCACGAACAGCAGACGATACTTTAAATGATTCTTACGTCTGTTTTCCATAAATCAACGACATCAACTCCATGCGGGTCGAATGATTCTCCTTGAACCCACCGCGCATGGCGGAGGTCACCGTCATGCTGCCCGGCTTGCGGATGCCACGCATGCACATGCAGAAGTGCTCCGCTTCCAGCACCACACCAACGCCTCGTGGATGCAATTCTTGTTCGATGAGGTCAGCGACTGTCTCGGTAATCCGTTCCTGCACCTGGGGCCGACGAGAAACGACTTCGATTACTCTCGCTAACTTCGAAAGACCAACGATCTTGCCGTTAGGCAGATACGCCACATGAGCCTTGCCAATGAAAGGCAGCAGATGATGCTCGCACATGCTCTCAAAGGTAATGTCCTTGACCAGCACCATCTCATCGTACTTCTGCGTGAACACCTTTCGCAGATGAATGGCCGGGTCAACCTTGAGGCCGGAGAAGACCTCAGCATACATGCGGGCGACCCGGGCCGGCGTTTCCTTCAGCCCTTCACGATCCGGATCTTCGCCCACCGCCAGCAGGATTTCCCGCACAGCACGTTGTATCCGGTCGTGATCGACATCAATCATGGCGGGCATTCTGTCACTCCAGGTGCGGTCTGGTTCTCCCCCTTTCCAAGGGGGAGTTAGAGGGGGTAATTTTCGCTTGATCAAAACCCCACCCAACCTCCCCTTGGTAAGGGGAGGAGAAGGAGAGTGCAATTCCTTTAATCAATGTACGCAAGGAAGCATCATGCCCTGCTCGGAAAACGGTCGTCTTGCCCACTTCCATGAGGAAATCGAGCCTATTCTCATTATAACTATCAGCATCTGCCCTATATGATACGCCCTACGAAAGCGGATAGATTCTTCGATGAAAGTAATTGTCCTCACACTCCATGGCGCCCGGCTCGATGCGTTCGGCACCTACGGCGGCAACCTGACTGCTACGCCCCACTTCGACAAGCTCGCTTCGCAAAGCGTAGTCTTCGATCAGCACTATGCCAGCCACCTCGCGCCGCTCGATGCTGAGGAAGCGGTCGCTGACAGCACCGTTGTCACCCTCGATGAACTCACCGCAGCCCTTTCGACCAACAACGGCAGCTCCGCCTACTTCGCTGATCATCGGGTGATGCATCATCTCAGCTACACTGCCAGTTGGAAGCACGTTGGCGTCGTCACCGATCATGATCTCGCTGCCCTCGAACAACCCACGCTGAGTGATGCAGTCCTCCAGCATGGCGTCGATTGGCTGCAACAATACGGCCTGCACTACGAAAACTGGCTACTCAACCTCGAGCTCGGTGCACTCCTCCCCGATTGGCGTGAAGAAGAGTTCGCTGAAGGGCCGACCGAGAAAACGAGTGACGACGATGAAGCCAAGGCTGAACCGATCTTCGAGTTCGACCCCGAAGAACCGAGTCCCGCACCCTCCCGCTTCGGCTGGCGCTTAGCCTACGGCGGCGTGATGCGCTACCTCGACGATCTCATGGGCCAGTTCCTCAAGCTCCTCGATGAACTGGAACTCACCAACGAGTGCATGGTCGTCGTCCAAAGCAGCGGCGGTCAATGGCTTGGCGAGTATGGCCCGGTGGCTGACCGCCCCGATGGTCTGAATGAAGAGCGATGCCATCTACCCCTGATCATCCGCTTCCCCAAGGGAGCAGGGGCCGGCAAACGGGTGCATCACTTCACCCAGCCCGAAGATGTGATGGTCACGATCTACCAGAGCCTCGTCGGCGAAGCTCCGGTCGATACCCAGGGCGATCATCTTGTCCGCTTCACTCAAGGGCAGGCAGGGCGTTACCGTGAGTACGCTGTCTCACTGCTGCACAGTCAGGATGAACAGGTGCTCGAAGCCGGCCTGCGTTCGCTCTACTGGCACCTCATCGTCCCGCTGCATCCCGAACACGACACGCCTCTACAACTCTACCGCAAACCCGAAGACCGCTGGGACATGAACAACACGATCAGCGAACACCCCGAAGTAGCAGAACATTTAGAACTCACCCTCCGCCGCTGGCTAGCCTGGTCCACTACCGGTTGCCTCGGTGATGCCCCCAAGTTAAGAGATGAAGTAGTAAAGGTGATGGCCGGGTGAGGTGCTGTATTTCTCCCCTCTCCCCCGGAGGGAGAGGGGCCGGGGGTGAGGGGGAGCGGGGACTGAATCCCTTCGCCATGCGTTGTAGCGGAAGTCGCCAAGACTTCCGTTTATGAACACGACTCAATCTTCATCTCGACGGAACTCTACGCGAGTTCCGCTACAGCACAACTCAAAACTCAATCGCCTCCGGCCAGCTCGCATCGGTCATAAAAATCTTCCCATCCCCCATCAACCCGGTATGAGCCACGCCCGCAATCTCCTTCGCCAGTTTCTCCGCCACCGCATCCTCAGCCCAGATGGTGATCTCGACCTTCGGCAGAAACGCCAGATTATACTCGCTACCCCGGTACTGTTCGAGATTGTTCTTCTGCCTGCCATACCCTTTGACTTCATCAACGAAACAAGCCTCCACCTCGTGCAATGCCACGAGATCAAGAACGGCAGTAGCCTGGAACGGCTTGATGATGACGAGGAGTTGTTTCATGGAACCTGCATGAACGTAACATGGTCTTCACTCTCAGACATCCTAACATTCCTATTCACCTCTGTCACGCTTTGATCAGCAAGGAACGCACCATGCCTGAACTCTTCTCCGAGTTTCGTCTGAAGGATGTCACCCTCCGCAACCGCATCGCTGTCTCTCCCATGTGCCAGTACTCGGCTCACGATGGGCTGGCGACCGATTGGCATCTCGTCCATCTCGGTTCGCGGGCCATCGGCGGGGCAGGGTTGGTCATTGCTGAAGCGACTGGTGTCTCTCCCGAAGGACGTATCAGTCCGGGCGATACCGGCATCTGGTCTGATGATCATGTCGCGCCCTTCGCCCGTATCGCCCGATTCATGAAACAGCACGGAGCTGTCCCCGGCATCCAACTCGCCCACGCCGGTCGTAAGGCCAGTGCCAATAAACCCTGGGAAGGAGATAACCATCTGAAGCCGGAGCAAGGTGCCTGGGAGATTATCGCTCCCTCAGCCGTTGCCTTCGGCGCGAATCTGCCCAACGTTCCCAATGCGATGACGGTAAGTGATATCAAGCGAGTACAAGATGCCTTCGTCGCCGGGGCCAAGCGATCGCTGGCGGCTGGCTTCGAATGGCTCGAACTCCACTTTGCTCATGGCTACCTCGCCCATAGCTTCTTCTCGCCTCTCGCCAACCATCGCACCGATAACTACGGTGGCAGCCTGGAGAACCGCATCCGCTTCCACCTCGAAACCTTCGCCGCCGTCCGTGCCGTCTGGCCGGAACGTCTGCCGCTGACGGCAAGAATCTCCGCCACCGACTTCGTCGAAGGCGGCGTTACTGTCGAAGAATCCATCGTCCTAGTGAAGAAGCTCAAAGAACTAGGCCTTGATCTGATTGATGTCAGCATGGGCTTCGCCACCCCGGACATCTCCAAGATTCCCTGGGGCCCCGGCTTCATGATCCCCATTGCCGGTCGCCTCAGGAAAGAAGTGGACATTCCCACTGCCGTCGGCTGGATGATCTCTGACGCCAAGCAGGCTGAAGCTGCCATTGCTCTGAAACATGCTGATCTTGTCATGCTGGCGCGAGCGATGCTGGCTGATCCCTATTGGCCCTTCCATGCTGCGAAAGAACTTGGCGTGCCGACGCCTCAGAACATCTTGCCGATCCAGTATGCTCACTGGCTGAAACGCTCTTGATGGTAGACATCACGCTCCGCGTGATGGGGCGGGGTTGTGCTGCCATTAGCTTAGATGTGGATATTCGTCATGTCTCCGCTTCATCACGCGGAGCGTGATGTCTACCATCACCGATCAATCTCGCCCATCATGATGTCGAGGCTGCCGAGAATCGCTGGCACGTCAGCGACCAAACATCCCCGGCATAGTTCATGAATCATGCTCAGATTCGCCATGCATGATGATCTTGCCCGCACCCTCAGCGGCACACCATCCCTTGCCGGTCGTCCCACCACGTAGAACCCCATCTGGCCCCGTGGGCACTCGGTCTCCACATAACACTCGCCGGCACTCAGATACCTCGGCGGTTCAATACGATGGCTGCCCTCAGCAGTGGAGTACCGATCGAGCGCCTGACGAATGATCTTGATGCTCTCCATTACTTCCAGCATGCGAACATAGTAACGGTGCCAGCAATCGCCGATGACCGCCTCACGGGGGGCTTCAGCGAACGGCGGGATGATCGCCTTGAAGTCGTAGGTCTCGTAGCCGGTGTAGGGTTCCAGCTTGCGAAGGTCCCAGGCATGATCGTGCTGACGGCTATCCAGCGAAGCACGCAGCACCGGCCCGGAGCAGCCATAGGCAAGAGCCATCGATTTGGTGAGCACGCCGAGCTGGCAGGTTCGCTTGATGAAGATGTGGTTCCGCGTCAGCAGCGTATGATACTCTTTGATGTGAGGTACGAACTCATCAAGGAAAGCCTTGCACTGATCGATCCAGCCTTCAGGCAGATCGTCATGCACACCGCCGATGGTGACGTAGGAATAAGTCAGCCTCGCCCCGCAGAGGTTCTCAAAGAGGGTAAGTATCTTTTCCCGTTCCCGCATGCCATAAAGGAAAGGGGTGAAGCTGCCAAGATCGAGGCCATACGCCCCCATGCCCAGTAAGTGGCTGGCAATGCGGTTGAGTTCAGCGACGATCACCCGTATCACCTGAGCCTTGGCTGGTATCTTCATGCCACAGAGTTTCTCGATGGCGAGGCTATAGCCCAGGTTCATATTCATCGCCGCGATGTAGTCCATCCGGTCGGTGTAGGGGATGAACTGAATCGGCGTGACATTTTCGCCGATCTTCTCAGCACAGCGGTGCAGGTAGCCCAGGTGGGGCGTTGCTTCCGAAACCACTTCACCATCCGTACGCAGCACCAGCCGTAGCACGCCGTGGGTACTGGGGTGCTGTGGCCCCATATTGACGAGCATCTCGTCGGTGCGAACATCCATCTCGATGCGGGTCGGATCGGTCTCGGGCAATAACAATGCAGACATGCAGGCGGGTCTCCTGCATGTATTATCGGAAGTGATGGGGGTGTTGGCAGGATACTCTTATTCAGCCTTATCCAGCATCTCGATAAACGCCCGCTCGCGCATGCCCTTGCTCAATCGAACGAATTCGCTCTGATAGATTTTGTCTTCGATCTTGCGGCGGAGTTCGATGCATGCCTTCTCGAAGCTTATCATCTCTTCAGGAGTGTGTTCAACAACTCTGAAAACATGGTAGCCTCGTGAGGTCTCGACCACAGGCCCCTGCCCGCCACCTTGTTGCTCGAAGACGAAACGCTCAAGCTCTGTCGGCTTAATTTCCCCTCGCAGGTTGCCTTCACCGGAGCCGCTTCGGGCCTTGGAGACACCATCGGCGTATTTAGTGACGATGGCGTTGAACTCATTCTCAGTCTTGGAGTTGCGAAGAAGTTGCCAGACGGTCTCTGCGACCTTTCGAGCTGATTGGGCGTTTTCATAGCGATCAACGTCAATGTAAATGTACTGCCAGACAACTCGTTCCTTCTTAAGAAACTCTTGCGGGTTGGCCCGGTAGTACTCGAGTAGCCTTTCCCGGGTCGTCTCCTGGTCACTCAAATCCCGGCACAGTTCACGAATCCACTGCGTAGCCAGGAAACTGCGGATGAACTGCCGCCTCATCAGATCAATCGATTTACCCTGGGTCTTGAAGTATTCCTTGAGCTCATCATCGGTCTTGAGCTTAACTACTTCCTTATCTTTGCGAAGCAGCTTGTCGAACTCCTTGTTTGCCACTTCCTGTATCTTCTTGATCGACTGGGGCGGGATCTTGATAGCGGCATCCTGAATGATAGCTTCTTCCACAATCAGATCGTCCAGCGCCTTGGCCTGTAATTCACGCTCCAACTGTCCCCAGTATTGCTCAGCAATTCGCTTCTTGGCCTCGTTAAACATCATCGTCGCGGAAGCAATTACCTCTTCTTCGAGAATGGGCGATCCGTTGATCCGAGCGACTACCCTCGATTTGACCACTCCCCTGGGAGTGTTACTGGAAGTTTGCTGAATGTTAGCTGCGGGCTGATCAGTGGGTACTACAGGCTGAACAACGTCGCGCTTGGCAGGATTGCCTGTTCCGCGAGGCAGTGAACCGGAGGGAGGAAGCAGCAGATCGCCTTTTCCCTGAGCAAGCACTGAATGAGAGCAGCATCCCATCACGACGAACGCCCAACCTGCAATGCTCAACAGATGCCCGGTCTTCATAACATGCTCCCAGCCTGGAACATTCCTTCATCCAGGGCGGGACGATACCCGGAAGCCAGATAAATGCAAGAGAAGTTGGACTAGCGTGTGAATCTGCGTAGTTGCCGCAGGGCAGAGAGCAATTGAGGCACGTGGTTGCCCTGCGTTCCAAGGTGTATCCAGTGCAGTTGCTTTTGATTCTTCTGTTCAAGCGAAGATGGAATCGATTGCGGGGTTTGGTGAGTTGAATCGACAAATCGGACTTCTCCAGTCTCCATATCGTTGAGCGCAAGGAGACCGGCGTCTGGCAATTGTTCATCAAGTTGGGCATGGGTGCGAATAGCATATACATCATGTCGATAAGCCAGCTTATCCAGCGAACCCTGCCAGTTGCGATCAATAAAATCACTCAGGATAACAACCACGGAGCGCCGCCGTGCGATGCGAGAGGCGAACTGTAGGACCTTGTTGAGATCAGTTCCCAGGTGCTTCGGGTCAGCATAGAGCGATTCATAAATTAACCTCAGCGCATGGCGTACACCACGCCGGGGAGGCAGGTACTTCTGAATCCCGTTGGTGAAAGTGATCAATCCCAGACTGTCTCCCTGACGCAGCCCGGCGAGAGACAAGAGAGCTATGACCTCGGCTGCCACGTCACGCTTGTGGAGATGACCGGAACCAATCATCTGGCTGCCACTCAGGTCAAGCAAAAAGTAGATGCGAAGTTCCCGTTCTTCTACAAATCGCTTGAGATAAGGCTGTCCCAGTCGAGCGGTGACATTCCAATCAATCATGCGGACATCGTCGCCCGGTTGATATTGCCTCACTTCCTCAAAGGCGAGCCCAGCACCCTTGAAGATGCTTTTCAGCGAACCGGCCTGAAGCGTAGCCACGGCCCGTCTGACGACCAGACGCAAGTGCCTGACACGATCCAGCCAACTTGACTTTGACACGGGAGCGTCTTTCTCTTTTGAAATGTCACATTAGGAGCTATAGTAGAGTGGCAACATGAGGAAACCAGATTCATGGCACTGACGACACTCACACCCAACAAGTTCGCACCTCTGCAACCCTCCAGCCATTTGACTGGATACCCCATGGGACTGGCGGGGCAGACTGACAATCCTTTTACTCCAGGTCACTGGTCGCAGAGCTATATCATTCGGATTATGGTAGGCCTGCTGGTCACTGTCGGCATCAGCATCATGCTGATCCGTCTGGCTGAACTGGTGTTGATCTGGTACACCCCTATTGAACAATTTTGGGGCAGCCTGGCGGGATTCATCACCTGGCAGAGCCTGGAATTGGTCGGTGTCTTTCTCGGCGGGATGATGGCCTCGGCGGGGCGAAACCAAATGATGACTTTGGGCATTTTGCTCGGCATCATGGTTGGGTTTCTGACACTGATGTTCTTCAACACCAACAACAATATCCCACCGAGCCTGTACTTTGCCATGCCCGCATGGTTTACAGTAGGCGGGGCTCTGGGAGCGTTGCTGGGAGAATCGCTCTGGCATCCCCAGTATCGTAAAAACATTCGCATTCTTTCGAATCAGTCCTTGACACAAGATCATCAGGAAATCAGTGTTTCCCAATTTCTCAGGCAGGCAGTGCTGGGGATGATCTTCGCCAATATTCGATGGTTGAAGGTTATTCTGGCCGTTTTTGTCATTCTGCTCACTCTCTGGTACACCCATGATGCGGTCAACTGGATGCTGTTGAAGTTTGGCCTGACAGCCTGGGTCGCCGACGTAGGGTTGCAAAAAGCCTGGGTCGAAACGATGGTGAAGATCAGTGTCGTTATCCTGGCTGCGGCGATGGTGGGTGCCGGGACTATGCATGGGATTGCCCATGGCTTCTGGACTGGCGTGATATGTGGTGTGCTCAATTTGCTACTGCACGTCTTTATCCCCAGGCATTCCACTGATGAAGTTCTGCCTGTCAATGATATTCTCTGGGAGGTAGGATGGGTTTTTATGCTTTGTGTGGCGGCTGGCGGGTTTGGTGCTTTGGTTCTTCCTCCTATGATGTACCTTGCACAGAAGCGCAGACCTGCCTCCCTTCGCTAGCAGCCCGGGCCGCCCATGCACCGTGAGCTTCGCTCCATCGATAAACCTTTTGCGGTGGAATCGCAGGCGGCTCTGTATGTATTCACCTTTCTGATTGCGCTGCTGGTCGGGCTCGATCTTTGGCCCAGCCTTTCCACCTGGCTGAACCGAACCTTCAGCCTGTCGCTGCCTGTCGGTTCAGAAACCTTCACTCTCTTTGGTTACACGATACGGTGGGCCACCCTTGCTGCCTTCCTCGGCGGTACACGGGCCTTCGTCACCTCAGCCGAAAGCCTGCTCGCCGGGCGACTGGGTGCTGATCTGGCACTGGCATTGGCTGTGCTGGCGGCGTTGCTTCTCAATCAACCCCTCGTCGCTGCCGAGGTCATCATCATCGGCCTGGTGGGCGAGTGCCTCGAAGCCTACACCTTTGGCCGTACTCAGGCTGCTGTCAGGCAACTCGTCGATACCTTCCCCAAGATGTGCCTGGTCACCCGCAACGGCGAGCAGGTGATGGTCCCATTGGACGATGTTCAGGTGGGAGAGCACGTTGCTATCCTGCCCGGCAAACGGGTTCCGGTCGATGGGAAGATCGTCGAAGGGCGTTCGTCAATCGATCAAAGCAACCTCACCGGCGAAAGCATGCCAATTGAGAAAGGTCCCGGCGATGAAGTGCTGGCCGGCACCGTCAACCAGTTCGGGGCACTGACGGTCGAAGTGCAGCGGGTGAGCCAGCAGACCGTCATGGGGCAGGTGATAGCCACCACCGCCAAGGCCCTGCAAGCCAAGGGCAAAGGTGAACGAACAGCCGACCAGTTGGCCCGTTACTTTCTGCCGACGGTGCTGGTGATCGCCACGCTGACATTCCTGTTTCATTGGCTCTATCTGAGAGGCACCGGGGCAGCGATCTACCAGGCGGCTGCACCGGCACTAGCTGTCCTTGTCGTTGCCTGTCCTTGTGCTTTGATCCTGGCAACACCAGCAACCACGATGGCTGCCCTGGCACGATTGGCCAGGACAGGCATCCTCGTCAAACGGGGCATGGCGCTAGAACGACTTGCTTCGGTCAAACGCCTCGTCTTTGATAAGACCGGTACCCTGACCACCGCCCAGCTTTCCCTTGGCAGTCTGGTACCGCTGAAGGAGGGCATGTCAGAAGCTGATCTGTTGCGCTGGGCGGCCAGTGCTGAGAGCCAGAGCGAGCACTCCATCGCTCAGGCACTGCTGAAAGCGGCACGGGATCGGCAGATCGAGTTGTGGCCTATCACCGGCTTCGAAGCTCGACCCGGTGCAGGCCTCACAGCCCAATGCCAGGGTGAAGAAGTACGCATTGGCACCGAACGCTATCTGCACGAGCAAGGCCTTCAGTGGGGCAGCACTGTAACAGAAGCATTGGCTACCCTCGATCAACAGGGCCAGACCGCACTCCTTGTCGCCAAAGGGAAGGAACTCATTGGCACCATCGGCGTGTGGGATACCATCCGCCCCGAAGCTGCTGCCGTAGTTCAGGAGTTAAAAGAACTCGGCATCGAAGTCGCTCTTCTCTCCGGGGATCGGCAGAGCGTCGTCAAGCAAGTCGCTGATCGGGTCAACATCAGCGATGCTGCGGGAGAGTGCCTTCCTAACGACAAAGCCGATCGGCTCGACGCCTGGAAACGCAGCCAGCCCGTGGCCCAAACCATTGCTATGGTCGGCGATGGTGTCAACGATGCACCGGCTCTGGCCCATGCCGACGTGGGGCTTGCTCTCAGTGTCGTCACCATCACCGGCCCCGATATTAGCCATCGCATCGGCACGGATATCGCAGCTGAGGCGGGTGATATCGTGCTCATGGGCGATCCGCTGCAATCGCTGCCCATGCTGGTGCGACTCTCCCGGCAGATGGTGAAGATCATACGCCAGAACATCATCTGGTTCGCCTTCGGTGTGAATGTCATTGGCATCGCCCTGATTGCCTGGCTCATTCCAGCCTTCGTTGATGATGGCAGACAACAGTCCCCCATCTGGGCGGCAGTCTACCACCAGATCGGTTCGCTGCTGGTGCTGCTCAATTCCATGAGACTGCTCTGGTTCGAACGAAGCCAGTCGCCGGTGATGCAGAAGCTGAGCGGCGCTTCCAAGACGCTTGACAGTTGGATGGAGCAGTTTAACCTGCACGATGCCAGCCATTGGGTGATCGAACGAGGCAGAGCAATTGGGTTCTTAATGCTCGGCTTGCTGATTCTTGGATACCTACTCACCTCGCTAACCGTGGTGCCCGCTGGTAGTGTGGGGGTAGTACAGCGGTGTGGCCGAGTGTTGGAAGATACGTTGCCACCGGGGCTGCATGTGCAGTTACCATGGCCCTGGGATCAGGTCACCCTTGTCGAACCTGATCTGGTCCGCCGGGTCGAAGTCGGCTTTCGTCGGTCAGGCTACTCCAACGATGCCCAAACCTGGGCCAGCGTTCACAGCGATAACCTGCTGACCGATCCCGAAGAAGCCTTATTAATGACTGCTGATGGCAACCTCGTCGAAGTCCAGGCAGCGTTGCTCTATGTCCTCTCCGATCCCAAGCAGTACCTGTTGGGTACAACTAATGTTGAAACCATCCTTCGGGCTCAAACCGAAGCAGCACTGCGGGAACTAGCTGCCCAACGGGGCTTTGAGGAACTTCTTGGCGCTGATCGTGCCCAGTTCCAAAGAGATGTGCTGGCACGAATCCAACAACGGTTGTCATCGTCATCACAGTTCCTGGGTGTGAAGCTGACGACCCTGGCTCTCGAAGATATGCACCCGCCTCAGAAGGTGGTGAAGGACTACTACGAAGTCACCCGTGCCCTCGCTGCCCGCAGCAGAGTGGTGACCGAAGCCCGCATCGATCAGGAAAAGAACGTCTCCCGTGAGACAGTGAACACCACCCGCATCCAGGCTGAAGCCAATGGCGACGCCCTCGCCCGTATCGTTCGTGCCGAGGCGGAACGAGATGCCTTCCTCATGCTGGCATTCGTAGAGCAAGGCGGGAAGACACTGAACAAGGAACTACAGAAACGACTTACGCAGTTCCGAATGATTGTGGAAGCGGGCGAATCGCTACTCAGCCAGCGGCCCAAGGTGCTGCGTGACCCACGAATCAAAGGCAGTTTGCAAATTTATCCTGAAGCACTGAAGCTACGTTTGCCATCGCTGGGGGAAAGGTCCCCGCCCAATCCGGAGATGCCATGAAACGGTTCCTGATTCTGCTCATACTTCTGATCGTCGCCATCGTGGCGGTCCGGACCAGCATCCTCTTCGTCGATGCGGCAGAGTACGTCTACATCACCCAGTTCGGCAGACCCGTCGCCACCTACGATGGCCAAAGCGAGGCGGGCCTCAAGTTCAAGCTCCCCTGGCCCATCCAAAGCGTGGCCCGGTTTGATCGCAGGCTGCAATCGTTCGATGTGCCAACACAGGAATATCTCATTCGTGACCGGGACGAATCGGGGCAGGATAAGCCATTACCTTTGACCTTCGATCTCTTCATCGCCTGGCGGATCGGCTCGATGGGCAAGCAGAACGATGTCGAAGCGGTGGATAGATTTGTCCGCAGTTTCGGCTCCCTCGAACGAGCCCAGCAGTACCTGCGTACTCAAGTGGTTAGTCGGCTCAAGGTCGAGTTGGGCGACGTGGTTCTGCATGATCTCATCAACACCGATGCGAGTAAGCTGAAGATCAACCAGATGATGGATAAGGTCAAAACCCAGGCTGGCAAGAACGGCGACAGCCAGCAAAGCCTCGAACAATTGGCGAACACCGTAGGCATCGAACTGATTGACGTCAGGCTGAGGCGATTTAATCATCCATTGCTGGTACGGGAAGATATCTACAACAAGATTCGTGAAGAACGCCGACGGCAGGCAGAGACTTACCGCAATCAGGGGTTTGAGAGCGCCGCCAAGATACGGGCAGAGGGCGATCTCGAAGCCCGCCGGCTGAAAGCTGAAGCAGACGCCAGCAAGACCCGCAAAGAAGGGCAGGCCGAAGCGGAGACCGTGCGGCTGCTCAACGAAGCGGCCCAGGCCAACCCCGAACTCTATGGCATCGTGCGGCTACTCAGGGGCAGTCAGAAGATGTTTGCCGATGATAAGACGCAGTTGATCCTGTCCCTCGATCATCCGCTGCTGTCGCTGTTTAAGAATCTCCCCAGCCTGCAATCGAAACCAGCCGTGCCGGGAGAGAAGAAATGAAACGCTGGCTCCTCGCCTTGATATTGCTGTTGATCGTCGGCTACGCTCTGACCGGCCTGTTCCAGGTGGCCCCCGGCGAGTGGGCCGTAGTGCGCCGCTGTGGTCAGCCGTTAGCGGAACTTCGTGGCCCCGGTCTGCACTGGGGCCTGCCCTGGGGTCTGGATCGGGTGGATCGGGTCGCTGTCGATGAGCAACGACAACTCGCCCTCGGCTTCGTTGAAGATGTCGGCCCTAACGATAGTCTCACACCCATCAATCCTTCGACGCCGACCGGCCAGGCACTGACGGGAGACAATCAGATCGTTAACCTGCGGATCAGCATTCAATACCGCATCAACCGGGATCAACTCGTCAACTATGTGCTGATCCGGGACAATATCGAAGAAATCCTCGCCCGTGCTGCTGAGGAAACCCTGACGACCACATTGGCCAGCGAACAGATCGACCAGGTGCTGCTCGGTCGCTCCGCAGCTCTTGAAAGCAGGCTCCGGGAACGGCTTGCTGATCGCATCAAGCCTTACCAGATCGGCGTGATCATCGACATGGTCAACCTCGTCTTCGCTCAACCCCCGGCTGAGCTGATCGAAATCTTCCGAGACGTCAACCGTGCTCGCTCCCAGCGCGACATCGCCCTGACCGACGCCAACGCCAAGAGGAATGCCGACATCTCCCAGGCGAAGCAGGAAGCAGATCGAGTAATCTCCCTCGGCCAAGCCAACGCCAACGCCCGACTGACCCAGGCCAAGTCGGAAGCCGACGCCTTCCGCTCTCTGATTGCCACCTTCCCCACCACCGAACCGGCAGTCACTGCTGCATTACTACAGTTGTACTTGAGTGAAATGCAAAGCATCCTGGCAAGGATGCAGGTGAGAACGCTCAGCGATCAAGGCGTGGAACAGGTGGTGGTTGTGCCACTGCCGAAGTAGAGTTGCCATCACGCTCCGCGTGATGGAGCGGTGGCAGTAATTCTGTCAGCATTGGCTCGAATGCCATGGTTTGCCGTTACTCCGGCTAACCATCCTGCGATGGCATAGTACGTTACTCCAAACGATTGATGACTTCTTCAGAATAGTAGAGAATTGCCCTTATCACTGAACGTCGGGCAGATGCAATCGAATAGCTGGTGAGAGGGGCAATTGATTCGATACAACAAATCATAACAAATCAGAATATGCTTGACACATCAAGATTAGTGCATTAGTTTGATCGCAACACATTACAGGGGGCTGCTTCATGTCAACTCATTTCGTTGTGCTTTCGGTTTTGCTCTCTCTGACTCTTGTCGCCTCAACGGCCTCTGGTGATGGCGATATTGACGCCGGTCAACGATATGTTTCTGCTGATAACCCAAACTGTAGATCACGCAGCTTAGGTCATGTCAAAGTGAACGGCAGTGACGGGAATCCACTCCACATGTATTTGTTTGATCCTGCCGTGGCACCAGGTCAAACAAATCAACCTTACAACACTGGTAATACGTCGGCAACATCCACGGTTATCCTGCCACATCCTTTTCCAGCATCCACGCAGGTTGCCAAAGGTGAGGCGAGAGCTGCAAACTTGACTGAAACCCAATCAATTGGTGCTATCAGCTCTTCCGGTGTGATTGGCGCTATGGCTGGACAAGGGGCAGGGGATTAGGTCTAACAAATAGTGATTGTACTTATGATCTCTTTGTTGAACCAGTTCAGGCAGATATTGGAAAAACCAGGTACATTTATCAGAAGATAATGGTTCACACAACATGCCGCGCAAATCTCGAAAGCAATATCGTTGGACAAGCCAAAGTAGAATGTTACTGCGGTTTGATGGTGAGCAACTTGGAAAGGATCAGTCTGCCGTTCATAGGGACCGTTTTCGTGGGGCACAATGTCGGATATTACTACAAGAACGGCCAACAGGAATCCTACGAGTCCTACTTGGATGAAACAGTCATGGGAATCAGGAGCTATGTTGTACCGGCTGCCAGACAGAAGTTAAACACCGATAAGATGGAATCCATTTTCAAGGGTCAGTTGGCGCTCGACCAGTATGCTGGAGCAAATTGTTTAGGAAGTGCCTTCGGAGGCGTTGAAACCACGACGAATACCGTTGAGCAAGGAGCTGGTCCCGTGAATGGCGGTGGTAGTAGTGGTGGTGAGGGTGGTGGCACCATTGGTGATTAATTGGCTGTGGATTTTTCCGAGGAGCCACTCATGTCATTCGCGCCTTGGGTCTTCTTGTTTTCCTGCCTAATAGCGGAAGAACCGCGTATTCTCGTTGACCCGGGCACTATTCACCGCAGCCTCTTACACATGAAAGACCGGCTGGGGGCGCGTTATGACAAGATGACCAAGGCGCTCGAAACCTTCCACGCCAACAGTTCTCAAGATGCCGAAGACCGCAAGGCCACCAAAGCGTATACCGCAACCCTCCATGAGGTACTCAATAAAGAGGAAATCCAAGAGCTTTTCGCCTACATCGTGTGTCATTATCATGGCTACTTTTCCTTTAGCAATAAATATGTCGCCACCTACTTGGAGTTATCCAAACATAACCTCGAGGAAATAATAAAAATCGTCGTTAAAACGAAAGAGGGCATGGAAGAGCATGTGACTCAGCGCGATCCTCTGAACCCGAGCGATGTGCCTTCCCTGTTCAATAGCTTTTATGAAAAGAACATGGCCACGTTCACTCGTGACCTAAGCACCCAGGTGCCGGCACAAGCGCAGGAAAAGCTCAAAAGGCTCTGCGCCACCTTTGACATGAAAAAGATCATAGAGCAAGAAATTCAAAGCCTAGTGCTTACTATCGTTAGGGAGCGCGACGAACTGCCTGCTTCGATTGACTCCCCTCAACCTCATGAGCCAATTCACCGCTAATTTCATCATAATCGCTGATAGTGACGACTTCCTCCAAGCACTGGAACTCACTCCTGAGCAGAGCAAGGAGATGAAGCAGTTATTCGCGAAGTGCATGGAGACGATGGAGGGGTTGCAAGATGCTTATGTGACAACACTAAAGCAGGCGAAACGTGATCCCACCGAGTTTTTCTTCGATATATCTAATAAGAAGTGCGGAGAGTATAACCTTGCCATGGCAAGAATACTCAACGTCCAACAGAAGAAACGACTGCTGGAACTCAGATGCCAGATTTTAGGACCAAGCTACGCCTTCAACGAAGTGACCGCGCCCCTTACGGGAATTACCGAGGAGCAGCAAAAGAGTTCTCTTCAGTTCTCGATGTCAGTCCATCAGCAACACGCGGCTCTGTTTCGCAAGATGAATGATAGCCCGGAGAGCATGTATGTTGTTATGGAATTGAGATCGAAAAAGCTCCTGGAAGAGTTCTTTACCGAAGAGCAGCGGAAAAACTGGGATAAAATGCTCGGGAAAAAGCTTCCTGATGACGTGCTAAAACGGCTCAAATTGGTCTACTATGAAAGAAAAAGGCATTTGTTTTAGAAACTAGCATTGCTTACCAGGTACGCGGGTGCCATTCATAAATATTAAGTGTTACGTCATGTCCCCGCCCCCTCATGCGGAGCATGAGGGCAACTCTAAGCCATCGCCATCTGCGGCTGCCCCATCTGCTTCAGCCACTTATAGTGTGCAGCCAGGCGCGTGCGGAAGGTGCGATGCACGTTGTAGGGCAAGCCGTACTCGTGACATACCTGCTGAACAATCTTCGAGATCGCCGGGTAGTTCGTGTGGCAGATCTTGGGGAAGAGGTGGTGCTCGATCTGGTAGTTCAGTCCACCTAACAGCCAAGTCAGTACTCGGCTGCGCTGAGCGAAGTCAACGGTAGTAGCTACCTGATGCACCGCCCAGGCATGCTCCATGCGGCCAGTATCGCCCACAGGCAGGGGGAACTGTGCCTGCTCATCGCAGTGGGCCAGTTGAAATACCACACTGAGAACGATGCCTGTCACGATAACGATGAAGCTGTAAAAGAGCAGCACCATCCACCATTGATGAACCAGCATCGGAATGACGAAGGCGAGCGAGAAGAAAATGATCTTACCGCCGATGAAGACGACGAGGTCCCAGCCTTTGGGTCGTGGGTAGCGGTTCTCACCGATCTTGCCTGTGATGTATGACTGGAAGTCGTCGAAGAGATGCCATTTGAACAGCACGAACCCATAGAGCGGCCAGAGGTAGATGTGCTGCCAGCGATGGAAGCTGTAGCGTTTCTGATGTGGCGAGAGCCGGCCCAGGATGCCGAGTTCGATATCGTTATCGTGGCCGGAGATATTGGTGTAGGTATGGTGGAAGACGCCGTGCTTCCAGTGCCACATGTAGCTACTGCCGCCGACCATATCGATCGTCCAGGACATGAGTTTGTTGATCCAACCGACATTGGAATAAGCCCGGTGTCCGGCGTCGTGCTGGATGTTGAACCCGATGCAGGCGGTAGCCAGGGCCAGCACAAAAGCGAGCGGAATAGCAGTCATCCAACTGGTTGAAACAAAGACCAATAGGACGTAGCTGGCAATAAAGGTAGTCAGGATAAGAGCCGACTTCAGATACATGCGTGGACAGTCACGCTGGAATTTGCCCGTTGTAGTGAAGTACGACTCGACTCGTCGATGTAGTTCAATCTGAAAGTCACTGTTCTTGGGAAACTTCGGATGAATACCCGCATCAGCCTCGCGCGCGGGGAAGAACGACGGTATCTTGGTATGATGGCATCATGCGATAAGGATACGCCATATCCAAGAACGATTCAACTGCGATGAGGCGGACTACCGTGCAGTATGAGAAAGAAATCACCAGATGTTAATCTGTAGCGGTATCGATACAGATAGATGAGTCGCTAAAAATCAGTGGTCTCCTCCCGACTTGCAGCATGACAGAGGGGGTAACCATTGTTTACAATGACTTCATGAAGTTTGTGTATTATCTTTGGATTCTTGTGGTTGCTGGGTGGGGCTTCGGGACAGTCTGCGCCGGGCAGCCCCCCGCAGAGGAGAAACGCCCGGCGGAGCGTCGAGGTCAGGATCGTCCTCAGGGTGTGCCGCTAGACAAGTTGCCGGTACCAGAGAATGGCGTCATCGTCGTGACTCCAGATCTGAAGAAGGCTCTGGATGCTCTCGGGGCCGGCAGTGTCGTGCTTTCCGCTGAACGCTATCTCGAGTTGATGAGCAAGGCGGAGAAGACCAAGAGCGATAAGCTCAACCCAGAGATACTCTTCGCCAAGTGCCAGATCATGGGTGAAATCAATCAGGTCGCAGGCCAGGAGTTTGCTGACCTGGCTTTTGAACTGGAGTTCCGCACTGAAACACCTAACGCCGTGATACCGATTCCCTTCAAGGGAATCCGCTTTACCTCAGCTACTCTCAATGGCCAAGCGCCGATTTGGGGTCCTGAGCCAGAGAAATGGACTCTACTCGTCAAAGAGCCCCAAGTCTGTCGGCTTAAACTCACAGCGAGTGTACAGATCTCAAGAACAGGACAAGAAAAACGCCTGATTCTGGAACGTGTACCGTCGTCTGCCATTACTTCACTGGAACTCCTGGTGCCAGAGAGGATTCCGAGTGCAATGATTTTGGGCTATGGCAGCATCAATTTAACTCCCGTTGCCCCTGACAAAACCCGCTTCACCGCCCCAGCCTTAGGTGTGCTTTCATCTCTGGAGCTCAGCTGGCAGACCGGTGAAAGCGGAAGCAAAACTACTAAACCCGGCATCGAAGGGGATGTTCGGCTGACCATCGAAGACGCTCAGGCGCTGGTCGAGGCAAGATTCAAACCTGCCCCCTTCGCCCCTATCCAGCTTCCCTGGAAGGTTCGGCTTCCAAAGAACAGCCAGCAGGTGCGTGCAGAGCTGGTACGAAGTGAAACGGGCGGCGCAGAATCGTTGGTGGTCACCCGTCAGACCAATGGAAACTATGTGCTCGCCACCCCATATGCAGTCAACATGGCCCAATTCTCACAGGTGATTATCCGCTGGCGGCAACCTCTGCCCGATACCGATTCAGCTGAGTCCATACTCCTCGGCAGTTGCGAACTGCTCGAACCGACGGAAAAGCAACAGACGGGCACGTTCCAAGTAGTCATACCGGAAGATCCAACCGTTTTTCTCAAGCCGTACAAGCTTACCGGCGCGGATCGCAACTTTCTTGGGTCAGAAAGAGAAAATCGTCGTACTCCTCGATATCGCTACACTGAGCAACCCGCCGGACTTGAAGCGACCTCATTGCCACGCTCTCAAGCAAGAGGTCTGTTGGAAGCAAGAATGCAACATACGCTGGGAGTGCAGGAGCAAACCTGGTTTCTCCATACAGAAATCGAAGTCGTCCGAAGTAATCGGGCAAGTCCATCCCAACTGGAACTGGAGTGGCCCGGCGACTGGCAAGTGAGTCGCAAACTGCTTTTCACTCCAGCAGTGAAAGAGATCGAACAGGACTCGGTGAAAGGAAGGCTCCGAATCATTCTCGATGGGAAGCAGCCTGCCTCGTTCATACTCAAACTCGAAAGCACTTTGTCGAGCAGCCTGGGACAGGTAAGTGTAAAACTGCCACAACTGCTTTCCGCACTGAGCATGCGAAATGAACGTCCCGCTCCTTTAGATGTCCTGGTTCAACAGGAGCGGCTCCGCCTGGAATCCCGTGGATGGGACTTGCAGGCAGCGAATATGATCGGCTTGCGAGAAGACGCCGGCGAAGGCACTAAACGAGCCGAGTTGAATAACTTTCTGATAACAGGCCACCCAGCACAATTATCAGTTCAGCGCCAACCCAGGCTGCCTAAATGGTCGAGCCAGATTGAGACTTACATCGGAACGGAAATGCTGCAAACCAGACAGCACATACAACTCCATTCGCAGACTTCACTGCCCCGAAAACTGACCATGCTTGTGCCGCGTTCGGTGAAAGCAGTGCAGTTTTCAAGAGTAATAACTGACCTTCGTCCAACCGAACTATTGCATAGTGTTGCTCTCTCCAATGATGAAACCAATCCGTGGAAGAAATATGCTGTCGATCTTCCAGTAACATCAGAAAAGGCCATTAATCTATTATGTCAGTGTGAGCAGGAAGCGAAACATCCCATTACGGTACCCTTGGTTCGTTTGGACGAGAGCTTTGCGCTTTTTGAAGGCGAAGTGACTGTCCGGTGCTTTCACGAAGCTGGTTTGAAGCTTTCTATTCCCCCTGAACTTCCGGCCTGGAACATATTGAGGCAGGAAGCCGGCAGGATCGAACTCCACGGGGAATCTCTGCAATCACTACTGGTTTTGGATAGACAGGAGGACGTAATTGACGACACGATGCAACGCATCAAAGAGAATATCATTCATGTGGAGCAGGATGGAACAACTTTTCTGATTGAACATGAAACCGAGTTTGCCGACTTGAGACTGACTGCTCTGAAATATGAAGTAAGAGGACTTCGAACATCAATGACACTTCTTGGCTGGAAACTCAATGGTCGAGTGATGCCAGTCAGTCAGGTACAGTGGAATGAACTGGAAGGAACCACAGTCCTGACTTTTCCTCTACCCCCCGAAATGTTGTACAGCCCGGCAAAGATAAAGGTTGCCATGCGTGTTAAGCAGGAGGGCATGAGCTATCTCTCCCAGCTACCCGGTTCCCATTGGAATATCGGTTCAACGAAGGATATCACACCAATTACATGGCGAATAAAAAGCGATCCTTCCAGTTGGCTTTGGTGGTCTAACAAACACTGCGACAAATCAATTCACTCGAGTTACGGATGGCTACCCAGTACACCAGAACAGCAAACTGACAGCAATTCAGATTGGTCACTCAATCTGCAAGGGCTGACTTCTTCCGTGCCATTACGCTGGCTGGCTATTCCCCGTAGTTTGTCGATAGTCATCATCTCTGCGTTGGCTCTCATTCTGTTGCGTGCCTTGCAACGCTATCCTGCATGGGCAAAGCGGGTTTGGGGGACGCTCCTGGGTCTTCTGCTGATTCTCTTTGTGTTGGAGCCGGGACTAGCCTCGGTACTCTTCTGGGGTGCGTTATCAGGCGTCGTGGTTGGCCTTGCACTGCCTTGGATCACGAGCATTCGGCAGAAAGAACCTCTTCGAGTTCAAGTATTTCAAACTTCAAGAATCATGAATCAATCCTCCTTAAGCTCAAAGCAATCAACTGGAAATACAACTGATGCGTTGACAATAATTTCTGCTTCATCACAAGGCCTGAGGTGAAGATTGCGACTGATCCTTTTTACAGCCTTGATAATGATGTTGTGGGCCAGCCCGTCAACCGCTTGGTCCCAGGATACTCAACCCTGCGCTTCCAGTCATACGTCAGGTATGGCTTGATGCTCAGGATGCTTCCGCAGCATTAGGAACCGGTAGTTGGTCAATAGTGCCACGACGTGAATTCAACAAACTGTTGAAAGCGGCACAGAATGTAACACAGGCTGAGCACCGACTGCCATGGCTGCTTTCAGCCCAGTACGATGCTCAAATCGATGATTTACAGATGGTGGGAACAGCAGATCTGATGATTCATAACCCGCATGAAATCGCTTCATGGGCGTCTGTTAGCCCTTGGACACTGCCTCTGCATAGTGTTGACGATGAACATAATTTTTTGAAAGAGCCTATATTTTGTTCTGTCAACGAACGTGTTCTGGGATTATTAACCAAAGCTAAAAGTAGTCAGTCGCACCGCTTGCATTGGAGCATTCAGGGCGAAGAACGCAGCGATGGGCGATGGTTTCAGTTTCAAATACCATCGTGCCCCCAAGCAACGATGAACATTGTCATTCCACGTCCCTATCGACTTGATTGGCCTTCAGCTCGGCAACATCTGCGCGGCCGTTCCCGGTCGAAGGATCAACCGCACGACGTTGGCAACTCCAGCTTGGCGGCGAAGCTCGACAGGATGTGCAAGTAGTGCTTCGTGCTCCCACTGAAGAGAAGCGGGCCGGGTGGATGGAAGCGCGACTGGACGCAGATTTGATCGTCCATGGCCAGGAAGTTCTGGCCCGTTATGAGATTGATGTTCAACGATGGCATGCTCGACTGCGATTAGTCACTCTTGACGTACCTGAAAACCTGCTAATCAAATCATTATCAATGCGTCAGTTTGGCACTGATCTACCCTTGGCCTATAAGAGGGTCTCTGCCACGACTATGGAGATTACCTTTCCCGAATCGGTTGAACAGCGGGCAACAATCGTCATGGAGACGTCTTGGAATGTTCGCAAGGGCGATCGAATTGTGTTTCAAACTCCCAGCTTGCGTGGCGACGTATCAGTCAAGCCCACTATTCGGGTCGTCTCGATGCCTGCTGAGCCGTGGTCGACTGGAACTGGGGGGATTACTCTCCCCAACAGATGGTCTCTCAAGATAATTCAGCAGACGTGCTGACGCTCTCGCCCCGGTTAATACTTGATCCCTTAACCTTGAAGCCAGCCTCCGCTCGTCAGGTGGAACGCACGATTGATTTGATCTATCAACAGGACACGTGGTGGAACATTGGCAGACGAGCACAACAACTGACTGTTCGATGCCAATGCACCGGCCCCCAAAGACTAAGCGAATACCTGGCTTGGCAGGTTCCAGCTGGATGGTCCGTCAAATCCGTTACCAGCGATTCTGCGACGCCTATTCAGGCATGGACCTGGCATGCCGATCATCCCCTGGAAGTTCAATGGCCAACCAATCGAAAGGCTGGCGAGAAGAACAGCATCGTCGTTCTACTGGAACCAGCTTCTCCTTCTATCGTTACTGAAGAGCCAAGGGTTTGGTTTATCCCTCATCTGATCCCTCTCATTCCCGGTCGATTTACCGGTTCTTATGCTGTCTCGATGGAAAGAACGGGTGAATTATTGCCGCCCAGCCTGGTGGTGATCAAATCACCGGGAATTCGAATATCGCCTCCAAGTTCCGCGCCAACTTTGTGGTCATCAACCAAGATTGTCCCTGATCTTTACTGGCAACTTCAGGACGCCTCATCTGCGGGTTCGGTTCAAATGCAGGATTGGCCGGCAAGCGTGCGTGCATCACTGGTCACAGAAGTTCTTGATTCTGAAGGGATGCCATCGCTTCGTTACCGAATGAAACTACAACCACTTGCTGGTTTGGTAACTCGATGGCCGATAACTTTCTCTACCAATCCGCCTCAGATGACGTGGGTATCTACTGGAAAAAGACTGGGAGAAAAGTGGACGCAACAGAGCGCCACCTCAGGACAGTTTACCTGGCAGGAACCACTTGATGCCACTATTGAACTCGAATCAAGAATCCCTTGGACTTTCGGAACATCCGTGCCGCTTCTGGCATCACCGATGCCATGCGATACCCGGTTGAAACTTGGGCGGTTCTTGATGCCACCCTCGGATTGGATTGCGATGACAAGTGGTATTCAAAAGGATGATATCGAGTCGATATGGCCCTATGACAACAAGACTATCTCACCAGTCATCAAGCGTTTGATCAGTGATCGAGTAGAACTGACTTCTCCCCGCATTGACACTGCCATTCATAACTCTCTTGCTGAAAGCACCTACAGCACAATCCTTCCCGCTCACCAAGACACGTTGCAACTGACGCTGCCGAACCAAGGAGAACTCATCTCGTTTGAGGTTGACGGTGCATTGCAGGCAGTGAAGAACCCTATCACTATCCCTCCCTCTCTTCGACCAGTTCATCTAGTGCTCAAATATCGAAGTAGAGTGAATGACGGCCTGCTTGTGTCGACCTGGCAGCCCGTGTTGCCTGTATGGAACAAGGATACCACGCCTCCTCCATTGTGCCATGTCACCCCGGATCGCCAGCAGATAACCATTTGGGGATCTCAATCCAGTTCTGATCAGGCATCGAAAAGCCATTCAATGATTTGGGTCAGTGTGCAATTCATCTTCGTCGTAGCAGTTCTTTTCGTGGGGCTGTGCTGGTGGGTATTTCGTTTGCGTGCATTACGACATCTTCAGGCGGCTATTGTATTGGCCTGTTGTTTGTTGTTGATGGGTGGCAATTTCAGAGTGATAGCCCAGGGTGAACGCACGGCCCTTGTTTACATCCTCCCGGGAGAAGCAGGCAAAGAAGACGATGAACGGGTGATGGTTCCCGCTTCGCTTTGGAAACAGATACAGAACGTCGCGCAACAGACCACCGCTGGATTATCCCAATCCTGGTGGATTTCGGAAACATCCACAGAAGCACAATGGACTACGGAAAGTTTGAAACTGTCCTCAACATGGACAGTAGCACTCAGTACCGATGATACAGTAGGTATTCCGTGGCTGTACAGCCGGCCACCTGATGAAGTCACTATCGACAAGAAAACTATTCAGCCCCGGCTGATGAGCAAGCCCTTCGGGTTACAGCAATGGGTAATACCAATGAAGGGACAGGGTTCTCATGAGATGGTCATCAAATGGGAGAATCAATTCAAGCAAGACGGCTCAATGCAATCTGTGGAAGTCAAACACCCCGGAGCACCCCGTCAAAAGCTCGCCATTCATCATGTACCTGACAAGCTCTATTTGCAGGGAACCAGTGGTATTTGGAAGAATACGCAGGTAAACGGCTCTCGATCTTTAATCGCTGAAGCGGGGCTGGCAAAATCGGTAACACTGAGCTGGATATTACCCAAAGATGCTTCACCCGAAGCAGTGGTCGACGTTGGAGTTCTCTGGGAATACCGGATTCATCAAAGTATTGCTCACGCTGTGCTGTCGTATCACATCGATCAAGGAATGCTGGATCAGCTTACTATTGAGTTGCCGGCCGATTTGCGTGTCAGAAGCCTCAACATAGCAGGCGAAGTGCAGGCCACAGTATCGCCCCGAATCAAACAATGGCGAATCGAACAGGTTGAAAGCAAGCAACGACTCGTGGTCCATCTGCAACGACCTGTTAATGGAGCAGTTCACCTGCTTCTGGAAATGCCCTCGCAACGTACTGCTCGCGACACTACCGTGTTCCTAGAACACGTTCGCCCACTTGGAGTTGCACAGAGACATGGCATCGCAGCGTTTCTGGCTGATGGAGTACTTGTTGAACCTTTATCCCCTTTGGAAACTGCCCAGCCCAACGAGATTGACTTTGCCCTTCCCTGGTTGCCGTCGTTAGCGTCTTTGCCTGCAACGTCCATCACTCGCGCGGTTGCAACTAATTCAACGGTACCGCAATTACGCCTTCTGCCATTGCACTCCAATCCATTCATCAAGACCGAAAATCACATTGTTATTGAGCCCCAAAGTGTGCAATATCGATTCAAAGTAGAGGCACACAGCCAGCAGCCACTGGTCTACCTTAACGCTCATATCGACCCGGGGTTGGTCATTAACGAAGTCGTTGGTACTCGAGTGTCACGATGGTTTCAAACCACTGACAAGCCAAATGAGCCCAGTCAGCTTTCGATCTGGTTCACACCAGGCAATCGACAGTCGCAGGAAGCTACTTTCAGCATTGTTGCGCGGCGGCCTATCGATGTGAACGATGAACAGCGGATTCGTCTTACTATCAAGCAAATCAAATGGGATACTACGATCTCCCAGCCGACAGTGCTGAAATTGTTCAATAATCGTTCCGGCAAGGTCATCAATATCCAGTCGAATACGCTACTTCGAAGTATCCCAGGGCCTTGGGATGATAGCACTTTAATCGCTGCCTATGAACTGCCGGCGTCATTAACTCCAGGCTCTGCCATACTGCTTCAGGAAGAAAATGTGTTATTGATGCCCAAGGCATCTCTCGCTTGGGACTATTCCATGGCCGAGAAGCGCTGGGTGCTGACCCTGACCGCGCCGGCTGGTAGTATGTTGCCCACTCAAATTGACATGCTTGCCCTTAACGACCATCTCGAACAGAACTGGCAGTTTGAAGCGAATGTGCCGTTGTCCTTCAGACCCACTCGATCATTGGGAAGAGCTATTCTCTGGTCACTGCAATTAAGCAAACCGGTGAACAAGGTACAGATCAAATGTTACCCCCTTCGAGATGCCCAGGGTAAGTCGATCCAACCCACGGTTTCGTTCCCTGCCTGGCAAGGGATGACGATCACACCGGCTGAATAGCTGAACTTTCGATTCAGCAAATATCTGCTTTTCTGTTGACCGCCGAGTGTCTCCCCGTCACACTCGGTCGATGCAAACAAATTCATCATTTGCCAGAGTGCTTCCTCGTGTCATGGGGCTGACGACCGCCATTGCCCTCGTCGTCGGGGGAACCATTGGCACCGGCGTTTTCAAGAAGCCTCATATTGTTGCAAAGGAATTAGGAGCCTTCGACTGGGCCATCTTCGCCTGGATTATCTGCGGCGTACTGGCTTTCTTTGGCACGATGGCCCTTGCGGAACTGGCCACCCTCTTCCCGCAGGCGGGCGGCAACTACGTCTACCTCAAGCGAGGCTACGGGCCGATGGTGGGGTTCCTCTGGGGCTGGATCGAGTTCTGGGTGATGCGCACGGGGTCGATCGCGGCATTGGCGTGGTTGGCGACAGAAGCCCTTCTCAACGAGTTCCTCAAACTCGATGTTGATGCCTTTGGCTTGTTAATGGGCTCTCTCGGGGTGGTCATCTTTCTGACGATCATTAACGCCGTCGGTCTTAGTTGGGGCGGTGAATTTCAAAGGATAACAACATGGCTCAAGATTGGCACATTGCTCATCATCATGGTCCTGCCCTTTGTCTTAGGGCAGGCAGAACCGAGTCTACTTGCGGTCGAAATGCCGGTGAAGTCTAATCGCATCGTTGGGCTGGCGGCGGCGATGCTGGCTATCCTCTGGGCCTATAAAGGTTGGGCCGATCTGGGCGCGGTAGCGGAGGATATGAAAGAGCCACAGCGCAACATCCCTCGTGGCTTCGGGTATGGCATCGCCATCATTGCCGGGCTATATATCGGAGCTAACATTGCTTACGCTTTGGTGCTGACTCCCGAACAGATGGCAAACTTGCCTAACAGCAAGATTGTCGCCTCGGCTTTTGTCGAGAAATTACTGTTACCTTTCGGGGGAAACGTCAGTCAATGGGGTGGGCGCATCGTTTCGCTGGCCATCTTTGTCTCTGCAATCGGTGCCATGAACGCCAGTCTGCTTGTTGGTCCTCGTGGCTACTTTGCCCTCGCCCGTGATGGCCTGTTCCCCCAGTGGATGAGCGATACATCCGGCAAAGAAACAACTCCACTGGTGGCAATCCTGCTGCAAAGTCTCTGGACTTGTCTTCTGATTATTGGCGCAGAACTGGCCCGACGATTCCAATACGTTGTTGATTTCGATAAGAACCCATTCGATACTCTCACCGACTACGTCGTCTTCGGCGCGGTGATCTTTGAAACGCTAGCGGTCTCAGCAGTGTTCCGCATGCGGTTCCTCGAACCGAACCTGCCACGGCCTTTCCGCTGTTGGGGCTACCCTTGGGCCCCCATTCTTCATGTGTTAGCGATGGCCTTTGTGCTGGAAGAGACGATTCGCACCCAATGGCAACAGTCGTCGGTGGGACTCGGCTTCATCGTGCTGGGGGCGCTAGTTTACTACCTCGTCTTTGGGCGACGGAAGACGGGGCCTGTTGCTATAACAACGTAGCAACCCTTCGAGAGATGAATCATGCCCGATTGGTCAGCCGTTCGTGCCAGCGTCTACAAGCATCCTGATGTGACCTATCTCAATGCCGGGTCGATCAGCATCGGGCCCAAAGTGGTTTACGATCAAACCGTTGCCCTGCGAGAGAAGATGCATGGCAACCCCGTCGACTACGTCTGGCGTACCAGCGCTGAGCCGCTCTGGAAGGCTCGCTGTCGGCTGGCCGAGTTCGTCGGAACTACTCCCGAACGGTTGATCCTGGCCCAGAACGTCTCACAGGCTATTAACTTCATCACTACTTCGATCAGCCTGCCCAGTGATGGCGAGATTCTGACGACCGACCATGAATACCTGGCCATGCGTGGTCCTGGGATCGTGCAGCGGAACGACTGAAGATTCCAGTACGAATGATGCAGTTGCCCATCGCAGTGAAAGAGCCGGAAGAAGTGAGCGAAGCAGTGATTCGGGCGATGGGGCCCAAGACGAAACTGCTCTTCCTCAGCCACATTCTCTACACCTTCGGGATGATCCTGCCCCTCAAGGCGATCTGTCAGGCTGCCAGGGAGCGGGGCATTCTTACCTTGGTCGATGGTGCTCACGGCCCAGGCATGATCCCGCTGGAACTGGATTCCCTCGGCGTCGACTTCTACGCCACCAATCTACACAAGTGGTTTATGGCCCCTAACGGGGCGGGCTTCCTCTACGTCGCCCCCGGCCTCGAAGATCGTATTCAACCCTGGCAGGTAAGCTGGGGCTATAAGTACGACAAGAGAAAAGCCCACGAGAAGGGCGACTATGGTTGCACCTACTGGCAGCGTTCCTTCGAGTTCGAAGGAACCCGCGACATCACTCCCTGGCTGACACTAGGCATCGGTTGCGAATTCCTTGATGACATTGGCAAGGATAACATCCGCGCCAGGCACTTTGAACTCAGCAGCCTCGTAAGAGAAAAGTTCGATGGCCTGGAAGGACTGGAACTCGTCACACCCAATCATCCCGAACTACGAGGCGGTCTGACGGCACTCCGGATGCCCAAGAACGTCGATGGCCATGCCGCCCGCAAGCATCTCTGGGAGAAATACAAGATCGAGATCAACATGGTCGAACACCCGGACGGCCCCTACTTTCGGGTTTCGACCCATATCTACAACAGCCCGGAAGAGATCATCAGACTATCGAACCTGGTGCCGGAAGCCTTTGCGCTGGCGAGACGTTAATAAAGACTGTGCCACACTCCGTCGGTACTCCGACGGGGTGTGGTTGCTGAACAGTTGACGCCATTTCCATTTCGAAGGCTCCTTCTAAATAGCGTGTCAACTGTTGCAAAAGGCACGAAACGAAGTAGAGTTTAGAGACAGAAATACCACTGAACAAAAGCTTGTAATGGAACGGCCTAACGCTTCTGACTCCACACTGATCTGGTCATTCCTCGGCGTCATAGTTTCGCTGGCATGCTTGCTTGTTTCAGTCGTTGTCCTCCCCGGACTCGAATGGACACAACGGAAGGCCGGAACTGTTGGCTACGGTGGTAACGATCCACAACCTTATATTCATCTTCCAGATAACGTGTGGCAACTCGAACTGTATGGCAACACCCTATACACGAAGTTGGACGAGGAAAAACCATTCCAGCCTTATTTGCTCAAATTCATCATGTCTGTCGTATCGGCTGTTACACTGTTAGTGTTCCTTGTGATTTATCGAAGAAGTTATCGAGCACAGTTTAGTGGATGACGTGTAGTGCTTCGCAACCACACCCCGATGCGAGTACACATCGGAGTGTGGCACAGGTTTTGACAAACAATACGGAACTACTTGATTAACTGAATCGCTTCTCGATGCCGAGGCGTCACGCCGAACTGATCATAGGCATAGCTACCCTTCTCGGTGAACCACAGCTTCAGCAGCTGTTCACCGGACGCTTCCAGCGGCGTAGTGCAAGCCATTGTTGTGCCAGCCACCGATGAACGCAAATGGCCCTCTTCCACAATGATCCGCCCGGCCTTGATCACGTAACGGGGCGAGCTGAACATCGCTTCCCGGTTCTGCTGTGGGGCATAAACAGTAATATCCGCATCGGCACCAATACCCAACTGGCCCTTGTGCTTTAGCCCCAGGATACGAGCCGGGCCGGCGCGGGTAATGATGGCGATCTCGTTCAGCGAATACTGCCGCTTCAACTCCCGCAGCAGTGTCTTCTCTCGTACTGCTACTGGCAATCGCTTCAATTCTTCCTGACGAAGATTCGCATCCATCAGCAAGGCGATGATCTTGGGATAAGCCAGGAACGATGCCCCGTTGGGATGATCGGTCGAGAGCGCCACTCGCCAGGGATCAGCGGCGAGCAGGAACAGTTCCAGCCCGATGGCCCACTGCCAGGCGTGCAGCGTGCTCTTGTCCCTAAACTCGAACGGCAGCATGCCACAACCCGATTCAAGCTCGACATCGAGATTCACCCAGCGCTGGCCGGTCAGTTGCCAGAGCAGATATTCGAGCGGCGAATCCTCGGTCACGGTAACAGCGGGGCCAAACATTACCTGGCCAATGTCACACGTAGTATCGGGATGGCTGTTGATGTGATCCATCAATCGCTGGGCAGCACTGGTGATGGCTCCGTTGTTGTTGCCATAGGCATGGAACTGTACATGGGTGAGATGATGACGACGGCCTTGCAGGGCTGAGAGCGTTTGCAGTGTGATATCAACATTGCCCGGCACCCCGAGCCGATTGGCATGCACGTGGATGGCGTGAGGCAGTTTCAGGGCCTGAGCCACGTCAGCCAGTTGAGTGAGGATGGAACGGGGCGTGAGGGTGCTGCTGCCAAGTGGGGCATCTATTGAATCAACGCCTAGTGGGTTGCCGCCGTGCCGTTGCCAGTTGGCGACGCAGCCGGGGTTGACGATCTTGATACCGAACGCTCCGGTACGGTGGAGCAGGGCAGCAACGAGATCACGAAGTTGATGGGGATCGTTCTTCGTTAGTGTCTGTAGCACCTGTTCATGGTTGCCGAGCAGCAGCAGGAATCCTTTGTCGAGGTTAGGCGTATCCTGCATCTCGAAATGAGCCTGCCTAGCTGCGGTGGCAGCGACCGCTGCTTCGATAGCGGTGGTGTATCCCAACGCAGCATACTTCTGCCCGGTGAGGATGGCAGAGTTCAGCAACTGACCCTGGGCGACATGTTCAGGCAGCAACCGTCGTGCTCGATTGACTGTCGGCCCGGCGATGTGGCAATGCATATCGACCCCGCCCGGCATGACGACCATGCCTTGCAGATCAATCACCTTGTCCGCCAGCTTCTGATCGAAGGCAGCGACAATCTGGCCGTCGTGGACATAGATATCACGAACCTGGCCATCAACACCGTTAGCAGGATCGTAAATCTGACCACCACGCAGGATAAGTCGTTGGCTCATGGCTGGCCCTCCGTCAACGAGGTCAGCAGTTGTGCCATCGGATCAGATTGGCCTGGATTGGCCCCTGCCAGACGCAGCATGATACCATCGCCACGAATCAAATGAGCGTCCAGCGCGGGATGAAGTCCCGGTACTTCCAGGGCGACCTCAACATCATGCTGTGGATCAGCAGCGATAACGATCTGCTTGGCATTCTTGGCCCCATGAGTGGGTCGAGTGCCCAGCCAGAGGATCGTATCGAGAGCATTTTGCTTCATGAGTTGATCAACTTCGCCGACATGGGGCAAGTAACGAATCGTGTTGTTGGCGAAGTGCAAGGGGCCAGGGTAGCCGGTCAGCCAGGTGAGGGTTTCGGTGACAGTGGCGCGTTTGCCGGTGCTGCCCAATAAAGACACTCCCATGCGGCGGTGTTTACGCTGTTGAGCAGCCAGGTGTTGCCATTGTTCGATGTAGTGCGGATCGTCTTGGGCCAGTTGGGCATTGAAGAAGAGCTGGACACAGCGGGATGAACTGATCGCCTCAGCCAGCAGCTTCAATTCAGCATTCAACGTGGCTTGTCGTTCCAGATGCAGTCGAAGGTTAATAATGTTGTGGTGGCGTTCCGAGGCAGACCAGCGAATATCCATTTGCTTGCGCTTCAGGCCCAATCCACGAGAGAGATGTCGTTCCCGTTGCCGAGGCTGAACCGCATCGACTCCGTTCTCAAAATCGAGATAGAGGACGAGGTCCGCTGCCTGCTCGAGCTCCGCCCGGCTGAGAGCCAGGTCGGGAGCATGATGCCCCCAGAAGCGGATCGGATCGGGGGGCCAGGGACTGAGCCAGGCAGATAATTGTTGTGCCAGTTTCACTGCGGCGGTGACGGCTTCCACGGTAACGAGTGTCAGCCCGAGGATGCCTGGTGCTTTTGAAGCTTGTAGCAACTGTCGGGCTTGTGTGATGGCATCGCTCTGCGGGATAGCCTTCCCATGACTCCAAGCCCTTCCCGTGAACCCCGGCAACTTCTGCATGAAGTCCACGCCCCGGCCACACAGCTTGCTGGTGCCATCGAGCAGAATATCATCGCACAGTGCGCCGCAACCAGCACAAACAACGGGACCAGTGGTCAATGGGGTGGATACGCTAGGCAAGGCTGATCAAAACATCTCGAGAACAGGGTTGGCATGATGGTAGCGGAGTCTTTACAATTCACCATCGAAATTGAGGATAGCAGAATGGCATCAAAAGAGAACGTCACCTTGATCGGCATGCCCGGCTCAGGCAAGACCACCATCGGTCAACACCTTGCCAGGCACTGGGGCTGGACGTTCTTCGATACCGATCACTTCATCGAACGAGGCGAAGGCAAGCGGCTGGAAGAGATCATTGATGTGGTCGGTTTTGATGAGTTTCTGCAGATCGAAGCAGCCTACGTTCAGAAGGTGACTGGTACCAAACAAGTCATCTCCACCGGCGGCAGCGTCATCTATGTCGATGCAGCCATGCAGTATCTACGGTCGATCAGCACCGTAGTCTATCTCGATGTTCCGGTTGCTGAATTGAAACAGCGGGCTGGTGATTTGAAAGTGCGCGGCGTGGTTATCGCTCCGGGGAAGACCATGACCGATCTTTGGCGGGAACGACATCCGCTGTATGTGAAGTATGCTCATCTGAGCGTTGTCTGCCACGGTGATGAGCCGGCCCGCAGCGGGGATGAGGTGGTTGGAATGATCGAAACTTTAAGGACATCGGCCAGGAGTTAGACTAACTCTTGCATCGAGAGAGAAAACCAAGCATCGCCCTCACCACCATCTCCGGCGATTCAATCAAAAGCCCATGCCCCGTCTTCTCCAGAACGACCAACTCCGACCCTCGAATGCCCTGAGCCAACTGCTGAGAGGAAGAAACCGGAGCGAGAATGTCGTCGCTGCCCACCACGACCAGCGTTGGACAGCTTATTTCATGCAGACGGTCCGTGGTGTCGCTCGCACTGATCGCCCGGCTCTGATCGTAGATCGCCTGGGCACTGGGAGGGTTGGGGTTAGACATGATCAACTGGATCAACTTGTCGATGACGCCCGGCTGAGAATAGAAGCCATTGGTATACATCCAGGGCAGCAGGGCCTTGGTCATCGTGAGCGGATCAACCTTTGTGGGCATATCGCCCCAGCTTTCGATGATCGCGCTTCCCGCGAGCATCGGTTTGTGCGAAGGACGCCAGCAGCGAAAGTGAACGCACCAGTTCAGGATGAGCGAGGGCCAACTCCTGGGCGATCATCCCTCCCATCGAATGGCCGGCGACATGGACCGGTCCAAGTCCTAGCGCCTTCAGCACTCCTGCCGCGTCTTCAGCCATGTCGCGAACGCTGGCAGGTGTCTTCGAAGCTGGCGATTGCCCCATGCCACGGTTATCAATGGAAATGACACGATACAGCCTGGCCAGCGCCGGCACTACCTTAGCCCAGATGGTGTGATCGCAGGCAAACCCGGCGATCAGCAACAACGGCTCGCCGGTGCCTATCGATTCATAGTAAAGGTCGACGCTGTTAGCTTGAATGATGGGCATAGATGGTAGCTTTTATTTCAACCGGAAATATCGATCAAGAAACCCCTCACCCCCGGCCCCTCTCCCCAAGGGGGAGAGGGAGAAGCCTACTGCTTGCGTCCCTTCAGGTGCTCATCCATCTTCAAATGGGGCACACCGTCCTTCCACCATTCGGGGGCGGGCTTGCCCATCAGGTAGTGGTCGAAGAACTCCCGCATGCGGACGGCATAGTCCTTCTGGTTCTCCGTCTTGGCCAGGCCGTGGTTTTCGCCCTTGTACTGCAGCATGACCACCGGCTTCTGTAGCCTTCGCAGCGTGTTGTAGTATTCAACGCCCTGAGTAAAGTCGACGGCACCGTCTTTGTCGTTGTGCAACAACAATAACGGCGTTGCGACGTTCTTAGCGAAGTAGACCGGACTGTTGCGGATGTAGGCTTCCTGCTGATCCCAATAACCAGCGGTGAAGCGACCCTGGCTGCTTTCAAAGATCGGCTGGTTGGCCGACCCGCTGTTCCAGTAGACGCTGCTGTACATGCTGATGAGGTCAGTCAGCGGTGCGCCGGCGATGGCAGCGGCAAACCGCTTGGTCTGCGTGATGGCAAACGCTGTCTGATAACCACCCCACGAGTGACCATGCAAGCCGACCTTGCTGCCATCAACGACACCGGTAGCGATGGCTGCATCGAGGGCAGGCAGAATGCACTCGACCGACGACTTGCCGGGATCGTTGATGCGGTAAGTGATGTCTGGAGTCAGCACCGCATAACCATTGGAAGTGTAGATCGACTTGTTGAACCCTCCCCGGAAGCCCGGAGGGGTGTACTGGTTCGTGCCCTGGGTCAGTTTTTCGTAGATGTAGATGACCGTCGGGTACTTCTTACCCGCTTCGTAGTTGGCAGGGAGAAAGAGCGTTCCCTGCAGTTTCTTGCCGGCGGTGCCGGTGTAGTCAATAATCTTCACACCCGAACACCACTGGTAATCCTTCTGCTGCGGATTGCTATCCGTGATTTTCTTGGCTTCTTTGAAGCTGGCATCGGTCAGATAGTAATCGGGGCTATCAATGGCCGATTGCCTGGTGTAGGCGAAGACATCAGCCTGGCGAGCCTTGATCGGCAAGCCGTAGCTGTAATCGCCCCAAAGTAGTTGCTTGACTCCGGTGGTGTTCGGCTCGATACGGCCAATGCCACCCTTCTTCGTGAATTCGCCAAACATGGTGACGTAGAGTGGCTTGGCGAAGTCGTAGCCAGGCTTGGGTTCCGGTTCGTACTGGGTGATGCCCTGGTAACGAATGTGATCCTTCTTGCCGTTGCCGGTGAGGTTCTTGCCGCCGGAGCCATCGACTTTGACAGCCCAGAGATCCCAGCCGTCGGAGAGGACGACAGTCGAGCCATCACGTGACCAGCCCATGGATTGGTGCGGCGGCTTGTTCATATTGTGATCATCTTCGTCATCGATGAACGACGTACCGGTGATAGACTTGGTCAGGTTGGCCGACTTCATGGCAGTCATGTCATAGGCAAAGAAATGACCGTCTTCGTAGTAGAGGAAATGGGTGCCCGTCGGCGACGTGCTGAAGACGTATTGTTGCTTGGTGAGCGCCTTCTTTCGAGAGCCGTTCGAGAGATCTGTGACATAGATATCCGCATAGCGTCGGCCATCGAGATTGCTCATATATTCGTAAGGCTTCACATCCCGCCCGATGGCGTAGCGCTGCTTGACAGCGGGCGACACTGATTTGACCGCCTCATCGCCTAATCGATAGAACTTCTTCTCCTTCACCCGGTACTCAGCGGCGTAGGTGTGCAGCTTGTCGGTCGTGGCCTGGAGGGCCTGCATCGGTTGCAGGCGTTCGTCCTTCCAGTGCCAGATGACCAGATCAGGCTTGGGGCCAGTAGATGCTGCCGAAGCACGAGTCGGTGTTGCTGACTCTTCTTTCTTCGGTTCTTCCTTCTTAGGTTCCTCTTTCTTGACCTCTTCTTTCTTCTCAACTGTCTTAGATGGGATACCGGAAGTACCTTCCTTACCTTCTTCCTTCTTCTTGCGTTCAGCGATGCCGAACTGGAAGGCATCGAGGGCTTCGCTCCAACTGGGGATGCGGTTGCTGCTGATGGCGAACCCGGTGGGGAAGTCTTTATCCCCCTTGGGATCGTAGACAGTTTTAGTGGGCGAAGGTCCCAGGTTAGTGAAACCAATGATGCTGATCCACTTGCCTTCGTAGCCGGGATCGTCAACCGACTTGGTGATGGTGAAAGCAGTACGATCTTCGTTCCACGAGATGTTTCGATAGCCGGCTTTGGAAGCTTCGATAGGGTACATCGTGCCGGTCTTGAGATCGTGCAGGTAGACGCCGTTGCCGGTCTGGCCTGCCGCATCGATGGTAGTGACGAGCCAGTTGCCTTGCTTGTTGAAGGAATAGTCAGCGACGTTGCCTTGTACCACTTCGAGGCCGGTACCCAGGTTGCGAAGCACCAGATCGGTGCCGGTGTGGCCTGTGGTGGTAGGAGCAGCCGAAGGAACAGCAATCACTCCAGGAGGGCCAAAAGCAATTGGCGTAGCTGGTGGAGCGTCGCCACTCTTGCGGTAGACGATGTGGGTTGCACCTTCACCTGAGAACTCAACGGAACTGACACCCTCAAGCTCAGTCTTTTCGAGGTTGGCTAAGTTGACGAGAACGACCTTCGACTTCGGTCGAGGAGCACTCGAAGGCCCGCCCGGTTTGACATAGGGCGTGACCGAAAAGGCAAGCCATTTAGAATCGAACGAGAACTGGAGTTGTCCGAAGCCACCACCGGCGGGGAACTTCGTTTCTTTGCCATCAGCGACGTTGCGAAGGATGACTTCGCCATCGCCTTCAGCCGGGCCAACCCGGTGGGCAAACCACTTGCCATCGCCAGAGAAGTTCGCTGCTCGAATGGTACGCCAGGAGTCCGCGTCTTTGATGCTGAGCAATTTCTTGGCCGAAGCTGCTAAAGGCTCCTTCTTCTTCAGTTCTGCTAGCTGCTTTTGTAGATCAGCGAGCTTCTTTTCAAGCTCAGCGACCTGATCCTTGTCGTCAGCAGGCAGCGGCGACATGGCTGCGGAGACGAAGAAGATAGTGGAGAGGAGTAACAATCGCAGAATATTCTTGCGCAACACAACAAACTCCCGGTTGATCGTTGAGAACGACATTGTCCTGTCAGTAGACAAATGAACCCAAGCTCTGACTGATACTTTATCAGAAAGCAAAAGGGTCTACATGATGGAAGTGTGAGAATCGACAAGAAGGGACTGTATTAGAGTCATACAGCCGGAAATCATCCTTGTCCGCTGCGCTAGCAAGGTAAGGCCTAGCCGATTGCTCGGCACTCCCTTGCTAGCGCAGTGGACTGGTATTTATCCGCCAACACGGACGATGCCTGACTTGCGCTGCCCGGTTCGGGAGACATCCATCACCTTACCTCTTGAATCGAGGGCGAGGTGGAATCGTTCTTCGCCCTGAATGCGATGCAACGATAAGTGAAAGTCGCTGCCCGACGTGGCCAGGTAGGAGAGTTTCTCCGGTGTATTCGCGGCACGGAGCCTGCCCCAGGAACCATCGCCCAGATAGAGCACGCCATTCTCATGAGCCCTGCTGTCTATCAACGGCTTGGTGCGCTTGAAGGTGTGATCATGATGCTCCAGCACCACGGGTACACGGTACTTTTCGAATAGCGGCACCCAGTATTCTCGATTCTCTTCTCCTGTGCCCTTCTTATCTTTGGCGGTACTGGTGGTGCTACGGTATGAAGGATAGGCCGGTACGTGATTGACTACCATCACGTTCGGGTGATCCTTCCTGGCTCGCAGTGTGGTTTCCAGCCAGTCAGCCTGATCGCCGCCGATTTTGGAGGTGTGACCGGTATCGAGGAGCACCAGGCTGAGGTACTCGCCGAAGTCGAGCGTGTTGTATCCGGTGTCGGGGAACAGGCCGTCGAAGAGGGCATAGAAGAAGGGAGCTTTCTCACGGGGCTTGTTGTAGCCGCCATCCACTTCGTGATTGCCGATACAGGTGACCATGGGAATCATGGTGCCATCGGCGCAATCATGTGCTTGCTGTAGTTGCGAAGGAAGGCCATGCTGACTTCGACAGACCTGCCGTTATCGTAGCCCAGATCGCCACCGATGACGGCAAACTGAGGAGCCTGGCGAGCAGCCTGAATATTGTTGGCCACTGTCTGAACATTGACTCCGCAATCGCCACCTGAGACGAACGAGATGGTATCAGTGGCTTTGGCAGGCATGGTTCGGAATCGATAGGTCGGCGAGTGTCTGCCGATACGGAACTCGTAGGTAGATCCGGGCGGAGATGTGCAAGCTCGGTGCGAAAGACTTTGAAATCGGTCATGGGGTAAGGCTTGGCGATCGGCTTCTGAGCCTGCCAGTCGTTCAGCGCCGCGAGGGTGTTGGAGAACGATGCTGCGGTTGCTGCTGAAGAGACCATATTGGCTGCATGGAAAGCCGAGAGCACGGGGCGATAGAAGACCCGATTGTCGGAAGTCTCGCCTTGGGTACCGACCCACTGAATAGTCATCGTCGTGGTCGGATCACGATGCCAGGTGAGGAAAAGGGTATCGGGCTGAAAGGTGGGGTCTTCAGGAATGGCCCGTAATTTTGGTTCTTGAGCCCAAGCCATCGAACCAGCCATCCCTATCAGGGAGGCACCCAGAAACGACCGCCTTGAAACAAAAGACATCGACGCTTACTCCGGCAGGATAACCCTTATACTACCCTTTTCTTCGGTGTTATCTTCTCTGTTCAGATACTCATCTTCCAGTGAAATTCCTGGAAGATCAAGGGGTATACCGTTTCTCACGAAAAAACCTCTGCCGATGGCAGAGGTTGCATCAATACACCCAACAGGAGTCGAACCTGTAACCTACGGTTCCGAAGACCGTTGCTCTATCCAGTTGAGCTATGGGTGCATTTACTCAACCTACTATGACTCGCTCGCTTTTCCAGAGGTTCGCTTAGAGTTCATTGTAGGGCAGCTCGAAAAGGAGCTTCAACTTCGAGAGATCACCGGTCTTGAGACCAAGCATGAACCACTTCATCCGCTGCTGGGAGGTGCCGTGGGTGAAAGCATCAGGCCGGACACGCCCGGTGGCATTACGCTGTAGAGTATCATCGCCGATCTGCTTGGCGGCATTCATGGCCGACTCAATATCGCCCTTCTCCAGAAAATTGAACTTTTGTTGAGCATAATGTGCCCAGACGCCGGCCAGGAAGTCCGCTTGAAGCTCCAGTCGTACTGAAGTCGCGATTCGATTCAACTTCATTCCGCTGTCGACGGGTATCATCCACCCGTGCAGTATAGCCGAGCAGGTTCTGCACATGGTGGCCAACTTCATGAGCGATCACGTAAGCACGGGCGAACTCGCCCCCAGCATGAAGTTTCTTCTCCATTTCAACATAGAAGGCCACATCGATGTAAACTTTTTCATCACCAGGGCAATAGAACGGGCCGACAGCGGAATCAGCCGTGCCACAGGCGGATTGAACCACGCCGGTGAACAGTACCATTTTGGGCTTTCGGTAGGTCTTTCCCAGCTTGGTGAAGATTTCGCCCCAGATGACCTCGGTGTCATTAAAGATAACACTGCTGAAGCGAGCCTGCTTGTTCTCTTCCTCAGTAAACTCGCGCTCATTATCGACCTGTCCCTGCTGGGCACCACCACCACCCGCGCCACCCACTAAATTAGCCACCTGTCTGGGATCAAGGCCAAAGATCAAGGCAATGATCAGGATGAGAATACCGCCGCCACCCAGGGCCATGCCGGCCTTGGGACTCATTCCACGACGATCTTCTACATTCGAACTTTCTTCACGATCTTCCCATTGCATGGCTGCACCTCATAGATGTGATAGCTTTACCCTTGCATGAAATTACCCATCATGCAAGGGGTATACCATTCAGCTACAAAGCAGATTCTATAAAATGTCACCAACTTGATAACGAATAACCGATTGAGTTCCGGCATCACTGTGAGAACGCAAATGATACGTCTATCGTTACTGCCGTTTGCCGTCTGTTTCCTCATGGGCTGCCATCCCAATTACACGATAGTCGAACACAGTGATATTGTGCTGCCCAGCGGCGAGCAACCGAAACTCGTCGTTGAGATGGTCAATGGCCCCATCACGATAACGACAGCTAAGTGCAAGGAAATCACCGGCCAACTCACCAAGCGAGGCGTCGGAGCGGACAAGATTGATGCTGAGAAAGAACTCAAGAACATGGAGTTTGATTCCAACGTCGTCGATGGCAAGATCGTCATCAAAGCCAAACGAACTGATGGCGGCAAGTCGTGGAACAGCAGCGGTACCGAGGCCACGCTCCAAATACCTGTCGGCAGCCAGGTGGAACTGATCACCAGCAACGGCCCCATCCAGGTCACCGGAAAAAATCAGGGTGTCAATGCCCGATCTTCGAATGGTCCCATCACCTTGACCGGCGGGTTGGCTCCAGTCGAGATCAAAACATCCAACGGAGCTGTCCGCTGCTCCGATGTTGTGGGAATGGCCAAGGTCGAGACTTCCAACGGAATGATCAACATTAAAGGAAAGACGCTCTTACTTGATTGCAAGTCCTCCAATGGGAGCATCGATTGTACCGGCGACCTGGTTGAAGGAAATCACAAGTTGCTCACCAGCAACTCGCACCTGAAGGTAACGCTGCCCCGGGATATTAATCTCAATGTCGACGCCGTTACCAGCAATGGCAAGATCAGCAGCGACTTCAATCTAAGTAATTCGGAAGGCTCAAAACGAGGCTACACGCTCAAGGGCTCCATCGGCGCCGGCGACCCAGCCAAAACGCTGATGCTGAAGACGAGCAATAGCAGTATCAGCATCAAGAAATGGAAGGATAAAGCTGCTGCAACTGATACTGAGGTAGAATAATATCCAGATAGGTATCTGCCAGATAGCCCCTCTCCCAAGTAGAGGAGAGGGGAGAAGATAGTTACAGTTTTCCTACGAAGTGGTTCTCTTTTTCTTCTCCGGAGGCGCTACACCGGCTGGTGGCGCAGGTGGAGTGGTGAACTGGTAAACCCCAGGTTGTGCCACTGGCGGAGTTGGATATTTAGCATCGAAATCGAACGACTTGGGGAAAGTATCGATATCGGAATTGAGAGCTGCATCCCAGGTGACTTCCTTGCCGGAGTAGGCAGACATGCGGCCCATGATCGCCGTCAGGGTGCTCTCCGCCACGGTCTTGAGTTCATTGACCGTCTTACCGGAACGGATGGCTTCGATCAGGTCGGTGTGTTCCTGCACATAGGGATCCTGAGCCTTGCGGATAGCGTCACGGGTGACGGTCGCCTTGCCATTGATGCTGCTACCCGGATCGCTGACACCCTTGCTGCCGAAGACCTGCTCCGACACGCTGTTCCAACAGTTGTTGATCTGCCTGCACATGCTGTGCATGAAGACGTTCTTGGGATATTCATATTCGATCGAGAAGTGATCGTAGATGTGGCCGAAGTTCGGATCGGTGCGGGTGCGGAAGCCTGATCCACGAGCCTTCACCGGATGTGCCTGCATGACCCAGTTGCAGACATCCAGGTTGTGAATGTGTTGTTCAACGATGTGATCTCCGCAAATCCAGGTGAAGTTGTACCAGTTGCGGAGCTGCCATTCGAGGTCGCTCATTTTTTCCTTGCGATCGACCTTCCACAGCACGCCCTGGTTCCAGTAACAACGCAGGAAGTGGATGTCGCCCAGTTCGCCCTCATGAAGCTTCTTAATGGTTTCAACATAAGGCAACTGATGGCGGCGCTGGGTGCCGGCAACAATGTTCAAGTTCTTCTTCTTGGCTTCTTCGTAGGCAGCCAGCACTTTGCGAATACCAGGTCCATCCACAGCGACAGGCTTCTCAGTGAAGATGTTCTTGCCCGCTGCAACCGCTGCTTCTAAGTGTAAAGGGCGGAAGCCGGGAGGGGTGCAGAGCATGATGTAGTTGGCACCCGATTCGAGCACCTTCTTGTAGGCATCGAAGCCGACGAACTGCCGTTCGGGCGAAAGATTGATGCGGTTGCCAAACTCTTTGGCTTTACCATCGTTGGTGTAATCCTTAATGCCTTTGACAAATCCGTCGAGCCGATCCTGCCACACATCGCCAACAGCGTAGAGTTCAACATTCGATGCCGAGGAGAGCACATTGCGGGCAGCACCGGAGCCACGACCACCACAACCAATAAGTCCAACACGGATAGTTTCGTTGCTGCTGGCATGCACGGCAGGTAGGCCGCCAGCAGCGGTCGCCAGCGTTGCAATCGCTGAAGCTTTGAGGAAGGTGCGACGGTCGTTCGACATCGTAATCAACTCCGTAGGTGGGATGAGGTGGCGGGACGAGGCACCCCCGGCTTAAATAGCCTGGGGCTAAATAGACTAGGGCTTGTAGGGGCTTTGGCGGGTGACGTTCGACTTGATGCCAACGAGTTCTTTCTGCTCCTCGACAGCACGAACGACTCGGAAGCCGACAAAGTCGGCGTCGGTGAGGTACCAGATACTTTGTGGGCTTTGGGGGTCTTGTCTCAGCCAGTCTTTGTTGCTGGCCATGCGAGCAGCGCTTCGGCAAACCTTGGCCTCATCGACCCAACTGCCACCACGAGCGATGTTGGGGAAACGGGCATTGAGTTGCAGATTGACGGGCTGCACTGTGACTTTACTCTGGTCTCGTTTGGCATAACCGTCAGCTGCGTAGCCATCCAGGCACCACTCGGCGACATTACCATGCATATCGTACAGACCCCAGGGATTAGGCTTCTTCTGGCCAACGGGATGGGGTTTGGCATCAGCATTGGAATCGACCCAGCCATACTCCGGCAGTTTGCTCGGATCATCCCCGAAGGAGTAGGCTGTAGTAGTCCCGGCCCGGCAGGCATATTCCCATTCAGCTTCCGTAGGCAGCCGGTAGTGCTTGCCCGTCTTGGCGGAGAGCCAGCGGCAGTATTCCATCGCTGCGAAGTGTGACGAATTGATCACCGGGAAATTATCGTGGCCGTAGCCGAAGGTCATATCCATGTAAGGGGGTGTAGGCCGGGTGATCTCATCGCCAGTCAGGCTCTTGAACTTGAAGCGGATGAGACGGCCCTTTTCGCCTTCGGGAGGATGTGTTTCTTCACTGGTACGGAAGAGATCGTACTCGTCCCAGGTGACTTCGCACTTGCCCATCCAGAAAGGCTTGATTTCAACTTTGGTCTGGGGGCCTTCGTCTTTGTTCCGATCCTTCTCGCTATCCGGGCTTCCCTGAAGAAAAGTTCCGCCCGGGATGGGCAGCATGTCGAACTTGACGTTCGTCTCTGGGATGCCCTGCGTATACTTCACAAAGGGGTCGGCTGCTTTACCCGTAGGGGTTTTGTCCTGAGGTAGTCCCACAGCTATTGAGGTGAGCGACAAACAACCGGCAACGAGAGCACCGACAGCGAACGATAAACGCATTACTCCAACACTCCTGATGATGCGTGCAGCGATGATGAAACAATGTAACACGAGAGCGATGAGAAGACTATGACCCAGTCACTGATTTTATCGATATTCTTCTGTCTCGTAGGACAAGGAGAGAAGGCCACTCCCATGATCCGCTACGAATACGAAGAGCCCCACATGGGCACGGTCTTTCGCTTCCAATTATACGCTCCGAGCAAGGAAATCGCCGACCGGGCTGCTGCAGCGGGGTTTGCCAGGGTCAAGGAGCTCAACAGCATCCTGAGCGATTACCAGAGCGACAGTGAAATAATGAGGCTGTGCCAGAAGGCGGGCACCGGGCCGATGAAGGTTTCGCAGGAGTTGGCAGACATCCTGAGTGAGAGTGAAGTTTGGTCCAAGCGTAGCGAAGGGGCGTTCGATGTTTCCATCGGGCCTTTGGTGCAGCTCTGGCGACGTGCCCGGCGGACCCGTGAAGTGCCTAAAGCTTCAGCTATTGAAGAGGCTAAGAAACTCGTCGATTATCGCAACATCGAGATCGACCAGTCCAGGCTTCAGGTAGCCTTGAAGATACCCAAGATGAAGCTCGATGTGGGGGGGATCGCGAAAGGTTACGCTGCCGATGAAGTGCAGAAAGTGCTGAAGCAGCATGGTATCACTTCAGCCTGCGTTGCTGCGGGAGGCGATCTATGTGTCTCCAACCGACCTCCGAATAGCGAGGGCTGGGTCATTGCTCTGGCACCGCTGGAGAAGACCGGAGCGGTAACCACCCGTATCGTTCTGGAGAATCAGGCTGTCTCGACGGCGGGCGATATGGAACAGTATGTCGAGATCGCCGGCGTTCGTTATTCCCACATCGTCGATCCGAAGACCGGGCTGGGCCTGGTGGGCAGAATGAGTTGTACCGTCGTCGCTCCTCGTGGGACCGATAGCGACGGAGCTGACACGGCCATCTGCCTCATGGGGAAGGAGAAGGGCATCGCCATGATCGATCAACTGCCAGGCATGGCTTGCTTGTATCTCTGCATGGAGGACGGGCAAGTGAAGCAATATCCTTCTGGGTCGTGGAAGAAGCTAAAACTGAAGTGAAATAGCCATCACGATTGCTGATAGAGCAACTTCCCGCAACTCTTGCAGACTTCGATTTTGCCGGTGGTAATCATAGCCACCTGTTGAGCGGTCACATCGGTATAACAGGCGGAGCAGGAACGACCTGAAAGGGGAGCGAGGGCATCTGCCCCTTCACTCAACTCCTGTCGATCAAATATCTTGCGCCAGTCGCCGGGGATGAGCATCTTCTTTTCGGCAAACTGTTGCTTGGCCTCGTCTAATCGAGTCTGCCAGGAGGGCAATTGTGCCTGAAACTCGGCATCAACCTTAGCATAGTTAGCCTTTGCATCGTTGATGGCCTGTTCAAAGCTCGGGATTTTGGCGACAGATTCCTCGACCTGCGTCATCAATTGTAGACCTTCGTCTTCCAGGTCGCCATTGCGTTTTTCGAGGCCGGCAATTTCGATGTTGAGCGCATCAAACTCCTTCTTGGAGGTGATGGCATTCAGGTCCTTTTTATATTTTTTGATCTGTTCAGCGTTGGCCTTGAGGCTGACTTCCTTATCGTTGATGCTGACTTTCATCGACTTGATTTTGGCATGATGATCAGCCAGCGCCTTCTCCGCGGCAGCTAATTTAGCCTGCAATCGCTTCAAGCGGCGGGGGCCTTCGTCCAGTTCTTCCGAGACGGAACGGATGCGAAGTAAATAGGTGTGTATCTCTTCAAGCACAGACGGTTGTTGTTCCATCATGTTACCTTAAACAGCATTCACAGTTATTTCAACCATGGACTATGACTTCGGGATCAAATAACCCAAATGATGCCGGCAGTGGATCAGGTTCATTTCGAGAGCTTCCTCACGTGTAAGCTGGCCGAAGAATGGCGAAGGTTGGAACTCGCCCTGGTGCTGAACCGTACGTTTCAGGACATCCCGAAACCGCTCGAGGGCCGCAGCTTCATCTCCGCCAGGTTCCGGCAAAGGCTTCTGCGGTGTATAGACACCCCGCTTCATCCGCTTCTGGCTCAGAATGCGACGGAGCACGAACTTGCCCAGCATGGCTTTGAGAATCCAGGGGACTTTGAAGGTATACCCATCCAGGCCGCCCTTCATGAAGTAGCTGAGGTGATCCAGGTTCTGGGCCAAATCCCATTTTCCTGTTCGTTCATAGCCGTTTAGATGGAGCCGTTCGGCGTAGGCCAGCACTTCATCGAAGTTCTTGAGATCAGGTTCGTGGGGCTGCATGAAAGCCTCTTCGTTGATCGACCAGTTGACAATGATAGAATATGAGACACTCTAACTGTGCCTGCTGTGGCAGTCTAGAGGCTAACTGCTAATATGAAGGTTATGCTGACATCCTTTCCAACACATGAGGTGTGACCCATGCGATTGTTGAGTATTGCTGTTTGTTGTTCAATGATTCTCTACTTGGGTTCGAGTCTTTATGCTCAACCTGCGAGTGGAGGCAAGAATCCCGTGGTAGCCATGGAAACCTCCAAGGGCACGATCAAGATCGAACTCTACCCGGACAAAGCACCGGAAACAGTCAAGAACTTCCTGAACTATGTGGAAAAGAAGCACTACGATGGCACTATTTTCCATCGAGTCATCGCCAAGTTCATGATTCAGGGCGGTGGAATGAACCCAGGCTTGGCTGAGAAGAAGACCGAGGGCCCAATAAAGAATGAAGCAGGCAATGGACTCTCGAATGCACGGGGCAGCATTGCCATGGCCCGCACAGGTAATCCCCATAGCGCTACCGCTCAATTCTTCATCAATACCGTGGATAACCGCTTTCTTGACAAGGAAAACGCTCAAGATGGCTGGGGTTACTGCGTGTTTGGTAAGGTGATCGATGGCATGGATGTCGTCGACAAGATCAAGAACGTCTCCACCGGGAATGTTGGTCCTCACGGGGACGTACCAAAGGACGACATCATTATCAAGTCGATCAAAAAAGTACAGTAAGGCTGTACTTCATCGTCTCCCCCATGCCAGCGAGCCTGTCGCTGGCATTTTCCGATTGTCATGGTTTCCCATCTATGCTGGAAATCGAGTAAAACTGGTGTTATTCTTTGCGGCATTTGTCCGGGTATAAGCTATATTGACAAGTGAAGTCAGGAACTCAGGAAACCGGGGTCTTCGGATGCCGACCGACGAATTACGCGGGGTCGCGCCTCTACGAACAGTAGGGGATTACGATCTCCTGAGTAAAATCGCCGATGGGGGTATGGGCTCGGTTTACAAAGCTCGAAACACCCTTACCAATGAAATCATTGCTATCAAGATTGTGCCGGCCAATATGGCCAACAATCAAGTGCTGTTGAAGCGATTCGAGCAGGAGTTCAAAGCAGCCAGTACGCTCGATCATCCCAATATCGTCCGCGCATTGGATTTCGGGTACGACAACGCCAGCCCTTATCTGGTGATGGAGTACGTAGACGGCGAAACACTGGGCCAGAAGATCGATCACCAAGGCAGGTTACCAGAAAAAGACGCTGTACGAATCATCGCCCAAATTGCCCAAGGCCTCCATAAGGCCCATTCTCATGGCATGGTTCATCGTGATGTCAAACCCGATAACATCCTGATTCGGCCTGATGGCACCTCGAAAATAGCAGATCTGGGTCTCGTTAAGGAGAACGAAACCGATCTTAATCTCACCCGTACTGGTCGTGGATTAGGAACTCCTCAATTCATGGCTCCGGAACAGTTTCGCAACGCAAAGAACGCCGATTCCCGTTGTGACATCTATTCTCTCGCTGCCACTCTATACATGGCAGTCACGGGGGAACTGCCGTTCCGCTCTTGCAGTCCTCTCGATGCGTGGATGAAGAAGGTCCAGAATGATTATCCGCCTCCCCGCGAGTTGAATCCTCATTTGAGTGAACGGCTCGACTGGGCGATTCGCCGTGCGATGAGCGCTGACCCGATGCAACGCCCGGCGACCTGCCGGGAGTTCGTAGAGGACATCAGCGGTCGTTCGACTCGGCGGGTTGGCTCCAACAGTTCAACTTCGGGGCAGAATGATCTCTGGTATATTGTCTATTCCGATGAGTTCGGCACGACGCACACCGTAAAAGGCTCGATGCAATCCATTCGCCGCTGCTTTAAAGAAGGCCGGCTGGGCGATGCCAATGATATTCGAGTCAGCCGGTTCCCCGCCGGGCCTTTTGAACAATTACGCACTCACCCGGAGTTCCGTGATCTCGTGATTGTGCCGGTGGCGGTGCCATTGTTGACACCTCTTTCAGGCACCGAGATTCCGCGTGCGGAAAACAATGGCCCCGGCAGCGGTTCCTTCCCCAAACCCAGTAGTGGAATATTCGCCGGCCCCGGTTCAGGATCGATGAACCGGCCAAAGACTCCGCCAGCCGGTACACCTCGTACTCCGCCACCTCGTACCCCCCACAGTGGCGTGATGATTCAGCCCGGGTTATCTCAGGAAGCTTCTTATAGCTCGCCCTCGGCTTATCAACTTCAAAATTCGGTAACAGCAGCAAGCCACGAGGGGACCTGGGACTGGTGATTTTACTCAGTCTGGTCATGTTCGTCGGCTTCGTGGTAACTCTGGCTGTTCTTTATTATTTCCGGAACTAGAGCTGCCTAGCACCAGTTTAGGCAGCGCGCTTGATCGTCGATCTCGCTTGTAGTTCGTGCAAGCGCTGTTGCCAGAGGAATTGTTGCGTTAACCCTTCTTCCAGTGGGGTCTGAGGCACCCATCCGGTTGCCCTCGCCAGTCTACTGGTATCTGCCATGGTATATCGCTGATCACCAGGAACGCGCCTCGGCTTTTTGGACGATGGCCTTTCGATGACTGATCTTTTCGAGCAGAGACAGAATGTCCCAAACATTAGCCATTTCGCCGCCACCGATATTGTAGGTCTCGTGAACTGGCGCCTGCATCGATGCTTCAATGGCTGCGACACAATCGTGTATGTAGGTATTGCCTCGCACTTGCTTGCCATCACCAAACAAGGAGATGGGAGCGTTGTTCAGCAAAGAGTGAATGAACTTGTTGTAGCCCATGTCTGGACGTTGCCTTGGGCCATACACCGAGAAGAATCGCAGCGTTACCAGGGGCAGACCGTGATTTTCGGCATACGAATGCGCGAGATGCTCAGCTGCCAGCTTGGTCACGCCATAAGGCGAAAAAGGTTTGGCAGGGGCAGACTCATCCCCGGAGGCGAACTTACCGTAAACTGACGAAGTGGAACCGAGGATGAAGCGTTGCAGCCTCACCTGTGTTTCACGCACTGCTTCCAGCAATCGCTGGGTAGCCTGTACATTGCAGGTCATGTAGTCGTCAAACCGTGTCCAACTGGCGGTCAGACCCGGCATCGCTGCCAGGTGAATGATGACATCAGCGTGTTGAACGAGCTCATGTACGGAATCAAAACGAAGATCGTGTTCGTGCAGTACGAAACGTGGATGCTGCTTGAGCCATTGCACGTTCTGCTTCTTCAGTTCGGGCGAGTAATAGGGCACAAAGGAATCGATGCCGATGACTTCATGACCACGATGGATCAGTCGTTCGCACAAGTGGGAACCTATGAATCCCGCTGCTCCTGTTACCACACACTTCATGATCAAGCCCCTTCCATGAGCGAAACATCGGGCGAGGACAGCAGCTTCAATTGAGCTGAAAGTTGTAGATTGAGCCGCCGCTCTCTCTTCAAGTCACGTTCCATCCGAAGCAGTCGACGCTGCAGGTCAGCCAGAGTCTGGGCACTGTCCTGAGTCGAAACGGTTTCCAGCAGAAGGCTCATAACCGCAATCAGCTTTTCGTTCAAGTCGGATTGTTGTCGAAACGCTACATCGACATACGCTTTACGGAAGTTGTTCAGCAGCTTGCGTTTAAGCGACCGTTTGAGGCCAGCTAACTTGCCTTCGCTGACATCGACATAGTCTTCAGGCAGCTTCTCCATCCGTTTGGCTTGTGACAGAACCGATCGGGCTGACTGCAACACAGGCCCCATCGTATGGGGTGAAGATTGCCGATGCTGCTGATCTGAACGGCCCATGATCAGATTGAGGCACCGGCGGGCGATGATCTTTCTTCCCAGCATCAAGCGTATTCGCAACCGATACCGGCCACGAGTTTCCGGTAGTTCAACGGAGCCGACCAGTATTTGTTCCTGCCCAGGAACAAGAGGATTTTGCAGTGACACCTTGCTTCGACTAAGTTTCTTCCCGGTGTAAGTCATTACTTTAACGATCACTGATGCCCGTGCCGGCCCGTTTGCAGCAAGCACCGATTCACCCCGATTACTCAATCGAACCGTGACGGTTCCCGATGGTGTACCTTCACTGAAGGCGAGGGACTTTTGTAATGGCTCGATGTTGATATTTGGCATCACCGTCGTCGCTGGGGACAAGGAGACTTGTTCGAGGATGGCTGACAGCCTTTCTTGCCAGACGTCGGGAGCATCGGATCTTGATCGCTGGAGACCTTCCTTGATGGCGATATCCCGTAATGGCACTTGCAGCGATTGCACCATCTTGTCCAGTCGCTGAGCGTACGCGCTGGCACTGGCATAGTCCCTCATCACAAACCGATGACCAGACTGTCCCAAGGTCTTGGCCATGTCGGGAGTCTTGAGCCACTCTTTGACAGTTGCAGCAAATTCGTTGCTGTTCTTGATGGCTACCCCGCCCTGTGCCTTACTTATTTGATCAACCAGCACGTTACACTCGGCATCTGCGATCACAGGTACATGCACTGCCCATGCTTCCAATGCAACAATAGAGAGTGATTCGTTCCTGGAGAGATTCACCAGAGCCACCGCCCCGGCAATGACATCCCGTTTGATTTCCTCACTCACAAATCCCAGATCGATCAGCCAGGGCCTGCTCGGCAACTTCATGGGTCCCTGACCGATGCAAACGAGTTTGATCGCTCTGTTATCTTGAGTATGGAGTTCCTCCATGTATTGAAGCAACCGATCCAGTCCCTTCTCCGGGCAATAACGACCACAATAAACGAGATACTGGTTTGAACCTGTTCGATTCTGCCCGCGCCGTGCATCGCCCTGGAATGCCGTTACGTCCAATATTGCGCCAACGACAGTGTTTCTGGGATGATTGATCGCCAACTTGGCGGCGGTGTAGCAGGCCTCCGTCTCAGTATGGAAGAGCAGACCGCCGACTTGTCGATACGCTTTCTGAAAAGCGGACAATCGAGCCAGCGGTTCATCGTGGAAGCAGGGTGCGAGTAGCACCTGCTCGCCAAAGGCTTTAGCGACGTCATAAGTCAGCTTGAACAGATACGGCCCCGTAAGGATCGCAGCGAACTCGTTTCTACGAGTTGTAAGTGCATCGATCAAAGTGTTGGAACCGAGGGAGTTCTGTAGGTACTGCTGCTCGATCTCTTTGCTAACGTGACCGTCAGCACGTCGAATCGTTTCGTAGGCCTGTCCCAGTTTCTCCGAATCGTAACTATCGATGAGATAGCGATGCACTGTGAAGTTGTCTTCAATACTGGTTCCGCTCGGTAACGTATTGGCCCAGCGGCTTTCATGTTCGTTGCAGGTGGTGAAAACCTCGACCACATACCCCTGGGACTGCAACGCAGTTGCCATCAATCTGAGCGACTTCTCAGCTCCGCCGGCGAACCGAGTGCCAAAGCGGTGCGTGACTAAAGCGACTCGTCTTGCGGATATCTTCGATGCAGGTTTCAGGCATCGTTTGATCTGCTGAGCCAGTTCTTCTACGTCTTCCGGCCCGGCAGTGAAGCCGGCATGATTGATGACTTCCGGAAGCGAACCGGCATCAGAACCCACGACAGGAATGCCTCGTTGCATCGCTTCGATCACCGGCATGCCGAAACACTCGTGGCGAGAGGGCAGGCAAAGCACATCAGCAGCCCGATACCAACCGGCTAGTTCAGCCTCCGAGACTGAGCCGATGAAGTGAACTCGCTCGGTGACATTGAGTCTTGTCGCAAGCTGCCGGCAAGCATCAAGCCGTTGCTGGTAGGCATGGCCTTGGGAACCAACGAAGACGGCATGCGTTTCTCTGGGCAAACGAGGCAAGGCACCGATCAACATTTCTGGCTGCTTGTTGGCTGCCAGCCGACCGACGAAGAGAACGACGTTGGCATCAACCAGACCTTGCTTCTCTCGTAGTTTTGTGACCAATGTTGTTTCGTCGTCACCGGCAGGCGAAATCCAACAGGGAAGCTGATGGATCCGATCAGAGTGCAGACCAATACTCTGTCGCAACTCGTCGGCTGCGAACTGGCTTTGCACAATGACCGCATCCGCACACCAGATCAACGCTCGCTGCCTGGCTGCCTCTTCGAGTTCCGAGTGGAGGGCCGCATCACCCAATGCCACGGGCGTAACACCCCGGTAATCGACCACGATGCGTGGCCCCTGCCCCGACAGCGCAGGCAGCAGATTCATCAGGTCATAGGCGGCTCCATACTCAGCTACGACGAGATCAGACGAAAGTAGATACTCCCGTTCGCCATCATCCTGCCATATTCGATGGGATGTGCCCAGGACAGGCTTCAGTACAGCCGCTTCGGCACGCAAGGATTGTGATTCGCTGAGGTAGAGCCTGACTTCAGCTCCCAACTGCTGAAAGTAAGCAATCTTGGCGATAAGCTGCGCTCCGATGGCGTCAGCACGACAGCAATTCCGTGACAATAGCGCAACCCGCATGTGCATCCTTGCCTGCATGATGATTTAACGGCTGAACTGTATCAATTCTGCAAATTTTCCACAATCGCAAGCAACCTGGTTCTCCCCCATTCCAAGGTGGAGTTAGAGGGGGTCGAATCATGAGGAGTCAAATCTAGTGTATACCCCACCTAACCTCCCCTTGGAAAGGGGAGGAACCGAAACTACTTCCCCGGCAAATCTTCCGCACAACGTAGATGATTGCCGAACGGATCGATGAGTTCCATCGTGATCGCTCCCCACGGAGCGGTTTCCAGGCCTGGCCGCAGGTAGCCATACTGTTTGCCGATCAGTTCAGCATGGAACGCTTTGATGCCGGTCATGCGAACATAGGCCAGCGAGCCGGGGCAGGCGTCACCGTAGTGTTCCGTCAGATGGAGAACGCACCCTGCTCTGCTAATCTGCATGTAGACCGGGGCAACACCCTCGAAACGATGCTCCCAATCGATCTGGAACCCAAGAAAGTCGACGTAGAACTCTTTGGCCTTGGCCAGATCGAAGATGCGAAAGACGGGGATAGTCTGCAGCACGTTCATCGCTTATACCAAAGCAGCTTCTTCACGGGCGCTGAACCCGTGCTCAACCAAAAACTGATAGGCAGCGCCAGCGACGTTGACTGCATCATAACTGTGTCTGCTCAATTCAACATGCACGCCACCTTCATAACCCACTTCATGAAGCGCCGCGGCGATGCTGGTGAATTCCATCTCGCCTTCGCCAAACATCAAATGGTCATGTACTCCGTGCCGCATGTCTTCCAGGTGGATGTTCCACAACACATGACTCCATCGCTTGATGATGTCAGGAATAGGTCCTTCACCCATGCAGTGAAGATGTCCCAGATCGAGCGTAAGGCCGAACTGGGGATGATTGACATTGCCGTGCAGCCTGGCGAAGTCGTTCATCGTCGCCACGAGCATGCCGGGTTCCGGCTCAAACGCCAGTCGTACCTGTTTGCGGGCCGCGTGATCACTGAGCCATCGACAGCCATCGACCAGCCGCTGCCAGGTAACATTGCCAGGCTCATTTATCATTGGGGAACCCGACCAGAAACTGACGCACTCAGCATTCAAGTGATGAGCATACTCGATGGCCCGCTGCAACATTCCCACCCGGCGGCTGCGAGCGGATCCATCAGGATCGAGCAATGTTGGTTGATGCTTGTGATATCGATTCAGCAAATACCTCGCACCCGTTTCGATCACGCAACTCATCTGGTACGAGTCGAGCAACCTTCGCACTTCATCGAGATGGGGAAACGGATCAGCGGCGAAAGGTGGAAGCGAATTCACGTCGAGTGTAATAGCGACCGACTGGTACCCCAGATCGCCCAGCACATGGATGGCGTCTACGAGACGATGGTGCGCAAAACCGTTGGTGTTGTATCCAAGCTTCATCGAAGTCGCATCAAGGTGTAGTCTTTATCTGACAAGACAATCCAAGATAGCACGAGATACCTCACTTGTCGTCAGCGATCCGCCCAAATCTTTGGATCGATGCCCGGCAGTAATCACCTGATCGACGGCATGCTCAATGGCACGGGCTTCCTCTTCAAGCTGTAGAGAATAGCGAAGCAGTAACGCCGCCGAGAGGATGGTGCCGACCGGGTTGGCGATGCCTTTGCCGGCGATATCAGGAGCGGAACCATGAATCGGCTCATAGAGCCCTGGACCGCTTTTACCGATGGAAGCAGATGGTAACATACCCATGGAACCGGCAAGCACCGAGGCTTCATCGGTGAGAATGTCGCCAAACATATTCTCGGTGACCATCACATCAAAGCTGCTTGGGGCAGCGACAAGCCGCATGGCTGCGGTATCGACGAGTATGTGTTCCAGTTGAACGTCAGGATACTTCTGCCCGACCTGGGTAGCGACCTGCCGCCAGAGACGTGACGAATCAAGCACATTGGCTTTATCGACCGAGGTGACTTTCTTGCGACGGCCCTGGGCCAGCCGGAACGCAAGATCGACAACCCGTTCCACTTCGAAGTCAGCGTATTCGAGAGTATCGACGGCCCGTTCGTAGCCCGCAGCCGTTTTCTCTCGAAAGCGCGGCGTGGCAAAGTAGAGTCCACCGGTGAGTTCACGCATTACCAGCAGATCAACACCTTTTAGGATCGAAGGCTTCAGCGGTGAAGCATCGACAAGGGACGGGTGAACCTTGACTGGCCGCAGATTGGCGAATACCCCCAGCCCCTTGCGGAGAGCCAATAGTCCCTGTTCGGGCCTGACCTTGGCCTTGGGATCATCCCACTTCGGGCCGCCGACTGCACCCAGCAAGACAGCGCCTACTCTTTTGACACGTCTTGAGGGTATCTTCCGTAAGGGCTGTGCCATGAGCATCAATCGACGCTCCTCCGACCAGTTGATGTTCCATACTGAAGGTATGCCCAAACCGCTTGGCCACGGCTTGCAAGACCTCAACCGCGCAAGCAGTCACTTCGGGGCCAATTCCATCGCCGGGCAATACGACCAGATGTGCTTGCATGGATGACTTCTCTTGGTGGTGGATCAAAAGTGATTCTACTGAGCAGGAATGATAACTTCCCGTCCCGTTTTCACTGCTTCTTCTTCGCTGAGACTGATGGCTAGCGCATCCCTTCCCAACTTACCATCAAGTATGGGTGAAGGTTTGTTACGTTCAATCGACTGCACCACTTCCCGCATCTCGCTAACGAATGCATCGACCGGGTCACCGGAACCAGGCAGCATAACCTTCTCCGATTTGCCATCAGCGGTAAGTAATGTCAGAGGCACGCCAAGCGAATCGAACGCCAGCGTGGCTTTCTCCATCAGCAGGGTGTAGCCATGCGAAAAACCCCAGCCGCTCTGGTAGAGCGCCCCGCTGGCTGCGGTGATGCAGGAACTGCCCTTCTGGTAGAGATATTGTGTCTCTACGTGCTGAACCACGCCATCGCCATCCACCACACCCTGGCACCTTACCGCATGGGGAGTTCCCTGGAGCAGACAAACGAAATGATTGTCGTGAATGTGTAAATCAACTGCTGGGCCATCAGCCTGAGGCCCCTTGCGCCAGGTGGGTTTGCAGATGAGCCGACGGAGATGAGCAGCTTGCAGCTTTCCGCCTGCCCCGCTGCGCACATAGTCGAGGGCATACTGAAACTCGGGGAAGAAGGGCAACACTTGGCCCACGAACAAATGCTTCCCAGCCTTCGCTGCCGCCTTCAGCGATGCATCCGCTTCAGCAGTTGTCAAGGCGATGGGCTTTTCGACGAAGACGTGCTTCCCCGCGGCGAAGGCTTGCTGCGTCCAACTCGCATGCATCTCGGTGGGCAGGCAGATGTCGACCAGATCAATGTCCTTGTCCGCCAGTAACTGCTGATACGCGGCGTAGAGTTTGATGCCTGTCATATCCATCATGGAGCCGCGAGGCCCGAAGTTGCCCTGAACGCTGGTCCAATCCCCTGCCCGTTTCTTGTCATCTGATTCACAAATGGCGGCCACCTTCACGCCCGGAACCTTCTGGTAGGCCAGGTAGTGAATCATGCCCATAAAACCGACGCCCACGATGCCTACACGAACCATATGCCGAACCTCTGAGTCTTAGTCGATGCGATGTTACTGTAACAGAGTCAGGACCGGGTGGCATCATTTTTCACTTCTTCGATCCACTATTAGCATGCTATGATGAACTCGACTTCACTCGATGCAATTTTCCTTTGACCGGCCTTCTTTGGAAACTTCCACCATGACACGCAACCTTACATACATGCTCATCACCCTGTTCTCGCTGGCAGTTGTGCTGGCTGCTCCCCAAGATAGCTTTGCTCAGGCACGAACCGCACTGCACCCTTCCTACCAACCCCACTATGGCTGCTTCGGCTACTGCAACGGGCCTCTTCGACCTAATACCCGGCCATCGTACTATGGTTGTTTCGGCTACTGCCCCGGCCCGCTCTATCCTCAGCCCCATCCCCACTATGGCTGCTTTGGCTATTGCCCTTATCCAATAACTCCGGTGGCGCCGTTCTACTACTTCCCCACTTACAACTATCTCCCCGATCAGACTTCCTCTTCAACGACATACAACGGGAACCTCAACTATGTGCCGCAAACTCCCTCCGGCCCACCGAAATCACCCGAAGATAAAGTGAACGGCAAGAACCTGTACGAATGGATGAACGAACTCAAAAGCCCCAACAGCCGCGTTCGCGGAGATGCGGTAGCAGCCATTGGTCTATATGGCCCGGTGGCTCGTGAGGCGATTCAACCTTTGATCGCTGTGTTCAAAGATGCTAACGCCGCCGTCAGGGTAGAGGCAACGGTCACGCTGGCCATGATCGGCGACCCTGCCATCTCGCCGCTGATCGATGTGCTTCAGAGAAATGACGATCCGTTACGGATGGGAGCAGCACTGACGTTGGGACACCTGGGAACGAAAGCCATCGCAGCAGTGCCGGCGTTGACCAGCTTATTGAAAGACAAGAACGAAGCCCTTCGCAGTCATGCGGCCCAGGCGCTTTGCGCATTGATCGACAGGCTGATGTCGCACTACCTGTACTGATTGCCTCGCTTCAATCCAAGGATCGTTTGGTGCAGTTGGGCGCTATCAGTGCCCTCAGCCAAATGAAGGGTGCAGCTACACCAGCCGTCGAGTCGCTGAAAGGGCTTCTGGCCAACAAGGATAGTCAAGTCAAGCTCGCCGCCGCCATCGCACTGTGGCAGATCAATCCGAGTGATGATGCAGCGGTGAAAGCATTCACCTCAGCCCTACAGGATGAACACGCTGGGGTGCGTATGGATGCTTCCCGAGCCCTAAGGTATGCAGGTAAGCCTTCCGAAGATGTGCTCGCTGCGCTCAACAATGCCCTGCGCGACAAGGATGATTACGTCAGTCACGAAGCGGCCATTGCGATGAGCCACCTTGGCCCCCGGGCGATCAATCTGTTGATCGGAGCCTTGAGAGATCCGCAGGTAACTGTCCGCCGACGTGCCGCTGAGGCTCTCGGTTCCGCAGGTTCTGAAAGTCGTGATGCGGTTCAGCCTCTCATTAACGCTCTCAAGGACGAAGACCCGGTAGTCAGATCCTTTGCCGCCATGAGCCTGCAGGAAATCGACCCCGTAGCGGCCAAGAATGCCGGCGTACCGTAGATCGTGCTAACTCAGACCTCGCGGTTACAGTACCACCCGAAAATCAGCTCACCAATACAGAGTAGCAGCAGAAACCAGAATAGGCGGGGAGTCCATTCATGTTGTACTCTCGAACGGTCCAAACCTTCACTCGCCAGTAATTCGCTGGAAAGATAGACGGGCTTTTGGCTGAAGCGCTCGACGAGTTCATCAGCAGAAAGCGTAGACAGGTTGACAGTCTCCGTTGGGTCAGAAACGACTGCGAAGAAGTCTACATGACCGGCGTCCTGGCCTGTTTCTTCGGCTTGAGTGCCTTCAGGAAAAATGCGGTAGATGCCCGCCTTATTAGTGGCTGAAGTCGTCAGGCGGAGACGCTGTTGTTGGATCGCAGGAGTGCCAAGCTGCACAGGAGTGGCGTTGCTGGGCGCCAGCAAACTGAAACGCTGTTGTGCCATATCAACCGGCGGCGACCATGAGTAGACATCCCCGGCAACGATGTTCTTCTTCCCGGCCTGCTGAGAGAACATCTGACCAATCATCGCTTGAATCCAGGGCAGGTAACCGGGACGGAGCGGAGCGTCGGTGCCTCGCAAGTCGCCATGGAGAGCCAGCATGATGACGCAGCCAATGCCTTCCGTGCGATGAACCATGGCAGGTTCACCGTTACTAAAGCGGAGGGTGACGAGGGCATCGTTCTGAATCTGGGTGAGTGCCCTGCCCTGGGTGGTCTCGGTCTGGCCTAACCGATCAAGGGGCGGATGCCGGAAGATGCTGAGGAACGACCCGGTGGGGATCGAGTTGATGTCGAAGGTCAGCGGTGCGGAGGGGAGCGCTGCAAGGGGTGCCCCCCAGTTGGCGGGCAACAGGCTTGCACCTTTGGTGTTGCCGGGAGAAGTGGCCAGGCGATCCAGCCCCATTTCGGTGAGGGTGCCACCGGCGAAGACGACCAGGCCACCGCCGTTCTGAACAAAGGTGGCCAGGCGATCGACGAACTCGTTGGAAAGCTTGCTCGTGGGGCCGGTGCCGAGTCCGACGAGAAAGCAGGCTTGCACATCGGCCAGTTGAGCCGGGTAGGCGTCGCTGGCTGAGACAACATTCAATTCCACGGCCTGGGTCGCTTCGAGCAGACTCTGTCCCCGGCTGGAACGCAAAGCATGGGCCAGATAGAAACTCGCTGACAGAGCCGGATCAGCATCGTTCGGTTGCCCATCGATAATGAGCACATTCAACCGATCACGGGTTTCGACGATGGCATCGAGACGATTGTCGATGGCTAACTGATCGCCTTGTAGTTCGGCGGTGACCACGTTCTTGCCACGCTTATCAAGCCGGGTGGTGAGTGTGAGAGGTGCAGTCTCGCCAGGTTTCAGCGGTGGGACCGCCTGGGTATCGCTGTCACGCTCGGCATCGCTGCCACGAAGGGTGACGGTCAGGCCTTGCAGAGTGGTGTTACTGGTGTTTCGTACTTCGACCAGGAACGGCACCCGTTCCCCGGGCAAAGGCAACGACACCTGAGGCCGAAGGTTGACGAGGGCAGCGTTGGCAGGCTGGGCGTCGTGCTGCGTCTGCACGAGGATGACTTCGCCCAATTGTTGCAGCGTCGCCCAGGAGTTTTGCAGATCAGCACTATCAAGGTTCCAGTCGCTGCGCTGCATGTCGCTGAAGAGATAGACTTCTTTATTGGCGAGCGCACCACGGCCCAACACTTCCGCAGCCTGTTGCAGTGCGGGTAACAAGTGAACCGCTTCGTTACTCTGTTCCATCTTTTCAATGACGAAGCGCGCCTGATCACGATTGGTTGGCGAGGCGGGGCCAAGGTCGATGACATGCTGGCCCGTTTGCAGGATGTGCATGGTCGATTGACTGGGCAGCGAATCGAGTATCTTCATCGCCGCCTGTTTGGCCTGCTCGAGCCGGGTACCACCATTCTCAGTGATAGCCATCGAGGCGGAGGTATCGATGATGAAGACCGCATCGACTGGGGAATTGGTATCGCCCTGCTTCTGTTTGCTGGAGGGCCGCATCAGGGCGAAAGCTAAGAGCAGCAACAGAGCGATTCGCATGAGCAGCAGCAGCAGTTCACGAAACTGAATGCGGCGAGTCGTCTCTTCCAGACTCTTCTTGAGGAACTGCATCGCAGCCCAAGGGACGACGCGGTACCGACTGCGGAAGAGGTAGTGAATGATGATGGGAAGCGAGATCGCCGCCAGACCAATGAACGCTGTAGTAAGCCAGGCTGGAGACAGAAAGGACATGCTACTTCATCCTCCCTGTACGTAGGGTGCTGTCGAGCGAGCCAGGTGCAATCGTATGTCGTCGTGCGAAACCCAGCGAGACGCACCTCGCACTGAGTGATCGGTGGGGCTCGCTTGGATTCGCAAGAGAACCTGTTACGGGATACTTCAGCGCTCGACCCACCCTGCATTGGAAGGACATATTCTACATCCTCCTCATTCGGAGACGGCGGGAGAGCCATTGAGCAACCAGGTTGGCAAGAGGTTGGCTTGTATCTGCTAACACATAATCGACCTGCTGGGTTTCGCATCCTCGTCGCAGTTCTTCCTGAAAGGCCTGGAAGGCACGGCGGTAGGCAGATCGCAACAGATGGGGTCGAGTCAGATATCGGGTTGTATCTTCGAGCGCATCGAAACGGATGTGCCCCTCGAACGGGAACGCCATCTCATCGGGATGCAGCACGTGCAGCAAGGTTACCTCGTGGCCCTGATAGCGAAGATGTTGCAGTGATTGAAGCAAAGCGGCAGGGTCATCGAAGCAGTCGGAGATCAGGAAGAACAGTCCACGACGTTTGGTGCTGTCTGCCAGTTCGTGCAATAACGGCGCCAGAGTTGTCTTGTCAGCCGGTTCGACTGCTTCCAGAGCGAGCAGGATGGAACGAATCTGAGCAGGCTGACTGCTCGGTGGAATGCGTTGTCGCCACAATGCATCAAAGAGATCGAGGCTGCAGGCATCGCCCTGGTTGATGATCACATAGGACAGCGTGGCAGCGAGCAACTTGGCGTAGGCGAGTTTGTTCTGTGCACCCTCGCCATACTCCATCGACTTGCTGACATCGACGACGAGCCGACCGACGAAGTTCGTTTCCTGCTGATACTGCTTGATGGTGTAGCGTTCGTTACGGCCATAGACTTTCCAGTCGATATGGCGGAGATCGTCGCCAGGCACATATTCTCGGTGTTGTACAAACTCGACTGAGAAGCCCCGATAAGGGCTGCGATGATCGCCAATGCGAAGCCCTTCGACGATGGCCCGAGCCTGGATTCCCAGGGCTTCGGCACGGGCAACAGCATCGGCGGGCAGGGTCAGGGGCATGGAGTAGAAGTCAGGAGGAACGAAGAGACGAATTAGCCGAGTTTGGGTACCGCCTCGAGGAGTTTCTTCACGATCACATCAGTCGTGATGCTCTCGCTTTGAGCAGCGAAGTTGGGAACGAGACGATGGCGAAGGATGGGGCCGGCCATGGCGGCAACATCTTCAGGAGAAACGTGGAACTGGCCACGCAGGATCGCCCTCGCTTTGGCAGCAAGGATAAGGTTCATGCTGGCACGGGGGCCGGCGCCCCACAGCAGCCATTTGTTGGCAAAGTCGGCAGCGTCAGGAGTGCCGGGTCGGGTCATACGCACCAGCTTCTTGGCATACTGGAAGACATGATCAGAGACAGGCACACGGCGGACAAGGTTCTGCAGGGTGATGATCTCTTCAGCCTTCAAGACCTTGTCGATCTTCGGACTGTGTTCCGCAGTTCCTTGCCGCATGATCTTTTCTTCTTCATCACCGGACGGATAGCCTACCTGAATCATGAAGAGGAAACGATCCAACTGGGCTTCTGGCAGCGGGTAGGTACCTTCCTGTTCGATGGGGTTCTGGGTAGCCAGCACGAAGAAGGGGTTGGGGAGCTGGTGATCCTGCCCGCCGATCGAGACCTTACGTTCCTGCATGGCTTCGAGCAAGGCAGCCTGGGTCTTGGGCGGCGTACGATTGATTTCATCAGCAAGGACGAGATTTGTGAAGAGCGGGCCAGGCAGGAACTTGAAGACACGCTGCCGGGTGGCCTGGTCGTCCTGGATAACTTCGGTGCCGGTGATATCGCTGGGCATCAGATCAGGAGTGAACTGGATGCGTTTGAACTGGAGATCAAGCACCTGGGCGAGCGTGCTGACGAGCAGCGTCTTCGCCAAGCCCGGCACGCCGACCAGCACCGCATGGCCACGGCAGAAGACGGCCAGCAGCACCTGCTCGACCACTTCATCCTGGCCGACGATGACCTTGCCCACTTCGGTACGAAGTCGCTGATAGGCATTGCGGAGTTGTTCCACTGCTGCGACATCGCCGGTACTGGGGGCGGGGGTGATGATGCTCATCAATAATCCTCTTCTTCTCTCTTCTAATTGAGGAGAGGTTCGTAGCTTTCAGACTAAAGAAGTGTGGGATGAGAACAAGGCCAAAGCGACGGGTCTCATGGGATGTTCATTGTCCGGTAGGGCATGCTGTGCATGCCGCTCAATCGCTTAACGGTGTTGCAATCATTGATAAACGTCATGTCGTTGGGAGGCACGCACAGCGTGCCCTACTAGATGAGGTCAAGTCTTCGCTTCATGGTTCTTGCACGGTTGCATTCATGACAGATGCCACGGACGACGAGGTTGTAGCTGCTGGCGTGGAACTGCTGCTTGCCGGCAAGGATGGGCACGAGCGATTCGAGTTCGTTGCTCGTCACTTCGATCATCTTGCTGCATTGGGTGCAATGGAGATGGGCATGTTGTGGGTAGCCATAGTCATGATCGTAGACGACCCGTTCACCGAGCGGCACTCTTCGCAGCAGCCCCGCTTCGACGAGCTTGGTCAGGGTGCGATAGATCGTCGCCCGGCTGGCTTGCAGGCCTTCCTTGCTGGCAGCGGCGCAGAGTTCTTCCGCATCGAAGTGTTGATGCTGCCGGAAGATGTACTGAATCAAGTCCCGCTGAGATACCGTGAACCGCTGCGGCTTGGAACGACTGGCGAGGTACTCTCGAAACTTGTCTTCGGGAGTGTGGGCGACTTTGATCGGCGTCAGCATGCGCTGCATTCCTTGGCGACTGCCTGGGTAGCATCTGATCTCATATTGTACCAACAGTACAAGGAGCAGAGTATGAAATCGCTCGATCCGGCCATCCTGAACGGCAAGACCATCCGCCTTGAACCCCTGCGCAGCGACCTCTATGAGACCGTGCAGAAAGCCGCCAACGATCCAAGGCTCTGGGAAGTGACCGTGGTGCGGGCTTATGGTGAATACTTCGACACCTGGTGGTACGATGCGATCAAGGGCATGCAACAGGAAACTCGTCTGCCCTTCGCTGTCATTTCGCAGGCCGATCAGAAGGTCATCGGCAGCACCAGTTATCTCAACATTGCCATCAATGAACAACGGCTGGAGATCGGTTCCACCTTCTATGCTCATAATCAATGGGGTTCCAAGGTGAATCCCGAATGCAAGTTGCTTCTCATGACCTATGCCTTTGAAACGCTGGGCATCCGTCGGGTAGAGTTCTGTGTCGATGCGATCAATACACGTTCCCGTGCTGCGGTGACGAAGTTGGGGGCGGTTCAAGAAGGCTTTCTTCGCTGCCATCGTAACACCTGGTCAGGTCGGCGGCGGGATACGGTGATGTTCAGCGTGGTCGATAGCGAATGGCCCAAAGTGAAGCAGGGACTTCAGGCAAGGTCTGGTTCTCCCCCTTGCTAAGGGGGAGTTAGAGGGGGTCGTTATTTGCAGCAGAATGAACCCCACCCAACCTCCCCTTGGTAAGGGGAGGAGAAAATCAAGCAGAGGCTCGCCTTGATCGAACGGCGTAAATCTGGGAAATTATCTGCCGTAATATGTAGCACACGCTCATGGAAGAGCCGCATGACAGAACTGAAACTGGTGCCTGATGAACGCAACCGGCAGCTTGAGCTGATTCAAAGGCAATTGGCCGGCATCGCACCACAGCGCATCGCCATCATCAAACCGAGCGCGTTGGGCGATATCGCTCATGCCTTGCCCGTGGCTACTGCTCTCAGGCAACGCTTTCCCCACGCGGAATTGAGCTGGATCGTCAACGCCACCTATGCCAGCCTGTTGCAGCATCATCCCGATCTTGACGAAGTACTGACCTACGACCGCAGCCTGATGAAGAAGAATTTTCTCGGCGGCCTCGACTATCATGCCCGGTTCTTCCGTGACTTGCGTCGCCGACGGTTTGACATGGTCATTGATCTACAAGGCCTGTTGCGAAGCGGCATGATGGTGCAGGCGACCGGGGCGAAGTGGAAGATCGGCCTCTCCTCGGCACGGGAAGGATCGAGATGGTTCTACAACACCATCCTGCCCGATGATCTGTGGAACATGCACGCGGTCGATCGCTACTGGCTCGTCGCTGAGGCACTCGGTGTCGGTCAGCAGCGGAAGCAGTTCAAGTTCCCCAGTCTGGATGAGGAACGCAACCGCTGGCTGGCGGCTCTCGCCGCCCTGCCCCGGCCCTGGGTGATGATGAACCTTGGCACTCGCTGGGAGACCAAACGCTGGCCTGTCGAATCGTTCGCCATCCTCGGGCAGCACATCACTATGACCAGTTCTGGCAGCACGATCCTCGTCGGCGGACCGGATGAAACGAGCATTGCTGAACAGTATCAAAAGAAATGGTCTCGCAATGTCGTTTCCACCGTGGGCAAGACTTCGCTGCGTGATCTGACTGCCATTCTCAGCATCGCTGATCTGGTCGTCTCCAACGACAGCGGGCCATTGCATCTGGCTGTAGCATTGGGGAAGCAGGTACTGTCGCCCTTCACCTGTACCAGCGCCACTCGCACCGGACCGTATGGTCAACCGAATGGAGTTGTCTCGACAAGTGTGCCTTGTGCTGCTAGTTATCTCAAGACATGCAGCCACATGAGCTGCATGAGCGAATTGTCGCCGGAACGACTGCTACCCTCTTTGGATACCCTTCTTCGCACATGGCAACGCTACACCGCCTGATCCTGGCCAGCGGCTCCCTCGGCCGCCGAGAACTCCTCAAACAAGCCGGCTACCAGTTTGAAGTGTTCCCCAGCAACATCGATGAGCACGACGGCAAGGGCGTGACTGATCCTCGCCGTTACGTGGCTGAACTCGCCTGGCAGAAGGCAGCTGCGGTTAGCTCACAGCTGACAGCTAACAGCTTACAGCTTACACCCCATACCCCCCTCAGGACTCAGGACTCAGCACTCAGCACTATTGTTTTGGCTGCCGACTCCACCGTCTGGCACAAGGGTGAAATCATCGGCAAACCTGTTGATGAAGCCGACGCTCGCCGCATCCTTGGCAGCCTGGCTGGCACCACCCACGAACTCTGGACCGGCGTCTGCCTCTGGCGGCTCGAAGATGGTGTGCAGTTCTGCTGGCAGGAAAAGAGTGACGTCGCCTTCCGCCCCCTCAGCCATGATGAGTTTGAACACCTCATCACCAGCAACGTCTGGGAAGGCAAAGCGGGTGGGTACGGCATCGAATCGGTGGGCGATCCGTACCTGACAGTGAAGACGGGGACGATCAGTAACGTCATCGGGTTGCCGATGGAGTCGCTAGGGATCGTTCTCAAGCAGTTCGGATACTAGTCCAGGTCTTCCACCAGTCCATCGTTACGAACACAGTAGCGGCGTAACATTTCCATATCGATAGAATCCCGAACGAAGCGGACGCTGCCATCGGCGGAGACGAAGTTGGCACCGCCCGGATGGTTGCTGCCGAACGCATTGACCCGCCGTTCGTTGTCGGCAAAGGTGGCAATCGAAGGATCAGGAACACGATAGTTGATCTTCACGTAAGCACTCATGGTGACATCGCCCGCAGCAAGCCGCCCACCCGAGTTGGCCCAGTAGCCGATGTTGTTCATCTTGTTGAAGAACTGCCCCGAAGGTGGGACGATGATGGCTGATGCGGCATCGTTATTGGGATCGGTATGGCTGCGCTCGCCGAAGAGAGCAGTATGCGAGGTGCCATCGTTAATAGCTTCAATTCGCAGTGCCTTGCCATTGGGCATGGTTTGCGAGGCGGGGCCGATGACATAGAAGATGCCATCGTTGGAAGCAAGGAGTGGATCGTAACTTCGGCTGCCGCCATTGCCACCATAACTGGTCAAGGCGTAGACACGATTGCTGCCGGTATCGACCGGGTTGGTATCGATTTGATCAGATGGGCACAAATAGACATTTACGATGGTAGCTGTCCGTGAACCAATACCCGGCGTGGGCAGTTGCGTGTTGTTCAGCGGATCAACGAGGTCCCAGCCTTTGACAGCGTTGTCCTGTTCCAGATAGGGAGCCAGATAGACGAAGAGCGTGATGCCACGAAACTTGGGGGCTGTAGTAAAGGGCATCAGGTAGACGCCTGCTGGAAAGCGTTGATAGTCGAGATGGTAGTTGTGAGCAGCGATGCACAACTGCCTCAAGTTGCTGCCACACTTCATCTTGTCAGCGGCGGCTCGCACCTTTTGGATGGCGGGCAGCAGCATGGCCATCAACAGGGCGATGATAGCAATTACCACGAGCAGTTCGATCAAAGTAAATCCACGTCGGCGGGGCATGTTTACACTCCAGATGTTATTTGTGTTTCTTGCTCCTCCCCTTACCAAGGGGAGGTTGGGTGGGGTTCTTACCATCGCAGGTTCAACCCCCTCTAACTCCCCCTTGGTAAGGGGGAGAACAAAACACTTACTTGTTCTCAATCACGGTGATCTGTGCAGGATCAAGCACAGGAAGATAGGGCCGTTCTTCGAAGCGCATCACGCAGCCCCTCACTCGTATCCGTTTGCCCTGGAAGTAGGCTTCGAGGTCAGCGATGCCTTTTTCCTTGAGCTTCTGGCCCACCTCAGCGGAGAGTGCGACGCCGAGGTTGTTCGGGTCCTTGAAGTCTTCTTCGGAGTCGAGGAAGAGGATGCCACGTTTCTCGAAGCGTTCCTTGGCTTTCTTGACGGTCATCTCGACGACGATGCGGGGCTTGCCGATTTGTTTGATCGCTTCGGCTGGTGACACGGGTTTGTCAGTGTCACCTGTCTGCATGGCAACAGCGGAGACGACTAGGAAAGCTAGCGTGAACAGATTCGTCATGGTGATTACTCAGGAAACTCTACGGGTCTCGCCGGCGTGGCGGGTGTTGATGCCGGGCAGTTCGCCGAAGAGGGTGCGGTAGCGGCTGGAACGGATGAACTGGAGTAGGCCCTTCATACGCGGATCGTCAGCGGTTTCTGTGGAATAGCAGAGGTCGAACCCTTCCTGGCGGACGGGAACGAACTGCAACCCCGCTTCCTCCGCAGCCAGGCGATGGCAGATGCCCAGATCGGCCCAGCTCTGTCTGATCGCTTCAGCAACGCCTCGATGATCGAAGGCAATTCGCTTCGGAGCTGGCTTCTTCGGAGCTATCTCTTCAAGACATTGCCTGGCAGCGGAGCCTGGTTCCCGACCGATCCAACGGAGTTTCGACTTGAGGGCAGCGGAGACGGTGGAGACGCCGGTGCCTTGACCAATGGCCAGGCCTTCCTGCCAGTCGGCCAGGCGGAGCAGTTGATGGGAACGATCTTTTCCCAGAGTCAGTTCGACTTCACGCTCATTGCAATCGGGCGCATCGCCGGTAGCGAAGTGGATCCCTGCTGCATGGACGAGGCCCTGCTTGAGCAGTTCCAAAGCCTTGCGGCTGGAGCGTTGCAGTACGATCATGCGGAACCCAGTCACCCGGTTGAACTCGGCAGCAAGCAACCCGGCAGCAGGATCGCAGGAAGCGAGTACCAGCGTCCGGCGGGGATCGTCACCCTCCCGCAGCTTGGCCATACTTTCGCCAACGCCATCGTGAGGCAGTGAAGAGACTGAGGTCGATTCGACAGGGTACTTGAGCAGCCGCTGACCCACCGAAGCCTGCCAGTAGCGGCTCGGCTTGACGCTCGGCTGCCAGGCCCATTCGTGGGAGGGATTCTGACGAGGGGCACCAAAAAGTTCTTCGACAGAGCACTCAAAGACCGCAGCCAGGGATAGTGCAGTCGAGACGGAAGGCACGAGGCGATCCATTTCGATGGCACTGACGGCAGCACGGGAGATACCCGCGCACTCGGCGAGTTCGGCTTGCGACCAGCCTTGGGCAAGGCGCTGGTGGTTGATTTTGTTGGTTGCCATGATCGTGTCATGGTATGACAGGATCGTGGCGGCGGCTACGACATAAGGTAACCGATAGATTTGCTTCTACAATTAATGTAGTTAGTGTCTTTGCGAGAATTGACTTGGACCTTGATCTTGGTCGGCATAAGGGATTTCGCTTCAGCCGTGACGGTACATATGTTGCCGTTGGCATTGACCAATTTGGCAAGAATGAGAAGCCGGAAGTTTGCGTCCTTCGAGTTTCAGATGGGAAGCGGTTTAACATTACTAACGCATCGTACGATTTTGGCAGTTACCGGTTGGAGGTTAATTCAGCAACCCGCATTCTTTATTCTGGTGCATCACGCAAGACAGGTATCGCAGCGTATGATTTTGAATCAGACTGCATCGTTTGGGATCGTCGTGATCTTAAACAACTAGCTCAATTGTCTTACGATGCTTATGAAGATGTCCTCTACTGCCTGTGTGAAAAACACACGGTTGTACTAAATGCTTCGAATGGAAAAGAACACGCCTATTTTCGTAACCTTGACGACGTCTTTTTTGGAAGAAATCCAGCGTTTGCAGTCTTTAATGGGAAGGAAGTCAAGCTTGAGAATAGGTCGACCAAGAAAGTACATATTTTGCCAAGAACAACCGGAGGTATTTTGCAGGCGTCTTTCACCGACTCTGCTGCTGTTCTTTCTTGGGTATCTGGGCCAGTAACTGCATATGACCTAGAGAGTGGCCTGTTGCTTTGGACTTATACGCCTGACGGTGAGCAAGCTCATACAGTTGCACTGCCTCGGATAATTTATCTGTGTGGGTAGCTGAGTCGCCTGGCTACCAGGAACAGCCTTGGCAACGAGTTCGTTTGTTATCGTCGGCTGGTAAGATCGAACACGATGTTCGCTGCACATTGGGGCACAGCTTTGAGATAGCACCTTATTGCGATAGCATTATCCGAGGTAATCTTGTTGTAACCCCGATCACAGAACTCGCCAACGACGAATCACATTGTCCATGACCGGGCCGACTCCTTGTCTGGTATCATACATCTGTCTCCTATCTACTAACTCCTAGATTCTCTCAGCCGATCATGTACACCTCCACCCTCAAAGCCTACCTGATCCTTCGCCAATCGCGGTCCCTCAAGGACAAGCGGCAGGTAGTGAACAGCATCAAGGACAAGCTGCGGCAGTCGTTCAACATCTCCATTGCGGAAGTCGATTTTCTGGATGACCGGCAGCAGGTGGTGCTGGGCATGGCGATGGTGAGTAACGAGATGAGTCATTTACAAGGGGCGATGCAACAGATAGTTGAAGCCTTGAGAAGTCATCCGGTGGCGGAACTGGCCAAATTCGAGCTGGACGCTTAACTTATACAGAAGATGAAAAGCTATCGACCGGCCCGGATCGCGGAAGTCATCCGTGAAGTGGCCGCTGAGACCATTCTGTTCAAGATGCAAGACCCACGGATTCGTGGCGTGACGGTCACTCGTGTCGAAGTGCCCAGCGACTTGCAGTCGGCCAAGATCTACGTCTCGGTCATGGGGAGCGATTCCGATGTGGAGCAGTGCCTGTACGGTCTGAACCACTCGGCAGGATATGTGCAGCGGCATCTGGCGGACCGCCTGAAGCTGCGGTATACTCCGGCACTGTCGTTCCACATCGATAAGGGACTGAAGAACAGCCAGTCGGTACACAAGCTCCTTCAAGATGAAGGCCTGTCTGCCGGCGAGGAGAAGTCTGAGGAAGGATCCGAACACCCCGAAGCAGGCGATGAGCCTGCTCTGGAAAGGGAGCAAGAAGCATGTCCTCCGCCCTAAAGCAGAAGGTTGTCGCCAAGCTGAGTTCGCTGGTGAAGAAGGTCGATGAGCCGCCTCAGTTGGATGTGGTGAAGCGGATGTTGTACGCCATCTGCCGGGAAGGCACGTCCCGGGAAGAGGCGGATGCAGCGTTCAAGAAGCTGGAAGAATCGTTCTTCGATCTGAATGAAGTACGTGTCAGCGCTGCCCGGGAAGTAGCCCGTGCCCTGCGTGAACTGCCCAACAACATGAATCGGGCGGAGCGGATCATCTCGATCCTGCAGGAAGTCTTCGAGACGACCTATTCGTTCGATCTCGAATCGCTGCACAAGAAGGGACTGAAGCAGGCTCAGAAGCAGCTCGAACGCTATCGTGGTTCTTCGTCGTTCATGGTGGCCCACGTTCTGCGGCACAGCATGGATGGGCATGCGATGCCGATTGATAATGATGTGCTTCGCTGTTTGAAACGACTGGAGTTAGTGGAAGAAGATGCAGACCTCGAATCGGCACAGACGACCATGGAGAACCTGATCCCCAAGAACAAGGGGATCGCCGTCGCAGAGGCGCTGACGATGGTGGCACAGGATTATTGCCATGCGGTCAATCCCAAGCACTCTGCCTGCCCGATGCACGATGTCTGCCCCTCGGCTGCCAAGAAGAAGTCGAGCAGCAATGGGAAGGTGGCTGCGGTGAAGGGGAAGAAGTAACTTGAACGCTTGAAGAGCCGTGGCAGGGGTCAACGGTACTCCGTTGCCCCCTGCGAAATGTGCAATACCTTCGCCAGTATGCAGGGGGCAGTTGAGTACAACTGACCCCTGCCACGATTTCTTCGCGCGATTACTCCGTTCAAACCGAAGTTACCACATCCCCCGCCTTGATCACACCGCCTTTAACGATCTGTGCCCGCAGGCCGCCGCGGTGGCGTAGGCCTTCTTGGATCTTTCCTCTGGCCAGTAGCTTCTCCAGATGTCCGCAGGGTTCGCAGAGACGGATGCCTTGCAGCACCACGTCGCCGACTTTGAACTGCTTGCCGACGAGATGATTGAGTGGCACGCCCTCGGTGGTCACGTTGCGGCGAGCTTCGGCGGGGGAGACGCTGATTTGGTATTCCCGTTCTAGAGCATCAAGGGCTTCCTGCTCGATGAGGGTAATCTCTCGGTCAGGACCTTTCTTCTTCGAGAAGGTGCCAGCCCCGATACCATAGCGGTCGCCGACGAGACCGACGCCTGCCTGGGCTTCAACCGAATCGACACTGTTGAGGGGTTGACTGATTTCGCCGATGTGGATGGCCACTACCTTGCCTTGCCAGCTCATGGTAAACTCCTGTACTTCTCTTCCCTCTAGACGTATTGTAACGCCAGAGGTTCACACTCAAAGAGCAGCAGCCATGAATCCCATTCTTGATCATGATCCCGAAGTTTGGCAGGCCATTGCCGGTGAACAACGCCGACAGCAGGAGGGCCTGGAACTGATCGCTTCGGAGAACTACACTTCCTCGGCAGTGATGGCTGCTCAGGGCACGGTGCTCACCAACAAGTACGCTGAAGGCTACCCGGGCCGACGTTACTATGGTGGCTGCGAGTATGTCGATAAGGTCGAGCAACTGGCTATCGATCGCGCCAAGAAACTGTTCGGGGCGGCTGCGGTCAATGTGCAGCCTCACTCCGGGGCTCAGGCGAACATGGCTGTGTTCCTGGCAGCCCTGATGCCCGGCGATACCATCATGGGGCTTGATCTTGCCCATGGCGGGCATCTCACGCATGGCATGAAGCTCAACTTCTCGGGCAAGTATTTCAAAGTCGTTCATTATGGTGTCGATCCGAAGACCTATCGCATCAACATGGATGAGGTTGCAAAACTGGCCAAGGAACACAAGCCGAAGTTGATCATTGCCGGGGCGAGCGCTTATCCACGTCATTTCGATTTCCCGACGTTCCAGAGCATCGCCAAGGATGTTGGGGCGCTCATGATGGTCGATATGGCACACATTGCCGGCCTGGTGGCGGCGAAGGTTCATCCTAACCCCGTGCCTTATGCTGACTTCACCACGACGACGACACACAAGACGCTGCGCGGGCCACGGGGCGGCATGATCCTGACGACGCCGGAGTGGGAGAAGAAGATCAACTCGGCTGTCTTCCCCGGTGTTCAGGGCGGGCCGCTCATGCATGTCATTGCCGGCAAGGTGGTAGCTTTCCATGAGGCGCTGCATCCCAGCTTCATCGGTTACGCCAAACAGGTGCTGACCAACGCCCATGCCCTGAGCGAACGACTGAAACGGCATGGCTTCAAGATCATTTCCGATGGGACTGATACGCATCTGATGCTGGTTGATGTTACTTCCTATAAGGGTGTGACGGGCAAGATCGCTGAGAAGTCGCTTGATCTTGCCGGCATCACGGTCAACAAGAACCTGATTCCGTTCGATCCTCGGCCACCGCTTGATCCGAGTGGCATCCGTCTGGGCACCCCGGCCCTGACGACACGGGGTATGAAGGAACACGAGATGGAACGGGTGGCTGATTGGATCGCCGCGGTGCTCTCTGCCCCGGACGATGAAGCCGTTCGCAAGGATATTCACAAGCAGGCGAGCGAGTTGGGGCATCATTTCCCTGCTCCGGTCTATCCATAGCACTTGAGCTTTTAACTCCCCAAGCCTGCCGCTATACTCGGCTCCAGTTCATTCCTCACTGGAGCCGTTTCTTATGTTGGATAAGATCAAAAACCTTGGCACCGGCAGTGCAGGCAAAGCCTTTTCCTTGTTCGATGAGTTCAAAGCATTTGCGTTTAAAGGCAACGTCATCGACATGGCAGTTGGTGTGGTGATTGGGGCGGCGTTCGCCAAGATCATTGATTCGCTGGTGAAGAATGTCATCATGCCTCTGATCGGCATGTTGATGCCAGGTGATAAGAGTTACGAAAGCTGGTACATCCCGTTACTGGGCGGCAGCAAGATGCCGATCGGTTTGTTGGTTGGTGATATCATCAGCTTCGTAGTCGTGGCTCTGGCACTGTTCATTTTCGTGGTGAAGTTCCTGGGCTGGATTATGAAGGCGAAGAAAGCTCAAGTGGCCGCCCCGCCGCCTCCGACGAAAGATCAGGAACTGTTGATGGAGATTCGGGATTTGTTGAAGGCGCAGGTGAAGTGAATGCGAGCGAGGGGCGTCAGCCCCCTGAGGGAGGAGTAGCGACCGTCGCAGTGAACTTCGTACTTGCTTGGGTCGTGGTGAGGGGCGCGAGATTTAACTCAGGGGGCTGACGCCCCCCGCTCGCATGGAGACTATCCCAGGACCTTGGCTAGAAACTGGCGGCAGCGGTCGGTTTTGGGATGATCGAGTACCTCGGCGGGGGTGCCTTCTTCGATATTCTTGCCGTCAGCGAGGACGACGACATGATCAGCGGCTTTGCGGGCGAAGCCGATCTCGTGGGTGACCATGAGGATGGTCAGGCCCTGTTCCTGTAGGCGTTCCAGCACATCAAGCACATCGTGTTTGCGTTCGGGATCGAGGGCACTGGTGATTTCATCGCACAGGAGGGCATGGGGGTTCATGGCCAATGCCCGTGCGATGGCGACGCGCTGTTGCTGGCCGCCGGAGAGTTGGTTGGGGCGATGGTGCATGCGGTCAGCCAGGCCAACGTCGCTAAGTAGTTTTGCTGCCTGGTCTTTGGCTTTTGCCTTGTCCATCTTCAGCACCTGCACCGGTGCTTCCATCACATTCTCGATGGCTGACTTGTGCGGGAACAGGCGGAAGTCCTGAAAGACCATGCCCACGGTACGACGCACGGCATCGAGTTCTTCGGTGTGGTTGGCTTTCAAGCAATGCTTGCCCACCGTGATGGTGCCGGTATCGAAGGTGTTGAGACCATTGACACAGCGCAGCAGCGTGGACTTGCCGCCACCGGAGGGGCCGATCAGGCAAACCGTTTGCCCGGGCTGCACGGAAAGGCTTACGCCATCAAGGATGGTTTTGCCGTCGTAGCGCTTGCTTAAGTGAGATACCGAAATCGAAACACCGTTCGTCAACGTCGTTACCCTCCGTTCTTGACCCACTTCTTCTCCAGGAATCTTGCCAGCCAGCCTAACGGCACAGACATGAGCAAATACAAAGTTGCCGTCGCCAGGCCGATCTCGAAGTATTGGTTGGCGGGCTTCGAGAGAATCTGGAACTGCTTGGATAGCTCCACCAGCGAGATGGCGCTGACGAGGCTGGTATCCTTGAAGAGGGCAACGAAGTCGTTGGTCATGGGTGGCAGAATCCGCGCAGGGCCTGGGGCAGGATGATGCGGCGGAATGTCAGCGGTTTGGACATGCCGAGCGCTGCACCTGCTTCCCACTGACCAATCGGAATCGCAGACAACCCGGCCCGGTAGACTTCAGCTTCGTAGGCGGCGTAGTTGAGGCCGAACGCCAGGATGGCGACGAACTCTGAAGCGTAGCCACGGTAGGCTTCGCCGAAGAGATGGATCACCACATTGCCGACCTGGGGCATGCCGTAATAGAGGACGTAGAGCAGGAAGAGCACGGGTATGCCACGGAAGAACTCGACGTAGCAGATGGCGAGGAGTCGCATCGGCCAGGGGCCATAGAGCCGCATGAGGGCGATGGGCAAGCCGATGATGATGGCCAGCAGCATGCTCAGCACGGCAATGCGGATGGTGACCTTGGCACCTTCCCAAAGCAGGTAGAGATAGCCGCCCCGGCCCAGCATTTCGTAGGGTTTGGTGGCATCGCCTTCGACTGCCTTGGGTTTGCTGAGTTCCTGCTGATCATCGTTCCAGAGGTTCCATTTCTCGTAGATGCGCTTGAGTGTGCCGTCTTCGAGGAGTTGATCGAGGGCGGTATCAATCTGCTTGGCGAACACTTCATCCTCTTTTTTGAGCAGGATGATGTAGTAGCCCTTGGCAAACGGCTCACCGGCGAACTGTAGCTTCGCATTGGGTTTGGCGTAGGTGACCGCCATGGGCAGATCAAGCAGCACGGCATCGATACGACCAAGTTCCAGGTCACGGTAGGCATCGGTGGGGCCGTTGTAGAGCTTCTTCTGTGCTTTCTTTTCGGCAAGGATACGGTCGGCGGCGGTGTCTTCCATGGTGCCGATGAAGGCGTTCTTTTGCAGGCACTCGTCTAGAGTGGCAAATCGTTTCTCGTCCTTGCGGACGACGAGTTGCTGCTGATAGACGTAGTAAGGGCGGCTGAGTCGGAATTGGGCAGCACGGTCTTTGGTCGCTTCGATGCCGTTCATTGCCAGGGAATAATCTCCCCGGTTGAGACCGTTGCCGAGTTCCTTGAACTCGTTCTGGACGAACTGCATCTGGCGGCCCAGCTTCTTGCCGAGGGCCTCGATGAGCTCGACTTCGTAGCCGAGGTAGTTCTGAGCGTTGGCGGGATCGCGGAAGATGTAGGAGCGCCGCCTTCAGAATCAGCACCAGCGGAGGAGCGGCTTTTCCTGAGCGTTCAGTAACGACGTGGACAACCATAGAACAAGGCCGACCAGCATGTGGCGTTTCAACGGCGGTGTGTCTCCTCACCAGTGACCAATAAAAAAAGAACCCTGTTGCACGATGTTATTCGCTGCAACAGGGTCGTCAATGGAAGCAGAGAATTATTTAGGATCTTCAGCTAGTCGCATGTCTTCGATATCAGCCAGTCGCTTGTGTTCGTGGTGGAACCTGCTTCCGACATAGTAGATCAATGCTGCGCCGATGAGAGGCAGCGCCATATCGATGGCAAAGAAGGTCGTTGCGTCAATTGGTATGGTTGGGGCTTTCTTCAGCGCTGCCAAGGCTGCGTCATCGAGTGTGAAATTCCATGCCATGCTCAAGTCACCTTCGTATACACGTGTCCATCGGATGTTAATAAGATTGGCCACAGCATTGGTAAGAAGGAAACATGCTGTAATGAGGCTTTTCATGTAGCTGGGAGCTTGCCCGTAGGAAAGGTCTAACGCCGTTCCATAAACAAGCACTTCACCTACCGTCAAAAGCATATACGCCGGTATCAACCACATCGCTGAAACCACCACGCCTTGCTTCGTTGCGATGGAACAGAGCATGAGCACGAGCGGGCCCATAGCGGTAAAAAGGAAGCCATAGAACATCTTGGTGATGGGGGAGATTCGATTCTTTGGATCGAACCTGCCGTAGAACCACTGGAAGAAGGGCAACAGGATAATCACCATGAGAGCATTGGCCCACTGAAATGCGTCAGCGGACATCTTTGCAGGGCCACCGAGGTTTGCCAGCCAGGGAGTATTCAAATCCATGTGCTCGCCGGCAAAGTCAACCCATTGTGTATCGTTGTGTTCGTAGGGAATCCAAAACAACACGATGAGAGCGAACACTCCGAAAAGCGGTTTGAGAACTTTCCATCGCTCGGCTCTTTGCTCCTCCGTTAGTTCAGGAGCAGGCCCGGGCGTTTCCTTTGCATAGAACGGCTTGCCTAGGGCAAAGGCAATGAGCGCACCGACCATCAAGACAGCAGGAATAAGGAAAGCGATTTTATACCCATACTGGTCACGAATGATGGGGAGGAAGAACTGCGATAATAATGCACCCACATTGATGGAGAAGTAGAACCAGAGGAACGCCTTGGCTCGCAGGCCCAGGTTGCCGGGGCGACGTTGATCGTAGGTCTGGCCTAAGAGGGCCGAGATGTTGGGCTTGGTTACGCCGCTGCCACAGGCTAGCAGGAATAGAGCGAAGAACACGAAGAACTGGTCGCTGAAAGCCAGCAGCACCTGCCCCAGGACATACGGAATAGAGAAACCAACAATCGTCCAGTACTTGCCTAGCCAACGGTCAGCGAGATAGCCACCGACTAATGGCAATAAATAGCATGCCATCTTAAACATGAAGATATAAGAGTTGGCGTCTGCTTTGGCAAACATCAACTCCTTGGTCATGAACAGGAACAGAATCGCACGCATGCCGTAGTAGGAACTGCGTTCCGCAAACTCACCCCAGAAGATGAAGTAGAGTGCGATGGGGTGATTCTTTTTTGCAGCTTCCAGGGCTGGGTCGTTCGACATAGCTCACCAAAAGGGTTATGAAGCGGTTTTTTGTTCTTCCGCCAGGCGGCGGTTGAAGGGTTTTGCGATGAAGTAGAAGGCGATGCCGGCGAAGACGCAGACCGCCAGTTGAACGCCGAAGTATTGCGTGGCTGTGAACATCCTGACGCCGTCGGCGTTCTTCTCGCTGAAGAAGGGGGTGACCTGGCTGTTGATCAGGGTGCCGCTGAAGATCGTCAGGAGGAAGCAGGCGGTGATGAAGCTCTTCATCGATTTGGGGGCGGCGACGAAGGCAAGTTCGAGCCCGACGGGAGAGATGAGGATCTCCGCCATGGTGACGAAGAAGTAGCCTGCGACGAGCCAGAGGATAGAGGCCTTGCCGTTGCCGGCGAATTGATCAGCCAGGACGAACATGAGCGGTGTGAGGGCGGTGAAGACGAAGCCCATCTGCATCTTGTCGGTCGGGCGAATCTTGTAGCCCTTCTTTTCGAGCCAGGTGAAGAGGATGGTGGAGAGGGGCAGGAACGTCAGGATGAACCAGGCATTGAGCTGTTGGAATTGATCAGCCTTGTAGGTGACGCCGAAGATGGTGGTATCGAGCCGTTCACGAGTGAAGTAGAGCCAAACGGTGTTGTAGTGCTTCATCACGCTCCAGAAGACGGCACAGAGGACGAAGACACCGAGGAGTTTAACGAGCACGCTCCACTGCTCCTTGCGTTCTTCAGGCGTCTTCTTGACACGCTGGATAGTTTCGACTGCGTAATACTTCTTGCCCATGGCGAACAAGATGAGTGCGATAAACATCAAAATAGTGGGCAGCCAAAAGGCGGTGTTCGGTCCGTAGCGATTGCGAAGCACGGGCATGGAGGACTGTGCGATCAGCGAGCCGACGTTGATGGCCCAGTAGAACATCGAGAAGGCAGTGCTGCGGAGTTGTAGCTGCCCCGGCCTCTGTTGGTCGTAGGTCATGCCCATGAGGGTCGAGAGGTTAGGTTTGATGACACCGCTGCCGAACGCCAGGATGACGAGAGCGATGAGCATGCTGACGGGAGGCACCGACATGCCGCCGGCTGTTTTCGTCACATCCTCCGAGGTGAGTGGCAAGGTCATCATCCAGTTGCCGAGGACGTAGGGAACGGCGAAGCCGACGATAGTCCAGTATTTGCCGAGGAAGCGGTCAGCGATGATGCCGCCGATAAGGGGCGTTAAGTAGGTGGCGGCTTGAAAGTAGTAGGCCCAGCGGGAAGAGTCTGATTCACTGAACTTCAGCGTCTCGTTGAGATAGAAAGTAAGGATGGCGAGCATGCCATAGTAGGAACAGCGCTCGGCGAGTTCGCCCCAGAAGAAGAAGTAGAACCCGGTGGGGTGGCCTTTGAAGTAGGCGAGCATCCTGCTGAAGGGGTTGGTCGATGTTTCGGTTGGTGTGGTGGACATCAAGTCGTCCTGGCTGGGAGAGAACAGAGGATATTTAGGAATCGATACAGCGCATCCGTCTCCTCCCCTTACCAAGGGGAGGTTGGGTGGGGTTTATTATCACCGCGGGTTAACCCCCTCCAACTCCCCCTTGGTAAGGGGGAGAGTATAAGCTGGCGCACCGTGAGGAACGGGTTTGAGTGTACCATCCGGCTGGCGATCTACCGAGACATAAATCACATCAGCTTGGGTGACGGGGATGATCTTGCCCTTGCGTTCGGCTTCGACTTCGATACGAACAGTGACCGAAGTCCGGCCAATGCGGATGCACGTTGACCAGAAGCTGACGAGGTCGCCGACGAGGACGGGTTCCTTGAAATCGACTTTGTCGATGGCGATGGTGACCATCATCGGGGCGTTACCCTTGCGTGCATCGATGGCGTGCTTGGCACCCCAGTAGGCAGCCTGATCGATGTGGCTGAGCAGAACGCCGCCAAAGATGGTGCCGAGCGGGTTGGTATCCCGAGGCATCATGACCACTTTGATGGCCAGGTATCGTTCAGACATATCACTCCTAGCTCGAAATATCGCCGTTGGACGAGGCTGTTTGTGCCACGGGCGCCTGCTGATGGTTCGGTTCAGGGAGAGGAAGCGTGAGCGATGGCATTGTCGGAGTGGCTTCACGGATGCCCAACCGCTCGCGGACAATGCGGGCCGCCTCCACCATGTTATTCACTTTGCGAATAGCCACATTACGGCTCAAGTTAGCCATGCCGGCGTCAGCGGTGATCCACAGCCGTTCCGCTGGAATGAATTGCTTCGCCTGACGGATGCGATCGACGAGCAGACCTGCTGGTTCAACCCAGGTGCAGGCGGTATCGACAATCCCCAGGCCGATGCGACGGGGTGGCAGTTCGGCAAGCACATCGATCTCAGCCATTTCGACGCTGCCGAACGCCAGATCAAACTGACGCACATTGATTGTGGCATTGGTTACAGCAGCAGCGGTTTCTGCGAGCCAGGGGCGACACCGTTTCCGACCCATCGGCCTGCCTGAACCATCAAGATAACCAAGTCGAAGATGCACTTCGACGGGAATACCATCGACCGTGCGGCGAACCAGGTCGGCAAGGATAGAAGGATCATCAGGAGCCCAGGCGAAGCCCGATTCATCGAGTTGGATGAGAGTGACGCCATGAGCTACCAGTGATTCGATTTCGCCACGCAACAAAGTGCTGAGCGAGTTGGCGATGCTCAAGCGTCCCTGGCCCCCGGCGATCATTCCGGCCAGGGTATAGGGGCCGGGCAGCGTGGAGATGGAGATGGTGCTGGAGAGGGACATCAGCCGTTCCGCATCGGTGGCGATGCCGAGGCCACGCAAGGCCAGGAGTGGCTTCGTCTGTTGGTAGACAGGGGCGTTGTGGTACAACCTGCTGCTGAGTTGTTTCTTGCTGGGCAGCGGTTCGAGGCCCTGGATACGGTCCAGTAGTGCAGTACCTTCGGCGACTCCGGGAAGTCCCAGGTTTGTTGAAACAATGTCAGCGCCTACTCGCAACTGGTCATCGAGGGCTACGAGAAAAGCGTCACGAGCGATCTCCTCGCTGTCGTCGTTGAAGGCACGTTCCGGGTTGCGACGTTGTTCGATGCTGTGGCGAATGTACCAACTGGCAGCAGGCCAGGCACCGGCCAGATAGACCGGAAGTAGGGGTAGGTCAGACATAGTTCCTTTTCACCGACAGGTTCGAGCTTGGGCAGCGCAAGTCCCTGTATCGAGGTTATCTAACTGGGGGGCGATGTGCCAGTGAAAAGTGGGGAAGAGGGTGGTATCCCCTCTCCGTCCCGGGGAGAGATTTAGGGTGAGGGGTATTTTTATGACGGCGCAGCCCATCAGGTTTGGATCATTCAAAACAATTTACGATGGGCTGCTCCACGAGAATAACCCCTCACCCCCGGCCCCTCTCCCCGGGAGAGGGGAGACAGACGAATCTTGCTCGTGTACCATCTCGGCCATGAGAAACTCTTTTTCTGATTCACCACTATCGTCTATAATTATCCATTGCAGAACAACGCACAGGATAATTGACATGGGCCAGACTATTTCAATGGTAATGTTCTCCGCATCACTTGCTTTGATGCCACTGACAGTCCGCGCAGACGATCCCAAGGTAGTCACTGCGGTGAAGGTCGAGTTTCGCCGGGCCGAAACGAAGCTGGGCAAGGGACTGGTGGAAGCGGTGATACAAGGAAAGAAGGAAGAAAAGGTCTACCTGCATCCGAATGCGGAGCTTACTCATCAGGACATTGAGTCGGCATTTGTTGATAGTTTTGGCTCGTCTGCGAATGAGTACATGGTGCAAGTGGCCTTTACTAAAGAAGGGGCCAGGAAGATGACCGCTTTGAGTAAGGAACACCTTCACAAACCACTAGCGATCTTAATCGATGGTAAAGTAGTCAGCGCTCCTGTCATCGCCAGCGAACTTTCTAACGGCTGTGTCATTGCCGGCAACTTCAAGAAAGAAGAGGCGGAGAGGATTGCTAAGCAGCTAAGTGCTCAGAGGAAGTGATCGAGGCGGAAGAGAGCATCAGGGAATGTGTTGCGTATTGCCATGTTTTAGGTAGTCCCTTCGGGACCAAGTTTTATCAATCTCACCCTGACCCAGGACTGAAGTCCTGGGCTGTTGCAGGTGATCCCTTCAGGATCAGGTATGCTAGGGTTTCGCTATAGCACGAACGGCGGCTGTGCCACTGTGTGATGGCCATGCTGACTGAAATTGTACTCTTTCATATCGAGGCTATCACGCAGTGCTGCGAAGCGATTGCACCCTAGCACTGCGTGACAGCGAGGTCGCTCCCTTGTGAATGGTGCATATACTTCGGCGCTGTCACGCAGTGGCACGGCCCTTTGAGTTATCTACACGAAGGGCTGCGCCGCGATAAGGATCCCCCTCACCCCCAACCCCTCTCCCTCCGGGGGAGAGGGGAGATGGAAGTGGCACTATTCCACTTGAGTTAGTTCGTTCTCTTGAGTTCCGCCTCTAATCGATCGAAGTTTTGTTCGTTGGCTGCGGGGACGAAGTTTTTGACTTTGTCGCACTCTTCTTTGCTGTCGAAGAGCATGTGGAAGCTGAAGCGGGTGGCGGGGCCGGCGGGTTCCATGGTGATCGTCATCTTGAAACGGTGCATCGGTTTCTGATGGGTGAAGATGATGCGGTGGGGTTTGATGATGGCGTCGAATGTGCTGGTGTTGTGATAGTCGGTGCCATCGGGGCCGTGCATGGTGAAGCGCCAGGTGCCGCCGGGCTTGAGGTCGAACTCTGAAAAGGTGTTGGTGAAGCCGTTGGGGCCCCACCAGTTCTTGAGGCGATCAGGATCGGCGAAGGCAGCGAAGACTTGTTCGGGAGATGCCTGGATCAGCCGGGTCGAGACGATCTCTCGATCAGCGTGCCGCTTTGTGGGGTTGCTGGACGACAAACTCTTCAAGACGGGCCAGGGTCTGGTTGCCACCTTCGACCGCGCCGTATTCCTTCTTGATGCGATCACATTCCTGGGCGGAGACGAAGAGCAGCCTCATTGTCACGGTGGTCTTGCCCTCTTTCTCTACCAAGGTAATCGTGGTCTCGTGGGAGACTTGTTCGAGTTCCTTGTCGTCGACGCCGCCATGCCTGAAGACGATGCGTTCGGGGCGGACGATTTCGAGGTAGGTGACGATGTTCTGGTAGTCGCGTCCATCGGGGCCATGCATGACATCAGCGCCAGACGCCGCCCGGCTTCATGTCCATGCTGTAGGTGACGGTGGTAAACCCGTTCGGGCCCCACCAGTTGAGGAGATGCTGAGGATCGGTGAAGGCCTCGAAGACGAGTTCACGGGGGGCTTTCATGGTTCGTGTGACGATCAATTCACGGTCGGCTGTGCTGCTCATCGGTTTCTCCCTGGTAGCGGCGACATGTTGTCGCCGAGGTTGTGTTTGTGTTGAGTTAATTGCATCGGCGACAACATGTCGCCGCTACGGCTTGGTTTGTAGTTGTTCGAGGTAGGTTTCGAGACGGTCGAAGCTCTCTTCCCAGAAGCGTCGATAGTGTTCGATCCACTGGGCCACTTCCTTCAGCGGCTTCGGATGCAGGCGGCAGGGCCGCCATTGGGCTTCCCTGCTGCGGACGATGAGCTTGGCTTTCTCGAGCACTTTGAGGTGCTTGGAGATGGCGGGCAGGCTCATTTTGAAAGGTTTGGCCAGTTCCATGACGGAGGTCTCGCCTTTGGACAAACGGCCGAGGATGGCCCGACGAGTCGGGTCAGCCAGGGCGGCAAAGGTGGAGCTGAGTTGATCTGCGGGCATTTGCATTATACCATAAGGTTAATTAACTATTTAGTTAAATAAATGAAGGATGGGGGTGTGTCAAGGCATCTCAGTGATAATTCCGGAGAACATAAGGCATGATTGTCAGCCCCTGATAAGGAGCTTCAAACACACGACAACTGCTGTTTACCAATACGACGAAGCGCTCGTATTACTTGCCTCGCTCCGCTTCCGCTTTCATCGCCGCCAGGCCTTTTTCAAAATCCGTGCCTACCATTTTGTCCATGTTCATGAACATGCAGAAGGCTTTGCCGATGAAGCCGTTGCTGCCGGTCATCGACCAGTTGACATTGGTATTGTTGCCTGAAGGTTCAAACGTGAACTTCACATCGTTGCTGGCTTTGAAGGGACGAACGAAGTCGAGGCGGATATGAACGAGCCTATCCTGCTTGGTATCCAGAATGGTGTTGCGCCCTTCGCCGACCTGGTTGTTTCCGTTCCAGGCGTAGCTGGAGCCAGGACCTTCCCCGGAACCTTCAAAGGTCTTCTCCATCTTGGGGTCCAGCTTCTCCCAGGGCGACCATAGTGGCCACATGCGCAGGTTATTCACCAGCGGGAACACCGTGGAGGCTGGTGCGGCGATGGTTGTAGATCGCTTCACTTCAAACTGAGCGGGTTGCATGGCAACGATGATGATAAACAGCACCACGAGGGCAGCGATGCCGAGAAGGATATACAGGAGCATGACGAGGCTTCTCCAAAAGAAAGCGCAGAATGAATTGGTTCATTCTGCACCTTCCATCTTATGATTCTCGTCGATAGAGAGTGTTCTACTTGCCCGGTTTGCCGGCAAGGGGTGGAGCTATGGTCTGCGTCGGTGCCGGCGGCGCAGCGGCAGCACGTTTGGCCGCCTCACTGTTCGGAAGGATCGCCGTATTCTGGCTGCCGCACCCGGAGAGCAGAAACACCGACAAGAGTATACAGGTCAGTTTCATGATTAGGGTCCTCGGATTAGTCAAGGATGGAAGAGGTGTCATAGGTCAAACCATCACGGCGGCCCGCCAGTTGTTGAAGAATACCCCAGTCGCTCGTCAGTACTGATGCAGGCATGGGTGGTGGACTAAAGGAAGCAGCTGGGAGTGAGGCAGTGTTGCCAAATCGTATGGTGCTCACATGGGCGTCGCCGAAGGCAAACTGAACACCAGCAGCATGTACTGAACTGAATCCAAAGGAATTCGCATTGGGAGCACGCTGGAGACCAAAAAGGGTATGCATGAACCCCAACCCCATCCAGGTCCAGACTGAATACCGAGCACCGGTGTAGATGGTTCCGAGGCCTTCGCCGAACATGAGCGTGTTGGAAGTGCCGTCCAGCACAGTAAGCTGTCCCAGGGTGACTCGCGAACGATTGTAAATAATGCCTTCGTAGGGCGCATGGCAGGTGTATAAGTCACTTCGACAAAATACCCGCCTCCCACGCCTGCATAGTTGGTGCGGCCAAACAGGGCCGTTGTCGCGTAACCGGACATCTGCGGGTTACTGCCGTTGAAGATGTAATTCATCGAGTAACCAAACGAGGAGGTCAACTCCTCATAGAGGCTGTCCGATGGGCATTCAAACATCTTGAAACGGGTTTGTCCCCAAAGCCGATTCTGAGGGTGGTTGTACCATTGACTCGATACACCGTTGAGATTCACATCGAGAGGACCACCGTATGCCGGATTGGTGTTGGGGGAGATTGGCCCGGCACAGACTAGTTGTTTGTAAACATTATCCTGCTCTAAATAAGGGAGCAGATGCACGAGGCTGCCGATGCCCTGAGCGAACAATACGCCGTTCAACGGGCCCAGATCGCCGGGCGGCAATCGGTTGTAGTCGTTGTGGTAATTATGCGAGGCGATAGCTATCTGCCTGAGATTACTGGCGCATTGCATCTTGTTGGCTGCTTCGCGCACCTTCTGAATGGCGGGGAGCAGCAGAGCCATCAGAAGAGCAATGATGGCAATGACGACGAGAAGTTCTATCAAGGTGAACCCGGTTCGATCCTTTCGGCGATTCATGGCAGTCCCCTTTCGAGAATAGATGCTATCTGTCTGGCCCATAAGAGGCATGTTCAAGGCAGAGCTATGCAAAGAAGATTGTTCTGACCTAATGCAGTAGAGTTAAATTGAAATCCATCAGCGTGGTTTCCCAGGTACAGTAACAACCCCTGGACCACTAAGCTGACGAGGTTGCTCGCGGGGCATTTCGACAGTCCCCTTTGGGGCTTCATAGTTCGCCTTTTGACAGCCTGTCAAAGCAAAGCAAACGCAGAGGGCTCCTGTGAACTTAGCCCAGAGTAGACCAGTTAAGAGATTCATCGTTCATTCCTTGTTATTAATCAAGAATCGACGAAGCATCGTTGCTGTAGCCATCATGACGTCCGGCCAGCTGCTGAAGTAATGCCCAATCCGCTGTCCCAGGGTCGCCATAGCTGTAGGCTGTAGTGCCAAAACGAAGCATACGAACAGAGGCATCGCCAAAACAGAATTGAACACCAGCCACATGCTTACTGGTAAATGAACAATAGTTAGCCCAATCGGGACCGGGATCAGAACCCCTCCTGAGCCCGCCGACTGTGATCATGTCTCCCCCGCCCATCCATGACCAAACATTTTTCCTTGTGCCAGGGCCATGACTACCAATGCTCTCGCCGAACAGGAGCGTATTGCTTGTGCCGTCCTGGACGGTCAATTGACCAAGAGTGTTCTGGCTGCCGTTGAACAGAACCCCTTCATAAGCCTGAAAGAATGGCGGCGGGATCAAACCCAGAGGGTTCGGTGCTGGATAAGAAGGGCCATACAGCCTGCCATAAGCACCGGCTACGGCAAAGTAATTGGTCAGTCCCAAGTCGAAGTCGGAAGGTGAATTACGGGCATATGTGCTGCCATCCCATCCAGAGAGCAACACATAGGTAACTCCTGGGTCAAACGATTGATAGAGATCATCCGTCGGGCAAGTAAACACCTTGATTCTGGTACGTGCCGCATTATAAGTTACCGGCACTGTCCACCAGTTAAGATCGCCCCCATTGACATTCAGATTGCGTACATCAGTCAGTTTGAAGACATTGTCAAGTTCCAGATAGGGCAAGAGCACAAACAACGCCGAGACGTATTGGGGCTGATTGCCTCGCCCTGAATTAGTGAGAGTAAGGGGGTAGTTGCCTCCTCCGTATATGCCAGGCGGGAGCTTGTTGTAATCGTTGTGAAAGTTGTGAGCAGCGGTCCCTATCTGCCTGAGATTACTGGCACACAGCATCTTGTTGGCTGCTTCCCTGACCTTCTGAATAGCTGGTAATAGAAGTGCCATTAGCAACGCAATGATGGCGATGACGACTAACAGTTCTATTAAGGTGAACCCCGCTCGATCCTTTCGGCGATTCATGGCAGTCCCCTTTCGGGTGAAACAGTGTGAAACCCGGCAATTAAGAGGCACTGTCCCGAGCGAGACAGGAGCAGGACACGAATTCCGAATTAATTCCCGAAAACTGTCTGGTATCGCCCCAAGCCGGGATGCTGTATACTCAGGAGCTACCATGTACGCAGCAGATCTCGTTGACTGTGATTCACTCAAACAAGCTGCCCGGGGCGATCAAGCAGGCTGGCAAGCTGTCATCGCCAGGCATCATGCCCGACTGCGACGGATGGTAGGGCTGCGGCTCGACCCCCGTCTACGCGGCCGAGTCGATCCTTCCGATGTGCTCCAAGAAGTATATCTCGACGCCACTCGAGACCTTCCCAACTATCTGGAGAAGAAGGCAGCGACATTCGCTCCCTTTATCTGGTTGAGGCAGTTGGCCGGTACCCGATTGGCCAAAATTCATCGCACCCATCTCGATGCCCAGACCCGCGATGTTCGCAAAGAAGTACCCCTGCATGGGCTGCACTATCCTGGCGTCTCCTCGGTCATGCTGGCTGAGGAAATCCTGGCCATCTCGAACGATCCCGGCAAAGTCGCTGCCCATGCTGACCTGCGGTTCAAGGTGTTGTCCGCCATCGAATCGCTCGATGAGATCGACCGGGAGGTGCTCATCCTTCGGCACTTCGAGCACCTGACGACGGAGGAGACGGCGGTGGTGCTGAACATCACCACCGCTGCTACGGGCAAACGCTATCTTCGTGCTCTCGAACGGCTGCGGGAAGTACTGACTGACAGTTCGACCTCCAGCGAGGAGATGCGATCATGACACCGATGACGGATCGTGATGATCCGCTAGCCCTGATCGCTGATGAGTTCTCCATGCGCTGCCGACGTGGAGAATCACCCACCATCGAAGAGTATGAACGTCGCTTCCCCGAATATGCGAAGCGGATTTGTTCGCTGTTCCCCACCCTGCTCTCTCTCGAACAAGCGAGCCTGACCGCAGACGGCATGGAACGGCTGGGCGAATATCGCATACTTGGAGAAATTGGCCGGGGCGGCATGGGGGTGGTCTATCGAGCGGTGCAGGAATCGCTCAATCGTCAGGTGGCACTGAAGATACTGCCGCCGGAACTGGCGACCCGGTCAGGAGCCATCGAACGCTTTCACCGGGAAGCCCGTGCTGCCGCTCAACTGCATCATGGGCACATCGTTCCTGTCTTTGGCGTCGGCGAAGCCAGATGGTTCGCCCTGGGCACTACCGTCCACTACTACGCCATGCAATACATCGCCGGTGTCGGGCTGGATGAAATGCTCCGCAGAATCAAGGAAAAGCAGGCAGGCTCTACCCTGGCGATGGCGGGGCAAGAGACCACGATTTCAACCAGTCTTTCCAGAAACCCTTCTACCAGACAGAAATACTCTGAAGAACTAGCCTATCATCGCAAGATCGCCCAATGGGGCATTCATGCCGCAGAGGCGCTGGCCCATGCCCACAGCAAGCAGATGCTGCATCGAGATGTAAAGCCCTCTAACTTCCTGATTGATGAGCACGATCAACTCTGGCTTTCCGACTTCGGGCTGGCGAAGGTTATCGATGACACGGAACTCACCAAAACCGGCGAGGTTATTGGCACGCTCCGTTATCTCGCGCCTGAACGGCTGACCGCTGAAGCGACTGTTCGGGGCGACATCTTCTCGCTGGGGGCGACGCTGTATGAATGTCTGACGCTGGAGCCGATCTATCCGGGCGCTGACCGAGTGCAGTTGATGGAACAGATCAACCGCTGTCGGATCACGCCGCTGCGACAATTGAAGCCTGCCGTCTCGAATGATCTGGCTGTCATCCTGCATACAGCGATGGAGAAGAATCCGCAGGATCGTTATCTGCATGCTCAAGAGTTGGCGGACGATCTTCGCCGCTATCTCAACGGCGAACCGATCCTGGCCCGGAAGGTGAGCCGATTCTATCGACTGAGGAAGTTCGTGAGTCAGAATCGCAAGCTGGTGGGGACCGCCGCCGCTATCGTGTTCCTGTTGTTGGCTGGTATCGTCGGCACCTCGTGGGGGTTGATAGAAGCTAATCGATCACGAGAGAGAGCGGAGCAGGCCCAACTGAAGATGAGGCAGGCGCAGTTCAAGACGATGGATGCGCTCGATGCCGCCACCGATCAGACGGTGGAAAAGTTGATCGTCTCACGCAAGGTGCTGGGCCCGCAGGAGAAGGCCTACGTGGAATCGTCGCTGAAGTTGTGGAAAACCTTCGCCGAGGAGGTAGGCGACGATGAAATGTCCCGCCGCATGCGTGCCGAGGGCGAGGTGCAGGTAGCCAAGCTGCGTCATCATTTGAAGCAGAACGACGAAGCCCGGGCGGGCATCGAGCGGGCTATCGCCATCGTGCGCGATCTTGTCAAGGAGTATCCAGAGCAAAAGGAGCATCAATCGGGTTTGGCGTACTGTCATTCGCTGCTGGCTAAGATTCTTCTTGAACAGGGGCAACACGCTGAGAGTCTGAAACAGAACGAACTCGCTATGTCGCTCATCCAACGCCTGATTCGCAACTTTCCGACAGAATCCCATTTCCAGATCATGCTGGCCAATAACAAGGAAGAGAAAGGAGTGGTGTTGAGCAGGCAGTTGCGCAACGAGGATGCCATCGTTCAGTACCAGGAAGCCCGGGCTATCTATCAAGCCTTGGAGAAAACCCAGCAAGAACGACTTCAAGCACAGTCCAATCTGGGCTCCTTGAACGCCAATTTCAGTCACGCCTATCAGGCTCTGGGAAACTACCAAAAGGGGCTGGAACATCTTCGTCTGGCCACCGCGTGCAGGCAGGAAATACTGAAACAGGTTCCGGACGACTATGACAACCAGATCGGGCTGGCTAACTCTCAGATAGACCTGGGTGTTCTACTGCGGAATATGGGGCAGTACCCCGAAGCTGCAAAAGTATTTGAGGAGTCTCGTGATCGTTTGCGCGTGCTTCATCATGAGTATCCTGCTTTGCCTGAGGTGACGTATCAACTGGCTGTCGTGCTGTGCAGTCATGCGCGACTTCTGGAATCGATGCGGGAGATGGAGAAGGCCAGGGCCCACTTCGATGAGTCGCATCAACTGTATGACCAGTTGCTTCAGGCCTATCCGACCGAGGTTGAGTTTCGCCGAAGTGCAGCCAGCGCCTACAGCGATCTGGGGGTCATGCTGGTCGATCAGAAGAAGATCGAAGAAGCCATTCCCCTTTACCAAAAGTCATTGAAACTGCTGGAATCGCTGGTACAAGAGTTGCCTAGGATAGAACGGATGCAGAACCAACTGGCCCAGACTTACAACAACCTGGGCATTGCCTACAAGTCGCTGTCCAAGTTGACTGAAGCTTCGGAACAGTATCAGAAATCGATGGCTATTCACGAACGGTTGGCCAAGGAGTACCCCAATGCGCAGGCCTACGCCATTGACTATGGCGGCGGGCTGGTCAATCATGGCAACCTACTGAGTGCGTTCAAACGCTATGCGGAAAGTCTGCCCTGGTACGATAAGAGCGTGAAAGTGCTGCAGCCGGTCGTTGAGGAGAATCCTGATGTCGTACGGGCTCGAGTGTTCCTGCTGAAGGGGCATCGCAACCGGGCGAGGGCGCTCATGGAACTGAAACGCTACCCCGAAGCATGGACAGATTGGGATCGAGTCGTAGAGTTGGCTCCCGCCCGGGAGAAGTTGGAGAACCGTGTTGAGCAGGCGGAGTGTCTGGCCTGTATCACCGATTCGACACTGCTGACTCAGGCCCTTGAACGGCGATTGAAACAGGAAGCGGAGTGGTGGACGACACATCATCTACAGACTGCTGTTGGACTGTTGTTGTGCAAGGCCAAACGGTATGCCGAGGCGGAACCATTGTTGCGAGCGGGGTATGAAGGATTGAAGCAGAAAGCTTCGGCGTTGCCTGTTGAGTTGAAGGGGCAGATCGCCTTGTCGCTTGATGGGCTTATTGAAGCACGGCGAGCATTGGGGCAGGATGTGAAAGGGTTGGAGGGGGAGAGGAAGTGAGAAGTGATGTAGCAATATGATAGAGTCTCGTCATATTTGCGGTTATTGGTTTGAAGTTTGTAGCCCCTGATAAGGGGCGGCCCGGCAGTAGATGGCAGCGCTAGCTGCCAGAATGGAATGATCCAACAACGGAGCCCCGGAGGGGTGATTGGGGCAGGTAATTGGGACCGAGCATACGTTCCAATCGCCCCTCCGGGCTCTTCAATCAAATCGTCGTTCAACTGGCAGCTCGCGCTGCCAGCTACTTCCCGGTCGCCCCTTATCAGGGGCTAACTTGCACTGGTCCTGGGTGTGGCGATGAACTGCGTCAGATGAAGGCTGAATTGTTCACACAGTTCTCTGCTCATGCGATCGCGTCTTCCTGACCCGGCTTGTGTGAATTCGTGTGAAAGGCTATGCTTTCGCTTTACACTCGGCGACAGGATGTCGCAGCTACCATACTACGGTCAGGGACGATGACACAGGCAGATTCAAAATCGTCACAGCAGGTCACCAAGCAACGGCCGGCGTTGTTTCGGGCACTGGGCAAGGCTGAACCGCCGCTCGAAATCACCGTTGATGGCGAGGTCTGTCAGCGTGTCGAAATCTACAAGCACGATTCGTGGGCAGCTACCAGTCTCTATTCAGGCAAACAAGGGCTGGTCATTGCCAAGTTCAACCGGCAACAGCGGATCGGCTTCGTCTCCATGCGCTGGCTGGGCTATTGGCTGGCCCGGCATGAAGCGACACTGCTCAGCCGCTTGCAATCGCTTCCCAACATCCCCAGGCTGCTGGGGCCGGTCTACGTGAACGGTCGGCTGGCCTCCAACGTCGTGGCCCGGCGTTACATAGCCGGCCATCCGATGCGGTCGAAAGAAGTACTGCCGACCACGTTCTTTGATGAACTGCAATCGACACTCAAAGAAGTGCATGCCCACAAGATCGCCTACATGGACCTGCACAAGCGGGAGAACATCATCGTCGGCGATGATGGGAAGCCTTATCTGATCGACTTCCAGGTGAGCTACCTTCTGCCCGATGGCTGGTGGCCGAAGTTCACGCTGTTGCCGTGGATGCTGAATCTGTTCCAGAAGAGTGATGATTATCATTGCACCAAGCATATTGTTCGCCATTCGACGATGGAGCCGGTCGCGGCTAAAGCGAAGTTGAACGCCGCCCGACCGTTCTGGATCAAGATTCATCGCTTCTTTGCGGTGCCTGTTCGGGAAATGCGACGGCGGTTGCTGGTGGTTCTTGGGATACGCAAGGGTAAAGGTAGGGTGGAGACGGAGGCATTTGCGGAGGATGGATTGCGACAGGCGGCGTAGAGATCGGAGTCCGTGACACTGTGTGATGGCCGCGCTTGCGAAGAACCTGGTTATCTCTTGTCGAGGCCATCACGCAGTGCTTCGGGACGATTGCACCTTAGCACTGCGTGACAGCGAGCCCACTATTCGGAAGATGGTTTTCATTCTTCGACGCTGTCACGCAGTGGCACAGTCTTCGGGCTGGTATGACTACGCATGTATCTCCACCACATCCAAATCATGCAACTCATGATCTCTGCTAACGGTTTGGCCGTCGATGACACCGGTGCCCCAGATGCGGGCGTGTTTGAAGGTTTTGGCTAAGTCCTGATGGATCGTCTCGGCGAGATCGATGACGGTGCTACCATCGGGCACGGTGAACGGATCTTTCTTGACGAGCGGCTTGCCCTGTTGTTTGCTGTAGATGCGGATGAGGTTGAGCAGTTTGAAAGCAGCAGTCTTGAACTCCTCAACACCAGTACCGGCAGTACACGATAGCTTCGACCAGACAGTCTTGCTGCCTACGAGGTCGGCGTAGAGTTCCTGGCGGAAGTCAGCATCGAGCTGATCGATCTTGTTGCCGACCACCAGGCAGCGGGTCCAATCGAACTCGGGGTTGGCATCGGTCTCGTCATCGAAGCTGAGTTTGATCTTGGCTTCGGCGAGCCGATCGAGCACTTCCTGGGTGGCAGTCAGGCCATCGTCGTCACCCAGATCGATGACCAGCAGTGCAGCGTCGGCGTTACGGATCATGTTCGCCTGCCAGCTTTCGAGGTGATCTTTCGTGATGGGGGGCAGATCGATGAGCTGGACACGGACTTCATCGGTCTCCATCATGCCGGGGAACGGTTCACGGGTGGTGAAGGGATAGGGGGCGACGGTCGATTGGGCCTTGGTCACCTTCGAGATGATGCTGCTCTTGCCGACGTTGGGGGCACCCAGGATGACGATCTGCCCTGCCCCCTGTTTGGGGATCATCGCTATCGTGTTAGATTTGACCGGTGTCGCTTTCTTCTTCTCGATCTCGTCCCGCATCTTCGACATCTTGGTCTTCAGGTCAGCCTGCATCTTTTCCGAGTGTTTGTGCTTGGGCAGGAGCTGGAACATCGTCTTGAGGCAAGCCAGCTTCTCCTCGCTGGTCTTGGCCTTCTTGTAGGCTTCCTCGGCGGCACTGTACTGCGGGGTCAAATTGGCGGGCATAACGACTTCCATAAAGCTGCGGTCTCTGTTGCTTAGCTTACAGCTAACAGCTCACAGCTGACAGCCAGACAAATAAATCGTTCTTGTAGCTCTACATCTGATAGGTGTTCATTGTCTTCTCAATGCTGTAAGCTGTTAGCTGTGAGCTGTCAGCTATTTGAGGATCTCCCATGCCCGCACTTTACGATCAGATTCAAGAGACCGCTGCTGCGCTTCGTTCCAAGTGGAAGGGGTCGCCGAAGATTGGCATCATTCTTGGTACAGGACTGGGGGGGCTTGAAGCGGACATCGCTAAAGATGTCACCATTCCCTACGGCGAGTTGCCTCACTTTCCGGTCTCGACTGTCGAATCGCATGCAGGCAAGCTGCTGTGCGGCAAGCTGGGCGGGAAGGAAGTGGTCGCCATGGCGGGGCGGTTCCATCAGTATGAAGGCTACTCGCTTCAGCAGATTACTTTTCCTGTAAGAGTCATGAAGGCCATCGGCGTCGATACGCTGATCGTGAGCAATGCGTGTGGTGGGCTAAATCCGCAGTTCACCAAGGGTGATCTGATGCTGATCGAGGATCACATCAATCTGCTCGGCGACAATCCGCTGATCGGCAAGAACGATGAACGCCTGGGGCCACGGTTTCCCGATATGTGCGATACCTATGATCGCAAGTTGCTCAAGCTCGCAGAAGACCTCTGCCGGACGGAGAAGATACCGTTCCAGAAGGGTGTCTATGTGGCTGTCACCGGGCCGAACCTGGAAACCCGTGCTGAGTACCGTTTTCTCAGGAACATTGGGGCCGATGTCGTTGGCATGTCGACGGTGCCTGAGGTGATTGTGTGCCGGCATGCCGGTATTCGGGCACTGGGGATTTCCATCGTCACCGATATGTGCCTGCCTGATGCCCTTCAGCCGGTCTCGCTGCCGGAGATTCTGGAAACGGCCAAGCACGCGGAAGTGAAGCTGCGGACGCTGGTGCGTAAGGTGGTTGAAGCGATTTAGCAATATGGAAACGAGGCGTGCCACAGAGAGCTCTGTGGCACGTTGTCATTTTATCCATCAACAGGTGCCTAGAAGATCCAGGAGACGCCGGCGGAGAAGCCGGTCAGCCACATGTTGCTGTTCTGCCAGTTGAAGGCAGGGCGAGCGGGTCCTACCAGTGGAGGATTGACGGGGTTGCCGTTGGCATCGAGTCGTGGCAACTGGCTGGCATTGACGGTGTAGTCAATCTGCTGGCCGGGCGCACCACGTTGCTCCAGTAGGTGAAGTCCATGCCGGCAAAGAGGCGGAAGTGATCCGTTACCTGCCAGCCGAGCTTCAGGCCGATCTCAGGGATAACGCTGAATTGAGACCGAGTATAGGACCCGATGTTGGTCTGCTGCCCCAGCAAGCCGCCAGTTAGAAGGGGCGAGGGAACATTGTTGTGAGTAATCTGCGTGTTGCCCGCAATAGAAACTTCCTGCTCCGTAGCGCCCAGAGCGATGCTGCCATGAGCGTCAAAGAAGAATCGGCCCAGCCGCAACTCACTCATAAGCCCGAGGTTGCCGCCGATGAAGTTGTTGCGGGTCATGAACGAGTCACGCACGAAGAACCTGTCGGTGACCTGTCCCGTTTCTGTCGGCAGAATCCTGAGGTTTTCGGTGACAGTCAAGCTCTCATCCAACGACATGTACTTCACGCCAAAATACTTGTCGAGATTCCAGGCGAACCTGCCGCTGCAGGAGGTGTAGTTGCACCAGTTGAAGCGGAAGTTGAGATCAGCGCCTCGCAGGAGTGAAGTACGATTGATGGCGACGGTACCACCCAGCCCTGTGGCGGAGACCAACTCAATATCTTCAGCTGGTGTATGCGGGGTGCCGTCGAAATTGATCGGACTGTTGTTGAAGAAGGGGCGAGCGACAAAGACCGAACCATCGGCGGAGCCGAAGGTGCTGGTCTGTTGCTGAGTTCCCGTGGTGAAGAAACTACCGAACATACCCCAGGTCTGACAGCGATTGAACCAGGCGCCCATCGTCACTTTGCCACCAAAGCCTGGATCAGTGTTCAGCGTTCCGCCATACAACACCGAAACGCCAGGGCTGTTGATGTTGGTGGTGGTTTGCGGACCAGTGATCACCAGGGGAGGCGACTTATCAGAGCTTAGCGAGTAGAGCACAAACTCGGCGCTGCCGTACCATATACCGGGGCTGCCATGGATGGCCTGCATGTAGAATCGATCGGACATCCCGCCAAAGCAGTTGCCATCTGGACACGCATTGGGAAACAAGCCCATATCGTAACCAGGGCTACCCATCACGGGGCTGCCGATGACTTGCCCATTCACTACTTGTCCATTCACCACTTGCCCATTGATGGGCTGACCATTGACGACCTGACCGTTGACAATCACAGGACTGCCGTTGTATTGCGGCATCGAATCCTGCATGGGATAGTTGACAACACCGTTCGGAATACCGTTGGGATAGACCACTGTGCCGTTGGGCATGGTGTTCATGGGAACCGGTCGGATGCCTGGCGATGCGGCGGCGGTCTGCATCGGGATGGTGCCTTGAGGATAGGTCACCATCGGAGCGCTGCGGGGGTAGCCGAGCGTTTCGTAGCCGGTGCCGTTCAGCGGTGGAGCGGGAGGCAGCGGTGCTGCGCTTCGCTGATCCGCGCCAAAACTGGCGGGCTGAACAGCCTGATCCACCTTACTGCGGCCCGTGATCGGCTTGCCGATCAACGTCATCGATTGCGCACCATCAATCGATTCATAGCGGGCACGATGCTCGGTGACGGGCTTCCAACCACCTTCCTGGGCCTGGAGGGAAGTGAAACCCATGCCGGCGATTGCCAGCCCAAACCATTTCCATTGTGCTCGTTTCATTGTTCGATTCCTCTTTCAGCGCTGTTATGCCTTTGGTTGTCTGTGCGTTATCGTGCTAGAAGCGAAGCGAGGTAGCAGGCTTCGGTGTAGTCGTTACTGCTACAGGCTTGGTAGTCGTTGTTGTGGCGGCAGCCTTAGCTGCGGCTGTAGTCGTGGTCGTCGAAGAACTTCCTAACAGTTGGCCTTTCCCCGTACCGAGGTTGGGGACAACCACGATAGGATCGGGCGGCTTGGGCGTGCTACCGAGCAGAGTGCCTTTGCCGGTACCCGTAGAAGTCGTGGCAGCAGGCGCTGTCACCGTGACGCCAGCCGGCGGCTGGCTCGTGGGAGTAGTGCTGGCAGGAGCTGTTACCGTAGTCGTTCTGGGCGTGCTGCCGAGCAACTGTCCCTTGCCGGTGCCATTGTTGACGACGGTGATCGGATCGGGAGGAGTCACGGGCTTGGGAGTGCTGCCCAGAAGCTGCCCCTTGCCGATGCCACCACCGGAGCTGGAAGGTGGCTTGATGGCGATATGGCCGAAGTTGTTGTCTACACCAGAAGCGCCGACAGGAGTCGTAATATTGTTGATCGTTCGAGTCGTGGCTAACGCACCCCCCAGAGAACCGGCAGTGATCTTGCCGGAACTGTAGCCGGTGGGCGTGGTGCTTTCGGTAATGGTGTACTTGCCCGGTCGCAGGTTGCCGAACGAATAAAGACCGTTGGCATCGGTACTGGCTGTCAAACTGATCGCCGTGCCACGATCATCGGTGCCAGTCAGCTTGAGTTGGATATTGGCGAAGACCGCTTCGGTCGCTTCTCGAATACCATTGTTGTTATTGTCGTGGTAGACGTAGCCCTTCAGCGAAGCGGGTTCGTACTCGCCGAAGTTGTTGTCGGTGACGTCGGTGTTGCCCAATGTGACGTTGAGATAGTCGGTGTTGAAGCTGTTGGCGATGATCACCCCGGCCTGGGAGTCACGGCCATCCAGCAGCCCGGCTGGCTGAACCTTCTGGATGATCTTGTAGTTGCCAGGCTTCAGATCGTTGTTCTTGATGTAGCTGTAGGTGACCGTAACCGTGCCACCACCCTGATTGGTGATGTTGGCCGTCAGGTTACCACCGCCGGAAGCCTGGGTGGTGGCCTGGGCGAGGAACGAGAGGTTCACACTGCCGGTGCCGATGTAACTGCTCATGGCCGAGCCGGTCAGCGTTTGGCTGTTGCTGCCAGTCGCGGTCGTGCTGCCGAGGCTGACGCCGGAAGTGCCGCCGAAGTCGATGGTTCCATCGAAAGCGGGAAGTGTCTTGGTGATGGCAGCGTTGCCGGCGATGTTCACGTTCAGGTTGAAGCCCGGCCCGCTGACGAGCACATTGCCCGACACCGTGCCGGAAACTACTGACGACTCATCATCGAGGTTCTCCAGTTTGATATCGCTGATGATGCGGCCATCGACTTTGATCTGAATCGATTGCAGCGTGCCCAACGCCGGGTTGAACTGGCTGAGCAACTGCGAGGTGATGGTGTTTGCCTTGCCGTTGGCGAAGGTGACGGTCTGCACCTGAGTCTGCACCGCCTGGCTGATGGTGCTATCGGAATCGAAGCGGTAGAAGCCGTTGGCATCGGTGGTGGTGGTTCCGACTACGACGTTGGCGCTGTTGCGGAGTTCGATCAAGTTGTTGGCAATAACTGGTTCGCTTGCATCCCGCAGACCGTTTCCATTGAGATCGTCATACACGTACCCGGAGATGACGTTGGCGGCGAGCAGCCGGCGATCTTCCAGATTCTCGACGAAAAGCGGAACAGAGCGATGATACGAACGACCCATAGGTGAACCACTCCCTGGACTCTAGGTGTACATCCATGATGCGCGGCAGCTAGCCACGGGAATCTATCCTCTCTCATCGGAGGTTCAGGGAATGAGCATGGTCGAAAAGAGTGCAGTCGGGGCGCAATGGTGCCAACGGGGCGAGGTAAAGTCCCCACGCATGGCACAAACGGACGAGGCAGGCTCGGCAGGGGTGGTACAGGCGTTACAGGAGGTACAGCCCATGACAGCCTGAAGCGCCAGCGAGGGGGCGCGTGCAATCGCAAGGTCCACCCTCGCTGGCGCTTCAGGCTGTCATGGTGAAACGAAAAAACCTCCGACGGAGTCGGAGGCGGTGAGTCAGATCAGATGTTGCGAATTATCCAACAACAGCCAGCAGATCATCTTCCGTCATGATGAGATAGTCGTCGCCATCGATTTTCACTTCGTTGCCGGCCCATGAAGTGAAGAGGACCTTGTCCCCCTCTTTGACCATAAACGCCTGTCGGCTGCCATTGGCGAGGAGTTTACCATCGCCGAGGCTCAGTACCTTGCCCTGGCGGGGCTTTTCCCTAGCTGAATCGGGCAGCAGGATGCCACCTTTGCTCTTCTCTTCCGCTTCCATGCGTTTCACGATGATCTTGTCATTCAGCGGCACAATCTTCATGGATGCACAACTCCGGGGGAACGTAGCAGGCACACCTTCCATTGGGAAAGAGTGATTCAGTTATTGTATGAAATGGACATGATCGATTGGCAGATTCTTACGCTTGGGCAGTGGTTCAGCATCATTCTCTCCCCATTTCCAAGGGGGAGTTGGAGGGGGTAGTTTCTCAGTGCCGTTAAACCCCACCCAACCTCCCCTTGGTAAGGGGAGGAGCCAGACTATGCCTGAGGATAGGCACGGCGGAGGGCTCGTTGCAGCGTAAAGAGCAGTTCCTGGCGGTTGATGGGCTTGTTGACGACCGAATAGACCTTCACTTCAAGGGCTTTTCGCACTAATTGTTCGTCACTCGAGGCGGTGACGAGGATGCAGGGGAGCTCGGAAATGATGCGGCAAGCCAGGCTGACCGTCTCCAGTCCGTTTAGCGTCCGCATGTACATATCGCAGAGAAACAGGTGAACGGGACGGCGTTCCAACACTTCGAGGGCGGTCTCGCCATCCTCGGCAACGAAGGTAGGAAAACCGATCGGTTCGATGATTTCGCGAGCGATTCCCGGCACGCCGGATCATCATCGGCGATCAAAATGGAATAGTCATGTGGGGCAGTCACTGTCATCATGTCAGTCTCAGGCCATCTTCCATGAAATACAAAGCAAACCTGGTGCCTTTCAGGCTGAATCCCTGCCCAGCCATTAAACTCGACCTAACTTACTGTGTGACAACATCTTTCGCAAGCGCAGAATGAGAATCTTTTGGAGTTATGAAGGAAAGAATGAGGTCGTTTTGACAGCTCCAACCAATTACCATCGACACTTTGCCAGCGTCTGCTCCAGTCGACTGATGATCTCCGGCATCCACTTGAGGTGTTCTGGCTTCATCAGGCATGATCGCAGACAAGTGACCTGATCCGCATCCCACGTCTCGATGGCTCCGCACTTCTCGACCATGGATCGTGGGAAGCCAGCCAGTGCGAGATGGATATCGTGTTTGGCGGCGAGATCGAAGAAGTGGCGGGCACGGCTGCTCGATTCGCTGGCGGTGGAAGAGCGAACGGCCCAGACGACGATATCGAGTTCGGGGTGGAAGATCGGCACGAAGTGTTTCGTGGTTCGCAGGTAGGCTTCGAGGGCGAGCGAGCCTTGCGACAGTCTTCGAGCGACTTGGCGAATGTTCCACCCCGTTCGAGGGGCAACAGTTTCATCGTTGCCCACAGCGCTACCGCTGACGCACCGGGCCGGGAACATTCGAGGGAGATTTCGCCGAGGTGCATCTCATCGGAGGTGAAGTAGGTGTAGGGCGAATCGTGCTGATAGAACTTGCCAACGCTGGGATCGCGGAAGAGGACGCAACCGCAGCCATAGGGTTGCAGGCCATGCTTGTGGGGATCGATGACAAGGGAATCGACCTGGTTGAGGGCATCGTAGGCGGCACGGGCCGGTGCATCGAGATTGTCAGCCAGAGTGAAGTAGCCGCCGTAGGCTGAATCGATATGGATGCGGAAGGGGTACTTCTTCTGGAGTGCCAGAATGGCGGGGAGCGGATCGACGGTGCCTGCGGCGGTGGTGCCGAGCGTGACGACGACAGTGCCGACGTCGCCCTTCTTCAATTCGATTTCGAGGGCAGCGACATCCATTCTGCCCAGAGCATCAGCTGCGATCTTGCGGAAGGGGATACCGAGCACTGCTGAGATGCGGGAATGGGTGTAGTGCGACTGAGCCGAGGCGACGACCGCTTTGCCGGAATGCGATTCTCGACTGACCCACAGCGCTTCGAGGTTGGCGAAGGTGCCACCGCTGGTGAGATGGCCGAGATGCGTCTTCCAACCGAACATGTGGGCGATCTGAGCGACCGCTTCCTTTTCCATGATCGAACTGGCTCTGCCACCATCGAGGGCATGGTTGTTGGGGTTCAGGTACATGGCCAGCGAGTAGGCCAACCTGGCCATGGGGTGAGGCGGCTTGAGCATCTGGCCGAGGTAGAGGGGATGATGGTAGGGGTAGTTTTCGTGCAGCCGCTGGGCGGTATCGCTCAAGATGGCCTGCATGCGGGCGTGGTCGTCGCTCTGCTTTAGAGTCGGCAACGGAAAGCCGGCTTCGAGTTTGCTGATGGCTTCGAGCAGCAGCGGCAGAGTGGTGGTGTCAAAAGTCATGATGTTCGCCACGATGGACAGGCTGGGGAATAGGATGATTGTATGAAGGGAATTGTTGTTCACGTTCATGGTTAATTGGGTTAAGAGTATGAAGCCCTACTGGGCCTATCATGATGGTGCTTTCAAGCCACTCGATCAGGTCTCCATTGCCCTGAACGATGTGGGCTTCGTCATGGGCGTGACGGTGACCGATCAGTGTCGGACGTATGGGCAGCAGCCATTTCGGCTTGATGATCATGTGCGGCGGTTCTATCGGAGTTGTGAACTGTGTGGCGTGGCTTGTCCGGTACAGCGGAGTGAGTTGGAGCGGATCATTGGTGAAGTGCTGTGGCGTAATGTACCGCTTGAATTGCCGGGCGTCGAATGGTCGATTGTGTGGTTCGCCACGCCGGGGGTGGTGGGGAGTTTTCTGGGGCAGCCTGGGACGGTGCGGGATGCTTCCCCGAGGCTCACGGTGTATGCCTTCCCGATTGATGCAGGGCGATTTGCTGATTACTACGAACGGGGAGCGGAGTTGCGGTTGGCTCGGAAGGTGACGAGTCCGCCAGCGAGTGTGATTCATCCCCATGCCAAGCAGCGTAGTCGGTTGCATTGGTGGCTGGCTGAGGGGGAGGTGAAGCATCAGTATCCCACCGCTTCGGCGTTCCTCCTTGATGCAGAAGGGTACGTCACCGAGACGGCTTCGTGCAATGTGCTGCTGGTGCGTGATGGCGAGGTGTTGTCGCCTCGTCGAAGTCGCATTCTGCCGGGGGTGAGTTTGCTCGTGGTGGAGGAGTTGTGTACGAAGGAGAGGATTCGTTTCCGGGAGGCTGATCTGAAGGAGGCGGATCTGGCTACGGCGGAGGAGGCGATGATTTGCAGCACGCCGTTTGGGATTGCCCCGGTGGGGTTGTTAGAGGGGAGGCGGTTGGCGATTGATGGGGGGGTGTTTATGAGGTTGTGGGGGGCGTGGTTACGATTGGTTATTGAGTAATGTACGTTCGATGACAGCCCGACGCGCGAGCGAGGGCGGACCTTGCGATTGCACGCGCTCCCTCGCTAGCGCGTCGGGCTGTCATCAGAAATCAAGGCAACACCCGCAAACCCTTGATCATCCTCTCAACATCCTTTTGAGCTAATCCTGCTTCGGGGGCGAAGTACCTGCCGGCGATGATGGCTCCTCTGCTGCCCTGTTTCCAGAGGAAGTACTCGAAGACATACTCTTTGCCGTTCTGTGTGCCCATCCAACTGAGGCGCTGGACATCGGTCCAGCCGGGGGGATCGGGCAAGGGTTTGAGGTTCTGAGCGGTTCGGCCCAGGGTGCCTTCGATCTGCTTGCGGACCGATTCTGCTGGGGGGATGTTGTTCGCTGATTCCATCTGGATCGTCAGGCCTGAACCGGAGGGGCCATCGACGATCCAGGATTTATCGTTGACGGGCCTGGGCACCCAGCGGCGGGAGTGGACCATCTCCACCCCCAAGCGGGGTTCCTGTACCAGAAGGAGCGTGTTCTCTTCAGTCGCTTCCAGCGTCATGCCGGCGGTATCGATCTTCAGTTCCGGGGTAGGCCGGCGAGTCATCTGGTAGATGGCGGTGATATCCCCTGCTCTCTTGTGGTCACGATCCATGAGGACGCTGGTGACTTCGAACTTGAGGGCGACAAGGCGTTGTGCTTTGAGATCGAACCGGTAGTTGCCCTGAATCGTCTGTTCGTTGCTGCCCACCGGCGTGGTACCGGTCACTCGCCCATCGAACTTGATGAGGGCGATGTCGTTAGGTTCGATCTGAGCGAAGGTGCAGGTCAGGAACCCCGAATCGACCTTCTGCAGATCAGTCAGTTCGAGCACGGCCAGGTTCGAGGCTTTCCAGCTATTGCCCTGAATGACCGCATCGAGAGGTAGCAGCCCAGCCAGACGGGGGAGGAAGACATCGGTACGGACTTGTTCCAGCTCGCCGATCAACATTGGTGCATCTGGTGAAAAAGTGACCGCCTGCGAGCCTGTCCGGTCGAGCAGCATGTGCTGTAATTGCGGTCTGAGCCTGGCCTGGGTGGTGTCGCTGCCGATTTTCTGCTCTGCTTCCAGCACCTGATATTTGCGAATGGTTTTGCTGGCTAGTTGATCTCGATCAATCAAAAGTACCTTCTCGACATATTGGCTTTTGGCCCTGCCAGTCTTGGAGAGCCGTTTTGGCAGGTTCGGCTGCTTCGGGTCGGGTACGGTATCGAGCATGCCATTTTGTTCAGTACTCGCCTCCACGAGGTACAAATCGCCTTCTTGATACTTCTCGCGCAACGTGACTTTCTGCTGTGCCTGCAGGCTCGAAACCAGTGTGAAATAGCCATACAGCAAAGCGAAACAAAGTGTGCAATATCGACCAGAAGCTGGTTGTAACTTGAGGGTGGGCATCGGTTTGCAATTCTGTCTATGAAGTGTAAAAGCGACTAAACAAGTATACACGCACTACCCTTTGTCCATCAACGGGTGTTATCGATTCGGCAATTTGTAACGAAGCAGCATGAGAAGCAGGGATGACTTTTCCTGCTGTGGGTAGCTAACTTTCAATTCTGATCGGTTTCTCGACTTTTGGCGCAGCTCTTGCACTAACACTTTCCGTGGTTCAGGGATACCAACCTGACAGCCTCTTCAAGAAGCTCCGAATCCTCGGCCACGCCTGGAGTTACGACATGTTGAACAATGGCAGAACTATTCTGGCACCCGACGTGTCTAAGCTACAGGAAACTTAACACTATCGGCTTGAAGAACCAAAAACTTGATGAGAACGACACAAGTGAAGGTTCTTTGAGCGAATAACAATCAGGGGCCTGGTCACACCATACTACGGCTCTCCATCAAAAGACAGGACTCACACGACGGAACATCAAACGACGAGCGACTGCCAGCCGTCGTCATTATAGATCGGAACCAAGCCATGATGAAGGAATATCGACACCCCGCCCTGCGTCAGCTCAAAGAACAACAGGTCCGCTTTGCGCCTGTCGACAAGCGTCTTGGCCAACTCGACCGGATCGAAAAGCTCCTGACCGAGATCACCCCGAGCAAGAAGTACCCTTACCAGTACGTCTGCTTCCGGATCACTGATTTCCGAACTGACGCCAACCCGAACCTCATGATCGAAGGCACGGAACTGGAACACGATCTTCAGCTCTTTATCGAAGACCTGAACAACACGGTTCCTCCCGTCTCGACCGACAAGATTTCCGAACCCGTGCTGACGCTCGATCAGGTCAGCAAGAACCTGAAGGTCTCCACCAAGACCGTCAGCCGATGGCGCGACAAGGGACTGGTCACCCGCAAGGTGATCTGCAACGGCCGCAGGAAAGTAGCCGTCCGTCAATCCTTGTTGAGCCGGTTCCTTGAACAGCACAAGGACGATGTAGAAAAGGGCGCCAAGTTCTCGCAGATGACTGACGAGGAACGAGGAGCCATCATCAACCGAGCCCGTCGCCTGGCGAAGGCCAGCCCCGACCGGTTCATGGACATCTGCCGACGTGTGGCCAAGAAGTTTAGCCGTTCGGTGGAGGCTGTCCGATACACCATCAAACGTCACGACCAGATGCAGGCTGATCCCGTGTTCCCCCAGGCCCGACCCCAGATGAAGGACGACGACCGCGCTGCGATCTACAGCTCGTTCCGTCGGGGCATCACGGTCGAAGCTCTGGCGAGCAAGTTCCAGCGCACCCGTACCGCTGTGCTTCGTATTGTCAACGAAGTGCGTGCTCATCGGCTGCTGAAGGAACCGGTCGCCTACATCAACACGCCTGAACTGGAAGAGGCCAACGGCAAGAAGGCGAACGAGATTCTCGGCACCATGCCCGGTGAGAACGAGTACCGTCTCGCTCAAGCCAAGCTGATGGCCCAGAACCACGCTGGTGTGCCGGTGGAACTCTTGCCGCTCTACTCAACGCCGCTGCTCACCAAGGAGCAGGAACAGCATCTGTTCCGCAAGATGAACTTCCTCAAGCACCAGGCCCGGCAGCTTCAGAAAGGCATCGATGCCGACAAGGCTCGCGCCACCGACATGGACCGCCTCGAAGAGCTGCTGAAGCAGTCGCAGAAGGTGAAGGATCAGCTCATCAACGCCAACATGCGTCTGGTGGCTTCCATCGCCAAGAAGCATGCCCGCCCGACGGACAACTTCTTCGAGCTGCTTTCTGACGGGAACCTGTCGCTGATCAAAGCTGTCGAGAAGTTCGACTATGCTCGGGGCAACAAGTTCAGCACGTACGCCTCCTGGGCGATCATGAAGAACTATGCCCGCAGCCTGCCTGACGAGAAGACCAAGCGCGACCGGTTCCTAACCGGCACCGACGAAATCTTCGACGGCGTGGCTGACAACCGCACCGATGAACAGCGCGAGCTGCTCACCGCGGAGAGCAAGAAGCAGCAGGTGCATGAACTACTCGACCGCCTCGATGAACGTGAACGCCGCATCATGCAGCTTCGCTATGGCATCGACGGCGAAAAGGGCCTCACCCTAGAGCAGGTCGGCCAGAAGGAAGGCATCACGAAGGAACGTGTGCGACAGATCGAGGCTCGTGGTCTGTCGAAGCTCAAGACTCTCGTGGAAGAGGGTGTGGGCGAGATGTAAGATTCGACATGTTAATTGAACAATGAGCCGGCGGGTTTATCCCGCCGGTTTTGCTTTTGTCGCCGCATGTGTCTTTGATACACTCTTCTGTCACATCTTGTTTGAGTAGGTGACGATATGAAGAAGGCAAAGACATCGCAATTCCAAAAAACCATGACGACAATCGCTTTGTTCTACGGCCTGGTTTCAGGTTTGATTGCAATATTCTGGATCATCCTTTTTGTGGCCCAACAAGGAATCAACAATCTGCCTTTAGGCAATAAGACGTGGGACGAGGTTGGTGTTATCTTGGCACTTCTGGTTACTGGTCCCATGGCATCGCTATTAGCAGGCATTTGGGCAAAAACTCGACCCCGTCTTGCATCTTCGATGTTTATCATCGGCGGTTTCATTTCCAGTGCACTGGCTTTGATAATAATCTCCAAAGACAATCAAGCTTTTCCACTAATTGTCGTCACCCTATCCATGTTATTGCTCGGTCTTCTTTTGAGAAAATCAATGTCGTCGCAATCCATGCAGACAACAGCTTTGACCACTGAGAAGAATCAGACCTGATAGCAAGCAGCACACATTCTCTTATCATCTACAATGATTACTCACGAAAACACCCGGTCTGCTTCATCTTCCACAACAGCAATCCCCTGATCAGCACGAATCCTATCAAGATTCCGAACAGGACAGGGCCGATCCAAAAGAGTTGTCCGCCGAGGGCGAAGGTGGTGCGGTGGGCGAAGGGTAAGGTGAAGATGCCCTTTTCGCCGATGGGGATGCCTTCTTTAGATGGATGGCCGTGGGGGTCGATCACTTCGCTGCGGCCTGAGGAGACGGCACGGAGGAGCCAGCGGTCGTTTTCGACGGCGCGAAGTCGGGTCAGCAGTTCGTGGTGAACGTGTTGAATGTGCGTCCACCAGAGGGCATCGAAGGTGGGGGCGACGAGCACCGTGGCACCGGCACGCACCAGGGAGGCATCCACTTCCGGAGCATCGTTGTCGTAACAGACTGAGACGCCGAGGACGCCGCCGGGGATGGAAAAGACGGGGCGACGGTCGCCCGGTTTGCCATCAAGCATCATAGGCACCGGATGCTGCTTGGGAAAGGTGCCCAGTTCCTTGCCGTCGGCGTCGATCACGACAGCGACGTTGAAGAAGTTGAGGGTGCCATACTCGCCACCATCGACGGCACCGAAGACGACTGGGGCGTGGGTGCGAAGAGCTACCGCTTTGGGGCCTTTCGGCGATGCCAGAGCTGATTTGACGGAACGGTGAAAGGCGTATTCGGGCATGACAACGAGATCGACCCGCTCCGTAGGGATGGTCTCGATGAGCGGTTCCAGGTTCTGCTCCTCCTCGGCCTGCACCAGAAGTACCTTCAGGTTGGGGGCATCGAAGGCAGGCAGCAAGAACCCGGCGGCGAACAGTAGCGGCAACGCCAGCCAGGCCCACGGTTTCCAGAAGACGCCGGCGGCGGTGATGACCCAGAGCACGAATGAGAAGCCATAGGCACCGAGCCAGCGAACGGGGGCGATGAAGAAGGGTTCCTGCGCCAGAGCATGAGGGGCATTGTACCAGGGGAAGCGGAGATACCATGCATCGCCCCGCAACCATTCGATGCCGACGGCACAGGCGGCTGTGATGAGGATTCGCCACAGGGCAGACATTCCACGAGTCATGGCGATGCACTGAGCGAGCAATGCAAAGTAGAGAGCCATCAGGAAGATGAGCGGCAGGGCTTTGAAGGTGAAGACGACGAAGAACCAGTACATCGTTCCAAGGCCTAGCGTCAGGCCATAGACAACGCCTAGATTGCGGGCGGTTTGTTGATCGAGATCACGAAGGAGCCAGATGAACATGGCCATGGAGACGAGGATGAGGGGGTAGGCACCGAGGGGAGGAAAAGCAGCAGCTGTCAAGCCACCGGCGAGGATCATCCATCCCAGTTGCCGGCGAGAAGCACCGAGTGGCATAGCGTTCATGGCTGACTCCGAGTTCGGTCTATCTCGAAGCTAACTGTGGTGGGGATGAATAGCAACAGGGATGATGACAGATTCAGGTGAATTGCACCTTCTATCTCCTCCCCTTACCAAGGGGAGGCCGGGTGGGGTTCTTTTCACCGCAAGAACAACCCCCTCTAACTCCCCCTTGGTAAGGGGGAGAACCAGACCACTAACTCAATCGTTCAAGCTCTTTCAGGATGCACTTGTCCATGACGACTTGCAGGCCGGCGGTCCTGGCCTCTTCGGCTGCTTGATCGTGGATCACGCCTTCCTGGAGCCAGAGGGACTTGGCTCCGATAGCGATGGCTTCCTGGGCAATGGGGGGGACCGCATCGGAACGGCGGAAGACGTCGACCATATCGACCGGTTCGGGGATGTCACGCAGCGTCGGATAGCAGCGCTGGCCCAGAATGCTGAGGACCGAGGGATTGACGGGGATGACACGGTAGCCGACCGATTGCAGGTAGGCGGCGACATGGTGGCTGGGGCGGTCGGGCTTTTCGGAGAGGCCAACGACGGCAATGGTGTGGGTGTTCTGAAGCAGCCGTTTCAATTCTGAATCGTTCATGGATTTCATCCTTCAGATCTGTTATCTTCTGTTCTACGAGAATGATCAACCGACTGATCTTTCTCTCCCCCTTTCCAAGGGGGAGTTGGAGGGGGTAGTTTTCGATGGCATTAACCCCACCCAACCTCCCCTTGGTAAGGGGAGGAGCAACAGGTCAACTCCTCTTAGATCAGGGAGGAGCAAGCCGATCCACTATCGTCATTAAGGTACCGCCTCCGTGCATCGTATTACCTGCCTGCATGGCCACGAGATTGAGTTGTTGCCGGAGCAGATCGGCCAGCGGATCGCTTGCCCCATCTGTCAGTTGCTCATCATGGTATCACCTCCCCGACCGGGCGAACCGTTGGTGCCGAAGTACGAAGTGCTGTGCGAGAACGGCCACGTGCTGAGGGTGAAGTCGAGATACCTGGGCACTCAAATACGTTGTCCGCAATGTCAGGCCCTGGCGTGGGTAACGACCGATCGCTTGCAGAAACATACCACCACAGCCACCACCGAGCCGATCGTGCCGGCTTTGTTCGCGGAATCGACGTCCCCTCGAAGTCTGATGCCTTCGACTGCGGCCACACCGGTCGTGAACCCTCGAGTGCTGGCCAACATACCGATTGCTGAGGTGGACGAGGATTATGTTAAGACGCAGACCATGCCAGTGGTCAGAAGAGAAGATGACGAGGATGAAGTCGATGGCGAGGAGTTGACCAAGGCAGAGCGACGCAACCTTAAGCTGGTTGATCAGGGGTTGGGGTATTACCTCGGAAGCGTTATTGGGTATTGCAGCATTCAGATGGCTGCCATCTTGTTCAGCTTCTTTCTGTTCCTGCTGCTACAAGTCGTCTCCACGGCCAATGGATTTCAGACCATCACCACCATCTCCGAAGTGATTGGCTGGTGCATCTTCATCTCACTTGTACTGAATGCTCTTCTTTTCCTGGGCGGAATCGTTCTGACGCTGTTCATGCCGTGGATAACTGGAGTGACCCTCTGGTTTGTGCTGACACTGATCTTATTCCTGGCACTGTCGGGCTGGATCGTGTTTGTGACCACCTATCGACACTTGTGGGATTCTCACTTACCGTTGATCTTCAGCCGAGACGTGTTCTATTCCATGGACAAGCTCTTTTATTTTATCGCTGAAGGAATATTCCTCGTCATGTGGCTGGCCATGACAGCCGGGCTGTGGCATATCGGCAAGTATGCCCGCAAGCCTTTGTTACGGCAGCGGATCATGTTGTTGGGAATGCTCGGCGGCGCTTGTTGGGGTGCTATCGCTCTGGCCCCCTTGATGTCTCAACTCAATTCAGGTTCCAAAGCTGTCGCCTGGATCATCCTGATCTTCCGGGTGATTCTGACTCTGGGCATTGGCGGACTGATGATCTTTCAGCATTTGGATATCGTCAACGAGGTGCGGGCGGTGATGTATCGGCGGAGGTGAGATGGCAATACCAGCCCGAAGCGCTAGCGAGGGAATGCTTGCGATTGCAGACGTCCCTCGCTAGCGCGTCGGGCTGGTATATCCATCTACGAGATTTCGCTGGGCTTCATATCGGCGTCGGGGACGGCGTTGCTCTTGGGATCGAACCATTCTTTCTGGAAGAGGATGCGCTGGGGCATATAGTCGTTGCCAGCGTGGCCACGCATGGCTCGGTTGGCGGTGAGGGCGATGATGGCGTCGGCCATGGCGACGGTGCCTTCGCAACGGGGGTGAGGCCGTTCTGAGGGTTTGACGTTCTTATCTTCCCAGAGTTTGACGCAGTAGGCGAAGTGCTCCATCTCTTCCCGGTAGCCACGGGAGACGGGGCCATCGCCACCGAGGGCTGACTTGCCCTTGGCGGTGGCAGCTTCCCAGGTGGAGGCGGCAGCGGTCGCCGGGGCGCCGGGGCCGGCGGTACTGGTGGTAACAGCTGCGCCCTTGCCGGCGGAGCCATAGAGCATGACCGTCTCTTCCTTCTCGACGATCATGGTGCCCTTGGTTCCCATCACACATTCGCCCCAGGGTTCGTAACTGTTGGTGTTGATCGAACTGTAGGTGACGATGACTTTGTCGTGCCTATCGTTGATCACGCCCTGGGCGTAGTCTTTCCAATAGTTCTTGCCGGGGAACTCGAAGGTGCAGAAGACGTGATCCTCAGCGTCACGATCATCCCGGTAGAAGTATTTGCCGCCGGTCGCGGAGACGGCAAGGGGCTTCACCTTGCCGAGGAAGATACTACAGGCATCAAGCTGATGGCTGCCCAACTCGGCCATCAGCCCGCCACCCGTACGGTTGTAGAGTCGCCAACGGCAGAGTTCTTCCATGCTCTGGTAGCCGTGCTTGCGGATGTTGGCTTCGAGTTCGAGACGGTCGTCGGGAGGAATCTCCGGCTTCCAGCCATCACGCCAGGCGGGGAGCATCTTCGCTGTCTGTTTGCCAGTGCGGTAGTCGATCATGGGTTCCAAGATCTGCTGGCCGTTTTTATCGAGCTTAGGCTGAGCATTGTTGCGATGCCAGAAGGCGCGGATGTGATGGATATCGCCGATCTCGCCCATGTTCAGCACTTCGACGGCATGTGAGTAGAGCATGCTGTAATGGCGTTGATGGCCGATGGCCAGGCAGCGATCGTTCTCGGCGGCGACTTTGATCATTTCCTTGCACTGCTGGATGTTCCAGGCCATCAGCTTTTCGCAGAGGACGTGCTTGCCCGCTTTCAGGGCTTCGATGGCGACCGGTGCGTGGAGGTGTAGCGGCAGAGCGATCACCACCATCTGGATGTCTTTGTTGGCTAGCAGTTCCTTGTAGTCTTTGTAGACTTTGATGTTGTTAGCCTTGTTGCCGTAGATGCGGTTGAAACCTTTGCGCGGACCACGGGCTTCGCCATCGAAGATGCGACGGCGGTTGTAGGGGCGAATATCAGCCACGCCGATGAACTCGACAAACTCGGGATTGTGCTCGCCGACGAGGACGCCACCTTCGTCGCCACCGCCGATGAGGCCGGCCTTGACGGGGCCGCCATCGAGCTTGCGGTAGCCGAAGTAAGCAGCAGCGCCGACCGGAACAACGGCAGCGGCAGCCAGGGCACCCTTCATGAACTGTCGGCGGTTGAGTTCCTTCACCGCGGCATTGGAGTCGTAGAGTGAACCTACTACGCCCTGGAAGTTCTTCTTCCCGGTCTCACGCTCGGCGGGCGTCAAATCGATAGCCATGATGTATCAATCCTTAGCTGATGATGCTTGATCAGGCTCGATCACCTGTACCAGTTGAGGTTTCGGCCAGAGGTATTTGAAGGGGATGAGCAGCGAGAGCAGTCCATCGAAGCCGAACCATCGGCCTGAGGCGGTGGTGGCCAGAGTCAACAGGGCGAGAGCCTCGATGAGGTTCTTGTTGACGAAGAGGTACTTGCCCTCAGCCATGGGATTATCGGGCAAACCAGGGAGCGGGGGAAGGGCCAGGTAGAAGAGAAGCAGTAATATTGCACCGGCCAGGCAGGAAAGGCGGGTGAAACATCCCAGCAACAGGCCCAGGCCCGCCAGGGTGAGTCCCCAGGCGACCGTGCGATCAGCGAGGTCGAGCATGCGGGTATCTTCCAGGTGCAAGGGCGGTGAGATGAGCCGTTTGGCAACCGCGATCAACGACTTGCGGAACTCCGGGTCTTTGGCGAAAACCGCGAACAGCTCAGAAGGGTTCTTCTCGGCTTCGACCCAATGCGACGTGTTGCCGCCTGACGGCTGGGCCTGCCGGGCAGCCTGCACCAGTTCAGCAATGGCCTGCTGCTCTTTTGCGTATCCCTGGGTTTTCATGTTGGCCTGAATGATCTTATTGAGCTCCGCGTACTCGTTGAGGAAGTGAGGCGCCTTCAAGAGCTTATCAAGATCCTGCTCGAGCCTGGCTTGCTGCTCATCCAGGTCTTTCTGAAGTTCAGTTCGAAGACGGACTACATCCGCTTTCAGGGCTGCGACACGGGCCTTGGTAACATCTTTGTCAAAGCGCAGGTTCCAGCCATTGATCTTGTCGTTCAGTTCTTTCAACTTGGCGCGATATTCGGCAATGCGTTCCGTGGTGGAAAGCGAAGGAGTAACGGTAGCGAAGGGATAGTCTCTGCTGACTTCTTTCGTGCCCGGCAGCGAACCAGACGGCGAGACCGTCCAGATGCTTTTTCAACAAGGCATTGGCCTGGTCTTTCAGGGCCTGGTCGAAACGATAATGATCAACATAGCGCTGGACATAGTCCTTCCAACGAGCTTCCAGGGCAGCGGGCACGGCTCCGGGAGCGCCATCCAGCAATGGCAGGAGCAGTTCATCCGGGTCGCCGGCCAGCTTGCGAAAGTAGGGAGCGAAAGGCCCCTGTGACTGGAGCAGATAGCCTCGACTGGAGAACGGCTTGCCGGAGCCAGTCAGGCCGACGGAAAACGAATCGAGCTTAGCCGCGCCTTCAATGAAGAGGTGCCAGCCTATCGCCAATCGCAATAGGACCAGGAACACGCGGGTAACAGTCGAGGTGGGCTGGTAAAGGAGGGTCTTCTTCATCGCAGGAGGATCATCAAGCTGTCGTGGAGCTAAGCAGTATTACCTTACCATTTGCCGCAGCGAACGGGTAGCGAACTTTGGTTGATTCATCAGGGCATAGCTCAGGGAACCAAAGGCACTTCCCTGACGAGTTTCAGCGTCTTGTTGGTGTAGGATAAGCCTCGCACTAAATGCGTGTCGAGGGTGAAATCGCCGCTCGATTCAAAGACCGCCAGCCTTGCTCGTATTTACCGGTCGATTTGAGCCAGACCAAAGCCTCTTCGGGTTGTTGAAAGGCGGGCATGCCGGGATAGAACGCTGAACCTGGAAGCGGGCCATATTCCCTTACCTGCCTGCCTGCGGCGAGCGATTGTGCCACCTCTGAACTATCGACCGTATAGAGCGGCTCTACCACCTGAGTGCGAACCATGGGCTCTTGATAGCGCTCGAACCAGAAGTAGAGCCCTGTGCCGCAACCCGCAACCACCACCAGGACACCAACAATACGCAGCATCGCTTGCATGACCATGCTCCCGTCCAGAGATTGGGCAAGAGATACCCTCCCCGGCTGTCTGGTCAAGAGCAAAATCAGCTAAGAACCTGGTAAATAACCGTGGCATGTGTCAGGGTACGCCGCTGCCCCCTGCTGAATGTGCAAAAATTCTGACTGTTTAGCAGGGGTCACGATGAGTACATCGTGACTCCTGCCACAGCTTTCTGATTTAATAACAGGCTTCACAGTTGAAGCAAATGCCTAGAGAAAAAAACGGGCGGAGGTGAGTCCGCCCGTGTGATGCATGCAGGGTCAGGGTTAGCTGGCCCCGGACAAACCTGATCCACCTGCGCCGGCAGGAGCAGCCTTTTTCTCGCCAGGCTTGGCCAGCTTTTCCAGCCAACTCTTCCAGTGATCGAACCGTTTCTTGCGGCCTTCGTCGTTACGATAATCGCTGACTTGACGGGCGTACATGCGACCGTCCGGATCGAGGACGAGTATTTCGGCGGGCACATCGTCCTTCTTGTTGGACTTGGCGACATCAGAACGGAACGATTGATAAGCCCCGCCCTGGAAATCGACGAGAATGCTGGGCGTGGTCAAATCGATGGAACGGGTTTTCTTCTGCACATCGCCGCCTATTTTCTGAGCAGCAGCGTCAAAGGCGGAGGAGACCCATTGAACAAGATTGGATTCCCCCGCAGGGCCCGTGAGGGTGGGAGACCTTCCAATGTATTCGCCACGACCGATGAGAAGACGCTCGATCCACCAGTCACCCACGATGGCGTTGTCACGATCAGAACCAACTTCGGTTTCGATCTTGCCGAGCCATTTGTGGAGTTGAACGGGGACCTTGTCTTTTTCGCGATCATCGGTGGAGCCTTTGGCCCGCTCGCGCTTCGCCGGCATAGACCAGGTAATCGGGTTCGAAGGTAACACGCGTCACCTGGCTCCAGGCGCCATAGAGGAATTCGTCTTTGGCAAACTCGGGAGCGGCCACGTCCTTTTCGCGCTTGTGGTTGGGATTGGTCAGCACGACCCTTAAGCGGTATTCATAGGTGGCGCCGCCCACGTCACCGGCGGGCAAATCGACGTCGAGAAACCGGATCGGCAGATATTCGGGGATAGGCCCGTTCAGATCGGGGGAGTCTCCGGTGGCGGGCTTGTCGCCGCCGCCGGTCTTGGCGTCACCTCCGCCTTCACCGGCCAGGCGGTCATAGGGATCGCCAGTGTTCCCGGAGTTGGTGCGACTGTCTTTCGGGGGAGGAGGAATCTTGGCTTTTTCGTCTTCTTTGATCTTCTTCAGAGCACCCATCAGCGTTGGGAGCTTGGACATGATATCGGGGTAGTCGTTGCGAACCAGCTTGGGGAGCCGCATAGCGACTCGAGGGCCGGCATACTCAACGAGTTTCTGGATGATGGGTTCCTTTTCCTCAAAGAAACCATCGTTATTGTGTTTCGCCAGAAGGTAGGAGGTGTACATGACCGCGGCTACGTTCTCGATATTGACCTTGCCCCACCCGCTTTGGGCGTCGCGATCGGCGTCGGAGAGTTGATCATCGACAGTCTGTGTCTGCTTGTCGAGATCAGTGATCGGCTTGTACTCGCTCTTGTTCCTGTCCTTGGTGTTGACGACTTCGACCAGATCGACTTCGGCGGTTTTGCCATCGGGCAGGAGACTGCCCTTGGGGTAAATCCGGCGTCGCTGTACTTCGATGCGTCGATAGAGGTTTTCCACTTCACTCTTTTGAATCTGGAGCTTCTTGGCGATTTCATCGACCTGCTTGCCGTGAGGATAGGTCGCCACCAGATAGGCGCTGCGAAGCGGTCTGATGGTCACGCCCAGGATATCGGAGGGTTTGTAGTCTTTTTGCCAGGCGATGACGTAGATGGATTCATCGGCACCGGGATTGCCAGCGGGTGCCTTGGCGACGGGAGGGCGAGAGCCTGAAGGCTGGTTTCCGCCGCCGCCCTGGCCGCCGCGTCCGTTGCCGCCGCCTGCACCGCCGCTGCCTAAACCGCCGGCAAGACCGCCGCTGCTGCCGCCAGACATACCACCACTACCCAAACCACCGGAGAGGCCGCCGCCCGAAGCGCCTCGCCCGCCACCGGCACCGCCTTGCATTCCACCAGCGGCACCGGGCTGCATGTTATTGCCGCCACCCGGAAGCTTCGGAGCGACGACCCCCGACTTGGGGTTCAGCACCATCGCTTCTTCGACCTTATTGTTAATGCGCACTTCGTAAATCCGAAACGCACCGACGAGGGGCATGGAGGCGATTTCGAGGGGCTGGAGCACAGTCGGGTTCGACCGGAACTTGCCCTGAAGAATCTCGGGAGCGAAGTAACGGAAGGGCAGATGCAGTTGATCGAGATCGATCTGGATCGCCAGGGATTTGGAGAGAAGATCAATCTGAGACAACGGCTTGACGTTGGGTTCGTCCTTCAGGGCTACCCTGTCAGGAATCACCTCACTTCGTTTGATCGCCTCGTCGGCTTTCTTTCCGCTGTCTTTGACCTGCTCGGCGGAAACGCCCCCGCCGCTGCCCAGCATGGCGAAGAGCACAAACAGAAAAGCGAGAAACCCCGCGACGCCGATGCCGATACGATCACCGTATTGCAGCATGAACTCTTTGGCATCGATCTTTGACTTGGCCATGTTCCTACTCCTCTGTGCAATCCTGACTTGTGCAATCCTGAATCTCGAAAGGCTGCCTGAGCAGCACGTAGCCGATGGATGAACCGGTTGTTATTTCTGGGCGCGGCAGCGGCCTGCTGAGCCGGAGCGTTCGCCTTCATCTCCTGGATGCGTTTGAACTGATCGGGGCTTTCGTAGATGGTGACTACACCATAGATCTGCAGTTCAACGACACTGCTGTCGTCTTCGAGTCCCAAGCTTCCAGCCGCGGGGCGCGGTGCGCCTTGTCCTGCTGGGGCACCAGGAGGCGAGCCACCAGTGCTACCCTCGCCGCCCAGGCCTTCCATGCGTCCCCCACCACCACCGCCGCCGCCAGTGTTGCCGGCAGGTCGGGCACCGCCGGCAGCGCCTGCGGAAATACCGCCGCCCGTGCCGCCGGCACCGCCCGGGTTGTTGGCAGGAGGAGCAGCAGCGGCTGTTGCCGTGCCGGAACCGCCTGGCCTGCCCAGGTTGGGGACTCTCACCCAGGGAGCCATGGTGACCTGGAACCGCAGCTTGGAATTGGACATGGCAGCGATGATATCGGTAATGGCTGTGGCATCCACGATCATCACCAACGCTACCGGCATTCTTCGGAGTTCGGAGGAGACCTGAATGTAGCGATCGAGCGGCACACCCTGGTTAGGACTGAGATTGGCAGCCTGAGCGCCGCCGCCGGCACGTCCGCCGCCACCGCCGGGCATATCGCCGCCGATGGAACGGCCGCTACCACCACCCAGCCCGGCGGAGACGCCGCTGCCGCCTTCGGTCGTAGTTCCGGCGGCAGGAGCAGGAGGGGCATTCTGGCCGAGCGGATCCTTCAGCTTGAAATCATAAGCCAACAGAGGGAGCGTTTTCAGACGGTCGGAATGATCGTGCGCCAGCTTTCCTACTTCGAGTCGATCGATTCTCTTGATCGGCGTGCTTCGCCAGGTAAGTTTCTGGCGGATGAGGGCAATGCCTCGGGGTTGAACGGGGTTCTTGATTTCCATGGCAAAGGGACGCCGTTCGCCGGCATTGAAAGCATCGGTCGGCACCTTGAACTCTTCATTGAGAAGGTTCGTGGTATTGGGAAGCATCAGGCCGGCGTTGAAGGAGGCGACAGGCAAACGACGCCCGCTACGATTGATGATTTCGCCACGCAGAGTGAGTGTCGGGCTGTTGGCACGTTGAACCAGTTGCGCCTGGACAACCCAATCGTGATTGAAGTCAATCCGCTGAGCGATGGCGTTTTCGGGCAGCACTCTGGCGATGCGGGTCACTCGGCCAAAGTTAGCCGGCAGAGGGATGTCTTTCAGTTTCTTCTGACTGATTTTCTTGATGGTGGTGTTGGGCCAGTATTCACAAGGGCCCAGGTTCCCCGCATCGTTCAAGTACAACGGGGTGGCTACTTCCTGATCGTTCCCCAGTTCGCTGTAGTAGATCACCAGGGGTATGGAGGGAATCGTGAAGAGATCGCTATGGTTGGCAGAGACCACCCGCAGGACGGCTTTTTTCTCATCCTGGGGATCCTGGGCTACGGCTAGATCAAGCCGCCAGCCTTTGTAGGGGTCGGAAGCGGGAAGGCCGAAATCAACGGTAGTACTCTTCAGTTTAACGGATTGAGCCACCTCAGCGGTGTTGAGAAGGTTAGGCCAGATGTAGTTGTAGAATCGAACTTTCTGGTAGACTTCGGGTTCAGCGTCTTTCTTGGGAGCAGCAGCCTCGGCAGCCGGGGGCGGGCTGGCAGCTGCCACCGCGGGCTGACCTTCGGCAGCGGCGACGGGGGCTACCGGAGCAGTTGGGGCCGGCATTTCCTTGATTTCGACAAAAGGCACTTCGCTCCACTCGGGCTTCAGCTTGGAATAGCTGTCGAGCAGATCGGAAAGGCTGAGGAAGATTTCCCGCTTGACCGCGATATCTTCCTGCAGGAGGTGGATTTCATCGGAGAGGATTTGCTTGGCCGTGAGCTGATGCGGCTTGAGCAACGTGTTAATGACATAGTTGCGATGATTGTCTTTCGCGTCGATCACGCGGACGGCGCCGGTGACGTTGGACCCAGGGGTTTCATTGAGCCAGTCTCGAATGATGTCGGCAACGGCCTGGAACTGGGCCAGGTATTCTTCCTTGTATTCGTCGCTGGGTATGGTGCCGAGGTACTCGCCGAAGTCCATGTTGTAGAGGTCCCGGCCCTGGCTGGTCTTCATCCATTGAGCGCGGGTCTTTTCAGGCCAGGTAAAGAAAGGAGCGGTGCGACGGAACTGACCTGGGTTTTTGGGATCGCGAACGACCTTGTTCTGGCGATCATACTCTTTGTTCCACAACTCCAGCTTCTTGGCTGTGGAGACTTCATGTTCTTTGCCGATGGCCTCAATCCATTGCGGATTTTTGATCTCGGTCTTGGCAGCGAGGCTTTTGAGGGCATTGTTCTTTTCGCCGGCCGATTTATAGTTGGTTTCGGTTTCGCCGCGAACGCCGAGCACGCAGATCCAGCCGATCAGCAGGCACAGGGCAAAGACCGGCAACAGGAACCAGAAACGCTGCTTGATCATCGTCTCTTTATCAAGTTTCATGGGAGTATGTCCAATCGTCAGCTAGATGAAGTGTTCAGTCAGAGAAACCCGATGGGTGAGATTAGTTGGCGCCAGCGGGTGGCGGGGTGGCAGCTTCGCCTCCTACCCCCTTGGCTTCTGGCGGCTCGGTGGGAAGCGGTTCCACCCAGTACAGGACAATGACAAACTCGGTGCGCTTGCGGTCGACGGGTCGTTCCGCCGCCCCGGCATTGGCAGGCGGAGCACGGCAGGAGGCGCTCCCCTTCCGGAATCTCCCCCGCTGGCGGAACCCTGCACGCGGCCCAGACCGGACCAGGGTGAGGTGCGTGAGGCGCCACCGGAGCCACCAGCTTCGCCGCCGGCACCTGGAGTACCACGACCGGTGCCGGCATTTCCGCCGATATTCAACTGCGAGCCGCCAGGATTCAGTGAGCCGCCTCCACCTGCCCCTGCTTCATTTGCCACATTGACCAGGGAGTTGATGTACAGGGGGGAGTCAATAAAGGAAAACCCTTCGTGCATATCAGAAGTGGTCTTGTATTTCAGCAAAGCGATATGGCTGGTTTCCACGGGCGACAGCACCGGGGAGGGGTTCTGCAACGGCCAGGCAACGCCCTTGCGCGTCTTGAGGTTTTCAGCCAGGGTATGGGCGATGAAATAATGCAGGTTCTTGTGGTATGTGTATCCCCGGATTTCAACGACCCAGCCAGGTTTGGTGGGAGCCGCTTTCCAGTCGTCGTTGCCGCGATAGTTGGGCCAATCGGTTTTCACACCCAGCGGGTACATGTTGTTCGATTCCTTCTTCACATTGGTGAAGAAGCTGTTGGCCATCGGGACATCGCAGAACCGGGCATAGACGCCGGTGATGTTGACCTGGATCAGATCATTCTGATTGAAGTTGTCCGCCAGCTCAGCCTTCTGGACGCGATCCAACAGGATTTCGTAGGCGTTCTTAGCGTCAATGGTGTAGTACTGCGTGGTGGGATTGACAGTATCCCACAGAGCGTAGTTTGGTAGATTGGAGCCGTTGGGACGCGGCAGACAATCGTTGAGCAAACGATAGAAGATGGGCCAGTTGACTCGCTCTTCGCTGCCTCGGATGATGTTGGCGGCAGCCTTGCGGGCATCAATCACTTCGTTTTTCTTGGTGTCGTATTGAGCGGCGAAACCATTCGCGGTGCTGATGACGGAATCCTGTTTCTTCGCTTCATCAGCAGCTGATTTAGCGTGGGCATACCCGGAACCACTGGACCAGGAGTAGATGCCCAGACCGAGCAACAGGGCGGCTGCGCCGACGAGAGCCATCGGCTTCTTGGCTCGAATCAGGCGTTCGACACGAATCTCGTTGGGCAGGAGATTGGTTTGAATGCGGGACTGCTTGAGACCCTGCAGAGCCAGGCCATACGCTACGGCAAAGCTGAGAATGTTATCAGCGAAGACCGGAGCTTTCTTCACGTCGTCGCCGGTGAGGCGGGTGAAGTCTTCGACCTTTTCGAGTTCCATCCCCAGGCTCTGGCTGACGAACTTCTGCAAGCCAGGCAGACGGAAGGCGTTGCCCAGACCGACCATGCGGGTGATGTTGGCACCGCGGTGGGTGTTGGTGAAGAAGCCGAGCGAACGCTGAAGCTCACCGACGAAATCGGAGAAGACGGGCTTCATGGCCTGGAAGATCTTCTTGGGGTCTTCCGCCTTGGTGGCGTTGCGTTTGAGGTGCTCGGCCTTGGCGAAGGTGAGCTTCATCTCTTTGGTGAGGGCACGGGTGAAGTGGTTACCGCCGATGGGAATGGGTCGCTGCCAGATCACCTTTTGGCCATCGGTCACGATGAGGTTGGAATTGTCGACGCCGACATCGACGCCGACCATGCAACCGGCTTCCTGAGAGTCGCCTTCAGCGGCAGGCTCATCGGTGCCATAGGCGCGTTTGCCGAGATGATCGAACGCCACGTAGTTCACCAGAGCGAGCGGCGACATCTGCACGTGATGCACTTCGATCATGACATCACGGAACGATTGCAGATAGCGGCTGACCATATCCCGCTTCATGGCGAAGAGGCCGACTTCGTTCTCGGCGAAGTCTTCGCTCTTGTCGGAACCGATCTTCTGCCAGTCCCAGACGACTTCATCGAGTGGGAATGGAATCTGCTGCTTGGCTTCAAACTTGACGATGTCGGGGATCTTCTTGGCTTCGACAGGCGGCAGCTTGACAAAGCGGGCCAAGCCGGTCTGGCCGGGGACGCTGATGGCGATGAGATCGCCCTGGAGCGAGTTTCGGGAGAGAAACTGGTCGAGCGCATCCCTGGTGAGCTGATCGGGATCAGCATCGGGCTGACTGAGAATCTTGGGATGTTCGATGTAATCAAAGGCAGTCGCCGTGACTACTCCATCAATGAGTTCAAGCCGAAGGGCCTTGAGTGCGCTTTGTCCGAGGTCAATACCCCAAACACCGTGCTGCTTGGCGGCCATGCAACGTCTCCCACTTATTCAGTCGATGTATGATCCGGATGTCTATTCATGATAGCATGCTGAGCGACAAACGCACTGATGCAAATCATCGCAATTCAGCAGATGCCTATGAATAGAGAGGAAACCATCATCAACCTAACACAGAAAACCGAGATGTGTCAATGAGCTACATTCAGGAATGCTGAATGGGTTCTCATCTGTACCATGCGACGAGATATGATGAACCGCATGGTCGCTAGAGATCATCCTACCCTAACAGACGAAGGAGTTCCAGAAGAAGTTTGAGGAATCTGGAAAAATACTCAGAATCGGTGTGATCGGAAGAATTACTGCAGAGAGGGAGGACAGCAATTCACCCAACGTCGAAGGATAACGAAAGGAAGCGACACTCATTACCCAGATCGAATTGACATTCAGCCCCTGATAAGGGGCGACCTGGCAGTAGCTGGCTGCGCAGCTGCCAGTTCAGAGGTATTCATGTTTGAGGAGCCCCGTGAGGGGCGATTGGATCAGCGGCTCAATCCCAATCGCCCCTCACGGGGCTCTGTTATTCATTCCATTCGTTCTGGCAGCTTCGCTGCCAGCTACTTCCAGGTCGCCCCTTATCAGGGGCTGAGAACATTCAACTTTTCTTCTCATCGTTATGAAGCATTTGCTACCTGCCAGGAGTTTCTCTCCTAGTCCCCAGGCTGGAAGTAATGGCCTGTTGCAGCACCGGTTTGATGGCGTCTGCGCCGAAGCCGGAGAGGTGGGTTGGGTCAGCGTAGTTTTGTCGTCCGAACTCATCCAGGAAACGGACAGCGCCACTACCAGGTTCCTGGAAGTGGGAAGCGATATCGACGACAACGCAGTTACCGGTACAAGCGCTTTTCAAGAATGCATTGAACTCCGCTCGAAGACGCTGATGCTCGGCTTCCTCGATAAATGGCGGACGACGGCCATTTCTTATCGCTTCCCGGGTGGCGTCCTTGGGAAGGATCGGAGGTTGATTCAGAATCACCAGCCTGCCGACGTGAGGCTGGAGTTCCTTGATGGCGAGAGCCAGCCGTTCGATGTTGTCCTTGTGCTGGCCGCCGATCCACATGCAGGCGAGGATCAGGCAATCAGGCTTTTCTTTCTTCACCACCGCCAACGAATCGAGCCAGATCTGGCTGTGCTTTCCATCGACAGCGGGAAGCGGGCTGCCCCCGCCGTTAACGCTGAGGACATTGAGCTTGAGTCCCAGCTCTTCGCCAATCTCCTTCGTCACCTTGCCATACATGGCACCGTTACTGTCGCCCATGAGGATGACATGCCCCTTTTTGCTGTCGGGCTGAAAGACCAGCCCGCCCTTTGCCACGTCGCCCAGCTCAGCATTCACATGGTTGGTCTTTCTGATGTAAAGTCCCAGCACCACGCCGAAGGCCACCATCACCAGCATGAACCCATAGGCCATCCACCTGCTCTGACGGCGGTTCAGGTACGATCGGGACGGGTTCTCGATGAAATAGAAACTCAACACCGTCAGCAGGCAGGCGAGGCCAATCTTCAGAGGCAGGCGAACAACTTCGGAAGAATTATACATGCTGTAATCAACGAACGAGAAGACCGGCCAATGCCAGAGGTAGAGGGAATAAGACATGCGGCCGATGAGCACCAGGGGGGCGAGGGCCAACAGCTTCTCACTGAAACCAGCACTCTTTCCAGCCGGCATGAGAACAGCGACAGCACCCACGACGGGAAGAACGGCCCACAGACCGGGAAAGGTCGGCCCTTCGTGGATCATCACGAACGAGACCAAGATGATGATCAAACCCAACGGGGCTGACCAACTCGAAAACCGCTCCTTCCCTGTGCCTGGTGAGCCATGAGCGAAGATCGCCAGGAGGCAGCCCGCCATCAGTTCCCAGCCCCGTGTCGGGAGAAGAAAGAAGGCGTACACGGGTTGCCGAGACGTCATCCACAGGCACAACGCCAGGCTGGCCACTCCCAGGATTCCCAGAAGCAGGCTCTGCCGGCGACGGGCGAAGACGAAGGTCAGAACGAAGAGCACGGGGAAGACGACGTAGAATTGTTCTTCGACCGAGAGCGACCAGTAATGCATGTAGGGTTGGGCATCGGGGGAGAGCTCGAAGTAGTTGCCCTGGAACATGAGCTTCATGTTGATGACCGAGAGCGAGGTCGCCATCAGGTTTGCGCCGGCTGAAGCGAAGTCCATCGGGGTGTAGATGAAATACGCAGCAACGATGGTAGCCAGGCCGACGGTAAAGAAGATGGGGAATATCCGGGCGATGCGGCGCTGATAGAACTTCAGGTAGCTGAACTTGCCTTCGATGCAGTCCTTGAGAATGATCGAGGTGATGAGGTAGCCGGAGATGACAAAGAAGACATCGACGCCGACGAAACCGCCGGGGAGCCAGCGGTGGTTGAGATGGAAGACGAAGACGGAGAGTACAGCTAAGGCCCGCAAGCCATCAATGGCGGGGCGATACTCGAGGCTGTGAGAAGGCGACGGGGGCGAGTTACTCGATTGTGTTGTGGCTGCCTCGTCCGACATGTCTACCTTTCCACTAGCAGAGAACCAGCAACACCCGAAACTCCGGTTCATGATACGGCTAGTGTGACCAACAGGCATGCACGGATGCTGTACGGGAGGAAGACCTGCTTACTTGCCCTGCGTCTGCAGCCAGGCCGAGCACGAGTGTCAGGGCGATCAGACCGGTAGCGATGACCACAGCACGATTGCGACGAGCGAACTTGCTCAATCGGTACCAGGTGCTCGGCGGGCGGGCATAGACAGGTTCATCCGTGAGATAATGCACACATCGCCGGCGAAGGCTTTGGCTGTGTCGTAGCGGCGGTTGCCATCCTTTTCCGGGGCCTTCATCACGATCAAGTCGAGATCGCCTTTCATGGAACGGGTCGGTGAGGGGAGATGTCAATGGTTCTCTTCTTCCGCTTGTGATACCCGCTCAGATGCTTCTTGATCGACTTCATTCTGTACAGAACATTCTAACTCTTGCGGCACTGGTGGTACGCTCGCTGGTTCAGGGGCGCGCCCTAATCGTTTTCTCGCATAACCGGGAACGAAAAGCATCAGGACAAATAACAGTACCGCCAGAGCAATGTAGTTGCTTACCGCTACTTCTCCCTGCATGGCATCCCAGCACTGGAGATTGAGATAAGTCTTCACCTTATCCTTCTCAACGAACTTGTGAGCATAGACATACTTCAGTGGAACGCCATACCTATTAGCTTCGAAGACGGAATGGCCGAGGACGGTGATGCCAGAGGTCATGGTATCCACTTGAACGATGGTGCTTGAAATGGTCCTGGGCCAGATTCGGTTAATCCATGGAAATTGATAAGCTGCTTCACGGATGAAGTGGGGGCGGGTATCAGCCACGCCCCAGGCAAAGACGTATCTCTCATTCGCCAGGAAAGGTCTGCCTAACAAGGCACTCATATCACGATAACTGATTCTCGCGGCGACTTTGCCTGGATCAGGTTCATAGACTCGCATCCTCCCATCGTCATTGTCAAACTCGAAGAGGATCTTTCCCTCGCCTGTGAGGCTACGTTTATCCGTGGGCTTGAAAAGCTTCATGCCAGCAAGTCTGACGACATTAACTCGGTCGCCTTCAACACGGTAGAGATAGTCACCTCCCAGATGGATCATTCCGTTGACCACACCGAAATACTCAGCATGACCTGGATGCGTCATGAACGGCAATAACTGTCCATCCTGGCTGCGATAGACCAATGGCTCGCGCAACTTTGAACCAAGATTGAACTTGGGGTACAGCACCCATTTACCTTCCGGGTCGATCACGGGAGGCCAACACCAATTGAAGGAGGGTAATGTCCATGATGTTCGCTCTACTACCTTGTTGCTGTTCGCCTCCAGAACGCCAAACCTCACCAGATCGAAATGGGCGTGTAGCAGTGTTTCCTCGGGAAGGGGAAGAACGGAAATATCGTACAGGCCGCCGGCGTTCCATGCAGAATATAAACTCAGCGACGGTAGCAGGTTTGATCCAAACCCGAAGAGCATTGGCAAGGGCAGATGCACACCTGTCTGAACAATAAACGGGCAGCTTCCATCTTTGGGAGTGCCAAACTGTGCAGACATCGGCAAGCCCACATGTGTCTTCCATGTGTGCAGCGTCGATTCATTGGATGACTTGGTGAAATCCCATGCACGCAATTCACAATACTGGTACACATCATCTCGGTGAAACGTGAAGCGGTACAGGACGTTGTCGATGATGACCGGGATTGGCCGATCTGGAGATTCCGACTCAAGGTTGTTCCGGCGATCTTGATCCAAGGTGTATTTGATCTGGCCTGTACTGATATCGATGATCACCAGTTGCTTTTCAATGCCGTTCGAGGATGAGGTGTCCCAGTCCATTTGACAGTAAGAAGCCGCCAGCCAGGCATGATGATTATCTTCCACCAGAGGGGAGTAAGCCATGTTGCCCTGACTGAAATGGATGACCCATTTGGGGGTGCGAGCGAAGACCATGGCGACGAGGCAGGTGAGAGCTATGCTTAAGATGAATGCCAGCAGAATGGATAACAGTGTGCGACGTTTCATGGTGGGTATCACTATACCATGGTGGCTCGTGGAGATCGGGGGGAGAGTTTGCAACTGACTCCCAGTCGGCCATTCTCCTGGCATGCTAACACAAATGGCCATCGTTGGTCGAGGATAAATGCATACAGGTTCCCTTCTCCCGGGAGGGAGAGCGGAGCATGGGAAGAGTTCACTTCTTTGGCGAGCATCGGATGGGGTGCTTTACCCTGCTCGGCGGGGAGCGGGTTCAACTACCGCAGCGCCGTGTGCGCGCGGGGTATTCATCGGGTTTTGTAGGGTATCCTTCTCCAGTTGCTTCTGTTGTCCGTGACGCTGGAGCATGGCTTCATTGGGCAGATAGGCCCATTCGTCGCCGAACTTCTTGATGGGGAGCTTGGCCTCGGCCATCGCCCGGTCATAGGCTCGTTCGGAGAAGCCGTTCCTCATGACAAATTCCTTGACCATTTTCTTAAGCATGGGATGACCACCCATGCAGCAATCGACGGCTTCCATGATCTCGGCGTTCTCCTGCTTCTTATGGGCATCGTTGTTTTGCCAGGTGGTGACGTTGCGGGAGGGGCGAACGTGTTCGGGAGCTTCGAGGCCGGTGATCTCCATCTTGTTGCCGATGAACTGAGCCAGGGTCTGTCCGCCAATGGGACCGGTCTGGTTCTTGGCGACGGTGATAATTCGCTTGAGCGGATCGGTGGGGTGAAATTGCATGGCAAGGGCAAAGCGGGTGACTTCGGAACCGACACGGACATCGTGGCCATACTGTCGGTTTTCGTGGTAGCCATGCCGACGGGGGATGAGGATGGTGCAGTGGAAAGTGGCGGCCATTTGCTGAAGCGTTTCCCAAAAGAGCGTCCAATCCTCGGCATTCAGGCGCGAGTCTTTCCCAACTAGTTCTTCAAAGGAATCGAGGACGATCATCGCGGGATGATGATTCTGTCCTTCCGAGATGAGGAACTCCAGGAGGAGGCTTGATCGGGATACTTGTTCAAGAGAGACTGAGGAATCCATGGTGAATTCGACATTGCGCAGTTTGTCGTAGTTGGGCTGCTGGCGATGGAGGAAGGTTTTGATCAGCTCACGCTGGCGGGGAGAGGTGATATAGAGGATCGTCTCGTTGTCCTTCAGGATGGGGCTATGGCTAAGCGTCGAGACACAGGCGGCGATGAGGCAGGACTTGCCGATGCCGATGAGGCCATCGAGGAAGACGATCTCGCCACGGGGGAGGAGGCCGGGGATGAGCCAGTCTCTTTCATGGGGAGGTTGATCGAGTTTGAGGGAACGAGGTACGGGCATGGCGAGGCTCCTTATGTACAAGCGTTTTGGAAAATCATACATTTGTACAGTTACAGGAGGCAACCGGAATGGTGGGGATTTATTCGATGGGGTTGGGAGTGAGACGTGGTGAGACGGTGGGGGATGGTGGGAGATGGCTGAAAGGGTTTAGGTGAGTGCTTTTCCTGGTCTGGTTCCCCTCTCCCTCCCGGGGAGAGGGGTTAGGGGTGAGGGGCTTCTCAATCGAGTTCACCCGTGTTGTGTTTGTGATTTGAGCAACGGAAGCGTATCGTTTTCAACAGGGTTTAATTCGATTTAGAACCCCTCACCCCCGACCCCTCTCCCCGGGAGGGAGAGGGGAGCATGAGACTGATTCCTCTATAATGCGAGAAGGCAGGATGGCTGAACGAACCACGAGAACAACTCGCGGAAGGCTGGAAAGATGAGTGATGAATTGAAGACTGAGTATCAGTTTGACTACAAGAAATCCAAGCCAAACCGGTTCGCTGCTGGGTTGCACCAAGGCGGACGACTGGTGGTGCTCGATCCTGAGGTAGCTGCGGCGTTTCCTGAATCGGCGGCGGTGAACAAGGCGCTGAAGGAGTTGATCAAGACTTTGCCGGATGGGAATGGGCAGAGAAAAGTGGTGGCGTAGGCTCAGAGCAACAGCATTTCAGCTATGCCTGTTTAGCGGAGTTCCGCAAACCATGGCGGCCGAGCTAGGGATTGCTTTCTCCGGCAACTTCAACAGGCCGTTCGACAGTGATGGCAAAGAAGATTGGGGCAATCTCGTCACCGTTGTCTGGTTTCACGAATTCCATTTTTTCAATCACATCATGTTCCCTGGGCGTCAACGAAAAATAGTGCAGATGTCGTTTATTGTCTAGTTGAACAACAACGGGAGCAGTGGGCACGTTTCCCTCCGGCATGCACCAGTCTGCGAAATGTGTTCCATTTAAGAGCTGGTGCTCTTCAACGCCGCCATTCTTGAAATAGAGCTTGGCCACGATGGCGACACTACGTTGGGGCTTGAACGGAAAGGCCCATCCCGCGATGCCACCCAGCACGTGAATCTTCTTTGCGGCACTATTGCAGGGAATAGACATCTGCCTGGAGCGATTCAAACTCGTTTCCATATCTCCCCCGCCAAAAATGAAGACATTCCGCACACGGTTGTTTTGAGGGTCGATCAATTCAAAAGGTACGCCATGTATTGTCTTCCTGCCCCAGGATTCAAGAGTGATATCGTTGAGCTTGGAGTTGCTGTTCGTGCCGGAAAAAATTTCCTGAGTGCTGATGGTGTTGGTCACGCCTTTGAAATCCAGGCACACGCAGCGTGCTGAATCAACCGAGACCGGCGGTGCTTTTGTTACGTAGTTAGTTATTGGGGCAGGGGGAGCCGGCGGTGCTGCCACATAGTTGATTACCTGGGTGTCCGCAGTGGGACGACCAGTCAACAACACCAGGGAAATAATGGCTACGGCAGACAACAGGCAGACCACGACAAAGGCCAGAATAGAACGACTGGAAATGGCCAGGCCGCCCGGCTTGTTCTTTATTTTCAGACGAGGTTGATTCGGTACTGCCTCTTTTTCCTGATTCTGCGTCGGGACTTTTTCGAGGGTGCGGGCAGGCTGTTGGACGGCCGTGTGAGGTGCTTGTGATTTCTGGTTTACGGCGACTGGCTGGGTCGAACGTGTTAAGGCGGCGATGACGTCGGATGCCGTTTGAAAACGCTGTTGAGGGTCTTTGGCCATCAGTTTAGCGACGATGGCATTCAAATCCTGGGGGATATCGGGGCGCGTCCGTGCCAGTACCGGCATCATGCCCCGTTGAAAATCCATGACATCCTGAGCGGACGATTTGGAAAAAGGCGGGGTGCCGGTGATGAGCGCGAACAGAGTAGCTCCCAGACTGTAGAGATCTGACCGGGCATCCACTTTGCCACCGAGCAATTGCTCAGGGGAGCCGTACTCCACCCCGTTCATGAGAGCATGGGGATTCATCTGCTTCGTCAAGTTATCCTTCTCAGCATGCATCGACCGAGTCAAACCCAGATCAAGAATCTTGATGACTCGCTCTTTCGAGAGCATGATGTTGTTTGGCTTGATATCACGATGAATAAAACCCTTCTCGTGAGCATGCTGTAAACCCGTTGCAATCTGGATGGCGAACTGAATCGCATGAGGATACGGTATGGGCCCCTGGCTTGTCAGCAGTTGCTGCAGAGTATGGCCAGGCACATATTCCATGACAAGTATGTGGGTGCCCCCTTTTTCGATCACATCAAAGAGTTTCACGATATTGGGATGATCGAGCGCGGCGGCAGATCGGGCTTCACGATAGAACCGTTGCAGTTGTTCCTGATGTTCGGCCTTATCGGCGGGGAGCACTTTGATGGCGACCCGTCGCTGCATGGAGGTATGCATTCCCAGGTAGATTCTTCCCTGGCCCCCCTTTCCGATGGGTTCAAGGATGAGATAAGTGCCAATAAGAAGCCCCTGGTACTTCCCAGCCAACAACTGCTTGCATTGAAAGGAAGTGAGAAGGCCCTTTTCCTGTAGCCTGGCTGCCAGACCATTACCATCACTCGCTAGAGATTCTGCGCTTCGGCTGATTTGCTGAAGAACCTCGTCCTTAAGGATGCCGCTTTTCTTCAAGGTGCGGAGAAAATCGGCTTGGGAAACGACGGTCTTCATGGACTGGCCCCGATGGAGAAGATACCGGAATCTAGCTCATAAATGGGGTGAGGGGTTTCATTATGAAAAAGGGACGAAGGAGGTGCTCTTGTGAGATTCGAAGCATGGTGCACAATTGAACATTTTCTATTTGTTGTTTACTTTGCTTTCGAAGTGATGTGGTACAGAGGCTGGCAACACTGCGAATTGTCCTCGATAGTTTGGTTGATTGTATTCCCTGGAAATGGGCCTTAGCTTTGAGGTTCATAATGGGTAAATACTAGTAGCACTGAACGTAACTTCAGACTCGTACAGCATAAATAGGGTCAAAAACCAGCAATTCCCTTGCCGCCCTCTTTGCCGCCCATAACATGCTCTTTCTCCCCATAATCCGGGAGATAGTCTCGTTTGGGAAGGTTGGTTTGACATGAAAGTTCGCACCAGCGTTCGTCGTATCTGCAATAAATGCAAGATCGTACGGCGACACGGTAAGGTTTATGTGATCTGTGCTGACCCGCGCCACAAGCAGCGGCAAGGCTAATACTCCGGGGGTGGCTCCGGGCGCCGACGCGACCCGGCCCATCGTTCGGCTCGCAATTAGGGAGAGGTTTGCATGCCCCGTATTATGGGTGTCGACATTCCGCCGGATAAGCCCACGCATATTTCGCTGCGCGATCTGTACGGGATTGGGCCGACTACCTCGGTTCAGATTTGTCAGCGGCTCAACATCGATCCGCAGCGTCATGCCCGGGAACTGGGCGACGATGAGTTAGCCCGTATTGCCAAGCTGCTCGAAAACGAATTCAAGGTGGAAGGTTTCCTTCGCCGTGAGATTCAGCAGAACATTGCCCGTCTGCGTGACATCGGCAGCTACCGTGGCTTCCGCCATCGTCGTGGGTTGCCGGTCCGTGGCCAGCGCAGCAAGACGAATGCCCGTACTCGCAAGGGTCCCCGCAAGACGGTGGCCGGCAAGAAGGGCGTGAAGGAGATGCGAGGGTAGGTGAAGTAGCCAGGAGTCAGAAGCCAGTAGCCAGAATAAGATTTTTCTTCTGTTCGGCTTGATGGGTTCTTTCTTCAGCGATGCTCCCCTCACCCCCTGCCCCTCTCCCAGAGAGGAGAGGGGAGATAGACAAGACCCTCATTTCGGTGATGGTCTGACAATACAACCGCTTGTGGCGATATGGCCTCTCCTTGGTGACCAGGCATACACACAGGCAAGCACCCCGAGGGCACATGCGCCCTTTGGGTTTTTGCATCGATTCGAGTTTACCCCTCACCCCTAGCCCCTCTCCCCAGGGGGGAGAGGGGAAAAATGTAAGGAATGGCTCAACACCATGGCCAAGACGAAGAAGAAGAAAGCCAGGCGGAATGTGTCGCGAGGAATCGTACACATCCTCGCGACGTTCAACAACACGATCGTCTCCATCTCCGATACGAACGGCGATGTGCTGACGTGGGCCTCCGCCGGCACGGTGGGGTTCAAGGGCAGCCGCAAGAGCACGCCGTTCGCTGCTCAGCGAGCTTCCGAAGTCGCTGCTGATAAGGCGATGAAGTATGGCCTGCGGGAAGTGGAAGTCCGCGTGAAGGGGCCAGGGTCTGGTCGTGAGTCTGCTGTGACAGCGCTTCAGGCAGTGGGCCTGGCGGTCAAGGCGATTGAAGACATTACGCCGCTGCCGCACAATGGGTGCAGGCCGCCGAAGCGACGACGAGTGTAAGATGACAGCCGACAGCTCACAGCAAAACAACAAACACACGAACACATAGTCTTTTAGCATCTGACGGAAAACCATGGCACGTTACATCGATTCAGTCTGTAAGCTCTGCCGACGTGAAGGCGAGAAGCTTTATCTTAAGGGCACCCGTTGCGATTCGCCCAAGTGCGCGGTCGAACGTCGCAAGACGGCACCCGGCATGCATGGCATGAAGTGCGGCAAGCTCAGCGAGTATGGGCTGCGTCTGCGTGAGAAGCAGAAGCTCAAGCGCTTCTATGGCATTCTCGAACGCCCCTTCCGCCGCTTCTTTGAACTGGCTACCCGCTCGCCTACCAATACCGGCGAACAGCTTCTGGTTCTGCTGGAACGCCGGCTGGATAACATCATCCATCGCCTCGGCTTTGCGATGAGCCGGGCTGCTGCCCGCCAGCTCGTCACCCACGGGCACGTGCAAGTCAATGGCCGCCGTTGCAACATCCCCAGCTTCCTGGTGAAGGCCAACGATGTGATCACGGTTCGTGATCGCAAGGAGAGCCGGGAGATGGTGAAGTTGTCCTTCAGCCAGAACCCACCGCACGTTCCTGATTACTTGCAGCGCACCAGCGAAGAGCCGCCTGAGGGTAAGATGCTGCGTTTGCCAAGCCGGGATGATGTGGATCCCCGCATCAAGCACATCAACGAGCAGTTGATTATTGAAATCACGACGAGGTAGTCTGGTTAGTAGTCCTCACGCTCCGCCGTGAGGACACGGAGACCAAACGTCGTTACTAAACAGTTGTGGTGGATGGGTGTCTCATAATTGCACCCCACGTCATCACGACGGAGCGTGATGACTACTAACCAGAGCTGGACAAAACCGGCAAAACTGCTAGAAAACATAGAGAAACACAGCGGGTTCTGGCCCGCTGGCTTCGTCTGTGGGATGGACTCCCGACTCGGTTAAGGGACTACTGTTTAATGGATGCGGGGCTTAGGCGTGGCGTGCCGAGCGCTGTGCGATACAACCCTGCGGAGGACATGTCATGCGTATTCGTTGGCGCGGTTTAGAACTCCCCAGCAAAGTCATCGCCGATCAGGCAACGCTTACCGATACCTATGGTAAGTTCAGCGTCGAACCGTTTGAACGGGGCTTCGGCGTGACCGTGGGCAACAGCCTTCGCCGCGTGCTGCTCTCGAGCCTCGAAGGCAGTGCCGTCACCCGAGTCAAGATTCATGGCGTGCAGCACGAGATCAGCACGATCCCCGGCGTAGTCGAAGATGTCACCGACATCATTCTGAACATCAAGAGCTTGATCGTTAAGAACGTCAGCGACCAGACGAAGGTCATCAAGATTGACCGCCATGAAAAGGGCGTGGTCAAGGGCGCTGATGTCATCACCGACGAAGCAGTCGAAATCGTTAACCCCGAACACGTGATCGCCACGCTGACCGCTGATGTTCCCTTCGTCATCGAAATGACGGTGGAGAATGGTCGTGGCTATCGCACTGCTGAAGAAAACGCCGGCCGCGATCGTGAGCTGGGTACTATCCCCGTCGATTCGAGCTTTTCTCCTGTCGTTCGTGTGAAGTACGAGGCAGAAGAAACTCGCGTCGGCCAGAAAACCAATTACGACAAGCTGTCGCTGGAAATCTGGACGAACGGCACCACCACGCCTGTGATGGCGATAGTGGAATCAGCCAAGATTCTCCGCAAGCACCTCAACCCGTTCATCCACTATTCCGATCCTGGCGTTGCGGTCCCGGTCGAGGAACGTGTCGAACCGGCCCATGCCGCTGTCGATGTCGAACTCGAACGCAAGCTGAACATGAGCCTGGCGGAACTGGAACTGTCGGTGCGGGCGACGAACTGCCTTGAATCGGAAGGCATCGCCACCGTGCGTGATCTGGTTTCCCGTGGCGAGGATGAGCTTCTGGAAGTCCGCAATTTCGGCGAAACCACGCTGAAGGAAGTGACACAGAAGCTGTCCGAACGTCAGTTGCACCTGGGCATGAAGCTGCCTGCTGTGCGACGGATGTAATACGAGTATTCTTGCGAGCGGGGGGCGTCAGCCCCCTGAGAACTCGCAGGGTCTTACTCAGGGGGCTGACGCCCCCCGCTCACAATGAGCATGAATGAAACACCAAGGCTGCAGGGAACCTTGCTTACCAACCTGCAGATCTTGTTTACCAATCGGTAAGCCTCGATCATGTTTGTGATCGATTGTCCTTTCCAGGACTTTGCATCATGCGTCACCAGAAGTCAGGGCGAAAGCTCAATCGTAACAGCACCCACCGTCGGGCGCTGATGCGTAACCTCACCATTGCTCTCGTCGAGCATGAGTCGATCACCACCACGGTGCCCAAGGCCAAGGAACTTCGCCGGTTCGTTGAACCGCTGATCACCCTCGGCAAGCGGGCGCTCAAGTCGGACAACGCCGGCGACAAGCCCCAGGCCATCGCCTACCGCCGGATGGCGGTGGCCCGCATGGGAAACAACAAGACGACGGTCAAGAAGATCTTCGACGTGCTGGCCCCCCGTTACGAAGGGCGTCCCGGCGGTTACACTCGTATCCTCAAGCTGAGCGTGCGACGTCTGGGTGATGGCGGCCATCAGGCGGAGATTTCGCTGATGAAAGATGCCGAGCCTGCAGAGGCAGCGGCACCCGCACCTGTGGCGGTGAAGAAGTAGTCTTTTTGGATAATGAATAAGAGCAGGCCATGGGTGATGCCCGTGGCCTGTTTTGTTTGATGGGACTATTGGTAATGGGTCATTTTCATTCTCTCCCCCTTTCCAAGGGGGAGTTGGAGGGGGTAAATTTCCCGTGACACAGAACCCCACCCAACCTCCCCTTGGTAAGGGGAGGAGTCAGACCCTGACTCTTTGCTGTTCTCCGCTATGCTGAAGAATGATTCCTCCTTCAGCGAGTATCAACATGGCTGCCATCGAACCATTGGCTATTGGCGTTTGTTCCTGGGCTCTCAATGTCAAGAGCGTCAAGGAATTGCGGACGTTGTGCGATCAACTGGATGTGAACGTCATTCAGATTGCCTGTGGTGATCCGTTCCATGCGGCGTGGGATGAAGGTGACAAGATGCCCGAGGCGGCGCGGGCGGCCGGGTTTCAGATGTCGGGCACTATGCTCGGCTTCCCGGGCGAGGACTACACCACGCCACAGAGCATTCATGCTACCGGCGGTTTTGGGCCTAAGCATCTGCGTCAGGAACGGCTCGATCGTTTCGCCTGGTGCTCGATCGAACGAAGAAGCTGGGTCTGTCGGACATCATGTTCCATGCCGGGTTTGTGCCGGAAATGAATGATGCTGACTTCCCCGATTTTCTGGCGACACTTCGCAAGGCGGCTGATCTGGCTGATCAGCGCGGCATTGTCTGCGCTCTGGAGACGGGTCAGGAGAGCAGCGATCATCTGCTCGAATTCGCCGGTGAGCTCGACAGGCCCAATGTGAGGATCAATTTCGATCCGGCGAACCTCCTGCTTTATGATCGTGATGATCCACTGCCTGCGCTGCGGAAGATCGGGCATCTGGTGCAGAGCGTGCATGTCAAGGATGCGGTGCGGCCTACGAAGAAGGGTGATTGGGGGACTGAGGTGCCGCTCGGCGAGGGGTCGGTGGACATGATTGATTTTGTCAAGACGCTGAGGGCCATCAACTACCGTGGGCCCCTGTGCATTGAGCGCCGTGTGAGCGATCAGCAGGTGGCGATACGGGACGTGGCTCATGGGGTGGCGGTGTTGAAGGCGGTGCTGGCGGCTTAAGACCGTGCAACACTCCGATGGTACTCCATCGGGGTGTGGTTTCGAGGTTCAGTATGCCATTCACCATATCATCGTAACAGCATCTTGTGCCATGCAACCACACCCCGACGGAGTACCGCCGGAGTGTGGCACGGGTTATGAGCGCAGGCCACCCGGTTCGTGAATTTCGAGGCGGTTGCCGAAGGGGTCGTGGAGGAAGAAGCGGCGCCAGGGAGCGGGGCGACCGGGATCGATGACGATACCTGCCGCTTCGAGTTTCTGTTTCAGTTGATCGATGGCGGCTACTTCCAAACCGAGATGGCGTTGTTCATCGGGGCTGGGTTGGACATCGACGGCGGAGAGATGCAGATCAATGCCGCCGATATCGAACCAGACGCCGCCGCGTGAGCGGAGCGGTTCGGGCTTGGCGATTTCGGGTAGGCCCAGGAGGGTGCCATAGAACTCCCGGGCAGTTTGTTCACCGCCACGAGGGATGGTCAAGTTGGCGTGGGAGAGACGCATGCCTGGTTCCTTGAGGATCGGGAAACGTGGCAGGGGGCAACGGTACGCCGTTGCCCCCTGCGGACCTTGCAATACTTTCGCCAGCTTGCAGGGGGCAGTTGAATACAACTGACCCCTGCCACGGTTTTCATCAGACACCTGACGGAATAGTATCCTACTTGCCATCAAACTTGACGACATAGGTCAGCGACAGATACTTTTCCGTGCCGCCGAAGGGGGCGGGGGCGTGCAGTGTTATCGTGTTGCCTTCGAGGCGATACTGGAATGGTGTTTCGGTCATAGGATCGATCGGGACAGGCACCACCTTTATGTCACTCAATTGTTTGGGCAGCTTGCCTTGGTCTAGAGCGACCTGCATGCGGATGGCTTCGATGGTACGCAATGCGGCGATGTAGCGATCAAGGGTCGCGCCAGCTCGCCAGGCTTTGGCGAAGCCATCGTGGTAACTGAGTTTCTCCAGCACGGTATCGAACAGGTGCAGGTCCAGCATGGCACAGCTTTCCTGATAGGCTTTCAATTCCTTCTCGGCGTACGGAGCAGCCTGGGCATAGGGAAGATGCAGCCATTTGCTGAGTTCTGTCTGGGCAGTACGATGGCGACGCATGGCATCGACGATGACGATCTGCTGGCTCGGCATCTTTTCCAGGGTTTCGGGCTTGAAGCCAGCAGACTTTAACCTGGCTCGGGCATCGGGCAGCGCTCCGCCAACCATCATCGTTTCAGGGAAGCCTTTGGTGATACCCAGCTTCCGGCGAAAGTTCTGCTTGTCTGCCTTGAAGGCAGCCATGAGCTCATCACTGGCTGGGCCCTCTTCCATCTTGAGCAGGCTGGGCATCAATCGGAAGACATTATTGGGCTCGAACTCGATGGCTTCTTTCAGATCAGCGAACGGACGGGGCAGCGTACTGAGGGCCCAGTAGAGGTTCGGCCCCTGATTGGTCTGAATCAAGGCTTCCAGTTGCACCAGCGACATCCGGGCGATGGCCATGCCGACGAGAGTGTGGATAACCGTGGGGCCTCGACAGAGGTGCTCAGCCAGCTTGAAGTTGATCTGTAGCGTTTGAACGGCCTGATCAAAGTATCCCTGAGCGATCTGCAGCCTGGCTTTGAGGGCGATGATATTGGCGAGGCTGCGGAACGACTGTACTTCGGGCATCAGTATGAGCAGTCCATCGGCTCGGCCATGCACGTCCCAGTCGCAATTCTGTCGATGGATGGCCAGTGTCATTTCGCGGAGATACATGTTGAACTGGCCGAGAAAGTCTTCAACCTCTTTCTGCGGCAGGTCTTTGAGTGGCATCGTCAGCCAGCGGTCAGTCTGGGAATACTCTTCGCCCTTGTCATCTGTTCGAGGATTGCCTTGCAGGGCTTTCTTAAACAAGGGATGGGCTTCGGAGAGGAAGGCAAAGGTACGATAGTACAAGGCAGCGGCGTTGCCCGGCACCAGTTCGGTGCTGGCCGGGAGTAGGCGGTATTTGAGGCTGGGCGATGGAGCGGCGGCGGGGGCGACATTAAGGATACGCGGTTCACCTGGTTCCTGGGCGCGAGCAGGGAGTGATGCCAGTGACAGGATGAAGGCGAGGGTGAGGAACCGCATGATCATGTCCTTTTATTTTTTGTGTTACGACGAGCGACTGAGGCACACCCCGATGGAGTACCATCGGAGTGTGGCACAGTCTCGTTGAGAAAACGCATGCGATTGCACACGCCCTCTCTCGCTAGCGCTTCGGGCTGGTATCCTATTCGTTTGGCTTGGCTACTTCTTGTCCGAATTGTAACAGGTAGCCGTTATTATCGTAGATGCCGAACTCGCGCATGCCGTAGAAGAAGGTTTCGGGTGGGTAGGAGATGGCAGCTTTGGTTTTCACCTGTTGCCAGACGGCTTCGACATCATCGACGTTGAAGTAAAGCGAGCCGGTGAAGCGCGGGTATTTATCGCCTTCGTGGGGGTTAGGTTCGGAGAGCATGAGCGATACGCCCTCGCGGTGCAGAGCGGCCCAGCCTGCCTGATCGTTGGTCGCGTCGACGACGAAGCCGAGCACCTTCGTGTAGAAGGCGATGGTTTCCTGGAGCTTCCAGGTCCGCAGCATGGGGGTGAGACTGTTGAGTTTCATGATGAAGATGGTGATGAAATAGAAGTGCCCGTCGCTGGAACTACTGTTATGGGCCGAGTGTACCAGAAAGCCCAGAGAATCAAAAGGAATTGCAGTGGGATTCGTAGCCAGAGGATAAACTCGGGCACGTCCTTGAACAAGTGTGCATTCTGCACCATGTGGATGTGTACGGTCATGAAGGCGATGAGCATGGCGATGATGCCCCATGCTGCCGGTTTGCGATAGCGGGGGAGGAGCATCATCAGGCCGAGGACGATTTCGGCCACGCCACTGAGTTGGACCATCAATGCATGTTCAGGAATGTAGGGAGGCATGATGTTGAGATAGAAGCCGGGATGCCAGAAGTGATTGATGCCGGCAGCGAGGTAGAGCAGCCCCATAAGCCAGGCTGATAGCGTGCGAAGTGTTTGCATGGGGGATATCTTCGCAGATGATGGGGTGGATGCAAGGAAAAGGTGGGGCTGGTATCAATACGCATTGCGGTGAAAGAACCCTCGCACTACCGTGAGGGCCATGATGCGAAGATCGAACCAGGGGTTCCAGTGGGTGATGTAGTAGAGATCGTGGCGGATGCGTTGGCGGAGGGAGGTGTTGCCTCGCCAGCCTTGCACCTGGGCCCAGCCGGTCATGCCGGATTTGACCATGTGGCGGGCCATGTAGTTGGGGATGGTCTTGCGGAAGCGTTCGATGAAGACGGGGCGTTCCGGGCGGGGGCCGACGAGGCTCATCTCGCCACGGAGGACGTTGAAGAGTTGGGGCAGTTCATCGAGGCTGAGTTTTCGCAGCCAGGCACCGAGCGGAGTCGTGCGGCTATCACCCGATGATGCCCAGACGGGGCCGGTCTGCAGTTCAGCATCGACCCGCATGGTGCGGAACTTGTACATGGGGAAACGCCTGCCATTGAGGCCACACCGTTCCTGCACGTAGAAGATCGGGCCTTTGCTGGTGAACTTCACGATGAGGCCGAGCAGTAGTAAGATCGGCGAGAGCAGCACCAGGGCCAGGGTGGCGAAGATTAAATCCATGCTGCGCTTGACGGCCCGGTTCAGCCCCAGATGGGGGTTATCACGCAGGCCAACGACGGTAAGGCCATCGATCTTGGTGGTGGAAAGCGAGACGGGGGTGAGTTGCGGGGCATCGAGGATCAGTCTGACTTCGACGATGCTCTCGCTGAGTGTCGCATAGACATGCTTGGCTTCCTGGTAGCGGTGCATGGGCAAAGCAATAAACACCTGGCTGACGCCATGTTCGAGCACGAGGCGGGGAAGGTCTTCGACTTTGCCGATGATGGGGAGGTCGCTCGTCCAGCGGGTCGGTTCGTCTTCGATGAAGCCGAGGACGTGCATGCCCATCCAGCGAGCGTGGCTCATCGCCCGTGCGGTTCGGCGAGCAACCCGGCCGGTGCCAACGATGACGACGGGGGTAGCGTTGTAGCCCTGTGCTCGCAAGGTGCCGAGTATCGCCCACCAGAGGCGACGCATCAGGAAGAGGGATAGCGAGACGGTACCGACGATGATGAGGGTGTCGCCACGCTGCATGCCGGGGACGGGTTCGATGATGAGGAGGAGCAGCAGCCAGAGGGCCATCGCTTGCAGGATGCCGACCATCTCTTCACGCGCCCGGCGGAGCCGATGCAGGGCGTAGAGCTTGCACAGAGCCAGGCAGAGGAAGGCAAGGCTGACGACAGCAGTCAAGCGGGGCACGACGCTTGGCCCTATGCCCAGATAGAAGATCGCTGCGATGAGAATGAGATCCCACCCCAGGAACCAGATGACCAAGAGTTGTCGATTCGAAGGCAGCACGGCGGACCTCCCTGTCCGTCAGTGGGGGTAGTATCCTGTGGATGGGGATTTTGGTCAAGGCGGGATGGTAGGATGAAACGCAAAAGCGTGAACACCACATCATCAGGATGTATCTTATCCTGTTATTGTCAGTTCTTGGTTGTGCTTCAGAAGGGGGAAGCCAACCCATACCACCGCATGCAGGACAGAGTACTTTACCTTCGGCAAACAATGGAATGGCTCGACATTGGCACTCCACTGCATCAGTTGGGCGGATAGGAAGCAATTCCAGTAGTTCAGGGTATCTTCGAGAACCACTAACTAGCATTCTCAAAACACTGCTACGATCCGAGTAAACCGACACCTTTTCAGGGTGATCAATGTCCTCTCCTACAATAATCATCTCACCATTTGCTCGAAGGAAGTAGTCAGCCCAAAGGCTACCGCCAATATGCAATGCACATAGCTTTTCAGCATTGATCCAGTGTCCGCCGAGCGTGTCAGGAGTTTGCAAACTGATCAAGCTTGAAACTATTTGTTCAGCACGGTGCGACCACACTTGATTAGACCTCAGAGCCCTTCAAGGAATTATACCTACTTCTTCCCTCTAAGTTCCTTCCTAATCACTAACTTCAACCCCGACCAGACTTCATCCACGGCGCAGACTTTGACATCAACGAGGCCCATGGGCAGGCACACGTCTCGGATCGTCTGTTCGGTGATATCCGTCGGCGCCTTGCTGGCTTTCTTTGGCCAACTGATCCAGATCATACCGTTGGGGTCGAGGGCAGCCTGGCATTTGGGAAGGTCGGCTTCGAGAACGCTGCGCTGGGTGACGAAGAGTTGGATGAAGTTAAGCGTGCCTTTAAGGTTGTTGGCGAGGGTGATGTCGGCGGGCAGGCCTTCGAGGAGTTTGAGGTATTCCTTCGGGGCGTGGCGGAGGTGGATGCGCATTCCGGGGGCGATGCCGAGCTTTTTGACCAGAGGTGTGCCGCTGTAGCCGGCGGTGGGCATGGGGTGGTCTCGATCTTCTCCCCTCTCCCCTGGAGGGAGAGGGGACGGGGGTGAGGGGGCACGGGGACAGGCACTCACTGCTTTCAAATCTACGACTTCTCTTTTCGCTGGCATCTGTCTCGTTGGCTTGGTAAAACGACGACACGAGAATGGTGCGAAGCGATTGCACGTTTCCCCCTCACCCCCGACCCCTCTCCCTCCAGGGGAGAGGGGAGAAATGCCCTCAACCTTCTCCCTCCACAAGGGATAGACAACAAGGATCATCACAATGCCGACGAATGGAACGCTGAATCGCAAACTTCGCATGGGCCTTGTGGGTGGTGGACAGGGTTCCTTCATCGGTCGGGTTCATGCCACGGCGGCGCTCATGGATGGGCGATGTGAAGTGGTGGCGGGGGCGTTGTCGTCTGATCCGGCCAAGGCGAAGGCGAGCGCGCCGGATTATGACATTAAGCCGAGTCGGGCTTATGGTTCGTTCGATGAGTTGCTCCAGAAGGAGAAGACGCTGCCTGCGGATCAGCGGATTGACTTTATCAGCATCACTACGCCGAACCATGTTCACTTCCCGGTGGCCAAGGCGGCTCTGGAAGCGGGGTTCAATGTCATCTGCGATAAGCCGATGACGCTGAACTTCAAGGAGGCGGAGGCGCTGCTGGAGGTGGTCAAGAAGTCGGGAGTGGTCTTCGTGCTGACTCACAACTATACCGGCTATCCGTTGGTCAGGCAGGCACGGGAGATGATCGCTGCGGGGGAACTAGGCGAGATCAATGCGGTGCGGGCCTGTTATCTACAAGGCTGGCTGCGGACTCGGCTCGAACTCAGCGATCAGAAGCAGGCGGCCTGGCGAACCGATCCCAAGAAGTCCGGCGCGGCTGGTTGCTTCGGCGATATCGGCACCCATGCCTACAACCTGGGGCGATACATTACCGGGCTGTTGCCTGATCAGGTTTCGTGCCGACTGAAGACCTTTGAACCTGGCCGGGAGCTGGACGACTATGGCACGGCTGTCATCAGTTATCAGAACGGCGGGCTGGGCACGGTCACCGCTTCGCAGATCACCCATGGCCGGGAGAACGATATCTGGATCGAAGTCGATGGCACCAAGGCGTCCCTCGAATGGCACCAGGAAGACCCGAACAAGATGATGGTGCGGCAGAACGGTCAACCCCACAAGATTTACTATCGAGACCCGAATGCACCGTTTGCGACGCCTGGCCACAAGGCTTCGTGCCGCACGCCGAGCGGGCATCCAGAGGGGTATCTGGAGGCGTTCGCTAACATCTACACTGCTGCTTATGATGCGATCATTGAGCGGATCACCACGGGGAAGGTGGAGCATACCAAGACGCTTTACCCCAACGTGCATGATGGCGTGGATGGGATGAACTTTATTGAGCAGTGTGTGGCTTCATCCAAGGAGGGTGGGGCGTGGAAGAGTATGAAGCACACGGCGTGTCGGAAGTAGTCTTGTAGGGCACGCTGTGCGTGCCTCACATCGGCTCGATCTCGCCACATGGTTGCGACACGATATTGCTGTTGAGCGGCACGCACAGCGTGCCCTACCTAAATGCGGATGGTTTCCAGCAGCGGCCCGTAGAGATCGGGGCGGCGGCCGGCGATGCGGTTGACTTCGTATTCGCCGGGGATGAAGACGGTTTGTTTGTCGCGGGCCAGATCGGGATTGATGTCAGCCAGCAGCATGCCTTCGTCGTCGTGATCGAGGTAATCGAGTTCTTCGCCGGTCCAGTCGATGATTCGGCTTTGACCGATGAAGCGGAACATGTTTTCGATGCCTACCCGGTTGACCGACATGAAGTAGATATGATTCTCGAGGGACCGGATAGCGGGGATGTGGGCGGCACTGCCCCAGGCGCCTTCGGGCCAATTGGTGGGCAGAACGATCAGATCAGCACCGAGCAGCGACAGCACCCGGCAAGGTTCGGGGAAGCTGCCATCGAAGCAGATGAGGATGCCGACCTTGAGGCCGCCGAGGTCGTAGACTTCGTAAGGTTTGGTGTCGGGGGTGACGAAGCGATCAACGCCGAGGAACGGGAGATGAGTCTTGCGGTAGGTGCCGACGATGCCTTCGGGGCCGAGGCAGACGGCGCTGTTGTAGAGGTGGTCGCCTTCTTTTTCGAGGAAGCCGACGATGGTGAAGACTTCGAGGTCTTTGCACTGTTCCAACAGGGCAGCGATGGGCTTGCTCTTGAGGTGGAGAGCGTTGGCCAGGGCATGTTCCTTGGTCTGGAAGCAGTAGCCGGTGAGAGCGCATTCGGGAAAGACGATCAGCCTGGCGTCTTCTTCGGCAGCCATTTCGACGTGGAGCTTGATGCGGCGGAGGTTGTTGTCGATGTCACCGATGTGACAATCCATCTGGATGCCGGCGACTTTCCAGGGCTTGGTCATGGGTCTCTCTTCTCCCCTCTCCCCTGGAGGGAGAGGGGCCGGGGGGTGAGGGGGAAACTTCATTGTGCTTAACGCCATTCTACATCAATCCAGGTTCGAATGGCTTCGTAATTCGTGGGAAGAATGGGATGTGACGAGTAAGATAATGTGAGCGTCGAATTCCCCGCATGCCCTCACCCCCGGCCCCTCTCCCGAGTACAGGAGAGGGGAGAATACCATGAAGACGATCCCTATCTTTCTTGTCGATTCCTTTGCCGGTGAACCGTTCAAGGGGAACCCGGCTGGTGTGGTGGTGTTGGAGAAACCGGCCGATGCGGCGTGGATGCAGAAGGTGGCGATGGAGATGAACCAGGCGGAGACGGCGTTTGTTGTGCCGCTGGAGAAGGGGTTTGGCTTGCGGTGGTTCACGCCTACTGTCGAAGTCGATCTGTGTGGCCATGCGACGTTAGCGTCGGCCCATATCCTGTGGAAGCTGCATAAGGTTCCCAAGGATCAGACCATCTCGTTCGAGACTCGCTCGGGCTGGCTACATTGCACCCGGCAAGAGCAAATGATCCAGCTCGACTTTCCAGCCAAGGTGGTGGAGCCGTGCGAGGAGCCTGAGGGATTGTTCGCTGCACTTGGCTTGATGGAAGGGATGATTTTCTTCAACAAGATGGATTATCTCATTGTCGTTCCGGATGAAACCATCGTTCGGTTGCTGAAGCCTAACTTCGCTGAGCTGTTCAAGCTCGAATGCCGAGGGGTGATCGTTTCAGCGCAGTCGGCGGCAAACAGTAGTGTTGATTTCGTCTCGCGCTTCTTCGCTCCGGGGAGTGGTATCCCCGAAGACCCGGTGACCGGTTCAGCCCACTGTGCGCCGGGGCCCTACTGGGCGAAGGTGCTGGGCAAGAACCCGCTGGTGGGGTATCAGGCTTCGCCCCGGGGCGGGTATGTGCATGTCGAAGTGAAGGACGACCGGGTGTTGTTGCGAGGCACGGCGGTGACGTTTCTGAAGGGGGAGATGCGCCGGGATTAACTCCTGCTTGTGATTGAGGTGCTTGCGTAAGCGATGTATAATGAGTTGACGATGATCGAGGAAGGAGGGCATGATGGCTCCGGCAGTTCTAGATAGACCTAAAGCCAAAACAGACGCACCAGCCAAAATGAAGCATGGCGATGATCCTTTATTTGAAGTGGTAAAAGGGCAAAGAGTGGAGCTTGAGAACATGAGTTCGTACAGCAATCAGCTTGCTACTGATCTGGTTATTGCACTTGCTAATTATGCAAGAGAAAAGAACCTGGGAACGGCATTGAGTGAGGCTCTAGTCAGCATACCGGTAAAGCACGATGCTGATAATCAGCGTCGGCCTGATGTTGCTTATCTTTCGAAGGAACGCTGGCCTTTGAGCCGCCGTGCTCCTGATACTGATCCCTGGCCTGCTGTTCCCAACCTCGCTGTTGAGGTGCTGAGCCCCAACGATCGGATTCAGGAAGTGACCGACAAGATTCATGAATATTTCGAAGCCGGTGTCGAACTAGTGTGGGTGGTCAATCCACGCCGGGAAACGGTGAGTGTGTATACTTCGGCACAACAGGTAACCATTCTGGGCAAATCAGATACGCTGACAGCAGGAGAGGTGATTCCGGGGTTTGCGCTGCCGTTGGGGCAGTTGTTTCGGACGTAGTTCCACCCTGGTTCTCTAACAATCTTCCAGAACCTTTGCCTGATGCAAGACGTTGCGGTTACCCTTTGTGACACTATGCATCATCACATCATCTTGGCTAGGTTACTATGCGCACCATTCTCTGCACGCTACTATTCACCACGTCTCTTTATGCTCAGCCTTCTCGTACCGCTCTGGCACACGATACCTTCGCCATCACGCATGTCACTGTGATCACGATGACTTCGGAGAAGCCCATCACGGATGCGACGGTGCTGGTGAGGGATGGGCGGATCGCTGCTTTAGGCACAACGGTTGACATACCGGCAGGGACCCGAACGATAGATGGCACGGGCAAGTTTCTCATCCCCGGCCTGGCGGATATGCATGTGCATCTCTTCTCCGATGAGACAGCACCCAAGTCGAAGGCACCCGATGAGTTGGGCGTGATGTTGGCCAATGGGGTGACGACGATTCGGCTGATGATCGGTACGCCGGAGCATCTGCAACTGCAGAAGAGCATTGAAGCGGGCAAGCTGTTGGGACCACAGTTCTGGGTGGCCAGCCCGCAGTTCACGGGGCGTAAGGATGTCAATGCCCAGGTGGTCACCACTCCTGAAGAGGCCCAGGCTGCGGTGAAGCTGGCTGCGGACAATGGCTACGACTTCATCAAGCTGACGCTGTTCATCACGCCGCCGGTGTTTGATGCCATCATGGCGGAGGCGGTGCGGCAGGGGATTCGGGTGATTGGCCACGTCGATGCCCGTGTTGGTGTGCCTCGTGCCTTGAAGGCGGGGCAGCACATTGAGCATCTGGATAACTACATGGAATCGATCTTGAAGGACGATGCTCCCATGAAGGAGTCGGTCTCAGACTTCCATGTCGGACGGTTGAAGAACTGGGATAGTCTCGATTACGTGGATGATGCCAAGCTGAAGAAGATTGCGGTGGCCACAGCACAGTCGAGGACATTCACCTGCCCTACCCTGACGCTCTTTCGCAAGGCGTTTGCGGAAGACCAGAACATGGAAGAGATTCGCAGCCGGCCTGATTGGGTGTTGCAGCCAGCCAAGCATCGAGAGTTGTTTTTGCGGGCTCACGAACGGTATTGGAAGACCCCGCCTAGTGCTGAACGACGCAAGCGGTACATCGAAGTGCGGAATCGGCTAGTGAAAGAGATTGCTGACGCCGGGGGCAAGATCATGGCAGGCTCTGATGCGCCGGAGTGGTTCCTGGGGTATGGCTACACGTTGCATCGGGAGCTGGAGAGTTTAGTGCTGGCCGGATTAACGCCGTACCAGGCGCTGGCAGCGGCAACGATCAACCCGGCAGAGTTCCTCCATGGGCAATCGGAATGGGGTACGATCAGCGTGGGCAAGCGGGCTGATCTGGTGCTGCTCCATGCTAATCCACTGGAGGATATTCGCAACACGACGAAGATCGAAGCCGTTTCCATTGGCGGTAAGTGGTTGGTGAAGGAGTGGTTGAAGGAGATGATTGAGTTGGGGGTGAGCAAGTAGGCGATTGATTAGCAAGTGATCATTATCAGGCAGATTCAGCATGGTTACGCCGAGTACGGCGAAACCATGGCACCCATCATTTGATTTCGCAGGAACGTCTACCGTCATGCTCCCCCTCACCCCCAGCCCCTCTCCCTCCAGGGGAGAGGGGAGCCAGACAAATTATTCATGCTCGCGACTTGACATATTCCGATATCGGAATATATTATGGTCATGGCACCACCACTTGCTACTGCTGATGTCTTCCAGGCTGTCGCTGAACCGCGGCGACGGCAGATTCTTACGCTGCTGTTGCAGGGTGAGAAGCCGGTGAACGATGTTGTCTTGTTTCTGCAACTACCTCAGCCCCAAGTCTCGAAGCATCTCAAGGTGCTTAAGGAAGTCGGCTTGGTCAGCGTGCGGGGCCAGGGCAAACAACGGCTCTATCGCATCGAGCCGGAGAAGCTGCAGATCGTTCACGACTGGACGAAGACCTTTGAACGATTCTGGACAGGTCAACTCAGTCGCATCAAGCAAAGGGCTGAAGAGAAGGCACGAGAACGTCAAGCGAACACCAAACCCCCTCAGAAGGAGAGCTAACCATGGCTGCTGTTACTGTCGATGAATCGATCCATTCAATGAACGTCGTCAAGGAGATAGAGATTGCTGCACCGGTCGATGTCGTGTTTGAATCGGTGCTGGAGGAGATGGGGCCGAACGGGGGGAAGAACCCGGATGGGCCGCCGATGCCGATGGTGATCGAAGCCTGGCCAGGCGGGCGGTGGTATCGTGATCTGGGCAATAAGACGGGGCATCTGTGGGGGCATGTGCAGGTGATCAAGCCGCCAACGCTGCTGGAGATCTGCGGGCCGATGTTCATGTCGTACCCTGCCATCTCGCATTTGCAGTATCGGCTGACAGCGATTCCGAGCGGAACGAAGCTGGTGCTGACGCATCGGGCGATTGGGCAGATTCCCGCTGAGCATGCTCAGGGAGTGAACAAGGGTTGGATGAATGCTCTGGAGCAGGTGAAGAAGATTGCCCAGCGACGATTGGCGGCACGGTAGGCCAACTGAAGGGGACTAGTGCAATGCTCCCCCTCACCCCCGACCCCTCTCCCTCCAGGGGAGAGGGGAGAAATACAACTCCCCGCTTCTACAGGGGGAGAATCAGATTACGTCCATCATTTCCATCAATCCCTTTTCCAGAGGAGACAGAGAATGTCTACGTCCACATTGTCTAATCACAAAGTCGTCAGCAGGGAAGACTGGCTGCAAGCACGGAAGGAATTGCTGGCCAAAGAGAAGGAGTACACCAGGGCCGGCGATGAACTGGCCAAGCAGCGGCAGCAACTGCCTTGGGAAAAGGTCGAGAAGAACTACCAGTTCGATGGGCCTGCGGGGAAGCAGTCTCTTTCTGATCTCTTCGCCGGGCGTAGTCAACTATTCGTATATCACTTCATGTTCGGGCCCAACTGGGTGGAGGGCTGCCCGAGTTGTTCGTACCTGATGGACCACATCGGGGGCATGCTGCCACACTTGAAAGCTCGAGATGTCGCCTTCGCTGCGGTGTCTCGTGCTCCCTACTCGCAGTTCGAGCCGTTCAAAAAGCGGATGCAGTGGATATTTCCTTGGGTCTCGTCGGCGAACAACTCCTTCAACTTTGACTATCAGGTGTCGTTCACGCCGGAACAGTTGTCGAGTGGTAACCTGACCTACAACTACCAAAGCATCCCCGGCTCCCCGGCTGAAGAACTGCCCGGCATCAGCGTGTTCTACAAGGATAAGAATGGAGATATCTTTCATACTTACTCGACCTTTGCCCGGGGCACCGAATCGCTGGTAACAACCTATCGGCTGCTTGATCTCGTTCCCAAAGGCCGGGATGAAGAAGGCCTGACCCATACGATGGCGTGGGTGCGGCACCATGACAAGTATGACGCCAACTATGTGGTTGATGCCAAGGCGAACTATGTTCCGCCCAAGGGATCGTGCTGCGGAGGAGGTTGTAAGTCATGACGTCTTCATGTTGCTGTAGTCCGAAAGCTGCACCGCCAACTCTGGCTCGTAAGGCGGCGGGCGTGGCGGGTTGGATATTGCCTGGTGCTGTACTCCTGCTGATGCCCAAGTGCCCGGCGTGTCTGGCTGCGTACATCGCGCTCGGCACGGGCCTGAGCCTGACCGTTTCGATGGCGGGCTATGTGCAGACCGGGTTGATGGTGATCTGCTCTATTGTGCTGACGCTGCTGACGATCAGGGTGGTAGCAAAGTGGATGCGGGCAGGATCGAATATCAGTTCTATGTAGCGGAACTCGCCAAGAGTTCCGTCCTCATCCGTGCACGGAAGTCTGGCGACTTCCGCTACACGTTCTTCGGGTTCTTCTTGCCGGTTCTGAGCTTGTTGCCAACTTCCCTCAACACCCTTGGTGCAAGGGTGTTTTTGTGTTTCGTGACGAATCGCCGCACTGCTGATGAGTCACGCTTGGCCAATTCTCTGAGAGCCCATGACATGGCTTTGACGACCGTGTCCTCACGATCATCGATCAGCATTTCGCAGATCATGAGGGTGCGTTCCGGGTCGCCGTTGCCGCCACGGGCTTTGTTATTGAGGGGCACGGTGCTGACGAGGGCTGCTCGTCGCCACCAGAGATCGTCTGACTTGGCCCAGCGTTTGATCTCAGCATCGGTGGTCTGCCCTTCCCTCCAGGCGGGGCCAGAGAGGTAGCTGGCGAAAACGTCGACAGCGTCCCACGTGGCCATCCCCATACCGAATTGGCGTAGCCAATTCGTCTGGAGGGCGGACATGGCGGGCTTGTGGTGGTGGACGAGTTCCTGGGCGATGAAGCGGTGGAAGCTGGCGTCGATTTGCTGGAGCTTCAGAGCGAAGGTCAGCATCGTTTCGCCATCGTAGTGCTTGAGGCGCTTGCTCCAGGCACGGCGAAGGAGGCGAGCGGCGGGGACGGTGGGGTTGGGGAGGGAATTGATCTCGTTCTGTAGCTGGTGCAGTTCTAGTTTAGACATGGTTGACTCTTCAATGATAATCTGAAGACCGTGGCAGGGGGACAACGGTACGCCCTTGCCCCCTGCGGCACGTGCAATACCTGTTGTAACAAAGCAGGGGGCAGTTGAGTACAACTGACCCCTGCCACGGACTTCGCCCTCACCCCCTCCCCTCTCCCGAGTACAGGAGAGGGGAGGAATACTACGACACGATTGACCGCCTTCGTTGTAGATAGTCCCATACTACGTAGCGATCAAGATCTTTGCCGGCGACGAAGAAGACTCTTCCCTTCGTATTCTCTGCCAGGCGATAGGCGAACTTGACGTCTTCTTCTGACTGGTTCCAACTGCTTAAAAGAAAGATATTGATCGTGATGCCTTCCCGTTCGCAGAGCTTGGCTTCGCGAAGCGTAGCTTCCTCAGTTCGCCGATCCGGCGGATAGAGCAGATAAAGCTGGCTGCCTTCCATGTGGGCGGTGGGCAGGCCATCGGTGATGAGGACGATCTGCCGATTGGGCGTATCGCGGCCGGAGAGGAACATGCGGGCCTGTTGCAGGGCATGTTGGATATTCGTGAAGTGCGGGGGCAGATCGAGTTCGCTGATGTTGGGCTTGCTCAAATCAGCCCGCAGCCGCACCACCGATTGGAACAACGTGACCGGTTTGGGCAACAGCTTAGTGATCTCCGAGGCATGCCGGGGCTTGGCGAGCGTGTACATCTCGATGAACTGGAGGTAGTCGCCGGGGAACTCCTTGCGGATAAGTCCTTCGAGGGCAAGGGCCATGCGCTTGACGCTGATATAAAGGCCGCCGTAACGCATGGAGCCTGACATATCGAGCAGCATGCAGGTGGCAGCCTTGGGGTTATTCTTGGTTTTGTGAACGACGATGTCGTCGCTATGGAGGTGCAACGGCCTTTCGTTGCCCTGGCGGAGCATGCTGTTGATGAGCGTCTGGGGAATGTCCATCTGGGCAACGCTGTCGCCGAACTCGTAGGCTTTGGTCGCCTGCATTTCGACAGCGCCTTCGCCGATGATCGGCCCCTGGTGTCGACCACTGCGCCCGGCTTGCAACTGGCTGAAGATGGTGGAGAGGACTTTGCTCTGGAAGAGCTTCACCGCTTTGGGGGTGAGGTTGTAACCACCCTTCTCGTTGCGTTCGAGGCCCTGCTGCTCGGCCAGATCTTTGAGATACTCGTTCACTTGACGAGTCATGTTGCGAAGTTGTTCGAGGTCTTCCATCTCGGCGTATCGTTCGAGGGCTTCGATGTTGATGGTAGCCAGACGGGCATTCTTGCGAGCTTCTTCGAGTTGCTTCAGCAGTTCGTCGATCTCCCTGAGCACCTCCCGTACTTCAACCGCTTCCGGCACTGTGAGTTTTTCCTCGCCGGTGAAGGTGTAGCGATTGGCAAGATCATCCACCAGGTACTTCTGACCCAGGGCATCAGCGAGTTTGACCAGGTGCTTGGCGAAGTCCTTGTCGAACTTGCTGGCTGGGAAGTAGAGCTCTTCGAGAGCGGCGAGTTGTTCTTCGTTGATGGCCTGTTGATAGTCCTTGGCCAGTTTGCCGGGCGGCTTGCCCTTGCGACTTTCTTCCTTGAATTGCTGTTGAGCTAACCGCTGGACGTGGTCGGTTTCGTAGGTAGCCAGAATCTTGGCCTTGCGTTCACGCAGCCGCTGCATGATGTTGTTGATGCCGAACATGAAGCCCTGGATTTGCGACGGATCAATCTCGATGGCGTTGGCGAGTTCTTCCTCGGTGAACTCGTGCATGTCGCCGTATTCGAGCATGTGTTCCATCGCCGCGGAAGCCATGTCGGGCGGCTCCGCGGTGGGGCTGGGGAAGTTGACGGGGTCGTACTTCTGGTACGTGTGGATGACGCCGCCGGGTGGGAGTTTGGACATTGTGGTGTTAGTCCTTAAGAACGATTCTTCTTGAGACCGATACAAGCAGCCCTACTCCACCTCGTACTGAATGCGGCCATGCTTGGTGCTTCTGCTGATCTTGTCACCCGCATACAGCCCGGCGAGGACGAACTCCATGCAACTGGCCCGGACCGCTTCGTTCTCGCTGGCGTTGACTTCGAAGGCCTTCTCCCAGGCTTTGGGCACCCGCTTGAGGCGGTCGGCATACGCTTTGGAAGGAAGCATGTCGCCGACTTCGATTTTGACGCCCTTGGCGAAGACATCGACGATCTCGCTGAGGTTGTGCTGATCGACGATCTCCTCGAAGACGGTTCGGACGGCGTCGGCCTGGATCGCTTCGATGACCTGCTTCTCGTTCATCTGATGGCTGCCCATCAGATCAAGTTCGAGTTTGCCCATAGAGGATGAAGTGCAGTGGGCCAGGTCACTGATGCGAGGCACAGCAGGCTTCTCGCCCGAGGCGAATGGCACGGTGCCGGGCTGAGGCGATCATCGTCTTGTAGTTGGCGATGCTGAAACGTGCCGAGACGCCACTGGCCTGATCGACATACTTGCTCTTGCGGGCCGCCATCGACATCTGTTCGCAGATGGCTTTCATGAAGGGCGGCACCACGACGGGGTATTCACCGCCAAGATCGACGCCGGACTCCTGCTCCATGATCTCGATCCCCATCGACCGTTCGAGCGGGTAGTGGGTCTGGATGATGGCCCCGATACGATCCTTGAGCTGCGGGATGACCTTGCCCGAACGGTTGTAGGTAGAAGGGTTGGCGGAGAAGAGGACGAGCACATCGATATCGAACGAGACGGGATAGCCTCGGATTTGGACATCGCGCTCTTCGAGGATGTTGAACAGGCCGACTTGGACGAGTTCATCCAGCTCAGGGACTTCGTTCATGGCAAAGATGCCCCGATGCATGCGGGGGATGAGGCCGAAGTGGAGGGCTTCCTCGTCAGCCATGCTGGTGCCGCCGGCGAGCTTGGCTGGGTCGATTTCGCCGACAAGGTCGGCAAACTTGGTGCCTGGGGCAAGACGTTCAGCATACCGGCCACTGCGGTGCCACCAGGCGATGGGGATCTGGTCGGCGGAGCGTTCAGCGACGATGCGCTTGCCCGCTTTACTGATGGGGGCGAAGGGATCATCGTGGAAGGGAATAGCTGGATCGTTGATGTAGGGTGTCCACTCATCGAGGAAGCGGACGAGCGAGCGCATGATGCGGCTCTTGGCTTGTCCCTTCTCGCCGAGGAAAAGCAGATCGTGCCCGGCCAGAAGAGCGACGCTGATTTCGGGGAGCACCGTGTACTCGTAGCCGACCACGCCAGGGAATAGTTCATCGCCCTCAGCAAGCTTCTTCAGGAAGTTGCGACGAATCTCTTCCTTGACAGTGCTGGACTTCCAGCCACTCTCTTTGAGCTGGGCCAGGGTGGTGATCTTGGGAACTGCGGTCTCGACCAGGTGCTTCATCGTGTTGACTCAGAGGACGTAATGGGACAACTTCCCATTCTACGCTGATGGTCAAACGGATTCGCAAAGAAGTCGGAAATATTTATGATAACAACTTGACCCTGGCGTTGTGGCAAGGGTCAGTGGTACTCCACTGCCCCCTTCTGCGGTGACAAGACTTTATTACATGCAAGCAGGGGGCAACGGCGTACCGTTGACCCCTGCCACGAGTTTCGTTCGAGAGATAGTCAGTTACTTGCTCTTCTTCCCGCCGTTGATTTCGATCTTTTCGACCTTGTCGCCGCTGACGGTGAGGGTGATGGCTACGCCTTCCTTGAGGTCATCAGTCTTGGCATCGGTGTGCTTCTGGTCGTCCTTCTTGCCGGTCACCTTTTCGACCTTGGTGTCCGACTTGACGGTAAACTTCTTCTCGGTCTTTTCAGTCGAGGTGTCCTTCTTCTTGCCGGCAACGCTGACAGTCAGAACGATGTTGCCGCCATCCTTGTCTACTTTGGTAATGGTGCCTTTGACGGGCTTGTCGGCAGCCATCAGGGAACCACCAACGAAAAAGGTGAGAGCGAGAACGACGCTGAGCATAAGACGAAACATGGGAGGGTCTCCAGTTTTAAGGTTCAGGGTTTGGGTGATCGAGAGATTCAACCCCGTGGCTAGTGATCAGGTTTCGGGGCGAATCGAGAAAGGTCTGCAGCATCATCTGAGCCGCGACCTTGTCGAGTTGTTTCTTCCGCTGCGAGGCTTTCGAGTCCGCCGGCTTTGAGTTCATCCCAGGCGAAAGCGCTGGTGAAGCGTTCATCACAGTAGGCGATGGGCAGGCCGGTCGTCTTGGTCAGCCAGTTCCCATACTGACGTACTTGCTTTGACTTGGGGCTTTCGGTTCCACTTAGATGTATGGGTAGGCCTATGATGATGCCAGTGATGCGTTCCTTCTTCACGAGATCGACATAGAACTCAGCTTCCTGCTGGGTGTTCTGTCGCTGCAAGATCATCAGGGGGAAGGCCATCTTCTGATCGCGGTCGCAAATGGCCAGACCGACGCGGACGGTGCCGAAGTCGATGCCGAGCAGCGGGCCGGGGGGGAGCGGGGGGGCAACAGACGGATCGTTCATGCAGTTAATCCCGTAGGGCACGCTGAGCGTGCCTCTCCGTGATAGTCTATTGTCACCGTGATGTTGTGACACGATATTGTCGTTGGGAGGCACGCACAGCGTGCCCTGCTTTTGCCCACGCAGTCGGCGATGGTCTTCTTGTGGTTGAAGCCAGCGGGCACGGGGAAGTCGTGGTTGAGTTTCAACTCTTCGATATCGGGAGTGGATGAAGCGACACCTTCGGCGGGGACATCGACCTTGCTGATCCAGGCGAGGGCGTTGAGGATGAGCTTGCGGTTGTTGTCGTCGGCCCAGGTCCAATGGAAATGGCCGCCGGTGTAGCCAAAACCTCGTCCGCCATCGGCACGTTCCTTGGCCCACATCACGGTCTGCTTCTCGCCACGTTTGACTGAGGCGCGGACAGCGGGGTTGCCGGAGTGAGGACCATCGGGGCGGCTTAGCGACGAATCGGGGGGAAGATCAGCGAGGATGGAGGTGATGCCTTCCATCTTCTCCGGGAAACGCATGTGGTAATACCACTCATCGTTGGTATGGAACGAGTTCACTCCCCGAGTCACGGGATGTCCCTTGGCCAGTTCAGCGCTTCGCAGCCGCCAGTGAGGATTGACTGACCAGTTCGCTTCGAAGTAGCCACCGATCCAGTCGAGGAACTCTTTGCCGCTGACTTCTTTGGGAACTTCGACAGCGTAGTGCATCATGCCGATGCCAACACCTTTCTTGGCGAGGGCATCGAGTTGTTTGAGATGGGGGTTGGCAGGGTGGCCGCCGCCACCATCGCTGTAGATGCAGATAGCGTCGGCATCGTTGATGACGTTGGTATCGGCAGGCCAGCCTTCGAAGATGATCGTCGTTTCGAGCTGATCGCCGAGGGCTGCATCGAGCCTCTTCTTGAGCAGGATGCACCCAGCCCGGAAGGAGTGTTGGCCATAGGCGTGGCTCTTCTTGCCGGCAATGAGGTAGAGCTTCTTCTTGGCAGGCTTGGTGTCATGGCTTGTAGCCGGGCTGGTGGCGAACAGGGCCAGGGCGAAGATGCCAGGCAAGCAAGATCAGGGAGGTGCGAGACCGCATGGAGGAATCCTGGTGAGGGGTTCAAAGGAATGGATACAGAGTAACGCAGTTGGGTGGGAATGCAAGGAGGAGATGATCAAGAATTGTCAGCTTGCAAAGCTACATGAATAACGCTTCGAAGTTCCATAGATGTAGTGATCAACTTGAGAACCAAAGTCGGCTGGCAGCCCGATATCGCCGTTAGACTCCAATCTGAGAATCAGCTTGCCGATGCGGGTGTCTTCCAAGGAAACGCTTGAAGGTCGCCTGGAAGTACGTTTTGGCTTGGCGATCTTTCGTGCTGCTGAATGCTGCTGCAATGTTCGCGCATACTCCACTAGCTGCTCCAATTGAGTTGCAGTGAGTGGGGACACAGCGTCTTCAAGTTTCTTCGATATCTTGGCCATGATTTCATCTTAGCATACTGGGGAAGCGACTGGCAATTGTTGTTTTGGCCTGAATCTCAAACTGCCTACTCCCTGTCTAGCTCCGCCCCGGTGATGGGGATGGTCAGGCTTTTCACTTCGGGATGATCAAGCTTGAGGGTGACGTTGCCCTGATCGAAGCCATACTGCATCAGGTGTAGCCAGGCTTCCGGTGTGAAGCGTTGCCGGAGAGTGGAGGTCTCTTTGGGGAGGGTCAGTTCGATACGCCAGGTTTTCTCGTTGACTTGAACCACCCTAGCGTCAAAGAGCTTGGGAGTGACTTCGATCACTTCGCAACTCTTGCAGGTGCCATAGCGAACGGTGAGTGTCACTGCAGGGACACGATAGCCTTCTTTCAGGGACAAGCGAGGCGGAGGGATGAACCTTTCCGGGCTTAGTCCGACGATGGAGGTCTCCAGGCTCCCGGTCACGTCGAGCAGGAGTGGTGTCTTCTTCAGGGTGGTTTCGATGGAGAGCGGAGCGACGAAGGTACCGTGCGGAAGCTGCTTGTTCGCTCGCAGGGTCAGGCGGTACCCTGCCCCGGCTTTCAAAGTCGAGAGCCGATCTGAGGTGAGGGGTTCGATCTGGAGTACCTCAATGCCCGGCTGATTGACTTTACAGACAGGTTGGGGGAAGGAGGATTGCTGCGAATAGACCTCGGCCACGAGTTTGCTGCGATCCTGATCGAGAATCTGCGGGGGTAAGCTTGCCGAAGTCGAGCGGGCCACGGGGGAAGGCGACCATGACCTTTGGCTCGATGGTGCCGTTGGCTTCGAGGACCAGTCGTTCCTCCCTGGCCGCATCGCCGACCTTGGCCCAGAGGCGGATGGTTTTGCGTTCCAGCGCATCGACCTTGGGCGACCAGTTCATGGTGACGACGCCCTCCTGGCCGGGAGCGATGGGGGCTTCGGGCAGTTGCACGCCGGTGCAGGTACAGCTCTTATCGAGGAGTTTGAGGGCGATGGGCTGCTGCATATTGTTGCGGATACGGTAGGTAACGGTACGCTGATCGCCGAAGTCGGCGGTGCCGAGGTTGCCATCGCCGGTGACGAGTTCGAGGGCGGGGCGCGGGGATTGTGGTACAGTGGACGATGGGGCCGTTGGAGTCACGGCCTGCTGCTTATCCTGATTACAGCCGACGAGTGCGCAAAGGCATACCGAAGCTAGTAGTAGCACGGAAAGTTGATGAAGATATGTCATGGACGCATCCTTGCCGTGACATGAGACGTTATGAAGGGAGTTTACTTTGGATTAGCGGAAAGGTCAACGACGGGAGAAGGCGTTGGAATGTGGGGTACACATTTCGCACGGTCCACCCCCGGCTTGAAGAGCCGGGGGCTAAATGTAGGGCATCGTTTCGGCGTGATCATGATTATTGATTTGTTGGGCGAGCAGTTCGATGGGATGCAGCGGATGTACTGCACTTAAATCGCGCAGTTGATGCCTGCACGAGGTGCCGTTGGCGAGGACGAGGGCGTCGGGATGGTCGGCCAACTGGTAGAGGAGCGGTTGAGCAATCTTAACGCTCAACTCGTAATGGTGCTTTTCGTAGCCAAACGCGCCGGCCATGCCACAGCAGCCGGTATCGAGGGGGGTGACCTGCAGTGATGGAATCTTTCGCAGGGCCGCTACGGTTTTGTCCATCCCCACGAGGGCCTTCTGATGACAGTGCCCATGCACCACACACTTGCCTGCCAGTGGTCTGAAGTCGGTGCGTTGATTAGCGACCCAGGTTTCAGCCAGGCTGGCCTGCTCGGCTATCAGCCGAGTCACTCGGCCTGGCACCAGTTGGGGCCATTCATCGACCAGCGTCAGCAGGCAACTTGGCTCCAGGCCCAGCAGCGGCACACCGCTCTTGATGCGACGATAGAGCGGGCCCATCTGCTTCTGCACCAGGTTGCGGGCTTCGGTGAGGTAGCCCTTACTGATCAGCGGTCTGCCACAACAGATCGGCTCAGCCAGTTCGACGCTGAACCCCAGCGCTTCGATGAGCGTGACGGCAGCGATGCCGATCTCCGGTTCGCTGAAGGTGGTGAAACAGTCATCCCAGAGGATGATCTTGTTCTCTGAAATCACGCCCTTCTTACGATGCTGAGTGAACCATTTGCGAAAGTGATCTCGGCGAAGCGTCGGCACACTGCGGCGACGAGCCAGACCGCCCCAACGATGCAGCCCCCAGCGGACGAGTGACCAGTTGACTACTTCATTGAGAATGGGTGCGAAGGTGGAGCCGAGCTTGAGCAGTGTCGGTAGGTTTCGCTGCACCCGGTCAGCCATCGGACGGCGATGCTGCTGATAGTAGTGATGCGTCGCCTCCGCTTTGAGCTTGGCCATATCGACATTGCTGGGGCACTCAGCCTTGCAGGCCTTGCAACTGAGGCAGAGATCAAGCACCTCCTGCACGGCGGCACTGGCGAGGGGATCGAGCGGTTCGGTGTTCTGGAACGCCAGGCGGAGGATGTTCGCCCTGCCCCGGGTGCTATCCTTCTCGTCCAGCGTGGCCCGGTAGCTGGGGCACATGGTACCGGAGGATGTTTTGCGGCAAACGCCGGTGCCGGAACAGAGTTCGATGTGTTGGAGGATATTGGTCTGGGGGGAGTAGTCGAGCATCACCTGGGGTAACGGCTGCTTGCCCTCCGGTTTCACTTCGTACCGTAGTTGCTGATCCATCGGCGGGGGATCGACGATCTTACCGGGGTTGAAGAGCCCTTCGGGGTCGCATGCTTTCTTGATCTGTCGGAAGGCTTCGTAGATCTCCTTGCCGAACATCTTGGGCAGCCATTCGGAGCGGGCGAGACCATCGCCATGCTCGCCGGAGAGGCTGCCATGATACTTCAGCACCAGATCACTGACCTCGGTGCTGATCTGTCGCATCGTTTTGACATCGTTCTGATCCTTGAGGTTGAGAACCGGGCGAATGTGCAGGCAGCCGACACTGGCATGTCCATAAATGGCTCCGAAGGTGCTGTGCCGCTGCATGATCTCCTGAAAATCAGCGACGAACTGGGGCAGCTTCTCCGGACTGACAGCCGTATCTTCGACAAAGGTGATGGGCTTGCGGTCGCCGGGCAGACCCATGAGGAGTGGCAGGCCCGATTCACGCAGCCTCCAGAGGGGTTCGCGCTCTTCATCATCGATGGCCAAAACGATCTCAGAAACGCCGGGGTTATGTCGCAGTCTGGCTTCGAGCTTACGCAGACGGTCTTCCAATTCATTACGATCGTTGCCGGAGACTTCGACCATGAAGATGGCGGCGGGTCTGCCGACGATGGCCTGCATGCGGCGCTGGAGGGCGAGGTTGTTGCGGGCGAGGTCGAGGATCATCTGATCCATCATCTCAACCGCTGAGGGTTGGATGGCCAGGCAATCATCCAGGGAATCGAGGGCAGCGGCGATGCTGGTGAAATGAGGCACGAGCAAGCCACGATAGCGGGGCTTTTCGACGAGTTTGACTTCCGCTTCGGTCGTCAGTGCCAGGGTACCCTCGCTGCCTACCATCAGCTCAGCGAGGTTGATGCAGCCTTGTTCCCAACTGTTGAGAATACGATCGAGGTTGTAGCCCGAGACCCGGCGAAGAATCTTCGGAAAGCGTTCACGGATGGCATCGTGATGCTTGCTGATGATCTGCCTGAGGGTGCGATAAATGCCGGCCAGGAGTGACGTGCTGCGGTCCTGCTTCAATATCGATTGAAGGTTCTCGGTGGCCAGCTTGGCGGTGGTGCCATCGCTGAGGACGACATCGAGGCTGAGGACGTGATCGACCGTGAGGCCATGTACGATGGAGTGTGAGCCGGCCGAGTTGTTGCCGATCATGCCGCCCAGCGTGGCCCGGTTGGCGGTGGAGACATCGGGGCCGAACATCAGGCCATGCTTTCCTGCTGCCTGGTTGAGTTGTTCGAGAACGACGCCGGGCTGGACACGGGCCGAGTGGCCTGCTGCATCGATCTCGATGATCTTGCGGAGATGCTTGCTGCTATCGATGACGAGCCCCGGGCCAATGGCCTGGCCGGAGAGACTGGTGCCACCGCCACGGGGGACGATGAGAACGTGATGATCGCGGCTGATCTGCACAGCGATGCGAAGGTCGTTCGCCGTTTTGGGCAGGAAGACGGCGACGGGAGGGAATCTGGTAGATGCTGGCATCGGTGCTGTAGAGCTGGCGGGTAAGCGGATCGCTATACACTTCGCCGCTGGTCTCTTTGCGGAGATGGCGGGCAAGAGCCTGTCGCTGAAGTTCATAGAGATCGTGCATGAGGGATACAGTAGCACAGTGACGGGGCGATGGCACTGGGGTTTGCTCCCCTCTCCCCTCTGGGGAGAGGGGCTGGGGGTGAGGGGTTCCTCAATTGACTTATCAAGTTTGAGACTATGGAACCTGCTTGCCAGAGAAGACCAATCGGGGTGAACTCGATCACCGACCCCCTCTCCCTAACCCTCTCCCTCCAGGGGAGAGGGAACCAGACCAGCATGGGTGAACTCGATCTATAACCCCTCACCCCTAACCCCTCTCCCCGAGAGGGAGAGGGGAACCAGACATCAATACAACCCATGCAGCGGGCCGCCCGGCGCGTGCTAACTCATCCACTCGCTTCGTCACGGCGGGGTTATCTTCCAGCGGTGGGGCGTGGTGGGGTTTGATGCGGGCATCGATGACGAGGGAACCGGTGCAGCCCCAGTGTTTGTTGACCGTGCTCGCGCCGATGCCATCGATATCAGCGGCGGGGTTGGAGCGGGTGAAGACGACCCAAATCCAATTGTTGAGTTGACGAGAGCAGAAGTCGCTGTCATCGACGATGAAGATCAGCGGGACGCCAGGAATGGCATCGCCAGGGAAGCTGCGTGTGAAGCGTTCGATAGCTGCCCTGCCCTCGGCTGCGTATTTGGGGCCCTGCACTGCGATGACACCCGGAAGGCAGAACTTGGGCTCGCTGAAACCATCGGGCAGCTTCAGATCACCAGGTACACTGGTCGCCAAGTCACGTCGCACTTCACCGGCACAGGCGATGACGAGCTTCGATCCTTCGTTGAAGCCGGTGCCGCTGTAGTCGAGGGTGTCGATCGTCGTATTCGTCTGGAAGTGGAGGTCACGCCGCCAATCGACTCGGCGAAGCACATGTTGGAAGAACTTGCCGACATCGTGCAGGTCGAGGTCACGATCATCTTCCTGAGCAGCGATCAGCAGATACTTGGCGAGCGAGAGTTGCCCCTGCCCCAGTATGGCGTTGGCAACGGTGAGCAGTTCCTGCGGCTTACGCTGGCTGGCATAGGGGACGTAGCGTTCGCTGCCAATGGCGAGCAAGAGCGGATGGACACCGGCGGCATCGATGGCATGCACCGCCTTCACGCCGGGCAGCACCGAGGGAATGACGGGGCCGGTGATCTCGTGAATGATCTCGCCGAAGGTGGTGTCTTCCTGCGGTGGTCTGCCCACGACGGTAAACGGCCAGATCGCACCGGCTTGTGGTAGACCTTCTGCACCTGGAGAAAGGGGAACTCATGCACCTTGGCGTAGTAGCCGAGGTGGTCGCCGAACGGGCCTTCGGGCAGGGTCTTGCTCGGATCGACGATGCCGGAGATACAGAAGTCAGCATCGCCGAGCATGGGCAAGCCGGTGATGCTCTTGACGAGTCGTACTCGTCGGCCACCAAGAGCGCCGGCGAAGGTGAGTTCACTGAGCCCTTCGGGCAAGGGCATCACCGCTGAGAGCATGAGTGCCGGCGGGCCGCCGATGTTGACGTTCACCTTGAGCGGTTCGCCCCGAGCGATGGCAGCGGCATGATGGACGCCGATGCCCCGGTGAATCTGATAGTGCATGCCGACCTGCTGATCGGGCTGGTACTGGTTGCCATCGAGCTGGATGCGGTACATGCCGAGGTTGGACTTCTTCCAACCGGGGGTATTGGGGTCTTCGGTGTAGACCAGGGGGAGCGTAACGAAACTGCCACCATCATCGGGCCAGCATTTGAGTTTGGGGATCTGGCTGATGGTGGTCGTTTGATCGAGCAGTGCTGTGTGATGCACCGACTTGGGCAGCATCTTCAACGCAGCCCAGGGGATGTTCCAGTAACGGAAGGGATGCTTCGCCAGTTCGCCGGGATCGATCTTGAGGGCGACGAGCTTGCGGACGGTTTCGAGGGTGTCGCGAAACATGAATCGGCACCGTTCGATGGTGCCGAACAGGTTGCTGACCATCGGGAAGGAGCAACCCTTAGGCCGGGTGAAGAGGAGTGCCGGGCCTTTGGCCTGATAGACGCGCCGCTGGATGGCTGCCATCTCAAGGTTGGGGTCGATCTCGTGATCGATACGAACGAGTTGCTTCGTTCGTTCGAGATCGTTGACACAGGCGGCAAGGGTGGGGTAGCCCATAGGTGATTATCTCGTTCCCAGGCTCTGCCTGGGAACGCACTGTATTCGAGGCTCTGCCTCGATGGTGAATGCGGGACGCTTGACGTTGGTAAGCCGAGGCGGAGCCTCGGTTGCAGTGCGTTCCCAGGCAGAGCCTGGGAACGAGGAAGATATTGTCTCCGCTCCATCACGCGGAGCGTGATGGCAACTATGCCATCCCCAAGTATTCCTTCATGTACTGATCATAGACCTGCTGGCCTTTTTCGTCGCTGAGGTCGAGGCGCATTTCGTTGATGACTTTGATGCCCTGGCCGAGCCATTCCTGCCAGCACTCGGCACAGCAGGAGTTGTAGATCTGCTGGCCCAGTTCATCGCTCATGGGTGGGCGTTGGAGTTGTACAGCTCGTGGCGGCGAGGCAGCCGGGGCGTTGACAGGCGAACCCGCCGACGCCTTCAATCTTGGGGGCGGCGGCTCGCTTGGAGGCGGGCACCTCAGCACCGATGCTCTTGAGCAGCTTGGCCATCTCTTCACGGGGGATGTTGTCGCCCCGTTCATCGGCCACCTCGAACCCTTTGGTGAGGTACTGGGCCGCAGCTGCTTTGTTGCCGGCGTTGATCAGGCTCTGGCCGAGGAGTTGGTAGGCCTTGGAGAACTGCGTGTTCAGTTCGACTGTCTTCTGGAATGACTCGGGCAGCAGGCACGAACTGGCCGTCTTCCATCAGGGCTTTGCCGAGGCTGAAGTGGCCGAGTTCGTTGTCGGGGTCATCGCTGGGCCATCTTGCGGAATTGAGCGATACGGTCTTGGAGTGCGGAGTTCATGGTTGTCGTGTTCCTGGGGGTGCAGCGGTATTATAGGAGTCATAGGGCAGGAGCTAGAAGGCAGGAGGAAAGAGAGTATTGTTGATGTGCTTCTTATTTGTTGTTCAGCTTCTCCAGAACACAAACCTGGTACTTCGACCAAACATTGTCTTGAGTACCATCAAAGATCCTTTTCAGGCACCATCCATACAAGAACAAATCTGCTCCTTTTCAAGAAAAGGGAAAGGAATTCTCACCCACATCTGGATGATCTCGGCTCCACGTACCTCCAAAGCCTTTCTTTCGTATCACCTCACCAAGATAAGCTGCAAAGAAGATAGCATTGCCACGAAGCCCAGAATCGTCTTGTGTCTTACGATAGTGGTCATGAAATTGACCAAGGATCGAATCGACTCTCTGTACAGAGTCATCAGAGTAGTCCAGAATGACATCAAGTGATCCTGCAACTTCAAATGCACTTTTGTTCATATCCTGCATGAGGGATTCAATATCACCAGGCGTTTCCGGCGGCTTAGGCTTCTTCTTAAACCAGTTGAACATGTAATATCTCCATCGCTTAAACAATCTTCACTACACGTCGGACTAACGCCCTGACACTCGCTTCAGATAGTTGAAGAAGACTTTTTACTTCTTCACCGCATCCACCTTCAACGACTTCAGAAACGCCTGTGCTTTTTCGCCTTGGGCGAAGTCTTTGGGGCCGCTGACGGTGACGGAGATGATGGCGTCGGGGGTCAGGACGACTCTTGTCCAGTAGACGCCATCGGCAAGGTCGAACTCGTAGTAGCGGTAGGGGTACTTATCCGGGCCGTATGTACCTTGCAGGGCTTTGCTGGCTTTGGTGCCGAGTGAGGAACGCAGCTTGGTGTACATGGCACTGAAGGCGCCTTTGACTTTCTCTTCATCCTTAAGGTCAACTTTGTTCGTCAACGAGCCGACGTTCAGCACGTAGCCATGCTTGTCGTTGTTCTCGCCGAGGAGGTAGGTGTCCGAAGTCTTGTCAGCATCGAGGGTCGGCTTGGCGGGGAAGACGACCGAGCATTTGCCACGGGCATGCGGATGTTGCCATCTTTGGGTGGATCGTCTGCGTGGATGAGTACGAGGCAGAGGATCATTGCAGATAAAGACAAACCATAACGCATCGCCGACTCCTGGATGAAAAGAGGTTTGAGCCATTATCGTATCTGTCGAGAGGTTCGGCAAATGTAAAGGGCTACACACGTCGGGCTGACGCCCTGACGCTCGCCTCAGTCGGTCTTTAAGACTTCGCTGTAGCCATCGGGGTGGAAGCCGACGAAGAGGGTTTTGCCGTGGCGGAAGGTGGGGGCACGGAGGTTGCCGGTGGGGCCGAGGAGTGCTGCGAGGAGGGTGGCCTTGTTCGGTTTATCCTTCTTTACATCGAGCTTCGAGTACTTCTTGCCTTTGACGGTGATGATGACGTTTACGGTTTTGGCCAGGGCGAGGGCTGCTGCTTCGCCCTGCTTCTCTTTGCGGGCATCGGTGGTCGATTTGATTTCGACGTGATGTTGGCTGAGGTAGTTGTCTGCCTTCTCGCAGGAGTCGCAGTTGTTGCGGCGGTAGAGCCAGTCGATGGTGGTGGGCATGGTGTGTTTTGTGTTCTGTTTCGATGACAGCCTGAAGCGCTAGCGAGGGGCGCGTGCAATCGCGAAGTCCACCCTCGCTTGCGCTTCAGGCTGCCATGGCGATGGCCGCCTCTTTGCAAGGAAATACTACAGCGCCTTGATGACGACACAGGCGTTGTGGCCGCCGAAGCCGAAACTGTTGAGGACGGCGACTTTGACTTTGTGGTCTCTGGCATGGTGGGGGACGTAGTCGAGATCGCAGCCTTCGCTAGGGGTATCGAGGTTGATGGTGCCATGCACTTTGCCGGTCTCGATGGACTTGGCACAGACGATCATGGCCAGGCCGCCACTGGCACCGAGGGTGTGGCCGGTCATGCTCTTGGTGGCGTTGACGGGGACCTTGTAGGCGTGTTTGCCGAGGACGCTCTTGATGGCCATCGTTTCGCCGAGATCGCCGAGCGGCGTGCTGGTGGCGTGAGCGTTAACGTAATCGACCTCGGTGGGGTTGAGCTTGGCGTCTTTCAGAGCTAACTCGATGGCCTTGCCTGCACCGCTGCCATCGGGGCACGGTGCGGTGATGTTGAAGGCGTCGCCGGTCGCGCCGTATCCAGCTACCTCAGCATAGATTTTCGCCCCACGCTTCTTGGCGTGCTCGTACTCTTCAAAGACGACCATGCCGGCACCTTCAGCGAGCACGAAACCATCACGATCCTTGTCCCAGGGGCGACAGGCCTTCTGGGGAGCATCGTTGCGGTTGGAGAGTGCCATGCACTGAATGAAGCCCGAGAGGCCCATGCGGGTCATGGCTGCTTCGCTGCCGCCGGTGACGATCATATCAGCTTCGTCGTACTGAATGGATCGCAGCGCGCTGCCGACAGCATTGGCTGCGGAGGCACAGGCGGTAGCGACGGCAAAGTTCTGGCCACGCAGACCGAAGTAGATGCTGATCTGCCCCGCTGCGGAATTGACCATGAGCTTGGGGATAACGAACGGGCTGACACGGGTCGGGCCTTTGGTCAGCAGGATCTCGTGCTGATCTTCGTATTCATTGAGGCCGCCGATGCCGCTGCCCATGATGACACCCATGCGGAAGGGCTCGTAGCCTTCGACCTGGTATTCCTGTTCAATTTCCTTGTTCTCGTTTTTGGTCATCTTCAGACCGCTATCGACGATGGCTTCGTAAGCTGCTTCGAGGGCGAACTGGGAATACCGATCCATACGGCGCTGGAGGCGTTTATCAATGAGGGTGGGGTTGGGGGCGTAGTTGCGAATTTCGCCGCCAAACTTCACCTTGTAGTTGGTGACGTCGAAGAGCGTCCAGGGGCCAACACCACTTTTGCCTTCGAGCAGGCTGCCCCAGAAGCCGGGAACGGATCGGGCAAGAGGATTGACGGTGCCCAGGCCAGTGATTACTACTCGTCGTCGTGACATAGGACTATCTCAGAAGGGATAAGCTGACAGCTCACAGCCAACAGCGATCAGATGTCAGTTATCAATGGTCATGCAGAAACGGTCAACTGCAACTTCTTTGGCTGTTAGCTGTCGGCTGTAAGCTGTCAGCTATTATGCAAAAAGCAGCGGAAGCATGTGCTCCGCTGCCTCCGAAGGAACGTGTCAGGGTGACTTAGCTCTTCTTCTTCAGTTCCGCTTCGATGAAATCGACGGCGGCACCGACAGTTTTGATCTTATCCTGAGAGTCCTCAGGGATGTTGATTTCAAACTCTTCTTCGAGTTCCATGACGAGTTCGACAACGTCGAGCGAATCAGCGTTGAGGTCTTTCTGGAATTCGGTTTCGCGTTTGACCTGGTCCTTGGAAACGCCCATCTGCTCGCTGACGATCTCGATGACGCGAGCTTCGATGTTCGTGTCGGCCATGAATAACTCCTCTGTTCTTCAAGTAATAGTGCCTTGGGGCACAGGCATATACCCGGCGTGATCATGTTATGATTCACCACCGGGGAAGTCTGTTGCAGCCATCAGGATGACCACACAGTATTCATGCAATGGTATACCTGTAGCGGGCTGGTTTGTCTACATCTACTGCGATTCTGGCGAAAATGGGGGGAAGAGCGAAGTGCTAAGTGCTGAGTTCTCAGTGCTCAACTGTTAACGCCAAGGTCAGTAGTGACTTTCATCCTGAGCACTGAGAACTCAGCACTGAGCACTCTTCAACGAACAACGCTCGGGGTGGCCCGAGCGTAGTGTTTGGTTAGTCGAGGGTATCTTTTTATACCAGCGAGGCATAACTGATGATGCCCTGCGACAGATCGCGATCTTTCTTTTCCATTTCTTCGAGCACAATGGGATGCCAGTTGCGTTCCCTTTGTGACCGTGGCACATAGTGCTCGCGTGCCCAGCGGCGTAGCTTCAGTTCTTCAATCATGTCGAGATCGGACATCACTGAAAGCATAACTCACCTTCTAACAGAGAGAGGAAAGTGGTTACCCGACGGCTATTAGTATAGCCCGCTCAAATAGCAGTTCAAGCATCAAATGAGAGGAATTATGAGCCTTTTCAGCCTAAAAAGCTAGGGGTTGAATAACCGGTTGAGCTTGCCCATTTTGCCAGGAGTCACCGTCAGGCTGTGCTTGCTCGTCTTCGCAAAATTTGGTACAGAACGGGCCTATTTTGCTCCTCCCCTTACCAAGGGGAGGCTGGGTGGGGTTCTTGCCAAGGCCTTTACCCCCTCCGACCCCCACCAACTCCCCCTTACCAAGGGGGAGAGGAACTGAGGGGAAGAGAGTAGAATCAATCTCGCTCTGCAGCCAAGGAAGGCAGCATGCATAACTTCTTCCGTGCCTTACAGTTCGCGTGGCCTCATCGCTGGAAGTTCTTCGCTTCGCTGGCCTGTGCCGTGATGGTCGCCCTGCTCTGGGGAGCCAACTTCACCGCCATCTATCCGTTTCTGAAGATCCTCACCGAGAAGAAAACGCCCCAGCAGTGGATCAACGAACAGATCACGCAGTACGATACCCAGCTTGATGCGCTGCGCAAGAGCGTGAACGAGGGGGAAGAGAAGCAGGCGAAGATCAGTAGTCAACCGCCTTCTGCTGATCGAGACAAGCAATTGGCTGCCATCTCCGGTCTCCTGGCACGAGATCAGGAGAACCTCGCTTCCACAGAACGCTCCAGTTACTGGTCATGGAAGCTGAAACGCTTTGTCGATATCTACGTTCCCGAAGACCCCTTCAAGGTGCTCTTGATCATCTTCGGCATGGTGCTGGCAGGCGTCGCCCTCAAAGGCGTGTTCGACTTCTTCCAGGAAACCCTGGTCGCCCGGTTTGTCTACGACACCATCTTCGACATTCGCAACCGGCTCTATCGCCAGGTGCTCCGTCAGGACATCAAGCAGTTCCACAATACCGGAGCAGCCGGCATCATGACCCGGTTCACCTCCGATTCCGAAACGCTCGGCGGCGGCATGCGCACCATGAGCGGTAAGCTCGTCGTGGAGCCGCTGAAGGCGCTCGTCTGCATCATCCTCGCGTGCATGATCAGTTGGCGACTGACGCTGGTCTTCCTGATCCTCGTCCCCGTCGCTGTCTTCTTCATGAGCCGGGTGAGCAAGCTGATGCGGCAGGCAAGCCGCAAGGTGCTCGCCAGCATGGCTAGCCTGAACAAGATTCTGCAGGAAGGCGTGCAAGGGGTGCAGGTGGTGAAGGCGTTCACCGGCGAACAGCATGAAAGACGCAGGCTGCATGCGGGAGGCAAGGACTTCATTCAAAAGGGCATGCGGGTCGTGCGATTTGAATCGGGCACTGATCCGATCATGGAGTTCCTGGCGGTTTCAGCTGTCTGTGCGTCACTGGCGCTCGGAACGTACCTGGTCCTCACCGGCGATGAGAAAATCTTCGGCCAGCGGGTGTTGAACAACCAGTTGGAAGCATCCAGTCTTCTCTCGCTCTATATTCTGCTGGTGGCCACCGCGGAGCCGATGCGGAAGCTGTCGAACATCTTCAGTCGGGTGCAGGCTGCTGCAGCCGCAGCTGATCGTATCTTCGAGATCATGGATCGCAAGCCGGCGGTGGACCCCAACCTTCGTGGCCCTCGCCTGCCCCGTCACGCCAAGACAATCGAGTTCAAGGAAGTCTGCTTCGCCTATACTCCTGAGCGACCGGTGCTGAAACATGTCAGCTTCACCATTCAACATGGTGAGACCATTGCGGTGGTCGGCAAGAACGGGTGTGGCAAGAGCACGCTGATGAGCCTGATGAACCGGTTCTACGACCCCGATTATGGCACCATCCACATCGATGGCGAGAACATCCGCAACGTCAAGCTCCGCAGCCTGCGGTCGCAGTTGGGCTACGTGACACAGAGCACGGTGCTGTTCGACGACACCATCAGTTCCAACATCCGCTATGGCACCTACGGGGCGACACAGGAAGACGTGGAGGAGGCTGCGAAGAAGGCCCATGCTCACGACTTCATCGCTTCGCTGCCCAAGGGTTACCAGACTCGTGTCGGCAAGATGGGCAATTCCCTGTCCGGCGGCCAACGGCAACGCATCGCCCTGGCTCGGGCCATCCTGCGTGACCCAGCCATTCTGATTCTGGATGAAGCGACGAGCGCCACCGATGCTGAGAGCGAAGTGGTGATTCATGAAGCACTGGAAACCTTCGCCCAGGGCCGGACGACCTTTGTCATCACCCACCGGGCGAGTTCGCTGAAGATTGCTGACCGGATCATGGTGATGAACCAGGGCGTAATCGAAGCAGTGGGCACGCATGAAGAGTTGCTTCGCACCTCGGAAGCGTATCAGCGGTTGCAGGAAGCGTTCGGCAATCGCTGGCAGGATGAGCCGATGGCTGTGAAGCCGGTCGCCGTTCAGGAACCCAAGGCGACGAAGGGGGGAGAGCCAGCCTCCAACCCGATCGCAGCAGTGATCAAACAAGACGAGCCGGTGCAGAAGATCGAACAGTCGAAGGCAGCATGATTAAACATGCTGGTCTTAGCTCCCGGATGGGGGCGTTGGTCAGTAGCCAGGGGCGCAAGCCCCTGGTTAGAGGCGAAACGAAGAGTGAGCCCCGGTAGGGGCGATGGGACTGCGAACCATTCACTGTACCATCGCCCCTACCGGGGCTCTGCCGATCTTGTTGCTGGCTACCGGGAGCTAACGCTCCCGGCTACTAACTGGTCGCCCCTCCGGGGCTGCGATGCCAAGACATCGTCCTTATGCACCAATCAACGTCTCCGAATGGTTATCATCCTTACCGATGGCGAGCCTTACTATGAGATCGATGTTGAAGGTACTCGCTGTTGCTGCCCTCCTCTACGTCCTCATGTTCCACGGACTCGGAACACGCGAACTGTGGAGCAGTCACGAGGCACGGGCGGCGCAGGATGCACAGAGCCTGCTCGATAGCGGCGATTGGCGGTTGCCTCATCTGTTTGATGGTCGGGCGGAGCTTCAGAAGCCACCACTCTATTACTGGTTGACAGCGAGCCTGGGCTGGATGCTGGGTCAGGTCGATGCGGTGGCGGTGCGGTTGCCAGCGGTGTTGGGATCGATCCTCACGGGGCTGGCGTTGTTCTTTCTGTTGCGACAATCGGGCAACACCCGGGCCGGTTGGCTGGCGATGATCGTGCTGTGGACGATGATTCACTTTACATGGATGAGCAGGGTCGGGCGGATTGACATGCCACTGACAGCGGCGGTAACGTGGACGCTGGTCAGCTTTTGGACGGGGATGAAGGCGGTGGGGTGGAGACGGCAGGCGTGGTATGGCTTGGGGTATGTGTGCCTTCTGGCGGGGGTGATGCTCAAGGGGCCGATTGCGGGGGTGTTGGTTGCAGCGGTAATACTGCCATCGTGGATGGTGTCACTTTGGTTGAATCATCACGCGGAGCGTGATGACTACAAACCAGGCTGGACTTCCTTTTGGATATCTACGCTTTGGGGTGGGGCAGGGATTGTTGTTATCGTCCTGGCGTGGTCGTGGTGGATGAATGACTTCACCAAAGGAAAGTTCGTCGAAGAGTTCGTCATCAAACACAATCTGCAGCGTGGCATGGGAGGGGATGAGCAGCTTGATGGCCATGTGCATGCGTGGTGGTTCTACCTGGCACGGTTCTGGCTTGATACGGCACCGTGGGGGTTGTTGTTGCCCGTAGCCCTGTGGGCGTTGTATCGTAGGCAGATCACTTCATCGCTGGCCTGGTTGGGGTTGGTCTGGTTCGTCAGCATCCTCGGTGTCATGAGCGTGATGCAGTACAAGCGGGCTGATTATCTGCTGCCTGCTTATCCGGGTTTGGCGTTACTCATAGGCATCTGCATGGATGGTTGGTGGATGCAACTATCCGAGCAGCGTCTCTGGTGGTTCAAACGCATAACTGTCAGCGGGCTGGTCTGCATCACTCTGGGATGGTTCACCTATATTCAATGGATCATGCCACAGTGGGAGCCGCAGCGGGCGATGAAGCCGTTCGCCCATCTGGTGCGGGGGTATCTGCCTGCACCGGGGCAGGTGATTTTGTTCCGCATCGATTCGCATCAACTGGCCTGGGAACTGGGCAAGAAGGTCGAACGCATCTGGGAGTGGGAGAACCTCTCCTGGTGGGCGACTCGGCCTGCACCGATCTTTGTGATCATGCCCGAGAACTATGCTGCCGAGTGGAAAGAACAATTGAAGGACGGCGAGCTCATTCCTCTGAAGCACAATGCGGACTTGAACAACGGCAAGCATGATGTGCCGCTGGTGTTGTTTGTGAATGGGTATGGTAAAGCACTGGCAAAGCGGTGAGGTATTGGCAGCTAAAGATGTCAGTCAGTATTTGATCCCAGAGGGATCGTAGCTATTAGCCGGTGGTTGAGCAAAGCGATACCACCGGTTAGTCAGAAATAGAAATCCATACACCGTAGGGGTTAAAGAAGAGGCTCAATAGAGCATGTGCCTGCTGGCACCCTTTCAGGGTGCTGAGATCTACTGTTCTTACTATCCGGTGGTGTCGCTTCGCTCAACCACCGGCTAATCGCTGTGACCCCTCCGGGGTCAACCGGGTCAATAATCCCAGCAGACTCGTACCATCCAGGAGTTGCCTGGGTCGAAGTCGAAGTTGGTGTGGATGTTGTACTGTACCTGTCTGCTGAAGACGTAGCCGGCCTGGATGAGCGCCTGGCCTTTGGTGCCGTTACAGGCGATGCCGACCAGGGCACGGAAGTCTTTGTAATCAATGGTTTCCCGTTCGTTCTCGAGATCTTTGAAGGCCCAGGTGCCGCCCCCCCATTCGCCGCCGACGGAGAGTTCCCAAGTGGTGCCATGCCAGCAGCCCAGGGTATGCACGATGCGGGGTTGAGGGAATATCGCTTCAACACGAGTGCTTTCATTCGCCTGCCAACTAAAGCCGGCGACGGGCAGGATCTTGGTGCTTGCTCGATTGGGATACCAGATACCGAGCACACCACGCAGGTTGGGCAGCATATCGACCATGGTGATGGCGTGGCCACGCAGTCGGAAACCATCTGGAGGCGTCACGCGGAAGTCAGTGGACCAGCCGGGTGAGATCGACAGATCGACGAGCCAGTTTGGCGCGATGGCTGCCCGCCAACCGAAGTCGATGTAGAGATCGTAGAGCACCGGAGGCAGCATGAAGTTGCCTGGCACCTGGTCTTCGCCAAACTGATCCTTCCACCACTGGACGCTGAAGCTGAGGCCGGCGTTGAAGTGATGATCGGCTGCGTCGGCGACTGACCGGGTAAAGAAGTTGGCTGCTCGCATGTCTGCCCAGGCGTTGGTCATTTCAATTCGGTTGATCCGCAGCCCGGGGTTGTCGCCAAAGTCGATCCAGGTGTAGTGGAAGAGACTATCCTGATAGAAACGCTGGAGAGGTGTGACGTTCTTCTCGACAGGCACGGGTTGGATGCGGCCATCGGGGCCCAGCGGCAGACCTTGCGAAGGTGGCTGAATGGTGTTTGGCGGCACGTTCCCGGCCTGCATGTTGACGTTGATGTTCATGCCACCCTGGAAGTAGGGACTACTGGCAGTCGGGGCGATGGAGTTGCCGCCGACGATCGTGCCGGGGAGAGAGGTATCGAGGGTGGGTGCAGGCGGCGGAGTTGAACCGGTAGCGAAGCCCGAGTTGCCGGGTGGTGCCGGGTCTTGAGCGATGACCACGGGCAGACATGTGGAGAGCAGCAGTAGTGATAACCATTGACGCATCAGAACATCCCCGTCGATCCGTAGCGGAACTCGCCAAGAGTTCCGTCTCAAATCAGGAACGGAAGTCTGGCGACTTCCGCTACACCGAATGGAAACTCGCTCGTCAGTTGATTGAGGGAAGCCCTGTAACGTAGTGGGGATGATCTGTCAATCTGGCCGCAGCGGTGCAATTATGAAAATGATTCAAGTAGTGATGGGGTCGATGCCGATAAGGAGATGACGGGTTATTGTGATGGTAACAGAGGTATGATTCTTTACCTCTCGATTGTTATTCGCATTAGTAGTTAGAGAGCAAGAATACGACTGATCCCAACGGGATCACCTGATGAAGCCCAGGACTTTAGTCCTGGGTCAAAGCTTAGGTAGTCCCTTCAGGACCAGAGAAATGTATTTGAATCCTACCCAGGACTGAAGTCCTGGGCTATTTCAGGTAGTCCCTTCGGGACCAATTTGCAGGTAGGAATACATCCTAACCTTACTTCGGTGTGTTGCAGGGGCATGGGGCCTGTTGGAAGTTCACTGGGCCGCTTACTACGGGGCCGGAGACCATGGGCGGCGGAGCGCTGAACTGTTGCTCGGGCGCTACGAACTGTGGCGGCGGAGCATCGCCCGAATCACAACGCTTGTCTAAACCGAACATCTTCTTGCAGGTAGCGGTGCAACCTGTCGAGGTCAGGACGAACCCGACCAAGGCCAGCAATACGAAATACCGTTTCATGTTTTCCCCGATTCCGAGTTAGTCATCAGCCGCTTCGAGGATGTTCCGTGGAACACGTTTGCTCCCCCCGGAGCCATCGCTGCGACTGTATATTGGCTTGTCACTTCCAGAGTAGATTTCCCCCAAGGCCATCGCAATCGCAGGTTGGTGCAGGCAGACCATAATCCGTGCGAGGGGATTCCATCTATGCCACCCAGATAAACTGTAACGGGGGAGAATAGTGCTCAGTGCTGGGTGCTCGGTGGTTTGTAAATAATACACAACGAAGTATGAATAGTGCTCAGTGCTCAGTTTTTCATTTTCTGCTTGAGCACTGAGCACTGAGCACTGAGCACTGAGCACTGAGCACTGAGCACTGAGCACTGAGCACTGAGCACTTATTTTCTACAATCAAGTCAGAAGCACTCACCCGGAGAGAACGACCCGTGATTCCTGATGACATTGCAGCGCTGAAGAAGTCTCTCCGGGAGGAAGCCCATGCCCGGCGGAATGCTTTGGAGAATAAGGACGAACTGAGCAGGCATATCGTCAACCAGTTCATGAGCCTGCCGGAATATCACCAGGCGAAGACGGTGCTGTTCTATGTGGATGTCCGCAGCGAAGTGCGCACACGACACTCTCTTCCTGAAGCGCTCAAGTCGGGCAAGACCATCGTCATTCCCTGGTGTACCGAAACGGTGGAGCTGGCCCTCTTCCGCCTCGAGAGCATGGATGAACTGGCCGTCGGCATGTACAAGATTCTGGAACCCAAGCCGGAACTGCGAATGTTGCCTGAGAAGCAGGTCGATCCCCAAAGTATTGATCTGGTGATGGTACCCGGCGTCGCCTTCGACCGCCGCGGCGCCAGGATGGGGCATGGCAAAGGGTATTATGACAAGCTGCTGGAGAATACCCGCCAGGATACGCCACTGGTGGCCCTGGCCTTCGATTGCCAATTGTTCCCGGAGATACCGGTCGCCCCGCATGATGTGTTCATGCACAAGATCATCACGGAGAAGGATATCCATCATAAGAAGTAAGAGCGTCTAACAAAAAGACCCCCTCACCCCCAACCCCTCTCCCTCCAGGGGAGAGGGGAGAATGATACGCTCATTTTGTTAGATGCTCTAAGGCATTCTCGGTAGCGGAACTCGCCATGAGTTCCGTTCGAGTTCAAGCACGGAAGTCTGGCGACTTCCGCTACATCATAGAAATGCAGGTCACACCATGTTACGCAGATCGATTTCGGCAGGCGGCGGGCACTGAGGATTGACCCACTGGATGACCTCGGCCCAACCGGCACTCTCCTCATCGTGTTGCAGGTAGCCATGGATCGGTCGCATGGCTGACCAACCATCTTTGAGGTGGATGCTTAGCACGGGATCGAAGAGCTTCCCCGCAAGAACCGCGTCCACATACTGTTCGATCTTCATCTCCTGACAGTGCTTGCCATAACCTGGCAAGCGGCTGGCGCCCACCAGACGCCACAGTTGTTCTTCGATCACCAGGAAACGGGCCTGATCGGTCAGAGCATGTGCGAGGCCGTGATGCTGATGGCCGGGATGCACCATGATGTCAGCGCCGTAGAGCGTGTGGCCCTGGGGGTTAAAATCGAGGAAAGTGCCGCCGGCCGTGAGGATGTCCCACGAGTCATCAACGTGAAAATCTCTCAGCCGCAGCCGAATGGTAAAGTGAACGCCTGCCACCTGGTTATGAGTCGTGTCAAAGGCAACGAACTGCCCCTGAGGATAGACCTTTCGATGATCTTCCAGTTCTTCGAAGGTGTAAGGAACTTCGGTAGGGTAGACCCGTTTGCAGATATCGACGATGGCAGCGTAGTCGTCTGGGATGAGATGGCGGATTTGATAGTTGGCTGGAAGCATGGAGGTCTCTCGATCACTGATCCAGGTAGTTATCTTTTAGCCTGGCCTGCCAAGATCATCTGCTGAGCCAAGACTCCAGGCAAGCGAAAAGGCTCCCCTTTTTGCAAAGGGGAGCCTTTTCAGCAGTTCAGCCATCCGGTAGTAACCAGACGAGCAAGTGACCCCACGGAGATTCGAACTCCGGTTGCAGGAGTGAAAATCCTGTGTCCTAGGCCTCTAGACGATGGGGCCGTCTTGATAGGAGGTTTTATCTAAGACAGCGTTTCTTGGCAATAGGTTCGTGGCGAAGTAGCCAGAAGCCAGAAGTCAGAAGCCAGAATAGAAAATACAGATGATACCCGAGAATATCCGTCTTCCTTCTGGCTCCTGACTCCTGGCTCCTGGCTCCTAATTACTCGACATCGCCGTCTGCCGGCTGCCCGCTTTCTTGGCGGTCTTACGGCAACTGACGAGGATGGCCATCAATTCATGCACTTCGGTGAGGAGACTTTGCATGTTGATTCGTGGCTCGATTTCGCCATCGATCATCAATTCAAGCCAGTAGGCTGCAAGGTCGAGATCGTACAGTGCCCCATCGAGCCGTTTCACATAGGCGGCTAGTTTGCTGCATCGCAAGGCCGCTCGATAAAACGCCCCAGCCCGGGTCACGGTGCGGAGCATGCGTTTGCCGAGCATCGTCGCTTCGGGCGTATCGGGCAGACTCTTATAGAGTTTGATGGCATGCAGAGAGGCCGTTTTTGTCCGGGCTCGCAGGTCGGGCTGGTTCAATCGCATCGTCATTCTCCCATGAGCCTGTGGCATTTTCGAGCGCAGGATCATCGTAAGTCTCCATTCTGCAACACGGGATGGGTACTACGGGGACATAACTGGTATTGTGCAAACGGTGGGCCAGAGCACTGCAACTATTTGGTATTTCATGGTCGAAGCCGGCAGTGCATTCCGAACATGAACAGGCAATGGAACAATAATAAGAGTGAACCAGCCAGGTATGTCATGGCTCGTAACCTAAGTCAAAACCCCGCCGCTTTCTACAATGCTAAAGCACGGGCCTATAGCTCAACGGCAGAGCACGGGACTCATAATCCCTTGGTTGCAGGTTCGAATCCTGCTGGGCCCATTGGTCTTGAACAATTCATGCAGTCTCGAACAGCCTCGATACAGGCTGTTTATTGTTTTTAGAGTGTGACGTGGTGAGAGAAGTGAGAATAAACAGACCCCACTGATCATTCCCCATCTCGCCTTCTCTTCAGTACGTGGGGCACAATGAAAAGTTGCAGATTGCCTATGCTCCGTTTTGAGTTAGCATAGTTGCACTGCATCCCACTATTCAAACTGAATACTGCAAATGGTTCGACACAAATTGCCCAAGCGTGGTTCCTTCGTGTTCGTGAGGCAACGGCAGTATCTGGTCGATGATGTCGTGCCATCCCCTGGAGAGATGACTCTCGTTCGGCTGTCTTGCGTTCAGGACGATGCCCAGGGGCAAACACTGGAAGTACTGTGGGAAGCGGAACTGGATGCCCGGCCCCTCGAAAGCGCGAGGTGGGACAAGTTGAGCCATGATGGCTTTGATCCGCCACAGCACTTTGCCTCGTACCTGCACACCCTGCAATGGAACTGCGTCACGGCAACAGACCCGACGCTCTTCCAGTCGCCGTTCCGTGCCGGCATCCATCTGGATGCCTATCAACTGGAACCCCTGCGGAAGGCGTTACTGCTGCCACGGGTGAATCTGTTCATTGCCGATGACGTGGGATTGGGCAAGACGATCGAAGCGGGACTCATCCTGCGGGAACTGATGCTCCGCAAGAAGATCCGCAACATCGTCATCGCCGCCCCGCCCTCGGTGCTGCCTCAATGGCAACTGGAAATGGAGAACCGTTTTGGTCTGCCGTTCATTCAGGTGGATAAGGACTTCCTCATCCGCACCCGGAGGGAGCGAGGCTTCAGCACCAACCCGTGGCGGACCCACTCTCGGTTCATCATCTCCCACCGGTTGCTGATCGACGAATACTACACCGAGCCGCTTCGGCAATGGCTGGGCGAATTCGCTCCGGGTTCCATGCTGGTGGTGGACGAAGCCCATCACATCGCCCCGGCGAGCGGTTCGCAGTACGCTATCGATTCGCAGCTCACCAAAGCACTGCGTGATCTGTCGCCGCGGTTCGAGCATCGTCTGTTTCTCTCAGCCACGCCACACAACGGTCATTCCAATAGCTTCTCAGCGCTGTTGGAGATTCTCGATCCGCAGCGGTTTCTGCGCGGGCTGCCTATCAAGGACCCCAAACTGTTGGATGCCGTCATGGTCCGGCGGCTCAAGGAAGACCTGAGGGCCGTCGGTCAGCCCGGCTTTCCCCAACGGAAAGTGGTGGCGCATCCGATTCGCGGTCTTCCCGACGATGCACCGGAACTGGTCCTGGCGGCGTTGCTCGATGAATATCAGGATCGGCGTGCTGCACGATTCGCCGAACGCGCCCAAGGGCAAACAGGCATTGGCGAAGTTGCTCACCATTGGCTTGCAACAGCGTCTGTTCTCTTCCATCGAAGCCTTTGCCCGAACATTGCGGGTGCATCGGCGGACGGTAGAGAAAGCCGAAGCTGCCGCAGTCAGTCCCCTGCCCTTGCTCGATCTCGTCAAAGACGCGCCGGGTAGCGACGATGAACGGGCCACGCTCTCCGCCGAGGAATTGGCGAAGGAAGAGGAGACGCAGATCGCCCGGCTGAGCGCCGCTACTGGTGTGATCCCCGCTGCTGAACGGAAGCTCCTGGACCAGATGCATGAAGTAGCGGAGAAGTCGCGGGGTGAACCCGATGCCCGGGTGAAGGAACTGCTCGCCTGGATTCGCCGGCATCTGCTGACCGGCACCGCCTGGAACCAGCGTAGGCTGCTCGTCTTCACCGAATATGAAGACACGCTTCGCTATCTGCACGAACAACTCACCGGCCAGCTAGCAGATACTGATCAAGCTGAGGAACGCCTGGCCCTCTACCGTGGCTCCACCCCTTCCGAAGATCGACAGAGCATACAACTGGCGTTCAATACCGATCCTGACAAACACCCGCTACGCATCCTGCTGGCCAACGACGCCGCCCGCGAAGGTCTCAACCTTCAGGCTTATTGTGCCGATCTGTTTCACTTCGATGTGCCGTGGAACCCTGCCCGCATGGAACAGCGGAACGGCCGCATCGACCGCAAGCTGCAGACCGCCCCGGAGGTACGCTGCCACTACTTCCTCTACGAGCAACGCTCCGAGGATCGCATCCTGGCCGCCCTCGTGCGGAAGAGCGAGACGATCAAGAAGGAACTGGGCAGCCTGAACCCGATCATCGAAGCCAGGTTGGCTTTGCCGCTGGCCGACGGGCTGTCCCGTCAGAAGCTCCATGACATTGAGCAGGCCATCGAGAATACCCAGGCGGCGTCGCCCTGGCAGCAGGTCATTGACGATGAACTGGAAGCGACCCGCGATCGCCAACAGGATCTTGCCAAGCAGGTGCAGGTACTGCGTGAGTTACATCATGCTTCCAGTAACTGGATCGACCTGGAAGAAGCCAGCTTCCGCGATGCCATCTCGACCGGCTTGGAACTCATGGGAGCCGAGCGGTTGAAACCGTTGACTGATGGCCACTATCAGTTCCCCGCCCTCGACAAGCAAGAAGGCCACGGGGCACGCTGGACCAGTTCGCTCGATGCCCTGCGCCAGCCTCGGGAGCGTGAGCAGTCTCTGTGGGATTGGCGGCGGGAAGCACCGCTGCGGCCCGTCGTCTTTGCCGACCCGGGCAAGATGACTGATGAAGTGGCCCACCTGCATCTGGAGCACCCGGTGGTGCGGCGCATTCTCAACCACTTCATCGCTCAGGGGTTCGTCCATCACGATCTAGCCCGAGCTTGCATCACCCAGACCAGCGACTCATTGCGGCGAGTCCTCCTGATTGGTCGGCTCTGCCTCTTCGGCTCCGGGGCCTCGCGGCTGCACGAGCAACTGCTGGTCGTCTCGGCCATCTGGCAGGAGCCTTCGCTGCGCAAGTCGAAGTTGAAAGTGGATAGCGACGCCGAGACGGAGAAGCTGCAAGCTACCTTCCGCACCGCCCTCACCCAGCGACAACCTGTCGTGCCCCCGAATATCACCAGGCTCTTGCAGCAGCACGCTTCCCGCGATGTAGAAGAACTGCTGCCTCATCTGGAAGCGCGGGGCGAACTGGTAGGCAAGGAGGCACGCAAAAAGCTCAGCCAGCGGGCCACCAAGGAAGCCGAGGCGATGAAGAAGATTCTCGAAGGGCAGAAGAAACGGATCGAGACCGAAAGCGATCGCTTCGCCAACGTGCTCTTCCAGTTCAAGGACGAAGAAAAGAAACAGATGGAGGCTGATCAGCGCCACTGGAATAAACGGCTCGCAGCGATTGACCAGGAAATTGCCGACGAACCGGGACGCATTAAGAAGCTCTACACCGTGGAAGCCGAGCGGCTGGAACCGGTGGGGCTGGTGTATCTCTGGCCACACTCAGGATGACCCCACCCAACCTCCCCTTGCCAAGGGGAGGAGAAAAAGGAACCCATGGCTCACGACCCGAACCTGCAAGCGCATCGCGATTGGATCGGCTACCTGCAACAGGTGGGGCTGGTCGTCTCCGCGCCGGCGCTGCTGGCCGGGCAGGCGTACCTCAACCCGCATCAGGGAGAAGAACAAGAACGCTTCAAGGCACTGGTGAAGACGCAGGAGGTCGCCGGACAACCTGAACCGCTACAGTTCCTCAGTGACTTTCCCCGCTTCGCCCAAGAGGTTCTGGGCTGGGAAACCGGCGACATGATTCCCGGCAGCGATCCGAGTGCTGTGGAACTCACCGTCAGCCTGCCCGCCTTCGAGGCGACGCTCAGCCCCAGCTATGTCGTGAAAGAACTACGCCCCGGCCCCGGGGTCTCTCCCTGGCTGATGCTCATTCACGAGTATCCGCTGAGCACGCCGCTCGATGAACCGTGGGCCGATCCCCACTCGAGCTGGCACACCACCCCGCAGACACGCATGGAACGGCATCTGCGCATGACCGGCCTGCGCATCGGCCTCATCGTCAACGGTACCTGCGTCCGGCTGGTCTCGTACATGGGAGAGACACCCGGGCATCTGACCTTCCCCATCCACACCATGCTCGATGTAGCCGGGCGGCCCATCTTCGCAGCCATGCGACTCCTGCTCGGAGCGGAACGACTCTTCCACCAACCCGTTCCCCTGCGGCTGCCGGCGCTCTTGGCTGAGAGTCGCAAGTATCAGAACCTCGTCTCCACACAGTTGGCCGAGCAGGTGCTGTTCGCACTGTACGAATTGGTGCGGGGCGTGCAGGGGGCACACGATCTATCGAAAGGAGAGTTGCTGAAGGAACTGCTGCGTGACGACCCCAACCAGATCTACTTCGGCCTGCTGACCGTGCTGCTGCGGCTGGTGTTCCTGCTCTATGCCGAAGATCGCGGCCTGATGTCGAATGATCAGGTGTACCTCAAGTACTATTCCATCACCGGGCTGTATGAACGCTTGCAGGAGGATGCTGGCCGGTACCCCGATACGATGGATCAACGGTATGGGGCGTGGGCACAGTTGCTGGCGTTGTTTCGTTTGGTGCATGGCGGAGCGAAACATGGTGGATTCGTTCTGCCAGCCCGTGAGGGGTATCTGTTTGATCCGGAGCGATTTGCATTCTTAGAGGGAGTAGGGAATAGGGAGTTGGGAGTGGGGGCGGAGGAGGGAATGGGGAATAGGGAGTTGGGAGTAGGGGAAGACAAGGGAGTAGGGAATGGGGAGTTGGGAGTAGGGAAGAAGGCATCACCATCGTCTTCCCCTATTCCCGATTCCCTACTCCCTATTCCCTCAAATTCCCCTACTCCCACCGAGGCTCAGGAAGTAGGGAATAGTGAGTGGGGACAAGGAGCATTTGAAGATGATTCTCTCTTACCGCGATCTGAACGTGTGGCAGCTCGGCATGGCCCTGACCAAGGCGTGTTATCTACTGACCAGGAGTTTTCCCAAGGAAGAGCTGTTCGGCATGACCAGCCAGATCAGACGGGCAGCCGTGTCGATCCCAGCCAACATCGCGGAAGGCAACGGAAGGGAAAACACGGGGGAGTACATTCAGTTTCTCCGAATCGCCCAGGGCAGCCTGAAGGAGTTGGAAACCCATCTGATCATTTCGTCGGAAGTGGGCCTGAGCACGATGCAAAAATGCCGTCCACTGCTCGATCAAACCGAGCAAGTGGGCAAAATGCTACGGTCGTTAATTCGCAGTCTGCAAGCGAGAAAAAAGGGTCTCAAGGAGGCAAGGGAGTAGGGAAGGAGAAGGGAATGGGGGCGGAGGAGGGAATGGGGAATAGGGAGTTGGGAGTGGGGAAGAAAGGCAATTCAGCCTCTTCCCCTATTCCCGATTCCCCACTCCCTACTCCCTCTGATTCCTCTACTCCCCATTCCCCACTCCCAACTCCCACTGAACTGCCACTCATTTCCGATGGCTGTCTGTTCCGCGTGTTGCGGCATCTGTTGATCATTGAGGGAGAACGCATTTCGTACAGCGCGCTGGATGTCGAGCAGATCGGCTCCGTCTACGAAGCGATCATGGGATTTCGTTTGGAGAAGGCGCTGGGGCCGAGCATTGCTATCAAGGCGAAGAAGACGCATGGGGCGGCGACGACTATCAACCTTGATACGCTGCTTCGCCAGAAGGGTGCCGAGCGGGCGAAGTGGCTGAAGGAACAGACCGATCAGGAACTGACCGGGGCGGCGGCGAAGGAACTGAAGGAGGCAGCGACGCAGGATGACTTGCTCGGTGCGCTCGAGAAGAAAGTGGCGAGGGCGGTGACGCCGGAGATGGTGCCGGTCGGGGCGATCATCCTGCAGCCGAGTGATGAGCGGCGGCGGAGTGGTTCTCACTATACGCCGCGGGCATTGACGCAGCCTATTGTGAAGAAGGCTTTGGAGCCGGTGCTGGCGCAGTTGGGAGTAGGGAGTGGGGATTTGGGAGTAGGGGAAGAGAAGGGAGTAGGGAATGGGGAGTTGGGAGTAGGGAAGAAGGCATCGCCATCGGCTTCCCCTATTCCCCATTCCCGACTCCCCACTCCCTCTGTCTCCCCTACTCCCCATTCCCTACTCCCCACTCCCTCTGTCTCCCCCACACCAGAACAGATTCTGAGTCTCAAAGTCTGTGATCCCGCCATGGGCTCCGGAGCATTCTTAGTTGAAGCGTGCAGACAGTTGGGGGAGCATCTTGTTAATGCCTGGGCGGCGCATTGGGCTGCGCCGGCTATCCCGCCTGATGAAAACGAACAGCTTCATGCCATGCGGCTGGTCGCTCAGCGGTGTCTCTATGGCGTGGATAAGAACCCGATGGCGGTGGCTCTGGCCAAGCTTTCCCTCTGGCTGGCGACCTTGGCGAAGGATCATGCTTTCACGTTCCTCGATCATGCCCTGCGGGAGGGTGATTCGCTGGTGGGGCTGTCACGCCAGCAGATCGAACGGTTCCACTGGGATGCTGACGGCCCGGCCAATATGGTGAGCGACTTCATCACCAAGGCAGTGAACGAGGCGAGCGCCCTGCGTCAACAGATCATCCAGTCGGCTGAGGGGGCCGACTACACCGCTCTGGGGAAGCAACTGCGTGATGCTGACGCGGTGCTGGCCCGCTGCCGGTTCATTGGCGACATTGTCGTTGCCCTTTACTTCGGTTCAACCAAGCCGAAGGAACGGGAGAACGAACGGGTGAAGCGGTTCGCGCAACTCCAGAACTGGCTTTACAACAAGGGCGACGCTGAAGAGTTGGAGAAGCTGGTAGCTGGGCTGACGGAAGGCGAGCATCCGGTGCGGCCGTTTCATTGGGAGATTGAGTTTCCTGAAGTGTTTGCTGTGAGAGTGGGGAATAGGGAGTTGGGAATTGGGGGAGAGAAGGGAGTTGGGAATAGGGAGTTGGGAATTGGGAAGAAGGCACGCTCGTCTTCTCCTACTCCCCATTCCCCACTTCCTACTCCCTCGAACGCCCTACTCCCTACTCCCTCATTCGGCTTCGATGTCATCGTCGGCAATCCGCCGTTTGCGGGCAAGAACACCATCGCGGCGGGGAATCATCCGCATTATCCCGATTGGCTGAAGGCACTGCACGAAGAATCGCATGGCAACGCCGATCTGGTGGCCCACTTCTTCCGCCGGGCGTTTCAATTGTTGCGGGTGGGTGGCACCTTCGGATTGATTGCCACCAACACTATCGCTCAGGGGGATGCGCAGCACCGGGCTGCGCTGGATTTGCACTCACGGCGGCACGATCTACCACGCCAAGCGGCGGTACAAGTGGCCGGGGCTCGCTGCTGTGGTTGTAAGTGTTGTCCATGTCTGGAAAGAGGGAATAGGGAGTAGGGAATGGGGAGTAGGGGAGGGAAAGGGAGTGGGGAATAGGGAGTTGGGAGTAGAGGTGAAGGCATCTTCGTCTTCCCCTATTGCCTACTCCCCATTCCCTACTCCCTTGAATTCTCCCTTCCTACTTGATGACAAGCCGGTGCCGATCATCACGGCGTATCTGTTCCATGCGGGTGGGCATGATGATCCGGCGAAGCTGGCGGCAAATGCGGGGAAGAGTTTCCAGGGAAGCATTGTGCTGGGAATGGGGTTTACGTTTGATGACACCGATAAGAGCGGCGTGGCGAATCCCATCAGCCTGATGCATGAGTTGATCAGGAAGGATAAGCGAAATGCGGAGCGTATCTTCCCGTACATCGGCGGCGAGGAGGTAAATAATAGTCCTAGCCTGCTGCATGATAGATACGTGATCGACTTTTTTGATATGCCGTTAAATGACGCGAAGAAATGGCCGCTACTAGTCAACATCATTGAGGAACGCGTGAAACCAGAACGTGAACTTCAGAATCGAGAATCATTGAGTAAATATTGGTGGCACTACGCTGAAAAGAGGCCCGGTTTGATTCGAGCGAAGACTGGTCTTGAACAAGTACTCGTATGTCCAATTATCTCGAACAAACTGTCGTTCGTGTTCTTGCCTGCACAATATGTAATATCTCACAAGTTGTGCGTATTCCCTCAGGAAAGCTATGCTTGTTTTTCAGCGCTACAATCTCGGGCGCATGAAGTATGGGCATTTTTCTTTTCTTCATCAATGAAAGATGACTTGAACTATTCAAACTCCGACTGCTTCGAGACCTTCCCCTTCCCGGTGGGCTTTGAGACGGATGCGAGGCTGGAGGCGGTGGGGAAGGAGTACTACGAGTATCGGGCGGCGTTGATGGTGAAGAACAACGAAGGGCTGACCAAGACCTACAACCACTTTCACGATCCGCTGTGCCGGGAGCCGGAGATCGAGAAGCTGCGCGAGTTGCATGCGGCGATGGATCGAGCGGTGCTGGAGGCGTATGGGTGGAAGGACTTGCAGCCGGTGTGTGAGTTTCTGTTGGATTATGTGGAGGAGGAGGATTCAGGGAGTGGGGAGTTGGGAATAGGGAGTAGGGGTGGAGTGGGCGGAGCATTGTCTTCCCCTATTCCCCATTCCCCACTCCCTACTCCCTCTTCTCCTCCCGCTTCAAAAAAGAAGAAACCCTGGCGGTACCGCTGGCCTGACGAGTTCCGGGATGAAGTACTGGCCCGGCTGCTGGAACTGAACAAGGTACGAGCCGAAGAGGAACGGTTAGCGGCACCACCAGCCAAGCCGAAGGGGAAGCGGGGGAAGAAGAAGGCGTCAGCCGAGGAGGAGCGAGGGTTATTTGGGGAGTGATGGTGGAAAGTCGATCAGAAGCAGCCGGAGACGTGGCAGGGGTCAGCGGTACTCCGCTGCCCCCTGCTAAATGTGCATCACCTCGGCAGGCATGCAGGGGGCAGATGAGTACATCTGACCCCTGCCACGATTTCTTGCATTTGGTTCAGGCGAACCTGTGCCATGTAACAATCATCCTACATCTTGTCATGAAACAAGCAGCCGGAGACGTGGCAGGGGTCAGCGGTACTCCGCTGCCCCCTGCTAAATGTGCATCACCTCGGTCGGCATGCAGGGGGCAGATGAGTACATCTGACCCCTGCCACGATTTCTTGCATTTGGTTCAGGCGAACCTGTGCCATGTAACAATCATCCTACATCTTGTCATGAAACAAGCAGCCGGAGACGTGGCAGGGGTCAGCGGTACTCCGCTGCCCCCTGCTAAATGTGCATCACCTCGGTCGGCATGCAGGGGGCAGATGAGTACATCTGACCCCTGCCACGATTTCTTGCATTTGGTTCAGGCGAACCTGTGCCATGTAACAATCATCCTACATCTTGTCATGAAACAAGCAGCCGGAGACGTGGCAGGGGTCAGCGGTACTCCGCTGCCCCCTGCTAAATGTGCATCACCTCGGTCGGCATGCAGGGGGCAGATGAGTACATCTGACCCCTGCCACGATTTCTTGCATTTGGTTCAGGCGAACCTGTGCCATGTACACTGAAACAGGCATGTACACTACGTAGTGTACATGGCACAAATAGTGGACAAGCTCGAAACGCAAAGACACAACAACTCCCCACTTTCTCGTCGCATTCCTTTATCCGTTCGTTACACTGGTTGAAACATATTGCCGCAGGAGAATAAGGTGTCTTCAGTCGAAGTGCGCAATGAGCTGGTGCGGGCGTTGCATCTCGATTTGATTGGCCCGTGTGATGCGTATCAGGCGGAGGAAGTATTGGAGCAGCGGCCCAGTGCGTGGTATCTCACCGGGTTTCTGGTGCCGGATGGGCAGGACTACTTTGACGAGACGAGCAACGAGACGGACAGCGCCAGCGAGAACGTAGCGGGCAATGATGGCGAGACGCCGGAGGGACAGTCGGCCAAGCGGGCCAGGCTGCCGTCGTCGCTAGGATTGTGCGTGCTGATCGGCCCGACGGTGAAGCATCTTGAGGTGACGGTGCGGTGGGGCGATTACGTCGCCACCAAGTTTGATGAACCGGTGGCTGATCCGAAGACGCCACTGTTGCCCGGAGCGGCGCTGCCAAAGGAATGGCAACGAAAGCCGAGGCTGGAAACGGTGCGGGTGGCGGTGCCGAAGGATGATAAACCGGGTGATGTGTCGGTGCCCAAGGGCGAGGGGCTGCACCTGATCGTGACGAGCCAGACGGTGCCCGACTTGCCGATCCTTGCCGGCCATTTGCCGAAGGGCACCCGGGCGGTGTCGGTGTTTCTGGTCAACAGTCGTCGGTCGGAAAAGCAAGAGTACCTGTCGGATCAGGCGTATGCGTTTCAGGCAGAGCTGACGGTGCGGACGGAGGAGCCGATCGTTGCCCGGCCCAATCTGCATGGTGTGCAGACCGACGAAAATGACGAGCAACTGGCCGATTTGCAGTACTGCCAGGAGTACGAGTACGCCGTGGGGTACAACGCCTCGGCGGAGCCGGTGTTTGCGGAGGGGGTTTGTCACGCGGCACGGACGACGTGGCTGCCGACGGCTGAGGTGGAACGAGTGGCTGCGGTGAAGTTCGATGGTGTGGAGATGGGGATGGAGGCGCTGGCGGCGCTGAAGACAGCCGAGGCGGTGCGGGAGAAGTTGAGTCCGCTCGTGGCGCAATATCGGGCGTGGATCGAGAAGCAGCGGGTGCCGGCGGGGTGTGAGACGAAACAGCGGAATGAGCAGACAATGACGCTGAAGAACAACGCCCGGGTGGCTGCCAAGCGGATTGAAGCGGGGCTGAAGCTGCTGGATGACGCCGAGGTGTTCACGGCGTTCCGACTGATGAACCAGGTGATGGCGGTGGCCTATCGACAGCGGAAGGCGGTGGAGGAGAACTGTACACCTGAGGCGGTGAAGCCCCCCGAGTGGCGGCCGTTCCAGTTGGCGTTCATCCTGATGAACCTGCAGGGAATTGCCGACCCGCTGGGGGAACATGATGATCGTAATTCGGTGGACCTGCTCTTCTTCCCCACTGGCGGCGGCAAGACGGAAGCATACCTGGGGCTGGCGGCGTTCACGCTGGTGCTGCGACGACGGCGAAACTCCGGGCGGATGTCGTCGGGCGTGAGCGTGCTGATGCGGTACACCCTGCGGCTGCTGACGCTGGATCAACTGAGTCGTGCCGCAACGCTGATCTGCGCTTTGGAGTTGGAACGGCAGCGTGATGTGACACTGCTGGGCGACTGGCCCTTTGAGATTGGCCTGTGGGTGGGCCGGGCCGCCACGCCCAACGTGATGGGTCAGAAGGGCGACGGCAAGGAGGACACGGCCCGGCAGCGGACGATTGACTACGTCACCGCCAAGACGAAGGCACCGCCCATTCCGCTGGAAGAGTGCCCGTGGTGCGGGACGAAGTTCGAGAAGGAGTCGTTCCGGTTGGTGCCGAACAACGACAAGCCGAATGATCTGCTCATCAGTTGCAAGAACCGAAGCTGCTCGTTCTTCCGGGATAACCCGTTGTCCATTGTGGCGGTGGATGAGCCGCTGTACCGCCGGTTGCCGTGTTTCATTATCTCGACGGTGGACAAGTTCGCGGCGATGCCGTGGACGGGACAGGTCGGGGCGCTGTTTGGCCGGGTAGATCGATTCGACGCGGAAGGGTTTTATGGCCCTGCCGGCGAGGCGAACCGGGGGATGCCGCTGGGTGGCTCGCTGCCGCCGCCGGATTTGATCATTCAGGATGAGTTGCATTTGATTTCGGGGCCGATGGGAACGATGGTGGGGCTTTACGAGACGGCGCTTGATGCGTTGTGCTCACGGAAGGTGAAGGGGCAGACGGTAAGGCCGAAGATTGTTGCTTCGACGGCGACGGTGCGACGGGCTGTGCAACAGATCAAGAGTTTATTCACCCGCGGTCATGTGGATGTGTTTCCGCCGCCGGGGCCGAACCGACACGATTCGTTCTTCGCCCAGACGGTGCCGGCGAAGGAGAGCCCGGCCCGGTTGTACGTGGGCATCGCTGCCCAGGGTCGCAGCCCGAAGAAGATGCTGCTACGGACCTATCTCACTCTCCTGGCGGCGGGGCAACGGGCCTATCAAGCGGCGGGTGGCGATAAGAATGTGAACAACCCCGCCGACCCATACATGACGTTGCTCGGCTACTTCAACAGCTTGAAGGAACTGGGGAGCAGCCGGCGGGTGATTGAGGATGAAATCTCGACTCGCTTGCAGCATTACAGCGAGCGGAAGCGGGTGAGCGAAGCCACCGGGTTGTACGCCGACCGCAAGATCGGCTTCGAGCCACAGGAACTGACTTCGCGTGTGCCGACCCATGAGGTAGCAACAGCCCGACAGAAGTTACGGCAGCCGCATTACGAGAAGGACCATGTGGACGTGGCCATTGCCACCAACATGATTTCGGTGGGTCTCGATATTCCCCGGCTGGGGCTGATGGTGGTGACCGGCCAGCCGAAGACTCATGCCGAGTACATTCAGGCGACGAGCCGAGTAGGGCGTGATCCGACGAAGCCAGGACTGGTCATCACGATGATGAACATCCATAAGCCTCGCGACCGGTCGCACTATGAGCGATTCCGATACTATCACCAGACGTTCTACCGCAGTGTGGAAGCCACGAGCGTCACGCCGTTTTCGGCTCGAGCGTTGGATCGGGGTTTGGCAGGCACGGTGGTGTCGCTGGCCCGGCTGGGACATGAGCCACTGACGGCAGCACGGAGCGCGGAGAAACTGAGCCAGCACCGGCAGAAGCTGAAGTACGTGTTGGATGAGTTGGCGGAGCGGGCGAAGCAGGCATCTTCGGGCAGTCTTGTGGAAAAGACTGCCCTGGCACACAAGGTATGCGGGCTGGTGGATGATCTCTTCGATGCCTGGGATCACATTGCCGGCGGTTATCATCAGTTAGGCGTGCCAATGCAATACGGAACGGAACTGCCGTCGCCTCAACCCCTGTTGCATGGGTTTCTCGATCCTGACTTGAAGAAACTGGAAGCCTATCATCGACGGTTCCGGGCCAACCGATCGATGCGTGACGTGGAGGCGGGTGTGGATTTGTGGGTGAAGCTTCTGGTGGGTCAGGATGGCGTGAGCCTGGAGGACGAATGAGACACGGTCCTAAGCGAAGCAAACCCCAGGGGGAACTGCGGCAGAGCCAGACCGTGGGCATGTATGGCCCCGGGGCCATGCTTGATTTGCCACGGCATTCGGTAGTCATCGGCGGGCTGGACCACTGGCGGAGTGCGGGACAGGAAATCACCGAACATCGCCTACGGGCCAAGCTGGTACAGTACCTTCTGGATCGCGGCCAAACGGTGCAGGACCTTCGGCTTTACACACCGCCGGTCTCCGCGGATGCGCAGGGTTCATCGCCCTCCGTAGGCATCACGGTATGGTTGTTTCCGGAATGGTTTGTGACGCAGGAGTATCTCCAGCATGATGCGAAGACCAAAGTGCAGTCTCGGCGATTACTACACCGGGCTGCGGTGAAGGGAGGCGTGTTTCGAGACGAGGACAATAAGAAACATCAGGTAGTTCCCGTCCGATTTGTGCGGGCGTGCGAGAAAGGCCATCTGGGCGATATCGACTGGCATGGATTTGTTCACAAGGCCCAGACACAGTGCCGCCGGCCATTGTGGATGGATGAATCCGGCACCAGTGGCGATCTATCGGAAATGCGCGTCCGCTGTGAATGCGGCATGAGCCGGGCCATGAGCGACGTGGCTACGAAAAATATGAATGCGCTGGGACACTGCGACGGTTCGCGTCCGTGGTTGGGGCCGCTGAGCAAGGAGAAATGCGGCATCTTCAATCGATATCTCATCCGCTACGCCAGCAATGCCTATTTCCCGGTGAAGCTGAGCGTCATCTCGCTGCCCGATCACTTCGCGCAGTTGGAGAAGGCCGTTGCCGAGGTGTGGGAGTTTCTGGAGATCGCCGAGACGGAGGCAGACATTGCCCGTGAACGGAAGCGTGCCAAGGTCAAGAAGCAGTTGGAGCCCTTTACCGATAAGGAAGTGTTAGAGGAACTGCTGCGGCGGCGACGAGGCGATACGGAAGAAGCGACTCGTTCGGTGAAGGAATCAGAATGGGCCATCCTCAGTTCGCCGCAGGATGAGATCGGCCAGGATGCTCCGGAAAGTTCGTTTCATGCGCGTCGGCTGGATATCTCGCACTGGACGGCATCCTGGCGGCACTTATTCAGCCGGGTGCTTCTGGTCCATCGTCTTCGTGAAGTGGTAGCGCAGGTAGGCTTTACGCGCTTCACTTCCATTTCGGCCGATTTCGACGGCGAACTGCAGTCGGAACTGGAAGCAGCCCCCCTGGCAAGGGAAATTTCATGGCTACCGGTGATAGAGAATCGCGGGGAGGGATTGTTCCTTCAATTCAGCACCAACGAGATCCAGGCGTGGCTCGAGAAGAAGGCGGTGAAAGAACGGAGCAAGCAACTGGAGCATGGCTTCGACCTGTGGAAGCAAGAGCATTCCAGTGATGGCCGACTTTATCCCGGCGCCGCTTTCTATTTGTTGCACACTTTCGCCCATCTGTTGCTCACGTCCATTTCCCTGGACTGTGGTTATCCCCTCAGTGCCCTGCGAGAACGGGTCTATTGTTCCAAAGAAGGGTATGGCGTGATGATCCTGACCGCTTCGCCCGATGCGGAAGGTACGCTTGGGGGCTTGATTGACGTAGGGAACAACCTGGAATCGCACATCCACCATGCTCTCAAGCACGGGCTTCTGTGTTCGAATGACCCGGTATGTACTCAGCATGACCCGAGCAGCCTGCACAGCGGCATACTTGGCCATGGAGCTGCCTGCCATGGATGTCTGCTGATTGCCGAGACTTCCTGTGAACAGTTCAACAATTTCTTAGATCGCTCGCTTGTGGTTCCCACATTGCTTCACCGTGACATGGCGTTCTTTCCGGATGTCAGCCCGATATGATCCAATTCGAAGGCATACCCGCTCATGAACTTCGACACCTGGCTCGGGCGATACGGTCTGAGCGTTTGAGTTCACCGTTTCTTGCATCCATGCTTGCTCCGTATTGCCACACCGTTTCCAAAGAAGCTCTGGCAGGAGCGCTGAATCAATTCGTAAGTGAAGGGATGCAGCCCCGTCACTTGGCCTTACTCTTAGAAACCATGGCTTCCAAACAGGAGGCGGAGCTTCAACTGGCCGAAGCCGTTCAATTGGTATGGACCGGCCCTGAACCAGTGAAGGCCAGTAATCGAGATACCAGCATCGTCGTACGCGATCTGTTTTCGCTCGCTGAACGGGATGTGCTTCTCGTGGGCTACCGCATTCGACAAGGACTGCATATTTTCGATCCACTCTGCGAGCGGATGAATCAATTTCCTCGCCTCAAAGTTCGCCTGATTCTAGATGTATCGAGACAGGAACATCATTCCGACTGGAGCATCGAATGTATTGCCAAGGCATTTCGTACACACTTCTTCGAGCATGAATGGCCAGGGACGCAAATACCAGAGTTATTTTATGACCCTCGCTCGTGTCAAAACATTTCCGGACAGCACTCCAGTTTGCATGCCAAGTGCCTCGTTATTGACGGGAAACACAGCCTGATCACCTCTGCCAATTTCACCTCGGCCGGCCAGGAGAGGAATTTGGAAGTGGGTGTAACCGTCCATTCAGTTTCATTCGCTCAGCAACTGACACAGCACTTTGAGCAGCTCATTCAAGAAAATCTACTGGTGAAGATGTAGGCATTCCAACCGCTCATCTTACTCTCTGCATGGAGGCATGCTACGTAAGCATGGGCATCGCCCCTCTCGGTGACTCCATGCTCCATGGTTTCTGGTTGTACCGTTGCGAGGTTGCGGTGGTTGACGGCAAGCAGGTGAAGCGCTGGGTCAGCCTTATCCTTCTAAGAAATCAAAACAATCTCAATCCGACACGGAGGCTAGTTCGTCTCGAAGCTTATTTCCAATTCGGGGTTGTACCATACTGATGTACGCAATCATTCCCTGCATCCATTGTCTATAGTTAGCCCGATTCTCTCTGTTTTGCGCATTTAGTCCTTCACGTCTTGCTCGATGCAGGATTGCCCGTAGTCTACGAAGCGCTTTTCGATGGATATGCGGAGTCTCGTTGACAACCAGGCCGGTGACCACTTGAGCGGTGTTCCGGCGCAGCACTCGGGTCTTGCTCTCTTTGATAATGAAGCCTTCCTCGGAAGTCAGATGTCGAATGCGGGCAAGGACGTACCCTGCTTTGGCGAGAACCTCCTTCGAGCCTGAGAAGGAGAGGTCGTCAGCGTATCTCGTGTAGTGACGCCCAGTTTGTTTGCCAGTCCATTCAGTCGTTTATCCAATCGCCGGGCGACCTGGTTGGCAAGAGCCGGGCTGGTACAGGCCCCTTGAGGCAGGCCTCGACGACCGGTGGCAACGTAGTAGTTCTTGCCCTGAAAGCTCACGAGCCTTCGAGGACATTCGGTGCAAAGCAGGGCCAAAATGGTGGCTACAGACGGTGAGTAGCCAGCCCGTTTGAAGACACTCCGGACACGGGGAAAAGTCACACTGGGAAAGAAGTTTTCGAGATCGAGGTTGATGACGACTTCTTGCTGAACGTGCGGCATGGCATTGGTGAGAGTGCTTCGATCTTTGACAAAGCCATGAGCAGAAGGTTCGACCGGGAGTTTGCTCAGGATATTTTCCAGAACCCAATGCTGTGCCGTGGCCAGACGACGATGGGCTTTGGCAAGCTGCCTGGTACCACCACTGCGTTTGGGAACACTGAAAAGGATGTAGTGAATACGGCTGGCAACCTCAGAATGGTACGCCAGCCAGCGTAGCTGCGGGATGCTGAGTTGGAGGGCAGTTGCCAGATCAGTTGGAGTGGCAAGGAAGGGTAATCCCTTTCTCTGGAGCAGTGCTGCATCCGAATCTCGCTGACCTAATTGATGCGAGACTCTTCTGCCCAGATAGAGGATATCGGTACGCTTGCGCTCAGCGATACTTTCCAAACGTAATCGCTTTCTCTCGGCTGCTTCCTGTTTCTTCAGTTCCTTGCGAGCACGACGGGCTTCCCGGTCTGCCTCAACTGCTGATTCGCCTACTCGAGCCGCTTCGGCTCGCATCGAATCAAAAGAAGGGCGAAGCCGCTCCATCTCGTCGCCGACTCGATGAATCTCGACGAGTTGTTCTGGCGTGAGCAGCCCTTGGGCGACCATTCCCCGGTCAATCAGTTTAGTCCGTGAGTCTGTTGCCGGCGGAATACGATCACGCATGCCAAACCAGACACCCCACCAGGAACGTCCGCCCTCCTTGGCCTGTTGGATCAGTTCTGATCGCGCAATAGGGAGAAAGTCGTCGGCATCCAGGTCGAACTTCTTGGGAGGAGGCGTCGGTTTCTTGACTTTGGCCAGATCAGGCGTGGTGGATGGTGGTGCCAGCGTGGAGGCAGTCGGTGGGATAACCCATATCCGCGCTGAAGGACTTGCGGAACTCGCCGGAGGCGTATCGGGAACAAAAAGTCGCTTGAGCCAATTGAGGAAACTCATCAACGTATCCATTAATTCCAGAGAGCGTTAAACCACTGCTCAACCGATTTCACTTGTTCGGTTGTATGACCGAGGGCTTTCGTGCGTGCAGCCTGGAGGTGACGGCAGGGACCACGTTTGAGTCCGCCGGTGAAGTGATGAGAGCAGGTACACTTGGCTCGCAGCATTCTGCCGTCCGCATCCAAAAGAAGCGAGACCGGTCGTTCTCCCACTTTGCCGGCGATGATCTGTAGGCCGTCTGGCCGCTTGTCGTTCGTCTCCAGCTTCACTTGCTTGCGAGCCATCAAGTCCTTGGCTGCCACCGTTTCAGGATTATCGAACTGCACCTTTTCCAAAGACACTTCAGGCGGCATGATCTGCCGCCAGCGATAGAGATTGGCCGGGATGTCGTAGATGATTTGACCGAGGAGAGCTAATTTGTTGAGCCCAGCAGCGGTGTAGGGAACTGACGCCCCGGTGCGACTTCGAAGTTGTTCAAAGGTCAGGGCCGGTGCGTTGCGGAATACTCCGGCCAGATCGCCCAGGAGATCGGCAGAGGGATTGGCCGGTGGTGCAAGTTGGTCGAGTCCTGAGGCACCCGTCCAGTCGTTGGTGGTCCAGCCTGACAGTCCAAGAGTCAGTCGCATGCCGCCCAGATGTAATACCCAGAAACTGGGGAAGCCTGTCCCCAGCAGGTAGACTTCAGCTCGATCCATGATTGGTAAGAGTCTCGATAACAGATGCAATCGGTCACGCCCCCAGATACGGATAGTCTCCGCGCGCTGGCCTGGGTAGAGCGTGGTCGGAAGATGAATCTCCCGGTTCCATGGTTCCAAGGTCAGTTTGACAGGTTTACCAGGATCGAGATCGAATCGCAGGGCTCTCGGGCTTCGTTTGGCCTTGTTTCGTTTCAGAAACGCCAGAATGCTGTAGAGGGCTTCTCGGGAGAGGGGCACTTTTCGAGTGGGCAGACCCATCGCTGCCTGTAACTGCATGAAGCCACGCAACCAACTGTTGGGCAGATCGATCTTTTCCTCTCGGTGTCCATCGGTATCCGTTGTCTTCGATTCAAAGCCACTCGGATCGATGCTGAATTGGGTCTGTCGATAGCTGCGGAGTTGTTGGAAATGTTCGTAGAGGTTCCAGGAGTAATCGACGTTGGTAGTTCCGAGGGCTACATCTCTTTCCTGTATGAAGCGATCACGATCAACAGAGAGACAACCATAGCTGCTTTCGTCGGCACTGAAACATTCGAAGAAGACGGTATCAGGGGCAACGGTAATGACAGGGTCGCACGGCATCAGCAGCCGCCAGACTTCTGGGTCGTGCCGACTCAGATAGTTGGAGTAGTCTTGCCGCTTGCCCCAATAGAGTGTGCGGACTTTGCGGAAATGGTCTTCAAAGCCTACTGGTATCTCAGGTAGTGCCTGGTGTAAGGCAGTCAATGCTTTAGAAGTAGCCCCGGTTCTGATAACCGCTTCACGACGGCGGACTTCCTGCTGATACGCTTCATACGCAGAGTTGTCTTTTGGCTTGTAGCGAAGATCACTGATCACCACATCATGCAAGGCACTGATCGCTTCACGGAAATGGAGAGCATCTTTCAGCATGCCGACATAACTGACACGATCGCGTCGCAGGTTCGGAGCCAGTGCCATCGCCACCGCTGTCGGCGTCGTCATGACTGAACTGCGCTGCCGATAAGCCACCTGCATCTGCATGGAGAGGCCCTGAAAGAAGAAGGAGGCGTCCGGGGACGACTTCGTCGTGCCGACCAAGGACGTTCACCGAGCCAGGTATGCACTACCGTCGCGGGGAACCACCGTTTTCTCAGCCAAGCGACGGTAGTGCATACCTGGCTAAAGAACAACGGCCTTGGGGAAGCAACGCGGGCCAAACGCAACCGCGGCGGAACACCGCAGCAAGATAGTCTCGTCCGTCGTCGGACGCCTCCCAGGAACAAGATGCACTAAACCGGGATCGATTGCAATTGAAAATCGGGAAAGTTCTTCTGGATCATCGGGAGCAGCGATTCCTGCCTTTCCATCAGTTCAACCAGTCCCGCCAGCCCGGCTCGCCATTCCGGGCCACGAACCGAGCGCATGGCTACCGCCAGCACGGGGAGCAAGGCTTCTGCTTCTTCGGGATGGTCGGTAAGCCGGCGGACGATCTGGCTGACAACGATCGGCTTGGTTCGATTCCCCCGCTGGGTATTGAGCAGCACAGCAGCCCAGACGAAGTGCATTTTCTTGATGTCCAGCGATTCCCTCTGCTTCAGTACGTGGGGGTTCTCAAAGGTGAGTCGCTGCAACTCGGCGACCAGCCGCAGTCTGACATCGTCGTAGGGAGATTCGAGTAATCTCTTCCAAAGTTCAACATCTTGCTGTGCTCTCTGTTCCGCATCATACCAGGCCCATGCTTCAGTACGCACTTCAACATGGCGGCTGTCAAAGAACTCCAGCAGCCACAGACTTTGGAAATGAGCTGATTCGCTCAACTTGGTGCGGGCGAGGCGTACTAGTTCAGCCCGGAGAGCATCCGACTCCGCTTCAGCGAAGCTGACCAGCATCTTGCACTCTTCCAGTGACGACGGCGATCTGGTCTGGAGCCAGCCCATACCAAGACGTGCTACTGGGATTGCACGCTGATTTGCTAATGCGATCAAATCCTGGAACGAGAGTGTCGCTGGATTAACATGGCGGGCAATCAGCCCGGTCAAGACATCAAGAACCTCCGGGCTGGCTGACTTCAATAACGACATCCATCGTTCAACAGTAATGGATTCCAGCCCTGTGGCTTGCTGCAAGACCTCGGCAGCCAGGGTGGAAATATCGGCATCAGTGCTTTCGAGCAGCTTCAACCACGACTCAAGAGGGATACGATTCCAATTCTCTGGAGGCATTCGTTTCAAGAGCTTGGCTGCCCACTGCCTGACGGGCCTGCACCCGGCTTCCTGAATAAGTCCCATCAATATGATGGGATCGCTCCATACCTCTGGATATGCTGGCGCCGGAGCCAGCGCAGGATAAGGTTTGGTCCGGCTTCACCATCCAGCCGTTTGCCCGAGCGGTTAGCACATCACTGTGATGAAAGAGGATGTGAATCAGGCCCCAGTTGTCTAATAGACTGAGCCCATCCTGCACGTCGGCATCGTCGTACTTACGCAGCACTTGTTGAATCGCTGCAAAGTAACGCTGTGGGTTTTCTTTGCCGATCGAGCGAAAGTAACGCCAGACTCTACGTCGCAGATAGTGGCGGGTGTGAACGGAAAAAAGAAAGCGACGAGCTAAATCCGTTTCGGTAAATGAGCGTGTCTGTCCTGTGAAAACATCTTTCCAACCAGACTGGCGGGGCATGGTCGTGCCGGCCGGGATCGAAAGGACTTCATCCACGAAGTGCCCTGAAGCATAATAGTCTCCTCCCCAGTTGTTGACCGTTACCTGAGTAGCTCCCTGGGCGGTCCACTGGGCAGCAAAGTTCTGAGCAGCCTGCTGGCTTATTCTCCTCTCAAACATATTACGCCGTTGTTTTCGGCGCAGTCGTCGCAGGGATCTATCCAGTTGTACAAGGTAGCATCCCATTACTTCATCATCACCCGCAGCTTCAGCAAGTTTGAAAAGGCGTTTCACCAGCGGTTCATGTCGATAGGCATTGAGTGGTTGCTCAAGGTAGGCGATCAGCAACCGGCGAGCCTGCAATCGGCTGTCCGCGTGCCATTGTGGTGCAAAGGCCTTGAGCTTGTCTGCATCATCGAACTTGCGTATTTCCGAAACAAAGGAGGGGTCACCTCGATCAAGAAGCTCCTGCAGGACAAGCCAATGCGTGCGGCTCGTGGCCATCGCGATCACCCAAGTTAGTCGAAGTTAGTACCGACAAGTACAGTGACAATTCTCTTGAGAGAAATCAAGAAGAAATACCCGACATATCCTGCATCACAGTAGAAGAGTCAATCTCATTTCATCTGAATTCAAATTATTGCAGATAAGACTGAGGCTGTGAGGATCATTATTTCGCATGAGTTCGTAGAGGCATTCTGACCATCGGATCGTCGCCATCTATTTTTGCCATCCGCAGAGTGCCTTGCTGTGCCAAAGCAGGGAAACCCCACCATGTTCACGACCTCGTTTGCTCGTTGGATCAAATCATTAAGCACCACACGTCTTAATCGCCAGGCCCGACGGGCACGCAAGGATGCGACACGCTACCGTTTGAACATCGAAACCCTCGAAGCACGTGATGTGCCTTCCACCACCGATAGCCTCAATGCGGCGCTGCGGGGCGTCTCACCGGCGACGTTCAATTCGGGCATCAATTCACTGACTAACGGGTTAAACCAGACTCTCAACACGGCACTGACCAAGCTTGGTTCGTTGCCGTTAGTCGGCAATCAACTGCTTCAGGCTGCTCGACCAGTCTACCAATCGTTCTCAGCGTTCAACAACCGGCTGCAATCGGCGGTGAGCAGCCTTTACGCCAGTACAAGCACCGATCTCATCGGTGGGCTTCAGAATCAACTCTACAGTATCCTGGGACCTTCCGGGCTGAAGCTGTTGCAGGACGGCAACGATACCGGTTCCGACATCAGTGTCACTGATGTGGTCAAGACCATCGATCCCGCCAGCATCGCCAAGTGGTTCCAGCTCGATACTCACCTGGCTCAGCAGTTTCATATCGATGTTCCGCTCGACCTGGCATTGTCTGATCTAGGCGTCGCCCAACTGTTGCCCGGTCTCGACTTTCAGATGGCGGCCAACAATGGCGTTCGCATTCAGGTCAGTTGGGATGCCTACGTCGGTGTTGGCTTCGATATGAACTCCCAGTTCGGGTTCTACTTTAACACCGATACTAAAGATCGGTTCGGCACGGCAGTGCCTGAGTTCAAGGCGACGATGAGCGTCTTTGCCGCTCCGCCGAAGAATGCTGTCGGCCAGGATGTATTCACCACCGCACCGGGCCTTTCCGCTAGTGCTGAGGTCGGCTTGTTGCTCGCCAGCGCTACCGATGGAACCAGTTCGCAGTTGAGCCTCTCTGCTCCCACCATATTGCACGATGGCAACTACAGTTCCACCTTCACATTTGACTACACCAAGACCGACGGAACCACCAAGTCGGTCACGGTCACCGCTTCTGGCAACGGTGCTGCTGCCCTGGCTGTCAACTTGACGACAGCCCTCAACAATGCGGTCAAAGCCAGCATCCCCGCCTTCCACAGCGCAATCTTCTGCCATTTGTCGTCCTCCCCGATTTCACCGCCAACGATGCTCCGGGCGGGCAGGATGGCGACTTCCGACTCGTCATCAAATCACGAGAACTCGAAGTCACACATATCAAAGTCAGTGGCGGCACGGTCTTCGGCTTTTCAGCCACCCAGTATGAAGACCAGCGTTCGCAATCGCTTGGCTTCACTAGCGGCGCGACGAGCACCCAGGTGGGCAACAATCAGGAACTGCTAGCGGGCCTGCCTCTCACTTCTTCGGGAAAATTAGCTCAGAATGTCGATTTCATCCTCCAGGTCGGTAACACTTCTGTACCCATCACCGTGATGGCGGATGAAGTCAACGATTCGATTGCCAGCCTCGGCACAGGCAGCAACAGCCTGGTTGGTGTTCTGCAAACTGCTCTCAACACACAACTCAGTCAGTACTTCCCGGCCAACTCCATCCCGACTATCACTGTCTCGCTGGTGGGCGGCAACATCAAGTTCACCGCGCGTCAAGCCTGCTTCCGGCACCGCTCCGAAGCTGACGGTCAACTACCAGACGCTGGATAAGAGCAACGCCTCGATCAGTGTCTCGGCTGATCTGACTCAGGGAAGCAGCACGGGCAAGGTTGCGTTCTATGAACTCTACAACGATGGGATCGACGCTCACATCACGAAAGGCGCGTGGCTAATGCTCATCTCAGGCTGCACGTCAATGCTAACACCAGCGATGACGGCATCCCCGGTTTTGTCGGCCAGAGCATGGGCTTGAGCGGCACCACCCTGGGGTTGCCCGGCATCGAGTTCGATTTCGCCTGGGATGTCACAGTTGGTTACGACGGCGGCACGCCGACAGTCAGTCGGGGCAATCCCTACTTCAACAACATTGAGCTCGATCCGGGGTCGCTGCTTAACAGCGTCATCGCTCCGGTCGCCAAGGGATACAAGACCATTCTCGGGCCGGTGCTCAATGTTGTGGGACAGGGAGCGGGCTATCTTAACCGTGCATTGCCCGTTCTCAACAGCGTGTTCGGCAGTCTCGGCTTGTCCAACTTCATCGACTTCAACCAGTTTGCCGGGTTCCTTAACGCTGTCAACAACATTCCTAACGGCATCAATCAGATCTCCACCGTTCTCAGCAGCGGAAAGCCTATCGCTCTGGGTTCCTGGTACTTCGATCTGAATACAGATCTTCTCTTGCCTTCCGAATCAGAAGTCATCGCTGACGGCATCAAGAACATCAAGCTGGTTGACATAACGGGACAACTTGATCTTGATCATAAGTTCCCCGGCATCACGATGGAGATCTTCAAGCCGAGCAACTTCCTCGGCATGATCACCGGGAACCATTTCGATATCGTCAGCTTCTCGACGCCCAGTCTCAACTTTGCCGCAAACCCCGGCCTGAACGCAGGGCCTTGGACTATCGGCATTCCCGGCATCGCCGGCATGACCTTCGGCGTCCACGCCGGCGCCAGCATCTCGGCATCGGTGCCTGGGCTCAAGATCGTCTATGATTCCACAGGGTTAGAAAAGATCGTCGCAGCCGCCCGGGCTGGCATTAAGCCCGACTTCCGTCAATTGCTCGATGGAGTATCCATCCCCGTCCCCGGCGGCGTGATGAACGTGGCCAGTTTGAACTTTGGCTTCAGCGGTGGTGGTGGAGCTAGCCTTGACGTTGCAATATTAGGGCGTGTGGGCGAGATTAACATCGGCCTTGGCTTAAGCGGCGGCGTCTATCTGAATCTGCGTGATCCCAATGGCGACGGCGCACTGAGGTTGAACGAGATATTTGCACTGACGAACAACTTCTCCAACCCTGCTGCATTAATCTCGCTCTTTGACGCGGGTGCCGGCATGAGCGGCTCCTACAACGTCAGCGCCTATGTACTGGGGCTTGACCTTACCGAGATTCTGTCGTCCATTGGTTTGCCTACTTCCTATAGCGTGGGCGTGGGTTTGAGCCTGGGTGATGTCTTCGGCTACACCACAAGAAACTACATTCCCTCAGCGCCTGTGCTGGCAGAGTCGACGCAGATCAATGGGCAAAACGTCCTGCGACTCAACTCCGGTCCGCTCTCCAGTCGGCGACTGGCCGGTGCTGTCACGGGCAACGGCGGCGAGAAGTGGGTTGTTTCCGGCACCGGCAGCAGCGTGACAGTCAGTTACTATCAATCGGCCGGCCAGAGTTCGCCTACCAGCACCCAGACCTATGCCGGTAGTTTCAGCAAGGTGCTCATCACCGGTGGCAGCGGTAATGATGTGATTGATGCCAGCGGGGCAAGCGTTCCGGTTGAAATCCATGGCGGGGCCGGTGACGATACCATCATCGGCGGCAGCGGTGCCGATATTCTGGATGCCGGCGTCGGCAACGATACCATCGATGCCAGCTACGGCGGGAACGATGTCATCACCGGGAGTTCACCCGATGACAGTAAGACAGCTGCGACGGGGCTGGGCACCATCCTGCTGAAGAACGGCAACCGAACCAGCAGCGCCAATCCAACCATCTATGGTGCTTCAGGCAACAACACTATCATCCTTGGCTCCGGCAACGCCACCGTCTACACCCAGGATGGCAACCAGACCATCACCAACAACGGCGGCAGCAACAATTACATCCTCGGCAGCGGGAACAATAACATCACTACCGGCCACGGACGTGCCACATTTACCGATGGCCTGGGTACCAGCATCATCCATGCTGAAGATAACGATGGCGGCATCACCTTCACTTCCCTCGGTGGAAATGACGAGGTCTATGGCAGCGCAGCTTGCCGACACGATCACTTCCACCGGGCTGGGCAATGTCCGTTTCGATGGCAATGCCGGCAATGATACCCTGACCGGCGGTTCCGGCAGAAACACCATCAACGGCGGTGATGGCAACGACACCATCATCGGCGGAGCGGGCAACAACTTCATCAACACCGGTGAGGGTACCAACACCGTCAACACGGGCATCGGCTCGGCGACCATCACCGGCGGCAGCGGCACCGACACCATTGATGCTTCAGCCAGCGGCGGATCGCTCACCTATGTCTCAGGTGGCGGCAACGATGACGTCACCGGATCAGACTTCGACGATACCATGACGGCGACAGGCACCGGCAATGTCACATTCCGTGGCCGGGGCGGGAACGATGTTCTCACCGGCGGTTCGGGCAACGATACGCTTCTGGGCAATACTGGCGATGATACGCTCACCGGCAACGCCGGCAGCGACACGATTCGGGGAGGCGATGGCAACGATATTATCTCGGGCGGCGCTGACGCCGATTACATCTATGGCAACGGCGGCGACAATACGCTGATTGTGGGATTCGAGGACAGCGTCGTTCAAGGTGGAACCACCCACGATACGTACATCATCGATGGCACCACCGTGGCCGGTCTTGATATGGCGACTCAGGGCCTCATCCAGCAAGGTTCCGGGGCGAATCTCCGCAAGATCAGCTACAAGCCGGGCGACGACATCACCGTCAACCTGGGCAGCGGCAATGACATCGTCAACCTCAAGAACAGTACTGCTAACGTCACCATCAACAGCAATGGCGGAGCTGATACGATCACCGTCGATACCGTGACTGGCAGCGTTACCGTCAATTCGGGTGATGGCAACGATACCTTGAGCGTGAACAATGTCAGCGCCGCGCTCAACATCAACTCCGGCCTCGGCAACGACAGCATCACTGTCTCCAACATTTCCGCTACCAAAACCAACCTCACTCTCAGCGACGGCAACGATACCGTCACGCTGAACAATATCACCCGCGGCGTGGCGCTCACCTCCGGCACCGGCAACAATACGGTGAACGTCAATTCGCTGGTGACCAGCGACGCTTCGACGATGAACTTTGGCTTGACCTCGGGGACGGGGCAGAACGTAGTCAATCTCCGCAACCTGCAATCTCCCCTGGCGATCAATACCGCCGCTGGCGCCCTGGCCAGCAAGGTCGCCGTCAGTCGGGTGGGCGATGCCACTCCCCGCAACGTCACGCTGACGAGCAGCACCATTGCTTCCACGGGACAGCAAACGGTGACCTATGGCAAGCTGACTGCCTTGGAACTCGATCTGGGCGAAGGACAGGACACTGTTGCCATCAGCAGCACCAATAGCACCATGACGACCAGAGTGAATACCGGAGGCGGCGACGACGCCATCACCTTGACCGGGGTGAACGCCACCACATTGACGACCATCGACGGCGGTACCGGCAACGACACGCTGACAGCCAAGATCAACACCAACCCCGCGATCAGTGCATCGCCGTTCAGTTCTACCTACCTCAGTTTCTTTGTTGATCAACTGGTCATCGATAACTCGGCTTATGCTTCGCCGATCAATTGGAGCTACGCCGATCATCTTCTGAAGGCAGCCGTCGGAACGGGCACGGCTTACCCGCTGATCGATACCAGCGGAGCGGACAATGTGCGGCTCAGGGCAGGGGGCAATACCGGCAACACGCTCACTTACTCGAACAGCACGCCGACCCCGCAGAACCTGGCTCTCACCGGCAGCACGATGCAAATCACCGAGCTGCCCATCGTTCTGACCGCCAATTCCAGCAATCCCAGCCACGAGACCTTTTATCCCACGCTGGGAGGGCTGCAAGGGTATAACGCCATCAACCCTATCAACGGCGCTCTGTATGCCACCTCCCTGACGCCGGGTGGCTTGGTGCCGAAGATACAGGTTCCATCCTATTCCGATATTACTGGTGGTGCTGGTGATATTAAGGCGGTCGATCTGAATAATGACGGCCTGCAAGACCTCGTCGTTTTGACTAGGTATCCCTTCAAAGTAAATACCTATTTGGCACAGGCAAATGGATCCTACATCAGTAGCTCCGTGGCTCTTAGTAGTGACACGTATGCATCGCAGATTGATACAGGGGATTTCAATCACGATGGTCGTATGGATGTGGTCGTCAGTACTTACAAAAATACTGATGGATATGTTTATGGTAATGGTGTATTAGTGCTGCTGGGTACTAGTCAGGGTCTTGGAGCACCAGTGAGCTTCCTTACTGCCGGCTCTGGCGCGACTTATGATGCGAAGGTGGGTGACTTCGATCATGATGGCAATCTTGACATCCTGGCAGGCAGTTACGAAAACGGCGCTTCCATTCTCCGTGGCAAGGGAGATGGCACTTTTTACCCCTACTACTTGGTGTCTAGTTTCCCCACAGTCCGACTGAAGGTGGGTGACTTCAATCATGATGGTAAAGATGATTTTGTCCTGAACGACACCAACTATCCTGTCGTCTTCCTAAACAATACGACGAGCGGATCCTCAGTCAACTGGAACTTCACCACTCGTACCCTGGACTTCGGTTTTGATCCCGTGGATATCTTTGTCCGTGATCTTAATAACGACGGGTATGACGACGTGATTGTCGGTGGCTATCACAAAGTATGTGTCATACTCAATACGCACAGTTCCACCAACCCCTTTGGAGGAAGTAGTGTATTGACGACATCTAATAGCAATGAGTCAACTGTACTAGCCTTTGGTGATATCAATCAGGATGGAATTCTGGATATCGTCAGTAGCAAGTATACTCCCAATCAGGTCTTGGTGCAGTATGGCCTGGGCAATGGCACATTCGGAGTTGAAAATCTGTACGCTACCGGGGCCGGGCCTAACATCCCGGTTGTTGCTGATTTCGACAACGATGGCCTGCCAGACGTCGCCGTCGCCTGTGACACAACCGTTTCGGTTCTGATCAACACCAACAAACTCTCGCTGGTCTATAATCCCGACAAAGCCAACGGCTTTGCAATGAGTTTTCCGCAGGTTCAGAATGCAGTGGTCAGTCCGGACGGGTGGTACATTTACGGCATCCAGAAGGATGCTGAGGGCGCCAGCCTTGTCGGGTTGAATGTCGGGCAAACCATCACGGGAATGAAACAGTCGGACCGTCTGGTCATGGCCCCGGATGGAAGCACGCTCTACGTTCTTTCCACAGTCGATAGAAAAGTTCGGTATTATTCACGCAACGCAGGCACTGGGGTGCTCACCAGCACGGGAACCCAGTCCTTCGCTCCGACCGATCTCGATTTCGATTCCACATTGAACTATGCCTATGCTACTGACTCGTCAGGCAAGCTCTACGCATTCCAAAGGAATCGGACCACTGGCTCGCTCTCAACCCTGCAGAGCTTCACCAACGGCAGCGGCGGGGTGAATGGCATTGATTCCGCGAGCCGGGTTGTGGTCAGCGACGACGATCTCAATGTCTATGTCATCAGCCCGACTCAGTCGTCTATCGCCAACTTCCGCCGCAGCACCACGGATGGCAAACTGACTTTTGTCGGTTGGGTACGCAACGGGTTTGACGGTGTCACGGGTCTTTCCGGCATCGCCGGGATTGCCACGAAAACGATCGGCAGCGAACGCTATGTCTTTGCCATCAGCACTACTGAAAACTCGCTGGTCGTCTTCCGGCAGGATCCTTCAACCGGTCAGTTGGTGTTCCTCCAGATGCTGCCTGGCACCGTCACCGGTCTGGTTCGGCCTTCAGCCATCACTGTCATCGGCAATGATGTCGTTGTCACCGCGGCAGGCACAGCGGGCAAAACCAACGGTGGCATCGCCCACTTCCCCATCATCTCCGGGCAGAGCCTTCACACCTACAACTTCGACTACACCGGAACCTTTTCTTCGCTGACCATCAATACCCTGGGCGGCGAGGACCAGATCTCCCTGACCTCGGTCAGTATCCCCACGATCACGGTCAGCACCGGTACCGGCGGTGATAATGTTTCTGTCAACGGCACAGTGGCGAACGCCAACATCACCGTCAACCTGGGCGACAATAATGATACGTTCACTCTTGCCGGCACCGGGACGAATGCAACGCTCAATATCTTTGGGGGCACCGGCTTAGATAACTTAAATATCAACGCCACCGGGGCCGGTTCCAATGTCTCGGTCTTCGGTCAAAACGGTAACGACACGATCTATGTCGACGGCATCAACATACAAAACACTGTCACGATAGATGGCGGCGCGGGCACCAACCTGCTGCAGTTCGACGCCAAATCCGAAATAGTTTCCAACCCCACGCCCACGGTTCCCTCAGGCAGTTTGAAAGTGTCCAGTCTTCCTGGCAAGTTCAACGCCAACTACAGCAACATTCAGTCTGTCAACCTCCTGGCCGGGGCCAGTGTCAATGCCGGCGGGCCTTACACCATCTCGGAAGGCGGGTCGCTCAGCGTTTCGGCAGTCAATAGTGTGATTCCTGCCAGCCGCACCGCCATCAGCTACGACTGGGATATCAATGGCGATGGTTACTTCGGCGAGGTCTCCGGTACGACAGCCACCCTCACCTGGAGCGATCTGGTTGGCCTGGGCATAGCGGACAATGGCGATTATCTGATTGCCTGCCGGATTACCCTCGATACCGGGGCCACTTCAGTGGGATATGCTTCGCTTCATGTAAACAATACCGCTCCCACCCTGATACCGACCGGCAATTCGACCGGCACTGCTTTGGTTCCATACACTCTCGACCTTTCGGCTGTCGATGTCAGCCCGAACGATCACGTCAGCAGATGGACTATCGATTGGCAGGACGGCATCATCGAAAGCTTCGATGCTGAGCACCCGGTGGTCAGCCATACGTATGCCCTGCGTCGCAGCTACGCCATAGGAATTACCGCCACCGACGAAGACGGCAGCTACACGACCACGAAGACAGTCAATGTCGCCTACAACACGTTGCAGGTCAGCGGGAGTGCCGGCGGAGCGGAAGGAGTTCCCTACACGCTGAACCTGACCGCTGTGGGCGTGCAGATTCGCAACTGGTTTATCAACTGGGGCGATGGATCAGGCATCCAGCAGGTGGGTAATGTCGCCAGCGTCACGCATGCCTACCAGCACGATGGCAACTACACGATCTCGGCCCAGATCAACGCACTCGACAAGGCCGCCTCCAACCGCGAGACCGTGCCCAACACCGTAGCCGTTGCTATCGCCAACACAGGCCCCGTGGCATCTTTGACCGGCACGGATTCTGTCGATGAAAGCACAACGTATACGCTCTCCCTCCAGGCAACCCCGGTCGGCAGCGATCAGGTCACTGGCTGGATCATCAACTGGGGTGATGGCACCGTTCAGAATGTTGCCTACACCTCGGTGAATCAGACTGTTGATCATACTTACAATGACGAGGGTAATTACACCATCACGGCCAAGGTCTCCGACACCAGCGGCACCTACGTGGTAAGCAGTTCCGTGGCAGTGGTCGTCAACGACGTGGCTCCCGTCGGTAACGACATCACCGGCGATGCTACGGTGAACGAAGGCACAAACTACTCTCTCGCCTTCCATGTCACGCCCAGTTCGTTCAACACCGATAACGATGCCATCCTGAGCCGCACCATCAACTGGGGCGATGGCACCAGCACCACCGATACCAATGTCGTCAAGAATGATGACACGACTAGCTTCAACCATGTTTACGAACATGCCGGTCGTTACTACATTACAGCGTCGATCACGACGATCAACGGCTCGTTTGATGCGACAGCCGGGCTCTCGAATGCCCTGACCGTAGACGTACTGGATGTACCTGCAACGGCTGACATCTCTGGCGATGTGACGGTGCCCGAAGGTACGCCCTACGTGCTGAACCTGGCTGGCAACGTCGGCAACCCATACGAACCCATCACCGGCTGGACGATCCAGTGGGGCGATGGCACCAGCGACGTGATCGACGGCAACCCCAGCCAGGCGGTTCATACCTATGTTGATGATGGCGTTTATACCATCGCTGCTGCGGTTCGCACAGTTGATGCTGCCTATGCAGCTAACCAGACCTTGACCGTGGCGGTGTCGCCGGTCGCTCCGGCGATTTCGGTGAGCGGCCCTGATTCAGTCGATGAAGGTTCCGCCTACTCGCTCGATCTGTCAGCCGTCCTGCAAGGCAATGGCAACATGGCCCAGTGGACGATCAACTGGGGCGATGGCAGCACTGCGATGACCGCTCCCGGCAGCACGCTCAGCTTCACCCACACCTATGCCGATGGCACCAATAACTACACCATCGTGATCACCGGCACCGACAACTCCGGAGCATCGGCCAGTGTCAACAAGCTGGTCACGGTCAACGATGTCATGCCGACCCTGGCGTTCAGCGTGGATCAAACGGCTCTGGAAGGCTCCGTCTTCAGCATGACTGTCTCTGCTACCGATCCCGGCACCGCGCGAACGATGCCGTACACTCTTTCCTCGTCAACTGGGGTGATGGCTCGCCAGTAGAGACCTTCACGGGTAACGCCGCGATACTGCCCCACCGCTATCTGACGGATGGCAACTTTACTGTCAGTGCTTCGGTGGCTGATCCGAGCCTGCCCGGTGGCGGCCCGGTCATCACACAGGCTATCACGGTGCTCAACGTCGGGCCACGCCTCGCCCTGGATGGCGCTACCGCTGTCGATGAGTTCTCGCCCTACACACTGCATCTATCGGCGACACCTGCAGGTAATGATGCAGTCACCGGCTGGATCATCAACTGGGGTGATGGCACCGGCGATCAGGTCATCACCGGCAACCCCGATTCGGTCAACCATACCTACACCTTCGAGGGCAATTACTCCATCGTCGCCAAGGCGATTGATGCCGACGGTCAGTATGGGGCTTTACAGAATGTCACCGTCAACAACCTGCCGCCTCATCCGCTGGTCAGTGGCAACAGCGTCGTCAACCAGGGCGACAGCTTCACCCTGAACCTGCAAGCCAACCCGCAGTACGATGCGATCTTAGGCTGGACGATCAACTGGGGGGACGGCACCAGCAGCAATATCAACGGTGATGCGATAAACATTAGCCACACCTATGCCAGCTTTGGCCAGTACAACATCGCAGCCTCGGTGCAGACGAACGGCGGTTGGTTCGCCGCCCCGGCAACGAGCGTGGTGATCAACTACATTCCACTGGCTACGGGCATCAACCCGACCATCCTGGAAGACAACCTGCTCACCGGCACGCTCTCTGCGGTCGATCTCGATTCGACGAACCTCACCTTCAACCTGGTGAACGCCCCGGCTCACGGCACCGTCGTCCTCCATACTGATGGCAGCTACACCTATACGCCGAACGCCGACTACAACGGTAGCGACAGCTTCACCTTCACAGCCAATGACGGCTACGCCACCAGCAGCCCGGCGTTGGTGAACATTGCCATCACGCCGGTCAACGATGCTCCGACAAGCCTGGATCTCGCCGGCAACACTCTGGCAGAGAATCAGCTTGTTGGAACAGCCATCGGGACGTTCACCAGTGCTGATCCTGATGTCGGCGACAGCTTCACCTATACCCTGGTGGGCGGAACGGGTGGTGGTGACAACAGCTCCTTCACCATCGATGCCAACGGCAACCTCCGGTCGGCAACCAGCTTCGACTTTGAAGCGAAGTCGAGCTACAGCATCCGGGTCCGCACCACCGATGCGGGCGGCCTGTACACCGAATCTGTCTTTAGCATCAGTGTGACCAACGTCAACGAGGCTCCTACTAACATTGGGCTGTCTACTTCCTCCGTGGCAGAGAACCAGGCCATCGGCACGCTCATTGGCGGCTTCAACACCAACGATCCCGATGCGGGCGACAGCTTCACCTACACCCTTGTGAATGGCAACGGCAGCGACGACAATGGCAGCTTCACCATTGATGCTAATGGCAACCTCAAGACAGGGGCCAGCTTCGACTATGAAGGCAAGTCATCGTACAGCATCCGGGTTCAAACCACCGATGCTGGTGGGCTGACGACCGAAAAGGTCTTCGTCATCTCTGTCACCAATGTGAACGAGACCCCGACGAACATCGGGCTGACCGGTTCGTTGGTGGCAGAGAACCAGGCTGCCGGCACGCTCATCGGCACGTTGAGCTCGACTGACCCCGATGCGGGTGACAGCTTTACCTATAGTCTCGTCAGTGGAATGGGTAGCATTGACAATACTTCCTTCACCATCGACACCAACGGAAACCTCAAGACGGCAGCCAGCTTTGATTACGAAGCCAAGTCGTCCTACAGCATCCGTGTTCGCACGACTGATGCGGGCGGCCTCTTTGTTGAAAAGAACTTCGTCATCAACGTCACTGATCTCAACGAAAGCCCAACGGGTATTGCACTGGCCGGTTCAACTATCGCTGAGAATCAGCCTGCTGGAACGTTGATTGGCTCCTTCAACTCGATCGATCCCGACTTCGCTGACAGCTTCAGCTACCAGTTAGTCAGCGGTACCGGCAGTAACGACAACGGTTCCTTCACCGTCGATGCCAACGGCAATCTCCGGTCGGCAGCCAGCTTCGACTTTGAAGCGAAGTCGAGCTACAGCATCCGGGTACGCACCACCGATGCGGGCGGCCTGACTTTCGAGAAGGTCTTCACCATCGGCATCGTCGATGTCAACGAAGCCCCGACAGCTAACGCCGGCGGCCCCTACGCTTCTCTCGAAGGTCAATCGCTCACTCTGAATGGAGCAGCTTCGGCTGATCCTGACTTCGGCGATATGCTGACCTATTCGTGGAACATCAACGGTCGAGCCAATGCTGCTACCGGCGTCTCCCCGATGCTGACCTGGTGCAACTCCAATCGCTCGGCATCGATGACGGCCCGGCCAGCTATCCGATCTTCGTGCAGGTCAACGATGGGCATGGCCACATTGTTACTTCAGCGAGCACCAGCCTGACGCTTGGCAACGCCAATCCCACCGCCACGCTGAACAATGGCGGAGCGGTGAACGAGGGCAGCACCGGGCTGGTCTCCTTCGCTAGTGCCAGCGACCCCTCCCTGACGGATAAGAACGCAGGGTTCAAATACTCCTTCGACTTCAACAACGATGGTGTGTTTGAAATCACCGACAGTACCTCGGCATCTGCCACGGTGCCAAGCAGCTTCCTGGCTGATGGCCCGAACAGCAGGTTAGTCCGTGGCCGCATCAGCGATAAGAACGGTGGCTACACCGATTACACCACCAGCATTGCCATCAACAATGTCGCTCCGGTGGTTCAAGCCCTCAGCGGTCCGACCCAGGCAGTGCCCGGTCAGACGGCAAGCTACACCTCGCTCTTCAGCGATGTGGGCGTGCTCGATACCCACACGGTCAGCTTCAATTGGGGTGATGGCACCACTTCCACCGGTACCGTGACTGAATCGTCAGGCTCCGGCAGCTTCACCGGCAACCACGTCTACAGTTCGCCAGGTGTCTTCACCATCACCGCTACGGTGAAGGATAAAGATGGAGCCACCACGGTCGTCTCCAGGATTCAGACCATCGCTCGCAGCATCCTGCTTTTGAATACTACTGCCAGCGGGTGCTCAATGTTTCGGGCAACGCTCACATCACGTTGCCGGGCAGCGTCTATATCGATTCCAATTCTTCCTCGGCTCTGATCGCTTCGGGCAATGCCACCATCAGTGCCAGCCGGATCGATGTGGTGGGCGGCGTCTCCCGTAGTGGTAATGCTCAGATCAATCCATCGGCACAAACGGGTGCAGCCGGGCAAGCTGATCCGTTCGCCACGTTGCCTGCTCCGGCTGGCGGCACTTCGCTGGCGGCGGTCAACGTCACGGGCAACAGCAGCCTGACGCTGAACCCTGGTATCTACAGTTCGATCACGGTTTCCGGCAACGGCAAGCTCACCCTCAATCCGGGCACCTACATCCTGGCGGGCGGTGGTTTCAACGTCTCTGGCAACGGTATCGTCAACGGCACCGGCGTCTTCTTCTTCAACACCGGCACCGATACCGTCAACAATACGGGGACCTTTGGAGCTATCAGCTTCAGCGGCAATGCCCAGGTCAACCTCAGTGCTCCCACGAGCGGCACCTATGCGGGGATCCTGTTCTATCAGCACAAGAACAATACCCGTGCTCTCTCGATGAGCGGTAACGGCATGCTCGGCACCAACGGCACCATCTATGCCCCTACCGCCCAGGTAGTTCTCAGCGGCAACGCTCAGATTCAGGAATCGATGGTCGTCAACACGCTGACGATCAGCGGTAACGGCATCAGCACGCTGGTCACGGAAGGGACCAACAGCACCAACGCAGCAGCAGGACAACTGCTGGGCAACAACCTGTTTGTCTATGTCGATAACTCCAACAACCTGTTTAGTGCCGATGAACTGGCTCGCATCCACGACACCATTCTGGGCATCAACGAAGTGCTGGCTCCGTACAGCGTCTCGATCACGCTACTCGATGCGGCCCGCAGGGATGAAGCCAACGTCGTTCTCAAGACAGATTTCACCAGTGCAGCAGGCACAGCCGCTCAAGGCGTGCTGGGCAGCATCAATGAAACCGGTGTAGTAGAGGAGATCACCTTGCTTCAGGGCTGGAACTGGTACACGGGAGCCAGCAGCAACAACGTCGCAGGTGGTCAGTATGATTTCCAAACGGTGGTGACACATGAACTGGGTCATGCTCTGGGCTTGGGCCATAGTGCTGATGCAGCCTCGGCTATGCATGGCACCCTGGCCACCGGCGTGGCTCATCGACAGATGACGACTCAAGACCTGAGCATTGCCGATGTTGACGACGTCCCCGTGCATGCACTTCATGCTGCCGGCAGTCAATTTGCTCAGGGCGTGTTGCGATTGGTTGATCATCAAGCTGCGTCGGCCACCGACCTGATCTCGCTTACTACTCTCTTGTCACATGCCACACAGCCTCGTCTTCTGGGAAGAACTGCACAATCGGAGAATGGCTTGGATGAAGGTTTGGGAATGCTACAGCCGATGGAAAGAACCTCTTTTACTACCACTGGTAAGAAAGGCTCTGACAATCCTGTTAGTGATCGTTCTCAAGCTTTGATCAGGGCACTTGAACGTGCTGAGCATAGCGACTCTCTGATCGCTGATCAACTAATGGGTAAGTTAGTGAAGCTTGATATCTACAAACGATTAGATCACCACAGTTCAATTTCCTAATCATGGGCCATTGGAGGATATGTTGAATGGGCCAAAAGCAATGATTCTCATTGTGATCGAAAGAAACAGGTTAACATTCACTGTTTCCTGGGATGAGATAGCAATCGTCTTGGGGCACCTGACAATGGGTTAGGTGCCTAGGCTCAAAGCCGAATTAAGAATTGCGTTCGTGCTTCTGTTGGCAGCACTTGCAAATAGTTCCCTGTACATATCCAATACCATCAGCTCAGAGGGAACTGGGCAAACCAGCTATGGTTTCAATCATAAGTCCTTAGCCAATGGGCAGCTTAGTTCGAACTCGCCAGCGATACATTATTTCAGAATAACCAGGTTTACCTCGACACACCTCTTCCGCATCGCGCAAAGAGAGGATGTAGTAGCCAACCAGAGCTGTTTCATGGATCATAGTGAAGAGGCATCCACGTGAGTTCTATGCTGGTGGCCCGATGACTGTCTCCGAGAGAACGGAGAGCTGGGAGACGTTTTACGACGCCCATGCGGAGCGTTTGTGGAGGAACGTCGCGCAGCGGATTGCCTCCTCAGCCGACGTGGCGGACGTGGTTCAGGAAACGATGTTCGCCGCCTCCCGGAACTTCGCTCAATTCAATCCAAATCTGGGCACGCCCTGGAACTGGCTATGGGGCATCGGCCATCGCCAGGTGGCGCTGCATTATCGAAAACGGGGCAGGCTGCCTGTCTTGGAGCAGAACATAGAACCGCTCGTCGCCTGGCTGGAGAGCGAGCAGAACGCGGCCCATCAAACTGTCGTTCGGCAGGAATGGGGCGAGTTGGTCAGGCAATCGCTGTCTACGCTTTCAGCGGAATACGATGACTTGTTGACAGCCCGCTACCTGGAGGAGAGACCCGTGGAAGATCTGGCCCGGCAAGCTGGTCAGACGGAAGCAGCAGTGCGTTCCAAGCTGGCCCGCGCCCGGGCGGCGCTGCGTGAAGAACTGCTTCGCCGAGCGCCCTGTTTACGGGGAGAACAGTTATGAACGATCAACATAACGATCAACATCATGAGGAAGAACGACTGGCCAGGCTGCTGGCAGAAACGCAACTCGCTGCTGCGCCGGTAGATGAAGCGTTCCTGGCAAAGCTGCGAAGTCAGACGTCGAAGATCGTCAAAACCGAATCGAATACCGGCACATTGGAACCGGCACGTCCCCTGCCCTCTGTTCTCCGCAGATCGAAGTCCCTTTGGAGTGAACCGATGGTGCGTTTTGGTTTGGCACTGACTTCAGTCATCCTCCTGGTAGTGGGCATTGCATTTGTCTCGTGGTGGAAGCCTGCCAGCGGAATGACTCTGGCTGACAGCCTGGCCAGTCTGGATCAGCTTCATTCCTTTGAGGCGACCCGGCGTACCGTCAGAGGAAGTGAAACGCTGCGATTTGTTCAGCCTGCCATGCTGCGGATCGATCAAGGCAGCAGCTATCTTCTGCATCGTGATGGACAGACTTGGGAAGTGAATGAAACGGAGAACCGGGCGAGCCGTCGGGCTGAAGCGCTGATGACGGGGCAACATTTGAATCTAGCGGGTCTCTTGCATCTGCCTCGTCAGGTCGATCTGAGTGAAGAGCCGGTGCAAATTACGACACCGCAGCCGGGCTTGGAAGAGCGGCTTTATCACGTGGGTCGGGCATCGCTACAGTTACGATGGCTGGTTGATCTCGCTACGAAACAAACGATCAAGTTCACCCTTATCGATCAAGCCAAACAGCCGGTGCAGGAAGAAGAATTTGTTCTGACAGCGATCAATGTTCCTGTGGCCAAGGGCACCTTTCAATTGAAGGATACGCTTACCGAAGACGGCCGTGTGGGGATCGTGCAGGATATTCAGGGCATCGTCGCGGTTCGCCCGGTGGGAAAGGAACGCTGGACACCCCTGGCGGTGGGTGATCTGCTGAAGCCGGGCGACCTGGTGCGCGCCAACCCCCGTGGGCCCAATGCTGCACGGCTGCGTATGGCGCCCAACACCGATGTGACCTTTGGGCCCGGGGCTACGCTGGAGATCAAGACTCCCGTTGAATATCGGCTGCTCAGCGGCGAGATCGAAGTACATCCTCGTGACCGCAAAGTGACGATCATCAGTCCTGCTTCGAATAGCAACGACAGAACCGTGGTCGATGCCAAGACCGTGCTGCAAGCTGATGCCGAGAAGATTGTTGCCCTGAAAGAGCAACCTGCCTGGCTGAAGGGTTTCCAGGGCACTGTCGTCAACGAATCGTTGGGGCAACTGCTGGCCAAGGTCGATGATCGCAACGTGCCTCTCAACGTCGGCTATCACAAGGTCGATGTCGATATCAGGGATGGCCTGGCTCGCACCACCGTCGAAGAGTCGTTCATCAACACGACTGATCGTGAACTCGAAGGCACGTTCTTCTTTCCTCTGCCGAGCGATGCCAGCATTGCAGGGTTTGGTATGTGGATCGGGAATGAACTGATCGAAGCGGACATCGTCGAGAAGCAGCGGGCTCGTGAGATCTTCGACATCATCCTCAGCGAGAAGAAGGACCCTGCTCTGCTCGAATGGGCGGGCGGCAACTTGTTCAAGACTCGTGTCTATCCGATACCGGCTCACGGCGAGAAGCGGATCAAGATCACCTACACCCAGGCTTTGCCCCTGGAAGGTAACCGCTTCAGATACAGTTACGCGCTGCTCAGCGATCTGCTCAAGCAACATCCGCTGAAGGAACTGAGTGTTAATCTGACGGTGAGCAGCGCCTGGCCGCTGGCCAAGGTCTACTCATCGACATATCCAGTACGGGAAGAGAAGGCAGGCTCAGCGGCTCGGCTCGTATTCACCGCTCAAGAGTATGTTCCCACTCGGGACTTTGAAGCGGTCATCGAACTGGCTGCCACGCCGAGTGCGGTCACGATGCTGCCGCACCGACGCGGGGATGATGGCTACTTCCTGCTGCGATTGGCCCCACCACAGAACAGCGCCGGTTGGGAGCGAGAGGTCGTTCGGGATGGTCCGCCGTTGCATGTGCTGATCCTGTGCGATACCTCCGCTTCGATTGATAAGCAGCAACGTGGACAGCAAAAGGCCTTTGTCGATGCCCTGCTCGGTTCATTGACGGCTAAGGATACCTTCAACCTTGCCTGCTTCGATGTCGAAACCGATTGGGCCTTTGCTCAGCAGCAATCGACCGATGCCAAGACGATCAGCCTGGCTCAAACGATGCTGAACAACAGGCGGTCGATGGGATGGACTGATTTTGAGAAGGCGTTCAGCTCAGCTCAGAAGCAGGCAGCTCAGACACCGGGCACGGTCATTCTTTACCTCGGTGATGGCATCCCCGCCATGTCGTGGGGGCACGATCCGAAGGTGCTGGTAGATCGGCTTAAAAGCATGGTCAGCAGAGACAAGGCTCCGGTGCATGCGGTGGCCCTCGGCTCGACGCATGAACCACAAACGCTGCGGGCCATGGCCAACCTCAGTGGCGGTTCATGGCGAAAGATCGCTGCTGATCGTGGGCCGGCCCTTCAGGCTCGTGATCTGCTACAGGAGCTGACCGATCCGAATCTGTTGCGTGATCTGAAGGTGAGCTTTGAGGGTTTGCAGACAGCGAGAGTCTATCCCGAGACGCTACCGAATGTACAACAGGGCACCGGGCTGGTGCTTACGGGTCGTTATCTGCCCAGCGGCAAGACGCAGAAGGGTACTGTGACAGTCAGCGGTCTGCGGGGCAACACGCCGGTGAAGTACCAGGCCTCTGTCACGCTGCCAGACAACGATGCGGGGAACAGTTTCATTCCCCGTCTGTGGGCCCGGCAGCACATCGAATCGCTCCTCGAATCGGGGGGCGGCGCAGCCCGGGACGAGATCATCGCCCGCTCGGAAGAGTTCCACCTGATGACACCCTACACCTCGTTCCTGGTGCTGGAGAACGATTCCTTGCGGGAACGCTTCGCTGTCAAGAAGCGGTTCAACATGCGCAACGGCGAGCGGTTCTTTGCCGATGGGAAGGCACAGAGCGAACTGCTGTTGCGACAGAAGCAGATGAAGCTGGCTGCGGAGTGGAGGGTAAACCTGCAACGGCAGACGCTGACGCAACTGGCTACCTTGGGGAAGGGGCAGCAGGGTGGTGTACAGGGCCGTGGGTTTGGGCCGCCGATCCTGGGAAAGAGCCCGTACGTTAATCGCTTGTTTAGGAACCAGTCTTACGGGCCGTTCGGTAGATAGTGACGAATTCGGTATTGATGTCGTGGAAGTGGGGGAGACTCTAATATCCGGTTCGGGCGAGTACCTGCGTGGCATGACTAACTATGGAACAGGAGGTGGCGGGCTTGGTGGTGGCGGTTTAGGCGGGGCACAGTTAGGTGGTGAACTGGTTGAACTCTCTCTGGGTAGAAACGCAAGCGTCACTTCACCAGCCAGTAGCCCGGATCAGTTGTTCTACTACGATCCCCGTCTTGCATCGGAAATTGCTCCAGCGAAGAGAGAGCTGGGCGAGGAAGAGTTAAGCAGCCTCCGATCGCAGTGGGGCACCGAGGGGATGAATGAGAAGTACGACAAACGTCTTCAGGCGAGAGTACCCGTACTTCACCCGGTTGGAATTCGACGAACAAATCGTCGCTCGTCGAGGGGCTATCAATTCTCGAGGAGAAATCGTGGGGAACCCCTCAGATTCGCCTTATGCCAATTTCATTATGCCCAGTCGATTTGGTCACTACGATGCTCCATTGGCCATTAATGACATGGATTTGGGACTGAGTGACAACATTGGACGTCCCCGAAACTACTGGTATCAACAGGGTACGACTCTCAACCTCCAGCAACTCTTCCCGGCCTTGGGACTGGCACCGCTGATCAGAAAGCCGGTGCCGGCCAAAGCAACTGTCTGGTCACCGGAGATCGTCGCCATCGTCAAGTCGCTCGATCAACGGGCTACGTTGCGGCAACTACAGGGTGTAGGTCTCATCCTGGATCGTGTGGTGGAGAGTTACGAACCTCGTCGCAGCGCTATTCAGAGCATCAACCGACGTTTGGAATGTCTGAGTTCAGCCGGTTGGCTGACCCAGCAGATGAATGATCAGACGCCGACGCTGCTCGATTGGTGTACAGCTGACGAACGGGCCAGCTTGAACCTGACCTTCTTCACCGGCAGGCAGCGGGCCAGTTCGCAACCTGAACGGGAAATGATCCCCATCGATTGGGATGATCATTCACTGGAAGACGCCGTCCGCAACTATGGCCAATGGCCGGCTCAATTAGAGAAGTTGGCGGGCAACCTGGTGCGCATCACGCTGGCCTATCCTGAAAAGCTTTCTGTGATCTGGATCATCGATACCGAGCGGCAGGTGCTCGTCAAAGTTGAGCATCTGAATGAGGGTAAGGTCAATTCCAGTGTCGTCTATGCAGACTTTCAGCAGGTCGCAGGCCGTTGGTGGGCTACCCGCCGAACGGCTTACGATGGTCGGGGCAGGATGGTTACGCAATCGATACAGAAGGTGCAGGCGGTCGCCCCGGAGATGATGGCGCAACGGATTAGTGAGGCGAAGAAGCAGTCGGCTTCCTGTCTGATGCTGCCCTCCCCGCTGCCAACTCTGGCCGAGGCCAAGAAAGCGACTGCTCCCGGCGGCACCGGCGGCGCAGTGGAACACCTCATCCTGATGAGCCACTACGCAGCGACACAGCAATGGCAGCGTGTCAAGGAGCACCTGGCTCATCTGGAACGGCAGCAACAACAGTACTCGGTCGTTCCGATGATTCGTTTGCTGGTACTGTACGCCAGCCGAGACCATGCCACACTACAGAATGAGGTTTGGAAGCAGACTCAGGCTCTGCTCAAGCAAGCGATGGCTCAGTCTAACGACGACTGGGCTCGGTACTACTTCCTGCAAACGCAGTTGGCGAATATCGCTTGGGGTGCAGAAGCCTTGCGGTATCTGGAAGCCCATGCAGCCATCTTCGCCCGGCAACCTGCCTATCTGCGACCGATGCGCACCTATCAAACCTATCAGGCCCAGTATCTGGGTAACGCCAACCGTCGTGAAGAGGCGCTGGCGATCTGGAAGAAGTTGGCCGAATCCGATCTCTTCGACAGCACGCACCAAACGAGTTACTTCTCCATGCTGCTTCAGGGTAATGATGTTGACACGGCTCAGCAACACTTCAACCGATTGTTGGAACCTGATCGGCAGGTCTTCATCAACCCCGATGACAGCCAGCATTACTGGCAGCAGCTATTCATCAAACTGCATGAACTGGGCCGTTATGCTGATGCGTTCAGCCTGGCATCGCAATGGGTGAAGCGGGAATCGACGCAGCGGTTGGCTCATCACGCGTATCTGCTGGCGTTGATCCTCACTGAACAAGAGGAAGAGTTCAACCGCACCCAGATGGAGTGGATCAAGGCCGGCCCGGGGTCTAAGGCGGGTACCATGCAAGATCGGCAGTTCGACTCGGCCCTGAGCGTCGCTCTCCATCAAAGCTACTTCGGTTTCGAGCACCAGTGGCAGAACCCGATGGATGAACGGCTCTACGATCCGCTCGTTGCCTTTGCGGAAGCACACTTGGCTGATCTCCGGCAAGTGGGGAATGTCCACTCGGTCCTCAGCAGCCCGGCGGGAAACAGCGCCAGAGGCATGGCGCTGCGTGAAGGTATTCCTGCCCGCATCGCTGAGGAGTGCGCGACGTTGCCTATCGAGAAGGTTCAGGCGATGTTCCAGAATGCTGCCTACGTCACCTCTCGAAATGAAGCGATGACTAAAGCTCAGCAGAAGCAGTGGGAACAAATCGCTGCGACCTTGAAGAACCGCTGGCAGGGCCTTGCTGATGTCAAAGCCAGGAATGCCATGGGTGATCTGCTGAGCCAGGTGTTGCAACAGCGCGTCAGTCCAGCCGCCTACGTGGCATTCCTGCGTGAACGACTGGTGCAGGAAGCAGAAATCTATCGCCTGGACCTGCTCAATCAGCTCTACGCCCATCTGTTCCAACAGGAGATGACGGCGGCTATCGAAAGCGAACTGTTCAGTCTGGTGACGAAGTTGGATCAGCCTGATCAGCCGGCATCGGTCCTGCTGGCTGTACGAAGCCAGCGGTTGCTCCAACTCTGTGATCGACTCTTCGAGGCAAGAAGCACCAGGCTTATCAATTCGATTCCTGAGAAAGAGAAGCTGGATCGGGTCAAGCTGCAGGAGAAACAGACTGAAGCAGCGAAGCAGGCACATCGTGAACTGGCTCAGCGTCTACAGCAGCCTGATGTCAAGTTCGATTCTCTGGCACCCTGGGTTGAGGCTGAGGTTCTCTACCATCGCATCAAAGCGGGTGACGATCTTACAGCACTCAGCGATGCTGTCTGGAAAGCCTATGATGCGGTGCCACCAGCCAGGAGCAAGTTGACTGGCGATACGATCAAGACAGTGGAAGAACTCGATCAACTGCGTCTTGATGTACTTCACGAGAGTCTGCGTGACCGCCATCTGACGGTGCTGACTTACCTTGCGGCACAACAGGCCCTCAAAGAACCCTCTGCTGCTCAGAAGCTCAAGAGCTTCGTCACTGCCAAGCTGAAGTCAGAACCGACTTCTGACTACTGGAAGCTCGCCTTGCAGAGGCTGCTCATTGCTCTTGATCAGCCTAAGGAACTGGAAAGCAGCCTGAGGGAATGGTTGTTGGCTGCGGGCACGGATCAGCGTTACCGCTTGATGCTGGCCTATTTGCAGGCGGAGCGAGGCGGGTTGCAGGAGGCGGTCGATCTCCTCGAAAAGGTGAAAGCAGACGATGAACTGGCTCCCGCCGACTGGCGAGCCCTCAGCGATTGGCTGCTGGTGCTGAATCAACAAGCCCGGCATCAGCAGGCCAAAGCTCAGCAGTACGCAGCCTCTTCGGAACAGGCTCTCTTTGCTTTCCTTCAGAATCAACAGGCGCTGGTCAGCAGGCAGGGCCAGGGTGTCCCAGTGAAACTGGACGATGATACCTTCGTGGTCATAACTGAACTCTTCCGCAAGACTCAATCACCGATCAATTACTTCCATATTGTGCAATCACTCTATGAAGTTACGAAGGACTTCCGCCTGCTGGCCGGGCTGGCTGACGGCACTCTGGGCCACACCCCCGGTCAGGTCTACGACATGCTGCAGCACTGGCGTCAGCTCATCAGCCTGATTCAAGAAGAAGCGACGCTGGACGAACTGAGTAAACGAATCAAAGAACTGCGAACGGCTTCGATCTCCAGCGTAGATCGCCGGGCAGTCGATTTGCTCGAAGCGTTCCTGCACCGCAAGGCTGCGACACAGCTCAACCAGCCCGATGTACATGCCCGCCAGGCGGTAGAGTGCCTGCACCGTGCGATGCGGCACGAGTGGCAGCGGAGGAACCTGTTGCTCTGGCTAAGCTCTTCTTCAACCTGCAGCAGGAGGACCATGCCGCCTGGAAGGAAGAGGTGCGGGCCGCGTTCAACAAGCTCATCGAACTGACGCCTCCCGGTTCACCGGAACGGGTGGAAGTGAGCTACTACTATACAAGCTACCACCCGCAGCCTTTCGAGTTTCTTCAGAAGGCGATTGAAGAGGTTCGGAGCAAGCAGCCGGGCGGGTTGCTGCCCGAGTACAGTCAACTCATCGTTGGAGCGTACCTGGGCATGAGCGTCGGTCACGACATGACTATCGAAGCGTTCGCTCTGCAAGAGATGAAGCGGCCTGGTTACTCACAGGCATCTCGTGAGTGGTTCAAGAACCAGTTGCGGGATATCTACCTGCGTGCCTATCAGACGGGTGGACGAGTAAGTCTGGGCGCTGGGCAGGACCTGTACCGTGCCCTGGAGACACTTCTTCTGAAAGAGTTGCTGGCAGCATCTTCCCAGGAACGACGTTATCACAACCTGTCTCAGTTGAGTACGTTCTATCGTGAGGCGAAGAACCAGAAGCAGCCCACGGTCAGGGCTGACTGCAAGGCCATGCTGATGCAACGGATCACCCCGGTGCTGAAGAGTCTTTCCTATCAGCGGACCGATATCGTGGTGAATCTCGCCACCACGCTGTTTGACGTAGTGGGCGTCAACGAAGCGATGCAGTTCCTGTTGGATGAGTATGACAGGGCACCATTCAGCGCCCGACGACTGCCCTACGATGCCTGGCAATCGTATCAGCACCAGCTTTCGAGTTGGCGTGCTAAGGTGACCGATCCGCAACTGCTTGATCGCTATTTCCAGATCGTGATCAAACGGCTGGGCAACTACCTGGTGCAGAACAACTCTCAAGATGAAGCGTTCATCAAGGGTCATCAGAATTACTGGGCAGAGAAGGAAGAGGCTTTCGCGGCGACAGCGGTGACGATCTTTGCTTCCCGCGAACCATCGGCTGCACTGGCCGAACGGGTGGCTGAGTATCTCCGCAACGGCATCAAGAGACCGGCGAAGGCTGTGGACTTCCTCCGAAGCATTCGCCAGACGCCGGCGTTTACCGAGAAGCTGCACTATCTGCTCGCCACCACCTTCATGGAAATCAACAAGCACCAGGAGGCTCTGGTCGAGCTGAAGCAGTTGTATGCTGCCAAGCCGACGCTTCGGTATGGGTTGCGTCTGATGGGTTGCTACGCTACTTTGGGTTTGCGTGATGACCTTCAGCGCACTCTGGCTGAGGTGGAGAAAAACTACGCACCCAAGGGCGTATGGACTGTGGGCAACCTCGAACGTGTCGCCCAGACCTGTTACGAAACGAAGCTCTTCCTCGATGCAGAGCGGCTATATGGCATCCTGATTCCTCAGTATCGCCGAGAGCGAGGCGACAAGAACCTGGATCTGGGCACGCTGTGGAACTACTACCGCTACCAGGCCCTGACGCTGATGGAACTGGACAAGACGGGGCCAGCACTAGAGAGCATCAGCTCAGCCATCGTTCTGTGGGGTAGCACGTTCCAGCAACGGGCCGATGTTCTCGACAGCCTGCGCACCGTGATGAGAAGAGCGAAAGATCCTCAGTCTGTCATCACGTTCCTCGATGCTGAAGCGAAGAAGAACCTGGGAAGGGAGAATGTGCTGCTCCGCCGCATGCTTGCTGAGGTATTGCTCGAAAGCAAGAAGACGGGCCTTGCTGTGTCGCAGTTGAAGCTGATCCTGGAGATCAAGCCTGAGGATGATGCGGCCAGCATGATGCTGATTCAGGCGTATGATACGCTGGGTCAACCAGCCGAGGCATTGCAGGCGGCGCTGCATCGTTCGGACTATGTCGGCAGGCAGACGCAAATCTGGAAGGAATTGGGAGAGAGGTTCGCCAAGCAGAAGGAACCGGTTCAGGCGGAGCGGGCCTTCACATCGATGATTGAAGTGCTGCCCAACGACGCTGATTCCGAGATGGCCCTGGCCCAGGTGCGTGAGAGTCAGAACCGATGGGAGGAAGCGATCAACCACTGGAAGATTGCTCGTGACTATCGTGCCGAGGATCCCTCTGGTTTGTTGGGGTTGGCCAAGGCTTACGTTCATGAGAAACGCTGGCCCGAAGCCAAGGCGACTCTGGACCAGCTCAAGAAGCCCGCCAAGCCCTGGCACCAGCGGTTTGATTCGATGAAGATTGGAGAACAAGTTGATCAGTTGATCAAAGGGCTTCCCTAAGAGAAGGAGAAAGACAAACCCCTCTCCCACGAGTGGAGAGGGGAAAAGCACTTTGGTCGTTATGGTTTCACCAACGATGCCGGCGGCGAGTGGTAGGTCGTCCGGAAGAACGTGTTGATGGTTTTAGCATCGTAGACGTTGTTCCTGAAACGCAAGATGTCTATGCGTTTGGCCAAGTCCCCGATCGTGAACCTGAGTTCCATATTATCATTGGGGGAGTTCGGATCGTAATAGTAGAGCGTCACGAGGTTGCCGCTCAACTTATATCCATAGACAAGCACCTGATGGTTCTTGCCGATCTTGGTGGGATCATAGGTGATGATTTGAACCAGCCCGATAGGCGACAATCGGTTCGCATCGATGTCGGCCTTGACCTTGGGCCATTCTTCACGGGCAATGACGTAGGATCGCCCTTTCATCAGGCCCAGCCCCTGGACCACACCTTCATCGGCGTCCGGATAGTCGTGCCGCATGAACTTGATGTAGTTGGGCCCGGTACCGGTAACATCCCAACTTTCGATGAGTCGCTGTTTGAGATACTTGAACAGCGGATCAGATTCGGTTGCAGGAGGGGACATCGTCTGGGGGATCTTTTTCCCAGCCTGGAAATAGTCGATGACTGCATAGGTCATTCCCCCGCACATTCCCTCGCTGGTATTGGAGATGTCAATTTGTCCAACGGGCTTGGGAAGAGTGATGCTGACCACAGGAAGCTTGATTCCTTTGTCCTTCCAGTCGCTGTTCTTGAATTTGAAAACATGAACTGACTGGTCAAACCCTTTCACCATATGCTTCTTGGATTTTTCCAGAACATAGTTCACCTCAGCGTGGCTGCCCTGTCCTCCGGTATAAGAGAGAGAATAGTCGGCAGGCACTGCTCGTGGTAGGTGTTCTTGTATTGCGATTCGACAAAAGGGTTAGTCCAACTGATGTAGATCTCTTCAACAGCCTTTTCGTTCCACCAGTTGGTCATGACGCCGTTCTTGCCGTCGATCCAGAATATGTCAGCCTGCTCCTTGACACGCGATGAAGCGGACAGGCTGGAGTCGGCACGACCTGCGTGGGGAGGGGAGATGGAGAAGGGTTTGTTCCAGGGGCCGCCTGAGTTGAAGTAAGCGGTCCAGACAGCGCCATCGGGTGAAAGCCAATAGACATCAATGTGCTTGCTGGTTCGGGCGACCGCAGTCACACTGTTTGGTCGAGCAGATTTCGCCGGAGCGATGATATCGGGGCCATGCCATTTATCCGCATCGACACCCTTGACCACCCAGCTCGTGGCGACAGCGTTTTCGCGATTCACCCAAAAGACCGCACAATGTTTGGGATCCAGGCAAAGCGTAGAGAGATTAGAGCCGGCAGCGACTGTGCCTTTGCCGGAGACTTGCCCTGGGCCGCCCCATTTCCCCAAACGCCACCACACCGTCGAGACTCCATCTTCCTTGTTAACGTAGAAGATGTGCATTTCATCCTTGGTGCGAGTGGTGGCAGCAATAGATGAATCACCTCGAACGCTGTTGGCGGGGCTAATGCTGACAGGTTTGTGCCAACTGTTATCAAACCAGGAAGAGACATGGACGGAACTGTCGTTGCCGACGAAATAGACTTCGAGGCTGCCGGTGAAACGAGATACAACCGCCAGGTCAGTGCCGGCACGAGCGACATTGCCACCGGGTAGGTTAAAGGCGGAATCCCACTTGTTGTTCTGAAAACCACGGGTCCCGATCTCGCCTTTGGGGGTGATCCAGTAAATATCCATGTGGCCCGCCCCTCGACAGATGCCGGTGAGGGAAGAATCCTTGCGCGTCGCCCCGGCAGGAGCTACGTTGTAGGGGCGCTCCATTTGCCTTCCTTGGTGCTCCACCAGACGCTGTTGATACCCCCATCCGGGGAGATATAGAAAACGTCTACTTGATCGGGGCCACGGGTAATGCTGGTCAATTGCGTTCCAGCCCGGGTCGCGTTGGGGGGAGAGATGCCGAAGGGTGTGTGCCAGGTGGGAACGCCCATGGAGTAGCGAACATTGCCCTGGGGGCCGGTGGAGTTCAAGACCCCGCCCGATTCGGACTTCCAATAGCCGGTTGCCCCCGGTTTGATTTCAGCAGGCGGCTGCAACTTCGGCGTCCAATCGCCATGCACCATATCCTTCTTGACAAGGCGAAGAGTGTGTTCCGTATTATTGTGCAGATGGATGGCCGTGGTTCTCGGTGGTACCATCGGCTCGGCGTGAGTGGCGGTGATCACCAGACAACTCAGTGAAAGTACACCAGCCAGTAATCCAAGAGATTTCATAAATCCCTCCAGGGTAGTGGGTGATGAGGGGTGCTGATATTAGCCTTCTCCCTCGTTTCCCTTTCAATTGTGCCTGGCAGAGTTTCCGGACACATTCTGGAGAAAATAATTGGAACAATAGTTCCGTTCTCACTTCTGTGTAGCGGAAGTCGCCAGACTTCCGTGCTTGATCTCAGACGGAACTCTTGGCGAGTTCCGCTACAGGGATGTTCCACCGATGCATCTATCAGACTGTCCTCAAAAATGAAAAGAACCAAGGCTACTCGGTAGCCTTGGTTCTCACTTAGTGGGTTATTCGATTATTACTCCTTGCAACAGCAGTTATAAGGCTGACAAACCGGCTTCACAGGCAACACTTCATAGCTTTCGACCGTTTCGCAGACTGGCACTTCGACTTCGCAGACATCGCATTCTTCCAGCGACACCGTTCGTTCAGCAGCATACTGCTGGCAGTAGGTGACGGGGATGTAGCACTTGACCACTGGTTCATAGTAATACCATCCGCTGGAGTAGGAGTCGTAGTAGGTGTAGCAGCCGTAGCTTCTGTCGTAGTACTTCTTCTGCCAGTAGCCGTAGTTAGTGGGCAGGCAGTAGGAGTTCCTGAAGCTCACGTGCCACGAATCGGGGCAGCCACTCCAGTTGTTGTAGGTGGCACAGGTATTCCAGTTCGGTCGGCACTGATCCTGAGTCCAACAGCCGCCCGTCTTGTACTTGGGCATGTCCTTCGGGCAGGGATCCATCTTGGAGGAACCGGTAGTCTTGCCACCCTTGGTATCGTTGCCCCAAGGGGAGTCCTTCTTGCTGTCGGTGCCTTTGCCATCCTTGCCGCCCTTGGTGTCGTTGCCCCAGGGTGAATCCTTCTTGCCATCGGTACCCTTGCCGTCTGTGCCTTTACCCTTCCCATCGGTGCCCTTGCCTTTACCGTCCGTGCCTTTGCCCTTACCGTCGGTCGGCATACCTTTGCCATCGCTGCCCTTGCCCTTTCCATCGGTTGGTTTACCCTTGCCGTCGGCAGGCTTCTGCTTGCCATCGGTGCCCTTGCCCTTACCATCGGTTGGCTTACCCTTGCCATCAGCAGGCTTCTGCTTGCCATCGGTGCCCTTGCCCTTACCATCGGTTGGCTTACCCTTGCCATCAGCAGGCTTCTGCTTGCCATCGGTGCCCTTGCCCTTACCATCGGTTGGCTTGCCCTTGCCGTCAGCAGGCTTCTGCTTGCCGTCGGTGCCTTTGCCCTTACCATCGGTCGGCTTTCCCTTGCCGTCAGCAGGCTTCTGCTTGCCGTCGGTACCTTTGCCCTTACCATCGGTCGGCTTTCCCTTGCTGTCAGCAGGCTTCTGCTTGCCGTCAGTTGACTTGCCTTTGCCGCCAGCTGGAGTGTTGTTGTTCGACGTGCCTTTGCCCATGCTGCCAGGCTTGGAGCCGTTCGAACCGGCTGTTGCATCTTTATTACCGGTTGATTTGCCGGCACCTGATGCGGGCTTGGATGAGTTTGACGAAGCAGGTGAGCTGGCCTTTCCAGAGCTGCCATTCCCAGAGCTTGCCTTACCTGAGCTGCTGTTGCCAGAGCTTGCTTTAGCAGAGCTGCCATTCCCGCCGCCGGACTTACTCGACGAGCCAGTGTTACTTGAGGAGTTTCCGGCAGAACCTTTTGAGGAACCGCCACTTGAACGGTCACCAGCATGTAAGTCGCAAACAGCGAATCCCATGGCGACGACGAGGACAGGGGCAAACAGTTTATTCCAAAGGGCTTTCATGATTCTCTCCAGAGTTAGAGGTTAGGAGGGTTTGCTGGTTGTCAGCGTTGTTCCCTCGATACCCTTTCAATTGTCACTGCTGGAGATTCCGGACAGAAAAGTTGAAGAAGCGATTTGGGTGTCAACCATCGTACATCCCAACTGCTCTCTCCCCTTATATAGAGGAGAGGGTTGCGATCATTCAGTTGGAGTTTGGGCACCATTATCAAAGAGATAACGATTGCGATGGCAGCCTGAATCGCAAGCGAGGAAGTTGCGCGTAACACGGGTTTGTTTTCATCGGGGCAATGAATTTTGATGGGTTTGTGGCCTGAAAGGCCAGTGGCGAAGAGCCCAGGGTTGCTGGAGCAAGCGCAGCGATGCGTAGGCTACCCTGGGTAAGGGAGTGTCTTAGCCTTTTCTTTTCCCTGATAAGGGATACGGAGACGCTGTCTATGACAATGTCCCGTCGCCCTACAGGCGACAATCTATTTGTTGTGTCGTTTAACCCAGGGTAGCCTTCACATCGCTTCGCTCGTTTCGGCAACCCTGGGCTGTTCGCCCGAATGTCGCTTCCTCACCTTAAGTCGAGGCATCAACGCTAGATATAGTCAAAATCGGCCTTTCTTGCTTTAGAGGGATGTGTGTTCAAAACATTCCACCTGGCAAGGAGGCCGATGCGATGTACTCTACCCGTTCCGGCATCGACTGTGAAGTGAGGAAGTTGCGACAAAGTTTTGCGTTGTCCGAGGGGTTGCCATTCACCTCGCTGCTGACGCCGGAGTTGTTGAAGGACGTTGTCGAGTTGCGTCAGCAACGGATCGAGCCGACTTACCCTTCGTTGACCACCCTGAGTTTGTTTCTGTCACAAGTGCTCGACGAAGATCAATCGTGTCGCCAGGCGGTGGCGCGGCTGCTGGCGGAGCTTGCCTCACGTCAGTTGCCTGCCTGCGGCGCAGGCACCGGCGGCTACTGCAAAGCGCGAGCGCGCTTGAGCGAAGCAGTTCTCCAGAAGTTGGCACGGCACACCGGTCGACAACTTCACCAGGCGACCGAGCCCTCGTGGCAATGGCGGGGCCGCTCGGTCAAAGTGGGTGATGGCAGCACGGTGCTGCTGGCAGACACGCCGGAGAATCAGCGCGAGTATCCTCAGCCCGATAGTCAGAAGCCGGGTCTGGGATATCCCATCATTCGCTTCGTCGTACTCTTTTGCCTGGCGACGGGAGCGGTGCTGGATGTCGCCCTGGCACCTTACTTCGGCAAGGGTACCGGCGAGTTGTCGCTCTTTCGCCAGATGCTGGAGAGCTTCTCGTCGGGTGAGGTTTTCCTAGCAGACAGGCTGTTTTGCAGCTATTTCGAGCTGGTCTTGTTGCAAGAGCGAGGTGTCGATGCGGTGGTGCGCTGTCATCAAAGTCGACCGGTCGACTTTCGTCAGGGCAAACGATTGGGACATCAGGATCATATCGTCGTCTGGAAGAAACCTCAGCGTCCCGTTTGGATGGAGCAGGCTCAGTATGATGCCATGCCCGACACGCTTACGGTGCGACAGGTCGAAGTACCGGTCACGAAGAAGGGCTTTCGCACCGAACGACTGGTGATCATCACCACCTTGCTTGATGCCCAGGAGATCACGGTGACTGACTTGGGCGACTTGTACCGCTGTCGCTGGCAGGCGGAGTTGTCGCTGCGTTCGCTCAAATGTTCGATGCAGATGAAGGATCTGCGCAGCCGTTCGCCCGCCATGGCACGCAAAGAGTTGTGGGTGTATCTCTTGGCCTACAACCTGCTCCGCGCCTTGATCGTTCAGGCCGCTCAACGGGCACAGAGGAAGCCGCGGCAGATCAGCTTCAAAGGTACTGTGCAAATCCTCCGTGCCTTCCAAGATTATCTCCGCTTCGCCAAGCCAGAGACGGTGACGAAGTTGTACGATGCCATCTTGGATGCGATCGCTTGCCATGTCGTCGATAACCGCCCTGATCGACACGAGCCACGCGCCCTGAAAAAGAAACACACCCGTTACCCGCTCCTGCGACTGCCTCGTGCTCAAGCACGGCGACTTGCCCTGAAAAACAGGGGAATGTAATCTCAGGAAGCGACATTCGGGCTGTTCGCCCCAGGCCTTTCAGGCCAAATGCGAGTCGATTCATGATGGAAATATGTGCTTGTCGGTAGGGTGCGCAACTTCAAAGAGCGCTAGCGAGGTTGGACCTCGCGATTGCACGCGCCCCCTCGCTTGCGCTTCAGGCTGCCATTGCATTAACGCAACTTACTTCGTCGGGTTCGGTTTGCATTAATATGGGGAGAACGATTCTGGCCCCTCATTTGGTGGCTTTCTGGCGACTATGTTGAGGCTCTTTTGCTGCAAAACCCCGTAGTTTTCGTGGTTTACGCGCTGAAGTGCAAATAATTGTCCGGAATGTGTCCGGAATCTCTGCCAGGGACAATTGAAAGGGTATCGAGGGGAACGTCAGACCAACAACAAGCCCCTTGAAACACCTAACCTTGGAGATAACCATGAAAGCCCTTTGGAATAACCTGTTTGTCCCCGCCCTGGTAGTTGCTCTTGGATTTTCCGCTGTCAGCGTGCATGCAGATGATAAGTCCAACAACGGTGGTTCCCGTGGTGGCAGTCAATCAGCCAGCCATCAGACCTCTTCGCCTGCTAAGTCCAGCACCAGCAAATCGAGCTCTTCCCCAGCCACCACAAGCAGCTCAGCTAAGTCGGGTATGGCAACAAGCAAGAACAACGGACCGGCCAGTGGAACTTCAACCAAAGCCACCGGCGGCATGAAGAAGGACAGCACTTCAACAGGAAACTCGAAGCCAACAACTCCCAAGAAGGATTCGACCAGCAGCACCAAGGGAACCAGCACCGGGACTACATCGAAGAAAGACACCAAGCCCACCACCTCCACAAGCAAGAAGGAATCGCCCTGGGGTGGTGACAAGAAGGGTTCGGATTGGGGCGGCTACGGCGGCACCGGCAGCGTCGACAGCAAAGGCATGCCCACTGACAACAAGAAGACCAATCCTCCGAAGGACACCAAAGGCAGCACCACTTCCAATAAGAAAGATTCTCCCTGGGGCGAACAGACCAGCAAAGGCAGCAAGACGACCAAGCCAGGCAAGGACAGCTATCCTGCCAGCACTTCTAAGATGGACCCCTGCCCCAAGGAAATGCCCAAGACTAAGACGGGCGGCCATTGGACTCAGGATCAGTGTGCCCCGAAGTGGAATACTTGTGCCACCTACAACAAGTGGACCAACTGTCCCAATGAATGGCACGTGAGCTTCAGGAACTCCTACTGCCTGCCCACCAACTACTGCTTCTGGCAGAAGAAGTACTACGACACTCGCTGCGGCTGCTACACCTACTACGATTCCTACTCCAGCGGCTGGTACTATTATGAACCAGTAGTGAAGTGCTACATCCCTGTCTCCTACTGCGAGCAGTACGAAGTCGAACGCACCGAATCGCTGGAACAGGTTGATGTCTGCGAAGTGGAGGTTCCTGTGTGCGAAACAGTGCAGAACTACCGGGTACTGCCAGTGAAGCCGGCTTGCCAGCCCTTTACTTATGGCCGCTACGGTCGATAGACAAAGCAAGTTAGACTAAAACCTTCAGCCAAGTCCCCAAGTGGGGACTTGGCTTGCAAGATTGAAACGAAACGGAAAGCAAGACAGGTGTCAACATGGCCGCTTCAGTTGCAGATTCATCGAAGAACGAAGGTTCCCGCAATGAGGTCATTGTGCGGATTCGCCGCGAACAGAAGGCGATGTGGGACCTGGGGAATCGGATGCCCATTGAAGATTGGATCGAAAAGCACTCATCGGTTTTGACCGATTCTGACGACCAACTGGTTCTGATCCTGGGCGAAGTGGAAATGCGGCGAGCGAGTGGAGATAGACCTGAACTGCAGGAGTATCAACAGCGGTTTCCCAAGCTGGCCGAACTCCTGGAACTTCCCTTTGAACTGATGCAGGACATGGCGAGCGTAAACGCAGCGCCGTCGGAGAGTGTCCGGAAAACGCTGCTGAAAAAGAAGGAGCAGGTTTCGGTAAAACTGCCTCCGAAAGAAACGGCCGGAATGATCATCGCCAGGAAATACAAACTGCTGCAACAGATCGGTGAAGGAGGCATGGGCTCGGTTTGGATGGCCGATCAGATGGAACCCGTCAAACGCCGGGTGGCTATCAAGTTGATCCGCAGCGACCGAGAGGGCTCGCACAATATTCTGTCCCGCTTCGAAGCTGAACAACAAGCCATCGCTTTGATGGATCATCCTAACATCGCCAAACTCCTGGACGCTGGTCAATGGACTGGAGATTCCGGCGGAGCAGCAACACCTTACTTCGTGATGGAGCTCGTCAAAGGAATTCCCCTGATCGAGTTTTGCGATCAACATCGATTAGGAATTCAGGAACGGCTGCAACTGTTCATGCAGATTTGCGGCGCGGTGCAACACGCCCATCAAAAGGGGATTATTCACCGGGACCTCAAGCCATCCAACATTCTGGTTGAGATGCACGATGAAAAACCGGTGCCAAAGGTTATTGATTTTGGGCTAGCCAAGGCCACGAGCGGACTGTCGCTCACTGAGCGAACGCTCTTTACTGGATTCGGAATGATCGCCGGCACGCCGCTTTACATGGCTCCGGAGCAAGCTCGATTCAATGCGATTGACATTGATACCCGTGCTGATGTGTATGCGTTGGGTGTGTTGCTCTATGAGCTACTGACGGGATCAACACCTCTGGAAATGGGGCAACTCAAGCAGGCGGCGCTGGATGAAATGCTCCGCATGATCCGTGAGACTGATCCGCCGGTTCCCAGCAAGCGATTGAGCTCATCAGAGTCCAAGCCGAGCGTGGCAGCGAACCGGCACATGGAGCCTGCCAAGCTGGGTCGATTTCTGCGCGGCGAACTGGACTGGATCGTGATGAAGGCGTTAAACAAGGAGCGTGATCGCCGGTATGAGTCTGCTAATTCCTTTGCCAGGGATATCGAGCGTTTTCTGAATCACGAGCCGGTCCATGCCGGGCCGCCCACCTTTGTCTATCGCTTCCGCAAGTTTGCCAGACGTTATCGCGCACAGGTTACCGCTGCCACACTGGTACTGGTTGCGCTGGTGGCGGGAATCATCGGCACCTCTTACGGTCTATTCGAAGCTCAACGGCAGACAGGGATCGCCAAGGAGGAAAGAAACAAAGCGGTAGAGTCTGCGGAGTTGGAACGGCAGGCGAAGGTCCGTGAGGCGGAGCGTGCCGAGGGCGAGCGTCTAGCTAAAGAACAGGTGGCTACTCAGTTAGACCAGATTGTGCTAATTAACAACACCATCTTTGGGATTTTCGCAGAGCTCGATGTTCGCAAGATCAAAGCAAACAACGAGCCTATCGAAGCAGCATTATCCAAGAAGATAGCCAACGCCGGGAGCAAACTGGACTCCAAGGCGATCGCAGACCCATTGATCCTGGCCAAATTGCAGAATCAACTCGGTCTTACACTGCTGAGCCTGGGTGACGCTACGAGCGCAAGTCATTTCTTCACGTCTGCCCGTAAGCTCTGGACCGATAAGCTTGGCAGCCTTTCTGACGAAGCTCTTTCAGCCTCAGGCAACCTGGCTACCGCCTATCAGGTTCAAGGCAAGTTGGAACAAGCAGTACAGCTTCATCAGGAAATATTGAAGCTACTCAAAGCCAAACCTGGCCAGCAGGCTGACGGCATCATCATTTGCATGAACAATCTCGCAGATTGTTACCGTGTTATGGGTAAGTTTGATTTAGCCATCCCGATGATGGAAGAAACTTTGAAATTGATGAAAACCACGTACGGCACTGATGCGCCCGAGATCATCGTCCTCATGAATAACCAGGCCGTAGCATATCGTGACGCCGGAAAGCTCGATCTGGCAATCCCCCTTTACGAGGAGGCGATCAAACTCAGTATCGTCCGGTTTGGCGGAGATCATCCCAGCACGCTCCTTGCCACGAACAATCTGGCAGTGGCTTACAAGTCGGCGGGAAAACTCGAACAGGCGATTCGGCTCTACCGGGAGACCCTCAATCAACAAGTGCCCAAGCTCAGCAAGGCTCATCCGGAAACTCTGGTGACGATGAACAATCTGGCCATGGCTTACCGTGAAGCGGGCCAACTTGAGGATGCCATTCCACTAATGGAAGAGACACTGACTTTGAAAAAGACGACGTTCGGAAAAAGCCACCCCAGCACATTGATGAGCATGAGCAATCTCGCTCTGTGTTTCAAATCAGCCGGGAAGCTGACCCAGGCCACCGCACTGCACGAAGAGACGTTGAAACAGAGAAAAGAAGTCCTCGGCGTCGACCATCCCGAAACACTGTTGAGCATGATGAAAATTGGCACAGTGCTATGAGGAGGTCAATCGCATTCCCGAGGCTCTCCTGCTCTTTGAGTTTGCCGCTGCCGGGATGGAACGAATGCGATTCCAATCGCAAAATGCGAAGACCATCATCTCCGCGGCAATCAATGCATACGAAAAGAACGGTCAGTTGGACAAAGCCGAAGCATGGAGAAGAAAGTGGCTGGCAGTAGTAAAAGACAAAGGGGTACCGAGTTCTTCTGACTACGGAGAATCACTATCGGGTTTAGGAGCTAACCTGATGCGCCAACATCGCTGGGTTGAAGCAGAAAAGACCTTGCGCGAGTCACTGTCCATTCGAGAGAAAGAGGGAGCAGAGAAATGGAGCACTTCCAATACACGTGGGCTGCTCGGTCAAGCGTTGTTGGGACAGAAGAAGTATGCCGACGCCGAGCCCTTACTGCTCAAGGCCTATGAAAGTCTCAAGGCACAAGAAAGCAGTCTGCCGGCTTATGCCAAAGCGGCTATTCCTGAAACCCTGAACCGATTGGTCGAACTCTACACCGCCTGGGATAAGAAAGACATGGCGGAGAAGTATCGCCTGGAACGCGAGAAATACCCACAGAAAAAGTAGTGCCAGAATAAGTAGTGACTGTCCACCATACCCATGCGATCATGTAGAAGGCAACTTGAAAGGTAACTGATCATGCTTGCACATCCAGAGTTTACGCAGTTCGTTCAGCAGATTCGCCTGGGTGACGGGCAGGCTGCTGAAGAACTGATTCGACGATATGAATCAGCGATTCGGGTGGCGGTGCGAACCAAGATGACCGATCCCTCGCTCAAGCGGGAATTGGAATCGATGGATATCTGCCAATCGGTCTTTGCCAGTTTCTTTCTGAGGGCAGCGGCTGGCCAGTATGATCTGACCAATCAGAAGAACCTGGTCGGGCTACTGGTCCGCATGGCACAGAACAAGCTGGCCATGCAGGTTCGCAAACAACATCAACAGTGCCGTGATACCCGAAAGAACCAGGAGTTCGAAGCGGGGCCGATCGACCATGCCGGTCGTGATGCAACACCTTCTCGAATTGTCGCCGGGCAGGAGCTTTGGAGCAAAGTCCAGGGTCAGCTAAACCCGGAAGAACGAGACATTGTCAGCCGCAGAGCTTCAGGAGAGGGCTGGGAAGAAATTGCCGTCGCCCTGGGTGGCACAGCTGATGGCAGACGCAAGCAAATCAAACGAGCGCCTGGATCGTGTTTCGGAGCAACTGGGATTAGATATCCAGGACGCTGAGGATTTTGTGGAGGGATGAGGATGAGGATAACCAACGTTATGGAGACACCGCAAGATGCTGTTTTCTCGTGAACGTACCTGGACCATTTCAAAAGTGCGATTGAGATTAGACGCAAAACGACTGTAAGCCAGTTTGACGAGTGAATCAGTTGACAATGCTTCAGAAATGTAGTTGCTGTTAAGAAAGATCAATCACGTTGAATTAACCATTGGTTTAGAGAACCTCATCACGTAAACTTGACGTCGTTGCCTGAAAATTCTGTTCCTGAAGGGAAACAGCCATGAGACGCAAGAAAACAAGTTCCGGCTTGGAATTGTATGCTGTCTCGGGAACTAATACTGTCGTACTTTCTTTGGACATGGCGGCAAAGCCGACTGGGCTCCTTGGGTTTGCATTTGAGCGAGTCGAAACCAAATCACAGAAAAGGATTTGGTTGTATGGTCAGAAATTCTTCAATTCCGTCATTCCGATCTCCAAAAAAGACTTAGGCAAAGTGAAGGGACAGAAGTACCCAACTCACCTCCACCCAGTCCAGAGCTTCCTCTGGAAAGACTTCACTGTTGAACCAGGCACTGAATACACCTACATCGTGACGGCATTTAAGGGCACTCCCCAGAATTTGAAGGTATTCCTTAAAGAAACGATTACGATTTCCAGCGAGGAACACATCAAAGGTACTCATGGTATTTTTTTCAATCGCGGCGTTTCTGGCAGTCAATCTTACGCCGAACAATTCGGCAACCAGCGACCAGACTCCATGAAAGACCAGGTGGAAAAGGAACGGGCGTACCGATGGCTTTCACGCGGGCTGTATGAAGGACTTATTGAATTCATCAAGAGCGCGACACCCGAACAAAAACTCAGGGGGGCCTGTTATGAGTTCCAACATCCAGGCACTCTCGCAGCATTAAAGGCCGCGCAAAAGAGCGGCGTCGATATCAATGTGGTGTATGATGCTAAAAACTACGGAGAAGAGAACCATGAAGCATTGGGCAATGCCGGCGCAGCATCGCTGGTAAAACATGTGCGCGATAATGAGGTAACCCAGGCGCACAACAAATTCTTCGTGTTGATAGACAAGAACGACAAACCTGTCAAAGTGTGGACCGGCTCCACAAACATCTCCGAAAAGGGGATCTTCGGCCATTGCAACACCGGCCACATCATCGCGGACAAAGGCATTGCGGCGCGCTATCTGGCCTACTGGAATCTCGTGTACAAGAATCTTGATCGGGATTCCTACCGCAAAGCTGTCATGTCCCTTGAAGGCGGAGAGGATAAAACCAAGGATACACTCCCGGACGGCATCTCGGTGTTCTTTAGCCCACGACGCGATAACACCATGCTGCAGAACTATGCTGACCTCATCGAAAGCTACAAGGAGATGGTGTGCTGTATTTATCCCTTTAATGTTGACAAACGATTTCAAAAGGTGTTTACCAAGGATCAACCTTATCTGCGTTACTTACTCCTGGACTCCCGTAAAAAATATAACACCTTTAAGACCAATGACCGTGATGTGGAAGTGGTTGCTGGCGCGTATATTCATTCGAATCTGGATCAATGGGCTGCTGAAGTATCTTCAGGTACGTTGATCAAGAGCGGCGTGAATTTCCTGCACAACAAGTTCATTCTAATTGATCCCCTGGGCAACGTGCCTATCGTCATTACCGGCTCAGCAAACTTCAGCGAAAACTCCACCTCGTTGAACGATGAGAACACCCTGATTATCAAGGGTGATGATCGTGTCGCTGACATTTATTTCACCGAGTATGTCAGGCTGTTCGATCACTTTGCATTCCGAGAATGGCTGAACAGCCACGCAAAGGAATTCAATCCTTTCTTAGCAGAAGATGGCGACTGGACGGGAAAGTATTTCGACAACCCCGAGTTGTTGAACGTAAAGCGGAAACTCGTATTCAAGGGCATGTCACGATCCACTGAGAGCGCCTAATCGGTATTAATGGCAAACCAGCGAAACGTGCTGCGCCCAATGGCGCGGTGCGAAGTTCGCCCATTCCTAAGCTTTGATACTATTTTGATGCGAGAGCCCCTCCTTTTGATCTCCATTTGAGATCGAACACGGTAACAATTCTTCATACTGCTTGCGGCGTTGAAACGTCGGGAGGTGGGGAATGTCTGATTTCACATGCGCGGTCATTCTGCTGATGTGCTTCTTATTGACTTTGGGCCTCTTACGCCTTGTTGAAAGCCTGGGAGGAACGACTTCATGCCGATGATGCATCTCGTAGGCCTGTTGTCGGCCCTGTTACTGTGTGGCTATCTCTTTGTGGCGCTACTCAAGCCGGAGTGGTTTTCGTGACACTGACAAATCTGATGCAGATCACTCTGTACCTGGTGGTGCTGCTCTTGCTGGTGAAGCCGCTCGGCACCTATATGGCCAGGGTCTACGAAGGACGATCCTGCGGACTCGATCTGGCCCTCGGTTGGTTCGAACGGCTGTGTTATCGACTGGCAGGCATCCGGCCCGATCAGGAACAGAACTGGAAGCAGTACGCTCTCGGGCTGTTTCTCTTCAACATGCTGGGGCTGGTGGCGGTCTATCTGTTGCAACGATTACAGCATCTCCTGCCGCTTAACCCGCAGGGCTTTCCGGCGATCAGTCCCGATTCGTCGCTGAATACCGCCATCAGCTTTGTGAGCAACACCAACTGGCAGGGGTACGGCGGCGAGAACACGATGAGCTATCTGACCCAGATGCTCGCGCTCACCGTGCAGAACTTTGTTTCTGCCGCGACTGGCATGGCTGTGCTGGTCGCCCTCATCCGGGGCTTCGTCCGCAAATCTACCCAGACCATTGGCAACTTCTGGGTCGATCTTACTCGTTCGGTGCTCTATTTCCTACTACCGCTCTCGTGCATCCTTGCCCTGGCCCTGGTTTCGCAGGGAGTCATTCAGAACTTCTCAGAGTACAGGACTGCCAGGCTCCTAGTGCCCACAGTAGATGCCGACAAGAAACCGATCACCGAGCAGACCTTGCCGATGGGCCCTGCCGCGTCGCAGGTGGCTATCAAGCAACTGGGCACCAATGGCGGCGGGTTCTTCAACGTCAACAGCGCTCATCCCTATGAGAATCCCACACCACTGAGCAACTTCCTGCAGATGCTGGCGATTCTGCTTATCCCCGCAGCCCTCTGTTACACCTTCGGCGTGATGGTGGGCGACCGACGGCAAGGCTGGGCCATCCTGATTGCCATGCTGGTCATCTTTGTTCCACTGGTACTGCTCTGTACCTGGTGTGAACAGGCGGGGAACCCTGCCCTCACCAAGTTGGGCATCGATCAACATGCCGGCGAACCTTCCTCCGGAGGCAACCTCGAAGGCAAAGAGGTTCGCTTCGGCATCGTCAATTCTACCCTCTGGGCCACGGCCACCACTGCTGCCTCCAATGGCAGCGTCAATGCCATGCACGATTCTTTCACTCCACTGGGTGGCCTCATTCCCCTTTGGTTGATGCAACTCGGTGAAGTCATCTTCGGCGGTGTCGGCAGCGGCCTGTATGGCATGTTGATCTTCGCCATCATCGCTGTCTTCATTGCAGGGCTAATGGTAGGCCGTACGCCAGAGTATCTGGGCAAGAAGATCGAAGCGTATGAGATCAAGATGGCGGCGTTGGTTATTCTGATTCCGCCGATGATCGTTCTGCTCGGCACAGCCATCGCCGTGCTGGGGCCGGGCGTTTCCAAGGGCAGCCTGAGCAACCCTGATCCCCATGGGTTTACCGAAGTGCTCTACGCCTTCTCTTCCGCAGGCAACAATAATGGCAGCGCCTTTGCCGGGCTGAATGCCAATGTGCCCTTTTACAATATCGCCCTGGGCATCGCCATGTTCGTGGCCCGTTACTGGCTCATCGTGCCGGTGTTGGCCATCGCTGGTGCCCTGGCACGAAAGAAGATCACTCCCACCACGTCGGGTACCTTGCCCACGCACACGATTCTCTTTGTGGTGCTATTGATTGGTACGGTACTCGTCGTCGGCGCTGACCTTCATCCCCGCCCTGGCTCTGGGCCCGGTCGTGGAACATCTGCGTATGGTACATCCCTAAATTCATGGTGAAAGCTCACCCGTGACAACGACCTCCCAATCACGCCCGCTGCTCGATTCGACGATAGTTCGCCGCGCGGTGGTCGATGCTTTCCGCAAGCTGAACCCGCGCCACCAGATTCGTAATCCGGTGATGTTCACGGTATTCATCGGCAGCATCCTCACGACCATTCTCTGGCTGCAAGCCTGCTTCAGTGTCGGCGAGGCTCCGGCGGGATTTATCTTCGGCATCTCCGCCTGGCTCTGGTTCACCGTGCTCTTCGCCAATTTTGCTGAAGCGATGGCTGAGGGACGAGGCAAGGCCCAGGCCGATACACTCCGCAAGTCGAGGCAGGAGGTCTCAGCAAAGAAACTATCTGAACCTAAGCGTACTGCTAAGTTCGAGACAGTCTCCGCTGGAACACTTCGCAAAGGAGATGTCGTTCTCGTCGAAGCCGGCGAGTATGTGCCGGCTGATGGCGAAGCAATTGAAGGTATCGCCACGGTCGATGAGAGTGCCATTACTGGGGAAAGCGCCCCGGTTATCCGTGAAAGCGGCGGCGACCGCAGCAGCGTGACCGGAGGCACCAGAGTTCTTTCCGACTGGCTTATCATCCGCATCGGCGTCAATCCTGGCGAGACTTTCCTTGATCGTATGATCGCCATGGTCGAAGGAGCCAAGCGGCAGAAGACCCCCAACGAAATCGCTCTCGACATTCTGCTGGCTGCTCTGACGATCATCTTCCTTCTGGCTTGCGTGACGCTGATACCCTACTCGATGTATGCGGTGCAATCGTCTGGGCAGGGCAGCGTGGTGACTGTAACCGTTATCGTGGCTCTCCTGGTCTGTTTGATTCCGACCACCATCGGCGGTTTGCTCTCAGCTATAGGCATTGCCGGGATGGATCGGATGATCCAGGCCAATGTCATCGCCATGTCGGGCCGGGCTGTGGAAGCGGCGGGCGATGTCGATGTTCTGCTCTTGGATAAGACCGGCACCATCACTCTGGGCAATCGGCAAGCGGTTGCCTTTGCACCTGCTTCTGGAGTAACTGTTGAACAACTCGCTGACGCTGCTCAACTCGCTTCGCTGGCTGATGAAACTCCCGAAGGACGGAGCATCGTCATCCTTGCCAAGGATAAGTATGGTTTGCGAGCACGGTCGATTCACGACATGAACGCCAAGTTTGTGGAGTTTACCGCTCAGACCCGTATGAGCGGCGTTGATCTCGATGGCCGCTGCATCCGCAAGGGGGCTTCTGAATCGATCGCCAGATATCTCGAAACACAGGGCAGCAGATTACCTGATGACGTTCGTCGTGAAGTGGAACGGGTGGCCAAGGTGGGTGGCACTCCGCTCGTTGTCACCGAGGGCAACAAGGCTCTCGGCGTGGTCGAACTGAAGGACATCGTCAAAGGGGGCATCCGCGAACGCTTCGCTGAGCTGCGCCGCATGGGCATCAAGACAGTGATGATCACGGGCGACAATCAACTGACTGCTGCTGCCATCGCTGCCGAGGCTGGTGTGGACGACTTCCTCGCCGAGGCGACGCCCGAAGCCAAGCTCAAGCTCATCAGAGAATATCAGGCAGGCGGCAGGCTCGTCGCCATGACCGGCGATGGCACCAACGATTCGCCGGCCCTGGCCCAGGCAGACGTAGCCGTGGCCATGAACACAGGCACCCAGGCAGCCAAGGAAGCGGGCAACATGGTCGATCTCGATTCCAACCCGACCAAGCTGCTCGAAATCGTCGCTATTGGTAAGCAGCTTTTGATGACCCGTGGCTCTTTGACTACGTTCAGCATTGCTAACGACGTGGCCAAGTACTTCGCCATCATCCCCGCCGCGTTTGCTGCGACGTATCCCGAACTGGATACGCTCAACGTGATGCATTTGGCCACGCCAGCCAGTGCGATACTGTCGGCGGTCATCTTCAACGCTCTGATCATTATCATCCTGATCCCATTGGCTCTTCGTGGCGTTCGCTACCGAGCCGTTGGGGCGGCGACACTGCTGCGGGACAATCTCCTGATCTACGGCCTGGGTGGCTTGATCGTGCCGTTCATTGGCATCAAGCTGATCGACGTGGTTCTACAACTGTTTGGTCTGACTTAGGAGCCTGTTGAAAAAACACGACAGATGTGGCAGGGGTCAACGGTACTCCGTTGCCCCCTGCGAAACCTGCAACCCTTTCGCCAGTTTGCAGGGGGCAGTTGAGTACAACTGACCCCTGCCACGACTTTCAGACATGGAGAGGTTTTGATGATACGACAACTTCGACCTGCTCTCGTCCTCCTGCTCATCTTCACCCTCCTCACCGGGGTGGCCTATCCGCTGCTCATCACCGGCATCGCACAGACTGTCTTTCCTCAACAAGCGAACGGCAGCCTGATCACAGCCAATGATCACCTCGCCGGCTCCTCGCTCATCGGTCAACCGAACGAGGATCTTCGCTACTTCTGGAGCAGGCCTTCAGCGACCTCGCCCTTTCCGGGTAATGGCAGCTCATCGAGCGGTTCCAACCTCGGTCCAACGAACTCTGATCTTTTGACAGCGGTGAAGGAACGGATTGAGAACCTCAAGAAACACCATCCCGATCAAACCGGTCTCATCCCCGTTGACCTGGTCACTACTTCTGCCAGCGGGCTTGATCCCCATATCAGCCTCGCAGCAGCCGAGTACCAGGTCACCCGGATTGCCAGGTTGCGAGGTTTGCCACCGGAAAGGGTACGTAGTCTGGTGGCTGAGCACACGCTTGGCAGAACACTCGGCCTGCTTGGCGAGCCACGAGTGAACGTCCTCGAACTCAACCTCGCCCTGGATGCTGTAAGATGAATTGTGGCAGGGGTCAGTTTGTACTCAAACTGCCCCCTGCGGAGCTGTCATGGTTCTTGAACGTGCCGCAGGGGGCAACGGAGTACCGTTGACCCCTGCCACAACCCTCGAACGAAATTTGTAATCACTTGCATGACCGATCACCGCCCCAACCCTGATGAGCTACTGGCCCGCGTGCAGGCTGAGGAGGCGGTACAGGCGCGGGGCAAGTTGAAGATCTTCTTCGGCGCTGCTCCCGGTGTGGGCAAGACCTACGCCATGCTCGAAGCGGCACGGAAAGTCGCCAAGGATGGCGTGGATGTGGTCATTGGCTACGTTGAACGCCATGTCCGCCCGGAAACCTATGAACTCACGCTCGGCCTTGATGTGTTGCCGATGAAGAACGTGCCCTATCGTGATGCTCTGCTACGCGAGTTCGATCTCGAAGGAACCCTTCAGCGACGGCCCGCACTCGTCGTCGTTGATGAACTCGCACATACAAATGCTCCGGGAAGTACCCACGCCAAACGCTGGCAGGATGTCGAACAACTGCTTCAGGCAGGAATCGATGTCTACACGACATTGAATGTGCAACACCTTGAGAGCCTCAACGATGTGGTGGCCAAGATCACCAGAGTGCAAGTGCGGGAGACGGTGCCCGATTCGATCTTTGACGCCGCCCATGAAGTGGAACTGGTCGATCTGCCACCCGATGATCTGATCGAACGTATGCAGGAAGGGAAAGTCTACCTGGAAGACCAGGCGGCGAGGGCGGTCAATCACTTCTTTCAAAAGGGGAACCTCTACGCCCTCCGAGAGCTTGCTCTTCGCCGTACCGCTGAGCGTGTCAGCGCGCAACTCGAAAGCTACCGGCGGGAAAAGTCGATCACCGGCAGTTGGGCCACGGGGGAAAAGTTGCTGGTTTGTGTGGGTCCCAGCCCCCTCTCCAGCAGGCTCGTGCGTTCCACTCGGCGGATGGCTGCGGGGTTGCGCTGCCCGTGGGTGGCGGTCTATGTCGAAACGCCGACGATGCTGAAGCTGAACGATGTTGATCGAGAGCGGCTGCATCAGAATCTTTGCCTGGCCGAACAACTTGGCGCCCGCACCGTGACCCTGAGCGGCAACGAACCAGTTGATGAAATCACTCACTACGCCCAGGAAAACAACGTCACCAAGATCATCGTCGGCAAACCGCAGCAGCCTCGCTGGCGCGAGTTCCTGCGAGGCTCGTTTGTCTATGAACTGACTCGCAAGTGTGGTGATGTGGATGTCTACGTCATTCGTGGTGAAGGTGAAGAGACTACAAGCCCATCGCCGACGTATCCCAAGTCGCTGACCTCCACCTGGCCCTATCTGTGGGCAGTGTTGATCGTCGCTTTCTGCACCGGCATCAGTTGGCTATTGGAACCATCATTGGCAGCAGTCAATCTCGTGATGGTCTATCTGCTCGGCGTGGTGATCGTCTCGATCTGGTTTGGCCGAGGGCCATCAATCCTGGCCTCGGTGCTCGGTGTGGCGGCGTTTGACTTCTGCTTTGTGCCGCCACGGTGGACGTTTGCCGTCGAAGATACCCAGTATCTGTTTACCTTTCTCGTGATGCTGATGACGGGCCTGGTTATCAGCACGCTCACTGCTCGCATCAAGTATCAGATCGATTCCTCGCGCAAGCGCGAGCAGCGTACCTCGGCTCTCTACGCCCTGAGTCGGGAACTAGCTTCGGTCAAATCGCTGCATGATATCGTGCAATCGACCATTCAGAATGTCAGCGGTGTGTTTCATGCCAAAGTCGTGGTTTATCTCCCAGGAGTAGATGAGCGATTGGCTCCCTATGGGATATCCACCGATGCCACTACTGCATCGGAACGGGATGAGAGTGTCGCTCGCTGGACCTTCGAGCATGGCCAAATGGCTGGGCTGGGTACCGGCACGCTACCCGGTTCCGATGCGCTCTATGTGCCGCTGGCGGTCTCAGCCAAAAACGTGGGAGTGATTGCCGTTCGCCCCCATGCGGATCAGAATCGATTCGATCCTGAGCAGATTCATCTTCTCGAAGCCTTCGCCGGACAAACTGCTGCCGCGGTCGAGCGGGTTAACCTGGTACGAGATGCCGAGCGCAACAAGGTGGATGTGGAAACCGAACGCCTTCGCAACTCGCTTCTCAGCGCAGTCTCGCATGACCTGCGCACTCCGCTGGCTGTGATAGCTGGGGCATCCAGCACGCTCCTTGAAGGCAAAGCGAGCATCAATCAGGCGACTCAACAGGAACTGTTGCAGACCATTGTTGATGAATCGGACTGCCTCAATCGCCTGGTGGGCAATCTGCTCGATACTACACGCCTGGAAGCGGGAGCCCTCAAGCTCAACAGTGAATGGCAATCGCTGGAAGAATTGCTGGGGGTGGTGCTGAATCGGCTGCAACCGCAATTATCGAAGCACCCGCTTAAAGTAGCTATTCCCGCAGATCTCCCGCTCGTTCGTGCCGATGGCATCCTGCTGCAACAGGTGCTGCTCAATCTGATTGACAACGCAGCCAAGTATTCACCAACCGGACAGACAATTGAAATCGGTGCCGGGGTACGAGGTCAGGACTTGCTCGTGACTGTCACCGATCATGGAGCCGGGCTGGCTCCTGGGGAAGAGAAACGCATCTTCGAGAAGTTTCATCGCTCGGAGCAGACGGGCGGACGCCCCGGTGCCGGGCTAGGGCTGACCATCTGCCGGGGCATCGTCGAACTGCATGGCGGCGAAATCTGGGCGGAGACTGTGCCAGGCGGCGGTTCGAGGTTTTCGTTTACGCTGCCCATTGTTCCTTCGCCAGAACTACGTCCGGAAGTCGAACCTTCACCCGAATCGAAAGAGTAAACGATGTCCACGCCTGCGAAAATCCTGGTCATCGAAGACGAGCAGCCAATCCGTCGGTTTCTGCGCTTCGCTGGAAGGGCATGGCTTCACCATCATCGAGGTGGGCAATGCGCTCGATGGGATTCGCGACGCCGCTACCACGCAGGCAGATCTGGTGATTCTTGATCTGGGGCTGCCCGATATCGACGGGTTGGAAGTGATCAAGCGTATCCGGGAATGGTCAAACACGCCTATCATCGTGCTGTCGGCCCGGGGCGAAGAGTCAGATAAGGTGAAAGCCCTTGATGCCGGCGCTGACGACTATCTCACCAAACCCTTCGGAGTGAGCGAACTGCTGGCCCGTATCCGGGTAGCGCTGCGACATGCTTCACGACGTGATGGTGACGCCGATCAGCCCCTTTTCCAGGTGCAGCATCTCAAGGTCGATCATGTCCGCCGTCTTGTCTTCGTGAATGATGCTGAAGTACACCTTTCACCTCTTGAGTATCGCCTGCTGACGACGCTGATCAAATATGCGGGCAAGGTCGTCACACATCGCCAGCTCTTGAAAGAAGTCTGGGGCCCACACGACACGCAGGAGACCCATTACCTCCGAGTCTACATGGGGCATCTGCGTCACAAGATCGAGATCGAACCAGCCAGACCTACCATCTTGCTCACAGAACCGGGTGTCGGCTATCGACTGGTGGATGAATAACTTGAGTCAATCTGGCAGAACGACGACAGAACACTTCCACCGATTCACTCTGCATCGATTGTAGCGCGTAAAAAATGTTTTGATAGACCATGTCTTCCTTCAAGACCAATCATGAAAAAGTGCTCGATGGTGCGATATAACCTCAGAACCGGCTGTGTTTACATGGATGTATCACATGCGTCTTGTATCGCTTTTGTTTCTGCTCATCGTCCCTTCGTTGGCCTGGTCGCAGGCAGCGACCGAACCGACAGGCTGTGCGACTTGCACTCCTTGTCAAGAAGGTTGCTTCACGAAGCGGCTCTGGAAAGCCTATCACGACGAGTTCTACCCGACGCCCAGCGATAGCAGTGAGCCGAAGGAAGAACCGGCCCGTCGTGCCTTCCCGGCACCGTTTGCATCGCCCTTTCCTGCCACCGAATGGCAAGGTTCTCCCCTGGTGGGCGTGCCCCCCGATACCACGCAGTATCCTCTGATGAAGGCGATGAACGGCACCTCGCTGGGCGACTTCATGAAAGAGAACCGCATCAATGCCTACGGCTGGGCCAACGCCTCGGCGAACCTCAGTACGTCGAAGAATTCCAACTCGCCCTCTTCCTACTGGCTGGTTCCCAACAGTGTACAGCTTGATCAGCTCATCTTCCGCGTCGAACGTCAACTCGATTCTGTGCAGACCGACCACGTCGACTGGGGCTTCCGTTCCACCGTGCTCTATGGTACCGACTATCGCTACATGGTCGCGGGCGGCTGGTGGCCTGGTGATGATCAACTGCTCAAGAGGAATCAACTCTACGGTGTCGATTTCACTGAGCAGTACGCTGAGGTCTACATTCCTAAGGTGGCAGAAGGCTTAATCATCCGAGCGGGGCGCTGGATCGCCTGCCCCGATATTGAAATCCAGTTCGCGCCTGACAACTACATGGCCACCCATTCCATTCTGTTCACGTTTGATACCTACACCCAGACCGGCCTACTGGCGACGTTGATGCTTAACAAACAACTCTCGGTACAGCTTGGCGTCAATTGCGGCAACGATATGGCTCCCTGGTACCAGGGAGCTACGGTCAGCGGAATGGTCGGCATCCGCTGGGTCTCCGCTGACAATAACGATTCGATCTATGCGGTGCTCAATCAGATCAACGATGCCCAGTTCCGTTACTTCCAGCTCGATGGTCAACCAGCCGGGCATGACAATTTCAACTATCCGGTGGTTACCTGGCAGCACAAGTTCAACGATTGCCTGATCACCAAGCAGGAAGCCTACTTCATGTGGCAGAACAATGCCGTCGTCGGCGGCACGCCCAGCATCGGGACGCCCCAATCGTTCGGCGGCGGCGGTGGTATCGGAGCCACCATCCCCGGCACTGCACTGGCTTATGGCACTGTGAACTACACCATGCTCAAGACCAGTGACAAGAGTTTCATCACCGTTCGCAACGAATGGTGGAAGGATGAAGAGGGCATGCGTTCAGGCTACGCAGGCAACTACACCAGTAACGCTGTCGGCATCACCTACAACTTCAATTCGGTGCTACAGGTGAGGCCAGAAATCGGTTACTACCGCAACTGGAATCAGAATGCATTCGATCTGGGTACCAGAAAAGACATGCTCATGGGCGGGTTGGATGTAACGATGCGGTTCTGATTGGTTGAATGACCATCCGAACTATGCTTGTGTTTCATTCGTGACAACGACATTCTTCTTTGGCACAATGGAGTTACCTTTCACCTCAGGAGCGTGTCATGAAGAAAATCATAGGTCTGTTGTCTGTAGGCGCTGTTGCTATCTTCCTTACTTCGGGCAGCGGAGAAGCGTTGGCCCAGGGTAAGAAAAGCAGCAAGCAAGGCACCATCGAACTGGTCGAATCGAAAGACGGGAAGTTCCGCTTCAGCGTCCGTGACGGCGATGGCAAATACCTGGCCGGTTCTCCCGTAGGTCACGCCACGGAGAAAGAAGCCCGGGAAGCGGCTGAAGCTCTCAAGACGGTAATCGCTACAGCAAAGTATGTGAGCAAGAAGTCGGACAACATGGAATCTGAAAAGGGCAAGGGCAAAGACAAGGACTAAGAAGGTCTAACAAAAAGAACACCCTCACCCCAACCTCTCCCTCCAGTGGAGAGGGGTGAATGATAAAAGAATCAGGCTTGGTGGACTAACTACTGTCCACCAAGCCTTTTGCCGGTGTTTACCTGTCTGGCAAGTCGGCTCTCAGAGTAGTTCCACCGTTTCCATCAGTTCCTGTTCGATACATTCGCAGGTTTGTCGGCCTTCGTCCGAAAGAGTAATTCCATTCTCCCCGGCGGTAAGCCATCCCCGGCTGGCACAACTCATGCCTGCTTCTTTGAGCTCATCAGTTGAGAAGTCATCTTCCGATCCAAGGCGCGCCTGGATTACCAACTGCAATGGCAGTACGGGGGTGAAATAACTCGATGCCGACAATATCGCCCATTCTCCCGGCGAAATCCCATGTTCTATCAGAACACGATGGTAGTGCATGCACATGATGAAAACCTCCGGAGAAATGAATCCCAACACGTTATGAGGCTTTACTATGCAGATAGGGTGCCTAATTAGATTGAAAATTACTCCTCATCTCAGCTAGAGCTGATTTTTCATTCGGGTACATCTAATTCAGGCACTGCCTCGTCTGACTGTTGACATCTACAGCATGTTTTGATGAAGTGAACGCACCTCTTTCGGGAAATTGCCATGCGCGGACGGATATTAGTCTCTGCCATCGTGTTAATGGGATTCATCGGAATCCTTCTTGCCTGGAATACCTCGATGTATCTTGATCAAAAGCAACGGGATGCCCAATGGAACAAGGTGCGCGAGGCGATCAAGAAAGGATTGCCACAGACAGCCATCAAGGAAATTGAGCCGATCATTCAGTCAGCCCTGGAAGAGAAAGCCTACCCTGAAGCGATCAAGGCTATCGCCAGCCGGATTGCTTACGAAGGGATGATTCAGGGCAACAAGCCGGAAGAACGCATCACACGCATGAAGGCAGAGATCGCCAAGGCCCCGGCTGAGATGAAGCCGGTAATGGAAGCGATACTGGCCCAATGGTATTGGCATTACTTCATGCATAACCGCTGGCGATTCATGCAGCGGACGTCGACGGCAGCGGCTCCCTCGGAAGACTTCACCACCTGGGATTTGTCTCGACTGTTCAAAGAGATCGACAACCAGTTTGCCAAGGCGCTGAGCAACGAAGAGGAGCTGAAGAAGATACCCATCAAGGAGTATGACTCGCTGATCGAAAAGGGCACATTCCCCGACAGCTATCGACCGACACTCTATGATTTCGTCGCATTTGAAGCGTTGAACTTCTATGGTTCGGGCGAGCTTTCGGCGGCGAAGGCGGAGGATGCTTTTGAAATCGACGCTTCCAGCCCGATTCATGGAGCCCGCGATGCCTTCATGACGTGGAAGCCTGACACGACGGATTTCGATTCACCCAAGCTCAAAGCCATTCTGCTTTATCAGAAGCTGCTGCAGTTCCATAGCGCGGATGATGATCGTTCTGCGCTGCTGGACGCTGATCTGCACCGGCTGCGATTCGGGCACAACCATGCCTACGGCGAGGAGAAGAACGCCCTTTACAAGAAGAGGTTGAAGCAAATCGCAGATGAAAACACCAGGCACGAACTGAGTTCGCTGGCACTGGCAGAGCTGGCCGGTGTAGTGCAATCCGAAAATGATCTGGTGGAAGCACGCAACATCGCTCTGCAGGGCAAGAACCGGTTCCCAAAGAGTCAAGGGGGAATCCAATGCCATAACATCATTCAGGGTATTGAGACACCTCACTACCAGGTAAACCTGGAAAGGGTTTGGGCCAAGCCCTACGCCAAGCTGCATGTCGATTACAAGAACCTGACGAAGCTCTATTTCCGAGTGTACCAGGCTGATTGGGATCGATTGATCAAACAGAACGCCTACAGCCGACCGGAGCAATTGGATGACCAACGGCGACAGGCCCTGATGAAGCAGAAGCCGGTGGCTGAGTGGTCCTCAGAGTTGCCTGCTACGGAGGATTACCAGCAGCGCAGTGAAGAAGTATCGCCTCCGGAGAATCTCCCTGCCGGGTTCTACTTCGTAGTCGCTTGTCCGAATCCGCAGTTCACCAGCGATGGTCCACCCTTGTCTGTTTCCTCGTTTTGGGTCAGCGAGCTGGCTCTGGTTCTTCGTCAGGATCAGCTCCGAGGAGTCATGGAGGGATTTGTTCTTGATTCCCGATCAGGCGAGCCGATCGACGGGGCGAAGGTCACTCCCTTCATTCGCAATTATCAACAAAATCGTCTGGAGATGGGCAAGGAGCTAGTCACGGATAAGAACGGCCTGTTCCGCTATGCCGGGCCAAAAGAGAAGCCTGTGATTTTCCTCGCCAGCGCCAGGGGTCAGAGGATTTCCAACGATAACGACATGTACAACTATGGAGTCGGCCAGCATCCACAAGTTTTTGAACAGGTAGTCTTTTTCACTGATCGTTCCATTTATCGCCCGGGACAGACCATTCGCTTCAAAGGCATCGCGCTGAAGGGCGATCATGACAAGTTGAACTATCAAACACTGTCTCGACAAAGCATCACGGTGCAGTTTCTCGATCCGAACCAGAAGGAGATCAGCAAGCTGCAACTGGTCACGAACGACGTGGGTTCCTTCAGCGGATCGTTCACCGCTCCGCGCGATCGGCTGATGGGGCGGATGATGATTCAATCCACCGGGCCGCAAGGCATCGCTCTGTTCCATGTGGAAGAATACAAGCGGCCCAAGTTTGAAGTCACAGTACATGCCACCAAAGATTCGCCCAAGCTCAACGATACGGTGAAGTTCACCGGCAAAGCCATGGGTTATTCCGGCGCGGCTGTCAGCGGCGCGAAGTTGCGGTATCGAGTGAGTCGACAGGTTCGTTATCCCGCCTGGTGGGGCTACTACTACTGGTGGCGGATGCCGGCCCAGGCTGGAGCCGCCCAGGAGATCGCTCATGGAACGTCGATCACCGAACCGGACGGGACGTTCTCTGCCAGCTTCACAGCCAAGCCCGATCCTGCGGTGGCTGAGAAGGATGAACCGATCTTTACCTACTCGGTTACTGTGGATGTGACAGATACCACGGGCGAAACTCGCAGCGGATCTCGTTCGCTGCAAATCGGCTACACCGCCCTTCAAGCGACTGTCTCTGCCGATGACTGGCTTACGAACGGCGAGCCGGTGAAGTTGAAGATTTCGACCACGACGATTGACGGCCAGGGGCAATCAGCGCAGGGGACGATCAAGGTCTACAGTCTCAAGCAGCCGGACAAGGTGATTCGAGTAGGGTTTTTCGGGCGGCCCAGTCCCAGACCGGTTCGCCGCGTTCCGGGTCGAGTGCAGCCTAAAGTAGCGGTCACGCCACCGATGCCCGATCCAGCCGACCCGCGCACCTGGGAACTGGGCGAACAGGTCTCCTCCTCCGACTTTACCACCCCGGAAAAGGGCGAGATCGATTCGTCGGTCAAGCTCGGCGTGGGCATCTACCGGGCGATGCTCGAAACCAGCGATCGTTTCGGCAAGCCCGTCAAGGCGATGGTACAGTTTCAGGTGATCGACCCCGCTGCCAATAAGTTGTCCTTGAAGATCCCGAATTTGTTTGCGGCACCGAAGTGGAAGCTGGAGCCTGGCGAGGAATTCTCGGCTGTCTGGGGCACCGGTTATGAATCCGGGAAGGCTTTCATCGAGATTGAGCATCGCCAGCGCATCATCTCCAGTTACTGGACCAGCGGCGACAACACACAATACCTCATCAAGCAGGCGACCAATGAACTGATGCGAGGTGGTTTCCAGGTGAGAGTCACCTTCATTCGTGAGAACCGTGCCTATCTCGAATCACGGCAGGTCGAGGTGCCGTGGACAAATAAGGAACTGAAGGTGAAGTGGGAGCACTTTGTCTCGAAGCTCGAACCGGGCAAGAAAGAGACCTGGACAGCGGTACTAACGGGGCCCGATGCCCGCAAGGCAGTGGCAGAGATGGCGGCGGCGTGTTACGACGCCTCGCTGGACGCCTATTTACCGCATCAATGGATGCAGGCTATTTCGGTCTTCTATCAGGATCGATCCTATCTGAACACCCAGTTCCAGAACTATCAGATGGCGATGTACCAAATCGCAGGAATGTTCCCGCAACAATTCCTATCTGCTCACTTCCACTATCGCCAATTTCCGGCGGATATTACGGCCAACCTTTGGCGGTACTTGTCCATGAATACAGGGCGACCGGGGTCTATGGGAGGCGTGGGGGGTGGAATGGGCGCACCCGGAGCACCAGCCAGAGAAGGGGGTATGGCTCCGAAGTCAGAAGCCATGACGTTTGCAGTAGCAGACGGCGCCATCGCGAATTCGGCTCCTGCGAAGTTGGCCACACCTGTGGCAGGTGAACCACCCGTTTCTCCCTCGGGGCCCAAGCTTGACAACGTCAGTACACGTACCAATCTTAACGAGACTGCCTTTTTCTTCCCCATCTGCTGACCGACGACCAGGGCACAGTGAAGATGAAAATCACCATGCCTGAAGCGCTGACCAAGTGGAAGTTCATGGGCTTCGCTCATGATAAGGAACTCAGAAGCGGCTACCTCGAAGACACGGTGGTGACGGCTAAGGATTTGATGGTGCAACCCAACCCGCCACGATTCCTGCGAGAAGGCGACAAGCTCGAGTTCACTGTCAAAGTCAGCAATCAGTCACCCACGCGCCAGCAGGGCAAGGTGCGTCTCACGTTGACCGATTCCCGAACCGGCAAAACCCTGGACGCAGCCCTGGGCAACATCGATCTGGATCATCCATTCGACATTCCATCCAAAGAGTCACGCAGCTTTTCCTGGAAGCTGAACGTGCCCGATAACGTCGGCCCGATCACCTACAAGGCTGTCGGCGCGACCGACAAACTTTCCGATGGCGAAGAAGGTATGGTTCCGGTTCTCTCGAGACGGGTCCTCGTTCAGGAGTCGCTGCCGCTTCCCATTCGCGGCAAGGAGACCAAGGCCTTCCAGTTCAAGAAGCTGATCGACTCGGCGAAGTCGGACACGCTTCAGCATCAATCGCTGACGGTGCAGATGGTCTCCAACCCATCCTGGTATGCTGTCCTGGCGTTGCCCTACTTGATGGAGTACCCGTACGAATGTTCCGAGCAGACCTTTAACCGCTTCTATGCCAACAGCCTGGCCCGCCACATTGCTCTCTCCGATCCGAAGATTCGTCGGGTGTTCGACCAGTGGAAGAACACCCCCGCTCTCGATAGCCCCCTCGAGAAGAACCAGGATCTCAAGGCGGTGATGCTCGAGGAGACACCCTGGCTGCGGCAGGCGAACAAGGAAAGCGAGTCCCGTCGGCAGGTCGGCATCCTTTTCGACGAGAACCGCTTGAACAATGAAACCGATCGCGCCTTCCGCAAGCTGGTGGAGTTGCAGAACGCCACCGGGGCCTGGAGCTGGTTCCCCGGCGGGCCTGACAACGAATACATCACGCTCTATATCACCACAGGCATGGGCCGCATGAGGCATCTCGGCCTCAAGCTCGACATGGCTCCCGCCATCAAATCTCTCAACCGGCTCGATGCCTGGATGGATCGCATCTATCGCGATATCCTCCGTCACCATCCCGACGACAAGGATAAGAACCACCTCACCTCCACCATCGCCCTGTATCTGTACGGTCGCAGCTTCTTTGTCGAAGATCAGAAAGTGGCCGACCAGTACAAGGAAGCCTTCAACTACTGGATAGGCCAGGCGAAGAAGTACTGGCTGCAATTGGCCAATCGCCAATCACAGGCTCATCTGGCCCTGGCGCTCAAACGCTGGGGGGACAAGGAAACACCAAAGGCCATCATGGCGTCCATCAAGGAAAGATCGGTGACTGATGAGGAAATGGGCCGCTTCTGGCGCGACACCGAACTCAGCTTCTGGTGGTATCACGCCCCCATCGAAACCCAGGCTCTCATGATTGAAGCCTTCGATGAAGTCATGAATGACGCCCAGGCTGTCGAAGACTGCAAGGTCTGGCTGCTCAAGCAAAAGCAGACCCAGAACTGGAAGACCACCAAGTCCACCGCCGATGCTGTCTACAGTCTGCTGTTGCGGGGCGACAATCTGCTCAAGTCGGATGCCCTGGTCGAAATGTCCTTGGCCGGCGTCGCCATCAAGCCGGAGAAGGTAGAAGCAGGCACCGGTTTCTACGAGCAGAAGTTTGTCCGTGGTGAAGTGAAACCGGAAATGGGAAAGATCGAGCTGAAAAAGATCGATCCCGGTGTCGCCTGGGGCAGCATGCACTGGCAATATCTCGAAGACATCAGCAAGGTCACCCCGCACGAAGGCACGCCGCTGAAGCTGCAAAAGCAACTCTTCAAACGCACATACACCAAGAAGGGGCCGGTGCTGGAGGCGGTGCAAGGTGCGGTGAACGTGGGCGATGAACTCGTCGTTCGTATCGTGCTTCGCACCGACCGGGACATGGAGTATATCCACATGAAGGATCACCGTGGCAGCGGAACCGAGCCAGTGAATGTGCTCAGCAGGTACAAGTATCAGGATGGCCTCGGCTACTATGAGTCCACCAAGGATACTGCCAGCCACTTCTTCATCGACTATCTGCCGAAGGGCACCTATGTGTTCGAGTATTCTCTACGGGTCCAGCATCAGGGACTCTACCCTACTGGCATGGCGCATATCGAATGCATGTATGCTCCCGAGTTTAACAGCCATTCGGAGAGCATCCTGCTGGAGGTGAAATAGCGCCAGTCATGTCCGGCGCGGCCCTATCGCCAACGAGCCTGTTGGAAAACTGAGCGATGTGGCAAGGGTCAACGTACTCCGTTGCCCCCTGCGTGAGGTGCAATCGTGTTGCTCCACACGCAGGGGGCAGATGAGTACATCTGACCCCTGCCACGATTACTCAACAGACTCCTATAATAGGTTTAGCTCCATTTCCTCTCGAAAGGGTTTCCATGAACTTCTCACGATGCCTGTTTGCGTCGTCGCTGTGCCTGCTGCTTGCCCTGGGCGCACCGGCGATGGCTGATACGAAAGTTGAACTCACGAATGTGCATCTGTGTTGCTTTGCCTGCGTGAGCGCCGCCAACAAGATTCTCAAAGGTGTTGAGGGCGTCACAGCCACTTGTGATCAGAATGGCGGGAAGATTTCCATCACCGCCCGGGACGATGCTGCCGCCCAGAAGGCTCTCGATGCCCTGGCAGCGGGCGGTTTCCATGGCGATACCGGAAGCAAGACCCTGACGATCAAGGACGACAGCGGAGTCACGCCGGGCAAGGTCAGCAAGCTGAAGATCACCGCTATTCACAATTGCTGTCAAACCTGCACCAAGGACATCAAGAAGGTTCTCAAGAAAGTCGATGGCGTCAAAGAAGATACCGTCGTCTCGCGCAAGACCAGCTTTGAAGTGACCGGCGACTTCGACGCTGCTCAGGTGATCAAGGCCCTGAACGAAGCAGGGTATCACGCCAAAGTGGAAAAGTAATCTGTTGGTCAGTCATCAACATGAAAACTACCGGCCTCGCCATCGATCTAGATGCGAGGCCGGTTTTATTTATCGAGCCATCATATCAGCTCTTTGATGGGAGCACCTTCGACGAGATATTGCGGTCTGCCGGTCGGATCGAGCAAAGTGGTACTCGAAGTATCAATGCCCATCACATGATACATCGTCGAAACGACTTCGGAGAAATGAACGGGCCGATCCTGAGCATATTCGCCCAATCGATTGGTCGCGCCGATGACTTGCCCCATCCGCAAGCCGCCGCCCGCCATCAGGGCACAGTTCACCTGGGGCCAATGATCTCGCCCGGCAGCCTTATTGATGCGTGGCGTTCTGCCGAACTCACCCCAGACGATGACGCAGACATCGTCACTCAGGCCCCGTTGTTCCAGATCTTCGAGGAGTGCTGACAGGGCCTGATCGAGCTTGGAACCATGATCACGCACCAAGGGGAAGTTGCCGCCATGACCATCCCAGAAGCCATAGGTGAGCGAGACGACCCGCACACCAGCTTCGACCAGGCGACGAGCGAGGAGGAATTGTTCGTTATTAGTCGGGGCACCATCGCCCGAGTGTTGATAGGGCTTGCCATCGCCATAGCGATCACGCAGTCGGGGATCTTCCTTTGTCAAATCGAGGGCATCGACCAGTCTGCTGGAGGTGAGCACTTCCATCGCCCGCTGTACGGAGGAGTCCGCCGCTTCGAGCACCCGATTGCAATCGATATCTTTCTTCAGTGCATCAAACGATTCAATCAATTGCTTTCGATCCTTCAGATTCTCCAGCGTGACGTTCGCGCAACCGCATGTTGGCCATGCCGGTGCCATCGGGTTTGAAGGCGTTGAAGGATGGTCCGAGGTAGCCGGAGATGCCCGGATCGGTGTAGGGCCGATGTCCCGTTTGCGGAGCCAGACCAACGAACGGCGGAACCGAGGGATCGATGGGGCCCAGTAGCTTGGCGACGGCTGCACCGAGGCTGGGTCGCCCGCCCAGAGCCTGGAGAGACTTAGGGCCACCCGAGTGCCAGCCGGTATAGCATTGATGCGGAGCATGTTCATCACGCATGCCGACGATGCTGCGAATGAGGGCACACTGATGCATGGGTTTGGCAAGCTGAGGGAAGATCTCGCAAATATCGATGCCGGAGACATTGGTTCGTATGGGCTTGAACTCGCCTCGAATTTCCGAGGGTGCGTTGGGCTTCAGATCGAACGTATCCTGGTGAGGCGCACCCCCGCCGAGATAGATCTGAATGATCGACTTCTGCCGGGAGCGATTGGCGTTGAGGGGGTTAGCTTGTGCGGTTTGCCTGAACAGGTCGCTGAGCGAGAGGCCACCAGCGAGGGCGGTAAGACCTCCCAGCTTCAGGAAGCTTCGTCGGGAAACGCCATCGCAGTAGCCTGAAGAACGGTTGCCATAAATCGTCAGCATGCACATATCCAAGGCAGGCGGGGGAAGCTGTGTCCGTAGGTGCTGGACAAGGCAGCAGAGTTTACACTTCTATCCTACCCGCTCGTATCAGAATCGCAATGGGATTCTGATTTCTCTCCCCCTTACCAAGGGGGAGTTGGAGGGGGTTAGAGAGGTTCATAGATCGTTAAGAACCCCACCCGACCTCCCCTTAGTAAGGGGAGGAGCCTAACCAGTTTATCGCCAGTTCTCGTCGACGTTTTCGCTGTGTGATTCCATCTGGCGAACCACCATGCCGTGATACACGCCGTGGGCCTGCATCAGTGCATCGTGGCTGCCCTGCTCGACGATTCTGCCGTTCTCCATCAGCAGAATCAGGTCTGCTTTCCGGATGGTGGACAGGCGGTGTGCGATGATAAACGTCGTCCGCTCTGCCAGCAGGGTCGCCATCGATTGCTGAATGAGTTGCTCGCTTTCAGTATCCAGGTTGCTCGTCGCTTCATCAAGAATAAGAATCTGCGGCGAGGCGAGGATGGCTCTCGCAATAGCCAATCGCTGTTGCTGACCACCGGAGAGCTTGACGCCGCGCTCGCCGACGAAGGTCTCATATTGGCCGGGGAGCTTGACGATGAACTCGTGGGCATTGGCCCGCCGTGCCGCGTCTTCCACCTCCGCCGCGGTAGCATCGTGCCGGCCATAGGCAATGTTATCCCTTGCTGAGCCATCGAAGAGAAAGACATCCTGCTGAACGATGGCCAGCAGGCTCCGGTAGGTACGCAGCCGGTAATCGCGGATATCGGTACCATTGACCAGGATGCGACCCTGCGAAGGATCGTGGAACCGGGCAACGAGATCAGTAATGGTCGTTTTGCCGGCACCACTTCTACCCACCAGGGCGACAACCGAGCCGCCGGGCACCACAACATTGAAATCATGCACGACAGGCATGCCGGGGCGATATTCAAAGCCGACGTTCTCGAAGCGAATCTCTTTGACGACACTGGGAGCATCAACCGCATCGGGCTTGTCAGGTTTGTCGCCGTCCATGGCCAGCACTTCAAAGACGCGCTCCATCGCTGCCAGCGAACGCTGCATTTCGGAGAAGGAGTTAACGATGTTCCAGACCGGGTTCAGCAGCAGGAAGGTGTACCACTGGAAGGCCATGATGTCGCCGATGGAAGCCTGGCCCATGATGTTGAGGTAACCGCCGTACCAGACGATCACCACGTTGACCGCACCCAGCAGCAAACCCCATGAGGTCCACAGGATCAGTTCACGGCGATGGGCGAAGAGTTCCTTCCGCAACACCGTGTGACGGGCTTGCATGAAATCGAGCGACTCACGCTTCTCACGTCGGAAGGCACGGACGATGCGGATGCCGGAGAAGGTCTCGCCGACCCTGCCATCCAGTTCTTCGACATCCTTGCGGACAGCACGATAGATGGGCCTGATACGCCGGGCGAAGGTAAAGCTCATCAGCATGACGCAGGGAATGATCGCCAAGGCCGTCAGGGCAAGTCGCCAGTTCAACATCATCAGCACGGCAATAGCGATCAGCAGCCGGATGACCGAAAGAGCAGGCGAGACGATGGCCATCTGTAAGAGGCCGGTGGTAGTATCGATATCACCTGTGATGCGCGAGAGGATGCCGCCGGTCTTCATGTCCCACAGCTTGGCCAGAGGCAAATGCAGGAGCCGGTCATAGAGAGCTCGACGGAGCGAGAGCATGACCCGGACATTGAGCAGCTTTTGTCGATAGTCTTTGAGCACGCCGAGCAGCTTGGAGACGATGATGACGGTGAGAAACAACGCGCCAATCATCTGCAATCGAGCTAACCGGGAAGCTGTATCCAGGCCTTCGTTCAAAAGCACCTTATCAATGATGAACTTCATGAAGAGTGGCTCGAGCATTTCCATGCCGGCCACGAGCAGGGCAAACACAAAGAGCGCTGCGACGGCATAGCGATGCGGCCAAAGCCAGCGGAAGTATTCACGCAGGTATTCCCTGCGTTTGCCCTTGCGGTTCTTCTTAGCCTCTTCTGTGGTTACTCCGGAATCGGGTGGGGCCACTTCCTCCGGTTTCTTGCTCTTATCGGCTTCGGTGGCTTCATCGAGCCGTTTGGAATGGTAGTCCTTGACGAACTCACGATAGCGTAGCCGGGAGGAACGAGGGTGGCTGCCGGTCGTCGAGCTGCTGGTGTCAGGGCGTGGTGCTTCGAGGTTCATGCGCGGTCTCTTCAATGATTGGTATCTTGATCAGTGTAATGGGGACTAACTGGCAATGTATGGATGATCAGGAACTAAATGGAGAAATGAGGAATGGCTCCATCAGTCTCATTGGAGTTGAAGATCGGGCAAAAATATAACCTCGACCTGCGTGGTGAAATCGGGATAATGCTACGCAGACTGAGCTTGTCATTCATCCTTGCAGTCGATGCCGTTGAATTAAAGGAGAAACAGAGATGACCACTTCCACGCAGATTACTTTTGAACGACGTGGCCCAGTCGGACATCTGACACTGAATCGACCTGAGAAGAAGAACGCTCAGACTTTTGAGATGTGGAAGGCACTTCGCCAGTTGGGGCAACAGTTGCTGGCGGAGCCGGGGGAACTGGCGGTTGTGGTTGTCTCCGGAGCAGGGGGCTGCTTTTCCAGCGGCATCGATACCTCGGTCTTTGCTTCGGGAGCCCTGCTGACCGGGGCAGTGGATGGTAAAGAAGTCCAAGAGGCTTTCTCGTGGTTGCGTGCCGGGCCATTCCTTTCCATCGCAGCGATTGAGAAGTACGCCATCGGGGCAGGACTGGAACTGGCCCTGTGGTGCGACATGCGGTTGGCGACCGAGGGTTCATTCTTCTCCCTGCCCGAAGTCGAGTTCGGCATCCTCCCCGATCTGGGAGGATGTTCCCTGTTAGCCGAGGTTTGTGGATATGGCCGAGCGATTGACATCATTACCACCGCCCGGCGGTTTGATGTGGCAGAGCGCATCGCATCGGACTGGTCAATGAGATCGTGGCTGCTGACAAGATTCATTCACGAGTCGAAGAACTGACCAAGGTGCTTTGCAAGCGAAGTCTTGCCTCGGTGCGGGGATCGAAACGGGCGACCTTGGCTGCGCTCCCCGATCCGACCCATTCGCTGGCCGTGTCGCAAGAAGCACTACAGGAATGTGTGCGCGTGATTGCGGAGGCGATGAAACAGGGCAAGGCGAAGTAGCAGCATCTTTTTCCCTCTTCCCTGTTTCGCTCGACTCATGCTTAGAGTAGACTACCCTCATCCTACCACGAGAGGGTTGTGCCATGTCAGAGCCTCGGCCATGTCCTGATTGTGATCCCCCTTTTGATCGTCGTCGCTTCCTTGCTGTCTCAGCAATCTCGCTGGCGGGCTTTGCTGTGCCCCGGCAACAGATCATCGCCGAGACCAAAGTCCGTGCCGAGACCAGCGAGACGGCTGTCGTCGCCTTCTACGAAACGCTCACCGAGAAGCAGAAGAAAGAGATCTGCTATGCGTGGGATTACACCGAGAAGGAACGTGGCCTGCTTCGTTCCCATGTCAGCAACAACTGGTCGATCACTCCGCAGTTCATCGACAGCGAATACTACACCAAAAAGCAGAAGATGTTGCTGCACGATGCGTTCAAAGGGTTGTTCAGCCCCGAATGGTATCCGCTGATCACCCGGCAACTGAAGGAAGACGCCGGCGGCAAGCCGTGGGGTGCGGGGCAGAGCGTGGCTCTCTTTGGCACACCTGGCCATGGCAAGTTCGAACTGGTAATGACCGGCAGGCACATGACCATCCGCATTGATGGCAACAGTGAAGACCATGTCGCCCTGGGCGGCCCGATCTTCCATGGACATGCTCCCATCTTCAATGAAAAGAAGAACCACGAAGGCAACGTCTTCTGGCATCAGGCTCAGGAGGCCAACCGGGTATTTACCCTGCTCGATGGGAAACAGCAGAAGAAAGCTCTTGTCAAAGTACGGCCACACGAGGCGGAGGTTCCGTTCCAGGGGAAGGATGGCACTTATGATGGCATCCACATCAAGGAACTCACTTCAGATCAAAAGGCGGAAGTGAAGAAGGTGATGAATACTCTCATCGCCCCCTATCGTTCAGTCGATCAAGAAGAGATCATGACCTGCCTGGAGAAGCAGGGTGGTTTGGATGCGTGTTACCTGGCCTTCTATGAAGACGGCGACATCGGGGCTGACAAGGTCTGGGATAACTGGAGAATCGAGGGCCCTAGTTTCGTCTGGTATTTCCGCGGCGAGCCACACGTGCATATCTGGATTAACGTGGCAGATACCCCTGAGGTGAAGCTGAATTCGCATGCAGGGTAATGGTCTGGTTCTCCCCCTTACTTCTGGTTCTCCCCCTTACTAAGGGGGAGTTAGAGGGGGTCGAGGCAGCTACAGTAAGAACCCCACCCAACCTCCCCTTAGTAAGGGGAGGAGAAACATTGCAGAGATTCCCTCGCTAGCGCGTCGGGCTGGTATCAGCACAGCGATTTATTTGCCATTCGTTGAACGCACACCTATACTTCCGCATCCCCCCACCCAGTTACAGACAGCGACCTCGGTCGCTGAACTGGCGATGCTTCATGCACAGTCATTTCTCCATGGGGGTACGGATGTTCCTTGTTACTCGGCCTCTCTCCAAGAAACCACTCTCCATGAACCCTGCTCGCAAAGCGAAGCGAACCGTTGCGCTCATCCTCGAAGCGCTTGAAGACCGCACCATACCCGCTCTGGTCGGTAATCAGCTCTTCCCCGCTGATAACCCATGGAATCAGAAGATCACCAACGCTCCACTGGCCAGTAACTCCTCGGCGATCATCAACAATATCACCACTAAGTATGACAACGGCCGGCTGCACCCCGACTTCGGCCAGGATTATCACGACGGCTCGGACCTTTATGGCATTCCCTACAACATCGTGCATGGCAACAGCCTGGCTAAGACCTCAGTTGTGATCGATGCCTATCCCGATGAGAGCGATATCTTCGCTGCCCCTTTGCCATCTACTGTTGTCCTCGAAGGGGATTTCCAGAATGGCCCCCGAGTCGGTGTCGATAATCGCGGCGATTCGCACCTCCTCCTCTACGATGTGGACAACAACGTCGCCTACGAATTCTACCGTATGTCTCGTCCTTCGGAGAACAGCGACGGCAAATGGCATGCTGATCAGGAAACTGTCTGGGATATGAAGACGAACACCTTCCGCACCCAGGGGTGGACCTCCGCTGATGCGGCGGGGCTCTCTCTGCTGGCCGGTCTGGTCCGGCCCGATGAAGCGCTGCCGGTCAGCCAGGGCGGGCAAGGTGTGATCAACCATGCCATCCGCTTCACGCTACAGAACAGCATCATCCTGAATCAGTTCATCTATCCCGCTTCGCACGTGGCTAACTCAGGCAGCAACACTGCTGTCCAGCCGCCGATGGGCGCCCGATTCCGGTTGAATGCCAATGTCGATATCTCGCAGCTCAATCCGCAGGCCAAGATCATTGCTCAGGCGATGAAGGACTACGGGATGATCGTCGCTGACAATGGCAGCAACTTCTACTTCTCCGGAGCGAGTTACTCAGTTGATGCCAGTAATCACGAGACGCTGACGTGGAACGATGATGACATTCAGGATTCGGTGCATGGTCTGAAGAGCCTCCACTTCAGTGATTTCGAAGTGGTCGATCTCACGCCACAAGTGACTGACCTCAGCCTCCATTCAGGCCCGGCAGGGAGCACGATAACCGTTACCGGACGCAACTTCACCGGGGCGGCTGGGCATCTTCTGGTACTCTTTGGCAACACACCGGCAACGAGCGTGACGATTGTCAACGACACGACGGTCACTTGTGTCGCACCCGGCGGCCTATCGGGCACGGTCGATGTGCGCGTTCAATCGGGCGTGACGACGCCCGCCGATTCACAAAACTATAAGGGCACGATCTTTGGCTATGGCATCTCTGCGGTCACCGCTGGGGATAAGTTTACCTTTGGCGGCACTACGTCGAACCAGCCGCCTACCGTCGCCAGTCCGGCAGCGGCTTCGTCCAATCCGGTGACGGGGTTCAGCGTCAATCTCAGCGTTCTCGGCGCTGACGATGCCGGCGAGCCTAACCTGAAATATACCTGGACCAGCACAGGGCCGGCGGCAGTTACCTATTCCTCCAATGGCAACAACGCTTCGAAGAACACTACTGCCACCTTCACCCAGACTGGTGTGTATAACTTTACGGTAACCATCGCCGATGTTCCGGGCCTGAGCGTCACCAGTTCGGTAAGCGTCACGGTGAATGCCCCGGCAACGAATCAAGCTCCCACGGTGGCGATAGCAGCGGGTGTCACGTCGAATCCGGTCAACGGCAACAGTGTTGGCCTCTACGTTCTGGGTGCGGACGATGGCGGCGAAGCCAACTTGAAGTATACTTGGGCTGGCACCGGGCCGGGGACGGTTAGCTATACCTCGAACGGCACAAACGCTTCAAAGAACAGCACGGTAACCTTCTCGCAACCGGGCGTCTATACGTTCGTCGTGACCATCACTGATGTTCCCGGGTTAAGCGTGACTAGTTCGACCAGCGTGACAGTCAACGCCCCCTCAACGAATCAAGCGCCGACCGTGGCGATGGCAGCTGGCGTCACGTCGAATCCTGTCAACGGCAACAGCGTCGGCCTGTTTGTACTGGGAGCCGATGATGGCGGTGAAGCCAACTTGAAGTATACCTGGGCTGGCACCGGACCGGGGACGGTCACTTATTCCTCGAACGGCAATAACTCCTCGAAGAACAGCACTGCTACTTTCTCGCAACCGGGCGTCTATTCCTTTGTCGTGACCATCACCGACGTCGCTGGATTGAGCGTGACCAGTTCAACCAGCGTCACGGTCAACCCTCCAGCGACGAATCAAGCCCCCACCGTGGCGACGGCAGCGGGTGTCACATCGAATCCGGTCAACGGCAACAGTGTCGGCCTCTTTGTACTGGGAGCCGACGATGGCGGTGAAGCCAACTTGAAGTATACCTGGGCTGGCACCGGGCCGGGCACGGTCACCTATTCATCGAACGGGAATAACTCTTCCAAGAACAGCACTGCCACCTTCTCGCAGCCAGGCGTCTATACCTTCATCGTGACCATCACCGATGTTCCCGGGTTGAGCGTGACCAGTTCGACCAGCGTGACCGTGAACGCACCTGCAAATCAAGCGCAGACGGTCTCGATTGCCGCTGGCGTCACGTCTAACCCGGTCAACGGCAACAGCGTCGGCCTGTTCGTTCAGGGAGCCGACGATGGCGGTGAAGCCAACTTGAAGTACACCTGGGCAGGCACCGGGCCAGGGGCGGTCACCTATTCGTCGAACGGCAATAACTCCTCGAAGAACAGCACGGTAACTTTCCCTCAATCCGGTGTCTACTCGTTTGTCGTGACCATCGCCGATGTGGCGGGCTTAAGCGTAACCAGTTCGACCAGCGTCACGGTCAATATGCATAGTAATCAAGCTCCGACTGTCGTCACCCCGGCAAAGGCTTCGGCAAGCACGGTGACGGGACGCAGCGTTCTTCTGAGCGTGCTGGGGGCAGATGATGCTGATGCGGCTGCTCTCAAATATACCTGGACGAGCACAGGCCCGGCAGCGGTACTTTTCTCTCTCAATGGGAGCAATGCGGCCAGGAATACAACCGCGACCTTCACGCAGGCGTGTATACGTTCCTTGCTACTATTACCGATGCTGAGGGTTTAAGCGTGACCAGTTCAGTCACGGTCACGGTGAAACAGACGCTGACTTCTGTAGTGGTGAAGCCGGCCACAAGCACGGTTCAGGTACGCAAGACGCTGCAGTTCAGCGCGACTGCGCTTGATCAGTTCAGCCAGGCGTTGACCACGCAGCCGACCATCAAATGGACCTTGAGCGGGCTGGGCACGTTGAGCAGTAAAGGACTCTATACAGCTCCTCGCAGCCGGGGAGGCCCCTACTCGATCATCGCCACGGCAGGGAGCGTGCGGGGAGTGGCGAAAGTCACGGTGGTGAGCTAGTGTATCGTCACACTTATGAACAACGGGTGTGCTTGTTAGCCCCTGATCTTGTTAGCCCCTGATAAGGGGCGACCTGGAAGTAGCTGGCAGCGTGAGCTGCCAGTTGAGGGTGGTTTTCAACAAAGAGCCCCGGAGGGGCGATTAGAACTTAGGTTCTCTTCCAATCGCCCCTCCGGGGATCAATGGCATTGTCATTCCATACTGGCAGCTAGCGCCGCTGCCAGCTACTTCCGTGTCGCCCCTTAACAGGGGCTACCATATTCAGCATCATAGTTTGTAAATGTGACGAAACACTAGTCGGTCGAGCACTCTTCGTTCAACTGGCCGGATTGTACTTTCGGAACGCTGCCGGAAGGGCTTCGACCAGATCGGTAGGAAGCATGGCTTGCTCCGACAGCGAAGCGGCAGCCAGGTCGCCGGCGAGTCCATGCAGATAGACGCCGGCTTGAGCAGCCTCCAGGGGCGGCATTCCCTGGGCGGCGAGGGAGGCGATCAACCCGGTGAGGACATCGCCGCTGCCTCCCTTGGCCATGCCGGAGTTGCCGGTGTTATTGACGTACATTCGCTGACCATCAGTAACGAGCGTGCCCTGCCCTTTGAGCACCAGCAACACTTTATGTTCCATGACGAAGCGCACCGCTTGCTGCTTGCGATCAGCCTGAACCAAAGCAGTTGTCAGCCCGGTCAAATGCGCAAACTCACCTGGGTGAGGGGTGCAGGTTAGCGGAACCTTGCGATCAGGGATCATTCCTTGTTGATGTAACTGTTGATAGGCATGCAAGCCGTCGGCATCGATGATGATCGGGCCTTCATACTGAGTGATGAGATGATGCAACGCTTGTACTACATCGGGGGATCGCCCCATGCCCGGGCCGAACGCCACTGCTTTTACGGTGGGCAGCAGAGAAGTAAGCGTTTCTAAACTCGACGTCGTCAGTTGGCCGGAGGAATCATGCGTCAGCCCATTGGTCAGGTAACAGGGGTTGCCGGCGGCAACGATGGGTTGAATGGCATGGGGACAGGCAATCTGCACGAGGCCGGTGCCACCCCGTAAAGCGCCGAGGCCGGCCAAGACTGCCGCACCACTCATCCCGACACTACCGGCGATGATAAGCACCTTGCCAAAGGTACCTTTGTGGCTGTCTTTGGCCCGGTTCGGAAGTCGAGGTAGATTGGTGACAGAACGCAGCATGATGATCAATTGTCAAAATGAACTCTATCTAAGAATACTACGAATGAGACTCAGGATGCAATGGTTTAACTTGAGGTTGGGCCTCTCATAACTACTGAACATGACGATTAGATCAGGCCTGATACTTACAATCGTTCTAAATCGTCGGCTCGGGGAAGGTCATCAATTTTGGTGAGAGCAAAATAGTCGAGGAAACGGGCGGTGGTGCTATAGCTCGATTGGTCCTGATTATCCCGCGTCTGAACCTGAATCATACCCCTTCGAACGAGTTGCCTTAGCGGCAAACCGGCATCCTGTCCCAGAATGCCCTCTACCTCGGGTTGGGTAAGAGGCTGGCGATAGGCCACGATAGCCAGAGTTTCGATGGCCAGTTGCGAGAACCTCGCTTCCTTGACACTGCCATAAAGAGATTCCAGATGAAATCGAAATGGCGTTCGGAGCGTCATTCGATAACCGGTCGGCTGGGTAACAATTGCATAGGGTCTGCCTTGCCTGCGATAGCGAAAGTTGAGGGTGCGAAGGGTATCCTCCAAATGGCCAGCAGTTAGTCCTCGGATGATAGTGCAGAGTTGTTCCGAAGTGAGCGGCTCGGTGGCGGCGAACAGCATCGACTCCAGGATGTGGTGGAGCGGCGGTGGGGTGGATTCAGTGGGCGACATCGACCTGGACGCCGGAGCAGCATCAGCAGGTATCTCGGCCGGAAGCTGTTGCTCTTCGCTGACCGGGTCAACATCGAGCTGCCAGGCCCCTTCCGGTATTGGCACTAACGAAGCATCTTCGAGCGTGCTCATGGCTGCCCTCGATCGGTGTCCGAGGGGCGCAAATAACTTTCCCACGCACTGCGGCTGAGAGGATCAAAGCGAGTAGATATCGCCAGCTCAGCGTCATTCATTTCCTTCAGTTGTTGAAGAGCGTCATGCAACGTCTCGTTCATCTCGGCAAACTGGCCACGCTTTTGTTGGCACCAGCTAAGCCTGAGATAGGCATGCAAAGATTCGACACGGCTGGTCTTGGCCGACGTGGTCGCTATCAAGGAAAACAGCTCAGCGGCACGCTGCCAGCAGACATCAGACGAAGGTACCGACGGTGGCGCAAAAGGTTTCAGTTTGCCCAGGGCATACCAGCACCTGGCCTGGCCGAACCGGGCATATCCTTCGAAATCCGACTTCTTGACCGAGGAGAAGATGACTGTCTCCGGCTTGCGCAACTCATCCGAAACAATCTGGAATTGTTGGCAGGCTTCCCACACCATGGACGCCTGCCTGTTCAAGAGAGCAGTATCTGTGAGAGACGGTATTTCGGCGGACTCAGCATGAGATTCGATCAGGAGCAGCTCAGCGAGAACGTATCGAGTCTGGGCTGCTTCGGGATGAGGCGTGGCCAGCTTGAGCGCTTTCTCACAGGCATCTATGGCCTGCAGCCCCTTGTTGGAGCGGGAATCAATCACTGAGTTGTACAAAAAGGTTGCCCAACGATGGCAGGCCGTTCGGGCATCTGGGCCGCTGTCGGGCCGAACGACGAGGGCAGCGGCCAGTTCCAGTTGCTTTTCCGCTTCGCCGCGTTGCTGAACATCAAGTAAGAGCAGAGTAGCCAGCTTGAGACGAGCCGTTGCTTCGTGATTTCCAGGTATGAGCAGGGCATCACGCAATCGGTCAGCGGCCAGCAGGTACTGCTTCTGTTCCTGCAGTGATTCGGCCAGACCGATAAGGACGAGAGCTTTGACACGGGGTTCGGGTGAGAGGGTAAGCAATTCGCCGAGGGCCCGTTGAGCCTGCTGGAACTTATTAGCCTTGAGGGCATCCTGCCCCGCGAGCAGAAGCAAGGCCGGTTTGTCGGCGACTGGGGCATGCTGTGCCGCCTTCCAGGCATAGTCGGAAGCGAGAGCGAAGGCCTTGGCCATGGGGAGAGAAGGAGTACCGGCAACTGCTTCAGCCAGTCCATGCCAGGCCTGACAGAGCCAGTTATCAGAAAGAGTCGTGAACTTCCAGGATTCAGCGGCTTCCCCCAGTTTCTTTAAGTCTTCCCAGCGGCGAAGCTGAATCAGGCGTTCAGCGAGGTTCTTCAGCTTGTCCTGAAGTTCTTCAGGCGTGAGGGAAGCATGAGCCAGTTGTGCCGGCTTGTAGGTAGTCAGAACTGAGGACAGAGCGGTGACGGCATCGTGCCAGTCTGCCTTATCAAAGGCCAGATCAGCAAGATGGCACTGAGCCAAGAGTGCTTCAGGAGTCATGAGGTATTCACGAGTCAAGCGATCCCAAAGCCTCTGGGCGTCGGCGGAATTCTTCAGTTGCCGCTGACAGATGCCATAGTTGAGGAGCGCTTGGGGTGTCATGTCACGCGGAGCGACCTGAGCCCACCAGCGCGCCGCTTCGCCCCATTGGTTGCTCCGGAAGGCAGCAAGCGCCTGCCACTGGAGAGCATGAGCGTATTCTTTGGCGTCTTCGGGAATGCCGGTGACGACACGAGGAATCTCACCCCATCGCTCCAGCCGTGCGAGAATCTCCGCCTTCTGGATTCGCTGGGGATACAACTGCTCCGCTTTGGTGACGCTCATGAGGGAATCGAGACATGCAAGGCTCCCGAATCATCACGAGGATTCATGTGAGTACGAAGTTGAGTTAACAATTGATAGCCTTCGAGACGATCGACGAAGTCGCTTTCCAGTGTTTGTTCGAGAGTATCGAGATTCTTTTTGGAAAGAGGTTCGCTCCCCAGTGTCGCCAGGGCGAGGCGATAATACAAACGCGGCTCAGAGAGCTTTTCCTGGCTTTGGATGATTCGTTCCAAGACCAGCCTGGCACGAGTATAGGCCTCCAGATCGACGGCGGTGCTGGCCGGAATCGGGCATTGTTTCATGGCCTGAGCGAGCAAAATGCTCCCTTTCAGGTAGTCGAGTTCTACCGAACGGAGGGGGCTGGAATGCATGTTGTCATGCATCGTCTGGTAGATATGAGCGGCGACATCCACTTGGTGTTGATCCAGAGCATCGAGAGCTGCATGGTATTGGGTGGAGACCGAGCCGCCCCGCTGAGCATAGGCGGCGTGGAGACCGAATACCGTAGTGCAAGACCCCAGACCCAGGCAAAAGAGAGGTATTTGCCAGAGTTCGGCCCACCGAGGCAGGCGAGCAACACGCTTCAAGCGCGGACGTTCAGCAGGTACCCGAGCCGGCAACATGTTCCCCCCGTTGCCCAGATTCGCGCAGTCACTTCCCCACATTGCCCCATGCCACAAAGTGTAAGGCTGGTCAAGAGTAGTTTCTTGAGCAGGTTCTTTCACTTTTCAATGATCGGCTATTGGGCAGCATGCATTGGAGTGAAGAACCGGACGATCCGGAAAATCCGGCAAGTTCCGGGTCAGATTAGCCGATTTAACAGAAGAGGCGGGGTCGACCGATTTCGGTGTGCTCTCGTTGTCTGAAGGGGGAAGGACGATGAAACGTCGAGAATGGCTTACCATAGCCCTCATCGGCTGCACGGCACCGCTGTCGGTTCTGCGCGCCCAGGACTCCAAAGCTGTTCCACTTCCGCCTTCCACAGGGAAGAGCACCGAGAGCGTGAAACCGATCGAACCAGGGCTTCGGTCACCTTCCGTCAATGACGGCACGGGAAGCGGCAGCACTGCACCGAGCACAGGTTCCACAAGCAGCGATGAGTACCGGCCCAGCTTCTCCGAACGGATGGCCGGGTTCGGCGAAGCTCTTCGTTTACCCTCTGACTTCACCGGCATGCCTGAACTCTTCGGCGCTACCGGCAACCAACTTCTCGGCGACGTGGAAGATCCGAACTGGTTCAAGATGGAGATGCTGTTCGGCAAATTCAAATCGGCCAATGTCACGCCCATGCTGACCACCAGCCTGCCACAGGCTTCCCAAGGAATCCTCGGCAGGGATGGAACCTCCGTTCTGTTTGGCGATACCGTCGGCCTGCAAACGCACTATGGTTTTCGGGTGACTGGCGGGTTTTGGACCGAGCCCAACCAGCAGCTCGGATTTGAGGGCAGCTATTTTCTTCTGTTTGCGCGTACCGTCGGACCGACCATCGGTTCCAACGGCGATCCGCTCTTAGCTGCTCCCTACCTGGACGCCTTGACGAACCAACAGGCCTCGGTGCTCATTGCCAATGAAGCGTTGAACAATCCCGTTCTGGCTCACCTCCAAGGCAGTGCCATCATCGGCCTTAACACCAGCATGCAGGGCACCGAATTAAACGTCATGCAAAACCTGGTCCGCGGCACTCGAGGCCGGCTCGACTGGTCCTGGGGCTACCGTTACCTGCGCTACGATGAAAACCTGTTCAGCACGATCTTTACCGCACAGGATCCACCCGCCAACCAGAACTTTGGCACGCAGAAACAATCGTTTGACGAGTTCATTACTCAGAATGAGTTTCAGGGATTTAACGCCAGCCTTCGCTCGCAATGGTGGTGGGGTGGCTGGTCGTTTGATTTGACCGGAAAGATCGCCCTGGGTGCCATACGCAACTCGGTCTTTATCTCAGGCAATACGATTACCGCGTCGCCGCCACAGTTCCAGATCGTCCACACCAATGGCGGCATCTATGCTCTATCAAGCAACATCGGCGATCAGACGTTTATTCGTTTCAGTGCCGCCCCCGAAGTTGAGGTTGGCGTTGGGTACCAACTTTGCGACGGCTGGCGGATCATGGCCCATTATAATTTCCTGGCCATGACCAATGTGATGAGAGCCGGGGATCAGGTCGACAATCGCATCAACCCGAACATCCTCGACGGCAATGGCGGCAACCCCGCTGTACCGGCACAACTGAACAAGACCTCGACCTTTCTGGTTGCAGACGTTCTCGTTCGGTCTGGAATATTGCTGGTAGTTCTCAGGCTGGGGCTGATCGAAGAATCGACTGAAACGGCTTCCAAAAGCTCCTTTTTTGATCAGTTCACGAATAGGCGGTGTCTTCACCGCCCGGAATTGGTAGAATTTCCACCACGATGAGGAAAGGGGCAGAATCAATCAACGCCCTGCTGGCAAGTCATGCCGTTGGCCTCAGCGTGATGGAATTCAATTGAGCTCATGGGCCAACTGCGCTTTCAGATACCTGCGACTCTCGATGACAGAACCAGGGCTAATCTGGCCCTGGGTTACATCGCCGCGTTACCCGATTTCATGCCTTGGCCTACCACGACGCGAATAGAGAACGGCTTCTATTGCGTAGAGAAGGAGCCGAGTGAGAGCGGATCGCTCTATCTTCCCTGGCAGGTACAACTGCCTGACCAAGCCCATTCATGGATGAAGGGAAGCGGGCATCAGTTGGTGACCGGTACTGCTACGCTTGTTGAACGGACTGAACCGTATCACCTGATCACTGAACTGGCTCGCGGCAAAGTGAATCAGGTACGTAATCAGGCAGCGGACTGGCAGGGGATCGGGCTGACGCTTTCTCCGCAACTCTTTCAATCTCTGCGTGAATCGAGCCTGTCGTTCGCTCACACGGTCTGCCAGCCTAACTCGCAGGAAGAAGCTGATCGGTTGGGGTCGCATGCCCTGATGACGGCCGTCCAGACCGGCGAATTACTTCTCGATGCCTACATCGAGCAAGTGCTCGCCACCCGGAAAGGCGCTCAGGGCAAGCTGCCCTTTTACCTAAGTTGCGGCCTTGATCACCCACTCACCGGGGAAGCGGAGGAACAGTTCCTCAAGACGTTCAATGCCGTCCGCATTCCGTTCAACTGGCGGACGATCGAGCCAAGAGAATCATCCTATCAGTGGGACAAGTACGATGCTCTCATCGCCTGGGCAAAGCAGCATAAGCTGCAAATAGAAGGTGGACCGCTGGTCGATCTGACGCCCCAGCGACTGCCGCCCTGGCTCGATCAGAACAAGGGCGACGCCCAGAGTCTGGCCAATCTGTTCCTCGATTACCTTGAAGCGGCACTAGTTCGTTACAAAGGCGACATTGCCTTCTGGAGCATCATCGCCAATGCCCACGACACCACACAACTGGCGATTGATGACGAAGATCAGATATGGCTGAATGCCCAACTACTATCGGCAGCCAAGCAGATTCACCCCGAGGGACGGGTATGCGTGTCTCTCTCTCAACCATGGGCAGACCACCTGGCTCGCGGGGAACGGATGTACTCCGCCTTTGTTTTTGCCGATGCCCTGCTTCGCAGCCGGGTAGAATTGACAGCGATCAATCTGGAATGTGCCGTCGGCTGGTCGTCCCGCGGCAGCAGGATGCGTGACTTTCTGGAAACGTCGCGCATGCTCGATTTGTACGCCCTTTTCGGCGCTCCGCTGACGCTCTATATCGGGATGCCCTCAGCGCCGGGCAAAAGCGAAGGCAGCTACAGCCCTTTCGACGATGGCAACCCGTGGTCTCCTGAAATGCAAGCTGCCTGGGCCGTCCGCATGGTGAGTCTTGCAGCCTGCAAGCCATTTACCCTCAGCGTCTCCTGGCTGCACTGGTCTGATGCTCAGGATCACCTGTTCGGGCACGGAGGCATGGTGGACGCTCAAGGCAAGCCCAAACCCGTGCTGGCAGCTTTACAACAGTTTCGTGAGCAACATCTCCGAACACCATAACTGATTAACTATCTTCCAGTCTATCCCGTCTCACTTCGCCTTTCTGATTCGCCTGCACATAGTCATGACTGGTGATGTCCAGCGCCGTCAGCCAACCGTCGCCGTATACCCAGGTATCGATGCAGATCGCATGGCCGACCGTGAGCGGCTTTCCTGAAGGTTGATACGTATGGCCGCAGACCATGATCTGTCCTGAAACATGGGCGCAGGACTTTTCCATTTCATCCAGCGCAGTTCACCCCACGGTTGCTCAGCGAGAGATAATTGGGGATCGAGCCCGCCATGCACCATGAGATGGCCGGCTTCTTCGACGGCATCGACCAGATCGTTCTTCAAGAAGTTCCATTGATTTGTCGGGATAGCTTCGATCCAACCAGGAGTGATGCCCTGCGTCCAGCCATACGATTCGATGGTTTCTTTGCCGCCAAACTGCTGCCAGGCTTGAGCGTAGCCAGGTAGATCACGGGCAATCATGAGCATTTCTTCGTGATTGCCTTTGATGACATGCACCGTTCGTTCCGTTCGACATTGCATGATCTTTTCGATGACACCGCGCGAATCGGGGCCACGATCAATCAGATCACCCAAGAAGACCAACTGATCGTCGGGTTGTAAATCAAGTTCGACTAACAGCGTGTCCAGCGCCTTCAAACAGCCATGAACGTCGCCGATCGCCCAAATACGCATGAAGTTAAGCTGCCTTAAAAGATAGTATCAGCTCTCAAAGCCCTGCTGATGCTGGGCCAGCAACCGCCGCCCCGACTGAATATCCCGAGCGGGAGGCGCCAGTTGAGCACCCTGATACTCGAGTTCCCAGCAGCAGTGCAAGGCATAAATATCTTCTGGACTCATTCCGGGATGGGTTTCCCCGATCAGCGAAAAGGTAATTGAGCCGACCATCCCGATGCCCACCTCGTACCTGCCATGTTGAGCGATTTCGGGGGCATCATCGACATCGTAGGCATACTGAAAGAGCCAGACCAGGCGGCGATCTTTGGTGGGAGGCCAATAGAGTTCACGGGCATCGAAAAGCTTGACCTCATCGGGAGGCCTGCCGAACTCATCGGGATGCGCGAGCCAGGCGACCAATTCGGACTGGGCCATGAAAGCGGGATGGAGCACTTCCTTAGGGATAGCCTCCGCATGATCGAGTTCACGCAGATACTGACACGCCTGCTTGCTGCGAGACGGGTCGAGGCACAGCCGGGAAAGGATGTTGACTCCCGCAGCGCTGCCTAACTTGGCGGAGGCCCAGTGCACTTCCATCTGCACATCGGGGCTGGCGTGGTCGAGGGAGAGAGCCAGCAGTTCCTGCCTCTGGGCACTTTGCAGGAAGGGCAGCGCCGCTGATGCGCTTTGCGCGAAACTGTAATGCTGCGAATTCTGATCTGTCAGCAATTGCCTGAGAAATGCCATCCCCTCCTGAGTATCGAAGGGATGTCGCGTGATCCGCTGGGCCAGGGCAAAGGTGTTCACCCAATCGAGAAAGGCGATTCGGATAAAGCCGGGGGACAGATGCTGACCCAGAGATTCCATCACCCTGAGCGCATGGGGATGTTCCAGATCAAGCTGGCGAAAGACGATGGACCAGAGCCTGCCTTCGCTGTGTAGTCCTTCGCCGGCTGCCTGAATAATACGAGTCGCCCCCGCTTCACTTTGATACAGGGCGAACAGTTTGAGAAGGTAGAGCAGATCGAGCCGAGTCGAACGCTCATCGAAGAGCGTCAGCAGCGGGGGAAGGCCGAACATATTCAGGATGTCGAAGGCTTCACGTGTTTCGACCTGCTGAAACAGGCCGACCAACCAGTCGAGGGCAGTTCGTGAAGGAATGGGCAGATCGGGGGTTTCGGGCGGCAATTCAATGAGGCGGGCCAGGGCCAGGCAAATGGCATGGGCTGCGGCAGGGGTGCGTACCTTGTAATCTCGCAACTGGGCGAGTTCGTGGATGAGATCGCCGTTAGGCGATAAGCCGCGTGCCAGGGCTGCTTCCAGCTTGCCCATCTCGGCCATCGCCTGTTTGCTCCCTCGTAACGATATGGTGTTGGGTTTTGTTGTAGCTGTTTAGGCCGTGGGCGGTTAGGGTAAATGAGTGCAACTCTAAAGCCTTCCCCACCCCCTTCAGGGAGTTACCCATGATTCGAGGCATGCATGGTATGTTCTACACCTCAGAACCCGAGGCTCTTCGAGCTTTCTTTCGAGACAAGCTGGGTTTCGCCGCTCACGATGTCGGCAGGGGCTGGCTGATTTTCGACATGAAGGAAGCGGACCTTGGCTGCCATCCCGCCGGGCCGGAAGAAGGAGCGGCTTCGGGCACGCCCAGCATTTCTTTCTACTGCGATGACCTGAAGCAAACGGTAGAGGAACTCAAGAGCAAAGGAGTCGTCTTCGTCGACGAGATCGCCAACCATGGCTACGGTCTGGTGACCCACTGCCAGGCACCGGGCGGCTTTGAGATACAGCTCTATCAGCCGCTCTATCGGAAGGGGTAGGCCAGCTCTTTTTCCCTACCGCAGAATCCGCAGTACTTCAAACGGGGTCGGGTGATCTGGCATGTATTGCTGGCCCCACAGGCGGCTTTCCCCGGCTTTCTTGACTGCCTCCTGTAGATACTCTTCCAGCACTTTGGGCACATCGAGAGCATCGTTGGACAGCAGCTTGGCGCCGACGAGGCTGGTGTTCTTGATCGGCTTGGCTCCGGAGTTCTTGAAGCGATACTTATCGCTCGTCGGCTTGGCCCACTGCACTGCTTTGTTCCAGAACGTGCTCGCTTCCTTATCGTTGGCTCCATAGATGGCCATCGAAGCAACGCCCCGGTCGCGCAGGAAACTGATCCAGCGTTCCATCAGAGCGTAACTGAGCGGATCGTGCAGCCTGTTGCTAGTCGAGATGCTGACGATGCAAGTGATGTCTTCGCCTTCGTATTTCGGGATAGCGGTGCCCTGGCCGGTGTTTACCTGGCCATTGTTCATGTTGTTATTGTTTCGATTGCCGCCGATGCCAAAGCCGCTGAGAAGTCCGCCGACACCCTGATTGTTGTTGCCTTGCCCGTTGGCGAAGCCGTTGTTCGCTCCTGGATTCAAAGCCGCCGCACTGCTGGGGTTCTTGACCCGATTGGGATCTGAGAGTTCATTGGCGGCCCAGGCCATGGCAATAAGTCCGCCCTGCTCGACGCCAATGACACCGATGACATGCGAGTTGCAGTCTTTAGCGTTGTTCTTGGAGTTGAGCCAGGTTTTCACAGCGTTCAGATCGTAGACCATTTCGAGCAGTTCGAGGGAGCTGGCGTGATCTTTGCCTTCGATGAGGTCAAGCGTCTTGGTCTTGGGAGTATGGGTGTTCCAGAACCGGTTCGGTTCCACGGTCTTGCTTTTGCCATAGCCCCGCATGTCGAGAGCGACGACGGCATAGCCCAGCTTGTTCAGTCTCTCCGGCAGCTTGCCAAAGTCGGCACGGCTGGAGGTAAGGTGCTTGGCACCGACTGCATGAACAAGAATCAGACAGGGAGTAGAGGTCCCCTTCTTTTCAGGAGCTGGATAATAGTCTCCTTCGAGACGGACGCCATCGTAGGTAAAGGTCACGAGAGGTTCAGCAAGAGAATTGCTAGCCTTGCCCGCTGGTTGATTGGCTGGGGCATTCTTTTCGGGGGGCGTTGTGCCGGTTTTGGCTGGTGGCTGAGTTGCTGCTGTAGTCTTAGCCGGCGGTTGAGTCGTTGAACCAGTCTTGGCCGGGGGCTGTTGAGCGACTACCAGGCCGGCAATGAGAACGATACCCAGCGTCAACAACGCTTTGCCTTGATTTGTGTACATGCGATCACTCCGTACCCATGAAAGTGGGTAGCTACCACATCATACTCATAAAGGGGGAAGGGAAGCAAGCAGAGTCGGAGATTAGTCGGCTAGCTATTGCACGAAACAGTAGCAATTAGGGCAATTCCACCGCTTCTCCGCCGGAACGGGTGGAGAGGGCGGGGATGATGGGGGCGGCATCGTATTTCAGGAAGACCGCGCTGCCGTCGGCCATCAGGAAATGGCTGCCGCCGGGGTGCAGGCTCCAGAAGTGGAAGATGTCGCTCATGTTGTTGACATCGCCCTGCTTGAAGAAGTAGGGGCCGGGCGGGCAACCGGGGACGTAGGTGCCGAAGGCGTTGTTTTCGTAGCCGCCCAGGAGCAGATCGGGCGAACCGGTACCGGCCACGCCGCTGCTGGCGTACCACCAGCCGAACCAGTAGTCGGGGCTGGGTGGCCGCTCGCCGACCATGATGGTGTGCGAGGTGCCATCATGCACATCGGTGAGGCGAACGCGTGAGTTGACCGAGAGGATGCCATCGGGCTGGTTCCACGACGTGCCCAGGCAACCCACATAACTGGTGAGGCCGACGATGTAGCCCTTGCGGGTCGGCTGCGGATCGACGAGCCGATCATCCGCGGGGCAGGTGAACAGCGGCATGACTTTGCTGAAATAGCTGTGCGGCGGATTGTGGAACGGGTAGCGATCGAGCGTGTAGGCATGCTGCACCGCATTCCAGGCAGCGTCCTGTTCGAGATAGGGCAGGATGCGCGTGAGCCAGCTCATGTAGGGGAACTGCTGCGTGGGCCGGTTCGACAAGACACCGGAAGGGAAGGCCTGGTAATCGTGATGATACAGATGCAGCGCGATGCCCAGTTGTCGCAACTGGCTGGCACAGGCAATACGACTGGCCGCCGCCCGCACCTTTTGAATAGCCGGCATGAGCATGCCAATGAGCATGAAGCTGACGCCCAGGACAACGAGGAGTTCGACAAGGGTGAAGGCCGTCCGTTCTCCCCTCTCCCTCGGTCTGGTTCCCCTCTTTCCTGGTCTGGTTCCCCTCTCCCCCGGAGGGAGAGGGGTTAGGGGTGAGGGGGTACTAGCCAACGAAGAAAATGTCATAGCTCCCATGATGTCTCTCCAAAAAAATCACTTCACCGTCCCCGAAACCTTTAGCACAATCTCCCGCAGATGGGGATCACACACATAACAATGAATCTGTCCGCTGAACTCTCCGGGTTGGAAGACCTGTAAGAAACAAGCAATGTCATAAGTCGATTTGGGCGGAATCTCAAACGGGGGTTCAGGCTTCGCACGGAAGCGGGCGTTCATACCTCAGCAGTCGGCCAACCCGACGATCTTGACCATCTCGTTCGTCGGGTTGGTGAGGGTGAAGCGGACTTCGTGTTCGGTTTCGGGCTTGGCGTCAAATAGTTCGATCTCTTCGGTGTTGAAGGTGCAAAGGGGTGGAGGCAGGGAATCGTAGTAGAGCCACCCGCTGAGGGCGAGGAGGACAACGCCAATGATGAAGAGGAAACGGATCATGGGGCGATTTGCCTGTTGCGGCGGTAGAGGATGATAGAGGCGATCATTAGAAACAAAATACCAATAGCTGTAATGTAAATGTACCAAGGAACAAAATTGCCTACTTGACTTGCGCTCATCCAGGACGGCTCGACAATACCAAATGCAGTTAACAAGAACATATCGTTACGTATTTTACTAGGATCATCATATTGGTATTTGAATGACGAATTGGTTCCAGTTGTCAACTTTTTTATTTCTTGCGGATATGCAAATCCATTATCAATCTTGTAAACGGCATTCACATCAACTTCTTCATCTCTGACTGCACCTTTTCTTTGCAGCTTAACTTTATATCTTCTTATGCAATAGCCAGCTTTGCTGTCAAGCACAATTTCCCCGCTCTTTAGTGGGTTAAAAATCTTACCGGGAATGTCATTAGATGAATATGTAAATTTAATTATGATGTCATTTTCAGAATTTTTATCAATTGTGTTTACGACAAAGTTATTTGATCGCAACAGTTCGTAAACCATTTCGGTTCCAATAGAATTCAATGCCCTTTTTATGCTATACAGATCGATCATTTTGTCAATGTTTCTTGCCACGCTACTGTTCTCATTACTTCTACAACAATTTGTCAAGAGCCATTGTCCATTAGACTTTTTGAGCTGAAACTTGTATTTACTATTTCGTGCGAAAACTTCATCAGAATTGTTGGTTCCCGGCTTTTCGATCACAACTAAAGAGCTGGTGCTATTGGACGCATACTTTACAAAAGTATTACTACTAGCACTTCCAACATTATCATGACTTTCAATTGAATATGAAGCCATGATTTCGTGGCTTCTATTTATCGTATCATCTATTACTTGAGCAATAGATGATACGTTAGGACTGCCTTGTGATAATACTGTTGCTGTATCACTAAACACTAAAACTAGCACGAACAACAGCCTTATCATACTTGGCTCCTTTGAAAAGAACAGGCTATTGTTGTTAGTTAACGCACTCACATTGAGAGAGTGCTGGAGTCTCAATAAATTTACATTTTGAGGTGGCGCAAGATGCTGGTCCCGCAGGGCGTGCGCATGTAGATGCAGTCATTGCCGAACATGTTGCTATTGATGGTGCCGCTGTCGCTGAACATAGTGTGAGGCCAGAGTCACATGTATTGTAATAATTATCACCACCTCCCGGATCATCATCCGCCCACAACTGTCCAGTTGGCACCAACACCAATCCACAAACGATTAGCGTCAGCCCAAGGCTGAACAGCCCCTTGATCCAAAAATCCTTCATCTTACTACTCCTCAATTGCCCGCCAGCTTGTGTCCCTCACCGTGAGAAACGAAGCCGACGGGGGTAGTTGCTTGAATGGTTGAACCTTCACGATTCGCTGTTGCTGGTGTCGTAGGTGGCATGACAGAACCGGAGAATCTCGCTACTGTGAGTGGTTTGTCCGCATCGGTATAGAGCATGAATCGATGTGCGAACTTGCCTGCGGAGCCGGAGAACTTGATCTTCACGTTGATGGTTTCGCTACTGCCAGGCGGGATGGTAATCGGTAAGTCCTGCGTGGCGATGCAGGAGCAGGTAGTGGTGCCGCCTACTACTTTGATGGGCTTGTCGCTGTAGTTGCGTAGGGCGATCTGGAAGGTGCGTTGTTCGCCGGCGGTGCCTTCGCCGAGTTGGGTGATTGGTGGATGGACGGCCAGGGTTTCGCCACGGAGTCTGGCGAGGGTTCCCATCGGGTCGGGGGTGAAGAGGGTGAAGCCGAGGGCGATGGCACCGAGAAATACTGTAGTCAGCAGTGCGATTTGGAAGAGGGGGCGGAGATTTTGCGAGCTCACTCCGGGGGCTGACGCCGCCCGGCTCGCAAATGACGTCACCAACATCACTATCACGATTCCCACGTCGAGGGCGAAGGTGTACCAGGGGTTGACTTCGACTTTGCCGAAGCAGCCGCAACTGCTCTGGCCTTGAGAGGCGAGTGTGAAGCTGAAGCCAGCGAGGAGGATGAAGAAGGCGAGCGTGGTGAACCAGGCTATGTTCGACGCAAAGCCGCTGAGGAGCCAGAGGCCGAGGATGACTTCGATTTCGATGGTGAGGATTTGCAGCCAAGGCAGAGCGAGGAAGTTGTCCTGTCCGTAGGGATCAGTCACTATGCCATGCATCTTGAGAGCAGCAGTCACGAGCAGGAAACAGCCAAGGAGCTTGATCAGAATTGATCTTACCCCCCCCCCCATTTCATGTTGTGGCTGAATTGAGACATCGCAAGTGTCCGTGTTTCAATACGCGAGATCATACTCTGGTAGACGGCAGATGCAAGAACAATATCAACTATCATTCGCAGATTTTTCCAGTTTATCCACTGCTCAAACCATGCACTTATACAAGTGTATCATATTGGCGCAATTTCTTTTTCTATTTTGCATGATTATGCAGCATTTGTCAGTTCACTTTAGAGTGCCTATCAAAAAGCCCCCCCTCACCCCCAACCCCTCTCCCTCCAGGGGAGAGGGGAGACAACGAAGATCATTTTGTTAGGTGCTCTTAGGCTGTTAGCTGAATCACGCCTACTCCCCAATGATTTTGATCAACACCCGCTTGTCGCGGTGGCCGTCGAACTCGCCGTAGAAGATCTGCTCCCAGGGGCCGAAGTCGAGGCGGCCTTGGGTGATGGCGACGACGACTTCCCGGCCCATGATCTGGCGTTTCAAGTGGGCGTCGGTGTTGTCTTCGCCGGTGCGGTTATGGTGGTAATGGTTCGGATCGGGATTGAAGGGAGCCAGTTCTTCGAGCCAGACGCCAAAGTCGTGATGCAGGCCCCGTTCATTATCGTTGATAAAGACACTGCTGGTAATGTGCATGCTGTTGACGAGGACCAGCCCCTCTTTCACGCCGCTGGATTTGAGAGCTTTCTCCACCTCGGAGGTGATGTTCATGAAACCCATTTTGGTGGGGAGGTTGAGGGTGAGGTGTTGGGTGTGGGATTTCATAGAAGTAGAAGCCAGGAGTCAGAAGCCAGGAGCCAGAATAAGAGGTGGAAGGCACTCGGCCTTTCCATTACCATCTTACTCCAGATATGAATCAAACACACGGACAGTCTTCCAGGTTTCTTTGTTCTCGGCGATGAACTCGTCGTGGCGGGGATGATCCTGGTAGAGGTCGTGTGCGGCTTTATCGGCAAAGACGAGGTGGAGGGCAACGTCCCATTGGCGATCGTTCACGTCCCGAGTGAACTCCTCGGCCAACACGCCGGCGGCGAAGTAGACGGTGCCGGCGTGGCCGGTGAGGTACTTCTTACACGCCTCGACCAGTTTCCGGCGGTTGCCGGCAGTGCTTTCTTTCAACGTGAAATAGACCATGTGACCTATCATGCGGGGATTTCCATAGAGTGGAGTTAATTGGTTACTCTCAGGATAGAGTTATGACCCGCTTGATGGTATTGCTGGCTTGTTGGTTTCTCTCGGTGACCGCAAGTTGGGCGCAGTTTCCTCAGCCAGCCTCCTCGACAAGCACAGCCCCGTATCCGCCGGTGTTGCTGACGACATACGTCTATCAACAACCTCGGCCGCTGCGGGCCTGGTCAGTGCGGATCGATCTGACTCATCCTGATATTGAATTCGTCGTTACTCCCCCTGCCCCGGTCGATCCCGGTTGGGACACTCGCAGCCAGACGACGCTCGACTTCGCCAAGGAACAACAGGTACAACTGGCGATCAATGCCAGCCCGTTTGAGCCACTGCGTCAAAAGGGCGGCGAGCCGATGCATATTGTGGGGTTGCATCTCACCCGCGGGCTGCAGTTGGCCAACCAGCGACTCAATGAGGACATGGGTGCTATGCTCATTGACGGCGAGAACCGGGTGAAGCTGCTCAACTACCCGCTTGCAGCCGGTGATTTGGCCAAGGCACGCCATGGGCTGGGCGGCTTTTCGATGGTGCTTCTGGATGGCAAGCCAATGTTGTCGCAGGAACGATCAGCGTTGCCTGCCAAGCATCCACGCACGGCGGTGGGGCTTTCGGAGAAGGGAAGGTATCTCTGGTGGCTTATCGTTGACGGCAGACAGGAGGGCAAGAGCGAGGGGTTGACCTACAAGGAATTGGGGGAATGGGGAGCGTCGCTGGGCATCACTGATCTTCTCAATCTGGATGGCGGCGGCTCTACCACCCTTGTGCTTCAAGACCCCAAGTCCAAAGGCTACGAGGTGATGAATACTCCCGTCGGGAAAGGGCCGCCGGGATCGCTTCGTTTCAACGGCAACAACCTGGGGCTGCGACTATACACCGAGCCGCATGACTTGACACTGAAGCAGTTGCAGGCGATCATGCCGCATTTACCTGTGGCGAAGGCGAAGCTGTTCCTGGGCCCGCTGAACCGGACGATGACTGAGCATGAGATCAATACCCCGCTTCGCCGGGCAGCGTTCCTGGCCCAACTGGCCCACGAGAGCGGGGAGCTTCGTTACATGGAAGAGATAGCCAGCGGCGAAGCGTATGAAGGTCGAGCGTCTCTGGGGAACACGGAGCCGGGCGATGGCAAACGGTATAAGGGACGCGGGCCGATACAGCTCACCGGGAGGTATAACTATCGCCAGGCGGGCAAAGACATGGGGCTGGATCTGGAAGAGCATCCGGAGAAGGCGACTGACCCGGAAACAGGGTGCAGAATCGCCGGCTGGTTCTGGAATACCCGCAAGCTCAATGCCCTGGCCGACGCGGGCGACTTCACGGCGATCACTCGAAAGATCAATGGCGGGTTGAATGGGCAGGCTCAGCGGTTACTGTATTATCGTAAGGCGAAGGATGTCTTCAGTGTAAAATAAAGCAATTAACATACTCGACACCGGTCTCTGACTTCATCGTTACACACAACTTTCGCCCTTGCCCCTCGTTCCCAAGCTCCGCTTGGGAACGCACTGCAAGTGAGGCTCTGCCTCACGAATGGCAGGCATGATGATAAACATTCTACAGCAATTCTAATCGAGGCAGAGCCTCAATTTCAGTGCGTTCCCAGGCAGAGCCTGGGAACGAGTTGTAGAAACAAAAAAAGTGCGTCTCGATCTTGAGACGCACTTGATGGTTGATTGGCTCGTTGCCGTTAATAAAGTTCAATTTCCTGCGCCAGTTGCACGTCGAACTTATGATGACGATGATAGCTGACACTCACCCTGTCGCAGAATTGAACATCCTTGAGCGGTAACGATTCACCCGATCGATGGATCCAGCATTCTTTCGGGACGTGGAGGATGAGGTAATCCCCCGGAGCCTTCCCGAACCTCAGTTGCAGAAATCCGTCGGCATTCTGCACTTTTTCGGCGTGTCCATCGAGACGCTGCGGGTGTACCCGCAGCCTTTTGGCCCTCTTGGCTTGCGGGGCCTCCTGCACAGCTTGTGACACGGACTGTCCTCCTTCTTAAAAGAGAGATGAAAGATTGAGGCTGGCGGACAATAAAGCAACTTGTGTGCCAAACGGCCTGGCAGGAGGCTCGCCCTCCAGATAGAGCAGCCACCATGTAACGGAACGCACTAAAAGTTCCGCCTGCGATCAGGAACGGAAGTCTGGCGACTTCCGCTACGCTGAAACAGTATTAGAGCGTCAACTGACTGATCTGGTGATAGGGGAGGTTTTGATCGAAGCGCAAGCCGACGGAGAACTTGTTGTTGTCTAACGAATCGACCCAGACGATCTTACCTGTCAATTTCAGCACTTGGTTCAGGCTGCTGCTGGTGATTTGCACCTCAAGTTCATCGTGCGGTTTGACTTCCACATTGGTGACGAGGCACAAGCCGGTTTGGGAGACATCCCAGACTACATCAGAAATGCTGGGGCCAAAGGAGCCACGCTTTCGACATTCGATCCGCAACCAGCCACGGGGGCGTTTGCGGATGGCGCTGCGGCGATTGTTGTCGGCGGGAGTAGGCATTCCACTGCACCGGGTCAAATAGCTCGACACTTCATGCGAGCTTGTACTGTCATCAAAACAACCCCATCAGAAAGACTGATGGGGTTGTGGAGTTAGTTTACATCAGTCTCAGACTAGGAACCGCTGCCGGGAATAATCGGCAGGGTGTTGCCTGAAACATTCTGCTTCACAAAGATGGGCTGCATCTTCATGCTGACATTCTTGCCATCGGCACTGGTTCGGATGCTGGTGGCCATGCCGACGCCGCCATGGGCAGGCAGATCGACTTCGGTGCGACCGAGCAGGGCCAGCTTGTCCATCTCAGCCGACTTGACCGTGAAGGACTTGAGGCCTTGCACTGTTTGCACCTTGCCTTCACCGCCGACCACCGCAGGGGTAGCCACGATGTCGAGCTGGCTGGAGTTATTCAAGGCCTGCATCAGACGATGCTCGTGAGTCAGCGCCGGAGAGCTTCGGCTGAAGCCAACTGAGCGGGAGACTGGCGACGGCCCTGCTTGAGGTCCAGAGTCAGCGTCGATTCATCGTCGAGCGTGACAGTGGAGCGTTCGATCCGTTCATCAGCGGTACCCTGGTTCTGGATGATTTCCAGAGTAGCCTTGCCGCCGGTCGGACGACCCCAGATTCGTCGCACCGTGAAGGTGTACTGGCCGGGGAAGGCCTCAGCGACGCTGAACGTCTTGGCGCGGTTGGCGTCAGTGCTCATCGAGCCGCCGCCGATGGATTGTCTGGCCAGCGTCGAGCAGGTGGAACCTGTTGGATCCATCGCTTCGAGGTCGAGTTCCGCTTCACCCTGATAGGTAAGCTTGACGACCAGATCACGACGGGCATTGGCATCGAAACCCTGCAGCATCTTAGCGGCATCAGCGCCACGGCCATCCTGAGACAAAGCGGTAGCAAGCTTTTCCGCAGCCTGGCGAGCTTGACCATGGAGATCAACATCGCCAATCGGCCAATCGCGGGAGAGCAGATTACCGGCAGCCCAGGTCATGGCCTTCACATCCCTGGCTGATTGAGCGAAGCTCAGAGCTTCGAGATAAGCCTGGGGATTCTCAGCATTGATGGCTGCACTCTTCTGGCAGTATTCGATGGCTTTGGTCCACTTGCTGTGCTTGGCCATCGCCTTGGCTGCCTGGAGCAGGCCGTCTGCCTTGCCGGGCTTGAGGTCGGCGCCGGAGAGGAGAGCCTGTTCGATTTCGTCAGGGCTGCCATTGGACATTTCCAACGCCAGGGCCAGGGCTTCGTACATCCAGGGCCGGGCTTCGGTTGTCTGTCGCAGCACGACCTTGAGCAGGCCGGCGGCGAAATCAGCCTTGCCGTTGTTCACGAGGAACTCGACCGAGGCGAGCGTGAAGCTGGCATCGATACCGTTTTCCTTGAGGGCGTTCGTCCAGAAGTTGACGGGATCGGTGTTACCGGCCACAGCAGCGACCACTGGGCTTTCAGCAGGTTTGGAAGGAGTGTTCGCTGCCAGCTGAGTGCCGCCTGGATTGTTGCCGTTGTTGCCGGGGTTGTTGCCCGGGTTATTCATGCCCAGACCACCGCCGGGAGGAGGAGCAGGATTGTTGCCCGCCGGTCCGCCGAGGTCGTCCTTACGCTTGTAAGGTGAAGGTGGGCGAGTGGTTCGCTTGGATGGGGCTCGGATGACGAGCGCCAGTGCGGGATCGTAGTAGAAGAGTTGATCTTTGTTGGGGTCGCCCTTGACGGGTTGAGCGTTGACGCCGCCGCCAAGACCACCGCCACCCAGGCCGCCACCGCCTAAGCCGCCGCCGCCGAGACCGCCGCCACCCAGACCGCCACCGCCCAGGCCGCCGCCACCCAGGCCGCCGCCGAGACCGCCACCCAAGCCGCCACCGAGAGCAGCCGGGGAGGTAATATCCCAATCAGCATCAGTGATGACGATACGAATAAGGTTCTGCAGGTTGATGGATTGGATTCGACGAGTCTGTTGGTTGGAGAAGACCACGGAGGCAGCCAGACCGCTTCCGCCTAATCCGCTTCCGCCACCGCCGAGGCCACCGCCGCCGTTGCCGCCCAGACCGCCAGCACCGCCGCCGCCAAAGCCGCCGCCACCCAGGCCGCCACCGCCCAAGCCGCCGCCACCGAGGCCGCCGCCGCCAAAGCCGCCGCCACCCAGGCCGCCACCGCCCAAGCCGCCGCCACCGAGGCCGCCGCCACCGAGGCCACCGCCGCCCAGGCCGCCACCACCCAAGCCGCCGCCGCCCAGACCGCCGCCGCCGCCCAAGCCGCTTCCACCACCACCACCAAAGGCGATAGTCATATCGATGGGAGGCATGACCAGAGCGCCGACATCGGTCACGCGGACTATGCGTTCGCTCAAGGCTCGATCCTGCGTGGTGATTTCAATGTAATCACCACGGACGATGAAGGTCGCTGTCAGGGGGACTTCCCCCTTCTTGAGGTCAGCAAGCAAATAGGTCAGGATCGTCTGAAGGTTGACGCCGGGCATGCGTGGAATCGTCACTTTGAGTTCACGGATGTCCGAGAGCTTGATGTTTTGATCCAGATCACGGAAGGCATTGGTGTTGATGACCATCGTGACGTTGAAGGTTTTGTTGATAATGTCGAGCAGTTCGCTCAGGGGAAGTTCCTGATCGAAGAAGTTGTCAAATCGCTTCGTCGATTCACTGAGGACTTTCTGAATGTGATCAGCCGATTTACGCTGAGCAGGAGGCAAGTCATAGAAAGGATCGGTCCAGCGCTTGATGCGGTAGTCGCCGAGTTCCTTCCAGGTGCGGAACCGTGTGCCGCGGAACATTCTGGAATCCGGGCCGGGGAAGAGCATGGTGGTTCGGTCATCGAAGGGGATGGCCGATTCATCGACGGACAGCATCGCCGCCAGGAAGTTGTCGCGTGTGACGGTGAGGAGACGATCCCACTGATCGACCTGGAACGCGAATTGCGATTTGATGCGAGCCACATCGGTGGTGAAGGTCAGGCTGGGGATGCGAAGCAGAGCAGCATAGCGCTTGGCTTCGTCGGCCTTGATGACGGCGTCTTCGAAGTGAGCATCAGCCATCAGGGCATGGAACTGTTCCATGCTGGTCTTGAGCTTGTTCTCCAGGTTATCCCGCTTCTGGGCGATGGCTTCACGTCGCCGTGCCGAAGCGAGGAGTGATTCCTTCTCGGCAGCTTCGGCGATGAACCGTTCTGCCTTGACTTGCGCGAGGCGGATTTCGCCTTCCAAGCGGGAACGAATCTGCTTACGGAGGTCTTCGCTGACGTTCGGGTCAGTGCGAATCTCCTGTTCCAGAAGACGGAGGCGATTGAGAGCGTCTTCAGGATTGGTGTTAAGATCCTTGCGGGCCTGCTTGAGCGTCTCTTCGACGTTCAGCTTGAGGCGCTGGGCTTCTACGTCAGCAGCCTGCTTGGTGCGTTTGAGGAGATCATCTTCCTGCTTGGCACCGTCCTGAGGAGGCTGGGCAAAGAACTTGCCGGCGTTGCCAGGGTTCTGCTTCAGCGAAGTCACCAGGCGAATGCCGGCCTGAGCTTCAGCATCCTGAGGATCGAGCTTGGCCGCTTCAGCATAAAGCTGTGCAGCCATGTCAAGCTGGTTGCCCTTGATGGCGAAACCAGCCTGAGTCTTGAGGTCTTCCCTGGCGTAGCTGGTCTGGGTGCTGGCATAGATCAAAGCCAGATCGCCACGCACCAGAGCGGGCATGTCCTTGTCCTGCTTCCACTGGCGTACCACGCTGGGCAGGAAGAAACAATCGGGAGTGCTGGTGAGGACTGGTTCGGTCTGAGCGACGCTTAACGCCTGACCGTTCACCATGCCTTTGCAGTTGACAGTGAACTGATTGAGCTTGCCGGTATACTCGCCTACGACCAGAGTAGGTTGATCGCCTCGCAGCGGAGGCAGCTTGCCGGGCAGAGCCAGCGTGACCGCAGCCGGGAACTCGACTTCGACGTTCCGCATAACGGGGGCGGTGATGCCCTTAAAGAATCTGGTGGTGGTAGCTTCAGGAGTTTCCTTGTCAGCCAGGCGAAGCACAGCGCCGCCGGTAGCGGAAGCGATGCCGCTCATATCCAGCACGTCAGGCTTGTAGCCGACGGGCACGACGAAGAACTGGATGCCTTTTTCGAGCATGGCACTGGAGAGCGCAGTTCGTTCGTCAGCCTTCATCGGGCTGAGAGCGCTGGTGCCGTCGCCGATATAGACGATCACTTTGCGACGGTCGTTAGTGTTGTCGAACAACTTCTCGACAGAGTTGAGTGCGGACTTCATGTCAGCACAGCCCATGGGAGTTACATCGCTCAGAGCCTTGAGGCCTGCGGCGACTTTGGCATCTTTTGCCGAGACAAAGTCGGTGTGCTGAGAGACCTTGCCGGCAACAGATGCGATAGCAACGCGGTCGTCAGCGCCGAACTTTTCTGTGAGTTGCTTGGTGAGAGCCTTCGAGGTCAACCAGGGAACGCCTGCCTGACTGGCCGTGGAGTCGACGAGGAAGATGACATCGGTCTTCGTAGCCGCCTGGTATGCCGCCAGGTTAGGCTGCAGCTTGAGGGCGAAGTGCTGGACGCCGTTGGCGGAGGCGAACGTGTGTACGCCAGCTTCCAGGAACTTGGCTTCCACGAACCGTTCAGACAATTTGCTGAGGTTCTGAGGAAAAGCCGACAGCGTGCTGGTAGGTCGATTTCCTTGATCGCCTACGATCACTGTAGTTGCGGTAGCAGTAGTGGCGGCGAGGACTGCGCCCAAAAACAATTGACGACGACGGACAGCGTTCATGTCCAGACTCCGATATGTGAAACAGACAGACGTGACGTAGTGGGAGCCCCAAACACGGGGTTCCTAGAGTTGTGCAATCAGTATAGCAGACAGTCGGGTCGGAGGGCTAGAGAAATTTCACCGATTCTGCGGGACGATGGTAATCAGGTTACCCATTCGCCCACGAACCCGGCACGATTCCCCTTTTCCGTTTCCCCGGTATTCCCCTCGGTTTCGCTACCACAGGCATGGTATTACTCCACGATTCGCAGGGCTAACGCCGCTGCCACGAGGGTAAACGAGCCCAGGTAAAAGAGTAGCCGAGCAGGGCCGTTCAAGATGTGCTTCTCATGAAATCGGTACCAGACCAGAGGCAAGATCAATAATAATCCCGCCAGGGTACTGGCCAGCGCGAGTTTCACGCCAAGCTGCAAGCCGAACTGAGCCCCGAGAATACCTCCCCAACCTAGCTGCGCATACGACCACGAGTCGCCCCATTGGGGCCGGAACGGAAGGATCAGGATGACCGATGCGACGGAACCCGCCAGCGAACAACCGAGTCACCCCAGCCCAGCATCGGGGAATATCCCGAGGTTGTGCAGGTAACCAAGCCCCCACGCCCAGGCGATGCCGGGCACGGTGAGCGCCAGTGGGAAGCATCGCAACCACCATGATAAACCACACAGCATCACCAGCCAAAGGCAGGCGACAATGAGCGTCCACCGTTCCGTGATCAACTCTGCCACACACGTCTCCACAGTAGTTTGCCACGGGGCGGGATCGGAGTGGAGGGAAAACCCCCGCAGCTTGTCTAAATGGGCAGGAACCTACGCCGATTGTAAGGGGGCGACGGGTTATACGTTGAGTTTGCGGGGGTGGATGTTTGGGAGTGGAGATTGGTACGAGAAACGCTGAACTGAACGAGGCAGTTGGCGATATCAGATCATTTGGTTGATCGCTCCCAACCGATGAAGTCTAATCCGGGAACACGCTTGAAGTCACGAATGTTGAATGTTATGACGGTAGCTTGGTTTTCGATAGTGATAGAAGCGATTCTCAAATCGGGTCCTCGTACATTGAGAGCCGGCTTCATCTTTCTAAACCGCTCGTATCGTTGCATAGCTGCGACACTAAAGGGAATAATCTCAAAACAGCTGAACAGCTTGACTGAATCGGCCAATCCCAGATAGAGATCAGCTTGATCCTGGAGTGTCAGTCCTTTGGTTTTGATCTCGTCATACCAACCACTGAGCCTTTCTATGACCGAAACGATGGTCACGCCCAACTGCCCAGCTGGATAGCTGTTCACCTTTTGCACGACTTCAGGTCGCTGACGTTGATAATCACTCAAAACATCAGAGTCGAGGATAAAGAGCGGCATCATTCTGAACCATCTTCAAACTAATCATCTCGTTTACGGTTTGCCGCTATTCTTCGCTCCACCCGATCATGGATCCGTTCGTTCGTCATCTTCGGCTTGAAAGCTGCCCACGGAGGGGGTACAGCCGCCATAACAATCGCTTTTGGTTTACTCAACTTGGATGAGCTAGCATCAAGCCTTAGATCCTTTTGCTTGATAACTCTAGTTGAAACGGCGGCGGCGATCACACGAGGAAGTGGATCGTTCACCTTCAAATGTCGGGTGGTATTCTTCTTTGGCATGATTAGCTCTTATTCGATTCATTGAAGATAGTACGTAACTTCTCCGGTCATATCAAGAGAAAGCACCATGACGGGCCACATCACCGTCCACCCGTCGCCTTGATCACTTCTCTAAACGGCTCGACGATAAACGGCAGCGGTTCGACGTGTACTTCGACTTTGTTGACGGTACCATTAACTCTCACCTTCACCAGCCCTTTGGCGATGGTCTTTTGCAAAGTGTCGAGCATGGCAGGCATCAGGGGTAGCGTTCTGCCGCCGCCCATGACCAGCGTCAATACGAGGTTCAGGTCGGTGCCATCGACCTTGGCGGTGCCGCTGCCTTCGATGCGGTAGGCATCGCCCAGCAGTTGCAGTTGCGTCGCCTCCACTTGATCGCCCTTGACGATGAAATCGAGTTTGGCGGTCTGAAAGTTCGTCGCCTTGGGCATCATCTGGCTGAACTGGTTGAAGATGTCGATGACCAGCGGCAGTCGATAGAGATGAGCTCCCTGATCGACCAGGATGGTTCCTGCACCGCTCAGGTTGCGAAGGTTGCCGCCCTCGCCGTTGAGCTGGATATTGCCGCGTACCCTGCCCTTGAGCTGCTCCTGCTGTTTCAGCATCTCTTCCAGGCGCACATCGCCGTTGAGATTGACGTGGAACCGTGGCGCTCCGCCGAACTTCACTTCGATCAGGCCCATGACACTTCCACCGGGCACTTTCGCCTGGCATTCATGGAGCTGCAGTTCGTTCTTGGTCAGTAGCATCTTGCTGTGGAACGGGCCAATCTCCTGCTTGCCCGCTACGTTCATGCTTCGAACATAGAGTTGTCCCCGACAATCGAGCTTGCGTTCATCGTATTCACCATTTTCGAGGAGAAGCACGCCGGTCACCTTCTCTAGTGGCAAGCCGCAGTGCAGTCCACATTCATTGAACTCGACACTGCCGCTCCAGCCGAGCTTGATCTGTTTCGATTCGCCGGGCTGATCGACATCAAGGTTCAGGCGCAGTTTGAGAGGCTTGTCCGGCTTCAGAGTAGCAACACTGTCTCGCAGCATGACGGGCAAGGCATTCAAGAGGTCGTCATCGACCGGAATCTGATCGAAATTGATGCCGGTCATCTGGACGAGGAATCCCGCGCCGGGCCTGAGTGTGACATGGCCGCCATCAATGGTGATGTTGGTGCCGCCATGCTCGGCGGTCAGGCAGCCGACTTCGACTTCCTTGTTGGCGTAGTGTACGGTGCCCTGCAGGTTGTTGAGTTGGTATTTGAAGCAGTCGGGGAAGATCGTCGCACCACGAGCGGTGATGGTGACATCGACATTGGGCTTTCCCTTTTCGAGCTTATCGAAGGTGACTTTGGCGTCAGCCTTGCCGCCCGGCTTGAAGTGCTTCCACACTGTCTGGACTTCTTCGGGCAGAGCAGCGAAGAGTTCTGAGGTGAACGACATCTGCTTGGCGATCATATCGATATGAATGACATCGCCGGCCAGGGTGCCGACCATCCAGGCCTGGCCCGTGAGTTGTGCTCCCCGGTGCTCGCCCCGGAACTGGCTGATCCGCCACGACTTGTCGGGGTAGATATCGAGCCGGGCGTTGACTTTATCGATGGGACACGGAAATGGCTCGAAGCGAAACTGCACATCCTTGAGCATCGCCTTCACCCAGCGCCTGGGTGACTGGGCGTTCCGTCGACGTCTGGCCCGATTCACGCCGAATGCGGATATCACTGTCAATCCGACCGCCGGCATGGAATTGCATAATCGTTCGATGGGTCGAAGGATAGGGTTCCAGGGCACGGTAGAGGGCATCATCGAGGGCTAGATCTTCGGCATGGATTTGCAGATCAAGACCCGGCTTCAGATTATTGTCAGGACGAAGCCCCGGCCCGAAGAGTTGCCCCTGCAACTGGAAAGGCTTGGTTCCAAACTGCCCACGAAGATCGACGTGCAGCACCGGCTCTTCGCCCTGTTCCTGATATTGCAGCACGCCGTTGACATTGTTCGCCGGGTAAGGAAAGTCATCAGCTTCGAAGGAGCCCTGATGGGGCTTGAGGGTGTACGCCAGGCCGAACTTTTCTTTGATCCAGGTGGCATCGATAGAGCCATCAATGAGGCCCGCTGTCTGGAAGTCTTCGCAGAACTTTCGAAGCACGGGAGGCATCGCAGGTATGACACCTTTGTGCAGATGGATGTTCTCGTAATCGAGATGCAGCGTAATCTGGTGTTCGCTGAGATGGCGAATGTCATTCGCCAGATCGACTTTGCCTTTCCCGGTGATCGAACCCTTCTCAGCCTTGGCAGAGAAAGCATGTATGAAGAGAGCTTCGGGGGTGTATTCGAGATCAGCACGGATCATGCGAAGCGGCACCGGCAGGCGGGGATGTCGCAGTTCGCCATCGTTTAGCTTGAGGCTTGATTCGATGAGCGGAATGTCCTGATGGGGATACCAGGTGAGCTTCGTCTCCAACCCGATCATGCCTCGGACACGAATCTGCTGCTCACGCCACATGGGGATGAGCTTGACGATGATCTCTTCCAGCTTGGGCTGATACTCGATATTGGGAATGGAGAATGTCAGTTCGGTGCTGTTCTTCTGAGGATCGTGAGAGAAACGAAAGCTGATGTGTCCCAACAGCGACGAGGTGCCCTGCCCTTCCCCGGTGAGGATGCCCTGAGGTTGTGGCACCAGCTTGGCTTCGACGTTCGTGAGTTCGAGCATGGGGAAGTCGAGCTTCTTATCAAGAAAGCGAATCGTTCCCTTGCTCAGCACCACGAATGGAATGGAACCCGATGCCTTCGGCTTGGCAGTCAGCAGGCTGAGGACGTTCCAGCGACCTTCGACGTCTCGTTCCAGATTGAGGATCGGTTGATCGAGCTGTACCCGTAAAAGGTCAAAGTGTCCCTTGGCTGCCTGGGCTTTGTCGATCTTGAGCGTGGTCTGCTTCAGGACAGCGACTGGATCCTTCCCTGCGTGTTCAGTTGGTGTGACACGCAAATCGTTCAGTTGCACGCCGCCGAAGAGATGCCACTCGGCATGGCCGAGCTGAATATCAGCTTCTGGGAAGTGCTGCTTGAGTTCAGCGAGCACCATCTGGGCGATGGCTTCGGGATTGGTGTATTGGCCATAGACGTAGTAGGCCCCGCCGAGGATCAACATGATCACCAGCAGGAAGATACGCACGATCCATTTGCGGAGAACCATACCCGTGCTCCGGCCCTGAAACTTTGCCCGATGACAAGACGAACCACAGGACATAGACAAAAAGGGGGATTTATGCAACGGCGGTTCGTCGGGATGGCATGAATACCGCCTTCCATGGCTTAATGTTTCGAAGGGACCGAGGCAATGAACGTATTAGCACTGATTCTAACGGGCTTATTCATCAGTTATCCCATCGTTCGCCCTGTGCCAGCAGACAACAATTTGGGCAATGACATAGCAGCTTCGGACAATGGCACCATTTGGTACATCAAAAAAGGCAACCTATTTACAACAGGGCCTCATCTGAGCTCCGAAGGAAAGGAACTCCCGTCCGCGATCTGTGTTAGAGCATGGAAGAATCGCTTCTACTGCATCAAAAACGATGAACTCTGGGTACTCAATGTTGAAACTGGGAACAGCTTGCTGGCAGGCAGAGATAAGTTCAAACTGGGCAGTGATGAACCGCTTCATCCTCGTTCAATCAGCTTTGACGCTAACGGCCAGATGTATCTTGTAGTATGCAATGATGACAATCAGGCTGGCGTCGTCCGTCGAGACCAACAAGGAAGACTGAGCGTTGTCATACCTCCCGGCACAATCAGCGAACTGAAGAATCCGGTCTCCATGACACTAGCCGGCGAGTCGTCAATGCTGGTACAGTGCCAGGGCAAGAAAGAATGCTACATCGTTTGTCTGCAAAGAAAGAAAGTGATCGGAGCCATTCCCCTCGGCAATGTGACCTCACTTGTCTACGATCACTTCGGAAGACTTTATGCAGTGGATTTGGACACCCTTCAACTCGTGGTACAAGTTCATCCCCAGGCAAAAGTGGAACGAGTGCAGCCCTCACAAGATCTGGTAGCTGTCACCTACGATGCATCTAAGAATTGTCTTCTCGGACTTCCGACTAATGGAGCTGTGAAGACGATTCCCACCGGCGATCCCAGCAAACCTATCGACGAAACTCCTCTCCCCCTCAAAGTCGCCCCCGCCTTCCCCAATATTGAGTGGGCTGGCTGGGAGCCGGTGAACGACAAAGGCGTGGCTGTACCACTTCGACCCTTGCTCCTCACTCACGCCAACGATCAGAGTGGCCGTAACTTCGTGGGCACAGAGCATGGCGTCGTTTATGTCTTCTCCAACAAGCCCGATGTCAAAGAGACCAAGGTCTTCCTCGATATCCAGAAGCAGGTCTCCTACAAGGATTCCCAGAACGAAGAAGGATTCCTGGGCCTCGCCTTCCATCCCAAGTTCAAGCAGAATGGCGAGTTCTTTGTCAACTACACGAAAAAGCCTGGGCTGCTCACCGTCGTTTCCCGGTTCAAGGTGAGCAAGGATGATCCGAACAAAGCTGATCCTGCTTCCGAAGAAGTCCTCTTCACTCTCAAAAAGCCCATGTGGAACCACAGCGGCGGCACCATCTGCTTCGGCCCTGATGGCTACCTCTACGTCGTCTTCGGCGATGGCGGCGGAGCCAACGACATGTTCAAGAACAGCCGGAAGATGGATACCTTCCATAGCAAGATCATCCGTATCGATGTCGATTCCAAGTCGGATGGCAAAGCCTACGGCATCCCCAAGGACAACCCCTTCGTCGGCAAGGCTGGATTCGCTCCCGAAATCTTCTGCTATGGCGTTCGCAACCCCTGGCGAATGTCGTTCGACCGCAAGACCGGCCAGGGCTGGTTCGCTGATGTTGGCCAGAACCTCTACGAAGAGATTAACCTGTTACAGAAGGGTGGCGACTATGGTTGGAGTCATCGTGAATCGTTCCACCCGTTCGGCCCCAACGGCCAGCCCGTCAACGACAAGATGATCGAGCCCATCTGGGAATACAACCACCTGCTTGGCAAGTCGATCACCGGCGGGTTTGTCTATCGAGGCAAGCAGTTCCCGGAACTCGATGGCTGGTATCTCTACGCCGACTACGTCTCAGCGAAGATCTGGGCGCTCAAGTATGATTTTGAGCAAAAGCGCGTGGTGGCGAATCGAGAGATTCAAAACCGTGGTCTGCCGATCATGTCGTTCGGCGAGGATGAGAACGGAGAGTTGTACTTGATGACGTTCTCGGCGAGCGGACAGGGGATTGATCGGATCGTTCGAAAATGAGTTCTCAGTGCTCAGTTCTCAGTGCTTAGGAAATACCTGAGCACTGAGAACTGAGCACTTCTATTACCCGTTGATCACATCAATCATCTGCCTCAATCGTCCCAAGCGCTGGCGATTGAACACAAACTTCAACCTCGGCAACTCCGCTAGATGGGTTTCCTGATGTTCGGCAGGGTGGGCCGCCGTCTGTTCGATCTTACCTTCTTTGAGCATGTCGGCAAAGCGTTCATTGAGCATGATCATTTCCGCGTCATTGAGTTTCCGTTTTATGCGAATGATGAGGTGATCGCCGACGTAGCGCATGCTGTGATAGACCCGGTAGAAGTTGGTGATGGTGCTCACCGCTTCATCAACATCCTGAGTGATCTTGAAGAAAGACAAGTCCCAGGGGGAGATGTAGCCTCGGGGCAGCAGTACTTCGGTGACGAAACGGAGCCAGAGATGCCAGTAGTCGCCATTGGGTTCTTCGACGAGGACGACGGGGATAAGTGCAGCCTTGCCGGTCTGCATAAGGGTGAGGATTTCAAAGAGTTCATCATGGGTGCCATAGCCGCCGGGGAAGCAGGCGACTGCCTGTGATTCCTTGACGAGCATCAGCTTGCGGGTGAAGAAGTACTTGAGGTGAACGAGTTTCTCGTCGCCATGAATGATGTCGTTGGATCGCTGTTCGAAGGGGAGGAGGATATTGACGCCGATGCTCATTTCCTTGCCTGCGCCGACGTGGCCCGCTTCCATGATGCCGTTCGCTGCCCCGGTGACGACCATGTAGCCTGACTCAGCGAGCTTCCTGCTGAGTTCGACGGTCTGTTCGTAGCTGGGATGTTCCTGAGCGATGCGGGCTGAGCCGAAGATGGTTACCTTTTGCCGGTTGCGGAATGGAGCCAGTACCTTGAGGGCGTAGCGAAGTTCCTTGACGGCGGTGACGACCATTTTGATGTCGCCCCGGCTGGCATTATCGGTGAGGAACTTGTCCGCTGTCTTCTTGAGTTGATCGATGTAGTTTTCGTTCGTCATGACGGGACGAGGGAGGCGTGCATCCATGATGGTCATCCAAAATAAATAGATTGTCATTAGTCTATCCCAGACTGCGGAGCAAGCGAGGGGGAAGGTTCAAACGCCCCGAATAGATTGATGTTGGTGAGCGCAGGCAGAGCCTGCGTTGCAGGGCGTTCCCTAGCGGAGCTTGGGAACGAGAAACCTTCACACCAGCAAGTGACAAGCGAACGACCGTTCGTATTTTCTTCAGATACTTCCGACTGGCCACTTCCGTTCGCATCAAGGATGTAGTAAATTACGAGAGTTCCTTTCTCTTCAGGTGATCCGATGCGCTATCTTCTTCTTGCCGCTATAGTAATTGCCGGGTGTAGTTACGCTTCACCCACCACTCCTCCCGGGGTTAAGACCAGCACTCCTGCTCAGACCACGGTGAAGATCAAGCCAGGGCCGAACGTGCAGGATGAACTGCTGACGGCCTTGATCAAGGCCAAGGCGGGCACCGTCATCGAACTGGCGGAAGGCACTTACGACTTTACCGGTAGCCTGTCTTTGATGGCTTCCGGTGTCACTATCCGAGGAGCAGGCATGGCGAAGACCATCCTCTCCTTCAAGAAGCAGGATCAGGGCAAGGAAGGCATCAAGGTCGAAAACGCTAACGACATGCTCATCGAAAACCTCACGGTTCAGGATACCAAGGGTGACGCCATCAAAGTGCAGAACGGCACCAATGTCACCTTCAAAAAGGTGCGAACCATCTGGAGCGACGGCCCCAAGGAAAGTAACGGCGGCTACGGGCTGTATCCTGTAACCTGCACCAATGTGCTCGTGGAAGAATGCGATGCCCAGTGCGCTTCCGACGCCGGCATCTACGTCGGCCAGTCCAAGAATGTGATCGTTCGCAAGTGTACCGCTTCTCGAAACGTAGCGGGTATCGAGATTGAAAACTGCACCCACGCCGAGGTGACCGAGTGCGTCGCCACCAACAATTCGGGTGGCATCCTGGTGTTCGACATGCCCAACTTACCCGCGAAGAACGGCAAGATGGTGCGGGTGTTCAAGAACGTCACTGAAGGGAACAACCACAAGAACTTCGCACCCAAGGGGAACATCGTTGCCACCGTGCCCCCGGGCACCGGCATGATGGTGCTGGCGATGGATCAGGTGGAACTCTTCGATAACCAGATCAAGAACAACCAGACCTCGGGCCTTTGCATCATCAGCTTCCAGCTCGCCGCCAAGGAGATTACCGATAAGGAGTATGATCCCTATCCGGAAGGAGTCTACGTTCACGACAATGTCTTCACCGACAATGGCAAGAACCCCGCCGGCGAACTGGGTCTGATCCTTGGCAGCGCACTCGGCAAGCCGTTACCCGACATCATCTACGATGGCAACGTCGATCCCAAGAAGATGGTCAATGGCAAGACGCCGGAGAACCTGTCGCTCCGTATGAACAACAACGGCAAGGCCACGTTCATCAACCTGCACTATGACGGCAGCCCGCTGATGAAGTATGCCATGTCGAACCCCAAGTTCGAGAAGAGCACGGCGGAGTTCGAGGGCAAACTGCCTTCGATTCCTCCGGTGCAGATGAAGTAATTGGGGCCACTCACATGCACCCCCTCACCCCCAACCCCTCTCCCTCCAGGGGAGAGGGGAGAATACGTCGAAGTTTGGCGTTGTTCCTGCTGATCGGGACATCGCTCTTGTGCGCCAGCTGCAACGGTGAACCGCAGGCCGGCGTTGCAACTACAACCGCTGTGTCTACGGAGCCGAAGGAGTTGCCGGAGAAACTTTCCTCCCTGGGCCTCTTCCTGGGCAACATGGCAGACCAGGCACCCGCTGCTGGGGTGCTGCATTACGATCTCAACTCGCCACTCTTTTCCGATTACACCACGAAGTACCGCTTCATCAAGTTGCCGGCGGGCACCAATATGATGTTTGTCAGTAACGATGATGCGATCGAATTCCCGATCGGCACCATCATCGCCAAGACCTTTGCCTATTTGAAGGATCAACGTGATCCCGGCAAGGGACAGAAGCTGCTCGAAACCCGCATCCTGCGGAAAGGGGAAACGGCGTGGGAAGGGGTTAGTTACGTGTGGAACGATGCTCAGACCGAAGCCACGCTGAAACTTACTGGTACCGTCACACCTTCGCAGTGGATTCACACTGACGGCTCCACCAAGAGCAACGCCTACATCGTGCCCAATGCCAACCAGTGCAAAAGCTGTCATGGCAACAACAACAATCCGATCGGCCCCAAGCCGCGCAACCTCGATCGGGACTTCATTCTAAACAGCGGTCCAAAGAATCAACTGGAACGCTGGGCGGCTCAAGGAGCGCTGCAGAACTTGCCTGAACATCAAAAGATCAAGGCCCTGCCCGTCTGGAACAACCCTTCCACCGGCACACTGGATCAGCGAGCTCGGGCATGGCTCGATATCAACTGTGCCCACTGTCATCAGCCCCAGGGCGGCGCTCGGCAATCGGGGTTGGACCTTCGCTACACCCAGACCGATCCGGCTCAGCATGGCATCATGAAAATGCCCATTGCCGCCGGTCGTGGTTCGGGGGGCAGGCTCTACGATATTGTGCCGGGTAAGCCGGAAGGTTCGGTGCTGGTCTTTCGGCTGGAATCGACGGAGCCGGGCATCATGATGCCGGAACTGCCCAGGCGGATGGTCGATGTGGAAGGGGTGAAGCTAATCAAGGAATGGATTGAGTCGATGAGGAAGAGAGAGTAGCCTCACTTACCGATTCATGCTCAGCGGCTTCTGCCTGTTCAGGCCAATCTTTTCGTAGAGACTGTTCTTTGCCGTGCGCAAGTCGCCAGCAGTGGGGATGCCTTCGGGCAGAACGCCTTCTGTTACCGCTACACGATAACTGAGGAAAGCCAGCAGGAACCAGCACACCAGCGTGGCGGGCCTGCTCTTGGAGGTGAACTTCAGGGCGCTGCCGGCAAACCTGGTCGACTTTGAGCTTCAGCCCATTGAACCCGACGGCGTAGATTTCATCAAGAACCAGGTGTGACAGGAAGCCGATCAACACGCCGCCAGCCATCGCCAGTGAACCTTTGTGCTCCATATTGCTGAATATCAAAAAGGTCGATAGCCCGGCGATGAGCGCAGTGGGGATGCTGTGGCACATCCCCCGGTGAACGGTGAGTTGTTTGAAGATGTAAGAGAATCCGAAGCGGATGAAGAGGTAGAGGCAGGCTGCCAGGAGCATGCGATACTCGAGGTCACCGTCACCCATGCGATGGAAGAAGATGAGAGCAGAGACGGTGGCGAGGAAACCAAACATCTCACGAACGGGCTTACCGCTGTCGCTGTCGAGATCGGGGAGCATGCCGGCCACGCCACACAGGCCACCGGCCAGCAGGGCATGGGAAGGCTCATAGCCCATCGACTTCAGCCCCACGGCGTAGCCGACACCAAGGACAGTCGAAAACATGATGTGTTCACGGAACGCTGCCATGAGTATCCCTCCCCCAAAGGATAAGGGGGGCGAGATACCCCAAACTCCCATACTGGGCAACCCCGACTTGACCCTCTGTGCCAAGAGGCTATAGTCCGTGCCGCCTGTATTCTTCTCTCGCCTGCCAAGGGAGAGGCAGAGGGGGTAAGCCGTAACAAGCAACCCCACCCAACCTCCCCTTGGCAAGGGGAGGAGCAAGACCATTTGGAGCCTGCAGCGTGCTGCTGATTCATCGATACATCATGTGGGAACTGCTCCGCATCTTCCTGCTCGCGCTGGTGGGTCTGTCTTCCATTGTGGTGATGGCGGGCATTGTGCAGGAAACCGCACAGCAGGGATTAGGGCCTGAGCACATTCTGATGCTGATCCCCATGCTGCTGCCCAGCACCCTGCCCTACACCGTTCCGGCGACGATGCTCTTCACTGTCGCCGTCGTCTATGGCCGATTGGCGGCGGATAACGAGATTACCGCTCTGAAGGCGGCGGGAATTCCCATTCGAGTGGCGATCTGGCCGGCGCTGCTGTTAAGCCTGATGGTTTCAGCGGGCATCTTTGCCATGCACTATGAGTACATTCCCCACACCCATCATCGGCTGCGCGAAATGGCGTTCAACGAATCGGAAGAGTTTCTCTACGCCAAGCTCGCCGTGATCTCTGCTTCAATGAACCGGGCGTGAACTACTCGATCTACGTGCGGGAAGTGCATGGCCGGCGACTAATCGGACCAATCTTCAAGCAGCGCAATCAGAAGGGCGAGTACGACATGGTTGCTTCAGCTGAAGAAGCTGAAATCCATGTCGATCTCAAGAGCAAGGAGATCCTGATCTCGCTCATTCTCGCTGACGTTATCAAGGATGGCTACTCTTACAGGTCTGACAAAGAACCTGTCAGAATTCCGTTCCCCAAGAAGCTGGAACGCACCGCAAGAGCACGGGAACGATCCATCCCGGAGATTCTGGAGAGGCGTCCGATCGCTGAGAAAGAAGAGGAAGAAGAACGTAAACTCCTTGGCAGCTTGCCGAGCGGTTCCAACGAGGATCTCGATCCAGCGCTATCGTTACAACGAGAAGAAACGGGAAGTGGGCGAACTGCGCGTCGAGCTTGCCGAGCGACCCGCCCTCGCTCTAGGCTGTTTCTTCTTTGTCCTGATCGGCTGCCCGGTGGCTATCTGGTTTCAGAAGAGCGACTTCCTCAGTTCCTTCATCACCAGCTTCCTGCCTATTGTGCTGGTCTACTATCCGCTCCAGATGCTGACAAAGAACCTGGGCAAGGAAGAGATCAACGAACACCTGGCGATGTGGATTGGCAACTGTGTGCTGGGCGTCACCGGGCTGTTCATGCTGTGGAGGCTGGGACGACGGTAATACTGTTGGAGAAAAGCTCGGCAGGAGCCTCGCCCTCCCGGCGGGTACGTCACCCGCCCCCATTTGTGAACAGGTGTGAATGAGCGTATGCTGACTCTGCTCGACCGCTATCTCTTGAAGAACTTCGTGTTTGCCTACCTGGCGACATTCTTGAGCGTGCTCACCATGTACATGGTGATCGATGTTTTCGCCAAGTTCGATGAGTTTGCTGCGCCGGACCCGGCCAAGGTAGCGATGAAGGAGCAGCGAGCCGCAGAAGCATCCACGACCGGCATGAAGATGAAGCGAGGGAAGCCTGTCGTTGAGGAGCCACGCAGCGAACAGTTCAAGTCGTTCTGCCGAAACGTGTTCGTTTACTACATCAACCGAATCCCTGTGTTCTTCCAGCGCATCAATGGCATCATCCTGCTCCTGGCAGGCGCCTTTACGCTCGGCTGGATGGATCGGCAGAATGAAGTGATGCCGTTCCTGGCGGCGGGAGTGCCCATTCGCCGGCTGCTGATGCCTATTGGCGGGGTGGTGGTGTTCTTTTTGACGCTTGAGGTACTGGATACCGAACTAGTCATTCCTCATTGCGCGGATCAACTCTTGCGGCAGGCGGAAGACCCGCTGGGTAAGCGGCCCTTACTGGTGCCTGGCACTTTCGATGAACGGCATATCCATATGGAAGCCCGAGTGGCCTATCCCCATCGACAGATGATCCAGCATGCCAAGGTGACCCTGCCGACGGATATCTTCGGAAACACGATGCACATTCACAGCCTGGAGATGTTCTATCATCCGGGCACGGGGCCGGGCGATCATGGCTGGATCATGAACGGCTGCATGCCGGCGAAGCTCCCTGAAATCATCCAGCAATCCGTGAACTTCAACCGGGCCAGTTCTTCCTGCATACGGAATTAACCTACGCCCGTGTCACTCGACGTCCCAACTGGTTCCTCTATCAGGCGACCAACAACATTCTGGAAGTGCTGGAGAATGAACAGGGCATGTCGCAGCGGGCGATGATTATTGGCCATGTGCATCAGCGGATTCTTATGCCACTGTACGATCTGCTGCTGCTGTTACTGGGTCTGCCGCTCATGGCCAGCCGTTCGGAATGGAACATCTTTGTGCGGGTGGGCTGGTGCCTGCTGATCTTCGCGGTGATTCAGGGTTTGGGCATGGGCACGTCGATGATGGTGAAGTCGGAAATGATCGATCCCGCGCTGGCGGCGTGGTTGCCGCTGCTGGTGTTAGGGCCGTTGGTACCCCCGGTGATGGCGGGGATGCGGACGTAGCTGAACCATCTACAACCGCAAAGATCGTGGCAGGGGTCAACGGTACTCCGTTGCCCCCTGCGTACCTTGCAGTTATTCGATACACTTCGCTACCAAGCAGGGGGCACGATGAGTACATCGTGACCCCTGCCACAGCTCAAGATCAATTTATATCTACAGTCAATCAATATCCCCGCACAGCGCCCTCTCTTCTCGGATCAGCGCCGCCTTCGAGGGTACCATCAGGCAAGATGCGGATGCCTTGATGCCGCCCCAGACGGTGTTGCCTGCCTTCAAGTCAGGCACCTTCCAGCCACGGGCTTCAAGTTGCTTGACGAGCTCAGCACGGTTCTTGAACATACCATCGACTTCGAGCTTGCTATTGCGGCAACTGTAGCGGGCGGCGTTGATCGCCTGCTGCATGTCCATGCCATGATCAAGCACGTTGATGACCGTTTGGCCGACAATGCTGATGATGAGCGGGCCGCCGGGGGAACCGACGGTCATCATGGGCCGGCCCTCTTTGAAGATGATGAGCGGGGCCATGCTGCTGCGGGGCCGTTTGCCGGCGAGGTGATTGCCGACCGTGCGCCGGCTGGCATCGAGACTGTTCGGTTCGCCCGTTTTATCGAGGTCGAAGTCGGTCATTTCATTGTTCAACAGGAAGCCAGCTCCTGGTACGACGACGCCGCAGCCCATGCCATGTTCGATGGTGGTGGTGCAGGAAACGACGTTGCGATCCTTATCGACGATGCTGAAGTGAGTCGTGTTGTTGCCTTCGGTCGGGTTATTGGGCCGAACCGTGGGTTGAAGACCGAAGAGTTCACCGGGCTTGGCTTTGGTGCCTGGTTTCAACTCCTGGGCAGCGGTTCGCCGTTGACCTAATCGAGAAGGGGCGAGCAGGTACTTCATGTGATAGTTGGTCTGCCAGTCTTGATCGCCGAGGTATGCGTTGCGATCAGCGAAGGCGACCGACTCGCGCGTGCCCAGGCATCGATACCGTTCACTGTTGTAGGGCGACGATCTTTTGGCTCGATCTGCTCCAGGCAATAGAGGATGATCCCGAGTGTGATCGTTCCCGATGAAGGGGGCGGCATGCCGACGAGTTGATGGCCACGATAGAGAAAGTCGATCTGATCCCGTTCGACAGCCCGGTAGTTCTTGAGATCGTCTAGCGTGATGCGGCCTGGGGCGATGGGGCAACTTAGCACCGCTTTGACAATGAGGTCAGCCGTCTCGCCTTCGTAGAAGCCAGCGGGGCCTTGCTCAGCGATGCGGCGAAGGGTGCGGCCCATTTCAGGGAAGCGGAGGACGGTACCGATCTCTGGTACCTCGTCTTTAACCAGGTACTGTGCCTTGCTGCTGGGTATCTTCAGGAACCGTGAATGGTTGGCGGCGATAGCATCGCGCAGACGAGGCGTGACACCAATGCCATCCTCAGCCAGCTTGATGGCCGGTTCGACGACTTGCTTCCATGGCAGCTTGCCCCATTTCTGGTGAGCGTGGTGCATGCCAGCGACCGTGCCCGGCACTCCGGCGGCACGACATCCGGTGAGAGCATCCTTGATCACCTTGCCATCACGATCCAGGAAGTCTTCCCGCCTGGCCCCGGCAGGGGTTTCTTCACGGCCATCAACGCAGTGGGTCTTTTTGGACTTCGCATCATAGTAGACGATGAAGCATCCGCCGCCGATGCCTGAGGATTGAGGTTCGACGACACCGAGAGCCAGTTGAACCGCCACGGTGGCATCGATGGCGTTGCCGCCCGCTTTGAGGATATCAACACCGACTTTGGAAGCGAGCGGATGAGCCGACGCGACCATGGCTGACTTATGCCGGACGGCTGTGGGCAGCACATTGGGCACATCGGACGGTTCGGGGAAGTCACCTGGATCGGTTGGTGGGTCAGCTTGGATCATCGTGACGAGTACCAGAAGCAGGGCAAAGACGAGGGACAAGCGGATCATAATAGTCTCCTCAAGCAATGAAGGTATTGTCCTCAATTGAGAGCGTGCGCCAATAACAAAAGCACCGGGGAAAGGTGAATTGACCCATCTGTTCTGGCAGGGTCGATGGCCGATCACCACAGAGGCATTAATTGTAAGCTACGCTTTCCGAAAGCCCCCTGTTACGCCGGGTCTGTGCCATGAACACGCCGACAGCTGCGCCGCCACCCAAGAATTTGGACGATTCCTCACGAATCCGGCTGGATCGATTTACAGAGATGATCTCGCAGAACAGTATGGCTGGTTCGAAAACGTGGGAGTTGGATGCTACCCCACACATCAAGAATATCGATAACCTGTCGCTGCCTTCATTGCCAAAGATCCCGGGGCTGACGTTCGTCAAGGAGATCTGCCGTGGGGGCATGGGATCGGTTTATCAGGCCTGTCAGGAATCGCTGAATCGCAACGTGGCAGTGAAGCTGATTCATGGCGGCAGCCTGGCCGGCGAAGAAGAACGGTATCGCTTTCGTCTCGAAGCAGAGGTGGCTGCTCGTATCAAGCATCCGAACATTGTTCAGGTATACGAAGCGGGTATGCATCAGGGACGCGCCTACCTGGTGATGGAGTGGGTCGAGGGAGGCACGCTGCAACAATGGCAGAACGGCAAGCCGATTGAGCCGAGACTTGCAGCCGAACTGGTCGCTGCCCTGGCGGATGGCATCCAGGCTGCCCACAGTATGGGTGTGCTGCATCGTGATCTCAAGCCGGCGAACGTCCTACTTAGTGCTGAGTCCTCTGTCCTGAGTCCTGAGTTAAGAACAACTTCGCTCAGCACTCAGGACTCAGCACTCAGGACTAACGACTCCGCACTCAGCACTTTGAGAGTTAAAGTCTCCGACTTCGGCATGGCCAAACGGTTGCATGAGGCTGGGGTGACGCAATCGGGATATGCGGTGGGTACGCCACATTACATGGCTCCGGAGCAGGCACGGGGTGATGAGGACATCGGCACCGGGGCGGATATCTATTCGCTTGGGGCCATTTTGTATGAATTGCTCACCGGACGCCCGCCTTTTCAGGGCTCGGCTCATATCGTGCTTTACCAGGTGATCAATGATGATCCGGCATCGCCTTTGAAATGGAAGCCTGATCTGCCTCAGGATGTTGTCAGCATCTGTCAGAAGTGTATGCGCAAGGATGCCAAGCTGAGGTATCACTCGGCCGCGGAACTGGCTGTTGATCTGCGCCGGTTTCTGGATCGCCTGCCGGTGCAAGCCCGGCCGATCAGTGTCACGCAGCGTTTCGTGCTATGGGCTCGGCGGCGCCCGGCGATTGCAGGCCTGATCCTCACCCTTTTGCTAACGATGATCATCAGCTATGCGGGCATGACGTGGTTGTTTCTGCGTGCAGAAGAACAGCGGTCTGAAGCAGTACTGGCCAAGGCTCAAATGGAGCGGAAGGAACTGGCCACACGTGAGCTGAACCGATTCTTCCTGCGCGATTTCTTCAACCAGGCCTCACCGGACAAACAGAAAGACAAGAAACTACTGTTCTCTGACGCTCTCTCGAAGATCGCTCAGGACTTCGAGACCGATCCCGCCCTGGCGGGGTTACGAAAGTTCCCTGAACTGATCGCCGGCACCCGGCTGCAACTGGGCAGCACGTTGATGCATCAAGGCAAGCTCGCCCTTGCTACCCAGATGCTGGAGGGTGCGTTCGAGTGGTATCAGGCCAACCGACCCGAAGACGATGAAGAGCGTCTACATTGCTTCAATAATCTGCTGAACCTTCTGCTGGAGCAGGGGCAGTTGCAGAAAGTCGAACCGCTGATGCGCGACCTGGTGGCGATGAAAGTAAAGAAGTTTGGGCCCTATGAACATCCGACGATCGCTTCCAAGTCGAACCTGGTAGGAGTGCTCTACGAACAGGGGAAAATGGACGAAGCTTTGACCATCGCCAGGGAAATGCTCGACGGGCTTCGCCGAACACGTCCAGCGGGCAACGATGAAATGTTGCACACCTTTTCCAACTACACTTTCCTCCTCTTCAAAGCCGGCAAGGTGCAGGAAGCGGAGAGACTCCAGCGCGAATGCCTGGCAGAATGCCAGAAGCATCTGACAGCGACACATCCTCACACGATTCTGGTGATGAACAACCTGGCATCGTCGCTGCGATCGCTGAAGCGGCCGGCGGAAGCCGAACCGTTGATGAAACAGGTGGCTGCCACCTCGAAACAGGTGAACGGCCCGGCACACCCCGAAACGCTTTCCTATCAGGGTAACTATGCCGGTCTGCTTCGCGATCTGGGGCGACTCGACGAAGCGCAGAAACTGCTCGAAGATGCCTGGCGTGCCGCTCAAGAGAAAAAACTGAAGCACCCGGTCGTTTTGAAGCTGCTCGATGGGCTGGCCAGCCTGGCGGCGCAGCGGGGTAAGCTGGAGCCTGCAACGGTCTACGCTCAGGAACTCCTGCAAGCGGTGCAGACACAACTCGATGCCAAACACCAGATGCAGGCGATGGCCCGATCTACCTATGGCCACGTGCTGCTTTTGAAGAAAGATCACGTCCAAGCCGTGAAAATGCTGGAGGAAGCGGTCAGGCTGGCGGAACCCCATGGCGCGGCGCTGGCCGGCATCCGCAGCCAGGCTATCCAAGATTTAGTTGCCGGTTACGAGGCGTTGGGCAAGGCCAGCGAGGCGGAAGCGATCAAGGCCAAATGGGGCAGGAAACAGTAAGGATCGCTGTTTATCCTCCTCCCATGGCCGAAAAACCTCGCCACAGGTTTTCCTTTTGATAGACTATTTTTAACGATCTACATCCCTGATGCCTTCCGCTTCGAAGAAATCTGGTGTGGACATCAGAGGAGTCTGTAATGGGTAAGAAGTTGTACGTCGGCAACCTGAGCTATGACCTCAACGACAGTGCATTGGCCAAGTTGTTCGAGCCGTTCGGCACCGTGGAATCTGCACAGATCATCATGGACCGCGACACCAATCGTTCCAAGGGCTTCGGCTTTGTGGAAATGAAAACCGATCAAGAAGCCCAGGCAGCCATCACTGGCCTCAATGGTCAGGAATCGAATGGCCGCTCCTTGACGGTCAACGAAGCCCGCCCCAAGCCCGAAGGTGGCCGTGGGGGTGGCGGCGGCGGCCGTGGTGGTTACGGCGGTGGTGGCGGTGGCCGTGGCGGCAACCGTTATTAATCGACGTTCCACGATGATATAAGCCTTCGGGCTGCTCTCTTCGTACCACAGGTTACGGGTTTTCCCCGTAACCTGTGATCGTTTTGAGGACAAGACTCCCGACGATTTAGCCGGAAGAATGTCATGGACAACCGACAATATTTGGGAGATGATCGCTCATTCTCACGACACCTGTTTATTTCCGAAACACGTATCAAGTGAACTGTCATGCTGGGTATCACTCTATTTCTGCTGACCTTCCCTGTCATGCCAGAGTTAGGTGACAGCAGGTACAGGCAATCTTTCCTCAGTCCCCTGCAAGAACTGCGGAATAGCAGACTAAAGCAGCCTCCCATACCTTACAAGAAATGCAAAATCATCATCAATGTTACTACAACAATCACGCCTGGATATCTGTTATGTGCTGCTCTACTCTCTAAGAGCATCACAGAATTTCAGTGTGAAGGTAACAACCAAGGCATGAAATTGCTGGGCATGTTTCCGAACGTCAAATACATGGTGCTGAGGAAGGTCGCCATCCCCAAAGGGCTCGAAATTGCTATCTCAAAGGATTACGAGAAGCTTACCTATGAGCAGATCACGCTGGGCGATACTTCCTTTGAGTCAATGCGCATTAACTGTAGGGATGTCACATTTGCCAAGGTGATCGTCAATGAGCAGCTTTTGAAGTTCGTCAATGCACATGCAAAAGTGAGGTTCTTATCGCTGAACAATCCGCCATCAATCGAACTGTCCGATGATGTATCTGTGAAATGTCGTTTATCCGTGGGCTTGAGAATCGATCACAGAGACATGAGTAAGAAAGAGTTGGAATCTGTATTGGCTTCGTTCCCAAACATTACCTGGCTTGATCTCCGTAACATGCACATTGAATACAACCTGGTGCCTAGCCTCGTTCAGATGAGGGAATTAGATCGGCTATTCTTTTCAAACTGCACGACTGGCCACTTAAACATGTTAGAAGGAATAAGAAAAACATCTGTTCGAGAAATACGGCTGTCATTTACCGAATTACCTGATTCTTCGATGGATGAGATTCGAAAAGCGAGAATAACCATCGAGGATTTTGAGAATAAGTAGGCAATATCAATGCTGATGAGCATACACGCCGGCATCAGCACCGTAGATCTGTTTGATCATGTCACCAGTAATAATCTCTTGGCCGGAGCCTTCGCAGAGGATGGCACCATCTTTCATGCAGAAGACTCGATGAGCATACTTGCTGACCACGCTTAGTTCATGGGAAACCAGGATCATCGTGATATGGGTCTGCTCGTTGACATGGGCGATCAGATCATAGAAATCATTCTGGCTGTTGAAGTCGATACCCTGAGCGGGCTCATCCAATAACAAGAGTTCCGGTGTCGGTTCCAGAGCCAGGGCCAGCAGTACCCGTTGCAATTGCCCGCCGGAGAGGCCGCCGACGGGGACATCGATCAGTTGCTCAGCATGGACCTGCTGGAGCATCTTGATGGCACGTTGGCGATGGGCTTTGCTGATGCCCATAAAGAGTGGCCGACGCTGCAAACTGAGGGCGAGGAGTTCGACCACGGTCAGCGGCTGATTGAGATCAAACTGCAACCGCTGGGGCACGTAGCCGATCATGTGCGGGTAGGTCTTGGAATGATCGTGCCCGCAGCGCCATTGCACTTTGCCGGTGTAGGCGACTTCCTTGAGGAGGGCTTTGAGGAACGTGGTCTTGCCTGAACCATTGAGGCCGATGAGGGCGGAAATCTTGCCCCGGGGAATGCGGGCCGAGAAGATCCTTGAGGATCGTCTTGCCACCGAGTTCGACGGTGAGATGATCGACGATCAGGAGAGGCGCAGGGCCTTTGCTCTGATCAGCGTTCACATCAGGAGATGGTTGAACCAGGCTCATTCGTAGGCTTTTTGCAGGTTGCGGAGGTTCTGTTCGATCTTCTCAAGGTAGTAGGTCGGCGACACTTGATAAGGCGAACCGGGTAGCGTCGGGCCGGTCTCAATCGGATCGAGATCGATGATCTTGGCGTTCTTGGCGTCGATCTCCTTGGCCAGGTTCTCCGCCACGCCACGGGGGAACTGAGGCTCAACGCCGATGACGCGAACGCCCTTCTTCTTGAACTCCTCCGCCTGTTCACGCAGGGCTGCGGGACTGAGTGGTTGATCGCCCTTCACATCCCGAATCGTGCCGGCGATATTGATCCCAAAGCAGCGGCTGAAGTAGCGGAACGAATCGTGAAAGGTGATGAGGCCCCCCTTGGCGTTCTTGAGTTGTTCGGTGCCTTTTGTCTTGAGGGCTTTCAGTTTGTCCTTCAGCTCGTCTTTCCGTTTCTTGTAGATCGCAGCATTCTTGGCATCACGATCAACGAGCGCGTCTGCGATGGCATCAACCATGTAACCAGCCTCGTCCATGCCGAGCCAAATGTGTGGATCGATACCCTTATGGGTCACCAACTTGTCGCCGTGATAATGTGTTTTGCCATCAGCTTCGAGACGCATCTCTGTGGGAAGAGCCAATCCGGTTCGCACTACTTTGAGATTGCGATTGTCCGCACCCTTAACCATGTTGTTGAGAAACTCTTCCAGCCCCAGGCCGACGACGCAAAAGACGTCTGCTTCAGCAAGCATCTTGACATCGTCATGGGTTGGGGCATAGTCATGCGGGCCATGACTGGTCATCAGACAGAGCACTTCCGCTTCGTCGCCGGCAATCATCTTGGTCAGGCAATAGACGGGAACGATGGAGGTGAGGACTTTGACTTTGCCTGTCGATTTCCAGGGGGAAGCTGAAGCTGGGCCGGCAGGAGTTACGCCGCTCGACGAACAGCCGATGAGAAACGTCAGAAACAAGAGTAAGCTGTACTTCAGAGGCTGCATTACTGAACCCTGTCGGAGACCGGGGGCAAAAAGCAAAGGTTATTCTTCGTTATACATAGTACGCACCAGCCCGGATATAGGTTCTGATTCTCCCCAAGGAAACGAACATTCTGTCCACCCGGAGCGAAGCAGCGAAACCGACCTGTTTTGAAATCGAAGAATAAACAGGCTTGCGTTCGGATGGGTTCGCCCCTACGATGAGGACAACTCAAAGTTACGGAGACATGGGTATGACAGCACCGCTAGGCTCCAAGGGCACCGCAGGGACTGGTGCCGGGCCTGCCTTCATTCAGATTGAACGCCATGGCGACATTGCCATCATCGTTCCCACCGCTGACGTCGAAGCGATGCAGTGGGACCTGATCGAGCAGGCCGCCGACATCGTGCTGCAGCCACTCAAGAAAGAGCCGGCCAATGGCGTGATCGTTGATCTCAGCCAGGTCGCCTACTTCGGTTCGGTGTTCTTGTCGCTGCTGTTACGATGCCACAAGCTGGTGAAGCAGCAGGGCAACGAAATGGTTCTCTGCGGCGCCAGCGAACGTGCCAGGGAACTGCTCAAGCTCACCGCCCTGGACACGCTGTGGGCCATCTATCAGGATCGAGACGAAGCTCTCGATGCGATGGCGGTCTAACTTCTTTTCATCCTACCTTCTTCGAATCTCGAAGCAACCCGAGCTTCATCAGGCTTTCCGCTGTGGCGACGACAGCCTCTTCGTTTGAACGTGGCTCCCAACCGAGCAGGCGTTTGGCTTTCTCATTGGTAGTGTTTTTGTACTTGCCCAGCTCGGGGGTGATGAGTGCTACTGCGGGGTCGAACATGGCGACCAGATGCACCAACCAGTTGGGTAATACTCGTGTCGGAACACGTCGAGCAGCATCACCCAGCTTGGCTTTTAACACCTGAGCGATTTGCTGAATCGTCATGAAGTCGCCAGCAACTGCCAGGAATCGTTCCCCCTTGGCGGCTGGGTTGGTCATGGCACGCAGATGTAAATCAGCCACATCGCGCACATCCACGACGCCAAAGTTGAGCTTGGGGCAACCGGGCATCGCGCCGTTCATGAGTTTCTGGATCAGCAGGATGGACGTGGCATAGTCTGGCCCCAGCACCGGCCCAAAGACGCCGACAGGATTGACGACAGCCAGTTCCATTTTGTTGTCAGCAGCTGCCGCAAAGTTCCAGGCCGCCCGTTCGGCCAGGGTCTTGGATTTGACATAGGCACTGACGGCACTGCCTTCGGTATCGGTCCAATTCTCTTCGTTAAAGGGACGCACCGGAGGAATGGAACTGTAACCGATAGCGGCGAAAGACGAGGTCATCACCACTCGTTTGACCTTGGCATCGTGCGCAGCACGCAAGACTCGTAGTGCCCCATCACGGGCTGGAACGATCAGGTCGTTCTCGTTTTTGGGCACGCCCGGAGGAAAGGGCGAGGCGACGTGGAGCACGAATTGACAGCCTGCCACCGCTTCGGGCCAGCCAGCATCGGAGGTGAGATCAGCAGCGACGAACGTGAGTTTATCGCCCGGTTCCGCGCCGCCGTTCTTGAGCATGGCCCGAACTTCGGGTTCACGGGTAAGGGAACGCACTGTCGTCCGTACCCGATAGCCTGCTTCCAGAAGTTGCAGAATGCAGTGGGCGCCTATGAACCCCGACCCGCCCGTCACCAAAACCAGTTCGCCTGCCATGCCTATCTCCTAGTATTGTGTCCTATCAGTGTAGTGGAAGTGGCACGAAGGCGATTGTGATGTGGCGTGGCAGGGGTCAGATGTACTCATCTGACCCCTGCGTGAGGTGCAATCGTTTTACGCTTGACGCAGGGGGCAACGGAGTACCGTTGACCCCTGCCACTTCTTCAACTTTCATTGCTTGATGGCAGAGAGGGTGTGTTGGAATTCCACCGTCACTCTTCCGCTGCATCGCCTTTGAATTGGGTATCGATGGCGAAGGCATCCAGCCCCTTCTCCCGTAGATAGCGGACGAGGGTGGAGACGTAACCATGTGTGACACCGATGCGTTCGGCACCGGTGGCATGGATGGTGTTCAGCAATCCGGGCCAGTCGGCATGGTCGGAAAGCACGAACCCTGCTTCGACGTTGGCTCGCCGCTTCGGCCCACGGATCGTCATCCATCCGGAGGCGCTGGCAGTGGCACAATCGCCGAACTTGGCCAGCCAGGGGGTGCCGTTGGCGGAGGGCGGGGCGATGATCATGCCGCCGTTCTTAAAGCGTTCCAGTTGAACTTTGTCTTTAGTATCGATCAACTCATAAGGCGGGAAGCTTACCCCCGCATCTTCGTAGTAGGGCAGAAGAGCATGCACCGCACCATGAACACCGATGGGGCCAACATCCGGTTGTAAACTGGCCAGGATGCGTTGAGCCTTGCCCAGTGAGTAGCCGAAGATGATGGTACACTGCTCATGTTCCTGGTCGAACTTCCACCAGCGATGCACATCGTTCATCACCGCTTCGGTGGGCGACCAGCGGTAGATGGGCAAGCCAAAGGTCGATTCACTGATGAAGACGTGGCACTTGATCGGTTCCATCGTTAGGCAGGTAGGGTCAGGCTGTGTCTTGTAGTCGCCTGAGAAGATCCAAACGATGCCCTGATATTCGACCCGCACCATGCAGGAGCCAAGGATGTGGCCGGCGGGATGCAGGCTGACTTTGACGCCATGCATGTTGATAGCTTCGCCGTACTGCACGCCTTGCACCTGGATGTCCTGGCCGAGGCGATGCTTGAGCAACCCGACGCCATCGTGGGGAACCAGGTAGGACGCAGCACCCCGGCGTGCATGATCGCTGTGGGCATGGGTGACAATGGCGCGATCGACCGCCCGCCATGGATCGATGTAGAAATCGCCGATGGAGCAATAGAGGCCACGCTCGGTCATTTCGATGAGTTGCATTCAAGGAGCCAGGAGTCAGAAGCCAGTAGCCAGAATCAGAAGTGTAGTTGCTTAGCTAATGTACTGAGGGCTTCCAGTTTCTTCTCGAAGGGCTGATCCCCTTCTAGACATTTGACGAGGGCGCTGCCGACGATGAGGCCATCGACGTGAGGTTTCAGCAGTTGTACGTGCTCTTTCGTGCTGATGCCGAAGCCGACGCAGAGGGGGAGAGTGGTGAGTTGCCGTAGATCTGACAATTGATTCGTGATCTGTGTCGGCAGAGCCGTTCTGGCACCGGTGATGCCGGTGACGCTCACGACGTAGAGGAAGCCGGTCGAGGTCTGAGCAATCTTCGCTGCTCGTTCTTTTGAGGTAGTTGGTGTGACTAGTTGAATGAGGGCGAGTTGCCGGGCGGTGGCCTGGGGAGCGAGCGTCGCTGCTTCCTCGTGGGGAAGATCAGGGATAATTAACCCGGCGAAACCCGCTTGACGGGCTGCATCCAGGAAGTGATCAACGCCCATGCGGAAGACGATACTGTAACTGCCCATCGCCAGGAACGGCGTGGTCTTGTGCTTCTGCGTCCATGTGGCTGCATGAGTGAAGATGTCTGCCAGCTTCGTCTTGGCATTCAGGGCGCGAGTGTAGCTGGCCTGAATGACGGGGCCATCGGCGAGGGGATCGCTGTACGGGATGCCAATCTCAATAACGTCGGCACCGGTAGCTACAAGCGTATCAATCACCAGCCCGGTCTGCTCCAGAGACGGGTCGCCGGCGGTTATGAACGGAATAAAGGCGGGCCTCTTCGAAGCCTTGCACTTTTGCAGCGCCTCGTCCAACAGAGGCATTACTGAGGTACGCTCATGGAGTAAGCGGGATAGAGCGAAGAATCACTGTAGCTGTCGAGTTGTTCAGCCATTTGAGGTCGATCTGGTGAAGGATCACCGAGCATGACCACGATGTGTGCTTTGGCTCCTGCCAAAGATTCGAGGGCTTGTAGTTCGATACGACCATCGTTGGAGATAGTCACTTCCCGTTCCATGACGATTGACATGGCCGAACTCCCTGCGACTGTTGAGAGGAACTCCCTTGCCACAGATTGTAACGAGGAACTTCAGGTTGTCATCCCAAATATGGAAGAATCGTGAAGAAGAGTAGAAGTTGCGATGTACGGGCGGCATTTACTTGTTGAGACCGAGCAGCCCTTTTAGCCAATTGAGAAGACTCACTACTTTGAAAAGCGCTGGTGTTCGAGAATAGGTAATCAGGACGGCTGCTATGTGCGGGCAGACGCCATATTTGCCGATCGAACAGGAACAGACCACTGCTTCGATCTTTCCTTCGACTACCGTGGCACGGATTTGATAACTCTGTGTCGCATCAGTACGACCCAGGCAAACGGCGGAAAGATCGTACCCCCGCCGGTGCATGTGGTGCACCAACCCCTGTTCGACATATTTCAAACCTCGATTAAACTGCGCTTCGCCCACCCAGGTATGAATGATGCTTTCCGCGATCGGGCTGTCCTTCCTGATTCGTCTGCTCCGTTTCTTCATTACTTAGCTCATGTCTCAGGATTCATGCGGCTACATAACTATATCGTTTGAGTGATATTGAGCAGGTGAGTACAATTCAAACTTCAGGCGAAGATTTTAATCATTAAGTTAACTTGCAGAGGTTGATAATCGGCTTATCAATTGTTCCAAGCGGTTCATGGCTCGTGCCGCCAGATCAGGAAATAGACGTTCCTCCAACACGAGCCATCGCAGCCAATTACTAAGACCGATCAAGACGCCGGTTTCATCCAGGACGATTGACAATTGTTCCATTTCTTCAGACAGAGTGGAGTATCGAGATAGAGCGAATTGCCTTCGTGTGGCATGGCCCTGAGTATAGGAACCAATGAGCCTGGCCAGGTCTTGGGCTGGGTGATCATAGCGAACGCCCCCATAGTCAATGAGACCGGTACAGTCATCATCGACGTACAGGACGTGGTCTGCCCAGACATCGCCCAAGCATGGCTGCAGCAAGACGTGGCGGGTCAGCCAGGGGGCCAACCGGGCGAGAGCGTGTTCACGATGTTTTTTAAGGAGGCACACAGCTTCACGGAGTATCCCCGTGGAAGGACACTTCTTTTTAAGCAGATCCCATTCGTCGGATGTCCATTGACTTAATCGTCGATACTGAAGCGTGACAGCCGTGCATACCCCGTGTCTTCGATCATGGGCTGTTCGCCATAGGGCGTGGAGCCTGGATAACGAAGTCATCGCCGCTTCGAGTCGAGAATCATCTGGCTGGTGGTCGGGTTGCCCCGGTTGCCAGCTACAGGCATCCCATTGAAAGCCCTGGTGGATGAGTACGCTGCCACCCTCGATCATTTGCTTCACCAGGGGAACAACTGTTAAGCCTGCGCAGCGAGCCTGCAGCATCAACCGATGAATGGCGTGTAGATCGAAGTAAACCGGCTGCCCTACAGGCCAGCGTTTCAGGGCGAACGATTGTTCCTGACAAGTGATTTTCCAAACGAGGGCACCGGAAAAGCCCGGCGTAGCAGCTTGGATGTCGGTGGCAGGCGAAAGCCAGCCGAACGCAGCGAGCACGTCATGAGGAACAGCGACTTGGGCGATCTGCGGATTCGCTGCTGTTCCCTTGCCGGGTTGTGCGTTAGAATGGTGCCACATGCTGATATTCTAGGAGTTAGGAGTTGGTAGCTAGGAGCTAGTAGATCAAGGCGACGGATTGACATAGACCAATGACAACCAAGGAGAATCGACCATGCGGATGTTGAGCTTGTTGAGCGTGTTGCTCTGTTGTGCCTGTGTTCAGGCACAGGACTTCTTCAACACTAAAGATCTCGCCGGCTGGAAGGGATTGGAAAAGCACTGGTCCGTTCAGGACGGTATGATTCATGGCACCACGCAGCCCAAGGGCATCAACTTCAACACCTTCCTGTGCAGCGACAAAGAGTACACTGATTTTGAAATGACGATGCAAGTAAAGTTGAGTGCAGCAGGTAACAGTGGCGTGCAGATTCGTTCCAAGCTCGAAGACAAGGATAAGTTTGTGGTCGGCGGCCCGCAATGCGACATGGGCGCTGTCTACTGGGGCAGTCTGTATGGTGAACGGTTTGGCGGCATGATGAAGGCTTCCGACGCTGCACTCGTCAAGAAAGTGGTGAAGGTCAACGAGTTCAACGACTACTACATCCTCTGTCAGGGCAAGCATGTCGTCATTAAGATCAACGGAACCACGATGCTCGATGGCGAGTTCGCCAAGATGCCGGACAAAGGTATCATCGCTTTCCAGATTCATGGCGGAGCGGCGATGGATGTCTATTTCAAGAACATCGTCTTCAAGGAATTGAAGTAACGTGGCTCCTCCCCCTTGCCAAGGGGAGGTTGGGAGGGGTGGGCTTGGAAGATCGTCTCGTAGTCCGACCCCCTCTAACTCCCCCTTGTGAAGGGGGAGAACCAGCGAGTAATCGGCTCCAACACGAGCAGGCGTTTCATGATGCGCAGGCTGCCGAACGCCGCCAGGGCTGGGAACATGACCCAGCCCGGTTGCGTTTTGCCCCGGAGGAGTATCTCGATCATGAACCGTGGGTGCGACCAGCAATAGCCAGGCTGGGGCCGATCTCTGGTAAACGGGTACTCGACTTCGGCTGCGGTCACGGGATGGCTGCTACCTGTTTGGCCCAGATGGGTGCCCAGGTCGTTGCCTTTGATTTGTCAGCGGGTTACGTGCATGAAGCGGTGGCGAGAGCCAAGGCTAACGACGTTAATATCCTGGGTCTACTCGCTGATGGTGCCCGGCTGCCGTTCGCCGATGCGAGTATGGACGCCATCTGGGGCGTGGCTATTTTGCATCATTTGAATATCGCACAGGCTGCGCAGGAAATTCGGCGTATTCTTCGACCTGATGGGGTCGCGGTTTTCTGCGAGCCATGGGGTGGGAATCCGCTATTGCGTTGGGCCCGTCGACGACTGCCCTATCCGGGGAAGGAACGGACGCCGGATGAGGTGCCATTACAGCAAACCGATTTAGAAGTGGTAAAGAGCGTGTTTCCCGATGCTATCACCGAACATGTGCAACTGCTGGGCATGATCCGAAGGGCATGGCGGAGGTTTCCGTTGTTGAAAACGCTGGATCGTTGGGACAGGTCGTTATTAGGCCGCTGGCCCTCAATTGGCTTGTTGTGTAGATATGTCATCGTGGAGATGAAGAGATAGGACTTACGATTGTGCCACACTTCGACGGTACTCCGTCGAAGTGTGGTTACCAGGCACAAGTTGCCGTTTCGATGACTAAGTGAATTGCTTACAGCACCTCGCAACCACACCCCGTCTGAGTACAGCCGGAGTGTGGCACAGATTCTGGAGGCAGGTATGAGACAAGCGTTGCACTACTTCTCTCCATCAAAAGCTTGATCTTCTCGTGCATGATCTTGCCGCCGCCTGCGCCTGCCATTCGAGTTCGCCATCCCAGCGGAAGCGGGCGTTGCCTTTCTTGTCGATGAGGTAGATGCAGGGCCAGATGCGGTTGTCGTAAAGTTTCCAGTTGGCATAGTCGTTATCGACCAGGTCTTGGATGGGTCAGTCCGGCGTCTGCCAGTTTCTTTTTGAGGGCAGCGACATCATACTCTCCCTGTAACTCCGGAGTGTGGATTCCAATCATAACGACATCAGCGGCCTGGTACTTGGTCTGCACTTCCTTGTACCAGGGATAGTTGCGCCGGCAGTTGATGCAGTTGAAGGCGAAGAAGTGAACGATGACTACTTTGCCTTTGAGGTCAGCCATTTTGAGGGGCTTGCTGTTCAGCCAATCGGTCGCCTTGCCAAACTCGGGAGTAGGGATGTTGAACTCGGCAGGTTGACTGGTTAGCAGCAGAGTGAGCATGAGAGAAAACATGAAACACCTCAATGAAACTGAGCGGCGACATCATTTGGATGCATTCGATGGAGGGTATGGTTACCTCGCCATCTATGAATAACATCATTCTACCTGCTTTCGGTCAGATTTGCTGACAACATCGTTGACATCGACCGCAACATGGTTTGGAATCTGGCATAAATCCGCATCTTTCCCCTCTGCACCGAGGTTCTCAGACAATGGCTGGACAACCCCTTCGCATCGGCATGATCGGTTATGGCTTCATGGGCCGGGCTCACTCGAATGCTTACCGCAAGGTGGCGAACTTCTTTGACCTCGAACGGAAGCCTGTCTTGCAAGCTGCCTGTGCTCGGAACGAAGCAGCGATCAAGGCCTTTGCCGAGAAGTGGGGCTATGCCAGCATCGAGACCGATTGGCGGAAGCTCGTCGAACGGAAAGACATTGATGCCATCGACATCTGTACCCCGAACAACACCCACAAAGAGATTGCCCTCGCTGCTGCAGCCAACGGCAAGATGATCCTGTGCGAGAAGCCCCTTTCGATGAACGGCCCTGAAGGGCGCGAGATGGTGGCAGCCATCGAGAAGGCCGGCGTGCCCAACATGGTCTGGTACAACTACCGCCGTGTGCCAGCGGTGACGTTGGCCAAGCAGCTCATCGATGAGGGCAAACTGGGCCGCATCTTCCATTACCGGGCCAAGTTCCTGCAGGACTGGACGATCAGTCCTGAACTGCCCAGGGTGGTAATGGCCTATGGCGGCTTGATGTCGGTGCAGCGGGCAGTGGTGTGACGGGCGATCTGCTCGCCCATTGCATTGATACCGCCCTTTGGCTCAATGGCGATATCGATACTGTCACGCCATGACCGAGACGTTCGTCAAAGAACGGCAGCACAACCTCACCGGCAAGAAGGAAAAGGTGGGTATCGACGATGCCTGTGCTTTCCTCTGCCGGTTCGAGAATCGCTCGCTGGCGACCTTTGAATCGACCCGTTATGCTCGTGGCCACAAGGCTCTCTACACCTTCGAGATCAACGGCGAGCATGCCAGCATCGCCTGGGATCTGCATGACCTGCATCGCTTGCAATACTTCGATCACCGGGATGAAAGCAAGACCAGGGGCTGGCACAACGTCCACGTCAGCGATGGCGACCACCCCTACATCGGCAACTGGTGGGTGCCCGGGTTGCAGATTGGTTACGAACATTCGTTCGTTCATCAGGTGGCTGACTTCTGCGAAGGCCTGGCCAAGGGTAAGCCGGCTCAGCCCGACTTCCGGGATGCATTGCGGACGCAGTTTGTGTGCGATGCGGTGCTCGATTCCGCGAAGAGCGGGAAGTGGACGACGGTGGAGCGGGTGTAATTCCAATGAGCAAGTTGGTGTCTATTCAGATACAACCTGAACGGTCTCCCTTCATGGATGTGGAGACCGTTGTTGCTGGCATCAGAGAATTATCGAATAGCTATACTACATCTTTGCATGTCACCGAAGGCCAAGAAGAGGCACGATACATCAATCTGATCATGGAAGCCGCACACCCAAGACAAATTTGGGAAGCCATTTCCAATGAACTAAGCATAGATGCGGGCTTTGCCAATGCAGCTATTGTTTGTTGTCAGGGTAACCACGGCTGGGACGACTACCTTCTCTTACATCACTTCGACCGTACCGAGCCATTGGATGAGTTGAATGAACTGGTTTAAGTCACGGGACAAGAAATCTGAAATGGTGGCCAAATGAGTGCAACAGAACTACGAGTATTGCCAATCGCTCCGACGCATCTTTCCCTCGTCGTCCAAGCCCTCTGGCACGATGCTCAGGGCGATTGGGAGGCGGCACATAACTGCGCAGGATGACGATTCTGAACTTGGATCTTTGATGCATGCCTACCTGCATCGCAAGGAGGGGGACATTGGTAATGCTCGATACTGGTACAGCCAGGCGAGGCGGACGGTGTTCCAGGGGACGTTGCAGCAGGAGTGGGAAGCGATTGCGATTGAAGCCCTTGCTTCTAGGTAGTCCCTTCGGGATCAAGGGGCCACTCCAACACAAAACCCAGGCCTGAAGACCTGGGCTATTGCAGGTGATCTTTACAGGATCAACAACCGTTGAGTATTGCTGTCCCTGACAACAATAGATGATTGACTACTTACCCTTTGGTGGATTCATATCCAGCGGTTCCGGCGTGGTGGCGTAGATCCACTTGTAGTTGATGAACTTGACCTGATCTGCCTTCAGGTTGTCGTCGTCGCCGATGCGTTTGAAGTTGAGTTGCAGCGTCTTCACCCGGACGATTTCCTTGCCATCGGGACCATCGACTTTGGTGAAGCCATTGGAGAGGCCAAACACCAGGATGCTGAACTGGGTCGACTTGGGGTTGATGTCATCCCACATGGCTACGCCGGTGGTCCGCAGAGGGAAGGCGATGCGGTTGCCATTGTTGTCGAACTCTTTGCTGAACTCGATGGGCTTCTTGGTGATTGTGTACGAGTTCTGGATGTTGAGGATGTTGTTCTCATCTTCCTTTTTGATAACTTCCTTTTGTACTGTGTGCAGTACCTGATCATGGTGAACGGTGTTCTCATCGTGGCAGAGCCAGACGAATCGGGGATTGAAGTTACGGGCTTCGCCGGTGGCGTTCGAGACCTGATACCACAGGTACCAGACCACCTTGGTGCCTTTGCCTGGAACCTCAACTCGCATCGCGCGGGGATCCTTGAAGTGGAAATCGAGCATCCAGATGTTGGCTTCACGATCTTCAGGGCTGGCGAGCTTTTCGACGACTCGTTCATTGAACCCCACACCGACCGGCGGAGGGTTCTGACCGGAAGAAGGTGGCTGTTGAGCGATGGCGACCACGGTGGTGCAGGCCAAAATTGCCAAAAGTGCCCCGATACGCTTCATGATGCAATCTCCAGTAGCCTGCCACGTCATAATCGTTACAGTCGGCCTACGAACGACCCCTATCGACAAGGGCATTTCCCACCCTACGTTCGACCATACCCGCCCAGACTGCCCCGGTCAAGCCATCCCCCGCCGGAAGAGACGGTAGGCGATCAGTTTGAGTCGGCATAGAACGTACAAGTCTCACTACAGAGTGCTCAGTGCTTAGTTCTCAGTGCTCAGCACACCAAGGCCATTCTGTTGTCAGAAGTAGCCAGCTGAAAAGGCATGGCCTTGATTGAGCACTAAGCACTGAGAACTGAGCACTAAGGATTCTAGATGTCATCTGTCGTTTGCGTGGTTGGTTTGCAATGGGGCGATGAAGCCAAGGGGAAGATCGTCGATCTCCTGGCCGAAAAGCACCGGATCATAGTTCGTTACAATGGCGGGTCCAACGCCGGCCACACCATTGTACATGGCGACAAGGTGTTCAAACTGTCCCTGCTTCCCGCTGGGGTGTTGCGGCCCGACAAAACGGCGGTCATTGCCAACGGCGTGGTGGTCTATCCGCCCCGGTTCATCGAGGAAGTGGTCAACCTTCGCAAAGCGGGCGTCTCGGTAACTGGCCAGAACCTCAAGGTCAGCGACCGGGCCCACGTTATCTTTCCGTACCACATGGCTGAGGAAGCGGCCCACGAAGGGCTGGCCGCCAAGCCGATTGGTACCACAGGCCGAGGCATTGGGCCATGCTATGCCGACAAGGCTGGCCGAACTTATGCGATTCGTGTCGGTGAACTGCTTCAGCCCGATTGGCTGCGGGAACGGCTCAATCGAATCGTGCCGGTTAAAAATAAGATACTTCAGGCTCTTGGTTCCAGCACTGTATTCGATGCCAACAAACTGGCTGATGAGTACATCGGCTACGGTGAGTATCTTCGCGGGCATATCACCGATACCACCGAACTGCTGCACCATGCTCTGGCCACCAAGGACACGATTCTCTTTGAAGCTGCCCAGGGAAGCCTGCTTGATCTCGATCACGGCACGTTCCCCTATGTGACCAGTTCCTCCAGCACCGCGGCAGGCATCGGCAGTGCCGGCGTTCCGGCACGGCGTCTCACTAAGGTCATCGGCGTCGTTAAGGCCTACAGCACCCGTGTTGGCGGCGGCCCCTTCCCCACCGAACTCACCGACGCCATCGGCGACCAGATTCGCAAGGTCGGTAAGGAGTATGGCACTGTCACCGGTCGCCCCCGCCGCTGTGGCTGGTTCGATGCCGTTGCGGTGCGCTACACAGCCGCCCTCAGTGATGCTGATTCCATCTCGCTCATGCTGCTCGACGTGCTCAGCGGACTGGACGAAGTGAAAGTCTGCACCGCCTACGACGTGGATGGTCACCGACTGGATCACTTCCCCAGCGATGCCGGCGTATTGGGCCGCTGTCAGCCGATCTATACGACGATCCCCGGCTGGAAGGAAGATATCAGCAAGGTTCGCAAGCTGAGTGACTTGCCCCCCGCTGCCCGGCGGTATGTCGATGCTATCAGTGGAGCAGTCGGCCTACCCGTCTCACTCGTTTCCGTTGGTCCTGATCGGGATCAAACCATATTGTGTTGATCGAAACCTGTGCCACACTCCGGCGGTATTCCGTCGGGGTGTGGTTCTCCATCGCCCGCAACCACACCCCGACATGAGTACATGCCGGAGTGTGGCACAACCTTTGTGACCGATTCACAACGCATGTCCAGTAAGCTACGCTACACCCCTGACGAACTGACCCACTTTGGGCTGAACCCGGAGAAGATACCTCGTCACATTGCCATCATTATGGATGGCAATGGCCGCTGGGCGGGGCAGCGGATGAGGTGCGAACGGTGGGGCATCGGCAGGGGGCGGGGAGCGTTCGGATCGTCGTGGAAGAATGCTGCCGACTGGGGCTGGATCAACTGACGCTCTATTGCCTCAGTTCCGAGAACTGGAAGCGACCCCAGACCGAGATCGACTTCCTGATGGGCCTGCTCAAGGAGTTCCTCATCGAAGAACGGCAGGAGATACTCGATCAGGACATCCGCTTTACGATGATCGGTCGGCGGGATCCGCTGCCCGACGATGTGCTTCATGAACTCGATACCAACATCCAACTGAGCCGCAACAACAAGGGAATGACACTCTGTCTGGCTATCAATTATGGCAGCAGGGTCGAAATCGTCGATGCGGTAAAGAAACTGGCCAAACGTGTAGAGGTCGGCGAACTTAAACCAGTGGAGATTACTGAAGAGAGCATCAGTCAATCGCTCTACACCGCCGGTCAGCCCGACCCCGATCTGTTGATCCGCACCGCCGGCGAGATGCGCATCAGCAACTTCCTGCTTTGGCAGATATCGTACGCTGAGTTTTATGTCACCGAGACCTATTGGCCCGACTTTGATCGCTTCGCGCTGTTCCAGGCGGTGCGCAACTTTGGAAAGCGGGAACGACGTTTCGGGGGACTGATCGATATGCAATCACAATGAAAAAACCTACGGGATAAACCCGTAGGCTCATGTCGTTGATTCGAGAGTATTATTTCCTGCGCTTGTAGTCCATGGTGAAGACTTCGACGAACTTGCCATCTTTTTCTTCGCTCATGGTGAAGGTGTACTCATTGTCGTTCTTCCAGACGATGACTTCCTTATACTTGGCGTCTTTCCCTTCTCCGTTGACGCCCGTGCCTTCCATAGTCATGGTCTTAGTGGCATCATCGTACTTGCCGTACAGCGTCATGGAGTGAGGGGACATGCTGTCGATCCAGGTGCCGACATACATCTTCTTGCGGGGGTCCCAACCGCCGCTGTCACGTCCTTCGAACTTCATGCCGCCCAAGTCACCGTTGAACTTGCCGACCGTCCAGAAGTCGCCGAGCATTTCGACCTTATGGGTGCATTTGAACTCCATGCCCATCATCTTCATGACGCAGTCCCAGTCGCCGGCTGTCTTCTTCAGATACGCATGCTCGGCACTGGGCTTAGGCATTTCCTGAGCCTGGGCTTGGGAGGCACAGAAACAGGTCACCACGAACAAACTACAAACCAACAGACTTCGATTCATCATAACTGGCTCCTTGGAAGAGGAAAGAAAGCAGCTTGGCTAGGAAACTCTAGGGTGACGTGGAAAAAGTGGCCAGTGAACATATTCAAGAACATCCACTCTTCTTGTTTTGATGCTGAAATTGGTAACATGAGAGCATGATCATCACCATTGATGGAACCAGTGCTTCGGGGAAGACCTCGGTAGCCCGCGACCTGGCGGCCCGATTTGGGTTCGCCCTGCTGCGCACAGGGGCCATGTACCGGGCATTGGCGCTGGCTGCTCATGCGGCTGGGTTCGATGAACATGCTACCGCTGAGCAACTGGAGCCTCGTCTGGCCGAGTGGCAGATTGATGCCGACAAAGATCATGTCTATCTCAATGGCACCGATGTCAGCCAACAGATAGACGGCAACCTGATGTCGCACCTGAGCAGCACCTGGGCAGAATTGCCTATCGTTCGCAAGCACATTACGGGGTTCATCCGTCAGCGTGCCCAGCAGTATCTCGCCGTCGGCCGCAGCTTCGTGGCGGAAGGGCGTGACCAGGGATCGTTCGTCTTCCCCCAGGCTGACTGCAAGTTCTACATCGATGCCGATGTCGGAGTGCGTGCCGAGCGACGGCTTAAGGATCTGCATCATCGGGAGGACTGGAGCAAAACGACACGACAACTGGTGGATGAACTCAATCAACGAGACAAGCGGGATCGTGGTCGAGCCTTCGCTCCGCTCTGTAAGCCTGACGATGCGATGCTGATAGACTCTACTGAGATGACCAAAGCAGAGGTAGTGGAGAAACTCGTGCAAGCAGTCGAGACGTGTCGGGAGAAGCGTGGATGAACCCCAACACACTGGCCCATCGCATCTGGCATCGGCTGGGGCTTTGGTTCTTCGGGCTGCTCTTTGTCTTCGGGAATTCCTTCCGCACCTTCGGCAAGCACCGCATGCCCAAGACCGGGCCGGTGCTCATCATCGCCAACCACGAGAGTTACTGGGACCCGCCCATCGTGGGCATCACGCTCGATCGCCGTGTGACCTACATGGCACGCAAGACATTGTTCATCAACAAGATCGGCGGCTACCTCATCCGCATGCAGGGTGCGTTTCCTGTTGATCAGGAAGGCACCGGGTTGGATGGCATCAAGGCAGCTCTACAGTTGCTGGAGTTGGGGGAAGGGGTCATTGTCTTTCCCGAAGGCACCCGCACCCCCGATGGCGAGATGAAGGAATTCATGGCTGGGATCGTGCTTCTGATCCGCCGGGCTAAGGTACCGGTGCTGCCGGTGGGTGTTGCCGGGGCTTACGATGCTTGGGCTTGTCATCAGGCATGGCCAAGCTGGTCGCCGCTGCTCTTGCCTGCAACCAAGGCTTCAATTTGTTGCTGTGTCGGAGAAGTCATCCCGCCGGAGAAGTTGCTAGCCATGAAGCCCGCCGAGATGTTGAAGTTCCTCACCGAGGAAGTGACGAAGGTAAGGACTGAGGCATACGCCAGGAAGCGAAAGTGATGGCTCGCCATTTCACCTGTTAACCCAGATAGTCGAAGCCGTGGCACCCTGCGAATTGGCGAAAACGATTGCACCTTATGCAGGGGGCAGATGAGTACATCTGACCCCTGCCACGGCTTTGCTCGTTGTGTTGCGACGAAGCTGCGACGTGCTTTCTGTATGCTCGACAACTTTGAAAGACACTGTCGCCCACAGTATGGGTTACAATTACTTCCCCTTCACATCGAAGCACATCAGCACATCCATATCGCGGATGTAGAGCTTACCGTTGCAAATGACCGGGTGGGGCCAGCTGGGTTTGCCGCTGTCGTAGGGCAGCGTGAACTTGCTGACGACTTCATCCTTCTCGTGGTTGATCTTCACCAGCGCCATCGTGCCGTCCTGGTAGCGATAGTAGAGATGGCCATCAGCACAGAGAATGGCTGCCGAACCTTTGCCCGGGCCACGGTTGCGGTACTTGACCTTGCCCGTGTTGAAATCGATACAGGTGAGCTGACCATCGTTCTGGCCATGGCCGCCGTAGAGATAGCCATCAACCAGCACCACGCCGCCGTGGTGGTTCATGAAGCCCTTGGCATCGAGGTACCATTTCTCTTTGGCAACGAACTTGTCTCCCTCTTTGACGATTTGGAGTAACACCGAGCCACCGTTGTACCCAGTGTAGCCGGTGGTGCAGTAGACCAGATCATCCTTGATGATCGGCGTGGGGATGTTGGCCACCTTACCGGCCACTTTGTCGTTGCGCCAGAGTTCCTTGCCAGTCTGGGCATCGACACCGACGATGCACTTGCCCAGCCAGGTGACGTACATCTTCGTTCCGCCGATGGTCATGATCATCGGGCTGGCATACCCCGCACCGCCGTTATCCTTCACGGAAGCCTTCCACAGGATCGAGCCGGTCTCTTTGTTGAACGCTACCAGCGTGTTGTCATCCCCACCTGGGGTGCCAATGACTTTGTCGCCATCGACCAACACCGATTCGCTGAAGCCCCAGACCGACATCATCTTGCCGCCCAGTTGCGTCTTGTAGCTCGACTTCCAGATCACTCGGCCTGTCGCCAGTTCCAGGCAGCCGAGGTCGCCGTTGGCGGTGACACCATAGATCTTGTCGCCATCGATGGTCGGTGAGGAACGGGGCCCATGATTGTAGTTGATCGCTTCATCTGCCGAGCCGATCGGGGCGAACCAGAGTTCTTTCTTGTTAGCTTCGTCGAAGGCCCAGACACCATCTGTCATTGAGCCCTTGGAGCCACGCCAACTCATGCCGTAGATGATGCCGTTATGAACGACCGGAGTACTGTAGCCATCGCCAAAGCCCTTCTGTTGATAGAGCAGGGTCGGCCCTTTCTCCGGCCACTTGGTCAGCAGTCCGGTTTCGGTGCAGACAGCATCCCGGTGAGGTCCCTGCCACTGCGACCAGTTATTCTTGTCAGGGCCATCGAAACCCGTGGAGTACGAGACGAGAACTAGGGAAACGAGCAAAACCAGACACATACGAATCGACATCGCAAGGCATCTCCAGCAACAGTGTGCTAACTCAGACTGACAGAACATTGCATTCTAGGATATACTACGCTGCCCCTGTTTCCAACTACGAGAACATCATGCGTCGCATTCACAGTCTCTTCATCTGTCTGACCAGCCTGATCGTCGCCGGGTCGCTGTTGCAGGCCGACGATTGGCTCGGTTTTCGAGGGACAGCCAGGGATGGAAAGTCAGCTGAAAAGGGCCTGCTCGACAAGTGGCCCGAAGGTGGCCCCAAGCTATTGTGGACCATCAGCGATGCTGGGGCTGCCTTGGCCGGCGCTTCGATTCAAGGCGACAAGCTCTTCACCATGGGGCAACTCAAGGATGGGCAGTATGTTCTTTGTTACTCCGTCAAGGATGGCAAGCTGCTCTGGTCTATCAAGAACGGCAAGGAGTTCATGAACAGCTTCGGCGATGGGCCACGCTGCACCCCGACGCTTGATGGCGACGTGCTCTATGCCCTTGGGGCCAACGGCGATCTGCAGTGCCTCAGCCAGGAAAACGGCAGCGAACGATGGAAGCTGAACATCCTTGAAGAGTTTGGCGGCGAGAACATCGGCTGGGGCATCAGTGAATCGCCCCTGGTCGTCGGCGAACGGGTGATCGTCACCCCAGGCGGCACCGGAGCAACGCTGGTGGCTCTCGATAAAACCAATGGCAGAACCATCTGGCGCTCTCGTGACCCCAATAGTACTGGAGCCGAGCAGGCTGCCTACGCTTCTCCTCAACAGATCACCGTCGGCAATAGTCAGCAGATCGTCACCTTTACCAGCAAAGGGGCCATCGGTGTTCAAGCAGCAGATGGCAAGTTCCTCTGGCGTTACGATCAGATGGCCAACGGTACCGCCAACTGTTCCTCACCCGTCTATTCCAACGGCAAGATTCTCTACAGTTCCGACTATGGCACCGGCTGCGCACTCCTCGATCTTAAGCCCGATGGCACCGCCAGCGAAGTCTACTTCAACAAGAACTTCAAGAACCACCATGGCGGCTACGTGCTGGTCGATGAGCATGTCTACGGCTTCGACAGCGGCGTCCTCGTCTGCATGGAATGGGCTACGGGCAAGATCAAGTGGAAAGACCGCAGTGTCGGCAAAGGTTCCGTCACCTACGCCGATGGCATGCTCTATGTACTCAGCGAAACGGGCAACATGGGTTTGGTGAAAGCTGTCCCTACGGGCTACCAGGAAGTCAGCCGGTTCAAGCTGCCTGAGTTGAGTGGCAAGTCAACGTGGGTCTATCCGGTCATCGCTAATGGGAAGCTCTATCTGCGAGATCAGGAGAAGATTTGGTGTTATGACGTGAAGGGGAAATGATTGTAGTCCTCTCTCTCCGAGAGAGGACGCTGAGAATAGCTGACTTCGCAACAATTATTGGGATGGCATTCAGTCTCCGTGTCCTCACTCGGAGAGTGAGGACTACAATCCAGAGCAATATGGGGAGCGTGAGGGCAACTCTCCACCCCCGCTTGACCAAACTCCCCCACCCGGCGTACATTAAGCAACGTACTATCCTCTCCCGGGTGGAACCATGAAAGAGACACTGACAGAATACGGCGTCGAGATCGACGCACGGCAGATGATTGATCCGGCTGATCCCGAAATCCTGGAGCTTGAAGCCAATCATCCCGGCGAACATGATTTGGCCTATATCGAACGGCGGAAGTATCTGTTCGATTTATGCCGTCGGCATCGGTTGCAGAACCTCGGGCCGCCGATGATCGAGTACACTCCGGAAGAGACCCGAATTTGGCGCGAAGTCAGCCCGCAACTGGAAGAGCTGCACATCAAGCACGCCTGTTCCATCTACATGAAGGCCAAGCGGGAGCTCAAGATCAGTGAAGGTGAGATTCCTCAGCTCAAGATCTTGAGCGAGAAGGTGAAGAAGGTCACCAACATGCATCTGGTCCCCGCCGAGGGGCCGATCGCCTACCGTACCTTCTACAGCTACATCGCCGACCGGGGTTTCCCTGTCACCCAGTTTATTCGGCATGGCTCGCACCCGGAGTTCACCCCCGAACCCGACATGCTCCACGACTGCCTGGGCCACGTCCCGCCGCTCATGAATCAGGATTATGCAGAGCTGCTCACGCTCATCGGCAAAGCAGCCTACACCACGAAGAACCCTAAACACCTCCTGGCTTTGAAACGCTTCAGTTGGTTCAGCATCGAGTTCGGCCTGATGGAAGAGCATAACGATGTCAAAGTTTTCGGGGCCGGTATCCTCTCTTCAACTGGCGAGATTCCGAATTCGCTCTTCTCCAAAGATGTCAAGCGAGAGCCTTTCGTGACGAATGTGGTGATCGAGACCGATTACGATCCTTCCCGCATGCAGGATCATCTTTTCATTGCTCCATCGTTTGTCTTCCTGCGTCGGGAGATCGAACAGTTGATCCGCAGGTTGGACATCCCGGTGCTATAATTTGGCGGAGGGCGAGGCTCCTGCCAAGCCGTTAGCGATGGCAAGAAAGCTCGGCAGGAGCCTCGCCCTCCCGGTACACTGAATCAAGAGTTAAACTCAAACTAAGGTTTTCGTTATGTCCTCTCGTCGGCTCGATGGTCTAATTGCGCTGGTGACCGGTGGATCCCGTGGCATCGGCGCGGCGATCTGTCGCAAGCTGGCCAAAGAGGGTGCGGCCGTCGTCATGAATTACAACGACGATGCGGAGCCGGCTGAACGCATCTGTGATGAAATCATCCTGGCGGGCGGCCAGGCTCAGGCGTATCGCTGTGAGATGGAAGTGCCTGACCAGATCGAGTCGCTGTTCAAGACCATCAAGAAGACCCATCCCCGTCTCGATATTCTGGTGAACAACGCCGCCGTGGCGGATATGATTCCTATCGAAGCTGCTGACATCGCTCAGTTCGCCCGCTTCTTCAATGTCAATGTGCGCGGGCCGATGCTGGCTATTCAACAGTCGCTGCCTCTCTTTGGCTCAGAAGGCGGCAGCATCATCAATATCAGCTCGGCCATAGTGCGCGAGAATGCCAAAAAGTCGATGCTCTATACCAGCACCAAAGCAGCGATTGACGCCATGACGAAATGCATGTCGAAGGAGTTGGGGCCACGAGGGATCAGGGTCAACAGCGTGTCCCCCGGATTGATCGACACCAAACTGTCCCGCGGATCGATGCCTGCCCACATGTTCGACTGGATTGCCAAGCACACTCCCCTTCGACGGCTCGGCAAGCCTGAGGATATCGCTGGTGTCGTCGCCTTCCTCGCTTCAGCCGATGCCTGCTGGGTCACCGGTGAGATCATCGGAGTGACCGGGGGGATGTGACGTGCCCACCCTCACGGAATTGCTCAAGCAGCAGGCTCACGAACAGGGGTTCGAACTGGTCGGCGTCAGCGGGGCCAGGCCGCCGGTGGGGTTGGATCGCTTCCTCGATTGGCTGGAACAGGGGTACGCCGGGCAAATGCAGTACCTGGAAAAGGGGGCTGCTGCCCGATCGTCGCCCGAATCAGTGTTGCCTGGCGTACGCAACATCGTGATGCTGGGTATTTCTTACCATCAACCACAAGTGCGACAGCAACCTACGCCGGAATTGCATGGGCGCGTGGCGACGTATGCTCTGGGTTGTGATTATCATCCATTGCTTTGGGACAAACTCAATACGCTGACCGCTTGGCTGAACAAACAAGTGCCCGGTTCGCAGTGCCGGGGCGTGGTCGATACCGCACCGCTGCTTGAACGAGACTTCGCCCGTCTGGCCGGACTCGGCTGGTTCGGCAAGAACACGATGCTGATCAACATGAAGATGGGTAGCTTCTTTCTCCTGGCTGCACTGCTCACCACAGTTGAACTCGATATCGATCAGCCTCATGTCGCCAGCCATTGTGGCACCTGTACCGCCTGCCTGGATGCCTGCCCTACGCAAGCGTTCCCGGAGCCGGGCGTACTCGATGCGAGTAAGTGCATCAGTTACTTCACCATCGAATTGAGGGGCCCTATTCCGGCAGAACATCGCCCCGGTATCGGCGATTGGGCGTTTGGCTGCGACATCTGCCAGGATGTCTGCCCGTGGAATCGCAAGGCGCCTGTAGGTCAGCAGACCGAATTGTTATCAGCCAGTTGGCAATCGGGATCGACGAAGACCTTGGATTTGATCGCACTGTTACGGATGTCTGTCGAAGAGTTCCGAGAGCATTTCCGAGACACCGCATTGTGGCGTACCAAACGACAGGGATTACTCCGCAATGCCTGCATGGTGCTGGGGAATCAGCGGGATCATCGGGCCATTACAGCATTGGAGAACATCAGGCAGGAAAGCGATGAAGTGGTGCGAGAAGCGGCGGACTGGTGCTTCATCAGATACGGGCATCTTTTACTTAACGATAAGAATATGCTCCGTGGCTCTGTTCAACATCAAGGACGTCAAACATACAGCGCGTCCTCACCCGGTTTGGCTTTCCGTACTCGCTCAGCAAATCCTGCATAAAAGAAAGGAATGTTATCGCCTTCGTCTCCGCCGATACGACCTCGCACTTTGTCCCAGGTGATAATGGCAATACGAAACTTCGGCTCACCAACGACAAGTATCGGCTGATCTCGCTGATCGTGCCAGAGGTAGCGGCCGCCGAACTCACGACGTCCAACTTCCAAAATGTAACAACCAAACTGCTGGACCAATCCCAAAAGCTGGCCAGCCGAAAGGTCTGAAGCATACTGAGCTGCTTCGGCTAGCATTTCCTCGACAATCGAGAGGCTCGGTTCAGTGAAATCAACTTCGTCCCCGGATCGGGAATTACACAATGCCACCGCCTTTTGAGCGGAGTCAACAATTTGCTGTGTTATGTCATCCACAATGCGTCCTCCGCTTCGCCAGCAAATACTTACTTCTCCCTCACCGCAAAGAAGCCGAACTCCTGGCCCTGCAACTTCGTCACACCAGCGATGGCTGAAGCATCCTTCGTGAAGACGTAGCCGGTGAACTCCTGGGAAGCGTTGGGGAACTTGACGGTGAAGAGGAGTTGATGCTTCATCGTCGGAGTGATCTTGCCGGTGACCTCATACTTACGGCCGGTCTGTTCACTGGTGTAGTTGCCGGTGAGATTGCCCTCTTTGTCGACGGCAAGTTCTAACAGTGCGTTACGCCTGCCATCATCAGAAAGCTTGTAGTTGCCGGCGATGGATGCAGGGTCGAACGCCTCGCCCAATACGGTTCGCCCGGCAGCTTTCTTCGGCTCGGTACCCGGCAGATGCTTGGTAACCAGATAGAGTTTGGCGTTGCCGACCGCTTCGAGGTAGCCGCCCTCGGGGGTATCGACGAAGCGGACATCGCCACCGATCTGTGTCGGCACCACCTGGCCGAGGTCGAAGTTGAACTGAAAGCCATCGTAGAGATGCACGGTAGCAGCCTGGGCCTGAATGGCACGATCCTGCCCCGGCTTATAGGCGATGGCCCGTTCCAGAAGTACCATCGGCACCGAACCCTTCTCGGTTCGCTGTCTGGCGAACTGAGCGAGTACCTTGGCGTTGTTGCCCTGATTGGTGCGAATGATGAGCAGCACCCCGCCCGTTTCCTGGAACAGGTCGTTGTGCTTGGCCACTTGAGCGGGTGTAAGCTTGGTGATTGCCGTTGCTTCGGACGATTCAGCCACCTTCGCCAGGATCGGGTTGATGTATCGGTCGTAGTTGTCAGCATTAACACTTGTGACAGCTATTAGCAGAAGACAGCACGATATAAAACGCACAAACATCAACTCCCCCGTTCTCTATTCTGGCTCCTGGCTTCTAACTCCTGGCTCCTTAAATCACTGTCCCATCCTGAATGATCGCGTCCTTAGCGATGACAACGATTCCATCACGAATGCAGTACTGCGCTCCATCGCATTCCTGCACCTTCTTTTCGTTCATGATGCGGACGTTTTTGCCGATGCGGACGTTTTTGTCGACGATGGCCCGTTCAATGTGGGAACCGTCGCCGATGCCGATAGCGGGGTGGGCCGGGGTGTTGCGTGCCCTCTCCTCTTCGGTTTCATAGCGATCAGCTCCAATGATGATGCAATCCTTAACTGTAGCGTTCTTGCCGATCAAGCTGCGCACACCGACGATCGAATGCTCCACATGCGATCCCTCCTGAAGTAGGCAACCATCACTGAGGAGAGCACGCTTTACGGTAGCCGACATCACCTTCGAGGCGGGTAAAAACCGGCGACGGGTGAAGATCGGGCCGTCCTCGCTCTGGAAGTAGAACGGGGGCTTGTCTTCGGTCAGCAACAGACTGGCATCAAAGTAGGCGGCAATGGTGCCGACGTCTTCCCAGTAGCCATCGAAGAGGAAACCTTGCACCTTTCGTTCTTTGATGCTGGCCGGGATGACGTGCTTGCCAAAATCGGTATTGAGCGGATCACGCAGGTGTTCGACCAGCACTTCTTTCTTGAACAGATAGATGCCCATGCTGGCCAGGTATTCTCTCCCCTTGGCGGCGATGCCATTCTTTTCGATGGAGGCGGCAGGTGTGCGATGCTGATCAAGCAGTTCATCGGTCTTGGGCTTTTCCACAAAGGCCGTCACCCGGCCATTGTCGGACAGTTTCATAATGCCCAGAGAAGTAGCAGCGCTGCGTTCCACCGGGATGACTGCAATAGTGATGTCAGCATCGTTCTTGCGGTGCGTCTCGATGAGTTTCTCGTACTCCATGCGATACAGTTGATCGCCGGAGAGGATCAACGCTTCTCTGGTGCCTGGCTGATCGATGTACTGCATATTGCGGCGGATGGCGTCGGCTGTGCCTTCGTACCACCGGGTCGATTCCATCGTCTGCTGAGCAGCCAGGATTTCGACGAACCCGCCGCCGAACACATCGAAGTTATAGCTTCGTGTAATGTGCTGATGCAGGCTGGCAGAAAGGAACTGGGTCAACACGTAAATACGGTTCAGCCCGGAGTTCAAGCAGTTGCTGATAGGGATGTCAATAAGGCGGTACTTGCCACCAATGGGCACAGCGGGCTTGCTGCGATACTTCGTGAGAGGATAGAGCCGAGTGCCCTGACCGCCTCCGAGAATCAAACTGACAACGTCTTTCATATCGAAGAAATCCTGCTTCAAGCTTTTTGGAGAGAGATGGACTGGCTGCATCACTTCTTGAACAAGGTGAGGCAACCACATCAGGTCCTAGTTGAACCTGAGATGGGATGTTTGTCAAACTGAATTAGGAAACATGCGAAAGAGCTTGGTAGTAGCTGGCTCGTGAGAGTTGATGAACGCGAGCGGGGGGCGTCAGCCCCCTGAGTAAAACCCTGCGCCCTTCACCACCAACTACGAGAATCACGAGACGTGTGCGAGCCCCTCCTCAGGGGGCTGACGCCCCCCGCTCGCAGTTGCAAAAGAAGATACTATTTCACAACGATGGGTCGTGACAACTTGATGGGCGGCTCGTTGCTGTAATCTACCTGCACCATGCCGCTCGTGATCTTCTGCCGCCAGGAAGCGGGAGGGGGTGACGTTAGTGCGGTGCTCTCGGTGGTTTGATACCCAGCCTGGACGATGCCAGTATCTTTTGGATAGATCGGCTGTGTGGTGCGTGGTCTTTCGCTGGGGGCAGGCAGCCATTCGTAACTGACAGCCTTTTTCTCTTCATTGAAGTTCGGGACTTCCGGTGGTGGCGGCAGTGGAGGTGGCTCATTGCCTTTGGTATCAATGCTCGACGGTGTCTTGCGTGGTTCCAGAGGAATGAGTGGGATCGTCTCCTGCTTCTTTTCGGGAGGCTTCATCTCTTCCTTCTTCGGCTCCGTCTTCTTCTCCGGTTCAGGGAGCGGGTTCTTCGGAGGTGCCATTGGTTCGGCAGTTCGCCCGGTGCCCTCGAAGCCTGGCGGAGCGGGAGGAACCACCATATTGCTGCCAGTGTTGGTATTGCCCAAAGGCCCGACCAGGGTGCCGTTGATGATGTGGCCTGGCGTGACGACGGTGTAGCCGCCCGCAGGCATGGGCGCCATCGGCACTATCGGCGCGGAACCAGGGCCGGGCAGCCGTATGCTGAAGTCCTTCTCAGCTTCAAACAGCTTGCCATCGAGGGTGGTGAAGCGGACGAGCACCCGCATTCTTTCGCTGGCAGGCAGGGCTTTGAACGGCACCAGGATGCGATAAGCCGGGCCACCGAAGAGTGGTTGATCCCAGGAACGTCGCAGTTCACGAGCTGAGATATCCCAGGCTGAGAGTGGCACCTTCACGCCGTTGGGAGGGAATTCAAAGAGTTCGATATGCACCGAGCCGGGCATCTTGATGGAATGGCCATCGGCATCTTTGGGTTCGATGAGGAACTGCACCGAATCGTCGTAGAGAGACTTTGGATTGTTGCGATAACCCCCGGTGAGACGACCCAAGGTTATTTCCTTGATGACACCGGGAGCCTGAGGTTCGCCGGCGGGCTGGTTCTTGATCGCCGCCTGTTGCAGCCTTTCGACTTCCAGATCGAGACCGTGGATAGCGCCCTCTTTGCGTTCGAGCTGTTCCTTGAGGTCCTGGATACAGCGTTCCTGGCCACGAAGGTCAGCTTCAACGAGATCCTGTTCGGCTCGTTGTTTGGTGAGCGACGAACAACCGGTCGTGGCCATCAATAGCAGTAACGACAAACCAGCCACAACTCTCATCCTCTGAGAGCGTGTTGCTGATGGACCATGTAATGACGGTACGAACAACGGGCGCATGACGATCTGGTCTGATCCCCCGATAGACACTCACCGTTACTATCGGCACAAAACAAAACGAGGCTTCGGGGAAGCCTCGTAGAAGGGGAGTTTTGTTGTGGTATCTGAACCGATCGTCGGTCTAAATCTTAGCCAAACTGCCTAGATTACTGAATTAGGCCCTAGTCGCTTTGCTTGACGACTGGCATCGGCATGCGATCCATGACCTTATCGACGAGGCCATACTCGACGGCTTCGTGGGCTGACATGAACTTGTCACGATCGGTGTCCTTCTCGATCTCATCGAGCGGTTTGCCGGTGTGCTTGAAGAGGATTTCATTGAGACGCTTCTTGAGCCGACCAAATTTCCTTGGTGTGGAGCAGCAGTTCCGTTGCGGTACCTTCGCTTCCCGCCATCGGCTGATGGATCATGACTCGAGCGCTGGGCAGACAGAAGCGCTTGCCCTTGCTGCCGGCAGCCAGCAGCACCGCACCCATGCTGGCTGCTTGGCCGATGCAGTAGGTGGCGACATTGCAACTGACGAACTGCATCGTGTCGTAGATCGCCAGGCCGGCCGTCACAGAGCCGCCGGGGCTGTTGATGTAGACATGGATGTCGTTCTTGGGATCGTCGAACTGAAGAAAGAGCATCTGGGCGACGATCAGGTTAGCCATCTGATCATCGACCTGCCCTTGCAGGAAGATGATGCGGTCCTTGAGCAGGCGGGAGTAGATATCCATTGCCCGTTCTTCACGTCCGCTCTTTTCAACAACATAAGGTACGAGTGGCATGTCAATAAAGTCCTGAGTGCTGTCTTGGCTCCCCTCTCCCCCGGAGGGAGAGGGGCTGGGGGTGAGGGGGTAGATGATCAATGCGACTATCGCGCTCTTCGGAACCTCAATCGCCTTCGGCAGATCGACCGGTGGCTTCGTCAGAATGTCATCCACCAGACCAAACTCCTTGGCTTCCTGAGCGCCGAAGTAGCGATCTCGCTCCGTTTCGCGGGCAATCACTTCGATAGGCTGGCCGGTATGCTTGGCGAGCAGCACATTGAGGCGATGGCGATCCGCTTCGATCTCCCGTGCCTGGATTTCGATATCCGACACCTGGCCACCGACACCGCCGTGAGGCTGATGCACCATTACTTTGGAGTGAGGCAGGCAGTAGCGTTTGCCCTTGGTGCCACCGGTGAGCAGGATTGCTCCGCCGCTGGCTGCCATGCCGATGCAATAGGTGGCGACGGGGCATTCGAGGAACTGCATGGTGTCGTAGATGGCAAAGGTGCTGGTCACCTGGCCGCCGGGGCTGCTGATGTAGAAGTGGATATCCTGTGTACGGTTTTCATACTGCAGATAGAGCAGTTTCATCACGATCTCGATGGCCGAGATATCGTTGATGACGCCTGCCAGGAAGATGATGCGGTTTTCCAGGAGCAGATCGCCCAGCGACATCTGCCTCTGACGGGCATAGTCGCGATAGCGCTGGATGCTGGGAGGAAGTTCAATGTTCTTGGGAACAAAGTCGTCGCCAATGATAGGTACCATCGTCTGTGCGTCCGTGGTCATCGAAATTCAGTTACACCCGCATTATACGGTAGACTAATGGAATGCAAGTGGGTGCTCTTTTTGCGAGCGGGGGGCGTCAGCCCCCTGAGGGAAAAGAGCAGTTCGCATGCGAGTTGAAGTCTTACTCAGGGGGTGACGCCCCCCGCTCGCAAGCTTCGTGACTATCACCTGTCCCAAGGTCACTTCTACCTTCGCAAACTTGCTCTCTCGTTGGGACGTACCGCTGTGCCGCCTCCTCGTCAGTTCCCTGGCTCCCATCTCATCGACCAGTTCCTTGACGAAGCCCACCATACCATGGCTGTGCGTAGGCCAGGGGTCTTTCGGTGTTGATCCTTTCAACTTCTGTAGTAGTCGTGACCACCCACTGGGCTGTTGCTGGGCTTTGCCATCGGGCCAGTCTTCCCAGTATCCGGTGCCCCAATCTTCGATGATGTAAAGGCCGCCGGGTTTGAGATGCTGGTCGAACAAGTGCCAGAAGGTTTGCTTCGTTAAACTGCCGAGGTGAGAGGCATCATCGATTATGATGTCGAAGCCTTGCGGAGCAGTCTGATTGGCCACCTGATGTAGAAACTCACCATCATCCTGGCTGCCCTGGAATACCTGGATGCGTTCTTCGTTCTTTAAGTCTTCGGGTATGTTGAGATCAACGCCGACTATCTGTCCGTTCTGGAAGTAATCCCTCCAAAGCCGCATGGAGCCGCCATGGTAGATGCCTACTTCGAGTAGCTTGATAGGTTTGTGGACGAGGGGTTCAAAAAGCCGATCATAAAATTTCGAGATAGCCACTGATGACCTTGTCGGAATCGTACTTCTTGAGATCGAGTTCTTTGCTTCGCATCGTGTTATTCTCATAGCGAGCTTTATTGCGAGCGGGGGGCGTTAGCCCCCTGAGGGAAACAAACAGTTGCATACGACTCGAAGGTCTACTCAGGGGGCTGACGCCCCCCGCTCGCATCCGTTAAGTCGTATTCATCGAGATAGTGTTTTGCTTCTTCAGCGATGTAGCGGCAGAAGTAGCCTTCCTGGTTCCAGGCATATCTCACCGCATTACGGATGGCAGGTTCATTATTCTTGGGGCGCTGCGAGCCTGATTCGGTCCACCAAGTCTCCGAGAGTGGTTTTCCCCAATTCTTATTTAATCGGCGAGATGCGTAGGCTTTGAGATCGCCAAGAATGTCTTCTGAATCCACCTCATTCGGTGCGATAACGACAGCATGGAAGTGATTGGACATGACCGAGGCTGCTAGTAGAGTCCATTGACGATAGGTACAGGTTTCCTGGAACTGAGCCAGAATCGCATGAGCCTGCTCAGAATTTCAGGTATATGGGATCACACTTAAGCAGTTGCTTGGCCGAGCTCTTCAAGCCAGGCATGCGGCGATCATAGCGGGTGTCTGGCTGATTGTGGCGAAGGCGGGTTCTCGTTTGATTGTGTTCGACGTCTTCGGGGCGATAGTTGTTGACGGTGCTGACAAATCCACGCTCATCACCGGGCAGCCAGGTGCCGTAGGTGGTTGAGGTGAAGTGCCAGTGCATGGCTTACTTCCTTGGAGTTGGGTGCCTGGTTTACTCAGGGGGCTTACGCCCCCCGCTCTCATTTATACGCTCGCATGGTTGATATTACTTTGCGTACTCGATGTACCGCGTCTCCCGGATGACCGAAATCTTGATCTCGCCGGGGTAGTTCATCTTCTCTTCGATAGCCTTGGCGATGTCGCGGCACGCCTTTTGTGCTTCCTGGTCGGTGATCTTCTCCGAGTTGGCGATCACACGCACCTCGCGCCCGGCCTGGATGGCGAAGGCCTGGTCGATGCCATGGAAGCCACAGGCGATCGATTCGAGTTCTTCGAGACGTTTGACGTACTTCTCCAGCGTATCGCGGCGAGCACCAGGCCGGCTTGCGCTGATGGCATCAGCAGCGGCGACGATCACCGTGTAGATGTGATCAACACGGATGTCATCATGGTGGCCAACGATGGCATGCAATACATGCGGGTTGGTTTCACCATACCGCTTGGCCAGTTCCGCTCCGATCTGCGGGTGGCCACCTTCCATCTCGTGGTCAGCGGCTTTGCCGATGTCGTGGAGCAGACCACATCGGCGGGCGAGCTTGCCATCGTAGCCCAACTCTTCAGCGATGAGTCCAGCGATGTGGGTCACTTCCATCGTGTGCAACAGCACGTTCTGGCTGTAGCTGGTGCGGAACTTCAAGCGGCCTAGCAGTTCGACGAGCTTATCGTGAACCGGGCCCACATTGGCATCCATGACGGCCCGCTGGCCTACTTCCATGATGGCCTTTTCCATCTCGGCCTTGGTTTCGTTGACGATCTCTTCAATACGGGTGGGGTGAATGCGGCCATCAGCGATAAGTTTCTGCATCGCCAGCTTGGCGGTCTCACGGCGGACATTATCGAAGGCGGAAACGACGACCACGCCGGGGGTATCATCGACGATGACATCGACGCCGGTAGCCTTCTCGAAGGTGCGGATGTTACGACCTTCGCGACCGATGATGCGACCCTTCATTTCATCGCTGGGAATATCGACGGTGCTGACCGTGGTATCAGCAGTGTGCGGCGCAGCATAACGCTGTACAGCAGTAGCGATGATCTCCTTGGCCCTAGTCTCAGCCTTGCCCTTGAGCCCTTCTTCGTGTTTCTGGATACGCTTGCCGATTTCCTGGGCTAGTTCCTGCTCGATGCGGGTCAGCACCATGGAGCCGGCTTCGTCACGGGACATGCCGCTGATTTCGAGCAGCTTATCGGTCTGCTCCTTCTGGGCTTCTTCGACTTCCTTCAAACGACGTTCGTACTGCTCCCGGCGCTCGGCAGCTTCCTTCTTGATCTTGTCGACGATCTTCTCTTTCTTGAGCAGGGCCTGTTGCTGCTGGTCGAGCGATTCTTCGCGCTTCTCCACCCGGCGTTCCTGATCCTTCAGTTCGTTACGCTGTCCTTGCAGTTCCTTGTTGAACTCTTCCCGTTTCTTGTAGAGACCATCCTTGGCTTGCTGTTCGATGTCCCGGGCTTTTTCTTTTCCTTGATTAGCGACAACTTCAGCATCTCGTTTGGCTTGTTCGAGCATGGCGTCGATGTCTTTTTGGACGCCAGCTTTACGGAGGCGATCAGCCCATTGGCGAAGGGCATAGCCTCCGCCCAGGCCGATGACCAGGGCTACGCCTGCGGCGATTACTAGTTCCATGGGTGTTAGTGTCCTTTACGGCAGCAAATGCAGCCGACGGACCGGACGATGCGGATTCACTCAGAACGATGGTGAGCAGGCAACAGAGCGGCACAGACACCCAATCGGGGTCTGGAATAAGTGCCGTCGATGAATGGTAGAGACTTCTGCTGGTCATCGATCCCTAAAGGTTGGAAAGCTGAGTGTCAGAGGGGGTAAACCCCGTCAGTCGAAACGTCTGGTACGGGCGGCTATGGGTAACATCGCACTGGGAAAATACCCGGAGCGATGGGAAAACGATTCACTGTAGGCATCATACCGTCTGCCGGGGGAGATGCAACGGGGAAACAGGAGAGTCTGCGCTGTGGCCGGTCTCCTGACCGAGCCACTGGCGATTGACCGAAGGTCTCCTGAATCGACGTAGAAGTTAATGCCATCACAGGAGACCTGCGGTCGGCCAAAGTGGCACGGTCAGGAGACCGGCCACAGCGCGAAATGTTGTCTTCCGCTTGAAATACTGGATATTATCCCTTGAGGGCAACTTGACTTTGTGACGAATCAAAAGGTATAATTAATTTAGCGAGTTGATCGCAACACAGTTTGGGGGATTCCCAAATGCCAGCACGTCAGTATCGATATGCCGTGTTCATCGGACGGTTTCAGCCAGTTCACTTCGGACATCTGCGTTTACTTCAAGAAGCTTTGCGACTGGCAGAGCGTGTTGTTGTTGTTATTGGCTCTTGCCATCAACCACGCAGTTTTAAGAATCCCTTTACCATTGATGAACGTGAACGCATGATTCGCGCCTGCTTACGCAGTGGCGAACAGGTTCGTGTCAGCGTCGTGGGGATCAGTGATTCGCCTTACAATGATCAACTCTGGTTAACATCGGTGAAAGCCCATGTTGAGAGACTTATCGTTGAAGATGGCGCCAAGCCTGAAGAGACTAAGGTGGCTTTGTTAGGTCATCTCAAGGATGCCAGCAGTTATTACTTGAAGCTCTTTCCGGATTGGGAGTACGTCGGTTGCCCAATGGTCGAGAGCTTAAACGCTAGCAAAATCCGCGACAGCTATTTTGACCAAGAACACCGGCATGAGCTGGCACCAGCCGATCTGCCTGATGGTACAAGCTCGTTTCTGGACAGCTTTGCTAAAACACAGGACTATCTTCACCTAGTAGAAGAACGCAAGTTCTTAGTGGATTACCAGAGTAAATACCGCTATGCCGAAAGCGATTTCCCTCCCATCTTCACGACGGTAGATGCTGTGGTTGTCGAAGTAGGATACATCCTTCTGGTGCAACGCAAGTTCCATCCAGGCAAAGACACCTGGGCGCTGCCAGGCGGCTTTGTGGGACAGCATGAACGTCTGTTGGATGCGTGCATACGTGAACTACGAGAAGAAACCCGATTGAAAGTGCCAGGGCCTGTTCTCGTGGGCAGCATAAAGAGCAATCATGTCTTTGATGCTCCCGATCGCTCACAGCGGGGCAGAACCATTACGCATGCTTTCTATTTTGAACTTGGTCACAACCAGTGGACGGGCCTCAGTGAAGTGCGTGGTAGCGATGATGCTGCCGAAGCACGCTGGTTTCCGATCTCAACATTCCTGGGCATGCAGAACCAGATTTACGAAGACCATTACTTTATTGCCAACCACTTCCTGGGAGGGCTTGGCGCCACCTGACAGCCTGCTACCATTTTCCACAGCTTCGGTTGACGGAGCCAACGTGAAAGGAGCTTTCACATGTCTGCATCGAATGGGTTTGCACTGGGCCGGAATCTACTCATACGAACTGATTCGTACAAAGCCTCACACTGGCTGCAATATCCGCCAGGTGCGGAAATCAATTTCAGCTATGTCGAGTCGCGTGGCGGACTCTTCAGTCATGCTCTTTTTTTTGGGCTTCAAGCCTACCTGCGTGAATATCTCGCCACTCCCGTCACGATGGATGACATTCATGAAGCAGCATCACTCTTTGCTGCTCATGGTGTTCCGTTTAACCAGGAAGGCTGGCGTAACCTTGTCCGAAAACATGCAGGCCGTCTACCCATCCGAATTCGAGCAGTACCTGAGGGTAGTGTCATCCCTGTGCATCAGGCCATGCTTACTGTTGAAAATACCGATCCTGAGTTCTACTGGCTGACCAGTTATCTTGAAACGGAAATGCTCCGTGCTATCTGGTATCCGACAACGGTAGCAACTCTCTCGGCAGTCGTGAAAACGATCATTCTTCGGTACCTTGAGCAAACCAGTGACGATCCCCACGGACAAATTCCATTTAAGCTGCATGATTTCGGCGCTCGCGGGGTCTCCAGTCTGGAGTCTGCAGCGCTGGGCGGGATGGCCCACCTGGTCAACTTTCAAGGGACAGATACGGTCACAGCCTTATTGGCAGCAAGACGCTATTACGATGAGCCCATGGCCGGCTTTTCCATTCCAGCTGCTGAGCACAGCACAATCACCAGTTGGGGAAGAGAGCATGAGCGAGATGCCTATCGCAACATGCTGCAACAGTTTGCCCAACCGAACAAGGTATTGGCCGTGGTCAGCGACAGCTACGATATCTATCAGGCTTGTGAACATATTTGGGGGCAGGAGCTCCGAGACGAGGTCGTCCAGTCGGGCGCTACCGTGGTGATCCGACCCGATTCTGGCGACCCTACCGAGACGGTTCTTCAAGTGACACAGATACTGGCCAGGCAATTCGGAACCACGACCAACTCGAAAGGTTACCGGGTACTCAAACACGTCCGTATTATTCAGGGTGATGGAATGAACTTCCGTTCAATCGAAGAATGCCTGGCAAAGCTGGTACAGCATCAGTTCTCTGCCGATAACATTGCATTCGGTATGGGTGGGGGATTGCTGCAACAGGTCAATCGTGACACCATGAAGTTTGCCATGAAGTGCTCTGCTTTGAGAGTCAACGGACAATGGCGTGATGTGTTCAAATCACCGGTTGGAGATAAAGGCAAAGCATCGAAGGCAGGACGGCTGGAACTGGTGCGAACGCCAGATGGGAAGCTAGCCACCAAGCGGAGTGATCAAGTGGTGGCAACGGATACTTCTCTCTTCGAGACCGTCTATGAAAATGGCCGTTGCTTGAAAACTTCAAGCTTTGCTGAGGTTAGACAACGGGCATCGGAAGGGCTGGTTTCCTTGAGATTAATTGAGCAATAGTTCCTGCGTGCCATAGTGAGTTGGCACGGTCGTGAGGCCACGGCGATTGACCTCTGCGCTGTGGCCGGTCTCCCGACCGTGCCACTGGCGATTGACCGAACGTCTCCTGAATCAACATTGAACTTTCTGTCATCACGGGAGACCTGCGGTCGACCAGAGTGGCACGGTCAGGAGACCGTGCCACAGCGCGAGACCGTGCCACAGCGCCGCTCACTCCTTCGGCTTCATCCGATGCTTCTTGCGTATGTCGCCGAGGTCGTTCTCGTCGATCTGCATCCGTTTGAGCCAGCTCTCTTCTGGAAAGTTGGTGGCATCGGCTAACTCAGTATCAACGTCAGCGAAGGCTTTCAGCCAGCCGGCACTTTCTTCGGGGCTGACTTGTGGTGCTGTTGGTGTTGGCACGAAGCCGGGCTTCTGACGGTCGAGCCAATCGAGGAATTCATCTGCCTTCACAGAAGTCGCTCGTTTGCGGGTGGCAGCTTCGACGAGGCGATGATCGGAAGAAATCACGGTCAGTTGTTTCGGAACTGTGCATTGCTTGATCATGAACTTGATCATGTCGTCGGCTTCTTCGCGCCGTTTGGTGAAGCGGACATCGATGCCTTTGAAGAAAGTGTCGCCGGGAGCACGGGAGGGGGCGCGGGTAGCATCGAAGACGACAGTGCAGGACTTGCCCTTCTCGCCGAGAGCGTCAGCGAGCATGGTGAGCAGACTTTGACGAGCTCGTTGCAGATCGCCCTCTTTGACGGGGCTGGGGATCATGCCGAGACTGAAGAGCAGGTTGTAGCCATCGATGAGGGTGAGCATGATTTTGTTTGGGTGCTCCGGGCGCTGACGCGACCCGGAGCACAATTAGATTACACACATTCAGCTTAATAGGGGGACGAGTTTCGGGACAGGGACGATGATGCCCTGAACGGAGCCATGGCGTTCGTGGAGTTGTTCAAAGCTATTATGGAGAAAGTCGGACAGGCTGCGGTCAGGGCTCGTCTTCCAATAAGCTTCGACGTAGGTGTGCATGAGCTGATCGTACTTCTTCTTGCTGTGGGAATGCTGATAGTAGCGACCGGTATGTCGGCGAAGGTCACCATCGAAGTCGGGGCCGATGTGGAAGAGTTCGTGGACGATGGTGATCATCTTCTCTTCAAACGGCAGATCGAGGAAGCGGGGCAGGCAGAACGACATGAGGTAGAGCATCTCCACCTCGCCGACGTAATACTGCTGCACCTGATACATCCAGCCTCGCCGCTTCTGGGTGAGCTTACCATGCTTGAAGCGCAGCGGCGTGACCTTGGCCTGTAAGCCATGAGGCCGACGGGTCCGGGCACGAGTGATGGTGAGCAGCACGCGGCTGAGATCGATATGGGCCAGGTCGGGGATTCTGCGAATAAGGTCTTCGCAAAGCAGCTTCATGTGGGAAGTGAAGTCGAACGGAATCGGGGCCAGCCCCATCATCGTTGGAGGTGGCAGTGGACGTGTCGGGCGCACTCGGCCACGAGGCAACGTGCTTCGGCCCGGCGATTCCACCCACTGATAGACCAGCGGGTGCTGTCGAGGCGGACTATGCCGGGCAGCGGTAGTTTGCGTCAGCAGCTTTCGGAGGCGTTGCATCCATGACCCCACAGTGGATTGTTTAGATCGCTTTCCGGGCATCGTTCGCTTTCCCAGATTACCAGGTCGTCACATGATAGCAGGGTCTGAGCATAATACAGCCCTTCTCTTCAGGAGATTCGCTAAATTCGTTGAAGCCTCGCCAAAGCCCCAGCCGATACTGTTTTGGACGGGGATGCTCTTCTTGCAGAGATGCAAGAGGGGCATTCCTCTACGAGATATACAACCGCCGGCTCTCGGCGATTACGACGCTGGTGTATTTCAGTGGGGGCTCAAGGGATGAAGCGGACAACACGAACGATGGTAACGCTCAGCTTCGTTGGCTGTCTGCTCGGCGCAAGCCTGGGCTGCCAGACGTGGGTGGGCGGCATGACTCTGCCTTCTCCTGATTATCTCCACGACAAGCCCGATTACATTCAGCCTGCTCCCACCTACCCGCACTCGAAGGAACTCACTTCGATGCAGAAGGCGATGGCTGACGCTAATCCTGAACAGTATCAGTACCCCAATCGCAACGTGCAGCCTAACATGCAGCCACCTGCTCAGATGCCGGTCAACCCCGGTATGCCTGCTCCTGCGATGCCTGGCCCAGCCAACGGTGGCGTGCCTATGAATCCAGGTGTTCCGATGAATCCTGGTCAGTAAGCTGATCATCCAGTTCGATCAAGATGCAACCCAGGCGCTCTGCCTGGGTTGCTTCGTTGGTACATTGATCAGATGGTGATCGACCCCTTTACTCGTGATCTACTGGTGCGTGGCTCGGCGTGGCTGTGCTTTGCGTGTTATCTGCTGACACTGATCGGCTGGACACGACGGGTCGAACCGAAGTTGTTACGGCTGCTCTGGACGCTGGGCTGGGGCATCTTCGGAATCCATGTTTGCCTGGCGTTTCATGTGGTGCATCATTGGTCGCATGATGCAGCTTGGAATGCAACGAAAGTACAGGGAGGCCTGGGAGCTGGCATTTATTTCAACTATCTGATGTTGATCGTTTGGCTGATCGATGTGCTGTGGTGGTGGCTGTGGCCCGTGGTATATCTAGCACGAAACCGTTGGAAATCAGCACTGATTCAGGGGTTTCTGCTGTTCATGTGGTTTAATGCGACGGTGGTCTTTGCTCACGATTTGATGTGGATCGTGGGGGCGCTGGGGTTTCTGGCGTTGGCTGTTTGTGTAATACGAGCGTCGAGGAGGTGATGCTATGGGAAGACTCATCTTCTAGTGGGGTAATTTGGAATCGAACAAGTTGGCAATCGTGAAGTATGACATCTTCTTGATAGTACAACACCCCTACCGGGGTGCTTGAAGAAGACATTGTTCTTTTACCGGTGGTCTTCGACCACCGGCTATTAGCTGTGATCCCTCCGGGATCAAGTTATGACCCATACTGCTTCTGGTAATATTCCCGATATTCGCCGCTGCGGATGTGGTCGACCCAGGGGCGGTTTTGCAGATACCACTGCACCGTCTGTTCCAAGCCTGCCTCGAAACTCACCTGGGGTGTCCAACCCAGTTCTCGCTTGGCTTTGCTGCAATCGATGGCATAGCGGCGGTCGTGGCCTGGGCGATCGGCGACGTACTTGATGAGTGAATCGGACTTCTTCAGTATCTCAAGCAACCTTCGGGTGAGTTGCATGTTGGTGCGTTCTGCTTCGCCGCCGAAGTTGTACGTTTCGCCTGATCTGCCTTTCTCGCAGGCAGCGACGATACCCCGGCAATGATCTTCGACATGAATCCAGTCACGTACTTGTTGGCCATCACCATAGACAGGGACTTGTTGATCGTTGAGCAGATTGGAGACGAAGAGCGGGATCAACTTTTCAGGAAACTGATAGGGGCCATAGTTGTTCGAGCAGCGCGTGGTGATCACATCCATGCCATAGGTATGGTGATAGCTGCGAACCAGCAGATCGGCGGCGGCTTTGCTGGCTGAGTAGGGGCTGTTCGGGGCCAGTGGCGTTTCTTCACTGAAGAGCCCCGTCGCCCCCAGGCTGCCATAGACTTCATCGGTCGAGACCTGCACATACCGCTTCACTTTGGCGGCCCGACAGACATCGAGAAGTACCTGGGTGCCGACCACATTGGTATGAATGAAAGGACCTGCATCCATGATGCTGCGATCGACATGGCTCTCCGCAGCCAGGTGAAGCACCTGAGCGACACCTTGCTGAATCACCATTTGGACGAACTCACGATTGGTGACATCGCCATGGACAAACTCGTACCGATCTGAGTGGATACCAGCCAGATTCTCCAGGTTTCCTGCGTAGGTCAGTTTATCTAAGTTGATGATGTGCCAATCCTTGCGGTGCTTGAGGAGCCAGCGAATCAAATTGCTGCCTATGAAACCGCAACCGCCGGTGATGACTGTTTTAATCATGGTTGATAATTCCAAGGACTTGCCAAAAGGAGCCAGGAGCCAGTAGCCAGAATAGGTCAGAACAGGCTGAAAGTCTCAAATTTGGTGCAACAAGTCTTCTTCTCGCTTCTGGCTCCTGGCTTCTGGCTCCTTTCTCATTCGACGTAAGTACATCACTGCAGCAGCATCGTTCTTGACATTACTTCTTGATATTACTAGACTTTCATCAAATAAGTCTAGCTGGTTGTCTTGACGTTGTGTTCAATCGAAGGAGTGGCACGTGACAAAGAAAGAGATCGTCAAAGACATCGCCGACATTCTGGGACTGACCCAGCTCAAGACTAAAGAAATTGTTCAAATGACGTTTGATGCCATTATTGAGACCCTCGTCAATAACAGCGATCACCGTATCGAGCTACGTAATTTCGGTGTATTTGAGGTCAAGCAGCGGGCTGCTCGCAAGGCACGCAACCCTCGAACTGGTGAACGAGTGGATGTACCCCCCAAGAATGTGGTGACCTTTAAGCCTGGCAAGCGCATGGAAGAGCTGGTCCACAAGATTAAAGACGCCCCCCCACTTCGCCCAGTTGATGATGACGAAGACCTGGAAGATGAGGAAACGACGGCAGAAGAGCCAGTGAAACTCCCTTTCACAACCCCGGTAAAACCATAAATCTTCGCCTGATCGTTACAGTCTGACTCAAGTCCCTTAACTGGTACATCCGATATTCTCCCTAGTACAAGGTGTGGTGCTTACCACATTGTCGGTGTACGTCACGAGTGGGGGAATCAGGACATGCGTCGGCTCATTCTCGCAGCCATGCTGGGGTGTCTCGTAATCAATACTACGGGCTGTCTCCCACTGAATTTGTACTCCTCTGATCCGCATCTGCGGAGCGAGGAACTCATGAATCAATCGGAAGATCTCCGTCAGGCCCGCCTCGAATGGCGCCGCTTCTGGATGGTTGATCAACCATCGCACCTGACGCCAGAACGTATCCATGGCGGTATTCAGTAGCACGCTGCTGAATCATAGAGCATAGAGGACAGGCTGATAGGCCTGTACCACCGATGAAGCCGGGCTGCAGACAGGGTCCGGCTTGCTTCGTTTTCAGTATTCGACTATGGGCTTGCTTTAGAGGTTCTGGAGCCAAGTCGTGAATCAGTTCATATTTGCAGCAACGATGTTCATAGCAATGTTGACTTGCATCCATGAGAAGAATGATGGCTCTTCCGATATAATTCTGCGAATCGAGGAAACGCATGTACAAATCGAGAAACTCATGAATCAGCCGGAAGACCTTCGCCAAGCCCGCCTTGAATGGCATCGTTTCTGGATGGTCGATCAACCGTCTCACATGACCCCAGAACGTATTCATGCAGGCAATAAGTAAGCAGGCTGATATGCACTACTCTCAACTCAAGCCGGGCTCAGCCAAGAGTCCGGCTTGCTTCGTTTTCCAGTTCTGTTATGAATCTTATCGGCGATTATAGCCTGCTCATGCTTGCTCTCATCCTTTGTCTACTCAATCTGCCTGGTCAGCGTATAATCTCCTACTGCTTTACGGATGGCGCTATCAGCAGGAGCCATCCGCTCGCCTGAGGGGAAAAGAGTACCATGTACGAACGCTTTACCGACCGCGCCCGCAAAGTGATGCAGCTGGCCAATCAAGAAGCCCAGCGCTTCAACCATGAATATATCGGCACCGAACACATCCTCCTGGGCCTCGTCAAAGAAGGCTCGGGCGTGGCTGCCAACGTGCTTAAGAACCTCGATGTAGATCTCCGCAAGATTCGCCTTGAGGTCGAAAAGCTTGTCCAGAGCGGCCCCGATATGGTCACGATGGGCAAGCTGCCCCAGACACCACGGGCCAAGAAGGTCATCGAATACGCCATCGAAGAAGCCCGCAACCTCACCCATAACTATGTGGGCACCGAACACCTGCTTCTGGGCCTCCTCCGTGAAGATGAAGGCGTTGCCGCTCAGGTGCTGCGTAACCTTGGCCTTAAGCTCGACGATGTTCGCGACGAAGTGCTCAATCTCCTCGGCCACAACCTCGAAGGCAATGGCGAATCGGGCGAGACTGCCGGAGCCGGTGTTGGTTCGGGCGGTGGTGGCGGGGGCGGCGGCAAGGGCAAGCAGAGCCGATCCAAGACGCCTGCTCTCGACAGCTTCGGCCGCGACCTGACTGAACTCGCCCGGCAGACCAAGCTCGATCCGGTCATCGGTCGTGCCAACGAAATTGAACGAGTCATCCAGGTGCTGAGCCGGCGCACTAAGAACAACCCGGTGCTGCTCGGTGAAGCCGGCGTAGGCAAGACTGCCATCGTCGAAGGTCTGGCCCAGATGATCATTGAAGGCAACGTGCCCGAACTGCTGCGTGACCGCCGCATCGTCGTGCTCGACCTGGCCATGATGGTCGCAGGCACCAAGTACCGTGGACAGTTTGAAGAACGCATCAAGGCCGTCATGAACGAAGTGCGTCGTGCCAAGAACACGATCCTGTTCATTGATGAACTGCATACCCTTGTCGGCGCCGGTGGCGCTGAGGGCGCTATTGATGCCAGCAACGTGCTGAAGCCTGCACTGGCTCGCGGCGAGATTCAGTGTATTGGGGCCACCACGCTGGATGAGTTCCGCAAGTACATCGAGAAGGACGGCGCTCTCGAACGTCGCTTTCAGCAGATCATCGTCAATCCGCCGAACAAAAAGGAAGCGGTTGAGATCCTCAAGGGGCTACGTGACCGCTACGAATCGCATCACCGGGTGCAGATCACCGACAAGGCTCTCGAAGCTGCTGTCGAACTGTCTGACCGCTATATCACCGGCCGCTGCCTGCCTGACAAGGCTATCGACGTGATCGATGAGGCAGGTGCCCGCATCCGTCTGAAGGCGACTACTCGTCCGCCTGATCTCAAGGACATTGACGCCGACATCGAACGGCTCAATGCTGAGAAGGAAGCTGCCGTCGCTGAGCAGGACTTCGAGAAAGCCGCCCAGTTGCGTGACCAGGCTGACAAGGTCAAGAAGAAGAAGGAACAGATCACCAAGGAATGGCGTGAGAAGGCCAAGGAAGTCGATGGCGTGGTCGATGAGGAAGTCATCGCCGAGGTCGTCAGCAAGATGACCGGCGTGCCCCTCAAGCGGCTTAGCGACGAAGAGACCAGCCGTCTCCTCAAGATGGAAGACGAGATCAAGAAGCGGGTCATCTCGCAGGGCGAAGCGATCGAACGCATCAGCCGTGCCATCCGCCGCAGCCGTTCGGGCATCAAGGATCCCAAGCGGCCCATCGGCACCTTCATCTTCGCCGGGCCTACCGGTGTCGGCAAAACTCTGTTGGCCAAGCGCATTGCTGAGTTCATGTTCGGCAACGAGGAGGCGCTCGTCTCCATCGATATGTCGGAATACATGGAGAAGCACAACGTCAGCCGACTGATCGGTGCCCCGCCAGGCTTCGTCGGATACGAAGAGGGTGGCCAGCTTACCGAGAAGATTCGCCGTCGCCCTTACAGCGTGGTACTGCTCGATGAAATCGAGAAGGCGCATCCTGATGTGCAGAACATGCTTCTGCAGATCATGGAAGAAGGCCGATTGACCGACAGCTTTGGCCGAGTGGTCGATTTCCGCAACACCATCGTCATCATGACGACGAACGCCGGTGCTGAGGAAGTGACCAACAAGTCGGTCTTTGGCCTGCACAAGAAGGATGAGAACAGCAACTACGAAAAGATGAAGGAAACGCTGAAAATGGCGCTCGATCGCTATTTCCGGCCTGAGTTCCTGAATCGTCTTGACGACATCATCGTCTTCCGGCAGCTCACTCGTGTTGACCTTCAGAAGATCGTCGATATTGAACTGGAGAAGGTCTACAAGCGGCTCCTGGAACGCGGGCTGACACTGTCGCTTACTCCGGAAGCTCGGGAGTATCTCATCGACAAAGGTTTCAACGTCGAGTTCGGCGCCCGTCCGTTACGCCGTGCCATTGAACAGTTGCTGGAAGACCCCCTCTCGGAAGAGATTCTGCGAGGCAGCTTCCATGGCTTCGATGTCATCAAAGCGGAACTGGTAGCCGGCGAAGGCACCGAGAAGAAGATCGTCTTCGTGCCGAGCAAGAAGGAAGCAGTAGAAGTACTACCTCCGGCCAAGGAAGCGGCGAAGGAAGAGACGCTGGCTGCTTCGGCGAGCTAGGTTCTTCTCCCTATCAATTGAATCGTGCAGGGGGCCTCGGCCCCCTGTTTTCGTTGAACCTGATTCCAATTGGCGGAGTCGACTTCCTTTGGGTATACTAACGATAGAGGTGAATCATGAGTACGTTGCAACAGCTACAGCATGCCCTTAGCTTGCTTTCCGAAGCGGAACAGGAGAAAGTACTGCGCTACACTCAAAAGTTATCTCCTGTCGTCGAGTCAAGCGAACCACAGAGAAAAGATTCTTCGGAGTCTCTGAAGCGTCTGATGAAGTTTGCAGGATGTCTGAAGTCGACGGAACCTCATTCATTCGACGACCAGGACATTGATCGCGATATAGCGGAGGAAGCGGCATCATCGCATGAGGATGCCAAATAATGCTTCTTGATACTTCTGGATTACTATGCTTCCTTTACGAATCAGAAACCCATCATGACCAGGCCGTTACCCTTTTCGAGCAAGCAACAACAAGGTACAGCCACACATTGATACTCGCAGAGTTGCTTGCCGTTGCGACGGTCCGAAAACTCGACCGTCAGAAGTGCATAAAATTTATCAGAGAGATGTTGACTTCGCCGGACATTGAAATAATCGAAGTCACCAAAAGTATGGTCGAGCAGAGCATCGATTTTCTTTCGAGACGAAAAGACAAGCAATGGTCGATCTGCGATGCTGTCAGTTTTCTGTTGATGAGAGAGCATCAACTAACAGAGGCTCTGACTAATGACCGCCATTTTGAACAGGCAGGATATCAAGCACTATTGAAGAAGTAACCCCGGCGGTTATCGTGTAACGAGTTGATAGCTCTTCTTCCTTAGTTGATCCATCAAGCCAGTATTGATACCTAGGGTGCCGAATTCCAACTGTTTACCTGCGATGAAGGCAACGAAAAGAAGATCGTCTTCGTGCCGAGCAAGAAGGAAGCAGTAGATGTGCTGCCTCCGGCCAAGGAAGCAGCGAAGGAAGAGACGCTGACGGGTTCGGCGAGCTAAAGTATCTTATATCAACTTAATGTGAGCGGGGGGCGTCAGTCCCCTGTGTTCGTTTCCGGGTTGCCATTTTTATTGACATTACCATAGTGTTGAGGCAACACTGGGGCATGCCTGAAGTGAATAGACCAACTAGAGATCATCCAAAACCCCGAGGCCGTCGCTGGTTACTGGCGATACTGATGGGTATCTGCACCTGGTGGACGCTAGGCTGGTGGCTGGGACCAAGGGCACTCTGGCGATTAGAATCGAACGAAGAACATCAACTAATTCCCATGTGGGAAGACGCTTCAGGAACATGGCTGGCTCTATCGCAGGGTAGAGCTGCGAGGATGAAAAATGGTTCCATTGGACATGAAGCGAACGAGATACAAATCCTTGAACTCAAATCCGGTACGATTCGATATCGGTTGATAAGCCCAAAAGAGATGGACCATTGGGTGAGCAATCGGGGCTCGTTTGGGCCGCGCATTATCGCACAATCGCTCTGGTGGTTTACTCAACGGGAAGATCAAGGCTTAACCCATTGGAAACTACATCGTTGGCGCTTCAGCGAAGAGACTGAAGAACGAGTCATCAAAGAATGGAGGATTCCAACTTCCTCCCCTTTCGAAGTAGCTTGGGCACCTGGTGGCGCTCCTTACTTTCTTAGTTATCGAGTTCTTCCCTGGGAGTCAGGCCTTGCCACGCTTGCCAGTGATGGCTGGACAGGCTTGGCGAACATTCTACTGCACGGACAAGTACCCAATTACAGCGCAGTTCATATCCCGTGGATTGAGACGTTTCATATCCCATCCGAAAATAATCAGACAATCCAGCCGCTGGCTAGCTGGGTCATCCCGGCGTTGCGATGGAAAACAACGTTTCTGACCGGCACTGACCTGCGTTGGCTTGCCTTTGGCGATTCTCCAAGCCCCTCTGAGATGATTGCGAAAGGAATCGATGAATTTCTGAGTCCATGCGGAGTCATGCTGTATGATGGTCACACTGGCCAGCCACGCAAGCTATCAGGCATACCGCCAAATCCACGTGAGAATTACCTGATCGAGTCCTTTGGTGATCTGCTTCGTCTGAAGAAGTACATGAATCAATCCGAATACCTTCTCTTCGATGGCACCACAGGCCAACAGGTCTCCTGGCCTCAGGAACTGACTCAGCCCACAGACATCACTAAGTTCATTCAAGATATGAATGATCCATCCATTTTTGGTTACCATGAGGATGGTCAATATTTCCAGTTAACGCGAACTGAAGCAGGTCTGTCTTGTTTCGCAACTACCCTTCGAGAGGAAGATCGTCAGATCAAGAAATACTGGCCTATTGAGTTACAAAGCAATGTCATGATGTATCGAGTTCTGTTGGATGAGCCAGAGTTCTTCAAATGGTTGGCCGAGCGTTGGGAATGGTTTCGCACATGGCTTTTTGCCAATCGTATATCCACTCGATTCGGTGTAGCTTTCGTCGATACTCAATCCGGTAAGCGATTGCATCTCCTCAAGGACACAATTAACGCACCCATGTTATCCCAAACACATCGCCATCTGTACACATGGGGGATTGAGAAAGATAAGACATATTCCTTTGAAGCCTGGGCACTCCCCTCCCGGTTCTATTCAGCCTGGTGGAGCCGTGGGGCGGGGTTGCTGGTGTTCGTTGCGATCTTGATGCTGCGAAGGAACAGATAGACAGCTCCTGTCTCGTAACTGATGAGATTCATTGGTGTAGTTAGATCTACTCAGGGGGCTGACGCCCCCCGCTCGCAATGATAGTGACCTTACGCCCTCAATTCTGTATTCATGAGTAAGAGCGAAGATACCAGACGCTCTTCAGAAGAAATCATCACAGCGGAGCGTGATGACAACTAACCATCGCCGGGAACCGCCCGGCGTCTCTCGTATCTATGACTTACTCAGGACTCAGCACTCAGGACTGTTTTGATGCCCAAACGTACCGACCTTAAGAAGATTCTGATCATCGGTTCCGGACCGATTGTCATCGGCCAGGCTTGTGAATTTGATTACAGCGGTACGCAGGCATGCAAGGCTCTCCGGGAAGAGGGCTATCAGGTCGTCCTCGTCAATTCCAATCCTGCCACGATCATGACCGATCCGGAGATGGCGGATCGCACTTACATCGAACCCATCACCTGGGAATATGTCGCGGAGATCATCCGGGTCGAACGGCCTGACGCTCTGCTGCCCACGCTTGGCGGGCAGACCGGCCTCAACACCGCTATGGCCCTGCACCAGAATGGCGTCCTCAAGCAGTATGGCGTCGAGATGATCGGGGCCAAGCCCGAGGCGATCCACAAAGCCGAAGATCGACTTGCCTTCAAGCAGGCAATGGAGAAGATCGGCCTCGATCTGCCTAAGAGCAAGCAGATTCACAACCTTGATGAAGCCCGTGACGTGCTTGATCTTGTCGGTCTGCCCTGTGTCCTTCGTCCCAGCTTCACACTCGGCGGCACCGGCGGCGGCATCGCTTACAACCGTACCGAGTTCTTCGAGATGATCGCCCGTGGCCTCGATCTCAGCCCGGTGCGAAGCGTGCTGGTCGAAGAATCGTGCCTGGGTTGGAAGGAATACGAACTCGAAGTGATGCGTGACCATGCCGACAACGTGGTCATCATCTGCTCGATCGAGAACCTCGACCCGATGGGCATCCACACCGGCGATTCGATCACAGTCGCCCCGGCCCAGACGCTTACCGATAAAGAATACCAGCGGATGCGTGACGCTTCGCTGAAGATCATCCGGGAGATCGGTGTCGAGACGGGCGGCTCCAACATCCAATTCTCGATCAACCCGGCGAACGGGCGGATGATTGTTATCGAAATGAACCCGCGCGTCAGCCGCAGTTCTGCTCTCGCCAGCAAGGCCACGGGCTTCCCCATCGCCAAAATCGCCGCCAAGCTGGCCGTGGGCTATAGGCTCGATGAACTCAAGAACGACATCACCCGTGAAACGCCGGCCTGCTTTGAACCGACCATCGACTATGTCGTCACCAAGATTCCCCGCTGGGCCTTCGAGAAGTTCCCCGACGCCGACACGACGCTGACCACACAGATGAAGTCGGTGGGCGAAACGATGGCTATTGGCCGCACGTTCAAGGAATCGCTACAGAAGGCGCTGCGTGGGCTGGAGACAGGGCACTTCGGCCTCGGCTGTGATCGCATGGATCGGTGGGGCACACCTAAACAGCCGAGCAAGGAAGAGATCGATAAGTTCCTGGTGACGCCGACCTCGGAGCGTATCTGGTTCCTGCGCTACGCCATCAAGTCGGGCATGAGCCTGGCCGAGATCCACAAACGCACCAAGATCGATCCCTGGTTTCTGAATCATATCAACGACATCGTGATGGAAGAAGAAGCCCTGCGCCGGATCGCCACGCTGGATATGGTCACCGAGCCGAGCATGCGTCGGGCCAAGCAGTTCGGCTTCTCCGATCGCCAGCTCAGCACGATCTGGAACGTGAGCGAAGCTCAGGTTCGCCAGCGACGCAAAGATCTTGGTATCGTACCCACATATAAGTCGGTCGATACCTGTGCCGCTGAGTTTGAAGCATACACGCCGTACTACTATTCGACCTACGATACGCCGCCCAAGCAGGTCTCAGGCGCTGTCGCACTGAACGAGAATGAAGTCCGACCCAAGGGCAGCAAGAAACGGATCATGATTCTCGGCGGCGGCCCCAACCGCATCGGTCAGGGCATCGAGTTTGACTATTGCTGCTGCCAGGCCTCATTCGCTCTCAAGGACGCCGGCTTCGAAACAATTATGGTCAACTCCAACCCGGAGACCGTTTCGACCGACTACGACACCAGCGATATGCTCTTCTTCGAGCCTTTGACTGCTGAAGATGTGCTGCATATCGTCGATGAAGTAAAGCCCGATGGCATCATCGTGCAGTTCGGCGGTCAGACGCCGCTGAACCTGGCGAAAGCTCTCGAAGCAGCCAACGCTCCGATCATCGGTACCAGCGTGGACAGCATCGATGTGGCCGAAGATCGGGAACGCTTCTCAGCCCTGGTCACTGAACTAGGCTTAATGCAGCCCCCCAGTGGCATCGCCTTCGATGTGCCGAATGCGATTCGCATCGCTCAACGCATCGGCTTCCCCGTTCTTGTCCGCCCCAGTTATGTGCTGGGCGGCAGGGCAATGGAGATTGTCGGTGATGAAGTCGGTCTGGAACGGTATGTATCCCGTGCTGTCGATGTCTCGCCGGGCAAGCCGATCCTCATTGATCGCTTCCTCGACAATGCCATCGAAGTCGATGTCGATTGCCTGTGCGATGGCAAGAACGTCATCGTCGGCGGAGTGATGCAGCACATTGAAGAAGCGGGCATTCACTCGGGCGACTCGGCCTGCGTGCTGCCCCCGTACAGCCTCACGCCTGATATTACCGAAGAGATCAAACGGCAGACCCGTGTACTGGCCCTTGCTCTGAACGTGAAGGGGCTGATGAACGTGCAGTTCGCCGTCGCTAACTTCAAAGCATTCGGCCACAACGACGAACAGACCGAGAAGCCTGTCATCTACATTCTTGAGGTAAATCCGCGGGCCAGCCGGACATCACCGTTCGTCTCGAAGGCTATTGGCCTGCCGATGCCCAAGATCGCTTCGCTGATTATGGTGGGAAAGAAGCTGCCCGAACTGGGTGTAACCAAAGAAATCACCCCCAGGTATTACTCGGTGAAGGAAAGCGTCTTCCCGTTCAACAAGTTCCCTGGCGTCGATATCATTCTTGGGCCGGAGATGAAGTCGACCGGCGAGGTCATGGGCATCGACGAAGACTTTGCCATCGCCTTCGCCAAGACACAGCTTGCTTCCAACAACCCGCTGCCCAAAGAAGGGACGGTGTTCATCTCGGTCGCTGACCGGGATAAACCGATCATCGCCCCCATCGGACGCACTTTTGCCAAGCTGGGCTACGATGTGGTAGCGACGTCAGGCACGCTCAAGGTGCTACAAGAGGCCGGAGTAAAGTGCCGGGAGCTGAATAAGATCAGCACCGGGCGACCGAACCTTCTTGATCTGTTGCAGAACGGCCAAGTAGCATTGATCATCAACACCCCCAGCGGTAGGGTCAGTCGTTCGGATGAACGGAAGATTCGCTCGGCGGCAGTGGCTCGCGGAGTGACGTGCATCACCACGATCTCCGCGGCTCAAGCAGCCGTAGCGGCATGTACCGCTCTACAAGGCAGCGAGGTCAGGGTGAAGTCGCTTCAGGAGCGGCTGGGACTGTAGCCTCTTTGGTACTATCTCCTGTTAGGGCCGCCTCTTCTTGTTGCTTCATTTCAATGTGCAGCCCTCGCAGCTTCGGGGCCTTCCACGCCGTCACCGCTACTACCAAGAGCGTCACCAGGCCGCCCAACCAGACGGAGGGGACGGTGCCTAACAGGGATGCTGCCACTCCACTTTCAAAAGCGCCGATTTCATTGGACGAGCCGATGAAGATCATGCTGACGGCTGCCACCCTTCCTCGCAGATGATCAGGAGATTCGAGCCTGAGAATCGCCCGACGGATCACCACGCTGATGCCATCGAAGATGCCGCTCAGCGTGAGCATGAGGAGCGACAGATAGAAGTTGGTCGAAAGAGCAAAGATGATTATCGTGATGCCGAAAGCAAAGACCGAAACAAGGAGAGTTCGTCCGGCGTTTCTGGAAGGCGGATGACGGGTGGCCCACATCATCATGGCAAACGCACCAGCGGCAGGCGCAGCGTTCAGGAAGCCAAGATGGATAGGGCCGACGTGCAGAATGTCAGTGGCGAACACTGGAAGCAGGGCCATCGCTCCGCCGAAGAGGACCGCAAACAGATCGAGCGCCATGGAGGCGACGAGAATCTGGTTGCTCGCTACGTACTTCACGCCGACAGCAATGCTCTGCCAGATTGATTCACCAGCCGGCGTCGGATGGGCAGGCTTAGGGCCCATGCCAAGATCGACGAACCAGGCACAGGCGAAGAACACGGCGATCACTGCATAGGTGGCGACCGGCCCGGCCAGCCCATAACAGATGCCACCCACCACGGGCCCGAGTACGGCACAACTGAGCCAGGCGCTCGCCATCCAGGCCGAGGCATTGACGTAAAGTTCCCGGGGCACCACTTCAGCTTCGATGGCCCCGGAAGCGGGTTCCCCGAAGCCACGGGCGATACCAGCCAGACAGACCACGGCATAGAGTAACCACAGCTGATGATGATCCATTTCGATTGCAGAAATGATCGCAAATCCGGCAGCACAAATGGTCAATACCGCCTGGGTGTAGACCATGATGTTACGTCGATCCATGCGATCAGCGACATGGCCGCCAAATAGTGCCAGCGACAAGGCAGGGATCGCTTCGACGAGGCCTAACATACCGAGGGCCATTGTGCTGGAGGTAAGCTCGTAGACCTGATAGCCAATGACCAGCGTGACGCCCGGTAGCCCAGCGTGGTGAAAGCTGTTGAGATGAACAGCCGACGGAATTCGGGCCAGGCGAGTGCGGCGAAGGATGAGTGGGTACGAGGGGATTCCATATTGAGTGGTTCTATGAATTCCTGAAAGAGTCACGACTTTGACACGGGCATTATCCAGTAGTGGGTCAATTTGCTCCTCCCCTTACCAAGGGGAGGTTGGGTGGGGTTCAATGTTACGGAGAATTTACCCCCTCCAACTCCCCCTTGGAAAGGGGGAGAGAATGAAAATGACCCACTACCCATTATCCATTCTCATGGCCGGCTACATACATTGATGAGATGTACATCTTTCGAACACTGTATCAAGCAGGTCTCTCCTGAGCGCCGATCGGGGTTCGTACCTCGGAGCTGCGCTGGCCTACTACGCCCTTTTCTCCATCGCCCCGCTGCTGATCATCGCCATCGCTTCGATTGGCCTGTTTGTCGGCGAGGCGGAAGTGAAGTTGAAGATTATCAGCCTGGCCAGGGAGAATATCGGCGTCGAAGGGGCTGAAGCGGTAATGACCCTGGTCGACCAGCTGTGGAAGCCCTCGACAACCTTGTGGGCCAGCATCCTGGGGCCAATCATTCTGGTGGCCACCGCCAGCAACTTCTTCCTGCAACTGGGCACCGCCCTGGAGATGATCTGGAACCTCAAGCCGCTACAGCATCGACACTGGTTCTCTGCCATGATCATCAACTACATCCTTTCGTTTGTCATGGTCGTGGTCAGTGGCGCGTTCTGGCTGGTGCTGTTTCTGGGTGATGGCATCCTGACCTACTTCCTGAATATAGTGGAAGACTCTCTGCCAGGCGGCAAACGGCTCTGGTTCTGGGGGCATACCGGACTGTATATCGTGCTGGTTGCTGGAATGCTTCTGTTTACCTTCCGGTTTCTCAGTCATGGCCGCATCCGTTACCGACATCTCTGGCTCGGCTCAGTAGTTGCATCGCTGTTGTTCTTCCTGGGCCGGCTTTTCTTCGTTTTCTATCTCACGCAGATGGGCAAGTCGCTGGCCACCGCCTTCGGGGCTGCCAGTTCAATCGTCATCTTCCTCATCTGGGTTTATTACTCGGCACAGATCATCTTTTTTGGGGCTGAGGTGATCAAAGTGCAACTGATCTCGTCAAAATCGTCAATAGTGGGTGAGCAACAGGTACCGCTCACAGGAGAGTAATCATCTCGGCTTATGATATTCTGGCTTCTACAATGATGATTATCAATTCTTGCAAGGTGCCCTATGCCTGCTCACGTCAAGCAGACAGCGACGAACGAATATACTGCCAGCGATATTGTTGAACTGCACGGCCACATCATTGATTCACTGCTGCTGCCCAAGATCATGGACGAAATCCTGACTCGGGGCGGCATCTACGAGTTGCAGGAGATCAACGTCGGCATGAAGCCGACCGATGCCAGCTATGCCAAGATCAAGGTGCTGGCCAAGAGCACATCTGAACTGGAAGACATCCTCGAAGTCATTCACGATCACGGGGCGACTGCGATCTCGCCGGAAGACGCAGGCATTGAACCTGCTGATATGGACGGTGCTTTTCCGGAAGCTTTCTACAGCACGACCAATCACCAGACACAGATTCGCCTGAAGGGAAAGTGGGTGGACATCGCTGATCAGGAGATGGACTGCGGCGTCACCGTCGATGCCACGACCGGCAAGGCGCGGTGCGTGCCGATGCTGGACGTGAAGAAGGGCATGCCGATGGTGGTGGGGCACCGGGGCATTCGGGTGCAGGCAGCTGAGGCGGCACATCACAAGGGGCTGTTCGAGTTCATGTCGAGCCCGGTGAGCAGCGAGAAGCCCAAAGGTGTGACCGTTCGTGAGATTGCTGGGGCGATGCGTCGGGCCAAGGCGGAGAAGAAGAAGATATTGGCAGTGCTGGGGCCGGCTGTCGTGCATACCGGCGGCGTGGAACACCTGTGCGCCCTCATCGAGATGGGATTTCTAGACATCCTCTTCGCCGGCAATGCTTTGGCCACTCACGACATCGAACAATCGATGTTTGGAACGAGTCTGGGTATCTCCATGGATAAAGGGGTGCCCACCGATGAAGGACACGAGCATCACCTGCGGGCGATCAACAAGATTCGCCGGGCGGGCGGCATCAAAGGCGCGGTCGAGAAGGGTATCCTCAAGTCGGGCATCATGTATGAATGTGTCAAGCATAACATCCCCTACGTTTTGGCGGGTAGTGTGCGTGATGATGGGCCGCTTACCGACGTGGTGACCGATGCGGTGGTGGCCCAGAACCTGATGCGTGATCATGTCCGGGGCGGCATCGGCTTTTGCCTGATGGTCGCCACAGCGCTCCATTCCATCGCTACCGGCAACCTGTTACCGGCCAACGTGAAGGTGGCCTGCATCGACATCAACCCGGCCACGGTGACCAAGCTGATGGACCGGGGCAGCAGCCAAACGGTGGGGATCGTCACCGATGTCGAGCCGTTCCTCAGGGAGATTGTGGCAGAGTTGCGGAAAGGAAGTGGGGCATGAGCCGGCCTCTACCGCACATCCTCATGTGTCCGCCCGATCACTATGGCATCGAGTATGAAATCAACGAGTGGATGAACCGCTCGCGCCCCGCTGATCAGGACAAGGCAAAGCAGCAGTGGAAGAATCTCCACGACACGCTGATCTCACTGGGAGTGAAGGTCAGCCTGATCAAGCCGCAGAAGGGGCTGCCCGATCTGGTGTTCACTGCTAATGCCGGGCTGATGTTCTATCAGCGGTTCATCAGCAGCAGGTTCAAGCATGGCGAACGGGCCGGCGAGACGCCGTTCTTCGATGCGTGGTTTGAAGCGAATGGCTATAGCGTCGAACATCTGCCCGAAGATTTGTTCTTTGAGGGTGCAGGCGACGCCCTCTTCTGCGGGCCGATCCTCTTTGCCGGCTATCGCTTCCGCAGCGATGCCCTGGCTCAGCAGGAAGTGGGGAGGATGACCAATCGGCGGGTGTTGCCTCTGGAGCTGGTGAGTCCCCGCTTCTATCACCTCGATACCTGCTTCTGCCCCTTGTCTCCGGGTGAAGCGATCTACTTCCCCGATGCGTTTGATGATTATGGCAAGAAGGTGCTCAAGCAGCATGTGCCCAGGCTCTACCCGGTACCCGAAGCTGATGCGTTCCGGTTCGGTTGCAATGCGGTGGTAGTGGGTAAGAAAGTGGTCACTAACAGCGATTGCCCCGGCCTGCATAACATCCTCAAGAAGGCGGGCTATAAGCCCATCGGCGTGGAATTGGATGAGTTTCTAAAGGCAGGCGGTAGCGCCAAGTGCTTGACGCTGCGGGTGGATGGGGAAGAGGCGGCGGTGTGGGATTGAAGTAGATTATCACTACCAGGATTATTTGGAATTTGATGGACGATAGCAGCCCCTGATAGGGGGCGACCCGGTAGTAGCTGGCAGTGCTAACTGCCAGAAAATGAGCAAATGAAATCAGAGCCCCGAAAGGGGCGATTGGAAAGGGAAACCAGTTCCAATCGCCCCTTTCGGGGCTCTTCAATCAAAACGCTATTCAACTGGCAGCTTCGCAGCCAGCTACTTCCTGGACGCCCCTAATCAGGGGCTACCAGTCATGTAACTATTTCGAACTTGAGCTACTCAAGGGTCTTGCTCATCCACCAAACTCCATCGCCTCCGGCAAGTGCATGGTCCAGCCACTTCTCATACCAATCGAGGAAACCAATACCTAGAGGCACATAACCACCATCGCTCACTGTGGCATCAAGCCACATTTGCCCACTCGCCTCCCCACTGACCACAAGTAAATGCAAACAGCCGCATCCTTCGTGGCATAAGACCAATGTTCCCGTGACCTCTTTGAACTTTCTCGTTTCGTACTCTTCTTTGGTCAATTGCCTGTTGTTCGATCTCTTCCAATATTCAGCTAGGCTCGGATCATCGTAAGGATTGTAGAAAGTCTGATACGGAAACGGCGAACGCAGAAAATTGGCGGGAATGGTATTTCCCCGATACTTCACCGTTTCGTCCAACGGGAACAGTCCGTATGCGGGCCCTGCTCCGCCATTGCCGACCTGCATAATGAACTCACGGTATTCAGATGGCAATTGAATATGGTATTGTGCCTCGAAGTCGGCAACTTGAAGCCCTGTGAGAACGGGTTCAAGTCGAAAACAATGTTCTTCTGCCCCGAACGGCCATGAATCTTTGGCCTTCGTTACTTCCAACTTCTTAAGTATGCTGTAAATACGGGGGTTAGTAGCCATTGAAGTAACCTAAAGATTAACAGCTGAGGCCTGACACTGACTAACTTTTGGTATTCGTCCGCACTTCGATCTTGCGAGGCTTCGCCTTCGCTGCCTTGGGCAGGGTCAGCTTGAGCACACCCTCGCTGAAGTCAGCGGTGATCTGATCGGTATCCACTTCATCGCTCAAGATGAATGAACGGTAGAAGTCTTCCTCACGCACTTCTTCGTGGAGCAACCGGGCCGAGGCAGTTACCGGCCAGGTGACCTTGCCATAGAGGTGCAGCACATTGTCTTGAACCCTGATCTCGAGATGGTTCGACTGCACGCCGGGAAGATCAGCTTCGAGCACCAGGCCATCGATAGTTTCGTAGATGTCCAGCGCAGGAGTATAGACCTGTCTCGGCTGCTTGGGCGTCTCGGGGGCGGCTGCTTCGGGCTGATGAACATCTTCGCTCATGATGCGCTCCTTTCGCCCGGTGTCGCCTGAGTGATAACGGGCTGAACCGACTTGACCGCCACTGCCACATGCCTTGGCTGGGTTTCGGGCAGCTTCCCGATCTGAAGCAGCAGAAGGCCATTCTCTAACGTCGCCTGTATCTGGTTGGCATCGGCACGATCAGGGAGAGGAATCGACCTCGACCAACGGCCCGTCCAGCGTTCCTGGCGGCGATACTGCTCATCGTTAATCAGCTCAGGCCGTTTGCGTTCGCCCTTGATGACGAGTTGGCTGCCGACGACTTGTACATCGAGGTCTTGAGAGCGAACGCCTGGCATGGGCATCAGAAACTGGTACTCAGTCTCGGTCTCGTAGACGTTGCAACTGGGGAGAGGCTGCCAACTCGGGGTGAAGTGCTGGCTGACCACGTTCAGCGTCCAGTCCATCAAGCGGTTCATCTGCCGCTGAAGGTCATCGAGCCCATCCATACCTGGCCGCCAAATCCAAAGGTTCATTCGTGCCTATTCCTCTGCGAACGAGATCGACCTGTTCATAAGAGCAACTGGCAGACCGTTTCAGCTCTCTCCGTGAAGGTCATGGCGTAACCATAGCACCGTCATACTCTTATGGCCACAGAGAAAGTAATGAGCGTAATCAGTATCATAATCAGAGCGGCGAGTCAGCCAATTTGACAGGGGGAGTGAGCCAGCCATGAACGAGCAGCCCGCCCGGACGGCAGTCTACCCTGGCATGTTTGATCCGGTGCATCTGGGACACGTTGATATCATCAAGCGGGCCAGCCTGATCTTTCCCAAGCTCATCGTCGGGGTCGGCGTCAACCCGTCGAAGCAGCCGCTTTTCGAGGTGGACGATCGGGTGCAGATGATACAGATGGCGGTGCGGGATTTACACAATGTCGAAGTAAAGCCCTTCGATACACTCGCTGTCCGGTTTGCGAGAACCGAGGGCGGCATGGTAATGATCCGCGGCCTGCGTACCGTCACCGATATGGACTACGAGTTCAGCATGTCGCTGACGAACCAGACACTTGACCCGACGATTCAGACGATCTTCCTCCTCTCCCACGTGCAGTACACCCACTTGAGCAGCACGCTCATTCGGCAGATCGTCTCGTTTGGCGGCGATCTCAGCAAGTTCCTTCCGGCGGAAGTGGTGCCCTTCGTCCGCAGCAAATTGGCGACCATGTCCATAGGATAAAGTCTTTATTCCCAGAACTCCATTGAAGCCATGACGACACAACTCGACTTCGACAAATCGGGCGGGCTGATTCCCGCCATTGCCCAGGACGCAGCCAGCGGCAAGGTTCTGATGCTTGCCTGGATGAACCAGGAAGCCTACGAAGAGACTCTTCGTACCGGTCGGGCCGTCTACTTCAGCCGGAGCAGGAACAAGCTCTGGCGCAAGGGGGAAGAATCGGGCAATGTGCAGCACGTCAAACAGATCATGATCGACTGCGATGCCGACACTTTGCTTTTAATGGTCGAACAAGTGAGCGGGGCAGCGTGTCATGAAGGCTACCAGAGCTGCTTCTTTCGAAAGCTGGATCAGGACGGAAACGTCGCCGGCACCATCGGCGAACGGCTCTTTGATCCGAAGCAGGTCTATAAGAAGTGAGTGCTTAGTTCTTAGTGCTCAGTGCTCAGAATCATTTCAAGAGAAGCTATCCTTATGTCGAGTTCGATACTGAAACTGGGTTTGCCTGCTGGTAGCTTGCAACAGGCTACGGGTGAGTTGTTCGCCAAGGCTGGGTATAAGATCAACTTCCCCAGTCGGAGCTATTATCCGACCATTGATGATGCAGAAATCCAGTGTACGCTGTTGCGTGCTCAGGAGATGGCCCGCTACGTGGAGAACGGTGCTCTGGATTGTGGATTGACTGGGCATGATTGGGTCTTGGAGACCGGTGCGTCTGTCGTCGAAGTAGCGGAACTGCCTTACAGCAAGATCAGCAAGAAGCCGGTACGCTGGGTGCTGGCGGTGCCAAATGATTCGACCATCCAGACTGTTAAAGACCTACAGGGAAAGCGTATCGCTACTGAAGTAGTGAACATGACCCGCAATTACCTGGCCAAGCATGGCGTGACAGCAGAGGTGGAGTTCAGTTGGGGGGCCACCGAAGTTAAGCCACCTCGATTGGCCGATGCCATCGTCGATGTTACCGAGACAGGAAGTTCGCTGCGGGCTAATAACCTGCGTGTTGTCGCTGAGCTTCTGCAATCGACCACCCGCTTCATCGCCAACAAGGCGGCCTACAGCGATCCCTGGCGGAAGCAGAAGATTGACGACATCGTTCTCCTGCTCCAGGGTGCCATGGCTGCTGAAGGCAAGGTTGGCCTGATGATGAATGTTCAGAAGAAAGACCTGGAGGCTGTTCTCAAACTGCTGCCTGCCCTTCAGACGCCAACGATTTCATCCCTCTCTGACCCGGCCTGGGTCGATGTGAACACAATTCTCGATGAAACCGTTGTTCGGAACATCATCCCCAAGCTGAAGGCAGCCGGGGCGAGGGGGTTGGTCGAGTATCCGCTCAACAAGGTCATTGATTAAGGTACATCATGTCGATTCTCGAAAACCGTGTAGCCGGCAAGAAGATACTCCTCACTGGCGGGGGCAGCGGCATCGGTCGGGCTGTGGCCATCAAGCTGGTCGAAGCTGGGGCCAAGGTCGTCATCATCGGGCGTGATCGAAGCAAGCTCGATGAAACCAACAAGCTGGCGGGCGGCAAGGTTCATGTCATGATCTGTGATGGCACCAAGCACGATCAGGTGGAGAAGACCGTCGCAGCAGCCATTAAGACACTGGGCGGTCTCGATATCCTCATCAACAACGCGGGCATGAACCTCAAGGAACGGTATATTCGCAATCTGACCGTTGAAGCCTGGCAACAGACGATTCAGGGGAACCTCGATTCGGCCTTCTACTTTACCCGTGCCGTGGTTCCCGGCATGATCGCCCAGTCGCATGGCCACATCATCAATATCTCCTCCATCTCCGGCAAGCGGGCCAACAAGCTGGGAGGCACTGCCTACGCTGCTGCCAAGTTTGGGATGATGGCCCTCAGCCATTCGGTGGGCCTGGAAGAGGGGGAGAATGGCATCCGCACGACGGCGATCTGCCCCGGTGAAGTGAATACGCCGATTCTCGATCATCGCCCTACGGTTGTTTCCGATGAGCGACGCGCGGTGATACTGAAGCCCGAAGATGTGGCGGAAGCTGTCTACTATGTCGCCAATTTGCGACCGGGGGTTTCGGTGCCGGAGATGATCATCACGCCGAGCGTGCAGCCTTATGCGTAAGGATGACAGCCCGACGCGCTAGCGAGGGGGCGCGTGCAATCGCAAGGCCCACCCTCGCTAGCGCGTCGGGCTATCATTAGTTCTGCTCAAAGACGCCGAGCAGCTTGTTCTTGTGAACCGTGTTCCACGGCCAAACTTGGCCATTCATGGCGACGAAGACACCAGTTGATGCACATTGTGCCGCTGCCAGGGCAAAGCCCAGATTGAACAGTGCATCAGATTCGAGGATGGCATAGGGTACCATCGCCCCGGTGAGGATGATCGTCTTGGGCAGAGCCGCTGCTCCCAGCTTTTTTGCGGTCTCCACCATCGTATCGGTGCCATGCACGACCACGATATGTTTCTCGATGGCGTTCTGGCAGGCAGTTAGAATCAGGGTGCGATCCTCATCGTTCATTTGCAGGCTGTCTTTCAGCAGACAGGCTTCAATAGTGATGGGTAGCGTCACTCGAGCCTGCCTTAAGATGCTTGGCAGGTGGCTTTCCTTGAACGTGAGTTCACCCCGGATGGCATCGTAGTGCTTGTCAAAAGTGCCGCCGGTAATCAAGATGCGCAGACCCATAGTGAACGATCCTTGAGAGGTGTCGGCATAGTGATCGAGATGAATCGGTTTGTCTATGGGAATATTGGAGGGTGATGACTTGTAGAGTAGTGGGAGGCTGTCTTCTCGTTCCCAGGCTCTGCCTGGGAACGCACTGCATGCGAGGCTCCGCCTCGCTTCGAGGACAGGAAACCAAGCGAGCCATCGCTGGTTCACTTGAGGCAGAGCCTCAGTTCCAATGCCTTCCCCTGGCGGAGCCTGGGAACGAGAATCGACCACGAGAGTTATTGGTGAACTTGCTTGCATTTCGAGGTACAGTAGCGTATCACCGTGATAGGCAAAACGAGGGGCAGGCATGTCGTCGGATATCGTGCAGTTTGTGTTGACCGATTCAGTGCATGGGGATAAGTGGCTGGAGAACTGGAGCCTGACATCGCAGCAGTTACCGGGGCATCATCCGGCAACGCCCTGGAAGATTACTAAACGGATGCTTCATGGCGGCAAACGGCATGGGGTCGATCTGATCGAACTCGATAACGGAGCGCTGCAACTGAGCATCCTGCCCACTCGGGGGATGAACATCTGGCGGGGTAAGTACAAGGATATTCGCCTTGGTTGGGATGCTCCGATCCATGGGCCTGTGCATCCGCAGTGGGTCAGGCTCGAAGAACGGGGCGGCCTGGGCTGGCTCGATGGGTTCGACGAATGGATATGTCGATGCGGCTTGGCTTATAATGGCCCACCAGGCAACGATGGGGGCAAGAACATCACCCTGCATGGCCGCATTGCCAATACGCCGGCACACTTCGTTGGAGTGAGAATACAGCAGACCCCACCCTACACGATCGAGATTGTGGGCCGATTGCAGGAAGGGTCGATGTTCGGCGATCAACTCCATCTGACCACCGTGCTCAGCACCACACCGGGCAGCAATCAGTTCTCCATCCATGATCTCGTCGAAAACCGCTCCTCGAAGACCGCTGAGATGCAGATGCTCTATCACTGCAACTTCGGCAAGCCACTTCTGGGGCCGGGCAGTAAGGTGAAGGTTCCCGCTGTGAAGATTGCTCCCCGAGATGCACGGGCGGCCGAGGAAATCGTAAATCATGAAACGTATGCCGGCCCCCAGTCAGGCTATTCCGAGGTGGTACACTACTATGAGCCTCGTGCGAATGAGCGGGGAAATACTCTAGCGGTCCTGCACAATGCAGCAGGTAACGAGGCGTGTGCGGTGCGGTACAACACAAAAACCCTTCCCTGGTTCATCGTCTGGAAGAACACTGCTGATGAAAGGGATGGCTACGTGACGGGACTCGAACCCGCTACCGGCTTCCCCAACTTCAAAGCAGTGGAGCGACAACAGAATCGCGTGGTGCGACTAGCGAGCGCGGCGATGTGGGATGCCAAACTGACCTTCCAAATCGAAGCCGGCCAGGCTGAGGTGAACCAACTATTGTCAGAAGTGGACACGCTTCAAGGTACGGAGCGTCCAACACTGGACCGTCAACCGGATCCTTCCTGGAGCGGCTCTGCCGGCAAATGAGCTAAGATTCGTATGAAACAGGGGAAGGACTTCTTTAGAACGGTGCATGCATGTCAACGATCCTCGACCGTCAGTTATTGAGCCTGTATGTCACCCTGCTCTTGAGCGTTGGCTGTCTGGGCTATGCGGAGTTGGGGCAAGGGTTGCCGGAAACCCCTTACCTGTATTCGTTGATTTTTGTCGCCTTCGGTGTGGCCTATTGGGCCGAAGGGAAACATCATCTAACCATAGCCGCATCGAATGCTGTGGCAGTAGGCCTGATTCTGGCAGGTTTTGGCTGGATCATCCTAAAGGTTCAGATGCGGCAAGTTACGGCCGATCCCGGCAACGGAGTGGTGAGGGAACTTGTCACCTACACCGGCCCCATCCTCTGCTCGCTGCTGTTAGCCAAGCTCTTTCGTCCAAAATCGGCCAGCGATCAGTGGCTGCTGCAATTGCTGGGGTTGGTGCAGGTGATTCTTGCCAGCGTACTGGCCATGAGCAGTCGCATGGATCGTGACGCTCCGCTCTTCCCGGTACTGATGTTGTTGTACCTGGCCAGCCTATCGTGGGCACTCCGGCTTTTCTATTTGCGTGGCGAAACAGATCAGACCTCAAATGCATTGAAACCGGCTCCCGTTCAGCTTCGCTGGTTTTCGATGATACCCGCGGGATGGTTCCTGTTCTGCATGCTTGTCGCTGTCGTCATTTTCTTTTGCTTGCCGCATAGTGGAACTGATATCAGCGCCGCGCAAGGCCTGGATAACAACGAAACAGGAAGCACGTCCAACATCGATCTGAACGCGGATGGAACGATTGAGGTCAGCGATGAGCGAGTGATGCGTATCTGGGCGAAGAATAAGAATGGTGCGGTGATGTTACCCGAAACGCTACGATTACGGGGAGCCATCTTAAGCGATTACAACGAGCGCACTAAAGTGTGGAGGCCATTTCCCACCTCCATGTCGGTACCTCTGGAGCTGGATACCGACCCAGGCCCATTGCCGGAAAATGGCATTCGTTTTGAGTATGACATTGATGTCGCGCAAATTCAGGAACTGGGGAAACCTCGCCAGGCCAGATTCACGACCAACTTTGTGATTCCCCTGTTCCTTACCGATCCGCCTGCGAGCGAATCTTATCAAACAAGCTGTTTCAGCACGCCGGCACGCTCTCGAAACCGCACGCCACTCAACGTGAACCCGTTTGAAGGTCAAAGCTGGCTCAGCCTGACTCAGAAGTTCCCTACCATCACCGTGACACACGATTATTCGGGAAAACTGAACAGCAAGGACTGGGAACAGACGGTGCGCACCTTGCCTCCTGAGTATTCATCCTACATGACCGGTCTGGGCAAAGTGCCACGGAGCATTGATACTTCCGGGCGTATCGCCAAATTGAGTCAGGATATCCTGGCGAAGAACAATCTGCCCGCCAGCGCTAATGATCGAGACAAGGCGCTCGCTCTGGAGAAGCATCTTTCCGCGGGCGAATACACCTATTCTCTCAATCGCCGCAAGCAGGATACAGCCCTCGATCCCAGTGAGGATTTTCTATTTAACGTCAAGGAAGGGCATTGTGAACGCTATGCCTCGGCCCTCGTGATGATGCTGCGCAGCATTGGGATCAAATCAAGAATCATCATTGGATATCGCGGGGCTGAATGGAACGAGTTAGGTTCTTTCTATCTGATCAGGCAATTGCATGCTCATGCATGGGTTGAGGCGCTGGTCGGGGTGGAAACCATGGCCGACGGTTCACGAAAACTACAGTGGTTGGTGCTGGATCCAACACCGGTGACGGATGCCAAAGTGAAAGACACCGGATACACCTCGCCATTGACGTTTGCCCGCTATCTCTGGGAGTTTTTCATTCTCGATTTCAGTGGTCAGGCACAGCGCGGTAAATTACTGGCTCAGTTTCAGAAGACCACTCTGGGGCAATTTATCATGTGGTGGCTCTCCCTGGATGCCTGGCAGTCTATTTCTCTCCTGGTGGGTTTTCTCTTCGCTTTGACCGCCCTCTGCTGGCTACTGGTACGCTGGTGGCGCAAGCGAAGGACGAGACATCTGGAAGGACTGCATCTCTCAGGACTGGTCATTCCGTTTTATCAGCGACTGTTAAAACTGTTGTCACGGAGGGGATGGAAGCCAGAACCCAGTCAAACGCCTGCGGAGTTCGCTACTCATGTTCAATACCAACTGCTCTCCAACAACCATGAACAACTGGCTGGGATTCCGCATGCTGTGATATCGCCTTACTACGCGGTTCGATTCGGCGGCGCCAGCCTTGATCAACAGCAGACCGACTCGCTCCATCAGCAACTACAGACGCTTCAAACCGGGCTTCAAGGGGCCGGCTAAACGGAGTCAACCATCATGGCCCACCCACATCTTGTTTCAGCGGCGGATACCGGCCTTCTGGTGATTGACGTCCAGGAGAAGCTGTTCCACATGGTCGCCCGCCACGAAGTAGTCGAACGTGATATGCTCTTCATGATCGACGCTGCCAGGGCCGTCCAGCTTCCGATCCTGGCCACTGAACAATATCCCAAGGGACTGGGCGGAACGATTGCGAGTATAGCGGGCAAGATCAGCGGCACAGGCCGGACAAACTCAGCTTCAGTTGTTGCGGCAATCCGGAAGTTGTCACATTCTTCAAGCGTGAAGTTCGACCCAAACTGATTCTCATCGGCATCGAGACGCACGTCTGCGTCCAACAAACCGCATTGGATTTACTCACTCAGGGTTTTCAGGTATTCCTCCCAGTCGACGCGGTATCATGCCGATACCCGCAGGATCATCACGTGGCGCTACGAAGAATGGAACATGCCGGGGTGGTGCTGACGACTGTTGAGTCGCTGGCGTTTGAACTGGTGGGAGCAGCAGGTTCACCGGAATTCAAGATTATCAGCAAGTTGGTGCAGGAACGGATGAAACACCTGACCACCAACACCGTTCATCATTGATCGCTACCTGCCATTGTCAAAACCCTCCTTTTCCTTTATAAGTTGGGGCCCTGTATTCGACGGGGCCATGGAGGAATGGTGATGAACGCTCTACGGCTCAGCAAATACGTCATTGTGCTCGGCTTGCTGCTTACCGCTGAACAAGGGGTGCAGGCCCAGTTGTCTTTTGACCCGCCCAGCATCGATCTGGGTGATGTAAAAGCCGGCCAGATCTTCTCCAAGCAGATCAAGGTAACGAACACCTCCAGCACACCAATCACAGTTCAAGAAGTGAAAGCCAGTTGTGGATGCGTTAGGCCAGTGCTGGAGCCATCAACGCTGACTCCCGGCGCTACGGGAATACTCAAACTCGAAATTAACACGCTCTCCTCCAATGCCGGGCCAAGCACGTATGGCATCAAGCTGCGTTACCCTGAGTCCAATCAACTCAAAGAGCAGCAGTTTATCATTACCGGTCGTGTCATTCAGGAAATCATTGTCACGCCAACGAGCATCACCAGTTATGGCGAGAAACCCAGGCCGCAGATCATCACGATTCATGACAAGCGTTCCACGCCGCTGCGCCCTGTTCAACTTGAACGAACTTCGCCTTATCTGGATGTGGAATGGATAACGCCTCCTGTTTCAGACCCGCAAACGCAGTATGCACTCCAGGTGAGCGTCCGGGAAGATTTGCCGACCGGCAGGCACGATCATGAAGTAGTCATTCATACCAATGACCCAGCCTACCCGGTGCTGCGCGTGCCCATCTCGGTCGTCAAGAAAACGAAAGCCCGATTCGTCGTTTCGCCCTATCTGGTGGCACTATCGCCCGCGGTCTGCCCCAACCGGCAGATCACGATTCGTGATCAACACGGACTGGGGGCGACAGTCGATCGAGTGGAAGCCAGCCCGGGGTTGACTGTTTCCGTCACCAATCAGGCTGCCGCCTCAGTCACGATGCTTGTGGCTTTGGATAAGACGTCGCCAAAGGCGGCGCCGTTCGATGCCGAGGTCAAGGTATATCTCAAGGATGTTGCCGAACCGGTCAAGGTCCTGGTGAACGTGGAATGAACTTGGCATCACCACGGGCATGCCGTACCATTTGGTGTCTGCCAAAGGAATCTCCGGCGCACTGAACAACGGCAAGTAACTACATCGGTCACCAACGCATCTGCCCGGTGAGCCCAAACTCGCCGGGCCGTATTTATGGAAGGAAGCATGAAGCTTCGCCATCCCGGATTGATAAAACTGATCGGCATGCTCGTAGGATTCACGGTCCGGCGCTTGATGAACAGCATCCGCACTCGTGAATATCTAACCGATCCGCTCGTACTGCCAAACCACCGGCTGAATACCAAGAGATACATTTATGCCTTTTGGCACGAAGGCATCATGTATCTGGCCGGACGGTATGGCGTCCACAAGAACATCGCTATTCTCATCAGCAGACATGCCGACGGCGAACTGATCAATCAGGCCTGTCGGTGGCTAGGCATCAAAACGGTGCGGGGATCGACCGCGAAGTCGGGCGTCTATGCACTGCTCCAGATGTTGGAGAAAGCGCACGTGGGGCATCTGGCCATCACTCCGGACGGGCCACGAGGACCACGCCGGGAAGTTCAACTAGGAACCATCTTCCTGGCATCACGGACAGGGTTTCCCATTGTGCCTATCGGCGTTTATTATCACAAAGCCTGGTATGCAGGAGTTGGGACAAGATGGGAATACCCTGGCCGTTCAGCAGGGCAGCGGGTATTACCGGCGTACCACTGGAAGTTCCTCGCCATTTGACGAGAGAGCAGCTTGAAGAGTATGCACAGGAGCTGAAACGTCGAATGATGCTGGCGACAGACCAGGCCGAAAACTGGGTGAAGACCCGAACCTGGTAACGCCAGAATCAAGGACAGCCCTGATGCAGCCAGGTGGAAACAAGCACTCGTTCCACACCTGCGTTTTCCAGCGTTTGGATATCAGCTCTGTTGCGGACGCCCCCGCCACTGATGATGGTACAACCAGGATGTCGTTGTTGGATCTGTCTGCATAGTGCTACTGTTGACGGGCCCTGTGAGACGCCGACATCGGCGGTATCAAGGACAATGAATTGCCGAAAACCCGTCTCGATCACGCAGTCGACCACTTCAAGCGGTTCATCGCTGGGGAAAACACCGGGGCTTGAACGTAGCTTGCCCCTGCTGAGATCAAGGCTAAAGACCAGTTGATCCGCAAAAATGGTCTCTGTCATCTGTCGCAGCATCGACACAGAAGAGAGTGTTTCGCCTGCTACGATCAGTCGCTTCAATCCATGAGCCAGGTAATTCTGCGCTGTCTTAACTGATTGAAAGCCGGCGTCCAGCCATAGCTGGCATCCCTGCTCAACCAATCGAGCCATGGATAATTGTTGCGATTCTTTTCCTTCCAGGGCGTCGAGATCAGCAAGATAATAATCGATGAATCCGAATCGCTGATGAAGAGCACGCGTCAACTTCAATGGATCGTGAGCATGCTCACACCATTTACTTGTTAGGGGTTGATATTGTGAACGACGCCCGGCAACAGCATGAACAACTTGCCCCTGCATCAGATCAAGGACTGGCAACACTGAAGCGGCGATCAACATCACTTGACCCTGGTCGCCATCAGGTGGGAGCAAAGCCCGTTGACAACGCTATCGTGAAAAGGCTTCCACTTAGAATGGAGCCACGGCGGACATTCGCCCGGCTTGTGCAACACTACGGTAATATTGAGTCGATTATCGTTGTTATCCTTCTTGAGCATGTAGAGATCTAGTTGAGCCTGAGGCGGCGCAGGAGGTGGTTCAGGAGGTTTAACCAACTTGAATTTGACAAAAAGTGATGGTGAAGGAGGAGGTGACGGAGGACCCCCTACCCACAATTTACAACGCACCAGACCGGGAATGCTTTCACTTACCTCACCGTGAAATTCAAGGAGGAAACTGCACAGCTTGAGCACGGCAATCGATTCGGGCATCCATGCTTCCAATTGCACAGAATCTTTGTTGTTATTCAGCGCGATATCCAGAGCACTCGGTGAATTCCCGGCACGCGCAGGAGAGGTGAGCGGCTCCTCGAAATCGCTCGTATTCAGTTTCTCTCCGAGGCCGGCCATAAAACGGACAGCCAATTCTCGCGCATCTCGAGGCCGATCCATCGGATACTTGCTCAGACAGGCCATGACTACCTGTTCAACACCAGGTTTGATCGAACCCTCGGCCAACCCCGCTTCCTTGAAAGTGGGTGGCGCTGCTTTCAAATGCATCCCCATCAATTCCTGCTCTTTGGGATGATCGAACGGACGGCGACCGGTCAGCATTTCGTAGAGCAGTACACCGACGCTATAGAAGTCGGCACGGTGATCCACTTCGTTGCCGCGCATTTGTTCGGGGTTCATGTATTCGGGCGTGCCCACCGCACGAATATTACGGTTCTGGCCCTTTAAGTCTTCGAGCGTGAGGTGGGGAGCCGCGGCAAGCTTGGCCAAACCAAAGTCAAGCACCTTCAATCGCTCCTGAGAGGGAGCAGGTGCGATGATCATCATGTTGTTGGGTTTGATGTCTCGGTGGATGATGCCGCGATTGTGGGCAGCCTGCAAAGCCTTGCATAGTTGTACCAGGAGTTTGCCCACCCGACGGACCGGGATGACTGGTGTTTCATCGAGGATGTCTCCCAGGGGTCTGCCATCCAGGTATTCCATAACGAGGAAGGGCCCTAACATCGGGTCGACCCCGGTCTTCAAAAGTGAAACAACATTCGGATGTTGAAACTGGCTGAGGAACTCCATTTCCTGAGTGAAGAGTTCATGGAAGCGAATGTCGTGAATGAAACGCTGGTGCATCGCCTTGATGACAACCGGCGCTTCGTACTTGTGATCCTGGGCGAGGAAGGCGCGACCCATGCCTCCTTCGCCTAGAATACTGACGATTTCATAACGCCCATCAAGTATGGAATGCCCTACAGCCATTGGCGGGTGGAATCCTGCGAGTCGAACAATACTTCCTTGAGATGATAACCCATTCGCATCAGTCTGCACTCTAAATTCTTTTCTATGCAATTACAACTGTTCAAAGTGTAACATTCCCCTGCACCAGAACAATTGTGTTGACAGAATGAGAATTACTCGTTTTCTTCACCCGCCAGAAGACTGGTTCCTAAACCTGGTATTAAGCAGATGAAGCCCAGACACGCCAGGACGATCAACACTCCATCAAGAGGTAATCTAGAGGTGTGGAATGCTTCTGAATGACTGAGAATGTATGGAAGCGGTATCCAGAAGACCGCAAGAGAAAGCGGAGCAGATTGATTTTTCCAACCGTACGACCACGCCAGCCGAGAAAACCCAGGGCAAAGAGCAACAACAGTGACCCGACCAGGGCCGGCTTTACCCAGATGGGCGGAGTGGCGCCTTGCACACCGGGCCAAAAGCCGGTGTAGCCTGTCAAGGTGCTGGCACCGGTCATGAATTGCATCAACGACTTCAGCCGATGCTGGCAGGCTTCCCAGGGCTTCTCAATCACCTCGTTAACGACCGTCTCCGCCAGCAGGGCATAGCGTTCCTGTTGGGGCGTTTGTTCGAGTTTAGTGACGAGTGCAGGATCGAGCCGTTTCTTCATCGACCAATTGAAGTCTGAACCATCGCTGGAACCATTGTTGCCGACCCAAAGATGGAACCAGGCAGAAGTTACGACGGGCACGGGTGCATTGAATTTATCGAAGCAGAGGAGTGCCCAGGGAGTCAAGCCGCCAATAAAACCAAGAACCATGACAATACAACCGAACCAGCCATTGGGTACACGTCGGCACCGGAGACAGAACCAGAGCTGAACGACAATGGCGAAGGGTAACAGTGCAGCACGGGTAAGCGTTAGAGCAGCCAGCACTAGTCCCAAAAACAGTGATCGTACCGTTCCCCCTTGCTGGCCGACGCTGACACCCAGGTAAAGCGACCAGGCCAACAGGAACGAACTCAGCACGCCATCTTCCAGTTCAGCGACGTTGATCACCCAATGAGGATAAAACGCAGCCACAAGCCCTACCAGAAGAGCAAGCAACTGATGGCGGCCAAAGCCACGCCAGGCAATCATGTAGTAGAGCAGGCAGGTCAGCGCACCCAAGAGTGCTTGAACATAGCGGACCAAAGTCGATGGACTGTAGTTGATGTACTCGGCACTCCATTCAATACCGGCACGAAACAACGGATACAAAGGCGGGCGATGAGCAGTGAATTCTTCTTTGTCGGTGCCCAAGGGAACTTTTGCCTGAAATCCCGTCAGAATGCCATCTTTCTTGATGCCGGAAACGAGTTGGTCCAGTTCAGTACCGTCCGGGGGTGAAATGATCAGTCCGCGCCCCTGTACCTGCCAGACCTGGGTAGCCGACTTATCGATGAACTGAAAATCATGCAGGTAATAGAGCCTGACGCCCAAGGCAGCGGCCAAGACGAGCAAGCCCATAAGATAGGTGAACAGGGTCGAACGGGGCTTATTTGCGATCATGCTTCAACCTCGCCGCTTGCAGCAGGGGATGCGGAACACTACACTAAACCATTCGAGACGCCGCCGAACAGGCATTTATCTGGCATTGCAGCCCTCGATCGATCTGGAGAAGAACATGGCCAAGCGTGTGATGGACCGTCGAGCTCTTCGTGCTCAGTCTGAGGCTGCGGAGCACCGCGAAACCGATGGTGAAGGAAAAGATACGGATAAGGCCAAGGGCGACGATGAGGGGGACGGTAAGAAAAAGAAGAAAACGACGAAGGTGAAGGAAAAATCGACCACGGTCAAGAAGAAAACCAAGCGATCCTCCAAGGCCAGTGTTCGTATGCGCTCGTCTGGACGGTCTTTAACAACTCCAGCCAGGCTGTCGCCAAGTACGAATATCCCCGCAAAGCTGAGGCAGATGCCCATGCTGAACGGCTGAAGAAGGAAAAGAATATTACCCACTTCGTGATGCCCGTCAAAGAGCAGATGGAGATTCCTGACGAGGCATAATTCACAGCGTCGTCACTTTATTATTCGTGACGACGCTCCATTCCTTGTCGTAGCTCAGCAAAGTATTTCTGCCAATCGTCCTGGAACTTCTGGGGCGAGTCTGAGCTGCTACAACTGCCGCAGCCTCCTGATCCACAGCCGCCGTCTCCGCATCCACCACCATTGCCACAGGAACCGCAACCAGTCTCGGTTGCTTCTTCAAAGCGCTTCGGGGTTGGTGACATCGTGGATCATCACCTGCACTTGGCACCGCTTAGCCAGTTCCGTTTGCAACATCTTCAGTTCGACTTGTCCAAATTGCAGTACATGGAGCACGACCATGTCCGGATCGCTGACCGTCTCTACATCAATGAGCTTGATGGATAAAAAAAGTTCTTTTGTCAGTTGAGTGGCTGTACTGAACACTTCCTGGCTCATTAATTTCAGTCGCTCCTGTTCCGACGCTTCCTGCTGCTGATATTCGCCAAGAATCTCTCCCGGATGGAGCTCCAGCCCGGAAGGCAGCCCCTGCGGTGAACCCATGCATAAGACCGTGCCGGTCTCTTTTCCCCGTTCGGTGCACACCATCACTTGTGAGCCACGAGGATACTGCACTGCCTGCTCAGGCGCGATGAAGCAACCGAGCGTGCCACACGCCCCATACGAAATAAGGTACAACTCTTGCGAAATCGACGAGGTTGACACGGTCGGCAGCCCCTTTGATGCTTTCAACACTATCATGAGTAGGTACCTGGCGTCCAGCATCAATTTGCACAGAACGCCAAGGCTCAGCGGAGAAGAGAATGCTGCCAGAGTCGTTGCGAGCCGAAGTCATCAATACCCATCTGCACCCCCGCCCCATCCGGGCTGCCATGATTGATTTCGATGGCACCCTCTCCCTGCTGCGGGAAGGTTGGGATCAGGTGATGATCCCGATGATGGTGACCGAACTGTTGCCCCTTTCCGGCACCAGGGAAACGCCCGAACAACTCAAACAGCTCGTGACCGACTGGGTACTCAAGCTCAATGGTCAGCCGACGATTAACCAGATGCAGGCCCTGGTGGATGAAGTGGTCATCCGAAAGGGAACGCCACGTTCTGCCGGCGAGTTACAAGCAGCGGTATCTTGATCTGCTGATGAAGACGGTCGAGGGGCGGAAGAAGCAGATCGCTCAAGACAAGTCTTTTACCAGGTGGGTTGTACCTGGTGGCTATCAACTTCTTGAAGGACTGAAACGACGTGGCATCCCCATGCTGCTTGCCAGTGGAACCGACCTTGCTGCTCTGCGTACTGAAGCAGACATTCTGAAAGTAGCTGCACACTTCGATCAGGGCATCGAAGGCCCCGAGAGCGATGCCAGCACTTTCACCAAGGCACGGGCCTGCGATCAGATGCTTGATCGGCTCAAGATCCTCGGCAACTGCCTGCTCAATATCGGTGATGGCTTCGTCGAAACCAAAGTCACCAAAGATCGACATGGCATCGCCATTGGTGTCGCTTACGATCACGATCATCCGGGCCAGTACAACGCCTGGAGACGGGACCAACTTTACCACGCCGGTGCAGATCTGATCCTGCCCGATCTTCAGCAGAGTGAACTGCTTCTCGATTGGCTCTTCTCCGGAGCCTCCGCATGAAGACTCATCTCTTCCTCTTGAGGCATGGGGCCACCAAGCTCAACCTCGAAGTGCCTTATCGTTTGCAAGGCAACGAACATGATGAGCCAATCAATGACATAGGAGAAGCCCAGGCTGCCGGCGCTCGTGATCTGTTGCGATCTGTGCCACTACGAGCCTTCTATTCCAGCCCATTACAGCGGGCGATGAAGACAGCTCAAATCGTCGCCGTCCCGCATGCTTTGGATGTTGTGCCGATTCATGAATTACGTGAAGGCAGTGTCGGCCTATGGAGCAACCGTACCTGGGACGACATCAAGTCGAAAGAACGTGCCGCTTTCGACCTCTTCATGCAGAACCCCGCCAAGCATGGCTACGTCGGCGGTGAGAACTTCACTCAGGTACTGGAGCGGGTGCGTCCTGTCTTCCACGAGTTAGTTCGCAAGCATGCAGGTGAGTCGATTGCCGTCATGGGCCACCAGATCGTCAATAGAGTGATCGTTGCCGATCTCCTTGGCCTCGACCTCGCCAAGGCCCGCAAGCTCAAGTTCGCCAACGCCGGGGTCAGCCTCATCAGCGTGGAGGATAATGAGCCTCACCTGGTGAGTTTGAACATCTCCTGGCCTGCGATGGTGTTGCCGAAGTAACTTTTAGTTTCCATCAAACGTAAAACTAAACCCGCTCGCAAACGCTTTCTTCATGTCATAGACGTTGTGAAAATCTTCCTTGCGATCCGTGTCGGTCCTCGTCATCAGGTTGATGTTGATAAGGTTGTAGACCAGTTCGCCAATATCAGCCGTCTCTTTGATGTTCCAGCTACTTAGCACCGTGCCGGCCATCATGCCGTATTCCTGTAGGGCAAAGTCGCGGCACCCTTCGGAAAGTTGCTGGCCCGTGACATGGTTGGGGCCTTCCTTGATCATGCCCTTGTTCTTCATCTCGTGCTGGACAAACCCCAGAGCCTGATAGACGAAATCATACGCCTCGAAAGGATAGCGCTCGTCTCGTCGGCAGAGTTCCTGAAGCAGTTCCTGGGGGCTTGGCTCGTTCGTCATCTATCCTCTTCCGTCTCGTCGTCGTTCTCTCGTCGCTGCCGGGGATTGGCCTGGTTAATGATTGACAGCACTTCGCTACAAGGCACCATCACCCGGCGATGATCTTCATACTGGATGAGCAACTTCCGAGCGAGCAGTTCCTGGGCCAGGACTTTGGCTTTGCCCTGTTTGGTGACGATCATCGCACCAATCGGAGGCAGTTCCCTCTGAAGTTCATCATAGACATCATACTCATAGCGCAGGCAACATTTAAGTCTGCCACAACGTCCGGAGATTTTGTTGGGATCGAGGGTCGATTTCTGCAGCTTGACCATTCTCATCGAAACGGGCGGCAGCACCGTCAGATGAGTGTTGCAGCAGACGGGTTTGCCACAATCGCCATAGTCGGCCAGCAGCTTGGCTTCGTCGCGGATACCGATCTGACGCATTTCGATGCGGGTGTGGAACTGCCGGGCCAGTTCCTTCACCAGTTCCCGGAAGTCGACCCGTTTCTCCGGCGGCCGCACCAGGTAGTAGAAGACGATGCGATCATCCCCCAAGAGATGTTCGACATCGACCAGGTCCATCTGCAACTTCAACTGCGTGATAGCCCGCACACAGCCATCATACTCATGACACTGTTGTTTCTGGCGGCACTTCTCCTGTGCTAGATCGTCTGCGGTCATCAGCCTGAGTATCTTGCCGTGGGAGGGATCGCAGAGAAACTGTTTGCTTCGTTCGTCCGCTTCACAGAGGATGACGCCCGTTTCGGTGCCCCGCGGCGATTGAATGACGACCCGGTCGGAGCGTTGATAGAGCATTCCCTCAGCGGGTTCATATTCGCCCAGAGTGCGCGTAACGCCATGACGAACGAGGTAGTTCATGCCTGTATGAGGAGGGGTTTCATCAGGGCTGTAACATCGCCATCATACTTGAAGTTAGCTGTAGCACAACAATTCTCTCCCACTATTCGGGCTGAAAGAATGCCAGCCATCCGGGAAGTGTACACTGGTATCTCCCAACATTTCTCATTAGGATGGACAGCGGATTTCTCATTCTCTCTGGTGTTATCATGTCTTACGTCGATGGCTACGTCATCCCCATTCCGAAGAAGAACGTGAAAAACTACATGGCCATCGCCAAGAAGGCAGCCAAGATCTGGTGCGAGCACGGCGCCGTGGAATACCGTGAGAGCGTTGGGGATGATATGGATTGTAAATGGGGCATGCCCTTTCCCAAGTTGCTTGACCTGAAGACCGGTGAGACAGTTGTTTTTGCCTGGGTTACCTACAAATCAAGAGCCCATCGAGACAAAGTGAACGCCAAGGTGATGAAAGACCCTCGCATCTCGGCGATGATGGATGAATCGAACATGCCTTTCGATAGCAAACGGATGGTGTATGGGGGGTTTGAGATTATGGTGAAGTCGAATTAGGGGCTGCCTCTCGTACTTTAAGAATGATTGCAAGTGTACTCCATCTGGGGGTATGATGTAGTGACACGTGACAGGGAGATAAGCTGATGATAGCGCAAAGAAAACACGAAGCAAAAAGGGGATTGCCACAGAAGCGGTCAAGCTCGTTGTGGAAAAGCACACTGATGGTTACGTGGCCTATCCGCTTGGCCTTAAGGGCGTGGTGATTGGTCAGGGTGATACCTATGAGGCAGCGATTGCGGACGTTAAGTCAGCCATTCTCTTTCATGTTGAGACATTCGGCAAGGACGTTCTAGGCGGCGATTCGCAGGTGTTGGAGGCATTTGTTGCCGAGACAGAGGTGGCAATCTGATGGCCAAGTTTCCAGTCGATGCTCCCAAGCGTCGTGTGGTCAAAGCCTTGGAAGCCCTGGGATTTCGGATCGTACGTGAGTATGAACACATTGCCATGCTTCGCGAGAATGTAGACGGCACACAAACGCCTTTGACGATGCCAAACCACCGTAGCATCAAAAGTTCAACACTTAGAGCCATTTGTACTCAAGCTGGAATCACTCGAAATGATTTCATGAAGGCCTACAACAGTTAAACTTTGTGACGAATTTAAGGAGACTCTCATGTCCAGCGTCCGAGTCCTCGTCGGTACCCGCAAGGGGGCATTTGTCCTCGAATCAGATGGCAAACGTCAAAAGTGGAACGTCAACGGCCCCTTCTTTGGTGGCTGGGAACTCTACCACCTCAAAGGGTCGCCTGTTGACCCCAACCGTATCTATGCTTCCCAGTCATCGGGTTGGTTCGGGCAGAAGATTCAGCGATCCGATGATGGCGGGAAGACGTGGAACCCTGTTGGGGACAAATTTGCCTACGTCGGCACGCCGGGCACCCACCAGTGGTACGATGGCACTCCCCACCCGTGGGAGTTCAAGCGGGTCTGGCATCTCGAACCGTCTGTGACTAACCCCGACGTGGTCTATGCCGGCGTCGAGGATGCCGCCTTCTTCCGTAGCACCGATGGCGGGCAGACCTGGCACGAGTTGCCGGGGCTGCGCGATCAACAGGGTTCCAAGTGGATGCCCGGGGCGGGCGGCATGGGGCTGCACACCATCCTGATCGATCAGAACAATCCCAACCGCATCTTCATTGCCATCTCCGCAGCGGGGGCGTTTCGCAGCGAGGATGGCGGCAACACGTGGAAGATCATCACCAGGGGATTGCATTCGCAGTACATCCCCGACCCCACGGCTGAGATCGGCCACTGTGTGCATCGCATCGCCATGAACAAGGCCAAGCCGAACACGCTCTACATGCAGAAGCACTGGGACGTGCTGCGAACCGACGATGCCGGCGATAACTGGCGTGAAGTCAGCGGCAACCTGCCGACCGACTTTGGCTTCTGCATTGATGTGCATGCCCACGAGCCTGAGACGGTCTACGTGGTGCCGATCAAGAGCGACAGCGAACACTACCCGCCCGATGGCAAGCTGCGTGTCTACCGCAGCAAGACGGGCGGTAACGACTGGGAGCCGATGACCAGGGGGTTGCCCCAGGAGAACTGCTTCGTCAACGTGCTGCGGGATGCGATGGCTGTCGACACCCTCGACGACTGTGGCATCTACTTCGGCACCACCGGCGGACAGGTCTACTGCTCTCCCGATGGCGGCGATAGCTGGTCGCCGATTGTGCGTGATCTGCCGGCTGTGCTTTCGGTTGAGGTGCAGACGCTGCCATGATCCGAGTGGTGCTTCCCTTTCATCTGCGGAACCTGGCCAAGGTGGACGGCGAAGTGACGCTGGACGTGCCCGGCCAGGTGACGATGCGTTCCATTCTCGATGCTCTGGAAGCCCGCTACCCGGTGCTCCAAGGGACGATACGTGATCATGGTTCCATCAAACGACGACCGTTGATCCGGTTCTTTGTGTGTGAGCAGGATTGGTCGTATGAAGCCCCTGACGCTCCACTGCCGGATGCGGTGGCGAGTGGCAAGGAGCCCTTCTTTGTGGTAGGGGCGATTGCGGGGGGATGAGCTTGCTGGCTTGCTACGGGCCCTGACGGGGCCCGGCTCTTTGTGTTGTCGTTACGAATTTGTCGTAACTGGCACCAACTGTAGTTTCGGCTGCTTGATGTTCCACGCCAGTCGGAAGAACGACAAGAGTTGGATCGTCCAGTAGCTCATATCGATCTGCCACCAGCGGAGGCCATGGCGGGCAGATGTGGGAAAGGCGTGGTGGTTGTTGTGCCAGCCTTCGCCGAGGGCAAGGAGGCCGACGATGAAGTTGTTGCGGCTGTGGTCAGCCACCTTGTAAGGCTGTTGGCCCCAGAGGTGGCAGATGGAATTGATGCTCCAGGTGACGTGGTGCACCATGAAAATACGTGCCAGGCCGCCCCAGACCAGGCCGAGGAAGGCTCCCTGCCAGCCGCCCATAAGCAGCCAGCCGATGACGGTGGGGATTACCAAGCCCAGTGTCACCCAGAGAGGGAACAGGGCACTAACGGTACAGAGCAGTTTGCTCTTTCGCAAGTCTTTCACGTAACGTAGCAGATCGGGCGGTTCCTTCTTGAAGAGCCAGCCCATGTGGGAATGCCATAGGCCCTTGAGGACACCCAGCGCACCATGGCCATGATGGGCGGGCGAATGAGGATCGTGTTCATGGTCGCTGTGCTGGTGGTGCATGCGGTGAAGGGCGACCCATTTGAGGAGCGACCCCTGCACCGCCATCGAACCGAGCACGCCGAAGATAAACTTCACGACCCGATTGGTCTCGAACGATTGATGGGTAAAGAGGCGGTGAAAGCCGACGGTGATTCCGAGGCCGGTGAGCAGATACATCACCCCCAGAAGGGCGACGGCACCCCAACCACAGGCCCAGCCCCATAGCGAGACCACGGCAGCCAGGAGGCCCAGAAAGGGCAGAATGACTGCGGCGAGAGTGGTAATCTTTGAAGACAATGGTGCCTGGGGGGCAATGACGATAGGTTCGGTAGTGGTCTGCGTCACAGGTAACATGGTAGCCTCTGGCAGGCTGAGATGGCACCAAAGCATCAGGTTTCCTGCATAGTTACTGTAGACTTCACCAGCTTGAATACAAGTTGATTCGGGAGTGAGAACGAAAACCGGTGGAGTCGCTGCGCGAAACCACCGGTGAATAGCTGTGTTATCACTCTCGACTTGCTACTCTCCACTCGCAACTCATCTTATTTCTTCACCCCCAGATGCTTCACCAGGAACGCCCATTGGTCGGCGGCTTCTTCGATGATCTTGGCGGTGGGCTTGCCCGCACCGTGGCCCGCACGGGTTTCGATTCTCGCCAGAACGGGGTTCGAGCCGCTGTGGCTGTTCTGCAACTGAGCGGTGAACTTGAAGCTGTGACCGGGCACAACTCGGTCATCGGTGTCAGCGGTGGTCACCAAGGTGGGGGGATAGGTCACGCCGGGCTTGAGATTGTGGTAGGGCGAGTACTTGAGCAGTGCCTTGAACTCCTCCGGGTTGTCGGACGAGCCATAGTCGTCCGTCCAGAATCGCCCGGCGGTGAACTTCTGGAAGCGGAGCATATCCATCACTCCGACGGCTGGCAGGCAGGCGCCAAACAGTTCGGGGCGCTGGGTCATGACAGCGCCGACAAGCAGACCGCCGTTGGAACCGCCCTGGATGCCAAGTTTCTTGGGGTTGGTGTACTTGTTGGCGATGAGCCATTCGGCAGCAGCAATGAAGTCGTCGAAGACGTTCTGCTTTTTGAGCTTGGTGCCCGCAGCGTGCCATTCTTCGCCATACTCCCCGCCACCCCGGAGGCAGGCAACAGCCAGGACGCCACCCATTTCCATCCAGTTGAGCCGTGAGACAGAGAAGGTAGGCACCATCGAGATGTTGAACCCGCCGTAGCCGTAGAGCAGCGTCGGGTTGTTGCCATCCAGAGCCAGCCCCTTCTTGTGGGCAAGGAACATGGGAATCTTGGTGCCATCCTTACTGGGATAGAAGACCTGCTTCACCTCGAAATCATCCGGGTTGAACTTCACCGTGGGCTTGCGGAAGAGCTTGCTCTCACCGGTAATCAGATCGTAGTGGTAAACAGCAGACGGCGTCGTAAAGCTGGTGAAGGTGAAGAACGTATCGGTATCAGCCTTGCGGCCATCGAAGCCGGCCACGGTGCCGACACCTGGTAATGTCACCTCACGCACCAGCTTGCCGTCGGTGGTAAACAGCTTGATTTGCGATTGGGCATTCTTCAGATAGTTGGCGACGAGCAGGTTGCCGGTGTTGCCCACCGCTTGCAGCGTCTCTGCTACTTCGGGGATGATCACTTTCCAGTTCTTGGCATCGGGCTGTCGGCTATCGATAGCAATCACCCTGCCCCGAGTAGCCCCGTTGTTGGTTTTGAAGAAGAAGACCGGGCCATCGTTATCGACGTAGGTGTACTCGTGATCGAAGTTGCCGACGAGATCTTTGAAGGTGCCGTAGGGTTCTTCGAGAATCCTTGTAGATGACTTTGTGCAGGGCTGAGGTGCCGACCCGGCTGGTGATGACGAGGTATCTGCCATCTTCGGTTACTTGAGCGCCAAAACTCCACTTGGGTTGATCGGGGCGTTCGTAAACGAGTACATCCTCGCTTTGCGGTGTGCCGACACGATGATAGTAGACCTGTTGATTGAGTGTGAGCGACTGGAACTTCTGCCCGGCTGCAGGCTCAGGATACCTGCTGTAGAAGAAGCCCTTGCCATCCTTGTTCCAACTGATGCCGCTGTACTTCATCCATTTGATTTCGTCGTCGAGGGTCTTCTTGTCTGAAAGGCGCATCACCTTCCAGGTCGACCAGTCGGAACCTGCGTCGGCGATACCGTAAGCCAAGTACTTGCCATCTTCGGAATGGGCCAGGCCAGCGAGGGCGACGGTGCCATCCTTCGACATGGTGTTGGGATCGAGAACGACTTCGGGCTTGGCATCGAGGCTGTTCATTACGTAATAGACGTTTTGATTCTGTAGCCCATCGTTGCGGGAGAAGTAATATTTGCCAGCTACCTTGTGGGGCGCCGACTTTCTCGAAGTTCCAGAGTTCGGTCAGCCGCTTCTTGATGTTCTCTCGTTCGGGGAGCTTGGCCAGGAACTCGAAGGTGACTTTGTTCTGCGCATTGACCCAGGCCTTCACCTCTGCATCTGTCCGGACATCGTTCTCGAGCCAGCGGTAAGGATCGGGGACTTTGGTGCCATGATAATCGTCGACATGATCAACCCGTTTAGTCTTGGGATACTGCAAATCGTCAGCAACGGCTGGAACGGTCAACATCATCAACACACTGGGAACAAGAAGCGATGCACGAAACCACCGCATGGTGGGAACTCCTGAAGAATGGCGGGACTGGCTCATTGTAGAGGCAGACCAGCAATTGCCATTGCCCCGGAAGTGATGAAAACCATCGATTTCACCCGGTTTTCATCACCTCCCGACGAAATTCTCGAAGTCGCTGTCACAGAACATTCGATAGCCGGTATGGGGTACACACTAAACCCCTACCCGGAGAGAGCCATGTTTCGCCCCCTGATGATAGCCACCCTGGCCGCAGCCACCCTGCTTCCTGCCGTACAGGCTGGTGAGCCTGCCTCAACACTAACGATGACCCCGGTGACGGTGCGTGACACGATGGTCAACAACATCGTCGCAGGCACCATCTTCAAGCCCGAAGGCTGGAAGTTCGAAGGGGGTATTAAGTGGTACCCCAATATGTACCACCAGGCTGACTTCGAAGCCAAGATCAGCAACCCCAACACGCTCGAACAACTTGAGTTCCTCCCTATCGCTTGTGCCTGCCATTTCCGCAACCCGGTGATGCCAATGCAACGGCTGAGCAATTACATGGGAAGCATCGTGCTGGAACCGATGTCGCCCAGTCAACTGGTGACTGAGTTCACCCTTCCGCAGGTCCGTAAAGTCTCTGCACGCTCGGCGAGAAGCTACGACATGCCGGAACTGGCCAAGCTCTGTGCTGCCAACAACGGTGGGGGCAACTGGAAAGCGAGCCGGACACGGGTCAGCTACACGTATCAGGGCACGCCGGTCGAAGAGGACTTCTATGTCGCCTGCTTCTACTACCCGGAAGCTTCGCTGGGCGTCAATAATGCCACTGTCACCATCTGGGGTGTGGGTCTGGCTTTCTCTATCCGTGCCGCTCAGGGCGAACTTGATCGGGCCACGCCGAAGATGCTGGCCTGCGTTCATTCCCTCAAAGGCACCGCTGAACACTTGAAGCAGGTGCAATACGTTCAGCGACTATTCTGCAACCGCATGAATATGAGCATCAGAGATGCGGGAGACATCAGCAGGCAGATCAGCGCCAATAATGACTATGCCCTGAATCTGATGCGATCCTCACGAGCGACCCAAGCTGCTTCGGAAGCTCATATCAGCAAACAGTTCAGCGACTACATCCGTGGCACCCAGGAGTACACCTACGGCGGTACCAGTTACAGCCTGCCCAACAACTACCAGCAGGCCTGGGTCAACAGCAACGGCACCATTCTTCTCAGCAACAGTGCCGGGTTCGATCCCAACACGACCCACACCGGGACGTGGAATGAACTGAAGCCTGTTCGCTAGAGTTGCCATCACGCTCCGTGTGATGGTCTGGATAGTAAGAACTTCGTGCCAATGGTTAGCCAGAGGCACGAAGTTGTTTTGTTTTAATCATGCTCCTAGGCAGCCTCTCCCCGCCATCGTAAAACTGTTTCATGCACATACCCAAGCGATGGATGCTTCTCTCTCACGATACGTCGGCCACGGATCGTCTGGCTAAGACCCTGGGTATCGTACCCGCGCTGGCTCAATTGCTTCTGAACCGAGGCGTTCATACCCCCGACCAGGCCAAGGCGTTTTTGCACCCCTCGCTGAACAGCCTACATGATCCTTCGTCTCTCCCGGGAATTACCGAGGCTGCTGAGCGCATTCACCAGGCAGCCCTCGATCGCAAGCGCATCTGCATCTATGGCGACTACGATGTCGATGGCATCACCGCTTCGACCATCCTCTGGCGGTGCCTCACCATCGCCGGGGCTGATGTCGATTATTATGTCCCTGATCGCATCGAAGAGGGGTATGGCCTCAACAGCGAAGCTTTACGAAAGCTGAAAGAACAGAACTTCCAGCTGGTGGTGACGGTAGATTGTGGCATCACCAGCGTCGAGCAGGCGAAAGTTGCCCGGAAGTTAGGGTTAGAGTTGATCGTGACCGATCATCATGAGATGAAGGACGAGTTGCCCGATGCGACGGTACTCGTACATCCTCGTTTGCCCGGCTCAGAATACCCGTTCAAGGAACTGTGCGGGGCGGGGGTAGCCTTCAAGCTCGCCTGGGCCATCGCCCAGAAGTTCAGCAACGCCCAGAAGGTGAGCGAGAACTTCAAGAACTTCCTAGTAGAGAGCATCGCTCTAGTGGCTCTCGGCACGGTGGCTGATGTCGTTCCATTGATCGGGGAGAACCGCATCTTCGTACGTCAGGGGCTCAAGTCACTGCAATCCGCACCGAGCATTGGTCTGAAGGCCCTCATCCAGGCTGCTGAACTGGGCGAGAAAGAACTCGATGCCGGGCACATCGGCTTCACGCTCGCTCCTCGCCTTAATGCCGCCGGGCGATTAGGCCAAGCCCGGTTGGCCATCGAACTGCTGGCGACCAGTCACACCACTCGTGCTGTCGATCTGGCTCGCTATCTCAATGATCAAAACGAGAAACGGCAAACGGTGGAGCGGCGCATCACTTCACAGGCCAAGGAACTCATCGAAGCGATGGGCGAGCAAGCCGATACCCCAGCTTATGTGCTTTCCTCCGATGAATGGCATCCCGGCGTTATTGGCATCGTCGCCAGCAGGCTGGTGGACAAGTATGCTCGGCCTGTGCTTATGATCTCGACGCAGGAAGAGGTCGGTTCTGGTTCCGGTCGCAGCATCGATGGCTTCGCTCTGCACGAAGCGCTGGCTGCTTGTAATCAGCACCTCCTGAGTCATGGCGGCCATGCAATGGCGGCGGGATTCAAGGTGGCTAAAGAGAATATTGAAGCTCTGCGTTCAGCGTTCATCGAACATGCGGGCAAGAAGCTCGATGGCAGAACTCTTCAACACACGCTCAATATTGATGCCGAGATTTCGCTCTCGGCTCTGACGATGGGGTTGCTTAAAGGGATTGCTGCTCTGGCGCCGCATGGATCGGGCAACCGCCGTCCTCTGTTTTTAGCCAGTGGCCTACAGGTCGTCGGCGAACCCAAAAAGGTAGGCAAGGGCGAGAACCATCTTTCGTTCCGAGTCAAACAGAGTAGCGGCCCCACCATCAAAGCCATCGCCTGGGGCATGGGTGACCGGGTTGAGGAACTCCTATCGCAGTCTGGTCAATGCAGTCTCGTGTTCACTCCCAAGCCCAACGAATGGAACGGCTACACCAGCATCGATATGGAAGTGGCAGATTTGCAAGCTGGTGGGGTGGCCAAGTTACAGTAGATGGCTATTTCGTTCGTACTGCCCACCGTAGCTTCGCTGAGCGTGAACGAGGATTATCCCGTTGCTCATCGAATAAGGGGCGGATAGGGTCCTCAGCAATTCTTTCGTAGACCCCCATTGCCAGACCTTGCTTGAAGGCATGCTTGACCCGGCGATCTTCGCCGCTGTGGAAGCTGATGATGCCCGCCCGACCTCCTGGCCGAAGTACGCTCGGCAGAACTCGAAGCAGATGATCCAGATTGGCCAGCTCACGATTGACAAGGATACGCAACACCTGGAATGTCCGGGCGGCAGGGTGCGTTTCCCATTTGTCTTTCCCTTTTCGTAACTTGTGGCCTTCATTGCGATCCAACGGCAGGCCAACTGCTTTTCCAATCAACTGACTCAGTTCCACGGTTCGCAGGATGGGTTGGGTCTTACGGTGTTCAACAATGGCACGGGCAATCCATTCCGCGTTGGGTTCATCGCCGATCTCCTCCAGCGAGGTTCGTAATTCATCCTCAGGGATATGAGCCAACAAGTCGGCAGCGGTTTGGCCACGGCTGGGATCCATCCGCATATCGAGCGGGCCGTCACGCATGTAGGAGAAACCCCGTTCTGCTTCATCAAGTTGCATGCTTGACATGCCAAGATCAACGAGAAGCACATCGACGCCTTCATAGCCATGTTGCCCAACGATATTCTGGACGCCGGCGAAGTTGCCATGATGCAGGCGGAACGGATGGCCGACCTGAGTCAAGCGAGTGCGGGCCTGTTCCAAATTGATCGGATCGAAGTCGGTGCCCAGCAGCATACCCGTGGGGCCAACGCGATCAAGCAGTTCCGCAGCATGGCCAGCGAAGCCCAGGGTGCCATCGAAAGCAACCTCGCCAGGCTGAGGGTTCAGCACCTCCAGCACGTCGGCCAGTAGAACCGGGATATGCTCGCCGTGCGGCGTGCTGCGATACATCGATTGCGCCCTGCTTCTATAACTTCTCGTGTGGCTGCACCGCCCAGTGCAGCTTCTCCCGCAGCGTGCTGAAGTAACTGCGGTTGGGGACCCGCACCCTGCGGAACTTCACTTGAGCCTTCTTGATCGTCAGTTGATGATCGGGAGTGATGGGTAACTGGATCTGTCCGTCAATACTCACCACGGCAAGGTTGGAGCCCGGGTGCAGTGAGATGCCAAAGATTCGATCCGCGCTATCGACCAGCGGACGATGTGTGAGGCCATGAGCACAGATAGGAGTGATCACGAAGGCATCGAGTTCCTGACGTAATATCGGCCCACCTGCGGAAAGGTTGTGCCCTGTCGAGCCGATGGGTGTGCTGACAATTAATCCATCTCCGCTGAAGGTCGCAATCGGTTCATTGTCCACGGTGAGATCAATGTGAATGAGATGGAGCGGTGGATCAGCATGCACGACCATCTCATTGAGACCCAGCCAGGTCTGCGGGCCACCGGGACCAAGTATGGTGCATTCGAGCATGAGGTGCTCTGTGACGGAGAAGCCCTTCTTGAAAAGATCATCAAGAAACGTGTCTGCATCCTTGAGCTGAACATCGGCAAGGAAACCTAACTTGCCAAGATTGATACCCACCGTGGGCAGTTGGCGATAGCCCATGAGTTGCGCAGCACGGAGGATAGTTCCATCGCCGCCAAGTACCAGGGCCAACTCCGCATCAGGGAGTTTCTGTTGTAGGTGCCGGCCCAGATCAACCTCCTGCACCACATTTCCAGCGAGGAGCTTCGGTTGCAGACGTTGGAGTTCCGCCTGTACTTCAGAGCGAGCGAGATAGCCAAAGACCATGATCTTCATGAAAGTAATGTACCAATCCAGGGTTCTCCTTCATCACTCCGAGTTAGCCAACCCCCGATCTTTAACTATTTTCACAACAGAGAAGTTACTCAAGCTCACCAATATCTCTAGTCCCTCTACAACCGTTAAGGTCAACTTATTTTCATACTGATGATCGATTCATTTGCCGATATACGGTATGGCGGACCCGGTTTGTCTCGGGGGCGGGTCTGCTCCGAAGTTAGGACGACTTCGGCGTGGAGAGGGGAAACAACATGCGTCGCATGGATCGGTGGCGGTGGGTCTGGGCTGGACTGACAGCTCTTGGTGGCACGCTGGCTCTGGTCAGCGCCAGTGGGTGTATGCAGCATCATTTCCAAACCGAAGCTGACTACAAACGCACCAACCAACTAGCACTGTGCGGTACCACAGGCGCTGCTTGTGAAGATCCGGCAGATATGCGGCGAAGCCCGGAATCGACTGATATTCGCACTATTCTATCGCCTGAAGCCAAAACCAGAGATGTTACACTGGCTGAATGTCTGGCTGTGGCTCTAGAGCGTGGTCGCACAGGTGAAAACTATCGAGTCTTTGGTCAAGGAGGGCTGCCACTCGCCTCGGGCCCAGCCAATGGACAATCGGTTTTCTCCGACGCTGTTCGTGTTTTCGCTTATGATCCCGCGATTCGATCTATTGATATCGAACAATCGTTGGCCAAGTTCGATCCCTATTTCCGTAACGGCATGACGTGGAACAAAGTAGATCGTCCTGTGGGCAATGCGCTCGATTCGTTCCAAAGTGCAGCAACTCAATTGAGCACCATTGCGCAAGATACAGCGTCGTTCCAGAGCAGCTTATACAAGCCTCTTTCGACAGGCGGTTTGGCAGGCATCTCCTTCAATACCGATTATGAGTACTCCAACCTGAACTCGAAGGTGAATCCTTCATATCGACCAGTGCTTTCAATGAGTGTCGAGCAGCCTCTGCTTCGCGGGGCCGGCGTCGGCATCAATGAATTGCTCGATTCCCACCCTGGCAGCGTGCGAACTTCCGTGCCGGTCGGTGGCCGTGTGCCGGGTATCCTGCTGAGCCGTATCAACTCAGAACAGTCAAAGATCGAGTTTGAACGCCGGGTGATGAATCTGTGCTTCGCCGTTGAAGAAGCCTATTGGCGGCTCGACGAGGCTTTCTGGATCAAGTACAGCCGGGAAATGGCTCTTCGCCAGGCTCTCGAGTCATGGAACATCGCCAATGCCAAGTACAAGGCAGGCAGTGCTACTCTGCTCGAACTGAAAACGGTAGAAACCCAGTACCGCAACTTCCAAAGTCAATATGTTCAGGCGTTGGGCGGCATCCTGGAAGCGGAACGCAAGCTCCGTTACATTGTTGGGCTGCCTGCGGAAGATGGGTTCCGACTCATTCCCGTCGATATGCCCACGGAAGCGCCTTTCCGTCCTGACTATCAGGCTGCCGTGCGGGAAGCCTTCACCGAACGACCTGACCTTAAGCAGACCCGGCTGGAAGTCCAACGAAGCCACTTTGAGGTGCTTCGTGCCGCCAATAATCTGCTTCCCGATGTGCGTGCCTTCGGTAATTACGACCTCCAGGGTCTGGGCAATCGACTCGATGGTAACGGCAATTTCGACAACCTTAGCGATTCCAATGCCTTCGCTCCTCTGTTGGGGAATCACTTCCAGAACTGGACGGTCGGCGTGATTGCCACCTTCCAACTGGGTTTCCGCAGCGAGCACAGCGACGTGCAACGTGCCAAGTTCAACTTGATGCAGCGTACGCTGCAAATGGAAGAAGCAGAAAACCGGGTAACCTATGAGTTGACACAGCTCATCAGGCAACTGGTGGAAACCCATCGAACCATCGAAATCATTCGTGGCCAGCGGGAAGCCGCTGCTGAAGTGGTCAAGTTGCGTTATCAAGCCTACAAGGCGGGTAAGGAAACGATCAACTTCCTACTCGACGCTCAGCGTGACCTGGCTGATGCATTGCGCCAGGAACATATGCCATCACCAACTACAACATCGCCCTGGCCAATTTTGAAGCGGTGAAAGGCTCGGCCCTGTCGCACAACAACGTCAAGATCATGGATGGCCCACTTCCCGATTGTGTCGAATCTCGTGCGAGCGAACACATTCGTCAGCGAATGGGTGCTCTGATCATTGCCGACTCAGGTTCGGGTCCTCTCTTCGAGAAGACCGGCGGTATGATCACTCCTAAAACAGGCGAGTCGGGAGGAGTTTCGGCCAAGCAGATGCAGCAGGCAGTCAATGAACTCCCGAAGCTTCCTGAGAAGTTAGAAGAGTCTGTTCCGGCCCCGTTGCCCAAGCTGAACGATTCGCCGCTGGTGCCTCCAGCGGATATCAAGAAGTAACATGAGTGATGCCATCGCTGCGATGGCATCACTATCGAGCCACAATTCCGTTTCTAAATGGATCATTAGCATCCAGCAAGAGCCTGGCTTCTCCCGTCACATAGGCTTTCCCGGTGATGGTGGGAAATAGTTCATCGCCAGACAAATCAACGGTGCCTTCAAAGACGGTGCCGACGATGCTCTCTTGCCGCCAGACTTGGCCGGGGCTCAGTTTGCCATCAGCGTGCAGGCAGGCGAGCTTAGCGCTGGTACCAGTACCGCATGGCGAGCGGTCGTAGGCCTTGCCGGGACAGAGCACGAAGTTCTTGCTGTCAGCCTGGGTAGACGGCCCGAAAAGTTCGATGTGATCAATCTCGCCGCCGTCTTTGCCAGTAATGCCGTTGGCTTCGAGAGCGAGTCTGATCTGCCAGGCGACGTGCAGCAGCCGTTCGACGTTGGCCAGTTCCAACTGTTCCTGATGTTGGTTGGCGAGAAAGAACCAGTTGCCACCCCAGGCAATGTCACCGACCACGGTACCATAGTTCGGCACGTCGACCGAAACCGCTTTGCGATAGCGATAGCTGGGTACATTACGAACGGAAACCCGGTGGGCATCGTGTAGCGTGGCATACACGGTGCCGACAGGCGTTTCGATGCCATGGGTTCCTGGGTGAATACGCCCCAGGTGGGCTAGCGTAACAAGCAGCCCGATGGTGCCATGACCACACATGTTGAGCATGCCGACGTTGTTGAAGAAGATCACCCCGGCGGCGTTCCTGGGATCACGCGCAGGGAGCAGTAACGCACCTACCAGCACATCTGACCCACGGGGTTCGTTCACCGTGGCGCAGCGCAGCCAGTCGAACTGCTTGCTGAAATTTAATCGCTGCTCAGCCAGCGTTGCTCCGGGTAATTCGGGTGCCCCGGCAATAATGACCCGAGTCGGTTCGCCGCCAGTATGAGAGTCGATGACATATATCGTTTGCATCATGTCTTTATATACCCCTGAAGCACAATCTCCTTGCTTCAGGCACTTCTGCATGGTATCCACTAATCATCCTCTTCCTGCATAAAGAGTGCTGCACCTATGTCTTTCACCTGGCCCGATCTCAACCTTGTCGCTGTCATCGTAGCTGGTCTGGCTGCGTTCTTCCTTGGGGCAATCTGGTACACGGCTCTCTTTGGCAAGCTGTGGATTCAACTCAATGGCTACACCCCTGAGCAGATGGCCGCTATGCAGAAGGCTCGACCGCCCATCGTCTTCTTTGGCAGTATGTTGCTTGCTTATTGGATCATGGCGACTTTGATGGGATTTCTGTGCGTGTGGTCGAAAGCTGACCACTGGATGGATGGAGCTTGCGTTGGACTCGTCGTCTGGGGCATCGTTCAAGCTATTGCTGTAACCACCTACATTTCAAGCACCAAGCGTATTGAAGTCTTTGTACTGGATGGGGCCTATCAACTCTGTTTCCTCGTCATGACAGGTGTGATTTTGGCTGTCTGGAAGTAATAGTCATTTTCATGTCCCACGTTCGCCATCTCATTCGTCATGATTGCAGATGAACACAGTGATCTTCGTCAAAGAAACAAAAAGGACTTATCATGCGCACCACGTACTTCATGCTTCTGAGCATTATTCCATCGATGCTCATAACCTATTTTGCTTCTGGCGCTGAAACGGGAACCCGACAGTTCGAGCACACTGCTGTATTACCCTGTTCGCTTGCGGAAGCCTGGCATCTCTGGACGACCAACGAAGGCTTTCAGAAGAGCGTTGGAGTGCAGGGAAGCGATATCGAGTTGAAAATCGGCGGTAAGTACGAAATCTACTTCGGCATGACCTTACCTGTCGGCCAGCGTGGCTCCGAAGGCAGTACTGTGCTGAGCTATCATCCGATGGAGATGTTCGCCTTCTCGTGGAACGCTCCACCGAGCATCCCGGAACTTCGCAAGGCAGGGGCCATGACGCAGGTTGTTCTCCGCTTCGAATCGACTGCACCAAATCAGACCAAAGTCACTCTCACTCACCTGGGTATTGGCACCGGTAAGGACTGGGACAAATATCAGCAGTACTTCAAGAACGCCTGGCCCAATGTCACTAAGCACATGATCGACTATCTCAAGAATTCCGATCGGCCTACGAAGAATATTGTGAACAAAGCCGAACTGAATCCCCTCAAGCACGAAGGCATCATTGATGCCCCAGTCGCTGAGGTTTGGAAAGCGTTCACCACCAAAGACGGGCTGGAATCGTGGATGGTCGCCAAGGCTTCGTTCGATCTCAAGGTCGGTGGCAAGATGCAGACGACTTACAATAAGGAAGCGACACTGGGTGATGAGCATACCATCGAGAACACCATCCGTGCCTACGTTCCCGAGCGGATGCTGAGCATTCAATGCACGAAGACGCCCAAGGGCTTTCCCTTCACGGAACTCTTTACTAAGACTTGGTCGGTCTGTTACTTCGAGCCAATCAACGACAAGCAAACCCGCGTCCGCTTCGTTGGCATGAACTACGGCACTGATGATGAATCGAAACAACTCCGCCGGTTCTTCGAAGTAGGCAACGCCCAAGTGATGCAGTCTCTGAAGAAGCGGTTTGAGAAGAAGTAGTAGTTGGATCAACGATAAAACTTACAGGTGATGGGTAGTCACATTACCTGTACTGCTTTGGAGAAGAGATTCTTGCAGAATTGCTTGGGAGCATAGTAGAATAGAGTAAGCAACGAGGAACTCAAACATGCCCAAGCCAAAAGCACCAAAGCGACGACTGACCATGAAGGACGTGAAGAAATTGTTTGGCCCCAACTATCGCATGCCCAGCGATGCAGAGTTGGAAGCAGTGCCAATGTTATCACTGGGTGAAGTATTCGCCGACCTTGAAAAGAAGCATCCCCCTCGCAAGAAGGCCTCAAGCAAATCAAAAGCTGTAAGTGAAGTACGCCGTGAGCTGCAAAAGATTCAGGGACAGTTGAATCGCATCGAGAAGCGATTGGTTAAGCTATAGAAAACTGTAGTTCACTTCAGGAGTGACTGCGTTGAGTACTCGTTATCAAGTATCATGGAGCATGGTTACATCCTGGATCAGTGAACGATATTCTGAACTCTATGAAGTTGATGACGAAGCTGTCACTGAGTTCAAGAACGAAATGATGGCCATTCAAGATCAACTGTCTGCCCATCCTTTTGAGTTCGGTGAACCCATTGATGATTTGCTCAAGCTAGACATGACTAGATGTGTTGGGTTTACACGACGGCTGATTGTCAACTACGGCGTTAACCCTGCGTCCCGCTTCGTCATCGTTACCAAACTCCGCTGGCGAAAACGCTCGCTGTGACCCCACAACGGTGCATAGCCCTGATCGTCCGCTTCACTGATTTCAGCGAAACCAGCCGCATTGTTACGCTCTATACCCGTGAACTGGGCAAAGTGCGCGGCTTGGCCAAGGGTGGACGACGGCTCAAGAGCAACTTTGAATCTGCACTTGACCTGCTGACGGTCTGTAGTATCGTCCTCCTCCGCAAACCGTCCCGCAGTCTGGATCTCGTCATCGAGGCCCGGGTGACGGAACGGTTTGGAGCGCTCTCCAGAAATCTGGACGCACTCTACGCAGGGTACTATGTCGCGGAGCTTTTGAGCGAGTTCACGCAGGAAGATGATCCTCACCCTGAGCTGTTTGACGCAGGTACGCAGACGCTGCGACTGCTGGGAAACAGTGAGGGCACTGCGGAGATCATCCTGCACTTTGAAACGCAACTGCTCCGTGAACTGGGGTTCGCCCCCATCCTGCACGAGTGTGCGGCATGCCATCGGGCTTTGCCGGGCTGAGGGCTTGAGCTTTGATCCACAACTGGGGGGGATTGTGTGTCCGGACTGTCAGGTTCGGGCACGCTACGCCAGGGAGATCTCAGCAAACGCCTGGCAGGCGCTGCAGGAGATAGAGCGAACGGGGCCGGGAGCAATACTGGCACCACCGCTGCGGAGTGAACTGCGAGGGTTGATGAATCACACCATCAGCCACCTGTTGGGCCGACGCCCACGGACGATGCAGTATCTACAGGGATGAACGTCTCAGTGAAAACTGAGTTCATGGAGGTCGGGAGCATGATGCCAACTCGAACACTGTCCTGGCTCGTGGCCGGCCTTCTTTCGGTAAGTTCAGTCGCAGGCTGCACGACCTGGTCGCCCAGCGATGCCTGGGATGGCTGGACAAAGCCAAGTGCTGCTTTGCCACCACCGCCTGCTGAAACCATCTTGCGTGCCGGACATTGGGACGCTCAGGACGCACAAACGCCGGGCACACTCGCCGGTGACTGCTCCTCCGCCAAGTTGCTGATGCAGCAAAGCCAGTGGAGCGATGCGGAGAAGTGGTTCCATTGGTTGGGCAACAAGGCTGAGAAGGCCAAGAACAATGAGATCTTTGAAGAGTGCATCTTTAACGAAGCAGAATGCCTCTTTGCTCAAGGGTACTATCCCAAGGCCCGTGATACCTATGCCAAGCTGATCAAGACCTTCCCGACCACACGCTATCGTCGTGAAGCCATCGAACGGCAGAACTACATCGCCGAGTACTGGCTCGAAGACACCCGCAAGGAAATGCAGGAACGTGAGGAAATCGCCGAAGGAAAACGCTGGTTTGTTACTCCACGCCTCTTCAACTGGGATCGTGAGAAACCGACGTTCGACGAAGAAAACTTCGCTCTAAAAGCCTGCGAAGCAGTTTACACACAGGATCCCAGCGGTTCCCTGGCCCCTCAAGCTTTGTTCCGTGCCGGCGGCCTCAACTTCTATCGTGAACGATACCAGGATTCAGATCTCGATTACAGCCTGCTAGTCGAACACTACCCGCGATCACCGCTGGCACCTGCGGCGATGGAATTAGCCATTCAGTCCAAGATTCGTCAGGTAGGCGGCCCCGAATACGATGGCCGCAAACTGACCGAAGCCCGACAGATGGTCGATAAAGCGGTTCGTAGTTTCCCGGAACTCAATGACAAGAAAGAGTTCCTCAACCGAACGCTGGAAAGCATCAATGAACAACAGGCCCAGAAGGACTTTAACGTCGCCGAGTTCTACAAGCGAACACGACATCCAGGGGCTGCCCACTTCTACTATGAACTGGTTCGCCTGCGTTATCCCGGCACTGAGTGGGAAAAGAAGGCCATGGATCGCCTGAACGAGATTCGGCAGGATGTCGCCGCTGAACGGGTTACCAACGGCCAATAGTTGATACAGCGTCTCCGGTCGATGATCGGAGATGAGGATCTACCAGATGAAGTTTGTGACGACGATATTGTTTCTGACCTGTCTGTGCCTTGCTGGTTGCTCCAGCGAGCCTGGCAAAGATACGACCATTTTCGGCTACCACATGGGTAGCTGCGCTCGGACGGATATCAAAACCGTTCGAGTTCCAATCTTCCGTAATACCACCTTCTTCCGTGACATCGAATACGACTTGACCCAGGCTGTGATTAAACGCATCGAAGGGACGACCCCCTACAAGGTGGTGAATGACCATGCCGACGCACAATTGGCGGGCATTATCAAGATGGGTACCACGCATGTGGGCATTCAGAATGAATTAAATGAAGCGCGTACCCGCGATTTCACTCTGGTCGTAGAAGCCAGCTATGTTGACTCCCGCACCGGGCAGGATTACTTCAGACCCATCCTGCTCCAGCCGGCGTTGCCGAGCGCACCTCAACCTGCCTCTCCCAATACAGACATTCTGTCGCCGCCACCAGTCCTGCCGACTGCACAGATTCGTCCCAGAATATTCTCACAGACTGCTCCCTATGCGCAGGAAATTGGTCAATCCCTTGCTACCGCCCGGCAGAAAGTTATTGATGATCTGGCCGTGGCCATTGTCAATGCGATGGAGATGCCTTGGTGACCTGGTAGCTAGAAGTTAGTAGCTAGGAGCTAGTAGAAATATGAGAACGCTGTTCGAGCTCAATATGCATACCATGAACGTGTCGTCTCTTCACTACTAGCTACTATCTCCTAGCTACTAACTACTAAACAAATGCGCTCTATCCTCATCAGCGACTTCGATGGCACCATCTGCCGTCAGGACTTTTATCAATTGGTGGTAGCTCATCTGCTCCCGCCTACGGTGCCAAACTATTGGCAGGATTATCTCGATCAGAAGCTGACGCACTTTGAGGTGCTGAAGAGTTATTTTGCCGAGATTCGTTGCGGCGAAGCAGAAGTCGATCACATTCTGAGCCGGATGGAACTGGAGCCGGAGTTGCCGGCACTGCTGGAGAGATTGCGTGCCGCCGAGTGGGATGTGGTAATCGCTTCGGCTGGTTGTGCGTGGTATATTCACAAGCTGCTCGGCCACATCGAGAAGCTGCCACCGATTCATGCCAATCCGGGAAAGTTCGTCGAAGGCCAAGGGCTGCTGATGGCCATGCCCCACGGCGCTCAGTTCTTCTCGCCCATCAATGGGGTGGACAAGCTAGCCATCACCAAGGCAGCCATTGAAAAAGTGGGAAAAAACAACGTAGCCTACGCCGGTGATGGGTTCACGGATGTCGTGCCATCGCTACTGGTCCCTGAGCAGTACCGCTTTGCCCGCAGTGACTTGGCGAAGGTGCTGACCGAAAAGAAGCAGAAGTATCATGGGTTTGAACGATGGCGTGAGATCGTAGACCAGTTGTTGAGATAGACCAAGGAATACACCAGTCTGAGGATACAATCAATGACCTGTGCCATTCCTAAAACGCCATTGCCTTCCTCATCATCATTCCCCTAAGATAATGTGACGCTAGGGGTGTCTAGCTGTTAGCTGTCAGCCGTGAGCTGTCAGCTTGAGCCAGGCTGAGAACAGACCCTGACGACCCGATCCGGATCATGCCGGCGTGGGCAAGCGGCCAGTCGATACCATTCCGGGTCGATGCAACCTGCTTCCCCCATGCCATTCCTGGGGAAGCATCCATGACGACACAACTCATCTCCGCCCGTGCTGGTACCATCACTCCTGAAATGGAGATAGTCGCCAAGCGTGAAGACCTCAAACCCGAACTCATCCGTGATGAGGTTGCCCGTGGCCGCATGGTCATCCCGGCCAATATCCATCACCTGAAGGGCAAGCTCGAACCGATGTGCATCGGCGTTGCCTCCAAGTGCAAGATCAACGCCAACATCGGCAACTCGGCTGTCACCGGCAAAGTAGAAGATGAACTCGAGAAGTTACACACCGCCGTGCATCTCGGCTCCGACACCGTGATGGATCTCTCCACCGGTGGCAACATCGATACCATCCGCCAGGAACTCATCGCTGCCAGCCCGGTGCCCATCGGTACGGTGCCTATCTATCAGTGCGTGCAGCAAGTGAAGGATGCCAAGGATATTACCCCTCAGCAAATGCTGGATATGGTCGAACACCAAGCCAAGCAGGGCGTTGATTACATGACGATCCATGCAGGGGTGCTGATTCGCCACGTGCCTCTCACTCGCAATCGGGTGACTGGCATCGTCAGCCGAGGCGGTTCACTTATGGCCGAGTGGATGATTGCCCATCATAAGGAGAATCCCTGGTACACCCATTTCGACCAACTCTGCGAGATCATGAAAGCACACGATGTGACCTTCAGCCTGGGTGATGGCTTGCGTCCTGGATCGCTGGCTGATGCCAACGATGAAGCCCAGTTCGCTGAACTCGAAACGCTGGGTGAACTCACCCTGAAAAGCCTGGTCGCATGGTTGCCAGGTGATGGTCGAAGGGCCGGGACATATTCCGATGCACCTCGTGAAGATGAACGTCGAGAAGCAGATGAAGGTTTGTCACGAAGCTCCGTTCTATGTGCTGGGGCCTCTGGTGACGGACATTGCCCCGGGGTACGATCACATCACCTCCGCCATCGGTGCGGCCATTGCAGCTGAGGCTGGAGCAGCGATGCTGTGCTATGTGACACCCAAGGAACACCTGGGGCTGCCCAATAAAGATGATGTACGTCAGGGCGTGATCGCCTACAAGATCGCTGCCCACGCCGGCGACATTGCCCGTGGCCGGCCCGGTGTCCGTGACCGGGATGATGCGCTCAGCAAGGCCCGTTTCGATTTCGACTGGAACCGCCAGTTTGAATTGTCGCTCGATCCTGAGACAGCCAAGCGCATGCACGATGAAACATTGCCCCACGATGTCTTCAAGAGCGCCAAGTTCTGTTCGATGTGCGGCCCGAAGTTCTGCTCGATGCGCATCACGCAGGATGTCCGCAAGCTGGCTGAGGAAGCCGAGCGGGTGAGTTTGAATATGGTGGGGTAGTATTCACGAATTGTTAGTGCGAGCGGGGGGCGTCAGCCCCCTGAGTAGACCCGCATCATTTCACATATCACTGCGATTCCTCAGGGGGCTGACGCCCCCCGCTCACATACTATTGTCTATTTCCCCCGAAGTCGCTGGCGAACGCCTTCGCGTTCAGTTCCTCCCCCGTGGCGAACTTCGTCAGGCCGTTCCAGGTGTAGGTACGGCCGGGGATGAAGACTTTGTCTTTCATCCATTGCCCGACGGCGGGCTTGCCGGTGTAGTTGGCCTGCTTGGGATCGACTTTCAGCACGTCCCTGCAGAGTGCGTGATGGACTTGTGAAGCGAAGAGTTGACCCATCATGTAGTTGTGGTAGTAGGCGGGGGCGGTGCAGATGTGAACCTTGGCACCGAAGTCGGGAGCGTTGCGGCCGGCGGGGCGTTTGAGGCCCTGATACTTCTCGACCAGGTCCCACCAGAGCTTGTTGAGGTCTTGATCGGGATCGGCATACAAGCCCGCTTCAAACCTCAGCATCACCTGGCACCAGCGGCTGAAGATCAGCAACTGATTGCGCTGCATCTTCTTGGCGGTGGCGTCGAATGCTTCGGGATTTTCCACCTTCACGCCCATGCTGGCCAGCCAGGCTGCGCTCTTAGAGAACTTCTCGAACTGCATGGCCACGCCTTCAGTGGTGAGGATGTGAGCCTCGCTTCGCAGCACATAGGGCACGCTGGCGGGAATGTTCTTGCTGCTGTAGACCGAGTGGCCCAGCTCATGCAGCATCGTGCCCATCCAGTATTCCTTGGGCACGATGTTACCGAGCACACGGACATCGCCTTCACGATCGATATCAGTGCAGAAGGCGTGCGGGCTTTTGCCTGACTTCTCGTAGAGGTCGCTGCGGGCCAGCACATCGTCGATGGGCAAACCGATACCGGAATAGAACTGTCGGCACAGCTTGAGAATATCGACCTTGGAGTAGGTATCGTCGAGAGAGACATCATAGATGTCGGGCGGTTCCTGGAAGAACGGATCCTGATAGTGCCAAGGCATCAACTCTTCGGGCTTGATGTTGAACTGCTTGGCCAGTACCGCATCAATCTCGGCCTTGGCCCGGCGGTAGGGTTCACGGGTGAGGGTGTCGAGTTCATCAAAGAGGGCCAGCACTTTCGCCTGATCCTGCTCATTGAGATGGAGCATCATCTTGTGGAAGTCGCCGAAGCCGAGTTGCTTGGCTGCCTGGTTACGCAACTTGGCGAGGGCACGAAGATCAGCTTCGACATTGGCACCGACCAGTTTACTGGCTTCCCACACATCCTTACGGTAGAGGGGATCACGATCCTTCTTAAGGACTTCACGCACCTGTGAATCGGTCAGCTCCTTTCCTCGCACCTTGGCCCGGAAGACGTTGAACGCCTGTTCGACAGCGTTCGACTTCGCCGTCATCTGGCGAAGGATATCCTTATCGACCTGCTTCTCCAGGTACTGGAGATAGAGTAAGTCGATCTGCCTGGCCAGCAACGCATCCTTGGGCATGTTCGCCTTCAGTTGCTTGAGCTTGGCGAAGGGCTCGCTTTCTCCCAGTGCTGCATCCAACTTGTTCTGAGCATCTTCCTTCTTCTTGAAGTCATCATCCTTGCCGGAGATATTGGCCTTCCACCAGGCAATGCTAGCCGTCTTCTCCAGCGGCTTGATGCGGGCCTCATGTTCTGCAATGAAAGCTTTAGCCTCGCTGTCTGCGTCGAAGGTAGGCATAGCAGCCAATCCGGTAAGCATGGTAATTGCCACAGTGATGGTAACAGCCATCATCCTGACGAGTTTGCACATGGGAGACCCTGTACTGGTAACGATATCCAAAGAGACGTGATGGATGGTAAATTACAGAGAGAACAACGTATTGGTAAGGGGATGAACAAGAGTCACAGTCATTCAAAATGAACTATGGGGCAAAACATCAATGAAGCAACAGGGCTGGCTGATTACCAGACCTTCGGGCCATTCACCAAGACAAGCAAAAACATCAAGGGAAGATAGAGCAACGATGCCCAAAGAGTCTGTCGAGCAGTCTGCCTGCAAGGTACTCTGAGGAACCGCCAGGCGGCCCAGCAGAAGATGCCGCCAAAGAGGAGAGCACCGGCCAGGTACCAGTAGCCGGTATAGCCATAGGCGAAGGGAACGATGCTGAACGCGACGAGGACCAAAGCGGTTGCCAGCGTCATGTCACCGGTGAACTTGCCACCGGTAGCGTCGATGGTGGAGACCATCACCAAGCCACCCTGACGATAGTCTTCCCGGTACATCCAGGCGATGGCGAAGAAGTGGGGAAACTGCCAGAGGAAGAGGAGACCTGCCAGGATCCAACTCTCGACTGGTAACGCATTGGCAGCGGCAGCGTAGCCCAGTAGCGGCGGCATGGCTCCGGGGATAGCACCAACAAAAGTGTTCCAGGCGGTGTAGCGTTTCAGCGGCGTGTAGATGCAGACATAAAGAACGAGCGTCAGGAAGGCGAGGAAGGCGGTCAGCGTATTGACGGCAAGGATGAGCCAGGTGACGCCGACGATGCCGAACACAAAACCGATGGTGTAACCGAGCACTGGGCTGAGACGGCCCCGTGGCATGGGGCGGGCCTTGGTTCGTCGCATCAGGGCATCGGTATCTCGTTCCCAGGCCTGGTTCAGAATGCCGGAGGCAGCAGCCACCAGCCCGACACCACACATGGCATGCAACATGAGCATCCATTGCGACGTTCCCAGCGGAGCAAGCAGGAAGCCGATGGCCACCGTCATCATCACCATCAGGGTGATGCGTGGCTTGCCCAGCAGCATGGCATCGTGCCAGACGGACTGGGACGTTGCCGTCAACTGCTCGACAGCTTCGTGACTCACACGGTTTGTCTGGGCAATGGTGTGCATGGTATCCATCAGACAACTCCCGGAATGGAGGAAGCTGTCTTAGTGTCAGGGATCAGGTGCCGTTTGGCTCGGAGGGTGAAGACCAGGCTGGTGGCCAGGGTCAGAGCACCGAGCCATTGATGCAGGGTAGCCAAGGTCATGCGGTGCATGTCAGAGGCGCTCTCTTCCATGGCACCGTAGCCAGCACCGAACCACCAGGCTGCTGTTCCCAATGCTATCATCATGAGAACTTCCAGCCCTAACGCCAATACTGGCGTTCTCACCAAAGTGGAATTCAGCTGCCAGGACCGCCAGACGACCATGCTGACAAAGAGGAGAATGAGTGCCGCTACCGAAGCATGAGCGATAATGAGCAGCCCGCCGCCGTAATGGCGAACGAGCACAGCAATGGTCAATTGCACCAGAAACAGGATGAGCAAGAGCTTGCTGTAGGTCTGAAATGCTTCGGTCAAAGGTGATCGATCCTGCCGACGGTTTACCCAGCTACGGGAAAAGGAAAGGGTGCAGCCTACGAGGAAAGCGAAAGTCACCTGGCCGAAGAAGCCATGAATCATGGCGTAATCACGGCCCAGGAGGGTGTTCACGACGCCCTGTTTGTTGTTGAGGAGGATTCGAGCAGCGCCAAGGGCCCCTTGCAGCCCGACAGCGACCAACACCCCTACCCCAATCCATCGGCGACGGTCTTTCTCGAAGACAAAGCACAGAACAGCGAGCACCATGGCCAGCACGCCGACCACGAAGCCGATGAGGCGATGGGAATGCTCGATGAAGAGGCCCAGATTCTTAATGACCTCTTCAAATCCACGGACGGTGCAGAGATTGAGGAACGAGAGCGACCAGGTGACATCGACCATTCCGACACCGGTGGAGGTCACGGTGCCGCCGCTGCCAATGAGGACGAAGGCGATGACCGACGTGAGAAACGCCAGCCAGAAGAGTGCCGGATGATAGCGGTTCGTCTGCTCCATCGTCGTTATTTCTTTGCCTCCAGGCTGCGGATGAAGCCGACGATGTTCCAGATGTCAGCATCGCTGAACTTGGTGCCATCAATGGCTTGCATGCGAGAAGGCTTAATGCCGAGCTTGATACGGTAGAACTGATCGATGGGTCGATTGCCGCCCCGGAACGGTTCGGAGACAAAGCTTCTGGGCTTGATGGCACCACCCCAATCGTCCTTCATAGCAGCAATGTTCTTCAGTTCTTCTGGATTAGCTCTGCCATCCTTGCCATGGCAATCGATGCAGCCGGCTTTGTTCAGGAACAGATCACGGCCCCTGGCCCAGTTGTCTTTCTTACCCTCTCGTTCGATCTCTTCCCAGGGCACGGTGGGAACGTAGCTCGTCTTGGCATCGCTGGCCCATTGCTTGAGTATCTCTTTCAGTTCTTTGGTGACATCCTTCTCGCTGGGTTTTTCATCCTCTTCGAGCCAGAGACGAGTCATGCGATATTCGACCATGCCCCGGAGGGCGAGGTGGATCACATAGCTGGTGAGAGCTTCCAGTCTATCATCAGCCTGGTTCATGTCGCTCATGCCGGCACCAGGCAAACCCTTCTTGATGTCGCGGACTATATCGGCCCGGCAGGGGAAACTCGCTTTGCCGGTATCGGACTTGCCATCGTCTTCTTTGTGGACGGTGGAGACGTACTTGAACTTGCCGAAGCGATAGTCTCTGGGCTTGGGGTTGAGGGTCGCAGCCGACTTGCCATTGCCATTGCCCTCTTTGCCATGGCAATGGGCACACTGAGCCAGGAAGAGTTTGCTGCCGAGTGCCATCTTCTCGGGGGTCAGTTGCAGTTCGTTGATTTCGTTTTCGGTCCCATCGCACTTCACTTCGGGTTTGTAGGGGGTGCCGAAGTAGTTGAGCAGGAGTTGATCGAGCTCTTTAGCCTTCTCTTTGGGGAGCTCGTATGGTTTGACCGTATCCGTGCCTTCCAGCACCGTGTAGGGCTGAAAGTGATAGCGATCTCCTTCCGAGTAGGAAGCATCGCTACAACCGGACAAGAGGCCCATGCCTGCCAGGAGCACCAACGACAAACCACGATGCGTCAATGTCATTTCCACGTCCTAAGAACAGCAATTGGGGTGCCACGCCAATAAACTCTATGGTATTGCTGGCGAGAGCGAGCAGAAGGGCTAACCAGCCAGAGAAAGCCTCCCGAACGTAAGAATGCTCAAAGCTTGCCTTCTCTGGAATCGGAAGTGAGAGTAGTATTCGACCATCTGAATTGGCCTCTACGGTGGTCTTGTCTACAATGCCCTAGCTAAACCAACGTATGCTCTGGTAGGAGAAGCAGACACATGGCTGCGAAGAACGTGGTCGAATTGAACCAGGATAATTGGCAAAGTGCAGTGGTCGATAGCGCCCTTCCGGTCGTCGTCGATTTCTGGGCCGTCTGGTGTGGCCCCTGCCGCATGATTGCCCCGCATGTGGAAGCCTTGGCTGACGAATATGCGGGAAAAGTCGTCGTCGGCAAAGTCAATGTAGACGACAATCAGGATTCTGGCTGCCCAGTTCCGCATCAACACCATTCCTCAAGTCTACATCTTCAAGAATGGCGAAGTGGTGGAACGACTCTCAGGGGCACAGCCGAAGACGGCCTATGCTGCTGCCGTAGACAAAGTCCTGAAGTCGTAAACAGCCGAAAATTCATAATCCTCAACGCCGATCTCAACCATCGGCGTTTTTTCGTTGCGCATGAGGTAGCATTCCCGCCTTCTGTCTGATACCCTTGTGCCAATAGTGGCCTCTCTCCCGCCGGTGATTCCATGCAGGCTCGTCCTACTGCCGAACAATCTCCCAAATTGACCGAACTGACATTCTTCCAGCGAATTCAGTATGCTCTGGTCTATCCCATTTTTCTGGTCGATCGTCAAGGCACTCTACCGGGTGAAGGTGGTGGGGCGTGAGAACGTGCCCAAGACAGGGCCTGCCCTCATCGTCTGCAATCACATCAGTTGGATCGATGGCATGTTCATCTTTCTCAACTCGCCACGTAAAGTTCGCTTCCTTGTCTGGGCTCCATATCTGCAAGCTCCTTTTGTCCGCTGGTTGCTCAATCTTGGCCAGGTGATTCCCATCTCTGATGACAGTGGGCCTCGCCAGATTGTTTCAGCTCTTAGGCTCGCCACCGAGGCTTTGAACAAAGGCGAACTTGTCGGCATCTTTGCTGAAGGCGCCCTCTCCCGCAATGGTTCGATGCTCCCCTTTAAGAGAGGGTTGGAGCACATTCTGAAAAAGGCCAACGTGCCGATCATCCCGGCGTGTCTCGACCGGCTCTGGGGTAGCATCTTCAGTTGGCAACAAAAGAAGCTCTTCTGGAAATGGCCCAAGAAGATACCCTACCCTGTGACCTTGAGTTATGGCCCCGCCCTGCCCGCTTCGACACCAGCCTGGCGCGTTCGACAAGCAGTTCAAGAACTGATGGCTGACTCGTTCAATCTTCGTCGCAAAGAACACAAGCCTCTGCATAGGGAGTTCGTCAGAGAAGTTTGCTCTCATCGCTTCCGACCCTGCCTGATGGAGCCGGGGAAGACCGGGCGCAGGTTGAACTACATTGAAACCCTTACCGGAGCGACCTGTCTTTCTCGCATCATCAAGAAGCGGGTCGGCGACGTGCCTATGGTCGGGCTACTGCTACCTACCGTCGTCGGCGGGTGCGTCGCTAACATCGCTGTCAGCCTGTTGGGCAAGACGGCGGTGAATCTCAATTACACTGCTTCGCTGGAAACGGTCAACCATTGCATTCAGCAGTGCAAGATCAAGCATGTCATCACCTCTCGACTCTTCCGCAAGAAGATCGAAGACAAGCTTCCGTTTGATTTCGGACCTGACGTTGAAATCATCGAACTCGAAGAGTTTGCTCCGCTCATCACCAAGTTTGTCAGGCTGCGAACCTTTCTGACGTTCCTGTTGCTGCCACGGATTATCATCGAATACGTTGTGCTCGGCCTGGGCAAGCACAAGGCGGATGACCTGGCCACGGTCATCTTCTCCAGTGGCAGCACCGGCGAACCGAAGGGGGTGATGCTCAGTCACCACAACCTCGTTTCCAATATCGAATCGGTATCGCAGGCTATCGATGTGCTCGCAACGGACCGATTGCTTTCGATCCTGCCTCTGTTCCACAGCTTCGGCTACACCATTTGCTTCTGGCTGCCCATCGTCACCGGTGCCTCAGCCATCTGTTACCCTGATCCGAGACAGGGCAAGGATGTGGGCGACGCCTGCCGAGAGTTCAAGGCGACGATCTTCGCCACGACGCCGACGTTCCTGCGTTTCTATCTGCGGAAGTGCGAGAAGGAAGACTTCGCCAGCCTGCGTCTGTTGATGACCGGCGCGGAGAAGCTGCCTGCTTCGGTTCGAGATGAAATTCAAGGAACGGTTCCACATCGAGCCGCAGGAAGGGTATGGCACTACGGAACTCTCGCCCGGTGTCTCGGCCAATATTCCCGATACCGAACTCAATGGTGTCCGCCAGGTCGGTGCCAAGATCGGCTGCATTGGTCAACCTTTCCCTGGTATTGCTGTGAAGATCATCAACCCTGAGACGGAAGAAGACCTGCCTCCCAATGAGCCAGGCATGCTGCTCGTCTATGGCCCCAACGTCATGGAAGGATACCTTGGCAAGCCTGAACTCACCAAGTCAGTGATGCGCGGCAAGTGGTACGTCACCGGCGATGTAGCCAAGATCGACGAAGATGGCTTCATCATGATCACCGACCGTCTGTCACGCTTCAGCAAGATCGCCGGCGAAATGGTGCCCCATGTTCGTGTCGAGGATGAACTGCACAACATCATCGGCTCCGCTGACCGGGTCTTCGCTGTCGTCGGTTTGCCTGATCCGAAAAAGGGCGAGAAGCTGGTGGTGCTGTATGTGGATGCTGAGGGGATGAAGATCGACGAGGTCCAGAAGAAACTGCCTAGCTGCGGGATGCCGAACTTGTGGTTGCCCGATGAACGGAACTACTACCGCATCGAAGAGATGCCAGTACTAGGTAGCGGGAAACTCGATCTACAGAAGCTGAAGAAGAAGGCGGTAGAGGTGGCGGGGAAGTAGGTGTATTTCTCCCCTCTCCCCTGTAGGGAGAGGGGTTGGGGTGAGGGGGAGCATGACGCTTGCTGCCTTACCGAAACTCAATCAACGATTGCGACTTCACCACCGTCTGCTCATCCGGGAACGTGTGGAACGCATGGATAAGCAGACATTCAGGGTGACCTTCCAGGACGAGGAAGCCTAGTGAGGGATAGGCCTTGCTGCGTTTGGTGGGTATGCGCACGATCATGCCGCGTTTCTTGGAATCAGCTTCGATCTCGTCATGAGCACGGCAGAAGTCGGGCCATTCGAGCATCTCGCTCTGGAAGCAGGCGTGGTAGTGGTAGCCGGGCTGATCGCCTCGGGCCGGCACTTCACAGTAGATGGGACCAAAGCCGGAGAGGATGCGGTATTCGAGTAGACGCTTGGCAGGCAGGATGATGTCAGCCTTGGTCAGCACTTCGGTGAGGAAACGGCCCTGCGAGTTCCAGACGACGACGTGACCGGTGGCTGTCAATTGGGCGGTAACATCGTGCCCCAGTTTCTGCACACGCTCCCTGGCCCGGATGGCGAAGAGCTCCGGGTGGAGCGGCCTGGTGTAGGCCTGGAAGACCAGATCTTTGACTAACGGTCGTCGTACTTTCATGACTTCTGCATTATAGTTCAGGAATGCGGGATGTCGCACACCAGTCCTCAAACCCTTAGAGTACAAAGTGCGAGCCCTGCCGTAACAAACGGCACGGTGCCGTGCAAGAGCAATGATGTGCTTTTTCGTTCCTCCTCTTGACAGATCGAAATGCCATGACCCCAACCACGATGCGAGCTTGTGTGATCACTCAACCCGGCGGCCCGGAAGTGTTGCAGATCGCGGAGCGTCCTGTGCCGAGTTTACAGACCGGTGAGGTGTTGCTGCGTGTGGAAGCAGCGGGGGTGAACGGGGCTGATCTGTTGCAACGGCGGGGGAAGTATCCGGTGCCGGCGGGGATCTCTGCTGAGATACTGGGGCTCGAAGCGGCGGGGGAGATTGTCGCTGTCGCTTCGGATGTTGCTTCATGGAAGGTCGGGGATCGTGTGGCTGCACTCTTGGCTGGCGGGGGCTATGCCGAGTATGTGGCTGTGCCTGCGGGACAGTGTCTGCCCTGGCCTGAATTACCGCATGGGCCGGCTACTGCGGAAGAAGCGGCGGCGCTGCCGGAGACGTGCTGCACAGTCTGGAGCAATGTCTTCGAGATCGGTCGATTGCAGCCGGGCGAGACGCTGCTGGTGCATGGAGGAGCCAGTGGGATTGGAACGACTGCTATTCAGTTAGCAGTCGCATTGGGATCAAAGGTTTTGTGTACCGTGGGCAGCGACAGCAAGATGCTCGCCTGCAAGAACCTGGGAGCGATGGCGGTCTTCAACTACAAGACGGATGATTTCACCAGTTGTGTCAACGAGGTGACAGGCGGGCAAGGGGTGAATGTCATCCTCGATATCGTGGGAGGTAGTTATTTGCAGAAGAATCTGGAATGTCTCACTCATCAGGGGCGGCTGGTGACCATTGCGACCCGGGGCGGAGCGAAGGGTGAGTTAGACATTGGTTTGATGATGCGGAAGCAGGCTTCGGTGACCGGGTCGTTGCTGCGGCCCAGAAGCGTGGCGGAGAAGTCAAGGCTGGTTGCAGCGGTACTGCAGCGCGTTTGGCCGCTGGTTAAGCGCGGGGCGATGAAGCCGGTGATGGATAATGTGTTCCCGTTAGCGGAGGCTGGTGAAGCCCATCGTCGGTTGGAATCGGGGGAGCACGCGGGGAAGGTGGTGTTGAAGATATTTAATTGACGGGATAGCTTTGGAACTGCCTATCATTCCTGCAACAATATCTAAGGTATTCAGATGAATCACCCAACAAAAATGAGCCCTAATATGTTCTTTATGCCATTCATCGGTGAACTCTACAACACTGAAGGGTATGGCGGTCTAAGGCTTTTGATCTTAGGTGAATCACATTATGGTCCGAAGGGGTCAGCAACACCTGACTATACAGTAAGAATGGTTCAAGACTTGGCTATGAGGCGAAGTTATCGCTATTTTTCTTCGATTCAACGGTTGGTCATGACGTTAGATGCGGGCACTAAGTTACACACATCAATACGGAAATGGTTCTGGAGTCGTGTTGCTTTCTACAACTTTATTCAGGAGTTTGTAGGCGACAAACCGTTAGACCGACCATCAAAGGAAATGTGGAGGGATGCCAAGCCTGCTCTATTTGAGACTTTGGACTATTTGAAGCCCAATTTCATTCTGGTCACTGGCAAAGAACTCGACAGCAACTTGCCTGACTTACCTACCGAGGTTGTCAAATGTGCAATCACACATCCATCCTCGCGAGTCTATCGTCATAATACATTCAAAGATAAAGTAGCTTCACTCCTGAAACAATCATTTCACGCCATCGGCAGCGCCCGCCCCTTGGCTTGATATTGCAGCACCTGATAGTGCTTCCAATCAATCATCGTCGTGGTTCGCCATTGGCCGAAGGGGTACCCTGCGGAGCCGTTGAGTTGCAGCAGGACGCCGAGGGTGGCGAGTCGTTCTTCTTCGTCGATGACGAGTTCCTCTTCGAGCGGTTCGCCGTCATCGTCGAGTTTCTTGGCATCGAAGGCGTGCCACCATCCGGCGTTGAGGAGGTCCATCAGCTTTTCGATCTTGATGTGCTTGGGCAGCAACGGCGTGAACGCTTTGGGCATGTGGCGGCTGTTCAATGCTTCCTGATCGCTGAGCTTGTGATCGGCAAAGTGGCGAGGGTTGCTGGAGTAGCCATCACGGGGGGTGCCACGGTAATCGAGGTTGTAGAAGAGGACGCCTTCATCGTGGAGCAGGATCGCCAGGGAATGGGTCTGCAACTGCTGACTGAGTCGATTGGAGAGATCAGCCAGGAAGGGAGCATCGTCGCGCTCGGCGAAAGTCTGGATCAACGTCGTCCAATTGCCCCGCTCCGGGCTGAGGAGATAGGTGAGATGGCCGACGCCACGATCAAACGACTCCTGAATATCACGCAGGCCGTTACCGGGTACGGGTGTCATTGCAACCCGACGGTACTTCCACTCGACCAGAACCTGATCGAGCGCCTTGGCCAGGGCCTGCTGGGTGACACGATGAACATGGATCAAGGCAATCGTCTCAGCCATGCGTTACGCCTTGATCAAGAGTCCCTGTCCGGTGGGCAGCGACAGGATGGGAAGGGACAAGGGTTTAGCCCAGCGATCAATCGCTTCCTTCTGCCGACGATAGGCTTCAGCGAAGGCGTAGTCATCGAGCAGCACGAGACCGCCAGGAACCATGCGGGGCCAGAAGTATTCGAGGGCAGCCACTTCGGGTTCGGCACAGTTCATGTCGATGGAGAGGTAGGCTACTTGCTGAGACTTCACTTCAGCCAGCGTTTGCGGGATTGCTCCTCGAATCAACTTGGCCGAGGGATACTTGCTGAAGTGAGACTGTACCTGGGGCCAGACATCATCGAGGTAATCGTCTCGGTGGACCTCAGCAGCGACACCTCGCTGATCGGCTGGGAAGCCGTTAAAGGTATCGAGCAGATAGAAGTGCCGGCTCGGCGACTGGGGCCAGTTCAGATCGGCGAGAATCGCCGTCGCCAGGCCGCCGAGGTGGACGCCACATTCGACGAAGTCGCCGTTCAGTTTCCATGCCTGACGGGCGGCCCAGAGGGCGACGTAGACCCGCCAACGGAGATCGCCGTCGGGCCAGGAACCGGTCGCCTTGCCTGCTGCGTAGGCCTTCTGGAATGAAGCATCGTTCAGGAAGTCAGCCAAGTGCATGGTACACAGGCCATCCTCTGCATACGTCCAACTCGGTAAAGGCTGGTCGTGCAGCACCTGTTCCTTCACCCAACGCTTCAGCGAAGCGGGCATCACTCGGCGGAGCAACTCCTTCATGCCGAGTTCTCCACCGCAGCATGATAGAGGGCAGGCACCGTCAGCCGATGATCGCCTTGGATATAGAAACTCTCGCCACCATCAGCGACGGTGCGGACGAGGATCGTCTTCCACGGACGGAAGTAGTACTTGGGATCGGTCTTGGGGGCTTCGTGGGTGAGGTCGCCATCGAGAGGCACCAGATCAAATGCTGCGGTGGTGAAGTGGCAAATCTTCTTGCCCTCTTGATGGGCGACATTGCGGGCCATCGTCAGTGCCTTCAGATAGACCTCAGGCCCCATCACAGCGGTGCCGAAGTTGAGCATCACACCCCCTTCGAGGCGCTGGCAACTGTGGGCGAAGGTGAGGAAGTCTCGATGGCTCGTCTGGCCAAGGGCTGCACCATCGCAGTTGGGGTGTTCGTGAATGATATCGTAGCCGACGCCGACGTGGACGGTGATAGGGACACGCAGCCGCACAGCAGCAGCGAGGACGCTGACATTCTTGTTGGGGAAGTTGCCATTAAGAATCGTTTGCCCGATGGCTTCGCCGAGTCCTATCCCCTGCATGGCTCCGAAGGAGATGGCGTCGTTCATCATGCCTGTCTCTTCCCAGAGGCCGAACTCGCCGGTGCGGACGTACTTGGCCACGCTCTCGGTCGTCGCTCCGATCAGGGCGAACTCCCAATCGTGGATCGGGCCGGCACCGTTCATGGCGATGTGGGTGATGAGCTTGCGTTCCATCAAATCGATGAGGTATCGGCTGACGCCGGCGCGGAGCACGTGAGCGCCCATCATCAAGATGGCAGAGGCACCGTTGGCATGGGCTGTTCGCAGCCGTTCGCCCAGGGTCTTGAGGGCGGGATGGCTGAAGCCGGAGGGTGGAGCATCGAGCGGAAGGATCTTGTCGAGCGTGAGGTCGTGTTGCCGTTGGGCTAACGGTTGGATGCGGAGTCGGGAGCGGTCGAAAATCGGGTAGGGCATGATGGTAGTCATCTCGCTCCGCGAGATGATTGGGCAAAAGGAAGGTTTGGGGACACTGTACCAGGACATTGCAAGTACAACATCACGCGGAGCGTGATGCCTACCATCATTGTACATGAATCACGACTTTGCCAACCAGCGTGCCTGCTCCGTGCATGGTATTGGCTTCGAGGAAGCGTTGGGCCTCGGCTGTTTCAGCGAGCGGATAGGTCTTGCCGATGACCGGTTTCAGCTTCCCAGCGGCGAGCCAGCGGTTGATGTCTTCGGCACAAACTCGCTGCTCGGCGGCGCTGGCATTGAACATGGCCATGCCGCAGATGCAGAGGTCTTTGGTGTAGAACATCCCAAAGGGAAGCGGCGGCTTGGAGGCCCGACCGGCGATGATCACGACACGCCCACGCAGCTTCATCAACGGAAGGATGGTCTCGAAGTTTGGATCACGCTGCGTCTCGAACCAGACGTTGACGCCCGGGTTGCCGGTGAACTCTTTGACCTTGGCGGCGATATCGTCGGTCTTGTAGTTGAGGACCAGATCGGTGCCCCAGCTTCGACATAACTTTGCCTTGTCCTCGCTGCCGACGGTGGTGATGACCTTGCAGCCATGAGCTTTGGCCATTTGTACGACCATTGAACCGACGCCGCCGGTGCCACCGTTGACGAAGACGGTCTCGTCGGGCTTTAACTCAGCGGTCTGGAAGAGGCCCAGGTGAGCAGTGATACCGGTGAGGGCAACGGCGGCAGCGTCTTCGGGCTTCACACCGTTCGGTAAGGGATAGGCCCAGTCTTCGTGAACGGCGGCGTACTCAGCAGCGGTGCCCTGCCGGGTAGCCATGCCTTGATTGCTGCCCCAGACCTGGTCACCGACCTTGAACCGTTTTACACCGCTACCCACAGCGGTTACGACGCCGGCAAAGTCGGCGTTGGGCACAAACGTGGATGGCAACGTGGCTGCTACCATTCCGGAACGGATGTAGAGATCGATGGGATTGACGGCGGAGTAGCTGATCTTCACCAGGACTTCGCCAGTGCCGGGAACGGGTGTGGGCAGTTCGCCGATCTGGATGACATCAGCGGGGCCGGTTTTGGAGTAGTAGGCTGCTCTCATGACAGTACTCGCTTGTTATTTAAGGCTCTGCCACAGGTACCAGCAGGCGATGGTGCGGTAGGGGGCGAAGACTTCACCACGCTCCATGGTATAGACCTTGTTCGGCATCTCTGAGAGCTTATCGAGTTTCTTGATCGCTGCCCTTAGGCCGAGATCATCGACGGGCCAGACGTCGGGGCGGACGAGGCCGAACATGAGGAACATCTCAGCCGTCCAGCGACCGATGCCATGCACGTCGGTGAGATGTTCGATGATCTCGTCGTTCTCCAGATGCGGGAACTTCTTGAGGGGGAGCGTGCCCTCGGCAGTTCGCTTGGCGAGGTCATGCATCGCCCGGGCTTTGGTGTTGGAGAGGCCTACTCCGAGCAGATCATCGTGGCTGAGAGCCAGCATGGCTGCAGGCACGACCTTTCGTGGCTTCAGGCGGCTGACCAGCCGCTGTTGTATCGTCGCTGCCGCCTTCAGTGACAGCATCTGGCTGACAATCGAAAAGGTCAGGATGCGGAAGTAGTCATGTGGTGCAACAGGCTTGGGCTGAAAGGCACCCACTCGCTTGACAATGCCATGCATGGGCTTGTGCGACTTCAGATGGGTGATCGCCTTCGGGAGGTAATGGAGCTTTACGATCGTCATGGGCCGCCATCGGGTAAGAGTTGCCTGTTGCCAAAGACCACTTTCCAGGGCTTGATCTGCCAGCGGACAAAGATGCCGGCCTGGTGAAAGGGATCGCTGGTGATGAAGGTCTGGAGTTCGTGTTCGTTGGCAGCGTGGTAGACAATCAGCGCGCCGAATCGTCGGTGATCGGCCCTGCCGCCAGGAGTTGGCCGTTGTCGAGCAGGTACTTGAGATGTTCGCGATGAGCGGGACGATGGGCGGCAATTTTCTCTTTGTCGGGAGAGTATTCGTAGAGGACGGCGTAGTTCATGGTGGCACCCAGGGGAGCAATAGTGCTTCGCCAATGTACCGCCTACCACTCTATCGTCAAGCGTTCCATCGGGCCGGAAATGCGAAGGCGGAGCATGGGGATGCCATCGAAGGCATGTTGCCAGGTATCGAGACGTGCCTTGTTGTTGACCGTGTGCATAGTCGCATGATAATGAAGACTTAGCACAACCTGACCGTCTTGGGGAACGAGGTTGGTCAAGGTGAGTCGTCGCTGTCCGGTATAGTTTAGTGTGGCCTGCCCCTGCTTGCAGTAACTGAAGCGACGAGACAACCGGATGAGTTTGCCCCCTTGAGGCAACTCGGCCACGACAATCGCTTCCGGCATGGTTAGCCATCGCTGAATCGAGGCCTGCTGGAAAGCACACACCCAGCCGATATTCCAATCGGTAACAAAAGCGTTAAGGTCGCTTTGGCTCCAGAGTTCCATCGACTTGCCCATTAATGAACCGGTAGCCAAACGCACCTGCATCGGTTCAATACTCACTGCCTCAGCCCTACCGAGACCGCCCACGAAGGATCGCTCGACCAGACTGGGAAGCAGAGGCGACCAAGCCCCGTTCTCAGCAGTCTCTTCCCAGAGAATGCGGGCTTCATTAGTCGTCAACTGCATCAATTTTCCTGTTGTTTCACTCACCGCTATAGGCACCTGCATTTGCACCGTGCCTTGCTCCTGGAGACGGACAATCAAGCGGGCCAGTTCTTCTCTAAACAAGGATCCAAGCGTGCCGAACAACACGAACATGACAACCATGCTGCGCTGATAACTTCCTAATCTCGAGCTGACCCATTCCATGATGGAAGCCAGGAGTTTACCGACTGGAATGGTTGCCAGCCAGACGGAACACCACCACCAGCCATGCGCTTTGTCGAGATGCAGGCTCTCAATCTCCTGAGGCAGTAGCGCCGCAGCGGAGGTGAGCATGATGCCGAAGCTCCAGACGAGGGCGGAGCGTCCACCGATTCCTTTGCGGAGCGTGCGGGTACCAAGGAAGCCGATGACAAGCAGGAGCCCTGGCCAGATCATCAGTTGCAGATTGGCTTTCAGATTAAACAGATCGTGGAAGCTGGAGGAAACTATCATCTCACGATCAGCCAACATCCACCAGGTGTGCCAGCATTCCCGCATCCAGAAGAAGTTGATGGCGACAGCAGCAACAAAGCAAGCGATCAGCCCGACGAACCGAGCCCAGGGGAGGCGACCGGCCAGAAGTCCCAGGAACAGAATGAAACAAAACGACAGGAGCAATATTGTCGCAGGCCAGAAGTAGAGAGCGGTAGCTGCGGTGCCAAACCAACCGAGCAGGGTCCACCAGCGGGGGCGAGCGTAGCTGCGGGCCATGTTGGCGAGGGCCAGCCCCATGGCTGCGGTGCCGATGATCACATCGGTTTCCCCCTGCTTGAGCAACTGAATACCCCACGGGCTCCAGGCACAGCCAAGGAAAAGCAGTAGCGCACCCGAAATGGCTCCACTTCCCAGGTTCCCGACCCGGCACATGATCCACAGCGACCACGGCAAACTAAGCCACGTGAGGAACAGGAGTATCTTGTAGGTTGCCAGCGGGTGTTCGCTACTTATCATTCGTGCCAGCACGGCCAAGCGGCTTTCAATCGAAGCCCATGGCGAAATCGTCAGGCCTGCCTGGAAATGGTAATCGTAGGTGGTGGCAGTAATGCCTTCTTCCCGAACCGACTGGGCGACCTGTTGACCGTAGTAGAGTAGTCGCGCATGCTGGCCGTCAACAACGGGAGTCTCTTCCAAAAGTAGAGCCCAGTTGCCGCCAAAGAGTTGCCAGGTGAGCACGGAATGGATCACGATCAGGCTGAATGCCATCGTGCGGAGGAACCAGCAACAATGTGGTGGGGACGTCCGTTCCATGATCGCCGCATGGTACCCGGAAGTCGGGAAAGCGCGAAGGGCAAGCGGTTCTCTCCCCTTTCCAAGGGGGAGTAGGAGGGGGTAGCTTCTGGCGCAACATTCAACCCCACCCAACCTACCCTTGGTAAGGGAAGGAGCAAGATGGAACCGCTACTTATGCCCCAGATACCGGACGCGGAAGCTGGGGGCCAAATGTTCGAGGTCCAGCAGTGTGAGGAAATCGATGGTCTTGAACGCCCGGTCGATGGCCGGCTCGCCGCAGATGTAGGCGCCGAGCATCATGTACATCCGCAAAAGCTTGGGAGGATCGGGCAGGTCATCGGTCTGTTCCATGGCCAAGGCAGGTAGACGATAACCGACGGTCGGAATCGTTCGCAGCGGCTCCGGAGCGAGGTGTCGTTCCAGTCGACGGTAGGTAGCCCACCCTTCCTGAGGATCCTGGGAGGTGAGCGACGAACAGCCTATCAGGTAGCGTGCCCCGGTCTGGTGGGCATACTTGGAGATGCCATGCCAGAGGAGGTTGATGACATCGTAGTTGCGGAAGTCCTGATGCACGCAGGCACGGCCCAGTTCGATCACTTCGTCTCGAATGGGTTCAAACGGAGCGAAGTCGAACTCCTGTTCGCTGTAGTACCCCTTGCCTAACGCAGCGGTCTTGCCCGTTTGCACCCGATAAGTTCCAACGACCCTGCCGGTCGCCTGGTGTTCGACGATGAGATGATCGCAGACGACATCGAAGGGATCGACATCTTCTCCGGTGTCATAGGCCGAATCGAGGCCTTCGTTGAGTTCGAGGTTGAAGACCTCGAACCTCAAGCGGTAGGCGGCCCGGCGGTCTTCCTCGGTTTGAGCCAGACGAATGGTGTAATCTCGATGTCGAACGAGTATGGACTCGTCGTGAATCTGCCAGGGATGCAGCGGAGGAAGTGCAATGTTCATGACATCCTGCCATGGCCCGTGAAATGAAGCGATGAGAACTATCGCTCTCATCCGTGAGGGGATACTCATAGGTTCCTGTTCCTCATCGGCTTTGTCAAGCCATGTTGCCGTTACGACACCGAAGATTCATCATTAGCTCTTGATTTCTTGGTTTAGTGTTAATCGAGAGAGTAGAGTTCAGAGTGAAGAGTTGAGAGTGTCTTGTCCTGACTCTCTACCCTCTACTCTCCACTCTCAACTAGCAACTAGATATTACCGCCGATTTGCTAACACTTGCCGCAAAAGCTATGTATGATGACCAGCACTGTGTTGACTACATTCTCCTGAGGATAGTGTCATGAAGCGGCTATTCTGTTTGGCAATTGCATGCGTGATGTTTTTGTCAGGTTCAGTTCGCGCAGCCGAGGTTTTGGGCATTGGCGACGCTGCACCCAAGCTCGAAGTCAACGAGTTCGTCAAGGGTGAAGCTGTTAAGGAATTCAAAGCAGGCAATATCTATGTCGTGGAGTTCTGGGCCACCTGGTGCGGACCCTGCCGAGCGACCATTCCCCACCTCAGCAAGCTCCAAAAACAGTATGGCGACAAGGTTACCTTCATCGGTGTCAGCGTTTGGGAGCGCGATGCTTCCAAGGTCGTCCCCTTCGTGAAGGAAATGGGCGAGAAGATGGAATATCGAGTCGCCACCGATAAGGTCGGCAAAGACGAAGATCCCAGTGACGGCCCAATGGCCAAGAACTGGATGACCGCCGCCGAGCAGGATGGCATCCCCGCTTCCTTCATTGTGAACGGCGACGGCAAGATCGCCTGGATCGGTCATCCTGGTCAGATCGACAAGGTTCTCGAAGAAGTGGTTGCCGGCACTTACGACATGAACAAGGCCATCGCCAAAGCCAAGAAGGACAAGGCCGCCAAGGCCAAGCTCCGCCAATTGAGCGCTGATATACGTAAAGCTCAAGCCGAAGGCCCAGCCGCCATGGTAAAAGTGCTTGACGCAGCCATCAAGGATACCCCCGAACTCGAAGAACAATTGGGTGCCACCAAATTCAATCTGATGGCTGCCGACAAGGACGCCAACCAGGACGACGTCCTAAAGTACGGCGAACGCCTCGTCAGCGAACTTTTCAAAGATGACGGCAATAAGCTGAATGAAATCGCCTGGGCCTTTGTTGATCCTGCTCGTCCCTCCAAGGCGAACAAGGCACAGATCGCACTGGCTCTCAAGGCCGCCCAGCGTGGCGTGGATGCCACGAAGGGGAAGGAGCACGCCATTATCGATACCCTGGCTTGTGCGCACTTTGCCAACGGCGACACTGCCAAGGCTATCGAGTGCATCGAAAAGGCTCTCAAGATGGCACCCGATGAGCAGGAATACAAGGATCGCATCGAGATGTTCAAGAAGGCGAGCAAGTAAGCTTGCGTCTGGAACGCCATTCAGCTCAAACACGCTCAACCGGTGTCCCTCTTCTGGGGCACCGGTTTTTTCGTTAGCTACTTCGTCTCCAGCCAGTTTGGGCCGCTGCTGACATCGACATCTATCGGAACTTTGAGTTCCATGGCGTGGATCATCTCGTTTCTGACGAGTTCCTTCACTTCATCGAGATGAGTAGGCTTGGCTTCGAGCACCAGTTCATCGTGAATCTGCAAGAGCATCCGGGCCGGCAACTCCTCAGCCTTGAGCCTTCGATGAATCCGCAGCATGGCATACTTCATCATGTCTGCCGCTGAGCCTTGAATGACGGTGTTCACTGCTTCACGCTCGGCCTGGTTTCTATTCTTGTAACTCGACTTGGCCCGAATGCCGGTGATCTCCCGACGGCGACCGGCGATGGTGGTGACGAAGCCCTGATCTTTAGCTCGGGTGAGTACGCCATCCTGAAACGCTACGACGCCCGGATATTTAGCAAAGTAGCCCTCAATGAAGCTGGCTGCTTCGTCCTGTGTGATGCCAAGGGTGTTGGCGAGGCCATAGGGACTGAGGCCATAGAGGACGCCGAAGTTGACCGTCTTGGCCATGCCACGCTGTTCGGAGGAGACATCGGCTTCGGGCACGCCGAAAACTTGACCCGCCACGAAGGTATGGATGTCTCTGTTTTCCTGGAATGCTTGCATCAGGGCCGGGTCTTCGGAGAGGTGAGCGAAGATGCGCAGCTCGATTTGTGAGTAGTCGGCTGTCAATAACGAGTACCCTTCGGTGGGCACGAAGGCCTTGCGTATTTGTCTCCCCTGATCGGTCCGCATGGGAATGTTCTGTAGGTTGGGACTGCTGCTGCTGAGCCGGCCCGTGGCGGCGACCGCCTGATTGAACTGACAGTGAAGCCGACCGGTCTTGGGATCGACCTGGGCAGGGAGAGCATCGAGATAGGTGCCCTTCAGCTTGGCCAGTTGTCGATAGTTGATGATGTGCCGGGGCAGTTCGTGGCCAGCGGCAGCGAGGTCTTCGAGCACATCCTGGCCTGTGGAGGCTTCACCGGTCTGGGCGGTCTTTTTGCCTTTGGGTAGTTTCATCTCTTCGAACATGATCTCCCGAAGCTGCATCGGTGAATCGATGTTGAACTGACGACCAGCCAATCGATAGATGTCGTGTTCGAGGGTCTTCATCTGGTCGCCGTAGTCGGCTGAGAGATTCTCCAAGAGTGTGACATCGAGGCAGATGCCCGTCTCTTCCATGTCCATCAGAACCGAGATGAGGGGCACTTCCATTTCTTGATAGATCGGTGTTAACTGCTTCTGAGCCAGTTCCTTATCCAGATGCTCACACAGACGGAAGGCGATGTCAGCATCTTCCGCAGAGTGTGCAGCGATATCTGTGGTGCTGACGTCGGTGATCCGTCGCTGCACTTTTCCTTCAGTCAGCAGTTTGCTTAACGGAAGCGGGCTGTGATCGAGATACTTTCGAGACAGATCATTGAGGTTGTGCGACCGCTCACCGGCCTGGAGAAGATAGTTGGCAATCATCGCATCGCCGGCCACGCCATGTACTTCAATGCCATGATGATGCAGCACAGCCAGGTCGAACTTGATGTTGTGGTTGATCTTGGCTTTGGACGCATCTTCGAGCAGGGGTTTGAGTTTCTTCAGCACCTCCTTCTCGTCGAGCAGCTTTTGTTGAGCGGGGCCACGCAGCGGGAGGTAGGATGCTTTGCCGGTCTGCCAGCAGAGAGCGATACCGACCAGTTCGGCATGGCGTGGGTTTGTATCGGTAGTGATCAGATCGATGACGAAGCGAGGCTGTTGCCTGAGGGTGGTCATCAATTCGGTGAGCTTGGCGGGGGTATCGACCAGTTGATAGTCGCCCTGCCAGGCTGCTTCTTCGAGGAACAGCCCTTGGGGATCGATGACCACTTCTTCGTCATCGTCATCACCCATGTCAAAGAGGGTTCGCTGCTTCTTGGCCTTGGCCATCTTCTTGGCCACCTCGGCGCGGAGTTCGACGGCGAAGCGGCTGAAGCCCTGTTCCTGATAGAAGCTCAGCAGGGTCTTCGCATCGGGTTCCTGAAGCTTCCACCCTTCCCAATCAATGTCGACAGCAACATGGAGATCGAGCGTGACCAGTTTGCGGGAAAGTTCAAGGATGCCCTGGTGGGTTTCGAGGTTCTCCTTGAGCTTGCTCTTCTTCATCGTCGGCAGCGCTGCGAGGATGCCTTCTAAGGTCTTGTGTTCCTGCAGCAGCTTGGCTGCGGTTTTGACACCGATGCCGGGGATGCCGGGGACATTGTCGACGCTGTCGCCGGTGAGGGTGAGAAGGTCAACCACCTGGTTGGGAGCGATGCCCCAATCGTCGAGTAGTTCCTTCTCGCCGAAGATCATGTCTTTGCGGGCGTTGTAGAGGTGAATCTTGTCGGTGATGAGCTGCCTGCAATCCTTGTCGCTGGTGCAGATGGCGACCTCTTGGCCTTTCTCAGCGAAGGCGACGGCCAGGGTGGCCAGGACATCGTCGGCTTCGAAGCCGGGCACTTCGACGGCGGGGATACGCATCGCTTTCAGCAGCGTGCGGATGCCCGTGAGTTGGCCGTAGAGATCGTCGGGCATGGGTGAGCGATGGGCCTTGTACTGGTCGTAGAGTTCGTCTCGGAACGTGGGACCTTTCGGGTCGAAGACGCAGATGAGGTACTCGGGGTTTCGCTTGCGAAGGCGGTTCATGTCGTTGCCAAAGCCGAAGATGGCGTTGGTGGGTTGCCCGGTCGGGCCGGTCATCATCGGCACCGCATGGAAGACCTGATAAAGCAACGAGTGCGAATCGATGAGGTAGACCACGAGGCTTCGCTTTCAATGGTTGGGTAGCGGCGACTTTCTGTGATACCAGCCCGACGCGCTAGCGAGGGAATATGATGCGATTGCATGCGTCCCTTGCTAGCGCGTCGGGCTGATATCACTACTAGTAGTTGGTATCGACCATGTCGATCTCGGTCGTGTTTCGTTCACGGGCATCGACATCGCCGGAACGGATGGCTTCGAGCAGGTCCGCCTGGTCGCGGATGTTCTCCGGGAAGACCGAGTAGCAGCAGGCAACCACTTCGAGTTGATGGGCATCGCTGTTGCCCATCGCTGCCCAGGGGTTGTTACGTTCCTGTTTGCGGGCCCGGGCCTTTTTGCGGCAGTCAGCGTCCATGTTGGACGACATCACTTCCAGGCCATCCAGCAGCGGTTGCTGGCTGAGGATGTCATCGAAGTCCTGCCCCCAGCGATAGGGATGGGCAGCAACGATGGCTCCACCCTGTGCATGCACTTCCCGACAGAGTTGAACCACCTCGATGCCTTTGGGCAGCTTGCTGAGATCGGTGACGCCATAACAGAGGAAGTGGCCTTCGTGAGCAGAGACTTCGACGCCGGCGTAGACCTGCATTTCGGGGTTGGCTGCCCGCAGTTCATCGAGTTCGTCTTCGCTCCAGAGCTTGTCGTGCTCGGTGATCACCACGCCGGTCAGTCCCAACTGCTGGGCACGCCGCACCAGCGAAAAGGGATTGATGGCACTATCGGGGGAGTGCCTCTTGGTATGCAAGTGCATGTCAAATGCGATCATGAGCAGTCTAACGGAAAAAGAGTAGTGTTTTTTGCTCCTCCCCTTGCCAAGGGGAGGTTGGGTGGGGTTTGAGTGCCACCGGGAATTTACCCCCTCCAACTCCCCCTTGGAAAGGGGGAGAGCATGAAAATGACGGTCTAACGGAAAAAGAGGAACGTGAGAATGATAAAGAGCGGAATCAGGATCGAGACGCTATAGAGCATGTAGCCGAAGAAACTAGGCATGACGATCCCTGATCCTTCGGCGATGCTTTTGACCATGAAGTTAGGCCCATTGCCAATATAGGTGTTCGCCCCCATGAAGACGGCCCCTGCTGAGATGGCAATGAGAAGCGGGTCAGCGGGCAAGGTCGAACCGGGGTTCAGGGAGACCGCTGCTTCGAAGAAGATCGCATAGGTGGGGGCGTTGTCCAGGAAGCTCGAGAGCACGCCGGTAGTCCAGACGAACTGCCAGGGTTGGGTGATGCCCAGTTCGCTGCCACGGGCTTGCAGAATCTCGAGGGCGGGCATCATGCAGATGAAGATGCCGATGAAGAGGAAGGCCACCTCGCCGATGGCGGTGAAGTTGAACTGATTTCTGGCTCTTACACCTCTCGGCGTTGTGAGCCAACTGAGAGTGGTGAAGAGGAGCATCATCGCTTCACGCAGGAATGGCGGCACGATCCAGTCGGTGTTGAGGAAGGCTTTCCCCGGCACCAGGTAGGCGAGGCTGAAGACCACTCCAGCGAGCCAGATGTAGTTGATGCGTCCATTGACCTCAAAGGCTCGCCGTCGACGGCCATCGGTGTGGGGCGAGAGGTCGACGTCGGGCAAGACTTCCCGGCGATAGGCGAGGGTATCCCAGATGAAATAGATCAACAGCAGCACTGCCACGCAGGTTGCCCAGTGAGGTACCAGCACCAGAGTCCACAGAAACGGAACCCCTCGTAGATAGCCGATGAACAGGGGCGGATCGCCCAAGGGTAACAGCGCACCGCCGATGTTGGCGACGAGGAAGATGAAGAACAGGATAGTGTGCAGCTTGTGCTTACGATGCCTGTTGACTTCGAGGACGGGTCGAATCAGCAGCATCGATGCCCCGGTGGTGCCGATGAAGCTGGCGAGCAGCGCTCCCACCAGTAATAGCGTGGCGTTCACACCCGGCGTCGGCTTCATGCGGATGTCCCAGCGGATGCCGCCGCTGATGGTGTAGAGACTGAAGAGCATGACGATGAAGGGAATATATTCGCGCAGGAAAACCTGATGCAGAACGCCGAGGAGGGTCGCCATGCCGGGGTCATAGTGATGATCATCATGATTGAAGCCCACGTTGCGGAAGAAGTAGTAGAGCAGCGTGACGAGTCCCAGGGCGACGCTGATGAGCAACTTGTTCCGGTTGCGTTCCCACCAGTGGTGGGTGCCATGGAAGAGTGGTAATACGGCGATGCACAACAACAGGACGACAAACGGAAGGGCAGACAGAAGGCTGGGAGAAATCACAGGGGCGGCATCGGCCCAAATCGCAAGGGAAAGCATGCAGGATAAGATAACGAACGGCTTACGGTTGGGAAGTGTCACGAACGAGGAGTGGGGGCAACTCAGCAAAGGTGGTGACATTGTCCGGCTTGTTCTTGAGGTAGAACTTTCTTGCTTCTTTGAGGAACGCCAGCACCTGGGGCAACTGCCAGTCGGCGTAGGTCCAGGGACGTGGTTCAAACTCGCCATCGTGGAAGCGGAGGGTGACCTCAGCGAAGATGCCACCATGCAGATAGACGCGATGGGCCTGGTCTTTGGTAGTGGCGAGGATGAACTTACCGAGGCTTAGGAAACCAGGATCGAGATTGAGAGGACGTGTTTCCAAATAGCGACTCTGAATACATTCCTGTTCCAGTTCAATGGATTGCCTCTTCACATGAGCCAAATTCTCGGGCGGTTGCAGGCGGGAAAAGGCCCAATATTTTTTGAGCAAGCCAGGCCCCATCGTCGCTTCATAGTAGGAGGTATTACGAAACTCAATCGTAGGGCCGGTAAGCGCAACAGGTCCAAACAACAGTTGCAATTGCTGTTCTGCGTGTTCTAACAACTGTAAGTGTCGGCTGAATCCTGCCACGATCAGCATGACTGGCTCGATGACTCCCAGAGTTCTCATTGACTCATCGCCTGGGAGGAGTGAAGAAGAACGGAGCATCAGCACGAGGCCTGATCATGGTTAACTGGTGTTGCATCGCCATGGAATTCTGAGCCGCTACCAGGGATTCGTGTATGGCGGCAATTTCCATCAACGATTGTACCATCTCGGTCGCTGTCGCTTCGTTGTTGGGTTTCTTCTTCAGTTCTTCCAGAAATCGAGGGACGTCTGACTGGCTGAAACGTGTCATGGAATCTATCAGGGTTGTGAGACTATTTAGCAAAGGCTTTTGATCTTCCGGCGCTCGAATGGATTTGACCTCAACCTGTAGGTCTTTCAACTGCGGTCCGATTTTTTCAAACTGTTTGAGGAACACTGTGAGATTGTTGATGGGTTTGGGACTAACATGTTGAGCGATAATAGTGCTGAACTTGTCATATTGCGCCGAAAGTTGATCATTGAATTTGGAATAGCCCGGCTGCATCAGCCACAAAAGCAGCAGCGTGCCGATCAACAAAACGATAGACGCCAGGCTCGTGACGAGAATGATGGAGCGCCGCGTCCATCGTTGAACAGTTCGGGCCTTTCTCCTCTTCTTACGACGTATCGGCTGATCGCTTTGGGGTTTGATGGAAGATGGCGGGAGGAACTGTTTGCCGCACTCAGCGCATTGCAGCATGACGCCAGGAGCCAGATCGTCAGGCAAGTCTAACTTCTGCTGACAGTAAGGACATCGAGCTCGCTGCATGGGTAACCTCAGTTCGATCAGGCAACTGGACTATCATAGAGTCCAGTTGCCTGATCCCGGAAGTAATTACTTGTCCTTCTTCTCTTTCTCTTTCTCTTCCTTCTCAGCTCCCTTTTTGATCTCCTCAAGGCGATCACGTTGAGCTTTGGTGAGAGCTTTCAGATATTTGGCATTCCGTTCAGCCTTCATGTCGTCGATCTTTTTCTGAAGATCGTCGATCTTATCAGAATATTCATTCTGAATCTTGTAGATGGTTTGACGCTGTTCATCACTCAATGCGAGTTGGCGATAGTGTTGTGGCAATACACCACGAGCTTTGCTCTCTTTTTCCTTCGTGCTGCCTGACTTTGACTTTTCTTTATCCTGCGCTACCGATGGAGCGGCAGTTCCAAGAAAAAGGGCCAAAGCTAAAGTACCGACGACATAACGCATAGTGGGGCTCCTGTAGAAAAACCAGTTGTACATGCAAGTAACATCATGAGGATAGTGCTTGACAATTCCAAGCAAAAAATAGCACGATTGAACCAACTTTTTAACTTCATTCGGCCTCAAGGCTGGTACTTTTCAGCCAGATTCTCCATCTGTCACTCAGATTCCCTGCTAGACAAGACCAGACCTACCATCTAAACCGAGGAGACAGAGTACTCAATGCCCTTTTTTCTGGCTGAACCATCCATGCCTCCAGTCGCAGAGCAGTTCCTTGCCAAGATCGAAAGCCGTCAGGTTCTCGTTGGTATTATCGGGCTTGGTTATGTCGGGTTACCTTTGGCCCAAGCCTTTGTCAATGGCGGCTACCGGGTGCTAGGCTTTGACGTCGATCAAGCCAAAGTGGATAAACTTGACCGTGGTGAAAGTTATATTGGTCACATTGATGGCACTACCATCCAAAAGATGCGGAGTCAGGGATTCTCTTCCACTGCTGACTTCAAACGACTGAGTGAGCCTGATGCCATCCTGATTTGTGTGCCTACTCCTCTGACTGCCGCTCGAGAACCGGACCTTTCCTTCGTCGAAAACTCGGCCCGAGCCATCGCCAAAACCCTTAGGCCCGGCCAACTTGTCGTACTTGAAAGCACCACCTACCCGGGTACCACTCGGCGAATCGTTCAACCGATCCTCGAAAAGCCCGGCTTGAGTTGCGGTAAGGACTTTTTCCTCGCCTTCAGTCCAGAGCGGGAAGACCCGGGCAACAAAAACTTCTCCGCACCCACTATTCCCAAGGTTGTCGGCGGAATCGATGCAGTCAGCGGCCAGTTGGCCAACCACTTGTATGCCAAGGTCGTCAAAAGCACTGTTCAAGTGGGAACGGCGGAAGTCGCTGAGGCGAGCAAGATCCTGGAGAATACCTATCGCGCTGTCAACATCGCGCTTGTCAATGAACTCAAAATGCTCTACGACCGCATGGGTATCGATGTGTGGGAAGTCATCGAAGCCGCCAAGACCAAGCCTTTTGGTTTTCAGGCGTTTTATCCCGGTCCTGGCCTGGGTGGTCACTGTATTCCCATCGATCCGTTCTACCTCACCTGGATCGCCCGGGAGTATGGTCAATCAACCCGGTTTATTGAATTGGCTGGCGAGATTAATACCGGCATGCCGAGCTATGTAGTGAGCAGAATCGCCGATGCACTGAATGATCGAACCAAGCCTATCCGTGGCAGCAATATTCTGATGCTGGGGATGGCGTACAAGAAAGATATTGACGATCCCCGTGAATCGCCCGGCTTTGAGTTGATGGAACTCCTTCTGCAAAAGGGAGCCAAGGTAAAGTACAACGATCCCCACATTCCCAGGTTGCCGGCAATGAGGCACTATCCCGGGTTACGGATGGAAAGCAGCGACCTTACGGCTGAACTACTCAAGAGCCAGGATATCGCTCTGGTGGTTACCGATCATTCAGCGTATGACTGGAATTTCATCGTTCAGCACTCATCTCTCGTTGTCGATACCAGAAATGCGTGCAAGGCTGTGACCACAGGGCGAGAGAAGATCATCAAGGCATGATGTCCCCGCCCAGTCTATTTTTTCGATGCCCCGGGCTTGTTCATCTCCGCTGGTTTCAAAACCGCTGATTGCACACTTATCAATCGATAGGAATCGACGCTCAGTTGTGCGTTCTTCTCGTGACTGGTAATCAGTGGGTCCTTCTCCTGATAGGTACTGATCTTGTAGAGTATGACTCCCTCTTTGGGCCTTAGTTCATACTCCACATGAAGCAACGAGTTACTCACTTTGAACAAGCAATAGAGCTTGTTCTCGATCTTATGCATCTGCATTTTGATGCCTGACTTTTCATCCAGCTCGAAATAGTCAGGCTTTCGTGGGAGTGCCACCAGTTCATAAGGTCGCACACTTTTCTTCTTCCCTTCGTCATAAGTAATCTGCCAGGTGACTCGTGCCGCATCGTCCATCGGCTTGATCATCAACTCCATGGGAACTTCGCTGGTTGCCTTTCCCGGCGACTTGATTTCAAGCGTTCCCCGGTAGGTGCCGTACCAGTAGCCTGGCAGTGGAGAAATGTCGAAGTGGCAGAGCGTGCAGTGAAAGAGCAGCAAGGGTAACATTAATCACCTCGTGATGAATCAACTGTATAGGGAAGGCAGTATCTGTCTCATTTCCTATGCTTTCCTGAGTGGTTCGTCAGGAGCGACAGTCGATGCGGATAGCGTCCATCACAGCTGGTGCAGGAGGAATGTACTGCGGCTCGTGTATGAAGGATAATACCCTGGCTAACGCGCTGCATCGTCTTGGTCATGAATGTCTCTTGATTCCATGTTACACCCCATTGCGTTTGGATGAGCCGGAAGCCGAGGCGACACCCATCTTCCTCGGCGGCTTAACCATGTACCTTCAGCAACAACATGGTTGGCTTCGTCGTATCCCGAAGTTTCTTGCCCGATGGATGGCCGCACCCTGGCTGCTGCGCAAAGTCAGCGGCAGTACGGTGAAGATCGACGCTGCTCAGTTAGCCCCGATGACCTTGTCCATGCTCAAAGGAACTCATGGCTACCAACGCACTGAAGTGAATCGCCTTATCGACTGGCTGGTAGATGAAATCAAGCCCGAAGTGGTTCTGCTGACCAACGTCCTGCTTTCAGGCATCATCCCCGAACTCAAGCGGCGATTGAACGTGCCTGTTTTTACCACATTACAGGGGGACGATATCTTCCTCGAAGAGTTGCCTCATGCAGCACGAGCGGAAGCTATCCAGCTCATTCGCCAGAATTGCGAACAGGTCACAGTGCATATCGCCACCTGTCGCTACTACGCTGACTTCATGGCCAGCTACCTGGGGCTGCCCCGGGATCGAATGAGGGTAGTTTATCCTGGTATCGAACTCCATCACTTTGCAAGAGATGCCAAGGCGACGGATCGAGAGGTGCTGAACATAGGCTATCTTGCCCGTATCTCACCTGAGAAAGGGTTTCATGTTTTAGTGGAGGCTCTCAACAAGCTGCACCAGATGCCAGATGTTCCGAAATGGCAGTTCCAGGCTGCGGGCTATTGTGCAGGTTATCGTAAAGAGTATCTCGAAGAGAATCGGGCGAAGGCGCAACACGCCGGCTGGGGAGATCGTTTTACCTATGCTGGCGAACCAGACCGCGCGGGCAAAGCGAGCTTCCTCCAGAATCTTGATATCTTCTCAGTACCCACCACCTACCAGGAACCTAAAGGGCTTTACGTTCTGGAAGCCTGGGCCTGCGGGGTTCCGGTGGTTCAACCGGCACACGGTTCGTTCCCTGAATTGATTGAGGCCACTCAGGGTGGACTGTTAGTTCCACCTCAAGATTCAATTGCATTGGCAGAAGGCCTGGCGAAGTTGTTACGGGACGCTGGACTGCGTAAACAACTGGGAGAGTCGGGCCACAGGATGGTGCAGGCCAAGTTCTCGTCAGAAGAAATGGCTCGGATGACTATCGAAGCAATAAGTTATTGATCCCTCAGCACTCATTTACCTTGAATGAATTCATGGGTTTTCCATTCTCTTCGGGGCATTCTGCCCTCGAAATCATCAGAGTATAGCTCGTCTTTCCAAGCCGCAGGATCGGCCTGTTCTATAGGCCCCTCAGTTCCGTCATCATGGTTCTCCACTGCCTGCCTGTTTTCCTCAGAACAGCTTTAGCCCATTGGATTGAGGCAATTCCAAGTGTCATGATGCCCTTGGCGATTCTGTCTGCATCCTCGTTCCATATCGGAGAGACTGGCTATGGCACTGCCACGTCCTGCGTCCGCACTACGGACTACGCGATTGATCTGTGAAGCTCTTGAAGATCGCGTGCAGCCTGATGCCGGCCTGATCGCCCAGCTTGCAGACAGTGCCTATGTGCCCGACCATATCCTGGTTCAGTTCAAGCCCGATATTACCCCCAAGGCCCTCGCTGGCACATCGATAGCCGGTTCTTTGAGTCTGGTTCCCGGTCTTTACGATATTCAGTTATCACCTGGTGTTACTGTCGCACAAGCTCTTGATGCTTATGGTTCTGAATCAGAAGTGATTTCGGCCCAGCCCGATTACCTGATTCAGGCTGAAGCCCTGCCCAACGATCCCGGGTTTAGCCAACAGTGGGCACTCAATGGCACCACCTACCCTGCTGCATCGATCAGCGCTCCTACAGCGTGGTCAACAACGACTGGCAGTGGGAACACCATCGTAGCTACCATCGATAGCGGCATCGACGCGACACATCAGGATCTTGCCGCGAACCTGTGGACCAATGCCGGAGAGATTCCCGGAAACGGCGTCGATGATGATCACAACGGCTTCGTCGATGATGTTCACGGCTACAATTTCATCAACAACACGGGAAACAATAACGACGACTATGGCCATGGCACGCATGTGGCGGGCATCATTGGGGCTGCTGGAAACAATGGCATAGGCGTTGCTGGCGTCAACTGGCATGTCAAAATCATGGCATTGAAGTTTCTCAACTACAATGGCAGCGGTTCGACCAGCAATGCCTTGCGAGCACTTAACTATGCAGTGCAGATGGGTGCCACCATCTCGAACCACTCCTGGACTTCACCGGCATACGACACCGCTTTGGAAGCGGGTATCCGAAATGCCGGGCTTTCGGGACATATCGTCGTCGCCGCGGCAGGCAACCTCGCGCAGAACCTGGATGTCAATAAGCTTTATCCCGCCAGCTATGCTCTCGACAATGTGGTGACAGTCGCGGCCCTTGATGGCAATAACAATCTGGCCAGTTGGTCGAACTATGGACAAACGGTCGACATCGCTGCTCCGGGAGTCGATATTTACAGCACGCTTCCCGGTGGCCAATATGGCAACATGAGCGGCACCTCCATGGCAACGCCCTTCGTTACGGGAGCCATCGCTCTGGTGCGAGATGCGAACCCGACCTGGACTGCCCAGCAAGTCATTCAACGGGTTCTGAGCACAGCAGATCCACTCCCTGGTCTGGCTGGGAAGATCAACGGCGGTCGATTGGATGTGGGAGCAGCTATCGGTATTCCAGTTACACCACCACCTCCTCCTCCTCCACCTCCTCCCCCGCCACCACCACCACCTCCTCCCCCACCACCGCCGCCACCGCCTCCTTCGGATACGACAGGAGCATTGGTCACGACGATGACCAGTCTGATCAGCAACAATAAACTCAATGGGCTCCGTGTGACTTTCAATGAACCAGTCCAGCCGGGTTCCTTTGACAGGACTGACATAGTTGGCCTCACGGGGCCTGGCGGATCATTGGCGGTTACCTCTATTCGTCCCGTACCAGGCAGCACCACTCAGTTCGATCTATTGTTCTCCGATCAAGCTCGCATTGGAAAATACTCTTTGACTCTCGGAACAGGAATTCTTGATCTGGCCGGGAATGAACTCAATCAAAATGGCAACAGTGTCAATGGTGAAGTGCCTGGGGATCGATACCTCGGCTCTGTGAGTTTTAATCCGACCACTTCTTACCCAGCCCCCAATGTGCCGGCACTGGTTCGTGACTACACCGTAAATACCTATTCATTGACTGTTCCAGACAGTGCGGTTATCGGCGCTGTCCGAGTGACGCTTAAAGTTTCGCATGGCTGGATGTCGGATATGGTCATCAAGCTTCGCTCCCCCTCCGGCAAGGAAGTGCTGTTGGCCAATCGACGAGGCGGTGGAGGCAAAGGTTACAACAACACCATTTTCGATGATGCTGCACTCAAACCGCTTTCTCAAGGAGGCGGACTTTTCACGGGCTCCTTCCGTCCCGAAACCGCGTTATCGGTGCTTAAAGGCGGTTCAACCAAGGGAACTTGGAGTCTGGTGATTGAGGATAAAGCCCGTGGCGACGCAGGTACATTGTTGGCATGGTCTTTGACTTTTGACACCGTTTCGAGTTCGAGTTTAGCATCGAGCATCAGCAGTCATGACTTGGTTACAGCGGGTACAGATGTAGTCGGCGGGATTCAGGCGACACAAGTTCAACAAAGCCAGTCTCGACAACTGCCATCATTGATGGATACTGCGCCAACGGTAACCAAAACGGGAATAGCGACTGAATCTGATAAGCTTGTTGTGACGAGCAAGCTTCAGCAACAAAAGCAGCAACTTCTCAAAGCATGGCAGGAGCAGTTAGGATTGCCTGTTGCCTTTTTGAATGGCATTCACGTCAGGCTGACGCCCTGACACTGTCCCTGCTAATTACCTTTGATGTTCTCAAGGAGTTCGAGCTTAAACGCAGAGAGCCTGGGAGGATCCTGTGCCAGATAATAGCCATTCGGTAGATCGATCATGATGGCTTCATCGGGATAGAGTCCAGGCTTCAGATTGGGGCGCCTGTGAGATCGATGTAGGCGCGCACTTCGGGGCTGCGATTGAGCGGGCCACGAATCTTGAGTTGGGCGATGGCGCCATGTCGATCTGCGGTGAATAGCGGTCGATACGGGAAATTCGCCGGACACAGGAACGCAATCGGAACATCGTTTATTTCATAGACACGCAGAGCAGGTTTGAGCCTGGCACGTATCTCGACACGATCAGGAACGATCCGCACGGATTCCTGTTTGATTTTATCGGGTAGCCGCACGCTGCCAGTGACTTCTTCCTCTGTCATGGTCAGCCCTGTCGGCAAGCGTGGCTGCCAGTTATCGAGCAGCAATTGACTCGTTTGTTCCAGTATACTCTTGGGGCCGAACACCTTTACTGTCGCAGGTTCCAGTCGAATATTGTCAACTTCATATTGGGCGGAACCAGTCGTGACCATGGGCTGCAATGTCACCGTTTTTTCCATCATTCGCCGTAACTTGACCTGCAACCGGCCTTCAACCGGATTAATGTCGGCATGCACTCCCAGTGGTAAAGTCAGAGAATTGCTTTCGAACTGTACCACATCCTGATAGTCGTTATCCTGCCTCAGATCTACTTCGGCGGGTACTCGAACCACTTTTCGCAGGATCAGGTTATGGCCTTCGACGAGATCCTTCACTTCCCGCAGACGACTGGGCAGCCCGAAGAACTTCACTCGCACCGTCTGGTTCTCCGGCTTACTGTCGAAGCTGTATCTATCTGCCTGCTGAGGATCAATAGAGACCTCAATCGGTATCGGGTACGACTGCACTTCCTGATCACGACTGCGCAGATAGACCCACACCAGGAAGGCCAGACCCAAAGCGATGATCGGAGTGATGATGTAGCGGTCGAACATGAGAAATCCCAGAAGCTAGGAGTTAGTAGCTAGGAGCTAGTAGAAGAAAGAAGAAAACGTATTCTTCCAGCTCCTAGCTTCTAGCTACTAGCTCCTCTTATGCAGCTACCCTCAGTTTCACTTGCCCTTGAAGTTGCGAAACCAACCGCCTGGCGACCAGTTCACGCGATACGGGTTCGAGTTTGCCATCGGAGACGAGCGAGATGCGGCCGGTCTCTTCACTGACGACCATGACGACGGCATCGGTTTCTTCGGTGATGCCCAGCGCTGCCCGGTGTCGCATGCCATAATCGCTGGCACCCTGTGGGGCTTCAGCTAACGGTAACTGACACGCTGCCGCGGCAAGGCGTCCATGAGCGATGATGACAGCTCCATCATGAAGCGGACTGTTCTTGTGAAAGAGCGACAGCAGCAGCCCTTCACTCACCTGGCAGTCGAGCGGTTCACCAGTCTGGATGAACTGCTGCAGGCTGACTTCCCGCTGCATAACGATCAAGGCGCCGGTGCATTCACGTGCCAGTTCGATGCTGGCTCGAGCCACCTTGTCGGCATAGGGTTCGTCAGGCTGATCGCTGGAACTGAAGATGCGGAAGAGTCGGTAGCGACCGAGGGCAAACAGGCCGCTGCGCAGTTCCGGTTGAAAGATGACGATGATGCCAATGAAGGCGGAGGCGAGAACGTAATCGAGAATCTTGTTGAGTTCGGTGAGATCGAAGCTGGCGATGACCACCTGCACGCCAAAGACGGTGATGGCGACCACGATGCCGAGACCTCGCACCATGCCGATGCCACGGGTGGCGCCGATGAAACGGAGGAGCAAATAGATGAACGCGGCGAGCAGACTGATTTCAACCAGATCGCGGTAGCCGATGGCCTGATAGATTTGGAAGAAACGCTCGAGCATGAGGCAGTCCTGTGTTGGTCATCCTTCCGCTCCTTCCACTGCCAGGAATAGCCTGGCAGCATCATGGAACGCTTTGACGTTATGAACGCGGGCGATCTGGACCCAGCCCTTGCTGAGAGCATGCAGCATAACACCGACGGTGCCAAAGTCGCCAACTTCCGGATGGCCTTCCCGCCCCAGTGTGCGGTTGATGAAGCCTTTGCGAGAGACCCCCAGGCAAATCGGACGACCGAGGGCCAGCAACTGATCAAGATGTCGAAGCAGTTGCATGCTGTGTTCAGTGCGTTTGCCGAACCCGATGCCGGGATCGAGAACGATCCGGTCGGGGGCTATACCAGCATTGGTCAGGCAGGACAACCTCAATTTGAGGTAGTTGACGACGTCCTCGACGACATTTCCATACTGCGGATCGACGTGCATGATGAGCGGCGTGCCTTGGCGATGCATGGCAATCACTCCCGCCTGCGTATCAACTGCGACCTGCACCATGTCGGGATCTGCTTCGAGGGCGGAAACATCATTGATAATAATCGCTCCAGCAGCAATGGCTTCACGGGCCACTCGTGCTTTGGTGGTATCGATAGATAAGGGAACTTTAAGACTAAAAAGTTCCTCGATCACTGGGATTACTCTGCGTAATTCTTCGTCCTCATCGACTGGCAACGCGCAAGGGCGTGTTGATTCTCCGCCGATATCGAGGATGTTGGCACCTTCGTCTCTCAACCGTTTCCCATGGTCGATCGGGTTGTACTTGCCTCCATCAGAGAAGCTGTCTGGTGTCGCATTGACAATTCCCATGATGAGAGGCAGACGGCCCCAGTGCAGGCTTCTCTTGACGTGACCATCCGAAAGAGGCCTGTTATTGTACTTGTTAACGAAATTTGGGAGCGCCCAACTGAAGCTCGTCATCTTATTCCAATCCTGATGTCAGGAGTCATACAACAAATTAGGTAAGCCATCCACGAGCATACCGTATGTCGCTCATTCCCCCCAGCTTTTTGTTTCGACTCTGCTACCCGTGCCTGTATGTACCAGGGTTCCCAGCCGCCGAGGGAGATGATCTACTCGGTCTGCCAGCCCGGTGCACCCTGCCTGACTCGATGCGGCTTACAGAGAAACCAGGGTTCGCTGAGGTGAGGGTCGCCTGGAATGAAGCAGGGCTGGGAATCGAACTACGGGTTAAAGGCAAAGATCAACCTGTGCGAGGAGAGGCCGGGAAGTATCGCAACAGCGATGGAATCTCAGTCTGGATCGATACCCGCAGCGCACGGGAAAGCCATCGGGCGTCTCGTTTTTGTCATCATTTCTACTTCCTGGCCGGCGGCGCGAGTGGTGATGAAGATATGCCATCGGCGGGACAAACAAAGATTCATCGTGCCCTGGCTGACGCTCCCCTGTGCAACCCGGACAAGCTGGAGGTTCGCAAACATGCCATGAAAGGGGGCTATCGGTTGGAATGCTTCATCCCGGCAGAGGCTCTGAACGGCTTCGATGTCGATCTGAATCGTCAATTCGGGTTCTTTTACGCTGTGAGAGATAGAGAACTGGGGGAACAGACGCTGGGGTTAGGGGCGGAGTTTCCGTTTGCGGAAGACCCCAGTCTTTGGCAGTTGTTGGAACTGGAGACGCAAGGCAAGGTAAGAGCTGCGTTAAGTTAGTGTCTTATCAGCCCCTGATAAGGGGCAACCGGGTGGTAGCTGGCTGCGTAAGCTGCCAGTTGAATGGGGATTTGTATGAAGAGCCCCGAAGGGGCGATTGGAAAATGCACACTGTCCCAATCGCCCTTCGGGGCTCTGAGGTTTTATTTTTCTATACAGGCAGCTAGCGCTGCCAGCTACTTCCAAGTCGCCCCTTATCAGGGGCTACAAAATCAGGCTACCATGGTCAGAAATCCTTGCTGTTCATGTGATGAAGAGTTGGCAGACTGCTGAAAGGACGGTTCATAAGCCCTTACTATCATCACCACTGTTACGATTAGTTTGTCTGCCCTCACTCGAAAAGACTGGCAAAGTGCCAAGTTTACATGCTAGAGTGGATCACGAGTCTCTACGATAGAAACTCGCGGATGAGGGTGCGGAGACAGCATCCAGCCCACGATAGAATTACGGCGGACTTGCACTTTATGCTGGAAACCAGGCGATTAGCCATTTGCGATCCGAACACGGCAACGTCGCGAGCCCCTGCGTAATCTGCTGTTGGGTGTCGAGTCGATCTACCTCGAAGCGGAATCGAATCGCTACGAATTTTTCCGTGACGTTATCGAACAGTACCGTCCTGACCTGGCGATCATCACGCTGGACAGCGATCCGAATCGCGGCCTGCAGCTCGTTCAACAATTGTCGGGGGAATTTCCTCAAACGGGGATCCTTGCCGTCAGTAGTCGAACGGATGGCCCCTTCATCCTTCAGACGCTGCGCTCGGGGGCCAAAGACTTCTTCCTCTGCCCATGCAGCTCGGAGGATCTTCTCACCGTACTGGAACGACTCAAGGGACAAAACCAGGATCCCACAACGGGACAACAGCAAAGTGTTTCCAGCGCGGGCGGCGTGATCATCGCTGTCGCCGGTTCTCGCGGAGGCATTGGCTGTACGTCGCTTGCTGTGAATCTGGGGTGTTGCCTCTCTTCTCTGCCTGAGAACAAAGTGGTTCTGGTGGACCTTGACCTGGCACTGGGCGATACCAACATTCTTCTCGATTTTCGCCCGGCATACACTCTCGCTGACCTGGCTTCCAACATCAACGAAGTGGACCAGAAGTTTCTCAAGGGAGTCCTGTTCCAGCATTCGAGCGGTCTGATGGTGCTTCCGCACCCGGAGAACCTCGATGATCTTGGACTCATCCATGAAGAGCATATTCTGCGCTTGCTGAGTTTGCTCCGATCGACATTCACCCATGTGATCGTTGATCTCTCCAAAAGCTTCCGGCCCACCGATGTCGCAGCCATGAGAGTGGCAGACATCATCCTGCTGACCGGACAGTTGGAACTCTCCAGTATCCACAACATCGCCCGGCTGCTGCCTACGTTCAAGGCAGTAGAAGGGCTCTACGAAAAGGTTCGCATCCTCATCAACCGCGTCGGCTCGGAAGATCAGAAGATCAGCAAGGCCAAGGCGGAAGAGTTCATGGGGATGAACGTGTTCTGGCAGGTAGGCAACGACAGCAAGGCGATGATGGGCGCTCGCAATGAAGGCAAGCCCCTGATACAATTTGCTCCAAAGTCGAAGCCATGCCTCGATTTGTTGGAACTGGCTCGGGTGCTGACCAGCGGGACAGCAACCGACGCCGCAGCAGAGCCGAAGAAGAAGTCTGCGTTCAGCTTCTTTGGCGCGCGGAAATAGCTCCGCAACGCAATGGAACGTGAGGAGGAAATCGCCCAACCATGTCGCGTGTACCCCCCCCTCGTGGTCTACCTGGTCTCAACCCGGCAGGCGGCGCTCCTTCACTTCCCGGCCTCGTACGCCCTTCAGTACCAGGCATGGTCGGTCCCGGCAGCGGCACGAACCTGCCTTCCATGCAACGGCCCACGTTTTCCGGTGTTCCTTCGATGCCGCCGAACTCCGGCATGCCGGCTTCTCAGGTGGGCAGCGATGGCCGATCCGGCAAGAGTTTTGATGAGCTCAAGCGGGTGATTCACTCCAAGCTGGTCGAGAAACTCGATCTGTCCCGGGTCAGCGAGCTCAAGGATGACGTGCTGCGACGGGAAATCCGCTTAGTCGTCGAGCGGCTTTGTGATACTGAGAACCCTCTGCTCAACCGCATGGAGCGCGAGCGTCTCGTCGATGAAGTGCTCGATGAGACCTTTGGCTTCGGTCCGCTCGAAATTCTCCTCAAAGACCCGACGATCTCTGACATCATGATCAACGGGCCACAGCGCATTTATGTCGAGCGTCGCGGCAAAGTCGAGAAGACTGACGTTCGTTTTCGAGACAATCCGCACTTGATGCAGATTATCGACCGCATCGTTTCCAAGGTGGGCCGTCGTGTCGACGAGACGTCGCCGATGTGCGATGCCCGTTTGCCTGACGGCTCCCGTGTGAACGTCATCATCCCGCCGCTGGCCTTGGATGGTCCGACAGTCTCCATTCGTCGTTTCGGCTCGAATCCGCTGAAGCTGGACGACTTGCTGAACTTCAACGCCTTCACCAAAGAGATGGCGATCCTGATGGAAGCAGCCATCAAGGCTCGGCTGAACGTGGTGATTTCCGGCGGTACGGGTTGCGGTAAAACAACCCTGTTGAACACACTCTCAAGCTTTATTCCCGGTCACGAGCGCGTCATCACGATTGAAGATGCCGCCGAACTTCAGTTGCAGCAGGATCACGTCGTTCGACTGGAAACCCGCCCACCGAACATTGAAGGTAAGGGAGCAATCAATGCCCGTGATCTGGTGCGCAATGCCCTGCGCATGCGTCCAGAGCGCATTATCATCGGCGAGTGTCGTGGCGGCGAAGCGTTAGACATGCTTCAGGCTATGAACACCGGCCACAATGGTTCGATGACCACGCTCCACGCCAACACTCCTCGTGACGGCCTGGCTCGATTGGAAACCATGGTGATGATGTCAGGCTTTGAACTCCCCATGAAGGCGATGCGGCAACAAGTCGCTTCCTCGGTTGACATCATTATCCAGGCTAATCGTCTACAGGGCGGCCCACGCAAGGTGACCAGCATCACGGAAATTGTCGGTATGGAACAGGACATTATTGTGATGCAGGAAGTCTTCCGCTTTCGTCAATTGGGAATCGATCAGAACGGAAGAGCGTTCGGACAGTTCGAATGTACCGGTGTACGGCCTACTTTTGTTCCTAAACTCGAAGCAGCCGGCATCAAGTTGCCCTCGAACTTGTTCCAGGAACGAGTTCTGCTGAGAGATTAAATCAGAAGGTTTTCGTATCATCTTATGTCGATTGAAGGGCATAATCGCAAGCCAGGAAGAAGACTTTTCTCTTGGGAGAAGCATGTATCTTGGTTTGCCCCCGGTTTTTGGCAAGCTATGTTTGCGAGGCTGGTTTCAATGTCGCCCGAGGCCATTGCCCGCATTGAACCGGCCCTGTAGCGAGAGTGAACGATGGATTCCCAGATGTGGATGCTGATCGTGCCCGTTCTAGCCTTTTTGGCGGTGGGCGGGCTGTTCGTTGGCGTGGGCAGCTTGATGTCAAGCCGTCGCTCCGTGCAGGAACAGCGACTGGAGCTATTCACCAGAGACGGCAACAGTCAGACCGGCATGAGCCGCAGCATGCAGGCTTCAGTCGAAATCTGGAAAGACGCCGCCCTTGCTACCGATAAGGAATCCTTGATGGAGCAATTGCTCCCCAAGCTTCCTTCGATGGACAAGTACTTCCAGCAAGCGGATATGAACATCCGTCCCAGCGCGTTCATGTCACTGTCGCTTCTGTTGATTCTGTTGGGATCAGGCGCTAGTTACGCCATGCAGGTGCCCTTCCCTCTGTTCGTCATACCAGGCTTGCTCATGGGAGCGGTACCCTGGTATATCGTGGTGCAAAAGCGTAAGGCACGACTGAAGAAGTTCACTTCCCAGATGCCCGATGCTTTGGAACTACTGGCACGAGCTTTACGCGCTGGTCAAAGTATGATCGCAGGCTTGCAGATCATCTCCGAAGAAATGCCTCCACCGATTTCTACCGAGTTTGGCAGGGTTTACGAGGAACAAAACCTTGGTGTGACTGTCGATGATGCTTTGCGAGCCCTGGCTGATCGTGTGCCAATTCTTGATCTCAACTTCTTCGTTACCAGCGTTATTATTCAGCGTCAAACAGGCGGTGACCTCGCTGAAATCCTAGACAAGATCAGTTATGTCATTCGCGAACGATTCCGCATCTGGGGGCAGGTGCAGGCGTTAACCGGTGAAGGCCGCCTTTCAGGCACCGTACTGATGGCACTGCCCTTTGTCATGCTGCTCATGATCATTCACTTGAATTACGACTATGCCTCTGTGCTCTGGAAAGACGAGACAGGACGCAAGTGGAGCTTGTACGCCCTGGCTATGCAGGTATTAGGAGCGATTGTCATCCGCAAGATTGTCAACATCAAGGTGTAGCAGTCAGTTCGATCGCCCAGTCCGTTTACTTGGAGAGATGGAGAACTCAGCCGTGCTAGCCATCATAGATATCAAGGACATCATGCCCTTCCTGGCCTTTGGGGCCATGTTCGCCGGCATCTGGGTATTGCTGACGGTGCTTTCCTCCCGCAACACCAAGGCAGAAGAACGCCTTTCCAAGCTTGGTCGAACTCCCTCGATGATGGACCTGGAACTTAACTCCAGCAAAGGAAGCACCGGTTCCGTAGACCGCAAGATGCAAAGCATCATCGACAAAGCTATGGCTTTTGCCAAGCCGATGATGCCCAAGACTGAAATTGAACAGTCAAAACTGCGTCAAGAACTGGCGATGGCAGGATTTCGATCAGAGAAGGCCCCTAAAGTCTTCATGGGCATGCGAACACTAACCCTGGTGATCGCCACCCTGTTTCTCATCACCATCGTATTACCGATGAATACGCCAGAGGGTGATCCTTTCAATTTCGTCGCCGCTATCCAGAATGCCCCCGTTACCATCTTGTTGACATTGCTGTTAGGGCTCTTTGGCCCTTCCTTCGTGCTGATGTATTTGCGGAGAAAACGACAGGAAAGCATTTTTCTGACTTTGCCGGATGTCCTTGATCTGATGGTAGTTTGCGTCGAATCGGGACTAGGGTTGGATGCGGCAATGCGGAAAGTTTGCGAAGAAATGAGGGATCATGCGCCGATTATCACTGAGGAGTTCAACATCGCGAACTTCCAACTGCAGATGGGGCGTACTCGCCGGGACGTGTTGCACGACCTGGGGGTTCGTACCGGCGTGGATGATATGAAAAGCCTGGCGGCCATTCTGGTGCAAGCCGATCGCTTCGGTTCCAGTGTTGGGCAGGCCCTGCGAGTACAATCAGATTCCATGCGGATACGCCGTCGGCAGATCGCAGAGGAAAAAGCAGCCAAGACGGCGGTGAAGCTGATCTTCCCGCTGGTTTTGTTCATCTTTCCAGGCATCTTTGTGGTGCTGGCAGGACCTGCTGCTATCCAAGTCCAGAAGAATCTCTAACGAGAAACTTCCTACGGGGGACTGACAGAGCGGTGGTGGTGGAGTTTCGGGGAAATACCAGACTGGTTTCACCACAGCGGACAGGACGCCGCTGGAAACCGGGAACAGGCCAAGGAGGGATTGACCACCATGCTACGAAACACAATTCACAAGGCGGGCTGGGCAATGGCCCTGCTGAGCCTTGTCTCGGTAACCGGATGCTACGGCACCTTCCACGAAGTTGTGGACCCTTGTTATCCGGAGCGGTACAACTGCAAAGCACGTGAGGAGGTCAACGACCTTCGTAATGCTCAGGTGCAGAATGGGTTGATTCTTGAACAAACCTTGTTTGTTCATCACTTCAATCCAGCCTCGGAAATGCTGCATCCAGGTGGCGTTGCCTTGCTGCAGCGTCTGGCCAATCGACGTCCGGCCCCGGAGAACGTCGTTTACATCCAGACCGCACAGAACAACTACGATTTGGACTTCAAGAAACCGGAGGAATACGCCAACAAACGCAAGGAACTTGACGAAAAGCGTCGAGTGGAAGTCGAGAAGTTCCTGAAGATGGAACGACCTGACGTGAACTTCACCGTCGTGGTGAGCAACCCACCGAAGGTCGGCATCAGCGGCGCAGAAGGCAGAGCGGCTGTTAATAACATCCGTGGCACTGCTCGCGGGTACTTCATGATTCCCGGCTTCCAGGATTCCAGTGGCAGCGGCGGCGGCGGTGGTGGACAAGGCGGCTACTAAGTCGTCATCCGGTTAAACCAACCATGCCTCGCAGCCACGCTCTTTGTCGGCTGCGAGGCTATCGTTTTATGAAACATCTCAATCTATTGCCTGGGTCTGGATTTCTGCTTGCTTTGCTTTTGATGCTCTGCTCCGGTAGCGCCACGTCGGCATCATGCCAAATCCTTCAACGCCCAACGCCTGTTGCGGCAAAGTCCCTACCAGAGTTCAGCAGTTTCGCAGCAGCCCCGCGCTGGTGGGATGATACCGTTCAATGGGTGAGGAGTCTGGGTTGGGATCGAAGCAGACTTGTGCAAATCTGGCTCTTTTTCATGCTAATTGGTCTTTACATCATCCTTCGCATCAAACCACGGGCTTAGCTTTAACCGTACTTCCCCAGGACGGACACCATGAAATCAGCGCCTTCTTCCAACAGCCTCAGTCGCAGTTCCCTCTCAGCGCTTGCTTCACGAACCAGTGGCATGCTTGACTGGGATATCTCGAACATGCCTGAAGCCCCTTCCTCACCGGAGAACATGAAGGAAGCGGGCATCAACATCTCGTTGCTCAACGACATGATTCTTCGCATGCTGCTCACCCGGGGCACGATGTTGGGCCTTGATCTGGCACGAGCCTTATGCCTGCCTTTTAAGGTTCTCGAGGAATCGATCAATTTTCTCAAACAGCAGCATTGCATTGAAGTGGCCGGCGGCGATCTTATTGGGCAGGTATCGTATCGCTTCAACCTGACCGATCAAGGTCGAGCACGAGCCAAGACCGCTTTTGAGACATGCGCCTATGTAGGGCCCTGTCCTGTGCCTTTGGAAGATTACGTCGAGCAGACCTACCGTCAGGCGGTTACTGGTATTCACTGCGTTCCAGAGACTCTCAAGTCTTGTTTTTCGCACCTGGTTATCCCGGATGAACTGTTCCTGGCCATTGGCCCGGCAGTGGTTAGTGGGCGGTCCATCTTCATTTACGGACCCCCAGGAAACGGCAAGACGGCTATTGCCAACAGCATTGGCGACTTCATGAATCGGTGCGGTGGGGAAATCTACGTACCATACGCCTTTCAAAGCGAAGGCCACGTAGTGACCGTCTTCGACCCTACCGTACACCAGGTTGTTGAAGATCGCGGCGATGAACGACTGGACGACAATGAAGCAACCATTCGCCGGCTGCTAAATACCAATGCAGTGGATTCCCGCTGGGTACGCGTTCGCCGTCCGGTTATCGTCACCGGTGGCGAATTGAACCTGAGTATGCTCGATCTGCGATACAGTGCCGATGCCAATTTCTACCAGGCCCCGCTGCACCTGAAGTCCAACGGCGGTGTGTTCCTCATCGACGATTTTGGACGCCAGCTCGTCAGCCCCCGCGAACTCCTCAATCGCTGGATCGTTCCGCTCGAAAATCGTCACGATTATCTGACCCTGGCTTCAGGCAAGAAGATCGAGATACCATTCGAGCAGCTCATTATCTTCTCCACGAATCTCGATCCCAAGGATCTGGTGGATGACGCCTTCCTGCGACGTATTCGACACAAGGTGGGCATCAACGCCCCCACCCGTGAGACCTACGAAAAGATCTTCGTTTCCAACTGTAAACGCCTCGGCATGAATACCTGCCCGGAAGCGATCGACTACATGTATGAGCAGTATTACAATCGTGGGCGCAATCCCCGTGCCAGTGATTGTCGAGATTTACTGGAGATTGTGCAGTCCATCTGCCGATTTAAACGACAACCCGTGAAACTGACTACGCAGATGATCGCGGAAGCGGCGTTGACCTTTATTGCTGAGTTCTAATGCCGCACAGTTTTGGGAAGTGTCCGTATCCATGGGGATGGTTGCGGACCGGTCAGAATAACATTTCTGACTATCAGGAATGATGGCGATTCAGCTGGGACGCTGATGCCACGTTCAACCAGGGGGATGCACGGATGCGTACGTTCTTTGCCGGCATGGCACTGCTTGCCTGTTCGCTGTCGGGTTGCCTTAAGACTGAGGCGCTCACCGCTGAAGAAATGAATAAGTACCCGCGCCCCAGCCAGGAACAATTCCAAAAAGTTGATCCCAGCCAGGTACGTCAGCCCAAACCTGAAACCTGCCTTGAAGCAGGCAAGATGTATGAAGCGCTGGCCAGGTCAGAATCCACCAACCCATCATCGACCAGCATTGCCCAACAGCGCGACATGACCTGGAAGGCCAAGCAAGCCTATCAACAGGCGCTCCGTCTCAAGCCCAACTGGGCGGAAGCCCTCGCCGGGCTTGGTCGGGTGCAAGAACTTGAAGGCAATCCACAGGGTGCTACCGAACAATTCGGACTAGCTGTTCAAGCCGCGCAGGGCAAGGAATCGGGTGACGCTGTTGCGTGCCATGAAGCCGGCTTGTTCTATGGGCGCATGAAACAGTTCGATTTGAGCATTTCAGCCATGCTGAAGGCAACCCAACTCGACCCGAGGAATCGCACCTATGCGATGAACTATGGTTTTGCCCTGGCCCGATCCGGCAGGTACGAAGAGGGGTATCAGTACTTCAGCAAGATCATGAGCCCCAGCGACGCTGCCACACGAATGGCCCAAATGTCACAACACACGGGCGATCTGCAACGGGCCAGACAATATGTCGGCTTCGCCCTTGAGCAAAATCCACAGAACACTCAGGCTCGTGAAATGTTGACCAAGCTCGATCAGCCTGCGGTGCAGCAGGCACAGGGCGTGGAAGCTACGCCGCATCCATAGTGTTACCATCACGCTGCGCGTGATGGGGCGGATGATTACCGGCATCTCTGGAATTATTGGTGTTACGACATACCCCCGCTCCCTCACGAGGAGCGTGAGGGCAACTCTACCTCACAAGCCGCTACGGTGTTGTGCAACAACATCGCAATGGTCATGGGCCCGACGCCGCCGGGTACTGGGGTGATTGCAGAGGCCAGTTCACTAACAGCAGCATAGTCGACATCACCGGCGAGTTTGCCGTTGGGTAAACGGTTAATGCCAACATCAATGACCACTGCCCCAGGCTTCACCATATCCTTTGTCACATAGCCCGCTTTACCGATGGCAGCGACGATCACGTCAGCCTGGCGGCACAGCTCTTTCGTCTGTTTGGAATGGCTGTGGCACACCGTAACCGTGGCATTGGCATCAGGGTGTTTCTGTACCAATAGCAAAGACAAGGGCTTCCCCACAGTGCCACTACGGCCCAGGATAACGACATGCTGCCCAGCCAGCGGTATCTTCTCCCGAATGAGCAACTGCCAGATACCGAGCGGCGTGCAGGAGACATGCCGAGGGCGATTCATCGCCAACAGTCCGGAGTTCACTGGTCCAAAGCCATCAACATCTTTCGCAGGATCAACTGCACTCAGAATCTCAAACTCATCGACTTGCTTCGGTAAGGGCAACTGAACCAGAATGCCATCAACCGTTGGATCAGTATTCAGTTTGTCGATAAGCGATAGCAATTCGCTGGTTGTTGTCGTCGCCGGAAGCTGATGCAACCAACTGGCTAAACCCACTTCCGCACAGGCTTTTCGCTTGCTGGTGACATAAACATGACTGGCCGGGTCATCCCCAACCAAAACAGCAGCCAGGCCAGGCGCTCGCCCCAGCTTCGGAGTTAGGTTGCGCACCTTTTCAGATAACTCGTCTCGAACTTCCTTGGCGATACGTTTCCCATCGATGATGCGAGCAGCCATAACTTACCCCAATTCCGTGGTTGATGACGACGCTGTATCTTGCCTGGAACCTGACAGCCCCCTCGTTGTAATGCAAGATAGGGGATGATGTTACGTCTTATGTGAAGTGTTAAAGTGTGGCCAGCATACGGTACGATGAACCATTGCGGAGTGTTTTTGCGCACGGCTGTTTCGTCGTGAGGGATGCGAATGGATCTTGCACATTGGGGGTTAAGAGAATCCCCCTTTCGCATCACGGTGACACCACAGCGTATGACGCTGTTGCCCGGCCAAGCCGTTGCCTTTCACCAAATTGATCGTGCTTATCGTGATGGCGAACGCATCGCCCTGCTTGTCGGCCCGCATGGTGTTGGCAAAACCGTACTCGCACAACATATCGTTGCCGCCAGCGAATCTCGTGGGGCCACCTCGGCCTGGGCCGCCTGTGTGCCTGTGGTTGGAAGCCAGGCACTGTATCAGATGCTGCTCGCTGACCTGGGCCAGCCCTTCGTCTTGCGCAGCACCGTTGAGCTGCGGATGCAACTGGTTGAACATCTATTGCCGTTAGTGAGCGACTGCAAGTCCGTACTTATTGTCGTCGATGAAGCGCAACATGTGCCGATGGCGATACTGGAAGAACTCCGTCCTCTCATTGAAATTGTCACGCCTGCCGGGCTACCCGGTGTGCAAATCCTTCTGGTGGGAACTGAGCAACTTGCAGAACAGTTGAATCACTCACCTCAATTCGGGCTGTGCAGCTGGATAGGCTGTCGTACCGAGTTACATCAACTTGATAACGATTCTTCCCTGGCTTACCTGCACAAGCAATGGAAATCAGCAGGAGGCGATCCCGCCCGCCATGCCACCAGTGAAGCCTGGACTATGCTGGCTGAAATGGGTCGAGGGATGCCGCTCGAGATGAACCGGCTGGCCAGACATGCATTCCGGCTGGCACAGCAGTTGGAACAACAGACACTCGATGCAGAAGCAGTCTGGGAAGCGGCACACGAACTGGGTCTGAGCAGTGATGAGGCCGAAGTCGAAGATGAACTGACCGTGCCATTGCCTGTGCGAGGGACATTGAAGGATAGTGCTTGAGGAAGTGCAGAAGTCGTCGGTGGTGCAGTAACAAGTGTTCACAGATGAGGAGCCGGACAGACAATGGGCAAGCTCTTCGACAGCATGAAGCAACGGGGAGGCACGCTGCCCTCGCCCGGCAGCGTCACCTCGACTCCCCGTCTCCAGGTAGTGCCTGAGACCCATGACCTGGTCCATGTTGATGATCATGAGCCGATGCCGTTTTATGAAGTGCCCAACGACAAAGACCCTGTACGAACTCATCAGACGGCTCATCTCAGCCCTGTTCCCGTTCCAGCAGAAATCAAGCTGAAGGCGATGCCTGAGGAAGAAGTGCAGCGACCGAAACTGGTTACCCAGCCTCATGCCAAGCTGAGCTTTACTTCCGCTGTGCCATGTGACCGCAGTCCGCTTGATCATCTGGCTGATGAACTGGTTGTTGTTCATCAGCCAACTTCACCCGGTGCTCTGGAATACCGGGCGATGGCAGAGCAGCTCATTCAGGAATTGACAGCCCTACAGGCGCAGTCGATGACGCTGCTGCCTCTTCAACAAAGCTCAGCTGCCACACTTGCTGCAAACCTCGGCTGTGCGTGGGCTGAGATTACCCGGCATCCCATCGTGATGATTGATGCTGCTCGCACCAGGCCCGGCGATGATCTCGCCTGTCTCTTTGGGCTGACTCATGCACCGGGTTGGGAAGAACTCATGACGGGTTCTTCTATCGGCGAAGCTCTTCAACAAACGGGCAGAGCCTGGCTTGACCTCGTCGGTTCTGGCCGCCGACTGGCTTGGGCGAACACACAGGCCTGGGCTGACAAGGCTCGGCATGTGTTGCAATCGCTGAGCAAGCACTACCGACACATCGTTCTGCTGGGACCGGCCTACCCTCACTCACCGCTGGGTTTGGTGCTGGCCGAGACAACCGAATCGACCTGTATTGTTGTCAACAACGATGAAGGTCAGCACTCGCATCGGGAATCGGTGCTACAGGCCCTGGCTCAGCAGGGAAAGCCGATCGTGGGGACGATCCTGCTCGATCTGTAGCGGCGAGATTCTCTCGCCGTGTGTGATTCTATATTGCAATGATACTCGGCGAGAGAATCTCGCCGTTACGACACTTTACTCCACTGCTCCTTGATGAAGTGGATGCCCTTCTCATACACATCCTCCCGAGAGGGGAAGAAGTCTCGCCACACTCTCGTAGCTGCTGCCAGTTCGGGCAATGCTCTGCCGAACGCTTCGATGGTCAACCAGCCATCGTAGCCTGATTTCTTGATCGCGCTGAACGATTCCTTCCAATTCACCTGCCCGCTGCCCGGCGTACCACGATCATTCTCGCTGATGTGGACATGCTTCATGCAATGGGCGACCGCAGCGACGGCCTTGGCGACGTTCTTCTCTTCGATGTTGGCATGGAAGGTATCGTACATGCAGCCGAAGTTCGGGTGGTTCACCGACTTCACCAATGCGGCGGCATCAACGGCAGTCGTAAGGAAGTAGCATTCAAAACGATTGAGATACTCGATGGCCAACTGCACCTTGGCCTGGGCAGCGTACTCGGCGACGTGTCGCAAAGTATCAGCAGCATGTTTCTTTTCATCAGCAGTGGGGCCATGACCGCTGAATACACCCAGCGGCGAGTGGTAGGGGCCGCACAGCGTTTCTCCGCCGATGGCGTTGAGCATATCGATGACCCACTTGAGGCGGGTGACGGCAGCCTGGCGGATGGCGGGGTCGCTGCTGCTGGGGTTTGCTTCAGGTGAGACGACTGTCACCGCTGTGGAACGGAGGCCCTGCTTCTTCAGTTCGGCACCGATGGCTTTGAAGTGGGACAGGTCGCCTTCGAAAATTGGCAACTCCACGCCATCGTAACCTGTCTTCTTCAGTGCTGCTAATACGGGGTAGTGCTCCGAAGTGACGTGGCCGGTCCAGAGGAGGAGATTCATACCGATGTTCATGGGGCACCGTCGGGGGTTTGGTTAGTAGTCATCACGCTCCGCGTGATGATGCAGTTGCAGTTTAGAGGCACAACTACCAATGGCTTTGAGTCAAGTTCTCTGATCATCACGCGGAGCGTGATGACTACCATCATTGCACCTAGTTTACAAAATCGCAGGCACTACGATAATAATAGACGTTCCCGTTCCTATCGAGATGCAGCATGCGTGTGATCCTTGCCAACCCGCGTGGCTTCTGTGCCGGCGTGAACATGGCCATCGATGCACTTGATCAATCGATCAAGCAGTTCGGCACACCGCTCTACGTCTACCATGAAATCGTTCACAACAAGTACGTTGTCGATCGATTCAAGAATCAGGGCGTGACCTTCGTCAATGAATTGGCCGAGGTGCCTGTCGGCGGAACGCTGCTCTACTCTGCTCATGGCGTTTCGCCGACGCTCCGTATCGAAGCCAAAGCTCGCAAGCTACAAACGATCGACGCCACCTGCCCGCTCGTCACCAAGGTCCACCTCGAAGCGATCAAGTTCGCCAAGGAAGGTTATCAGATCGTCCTCGTCGGCCATGCTGATCATGATGAAGTCAACGGCACGATGGGTGAAGCTCCGGACGTGATGACGCTGGTCGAAACCGTCGAAGATGTAGCGAAGCTGCCCTTCACCACGGAGAGCAAGCTGGCCTTTCTGACGCAGACGACGCTCAGTGTCGATGATGCCAATCTCATCATAAACGCCCTGAAAAGCCGCTTTCCTCAAATCGTCGGGCCTAACAAGGAAGACATCTGCTACGCCACGCAGAACCGGCAGGAAGCGGTCAAGGAGATCGCTCCCGAAGTCGATCTTGTCCTGGTGCTGGGCAGCCAGAACAGTTCCAACAGTCAGCGACTGGCAGAGCTTGCTCGCATCATCGGCAAGCCTGCATATCTCATCGACACCATGAACGAGCTCGATCCGAACTGGCTCGTCGGAGTGCAGACGGTGCTGGTCACAGCCGGGGCGAGCGCCCGGAAGTGGTGGTCAATGAACTGATCGAGTACCTCAAGCGGTGTTACTCCGCCAACGTCGAGACACGAACTATTCGTGAGGAACACGTCCGGTTCCCATTGCCGAAACAGCTCAGGTTGGTTATGGCATAGTCATAAACTTCTATGATAGACTTGCACGAAGCCAGGGAAGGCAGATTGCGACTATCATTGCTCAGAGAATTGAGTACCATGTCGGAACGAATGGATGCACCCGACGACGTCATTCCGATGACGCATCATTTACTTCAGAGTCACCACAGACGATCACTCGTGCCTATGTCACGCAAACGTCTCCACATCGCTCTGGTCTACAACACCTTCCGGGAGTCTGCTCCCGAGAATCCGCACGACCGTGGCGGCATGGCTGATCTTCGTGCCATGGTACGCCGTCAGGCTCGCGGTCTCCGCAAAGCCGGCTTCCAGGTCACGGTGCTGCCGCTTGCTTCCGATCTGCTCGCCTTCCAGCGCCGGCTCCGTCGGCTGATGCCCGACGTCGTTTTCAATCAGTACGACGATGTGGTTTATGGGGCCAAGTATGAAATGCGCCTCGCTGCTGTTGTACGCATGATGGGCTTCCCCATTACCGGATCGCCGGCGTTGGCTCTGGGTCTGTGTCGGGAGAAGTACAGCACCGCCTGTCTGCTTGCCGGCCAGGGCATCCCCATTCCAGGGGAGACAGCCATGCTGACCAGTATCAAGCAGGTGGATGAGCGTGACTGGCAGTTCCCTCTCATCGTGCAGGCCAGCCAGGAGCATTGCGGTTTGGGGCTGGATCGTAACAGCGTGGTTCACTCGAAGAAGGCGCTGCGGGAGAAGGTACGCCAGGTGGTGCGGGAGTTCAACCAACCCGCGCTGGCACAGAAGTTCCTGCCTGGCCGGGAGTTCAACGTCGGCCTTGTGGGTGGCAACAAATTGCGAGTGATGCCGTTAGCAGAGGTCGATTACTCGAAGCTGCCCGATGATATTCCGCCAATCATGTCGTACGCCGCCAAGAACATGGAAAACACGGTGGAGTACAAGAACACCTCGGTGCAGTGCCCTGCCCACAATGTCGAGCCAGAAGTGGCCAAGCGTATCGGTCAGGTGGCTGCCCGTGCTTTTCGGGCAGTCGGTGGCTGGGGTTATGGCCGAGTGGATATTCGCCTCGATGAAGAGGGGAACCCGAAGGTTCTCGATATCAATTGCAATCCACTGCTCGATGAGGGCGTTGGCCTGGCCCGTTCGGCGGAACGTGCGGGCCTCAAGTGGTCGAAGCTATTGAAACTGATCGTCGATGCCGCCCTGGAGCGCATGCCCGGCGATGTGAAACTGCCGATGCTGCCGAGTTCCTCGAACGGCGTGGCTCAGCACCAGAGGGGATTAGTAGTAGCGAGTAGTGTGGGCTAATGATGTAGCGGAAGTCGCCAGACTTCCGAGGATGATCGCGGACGGAACTCTTGGCGAGTTCCGCTACAAGAATCTAATTATCGACCATCTCGCAGGCGATCGCCGAGGAAGTTTTCCAGCTCAGGGATGTCGTAGATCTTCTTCACCGTCGTATCGATATCGTAGTCTACTCGTCGGTATTTAATCGTCTTTCCATCGAAGAGAATGTAGCAGGCTCGAGGGTCGCCATCACGAGGCTGGCCGACGGAACCAACATTGACCATGGTCTTGCGACCGTCCAGGGTGTATTCGCCAGAGATGTCTTCAGGGCTGTAAAACTGTAAGGTTTCTGAAAAGACGCCAGGCACATGAGTGTGGCCCTGGAAGCACACGCCTTCAACGTAGGCGAAGATGCGTTCCATCTTTCTTGGATTATAGATGTCTTCGGGGAAGACATATTCATTGAGCGGGTTACGGGCGGAACCATGAACGTAGAGGGCGTTGTCTTCACGGTGGATGCGTGGTCGTTCAGCCAGGAACTCCCAGCGCTTCTCTCGTTTGTCTTTGTTATCAGTAGCCAGTTCGAGCTGTGAGCGAGTCCAGAAGATGGCCCGTTCCGCGCCGGGATTGAACCCTTCCGGGTCGAACATGGCACCCTGATCGTGATTGCCAAGGATAACGACGGGCAAATCGATGACGGAATCGATGCATTCCCGCGGATTGGGGCCATAGCCAATGATGTCGCCCAGACAGTAAGTCTTGTCCACTTTCTGCTTGGCAATGTCCGCAAGGACAGCTTGCAAAGCCTCGAAATTACTGTGGATGTCGCTGATGATAGCTATCACGGATAGTTTGGGCCGGACAGGACTGAAGAATGGTCAAACACTCATGTGCCACAGGTTATTATAGGCCATGACCTGTTACCACTCTACGACGAATCTTGCTCTGTAGCAAGTAAACAAGGGTGGCGATTCTGCGTGTCCTGACGGTCGGGAAATCTGGTCAGACTGGATGTTCCGGGGAAACCGTGCTTCCCCGATCCGCCTTTAGGCCTTAAACTCTCTTAACACTATCTGAGCAAGATACCCTCACCCCCGCCAGGGTAAGGGTGAACGTGAGTGGAATACGAAGGGCTTCGCCACGAGAAAATTCCCCTCACCCCCGCCCCCTCTCCCCGGGAGGGAGAGGGGAGACAGTACTCCGCACCGTGTTTCTTTGATGAATGATGACCATGCCCCACGGTTACCTTTGCTTCGTTCTTCATGCTCACCTGCCTTTCGTCAGGCATCCGGAGCATAACGACTTCCTCGAAGAGGACTGGTTCTACGAAGGCATCACCGAGACCTACATCCCTCTTCTGGAAATGATGGAAGGGTGGGAACGAGACGGGCTCGACTGGCGGCTGACGATGTCAGTGACGCCGACCCTGGCAGCGATGTTTGACGATCCGCTGCTCCAGAGCCGCTATGTCCGCTGCATCGATAACCTGTTGAGCCTGTCTGAAAAGGAAGTCCGCCGGGCACGGTTTGAGCCAGCCTTCCACAAGCTGGCCAAGATGTACTACGAGCGGTTCCAGATCTGCAAGTCGGTCTTCACCGAAAAGTATCAGAACAACCTGCTCAACGGCTTCCGCAAGTTTTACCAGACGGGCAAGCTCGAACTCATCACCTGCTGTGCGACGCATGGCTTCTTGCCGCTCATGATCGATCAGGCCCCGAAGGCAGCAAGAGTGCAGATCGAACAAGGAGCCAGGGAATTCCAGCGCCACTTCGGCCAGCGCCCCAAGGGCATTTGGCTTGCCGAGTGTGGCTACGCTGAGGGGGTCGATCAACTGCTGGCTGACAGCGGCATTAAATACTTCTTCGTCGATACCCACGGCGTGCTGTTCGCCACGCCGAAACCCCGGTATGGCATCTTCGCTCCGATCCTCTGTCCCGGCACCGGTGTCGCTGCGATCGCGCGGGATACCGAATCGTCGAAGCAGGTCTGGAGCAGCATCGAAGGCTACCCGGGCGACCCGGTCTATCGGGAGTTCTACCGGGATGTCGGCTTCGATGCTCCTGAAGATTACATCAAGCCCCACTTGCACGAGATCGGCATCCGCACTCACCTGGGTATGAAGTACTACGCCATCACCGGAGAGGAGAAGAAGAAGCCTTATGATCGTACCAAGGCTCTGAATAAGGCAGCGGATCATGCCGGGCATTTCCTCGATCACCGCATCAAGCAGGTGGGCGTGCTCAATGAACTGATGGATGATCGGCCCCCTCTGATCCTGGCACCGTATGACGCTGAGCTCTTCGGCCACTGGTGGTACGAAGGCCCGGAGTTCCTCGATAACCTCTTCCGCAAGACCCACTATGATCAGGACACGGTGAAGATGATCACCATTCCGGAGTACATGGAGAAGCATCCGGTCATCCAGGTCTGCCAGCCTCTTCGTTCAAGCTGGGGGGCGGGCGGGTTTGCTGAGGTGTGGCTCAACCCGACGAACGATTGGATCTATCCACACCTGCATGAGGCGGCACGAAGGATGACGGAACTGGTGAACCAGTATCCGAAGCCGACGGAGCTTCAGGAACGAGCGCTGACGGTGGCTGCCCGTGAGTTGCTGCTAGCCCAAGCCAGCGACTGGGCGTTCATCATGAAGACCGGCACCGTGGTGGAGTACGCCCACAAGCGCACTAAGGAACACATCGATAACTTCAACAAGATTTACGATCAACTGCACGACGATACCGTCGATGTCGAGGCGCTCAGCGAGATGGAGTGGAAGAGCACGCTGTTCCCGACGCTGGATTATCGGTTGTATGGGTGAGGATTAGGAGGCGGCAGGATCCATGGCTCCTACTGCCTGTAGTTCTCGATAGATATTGATGTATTAAGTTGTGGAGCGACAAAGCCGAATCAGGGAACGCACAGTTCCGGCAGCATCAGCCAAGGTGGTTTCATCCTGTGAATCGCCCAGAAACTCTGCCACTCTCATTGTTCCGACACTATCAATTTCTGAAAAGTCATTCTCCAGTATCACAATTGCCTGTTGAACTGAGGCGTTCGTCAACAGTGGTTTCAGTCTTTGGAAAACATCATCGATACTATTTCCGTAGTTTTGCAGCAGATAAACGAGGTCGTAAGCATCCTTGTTTTCTCCGCGACCTTGAAAAGCGAGCGCTTTGAGCACGGTAAAAGCGCCCGCCTCACATACCCAGACTTGTCGTGTGGCTTTTTCGTGACGGATCGTTTCTCCTTCAAGCGTCATCAGCCGTTTGTCTTGAAAAGCCAACTCCAGACCTGGCACGATGATGGCTGCAAAGCCTTCCTCCAGGTTGCGGAGTCTGCCGCCTTTGTCGGTCTCCAGCGTGGGTGGAATCAGGAAGTCGATGGCCACCTTCTGGTTTTCTGATTCGATTCGCCAGCGTTGATTGGTGGGTTTGCCGGCATCGTTTATGTCGGGCATAAACCCCGCGTTTCGCAATCGCTGGCAAAGCTCGTGGTATTTTTGCTCGTCGAGGATGGCAACAGCCAAGCCAATATCGACGTCCAAGGTGCCAATATGAACTGACTTTCCAGGCTGCGATGGAGACTGCGGCACAATCAGATTCGGAACGAGTCCACCAACTATGACTACTTCATCGCGAAGGTCACCGAGCTTGGTAGCAATGTAAAGGAGCGTGCGCTTCACCAACTCCACAGCCATCGGCGAATAACCTGTCGCAAACCTGGGTTTAGTTTCCATGTTCCCCCCATGGGAGAAGCTTTTGGCGAAGTTCGATGGCTGCATCTTTCGCCCGTTCTGGTTGGGCCTTCAAATCCAAGTAGGTTTGTATGGCACTCACGCAAGTACCACCTTCCTCACGCCTCATGCCTAAAAAGACACCATCATCATCAGGAACAACAAACCACAGATTAGCACCCTTAGGTTCTTCTTCAAATCCTAACTTATCCAGCAAGGAATTGGAGGGCCTGGACGGAAGGTACACCGTTACGAGTCTGAATGCCGCAAAATGGGTGTACACCCATGCCGCACACAGACCAGTCAATGCCCATTCCGGGTACTCACGGAGCATCTGTTTGTCGATTTTCTGAAGCAACTCTTCGCCAGAACGTGCGGATACATGCCCCTTGAGTATGCGATGACGGTTGAAGTCATAGACTTCGTGCCAGGCATCCAATAAGAGGTTTGGGTTGCGTGGGCGAACCGCTCCCCGTGTATTGACCTCAAGGTAGTTCTCTTGTTCAAGCCGTCGTACGATTTTGCTGACGTATCCATCCCCTAATTGGGTTTGACGGGCTAGTTCAGCTTGCGTCTGGAATTGTTGTGGAAGAAGGAGGAGTTGATGCGTAACCCTTGAACTCTTGGAAGCGAAGACGTTTGGCGGTCGGCCACGATCCTTGAATTGATTTGCACGTCCTTCGATCCGTATTCGGAGGCCAGGCGCGACAATGGTGGCGTTTCCACACAGATCGAACCACGAGATCTGCGATTGTTTACAAAGCTGCGACCCCACCGGGCCCATATAGGGGACGACGATGAGCGGGAGCCTTCTCTCTGAAATGCTCTGAATGGCACGTTTGAGGCCATCGATCGCTGTAGCTACTGCGCCTGCCGAAGCGTTGCTCTTGTACTCTGCTATGAACCGATGGGTGCCTACTGAAATCCTGTAGTCGTAGGACTTGGTGCCACCGACATTCTCTACTCGAACTACAGTAGGCGTGCTGTCGAACAGATCGGCTAACAAGTCGATCATCTCGGATACAGCTTGTTTCTCACTAGGTGGCTTCATGACCTTACTAAATTACCATACCTGAACGGATTGTCAATTCTATTATATTTGTCAGGACGAATCGATGAAGCACCGAAGAATGCGGCAGCGTCAAGTATTTATTTTGTCATTGATGATATCCTTTCCCACCCAGGGGCAACTCACACGTCTGATTCACACATCGATAGACCGTGATCTGCCCATCAACAGCTGCGCGGTCTTGTAGCAAGGGCAACCTGAGAGGCGGGCCGACGATAAGTTTCCTGGGCCGGTAGGTTTCGTAGAGATTCTTCATAACCTGCTCCTTCTCGGCGTCGTTTCCACCGGCGAAGATGGCATACTCTTCCATCGGGCCGAGCCAGTTGTCGAGGGCGATGAGCATTTGGCCGTGTGACATCGGTTGCTGGCCCATCTGCGTGGCGAAGAGTTTCAAGGCCTTCTCAGCGTACTCTGTGTACTTCGCCGTTTCTGTCAATCGGCCCAGTCGTAGCAGTGCGGTGATAGCCATCGAATTGCCGCTGGGGGTAGCGTTGTCGTTGGCCTGTTTCTCACGCATGATCAGCGTTTCGTGATCGTGGCCTACGAAGAAGAATCCGCCTTGATCCTGATCCCAGAACTGGGCGATCATGATGTCAGCCAGTTCAAGAGTTGCATCAAGCCAACGCTGTTCCCAGGTGGCTTCCACAAGTTGTAACAAGCCTTCGATCATGAAAGCGTAGTCTTCAAGATAGGCGTTCAGTTTGGCAGGGCCATCAGCGAGCGAGGTGCGGTAGAGTTTGCCATCGGGCTGCCGCATCTTGCTCAACACAAAGTCGGCAGCACGGCTGGCCAGTGTTACATACTTCTTATCTTGCAGCACCATGCCGGCCTGGGCGAAGGCTGAGATCATCAGCCCGTTCCATGCTGCGAGGATCTTCTCATCACGCCCCGGTTTGATTCGTCGCTCGCGCACCGCAAGCAGTTTGCTCTTGATGGCTTCGACACGCTGCAGGAATGCATCCTCGGTCAACTGATGAAGATGAACTTCCTGAGCATCGCTCTTGGGCCGGGTGAGAATCGTATGGCCTTCCCAGTTGCCTCCTTCGGAGATGTCGAAGACCGCACTGGCAAAGTCCGCGTCGTCGCCAAGAATCTGCTTCACCTCTTCAAGCGACCAGACGAAGAACTTGCCTTCGACTCCTTCGCTGTCGGCATCAGTCGTGCTGTAGAACCCGCCGGCGGGGCTGGTCATTTCGTGTTCCACCCAGGCCAGCGTCTCTTCAGCAATCCGTTTGAAGAAGGTGTGCTTCGTGACCTGGTACGCTTCGAGGTAGACCGGTACCAATAGGGCATTGTCGTAGAGCATCTTTTCGAAGTGGGGGGCGAGCCAGCGTTCATCGGTGCTGTAGCGGTGGAAGCCACCGGCGAGTTGATCATAGATGCCGCCCCGGGCCATTTGATCGAGGGTGTGGGTGACCATCTGTAAAGCATCGACATCGTTGAACCGATGATAGAGCCTGAGCAGAAGCCGAAGATCGAGCGGATGAGGAAACTTGGGAGAACGACCAAAGCCGCCGTAGCGAAGATCGTAGGCTCTGCTGAGCAACTTGCCAGCGGAGGTGAGGATCGAATCGTTCAGTTCAGCGCCACCTGCTCCATCAAGCTGGGCATGGTCGGTGAGAGCTTTGGTGATATTGATCGACTGCTCGATCACCCCTTCCCGCTTGTTCAGCCAGGCGTCGCTGACAGCCTTCAGTACCTGGGGAAAGCTCGGCATGCCGTGCCGTGGTTCGGGCGGAAAGTAGGTCCCGGCGTAGAACGGATGTAAGTCGGGGGTGAGGAAGACGCTCATGGGCCATCCGCCATGACCGGTGAGGGCAAGAACGGCACTCATGTAGATATTGTCGATGTCAGGCCGTTCTTCTCGATCCACCTTGATGTTGATGAAATGCTCATTGAGGAACGCCGCCACGTCGGCATCGAGAAAGCTCTCGTGTTCCATCACGTGACACCAATGGCAGGCAGAGTAGCCAATGCTGAGGAAGATCGGCTTGGCTTCGTTCTTGGCCCGTGCCAGAGCCTCTTGGCCCCAGGGATACCAGTCGACCGGGTTCTTGGCATGCTGGCGAAGGTAGAGACTGGTTTCGTTCGCAAGGTGATTCATGGTGTATACTCATAGAGATACCAGCCCGACGCGCTAGCGAGGGAATGTGATTGTGTCCCTCGCTAGCGCGTCGGGCTGGTATACTTGTTGTACATGGTGCCGGCACAGTCGGTATGATTGTCGCCGCTGATACAGCTTAACGTCGCACAGGCACATCACATTTCTTTTCGATTCAGATTCAAGTTCGTTCTGTCGATGACAGCGATGTCCGTTATTACATCCTGACTGACACCACGACAGAGCACCATGACCAAGTTCCCTACCGATCCATCGTTGCCGACCTTGCCCGGCACGATTCCGATCAATAGCCGGCTGCGATTGCTGGCATCGATGTCGTCGCTCGACGATTCGGATGCTGAAAACAACAGCGCCGTACAGTCTACTCGTGAACAACTGTTACGGGCGAAACAACTGCTGCTGCAACTCAAAGAACTGGCTAACGCCGGGCTGAATGTTCAAGAAGTGGCTCTTCCCAAGAACCTGGCCTTACTTCGATTGACCATTCGTTCGCTGGAACTGGGCGAACTGACTCTGGCTCAGCTTGACGATGTCCGAATGGTATTGGATGAAGTAACCCGCCAACTGAACCTCCAGAGCCAGGTACGCAGAAGTGTTCAACATCACGATGAGCAGCGGCATCGCCTCACCGAATGGTTTGAAAACGCCATCGGCAAGGATACCTGGCCGCTGGAAGTTATCCGTGAACTTGCCAGCGAGTTGTATCGAGACTATCTCTTCCTCGCTCCGCCCTTGTGCTGGTACAAGGCCCCGCCGGAGGAGCCGTTCCTCTGGGCGGCGTCGCATGGGTTGAACACTGCACAGGTGTTGCAGCGTCATGCTGCACCCGGCTCAGCACACCTCCCGGCATGTGCTCAACGCCATCCTCGCGGGCCTATTGCATGATCTTGGCATGGCCCGGCTGCCCACGAAAGTGTTGGCGGCGCAGGTACGCACCGATCCCACCAGCAAGCAACAGTGGCGCAACCATGCTACCTGGCTGGCGGAACGTCTTCGACCACACCTGAAGCCCGAAGAGTTTGATGTGGGTTTGGCCATCGCTCAGCATCATGAGCGGCTCGATGCCACCGGCTATCCGTTGAAACTTAAGCAGGGTGAGCTGATCGAACTGGGCAGGCAACTGGCGGTCGCTGATACCTACGCCGCACTGTGCCAGGCTCGCCCGCATCGACCGGCTCATCACACCCGGCAGGCCACGCAACTGGTTCTGAAAGAAGCACAATGGGGCAGGCTCGATCAACTGGCTGCGCTTATGCTAATTCCCTGGGGCATGGCACCGGTGGGAAGCAGAGTTGAACTTTCCGACGGCTCTGAAGGTGAAGTGATCTCGTGGGCACATGTGCCGCTGGGTACCAACACACTTCGGCCCGTGATCGCTCTTCATCAGCAGAATCGTGGCAAGATCCTTGACCTCGATCTGGTGCGTGATCGGCACATCATCCGGATTCTTGATGAAGAGCAGAAGCGGGCGGGGTGAGAAAAGGAGCCAGAAGACAGAAGCATTGAAGATAGCACTCAGGACTCAGGACTCAGCACTCAGGACTTGTTATGCACGGATACTGGCAAACGACGAAACACCCCTGGCCCTGTCTGCTCTTCGTGCTGCCTCTTTTGGCGTTTTACGAGGGTAGCATGATCTACCAGGCCATGGAAGGACTTCAGCCTTACCGGGCCGGGCTAGATTCGTGGATGCACACAATGCTGGTTCGACTTCAATGGCATGCCGACTATGCACCGAGCCTGTTGATCGCCATCATCTGTGTCAGTTGGGCGGTGATTCTGTGGGATCGTTCGCCGCCGGAGAACCTCTCCACGCTGGCGGGAATGTTCCTCGAGTGCGTCGTCTATTCGTTGGCCATGTGGGGCCTGGGGGCTTTGGTTACCTCGCAATTAGCTCATCTCAGCATCAGCCAGCGGACCATGCAGGCTGTCTCGTTGATGGGGAGCGGGCTCTTTGAGGAGGTTCTATTCCGTCTCCTTGGTTTCGGGTTGTTGCTCTGGCTGCTCAAATGGGTAATAGAGGAACGAACTGCCCTGATTGTGGCATTACTCATCTCTTCAGTAGGCTTTGCGGCTGCCCATCATTTAGGGCCGCACGGGGAAGCCTGGCAGTTAAGCACCTTTGTTTTTCGCAGCATGGCGGGACTGATTTTCGCCTCCCTCTTCCATTATCGAGGCCTTGGCATCGCGGTTGGCACGCATTCTGCTTACAATGTGATGGTTGGACTGCTTGCCTAAACTTCGACGTAGATGCAACTTGTCTTAACAGCACAGGCGTGTGCAAAAAGGAGCAACTGTTGCATCTTCAGACATTTTTATGCGAATACCGAAAAGCGCTTGTGCCCACATCTGAATAAGTTATGATGAGAATGTGGCAACAAGTCCTGAGGCTTCCTCTCGACCCTGTGTCGAGTACAGATCGATTTCATCTCTCTCTCGGAGAACGTGCATGCGAAAACCTTTTTCTTCCCGTCGATCAGCGTTTACGTTGATCGAACTGCTTGTTGTCATTGCGATCATAGGATTGCTGATGGCATTATTACTTCCGGCTGTTCAACGTGTACGTGAAGCAGCCAACGCTATGATTTGCGCAAGCAACCTTCGGCAGATCGCCCTGGCTGCCCACAACTTCCACACCGATACCAAGAAGCTGCCTGCCGGTATGTACAACACCGTCTCACAATCGACTGGGTACATCGGCACCGAGGGACCTTATGTAGGCGTGCTGACCGCATTACTCACCTATATCGAACGTGATAATGAAAAGAATGGCTTACGTAATTTTGCCGATACCGCTTCGCTGGCTGTCAACGCAGCTTCCAACAATGGCGGCGGCTGGTGGGCAGGATCAACATCTGGCCCCAAGAATCTGGGAACCGACTTGGGACAACTGAAAATTGGCCTGTTCAAATGCCCTTCCGACAGCGTTGATGAACGTGGGCCTAACGTCATACTGGCAACGGTCGCATCAAGTAATTACGCCTCTCCCACCGCTGGCTGCTACGATCAATATCAGGGTGGCGCTTTGAACGCTGGAGATGTCGCCCTGGGCCGCTCCAATTACTTTGGTTGTGCAGGCATGACGTATGAAGGAAATTGGTATCGAACTTTTGATGGTATCTTGATGAACCGCCAGCAACTTACTCTGGGCCAAATCACCGTTAAGGATGGTACCAGCAATACGTTGCTGTTCGGTGAATCCATTGGAGACTATTCTGATACCAATGCCCCAACGAGCCGAACTGCTGTTTATGCCTGGCTCGGTGCCGGGTCATTGACAACCTGGCGTGGATTGGGTGTACGCGGACAATACGGCGGCAATGGCGGGCCATCACTCAATCGTTTTGCCAGTGTACATGCTGCAGGTGTTCAATTCGCCATGGCCGACGGATCCGTTCGTACCCTGCGACCCGATTCCACTACTGGCGGTTGGAATGGTTCAGGCAACCCCTGGGATGCCCCCTTCACAGCTGGAAGTTCAGCACAGTGGCAGACACTGCAGGAGTTGGCAGGTTGGAAGGACGGATATCGCGTTAATTTCGACCTGATCAGCGACTAGTCACTATCCGAAGATTCGTTTGTATCTATCATTGAAGGGGAGTAACTTTACTCCCCTTTTTTCGTTGAGGATGTCATGCACTTACGATTCCTTGCAGTTGCACTGGCTGGTTCATTGCTCAGCACCGGTTGTGGGCCCAGCAAGAAGGTGGAAAAGGGGTCTGAAGAGAAAATTGTTTTGGGCACCAATCAAGAGAATAAGACGAATCCTAACCGGCCCCCTGTTACTGTTCCTACCGATGTTGCAGGCAAAACATCTTCCACTCCAGGCAAGCCTAAATAGGCCCCGGATTCTCTCCAATCTTCCACGATTATTTCAATTCCTGGCCTTTGACAGGTCTTGATTCGTTCTCCGTTTCAGGAGTTGTTCGCCATGGCCGCCAATTCAATCGCGAAAGTACATGCACGAGAGATACTCGATAGCCGAGGCAACCCGACCATCGAGGTCGAAATCACCCTGGCTGGGGGCGGTTTCGGCAGAGCAGCCGTTCCCAGCGGAGCCAGCACCGGCGAACACGAAGCAGTTGAACTGCGTGACACCGGCGATAAGAAACGATACCTGGGCAAAGGGGTTGCGACCGCCGTCAAGAATGTGAACACTATTCTCGGCCCATCACTGATTGGAATGAATGCGTTTGAACAAACAGCCATAGACCACCATCTGCTGAAACAAGATGGGACAGCCAACAAAGGGAAATACGGAGCGAATGCTCTGTTAGGCGCGTCCCTGGCAGTTGCCCATGCCGTCGCCAATGCTCAGCGTATCCCCCTGTATCGCTACCTTGGTGGGGCCAACGCCCGAGTGTTGCCGATCCCCATGATGAACGTCGTCAATGGCGGCAAGCATGCCGATAACAATGTCGATTTGCAAGAGTTCATGATCATGCCTCTCGGTGCCAAAAGCTTCGCCGAGGCTCTGCACTGGGGCACCGAAATCTTTCATCACCTCAAGACTGTCTTGAAAGATCGCGGCTACTCCACGGCCGTCGGCGATGAAGGCGGGTTTGCACCGAACCTCAAGACCAATGAAGAAGCCCTGGAAGTGCTGAGCATTGCTACCGAAAAGGCTGGCTATAAGCTCGGCGAGCAGATTCAGTTCGCACTCGACCCTGCTACCACCGAGCTTTTTGAGGAAGCCAAGAAGAAGGGCAAGACCGGCTACTGCTTCTTCAAGAGCAGCCCCGGACAAGGTCATCAGCACCGATGAAATGATCGACTTCTGGGTCAAGCTCTGCGACAAATACCCCATCTGCTCCATCGAAGACGGGCTTGCCGAAGACGATTGGGCCGGCTGGAAAAAACTGACCGAGAAGCTCGGCCATCGCATTCAACTCGTGGGCGACGATCTCTTCGTCACCAATCCCAAACGGTTGGCCCGGGGCATCGCTGAAAAAAGCGCTAACGCCATTCTGGTCAAAGTGAACCAGATCGGCACGCTGACTGAAACCCTTGAAGCCATCGAACTGGCTAAGCGGAATCACTTCGGCGTGATCAGCAGCCATCGTAGCGGTGAGACGGAAGACACGACGATTGCAGATCTGGCGGTGGGCACCAACGCCGGCCAGATCAAGACAGGTGCGCCAAGCCGAACAGATCGCACCGCTAAGTACAACCAGTTGCTGCGGATCGAAGACGATCTTGGTGCCGCCGCCCGCTTTGGTGGTGAGCTGTGGGCGAAGAGGTAACACGAAGGGCTTCGCCTCAAAAGACTCCCCTCTCCCCAGGAAGGAGAGGGGAGTCTGGCGAATCGTCTCTATTCTGGCTTCTGACTCCTGGCTACTGACTCCTTTTCCCCCACGTCAATAAACACATCCACCTGCTGGCCGACGTAGAGTCGTTGTGTCTCTTTCTTTGCCGGGTCCACCGAATAGATGACCTGAAGAACACGGGTATCGATCCGTTCGCCGGTATTTCCCGTCAGAGATTTCTTGGGAACGACAAAAGGCTCGACACGAACGAACGTGAGTTCGTGGAACTGATTGCCATCGCCACGGGGATTAGCACGTGCCTTGGAACCGGGGACGTATCGAGGAATGTCGTGTTCATCGATATCTACACGAACGTGCAGCTGAGTGACATTGCCCAGCACGATATACGACTGCCCCTGGCCGGGAACATTGCTGACATATTCGCCTGGACGAACAGTAATCTGCAGCACTTCACCTGCTACCGGAGATCGCACGATAGTGCGTTCGATCTCTGTCTTCACCATCTCCAACTGTGCTTCGGCCTGTGTGATAGCTGCACGAGCGACAGCCTTATCCGCTTCCCAGGCGCCTGACTGCAGCAGTTCCAGATCAGCTTTGGCAGCGAGTTCCTGCTGCTGGGCCATCTCAAAGGCCTGCCGACGGCGAATGTAGTCTTCTTCAGTAATCGCGCCGGAACGCCCTGCTGATTCGTACAACCCTTTTGCTCTCTTCCACATCAGCTCCTGATCTGAAAGGTTCGCGGCAGCTTCACGTACCTTCGCCTGTTTGACCGGCACCTCTTCAGGACGGGGCATGGCCAGGAGCTTCTTGAGTTGTGCCTGACTGGAGATCAATTCGGCTTCACGAGCCTTCTTCTGGGCTTCCAGATGACGATTATCCACAGTGAATAACGGCTGACCTGCGTCAACCTTCTGCCCAGCCTTGACATGCACTGCATAGACCACACCCGGCACCGCTGCACCAATGCTGATGTTCTCAGTCTTGGGTTCGACCAGCCCTGCTGCCGCCACGGTGTTGCCATATGGCGAACGGGCCGGCGGCACAATGGGTTCAAGTTTGGGTGGCGTCTTTTGCATCCCTAATACGTGGGTAATGGCAAACACCAACAGCCCAGTGGCGATCAAGGGCACCCCGTATTTGCTGAACATGTTCTCTCTCCTTATTCTCTCCCCCTTTCCAAGGGGGAGATTGGAGGGGGTAATTTTCTTTGGTGTTTACCCCACCCAACCTCCCCTTGGAAAGGGGAGGAGCCAATGCTCCTTGTTAATATGCTCCCTCACCCTTAACCCCGTCCCATGGGATTCCATGGGAGAAGGAAGAAGGTCTCGGGTCTTCTCCCTTCCAGGGGTTATGGGTGAGGGTATCTCGGTTAATGGCCTATCAGATGCACCTCATCCCGTTGGTAAATCCGTTTGACATAGCCATCCTCCATCTCAACAATCCGGTCGCCATAACTGAATACACGGTTATCGTGAGTCACCACGATGACAGCGCGATCAGTCTGTACCGCTACCTGTCTGAGAAGCTGCATCACCGTCTGGCCCGATTTCGCGTCAAGCGCGGCTGTAGGTTCATCGCAAACGAGAAGCCTGGGATTGATCACCAGCGACCGTGCGATAGCCACGCGCTGTTGTTGGCCGCCGGAAAGTTGTGAAGGAAGAGACTTGTACCGACTGCCCAGGCCGACCAGCTCAAGGCATTCAATCGCCTTCTTTACCGCTTTTTTGCGATCCATGCCGGCGATGAGGAGCGGAATGGCGGCGTTCTCGGCGGCATTTAGCGAAGGCAACAGGTTATATTGCTGGAAGACAAAGCCCACGAACTCCCCACGGAAGCGAGTCTTCTTTCCACTGCTGATCTTGTTCAGCTTGTTATCCAATACCTCGATATCCCCTGTCGTCGGGTTCAGCAAGCCGGCAATGATCGAGATCAATGTGGTTTTGCCGCAACCGCTGGGGCCGATGAGCAGGGTCATTTCACCATAGTTGACATCAAGATCGACACCGCTCAGAGCCATGACTTTGTTATCGCCGGTGCCGAACTCTTTTGTCAGACCCTGGCAACGCACCGCGAAACGCTCCACTGGAGTGGTGTTTCTTTGGGAAACAGGATGTTCGAGCAAAGCAGACATGCATTTTGTCCTGAGAGCCTGTTTACTTGAAGACGACAGCTGGTTCGAGAAGCAAGACTTTCCGCATGGCCAGGAAGCTGGCACACACCGCAATGATCGAGACAGCAATCGCGACAATGGCACCGATTTGCCACATCAGATAGAAACCCGCCAGGTGTACCTGGTTCTTCGTACCTTCAAAGAACGCGGCGCACAGCCCCATGCCAACGGCATAGCCAATGATGGAAACGATGACGACCTGGATCATGATCATGCCTACGATACGCCAGTTGCTCAGCCCCATGGCTTTCAACGAACCGAATTGCTTGAGATTCTCGATTACGAATAAATAGAAGGTCTGGCCGGCAATCGCGGCCCCGACGAAGAACCCCAAAAAGATCGTAATGCCGAAGTTAATCGGGATGCCGGTCGATTTCAGATAGTACTGGATGGTCTTCCAGTACATCGCATCTTCATCTAATGCCGAAAGTCCAGTCTGTTCTTCTATGCGTCTGCAAACTTCGCGCGGATTCACTCCCGCTTCAGCGTGAGCCAGGACCGCTGAGAGTTGATTTCGTTCTGGCGGTGCATAAACCCTTGACTGACTGAATCGAGTAAACAACACCGGAAGGGTTTGAAAGGTGGGCAACGAATCACAGACACCCACCAGTACCGCTCGGTGATCGTTGATTTCCACCACTTTGCCCAGATGATAGACACCCTTATCCTCAGGCCACAGGAAGGCGTATCCAGCCTTATCCACAATAAACGCATCGGGTTTTCTCAAATCGGCCAGGCTGCCCGCATACATGGTGGTTGGTGCACCAACGAGGGTTGCGTCATCGATGCCGATCATCAAGACGTTGCGAAAGGTGCCATCTCGGAAACGAATCTGAATCTGGTTCTTCATGTAGGGCACAGCCCAAGCAACGCCAGGCACACCTCTTACACGGTACAAGTAGGTGTCAGGCATCGGCTTGAGTTCTTCGACATACAACACATTGGGTTGCGTGACCCAAATCTCGGCTTCACGAACATCGACGATGCGTCCCCCGGTGCGCCGCATGATGCCGCAGAAGATTGACATCTGGTGAGCCATGAGGAGGCAGGCGAAAGCAATGCCGAAGACGAGACCAAAATACTTGGCCCGATCGCCAATCAGCATCTTCCATGCCACCCAGTTCATGTCCGCTTCTCCTTGATGGCAATCGCCCTGCTCTTGGTCCGGATGACCTTGCTGCGTACATCGGGAAGAAGAGGGAGCCCCAGGCCCGAAGGCACCGGCGGTGAAGCGTAAATATGCCTGGCGATGATCTCGGGTGTCAGCGCGACAAAACGATCAATTCCCATCAATGCTGTGCCGATAGGACGGTTCTGCCGATAGAACAGGCACTGACTGACAATGCTGAAGCCAATGAGATAGAGTTGATCGTCGTCGCCCGGCTTGTGAGAGAGTTCGGCCAGGATGGTTTTGAGAGTATCAGCCATCGGCTTCACATAATCTCTGATCCATTCAAGACAGGCAGAAGTGGGCTGGGCCATCTCACGCATGATAATCTGCGTCTGCCAGGGCTTGTTCTCAGGATCCATCAATCGATTGACGAAGGTTACGATGAAGTCTTGCAATCGAGACCAAGCCGGCGTTCCGACCGGCCAATCGGGCATCGGGAACTTGGCAGCGGACTTCTCACAGGCGTACTTCACCGTCTCGGTATAAAGACGTTCCTTGTCGCCGAAATAGTAGTTGACGGAAGCGATATTGAGCCCGGCAGTCTGGCAGATATCGCGGACGGAGGCCCCTGCAAAGCCTTGAGCGGCGAAAGCAGCACCGGCAGCATCAAGAAGTCGGTACTTGGGGGTATCATCCATCGGTGGCAGTCCTGCATTCAAACGTTTGTTTAAGACAACTATATCAAACAAACGTTTGAATTGCAACTCCAGCTTTCATTTTGCTCCAACTCTCGGCCCACCAAGGCTTTGAACGAGATGACTTGCCATAGAATCATTTCCATGACCGATGATGAACGACAACGCCGTTGGCGGCTGGTGCTGGGAAATCAGGCTGAAGCCCAGGGGGGTGATGGCCAGGGTCTGTCGGGGAATCTCTCAGACGCTGATGCAGGCATGGATCGCGTGCTTCAAGCTCTCTATGATTCTGACCGTAAGGCAGGGTTGGGAAGTTCCTTCGCCGAACGTCAATCGATGGCTGGGCGACATCCGCACTTACTTCCCAGCTTCTGTTGTCAAGGTTTTGCAAAAGGATGCGATCGAGAGACTGAATCTTCAGCAGATGCTTCTTCAGAAAGAGACTCTCGAAACTATCATTCCCGATGTGCATCTGGTCAGCACTTTGATTTCACTCAAGAACGTCATTCCCAACAAGACCAAAGAAACCGCTCGCAAGGTTGTCCACCAGGTCGTTCGTGATCTGGAACAACGATTGCGGAATCCTCTGATCCAAGCTATCCGTGGCGCCCTGCATCGCGCTACTCAAACGGCTCGACCCAAGGCCAACGAAATTAACTGGCATCGTACGATTCGCAAGAACCTCAAGAACTACCAGCCTGATCCCAAGACCATCATCGCTGATAAACTGGTCGGCTACGGCCGCAGGCATTCTTCGCTGCGTGACATCATCCTCTGCATCGATCAAAGCGGCTCAATGGCTGCGTCCGTTGTCTATGCCAGCATCTTCGCGGCAGTGCTGGCCTCAATGCGGGCGGTGACTACCAAGCTTGTTGTTTTTGATACCGCCGTCGTGGATCTCAGTGAAACGCTCAGCGATCCTGTTGATGTACTATTCGGAACCCAACTGGGTGGTGGTACCGATATCAACCGTGCGTTGGGCTACTGTCAGCAACTCATCACCAGACCATCGCAAACGATCATGGTGCTCGTTTCCGATCTTTTCGAGGGCGGGGACAAGACACAAACGATTCGTCGATGCGCTGAACTGGTCAGCAGCGGTGTTACTGTCATTTGCCTGTTGGCTCTGAACGATCAAGTGCTCTCGAGCTACGACGAGAACCTCGCATCCCAACTTGCTGCTCTGGGCATCCCCTGCTTCGCCTGCACCCCAGACCTTTTCCCAAGCATGATGGCTGCGGCTATACAGAAGCAGGATATGGCGACATGGGCCGCACGCCAGGAAATCGTTCTGAAGGGAAAAGTAGGTCAGTAATCAAACACCGATGCGTCGGAGAAACTGCACAGCTGCCTGGGCATCCTTCAGTGGTTGCTGGGAGGCTGCCTGGCGAATCGTGACTGCTCCGGAATACCCGATTGCTTCCAGCGTGCCAAACCAGGCAAGCCAATCGATATCGCCAGCACCGAGAGCCACTTCTTTGGCCGGACGGTCAATCCGGCGGGGAATGGCATCTCGGGCAAAAGTATGAAACAGCATGCCCTTGGCTGCCATCAAGGTTGTTTCGATGGGTTGCTTTTCGATTAGTAACGTCGCAGGATCGATGCTTAGTCCCAGCGATCCCGAATCGATGCCTTGCAACAGGGTGAGCATCGTGTCGATGGGTTCAAGTCCGACATCAAGGGCAATTCTACACCCGATGCGGTCGCCATACTGGGATAGTTCGTTTAACACTGTTTTCAGACGCTGGCGGTTCGGGTCATCCTCGGAAGTGGGTATGGTGCCGATCCCCAGCAGGATCAACCTCGCTCCCATATCGAACGAGAGATGCATGGCCTGGCGCAATCGGTCGAGACGAGCTTCGAGTCCCTTGATTTCATCGAGGCCATGCCGCAGTGGGCAACGAAGCGCGACGGGACGAACCAAATGTGACTGCAGCAAATGCCTGACTTCACGACGAGCTGTTTCGCCAAGCACATCAGGACTTAACGGACCGACGGCGTCAAAGACCAGTCCGCTGATACCGGCTTGAGCTGCCGTTACTACAGCCAATCGCAATGGCTGCCCAAGCGATTCGAGAGTGATGCCGATGGTCAAACGAGGCATGGCTTCCCATCACAGCGAGAACGAAGATGCTAGACATGGTCAATCTATGAAGCCATCATTCGCTGTGTATTCTTCTGACTGCTACGGAGGCGTTGAACCCAGATCGTGCAGTCGCTTTTCTGCGCTTCTTCCAATCGTTTGGGATCGGCGGTATGGGTTATTTCTTCACGATAGAGCTGGATGGCCTTGCTGTGATCCGAAAGGGTACGATCATAGAGCCGGGCAGCCTTAAGCGCGTGTCATTGGTCGTTTGCGGATTCCACTGGAAGCTTCGTTCATAGTAAATGGCGGCACGACGATATTGCTTGAAAGCGCGACTTTCGTAGATGTCGCCCAGATGATACGCGGTGTCGGAGAGCTTATCACTCTGAGGATAGAGCGTGATCAATTGTTGAAAGAGGAGTTCGGCACGGCGATAGTTATCGTCGGATTCCTGGCCCCAGCCTTTCGATTTGAAGCCTACCGCGCGGCGGAATAGATCGTTGGCTTCTCCGTTATTCTGCGTTGGCGTCAGGGTCGGCGGTGGAACATCGAGATCGAGACGATATGCGCGCTTGGAGATACGATGGTAACTCAGCAATTCTTCTTCGACCCATCGTACATGCTCAACATCACCCGTACGAAGATAATACGCTCGAAGCTCTTCCAGCGAGGCCTGGTATTCCGCGCGAGCTGCCAGCACTCGCTTAACTGCAGAGACATCATCACTCTGGCCCTGGCTGGCAGAGTTATTTGCCGGCTTCTTTTCCTGGGCACCAACGCCCATCACCAGTATCAGGGGAATGGCAAGCAGACTAAATCGAGAGAGCCGTTTCATGGTGAACTTTCCGTGCTGAGGGCTGTTCACGACGATCGGCCTACTCCTGGTTAAGAGGCTGGTGCGACGTGGACGATAACCCCGATTTTCCATCCGCTCTGCCGAAGATCATGCGACCAGCCGAGGTCTGGAGGACGCTGGTGACGGTGGCGTTGACATCCTGGCCGATCAAGGCCCGGCCCTGCTCTACCACCACCATCGTGCCATCATCCAGATACCCAACTCCCTGACCGATCTGATCACCGGGCTTGATGAGTTTGACCTTTAGCACTTCCCCGGGCAACGCCACTGATTTCAGGGCATTGGCCAGTTCGTTGACGTTGATCACTTCCACGCCCTGGAGCTGAGCGACCTTGTTCAGGTTGTAGTCGTTGGTCACGACTCGCGCGCTCATCGCCTTGGCCAGGATCACCAGCCGCTGATCGACCTCGTGAACATCCTGCAGTTCGGGAATGTTGCCTTCATGGATCTGCAAATCAACCTTGGGGTTGCTCTGCATCCGTTTCAGCATGTCCATTCCACGCCGACCGCGATTCCTTCGCAGTTTGTCGCCTGAATCAGCGACGTTTTGCAGTTCATGCAGGACGAAGCGGGGTACGATCAGTTTCGTGTCGATAATCTTCGTATCGCAGATATCGGCGATCCTTCCATCGATGATGACACTGGTATCGAGAACCAGCGGTTTCCCACCCTTGATCTGTTTGGAAAATTCCACGTAGGGGATGATGAACCGGAAATCATCTTTAGTCTGAAAAAGCGTGCTGACACAGATATAACAGAAAAGCAGAATGATCAGGATACGCAAAGGCCCAAGAAGCCATTTCGTTGCATCGGTGTTGACGAAGGGATCAATTGCGCGAGAAAATAGATCGCCAAATAGCAGGCCCAGGATCAAGCCAAAGTAAATAGCTGAAAGTGTGGTAATCTGCTTGTTCTTCGAATAGACATCAAGCGCAATCACTGCAAAAGCGACAAACACCACACCAATAAATAACATGGTTGGCGTCCACGGACCAACAGCACCTACTTTGCTGGCATCCATTCTGTCACCGGCTTGCAGTGCAAAAGCTGGTTGCGATGGCAACTGAAAGGATGAGAAACAAGCCGCGTAAAACCCAAAGCAGGAAATTGTTTGCTTTCATGTTCGCTTCTCCGCAACTCAAGGCAGACAAATAAACACGCTTGCGACTCACATGGTCGTTGCGCTGATGAAAGTCTGCCGCGAGAGATAGACTGCGAGTAAGAAGGGAGTATGCCTTCTCTCACGATAATGTTTTTATCTTATCCTATTTTTCATTCGATTGGAATAGTTTGCGATATTCGATCTCTGCCAATCGATCAGTCATGCCGGAAACGTAATCGCCCACCACTTGCACAACAGAATCTGTGGTGGCCCGTTCTGCGTGTAAAACTGGCATAATGGAAGGGTTTTTTCGATACTTTTGAAACAAGCCGTGTACTGTTTGCCTGCCTTGAAGGCTCATCTTGAGTACTTGCGGGTGATGATAAACTTTTTCGAGTAAGAAAGCTCTTAATTCGCGGACTTTGCCGGCTTGACTTGAGCTTTCTTGGACTAGAGGCTCGGTCAATGCTTTAACCTGTTCAACGCTGGTTACTCCCGATTGTTGAATACGTTCCTGCGTGAATGACAACAGATCACTTTCTCGACGCGAAAGCAGAAGTCTTAACACCGAAGCGGCCAATCGGTTATCTGGCATCTCACCATATTGTCCTATCAGAGCTGATTCAGCTTCTCTCCAGGTCTGAACTGAACGCAAATCGCCCAGACTGATTAATCTCACGCCCAAAGCATCGTCGAGATCATGAATATCATACACCACGCTGTCAGCGGCATCGACTACCTGAGCTTCCAGGGTAGGCTGATGTATTCCAACACGGTAAGGACGAACCTCAACCGCTTCGGGCCGTTTACTGTGAAAAGCCAGTGATTCTCGCACCTCCCAGGTGAGATTCAGCCCCTCGAAGCCAGGGTAGCGCTGTTCTAACAGCTCCACAATTCGCAGGCCCTGCCTGTTGTGTTCAAACCCGCCTGTGTCCTTCATGCACTCGTCCAGTGCAGCCTCTCCAGCGTGGCCAAAGGGTGGATGCCCTATGTCATGAACCAGGGCAATGGCTTCAGTCAACTCTTCATTGAGTCCCAGTTCCTTTGCGATCGTTCTGCTGACTTGAGCTACCTCCAAAGTATGTGTTAATCGGGTGCGATGATGGTCATTCGTTCCTGAGACATGCACTTGTGTCTTGGCCGTTAGACGACGAAAAGCCGATGCATGGAGGATACGATCGCGATCACGTTGATAGATGCCACGATAAGGATGCTCCGCTTCAGCAAAACGCCTTCCCAGAGAAAGGCATTCTCGCATCGCATAAGGTGCAAGCCCTTGTTCTCGATCCGCCAACTTCATCGGACACCAAGTAAAAAACCAAAAAGGAAACTATAGACTGTCGAAACCATCGTTGGGCACCATGAGGGGATAGGCATCACAACGTACCTGCAACTCAGCCCAATTCTCTCGAAAAATCATCAAAGATGTTGCAGGATACCACAGGTAAGATAGTATAAGGAAACACTGGCTTCACCGTTCTCACCGTGATGGAATGTCACCGATGCTGCACATGTCTTTGTTCGCAGAAAGCGCGTTCATTGAGTTCGTGACAAAGGACCCGCTGTTTGCCGTTATCCTCTTCGCCATGACTTCCATCGGCGCGACTCTGGTCGTCTGGCGACTCTGGCTGAATTATAACGCCAAAACAGATATGAACCTGTTCCTTCCGAAGTTCCAGGAGATATTGAACAAGGAAGGAATTGATGGCGCACTCAAGTTCTGCAAGGCCCAGCCCAAGAACGAACATATCCCCAGCACCCTGTTTGTCGCCGGCCTGGAAAAGCATCGAGAAGGGCTGGCTGCCATGCGTAAAGCGATGGCCAACGCTGTCGAATTGGAGATCGTTCCCAGTTTGAACTTTCTGTTGCCTACCATTCTTGCGTTCGCCAAAATCGCCACGATGGTCGGCCTGTTGTTCACGATTATTTCGATGATCGGCACCTTCTCTGCTCTCGGCAAATCAAAAGACGGCGGCGGACAATCGACCGCCAGCGCCGAAATCGGTCTGGCGCTCTTCGCTACCATGCTCGGGTTGCTTACTGCAATTCCACTGGTCTTCACCCACACGCTCTGCAAGGCTTGGGTGCATAAATTTGAAATAAAGCTGAAGAACGCCGGCTCGAAGCTTCTGCTCCTGACTCAGGCTGCTAAGACTACGCCACCCATGCAAGGTGCTGCGATGGCCGCAGTGGTGCAGCCCGGAACAAGCGGACGTCCCGTCGCTGCCCAGATTGTTCGCTGACGTATTCTTGCTTGCATCACAACTCACTACCCCTGCCCTCGTGATTCATGGCTGCAGATACACCACGCTTTTTTAATGTCTGGCTTGTGCAACCCAACACGGTATACCGGGGTGTGCCCTTTTCCGTCATCTGTGATTGGATACAGGAAGGCCGCTTGCTGGGCCGAGATTGCGTGCGGACTCCTGGCGCTCCCTCCTGGGAATACCTCGACGCCCATCCTCTCTTCATGCCTTACTTCGGCACAAACGATCTACCCAGTGCCAATGACGTTGCTGAGGCGCTGAAGCCCATCGAAATCGACTTCGGCCCCACGCGCAAAGAGGAAGAAGATGATGAAGTTGATATGATCCCGTTGATTGATATCAGCATGGTGCTGCTTGTTTTCTTCATGATGACCGCCGAGAACCTCATTACTCAAGCGCCTTTTCAGCTCTCCAAAGTCAAGACTTCTGAGTTGATCGGCCATGATGGCGTGATTCATGTGAGCATCCGGCGCGATCCCAAAGACGAAAAGAAGACCTCTTACCACTTCAAATCCAAATACGATACCACCTACACCGAGCAGGAAGTGCTTGATCTGGTTCGTGACGAAAAAGCCAAGGGAGGTTCTCAGATCAAGGTCGTTTTGGAAGTCGAATCGACCTTGCCCTTCGAAAAAGTTCAGTCGCTTATCATCGGTCTGGAACGCTTGAAAATCCAACCCAAGGCCAAGGTGATGCCCAGGGGCAACGCCGGCGAAACTTCCTAAGGATCACTCTCATGGCATGGCGATTACGTCATGAAGGTTCTCCCCAGCCTGTTCCTCAACCTCTCACGAGCGAGCAAATCGTCGAAGGTCTGAAGGATGGAGTTTACGCCACCAGCGATGAAGTGCGTGGACCCAAGGATGCTAAATGGATCGCCATTGAGTCGCACCCTCACTTCTCCGAAGTCGCTGAAGTGATTCAGGCCATTGAAGACGAAGCCGGGCATGAGGTTGAAGACAATAACATCGATATGAACCCTCTCATCGATGTCTGTCTGGTGCTCTTGGTGTTCTTCATCCTGGCCACCACGATGTCGGTCATGGAAAAGATGATGCAGTTGCCACCCAACGCACCCCAGGATGCCAAGCCCAGGCCCATCAGCGAAGCTCAGGCCAAAAACTATATTGTGTTGAAGATTGAGAAGAAAGGTGCAGCAACCAGTTTTAATGTGAACAACTACGACGTACAAGGTTACGATGCAGAAGCAGAAGCGAAATTGCTTCGAGAGCTGGAGCGACTTGTCAAAGAAGGCAAGAATACGATGATTCTTGACATTGCCCCTAACGTCGAATTCAATGCTTATACTTACGCTTATGATCTGGCGACCCAGGCGCGAGTCAGTAAGGTTCTTACGAAATCGGTCGTTAAAGGCGGCAATAAGGCTGCCCCTCCCGGCAAGACGACTGCGCCTGCTAAGTAGTTTGTGACTGATCATGATCGCTGTCCCAATGCTCCGACATCCTCTGGTTCTGGTGCATGGCCTTTTTGGCTTTGAGTCATTCAAAGTTGCCGGCTGGGAAGCGATTACCTATTTTCGTGGCATTGGCGAGTCGTTGCGATCCAAGGGGTTGAAAGTAGCCTTCCCACGCCTCAGCCCCACGGGTTGCATTACCGAGCGAGCTCAGCAACTCACGAACTTTATCCGCTCGACTTTTCCACAGTCGAAGGTCCACATCATCGCCCACAGTATGGGCGGTCTGGATTCCCGCTATGCTGTCAGCCAGCTCGGACTGAATGAACAGGTTCTTACTCTCACCACCATTGGCACGCCGCATCAGGGTACCAGTGCCGCGGACGTGGGGGTGTGCAACCTGGAGGGTTATCTGCGGCCCTGGCTGAAATACCTACGTATTCCTCATGATGCCTTCTACGATCTGATGACCGATCGATGCCGGGAGTTCAACGAGAAGGTGAAGGATGTAGAGACAGTCAATTACTATGCCATCGCCGGCCGCAATCATGGTGCCTGGCTCAGCCCGGAATGGTGGATCCCCGCCGGCATCGTCGCCTTCCGGGAAGGGCCCAACGATGGCATCGTTTCGATCAAGTCGGCCCATCATCACTATCCCAACGAAACCTGGGACGGCGATCATCTGAGTCTGGTGAACTGGCCAAATCCCAAAGCCATCGCCTGGGGAGTCTGGCGAGCCAGGCAGGAGCAGTATTTCAAGATTGTCGAGAGGCTGTATCAGTTGGAGCAGAAGGGGTAATAGCTCATAGCACGAAGGGCTTCGCCTCAAGAAGAATCCCCTCACCCCAACCCCTCTCCCCAAGGGGGAGAGGGGAGAAAAGTCATTACACATCCAGCTCTGCTGCCGTCGCCATGGCTGCCGAGTTCATGATGAACTCGTACCGGAGTGAGGGGTCTTTGCCCATCAAGGTCACGAACATCTGATCAGCTTCGAGGGTGTTATCGACATCGACTTGCAGCAACGTCCTGCTGCGGGGGTTGAGCGTTGTCTCGCCAAGAACTTCGGAGTTCATTTCGCCCAGTCCCTTGAAGCGGGTGATCACATACTTGGCATTGTTGCGCAGCCCGGCAAGAATCTGTTCCTTGTGGGCGTCATCCCGTGCCCAGTGAGCCTCTTTCCCAGCAACCACACGATAGAGCGGCGGCTGAGCCAGGAAGACTCGGCCATCCTTGATCAACTGTGGCAGATAGCGGAAGAAGAAGGTCAGCAGCAGCGTGCTGATATGGTGCCCATCATAGTCAGCATCCATCAGCAGGATAATCTTGCCATAACGTAGCCGATTGATGTCGAACTTGTCGCCGATGCCTGTACCCAGGGCAGCGATGAGGTTGCTGATTTCCTGGTTAAGCACCACCTTGGCGATGGGCAGCCCTTCGGAGTTGAGGATCTTGCCCCGCAGAGGCAGGATCGCCTGAGTCTTGCGGTTGCGCCCGCCGATGGCGGAACCGCCTGCTGATTCACCTTCGACGATGAAGAGTTCCGTCTCATCGAGGTTGGTAGAACTACAGTCGGCGAGCTTGCCGGGCAGGTTCAGCTTTCGTTCAGCGACTGACTTGCGTTTGATGTCCTGCACCGCAGCTCGACTTGCCTCACGGGCCCGAGCGGCCAGGACGATGCGGCCAACGATGCGATCAGCGGAGGCTTTGTTGTTGTTCAGCCAGGCTTCGAGCGCCGGCCGAACGACGCCATCGACATGCGACGTCATCTCTTCATTGTTGAGCCGTTCCTTGGTCTGCCCCTGGAACTTCGGCTCTCGGACAAAAACGGAAAGCAGCCCGACCACGCCTTCACGAATATCCTCAGCAGTGATGGAGATGCCTTTGATCTTCACATCGTGGGTTTCGATGTAGTTGCGGATCGCTTTGACGATGGCAGCCTTGAAGCCGTTCTCATGGGTGCCACCGGAGATGGTGCGGATGCCATTGACGTAACTGCGTATCGATTCTTCGGTGCTTTCGGTCCACTGTAAGGCGCATTCGACCTTGGCTTCGCGCTCGCCGCCGGTGCGGGGGAGGTTGAAAGCGATCTCGGTGACAGGGGCCTTCTCGTTCTCTTTGACGATCTTGCCCAGGAACTCGAGCAACCCGCCGCTGTGGGTCAGATCATAGGTCTCGTCTTTGACTTCGTCTTTAAAGGTGATCTTGAGGCCACTGTGAATGTAGGCCATGGCATCAAGATGGTTCTTGATGGTGTCGGCATCGAGGTTGGTGACGCGGAAGATCTCAGGGTCAGGCTCGAAGTAGATGCTGGTACCATGCCCGCGGGCTGATCCGACTTTCTTGATGTTGGCGAGCGCTTTGCCCTTGGAGAAGGCCTGCATCCATTCGTTGCCATCCCGCTTGATGGTCGCCACCAGCTTTTTGGAGAGAGCGTTGACGACCGAGGAGCCTACGCCGTGTAAACCACCGGAGTGGAAGTAGCTGTCGCCTTCGCCGAACTTGGCACCGCTGTGGAGGGTGCTGAGGATCAACTCCAGAGCTGACTTCTTATGCTTGGGATGAATATCAACCGGGATGCCTCGGCCATTATCCACAATAGTGACCGCATCGCCCTTTTTGTGTAGGGTAACGTGTACCAGGTCGCCATGCCCGTTGAGGTATTCATCCACGCAGTTATCGACGATTTCCCAAACGAGGTGGTGCAGACCTTTAATGTCAACGCCGCCAATGTACATGGATGGCCGACGTCGAACCGGTTCCAGACCTTCGAGAACCTGAATATCCTTGGCTGTGTAGGTCATCGCTTCCTGTGGGCAGGGACACGTTCACTTCATGAGGGGATAGAGTATAGAGTGAAAGATGAGTGAGGAGGGGAGTTAAGTAGACCATTATTTCATTACACAGCGTAAAGTTGCCATCAGAATTGAGCCTCAATCCTGATGAATTCAAGCACCTCTATTGTGATGACATCTTGTGTCGATTATAAATATATAGAGAGCAAAAGAAGAAGAGCCGGGCGGCGTTAGCCCCCCGGAGTAATGTGGAGATAACCCATGCCACCCCCCGGTGACGTGAAAATCTCGAGTGTCCATGAAGCAGGGCTGAAAGCAGCTCTCGTGGACCGTTGGATACAGAGCGAGAAGGCAGGCCACGATCTCGGCGAAGCCTGTGTCCGCCGCTGGGTGCATGATCACTGGAATGGTTTCCTGCGTGCCCGTTGGATGGAGCATCTTCAAGGCAAGGCCTACTGGATGGAACTCGATTGCATTGACTTCGGCCTGTTGAGAAATGAATTCAAGCACGATGAACAACTCCTCGACCGTATTCTGGAACGCATGATTGAAGGTAAAGAGAATCTCGACGTTATCCGTTGGGCCATGGACTGGGGCATCCCGGTGAGCAAGGTTGTCAACATTCTGGAACGTCTCGATGTGAACAGCAGCCGGCTGAGTTGTCAGTTCTGCCCGACTGAGATTCTGTAATTGATCAATAGTAGTGCGAGCGGGGGGCGTCAGCCCCCTGAGTAGAGCCTATACTGTCTCGATGAAAGTCGAACTCATCTCCATCGGCTCCGAACTCACTACGGGCCGTAATCTCGATACCAACAGCCAATGGCTGAGCCGGCAGCTTCAGGCTCAGGGCTTCCCGGTTCGTTTCCATACGACCCTTGCAGATGATCTCGACGAGAACATCGCCGCCTTCCGGGTTGCCGCGGAACGGGCTGATTTGATCATCTCCACCGGTGGCCTGGGGCCGACTCAGGATGACCTGACCCGTGAGGTGCTAGCTGCCGTCGCCGGGGTGGAACTGGTCTTTCATCAGCCCAGCCTGGATGCCATCCAGGCGCTGTTCAAGCGATTTGGCCGGGAGATGACGGAACGAAACAGGGTGCAGGCTTACTTCCCCAGCGGTGCTGAGCCGATCCCCAATCCGGTCGGCACTGCTCCAGGCATCTGGTTTGAGGTAGCTCGTACCGGTCGATCGCCTGCTGTCTTCGTCGCCCTGCCCGGCGTCCCTCGAGAGATGCACCATCTCTTCGAAAAGAAGGTTATGCCCAGGCTGCTCAGCCACTTCCCAGATCAGGCCGGCATCATCCTCGAACGTAAGCTCAATACCTTCGGACTCGGTGAAGCAGCGGTCGAAGAAAATCTGCTCGACCTCACCAAGCGGGGCCACATCCCCGAAGTCGGCATCACCGCCAGCGATGCTACCATCTCACTACGCATTTTCGGCACCGGCAAGGATCAGGCGGAGGCTGAAGCTCAGATTGCCCCGGTCGAAGCCATCATTCGGGAACGACTGGGCACTCTCGTCTTTGGTGTTGGCGATGAGGAATTGCAACACGCCGTCGCCGCCCTGGCTGCACAGAAGAACAAAACGCTGGCTGTGGCAGAGAGTTTGACCGGCGGACTTATCATGAATCGCCTGTGCCACATTCCTGGTATCAGTGCCCATTTCCTCGGTGGCTGCGTTGCCTATGCCAACGAAGCGAAAACAAGCCAGCTTGGTGTCCCCGCTGAGCTGATTGCTCAGCATGGTGCGGTCAGCGCGGAAGTAGCTGAAGCAATGGCTCGGGGAGCGAAAGAACGCTTCGGGGCTGATCTCGCAGTCAGTAGCACCGGTATCGCCGGACCGGGTGGCGGGTCCGATGCCAAACCCGTGGGCCTGGCCTACATTGGTGTCGCTGGGCCGAACGGTGTAACGCATTACAAAGTCAACGCTATCAGTCAGCATCGGCTCGATGTTATGAATCGTGTCGCCAAGATGGCATTAAACGCTCTTCGCCTCTCTCTACTGAAGTTGTAAACCATGCCCCACTTCGTCAGCCATTTGGAAAGTGCCATTGATGGCACCCGCTTCGAACCGATGCAACTGCTGGGCATGCATCAGGATCGGCCCATTTGGGTGCGATACGACCTCGAAGCGGCCAGGAAGGCTGTCACGCCGGAGCAGATCAGGCAGCGACCGCCGTCGCTGTGGCGGTATCGTGAACTACTGCCTTTGCCCTCTGAGCATGAGCCGGTCACGCTCGGCGAGGGGATAACACCACTGTTGCCCTGCCCACTGCTAGGCAGACTGATGGGCTTGAAGAATCTGTGGATCAAGGACGAATCGCAACTGCCGACCGGATCGTTCAAATGCCGGGGGATGACGGCTGCGATCAGCATGGCCAAGGCGCTGGGCGTCAAGCGATTGGCCCTGCCCACAGCCGGCAACGCCGGGGGAGCAGCCGCTGCCTACGGTGCTCGGGCCGGCATGGAAGTCTATGTACTGATGCCCGAAGATACACCGATTGTCAACCAGTTCGAGGCGGTGCTCTTTGGTGCCAAGGTCTTTCTGGTCAACGGGCTGATCAACGATTGTGGCAAGATCGTTCGCACCGGAGCGGCAGCGATGGAGTGGTTCGATCTCTCCACGCTCAAGGAACCCTACCGCATCGAAGGCAAAAAGACGATGGGGCTGGAACTGGCGGAACAGCTCGACTGGAAGCTGCCCGATTCCATCTTCTACCCCACTGGCGGAGGCACGGGTCTCATCGGCATGTGGAAAGCGTTCGATGAACTGAAGCAACTAGGCTGGCTGCGAGGTGAACGTTTGCCCCGTCTCTACAGTTGTCAAAGCGAATGCTGTGCGCCGATTGCCACGGCTTACGTCAAGGGTGAACGCTTCGCCCCGGCGTTTCCGAACGCCCATACTGTTGCCAGCGGATTGCGAGTGCCCGTAGCGGTGGGCGACTTCATGATTCTCGACGCTGTCCGAGGCAGTGGCGGCGAGGCGCTCACCGGCAAGGAAGAGAGCATCGTCCATTGGATGTGTCAGGCAGGGAGCCTGGAAGGCATCAGTCTGTGCCCAGAGACAGCTATCTGTCTTGATGTGTTACAGCAACTCGTGAAGGACAAGAAGATCGATCCGAACGAGCAAATCGTGGTGTTTAATACCGGGGCGGCCCAGAAGTATCTGGAAGTGATGCCGCTGAAGCTGCCACGATTGAGGAAGGAAGAGACACTGGAGGCTCAGGTTCAGCTGATGCGAAGTTGATTCATTGTCTTGCTCCTCCCCTTGCCAAGGGGAGGTTGGGTGGGGTTAGATGTCGTAGCGAAATTTACCCCCTCCAACTCCCCCTTGAAAAGGGGAGAGAAGAGCACGCAGTTCATGTTCCTTTCATGCCTTTTACGGTACGCTACTCCCACGAAGGTTGTCACAATGGAGTTCGATCTATGCGTTTCGCCAAATCTCTTGTCGCACTTAGTCTGGTAAGCGCCGGTTTGCTCACCATCACCCAGGCTGAAGACTGGCCCGGGTTCCGAGGCACGAACAGTTCCGGCCTCTCTGCCGGCAACAGCGTGCCGCTTGAATGGAGCAAGGATAAGAACGTGCAATGGAAGGTGACCATCCCCGGCGTGGCATGGTCGTGCCCGATTGTCTCTGGCGATAAAGTCTTCATCACGACTGCCATCACGGAAAAGCAACGCAAGCCGAGCAGTGGCGGCGGCATGGGCGGCGGTAGTAGTCGTCCTCCCGGTGGTGGAGGCGGTGGTGGACAGGGTAAGGGTGGTGGCGGTGGACCTCCTGGTGGCGGTGGCTACGGTCGCAATGCCGCCCCCGATGTTCTCTATCAGTGGGAAGTCTACTGCCTCGACAAGAATACGGGCAAGACGCTGTGGAAGCAGCAGGCTCTCGAAGCCAAGCCACGCATCCCTACGCATGGCAGCAACACTTACGCTTCCGAAACCCCTGTGACCGATGGCGAACGGGTCTACTGCTACTTCGGCATGACCGGGCTCTTCTGTTACGATTTCGACGGCAAGCTCGTCTGGAAGAAAGACCTGGGCAGCTTCCCGATGCAGATGGGCTGGGGCACTTCCAGCTCACCCGTCCTCGAAGGGGAAAACCTCTTCCTCCAGATTGATAACGAACAGAAGTCGTTCCTTGTTGCCCTCGACCGCAAGACGGGCAAGGAAGTCTGGAAGGTTGATCGTGATGAGAAGACCAACTGGGGTTCTCCCATGATCTGGAAGAACAAGGACCGTACTGAGCTGGTCACTCTGGGTGCCAAGAAGATCCGCTCTTACAACCCAGCCGATGGCAAGCTGCTCTGGGAGCTCAACAACGGCAATGGCCGCTGCTGTGCCACTCCCGTGGGTGATGCAGACATGCTCTATGTCGGGTCATCAGCCGGTATGGGTGGTGGCGGCGGTGGTCGCCCCGGCGGTGGCGGTGGTGGAGGCGGCGAAGCTGAAAAGGGTGGTGGCGGCCAAGGACGTGGCATGGGCGGTGGAGGTGCAGGTGGCGGTCTGTATGCCATTCGTGCCGGAGCCAAGGGGGATATCAGCCTGAAGGCGGGGCAGACTTCCAACGACAGCGTTGCCTGGTCGGTTGCTCGCGGCGGAGTCGAGATGGCTTCCCCCCTGCTCTACGAAGGCCATGTCTACGTGCTGGCCCGCAATGGTGGCGTGGTTACCTGTTACGATGCCAAGACAGGCAAACAGGTCTACAAGGAACGTCTGCCGGGTGCCAAGGCCTTCTGGGCTTCACCTTGGGCGAGCGGCGGCAAGGTCTATTGCCTCGATGATGGTGGCACGACTCACGTCATTCAAGCTGGGCCGGAGTTCAAGGTCGTCAGCAAGAATGCTCTTGATGAAATGTTCTGGGCCTCGCCGGCGGTGACCGATGGGGCGGTTATTCTGCGGAGTGTGGAGCATGTGTTCTGTGTGAAGTAGGTCAACCTTTGCGTGACGGCAGCTTGTCACCGTGCCCCCTCACCCCCAACCCCTCTCCCTCCAGGGGAGAGGGGAGAAATACAACGAGCCGCCAGGAAGTACTTCCTGGCGGCTCGTTTTGTATTCCCGGACCATGATCACTGCACGAACAGGAACTCTTTCGTATTGACCAACGCCCACAGCAGGTTCTCGAACGCCTGCTTGCGGTTGGCACTAAGCTTCTCAATGTGAGCGAGCGAGACTTTGAGTTGCTGTTCCGTCGGCTGTCGGCCATAGCACCAGAGGAAGAGTTCCTTCACTTTGGTGGCATCATCCTTGGTCTTGTCCTGGGCCAATTTCTCGGCTCTGCCGCCGGCTTTGGAGAGCTTCTGTTGTACTTCGTCACTGTTCAACAGATGCAGTGCCTGGGCCAGGTTGGCATCGTTGGTGCGTTCGCATTCACAGGACGAGGTACGAGCCGGCTTGCCGAACACTTCGAGGAAGTAGCTGCCATGGTTTTCATCGGGCAGCATCATAGCTCGGCGGGGGCCGTGCTGATCGGTAGGCAACCCGGCGAAGGCGCTGGGGCTGTCGGTGACCTGGCTGACCGCATCGAGCAGCACTTCAGCCCCTAAGCGACGGGGATAGAAGCGGGTGAAGTTCTGCTTATCGGTCTTGTTGAACTCGTTCGGGATCGAACTCAGTTGATAGACCCTGCTGCCCACGATGCTGCGTACCAGTTGCTTGAGGCTCATGCCGTTCTTGACGAAGTCGTCAGCCAGGGCCTGAAGCAGTTCGGGGTTCGAGGGTGGATTGGTCACCCGCATATCATCGAGCGGATCGACAATGCCACGACCGAAGAAGTGCGCCCAGTAACGATTGACGATGGCCTTGGCGACGAACGGGTTCTTCTGATCGATCATCCAATCGACGAGGCGGTTCCGGGGATCATCGCCATTATCGATCTGCACCACCGGGGCATCAAGAGCCTTGATGGCAGCAGGTTGACCGGTGCGTTTGTTGGTGGCGCTGCCATCACGTTTGACCCAGAGACGCAGCAGCTGATCGCCACGGTTGTTGGGAGCACCGGGGATGGGAATGTTCTTCCGAGCCACTCGGCCATAGAAGGAAGCCATGCCCCAGTAGTCATCCTGGCTCCATTTCTCAAACGGATGATGGTGACAGTTGGCACAAGCTAACCGCTGGCCGAGGAAGACCTGGGCGGTGTCATCGACGAGGTTGGAGAGATCACGCTCTTCCTTGTACCAGACGACCGGTGGATGCGTGGTCTCATCACCCGTGGCGGAGATAACGGAGCGAATGAACTGATCATAGGGCAGATCGTCAGCCATCGCCTGCATGAGCCAAGCATGAAAGGCATGAGTGCCAGGGGCACGCTTGGGGTCGCCATTGCGTTTGACTTTGAGAATATCTGCCCACTTGTTGGCGAAGGTGTAGGCATATTCGGGGCGTTCGAGGAGTTGATCGATCAGTTTCGCTCGCTTGTCTTTGGCCTGATCAGCGACAAACTTGCTGACCTCATCAGGCGTCGGCAGCGTTCCGGTGACATCGACATAGACCCGGCGGATAAAGACCGCATCGCTGCTGACCTCGGAAGGCACCAGGCCCAGCAGTTGATACTTCTTTGCACATGGGTATCGATGTAGTTGTTGTTGGGGAACTGGTAGTCAGGAATCTTCACACCCAATGGCACAGTGGCCCGGAAGACCGTGACCATGCCTTGATAACGGATCATGATGCCCGCTTCGCCGCTGGTCTTGCCGACGTTGACCAGGCCGCCCGTTTCGACGGTGGCAATATCGGTTTCATTGCTCTCGTACTGTGCCCGGCGGGTGACATCTTCGACGGTGCCATTGGAATAGTGGGCAAGTACAGCCAATTGCTGCCGGCCAGCACGGGCAACGACACGCTGTTCAGGATAGACGGAGACGCGTGTGACCTTTGGATCTTTCTCATCGCCCCAAGGCATGCCTGATGCGATCCAACGGCGAATGGTCTTGTACTCGTCGCTTTCCTTTTCCATTTTCTTTCCGCCGCCGTGAGGCATGATGCCTGCACCCTTTTTGAGGAGCAGACTTTCATCGGGAGCAGCAGGGAAGACCCGTCGGCCACGACCTTCCTTGACCAGCGTCTGGAAGTCGAGGTCAGCCTCGAAGCCGAGCAGCGACAGACGGAAGCCATTCTGTCCGCTGGCTTTGCCATGACAGCCACCGGCGTTGCAGCCAAGCTTGGTGAAGATGGGAACGATTTGGTTGGGGAAGTTGATGGGCAGGTTGTCGCCAACGTGCTTGATCTCAACGGGGATCTTCACCGTCTGGCCCGACTGTTCGAGCAGCAGTTCGGTCTTGCCATTGGCCAGTGGAATTACTCGACCGCCGGGAAGCACCTTGGCCAGTTCTTTGTTGGCGATGCTGACCTTGGCGGAACCGGTGACATCGATCGGTTTACCCGATGCCTGTTCGGTGATGATCAGCTGACGGGAATCGTCGCTGCCATCGAGGCTGATACGTTCGGGAAAGACCGATAGCTTCTGCGGTGTATTCTCACCAGCCAGACTGTTGTCGGGAACGATCCAGGCACCGAGACAGACTGCCAGAGCAGCAATGGAGAGCAACCATTTCATGGTGGCTTACCTATTCAGGAAGGAGATTCAGACGGAACCCGCAATGGCATGCGGAAAGGTCTGCGACAAGGTAGGTCGATGCGTCGCTGACGACATTTCCTGAGCCAATAGAAAGTGTACCCGATCACACGGGGAATGCAAGGTAATGTCGTGGGACAAAAGTGCTGAGTCCTGAGTGCTGAGTCCTGAGAGGAGGGGTATTTCGAATGATGAAACTCCTAGATTAGGGGGAGAAGACTGCCCTGTTTTTAGAGCATTGACATGTCTACTCCCTTCACCGATTCCACGACTCGATTCAGCACCAAAGCCGAGGTCTACGCCAAGGCTCGGCCGCGCTATCCTGCAACGGTCGTTAGCTTCCTGGAAAGACAGGGTGTCGTGAAGCCAGGGAACACCATCGTCGATCTTGGCTGCGGGACCGGTCTTTCGGCAGTTCCCTTTCTCGATGCGGGTTACTCGATAATTGGTGTGGAACCCAACGACCCGATGCGGGCTGAGGGGGATGCGTTTCTCGCCAGGTATCCCCGGTTCCGTTCGGTGAAGGGGACTTCGGAAGATACGACGCTGCCCGATCATTCCGTTGATGTCGTCATCGCAGCCCAGGCGTTTCACTGGTTCGATCTCGACAAGACCCGCCGGGAGATGGTGCGAATACTCCGTTCACCCGGTTGGTTCGTGGCGATGTGGAATCATCGTCGGCACGATGCCTCGCCGCTGCATCAAGGCTACGAAACGATTCTTCGAAAGTACTGCCCGGAGTATCACAAGCTGGCTGAACTCTATCGCAGCCCGGAGCGTTCAGCCGTGTTCTTCGGGTCGGACTATGGCGACGCCACATTGCAAAACGCTCAGCAACTTGACTGGGAACTCTTCGAGGCACGGATTCAGTCTTCGTCCTACATTCCTAAACCCAACCAGCCTGATTACGACCCGTTCATGGCTGAGATGAAGCAACTCTTTGATAGCCAGGCTCAGAATGGCAAGGTTCAGTTTGATCTGGAGATCTGGATTCACTGGGGAAGGTTGAAATAGTGGAAAGAGCAAGTATCAGCTTTGCTCTTTGATTATTCCCCGTGCAAGCATCTCGCCAACTCCTCCATCTCAACGACGCTGCCCACACCCAGGGTGGTTCGTTGATGAATGCTCTCCGGATGGATATCGAGAATGCGTTTAGAGCCATTGGTCGCTACGCCGCCGGCTTGCTCGGCGATGAAGGCGACGGGGTTGGCTTCGTAGAGCAATCGTAGTTTGCCATCAGGATACTTCGTGGTGGGAGGGTAGAGGAAGACACCACCTTTGAGGAGGGTGCGGTGAAAGTCGGGTACCATCGAACCGATGTAGCGGGTGGAGTAGGTTTTGTTCAACTTACCCTGACGGAGGTTTTCGAGGAACTTGCGATACCCCGGGGGGAACCCTTCCCGGTTAGCTTCGTTCACTGAATAGTAGTTGCCTTGCCTGGGCATCTTGATGTTCTCATGGCTCAACACATAGGCCCCGATCGCGGGATCGAGGGTGAAGCCATGCACACCTTTGCCGGCGGTGTAGACCAGCATGGTGGAGGAACTGTAGACAACGTACCCTGCTGCAATCTGCTTGGAACCGGGTTGGAGGAGCCAGTTCTTGGGGTCTTTGGCCAAATGGTCGCCATCGGGCCGTTTGAAGATCGAGAACGTGGTTCCAACACTGACATTGACATCGATGTTGGACGAACCATCGAGCGGATCGAACACAACAGCATACTTGGCATCGGGTGAACCCTGATGAATAATCATCGGGTTCTCGTTCTCTTCAGAAGCCAGCACACCGATGCTGCCTCGAAATCCGAGGGTATGAAGGATCACTTCGTCAGCATAGACATCAAGCTTTTGTTGGGCCTCGCCCTGCACATTGATGTCGCCATGTTCGCCAAGAATATCCGACAGCCCGGCTCGGCGAATACGAGGCCTGGATGAGTTTGGTCGCCAGGGTAATGCCCGAGAGCAGCCAGGAGAACTCGCCAGACGCACCGGGGAATCGCATCTGCTCCTGAAGGATGTGCGACTGCACAGTAATAACGGGTTTGATCTTTTCACGTTGAGTGGGAGCAGCCATGAGATGATCCTGAAGAGGTGATGCTGTATCAAAGCCTAGAATCGGCTCAGGATCAAGTGGATGATAGTTATTTTGTAGAGGTTGAGGCTACGCCGCCGTTTTCCTGCTCTTCGGGCTCAAACTGAACAAGCCGAAGATTTCCTTCTCGGTCAGGCCCAGGCTGGCAGGTTGGCCGTTCTGAGCAATGATCTCTTCAAACAGCCGGCGTTTGTGTTCCAGCACTTCACAGATGCGGCACTCGATGGTGTTCTCCGTGATGAATCGTTTGACGAAGACGGTGCTCTTCTGTCCGATGCGGTGGGCGCGGTTGATGGCCTGATCTTCGACAGCGGGGTTCCACCAACGGTCAAAGAGGAACACATAGTTGGAGAATTGTAGATTGAGGCCGACACTGCCGGTGCCGTAACTCATCAGGATGACGTGCTTGTTGGGATTGTTCTTGAACTCGGTCAGCACGTTCTGCCTTTGGGAGTGAGGCACCTTGCCGTGATAGAGGAGCGGGCCGAATTCATTGAGATGCTGAGCCAGCACTTCGAGCGGTTCGACCCACTGCGAGAAGATGATGGCCTTTCGGCCCGACTCAGCGACTTCAGCCATGTCGGAGGTGAGTTGATCGAGCTTAGCGCTCTGCCCAGTGCGGGGATCGAAGTTGCAAATCTGCTTAAGCCGCATGACCAGTTCAAAGACATGCTGCACGGTGATGGTTTCACCCAGATCGTTGAGGTGAACGATGCCTTCCTTCTCAGCCAGCTCGTAGGCTTCCTTCTGACCGGGGGCGAGTTCGAGATACACATCCTGTATCAGCTTGGGAGGCATGTCCTTCATCACGTCTTCTTTGACACGGCGGAGGATGCCATCCCGTGTGCGGTGGGCGAGTTCCTTGATCGGCGTATCGTGGGGAATCTCACCGGGATGAACGAACGCCCAGATGTTGATGAGGTCAGCGGGACGGTTTTCGATGGGGGTGCCGGTCATCGCCCAGCTACGTTTTCGGTTGAGCGATCTGACGACCTCAGCGGTTTTGTTCCCTTCGTTCTTGATACGCTGGGCTTCGTCGAGAATGACCAGATCGAACTCGACATTCTCATCGAGTGCGAAGTCAGCGTCACGGGTGAGCAGTTCGTAATTGACCAGCTTGACGGGTGAGTTGGAGGCAGTCCAAGCCACTTTCCGAGCCAGGCCATCGCCCCCGATGACTTCGACGGGGACATCGGGGGCCCAGAGTTTCAGTTCATTGAGCCAGTTGGGAACGAGCGGCTTCGGGCAAACGATGATCGCCCGGCGGACTTCGCCTGCATGGAGCAGCAGCCGTAACGAAAGAATGGCCTGCATGGTTTTGCCCAGGCCCATTTCATCGGCTAACAGAGTGCCATGGCGTGGCATCAGGAAGGCGATCCCTTCCATCTGATAGGGAAACGGTTTGAAGGGAAGTTCGATCTTCTTGCCATGGAAGAGGTTTTCGAGCGGAGGCTGCAACAGAGTAAGCAGGCGTTCCTTTAACATCACCAACTCAGCCGGCGGCTTCTGCCGGGTTGGTTTTTCAGTCTTGGGGGTAAGCAGTTCTTCGATTGATGGAGGTGGAGTGGGCAGTAGAGAATTGAGAGTGGCGAGAGCGGGAGTCGTAGCTGAATGTCCGGGTGAGAGGAACTTCCAGCCTTCGACCTGCACATCGAACTGGAGCTTGTTACTACCCACGATCGAACGAACGGTTGGAGGAGCCAACTTCATTTGTGCCGGACGGATGCGAGGTTCGAGCAATTTCGCCAGTGCTGGCACCTCGAAGGCCGAGCAGCCGAGGTCGAGTTGCAGTGACTGTACCTCTGGGGCTACGAGAGGTTCCTGAGTCGCCGTCTTTTTGGCCAGCAGATTGCGTGGGGCAGCAATCGTCTCAGCATGGCTACTGAGTCGCACCGGTCGGAACAGGGGAAGATCGTTCCTGTCGCTCATGAGGTGTCCTGCTTCGGGAAAGCACGGTTACGGAGTACCGAAACCGTGGCACCCATTCCTGGTTCACGTCTACTAAGCAGCCTTGAGGGCACCCATCTTGCGTGCTTCGAGAAGTGCTTCGCGCACTCGGCCAAACGGTTCTGCCAAATCGCTGACTTCGGTCTGCTGGAGCAGTTCCTTGATCGCATCAACATCGTCGGGGAACTTCGGATGGGCCAGCAGGGCGTAGGACTTGGCCTTGGCGATAAGCGTCGCTTCCCATTCGTGAAAGAGACTGTGATCCATCGGAGCCAGCCAGGCTACTGGGTGCTGCACCTGGTTGCGGAGTTCGAGGGCTGCATCGCAATCGGTGACGACCAGTTGCACCTGAGCGCCGGCCTTTTCGACGAGGACTTTGCCAAGCAGGTCGGAACATATATATGGTCGCAGAGTAGGGCCGTAGAGCAGTTGTTGAACTTTGTTGGGGGCAACAGAAGTAGTCAGGCGGAACTCGAGAGGTCTGCCCCAGGCGTTAGTTACCAGGTACCCGCCACTATAGCCCTGCTGGTCCTGCTGGATCGTGAGAAAGCCAAGTTGAAGAGCATTCTTATCCAATCCAGTCCTCCCCGGGACATGGTGCAGGTTGATCGTCGCCAGATGCCCCCATCTGGGCATGGGCTCTATGGGATAACTCGGCAAGTATGAGGATAGCCTTGAAAAGGGGGAAATGATTGATGTTCAATATGTTGTCAACGTTCCCGGTTGATCGGAACAGGTGGTAGAGATGATCACGACGTGCCTCTCTCGAGGTTTGACAACTTGAATGAAAGAAAAAGTAATTGCTGTACAAACTGCTAAACATTGACAAGATTAACGGCTGTGTGGATCACACGGATCATGACGAAGCTAACAGGGCAACAAAACCAGCTTGTTCAAAATGATGATCAGCCGTTAGAGACTCAGTAATACCACGATCTTTCATGACAACAAATGAGATGCAATCTGTCAGAGACCATTCTTTATCAGGCCGGTTCAAGTAGAGATCAATGCCTGTTTCAAATAGCTCGACTGTGGGTGGGACTATGATGGCCCGATGCTGTTCAAGCATTTTTCGAAGATGACCAAACCCTTCACGATTCCGAGGACTCGCTAAGGCATCAGCTATTTCAGTCAATACCCAAGAAGTGGTCACCAGTCGAACTTGTTTTAAAGAAGGCAGAACACTGGCAGCCAGTTGATGTCCCGTATCTTTAGGATTTCGCAGAGCCAGAAAGAAGTACGTGTCAGCGAACCATTCGATCATTTCTTGTCGGTTCCATGTAAATAGTGATCATGATTGCGTGCCAGGTCAGCGGGTAAATCTTGTCCCTGTCCTGCCCATTGCAGAAGGTCGGAAGCCAGTCCCGTGCCATCGTATTGTTCCTTATCTGGATCAATGCTGATCCGGAACCGCGAGCCTTCGGGAAAAGGTAGAGGCTTTTCAGGGACAATGACCCCAGACTGTAGTACGCCAAATGTACTCATCGCCAAAGCTCCTGCGTATCTATCCATTCTATCCTCACTTGATAAATGATCATAGGTATCTTGAGAGGTAAAAGATATCTATTTCGACCACTCCAGCGTTCTCTCCACTGTTTTCAATTCCCCCTTTGCCTTCCACCCTGCTTTCCTGATAATGCCCATAGGTTAAATTACACGTATTGACCGGCTTTCTGCTCATCCCACCTTGGCAGCGAAGTCGGCCGAGGATAGAGGGTTCTATGGTGAGCGAGGCACCCACTGCGGTCATTGCCCCGGGGTTGGACAACATTCCCGTGGCTGAGTCGGCAGTCAGTTACATCGACGGCAAACGGGCCCGGCTCGAATATCGCGGCATCGCAGCGGAGACGCTCGCCAAGGAAAGCTGCTTCGAGGAAACGACCTATCTTCTGTTGAACGGCAAGCTCCCTTCGCAGAAGGAACTGGTCGATTTTGATCAAGACCTGCGCAGCCGACGCAAGCTGAAGACCAAGCTACTCGACCTGATGGCCTGTCTGCCTGAGAAGGGCAACTGCATGGGCATCCTGCAGGGTATGGTGGCTCTTCTCAGTTCCTACTATCCGACCAAGCCAGTTACGCCTGATCCGAAGGACAACTGGGATGCAGTGCTGCGCATCATTGCCAGCATGCCGACGATCGTTGCTGCCTACCATCGTATCCGCAATGGCGACAAGCCGCTCGACCCCCGTGACGATCTCGATCACGCCGGCAACTTCTACTGGATGCTCTTTGAACGCATCCCCACGCCGGCTGTTCGCAAGGTGCTCGATGCCTGCTTCATTCTGCACGCTGAACACACCATGAACGCCTCGACATTCTCAGCACGGGTCGTCGGCTCGACGCTGGCTGATCCCTATGCGGTGATCAGCGGCGCTATCGGCACCCTTTCCGGGCCGCTGCATGGTGGGGCGAACGAAGAAGTGCTGCCTTATCTTGAAGAGATCGGCGATCCGAGCAAGGCCCGTGCCTGGCTCGAACATGCCGTTGCCACCAAGCGCAAGATCATGGGTTTTGGCCATCGAGTGTACAAGGTCAAAGATCCCCGCGCCACCGTGCTGCAGGAACTGGCTGAGCATGTCTTCGTCGAATCGGGGCGGCCTAAGATGTACGAGACAGCCGTCGAAATGGAACGGGCCGCGGTCAACATCCTTGGCCCCAAGGGCATTTATCCGAACGTCGATTTCTATTCGGGCATCGTCTACAAGGCTCTTGGCATACCCATCGATCTCTTCACGCCGATCTTTGCCCTGGCCCGCTCGGCTGGCTGGCTAAGCCACTGGATCGAACAGATTCACAAGAACCGCATCTATCGCCCTGAGCAGGTTTTCGTGGGCGTGGAAGATGCGGAGTATGTGCCGCTGGAACAGAGAGCGTCATAGCTGTCAGCTTTCAGCCGTCAGTTATCAGCCCCGAAGGGGCGGGAGGGGATTGGGTTAGCTCCCGAACTCTCTCGCCCCTTCGGGGCTTACATAAACTATCACCAACCTACCCAGAGCTTCGCTCTGGGCTATGATCTCCCGCCCCTTCGGGGCTTAACACCGGATTACCTTCAGTCATGCTTGATGCTCAATTCGTCGCTGACAATCTTGACCTCGTTCGCACCAACAATGTTAATCGAAACGTGAAGACCGATCTGGACCGGGTGCCAACGCTCGTCGCTGATCGCAAGAATCTGGGCAAGGAAGTGCAGGCGATTCAGGCCAAGCAGAACGAACTGGCCAAGTCGACCGGCAAGGAGAAGGACGCAGCCAAGCGTCAGGCGCTGATCGAAGAAGGCCGAGCGATGCGTGCCCAGGTAGGGGAACTGGAAGCTAAGCAGAAGACGATTGATGAAGAGCTACGTACCGTACTGCGACTGATCCCCAACCTGACACACCCGGATGCGCCTGTCGGTACCGACTCAGCCGCCAACAAGGTCATCAAGAAGTGGGGCACGCCGACCAAGTTCGATTTCAAACCGCTCGATCATGTTGCCCTGTGCGAGAAGCTCGATCTCTGCGACTTTGAAGCAGGCTCAGCCGTCGCCGGCCCCAAGTTCTACTTCCTGAAGAACGAAGCAGCCATGCTGGAGATCGCCCTCATCCAGTATGCAATGAGCACGCTCAACAAGGCAGGCTTCATTCCCATCGTCACTCCCGACATGGCCAAGGTCGAAGTGCTGGAAGGCATTGGCTTCATTCCCCGTGGTCCGGAGACGCAGATCTATTCGGTCGAGAATACCGATCTCTGCCTGGTGGCCACCGCTGAGATCACCCTGGGCGGTCTGCACATGCAGCAGATTCTGGATGAAGCCAAGTTCCCTCTGCGGTACGTTGGGCTCTCCCACTGCTTCCGTACCGAAGCGGGTGCACCGGGGCGCGATACCCGTGGTCTCTACCGGGTTCATCAGTTCACCAAGGTTGAGATGTTCGCCTACAGCACCCCGGAGCAGTCCGAAGCGGTACATCTCGAAATCCTTGGCCTCGAAGAAGCGATCTTCCAGGGCTTGGGCATCCCCTATCAGGTCATCGATACCTGCACCGGCGACCTCGGCGGACCCGCTTATCGCAAGTACGACCTCGAAGCCTGGATGCCCGGTCGTGGCACAGCAGGCGAGTATGGCGAAGTAACGAGCACTTCCAACTGCACCGATTATCAGTCCCGCAGACTCAACATTCGTAGCAAGGCAGCAGGTGGCAAAGGCACCCGTTATGCTCACACGCTCAATGGGACCGCAGTCGCCATCACTCGGGCCATCATCGCTATTCTGGAGAACTATCAGCAGGCGGATGGAAGTGTGATCATTCCGGAGGTGTTGAGGCCATTCGTGGGCAAAGATCGGATCACTCCTCGGTAATCATGCCACCTTCCGTGCATTCTTCTGTCATTAGTCACTGCCCCCAAACAGGTCGTCGCCGGGTCGCTGTTCTTGGTGCGACCGGGTCGATCGGCACCAGTACGCTGGATGTCATTCAATCGCTGCCTGATCGGTTGCAGGTTTTTGGGCTGTCATTCCATCGTTCAGTGGATCAGCTCGATGCACTGATTGAACAGCATCGTCCTGCGATGGTGGCTTGCACTGGGGAGGTGAACCCACGGACGCAGTCCGTGGGCTTGGGGCCCACATTCGTAATGGGGTCCATGCGCCGTTGAGCAGCTTGCTCGTCATCCTGATGTGGATATTGTGCTTTCCGCCATCGCTGGGGCGGCGGGGCTTCGTGGCAGTTGGGCGGCTCTCGAAGCGGGGAAGCCGCTTGCTCTTGCGAACAAGGAAACCCTCGTCGTGGCTGGGCCGCTGGCGATGCAACTGGCGGAACGAAACCGTTGCCCGCTGTTGCCCGTCGATAGCGAACACTCCGCCATCTTCCAGATCATTCATGAACGAGGCATTAGCGAAGTGGAACGCATCGTCCTCACGGCCAGCGGCGGGCCGTTCCGGGGAAAGACCCAGAGACAGTTGGGAGACGTTACGATTGAACAGGCGCTGAATCATCCGACGTGGAAGATGGGCCGCAAGATCACCATCGATTCAGCCACGTTGATGAACAAGGCTCTCGAAATCGTCGAGGCCCGATGGCTGTTCGGACTGGCACCTGAGCAGATTGAGGTGGTGATCCACCCCGAATCTATCGTACACTCGTTCGTCGAGTTTCGTGATGGTTCCGTACTGGCTCAGTTATCGCCGCCCGATATGAGGCTGCCGATCCAGTATGCCCTCATGTACCCTGACCGGGTTCCAGGGCCGACTCGCCGCCTCAACTGGGCCGAACTTCGTAACCTATCCTTTGAACAGCCTGACCGGGCGACCTTCGGGCGCTTGATCTGGGGTTCGAGGTGGCCCGTCGGGGCGGCACCGCCGGGGCAGCGCCGAACGCCGCCAACGAGGCAGCGGTCGCCCGCTTCCTGGCGGGGACGATGCGTTTCCTCGACATCACGCCTGCCTGCCGAGACGTGGTGGCCAGCCATCCGTTTGACGCCGAGCCGACGCTCGATGGCCTGTTCGCCGTCGATGCCTGGGCTCGACAGGAGATTGAGCATTGGAAGCAGCGAATGTAACGACGGACGCGCCGGCCAAGAAGAGTGGCTTGCCCATCACCGAACTGCTGGTGGCTGTCGCCATCGGGGCGGCCATCTATGTGGGTGTCCTTAAAGGCAAGGGCTTTGAAGAGGGCCTGCGATCTCTGCTCAGCATCGGCATGGCCATCGTCGGCATTGGCCTGTTGATCTTCATTCATGAACTGGGCCACTTCCTTGCCGCCAAGTGGTGTGGTGTTAAAGTGGAAGCATTCGCCCTTGGCATCGGGCCGCTCATTCCGGGCCTCAGCTTCAAACGAGGGGAAACGAGTTACGGCATCGCCTGGTTCCCCATCGGCGGCTACGTCAAGATGCTCGGGCAGGTCGATGACCCTAACGACAAGAGCCAGGATGCCAGGGAAGTCTCGGAGAGTCCTCACTCCTACAAAAACAAGACGGTCGGCCAGCGGATGCTCATCATCTCGGCCGGCGTCATCATGAATGTGCTGCTGGGTTTCGTGCTCTTCATCATCGTCTACTTCTTCGGCAAGGATGAAGTGGTGGGCAAGATTGGCACCATTTCGCCCGGCTCTCCCGCTGAGCGGGCAGGGTTGCAGGCAGGTTCCGACCTGCTGCAGGTAGCGAACATCAACAACCCGTGGTACAACGATCTCAATATGTCCTCCGCCCTTTCCAGCCCGGGGCGGACTCAGATTCCCATCAGGTTCAAAACCAGAGACGGCCAGGAACGAGATGTCATCGTCGTCCCCAAGAAAGACAAGAACGATTCACGACCCAGCATCGGCGTCACAGACTTCAAGGGAGCAAGATTACACCGATTCGCTCCCAAGGGGCAGTCGCCTGCTCGTGCCTGGCACCCGGCGGGGAAAGCTGCGTTTCTGCCCAGCGATATCATTGTCAGCATTCAGCCCGAAGGGATGACGGAAGCGATCCCCGTCAAAGATGGGTTTGATATTCATCTGGCTGAACACATCTTCCGGGACAAGAAGCTCAAGTATCAAGTCAAGCGAGCTGGAGCGAAGCCGGACGAAACGACGCTGCTGGTGGTTGAAGTTGAACCGAGCCAGTTCAGAACGCTCGGCTTCCGCATGGCCATGGGGCCCATCATTTCTCTCTCCGAGTTCCGTCCTGCTATCACTAAGGAACTACAAATCGGCGATTTGATCACCGCCGTCAACGGGAACAAGGACTTCGATCCGCTGCAACTGCCCGACATGGTCGATCAGTTGGCCCGAACCGGCAAGCCAGTCACGTTACAGATCAAACGGGGAGAGAAGGCGTTTGATATCTCAGTGGACAAGAGCGTCGTCGCCCAACGAGGCACATGGATGGAATCGAGCCCTAATGCTAATACCCCGATGGCCTTTCCCGCGCTGGGCTTCAGTTACTCTGTCGGCAATGTGATTGCCGGCGTTACTCCGGGTTCCCCCGCAGAGAAGGCAGGCATTAAAGCGGGCGAGACGATCAAGCAGGTAGCCTACGAAAACAAGGAACCGGAGTTCAAAGACAAGTTCGAACTCGGTGAGAAGTTTGGCTGGCCCTTCGCTTTTGACTGGATGCAGACTCTTCCCCCGGAAACACAGTATTCCTTGACTATCGTCGACGCCGCGGCGCGGAACGGACCATCAATAATCTTGTGACGGTGCCTGACCCGAACTGGTTCTTCTACACTGCGCGGACTGCAACTGGAACCGGAGACCCGTCTTCGGGTGGCCGACAACATCTGGGACGCCATCGTGATCGGGGCTCGTGAATCGTACCGCTTTGTAGGTCGAATCTACCTGAATCTGTACAGCCTGATCCGAGGCGACATCTCGGTCAAGCTGCTCAATGGGCCATTGGGATTGGCAGAGATGACTTATCGTGTCGCCAACATCGGTCTAATTGATCTGCTCCATCTGCTGGCGATCATCAGCATCAACCTGGCCATCGTGAACTTCCTGCCCATTCCTGTTCTCGATGGCGGGCACATGGTGCTGCTCATTGCTGAGAAGATTCGGGGCAAGCCGCTCAATGAAACGTGGGTCATGGTCATCACCTACATCGGCTTGGCGATTGTCCTGTCACTCATGTTGGCCACAGTGTTCCTCGATTTCACGAAGTACGCCTGGTTCCAGAAGCTCTTCGGCTGGTGATATGAAGGAGTCAGAAGCCAGGTGCCAGAATGAAGACATCTATTCGGGGGTTCATCATGTATCGGTTGATTTGCATCGCACTGCTTTGTACGTTCCCGTTGACAGTCGTTCTGGGTGATGAGGCCCACTCCCAATCGTGGCAACAACTGGTGAAGGCAGGACCAAGTGCGCTCCCCATTATCCTTAAGCACCTGGATCATGCCAACCCCACCGAGGCCAACTGGCTGCGTACAGCCGCAGACGCCATCATCGAAAAGGAAATGGCTGCGGGAAACAAGCTCGATCAGGCCTCGCTAGAAGCGTTCCTCAAAGATACTAAGCATGCCCCACGCAGCCGACGCATGGTGTATGAATGGATCATCAGGATCGATCCTGCCGCCAAGGCGAAGTGGATCACGACGTTTCTCAATGACCCCAGCCTGGAACTGCGTCGGGACGCCATCGCTGATGCCCTGGAGAAACTCCCCAAGGAGGGTGACCGTAAGGGAGGCCTTCGCAAGATTCTCGGCTACACCCGTGATCGTGATCAAGTGGACGCCATATCCAAGGAACTGAAGGCGCTGGGCGATGAGGTTGATATCGCTGCCCACTTCGGTTTCATTCGTGACTGGGCTGTGCTCTCCACTTTTGACAACACCGGCGAGAAAGGTTTCGCCACCGTCTATCCTCCCGAGCAGCAACTCGACTGGAAGACGCTGCCCACGGGCAAAGACAACAAGCCCACTCAGTGGAAGAAGGTAACGAGCAAAGATCCCTATGGGAAACTCAACCTCGCCAAGGATATCGGGAAGTTCAAGGCTTCGGTAGCATACGCAGTCGCCATCGTAAAAGTTGATAAGGAAACGAAGATCGATGTCCGGGCCAACACGTTGAATGCCATCAAAGTGTGGGTCAACGGCAAACCTGCTATCGCCCATGAAGAATACCATCATGGCGACAACCTCGATCAATATGTCGGCCAGGCTACATTGAATGCCGGCGAGAATCTGATCCTGGTCAAACTCTGTCAGAATGATCAGAAGGAACCGTGGGCACAAGCCTGGGAGTTTGCCCTGCGGGTGTGCGATAACCTCGGAACTGCGGTCAAGGTTGATCTAGTCCCTGCCCCGGTTCAATACGCTACCTCGGAGAAATAACCCTTGCTTTCTCCCCTCTCCCCCTAGGGGAGAGGGGTTGGGGGTGAGTGGAATTCTTAACGTGGCGCAGCCCTTCATGTTGAAATGGATGATCCTAACATGATGGGCTGCGCCTCAATATGAAACCCCTCACCCTAACCCTCTCCCCGGGAGGGAGAGGGAAATGTTGTTCAGCTTGATCGACAAGTCCGGAGTTTCTACATGACATCACGATACCTCCTGCTCTCAATTATCCTGGTTCCTTCTTTCACCGCCGCCGGCGACTGGCCCAGCTACCGAGGGAACGGCAGCGCGGCTGGCACCAGCAATCTACCGCTGACCTGGAGCAAAACCGAAAACCTGCTTTGGTCCGCTCCGCTGCCCGGCCAGGGGCCCGCCAGCCCTATCGTCATCGGTAACACGGTGTTTGTCACCGCCAGCTCCGGCTACAAGCAGGACCGGTTGCATGTCTTCGCCTTCGATGGCGCTACCGGCAAGAAGCAGTGGGAACGGCAGCTCTGGGCCACTGGCCGTACCGAATGCCATCCCAAGTCGGCAATGGCTGCTCCGACCCCGACTGCTGACAGCGAGCGCGCGTGTATGCCCTGTTCGCCACCGCTGATCTGGTCTGCTTCGATCATCAAGGCAACATGCTCTGGTACCGGCCTCTGACGCAGGAATACCCGAGCATCAGCAACCAGGTGGGCATGGCATCGTCCCCCATCCTGGCCAGCGGCACGCTCATCATCCCCATGCAGAACTCAGGAGAGGCTTCGTTCTACCTCGGCATCGACCCCAAGACGGGCAAAGACAAGTGGAAGGTGAAGCTGAACAAGGAAGTGGCTTGGAGCACGCCCTGCCTGATGCCTCAGGGCAAGCGTACCCTCGTTCTCTATCAGGATGATGTGGGCCTGCATGCCATCGATGCGGCAAACGGTCAGCAGGCGTGGAACTTCACGACCTTCAAGACCAACGGCATCGTGGGGCCATCGCTGCTGGGCAATGACAAGGTCGTTGTGGCAGGTGATGAGTTCGGAGTCATTCAGCCCGGTGCAGATGATACCACTCCCAAGGTTCTCTGGAAGACAACCAAAGTAAGGCTAGGTTACTGCACCCCGCTGCAACTCGATGGCATGATGATCGCCCTGACCAACAGCGGCGTCGTCAGTGCATTCAAAACCGATGATGGCACTCTACTCTGGCAACAGCGAGTCAAAGGCAATTTCGCTGCCAGCCCGGTGAAGGTGGGCGACAAGGTGCTGCTGGTCAATGAAGAAGGCACGACTTATGTGCTGGAACCGGGTGTCAAGGAAGGGAAGATCGTGGCGACCAACTCCGTAGGTGCTGAGAACATGCTCGGCACCCCGGCTATCGCCCATGATCGGCTCTATCTGCGCTCCGATTCGATGTTGTACTGTATTGGTAAGAAGTAAGGCTTCTTCCTTTCGCCTACTTCTCCAACCGCTTCCGCACGATCTTCTTGCCGTCAGGCAGGTTCAGGGTGAACGATTCGACCTTGCCGTCCTTATCTTCCTGGAAGGTCACCACCACACCAGGCGTTCCGCGTACATCCCATGCCTTCTTGTCAGCACGAGGCATGACTTCCACCTCGTTCTTGACGCTGGGAGCGAAAAACCGCATCGATCCATCCTTGAAAAGCACTTCGACAATTAACTTGTCTTCAACACCCTCGTACTTGCCCAGGTATTTCTCCACCGCCTCTTTCTTAAGAGGATCAGCCCTGGCAGGAGTTGTCGTCAATTCGAACGTCTGGCCCGCCTGTTTCAGGTTCATCGAAACGACTTTGCCCTCAGCATCTTTCTTGAATCCGACCGTGACCTTGTCGCTGATGGCAAACGCCCAGCGACCTTCTTTGTCAGGCTCCTTCAGCTCATAGACGAGTTGATCGGGAATATCGAGTGCCAGATGTCCATTCTGAGAAAGAACTCGGAACGGTGCGTTCTTGTAGTGACCGAAGTTGCCATAGTAGGTGCCGAGGTAGGGCTTCCATTCCACGGGCAGGGGAGCGACGGGTTGACCTGCATGAAGAATCTCACGGTCCAGGATCGATTCGAGTCGAATCGGCGTCGCCTGCCCTCGTGACTGGGTGAAGTAGCAGATGATCAGATCTTGCTCAGGGAAGCACCAGCCGATGGTGCCATCCGATCCGCTGTGCCCAAATACGACGATCTTGGCTTTCTCCGGCATATCGCCAGTTCCGTGCAAGACCGACATTTGACCGTACAAGGCCTTCATGCCGACGAACCCCGTGGGGAAGTCAGCATCAGCGCCAAGAGTCTTCATGAAGGAAACCGGTGTGAGAATTCGTTTCATAGCCTCTTTCGAGAGAATCTGCTTGCCGCCCGCTTTGCCGCCATCCATCCACATGGCCAGGTAACGAGAGTAGTCGACCGGGGTGCTGTAGAGTGTCTGCGAGCCCCAGGCGAATGGGTACATTGGATTGCCGCCCGGCTTCCACAGACGACTCCAGCTTCCTGGGGTGCCGAAATAGAGGCTGGCTAGGCGGGCTTTGCGCAGGTCATCGGCCTTGGTCGGATAGAAGGAATCAGCCATACCGAGGGGCTTCAGGATGCGTTCGGTTATGAAGAGGTCGACCTTCATGCCGCTAACCTTTTCCACAATCGCAGCCACGCAATCACTTCCAGCATCGGAGTACCAAAACTTCTCCCCCGGTTTGAACTGAGGTCCCTTTTCACCGGCAGCATTGGCCTGTGTTTGCAGGTCAGGAAATTGATCGATCTTCGTCGTCACGATCGATAATGGCAGCCCACTGCGATGTTCAAGCAACTGCTTCACCGTAATGGATCGAGATTTGTCGTTATCGAAGCCCGGCAGGTACTTCGCTGCGTGATCATCCAAACCGACTTTCCCTTCGTCGATGAGCATCTGCATCGCCGCTCCGGTGAGCGACTTTGTCATCGAGCGGATGTTGAAGATAGTGTTCTTCTCCATCGGCTTCTTGTCTTCACGATCACGGTCACCGAACGCTTCATGCAGCACCGTCTTTCGGTTCTTGATGATCAACAACTCGCCGCCAATGATGGTTCCTGATTTCCAGTATCCTTCGACTTCATCTCGTATGGCCTTGGCAGCTGCGGGAGGAAAATGAACGCTCTCAGGCGTAGCTGGCGGAAAGGGGTTCGCTTCCTGGGCAATTATTCTCGAATGGATGAGAACCAAACCAAGAAACAACGTGATGTTGAGCAAACGCATAGGCATAGAAGTTCTCCTACCATGATCGACAATGATCTGGATAAACCACTATTCTATGTCACTGACTTGGTTTTCTCACCGCAACTTCTTATCTACCTTTGACCTGCTGCAACACCGTTTTACGGCTGGTATCGAAGGTGAAGGGTTCCAGCACCCTGTTGAAGTTCTCCGCATCGATCAGTTGGGGATAGAGCAACACCGCAGCTTTAATACGGTCAGCGTCGAAACTGAAATGCTTGAGCAACACGCTCGCCTGATCACAAGTGAAGTGGCGACCAGCCACGAAATTCTCCATGAACTGATACTTATCCTTGTCGAACGCCTGGTTACGCAGGCTGACCGACAGACGATTAAAATCTTCATTGGAGATGGCTTGGGGCTTGGGCAATGTATCGCCCAATCGGCCCAGCATCTGTTTGAGTTGCAGTTCCGTTCTGGTCAAAAGCAGTTCGATACGGTCACGGTTGCCTGAAGGAGGCACGCGCTTGAGTAGGTCACGGGCTTCCTGCAAGTCTTTGAGTATCTGCGTGTTGCCATCCGGCACCGTTGGCTTCGGCTGTTCCTTCTGCCTGTCGCCGGCGAATTGAGCCTGGCTGGGCAGCGTGACGCAGAGGAGGCAGGTCAGACAGCAGATGAACTTGCACATGGATCGATTCCGTGGAGTGGATAACACCGATAGTACCTTCAAGCCCAACCCGTGCAAGAGCAGAAAGTGCTATCACCCTTTCCGCAAAATGATGTAAAGTATCTGAAGACTCGGATCATAGCTGTGGCAGGGTTATTCGGTACTCCGAATGACCCTGCTTGAGGTTTATCGACTTGGCAGAATTACAGGGTCATGCATGAGTACATGCATAACCCTGCCACAACTGTCGATTCTTCAGCAGTCTCCGGGCAACGATTCACGAAGGGACAGGAACAATGATCGCCAAGCGTCTCGCTGAACTTCCCCGCTGGCTGCTGGTGCTTTTGCCCATGCTGGCACTGCTGATGGCAGCCCAGGTCGGTTCCAACCTGAAACCGGCTGCGGCAGGCATGACCGAGGCGGCTCAGAAGTGGGTGGGATTGCTCTCGGAAGAAGAGAAGAAGACGGCTAGCTTTCCGTTCGACCATGCCGAGCGGACCGCCTGGTACTTCGTGCCCCTTCAGGACAAAGACAAGAAGCCTACTCGCAAGGGGCTGCGTCTGGAAGTAATGAACGATGCCCAGAAGGCGGCAGCGATGGGCCTTGTGCAGTCGGCCCTCAGCGAAACGGGCTTTCGCAAGGTGCAGACCATCATGTCGCTCGAGAACGTGCTGATCGACCAGGAGAAGGGCAAAGGTCCCGTACGCAATCCGGGCTGGTACTTCCTGACGATCTTCGGCACCCCCAGCCTGGAGGGCACCTGGGGATGGCGAATCGAAGGTCATCATCTTTCTCTGAACTTCACCATCAAAGATGGCAAGGTAGCGAGCATCACCCCGGCGTTCTTCGGCTCCAATCCGGGTGAAGTCAAAGCGGGGGAGAAACAGGGAACACGACCGTTGGCCACGGCCCTCGACAATGCCCTCAGCATGATCAAGTCGCTGAATGATGAGCAAAAGAAGGCTGCCCTGCAAAGCAAGGCTTTTCCCGAATTGCAGGGACAAACGGTATCTGCCAAGATCGGCAAGCCAGTGGGTGTTCGGTATGATCAACTCCAGCCCGACCAGCAGAAGGCGATGCGACAATTGGCTGAGTGCTACCTGGAGAACTTTCATCCCGATCTTCAGAAAGCTGAACGGGATCGACTGGCTGAAGCCGGCTGGGATGCAGTGGCATTCGCCTATTCCGGCACGCCGGAGCCTGGCTCGCCGATCACCTACAGGCTGCAAGGCCCCAAAGTATTAGTGGAGTTCATCAACCTGCAAGCTGACGGAGCGGGGAACAAGAACAACCACTATCACACCAGTTGGCGGACGCTGCCGAGCGACTTTGGCATGACCCAGGTAGCGAAGTAGCTGATTCATACATGCTGGGCTTCGCCACAAGAAGATTACCCCTCACCCTAACCCTCTCCCCGGGAGGGAGAGGGTACCTAGCTGAACCTTTTCGATCGTAGATTGTCCGTACAGTTGCTGGGTCTTAGAATGACCAAGCAGTGCTCGGAGGGGTGGCAGAGCGGTTGATTGCACCGGTCTTGAAAACCGGAGACGCGCGAGCGTTCATGAGTTCGAATCTCATCCCCTCCGCTGGTTAATTATTACATTAGACACACTAGTTCTCATCTACGTACCATCTCTTAAAAGCCCCTCATTCTGGGCATCTCCACTCATCCGGTACAAGACAGCCTCATAAGTACAACCTATCCTAACAGCATTCACGTCTCCCGTTGTCCTGATCAAGGATATCAGCATGTTGATTCGTTATCTGATGGTGTTGTCGTTATCAGTCGGCTTCCTCGTCTCTTTGCACGCGAACGATTGGCCGCAATGGCTTGGCCCCAAGCGTGATGGCGTGTGGCGCGATAAAGGGCTGCTTGAGAAGTTTCCTGAGAAAGGCTTGAACGTCAAATGGCGTACCCCGCTGGGGAAAGGCTATGCTGGCCCGGCGGTCGCTGATGGCAAGGTCTTCGTGATGGACTGGGATCGAGAGAAGGATAAGGAAGGCAACAATGTTCGCCCCACCAAAGAAGGCATCCCCGGTTTCGAGAGGCTACTCTGTCTCGATGAAAAGACTGGCAAGGAAATCTGGAACTACAAGTTCCCCGCCAAGTACAAGCTCTCGTACCCGAATGGGCCCCGAGTGACGCCGGTCATCGAGAAGGATCGAGTCTATTGCATCGGGGCGATGGGGCACTTCTTCTGCCTGGATGTCAACACCGGCAAGCCGATCTGGACGAAAGACCTCACCAAAGAATACAACACCGCCTCGCCGGTGTGGGGCTACTCCGCTCATCCGCTGATCGTGGGTGACCTGATCCTGACCCTCGTCGGCGGCAAAGACTCGGCTGTCGTCGCATTCGACAAAACTACTGGCAAGGAAATGTGGAAGGGGCTGAACTCTGAAGAGGTCGGTTACGCTCCTCCGATTCTGATGAATGTCGCTGGCACCAACCACCTCATCATCTGGTTGTCGGAAACGGTTAATAGTCTCGATCCGAAGACGGGCAAGGTGCTTTGGACGCACAAATACCCCGCTGACGGCAAAGTCGACCGCCCAGCTGTTTCTATTGTGATGCCCAGGGTGGTAGACGCAGACAAGCTTTTCGTCACCACGGTGTATCATGGCCCATTGATGCTGAAGTTGAATAAAGATACCCCCACCCCCAGCGTGCAATGGCAAGTGGAAGGAAGCATGGCCAAGGCACCGAAAGGCCTGACCGCCCTGATGGCTACGCCGGCTTACAACAAGGGGCATCTCTACGGCGTCGATATGCAGGGGCACCTGATGTGCTGCGACGCTGAGGATGGCAAGGTGAAGTGGCAGACCTTTGATCCCATTCTCGATGACAAGCAGCGGAAGTCGAAACGTCCAGTTCGTGAGATCGATTGTGGCAACGCCTTCCTGATTCAACTGGGCGATAACAGCGATGAGTTCCTGCTCTTCAACGACCAGGGCTATGTCATCAAAGCCAAGCTGACCCCGGAGAAGTACGAAGAACTGGGCCGCTTCAAGATGTTTGAACCGACCCATGATGCCCGTGGCCGCACCGTGGTCTGGTCTCACCCGGCGTGTGCCAATCGGCATATCTTTGCACGGAATGATTCTGAGATCATCAGCGCATCGATGGAACAGTAATGATGGTAGACATCACGCTCCGCGTGATGGTTGGCGACTAAAAAGAATAAAGCCCACCCTTGGCAAAGGGTGGGCTTTATCGTTGAGAGAGTGCCGAAGGAGGGACTTGAACCCACACACTCTTGCGAGTAACGGATTTTGAATCCGTCGCGTCTGCCATTCCGCCACTTCGGCTGCATATTGCTGACACGCTAGTCAGCAATCATGTTCGTACCTTGAACAATAGATAATCGACGACCTGAGGGCAAGTCTTTAGGGACGATAGGTGCGGTTGATCGGTTTCGGCCCAGCCGGACGACCGGTTAATTGGGCTTTGAGCCAGTTCAGGCCGTCGAGATTGTCCCTAAGCCGTTCTTCGACATCGACTTCGTGAACGTGGCCCAGGATGGCAATGGGGCCGGTGTAGCCGCTCTCCTGAATAATCTTGAGGAGTTTCAGGTCTTCGGTGCCCGCGCCGATGGGGAGGATTTTCTTCCCCACTTGGTCGCCCTTGGGCACCATGCCGTTGAGGGTGACACATTTCAGATAGGGTTTGAGGAGCGTCATCACGGCTGAAAAGTTGTTGATATAAGCATGGCCGTGATGAAGATTGAAAATCAGGCCGACCTTGTTGGAGTCGAGTGATAGTTCGATAGCACGCAAGTTTTTGGGATCACCCATCCATCCGCCGTGGTTATAGAGACAGATCGAACAGCCGGCAGTCTCGGCTGCTTCCACCAGCGGTTTGAGGATAGCGACAGCTTGTTTTACTTTGGTAGCATCATCTGCCCCTTTGGGATCGTCCAGCGACACCCAGAGTTCTGTTACCATCTTGTTGCGTTTCAGAATGTCTAGGATCGTTTCGGCATCTTTATTCAGCGTCGCTGGGAACCAGACCGACTGTAGCTGGATACCTTCTTTGATTAGCAACTTCACTTCGGTCTCGAACGTCGGCAGATGTTTATCACGCCAGTCATAGGCGAAACGCTTGATGCCGAGCTTCTTCAGCATCGCCACCCGTTCCGCGGGGCTACGGTCTTTGGAATCAAACGGAACGACGCACCAGGCGACGAGATTGTCCTGACGGAAGAGGTCTTTGGGTGGTTCGAGCAGGAGAAGAAGAGCTAACTGAAGCAGCACGGTAAACTCCTAATGTTAGATGCCGGCCTTTCGCAATTCATGAACCGGGACGGCGTGATTTGGTCTTCCTGTTGTCGATGGCTTTTGAAGATAGAGGCCCCGGGGAAGTTTGAATGCAGAAGCGTCTAACCTTAGACGAGACAGATAGTTCTCTCGGCTATGGTTTGTCTTGTTCCGCACTACAGCACGCAGCACCGACCTTGTGAATGCATGATACTGAGATGTCAGGTTATCAATATGCCTGGGATTCAGCCCGATTATCCTGTCGTCGATGCCTTTGTTGAAAAAGAGGATCTGAGGGTAAAGACGGCCGCATTGACCAATGCAGTCGATCACCGAGTCACCCGTCAGAGACAGCAGTTCGCCCACGAGACCGCCCAGCATGCTGTTCGGCAAGCCGTATTCGTAAGCTTCGCTCGACTTGCTGAGCCGAGAGCATTTCCTCAAATACCTCTTCGTTTCCTTCAGATCAACGGTGCCTGACGAAACGTAACTCCAAACCAGTGAGTATGCAGTATCCGTCTCAAATAGTTTTTGGAAATAGTCGGAGTAAAGCCGGGTCAACGCCTCGGCACAGATGGCACCCCAAACGCATCGTTGGATAGGCTCGAAAGCCTTGATCTCTGCCCCTGTGATGCGCTGTGACTTCATCTGCAAACACTCTGATGGGTGTCATAAAAAACACGACTACAGAATACCGTAGTCGTGTCAGAGTTGATTTCAGAATTGCTGGATCGCCCCCCCCTTGAGAAGTGTCTCAGGTCACCCGAAACACCTCCCGTTCGACCGCTTCGATGATGTCACGCACCGGACAGCGGTCGATGTTCGCAAACAGCGGTGCGTCTTCTTCGAGCATCTTCGCCACCTTGCGCTCGGCGGCGATGGCAGTGGTGTGGCTCTTGGCTCCATAGAAATGGCCAATCTCGTTGTAGCTGGCGCCAGCCATGCGACGGGCCAGGAACATCACCAGCATGCGTGGGTAGCTCACCGCTCGTGCTCGGCTGTTTTCGTGCAGCCGTTTGGGTTCGATTCCCAGTTGTTTGCAGACCAGTTGTTCCAGTTGGGGCAACGTGGTGACCTTGCCCTGTTCGGGGAACTGATTGGCGACTGCTTCACGCACCATTGACAAGGTGAGTGGCGTCTGATGCACCTGAGCATAATGGCGAACGGTATGCAGCACCCCTTCGAGTTCGCGGACATTGCCCCGCATCCGCTCGGCCAGGAACTGCATGGCGTCCTTGGGCAGTGTCAGGTTCATCTTCTCGCCCTTGGCCTGCAGCATATTGAGGCGGGTGAGCTTGTCGGGGAGTTCCATTGGCCAGCAGCCACCACCGATGAGACGATCAGCGAGGAGCGGCATCGTCTCAGCCAGCATCTTGGGATGGCGATCGCAGGTGAGGACTACCGGGTGGCCATGCCGGGAGAGTGTATCGATGGTGTGGATGAACTCTTCCTGGGATGACTTTTTGCCGGCGAGGAAGTGAACATCATCGATAAGCAGAGCGGCTGCATCGCGGAACTGTCGGCGGAAGCTGCCCATCTGGTTGCCGTTGAGGGAGCCAAGGAAGCGGTTGGTGAAATCCTCTGCGGAGAGGTAGATCACGCTGCTGCCGTGAAGCTGTTTCTTCAGTGAGGTAAAGAGGCCTTCGAGGAGATGGGTCTTGCCAACGCCTGAAGGGCCAAACAGGGTGACGATGCGGGGGGCGTGTTCGACATCCTGCATCAGGTTGAGGATGCCCTGGTAGGCGAGGCGGTTGCAGGGGCCGACCACGAAGTCGTCGAACTGTTTCCATTGCCGAGGCTGGCGGGCCGGTCTCATCGGACTCGGCGAAGAGAGTGGTTCACCACATAGCACTGCGTCCATTCGCGCGTTCATCGGTCTTTCCTCCTTGACGATGGGTGAACGATCCACACCAGTGGATCGTATACTGGCCGGTTCTTCCTGCTGAACTGCCTGAACCGTGGCGGGCAGAATGGCCCCTTCGGGATCAAGCGCAATCTGGATATCCGGCATGGTGCCTAGGACTTCCAGGGCGACTTCCCGTAGAGGTTCCATGAAGTTCTTGGAAATGCGGTCTTTGTGGAATTGAGCGGGGACGTAGACGGTGAGCATCCCGCCGTTCATGATCATGCGGCTGCGGCTGAACCAGACCTCGTACCGGGCAGTACCTAGACGATGGGCTAACAGCGTCGAGAGCGCATCGAGAGAGGCCGGGTGGGGGCGGTTGACGAGTTGTGTCGTGCTCATATCCGTGGCACTTGTAGAGAGGCACGCCAAGGGCATGCACAGTATCCGAAGTTGTTGGGTGCTCCGGGCTCTCTCCTCTGCTCCGATCCCTGGTTAAGTTGCCTGCTCGGTTCCACCGATAACTAAAGAATCCTTCCCACCACTGGCTCTTTCACAGGGCTGGGCAAAGCGGAAAAACCCGCTCACAATCACTATTGCATCTTGCGATGGTCCATTGCATAATGCTATAAGCATCGCGTCATGCGATCCATGATTGCATCTCGTTATCTTACTGTCTTTCGCCCCCCTTTGCCAAGCAGAAAGATTCGGAATATGCCAAGTGCAGCGATTGAGCTGGGAAATCTGCCTGAATGGATTGAGGCAGGCAAACATTTAGCCCGCGCCCGCAAGCAAAAGGGAATGACCCAGAAGGGACTGGCTGATCTTTGCCAGCTTCGCCAAGGGGAAATCTCCGCCTTCGAGAGCGGCAGGCGGCACCCCACGTTGGCACAACTGACCGAACTGGCCCGCTGCCTGGATGCGCCTCTTCAGTGGTTCATTACGGGCTCATTAGAACCGGCTACCAACGCTGCTGATTGGAAGTGCGAACTGCGATACTGGGGGCTTTACGATCTGCCCACGGAAGGGCTTCGTGTACCCGGGGCGTTTCGCCCCATCGAGCAACTACTGGCTGTCATTCTTAAAGGCGATCTTGTTCCGAAGAACATTGTCGAATCGATGCCTTATCTACTGGCGACCAACCGATGGCGATCCCGGTTACTGTTGGCCTTTGCCCGTGAGGTTGGCGATGCTCGGGTGCTGGGTCGGCTTGGTTGGCTCGCTGATGTGACCCGGAGTTTGCACAAGGCCGGCCACTTGGTCGAGGCTCAGGCCCAAGCTGCCCCGCTACTGACCATCACCAAGAAGGCGACCAAGAGTGAGAAGTCAGACAGCCTGGGTCATCCCGCCGCTGACTGGTCGACGGTGCCGGTAGTGAACATGCGGTGGAACATTACTTACGCCGCCAGCGCCGATCAGTTCAAACTGCGGGTGGAGCAGCTAAGAAAGCTGAAGCCGGTGCGGGAAGAGTAGGCACTACGCCACTCGGCTGAAGACTGGATCGCTGAGCAGGTTGTAGAGGAGCCTCACCGAGCTGGCGTACGATTCCACCAGCGATGCTCCACCCATTGAGACGAGCACAATCTGCGGACGTTCGGATAGCTTGAGCACCTGCTGCTGGACGCCACTCCAGTTCACATCGCCATGGCCGATCGGCAGGCTGCGAAAGATCTCGTGTCGCCGGCGATCACGCAGTCGGAGTTGGCCCAAGGATGGCCCGAGTGTTTCGATATCAACGACAGGATCACGACCGACGGCGACGGCATTACCGACGTCGAAACTGATCTTCAGAAACTGCGGATCGAGGTCGGCGACGCTTCGAGAAAGCTCAGCCGGCCAATTCGTCTCCAGGCACAGAGCCAGGCTTCGTTCACGAGCCTTTTCCAGAGCCGGCGAGAAGTATTCAATCGTACGACGTAGGTCGGCAGGGTTCTCCGGCTGGGCAGCTTCCAGGCAGGGCACATGCACGCAACCTGCACCAATGTAGGCAGCTTTTTCCACCAGATCAGCAACAGCATCAATGATAGTTGCATCCACCCGACCCTTACGATCAATCGGTGACCATTCGTAGGCAAACGTGGCTGAAATCGATTCGAGAGCCACCCCCATGGCCATCGCTGCGGTGTACCATCGGGTGGTGCCATCGTGATGGCTAAGCCAGCGGCGGTCGGTAAGCAGGGTTCCATACGTCAGTTCAAGGGCGCTGATACCCAGACCCTTAGCCTGAGCGCACAGACGGGCGTCCGAAGTTCGCAGATGATAATCGATCGCTGCCAGTCGCATGATGCTGTTCCCCCAGCGTCCATGGCAAGTATGGAAGCGAGGGGCAATCGGTCAAAAGTAAACTCTAACTGATCGGCAAAGTGGCGAGGGAAAATGGCGTTAATGTCGAACTATTTCGCCACGCTTTTGAGAAGCGTGGGAAGATGATCGGGCTGTAGTGATTAGAGGGGGAGTCGGTTGCAACTCCGGGCGCTGACGCAACCCGGCTATATTAGTTCGTCTTCGAATCGCTGCCGTAGCGTTTCTGCATCTCTTCAAAGAAGCTGAAGCGGTCACGTTCATTCTTCTTGGCAGCGATCAGCTTGCCCATGCCGGCGTACTTGCCAGCCAGGTCCTTGTGGCCAAAGCGGAGCAGTTCTTCGACGGCAAAGACGAACAGATCGAGGTCTTCGCCCTTCTCCGCCAGCAGCTTGTCGAGATCGACCTTGGCTTCGGGCACTCGTTTGCCGGCCAGTAGCACCTTGAGACGCAGCTTGCGGTAATCGATGGAGCGCTTGCCGGCGTTGAGCTTGGAATCTCGTTCCAGGGCTTTCAAGGTAGAAACATAAGCCCGTTCGACACGATCTTCGCCGAGCAGTTGGAAGATGATGTGCTGATCGTAAATAAAGGTATCCTGACCCGGAGCCGCCGATGCCCGATTGATCAAAGCCAGGGCATACTTGCCGGCCAGTTCATTGGCATCGAGCCGCTTGGCGGAAGTGAACGCTGCACGCAGATCATCATCACTCAGCGTTTCAGCATTGAGAGCAGCCAGTTCGGCGGCATTCATCGCTGAGATGGTACGAGGAGCACCTGCTACAGCGGGAGTCTCAGCAGCAACAGCCTGATCCAACCCCAGCTTGTGGCGCAAATCATCCATCGTGTAGGGCAACTTGACTCGCAACCCCTGCAGTAGTTGTTCCAGCAGTTGAATGCACCCTACCAGCTTTCGTCGAAGATGAGGATGACCCGCAGCATCGACCGGCGAGTTACCCTTCAGCGAATGCAACGGTCGCTGGCACCAGCGATCCTCGAAGTAGGATCGCATCTTTTCGGTGAGCAGACGTTCGCTGTGTTCAGGCGTCAGGCCGGCAGGCAGGCGAATATCGAAGATCTGCTGGGATGCATGGATATAGGTGCCGGGTTGCTTGAACTCCTTCTCGAACTGTAGCATGCTGCCATAGGTGGCTTCAAAGTCGGCCCTGCCCTGTTCGAGAGCCTTGGCATCATGGGCGAAGACCATCATCATCCCTGAACCAAGATGGATAAGGAAACGAAGCTGGATGCGGGGCAGATCAAAGGTAGCCAGCGTTTCACTGGCAGCAGGCATCGTTCGATCAAGGCGGTTGAACTGCACGACTTGCTGATTCTGATTGGCATCGACCACGCGGGTATCGTGCTGCAACTTCTCCACGAAGCCCCGGATATTGGGAATAGCGTAGCTGGCGAAGTAGAGGGGATAGTCGCTTTCGCATTCTGCTCCTCCATCTAGTCTGATGGCGTCAGCGAGGCACCAGGCCTCGGCTGCTTCCTGTTCATTGGTGGCTTGTCTGACATATTCATCGAGTGCTTCAATGGCTCCACGATCATCACCGACCCAGGCGCGGGTGAGGCCCAAATTGTAGAAGAAGGCAGGATCGTACGAGAGTTGAGCGACGAGCCCTTCCATGAGTTGGTGGAGCTTGCCCAGCTTGCCGCCCTGGGTGGCCTGCTGCACATCCAGAGGCAACGCATCCTTCTTGATCATCTTCTTGAAGGGATGATTCTTGCGAACGATGGAGGGGTATTCACTTGTAACTCCATAGTATCGATTGAGATATTCCTGAATCGGTTCGCTGGAGGGCATGCAGCGATGGGCCACATCAAGCGCAGCCTTGGCTGCGAAAGGATGATTGCGAATGGTCTCACACTGAGCGATTCCCATGTGGATGTCAGCCATCATCTCATGGGCGGAAGGGTCACAGGCATCAGCAGCCTGACGATAGGCGATCAGGGCCTCAGGGAACTGGTCTCGTTCATGAAGCAGGGCAGCCTTCAGATAGAGAGCCTTGGCATGCTGCGGATTGCGGGCCAGAGCCTCAGCAATCGCCTTGCCTGCTTCTTCGAGGTTGGACTGCAATAAGTGCAGATCAGCAAGGTAACACCAGACGGCGCTATTTTGGGCGTGCTGCTTGGTCAGTTCCTGCATTTGCTGCAAGGCGACAGCGTGTTGTTTGTTCCGTTCCTGAGCGAAGGCCTTCTCGACCGCTTCATATAAAGGGGCACAGCACCATTTGAACTTCTTGCCGCTTCCGCACAAACAGGGGCTGTAGGCATCGAGAGCCATCGATCTTTCCTTCCAGAGCATACAAAACGTCGTTGTGAAGGAGTATCCTAAAACAAGCGATAGAACAGGAACAGTGGGGACATCCTCGGAGAAGTAAAGAATCTGGCATGATTCTCCTGAAGACCCGTATTGTCGATATCCCGGTTCTCGCTAGTATGAACAGTCTCGAATAAACAAGGGGCAAATAGCCGCTAGGAGATTGACGAATGGCACGGCGAAGAGGTAAAGGCCGACGGAAGGTTGGCAGCAAGAAACGACGTATGCGCGCGAAGATCCGCCATCGCAAGTAAGCCTTGCTGATGTGACGCCGTGAATATGGATGAAGAAGATCGACAGGTAAGCGGTAATTCGCTTACCTGTGTGTATTTATATACTTCGAAGTGCCTGTAGTACCAGTTCCTTCACATCGAGCATCGACAGGTTTGTTCCCGGCTCGGCACCGGTTCCAAAAAGAATGGGGCGATCCTCTTCGTGAGTAGCAGCCAGCCCGTGACTGCCCCGCACCAGGTTGCCATCGAAGGGAATGACATCGAAAAGTGTGCGGAAGCCCAGCTTCTTCTGAATCAATCGTCGGATGGCCCGTCCTATCGGCCAGAGCAATTTTGGATCGAAGAAGAGTTCACAGGGATCGAACCCCGGTTTGCGGTGAATATCGATGCAGCGGGCATAGTCAGGAGCCAGACGATCTTCGAGCCAGAAGGGATAGGCGAACCAGGCGTTGGGTTTCGAGAGCACCACGATCTCGCCTGAGCGTGGATGATTCAGTCCGATCTCTGCCCGTTCCTCGCCGATATGGACACGACCCACACCGGAAAGACACGCCAACCTGTCCCGAATGGGTTGAATCATCTCTGGCCGACGAACATAGACATGGGCCAACTGATGATCGCAGACAGCGAACGCCTCGCTGGCAAACGTCTCCAGTTGCTCGCCGAAGGGTCCCAGCCGAACTTGCAGCCAGCCTGCCTGACGCAGTTCACGGTTCAGATAGACCGGTTGATCGACATCACAGTGGCCATACTCGCTGACGACCCAGAAGCGGGCACCGATTTGTTTCGCAGTATCGAGCAGAGGTTGCAGCGAATCATCCAACTCTCCTACGTATTTCTTCATATCGCAGCCACTGGGGCCACGGCGCTGCGGTTCATAATCGAGGTGAGGCAGATAGACCAGCGACAACTCAGGCTGATGATCTCGCACTACCTTCGCTGCACACTGAGCAATCCAGGCAGTGCTCTTGAGGCCGGAGTTAGGACCCCAGAATGAGGGAAAAGGGAACTTGCCAATCTCCTTTTCGATTCCTTCGCACAACCCTTCAGGCTGGCCACTGATGCCGAACGCCTTGTTGCCATCAGCTCCGTAGAAGGGTTTGGGAGTAACGCTGAACTCGACATCTGCCCCCTGATTGAACCACCAGAAGAGCTTGGCACAACGAAACCGCCGACCTTCCTTCTCCGCTTCCCGCCTGGCGGTGACATAGAACGGTTCAGCTTCGATCAGCCGGTTCGACTGTTGCCAGAACCGGACTTCCATGGTGTCACGAAAGAGCCAGCCATTGGCGACGATGCCATGCTCGCTCGGCGGCTTCCCGGTGAGGAGTGAAGCCTGGGCGGTGCAGGTGACAGCGGGCAGCGTTTCCCGCAGGGTGCGTGACCAGCCTGATTTCGCCAGTGCCTGGAGCCTGGGTGCATGAGCCAGCAAACGACTGGTCATGCCGACGGCATTGATGATGATCAGAGGGGGGAAGGACTTCATGCTGATATGGTAGACCTCACGCTCCGCGTGAGGAGCATTGAACTAGCTGTTAAGGCTTTCTGCCCCATCACGCGGAGCGTTATGGCAACTATCCCGGCGGCGTGTAACCAAGCACCACATTAAAGTTGGCAGCGACTTCTTTCAGTTTGGAGTTGGGAATCGGCGCAAAGTCAACAATGACCGACTCTCGCTGCTTGGCATCCTTAATACCCCGTAGCACTCCATCCCGTTCGTTCTGCGACTTCGCCCTTGATGAAGCACTGGGTACAGAACTTGGGCTGACCGGGTATCTTCACCATCATGTGGATGTGTGGCGTACGGCCCGGATACGGTACAGGCTTAATGGTTCGGAAGTAGTACTCGCCGGTGGAACTGGTGAGAAACTTGCCGAAGCCCTGGAAGTTCTTGTCTCGCTTATCTTTGTTGCCCGTGCCACTGTGCAGGTAGGCGCCGTGATGATCGACCTGCCAGATTTCGACGGTGGCGTTTCGGATCGGGCTGCCACTGGCCGTCAGGATCTTGCCTGAAAGGTGAGTGATCTCGCCGACAGCAGGGGTCAGTTGATCGTTGATGATGATCAAGTCATTGTCAGTATCGAGTGGCAGCTTATCTGGATAGAATGGTCCTTCCGTCATCTTCGGTGTTTTTGTCAGTTCCTCCGCCATCACGCCGGGTGTGTAGAAGGCTAATCCCGCCAGACCGAGGCCTGCCAGGAAGTTGCGTCGAGGAAATGACGTCAATGAAGAAGGCATAGTCAGGCTCCCGAAAAGTGATGATCGAACAAAGCTAGTTTACACCAGCTATGAACAAGAAGATACAGCGCACTACATGAAGAGAGCCTGAAGTCATCGTTTTCTCATTGTCAACGCTGTAAGGAAGGTTACGATGGTTAACCTGTGCTGCAACGCTCAGCACTCAGGACCAAGCATTCAGGACTAAATACATGCCCGACCAACCAATCTCCCCATCGTGGGGTATCAGCCGTCAGATGGGTATCTACATGGAAGGCCTCAATGGCAAGCTTCCCACGATCCCCCTTTCCTACGAAGAACTGGAACGTCAGGCACAAGCCAGGATGACGCCACAAGCCTTTGGCTACGTTGCGGGCAGCACGGGGAGGAAGACACCGCACGGGCCAACCGTGATGCCTTCAAGAAGTGGCGCATCGTGCCTCGCTTCTTGCGCAATGTTCTGCAGCGCAATCTCAGCGTCGAACTGTTCGGCCATCGTCTTGCGTCTCCACTACTTCTCGGCCCTGTGGGCGTGCTGAGTATTGTGCATCCTGAAGCCGAAGTCGCCGTCGCCAAGGCTGCGGCTCAACTCAATATGCCAATCGTCCTCAGCACCGCCGCATCGAAGTCGATCGAGGAAGTTGCCAAGGCTTCGGGAGAGAGTCACCGCTGGTTCCAACTCTACTGGCCGGCCAAGCAGGAGATGGCCACCAGCTTCGTGCAGCGGGCTGAGCAGGCAGGCTATTCTGCCATCGTCGTCACCCTTGATACCTATCTTCTTGCCTGGCGGGAACGTGATCTCCAGAACGCCTACTTGCCGTTCCTTCAAGGCATGGGGCTGGCCAATTACTTCACCGATCCGGTGTTCCAGCAAATGGTTGGTGGCGATCCTCGGCTGCACCCGATCAAAGCCATTGAAACGTTTGGTCAGGTCTTCTCGAACCCTGCGCTGACGTGGGATCATCTGAAATGGCTGCGTGAACAGACTAAGCTGCCAATCCTGCTCAAAGGCGTGCTGCATCCTGATGATGCCAGGAAGGCGATTGACCTGGGAATGTCAGGCATCATTGTCTCCAATCATGGTGGCAGACAGCTCGATGGGTCAATCGCTACCCTGGACGCGCTGCCTGGCGTAGTGGATGCAGTTCAGGGCAAGATGCCAGTGTTGTTCGACAGCGGCATTCGCCGGGGTGCGGATGTGGTCAAGGCGTTGTGCCTGGGGGCGAAGGCTGTCTTGGTGGCCCGACCTTATGCTTACGGCCTGGCACTCGATGGCAGCAACGGCATCGTACAGGTGATGTCCAACCTGCTGGCTGATTTCGATCTGTCACTGGGATTGATGGGGTGCAAGAACCTGAGCGAGCTGAACCGAAATTGCCTGGTCTCGTAGGGCACGCTGTGCGTGCCTCACCACGGCAGGGTCTCATCACAACGACTATCTCTAAGCATTGTGACACGATATTGTCATTGGGAGGCACGCACAGCGTGCCCTACTTCCAGAACAGATGTACCTTCCGCTGGGCGACGGTGATCTTGGCCCGCATGCCGCTTTCGAACTTGATGAAGTCGGTTTCCATGCCATCGCTGAAGATGATGCCACGCTGGGGCATGCGGGAGATGATCTCCAACGTGTCTCGCCCCTGAATGCGGCCATAGATCATTTCAGCCTTCGACGTGTTGCTGATGAACGGCTCACGGACGCTGAATCGCAGTTCGTTGGCTTCCATGTCGAAGCGGTACTTGTCTTTGAAATCAACCAGCTTCTTTTGCTCGACGAAACCGCCCGCTACACCATAGGCACCGGTAACAATGGAACGGAACCAGCCTGTGGAGCCGGCCCCGGTCGAGATGATGATGCCGCTGGAGGACTGCTCTTCGGTCTTCTTGCGGAAGCCGAGCTGATAGCGAGCCGAAGCGTGGCCCTGAATGCCGACGAAGAGATCGTTGACCGCATCAAGTGTTTGGCCATCGTCGAGATGGGCACGTGCCATGGTGATCTGCTTCATCGGTAGTTTGTCGAAGAGCGCCGCCGCGAGGGAGGCTTTCGCTGTGTTCATCGTAAACGGAATCAGCACCCCATCGAATCGGCTCGGATCGGGATTGAAGGCAACAATCGGTTGCTCTTGCAGGTACTTGGCTGCGTTGACGACCAGCCCATCCTGGCCCAGGGTAACGACAAGATCATGAGGACTGAAGAGGAAGTTGGGAAGGAAATTGCGCTCGACGATCTGCTGGCGAACCGAGGAGGGAATAGCTGCTTTGAGTTTCTTTAATGCATCGGTGTAGTGATGATGAGCGTCTTCGACGTCGTCGATGGATTGACCACGTTGTTTGAGAAGGAAGGCCGCCTGGTCGCGCGTGCCATGCCGTTCGACCAGCTCATCGAGCATGGTCTTGCGGGTGACGATAACGACTTTCTGGTAGTTGGGGGCAAGCATGGCTTATTTATTCTTGCCGGTGTCGGTGCCCAGGATGCTTGCCAGCATTTCTGTGGTGATGGTTAAGTTGCCGATCTTGGCGGTGCTGAGTTCCTTGATGGCGTAGGCCAGCATCTTGCGGGGTTCCAGATCCTTGTAAACCACCAGGTTCATCTCCGCAGCCTTGGCCTCGGCTTCCGCAGAGACTTCACGAGCCTTGGCGGCGTTCTCCGCTTCGGTCAGGGCGTTGGCACCCTGCAGAGCGATCAGGTCCTTACGCTGTTCTTCGAGAGCCTTGTCGGAAGCAAGTTCCTTCTCTTTGATGCTGCTTTTCTTCATCGACCGCAGCAGCACGCCGGGCGTAGATCGCTTCATCGGCCTTGCGTAACAGGGCTTCACGTAGTTCAGCTTCCAGGGCTTTTCCCACTTCAGGCGTCGCTCGTACCGAAAGGAAGTCAGCGCTGAGTAGTTCGACTCCCAGGGCGCTTAACAGTGAACCTGCTCGTAATCGTTCTGATACTGTTCCACTGAGCTGGGAAGCGTCCCGAAGCAGTTCCTGCAAGGTTCTTTGCGAGACCTCAGCACGGGTTTCGATCTGCACCAGATTGGTCAATCTCTTTCCCAGCTTGTCTCGATCCTCACTGAGGTATTCGTAAGTTTCAGGCTTGATGGTGAAGTTGAACATGCCGGCTGTCAGTTTCGGATGCTTGATGCGGAAGGTGACCTGGCCCTGGAGTGTCACTTCCTGAAAGTCCTTGGTGAGTTCATTGAAGACGAAGCTGGCGTCCTGACTTTGCGTCGGGACGGCGACAACCTGAGTGTTATAGTGCCAGTAGAAGAAAGCCTGCCCCAGCCCGCTGCTGCGAAGAGCACCGCCGGTGTAGCGTAGGATGAAATCGGTCGGCTGACCTTTGAAGTAGGGGAACATACTCATTTGACCTCACTCACTTTGAAATGCGGATTCTCGATGATGCTGAAGAGATTGCCAAAGGGATCAAGCAGGCCGGCGACCTTAATGCCTTCACCCACATCCTTGACCGGTTCGTGGACCACCGCCCCAAGGCTGACCAGCCGGGCCACTTCAGCGTCAGCGTTTGCGACGCCCCAATAGGCTTGCACGCCGGTGACACCGGGCTGTCCATCAGGAATCAAGCCCAGCTCGAAGCCGCCCACGGAGAAGCCCACATAAAAAGACTGATCGAAGTATGGCTCTATTCCCAGTACCTTGCTATACCAGGCTTTGCCCTGGATTATGTCGTTCGTTGGATAAATGGCGGTGCGTAGACCAAGAATCATGAGTAACTTCACAGATGATGCTGACCGATCAAGTCTAAAGGGTGAGGCGAAAGGATGCCAAGCAAAAACTTGATATTCTCATTCTCGTCTGTCGCTCACGAACTGCAGAACCGACAATCACTTCGCCAGCTTCAGTTGTTCGATATGCCCGAAAACCCAGTTGCTCAGCGTCGACTGTGTCGGCACCCGTATCAGCATCAAGGCGATGGAGATACCTACCATCACCAGAGACGGCAGGTGAGCTTCCAGCAGATAAGCAATGACGCACATCATGCCTGCTGCTTCGCAAAGGGCCACCGCTACGATGCGGCTCGATTGAAAGATCGTCAGTAATTTCGAGAGAGTCTCCGTGGGCACCCGATCGAGCCAGGTAAGATCACTGGTTTCCCACGTGGTCAACTCGCCTTCAATGGGCTTGGCTTGCTTCGCCCATTGTGCGGTCTGTGTCTTCAAGATGAGCAGCGGGATGACAAAGGAAAGGAACAAGTTGAGAGCGCCGATGCCCAGGAACAGCGCCGTCAGCAGCGGCACACCGTTCCACTGGGGTCCCTGACCGCCAATGAAACCCGCAGGCTTCAGGTGAAGCACCATGTAGATCATCACCGCAGCAAGCACGATCAGCCCCGCTGCCAGGGCGATGATGATGATCTGAAGATGTCGAAGTGTTTTGAGGAAGGCTTCCATATTGATCGACGACCAGAGAAGGAGCTTTCCTCCAGTATACTCACCCGACCGGGAATTGAATGATGAACTTCGTCCCCTCGCCGGGGGTGGACTCGCAACGAATCGTTCCCTGATGGGCTTCAACGAGGCTTTTGCAGATGGCCAGGCCCAGACCATAGCCTCCCGTCTGACGGTTGCGGGATTGATCGATGCGGAAGAACCGTTCAAAGAGTTGTGGCTGGGCTTCGAGCGGGATGCCGATGCCATCGTCTTCGACGATGACCTGGGCATAGCCTTCCATCATGCTGACATAGACCGTCACATGGCCATCATCATGGGTGTGCCTGAGCGAATTGGTGATGAGATTGTTCAGCACCATGCTCAACAGCGTTTTGTCACCGTTGATCATGATCTTGCTGTCAGGCAGGCTTGCTCGAACTTGGATAGTCTGTGATTTGGATTGATGTTGGGCGACACAGTGCTCCACCACATCACGAAGGTCGATGGACAGGAAATTGGCTTGCAACTGCCCGGCATCGGCACGAGATAACATCAGGAGCGCATCGATCAGCGATCGCATCTTGGTGGAGGTGGCCAGGCAGTTCTCAAGCGTTTCCCGATACTCCGCTTCCTTGCGTGGCCGAGACAGAGCCAGTTCCAGGTTGGTGTGCAGCACCGCCAGCGGTGTGCGAAGTTCATGACCGGCGTCAGCGGTGAACTGGGATTGCCGCTGGAAGGCTGATTCGAGACGATCAAAAGCATCGTTCAGCACGCCGGCCACTTCGACGAGTTCGGTATCGACTTTGCTGGTATCGATGCGCTCATCGAGGTTGGCAGCGGAAAGATGCGACGCTGTGGTAGCAATGGTATGCAGCGGTTTCCTGATGCGTCCGGAGATGAACCAACTGCCCAGAAGGCCCAGCGACAGGGCCAATAGTCCGCTGCCAATGAGTTGGTACAGCAAGGTATCCAGCCGGGCCTGTTCGGATCGTGTCGAGACTCCCACCAGAATCAAACTCCGTTCCGGGCCACGATAGATGACTTGCCGGGACGTTGCAGAAGTGAAGAAGACTGCTGTTTCTTCGTTGTGCAATCGGCTTTCGAGAACTTTTGCATCCCGAGTACCAAAAGGATCGTCCACAGACTTGAAAATAGAACCATCATCACGGAAGATGGTGAAGAAAAGGGGTTCTTTGTTGTTATCGCTTTCGGATATGGAGCGAAGCGTCAGATCCCGTCGCATTCGTTCCATATCGCGCATGGGAGGCCCCCTGCGCTCTCCATCGGGCGGCCCACGATCTTTCTCAGGCGGGCGACGATCTCCGTCAAAGCCACGCTTATCGGGAGATCGCTTGTCGGGAGGGCCTTTCTCGTTGAAGTCACGGGGGGGACCGTCCAGCGGTGGGAAACCGTCTCGGGACATACCATCACGGGGCGGCATGGCGAAGGAACCGTCCGGCATCTCCATCGGTCTGGTTCGCAACATAGCCCGCATCGGAAACGGCCTGAGTGCCGCGTCAAGATATCGGGCAGCCCCCTCGAGACGAACATCGAACTGCTGAATCGCTGCCCGCTCCGCGTCTCCAATATAGATAAGTCGCAAATCCTACGATCACCACCAGCAGCATGGCGGCGTACCAGAGTAACAGCCGCCAGCGGATGGACTTAAGCATCGATCATGTACCCCATACCGCGGCGGGTCACGATTAAGTCCTTGCCCAGTTTCTTGCGGATGTTCGAGACGTGGACATCAACTAAATTGGAAAGACTGTCCTCGGTTTCGTCGAACAAATGATCATATATCTGCGTTCGGGTCACCAGTTTGCCCTGATTCAAGGCCAGCAGTTCAAACAGCGAGTACTCCAATGCAGTCAGGTTGACTGCATCGCCATGCAGGGTGACCGTGCGGGAATGAGTATGCACGACCACCGGACCAATCACCAGGTTCGGATTGGCCTGTCCTGTGGATCGACGGATCAGGGCACGAATTCGAGCGAGTAGTTCTTTCAGATCAAAAGGTTTGATGAGGTAGTCATCAGCACCTTTATCTAATCCTTTGACACGATCATCAACGCCTTCACGAGCTGTAAGGATCAGGACAGGAGTTTTTTTGGAGGCTCTCAGCTCCTGAAGCACTTGCCAACCAGACAGGCCAGGCAACATCAAATCAAGCACGATAGCGTCATAATCCCAGATGCTGGCTTTGTGGAGCCCTTCCCGGCCATCTTCCGCTTCATCGACAGCGTAGCCTTCTTCTCGCAAGGCCTTGGCGACGACTTGCAGGAGGGCCGGTTCATCTTCGACGACGAGCAGACGCATGAAGAGCGATCCTTGATGATTTGGGAGGGCGAGGCTACTGCCGAGCCGCAAGTGATTGAAACGGCTCGGCGGGAGCCTCGCCCTCCCCCATTGTTGTATCGAGGCAGAGCCTCGAATGCAGTGCCCCCGGTCGGAGACCGGGGACGAGAAAAGAACCTACTTATTCACCATTCTTGTCCGGTGGCGGTGGACGACGACCACCACCTTCATTACCAGGGCCGTCCTTCCCCGGACCACCCTTGCGATTGCCACCACCTTGGCCGCTATTGGGTGGGCCGTCCGGTCCGCCGCCAGGACCACCGGGACCGCCGGGGCCACGTTGACGCATGTTCGCTAGCTGCTTCTTCTGGTCGTCCGTGAGAAGCTTGTTGAGTTTCTCCTTAACTTCCTTCTCGAGCTTGTCGAGTTGTTCCGTCTGATCTTCGGTCAGTTCGAGCATTTGTCGCATGGGAGGAGGAATGACTCGTCCCAGTTCAAAGCCGGGACCACCTCGTCCGCCACGACCCTGGCCACCACCGGGAGGGCCGCCTTTTCCTGGTCTCCACGACCACCCTTCTCCTGATCACCTCGACCGCCTCCTTTTTCCTGATCACCACGGCCTCGCTGGCCCTGTCCTGGTGGGCCTTTCTCAGGAGGCTGTGAGATAACGGACATGGTGAGCCAACCCAACACGGCTATAGACAGAAGTCCTACCCAGATGCGTTTCATGGTCGTTTCCTCGTAAGTGAGCCTGACGTCAATCGCCCGGCTGGTAGAGCCAGCTTAATCAACACTACCTCAAGAGAAGATGAAGAGGAATAAGAATCTGTTACCACCCTGTGCCTCTGTGGTTGGCTTGTAGACTGACCACAGAGTACACAGGGTAGCCCGAGACCGAACCATTAGATTCTGCTTGGCCTACCCGACTGCCCAAGCCCGCTGAGAAGGTCAGAACCGCTCAGGCCCGGCATCAAACCGCCTCGGGGTGGAGGCGGAGGTGGCGGCGGGGGCAGCTGCATTCGGGGAGCCTCTCCAAACACTCGATCCGTCACAGCCATGCCTCGTGTGATATCCACATCGTAGCTGGCCGGCGTAGTCAGGCTCACACCAGGCGGAACCACTTCCTTCACCTGGAAGTGCCCCAGACCGACGTTGTCGAAGAGGTAGCTGCCATCCGGTGCAGTGGTGGTCAAGGCGATAAGGGCTCCGGCATCATCCAGCAGTTGAACTTGTCGACCACCCAGCCCTCGCTCTGGTCCGTTAAACAAGCCATCACGGTTGGTGTCGCCAAAGACAGCACCGGAGATGGAGGTACGGAAGATAAAGGCATTATCCTGGATGTTAGTGATGTTCGTGTTGCGACGAATCACATCGGAGAGTTTAGTATTGCTGACCATCTGCAGATCAGCGCCCTTCAGATCATTCTGATACCAGAAGCGATCACCATCACGCAGCCTGCTGAACTGGTTGGCGATGATGTTAGTGAAGGTTGGCCCCAGACTGCCACCGGGAACGTGCTTCTCGGCCAGGCCACCGACCCAGAGGTCGATATTGTTGACGTTGCCATAGAGCGACTTGAGTTGTGCCTGGATCGCTGGGTCGGGGTTGATGTCGGCGAACGACTGCACCTTGGGCAGCCCATAGGAAGCACGGGTGGTGTTATAGTCAGCCAGGCCATGATCCCTGCCACGCTGGATGTTGAGCGAAGCGAGATCCATGCCGCCCTGCCCCGGAGCGCCGAAGAGGAAGTTCCGCAGACCATCAACGACCTTGAGATCAATTTCCTCGCCCAGGTCGCTGGAGAGGTACTTCAAGATCGGATCAATGTTGTTCTGCTGAACGACACTCGGATTGAAGAACGAATCCTTGAGAGCCATGGGGTCGCGAATTTCGTTGCCATTGTTATCGAGGAACTCGATATCATCGCCGACCATGGAATGGCCAAAACGGAAGGCAGCGGCAGCAAACTCGTTGGCGATGCCCGGATTGACATTGGGGTTGTAGCCCTGATACGGCCTGAGGGCGTTCTGCCCCAGGAGAGCAGGCAGAAATTCATTCATGGTGATAGCTTCGATTTCTCCGATCACCAGTCGTCGGGCCTGCTGATAGATTTGCTCATCGCTAAGCCCCGGAGTGCTGGCAGCAATTTGTGTCGCCAACCGGTTGTGCTCACGGAGGAAAAGCGTCTGTAACGAGGAGAGTTCCGGGTTCTCATTGGCTCGTACATCGCCGGCCATGAAGAAGCCGGTCGAATCGACGGGCAGCAGGTTGTTATCGCTGGTCTTCAGCTTGCCGCCGGTGAAGGTACGCAGCGAACTGGCTGTCGTCGCATCGGAGCCATAGACCATGGAACCATCGATGAACGAGGTGATGCTGTTCACCTGTTGCCGGGGGTTCTGGACGCTGGTACCGGTGGCAGTGTCGTAGTTGGACCGGCTGAGGGGCATCGTCTGGGTGCCGGTGCTGGCAGGGTCGAACTGTGGATCGCCCTTGGGGATGGCGATACTGAAAGATTGTGTTGGCGAGGCAGTGTTGGTCAGATCAATGTCATGATCGATGAACTGCCCCCACGCATAAACCATGGCAGCGAGGTAGCGATCATTCTTGAGGTCGCCATCGGGATGGTCCGCGACGGTGTTGCTGATGACCCGGGCACTGGGCCGGCTCGCACCTGCTGGGCTAGAGATGCCATCGCCGTAGGCTACGGGAACCAGGCGAAGATAATCGGTATTCGTGCTGCCCCAGGTGGGGTGGGCGAGGTTATCGCCGATGCCATCGATGGGACGGAAGGAAGCCGGGGAGTTCCGGTCTTCGAGGAGTTCCAGGCGAAGAGCAGCCTTTTGGCTGTGGGATAAAGCGGACTTCGAGCGGATGAGCGTTTTCATGGTCGTGCTTTCTGAATGAAAGGGTTTCGAGAAATGAACACAGACGAAACGAATGACCAGACGGATATGATCTGCACGCTGACCGGGTCGCTGCTCCTTTCTGTCTGGGTTCATGTCTGTCGCACGACTCTGTGCTAGGCCCATGAACCGGAAATGATTCCACCAAATGATGCGAACTGGGGATGCGGACTGGCGGATGAATGCTCTTGAACAAGAACACGATCCGCAATGAATCTGCTACGCAAGATAGCAAGCGCTACCTAAAGCGAAGATGAAGGAGATATGAAAAAGGAAGAATGTTGGACAAATCAGTGAGAGCGGCTGGTCTTCAATCGAATGGGTCTTGATAAAAGTGATGTTCAAGTAGAAAATAGAGTTTGTCCAAACCGAGTGAGTGACATTTGCCATGAGCACTTTGACCATAGCTGTTTCAGATGACGTCTTGAAGAGGCTACAGCAACGAGCCATCTCACAGGCGACTACTCCCGAAATCATTGCAGCCAATGACGTGGCTATCGCATCTACGGGTGAACAACCTGGCGACAGGCTACGACGTTGGGTGGGAGCTTTTGATCTAGGGGTGTCGGATGCAAGCTCGAATCATGATAAGTACATCGGTGAAAACACTATGGAACGCAAATCATGAAACCTGTCTTCGTTGACACCGCTGGATGGGCCGCATTGGCTAACCAACGTGAACAACACCATCAACAGGCGACTCAACTATTTGAACAGTATTGGAAATCAAAGACAACGCTGATTACGACCTCGGCGGTATTGTCAGAACTGACCGCCCTATTAACTAGTCGCAGAGTATCGAAACCTGAACAGGTACAATTCATCGAGGACATCAACAATGACACAGCTATTCAGGTTATCTTCGTCGACATTGACCTGGATGCATCGGCCTGGCAGTTATGGCGTTCTCGGCTCGACAAGTCATGGACGTTTGTTGATTGCACCAGTTTTGTGATTATGCAGAAAATGAACATTACCGATGCAATTACTTCTGATCAGCATTTTGAACAAGCTGGGTTCGTCAGGTTGCTGAAATAGAAAAACCGTGGTGATCACTCACCACGGTTCTGGGCGATAGTCTTGTTGTCAACTAGTTGCAGCACTCTGGCACGCGCACTGCAATCTGGCGGCAGCGGGTTTCGCACCAGTTGTAGGCAACCATATGGCAGGTCGTCACAGGCACTGTGCGGGTGCAGACTTCCTGAACCATGCGGCAAGTGGTGACCGGAACCTGGCGTTCCATCACTTCAGGCACCATGCGGGTTCGCTGGCACTTGATCACCTGCTGGCGGGGTTCGCTGACCATGCGGCATGTCGTCACAGGAATCTGACGGCAGATCGTCTCGGACACCATGCGGCAACGGGTCTGGGTCACCATCTGGGTGTGCTGTTCACGAACCATGCGGCAGGTCGTGTAGCAAACCTTGCGAGTGGTATGCACAGGAACCTGACGGCACACCTGGTAGGGCACTTGGATCATGTGGCATTCCTGAACCATGCGGGTGCAGGGAACCTGTTCGCAAATCTGCTTGGGCACACACACCGTACGGTAGCAGGTGCGGGGAGGCATCTGGCAAGTGACGGTACGGCAAGCAGCAGACTTCGTGCAGCGGGCACCGGTCTGAGGATCGATCGTGCATTCAGCAGGAATCTGCTCGACCCGGCTGTAGCAGGGGCCAGGCACCGTGTAGGGAACCTGATGGGTTTCGTAGGTCATCTTGGCCACTGTCACTATGGTGGTCACTGGCTTGCAAGTGTACTGGGGCACAGTGCGATAGCAGGTCTGAGCCACAGTTTGATAGTGACATTCAACCACATCACGCACATGCTGTTCGTACACAGGGCGGCAAGTGGTGTAGCACTGGGGCACCTGGAACTGTTCGTACACAGGGCGGCATACTACATGACGCTGTTCGACGTTGTGCGTTTCGTACACAGGTCGGCAGACCGAGTAGTTCTGCACCACGTCGTAGCACTCCACGACAGGTCGGCAGACCGTGTAGCGTTGAGTGACCATGTGTGTTTCAGAGACTGGCTTACAGACGGTGTAGTTCTGTTGAACGTACTCTGTCTGATAGCAGGGTCGGTAGCAGGTGCGGGGCACCGACTCGACGACGGTTTGATAACAGGTGCGGTACTGCACCTTGGGATAGCAGCAGGTGACAGGGGCAGGACAGCTACGATAGGCCGACGCCCCGCAGCCACCGCACGCCTGCGCCGCACTCGGGCGCCAGCATAGCGCTCAAGCTGACAACAGCAACGGCCCAACGACAGAGCGTGGACATCATGGCATAACTCCTCGTGAGATGTTCCAATGGATGGAGACACTGGTCTCTGCTCCATGCAGAGAACCTGAGCAAGTTTGCACGATGCGCGTGATGGTTCCAAATCAACGCACGCCTTTTCCCTACAGTCAGCCAATTACCCAGCCGTCATAGACGGCAAGGTCGGTGAGTTGATGAGCGACGTTCTTGGAGTTGTGCTGAAGTTGTAAGAGTTACAAGATATTCTTCGCGAAACTCCGGTAGGGCGAGGCTCCCGCCGAGTTGTTAGCGGTCGTAGGCAAACTCGGCAGGAGCCTCGCCCTCCCGGTGCTCCTGTCATGGTTTTTGCTTTCAATCTGGAATGGACATAAGCTACACTGGGATGAACTACCATCGATGAAGGCATTATGTCCTACTTAACTCGCCCCACCGGGCCTGAACCTGCCATCCTGATCTTCATCGTGGCGTATCGCGCGGAACGGCATATTGAATCGGTGCTGGATCGCATTCCCAAAGACGTGCTGAACAATCCCCGTGTCCGCATCCTCTGTATTGATGACGCCTCCTCGGATGCCACCTCGGAACGGGCCAGCGAATGGGCTCGTACTCATCAAGCAGATAACATTGTCGTTCTGAAGAACCCCGTCAATCAAGGCTACGGCGGCAACCAGAAGCTGGGGTATCGTCTCGCTGTCGATCTCGGTTTCGACTTTTCGATCCTGCTCCATGGCGATGGCCAGTATGCCCCGGAACTGCTGGGCGAGTTCATCGAGACGTGGATGAAGACCCAGGCTGATGTCGTCCTCGGTTCACGAATGCAGTCGTGGAAGACCGCCCGGGCCGGCGGCATGCCCCTGTATAAGGCGCTCGGCAACCGCACACTCACCTGGTTCCAGAACCGTATGACCGGCCTGGGCCTGACCGAATACCACACCGGCTACCGGGGCTACTCGAGAAAGTTCCTTGCCCGGGTTCCCTTCGAAGCTAACACCAACGTCTTCCACTTCGATACTGAGATTCTGTTGCAAGCACTCCATGTGAATGCCAAGTTTGTTGAGTTCCCTATACCCACGCACTATGGTGATGAGGTTTGCCATGTCAATGGGATGAAGTATGCCTGGGACGTGTTCAAGGCGACCATAGCCTACCGGCTGCATCGTCTCGGCATCATGTGTTCACTGAAATATCGTGATCTTGATCCGACCCCCAAGCCACATGTGGGGCCACAGTATTTGTTGCAGAGCAAAGCCCTCAAGTACCTAAAGACACTACGGCCCAAGACGCTCCTCGATCTGGGCTGCGGCGCTGCGGATGTCGCCCAGGCATGTGCTAAAGAGGGAACGAAGACCACAGGTATTGATGTTCGAGTGCCGTTGCCTGGCTCGGTCGATCAGTTCTATCGCAGCAACATCGAAGACGAACCACTGCCGGTTGATCCGTTCCAGTATGAAACGATCCTGCTCATCGATGTGTTGGAAGAGATGAAACAGCCCGAAGAGTTCCTCAACACTATTCGCAACCGCAGCGAGGTCAACACCGGCCACGATTGGAAGGCGCCAGTCGTTTTGGTGAGCACTCCCAACATCGGCCACTGGGCCATGCGGCTTAATCTTCTGTTCGGTCGGTTCACCTACAGCGAACGGGGCATCCTCGCCTTGGGACACAAACGGCTCTTTACCAAGCGCACCTTCAAACGCTGCCTGCGCGATTCAGGCTACAAGATCGAAAAGCTCATCCCCGTCGGCATCCCCTACCACGCCGTCTTCGGCAACCGGCTCGGCTGGTTCCTCGAACGGATCAGCGATGGGTTCGCCCAAATCATTCCGAGCCTGAGTGCTTTCTCGTTCCTCGTCGTCTGCAAGCCCCTTCCAGGTGTTAAACAGGTATTGGGGCAGGCTATCGTGCATCACACATCGACGAAGCCTGAGAAGGAATTGCTGCCAGGGGCGACGACGGCCCGGGAATGGGTGGGGCAGAAGCAGCAGACGCTGTGATACCACTCATTTGTCGCATCGCAGTGAACGCTCTTTTCATTTCAGGAGTCTGTGTTATTATCGGATGGGAAAGTCTCGGAGTGATTCCATGTCAACCATCAATATCGAAGAAGCAAAAGCCAATTTGCCTGATTTGATACATCGCCTACAACATGGCAGCGAGATCATGATCACCGAGAACAACGAAGTCGTTGCTCGCCTGGTGGGTGAACGCCGGCCTGCGAAGCAGCGACCCGGTCCTGGCCTCTGTAAGGGAATGATCACCATCGTGGCTGATGACGATGAGCATTTGAAGGACTTTGCGGAGTACATGCCGTGAGGTTGCTATTAGATACGCATACATTGCTTTGGTATGTGCTCGACGATCCGCAACTCAGCAAGACAGCTACAACGATTATTCTTGACCCGACCAACGAAGTATTCATCAGCACGGTTTCGCTCTGGGAAATCGCCATCAAGGTCAGCATCAAGAAGCTATCACTACAACGCCCTTACGATGAATTCCTTGATAAGTGCCTGACTGAATATCAATTCGAACTCCAACCAATTGAGCCTAGGCACTTGATCCATGTTTCTGCTTTGGCATTCCTCAACAACCATCGAGACCCTTTTGATCGATTGCTTGTTGCACAAACCCTGGAAGAAGGCTTTTCGATAGTCAGTAATGATACCGCTTTGGACGGCTATGGTGTTAATCGTATTTGGTAGCTTCCCCTCACTTCACCAACACCCATCTCACCGCATCGGCGACGACATAGCCATCACTGTTCTCGTTTCGCACTTCGACCCAGCCTTTGGTGCCCGCTTCGAACTGAAACGTGCCAAGTGACACGCCGCCGAGCTTGTCCTGCTTCTGGTTCACCTTCACCGTCTTGGTGCCGTCGGCTGATTGGATAACGACCACAGTATTCGTTGCCCGATTGCTGGCGGGGACGTAGTGGAACACGACTTCGTACTTCCCCGCCTGATCGAGCTTGGGAGTGAAGCGCAGAGTCTTTTGCCCTTTGTCTGCGTTGCCATCGTGACGGTAGCCCTTGTCGAGATATGGCCCGATGGACGATGAAGCCGACCAGGTTCCAGTCGCCACTGCTTCTTCATCATCGACGATGATTCCGGCCAGCGTGGTGCGGTTGATCGACCGGGTATCCTTGGGGCGCTGGAAATCGAGCACTTGTTTGTCAGCCAGCAGTCGCTTCTGCAACTTGTCGTAGGCGACCTGCTGCACGGGTACTTTATCATCGATGGCCAGTACCGCAGCGGTGGCGGCACTTTGCCCCAGCACCATGAAGACCGGCTCCATGCGGATGGAGCCGTATGCAATGTGCGAACTGCTCAGGCAGACCGGCACCAGGAGATTGCTGCACTCCTTCCCCTTCGGCACCATCGACAGATAACTGATCTGGTACGGCCCGCCGGGGCTTTCCTGCACATCGCCTTCGTTCTGAACGTAGCCTTCGGGAGTGACGTAGCGGGCACAGTTGTGCGAATCCATGTTGTACGAACCCATCCCTACCGAACTCGGCGTAATCCGCGAACGCCTGCAATCTACCTCGGTGTGAACGTATTCGCCGATCATCCGCCGGGCTTCGCGCACATAGAATCTGGTGTGGCCAGCCTCCGGTGGCAATGAACTCGTCCTTTGGCAGACCCCACAGTGCAGTCTGTTCCCTGATCTTGGCCGGCACTCGTGGATGGTTGGCCAGCGTCCACATCAGTCCCTTCTGATAGACTTCGTGTTCCTTCAGAATCTTCTCCCGGTCGGCATAGCTCGCTTCGGGGTAGGCGTAGTTCTGACCGATGAAATCGGTGCTGACGGCACAATTGTTGTTGAGATCGGTTTTGCCGTTGGGCATATGATCGATCTTGAGAGGCAGCCTCTGGTCGCCTGCTTCGAAGTTGCGGAACAGCAGTTCGTACTTTGATTCGTCGTAGCCAGGCGGCTTGGAGAAGGGAATGCGGTTGTTCGGGTCTTTGCTCATGCAGAGGCGATAGCAGTAGGCCTGGAGGCGATGGTCGCCACTGCCCTCAGGGGGAAGTTCTTTCTCGATGCCAAAGAGCAAGCCGCTGCTCGAGTCGCCGGGCTTGATGTAGGAATCAACCTTTCTTAGGAAGAGATGGTTGTGCTTGTTGAGGGCACGAGCCACGCCGTTGAACTTCTCGCCATACTGGGCATTGCTTTCGCGGCCCACGGTGTACGATACCCCAGCCGCCGCCATCAGATCGCCTTCGTAGGTAGCGTCGATGAACATGGTGCCGGTGAAGGTCTTGCCCGATTCCATGGTGATGGAGACGATCTTGCTGCCGTCTTTGGCCACCCCCTGCCCTGGAGTACGATTGAGCCGTTCCTTTATGACGATGGTGACCTTGGTTTCGCGGAGCATCTGCTTGAAGAGGTTCTCCGCCACGGTGGGTTCAAAAACCCACATCGCATCATCGCCGGGACGATAGCCGGCAAAGCTATCCCTACTGCCAAATCGCCAGGCGTTCGGTTGGTCATAGTGCTTCTTGATCCGCTGATAGAACTCGCGAGCTAACCCACCGACGACGGCCTTGTTGCCGCTGTCGGTGAAACCCAACCCACCCGTGGTGAGCCCGCCCAAGTGATCACTGGGTTCAATGAGGACGACCGACTTCCCCATGCGATTCGCCTGGATAGCTGCGGTGACACTGGCCGAAGTGCCGCCGTAGATGACGAGGTCAGTGGGTGCGGGTTGAAGGAGGATGAGGAGGAGGGCTAGCATGACGAACTCGCCGGGGTGATGGTGCTATGGTCTACCAGGATCAAGCGGAATCGGTTTTTGTGAGTATTTCTGATCGGAGTTTGGGGAGGAGGGTGTAGCTAATTCAGAAAGACCCAGAATAACTAATCCCATGATCATGCTAAGCATCATTAGAACTCCCCCTGTGATGCAGGTAGCGCTAAGACCACCGAGAAACGAGGTCAGATGAACATGATCACCTTGGGCGTTGTCGAGGCGATTGCTGAGCGCTACGGCCCAGCCGCCCAGATAGAAATGCCCTAGTGGAATGATCTGGCACAAACCGACAAAAACTCCACCCCAGATCAGCGCGGTGCCCAGCAGGGGTGAACGTACAACAATTCTTAGTCCAGCATACCAGAGCAAGACAATACCTGTCGCCATCCCAAGCCTGGCTAATCCTTCCGTCACCATCAACCCCAGGGACCCAGCGACTATGAGGTTGAAAAGGACAACAAGATGCCAGGAATTGCATCGATCTCGAGCAGAGTGATTGATGAATCTGGTGAACATAGTTGTTATTCTAATGAGTTGCCTACTCCGGGGGCTAACGCCCACCGGCTCGCAAGTCGTGAAGCTACTTCTTCTCTTCAGTCGACTTCACATCGCCGTAGAACTTCCAGTCCGCTTTGAAGTCCCTCGTCAGAGGGGCATTCGATAGGGCTGCTCGCACCATCTCAATCGGGATGCTGTTCTGCTGTAATATCTGATCATGAAACTCCTTGTTCGTCATCTTGCCGCTTTCGACGAGTTCTTTCCGCATGGCACGAATCTGCAAGCCGCCGAGCATGTAGGCTGCCTGGTAGAGAGGGCCGTACATGCCGTTGAAGCTGCGTCTGACCTCAGCGGTAGCGTTGTCTCGTTCATGGCCGACTCTCTCGACGAGGAAGTCGATGCATTGTTGAGGCGTCATGGTGCCGAGATGGAAGCTGAGCGAGAAGATGATTCTCGCACACCGGTGCATACGCCAAAAGAGCATGCCGACCTTTTCTTCCGGCGTCGTGGGGAAGGCATTGGCGTAGAGGAACATCTCCCAGTAGAGGGCCCAGCCTTCGATCCAGAAGGGTGTGTTGAACATGCTGCGGTGCTGGCGGTAGCGGGCCTGCATGAAGCCTTGCAGATGATGGCCGGGGATGAGTTCGTGATGCACGGTCGCCCTGCTGAAGTAGCGGTTGTTGCCTCGCATGCTCATCAGCTTCTGTTCATGCTGCATACCATTGGTGGGGAACGAGACGAGGATCACTTCGCCGCCGAGGAAGAACGGGCTGACGAGTTGCCGTTCCGGGGTCATCATCTCCATCCGCCAGGTGGTACGGCACAGTTCGGGTACCGTGACGAGGTCCCGTTTTGTCACGAAGTCAATCGCTTCCCACGCCAGGTCACGGATCATCGTCGGTTGCTGGCCCGGTTCAACGTGCAGGGTTTTGACCTTCTCGAGCGCCTGCTTCCAGTTGTCGCCGAAGCCCATCTCCTTGGAAGCCTTCTTCATCTCGGCCTCGCACCAAGCGAACTCTTCATTGGCGATGGTGACGAGTTGCTCCGGCGAGTAGGGAATCATCTCGTACTCGAGTTCGTTGAGCAGCATCTCTTTGCCGATGGGGTCGCCGACGATGTCATCGGAACCTCGGATGCCTGCAACCGTCTCTCGCAGATAGCGGGCATAGTTGCCAAGGGCTTCATCAACATTCTTGTAAGGAGCTTCGCACCACCAGGAGTAGAGGGGATCGTAGCCATTGTGAAAGATGTGCCATTGGCGTAGATGATTCTGTAGTGCTGCGACGGCGATGCTGGCCCGGTTGGCGATGAACTTCGTGGGCTTCGTCCGCTGGCTTAACGCTGCCCGTTGCTCTTCGATCTCCTTCTTGAGGCCATTAAGCAGGTCAGCAGTCTTGGCGGGGTCGATCTTCTCCATCCGCTTGCGTGCTTCTTCGAGGGCGATGATCTTGGGAGCGAACAGGATGAGTGGCATGTACTCGGCCTGCTCCTTGATGCGGAGTTCCAGTTGCCGTTGCTCACGGGTGAGGTAGTTCTTGAGCAGCAGGTAATCGACCTTGGCGTCCTGCGGGAAGGTATCGAAGGGCAACTTGGTGAGCAGTTCCTGCCATTGGCGATAGAGTGCCCGGAACTGGGCCTGCCGGGTCGGGGAGAGGGTGATATTGTAGAAGCGGTTCAGGTTGCCCCGGTCGGCTTGGAACCAGTCGATGTAGGGAGCCATCGGGCTAGTGCTGGCCTTTTGGATGGCCGGATCGACCTGGTAGGGTTTGGCCTGCGGTGCTTGGGCGAGGGCCACTACAGTGATGCATGAAACGACGAAAAGACACATTGTTGATTTCAGATATGGCATGTTGAACCGCTTGGCTGGGTTGATGAAGTCCCATCGGAATTGTAACCAGTTGCTGGCTTCATTGCTCGTGCTGAGTTAGAATTGTTGATCCGGAACTTGGTGGCCTGAATCTCGAACGGTAGTCTCTATCTTGCCAACCCACACTAAATTATCGGGGGCAGCTGGGCCTTTGTGGTCAGGGTTTGTCTGTTCAGCCGTCTGCTTTGTCGCAAGCACGTTCTGCGCTAATCTGCTTCTCTTTTACCCCGATAGCAGAATGAAGCTTCACAGAGTCGAGTGCCTTATTGGAAATGCCGTTCCACCTTACGATCCCATCGACAGGGAACAAACCACCTAATCTGGTCGGCAGGCCTGTCATTCAGAAGATCACTTACAAGGACGGAACAGTCAAGATACTTGGCGATCCAGGCCTCCTTGAGCAAGCCAGATTGGGGATATATGTATTTGCAGCCATTTGTGGGCTTTTAGGTTTTGTTTGGGGCTGGCACACCTCGTGGGGGAGATCAGAAGTCCCTTGCCTGCCAATTGAGTCTCCCCCCCCCTCTCCATAGGATGCTAAATGGTACGCTTCCCCCGCAGAATAACTAGCTGCGGGGTTTTCTGTCTAGGATTGGTGAGTTCTCGCCCATGGGTATTGATAGTCTCAGTCAACGGCAGCGGTTCTGGCTTTTCGTCACCCTGACGACCGTGACCCTCGTCGGCTATTCGCTGGTCAGCAAGTTCATCTTTCCCCCTGTTCCCAAGGCAGAGCAGGCCAAGGCTACTGAAGTGGCCAAGGGGACCGAACCCGCCAAGGCCGGCGAGAAGAAGGACACAGCCCCCGCGGGCAAGAACGATGCTGCCGCACAGAAAGATCAGACCAAGGAGCCAGCCAAGGCAGTTGAGCCAGTCGTTGACCGCAATGATGCTCTGAACAAACTGCTCGCTTCTCGTGGAGAAGAAAAACAGCACGTTCTAGGCGACGATACCTCCAAGCTCAAAGTCGTCTTCTCCGATCGGGGCGGTATCCGGTCGATGATGCTGAACGACCTCGAAGCTTCTGATCGACAGACAGGCCGACGCCTGGAACCCAACGCCAAGGGCGAACGACCACGTTTAATTCTCGTCACCGACGATGAAGACAAGTTCGATCCACTGCGACCTCGTTCCAAGCAGCCCCTTTCCCGGCAGTTCGAACTCCTCTCGTACCGACTGGCGTTGTTCAACGACAAGGATCAGATTCCCGCCGAGTTGGCTGTCCTGCCCTGGAAGCAGTTGGATGGGGCCACCTCGGAGAAGCTCAGCTACGTCGCTGAGGTGCCCAGCAAGAACCTCAAGATCACCAAGCACTTCACCCTCGAGAAGAACACCTACCACGTCTCGATGGAACTCCAGTTCGCACCGCTGGATGCGAGCAAGCCAACACAATTCACATATGAGCTAAGCGGCCCTCAGGGTCTGCCTGTCGAAGGTCTGCGTTGGAAGCAGGTCTCCTTCCGCAACTACGTCTTCGTAACTCAGGACGCTGAGAAAACAACGAACCTGAACCGCACCCTCGAAGGCATCGAGAAGCTGAACAAAGATGGCACCCCCCGGAGCTACACACTCAACGAGACCAAGGGAAAGCAGAACTTCCTTTATGGCGGCGTGATGATCCAGTTTTTCGCCAGCCTGGCCATCGTCGATCACGCCAAAGACGAAACGCCTCCCTCGCTTATCGACAAGGTACAGGCTGAGTTTGTGGGTAACGATTACGATGCTCCCGAGTTCTACAAGGAACGTCAGGGCCGGATGACAACGAAACTTGTCTCCACCCCGGTGACACTGGAAAAGGGCCAAACCGTTTCGCACAAGTACCTGCTCTATGCCGGCCCCAGCAAGGCGATGCTTCTACGGTTTGAGGAGGGCGTCAAGCCTGGTCTCTACGAGACTTACGCTGATGTTCTTCACCTCAATCAGATGACCGACGCCACGGATTTTCCAAATGGTCCGTTCCAGCGATTGGGCATCACCGCACTGTTGGTCAAGAGCACCAACATGATGCACTTCCTTCTGGAATGGCTGCACGATGTTTTGCGGAACTATGGCATCGCCATCATCTTCATGACGGTATTGGTGCGGTTGTGCCTCTTCCCGCTGAGTCGCAAGCAGGCACAGAACCAGGCCAAGATGCAGGAGCAGATGAAAGTCATCCGCCCGGAGATGGAGAAGATCAAGAAACAGTACGCTAACGATAGGCAGGCCTATGCCGCAGCCCAGATGGAGCTCTTCAAGAAACACAAGATGAGCCCGCTGGCCGGTTGCAACGGTTGCTGGATCCTGTTCCTACAGATGCCTATCTTCCTCGGCCTCTACTTTGCTCTGCGTGAGAGTATTCACTTACGCCTGTCAGGCTTCCTGTGGATCGAGAATCTTGCCATGCCCGATATGCTGCTGCATTGGGGCGATCACTTCGTGACCAATCTGCCGATCAGTTTCCTGTATCTGGGGCCGTACCTGCACATCCTGCCGATCATCTCGGTATCGGTGATGTACATGTATCAGAAGCTGATGGCTCCGCCGGCCATGGATGAGCAGCAGGAACAGCAGATCAAGATGATGAACTACATGACGCTGGTCATGGGCCTGGCGTTCTACTGGGTCGCCTCGGGGTTGTGTCTCTACTTCATCGTCAGTAGCCTATGGGGCATGGTCGAACGGAAGTTCACCAAGAAGGCCAAGGAGCAGGCCGTCGCCCAATGGCAGGAGAAGCGGGACAAGGGGAACGACAAGAACAAGCCCGACGACGAGAAGCCCGCTGGTGGAGTACGCGGCAAGCTCGGCGACATGTGGCGCGATCTACAGAATCGGGCGGACAAGCGGAGCTAACTTCATTCTCTCATCTCGTTCCCAGGCTCTGCCTGGGAACGCACTGAAATCGAGGCTCTGCCTCAACTGCCTGGCAATCGTTCTACGCCACCTTACGCGAACGCTTTTCATGCTTTTCAAACCGTTCGCTGATACTTTTTTCCTGTGCACTGCTCAGCCATCCCAGATACTTCTCCTTCGATCCCAGTAACGTGTCCAAACACGGCACTGTATCGGCGAGGGTGCTGAGACTGCGTTGCAATGTCTCTCGGCGTACGCCTGGTTTCACGGCCTGCCAGGCATGTTCAGTAGTCAGTCCAAGGAACCGGGCGTAGTAGGGGTCACTCGTCAGTTCATGCCCAAACTCGCAGAGGAATCGATAGCGGGCTTCGTCATCGATATGACGAGGTACTGACGTTTCGTTCAAGTGCCCCTTTAGATACGGAGTGAAAAGCACTCGCTTGCCCTGTTCTCTGGCGAGGGCGGCAAACCATGCCGGCAACAATGGGTCGGCGAGATCACTCCCGAAGCGATCCAGCACCTGCTTCAGGAAATCGACTTGTATCATGCAGAAACGTGCATCGACGGAACTGACGCAGCGTTGGAAGCACAGACTCCCCATCCCGATGGTGTAGTCGTGTGGATTGAAGCCGGCTAAAGGCGATCCCATCAGGCCATCCATGCCCCAGGCCAGCCCAGCACTCACCACCTTGTCTTGGGTGTTTTGCAGGATGCCGCCCACCAGCACTGCTTCGGGTACCGCCTGTTGAACCGCCTGGCACTCGCTCACGAAGTCGGTCGTCAGGGGCAGGCAGTCGGGCGAGAGGAGCATCACCCAGCGTTGGCCGTAGATCGAATGGAATAGCTCCTGGATGGCGCTGCGCGTAGACGACATCCAGTGAACACTGTGAATGTGGTTTGAAAGGTTCAATCGCTGCCGCAGTTGTCGTCGCATCTTCGCTTCGCCGCCTGGTATCACGACGACAGGGATGGGTTCCACTTGCCCTTGCACTCGCCAACTTCCGGCCAAGCCGGGAAGAGGATTGGTGCGAATGCTGACCGTCTCATCAAGGCCACGTTGGTGTAGATATCGACCGAGCACATGCTTTTGATTGCGGGTGACGTAGGGCTTGGCTTCGACGCCACGCAGCGCTGTCGACTGCATGTGCATCCGCCAACTGTAGACAATCTCCGGAATATGGAGTGGCACATGCCCTGCTGCGACGAACCGGCAGAAGGCATCGCCATCGGGAGTGCCTTCGGCCAACGGATCGGTGTAGATACCCAGTTCAAGAGCCCTCGTCCGATCCATCACTCCCAGATGGGCAATGTAGAAGGCATTGAGGAACAGCAGAGGATCCCAATCGGGCTTGAACGAAGGCAGACCCGGCGTGCCATCCGGGAAGAGTTTGTCCTCATCGGTATAAGCTAGTTTCGGCCAATCGTGTGCTGAGAGTGATGCAGCCAGTACTCGAAGGGCATCGGGGTAGAGCTGATCATCATGATCAACGGGGCAGACATAGCGACCGCTTGCATGTTCCAGAGCCAGCCGCATGCCGCCGATGATGCCACGAGGTTCACCAGCCCGGACGAGTGTTACTCGTGGGTCTTTGGCGAACTTCTCCATGAGGTAGAGGACGTCATGGTTCTTGCAGCCATTATCAACGATGACCCACTGCCAGTCACGATGATCCTGCGCGAAGATGCTCTTGCCCAAACGGCGGAAGAAGCCCGAGGGGGGATCGAAGACCGGCGTCATCAGCGAGAACAGACCCGGCTCAGGCACATCGATATATTCTTCGAGTCGATCCTGCAATCGCTTGGCGATCCAGTCTGCGTAGGGCAACACATCGGGTTCATGCACCGGTGGCGTTGGCGGCACCAGGCTGCGTAACACCTTGGCTGCCCCACGGCGAACGAGATACCCCAAAGAGTTTAACATGAGGCCCCGTCCTTCCGACTCTTGCGCGGAGAAACGGCTTCCCTATTAGTGCCTCGATCCCACCGCTCATTCGTCCCGGCAGTCGGCCGTTCGATTCGTTCATAGCTGACGTGGTAGTCCGAAGTTGCGTAGTCTTCCTGAATCCGGGCAATGACCTTGAGTGCCGTCTGGCTCAAGGATGGGCGAGGTGGATAATGAAGCAAGACTCGATTTAGTTGTGCCAGGCCAAGTTGTGACTGAAGCAGGCGTTGAACATACTCAATGGAGAGGGCTCCCTCGTAGCCGGCATGGAACCCGCCCAGTTCCACTATCGTCGGGGCATGCAGCGCATACGCCTGGCCAAGATAGAACGGCTGGCGACGCAGCATGTCGGGCTTCAGAACAGGCTTGAAGTTTGGTTCCGTCTCGCCTTCGAATGGGGCTAGATGCCCTTCATCGGCGATCAAGAGGGCCGCCTCGGGATGTGCTCCGCCGCATCCAGTATTTGAAGACAAGCATCGGGCTCGAGCACATCACCTGATTGAAGTTGGATAAGCCATTCAGCATCAGACTTCTGAACGCATTCATTGAGCAATCCTGCCTGACCACGATCAGGGCCATCGTTCATCCACTTTAGTCGACCCCCCAATTGGCTGATGGCCTCCAGCGACAACAAAGATCGTTGATGCACCGCCTCAGCGGCACACCAGACTTCCCATCGGCAGACATCCTGTCGAAGCAGGCTCTGTAATGTTGCGTCCAGCCGCAGCCTCGATTCACCATTCCTGAGTCGAAGGAAGACGACGACCTTGCAGGTATTCTCTCGATGCGAATCGATCAGCCGTCGACGCTGGGCCGTTGTCGGGCGATTCTCCAGAAGCCAACACTGATAGTCGTTGCTCGCGCCGATGGGTAAACCCCGTGGCGTCATCGTCTGTTGCATCCCTAAACGCAGCCACGATGATGAGTGCGACAGAGCCTGCCAGGTCAGGCGAGGGAAGCGAATGAGATCGCTGACCAGCCGTCCCGTGCCTTCAAGTATCACCCGTGCCGTAGAAAGTGGGTTGATCATCACCTGTTCGATGATCACCGCGGTGTGTGCCTGTTTCTGGCAGGGCACCAGCCCCATCCGTACTACGGGATGGTGGAAATAGGCATTCACGCAGAGTCGATCCGGCCCAGCCCGCCAGGAACCCAGGCGAACGACATGTTCGTCGCTGAAACCATGACCGTAGTCGAGTGACAAGATAGGGCGATGCCCGGGCACTACTTGACCCATCAATTCGATACGATGCCAGCCACGTTGATGATCACAACTCCATTCAAAGGAAGGTCTGCTATCGATGACGCGCCAGTGGTTCGGCCCCACAACTTCGAGATCAGCAAGTTCAGCATGATTGAGTGGGTTCTCTTGTTTGCCTGGCTTATTGATGCTTGATGAAGCCTTCTCCCAGCGTAACCAGGCAAGAGACTGCTCAGCACAGGCCAGTTGCTGACGAAGTGTTTCGTTCTCGATAGTCAGCTGTTCGAGCCGTGCCGCATCCACTTCATGGCAGCGATGCTTGATGATGAACTGACTCAGGCGACTGGCCAGGAGGCGAGTTGGATCTAGCGCTTCCGGCTCTGTCGTGCTGTCGATACTACGAATGGCCCGATTGCCCAGCCAGATCGACTTTACCTGTTCATCGATAGCTGGTGATTTGAACCCGGCATAGATGGAACGATAAGCAGGCTCCTGAATGCAGGCTCGGAATGGACGGTTGTTGAGCATCTCGTTGAACCGGCTGAACAACTCAGGATCGCCCTGCTCGAAGATCTGTTCGGTGACCAGCAACATCGGCAGCCATTCGGACAACGGCGAGTTGTTGAAGCGATGGCAAGTGAGATTCAACATCTTGAGGATCGACTGGACTTCATCGGCAGTAGGTCGGCCAAACCTTTCATGCTCTTCAAGCCAGGGATGAACCCGGCCATGACGAGCCTGGAAGTCAGCGTCGGCCCGGCGTTCCTGATCGATGACCGCCTCGCCGTTCGGGCAGGTGAAGAGAATGCCTTTGGAACAAACCCTCGACCATTCCTTCATGGCCTGCTGACGAGACTCGGTTGGTATGTGCTCCAACACTTCCATCGCCACCACGACATCGAACGCCCCTTTGGCGAAGGGCAGTTGCTGATCTTTCTCGATGGTGACATACGGCCCGACATCACCGGCATACTGCGGCTCCAAATCAGCCCGAACGATCTCAATCGAAAGTGGTGACAGGAAGGCGGGCAACAGGTTCAGTGCATGGCTGCCCACTTCGAGGATGCGAAGAGGCTTTCCGGTCTGCTGCCAGGCATAAAGCAACGGCTTCAGCAACACCGTGATGGCTGCGTAGCGTTGAAACTGATCGTAATCAATCTGCAAGAGCTGTCGTGACAACATCAGGGTGCGTCCTTGCTGTTCTTCCATCATCCATGACAGAAGGGCATCCTTAGCGTGAGTGGGTGGGAAAAAGGGCAAGGGGCACTTTCAGCCCGCGCTTACCTCAATCTCTTCCGCATACAGTCCATGCACCACCCGGCCCGGTACCGGATCATGGACTTCGATGAGAATAGCGTCATCGATCCAGTCCAGACACACCGGTTGGGTGGGGTCATCGACTAAACCCACGCACAGAGTATAGGCTCCCGGTCGAACGTGCAAGCCGAAGCGGAACTGGATATTAGCCGTCTCGCCTGCTTTACCAGATAGCACTATCCCGGCATTATCGGTGTTGATGCCAAACATCTCGGTGCCGAAGCGATCACGCAGATAGAAACCGAGAACCGGTTGCCTTATATTCGCTCTAAAACGCACTTTTAATGAGAGAGAATAGGTCGAACCGATCCAGGTCTGCGTAGTCGCCTGGCTGTCGGAATTGAGCAGTTGGCACGATTCGATGACCGCCTTCTGGTTGCCATGGCGATAGGGTTGATTGGGATGAACATCTGGGACGTTTTCACCAGAGAGCATGCGGGCGACGTACCAGTTGCAGACCGCTTCGGTCGCGCCGGACTGAACGATCTTGCCCTTCTCCAGAACATGGGCTTCGTCGCACAGTCGCTTGGTGGTGCTGATGTCATGCGTCACAAGGACAATGGTCACGCCCTGTTCACGCAGTTGGGCGATGCGGGCCATGCACTTCTGCTGAAAGTGCATATCGCCGACGGCGAGCGCTTCATCGACGAGGAGAATGTCAGGATCGACACTGATGGCAACACTGAAGCCCAGTCGCAGAACCATACCGGTTGAGTAGGTTCGCAAGGGTCGGTCGAGCGCTTCACCTAGTTCGGAGAAATGAGCGATGAGGGGCAGTTTCTGATTGATCTCTTCTTCGCTGAGACCAAGGATGCCAGCCTGGAGCCTGACGTTCTCCCACCCGGTGAACTCTGGATGGAAGCCGCTGCCCAGTTCCAGAAGGGCAGCAACTCTGCCGTTGATCTGGAGCTTGCCTTCGTTGGGTGTCAGGGTGCCGGCGATCAGTTGCAGCAGCGTTGATTTACCCGAACCATTAGCCCCGAGGATGCCTATGGTCTTGCCTCGGGGAATGGTCAGGCTGACGCCACGCACGGCCCAGTGCTCGGTGTAATACTGTCGATCTCGGCCCCATAGCCATTGTTTGACACGATCCCATTGCCGGGCATACCGGCGATAGCTCTTGCCCACATCCCAGAGGCGCAGCGCGATGGTCTCGACGACATCGTACTCAGGCGACGAGAGAGCCAGCCTGGCAGCTAACTGCTGCGAGGGGCGACGAGCAAGACCACGATGTTGTTGAAGTTGATTCATGGAAGCGTTACACCACATCAGCCATTTCGGAACGAAGCCGGGCGAAGACAAGCGACCCCAGTTGCCAGGTGAACAGGCAAACCACCGCACAACCGGCCATCGCCCACATCGGCGGCATGGCGCTGTGCAGCAATGCTGCCCGCATGGTTTCGACCATCACAGCCAGGGGATTCGCCCAGAACCAGAGTCGATAGGGTTCAGGCACCATGCTGATGGGATAAAAGATGGGGGTGACAAAGAGCATGAGGGGACAGATCGCCTGCACCATGGGCCCCAGATCACGCAGGAAGGTTCCTACGCCTGCCAGGAACCAGGCGATGCCTTGTAACCAAATGAGGAAAAAGCCTACCGTCATCACCATCACAAGGAGATTCGGGATCGCGCCACGGCAGAAGATAATGCCCACCGTTACCGCCAGCATCGAAACGACTAGCGGCACCAGCGAGGTGCCGACCAGCATTACCGGCAGCACATCAAGCGGGAAGACGACCTTTTTCACCAGGTTAGGCTGAGCAGCGATGACCGACGTGGCTCGCTGTACTACTTCTGCAAAGGCATTGAACAGCGCAAGCCCGGCCCAGATCACCAGTGGATAGGTCCATTCGTTTGACTCAAGACCCGGCCAGCGTTGTTTGAGGATCAGACCAAAGACGACAGTGTAAACCAACACCGACATGATCGGCAGCAACACCATCCACAGGGTGCCCAGCAGCGATCCGCGATATCGACCGATCACTTCCCGGCGAACGAGTTGGCCAATGAGATGTCGTTGCCTGTAGAGCAGTAGCACCGAGCGAACAGGATCGACATCCCGCCACCAAGGCGAACGCTCAGAGGTACGAAGAACACTGGCCATGCACCCACCCTATCCCTGGACGGAAAATGCCGAGGAGTGCATATCGCCTTTCTTACCTATTGTGTCAAGGCACGAATTAGGGCGGTAGCCATGACAGCCTGAAGCGCAAGCGAGAGGGCGCGTGCAACCGCAAGGTCCACCCTCGCTTGCGCTTCAGGCTGTCATGGCTGAGGCTACCAGATTATGATGGTCTACCTGACCCACGAGGGGCTAGGTAACTACGACAGTTCGATAACATCTCGGATATGTTGACAACTTTGAGGGTGTTGTTCAACAACGACTAGTGCCTAGTTTCGCTCGGCGAGTTGGGGCTGCGTCAGGCTGAGGCGGGAGACGACTTCTTCATCGAGGGGCGGCCATTGACGGGCAATGCCTTCATCCTCGATCTTGCGAAGAGTGTACTCGGTAACGTGAAAACGATGTGAGACCTGTTGTCTCGATTCGCTGACACTATCGCCTTTATCCTGAGCGCGGACCAGCGCCTGGAAGATGGCACGTCGCTCCGTGACGGTAATTCTTTTGGACATCGGTGTTCCTCCAGTTGATCCATACCGTTGGAGAAGCCAACGTATTTCAACAGGGCACTGGATTATACGCCAGTCTAAGTGGCAACTTTCAAACTTGATCTGATTGTCGCTTCCGTGGACAAGGCCGCAGACAGGGGGCAGTACCGCCCGGCCAGGATGACGGGAAGAAGGGGCAGACCGTCATTACTCTTAGTCTATATCAAGATCGCCCAGTCGGGTAATGAATTAGAAAAATAGGAGGGCGATTCCTCGCCCTCTTGATCATGGTACATCACTTAGATTTATCGATGAGGAAGAGCCAGTATCCAATCGCCCATGGTCTTTAGAACTTCAGGATTGAACGTCTCTTCAATCTTACCATACTCCGTAGGCGAGCCGGTCTTACATGTTTGAAACAAGTGATTGAGTTTGGGGAATGCCTTGATGGTGTGTTCCTTATGGCCGGCTTTCTCCAGTGCCGCCTTGATGGCTTCGAGGTTCTCTTTGCAGGGCACCTGTAAATCGAGTTCACCATTGAGCGCCAGCACCGGACACTTGACCTGAGCCAGCACCGGGCGGGGATCGTGTATCAGGAAGGTTCTGAACCAGGGAGAAGTAAAGGAACTGAGCTGCGCCTCGATAGCAGCCTTGCCCCCTTCTTTTTCCAGTTCTTTCTTCTCAGCTTCTGAACTCTTGGCAAGCTCCTCGATTAAGAGCTTCTTGAGTTTGGCGACCAACTCCGCCGAGGGTTTCTCCGCTTTGATGAGTGTGAATAACTTGCGTTGAATCTCTTCGCCATGATCCACCATTTCCTTCTTTGCCCCCCCGGCGAGAGCAATGAGCCGGCCCTGCATGTAGATAATCTCATCGCCGGGCAGCCCAGTACCGGCAAGCAGCACGATGAAGGCGACATCTTTTGATTTACTGGCGACGATAGGTGCAATGACACCACCTTCACTGTGGCCAATGAGACCGATACGTTTTTGGTCGATGTCTTTGCGGGTCTTCAGATATTCGACGCCGGCCAGCACATCATCGGCGAAGTCAAACGTGGTAGAAGCCGCGAAGTTGCCGGTCGATTTTCCTATGCCTCGATCGTCGACCCTCAGCACAGCGATGCCGCGACGGGTAAGGTAATCGGCTATCACCAAAAAGGGCTTATGCCCCAGCAGACTTTCATCACGATCCTGTTGCCCGGAGCCGGTGATCAGCAAGACGACCGGGTGAGGCCCGCCTTCTTTCGGAAGAGTCAGTGTTCCACCAATCTTTACCTTGGCGGCTACGTTCTCGTAACTCACCTCTTCGCTCTGATAAGGGAATGGCTGTTTGGGCTCCTGGGGCCGATTTAACTTCGCCAGCACTGCTACCTTCTTGAGCTTGAGGGGAAACTTGGCGGTTCCCTGCTGATAGGTGCCATCCAGTTCATCCCCAGCTTCATTCAGTTTCGCGGTGTAGTTGGCAATGATGCTGGGCAGAAAGAACTTCACATCCTTATTAACAAGAGTGACTTTGCTGATGGGAATCGCAGCATTGCCCTGATCGACGCTGAACATGGTGCCCTTGGCATCTTCCTTGATCACGATCCCAAAGCGTAGTTCAATGGCACCCGTCTTGAGGGCTCCTTCCCAGTTGCCGACCACCGGGGTAATGCTCTTGTCGTCGGGTTTCTTTTCCTGAGCAGTCAGAGTAATTAACACAGACAGAAGACAACCAAGACCGATGAGCCAGCACATGGAGAAGCCTCGCTTATTTCGATGATTATCAAAATACAACTCGCCTACTTATTCGTCGAGGATATCCTGCCATTTTGTCGCTGGAGTAATCATGATTTCTCCTTCCTTGAAGCTCCCCTCGCCTATCCACCATCCTCGTAGCGGTGTGGAAATGTCAGTCAAACTCAAGATTAAACACATCACATCACTGCTGTAGTGATCAGCAACATCATACTTGCTCGGAATCGCCTGACTGGTCGGATGCGAATGGAAGATGGCCAGCACTTGCAGTTTCAACTCCCTGCATCGCTTCTCTGCACGGAGCATGCTGCGGGGTTCTGTCAGAAAGCGTGTCGGACTTTTCAGCTCATTTACTAGAGGCAGATACTCATTCACCTGGCCGTCCGAAGATCCGATCAACATGCCGACGCATTCGTTGGGCAGTTCGGAGCGGGCATGGCCAACTAATTGCTGATAGATCGCTTCTGGAATGTGCAGCGTCATGACCATAAGATACGCTGCGCAGGCATTGACGTCGTTACTCATTCAGCGAAAGCAAAGACATGTCACGAGGCAAAGTCGTTTTGGCGTACAGCGGTGGGCTGGATACCTCCGTCATGGTTCCCTGGCTTCAGGAAAAATACAACCTCGACGTGGTCACCTTCACCGTTGATCTCGGCCAGGGAGATGATCTGGAAGGCATCAAGAAGAAGGCCCTCAAGACCGGGGCCATTGCCGCTGAGGCGCTTGATGCCCGCAACCTCTTTGTCGATTGTTTCGTCTGGCCTGCCTTGATGGCTGGAGCGCTCTACGAAGGCAAGTACCCCCTCGCCACCGCTCTGGGTCGGCCGCTCATCGCCAAGTTGATGGTCGATACCGCCAAGGAACATGGGGCGGTAGCCGTCGCACATGGTTGCACCGGCAAGGGAAATGATCAGGTCCGATTCGATGTCACCTTTCAAACGCTGGCACCCAACCTCAAGATCATCGCCCCAGTGCGTGAATGGCGGATGACTCGTGATGAAGAGATCGAGTACGCCAAGCAGCACAATATTCCCGTCTTCGCTACCGCAGCCAGCCCCTACAGCGTCGATGAAAACATCTTTGGCCGAAGTGTCGAGGCAGGTGTTCTGGAAGATCCCTACTTCGAACCACCCGAAGAGGCGTTCCAGTGGACGACCGACCCCCGCAAGGCACCGAACGAGCCTGAGTATCTCGAAATCGATTTCGAAGCGGGCAAACCAACCGCCATCAATGGTACCAAGCTCGATGGTGTGCCGCTGCTGGAATCACTGAACAAGACGGGCGGCAAGCATGGGATTGGCCGCATCGATCACATCGAGAACCGCCTCGTCGGTATTAAGTCCCGTGAGATTTATGAATCGCCCGCTGCAGTGATTCTGCACCTGGCTCACCGGGAACTCGAAACGCTCTGCTTGTCGAAGCCGAGCATGCGGTTCAAGGCGATGGTCGCCAACGAGTATGCCGACCTCATTTACAATGGTCTCTGGTTCAGCGCCCATCACCAGGATCTAGCTGCCTACGTTGCCAGCAGCCAGCGTTTCGTGACGGGCCGGGTACGGGTCAAGCTCTTCAAAGGCAACGTCTCAATCGCCGGCCGCAAAAGCGAGTTCTCCCTCTACAGCAAGCACCTGGCGACCTACGAAAAGGGCGACCAGTTCGACCACGAGGCCGCCAAGGGCTTCATTCGGTTGTGGGGTTTGAGTCAGCAGACGCAGGCGCAGCGGCAGTTGCTGACCGGCGATCAGGGGTTCAACTTGCCGGGGGTGTTGACGAAGTAGGGTCTTTGAAGGAGAGCTTTATGATTTACTCCTCCGTCATATCAGCACGGCTAAGCAGATGGTACGTCACGTTGTAAAGGCTAGCGGTCATGGCGAAGCACCAGAAACTACTACAACGTGCCATTAACAACCCCGCAGGCATGCGATTTGGGGACTTGATCACGCTTGTTCGTGCTGCTGGCTTTCGCTTGAAACGAATCTCTGGAAGCCATCACATCTTTGACCATCCAGTGCTTGCGGAACAACTGAACTTGCAAAACGTCAAAGGAAAAGCCAAAGCTTACCAGGTGAAACAGTTCATTGATCTGGTGGAGACATATAATCTCAACATCGGAGACCAAGCATGAAAGACTACCACATCAACATCTTCTACAGTGAAGAAGATAAGGGCTACATCGCCGACATTCCCGACCTCAAATACTGCTCGGCATTCGGAAAAACACCAGCGGTTGCACTGAAAGAAGTAGAACGGGCCAAGAAAGCCTGGCTGGCGGTAGCCAAGAAAGCAGGCAAGCCGATTCCCAAGGCCCGTTATCGCCCAGTAATTTATCAGATGAATTGACCGAGTATCACCTCCCCCGCTTCCTCCTCGGCTTCTTCTCCACCGTCCCCATCTCCTCCTCATCCACCGTCAGCAGTTCCTTCAGCATCTTGTCCTTGTAGGCCAGGAACATCTTCGTCACCTGGAAGTGTTGCGTCTCCTCGTACTGCACTCGTGTCGGCGGGCTTTGATCGAAGGAATAGAGCCAGGCGTAGGGGTATGCCAGGATGATCGGCGAGTGGGTGGCGATGATGAACTGGCTGCCCATCAACACAAGGCGGTGCAGCAGAGCAAGAAAGCTCATCTGCCGTTGAGGAGAAAGAGCCGCTTCCGGTTCATCGAGAAAGTAGAGACAGTTCTGTCGCAGTCGGTTCTCGAACAAGGCGAAAAACGATTCGCCATGCGACTGCTCATGCAGCGACTTCCCGCCGTAGGCTCCACGCAGGCCGGGGATTTCATCGATATTGCTGGCCAGGTTGTAGAAGCTCTCGGCTCGAAAAAAGTAGGTATCTGACCGTCCCCAGCGTGGCCCACGGGCAGTGTTCAGATGGAAGTGAAGATCGGAATGCGATTCCTTGGTCGAGAACATGAAGTTGCGCCCGCCCCCTTCGGGGTTATTCCCCATGTTGACCGCCAGGCCTTCGAGCAGCGTCGACTTTCCGCTGCCATTCTCGCCGACGAAGAAGGTGACGTTCGGATGGAACTCCATCATCCGCATGTTTTTGAGTGCAGGAATGTTGAAGGGATAGCGATCCTCACCACCTCCCATCGACGCATGGATGAGGATGGGGACTTGAGCATCAGGAAGATTGGGGGAGTAGTCGGTCACAGTGAGTATTCTATGGCGAGGAACGTCTCGCGGAGTACCGCTCGACAGTACCCTACACGTTTGATTTTAACCTCATCTCATACATCTTCGCCCGCACCTGGAAGATGTACTGTGCCCGAATGCGGCTGGCGATCCAACCAGGACGGCCTTCGAGAAAACCGAGCTTGAAGATGTAGTGATACACAAACCACAACGTCGGCTCGAACGGCATTCGCAGGGCGACATACTTCAACCACCTCCGGCGTTCCTGGCTGTTACCAAAGAGCTTGGCCTTCACCGTCTCCTCGCCCCATTGGCCGGTCTTGAGGAACTGGGTGCGCACCTGAGCTTCCCATGTCGAATAGCGGTTGTGGCGATCGAGATAAGCATGCAGGCTCTTGAAGTCTTCATGGATGAGGGGTGTTTTGAGCGTGCCGATAGTGCCATCGACGATCAATCGTTCGTGGACTTCCATATCGAAGCCGCTGTCAGCTTCTGCGAGTATTTTCTCGAAGCGGGCTTTGCCAGTACGGAAGAGCAACACCGCCTTGAAGGAGAAGCCCCCAAAAGTCAGCTTCTTACCGAGGAAGTGAAAACCCTTGGTAATGAGGAAAGCATCTGATTGCGAGCGGGGGGCGTCAGCCCCCTGAGTAATTGCCGCCTCTATCTCGTTCCACAGTGCCTCAGGCACAACCTCATCCGCATCTAACAACAACACCCACGGCGTAGTGATATCAAGCGTCTCAATCGCCCACTGCCGCTTCTTCGGATGCTTACCGGTGAAGTGAAACTGCACCAACTCCGCCCCGTGCTGCTTCACAATCTCCGGCGTGTTGTCGGTGCTCTGCGAATCAACGACGACGACCCGTTCCACTCGCTTCAGCGCAGCCAGGCACTTCGGCAGGTTGGCTGCTTCGTTCTTGACAGCCAGGATGACGGTGATGGGTAATGGCATGACAGACGTGCCTTAGGAGGCGGTTGCAGGCTTAGTCACCAGATACGATCCAAGCAAGACGCCATCCAGTTCACTCTTCTTCAGCGTGTCGATGGCGATCTCCGGCGTGCCGACGATGGGCGAACCATGCAGGTTGAAGCTGGTATTCAGCAGGCCGCCAACCCCGGTGCGAGCCTTGAACGCTCTCAACAGGTCACGGTAGGCAGGGTTCAACTCATTCACCAGTTGTGGCCGAATGGTCTGATCAAAGGGATGCGTCCCAGCAACGAGGTCCTGGAATCCTGCGGGTGTCGTATCAAAGGCCTCGATCATGTAGTAGGCCCAGTTGCTCAGGTTCTTGATGTAACGAGGGCCATCCTCTTCAAGCACCGAGGCGGCAAAGGGCATCCAGAAGTCGCGCTGCTTGATGGCGAAGTTGAGCTTGCGAATGACACGCAGATCACGGGCGTCAGCCAAAAGCGAACGATTGCCCAGGGCACGCGGGCCAACTTCTTCTCTACCGGCAAAGCGACCGAGAATCTTGCCCTGCGTGAGAAGCTCTGCCGCCTCATCAGCGACGTTGGACATCTTGCGGAATGGCAGGCCCGATGCCTGAGCCGCTTTCTCGCACTGATCATCGGTATAGTCAAGGCCCATGTACATGTCTTTGGGCAGATCGAACGTAGGCGTGATGCCCTTTTCCTTGCACAGATGCACATAACCCAACAAGGCAGCACCAATGGGAGTACCGCCATCATCGCTGGCGGGGAAGGTGTAAATCGCTTCGACCTCGGGCATCTCACGGATCAGCTTATTGGCTTTGACGTTGAGAAACGCTCCGCCGGCTGTGGCGATCTTACGAATGCCGGTCGCTGCGATAGAGTTCTTTACCCACTTCAGCATCATCTCTTCAAAGACCAACTGACAGGCAGCGGCGACGTTATCAAACCGGCGTGCGTAAAGTCGCTTGGCATAATAGGCCTGGATGCCGCTGGCGATATGCCCGGTCTTGTTTCGGAACTCCAGACCCTCGACACCGAACGATCGTCGCAACACATCCGCACACGATTCGGAGTGCCCGTCACCGATGAAATCGGGATCGCCGTAGGGAGCCATGCCCATGAGCTTGTACTCATGCTCGTAGGGCCGCATCCCCAGGTGGGCAGTCAGAGCGGAGTACATCCACCCGGCAGGGCTGTTGTACTTGGGCGTCTGAGAGATGACGTTGATGTTCGCCCCCTCAGCTTTGTTCACCGTAGCGCAAAGGCCATCGCCGGCACCATCGAGGGTAAGCACCGTAGCAGGGCCATCCCAGGGACGAAAATAGTAAGCGGTTGCTGCATGCGAAAGATGATGGTCAAAGGGCATCACGGTTTTGTTGCCCATGCCCATGCTTTCCAGACAGGCCATCAGTTCCTTGCGCTTGCGTAGGCGGGAGAGGAGCCAGCGGCCGAACCGGGTGCCCAGATGCGAACGACCTGCCCAGGAGAGGAAGTTCAAAACGCTGTAGACCGGCTTATGACCACGGGTAGGAAATGTGGTACGAAGCTGACTGCCCAGGGCAATGAGATCGACATCCTTCGGATCGACACCGGTACGGCGGAAAAGTTCCTTCAGAGACTGTTCGGGTACCCCTGCCCAGTTCTTACTGTTGCGGCGTCGCTCTTCGGAGCTGTGCAGCAGCAGCTTGCCATCTTTAAGCAGGCAGGCTCCCGAATCGTGACCATCGTGAATGCCCAGTATGAGCATGAATCCCACCCCGACCATAAAAAGAACGCCTGACGGACCGGGCCGTAGGCGTGTTCAACCGCATGCTACCATTCCATTGAATTATGAATGCACCGCCATTTGCCCAGAGCGAAACGATGGTCTTTATCGAGCTTTCACGTCAATGGGGCCGATTCTTTGCGATCTTCCGATAGAGTTCAACCAAGGGCTTGACCAGCTTATCCCAATTGAGCTGTCGTAGAGCATACAACCGTGCGGACTTCCGCAGATGCTGTAGTTGTTGTTCATCGTTCAACAATTCTTGAAGAGCTTGTGAATAAGCTTCTACGGTACGTGGCACGACTCGAGCTGCCCCTGCCTGGGCGGCGTGGCGCAAGCTGCTTCCTTCCGTCGCCAGCACAGCTCCTCCCACCGCGAATGCTTCGGTCCCGGAGACAGAATTACATTCGTAGTGAGAGGTCAGCCCGACAAGATCAGCCTCAGCCAGCAGACTGAACCTATCGTTCCCATAAATGGGACCAGCGAAAATGATCCAGGGTGCGATGCCGAGCGACGTGGCGAGTTGCCTTAGACTGACTTCCTGCCCAAAGTCGGGCCCGACTAGCAAAACGATGGGCCTCGCTTCGGGCCTCATTTTAGCTACCGCCTGCAACGGCAGTTCAAGCCCTTTAATCTCATCCAGGCGACCGAGGAAAAGCAGGGTCTTGCGGCCGACCGTTTCAGGAAACTTCTGGGCAATGAGTCCACGAGGATAATTCTCAGGAACGATACCCAGACCGTTGGGAGCAACTGCATAAGGGCGATCCTTGAGATACGGCCTGACTTGCAGCACGCCCTGCACTTCTTCTTCTGAAAGAAGATGAAACCCGGCCGCACCGGCGATGTTTTTCTCTTCACCCAGTGCGGCGGATAGCTTCTTGAGCCAACCTCGAGTACGAAGGCAAAAGGGATCAAGCATGCCGCGAGGCGTATAGAGATAGGGAACTTTCAGTCGTCTACAGGTTTTACCGGCGAAACTGATCGTTCCATTCCAAAGACTGTGGAGTTCAACTACATCTGCCTGGCCAATGGCTTCGTCGAGACGCCGTCGGGCTGCTTGCGTCAGCAGGGACCAGCGGGTGCGGATGTTCAACGGAATGTCAATGCAATCCGCAGGGCCGGCTGCCGCCAACTTCACTTCGAGACCATCTACACGCTTTAAAGCCTCGACCAGCGCCACCACGCTGTGCGCCGGTCCGCCCTGTTTCGGATCGATGTTGGGAACAACGTGAAGAACGCGCAGCATCGTCAAGTGGTCTTCGGGGCACGAGGTTCGCAGAAGTAAAGACATACCCACATGAAACCAATCGGGAACACGCCCATGTAGAACATCTCCGCGGTACCACCTCTGATGAGGATCGCTGCCCATACAGCCATCATGCCTCGCAGAGGAAGCGCCAGCGGGTGGCCTGGCGCAAATTGCTCATGCGTGAGTCTGCCAGAGCGCAGGCGAGTCCCATTAAGGCACCCCAGACTAGAGCGCCCGCCAAGCCAAAGTTGCCATACCCTTCGGCGGGGAAACCGGGAGCAATCGACGTGGTATTCAGCTCGTATCCGCGCATTTTTGCAGCGATGTTTGAAAAAGGATAAGGCTTGTCCAGCCAGAACCGTCGAGGAACCCAACCCAATACAATAGGCACCAAAGAAGCTCCGTTTTGATACTCCACTCTGTCCGGGAACGCGGAAACTGTTAGCTCATAGTCTTGGTAAATAGCAAACGCGCTCAACTGGGTGAAATCAAGCAGATTGACCTTATCCACATTGAATCCAATTTGGTCATCCCCCAGATTCTTACCTTGATCTCGATTGGCACCAAGATATTGGAAACCGAACAGTACCATGAACAAGATTACCACCACGACCAGGGGTCGGAATTGCTTCATAGCTTTGATGGTTCCCGAGTATATCCACAAGGTGGTAAGCAAGGGGACAGCAGAGAGTAAAAAGGATGAACGCGAACCACCGCTGCCTGAGTTCAAACCCACAAAGGCACACCCAAGTAATGCCAACCATGCCACAGGCTTACTTGTCGGAAAGTGATAAGGATTTGGAGCCAGAATAAGAATGCTGGCAGCGGCAGCAGCCATGAACCGACCATAGATCAGAATGCTGGCTACCTGGTATGTGTTTTCCGTTGCAGTAAACATTGCTTCTTCCGGGTTGACAAGCAATTCGCCTCGCAACACAAAGAACACAGAGAACAACGATCTTCCGGATGTAGCAACCGTGTAAAAGAGGAACATGGCATACATGGCGATTCCAAGATACAGGAGTCGATGCACCCAAGTGTAGTTATTTGCGACAAGAATGAAGGGAGGCTTTACTTTGGGTGCCCCAAAAATGGTGCGCAACGTCCAATATCCGATCTCAAAGCCTAATACGCATAGCACCAATGCCATGCCCGAAGTGTTGCGAATACTTCCATCGACATCGGGCAATATTTCTGGAGCGAGAATGGGATAAGAAGTGAGAAAGATCAGGATCCCGGCATGAAAGCCGATACGCATATAAGTCGTTCCGTATCTCCCTTTCAAATCAATCATCAGGATACACACCGCTGACAATACCGTAGCCAGCACTGGCAGCAACAGGGGATTAGTCGAGCCAAACGCCAGAGATCGAACGAAGCCGATGAGAACGACCAACGAAAAAACAATGACGGCAGCTAATCGAGCATAAGGAATTTCGGTAAGAATCCGCCATTTATTGACCGCCGTGCCGGCTCCCTGTCCTCTGGCTTGTTGGGAGACTGGTGATTCAGACATGATTCCTATCCGTCCAGAACTAATGAGTGCCATCGACCGCTATGTGTGATGCGTGAAGCAAACCATCAGCGAACCGGGGAATACCCCATTTGTTGATCAATTCCCGAGATGCAGCACCCAGCTTGGGCCACTGGTCACGATCCGTCAGTGCGTTGTTCCAGGATTCTACCATACCCTGCTGGCTGGTGTCATGAATCCATCCATTGGCGTCAGTCACCAGGTCCTGAGCGGCTCCACATCGATCTGATACCATGACCGGCAACCCGGATGCCATCGCTTCATTGATGACCAACCCCCAGGATTCGCTAATGCTGGGCTGCCAATACACATCAAGTTGCCGATAAAAACCGGGCATGTCATCATACCCGACAAATCCTGCAAAGACTACAGGGACTTGCAAATCATGAACTGTTTGCTTGAGTTCAGCCTCGAGCGGCCCCAACCCGGCTATTCGCCATTCGAGCGTGAGTTCTGGATGATTCCGTCTCACCTCGTCAAACGCAACAATTGCCGCCTTCAGATTCTTTTCCGGGATCAATCGAGCCGCAGTCCCGATGACTATCTTTCGATTCGAAGGCGATGAACGTAACGGGATATCAGAGTAAAGCTGATTATCAACGACATCGATTCCGAATGTCATACGGGAACGAGACATCCCCAGGGATTGCAGATAATCAGCCTGGGGAGTGCCGGCGACAAAACCCGCATCGATACCTCGTAGAAGCATCTTCTTGGGAAATTCCTTCATCGAAGTTCTTGCCTGCTTCCACGAGACTGTATCAGATAAAACGATTATTCTGCAGCCAATCCATCGCTTCAGTAGCACCAGCCACCAGGCAAACAATCCATACCACCCGTTGATCGCCACTACATCGATCTTCAATTCCCTGATCTTGCGGCGGATATCCCAGAAGAGCCGGTAATTACTCACTCTCTTTTGATCGGGATACAAACACAGCCACTCTTTCGAACGATGCTTGTCGCTCAACGTCCAGGTATAGTCTGTGGAAGCATAGTAAATTCGACTGGGATCAGCTCATGGCCTTGAGCCAGAAATTCCTTGCGTGCTGCCTCAACAGCAACCACCTGGTGGGGCGAGCAATGTTCGTAAAGTATCATGACTCGCATGGCGCACCCTGGCTGATGCCACTGACTTCTCGATAAACTTCCATGCACCGCCGTGCCTGACGTTGGGCCGAGAACCTGGTCATAACCCAGGCTTTTGCCAGTTGAACACGCTGTTTTGTTTCGTCACTATGGATGAGGGTATCCTGCATAGCCTGGGCGACCTGCTGATACTTCGCATCGGGTTCGCTACAGTCAAAGTCCCACGGATTCACACGGGGAAAGAAGATGGCGTTCTGAGACGTGATCAGTGGATATTCCTTTTCGGTGTATTCGCCCGCTCCCTGTAACCCAACAATTGGTACCTCCGCCAGCATCGCTTCAGCAAGCATCAGGCAAAAAGATTGATAGCGTGCCAATAAGATGACAACATCGAAAGCAGCATAAGCAGGCCTGACATCTGAAAGAAGCCCGGGCATGTGAAGACGATGGGCGAGGCCTTGTTCCTTTGCCTGTTTCTCGAGTTCGGGGCGCAAAGGACCATCCCCTACAAGAAGAGCGTGCCAGGTATCCGGCAGGTGTTTCAATACGGTAAGAATCTCTAACAACCCACTACCGTAACTGAAGCGAGCGACTTCGCCAAACAGATTGACATCCAGCGGAACACCGAGTTGTTGTCGAGCCTCCTTCTTGCTCGGCATGTTCTGAAACTGCTCCGGGTTAACGCCGTTCTGCACGACATGCACCTTCGCCGCAGACATCCAGCCCAGACGGGCCACGCCACGTTTGGCGCCGTGAGTGATAGCCATGCCAGCGTCGGTCAACCATCTCCTCGTCAGGGCCATCATCTGATCCTGTGCGGACATGGTCTCCTGATAAGGGCACCCATGAAAATGAAGTATTCGTTTGGACCGTATCCCCAGTGTCGCAAACAGAACCCAATTGACGCTGTCGATAAAGTGCAGAACATCAAACCGCATCGTCCGGAACCACTGACGGGTCTTTTTCCAGCACTGCCAGTCTCGTGACGAAGCAGCTTGTAGAAAATGTGTGGGACATGTTACGCTGCCGGCAATCGCTCCTGGGCCGCCATAGGCGAAAACCAGATGCGTTTCGATTTGATCGGTGGGCAAATATTGGGCAATCGCTTGTGCCACTCGCAACGCCCCACCACTGCTCGGATCATCACGATAGACAATCAAGGCGACTTTGAGCCGGCGCGGTGGAGGCATATCATAGATATTCTTGGCAGTGTTCTACTTGCAGTAGTATATGGTTCAGATAGTGGTCGCCAACCATGCCAAAGATGCCAACCATGCCAAATGTGCCAAGCATAAAGGAGCGGGAGTGACTGAGCGTTTGCGAATCGCCCATGTCATTGGTGCTCTGAACTACGGTGGCGTTGAGGCAATGGCGCTGCTACTCTTGAAGCAACTTCCCAGCGACTTGTTTGAGCATCATCTCATCTACATTGGAACCGAGCCGCCCCTTCGCAAGGAGGAGTTCAGCCATCACGTTGGCAGTTTTTCCCAGATTCCCTATCGATTTCGACGTTCGATTTCGTTTGTGTCGAAACTGAGCAGTCGACTAAAAGAACTGAAGATCGATGCGGTACTGTGCCATAATTTTGGCAATCACCCATTCATCGGGATGGCTGCGCGATGGGCCGGGATCAAAAGGGTATATACGATCGTGGCAAGCAGCCCCTGCAGTACGCCGAAGAGTCGCTCCAAGAATCGGATGAAAGGCTGGCTGGGAAGACCCTGGTGCAACCTTGAAATCGCCGTCTCTGCGCCCCTGGCGAAAGAGTTGGAGACAGAACTGGGCTTGCCCGCACGAAGACTACGCACCATCGTCAATTGTTGTCCCACGCGGGAAATAGGCGAACGGGCAGATCGCAGCCGATTGGACCGAGTTGTTGATTCAACTGATGCTCCACAATTGGTGATGGTGGCTCGTATGGACGAGGCCAAAGATCAGGACACTCTCTTGCGGGCCATCGCTTACCTCAAGCAGCAAGGCCGCAGGATTCAGTTATGTCTGGCGGGGGACGGGCCTAGAAGGGCTCTTCTCAATCAGTTGGCTGAACAACTTGGACTTCAAGACTGTGTTACTCTTCCCGGTGCCCGGCAAGATATCCCAGAACTGCTGGGAAGCTCTGATCTGTTTGTCTTTTCCACCAGGACAGAAGGGTTCGGACTGGCGCTGATCGAGGCCATGAGCGCGGGAGTTCCCATTCTCTCGAGTGATCTTGACGTTTGCCGTGAGATACTTGCGGATGGCTCTTGCGGCATGCTCTTTCCGGTTGGTGATGTGAAGAGCCTCGCCGATGGCATCGCCAAAATGTTGGATCAGCCTGAACTCGCCAGGTCGTTCGCTATCGCAGCACGTATGCGGGCCAACGAGGTTTACAGTCCGGAAACAGCGGTAAAACAATACACGCAGTTGCTTCAAGGCAAGATGGACGAGCTGCCCTGAATGTCATTCCTTCAGGCGAATCACTTCGACACTCGTTTTTGTATTTCCACTCTCATCGCACTGGCACGAGCTTCCCATGTCTCGTTGTGGCTGGCTTTCCAGCGATCGTTTTCAACGCCGTCCACGAATCTTTTCTCAGCCAACGTGTTCACTTGATGAACAAAGCTGCCAACATCGAAAACCAGATGTACCAATGGTTCTTTAGCGAGCAGCTCGGCAAAACCATCAGTAGCATACATGGGCCTGCAGGCTGCCAGATGTTCATAAAAACGAGTCGAACTACCCGAATAGGTCGGTTCGATCTTGCGATAGGGGAGCAAGGCAAGATCAACGCATTGAGCGTAAGAAGCTAATTGATGGTAAGGCTTGTAGCCTACGAATCGGATCCGTCCGCCCCGTACCTGAAGTTCATCACGCACCTTACGATGCGCCTCATCAGGAACATTCATTTCGGTCGGCCCGACGAAAACCCATGAGTAGTCAGGCAATTGAGCAATCGCCTGCTGGAGGAAGAGCCAATCCGTATTGCGAGCCAGGTTCCCGATGACGCCAATGATCGGTCGGGGCAGATCAGCGATGTCCTCGGGTAACTGGCCAGGCTGAAGCTGAGGCGCGGCAAGCACGTTGCTTTGCCGGGTAGCCATGGCCGAGATGGCGATCTTCTCTGCAGGGCAGTCGGCTTTCTCGATGAGATACTCCCGGCATCGGGGCGAGACCGGGCACACCAGGTCGGCTCGCCGACAGATGCGTTTATCACAGTAATTGACAAAGGATGGATCTTCACCCCAGGCATAGTAAAGATCGGTCATGTAGTAGATGACCGGCCCTTTCCACTGTTCAGCAACGGCAGCATAGTGGGGTGAAACGCAGACCAGAACAGTACTGCTTTCGTTCACCGTGTTCTGCCGAAGCCGATCCGCGATGCGCTTGCCCTCATTGAAGATCAACCGGAAAGGCCACTTGGCGAACCCCCGCTGTAGCGAAAAGTGCTTGAGGCTCAACGGCGGGTTTGCGTGTTCTGAAGTGGCCCTGGTGTTCTTGAAGTAACCCGTCCAACTGATCTCCGGAAACCAGTTCTGAAGCTCGACCTGCCTGGACAACGCGCCGGCAAACTCTTTCACCCAGATCGGCCGGGCATCCAACATGTGCCAGTGTTTCAACTCTTCCATAACCACTCCGCTCATTTGGATCGCAGTTGTCCACGGATCAGCCACAGGAACAACATCAGGATCGCCGCCACCAGCAGGATCAACCCATTGGCCCCGTTCAAAATGGTGTGTCGATTGGTATCAAGCCACAGCAGCGGCGTCACAGCTCCAAGCAGGGAAAGAATAGTGATGAAAAGCAGATTGTCCGGCAATTCATCATATCGACTTAGCAGAAAGACCACGGCAAGGGCGGAAACCGTATGGGCCGCGAGCAATGCCAGCGCGACTCCGGCTGCTCCCAACTGTGGCACCAGATAATAGGCGGTTCCGAGGACAATGACCGACCAGATGATATTTGAAAAAAGCACCGCTCGTGGACTTACCACATTCAAACGATTGCTGGCAGGTTGCGACACCATATGAATCATTGCTACCGACAGCAGAAGGCATGCTGGAAGAACGCCATTGACGAACGCCTGGCCGTAGAAGAATGGAAGAAACCAGAACATCATGATCAAGCCGATTGCCGTGACAGGCATCAGGAAAAAGGCGGTGATCCAGGTGTTGATCAGCACCATGCGATTCGCTCCGCCAAACGCCTCGCCACGCTTGTTGGTCATCAAACTCATCATTGTTTGATGCAGCATACCCGGCAAAATATTGACCATGCTCCGCAGCGAATTAGCGACGCTGTAATAAGCCACTTCCCTGAAGCCGAACAAGGGGTAGTGTGCGACGCCGACGTTGATCATCCACACCGTGCCATAGACAAAAACCATGCTCATCGGCACCAGAGCGGCGGCGATCAGTTCTTCCCGAGAACCGCTGCGCACCAGCATGGCCATCAACGCCATCATGACCAGGCTGACCAGAGTTCCTGTCCCCAGTTGCACCATGCCAAAACGCAACATCGGCCAAACCGGCACCCTCGTGACGTTGGGAGCCAACAGCTTCAGCTGGAATTTTCGATCAATCATGACAAGAATCGCCACACAGGCAACGAGTGAACAGAAAGCATGTGTGATCACCATCCACCTTGCCCCCTGATATGCTGCCACGGGCATCAAGATCAACATGCCTGCGCCAAAGATGGTGGAGAGAAGCACCAGACCTCGGTAGTAAGACATGCCCACCATCAAACCGCGCATCGCATCGAGCATCACAAAGGCGGGCGCGGAATAGACTGTGACCAACAGAATAGGGTAGAACTGCGGCTTATCGTAAAACCAGTTGGCGAGCGGCCAGGCAAACAGGAGCATGATCAGCGCCGAAAAACCGGCTAGCCCTAGCGACAGGTAGACCACCCGATGGATATAGTCACGATGAAGTTCATGGCCGGCAGGGTATTCCGCCGCGTAACGCCAGGCGACCATCCCGATGCCCAGACTCGCTTGACCGGCCATGAAGCCTGCTGCCTGCAAGGCCAGGCCATATGCACCGTAGTTCTCCACCCCACCGATGCGGGCCGACAGTACGTTGGCCAGAAACAATAAGCCGCGCTCCATGAGCGTAGCTAAGGCGATCAGACTGCCCCCCTTCAACAAAAAGGAGCGTAGACCTGGGCGATTGAATGACGAAGCAAACGACAAGGGCTACCTTTCAAGCAACTCACGCCGTGAACTATCACGTTATATGACGTTCAACTCAAGAGTTCACGCCATTGACGAACCGAGTCATCCCACGTGGCATCAAGACGACGCTGCCACGCGCGATTGCGAAGCGATGCCAGTTTCTCCGGATTACCATCAAGGTCCATCAACCAATTGGCAATCACCTCTGCCGAGGCTTCAGGCGGTACCGCATAGCCGGCGTCCGCAAACAGATGCTCCGGCGAACCGCCGACTGCAGTACCTAATGCCACCAGTCCCAGTGCATGATATTCACGCAACGCCATGCCTCCCGCTTCGGCTCGTGACAGAAGGCAACCGATATCGGCCTGGGTGACGACATCCAGAAATCGCTGCATTTCCTTCCGCTTGTCGAGGAATCCCATCCAGTTCACTCCCGGAACATCCTGAAGATGAACCGGAAGCTCTTCACGACGACAACCGAGAACAATCAACTCCATCTTTCTGCCCTGCTGATGCACCTCTAGAAGCGCTTCAAGCAACCGATCAAGACCTTTTCGGTCCCAATATTTCCCGATGAAGATCAGCTTGAGTGGTTGCCCCGGCAGTCGAACTGGTTGCTGTGCCTGCTGGTACCACTGTAAATAGGTTTCTCGATCAATATTCGCCCCCGGCACGATAGCTTTCACTTTGGCGGCGTCAATTCCATAGTCTTTGATCACACTTTCCGCAGCCCAGTTGCTATGACACACCACATACTTCGCTGACTGATATCCTAATTTCTCCCGTTGCATCGCTTCGTCGGCAATCCTTGAGCCAACAGAGCCACGCTCGCCATAAAAATCAAAGAGCTGCAATAAGGTCATATCGATGTAATAAAGCTTTTTGATTCGAGGCTCAGCCACGATAGAAGGCGGGAAGAGTTGATATCCATTGATAACGACTTGATCCAACACGAGCTGTCGTACTGGATTCCAAAGATGCTCCAGGGCAGTTACGGAATATTGAAACCCACCTTTGCCCTGCCCCGTTACATAGCGCCATCCATTCCAGAACAGACGGCGACGGCGCCAGTCTGATCCTTCCGGGACCAACTTAATACCCTCGTCGATCACCTGGTGGGCCTTTGCCGCTTGAAGAAAGTGGTAGGGAGTACCGCTCCACGTTCTGGGATCGTTGACATCACCCATGGCAGTCAACAAGACTCGGCTCATGTGAGGCCCCGACTCTGGGCCATCTGCCCGAAGACTGCCAGCGACCAGGGCCGTGACCAGTGGATGGTTCCCTCCTGGATCGCTGTCGCCAACTGGCCCGGCACCTGGGGAGCGATCCAGCCTGACTTGGCCAGGTAGTCCATCCCTTCCCGCACCATGGGGTTGAGTTCGGTGCGCACCCATCGCTCCATCGGGAAGGTAAAGCCCTGCTTGGGCCGCTGATACACCGCTTCGGGGAGAGGACGTTTCAGCGTTTCGTAGAGCAGTCGCTTGTTCTTCATCAACTGCGGCTGATGCCCCAAGGAGGGCCACAGCGTTTCAGCCAACACATGATCAATGAACGGCACTCGTACTTCTATGGAATGAGCCATCGACATGACATCGATGTCACGGAGCAGTTGGGCGCCAAGGTATTGCTTCGTTTCCAATCGGGAAACGCTCGCCAGCGGCTGTTCTCGCCCGAGTGCCGAAAGGTGAGATGCTTCCCACGGAATGACCTGTTCCTTGATTGCTTTCGCCTGATCGTGGAAGGCCGGGCCGAGCAGCACGTCAGCTTCAGCGGGCATGAACAGACCTCGCAGCGTGCGGTAGCTTTGTTCCATCTGCCCGGCATGCTGGTAGAGGTGCTTCCATTTCGCTTTGCGGTGGGGCTTCTGCATCGGCGATAGCAATGGCCCCAGCCAGCGCAGCCAGAACTGCTGAGCCTGGAACTGAGGTAACAGCCTGAACGAGGGGTACCCGCCAAAGAACTCATCGCCGCCAGTGCCGGAGAGGACTACTTTCTGCCCAGCTTCAGCGACCACCTTGGAGACGTAGTAGCTATTGAACCCATCGTTAGTGGGCTGATCGAGATAGGAAAAGATCGTCGGCCAGTCTTTCAGGAAGTCCTGGGCAGTCACCCGGCAGACCTGATGATCAGTCTCGAAACGCTCTGCTACTTCTTTGGCTATCGACTCTTCGGAGAACTTATCCTCGGTGAAGGTGATGGTGTAAGTCTTCACTCGATTGGTGGAGACCTGCCTGACAGCCGAGACCATGGCACTCGAATCGATGCCACCACTGAGGAAGACACCGACCGGCACATCCGATTCGAGGTGATGCTTGACGCTTTCTTCGACGGCGGGGCCGATCTGTTGGCGAAGTTGTTCCTCATTCTTGAGTTGCAAGCCTGGCTGCTCGACATAGATGCTTCTGGGGTCAGCGAAGCAGCCGGAGACGACTTCCTTGCCAACTTGATACCGTCGATAGTGACCGGGCAAGAGGGATTTCACGCCGCTGAGCCAGGTAGCCGGTGAGGCGATAGTGCCCCAGAGCAGGTACCAGTAGAATGCAGCCGGATCGATCTTCCTGGAGGCGCTGTTTGCCACCTCCAGTGCGCGAATCTCCGAAGCAAAGGTGACTTTGCCGGCTTGTTCAGCATAGACAACAGGCTTGATGCCGAAGCGATCCCTGGCCAGCAACAGCGACTGGGTTTCATTATCCCAGAAGGCGAGGGCGAACATACCCCGTAGCTGGGCCAGCGCTTCGACGCCTTCATGGATCAACAGGTAGAGGACTACTTCACAATCGCCCGTGGAACGAAAGACGACACCCCGTGCCTGGAGCTTTTCACGGAGAGACCGGAAATTGTATGCTTCGCCGTTAAACAGGATCGTGTAGCGACCACTGGCATCGTACATCGGCTGGTTGCCAGCTACAGAAAGGTCAAGAAAGGCCAGGCGACGAAAGCCCAGCCCGGCATGACCTTCGGTCGAAAGATAAAGCCCGTCACTCTCCGGGCCGCGATGCCTGATGCTGTCAGCCATGGCTTGCACGGAGCGCGATAGTTCTTCTCTCGGCATCGGCTGCTGTGAGAAGATTCCCGCAATTCCGCACATAGATCACCAAAAGTCGCCCACCGAAGACCAGGCGAAAGCTGGCCGCAACGGCATTGTGATGACAACACAAGCGAGGGGATTCGTGCAGGGGTTTGCACGCTATCCCTTCGCTTGAAAGGTATTGTCATAGTACCTGATTACGATTTCACCGACTTCATCGACTGTTGCTTGGAAATCAACTTGTCGATCTGCTGCAGCTTGTTGCCAATGAAGAGCACGTTATGGATGGCAAGTTCCTCCTTGGTAGCTCCACCGGTCTTCATCGGGTCCATTTGCAAGTCCCCTGAACCGATACCAAGAATCAGGTGGCGGAAGAGGTCATCGCGCAGTTTGGTGAAGCTCATGCCTTCGGTATCAAAGCTTCGTTCGCCCCCGCCGAAGAGCACCTTGTGGGTAATCTGGCCGGGAGTTACTCGCCAGTAGTTCATACGGTCATATACGAAGAAGACTGCTGCCCAGATGATAAACAAAAACGTGGAGGTAAAGACAAAGAAACCCATATTCATATGAACTCGTAGCTTGCCGAGGGCGCTGAGAATGGAATCCCAATAGCCCAGGAACGAAATCGTTACCACAATCAACGCTATCGCCAGGATGACTACCAGAGAACTGACACCTCGTAGCGGCACCGTAGTGATCACGATCACCAGCAACAGGATGAACACCCACAATATGCCGTACGAGGAGCTGACCAGCATATGTTCGCGGAACTCGCCGTTCTCGTTGATGGCGTGCTTATCCTTATCGAGAGCAACCGGCACAGTGATCGTGCCCTTGTCCTTGTCATACTGCGACTGTGCCGGGATGATGGCGGCACGATAGCCACCCCACCAGGTCAGAGCCGCGAAGACATAGCCGAAGACCCAGACCGGCCACCAATAGAAAAGCAAGGTATGACCATAGATGATGACTTCCTGGTTCGCTGCTGCAGGCGGGGGAGGTGGAGGAGGTGGGGCCAGGGGCTTGTTAGGGGCCGGTGGTGTCGGGACGCTGGACATCGGTCAGCCTCGCTTCCTAAGTAGATTGCGTTCATGTGCAGAGTTATTCGCTTACCTACTCAAGATATTAACTTGCCTGAGTTTGATGAGAAGCAGAATTTGGGGAAATAACGATAGAAGCCAGGAGCCAGCACACAGAAGCCAGAATGGGCAACTGTCTGATGCTGGCTTCTGGCTACTAGCTACTAGCTCCTCAACTTATCCCTTCTTCTTGCGCACACCCGAATAGCTCGCCGCTTCCGGGCCTTCGTAACTCATCGAACGGAAGGCTTTGACGAACTCTGCCAGAGTCATGGTAAACTTGCCATCGGTGGTGGGGAAGCCGTTGGTCAGTCCGGCTGGTCCTTTGGGGACGTATTTGTTGCCATGCGGGTTCCAGATAGTAACTACATCACGGGACGCATCAAAGCTTAGCACCGCGTATGCATGACGGGAACTCAGACCTGGCACTCCGACATCGGTGGTGGTGCTACAGCAGACCAGGCGATGATCAGCCATCTCTTTGACCAGTATCTGACGAACATCTTGCAGTTTGACTCTTACTTTGGCCTCACTGGCCTTAAGCGGCGAATCTTTTTCGTGAAAGCCCATCGACTTGCCCTGATGACCGGTCAACAACGGGATAAACCGCATCGTCGATCCGCCCCGACCAATGTTACCTGCCACAGAATCAGGATCGTTCGTGTTGCCGGTTTCCTGCGTCTTGGTCAGACTGATCGCCTTTTCCATGACAGCCAGCCAGAGGCCATGCCCCTCGGTGGTGCCGGTGAGGGCGACTTCAGCATCGGTCAAAGCAGGCACCTTCACAGTATGCCCGTCTGCGAAGCGGACGGAGTAGCCTGCCGCCGATTGCTCGACGAACATCTTCTTGATCACGTTCGGATCACGATGCACCAGCGAACCGAGCGGGGCGATGAGATAGCAATCGCCCAGTCGGCCCTGATGCATATCTTCGAGATTAATGGCTCCCGAAAACAACGCTCGGCCCGACTTCTGAATCTTGTTGTAGGCATTGATGTAGCGGCGCTGGAAGTCGGGCTGGCCGCTCTTACCATCCAGGGCAACTTGGGATTGCAGATAACTTTTGGTGATAGGAGGCAGTTCGATTTTCTTGTTGTTCTGCATCATCTGGATCGAGGCTAGCGCAGCCGCTTCCTTGCCTCTAATGCTTTGATCCACGACAAGACCATCAATCTCCGTTTTGGAGAGAACACCGTCGTGGTTGGCATCCCACTTATCGAACTGGGCATTGGTGACGGTAAAAAAGCTGGGCGGTTTGGTCTGTGCCTGAAGAGAAGTCGACATCAGCAACGCAAGCGCGCATAACCCGTAACGCATGGGGAACACCTCGAATAATCACTAGCTACAATCTAACGCCAGGATGGCCAAGTCGCTAGACAAATTGAACGCCAGGCTCACCAGCCACCACTTCACCGACCACATGCGTCATCACCTTGGCTTCATTCAGCCGATCACGCACTGCTTTTGCCTCACTGGAGGCAACAATAACGATAAACCCCAGTCCGCCGTTAAAGACCCGGTCCATTTCCTTCTGTTCGATGGAGCCAAGCTTCTGAATCCAGGGCAGCACTGCCGGCATCGGCCAGGAGCCCCGTTTCAGGTTCACCTGGCACCCGGCTGGGAGGATTCGGGGAATATTATCGAGCAGCCCGCCCCCGGTAATATGGGCCAAGCCATGAATCACGTCCTGATCACGATATTGTGCCAACAGGGCCAGGATGGGCTTCACATAGATACGGGTCGGCTCCAACATCACCGAGCCAACAGTGCCACCAAGCACCTCCTGATCGACCGTGAGCTTGGCATGCTCGAAGACAACCTTGCGGGCCAGGCTGTAGCCATTGGAATGCAGCCCGCTGCTGCTTAATCCCAACACCACATCACCTGGTTTGATTTTCGCTCCGGTGATGGCTTGATCTCGTTCGACCACTCCAACACAAAAACCGGCCAAGTCATAATGGCCCTCATCCATGTCACCGGGATGAATGGCTGTCTCGCCACCCACGAGGGAGCAACCGGCACGGAAACAACCATCGCTGACGCCACGAACGATTTGCGTGAGCAGCTTGGGATCATCGGCGGGCATGCAGACATAATCGAGAAACACCAGCGGTTCCGCCCCGCAGCAGAGGGCATCATTCACGCTCATCGCCACCAGATCGATGCCGACGGTATCATGCTTGTTCATCATGCGGGCGACATGAATCTTGGTGCCCACGCCATCAGTACAGGTAACCAGCAGCGGATCGCGGAAACGCTTGGTGTCCAGATCATACAAGCTGGCGAAGCTGCCAAACCCATCCAGCACACGAGGTGAATGGGTCTTCTTCGCCAGCGGCCCAATGGCGTTGATGCCCTCCTCATAGAGGTCAAGGTTCAGCCCTGCTGATGCGTAGGTCAATGGCATAAAGCTTCGATGTCTTTCTCTAGGTGTGTTTGGGAGGTGCCTATTCTGGCTCCTGGCTTCTAGCTTCTGTCTGCTTTCTTACTTCTTGTTGAGTTTCCACTCCGTGAGGGAGAGGTTACTTCCTGCTTTGCTCTCAAACGTCGTCGGTCGTGGATTGCCCGGAGGAGAGGAGCAGATTCTGAATACCCCATCCTTGAGTTCATAGATTCCCTGGCTGATTTTATCCTTAGCAGGGCCTTCGAGCATGGTCACGTCAATTTGCCTGGGAGTGACATTTGGATTGATCGTGAACTTCCCTTTTTGTAAAGGCTTATCGAAAAGGGAGATAGTCACCAGATCATCTTTGACGTCTCGAAACAGCGTCTCTACCGTTTCGTCCGGCTGGCGCTGGCCGGCGCGGATATTGAGGGTGCAGCCCCATTCGCCTTGCATGGCCACAAAGTCGGGGTGCTTCTTATTATCGTCCATCACTGGAATGAGCAGGCAGATCATTGCCATCCACATCGTCAGGTTCTCCTTGCATTCAAAACAGTTCGCAGCACCGAACCGGCACGTTCGATCTGTTCTCGATTGACATCGAGGTGCGTAACGAAACGCAACGTCTGGGCTGCGGTAGGAAGAGTCAGTACACCCTGCTCCTGAAGTTTGGCCTGAGCCTGGGCTGCGGTGCCAAGCTTGGGATCGAGTTTCACGAAGAGCAGGTTCGTATCAATCATCGGAGAAGCGAGGGTAACGCCTGGAAGGTCGCTCACCATGTCGGCTAGCCGCTGGGCGTTGGCGTGATCGTCCGCCAAGCGATCAATGTGATGATCGAGTGCGTAGTTGGCAGCAGCAGCGAGGATGCCCGGCTTGTCGCATGCCGCCGCCGAACATCTTGCGGATACGCCGGGCCCGTTTGATGAACTCTTTCGGGCCGGCCAGCGCGGAGCCGACCGGAGCGCCAAGGCCTTTACTGAAGCAGACCGAAACGCTGTGGAAGTGCTGCGTCCAGGTTTTCAGAGGTATCTTCGTCTTCACCACGGCGTTCCAAAGCCGTGCGCCATCAAGATGCATGGCCAGGTTGTTACTTCTAGCCCATTTGGAGATACGTTCGATGTTCTCGATCGGGAAGACTTTGCCGCCACCCCGGTTATGCGTGTTCTCCAGACAGACCAATCGAGTTCGGGCAGCGTAGTCGGCATCGGGCTTGACCAGTCCGTCCAGGTCAGGCACATCGATCACTCCATCCTTGCCGACCATCGTCTGGCACATCACCCCGCTCGCGCAGCGGGCCCGCCGCTTTCGTATTGGAAGATGTGGTTGTTCACCTCGCAGATCAACTCATCACCCGGTATGGTGTGACAACGAATGGCGATCTGATTCGACATGGTACCCGAGGGAACGAAGATCGCCGCTTCCATGCCAAGCATGGAGGCGACTCGTTCTTCGAGTTTGTTCACGGTGGGGTCTTCACTGAAAACATCGTCGCCAACCTCAGCAGCGCCTCATCGCCGCCAGCATGCCTTTGGTGGGCCGGGTCACAGTATCAGAACGGAGATCGATCACAGTCATCGCCAATTACCTGCAACGGATACCCTGATATTCTAGTGGATACTCATAGTCCTTGCGAAGAGGATATCCGACCCAATCATCAGCCATGAGTATTCGTACCAGATTAGGGTGGCCGGTGAATAGAACGCCATTAAGGTCGTAAGCCTCGCACTCATGCCAGTTAGCAGCGGGCCAGATGTGGCAAACACTGGGCACTTCGGGCAGTTCCTGTTTCCCTGTGTCCTCTTTCCAGCGGGGCAGCAGCAGCTTGACGACGAAGCGATGCCGATGGGTGAAGCTACTCAGGTGATAGACCACCTCCAGATGTGGTTCAAAGCCAGCCTTGGCGACTTTGGCTGGTTCTATTTCAAGATAATCGACCACGGTGATGCAGTTGAGAATATCGAAATGTAACCGGGGATCGTCACGTAGGTACTGGGCAACACTGGGCCAGTCGTCGGGAGCAACGACGATGTACGGATCAAGAGCGGTGAAGTTCCTGGTCTTCAGGACAGGGCCGAACTTCTCGTCGAGGTTGTGGATAATGTCGGTAGCGTTCATTCAAGGCAATGTATTGGCGGGGATAGCCCCCGAACATCGCCTATTGATCCGGATCAGTAATTGCCCGACAGTATCGAGCCAACAGCAACTCCGTCTGGAGCAGCTTCTGCCAGGTGGCAAAGTCGAGATGCACTTCGGTGCCGTCTTCTGTGGTCTGAGCGTTCGGAATTACAGCTGAGAGTGAGCGATGAAGGAAGTCGAGCATCTCGGCCAGCCGTGCGGCTTGCGAAGGGCTGAGCTTTTGTGGTAGCGGCGGGAACTTGTATCGACCGATCTTGAGCGACTCATTGGAGCTGACCTCCATCTTGTCGTCGGAAATCGTAAAGTCGGGCATGCCGTCTTCGGTCTGGTTGATCGACTTGTTCAATACCGTTCGCAAGTCATCGCTGGAGTCGAGCTTCTCGGCATGCACTGCCTGATGAGCCTGAGCCAACTGTGTTTCTCGTGCAGCAATCTCTTCGAGGGAACCAAAGAGCAGTACCGAACGTCCTAAATGAACACAGTCGCCATGGCGAAGACGATGGACGTGGATGAGTTGGCCGTTGACACGGGTGCCGTTGGTGCTGTCGAGATCGGTGAGGATCATGTCGCCTTGATCAAACTGGATCTTGGCGTGGAAGCGGCTGATGCGTTCATCGTTAAGCCGAACGCTGTTGCCTTCCTCCCGACCGACCGTGATCGGCGTAGAAAGCTCGTTGAATACCAAACCCTTGTCCACGCCATCGATGACTTGGAAGGTGATTGTCGGCATAGTGTCGGCCCAAGCTAGACCGTGAAAATCGAGCAGAAAGTGAGACTTCCGGCCAACTGACAGTCGTTGCAGCTTCGAGAGTTCCCCATCGAAACCATAGCACTACGGTTGGTTATCGTCAAAGCCCACTCCTCCCTTTTAAGCTGTAAAAGCAGCGATGTCAATGAAGTTGTTGAGGGAATGATGAAAGAGTTGGACAACGTGTGCAAAAAGCTCATCCTGTGGCAGTTGCCCTTCCCTCGATTCGGGTCATTTGCTATCACCCCAGCATGAACGATCAGGGCCAGATACTGCGTGAATTGCGGGAATCCATAGCCGAAGCGTTGCGCCGGTCCGAGGAGCGGATGTCCCATGTCCAGCGGCAACTGGCTGGCTGGGCCGCTCCGATAGCCAAGTCGGCCCCGTTGAGCGATTCCACAGCCGGATGGGAACAGTTGAAGACCCAGGCGAGTGAGTTTACTGATTCGGTGGATCAGGAACTCTCCTCGGTGCAAACCTCGTTGACGGAGTTGGTACAGTTCGGCAGGCAGATGAAGGTAAGTGTGGCGGGGTAGCAATGACAGCCTGAAGCGCAACCGAGGGGGGGCGCGTGCAATCGCCAGGTCCACCCTCGCTTGCGCTTTCAGGCTGCCATCGAAATAGGGCATTCATGTTTACGCAGTATTCCAACCGATAAATTGACAAGCCCCTTCCAGACCGGCTATACTTACAGTCCCACCTGATTCGTTTCCTGCCAGTCCGATTGTTGCGAGCTTGACCATGTTATCCTTCCTGGGCAACAAGCAGAGTCATTCGTGCGATGGTACGACTCGTCGTGATTTCCTCAAAATCGGCACGCTCGGCCTCAGCGGTATCGGCCTGGCTGAACTGCTCAAGAGCAAAGCCCTGGCTTCCTCCAATGGCAAGACATCGAAGTCGATGTCGGTCGTCTGGCTCTGGCTCGGTGGCGGGGCCAGCCATGTCGAAACCTTCGACCCCAAGATGAACGCCCCGGCTGAGTACCGCAGCATCACCGGCGAAGCCAAAACCAGCATCCCCGGCGTCACCATCGGTGGCACCCTGCCCCGCATTGGCAATGTCGCAGACCGCATGGTCTTCGTCCGTTCCTTCACCCACAACAATGCCGGCCACGCCGGTGGCACCCACTGGGTGATGACAGGGTACAACCACGCCCCCGCTGATAACGGCGCTGCCCCGATCAAGCCTTCCATCGGCTCCGTTGTCTCCCGCATGCGTGGCCCCAACAACGATGCTGGCATCCCTACCTATGTTCGCCTCAATGGCATCTATGCTGACGGCCCAGCCTGGCTTGGTCATCCTTATGCACCGTTCGATAGCAGCGGCAGAGCTCGCAGCAACATGGATCTGAAGATCAAGGCTGATCGGCTCGATGATCGCCAGTCGCTGCTTCATGAACTCGATCAGATGGACAGGCAGATCGATAAGACCGGCCTGATGTCGGGGCTTGACAGCTTTGAAACTCAGGCCTTCCAACTCATCAAGAGCGGGTCGAAAGAAGTCTTCAACCTCGAACGGGAAGACCCCCGACTGCGTGATCGCTACGGCAAATCGCCTCTGGGCACCCAGTTGCTGCTGGCCCGCAGGCTGTGTGAAGCGGGCTGTGGCTTCGTCACCATTCACTACGGCGGATGGGACATGCACAGCGACATCAAGCGTGGCATGGAACGGACGGGAGGCAATCTCGATATCGCTGTCTCAGCTTTTATTGAAGATCTGACCGCACGGGGCATGCTCGACAATGTGCTTCTGGTCATCACCGGCGAGTTTGGTCGCACGCCACGAATCAATGCCACAGCGGGGCGAGATCACTGGTCGCAGCTTAGTACGCTGGCCCTGGCTGGTGGCGGGCTGCAACTGGGTCAGGTGTATGGCGAATCGTCAGCAAAAGCTGAGACGCCTCGCTCGAAACCTGTGTCGCCACAGGATCTGATGGCCACGGTTTGCCACGTCATGGGGATCGATCATCGGGCACAGTTCAAAGACCCCACCGGCCGCCCGGCGTACATTGTTGAAACGGGTAAAGTCATTGAAGGTATTGTGTAGCTGTCAATTAACCCGGCTCGGTGCTCGACTGGCACATCGTCGAAATGCACTGACGAAGGAACTGAGCCGAGGTCATGCCACGGCGATGAGCCTGATTGGCCAGTTGATTGATCTGGCTGCGGGACAGAAGAAGGGCAACCTCAACCACTTCGGTGGAGGCGAGATCGTTCCTGCCCCCTTGAGAGGAAGCAGCGTTCATGGTGCTGTTGGTAAGTTGCTTCATAATAGTAACCCTTTCTGCGGGGGCATGAACATCTAGTGCAAACCAGATGCCGATGATGAGACATCGGGCAGACTATTCAGGTTCGGGGCGAATCAGGCCAATTTCTGGCGCATTTACCGTCGCTGCGGACTAGATTAACATGGGTGAGTGCTTGTGAATGAAGCTAACACAGCCCAGAATGTAAGCATTGCTCTGTGCATTGGAACTCTTACACATGCGACCTTTGTTGCTCATCGCCATCAATGGTGGGAAGCATTACCCGCTCGACAAGGATATGATCCTCATCGGCAGGCAGGACATTTGCGATATTCATATTGATCACAAGAGCGTCTCCAAGCAACACTGCGTCCTGATGGTTCGGGGCAACAAACTCTGGCTGCGCGACCTCGGTAGTACCAATGGCTGCCACGTGAACGGCAAACGGGTCAGGCGGTCGCTGGTCAAATTGAGTGATATCCTTGGTGTCGCCGGGTTTAACTTCCGCGTCACCAGCACCGAATCGGGGAAGAAGAAAGCCCCTCATGAGGAGCCGGGCACCGCCAAGTTGAATAACGAAGAGTTAAAGAGGTTGGAACAGGGGTTGGTGAAAGAAGCGTCGAAGAGCATGCCTGTCAAAGGACCCGTCGTTCAGGTGAACGCATTGCCTGACGAGTACACGCAAGTCATTGAGGAAGATGATGAGTAACGTGAGCTGCAAGGAACGTGCGGATCATCCATGGCAGCCTGAAGCGCAAGCGAGGGGGCGCGTTCAATCGCGAGGTTCACCCTCGCTTGCGCTTCAGGCTGTCATGGCGATCGCTGCCATGATGTTGACAATACAGCTTCGAGCAGAAGAACCAGCGTCCCTCAGCACTCGTCCGGGTGTCGATTGGCCCGGTTTCCTCGGCCCCACCGGCGATGGCAAGACAACCGAACAGGGGCTGGCCTTATGGAAGTCGGGCAGCCCCAAAGTGCGTTGGATACTCCCGGTCGGCGAAGGTTACTCCGCCCCCATCATCGTCAAAGGCCGATGCATTCTGTTTGATCGGGTAGGCAACCAGGTGCGGTGTCGCTGTCTGAACAGTGAAACAGCCAAGGAACTCTGGGCCTTCACCTACCCCAGCAGCTATCAGGACAAGTACAACTACGATGGCGGGCCCAGGGCCAGCCCAGTCTGTGATGGCGAGCGGATCTATCTGCATGGCCCCGAAGGGATGCTTCATTGCCTGACCCTGTCTGATGGCAAGGAACTCTGGAAAGTCAACACCTTCTCGGCTTATGGCGTTGTTCAAAACTTCTTTGGCGTCGGCAGTACCCCCCTGCTCGATGGCAATAAGCTCATCGTCCACATCGGTGGCAGCCCACCGGGAAGTGGGAACAAGCCCTTCGATGGGCTGACGAGCAATGGCACCTGTATCGTCGCCTTCGATAAGCTCACCGGCAAAGAACTGTATCAAGGGGGCAATGATCTTGCCAGTTATTCGTCACCACAACTAGTGACACTAGGCGGCAAGAAGGTGGGACTCATCTTCGCTCGAGACGGCCTTTTGGGTTTCGATCCCGAGAAGGGCACTGAGCTCTTCCGTCATTCGTTCCGTGCCCGCATGCTTGAATCGGTTAATGTCAGCAATGCCATCGTGGATAACAATCGCATCTTCCTGACGGAGTCGTACGCTGTTGGCAGTACCTTGCTTAGGTACGCCAACAACAAAGTCGAGCCGATCTGGACAGCCGTATCCCGACGACGAGATCAGGGCATTGCCGCCCACATGAATACGCCCATCCTCATCGGGAAGCATGTGTATGGCTGTGCGGGCAGGCAACCCAATGAAGCTGACTTACGGTGCATAGATCTCGAGACAGGTAAGGTACTATGGCGTGAACAACCCAAGTTGGGCGATTACCAGGCCGGTCGGGGAACACTAACCTATGCCGATGGCCATTTCCTCTATCTTGCTGAAGAAGGGGTGATGTTTGTCATTAAAGCAAACCCCAGGCAGTGTGAGGTTGTGGCCACATGGGATGGACGACAGTCCCCCAAAGAGGGGCCTCCATTTCCGATGCTGCCCGAGCCATCCTGGGCTGCCCCGGTGCTATCTCACGGGCTCATCTACATCCGAGGCCAGGGCAAACTGGTCTGCCTTGAGGTCTATTAGCCAGAAAAACCCACTATAATCTACCCCATCTATCTGGCTACTATTCCCACCTTTATTCTTGCTACCTTCATTTTATTCGTTCATAATCAAGGTTGCTTGCAAGCTGACGAGGCTGCTCGTTATCCGTTATTCATTTTTCGAGCAGCTACACGATCCTGCAAGCGGTCCGAGATGTACTTATCTCTTCATATTTCGTCTAGAGCAGGAGAACAACCGTGTCCACTTCCAAAGGCAAAGACGGTAAAACCGTCGAAGCCAATGTCGGCGCTACCGTCGACTTCGACAAGAAAGCGTTAGATACGCTGACGGGCGGCGACAGTACAGCCGTCTTCGACAATGCCAAAAGCGATACCGATACCCCTGGCAAAGAGGGTGTAGCGGCACGTCCTACCTCAAGTGTCGATGCCTATAACCTCCTGAAAGAAGGAGCACAACCGGTTACTCTGGGTGATTTTCTCATCAGTAAGAAGCTTGGCCAAGGCGGTATGGGGGCAGTCTTCAAAGCCAAACAGGTCAGCCTGGATCGTGATGTAGCCCTCAAGGTGCTTGCCCGCCACCTGGCCGATGATGAGAAGTTCGTCTCCCGCTTCAGCCGTGAAGCCAAAGTTATGGCCAAGCTGGATCATGGAAACATCATTCGATGCTACAGCGTCGGTCTTGAGAGTGGACTCAATTACCTGGCCATGGAGTTCGTCGATGGTTGCAGCCTGCAAGACCTCATCGACAAGAATGGAAAGTTCTCAGTTGGGGATGCCCTTTATGTCACCCTGCGCGTAGCGGACGCCCTCAATTATGCCCATGAACTGAACATGGTGCATCGAGACATCAAGCCCGATAATGTGCTCGTCACCAAGAAGGGCGTCGTCAAGCTAGCTGATTTAGGCCTGGCCAAGCCGATCAATGACGATCTCTCCATGACCGCTTCTGGCGTCGGGGCTGGAACGCCCCATTACATGGCTCCCGAACAGATGCGCTCTGCGAAGGATGTCGATGGCCGGGCTGATATCTACGCCTTGGGAGGCATGCTCTATGTGATGCTCACCGGCAAAAAGCCTCACGATGGCGAGACCCTCGTTAAGCTGCTTGAACAGAAGGAAAAAGGCCGCTTCGAGCCGGCACGCAAGCTCAATCCCAGCGTGCCCGACAAGCTTGATCTGATGATCGACAAGATGCTCGCCAAGAGCCTCACCGCCCGCTACCAGACTTGTGCGGAAGTAATGCGTGATCTGGATGGCCTGGGGCTGGCCAATGATTATCTCTCAGTCCTCTTCCCCGATGGCCCCCCAGCAACCACTTCCGGCGGGATCACCAGAACCAGTTTCGTCGGGTCAAAGAGTGGTGGTACACCCACTCCTGCGAGTACACCAAAGCCCAGTTCAAATCCGCCTAAGGAAATCGATCCCGCCGCAGCAGACATCTGGTACCTGGCCGCTGGGACCACTCCCGATGGCAAGAAGAAAGTCCGCAAGCTCACTCAGGCACAAATGAAGGAACTCATCCGATCCAAGCAGATCGACTCGATGAGCGAAGCGAGCAAGCAACCAGGCACCGGATATCGGGCCCTTGCTACCTTCCGGGAGTTTGAGTTGCTGTTTCGTTCGCAGATCGCTCAGAAGAAGCTGGAAAAGAAAACGGAAAAGATACAGGACAAGTTCTCGCAGATTGCCGACGAAGTTGACAGTTATGAACGGAAGAAGAAGTGGGGCAGGTTCTTCAACAGTGTCGGCGGCTGGATTTTCCTGCTCATCGGCTTGGCCATCCTCGCCGGCATCGGGTTTGGCATCTATCAGGCTTGGCCGTGGATTATGGACTTATTCGCCAAGAAGATTGGCGCGACGTAATTTATCGATGGATGTTACAAGATGACAAAGCCTCTTTCGCTCAACAGCTTCCTGCTGCTGAGCATTATTCTGTCGTCCACCTCTTGCCCAGCAAAGGCTGCGGATGGCCCCAAGAATTACCTGAACAAGCCCGACTCCTGGTTCGCCACCGACGAAGCCAAAAAGCTGGCAGCCAACATCCTCACCTATCAAACGGAACTAGGCGGTTGGCCCAAGAACACCGATACGACTGCCAAGCCTTACACTGGTGATCTCAAGGAATTGCGGGCCAATTTCGATAACAGCGCCACCACCGATGAATTGCGGTTCCTGGCCCGCATGTTCAACGCCACCAAGGATGAGCTCTATGGCAAAGCCTTCAACAAGGGTTACGACTATGTTCTCAAGTCGCAGTACGTCAATGGTGGCTGGCCCCAGTATTCTCCACCGCCCGCCCATGAATATCCCCGCCACATTACCTTCAATGATGATGCCATGGTCAGGCTGATGGAGTTTCTCCGGGAAACTTATTCACAACCACGTTACCAGTTCATCGACGCTGATCGACTGAAAGCTGCCAGGCTGGCCTTTGACAAAGGCATCGACTGCATTCTCAAGTGCCAGATCAAGGTCAACGGCAAGAAGACCGTCTGGTGTGCCCAGCACGATGAACATGATTTCCAACCGCGCCCGGGCCGCAGCTATGAACTAGTCAGCCAGAGCGGTGGTGAATCGGTGCATATCGTCAAGCTGCTTATGACCCTGGATAAGCCTAGTCCCGAAGTAATCGACGCCATCGAGTCGGCCATCGCCTGGTTCAAGGAAGTCAAGATCGATGGTATTCGTCTGGACACGGTCAAGGACGAGAAATCGCCTAAGGGCACCAACCGCATAGTCGTAAAAGACCCCACAGCCAAGCCGCTGTGGGCCCGCTTCGTGGAGATCGGCTCCAACCGCCCCATCTATTCCGATCGGGACGGCGTCATCAAACGGGACATCTCCGAGCTCGGCTACGAACGCCGCAACGGTTATTCCTGGCTCACTAACCGGCCGCAGAAGCTGATCGAGAAAGATTACCCGGCATGGAAGGCCAAACTATCGAAGTGAAACAGACAGAAGAGTTTTTCTTTACAACAATGGTGCAGCATGCCAGTGAATTGGAACTACGGACGGTTTCTATGTACTCTCGCCGGCTTTCACGCGAAGTACGGCGCGTGGCCCACCGAGATTCACCTCATTGCAGCCATATTTTACGGCATCAAGGGTGCTTACGATCCTGTAGACTGGCCGAAGGTAGAAGACCGACTGCGTTTTGTCGTGAACAACGAAGAAAATGCCAGGAGGCAACTTACCGCTTTGGATAGCGAGGGGCATTCGATTGATTATTTCCTGGATGGTCTCAATCGAATACAGACGACTGTTGATCCCCACGCCTGGATCGGGGTACTTCCGCCCTTCTTAAAACCACCACCACCCAGGTTCTGCCAGGAATGCGGCAACGAAATAGACATCGGTCGCCGCGGCGCTGTACCGGAGGCCACTCTTTGCTTTCAGTGCAAGATCAAAAAAGAACAGCATGTCAAATGACATGCTGGCTGAAGGTGATTAGCTGTAAGGTTGATTGAGAATCAGGTTAATGACCGCCCGTTGTCTTCACGGCCACATGCAACTGAGCCTTGGCCTTAGCCAGGGCAGTTCCAGTGAGCGTTGACATTTGGCCTTCCAAAGCAGCTGTGTTGATATCTTTGACGGCTACTGCTTTGGGAGTCAGCACACTCACGACATTGGCGTTGACTTGAACGAAGCCGCCTTCGACATAATAGCTGTGAGTTGCTCCGCCATGAGTCGTGCGGAGTTCACCAAAGCCGAGACGACCAGTGAGCGGCGAGTGGTCCGCCAAGATGCCTAATTCGCCATCGAACATGGGAATAGCAACGAAGTCCACGGTCTCATCGACCACGACTTTCTCGGGCGTCACCACCATGCATTTCAAGGATTTGCCTGTCGATTCCATATCTTCTCTCGCCCCTTCGAGGCTAAGTTATTGAGCGAGTTTCTTGGCCTGTTCCACCGCTTCATCAATCCCGCCGACATACATGAAGGCTGATTCGGGAAGCGTGTCGTGCTTGCCTTCGCAGATTTCACGGAAGCTGCGGATGGTCTCTTCCAGCGAGGTAATCTTGCCGGGACGATTCGTGAAGGCCTCAGCCACGATGAACGGCTGAGAGAGGAAGCGTTCAATACGGCGGGCACGGGCCACGACCTTTTTGTCCTCTTCGCTCAATTCATCAACACCCAGGATGGCGATGATATCCTGCAGTTCACGATATCGCTGGAGATAACCCTGCACCATGCGGGCCACCCGATAGTGCTCGTCACCCACGATCTGAGGATCGAGGATACGGCTATTGGAAGCCAGCGGATCGATAGCGGGATAGATACCCTTTTCGGAAATCTTTCGTTCGAGGTAGATGAACGCATCCAAGTGAGCGAACGTGTTGGCAGGTGCCGGATCGGTTGGATCATCAGCAGGAACATACACGGCCTGCACCGAGGTGATGGCACCCTTGCTGGTGGAAGTGATGCGTTCCTGGAGTTCACCCATTTCGGTAGCCAGTGTAGGCTGGTAACCCACGGCACTGGGCATACGTCCCAGAAGGGCGGACACTTCGGAGCCAGCCTGTGAGAATCGGAAGACGTTGTCCACGAAGAGCAGCGTATCAGCGCCAGTCACATCGCGGAACCATTCGCACATAGTGAGTGCTGAGAGAGCCACGCGTAGACGAGCACCGGGCGGCTCATTCATCTGGCCGAACACCATCGCCGTCTGGCTCAAGACCTGGCGATCGGTCTTGCCGATCTTGGTTTCCTGCATTTCGAGCCAGAGATCGTTTCCTTCACGGGTACGTTCACCCACGCCGGCGAACACCGAGTAGCCGCCATGCTGGCTGGCGACACGGGCGATGAGTTCCTGCAAGATAACCGTCTTGCCGAGACCTGCACCACCGAAGAGGCCTGCCTTGCCACCACGAACCAGCGGGGTGAGCAAATCGATCACCTTGATGCCCGTCTCGAAGACTTCCGTCTTAGCGGACAAGTCTGCCAGCTTAGGTGGCTTCTGGTGAATGGGGCGTGCTTCCTTGGCACCCACGGGGCCGCGACCATCGATAGGTTGGCCGAGCAAATTGAACACGCGGCCCAGGGTTTCCTTGCCGACCGGCACCGACAGCGGAGCGCCGGTATCGACAGCATCTATGCCACGAATCAGACCGTCGGTAGTGCCCAGAGCGACGCAGCGGACACGGTTGCCGCCCAGGTGCTGCTGGACTTCACCCACGAGGTTGGTCTTGATCGACTTGGTATCGATCTTCACATTGACAGCGTTGTAGATGTTAGGCAGGTGGCCTTCACCGAACTCCACATCAAACGTGGACCCGATGACCTGTACGACCTTGCCGGCGATTTGCTTTGCGGTGGCTACCATCTCGTTATCTCTCCGTATCTCGTCTTTGTCTTCTCGTGGTGCTCCCCCGGCTTAAAGAGCCGGGGGCTAAATGTCTTACTTGAGGGCTTCCGAGCCGCCGATGAGTTCGGCAATTTCCTTGGTGATCTGGGCCTGTCGGGCACGGTTGTACTTGAGCGACAGGTCACGAATCATGTCGCCTGCGTTCTCCGTCGCGGCTTTCATGGCCACCCGGCGTGCAATCTGTTCACTCACCGCAGCATCAAGGAAGCACTTGAAGAGCTTGGCCTTGAAGGCAGCAGGCAAGAGTTCGGCCAGGATGTCGGCGGCATCGGGAAGATATTCGTATTCAACCTTGGGCCCGCTGCTGGCCCCCTTGGCAGCATCGGCATCCAGCGGAATCAGCGTCTCGACGACGGGAGTCTGCCGAGCCGGGTTGAGGAACTTCATGTAAGCAACATCGATGCGATCCACTTCGCCCTTGATGTACATGTCGAGATATTTGTCGGCGATAGCGTCGACGTCTTCAAAGGAAGGCTTGTCCTCAAACTGCGTGTAGGCAGCCTGGGTGGTGATGCCCTGAAACTTGAAGAAGGCAATAGCGCGCTTGCCGGAGAGTTCAATGGGGTTGTTCGCCCCGGTCGTCTTGATCTGCTTCATCCGGTTCTGGGCGACACGGATGATCGAGCCGTTGTAGCCGCCGCATAAACCACGATTCGCGCAGATGACCAACAGCAGATGGTTCTTGACTTCAGCCCGCTTTTCCAGCAATGGATGCGAAACCTCGCCGGCGCTGGCGGAGAGATCGGAAGCCAACTCGGCAATCTTTTTGGTGTAAGCAGCCGCCTCGGTCGCCCGATCCATCGCCTTCTTGAAGCGCGCGGTGGCGATCAGCTCCATCGTCCGCGTGATCTTGCGGATGTTGCGGATAGCTTTGCGGCGATTGACAAGTAAGCGAAGGTTAGCCATGGTGCGTTTAGGTTTCCTCCGGGGGCTCACGCCCCTCGGCTCTTTATCGTGGTATTAGAGCGTTGCCGGGGCTTTGAATTGGGGAGCGAAGGTTTCGATGGCCTTGCTCAGATCCTTTTCGATGGCGTCGGTTAGCTTCTTTTCCTTGATTAGCGCCTTGCGGACTTCAGGTACCTGTTCCTTGAAGAACGCCAGGAACTGTTGCTCCCAGGCGGAGACGAACTTGCGGTCGACCTTGTCGAGGTAGCCCTTGGCACCGGCAAAGATGATTGCGACCTGATCAGCAAAGTGCATCGGCTTGTACTGCGTCTGCTTCAAAATTTCGACCATGCGGTAGCCACGATCAAGCTGTTGCTGAGTGGCCTTATCCAGTTCGGTACCGAGCTGAGCAAACGCTTCCAGTTCGCGGAAAGCTGCAAGATCGAGCTTGAGGCTACCGGCGATCTTCTTCATGGCTGCGGTCTGAGCGTTACCACCCACGCGGGACACTGACACACCCACGTCCACCGCGGGACGCACGCCGGAGAAGAACAAGTTAGGCTGCAGATAGATCTGACCATCGGTGATCGAGATCACGTTGGTCGGAATGTAGGCTGACACTTCACCTTCGAGTGTTTCGATGATAGGCAAAGCCGTCAGTGAACCACCGGTGCCGGCGACCTTGGCGACCTTGGTGCCTGGGAACTTCTTGGCAGTTTCTTCGGCTTCGTGCTTTTCAAGCGGCCCGACGTAGACCTTGCCGGCGTCCTTGCCTTCACGTTTCTTGTTCGGATCAGCGGCAGAGTTGACACCCCAGTCGGCACCCACCTTGGCAGCATCGGAAGAATCGGGAACGATGACCCACTTCTCTGCGAGCTTGGCGGAACGTTCGAGCAGACGGCTGTGACAGTAGAACACGTCGCCAGGGTAAGCTTCACGACCGGGAGGACGTCGCATGAGAAGCGACAACTGGCGATAGGCCGCAGCCTGTTTGCTCAAATCGTCATAAACGCAAAGGGTGTCGCGGCCTTTGCCCATGAAGTACTCAGCCATCGCAGTACCGGCGTAAGGAGCGATGTACTGCAGCGGAGCGGAAGCAGCGGCGGAAGCCACCACCACGATGGAGTAATCCATCGCACCGCTCATGCGGAGACGTTCGATAACCGTAGCGACGGTCGATTCCTTTTGACCGATGGCGACGTAGACGCAGATCACGTCTTCTTCTTTTTGATTGATGATCGTATCGATGGCGATAACGGTCTTGCCCGTCTTGCGGTCGCCGATGATGAGTTCACGTTGACCACGACCAACAGGGGTCATGGCGTCGATAGCCTTGATACCCGTTTGCAGCGGCTGCTTCACCGGCTGACGTTCGGCAATGCCGGGAGCCATCGATTCAACGAGACGATACTCTGATGCAAGAATCGGGCCTTTGCCGTCGAGCGGGTTTCCGAGCGGATCGACCACTCGCCCCAGCATAGCGTCACCGACGGGCACGCTGAGCAGGTTGCCGGTACATTTGACTTCGTCGCCTTCGCGGATGCCGAGGTAATCACCCAGAATGATGACACCGACGGAGTTCTCTTCGAGATTGAACGCCATGCCACGCACACCGGCACGGGTGAACTCCAGAAGTTCGCCAGCCATAACGCCGGCCAAGCCGTAAACACGGGCAATACCGTCGCCCACTTCGAGGACACGGCCTACTTCACTGGCTGCTAACTGGCCACGGTACTGGCTGATCTCGTTAGACAGTACAGAAACGATCTCGTCCGCCTTGAATTTCATGACTGCTTCTTTCCAGGAGCTGGTTCTTAAGCTGGTTGAGGCGGGCTTTCACGGTGCCGTCGAATTGCCAATCGCCGACACGGACAATCAGCCCACCAAGCAATTCAGGGTCAATACGTTCCTCGAGCATCGGCTCGACATGGAACAGTTCGTTCAGTTGTTTCTTGAGCGCCGCGCGCTGGCTATCATCGAGAGCAACAGCAGAAGTGACGATGGCCGGCACTCGCTTGTTTTTCTCGTCGATGAGTTCACGGTAGCCTCCGGCAATGGCTGGAAGCAGCTCGAGCCTCTCGTGGTTATTCAGGATTTGCAGGAAGTTGATCAGGGTATCGCTCGCCTTCCCCTGGAAGTTCTTCTCGATCAGATCGCGCTTGGTTCCATTGGCGATGGTGCCGCTGGAGAAGAAGGCAAACAGATCGGGCAACTTCCTGAAGGCTTCGAACACCAGTTCGTGCAGTTCCTCACCGACGGCTTCAGCCTCGCTGCCCGCAGCATTGAAGAGAGATTCGGCGTAAACGCGGGCGACTCGCTCCGCGCTAACATCGACCTTCTTGAATAACTTGGCTTCTTCGAGGGGGTTGCTCATATTAGCTATTCCCCGCTTTGCTGCCGGCGGCTGCTTTCATTTCCTTGAGCGATTCGTCGAAGAGCTTCTTATGGTCTTCGGGGCGAATCTCCCGCTTGATGGTCTTAGAGGAGATCATCGCAGCCAACTGGGTTGATTGATTCCAGATGTCGAGCAGAGCCTGATCACGAGCCGTTTCGATTTCCTTGCGGAGTCGATCACGTTCGACGCCAATTTCCTTCTTGGCGGTGTTGATCAAGTCATCCTTGGCAGCGGTCGCATCGCGGCGGGCTTCTTCCATCATGCCACGAATGTTGTCGTTGGCCTTGGCCATTTCGCCAGCGAGTTGAGCGCGTGACTTTTCAGCTTCGTTTCTCGCGTTCTCGGCGGCGGAAATGCTATCGGAGATATGCTGCTCACGCTTTCTCAAGCCTTCCAGCATGGCAGGCCAGGCGGTTCGGCTGAGAATCAGCAGAAGACCGCCGAAGACAACAATCGTCCAGAGTCCCAGATCCCAACGAAGCGAGATCATCTGGTCGATGGCGGGAACATGCTCCTTCTTCAGGCTATGCACCTGTCCTTTGGCCAGTAACTTCGACAATTCATCCGCATGGGCGGGATTAGCAAGATCAAAGACCTTACTCGCCCCGTGCCCGTGCTCGTCGCTGACTTCCGCTTCATATTTGGAGGCAGCATGCTTGTCGTCAGAGGCTGAGACGTTCCCAGTGAACGTCATAGCCAGCAACGCAGCGAAGCACGCACCTGTCAATTGGCGTAACATAATCGCTCCGACATTCAGATCATCACCAATTCAGAAACCACGGAGCCCGAGAAGCTCAAGGCTCGAGATGAGTGAATTAACCGACGAACAGACCCAGCAAACAGAACACCAGGGCGATAATGCCGGCACCTTCGAGGAGGGCAGCGACGGTGATCATGTTCTGAGCAACCTTGTCGGCGACTTCAGGCTGACGAGCCATGCTTTCGAGGGCGGAGCCGCCGATGCGACCGAGGCCGATGCCCAGACCGATGACGACCAGGCCGCAGCCGAAGCCGACGCCGACAGCCTTGGGGATTTCACCGAACATGGCAGTTCCGGCCACGCCATCAGCGGCGGAAGCAGGAGCAGCCGAGAAGACCAGAGCCACCAGGGCGATCCAGCACAGGTTCAGCACTTTCATGTTAAGACGTTCTCCATTTTCAGATGCCCGGCACAGGTGTCGATCAGGAGCCAGCAAGAAGAGACCGGGCCGGGGTTGGTCGCTTGCCAGGCATGTGTCACAGTGATGTCAATCTTCTGCACGACACACCACAGTCTTATGAATCAATGGTGCGGGTGCAAAGCCAATCCAAGGAACAAACTGGTCAAAAAGGTGAATACATAGGCCTGCAGAAAGGCCACGAACAATTCGAGTAAGCTGACCGCAACGACGATGGCAACGCTGCCGACAGTAATCGGGCCGGAAAGGAACCAGCCGGCGTACTTCGCCATGGCGATGAAGCCGAGGATAATCGCCAGAGCCAGGTGACCAGCGAACATGTTACCGAAGAGTCGAATGGCCAGTACCGCACCCTTGATGAACGCACTGAGTATTTCAATGAACGATACCAGCACGGTGACAGGGACTGTCAAACCGTAGGGCAAATGACCAAGATGAGGTACGAAGCTCTTGCAATAGCCTGCAAAACCGAGCTTCTTGATTGCACTGCCATGCACGCAAATAAAGGCAAACAGGGCCAGCACCAATGTCACGGAGAGCCCACCTGTGGGCGAACCTAGACCGGGAATCATGCCCAGAAGATTGCAGAACAGCACAAATAGAAACATCGTCCATAGGAACGGAACGTAATGGTCAGCTTCATGGTCACCAATGGTTGGCTTGGCAATCTTCTCTCTGACGAAGGTTAGCAATACCTCGAAGGTGTTCCACATGAACCCTTTGGGAGCTTTACCGGTCTTGGCTTGTCGGGAGATGGGAAGATAGATGGCCAGGATCAGACCGGCTGCTATCAACTGCAGCACCATGTACTTGCTGATCCAAGGCGGCAGATGAAAGCCCAGCCTCTCCAGCAGGTGAAAATCGTATCCATCCATCACATGGTGGAAGAAATCAACAGCAAAGAGAGACTGTGGTATCATGCGTCTCGAAAAAGGTTCGGTGCCTGAGAAGCCTTGGATCGTATGTCGCGCAGATGCAGAATGAGGCCAACTTGATAGTAGATGGCAAAGCTCAACCAGAACGCAATGCCCCATTGTGGCCAAGCCAGTTTAAATGCTAAACCAGCTAGAAACAGCGAGATCATCACTCGCCACGCCATCCGGCGCAGCTCCTGCGTCATCCAAGCAGTACCCATCTTAGAGACAGTGTGACGACCGGCAACTTTGAAAAGCCGAGTAATCAGAAAACTGGAGACGATGGATGCCGCCGCGACGAGGGTGCCATACGCCTCCATCCAACCAGCTACGGCATAAGTGATGACAAAGCCAAGCGATACAGCGATCAGCCAGACGACCAGTTGCATCATGGCCCAGTCTCGCCATTGCCTTTATTCTTTGGATTGATCAACGACAGCAGATGAATAAACCCGAGTGTCGGCCCCAGGATCGCTCCGATGATCGTGAACCAGGGCATGGTCTTCAGCCAGAAATCAACACCAATGCCAATGCCCACAGGCACAGCCATCTCGATGCCGATCTGGCTGATCTGCGCCACCTTGGCCATCAGGCGGAAATCTTTGTCTGTAGGCGAAGCCATTCCTTCATAGTATCTGAAGGTCACTCGGTCGTCGCCGGTGCCTGTTCAAAGACCTGGGCAATCATCTCTTCAAGCGGCGGGTCTTCGACGCTGACATCGACCACTTCATGCTGGTCCAGCACATCGTTCAAGGCCCTGGCTACCTTCTTTCGATCCACCCGCAGTTCCACTGAAGGGCCAATGCTCGAAGTAATAGCTCCATAGTTAGCAAGATCAGGAGGCACAGCCTCCTTGAACTGGAGCTTCAGAATCTTCTCCTGCCCGAAGCGTTCGACGATGCCTGCCAGCTGGCCATCGTAGACGATCTTGCCGTGGTTGATGATCAGCACCCGTTTGCAGAGCGCTTCCACATCGCGCATGTAGTGGCTGGTGAGGAGCATCGTCACGCCCCGGCTGCGGTTGTACTCGTGCAGGCATTCTTGAATCTTGACCTGGGCGACGACATCGAGCCCGATGGTCGGTTCATCGAGCAGCAACAGCCGGGGTTTGTGCAACAGGGCGGCGATGAGTTCCATCTTCATCCGCTCGCCGAGGGATAGTTCCCGTACGGGTTGTTTGGTGAGTTTTTCCACACCAAACATCTCAGTCAACTCACCAATGGTTTTGTCGCAGTCTGTCTTGCTCAGTGAGTAGATTTCCCGGTGGAGCTGGAAGCTGTCTGCTGCCGGCAGGTCCCACCAGAGCTGGTTCTTCTGTCCCATAACAAGCGAAAACTGACGACGGAAGGCGTCGACACGATCCCATGGCGTGAAGTCCATCACCTGTGCGGAACCCGATGTCGGGAAGATCAAGCCAGCCAACATCTTTAGTGTCGTAGTCTTCCCGGCCCCGTTAGGCCCCAGGAAAGCAACCATCTCGCCCGGCTCGACGGTGAAACTCACATCGTCAACCGCCTTCACTTCTTTATGCTCACGGCGGTAGAGCCCCTTAATCGCGCCCATCAGCCCGGTCTTCTTCTGATACACTCGATAGGTCTTGGTCAGATTGGTCGCAGTCAGCAGCGGCATTGCAGGTCGTTTCATCAAAATAAGCGGTGACGTTCTCCTTCATGGTATTCTTCTTGGCGACTCTTGGCGTCTTGGCGGTAATAAAAACGAACCGCCAAGACGCCAAGGAGCGCCAAGACACATGGTACTAGCCCTATCTAATCCGACTCCTATCTCCTTAGGTGCCACGCCCTACAGTTGACATAACTTTCCCCTGCCATCTGACGAAAAGAGTCTCGCACCTCGAATCGCCATTGATTATCCTGCTATACCTGAGAAAGTAGAAAGAGGCCGGGTGATGTCTGACATTCTGGTTCCTGGCTTCTGACTCCTGGTTTCTTCAAGGATGTCTGCAATGATCTGCGTCAGCGTCGGACGGACGCGGCACAAGATGATGATCATGGAAAGCCAACTTGCCGCTGAGGCGGGGGCGGAGATGATCGAGCTGCGCCTCGATTTCCTCTCGCGCGCCATCGATCTCAAAAGGCTTCTGGTCGACAAACGCTGCCCCATGCTCGCCACCATCCGAAGGCACGAAGATGGCGGACGCTGGACGAAAAGCGAAGATGAACGCCAGATGCTCATGAGGCTCGCCATCGTCGGCGGGTTTGACTGGGTCGACATCGAGACCGATATTGCCGACAAGATCAAACGCTATGGTAAAGTCAAACGCATCGTCAGTTACCATAACATGAAGGAACTTCCCAGGAACCTCGAAGAGATATTCGAGAAGATGCATCATCAGGATGCTGACGTGCTCAAGGTGGCAGTGCGTATCGACAAGCCGCAGGATAACTGGCGAGTGATGCGGTTGATGAAGCACGCCAAGAAGCCGACGGTGGCAATCGCCATGGGCGACTATGGTCTGCCGAGCCGTCTGCTGGGGGCCAAGTATGTGCTCCCTTTACCTACGCCGCATTCAACAAAGAACGGGGAATCGCTCCCGGTATGTTCTCGTTCGACGAGATGCGTGAAATTTACCACTACGACAAGATCAACAAAGAAACCAAAGTATTCGCGGTTGTGGGTGATCCGATCCTGCACAGCATGAGTCCGATCGCTCACAATGCCGGGCTGCGCCATTCCGGGATCAATGCGGTCTACATTCCGATCCAGGTGCCGAAGAACGACTTCATCGACACTATTCAGTCATTCACGAAGATACCCGTCAGCGGCTACAGTGTGACCATGCCTCACAAGGAAGCTGCCCATGAACTGGGCACCGAACGTGATGCCATCACCACCGCCTGCAAAGCGGGGAATACTCTGATCCCAGGCCCTGCCGGGTGGAAGACCTTCAACACCGATTATCACGCTGCCCTGTCTGCCCTTCGGAATGCCATGTCGGGCATGGAATCGGGCGATTCGGTGCATGGCCGCATGGTGCTGATCCTCGGCGCCGGCGGCGTGGCACGAACCCTGGCTCATGGCCTGCATCGAGAGGGGGCGGTCGTTACCATCGCCAACCGAAGCACGGAAAAGGGGCTGGGACTGGCCGATGAGATCGGCTGCCGAGCGGTCGACTGGAACGCCCGCAATGCCCAGCACCCGGAGATCATCATCAATTGCACCCCGGTTGGGCAGCATCCTGATGTTGATGAAAGCCCACTGCATGCCAGTGTGTTCCGCCCAAATCTGGTGGTGATGGATTGTGTCTACAATCCCGAAACGACGATGATGATCCGGGAAGCTCGAGACCGCAACTGCCGGGTGGTGACCGGGGTTGAGATGTTCATCCGCCAGGCGGCTGAGCAGTTCAAGCTCTTTACTGGCGTCAACGCCCCTGTCGAAGTCATGTCGAATGCAGTCCGCCGTCAAATCTCACCAGTATCGCCGCATCCGGCACTGCCCATGAAGGCAAGTGAACCAACTGTGGACGATATTGAAAAAGACTACCTGCTCTTCGATGAATAACCTCTATCTGATTGGCTATCGAGGAGTGGGCAAAACCACCCTGGCGCCTCTTCTGGCGGCGAAACTGGGCTGGCCCGTGGTAGAGTTGGACGATCTCATTGAACAGCAGGAACGCACCCGCATCGTTGACATTTTCAAGCACCGAGGAGAAGCCTGCTTCCGTGATCTCGAATCGGCAATGCTTCAAATCGTCGCCGGGCAATCGCGTCAGGTCGTCTCCACCGGCGGTGGCATCATACTACGAGAAGAAAACCGCCAGCTCCTGCGCTCCACCGGTCAAGTCGTCTGGCTACAGGCTTCTGCTGAATTGATTTATCAGCGGCTCATGCAGGATAACAAAACCCTTTCACTCCGGCCGGCATTGACCAGCCTGCCGATGCGGGAGGAAATCAAGCAACTGATTAACGCTCGATCAGACTGGTATGCCTCCACTTCCCATTTCTCCGTTGACACCGAATCTCATAAGCTAGAAGAGATTGTCAGCCTCGTTCTCCAACACCTCGACCAGAGATAGAGCATGGATTGGTACAGCGAGTTCAACGCCTTCATGTTCAATCCGCTGCAGTACCCAATGGTACTGGTGCCGTTCATCTTCATCCTCGGGGCGATGGTCGGCAGTCTGCTCAATGTTTGCATCTATCGTTTGCCCTTAGAGAAAAGCCTCTGGTGGCCCGGCTCTCGTTGCGGCAATTGCTTTCAGCCAGTCCGCAAACTGGATAACCTGCCTCTGCTCAGCTACTGGATGCTGAAAGGCAAGTGCCGCACCTGCGGAGCGAAGTTCTCCAGCAGGTACTTCTGGATCGAGCTGTTCACCGCCACACTCTTTGCAGTGACGTTCTGTTATTATCTCGGTCTTCGAAATGATCTCACCTCAGTCTATCGTGGCGTGTCGGCGATCAATCTCTTCATGATGTGGCTATATCAGATCACATTCATGAGCTTTCTCATTGTCGCCACCATGACCGACTTCGACCTGCGTGAAATACCCTTGCGACTGACTATCCCTGGAACCATCGTCGGCATTATCGGCGGCAGCTTCGTCGGCTGGCCCTGGCCGCTGAACATCAACGATCCCCTGGTGCAAAACAGCTTTGTTGGTGGATTGCACTACTGGCCGTTCTGGGCACCGCTTGAGGATGTCACGATCCCGTTCGTTTCCCAGGTGCAGCCGAACGCCTGGTATGTCGGCTTTCTCACCTCTGTTATCGGCGCACTGTTTGGCACTGGCCTGATCCGTATCATCCGTTCGCTCTTTTCCTGGGCCTACGAACGGGAAGCAATGGGCCTAGGCGATGCCGACTTGCTCATGATGATTGGAGCGTTTCTGGGTTGGCAGGCACTGATCCTGGTGCTCGGTTACGCCATCATCCTTGGCCTGCTATACGTTCTGGTAACCTTTCTATTCAAGGGAACGAGCGAACTTCCTTTTGGTCCACCGCTGGCCGGCGGAGCCATGCTTGTGCTGTTTGATGTCGTGAAACTACACGACTTATCGAAACCTTATTTTTTCAACTCGTTCTACGTCGCGGTCGCCGTGTTCTTCTTTCTGTTCCTCTGTTTCAATGCGTGCATGGTGATCCGGTTCCTGCGGGTCGGATTCAGAAAGATCAAGACAACTGCTACGTGATCTCCAGCTTTTACGATCATCTCCGTTGTCCCCATCTTCCCTATTCTCCATTTCAGGTCTTCTTGACACACTGTTCGACCCCAGCTATAGCCCAGCGTGATGGTCTATGGCCGGGGGCGAGATAATGTTTCGACTATTCTTGATACTTGCTTGCACAATCATTCTCAGTGGTTGCCGAACGACGAATGGCGACCGTTTGCCTGCCACCGCGGCTGATAATCCCGACCCCATCTTTGGTGCCAATGCCAAGTTACGACAGCCGGTAGCCGGTGAGCAACCTCCCGCCGGAGTGACCGCTCCTCCAGGAGGAGCCCCGGCTATTCCGGCGAGCCAGCGCAGTGGCAGCACAGATCGTATCGGGCCGCTGCAGATGCAACCACGCAACTCGACGCCTGTAGAGTCGTCCGTTACACCCGGAGTAACTCCGGGGGCAGCAAACCTGACTCTCGGCGTGCGTCCGCCCCCACCGGAACCCATTCGAGATCAACAGGTCAAACCCGTTGCTAACACAACACCCGCCAGCAGCCCGGAACTGGTGCAAGATTACCGCAATCGCATGAATAAGTTCGGCGTTGCCGGCCTGCGTACCAAGGCGCTCGATAATGGCGATTGGGAGGCAGTGGGGCACTTCCCGGTAGCCTCTCAACCCAATCAAATGCGGCGCATCGAAGCACATGGTGCGACTGAAGCGGATGCGCTGCTGGCCATTTTGGAACAACTCGAAAAGGCTCAATAAAGTGAGCATTCCAGCACGATGATGAGCCGATGTGGCTAAGAGTGTGTCACCTGGAGCACTTCGTGGCTGGTCTGAATCGCCAAATCCCTTCGTCAAGGCTGTGTGCTGAGCATCCACTGAACTGGTGGCAACGGGTTCTGCTTGGCCTGTTGCTTCTAGGTGTTGTTGTCTATGGCCTGTCGCTGGCGATGGAAGCAAATCCCTCCAAGGTGTTGCAAAGCTCGCTACAGGCCGGCTGGAACGTCTTACATGACAAGGGAATGTATGACGAGCAGACTCGCGTTTATCGCGGTCCACCGTTGATGGCTATCGCCGCCGTTCCGTTCAGCCATTCCTCAGCAGAGATCAAGGATAGCGCCACCGTTCCCTACCCGCTTACTCGAGCGCTCTGGTTCTTTGTCAACGTGCTCTGTTTCTGGTTGGCTACCCACTGGCTGGTCAATCTTCTCAACGCCTCAGTCGGTAACGTCCCGCCACAACGCTGGTGGCTGCATCGTTTGCTGCCACCACTCTTACTGGTGATTCCCCTGGCTGATTCGCTTCATTCAGGCTTTGCAGACGGTGTGTTGATGCTGGTGATAGCCTCTCTGTTGGTCACTTTGGTTCGAAGACAGTTCTTTGCCTCAGGGTTAGCCCTCGCCGCCGCCGTCTGTTTGCAGTTTACTTCGGTGATATTGGTTTTTATCCCCATTTGGCGGCGAGATCGAATGATGCCGTTGGGCATGATCACGGGACTTCTATTCACGCTGGTGTTGCTGCCGGGGCTGATGTTCGGCTTGCAGGGCACCAACCGCTTAAACGAACAATATGTCTCAGTGATCAAGAAAAATGCCTTTGACGATCAACACAGCCCTTCACTGATCGGGGTCATCAAACAGGGAATATCGGAAAGCTCTTCGACCAGGGATCAGTGGGCTATTGCCTTAGCCGTTCTGACACTGGTACTGCTTACGGTGCTTACTTGCGGTTTGATGGGCTTCGGCGAAGAGCATGATCCACAACGGCTCATCCATTTCATTGGCGCTCTGCTGACAATCATGTTGCTAGCTCATCCCCAGCCCGCTCTTCACTCATGCACGCTGCTGCTACCCTCACTCATCGGCATACTGGGCGTGCTATGGAACCCGACCACGACCCATCGAACAAAGTCGATTCTTACCGTCTGTATGGCAATTGTTTTCGTTCTGATAACCTTACCGCCACAACCATCGCTATTTCCACTGACAGGAGTGATCGTCTGTTGGCTGGTTAATATCTTTATGCTCTATCATTCTTCACCTGCACGGCAGAACCAGCTGATGTCACTCAACTCCCCCCTGGCGGTTACATCAACTCTTTCTCAAGCAGCTTAGAAACTCCTGATGCCATTCTTCTCGGTTGTAGCTTCAGATTGTTGGTTACCTTTTCGGCGTATAATAGAAACTGCACTACCACGCCGAGACCGTCATGAGCACTGATTTCAGCCAGTATGATCAGCAACAGCAGTTTGACAATACTCCACCTGCGGTTACTCCGCCCCGGCAGAGCAGCGGTTGCGGCAAAGGATGCCTGATTGGCTTGATCATCCTCGGGATTCTGACGGCCCTCTTTGTGGGTGTATTCGCCTGGCTCGTCAACCATATGGTCGAGAACCTGACCGAGGATCCTAAGGAAATCGCCTCCAGGCTGAAAGCGATCTACCCGACAGCCAAGTTGCCGGCAGACTACACCGGAAGAGTGGCGCTGAAGTTCGATATCTGGAAAGTCAAAATGGATATGATGGTCTTCACCACCGACGACGCCGACGTGGCGGAAAACGCCGAGGTGGTGTCGGGTAACGCGATGATCCTCTTCTCGTTCAAAATGCCCGGCATGAACCAGGAGGAATTAGAGAACTCGCTACAGATCAGTAACAACACCGGCACCGTCATCGAAAAAAAGCCGATCAAGATCCGAGCCGGTCAATACGAGTTCAGTGGCTTTAGACAAAAAGTTCAACGGCACCGAGAAGGTGAAGAGCGTCGAACTTACTCGCAAATACTCCTCCCGCTCGGCAACAACACCCTTCTCATGATGCAAAGCGACAAAGAACAAGTTGATGAAGCAGGCCTGAAGCAGTTTCTCCTGTCCATCGCCAAGGATTGCCCAAATGCCTTTCTCATCGAGGAGATGAGAGAGAAGAAATAGAAACCAGTTCCATGGACCTATGTTAGAATTGCCTCATGAAATCCCTTGCGTACTCCACCCTTGGGTGGTTACACTCAAGATAGGGCTAGTCTGTTTCGAAGTTCCTTCAGCAAAGCGGTTAACATGAGCAAAGGTCGTGGCGGAGAATTTACCGATATCCTCGTGAAGAAGGGGATCGTCGGTCGTGATCAATTGCAGGAAGCGGCAGCAGTCCAGAAGTCGACCGGCGCCAAACTGGCAGACGCCCTCGTCAAACTGGGCTATTGCTCGGCCAATGATGTCATTTCCGCCATGGCTGAGCATCATGGTTTGCAAGCCATCAATCTAGATGAAGTGACCGTGCCCGCAGCTGTCGTCGAACTGGTTCCCGAATCGGTTGCTCGTGAAAATGTCATCCTGCCCCTCTCTTCGGAAAGCGGGCTCTTAAAAGTCATTATGAGCGACCCGATGGATCTCGATACGATCCAGAAGCTTACTTTCATCTTGAATAAGGACATCCAGCCCGTCCTGGCTCCTCGTGAGCAGATCATCGAAGCGATCAATCGCTACTATGGCCAGTCAGAAACCGAGTCTGTCGATTCGATGCTGGCGGAGTTTACCGATACAGCCATTGATACAACCGAGACTGAATCAACAGCAGCATCAATTGAGAGTAATGAATCCGAAGCCCCTATCGTAAAACTGGTCAATCTGATGATCCAGGAAGCAGTGCAGTTGCGTGCTTCGGATATTCACGTTGAGCCTTTTGCTGATCGCATTCGAATCAGGTACCGTATCGATGGGGTACTGGTGGAACGAGACAGCCCGCCGAAACGTCTGCTGCCCGCCATGATGAGCCGCCTCAAAATCATGGGAAGCATCGATATCAGCGAGAAACGCCGGCCCCAGGATGGCCGCATCAAGTTCCACATGGCCGGCAAGTTCTATGATCTACGCGTCAGCATCATCCCTACTAATCACGGCCAGGGAGCCTGTTTACGAATTCTAGACCGCGCCAATATTCAGGTAAGTATCAAAGACTTAGGCTTTTCCGAAGAGGATTACGCCCGCTTTCAGCAGATCATTAAAAGACCCAACGGCATCTTCCTGGTCACTGGCCCGACTGGTTCTGGCAAAACCACAACACTTTACTCTGCACTCAATGAGCTTAACCGCCCTGATCGTAAGATCATTACTGCTGAGGACCCTGTCGAATACTACCTGCCAGGTATCAACCAGGTGGAGGTGAAGCATTCCATTGGGTTGAACTTTGCTCGAATTATTCGTGCCATGTTACGCCAGGCTCCAAACATTATCCTGGTTGGCGAAATTCGCGACGTTGAGACAGCGGAAATCGCGATTCAAGCCTCCCTCACCGGGCACTTGGTATTCAGTACCCTCCACACCAATGACGCTCCCAGCGCCATCACTCGCCTTATCGATGTTGGAGTGCAGCCTTTCTTGGTGGCATCCAGTTTGATTGCTGTGATGGCTCAACGTCTAGTACGTATGATCTGTCCCAAGTGTAAAGAGCCAGACATGCCAATCAAAGCCGAGCTACAGGCCGCCGGCATCACGCCAGAACAAGCCTCTCAGGCCACTTTCATGAGAGGCAGAGGTTGCGCCATTGCAATCACACTGGGTACCGAGGTCGTAAGGGTATCTTCGAGATGATGAAGATGAGTGCCTCGGTCCGTGAAATGACGTTTAAGCGCGAATCGACCGTCGTGATTCGTCGCCAAGCACGTTTAGGTGGAATGAAAACGCTACTCGAAGACGGAGTTCTAAAAGCCATGCGCGGGCTAACCACCCTGGATGAGGTGCTTAGCACTTGTCATCATGATGGATAGAATAGCCAACATGTATCATAATAATACATTATTATGATACATATCTCACGGAGTATCGACGAATTATCTAATATCTCGGACACAATAACAAGTCATAAAGCAAAGTGTCTGCGCAGTATTGACCAGACATTTGTTTTTTCACAGTTTTTCTTCCTTAGGGATTGCATGATGGCATACGTCCAGCATACTCTAGCAGGGCTTGGAGACGTTGCCACTCTTCCTTTTTCTCGAACATCAGAAGGGACTTGAACGGTGGCTGTGCAAAGCGTCTTAATGGAAAAACTTCTGGAAACGGTCTTTTCTTTAAAGGCTAGCGATCTTCATATCGCTGTGGGCCAGCCTCCAGTCTTGCGCGTCAATGGACGACTACGACGACTCGAAGCTAAAGCATTAGAGCCTGATGATACCACTGCTCTCATGAAGAGCATCACACCTGACCGTTGCCAGCAGGAGCTTCAGGAAAGGGGTGGTACGGACTTCGGTTTCGCCTATGGCGATAAGTGCCGATTCCGCGTGGCTGTCTTCAAACAAAAAGGCAGCGTGGGCATTGTCTGCCGACGCATTCCCAGTCAGTTCCTCAGCTTCGAAATCCTTCGCATGCCCGATGCGATACGCCGGCTCATCACCCGGCCCCGTGGATTGCTCCTGGTCACCGGCCCGACTGGTTCCGGCAAAACCACCAGTCTGGCGTCGATGATCAACTTTCTCAACGACAACTACGACAAGCACATCATCACGGTCGAAGACCCTATCGAGTATTACCACACTCATAAGAAGGCGACAGTCAACCAGCGTGAGATCGGCGTCGATGTGCCGAGCTTCTCCGAAGCCCTCAAGCGTGCTCTTCGTATGGATCCAGACGTTATTCTCGTCGGTGAAATGCGAGACTTGGAGACCATCCACGCTGCCCTCGAAGCTGCTGAAACGGGGCACCTGGTGTTCGGCACGCTGCATACCAGCGGTGCAGCCAGCACGATCAACCGTATTGTCGACGTGTTCCCCAAAGAACAACAGGATCAGATTCGAACCCAGCTCTCCACCGCCCTCATTGGCGTACTGTCGCAGGCTTTGCTCTCCAAGAAGCCTGATGGCCTGATAGCTGCATATGAAATGATGGTGGTCACCCCCGCTATCCAGAATCTGATTCGTGAGAACAAGGTCTACCGTATCGATTCGAGCATCCAGACAGGCCGCAAACACGGCATGTTCCTGCTCGATGAAAGCCTGTTCAAGCTCTGGAAAGAGGGGCTCTGCGAGAAGGAAGAAGTGCTTTCCCGTTCTTCCCGTCCCGCTGAGCTGGCAGCCAAAATCGCCCTGGCCGAACGTGGGCAACTGGAAGACGAAGAAGAAGGCGACGACGAGGACGATGAAAACGAGGATGATGAGGACGAAGAGGAGGAAGATGATGAGTAGTTGATGGTTCTGCCATCATTTAACTCAAATCCTTTCATCCAGCGTTACAGGTGAACAATGTCAGGACAGCCGAACCAGCCACAGAAGCCAGCCTCTCCTCAAGCCGGAGCGCCCCGTCCTGCTGCGCCTGCACCGGGTAAGCCGTTGCCTCCCGGCGTCAAACCGCCGGTAGCTGGTTCTGCTCCAGCCAAGCCTCCCGTTCCACCAGCCGCTGCCGCCAAGCCACCACAGGCTCCTGCCAGGCCGGGAACTGTTCCTGCGAAACCTACAGCACCCGCTGCCAAGCCCGGCACCCCTGCTGCCAAGGCACCCGCCAAGCCCGGCGCAGTGCCCGGCAAGCCGGGGACGCCTGCCAAGAAACAGCTTTCCACCAGCGGTGGCCGTAAGAAGCTCGGCCAGATTCTCGTCGATCTGGGTCTTCTCGAAGAAGACCAACTCTGGGAACTGCTGAACGAAGCCCGCGAAAGCGCCCAGCTCATTGGCCAGGCGGCTTTGTCCAAAGGACTGGTCACCGAAGACCAGCTCTACCAGGCGCTGGCCGAACAGTTTGGACTGAAGCTCATCAACCTCAGCGAATCGAAGTTCCAGCCGGAAGCTATTGAGAAAGTCCCCGAGACCATGGCGACCGTTTATAAGGTCGTGCCCATAGCTCTCAAGGATAACTCCCTCACGGTCGCCATCGGCGACCCCAACCAGCTTCCTGCCTTGGACGATCTCCGCAACTTCATCGGCGTCAAGGAAGTCACCGCTCTCTTATCCACTCCCAAGGGTCTGGCTGATGCCCAGATCCGCTGCTACGCCGGCAAGCAGGAAAGCATCATCGATATCATCAAGGAGCTCGAAACCAGCCCTGAACTCAGCAGGCTGACTCGTGAATCCTCGATCGATCTCGAAGCTCTCACCGAACTCCAGGACGCTGCCCCGGTTCGCAAGCTGCTGAACATGGTGATGCTCCTGGGCATTAAAGATCGCGCCTCCGACATTCACTTCGAACCGTTTGAAGATGAATACAAGATGCGTTACCGCTGCGACGGCGTGCTCTATGAAATGGTGCCTCCCCCCCGACACCTGGCGACCGCGATCAGCAGCCGTATCAAGGTCATGTCCAACCTCGATATCGCCGAACGCCGCCTGCCCCAAGACGGCCGCATCGAATTGAACGTCGGTGGCAACCAGGTCGATATGCGCGTCTCGGTGCTGCCCACCATGTTTGGCGAAAGCGTCGTCATTCGAATCCTGGATCGTACCGTCGTCCAGCTCGATCTCGATAAGATCGGCATGGAAGAGGACATGCTGGCTGCCTTCCGTCAGCTCATCAAGAAACCCAACGGCATCATCCTCATCACCGGGCCGACCGGAGCGGGCAAAACGACGACTCTCTACTCCGCGCTGAACGAGCTGAACGACATCACCGAAAAGATCATTACCACCGAAGACCCGGTCGAATACGACATCGATGGCATCGTGCAGATTCCCATCAACGCCGAAATTGACGTCACCTTCGCCAACGCTCTTCGTGCCATCCTTCGCCACGATCCCGACAAGATACTCGTCGGCGAGATTCGCGATCTGGAAACAGCTCAGATTGCTGTGCAGGCATCTCTCACCGGCCACATCGTCTTCAGCACGCTACACACCAACGATGCTGCCAGCACCGTCACCCGTATGCGGGACATGGGCCTGGAACCGTACCTGATCACCGCGACCGTCGAAGGCATCATGGCACAACGACTAGTCCGCAAGATCTGCATCGATTGCCGATCCGAATATGAGCCTTCCGGCGAACAACTCATGGAACTGGGACTTAAGCCCAACGAAGCGGTCGGCATGAAGTTCTTCTATGGCCGAGGCTGCGACCGTTGCAATAACACCGGCTACCGTGGTCGATCCGGCATCTACGAATTCATGCCCGTCAACGATGAAATCCGCGACCTCATCATGGCCAACGCCTCCCACGAAGAGCTCTCTGCCTGCGCCAGAAGTACGGAATGTCCACACTCCGTTCAGCCGGCCAAAGAGCTTTGCAGCGGGGCTTAACAACAATTGAAGAAATAGCTCGCGAAACTGTAACAGACGAGAGCTAGGCTCCGCAGGAGCCAGAAGCAAACCGGAGAAAGCCAATGCCGACTTATAAGTTCGAAGCCATGTCTTCTCAAGGCGAAGAAGTCAAGGACACGATTGACGCCGCCACCGAGGAAGAGGCGCAACAAAAAATCAAGCAGATGGGCTACTTCGTCACCCGCATCCAGGAAGCGGGCGGCCAGAAGAAGGCCAAGGCCAAGAAGAAATCGACCGGCAAGAAGAAGAAGACCTTCGTGATCGGCGGCGTCTCCACCAAGATGCTTTGCACCTTCACCCGCCAGTTCAGCACCCTGCAAGACGCCGGTCTGCCGGTGCTGCGGTCGCTGAAGATTCTCGAAGGCCAGCTCAAGCCCAGCGCTCTCAAGAACGCCCTCATTGATGTCGTCGATGACGTCGAATCCGGCTCCACCCTCTCTGAAGCCTTCGCCAAGCACCCCAAGTGCTTCGACCGCCTCTACATCAACATGCTCAAAGCGGGTGAAGCGGGCGGTGCTCTCGAAGTCATCCTTCAGCGTCTGGCCGACTTCAAGGAAAAGGCCCAGACCCTCAAGCGCAAGATCATCGGTGCCATGGTCTACCCGATCGTGGTCATCCTCGTCGCCGTCGCCATCTTGAGCTTCATCCTCATCTACATCATCCCGAAGTTCAAGAAGATCTTCGCCGACTTCCAGATGAAGCTGCCGGCCATGACCGAACTGCTGCTCGATATCTCCGATTTCGTCCAGCATAACTGGTACGTCTTTCCGCTGGTGCTCATCGGCATCTGGCTCTTCATCAAGCTCGTCTGCCTGTTCAAGAAGGGAAGATACATCTGGGATTGGATCAAGCTCCACATCCCGATTGTCGGCGGCATCATCGAGAAAACGATCATCGCGCGAACTACAAGAACGCTGGGCACCCTCGTGAGTTCCGGCGTGCCGATCCTCGAAGCCCTGTCGATTGTCAAGGAAACGTGCAACAACGCCGTCTACGAGCATATGTACCAGCGTGTCTACGAGTCGATCCGGGAAGGTGAAACCATCGCCGCCCCGCTCAAGGAAAGCCGCCTGGTCGATGACATGGTCGTCAACATGATTGACGTCGGCGAAGAGACCGGCGAGCTCGACAAGATGCTCTACAAGGTCGCCGAAGTTTACGAGGAAGAAGTTGATATCCTCGTGGAAAGCTTGATCAGCCTGCTTGAGCCGATCATGGTGGTGTTCCTCGGCGTGTGCGTCGGCTTCATCGTCGTCGCCCTATTCATGCCGATGCTCGCCATCCTCGAAAAGCTAGGCGGCGGCGGGAAGTAAGAAAAAGTAGCTAGTAGCAAGAAGCTAGTAGCTAGGAGACAACGATCCCTCTCTCTGTCACGGGGGGAGGGACCTTCCCCTTGGAAGTTGAATAAACCACCTTCTGGCTACTAGCTTCTAGCTCCTAGCTACTAATCTTGGCACAAGAGATGCACTATACCCCCGGTTGACTCTAACCACCCTCTCAGATACGGCCTTTTTGCTAAAGTGAGGAACCCATGCGTCTGATCTCTGTTCAAAAACGCAACGGCTTGGACCGAAAAGGCTTTACGCTCATCGAACTGCTGGTGGTCATCACCATCATCGGCATCCTCATGGCCCTCACCCTGGGGGTGATTAGCAAGGTATACGCCTATCTGGATGAGACAAAGGTGGTAGCCGATGTCAATCGTCTGGCACAAGCTTGCGAGCAGTTCAAGAGCACGTTTGGGCGGTATCCACCGGGGCGGATTATCCTTTGCGAAACCGGTGGCACGTTGAACAATATCATCAACGGGTCAATCCCCCCGCCTGCGGCGTCCGGTCTCTCGGCAGCTCAGTGGGCGGCTCTGGGTGCATATTCTTCTGAATATCTGACGGCCATCTTCCCCGGCATCAATCTCAGTGCCAACCATAACTGGAATGGCAGTCTGGATGCATCAAACAATCCCACTATCCAGGCCGGCTATCAACTGCTCGAAGGCCAACACTGCCTGGTCTATTTCCTCAGCGGCATGCGTTACAACGGCAGTGATGGCATCGGGTTCAACACCGATAGGACCAATCCGACCGCACAAACAACCGGCGCTCGACTCGGGGGTTTCTTTGTTTTCGACGCTGCCCGTCTCAACACGACTGCGGCTTCCTCCTCGACACTGTTTCCATCCTACAACGATGTCTACGGCACACCCTATGCCTACTTTGCCTCCAAGTTCCCTGGCACTAACAATTACCCCAACGCCTATCTTCCCACTTCTCTGAGTTCCTCTAACGATTGCCATACGCTGACTACGACAGGCTCTGTTTACTTTGTGCCCTACTTCAGTTCATCGGTGCCACCCGTCGCGCCGGCTGGTTGGGGTACAGCTGTTAGCTTCAAGTTCCACAAACCTGACACTTATCAGATCATCTCAGCCGGTAAGGACAAGCAGTTCGGGACCGGTGGCCAGTACAACCAGACCGATCCGGAACAGAGCTTATTCATTCCCACCTCGGTGCTTCCCGCGGTGACGGTCGATATGCTCCAGGCCAATTATGACAACATCACCAACGTGACCAACGGTCGCGTGGTACCCAAGTAACTATTTAGCCCCCGGCTCTAGAGGCCGGGGGTGGATGCGCAAGACAGTAACGCCCGATGGACGAGGAGAACGAAGATGCGACTCTCTCAAAAACATCAACGCCATGCCTTCACGCTGGTCGAACTCCTCGTCGTAATCACCATCATCATCGTGATCCTCGCCCTCACCATCGGTGCCATCGGCAAGAGCTTCAATTGGGTAAAGCAGAAGAATACTGAGCAGACGATGACCAGAGTAGTCGAGCGAATGGTTCAACGCCGCTTGACTCAGATTTACAAAGATGCCAAGGAATGGGAGACGCCTGTAGCACTCTACCGTCAGGCCCACGGCGATGGACGACGAGCAGAAGCTTTGAAGGTGCTGTACTTGTACAAGTGGTCATTCCCGGAAACCTATTCTGAAGCGTACTATAACATCCTCGAATCACAGGCCTTGTATGACGCCACGAACGGTTATCCTGCGGCACGTGGTATCTATCTGCGATTGAGAAGCACCGTTCCGACAGTCATGACAGATTTGCAATTCACTGCTTGTCCTACAGCGGCAGACATGTCACGAATATTGCAAAGGCAAAACTCGGCATGTCTTCTCGCGGCATTTCAATCGATGAACGCTTCTTCGATGGATGAGTTCACTAATACAGAAGTCACCATCTCTTCAGCCATCGATATCCCTCCTCAAGCCGTGGTGCTTGCCGACGGGACCAACCTGGCGAATGGATATGCAAGCCAGAACCCGACACTCACCGACGCTTGGGGAACGCCATTCTTCTTCCTGCGTCATGGCAATACGTGGGATAATTTTGGCTCTCCACGTGCAGCCATCAACCGCGACTACTTCTGGATGGGGTTACGCAGTCCTACAGTATGCCCAGCCGCAGCAGTATTAGGAACAAGTTACTACGACATTCTGGTCAATAATGCTGACCCTTTGCAGGCACTTTACAATAAGGGAAGAGCTTTCCAGACATTTACTAGTCGATGGAACAGCGATCCATTCGATCCTGAAGGAGCGTTCCGCAATTCCGAAGCATGGAGAGCTCAATTCCCTTCTGGCGGTGTTACCTGGCTCACGGGAGTACACCTTTGCCCGGCAGCCCCAGGAACTCCTCAGCATCAAGACTTCTTTCGATCTAACTTCGGGTATCGTCCACAACCAAGTAATTTGAATGGCCCCGGCAGCCCGCCAGACCGATGGGCACAGGAATATGCCCCCTTTGTGCTTATCTCCGCAGGTGGCGACAAATTGTTTACCACTTGGGAAGACAACCTCGATTCTTATCGACTCAAGATTAACCTCAGCGGTCAACAATAAAGGAGAACAGCCATGGTATTCACTCGTCGCCGTTCGGCCTTTACGCTTGTTGAAATGCTGGTGGTTCTTGGAATCATTGCAGGCGTTGCCGCAATGTTCATCCCTATCGTGTTGAATATGACCGATCGAGATCAGGTGCCTAAAGCCGCCAGCATGGTGGAAAACGCGCTATCTATTGCTAAGTCTCGGGCTGTTTCTGAACATCGACCATGCGGTATTCGTCTTGTTATTGCAAACAGCGCACTGCGTAATTTGACAACCGGCCAGGGCTTCGCCTGGTACGATCAGATTCAGTACATCGAAGACCAAGGTGATTACAATCAGCATTGGGTTTGGGGCATCTCTACTAACGGAACATCCACCGTTGTGAGCCAACCCTGGTTTTCACGAAATCCTGCCATAACACCGCCCGACATAACAGTGCCTGTTCCATCCGATTTGCCAGTTGGCTATGACGACGTAACTGTCGGTGCCGGCCCATTTACTTTCACTGCACTGGTAGATACAGCAGGCACAGTTCAGACCAGAACTAATATCCCGCGAAACAGGCTGCTCTTTGGGCCAATCTGTCCACTGCAACCTGCCGCTAATCGTTGGCAAGGCGCTAACGCTGTTGCCAGTGGCATCTTCTATCGTGCTCAGCGTTTTGAATTTTCATTCGTCGATAATGTTAATGCTGCAGTCACTGCAAATGTCGCTTCCCTGGCCGCACGAGTGCAACCTGGCGACAAAGTCGAGATCAATGGGGTTGGCGAAATCTACACCATTGTTTCAGTATCCGCCGCAAATGCTGCTGGCAGAGTGACTTCATTCAATGTCAATATCTCAGGAAATGCCAATGTCATTCCTGTGCCTGTCATAGAGTTGGATCGTCCGCTGACAAGAGATGTCCTGCCTTCAGTGAATGGTCGTGCCAACTACCGTATCATTCGCCAACCACGAGTCATTGAGGCAATTCCTCCAGTCAAATTCCCACAAGATGTGGTGATTGACCTAACTAATTCCCGTGTTCCATTCTTTGCCGCCCCCCCCGCAACATCAGGTGGTCCACTCTTTGGAGTACGCCCCAATGCTGATATCGATTCTACTGGCACCATCAGCATGTCCGGCGTATCGGCTGGTATTAACACCACATTGATAACAGGGATCAACCAGACAGCGGTTGCAAATAGAATTGCTCCGCAATTTGTAGACATTCTGTTTTCGCCCACAGGTGAAATCTTGCCTACAAATCAAGACTTCGGAAATCAGAATGCCGGGGGAGTATTCGGGCAATTCAACGTCGGCTCCTCCGGCCTTGTCGCCCTCTGGCTCCACTCTCGTGGCGATCCCAATCTCTGGGCAGCTCGACAGATCACTGCCGCTCAGGGCAACGCTGATAACCAGGCTATCGTGGCCATCAATGGCCGCACCGGCTTCATTGGTTCATACCCACTCAGCAATAACACCGCCGATCCGCTCGCTAACGCCCGCACCGGCAAGGGTCGTATCTCCGCCGACACAGGCCAGTAACCGTACATCGCTGCTGTGGGGTGGCCCTCAACCCGAGGCTTTTATCTCCACCCCTGGCAGTTGCTTGAAGGAGTTATCTCATGATTCGCTTTCCCGAAGCCCGACCCCGCAGGGGCTTCACTCTTACCGAAGTGCTGATGGCGATGTTCGTCATGGCCATCGGTATGATCTCACTGCTCGCCCTCTTCCCCGCCGCCTTCCAACAGGCGAAGTGGGCCCTCGATAACGAACAAATCGCCCGCGCCGCCGCTAATGCTCAATCATCCACCGAGATACCGCACATGACAGTTGCAACTGTCGGCGGCATGTCGATGATGTCGTCTGGCACAGCACAAAGCGTCCGTAACGACGACCTCTATCGCCCGGAGACAAACAACGCAAGCCTGATGTGGAGATCACTTGTCCCTCTCACTGGCCCCGCCTTGGGGGGACGCACCATGTTCCTGATCGATACAGGGACAGGTCTGGGAGCAGGCACTTGGACGTTCAGCACCGACTTGGCGGCAAACGTACCCGCAGGTACCCGAGTAAAGTTCCCTCCGGTCTTCGTCGATCCTCCCACGGCTATTTCCTTCTTTGAGCCGACGTCTCGTATTCCCTACCACGTGGGCGTGGACAATGCCACCAACAACCTGACCTATATCCCGTTCGGCACCCGAGCCGCCGGCGGCACGGGAAGATTAACCGTCGGCATTCCTCGCAGTTCCATGTCGCAGTATGGCGTTGATCCAGGCTTTGCGCTTCGCATGCAGACGGAACTCAGCATGGGCGATGAAATCAACTTCGATACCAACGGCCAGCCTTTGCAGGTCGCCGGTCAGTTCTCCCGCCAGCGCCGGTTTACCTGGGGCTACATGTGTACCTGGTCTGATTACAAGAACCCTGAACTCTGCGAAGTGTCAGCTGTCGTCTACAACAGCCGGCCCGTTTTTCCTGGCACCTTCCCTACCGGGGAAACGACCTACGGGAGCAACATTCCCGTCTCCAGCGCTGCCGGCATAGATGGCAACGGGAAGGTCTTTGTGAAGGGCCTCACGCAAGCCGCCATTGCTTTGACTTCGGCACAACCCTCCACTCTCAAAGTGGGTGATTGGATTCTGGACAGCACGTTGATCCTGCCCGATTACGATCCCGCTTTCCCGACCGAGAAGCTGCCGTTCCTGGATACCTTTGTAGCCGCAACAGTGCCGTTTACCTCAGGGGCCGGCACTCATAATCTCCATTTCGGTCTGGCGGGCGGGCAGTTCTACAAAGTCCTCGACATCAGCGAGGTACGAAAGGAACCCTTCGCCGGCGCGTATTACCAGACCATCACCCTGGATCGCCCGGCCAAGTCTGATGGCTTCACAGCCACGGTCATGACCGGCATCTCCGATGTGATCACCAAGAGCATGGGCAAGATGCCGCAACGCTAGAAACCAGAAGTAAGAAGCCAGGAGCCAGAATAAGAATAATCTCCCCTCTTCCCTTGTGGGAGAGGGGTTGGGGTGAGGGGGGAAGCGTGCAACACCAGGCACATCTTCTCTTAACTCAGCACTCAGGACTCAGCACTCAGGACTATTCAGAGGCGTAACATGCGACTTCATCCCAACCATCTGAAGCCTTCCCGAGCGGGCCTCACGCTCGTGGAGATGCTCATTGCCCTGTGCTCTCCATCTTCATCATGGCCATCATGTCCGAAGCCTTCGTGAAGGGGATCGAAGCGTTCGGCAACTTCAAAGCGCTGGCCGATCTGGAACAACGCCTGCGCACTGTCGCCAACATCATCCGACGTGATCTCAAAGCTCCCCACTTCGATGGCAGCAAGAAGCTCAGCGAATGCACCGCCACCGGGCGTGCCATGCCGGTGCTCGATGGACTCAAAGCAGGAACGTACACCGCAGACGAAGCCAAGGCTCTGCTTCGCCAACTGGCACCATACCAGATGAAGACTCCTACGGAAGGTTTCTTCTCCGTCGAGGAATGGCCCAACCGCCGACCGAACCGGGCCACCATGTTCCTGGAAGGCACCGACTCCTCAGGACGGCCCAGCTATCGAGACCTCCCCGCCTTCACCGGCGGCGGCGTGATTGCCATTCCTTCCGATACGCTCCACTTCACCAGCCGACTGGAAGGCAACGATCCGGACAAGTTCTTCTACGGCAAAGTCCGAGCCGGCGCACTGATCGATAATGCCGGGCTCTCCACCGGCGCCACCCGCTACGATAGCGCCGGTAACGGCATGTACACCACCCAGGCGGCGGAACTGCTCTACTTCCTCGGTGTCGATGGTTCGCAGAACACCCCCGGCGTGTTGACCGCCGGCGGCCCGGTGCTGACCTTCAACCTCTACCGACAGGCCTGGCTTCTGGTTCCCAATCGATTCAGCGATGGCTCGGCAGTCAACGGCGATGCGTTCTACAACACCTTCCCCGCCGGACAGATTGCCACCCGTTACTCCATCGATAACGATGTGAGCGCGTACTTCAACTCGGTCTCCGGCAATTTCTTCTACAACTCCATGGCCGATGTGCAGCATCGTGCCCGCCGCATCAATGCCGGCGGCATTCGCACGCCTCGGCCTCTTGATCTGCTCGGAAACCAGGATGGCAGCGACATCATGCTGACCAACGTCATCAGCTTCGATGTGAAAGTGTTCGATCCGTTTGCTTACAAGATTCCGCTCACCCCCACTTCCGGCCGTGGAGCCTATGTCGATATCGGCGACACCTTCAATGATGTCGTGGATGTCACCACGGGACTCGTCGCCAACACCATGCCGACAGCGGCTGGCATGCCCGGCGACTATCTCGCGCCAGCCTACGGAACGACAGTCAACACCGTTCCTACTTATCCTGCAGGCGGCTTCAACCTGACCGATAATGGCACCTTCGATACCGGCACCACCCGTTATGAAGGCAGCCCTACCGCCACGGGCGGAGCGGGGTCTCCTCTGTTGAACCCCACGGAATCCCCCAGGACTCATACGTTCCCCTTCACCTCTATCCAAATAACCATCCGAGTCTACGAGCCTAAGAGCAAGCAGACCCGGCAGATCACGATCATTCAAGACATGTAACCGCGGAGCTTCTGGTTCATCCGCTGTGGATTCACAGCTCATCCCCCAGTGTTCCGGCCTACGAGGTGCGTTATGTTGCTTTCATCGAAACAGCGAGACCGGCGGCGAGGCGTCATCCTCCTGGTGGTGCTCGCCCTCATCACCCTCTTCGCCTCCATCGGCGTCGCCTTCGTCTACTTTGCTGAGGCGGAAGCCACCAAGGCCCAGGATCAGAAGGCAGGCGAAACCGTCAAGCTGCCCGATGCCGACCTGATGCTCAACTACGTGCTGCGCCAACTGATCTTCCCAACGCAGAACAACGCCTCAGCGCTCTTACCTGCAGAGTTTGCTGGAGAACATGTACGGGCGAACGAACGGCAACACGGTGCAGAATGTGGTGCCCTTCAACGGCACGGGGCGATTGCCTGCGCAAATCATTGATATCCCTACAGGCCTCTACACAGGCCAGGACCAACTCTACAAGATCAACTATCAAGGCCGCACTTACAATGAAACAACAGACGGTAGTTTGAATCCGACCTACACCTATCCCGATCACAAGAATCTCTATCTGGGCGGGGTCAACGCTAACTTCCGTGAAGTGACGTATGGCACTCATTTACCTTCCGGTACGACCCACGGCCCGGTGGCCATCGCCAGGTCTTGGGCCAGGGAAATGAAGTTCCGCGTTGCTATTCAGAATACTTCTACCAGCGCCTACGGTTGGTTATTACGAGATTGTTTTGAACCCTTATAGTAATCAAGTGTTTCCCAGTGGTGCTCGTCACCAGGACTTTTGGAAGAATCAGGCAACATTAGTAGTCGGTGCTCTACCTGCCCTGCCGGCAGGATTCACCTATGTATCCAATATTTCTGTAAACATGGCAGGTTTGACTGCTACATTACAGTTGAATGCCGCCGGTATGGCCAACCATACGCTTCGGCCCACGGCCCGGCTGAACCCCAACTTCCCTCCGCCCGGTGATCTCGGCGGCGACGTGAAGAACCTCCCCCCCGAAGTCAAAACCCTCGTCGGTTTCAACGGCACCACTCCTGTCTTCGCCAACAACGACAGCTACTGGATGGACGTGGGCTTCCCCTCCATGCAGTGGTCGAACAACCGCAAGGTCAAGCCCATGGTCGCCCTGTTCATCATGGATAACGATGGCAAGGTGAACCTCAACACGGCAGGCAACTTCCGTGCTCAAGATGGGGCGGGACAACTGCCTTATCATGCTTCCGCACACGGCATGCACCCCTCTGAAATCAATCAGACCAAGCTGACTGAAGCCTTCAACATTCCTCTCTACGGTCAGCCGCCGATCACGACGGCGACTATCCGCAGCGAGCTTGCTGCCATGATGGGTGGATATTATAGTGCCGGATCCGGCCCCGCCGTTTACAGAGGAAAAGCCGGGTACACTTCGCTGGCTGATGGCAACCCCACCACGGCGGCAGGCACCTACCCCACTTCCGCACGAGCCATGTACTCGCCCATTTTCCGTACCGGCTCGCCCTACGCTCCGATCAACATCGACGGCACTTACGATGGCATCAATGCCACCGTGTACTATGCCCCTTCCAAGTCGTGGCAGGTATCTGGTGAGGCGCCTGTCGTCATCACCGATCCGCTCTTCCTGCGCTTCCCCTACTTCAAAGCCCCGTTCGTGGTCGATCCCAACAACTACGTCAATGGCTTCGCCAGCGGCACTCCGAGCGAATACCAGCGTGGCGGCGTGAACCGCAGTCCGTTTTTCCTTTCCCCCTTCGCCGATTCTCAGCCCGGCAACAATAATGATTCCGGCACCGGTGCCGGCTCGCACCGCACCTTCGGCCCGCAGAACCATCAGGAACTCTATCTCACCAAAGATTCGGGCGGCGACAAGTCGGGCGGCGAGCTTCGCAAGCTTATCCCCTCGTCGTACACCACCGCTCAACAGCGCTGGCAGCAAACGCTCTACAGCAACGACTTGGGCAACGTCGGTATCACCCCCTGGTTCAGCAACGCTACCGGTGACTATGCCGTTCCCGCCACGGGAAACAACACCAATCTGACCAATGGCGGCGCAGGAAGCACGCAAGCCACGTCAGGCTCCGCCGTCACTACGGGCGACTTCTTCAGCAACGCCAACTACTCCTGGCGTTCCATCTTCGCCAAAGTCTCCGGCTCCACGGTCAACAGCTTTGATCGGCTCGATCTCTCCCGTCAACTGCCCGACTATCCACTCCCGGCCAACAACAACACGCAGCTCGATCTGGCGAACCCCGTCGTCCGCGCCCAGTACATGATCGCCCTGCAGGCCCGCCAGCGCATGGCCAAGGAGATTTACAACAATCTCAAGATGCTGATGCAGCCCAGCAACGATAACGGCTACCGTTACATCGCTCAATTGGCTGTCAACATGGTCGACTACATCGATAACGACGACTACTCCACGTGGATGGAAGTCTCCGACATCACCGCTACCGGAGCCGCCAAGATCGTCTGGGGCACCGAACTGCCCCGCCTGCTCCTCAATGAAGTGTACGTCGAAGCGGTCAATCACCCTGGCGACCCGATGCCAATGAACCAGGCGCAAAACGACTATGATGTGAATCACTGGGTCGAACTCTATAACCCCTTGATGAATAGCAGCTATCCTGGCGTCTGGCCTGGTTCAGCAGGCGCAGGACCCGCCAATCAACCTGCCGAAGCCCGGCTGAATGTCGGCGGCACCTCGGTCTATCGTTTGATCATCGCCAGAAACGCTACTAGTGCGAACATTGCCGCCATGCGCACCAATCAAGCCAATACGCAAGGCTTCCCGAACAATCTGGGCGATACGCAGACTAAGTTCGTCTACTTCCCCGCCAATGAAACCGTGCTCCCTTCCGACACCAGTTACGGCAACGGCACGACGACCAATAACAACGGCTTCTATCTTGTTGGACCAAGTGTTGGCGGCACACCCACGCCCCCTGAAAGCGCCACGACCGGCGCTGTGACGCCGCCCACCAGCCCATTGAACTTCCCCACACCTAACTACAGCGATGGCAATATGGTGCAGGCAGAACGTATCGCCAGAGCTGGCACTCCTTTTACCGATAACAACGATAATCGGTCAGCAATCCTCTTGCAGCGACTGGCAAACCCCTCTCTGCCCCACAATCCCATCAACGATACCACGGTGCTGGCGACAGGCGAAATGAACAGCACCACCTTGCCTTACAACCCATACATCACCATCGACTATGTGAGCAATATTGTTATTCAACACGCTGTCCGCAATAACAGCGGCGGCCCCGATGCCAGCTATGCGGCAGTAACGGATCGTCGTTCCTACGGAAAGCTGCAACCCTATGCAAGCATGAATGAAGTAACAGCTGGCACTACCGTCTCAGGCGTATGGGTTGACCAGCGTCCTGATCGTGATAATGCTGCTGCCGGCCTTCAGGCTCTGACTGCTCAGCCTCAGCACACGTTCCTTCGCCACAATGGTGTAGAAACTGACCGGTCTGCCACAGGTCCCATTACCTCACCCAATCCCCAGCCCAACACAGGCGGCATCAGCTACAGCAACACCATGCGTCTTCCCTTCGATTGGCTGGTGCATCTGGATCGTTCTCCGACCAGCCCTGCTGAACTCCTGCATGTCAGCGGCTTCAAGCCCCACGAGCTGACTCAGCAGTTCAACCGGTTGACACCAGTGATTACCGCAACCTCCTCTACAGCAACACTGGCACCGGGAACCGGTGTGACGGTCACCGCCGCTGCCGGGTTCATCGGCTCTGATCGTGGCATCCCGTTCTCGCTGCGTGAAAATGATCTGGTCTATGTCACCTGGCTCGCCCCAGCGGGCAACCAGTCTGAGTGGGCCCTGGCGACGGCCGTCAATCATCTCACTGGCACGTTCCAAACCACGACAAACGTCACTGCCGCCGGGGTAACCGGGGTACAGGTGAAATTGACCATTCCGTTCGCCCACTACGCTCCCTGGTACCGGGCATTGCAGAATGTCGATCTCCAGTCTTCCAGCCGTCTCTATCGTTTCCTCGAAACGGTGGCGGTCAGGAACCCGGGCGTGGATGTAGGCCAATTCCGCTTCACCTCAGCGATTCCAACGCTGACAGCCGGAGGCAACAGTCCCAACATCAGCGCTCCTCTGGCACCAGCTGTCAATAACCATTCCCGCTGGATTCAGCTCGATCATGGCGCTATCACCGGCGGAAACGTCGGCCTGCCCAACCTGACGACCACCCGCAACATCAGTGCCAACGATGCATTGCTAAATATCAAAGCCGGCGACTCGGTCTTCGACCCTGCTACCGGTTCCTTCAATGCGTACAACTCCAACACTCCCTACAGTACCCCGAACACCGTCACCGATACGAACTACAGCGTCGGCGATACCGTCGTTATCAACGCCGGTTCCGCTTCGACCATCGTACCCGAACAGCGGGCGACCATCCTCGAAATCGATCGAGCGAGAAACTGCATTCGAGTCGTGTTGTCGGTTGATCCTTCCGTAGCCGGCACCACCATCAGTGAACCGCTGACGATTGATTACACCTACGTCAGCGGTCGTCAGCCGGGCAAGATCAACATCAATACGATGTGGGATCGCGAAACCTTCTGGGCTCTGGCGGACGCACAGGCGATGAATTGTTTCTATGGCCCGGTCGGCAATCGTGATGTGGTTGTTGACAACGTCTTCACCAGGCTTCAACAGCAACGACAGCCGCAATACTACTACGGCACTCGTATGGTGGGGCAATCTGGGGCGAATGGCACCGTGCCCGTGCCCGAAGACCGCCCGTTCCAGGGCATGGGTACCGGCGACATTACCGCTTCGCTGGGGATTCCTCAGCAGGGCATTGGCAACACCTTCTTAAGCGACCGCTACCAGGAGCAGGCGGGTGGCTCTGTCGCCTTTGGCACACCACGCGCAAACGATATGACTTCACCGGTAGGCGGCGACGTGGGCGATCCGCACCGCTTCACCCGCACCCTCTTTGAGATCGGCAATCCGGGACAGGATCACCCCTATCGGCGATTCGAGTTGCTGAGCAAGATCTGGAACAATATGACCGTTCGCAGCAACACCTTCTCCGTGTGGATGACCATCGGATTCTTTGAATACGACGATGCCACCGGAATCGGCGCCGAACTGGGACAGATTCAAGGTAAGAACACCCGATACCGGTTCTTTGCCGTGATCGACCGCACCACGATCGATCGCTGGCTGCAAAACTGGGCTCTGCACGATTCCAAGGCCGGCATCAACACCTTGATGGACTCCAACCTGTTCCCCAATCTTGATCCCCGTTATTCGACCTTCCCGAATCTGACGGCGATCAGCCCCGCAGGTTCCTATACCGCTCTGGTCACCTTGCCTGGGCGTGTCAACAGCATGACCATGCCCCGGACGGTTCAGGCCACCCTGGCTTCAACTAACCCGTTCTACAGTACAGACGGCGCAACAGGCGGTCGAACGGTGTATGTGGAAAGCGATGTGGGAGGCGAATACGCCCAGATTATCACCCAGACGGCCACTACTATTGTCCTTCAACTCTCCCTGAACCATACTGGTTTGATGACCATCCGCCCGTTGCCAGTGCCGCCTACGGTATTGCACTGGACGCAGATGAAGTAGTGACTGAAGCAATTTGCTGAGGCATGGTCTTAGGGCCATGCCTCTTTTTTTTGAGATGAGGTTATTTCCTCAGCAACCATCACCGGGAGCGTGATGGCAACTATACGCTATATAAGCCTTCTACAAACTCCTGGGCCAGCGCAGCGTTGGCTTTCGAGATGCATAGTTCGATTTTGCCCTGATTCATACCGGGTAACTCCTTCAGCGAATCAAGCAAAGCGCCCTGCAGAATAATCTTCACCCCGGCACGCACCGAACCGAGCCAACCTTTCACCAGATCAACAGAGATGATCTGCTGCACAGGGATACGCACCTGCTTGACGCCGCTCTTAAGAATACCGCTGATCGAATCCTTAATCTGGAATTCAAATCGAAGACTGTCTTCTTCATCATAGACGATCCCGTGACACTGCCCCAGACCGGCAAAGAGCGAGGTGATGGTGAAGGGGACAGAACGCACGGGGTCATACTCCTGGCTCATGACGATGAGCGGCTGGATAGTCATTCGCTTCAAGCCATCATCTATTTACGATGAAGCGGTGGCTGCGGGCAGCTTTTGGCCAAGCACCGTCTCGGTCTGCCAGCGGCGATATTCACCAAGAGCTGTCCGATACTGGGGATACTTGTTGCCAAGAATGGCGATAGCCAGCAAGGCGGCGTTGCCCGCGCCGGCACTACCGATGGCAAGCGTTCCCACAGGGATGCCTACGGGCATCTGTACGATGGAAAGCAGCGAATCGACGCCACGCAACACTCTTGATTCCACCGGCACCCCCAGCACGGGGAGCGTCGTCTTGGCGGCAGCCATGCCCGGCAAATGAGCTGCCCCCCCTGCTCCGGCAATCAGCACTTCCAAGCCGCGCCGGGCAGCGCCATCGGCATATTCGAACAGCAGATCAGGCGTTCGATGGGCCGAGACAACCCTGGCCTCGAACGGCACTTCAAACCGCTCCAGCATCTGGGCAGCGTGCTGCATCGTCTCCCAATCGGAGGTCGAACCCATAATGATGCCGACGAGCGGGGTCTTCGGAGGCGTGGCCATTCGATGCTCCAGGGGATGTGCATATTGTATGCAGAGGGCAGTCTGAATCGCTAGCGCTTAAGACCAGCTTGTTTGGTCTTTCTACCGCTCCAGACCGGTTCAGCATCAAGGTCTAAGCGGGCAAGATCGCCCCGCCGCCACGATTCAACGGCCAGTGAAGCCATGGCCGCGTTATCGGTACACCAGGCCATCGGCGGAATGATCAGATTCATCTTGTCCTTCCGGGCCATCGCTTCCAGGGCTGAGCGGAAAGCCTGATTGGCGGTTACGCCGCCGCCCACTGCCAGGGTAGTCAAGCTCTTTTGTCGGAGTGCCTGACGGCACTTCGTGACCAACACATCAATGACAGCTTGCTGAAAGCTTGCCGCCACGTCGGCCTTCACTTGATCGTTGATGCTCTTCCCTTCAGCTTCCAGATCACGCAGGCTGTAACGAACCGCCGTCTTGAGGCCGCTAAAGCTGAAATCGAGTCGATCTTCATGGATGAAACTGCGAGGAAAAGCAAAGGCGTCGGCTCGCCCAACCCTGGCTGTCTTTTCGACAGCGGGCCCGCCGGGAAAACCCAGTCCCAACAGCGCCGCCACCTTGTCAAAGGCTTCGCCGGCGGCATCGTCTATCGTCCCGCCGATAGGCCGGCAATCGAGCGCATCGTGGCAGTGAAACAGAGTCGTATGGCCGCCGCTGACAACTAACCCGATGCATGGATAAATGTTCCGCTGCGCCGCCAGGCGGCACGCGTACAGGTGGGCATCGATATGGTTGACAGCCAAAAGGGGAATGCCCAGCGACCAGGCCAACGCCTTGGCGGCGCTGACACCCATCAACAGCGCCCCCACCAGACCGGGGCGGTTCATGACCGCGATGGCCTGAATGTCGTGCATCGTCACGTTGGCTTTCGTCAAAGCGGCGTGAATCACCGGCAGGAGTTGTTGCAGATGCGCTCGAGCTGCCACCTCGGGGACGACTCCACCAAACCGGGCATGAAGTCCAAGCTGCGAAGCCACCACGCTGGATCTGATCACCGGGCCCGTTTCGTCCGTTCCCGCCTCGAAGACCGCTGCTGCCGTTTCGTCACAGGAAGTTTCGAGAGAAAGAAAGAGCATGGAACAAGGTCGCCTGTTTCAACAAGAACACCACTGACCGAAACAGTCAGTGGTGAATGATGCCGGCCCGACGCGCTAACGAGGAGGCATATGCAATCGCAAGGTCCACCCTCGCTGCCGCTTCGGGCTGAAAAGATCCCCTCTTAGTTGAGCCGTCCCAGGGCGGTAGTGAATAAACCGCCCGTATAGCTATCGCCATACGTCACGCTGCTGGTCAACATCTCTGCCAGGGTAGCGTAATCATATACCCGGGCTTTGCTGTTGGAACCTGGAGTGGTAATGCCGACGACTAAATCGAGGATGCCGTCACCGTTGACATCACCGACTGCTACTCGAGCAGGGCCGGTGGTGGAACCAGCTACCGAGAAGCTCTTCAGGACTGCTCCGGTCGCCCCGCTGAAGACTCGCACCTGGCCATTGGCGTTGCTGGCTGCGCCAGTGACAATATCAGCCTTGCCATCACCATCGAGATCACCCACAGCGACATAAACGCCGCCCGCCACGTTGGTGGAATAGGGGTTGAAGGACCGAATCAGCCCGGCTGTAACGGTTGCTGCCTTGGGGTTATAGACCTTAACGGTTTGCGTGCCGGCAGCGGCAGTGGTGCCGCCCAGGGGAGCGGTGACAATGTCAGCCCGGCCATCGCCGTTGACATCACCCACCGCTACGCGCACGCCTCCAAAGGTGGTGCCTGTATAAGGAGTGATCCCGCCGTACCATGTGGAAAAGACTGCGCCGGGTAGCGCCGTTAATGGTTCGCACCCAGGGGATACCGGTGCCAGGAGTGGAATCAGCGCCGACCACAATATCGGCAAACCCATCGCCGTTGACATCGCCGGCAGCCACCTGGATTCCTCCCAGGTAAGTATTGCTCGTGGTGTTGAACGGATAGAAACCGGTGCCGAGAATGCCCGGAAGGGCTGTGCCGGTCTTGCCGTCAAACACCCGAACGGGCAACTTGGTGTTTTTGCCGGTTTGAGGACCGGGAGCGGTGATGATATCCGGGGTGCCGTCGCCATCGACATCGCCGGTGGCTACACGGATGCCGCCGGTATATGTCCCATAGGGTGTGATCTTGAACACCAGAGCGCCGGTTTCTCCGGCAATCACCTTGAGTGAACCGCCCTGATCCTGTCCCAGAATCACTCTGTGGTTCGGTGAGGTTGGAGTAACCGGAGTTCCCACGACAATTTCTACCGTGGCGATATTGGTGCTGAGTCCCTTTCCGTCAGAAGCCTGATAGGTAAAGGAATCAACGCCGTTGAAGTTCGGCTGAGGCGAATAGCTGAAACTACCATCAAAGTTCAGCAACAGGTTACCGTAGCGGCTGCCAGTGACCAGCGTGGCGACCAGCACATCGTTATCGGGATCGGTATCGTTGCCCAACACGCCCGGCGCGGGGATGTTAAGGGGAGTATTAGCAGGGGTGCTATAGAAATCGTTGACGGCTGTCGGGAGCCGATTCGGGTTGTAGACACCGATGGTCACCGTAGCCGGGTCGCTGTCATAGAATCCGTCGTTGGCGACATAAGTAAAGGTATCAACACCAAGGAAGCCGTTAAATGTCTGATAGTTAAAGCTTCCATCAGGATTGACAGTCACCTGGCCGTGAGCAGGGCCGGTCACCAGTCGGGCCGTCAGCAGAGATGAATTAGGTGACGAGTCATTGACGAGAAGGCCGCTGGTGTTGGGAACGATCAGCGTAGGGTTATTGGTTGAATATCCATCTGGAAGCGCCGTGGGAGTGGCTTTCACATCGATCGACACGGTGGTAATATTACCCACAAACAATCCGTCATCGACTTGATAGGTGAAACTGTCGGTGCCGAAGAAATTGAGATTGGGAGTATACCGGAAGTAACCGTTGGGATCGAGAAGCAGCGTGCCGTTGGTAGTCGTAGTGACCAACTGGGCGTGGAGCACATCAACGAGGGTTGGGTTGTTATCAGCATCTGTATCGTTGCCGAGAACACCAGGCGAGAACACTTCGAGCACGCCGTTCTTATTGATGGAGAAAGAATCAGGATTAGCGACAGGCAACCGATCCACACGGATGGTGACAGTGACGGGTGCGCTGTTCTCCCAGCCATCGTTTGCTGCAATCACAAAGCTATCCTGTCCGGCAAAGCCCGCATTCGGTGTGTAGCTGAAAAAGCCCGAAGGCAGCAGACTAAATGCTCCATTGGCTGGTCCGCTGATGAGCTGAGCAGTCAGCGGGTCAATGTCAGGATCAGTGGCACCGGTCAACACATTACCGGAGATATTGGTCAAGGGTTTGGTCACCCAGGAACTGCTGTACGCCGTGGGCACTCGATTGATACGGATCGTCACCGTGGCAGTGTTGCCGTTTTGAGTACCATCAAAGGCTGAATAGGTGAAGGTATCATTCCCCGTTGCACCGGCGTTGGGTGTATAGACAAAGGAGCCGTTTGGGTTCAGCACCACCGTACCCTTGGTGGGGCTCGTGAGCTTAACGGCTGTCAACCCTGAGAACGGACCGTCCGGATCAAAATCGTTAGCTAGCACTCCGGGCGCAGCGACATTAAGGACTAATCCCGGATGAACGAGATACAGGCCGCCCGGGCCGTCATCAAGGGAGATAGGTGCTACGTTGTTGTGCGAAACATTGATGGTGACGGTGACGGGCGTCCCGGCCAGACCAAAATCCTTGGGGCAATAAGTAAATGTGTCGGTACCGAAGAACAGTACATTAGGTTTATAGACAAAGGAGCCATTGGGATTGAGCGTCAGAGTGCCGTTGCCGGGGCCTGTCACCAGTTGTGCTGTGAAGGGATCAGCCTCGGCGTCGCTATCATTGGCCAACACACCTTGGGCGACGGTGGTCGTTAGTGTTAGTCCCTGGTTCATGTTGTAAGTTTCAGGCAACCCGGTCGGAGCGGTATTTCTCAGAGCTCGGAAGACGTTTAATCGTCCCCCCGTCGCTACCTTGCCGGTAAGCGCACCTATCTTGTCAACCGTTGCATAAATGCGGCGCATGATGTCGGTGTAGGTAAACGTGGGATAGAAATCCCAGACGAGCGCAGCGGCGCCGGCGACCGCGGGAGTCGCCATGGAGGTGCCGCTCAGGTATTGGTAGGCGTTGCCAGGTTTGGTGCTGTAGATGTTCACGCCCGGTGCGCCTAAATCAACCGTGGTAGCACCGTACTGAGAGAAGCTGGCCAGGGCATCCCGATTGTCCGTGGCTGCCACTGCCATCACATTCGGAGAGTCATACCCGGATGGATAAGCCGGAATGGCGTCATTATTTTGACCTGAGTTGCCTGCTGCGGCAATGAAAAGGTGTCCCTTAGTTTCTGCCGCCTTCAGGGCATCGAGGAACGATTGACTGAAGCCACCTCCACCCCAACTGTTGCTGGATACTTTGGCTCCGGCAGCAACTGCGTAATTCAGGCATTTGAGAGCATTGGCACCCGACCCGCTGCCGTTAGCGCCAAGAAACTTCATCGGCATGATCTTGACATTCCAGTTAACGCCCGCCACTCCCGCATTATTGTTCCCGATACCGCCGATAGTCCCCGCGCAGTGGGTACCATGGTTATTGTCATCCATCGGGTTATTGTCGTTGTTCGCGAAATCCCACCCCCGTGTATCGTCGATGAAGCCGTTGCCATCGTTATCGATGCCGTCACCAGGAATCTCCCCTGGATTAGTCCAGATATTTGCAGCTAAATCCGGATGGTTATAGTCCACACCTGTGTCAATGACCGCAATCACAAAGTTTCCGCTACCCTTGGACAAATCCCAGGCTTCAGGAGCATCAATGTCTGCGTCAGCAATACCCGTTTGGCCGCCAATCACCTGGCCGGTATTATTCATTCCCCAAAGGTTGGCAAAGTTCGTATCGTTCGGAATCGTGGCGGACGCGTGGTAGAGATAGTTTGCCTCGATGTAATTGACATTGCTCTGCGTCGCCAAGTAGTTCATCATCTGAGTGACAGTAAAATGACTGCCGTCAAAAGTGATTTCCCGAAGTCCCGGCACAAGTAAGTCCGCCACTTCGCCCGAACTTCTAAAACTGGCCATCGTAAGAGAAGAAGAAAAAACCTGACCCGTGGCATTTAATGCCGCCGCATTGGCTGCGGTAAATGCGTTGGCGCCGGCTACGGACGTAAAACGCACCAGGATACTATTGGGATCATAATCAGAGTTGTTGATGGGATAAACGATCGCAGGCACACAGCGATCTTCCAGGAGCATTAATTCGGGGCGAATGAAACGTCGCTGATGACGAAGAGCTTTACGATCTCGTGCCATGGGGGTAAACCAGAAAACCAGGTGGATGGGGAATCACGAAGTTACTATTCCAACATAGCAGAAGGCTCGTGGCCAGTGTTTCTTTACACTTTCTCCTTCTGACTTTAAGGATCATGCCGATCCTACTGATTAAGACTCCTTCATTCCTCAGGAGTTCCCTATAATGGCTGACTTTATCGAGATTTACCCAGGTGTCCTATCGGCCCAGCAATGCGAGCAAATTGTTCAGCAGTTTGAAAGTAGCGGGCAAGCGACTCGCGGTCGTGTGGGTTCCGGAGTCGATACTACGCTGAAGAATAGTTACGACATCGGGATCAATAACCATCCCGAATGGCGACCCCTGGTGCAACTCTTCAACAGCATCGTCTTCAACGGGCTGAAGCAGTACATCCGCAAATATCGCTTCGCCATGATTGGCCCGCTGGCCTTGCGCTATCAGGATCCGGCCACCGGCCAGGTTACTCTCATCAACGACGAAGCTTTTGATCGCATTGACGATGAACTTTATACCCAAATGCTCATGGTAGCTTTCCGTTGCGGCACCATCAATCTTCAGAAGTACATTGCCGATCAGGGTGGCTATCCCCACTGGCACTCAGAGCAGTACCCGCTCGATGCCAGTTGCGAGGCGCTGCATCGAGTGTTGCTTTGGACCATCTACTTGAACCCGGTAAACGCAGCAGGCGAAACGGAGTTCCTCTATCAGAATCGCAAGATCGCTCCCGAACCTGGCACTCTGCTGATTGCCCCAGCCGGGTTTACTCACACGCATCGTGGCAATCGCCCTCAGGGTAGCGACAAGTATATCGCCACTTCCTGGGTACTCTTCCAGCGTGCTGAGCAACTCTATCCAAAAGCGTAAGATCAACTCAGATCACCGGCTTCGGCTCCGACGGCGAAGCGCCTTCCTTGAACTGCTCCTCCAACTGCCGGAGTTGCCTGAGCAGTTCCTTCTTCGAGGGTAACTCCCCCCGCTCCTGCGATTGATTGAACTCCCGCTCAAACTGAGAGACCATGCCCCGGCTGGCGAGTTTGCCGATCGTGCTGAAGTAGTCGATGAACAACTTGCCGTGCAGATGATCCGTTTCATGTTGGACAATGTGCGCAGGCAGGTCGTCCAGAATCAGATCAATGGGATTGCCTTCAGGATCATAGGCCTTTACCTGGATCTTCATGGCACGACGGACGTTCTGGTAGAGTTCGGGAAAGCTTAGACAACCTTCTTCTTTCTCAATGCTGCCCTCACGAAGGGTAATCACCGGATTAAGGAACACCCGTTCTTCATGTTGCTGAGCCTTCTCTCCTGTCGGGTTCATGAAAAAGATCTGTAGCGGCACAGCCAGTTGAGGCGCTGCCAGGCCCAGGCCCTCGTTCTGATAGGTAAGATCCTTCAGTGCATCGATCACCTTGCGGACTTCATTATCAACAACTTTAACCGGCTGAGCCTTGTAGCGTAATGCCGGATGGGGGAAACGAACAATCTTCACCAGCGATTCCTTCTAGATGGTTGCCCAACTTATTGTAGGAATGCCGGGGAGATAGCAGAACATTCTCAGGCACATCGAATACGACATTTTCCGCTGGCATTCCCATGATCAGCAGCATATTCTGGTAGAGCAGTCCTACCTCTACAGTGCCTTAAGGCACTGCACCTTTCCCCCGAATTGCTTGAGGAGAGCGTCTCCATGTCTTCACCGTCTCGTCGTCAGTTTATACAGACCAGCGCCCTGGCCGCCGGCGCAGGCTTCTGGGTGACCGGCACCGCCGCCGCCAACCTTCACCCCCGCTCCCCGAATGAAAAGCTCCGCATCGCCGGCATCGGCGTCGGCGGTAAAGGCCACAGCGATATTACCCAGGCCGCCGGGTTCGGTGATGTCGTCGCCATCTGCGATATCGACGATGAACGCTGCAATAAGACCTACGCCGACCTGAACAAAGGCGATAAGCACAATCCCAAGAAGTACTTCGACTTCCGCAAGATGCTCGAAGAACAAGGCAAGAACATTGATGCTGTCGTCGTCAGCACGCCCGATCATACCCACTCGGTTGCTGCCGTCATGGCGATGAAGATGGGCAAGCATGTTTACTGTCAAAAACCTTTGACCCATACCGTGCATGAAGCCCGCAAGATGCGTGAAACCGCCAGCGAGATGAAAGTCGTCACTCAGATGGGAAACCAGGGTTCCGCAGAGAACGGTCTCCGGCGAGCGGTTGAACTGATCCAGGGTGGTGTGCTGGGGCAGATCAAGGAAATCCACGTCTGGACGAACCGCCCCGTTTGGCCTCAGGCCCCCGAAATCGTGGCACGTCCCGCTACTAAGCCAGTACCTTCAATGGTCCATTGGGATGAGTTCATTGGGCCTGCCCCTTTCCGCGAATATCACTCCAGCCTGCATCCCTTCGCCTGGCGTGGCTTTCTGGACTTCGGCACTGGAGCTCTAGGCGATATGGCTTGCCATACCGCCAACATGGCGTTCCGGGCCTGCAAGCTCGGCTACCCCACAGCAGTCTCGGCTGTCAGTGGCCCGCTTAACTCCGAAACCTACCCCGCCTGGGCCTCGATGATGTACGAGTTCCCAGCCCGGGGCGATATGCAGCCCTGCAAGCTCTACTGGTACGAAGGACGTGTGCTGTTGCCCGATGGCCGCAAGGCTTCGCTGGTGCAGCCTCCTGTCGATGTGCTTAGCAAGTGCCTTAAGGTCGACAAAGCGACCGGTATGATCGAGAAATTATCCGATAGTGGCAGCATCATCGTCGGCAAGAAGGGTATTCTCTTTTCTCCGAACGACTACGGTGCAGAGTATCGCCTCTATCCCGAAAAGGACTTCCCCGTTGAGGAGCAAGAAGCTGAAATCGGGTGAAAGCGGCCCACCCATCACTTTGGCCCGCAACAACGGCGGCGACCGGGGCATGAAGAAGGAATGGGTCGAAGGCATCCAAGGAGGTGCTCGCCCCTATTCCAACTTCGATTACGCAGCACTGTTCACCGAGACTATGCTGCTGGGCAACGTGGCTATGCGAGTTGGCAAGCGAATTGAATGGGATGGCCCCAACATGAAGGTGACCAACTGCCCCGAAGCGATGCAGTATATCCAGCCCGAATACCGCAAGGGCTGGTCGCTATAGTATTCATCAACAGAGTCAGGGATTAATAATGAACAACCGGCGACATGCTGCATCGCCGGTTGTTTTGCTGTATAGAGAATGATGGGTTCCAAGACATATTGAGGAAGTACCATGTCGGCTGTACTGTCCTTTCCGTATCCTCCCACGCCTGCAAACATCCCCGCCACCATTACCCGGCTCAGTACTGCGTACCGGTTACGCTCGGCAGCGATGCTACTGAGTTTGTTTCTCTTTCTGGCGTTCTATCTTGCCGTCATCGCCGCTGTTGGCTGGTGCATCTACCTGATGATGCAGATACCGGTCGAAGTATCTCGTTCTCCACGAGGTACCGTAGCGATGGTGATATTAAAATTTGGAGGAATGGCCGCACTGGGTCTGCTCATCATCTTTCTCGTCAAAGGCCTGTTCAAAGGCCAACGAATCGATCGTGATCAGTATCTACGGCTCTACGAAAAGGATTCGCCACAGCTCTGGCAGTTCATTCATCAAGTGTGTCACGATGCCGGTGCGGCCCGTCCACGGCAAGTTTATCTCAGTGCCGACGTGAATGCCTCGGTGATTTACAACTCGTCACTCCTCAATCTGATCATACCGCCTAAGAAGGACCTGTTGATCGGCCTGGGACTGGTGAATGTTCTCAATCTGGCTGAGTTTAAGGCGGTACTCGCCCATGAAATTGGCCATTTCGCCCAAAGAAGCGCGGGGCTGGGTAGTTACCTGATGCTCGCTCGCCGCGTCATTGATGATGTGGTGTATTCCCGGGATGGATGGGATCAGTTTGTCGATCAATGGGCTTCAATTGATTTGCGTGTCTCGTTTCCGGCTTGGGGTCTCAAAGGTGTGCTTTGGCTCCTCCGTCAGGGAATGGGTGGAGCGCTACAGGGTTTGAGCCTCCTGCATCTCTCACTGAGCCGACAGCTTGAGTACAACGCCGATAATGTGGCCGTGAGACTTTGCGGCTCCGACGCCATTGTGCATGCCTTGGCACGCCTTGATTTCGCCAGTGAAGCTCTTGCCGATGCTGCCAATTCACTAAATGCTGCTGCTGATCATGGTCATCTGACGGATGACCTGTTTTATCATCAATCACAGTCTGCCGAACGGTTGAGGACATTGCGTAAAGAGCCGACGCTGGGAACTCCCCCTGCTTTACCCATGGATTCGGGACAGCAGGTTCAGGTATTCCAGGCTACACCGGACGGCATTCCCGATCATTTGCGATCCCACCCTACGAATCAGATGCGGGAGCAGAATGCCAAGCGCATCTACTTCCGCAGCATGGTCGATGAGCGGTCTCCGTGGCTGCTGTTCGGTGATCGTGCTGCGCTTTGTCGGGCAGTCACGGAAATTGCCTACACACAACTCATGGGCCGTAAGGAGCCGTACCACCCGGAGCCTGCCGTTGCAGTGCAACAGTTTATCAATGCCGAGCATGCGGAGACCACTTACGATTCCAAGTATCATGGCTTCTACGATGGTCGTTTCGTTCAGCCAGGTGATTTGAAAGCGGATCAGGAATACCAGCTAACCCGCCAGGGGCTTCATGAACTCCTCGACCGCTGGCTGGGAGAGGATCAAGGCTCAAGAATGAAGCTTTTCCTCCAAAGGCAGGCCGAACGGGAGTTGCTGCAAGGCCTGCGTACCGGTCAGTACAGCTTGAAGAAGACAACATTCCCCTTTCGTGAAGTGGATCGCACCATCAAGGATGTGCCTCAACTGCTCGGGAACGTGGAAGCTGAGATTGATCAGGACGTAAAACACTTCCATGACCTGGATCGACAGATCTTTCAACTCCATTTCGCCCTGGCCCAGTTGTTGGATCAGCATCAACCCTGCGACCTTCCGCGTACCGTTGAGCTGGTAGAACGGTATCGCTTCAGGAAACAATCCAGCAACTCTTAAAGGGGATGCTGGTGGAGGAAGCGAAGTTCATGGGGGTAATGGGCTACCTGAATACTCACCAGCAGCTTGATCACGATAGCGCCCATCAAGTGATGGAAGAACTACATGGCATCCTGCGTACCATCAAACTAAACCTGGCAGCAGCCAACGAACATCGTCTGCCCGAACTGACCAATGTGCAGGCCGGCACCTCGTTGAGTCAGTTGATTATGGACAGAGATCAAGAAGCCCTCAAGGAAGTTCCTCTGGATGAACTAAGTGGCCAATGGATTGGCAAACTGGCGGGCAAGCTGAGCAACATGCTCACACGCATCAAGCGAGTTCATTTCAAGAACATGGGCGGGCTACTGCTGTTTCAGGAAACCCTGCGGGGGCAGGGCGAGACGCTCATAACACTGGCAGCAACTCCGGCTTCAGCAGCCACAACAGAAGAGCCTTCTGTAAATGCAGCCGGTTCGCTGCCTGGGTAAACACTATACTCCGCTCCGAATCGACAGCGTCGGCGGCAATCTCTTCGCCACGGTGAGCAGGCAGGCAATGCATCACCACAGCGTGGGCTGGGGCGTGCTTCAACAGAGCCGCGTTGACCTGGAACCCCTGAAACTGCTTAAGCCGCTCCTCCGCTTCTTTTTCCTGGCCCATGCTGGTCCAGACATCGGTATACACGACATCGGCACCTTCCATCGCCTTCACCGGATCGTGAATGACTTCACAATGAATGTTGGGAAATCGCTGCTGATAGGTCTTCACGAAAGCGTCATCGAAGACGAACGCTTTGGGACAACACAACCTGAACTTCCAACCAAGGTAGGCACAGCCCACAGCCAGCGACCGGGAGACGTTGTTGCCATCGCCAACGAAGACGACAGTGCGTTGATTGAGTGATTTGAAGTGTTCAGAAATGGTAAACAGATCAGCCAACGCTTGGCAGGGATGATAGTAATCCGAAAGCCCATTGATGATCGGGCAATGGGCGTACTGAGCGAAGCCTTCGACGGTGGCATGCTGAAAAGTACGAACGACCAAGGCATCGACATACGAGGTCATCACACGGGCATAGTCGGAGAGGGGCTCCCTGGTTCCCAGCCCGGCGTCAGCACCGCTGAGGAAAATGCTCGTGCCGCCCAGTTGTCCAATCGCTGCCTGGAAGCTCACCCTTGTGCGTAGTGAGGGCTTCTCAAACACCAGTCCCAGGCAATGTCCTGCCAGTGGAAGAAACTCAGCCCGTTTCATCGCCTTGAGCTTGGCAGTAGCGCCCAGCAGCAACTTGACCTCATCGGTATTGACATCGAGAAGATCAAGGAAATGACGCACAGGCGATGATTTCATCTTTGCAGCAGCCATGATCAACCTCGTTATTACTTCTTCGCAGTTGCTGTAGAATCGAGCCCCAGAAGAACGCTCTCCAGAATAGCGCATCCTTCGTTGAACACATCATCAGGCAGGTTAAGCGCGGGCAAGAGGCGGATTACTATGCCATTGGTGCAGTTGACCAGCAACTTGCGTTCCATGCAGCGCTGCACCACAGGAGTGCCATCCCGATCCAGTTCGATGCCGACCATGGTGCCCATCGTGCGGACTTCCTTGATCCACGGACAGTTCTTCTGAACCTCAGTGAAACGATCATGGAATCGCTTGCCGAGCGTGACCGCTCGGTTCAACAGGTTTTCTTTTTCAACGGTGTCGATGAAAGCCAGGGCAGCTCGACTGGCGACGGGGTTTCCACCGAAAGTACAGGCATGCATACCAGGCTTGAGCATAGCAGCGACCTTGGGCTGAGCGACGACAGCCCCCATAGCAATGCCACCCGCCAGGCTCTTGGCCAAGGTAATCAGATCAGGTGTAACTCCAAAGTTCTGAAAGCCAAACCACTTACCGGTGCGGGCCATACCAGCCTGGACTTCATCGAACATCAAGAGCAGTTGATGCTGATCAGCGAGCTTACGAAGCCCTTGCAGGTAGCCGGCAGGTGGGATGCGAATGCCACCTTCACCCTGAATCGGTTCGACGAGTATAGCTGCCGTCTCCCCATCGATGGCCTTGGCTACAGCCTCGAGATCGCCATAAGGCACATAAGTAAACCCAGGCAGCAGTGGATAGAAGCCCTGATGGTATTTGGGTTGAGCCGTTGCAGAAACTGCTCCCATGGATCGGCCATGAAAGCCTCCTTCCATGGTGATGATCTTGTAACGCTTGCCTTGACCATGAAGACGGGACAATTTGATAGCTGTCTCGTTGGCTTCCGCTCCGCTATTGCAGAAGAAACACTGTCCGCCAAATCCACTTCGATCAGATAAGGCCTTGGCCAGTTGGCCCTGTGCCTCCATGTACCAGGTGTTGGGAACGTGGATCAATTCAGCGACCTGTTCCTGCACTGCTTTCACTACATTGGCCGGGGAATGGCCGAGTAGATTACAGCCCCAGCCCGGGAAGAAGTCGATATAGCGGTGCCCCTCAGCATCCCAAATGAGTGAACCTTCCCCACGCACCAGCGACACCGGATAGCGGTTGTAGTTGGCGAAGACGTACTTCTGGAAAAGGGCGACGGTATCAGTGGTGCTGAGGTGCTTCTTCTGCATTTATTCTGTCTCCTGGCTGCTGGCTTCTCTTTTCTACTACAGAACAATCTCTGTACCCACTCCCACATCGGTGTAGATTTCCAGCAGCAACGAGTGCTTGAGCCTACCATCGATGATGTGGGTCTTCTTCACGCCGGCACGGAGGGCATCGAGGCAGGCTTCAACTTTGGGCAACATGCCGGAATCGATCACCTTGGACGCTACCAGTTCTTCGATGCCGGCACGATCCAGGTGGGTAATCAGTGTGGAGGGATCATTGCGGTTGCCCAGAATCCCAGGGGTGTCGGTCATCAGGACGAACTTCTCAGCCAACAGATGTAGCGCTACAGCTGAGGCAGCGGTGTCGGCATTGATATTGAGCCATTGGCAGGCATCGTCATAAGCAAGAGACGGAATGACCGGCACTCGATCCGCTTTGCAGATATTGGTGATGAGTTCACAGTTGACGCCGGTGACGGTGCCCACCCGGCCCAGATCAACAGGCTCGCCGTGATCGTCAGCCATCGCCAACTTTCGACCGTGAAGAACCTGGAGACCCCCGGAATGGAGCGATACAGCTCGTCCACCGAGGTCTTGAATCTGCTTGACTAGCCCGGCATTGATCTCGTTGAGAAGGGTATCGACGACAATTTTCAGCGTGGCATCATCAGTAAAACGTCGACCAGCCACCTTACGCGGTTCGATGCCTGCGTTCTTCATCGCCCGATCAATCGCCTTGCCACCCCCATGCACCAGCACGGGCCGCATGCCGACGGTCTCCATGAAGACTACATCCTGTAGTGTAGCAGCTACCGCTTCGGGGTCTTCCATAGCCGAGCCGCCGAGCTTGATGACCGTGATCTTATCACGGAAGCTGCGGATGTAACTGAGCGCTTCAATCAGCACACTGGCTTTGCGAATCGCACTTTCCATCGTCGGGGCTGCACCTCTTGTTATTGTTCAGAAGTACCTGATTATAAGCGTGAAGGAGCCAGAAGCCAGAAGTCAGTAGCCAGAAGAAGGAAATTGTCAGGAGCTTCTGCTATGCTGTTCTTCACATTCCTTTCTCTGGATTATCATGTCGAGCGTGCATCTGCCTGTACTTCCCGTTCAAGTGCTTGATCTTCTGGCGCCGCAGCCGGGGCAGACGATCGTTGATGCGACACTGGGCGGAGGTGGGCATGCCTGTTTGATTGCAGAGAAGTTGGGAGCAAAGGGACATCTGATTGCCTTGGATCGTGATCCTGCTGCGCTGGAACGGGCGCGTGTACGACTGCAACAGGTCAGTGACACTCCCAAGCTCACGCTGGTTCATTCAAACTTTGAACGACTGCGAACGGTTCTGGATGAACTCAAGATCGACCGAGTCGATGGCATCCTGGCTGACCTGGGTTTCTCTTCCGATCAGATTGAATCAGCTGAACGAGGCTTGAGCTTCCAGCGCGAAGGCCCACTCGATATGCGGCTCGACCCGACCGACGAGCAGACCGCCGGCGACATCATCGCCAGTTGGTCGGAGAGTGACCTGGCTGACCTCTTCTTCTATCTCGGCGAAGAACGGCAGAGCCGACGTATAGCTCGGAAGATCGTTGCCGTCCGAGACGAGACGCCGATCACAACAACTATTCAACTAGCTGACCTCGTGCGGTCATGCCTGCCACGTTCCAAAACGGGCCTTGACCCAGCTACGAGAGTGTTCCAGGCACTGCGAATTGGCGTGAACGATGAATTGGGTGCATTGAAGCGACTGGTCGAAGCGCTGCCAAAGTGCGTAAAGCCCGGCGGTCGAGTGGCGATCATCAGCTTTCATTCACTCGAAGACCGCATCGTCAAATGGGCCTTTAGGGAGTCAGCAACCTGGGAGATACTGACCAAGAAGCCCGTCGAAGCGGATGAGGTTGAGGAAGCAGCCAATCCACGTTCGAGGAGTGCGAAGCTTCGCGTGGCTAAGCTGGTTTAAGGTCGCAAATTGCGACATCAAGTTTAGTCTGCTATGATCTAGAGGCCAACTAGAGGTGATAATAATGGGTGCATTGGTTTCAATTCCAGTTGAACGGATTGAACAGTCGATATTAGCTATCCGTGGCCATAAGGTCATGTTAGATGGAGACTTAGCACAACTCTATGGCGTAACAACTAAGAGGTTGAATGAACAGGTTCGGCGTAATTCAGAGCGTTTCCCTGCCGATTTCATGATTCAGTTATCAAAAGAAGAATATGAGAACTTGAGGTCGCAATTTGCGACCTCAAGTTTGAAACATGGTGGTCGCCGAACCCTTCCCTACGCCTTCACGGAACAAGGCGTGGCCATGCTCTCTAGCGTGTTGAACAGTCAGCGGGCGATTGATGTCAATATTGCCATCATGCGGACGTTCGTCAAGTTGCGTGAACTGCTACTGTCCCACAAAGACCTGGCCAGGAAACTGGAGGCGATGGAGAAGAAGTACGATTCGCATTTCAAGATCGTCTTCGATGCCATCAGGCAACTAACGCAACCGCCCGAAACGCCTGTGAAGAAGGGCCGTATTGGGTTCGTGCAGGATTAGGCTGGCTTACTGGCACCGCAGTGGATGCAGTTACGTCGGGCAAAAAAGAAGCCGTGCCAGAAGGTCATCTTCTTCACGAAGAAGGGTTGTAAGCATTCCGGGCAGGGGCAAGCAAACAAAAGAGTATTGGAAATGATGATGGCTATCGCCCATGGGATGCCGGCAATAAATAGGCCCGTGTCCAGACTGATCCCCTGATTGGTAATGAACCCCAACAGAATCGACAGCAAGAGAACGCCGGGAATGAGGCCGATGTAGAGAAAGCCGTTCCAGCGCTGTAGGAAGCGGAGGCGCTTCCAAGCATTGGTCTTGCTTATCGTTGGTAGGTTGGTTGGCATGATAGCTGCCGAATTGATGCGGCAGGTTGCAAATATCCCCTAATGATCCCCAAGCCCGAAGGGTCGGGGATCATGGAGCCAGAGCTTAGTAAACTTCCCCAGCCTTGGTCGCTGCCTTGGCTACCGCATCTTCCAACCCGCCATAGCGGAAGTGCCAGCCTTCGGTGGCGCGGATGTTCTCGAAGCACTGGGCGGTCAGGCCATACCGACTGTACCAGGGCTTGGCCTGGCCCATGACGATTTCCTGAATCTGCTTGACTCGGTTGGCCCCTTCAGTCTTGGCGAACTTCAGGCTCTCTTCCCGGTTCGGGAAGGTGAAGAACTCTTTCCAGAAGGCTCGCCCGCCCAAGACGCCACTCGCACCAGCTTTTACAGCCATTTCAACTTGCTTCTTGTAATCGGGGAAATCGACGCCTGCCGAGAGGAGCACCCAGGGAGTCTTGCTCGCTTCGTTGAGGGCATGCAGGTTTTCCTGGAGCTTGCTGTCGGACTCATGGCCCAGGGTGCCCGGGAACTCCGACTTGAAGACATCGCACATACCGCTGAGGATGCGGCAGCCTTCGATCACTGCCCGCGCCTTGCGATCAAGATACGTCTTGCTCTTCTTGTCTTCCTTTTGCCCGTTCTGCTTGAACGGGAAGCTGACCGGCTCCAAGAGCAGGAGAATATCGTTGGCCTTGCATTCGTTGTAGATCTTCTCGACGAAGGCGAACTGCTTCTCTGCACTGTCAAACTCATCAGGTTCAAAAGGAGCCAGGAGCTTGACCGCATCAGCGCCGAGACGCTTGATCTTGGCAACCGACAGGCCCGGTTCGAGCTCGGTGATCGGGGCATCGACACTATTCTTCGGGCCACCCGACTTCTCGACCCGTACCAGCAACCCGGAGTTACGGCCAATAGCCCCGGTGGCGATGAAGTTGGCCACACCATAATAGGCATCGATCAGCACCGCGCATGCCTTGGGCCCCGAAGCTGCGGCAAAGATCAAGCTTGGCTTCCACGATTTCATCAAACGTCGGTTCCCGATCATGCCCCTTGAGCTTGAGGGCGTCCTTCATCATGTTGATCATGGACGAGTTCTGATCGAGGGCGACCATCGTGAGGGTGCCATTGGGATGGCTGATGCGCTGTAGGCCACGCAACTTGCCGGGGGTCAGGCCCGAGGCCGAATAGACGAGTGATGGAGGTGTGAGACATCGGACGCTCCCGGATAACGAATAACAGCTTCTGATAGTACGCAGAAGCTGGCGAGTTGATGGAGAGATATGGGGTATGTTAGGTTTTTCGGCAGATATTGGCAGGGGAGCTAGGGAGAGCGAATGGTGTTGATTACTCTTCGCCCATCCTTCTTCCCGGATAACAGGGGAACCAGAGCCCTTCCCTCTGCCGATTTTCCCGATTACACCGCTTTCTTGCCGGAAATCGCTTGGCGAAACGCCTTGTAGCCGCTAGGCTTGTGTTGCGTGCCCCGCCCGAACAGCTAGAATGGTGAATCATGGCTACAGACATTGCCTATCCACCGCTGGAAAGCCCGGTGGCAGCGAAGACCAAGGCGGCAGCCTCGACCCGATCGCGGCCCGCCCCGACAGTTCGGACCAGGGGAATCGTCGTGCCGGTAATGAAGAAATTGTGCTGGATCGCACTCGGCGTCGCAGCATTCATGACGCTCTTATTCCTTCTCGACATTTTTGTCGGCTTCCCCTTTGCCGGGGCCAGCATCACCCTGGATATTTTCGCCATACTGGGCGGAGCGGTTGTAGGTTACCTCGCCTGGGATACCGCCCGCGAGATTCGGTAGTTTCATTCATCGTCATTTGTACAAAGTGTTTTCGTAGAGGCCGCTGTGCGTGCCTCACTATGGCAGCCAGCATGCAATATTTATCGGTTGAAATGGAATAGAACATATTGCTGCGAGGCACGCATTGCGTGCCCTACTACATTCTTAACTGTTTACGCTGAGCGAGAAGCCAGCTCCTTGGTGCGTCCACTGACCGATCGAAGTACCGGCATCGTCGATTTGAAATCCACATGATTGACTAGACAGGGCCGCTTGTACTGCTCTGCTGATCCGCCGTTCCTGGCGATGCGGGCAATATCCCAAGTGGCCCAGGCACCGCGGGGCATCAGGCAGATTTCGATCATACCCAGTCTTTGACTGTCTCGCTTGGTTTCGTACTCAATGTTCTGCGCCTTCAAGTAGGCATCAAAATCGGATGCCATCTCTTCGACGGATCGGCCTCCCAGATCGTGTTCTTCCAGGAACAGGCTGTAACCAGGCATTCTGGCATCCCAGTAGGGCGCCAGCGTGTAGGCAGAAGGCAAATGCCCCCATCGCTGTGAGGCAGCTTTCATGGCGGCGACTACCTGGAACTCGCTCAGCTTTTCTCCTGTCATGTTCGAGAACAACGAGCCCTTACTCAGGAACTCAACAACTGGCGTTGTGTTCTTGAAGTCAATGACCTTGACCACATCGTAAATGTTGTAACGGTACAGGCCATAAGATGTCGTTGGCAGAATGTAGTAGTTCTTGCCAATTTCCAGGTCGGCTGCGGTAAGCGTGACGGGTTTGGCCGCCTCGATTTCGCCTTCGGGAATAAACTCGAAGAAGTGGCTGGTGATATCGAGCACGCCGCCGGGAGTGTTTTCCTCCAGCGGAATCGTCATGCGCCCTTCGCTCGCCAGCAGCCCCAAATCGCGTATCGGTGTAGCGCCGTAGTATTGCGGGAACTGGCGAAGGTAGAGTCCCACACTACCCCCCGTCCAACAACCAATGGTATGAATGGGGTTCCAGGCATGTTCAGGCGTCAGTACGCCATGGCGTTTTCTGATGGATTCAAGCTGCTTCACCCGTGCAGGCATCTTTTTCAAAAGCGGTTGCAACTGACGGCGAATGTCATCGGCAATAGTAAGATCGGCGTTCAGCGTTCCATCATGCAAGTCGCGGAACAGGTCTTCGTGCCGGCTTTCCATCATCTGTGCAAGCTTGAGGAGCGTGCTGGGGTTGGCAGCAGCCAGGATTCCCAACTCCTGCCGCATCAGCCCCAAGCGAAGAGCCAGATAGAGCTTAGCGCTCGCGTCTTTGATCTTTCCGGTGCACGCGGGCATGCAATAGAGCCAGCGCACTACCGGCTTCATCATGTGCGTGGTCAGGCCACTGACACTGCCGCACGGAATGTCGGTTTCAGTGCGGCATTCATCCCAGTCGCTCACCAGTTGCAGTATGGGCTTCAAAAACGCTGTGGGATGATCATCGTAAAGGCGTTTGCCCCAGATCGACGTGACTCGACGGTAATCCTTGAGATACTGCCTAGTCACGGGAATATATTTGCGGCTGGCCGTCGTGCCGCTGGTCAGGGCATACATGTGCATGCGTGAATCAGCCAGCAAAGCCTGCGTTTGACCCTGACGAACCCGGGTGAGATATGGCTCCAGGTCTTCGTACTTGTGAATGGGTACCCGCATCCGGTATTGTTCCCAGTTGCGGATTTCCTGAAATACGTGCTTGCGGCCAAACTCGGTGTTTTGATGGTTACTGAGGATTCTCTGCAACAATCGACTCTGCTCATCAGCGCAATGATGGGTCGCTTGAAGGAAACGCTGTTCCCAACGGCGTGCCTGCCAGACGGCGAATCCTGCAAGAGCGGGAGCAACTGTTGGCCAAAACATCATTCATGATCCTGAGATAGAACGACCGCAGGATCGAATCTGCGGTAGCTGCGGCAAGTCTATCACATGAACAAGCTGTTAGTACACTTCCCACTTGCGAACATACCAAGAGAAACCCGACAGTCGAGCGACACGTATGCCGGGTTTACGTTATATACCGGCTGTACTGTAGCTGGAACCGCGACGCTGGCCTTGAACCGGCTGCAATTCAATCGCGGGCATCGATTGAGTGACAGTTTCAGTTACCAGATGTTCGGAAAAGAATGAGGTAGTAAAGAGCTTGTACTCATCTTCAGCGACCTCAATGGCCTGGTTGTGCTTCAGCGCCATCGACCATCCAGAGCTGCCGAAGATTCCTGGGGGCAGCGTTTTGCAGATCCAGGGCAATCTCCGGCCGAATGTAGCCGTCCGCTTTGCCGTGGATCATGTAAAGACGCTGCTTCTGATTACTCAGTCGTCGCAGGGCGTTGCGGACCGAGGGAAAAGCTAGTTGTCGGCGGCGATGCACTTCATTAAGCGTGCTCAAAGCCAGGAGACCATAGCCCCACTTCGGTATCCACTTCTGCAGGTTGATTTTGTTGCTGTAGATTGAAACCCACTTGATCATGAAGCGGATCATGGTGGCTACCGTGCCGAAGGCGCCGTCGGTAACCAGACATTTGACAAACGGATCCCCCGAACATGCCACAATGCCGGCACCAGCGCCTCGGCTGACACCGAAGAACCCGATGCCTTCAGCCGGGCAGAACGGCGCTTGCTTGAGAAACTCGATGGCTGCCCGCACGTCATTGACTTCGTGTTGTGTGACCCATTGCAACGGCTGATAACCTTCGAGAGACTGGCTGTCACCCTGATTGCGGAAGTCGAAGGCAAAGAGATCATACCCGGCTTCAAGAAGGTGTCCGGCGTAATGGACGCAAGACCAGCGGGTACTGCCATACTCGGGTGCAAAGAGGATCAGCCCCTTCTTTTCGACTGCCTGGCTGCGAATCAGGCAGGCGGCAAGCGTTAGGCCGTCTTTGGTAGTAAAGTCATATTCTTCCGCTTCCGGGCTGGGGAACGATTGACTGGCTTTGAAGAACGGCTTTTCTTCAAAGATACGCAGAACGATCGGCAGGTAACAGCGCTTGCAACTGAAGAAGAATGCTACCAGCCCCACGATGGTGGCGAGTAGAATGCTTCCCAGAGCGATTAGTGTCCAAGTGATCCAGTCCACTGTCCGACTCCAAACACAAGAAAACGGCATCCCAGCCTGGTCGTTCGAAAGACCAGACATCACCATATACCGGCGATCCGTGCCGTTGTGACAGCGTTCCCTGGCTCAGACGCCAGCGAACTTAGATCTTGCTCACAATCAGAGCGACATTCTGGCCACCAAAGCCAAAACTGTTGCTCATAATGTGGCTGACCTTCTTTTCCCGAGCGACGTTCGGGACATAATCCAGATCACAATCAGGATCTGGATGTTCGTAATTGATCGTGGGCGGCAGAACCCCGTGTTTCAGGGTCATGACGCAAATAATGGCTTCAACAGCCCCGGCAGCGGCGATGAGGTGCCCCATCATGCTCTTGCTGCTGGAGACTGGAACTTTTCGAGCTTCGCTGCCCAGGAGTGTCTTGATAGCGGCGGTTTCGCCTTTGTCGTTGACGACCGTGCTGGTGCCATGGGCATTGATGTAGCCGATGTCAGTGGGAACCAAGCCGGCGTCCTTGAGAGCTTCCCGCATGCTGGCCACGGCGCCACGACCATCGGGACAGCTATCGGTCACTCGATAAGCGTCAGCGGTGGTGCCATACCCGGCCAGTTCGGCATAGATGGTGGCTCCACGCTTCTTGGCATGTTCCAATTCTTCGAGTACGAGGATTCCAGCTCCTTCGCCCATCACGAACCCGTTACGGCGGAAATCGAAGGGACAAGAAGCCTTGGTGGGATCGGAGTCTTGCGTACAGAGTGCTGTAAGCAGATTAAAGCCTGTCACGCCAAAGGGATGGATCATGGTGTGAGAGCCACCCGTCACCATCAGGTCTGCTTCGCCACGACGGATAATGTCAGCCCCTTCACCAATCGCCTGGCTACCGGCTGCACAGGCTGTCAGACAGGCGTAATTCGGCCCACCGAGGTGGAACTGACGGGCGACGTTTCCAGAGACGGTATGCATTTCCTGTTCACGTTCAGCATCACGGCCGAAGGTATGCATACCATCCTTGCAGAAGCGAATGTTATCTACCTGCATGCTTTCAGCGATGGTCGTCTTGGCGATGAGCGGCATCAGGTTTTCAAAGTCCTGCCTGCCTTCACCTGCACCCAAGTACACGCCCATGCCTCGAAGGAGGGCCTTGTTACCAAGCAGCCCGGCGTCTTGGAGTGCATATTTCGTAGCTGCCAGGGCAAATTGTGAGTTCAGTCCAGCGCCATGGTATTGTTCAGCCTTCGATGTGCTTGGCAAGATTGAAGTTACGACATTCAGCGGCGATTTTGGTGGGCAGGCTGGAGGCATCGAAACGGGTAATCCAGCCGACTGCGGACTTGCCTGCGATCTGTGCCTGATACAGGGCATCAACTGATTCACCTTGCGGTGAAATAACGCCCAAACCAGTCACAACTACTCTTCGCCGACTCATCTTGAGGTACCAGAACCTGAATACATCAATAAGCGTGATGGGGTAACACCACGATTCTTAAGTTAATATGTATAGTTTGCCAGCAAAAAGTCGAGTTGGGAAGGGATAACCGATAACTTCTGACGTATAACCCCGTTTATACTCCGTGCCATCGTTTCAGCACGACTACAGAGCACTGTCCCATATCGGAAAAGCAGATTTTAAGCGAATAATCCTTACTGACGGGCTTACTCTTGGTAAGGATCGGCAAAGTCATGGCTGGGGAAGGCTGTTCACAGTTGATTGAAGCTGGAATCGTGCCTGATTGCAGGGCTAACGCACTGATGGCCGTCTCGATCCCCCCGAAGCAGCCCCGGTGTTGCCAATCATACCCTTGATAGCAACAACGGGAGGACACTGCTTGCCGAAGACAGCCAGAATGCCCTTAGCCTCGGCTGTATCGAGCTTCGTTTCGCCGTAACCCTGTGCTACTACATGATCTACGTCGTTAGGTGTAATATTCGCCGACTTCAAGGCTGCGTTGATAGCCTGTGCGATGCCAGTGCCATCCAGGTCGTAGTCACAGGAATCGCCAGTACCGACGACTTCGGCATGGATAGTGGCTCCACGCTTCTTGGCGTGCTCCAGTTCTTCGAGCACGATAATGCCGGCACCTTCACCCAGAACAATTCCTGTTTGCCGGGCATCGAAAGGTCGGCAGGCTGTCTCAGGATTCTCATTCTGACGTGAGAGCGGATAGAACATCTGGAAACGTGTGATACTCAAGGGATTAATACGGCTATCGCTTCCGCCGGTGAGCATGATATCCGCATTGCCACGCTGAATAATGCGGCGGCCTTCAGCGATGGCCAGGTTGCCTGCCACATCGCCCATGGTGATGGAGTTGCTGGGACCCTGAGCGTTGTTGAGAATGGAAACGTGGGCAGCAGCAAAGTTGGGCAAATACTTCAACAGCCATAGGGGCGGCATCATCGGCATGCCATCAGTGCCCCAGGTCTTCATATTCACTTCTTTGAAGCCGGGAAGCGTGGTCTTGACTGCTGCATGGGTCAACTCATCCAACTCTGAAGCGATTGTCGCTGCTCCAAAGCTGATGCCCAGCCGAAGCGGGTTGAAGTTCTCCGGAGTCAGACCGGCATCTTTCATCGCCAGTGAACCGGCCACGAAGCCAATCTGAATGGCCTTGCCCATCGTTCGCAGCTGCTTGCGGTCTTTCTTGTCCACATGATTCTTGGCATCGAACCCTTGCAGTTCTGCGCCAATTTGCACTTCGAGCCCGCTGGGATCGAATGAGGTGATGCGGCGTACGGCACTCTTACCGGCCAGGATGCCTTGCCAGGCAGAGTCACGGCCCAGGCCCACAGGAGTGATAAGCCCGACGCCGGTGATTACAGTACGCAAAGGTGAAGTGGCCATAGACAGAGTCGAATGTCGAAGAATGGGATAGCATGAACCCCCGGATCGTAACAAATACCGGGGGTCGTGTCAGTGGCTATTGTAGAAATCAGTTCGATGTCGTCTGAGCGTTTTTCAGTCTGGATAGGCCGAGCAGGTTGCCCAGGTCTCCGGCAAAGACGAAGTTCTTGTCACCAAAGATGGCCCCGGAACGAGCTTTATCCAGGTGCATGAACATGATCTCAGCGGAACCGATCTGTTCGCCGTTGATATGTACCTTACCCTCAATGGTCGCCCCTTCGGGCCGCAGATCGACGATGCTGGTGGAATAGATCAACGTCTCGCCCGCCATCGCTTCACGGGTAAACTTGGCATTACCGATCTTGGCCAGGACAACCTTTTCCTGGAAGTTGTTGGCTTCCCCCACCAGAATGCCGCCGGTTTGAGCAAGACCTTCGAGCATCAGGCTGACCGGCATCACCGGGTACCCGGGGAAGTGCTGGGCAAAGTGATCTTCAGCAAGGCTCAAGTTCTTGACCGACTTGGCGGACTTCTTTGATTCGAACTCGGTGAAACGGTCTACCCACATCCAGCGCATCTTGGTCACCCTTGCTGATCCCGAAGGGATCATAGCTATTAGCCGGTGGTTGAGCGAAGATACCACCGGATGAGGCAATCCATGTGTTTAATGCACTCTATAAGAGTGCTGGCATCCCTCCGGGATGCTGTACATCAAAATCAACAACCGGTGGTGTTGCTACGCTCAACCACCGGCTATTGATTCGTACCCTCCGGGATAGTTCAGAACTGCTAGCTCGCTCCGCCAGTCTTCATCTTGTGTTCGATGTACCGGGTGACCATTTCCACCGTGAACAGGTCGCCGAGGTTCTTGATCTGTGGGTTCTTGGCAAACTTGTCGACATCGGCAAACGGCAGGCGATCCTTGAGTTCCTTGATGCCGTCAGGAGTGACCATGCCGTCCTTGACGTACTTGGGGTCCTGCTGGAAGATCGCTTCGGGGAAGAGTTCATCACGGGGAATCTTAGTGTTGAAGCCTCGTTCCAGGCGGAAGACGATATCGAGAAAATCGATCGATTCAGCGCCGAGATCACCTGCAAGGGTCGCTTCGGGCTTAATGTCTTCGGGATCTGCATTGAGCGAGTCAGCCAGGGTCGCTTTGACCTTCTCGAAAATGGCTTCCTTCGTCATGGACATGGTATGCTCCTCTGGTTCATCTCAGAACTCAATGGTACTGGTCAGTAAGTCTATCGACTCAACTCCTGACAGGCAAACGAATTAGCCTTACATTGCGCCTAATCCGAGGCCGCCATCGACGGTAATGACCTGTCCCGTAATGTAGGCACTCTCATCACTTGCCAGGAAGACAGCCACCTTGGCGATATCTTCGGGTTTGCCGTACCGTTTCATGGGGATGGCGTTCTTGATGGTATCGCCAGCCATGTTGCGCACCACTTCGCTCATATCGGTCTCGATAAAACCCGGTGCGATGGCGTTGACATTGACGCCTCTGCTGGCCATTTCGACAGCCAGCGACTTGGTGAACGCTTCGACAGCACCCTTACTGGCTGAATAATTGCACTGCCCCTTGTTGAATCGCTGGGCAGCGACGCTTGAGAGGTTGATGATGCGGCCCTTGCGAGCACGGAACATCGCTTCGACGATGGGCTTGGTGAAGTTAAAGGTGCCACCGAGGTTAGTGTTGATGACAACATCCCAGTGATCAGGTTCCATACGAAGAAACAGGCCATCCTTGATGACACCGGCATTGTTAACGAGGATGTCGATCTGATTGAAGTCAGCCAGGATAGTTTCGACACAGGTATTCACTGCTGCACGATCAGCGGCATCGCATTGATACGCTTTCGCAGAGCCACCCTTGCCTGTTATCTCGGCAACCAGCGCATCGGCTGCTTCTTTACTACCACGGTAGACGATGGCGACCTTGGTGCCTTCCGCTGCGTAGGCCTGACAAATGGCTTTGCCAATGCCCCGCCCGCCGCCGGTGACAACAGCCACTTTTCCAGATAATCGCATCATATCTCCTTGTTTCATCACGTCATTTTATGACGTTTGAGGCCACAACCGGGCGAACTCCTGCCGATAGCCTAGCAACATCTGTTGATCGATAGCTGCGCGGGCAGGGAACTTCGTGGCCAGGTTGTAGCGAGCCAGGACGATTCGACCGCTGACGACATTGGTGCCGTCCCGTTCGCCTAGCCCTTTGAACGTGAGTTGTTCCGCTTGTGGATCAATGCCGCCAATGGCATCGATGGTAATCTTGAGTTGCTGACCGGGCTCCAGGAACGAGCCGTACTTGATGCCCTTGGCTTCACGCAGCACGATGACGCTGTGAGCAAAGTCTGAACTGGCCCGTATAAGCCAGGCTGCTGATTGCACCAGTGCTTCGAGCATCAAAACGCCGGGAAGCACCGGGAAAGCCGGGAAGTGGTCAGCCAGGTACTCTTCCCCGAGAGTGAGGTTCTTGGCAGTCACAATCCGCTGGCCGGGAGTCAGTTCAAGGATGTTGTCGACGAGATGAAATCGCATGAGAGAGGATTCACAGAACATTCTTATCAGCAAACCGTGAAGAAGATACCATACCAGAGTAGCAGAAACTGGCAATAAGCAGCCTGAAATCGAAGGGTATTCAGGTGATTTCTCCGACGATACGATCCCTACTCCAGAGATCGTACTTGTAGGGACAATCGCCGACAGTGTAAAATAGAGGCAGGAGGTGAAGAATGTCCAAGATCGTACTTGATGCAGAACTTAAAAAACGCCTACCCAATATCAGCGAGAGCTTTGCCATTGAAGATGAGCAAGGCAAACCGCTCGGCCACTTCGTACCGGAGAAGGATTACCATCGCCTGCTCTACTCCTATCTTTTGAAAACTTGTCCGGCCACTGACAGCGAGTTAGCCAGGGTTCGCAAAGAGACAGGAGGCCGAACGCTGAAAGAAATCCTAGCTGACTTGGAGGCGTCATGAAATGGACGGTACTCTGGCAGCCTTCAGCGGAACAGCAACTGACTAACCTGTGGACGAACGCCAAGAATAAGCAATCCATTACTTTCGCCTCGAATCAAATAGATGCACTCCTGCGAACTCAGCCCCAGGCCTTGGGTGAATCACGCAGTGGGTTGGAACGCATCTTTTTCTATCCTCCCTTGTCAGTCATCTACGAAGTCATCCCGGATGACAGCAAAGTCATTGTGACCTACGTCTACATGCCCGAAAACGAAAGCACCACCTAGCATGAACCAGTCTGCAAAGATTCTTTTGATCACCGGTTTGTTGTTTGGCGTGCTCTGCTTACCCGCCAACGCCTGGTGGGTCAAAGGGCACGGCACCATCGCCGAGGCGGCGTGCATGGCACTGCCTGATGAGATGCCTGCCTTCTTCCGAGCCGCAGGCAAACAGCTCAATCACCTCGCCGGCGAGCCGGATCGTTTCAAAAGCAAAGGGGCCGAGTTTCTGCGTATCACCGAAGCGCCTGACCATTACATCGATCTGGAAGAGTTCGGCGGCGAGACCCTCCCTAAAGATCGCTTCAAGGGATTAGAATTGGCCAAGAAGCGTGGCGTCACTCCCGAGAAGGCCGGCTTCCTGCCCTATGCCCTCATGGAGAACTACGACAAGCTCGCCTGTGCCTTCTACGACTACCGCAAGGAACCCGACAACGAAGCAGTAAAGATGAAGTGCCTGGTCTACGCCGGAATCCTCTCTCACTACACCGGTGATGCCTGCATGCCGCTTCACTCCACCCGAGACTACGATGGACGAATCGGCCTCGACGGCCACATGAAGCAAAAGGGCATTCACGCCAAGATCGATGGCTTCCCCGAAACCCATGGTTTCACCGCAGAAGAACTCGCCAGAGGCTACACAGTAACGAAGCTCAGCGATCCCTGGGCTCATCTACAGGAAGTGATCCTCGAATCGCATCACAACGTCGAAAAATGTTACGAGATCGATTTGGCCGGCGGATTCGACAAGCCCACCGAAGAGAGCCGGGCGTTTATTGTCAAGCACACCCGTCGAGGCGCTCAGTTCACCGCCGAGATGTGGTACAGTGCCTGGCTCAAGAGTGCGACGATGCCTCCCCCGTATTGAGCGGCTCAGCTTCAGGTTGCTGAACATTGAGCGCAGCATATCGGCGATGAAGAGGAATGTACCAAATCAGACCGATCAGTGCGACGATCCAGGTGATGAGTCGCTGAAGTAATGATGCTAGAATGCCCTTTAACTCCATCCCACCCACGAAGGTATAAAGCACACCCAGGACGAGATCGCCGACGCCGAAGTTACCTCCGAAGGTAAGCGGCACCGCCTGGAAGACCATGAAGAAAGGAATAATGACGAAGTGCAACTGCCAACTGGGGGTTGGGCCAGGGCCGGGCAAAGCTTCCGAAGCGAAGTAGTAACTTAAGACAAACCCCACATGCCCTGCCATGCCAATGAGAACAGCCTGCACCATCGCCCATGGATATCGGCGGTACTGCGTAAAGGCAGCCAGAACCTTGTTCATGATCGGACCGATGAACCGTATTCGGGCGATACGGGCACCATAGCCTTTCCCTTCGAAGGGAATCACCAGAAAAAGTCCGTAGGCAATCAAGCCGACCACAGCAATCAGACAGATGGCATAGTAAGCCAACTCCAGCTCGGCTGCCTGCGGGTTGGCTTGAGCCAGTATCTTGTTCAGGTTGAACAACCCGACGATGGCAGCGAGTAGGAACAGACTGTAGAGTCCCACCAACCGATCAACCACAATGCTTGACACTGCCCCAACTCGGTTTCCCGGATTCTCTTTGACGATGAACCCCGCCTTGAACACATCGCCCATTATTGAGCCAGGCAGAAAGATGCTCCCGACGTAACCGACGAAGCCGAGCCGAATGGCATCAGCATAGCTGCACCGAATATGCAGTGCATGAAGCAGAATACGCCAGCGAATGAAGGTCGAAACGGCACTGACGAGGTAAACGATCAGGCCGAGGATAAACCAACGATAACCAAAGTCCTGGAAGTTGATGTTCGCTTTAGCCCACTGATTCTGCAAATTGGCCCAGAACAGCAGGCCCTTATCGTAAGCGAAATAGCCTATGACGCTGAGCACGATGAGGATAAGCAGCCAGCGAAACCATTTCTTGCGGAACAGCTTACTCAGAGATGAGGGACGGGAGTCTGACGACATGTATCTCGGTTACTCGCAACCACAGCGTTTCTTGACCATCATGACAGCGTTGCCCGGCTCCAGGTAGCTGACCTCGGACATGTAGTGCCGCATCATCAACAGCCCTCGACCACAAGGAATGTCGAGCAGGGCCGCTGAGCACGGGTCAGGGACAGCATTCGGATCAAACCCCTGGCCTTCGTCTTCAATGCAAATCTGGAAGCAGTCGTGATCGACACAAAAGGAGATGCGAAGTTGTTTCTGCCCGTCGCAGCGGTTGCCGTGCTTGATGGCATTGACCATAGCTTCATCCAGAGCCTGTAGCACGTCCACAACATCCCGTTCAGGGTAACCACCTTCACGCAGACGCCCGGCAATGTGCTCACGAATCCGATGAGCGGCGCAAGCGTCGCTGGGGATGACGAAGCATTCAGGCAACGACAAGAGTGCTGAAGCTGGTGAGTGTACTGACATACCTGACAATCCGAGACGAATCGAAACGGGGAGAGTGAGCAGCCAGGACCTGGCAGAGTGAACGAACGGGAAGCCTATTTCTGTAGAAACTGGAGAGCTTCCTGTTCTTCGTCGTAAATCTTGAAGATGCGATCGAAGCCTGTGATCTTAAATGCGTCAAAAATGCTCGGATCAATGTTGGAGAGGGCCAGTTTGCCTTTGACTGCTTCAATCTTCTTGCGCAGAACGACCAGCTTGCCGAGGGCGGCGCTCGAAAGGTAATCGACCTTGCCGAAATTGAGCAGGATGCGCTGATGCCCTGCCTGGTCAACCAGGCTGTTCAACTGATCCCCAAACTGCTGGATGATTTGATCGTCCAGAATACGACCCTGCATGATACTGACGACCGCCACCGTATCCATGGTCTGAACTTCGAGCAATCGCTTGGGCTGCACAGCCATGGGAAATCTCCGAATTCGGCACATACCCTCAAGTCTGAGGGAATTATAGCCGATCTTATGACAACGGGTAGGAATACCCTATGTAGTTCCTGCCCGGAAGTCACCACCCCGATAGTCGAACGAGAACGGATGGACGCAATCGATCAGCCTTACCAGTGCTGGCGAATAGTCCGACCGTGCCGTTTCTGCCCCTGCGGGTACCCATTCCGGCTTGGTTAATCCAAGGGAATTCGTTTCCTCAGCCGCACCTCCGGTCGGTCGCCACCTCTCCCCGCCAGCTTTGGCAACAGCTTAGGCCAGGCCGCATCTATGGATGCGGTGGGAGGTTCGTATGTTCGGAATAGATTACCTGCTTGCCGCCCTGCTCCTGCAAGGCGCCGAAATCCCTTCCTTACAGGATGCCAAGCTCACGCCGGCCTGGCATGCTCTCGTCGGCAAGCCGATGATGCACCTGGCTCTGTCGTACGAACTTCTCGACCCACGGGAAGTACGCTACGTTCTCGCCAAGTCGGACGAGTTCATCAGCGATGTTCGTATGCTCCAGCGGCGTGCCCACGATCTCCATCAGGCCCCGATGCTCCACGACGCAGCCAGGTTCCCGGAACGTACCATCGTCAATGAACTGCTTCTCTTCAATCGGGCGTATCGCCAGCATCTGGAGAACTGTCTGCCCCTTTATCCCAACAACGCCGACCTGCGTGCCGCCAAGGAAGAAGTCGAACAGCTCTATCAAATCTGGGACTGCGTGCGTGATGCCCGCTGTGAATACTACTACGTTCACATCCGCCGACAGGCTCTGAAACGTCTGCACGATATGCTGGGCGATAACGACTATCAGCAAGCGAACCTGCCGCCGCACGTTCCCTACTGGCGGTTTACCCACGTCCGGTGATCATTCTGCCTACTTCTTGAAATGCTCGATCGTGTGCTGCAGAGCGTTGGTGATGAACAGAATCGCTGTGTAGTGCCCAGCTTCGTACCAAATGATCTTCGGCTTGCCGAGCGCTTCCCACATCCGGTTGCACATGGTGGGAGGAACGATCTCGTCATTCTTGGCAGCAAACATAATCACTTCACGATCCTTGAGATTCTCCGCTCGAGTAATCGGATCAGCGATGGCGATCATCTGTTTCAATTTTTCCTTGGTTCCGCCAGTTGCTTCCCACAGCTTGCGGACAGAATCGCCCTGGGGATGATCGTAGAAGGCATCCACGACGCCGCCCCCGCCCAGCACAATGGCGACCTTCTTGAACCGTGGCTCCATCTCAGCCGACAGTGAACCCATGAAAGAACCGAGAGATGTGCCCAGCATTCCCAGCCGTTTCTCATCCACTTCCGGACGGCTGGCGATCCAGGCAGCAGCCCGGCGATTGTCCAGAACTGTCTGACGAATCGCTCCCAGGGTGTGATCGATATCAGGCATAATCATTCTAATCTTGCTATTAGCAGGGCGACGAGGGCCATAGTAGGCCATTTGAACAGTCAGGCAGGCGATGCCTTTCTGAACAAGAATCGTTGATTGCACCTTGGTGAGCTTTTGACTGCCATCCAGAATGTCGAGCACGACTGTAGCGGGGAAAGGCCCTTTGCCTGTTGGCAGATACCATTCGCAATGAACGGTATTGTTCTCAGGATACTTCGTAGTCACCGCCGACGGGAAAGTGACGGTGTAGATGTTGTAGCCTTCCTTCTCGTAGCTCTGCTTGAGCTTCATCTCATAGGGAAACTGGTGGGCATCAAGATGATACTCAGCCGGCACCTGCTTAGGATCATCAAGCGGCTTGTAGTCGACAGTACCGGTGATTTTCTCCTGTGCCAAAGTGAATGAGGCAAGCACACAGAGCAACAAGAGAGAAGTAATGGTACGCATCGATTATGACTCCGATAAACAGTGCAGCAGATTCTACGCTGATGTGAACTGGATAAGCAAGCTCTTCCCCATCTGATGTCTCAAGAAGCGTTGAGAATCTGGCGAAGACGGCGAAGCTCTGCGAGTTGGGAGTACAGTACGGGCAGAGCTTGCCGTGGCTGGGGTTGTTGAGGCAGAAGCTTCTGAAGCACTAAAGCCAGTAGTTCCTTCAACCCACTGCCACTCTTGGCTGACACCATCAGTTCGGTGGACGTGTTGTTTTGACGAGGCAAATCAGCCTTGGTACCAATGATCATGCCGGGATGGATGTCGATCGGCATGACGGGATCAGGGTCACTCCGATCGATCAACCAGATGACCAGATCTGCCTGTTTGCTGATCAGCCGGGTTTGAGCCATGCCTGCTGTCTCAATCAAGTCTCCCTGCTCCCTCAGCCCTGCTGTATCGATGAACTCAAGAGGATAGCCTTCCCAAACGACGGTAGCGGTTACCAGATCACGAGTCGTACCAGGTATGGAAGACGTGATGGCTCTCTCGAAGCCGAGCAAGGCGTTGAGCAGACTGCTCTTACCGACATTAGGTGGCCCGGCAAGAACGATCTTCCAGGGTATTACAAGATGAGTGCCAAGCGATTCCCAGGCGAGTAACACATCAACATCAGCAGGTTGCTTGATCTCCCCCAGAGCTCGGGCAAAGGCCCCATGGCATTGATCGAGCAACATCGCCGCTGTCTTCTTGGTCGTCGCCAACGGTAAAAGTTTCCACAACTCACTCTCAATCCACTCAGGCCATTCGATACGTTCGCAGCCCAATTCAACGGCAAACTGCAAGCACCAATGGACGACGCCCGGCCCGCCATGCAGTTGCAATTCGACCTCTTGATGGGTTTCGTCGCCGCTCAGTACGAGGATGACTTCATCGCCCAGACCATCACGTCGCAGCTTGCCCAAGTACGTCTGCGAGACTTTCGAGAGGGTTGGCTGCTTCTTGGCTGATGTGAAATAGGGAGAAAGCTTGGCCCATACGTTCGGCCCACGCAACCCGACGACCGCTATCGCTGAAGCGCCGGCAGGGGAAAGACAACAGACCACATCTCGACTCATGGTGCAAGCGTCCGGGAAGCGACGATGATTCCCTGTAGCGACATTGATGGCACAGCGACGACCGGCCAGGGAAGAGCAGTCTGTAGATGCGGACCATCGCCGCCTGTGAGGTAGATCGCCACACCCTTCGACGAAGCCTTACTTAACTTCGGCAGCATCTCGTTGATGCAGCCGATGATGCCCCCCAGAACAGCATAAACGATACCCGCGTGCATCGCCTGTTCGGTGTTCTTGCCGGGCAAAGGCTGTTTGCCTGAGCGGGCATCAATCATAGGCAGCTTGGCGGTGTACTCATGCAGGCTCTTGGCCATCATGTACAAACCAGGAAAGATGGCCCCACCCAGGAACCGCCCCTCCTCATCGACCGCATCCACAGTTACTGCGGTACCCGCTGAGATGATGATGGCTGGGACTTGTTCGACAGCCAATGCATTGAGCAGTCGGTCCCGCCCTACCCGTTCTGGGAACTCCACATCGATCTTGATGGGCAGCGACGTGTTCGAATCGATAATGCGAAGAACCTGCCCTTTGCGAGTCAGCCAACTGGCGAAGCCATTGATGATCGGCGGGTTCGACCCCGACAGCATCCATGGCACGTTCATCGCCGTCAGTTCGTTGACCGCCCGATGCCGCCAGGGTTGATGGGCACATTCTTCGAGAGTGTAATTATGAACTTCAAGTAACGCTTCCGCCTGCACCAGCCCTACCTTGCAGGCGCTGTTGCCCACATCGACCACGACTAGATCAGCCTGCTTCATGGCGTCTCGACACCTACCTGGGCTGCGGGCATTTCAGGGAACGGGATATTAGGTCGTGCCTTCACCACCGGTTCGGCCTGTGTCTCTTTCAGCACCTTCATCACATGGTTGACCAATGTCATCAGACCCTGACCGGTCGCTGCCGAGACAGCTATCACTTCCTTGCCAGTCTCTTTCTCCAGCTTCTTTCGAACGTCGTCGCTGTCGGTCAGTTCCGACTTGCTGATAGCAATCACTTCAGGCTTATTGATCAGTTCTTTGCTGTAGAGTTCAAGCTCCTTGCGGATGGCCAGGTAGTTGGCTACCGGATCGGATCCATCGCTGGGGAACGGTTCAACGAGATGGATCAAGACCCGTGTCCGCTCGACGTGGCGAAGGAACTCCAGGCCTAGCCCGACTCCGCTGTGCGCACCTTCGATCAACCCAGGGAGATCAGCCAGCACAAACCCATGTTCATGACCGAACTGCACCACACCCAGGTTCGGGAACTTCGTGGTAAAGGGATAGTCAGCAATCTCCGGCTGAGCGCGAGACAACCGGCTCAGCATGGTTGACTTGCCGGCATTAGGCAGGCCAATCAGGCCCACATCGGCGATGAGCTTAAGCTCAAGCGCAATCCAACGCTCTTCGCCATCATCGCCCGGCTCCGCTTGCCTGGGAGAACGATTGATGGAGTTGGCAAAGTGCCGATTTCCTCGCCCCCCCTTGCCACCCTTGGCGACGATGATCTCTTCATAAGGATCTGTCAAATCCTTGAGCACATGCCCACGGTCTCGATCACGAATGACGGTGCCCGGGGGAACCAGCATTGTCACATCTTTGCCATTGGCGCCGTGACGGTTGTTGACGCCGCCATCGCCGCCCTTCTCTGCTTTCCAGTGCTTGATGTGCGAAACCGCAGCAAGGCTATCGGTACCGGGGATAGCCTTGATGATGACATTGCCGCCATGGCCGCCATCGCCCCCATCGGGCGGGCCCTTCATGACATACTTGGCCCGATAGAAGCTGACCTTGCCCCGACCGCCATGGCCGCCTTTGACAAACAAGATCACTCGATCAACAAACATGACGTACTACTCGACAAAAAAAGGGTGGCTCTTAGCCACCCATGACTCGAATCATTGTTCGCCGTGAGGGCGAGGCTCGTGCCGAGCCAGTTTACTTACCAGCTACTGCCACTTCAGAAGCCTTCACGTTCACCCGTCGACCGTTCTGATCGAAGTACACAGTGCCTTCAGTAAGGGCGAAGAGGGTGTAGTCGCTGCCACACCCGACGTTATGACCAGGGTGGAACTGGGTGCCACGCTGGCGAACGATGATGCCGCCATGCAGCACATGTGCTCCGCCGTAAACCTTCACGCCACGATACTGTGGGTTGGAATCGCGGCCGTTGCGGGTAGAACCTTGTCCCTTTTTATGTGCCATCGCAGTGCCTCACACAGACGAGCAAACGCTCATTTTCAAGATTGATGTTGGGTAGAAATGATACAGGGAAGCGGTTTATTGTCTACAGACAGACACATTTAGCCCCCGGCTCTTCAAGCCGGGGTTGCCCCTGCCGTTTACCAGCGTCCCTAACCATAATCAGGACAACACCTTACGACTAGGTATTGAAGGGGTGCTTGGCGCTATCCTTTTTCGACAGGATTTCATCGATCTTCGGCTCAACATTGACGGCCCGTTTCAGTGCCAGTTTCACGGCATCGTAGTTGTACTGGTAGATCTTCTTGTTGTCCTTCGCGGCAGGGTGAATGAACACGCCGCAGACACAGACCAGCTCATCAGCGGTGCCTTTGGGAAGGATGCCTTCCGCAACGCTATCGGTGATCGCCTTGGCCACCGCTGCCTGGGCAGGGCCGAACATCTGCACGACTTGATCCATGTGCTTGATGGTGACCTTGGTGATCATGACCGTGGCGGGTTTGCATATCAAATTCGGAGTAAGCACAGCCAGCAGGTTCGTATGACCGTTTGACTGATTAGCCAGTGCGTTGGCGAAGGCCGTTCCGACCGGACCATCTTTGGAGCCAAGAAGAAGGTCGATGTGAGCTACTTCGTTACCATCACCACACAGTGCTTCGCCGATGTACATGGACATGGTGCAGACTCCGAAAAAGGATAAACAACCCTACGCCGATACGATAGAAACCTGCGGGAGGGATGCAAGGCTCAATCTGGTTTGTAGTCATCACTCTCCGAGTGATGACACGGAGAATGGCTGCCATCAAACAGTGGTTTGGTAATAGGACATCTCCCCGCTTCATCACGCGGAGCGTGATGACTACTAACCAAACCGCAGATGATGCACAACTGCCGGAGGCACATTGAGCATCACCTTGCGTGCATGCATCTGATGCTTCTTGATCTCACGAGCAAAGTGGCGGTCGATCAAACTGAGGCGTTGCCGTTCTTTGCCACGGGTGAACGGCCGCTTGATCTCCCGGATGGCGACGTACTCGAAGAAGGCAAACGTCGCACCGGGGGCAGCGAGACGATGGATACTGTTCCATATCTCCCGCACCAGCTTGATGGGGAAGTTGTTGAAGGGCAAGCCGCTGATGATGTGCTGATAGACACCCTGCCCCGGCAACTGCTGAACCGGGGCATGCAGGATGCGGAACCGTTCGGGCTGACTTTCGACGGGTGAAGGATTCAACACCTTGAATCGTTCACACAACAGTTTGACAAAGTCGCCATTGATCTCGACGACATCAAACTGATCGCCCTCTTTTATGTAGGGGATAATCTGAGCAGTGACCGGCCCGGTGCCCCCCCCAATTTCGAGGATGCGGGCTGGGACACGGTCACCCTTCAGGTTCGCAGCCAGCTCGCGCCCCAGATAGCTGCTGCTGGGCATGAGCGACCCGGTGTGGAAGAAGTCCTTGCGGAACGCCTGCCACATTGCCTTGCGCTCAGCCAGGAAGCCCATTTTCCCACTCATGGCCGGCCTCCTGAGATTACAGCTTGCAGGCCTCGCAGCAATTCGCCGTGCAACGCACCATTGCTCGAAACAAAGACTGTCTCCTGCAACGGATCGTAGACCGTGCCATCGACCTGACTGATGCGGCCACCCGCTTCTTCAACCAGCACCATCCCCGCTGCAATGTCCCATGGACAAATCTGGAAGGCAAAGAAGCCATCGAGTCGTCCGCAGGCAACATAGGCCAGATTCAGCGCAGAGGAACCGGTGCGACGCATTCCCTGACTCTCGTAGCCAAACCATTTCCAGGCTTCGATGACATGCTCGTTGCCCCGCAAGTTGGCGGGGAAGCCGACGGCTATCAGGGCGTTGCTCAGTGAAGCGGATGGGGTACACTTCAATGGTTCGCCGTTCAGCGTTGCCCCGTTCCCACGCACGGCAGAGAAGAGTTCATCCTGCCTCGGATCGTAGATAACCCCCAAAACCACCTCATGATTCACGACCAGCCCGATAGAGACGGCATAGCAGGGAAAATCATGCACATAGTTGGTCGTGCCATCGAGCGGATCGACTACCCAGAGGGGCTTTTGACTCTGGAGCAACGCTTGCTTCTCTGCTAGTGGCGTCTCTTCGCCAAGGAAAGCATGCTCAGGGAAGGCAGTCATCAAGACTTCCTTCACCGCTTGCTGGGCAGCGTGATCGGCATCGGTGACGAGATCAAACTTCCCCTTTTCTTTCACCGCAAACCTTCGTCGCCAAGTACGAAGCTGCTCACCCCCCGCCCGGGCGGCTTGTTCAGCAATCAGCATCATCTTCTGATAGTTGTGCATGCTGTCAGGATATGGAGGAAGAGAAAGAGAGAACCCTCGCCCTGAAGGCTTTCCTCTGTTATGCTTTCCTCAACACCTGATGGTGAGGTCTTTATGGTTCCCCGTACCGGCATCGTGCTTTTGATCAGTGGCTTGTTCATCGGCCTGGCTTCGACCGCCCCCGCTGATCCTCCCGCCAAGTTCGACCTCGCCAAGCATGTGCAACTGCCCCCCGGCTTCGTCATCGAGAAGATCGCCGGGCCGCCACTGGTGAAGCATCCGCTGCATGTCACCTTCGATGATAAGGGCCGTTGTTACGTCACCGAGATGGCTGGGGTCAATCGCAACCGCCAGGAGTTGGAGAAAGAGCTACCCAACGGCATCAGACGGCTGACCAGCAGCAAGAACGATGGCGTCTACGATCAGGCGACCCAGTTTGCTGATAAGATGACATTCCCCGCAGGAATCCTCTGGCATAAGGGAGCAATCTACACCACATCATTCCCCTATCTGTGGAAGCTGATAGACAAGGACGACGATGGTATCGCTGATGAACGCATTCCTCTGGTGGGCAAGTTTGGTTCGGTCGGCAACGCCGCTGATCTGCACGGCCCGCAGCTTGGCCCTGATGGCTGGCTCTACTTTTGCGATGGCCGCAACGGGCATAGCGTCACGCTGGGCGATGGTACGAAGTTGGAAGGCAAAGCGTCAGGCCTCTATCGCTGCAAGACCGATGGCAGCGAACTGGAACGAGTCTTCGCCGGCGGCATGGATAATCCCGTCGAGGTCGCCTTCACCCCAGCCGGCGAACCGCTGGTTTGTACGAACCTCATCCTCAACAGCCCCCGGCACGATGGCATCCTCTTCGGCCTTGAGGGGGCGGTTTACCCATACAACGTGCAGGCTGTCAAAGAGTTGAAGTGGACGGGGCAGTACATGCCCATCATGGGGGAACTGGGCTGGGTGGCGGTGTCGAGCATTGTTCGACATGAGTACCCTTTCTGGGGGCCTGAGTACCAAGGCAAATACTTCACTGCTGAGTTCAACACTCATAGCGTTCGTGCCCATACCATCACTCGCAATGGAGCCGGCTTTACACTCAAGTCGGAGCCGTTCCTCACCTGTACGCATCCAGACTTTCATCCTACTCAACTCACCTATGCTCCCGATGGCAGCATGATCCTCGTCGATACCGGTGGCTGGTTCCGTAATGGTTGCCCTACATCACAGATCGCTAAACCTGATATCGAGGGTGGTATCTATCGAATCAAAAAGAAAGGCTCTGAGCCAATTCAAGAAACAGTAGCAACCAATCTGGATAAGCTCAGGGGCAGGGGTCATAGCCTCGCTGAAAACATTAATCCCCGCCAGCAAGCCTTAATACGCAATGGGCTTAACAGCAACGATCTCGACACCAAACTCACCGCCCTCCGTTTCATCGGCCAGTACCGTGACACCGACGCGGCGGAAGCAGTGATCAAGTTGCTCGAGCACCAACACCCCGCTGTGCGGCGAGAAGCAGCGCAGACCCTGGGGCGATTGAAGAGCATGGACGCCGTCGTGCCCCTCGTCAAAGCTCTCGAAACTGCTGACGATCCCTTCCTTGAACATGCCCTGATCTATGCCCTCATCCGTATCCAGCAACCGGGAGCGACCTCTACCGGCCTGGGCCACACCTCGGCAAGAGTGCAGCGTGGGGTACTCATTGCTCTCGATCAAATGGGGGAGAACGCTCTCACCTGGGATGGAGTCGCACCACTGCTCCAGACCAGTGATGCCCGTTTGAAAGAAGCTGCCCTCGAAGTGGTAGCCCGGCGACCTCAGTGGGTCACCGATCTGGCTGACTATGTCGATCGTGAACTCAACAAGAAGAACCTCGATGACACGAGACTCAACGGCCTCAAGAACCTGATCATCGCCCTCGCTCCACAGGGCCGGATGCAGCAACTCATCGCTGATCAACTGGCATGTGAGGATACGAAAGGAAATGTTCGCTTCATCCTCCTCGAAACGATGGCTCAGGCTGACCTCTCCAAGTGGCCTGCGATCTGGAACGGGCCGCTCAAGTCGTTCCTGGGCGAAAAGAAATACGATCACGATCTCATCATGCAAGGGGTGCTGGCTGCTGGAGCAGGCAGCAAAGGGGTGTTTGACAAAGAGTTGATGGCCATTGCTGAAACCAGTGATCGCCCCATGCCAGTACGGTTGGCAGCGGCTGGTATTGCTCTGCAATCGGGGCTGCCCGTGAGCGATAGCCTGCTGTTGAATCTGCTCCATGCACTTCGCCCTGACGAGGAGCCCGCCTTACGGTTGGCAGCGGCGAAGGCGATCAGTGTCGCTCATCTTAACAGCAATCAACTCATCGCATTGACCCGACTCATGAGGCAAGCGGGACCTCTCGAATTGCCGTTGCTTCTGGGGCCTTGGGAACTCATGCCGACAGGGCCGGACTACGGGGCGCTAGTGCAGGCTCTCGAAACCGCCCCCGGTCTGGCGGCGGTACCACTCGATCGACTACAGAAGCTCTTCAAGAAGTTTCCGACGGAGCTTCATAGCCGTGCAGAGATACTGCTGAAGAAAGGCCGACCTGACCTTGCCGCTCAGCAGGCCCGGCTCGAGCAACTCAAACCACTGCTCACCGGCGGCGACATCAAGAAAGGGCGAGAACTCTTCTACAGTTCCAAGGCCATCTGCTCCACCTGCCATCGGGTTGGTAGTGAGGGTGGATTGATTGGACCGAACCTCAGCCTCATCGGAGCCATCCGTACCCGTGCTGATCTGCTCGAATCGATCATCTTCCCCAGTGCCTCTCTGGCCCGTGGCTTCGAGACGATGGTCGTCGTAACCAAATCAGGCCAGACCATCACCGGCGTGATGACGCGGGAGACCGCTGATTCGCTGGTGCTCACCAGCAGTCAACGGGTCGATCAGAAAGTGCTTCGGAACGACATCGAAGCGATCAGCGCTTCGCCGGTCTCCACCATGCCGGCCGGAATTGATCAAACACTTAACGAAGCGGAACTGCGTGACATCCTTGCCTACCTCGAAAGCCTGAAGAAATAGCACCGATGCAACTCACCCTGGAACAAGTGCTACAGATGGCACCCGATGAGGCGAGTGCCAAGGCGGGGAAAGCCGCTGCAACTCGCCAAGCATTGGCAAAGCCTGGGGCAGAATGAGCAGGCCCTCTGGGGCGAGTGCCAGGGCAGCGCCCTCTATCAGGTGAAGATTGATCTCAAGAACCTTGGCTACAAGTGTAGTTGCCCCAGTCGCAAGTTTCCATGCAAGCATGTGCTGGGGTTGTTCCTGCTGGCGGCGAGCAATCGTAGTGCGTTCCTCGAACAGTCTTCACCCTTGTGGGTTGCCGAATGGCTGACCAAGCGGCAGGAAACCGCTGACAAGAAGGACGCCAAAGCTGCCGAGAAGGAACCGAAACCGGTCGATGAGAAGGCCCAACAGAAACGGGCTGAGCAGCGACATGAACGAGTACGAGATGGACTTGAACGGCTTGATCTCTGGATCAAAGACCTGGTGCGTAGCGGACTAGCGGGGCTCGAAGCCAAAGGTGCTGCAATATGGGATGAACAGGCTCGCCGATTAGTGGATGCTCAGGCGCCCGGTCTCGCCCTTCGAGTACGCCGACTCGGTGAACTGCCCGGCAGCGGCCCCGAATGGCCTCGCTTGCTGCTCGGAGAATTGGGCCGCATCAAACTCGCTCTACATGCCTTCGAGCGGATCGATCAACTCGAACCATCATTAGCCCACGATCTACGGCAGTGGATCGGCTGGACAGTGAGCAGCGAGGAACTCGAAAAGGTCGGCAAGAAAGTCATCGACGACTGGCTCATTCTAGGCCAATGGATCGAAGAGGAAGACAAGCTGCGAGTCCAGCGTACCTGGTGCCAGGGACAAACATCGAAACAACTGGCACTCGTCTTGCAATTCGTCGTAGGACCAATCCCCTTCCCTATTCCACTGCTGCCCGGCACCCAGCAGCGCGGAGCCATGATCTATTACCCCGGAGCCGGTCGGCAGCACGCCCAGTTTGCCCTTCGAGAGGAACAAGTCGTACCGATAAAGACCACCTTTGCCGGGCATGCCACCATCGAAGCCTTTCTTCATAGTGTGGCACTCGATCTGGCTCGTCAGCCCTGGCTTCAGGCGTTCGGCTGCCTGCTCAATCAGGTGACGCTGGCTCGTTCACAGGATCGCTGGTTTCTTCGTGACTGCACAGGCCAATCGTTGCCACTCATCGATTTCGATGCCTGGAAGCTGCTCGCTCTCTCCGGTGGACATCCGTTCGATCTCGCCGGCGAATGGGACGGCATCAAGCTCCGTCCCCTGGGCGTATTCCTCAACGGAGGCTATCGAATCGTCTGATGGAGACACTTCTCAAAACAGCGCTGGTGGGCACCGCCAAGTATTCAGACATCGTTGTGAATGATAGCCACGATGTCGGCTCACTCATTTCGTCTATGGCCATTGCTGCCAACGAAGAACGACTGCTGCTGGCGGCGGGTGCGTACACCATCTATCAGCAGGCCGGATTCGTACCACCAATTGAAGTACCGATGATGCAGCCGGCACCGCCATCACAGAAGGTACTACGTTCGCCCCGGCTCATTCATCTGCTCGATCAGGCTATTCAGCATCAAAAGACTGATCTGCTTCAAGAGTTCCTGAAGGCGATGCAGCAACATCTTGTCGAGTTGCCTCACGAAGTGTTGCCTCAGGCCCTGAACACCACTGCTACGGGTTTGCGTGAACAGTTGTTGCCGGTACTCGGTGAGCGTGGCCGCTGGCTCAGTCAGTGGAACCCGCGCTGGCACTGGGTAGCGCAGGGCATTTCTGCAATTACCAATCAGGATCGCACAGCGCTGCGGCGGGCCTGGGATGAGGGCAAGCTGGCCCAGCGGGCTTTGGCTCTGAGCATCATCAGGCAGGCTGATGCAACTGAAGGGCGGCGTTGGCTGGAAGAGACCTTGCCCCAGGAAAAGGCCGATGCCCGGGCGGTGCTGGTGGAACATCTCCAGGTGGGTCTCAGCCCAGACGATGAAGAATTGCTGGAACGGCTGCTCGATGATCGCAGCGATCAGGTCAAACAGATTACAGCATCCTTACTGAAACAGTTGCCCGGCTCGGCGTTTGCACAAAGGATGCGGACACGGGCCGAGAGCATGCTGCGAAAAGAAGGGGCAGCCCTGAAGACCTATCCCCCCGATGACCTGCCCAAAGACTGGTCTCGTGATGGCATCCCTGCCAAGATTCCGACCGGTCGAGGCAAGAAAGCCTTCTGGCTGGAAATGATCTTCAGTGCCGTGCCCCTGGCTCACTGGACTGCACACTATGGATGGTCGCCGGAGAAATTACTGGCAGCGATTCAACAGGATGAGTTCGCCGACGATGTGATTCAGGGCTGGACGAGAGCGACTGAGCTTTATCCCACCGATAACGCTGCACGATTGGCGTGGGCCTACGCTCTGTGGAACCACTGGCTGCTCCGCTGGCAGCAGGACAAGAAGAAAAATCAGGAAACGCTCAGCCGTATGATCACGGTTCTCAAGCTGCTGCCTTCCGGTACTGCCGAACAGAACGTGTTGCCCTTCTTGGTGATGGGCCGGCTCGATATGGATGCGTTGCTCCTGATGCTCGACGTACTACCACGCCCCTGGTCAGCGGCATTCGCCTTGCAGTACCTCAAATTAGCCAGGCAGATATTGAAGAACGAAATGGTCGATCAGGCTCATGAGTGGGGCAAGACCCTGGAGATCGCCGGTAGCGCCATTCCTGAAGCGGCGTTCCCTACAGCGCTGGCGGCCTGGGATGTAGAACGAAAGGCCAAGAGTTGGACAGCGACTGCTCTGGTGCAACTGGTCGAACGGTTTGTGGAAGTGGTTAGACTGAGGCAGTTGTTTTCAGAGGAGATCAGGAGCGAGGCGAAGTAAAAAAAAACGACCGCTGAGGATATCCTCAACGGTCATGAATGAATGGCTCTTGCTGTCTAAGTTCCCATTTGCAGAACGCCTGACTTGATCAGCCAGATCATGCCGCCGATAGAGATAGCCATCGCTACCATGATGCTGATGACAATCACGAGTACCAGGGTAAGCGGACTGATACCTTGGGAAGGAGGCATCTGCTGATACTGCCCATACATGGGGCCAATCGCGGTGCCACTCTGGGAACTGCGCTGTTGTTGCAGGCGCGGATCTTGTTGATGCAGACTTTCACGAAGTGAAGAGAAGCCCGCTGCGGGCACGCCTTGAACCTCAGCTACCGTATCGCCATAAGAATCGCTGACGGGTTGAGGCGTGGGACGTGCAGCGGAACGATCATGTTGACCGCTGTTACCCTGCCGCTGTGGCGAGGAACCTGTTCGGCCTCCCATTTGAGCGGAAACAGGCGTCGCTCCATAGCCAGCACCGTGGTAATTCTCCTGCTCAGCATAAACGGCGGGAGCGGCAGCCACCTGTCGCCCGGCTTCCTGAGCAGCGCGCTTGCCGCGCGCAACCGGGGCAGCTTGCTGAACCATCGAAGCGACAACCATCGCATGCGGACGCAGAGCAGCGGCGACTTCGCCCATGGAACCAAAGCGTTCACCCGGATCCTTCGCCATCAATCGATCCACTACCTCAACCACTTCTTCGGGACAATCGGGAGCCAGGTCGCTGATCGATTTCGGTTGCTTGGTCTGGTGGGCCATCATCTTCTCGACGGCATTGTTGCCTGGGAACGGATACTGGCCGGTAAGGCAGTAGTACAAAATGCATCCGAGGCTGTATTGATCGGAAGGAAACGACATGCTGGCCGGATCCATGATGCCTTCAGGGCTGGCACAATCGAGACCGGAAGCAAGCGTATTGGCGCTGGACATGGTATCAACGACCGATTCGCCGCTTTCCGATTCGAGCAGCAGCGAGCCCACTCCAAAATCAAGAACCTTGACCCGATGATCAGGGGTGATCATCACGTTGGAAGGCTTGAGCAAACCATGCAGGATGGAGCGTTGATGCGAAGCTTCAAGGCCCTCAGCGGCAAGCATGCCGAACAGCGCCACTTCCGGAGCGGGCAAGCGCCCCTGACGTTCAACCAGCTTGTTAAGCGGTTCGCCTTCGACGAGAGGCCAGGCGAGGTAGTGCATAGCGCCTGCCGTTCCCACGTCAACGAAAGGAACGACAGCCGGGTGGGTAAACTGTTCAAAATCGCGAACCTTGCGGCGGGCCAACCGAATGTTCCACATGCTGCGGCGAGGAAGCACCTTCACCGCGTACCATTCGTTGTTCACCTTGGATTTGGCCTTGTAGACCGTTCCCATGGTGCCGGAGCCGAGGATATCATGAACAATAAACGAACCGAGCACCAGGCCCTGGCTCTTCCCATTCAGAAGGCTGTCAGCTTGGAAACGTGTCAGGATGGATTGATCAACCAGATGCGCAGCCAGTTCTGCGGGCTCTGCCTTCGGGTGGCGGGCCATGTAGTCGGCTACTAACTGTTCCAGCTTGCCTCGTTCGACGAGATTGCTGCGTCTGAGATCCCAAACAAACCATTCGCATGCGCCCAATTCGGCAGTCATCATGGGCAGGCCACCTCGTGATGGAAAACTTACTCTGAAACGTGGAGGAAACTTCGGCTGACACCGAGACCGCTGGGGGCGATGCCTCCACGCCTAGACGCAGAGCTTCTGCGCTACCCCATTAGCTTAGGTCACACTCTCCAGAATGCACAAGGAAAGAGCGAAAATCTTGATCGAATCCATACATCCCAATAATTTTAAGTGTAGCTACGGGCAGTCTGTACCGCCTGCGCAAGCCGTAACGGTCTTTTCCCTCGAAATTCAGATGAACGATGCGCCTTGGGCGAGCGTATTACCTTCACGTCAGTTCTTTGCACCAGCCCGGAAATCATAGGCGAAACGTAAAGAAGTCCTTATTCTGACAAGGTTCCAGTCTCAGTCCTCTTCAAGCGGCAGGTCAGCTTCGCATGGCAGCACTTGTAACATTAATCGTGATGCTAGTTCTCCTCGCAATGTTGATCTACTTCGCAGTCGGTCCATTACCTACCAAGATGCTGGCTGTCGCTCAGGCTGCATACAAGGAATCGATTCGACAGCCCCTTTTCTGGTTTCTGCTCATCTCGATGATCTTCCTGATGGCTCTTTCGATCTTCCTGCCCTACTACACGTTCGGCGAAGACCTGAAGATGCTGAAAGAGCTGCAACTCTCAGCTATTCTGCTGCCACCCTTGATTTTGACCTTGTTCACCGCAGCTATGTCGGTCTCTGAAGAAATCGAAGGTCGTACCGCGGTGACACTGCTCTCCAAGCCTGTGGCCCGGCGAGACTTCCTGATTGGCAAGTATGTAGGCATCCTTGCCTCGGCACTCTTGATGATTTTGATACTTACGCTCGTGATGGGTTGGACCATCAACACCAAGATCGATTATGACAAATTGCTGGAAGATATGAGCAGCAAGCCTGAAGAGCAGGGATACATGAACGCACTGGGGGACGTGCAGGGACTCTCCACGTATTTTCCCGATGTCATGAAGGAAGGCGTTATCTACGTGATGCGCATCTTCATGGTGATCGCTCTGTTGTCGGCTGGCCCGTTTTGCGCCTTTCTGCCAGGTAGCGATCATGACAGCTATCACCGTCGCCCTGGCGACTCGATTGCCCTTCGTCCTCAACATCTTCATTGGATTGGTGATCTTCTTCATTGGCAATCTGGTGCCGGTGCTCAAGAATCAGGCCGGCGATATCCCTCTGGTCAAGTTCGTCGCTGAGCTGTTTGGCTTCATTCTGCCTTCGCTGAACTACTTCAAGATCGAATCGGCTCTCTCCAGCGGTCTCATCGTCGTTCCCTGGGGAGCCTACACCTGGCAGGTCGGCCTGCATGCTCTGATCTACACCGTCATCGCTTTGTTGATCGGGTTGCTGCTGTTTGAAGATCGAGACGTGGCGTAGTTTGATGGTTTATCAGTTCACTGGGAGGGCGAGGCTCCCGCCGAGCTACAACCCCTTGTAAACCACACACACGTGATCAATTCAGCCGGTCACTTCTTGAACTTCCATGACTTCTCTTGTCATTCATGGTAGATTAGCACTCTTCCTGCCCGCAATCACCGCTCATCAAGGTGAGTCATGCATCGACTGTATTATCTTGTTCTCGTTCTGTTTTCGTTACACCCCGCGACACTTTATGCCCAGCGCAACGCCACCATCCCCGATCCCGATCCGGAGATCGAAAAGCGTTCCTTCATTGTCGATCCGCGCTTCGAAGTCAACCTCTACGCCGCTGATCCACTGCTGGCCAAGCCGATTCACATGAACTTCGATGCTGCCGGCCGCCTCTGGATCGCCAGCAGCGAAGTCTATCCCCAGATCAAACCTGGCCAGAAGGCCAACGACAAGATCATCGTCCTCGAAGATACCAAGGGCGTCGGCGTCGCTGACAAGACCACCGTCTTTGCCGATGGCCTCCTCATCCCCACTGGCTTGCTCCCCGGCGATGGTGGCGTCTATGTCGCCAACAGCACCGAACTGATCCACCTCTCCGATACCAAGGGCACCGGCAAGGCTGACAAACGCCGGGTCGTCCTCTCCGGGTTCGGCACCGAAGATACCCACCACATGCTGCACACCCTGCGCTGGGGCCCCGATGGCCGCATGTACATGATGCAAAGCATCTACATCCACAGCCACATCGAAACGCCGCACGGCCCACGCCGTCTGAACGCCGGCGGCATCTGGCGGTTCAAACCCGAGACGATGGAACTCGACGTCTTCGCCCGCGGCTGGGTCAACCCGTGGGGCCTGGCGTTCGACCGCTATGGCCAGGCCTTCGTCACCGATGGGGCGGGCGGCAAGGGAATCAACTACGTCATTCCCGGCGGCTACTACGTCACCGCAGCTGACGCCAAGCGCGTTTTCCCCGGGCTGAACCCCGGCTCCCCGAAGTTCTGCGGCCTCGAGATCGTCAGCGGCAGGCACCTGCCCGACGATTGGCAGGGGAACCTCATCACCAACGATTTCCGTGGCCATCGGGTCTGCCGATTTATTGTCAAGGATGATGGGGCGGGTTTTGCGAGCACCGAGCAGCCCGAACTGATCAAAAGCACCCACCCCGCATTCCGCCCCATCGATGTGAAGATGGGCCCCGACGGCGCGATCTACATTGCCGACTGGTACAACCCGATCATTCAGCATGGCGAGGTCGACTTCCGCGATCCACGTAGAGATGTGACCCATGGCCGCATCTGGCGCGTGACCGCCAAGGGCAGGCCGCTGGTGAATAAGCCGAAGATCGAGGGGGCGACGACGGCGGAGCTCTTGGAAGCGCTGAAGCAGCCGGAGCAATGGACGAGGGACATGGCCCGGCACGAAATAATGGAAAAGCTTACTCGGACTAACAAGCCTGAATCAAATGAAGCAGTCATCTCAACCGTGGACAAGGCAGTAAATGCTCTGCTTCGTGAATATCAAGAGACCTTTACCGGGTTCAATCATCAACCGATGGTGGACATGCTCATGCTCACGCAATCGCTTGATCTTTCTGACGAAAAACTGTTACTGGCTTCGCTGCTGAGCAAAGATCAGGGACTGCGTGCATGGGCCACACGCTGCTTCTACTCCAGAGCTCCCTGGGACGATAAGGATAATCAAAAGACAAGCAAAGAAACGAACATCGCCTTCGATGCCACCCGGCACGACGCCAGCCCCCGCGTTCGTCTGGAACGAATCAGAGGCGTTGCCCGCAGCAACGATCCTCAGGAACTGACAAAAGTCATCCAAGTCATCAAGCATCCCATGGATCGTTTTCTTGACTACGCGCTCTTCCTCACCGTGCGTGAGCTTGAACCGCTCTGGTTGCCCGAGTTTCGCAAGGGCGCCTTGCAGTTCAATCACCCCCGGCACATGCTTTATGCGATGCAAGCCAGTCGATCACCCGAACTGGCAGAACCACTGCTGAAGTACATGCAGTCGGTAGTACGGCATGATGAAGAGGATGATCTGCTATGGGCCATGGTCGCCCAATTGGGCGGGCCGAAGGAACTGCAGATTATCTGGGAACAAAGCCTGGATCCAAAGTTGAGCGATGAGCAGCGGCTGATACGTCTTCAAGCGCTGGAGGTGGCAGCGAGCCAGCGAAAGAATCGTCCATCCAGCGACACTTCCTCGTTAAAGGAACTGGCAACATCGAACAAGCAACCGATTGCCATGTCAGCTTTACGGTTGATTGGTCTGTGGAATCGGGAGAAGCAACGTCCCACCGTCAATGAAATCATTATCGACGAAAACAAACCGACGGAAATACGTGTTGCAGCCTTGGAAGCCCTCGCTGAATTGGTTGGAACGGAGAGTACTTCGAGACTCAAGTCTTTGTGGAATGCCCAGAACAAACGCCTTCAGGATCAAACCACAAAGCTTACTGAAGAGGAGAAGGCGCAAATCAGCAAGCAGATGACCTTCCTTAATGAAGAGATAATGGCTTTAGAGGAAAACCGGAAGGTTTTCCGACAGATTGCCGGCAATCATCGTGATAAAGGCCTGAGGATGGCAGCGATACGTTGTCTATCCCGATTCGACATGATGAATGCGACAAAGCAAGCGATTGCGTTCTTGCCTCAAGCCACCGAGGGCGAGATCACGCAACTGATGCCATCCATACTCCAGGCCAAGAACGGCCCAGAAGAACTAACGAGCGCAGTGAGTAAGGAAAGTCTCCCCCCCGATGTCGCCAAAACCGCCATTCGCATCGCCCGTTCCACCGGCCAGGCACACCAACCCCTCATCGATGCCCTCGCTAAGGCAGGCAAGCTCAACACCGCCAAGTGGGAAGCGACCCCTGTCGTGATGAAAGACCTGCTCGATGGAGTAGCCAAGGAAGGGAGTGCTGCCCGAGGGGAACTCATCTACCGCCGCAAGGAACTCAACTGCCTGAAGTGTCATGGCATCGGCGGCTCAGGCGGGCAGATCGGGCCTGATATGACCAGCATCGGGGCGAGCATCAGCCTGACTATCTGATCGAATCGCTGCTGCTGCCGAGCAAGGCCATCAAAGAGAACTTCAACACCACCGTCGTCTCCACCGTCGATGGTAAAGTCCTCACCGGCATCAAGCAGCGTGAGAACAAAGATGAACTGATACTGCGCGATGCAGAGGGCAACGATGTCAGGATTCCGATCAAGGACATCGAAGGCCGGGCTGATGGCAAGTCGCTGATGCCCGAAGGACTGGTCGATGGCCTGACGAGAGGGGAACTGATCGATCTCGTTCGTTTCCTCTCTGAACTCGGCAAGGTCGGCAACTACTCCGTGGGCACCGCCCGCATCGCCCGCACCTGGGAAACGCTGGTCCCCAATGCCGCAGCCAACGAAGCGATCATGCGGAATCGCCTGGCCGGGGCGGTGATGATGCCGAAAGGGCTAATCTGGTCGTCGGAATACACCACCGTCGCCGGTCTGCTCCCGCTCGATGCCATCCCTGATGTCTACGTCCGCAAGAAAGGCGAATGGTCCGGCATCGACACCCAGATCGGCTTCGCCCGAACAAAGCTCGAAGTCGGCACCGCCGGCGAAGTGCTGCTGACGCTCAATGATCCCAAGGGTGTGCAACTGTGGCTGGATCAACAACCCATCGACGTAGCCGCAGAGATGAAGTTAAAAGTAACACCAGGCAACCATGTGTTGACCTTGGCGGTGAACAAGAAGGAACGCACTGAGGGAGTACGTTTAGAACTGAAGGATGTCGCAGGTTCAGCGGCCCAGGGAAGATGGCTGCTGGGACGGTAGTATCGAATGTGAGCGGGGGGCGTCAGCCCCCTGAGTAAACCTTGCTTCCTTCACAACAATCTATGCAACTGCGAATAGGACAGAGACGAGTGTGACACTTCCTCAGGGGGCTGACGCCCCCCGCTCGCACTGAGAAGGCTCCCGTATTAGCGCTGAGTAAGTAAAGCATTCACCATATCCACCGTGCTGTCACTCTGGATCGCAATGACGGGATGCAAAGGCTTAACTATGGAACCAATTCGATAAACCCCAAAGTACTTGAGACCGCCGGGCAGCAACATCGGGTCATCGGGGCTATTAATCTTGCGGAAGTCAAAGTTGACTTCGCTGACAGCCACTTTACTCAACTGGTCGCCGGCAAAGGCAGCCGTTATTCCTGCCCAAGGGCCTGCTTCGCCGGTGCCGATCAGCCAGACTTCCTTGACATCCTTCCGCTGTTTGAGATGACTGATGACCGTGAGCAGATCATGGGCTCTCTGAGCGGGAATGCTGCGGTTGTAGCCCAGCCAGTAGCCGAGGAACGGCACATCCTTGTGGTGCTTCTGAGGCACCATCGGAATGGCGGTTGGTTTGCCCGGCAGGTTCCACTCGCCGGTGAGGAAGACATCGACCCCCATCACCGCGGCACCGCTATCGACAAGCTTCTGCACGGCAGGAATCAGGGTGCCATCCTCAGCGAACAGGGCCGCCTTGCCTTTAGCATCAGCCCAGACAACAGCGACGCCGGTCTGCTTTTCTTTCGGGGGAACAATGGCGAGGATCGGCACTTCATCGTCGGTGCCTTTGCGCGTCTGGGTGCCTTTCCAGACCGAATACCCTTCTTTTTGATCGAAGCTGATCTGCGTTGCTTTCGTCGTTCCTGCTTCAGGCAGACTGGTGCCACAAATAGCTTCCAGGGCCTGACGCTGCAATGCTGCAAAGGCCTTCGGATCGTTCTTTTTCATCGCTACCAACTGAGCATCGCTGGCGGCGGTCATGGTCTCCTGCAAGCGCTGGGCAGGCAGCCAGTCTTTTGGACGGGGATGGTCGGCATCGAAGACGCTGAGCTCCTTGGCAGACATTGGCGAGAAGTGCTGTTCCTTGATCGGCGAGGAATGCCCCAGCTCGAAGTACTTGTTGAACCACTCGTAGAACATCTCCCGGCAGACCTGGTTGTAGTTGTGTGGGAAGGAGAAGTGCTTGGCGTTGACCTTGTCCGCAGCGCCGTAGAGGCCATAGATCTTTTTCAGTTCAGGCAGACCACGGGTTTCGATGTCGTGGGTCCAGTCGTTGGCGCCGGTCATGGCCTGAGGCTTGGGAGCGAAGAGGGCAGCGATCTCGACGTTGTTCGTGCCCACTCGAAGGAGAGAAGCGTTCTCGCAGATGCAGCCCCCCTGCATGTTGGCTGAGACCATCACCGCCGGGAAGGCGACGGTGGGGCGAGGATCAAGAGCGCAGAGGAGAAAGGTCTGCGTGCCACCGCCACTGGCCCCAGTGACGCCGATGCGTTTGGTATCGACATCGGGCAGATCGCAGACGAAGTCGAGAGCACGGATACTGTTCCACGTCTGCAGGCCAAGGAAGCTTTGCAGACGAAGCTCAGCTTGCAGGGCGTTGAAACCCACCCGGTGGGGGATGGGCTGGGTGGTGTCGGCGTAGCCTACCATGTCGTAATGGAAGACGATACAGCCAAGCCGGGCGAGACCGACCGCAGCGGCTTGGAGAGGATAGCGAGCGCCTTCCTCGAACTCTTCACCGTGAGAAGCGAGATCACGCTTCACCACATTGTCGGGTTCTTTAGTGAAGCGGCCTTCGGTGAAGTGGCCATGTGGATTGAGGACGACGGGAGCCTTGCCTTTGACATTCTTGGGGCGATAGAGGTTGCCACAAACATAGTGGCCGGGCATGCTGGCGAAGTAGACCTTTTCGATGGTGTAGTCGCCCTTATCGATCTTGCCATGCACCACAGCATTGAGTGGCGTCTTCTCCGGCATGGGGAACAGACCAAGCGAGACCAGGAGTTGCGTTCGCAGTTGCCCTGCCCGCTTCTCCCACGCTTCCTTCGAGGCAAAGTCACCGGTGAAGGCATAAGGCCGATCCAGATGATAGGGCTTCAGTCGGCCATCATTGGGTAGACGTGATGGCGAGAAGACCTGCGAAGGTGGATCACCGGCGAGGATCAGACTAGGTAGCAAACAGACAACGGAGAGGAGTAACAATCGCATGGTGGGATTCCTAGGCGGGAGACTGTAGCATCGGATATTTCCGATGGGTGTGCAAGAGAAATGATAGCCATGGCAGCCTGAAGCGCCAGCGAGGGTGGACCTCGCGATTGCACGCGCCCCCTCGCTTGCGCTTCAGGCTGTCATTGCCATTACCATCTTGCCACTGGCTACTGGTTCCTTCCTCAGCCAGCCATTTAATAGTTAGGTTACCTTCGTTTAGGAACCGTTCATGAAGCTGCCCATTTCCTGGCTCAAAGAATATGTCGATCTCACCATTACCGTACCAGAACTGGTCGACAAGCTGACCCTGGCTGGGCTGGAAGTGATCAGCGTGAAACTGGTCGGTGTGCCGGTGCCGGAGGGGCTGAAGTGCAAGATCGACGAGCCGGGACCGGTGTGGGCGAAGGACAAGATCGTCACCGCCAAGGTGATGGAGATCACCAAGGTGCCTGAGACTGATAAGCTCAAGTTTCTCAAGCTCGATCTGGGCAAGGGAGGCGAGCCCAAGACGGTCATCACCGGGGCCGGGAACGTGGCTCCCGGCGAGAGTGGTCAGGTCGTTGTGCTGGCCTACGCCGGGGCGATTCTCTTCGATGGCTACTCCGAGAAGAAGGAACTCAAGGAACTGAAGCCCAAGCCGATCCGGGGCTTCGCCAGCGATTCGATGGTCTGTTCAGTGCGTGAGCTGGGCATTGCTGACGATCATGAAGGCATTGTGCTGCTGCCTCCCGAAACGCCGGTCGGCGCACCACTGGTTGATATCCTTGGCGACATCGTTCTCGAAATCGATGTGCTTCCCAACATGGCCCGGTGCCTGTCGATCGTCGGTCTGGCTCGTGAAGTCGCTGCCCTCACCGGCCAACGGCTTAAGTCGCCTTCGCTGGCTGTCTCACAGACTGGCAAGAGCATTGAAGGCAAAGTAAAAGTAGAGATCGCTGATCCCAACCTGTCCCGCCGTTATACTGCTACGTTGATCGAAGGCGTGACCATCGGCCCATCACCCCACTGGATGCAGCGAAGGCTGTCGCTGATGGGGATGCGGCCGATCAGCAACATTGTCGACATCACCAACTACATGATGCTCAAGATGGGGCAGCCGCTGCATGCTTTCGATTTCGATAAGCTGCTGGTTCGGTCCAAGGGGGCGGCTCCGGTCATCACGGTGCGGAACGCCAAGCCGGGCGAGAAGCTCACCACGCTGGATAATGTGGAGCGCAAGCTGGAGCCACATCATCTCATCATCGCAGATGCTATCGGCCCAGTTGCGTTAGCAGGCGTCATGGGCGGACTTGAGACCGAAGTTACCGATACGACGAAGAACGTGCTGCTCGAATCAGCCCACTTCAACGCTGCTTCGGTTCGCAAGACAGCACGGGAACTCAACCTCTTCAGCGAAGCGAGCACCCGCTTCAGCAAGGGACTGCATCCCGAACTCGCCCTCATCACTGGTGAACGCGCCGCGGAGACCCTGCGGCAGTTAGCGGGCGGCACCGTCTGCCAGGGTGTCATCGATTGCTACCCATCTCCGCTGGCAGCTACGCCTATCAAGCTGGAGCTGGCCTACGTCGAACGGCTGCTGGGTATGAGTATTCCCGCCGCTGACATTGCCCGCATCCTCCGTTCCCTCGAATACCAGGTGGATGGCCCCAATGGCACGGCTAGCTTCAACGTGGTGCCACCGGTGCATCGGGTCGATATTCAAGCCGGCGCCGCTGATCTGGTCGAAGACATCGCCCGCATCTATGGCTACGACAAGTTGCCCACCACCATGCTGGCTGACGAGCTGCCGATTCAAAGGGACAATATCGCTCTGCAAGGTGAAGAGAGAGTGCGCGACATCCTGACAAGCCTGGGCATGCAGGAAGTGATGTGCTATTCACTGACCAGCCCGGAGAAGGAAGCGCCGCTGGGCATCACCGGGGCAGCGGTCGAATTGGCTAACCCCATTCACAGCGAGCGTGGCATCATGCGCCGCAGTGTGCTGGCCAGCGTTCTCCAGGTGGCAGCCAGCAACCTTCGGCAGCGGCCCGGCGTGCGGCTCTTCGAAATCGGGCAGGTCTATCTGCCTGCTGAAGGGCAACCACTTCCGCTGGAAACCCGACGGCTATCGATCGTCATCACCGGGCCACGCACCACCGAGCATTGGGACAGCCAGACCGCAGCGGCTGCGATGGACTTCTTTGATCTGAAAGGCATCATCGAATCGCTGCTGACTCGGTTGCATGTTGACGAGATCGCTTTCAATCCGGTACAAGCTCCTGAACTTCATCCGGGACAAGCCTCGGAAGTGCTCTGCGACTCGATCAACGTAGGGACCATCGGCCAATTGCATCCGACGCTGAACGCCAGCTATGAACTGGGTCGTCGTAAGGTCTTTGTCGCTGACCTTAATCTTGATGCGTTACTGGCGGTGATACCAACGCTGCACAAGTTCAAGTCGATCACTACGTTCCCACCGGTACTGGAAGACATTGCGCTGGTTGTCGATGAAGCGTTGCCCGCTGCTAAGCTGGAGGCTGAGATACGAGCAGGTGGTGGCGAGATGCTCAAGCGAGTCAGGCTGTTCGATGTCTATCGAGGGGCAAATCTACCGGCAGGAAAGAAAAGTTTGGCGTATGCTTTGATGTACCAGGCTGACGACCGCAGCCTCACTGACAAAGAAGTCGTGAAGCTGCGTTCCAAGATCGTCGGCAGAGTCGAAAAATTACTCGGTGCCACCCTTCGTGCTTAGATAGAGTGATTGCCATTCTCCCCTCTCCCCCGGAGGGAGAGGGGTTGGGGGTGAGGGGGTGCATTGAACTAGACGCCTCAAGGGTAGACATGCCCCAACAGCAGACACGCATCGTGATCGTCGGAGCCGGGTTTTCCGGCCTGGCGACGGCGTATGAACTGCAATCAAGGCTGCCCGAGGCGGAAATCACCCTGCTTGAAACTCAGCAGCGCGTCGGCGGCATGCTCTGGTCGGAACGTGTCGATGATTTTCTCGCTGAAGTGGGGCCTGTCTCGTTCCCCGGCAATCGTCTGGGAGTGATGAAGCTCTGTCATCGTCTGAAGCTGACGAACCAACTCATCACACCCGGCCCAGCATTTCGCAAACGACTTATCCTTCATCATGATGGCGTCATTCAGCTCATCCCCACCACACTGGGCAAAGCAATGACCTCGCCGCTCTTCGGGATGGGCAGCGCCTTTCGGCTGCTCACCGAACGGCTGCGCTTTTCCGGGGCGAAAAAGAACAAGCACGATGAGAGCATCTATCAGTTCATCGAACGGAGAGTCGGCACCGAACTGGCTGTCCTGCTCGGCGATGCTCTCGGTACCGATCAGTTTGCCGGCGATGGCCGATCGATCAGTGTACGGACCGGCTTCCCGCAACTGGCTCGTTCGGAACAGCAGTTTGGCAACGTGCTGGGCGGCTACCCGCGCCTCCTGCAGGCTGAACGTGAAGCGGCAGCCAAGGCTGGAATTGCGCTAACGGACGACTGGATGGGGCACTATTCGTTCAAAGAAGGCATGCGAACGCTGGTTGATGCGCTGCATGCTCAATTGAAGCAGGCGCCGCACTTGGGCGTCGGAGTGCAGTCGATCGTACAGGCAGCTGACGGACTGCCCCACCGCTGGCTGGTACGCTGTAGTGATGGACAGACTCGTCCAGCCGACATGGTTGTGCTGGCGTGTCCCGCCCCGAAGCAAGCGGCAATCCTGGCTGATCTCGATACGGAACTGGCTGATACCATTATGAGTATCCCCCATGCAGACGTCATTTCGCTGGCCATGGGGTATCGAAGCGATCAGGTGCCGGGGTATGTCGCTTCGCACAGCCTCCTGGTGCCGCAGCGATTCAAACGTGATGTGCTCAGGATGATGTTCCCCTCCTCGTACTTCCCTGGCCGTGCAGGCGAGGGCAATGTGCTATTGCAGATGACGATGGGCGGCTGGCAACGGAAGGAGATGCTTTCCTGGGAAGATGACGCGCTGATCATCGCGGCCCGCAGGGAGCTGCGAAACCTGCTCAAGATCGTTAAGCCACCGCAGTTCGTGCATCTGACACGCTGGCCGAAAGCGATCCCGCAATATACGTTGGGGCATGGATTACGGGTGAGCAAGATCGAAGAGCAAAGCAAGAAGCATCGCGGCCTTTACCTGGGAGGCAATGCTTACTATGGCATTACGCTGCACGACTGTGCCATGCAGGCGGAACGCCTCGCCAGACTGGTACGTGATGATGTGAAGGCACCGCTATGAAAGCCTTCTACTGTGATCATTTCGTGCTTCCACTCCCCGAAGGGCATCGCTTCCCGATGCAGAAGTATCGGCTGCTGCGGGAACGGTTGCTGGCTGAACGAATCATCGAGCCTGGCGATTTGATCGAACCTCAGGCAGTGACTGAGGATGATCTTCGCCGCGCTCACGATCCAAGGTATGTTCAGCGAGTGTTGTTGGGTCACATGACAGACGATGAAATCCGTCGGCTGGGGTTCCCCTGGTCGCTGGCCCTGGTCGAACGCAGCAAGCGATCTTCGGGTGGCACCCTGGCAGCCTGTCGCGCGGCGCTCACTGATGGCTTCGCTGCCAACCTCGCCGGCGGCACCCATCATGCTGGCTACGACTTTGCGGAAGGCTTCTGTATCTTCAACGATTCAGCAGTAGCCATTCGAGCGCTACAGGCCGAGGAACTGATTCGCCGTGCTCTGATAGTCGATTGCGATGTGCATCAGGGAAACGGCACCGCTGACATCTTTCGAGATGCCGAGAGTGTCTACACCTTTTCCATTCATGGCGAGAAGAACTTTCCCCTCAGGAAGGTGCCGAGCCGACTGGATATCGGACTGGAAGATGGCACGGGTGATGAGGACTATCTGGCCGCCTTGGAACGGGGTATCGAACAAGCAATCAAAGAATCAGCACCCGAGTTGGTGATCTATCTGGCCGGTGCTGATCCGTACGAAGCTGACCGTTTGGGCCGATTGAAGTTGACGAAAACAGGACTGCTGGCACGAGACCGAATGGTAATGGACAAGTCCCAAGCCAGCCACTTGCCGGTGGCTATAACGATGGCTGGCGGATATGCACCGAACATGGAAGATATTGTCGAGATTCAGAGCAACACGATTCGGGAAGCTGCGGGACGAGCCAAAAGGCAAACCCCCGTTTAATCGTCCCTTAGATATTACCCATTGAAGTAGCTGTAATCTAAAGCAATAGAAGGATCATTAGCATAGATAAAACTGATGATTCGTCTTGACTCATATCAATATTAGCTTAGCCTAATAATTCAACTTATTCGATGCTAATTCCTAAAGGTCTACACCTATGAGATTCCCGATAAGACGAAGAACTGCTTTTACATTGATCGAGTTGCTGGTCGTGATCGCCATTATCTCATTGTTGATGGCCATGCTTCTGCCGGCGATTCAAAAGGTGCGGGCAGCGGCGGACAAGATGATGTGTGCCGGAAATCTCAGGCAGTTGGGAATTGGTCTGCACAACTATCATGGCGACTATGGACGCTTTCCTCCGTCATACCAGAGAACCTCAAATCAGCAGTCCGGCACAGCATTTGGTATCAGCTATCCCGATGATAACTGGAATGGGCTTAATGGCTGGGCGTGGGGCACGCTGCTCTTGCCGTACATCGAGCAGGACAATGTCTATAAGAGCTTGAACCTGAATGCCCCGTGCTGGGCTCCGGTGAACGCGGCTTTCGTGAAAACGAAGATCAACCTCTTCCTTTGCCCCGCTGCATCGGGTGGCAGCGACGGCTTTGCTCTCGAATACGATTCTGGCGACGGCAGGCATGGCATCCCCTTTTCTCCCACTATCACTTTTGGCCATTCGCACTACGTCACCAATGCGGGAGTAAATCAGCCCTGGGGACGTACCTTTGCAGGGTCGTATGATTTCGAGGTTCCTGAACAGTTCGGCACGCTGTCGCACGTCATCAATGGCCCGTTTTATCGCAACTCCAAGGTACGGATTCAGGATGTTCGCGATGGGCTAAGCGAGACCATTTTCCTTGGTGAGCATAGTTCATTTCTCAGTAACAAGACCTGGGTGGGTGTCGTTCCCGGTGCCGTGACCTGCCCTCGACTCGATCTGCGTCCCTGGCCTTCGGACAGCAACACAGGTGGCTGCCTGGTCGGGGCACATAGCGGGCCTGATGTGCGTGATCATCCGCAGGTGATTATTCATGCTCCCAACAATCCCTTTGGCCATACCGATGAGATGTGGGGCGAGCACGCTACCCCTGGGTGCAACGTGCTCTTCGGTGACGGCTCAGTGCGGTTTGTCAGTGCCTATGTGAATCCCAATATCTGGGTGGCTCTCTCCACACGCAGCAACGGGGAGGCGATCAGTGAAGACTATTAAGCTGCTGTGTTTACTGGCTTGTTTGATAATGGCTGGTTGTAGTAAGCCGCCTCAGATGGGCGCCGATAAGGATGTCTTTAATACTGTCGATGCTCTTTTTACCGCAGTCACAGCAAGAGATGAAAAGAAGATGGCGCAATGTGAACAACGCTTAAAAGGTTATCTCGCCTCGGGGACGTTACCTGAATCGGCATCAATCTATTTGAACGAAGTCATCGCCACCGCGCGGGCCGGCAAGTGGCAGTCCGCGGCGGAGACGTTGTATTCATTCATGATGGCCCAGCGACGGGAGGGAGAACGAGAGACGAAGGGTAAGTCGAATCAGAAGAGTACGGTGAAGACTTAGAGACTTACCCATTTCTCTTGAGGAGCGGGCATGGTATCCTACTTGAACAGGCTCCTCATAGAGTTGATCCAAAAATGATACCAGCGAACCTCTCTAACATTCCCCGCCGGGCCTTCTTGCAACACTCCGCCTATGGCCTCGGTGCCATCGCTCTGGGTGAACTGCTTGGCTGGTCGAACGCTGCTGCCAATGATGACAAGCCCAGGGGCGTGCTGACCAAGCTGCACTTCCCAGCCAAGGCAAAACGGGTGATTCACCTCTGCATGGCTGGTGGAGCATCCCAGCACGAATCGTTCGACTGGAAGCCGAAGCTCACGGAACTCAATGGCAAACCCTTCCCGGAATCGTTCACCAAAGGCCAGCAACTGGCACAGCTGCAAAACACCAAACTCATCGCCCGGGGCTCGTTCGCCAAGTTCGCCAAGCATGGCCAATCGGGGCAGGAGATCTCGGAACTCTTCCCGCACATCGCCAAGCATGCCGATGAGCTTGCGATCATCCGTTCGATGCAGACGGAGCAGATCAACCACGACCCGGCCCATGCCTTCATGAACTCCGGTTCAATCATCAAGGGCCGGCCGAGCATGGGTAGCTGGCTGCTTTACGGTCTGGGTGCGGAGACTGCGAATCTGCCAGGGTTCATCGTGCTGACATCGACGAGCAAGGCGGGCGGTGCACAGCCTGTTTCAGCTCGGCAATGGTCGTCGGGGTTTCTTCCCAGCAAGTACCAAGGCATCCTCTTTCAGTCGAAAGGTGAAGCGGTTCACTACGTCGGCAACCCGCCCGGCGTCTGTCAGAGCACGCAGCGGCAGATCGTCGATGAGATCCAGCGCATGAATGGCATCCTCGCTGAGGAGAAGCACGATCCGGAGATTGCCACCCGCATCGCCCAGTACGAGCTGGCGTTCCGCATGCAGACCTCGGTGCCCGATCTCACCGATTTCAGTAAGGAACCCAAACCCATCCTGGAACAGTATGGCATCAAGGAGCCGGGCGATGGCAGCTTTGCCTCCAATTGCCTGATGGCCCGCCGACTTGCGGAACGGGGCGTGCGTTTCATCCAACTCTATCATCGTGCATGGGATCACCATGGCGACATTGAACCGAACATGAAGATCGCAGCGAAGGATGTGGATCAGGCGAGTGCTGCGCTGTTGACCGATCTGAAGCAGCGGGGGATGCTGGAAGATACGCTGGTGATCTGGGGTGGCGAGTTTGGCCGTACACCCATGGGTCAGGGGAGTGGTCGGGATCACCATATTCTGTCGTTCTCACTCTGGATGGCCGGCGGAGGCATCAAGGGTGGCATTACCTACGGCAACACCGATGAGTTGGGATATCGCTCCGTCGAGAATGTCGTCAGTGTTCACGATCTGCATGCGACGCTGCTTTATCTGTGTGGCATCGACTACCAGCGGTTCAACTTCAAGTATCAAGGTCTCGACATGCGGCTGACGGGTGTGGAGCCTTGCCGTGTGGTGAAGGATGTGGTGGCGTGATAGAATAAGAAGGCGAGGTACTCTATGAACCAGATCATTGATGTTTCCGGGTTGCCTGAAAATGATGTCGAGGATATTCGTCGCTTCGTCGAGAAGAAGCGGGAATCGGTCATGCAAAAGCCTCCTGTTTCACCTGACGATCTGTCACCCGATGAGTGGGTGAGGCAATTTACTGCATGGGTGCAAAGCCAGCCTCCGTGCCATGCAACGATTGATGACAGCAGGGAGTCTATCTACGCAGGGCGAGGTGAATGAGAATACTCTGCGATACCAACGTGCTGAGTCGAAGCATTGATCCCAGTCAACCACTATTTCAAGAGGTTACAGGTTCTCTTCAACTAGTGCGACAGAGAGGATTTCTAACAACTATTGTTCCTCAGAACCTCTATGAACTTTGGGTTGTGCTCACACGACCATTATCCTCCAATGGATTGGGCAAGTCACATTCTGAAGCCATTGCTATTCTCCGGAACATCAAAACGCTATTCATGATTCTCGACGATGTCCCTATGGTGCGTCAGGAATGGGAGAACCTCGTTGATCAATATCGTGTTCAGGGTAAGAACGCGCATGATGCCCGACTGGTAGCGGCCATGAAGGTGCATCAGATTAATCATCTTCTGACACTCAACATTCAAGATTTCAACCGTTATGGTGGCATTACCATTTACACACCAGCACAAGTTCAAACTATGCCATGAGACGTGAGAATGAAACTCCCCATGATCGTACTCACATTCCTGGTCAGCGCTCTGGCCGCATTGGGGCTATGGGCCTGGTGGTTCGTGCCCAAAGAGTTTGTCGATACGGTCAGGCACGTCGCCAGCACCCGACCGCTAGCAGAGACGTTTGCAGCCACGCCTTTGGTCAAGTCCGCAGTTCCGTTGGCAGCTGATCTGAGTCAGCGTGAAGGTGTCGATTGGCCTAGTTTTCTTGGGCCTACAGGCGATGGTCATACAACCGATGCAAGGTTGAAGCCTTGGTCTACTCAGGGACCAAAGATCGTTTGGACTGCTGAAATAGGCGAAGGATATGCTGCCCCGTCTGTCGTCCGGGGTCGTGTGATAGTGTTTGATCGTATCAACAATGAGGTGCGCTGCCGTTGCATGCATAGTGACACGGGTCAGGAACTTTGGCAGTTTCGGTATCCCACCGACTATCGAGACAAACAAGGCTACGATGGCGGACCACGGGCTTCCCCAGTCAGCGATGGGGCACGTGTCTATCTCTATGGCCCTGAGGGCATGCTGCATTGCCTGCGGTTGGAAGATGGCCAACTGCTTTGGAAGATCAACATACTCGCCACCTTTGGTGTGGTGCAGAATATCTTCGGCGTAGGCAGCACGCCGTTGATTGATGGCGACAAGCTGCTCGTGCAAGTGGGCGGCAGCCCGCCGGGAAGCACTGATAAGGACTTCATGAGCCTCAAGAACAGTGGTTCGTGTATTGTTGCCTTTGATAAAGCCAGCGGACAAGTGCTCTACCAGTGTGGGCAGGATTTAGCCAGCTATGCCAGCCCTCAAGTTGTGACACTTCAAGGGCAGCGTACTGGCCTCGTCTTTGCACGAGGCGGTGTTGTCGGGTTCGATCCTGAGACGGGAGTTGAACGATTCAGATATCCTTACCGTGCTCGATCTTATAACGCAGTGAATGCCAGCAATCTGGTAGTGCAGAACGACAGGCTGTTCGTCACTGAATCGTATGAGATAGGTTGCGTGCAACTTAAGGTTAATGAGCGTCTTCTGGAACAGACCTGGGCAGCGTCACCGAGGAAGAAGGACCAGGGAGTTTGCTGCCATTGGTCTACGCCTGTCTTGATTGACGGTCATTTATATGGCTGCACCAGTCGGCATCGCAACGATGCAGAAATACGTTGTGTCGAATGGGCGACGGGGAAAGTGAAATGGACAGCGAAGCCGGCACTCAAGGATGAAGTAGCTGGCCGGGGCTCTCTCATCACGGCGAATGGCTATCTGTTCTATTTCGTGGAAGAGGGTTGGCTGTTCATGATCAAGGCTCAGGCTTCTGGCTATGAACAGGCGGCGGTGTGGGATGCTGCGTCAGCAGTGCCGACTTTGAAGTATCCTTGTTGGGCCGGGCCGGTGCTGGCGCGGGGACAGTTATATTTACGGGGGAAGGGGTGCGTGATGTGCGTAGATGTAGGAGGCATACACTAATACCTCCTATCTGGAATGCAGGAGGTGCTTGATTGAAGGGGCCTGTCTGTGATAGAATCGCATGGGTAAGGGAGATCGACATGTCACACGTCATAGATGTAAGTGGGTTGCCAGAAAGTGTAGTCAATGAAATTGAGCTGCAAGTGGCCCAAGCTCGTAAGCAATTACTCGAACCCCGAACATCTCGCCCGGCTAAACTATCTCCACAAGAATGGGTGAATAGATTTTCTGCCTGGACGAAAAGTCAAAGGAGCACGAATCCTCATTTTGACGATAGTCGGGAATCCATCTATGAAGGTAGAGGGGAATGAAAATATTATGCGATACCAACGTCATTGCTCGAAGCTTGGAACCAGAGCATGCCCAGCATTCACAGGCTTGTGGTGCTATTAGTGAATTAACATTGCAAGGTCATGAACTATGTGTCAGTCCCCAAGTTTTCTTTGAGTTATGGGCAGTAGCCACACGGCCCGTCGAACAAAATGGATTACGTCGAACCTGCCTTGAAGCACAAACGATCTATAGAGAGACACTATCGTTATTCACTTTGGTTCCAGAAACTTCTTCCGTAGTCAGCGTATGGGAAGACCTGGTGGTAAAGCATAATGTTACGGGCAAAAAGTCACATGACACACATCTTGCTGCCACCATGATTGTCAATGATGTCACTCACCTTCTGACCTTTAATACGCAAGATTTTCTTCGCTTTGGAATGATCACTGTAATCCAACCTGCCGACGTTCAAAAGACACCTTGAGTAACATTCTATGAGACTGGTAATCTTCGTTATTGGCGTTTTGGCTTGGTCTTCGTCTATTTTGGGGCAATCCCCCGATTTCGGACGCGACATCCTGCCCATCCTCTCCGACAAGTGCTTCCACTGCCACGGCCCCGATGCCGACGCTCGCAAGGCTGGGCTGCGGTTTGATACCAGGGAAGGAGTGTTCAGAGTCAAGAAGGGCAAGGCGGTCATCATTCCCGGCAAGAGTGCCGAGAGTGAACTCATCCAACGCATCATGTCGAAGGATGAATCGGAAGTGATGCCACCGCCGGAAGCGAAACGAACGCTGAGTGACAAGCAGAAGGAGTTGCTCAAACAGTGGATCGATAGCGGTGCCAAGTGGGATCAGCACTGGGCTTTCACTGCACGACAAAGCCTGCATTCAAAGACGTGAAAGACCCATCCTGGGTAAAGCAGCCTATCGATCGGTTCATCCTTGCGAAACTAGAGAGTGTCGGACTCAAACCGCAGAACGATACCAGCAAGGAAGCCTGGCTGCGGCGGGTATCGCTTGATCTGACGGGATTGCCGCCCACGCTGGCTGAACTCGACACATTTCTTGCTGATCAGTCGCCTACTGCATTTGAGAAACAGGTAGATCGGCTCCTCGCCTCCCCTCGTTACGGCGAACGGATGGCCACCGATTGGCTCGATCTCGCCCGTTATGCCGATACGCATGGCTACCAGATGGACCGCTACCGCCCCATGTGGCCGTATCGAGACTGGGTGGTGAAGGCATTCAACCAGAACCTGCCCTACGATCAGTTCGTCACCTGGCAACTCGCCGGCGACCTGTTGCCCAACCCCACGAAAGATCAACGGCTGGCCACCGCCTTCAATCGCCTGCACATGCAGAATGAAGAGGGGGGCGTCATCGAAGAAGAGTATCGTGTCTCCTACGTCGTCGATCGGGTCAACACCTTTGGTACCGCTTTCCTGGGGCTGACCTTTGATTGCACCCGTTGTCACGATCACAAGTATGATCCGTTCACTCAGAAGGATTATTACTCGCTGTTCAGTCTGTTTCAGAACATCGATGAATCGGGGCAAACGAGTTATTTCACATCATCGATGCCGGTGCCGACGTTGCTGCTGAGTGACGAGGCGACGGACAGGAAGATTGCCGAGTTGCAAAATCGCATTGAGGATAGAGTTGGCGAACAAATACGAACGAAAGAGAGGCTGCAACTAAACGAGGATCAGGAATGGAGACAAAAAGTCTTGAGCTTGAAACCAAGGGGCTTGGTAGCTGCCTTTTCCTTCGATGAACTGGAGAAGAACAAGACTCCCAATCAACTGAGTTCCAAGCAGGCAGGGAATGCACATGAACAGCCCAAACTTGTCCCCGGTCGTGAGGGGCAGGCTGTGTTGCTGGATGGCGAGAACGGGTTCGAGTTTCCCGGCATCGGCCATTTCAGTCGTGTCAATCCGTTCTCCATCAGCCTGTGGATCAAGCCGCCGGTTCCCATGGCACGAGCTGTCGTACTGCATCATAGCAAAGCGCCGATTGACGCCGGGAGCAGAGGATATGAACTCCTGCTGGAAAATAACCATGTGGCGTTCGGGCTGCATCACATGTGGCCGGGCAACTCGCTGAAGGTGGTGAGCAGGACAGCGTTGGAGATTGGGCAGTGGTCGCAGATCACCGTTACTTACGATGGTTCCAGCAAGGCTTCGGGGCTGCACCTGTATCTCAATGGCCAACCGGTCGAAGTCAACACCATTCGTGATGGCTTATACAAGGACATCACTTACGGAGGCAGTGAGCCTAACCTGGCACTGGGCTTCCGATTTCGGGACAATGGGTTTAAGGGAGGAGCAGTCGATGAACTGCGAATCTTCGAAAGAGAATTGTCGGCGCTCGAGGCTCTTTACGAATATTCACCTTCAGCAGCGAAATTGATCTGGGATAAACCCTTGGAAAAGATGTCTAATCGTGATCGTTCTTTGGTTCTTGATCACTTCGTCTCAACTGGATCGTTGTTGGAGATAGTAAATCAGCAAAACCTTCACGCTCTCCGACGTGAACTGAATAACCTCGTCACGCCTCTCCCCGAAGCCATGGTGATGCAAGAACTGCCCACCCCCAAGCCGGCGTTCATCCTCAAACGTGGGGCCTACGATGCTCTTGGCGATCCGGTCACCGGCAACACGCCGGCTATCTTTCCGCCGATGAAGGCTGATCAGCCACGCAATCGATTGGGGCTGGCGAAGTGGCTACTCGAACCGGGTAACCCGCTCACTGCTCGTGTCGTCGTCAATCGTCTCTGGCAACAGATGTTCGGCACCGGCCTGGTGGAGACCAGCGACAACTTTGGTACCCAGGGAGCACGCCCTTCTCATCCGGAGTTGCTCGATTGGTTGGCTCAGGAGTTTGCACAACCGAGCGACCCACAGGCTAAACCATGGGACATCAAGCGACTGCTGAAGATGATGGCACTCTCAGCCACCTATCGACAAAGCAGCCAGGCGACGCCGGAGCAGATGGCCAAAGACATCGATAACAAACTTCTTAGCCATTACCCAGTGCGTCGGCTCTCGGCTGAGATGATGCGTGACCAGGCGCTAGCTGATAGCGGCCTGCTCGTCGAGAAACTCGGTGGCCCCGGTGTGAAGCCTTATCAACCACAAGGTCTCTGGGAAGTGGCCATGGGCAACCCGAAGTATGATCAGAGCCACGGTGCTGATCTCTATCGTCGCAGTCTTTACACCTTCTGGAAGCGGACGGTGCCCCACCCGGCCATGATCACGTTCGATGCAGCGGAACGGAATGTCTGCATCGTTCGCAGGCAGGCTACCAGCACGCCGCTACAGGCACTTGCATACTGAACGATGTACAACTCGTCGAAGCAGCTAAGGTTCTGGGGCAGAAGATGATGCAACAGCCAGGGACGCTGGAGGATCGATTAGCATGGATGTTCCGGACAGTCACCGGTCGGTCTATACTGCCAAAAGAATCAGGCGTGCTGGTGAAACTGTGGAACACACAGAAAGCGATGTATGCCAACGACCTGGAAGCAGCAAAGAAACTACTAGCACTGGGTGAAACGAAGGTAGATCCCAAGTTGGCCATCGAAGAACTGGCAGCGAGCGCCATCGTGGCCCAGGCAATGCTGAATCATGACGAGGTGGTGCAGCGACGTTAGGCGTATATCAACTGCTGAGACATTTCATCGGTTTCCATGATTTCCCACATCAGTTCAACAAAACGAACGACTGGGCCTATCAACTGACGATCCTCGTCTTTGAAGATCACAATGCCACTGTGTGAGATTCCTCGATTGTGTAGTTGAACAAAATCAAAGTCGCAGGTCAGTAATACTCGTTGATTCTGTGAACAGTACAGAAGCTGACGAGGATCATTCGCCTGAATCAGGCCAGTCGCTGAAGTCGTGGTGACATCCATGCCGCGTCGAGTGAGCGACTTGGCAATCGCATGTCCCATGTTTTCATCAAGATGAAACTTGAGACTTCGTGCCATGTAGCTTCTCAATCCTGGCTTGAACTACTGAAGGATTCTTGCGTTGGTGTTCTTCTACTAACTTCCTCGATGCATCATGGTGTTGATGTAACTCCTCACGATGATCCCAATAGAAGGTCATGGCGGCGTGGATAGCAGCAGGGCTGAGTTGCGGGTAGTCGGCAATGATCTGATCGACACTCATTCCTTCTCGCTCATACCACCAATAAACGTCCCATACCCGAATTCGCGTACCATTGATACGAGGCTGCCCATTGCATGTGTCTATAGTTGAGACAATATGCGTGCCAGCTACCGCATCTGGTGCAGCAAGAGTGTTGATTGTTGTTGACATGTCAACATTTTACCATGCCCAACTCAATAGATGTAGAGCAAATGTGTCACTTTACCTTCGTCGGCACCGCGGCCTGCTTGTTTTGCAGAGCATATTCGTTGGCCAAATCCATCGTCACCAGTTCCAGCGGCAACTTCACTCGGCCCGTCTGTACCGCAGCCACGCTTTGGTCAGCCTTATCCTTTGTGAAGCTGTGCATGGCTTCGATCTTATCTTGCACGCGCATCAGGCCTTCGAGAAGTGCTTCGGGGCGGGGCGGACAGCCGGGGACATAAACATCGACCGGGACGACCAGATCAACGCCTTTCACGACGTTGTAGGCATACTTATAGTACGGTCCGCCGGAACAGGTGCAGGCACCCATGGCAATGACGAACTTCGGCTCGGGCATCTGCTGATAGAGCCTTCTGACCCGGCTGGCCATCTTCAGATTAACGGTGCCTGCCACAATCATCAGATCAGCCTGGCGCGGGGTGGCCCGAAAGGCCCCTGCCCCGAAGCGGTCGATGTCGTACTTCGATGCCCCGGTCGCCATCATCTCGATGGCGCAGCAGGCCAAGCCAAAGGTCATGGGCCAGAGGCTGTTCTTCCTCGCCCAATTGACGGCGTGCTCAAGCGTCGTTGTGACGACGCCTTCGGCAAGTGCGTTTTCGAGAAGTCCCATCCGAATAGTTCTCAGTGCTTAGTTCTCAGTGCTCAGTTGCTCTGACAACTGGCAACTGATAACTGACAACTTTTTGTGTTTACAACCCCAGTACGTCAGCCATTGAGTACCACCCCGGGCCTTTGCTCACGAGGAAGGCTGCTGCTTCGAGGGCACCCTTGGCGAAAGCGTCTCTACTGCTGGCTTTGTGCTGGAGTTCGAGTGTCTCGCCGAGCGTGCTGAAGAGAACGGTGTGGTCACCGACATGATCGCCGGCCCGGACGGCATGAATACCAATTTCTTGCTTGGAGCGTTCACCGACGATACCTTCCCGGCCATGGCGAACAGGCACATCGCCCACTTGTTCTTGAATGACCTGGGACAATCGCAGGGCAGTCCCGCTGGGGGAGTCTTTCTTGAAGCGGTGATGCCGTTCGATGATTTCAATATCGAAATCCTGGGTACGAAGTGCCGAGGCTGCCTGGCCCACCAGTTTCATCATCAGGTTCATGCCCAGGCTCAGATTGGCGGCAACGAGCAACGGCATATCATGGCCTGCTTCTTTGAGACTAGCCATCTGCTCGACGCTGTGTCCCGTAGTGGCCACAATCATCGGGATCTTGTCCGCTCGGCACATCGGTAAGAGTGCTGCAGTTCCTTCGGGCGAAGAGACATCAATGACTACGTCTATGCGGCGATCTTTCGGCCATTCGTGCGTGATGCGAATGCCTTCCAGACTGGGCAGACCCATCACTTGGCCCAGATCGAGGCCGTACTTCGGATGGTCGGAATGTTCACGCCCGGCTGCCACCTGGAAACGATCATCATCCATAGCCAGATGAACGACACGGAAGCCCATGCGGCCGCACACGCCGTTGACCAGAAGAGAAAGGGGGTTCGCCATCTTTAATTACTCCCACACGATGCATCGTATGGAGTTGTTGTAGTAATCAGTTGTCAGTTGTCAGTTATTAGTTGTCAGTGATATCGTGCTTGATTTTCTGACAACTGAAAACTGGCAACTGACAACTTGTCTTTAAGCCCCCCAGCTTGCACGAACTTCAGACAGGGGATATTCAGTCACAGCGATACCCAGCGAGGGTATCTCTTGTAATCGCTGCCAACCTTTGGTGATACGGGCCTCTTCGGTACGAACAAACTCTGCATCCATCTCAAACTTACTGAAAGGCCCATCGCAGATCACCGGATCAAATCGGGGATCAACTATGAACTGTGCCATTGCCGGGTTGCAGCGCTGGTGCCTTTCCTTCGATTGGGTCAACGCCTCGGGCGCCACCTCGCCGAGGATATAGCGCAGGTAGAGATCGGAGTCGATGAGGTTCTCGACTTCCTCACCGCAGACGTCACAGAGATAACCTTGGTCACAGCGAGCCACAAAACAGTCCTGAGTGCTGAGTGCTGAGTCCTGAGTAACTTAGCACTCAGGACTCAGCACTCAGCACTTCTTATTCAACCGTCACACTCTTTGCCAGGTTCCTGGGCTTATCGACATCGCAGCCTCGGAGGAGAGCGATCTCGTAAGCCAGCAGTTGCAGCGGGATGGCGACGACGATGGGTTGCAAGTATTCGGGCACATCGGGGACATAAATCACATCGTCAGCCCGATGGGCAACGTCATCATCATTCTCGCTGGCGATGGCAATGATCGGACCGCCACGGGCTTTGATCTCTTCGAGGTTGCTCATGACCTTGTCGAAGACACTGCCTCGGGGCATCAGAAACACCGAGGGTGTCTCCGCATCAACCAGGGCAATCGGGCCATGCTTCATCTCAGCAGCAGGGTAGCCCTCGGCATGGATGTAGCTGATTTCTTTCAATTTGAGCGCGCCTTCCAGGGCAACGGGGTAGAGATACTGGCGTCCCAAATAAAGAACATTGCGGACATGAGCATACTTGGCTGCTACCTCTTTAACACGCTGATGGCATTGTAAAGCTCGTCGTACCTGATCGGGCAGTTGTTTCAGCTCATTGAGGATGCGCTCGCCCTGGGTATAGGACAAGTGCCTCATGCGGCCAAAGAGCAACCCCAGCATAGTAAGGACAACCACCTGCGAGGTGAAAGCCTTCGTGCTAGCCACGCCGATTTCGGGGCCGGCGTGGAGGTAGACACCGCCATCCGCTTCACGGGCGATGGTGCTGCCGACGACATTGCATATCGACAGCGTCGGGTGGCCCATGCGTTTGCTTTCCCGCATCGCTGCCAAGGTGTCTGCGGTCTCGCCCGACTGGGTGATCGAGAACATGATCGTGTTACGATCGATGGGCGGGTTACGATAGCGGAACTCGCTGGCATACTCGACTTCAACCGGCAGACGGGCGAACTCTTCAAAGAGATACTCAGCCACAAGGCCGGAGTGGTAACTGGTGCCGCAAGCGGTGAGGATCACTCGTTCGATCTGACGTAGCTTCTGGGCATCGAGATTCAGGCCGCCAAAGTGAGCGGTCATCGCATCAGAATCGAGTCGGCCTCGCATCGCAGCCTGAAGCGATTCGGGCTGCTCGTAGATTTCCTTCAGCATGTAGTGGGGGAAAGACCCCTTCTCAGCGTCTTCAGGCTTCCAGTCGATCTCTTCGATGTTGATCTCAGCGGGAAGTTCATCTCGATCAAAGATACGATATGTCTCAGGAGTGAGCGTGCAGAGCTGGCCATCTGTCAGATAGACGACTCGCTTGGTGTAACCCAGCAAGGCGCTAGGGTCGGAAGCCAGGAACGCTTCCCCCTCCCCGACACCGAGCACCAGCGGACTGCCGAGACGGGCACCGACAATCAAACCCGGATCACGCTTGCTCACAACGGCAAGGCCATAGGTACCCTTCAGCACCGGCAGCACTTTACGAATGGCTGCCACGAGGTCGCCTTCGTAGTGATGGGCGATGAGATGAGCGACGACTTCGGTATCGGTATCGCTCTTGAAGCTGTAACCCAGCTCCTTGAGCTGGGCCTTCAGTGCCATGTAGTTGTCAATCACACCATTGTGAACGACAGCCAGCATACCATCATGTCCGCCCAGATGGGGGTGGGCATTGGTATCGTTGACGCCGCCGTGGGTGGCCCACCGGGTGTGACTCAAACCGGTAGTGCCGGGCGAAGGCTGGTCAGCGAGCATGGACGCCAGGTTGGCGATGCGGCCCATTTTCTTGCGCAAATGCAGTGTCGGGCCCGTCTGCGTCACCACGCCGGCGGAATCGTAGCCACGATATTCGAGGCGGCGCAGCCCTTCGACGAGGATGTTCTCCGCCTCACGAAACCCGGTGTAACCTACAATGCCACACATCACATCCTCGCTTCTCACGCTCATCCGGAGTGCAGTTTATTGTTTCTTCTCCGGCGTCTCAGCCGTGGTGTTTCGTTTCGTATCCAGGCGGCTGACGACGGTGAAGCCACATTCGCCTTCGTACAAAGGTCTGAGGCTTTCTTTGCTCGTCAGCATCACATAGGGCACACCCCGACGCCAGGCTTCGTTGACCGTTTGCTTGACCAGAGCCGCAGCGATGCCCTGTCGGCGGGCATCGGGGTGAACGACGACATAATCAATCTGCCAGTTAACCGGAGCGGTGACCAGCAGCATACCCTTAATCATCGCTGTCTGCGGATCCTGGATCATGGCCACATGCCTCACCGATTGCCAGATGGTGAGGAACTTGTGCCGGGTACGGAACTGAGTAGCGATGAAGTCCCACAAGGCCCGGCAGGCATTCTCATCGGTCAGAAACGCCTGCACGCTGAGGAACGTCACCGGATGTGCGACAGGTCGCTCTCCGTACGGCTGGCAAATGTAGTACAACTCCGCTTCGGCAGACATGACGCGCAATCCTCAGGCTGATTGAGTCAACCAGCAAACACTACCCCTAGACAGGTAGGTGAACCATAACTTAATGATATGGGTCACGTCAACGGATGTTACCGCAGGAGCCAGGTTCATGGAAATGTCACGATTGACAGAAGCAGCCAGGGTGTTACGGCAAGCCAGGAAGGTCACGGTGTTCACCGGTGCCGGCATCTCCGCCGAGAGCGGCATCCCGACGTTTCGTGATGATGCCGGCCTATGGCGAGAGTTCCCCCCTGAGCGATTCGCCAACTGGAAAGGACTGATGCACGAAGCCTGGCAAAATCCGGCTTTAGTAGCACGGTTCATCCTGGCTGTGATTGAACCGATTGCCAGAGCTGAACCCAACGCCGCCCATCGTGCCATTGCCAACCTGGCGGAGAAGACGACAGTCACCGTGATCACTCAGAACGTCGACAATCTGCATCAAGAAGCAGGCAGTCAGCGAGTGCGTGAAGTGCATGGCAGCCTGTTCAAAATTGTCGATAGTCGTGGTACGTTCATTCGCAGGCTGACTAAGGCTGATCTGTTGCGCATGGTGGAGCATCTGCATGTAATGCTCAATGGATCAGTCACGATCATGAAGCTGCTCCGCAGCTTTCACCAAATCCTTGGCCTCAGTTGGCGAGGCATTACCCGGCCCAGTATTGTGCTCTTCCACGATAACCTGGCTGAGCCAGACTGGTCACAGGCTACGGAAGATGCTGATTGGTGTGATCTGATGGTGGTGGTCGGAACGTCGGCTCAAGTCTTTCCTGCCTGTACCCTGCCAGTGAAGGTTAAGCTGCGCCATGTGCCGGTGATCGAGATCAATCCCGGAAGTAGTGAGTTCGACAGTATCTGGCTGGAAGGCAAGGCTGCGGAAGTATTGCCTCGTCTGGTGAAAGAAGCCTATCCGGTAAATTTCTTCGAGACACTTACGGGGTTGGGACGAAGAAGGAGCACGAGACTGACTTCTGTTACTTCTTCCCGGTGTTGTCCTTCAGATACTTGAGGAACTCATCCTTGTCTCGAATCAGCCCCACAGAGTTCCTGGCGATAATCTTGAAATCATCCCCATCGGGTTCGACGATCACATAAAAGGGCAACTCCGTAGTGTTGAACCGATTCTTTTCAAAAAGGCGATTAGCTTCGCCATCTTTCTCCTGCTCGACAGGCGTGGTGGCATCAAGCTTGTCGGTAGGGTAAAACTCAAACGGTACCACGTCGGTATAGAGCTTGAGTAATGTGTATTTCTGAAACTCCGCTCTGATATCGTTCTTACTGAAGATGGCACGTTCGTTCTTGGTGCAGTTCGTGCAGTTGATGCCGGTGAAATCAATGAAGATGCGGCGTTTGTTGGCCTTGGCATCGGCCAGCGCATCCTTCAGGAATCCATGCCATTTTAATTCGATGGGGGCTGCTTCGGAGTTATGGCTCATGACCAGCGGCCTCGTGTCGTCTCCGTGTAACAGGAACGAATCAATCCAGTCAAAGACTTCACCAGCGGGGCGATGCTTTTCCCCGGTCGGTGCCCAGAACATGCCGGGGAACAGGTAGATACCCAGACTGATAAATCCAAACGCCCACATGAATCGACCAACCCCTACTGGCTTTTGGTTATAGTCCTCATCATCATGAGGCATCCGAAAGAATCGCAACAGATACATGCCGGCGATGAACGACAGTCCGATGAAGCAGGCCAGCACCACATCATAAGTGAGGTAATCGACGCGATTGGCTTTGATATTGATTTCAGTCTGCCTCAGGAACTTGAGGGCAGCGGCTAGTTCCAGCATCCCCAAGATCACCTTCAAACTGTTCAGCCAACCGCCGCTCTTCGGCAGTTTCTTCAGAATGGTTGGGAATACCGACAACACAAAGAACGGAAGCGCGAAACAAGTGGCGAAGACGAGAGCGACGAGAATATTCCAAATCGTTGGTTTCTCTGCTGTACTTAGAGCAGCGAAAAGCCCTACGATGGGGGACATACACGAAAAACTGATGATGATAAACGTGAGGGCCATGAAAACGGTGCCAAGGTAGCCACTACTGTCCTGGCCTTTGGACGTCCAGTTAGAAAGAAATGTTGGCAGCCTGATCTCGAACATGCCAAGTAAACTCAGGGCAAAGATACCCAACAGCAGGCTGAAGAAGAGATTGGTAGCCCAATAAGTTGAGAGCTTTTGGGCAACATCGACAAAGGCGAAGATGAATATGGCCAGAGCGACAATGATGGTACCAGTGTAAACAAAGGAGTGTTTCAGTGCGTTGCGGCCTTCCTTTTGCTTGAGGAAATAGCTCACCGTGATGGGGATCATCGGGAATACGCAGGGTGTCAGTAGTGAGACGAACCCCCAGCCCGCGGCTTCGAGAAGGATGCTCCAGAGTGTCCGATCTGTGACGGGCACCTTGTCAGCAGCTTTGATTTTATCGGGGGCCGGAACGACAACAGGCTTCTCTTTGTCGGGTACTTGTACAGCTTGCTTGTTAGGCACAGCTTGTTTCACGGGAATTGCTGGAGCGGCAACACCGCCAGGAAGGACTTTGAACTCGAAATCGAACGTCTGGATGAACTGCTCGCAAGTGGTGCTGCACACCTGGGTATCAACTTTAATGCTCACCTTCACAGGCCCAGGCGGCGTGCCAGCTTTCACCTTGAAAGGCACTTCAAAATCACCTGAGCCATGCAGATAACCCACCGTCGCTTTCAGTTCAGGTTCTAACTTCTCCTCCGCTTTAGGTTCCTTGACCGGCCCCGCTTTTTCGAGCGCACTATCCTTGGGCACTTTGAAAAGTGTGACGAAAGAACTGGCATTCGGATCGGCCTGAACTGCCGGATAGGTATGAAACCCCGGCTCAACATCGAAATGGAGCATGAAGGTAACAACCTGCCCCGGTGCTGCTTCCTTCGGTTCCAAAGTAGCGCTGACCTTCATGCGATCGCTGGTCTGTGCCAGTGCCAACGAAGGAAGCAGGAGGAGCAACAGGCAGACTGAGCGGATCATAAGTAAACCTGCGTGGAGAAGCATCTACTGGTATCGTCACTATAGGGGTTAATGCTGAGAAATCGGGGAGTATGAGAAAAGGGTTACTGCCCTCGTGTTTCCAGTTTCAAAGTCGGAACTCCTTGTGCGGTAAATGTCACAGGAATTTCCCACGATTGACTCTTCACCTGACACAGGCCCTGACCTTCGGTGCAGGGATAATACTCGATGCTGACCTTCAGCTTCTTGGCACCGGTCAGCTTTTGCACCGGCACCTTCAGCTTCTTAGTTCCGAAGAGTTCACCGAACGTCTCATGAACTGGCTTCTTCTGGTCATCGAGACCTTCCACCAGATAACTGATCGGTGAACTAGCATCGATCTTCAGCCCGGCAGCGAGAACAATCTTGAACTCCAGTTCGACATCACCCGAAGCGGGCAACACCTTCGGATCTAGGGCGACGTTGATCACGTTGCGGAAGCTGGGCTTGGGCGTAGCTGGGGCGGGTGGTGTCAGTCCGGTGATCTTGAGCGTCTGCACGCTGCGTTTCTTGAGATCGATCACACGAATGAGGCTGTTATTGGTATCAGCGACATACGCTTTGTCGCCGACCACATGAATACCCGCAGGCTCATTGAACCGGGCCGGCTGATCGGTGTTGCCGGGTGTGGCGTCACCGACGTAGGTCAGCACCTGCCGGGTCTTGGGTTCAAGCAGCTTGATCTTGTTGTTGTAGGTGTCAGCAATCAGCACGTTGCCCTGCCACATGGCTACTCCGAGGCAATGCTGGAGCAGGACGCTGGCTCCGGTACCGTCTTTATCGCCGAAGTTGAACAACCCGGAGCCGACCAGACTCTTCACATCGTCGGCTTTGTTCAGGGGCACTGCACGCACTGCGCTCACTTCGGAATCAGCGACGTAGAGTGTGGAACCATCGCTAGCCAAGCCGCTCGGCTGGGCGAAAGAGCTTTGTGACAGGCCGCCATCAATGATGTCTTCCCGACCATTGCCGGCAAAGGGGGACAATTGATTGCGAGCCAGATCAAGCTGCCAGATTTGATGATGCCCCGCCATGGCAATGTAGAGTTGATCCTTGAGGAGAAGAATATCCCAGGGGCTGTTCAATCCTGTCTGCAAAGCCGGGCCGCCCCGTCTGTCGTGGGTCTGCATCCCGGTGCCGGCGACGGCACGCACTTGTCGCTGCTTCAAGTCAAGAGCTTTGATCTGGTGGTTCTTCCGATCAGCGACATAGAGGGTATCGCCCAATAGTACCATGCCCTGCGGATCGTTGAACTGAGCCTGATCGAACCCACCTACGGTGTTGCCGCTGGTGCCTTTGCCTGCCACGTCGAGCTTCTTGCCGTCGAGATCGGTGATGACGATGCGGTGGTTGGAGCTGTCTGCGATGAAGAGTCTGTTGTGAGCTGGGTCAGCGTGAACCTTGCCAGGGTAGAGCAGAGGCGACATATTGCCCTGGGTCATGATCTTGTCACGCTCCAGGCTGACGCGGATGGGCTTGGTGTTCAGCGTCTTCTTCTGGCGATGGGTTTCGATGAGCTTACCGATGACCTTATCAAGCAGATCGTACTGCCCTTCGCTCGAAGTCTGCCCGACGACATTGCCTTCAGGATCAATCAACCAGAACGTCGGCCAGGAGTTGACCCCGTAGGCATTCCAGATCTTATGTTCAGCATCGTTGACGACGGGATGCTCGATGTGGTAGCGCAACACCGCTTCACGAATGTTGCCAGTCTCTTTCTCCGCATTGAACTTGGCCGAATGGACGCCGATGACGACCAGTTCGTTGGGGTACTTCTTTTCGAGCCGTTCGAGATCGGGCAGGATGTGGATGCAGTTGATACAGCAGAAGGTCCAGAAGTCGAGGAGAACGACTTTGCCACGGAGGTCAGCCATCTTGAGCGGGCCGGTGGTGTTAAGCCAGGCGACACCACCTTCGAGTTCAGGTGCCTTCTGCGGGGCACGATCCTGGGGCGCGGCAGCTTCGACAGGGAGAGTTCCGAGGATGATACCCAGCACAGCAAGAATCAGGATGCCAGACAGCCACCAGCGATGAGGTGAGGAAGCAGAAACGACCTTCCGTTGGGACATAGCAGGCATCTCCATGAATCGCACCCTGAGAGAGTGGGCTTAGGGAGCCTGTTGAAAAACCGTAAAGCAGTGGCAGGGGTCACGATGTACTCATCGTGCCCCCTGCGAAACTGCCAAGATATTGCACGTGCAGCAGGGGTCAGCGGAGTACCGCTGACCCTGCCACGGTTATTCAACGGGCACTTAGAGATTCTATGGCAGATGATGGTGATAGGGGAAGGGCGACTACTTCACAGGCACCGAGACAACCGGTTCAGAGCTTGCCTCCGAGGCGGTTTGTTGATCACACCCCAAGGTAAAGCCGAGTGCGGCGAAGAGACGGAATTGACTACGATTATAGTCGGCGAGGAGGGCCAGCTCATCTGAGCGAGCGCGGGCCAGCGCCTGGATGGCTTGCAACAGTTCAATCGGCCTGCCCTGTTCGGGAGCACGACGGATGCGTTCTTCATTCAAGTGGTACGAATCAGTCGCATTGGTTACCGCATCATGGGCAGGCTTGAACTGGCGGGTACGGTTCGTCAGCTCCTGATAGTTGGCGACCACCTGTTCAGCGATTCGGGCTTCCAGGCTATCCCTCTGGAACACCGCCTGGGCATACTGGGAACGTCGCTCAGCAATGGCTGCCTGATTGCCGAAGCCGAGTCCATAGAGCTGCCAGCCCAGTGTTGCGGAAAGGTCGTTCCGTGTGCCGAAGTTACCGACGAAATCATCCGGGCCACCGCCAAAGGTACCCACCGAGTAGCCCAGTCTCAGTGTGGGGAGCAGCGGCTGCACCTTGGCTGCCCGCCAGCGTTCCAAAGAAGCTGCAATCCAGGACCGGTTCTCTTCCAGTTCAGGCCGCTGCAAGAGAGCGGTGGCGATGAGCCCCTGTACGGGTTGATTAACCGTGACCAGGTCCCACTTCTGGATGTTCTTCTCGGCGGGCTTGAGCGAAACTTCCGGGCTGAGACGGAGCAGTTGGGCCAGCCGAGCCTGAGTGGTTGCGATTCGACCCAGCAGTTCGAAGCGTTCCCGCTCCCTGGTGCTGGCTTCCACCCGGGCGCGGGCAGTGTCAGCGGCGACACCTTTGCCGCTGCGCTCGAAGCTGGAGGTGAGTTCGACCAGCAGCCTGGCGTTGGCCAGTGTCTGGGTGTTGATCTCCAGTTCGCCCAGGGCCTGCATGACATCAACATAGGCGAGAGCCACCTGGAGCAGCGTTTCGTTGGTCACGCCCTGCGCATTCGCCTGGTAGGCATTGGTCACCTGTCTGGCGGAGAGGTTGGCGTAATACGCTTCGCCGGGGTTCAGCACCAGAGTGGGACCGACGCCCGCATAGAGGGCGCTGCGATGGACAGTATCGACGTTGCCATTCGTTTCCTGAATGGGCCCATCGTGGAGTGTGTAGTTAGGTCCGACTTCCAGATCAGGAAGCCATCGACTCTCAGCAGCTTGTTGCCGGGCGAAGGCTTCCTGGATGCGTTCACGAGCCACTGCCAGTGCTGGGTTGTTCTGATCAGCCAGGCGGAGAGCAGTGTTGAAATCGATGGGCATCTCGACAGGTGCAGCCGGCGACTCAAAAGAGGCAGGCACTACGCTTGCCGAGAACGGGCTCGTTGGGCAAGGTGTGCAGTTTAACGTGGCTTGTGGATAAGTAACCTCGGGGCTGGCATGGTGCAGGCACCCGGCGGTGATGCACACGGTGCTCAGAAGAACAGAACTTCGAAGCCAACCCCCACGCATCCGTGCGTCCTTTGTCTGACAAAAAATGAATCTATGATCACCTATCTATTCAGATCGGTTACCCCAGCCATTGACCTTGACGATGCTGACGGTTATTCTGGCTGACCAACTTTCCTATTTTACGCAGACCCACTTCGTCACCCGATTTCTTCAGTCTTTTTAGGCACGATCAACGAATACACGCAGGGCACCACAAACAGCGTCGTGAGAAGCCCGGCGATCAGGCCCCCCAGCACTGCCCGGCCCAGCGGCACATTGGCCTCGCTGCCCCGTTCCAAACCGAGTGACATCGGAATCAGCGCGAAGGCTGTCGCCAGCGCCGTCATGACCACCGGTCTGACCCGGATCGACGCCGCCTTGCGGATGGCAACATCGGGCGTGAGCTTTTCAAGTATCTGGAGGTTTGTGGCAAAGTCGGTCAGAAGCACCGTGTTCGATACCACAATGCCGATCATAAAGATCACGCCCAGCAGCGACTGAATATTCAGTGCGGTGTCTGTAGCCCAGAGTATCACCACTACGCCAATCACGCCGATGGGAACAGCCGAGAGAACAACCACCGGAGTAAGGTACGACTTGAACAAGGCAACCAGCAGGAAGTAAATAAGCAGCACAGCGGCGATCATCCCCATTGCCTGGTAACGGAACATTGTCAGCATCTTCTGATACTCCCCGCTTAGGATGATTTTGGAACCTTCCATCGGAGTCGGCTTCTTGAGCGTCGGATCAAACGGTGTCCAGCCGCCATCTTCCCGTTCAACGCCGAAATGAGCCACAGCCGCTCGCACATCGTCGGCAATGTGGCCCAGATCGCGGCCTTCGATGCCCATCGTCAGATCTATAGTCGGTTGAAGGTTGGTATGCACGATCTCGGAAGGCACCATGGCCCTTTTGACGCTCGCCAGCGTTCGCAAAGGAACAGGCTTCTGTTGTGCCGGCCCGGTGATGGGGATGTCGAGTAGAGTCTCAAGATCGGTAATGTCCTTCTCAGGATACTGCACGCCGACGTAGTACTGATTGTGACTGACAGGATCGATCCAGAAGTTACGCTTGTTGAACTGCACGCTCGAATTGAGGGCTGCGACGATGTTCTTCATTACCTCCATCTGGTTCAGGCCCAGGGCAGCTGCCTTCGCTCGATCAACATCGATGACAAACAGCGGATAATCCAGGCGTTGAACAATTCGAGCATCGACCACACCATGGATGTCCTGAACCTCCGCAAGGATCTTCTCAGCGACAGCACGAGTCTTGTCGAGCTTCTTGCCGGTGACCTTCACGTTGATCGGCGTCGACTTTCCTTCGTTCATGGCTGATCGGATGAGTCCGCCGGCGTCGAAGGCGAACTCCATGCTCAGCCGGGAAAAAGGCGAGGCGCTCTTGGGGATGCTCTTGTCCTCCATCCGTTTACGGTAGCTTTCCTCGAGCAGTTTCTCGAAAGCAGGGTCTTCCTGAAAACCTTTACGAAGCTGAGCGACGGTTTGTTGCGCGGAGCGATGGCGTTCATGCTTCATCTGAACTTTGACGACTGCGTCCATCGGTCCGCTGTTGGGCGTGTAGGCAGCCGACCAGTCAGCCGTGAGCCCCAACTCGGCGATGACCAACTCAAGATCATCCCCCAGTTGCTGCTTGATATATTCCTCCACTGCTTCGACATAACCTTCGGTGATTTCGATTCTGGTTCCCGACGGCAGCCGCACTGTCAGTTCGAACGCCCCGGCATCGACCTCGGGGAAAAACTCTCGACGCAGGCTGGGGCCAAGCACGATGACCACCCCCGCCAGCATCAGGAACGCAGCCACGACGATTGCCACCCTGGCCTTCATCGCCATGCCTAGCAGGCTGACGTAGACTCGAATGCCGGCGTCGATCACCGACTCCCACTTTTCAAACAGCCGGCCGGCCAGTCCCCTGGGAGGCGCATTCTCATGCACATTGCGATGCTCATAGTCATTGCCATGAGATTCGATGGGTTTGTGACCATGCCCTTTCAGCCAGGCTGCTGACCGTGCCGGAACGAAGGTGCGTGATAGCAGATAAGCGATGATCATGGCAAAAGCAACAGCCAGGAACATGGGCTTGAATAGAAAGGCCCCCAGGCCGGGAATCATGGTCAGTGGGGCCAGCACCAGTAGCGTGCAGAGGCTGGCAGTCAGTTCCGGCATCGCTACTTCACTGGGCCCGATGAACGCTGCTTCCTTGGGAGTAGCTCCCAGTCCGAGGTGTCGATGGACGTTTTCCAGACAGATGATGGCGCTATCGACCAGCGGGCCGATAGCCAGTGCCAGCCCGGCCAGGGTCATGACGTTGATCGTCTGCCCCGCCAGGTAAAGGCAGGCAATTGCGCCCAGCACAGCGACTGGAATCGTCATGACAGCGATCACGGTCATCTTCCATTCACCGAGGAAGATCAGAATCACCATGGAGCAGAGGAGGGCTCCCAGGATTCCCTCTTCGGTCAGGCTTTCGATGGAGCTTTTGACATAGATCGATTGATCCATTACCAGGTTAAGGCTCACATCAGGTGTGGTCATTCTTGACTGCATGTCAGGCAGGTGTTCACGCAAATGGTTTACCACTTGAAGCGTGCTGGCTCCCTGTTGACGATAGACGGGAATATAGACCTGGCGACGCCCATCCACTCGAACGATGTTGGTTTGAATGAGCGAGGTGTCTCGGGGAGTGGCGACATCACGGAGAAAGACGACGCCGCGCGAATCGGAACGCACAGGGATGTCCCCCATCCGTTCGATGATCTCGTACATCGAGTTGGAATCGAGGGCATAATCGGTGCCGCCAATCTTGGCGTCGCCGGCCGGCAGAAAGACGTTCTGACGATCCAGAGCGTCCATCACATCGATAGGGGAAAGCCCACGTGCTTGAAGCTTCTCCCGGTCCAGCATCGCCAGGATGGTTCGCAGCTTGCCTCCATAGACGATAGGAGCGTTGGCCCCCGGCGAGGCCATGATAAAATTGCGAATCTCGTAGCGGCCTGCGTCGTAGAGCACCGCTTCGCTCTGAGAGCGACTGTTGAGCGCGACGATGCCCACTGGCGTGGACGAGGTAGGATCGAACGGCAGGATCACCGGCGGGAGCGTTCCGGGCGGCAGGTTCGGAATGGCAGCCGTCGCCAGGGAGTTCACCTGGGTAAGCGCCCCGCTGGGGTCGGTCGTATCGGCGTAGTAGTTGCGGACAACACTGGCACCGACAATGGAACGGGACTCCTGGCGGATGGTACCCGCGGCCTGACCGGTCTGTCGTTCCATGCGGGAAGTAATGTCAGCTTCGACATTGGTGGCTGACATGCCGCCGTAGAAGGTTAAAACCTGAACTGCCGGGCTTCGATAGACGGGAAGAATGTCGGCAGGAATCGCAGCGAGTGCCACCAAGCCACCCAGCATGATGGTGAGCACCATCACCGTGATGGCTCGAGGGTTCGCTAACGAAAACCGGATTAAGCCGTCCATCTTCCTCTCACTTCAGGACACTGAACCAGATGAACTGGCTGAATCGATCGATGCTTCTCAATGGCTGGGGTAAGTTCCTGAGATTTCCACATGGGTGCCTTCCTCCGTGGCACCGTTGGCCCGTACTACGATCAGGTCATTGGCCTGGAGGCCGGAGAGCACTTCGGCTCGGATGCCGTTGTCGGCCCCGATGATCACAGGCACCTTGTGGATGACCTTGTCGCGAACCACCTTCACTGTCGCCCGGCTGTTCTCCGTCTTGGCGGTGAGCGCTGTCGAGGGGATCGTCATGGCTGTGGGCTGCCCCACTTCCAGCAGCAAAGTTACCCTGCCATACATTCCCCGTCGCAGTTTGCCATCGGGGTTGGGAAGGTCGATCTCTGTTCGCATAGTGCGGGTGGCGGTGTCTTCGCTCTCAGCCACCCGGGCAATGACCGTCTTGATAGGCTTGTCAGCCAGGGCATCAATCTCGACGGTGGCCCCATCGCCGATATTGGTGAACGGCACATCCTTATCGGGCACCTGAACGACAACACGCATCTTGTCGGTTCGTTCCACCGAGAAAAGTGGCACCCGCTCGCCGCCGGCGTCCGCTGACCGGATAAAGTCGCCGCGGTTGAACGACCTTCTGGTAACAATGCCTTCGTAAGGAGATTTGATGGTGGCATACTCAAGCAGTACCTGCGAGCGCTGCAACTCGGCCTGGGCGACCAACACTTCCGCCATCGCTTCTTCCAGATCAGCCTGGCTTTGATCGATGTGTGCTTTGGAAGTGTTCACCTTTTCCTGGGCGGTGGTGACCATTTCTACCGCGGCATTCTCCGCTTCGATGGCCGCCTCATATTGATCCTGCGATTCATCCACGACAGCGGCCTCAATGGTTCTCTCGGAGTTCAGCTGCTTGAGGCGATTCAACTGCTTTTCACGGAACTTGCGGTACGATGCCCGGGACTTCACCTGAGTGCGGGCGACGATCACTGCGGCTTCAGCTGCTTTCAAATCGGACTTCGCTACGAGGATACGAGCTTCCATTTGCTTGACGACGGCCTGGGCATGCTTGACTTTGGCGACATCACGTTCGACCTGCTTTTCATTCTCAGGAACAGCGATCCGGGCCAGCACTTGCCCGGATTTGACTCGTGAACCGATGTCCACCGACTGCTCGGTGAGGAACCCCGATATCTTGGCGTAGAGATCAGCTGCTTCGAATGGTTCGATGGTGCCGGGTTGCATGCAGATTCGATCAATGCCCCCGGCGCTGGGTTTAACCACATCTACTGTGATGACTTCAGGTGTTCTGTCGGCAGAGACCCGTGGCAGCTTACCTGCACGCAATGACTCAGAACGAGACTTGTACCAATACCAGCCACCGACGCTGGCTGATACGAGAAGAACAAATACCACAAAAAGTCGAAGGTATCGCCACAGGCGAAACGAATCAGGAGGAGAGGGCACATGAATCCCTAGTAGGGTTTGCTTCCGTTCATTTTAACAGAGAGAGGGTACCGTATTCAACAGTCATTGCGTAACCGTACTGTGGTTTGTTCAACTACACAACATTAATAAACACCATGGCGTACGGCACGCCCTTAAAGGCAAATTCAAGATGTGCCGATAATTCATGGGTATGCTCGACGATCACTGCAAATCTGACAGATTATCCTTAAGTATCAAGATAAAGGTCGAATAGATGAGGATTAGTAAAGCTCTGCTTGTCCTGAGTCTTGGTTGGTCTTGGATAGCATCAGTAGCTGCTCAAGAGTTCCCAGTGGAGAGCGCTGCTTCATTGGAACAAAGAGTACAGACTCTCGAAGCTCAGTTGAAGGCCATGCAGCAGGGCGAAGTCTATCCAGCACAAGCCCCTGCGCCGGTGCTGCCCGGCATGCCTGCGATATGCAAAGTCGAGGAGCCCAAGACGTTCCCGACCTACAAGATCAATGGAGCCATCAACGCTGATGCCGGTTGGTTCAATCAGACTGAAGCGAACCGTATTCAGGTAGGCGATCTTCAGGATGGTGCTGACTTCCGTCGAGCACGACTGGGTGTCTCCGGACTGGTCAGCGAGAACATCGGCTACTTCCTGCAGATGGACTTCGCCTTCCCCGGCCGGCCAACATTCACCGATGTCTATCTCGATATTGGAGAGGTTCCCGGCGCGGGGCATGTTCGATTTGGTCAGTGGAAGCAACCCTACAGCATCGAAATCATCTCTTCCTTCAAGTACAACCCCTGGCTGGAACGCTCGCCGGTCTTCCTGCTCAGCCCCTTCCGACGTATCGGCATCGGCTTCTATGATCATTCCGATAACGATCTGTTCACCTGGGCCATGTCGGTCGTCAAGCCTGGCAATGATCAGTATGGCGGCGACCAGGGTGATAGTGGTGGCGTGGGTGTGGTAGGAAGACTGACGACTGCTCCGATCTTTGAAGGCGACAGTGAACGAGTACTACACCTGGGCGCAGCCTTCTACGTGGCTGAACCAAGTAACAATCAATTCCGCATCGGAGCGTTCGGTGGCAATGCTCCGGAGTTCGCACTGATTCAGGGCACGACCGTTCAGCCTTCGATGGTTGACACCGGCGTGATGGCGGTAAACTGGTACAACTCGGTGCAGAGCGAAGTAGCCTGCATCTGGGGGCCGTTCTCGATCCAGGCAGAAGGGGCGTACAGTTATTTGACCCGCCCAGGCGAACGAAGCCCGTTGAACTTCTGTGCCGGGTATGTCGGAGCCACCTACTTCCTGACGGGTGAGCATCGCCAGTACGATCCGAAGAAGGCGACGTTCGGAGCGATCAAGGTCAATAATGAGTACAACCCCTGCAAGAATGGGCTATGCCTGGGTGGAGCGTGGGAGCTGACTGCGAGGCTATCCTACATCGATGGTTCAGATCAGGATATCAATGGCGGCGCACTGACCGATGTCACTGCGGGTGTAAACTGGTGGCTAAACTCCAACACCAGGTTTACGTTTAACTACATCCACACCTGGCTGGAAAAGGAGCCCACCGGCCAATCCGAAGCCAACGTCTTTGCGGTGCGTGCTCAGGTCGACTTCTGATCTTACTTTCGAGGTACATCCCGATATTGGGAATGACACCGGGAGCATGATGCGGCACTGGCTTTGAAGAACTTCTCAGCAGAGGCGGTGCGTTCAGCGCCAGCGTTCATGCGCAAGGCCGTCTCTAACTTCTTTGCTGTAGCCTCTGCTTCCTTGAGCAGTTCAAGGAATGCTTTGGCCTTCGACTGCACTCCCGGAAGCCTAGCAGTTTCGACGTAGTGCTCCCAAAGTAGCAGAGCTTCGTGGGCAGGTTCGAGATCGGGATGATTCTTGGGTGAAGTCCATCCCGCAGCCTGGATCAGCTTGAGGCGATCCCAGCGTTCGTCGATCTCGACCATCAGCTGTACCATTCCGCCGGGCGGAGTTGTCTCTGGAAAGTCTGAACTGACTTTGTCCAAATCCGTTGAAGAGGGCCGACGCAGTTCCTTCGGAGAAGCGTACAGGCCGATATACCTGGGATCGGTCCCTGCCTGTTTCATCAGTTCAAGGGCGGTAGCGACAGTACACTTTTCATCGAGACAGAGCTTTACCACCACCGCAGCAGCAGGGCTGCGATGCTTGCCATGATGGCAATGCATGTAGATAAGCCCTGGCAGATCACGCACGGCCTTGGCCAATCGCAGGCCCTGATTAGCCGGCACGCCATCGTACCCGATGGGTAGATGGACGTAGCGCATGCCGAACTTCTTCGCCCGTTCGACTTCGGGCTTGGCGCCATCAACGGTGATGATCGTCTTCACGCCCAGCTTTCGTAATGTCTGGAAACCGAGGTCGCCTTCGGGCACGCTGCCGGAGAGAAGCTTGTCGGTAACGCGGAAGACGTTGTGCAGGCCGGGAGTGTTGAGGATAGCGCTGCCGACAGAATCATCCATGGCTAAGAGCGCAAGGGAGCCCGATACAGACCAGGCGATGAGGAGAAACATCACTTTGGAGATTGGCATCATGCCTCCATCATAGTCGCTGCTGCCATGTGATGCCTATCATGATTACAGATTTTACTTGACAGGTAAGCATTTACTTACCTATACTGGTCACATGGTAGCAGCACTCAAACGTGGCTCTGATGTTTTCACGGCGATCAGCCATCCGGCACGGCGGCATATGCTTGACCTGCTGGCAGTGGAAGATCGTTCGGTCAATACGATTGCCGGGCACTTCAAGATGAGCCGTCCGGCGGTGTCGCAGCATCTGCGGGTCCTGCTCGATTCGGGCCTCGTGACTGAACAACGGCATGGCCGCGAACGCCGTTACCATTTCATCCCGGAACGGCTCGGCACCGTGCGGGAATGGATCGCCCAGTACGAACGGTTCTGGGACAACCGCCTGGGTCGCCTTCAAAAGCTGCTCGCCAAAAGAGGCAAAGCATGAGCAAAACGATTCAACGAGAGATGCTCTTTCCCCAGCCACGGGAACATGTCTGGCAGGCGATCACCGAGAGCGCCACGCTGGCCGAGTGGATGTTCCCCAACGACTTCGAGCCAAAGGTTGGCCATCACTTCACGTTCCAGGTGCCGCCGAATCCCAAGGTGAACTTCGAGGGGCTGACGGTGAACTGCCAGGTGCTGGAGTGCGAAGCTCCGAGTCAACTGGTGTTCTCGTGGTCAGCCGGTGCGCTCGTCGATACGAAGGTGAGCTTCCGCCTCGAACCGGACGGCAACGGCACACGCCTGCTCTTTGAACACTCAGGCTTCGATATCACCCAGGAGTTCGGCGAACAGGCGTTCAAGGGCGCCGAGTATGGTTGGGCGAAGATGCTGAAGCAGCTGGTGGTGGTGGTGGCGAAGCGACCTTAGCAACTCTACAAAATCAAACTTAACCTCATCAGAGCGAACCATGCGAAAATACTATCTTCCTAGTTTCCTGAAAGATGTTTGCAATCAAGAGAAGTACGAACGTTGGCTGAGACGTGCAGCGAAACGTCATATCAAACGTGACCGCAAGCGTGGTAATGTATTGGATTCGCCGAAGTCTTATCGAGAAGCGATTCACAATGCCGTACGTACAAAAGGCGAGTTTGATTCGTACACTGGCGAACGACTAGATTGGTCGCTCATCTCTACTTACAACAATGCGGAGTCGAAAGCGAAACGAAGAAAATATAAGGCCTTGTTTGCTCTCCTGCCCTCAGTGGATCACGTTGGAGATGGAACAAGTGCGGCAAACTTTAGATTGTGTGGTTGGCGCACGAACGATGCGAAGAATGATCTGACTTACAGTGAATTCCTTGAACTCTGCCAGCGCGTCTGTAAGTTCGCCAGTGCGGCCAACAGTCACAGTGACATTAGGTCTTAACTTCGTGCATGCTCAACTTTGTTACAAAACCACTCAGGACACCCTCATGACCGCATCCACCAAACGCTCCATCATTCGCGGCATCCACATGGTCTTGGCCATTCCACTTGCCGGCTATGTCTACAGTCCGTTCGCAAACCTTCCCGACTACGCCGGGCCAACTCGCTTTGTCTTCTTTCCTCTGCTGGTGCTGACGGGATTCTGGATGTGGAAGGGGCATGTAATTCGGCGTCTGTTTTCGAAAGAATCGGCCTAGCTTGGAAATGTGCTGAAAGCCGTGGGTTATGCACGAGTAAATGTATTACCCTGCAACCTGTTCTGATACACTGCGATATGGCTTAGAAGAGGACGCAAATGGAACTAATGCCAACCTCCAACTACACTCAGTTGCTGAAGCTCATCTCTGCGACACTTCGTACAGGGCAGTCCAGCGCAGTGAGGGCTGCCAGTGTCCATCTCCTTGAAACCTACTGGCGAATTGGCCGGCATATCGTCGAATTCGAACTAGGGGGTCAGACGAAAGCCGAGTACGGCACCGGGCTTATCACCCGACTGGCTCAGGATTTACGACACAGGCATGGCAAGGGTTTCAGTCGGAGTAATGTGTTCTTTATGCGGCAGTTCTATGTTACTTACCAAAAAGTCTAGACACTGTCTGGACTATTGAGCTGGTCTCATGTGGTCGAACTTCTCAAGATTGACGACCCTCTCGCCGGACGAAGCAGAGCTACGACAGGAGCTGGAACGGACACTCAAGGAGGCTGAGGAGTGATCAGTCCTCTGAATCGATCAACTCTTGAAACATCGAAAGTATGAGGTCAAAGATGACGCAGGGCAAATCGAAACCAAAGACTAAGACAACGTCTCGTCGTAGTGGCGGACGCCCGCTAGCAGTCAAACCAACGAAGACCAAGCCCGGTGCGAAAGGTGCGACCTTTGCGGCGTCGCATATCATCGACGAGAAGATTCGATCTCTCGGTGATTGGCGGGGCGAAACGCTGGCGGAGCTTCGTCGCGCGATCCACAAGGCGGACCCCGACATTGTGGAGGAATGCAAATGGGTCAAGCCCTCGAACCCCTGGGGGGTGCCCGTCTGGTTGCACGCCGGCATCATCTGCACCGGGGAGACCTATAAGGAAGTGGTGAAGTTGACCTTCGCCAAGGGGGCATCGCTCGACGACCCACACGGGCTCTTCAACTCCAGCCTTGAGGGGAATACCCGCCGAGCCATCGATATCCGGGAGGGAGATGCTCTCGATGCCGAAGCGTTCAAGGCGTTGATCCAGGCAGCGGTCGAGGAGAATCTGCGGTCGAGCACCTCGAAGACCAAGGCCAAGCCCAACAAGATGCAAAAGAATGCGCAAGGCGTGGTCCTTCTCTCAGGCGGCAACCCGCAGATCGCCAAGGCCGACGGCGACGCCCCGGTACAGGCCTACCTCGCAGCCATGCCGGGCTGGAAGAGTCACATCGGGCGCTGGCTTGATACGATCATCGTTAAGTACGTGCCCAACGTCCGCAAAGCTGTGAAATGGAACACCCCCTTTTATGGCATTGAGGGCCAAGGCTTCTTCCTTGGTTTTCATTGCATGACGAAGTATATCAAGGTCTCTTTTTTCCGCGGTACTTCGCTGCGTCCAATCCCGCCTGGCGAATCGAAGCAAAAGGAAGTGCGACTACCTCGATATGTATGAAGACGATCCACTCGACGAAGCCCAGATGGCGAGTTGGGTGAAACAGGCAGCCGCTTTGCCCGGCTGGGTACCTTAACCTTGCAGAGGCTCTGTCATCGCCACAAACCAGACAAGACCACGACAAAGTCTTGTTCATTGCCAAACAGTTCGGCTTGATATGCTGCCGTCCGCTTGTCACAATGGTGTCACTCAGAGGAGAAAGCTATCAACATTGATGATTTGCAGGTAGTGTTACAGTTTCGACGTGAAACATTGTCGCAAATGCTTATCGCTGCCACGATCTTTGGAGCGTTTGCCATCGGGGGAGCTGTTGCGATCCTCTCTTCCGCCCATCGAGAGCGCATCTTTCGTTATCTTCTCTTGATGCTCAGCCTTTCATCGCTGATCTACATTTTTGCTACCTGTTTCGACGTCATCCTTCTGACTACCTTGAAAAACGATCAACTCAAACAACAACCGGCTCAACTTCAACAACTACTGCCTCTGACACATGTGGTCACTTACTCTGTGATGCTAGGCACTCTGGTGCTGGTATCTGCTATCGCCGGCTTTGGATTTGTTTTTTCAAGACGACTCGGCTGGGGTCTACTGCTGGCCAGTATTGTTACTGTGCTGGCGTTTGCCGGGCTATGCTGGCATCTTAATCAAGTATTGCATAGGTAAATAACTCTTAACTCCACACATGTGCCTTCTACATGAGCGTGATATTGGGCGTTTTTCTTTGCAAGAATCTGTTTGCAGAATTTGAGGCCCATTCACTCGCATAACGTGCTTAGCAAGTAGGAACAAGTCTTTCTAACCGCTAACCCCGGCGATTGCCGGGGGTTGTTTCAGATGTTCTGAAACACATCCATTCGGGCTTGTCCATGCCAACGTGCCTTCACACTACAGCGGTGGTGCCTGGCCTAGTTGCGCGGAGTGTCTGTCATGTTACGCCATTGGCTCAAAAGCAAACCCGGCAAGCCGGTTCCTTTCCAGAAAGCTCGTCTGCGTCTCGAAAACCTCGAAGACCGGAATCTCATGGCCGTATCTGTCAGCGGATATGCCGGAGTATTCGACGACTATACTTCAAAAATCAAAATCGTTGGTGACGACGCGGACAACTACATCACAGTGCAGTGGGATCAAAAGGATCCTTTCACCATCTACGATGATGTGATCACTGTTCGTGATCATGGAAAGTTCATTGCCAACGTCCACTTGTGGGATTCCAACTATTCCGCTCCCGGCCCCTGGGCCGATAGTATCGTCTTCGAAGGTCGTGGCGGTAATGATCGATTTGAAGTGCTCGGCTCGCTGGCGGTTTATCCTCCCGGCTATCTTTTCAATCCATCAGGAAAGTTGAATATCCTCGCCAGCGGTGGCGAGGGTAACGACGTACTCGCCGGCTCACACGATGGCACCGACGACGTGCTCAACGGCGATAATGGCAACGACACCCTCTGGGGCCTCGAAGGCAACGACCGACTCTTCGGCGGCAACGGCAACGACACCATCAACGGAGGCATGGGTGACGATTACCTCGAAGGAGGATTGGGTAACGATGTTATCAACGGTGAAAAAGGTGATGACATCGTTTATGGCGACGTCTCCAAAGAACAAGCGGGCATCCTCTACGTTGCCCAGGCTCTTCTCGGCGGGAAAGATACCATCGACGGCGGCGAAGGGAATGATGCCCTCTACGGCAACGGTGGGAACGACTCCATCAACGGCGGTGAAGGCAAAGACTATATCTTTGGCGATGCCCCTGACAGCAACAACGCCCTCGAGTTCGGTAACGATTCGCTGGTCGGCGATCCCGTCTCCTCACCAGGCTATGCCGACACCATCCATGGCGGGCGAGGCAACGACTACATCAATGGACGAGCCGGCGATGATGAACTCTTCGGAGGTGAAGGGAACGACATCATCGATGGCGGCACGGGCAACGACTACATTCAGGGCGATAAAGGCAACGACGCTGTCTTCGCTGGAGATGGCGATGATACCCTCGATGGCGGCATCGGTATCGATCTGCTCTTTGGCGACAAAGGCAACGACAACCTCCGTGGCGGTGATGGCAACGATACTATGAATGGTGGCGAGGGTAACGACGGCATGTCGGGCGGCGATGGCAACGACACCATGCACGGCAACGACGGCAACGACATCATGTACGGCGACAACGGCAAAGATTGGCTCTACGGCGATAATGGCGACGACTACCTTAAAGGTGGCTCACCCCACGGCCTTGACAATTCCAAGGATGAACTCCAGGGCGGCAACGGCGCCGACTCCTTCTTCGTCGACTATGTTCAGCTGCTAAACAATCAATGGTACAACCGAGATACACCCTGGCTCTATAACCCGAATCAGGATGAGCTCGTTTTCAATTAGTCAGCAGAGAGCTGAATAGCTTCTGCACTGCAAAAAAAGTGTCATGCCCAGAGCGGGCATGACACTTGGCGATTTCGTCACATTCTCAAACAAAGACAACTAAAATCGGGGTGACAGGATTCGAACCTGCGACGTCCTGGTCCCAAACCAGGTGCTCTAGCCAGGCTGAGCTACACCCCGTCGTGATTCACATTCTACAGAACCACAGTGGAACACCAAGGTTCACGCAGCATGACGCTGCGATTCTCCCCGCAGAGCGGTGAGGATACGCTCAAAGTCATCGTTGTTCTCAAACCCGATGACGATCTGCCCTTTATCGTGCGATTTCAAGCGAATCGCAACCTTGGTAGTCAGCCGTTGCTTCAGTTCATCTTCAATCTGTTGAACGTGGGCGGTTTTGGCTGGCGCAGCACTACTCGATTTGGAAGACGCGGTTGAACTCGGCTCTTCGACTTTGATCAACGCTTCCACTTGTCGGACGGAGAGACCCTTGGCGATGATCTCCTGCATCAGCGCCACCTGGCGGGCAGGCTCTTCCACCGGCAAAAGCGCCCTGGCATGCCCGGCACTGATTTGGCCGTGACGGACAGCATCTTGTACTGAAGGGGCTAACTCAAGCAGTCGTATCAGGTTAGCGACTGTGGAGCGATCCAGCCCTACGACTTTGGCCAGTTCATCCTGGGTTACCTGGTATCGTTGGAGATAGTCCTGGAAACCGAGAGCCTTTTCGATGGGGTTCAGATCAGTGCGTTGCAGGTTTTCGATGAGTGCAGCTTCGAAGACCTTTTGATCGTTGAAATCGACCACATGCACGGGGATCTCGGCCCAACCTGCATCCTTGGCTGCTCGGAAACGTCTTTCGCCGGCGATAATTTCGTAGCCATCTTCCTTCGGGCGGACCAGAATCGGCTGAAGGAGACCATGCGTTCGCAGGCTTTCCTTGAGTGACGTCAGATCGTCTTCATCAAAGTCCTTGCGAGGCTGATTTGGATTGACGTGGATGCGATCCATCGGCAGCGCCTGGGTACCGATTGGCTCGGCTACGGCTGTCGACGTCGGGGCAGCTACGCCCCCCAAGAGTGCATCCAAGCCGCGACCTAAGCGGCGTTTATCTGTCATGGGATTCGCCTCCTTGCTATCCCCCAATCAAATGTCGGGCGGAAGCATATCACGGATGCGAATTTCACACAACATGGGTTCGGGGTAGTAGCTAGAAGCTAGGAGATAGAAGCTAGAATGAATGCTAACTTAGGACTTCATCAACTTCTTCGCCTTCTCCCAGGGCCTGGTGTTGATGACATCGTCTTTCGTCAGCCAGCCTCGGCGGGCCACGTCGATACCGTACTTGAGGAGGGCAATCTCTTCCGTGGAATGGGCATCGGGATTGATGGCGAACTTCACGCCCATCGCTTTCGCTTGCTTCACGTGCAGCCAATCGAGATCGAGCCTCACGGGATGAGCATTTATCTCGATGATCGTACCTGTTTCAGCGGCGACCTTAAGAACAGCATCGAGATCGATGGCATAGCTGTCACGTTTAAGAAGCAGCCTGCCGGTAGGATGGCCCAGGATACTGACTGAAGGATGACGGAGCGCTTTGATGATGCGTTCGGTCATCTGCTCCCGTGTCTGAGTGAAGTGGGTGTGTACGCTGGCTACCACATAGTCGAACTGCGCAAGCAGTTTGTCATCAAAATCCATGCTGCCATCAGCGAGGATATCGCATTCAGTGCCTTTGATCAGCTTGATGCCTTTGAGCTTCTCATTGAGGGCATCGATCTCCTTCCATTGCTGCTTCACCCGTTCCGGAGTCAGGCCGCGTGCCACGCCCAGGGACTGCGAATGATCACCGATGCCGAGATATTTCAGGCCCAGCTTCTTGGCTGCCAGTGCCATCTCCTCGAGGGTATTTACGCCATCGCTGTAGGTAGTATGGCAATGGAGGGTGCCGACGAGATCATCGAGCGTGATCAAATCGGGCAGGGTTCCCTTCTCAGCAGCAGCAATCTCGCCGGTATTCTCCCGTAGCTCCGGTGGTATGTATTCTAGGCCGAGGTGCTTAAACAGTTCTGCTTCCGTGTGGGCAGCCAGCTTCTTCTTCGCCCCTTCCAGCGCATACTCATTCAATCGCAATCCCTGATCGATGGCTCGCTGCCTCATGGCAATGTTGTGATCCTTGCTGCCTGTGAAGTAGTGCGAAGCGAAGGCGAAGGAATCGTCTTCCACGACGCGGATATCAGCCTGGATGCCATTGTTGAGGAGCACACTCGACTTGGTAGGACCTCGCCCCAGTATCTGCTGCACGTCGGGAGCTTTCGTGAAAACATCCATCACCTTCTCAGGATGCTTGGCGCTGACGAGCACATCGAGATCAGCCACCGTTTCCCGACGGCGGCGATAGCTGCCACATAGCTCTGAACGCTGAACACCTGGGACAGATCGAACGAGTTCCAGCAGTTTGTTGCCAATCACTTCCGCATCGGAGAGGAGGAAGCGATTGCCCACCTTATCCATGAAGGCGATGCCTTCAAGAATCTTGGCCTGCGTCTTGGCACCGAAGCCTTTCATGCCGGCGATCTCATCACGTTCACAAGCGGCCTTCAGCTCAGCCACGGTGTTAATCTTCTTGGTCTCGTGCAGCAGGGCGATCTTCTTAGGCCCCAGTCCATTGATGCGGAGCATTTCCACAAGGCCGGCCGGTATCTCAGCCTGAAGTTTCTCGTGAAACACCAGCTTGCCGGTGGCGACCATTTCCTGAATCTTGGCTGTAAGGGTCTCGCCGATACCGGGGACATGCCCCAGTTCATTACGCTTGACTGCACCAACGAAATCACCTTCGTACTGCTCAATCGCCCGGGCAGCATTGTGGTAAGCTCTGCACCGAAAGTCATTCTCACCTTTTAGAGCCAACAGCGTACCACAGTCATCCAGTATCTTGGCAATCTGACCTTTATCAAGCATGATGAGCAACCAGAAAAAGAAGGGAACAGGTAGGGGTTATTCTACTGTCTCCTGTGGCTTAGCTGCTATCTACTTGCACGATGCGGCAAAGAAGCGATGAACTCAGAAGAAACAAAGTGTACAATGATCACTAAGGAATCAATGACTTCATCAGCCATTAGCGAGAATCGAGCCATGTCTGCGACGATTCATCATCCAACGGAAAGCGTGCCTCGCTGGACTACCTCAACGGTGGGTATGAACGTAGACATTCTGGATCGAATGGAGCGAGCGGTGGCCAAGGTGCGTGAAAGATTGTTGCGGGCGACATCTGCCTTGAACCAGGCAGGTGTTCCCTATGCCGTGGTTGGCGGGAACGCGGTGGCTTCGTGGGTAGCAACGATTGATGAGGGTGCCGTACGAAATACGCGGGATATCGATCTGTTGGTGCGGCGAAGCGATCTTCCCGCCATTACTGCCGCTTTGGAGCAAGCGGGTTTCGTATCCGATGAGGTGCTTGATGTCGTCATGTTCCGCGATGGCGAGCAGGGGAAGCCCAGTGAAGCGATCCATCTGTTATTTGCTGGTGAAAAGACTCGATCTGATCACCAAATGCCAGCTCCGGATATTCAGACTGTCGATGACCCTGCTAACTTTCGAGTAATAACTCTCGAATCGCTTATTATTCTGAAGCTGCTTTCAAACCGTGATAAAGATCGAACGCATCTTCGAGATATGATCGGCGTTCAATTGATTGATGAATCATGGCTGAACAAGCTTCCTCCGGAGTTGGCAGATCGATTAAAACAGATTCTCGACACGCCGGATGCCTGACATAAGAAAATCTCGTCCCTGGTCGAGTCCAGAGACGAGACTCGTTTGTTTTTCTATTAGCTATGCAGCCTCCCTCAGATCAATACTGCGCGAAGGATGCAGCATGATCTCAAGTGCTGTCACCAGACGATCAGGACCGCGACCATCGATCAGCGCCCGGCCGGCTCGTGCCATCAGACGACGATCGCCGGGATCCTTCATAATGTTCTCGGCGGCCATGCGGATGGTGTTTTCCTTGAGAGCATCGTGCCAACCCAGCAGATTGGCTGCTCCTTCTTCTTCGAGCCGTTGTGCGGTGGGCCAGTAAACTTCGTTCTGCACCATCAGCAGCATGGGCACACCCACGCAGGCCAATTCGAGTGAGCCGGTATCTGCTTCTGCCACGGCAAAGTGACAGCGAGAGATACGGCGGGACTGATCTTGAGTTTCCGTTGCTACGGTAACCCGCCCCTTGTGCTCTTCAGCCAGGTCTTCCCACTGCTTGAGCTTGGGATGCCCCATACGAGCAAGCACATCAATGCGGGTCAGGTTCTTGAGCGGCAAGAGCGCCTTGATCACCCGGCTGGTCCAGTTATTTGGATCATCGCCCAGGGATACGACACAGCGAAGGGGTTCCGGCGGCTCCTGGCCACGAATCTGGCGAATGCGACGAATGCCGGGGCGAACAATGGTATAGCGGGGACCGGCCAATATCTGAGAACCTGGGCAGACATCGTAGTCTGAAGACGCTTTATTCAGCAGGGGATGCACCACCAACTGGCTGGCAAAGCGATAGCTGGCTTCATTATCGATACAGAAGACCATAGGCCCTAGCGCGATGATTTCAGCAAGGTATTCAGGGCTGCAGTTAGGGTCATCGATCACCACCGCGGCAGGGCGCAGCCGGCGAATCTCCCGTGTGATCTCTTCCATATCATCCGGGGTGCCGACCGGGGCTTCAGCGCTGAGCCACTGATTCTCGCCTCGCTTGACCATCGAACCGAGCATGGCTGGTTCAAGCCTGCTGAGGAAATGTGCCGAGCGCCGGCGGCGCTGGAGCGCCTGGGCGAACGTCATGCAGCGGTTAAAGGCTTCCCAGCCTTGCTCGCGCGTTCCATCGACACGAAATAACACAGAATTACGAATCATGCCGCCAACTCCCTTCGGGGGCAGGGATTGCTCATAAGCAGGTCAAACAACTGGCCAAGGTATGACAGCTGATCAAGTGACTGAAGAGCCGTCCCTTGCCGCCTGTCGTCGAAGAACATCCATGTTCAACATTGACATGCCTATGTCACTTCATGAGGCCGCGAGTTGCGTCCGTTGAAGCGGGGCGAATCCTACACGAAGAAACTTGAATGAAAAAGACCAATATCGATGATTTTTAGTTTTGTTCTTTTGTACAGTTAAGACTGGGAAGGCAGCGTTATTTAAGGACTAATCTAGTGTTATAGGGTTTGCTTATCTCGCTTCACATGAGTTGACAGTAGTCTGTCATACTCCATCCTTGTGATTACATTTGCATAGGCCGTCGTATGCAATCACGCTCAAGAAATGATGGCGCGGTGTAACCTATTGGATACACGCAGCGCGTTGACGTAAACGGTTGACACGGTGACGGCCAGCTGTCAAAGCAGATCACACTATCAAGGCGCCGGACAACAGCCTTGTTATTTTTCACGGAGTCGTGATGCCTGACGAATCGGAGTCGATGCTTATTGCACTTCTCCGTTCGTTGTTGCGCTGCCTGGGAAAACGTGCTGAGAGTTGCTTCTGGTCAACGATCATAATCTTCAAATGACTGATGCTCAGGTGTCATCATGATCGGGGGTGGCGGAGCAGCTTCGACCTGAGCCGGCAGACTCGCTGATTGCTGAACCAGTTTGGGTTGCTTGATCTCGGTCTGCTCTGTTCCCGCGCTGACTGTCTTGGGAGACGGAGGGATAACTGGCAGTGTCTCCGGGTTGAGATATTCCTTGATGCGGTTCGTCTTGGGACCGGTACCTCGACTCTTCAGTGCAGCCACGATCGTGCCGGCCACCGCACCCAGACCCATGACCAGCGCACGATCAGGCTGCCTGTTTGGATGAGGATCATTCCAAAAGGATTCGCAGCCAGGTTGTGGCCATCAGTGAAGATGTAGATGATACCCGGAACAGATCCGATCAAGGCGCCTACCACGGATCGAAAGAGGACAATCCGGTAACTCTTCGTGTCAAACTCACTCTTCAGGGCCACAGTATCGTTCCGGCAGATGGTGATTGATAACAAGGAACGTGGAGAAGACAGTCAGGACGTTTCCCGTGAAACACTTTTTATAGGCAGGAATGGCCTGTTACTCAATGACCGGCGAGTAAATGGGCTATTAGCACGTAACCCCCGTAGATTGCCCCAATCGCTGACAGGATGACTCCGGCCAGCCAGAACGATTTCTTTCGAGTCAGCACCGCCAGGGAGGTAATGACGATTCCTAACTCCAGAAGCAGCGTGGCTCGACCAGTTCGGTTGGCTACCTGATGCTGTGCCTCACTCTGATGGTGCAGTTCTTCAGACTTCTTTTCCCGCTTCCGGGCCTCTTCCATATTCTGTTTCAGTTCACCCTTATACTTGTCGCGCTGCTTCTGCCAGCGTTCGATGGCTTTCTCCCGGGTAGCTGCGTCCTGAGCAGGAACGATGCCGGAGAGTTCCTCCATCGACTCGTACATATGATCCCGGATGTTCTTGGCCTGATAGTAGGACCAGGCGTTAGCAGCACTGGTCTGCTCCTTGCTTGCCTCGATTTCAAACTTGAGCGACTCAGCCTGGGCATCGGTCTCAAATGAATGCATCGTCGCCATCAGCGCCGCGATGATGGCAACCGTTACCGCCACCTTCTTGTCGAACCGGGAGGTAGCGTGGACATTATGCTCCACATGTTCGAGTGCTTCCGCAGGATTGGACACAGCTGATTCCTCGATGATGAATGGACTAGACGCAGATTACTGTTGGGTGTCAACAGTATGGATTCGATGACAGGTCTCCGCCAGAGCTGGGTATAGCCCACGGTAAAGTTCGTAATAGCTATCGTATTTTTTAGCCAGGGCAGCGGCTGGCTGGCGTTCCTCGGTCACTCGAATAGTAGCCTGGCAGGCTTCTGGAACAGATCGATAGGCTCCCGTTCCCACCATGGCTAGGAGGGCAACGCCGAAGGCAGGCCCTTCGTGTGCGTTAATCTGGGCAACGGTCTGCCCGTAGATATCGGCTTGCATCTGCCGCCAATAAGGAGATCGTGCCCCTCCGCCGGAGAGCCTGATCTGCTCAGCCTGCACTCCCAGACCACGCATCACCTCAAGGCAATCACGCATGGCGAAGGTGATTGCCTCCACTACCGCCCGGGCCAGGTGTTCGCGTTGATGTCTGACCGTCAGGCCAACCCACCCACCACGGATCTGGGGATCGCTCCAGGGGTGCCGTTCACCAGTGAGATAGGGGGCAAAGTAGAGTCCTTCCGAACCGGGTGGTATCTTTTCGACCGCCTGCATGATGAGTTCATAGGGATCGCACTGTAGCTGCCTGGCCTGCTGAACCAGGTCCTGACAGAGTTGATTGCGGAACCACTGGAGCGAGCCGCCCGCTGAGAGGACGACCCCCATCTGATGCCAAGCCCCCCGGACGGCATGGCACATGGTGTGGACTTTGCCCTCTGGATGAGTCTCAGGTTTCTCGGCATGGGCGAAGACCACACCGCTGGTGCCGATGGTGGCACTGATGATTCCCGGCTTAACGATGCCGTTCCCGACCGCACTGGCAGCCTGGTCGCCAGCCCCGCCCACCACGGGCACCCCCGCCTCTACGCCCAACTCCCTGGCCGCCTCGGCGGTCAGCTTGCCGGTCACTTCATCCGATTCGACACACCGAGGTAGCAATGACTGGTCGATCTGGAGCTTGCTCAACAGGCCCCTGTGCCAATGGCGTTCGACCACGTTGAGGAGCAGCGTGCCCGAGGCGTCACTGACTTCAGTTGCTAGCTCCCCTGTCAGCTTCAGGCGGAGGTAGTCTTTGGGGAGTAGAATGTGTCTGATGCGGTCATAGATGGCTGGCTCATGCTTGCGAACCCACAACACCTTGGGAGCGGTGAACCCGGTGAAGGCGGGGTTGCTGACCATTTGAATCAGCGCCTTCCGCCCCCCTGCCGCCGTCTCGATGTCCCGGCATTCTTCCTCGGTGCGTTGGTCGTTCCAAAGCAAGGCCGGCCTCAGCACTTCTTGTTTGGCATCCAGAAAGACGGAACCATGCATCTGCCCGCTCAGGCCGATGCCCTTCAACTCGCCGGCTTTGATACCACTCTGCGTGATCGCCTGCCGGGCGCTCTTAACTGCGCTTGCCCACCAGTCGGCGGGATTCTGTTCCGACCAGCCGGGGTGCGGATGGGAGATCGGATGCTCAGCAGTGGCAGTAGCCAGGATGGTACCATCTGCCCGGCAGACGAGGGACTTGGTTCCACTGGTGCCCAGATCGATACCCAGGTAGGCGCTCATAGCTGATGTTTCCATTCCAGATGAAGGATAACATTAAGATATGACAGCCTGAATCGCTAGCGAGGGTGTGCATGCAATCGCCAGGTCCACCCTCGCTTGCGCTTCATGCTGCCATGGCAAAGCCGGTCACTTCTTTGGACGTAACGAAAGTAGATAGCCCATCACATCGGCGAGGTCCTGGGGCGTCAGTTGCTCTTCTAGGTTTTCGGGCATCAACGACTTGCCGGTTCCCTGAATCTCATCAATGTCTGTTCTTAGAACCGTCTCTTTGATTCCCTCTGCCCGTTTGAAGGTAATGCTGCTGGACGATTCACTGCTGATGATCCCCGTCAGCGTGCGTCCCGATTTGGTCACGACTACGTAATTCACATACCGGGGATCGACCTCGCGATTGGGATCGAGAATATCGACGAAGATAGCCTCAGTCGTCTTGTTGCCAAGCGCACCAAGAAGATCAGGCCCGACGACGTGTCCCTGCCCCTGAACCTGGTGGCAACTCGCGCAGGCCTTGGTGAAGATGGCCTTGCCTCGCTCCGCATTGCCATCGAGCTTCAGTGCAGGCTGGTACTTGTTCAGTACCTGGGTTCTGCTCGATACGCCCAGCTTGGCTTGCAAAGCACCAGCCCTCTTCTTGATGTCAGCGTTCCGGGAGCGCATCAATAGCTCACGCCGTGCCAGGTCAATCTGCTGCCAGGCGAAGGTACCCGCTTCCGCCTGTTCAAGGAGCCGTTGAATGAAGACTGCTCGACTGAGCAGAATCTCCTGTGCTTCTCGTCGCAGGTTCGGGCTCCAACCTTGCCAGAGAGACAGGAGCAAGTTCGCCACTGCCGGATCAGCGTAGGACTTCATTGCCTGTATCGCCTGCTGCTGAACACCCAGCGGTGACTGGGGATTGAGGAGTTCTTTGAATGTCGCCTCGGTCTCATTCCATGGAGCAAAGCTGAGCACGCTGATAGCCAACCCTTTACACTCGGGGTTTACATCTTGCTGATGAAGCATGGCAATCAACGATGCGGTCAGACCGGGAAACGACTTAGAGTAGTCTGCACCCAGGCCGCGGAGAATGGAAAGAGTGCGCTCGTCCAGTTTCTTGTCGATCAGAGCACGAAGAGCCATATCTTGCGTAAGTTGCTCAATCCCCGTATTCTTCCGCGCGAGCTGTGCCAATCGTTCAAGGGTCGCTATGTTTTTTGTTGTCTTCTGTGTCGCCGATTTCAATAAATCCTGCTCCAAACCTCGGATCGATGAAAGAATCGCGGTCTCCATCCAGGTATCCAGTCCTTGTCGTGAAAGGAATAGACTGGCTAGAGCCAGCTTCTCATCCCTTGATAATGCGAGTGATCCCAGGCTCAGGGCAAACTGAAATCGCACGTGAGGATGTTCATCAAAGAGTTGATTTTCAATTGCATTTCTGGATGGAGGAGCGAGGCTGGAAAATGTCTCCAATATCTGCAATGCCAACACTCTGACCACTACACGTTCCTTAGCTGCCGATCGCAATTCTCCGGCCAGGTCCAGCTCGTTCAGTTTCTGCCATTGATGAAGCAAACTCATAGCAGCCAAGGAAGCAACTGGAGGATTTTTGTCCAGAAGCCTCCTCAGGCTGGCAATCACGTCCGGCTCTGTGGGCCTTCGTTCCGCTAATAACCTGACAGCTGTCTCTCGCCGCCAGCCAATGGGTGAACTTAGTTCAGCCACCAGTTCAGACGATGAACATTCGCTCAACTTCTTGGAATTCTTCAAACTGAAGTCAGGTTGCTTAGGCTTGATCCGCCAGATGCGCCCTCGTTCCCTGCTATTGAGATTCCACTTCGCTTTGATGTCATCGGGCAGGGAGAGAGGTGTTTCGATGATCTCCCGATAGAAGTCAGCAACATACAAGCAGCCATCGGGACCGTTAGCCAGGAAGACAGGGCGGAACCAGGTATCGGTGGAAGCAAGGAACTCACAATCCTTATCATGTCGTTCCGCCCGGTAGGTTGAACCTACAGGCACCAACACGTCTCGATGCACCAGATTATTGGCAGGGTCGCAGACAAAGACATTGTTGTGAAAGCGGGTGGGATAAGTCCCTCCGTTATATAGAGCGAGGCCGCTGGCTGAAGTGATGTAGCCCCCCGGCACGAGCTCGGTACTGGGGAACCGCTTGGCATCGTCGCTGCCGGCTCTTCGAGTGGTGCGCTCCACTCTCCAGGCTTCAAAAGGGCTTATTCGAAATACCCGTGCCGCCGCTCCATGATCAGGTATGTCCAGAGTCACCGCCGGCACCGCCAGCGCAGGACTCCTCTTCAGATAGTGATGAGGGAGAACGATGTGCCTGAGATGCTGACTATTGGTGCAGGTCAGCCATTGACCGCTCTCGGTGACAGCCAGGCCATATTGCCCGCCACCGGAGGTAGGCTCGATGCTGCCGGGCACATCGGGTTTGAAGCGGAAGTGCATGCCCCGCAGTTGGACGATAGGACTATCGGGCTTTTCCACTGAACGTACCGGGCTGTCGTTGCCGCCGTTGCAGCCATACACCCAGCCATCGTGGTGATACTGCAGCCCATTGATCATCTGCTGGATGTTGCTGTTACCGAAGCCGGTGTAAAGTACCTGCCTGACATCAGCTTTGCCCTTACCCGAGCGATCAGCGACGAAGAGCAGATCGGGGGCATCGCCGATGAGGAACCCGTCCTTCCAGGGAGTGATGCCGCAGGGGAAGCGAAGTTGATCGATGAAGATGGTCGATGTCTCGTAATACCCATCGCCATCGAGGTCTTGCAGTTTCCTCACCCGGCCGGCCAGATTGGGTTTACCTTCACCCTTGCCTCCATTGGGGTAGCCTCGCATTTCGACTACGTAGAGATCGCCCTTGGCATCAAAGCAAAAGCAGACGGGATCGACGATGTCGGGTTCCGCCGCTGCCAGTTCAATGGTGAAGTTAGGATCGAGCTGGAAGGTGCCCAACTCATCGCGCGCAGCAAGCGGTTGTCTTTGGTCGGCTTTCGGCCTTGCCGGCATTTGTGGATCGTCAGCGAAACTACAAACCACCAGGATGATCAGAAGCAACAAACCGGTAAGTCGCATGATGTCGAGCCATGATGAAGAATACGAATGTGGTGCCAGCATAACAAAAAACCGTCAGGAAGTCCCTGACGGTTTCATCGTTTCGTTGAAGTAACATCACCCTAGCTAGGCAGCAAATCCTTCACCGCCTCGAACTCTTCCTTCAGTTCCTTGTGCGTGAGATCGAACTTGGCTTTGCCGAAGGCATCGAGCTGCAACCCGTTGACAGCTTTGTACTGCCCCTGCTCATTGCGGCAGGGATAGCCGAACACCAACCCATGCTGCACGCCGTACTCGCCGTTGGAAACAATGGCGGCACTGGTCCAATCACCGGCAGGCGTCGGGCTGAGCAGGCTCTTCACATGATCCAGCGTGGCATTGGCGGCGGACATGGCTGAGCTAACACCTCGAGCCTTGATGATCGCAGCGCCACGGTTCTGTACCTGAGGAATGAACGTCGTTTCCAGCCAGGCACGATCAGTGATGACTTCGGGCACTGGCTTGCCCTTGATCTTGGCATGCTGGAAGTCGGGGTACTGGGTGTTGGAGTGATTGCCCCAGATGGTGAGGTTGGTGATATCGCTGTTCCCCACGCCCGCCTTCTTGGCCAGTGCCGCCACGCCGCGGTTATGATCGAGCCGAGTCAGGGCCGTCCAACGCTCGGCTGGCACTTCTTTGCCATTGCGCTGAGCCACCAGGCAGTTGGTGTTGCAGGGGTTGCCCACCACGACGATGCGAACATCCTTGGCAGCGTTCTTGGCAATCGCCTGCCCCTGGCTCACGAAGATCTTGCCGTTCATCGACAACAGGTCTTTGCGTTCCATGCCCTGCTTGCGGGGGAACGCACCTACAAGCAACGCCCAGTTCGCCCCGGCAAACGCCTTGTTGGCGTCATCGGTGAACACGATCCCTTCCAGATTAGGCGATCCCAAATCTTCCAACTCCATCACCACGCCTTCCAGCGCCTGCATGGTAGGAGGAATCTCCAGAAGCTGAAGAATGACTTTCTTATCCTTGCCGAAGACTTCGCCGGCTGCGATGCGCGCCAGCATCGCATACGCCACTTGACCCGCTGCACCCGTTACCGCTACTCGAACCACTTGACTCATGGATGTAAACCTCAAAAAGGTGTTGTTCACTCCTTACCTTATGGAGCCAGACATGTTACGGGAACAGGTTGCGGGAAGTTGAGCATACCAAAGCAAACAGCCCCTGATGATCATCAGGGGCTGCGAGTTTGATCAAATGCTTCCGGGCTTATTTGAAGCGGGACAGGAGGCTTAGGGCCAGGTTCTTCACAGGCGTGTTGGCTTGTCGCTTGGCGACGGTGAAGAACTGGTCTGCCTGGCTGGATACCGTCTTGGCAGTGCTGTTGCTGCTGGTCACGGCCTGAGCCACCTTGGCGCTGTTGGCCGTAACGCCGCTAGTCGCAGAGAAAGCGGAGGTCGTCGAAGGAGCAGTCATCACACTGAACAGAGCGGAAGCCGAGGCTGAGCTGCTGTCAGCAAACGGATCGGGATCGCTCGCAATAGCACCCATGTAGAAGCCCGTGACATTGGTTGCCCCATGTCCAAAGCTGTTGCTTGGCAGTGCGACGGAAGTAAAGCTGCCGAGCACCGTCGTGCCACTGGCTCCGGTGACATCGTACCGCAGAATGTCAGCCTTGTTGCCGGTCAAACCTGGCACGTTGAAATTACCAGTGGTCGACATGAACAAGCTGGGCTTGGCAGCGTTGCTCGGATTAGGCAGGAAGAACAAGGCATCCACGTTCTCGTTGATGCTGTCGTTCAACCCGTTAGCAGCTGTGGTCCCGACAAAGTACTTCGCGAACGAGCCGGTAGTCGTTGCACCCAGGCCGGTAGGCGTGAAGGCCAGAACATCCTGAGGATTCGCCGTGGCTCCTGTGACAATCGCCGCACCCGTGGTGGAGAGGAGGATCTTCGAGATAGTATTGCCGGAGTAAACCAGCGAGACGGCATCCACATTTTCCGAGGCACCCGAGAGCTGTACGTCGCTGCCATCGAAGAAGAGCGACCAGGTACCGGCCTGAATGCCGCCGCCGCTGTTCGGTGCGGCGGGCGTGAACTTCAACAGGTCTTCACCCAGACCACCGATAGCAATGCCACTGCCCACTCCAGCGTTGGAGTAAGTCGTGCTCACGCTGAAGGTATTCTTGGTGGAGATGATGATCTCGCCTGCCTTGGTAAAGGTAAAGGCATCGATCGATTCATTTCCACTCGTCAGCCCATGGCTGGCACCACGGAAGAATACATCGTAGCTCCAGGTTCCTGCCGCAGGTGAAGTCAGGCGGACGATGTCGGTATCGGTCACCTGAGTGGTCGAGCCATCGCTGTTATTCAGCGTCGTGTTCGCACCAGCGAAGGTTAGGTACCAGACACCAGCCGTCTGAGAGCCGGCGAACTGGATGGGGAACAGGTTGGAGCTGCTCGCCCCGGCGGTCAGATTGATGTTCTGAGGATTAGTCGGTGTCGTTCCGCCGGTAGGCAGATCGGTCTCCACCGTATAGGTTCCGGCCGGCAAGCCTGTGAAGGAGAACGTGCCGTCGGACAGTGAGGTGAAGGTCTGAATCGTGGCAAAGTTGGCAGGAACTGTCGCGCCGGTGAACTTGAGCGTCACGGTGCGGTTGGGCGAACCCACTTCGCTCGCGTCAAACAGGCCGTTGTTGTTGAGATCGAGGAACACGCGACCGATGACTTGGCCGTTGCGTTGCTGCAAGCCCAGATTCTTACCGGAGACGTTCGTGCTGGCAGCCAGCGGAATCGTCAGCGTTCCTGTCGAGGCCGCGAACCCGGCAGGCACCGAAGGCGGCAGCGTGGCGGTATCAATCTTGAGCTCGTAGGTGCCGGCAGGCAGGCTGGAGATAGTAAAGGCACCAGTCGCTGCCGCACTGAAGGCGTTCGGTTCACCTACGTCAAACGAACCGTTGGTATTCAGATCAAGGTAAACCCGAACACCGGAGAACCGGCCTGTTTCGCCGCCCTGCACTGTACCGTTACCATCAAGATCGTTGAACACGAATCCGCTGATGGAGGAGTTTGCTGCCTGGTAGCCGAAGTTACCGCCCAGGTTGATGCCGCCAAAGCCCAGCGTAATCTTCAAGGGCAGCGATGCCGGGGTGGTCAGCCCGAACCCGGCGGGAAGGCCTGCTGTAGGCTGAACATAGAAGTCGCCTACCGGAAGGTTGGTCTTGTTCCAGGAGCCGTCAGCAATCGTGGTCGCGTTGAAGATTTGATCATCAGCATTGCCCAGGATGCCGTCTCGGCCTGCCCAGCGCAACTGCACGTTGACAGCATTGAAGCCAGGCTCGCCGCCGTCGTACTGGCCGTTGGCGTTCAGATCGTTAAAGACACGACCCAGAATCTGGCCGGACAGCGGGTCAAGGCGATAACCGACGTTGGCACCGGACAGCGTCAGCGCTGCCATTGGCCAGCGTGAGGGTTTGAGTCGCGTTGTTAGTGGTCAGGTAGTAGTTTGCAAGCACAGCTGAAGAGCTGTCGACCACCACCTGGTACTTGCCGGCCGTGAGCGGGTTGAAGCTGTAATTGCCGCCGCCTGCTGTTGCGGTAGTCAGCGTGGGGAGGTCATCGGCGGTTCCGAAGAGCCCATCCAGACCTGCTCCCAACAACCGTACGGTCACACCGTTAATCCCGGCTTCCACACCATTCAGAGTGCCGCTGCCATCGTCATCGCTGAACACCAGTCCGTTGATGGTGCCCTGCTTAAGCTGATAGCCATAGTTCTGCGTGCGGGTGCCGCCCGGGGTGATGGAGAACGTGATGGGGATAATAAGCGGCGATGTCCGCAGATATCCCGCAGGCAACGGCGTCTCATCGACATCAATTCGATAGTTGTTGCCATAGATCGGATTGAGAGCAGTCCCCTGGAACTTGTAATTGCCACTGTTGTCCGACGTGGTCGTGTAAACGACGTTGTCAGCGGTGGTGGAAAGATCGAAATCGGGACCGCCGCTGGTCAGAGTGACGGTGAAGTGAACAGGGTTCCCTGCATTATTGACAGCCGATTCGCCGGCATCTGCAATGCCGTTGCCGTTCACGTCATCGAACAGCTTGCCGGAAACAATACCGTTGCCGGTATCGATCCAGAACCCGAAGTTCAAGTTGGAACGAATGCCGCCGATCGGCAGATTAACCACCTTTTGAGCGGGAGGCGTGTTCAGAATGTAAGTGCTGTTGGGCAGTGTAGCCGTATTGACAGTGACGTAGTAACTGCCGCTGGCCAGATTGAGGAAACTGTATGCTCCCGTGGCGCTGGTCGTGGCATTCGCGACGATGGTATCGTCACCCGTGTTGATCAGTCCGTCGGGACCGAATCCATGCAGAACCACGCCGACACTGCCGATACCGGGTTCTCCGGAGTCGATCGTGCCGTTGCCATTGTCGTTTCTCCACACGTTACCGCTGATCGAAGCGGTTCGGATGGTGAACGGATAGATGAAGTTGCCGCCCGAAGCGCCGTCGCCGGAAGGCAGGTTGTAGGGAGCGGGGAATTCACCATCGAGCAACTGACCGGCTACATCCAGCACTGAGGTCGCGGAAGCCGATCCGTTCAGCACCAGGTAATACGTTCCGTCGCTGAGCAGGCCGTTCGTCAGGGGCATTACGAAGGTATGGGTATCGCTGTTCTTATCGTAGGAAGCTGCAAGCAGGTTGAAATTGAACGGAACCGTTGGGCCTGTGGCTGATCCAATGTGCAGAGACACCGAATTCGCGTTGAACGAGGCCAGATCGACTCGACCTGAGAACACGAGAGAAATGTTCGTGATCGGGGCACCCACGATGTTGTTGTTGCTGAGCACCGATAATCCGATCACGCGAAGTGATTGCTCATTGGCTTCCAACGCACCACGGTCATAGAACGGGAAGGCGCCCGAGCCGACGTTGGGTCGTGAAGGATTATCGACACGGCTGCGTCCGCGAAGATCGATGTTCGGAGCGCGGGTGGGTACTTGCGGGAACCGCATCGAACGGAGACGATCCTGTAGATCGCTGAGAGCCGAGTCTACCGCCGGAGAAGCCAGCTTGATTCGATAGTCGAGCCCGTTGGCATCGACATACAGGGGGTTGTTGGTCGCCCCGGAGCCGATCAGGTTCTGCGAACCGGTGAAGGTGTCCCCAACATTTGGGTTGTTGTAGAAGAGGTTGTAAGAAACCGAGGGAACCACCGCGGGTGTGAGATTGTTGATGTCGTAGCCGTCGAGGATGGCCAGGCCGGCACCTTTATTGTTCGAGACGATGTTGTTCTGAACCGTCGGCCCGCCGCGAGTCACCAGGAAGATGCCCGCCCCGGTGTTGTTATCGATGGTGTTATTGGAGATTTCCGTGAAGGCCGTTGGGGTCAGACGGTTACCAGGAGAAATGGCGTTGGTCGTCCGATCTTCAAACAGGAAGATGCCGTCGCCCCCGTTATTGACGATCAGGTTATTTTGTACCTGAATGCCGGGAACGAAGTTGGCCGGTGCACTGAAGGCCGGATTGACGTTGTTGATATCCTCGTTCCGGTAGACGTTGCCATTGCTATTGACCGACAGATTGGTGGCAGTCGCGGGGAAGCGGGCCGCCTGGAGCGGCATCGTAGCGCCCAGGTTGGTATTGGTGGTGGTCATACGCAGATCACTCAGGTCAATACCATCCCCGACAGCATTTTGAATGATATTGCTGCGGATGAGAATCTGGCCTTCCGCGGGCTTGATCGGATTGTCTTGCCGTTCAAACCCTTCGAAGCGAAGCTGCATTTCGTACCCACCGATGGTGGTGCCGCTCGGCCCGTTGGGATCCCAGATCGAATCGTTGGTAATGGGCGAAACCATGCCCATGGTGTCGACTAGCGTCAGATCGCCGCCATCCGCGCTGGAACCCTGTCCGGCAGTCGAAACGCGATCAGCCTGGTTGACGTTATAGATATAGGTGGTCATCGCAGGCTGCAAACCAGCCGGGTTAGCCGTGGTAGGCACGAAGGATCGAGGTATGCGATCAGACGGCATCACAGCGATGTACTTGGCATCCCGCGCGAAACCGGTGTTCGTGGTGTACGGAACATCGGTATTGATCAGGGTAATCGGGCCGAGCGTATTCCCGGTAAGGCCGGCGTTGTCAGTAAAGCCGCCGCCCGCCGCACCGCTCCACCAAAGCAGTTGGAACTCGTGATTGAACACGGCGATGGAAATCTGTCGCCCAATCGGCTGATCATTGCCGGCTGTGTTGCGACCCCGTTCGATATCGATGTACAACGCCAGGGGAGCAGCTTGTGGCGTATTCGAAGGCAATTCATACCAATCGACATCATCAGTGAATTGGCCGTCGCCGGTTCCGCCCAGCCGACCCGCTACAGTATAGGTGCCATCCGTCGTCGCCCAGACGTCGTTACCCAACTGATTGGTACGCAGTTCGGGCAGCGGTTGAATGATCCCGTTAGCCGCCACAGAGTCGTTCGGATTGGCATCACGCTCGAACTCATTGCCGTCAATGGTCAATTTGGTCTTGGGATAGCCGCGTACATCGAGGCCGGTGTTAGTGAAACGGATGTCAGCGAACTCCACCAGCGTGCCATCCTGGAAGTTGGCAGCACCCACAGAATCAAACGGTGCCCGAGTCGCGACGGTAGTACCGCCGCTTGTGCCTGCGAGTGATTTGTAAATCGCGTCCTGAGTGGAGAGCAACACGCCATTGGGATTGGAAAGACCGGGGTAGGTCAAACCTTCATCAAAACGGGTGTATGGATTGAGATCGGAATAGCGGCGATTGAGAGTACCGTTAGGGTTCTGCGTCACCACCTCGCTGATCGACGAGTTCACGCCGGCCAGGATCTGAACGCCCTGCCACTGGCCGGGGGACGACGTGCTGGGCCCGTCGTTATTGGTGTCTGTTTGAAGGCTTCCAATCGGGCCGGCGCCGATGGTATCATCGTTGACGCCAGTCATCACGACAGGATTGCTGCCCTGCCCCATGACGCGAAGGGTGCTGCCCCAACCGGAAACCGGAGCACGGAAGCTCAACGTGACGCTGTTCAAATTAGCTGTATTGGCGGCAGCCTTGTTCACCACGATGGCCCAGGTGCCCTTGATGTTCTTGCCGCGATAGAAACCTAATCCAAACGGAGTGGCCGTCGTCGGAGCGGTAAGTTCCGTGTTGGTGAAACTCCAGGACTGGAACGAACCCAATTGGTTCGAATTGTAAGGAGCTGTGAACTGGGCACCGGTATTGACGTTGATCGTCTTCAGCCCCTGCTCCGCCGAATCGTCGAAGTTCGTATTGGTAAATCCACCGTTGCCGTTGGAGTTATTGACGCCGACCAGTTCAATCTCAGAGCCGTCCGGAGCACGGAGGCGTACCCGCAGATTGCTGTTCGGGCCGTTGTACGCCAGGTTCAAGGTCACCGTCAAATCGTTGGCGACAAAATCGCTGCTGATGGGAATAGTAACCAGGTTATCACCGTTCACGACCGGCAGCGGAGTCACCGTGTTCATCGTGAACGTGGTATTGGTATTCTGGCCAAAAGTGAACTGCCCTTGGGCACCGGCACCGGTTTGCAGCGTCGTCATTTGCGGCAGGAAGCCGTCGGTGATGACGCCGGCGTTGTTTTGGGTTACGCCGTTGAAGCCTCGGGCGATGGATCCCGCTGTGATGACCGTGTCAGCGCTGTTGGCTTTGACAACCAGGCTGGCACCCGCGCTGACCCAGGTCAGGCCGGTGATGCCGGGATTGTTCAAGGCCAATGTGGGAGACTTGAAAGTTAAAGTGACGTTATTGATGCCGCCGGTGACGCCATCGGCTGCCGCGTTGCGAACTCGTAGCTTCCAGTTACCTGCTGCTGCCTTGCCATTGAGAGTTGCCAGCCCGGTGGCGCCTAACGCAAAGGGATCAAACGAAACGGGATAGAAGTTGCCGCTGAACGGAGCAATCCCGGCGGTAATAGGAGTGGTATAGCTGTTGCTGAAATTGGTGTTGGTGTAGTTCGCCCCGGCTGCCGTGCCTCCGGTGCGATTCGCCAGTTGAACTATCGTGCCGTCCGGTGCCACCAGTTCCAGGATCAGGTCGCTGGCTTTGGCATGAGTAATGGTCAGATTGACCCGGACATCGCTCAGGTTGAAGGGAACCCCGGGGTTCACATTGATGGTAGCTTCGGCGTTGGCCCCGTTTCCGGGAATGGCCACGTTGATATTGCCGGTGGTGAAACTGCCTACCGAGGACAGCGCATCACCCGCGTCATCCACGATGCGCACTTTGTAGATGGGCGTCTTGCTGACACGGCCAAAGAACGACCGGCCATTGGCAGTAGTCGTCGGCATGGGGGCCGTCTCGATCACCTGCCCGTTGACGCCGATCAATTCGATTCGCTGCGTCGGGCTCGTGCTCTGATTATTGACGACCCAGAAGCCCACAGCGGAGACCGCGTTCGGGAACACCATTTCATATGAGCCGTTACCATCGATGGTATCGGTCTTGAGCATGAAGCCACCCGGGTTGCTGGGGTCGCTCACTGTGGCAAAAGGACGGAGTGGGTCGTTAATGTTATTCGTTGATCCGGCGTAGACGAAGTTGATGCCCCAATCTCGCCATTCTTCACCCCGTTGCAGGGTGCCGTTGCTGTTGACGGCGTTGCGTGCCGTGGTATCGAAGTTGGTCTGATAGTAGAACAAGCCGCTGTCGACGAGTCCGCTGTTGATCGAAAGTGGACCGCGCTGCAAGGGCAGGTTCAATGGCTGGGTAGTGGCAGTCGGCAGATTGCCGGGCAACCGAAGTACTAGAGCGCTGAGGAACGTGGTGAGGGCGGCTGGTGTTGTGCCACCGAACTTTTGCAGATACCCGCCGCTGGTGGGATCGGGAGCGACAGTGCGCTGACTCATCATGGCGAAGAACTGATCCGGGCGAACGATGAGCGCCTGTCCATCAATGACCGTGACAATATCGGTGTCGTCCATCACTCCGCCGACACTGGGCAGGTTTTGATCGATGCCTCGTGCCAGGTCGAGAATAAACTGCACGAACAATCCATTGACCGCATTCTTAGACAGGACATTGCGAGCGACATACACACCGTAACCGCCCAGGCTGTTGCGGGCATCCTGGAAGTAGAGTGGATGGGCCTGCATGGCCTTGCCCTGATTGTCATGGACGTAGTTATCCATGATCTGAACGTCGCCGGTGCGAACGATCGGGGCAAACGGGCCGCCAAAGCGGGTATCGCCGTCATCCCGGCTGAACAAGTCAATACCAGGAGAATCAGCGACGGTGCTCGGATCGGTCGGATCAATATTGGTGTAAGTTCTCGTGACTTCGGTGTTGGAGACTCGCACCTGCTGAACAATGCCGCCGGCCGGAGTCAGATCGCGAGCGAATACTCGAATCGCCGGCGAATTGACGAACGTACCATTCACCTGAGTGAAACCGCCGCCGTAGCGAACTACCGCATGGTCGATGTTGCCTTCCGCGATGCGGATGCCACCCCAGTCACCGGGAGCCGGTGAAGTCGTGCTACCATCGTTATTCGTGTCTGCCGAGCCGTTATTGTAGAGGTCTTGCAGGTCAGTCCCGGCAGCCAGCGTATCGTCTGTCAGAGACGTGAACAGGACTGGACGATTGACTGATCCATTAACCTTGATGATGCCAAAGACTTTGTCGTTAGGGTCGCCGAAATCGATGCCGTCGAGAACGGAGTTCTGCGATTTGAGAATAGTGCCTTCATTGAACGTCAGAGTGATGGTCGCGGGAGATGCTGCAGATGTGTTAGGCTTGCCCAAGCTCAACCGCTGCGTGATGACATAAGGCACACCTACGTCATCCAGGGTAGCGCTCACCTGAAGTTGCTGGAGTGCGCCGGAGAATTGGTCCGCTGGAATGAAGATGAATGCGCCGTTGATGCTGTTGTCGATGAACGTCAGGGGCTGCCCGGTGGCAGCTCCCAGATCAGGTCCGGTGATCACGCTGCTGGCTTTTCCGCCCAGACCCAGCGAGTTAATATTGATATCAAGTGATCGACCGCCATGCTGGAACAGCGTGTTCCAGACACGCACCTGAGAACTGCGCACGTTTGCTACATTCGTAGCGTTGGCTTCCATACGAATGGAGGCAAATTCGGTATTAAACCCGACCACCTCATCGAAAATGGTTTCGCCGGTGTACCGGATATCCGAGAAGTTGACCAGCGAACCTGACGCTGCTGCTATTCCCTTGATCAACAGCTTCTGCACGGAAACGAATGCCGCCCCAGTTAGTTCGCTGAGGAGCGTTGATCAAACCGTCGCCGTTGGTGTCGCCGCCCGCATCGTCGTCGAAGTAAGAAGTGAAAATGACCCGGTTCGTATTGTTGGTGCCTTCCAGGCGCAACTGGCTGCCGTCACGCACGTCAACAATGTTGTCGCGCATTTTGACGATCAGATTCGCCGCAGCGCCGCCACCACCGTCTGGATTGGCGGTGTTTCTGATGGAGGCGCGGAAATACATGTTGACGGGGTTGGAGGCATCGGTACCGACGTCCATATTGCCGTCTAACAGTCCGTCGTTGTTGGCGTCGCCATCCCGCGTCCACACGTAGGCGGCAACCGTCGGGTTGCTCGTCGAGTTGCTGAAGGCGTTGCCATAGACAAACACATTGTCTGAGCCGGCATTATTGCTGGCCGCAATGAGCGCGTCTTGAATGGTGGTAAAGGGTTGAGTCAAGCTACCCGTGGAAGCTCCCGCATAGGACGCATCCACGAAGTAATTCGCCGGAACGACTCGATCTTCGAGCAGTTCTACCCGCATCTTAGGCCGGCGCTGTTGCTGGGCTTGCTTTTTTCCACGTCGTGTTGCGTCTTGCGTCTTGGAACGACCGGTGATGAGAGACCAGGGGAGGAACATTCAACCCACTCCTATCCGATAGGGCCTAAAATGACGGATGTTAGAACATATCACGAATGAAAGCAGGGTGTGGCCCGTGACGACCCCGCATTCCCAGAATATACGTTGTCCCTACTCGCGCCAATCGACTTGCCCCACACGAACATTGTTGAAGGTAACTTCGTTACCACGTGTCCGTTTTGGCCAGCTAGCCCACCTTATGAAAAGGTAGCACGAAGATAATAGAACGTGTCCAGCGTTCACGGGTTTGGATGCGATACGCACTCAATCCCATATCCCATAGACGTGAGCTCGTCTCAGGAAGTTCCATGAAGCCTATGCTAAGTTCAAGGAAGGGGTGGGTCTAGAGCAATCGCCGGATATCCCAGGAAAGCGAAACGCCCCGGTTCATCAACCGGGGCGTCGGAGTTTGGGGCGTCTTGCCGCTGATTACAGGTCGCCCGCGGGAGCGACTGGCTTGCCATTGGCCTCTTTGCCATGAATGGCGTCATGCACTTCCTGTCGATGAACAGGGATTTCCTTGGGAGCGACAATCCCCAGACGAACCTTGTCGCCGCGGATTTCGACCACTGTTACGGTAATGTCATCGTTGATGACGATGCTTTCATTTTTTTTTCTAGACAGTACGAGCATTGCTGCCTATCCTCTTCCTAAAGATGTACGTCGCGATCCATAGGTACGCGGCAGGAACTGGTGAACCAGCCGGGACGCCTAGCCCCAATGTCGTGAGTCAGGTCTGTTAGAGTAACATGAAGACATGGACTCTTGGCGGGAGTCAGAGGGTACTCTGACTAACCCTAACCCATCTCTATCTAAATTTAAGCGTTGACGATGCCCACGTCAAGTTGTACGAGCGCAAATTTACCGCAATTTGGCACAGGAGTTGGTGAAACCTGTACAATCGTTACCCTTGACCCTTGAAATTCGTTCAAAATCTGTGCTTTCCTGATAATCGACCCAATCCTCACCTCGTCTATTTCGCTTCTGACCGCAGATAATATCGCGCAATTTGATGCACGGTTTGATCCTGTTCCTGCTCCGTTAGGGTTCGGAGCAATGTCGTCATTCGTTGATCAGCACTGGATCCCATCGCTCGAGCTGCTGAGGCCCGTACAGCAGGCGATGGATCACGAATAAGACGTTCCATCCATTGCAGGCAGTCTACCTCGGAAGTGTTCATCACCAGGCCCGCAAGTTCAGCTCGGTGAACGGCATTCTCATCATGCATGAGTCGGGCCAGCTTGATCTGGCCAAGACTCAATCCACGCACCTGGAGCGCTCGTTCGGCAATGCTTCGCACTTCCCTGTCGCTATCGTTCAGGAATTTGCAAAGATCATCGGTAGCAAGCAGCTTTTCATGCTCGCCCAGTGCAAGTAACGCTAATTGCCGGACTTCATGGGAAGGATCGACGTGTTGTGATGCGAGTAAAGGCGCCAGATGTTCATGCAACTGTAGCCCAGGCAACACTGCCAGACGGATCGTAGCTACTCTCACCGCTTCCTGATCAGACTTGGTGCCGACTATCACCAGTGATTTTGCCTGTTTGTATAGCGTTTCGTCTATGTTTTCCACGTTTTGCAATGCCTGCATCAGCACAGCATAGACTTGTAAACGACACTCTGCGTTTGCATGACTGTTCGCAATGACGGAGGCAAACGCTTTTTGCATCTCAGGCGTGGCTGAATCACCTTGCATTAACTCCAACAGGATAGTCAGGGCCTCCCGTTGCCCGAAGGAGGAGTAGGATGGAGCCTGGTCTGCCAGTTGTTGAATGACAAGGGTTCGTCGTGAATCGTTGATCGGCCAGATCTTCAGGATCTTTGACAACACGTGCCCTGCGTTTTGGCAGGCGGTTTCGTTCTTCGATTGGAAGCACCCGATGAGCGATTCCGTACCCGTCACTCCAAGAGCCTCAAAGGTCCTGACATACCCGCTCAGAGAGTCAGCGCTGGCTGATTGCAGCTTCCAGGTACGATACCAGGCAGCCAGGGTATTCTGCTGCCAAAGTCCCACGCTCGCACCAGCAACGAGGACGAGGATAATTCCGTAAACCCAGATACTCTTCTTTGACATGATGAAGCCCCTTTGAGACGGGCTACATCTTTAATCAAAATGCCGTTTTTCGACAAGCACGATTGGTGAGGTTGCCTACGTTACGCTTTCTGCCGATTCGCTGGAGTCTTGCCCCGTCATGGTTCGATGATGTTGGTAACGCTCTTTTGCCTCGCTGCGCAGTCATCGATTTCGCAGTCAGGCACTCCAGCTTTGCTGGATGATCTCTTTCCCGCTAGAGATCCCATGTTGCACCTTGGCAGACTCACTATCCTGGCCAGCTTCTGCGCCTTCACAGGCATGGTCCTGACTCCCCGGGTCAATGCGATCGCGGAAGCTGAAATTGATCAGTCTGCGAAGCAGGCTTTCGTCTCGCAAATTCCCCTCGATAAGCTGCCCGAGCAGGTACGTAACAAATTAACCTATGTGATCGGCCGGGCACAACTCTTCGAGAAGGGCAAATCGGAAGCCTTCCCCTGCAACCCTGAAGTCTACCGCTGGCTTCTCGAAAGCCCTGATGCTTCACTGTTCGCCTGGAAGAAACTCGGTGCCACCAAAGCCGGTGTCACCCGTCTGGAGAACGGCAGCTTCCTCGGCACCGATGGCCATGGCGGAGAGATGCGCTGGAGCCTGATCGCCACGGGGCCAACCACTCGCATCTGGTACGCCGAGGGTTCAGGCCGTATCGGGCCCCTTCTGCCCACCATGACCATCCGCGCCATCGTCGCCCTCCACTTTGAGGATGTCAAAGGAGTTGATGGCCGCAAAGGCGTCAAGCATCGCCTCGAACTGCTGGCCCACTACGATTCTTCCGCCATCGTCAACAAACTGACCAACATGTCTGCCGAGAGCACCGGCAAGAAAGTGATCCAGCAACTCGAGGTGTTCTTCTCCGGCATGGCCTGGTACGTCTCGGAGCACTCCGCCTGGAGCCGACTGACAATGAGCACCTGGGCCACCACCCCCGAATCCAAGACCCGCTTGCAACAATTGATCGGTACTCTCGATCAGGCCGATGCCGCCATTGAAAATGTCATACCTGCGTCAAAATAGAGTAACTCATCATTCGGGAGGGCGAGGCTACCGCCGAGCTATTATTGCGACCACTGATTTAACCAAGAGGTCAGAGACGTGGCAGGGGTCAGCGGTACTCCGCTGCCCCCTGCGGAACTTGCAACATCTCCGGCAGCATGCAGGGGGCAGACGAGTACGTCTGACCCCTGCCACGGTTATGCAACGGACTTCTAAGGCACCAACAGCTTCATCGTACTCTCCTGTGAGAGCATGAACCGGCTAACCTCCGGTTGATAAGTGTACTGTCGAAGCGTCATCACATTCTGATCAAACAGATACTCGCCGAAGGACCAGTGATCGTGCATGGTGCCGCTGCCTACGCACACTGCCGCCACGCTGCGTTCGGAGTTTGCCGGCACCACGTACGATTGATGCCGATGGCCATGCAGCCATAGCTGTACCTGGTATTTCTGAGCGATATCGAGAAGATCTTTCAGATCGCGCAGTCGTCGCTGTCTTCGTTCAGGTTTGCCGTCAGCCAGAGCGAGCGGGTAGTGTGTCACGAGTATCTTGATGCAGCCCCTGGCTTCTTCGGAAGAAAGCAATCGTTCTAATCGCAGCAACTGGTCGATCCCGACCTTCCCTGTCGCATCCCACGACCATCGGTTCCACTGGCAGGAATTGACAGCAACCAGATAGAGATGCCCTACTTTCCTGGCGAATGGATAGGTTTCCTGGTCGAGCCGATGCCCTACCTGCCAGGGAGCGAAATGTCGCTCAAACAGCCCTTTTCGGACGCTGTGCGTGGTGTAGTAATCGTGATTTCCTGGAACCGCCAGGGCCGGCGGCGTTCCTGGCTGACCAACTCGAAGCAACTCTGCCGCGTGAGCAAACTCTTCTTCCACCCCCAGCGTGGTGGCATCGCCGGAGAAGATGACCAGATCGGGCGAGCGAGAGTAAGCATCCTCGACCAGCTTCTGCAAGACCAGCGAAGCCTGTTTGAATCGATTGCTGCGAGGAAGGTAGCGATTGTTGAAGTATCCCGTCACACGCTTCGTGAAATACTCCCGCGTCTTCCACCGTGCCCCCGGCTGAAAGACATGAATGTCACTGAAATGGATGAGGCGAAGCATTCAGAAGAATCCAGGAGCAAGGAGCAAAGAGTCAGAATACAGAAGCCAAGAGCAATAGATTCTGGATTATTCTGGCTCCTGGCTTCTGACTCCTGGCTCCTCTTGATCACACCCACACTTTGATCTTCTCCCGCAGGCCCGGTGGCAGCTTGCGGTCGAGATACTGCAATACCTGATCCGGATGATAGCGGGTGCTGAAGTGGCTGACGATGATCGCTTCGTTCTGGAAACGATCCGCCCGGTCGTGGAAGTCATCCAGATGCATGTGGCCAAACTTGTGGATCTTATCCTTGCGATGCTTGGGCAGAATGAAGCTCATCTCCGTAATGAGCACCCTTGCTCGGAAAACGTCAGGGTTCCTGTCCAGCCCCTCGGGGCTGGTATCCCCGGTATACGCCACCAGAGGAATGCGCACTTCCCTTGTCACCGGCACGCCGCTTAAGCGGATATCACGAATCTCTTCACCCGTCAGATGCTGGTACTCCTCTTTGAGTTTGTTCCGTCGGTCCCACACCAGATACCCCACGGACGGCACCGTATGTGTCGTAGGAAATACGGTGACGACGTGTTCCCTGCTGAGGGCGATCTCCTCACCGGGCTGCACGCCATGCAATTCACAGTTCATGCGGCCACGATCCAGCCGCTGCCAGACCAGCAGCAGCCGTTTCACATCATCGATATTCTCGGCAGGCAGGTAGATCGTGGGCGGCTCCATCTTCATCATGCGCCGCGCGCGATGTAGACGGGTAACGCTGCCAGGTGATCGAGGTGCGCATGGGTGATGAACCAACTGGGCATGTTCATGAAATCCCAGGGCTGCGCCGCCGAGATCGAACCCCATCTTGAGCTCAGGAATCCGCCAATAGCTCTGCACTGCCGCCCGGGAGTATCCCTCCACGGTCAGGTCGCCGATTTTCATAATGTGGAACGGGGCATTATCTACCATGGGCGTAAGATCGATCCTTGGAGGTATCAATGATAGTCGTGGGTGGTATGATATGAGGAGCCAGTGGCCTGTCCGTTGGTTCAGGGGCCAGATCGCTTATCCTTGAGCAAGTAGTCCTGCCGTTATCGCCTTGCAGCCTCGTTGCAATAAGTTAGAATCATTGCATCCCTCTCTCATCGTGAGCACCACTGTGATACCCCCGGCATTGCAATCACTTTTCGACTATCTCGATAGTTGTCAGGAACCAGTCGATCTGGCTCGGCTTGAGGCTCTGCTCAAGACACTACAGATCACCCGGAAAGACCTCGCCGACTATGTTCAGTTCAATGAATCCACTTATCGCCGCAACCGGGTGAAGCTGGGATCGTGGTACGAATGCCTGGTGCTGTGCTGGAAACCGGGACAAAAATCCTACATACACGATCACTGTGGTTCCAGTTGCTGCTTCAAGATCATCGAAGGCACCGCTCAAGAGATCATCTGTGCCCAAACCGGGCGAAGCACCGATTTGCCGCTCGTTCGACCCATCGATACACGCACGCTGCCGCAAGGCTGTGTCTGTGGCTCCCTGGCTGCCCACATCCATGAAGTCATCAACCCTAACGATGCCCATGACCTGGTGACGTTGCACATCTATTCTCCTCCTCTCAACATGCGCATCTATGCCTACGACGAGGAAGCGCAGGAGACCTTCTGTCCGCAAGGCCGCGTGTTGGAATACAGCATATGATCGCAGTCTGGCTGAGCTACCTGCCCGGTTGGGCGCTCATGTGCGTACTCTCGCTGCTGGCGATGGGTGTATCCAAGCTGGTGGTCATCGGCGGCAATCAACCTCTTGAGGCCTCTGCCCTCGCCGTCATCTTTGGCATCATTCTCCGAAATGCATGGAAACTCCCCGCTCCATGCGTCCCTGGCGTGAAGGCTGCTGAGAAGTTGCTCGTTCTGGGCATCGTCCTCATGGGCTTTGGGCTCAACTACGAAAAAGTCTTCAAGGGAAGCGGAGAAATGCTCACGGTGATCCTCGTCACCATGACTATTGGCTTCCTCTCCATTTATCTCCTGAGTCGCTGGGCGAAACTTTCGGAAAAGCTCGGCACCCTGCTGGCGGTAGGTACCTGCATCTGTGGCGGCACCGCCATCGCTCTGGTAGCCCCGTTGATCAAAGCCAAGGAAGAGGAGACCAGCTACAGCGTGGCGGTCATTGCCCTGCTCGGCGTGGCAGCGGTTCTCATCTATCCGCTCGCTGCAAAAAGCATCGGTGTCTCGAACCAGGAGTTTGGACTCTTCGCCGGTACCGCCATCCATTCCACGCCCCAGGTAGTCGGCGCCGGCTATATCTTTTCCGACGCAGCGGGGGAACTGGCCACCGCCGTCAAGCTCATCCGCAACTGCTTCATGGCCCCCATGGCCTTACTGCTGGCCTTGTGGTTCTCCAGCAAGCTGGCACAAGACGACAAGTCGAAAGTCTCGTTTGCCAAAGCGTTCCCCTGGTTCCTCTTCGCCTACTTCCTCACCAGTTGGCTAGGCACTCAAGGTTACGTCAGCGAAGCGGTGTTTAAGTCGTATCTTGAACCGACCGGCAAGTTCCTCATCCTGTTGGGCATGGCCGGCGTCGGGCTTAATACCGATCTGGGTTCGCTGCGAAGAGTGGGACTGACTCCCTTAGGAGTGGGCCTCGTCGGTGCGTTGATTGTGGCAGCAGTCAGCGCCGGCTTGATCGCCTGGTTTCGATGACGGTATAGTTTGCTCCTCCCCTTACCAAGGGGAGGTTGGGTGGGGTTCTGCCTCACAGGGAATTTACCCCCTCCAACTCCCCCTTGGAAAGGGGGAGAGAATGAGAGTGACCCAATACCAGAGGATGCCTTTTCTTTCCTGATAGAGCCTGAGTATCGCCCCCCATGAGCCGGTCCGCCTTTATCATCGAATGCCTGTGCTGGCCGTTTCAGCGGAACCAGAGGAACGTGCTCGCCTGGGTGCTGGCTGTGGTGGTCACCCTGTCTTTGATACACAGTTCGATTCAGGACAATGTCAACGGCGATGAAACCTGCGATTTCGCCGGTCAATGGATGATCGGCCGTACCTTCTACCGGGAAGTCGGCCCGGAACTCTACACCGTCGAATCGGGCACAAGCATCCTGGCTGAAGGCTACAAGGACAAAGTGCTCGAGGGGCTGATCAACGACATCCTGAGGAAGGGTTACCAGAAAGACCTTTACAACAAAGGCATCGGCGGCGCCCTCTATCCGCCCACTGCCGGCATCCTTTTCTCTCTCTTTGCTCAGTTCAGGCCCCCGATCGCTCATGCCGTGGCGGTGTTCGCTTATCTACTGATGTGCTTCGGCAGCGGCTGGATGATCAGCCGCATCACCAACATGCGTTTGCAATGGGGCGAAGCTACCCTGCTCGTGCTCTTTTTCCCCAACAACTTCATGGGGCTGATGCTCGGGCAGAACCAGGCCCTCACGCTGTTCATCCTGACGGCTGGCTGGTACTGCAAGCATCGTGGCTGGCCCTTCGTCGCTGGACTGGTGTGGGGATGCTTCGCCTACAAGCCGGTCTTCGCCGTAGCCATGCTGTTGGTCCCCCTGGCCCTGCGTTCGCCACGCTGGTTCATGGGTATGGCTCTCAGCGGGCTGCTCTGGATTGCCGCGACGATTCCCTACTTCGGCATCGAGCCGTGGTTCCGCTGGCTCCAGGTGGGCCGCCACGCCGAGCAGTTGTATCAGGTGGATCGCAACTGGATCTGGATGAGCCGTGATTTGGTCGGCCTGCCCCGCCGCAAAATGTGGGACCCTGAATCGATGAACCACGTCCTTCGCCACAACATCGGCGTCTGGAGCCCGGGCGGCACCTGGTTCTACGAATCTCAGGATGGTTCACAGAAGTACTTCCACCCCGCCGTCTGGCTCTTCTGGGCTGACGACTTCGATTGGGAAAAACATCAGAATGTCTACTGGGATACTGATTCCGACAATCAAAGAATCTCTCCCTGGTACCTGACGCTGGTAGGTTACCTCCTCCTGGCCGGCGTCGCCGGTGTCACCGTTTTGGTCTGTTGGAGATGCCGCTTGAGCGCACGAGGACCTTGGCGGCGCCGGCGGTCTTCCTGCTGACGGGCAGCTTGCTCTGCGTGTTGCATTTCATGCACTACGATCTACTCTCGTTCGCCTTGCCGGTCTTGATTGCCCTGTCGATGTTGCCGCTTTGGCCGATAGGTAGACGAGTATTATTCGCGGTCTGGTTCCTGCTTTGGCTCAGCAGAACCTACGCCTTCTTCTTTGGCTCAGCCATTCTCGAACTCCCCTGGGAGACGTTCCTGCTCCTATTCCTCTGGGGCTGGATGGGCGTGGTGACGATGAAAGAGAATAGAGTATTGTCGATGAATAGTGTATCATCCGTGGAATGAGCACCTCAGTGGTTCCCTCTACCGGTAAACGTCGCTGGCAGCCCTGGAAGGTGTTGCTGCTTGTATTGTTGTGCCTGGTTCTGATCTTCGCCGTCTACCGATGGTGGCAACAAAAGGAAATGGAAGCCCGGCTCGAAGCAGCGATTGCCGCTACGGATGCAATTGATCCGAACTGGCGCTGGGCTGACATGGTGAGCGAGTATGAGAAGCTGCCAGCTTCTCCGAACTTTCCTCAGCTTCTTCTTCCCTGGCGAGGATACCTTGGTTGGTTTGGCGATGACATCAGCGAGCGACCTGGTGCCATTCCGTTTGATCGTGAGAGCAAACACTTTACTATTCGCTTCCCCGAACCTTACTTCAAAATACTCAAGGAACGATTAGAGGTCACTGATGTAACCGGGCCGACCCTCATACGTGAAACGCTGAAAATGATGATATCGGAACCGTGGCTCTGTAAGGTACCATTTGCAGATATGAACTTCCCTCAACGAATACGTTCTACTTCCAACTATCAGTTGGATGAGATGGAGTTGGCAGCACATCTTGGCAATGAGGAAGCACTTGTATCTCAATTGCAGTCGCAATTAAGGCTTTCCCGCTATGCCAAAGCAACTCCGAAGCCCATTAATCATTTGGTCGGCATGGCCTTAGGTCGTCAAGGTGAATCGGGAATCAAGCGTGCTTTGGCGCTCGGAACATTATCTTCCTCGACGTTGATGCAGTGCCAGAAGATGTTAGAGGCGGAAAATCCTACTGACCTCATCCATATTCTGCGATCACAACGGGCTGAGAACTTTGAAGAACTGGAGCAGGCCAGGATTGATCCGGGCCGGCGTGAGAAGCTTAAAGCACAACAACTGAGCCAGTATCAGTTCGCTGCAACGACTTGGGAAAACCGAGTCTATTACTGGTGGAAGTGGCTGGAGATGGAGTCTTCGATGAACTCCCTGGATTTGGCTCAAGCAGAGATTCTGGAATGCAGCAACGAGACCATCGCCCTGGCAAAAGCCAACCCAGCAGCAGTGCTGCGGATTGATCCTGTCCCATCGCCAGGGTCTTTTCCTGTTCAGTTGAACAAGGTCAATCTCCACTTCGTCAAGCAATATATTCAGATCTGTCAAAAACTGACTGCCGCTGAGCTTTCGCGCCAGGCCGAACGCCGAACTCTCATCGCTGCCCTTGCCTGCGAACGATATCGGCTGGCGAATGGCAGCTACCCCAAGACTTTGAATACCCTGGTACCTGACTATTTGACAGCCATTCCCTTCGACCCCTTTTCGGGAAACAGCGTGCTTTATCGTCGGTTACCCGATGGTGCGGTGTTCTATTCGGTCGGCATGGATGGAAACGATGATGGCGGAGACGTGTTCTCCACCACTACCGTGCCTAAAGATCGTGGAACGAAACTCTTCAACCCCGAACTCCGCGGCAAGAAATACGAAGAGCTGCGTAAATGATTACCTCAGCGGTTCCATCTACTGGCAAACGTCGCTGGCGACCCTGGAAGGTGTTGCTGCTGGTGCTGCTTTGCCTGATCGTGCTCTTCGCCAGCTACCGATGGTGGCACCAAAAGGAAATGGACGCCCGACTCGAAGCATCGATTGCTGCCACCGATGCAGTCGATCCGAACTGGCGCTGGGCCGACATGGTGAGGGAGTACGAGAAGCTGCCAGCTTCTCCGAACTTTCCTCAGCTTCTTCTTCCCTGGCGAGGATATCGTGGTTGGAATAACGATGACATCAACACACGACCTGGTGCAATTGACTATTCACCTGACTTAAGCGAGTTTTTTTCTGTTCGCTTTCCTGCCCCCTACTTCAAAATACTCAAGGATCGATTAGACGAGTCAGGCGTGACTGGGCCAACTATCATGCGAGAAGCACTCAAACAGATGGCTCAGGAACCATGGGTTTGCAAAGTTCCGATTGACGGCATCGATCTCCATGAACGGATACGAGTCGCTTCGTACTATTTGTGGGATGAGATGGAATTGGCAGCTCATTTAGGAAACGAGGAAGCCCTTGTCTCACAGCTACAGTCCCAATTACGGCTTTCCCGATACACACAAGCATCCCCCAAAGCCATGCATTGTATTACAAGCATGACTGCGGGTAGTAAGGGAGTTGAAGGAATCAAGCGTGCTATGGCGCTGGGGAAGTTATCATCTTCCACACTGATGCAGTGTCAGAAAATATTGGAAACGGAAAATCAGCTCGATCTGATTCAGATGCTTCGAAAACTACGAGCAGATCACTTTGAAGAACTAGAGCAGGCGCGAAATGATCCGGACAAGCTGCAAAAGCTCAAAGCTCTCTATCAAGATCCGAATCGCTTCGATACGTCAACATGGAGCAAACGAGCCTATTATTGGTGGAAGTGTCTTGAGTTGGAATTTGCGATGAGTTCACTGGTAGAAGCGCAAGCAGATATATTGGAGATCAGTAATGAGACCATCCTCTTAGCAAAAACGAACCCAGCAGCATTTGCAGGCATTGATCCGGCGAAGATACCTCCACATGTACAGCACCCGATTAACAAGACAAAACACATAATCGCCAGGCAGTATGCACAAGCGTTGTTCTCTGTTGCTAGGGGTGCGTTGACCTGCCAGGCGGAAAGGAGTGCACTCATCGTGGCACTGGCCTGTGAAAGATATCGCCTGGTCGAAGGATGTTATCCTAAAGCATTGACTGATCTCGTTCCTGCCTATTTATCTTCTGTTCCCATCGATCCTTTTACAAGAAATCCTCTACTCTATCGAACGATACCAGTAGGAGTTGTGATCTACTCCGTCGGCAGAAACGGTATCGATGATGGCGGAGACGTTTGCCACAATGGCAATAAAGACAGGGGAACGAAACTCTTCCACCCCGAACTCCGAGGCAAGAAATACGAAGACCTCGACCCGGAAAAGAAACACCCCTAGCCACCAACCACTCTACGGCACATCCAGCCGCTTTACCGCTTCTTTGAATTCCGCAGCCGTCTGAAAGCGTTCATTGGCATCCGGCGCTATCGCCTTCAGCAGGAACTTGGCGACGTGGCTCGGCATGTCGGGCTTATACTCACGAGGATCTTTCGGCGGCGAGTTCATTCGGCTCAAGGCTGACTGCAGCGACTGCCCGCCCGCTTCCCACGGCAAGCCCATCGTGAACGTCTCGTAAGCGGTGACCCCCAGCGCGAACAAATCGACCCGGATATCGGTGAACGAACGGCGAACCAGTTCCGGTGCCATATAGTTCGACGACCCGGTGCGATTGCCCGGCTTGCAGAAGTCGGGCGTATTCGGAATCGTCAGGCCGAAGTCGATCAACTTCAGAACGCCCTCGCTGTTGACGAGCATGTTACGCGGACAGATATCACGGTGCATGTAACCCAGGTCATGCAAATAACCGAGAGCATCCGCAGCCTGAGCCAGATAGTTGCACCTGTTGCCTTCGAGCTGCTTGCTCTGCGTTTCAATGAGGAAGTTCAGGCCGACACCTTCCACCAGTTCCATGACGATGAAGATTTCACCATCCTTGGTGTAGCCCCACTCGTAGGCTTGAACACAATTCTTGTGCTTGAGCTGAGTGCTGATCATCCCTTCGTGCGGCCGCACCAGGCCGACGAACCGGGCATCGAACTTCTTGGTTTTCTCTTTATCCAATATCTTGAGGCAGACCTGCCGGCCCAGCTTGCCGTCCCGCGCCTTCCAAACCTTCGACATGCTCCCTTGGCCGATTCGCATCTCCAGGCCGAAGCGTTCAGCGATCTTGGTCTTGGCGATCTTGTTGGCCTTGTCGATTTGATCCTTCAGCTGCATCTTGCGAAACTGCGCAGCAGTCATCTTCTTTGGATCAGGCTTCTTCGGACCAAAGAGTGAAGACAGAAAGCCCACCGGCTGCTCCTGTTTGACCGTGACGGGTGATGACTCTGATCATTATAGACGATTGAAACAGACGTTTGCGAGATGAACCGCATCAGTTCTCACAGAAATCGATCAATCTGGCTATCTCCGTCCGCAACTCCTGCCGGGGTACAATGCGATCCACGAATCCATGCTCCAGAAGAAACTCGCTGGTCTGGAACCCCTCCGGCAACTCGATTCGCACGGTATTCCAGATCGTTCGCTTACCCGCAAAGCCGATCATCGCCTTGGGCTCAGCGAGGATAATATCGCCCAGCGTCGCAAAACTAGCTGCCGCCCCGCCCATCGTGGGGTTGGTCAGCACACTGATGTAGAGCCCCTTGGCCTCATCAAACCGAGCCAGAGCAGCGCTGATCTTGGCCATCTGCATCAGCGATAGGATCGCTTCCTGCATGCGAGCCCCGCCGCCCGAACCGCTCACGATGATCAGTGGCAACTTCAATTCTGTCGCCTGTTCGACAGCATAAGTGAGCTTCTCCCCCACCACCGAACCCATGCTGCCCGCCATGAAGTTGAAATCGGTAATGCCCAGAACCACCGGACGGCCACGGATGAAACCCTTGCCGACGACTGCCGCTTCATTCAGAGCTGTTTTCTGCATTTCATCTTTGAGACGGGCGGAGTAGGGCTTGCGATCAACGAAGCCGATGGGATCAACGGAGCGCAGGTCGGTACACCATTCCTCGAAACTGCCTTCATCGAGCAGGCTGGCGATACGTGCCGCTGCAGGCATCGTAAAGTGATGCCCACACTGGGGGCAGCAGTAGAGCTTCTGCTCAGCTTCTTTGACGAAAATGGTGTTCTTGCACGATGGGCAGAGTTTGAACAACCCCCCGGGAACACCACGCTTGGGACGATCTTCAGGCATTGCAAAGCCACTGGACTAAGAAGTCAGGTGATTATCCTACTTTTAGCGTGAACTCTAGCCAGTAGTTCGGATGACTATTCCGATTAGCGGGCCAGCCTCCCCGCCAACCCTCGTCGATCCATATTGATGCACCAGGGAATCAAATGTGCCCAGCCCTCGCGGAACTCTTCCCACGTCATGCCGTCGATATCCCAGTTGGTGAGGTAAATCTTCTTCTCGTCGCAGCCATAGGCAACCATCCAATGCCCAGCCGGCATCGTCATGCCCCACACTGTATTGCCCGGCACCTTTAACATCACCGCTACCGGCTGACCAGCATGAAGTGAACGCCTGAGTTCCTCTTCGCCCAGTATTTCGACGAGCTCAGCACCATGGGCATCGAGTATGCGTTCGACCCTACCCCGGCTGGTGCCCGCCAATCCACCCAGGATGTTGGGAGGGAAAGTCGATTCCAGCTCTGCCATGTTCCGGCTCGAATGGGAACCAGTTGTTGATTCCACAGCCATCTTGCCCAAAAACGTCAGCATCGTTGCCGACGCAGCCAGCCCGCAATTGGTGCCACACTTTCGACCGTCTCCATTGACGTAACCAAAGAGATAGGGCAACCCTTGATAACCTGAAGGAAGCTTCGGACCGGGAGAGAAATACCCTGCCATGATGGACCTTGTCTAATGCCTGTTAGAACTCGACAGCCGTGGCAGGGGTCAACGGTACTCCGTTGCCCCCTGCGAATTGGCCAAAACGATTGCACCTCATGCAGGGGGCAGATGAGTACATCTGACCACTGCCACGGTTATTCAGCAGGTTACTATCCAATGCTCCGATAAGCTACCAGCATGGCTTCCTCAATGGTCGTAAAGCGCTGGCCGCTGGCGATGAGAGCGTCAACACGCGAACGCGCTTCGTATTGAGAAAGCCCCAGACGCATCAGCGTGCTGATCAATTCGTTCAGAATCGGATCAGAAACTGCCCCGGTACTGCCAGGCATCTCGCCGGAGAAGGGAAGAATCTTCTTCTGCAGGGTAGAGACGATCTTCTCCGCGGTGGTGGCGCCGATGCCGGGCAGCTTTGAGAGCGTCTTGATGTCACTCCGCTGGATAGCCGAAGCGATCTCCTGCACCGGCCTGCACAGTGCCTTCAACGCCTTGCGTACGCCTATCTTATCCACGGTGCAGATGAGGTCGAAGAAATCGAGTTCATGCTCCGTTTCAAAGCCGATCAACCGGGGATGAATGGCTGACTGCATTGCTCCCGCTTCAAGATAGTGGCGAGTGTGCAGCGTGACTTCCTGCCCCAGCCGTGCCTGGAGACTCGCCTTCGTCGCCTCCGAGACCAGCAGTTCGTATTCAATCGCCCCCACCTGCAAACGAATGCGGTCGTCAAGAAGTTTGTTCAGGTGGCCGAGGATCTTCGTAATCATGTGGAACTGTCAGGTGTTTGAATTCGGAGACTGTGCCACACTCCGGCTGTACTCAGTCGGGGTGTGGCTGCATATCACAAAACGTCGTTACGGTGGCCAGGTGACCGGCGTTCTAAGCCTCGAAACCACACCCCGACTGAGTACCCGCCGGAGTGTGGCACAGGTTTAAGTGTTTATCTTACTGATCTTCTCTGTTTCTGAGCGTTGCGTAATAGTGACAGAGAGCAACCGCCAGCGCATCAGCCACGTCCGGTGGTTCCGGAGGAGCCGGCAGCCCCATCTCCTGGGCGACCGTCAGTTGCATCTGTTCCTTACTCGCCCGACCTGAACCGGTAATGAGCTTCTTCACCTGGGTGGCGCTGTAACTAATCGTCGGGATGCCCCGCACGCTGGCAGCCAGCAGAATCACCCCCCGAGCATGACCCATGATGATAGCGGTGCGTGGATGCTTGTAGTGGGCATAAAGCTGTTCGACAGCCATCTCTTTGGGGTGATACAGATCAATGACTTCCAGCAGCCCCTGATGCAGAGCAAGAAGCCTATCTTCAATCGGCCCGGTACCACCCCGCAGCACCCCCGCTTCGCACAGCTTGGGCCCCTGGTTGGTGACATCCAGCACCGCATATCCCGTGATCCCCAGGCCCGGATCGATTCCAAGTAGACGTTGTTGCATGAGGGCATCGTAATCAAAAGGATTTGGCAACGCTATCGCAGTCTGGTTTGGTGTCTGGTTCCCCTCTCCCCACCGGGGAGAGGGGTTAGGGGTGAGGGGGATTCTCAATCGAGTTTACCCATGCCGGTCTGGTTCCCTCTCCCCTGGAGGGAGAGGGTTAGGGTGAGGGGTTCAATGATCGAGTTTACCCCGGTTAGCATTTGTGTTAGAAGTATTCCACTTGGAAGAGGAACAAGTCGCCATGAAGAAATACTTCAAACTCCTTCCCCTTCTGGGGCAACTCATCATCTTCCTGTCATTCGTAGCCCTCCTCTGGCAAAGCAAACCGATTCCCGGCCCAGATGGCTTAGTTGAAGCGAGGATCGAGTTTATCAGTAATTGGGGCGGTTGGTCACCATCCAAGCATATCACGATTCAAGCTGAAAAGTGGCATCCCGTTACCAATGAACTGATCACTCGATTACGTGTAGAAGATGCCTTAATGGTGTCTTGCACGACTGTCCCTCGCATTGGTTTGTTAATGAAATCGCTCGACTATGCCCCCTGGCTGGTCAAGGTACTTCCCCAACGTTTCACCAATCGTGATGATGTTTATGATGTCGTGGTGCGAATCACTCCAGCTCAATGGGAGCAACTGGAAGCAGCCAAGCACGCAGGTTACAAACTGTCATGTACCGGAGGCTCTTTCACTTTCACCTACTGAGACCCTGAACATCACATGCCGGTGGATGGTCGACAGATTAATCACCGAGTCAAATACACTGTTCCCGCCGCATCTCCAAATACTGTCTTTCCGCAAGGGGCGGCGACATGGCCAAAGCCTGCTCGAAGTAGCCCCGAGCCTTGGCCAGTTCCCCCTGACGCCGATGCAACTCACCCAGCACTGCCGGCCAGTGGTGATAACCAGGCGGCGCATCTTTCGAATGGAGTTTGTTCAACCAGGTAATCCCTGCCTGCGGACTATGCAAATAGGCCAAAGCAATGGAACGATTCAGCGCATGAATAGCGGTCGGCTCCATGCGATAGAGCAACTCATAGAGTTCATCAATCCGCTTCCAGTTTGTTTGATCGAACGACAGAGCCTGGCAATGCTCCGCAGCGATGGCTGCCTCGATATGGTATTTAGTAATCACCTCGCCCACCGAAGAACGTTCCAGCCAGGAGAAGCCGGTCTTGATCAGTGACCAGTCCCATTCGTCACGATCCTGTTCATCAAGCAGCACCAATCCGCCTGCTTCGTTCACCCGTGCCTGTAACCGCCCGGCATGAAACAACATCAAAGCAAAGAGAGCCATCGTATCGGGGCTGGAAGTGCTGGGGTTCTGAATCAGGAGTTGTGTGAGCCGGACTGCTTCTTCGCATAGATCAATGCGGATGAAATCATCGGGATGATGGGAGTTATAGCCTTCATTGAAGAGCAGATAGAGAATAGTCTGCACCGACGCGAGCCGTTCCTGAATCGCAGTCTCGGTCAAATCGTTGGGGTCGAGAGCCTCTTCCCGCAACGTTTCCTTGGCACGGGTCAGCCGTTTGTGAATCGTCGCTTCACTGGTCAGAAAAGCATGAGCGATCTCACCGGCATTGAAGCCGCACAGGGTTTTGAGAGCGAACGTGATCTGAGCTTCAACACCGAGGGACGGATGACAACAGACGAAGAGCATACGGAGCTGATCATCTTCGAGCGGTTCCGACCAGATGATAGCGTCTTCACTGGTGGCTACGTTCTGTTGACTCAATTCCTGATGGATGTTCTTCCAGGTGTTTGCTCGACGCAGACGATCCACTAGTTCATTGCGAGCAGTGCGGTAGAGCCAGCCAGCTGGATCGGTTGGCATACCATGGCGAGCCCAGGCATTCATCGCCTTCATGAGGGCTGACTGCACCGCATCTTCGACTTCATCTAATTGACGAATGCCGAGATTTCGGGTGAGTGCCGCTACCAGTCGCCCATACTCATGGCGAAACGAATGTTCGGTGAGTTGGGCGATCTGATTCATGGTATTACTCCCCTCTCCCGGTACTCCGGGAGAGGGGGTGGGGGTGGGGGTGAGGGTTTATCCTGCCAGCCCGGCCAGTTCTCGAATCTCGATAGAACTGCCATCCTTATGCGCGGGACATTCCTTGGCGATGGCCAGAGCCTGTTCGTAAGTATCCACCTGAATGACCGAATAGCCACCCAGGAGTTCCTTGGCTTCGACGAACGGCCCATCAGTGGTAACACCGCCCGCCCGCAGCACCTTGCCGGTAGGCTGAAGAGCATCGCCCGGATCAACCATTTGACCCGTCTTCATGAACTTCTCTATCCATGCCCCCCAGCGAGCCATCAATTCCTGCATCTGATCAGGAGAGGGCATCTTAGTGGTTGTTGCATCACGATACACGAAGAGAAACTTCTTAGCCATGGACAGGTTCCTTTCAACAAAGACAGGAGAGGAAAGCAGGCCCATCGCCCGCTTCCCGATGTTGACGAACGAAGACAGTATGATTGGACACGAGATAGGGGAAAATGCAAGAAAACTTCTGGAAGCTGGAGCAAATCTCATGGATTATGGCATGATCGGGTGAGGGAATTATGGATACATCAACACGCTGGCCGCTGGTAGGCTTTGGAATCGGGCTGTGCCTAAGCGTATTATGCTGGATGGAGTGTGAGGCAAACTACATTCAAATCTTTTCGATGGCAAACTTGAGCTTGAACGTAGATTCCAGCACATATTGGAAAGGCCAAGCTGCTCAATCAAAAGATGGACTGGAGAGAGAAGAGTATCGATGTTTGGGGTATGTTGTTGAATCAAAACACGATTGGCGAGGGTTCCGCCTTACCGAATACCGTGGTCTGCCTGGCGGACGTTGGACGCTATACGCCTCCGGCGTGCTGATCTGCTTGTTGCTCGGTTTCCTGCCATGCTTACTGGAAAAGCGTCGCTCTTCTGTGATAGAATCAACGGAGAAGGAGTGAGCGATGAAGACTGCTGTCAGGAAAAGGAAGTGGTATCTGGGCGGCCCTGTGCCCATGCGCGTCATCAAAAAGTTTGCCCGTGACGTTGTGGAGAGGTTTCATCCGGAGAAGATCGTGCTGTTTGGTTCGCAGGCCTATGGAACTCCCAACGAAGACAGTGACGTGGATATCATGGTAGTCATGCAGGCCCGCAATACCCTGGATATGGCTGCCAAGATCAGCATCGATATCGATCCGCCTTTTTCTCTTGATATCATCGTGAGACGCCCCAGGAAGCTTGCAGGATATCTCGAACGAGGCCAGTCGTTTCATACGGAGGTCATGAAGAAAGGGAAGGTTCTTTATGACCGTGGACACTCGTGAATGGGTCATGAAAGCAGAAGATGATTTTGAAGCTGCTACTCTGTTACGGGCTGCCGAGGCCCGGCTACACGATCAAGTTTGCTTTCATTGCCAACAATGTGTGGAAAAGTATCTGAAGGCTCTCTTGGAAGAGAATCATCTGCCAATTCCGAAGACTCATAATCTGGTAAAGTTGATGGAACTACTGGTTTCGCTGTTTCCCAAGCTCAAATCACACCGACGAGGTCTCGATTTCCTCACTCGTTTCGCCGTTGAGACACGCTATCCAAACGACTTTGCCAGCAAACGTCAAGCAATCGCATCATTGCGATGGTCGATTAAGTTACGACTCGAAATCCGCACCATCCTCAAACTGAAGCCCTAGCATCCTCCGCCTTCAGCCTCTCCCAGAACTTCTGCAACTCCGGCGGCCAGGGCATGCTGAACTTGAAGTTGACGTTCGTCACCGGATGCACGAACCCCAGTTCTGCAGCGTGCAGTGCAATCCTGGGAGCCCCACTATTATCTTTGACCTCCGGCTTGAACACCGCCCGGTTGTAGACCTTCTCACCACAAAGGGTATGGCCCTCCTCAGCCAGGTGGATGCGTATCTGATGCGTGCGGCCTGTCTCTAACCGGCACTCAATGAGCGTGTAATTCTTCAGTATTTCGATCGGCTTCACATGGGTGATGGCACGTTTGCCAGTCGTCTGTGCTGCCACGCTGCTACCCCGTCGACCATCACCCCGGTCAGCGGCGATGTAGGTGTCAATCGTCTTCGGCTCCGTAATGCGCCCATGCACAACGGCTCGATAAAGGCGCTGGATAGTGTGTTTCTTGAACTGCTCCCCCAGGTGCCTTTCCGCTTCGACGGTGCGGGCAAAGATCATCAAGCCGCTGGTATCCCGATCAAGTCGATGCACCGCTCGGACGATGGGCAAGCTTCCCCGTGGGCTTCGCTGCTCGCCATGCTGAGTAAACCGCTGTTCCCGTGCGATGGCCTTGGGGAGCATTTCATCCAGCGTGGGCTGAATCTGCTTTCGCTTGTTCTTCCAGTCTTCCTCTTCAGGATGCCTGACCGAGGTAACCCCCGCAGGCTTCTCGACGACGACGACGAACGGATCGATATGTCGCAGGCGAAGCTGTTCCTGGTCAGGTGGCTTCTTCTGGGCATGGGCGGTGATCTTGACGACTTCCGCTTCCGTCAGCCGACGGGCAGGATCGAGACAGAGATTGCCATTGATCGACACTCTTCGCCGTTCCACGATGCCGCGTGCCTCGGTCCACGAGAGTTCCGGCGACCAGCGACGAACGAGGGCAGCCAGCGTTTGGCCAGCTTCGGCTTTAGTAATGTGATGAGTACTGTCAGGCATGGAAAAGGGCACACCGGCTTCGAGATGGCCCTATTCTATCAATCCACTGTGTACTCCCAACGCACATCACACATCTTTTCCCGGCATCAACCCCAGCACCGATGACTTCTTGACAGGCTGTAAATACGAACGAATCTTCTTCTTGACCTTCTTTACCAGGCTGGTTTTCCGCAATGACAACAGCAATGCCCGTTCTAAAGGCGGGTCTCGTCGCTCCCGTCGTATGTACTGGTAGGTTTGCAGGTTGATCCGCTTGACATTGTCATTGTCGCCGATCCGCAGGTTGCTGATTCGCTTCAGATCCAGCGTGTTGCGCAGCGTCTTACAGCGCTCCAGTGCGCCATGTATGTGTAACCCCACCATCGTCCGCAAACACTTTTCGCATCGACTGCAGTTGTACCGGTCGTCTCTGTTGTTGAAACAGACTCGCAGCGACTTGAGGGCTTCATCACTTTGAGCTACCAGTTTGATCTTATCCAGCCGAATCGCCTCACAACCATCGTTGATGACTTCCACTGCTTCGGTAGTCCAAAGGGGATCCAGGATGGGATGTGTGCCCCAGCAGAACATATCACCATAATTGTGCGAGGAACCAATGTAGACCGCATCGAGCAGATTGCTCAGCAGTGAAGCTGTCCCCCCCAGTGCGGCGCCAATGAAGAAACGCCAATGCACATAGCGATCACTAAAGTCACGAATGTTCGTCTTCACTTCAAGAAGCCCAGCTCCCAAATCCTGGGCCGCGCGTCGCATTTGCTCGAGTACAATATCGATGACTTTGGTTTGTGACAGTTTGATGTCAAAGCCCATGCCAAAGATCAGCCTGCGAATCCGTTCCCGATGCTTCAAATAAGTGTAATACGCATCGACCCCGCCGGAAAAGAAGCTGGCTGCTTCACGATTCGGAGCCATCGGATCTTTATGCGACGGAGCATCAAGCTCGATCCGCTGGGTGCCAGGCAGGAAATGCAGAAAGATATCCTGAATGGTGGGGATGCTTCCCATCAGCTTCGCCGATACGGGCGATTCGCTGCGCACCGACCAGCCTTTGGCCATCGCCACCGGCAGGCACATCGTTGCAAATGCACTGGCATTCACTTCCAGATGACCGCCTCTCACATCGAAAAATGCATTGAACGGGCCGTCTGGTGAGTCCAAACGGACGGTCACCAGGGAACCGCCTGAAGTCCGTTCTACCTTCGGGTGACGAATAATCAGTTCAGTGGTCATGAGGACTTCCTTCCAGGCAAGGCTTACCTGATAAACGAGAGTAACTGTTTACTGTTTGTTGGAGCCGGATTTTCCGACTAGTTTCAGGTAGGTTGAGCGACGGAACAAGGGCTTAGCCTGTTTGTTGAGCCGCGCAACAGTCCGGATTTTCTCATCGATAGCTTCAATGCTGATACCACTTCATGTGGATTATCCATCCGTTCCTTCAGTGCTGCCATATTCTGCTCGACGTACACAAGTATCCTGGGATTATCACCCAGCCGCTGCCCGGCTATTCGCTGCAAATTAAACGGCGCATCAAAGGTCTTGCACTGGTCCAACGCATTGAGTGCATACAGGCTCGTCATCGTTCGCAGGCACTTCTCGCATCGACCACAGTTAAGTTCACTGGCTTTGTTGTGGTAGCAGACCCGTACCGTACCAAGGGCGATGGGGTTCTGCGCCATGCGTTCCACTTTCTGAAACCGGGTCGCTTCGCAGCCGTCATGAACGATCTTGACCGCTTCGGAACTCCAGAGTGGATCGAGCATCGGATGCGAACCACAGGGGATCAGATTGGCATAGGTATGGGTAGCTGCAAGATAAACCGTTCCGACCTGTGCAGAAAGCAGGTTGGCGACACTGCCCAAGGCTGCCCCATGATAGTAACGCCAGGAGACGAACTGATCGCAAAACTCACGGAGGTTTGTCTTCACTTCGATCAGGTTCTTCTGGAAGGCCTTGGCGCACGACCTGATGTGGTTCCCCACTCGTTCCGCCAGCGCAATCTTATGCAGTGGCACATCAAAGCCCGTCACGAAGATCAATGAGGAGATGGCTTCCTGGTGCTTGAGGAATGTATAGTAGGAATCGACTCCGCCCGAAAAGAAGGTGCCAGACGGAGCTAATCGAGGCTGGCTCGCCTGAACGGGAGCTTTCCATTCGATTCGCTGAGCCTGGCGAATCCACAGGCAGAGCATGTCCTGAATCTTGGGCACCGACCTGGTCAGTAGAGCCGAAACCGGACCCTCGCTCTGCACGTTCCACCCCCTCGCCATGGCGATCGGCAAGGCTGCAATAGCAAAGGGTGTCGCATCAGTTGTCAACGGGCTTCCTGAGACTTCGTACCAGAGTTCCTGTGAAAAACCAGGAGCCTGAAGCTTGGCAGAGACTCTGTTACCTGCGGTAGTCTGTTCAAGGCGGGGAGGATGGATCGTTAGCGTCGAGGACAATGGGAATCTCCAATTGCAGAATATCTAAATGTTGACTGTTTTTCTGAAACGCTATGAGCATGGAGAAGCCCAACAATTTATCAGCCAACAATAACACGAGAATTCATCGAAAATGCTCAAACTCATCAAACCTAAACTCATTATTGAGATGGTGTCTCGCATGTCAGATATATTCTTGATATGGCCACAAATTGCTCATGGAGGCTAATGATCAATCAGTTCGCCAAATAGCCGAGTCGTTTAAGTCTTATTCAGATTAACACTACTGATGAAGCTCTTGCACCTTGCCATTCTTAAATAGAACAATTCGTACAACAATCACGTCTTACCGGAATTGTTGAGTTGGTATTGGAGAGTACAAGATGCAATTAAGCCATGTGATTTCCGATGCGTTCCTCACTCTGTCTTGCGTTTGCGTATTGTACCTGTGCTGGAAACGGCATGGGCATCCACTGATCTTTGTCTGGGGCCTGTTCTTCGGTGCCGTTGGCCTGGCTTCGTTCTTCGGCGTGCTGCGGTTTGCCGATGTTCATCCTTCAATGATTCAAGTGTCTGGGTTCTTTCAGATTATCGCCTCGACCTTCGGTTCGTGTGGACTGGTAGCCGGCGTATGCTGGCTCTTCAAGCGGTACGCTCAGGTTCCCCTGCTGTTATGGACCACACTTGCTGGAGCCATCTGCTACCTGGCAGGGATGTTCATTGAGAAGGCTTCTTACTACGCCATCCTCCAGATGATCGCGATGGTAACTGTCCTGGCAATCGCGGTGATGTATTGGTTCAAACCTCGTCTGCCCGAACACAGAACCATCGCCCAGCGACTAATGTTGGCGATTGTGCTATCAGCCTCGGCAACGTCATCATTACAAGTGTTTTCTAAAGACTTGGGCATTGACGTTTTTCATTACCTTCTGGGGGCAGGCATGCTCTGCTTCGGCTGGGCAGCAATGGCTGTAACCAAAGAAGCTCGAAGCCCGGTGACGAATATCAGCCCCGAAGCATGACACCTGCGATGACACCAACAAAAACGATCAACAACAAACCGACCAGCACAAGATCAGCCAGCGAGAGCCGATCAAGCAGCCATTCAATGATGAGTTGCAGGAGCATCAATGAGTTTTTCCTGAAGATCAGAATATTGCACATGACTAATCTGATTTCGGTGTTACTCTAAGAGTCATCTTCGGAAGTAACAACCTCTGTATCCTCACCCACAGGAGAAACGTCATGCTTCAAAGAATGCTGGTTGCCGGACTCTTCCTTACTCTCTTGACCACAGCCTGGGCTGACGACAAAGAAGAGGCAGCGAAGAAAGAGCTGGAGAAGTTCAAGGGCGAATGGAAGCTGGTCAGCGGCGACATCGTCATGAAGTTCGATGGGAACAAGTATGAGTTTGAAGCAGGTGACAATTCAGAGAAGGGCAAGTTCAAGATCGATCCAAGTAAGAAACATATCGACCTGGAAATTACCGAAGGCAACGATAAAGGAAAGAGCCAGCCAGGCTTCTATGAGTTCAAGGATGGTAAGCTGCGCATCGGACTGGCCACGCCCGGCGAGAAAGAACGCCCTGCCAAACTCGAAGACGGCGAGGTTCAGTTTGAGTTCGAGAAGGTGAAAAAGTAAGGCTGGACACAAACTTGTGATAGAGTTGTGGCAGGGTTGTAACTGTACTCAGTTTCGATCCTGCTACTGCTTTTTGCCTATTGATTGATCCGGGTACCCGACTAATCTCTCTCGAACCGTTTGACGTACTTCACATGTGGTCCACTGGTCAAGCCTTCGTTCAGTGTCTTCATCACCTGAGTCAAGTCGCCTTCCAACATCGCTGCGACATCAAGCCACAATCCGGGAAATGTCTTACTCTGGATGATCCCGGCTCGGTTTGGCTTCATCGCTACGAACTTGTTTTTGTTACGAGCGAACCAGGTAATGGTGTCTGCCTGTGTGTTCCAGAGCAGATACTCCTTCACCCCCTGCTTTTCATAGACCCGGAACTTCTCTTTGCTGTCGACAGAGATCGTGCTGGCCGAAACCTCCACGACCAGTTCCGGCACACCTTCGAGGTAACCATCGTCGGCGATGACAAGCTGGCCCTGATCGTAGAAGAGCATGCCGTCGGGTTCAAATTCGTTTTCGGTGTCAATCTTCAGTGTTGCACTGCCACCGTTTCTTACTCCAGGTGTTTGCGATGAGTAACAGAAGAGCCATCCGTTGATGCAAGTCTGTGGATTGGCATGCTGAACAAATCGCATCGGCGACGGCATGTGTACTATTCCTTCGATCAACTGCACTCGCTTTAATTCTGGCGAAGCCTCATAGAGCCGATGAAATGTCTCACGATCCAAACGCTGGCCATCGTACAGCAACGGCAGCTTCCCGTTGCGTATCGGCTGCGTGGAGCGTTTGGCAGAGGTGTGGCTGAGAATACGGCCCATCTTTTCTCCGGTGCCTCATCATACTCTTTCGACAATTCGTTCGCTATCTCGAAGTATCGTCATCGCTCGTCCTCTACGGCAGAGCCACATTGTGGTAGATTTCCTGCACGTCATCGCACTCGTTGACCATGCCCAGGAATTTGTCGAACGTGGCCTGGTCTTCCACGCTGAGTGTCTTGGTTGCCTGAGGAAGGAACACGATTTCCTGCACTTCTAACTCCACCTTCGGGAACGCTTCATGTAATGCATTCTTAGCTTTGAAGAACTCGCCGGGTGGGGTGAAGACCGTGATAGTGTTGTCCTTCTTCTCGATCTCTTCGATGGCTACATCGGCGGCATACAGGGCTTCCAGCACCTTGTCTTCATCGTCACCCTGGAAAGAAAGTACCGCCAGGTGATCGAATGACATGGTGACAGAGCCATTCGTTGCCATTTTAGCCCCCGTCTTGGTAAAGCAGGGCGCAAATCGGAAATGGTTCGCCGATTGTTATCGGTCAGGCAATCGATGATGACCATTGCACCACCGGGGCAAACCGCCTCGTATCGTGCAGATTGAAAATCCTCACCGCCCGCACCGGCAGCCTTCTGGATGGCCTTGTCAATCACGTGGGCAGGAACGTTATCCTTTTTTGCCCGATCAACGACGTGACGCAGAGCCGGGTTGGCGTCCGGATCAGGCACCCCCTTCTTGGCCGCCATGTACACTTGCTTGCTGTACCTGGAATAGACCTTCGCATTCTGAATGGCGGTCTTGAAGATGGAGTGTTTACGCTTCTCGAAAATACGACCCATGGGATGTCTGCCTCTCTAGTTCTTGCTTCCCCATAATCTATGCAAGAGCAGCCGGGTAGGATGGGGTGAACGATAAAAACACGAAGCAAGGTGATCAGTTGGGGTCAAGCTCTCCCCACCTTGCAATTGCAAGCGTCTGGTGGGCAAGCTTGGTACGTTATGTTACCATATCGATTCGCCAAACGTATGTACCATTGGGCTTTCAGGGTTGAAAAAAGGGAGATGTACATGCCTTTGTCCAGCAGTAGGAAGCGACAACTTCGTATTGCTGTCTACACACTCATGGCAGTGGCGTTTCTGACTCTTCCTTGTGCATTCTGGCCCACCACTCCAAGTACTTTAGCGGAAGCCATTCGAAAAGCGGATGAAGTAGTCATTTATGTAGGTCTCCCTCATCAATTATTTGAGAAGCATGACTTGGAGGAGGAACTCCGTACCAAACAAGTCATTGAGTTCTACGGCTACCCTTTCTACCAAGAACCAATTGTGCTCACTTCCTCGGTCATCAACCGTTTGTCCGAAGTGTTTGGCGACCAGAAAACCTACCTGCCGTGGTCAGGGCCAAAACTATGCGGCGGATTCCATCCAGACTATGTGGTGGAATGGCGCGTTGGCTGGAACTGCTATCGGGCATTGATCTGCTTTGGTTGTGATGAAGTGCAATTGGGTCGCTGGATCTGGTCTCGGTACGATTTGGCTAAGGATGGCGACAAGGCGCTCTAGGCAAATTCTTCAGGCGGTTCGGACGCAAAGACGAGAAGAGAGGCCTCAAACTGAGTAACAAGGATCACTGAAGTGTTGTTGCGGCCTCTTACTTACCTCTACCCGGCTTCTGCTGCCTCACCTGGCTGCTCCGCCCCGGTCGATACCCACGCTTCTCGCTTGCATTCTTCACCTTATGATAATACTACCGCTCGCCGTCTCAATCGCCCTTCGCCTTCGATCATCTAACACTTCCTTCGGCGGGTTCGCACCGACCAGGCCGTCGCAGCCGCCAATGGGATCGGCTCGGCACGGGTGCTCGTTACCTATCTTACTTCTTCTTGCCTCCGCCGGTGACACGGATTTCAGTGACCTTGTCGCCTTCGGTGACGATGCTGGCGAAGACACCCAGGCCGAAACCTTTCTTGCCTTCTTCGGTCCACTTCTTGACTCGCTCGGCAGTTTCCTTGACCAGCTTGGCCAGGGCGTCTTTGCCGCCTTCGAAGGCTTCGCCGGCCTCGAGCTTCTTCGTGTTCATGTTCATCTTGCCTCGAACGATCTTGACGTTGTCAGCGAGCTTCAGGGTGACTTCTTCGGGCGGCTCGGTACCCTTGGACTTCTTGACGATCATCCTGCCGTCTTCGAACTTGGTGATGAACGCGACAAACTCATCGGCTGCCACGCCAGCAACCGCGATCATGAGGACGAGGCTCGCAGTGATGAACTTCCGCATGGATGCTACTCCTTGGAAATTTCTTAAGACACACAGATCATCGAGCCGCCGTAAGTATCCGGGCGGTCCCGACGGCAGAGACGAACCCCGCCGCTCGCTTCTCTTGGCTTCCACCGCATTATACATTCTGCCGGTCGTCCATACTCGCACGAAAGATCCCGCTCGGCGCGGGTCTCCTGACCCCGCCGTTTCGTTGACCGAAGGTTTCTCGACTCGCCTAAGCTTTGCACGGCTCAGGAGACCTGCGGTCGGGCCACCGGCTTTGAGAAGTGGCCATCTTCATAGTCCTTTCGTTCGGAACCCCCATTATTTCGCTTCACGCTTCACGAAGGCGATCCGGCGATTCTGGTAATCGAACACGATCTGAAACGGCTTGAGCAGTTCACCGCCGATGGTCCCGATTGTATCCGGATTGCTGAATGCACCTGTTTCGGAAGTCGCGAAATTGGCTTTGACATCCTCACGGCGATGGCCGCCAATTTCGAAGTACTTCAGCTTGCCCTCCTTGACTTCCTGATTCCCACCGTAGCCTCTGATGAGAGTATCTCTGAGTTCACGGCCTGCGATCAGGTTCAACTTCTTCACGGCCGGGGAATGAATGACTACCGTGTTTCCCGGGGAATCTGTGAGACTGAAGACCCCCTTGTGTCCTTCGAATTCCGCTTCTACGCCAAGGCCTCTTAAGACGTACAGTTTCTGCCAGTTCTTCTTGCCTCGCTGCAATTCATAGGTTTTGGGGTCGAAAAGAGCGACTTGAGAAGTAACAGAATCGAGTTCGATGGCGCTGCAACGGAACGCCCCTCGCCCGATGATCCCGGCAATGGGAACGCCACTCGCTTCATCAAGGTTCGCCGGAAGCTCAACATTGTATACGAGCGGATTCTGAAGGGTCATTCGACCCAGTGAAATCGTTTTCAGCCTACTCCAGTTGGCTTTCACCTTCCCACCGATGGTCTGAGACTCCCCATCACCGTAGGTTTCAAGACCCAGTTTCTTGGCGGTTCGCTCGTGAAGCACGATACCTTCCGTTCCGATGCCCAAAAGGAACCAGCCAACGTCCTGGCCGTTGACGAGGGGGCGAACCAGCAAATCGCCATCATTAGCCTTCTTTACTTCCAGTAGTGCGTTTTTGCTGGCGTCGAAAGTCACGTTCGTGGGTGGAGAAATCTGGGGTCGGAATGGATTTACGTCCGTTTTATTAGCTGCTGTGGCCGACTCCCATTGATAGCTATCCTTCGTATCACCTATCGTAATTTCGATGTACCGCGGCCATTTCATGCCCTCATAACTCATCGTCTCTTTCCACGTCACAATCACATACTCGCCTGTGACAGAAGTAAATTTGCATTTTCGCGGAAGCAACGACTCCTTGTCGATGCTGATGGTTCCCGTGAGTTGGCTGGGTTCGTGTGAGAATTGTAACAGATACTGATCCGGTAATGCTAAATCCTTGGCGAAGGTGTAGGCCATTCCGGAAGATTTGTCGATCCAGAGACCTGAGTAGAGAGCCCCCAAAAGCAGGTTTTCCCGGCGCTTGCTTAGTTCCAGAATGTTGGACTCACCATCGTAGTCTTTCGACCAGACATCTTTGCCATCATAGCCAAATAATGTGGTTCCGAGTACAGAATCGGTTTGCTGTAGGAAGTGGCCCTGGCGGTTGAAGTGCATTCGGGTGTTGGCCGGGATACCACTGGAAGTGCTTTTGCCTTCCAGAATCATTCCGGCTTCAGGGATTTTCTCCAGCGAGAAATTCATCGCCTGCCGAACTCGCTGCATGATCTCGTCTGCGCTTGGGGGTGAGGCTTGCTGGGTACCGATCAGTAGCAGAAGTGCGATAGACATGACACTTTCCTTATCTTCGCTCGGTTCACGCCCGTTTATCGATTATTGTCCCAAGGACGCCTAGAACACCCTCTCCAGTATTCGGACGCTCGCACTGAGTTCCCTTTCCGCCCCGGCTTCTGCTGCCTCACTGGCTGTTTCATCCAGCAACGGCAGAATCTTACATTTGAAAATGATACCTCAACCTACGAAGCCGATATTGTTTCACGAGAACGCAGATATTCACGAAGTGCATCGTTGACTGCCTTCTCATCAACAAACGCAGAGCTGATGTCCTCAGCTAGACGAACTAATCGCAATCGCTCTTGATACCTTGCTGCGTACTTTCCTCGCTGGACGCCTTTGAGGGACTTGAAGTCATATTCAGATCGTAACTCATCGCCTTGTTCATTCGGCTTGTTAGGGGAAATTGCCATCTTCATAGTCCTTTCGTTCGGAACGAGCTGCCAGTCACGCGCTGATTATTCGTATCTTGTTTCCACGGTCGGTATGAGAGACAATAAGCAATTGGCCTTCGATAGATGTTCCCATGATAATGAATCCATCACCACTCTACTGGCAAGTAGCTGAAGAATGTACAGAGGTATTTCCGAACAGTCATCAATTCAAGTGACTCAGCCAGATCTGTACGTTCGTGAACTAAGCTATTTCGATAATCCCGAGCTTGATGCCCATTCGCTAAATCCGTGTCGGGAATGCTGCGCCGGGCTGCCAGTGCTTCGAATAAGTCAAAAGTCTTGATATCTGTCCCCCAAGTGACCTCCCAAAACTGCCTCGCGCCTGTCTCGAATTCCGCAAACAGTCGCATGATGTATGTTCCTTCGAGATTCTTTGTGGCAATGACGATTTCGCCATGCCGAAGGTCCTCCAGAAGAATGGTGGGATCGTGTTGAGCGTGCTCCAGAAAACGATCAGCAGCCTGCCGCATCGCTACATATTCACGCTCAACGGCTTTGATACGGGCTTGCCAATTGTGCCTAGTGGGCATGCTTCTTCATCTCCGCCAACACTTTCTCCAAAGCGTCTTTCGATAATGGTTGAGCTTCAGCTTCCCGCACTGACGCCACAGCTTTTCGGTTCGGAAATACGTAGTGGAGGTTCCATTGTCCCTTGTAGTGGTAGATGCTTGCGATATCATCATAGGCTGGCATGAGGTAGAGATCGACCATGCCCTCAGTTCCTGGAGAAGAGCGGCCTACAGGATCGAGAATGATCTGGCACGTTTCCGCCTGCATGAGAAGAGCAGGAATTCGATGGGTGCCTACTCTAGCATCTTCAAGCCTCTTCTCTATTCTCCTTGTGGACCATCCAAGTTCCCTTGCCCATTTTTCGATCATGGTTACAAGCTCGTTCACCCGATGAATCCAGGCAAACCGCTCTTTCATTCGATCAGTGATATCGGCTTGTATCTCGTCCGTCGCATTGCCAGGGTTGTCAGGCGAGCCGCTCCAGTCAAAACCGAGGTTATCAACCGTTCCACGAACAGCAACAACGAATTGTGGGACACGGTTCGGTCTTCCGTTCTGCACATGCCCATCTGGCACGACGGTAAAGATGACGGCTCCGTTGGATGCAGGCTCGTAACCGCTCACCTGGTATTTCATTTGTTTGGACATGCTCATTTCCTCCACTTTTCAGCATACTCTTCATGACCGATGCAGTCCATGCTAGTGAACGCTATCGTCTTTTAGCTGACTTTCGCCCTGGTCGGTAGCCCTGGTTTGGCATGTTCCTTTCGCCGGGCTTCTCGCCTTTCGCTGGATTCGCTACGCTGTGATAGTGATCCCCTTGATTCGCTCGTTGCCTTCGGTCATCTAACGCCTCCTTCGGCGGGTTCGCTCCGATAAGGCCATCGCAACCACCAATGAGATCAGCTCGGCCTGCTTCGACGAGCGCCTTCCGCACCTCGAAGTAGTTCTCCGGTTTGAAGAACTGCATCAGGGCTCGCTGCATCTTGCGGTTCTTCAAATCCCTGGCCACATGTACCGGCTGCTTGGTGAACGGATCGAGGCCGGTGTAGTACATGCAGGTGGCGATGTCGAACGGGGCGGGGATGAAATCCTGCACCTGGTCGGGCTTGTAGCCATTGTGCTTGAGGTAGAGTGCGAGGTTGATCATCGCCTTCAGGTCCGAACCCGGATGGGCCGAGATGAAGTAAGGCACCAGATACTGCTTCGGCTTGCCACCCTTCTCGGAAGCCTTCTTGAAGTCGCTGGCGAACTTGTCGAAGTTGTTGATGTCGGGCTTCTTCTGCACAGCGAGCACATCGGGATCGACGTGTTCCGGAGCGACCTTGAGCAACCCGCCGACGTGATGCCCAGCAAGTTCTTTCATGTAAGAGGGTGATAACTGTGCGAGGTCCATGCGAACTCCGCTGGCAACCAGCACCTTCCTGATGCCGGGGATGTCGCGGGATTCCTTCATCAGTTCGACGAGCGGGCCATGATCGGTGCCGAGCAGTTTGCAGATGCTGGGGTGAACACAAGACAGACGCTTGCACTTGGCTTCCACTTCGGGCCTGGTGCACCGCATCTGATACATGTTGGCTGTGGGGCCGCCGATGTCGCTGACGGTCCCCTTGAAGTCGGGGTCACTCGCCATCTTGTTGAGTTCTTTCAGCACACTCTCCTTGGAGCGAGACTGCACCACTCGCCCCTGGTGCGCGGTGATCGAACAGAACGTGCAGCCACCGAAGCAGCCACGCATGATGGTGACCGAATCCTTGATCATCTCCTGAGCTGGGATCGGTTCGTGGTAACTGGGGTGGGGCCGACGGGTGTAGGGCAGATCGTAGAGGGCGTCCATCTGTTCCTGCGTCAGTGGGAACGCCGGCGGATTGATGACGACGGCTTGCTGATCGTGGTACTGCACCAGGGTACGTGCATTGAACGGACTGTTGTTGAGATGAATGAGCCGGGTCGTCTCAGCGAAGACCGCTTTATCTGCTTTTACTTCTTCGTAGCTGGGCAGGGGAAGAATATCCCGATTGCTCACCGGACTAGGTCGCTCCGGAGCGGGCCGTCCCGCAGCGCCAGCTCCTTCCGTTGGTGTCGGTTCATCCAAAGGGGGCAGGTCTTCGAGCTTATCCTTGGCACCGAGGGCGAAAGCCATCCCTCGCATTCCCCGGAGTTGCTGGATCGTCTCACCGTTCTTCATCCGCTGGGCAAGTTCAACAATCGTCTTCTCGCCCATGCCATACGCCACCATGTCGCACTTGGCATCGAGCATGATAGCTCGCTTGACCGTATCGCTCCAGTAATCGAAGTGAGCGAGCCTCCTCAGCGACGCTTCGACGCCGCCGGCAATGACGGGCACCCCGGGGTAAGCTTCCCGACAGCGTTGGGAGTAGGGCATCGTCGCCCGGTCAGGCCGTAGACCAATGCGACCGCCGGGTGAATACGCATCGTCATTGCGCACCTTCTTGTTGGCGGTGTAGTGGTTGATCATCGAATCCATGTTGCCGGCTGAGACGCCAAAGAACAGGCGTGGCTTGCCAAACTGACGCCAGGGATCAACGGTCCGCCAATCGGGCTGACTCAGGATGGCTACTCGAAACCCCGCCGCCTCCAGCGTTCGCCCCAGGATGGCCATTGCAAACGATGGATGATCGATGTAAGCATCGCCGGTGACGAAGACGATGTCCACCTCATCCCACCCCCGTGCCACCATCTCCGCGCACGACATCGGCATGTGAGGCGACGCATATCGCTCATGCCAGAGGGCCAGGGAGAGTTTCTTGGGAGGGATGCTCATGAACAGTCATCCTCTCCATTGTAGTTCCCCACTCCCCTGGTCTGGTTCCCCTCTCCCCTGGAGGGAGAGGGGTTAGGGGTGAGGGGGCACGGCGACGAGCGCCCATCACCATGTAAATCAGAGGCCTGCAAAGCCCTCCAAATCACCTCTTCCACCACTTCCCAATCCTTCAACACATCATGATTCCAAAAGCGAAGCACCCGATAGCCACTCTGTTCAAGATACTGAGTTCGTGCCTCATCATACGGCTGCTGTTCTGCATGCTGCCCGCCATCAAGTTCTACGATCAACTTGCTTTCAAAGCAGATGAAGTCAACGACGAAACGTCCAATCGGTACTTGGCGACGAAACTTGTAACCCTGAAAGCGACGGGCGCGCAGATGATACCAGACAAACTGCTCCGTATCCGTCATAGTGGAACGCAGCGCCTTGGCGTTGGTTCTCAGTTGTGTGTGCGTCTTCGTTGCCATTGTCATCATTCGTTGAGACGGCTGCCTGTCTCCGTGCCCCCTCACCCCTAACCCCTCTCCCTCCAGGGGAGAGGGGAACTAAACCACCACTCTCAGTGTAACTCTTCAAGCTGTTTCCGTGTATGGGTCGACTTCCCCATTGCATCAGAATCCCCGGCGTGCGACGATGCAGACGGTATCACATGCAGGGTTGGTAGTGCTCCGCGTATTACCGTCTAATGCCATCGGGTAAGGCTTTATTCTCCCTAGCGAGGCACCACTCTTCCAAAATTGATATTGGTGATGTTGTCGTAGTTGGCTTGTTTCTCTGCAACCTTTGGAATGTTCTCCTCCGGAAAGTACTTGTAATTCTCAAACACACTCGTTTCAGCCATCTTGGGATCGGGCTGTAGATACCCTCCTGTACCAAATTGCTTATCCCTCCCGGCAGAGATGATCTGGAAACGATTCGCGTTGTAATATCTAACCTGATCTGCCCGATAACTTTCGATATAGGGAACAAAATTGTACCAATCATCCTTTGCTGAAATAGTACCATCTAATGGATTCGAACGGGAGCCGATGGTCCTGCCTGGAATCCATAAGGACGGCCAGGTCGTGGGAGTCGGGAACCAGGTGATATCCGAGAACCACAGGTGGTAGTTGAATAAGAATCCCGTGGGGAATCCCATTCTGTAGAGATAAGAACAATTGTGGTAACAATAGTTGTCAGTCTGGGCGTTGCGAGCACTGAAATAAGCATATGGGGTCTTCCAGACATCAGTGTACCTGGCATAGAAGCCCATAAAGAGTTCACCCGGACGACGAACAAATCCACTGCTGACGCCAACTGTCCAGTCTTCAACAACAGGGCCTCCTGCGGGGCTGGCTATCGACTGTCCTGCCGGCACCCCAGTTGTAACTTCATACAAGATTCTTGTTTGATCGAACTCAAAGAACGGCCCCAGGCGAGTTCCGGTGGTAGTCTTCGTGGGCTGCGTTTTATCAGTACTGAATCCCTGCCCCCCTGAACGATTCGTGCCCAGCGTATCGACAGCTCCTTTGCCGTAACGCATGCCACCCAGCAAAAAGACCATCGCTTCGTTCCCGTTGAGGTAGTATTGGCGATCATCGATCACGCCATCGCCGTTCCAGTCATGTCCGGCGTTCAGATCAATACCGGGGAAAATCGACTGAAGGTATTCCATCGACATCATGGCCAGGTAGGCCAGCGCCTTCTGATGCGTCGGATCAGCCACAGGCCTGTCCTGGCAGAGATGCTGCTCTATGGCCTTCTGGTAGCCTCGCATATCTTCGCAAATCATGATTCTGCCAGGAGGGTATCTGCCGAATGTGGCTTTGAACTGCTCGCATGCTTGATCAAGGAGTTTGACTTCTCTGCTAACCTGTGTTTCTTCCACTGCCTGCATGATCCGCATGATAAGGGGCAAGATCATGGCTAATATGATCAGGATGATTCCGATGACAACAAGAAGCTCGACGATTGTAAAACCAGAACGGTTTCGTGCTTTCATGATTATTCTCCAGGCGAAATGGGTAATGCCATCTCCGATGAGAAGTGAATTCCACTAGAACACATCGACTCAGAAATACAAGACATTAGTTTCGTTTTTGACGATGGCGTTGCACTTCAGGCGTTGCACTTCAGGATTGCGAGAACATGCTGGAGGTGCGACGATGCACTGGTTGTTACTAGTGTGTTGGTGGACATGCTGCAATTCCTGAGTCGCCGCTGGTGGGGTGTGACAGGGTGGGGGTATTTGCTCTCGCTGGGGCTAGCGGGCGTAATGTTCTTTTCTCTCACACGCTCTGCTGCGGTGGCCCAACTGACCTTGCAAGGCATTCTCTTCATCGACGGCTTTATGCATGATCAGAAACATCTCATGATAACGCAGTCCGTTGATCCTCGAATTGCTTACTATGCCTTTGATATCGAGTCTGCCTCTGTAGTGGCGGTGTTTAACTCAGGCTACCTCATGTACATGGAACCCTGCCACCGAGCAATGGTGGTCACGAAAAAGGGGGTTGAGCATGAGATGTTCATTGTGACCAATAGAGAGAGCGGCTCAGCTGGTGGCGAAGAACGGATTATCGTGGGCCGAGTATCTTCTAACCAGTATCTCGTCGGAGAAGGGCATTCCAGTTTTGATCTGAAAGCCAAAGCCTCAGTCGATACCGAGGCTAAAGTCTTCCGTGTATCACTGACTGGACACCAAGTCATATCGTTAAACAATCGTTGGCTTCTCTATGCCGATCGTTCCATTACACCGTGGAAAGTGACTAGGGATTGGTTTCAGAAATGGCAGGCACCAGCAATGCCCTCTATCGCTGCTGATGACGGATACCTGTATCAAACTAATCTCTTCGACTGTGATAACAAAAGAATAGTAGCAACGATTCAGACGACTGAGAAAATGCCTGAATATGCCATCAGCCCACAAGGCGATTCCTTTGTGGTGATTGAGTATCATCCTGAAACGGCTGAATCAACCATCACAAAGTACTCTCTTCCACTGGGCCCGGCTTATCACAGTGTTCAACAGTGGTGCCTCATCCTCGCAGCGTTTGGGGTGCCGGTGGGTTTGATGATGTTGCGGAACGTGCTTCGTCGCATGAGACGGATGCCTGTCTCCGTGCCCCCTCACCCCTAACCCCTCTCCCTCCAGGGGAGAGGGAAACCAAACCAGCCTCTTTCAGCGTAACTGCCAAAGGCACTTCCGTATACCTTCCGACTTCTCCATTGCATCAGAATCCCCGGCGTGCGACGATGCAGCCGGTATTCTTGAGGCCAGTAAATGCTGCAATTCCTGAGTCGCCGCTGGTGGGGTGTGACGGGGTGGGGGTATTTGCTCTCGCTGGGGCTGGCTGTTTTCATGTATTGGTTGTTGCCGATGTCTTCGCACATCTACCGCTGGACTTTCGCAGGCGCAGGGTTTCTTGATGGCTTTACCGATGACAGCGGGATGTTTGTTGTCGTCAACGACGGGAACAACAACTTCGGATATTACCGTCTGGACATTAACAACGGGACGATGTCGAAAATCGCCAACAAGACATATCCCGACCGACCGCTTCGATCCAACGAAGGATTTGAACTCTCGTATTCAAAATCTGCTGCCTACGATCATCCAGCAAAAATGGAGTTGGTCAATAAGGCCAAAGGAATACGGAAAGAGATTCCCAACACCGATCTGAATATCGAAGTCGCTTATGTGTATTTTGGTCATGGCTGGGGATCATCCACTACCATATCGCTCAAGAGGGCTGGCCTGGTCGCTATGAGCAATGACAGTCGCTGGCTCATTTTGCTTAGTCAGCCTGTGAACAGCTGGTTTTCACTGAAGAACTGGCTGCGTGACAAATGGAAGTGGGATCCCACCTTCTTGCCCAATGAGTTCAGTCGTGCGGCAGTGATTATTGACCTGCACGAGTACAAAACCACTCGATGTGAATTGAACACCCGGTACGAACCGGAATATGTCATAGGCTTGGACGGAAAAGGATTCGCTGTTGTTGACCAGAAGCGGGATCTTGGTGGGAATGCAGAAATCAGGGATGCGTCCGAGACCATTATTTCCTGGTATGGTTTACCTCCAACACCCGCTCACCATTCTGTTGATCAGTGGTGTTTCATCCTTGGCGCTTTCTTAGTGCCGGTGGGGGTGATGATGTTGCGGAATCTGCTTCTTCGCAAGAGAAGTGTGTCTGTCTCCGTGCCCCCTCACCCCTAACCCCTCTCCCTCCGGGGGAGAGGGGAACCAAACGGGGGAACCATCACTACTTCACGATCCCCTGCTTGATCAACTCTTGTGCAATATGCACCGCATTGGTGGCTGCACCCTTGCGAAGATTGTCAGCGACTACCCAGATTTGTAAGCCGTGGGGCACTGTGACGTCTTTTCTCACTCGGCCGACGAAGACTTCGTCCCGATCTTCAGCTTGCAGGGGCGTGGGGACGAGGCCGGGGCCGTAGCCTTCCATGAGGATGATGCCGGGGGCTTTCGCTAATGCAGCTTTGGCTTGTTCAACACTGATGGCGGAGTGGAACTCGAGGTTGATTGCTTCGCTGTGCCCGGTTCTGACGGGTACCCGCACTGTGGTGGGGGCAACAAGGATCGACTCATCCCCCATGATCTTCTTGGTCTCTTTGACCATCTTGGTTTCTTCTTCGCTGTAGCCATCCTCGCCGAGCTTCCAGTCGTGGGCGATGACGTTGCCCGCCAGGCGTTCCATGTGGGCGGTGGGAGCGGGGACAGTCTTTCCCTGACCGAGCGCTGCGACCTGGGCATCGAGATCGAACAGGCCTGTCGCACCTTTACCCGAAGAGGCTTGATAGGTGGCGACAACAACACGCTTGATCTTGGCGAGGGCATGCAGTGGTTGCAGGGCAACAACCATCTGGATCGTGGAACAGTTGGGGTTAGCGATGATCTTCTTGGGAATGCTCTTCAGGGCGTGGGCATTCACTTCGGGAACAACCAGCGGCACTTCTGGGTCCATTCTCCAAGCTGAGGAATTATCGATGACATAGGCCCCAGCCTTGGCTGCAATCGGGCTCCATTGCTTGCTCACCGAAGCAGGGGTGCTCGAAAGCACAATATCGACACCCTTGAATGCTTCGGGGGACAGGGCATCGATCTTGTATTCTTTCCCCGCAAACTCCAGCGTCTGTCCGGCACTGCGAGCGGAAGCCAGGAACTTGATCGACTGGTAGGGCAGCTTGCGTTCGAGAACGACTCGACGCATCAACGAACCGACTGCTCCGGTGGCACCGACAATAGCTAAATGGGGCATCTGTGGTTTCTCATTCAGGCGGGTGGGGGAATACTTACTGTAGTAGACAAAAGACAAACAGACAGGTTCGGGGCTGTTCTCTCCCCCTTTCCAAGGGGGAGCCGGAGGGGGTAAATTCCCCGTGACATAGAACCCCACCCAACCTCCCCCAAAGTTCTATTGGTGAAGGGGAGGAGCAAGGCGACTTCTGCCTTCTCGAACAGCGTGGGATGATGTACGATAAAGAGACCACGAGGAACGATGCAATGGTTCGTGTTGGCTTACTCCCTGGCATCCTGTCGCTGCTGGCGTTACTGGTTCTGCTGGCCCAGCCGATGGCTCAGGATCAGAAGAACACCAAGCCTCGCCCGCCCCAGGATTCGCGCCTCAAAGCTGTCACCGCTCGTACCGCTGAAGAATACGCAGTCGTGGTCAGCCCCTTGATCAAGACCATTTCCAAAGACTATCACTTTGAAGCCATCTCCGAGACTGCCCTGGCCGGGCGAGCGTTATTAGGCCTCTACCGGGCCGGTAGTATTGTTCCCCCCGATGCCCTCGTTCGCGAACCCGATCAGTACTTCAACTCGATTGCAGGGGAAAAGTTAATCGATAAGCTCAAGGTTGCACGTGAAGCTGTCGGCGATATGCCGCTCATTCAAGGCGAGCGGGGCATCCATGCTGCCATGCACTCCGCCTTCCGGTCTCTCGATATCTTTTCCAACTACTCCGAAGTCGATTCCACCACACGCGCCATCTATGAGTCGGGCGTGGGCATCGGCCTGTTCCTCGAAGACAAACCCCTGGGTGGCAGCTACTTCGTTCGTAACGTCACCATCGATAGCCCAGCTCACAAACAGGGCCTTCGGCCAGGTGATGAACTGCTGGAGATCGGCAAAAACCATCAGCCCATCTCGCCGAACACGCCTACCGCACAGGTCAATGCCACCATGACGATCATGGCACGCCAACGAGAAGGGCTGACACTGACCATTCGCAACCTGCAAGGGATCAAGAAGACTATCGAGGTCACCACCCCCCGGCAAACCATCGATAACAGCGAACTGGTTATCATTGGCAGCGAGTTTGATCGTGACACAATGACTCTGGGCTACCGACCCACCGGTGAAGGCGAATGGGACTACTGGGTCGATTACCCTCATCGTATCGCCCTTATCCGTCTGGGAACCATTCAAACACCTCCTAATCGCATCATGGAGATCGTGCACCTGTTGAAAGAGGATGGCCTCAAGGGACTCATCCTCGATCTGCGCGATTGCCCCAGCGGCGTGCCTGAGTATTCCGCCGACCTGGCAGGTTTTTTTCTCAACAGCGATGTGCTCATCGCCAAAACGAATCACCGCAACAACGAAACCGATGATAACAATCGTGTTGAGCAGCGCAGAGAATACCGATCGAACAAGGAAATGAAGCACTGTCTCGACTTACCCCTGACAGTGCTGATCGGCCCAGATACTTCAGGTGCCGCGGAATTGATCGCCGCCGCCCTACAGGATCACAAGCGGGCGACCATCGTCGGCCAGCGTTCACGAGGCAAATCAACCATACAGAACAGCAGCCGAGAGCTGAACAACCCTTATGGTGTCCGCTTCTCGTATCGCTTAACCGTGGGTGTCTTCATGCGGCCCAGCGGCAAGAACCTGCACCGCATGCCCGGCGCCACCGCCAAAGACGACTGGGGCGTTCGCCCCGATGTGGAAGTAGTGCTGCCTAATCAGATGCGGCGGCAAATCCGTGCCTGGTGGTTTGAACACGACATCCGCCCTGCCGATTCCCTCGAACCCACCAAGATGGACGACATCCGCAACGATCCCGTGATGGCAGCGGCAGTTAAGGTGTTGAGCAAGTAACCGCTAGGGTCGTTTTCTCAATCATTTGATGCCGGACAGTTTCGTCCAGTTTAAGGTGCCACTTTAAACTGGACGAAGGGCTGTTTCTTGATCATGAGGGTGATCACACCTTATGAACATGATTAGTTTCTATTCAAATAATCCAAGAGTTGCGAAAAAAGGCCTGAATAACCGTCTCTTTCTCGCTCAAGACTGAGTTGTCTCATTCATCTTGATCGATTCCCCCGCCCACCTCCGCATCGGCAGCACACCCTACTCCCTACAACCGGCACTCTCGCCACGATACGTTTGCACGGCACCATAGTCGCATCCCTCTTCCCACTCATGTCAAGCATCTCTGGAACGAATTCGTGACTGAGTGACCCCATTCATGGCGGGCTGGGGCGATGAGAGGAACCTGAGGAGTCGATATGGTCAAAGCGAATAGTTACGGGCCGATCCAGGACACCCGGGATCGTAACTCGGCACCAGCCGAAACAGAGTTGCGGCACGAACTCTGAGTCTTCGGCAGCATGATGCAGGATCGGCTCAACACCTCGGAGTGCAAGGAGGCTCCCGTCCATGTTTAAGCGCTTTGTAGCGCCTCTGCTGTCTGCGGTCGTCGCGTGTACCCTGGCCCCCGTGGCCTGGGCGGGCGACTGTGGGGCTTGTGGTTCGTCGAACGTCACCTCGAGCTCCGGGGGCTCCGGCCTCTTCAGCGGTTTGGCCAGTTTCAAATGGGGCAACAGCGCCCGATACGAGACGGTCTATGACACCGTCATTGAAAAACGACAACACACCACCTACCAGACGGTGGAAGAAGTTCAGATGCGCCAAGTCACCCGGACCGCTTACCGGGACGAGCAGCGCACCACGACCAAGACCGTGAACGACGTCGAATACCGCCAGGTTGAGCAAACCTGCAACAAGGTCGTTCATGAGACCTGCTACAAGGATTGCACGAAGACCATCTGCAAGCCTGTCTGTGAAACCGTCATGAAGACGATCACCGAGTGCAAGCCGGTCTGCGAAACCACCTACAAGGATTGTGCCAAGGTAGTTTGCCGCACGATTGACGATCCTCAGACTCGCTGCGTGAAGTTCCAGGTCTGCCATCAGATCTGTGAAGTCAAGGAATGCTGCCACACGGTATGCAAGCCTGTCTGCGAGACCTGCTACAAGGATTGCCAGGTTACCACCTGCCGTCAGGTCGAAGAGTGCGGCACGAAGACTGTTTGCGAAAAGGTCTGCCGTCCTGTTTGCGAAACCAAGACGGTTTGCAAGAAGGTCTGCGAACCGGTTTGCGAAACAGTCTGCGTAGCCGGCAAGAGCCACATCAAGCTGGTTCATGAAGATGCTACCACCTTCACCGACCCCTGCACCGGCGCTACCTGCAAGAAGAGCGGCGCGGTCAAGCTTCAGGTCTGCAAAGAACCTGATCACATGGAAACCCGCACGGTCAACAAGACTCGCACCGTTCAGGAGCAAGTCCAGGTGACCCGCATGGTGACCGAGAACGTGACCAAGCAGGTTCCTACCAAGGTGATCAAGAGCGTTCCTGTGACCGAAACCCGCCGGGTTCCTTACACCGTCACCAAGATGGTGTCAGAGAACGTCGTCGAACGCAAGAACGTGACCCGCAACGCCAAGGGCGCCTGGGTTGACAGCAAGGGCCGTACCTATGATCGTGATGTATCTGGTCAGTTCCGCGATGCTAATGGCAACGTCGTTGGCGGTAACGCTAACGCTAACGGTGGTGCCGGCAGCAGCAGCAGTTCTAACGGTGGCCCTGGCCTCGAAGCCATCGGCAACACCACCTTCCAGGAAGGTGCTTGGGTTACCCGTACTGAAACTGTGAACGTGCCCCGCACGGTCACTGAAACGGTCATTCAGCGGATTCCTGTTCAGACTCGCCGTATGGAACAAGTGACTCGCCAGGTTCCTGTCACCGTCACCCGCATGGTTCAGGAACAAGTAACGACCCGCGTTCCTTACACGGTCTGCAAGACGGTTCCTGTGACTGTGACCAAGACGGTTGCTGTCTGCGTACCCCGACAAGTATGCACGACTTGCACTGTCAAGGTTCCTTACTGCGTGACCGAATGCGTTCCTACCAAGGTCTGCAAGCGAGTTCCCGTGACGACCTGCGTCGATGTCTGCAAGAAGGTTGCTCGCCGCGTTGAAGTGTGCCAGCCCGCTTGCGTCGATCCTTGCAAGTCTTGCGGTAACAACTGCGGTTGTGCTGACGCCTGCAAGCCCAGCCTGTGCGACAAGCTCTCCAGCTTGTTCTCCCGCCGTGGCCACTGCGGTTGTGCTTCTGAATGCAATAGCTGCAACAGCTGTGGCGGCACCGTCGCCCCCGCTGCTGCCCCAGCTACGACTGCTGCTCCCGCTGCTCAGATGCCAGCCCCAGCCAAGTAACTCAAACCTCTGTAGCTGACCTCGTGTGAGGTCAGCTCCTCCTCGCACGGGACGGTCGACGCAAGTCGCCCGTCCCGTGTGTGTTTTGGAATAGCAAAAAACCTTTCTGAGCAGGGTACCAGTACGCAGCGTCAGCGAGGGGTTGCATGGCCACTGCGTGCCACTTGAAGATAAAACTCGTGCTTCGTCTCACTGAAGAAAGGCTTTGGCTGTTAGCCCCTGATAAGGGGCGACCAGGTAGTAGCTGGCTGCGTGAGCTGCCAGTGGAACCCAAATGTAAATGAGGAGCCCCGAAAGGGGCGATTGGAACGTGTGTTCTACCCCTATCGCCCCTTACGGGGCTCTGTTCCTTGCTCATTATCTGGGGCTCGCAAGGCCAACCATAACTGATCGTAACAATAAGAGAGCACTAAAACATAAACGCATAATACCAAACGAAAAGCACCGTACTCAGGCTGGTGAAGCACAGCATCAGGGATGCATAAAGCGGAATCATCGCCCCCGCAGGGTTGCGAGTAGTTGCAACGGAACCCAAAGCGGTTCGTAACGATGAGTCAATCCTATTCCAAATCGCCTCGTCTCCCTCCCAGGCAACCGTAACACAGAAGAGCGATGGCGTCGCTTCCATGTCAAGAATCAGTTGCTGACCTTCCAATGCAATCCGGCCCGGAGTCATCTGATACTTGATGCCTAGCCCATCAAGGATCGGGCGAAACGCCAGTTGAAACGCATTCGGGTCAATGTTGTAAACGACTAGGCTCTTCCGTCTGCCCCGCATCCACAAGATGCACAGCCCAATCACCACGATCAGGTAGATGCCATAAGCGAGGAGATAAGTCGACCAGCCAGCCTGAGCATAGCGGGCGATCAGCCAGGTGGCCGGGCCGAGAAGCAGAAATCCCGACAGGCCCAGGATTAACAGCAGCGTATCGAACCAGCCCGAAAGAACGTAAGGCTGCTTCTTGCGCCCCACTTCAAACCCCAGCCACAACAGGTAGATCGTCAGCGGCAACAAAATCATCGCCCATTCAAAGAGCGATGGCGTGATGCGCAGCAAAAACCAGGTCAGCGATTCGCGGTTCAACCAGTCCATAGGCGTTATCTTATGAAAGAACGAATGGACTCAGCCGATGGATTGAGATTAGAGCCTGGTGCATTGCCCTGACTCAAGTACAGCCAGGGCAATGGGGTCAGTTGACATGTTTATCAGGCGTTCTCCAGGGTTCCTGCCTCGGCGGGCAGCGTTGGCCAGGAAGGCGGCTGCAACACACCCAGATTCCAGAGCAGCTTTCTTCCCATGCTGATCGATCGCAGCCAACGGTCATGGATGTCGTGCAGACGTTTGGCTTCGGAGTGATCAGCGGCTGGAACATCATTGAGGAAGCTGAGGAATCCCTCGTAGTTTCCATCAGCGAGCAGAGCTGAGGCAAAATTGAGTCGATAGGCAGCAGGCACATCTCTTGAAGTAACCACTCCTCCACCGGGAAGCACCAGGCCTCTGAAGAGCTGAATTGCCTCTTGATGCTTGCCCAGCCGAAGCAGGCAGACACCAAGGGCATTGGTCTCAGCCGGAGTTCGTGAACCAGCCAGCAACTTGCCGGCCTGGTCGGGTTTATTCTGATCGAGCAACTGCTTGACGGCTGACAGACGGTCAGACGATACGTCGGCAACATGGTTCTTACGCATGAGCGCAATCCCTTCTTACAAAGAAAAACGGAAGAAATGAAATGACGAATGACAGCACCTGGTACGGTGCTGTACGACAACTGAACTGAAGAAAGGATGGCTAAATCAGCCAGCTACACTGCAAGATTTGTAACGGGGCCTGCTGGCCGAGGCATTGCTGCCGGAGGCGTTGTTCGCTCGTGGTCAGCAGATCGTGGGGAAAGGCATTACCAAGGCTGACGAGGGTAAACGAACCAGTTGACCTTCGTCTGCCCGGTTCATCATCGATACCAGAACTGCCACGTTCGAGATGTCTGCCTTCCGGGCAGGCATCACTGGGGGCGATCTGACCTGTCGCCTGCCAACTTGCTGTTGAAGCACCTGCATCTGCTGGTTCTTCATGCACCACGGCGCAAGGCACGAACTGCCCCAGTGCTGTCAGCAGCAGCAGGAATACGCCCGTCAACAAGATCCATCGACTCTTCATAGGGTCAAGGTATCAATCATCAAAAAAGGGATCAACACCATTATACCGCCAGCCACGAGGCCGCATTGACGTGCATCCCAGCTTACTACTAGCTACTGCCCTCCATTCCCCTAAAACAGCTAACGTCTTCCCTTGCGATCTTCAAGGAGTCTCCCTCTCATGGCTGGTCAGAAAATCACGTTGACGAATGGTAAGCTGAATGTGCCCGACAACCCCATCATTCCCTTCATCGAAGGGGATGGCACCGGAGTCGATATCTGGAAGTCCTCCGTCGCTGTCATCGATGCGGCTGTCAACAAAGCCTACGGCGGCAAGAAGAAGATCGAGTGGATGGAAGTCCTCGCCGGCGAGAAGGCCTTCAAGCTGAAGAACGACTGGCTGCCCGAAGAGACCTTGACGGCTTTCCGCGAGTACCTCGTCGGCATCAAAGGCCCTCTGACGACTCCCATCGGCGGTGGTATCACCTCACTCAACGTGGCACTCCGCCAGAAGCTCGATCTATACGTCTGTCTGCGGCCGGTGCGCTACTTCAAAGGCGTGCCTTCGCCGGTGAAGACCCCGGAGAAGGTTGATATGGTGATCTTCCGTGAGAACACCGAAGACATCTACGCAGGCATCGAGTTCGAGGCGGGTACCGATCGTGCCAAGAAGGTGCTCGAGTTCCTAAAGACCGAGTTCCCCAAGGACTTCGCCAAGGTCCGCTTCCCCGAGAGCACCGGCATCGGCATCAAGCCCGTCTCGAAGGAAGGCACCGAACGTCTGGTTCGCGCCGCCATCAAGTACGCCATCGATTTGAAGCGCAAGTCGGTGAGCTTCGTCCACAAGGGCAACATCATGAAGTACACCGAGGGTGCCTTCATGAAGTGGGGCTATGCACTGGCCGAGCGTGAGTTTGGCGACAAGGTCTACACCTGGAACCAGTGGGAGAAGACCAAAGCTGCCAAAGGCGAAGACGCTGCCAACGCTGAGCAGAAGGAGCAGCTGAAGGCAGGGAAGATTCTGATCAAGGATTCCATCGCTGACATCACGCTGCAACAGGTGCTCACCCGCCCCGATGAGTTCGATGTCATCGCCACGCTGAACCTCAATGGCGACTATCTCTCGGATGCTTTGGCTGCCCAGATCGGCGGTATCGGCATCGCTCCTGGTGGCAACATCAACTACGTGACGGGCCACGCCATCTTCGAGGCGACGCACGGCACCGCCCCGAAGTACGCCAACCTCGACAAGGTGAACCCCGGCTCGGTCATCCTCTCTGCTGAGATGATGCTGCGGCACCTGGGCTGGCACGAAGCTGCTGACCTGATCATCAAGGGTATGGACGCAGCCATCGATCAGAAGACAGTCACCTACGACTTCGCCCGGTTGATGAAACAGGAAGGCCAGAACCCAAAGGAACTCAAGTGCAGCGAGTTCGGCCAGGCGATCATCAAGAATATGTGATGGAAGTGATGGACATCTCAGGAGCAAGTCCATGAGCACATTGACCATTCCAGTATCGGACACGGTACTGGATCAGTTGCGCAAGCAAGCGAAGGCGAAAGGTGTTACTACGGAAGAGTTGGCAGCCGAGAAGCTTTCCTTCGCTGCGCAATTGCCTCCCGGCTATGGTCGCATCAGTCGGTTCGCAGGCTCGATGCCTTCGGAGTTGACTGATGCGTCTGAACGAGTTGATGAATACACCAACGAGACCAAACCATAATTGATTCAGGTCTTGTGATGTTAACTCGATTTGTCGATACCGGAGGATGGGCAGCCTGGATCAATCCTCGTGACATTCATCACCAAAAAGCAGTCGAGCTGATCAATGAAGTTTGGCAGGCTGAGGGCAGGTTGGTTACGACTAACCTGGTTTTGATAGAACTCAGCGCCCTGATGATTCGCATGAAGATTGCGAAGGCAGCTCAGATCGAGTTAATTCAGGAAATCAATCTTGATCCGTCAGTCGAAGTCACGTTCATAGATGCCGCTAAGGAAGGACGTGCTTGGGCTTTATGGAAGTCTCGTTTAGATAAAGATTGGACTATGGTAGACTGCAGCAGCTTTACCCTGATGGAAGAATATCAGCTGGTAGATGCACTAACTCCTGATCATCATTTCCAGCAAGCTGGATTCAATCGTCTGCTCTGATAATTTCCTTTCAACGGGAACTCACCATGCGAATCCTCATCACCGGAGCGTCAGGGCATCTGGGCCGTCGGCTGGTGAAGGAGGCATGCCAGGCGGGGCATAAGGTGTGGGCGTGGACCTCGCCACGGGATAATGCTGCACCTCCGTCTGATCTGTCGGCGACATTCGCTTCCGTCGAAATGACCAACCCTCTCCAGGTGGCAGAGGCTTATTCGCAAATCCGTCCCATGGCGGTCATCCACGCCGCTGCATTGGCCAATGTCGCTGAATGCTATCGTGATCCTATCCGGGCCTATCGGGTGAATGCCGAGGCGACTCGGCAACTGGCGGGACTGTGTGTCGCTGATATCGCCCGACTCATCTACGTCTCCACCGATCTAGTCTTCGATGGCACCCAGGGCAATTACCAGGAAGACGATACGCCTCGGCCTCTGTCGCAGTATGGCAAGTCCAAGCTCGATGGCGAACGGGCGGTGATCCACCATCCAGGCTTGCTTGTGGCCCGGGTCAGTTGGCTCATCGGCACCGGCACCCCTCGTCGCGCTCATTTCCTGGATCAACAGATCGCTACTCTACGACAGGGACAACCGTTGCAACTCTTCCGTGATGAATGGCGATCACCGCTCGGTATGGACGCCGCGGCCCAGGCGTTGCTCGCCCTGGCCGCCAGCGATGTCTCTGGTGTCCTGCATCTGGGCGGCCCCGAACGACTCTCCCGCTACGAGATGGGATGCATCCTGGCAAAACGACTGGGCACTAACCCCAATTTGGTGCAATCCATTGAACAGTCGGAAATGAAGACTCCCGAACCCCGTCCCTCGGACGTCTCCTTCAACTCCACCCGCTGGCGACAACTGATGCCGAACAGCGCCTGGCCGACCTTTGAGGAAGCTGTGAAGCATGAGTTCGGCTTGTAGGGCACGCTGTGCGTGCCTCCCCACAACTTGTCGTTTCCCTTACATCGTTGTGACGGGCACCAGCCGATTGAGAGGCACGCACAGCGTGCCCTACTTTTTCCACGGCCAGCGTGGCGGCACCAGGAACAACGTCAGCAGAATCAACGCCCCGAAGCCGTAATAGCACGACTCCAGCACCGCCACGGGAACATCGTTGTAAAAAATAATGCGATTGAGCAGCCTGGCGACGAAATCGCCATCATACTCCTTGTTTGGCTTCAAAGTCCCCAAACCTTCCTCGTTGACCTTAACAGTACCGTCTTCATTCAGCTCAAACTCGAGTTGTCCACCAGCCACACGCAAGTCTCGTTCCCAGATGGTCAGTGGGCAGGGAACTCCAGCCACGGTTTCAATAACGACAATCATGATCATGAGAAAGTGAATGAGCCGCATCCAGAAGTTCCGAACCCAGTGCCATTTCCTCCACCAGCCGATGAGGATCACGGGCACCATCACCACCACGAAGCCCACAAATAGCACGTGGAGGAATACGATCACATTGGCGAGGAGGATGTACCAGTTCATGCAAAGTACGATACACTTCGACCGCAGTTTATTCCATGCCAGTAGCCATGACAGCCCGACGCGCCAGCGAGGGGCGCGTGCAATCGCAAGGTTCCCCCTCGCTCGCGCATCGGGCTGTCATCACAAAACAACAGGAGGAATGGATCACTCCATTCCTCCTGGCTACTGACTTCTGGCTTCTGGCTTCTGGCTACTTCCTACGGCTTCTTCGGCTTCGTTAAGCCCAAAATCTTGACCTCCGGCATCTGAAGATCAACCAGAACAGGTTCACGTGTGATGAACTGGCCCACATTGCCGGCTACATCCGTGACTTCCAGTTTGAGGAAGACCTGGTAGGGCGTATTGTCGGGTACTCGCCAGCGGAAGACACCATTGTTCGGTTGCTTCTCGACGATGGGATGCCAGGGGCCGCTTGGATTCTCCGACCATTCGAGCTTGACGGGGCCACTGGAAAGATTGGCATCGATAGCAGTCCACTTGACGTTGATCAGCCCCTTGCTGCCGGGCACTGGTTCGAGTGGCGTGATGATCTCGCAGACCGGCGCGGTGATATCTACCCCCACGCGCACTTCGGGCAGTTCCCCCGGTTGTGGAGCTCCACGCCCCAGGCCTGCCTTGTTCTTAACCACCATCGTAAAGCCATAGATGCCTTCATTAGGGACATCCACACTGAAAGGCTTAGCCGATTCTTCACGCTTGTCGAGCAGTTGCCAGGTCTTGCCAGCATCGAGCGTGTAGTAGAGTTCGAGCAGACCGACACCGGAAGGACCTGCTTTGACATCGAAATCGAGATCGAGATGCAGCGAGTTACTCCAGAGCACCGGGCCGACCTGGCCGCGCTGGAATCCTGAATAGCCACCGTTGGGGCCTGCCTGATTGTTGGACACAGCCGGAGCAGGCTTGAAGCCACTATCGGTTGGACGGTTCTGCGTAACGGGAGGCATCGTCGGTGGAGTGTTGTTATTGATGCTCGGCGGTGCGTTGTTGAACGGAATGGGCGGAGGCAGCGTGGCATCAGCCTTGGGAGGCTGAGTCGTAGTGTTATTGACCACTGGAGCGGTATTCTGAGCGCCACTGGCACTCAGCACCGGGGCAGCGGGCGGAGGCAACATCGGAGTAGAACCCGATGAGGCAGGCCCCTGATTCGAGGTCACCACCGTAGTTGCTGTCACTTCTACCTGGTCTTCACCGAGGTTGCCCGCCTTGTCCTTAGCTGACACCCGAACGGACACGGCACCGGGAACACCGACACTGAACTGCTTCTTGCCATTGGCGACGGGTGAAAGGCCGACAGCCTTCCAGGCATTGTCACCCTTGGCACGATACTGCAAAGTCAGCGTAGTGAGATCGAGATAATCGTCTTTGACATCCCAGGAAACGGTCACCTGGTCGTTCATTCGTTCCAGAGCCTGTACTTTGATTTCGGGCCGCTTGGTATCGACGACGATCTTGAGCTGTGGCTGCAAGTCAGTCTCTTTGGCAGGTACAGTCTGGCCGGCTTTGTTGACAAAGCTGACGCTGAACCAGTAGACGCCATCCTGCGAAGCGACATACTTGAAGAACTCATCCGTAGGCTTGGCGGTCGTTTCCTTCTTCCAGGTCTTCCCCAAATCGCTGGAGACATAGAGCGTGAGCGACTGCGCTTCCCTGCGGATCGGTTCCGTCAAGGTAATCGGTATCTGCCAGTCGCGCTCGGCAAGGTATTCCGCATCGTCCTGAGCGTATGAAAGCACAGAACAAGCCAACCACGCTACGAGGATGCAGGACAGTCGTTGCATCGCACCACTCCCCCTTAAGACAACTCAGCGGTTCCGACATGGAACTGAGTCGTGTGAATCGGCCATCCAGGTCCCCACCTCGACCGATACCAATCCCCCAGCAGGGCGCTAGGGACTGTAAGGGAGGTATCGGTTCTCCGAACCAGCGACTTGACGAATTAGCAGATTTCGAGGGGATTCACTCAAGTTCGGAAACGAACGAGGCGGGATGTGTGCTTGTGGTAAGTTGGGCGATTGAGGAAACATTACGGTAGCAGAACTCGCCAAGAGTTCCGTCCGGAATCAAACTCAGATGTCTGGCGACTTCCGTTACAACGAACTAAGAAAGGCTCTAATTCAACTACAGAACAGGCTAAACGCCATAGCCACTGACACGCCGGGTAACGACAGTCTTCACTAACCCCAGGATGGCTACCAAACCGGTGATGCCCAGCAGGATCGTGGTGATGATCCATTGCATCTGAAACTGCTCGTTCCTCAGCGACTCATTCAGTTGGTCGTATCCCAGATCGAGCAGGTTCGCCTGCACGGTCGGCGTCAGAACCACTTTCATCGTAGCTCCGTAGAGTTGATCCTTTTCATTCGTATTGGCACGAGCCACTTCTTCGGGCTGATATTCGATCGACTCTGGAAACGCTCCCCGCTCCACAAGCCAGGGTGTGGTCACGACATTCAAGAAGATGTTCTTCAAAGGCATTCTGTCAGTCACCCAACGATTGACGCTGTTGGTGGCCTTACTGTGAAGTAACTTGTCCACATCCTCTTTCTTCTGCTTGCGATCTTTATCCTTCACTTCTACAGTCCAGGAAACACTTGCCGAAGGCGTCGTGGTTTTGACGACAACAGAAGCATCTGTAGATGGCTTCTTCTTGCCCTTGGCTTTACTGGAACTACTGCCCAGCGTCCCGGTAGCTTCTTTTGCTTGATCCAGACCTTGACCCAACTCCTCAAGTCCCTGTTCAATGGAGTCCCGAACGGCTTCGCTCCCGGAACGGAGTTGGTTCTTCATTTCGTTGACTGCCGACCTCATCGAATGCCTTACTTCGGTGATAGCCCCGCCGCCCGATCGAACAAAGAAGATGAAGCCGCTCCCAATAAACAGCAATACCCCCAACCCGATCCACCAGCCAAAGCTGGTACGGTGCGTAGTCCGGCTTTTGCCGCTCATCATCATCGCAAGGACAATCAATATTGCCACCACGGCGAAGATCAGCGTTGGACTGAACGATACTTGACTGGCTGGGTTCATGGCTGTTCACGATTGATAGTGTCAGTATAGATCATTCGTGTCCGGAAGGTGATAATTGGCAACAAAAGACGTTACGCCGTCTTCCAGCGGAGTTTTCTGGAAGACTTCGGCGGCGCCGCCGACCAGGGGCTGGAGAACTGCACCACAGCGTTGGCCATGATCAGCACGATCAGCACCGCGGGAAACTCGTCTCGCGGATTCAGGCTCTGCATGACCGCCTTCTCGTTGCCCATCAACATGATCCCGAAGATCATTCCGCCGACGATCAGCGTCAAAATCATGGACCAGAAACTGAACCGGCTGCCCCGATAACGAGCCGTCAATTCCCACCATTTCATCGCGAACAGACCCACTCCGAAAAAGAATGCTTGATGCAGCACTCCCCAGTGAGAACTGTGATCCAGCTGTGAAGCTGCTCGCCGTTCGCGCATCCAGCAGCACGGGATTCATAAAACCGGAGAACGCCCCAATAGCCAATCCGCAGGCCAGCAGGATTGTTCGCCGGGGCCAGGGGTCGGCAACGCGGCCATCCCAGAACTTACCGGTGATCAGCACCGCCCACGACGTCAGGATCAGCGTGTTCAATAATCCCAGATACTCACGGGGATGAAACGTGCCCTTACTCGGCCCGGCGATGGCTGCCCAGATCAGGATGCCTAATACCGAAAACAACGTCGCCTGCACCATCGACCAGCACAACTCCGTCACCTTGTCACGAGAGATGCTGCCAAAGGGATAGGGCGAACCGTTGCTCGGCGGTGTTGGATAAGGCGTCGTAGGCGCAGCAGGTGAAGGCGGTGCCAGCGATGCCAGCGGCGAAGCGATCGGCCGGGGAGCACTCCGAACCACCGTCTTACCCGCCACCTTGGCGACAGCCTCAGCAAATTCGTTGAACGTCTGGAACCGCTCCGCCGGGTTCTTCACCAGCGACTTGCCGATCACCCCGGCGTATTCCTTCGGCACCATGCTCAGATCAGGCTGCGAGGTGAGATGCTTCATCAGAATCTCGCCGACCGTCTCGCCATCAAAGGGCAGCTTACCGGTCATCATTTCATACAGCATCACGCCAGCCGCGTAGATATCGACCTGCTTGCCGTAGTTACCTGTGGAGATTTCGGGAGCCATGTAATGCACGGTGCCGATGGACTGCGTCTGCGGGCTCTTCTGCGTACCGCTGATGAACTTGCATAGGCCATAGTCGCCCACCTTCACCATGCTGTTCTCGATGAAGACGTTGGCGGGCTTGAGATCACGGTGAACGATGCCGCTCTCGTGCAGCGCCTGCATCGCCTGGCACAGTTCGCCAAAGATGCTTTGCGACTGTTCGATGGTCAATCCCGACGGATGCCTGCTCAGCACCTGATTCAGGCTCTCACCGGCGACATACTCCATGATGACCCAGTGATCGCCCTGGTCGTCGGTCTTGATGTCGTAGAGGGAAACGAGGTTCTGATGCTTGAGGTTGATGCACTGCTGCATGCCGCGCAGCTCGACCTCGGCGTTGCCACGAACGAGCTTCAGGGCCACTTCCTTGCCAGCTTCGGAGACGGCATAGTAGACTTCGCCGAACCCGCCCTGGCCGATGCCACGCTTGATGACATAGCCGTTAAGCGGTCGATCGCCGGAAGAGTAAATGAACTTGGACATGACATCACCTTAATTAGGAGCTAGGAGCTAGAAGCTAGGAGAAAGTAGAAACGCGTTCATGATTGTCCGCTGGTCCATCACTCAATTCTCCTAGCTACTAGCTCCTAACTCCTAGCTCCTTCTTCTTATTTCCCCTGAAACCTTGCTCCGACCGGTTCCAGTTTGAGCCGCATCTCGTCGGCGGTCACCGTGGACTTCATCGTGAGCGGTGCCCGGCCTTTGCAGGCCTTGCCATCGATCTCGAACGGCCCCGCACATTGCACCGCCAGGCCTTCCCCCGCCCTGACTAATGCCAGCGGACGAGTGAGACCAGGCACCGTGACGTGGGTTCCTGTATTATCACCCATCAGGCAGGCATCTGCCATCAGTAAAACGCCATCTATGCTGAGTGGCAGACGATGCCGACTGACTAACTCCAACCGGGCGGTACCGCTGACAGCCAGGGGTTGGCGGAATCGCAGCTTGCAGGCGCTGCCTAGGGAAAGCTCATCGCCATCCTTCAGGACAGCTTTTTCGACGTTTTTACCATTGAGCTGAACGGGGCGAACAGCCTCTAAAACGTAACCCCCTTCGCTATCCCGGCTCAGATAAGCATGCAGCCGAGAGACATCAGCGAAGAGAGGAATATCAACGGTAGCATCCCCCGTGGCCCGACCGAGGCTGACACGAGGGGAAAGGCAAAGCAGATAGCCACCCACGCCATCGATCCAGCAGAGCAATCGACGAGGGGTCTCTTCTTCTTTGGGAGCTTCCACCGGCACAGGCTTAACTTGTTCGACCGGTTTGTTCGGTGCATGAATGACAGTGGGCGGTTCGAGTACCTTCCACGCTTTAGCCCGGGCTGTACGTACTTCAGCATGTTCCGGAGCGAGGGCGAGGAGTTCATCAGCCAGCTTGACTACCTGCCGCCAGTGTTGCTGCTGCACCGCTTGATGCAGTTGATCGCACAAAGCGGGGAACTTCTGTTGATGCTGCCGCCACTGGGCGTGGAGTTGCTTGAGGGCGGGAACGTCTTGATAGTTGATCCGTTCAATGCAGAGCAGCGCCTGGCTGAATTCGCCGCGCTGCGCCTGTTCTTTGGCGATAAGCCAGGCTCGAGCCAGTTGTTCGAGCGGTTCCAGTTGATCGAGAGCGACCCTTTGCTGGCGGAGAGCATCGATAAGCGTAAGCGCCTGGGCGGGTTGACCTTGATTGAGGGCTTTATTGACGCCAGCCAGTTTGTGATCGAGGAGATCCGTCTTCACCAGAGCGATGGTGGTTTCCTCGACGCCTGCTTCCTGAGCGATGGTCAAATCCTTCATCGCCGCGGTCAGATTGTTCTGCTTGCCCAGTTGCTTGGCCCGTGCGAGGAAGGCGATACCGCAACGGAGCAGGTATTCCTTCGCCTGTTCCTGACGGCGAATGGCCGGTTCCTTGAGCAGATGCCAAGCCTCTTCCAGACGCCCCTCTTTCAGGGCGGAACTGATGTGCCGGAAGGTTAACCACGACTTCAACATGGGTTGTGACGTATTCACAGGACCAATACCTCACTCAGCCTCCGGTTGTTCCACCAGAGAGTGAGCGAAACATACTTTCAGGCTATCAACTGTTCGCTGGGAAAGGGGTTAGATTTAGGGAGATGGCGGAATTTAGCGGTTCACTGGGAGGGCGAGGCTCCCGCCGAGCCGTTCTGTGATCGATGGTAGCTCGGCGGGAGCCTCGCCCTCCCAGCCCACCAACGAAAAAACCACTCGAGAACATCGAGTGGTTTGATGAAGATCAACTTATACCCCTATCGGGCCATGCTGAAACGCTTGTCCTGCTTCTTCACGTTCTGGCGTCGCTTGTAAAAGTAGCCGCCGACGCCTGCAAGGCCTAAGCCGCCGATGAGGGCAACCGTGCCAGGTTCGGGAATAGCGGTGATGAAACCGACTGAAAGATCATCGAAGAGGACGCCATCTTGATTAGAGGCGGCAGTGATGGTGACCTGATCAAAGGGATCGGTATCCTTAATGCCCCAGTAGAAGGCGCTGTCGAATTGCCTGCCGCTGAAATTGTTGGGCGTGCCGTTGCCAATACCGGTGCCATTCGTGACGGTGGGCACATCAATGGCATAGTTTCGTGCAGGTCCAGCGCCATTTTGCAGGGTTACCGTGAAGCTGTTGGTGACACCATCAGCGACATTGATGAAAAACGCTCCGAAGCCCTGCACAGGCCTGCTGAACGCAAACGTCATAACCTGGTTGACGCCTACCTGTGATGCTTCAGACAAGTACTGCACAGGACTGGTAGAGAACTGGAAACCGGGATCAGAACCAACGGTAATGGCGTTGGCTGTGTAAGTCACCGCAACGCCGTTGATTCCATTGTAAACAGCAGGGGGTGGATTGAAGACGGGAGGAACTTGCGTGGAGGCAAGATAGCTTTCAAAGTTATCGGTGCCAAAGTTGGCGAACTGTGAAAGGAAGAGCGCCTGAGCTGCGTTCGGGGCTGTCATGTTCCGGGCACCGAAGGTACCTGTGCTGTCACCAAAGTACGTCGTGGTGGTCTGGGCAGAAGCTGCAGATGCACCGGCCAGGAAAAATGCCGCCAGGAAGGCGTAGCGTGATGTTCGTCGCAAGGGTAAACTCCTCAACCAGTCCAATGACCACTGGACGGTAAATACTAATTAGACAACGTCTCTTACCTATTCAACAGATTGTGTTCTTCACAAGCAAGCAAGACTGGGGAAGATTTTCCGTCTATGAGGAACTGGTGAATGACTGTTTGGCATGACTATTTCCCATAATCTTGCACTTGAAGCCTGACCAACTTCGTTCACAATAAACTAGGCGAAGGTACGAGTCATTCTCTGAGTCTGATCTATGAAACGCCGTGCCGGGTTTACCCTGATCGAACTGCTTGTGGTGATCGCCATCATCGCCCTGTTGATGGCACTCCTGCTGCCTGCTATTCAAAAGGTGCGTGAAGCAGCCAACAAGATGATCTGTGCCAGCAATCTCCGCCAGATCGCCATCGCCTGCCACAACTACCACAACGACTACCAGCGCCTGCCCCCCGGTATCCTGGGGCTGACCCCAAGCATCCCCGCCACCCAAACCCAGTCGGCGGGCACATTGGCCTTCCTGCTCCCCTACCTCGAGCAGGATAACATCTACAAGCTCTTCGCCGGCGATCCAGTAAACGGTTTGAACCTCATACTGGATAAGGGCGATGCCTACTGGTGGGTGCGCTCCGGTAGCTACACAGCAGCACAGGCGCACATCAAGACTTTTCTCTGCCCTTCCGATGATGCTGAATCAGCACAGTTGACGACCCTCTACCTCACGATCTTCGCCGATCAGGGCAACTTCCCCAGTTTTGTTCGCTATGCCCCCGGCGATGAGCAGCTCGGCCGAAGCAACTATCTCGGCGTGGCCGGCCTGGGCGGCTCCTTTTCGTTTAACGTGCCTGCCCCCAATCCGCTGGGGCTCGTTCCCGCGCCCACCTTTGGCGGCTACGAAGGAATCATGCTTAATCGTAAGAAGATCACCCTCGGCCAGATCACCGTGCAGGATGGCACCAGCAATACCCTCATGATCGGCGAAGGGCTGGGCGGCAATGGCGTGGGCGAACGCTATTCATGCTATGCCTGGTTCGGCGTCGGCGGGCTGGGCACCGGCTTGGGCCTGGGACGTGGCAATACTCAGGCCGTCGGTGGTGGAGGTGCCGCCTACTGGCGCTTCTCCAGCAGGCATATGACGGGCGTGCAGTTCGCCTTCGGCGACGCCGCCGTTCGCACCGTCCGCTTCGGCGATACCGGTTGGCTCGGTTTTGGTCCTACCAGTGCCGATTGGGCCTTGCTCCAACAACTGGCCGGTCGAAAAGACGGCTACACGAACGACACGTCTTCCATCTACGAGTGATCGCCGGTTACTACTTCGAGAAATCGGGTCGATCGCTAAACGTCGCCGTCTCCGTAGGCGGCGGAGCGATCTTCTTAGGCATCTCCGCCGTTTTGCTGCTGCACCCCAGCGATGCAGCAACAATCAACAACAGCATCCATTTGAATGAAAACAAGGCAACAGCCTCTTAGATACTACACTTCCGCATCAATGAAAGATGCGGAAGCTTGTCTGATTCTAGCTACTTACTTCTAGCTACTAGCTCCTGCGGGTACTCCCGCTAACTCTTCACCCGTTCCATATATTCCCCGGTGCGGGTATCGATCCTGATCATCTCACCTACACCTACGAAGGGCGGGACGTTGACTTTGATCCCCGTTTCCATCAAGGCTGGCTTGTACTGAGCCGCTGCGGTAGCACCCTTCATGTTCGGTTCCGTCTCGGTTACCTGCAGTTCCACTGTCGGTGGGAGTTCGACACTCAACGGGTTGCCTTCGTAGAAAGTAACGAAGGCCTTGGTGTTGGGCTTCATGTAGCCCATCAACTCGCCGACGGTATCGGCACGCAACGTCACCTGTTCGAAGTTCTCGCTGTCCATGAAGACGTAGCCATCGGTCTCCTGGTAGATGTATTCCATCTCGCGCTTGTCGAGAAAGGCGACTTCCACCTTGTCGTCGGGCTTGAACCGCTTTTCGACAACGCCACCCGTCTTCAGGCTCTTGAGCTTGAGTATCAGAATCGCCCGCCAGTTGCCTGGCGTATGCAGGGAGCGGTCGACGACGTTATAGAGGTTCTTATCCTCGCCGATGATGACCATTCCCTTTTTCACTTCACTGTATTCGATTGGCACAGCCACACACTCCGGAGACGTTCGATAGAGGATATTGTTATAGGAGGGTAAGGGGTAGTTTGCAGCATAAGCGACAAATATGTATTGGCATTGTGGCAGGGGTCAGATGTACTCATCTGCCCCCTGCGAGAGGTGCAATCGCTTTGCCAGTTCGCAGGGGGCAACGGAGTACTTTGACCCCTGCCACCAAACCCATGTCACAACAACGAAAGAGCCGTGGCTAAATAGTTGCTAATAATCATTACGCACGGTACTCTGAAACCTTCACACCTATGGGCCTACTTCCATGCGGCAGCTTCTTGCGATTACCCTCCTCTTCTTCGTCACTCAACTTCGTGCTCAAGATGTTCCACCCATCACCATCGAAGTTGATGCTCGTGATCTGCCTCGTAAGTTGCTGCACACCACCATCGATGTGCCGACACAACCGGGCACGCTCAAGCTGTGGTACCCCCAGTGGTTTCCTGGCTCACATGGCCCTCACGGTCGGGTCGAAGATATCGGTGGCTTCCGGGTCGAGACCAGTGATGGCCGAACCATGCCGTGGAAGCGCGATGAGGTGAACCTCCACTGTGTCTCGGTGCAAATCCCCGAAGGGCTAGCGATGGTGAAGGTTAAGCTCGATACCATCTGCAACTCTTCCAACCTCGATGCCGGGGCGATCTACAGTTATGGCAACAAGAGTTTGGGCATCATCAACTGGAATACCTGCCTGATCTATCCCGAAGGCCCGACCGCTGACAATCAACCGGTCAACCTTCGGCTGCGTCTGCCCGAAAAGTGGCAGTTCGCCACCGCCCTCAAGAGTGAGGAACCCAAAGATGGAGTGATCAAGTTCAACACCGCCTCGCTGACTCACGTCATCGACAGTCCGCTGGTCGCTGGTGAAAACCTGCGGACGATCAAGCTCGATACCGGCGACACGCCCCCCGCTTACATGCACATTGTCTCCGAATCGAAAGACGCTCTCAAACTCAGTGACCGGGTCATCGCTAAGTATTCCAAACTGGTGCGGGAAGCAGTCGCACTCTTCGGCACGGCCCACTACGACGAGTTCCACTTCCTGGTGACATGCAGCAACGATCTCGGCCACCTTGGCCTCGAACACCTCGGCAGCAGCATCAATGGTGTCATGGAGCGTGACCTGGTTGAAGATTCCAGACGCAAAGGCTGGATCGCCATGCTCATACCCCACGAGTACACCCATTCGTGGTGTGGCAAGTACCGTCGGCCCGCCGGCATGGTGACGCCTAACTTCCACACGCCGCAGAAGACCAAGCTGCTGTGGGTGTACGAAGGTCTGACCCAATACCTGGGCGATGTCCTGATGGTGCGCTGCGGGCTGGTGACGCCGAGCGAATATCGGCAGACGCTGGCCGGGTACATCAAAGAGATGCAGAAGCATACGGGCCGCAACTGGCGGTCGCTGGAGGATACTTCCATTGCTGGGCATCTGCTCCGTCGCCCCAGTCGCAACTGGCCCGATCTTCGCCGGGATCAGGACTTCTACTACGAAGGGCTGCTGCTTTGGCTCGAATGCGACGCCATCATTCGGGAGAAGACCAAGGGAGCCAAGTCGCTCGACGACTTCTGCAAGATCTTCTTCGCCAAGGTGCCGGGCAAGAAGACGGTGGCTGAGTACGAGTTCAGCGATGTCGTCGCTGCCCTGAACAAGGTGGTCGAGAATGATTGGGAACAGTTCCTCACTCGCCGGGTGACGCTGCCTCAGGAAACGCTGCCTCTCGATGTCGTCGGTCTGATCGGCTACAAGATGGGCTTCAGCGATAAGCCCCCCGTGAGCCTCAGTCGCTTCGTCGGCGGTGCCAACGCCATCGATTCGCTTGGCGTCAGCTTCTTCAGTAACCAGGTCGGCACCGTCATCCCCAATATGCCCGGCGACAAAGCCGGCCTCACCCCCGGCATGACCGTCCTCGGCGTCAACGGCAAGAAGTTCACCGCCGAGCGACTGCGAGAAGCGTTGGCCGAGAGCGTCAAGAAGAAGTCCCTCGACTTCCTCATCGAAGACGGCGACAGCTTCAAGACGATCACCATCCCCTACGAAGGCGGCGTCCGCTATTCGGATATGACGAGAGCGGAAGGCAAGCCCGACGTGCTGGCGGAGATTTTGAAGGGGAAGGCGAAGTGAGTTAGTGTAGTCAGTGGTTCGTGGCAGGGGTCAACGGTACTCCGTTGCCCCCGCGGAAGGTGCAAAGCGTTTCGCCTTTTTGTTTGACAGAGCGAACGCTGCACAATGGAGAGTGAAAGTGCAAACTGTTACTGGTCAGGAGTTCTGGCAGCACGCTTCCAAGATTGGTATCAGTATTGATCAAGATTATTCAGACTCTTTTGAACTTGCGATAAATCCAAGTCATGGTCACAGCCGATTCTGGACACTGCCGACTAATATTGGGGTCTGGCCACATTTTGCAGTATCAGTATTGAGTTGCATCGATAAGTGGGACAGCGGGTATCTGTGGCCGCGCTTCGGAAAATATCCTGTTTCAGAATTGTCTAGTAGCCACAACGACTCTGTTCGCGATTTCATTTTGCGCGGAGCTGGGGTTCCATCTGGATGGCCAGGCGCATTGAGGTTCAACACTGAAGAAAAGTACGCACTCATTACTGTGATGTTTGCTTTTATGTCATTCAGTTGGAGTGGCAATGATGATTTATACTTTGTTCCAGATCACGGACAACAGTTAGTCCAGCTCAATCACCATAAAGTCATTCATGTGGAATGTACTTCTGAAGATCGCATGATCCTTTTGGTATCCCAAATGCTTGAAGCTGGTTATAAGTTGCCTACAAACCCACCGGATTGGACTTTTATTCGGCCAGCCTGGATGAACAATGCCTAATCAGAAACAGTAGCGATTGTGCTATGCACCATGTTCCCGTCGCCCTTCAGGCGACCCGTTCTCTTGATCTACCGCAACCCAGGGTAGCGATGATTACATCGCAACCCTGGGCTATTCGCCGTATGCCCTTCGGGCAAATGAGAGGGTATACCTACTACTTCTTATCAATAATATCCTGAAACTCCTGCCAATCGTTCTCGGTCCAGGGGGTAGCGGGGCCGGAGTCGAGGGAGCTTAGGAGCTTCTTCTCAATCTTGTTGCGTTCCTGTTCCTTGCGAACCAGATCGCGGATGAAATCGCTGACGGTTTCGTAGCCGCCTCGTTTGGATTGGCGCTGGAGCCAGGATTTTGTGGAAGTCGGAAAGGTGATGCTGACGCTGTTGCTCATGGTGTTAATTTAACACAACGGCCTTCAGAGTGTCAAACAAAGAAAGAACCCGGGTAGCGATGACTTCAACGCTACCCGGGCAATATTTGATCGCATACCCTGCCCCGCCATTGCCCGTCGAGACAGAGGAACTGACGATAGCCTAAGCTCGTTTGCCTATTTCTTCCCCCCCGGGTGTTTAGCGTTTCCCGCTGATTGACCTGCTGCTCCTATTCCTACGACAGGCGGCGGTGGCCTATTCGCCAATTCCTTTGCCTTATCATCGGTCGGCAGAACCGCGGTGTTTTTGGGACTACAACCCGAAAGGACGGCCATTCCCGCGAACAGGCAGAGGCTGATACAAAAAATACGAAGTGCTGACATGGCTAATGTGTCTCAAGGTGAAAAAGGAGCCACTGAACGGAAAGATCAGTGGATGAGGCGAAGCAAGAAATCAGGATGACTCGTGAACCAGAGCCATCCCGAAGGGTTGTTACTGAAGAAAGCCGTCTTACTCCAGGATCGATGAGGTATCGTTGTTCAGGCCGTCTTTCCGACCAGCCAACTGTTGCAGAACGCCCCAGTCAGTGGGATACAGGGTCACCGGAATCGGATTAACGAAAGTAGAGGTATACTGTGGGGTGGTCAGGACAGTCTGGCCAAAGCGAACGGTTCTGACAGAAGCATCGCCAAACGCAAACTGAACTCCCGCGGTATGCCTGCTGCTGAAGTTGTAGGAATTGGCGCCTACGGTCCAGAACGAGCTGGCGGAGCCATCGGGATTCGTGGTGCTGGAGCCGTTGCCCCGCCCCAGACCCATCCAGGTTCCCTGCATGCCAACGCCAATCCATGAAGCAACAGTATCTCTGGCTCCGACTCCGCTGCCAAACAGGGCTTCGCCGAACATCAGAGTATTGCTCGTTCCATCTTGAACCGTGAGCTGGCCCAAAGTGACTTTGCCTCGGTTGATCATGATGCCTTCGAAGATCCCCAGGCCATCATCCGGCTCCGGTGTCTGCCGGCCTGTGCAACCAGCGACGCCTACGTAGTTAGTCCTGCCCAGTGCATTGGAAAAATCATCTGGTGGGAAGTAGTAACCATACAGGTTGCTGTCGTAGGAATCCCAGCTGATGAGCGTTCCCACCGAAGGTGATTCGGTATCAACCGAATCAGAGGGGCAATAGAACGCTTTTAATTTGGTTTGAGCCCACAGACGATTAAAGGAGCTGTTCCACCAATAAGTGGTCAAGCTGTTCAAGCCGGTATCCGGTCCGCCCCCGATGGTCATGGTCGTGGTAGTAAACCCAGAGGGCAAGGTGCCGGTGTATGGACCTGTGATAGCCAGGTTCTTGTAGACATTATCCTGCTCGAGATAAGGCAGCAACACAGCCAGACAGGAGATATCCTGGCCTTCGGTCAGAACCGTCCGGAACGGATTGGGATAGGGGGTTTGCAACCCGCCGGGCGGCAATCTGCCATAATCGTTGTGGTAATTGTGGGAAGCAATGGCAATTTGCCGAAGGTTGCTGCCACAGAGCATTTTATTTGCCGCTTCCCGCACCTTTTGAATGGCCGGAAGCAGTAGCGCCATCAGCAACGCAATGATGGCGATGACAACCAGAAGCTCGATCAGCGTAAATGCTGACCGGCGAGCAGACGAAGACCGATGCATGAAGCACCTCCTAAGGAGAAAGAAACCATGTATGACTCTAAACAATGGAACGAAAACAGGGTTCCGGTACAACACAAGTATCTTTGCGTATATAATACATTTGTCATTCATTATCATCGTATCATATTATAATAATTAAGATTCTAATAAATGAAGCCCGGCGTGCTTCGTCCGTCGGAAAAACACGAGGATACTAGCGGATAATCGTCCCCCGCCATAGTATTCCCGTCGGACCTTGATAATATCGGGTGTGGAGGTTGACGATACAACTTTAATGAGCATATTTACATACATAAGAAGTTAGGAGTTCGGTATTTCATTAGAAAACAATTACTTGCATTAATGATAAACTATGCTCATCATTGTGTAATGAAACGCATTCTCGAAACTTTTTTCCCATCTGCTCCATCGAACTACTCAGAAAAAAACGGGCAGCGACAACTACGTCGCCACCCGGGTCTGTTCGCTTTATGGCTCTCTAGCCTGCTCTTTGAGCCTATTGTGGCAGAGCATACTGGCCCTACTTCTTCACCTTCTCAAACTCAAACAAAATCAGCGAACCATCATCAGCGCCTTCAAACTTATCCGGTCGCTTGGTCTCGCCCGCTTTGGCGAAGCAGAACTTGACCTTGTCTTCCTTCAGCTCATAAATGCCTATCTGCTTCTTTCCCGAATCGGTCCCTTCGGTAATTTCCACATCGACCTCTTTCAGTTTGGCGGTCGGGTTGAACTTCATCTTCCCTTTCTCTTTCGTGTCCCCCAGCGTGAAGACGTATTCGTTTCCGGTGAACTTCACCGTGGCGTCTTGTCCAACCATCTTCCATTCACCCTGGAACTTCTCCTGCTCCTTCTTGGCTGCTTCCTCTTTGTCATCGGCCCAGACATTGGCCAATACCAGCAGACAAGTCAAAGCTGCGATCGACAGACGTAGCATGATGCACCTCGCTTGAGAGAGTTGAAAGCGTGACTTGAACGTGGCGTTATCTTATTTGGTTGATTGATGGATGACAGGCTCCCCTCTCCCTCCTGGGGAGAGGGGCTGGGGGTGAGGGGTTTCTGCTGGAGGCGAAGCCCTTCGTAAGACCACTTCCCCCGTCCACTCAAGCCCCTTTCCCCTAAAATCCCTTCTCCCTCATCAACAGCGTAAAGGCTACCGGAATGCTTGCTCAACGTGTCAGCTACTTCACCGAATCGGTCATCCGCGAAACGACTCGCCTGGCTCAGCGACACAATGCCATCAATCTTGGTCAGGGCATGCCCGACTTCGATCCGCCGCAGGAACTCAAGGACGCTGCCTGCCAGGCCATTCAGGATGGCCATAACCAGTACGCTGTCACCTGGGGCATCGCTCCGCTGCGGCAGGGCATTGCCGAGAAGATGCGTCGCTTCAATCATCTCGATTGGGTCGATGCCGACAGCCACATCACCGTCTGCTGCGGGGCGACTGAGTGCATGATGGCGACCATGATGGCCCTCATTGATCCGGGCGATGAGGTAGTTATCTTCCAGCCCTTCTACGAGAACTATGGCCCCGATGCGCTGCTGACCGGTGCCAAGCCGAAATGGGTCACGCTGCGTCCACCTCACTGGTCGTTCGATCCCGATGAACTGCGTTCTGCCTTCACGAACAAGACGAAGGCGATTATCATCAACACGCCCAACAACCCCACGGGCAAAGTCTTCACCCGTGATGAACTGCAACTCATCGCTGACCTGTGCATCAAGCACAACGCCTTCGCCCTCTCCGATGAAATCTACGAATACATCCAGTTCACCGATCGGCCCCACATCAGCATCGCCAGCCTGCCCGGCATGGCGGACCGCACCGTCACCATTAGCGGACTGTCCAAAACCTTCAGCGTTACCGGCTGGCGGCTGGGCTACTGCGTCTCCCCCACGGCAGTCACCAGCGGTATCCGCAAAGCCCACGACTTCCTTACTGTGGGAGCACCGCATCCATTACAAGTAGCCGGTGCCGCTGCCATGAAGTTTGCGGACAGCTACTACGCCAAGCTCCGTAGCGACTACCAACGCCGCCGTGAGTTGTTCCTGCCCTATCTGGAAAAGGCCGGCTTCGAGTTCAGCGTTCCCGAAGGGGCCTACTACGTGATGACCGATGTCACCAAGTTGGGTGGCACCAACGATGTCGAGTTCGTCCGCAAGATGATCGAAACCGTCGGCGTCGCCGCGGTGCCCGGCAGCAGCTTCTACAACCCCAAGGAACTGGGCCAGACCAAGGTCCGCTTCATGTTCGCCAAGAAGGACGAAACCCTTCATCAAGCCGGCGAACGATTGCTGAAACTACGATTGTAGTCATCACTCTCCGAGTGATGATGCGGAAACTTGTCGTCTTCCAACATCATCGACAATGGCCGCTAGCCCCGCCCCATCATGCGGAGCATGATGGCAACTCTAACACTGCCCAACTACTAGGCACCGTTGCTGCATACCGTCGCAACTGAAACGCTCCTCGGTTCCATTGATCGCAAATATCCATCTCCCTAACTGACTATCTTTCAACGACATACAACTGAAATATTCAAATATCACTTCTCGGTACTCTCTTTGCATTCCTGAGCCGCTTCTTACCTCAGCATCGTTGACGCATGGATGGGGATGTAATGAGCCAACGTGTGAGCTGCCTCGTTTTCGTGTTGCTGTGTAGTTGTCCCGTCCTTGCCGCTGACGATGCCCCTTCGCCTCCCAAAACCATCACGGTTAAACAATGGGAAGAGATGGAGGCGGCTGTCAAAGACAGCAAGGTCAAAGGCGACAGCTCCTGGATGATGATCTCGACGGCTCTGGTGATGCTCATGGTCCCAGGGCTCGCTTTGTTTTATGGCGGCATGGTGCGACGCAAGAACGTGCTGAGCACCATGATGCAAAGCATGGTGCCGCTCGCCATCGTCGGTGTCTACTGGGTCGTCATCGGCTACAGCCTGGCTTTCGGTCATTCCCAGGGCGGCCTCATCGGCTGGAGTTCCGATCTCGTCTGCCTGCATGGCATCAAGCCTGATGCGATGTTGCCCAATACCAACATCCCAGTCTATGTCCATGTGCTGTTCCAGGGAATGTTCGCCATCATCACGCCGGCACTGATCAGCGGAGCGATGGCGGAGCGCATCCGCTTTCTGCCCTACTGCGTCTTCGTGCTCCTCTGGTCGATCTTCGTCTACACACCGCTGGCCCACTGGGTCTGGGCGATGGATTGGTTCGGCGCTGCACCCGGCACCTTTGGCACCGGCACCGAATATGTCGGCTGGCTCGGTGCCAAGCCCGGCAAGGGACTGGGTGCCCTCGATTTTGCAGGCGGCACCGTCGTCCATATCGCTGCCGGCGTGGCTGGGCTGGCTGCAGTGATGGTGCTGCCCGCTCGACGAGGTTACTCGAACCAGCCGATTCATCCCAACAGCATCATCCTGACTCTGCTCGGTGCCGGCCTCCTGTGGTTTGGCTGGTTCGGCTTCAACGCTGGCAGCGCCACCGCCAGTGGGGCCAATGCCTCTTCAGCGTTCATGGCGACCCAGATCGCCGCTTCTGCAGCCGCACTCTCCTGGTTGATGGTCGAATGGCTGCACCGCAAGAAGCCCACCGCCCTCGGATTTGCTTCGGGCCTCGTCGCTGGCCTGGTGGCGGTCACGCCTGCCGCAGGTTATGTCAATCCCCTGGGTGGTCTCATCATCGGACTCTTGGCCGGCGTCATCTGCTATCTCGCTGTCAATCTCAAGACCCGGCTCAAGTACGACGATTCGCTCGATGCTTTCGGCGTGCATGGTGTGGGCGGCTTCCTGGGTGCCATTCTCACCGGCATCTTCTGGTACAAGGCTGTCAACGACCCCAGCAACGCTGCCGGCAGCGATGGCTTCTTCGCAGGCGGCGGCTTCTCGCAAGTGTTGGCCCAGCTTTATGCCGCTCTGATCGCTGCTGCCTTCTCATTTGGAATCTCCTTCATCTTCATCAAACTGCTGAAGAAGTATGCCCATCTGCATGCCAGCGAAGAGATCGAAAGCCAAGGGCTGGATCTCACTCAGCATGGCGAAATCGGCCTCGAACTCAGGAGCGAGATGGCCGAACCGATGATTCGGACGATTCCGAAGCAGGCGATGATGCCACCCAGCAGCATCAAACGCTTCACCGTTCGGCTCGATGGCACAAGTCGAAGAGATCACCGAAAAGTGGTCTGCGATCTCTCCCGAATCTGATGCACCATCCAACACCACCCTCGATTCCAAACCCGTCCAGACTGCTTCAAACTGCTGACAACGGTCCTCCTCATGGCCAAGGGAAGTTCTTCAGAAGGAGAGGGCCCGTCTGGCTCCCCTCTCCCCGGAGGGAGAGGGGCTGGGGGTGAGGGGGTCGATGATCGGTTCACTCATGCTGTATTTGTCTGGTTCCCCTCTCCCTCCCGGGGAGAGGGGCTAGGGGTGAGGGGTTCTAGATCGAACCCACCCCTGTTGGTATTTGAGCTTTGTGATCTTGTGTCTTACAGTTTGAGAGATTCTCAGCCGGAGTAAACTCGATTGAGAAACCCCTCACCCCGAGAGGGAGAGGGGAGACGTGACAGGTTCCCTCTCCTGTCAGGGTGAGAATACTTAGATCAAATCTACCACTGTTTGCTTTTGTGATTGACGATCATCTTCCATCATGCTGAACTATTATTACCATTCATCAACAAAACTTCTCCACCAGAATTACCCCCATGACCGCCAACGACATCATCAAAGAACTTAAAACTCTCGGTTCCGAGACCTACAAGAACACCCTGCGCAACCACGGCATCCAGGAGCCCTTCTATGGCGTCAAGATCGAATACCTCAAGAAGTACCAGAAACAGATCAAGAAAGACTATCAGCTCGCTCTCGATCTCTACGACACCGGCATCTACGACGCCATGTACCTGGCCGGCCTGATTGCCGACGACATGCAGATGACCAAAAAGGATCTGCGTCACTGGGCCAACACCGCCAACTGTCCCATGGTGTGTGGCTACACCGTCGCCTGGGTTGCCGCCGAGAGCAATCACGGCTGGGAACTGGCCCAGGAGTGGATCGATTCCAAAAAGGAAGCCATCGCCTCCGCAGGCTGGGCCACCCTCACTAGCCTGGTCGCCATCAAAGACGACGCCGATCTTGAGATCGCTGAACTCAAGAAACTCCTTCAGCGTGTAGAGAAGACCATCCACAACGCACCGAACCGAGTACGGTCGAACATGAACAGCTTCGTCATCGCCGTCGGCAGCTACGTGAAAGCCTTGTCCGAATTCGCCCAACAAACCGCCAAAAAGATCGGCCCCGTGACCGTCGACATGGGCAACACCGCCTGCAAAGTCCCCTTCGCCCCCGACTACATTCAGAAAGCCATCAAACGAGGCACCCTCACCAAGAAACGCAAATCGGCGAAGTGTTGATGGTTCCCCTCTCCTGAAAAGACGAGTGGCCATGCCTGGTTCCTCTCTCGTCATTCGAAGGGCCTATCTGGTTCCCCTCTCCCCCGGAGGGAGAGGGGTTAGGGGTGAGGGGGTCGATGATCGAGTTCACCCAGGTTGGTATTGGTATGTGGGACTTCACCTTCAGCAGTTTGAGAGATCCACAACCGGGGTAAACTCGATTAACATACCCCCTCACCCCCGGCCCCTCTCCCTCCAGGGGAGAGGGGAGCATGTGTGCATCTGCCCTGCTGTTGGGTGTCATGCTCGTGTTGCGCATAGTCAACTTCACGAATTCACTGTCTCAAGAAGGCTCATGATTATGAGAAGCTATTCTTGCGATGGTAGCCTCATTGTTGATGGAGGCCAATCACCAGAAATGAATACTAGAAGTATCTCCGCATCTTCAACTCTTGAAGTTGAAACCTGCTCCAACCCCGCGCGCGCACGGCGCTGCGGCAGGTCGTTTTTCATCCAGCACGCGCACATCTCCCGATCTTCAATTGTTGAAGTTGAAGAAACAGGCGTCGATCTCCGCATCTTCAATTCTTGAAGTTGCCTTTCCCCTCCAGCAGCACAATAATTCCGCCCCGACCACAATTCCGTACACCCGAACACCACGCGCGCACGGCGTGGTGCGGCTGTTGCCTCTCCCATTCTGACTCCTGGCTTCTGGCTCCTGGCTTCTATTCTCAATTCCTTCACGAAAAGCTTGCCTCCCCGGCTTTGACCCTTTAGATTGCACTCATCAGATCGTACCCTGCTGCCTTTACTCCTCTCCCTTCCTGGCAGTTGTGGTTTTCGGACAAACTTTCGTCTTTACTTTTCCTGTTCCTCCAGGTCGTACTATTCGTTTTCAGGAGCTGTCCCACATGAAACCCAAAGAAGTGCTGGCGCTGATTAAAGAGAAGGAGATTCGCGCTGTCGATCTCCGCTTCATGGACTTTCCCGGCATCTGGCAACACTTCACCATCCCCAGTGAAGAGATGGAAGAGAGCATCTTCGAGGAAGGCCTCGGCTTCGATGGCTCCTCCATCCGTGGCTGGCAGGCGATTAACGAATCCGACATGCTCGTGATCCCTCAGGCTGAGACAGCATTCGTCGATCCCTTCACCGCTACCCCTACCCTGACGATTATCTGTAATATCCAGGACCCGCTCACTCGTGAGGACTATTCCCGTGATCCTCGCAACATCGCCCGCAAAGCGGTGAACTACATGAAGGCTCAAGGATTGGCAGACGTCGCTTACTTCGGTCCTGAACCGGAGTTTTTTGTTTTTGATACCGTCCGCTTCGATCAGAACCAACATTCCGGCTACTACTTCCTCGATTCCGAAGAAGGCGCCTGGAACACCGGCCGTGAGTTTGAACTCGATGGCCGACCTAACCTCGGATACAAGTTGCGATACAAGGAAGGCTACTTCCCCTGTGCCCCCGCTGACTCTCAGGACGACATGCGTTCCGAGATGATGCTCATCATGAATGAATGTGGCATGCAGGTCGAACGTCAGCACCATGAAGTCGCCACCGGCGGTCAGGCTGAAATCGACATCCGCTTCAATGATCTTGTCACCATGGCTGACAATGTTCTCAAGCTCAAGTACATCGTCAAGAACGTCGCCAAGCGGCATGGCAAGACAGCGACGTTCATGCCCAAGCCTCTGTTCGGCGATAATGGTTCCGGTATGCACGTCCACGCCAGCTTGTGGAAGGGTGGCACCAACCTCTTTGCCGGCTCAGGCTACGCAGGCATGTCCGACATGGCCATGTACGCTATCGGCGGCTTGCTCAAGCATGCCCCGGCCCTGTGCGGCTTCTGCAACCCGACCACCAACAGCTACAAGCGACTGGTGCCCGGCTACGAAGCCCCGGTCAACCTGGCGTATAGCCGACGCAATCGATCCGCTTCGATCCGCATCCCGGTCTACAGTCCTTCCCCCAAGCAGAAGCGACTGGAGTTCCGTTGTCCCGACCCCTCATGTAATCCCTACCTCGCCTTCGCTGCCATGCTGATGGCGATGATCGACGGCATCCAGAACAAGGTTCACCCCGGCGAACCGCTGGACAAGGACATCTACGATCTGGAGCCGGAAGAATTGGCCAAGGTTCCCAAGGCACCAGGCAGCCTGGAAGAAGCCCTGAGCTGCCTGAGAAAGGGCCACCAGTTCCTCCTCAAGGGCGACGTCTTCACCCCGGATGTGATCGACACCTGGATCTGGTACAAGACCGAAAAGGAAGCCGATGCCGTCAGACTGCGTCCGCATCCTTATGAATTCATGATGTATTACGACATCTAAGCTTTCAGCTATCAGCTTTCAGCTATCAGCCAAACAGAGGCAGGGGTTATCCCTGCCTCTGTGTTTGTTGCTTGGATAGCCCGAACCCAATGTCCGAAGATTCTGTCTGTACGGTTAGGAGCTGAAAGCTGACGGCTGATAGCTGACAGCTTTTAGCAATTACGCTGAACGCCATTGCCGATATGTTGATGGTCTCTAGAAAAATAGTCCGAGAAAGAAGCCCTCTTAGCTCAGTTGGTAGAGCAGCTGACTCTTAATCAGCGGGTCGAAGGTTCGAGTCCTTCAGGGGGCACTTCCATGAGATTAGTCCGCAATCAATTGATGCGTTAAGTTAATCTGCATTGGCAAGCGTGCCTGTTTCACTTTGACTCTTGTTGTGCTTGAGCCTTCCATTTTGCAGCCGCCTCTTTCTTATCCGTCTTCTCGTAAATGGACGCGAGCCAGCCGGCAATTCTAGGCTTTTGGGCGAGCGCTGCCTTGTTGCTCTCAGGCGTAATCTTCTTGTATGCATTTAATAGTAGACGTTCTGCTTCCTCATACTTTTGCTGCTTGTAAAGCACGAGGCCAAGGTTGGTTTCCAGAACAAGGGGATTGGCATTCATCATGCGATGCTTTTCCTCAGCAGCCAGGCAGTCGCGGAAAAGCTGCTCAGCCTCTGCATATTTGTTCAATGCAAGATAGACCTGTGCCAACTCCATTTTTGTCATCAGTGTATTTACATGGCTTCCTCCCAACTTGTTGACGCACATACTGAGGTTCTCTCTCAGTAACGTCTCGGATTCTGGCAATTTGTTAAGTTCATGCAGAAGCCCTGCCAGGTTGTACCGGGTTGCCAGTGTAGTGGGGTGATCTTTTCCGTAGGTCTTGATCTTCTGCTGTAGCACCTGAGTGTAGAGGTTAACAGCTTCATCATGTCTGCCCATCTTTTTGAGCAGTAGAGCATAGTTACCGCGTGTGATCAGTGTCTGAGGATGTTCGCCTCCCAACTTGGCATCCTGGGTGCTAAGGATGGTTTGATACAGTGTTTCTGCTTCGGCCAGCTTGCCCAACTCAGTCAAGTTGTATGCCAGATTCTGTTGGTTCGCCAGCACAACATGATGATCATTCCCGAACTCCTTCATCCTTATCTCAAGTGAACGACGAAAGTAGGGCTCAGCCTCCTGGATAGATCCTTGTTGCTGCAGCGCCCTGGCAAGTTCATGCTGGGCCATGGCAAGAAATTGAGGATCGAGTTGGTTTTGGTGGTTCAGTACCTGTCGAACAAGCTTTTCCGCCTCAGCAGTCTGGCGTTGTGTATTCATCAGCTTGGCTTGAAGCAACTGGGCATAGAGCGTGTCGGGGTGGTCTCTTCCATTTTTCTTGATTTCATATTCAACCTGCAAAGCACGGAGACGGGCTGATTCATCATACCGGCCTTGCATCTCACGAAGATGGGCCATGTTCGTGTGGACGAGTAACCGTTTCTCATTGTCAGGCTCCAGATGGCGTTCACTCAGTTCTACCGCACGGAGGAAGTGTTTTTCAGCTTCGGGGTAGAGACCCAGAGACTCGTACACATTACCCAGAGTTGTCCGGATGGCTATTTCAGTAATGGGAACATCGTTAAACTTTCCTTCAATTTTAGCAGCAGCTCGATCAACCAGTGTTCGTACTTTCAAATCTGCTGAACGTTCGCCATCTTCCTTGCTCTGGTTGCTCATGGAAGCCTGACCGAGCAGATCACGCAGGAGAAAGTTGTCCACAGCCCGGATTACGCTACTAGCATGCTCGACTTGCTGCCTTTGTTCTCGCTCTGCTTTCTCCGCCTGCACGGCCCGGTCTCGTTCTTGTCTGGCTGAGAACATCCCCCAGGAAGTGCCAACAATACCGGCCACCAGCAACATCAACATAGCTGAGGCTACCAGCACACCACCACGATGGCGACGAATGAACTTGCGTACCTTGTAACCGGCTGATGGCGGCCCGGCGGAGACCGGTTCGTTGTTCAGGAAACGGTTAACGTCTTCAGCAAGTGCATTGGCAGAAGCATAGCGGCGGTTGCGATCCTTCTCCAGCGTCTTCATGACGATCCAGTCGAGATCGCCACGCAGGAACCTGCCTAGTTTGATGGGTTCCATGTTGCGTTGGATGGCGATACTGGGAAGAGAATCGGCCGATGAAAGCCTGGTACTTGGCTTGGGGGGATCCTCTTCCTGGATGAGTCGTTTCACTTCGTCCCAGGCAGCGGTGCGGAAGCGTTCCCGTTCCAGCGGCGTCGTGCCGGTCAGCAATTCATACAGAACGACGCCGAGGGCATAGATGTCAGCACGGGTATCAACATCCAGCGCATTCTGCTCTACCTGTTCGGGAGCCATGTAAAGCGGTGTGCCAACTACGGTACCCAGTTGAGTATGCAGCGTTTGCTCGGACAGTGTCAGTGTGGGCTGAATCGCCTTGGCCAGCCCGAAGTCAATCACCTTCGGTACCGGCTTGCCGTCCTGTTCCGTGACCAGCAAGTTGCTTGGTTTCAGATCACGATGCAAAATGCCCTTCTGATGGGCGTGCTGAACAGCCTGGCAGATCTGAGTGAAGAGTTGCAACCGATGCGTAATCGAGAACTGCTTATCATCACAGTAACGAGTCACGGGGATGCCCTGAACTAACTCCATCACAAAGTAAGGCCTACCATCAGCCATCGCTCCGCCATCAAGGATGCGGGCAATGTTGGGATGATCCATCAGAGCCAGTGCTTGACGTTCAGCATCAAAACGAGTGAGAACCTGCTTTGAATCCATGCCGGGCTTGATGAGCTTAACAGCCACCAGGCGTCGTACTGGTTCCAGTTGTTCCGCCTTCCAAACGGCACCCATGCCTCCTTCACCGATTGGTTCGATGAGTTTGTACCGCATCCCGATGATCTGCCCTGCTTGATCGCTGTCGATACTCTGTGGCGAGATATGTATTGGGTTGGTGAGCGGCGGTTCGCCGGTCTTCTCGTGCAGAAATTGCCCCGCTTCCTGATGAGCCTTCAACAATTTCTCAAGACGTTGTCGCTGGGCAATATCCGCTGACTGCTGCTGTAGAAACAGCGCCAGATCGGATACAGGCACATCCAGGGCAAGAATGAAGAGTTCTTTATCAGACATGGCACATTCCCGTGTTTACTTTACCCTGCGAGAAAGAAGACCAAGTCCGCCAGCATTGCATTACTCTTGCAACCGCTGGTACAGCCAGGCCCGGGCATAGGCCCATTGCCGCTCAGCGGAGCGCAGTGACAAACCCAGTAACTCTGCTACTTCCGGCATCGAGCGGCCCGCAAACCAGCGCAGATTCACCAGTTCAGCAGCTACCGGATCTTCCACAGCCAGGTCGTCAAGGGCGGTCGAGAGCGATTCCAGATAGTTCTCATCTTCCGGTGCAACAGGATTGAAGGTCTCCAGATCGATCCTCTTCATGTCGCCACCATGCTTGATGGTCTTCTTACGGCGGGTATTGTCGATGAGGATACGCCGCATCGCCTCAGCTGCTGCCGCAAAGAAGTAACGTCGATCCGAGAACTTCGCTGGGTTGCCCGCAGGTTCAGAAGAATTACCCACCAGGCGCAGAAATGCTTCGTGCACGAGAGCGGTAGGCTGCAAGGTCTGTCCAGGCTGTTCACTAGCCATCTGCCTGGCGGCCAGCGTTCGCAGTTCATCATAAACCCGTGGCAGCAGTGCATGAAAGGCCGATCGGTCGCCCCTGGCAGCTGCATCCAGCATTTGGGTGATATCTGTCATGCATTCCACAGTAAACAGCTGGGCATCGAAAGTCCAACAATTGCTGGCGGGGTGGCGTTTCTTTCTCGCAGGTATCAGTAGGAGGCATGCTGCCTGAATTCATTCACCTTGGGGGAGATAGCTATGAAGGTTTCCAGTTACGTCTGGTGGATCAGCCTGGGTCTGCTGATCAACCAAAGCGAAGTTGCCTTGGCGCAAGTGACTACTATTCCGTTGCCCACCTACAACGCCCGTCTCCAGACATTTGGGGGACCCGGTACCGCCGCCAGCGCGTATCCGGAAGGGAACGTTAACTTAGGGGGAATTGCGTTTTCGATTCCCGCAGGTACCGGCACGTTGAACGTCTGGGATTCTGAAACAGCCTTAGTTCCTGGGCCGAATCCTCACCAGTTGGTGGTACCGGTGAATCTTTTCGGCGTACAGAATGTCTACACCCTGGTGAACACAATTTGGGGTACCACTACCCCTGGCCTGGCAAGCATTCAATTCAACGGCTCCCTCGGAGCCAGTTACACGTTTAACCTGGTGGGTGGTACCGACATGCGGGACTTTCTCTTCAATGTCTTCACCAACAGTATCAACAACACCACGACCACCAATGTCTTCAACGCCGGTTCAGGCTTCGGAAACACCGTTCGGCTCGACATGCAGACGATAGCTCTTCCCCCCGTATTTCAAACTCAAACCTTGACCGATATTACCTTCACGGACAACGGTGCTGATGGGTTGCAGCGTATTTTTGTATCGGGTGTTTCAGTCTCGACTATCGCCGCTGTGCCTGAACCATCATCTTTGATTTTACTTGGTTCAGCGGGTGTGTGCGGCCTTGGAGTTTACTGGAAACGACGCAGAAAACTGGCCCGTCGGTAGTAAGTCTTACCGAGGACACAGACTTCTATTCATCAAACCTCGCCCTGCTTTGGGCGAGGTTTGTGCATTCATCCATTCACATTTCGATTGAATCTATCCCATCCAGATGTGAATCAGAAATGAATGTTAATGTCATCCTGGCAATCTTCATAGCGTTCTCGGCGAATAACGACTAAGCTGCCTAAGTACTCTTTCCTTTGAGATGGAAATATGTCGAATCGACTTCGTTTCATGGTCCTCATTGTCAGTACCTCTTTCATCTTGCTGGCTGGTTCTCTCTTCGCCAGGGATGACAAGCGCGATAGCCTCTGGACAGCAGTGCGGGCCGGCGATGTGAAGGCCATTGAAGCTGCCTTGGAAAAGGGTGCCGATATCAATGCTAAAAACGAAATGGGGGTCTCAGCACTGTGGATTGCTGCCAGCAAAGGGAAGCAGGAAGTCATCGAACTGCTGGTCAAACGTGGTGCTGATGTCAATGCTCGTGATGGCATCTGGTATCAGACGCCTCTGAGTACGGTGACTACGGCCCGCAAGCTTGAAGCGGCCAAGCTGCTGATCAAGGCAGGTGCCCGGGATGTTGACACGGCGCTGCATCTGGCTGCGACCACGAGCAACGAAGCCATGGTGAAGATGATTTTGGAAGAGGGAAAAGTCAGCCAGGATGCGCTTGATTCAGCCCTGCTGACGGCTACCACGAACAAGAATGAAAAACTTCAAGAGGCCATGAAGCAAGCGGGAGCCAAGGTCATTCCCGTAGCTTCGGAAGCTGATCGCAAGCGGTGGGAGAAAATCGCCGGCAGTTACGAAAGCGATGGCGGGGCGAATCTCGTCATCACACTAAAGGAAGTCGGGTTGATGGGTAGCGGTCGCTGGCTGAAACCGACCGGTCCCGATACCTTCGTGCCGCTCGGTTCCGAAGGAGCAGGCTTCCGAGTGGAATGGAAGGATGGCGAAGTCAGCCGCATCATCATGCGCCGTTTCACCGCCGAGTACGCCTTCTACCGCTTCACCAAGCCCACCGTCACCGCCACTGCCCCGCTCAAGGTGGGCAACGATACCGTAGCGACTCCGATGAACTGGCCCTCGTTCCGCGGCCCCGATGGCACCGGCCTCGCCGACGGCCAGCATCCGCCCATTACCTGGAACGTCAAGGAAGAGAAGAATGTTCGCTGGAAGACTCCCATTCCCGGCCTCGGTCATTCCTGCCCGGTGGTGTGGGGCAATCACATCTTCCTGACGACCGCCATCAGCAGCAAGCCCGATCAGAAGATCCGCATCGGCAACTATGGCGATGTTGGCTCCGTCGATGATACGACCAAGCATACCTGGCACGTTCTCTGCATCGATCGAGACACCGGGAAGATCGTCTGGGATCAAAAGGCCTACGAAGGCGTGCCCAAGATCAAGCGGCACCTCAAAGGCAGCCAGGCAAACTGCACCATCGCTGTCGATGGCAATCACGTCATCGCCTGCTTCGGCTCGGAAGGCCTTTATTGCTATGATCATGCCGGCAAGCAGTTGTGGAAGCGTGATCTCAGTACGCTCGATTCGAGCTTCGCCCTCGACCAGGAGTATGAATGGGGCTTTGCCAACTCGCCGCTCATTCACGAAGGGCTGGCGATTCTTCAATGCGATTTGAGCAGAGATTCATTCATCGCTGCCTTCAACCTCGAAGATGGCTCCAAGGTCTGGTCCACGCCTCGTGATGAAATCCCCTCGTGGAGTTCGCCGGTAATCTGGCGCAATTCAGTCCGAACAGAGATCGTCACCAATGCATCCCAGTTCGCCCGCAGCTACGATCCCAAGACCGGGGCCGAGCTGTGGCGATTGGCCAAGAAATCGGAAGCGACGATACCTGCCCCCGTCTGCGGTAAGGAAGTCGTCTACATCTGTAGCGGCAACCGCCCTATACAGCCGATCTTTGCCATCAAGCCCGGTGCCAGCGGCGACATCTCACTGAAAGAGAAGGAAGACAAGAACGCTCACATCATCTGGAGTACCATGCGAGGCGGCCCCTACATGCCGACACCGATCCTATACGGCGACTATTTCTACACCTGTTCCAATTCGGGCATCATCGGCTGTTACCAAGCAGCTACCGGGAAAGAAGTCTACAAGAAGCGCACTGGCAGTGGCAGCTACACCGCTTCCCCCGTGGCAGCTGATGGCCGACTTTATTTCAGTTCCGAACAGGGCGAAGTGCATGTCGTCAAAGCGGGACCGGTCTTCGAACTGCTGGCGGTTAATCCCGTGGACGACTACATCATGGCCACACCGGCCATTTCCAACGGGTCATTGATTGTGCGTACTCAACACTTTCTGATATCGCTCGGCAACAAGTCCGAGGCTGGAAAGTAATTCTACTTCTGCCTCGTCAACTCCGTACGCTGGCTCCGTTTCTCGTCGATCTGCCATTCGTAGACAAGCCGATCAGCGGAGAGTTCCTTGATCTGATAAGGCCCGGAAGGCATGCCTTTGATGGCGACGGTGAAGGCCTTGTCATCCTTGAACTGGTAGGTGCCATCGACCCAGACTTTTCGCTTGCCCATGCGGAAACGGCCATCGTCGGTGAACTCGAAATCAAACGTCATGCTGGGAGAAGTCTTGCCTTCGGAAGCGGGCAGATTCTGATACTGGCCTGACCAGACGCCGACGATGAGACTCTTCTTCTCTGAGGTCTGTTTCGTCTTACCGCACCCGGTCAGCAGCACCATGAAGACGAATGCTGATATTCCGCACATCCTGGCCATCATCAAACTCCTGAACAGAACTGGCTACTTGCAAAGCACCGTTTTGTGTTCAATGTGCCGTCATTGCGCAGAGAATTATCCAACTAGAACATGTCTCAGAAGTGAATCGGGAGGGCGAGGCTCCTGCCGAGCTTTTCTCCATCACTAGAAGCTCGGCAGGAGCCTCGCCCTCCCAAGTGACTATTCAAAGGGCGTGAACCAGATGGGCTGGGGGCGACCGGTGGGACGCCGCAGTACCTTGGCTCGGACGGGATGACGCAGGTGCCATTCACCGCCAACGCAATCATGCAGTTCCACGCTGCCCACGACAAAGCCACGGGGAAGTTCTTCCAGATTTACCTTCTCGAACCCATACTTCTTTAACCAGTAGGGCAGGTTCTCCGCAAAGAGCTTCGCTGAGTAGATAAGGATTCTGCCACGTCGGCTGGTAGCATCCCGACGATACTCAATCTTCTTGATGCCCCGGAAGATAGCTTCAACATGGGGCTGACGAATACTGAGCGCAATAGTGGGCTCCTCTGCGAGGGTGATTGGCGACCCTTCCAGAATGCTGATCTGCGTACCAAGCTGCTGTTGGATCCCCGGTGAAATAGCGATCTTCTGAATAGCTCGCAGGCAGTGAAGATTCTCGTCAGCCTTCCCCGGCTGACGATGGCGTTCAGCCAGTTGCGACAAATTTTTCGTGAAAGGCAGCTCAGTGATTTGCCGAAAGCCGATGAAGTTGGCACAACTGGCTTTGAAGCGAGCGAAGTCGCTGCCGGTGAGGAGTTGGGGCGGTGCCAATTGCCAGCCTGGCCCTTCCAGTTGAATAAGGCCATCGGGCTTTTGCTGGCAGCGATCAATGGTGAAGCTACTCCATAGATAGTACCGACGAGGCTGGCCCAACCCCGCTATCAGCAACACCCGCCCCGAGGCCTGCTTCGCCGTCGCCAGCCTGGTGTAGATTTGCACTCGTGCTGGTTCCTGGCTGAAGTCATGCGGTAGGCGGCCCTGCTGTTCGCAGTTGTGGTATTGGAGGTAGATCTGAGCCATGAAATCTTTACCGGAGGCCCACTGCCTTGCGGGCCAGGTCCATCGTCTTTTGTGCTTCCGCTCTGGCCTTGGCTGCTCCCTGCTGAAGCACTGCTTCCACATGATCGAGATTATTCATCAGCTCTTTTCGCTTGGCCCGAGCTGCTGCAAAGTAGGTTTCGATCTTGTCGTAGACCAGTGTCTTGGCAGTGCCATACCCCATGCCGCCGGCACGGTACTTAGCGGCGAGATCAGCCTTCTCAGCCTCCGTAGCGAAGAGTGAGTAAAGAGCAAAAACATTGCAGGTGTCAGGATTCTTAGGAGCTTCAAGCGGCGTGCTGTCTGTAACGATGCTCATCACCACCTTCTTCAGCGGCTTACCTTCAGCAAAAATATCAATGGTGTTGCCATAACTCTTGCTCATCTTCTTGCCATCGATGCCTGGCACCACCGCAGCTACATCGAGCTTGGCTTCGGGCAGCGGGAAAAGATCAGTCTTGTAGGTGCTGTTGAAGGAGCCAGCCATGTCACGGGTCATCTCGAGGTGCTGGACTTGATCCTGCCCCACAGGCACAACATTGGAACGATAGATCAGAATGTCGGCAGCCATCAGAATGGGGTAGGTGAAGAGGCCCACGCTGGGGCTGATGCCACGGGCAACCTTGTCCTTGTACGAATGGGCACGTTCAAGCAGCCCCATGCCGGCTACCGTGGAAAGGAACCAGGTCAGTTCCGTCACTTCGGGTACATCAGATTGACGAAAGAACGCAGCCTTATTCGGATCGAGACCGAGGGCAAGATAATCGAGAGCGACATCACGAACATTGTCTCGCAGAATGTTCGCATCCTGTAGTGAGGTCATCGAGTGATAGTCAGCGATGAAATAGAAGCACTCACCGATGTCTTGCAGGGCAATGTGCTGTCGGATAGCTCCAAAATAATTGCCCAGATGGAGCTTGCCCGAAGGCTGGACACCGGAGAGGATACGCTTGCGTGTGGCGGTCGTGGTCATGACAAGAGTATATGTAGAATCGCACGGAGAAGAAGTTGGAAGAGTAGTTGCCTGCTGTCGGCATCTCTTTCTGACAACTGACAACTAATAACTGACAACTACTCTTCGATGCTGGTTCCTACGGCCCAACGATTTTAAGCATCTTCGGATCAGTCACCTTGATCTGAGCCGTATCCTTGTAAGTATCTACCTTACCCGTCACCTGAATCTTCTTGCCTTTGAAGTAGTCCTTGGGGGCAGTGATATCCTTGGACTTATCAAGGAAGCCTTTCTCAAGGACAACGGTGAAGTTCTTGCTGTCGCGGAAGTCAGCCAGGGAGTTGAGGAAGACCCGGTTTCCCGCCCCACCCGTCGCTCTGACGGTGAACTCGACGGTCACCTTCTCGCCAATTTTCTTGGCTGCTTCCTCAGTGTTGATGGTGCCTTCGCTGGTCTTCTCTGGTGTGGCAGGCACTGGCGGCGAAGTCGTAGTGGAACCGGGAGGAGGGGCCGAGGGTTCATTGCTCACCATCACTCGATTGGGGTGGATCGTGCTCAGTAGCACCTTCTGCTGAATGGTGACTTCACCGTCCTCATCTCGAATCTGCAAACGAATCAGCGGATCGCTGCGGTACCAGTCGATAGTGATGAAACCGAAGTTGTTGCCGAAATTCATGGTGGCGACCCGATGACGGTTGGGTTCGTAAGGCCGCCACTTCTTGTCGGCTTCAGTCAGGCCGCTTGAGGTGAGATCGTAGAGCGGATAGCCGACGGCGTTGGGCATCATGCTCAGTTCAGCCAGGTGACGATCACCACTGAGAACGATCACTCCCTTGGCCTGTGTCGCTTCAAGCAGCTTGAGGAATCGTTCACGCTGCTTGGGGAAGTTCATCCACTTCTCCCAGCCATGGTCTTCCGGGACGAGTTGAATGCTGGAACCGATGAGCCGAATCTCCGCGGGAATCTTGAGCTGCTCTTCAAGCCACTTCCACTGGGCCTCGCCAAGCATGTTGCAGGTATCCGAGTTGTCCGCCTCGTAGGGACCATCGCCCTTGGCCGGCTTGGCATCTTTCTTTTTGAGCGGTGTACGGAAGGTGCGTGTATCGAGCAAAATGAACTGCACCCGTTGCCCCGGTGGGCCAATCACTTCCGCGGAGTAAACCCCCTCCTGCTGACGGCGAGGCGAATCAGCAGGTACGCCCCAGAAGTCAAGGAACAACTTCTGCGACTCAGCTTTGGGGCCATACTCATAGCCCGCATCGTTCTTGCCGTAATCATGATCGTCCCAGGTAGCGAGAATCTTGCTCGACTGCTTCAGTCGCTGGAAGCCGGGGACAGCGGCAAAGAGATCGTACTTCTTTTTCATCACCGCCATATCGGTGGTGTCGGCATAGATGTTGTCGCCAAGGAAGACGAAGACTTCGGGCTTGAGAGCATTGACCGCATCCCAGATGGGTTGCGGTCGCCCCTGATTGGCACAACTACCAAAGGCGATGCGGCGAACGGGTGCCTGGGCGGGGTCAGATGCTGCCACCGTGCCCGTGACCACCAACCACATCATGAGAAATCGATGGAGACGCATGGAATGAATCTCTCGCTCAGGGGAATATCGTAAGATAATGATCAGTCTAGGGATCAGTGCGATCCTGGCTGTGAACTTATCAAGGAGATCATCATGATGAAGAAGTTTGTTGCCTTTCTAGCAGTACTGGCCATGGGTGCCATCACCCTGCAGGCAGGAGAGAAAGCCGTGTCGGAAGTGCTCAATCACACCGTCAAGACCATCGATGGCAAAGAAGTGAAGCTGGCTGATTACGAAGGCAAAGTCATCCTCGTCGTCAACGTGGCCAGCAAGTGTGGCTTAACCCCGCAGTACAAGGCACTGCAAGCTGAATATGAGAAGTACAAGGATCAGGGCTTTGTCATTCTCGGCTTCCCCTGCAATCAGTTCGGCGGCCAGGAACCGGGCAGCGAAGAAGACATTCAGAAGTTCTGCAGCAGCAAGTACAACGTCACTTTCCCGATGTTCTCCAAGATCGATGTCAACGGCACCGGCACCAGCCCGGTCTATGTGGCTCTGAAAGCCAAGTTCCCCGGCGACATCAAGTGGAACTTCGAGAAGTTCCTGATCAACAAGAAGGGTGAAGTCGTCAAGCGTTTTGCTCCTACTGTCAAACCCGACGACAAGAATCTGACCGGTGCTATCGAAGCTGAACTGAAGAAGTAAGGTACGACTAAGCGCAAAACAACCCGGCTTCTCGGCCGGGTTGTTTCGTTGAGTGATTCACGCTGCAGCATAACTACGAGTCCGTCGTCTAAATCATGGCATGAAAGATGATAGTGTCAATAACCTGTCAATAACTTGTTCACAAGGTGTCTGGCAGGGGTCAAAAGTCGGTCGAATTGCATAAATACAACGATTGTACAATTCAAGTCGAATTTAACGATTTTGTAGATTTGGTAAGAAGTTCCGGAAATTCTTCTTGAACTCATACTCTACCAGCATTACATTACCCCTCGTTGGTGGCTGGGGTAACGGCAGGAGACGTTCCCCTGCTATCAACACCCTCTTTGACAATTCTCCAGGCACAATGGACTTCCCAGGATGGGACTTGCTGGGCATGGACGCCCCCCCTATTCTTGTGCCAATGAACTACGCTATCTGTAACGAGACTTTCGAAGGCTGGGAACACCAGCGAATTTGCCAGTACGTAGCCGGTTTGGGCTACCGTGGGCTGGAAGTCGCTCCGTTTACTCTGGGGCCGAATCCCACTCAACTTCCAGCCTCCGAGAGAGATCAGCTTCGTCAGCAGGCTCAGGATGCTGGTGTCCAGCTTCTCGGCCTCCATTGGTTACTGGCTAAGACTACCGGCTTGCATCTCACTCACCCCGATGCCCAGATCAGGAAGCAAACCGCTTCCTACCTGGGTGAACTGGGCAAGCTCTGCCATGATCTGGGCGGTAATCTCATGGTGCTAGGCTCCCCGTTGCAGCGAAACCGTCTGCCCGAGGTATCACCAGTTCAAGCCTTTGAATGCGCTGTGGATACTATCAAGCAGGCTATGCCCCGGCTTGGCGAAGCGGGCGTCAGGCTCTGTGTCGAACCCCTTGGCACGGCAGAAACCAACTTCCTTAATACCTGTGCCGAAGCGAATGATCTCATCAAAGCGATTGATCATCCGCTTTGTGTGCTTCATCTCGATGTCAAAGCGATGGCTGCGGAATGCGATACATTGGATGATGCCGATTCCATCGCTGGGCTGATCCGGGAGCATGTCGCCAGGGCTGGACACTTCCATGCCAACGATCCCAACCGCCGCGGCCCGGGCTTTGGTCCTATGCCCTTTCAGCCCATCATGAAAGCTCTTACGGATGGCCACTATGCAGGCTGGGTTTCGGTGGAGGTCTTCGACTATAGCCCCGATCCGGAGACTATCGCCCGCGAATCGATTCGATACTTGAAGAAATGTCAGCTGAAAAACAACAAGTAGTGTCCGGCCTCTGAAATGTCAGCGAGGCGTTCCCGACACATGCAACACTGCCTGTTCCAGCGAAGCCGGCGTGAAAGGCTTGGGAAGGATGCCACAAAGTGGATAGCCGGTGAACCGTTGCTCCAGTTCCATACTTCCATAACTGCTCATGGCGATCGCGGGCAGTGCGGGCTGAACCATCCAGAGTTGACGCAGCGTTTCCACACCATCCATGCCTGGCATGATTAAGTCAATGAGTACAAGATTGATGAGGTTCCCATGTTGCCTCAGAACTTCACAGGCCGAAGCGCCGTCTTCCGCTTCGAGAACATTCCAACCATGATTGCTTAAGACTTTTCCGGCCAGCGAGCGAAGGCTGGCTTCATCATCAACGATCAAAATGGTCTTGCGACCATGATCGTGGATGCCTGGCTCCGAAGGAACAGGCGCATTCTGCATTGGTCGAAGGAGCGGCAGGAAAACACGAAAGGTCGTGCCATGCCGCAGCTTGCTGGTCACTTCAATAGCGCCGCCATGGCTGCGGACAATACCCAACACAGCCGGCAGGCCCAAACCCCGCCCCGTTGGCTTGGTCGTAAAAAACGGCTCAAAGATACGTCGGCGGGTGTTCACGTCCATCCCCGCTCCCGTGTCAGTCACATCAAGATGCACATAGTCGCCTTTGGGTAGTTCCAGCGTGACCTCGGCGTTCTTATAGGTCTCGTCAATATGAATGACGCCGGTCTTGATCGTGATCATTCCTACCTGTTCAGACGGCATCGATTCGGCAGAGTTACTGACTAAGTTGATCAATACCTGTCGCAATTGAGCCTCTTCAGCCTGAAGCAACGGCAGGGACTCGCTGAGCTCAAAAGCCAGTTGTGTCCTCTTCGTCCCGGCGATCTTCAACAGCCCGGCCGATTCCAGAATCAGTTTTGTGAGGTTGACCTGATCTACTTTGATCTTTCCCCGACCGGCGAAACTGAGCATCTGCTGGCACAAATCCATCGAATGTCGGGCAGCCTGCTCAATCGGTTGAATCAGTCCCTGAATTGCCTCATTCTCCTTCGTTTTCATTTGAACGAGGTTTGTATGGCCAAGAATAACCGTGAGTTGATTGTTGAAATCATGAGCCAGACCACCGGCCAGCAGCCCCAGGCTTTCGAGCTTTTGCATTTCGAGGATGCGCTGCTGCCAGCGTCGGCGTTCGTGCTCAGCGTGCCGTTCTTCGGAGATATTGCGGATGACGACAACGCTGCCCCGTTCGTTGTTGACAAGGACAATAGCCACGTTAGCCTGGACCAGCAGTGCTCCTCCGTCTTTCTTCAGAAGGCGTCTCTCCTGCGTAGGGACGAGGCCAAAATAATCTGACTGCTGTTGCAGATGTTGTATCTCTTCACGCTCAGCTGGATGCAAACTATCCAGTATGAGTCTGCCTTCAAGCTCTGTAGGCGAGTCGTATCCCAGCATAGTCGCCAGGTATTGATTGACATGCACAATCCTTCCATTGCATGTCATGACTATTCCAATAGGCGCCAGGTGGCTGAGCATACGATAATGCTCTTCACGTTCCCGAATGGATTGAGTCGTTTGCTTCTCCTCCGTGATATCTTCCAGGGTGCCTTCGTAGCAAAAGACTTTCCCCTGTTCATCGCGAATGGCACGGGCATGCTCGCGAACCCAGAGTTGAGTGCCATTGACCATCTTCCATGGATATTCCAGACCGTAGACAGCGCCTTCAGCTTCCATGCGGGCTCGGAACGCCTCCCGTGAATAGGAAGGACCATAATCGTACTGGTTCAGGTTGACTCTTGCTGACTCCTCAATCGACTTCAATCCAAGCAGTTCCAGCACTACAGGGTTGCAGAAAGTGAGTTGCCCCTCCGGAGTCGAACGATACAAGCCCAAAGGCAGGCCATCGACCAGACGGCGATAGCGTTCTTCGCTTTCCTGAAATGCCTGATTCATTCGCTGCTGTTCCGTAACATCCTCGCCGATGCTGAAGACTCCGATCGGCTGCCCCGTGGCATCATGAATGATGGTGTTATTCCAACGAATCAGCAGTGTCTCGCCGGTTCTAGTCTGAAAAGTATTGGTAGCGTAATGGCGGATGGACTTGCTGTGGAGTTGCTTCAGATATTCAGCTGTGTGACTGGCATGATCTGAATGCAGACACTGATAGAAGTTCTGGCCAAGAATCTCCTCGCTTCTCCATCCGGTGATTCGACTGAAATAGGGATTCACGTAGGTGACATGTCCCTGATGGTCGAGGAACAGGGCGAGCAGTTGGAGATTCTCCAGAGCATCGCGCCAAAGCTGATCGCTTTGCTTGTGGCTGGCTTCCACGCGTTTGCGGTCGCTGATATCGAGGCTGGCGCCCCAAGCTCTTACGAACAAGCCGCCTTCCACCTCTCCAAAGAGCCGATTGAGGAACCATTTGGGGTTGCCTTGAGCATCCTTTTCGAGGGTTTCGGCATCGAAGAGTTTGTAGCCGTTCTGAATGAAGTGATGCAGGTAGTGCTCGTTCGTCGTGTTCCTGGGCAAGAGCGATTCGAGTCGGAGGCCAATCATCGAGTTGGTGGAAGGGTAACCATAAAAACGTGCTGTGCTGGCGCTGGCCTCAGCCAGATAGCCATAGCGATAGCATCGTTCGATCTGCTCTTCGACGGGCAAGCCGACCGGAATGGGTACTTCCAGTTCAAACCGCCAGAGCGATTCGGTGGCATGCTCCATCAACCAGTGATACCGTCGCTCAATGGAGCGCTGGGTCAGCTCGGCATCAACACGCCGACTGACATCCCAGACTTGAACGAACTCAGCGGTCGATCCCTCATACTGAATCGGATGGACTATCATCTCCGCGGTAAACACTGAGCCATCCCGACGCTGTTGCTTGACCGTCCAGCCTGCCTTGTTCTGAAAGCTTGATTCAACATCAAGCCGGGAATACGAACCGCTGCCCGAAGCACGAAGCATCTCGAGGTTGCGCTCAAGAAGATCTTTACGGTCATAACGGTACTGGCGCAGTGCAGCGTGATTGACATCCAGAATGATCCCCGATTTGGTCGAGACAATGAATCCAGGGACTGGGTGGTCAACGAACCAGGATAACTTAGATGCTGCCTTGAGTCTGGCATTCTCGTCGCGCAGGATCGCCAGTTCTTTTTCCAAAGAGGCATTGGAAGAAAGCAGGGAAAAAGGCACAAAGTCTCTCCGTTGACCTGTCTTGGGGCGCAGTCATTGATCTAAGAGCATAGGTCACAATTGCCCGCAAGTCAGGAAAGGATTACCTATTTCAACACTTTCATCAGAGCCGTTGCATGGTATGATAGCCGACAGCATAACAATCAACGAATACCTCTACGTTTCAGGGCTTCCCATGGCTACGACCGTTGCCGTCGAGAATCGAACTAAACCATCGGATCCGCTGTCGAAAACGACTATGGTTGCCCTGCGGCAAAGGCAGGTCAAATGGGCACAACAGCCCATCAAGGAACGACTGAAACTCATCCGCGCCCTGCGGCAAACGCTCCCAGCCATGCAGGCTGAGTTCTTCAAAGCCTTGCAGACCGATTTGCACAAACCCGCTGCTGAGACGATCGCTGCTGAACTGCTCCCCGTCGCCGGGGCATGTCAGTTCCTGGAGAAGCGGGCCAAGTCGATCCTGAAGCCACGCAAAGTCTCGTTCTTCGACACCCCGTCCTGGCTGCTCGGCGAGAACGACATCGTCACCCGCAAGCCCCGGGGCATCGTCGGCATCATTGGCACCTGGAACTATCCGATGTTCCTCAATGGCGTGCAGATCGTCCAGGCGTTGGCTGCCGGCAACGTCGTCATTTGGAAACCTTCGGAGATCGCTCCACAGACGGCTGAAGTGATGACAGCCTGGCTGCGACGGGCTGGTGTCGGCGATGATCTGGTCCATGTGCTGCCTGCCGAGCGTGAATGGGGAGCCAAGCTCGCCGAGGCGGACATCGATTACATCGTCTTCACCGGCCACGACGCCACCGGGAAGAAACTGGCTGCACGGTTGGGGGAACGGCTCATCCCCTCGACCCTCGAACTCTCCGGCCACGATGCCATGCTCATTCTGAACGATGCCAACCTCGATCTCGCCAGTAAGGCAGTCCATTTCGGAGCCACCGTCAACTGCGGGCAAACCTGCGTTGCTCCTCGCCGCATTTTTGTACCTCGACAACTCCTCGCCGGCTTTCAGGAGAAGGTGCAGACCTGGTTTACCAAACCGGCTGAGCATCGTCCCTTGGCCATGCCCGCTCATCAAGCCCAGGTGAACAAGATGGTGGCCGCTGCCTGCGAGGAGGGAGCGAAGGTCTTGATCCCATCCGATGGCAAACCCAGCGAGCAAAGCGGGGTGCCCATGGTGCTCACCGAAGTGCGGCCCAGCATGACCATCAGCAAGGAAGCCCTCTTCGCCCCGGTCACCATGCTCATTCCCTACGAAGAGCAAAGCGAAGCTCTCGATGGTATCCGCCAATCGGACTATGGCCTGGCACTATCGATCTTCAGCGCTGATCGGGAACTGGCGAGGAGGCTGGCTGCGGAACTGCCAGCGGGGCTAGTGACCATCAACGATGTCGTCGCCCCCGTTGCTCATCCAGCAGCACCGTTCGGTGGCATCGGCCGTAGTGGCTGGGGTATCACTCAGGGCAAGGAAGGTTTGCTCGAACTGACCATCCCCCAGGTCATCAGCTATCGTGCCGGCAACTTCCGACCCCACTTCGACCCCGCTGGTTCGACCACTATCACCGATGAAGCAGTGCTGAGCGGCATGCTGAAATGGGAGCACAGCCCCACATTCTGGCAGCGTACGAAGGCGTTCTTCGGGATGCTGGGAGCGGTACGACGGGCGATGGGGAAGAAGAAGTAACGACGTTACCAGCCCGCAGCGCTAGCAAGGGAATGTCTACAATCGCAAGGCATTCCCTTGCTAGCGCTGCGGGCTGGTATAACGATCGAATCGTTATCTTTTACTCATCATCCTCGTGACTGATCTTCCCAGCCTTGGCGACAATCTGCTGCTGTACCATGCCGGGCACCTGATCGTAGTGGCTGAACTCCATCGAGTAGGACCCCTGCCCTTGCGTGATGCTGCCTAGCTGGGCGGCGTAACGCATCACTTCGGCGAGCGGGGCCTTGGCGAAGATCACTTGTAGATCGCCGGGCAGACTGTCCTGGTTCTCCACCCGGGCCCGCTTGGTGTTGAGATCGCCGAGGATTGCTCCGACAAACTTGCTCGGTGCGGTCACTTCCAGAGTAACGATGGGTTCAAGCAGCACCGGGTGAGCGTTCAGGATGCCATTCTTGAAGGCGATGCGGCCTGCGGTCTTGAACGCTGCTTCGGAACTATCAACCGGGTGATCCTTGCCGAAGTGGATCTCGACAGCGAGGTCCTGCATCTTGTTGCCTGCCAGAGCGCCTCGCTCCAGCACATCCTGGCAGCCTTTATAGATAGCGGGCAGGAACTGGTTGGGGATGGTGCCGCCGACGATCGAATCGATGAAGGCAAAGTTGTGAACCGGATCATACTTGCTGTGATCCTCCCGGTAGTGGGGGAACTTGGCCTTGTTCATGAACTCCTTCTTGCACTGCTCTTCGCTGGTGATCTCCCTGGGCAGCGGAATCACTCGCAGATGCACCTCGCCAAACTGCCCGCGCCCGCCTGACTGCTTCTTGTGCTTGTGGTTGCCCTCACCTGATTTGGTGACAGTTTCCCGGTAGGCGACCTTGGGTTCGTGGGTGACCACTTCCAGATTGAACCGGTGCTTGAGCCGATGCTGAATCACATCGAGATGGAGCGGGCTCATGCCGCTGACCACGAGTTCATGAGTCTGAGCATCACGATGGGCCTTGAACGTCGGGTCTTCCTCGCACATCTTGGTGATGCTCTGCGATATCTTCTGCTCATCGCCACGGTTTTTGGGTTCAACAGCCAGGGCGAACATCGGCGTCGGGAAGTGGGGGTGTGGCATCTTGCCGACGTGGGAACTGGTGCCCAGCGTATCGCCGACGTGCAGATCTTCCATCTTGGCCAGAGCGACGATATCGCCGGCGACCGCTTCGGTGAGCGGCTTGGTGATCTTGCCCTGCACCAGGAACATGCCGCCGCCCCGGACCTGTTTGCCGGTGCGGGCATTGTAGAAGTGGGTATCGCTGGTGATCTTGCCTGCAAAAAGCCTTAGGAAGCTGAGCGAGCCGACAAACTTGTCGTTGATCACCTTGAATATCTGTCCGATGGCAGGGCCGTCTTCCTTGATGTAGAGTTCGTGCTTATGGATGCCGCTCTTGGGTTTGGCTTCGTCTTCATCATCTTCAATATCGTGGTGAGGCCCCTGAGCAGGATTGACCCCATACTTGGCAATGTCGTCCATCAGATCGTGCATGCCAATGTCTTTCTTGGCGGAGACACAAAACATGGGAACGATAGTGCCGGCATGCATAGCTTTCGGCAGCACAGGAAGAACATCTTCGTTCTTCAGATCGCCTTCAGCCAGATACTTCTCCATCAGGTTTTCATCTGCATCAATGATGGCTTCAACAATCTGGGTTCGGGCTTTGTTGAGATCAATGGGGCAACCTTCGACCTTGTTGCCATGCGGATCGAGGATTTCCACGACGCCTCGGAAGGCCGGGCCAGTTTCGATGGGAGCGTTGAAGAGCACGCAGCCTTTGCCGAAGGTGGCTCGAATGTTATCGACCAACCCTTGAAAATCGATATTATCCGAATCGAGTTTGTTGATGACGATGTAACGACACAGATCGAGCTTGCCTGCTTCGTTGAAGAGCTTGCGGGTATTGGGTTCCACGCCACGGGATGCATTGATAACGATGAGCACGTTCTCGACGGCATGCAGCCCGCACATCGCCTGGCCAAGGAAATCGGGGTAGCCCGGCGTATCGACCATGTTGACGAACTTGCCCAGGTCTTCAAAGTGCAGCACGGTGCTGTCGATGGAGAACTTGCGCCGCTTGGCTTCTTCATCGTAGTCGGAGAAGCTGGTGCCATCATCGACGGAGCCACGGCGATCGACGGCTTTGGCCTGAAAGAGGAGCCCGTCGGCGAGGGTGGTCTTTCCCGCACCGGCGTGGCCCACCAGGGCAATGTTGCGAACGTCTTCCATGTGATGCTTGGCCATGATGTCGTTCTCCGAGAGAGGAAGAGACAAAGTGCTAAGTCCTGAGTGCTGAGTAACTCAGGACTCAGCACTCAGGACTGTTCTGAGGTCGATGGTCTTCTCGTACAGCGCTCGGCCGATGATGCAGCCGGCGAGGTTCATGTATTTGAGTCGTTTCACATCGTCGCTGGTGGTGACACCACCGGACGCGATGACGGGGAGCATGGTAGCCTGGGACATCTGCTGCAAGCCTTCCCAGTTGGGGCCGGCCATCATGCCATCTTTGGCGATGTCGGTGTAGATGATGCCCGCCAGGGGGAAGGTCGAAACTTGTTTAGCCAGATCGAGAGCGGAGACCGACGAGACTTCGAGCCAGCCTTCGGTGGCGACGTAACCGTTCTTAGCATCCAAGCCCAACAGGATGCGAGTGGGGTAACGCTTGGCCATGAGTCCGAGCCAGGCAGGGTCTTTGCAGGCCTGTGAGCCGAGGATGGCTCGGTCGATGCCGAGTTCAAAGATGGTGTTAAGGTCTGCTTCGGTACGCAGTCCCCCGCCGACCTGTAGTGGAATCTTGACCGCCTGTCGGATGCTGCGGAGGGCATCGAGATTGATGGGCTTGCCTGACTTGGCTCCATCAAGATCAACGAGGTGTAGGGCCTGCGCAGCCCTCGGCGCTGCCAATGAAGGGCCATCTCGCCGGGGTCGGTGCCGTAGACCGTCTCCTGCTGGAAATCGCCCTGCCGGAGCCGAACGCATTGGCCCGCACGCAGATCGATGGCAGGGTAGATGATCACAGTGGTTCAATCCTTGGTGTGTAATCTATGGTGCTGAGTAACTTGTACCTTATTGTGATGAACTTGTGAAGCAGTTTGTCGTGAAGAAGTCAGAGTAGTCAGGAGCCAGAAGCCAGTAGCCAGAATAGCAGACAAGTTGACATTTTTTGGTCTGCGTATAGTCGAGCATGATTTCAGATTCTGGCTCCTGGCTCCTGGCTCCTGGCTCCTGGCTCCTGGCTCCTGGCTCCTGGCTCCTGGCTCCTGGCTCCTGGCCTCTGACTTCTTCAGATACTCCCACGTTTGCTGCTTCACCTAATGAATTCGGAATGAGGACAGTCGTCATTTCGTAACTTGGACTTGTTGTCCCTCGAAGAATGCAGTAGCACAACATCCGTGGGATAATTCACAGGTTCTTCTCGCTTCCGAGAACGCCTGTTTGATCAGGATTTGCGAAAGGACGATTCATGTCATTGCGCCGTTTGATTCCCTCTCTTCTTGGCATTCTCATCATGGTTGCCGGTGCCTTACCGGCCTGGGCCGAGGGCAAGGCCTACGCTGTGATTATTGGCATCGGCAATTACCAGGACGCCGGCATTCAATCGCGGCCCTACCTCGATCAGGACGCCATCGCCTTTTACAAACAGCTTACCACCGGGGCGAACAGCAAGCTCTACTCTGCTGAAAACATCAAGCTACTGGTCAGCAAGGTTCCCAGCGGTCTGCCGGCTGAGGTAGCGAACAAGGAAAACGTCCTGAAGGCACTCAAATGGCTGGCAGGCGTGGCCAAGGAAGACGATACCGCGGTAATCTACTGGGCTGGTTCCGGCGCACCGCTTGATAAAGCCACCTGCTACTTTACCGTCAATTCGACCGTGGAGGACCGAAACAAGAACGCTATCTCCGCCGCAGAGATCGAAGCCGACATGGACAAATTCAAGACCGGCAAGCTCGCCGTGCTGCTCAACGTCAACTTCCGTGGCTATGTCGCCAACACCAAGATAGGTTCCGAAGAGGGGCTCGATAACCGCTTCCTCGAGTTCACCGGCATCAAGAAAAGGGCGCGGCCCGGCCGGACGATGACGACGAAGAAGGCGAATCCGCCGTCAAGGGCCGAGTGGTGCTGACCGCCACGAGCGGCCTGTATGCCACCCCGTTCATCAACAACAAAGACGCTTTCAGCCTGATCCTGAGCGAAGCCTTCGACGGCAAGGCCGATAAGGAAGGCGACGATCAGGATGGCCATGTCACCATTGACGAAGTCACCAAATACTTCACCGAAGAATACCTCAAGCGCGTCAACACGCAGGATACTCTGGGCCTGTTCCCCAATGCCTTCGGCAAGTCGCTTCACTTCCCGGTAGCCCTGAGCGCTCCCGGACTGGCGAAGGCCATCGAACGGAGCAAGCAGTTTGCCGGCAAGGCTCAGGAAGCCAGCCTGCCCGAAGCTGTCGTCAAGGAAGGCCAGGCCTTTATCCTGAACATGCCTCGTCAGGATTCTGATCGCAAGCTTCGCAAGAAATACATGGAGTTCACTGAAGGCAAGCTGCCCGGCAAGGATCTGGTCGCAGCTCACGATTCCAATCAGGCTGACCTCATGATCAGCAGGGAAAATGCTGAAAAGTTCGCCGACAACGTCCTGCGCGTCATGCGGTTCACACGTGATTTCTATGTCAAGACAGTCAAGCTCGATGACATGGCTGTGCATGCGGTCAAGGGCCTCTATCGCTATGCCGACGAGAAGATTCCCGCCGACATGAAGGCACGATTGGATAAGTTCAAGACCGAAGATGAAGGTCAAATCAAGGAACTTCTCGTTGATGCCCGCATCGCCCTGGGCAATAAGGACGCTGTTAAGAACGAAAAGGGCCTCGACAGAGCCCTCAAGTACATGTTGACCAATCTGGACAAGCACACGGTATGGTTCAATCAGGAAGAACTGGATGAACTAAACCGAGGCATGAAGGATTTCATCGGCGTTGGTATTCAGAATCCGCAAAGACTTCCAGCGCGATCTGGTCAAAGTCGCTACGCCGGTGTTGAACAGCCCCGCCTACCGTGCCCGCATCAAAGCCGGCGACTTGATCGTCAAGATCATCAATGAGTTCGACCCCGAAGGCAATCCGCTGCCCAAGCCCGAAGTGACTGATACCAAGGGATTGACCACGCAAGATGTGGTGAAGAAGATTCTGGGCCAGCGGGGCACTAAGGTCACGCTCGTCATTGAACGGGAAGAAGCGGACGGCCCCAAGATCATGAACTTCGACCTGGTTCGGAGCAAGATTGAGGGCGAAACCGTCTTCGGCGTCACCCGGCTGGCTGACGACTCCTGGGACTACTATCTCGATAAGGAACGCAAGATTGTCTACGTTCGTTTGAGTCAGTTTGCCGGTAAGACGGCCCGCGACTTGAGAGACGTACTGAAGACCTATCAGAAAAAGGGGATGAATGGACTGGTCCTCGATCTACGCTTCAATCCGGGCGGCTTGCTCGACGCTGCCAGGGACATCTGCGATATGCTGGTGGATGACGGCGTGATCGTGGCAGTCAAACCCCGTAATCTCAACCAATCCCAGGAACTTAAGACTTCTAAGCGGGGTTTCGATTTCAAGATGCTGGACGTACCGGTAGTGGTCCTGGTCAACGGCGGTTCTGCCAGCGCCAGCGAAATCGTCTCCGCCTGTATCCAAGATCATGAACGAGGCGTGGTGATGGGCGAACGCAGCTACGGCAAGGGCAGCGTTCAGCAGATTCGCAACCTCGATCTCGGCGGCCATTCAGGCGCGGTCAAGATCACCATGGCTGCCTTCTATGGCCCTTCCGGCAAGAACCTCAATCGCTTCCCGAAATTCCAAGGAAGAAGACGACTGGGGTGTCAAGCCTGCTCCGGAGAACACCATCAAACTTAGCCCGACAGAACGTGCCGAACTCGACAAGGCGCTGACAGACAATGAACTGATACCGCGTCGGGATGCCCCCAAGATGGAGACGAAGAAGACCTTCATTGACCGCCAGTTGGATGCCGCTGTAGAACTACTCAAGAAGCAGACCACCCGCACCGGCCAGCGCTAGCCGTTGCGATGGTAATAGATCATTTCACGACCCCGGTGATCAACCGGGGTCGTTCTGTTTCGAGGCTGCGATGCGATCAATCATGACATAGACTAGCAATGTTCTCTTGTCAGTATGTCGAGAGGCCATGAAGAAGTCTTTGTTCGATCCTGATCGTCTGATCTTCGCAGGAATGACCTGCCTGGTGGCCTCACTCCTTTTGGGAGTCATTCTGGTAATCAGAACTAGCTATGCGCCAACGGCTACTAATGTAGTTGCCCAATCCATCATCCCAACACCCATCAGCACCGTTGCCATATCGACCCGGCCTGTTGTTGTTACACCTCCAAAATTACCTTCTGAAGGCAGCATCTATCCATTAGACGTCGAACTGGCAGATCACCCTCAGCACAGGCAAGCCAATGCCTTCTGCATTGTGTCGTCAGCGGGGCGGCGGTTTCTCGTCTCTCATGCCGGCCTGTTGACTCAAAGCGGCTGGCAACAGGTAATCCGTATCAACCTCAAGAATCATGGCGACAACAAGCATATTCCAGTAGAGATGAAACCACTCTTTCTCGGACCATTCACAGAAGACCATCAGCCAAACTTGTTGACGCACCCTGATCTGGGCCTCGATCTCGTAGTCTGGTCGATGCCGGATGCTGTCAAAGGTTCGGGGCTTCCCCTGGCTTCATCCTGTGCTGATCGCGGCGAGGATGTCTGGATTGTGGCGAGAGACAACAAAAATACGAACGCTCAGTCGCATTTTCACTGTCGAGTGCTCGAACACTCGGACAACGACCTTTCTATTGAACGTCTCGACAGGTTTAACCTCGACCAGATCATCGGCTTGCCGGTAGTCAACCACGAGGCGAGGTTATCGGTAACGTGTTGGGAGGCAACGACTTAACGCTCATTGGAGCCAGTTCCCAGGGGATCAGAAGTCGGCTCAAAAGTATCGAATCCAAGTCACCCTGATTTGCTGCTTCTTATGAGCAAAGTGAAGCTGGGATGAGGTGGCCAACCATCGACAATTGAAAGAATTTGCTGTGAACCCTGCAAGTTAGCCTCTGCAAATACGAATAGGTCGAGTACACTAACTTCGATCTACTTTTCTCAGTTCTAATGGGAACAGCCATGAGAATGATGCGCGTGTTTCTGCTGTTGGCGGCGATTGCCCTTCCGACTGCTGCACTCTATCCATACTCGTCTGAATCCAGCGTCGAGGACAAGATTGTCCCGCCCGCGCCGGTTGGCACACGCATCACGGATATAGTCTCTAGCGATGCGACGACCGGCAAGCCCTGGTCTCTGGCCGATCATGCCCGTGAAGCCAAGGCCGTCGTGGTGCTCTTCATGGGCACCGAATGCCCCGTGAACAATGCCTACTCCCCACGCCTGGCTGACCTCAACAAGAAGTATGGCGACAAGGGTGTAGTCTTTGTCGGCATCAACAGCAACGAGCAGGACGATGTCGAAGCCATCGCTAAACACGCCAAGGCCTACCAGATTCCCTTCCCCGTGCTGAAGGACGAGAACTTCAAGCTCGCTGAGAAGTTCTCCGTGGTGCGAATTCCTGAAGTCTTCGTTCTCGATGGCCAGCGTTTCGTTCGCTATCGTGGCCGCATCGATGACCAGTTCACCCCGATCGCCAAGCGCGAAAAGGCGACCAGCCGTGACTTGCTCGATGCTCTGGATGCCGTTCTTAATGGGCAGGAAGTCAAAACCGCTGCTACCACGCCGGCCGGGTGTCTGCTGGGCCGCACCAAAACACCGGTCGAACCCAAAGCTGGTGAAGCGATTACATACACCAAGCACATCGCTCCAATTATTCAGAGTCACTGCCAGGCTTGCCATCGCCCCGGCGAAGTCGGGCCATTCAAATTGATGGGCTACAAGGACGCCGCCGCCTGGGCTGACAACATCAAGGAAGTCGTCCTGGATGGCCGCATGCCTCCCTGGCATGCTGACCCCAAGGTGGGCCATTTCTCCAATGATCGTCGTTTGACCAATGCTGAAAAGACAACATTGCTGGCCTGGATTGACCAGGGTTGCACCAAGGGCGATCCCAAAGACGAACCGGCACCGAAGGATTATGTCTCCGGTTGGTCCATTGGCAAGCCAGATATGATTTTGAAGATGACCAAGACCATCAAGATTCCCGCCAACGCCGGGCCGTTGGGCATGCCTTACCAGTATGTGCCTGTCGGCGAAGTATTCAAGGAAGACACCTGGGTGCAGGCCGGCGAAGCCCGTCCTGATAATCACGCTCTGGTTCACCACATCATTGCATATGTGATTCCTCCCAAGGAATATGTCGAGCCAGACGTAACCACCTTCACCCCTGAGAAGATCAGGGAGATGCAAAAGGAAATGCAAAAAGCACAGGCCGCCGGCAACAACAAGACCGGATCAGCAGCCGGTAGTGGTGGCCTTCGTGCCGGAAAACCTCCGGGCGGCCTGACGAACCTCGCTCGGGCCTTCCTGCCCAATGGCCAAGCCGAGTTGCAGAAACGTCCCCCTACCCTGGATGGCGTCGGCCAGGGACTCCTCATCGCCTACGCTCCCGGCGATCAGCCGATGATCCTGGCACCCGGCCAGGCCAAACTGATTCCCAAGGGTAGTCAGATCATCCTGCAAATGCACTATACCCCTAACGGCAAAGCTGGAACGGATTGCTCTTCGGTTGGCCTGGTGTTTGCCAAGGAACCTCCCAAGAATCAGGTGCGTTCCCGCAGCGTGATGAATCCCCGCTTCGAGATTCCGCCTGGCGATGCCAACTACGAAGTGAAGGCTGTCCGAGCTTTTGAGAAGGACGCTGTCATCGTCTCCTTCCTGCCGCACATGCACTATCGCGGCAAATCGTTCCTCTACGAAATCGTTTACCCCGATGGCAAGCGGGAACCCATCCTGAACGTGCCGAAGTACGATTTCAACTGGCAGACGACCTACGAACTGGCCAAGCCGATTCGCGTTCCGGCCGGTACCAAGATCGAATGCACCGCCTTCTTCGATAACTCCAAGAACAATCCGTTCAACCCCAATCCCAAGGGCACCGTCTACTGGGGCGAGCAAACCTGGGAAGAGATGATGATTGGGTTCCTGGATTACTACTTCGTCAAGGAGTAGTCCCTGCGGGCCGAACGAATAGACTGAACCCATCAGAACCGCCGGCTGTCCAGTCGGCGGTTCTTTGTTGTTCTGGAGTGATAACCGTGGCGCAGCGGCCCAACGAGAGTGCATCATCGCTCAGCGAGCGAACCAGTCGCACCGATGATCAGCACATCAAAGGAGTAGTGCCCCTCCCGCCGCCGGAGCATCTCATTCGGTTCTTTCCCATCGCCGGCACCAGTGTTGAGAAGCTCATCGGCAACACCCGCACCTCGGTCAAGCATATCCTGCAGGGCAAAGACGACCGCTTGCTGGTGGTGATTGGCCCCTGCTCCATCCACGACACCAAAGCAGCTCTCGAATATGCAGCCCGCCTGAAAGAGCATCGCAAGCACTTTGCAGACTCGCTCGAAATCGTGATGCGGGTCTATTTCGAGAAGCCCCGCACCACGGTAGGCTGGAAGGGCCTCATCAATGATCCCTATCTTGATGAAAGCTATCGCATCCACGAAGGGCTGCGCATCGCCAGGCAACTGCTACTGGAAATCAATCAACTGGGTGTACCGGCGGCGAGCGAGTTCCTCGATACCATCAGCGCTCAGTACATTGGCGATCTGATCAGTTGGGGCGCTATCGGTGCCCGCACCACGGAAAGCCAGGTGCATCGTGAACTGGCGTCGGGCCTCTCGGCGCCCATCGGGTTCAAGAACGGCACCGATGGCAGCATCCGCATCGCCATTGACGCCATCCTCGCCGCCCAGCGGCCACACCATTTCCTGAGCGTTCACAAGAATGGCCAGGTGGCTATCGTCGAAACCAAAGGCAACCGGGAATGTCACCTGATTCTGCGTGGCGGCACTAAGCCCAACTATGATGCAGCCAGCATCGCAGCAGCTTGCCGTGAAATCGAAGCGGCCAGGCTGGACAGCCGCTTGATGGTCGATTGCAGCCATGCCAACTCAGGCAAGCAACACCAAAAACAGCTCGACGTGGCGAATGACCTGGCGACGCAGATTGCCGATGGCAGCCGCCACATCATCGGAGTAATGGTCGAAAGCCATTTGCAAGCAGGCTCGCAGAAGTTCGTTGCCGGCAAGGATGACCCGACGAAGCTGGAATATGGCAAGAGCATCACCGATGCCTGCCTGGGATGGGATGATTCGGTTCAGGTGCTGAAGACCCTCAGCGCGGCGGTTAAACAGCGACGACGCTGAACGCTACACCAACCCCTTCTCCCCCAGCCACCGCTCCGCATCGAGAGCAGCCATACAACCGGTGCCGGCGGCGGTCACCGCCTGACGATAGTAGTTATCCGCTACATCGCCCGCAGCGAAGACGCCTTCGACACTCGTCCATGCACGTTGAGGCTTCGTCCACTCGATGTAGCCACTCTCGTTGAGCTTCAATTGCCCGCCGAGGAAATCGGTATTGGGCGTGTGGCCGATGGCGATGAAGAGACCTCGAGCATCAAGGGATTCGTCAGCTGCACCAACTGAACTCTTCAGCACCACTCCGCTAACGCCTTCCTCGTCGGTTCCCATCACCTGATCGACAGCGGTATTCCACTTCACAGCAATCTTGGGGTTAGCGAAGAGCCGTTCCTGCATGATCTTACTGGCTCGCAGCTTGTCCCTGCGATGCACGAGGTAGACCTTGCTGCCAAACTTGGCGAGATGATGCGCCTCTTCACAGGCGGTATCACCCCCGCCGACAACGACGATCGGCTTGTTGCGGAAGCGGGGCAACGCTCCATCGCAGGTGGCACACGCCGAGACGCCGTTGTTGAGGAACTTTTGTTCGCTGGGCAGACCGAGGTAGTTGGCCCGGGCACCGGTAGCGACAATGACCGTGAGGGCCTCCACCACTTTGCCTTCCAGCGTATGCAACCTGAACGGATGCCGATTGAACTCCACTTTGACAATGTCATCGGTGATGATGCGGGTCTCGAAGTTGACCGCCTGCTGCCGCATGAACTCCATCAACTCCGGGCCGACGGCTGACCGCTTGCCATGGGCAGCCTTGCCGCTAAAGAGATGCTCGACGTTGGCGAAGCGTTCGGGGGGCAAGGCGCTCTGAGCAAAGGCGAGCAGCGCCGCCGGATCAGCGTGAGGCCAACTGGGGAAGTTCTCAACCTCGGTGGTCAGGTTCAATTGTCCCAGGGGCAGCGTCGAGTTGACTCGATTCTTCTCGGTAATCGCCCCTTCATAAACCAGGGGCTGCAAGTTGGCACGGGCCGCATAGATGGCCGCCGTCCACGCAGCAGGGCCGGAACCGATGATGACGACTTTTTCGGACATGATCCATCTCTTCGTTGAACAGTTGAGCGTCTACCAGATTATATCGGCCAGGGAGGCTGACTCCCAATCTAGTCTCAGGAACTGAAGAAACCACGTTCCCTCACCTGGGATTGTGACTATTCTGACTCTGTAGCTGGCAATGTATTGTCGAAATTAAGGTGTTTATGAGCACTCAACGTGTTGCCCTGGTAACCGGTAGCGGGAAGAAGCGAATCGGTTCGGTCGTGGCTGAAGCGCTGGCCCGGGCCGACTATGCCATCGCGGTGCATTACCGTACCTCCGTAGAAGAGGCAGAAGAAACCGTCGATGCTCTTCGCCAACTCGGCGTCAAGGCTCATGGCTTCCAGGCCGACCTGACGCAGGAAGTGGAAGTAAAGAGCATGATGTCTGCCGTGCTCAAACAGTTCGGCCGGATCGATGTGCTGGTCAACGCCGCCGCTGCCTGGAAGAGCAAGCCGTTTGAAGATGTCGCTGCTGAAGACGTTCGCCATTACTTCGAGACCAATACGCTCAGCACGTTCCTGTGCAGCCAGCAGGCCGGCCTGGCGATGGTAAAACAAAAGACAGGCGGATCGATCATCCTGATCGGCGACTGGGCCTGCGAGCGACCCTACCTGAACTATTCAGCCTACTTCCCCTCCAAGGGAGCCATCCCGACGATGACCCGCACGCTGGCTGTCGAACTGGGTACCCGCAACCCTGCGGTCCGCGTGAACTGCATCCTCCCCGGCCCGGTGATGCTGCCCCCCGATCTTCCCAAGGCTGAACGCAAGGAAGCGATCGATGCCACGCTGGTCAAGCGGGAGGGCAAACCGGAGAACATCGCTCACGCCGTGACGTTCCTGATCGAGAACGATTTTGTCACCGGTGTGTGCCTCCCTGTCGATGGAGGCCGAACAATCTATGCTCCCTGATTGTCCAGCAAAAAAAGAACCGCTGACAACTGCTGTCAGCGGTTCTCAGATAGTGGAGGCGAGGGGGGTCGAACCCCTAACCCCTAGCTTGCAAAGCTAGTGCTCTCCCAGTTGAGCTACGCCCCCGAGAAAGCTGTCAGCTATCAGCCGTCAGCTTTCAGTTCAAAATGCGCGTACTTGGATTCGAACCAAGGACCTCAGCTTTATCAGAGCTGCGCTCTAGCCAACTGAGCTATACGCGCGCGGATTGCTAGGATACGAATCCAATTCTAAATGCCAAGCCGGTGTTGTCAATCGTCTCTCGTTTCGCTTCAGATGGTTATCCCAGGTGTTTGCTGGTACAGCCGGAACTACTGGTGGACACCGTGGCCATGCTCCTGGTTCGGTTACGGAGCGATTCGATACGCCTCCTTCTCAAAAGGATTGTCTAAATAGGCATTCTTGCCTCGAAACCAAAGCCACAGGCTGCATCCCAGATAGGCCGGAGCCATGAAAATTCCCCATCGAGAAAACTGCCTGACATGCACATGTTCGTGCTCACGGGCATAGTCCAGGTCATCACGGGTCTGACCGAAAATAACATGCCCCAACGTCATGGCAGCAGCGTTCTTGGCCAGCAAATGATGTCTCAGGAACCATTTCATGATTCCACCCCAGAACTCGACCACGCCCTGCACGATCTGCACGCGACCACCAGTCAGGAGCGTGAGCAGGCCGAGGAACAACCCCATCAGCGTGACTGGGGCTGCCCAGAGGTAGCCGAGGATGGTCAACAGACTATTCATGTCGAAGCGCTTCGATCGGATCGAGCCGAGCTGCTCGTCGAGAAGGATACCATCCAAAGAGGACACCAACCACGACAGCGGCGAAGAACGCCATGAATACACTCGGTTGATGCACCTTGGTCGGCAGATGATTGCCGAAGTATGCGCCAATAGGAGGAGCAAGCCAGATGATGAGGAACCCGAAGCCGACTCCCATCAAGCCTCCCAGCGTTGTCTGCACCAGGGCTTCGACCAGAAACTGAAACGTCACATCGCTTCGCTTAGCCCCCAGTGCACGTCGAATGCCGATCTCTCTGGTACGCTCCGTCACTGTGGCCAGCATAATGTTCATAATGCCGATGCCGCCCACGAGCAGCGAAATGCCGGCGATCATGGCCATTTGTCTGCGGTAGCGGTCGCGGGTTCGTTCAGCGTCTTCGAGCTTGTCCAACGGCACTTTTACATTCCAGTCGCGCTTGTTGCGATCATGGAACATATCGAGTTGAGTGGTCACCATCTCCGCGGTCGGTCTGACCTGTTCCATCGTTTCGACAGTCAGCACCACCTGGCTGAGTTGCACCTGCTCCGCGCCCCGGGCACCGCTGCTGCGAAAGATTGTGGTATCGCCCAGCAAAGCCCGGCTGGCTGCCAGCGGGATGTATATGTCTGTGTCGTACTTTTCGATATCCGCGCCGCTGGTGGAGGGTGAACGATCTCTTAATACACCCACCACGGTAAAAGCTCTTTCCTTACCGGAGAAGCGAACCACCTTGTTGATCGGATCTTCACCCGGAAAGAGAATACGGGCCGTCTCCGAACCAAGCACGCAGACGTTGCGAGGGATGGGTATTTCATCGGTTTCCACAATGAATCTGCCGGCCGCCACCTTATCACCCAGCTTGAAGATCGTCGCATAGTGAGGCGTCGTGGCGACCACCCGAGCGATGAGAAGTCGACTTTCCGTCACCGGTCGAGCCTCGGCGGCAAACGAACGGATAGGCAGTGGAGGATTCACCAGATTCGGAATGGTTGATCGAAACCGTTCATAATCCAGATCAGTCAAACCATACTTGGCCACGAACGAGCGGCGTGAACCAGCATCATCAGGAGGTTTGACGCTCATCACGATGATATTGGTCGCCCCTTGGCACATAATGTCGTCCAGAGCGTCCTGCATGGACCCTTCCCCAAAGGCCATCAGGGCAATGACCGCCGCGGTGCCGATGATGATGCCCAATACCGAAAGAAAGGAACGCAGCTTATGCAGCCAGAGGTTGCGCACGGCGGTTACGAAGCTGCGGCGAAGCTTGGGCCCGCCGATGGGAGTCAATGCCAGCAGCGCCGGAATCACGAATAACCCTGCGCCCAGGAGGTACGGCCAGTAGTCCTGAACAAGAAGCCAGAGGGAGGTCAGTGAATCAATCATGTTAGGCGACAGCCCCTTTCGGATGACGAACAGGGATAGCCTTGTTGCGAATGTCGCTTTCGACATGACCATCACGTAGACGAATCACTCTCCGAGCCCACTCAGCAATATCGTTTTCGTGGGTCACCATGATGATGGTCTTACCCAACTCATTCAAACCAAGCAGCATGGTCATGATTTCCTCGGAGGTCTTGCTGTCGAGGTTACCGGTAGCTTCATCAGCCAGAATAATGTGCGGATCGTTGATCAGGGAGCGGGCGATGGCAACACGTTGCTGCTGACCGCCCGACAATTGGGGCGGGCGGTGGTCGAGTCGTTTCCCCAGCCCGACCATTTCAGCCAATCGAATACAACGGGCGCGGGTCTGAGCGTTCACCTTGCCCTGATAGAGCAAGGGCACCTCGATATTTTCCACCACCGTATATTGAGCGATCAGGTTATAAGCTTGAAAGATAAAACCGAGGTACTTGCTGCGGATGTCCGAGAGTTGGTCGTCATCCATCTGCGATACGTCCTGGTCAGCCAGGTAGTAATGCCCGGACGAGGGACGATCCAGGCAGCCCAGCAGATTCAGAAGCGTGGATTTTCCCGAACCGGATGGCCCCATCAATGCGATAAAGTCGCCTGCTTCAAAGTCGATGCTGACACCCCGCAGGGCATGCACCAACTCCGACCCCATCTGATAGGTCTTCTGCAGGTTCACGACTCGTGCGATGGCTGCCATCAGTTTCCCGCACCCTTGGCGCTGCGTTCCTTGCCATTCGCCTTGGAGGGCGTCTCGGTCGTACTGGCCTGCTGTGCCGTCTTATCGGTGCTGTGCTCTTGGCTTTGTCGTTGGTCTTGGCGACCTTCCCGGGCATTTTCCCCGGCCCTTTGCGATTGCCGCGATCTCGGATATTGCTCGAAGGATCGATGTTCACATTCCCCTTCAGATCATTCACCTTCTCGGCATAGGCCCGGGCATTCAGAACGATTAACTCGTTTTCCTTGACCTTCGATTCAGGCAGAACTTCGACGAACTTGTAATTGTTTAGTCCCGTTTTCACAGTTCGCTTCTCAATATGGCTGTCTGTCTTGACGTAGCAGAACTTCTCTCCCCCTGATTCCAGCACTGCCTGTATGGGAAGCTGAAGAACCCCTTTGCGTTCATCGATTTTCACCGTCACCTCAGCGCTCATGTTGGGCTTGAGATTCTCAGGAGTTTCATCGATTGCGACAACGGTCTGATAAACCTTTACGTCGGCGGACATCCAGTCCGTTGAAGAAGCAACAGAGGAGACTGTCTTCACTCGACCTGTAAGAGGCTTCTCTACGGAAGCGACCTTGATGCTGGCGCCCATGCCTTCATCCGTGACCACTTCTTCCAGATGCCCCAGATCGCTTTTAACTTCCCGCTGGATCACCAGGCCCGGCATAAAGTTGGGCAACGCGGAATGCAGGCCGGGAACTGCGTGAGCGTTCAGAATGTGCCCCCACTGCATCACCACCTGGCCCACGTCATAAAACGTGCCGAAACCGGTGGGTGCCGTCACATCGCCACGGAGCTTGGTAACAATGGATTCGTGTACCTTGACCCGGGCGATCATCCTGCTCAAGTTGGGGATGCGCATCAGCTTTTGACCTTCTTTGACCGGGGATCCGACTTCAATGGGAGATGTCTGCGACGATCCGCCGAAGCGTGAGGATTCCGAGACGAAATATATGACCATGCCGTCGTGAGGAGCAAAGATCTTGCAATTGCGCACGTCCTGCTCGAGGTCGTCTCGCTTTTGTGATTCCTGCTTGAGGATCAGTTCAGCCGAGGTGAGCTTCGCCTGTCCCTGAGCGCGCTTCGATTCGGAGTTCTCCTTGGCTATTTCCATCTGAAGTTTGGCCTGCTCAAGCTTGTTCAGCAGATCGAGCTCCTGGCGTTGATTATCGAACTTGAGAGTATCGAATTCCTTTTGAAGCTTGTCGAGGTTGACGTTTGCCTGATCGAGCCGGGTCTCGTCATTGAGCTTCTGGTTGGCGCTCAGGTAGCCCCGGACAAACATGCGGTTGGACCAGCCCAGTTTGTCTCGCCATTGAATCAGGTCGGCGGTAGCGAGCTTGATGCGTGAATCGATGTCGAACTGCTTTTGCTGTTTCTCCGCCTTGCGAAACTTCTCCAAATCGATTTCAGCGATCTTATAGTTGTTAATGCCGGTCAGTTCCGCAGACTTGTTTTCATTCTCCACGATCTTCAGATTGGCCTTGGCCTGTTCGTAGAGATCGTTCTTTTCTTCAACGACAATGTGCTGATTATTCAGTTGTTCTCGAAGGCTGGCATCCTCGAGAAGCATCAGTTGATCGCCTTTCTTCACTTTGCTGCCGTCATCGATGACCCACTTGATGGAGGAGGCAGCGCTGTTGCCACGACCGCTGGCCCTGACCTGGCAAATGATTTCCGTGTTGCGGGCGGCTTCGAGTTCTCCCTTTTCCACGAAGGTGAGCATGATGTCGCCGCGTGTCAAAGCCTGTGTTTCCAGATTCTTGGGCGGACCTTCGGGCGCGTGATAGAACTGCCAGCCCCAATAACCGCCCGCCACCGCGATTCCCAGAGTTAGAACTCCGAGAATGACGGGCGTCCAGCTTCGTTTGGGTCGTGGAGGTACTACCGCCGGGTCATCCAGCGTGGAGAGTCGTTCTTTCAGTTCATCGGGAACCTGATGGTTGGCGTGTTCAACGGGCGGGTGGGCTGCTGTGGTCATCAATCCAGACTCCTCGGCTGTCGATCTGCATCAGTTCCAAATCGCGGTAGAGTTCCATACGGGTAACAAGGTAATTGATCCAAGTCGTATAGAGATTCGTCTGGGCCTGCGGTACGCCTCGCTGGGCCTGAAGCAACTGCAAAGTGGCTGTACCAGCCGCTGCTGCAGTGTCTCGTGTTACGCCCGGATCGGGAGGGGCTTGCAACTGTTCTCGCGCCTGATTCACCTGCGAGTAAAGAAGCAACAAGGCCCGTTGCTGAATCTTGTACGTCTCCTCCAATTGCTGAAGTCGTCGAACACGCGAGCGTACCTGCAGCATAATGGTGTCTTGCACTGCCTGCAGATTGCGTCGCTGTCTCTGGTAAACGATCAGGGATGCTCGATAGTTGTTTCGTTCAATACGCCGAACCAGAGGCAGCTCGGTATTGAAGATGATTTGATGGCGCGTGTTATTGCCATCGAAATTAAAGCCCTGACCGATTACCCCGGGAGGCGGGGCGAGCATGGTGGCATTATAGCGTACATCGAAGGTGCCCAACAGCGAATTTGCGAACACTGCAATAATTCGCCACGAATCAGCCAGCAGAGCTTGTTGATTCATCAAATCGAGCCGGTTTTCCAGGGCGACCTGCCCGACGAAGTCCTGAGCCTCATCAAGATTTAACCGGAGCAAATCCCGACCGCAGAGTCTCGAGGGCGGCAACTGCGGCCACAGTTTGTCATACGCCTGTTGTCGCTCTTCACGAGCTTCATCGAGAATCAACGAAAGATGTGCTTCAATCTGCCGGAAGATCACATCCTGGGCGGCTCGTCGTTCTCGTTCCGTTTTCTCCACCAGCCAGGGCCGGTGCGTAAAGATGGTAAGAAGTTCATCGAGCGCGCCCAGTTCATATTCTCTTCGCGCCCATTTGATTTTTGTCTCCAGCTCCGGCGGCACCGGCTTCTCTGCATCCACCAGATCATCCCGAGCATCGATGAGGTTGTCCCGCAGCATTTGCTGAGCGAGCAAAGGCGGCCTCATGGATTGAGCAATGGTAGCAAACGCCGCCCCGGCATTGAGGCTAGGCAATTGCCCGATCACTGCCATCGTTCCACTCAACGATGAGGTTTTTTCAACAATGGTGGAGTTGAGTACGCTCCATCGTGCCAGTCGCTCAGGAAAGTTCCTGGCGAACTCGGTGCCCTGTGTGAGGGGCGCATTCTGTATCAAGGTTAGCAGTTCACGTCGCAGCCTACCGGTGCCATCTTCTGTTGTTTCGAGCTTGGTGAAATCTTCGCCAATGCGGCGGGCTTTCTTCCAGCTTCTGAAACCGGAATATCTGCTCACGCAGGTCTTCCAGAACGGCGGCGTTCAGTTCCAGTGGTAAATCGGTCGGAAGGCCCAACTGCAGTTTGAATTGTTCAATGGAATCGAGGTAGTTTACCTCCTGAGCCAGAACCTGGGTGCGGGCATCGAGCAACTGCTGTTCGACCTGATCCACCTGCAAAGGAGATAAGCCGCCACCCTTGGCAAACTCACGGTAGAACTTCAGCAGCTCCACCAGGTCATCGATATTGCGGTATTGTAATTCAATACTCAGCTTGCGGAGCACCGTGGGCATGTAACCCACCACAGTGGCCGTCGCTCGAATCGTTCCCGTATTGCCGGAAGAGAGAAAGGTGCTTTGAACGAGCGTGGCTGCCAATCCCGGCGCGCCGACACCCGGACCGCCCGCGATCTGCACGAAGAACTCTTTGTTAAACCGGGCATACCGACGCACTTCGTAGAGCAAGTCTCGTTCAGACTGGGTAAGAGGCTCCAGAGCAACAGCGAGACCGCCTCCCCGAAGAAACGGTTGACCGATATCAAACACCAAGCTCGACGTGCTGATCGTCGGGCCCTTGTTGCTGGACATGTCGATGATCGTTTGATTCGCCAGTTTTAGCAGCAGCGACGCGCCGGTGACGAAGTTCATGCCGACGCCGGCAGCTGAATTCAGTTCCCACTGATTCGTGGGGCCGTAGCTGGATTCCTGTGCCGTCCATTGCCGGATGGCTTGCTGAGTCGCCATGAACTGAGGCAGGAAATTGAACTCTTGTGTGGTGACAGGGAGCGCCGCCAGGTAAAGCTGTTCCCGCTGGGTTTGGAGTTCACGACTGTTAATCACCGCCAGTTGCAACGCTTGATCGAGGTTGATCTGATAAACACGGCGAGCGGGAGGTGCATTTTCAGGCTGAACCGGTTTCGGCTGGTTGTTTTGCTGAGCCTGCTGTGCCTCGGCAGCTCGGTTGAGAGCGTCGTACTGTGCAAGCAGGTCAAGGTAGCCGGTCCCTTCGTAGTAACCGATCTTGCTCGGCTTTTGTGGGTGCGGAGCGGTGAACCACGCAGCAGGATCGTCCGGCGGCATCGAGGGCGTATCGGGCGGATCTACGTCCGCGAAACGGGCCAGCGGATGGGGATAGATCCAATAGTTGATCAGCGGCCAGCGATCATCGCTTGACTTATTACCAAGCAACCGATCAACGTCCGTGTCGGCCCGGTCGCGAAAGAACTCGCGCGTACACCCAGTCCCCAGTAACGATCCCAGAATCAGAACGAGCACCCAGAATACCTGGAGACGATCACGATTTTGAGAACGATTTGTCTTGCGGACCTTCATGCCCCGTCCCAGAAGAAAAGCCGGTAGTCTTACCCAATCGGAATAACCCGCATTGCAGGTATCGTCCGCAAACCTTACGCTGCTTAAGAGTGCGATAATTAATGAAGAAGAAAGGCAGGGACCTGGAAAAATGCGTAACTTAGGCTATCTGTTGCTCATTGCTGCTCTGACTAATCACCTGAACGCACAGACTGTTGCGGAGCAACGACTGAATCGCGCCGCCCAAAACCTGCAAACCTTGTTCAACAAGTATGACGAAGAGCATTTGAATTGTTTCAGTCCCGAGTTCTTCAGCGTGGTGCCTCGTGACAAACTGATTGATGGTCTGAAGTTCAACGCCGGACAATTGGGAAAAGTGCAACGATATCGCATCTGTAAGATCATGGATCCATGGTCAGGTGAGCTCGAATTTATTGGCGAAGCCGACAAGAGAATGCGTGTGATAGTCAAGCTGGAAACGGGCCCACTCTCTCGTTTCAACTATGTTCTCTTTAATCCGGTTGATACTGCTGAAGACTCCTGGGCCAAACTCGAAGCCGACCTGGCCAGGCTGCCTGGTAAAACCGCGGCCAGTGTTTGGAAACTGACTCCTCGGATCGACAAGCTCTATTCACGAAACGCCTCCGAACCGCTGGCAGTTGGTTCGTCATTGAAACTTCTTATTTTCAGTCTGCTGTGTGAAGACATCGCTTCCAATAAACGAAAGTGGTCTGATGTGGTGACGCTGCGCGATGAAGCCCGTTCCCTCCCCTCTGGACAATTGCAGGATTGGCCCAACGGCAGTCCGGTGACTTTACATACTCTGGCCAGTCTCATGCTTTCTCGCAGCGATAATACCGCTGCCGATAATCTCATGTTGATCCTCGGTCGGGATACTCTCGAAGAACACCAAAAGACAGTGAAAGTGCTTCACCCTGAACGAAATCGTCCGTTTCTGAGAACAAATGAGTTATTCAAATTGAAGCTGGTCATGACGCCGCAGCAGGTCCAAGCCTTCCTGCAACGCACGCCTGAGGAGAAACGAAACTACCTGCCTGAGCTGGCCAAAATTACTCTGGGAATGCCTCGAATGGCTGAACTGCCTCAGGCTATCGATACTATTGAATGGTTTTTCGCGACTGAAGACCTGGTAAGACTGCTGGACAGAATTAGGCAATCCCCTCTTCAAAAGGAGGTGCTTCCCCTACTGGCTATCACCAGACCGTTCGATATGGACGATCATGCCTGGAACTATCTTGGCTTCAAAGGCGGCGCAGAGGTTGGCGTTTTCAACCTTTCTCTATTGGGACGGTTACGAGCCAACTCTGAGTGGTACGCCTTCTCCTTCACATGGAACGATACGGAACACCCTCTAAACGAAGCGGCCTGGATTCGCATAGTAGAACGAGCATTAAGACTGGTAGAACGCAGCAAATAATGAAGGCTATGTGTTTGAGCACAAAAGCGGGGTTTTATGCTTTGACAATGATACTCTATGCCGTAACATCACAGTGACGTAAACTATACACAGGATGCCCGTTACGAAAGCGCCGAGGCTCAGCCTTGTGGTGACTGCGTGGCATCCCCTATCTACCCTGAGCACGCTGGCATGATCACGAACGACGCGCCCCTGACTGAGACCGAGGCAGCGCCCCCTATTTCTCCCGACAGCCATTCTGCTACGCCGTCGGAGCCGCTCCTTGCTGCGCCTGCCAGTGAGATGCCACACCCCATTCAGGAATCGCCTGCTCAGGAAACTGCATCTGAATCAACTTCGGCTGCTGCCTCTGCGTCTCCCGTTACTGTTCCAGAAGTCGTCGTCCATTTCGATCTTGGTCGCATCGCTCAAGACCTGCAGATTCGCAAAGTGCAGGTGGAAGCAGTCGTTCATTTGCTCGATGAAGGCAATACCATCCCTTTCATCACCCGCTATCGCAAGGAACGTACCGGGGGCCTCAACGAGGAGGTTCTTCGTCAAATCCAAAAGCGTGTTCAACAACAACGCTCCCTGGCAGAACGCAAGCAGACTATTCTTCGCAATATCACCACGCAGGGCAAGCTGACTGATGAACTGCGCGACGCTATCCTTCATTGCGACCACCCCAAGCGTCTCGAAGACTTGTATCTGCCCTATAAGCCGAAGAAGAAATCGCTCGCCGCTGCCGCTCGGGAAAAGGGGTTGGGGGAACTGGCTGCTTCGATCTGGAATCGTGATCCAGTCGTCAACAACCTTGCTGAGCTGCTCCCCACTCTGGTAAATCCTGAAAAGGGTGTCAACACCGCCGACGACATTCTGATCGGTGTTGGCCACATCCTTGCTGAACAAATTGCCGAGCTCCCCGAAGTGCGTGATCTCGGACGCCGTTTCCTCTGGGATACTGCCCGGCTAGTCGTCACCAAGAATGACAACGTGGCTGAAGGCCAGGGTGTCGAGTTCAAGGACTACTACACCTATAACGAATTGGCCCGGCAGATTCCTCCCCATCGCATTCTCGCCATCAATCGGGGCGAGCGCGAGAACGTCCTGAAAGCCAAGTTCGACGCTGACCTCGTTCGTCTGCATGGTTACGCTCTCGATCGCCTGCCACTACAGGATCATCCCCATTCAGGGTTGATTTCCGGCTTCGCTCAGGACGCGGTCACCCGCCTGCTGGCTCCCAGCATCGAACGGGAAATCCGCCGAGATCTCACAGAACGCGCGGAAGACCATGCCATCGTGGTGTTTGCCCGCAACCTCCGCCGCCTGCTCCTGCAGCCGCCGGTTCATGGCAAACGCATCCTCGCCATCGATCCTGCCTACCGCACCGGCTGCAAACTTGCCGCCCTCGATGAAGCGGGCAATCTCCTCGATACCAGCACCATCTATCCGTTCGGAGGCTCGAACCAGCCTAAGTGGGAAAAGAAAAAGAAGAAGGACAAGAAAGACAAGGAAGAAAAGGCGGACGCAGCAACGACCCCAGTGTCCGAACCCGTAGCTGATGCTGCTGCACCCACAGTGGATGCAGCCTCAACCGAAACTCCGCCTCCAACTGCGACCGAAGCTCCCGCTGCTGAGGTAACTCCCACCGAAGCAGCCCCGCCCGCAGCCGTCGAGGCTCCTGCCGCTGAATCGTCAACTGCCTCTATCGATGCCACCGCGGAAGTAGCTGCCACCCGCAAAGCCGAGGCCCGGGCCAAGCTGATCGAGTTCGCCAAACAGCATCAAAGCAACGTCATTGCTATCGGGAACGGTACCGCCAGCCGCGAAACCGAAGAACTGGTCGCCGCCGCCATCGCCGAGGCTCTGCCCGGTGTCGCTTACATCATTGTCAACGAAGCAGGAGCCAGCCACTACTCCACCAGCCCCATTGCCCGTGAAGAGTTCCCCAGTCACGATGCAACGGCGCGAGGCACCATTTCCATCGGCCGCCGTCTGGTTGACCCGCTCAGTGAACTGGTCAAGATCGACCCGCAGAACCTGGGCGTTGGCCTCTATCAACACGACATCGCCGAGAAACGTCTGAAAGAATCGCTGGAAGGCGTCGTCGAATCGTGTGTGAACTATGTTGGTGTCGATCTCAACACGGCGAGCGCTCCACTGCTCCGGTATGTTGCCGGTCTCAACCAACTGCGTGCCCACGCCATCGTCGATTTTCGCAAAGAGAAGGGACCGTTCAAGTCTCGCGAAGAACTCCGCGCCGTTCCTGGCATCGGTGAAATAACTTATACCCAGGCGGCAGGCTTCCTCCGCATCCCGCAAGCTGAGAACCCTTTTGATAACTCGGCGATTCACCCGGAAAGTTATCAGGCTGCCGCGAAATTACTCGAAAAGGTCAGCCTTACACCCGCCGCTCTATCTGACGGCGCAGCTCTTCTTGAACTCAAGGGCAAGCTCGACGCCCTGCCCACCGAAGCTTTGGCCACGGAACTGGGTATTGGTCTCCCCACTCTGCATGATCTCATTGAAGCCATTGTCAAGCCTGGGCGTGATCCCCGAAGCGAATTGCCAGAGCCGATCTTCAAGAAGGGCATCCTGCAGATTGAAGACCTCAGGCCCGGTTCGGAACTTAAGGGCACTGTTCAGAACGTGGTTGACTTCGGCGCCTTTGTGGATGTCGGCCTCAAAGATTCTGGCCTCGTTCACATCAGCCAACTGGCTAACAAGTTCATCAAGAGCCCGTACGACATTGTCTCCGTTGGCGACATCGTGACGGTTTGGGTGATGGCTGTTGATATGGAACGGCGGCGTGTATCCTTAACGATGATCGCTCCGGGCACCGAACGCAAACAACATGAACGCCGGCCTCACGGTCAGGGACAGGAACAAGGTGGCCCGCCATTCCGCGCGAACACCGTGAAGATCGTCCGCCCCGTGCTCCCCGGCCTGATGGCCCAAGGCCGACTGGTGGTGAACAGCACGGTCAACAGGGCGACGGCCAGCGTCGCTTTGATCAACGAGGCCACGATCAACGCGGCCAGGGAAGACACCAGGGTGGCGGAGGCGGTCGCTTCGGTGGCGGCCAGGGCCAGGGTGGTGGACGTTTCGGCGGCGGAGGCAGCGGGCGGCGGATGCCGCCTCGACACGAAGGATCGGTGCCACAGCAACCGCAAGAACCACCGCGTCCTCCCATCAAGCGGAAGGAAAAGCCTAAGCCCAAGCTCACCGAGGCGGCACTGGCCGGCAAAGCCCCCCTTCGCACTTTTGGCGAGTTGAAGGCTCTTTTTGAGACTAAAGTACCTGACGATGTGCAGGCAGGAACCCCGGTTCCGCCCACTGACTCGGTCGCCCCCCCAGCTACCCCGGGCGAATCAAAACCGGCAGATTCTCAGCCGTCAGCCGAATAAGGGCGTCGTCAGGCAGGTTTCACAGCTAACATCGGCAGCGGGGCAAAATAATTGCCCCAAACACGCTGCGCCGACCTGGTTTGCAAGTTATACTGTTAATATCCGCTTCCGATTCGTTTCAGGATATTACCATGGCGGTTAAGAGTTCGCCCAATATTGTTCTTGATGTGCCTCCCCCTGCCGAGAAGTGGGAATCGGAAGATGAATTCGAACGCGCGTTTGAATCGCATCCAGTCGAAGGTCGGCACCAGCGAGAACAAGCCCAAGTCTGAACTCAACATCTGCCTCGATTCCGACGAAGTGGCCGCGCTGAGGCACGAGAACGCTCAACTTAAGCAACTCGGCGAGGAAGCACGCCGGCGCATAACTCAGCTTGAAGCGGAGGCTGTCAAAGTTCTGAAGCGTGAAGCCGATGTTGAAAAGATGCTTGAAGAAAAGTCCGAGCACATTCGAGAACTGGAAACGATCGTCAATGAGTTGCAGGCCAAACAATCGTCAGGCGTCTCTGAAGAGGAACTCATCGCTTTGCATGGCGAGTTGGAACGAGAGCGGGAAACGCTGGAAGAGGATCGACAGTCGATGGAAGGGCAGTGTCGCCAAATGGAACTGAGCATGGCCCGGGAACGTGCCGAGATTGCCCGGGAACGTAACGATCTGCAGCGCACCAAAGCGGAACTTAAACTCAAACTTGAGACACTTGAGAAGAGCGCCCTAAAAGATGCATCGCCCATCCGACGTATGCGTGATGAACTGCGTGCCGACCCGGCCGGGCTGCTCACGCCTGCCGGCGGAACACCAGCTTATCAAACTCCTCAGGGCGGTGTACCCGCCGCACCCCATCTGCCCGCACTGAACCGCCGCGCTCCGGAAGGGCAGGATACTCCCCGTCGCAGTGGTATCCTGAGCCGATTTCTTGGCAAAAAGGACGAGTAGTTGCTCTTGAGTAACTGGGTTACCTTCGTCGAAAAAATACATTCGCTATTGCAGCGCTTCATCCAGTACACTGGAAGAGATTCCTTTCCAACTCTGGTGGAGCTTTCAAACTATGAAGCGAGCAATGGTTTTCTCAGCCCTGGTTCTGGCGATGGCTGTCGGCTGGGGTGCGCAAACGCTATGGGCGAAACATCTCGAAGAGGCCAACCGTGTCTTTGAACTGCGCATCTACTCCGTTCTGCCCGGACGCATGGATGCCATGAACGCCCGCTTCAAGAATCACACCAATGCTCTGTTGACCAAACACGGCATGACGCTGATAGGCTTCTGGCAGCCCCAGGGTGAAGACGCCAACAAGAAACTGTACTACCTGGTGGCTCACAAGAGCCGCAAGGATGCCGAAGCCAGTTGGAAGGCCTTCGTCGCTGATCCCGATTGGAAGAAAGCTCAGGCAGCCTCCGAAGCCGATGGAAAGATCGTCGAAAAAGTTGATCGGGTCTGGCTCGATCCCACGGCCTATTCCATGATGAAGTAGTCCAGTGCAAGTACCGTTCTCATTTCAGTGTAGCGGAAGTCGCCAGACTTCCGTGCATGATCTCAGACGGAACTCTGGGCGAGTTCCGCTACAGTGATGTGAGTTGCGCTCTATCTTCTTGAGTGATTCTTATGCACGCTGTCTTGTTGCTAGCCTTACTGTTTGCTCCGCCCGCTGAAAATGCGACCCATTCCTGGCCTGTGCTTTCGTGGGCCCAACGGTTCCGGCCAGGGCATCGGTCTGAACTGGCCGGTAACCTGGAACGAGAAGGCTATCCTCTGGAAAGTGCCTTTGCCCGGTGAAGGTCACGGTTCTCCGGTCATTGAGAACGGGCGCATCTACCTGCAAGCTGCCGATAAGAGCGGCCAGGAACGATTGGTGATGTGCCTCAGCGGCAGCGACGGCAGCCTGGTGTGGAAACAATCCATCGCCGGCAAACGCTCATCCATGCACAAGAAGAACTCGCTGGCTTCCGGCACCGCTGCCTGCGACAGCGAGTGCGTTTATTTCTGTCATTGGGATGGCTCCGCTGTTAGCCTCGCTGCATACCGATGTAGCGATGGCAAACCTCTCTGGACGGTCCCTTTAGGCAAGCATGAAAGTCAGCATGGAGCAGGCTACTCTCCCATTGTCGCCCATGACAAGGTGATTGCCGTCAGTGATGGCGACACTCATGCCGAAGTCTTCTGCGTCGACTCCAAGAGTGGCAAAGTGCTCTGGACGCAGAAACGACAACACTTCCGGGCGAGCTACTGCACTCCCCTGGTGCGTACCAGTCATCAGGGCGAAGAAGTCATTGTCTCCAGTACAGCGGGCCTAGCCGGCGATGATCTGGCGACGGGGAATCCCCACTGGACTTGGTCCTGGCCGTTTGAAACCAAGCCGTTACGAAGCGTCAGTTCGCCCGTGCTCAGCACCGGCAACACCCTGCTGGCTTCCGCCGGTGATGGGGGAGGCGACCGTGACACCATCGCCGTCAAGTTGCCACAAGGCGATACCACCGAAGATCGAACGCCACACCTGCTTTGGCAACTCCGCCGTGACGTTCCCTATGTCACTTGCTTCCTGGAACAGAACAGCCAGGTCTACTACGTCGCCGACAAGGGCGTGGCGGGCTGTCTCGATCTCAAGACTGGCAAGGCCAGTTGGACGCAGCGTCTCGCCGGCAACTTCACCTCCTCACCGCTCCTCGTGGATGGAAAGGTGATCGGCATCAACGAGGAGGGGGAACTATTTGTCTTTACTGCCAGTCCAAAGAAGTATGAGCCCTTGGGGCGCCTCAAGCTCAGCGAAGGAGTATTGGCCTCGCCAGCGATGGCAGATGGCAAGCTCTATGTTCGCGGCCAGGAACATCTCTTTTGCATCGGCGCTGCGAAGTAATCGAGATGTTATTCCTCTCTCCAGTATCTCTCCCTCTCCCCACCGGGGAGAGGGGCTGGGGGTGAGGGGTTTCTTTTGTGGCGCAGCCCATCATGACATGCAACGATAAACCCGGAAGAACAATGAAGCGAGTATTCTCTATCCCCACGCGATCTCCCCACGCTTGCGCTTCAGGCTGCCTTCGTATTGTCGCCCTGTCTTCGTTAGCCATTCTCTGCCTGTTGATCACCTCATCAGCCGCCCAGGAAAAACCGGCCCTCAAGCATGAGTTTGATCAACTCACTCTCCACAACGGCAGCCGGATAGAAGGCCTGGTGGTGGAAGAGGCCACCCTCCACATTCGTTTTCAGTTTCTTGCCGGTAAGCCTGGTGTGCGCACCATGGTGTTTGAAGTGACCTATGATCGCACCGAAATCGCCGGCATCAGCAAAGCCAAGGAGCCGGGTCGCAGTTTGGCCAGGGAGCACTTCAACAAGATCGAAACCAGCAAGAAGCGAGAAGCTGCCAAAGTCGAACAGCTGCCTTTGAACAAAGCCCCCTGGATCGAAGGTACCGGCACGGCTTATTTCTATCAAGGCCCCTACTTCGAACTGCTCTCCAACGCCCGGGAAAGCCTGGTCCGGCTCGTCGCCGTCAGGCTCGATGAGATCTTCGCCGCCTACGTCAACACACTGGGTCAACGGCATCAACCCCGAAAGCCTGTCCGTGTCATCTTGTTTCATACCCTGGCTGAGTATCGCGCCTGGCAGCAAAAGAAGGGCATCTCAATCCTGAATCCCGCGGTCTACGATGCCAAAGCCGATGAGATACTCATTGGCTCTGATCTGGAAAACCAGAGCAGGCAACTGGACGAGCTGAACAGCAAGCAACAGGAACAGCTCAAGGAATTGACCGATCAGAAGAAGAAACTACAGAAGCACTACAGCGGTCAGCCCCCTGCACTGCTCACGAAGCAAATCCAGCAACTTACCTATCAGCTCCACACGCTGCACACCGAAAACGAAGACACCTATGCCAAAATCGAAGCGGCATTCTACTCCATTCTCTATCACGAAGCCTTTCATGCCTATCTCGAGCAATGGGTGTTTCCCTCATCCCGGTATTATGTCCCACGCTGGCTCAACGAAGGTCTGGCCCAGATCTTCGAGAACGCCTTTGTCGAAGTCGATCAACTCAAAATCGGTCGCATCGATGAAAAGCGCCTGCTTGAGATTCAAGACGAGGTTCGTCGTGGCCGTTTCATGACTATCCGTGAGATACTGCAAGCCCCCGCCCAACAGTTCTTCGTGCGGCATACGAAGGAAAGCTTCGATGCCGACAGGCACTACAACGCCAGTTGGGCTCTGTCCCACTTCCTGACCTTCGATCTCAAGTTACTTGGCAGCCCCGCTCTGGTGGACTTCGTCAGCTCTCCGGTCAGTGGTGATGAAGTGAAACGCTTTGAAAAACTGACTGGCATGCCTATTGAGACATGTCAACAGCGCTGGAGAGACTATCTAATTCGACTGCGGCCCGATGGGAGCCTCCGCTCCACTGGCGGCTAACGGCTAACGGACTCGGATTCTGCGTTGTGCGGCTGAGTTACTTCCATTTTGACCTGTTCAATCGCTTTCTCAGCTTCGTCTTCTTTCTCTTTGGCACGCATCGGATTGGCCATCAATCCTGGCACAGGCTCTGTTTCTGTATGGTGTGCCTGTGCCTCTTCCATTTTGACGTGTTCGATCGCTTCCTCAACCGCCTCTTCCTTCTCCCTGGCTCGCATCCAGCGAAGATAGAAGATGACGCCGGCAATCAACAATCCGACAAAAGCCAGCAGCAGCAGCATGTTCTGGGCACGATGAATATTGGCGATGATTCCATTAATCGTATCAGCGGCAAAATACCCGCCGAAGAAAAAGAACGTGACCAGCGGCACGGCTGAGATGGCGTCCGCCAGGCAGAACTTCCCTACCGGATATTGAATAACCCCGGCGGTAATGAACACCGCCGAACGCCAGCCGGGAATGAGCCGGGCTGTCAGCATGAACCAGATACCGCGCTCCTGAAACTTGTGGGCGAAGAGCTGCACACGTTCGGGCTTAAGGAACTTCTGCACGAAAGGCCGGTTCATTAACCTTGGTCCGCCGATACGACCGACAGCATAGAGAAATAGATCGGTACCGAGCACCGCCGCGACACAGACCAGCCAGCCGATGACGAGGATGGCATCGGGATTCTTGTGCATCCACACGCCGAGACTGGCGACCGCAAACTCTTCAGGAATAAGCGGCAGGATGCCGACGCCGGTTACAAAGATCCAGCCGACAATGATCGAATACACATAGAGAGCGGCGAGATTCAAAACAGAACCCTGAAGTTAGTTCTAGTCCTACTCTTCCTATGTTCTATGGTTCATTCGAGTGGTCATGAAGAGCATTTACGTGCAAGGTAAAGGCGACACAGGAAATCAGTCTGCTTCCAAATCGCCTTCGGATAGCACTGAAAACCCTTCTCGCTCCAAAGTCTGACTGCCCGTATCCTGATCGTCCACATGGATGGCCAGCACCGGACGATGGCTGGCGCTGCCGATCATGAGCGGGTAAGCGTAATGGATATTGATCTCAGCCGAAAGCAATGCCTTGCACACCTTGCCCAGCGGCGAATTGCCCGGAGGCAACTGCACCAGCAGCAGGTTGGACTCAAGGAAAGGCAGCTTGGCCAGCTTGAGTGTTTCCGCAGCACGCTCCGGATCGCTGAGGATCAAACGAATCACGGCACAGTCGATGGAATCGACTACCGTCATGGCTACAATCCGATTCCCGGATGCCTCGATACGGCGTACCAGGTCGAGCAGCGCTCCCACGCGATTCTCAAGAAAGATGCTGAACTGCCTCACGCCGGGATAATCCCTGCCACGGAGCGTGCTCAGTTCGGTTCCTCCCTGATCACCGTAGGTCATTACCTGTTCTCCCAGCCTGTTGTTTCACCTGATCCTATCAGGTACTCATCGCCCGTGCAATGAGTGACATCACGCCTGCATGCAGTTCAAAAGTCCAAGCCTATCGCCCTGGTATCTGCATCGGTAAAGGCAGCTTCAACAGCAGGCTGAAGGCTCCGCTTTGTTGACTCTCTGCAAAGTCTTTCAGGATCGTCCAGGCCTGTTCCATCTTGGGATCGTACCGGCTGTCAAACGCGCCCACCGTTACCAGGCTGTACTGGCGGGTATGAAAGACGTAGGCATCGTACCCTTTGCCGCCATCTCGCAAAAGATCAGCAACCTGTCGGGCGGTTTCGGCGGCGGCCTCCAGGCCCTTGCCCAGGTTCTGTCCGGGAAGCCCCACGCCGGTCTGCACTACGCTACCGGTCGCTGTCGTTTGAACATCCGTCGGCGGCGCGAACTTGGCTACCACCAGCGTCCAGGGCTTGGCATTGGTGAAGATCGAATACTTTTCTTTCTCGTTCAGTCCAGGCCAGGAGGGATCCATGGGCACCGGTGCATGCTGATTGACGACCGTCTTGATCTTCGATTGGGCTAAGAAAGGATTGCGGACAACGAACGCCTGACGGAAGGGATTGCCTACCTTGGCGCTGAGGAGCTTGCGGTCTTCTGATCTGGTGGTGGTCTTCAGTTTGAACAGGTTGGCAATTTCACTGCCCTGAGGATCAGCTTTGGCGGCGGCATTAGACTCGTTAAAGAGGCTGAGGCCGTATTCAGGAATACTCGTCGGTGGCGGGAACGCCTTGATATCCTCTGTATGTTCACGAGCCTTTTCCATGGTTGGATAGTTGCCAACGAAGACCGAGTATTCCTTGATGATGCGCACGGTCTTGAACTTCTGAGGTTCATTGGTCTCAGCTACCTTGTCGGAGCCGATCATTTTCATCTGATACTGCCGAAGCTGTTCACGATCATCCATCGCGTCTTTTTCGTTCATCGAATAGACGAAGCTGAGCAAACGATGCTTGGTTCGTACTTCCTCTGCCAGTCGCTGCGCGAAATCGAGCGACTGGTCACCTCGGAAGCTGGCCACGTGAATGAGCCAGGGGCCTTCCCGAGGGGTAAGCGGATATTTGATCGTTGGTTCCGGGGCCGTTGGCGTTTGTGCCAGCAGGATCACCGATGCAAGAGGTACCCAGATGATGGCCAGAATTTTTCGCGATAACATCGTGCCTTCCTCCCTGAAGGACGTGCGCAGCTCATCCTTGAACAGCGCTCATGCTTTCAGCGCAGAGTATCCTCTGCCCGTTTCTCACAGGTTTCCTCTATACCTCATTGGCGGAATACGTCTAGTCCGACTAGGCTACTTCTTGTGGGAGGGCGAGGCTCCCGCCGAGCTTCAATCAATCGCAAAATAGCTCGGCAGGAGCCTCGCCCTCCCGATGGACTGCTATTCGCTACGATACACCAGTTCACACAATTTACCCAGATCACGCCCGGCCTGGGTGGTTCCGTCCTCACCCACAGGCACATTATTGACAAAGAAGGCGAATATCACCTGTCTGCCCGATGCTGTTTCGCCATAGCCCGAAAGGGCCTTGCTGGTCATGAGGTCGTTGCCAGTTAAGCCATTGTTCCAGCTTAACGTGCCGGTCTTGGCCTGGAACTTCCCTTTGGCGGGGCTGTCCGCATCGACAGCCCCGGCTGGGGTGCCATCCACACCAACTATTGGAAGGGCATGACGATAGGCTGCCCCATCGGGCCGCTTGGCCATCGCTTGTAACAAGGTGACCGCAGCCTTCGGGCTCGCATAGTCCGACCGTGAGCCCCCTGCTCCGCCGCCAAACGAAACGCCCTCCATCGGCACGCCCAGTTTCTTGAGCGTTGCTTCCTGATGTTTGAGACCCTGCCCCAGCGTTCGCTGTTGATGATGTGAAGCGACGATCAACGGCAATGTGCTGGCATGTAGATTATGACTGACCTTGAGAATCAACCTGGCATGCTCTGCCAGCGGTGGTGAAACGAATTCAGTCACCATCGGCAATTGAGCGACTGCTTCGGAAGTCGGCAACGATTCCATCGACTGCGATCCCAGCGTGGAAGCCTTAACCTTCACCCCCGCCCGCTTCAGCGCATCAATCAACAGACTGCGTGCGTGGCTGGCTGCATCATCAACTTCTCGCACCCGCACCAGCGGCGTATGGTTGACCGGCATCACGCCACGCACCACATACCGCCCTGCACTGGGGCTGCTAACAGAGATGCTCGGTTTGTTCTTCCTGGCTTTCTCACCCTCGGTAGCAGGTGGGCTTTCACTGATCGTCTCGACCTGGGCATCCACCTGAATCGCGCTACCCTCGGGACGATGCACCACCTTGGCCGGTTGGCCCACCTCGGCACCGGGAGTAATCACAAAGTCGACGACATTGTCATTAACGATGATCGGTGTCAGCTTGCCCGGACCGCTGCCGCTCCCCTCAGCTTTCTCGAAGAGCCGATCATCGATCAGCACATCACCTTCGATAGTTTTGATCTTCTCAGCAATCTGCTTGGCGATCTGATTGAGACCTGTGAGCGGATCAACATCGGTGAGTTGCCCTTTGATTCCGCCGTTGGCGTAGGTGTGATCGTTGTCTTTGAAAGCGATGGTGCCATCGGGCAGGGTGCGTCCCCCCATCGTGAGATCGCCGCTGGCGACGAGGATGAGATTGCCCTTCAGCGTCTTCGTTTGTTCATCCAGCTTCCCCGTATGCCGCAGAGGTGTATGGAACCGATAATCAGCACCCAGTTGATCAAATGCGGCAGCGACGCTGAAGAGCTTGGTGCAGGAAGCCGGTGCAAAGAGCTTCTCACTCTGGTGATCGAGCAGCACATCACCCGTCTTGGCGTCAAGAACGTAAAGCCCCCAGTGAGCCGTCTTATACTTCGGTTGATCGATCACCCCTTTGATCGCCTCAGACAACTTGGGCTTGCCCGTATCCTGGCCACTGGCCGAAAGAACCAGGCAAAGACTAAGGGCGATGGCTGCTGCACGAAATAGACTGAGCATGATCAACCTCGGTATCATCAGTTGAGACAGTATCTTTTCTTTCTCTCCCCCTTTCCAAGGGGGAGTTGGAGGGGGTAAGTTTGCTGAGGAGCAGAACCCCACCCAACCTCCCCCAAACTCGCCATGGTAAGGGGAGGAGAAAAAGACCAAACACAACAACAGAAGGCATCATGCTAAACGAACTCCAAGTCGCTATCCAACAACTTTCCGGAAATAGCGACCTGCCTTTACCTCAATATCAAACCGAACACGCAGCAGCGATGGACCTGCCCGCTGCCGTACGGGAACCAATCACCATTCAGCCGGGGCAGATTGCGCTCGTTCCCTGTGGTTTCAGCATGGCCATACCCGTAGGATTCGAGGCCCAGGTTCGTCCACGTTCAGGGCTTGCGATCAAGTCGGGACTGACGGTGGTGAACGCTCCCGGAACGATTGACGCAGACTATCGTGGCGAAGTGAAAGTTGGACTGATCAATCTGGGCAAGGAAGCAGTGACCATCGAGCGGGGCATGCGCATCGCTCAACTCCTTGTCGCCCCGGTCTCGCATGTCACCTGGCAGCCAGTCGAAGCTCTCCCGGAGACCGCTCGCGGCACCGGCGGCTTCGGCCACACTGGTAAGTGATCTAATATACCAGCCCGCAGCGCTAGCAAGGGAACGCCAAGCGATTGCAGTGTCTCCCTTGCTAGCGCTGCGGGCTGGTATCAACCCTTCGCAAGAATCGCCTTCACATAAGGCGTCAACCCGCTGAAGAACAGTTCGACGGCAATGGCCATCACGATCAGGCCCATCAGTCGCAGCAATACCTTGTTCCCCGATTCACCAAGGAACTTCAGAATGCTCTTGGCTCCGATGAGCATGATGAAAGTAATAACTAGCGTCACGATAATCACCAATGTGAGCAGTCCCTGTTTCACGGCTGAGTCGGCATCGGTCATGCGGATGATCACCGTCGTGATCGCCCCCGGCCCACAGATCATCGGAATGCCCAGCGGCGTGATGGCGATATCGTTGGCGTAGGTGACATCGCTCGGCCCATTATCATGCAGCGACCGAGTCAGCCTGGCTTGCAGCATCTCGTAGCCGGTCACGAAGAAGATGACCCCACCCACGATCTGCAAACTGTTCGACGAGATGTGAAACAGGCTGAAGATCGCCTGCCCGGCAAACTGAAATAACAGCAGAATCAGGGTGGCAGTCAGCGTCGCCCGCCACGCGACCCGTCGGACATCGCGCGGACTGAGGCCTTCCGTGAGCGCAATAAAGACCGGGATATTGCCCAGCGGATCGATCATTGTGAAGATCGAAACGAAGGTCACCACCACAAACGACCAGTATTCAGACAAGTGCTGGACTCCTATTCCCGTTAAGGTCGTTATAGTTGCTCTGGCTTATGGTTGAACTGACGAAAGGTCTGTTTGTTTTCAAGTTCCTGCGTCGAGGCTGGTGTAGATTTCATACGAAGGATGATTGTTTCCCACCTCGTCTCGTCAGGATGACCATGATGTTGCGATCACCAACTCTCCTCAGCGTCGCCTTCCTGCTGGCACTGCCATTGGCCAGCTACGCCCAGGGCATTGGCAGTGATGAAATCACCCGCCAGGCCAACCGCGGCAACGTCGGCCCGTATGAAGGGGCCAGCTACTACGAACGGTATCACTACGGCAACATTCAGCCCCTCTATCTCTCCTGGAACTCCCGCCAGTTCTACGAGATGGAGTATCTCGACCGCCTCGACCGTCAGGAGAAGTTCGGCAGCCGTTGGCCCTCGGCCAAGTATGGCAGCGAGTTCCAGATTGAACGCATCAATCGTGAGTTCAACCAACGCATGGAGAAGCTGGATACTCCATCGAACGTCACCGTTAGCTTTGGCGGCGGCTTCTTCAGTCGATTCCGTCGATAACCTGAGCCAGGCGGGCTTTCGGAGGTTAGATCCTCCTCAACTTGACCACACAACCAGCTCCGGAAGCTCGCCGTTATCAATCCACAGCCTGAATCGCTCGAGATGTTCACCATCTTCAGCGATTCAGGCTGATATGATTTTCACAACGTAGTTCGACAGCATACTGTGCCAATCGCATCTGCTCGTATGCATTGAGCCGGGTGAGGTGCGAGTAGAGCATCGCCTGAGCCAGTTCATGCTCGGCGTTGGCTTGTTGCTGCATCATGTGCCAGACAGATACGAGATAAAGCGAAGGCCGGGCATCGCAGGTCGAAAGCTTCTTCGCCTTGTTCAGTGCCAGGCGAGCCTTGCCCAAAAGCTCTTGTGCGCTGACAGACTGGGAAGTTGTTGTTTCCTGCAGGCGCATCTCAGCCAGCAGTGCCAGGCCGATGCCCCGGTGCAGTTCTTCACTGAAGCGATCCTTGTTCATCGAAGCAATATCAACGAGACGACTGTGGCCGTGCAGACGGCAGTGGATGGGTAGCTCCGGATCGATCACTTCAGCGAGTGCAGCTTTGAATTGATGTTGAGCATCATTGAACTGAGAGAGCTTGAAATAGAGTTCGCCCAGTTGCATGCGAACGAGCACCGCATCGGGAAAAGCGTGCAGGTACCGTTGTAGAATGGTCGTTGCGCCGATCAGATCATTAGCTTCGAGGCAGGCTGTAGCTTTGAGCAGCAGCACACGGGCCTGAGCCATCGTTCGCGGCTCTGACGATCCCGGCGCAGCCGACGTTGCTTTCTCTTCAGGTGAAGAACTCACTGTCGGCTGCGCCATGCGGTTCGGAGTCGATGCCGCTTTGCCTGGCCCGACGTGGGAAGGCATCGACTCCGTGCTGGAACCGTCTGGCTGTGTCATAGCCAGGGCGGGAGGTTCCAACATCACGAATGAAGAAGTCGCCATACCCTGGCAGCCGACCAGCGCTATCCACGTCAATGGCATGAGATAGAGGGCCTGCGTTGTCCAGGAATAATGACGACGCTTCACAAGATAGCTATCGCCATGGAAGGCTGGTTAAAACAAGAAGAAAGAAGATGACTCAAGAGAGTGGGCAACTGTGACAACGAAGATCAGCGAAATACTAGTATCCCAGTTTATCTATTTACCCGATTGTGATAGGACTTGGAGATGAGCAGTGACGCACTCGGCCAGTCGATCAAGGTGGTAACCACCTTCCAGACAACTGACGAGCCTCCCGTTACTACGGGTTTGAGCCGCCTGAAGCAAAGCTTCGGTCAGGGTCGTGTAATCTTCAACCTCTAACCCTAATGAGCCAATGGGGTCTTGCTTGTGAGCATCAAAACCGGCGCTGAGCAAGATGATATCGGGCTTGGATTGATCAACTGCCTTCTCCAGAGAGGTGGTAAAGGCAGCCAGATAGTCCTTGCGGCTGATGCCGAAACGTAATGGAATATTGAGCGTGCTGCCCAACCCGGCACCGGTGCCCGTTTCATTCGCCAGTCCCGTACCCGGATAGAACGGCGAGCGATGCAGACTTAGAAAGAAGACCTGCTCATCATCGTAAAAAGCATCCTGAGTGCCGTTGCCATGATGCACATCCCAATCGACGATCAGCACTCGGCTGGCACCGCAGGCAATCGCCTGCCGGGCAGCCAGGGCGATGTTATTGAACAAACAGAACCCCATGCTCAGTGAAGGCGTGGCATGATGACCCGGAGGTCGCACCAGGCAGAACGCTCTCTGTGCATCACCCTTCATCACCGATTGAACAGCGCCGCAACAGGCCCCCGCAGCGAGCAGGCCGACTTCATACGATGCGGGACTGACGACCGTATCTGCTTCGATACTGCCGCCACCCATCTCGCTGGCATGCCTGACGATGGCTGCGACTTCAGGATCGTGTACCGTAGCCAGTTGCTCCATTGTGAGTGGTTCAAAAGCGGGCGTACGACATGCAACAGCGATTTGTTGAAACGGCAAATGGCTGGTAACTGCCAGGTAACGCTCGGGCCGTTCGGGATGGCCGTGGCCGGTACGATGTTCGGTGAATCGAGGTGATTGGTAGAGCAGGGTGGTCATCCTTTTGTTTTAGCAGATGATCCCAAGGTGCGTACCACCTTGTCGCCTCCTTCCTATGCTAATCTCCATGTGGCATTCATGGTGGTATCTGGTCAAGCTCTCGTTCTGGCGGCAAGGGCGCTCGCTTCAGACGCTGACCGCGCTGGTGCTCATCTTTCTGCTGGCCGGCATTGTGCTCGTAGTCTCCACGTTTAATGCCTCCATAGGTCGCCCCGGATGGAATGTCGCCAACTTTTCCCGTGAACTAATCATCGGAAATGAGAATCTTCCCGGCATTTACTTCAATTTGCTGGTGCCTTTGATCTGCCTCTGTTTCGGTACACAAGCCCTGGGTGGCGAGTGGGAAGAACGTAGCCTGGTGTGGACCTTGACTCGCCCTTTACCTCGTTCCCTGATTTACCTCGCCAAGTTTACCGCCGCGATACCATGGACGCTGAGTTTTACGCTGGGGGGATTTTTGCTTGCTGGATTCTCGGTCGGACCACGAGCCATGGATTTCAACTGGAACACCTCGATCGCTCAGCGTCTGCCCGAAATGGGTCCGGGGGCCGGGTCGTTGCTGCTCCCTGAACTGCTCAAGCCCGAAACCACTCATCCTCAGGTAATGTGGCCGGGTTTGGACGTCTTCCAGCAGCTTTGGCCCTGTGTCGCGCTCGGTAGTATCGCTTATTTGTCGCTATTTATGCTCTTTGGTGCGCTATTTCGTCGCTCCACCGTCCTGGGAATGGCGTATGCTTTCTTGTTGGAAGGATTGATCGGCACGATGCCCGGTCTGCTCAAGCGGATCAGCATTGCCTTCTATACCCGCTGTATGGCCTATGATTGGGCTGCTTACCGAACTTGGCCTACCGCCACCGGTATGTTGGGTATCGATCCCTCTCGCAAGAGCCTGGTATTGCCTATTCCGGGAGCGCTGGCCATGTTCATCCTGATTGGGCTAACCCTGGTGCTGCTCGCACTGGGAGCCTGGCGCTTCAGCCAAAAAGAATACCACGACCTGACATAAAGGCATCCCATCCATCATGCTCTCTCCCACGAATCTGGAACATGAACGAACAGGCAGTCAGGACGCCCCCCGCCATGGCGATCAGGGAGAATCAGGCGCCGTTAGGCCAATATCTACCTGCTGCGATCACCATCGCCATCAGCCGCGAAACAGGGGCTCGCGGCGGCAGCATCGGTAAACGCATCTCCAAGAAACTGGGATGGTCCTATTACGATCAGGAATTGCTCAACTATCTGTCACAAGGCGACCGTCTGGAAGATGAAATCGTAGCGGGCCTAAGCCCCGATGCACGTGAATGGGTAGGCGAACACCTTGCGCAGTTGAAGCAGGAAAACCGACTCTCCAGAGATGCCCGTGAAAAAGATATTGCTCAGTTGATCCTGGCTATTGCTGCTAAAGGCAAGGCTGTCATTGTCGGTCGAGGGGCAGGGGCCTTACTGCCTGCCCATTGCGTACTGCACGTCAGAATCCTTGCGCCGCTCGAAGATCGAGCTGCCTGGATCAGACAGATTCATCGTTTGACCAAAGAACAAGCTTACGACTTTATCACCCGGCAGGACAAGCAGCGGGCCGGCATGCTTGATGCCCATTTCAAGAAGTCGTCCAAGGATACCGATGTCTACGACTTGATGCTGAACTCCTCCCGGCTGGGCGAGTTAGGCTCCGCCAACGTCATACTGGAAGCAGCACGCCAGAAACAGAACCAGGGCCAGTTCAGCGGCCCGTCCTGGTAGAATTATCAACAGTAGAAGTAGCAACCGGCGTTGATGGCTTGAACAAACTGATCACCGCGAAAACTAAATAGATCGCGCTGACGATCATGACGCCGGCATGCTCCATAATGATTTCTGATCGTAATACCGGGCCATTCATCCTGGCCGGATCGTTGGACCACAGAGCATAGCCTTCCTTAGCCACAGGAATCATGCATACCAACGTGACAATGCTCCACAGGATGGCCAGGAACAGAAAAGTTCGTTTCTGTTTCTTCGTGGAACGCATTCCCTCAGCGAATGTCACATAACCCAGCCCGATGACCAGAGGCAACAGCGCCTGCCATTCGCCGAGATGCAGCACGAACTTGGCTATCGCGCCGATAGCAAAGATGATCAATCCGGTAAGGTAGGTGAACCAAGTCATTGTTGTAGTTTATCAAATGAACCAGCCCGAATCACTTGTGAAGCGATCCTTCACTGGTGATTCGGGCTGATGGTCTATCCAAACAGGCAACTTATTTCGTGATGCTCTTCACCATGTCGTAGACGGTGCCGGTGATGGCGCTCTTGGTTTCGTACCCTGCAATGCTGCGCACCATTTCAAAGAGCAGGAAGCCGGTAAAGATCATAATCAGCGCGGTAGGTAAATGCACCAGAGCGATCCAGCCCCATTCAGCAGGTCGAGCTGGAGCTCCCGCCGGTGCTTCTTCGTCATCTTCATAGGGCTCAATAACCGCTTCTTCGTCATCGGCAGCAGCGCCCTTCTTTTTGCGGCCTGCCAGAAGGCCGCCTCCGGCCAGAGCCGCAGCTCCGGCCGCGACAGCTCCGCCTGTCATTACATCCGTGCCGGCATCATCTTCATCAATGACGACCACTTCGCTGCCCGTTTCATCGACGATCGCGGCATCATCATCCAGTGCCAGCTCGAAGTCGGAATCTTCGCCGACCACGACATCCTGGCTGGGAATCTTGGCGGTTGCGGAACCGGTTCGTTCTGCGGAGGAATCCAGGGCAGACATGGTGCCGCTTGAATCATCGACAGACAGTTCAAAGTCGCTGCTCGATTCTTCAGGAACCTGAAGGGAAAGATCAAACTCGGAACTGGTATCCTTGGGACCGCCGTCAGGTCTGGGGGTGCGAGGCATCACAGCCAGTTCTTCACTGCTGCTGGGTTCCAAATTGAGTTCGAAGGTGCTCGATTCCTCAATCGGAGGCAACTTGGCACGCATCGATCCACCCTTGGCGGCAGGCTGCGAAGGTGCACCGCCCAAGTCTACCAGATCTGCCTGACCAGGAGCCAATTCCAGTTCGATGTTATCCATCGAGGGAGTGGAAAAGTCAAAAATGCTGTCGTTCGGGCCGAGTTCAGCCGGCTTGAGCTCGAAATTCACTGCTCGTGCTGATGCCCGGCTTCTGAGGCGGCTTTACTCGACCTGAATCGCCTTTGGCCTTGGGCGGAGGAATGATACGACCTGAATTACCGCTGGTGATGATGCGACCTGAACCGCCGGTAGCGATGCGGCCCGAACCGCTGCCAGGGATAGGTGGCGGCACCAGCTTGCGTGAAGAGGGTGGATCATTGATGGGCTTCATGTCGAAATCGACAAGGTGAACGCCCATGTCAGGAAGGCGGCCCGATGGACTATCGAGACGAACTCGGCTGTCACCCGGTTGACCGCCCACTGGTTCACGACCCAGAGGCACAACGCTTTCGTCATCCGGATTGAACGGGGTAGTGGGGCCTGCCAAATCGGTCATGCCCTTCACCGGTTTGTTGCCAAAGACGAACGACGACGACGACGTCGCGGCACCTTCTTCTTCTTCTCCAGTCAAGGCAGCAAGATCAACCCTGCCCGTATCGCCTTTACTGGGTTTGCCTTTAAGTTCAGCCTGAATCTTGTGCGTGCTCGTCAGAGAAAATGTCGGAAGGCGCACCCTTGATGTCAGGTTTGACATCAGGATCGGAAAGGCGGAAATTGGGATTGCTCACAAAGCCACGGCGGGTGGCAAGTTCATCGACGTCACTGGCTTTGAAACGCCATGTGCCACGATCAGCAAAAGCGCGGATTTCGCGGTGCTGAGCCATGGCATTGAGTTCTTGTGTGGTGAGCCCCAGTTTCTTGGCTGCATCTTCCAAGTTGTAAAAGTCTTGCGACATGGTGGCCTCCCAGGCCGTTCTGCCTGGCCCCAAACCGATATGAGTCTGCCTGTACGGTAACTGTCCCGGTACAGTTCCGCTATCCTATCGATTCTAACCGGGTTCCCTACCTTTGCAAGAAAACCTTGAGCCTTGTTAAGGACATAGCACAAGAAATCTGCGAATTCGGGGCTGTTAGCACCGATTAGTCCATGTGTGCCTCATCTAACGGTGCAGCAATAGGCAAGGAAAGTCACAATATTACAGGCATTCATGCACAGGCTGAACATGCTGAACTCATCCTTCCGTACCTATTTTTCCATTGTACACTTGCTTACCATACTGTTTGAGTGTCACAATAGTGTCAGAGCATGAAGCTCGATTTCGCGTGGAAGTCGGTGCCCAAGGATGCACTGTGTTCCAGGCGAGGGGGGGCGTCCGCAATCTCAGACACGAACGGCTACAGGATCAGAGACCATTCTGGTTCACCGGCCTTCTGTCTGAGATTCTTTGTTTCATGCTAAGATACCTCCAATGTCTATGAACCGAGGTGCAATACCGGAGCGTCCGTTGAAAACGAAGCCTGTGGGGCTTCGCCGGCAGGCCTACATTGCATCAGGCCTGACTGGGTTGATAGTAGCGCTGATCCTCTATTTGTTATTGCCCTACGAGCCTTCCTGGTCAGTACCCGCCGAGCGGGGAGTGGAACTGATTGGGTTCACTTCAGATGGCCGGAAGTTACTGACTGCGGAAGACCGATGGAAGCTGGGCACCTTGGCACCAGAGACATCTCAGGATCGGTGCGCACGATGGCTGCCATCAAGGAAGCTCCGCTGGCCTCATTTGACTTCTGGAGACTTTCCAGCGACGGCGCACTCATGGCCCATGCTGGGAAACTTGCCGGGAATGAGCGAGTGCTCAGGCTGATCGACACCACCACGGGGAGCCTCTTAAAGACCATTCCCCTTGATGCTGGAGTCAGTAGCCTGGAGTTTTCACCCAACCATCAGACGTTTGCTCTGGGCTACAACGCCAGTGACGATCAACTTGGAAAAGTAGTGCTCCTCGATTCCATGACTGGCAAAGGGACCAAGACCTTTGAAGGCATCACGGGAAAGATTGTGTCCATGAGGTTCTCCCAGGATGGACAAACCCTGGTGGCTTCATCCATCTCAGGGTTGGATCCCAACTCAGAGATGAGCGATGCCAGTATCCAAAAAAGTGGTGTGCAGCCAATCGTCTTTGTTTTCGATGTCCCGACCAGGCAACTCCGGCGGCGCATCGAGAATGCATTTGCCCCGGCAGTTCTACAGGATGGGAGAATGATCGTTTTTCGATGCGATCCTTCATCAAACAAACTCATCTGGTTGCGCTATGTGCTGGGAGATGCCACCGGCGCCCCCGAGTTCGAAATGGCCATTCCCTGGGATCAGCCGCTACATCCTAAAGCGGCACAGTCCTGGTGGCCGCAGTTAGCGGGTAACCCTGCTGTTCTCGAATCGTGGGGATACGAGCAGGCTTCGCTCTGGCAGCGTTTCTGCAGTTATTGGACGGCGGACTGGTGGGTCAGGCTCTGTCGCTACCTCGGCTGGGGGCCGACTCAAGGACTGGTCGCTTTCCATCGAATGAAATCTTTCGACACGTCTCATGGCCGAGTCGCAATACGATTTGACGCTCAGTTCACCCGAACTGGGTTGTTCAGGAATGGTGGCACCTAACGGCAAAGCCGTTGCCTGGGTACAAAGTGATCGCCGTCTGGAGTTTTGGGAAGTGCCCATTCAACCACCCTGGTTCTTGATCATGGGCATTTCCGGATTATCGGCTGCACTCGTTCTTGCTGTCCTTCGGGTGCGCCGATGGTATATTCGCCGCAATGAAGCCAGGCTGATCGCCTCCGTCGTGGAGCCGGTCAATGTGATTTATCGTCGTCGGTCCTCTTCGCATCCCTAATGAGGCTCCTACCCCCTCGCCCACCTTGAATTGCACTCGTAGCTGTTAATAATGAAATATGTCCACTTCGTTGACTCTCTTTGTCAGATAGGCCTCTTCATGCCCGACCAGGTAAAACCCAAGAAGCAGGAACACGGCACCCCGAAGATTTCCGCGACTGCTCAGGTCACTCCTTCGGTCACAGTCACGGATGAGCTGGAAGGAGCGCCATCGCTCACGCCTGAGCTGCTCGCCAGTTATCAAGACTCGAATTATCGGCTACTCGTGGTGTTAGGCCTCGTGCTTGCCTTTATTCTCGCCTGCTTCCCCATCAGTGATCCGGAGATTTTCTTCAGCCTCGAAACGGGAAAATTGGTTTCATCGGGCGAGTTCCCTTGGGGTACCGATCCTTTCGGTTTCGCTGACGGAGAACACGCGCCCTGGGCCCATGCCGGTTGGTTGGGCGATCTGACTATTTATAGTCTCTATCTGGCTGGTGGCGGTCCCCTATTGGTGCTTGTCCGTGCCATGCTGGTGGTTTTCGTGTTTTGGCTCTTACTTAAGAGTTGTGACCAAAACTCTCTTCGACTGACCACCGTTGTTGTCGTTTTACTGGGCATCATCACCTTCAGTCATCGACTCTACTTTCGTACCGAATTTTTTAGCTTCGTGTTGCTGGGTATCACCTTCAGCGTCTTGGCATTCAAGCCCGCTGCCAACGGCTGGTTCAGCCGTCTGCATCAACTGACCGCCGGTAGATGTTACTGGCTGTTGCCATTGATCTTTATCCTCTGGGTCAATCTGGATAAGTGGTTCTTTCTCGGTTTGGCTACAGTGGTATTGTGGTGCGTCGGTAGTTGGCTGACATCGAGTGCACGTAATACACCCTTGTTGCGGGCTTTGACGATCTCCACATTGCTTTGTGTGGTTGCCAGCCTGGCAAGCCCTTTTCATGTGAAGGCGTTTACCCAGATACCCTCTCTGCTGATGACTCCCACCGCTGCGGAGCTCGATGCTCGTCTAGCTGAACAACGGCAACAAAATCCCGACACTCGAATGACGGAGCACCAGCGCTTGTTTGCCTCGCCCTGGTCCAGGGACTTTATCAAGAACCAACGAAGCGAAGGGATTGCCGGGCTGGCCGGTCAGGCTCCATTCTTGCCTTCGTGCTATCCATTGGGGATGTCATTCTCCGAGTGGGCCTATTACCCTCTGATGGTTGCCGCCCTGCTGTCGCTGCTCGCTGTTCGAAAATCAAAGTCGCTTGCGGCAGCGTTCGTTTTGTTGTTCTTCGCCCTACTGAGTATCTGGCAAAGCCGCTTCATCGGCTTCTTCGCGGTCGGCGGAGTCGCCATGGCGATAGTGCTGTTCCAAAGTCAGCCTGTAAAGCTGCCGCACATGAATCGTTTCGCCATCCTGGGCGGGCAGTTGCTTTGCTTATTCATTGGTGTAGTGCTTCAGATTATTTCGCTCCTCCACCTGATACCCACGCCCGATTATTCTCCCTCCTCGATTGGTCATGTCCATCCTCGTGGCAGTTTTGGCTTCTCCTTCCGCTATGATTCTGCCATTCAAGAGGCGTCCGAAGTCGTCAACCATTGGCGCACGATGAAACTGACCGCCGGCAAACCCTTCCATGTCGATTGGATCGATGTCACGGCCTATGATGTCTGGTTCAATCCGGGCGGCAGGCATTTCTTCGACACCCGGCTGGGCGTGCATTCCGCAGAAGCTACCCGTTCCTACTTTGCTGCTCGCGATGCCTTGATGGGGGTGATCACTGATCCTGTCAAACCCGATGGCAGCAACGTGAACAAAACCTTCGAGCGGCAGGCCGTCTGGCAGAAAGTCTTCAAAGACTACGATATCAGCTACTTGATCGTGAAGCGGCGCGGCCAAACGCAGGGCGAACTTGTGCGCACACTACTTTTGGAGCGTGATGACCACCAACAACCAGTCTGGAAGCCGCTGCGCCTGCATAACGGACTGATCTATGCCCTGGCTTGGGTCGGTTCTCCTCATTGGCAGCAGATGAAGAAGCTACAGTTCGATTCGGGCGATACGATTTTCCGTCAGGGTCGAAATACTCGGCAGCAGGCGAGTCACTTAACAGATAAAGAATCCCTCTCCAGATTTCTACTGGCAGATCCTCCTCGTCGTCCTGCCGCGCTTGATGAATCAGAGTGGTACTTATTCCAGAATGTGGCTGAGCACTACGCGCCTGGCCACAATCCCGAACCGCTGGCAGGCATGCTGGAACGCTTTGGCGCACAGCAGATGTTCCTGACTTCTAGTACCTTGGCCGCCCGGTTAGCCACACCCATGAATCAACTGCCCTATCTGCCCTTATGGTTTAGTTATCGACAAAGTTCGTCATCGGTGTTGTACATGGGTCTCGACGCCGTGCGCCGGGGTTACGAAACGCTTTCCCCTGCCGCACCCGCGAACTATCGCCTGGAAGCAGCCTTGAAGTATTCTCAAGCGTCCAACGCTCTCAGCGAGTATGAATCGGCGTTCTCGCCCGCTGCCGGAGCTTATCGAGAGCCGCTTCAACTCTTTCTCTTGAAACAACTGGCTGGTGCCGGCCTCGATGCGGGGCAAGCCTCGGCCCTCTCGTTCAATCTGCAACTGGCACGAAGCTATCTAAACGCCGGCGCGCTCGACGCTGCCGAGGAACAGTACCTGTTGGTGCGCAGCTTCATCGAACGTGCTAATCCGGAGCAGGCCGAATCCAACATCAAAAAGCTGGATGCCGAATGCAAACAGAAGTTTGGTTTTGATCCTGAGAAGTTGATCAATGAGATCAAGGCCCGAACCGATGCCTGGAAACGACAGGTTGCCAATTCCGGCTGGAATCCCCAGGAAAATGAGTCGGAATCCTCTGTCATCAATCGTGCCAAGCTCGCTCTGCAAGTGGGCTTGCCCAAACGAGCCCTCGAAGAGTTGCTTGCCGCTGGTATCAAATCGGTCGATGTCTCCAGGTTGGCCGTTCAAATCTATTCCATGCTCGGCCAGTATGATGTGGTCTGGCAGGAGCTTATTCAGAAATCTCCTGAGCTGCGCAAGAGTCTTAAGGCTTTCCAACTGCACCAGCTAGGAGCCCTCGGCGAATGGAGCCTGGGGCACCCGGAGAAGGCGGCAGAGCATCGCCTGGCTTTGGCGAAGCTGATCGAAGAGAACGCGGCAAAAACTGCCCTCTACGGTGGACAGTTCATGCTTCAAGGAACAGATCCCAAGGGCGTAGGGAATATCCTCGATGGCGACAATTTCCTTCTGCAGGCGATGAATATGTCTGATGACATCGCCGGGGAAAAGATTGCTGCCGGCATGCTCTACCTGGAAGCGGGCCAGCCGCAGAAGGCTGCAAGCCTCTTCAAGGAGGCGATCCTTAATATCGAACCGAACAGTCCATGGAGACCACTCGTGGAACGCTACTATCTCCAGATCACCGGCGAAGTGCTCAAGTAGTAAAAGACTTGCTGGCGATTACCTGACTCCGTACCTTACCGTTGGCTCTGACAGGGAGCCAACGGTCCGCGTAAAGGGTTGAACCCGCCTGTTCCGGTTTGTAACAGAACCTTCTTTCTGCCCCGAGGTGCGGACGCTGGGCGCTCTGAGAGAAGGTGTCCCCATGTCGAAGTCGTTACCTCTCCGCGCTGAATCTGGAATGGCTCAAGAAGGCTGCCAAAGAGCACCTGGAAGAGCTTCGTTCGCAAAATCCCGATGCTCAGCTCAGCGATGCCCAACTGGCAATCGCCCGTGAGTACGGCCAGTCCAGTTGGCGCCAACTACATGCCCATGTCGAGGCGATACGCCAGGCAATGGATCAACTCTCGCAGCGACAAACGACTGCGACCGAAACCATTGCAGCAGACGATCCTGATTTTCTTGAAGTGATGTCAGCCATTGTGGCTGGTGATCAGAAACGTCTTGAGGTGGTGCTTCGTCGTCGACCGCAACTGGTTCATGGCAGGGATGCAGACGGTCAAATGCCGCTTCACATGGCTGCACAGCACAATGATCCGACGATAGGCGTGATGTTGCTCCTGTTCGGTGCTGATCCCCAGGCCAGGCTAGGCAACTCGCATCACACGCCCCTCTCCTGGGCAGTCACCTGTAATGCTTTGGAGTTCGCCCAGACGCTGGTAAGGGCAGGGGTGAAACCCGATCTGTTCGTCGCAGCTGGGATGGGCTCGCTGGAGATGGTAGAGCTGTGCTTCGATGAGCAGGGACAACTATTGCCCAGTTCAGTGCTAACAGGCAGCACCCGGTTCAAGCATGGCAACCGGTTACCCTGCCCGCCTGAGACTGAGTCGGAGCAGATTGCCGACGCACTCTACATGGCCTGTCGAAACGCTCATGTGGCTGTGGTAAAGTTCCTGCTCACGAAACAGCCCGATCTCCACTTCCGGGCATTTCAAGGCGGCACTCTGCTACACTGGGCTTACTTCGGTAACTCCACCCAGATCATCTCGCTCATCGAACAAGCAGGCGGCGATTCTTCGTCCAGAGATGATCTCCTCCACGTTACGCCCCGGGCGTTTGGCATCTGCACCCCCGCCAACTGGGGATTCCTCGAACTGGTGCAGCGCCAAGTCAAGCGCGATCCCTCTCTCGTTCATCTCGTTGATGGCACCAGCGCGATCCACGAAGCAGCCAGGCAAGGCCATCTCAACGTCGTGCAATGGCTCATCAGTGCCGGTGCCGACAAAGACCTGAAGAACAGTGAAGGTAAAACAGCAAGAGAGCTGGCAACAGAAAAGGGCCACGAACAGATCGCCAGTTACCTTAACCAGTAGCCCATTTGATTCTGGCTCCTGGCTCCTGGCTCCTGGCTCCTTACTTCTGGCTTCTACAAAAGAGAAGCCCCTGGCGTTCTGGGGGAAAGAACAGCCAGGGGCAGCGGGGGGGAGAACGGACACTAACTTATGGGGGAAGCCCCACTCCCGTACGGGGGGACGTCGCGGGAGTGGAGCGGAGGGGGCTCTAGTTCAGCGAAGGCCAGGTGGCTCGCTGTCGAATCTGCTGTCGTTGTGCTCTGCGGCAATCTTCGATATCGCTCAGCATCCGTTCGGTCAGGTAGAGAACAAAGGGTTCGTTCTCATCCAGGTTCATGTCCTGGTATTTCTCCAGGATCATGTCCAAGCGGGTTTGCAGGCGATTGGTTTCGATCGTTTCAGCGTGGCGCGGGGTGGTTTGCATTGTGCGCTACTCCCATTTGAGTGTGATGATTGGTTGCAGAACGAAAGAACATGATGCACGAGCCGTGCCAGAAGACATTATTTCCTTTTGGAATAACCGCAACTCCTTTTATAACAGTTACTTAAGTCGTATATGAGATGTTCCCCATAGACCAGCCGAAGTAGTTGTAACATATACCTTTTTACAATTAGCTTGCCCTTGAGAGAAAGTTTACAATGTACGAAGATGGTATTTGAAACACTGGGTAAGATGAGGGCAACGTCGCAAAGGCCCTCCTGTGCGATGGGTGTTCCCAAGGGAGTGGCTCGTGAAAGGGTTTAATTGGCGTCGTAAAGTCACCCGGCCCAGGCCGCCCATGTTCTACAGGATGCGGAAGGTGGCAATCCTTCCCACGCTCTGCACGCTGGCCAACGGCGTGTGTGGCGTCACTGCTATCATGTTTATTACTCTGATTGGCCCTGCCCGCAATTTTGACCCAGCACTGGCCCGATGTATCGCAGGCTGGCTGATCTTCCTGGCCATGATCTTTGATGTTCTCGATGGATACCTGGCTCGGCGGGCCAAGCAAGCCAGTCAGTTCGGCGCGGAACTCGACAGCCTCTGCGACGCCATCAGCTTCGGAGCGACCCCCGCCATCTTCATCGTTCAACTCGGGGCGAACGTCGAAATCAAACTGGTGCCACACCTCTACTACGTCATTGCGCTACTCTATGTGTGCTGTGCCATTCTCCGCCTGGCCCGTTTCAATGTAACTACCACCCTCGACGATAAGAGCCACCGCTTCTTTCAGGGGCTGCCTTCCCCCGCTGCTGCCGGTTGCATCGCTTCGCTGCTGGTGCTGCGCTACAACCTCACCGATCTAAAATGGGTCAGCGCCGAGACTGCTGATGCCATCATGGCATTCGCCTCACCCCTCGCCGGGCTGGCCGTCGCCCTCTTGATGGTCTCTCGCATCCAGTACGTTCACATGGCCAACCGTGTGCTGCTGCGCCGCAAGAACTTCAACAAGGTCGTGCAGGCTGTCTTCGTCGTCATGCTCGTGATCATGTTCCGTGAACTCGCCCTGGGCCTCTGCTTCTGGGGATACGCCCTTTACGGCCCCACACGCTACCTCTGGACCAGATGGAACCGCACTGCCACCCCGCCCGCTCCCGTCATCGCCACTGAACCCTCTACCAACTAATTCTTCATTCTGGCTCCTGGCTTCTCACTCCTGGCTCCTATCCTCTATGTTCCACGGCATCATTCCGCCTGTCGTCACCCCCATGCAAGCAAACGAAGACCTCGATCTTCCTCGCTTCAAGTGGTTTCTCGATCATCTCATCAGCCAGAAGGTGCATGCGCTGTTTGTGCTGGGCACCAACAGCGAGTTCTATGCACTCGATGAGGGGGAAAAGCAGCAGATCATCAGCACCGCCGTGCAGCACGTGGCGGGCCGATTGCCCGTCATCGCCGGTACGGGAGCGGAAACGACTCGTGAAGTGATCCGCCTCACGCAGATGGCTGAGCATGAAGGGGCATCAGCCGTCTCGGTCATCACGCCTTACTTCGTGCAGCCTTCGCAGGAGGAACTGGTCACTCACTTCAGACGAGTGGCGGAGTCAACTCGTCTGCCGCTGATGCTCTACAACAACCCCGGCCCCTGCGGTGGCGTCAAACTGTTGCCCGAAAGCGTGGCCAAGCTCGCTGAGTGCTGCCCGAACATTGCTGCAATCAAAGATTCGAGTGGCGATTTGCAGAATACCATCGACTATGTGCGTGTCGTCCCCAGTCGAGTCAGTGTCTTTCAGGGGCGTGATACGATCATCTATCCCAGCCTAGCCTGTGGCGCGCGTGGTGCCGTAGCTGCCTCCGCCAATGTCGCTCCGCAGATTGGCGTGGAACTCTACGAAGCCTACCTGCGAGGCGACCTCGCTAAGGCCTGGAGAGCCCAACAGCGGTTGCATCCGGTACGAGTAAGCCTCATGCTCGCCACCGCCCCCGGCGGCCCCAAGGCAGCACTAAGGCTGCTCGGTATGGACATGGGCCCCAGCCGAGGGCCGATTGCACCTTTGGCAGGGGCCAAGCTTGACCAGATGCGGGCGGCTCTCATCGAGTCGGGCTTGCTGCAACCATGACAACCATACAATCATCTCATGCCCGATGATGAACTGCTGTTACCTGATGAAGATGGCCTGGTTGATATCGAAGTCGATGTCGTCGAACCGGATAAGCCTGTCTTTGCCCCATTGCCTGTCCACGAGATGACCGTGCCTGGAGTCAAGAGCCAGGTCTATGGCCGATTCGATTTGTTCCTCACGGGCGCATTCCCCGGCCACAGCCGCTCTGCCTTCCAGGAATCGATCGATCAGAACCTGGCCCTGGTGAATGGCAAGCCGGTCAAAGCCAGCTACAAGGTGCGGGCCGGCGATGCGATCAAAGTCACGCTGCCCATCACCCCGCACTTGTTGCCACAACCCGAGAACATTCCTCTGGAGATCATTCTCGAGGACGAATACCTGGCTGTCATCAATAAACCCGCCAACATGGTCGTGCATCCCGCCAAGGGCAACTGGTCAGGCACGCTCGTCAACGCCCTCCGCTACCACTTCCAGCATCTCTCCGGCATCAATGGCAACTATCGGCCCGGCATCGTCCATCGCCTCGATCGTGATACCACCGGGGCCATCCTGATTGCCAAGGAAGAGAAGACGCATCGAATGCTCAGCATGCAGTTCGAGGAACGCAAGGTCTATAAGGAATACCATGCCCTCTGTCAGGGTGTCCTTTCCCGTGACAGCGACTATGTCGAAAAGCCCATCGGCCACGATATCCGGGATCGTACCAAGATGGCTGTCTTTAACGTGGTCGATGAAGAGCGGGACATCAAACCAGCCTGCACCTTCTATGAAGTGATCGAACGCTACGAAGGCTACACTTATGTGAAGGCCTACCCCAAGACGGGTCGCACCCACCAGATTCGAGTTCACCTCGCCCATGTCGGCTGCCCGATACTTGCAGATAAGGCCTATAGCGGACAGAGTCAGTTGCTGCTCTCGCATCTGTTCAACAAGAATCTCGAAAACGACGAGACGCTGCTGACTCGCCAGGCTCTACATGCCCACAAGCTGCGCTTCCAGCATCCGATTACGGGAGCATGGATAGAAGCAGTCGCGCCGCTACCCGCCGAGATGACGCGGACTCGTGAGATGTTGCAAGAGCATCGCCCTTGGTCGAAGGTTAGGCGACCGTAAAATACTTGTATCTACAACTTTGAAGAGTTCTATGCCTGTTCCCATTCGTACTGATCGACGCTTGTCCCGCATTCGAGCAATGACCTCGCCTGAACTGCTCGATCGTGTCACCGTGTTGCGTGATCAGATGGAGGGTGAAGCACTGGAACTGCTGCATGCCGAGTTGGCCAGCCGGGGTATCGGCCCAGATGAAATAGGTGTTCATCTGCGTGACATGCGATTCAAGATGATCAAGCACCCTGATGGCATGCCCGCCGTATGCCACAAGTGCGACCGGGCCGCCGTCGTGGGCCGAATGGAATGGCATCGACTCTGGGGAAAGATACCTCTGTTCAAGCGGCAACGCTATTGGTGCGAAGAGCATTCGTAGGGCACGCTGTGCGTGCCTACCCACAACTTGTCGTGTTCCCAGTTTTGCCCGGTTCAAGAAAAGAGACAACGTCTCTGTGAGGCACGCACAGCGTGCCCTACTTCCCCGGCGCCAGGTTCTTATAGAAGTCAGTGACGACGTTCTTTTGCGTCTGCGAAATTTTCTGCTGCTTCAACGCCTCGCTTGCCTGTTGCTTCGCCTGATCGAGATCAGCTGAGGAAAGAACGATGCGTTCCTTCACCTGATCCTTGCCGGGCTTGCCTTGCTTGGGGCCTTCGCCGACGACGGTGAGCTTGCCGTTGTTGGAACTCTTGGTCTTGGTGTTGGTATCTTCGGACTTGGTGTCATCGATCTTTTCATCACGAGCACCGCCTTCAGTTTCGCCATCCTGTTTGCCTCGACCGCCAGGCTGTCCAGGTTGACCACCTTGGCCATTTTCGTCATCGCCACCGTCACCCTTGTCCCACGAGTCTTTCTTGCCTTTCTTCCCGCCCTTACCTTTCATCCCGGCAATGGCGTTCTTGAGGTCTTGTAGATCGCCTTCAGTGAGCTTGAGTTCGCCCAACTCCTCTTCGGTCATTTCCATCTTGCCCAGCTCTTCAGCCATCTTTTCGAGGGCTTCCCGGGCAGCGTCGGGGTCTTTCTGTAGCTGTTCCGCTGCGTCCTTCATCTGCTGAGCCAGATCAGCGATGTCCTTGAGCTTCTCCATTTCCTTCTCGATCTTCTCTTTCTCCTTGGCCTTCGTTTCCGGATCGAGGTTGGACTTCTCCAGTGCTTCGAGCTTTTCCTTCTGCTGGGCAATCTGTTCGAGCTTGTCTTTCAGGTTGTTCATCTGCTTGGCGAGTTCCTTCATCTCCTCCTTGCTCATCTCGCCGTTTTTCATCTTCTCAGCCAGCTTCTGCATCTCCTTCTTGGCTTTGTCGAAGTCAGCCTTGGCCAGGGCCTTGGTGAACTCCTCAGCGGGGCCTTTGTCGCCACCGAGCTTGTCGCCGAGTTCGATCTTGAGCTGTTTCTTCACCTCGTCGATCTTTTCTTTGGCTGTTTCCTGCTGGCGAACCTCCTCGGTCAGCCGGGTGACATCTTCGAGCGACATCTTCGCTTCCGCGCTGCCTTCCTGAGTCTTCTCCAGCTTCTGCAGGAGTTGATCGATCTCCTTCTGCATTTCGTTGAGGTCAGCGGAGCCTATTTCCTTGAGCCGTTTCTTCCGTTCCTCGTTAGCCTGCTTGAAGGAAGTGATATCGATCTGCTTCTGCTCAACCGCTTTAGTTTCCTTGTTACCATTCTTCTCGTTGGCTTTGGAAGAATTGGAGAAGAGGCCAGCGGCGGGAAAGAACAAGGCAACGATTAAAGCCAGCGTCGCGCCCAGCGGGGCGTACCACGATCGGCGTGGGAGCGTGTAAGGAAACTGCTGAGCGACTTCAATCTTGGCTACCCGTTCCTGCATTTGTTGAGCGAGGAGTTTAGCCGCTTCGGTCTCGTGTTGTTCGGTTCGCAAAGTGGTGAGAGTAACAATCCGTTCATCGAGTCCAAACGCCTGATCGAGTGAGTACGCAGCCTGACTGCGACTGGGACCACGCCACCAGGCGATGGCGAAAGCAGTCAAAACGCCGATCCCCAAAGTTGCCAGAGTGATAGCTACTTCCCAACCGGTCAAATAAATGCCCATAAAAGGCATCGCGATGACAGCAACCAAACCGAGCAACAAACAGATCGTCAGGCACATCGGCAACGCAGAGAAAGCCAATTGCTGGCCTTGCCGCCGTTGAGTTTGTTGAACTTTACGTTCAACCTGTTGCAGAAGCGTCGTCAATGCAGGCACCATGGCAGGAGCCTCGTAGGAAGTGCTTGGATAGTTACAGTATATCCTCATTCCTTAGACGATGCGAGAGGGGAATGGGATTTATGGATCGTCACGGTGCTTGTGGATTTCTCCCTTCTACCTTCTAGGGAGATGGGGTGGGGGTGAGGGTGGAAGCAGGGAGAAGCATTCTTGACCAATCTGCCTTACTCAAAAGGGAATATCACCCTCCTCCGAATAGGCAGACGCCGGTTCGAGCAACTTGCGGATTTCGCCTGACAGGTTCTCACATTGAGGCGTGAGGTTCTCCTTGAATGCCGCAACCTCAGTTAATGTTTCAGTAAATCGATCAAGAACCGGATCGATCAGAGCCTCACTGATAGAAGGTTCAGAAAGGAGGAGGAGTTCACGCAGATTGCCGAAATCGCGGTTGAGACGGTCGATATGCTGTTGCGATTCGGGAGTTGCCTCACGACCTTCACTTCCCTCACGCAGCAATGAAATCAATTCGGCCAGGCGGCAGCCGACGCCAAAGACCCGGATACCTAGCGGCACATCGGGGGTGTTTGCCACGTTGATGCTGCGCGACCACAAAGCGTTGGACCCATCCTCATTCGGGTTGGAACTGGTCACACCCAGTCGTTTTCGCTCAGCCCATTCCGCATTGAACTTGCGGTCAAACTCTTCTCGTTCGCGCTGCTCTTGTTCCCACTCCTGGCGAGTTCGACGATAGATATCAAACGCAAAATCATCATCCATGTTGCAGCCATCGAGGCCCCAAAAGACCGGACCCGGCATATCGGCCTGCATCTGGCAGCAGGGGCAATCGGGATCGACGATCGCCTCGTGCCCGGTCATCGCTTCGGGCAGCCGAATGCGTTCTCGGTGGATGATCGAGCGTGGCGTTCGCATTCTGAATTCTGGATTGGGTGTATCGAGCCACGTTTCACGTTCGGCTTCCAAACGGGGCAATTCGTCCGCTACGAAGTCGGTGATGGTCAGTGCCTTCAGCCTGCCCGTGCTTTTCAGTTCAGTCAGTTGGTTCCAGCACGACCAGATCAGATCGCGAACCATTTCGTAGTACATCACCAGTTCATGAATGCCGAAGCCGCCATACAGGAAGGCGTGAGAAGTTTCTTCCAGACCGCGAGGGCATTTGTGTTCACGAGACCATTGGTCACAACGATCCTGCATATCCCAGCCGATGTGGTTGCGATGATTCATCGCTACTTCACGTGGACAGGCCCCATTCAAGTCTTCTCGAGCCGTCAGTAGCCAGTCGGCATGTATCTTTCTGACCGCAAGAGTTTCAGGGGTTTCGTATGGATACTCGTCCGGCTCCAACTTCGTAATGATCTGTTCACTTCGTGAACACGCCGCAAAGACCTCTCTGGCGATATGCTCCAGGAGAGGTCGGCCATAGAACACAGCACGCGCATTCAGTACCGGCTTCGAGGCCAGTTCACGCCGTCGTTCATCTGCTTGTTTCCGCCACGATGATCGATCATGAATAAACAACCAATCATCGGCCAGGTGATATCGCAGCGGTATTTCTTTGTCTTGTTCATCATCATAACAAAGGTAACCGGTAGGCCCGGCAGAGGAAGCCGTTGAATCGGTCAGTACCATCCGGGCCATCAGGTCAATGACAATGAGGCCTGCATCGTGTGGTTCGTCATTCAGTGCAGCAGTAAGCGAAGCGAAAAAGGGGCGGCTTGACTCTGGATCACCAAAACGAGACACCGCGACCTCAAATTCGGCCAGTGTTACTGGGTCGTGCGCTTAACGCCGCTATGGCCGTGTCGGCATCGCTGTAATGGACGATTCCCGACCAGTCGCCATTTTTCTCTCGCACCACGAGACGCACTTCGCTCATGACAAATCCTCTCATCTGGTACGAATGTCATGCCTTTACTCTACACCAACTGTGGGGACGTATGGAAGCAAATACCACGGCTGCTCGATCATTGTGAAAACCACCTCATCCTCAAGACAGTCACCTTCTACTCCATTGCTTCTCCTGTTACAACACTCGTAGTTCCTTGAGCGAGCATTCACCATGAAGTTATCCCTTTCCCTTGCCTGCCTCTTTACCACCACCCTTGTCTTAACTGCTGCTCCACCATCAGAGTGGCCTCAGTTCCGTGGCCCCGGAGGGTCGGGCGTCTCGGAAGGACAGAAGCCACCGCTGGAGTTTGGCCCGGAGAAGAACGTCAAGTGGAAGGTCGCCTGCCCCTCGGGCTACTCTTCCCCCATGCTTGTCGACAACAAACTCGTCATCACCGCCTTCGACGCCGGCAAGCTTTTCACCATCGCCTACGACCGCAAGACCGGCAAGGAACTCTGCGCGTGGAGGCCCCTGCCAAACAGATCGAACAGTTTGACAAAAGCGATGGCAGCCCGGCCAACTCAACGCCGGTCACCGATGGCAGCCGCATCGTCTCCTACTTCGGTTCCTGCGGTCTGTTCTGTTACGATCTCCATGGCAAAGAACTCTGGCGATATGAACTCCCCTGCGTCACCACCAAGATGGACTTTGGCACCGGCGTCTCGCCGATCATCGCTGATGGCCTGGTCTTTCTTGTTCGAGACGAAACCAAACAGTCGCGCATCATGGCCATCAATCTTGCGGACGGCAAACTCGTCTGGGAACGCAAGCGTGAATCTACCTCCGCTTTCTGCACGCCGGTCGTGTGCGAGACACCCAACAGCAAACAGATCGTCGCTGCCGGCTATGGCAAGATGATTGCCTACGATCTGAAAACCGGCGAAGAGGTATGGACGGTCAAGGGCATGCCCTCAGCAGCTTGCACGACCCCGGTCGTCGTCGGGCAAACCCTTTACTTCGCCGGCTGGTCACCCGGTGACGACATGAAGCTCCCCTCGTTTGAAATGTTGCTCAAGATGGCAGGCGATGAAAAGCTTGGCTACCTCACCCGCGAAGGCCTCAGCAAGACGGGTATGAAAGGCTCGTTTGAGAGCCAGGATACCAACAGCGACGGCAAGATCACCAAAGATGAATGGGATAAGACAGTGCAGTTCATCGGTGTTTCCCGCAACAGTGCCTTCGCTCTCAAGCTCGGCGGCACCGGCGATGTCACGCAAACCCACATCCTCTGGAAGAAAACCCGCGGCCTGCCCTACGTTCCCTCCGGCATCGTCTATCAGGGCCAGTATGTGCTGGTGAAAGATGGAGGCATCGTCACTTCTTACGATGCCACCACCGGAGAAGAGATCTTCGTCCGCCGGCTCGGCGTCTCCAGCCAATACTACGCCTCACCCGTTGCCGCCAATGGCTACCTCTACTTCACCTCGCTCAACGACGGCGTGGTGACGGTCATGAAAGCAGGCAGCAGATCAGCCGAGATCGTCGTCAAGAACCCCAAACTCGGCGAGAAGGTAGCCGCCACCCCGGCGATTGCGGAGGATACGATTTACCTGCGGACGGCAGGGCATCTGTATGCGTTTGGGGACAAATAAAGAGAGCGGCAGAAGTGATTCTGCCGCTCTCTTTGTTAAACAATAGCCTACTCCATAATCTCCGCCACCTTCTTATCCGCCAGTACCTGCGCGTTTTTCTCGTAGGTGTCGGTCAGCTTTTGCACGTCTTCCTTGCCGGCGTCTCGTTCGTCCTCGGTCATGGTCTTTTCTTTTTCAGCCGTCTCGAAGTGCTTGTTGCCGTCACGGCGGATGTTGCGGATGGCGACTTTGCTGTCTTCAGCCAGCTTCTTCACACGGGTGACCATCTTCTGCCGTTGCTCGCCCGACATGGCGGGGATGTTGAGGCGGATCACCTTGCCATCCGAGTTCGGGGCCAGGCCGAGGTTGCTGGCGATGATCGCCTTCTCGATATCCTTCACCGCTGCCTGATCGTAGGGACGGATGAGAATCTGCGTCGGGTCAGGGCAACTGACGCCGGCCAACTGCTTGAGGGGTGTCGGCGAGCCGTAGTAGTCGACACGCAGCGTATCGACGAGGGCAGGGCTGGCCCGGCCCGTGCGGATGCCACGCAACTCCTCTTTCAAGTTGCTGACAGCCTTCTCCATGCGTTCTTCAACATCCATCAAGATTTCGTCGTTGGTCATGGTATTGCGGGGGTTGGTGTTACAGTGGTTGGGGTACCTACGGGATAAACCCGTAGTCTCTTTACTTAGCTTACTATCGTGCCCATGCGGTGCCCGGAGATGGCGCGTTCGATGTTCCCTTCCCGCTTGAAGTTGAACACCAGAATCGGAATCTTGCCTTCCATGCACATCTGGATGGCTGACATATCCATCACCTGCAGGTTGTCTCGACGCACCTGGTCGTAGCTGAGCTTCTCGTAGCGAACCGCGTGGGGATTCTTTTCGGGATCGTCGCTGTAAACGCCATCGACTTTGGTCGCCTTCATGACAATCTGACAGTTCAGTTCCCTGGCCCGTAGCGCAGCGGCGGTATCGGTGGTCACAAACGGATTCCCGGTACCGCCGGCAAGGATGACAATGCGGCCCTTCTCCAGGTGGCGTTCACATCGGCGTCGAATGTAGGGTTCACAAACTGTTTCCATGCGGATAGCGCTGAGCAATCGTGTCTGGCAACCAATCTTTTCGAGCGATTCTTGAAGCGCCAAGCCATTCATGACGGTAGCGAGCATGCCCATATAGTGGGCAGTCGCCTCTTTGATGACATCACCGCCATTGGAGAACTGAGCCCCACGCAGGATGTTGCCACCCCCGACGACGATAGCCAGTTGCACGCCTTGAGATGCTACCCGCTTGATTTGCTGGGCGAACCCCATCATTTCGTCGATACTGATGCCCGATTTGCCACTGGCACCCTGAAAGCTCTCGCCACTGAGCTTGAGCAGCACCCGCTTGTACTGGGGTGGGCCGAACGAAGGCGGAGTTGGACTGGAAGGATCGGTCATAGTCATCGCTGATGAGAGTGGGTGCGTCTTCACCAAAATTATACAGAGTAGCGGGGCAGAACGGATAGATGCTGAGACTTACCTCACTGCTCGCCCATCAAATCAGCTACAGGCCTGGTCGCCGGGATGTTCTCCAGCACGATTTTGACTACCATCAGCAACGGTACCGCCAGCAACATGCCCACAACGCCCCACACCACGCCCCAGAACGCCAGAGAGAGAATAATCAGCAGCGGCGAGACACCCAGGGTTGTCCCTTGCATGCGTGGCTCAATGAATGTTCCGAGCAACTGCTGCATGCAGATGAGCAACACAAAGATCACCAGCGGCGACCAGTAGGAATCAAGCTGCACCACAGCCAACATCACGGGGAGAATCGTCGCCAGGATGCTTCCCAGATAAGGGATGAAGTTCAGGACGAAAGCCAGCGTTCCCCAAGTAAGGGCGAAGTCAACGCCAAAGATCGACAGGATAATTGTGGTCCCCACGCCGCCCAGAAAGCTGACAAACGCCTTCAGAGCGATGTACTGCGTGATGGCATGGCTGATAGTAGCAAGCACCTTCGAGATTTCCGCCGCCCGTTCTTCGCCGAAGGCTTTCACCAAACGATGAGGCACAGTCGAGCGCTCAGCCAGCAGGAAAATCAGGTAAACGATCACCACCGCCAGAGTAGTGAAGAAGCTCACGAACGAACCGAGGAAGCTGCGTAGCTCGAGGCTGATTGTCTGGGTATCGGTTAGATGAAGGTTCAGGCTGTCTCGAAAGGTTTTGGGCAACGTGTCCAGAACATCGTTGGTCAGGGTCTTCCACTTCGCTCATACATGGGCCACTTCATCAGAAGCGTTTCTGTATTGGCGTAGAGGAGCAACCCCAGACCAGCGAACAGACCAATAACAATGGCGATCAGAGCAACGGCTGCCAGGGGACGATTGATCCCTCGCCGGACGAGCCAAAGGTGTGCCGGAATGACCAGATAAGCCAGAAACACCGCTACGCACAAGGGTTTGAGGACAACAGCGAAATCCCGCAGAAGATGAATGACAAATACCAGGCTGATCAGCCCCATCACACCAACGAGCAACTGTTGAGAAAAGGCTGATAAACCAGTAGCAGGCGGAGGTGTGGGTGCTGGAGACATAGTTTTTCTGATTAAGAGTGGGTGGTAGCTTGATGAGTAACATAACAGAACCGGGCCGGAAATGACACTAGTCCCCAAGAATACACCATCTTGCCCCTTTTCCGTGCAGCCAGCCCCTCAAAAATAAGCTAAGCTATCGACTACTCCCTCGTTCCCCAGATTTGATGGAGTCTCCATGCGTATGGCACTTCGCTGGCTGGTCTTCGTCCTGCCATCGATCCTGCTGCTTCTGCAAGTGTTGCTGTCCCCGGTCGAAAGCCAATTCTGGCTGCTGATCGGCTTTGGCATCAGCGCCGGGTGCGGCCTGCTCGCCCTTTCGTTCTTTCGTGAACTCCCGTCGATTCGATTTTCCTGCCTGTTTCTCTCCGTACTTGCCTTGCCCTGGCTCTTCATCTCCATGGACCTGGGATCATATTTTACCAGGACACTCTCTGAAGTCATCTTGCTGGTCATGGCGGTCAGCGGGCTTTGTTCTTACTGGCTTGATCGTTCCGGTGCCTGGGTGTATCGCAGAGCCAGACTGTTGAGCGAAACCTTGGCCCGCAAGACGGACTGGCCCAAAGAACTCATACGCAGCAAAGACATCTCCGAAGCCAAGGCGTTTCGTGAAGCCATTCGTTATGATGCCGGGCCGGCGTTGAACCTGCTGGAGCACACCCACCCCGGCGTGCGCATCGCCGCCTTGTCCGCCCTTGAGTTTCGCACCAATTGGACCGTCGGCCAAACCAATGAGGTGATGCGGTTGATTGAAAGCGACCGGGTCGCGGAAGTGCGACACATGGCTGTTCGCGCACTAGGCAATCAGAAAGATCGTAAGACCACCGAAATTCTCGCCAATTCATTGTCTGACCAGGATGAAGCTGTCAGGCACGCGGCTGCCGAAATGCTGTTCATGAAGTCTGATCGACGTTCACGAGATCGACGCTGGCAGTGGATGCGCAATGGCGTTCGCCTGGCTCTCTCCTCCAACTTCATGACCGATCAAGGCCCCATTCTACGGGAAGGCCAAACCCTTTCCTCCGAAGCCGTCGCCGATTTCATCGCATGGGTGGGAGACCGCGGACAGTTGGGAGTGCGTTCCGCCGAAACCCTGAGCGTTCACTATGCCCGTTTAATGCGCGAAGAGCCGGATGAAACCTCGCGCGAGTTGATCTCCGTTGTCGAAAATGCTCAGACTCCCGCCATCCTTCGGGTGCAACTCGCCAAGCTGATCTCCAACCAGTACAAGGGGGATATCAGGCTGATGGAAAAGCTTCTCCATGCCGGCAACCCCGTGCCCCTGCGTCAAATGGCTGCGGAAACGCTGCTCACCAGAACAGGCAGGCACCCCGAGGCTCTCGCTACCTTGCGCGAGATAGCCAAACTGGGCAATCGGGAACTGGCTCTCGATACCGCCCGCATTGTTCAACATTGCCTCAATATCGATCTCGGCATGGCCATTGGCCAGCCCATGCCCCATCCTGCCAGCCCCCGTGCCGCAGATATTACCCGCAAACTGCTTCAATGGGCCATGCAAAGCGAACCGAGCCAGAACGCCATCGATCTCGGCGGCCGCTCAGGTTTTTAGAATACCAGCCCGCAGCGCTAGCAAGGGAGCCGAGTGCAATCGCCATGATCTCCCTTGCTAGCGCAGCGGGCTGGTAAGAGACAAGACCATCTTGCATCATCTCCCCACCCCTGCTATAGCCCCTCAATCGGCCCATTATCGGTTGCAGGGTGTAACATGATACGTCTGCTTTCAGCCCTATTCCTCCTTCTACTTGGAACGACTCCATGCCTGTTGGCCCAGGCACCGGGAATGCCTCTGGTTGCAGCCGCCTCTTCATCGCCTAGATTCTGGTTGGATGGCGACGTCGAGTGGGCTTCCCCCCGTGTGAACGGAAACGATCTTTCCAGAAGGTACGACTCGACTTTCATTCCTCAGATTACCTTCGGTTGGAATATCGCCGACGATCAGGCGATGATTGCCAGCTACCGGTACCTGGGTGCTGATACCTCCGCAGCCTACCATGTCGGTATTCCCGATGCGGAATCAGAAGACTGGCGACACCTTCGACTTCAAACGCTTGATCTGATGTATCGTGAACGCATGGGGGGAGTCGGTGCGCCGCTGGGCATGGATGTCGATATGGGCTCTCGCTTTGTCTACACCAAGTTCAATGACCAAATCCTCGCCAACACCATAGGCGGGCCATTCGATCAACAGCGCGAGCAGAGCGCATTTCTGATGGGCCCCCGTATGGGCATTCGACCCTACTGGATGTTCGATCAATCCGAATGGCAGATGACCATCTACGGCCGGCTGAACGGCTCCTACCTTTGGGGCACCTTCCGTTCACGAGAATCGGTCAATGGATCGCCCACAGTGTACGACAATACTTACAGTTCTCTATGGAACTACGATGCCGAAGCGGGACTCTCCTTCTGCATCCCGGGAACCGACGGAGCCTTGCAACTCAGCGGAGGGTATCGCTATGAGTACTGGAGTTCCTCCCGGTTCGGCTTCATCACCGGCGGCGATACTGGCAACGTCACTACACAAGGCCCTTTTATCCGTCTCCAATTCGCCTTTTGATCAGGACTGTCCACCCTCATTACAATCCACGTTGCATCTAAAGTGATTCTTCCGACGAATCGCTCCTGTAGACAATGGGCTTGCGAATTCAGTGCCTCAAGCACTTGTTGCCAAGAGTCATCACGCATAAGAAACCTATCCTGAAGGAAGAGTGTGCCGTGTCTGCGGGCCATCTTCATGGTCAAACCCCCAACAGCTTACTTCCGATGAACGCCCGCCAGCGTCCCTCAGTAGCAGGCACTAAATGTTTGACCTCCACCTCAATTACTGTCAGCGGAAGACCGATTGTGGCGAACACCATACTGCAACGGATCGCCCTCGGCGAGAAAGCTGCCGTACAGGAATGCCTGTCCCGCTACGGCGGGCTCGTCTGGTCGCTGGCTCGGCGATTTCTGGGCAACGCCGCCGAAGCTGAAGACGCCGTGCAGGACATCTTCGTCGAACTCTGGAAGAACGCTGCCAAGTTCAACCCGGCTCTTTCCAGCGAACCGACTTATGTCACCATGGTCACCAGGCGTCGGTTGATTGATCGACGCCGCAAGATTGTCCGCCGACCTGAGCTGATACAACTGCCCGACGCCGTCGCCTCCAAACAGCAACCCGGCACAAATCAGATTGATTTGGTCGATGAAGTGGCACAAGCAGCAGCCGCGCTCCAGGAACTGCGGCCCGAACAGCAGCAGGTGCTCAAACTGGCAGTCTACCAAGGCCTGACCCACGAAGAGATCGCTCAGAATACCGGCATGCCCCTGGGCACTGTTAAGACTCATGCTCGCCGAGGTCTGATCAGATTGCGAGAAGTCCTGGGCGTGACTGTGTCGAATACGGATACAGTGTCATCCACCATGCAGGGAGGGCTTTAACATGAAAAGCGATGCCTTCCCCCTGGAACATCTACATGCTCTCCTGGCAGACCGCGCCTTGCAAGGTGCCGATGCCGCTGAGGAAGCCGGGATCAACTGCCTACTGCAACACTACCCCGAACTCGATGCCGAGAGTTTCGACCGCGCCGCCGCTGCCCTCGATCTGGCACTCAGCGGTGCAAGTGAAGAACCGATACCCGCTGCGCTCATGAACCGCCTCGAAGTGCAGGCTGCCGCCTTCGGCATCGCTCCGCTGTCGCCTGATCCTGAAAAGATCGTCGAACCGGCTCCTTCGCCGACAGCCACGCCGAGCCCCCGTGCTTCCGCCGGCATCCTCGCCTGGACCGGCTGGCTCGTCGCCGCTGTCGTCTTCCTCTTTGCGGTGCTGCCATCAACCGCTGGCAAGCTGACTGTGAACCAGTTGAGAGACCGTGGCGCCCTCGTCGCTCAAGGAAAGCCTGGCCCTCAGGGAACGCCGAACCTCTCCGGCGAGTTCATCTTCGACAAGGCCACCCAGCAGGGCTTCATGAAGCTGACCGGCTTTCCCGTGAACGATCCGAAGAAGAGCCAGTACCAGCTCTGGATCTTCGACGAAAAGAAGTTCACCAAAGAGACCCCCATTGATGGCGGAGTCTTCGACGTGAACAAGAGTGGCGAAGTGCTGATCCCCATCACGCCGAACATCAAGGTGGGCGACCCGGCCCTCTTTGCCATCACTGTCGAAGAGCCGGGCGGCGTGATGCAATCGAAACGGGAGAAACTCATCTTCGTCGGCCCCGTCGAAGCAAGCCGATAGGTGCGGCGAACCTCTGATCGGTTTTGCAGTCTATAGAATACTCCCAGAAGCCGGTGTCGCCTGATGCAGCACCGGCCTGTCTGTTTCTATGGAACCGCTCATGAGCAAACCGGCATCGGATCGCCCGCCTCTTGTTCCGCTCTCCTCCTCGCAATGGATTATGCTGTTCCTTCTGGCGCTGGTGCAGTTCACCAACGTCCTCGATTTTGTCATCATGATGCCGCTCGCACCGCAGTTCCACGATACGTGGAACCTGTCGCCTCAGGAGTTCGGCTACCTCGTCAGCGCCTATGCCTTTGCAGCCTGCGTCTCCGGAATCGTTTCGAGCTGGTTCATCGATCGACTGGACCGTAAGACCTGCCTGATTGTCCTCTACGCTGGCTTCGGCCTGGCCAACCTACTCTGTGCCTGGGCACCCACTTACACCTTCATGATGTTTGCCCGTATCGTGGCCGGCATCTCGGGCGGCATTCTCGGCGGCGTGGTCATGGCCATTGTCGGTGACGTCATCCCCTTTGCCCGACGCGGTTTGGCTACCGGAATCATCATGTCGTCGTTCGCGGTCGCTTCCATCGTTGGCATACCCTTCGGCTTGTTCATCGCCGAGCAGTATTCCTGGCGCTGGACGTTCCTGGTCATCGCCTGCACCAGCTTCAGTCTGCTGCCCTTGGCTTGGGCGATGTTGCCTTCCGTTCGTGCTCATATCACAGACAAACCTCGGCAGGCACCCTGGCAAACCACCTGGGCTATCGTCAGTGATGCTAACCATCTTCGGGCCTTTACCTTGATGTCGTTCCTGATCATGACGACGTTCATCATCGTGCCCTACATGCCGTCCTACATGGTCGCTAACGTCGGTATCGAGCGGTCTCAGGTCAAATGGATCTATCTCTTTGGCGGTCTGGGTACCCTCGTAACGATGGCACCCATCGGCAGGCTATCGGATCGGTATGGCAAGCTCATAGTCTTTCAGGTGCTGGCGGGCCTGGCTGCCTTGCCGTTACTGGGCGTCGCCTATCTTCCCAAAGTCCCGCTCTATGTCGCGCTGATCGTCACCACCTCGATGATGGTCTTCACCGCCGGGCGATCCGTGCCGGCGATGGCGATGGTCACCGCCTGCACCACCAACGAACGGCGGGGAGGCTTCATGAGCATGCTTGGGGCCATTCAGCAGTTTGCCATGGGCATCGCCACGGTGATCGGCGGCGTCATCCTCGGCGTTCATGCCGTCCCGGAGCAACCTGGTCTGCACGACATCGCCAAGACCATCGATCCCATCGAAGGATTCCCCATCGTCGGCTGGATCGCCGCGATTCTGTCGCTCATCACTGTCTATCTCGGTTCTCAGCTACGCTCCGTCGAAAAGCCCGTCGCTCCAACTACGTTGGAACAAGCCGAAGAAGTGATGGCAACGGAGCTGGCCGAATTCTGATTGTTTGTAGTCATCACGCTCCGTCGTGATGACGCGGAGAATTTATCTCACACACCGAGTAAGTGTTACTTACGTATCGAAAAGACGAAATCGAAGGAATGAGATAGAGTCCCCATGTCCTCACGACGGAGCGTGAGGACTACAATCCAGACTACTTCTTCACCACCTCCAGCGGGGCCTTCTCGACGATAAAAGTCTTCTCCCCGCTACCGAAACGAATCTTCACCCGCTTGCCGGCACCGAGCCCGCTCACTTCTTTGATCGCACCCAAACCATACATGGCGTGCTTAACTGTCGCCCCGACCACGAAGGCATTCAAATCCTTCGGAGCGCGCTCGAAGCCGGACTGGCCAATCCCGCCAGTTCCGCACCCGTCTTCAAGCTGGCAAACGTCGGCTTCGGCATCGCCGGTCGTGGCGGCGGAGCAGGGCGGTAACTCGGCTGATCGTACCGATAGTTCTCAGCCACACGGGGATCGTAGCGATCCAGTTCCGACTGAATGCGTTTCTTCTCCAGCACCTCCTGTGGCAACTCATCCAGAAACGGGCTGGGGATGGCTGACATCTGCCGCCACGGAACTCCCGATAGTCAGCATGGCTGAGAAAGAGTTGCTTCTCAGCACGAGTGATGCCCACGAAGGCGAGCCGGCGTTCTTCTTCCAACTCCTCCTGATTATTGCTCGCTCGATCATGTGGCAAAATGCCCATCTCCATGGCAGGCATGAAGACGATGGGGAACTCCAGTCCCTTGGCGGCATGCAGCGTCATCACCGAGACCTGATCTGCAGCGGCATCGTGCGCATCCTGATCGCTCCGCAGAGTGACATGTTCAAGGAACAGGGCGAGGTTGCTGGTGCCCGCTGCGGGTTTGATGCCGATCTCGCCTTCGGTGCGGCCTGCCAGCTCGGCGTCGAACTCGTCAGCGGCGGTGATGAGTTCTTCGACGTTCTCCAGTCGTTCCAAATCTTCCCCGTCGCCCGAAGCAAGCATCGCCCGATAGCCACTGCGATCGATCACGGCCCGCAGAGCGTCAGCAGCGGAACCTTCGAGTAGTGGTTGCAAACCATCCATGAGGGCTGCAAAGTCGTGCAGCCCCTTGGCTGCTTTCCCTTTGATCTCCGGAATCTTGGCGATATCCCTGGCGGCATCAAGCAGGCTGATCTGCCGAGGTTCCGCATAGTCTTCCAGCTTGAACAGCGACGTATCCCCGACGCCACGGGCAGGGACATTAACAGCCCGGCGGAAGCTGATGGTATCGGCAGGATTCACCAGCAGACGCAGATAGCCGAGGATATCCTTGTTCTCCTTGCGGTCGAAGAACGCCAGGCCACGAACGATTTGATACGGCACTCGCTGCTTGATGAACGCCGTCTCCAGCACCCGGCTCAAAGCGTTCATACGCAGGAAGACAGCACAGTGCTTGAACTTGATCCCTTCCTTGTCGACCATTTCCCGAATCATCTGAGCGATGCCATGCGCTTCATCGAGGCCGGAGGCGAACTCAAGCAACCTGACTTTGTCACCATCGACATTCTGCGTGACCAGCTTCTTCGGCTTGCGTGAACGGTTGTGCGAGATCAAGCTGTCCGCTGCTGAGAGGATCGACTTGGTGCTACGATAGTTTTGATCAAGGGTGATCGTCTTGGCGGCGGGGAAGTCCCGTTCAAAGTCGAGGATGTTGCGTATATCCGAACCACGGAACTTGTAGATCGATTGATCCGGGTCGCCGACGACACAGAGGTTCTGATGATCGACCGAAAGCTGCTTGGCGATCACATACTGGGCGTAGTTGGTGTCCTGGTATTCATCGATCATCACATACTTGAAGCGGGCATCAAGTTCGGTGCGCACTTCGGGGTGCTTGCGAAGCAGATAGGCGAGCCAAAAGAGAAGGTCGTCGAAATCGAGACCGTTGGCGGCACGCAGTTTCTTTTCGTAGATCGGGTAGACCTTGGCGACCTTCTCATCAAAGAAGTCTCGAGCATTACTGGCAAAGGCGTCGGGGCCTTTCAGTTCATTCTTGGCCCGACTGATCGCTGCCTGGATACGGTCCGGCTTGGTGCTGGACGACTCGGTATCGACATTGGCCATCTTCATCGATTCTTTGATCAGCGTCGCCCTGTCCCCCATGTCGTAGATGGTGAAGTTCGGCTCCATCCCCAGCGTCGTGGCGTATTGCTTCAGCAGCCTGACTCCCAAGCTGTGAAACGTGCTGATGATCACCTTGCTGCGCGGGATGATGTCATCAACACGTTTCCGCATTTCGCCCGCAGCCTTGTTCGTAAAGGTAATGGCAAGAATATTCCACGGCTTGATGCCGCTGCGAAGCATGTGAGCAATACGCCGGGTAATGACCCGGGTCTTCCCCGAACCCGGCCCAGCCAGCACCAGTAACGGCCCCTCAATATGGGTGACGGCATCACATTGTGCGGGTGTGAGGTCTCGAAGCAAATCCATTGCGGCTTTCTGTGATGGGATACTCGTTTTGTCTATTCTAGGAGGAGGTTCTATTGTTTAACATAGTCATGACCAAAAGGGCTTATTGTGCTCGATCAGAACCGATTCCACCAGTTATGGCAGCGGTTGACGGACCATCAAGATTCGTCATCTCTCTTTGCCGATCTCGTGAACCACTATTCCCAAAACGACCGGTACTACCACAACGATGAGCACATCAAGGACTGCTTAAGACAGTTTGATTTCGGCAGGCAGTTGGCAATCGATTCTGACATGGTCGAACTGGCGATTTGGTTTCACGACGTGATCTATGATTCCAAAGCGAAAGACAACGAAGAGCAAAGCGCGGTCTTTTGCGCCAATGCACTTACCAGGGCGAATGTACCTCATGAGGTTGTGCAATCAGCTTCGACACTTATTCTCATCACACGCCATGCCGAGGAGCCAACAACACAAGACGAGAAACTTATCGTTGACATTGACTTGTCGATCCTTGGGCAAGAACCAGAGAAGTTTGCACAGTATGAACGTCAAATCCGTCTGGAGTATGCTTGGGTTCCTGAAGAACAGTTTCGTGTTGGCAGAAGGGCCGTTCTACAAGGCATTTTCAACAGGAAGAGCATCTATTACACACAGTTATTTCAGCAGAGATTCGAGCTTCAGGCACGCAAGAACCTCGTTAATTCGATGAGTGCCTTACAAGGAAGTCAATAACTTGGTTTTCAGCACATAGCTCAATAACCTGTTTCGCAGTCATGCAGGTCATGTTATTCTTATGGTTACATGACTCAGGCATCTTCCACCTCTGGCCAACAAATCGATCTGTTTCAGATCGTCTACGGCGAACTGCGCCAACTGGCAGCTGGGCAACTTTCCACCGAACGGGCTGGCCACACGCTGAACCCCACGGCTCTGGTACATGAAGTCTATCTGCGACTGGCCGACACTCTAAACAATACTGCCAATGCCAAAGCACTCGATGCCGTCTCCCGGAAACAGTTCTTCCTGTTGGCCGCTGAGGCAATGAGGCATATCCTCGTCGACCATGCCCGTTATCATTCTCGTCAGAAGCGCGGCGGCGACATGCATCGACAACAGATCATGTTAGACCACCTGCCCGCTCCCGAACAACCCGATGTCCTGGCTGTTCATGAGGCGCTCAATGAACTGGCTGCCGAGCGGCCTGAAGCGGCGGCGCTGGTCAAATTGCGCTATTTCGCTGGCCTTTCACTTAACGAAGCCGCCGATCTTCTGGAGTTGAAGGCCAGCACCGCGGACCGCCGATGGGCTTTCGCCAAAGCCTGGTTATTCGAGCGACTCTCATCTAAGTCCAAGAAAACTGAGAAGGATCGAGAATGAACGTGGGGTGGCTTGTTCAGGATTGTCGCTTGTAAGTTAGCAGGAAAGGTGTCTCTTTTTGCACATCTTCCTAACCAGGGAGGTTGGCTGAGGCATTGAATGTCGGAAGAATCAATTTTCGTTGAAGCACTGGAAGTCACCGACCCGCTCGAACGGGAAGTGTATCTCGATCAAGCCTGCGCTGGTGATAGAAGTCTGCGCCATCGCATCGAAAAACTATTCCAAGCCCATAGCACGGCGAGCGACTTCCTGGAGACGCCGGCGCCGGCTCCCACTGTTTTCAGCGCCACTGTTCCAGAATTGCCGCCTGGATCACGAATCGACCGCTACCGAATCATCCGCCTCATCGGCCAAGGAGGTATGGGCGCGGTGTACCTGGCCGAACAGACGGAACCGGTGGTCCGTCAGGTGGCGCTCAAGCTCATCAAGCCTGGTATCGCTTCACCTCAGGTGTTGATGCGGTTTGAAGCTGAGCGTCAAACGCTGGCTATGATGGAACATCCCCATATCGCCAAAGTCCTTGATGTCGGCACCGCGACCATCACCAGCGAAGATCAACACGCCGCCACGTTCATGCAGCCCTACTTTGTGATGGAGATGGTGCCCGGCACGCCGATCACCGACTACTGCAATACTCATCAACTGGTGATACGAGAACGGCTGCAACTGTTTGCCTTGGTTTGCCATGCCCTGCATCATGCCCATCAGAAAGGTATTATTCACCGTGATCTCAAGCCATCCAATGTTCTCATTACCGAGTACGATGGCAAGCCTGTTCCCAAGGTCATCGACTTTGGAGTTGCCAAGGCGTTGAACCAGACGCCGCTGGAATTGACACTGCACAGCGCACTCGGAATGTTGGTAGGCACCCTGGAGTATATGTCGCCGGAACAAGCTGATCTGGCCGGTTCCAATGTCGATACCCGCAGCGATGTCTACTCTCTGGGCGTCCTCCTTTACCAGCTACTCACCGGCACCACGCCACTTCAGGAAGGTCAGCTCAAGCGGAACGCCATTACCGAAGCGCTCCGCATGATTCGTGAGACGGAGCCGCCACGCCCGAGTACACGGTTGAGCCACTTGCAGGATCAAGCCGATGCCCAGTTGATACCATCGACGCTCGACTCTTCTCAACTCTCCAAGACCGTCCAGGGCGAGCTCGATTGGATCGTGATGAAATCGCTGGAAAAGGATCGTGAACGCCGGTACGTTTCTGCGCACAGTTTTGCCCAGGATATCGAACGGTATCTGGCCCATGAGCCGGTGCTGGCTGGGCCGCCTTCGGCCTGGTATCGCTTCAAAAAACTGATTCGTCGTCATCGTCTGGCGGCGGCGGCTGTCTTTTTCATTGCCTCTTCGCTCGTTGTCGGCACGGTCGTTGCCTGGTATGGACTCATCCAGGCACAGAATGCTCAAAGACAATCAGAAGAGCGATTTAACATCGCCAACGAAGCCGTTACTCAATTCCTCAACACTATTACCGATGACCCTGACCTGATCCGCGCCGATCTCACTCCTCTCCGTCAGCGTCTTCTGGATTTGGCCATCCCGCTGTACCGGCGCTTGATTGAAGAGAAACCGCAGAACCTTCAACAGCGAATCGAACACGCCAAAGCCTGCAAACGTCTCGGCTGGATTCAGTTCGATACAGGCAAACACGACGCTTCCGAAAAATCGCTCTCTCAGTCAGTGCAGGAATGGGAAGCTCTTCTTTTGAACCAGCCCGACTCAGCTACGATTCGATTTGAACTTGCCCAGACGCTCAATCTCCTGGGTAACGTACATGGCAAACAAAGCCAGACAGCTCAATCACAAATCGACTATGAACGCTCTGTAGCGGAATTAAGCCAACTCACCAGAATGTTTCCTGAGAAAGCCGAATATCTCTATCACCAGGCCGTGGCACGGGAAAACCTGGCCGAGAGATATCATCGTTTCGGGAAGAGTGAACGTGCTCGTGAAGTCTATGAACAAGCTCACAGCGACTATCAGCAACTGATCGCCCATCATCCAGACTCCAGTTATTATCGCTATGGCTACGCCAAGTTGCTCCTCAGTGAAGCACAATTCATGGAAGAGCTCAAAGACTTGACCAAAGCACGAGACTTAATCAATCAATCGAGGCAGATCGCGGACAGACTTGTTCAACTCTCCTGGACAAAGGATTCCCGGCGGAACCTGTGGGAGACGCTGGTGGCTCAGAGCCGCATTCTGAAATACAGCAATGAGAAGAATGAAGCGTTGAAGATCGCCCAGCAAGCCGTCACGTTGGGCAATGACTATGTCCGTGATTACCCATCAATCATCAAGGCCCGGCAATTATTGGGAACAACATACTCCTGGCTGGGCGTGTGCCATGAAAACCTGGGAAACATGCCCGAAGCTTTTGCAGCCTGTCAGCAAGCCTGCCAGGTTCAGGAAAAACTGGTAGCGGATCACCCCACCATCGCTGAATATCGCTGTGATCTGGGAGGCACCTATTCCAATGCAGGTCTTGCTCAATCCGGAAACAACGAACAGTCCTTCCAGTGGTATGCGAAAGCACAGGCGATGTTGGAAGAATCGATTCGTCTGTCTCCCACGTCACCAAGGGCACGACGATTTCTTCATAATGTTCATGTGAACCGTAGCCGCCTGTACCTGATAGAGAACCGACTGAAAGAGGCGATTGAAGATGCCGAGAGGGCTGTTCAACTGGCGACACCGGCCCAAGTTCGACAACGACAATTCTGGCTTACCTCCCTTCAGGCGCAAACTACCGACCATGCCCAAGCGATGTCCGAACTGCAAAGGTTGATGCCCCAAAAGGATAGCCAGCCCTCCGAAGCTCTTTACGCTGCCATCATCTGTTCCCTGGCTGCTGAGCAAGCAAAGGATCACCCCTCGGAACTGGCACAATACGTCAATCTGGGCAAAGCCTGGCTGGCAGACGTAGAGAAGAAGCTGACGCTGGCGGAAATTCAAAACCTCATACAGAGCCCGGGCGAAATGAAACGGGCAGCATCACGCACTACGCTCATTTCTTCCTGGTTCTCTCGTCCGGGATCGATAGTACCAGCATCCTCAAAATAGTTGTCGATATTTTTCCTGATTGGTGGGGCCGCGAGCAAGTGGATGGCGCTTGGTTCTATATGCCGAGTTCTCGCACTTATTGTGATCAAATGCCGCTTGTGGCTTAGAAGAGGGGGATTGTTATGGCATCGAACCAACGAGCCCGCAGGTTGTTCAAGCGCAATCTTTTTCCGTTCTCCAGCGCCGGTTAAGCTTCCTTCTGGGATTAGCATTTCTGGCGATATTGCTCCAACCACAAGGAGTAAGGGCTCAGCCGACATTGTCAGCTCCCTACGATAGCGCTTATTCGATGATCAGTCTGGGAAGTGTCTCCGGAGTTCCAGCCAACTATGGCGGCTTGACACTGCTGGATAACAGTACATTGCTGCTCGGCGGGGCAGCTAATGGTGCCAGCGGAGCTATCTATTCCATTGGCATCACCCGCGATGTGAATCAGCATATTACCGGCTTCACCGGGACGGCAACTCTGTATAAGAATGCACCCAACATCGATGGTGGACTGTCGTTTGGCCCAGGAGGAGTGTTATTCGCCACAACATTCGCCAACAATAATCTGCTGCAATACAAACCAGGCGGCGGCCTGAATCCTGACAAAACCATCAATCTCACTCCGTTGGGCATCTCGTCTTCTACCGGATCGCTGGTGTTTGTTCCCTCCGGGTATGGCCTCCCCGATGCCGGAGGCTTTCGCATTCTCTCTTACAGCGGCGGCGGATATTACACTGGCACGCTCACCCCGGATGGATCGGGAACGTACAATTTGTCCAATATCGTTCAGACGGCAACCATCGGCGGCGGGCCCGAGGGAATGATCTACGTGCCACCAGGATCGCCGATATTCAATCCGTTAAATCAGTACGCTCTCATTACCAGGTACAGCAACGGCAGAGTATCGGCATATCAACTTGATGCCAATGGAGATCCCATCGCAGCCACCGAATCGTTCTTTATCACGGGACTCACGGGCGCCGAAGGAGCTCTGTATGATCCGGTTTCCGGGGACTTCCTCTTTTCGACCTTCGGCGGCGGCAATCAGATTATGCGGATCAGCGGGTTTGCCACTGTGCCCGAACCAAGCACAATCATCCTGAGCGGGTTGGGTTTGAGCACTATCATGCTCGTTGGTTACAAGAAAGCACGAAAACGATTCGGCAAGAAACGACGCAAATAACTGATCTTATCAATAAGCGAATTCACCCATTCTTGGCCTTCGACTGGCAAGAAGCCCCACATTGTTCAACAATGTGGGGCTTCTTTGAATTCTCCGATTCCTAGTTGATGATGTACCAATACTTCTCGATCTTCTTGAACTTGATCCCCTTCTTGGAAAAGCCTTCGACCTCGACATCGAAGCTGGCAACGGTGCCGTCCTTTTCCATGGTGGGCTTCATGTCTTTGATCTTCTTGAGGACTTCGAGGAGTTGTGGCCCTTTCTTCTCGCCGAACATCTTGGCGAACTCATCGATCGAACCACCTTGACTGAACTTCTCCATCATTTCAGGTTCGACAAAGGCTTTGAGAAACCCGGCATAGTCTTTGGCTTCGAGCAGTTTGATGCCGCCGGCGATAGCTGTTTCGACCTTTTCCCGCCAGGCGTTCTTGTCTTCATCTGCCCGCACCGCTTGAACGCTCAGCAGGCACCCGCAGAGCAGCACACTTAACATCCGAGTCGTTGTCATGGCCAGTTCCTTATGTATGTGGAGAAGCTACGATCATGTTATTCAATGAGACGATATCAATGGAGTGACTGCGACATTTTTGCAGGAGTCGTTCACCATGGCTGGGTCGCCGGCGATGAGTCAGGATAAGTATGTCCGGGGGTAAGAATATGTTGGTACACCCCTTTGGCTCATGCTATGCTTTAATATCTAAACCTCCCGAAGGGTTTAACCCATGCGACAGCTCATTTGTCTGTGGTTCGCGGCTCTTTCACTCCTGTTCATCCTGCACGCCAGCATGGCTGTCGAGCCGGCTGCCGGTCTGCCTGAAATGCCCACCGGCGATAAAGATGGTCAAGCCCAATCCACAGACAGCCTTCGCTCGCCAGGCGAGGTGATGCTGGATACCCGGCTCAAATTAGTCGAGCAGGGCCTCGCCAAATATGCACCGGCCATTCAGCCTCAGGAAGCGTTGCTGCTGCTCTCAGCGATCAAAACACGGATCGAATCCCTGCAAACAGCGCCGTCAGTCATGAGGCATTTGACGACAACACACCGAAAACCCTGGACGACTTCGAGAGCTTGTTCTGGTCCATGCATGTGCTGGACAATCAGTTAGTCAGCGCCTCTCGCTTCTTTGACTATGCACAACAGCTCAAAGTGATCGCTAAACAACTCAAGCCTAAAGCCAACAACAAGACAGACACCTCCGTACTCCAGATCGATTGGAACAAACTGAAAGCAGACCTGGCGGACTTGCGGGCCAAGCTGAAAGAGCGTGCCCGGGATATGCGACTTGCCCGTTTGATGTTAGCCGACAAAGTGTTGACTGACAGCAACGACATTGCCGACCGCTTCCTGGCCGCCCTGGCTCTGGATATGGATGGCGAACCGCTTTTGAAGGATAAGAGCCTTTCGGCTGAACAGGCTGCTCAAGTCAAACCGACGCTGGAGCATGCCCGAACCGCCGCCGGCGCCATCCTGATCGAAAAATCCCGCTTGCTCTTCACCGGCCTGCACTGGTGGACGCGCGGCCGGTATGGCATGGGAACGACAGGTGGCGGCCTGATGAAAGATGCCGCTGCGCTACAGTCTTCAGATGCGATGTTCGGCCTACTTATGCCCATCCATCAACCAGTGCCCACCGCACCCTCTGCAAACGATCCTATGCCCCTTGTGGATCGCCGCCACCATTACCTTTGGCAATTCGAGTCACGCCAGTTCACCACACAGGAAAAAGTCAAATCGATATCCAAAGAGAACGAATTTGTGGTGGCTGCCGTCACCACGACAAGTTACTTTTACTGAGGCAAGAACAGTATTGTCAGATCAGTTGGATTTGACGTTGAAGTCACCAGTGCCACGGTACAAAAAACGGGAACCATCACTCCGGAGAATCAAACACTGGTTTATCGGGCTGTCGGGTCTCTCGAATATCTCTCAGCTCTTCGCCATCTCGATGCCTTCCTCCGCAAAGCCACAAGCGACGAAGTGGCAGCCATCGACAAACTGGTTGCCTCCCGTCCTCAATTCATGGTCTATTCCCAACTTGCCAACCGATTCCAGAAAGGTACTAACGGCTCCTCAGCGACCAGTCAGAATGGGGCAGCAAGAAAAGGTCTGACATGGGTCGTTGCCTTGGCACGCCTGGAAGCGGGTGCCATTCTTGCAACCTTTACCACTATACCCGCACCGTTTGAGATCGTCGGGCCATCTCAGTATGAGATGCCTGCCTACAAAGAACTGCTGATGGATGGCGCGAAACACATTACTGGGCATTAGCCAACGATGACAATGTGAAAGCGGTTGCCGCGAAAACTCCAGGTACGGAGACACTGGCTTACATCCGTCGGCTCAATCTCGCCCGAGCCATGCTCAGCGCTGCCGCCCGAAGCAACGCCAAAGAGCTCTCCTCCGCACAGTGGTCTCAATTGGTTGAGGAAGATCAGCAACTCCTGAATCTGAGGAATAGCTATGTTCAGCAGATTGACCGCTACCTGACTTTCATGCGGTCCACGAGTGTCAATAAGAGCATCCCTGACAATGTTGGTAGAGCTATCGGTACTTGTCATTTACAGCTTGAGGGCGAACGACAGGAATTACAGGCGGGAACAGCGAGCTTTCAAATCATCACTGCCAAGAAAGACCGGGTCAATCGTTAATCAGCGTCGGCGCGTCCGCTATCAGACGCGCCGACCTCGCCCTGGTGATATAGTTCCAAGCCCATTGGAATAGCACCAGCAGCTTGCTCTCGAAGCCGACCAGGAAGAGCACGTGCAGGAACAGCCAGGCCAACCAGGCGGGGTAGCCGCTTAGCTGCATGAAATTGAGATCAGCCACCGCGGCGCCCCGGCCAATGGTCGCCATGCTGCCTTTGTCGTTATATTTGAATGGCGGAATGATCTTGCCCCGAAGCCGAGCACTGATGAGTCTGGCGGCGTAGGTTCCCATCTGCATTGCCACCGGAGCGACCCCGGGCAGTAGCTTGCCGTCATGTTCGACATGGGACAAGTCGCCCAGCACAAAGATATTATCATGGCTCGGCAGCGTGAGGTTGCTGCTCACCATCAAACGCCCCTGTCTATCGATCTTGTCGTGCGTCACTTCCGAGAGCATCTTCCCCAGCGGCGACCCCTGCACCCCCGCTGCCCAGAAGATGGCGTTCGTCTGTAGTTCCAACGTCTGCCCGCCCTGCACATATTTCACGCTGTCGGCATTCACCTCGACGACCTTGGCATCGAGTCGCACATCGACACCGAGGCGATTCAATGAATGCAACGCAGCAGTCGAGAGCTTCGGCACGTAAGCCATCAACACCCGGTCTGCGCCTTCCATGAGGATGATGCGGGCCGTGGTCGGATCGATGTTGCGGAAGTTCCCCTGAAGCGTATGTCGGGAGAGTTCAGCGATAGCCCCAGCAAGTTCAACCCCCGTTGGCCCTGCCCCGATGATAACGAAGGTCAGCAGCCTCTCCCGTTCCTTCGGATCGCTGCACGCCTCAGCCCGTTCAAACGCCAGCAGCACCCTGGCCCGGATGGCGACAGCGTCTTCCAGTGTCTTCAGTCCCGGGGCGTGCTTCTCCCATTCATCATGCCCGAAATAGGCATGGCTGGCACCCGTGCAAACGATCAAGCTGTCGTAGGGATGTTCACCCAGGTTGGAATGAACGACTTGCTTCGTCGGATCGATGCGGTCGACATTGGCCAGCATCACCGTGCAGTTCTTCTGGCTCTTGAGAATCCCCCGCAGTGGTGCAGCAATGTTGGCAGGGGACAACCCCCCGGTAGCTACCTGATAGAGCAGAGGCTGAAAGCAATGGAAGTTGCGACGATCGAGCAGCGTCACCTCCACCGGCGCACGTTTGAGAGCCATGGCAGCATTCAGCCCGGCGAAACCTCCTCCGATGATGACGACTCGATGTGGCATAAATAATTGGTTGCTCGTTGTTAGAAGCCCCGGAGGAGCGTCGGTCAGTAGCCAGGGCGCTAGCCCCTGGTAAATAGCGTCTGTCAATTCAAGCCCCGGAGGGGCGATGGTGCAGGGGTCTACACCACCATCGCCCCTCCGGGGCTCATTGTGCTTTCAACCTCATACTGACCGACGCCCCTACGGGGCTAATACTTGTGTTATCGCTTGAGTAGCTTCACCAGCGTTTCCCCAATCGTCGCCGGGCTGTCCGCCACCGCAATGCCGGCAGCTTTGAGAGCAGCGACCTTGGTGTCAGCGCCGCCCTGGCCGCCGGAGATGATGGCCCCGGCGTGACCCATGCACTTCCCCGGTGGTGCGGTACGGCCGGCGATGAACGCTGCAACGGGCTTCTTGACGTTCTTCTTGACGAACTCCGCAGCCAGCTCTTCCTGGTTGCCGCCGATCTCGCCAATCATGATGATCGCTTCGGTAGCAGGGTCGTTCTGGAACATCTGCAAGACATCAATGAAACTGGTGCCATTGACCGGATCGCCACCGAGGCCGACGCAGGTGCTCTGGCCGACGCCCAAGGTCGTCGTCTGAAAAGCTGCTTCATAGGTCAACGTACCCGACCGGCTGACAATGCCGACCTTGCCCGGCTTATGAATGTGCCCCGGCATGATGCCGATCTTGCACTGCCCCGGCGTAATCACTCCCGGACAGTTCGGCCCCACAAGACGAACATTCGGCTTGCCCGCCAGGAACTGCTTCACCCGTACCATATCAAGCACAGGGATGCCTTCGGTGATGGTGATGATCAGCGGCAGATTGGCGTCTGCTGCTTCCAGAATCGCATCAGCGGCAGACGGCGGCGGAACGAAGATCACCGAAGCATTAGCCCCCGTCTTGGCAACCGCCTCAGCAACGGTATTAAACAGCGGAAACCCTTCCTTGGACTGCCCGCCCTTACCGGGCGAGACGCCACCCACAATGTTGGTGCCATATTCCCGGCACTGCAAAGCGTGAAAGGTACCTTGCTTACCAAGCCCTTGAACGATGACTTTGGTGTTCTTATCGACCAGAATACTCATGGATGCGGATGCCCAGTAGAGGGAGGAGTTACCGAATTAGTTTAGGTGAGAGGCAAGAGATGACCAAGAAAGAAAACGTCAATCCGAGCCGCGCACGATAGCAAGCGGTTTTCTGTTAACTGGTGACAGTAATACCCCGTCGTGGACGAAGGAAGAAAAGAACCAGGATAAGCACGAGCAAGCCGGCGACACATGCCCACCAGGGAGACCACGAGGGGAAGGGAAGAGAGTAGATTTGTAATCTAAGTTTTCCCGACTCATCATTCGAGTTGTGAACAATAAGCCAATGAGGCGTTACCTCACACGTCTGCTTGCACTCAGAATAGTAACCCTTTTCGTTCGAACCCTCGACTGACCACAAGGTCCTGCCTTTCTCGTAATCAATGATGGAATATTCAGCCCGCTGAGTCGTTAACCAGGAAATAAACCATGATCGATCGGAAAGCCATTTCCCAAGCCAGGCAGGTAATCTATCTGCGTTTTCGGAATATCTAACAACTAATACCTGAGGAGCATTGGCTATCACAGTCATCTGAGTTTTGTCTTTCTCAATAGGAACTTTTGGATACGAAATCTGCCCACCATCAGTAATAACAGCCAGACGATACTCGTGATTATCATGAACCACCGCATGAATGGCATTCCAATTCAAACGAGCATCCTGAAAACATCCTCTGTTTGCGATCAAGGTCTTCGATGGTAGATGCAGCAATGTTGGCATGCCATCACCCGGCCATCCATGAAGGCCGATGAGATGAGCCGTACTCTGAATTCGTTGAAACGATTTCTTCGGAGAACTCTGGCTCCAGTATAAATTGCCCGAGCGAGTTTCAAAAATGCGGAAAGTAGATGGGCTAAAAAAGTAGGTCCGTACTTTATCTGGTCCGAAGTTGGGGGCAACATTTATTATTTTGGCGTCGTTTTCGACAAACCTGTTACTTGTGAACCCTCTGGGAAGTACGTCATTATCTGATTGGATCAGGTAGTCGCCCTCTTCTGACAAACTGTACCTTGATTGCTCCATACTCTGAACGGCAATTGTTGAACGCAGTGTGACGTCGGGAAGCGGCCAGAGTCGAAATATCGTGAGGGTATTCGTTTGCAAGCCTACTTGCGACAGGGCTCCGGTCACATTTGTGATACTGAGAGGCATCAGTAACGAAGGCCACAAGGGAGAGCATTGATCGACTTCCAGCAGCATAGTGCCATCATGACTGATTGCGAGTTTTCTCGCATGGGGAAACGATTTGAGGCGTCGTACTTCATCTGCGAATGGATTCCATTCCCATAAAGCGAGTGTAAAGTCATGTTCAAGTTCAGTTGGATGATCAGGGAACGCTAAGGAAACACATTGTTTGGTTCCATCTGGGTTTGCAAGGTGCTTTGCTTTTATTGCGGCAAATCGGATCGAGTCATAGCCCATCATCGAAGCGTCGGAATCCGAACTCATCACGAAGTCGATACCTTTGGTAGTCAAGTCTAACAAGCTGTAGCGATTGCCTTGTGTCTTGTATGCTTGATCAAGCAGCATGTAGCGACCACCTCGATCCCATAGAGTTACATGAGCTCTACGTCCTCCAAGCTTGCGAATTAATTGAGCAAGCAGTTCTTCTTCCTCTGTCAGCTTTGGATCATCAACACTATCCGAGTATTCAGCTTCAAAATAGACATGTGGCCCCAACCACCACCCCACCAGCCACCACGTCCCCGCTCCCACAAGCAGGGCCAGCAGCCAACGCCAGAAGGTGTAGTGACGTTTCTTCATGAGCTTTATCGCGTTCTCACTCGACAGCAGGTACCCTCAGTGTTTACAATGCTGACGGAGATTGCAACATGAAACTGAAAGTGCTAGTCAGACCGGAGAGTGGAAATGGGTTCATTGTGAGAATACCCACACTACCTGGATTCTCCTCGCATGGTCGTACCGTTGATGAAGCATTGAGCAACTTGAAACAAGCTGCTTCTTCATGGCTGGACGAAGCCATGAATGATCTGGATGTCGAAGTTTCCGAAGCTAACGAATCAGAAGAGGATGCTGAGGCGCTTCGACAGGCGCTGAACATCAAAATACCAGCGGACAAACTACTCAGGCTCGCCAAGACACATCCGCCTGCAGCCAGTTGGTATCAAGAAGAGTTCAAACGTCCTTGATGAATGGCAATGATTTATCAACGCGGCTCTATCCTGCTTGTTCAGGGTGTGAATGATCCCCAAGGGGGTAATCCGAAGGATCGGCCCTGTCTCGTCATTGATACTGTCGTATCGCAACTCATCTGCGTGGCCATTACCACTTCGTTTCAGTCACAAGAGCCATTTCGAGTAGAACTGCCGTGGTCTCGACCTCGACATCCACGAACTGGACTTTGGGAAAAATGCGCGGTGGCTTGCGATTGGTTTCAACAAGTAGCGTATGACCAGGTAATAGAGAAGATAGGATACTGCCCTGGCAAACAGCTGTTGGAAGTGTTGAAGTGGATTGAGCAGATTCCTTGATAGGCTCACACGCCAGTATCGCCTTCAATTTCCATTGGACCTCAGTCAGCGTTTGTTCACGAGCTTGATGCCAGCACATCCCGCTGCCTGGCGATACGAGTGATCCCAACCCAGACGAGCAGGCATACCACCAACCCGGCGACACGTGCCCACCAGGGAGACCACGAGGGGAAGGGGAGGGCATAGGCGGAAAGATGAAATGCTGCCTCGTCACGAGTCGTAATCAACAATTGATGATCACTAATCGTAGCATTGGGTTCCATTTCGGAACGCAGAGAAAAGGGCATTCTCTGTCCCTGTACTCCCATAGGAAATCGTCGAGACCAGAGTGTTCGATTCTTTTGATAATCGACGACACACATTTCGTAGTCGAACGCAGGCTGCCAGTCTTTGAACCATTCATGCGAATGAAGCCACTCTGCCAGCCGATCGATGGTTGCCGGCTTCGTCTGGCCCGTGGTCAAGTATTGTGGGGCTCCGGGAAGTAGCTGGTGCCCGTCATTTACATTTTCCATTCTGACTTTCTGAGCGTGTTCACCCTGCTCGTTCATCACGTGAACATCAAATCGGAGGTTCTCTCCGTCGAGAGACAGATTGGTGAAGTGTATCGTTGATTGATCCAGTGGGGTCAATTGATCCCATCCGGCTGGCTGATAAGACTTCCTGCTGGGCAAGTGGAGCAACAGCGACGGGCAGGTATCACCGTTCCGCAGTCTCAATGCCTGCTCGAACCGCAAGAGATTGGTCTCGGAAGAACAGACACGGTAAATGCCCTGCACGCCTTTTGATTCCCACCACAACCGGCCACTGGCGCTCTCGAATACCCGAAGACCAACCGGATGACTCACATAGAGGTCGTACGACGTAATATGCCCATGATGCCCGTCGCCTTCCATTTTATCTTCTGTGATTCTGGTGGGGCTGACGAATCCATTTAGGGTGGCACTATCGGGAATGATCAGATAACGGCCATCATGTGATAACTGCGCATTGTCCTGGCGTTCCATCCAGGGCAGCACGACGGTGCCAAGATGTGTTAATCCAGGCAGAGAACTGGTACGCATGATGGCCAGATCGTTCGTTCCCAGTTCAGCATGAGACAGACCTGCAAGAATACTTGGCAGACTCGGTGGTAGTAACAACGATGGCAACAGCGGCGTCGCTTGCTCGATTTCGAGCAGGGTCGTTCCCTCGTGACAAATCGAGCGACTGCATTTCATCGGGTACTTCCGAAGCATCTTGGCTTCGTTCGTTAGCACGTTCCACTGCCAAAGCTCACGATTGAATACCGACCGCACCAATTGAAAAGGTGTGTTAAGCCGGTCTTCTTCACTATTGGTGTAACCAGAGGTGGTTTTGATCAGGTAGATGATCCCATCAGCTCGTGCCAGGTTGGTCGTCTTCCGTAGCGACGACATCTCCAACTCCGGCGGGTAACTGGTGTGCCTGGCGACGGGCTTGCCGATCTGCAGGTCAATCACATCGAGGAAGTGGAGCGTCGAGTACAACCATTCTTCAATGACCAGGTAGCGTCCCGCGACATCCCAGATTCTCGAATCCCAATGAATGCCATTTCGCAACTGATCCAGAGCCGCGTCAGCTTTGACTTCCTTCGCATCCTTGGCACGATTGACGGCATCATCGACAAGATAATGAGTCTCGAACTGTAGTTTCGGAGAAAGCCACCACCCCACGCCCCACCATGTCCCCACTCCCAAAAGCAGGGCAAGCAGCCAACGCCAGAAGGTGTAGCGGCGTTTCTTCATAACTGAGGCAATACACCAAACAGTTTCAGGCGGGACGAATCTTGTGCCACTTCTTCACAGAGTACCATCTCAATTCAATCGTATGCAATGGTATTACACCCCATCAACAACAAAACAGGCTACGGACACCCGTAACCTGTCCAGAAGATTCCAACCACATCAGAACGCTGGTTGATTACCAACCCTTGACCAACCCCTGCTTGCGTCGATAGCGAAACACCCCCACTCCTACAACAACGACCACGCTGCCCAACATCAGAATGGAAGCTGGTTCGGGAACAGCTGCCACCAGCCGAGAAGCATAAATGTTACCGACCTCTCCAGCAGTGAGTTCACGGCTGAAGACGGCGATCTCGTCGAGACTGCCGTTGAACTGACGGAAGGGGAACACGAAATTCTCTCCAATACCGAAGAAGTTGTTGCCCGGTGAGTGACCACCCGCTGCGGCTGAGACTACAGGATTTCCATCGAGATACAGGTTGCTCGTCCCATTAGCCGTGAAAGTAGCGGCGATAAAGTGCCAGACGCCAAGGTCAGTGGCAGTCATCGCGGTGGGCAATGCGACGAAGAAGCCGCCTGAGTTTGCTGTGTAAAACTTAATCTCGTTGTCAGTCTCGATCTGCAGGTCAAAATCGTTCCCAGCCTCGCCAATTCCGGCGATAGCAAAGACGCGGCCTGCAGCAGAGGGGAGTTGGGCCAGATTGAACCAGCCGACAATTGATCCGCCCGTGGTGATGCCACCCTGCATATTGGTGTTCACGAAGTTGCCGATATTGCCATTGAGGTTCACAGGACGATTACCGGGGTCCGAAGCCAGGATCGGACCGGAACCGGGAGCTCCCAGACCGCTGGCACCGTTAAATGTTCCTGTGTAACCGCCAACCACACTGTTGGCCCCACTGGCTGTGGTGAACGGCCAATACCCAAGCAGATTGGGCGTGTTCAGAACAGTAGTGCGGTAGTCTTGTGCGAAAACATGAACTGGTACAAGCATCAAGGCTGCCAAGCATGCTTTCCAACCGATGGGCCACTTCATCGTAAACATCGTGCAACTCCCTGGAGATAGTTCGAGACGGCGGGTTAACGAATGACAACGCAGATTGAGCATTCCTCTACCTGCGTGAAATACGGCCAACCCCGCCAACAATTTCTGGACTTTCTCTGAAGAGCCGTTCTACTTTGGAAATGTTGCAGGACGAAACTCGGTAATACACTGGCACTCGAGCCAATCGATACGGTATAATAAAGCTAGGAGTCACAAATCGGTGGGTTATGTCGACAACTACCTTTCATACCATTGTTGAGAACGGGCAAATCAGGATGCCGCCGGATGCTGTCCTTAAGGAGAAGCAGACCGTCTACCTGGTAGTGCCTGATGAGCAGGCGCAGCCCGTTCGACGGTTGCCAAGTGTTCGATTAGTTAATCCAGAAGATGCCCAGAAATTCGAGATGAAAGTCCTTTGGGATACCAGGAAGTGACCCCTTACGATCAGACACATCATCAACCTCCTGCTCCTGTCGCCTTTCTTACTCTGCGAACCTTGGATCATGCGCACTCCGTCGCAAACGTGATGGCCCTCTTGGATACTGGATCTGATCTCACACTACTTCCGCGCTGGGCCATCGAGCAATTGAGTTTGACGCCTCAAGTCGAAGAAGGGTATACCCTTGCTTGGTTTGATGGAAGTAATCGTGTCGTGGAGTCTGTTGTTTTAGAAGCACATTTTCAAGGTGGCCGATTCCAAGGACGCTATGCGCTGATCGATGAGCCCCTCGGCATAGTGGGCCGTAACTTACTCAATCATTTTCGGTTGCTCTTTGATGGGCCGGCGAAAGCTTGGAATACCATCTAATTCCCCAATGTTACAGGTTCATGATCAGTAACACCATCTGCCAATCGTCTACCTGCGTGAAATACGGCGAACCCCGCCAACTATTTCTGGACTTTCCCTGTTCCGACGTTTACTGTGGAGGACATGTCAGACGTCTCCCAATTGATGCACGCCGCCTCCGAAGGCGACCGCCAGGCGTTTCAAGAACTGTTGCCTCGGGTGTATGATGAACTACGCCGCCTGGCGGCACGTCAGTTGGCGGAGGAAGGTTCCAATCAGACACTTCAGCCCACAGCCCTCGTTCACGAAGCGTTTCTGAGATTGGTGGGCGAAGAGGGTGGTAGTTCGGCACAGGCACTGACCAAGTTCACCGACCGCCGCTATTTCTTTGCTGCCGCCGCCGAAGCCATGCGGCGAATCCTCATTGACCGGGCTCGCCGTAAACAAGCCATCAAGCATGGTGGTGGCAGAGTGCATATCGATCTGGAGAAGTACACGCCTGCTTCTCCCGAAGAAGACAGTCAACTTGAATCGCTAGCTGAAGCGTTGGATGCTCTGGCCAAAGAAGACCCACTGGCGGCGGAACTGGTCAACCTCCGCTGGTTCGCGGGTAGATCCATGCCAGAGGTAGCAGAACTGCTGGGTCTCTCCCTGCGTTCTGCCGAAAGATACTGGGCCTATGCGAGGGCCTGGCTGTACCGGCGTTTGCAGAAAACCTAAGAAATGTGGCGGAGTTGCTCTTCTTTCTCGCAGGGAAGGATATTGCCTTCAGGAACCGGCCCCATGTCAGATAGGGAACTCTTCTTCACAGCCCTCGATGTGCCCGTTACCGAACGGGTGCCATTTCTTCAGCAAAAAGCTGAAGATGAGGCTCAGCGTCAGCGCGTAGAAGAACTGCTCGATGCCCATCTCGCCGCCGGGGGGTTCCTGGCAGATCAAAGCCGATCACCCTCAAGAACGACTGATCTGCCTGACTTCGCTTCGGACGACCTGAATCGTGATCAACCTGGTCAGATCATTGCCCAGCGCTACAAGCTTCTCGAACCTTTAGGCGAAGGGGGCATGGGTACCGTCTGGAAGGCAGAACAACTGGAACCGGTCCGCCGCCTGGTGGCAGTCAAGCTCATCAAGCCCGGAATGGACTCCAAGCAAGTGATCGCCCGCTTCGATGCCGAGCGTCAAGCCCTTGCCCTGATGGATCATCCCCACATCGCCCGTATCCACGATGGCGGCATGATACTCCCCTCGCCCCTGGAGGGAGAGGGGTTGGGGGTGAGGGGGGTAGGCAGACCTTACTTCGTCATGGAATTCGTGGCAGGCATCCCCCTGACACGCTACTGCGATGATAGGAAGCTGGCCGTTCCAAGCCGTCTGCAACTCTTCACCCAGATTTGCCAGGCCGTTCAGCATGCTCATCAAAAAGGCATTATTCATCGTGATCTGAAACCGAGCAACTTACTCGTCACCGAACACGATGGCGAACCGGTTGTCAAGGTGATCGACTTTGGCCTGGCCAAGGCTATTCAATCGTCGATGATGCTGACCGATCAAACCCTGAACACCTCGGCAGGAACCGTAGTCGGCACTCCGCTCTACATGGCCCCGGAACAGGTGGAACGCAATGCTTTGGATATCGATACCCGTGCCGACATCTACGCACTGGGCGTGGTTCTATACGAACTCCTCACCGGCACCACGCCGCTGGAACGAGAACGCTTTCGCACTGCCGCCTGGGACGAGGTCAAACGGCTGATCCGTGAAGAGGAGCCGCCCAAGCCCAGCACCAGGCTTTCCTCTACCGAAGGTTTGCCCAGCATCGCCAGCCAGCGCGACATGGAGCCAGCCAAGCTGGGCCGCTTGCTGCGTGGCGACCTCGACTGGATCGTGATGAAGACACTGGAGAAGGATCGCAACCGCCGTTATCCCTCCGCCAATGCACTCGCTGAAGATCTGAGCCGCTTCCTGAACCATGAACCGGTCTCCGCCGGGCCACCCTCTGCCGCCTACAAGATACAGAAGTTCGTTCGTCGGCATCGGGGCGGAGTGCTGGCTGCATCGGCCATGTTACTTCTGTTGATGGCCGGCATCGTCGGCACCACCTGGGGGATGCTGTCCGCCCAGCAGCAACGGGATCGGGCGGTTCAGGCAGAGAAGGACATTCGCGTCCAGAAGACCGAGGTGGAAAGGCAAGCAGGCATAGCCAACGCTGTGATCATGTTTCTGCAAAAGGATCTCTTCGAGCAGGCAACTCTCGATAATCAACCCAAAGAGGGAGGCGAACGTACCGTCGATATGAAAGTCCGCACTCTCCTCGATCGCGCCTCGGCCAAAATGGAGGGCAAATTCGGAAACACCCCCAGCGTGGAAATCATCCTCCGCTACACGATTGGCGATGTCTACCTTCGGCTCGGCCACTATCCCGAAGCGGAAAAGCATCTCGTGCGAGCCGTCGAACTGAGCGAAAAGCACATGGCTACGGACAACTACAAGGTTGCCTCGGTGCAAGACAGGCTGGCCTATTTGCGCGAACGACAAGGTCAGTATCAGGAAGCCACCAGGCTCAGGAGACTGGCGAAAGAAACGAGAATACGGCTTCAAGGGCCCGATCATCCCGATACGCTGCAGTCTTTGCTCGATGAAGCCAAGCTGCTCAACGAGCAACGGAAGGATAAAGAAGCCGAAAAACTGGTGCGCGAGGTGCTAACTCATGCCGGCAAGCTGGAGCCGATGACCGTGGCCATGGCACACCACGAATTAGCCAATGCCCTGTGGCATCAACGTCAGTTCCAGGAAGCGGAATCGTATTTTCGTCTGGCTTTGGAGAGCCGAGTGAAAGAACTGGGAGTCGATCATCCCACCGTGCTCTCGAATCAGGGCAACCTGGCGCTCAACTTGATGGATCTCGGGAAACTTCAGGAAGCAGAGAGTCTTTTTCGTACCCTCCTGGTTCACATTGATGCCAAGTTCCCGAAAGATCATCCGCAAAGCCTTCAGGCACGAGGTAACTTTGCCATCGTCCTGCAAAAGCAAGGCAAGCACGATGAGACAACGAATATCTTGACAGAGGTGTTGAACACGAAGATCGCCAAGTTTGGCCCTGAACATCCGAATGTTCTTGCCTCTCGGTTCAACCTCGCATTTGGCTTCTGGCAGCAAAAGAAATACGCCGAGGCGGAAAAACTCCTGACCGAAAATGTGCCCTCCATGGAAAAGAAGTTTGGGAAAACTCATCCCAATACCATGAGCGTCAAATACGTCCTGGCCGTAGTCTTGTCCGACCAGCAGAAGTACTCCCAGGCCGAACCGCTCTATCGTGAATGCTTGGCTGTCAAAGCACAGGGCCAAATGAATGGTCAGTCCCAACTGACTCTGGAAGCCAGCCTGGGCCTCGCTCTACTCCGTCAGGGTAAGCTTGACGAAGCCGAGAAGTTATTGCTCTCCGCTGAGTCGCAATTGAGATCCAGTTCCGACAAGGAGGAGATTAAATACTACCAATCCCGCCTCCCAACGTGGCTGAGGGAACTCTACGAAGCCAAGAAACAACCCAACGAAGCGGCTAAGTGGAAAGCAGAGGAAGCACGTTGGAAGCCCAATACACCCCCTGCCAAATAACCTCTTGCACATTGCCAGCCTTTTCGCCATGCTAGAAGTACCCACCCGTACCGGCGAAGGCCCACCTGATGTTACTACTTTCACTGCTCTGCCTCGTTTCTGCTCCCGCCTTTGAAATCAAGGATGGCGACCGCATCGTGATGGTGGGCTCGTCGCTCCTCGAACTGGAGCAACAGCATGGCTACGTCGAACTGATGCTGCACTCCATCTATTCGGATAAGAAGTTCACCGTCCGCAACCTCGCCTGGAGCGGCGACACAGTCTGGGGCGAAGCCCGGGCTGAGTTTGGCACCCAGGCTGATGGCTACAAGAAACTTGTCGAACAAATCAAAGCAGAAAAGCCCACCGTGCTGATCCTGGGCTACGGCACCAACGAAGCCTTCGCCGGCAACGCCGGGCTGGAGAAGTTTGTGAAACAGTACCGCCGACTACTGGCCGATGTCGCTTCCCCGGACACTCGGTTTCTCTTTCTCACCATCCCCTGGCCACAACTCAAAAAAACATCTTCCCATCGTTCGGATCACATCTCCTACAGTGCTGCGATTGCTGATCTGGCCCGGGAACAGAAGGGGAAGGCCCAGGCCATTGACTTAAGCCATTTGTACCAACCATACGATTCCCGCCCCCTTACCGACGAAGGCATCTTGCCCAACGACCTGGGATATCAACAACTCGCCCGAATCATGGCCGAAGCAATGGGCAGCAACAAGGATCTGTCAAAACCGAACGAGCCTCTCCGCCAACTTATTCTGAAGAAGAATGAACTCTATTTTCACCAGTATCGTCCTCAAAACGATACCTACCTCTTCCTCTTCCGCAAGCATGAGCAGGGGAACAACGCAGCGGAGATACCCCAATTCACACCCTTGATTAAAGAGCTGGACAGGCAGATTAATGAACTGAAAAGAAAGAAATAGTTCTGGGTTCCTTCCCCCTACTAAAAGAACAGGTGGATTCTGTGCCACCGAGAATTTATCCTCAAAATAGTCCCCATTGAACCGGGACAGAATATCCATGGCATTTCAAAGCAATGGTATCCCAAGTGTCTTAGCAGCCTTTTTCAGATCGATATCCAATGAGGCCAGTGGTAACTGGCTGCACAAAGCCAAATCAAGATACGAAGCATCATATGTTGTCAAGCCATGCTTACGACAGAGTGGTAAGATGTGATCGAACGCGCACTGTTGCCAGGATTCTTCAGCCTGAATATCGAACTTTTGAAGTAGCTGAAGAAACTGTGTCGCGTCTTTAGGAGTAGTTCGTTTCCGCTTCTCAGCCATTGCCAGCACATTGGTCACTTCAAGAAACCAAAGTGAAGGAACCAGAACAGCTTCGTTCACGAGACGATCTTGAATCTCTTGGGTAGCCGTGGTTGCTTCATCCGGGAAAAACCAGGCCATGGTCATCGAACAATCGATAATAAATGTCGGACTCATCGCCGGCCTTCATTCCTAAGGTCTTTTACCTTTAAACCTCGCAAAGATTGGCGACTTGCTACTCCCCTCATCGCCAACACAGCAGCCCTGCGAATAGTCTCCGAAGTTTTGCGTTGAACAGGGATTAATCGCGCAACAGGGTTGCCATGCCTGGTGATGGTGATCTCTTCTCCGTTTTGAACACGTTCGAGCAATTCAGAGAGCCGAGTTTTTGCGTCGTAAGAACCAATGGTTGTATTCATGGTCGAATCCACATGATCTACTTCTAGTCTAATGCTAGTCTAAATAACTTGACATTACCAGTCAATTGTTTGCTCGGTTTAGAATCTAATATCGACCAATAATTCCGCAACCCCTTGACCTCCCCCGTATAATGCGGCGTGTAGTGCATGCCGTGGGGAACGACGGCTCCAGCTACCCCCGAGTCTACCTCGGTCTCGTCCTTTGAGGGCGTCCCCCTCCGGTTTGGTTCCCACCCACCATCATCCCCGCGCGAACCATCTTCCAAAGTGCTCAGTCCTTAGTGCTCAGTGCTCAACACTGCGCCGGCTCTGAGCACTGAGAACTTAGCACTGAGGACTACTCTGGTGGAAAATCTCGACTTCAGCAAACTCATGGCCGGCGGCGTCCTCTTTGGGCTCATCGCAGGCTTCTGGACCAAGATTAAGGCGCGTCCTCTGGCGAGCTGTCAGCGTGCTCATTCAGCACGTGGAAATCCCCAGCGAATCAGCCCACAACGCTGTCGTGGCCTACCTGGTCAAGAACTTCAAGCCTTCCCGTTACTACGATCACATGTACGGGGCCATGTACGAACACACCAGGGACGGCAACTTTGGTCTTGTGCCCTACGAGCTCTTCGGCACCCGTTCTATCGTGTTCTGGAAGGGGAAAGTTCCCTTTCTGTTCAACAACGAAATCGAACGCAAAAGCAGGCACAGCAAGGGCGGCGACAACAACAGTTCAAGCAGCAGCAGCGATGCGACCAAAGTCTACTCCACTATCACGTTCATCCGTGGAACGCTCGATGTGGAAGCGATCATTCGTGAAGCCTGTGCCGAAATGAACAAGCTCACCTGGCATGCCAGCACCGAGCAGGAGAAGGCCAAGAACCGTTTCGTCATCCACTTCGTTCCCAAGCGAGGCAGCGATGACGACGACTATGGCTCCGACAGCAACGGCCTGCCCTGGTACCAGACCAACTCGTACCGACTGCTTGCCCACGGGCCTGATCAGTTGGGAAAAGCTGGCCTGCACAATGGCAAGGCTCTGGAGAACCTCATCTTCCCCAGCAGGGTGAAAGACTTGATGCGGGAGATCGAGATGTGGCGAGGCAGTAAGGACTGGTACCGCCACCGCAGCATTCCCTGGAAACGGGGCTGGCTGCTCTATGGCCCTCCAGGTACTGGCAAGACTGCCCTCGCTCGGGCTTTCGCTGAAGACCTGAACATGCCCATCTACGTCTTTAACCTGGCGGAGATGAGCAACCAGGACCTCATCAAAAGTTGGAACGATATGCTCGTGAACGTGCCTTGCATCGCGCTCATCGAGGATATCGACAACGTCTTCCATGGCCGAGAGAACGTCTCAAGGAAGAACCAGGGCATGCAGATCATGATGCCCAGCCAGCAGAAGAACGACCACGACCATGGGGATCGGCCACGGCCGATGACCCCGCTGACGTTCGACTGCCTGCTGAACTGCATCGATGGCGTGGAGCGTTCCGATGGCATCTTCACCATCGTGACGACCAACGACATTACCAAGGTCGATCCTGCGATGGGTCAACCGCGCCAGCTTCCTGATGGCACCACCGAGTTCATCTCCACCCGCCCCGGTCGTATCGACAAGGCTGTGGAATTGACCTACATGGAGCCTGCCAACAAGAAGGCGATGGCCAAGCGCATCCTGAACGAGTACCCCGACAAGCTGGCAGAGATGCTAGCCTTCGTGGACAAGTTTGCTGATCTGCAGGAAACCCCTGCCCAGTTCCAGGAACGCTGTGCCCAGATCGCCCTGGCCTGCTTCTGGAAGGAAAAGGAAGCGTTGGCAAGAGCCAAGAAACTGCTGGCTGAACCCGAAGATGCATCAACAACGGAGACGGTGATGGACTTGGCCCCGATGATGAAGGGCAAACCCATTCCGAAAGCGAAGTTGATGGAGTGGGTGAAGTTCTAAGGGATGATCTAATCAACAATGGGATGATTCTGAAGGGATCACCTGCTAAAGCCCCGGATTTCAATCCGGGGTTATTGTGTTTAGAGGGACCGTGATCCTGAAGGGATTACCTTCCGAGGCCTGAAGATTACCACGATCAGTAAGAGTGACACTACAAAGAATGTCCAGCGAAACCAAGACCAGCCTGTGAGCGACCAGTTGGTGATGTCGTTTTGATCATGGATAACAACACAACAATCATTGTCATGCATAGAAAAAGTGGTTGTCCGACCATAGTTCATGCGAGTATAGTTGCCGAAGTAGTCCTTCACATTGATCGTTGTTTGCAAGGTTGGCTGTGTCTGGCACCACTGCCACCACTTTAATTGCATCGGTATCGAGACGGTCATTTCCCGACCGCGCCACCATTTTCTGATCGAATCGGGGAACCATTTAGGCAATTCAACCGGGTTGATTTGACCGGTTAGCACTCCACGAGAATTGACAGCCAAGATCAATTCTTCAGGTATTTCTTTCATGGCAAACTGCTCGACAAACTTATCACCTTCGAAACGATATTGTTTGTACTGCAAGCCGTGCCCAAAGCCACAAGATGCAATCAGGGAACCATCAGGCAGAAAGTATGGCATGTCTACTTTTGCAATACGGACTATCTCTTTTTTTGATTCCAGCTCGACAATGACGATATCTCTTTCTCGTGTCGCAATGGCTAGAAAGCGATGGTCACGGCTAAATGCGATACGGCGGCTTTCGCATTCAATGAAACCTGTCATGGCAAAGCCTTTGGCCACTGTTGGTGTAGGTAATTTGAAGAGAAACTTTCCTGTCCAAGCATTCCATAAGTAAATGGTTCCCGAATACTCAGCGGCAATAAGTTGGCCGTCAGAAGAGATGTTCAGCGCGTTCAAGCCGCCGAAGTCATCATAAAGTTGAACTTGTTCAGGTGTCTCCATGGTTGCGACTAGTCCACAGGTTTCAACATCGAAGGTCGTGATTGACTCTTTCCGATAGCAGACAATCGTCTTGCTATCGTTTGACAGGATGGACAACCAATAGGGAAAGATCGTAGTTCCAGTGTCAGACACTTTTGGTTCAATTGACTTGGCGATCAGTGCCCGACTTCGTTGTAACTCTCCATTGGCGACAGAGTACTCGTGAAGATGGAGTCCATCCTTATTGACAACTGTGGTGAATAACACCTGCTGTGCCTTATCAAAACCAATCACTTCTTCTTTTCCCTGCCTCCAGATTGGTTGCTTTGGCCAGAACAAGGCGGCCGCTACAAGTGTGAGTAGAAATAAGAACATCAACCATCGTATGGATCGTCGCAACCAGTTAGACGATTTAGTTTGGTTGATCGACATCGCTTCATGCCCGCTTAGGTAGTCCCTTCAGGATCAGAAAACACCGACCTCACCACCACCCAGGACTAAAAGTCCTGGGCTACAGCAGGTAATCCCTTCAGGATCATGGCTGCGTATCTTACACCGCCACCACCGGCATCACGTACGGCCCCTTCGGGATCACCGCCAAGCTCGCATTCGGCCCATACTCCTGCATGCACTCCGCCACCGCTGCTTCCACGGTTGGGGCTGAGCCCACGTGGCACTGTCTCAGCGTCTCCGAATTGAGGCCGTCGCTGACGACTTTCACCTTGCATTGCCTCAACACCTTGGCCATCTCTTCGAGTTGCCATTGGTCCATCACGAAGTAGTCCTTGCCCATGATGCGTTCGACGAAGACATCGAGGTTGGGATTATCCTTGAGGAGGAACTGAAACTCCGGGCTGCCGATGCCTTCGCTGAGGGAAGCAGCCAGGATGATGGTGCCCCCTTTCTTGACGATGGGCAGCGCCCCGGTCAGGCCTTTGACAGCCTGGTACCAGGTTGTATCGAGCGGGTAGCCTGCACAACTGGTGACAACGACATCGACCGGTTCTGGCAACTTAGCTTTGACCACCTGTTCGCAGAAGAGTACCCCTTCCATCCAGGCGACGACCATATCGCCGGCACCCACCCACGTCACTTTGCGCTCGCCATCCAGGCAGACGTTGACGATGAAATCGCACCCCGCCTGCTTGGCGATGTAGGTGTTCTCTTCATGCACCGGGTTGCCATCGAGGATGCCACAATCAGCATTAGGGTTCTCCAGAAACTTGGGGCCATGCCAGACTTTGACGGTTTCGAGAGCGACAATGCCTGGGCAGATGACCTTGCGACCGCCGGAATAGCCAGCCATCAGGTGCGGTTCAATGAGGCCTGTGGTGATCTTGAGCTCCGCTTCCATATAACGCTTGTCAATCCACATCGGCACGCCACGAGGCGATTCACCGAGGTAGACATGCTCATCAGGCCGTTTACCGAAGTGGTTCTCGATGCGGTAGTTCTGCATGATTTCCGCACCGACCATCTCTTCGAGTTCTGCCCCTTCGTTAGGGCGATGCAACCCGGTGGCGATGAGGATGCAGATTTTGTCCCGAGGAATACCGCTGGCTTCGAGTGTCTTTAGCAGCGGCGGCAGGATCAACTTGTTAGGCACTGGCCGAGTGATGTCACAGATGACGATACAGGCCGACTTCTTGCCCTTTGCTAATTCAGCGAGCGGCCGAGTGCCAATGGGGTTTCTGATGGACCGCTCAATAGCCTGTACCGGGTTCTCCAGCGGCGGTGCAGGCTTGATCTTCAGCGGCCCCTGGCAATGATCAGGCAGATCGACCCAAAGTCCGGTGCGGCCATAGTCGAGTTTGATACGCATGAAAATCTCAATGAACGATTACAGGAACTTGCTGATCTCCAGCTTGAACCCTGGCAGCACGTCTTCGCCGGAGAGCTTGCCTTTGTGATCGAGGACAGTGTGGGTGCCATCGGCACGCTGAACGGTGACGATTCGTTTGCGTGGATCGATGATCCAGACGAGTTTGACTCCACTAATTAGATACTCTTGCAGCTTTTGATCTATCTCGGCCTTGGTGTTCGATTTACTCAGAATCTCGACTGCCAGGTCAGGAGGGACTGTTCCCACAGCCATTTTCTTCGCATCAGCTCGTCCCTCTGGATAATGTCGCCATGATACAAATGAGATATCAGGCATTCGCACCTTCTTGAGTTTCATCCGAAATGCACCATCGGGGCCGGTAACGAAGCCAAGATTGTGTTCATTCACAAACATGACCAGGTAAGCCCCAAGCGTCATGGACATGCTCGATTCATCAAGACCCATGACCTTCTCCACCAAAGTACCATTCACCAGTTCGCACAATTGTTTTGGTTCACCATCCATCAAACGGATGAGATCGGATTCAGTGGCAGTACCCGGTGCGGGAGTCAACAGAATGCGATGAAGAGGAACATCCCCCAACTCATGAACTAAATCCGCCAGAGTACGAGAGAAGTACTTGGCACCATTGATATGTGGCGTTTTCCTCTTAGTTCTAACAGGTTTTTTTAGTGTCGCTGGCATAGTCCCTCACTTGAGTCAATCAATATAGACCTAACTCAACCCTAACATCATAACAGCCCCCAGGCTCTCTTGCCTAGGGGCTGTTTCGTGGTTACTTCCAACAAGCAGGAACTACTCTCCGATTACCTTGATCTTCAACTTCTCCGGAGCGCTCTTGCGATCCACGAGAAGAGTCAGTTCCTGGCCCGGCTTGAACTTGCTCATGATGACCATGTAGGAATCATCGCCATCGTTCATGCTGGAGATCTTCTTGCCGTTGACTTCCAGGATGCGGTCGCCACCTTTGATCCCAGCTTTCTGAGCGGGCCTGCCATCGGAAACGGAATCGACCATGACGCCCGGGCCTGGATCGTTGTAATCAAACATGATGCCCATGCGGGGCACCTTCACCGGAGCGATTTCCTTGTCGCCATCGGTGGTAGCCTTGCCGGCATGGGGATCAGCCGCTGCCGCCTTCTTGGGGGCTTCAGTCTTCTTCTCTTCAGTCACCTTCTTGGGTGGTTCAGCACTCTTGCGAGGTGAAGAGGAACCGGGCTTGATGAACTCAGGGCGAGCCATCGTAGCCATGCCTTCAAGGATGTTCTGGCCCAGTTCAGCACACTGGCGGATGCCCTTGATGTTTACCGTCTGCCAGACATCGGTGGGGCGGTGGTACTGCGGATGCATGCCGGTGAAGAAGAACATCACCGGGATATTCTTCTTGTAGAAGGAGTAGTGATCGCTGGCGCCAAAGTAAGGGCTGGACTGTGGCGTAATGATCTCCACATTCAAATCAGCGTTGGCCTTCTCGACGAGGGCTGCAAAATCCTTGGCTGAACTGACGCCCACGATCTCAAGGGGGTACTTCTTCTCTCGTGCTCGTTTGATTGCATCTTCATCCATGTTTTTGCCCAGCTTGTTCTCGTCGAAGCCCAGGCGGCCCACCATATCTAGATTAAGCATCGAAGCGGTCTTGCCCCATGGGAAGAGAGGGTTCTTGGTGTAGTGATCGGAACCGATCAGGCCCCATTCTTCAGCGGAATACCACTGGAAGACGACACGGCGACGATTCTTGGAAGCGTTCGGGCCGTTCTGGAGTTCCTGCCAGCGGCGGGCGATTTCAAGGTTGCAGCAGGTGCCCGAAGCATTGTCGTCCGCACCATGATGGATTTCCTTGCTGTTGGCCAGTGAACCCGTCTCCCCCCGACCGACGTGATCGTAGTGAGAACCGACATAGACAATCTCTTCAGCAAGATCGCCGGCACCGGGGACAGTTGCCATTACGTTCTTGATCTTGATGCCATCACGATTGATGTCAGCTTTCAGGCTGACGGTGACATCCTTAAGAACCGCGCTTTGTGGCTTCTGGCCTTCCTTTATCGTCGCTTCAATATCCTTGAGCGATTTCATGCCCGCTTTGCTGAGCATCTGATCAACTACGCTTCGCTTGACATGAAAGACGGGAGGAGCTTCCTTCTTGGCACGAGTGCCTGCGAAGTTAAATCGCACCAGGTCATCCGAGTCCTTGCTGATCGTTGCATCGTTCACGAGGATGATCGCGCCAGCTTTCTTCTCGATAGCCCGATTGATCTTGCTGGTGAGCGTGGACAAGTCTTCGGCGAACTTCTTTTCAGCCTTGTCATCCTGTTGTGGAGCCTTGCGGAGGATGATCACCACTTTATCTGCGACATCAACTCCCTCGTAGTCGTCGTACTTGGGTTCATCGCTGGTGAGGCCAAACCCTGCAAAGACAATGCCTGCGTCTTTCAGAGTACCGGCATTGCCGGCACCAAGAGTTTGCACCGCCGACTTGGGCACCTCAATGGTGTTGCCGCCAATGGTGAACTTCACGAAGTTGTCGTTGCCCAGTCGCGGCCCGGCCAGCTTGAAGTCGTAGGGCTGGAAGTAGGTGCCATCGACACCAGCCGGTTGCAGGCCGGCCTTTTTGAGTTGGCCGGCGATGTAGTCAGCGGCTTTATGAATGCCTTCTGTGGTGCTGCCACGCCCTTCCAGTTCATCACTGGTGAGGTAGTAGATGTCGCTCATGATCCGTGCTTCGGAATCAAGCGCATTGAAAAGCTTGGCGTTGCTGGTGGCTGGAGCCTTGTCGGTGCCCCAGACCAGTCCGGAAATGCTCGTCAAGAGCACAGCCAGAATGAAGAAGTGTCGTCGCAACATAGAGGGTAAGTCTCCGCAGAATTTTAGTGCCATCTTATCTTAGGCACTTAGGTCATGAGGAAGTAGCAAGAAGCGCAATTGTGCTGGAGAATGAGAGAATCGTCATCATTGAGGCTGTTTCTGACCAGAGTGCCTTAAGTGTAGCTGGTCATAAATGTTAAGTGAAGTTGGGTAAGTAGAGGGTTGCAATTGACAACAGGCCCGGTGATACTGTTTCAAGCAGTGGTTATTTCGAGGAGGTTACCATGGCAAGAATGATAGCCTGCGGTTCGTGTCGCCAAACATTGACACTACCGGAGAACGTGAGTGCCGGGCAACAGATCAAGTGCCCGGCGTGCGGCACCATCATGGTTGTGCCTGGACTGGCAAAACCTGTGGTATTGCCCGCCCGACCCAGTGGCGTGGGATCAACGCAAACCGTTAAGTCCATACCCACCGATCCCCTGGCAAAGCCGTTGGTACAGCAACGCAATGCACCCAGAAAGTCAACTACACCGCCTGTGGAACCGGCTGAACCCTCGACGCCCAAACCAGGAAAGAAGAAAAAGAAGAAGCAGAAGGAATCGACCGGCCTGGGCGCCGGCGCGAAGTGGATGATCGCCGGCCTGACGCTATTTTGCATCACCAGCATCGTCCTGATCATGGTTTTCGTGCCTTGGGGGAAACTCTTCGCCAGCACTCCAGAAGCCGAGATCGTCGATGTCTTCACCGCTGTCAATTCGATGGGTTACAACAACGTCGGCGTACGGGTCATGAACTCCGATACCGCAGCCTACTGCATTCCCGGGCCCCGCCAGATTATGGTGGCACGAAATAATCCGTCTGGTAAGCATCTGCTGCTCCACCTCAAAGTACCCTACGCCGATGTAGACAAGTTCTTTCAGGGAGCGCGAGGCCGAATCTATCTCAACAAAGGCCACATTCAGGTCGAAAGCAATGGCGAGACAAAAGACGCAGTCTACATTCAGGACGACAACGCCGCCTCTGGCCACTTTCAAATGAGCTATCAGCCTCCCATGTCGGATGCCCCCGCCGTGCCGCTGCGTGATTACATCGGCCCCAAGAAAGATGCAGGCACCCGCGGCTGGACCCATGAAGGCCTCATCAAGGAATACAACGACGATATCACCTTCGAAGACCAGAACGGTATGCAGGTCAGAATCTCCGTCGGCAGTGAACGCCAGGACGGTGGCGGCGGCAATGTGTTGGAACACCTGACCGGAAAGAAAATCCTCGGCAATCAACAGGGACTCACCGGCAGCGTCGGCGGCTACGTTCACGTGGATTGGAACGTCAATTCTGGCGGCTACATCGTCAGCGATGATCTGGAACAACCCAACGAAATCGGAACCTCGTGGAAAGTCAACTGCATCGTCGAACTGCCCGCAGGCGCAACCGGGGAGGTTACCCTGAAAGTCTTGGGAAAAAGCAGGAAGGTGAAGATCAAGTAAGTTAATTGGCTCCTCCCCTTACTAAGGGGAGGCTGGGTGGGGTTGAGCACTCCGAGAAAATGACCCCCTCCAACTCCCCCTTGGAAAGGGGGAGAGAAGAAGCAAACCCCACTCAAATCACTTCTTCGCCACGTTGAAGTACTGACTCAGGTCTACAAAAGCGAACGGCCGCTGGTAGGCTTCGGTCTTATCGTGAGCATACGACACCCACATCTTGAGGGCGGTCGCATCGTAAACGGCGATCACCACATTGCCGCCCTTGATCGGAATCTTCTTCGCCAGGGCCATCATGGCGTCAGCATCAAGCTTGCCATGCTGGCTTTGCAGCGTGGGGAACGCGCCTCGGCCTTCGTCGTTGTAGACACAACTGCTCAAGACGTTGGGGGCGAACTCATCAGTGGGATCGTTATCCTTCCAGATCGCTACGTCCTTCTCCTTCGATGCCGACGTGGAGAGGGTGCGAATCTTGACGGCTCCCAGTTCCTTCTGCCCATCGCCAAAGACAAAGTGGTACTTCTTGGTCAAAGGCTGAGCCTTAAAGATGTCGATGGTCTTGGTGAGTGAATCAGCATCGTAGAGCATAGTGCGGAAGAAGACGGTGAAGTGAGGAGCATGCACCTGATAGGGCGCTTCCTTGGCCGGGGCGTCTCCCATTTCCGAAAGAGCGATACCCCGAGCATTCATCCCAGTGTGTGCGCCGATGACACCGGCAAAAGTGGGAACGACGTGGGGGATGCCCTGGTCTGGAACGTAGACGATGATGACTGGATAATTGTGGGCGCCGACCCTCATGCTCCAATCGAGATTGCGAGTCTGATAGAGGTGGCCGTCTTTGGTAGCCTTGCCCCAGGCGGCGATGCTGCTGCACGAGTAGGGCTGCAAGATAGCGACAGAGTGCAAGGCTTGCAGCGTAGCCAGCGGCATGCCGGAACCATCAGCCAGGCCGGCCAGTTCCTGCGAGACGCGCTGATCGGCGTAGGCTGAGGTACGCCCCCAGACTTCACACAGCACGTCGTTGGTAACGCCGAGTTCCTTCTTGATGCCTTCCAGGGCAGGGGGGATGAACTCATTCATCTCCGCCTTGGTAAGCCTGCCCAGATGATAGCCCATCTCGTAAGGCGAGCCTTTGACGACGACGAGAGGAATTTTGACGTCGCCCGCCATCACTTCGCTTCGATAGCCTGAACCTTTATTGGGATCAGGCTTGGCGAAGAGGGCTTTGGCCTCCCCCTTGGCAGCATCGCCTTGAATAGCCTTTGGCTTGTTGTCGTCCGCCATGGCAAAGGGAACAAGGAGAGTGAACAGAGCGATGGGGAGCAACATGAGTTTTTTCATAGTGGATGAATCATAGACGATGGAAACGGAACTGTCACGGAGTTTTTTGGAGAAGGGCGCAGAGTACCATGCTCCCCCTCACCCCCAACCCCTCTCCCTCCGGGGGAGAGGGGAGAAATACAAAAACCCTCAGCATCAAAATCAATGCCGAGGGTCACTGTCTTATTCTGGCTACTGACTCCTGGCTTCTGGCTCCTTATGGCCTGCTCTTGAAATCAAACTTCGCCCCCAGCAGTTCGTCCCACTTCGTCTTCTGATCAGGCGTCAGGATGATGGACAGGTCAGACTCGGTCTGCTCGCGCTGCTTCTTGGTGAACTCGCCGATCTTCTCCTGCGAGAAGCCGTTCCCGGCGGCGATCATGTTCTGGAAGTATTCCTGCATCTTCTTCTGTTGATCTTCCATGATGTGTTTCACCATTTCCTTTTGATCGTCTTCGAGGCCGATGTCCTTGGCGACTTGCTCCTGGGCGATGGCTGTCATGCCTGTCCGCTGCAATGCTAATTGCCTGAGGCGATCGCGCTGGGGTTGCTCGAGAAGCTTTTCCACTTCAGCATCGATCTTCTTGAAATCGGGCATGGCAAAGGAGCCGCCTTCACCCAGCTTGAAGTTGCCGGGATTGCCCAGAACAATCGGAGGAGAAGCCGCGCCGCCCTGGCCTCGCCCCTGAATGACAACGCCAAAGTTGACCTTCGGAGCGGAGTCATCCCCGCCGGCGGCCTTCTCGCCGCCCTTAGTTTCCATCCGATTGATCATCGGCGATCCTTCCGGCATCAACTCCTTGATCTTGGCCTGAATCTTCTTGTTCTGCTCGTCCGTGAGTTTAAGCTCCTGCTGAACCGGTTTGCTCATGAGCATGGGAAACTTCGGCGTAGCCATCTGCATGAACTGAGCATGGCTGACCGACGTTCCACAGACCAGCGCGCCTACGATGGCTGCAAAGCACAGCGAACGAAGCAACATGGGTAATCTCCATAGAAGATAACACCTAAAGACTTAGGTATAATAGCCGAGTGACGCTACGGTGTCAAGAGATTAGTTACCAGAAGCCCAACTCAGTATTCTTCTTCCTCGCTGAAAGCTGACAGCTAACTCGCTCCATTAACTCCTTGACTTCCGTATCCAAACGACTTACGTTTCAGCGTTGACAACCAAGCGTCACCGACCAGGAACCTCTTCATGTCGCCTCCCTCTATCCGTTTGCTGCTCGAAACCCTGGAAGATCGTTTGACCCCTTCCTGGGCCGCCATCCCCTCGCTCACACAGGCCCTTCCCAAACTCTTCACCAATGTGAGTCTGAACTCGCTCGGCAGTTCCAACGGAACGGGAGCCATCAGTACCGGCGAAGTCGATTGGTATCGCTTCACCGCCACTAAGACCGGCACCTATACCATCTCAGCCACTACGCCGAGCAGCAATCTCAACACTGTCGCAGCCCTCTATTCCACCGAAGGCTTGCGTCTGGCTTACAACAATGATGCAGGCACCGGCAATACGGATAGTTCTTTCAACATCAATCTCGTTCTCGGCCGCTCCTACTACCTTGGCGTTACCAACTTTACCGGTACGTCACGAGGCGACTATCTCTGGAAGGTGCTGGGCCCACCCGTTCCCGATGATGCTTACGAGAAGAACGACACTTTCAGCGCTGCCGCTTACCTGGGCATCCTGACGACAAGCAAGGTCCTCTCACCGCTGGCCTTGACCGACAACAGCGACTGGTACAGCTTCACCACCACCAACGTCGGCACCGCCGCCAACCAGGTCAGCATCAACTTCCCGAGCGCTCTGGGTCAACTGAACCTTGATCTTTTCAACAGCAACGGCGTGCAGATCGCAGCCGGCGTTCCAAACGGCGACGACGAGAGCGTGTCTCTCAACGGCTTCCTCGGTGCCAGTTACTATGTCCATGTTTCCGCTCCCGACGGGGTGATCATCCCCAGCTACACGCTGACGATCAACCCTCCTCCTCCTCCTGATCCCACGCCCTACAAGATCACATTGCAACTCACCGGTTTCTCCGCTTCGCAGGTATTGATCTTCCAGCAGGCGGCAGCCAGGTGGGAAAGCATCATTACCGCCGGCCTGCCGATCATGAACTATCAGGGCACCTTGACCAACGGGGTCGTCATCAACGGTAAGTCTGAACCGATCGATGGCGTAGGCAATATCTTAGGTCACGGCGGTCCAGACCAGTTCCGACCGGGAACCCACCTGCCATTCCATGGCACGATGGCCTATGATACCGCGGACATTGCCGCCATGGAAAAAGATGGCACGCTGAAGTCGGTGATTCTGCACGAGATGGCACACGTTCTGGGTTTGGGCACTATCTGGACTGATAAGGGGCTGCTCGCGGGGGCCGGCACTACCGATCCTCGCTTTACCGGAGCCAGAGCCACCTTTGAATACAACCGGATCTTCAGTCGAGCGGAGAACAGTGTCCCCGTCGAAAACGTGGGCGGCCCCGGCACCGTCGATGCTCACTGGCGCGAAACGGTATTCTTCAACGAACTCATGACCGGCTACATCCAGGGGAGCGTCAATCCCCTCAGCCGCATTACTCTCGGCTCCTTCATCGATCTGGGATACAGCATTGATATGACCAAGGCTGATACCTACACCAAACCCAAGGGTGCCGCCCTGCAAAGCGGGACAGGTACGGGCAACTCTGCCTCGTTGATCGCCCCATTCCTGGCTGGCAGCCCTTCGTTCACCCCTGCTCCGCAACAGAGTTCCCTTCAGATGATCTCGCTGGAACTGGCGAAGCACACAACTTCGAACGACACAGTCGATGCTCCCAAGGTAGAACTCGCTCCGAACAAGACACTGGAGAAGTCATCGCCCGATGCCTTGTCAGACCTGGTGTTCACATTCATAAAGACCAGACTGTAAGGTGATAGTGAGAGCGATTCGCCGCTTCTCCAAATGAGACTATGAAAAGGCCCAGTATCAACTGGGCCTTTATCGTTCTCCTACATGCTCCAGTTTATCTACTTCGCCATCCTCTACTTTTTGCTTGACAAACCTAACCACTTCGGCGATGCACCCGCCGGGGAACATCGTCGGCATCACCATGATGCGACGATGTATAGAAGAGGGGGAGACGTTTGGCCTTGCGCTGGCTGACACTGGCTATCCTTGCGCTCACGTTGTCGTCCTGTTCACGGGCCTACTACCGTGACAGCGCCGACAAGGATTCGTACGCCGCCATCATGGAACGGCCGGCGGACCCTCGTTGGAACGTGCCCAACATCAACATCGAACCGCCACCGGCCTCTCGACTTTACAACCCGTATGATCCTGACCACCCGCCCATGCCGCCGGACGATCCCGCCGCTGACATCTACATGCACGAAGCCTACGGCATGCATGGCTGGAGGCACTGGTGGGATCATGGCACCGTTGATTCAGTTGAACTCTCCGATTGGTACAACCAACTGCCATTAGTGGACGGCAAACTGCGTCTCGGCCCCGATCGCATCATGCAGCAGTCGCAACTGCACAGCCGGGAGTACCGCACTCAACTGGAGAACCTCTATCTCTCAGCTCTTGATTTAACACTCAACCGTTTCGAGTTCGCCACGCAATGGTACCTGACAAATACCACAAACTACGAGCACTTCGGCACTGGAGGCTTCCCGACCGAGACGAACACGCTCAACACCAACACCAACTTCGGATTCAACCAGAACTTCGCCGCCGGTGGGCAATTGCTGGTGAACTTCGCCAACAGCTTCATCTGGGAATACACGGGCAAGAACACCTTTGCCGGCTCGACTATTTCCATGAACTTCATCCAGCCCCTGCTGCGCGACTTCGGCCGACAGGTGCGGATGGAAGCGCTGACCCAGGGCGAGCGTAGCCTGCTCTATCAGCTCCGCATCTTCGCTCGCTTCCGCAAGGATTTGTACGTAGATCTGGCGGTGAACCAGTACCTTTCGCTGCTTCAGCAACAACAGTTGATTCGCAATCAGGAAACGAACGTCATCCGCCAGGAACAGAACTACGCCAACCAGCAGGCCCAGCGACTGGCGGGCAAGATCACCTCCGTCCAGGAGGATCAGGCCTACACCTCACTGCTCGAAGCGCGGGCCAGCATCATCCAGGCACGCACCATTCTCGAGAACAGCCTCGACCGCTACAAGCTGCAACTTGGCCTGCCACCGACCGTCAAGGTAGCCATGGACGATGAACCCCTGAAGGCATTCCTCTTCACCGATCCAACTCTTGATCAGCTCCAGATCGACATCGATCAACTCCAGCGTGACTTCCGAAAAGAATACGAAAAGCTGACCATCGCCCAGATCGAGAAGTGGCTGCCCAAGCTGGCGGAGTATCATCGCCTCTCGCAAGGCTTCCTCACCCAGATCGTGGCAGAGGCAGATCAGTGGCAGAAGACACCTTTGCCTTCTGGCATTGATGACAAAGAAGTGGAACGCATCAAACAGTACCGTGACGGGCTGCTCGCCCAACTGAACCAGGTCAAGGGCGAGCTACTGAACTACCCCAAGACGCTGGAAGCCTTCAAGGGCGTGGTCGAGAAGATGAATATGAACGACCGCAAACGCCAATTCGAACTCAGGCTGCGAGACCTCGAGTTGGCCGTCGGCCAACTGTTTGTCATTCAGAACCAGATACGGGTCTACTCGATTAACCTTCCCCGGGTGAGCATGACCGAAGAGGAAGCGATTCGGTTGGCCATCGAGAACCGGCTCGATCTCATGAATGCCCGGGCAAGGGTCGTCGATACCTGGCGACAGGTAGCCATCACCGCCAACAAGCTCGGCGCGGTGCTGAACCTGGTGGGCGGCATGGATCTCAACACCGATCCGACGGTTCCCCGGCCCTTTAATTTCTCCAACGCCGCCAGCAAGTACCGGGTCGGGGTGCAGTTCGAAGGCCCGCTTAATCGGGAAATTGCGCCAACAACTACCGCCAGAGTCTGATACAATATGATCGTGCCCGCCGTGACTACATGCTGGTGCAGGATCAGGTTATGCTGGATCTGCGCCAGATACTCAGGCAACTGGAGACGGATCGGCAGAACTTCGAGATCACCCGCCGGGCCTTTGTCGCTGCCACGCGCCAGGTCGAATCGGTGCCCTTGCAGTTGCAGCTCAACCGCCCCGTTAATCCTCTCGAACAGCTCAATACGCTGGCTCAATTACTCAACGCCAAGAACCAGTTGATTTCCACCTGGTTCAGTTACGAACGAGGCCGTGTCCAGTTGCTCCTCGCCACTGAACAGTTACAACTCGATGCCGATGGGATGTACCGTGATGGACAATATCTCACCCCAGGAACTGAAACACTCCCCGCTCCAGCCCCTGTCCAGCCCCGCGCCGGAGACACTCCCCGACCAGCCGAGCTTTTCCCCGCACGAATTCTCTTCGATAAATGACGCTGCTGAATCGCTCCAACTGAATGCCCGCAAGGCTTCCAAGTCCGGCTGGCGCTGGCTCCTCGCTCTCCTGCTGGTCGGCGGCCTGGTCATCGGTCCCCTCGTCTACTGGTACTGGCCCAGTGTCTCAGAAAACAAAACAGACTTGATTGGCACGGTCACCCGCGGCGACCTGCAGATCATCGTCACCGAACGGGGCGAACTGGGTAGTGCCAAGACCGTGGACGTCCGCTGCGATGTCGAAGGAAGGCAGATCAAGATTGTCGAAATCCTCAACGAAGGCACGAGTGTCAAGAAAGGCGATGTCGTCGTCAAGTTCGATACCGAAGAGCTGACCAAAGCCTTCCAGGATCAGGAAGTGAAATGGAAGCAAGCCGACGGCAAAGCCAACGCCTCGCGGGAAGAGCTCAAAGTACAAGAGAACAAAAGAGAGAGCGAGATCGATAAAGCCAAACTAGCCCTCATCCTCGCCGACCTGGAGTACGAAAAGTACTTCCACGCCAAGGGGGAGTATCTCAAGCTGCTCGATACCAGTAAGTCGGCTGTCGCCAAGGCGGAGCGCGAGCTCGAGATTGCCAAGGAAGAGCACAAGAACTACCAGATTGTCGTCAACCGCGGCTTCGAAACACCAGAAACGCTGCGTAGGGCTGAAACCAAGGTGCTGGAGAACGAGTTACTGGTCACCAGTGCCCGCAAGGACCTTTACATCCTCGAAAACTTCACCAAGAAGAGTCAGCAGGCCAAGCTCGAATCGACCGCACGTGATGCCAAGTCGGAACTGGAACGCACCAGGAACAGCACCCAGGCTGCGGTGCTCAAAGCAAAGTCAGAACTCGAAGCAGCGGAGGACACCGCCAAGATCGAGAAACGGTCTCTGGATCGACTGAAGAAGCAGCTCGATGCCTGCATCATCAAGGCTCCGCAGGATGGCATCATCGTCTATGCCAATGATCGTTACTGGGATGAGCAGAGCCGGGTGCGCCCGGCGCTCTGGTCTACTACCAGCAGACGCTCTTCCGTCTTCCCGACCTCACCAAAATGCAGGTCAAGGTCAAGGTCCACGAATCACAAATCAAGAAGGTGAAGAAGGATCAGGACGTCGAGGTGCTTCTTGAAGCGCTGCCGAACAAAGTGCTGCATGGCAAGGTGCTCAGTGTAGCCACTCTTGCCGATAATCGCGGCCCCTGGGATGAACGGGGCGTGAAGGAATATGTGACTGAAGTCAGCATCGACGATTTGCCCTTGGAAGCAGGCCTCAAGCCTGGCATGACTGCTGAGGTGCGCATCATCGCCCAGCAACATAAGAACGTGTTGATGGTGCCGGTGCAGGCCGTCTGCGAGCGGGATGGCGAGCACTTTGCCTTCCAGCAATCGGGAAACGCCACCACGAAACGCACCGTTTCGGTGGGTGATAACAATGACAAGTTCATCATCATCACCAAAGGCCTGGAAGAAGGCGAGAAGGTGGCGCTCAACTCCCGCCGCCGTCTAGCAGCGGAGATGAAAGCAGCCTCCCAGAATGGCAAAGAAGAAGCCTCCCCGACTAAGGCAACGACACCAGCTCCGCCGCCCCCTTCGCCCGGAGCCAATGTGGCCGTGCAACCTGGCTAAACCGATAGGCCCAAAGGGCCGAGACACCATTCGAATGAACCGCTACACCCACGTCCTGAAACTGGCTCTCCGCAACCTGATGGCTCAACGGCTGCGGTCGCTCTTGACCGTCCTGGGCATCGTCCTCGGCGTGGCGTCGGTCATCATCATGCTCGCGGTCGGTGAAGCGGCCCGGTTTGAAGCCATCGAACAGATTCGTCAATTGGCGCCACCAACATCATCATCCGCAGTGCCAAGCCCAGCGGCGAAGACAAGAAGGAACGCCAGCAGCAGTTCATCCTCGACTATGGCCTCAAGATGGCTGACTTTGATCGCATCCAACTTACGATCCCCACAGTCACCGACGTGACCGCGACACGGGAGTTCGTCAAGGAAGCCCGCTACCTGGATCGCAAGATGGATGCCCGCATCGTCGCTGCCTCACCCGAGCAGGCAGAGCAGGCCAACCTCAAGTTGACCCTGGGCCGGTTCCTCGACGAGATCGACGAAGCGGGCAAAGCGAATGTCTGCGTTATCGGTTACGATGTGGCCGAGAAGCTCTTCCCCTACGAAGACCCGATGCATAAAGCCATCCGCATCGATGGCAGCCAATACTACCGCATCATCGGCGTGACCGACATGCGCGGCTCCAGCAAGCCCGGTGCCGGCGAACTCCGCGACTTCGACAAGGAAATCTATGTTCCCTTTGGCACCGACAAAGTACGCACCGGCAGCATCCTCATGACCATGAAAGCAGGAAGTTTCCAGGCCGAAAAGCTGGAATTGAGTCAGATCACTGTCAGCGTCGACAGCCTCGAAAATGTCAAAAGCACCGCTGAGGTTATTGCCTGTCTGCTCGAACAGTACCATCCTCAGAAAGATTATGCCATCACCGTGCCCCTCGATCTGCTGGAGAAAGCCGAGCGCACCCAGCGCATCTTCTCGCTGGTGCTGGGAGCCATCGCCTCTATTTCGCTGGTGGTGGGCGGTATCGGCATCATGAACATCATGCTCGCCACCGTGACCGAACGCACCCGTGAGATCGGCGTCCGCCGAGCATTGGGAGCCAAGCGTGGCGACATCACTTCCCAGTTCCTGGCTGAGAGCGTCGTCCTTACCAGCCTCGGCGGCATCCTCGGCGTCAGTCTGGGCGTGGGCGGCTCATTGATGGTGACGAGGTTCTTTGAGTTACCGACGATCATCACGCCCTGGTCGGCCATCGTCGCCTTTGGCGTTTCGGTCATGGTCGGACTGCTGTTCGGCATCTACCCAGCCCGGCGTGCGGCCTTCATGGATCCGATTGAAGCCTTACGGCACGAGTAGCGATGATTGAATTGCTCCTCCCCTTACCAAGGAGAGGTTGGGTGGGGTTCTGCGTTACCGAAAAATTAGCCCCCAACAGCTCCCCCTTGGAAAGGGGAGAGAATCAGATTCTACTGTCGTCGTAGATCACGAGCATAGAGATGTATCGCCTCTTCCTGCTCTTCGGTTTCAATCGAACCGGGGCGAAGATGGCGAACGTGGTTGATCGCTTCAGTCGAGTTCATCCCCTGAGCAACGAACCAGCCGGCCAGGATCGTTCCCGTGCGACCCATGCCGGCTGCACAGTGGACAGCCACCCCCATGCCCGAATCTTTGGCTTTGCGAATGGCATCGACAGCAGTCTGCAAATCCTGCTGCGTGGGAGCAGTGAAATCGAGGATGGGGATGTGAACCAGCATCAAGCCGACTTGATTGATCAGGTTTCGATGCGGAGGTTCTTCAGTGAGAGTGATCAGCACATCGATATCATGTTCGCGCAGCCAGCGCAGTTCTTCCTCGGAGCGAGGCTTGGCCATCGCCGCCAGGTAAGGCTTTTCCACCCACGAAAAGAACATCGGCTCCACACGCACTCCTTTTCTCTTGAAAAGCAGTATAGTGGGTCCCACGAGGCAATGCAGTTGAAATCTGGGAAGAAGAGGCAGGTAGCGAGAGAAGCTGTGGCAGGGGTCAGATGTACTCATCTGCCCCCTGCTGAGCTGTCAAGGTCTTTGTAAATGCCGCAGGGGTCAGCGAAGTACCGCTGACCCCTGCCACGGTTTACTAGTCATTACGGCGTCGCCGTGCTCACTCTCATACCGCTCGGCTCATCGCTCGGCTTCAGCTTAGTGCTGAGCAGCACCTTGTCGCCTGCTTCCAGGCCATGCCGAATCTCGACGTGCTTGCCATCGGTGCAGCCCGTGCGAAGTTCCCGTTGAGCGGGGCCATCGTGGGTCATCACCATGACATAGCTTTTGCCATCCTTTTCGGTAATGGCATTCGCTGGAAGCTGCAAGGCTTCTGGCAGCGTTTCGAGGGTGAACTCGACCCGGGCTTTCTGGCCCAGGCTGGTCCACTCCAGCGGATGGTTCGAGCAGATCTTGATGTGGGCGACAAAGTCGCGGGGCTGCGCATTGCCCTTGGTCCAGACCGTATCAGCTTTGAAGATGATCTTTTCGAGCGTGCCGGTGCAGACGATGTCGTCTTCTGAATCAATGGTGATTCGGGCCTGTTGTTTGGCCTGCAGCTTCTTCATGTCCGATTCGCCGAGACGAACCTTGACGCAAAGCTGTTCCATCTGGGGCATCGTGAAGATGACCTGGCTGGGCTGCAGGGCAGCGCCGGGCGAGGGCCGGGTCTTCTGTGCCTCCGCCAATGGAGCAGCGAGGATGCCATCACAAGGAGCCTTCACCTCAGCCAGGGCAAGCTGATTTTGCAACAGCGTCAGCTTCGATTCTTCAGCAGTCAAACCGCAGCGGCAGGTGGTGATCTCAGCCTGAGCCTTGTTGACCGCACAGGTCTGGGTCTTCCTCAGCTTCTGGTTCTCACGCTTGAGTTCTTCCACCTTTGCCAGCAGGGTGCGTTCCTGTCGGGGCACCATGTAGCGTTCATAGATTTTGAGGCGCGACTGGCTCTGGGCCAGGCTGAAACGGGTCTTATCGAGCTCCGCTTCCTTGGCCTTGAGTTGCTCGCTGCTGATGAAGCCGCGTTTGTGGAAGGTGCGATAGTATTGAAGCTTCTCCTCCGCTTCCTTGAGGTCGCGCTCAGCCATGGCAATCTGGCCGCGTCTGTCGTTCAGTTCGACCTGCTTCTCTTCGGTCTGGAACTTGTTCAGATCGACCTGGGCGAATTCCAGTTGAAGATCGGCGGCGGAGAGTTCACCTTCGTTCTTGACCTTCAGGGTATCAAGCGCCTCCTGAGCATCGGCCAGCTTGGTGCGGGCCGCGAGAATCTTGCTCTGCTGGTCCGCCATCGTCGCGTGCAGCGGCGTGAGATCGAGCTTAGCAACCACCTCGCCCTTCTTCACCCGCGTGCCATAGGGCACCATCGACACCAGACTGACTGGCGTTGCAGTGATCGGATTGGTGATGGTAACCGACGATTTCGTCTCGACCACACCCTGTTCAATCAGGCACGAATCCAGCGGCGCTTTCATGGCTCGAACAATCGTCACTGTCGAGACGGGCTGATCGTTGAGGCCGACGATGCTGGGAGCGCGAAACAAGAAATAGCTTGCCCCCAGTGCCAGCACCGCCGTCGCCAGGATCGGTACCCAGCGCATTGGTGCGCGAGCCGGTGCCATCATGGCGTAGGGCTGCGCGGGCATCAGATCACTGCTGACATGCACAATGTGCGTGTGCGTCGGCGCGATCGGGTAGGCTATCGCCTGGGCCACTTCCGTCGTGGCGGGTACAGCAAGCAGATCCTTCTGCAAAGCTTCAGTCTGCATCACATCAATCTCAGGAACACGGGACGGGTTTACGGACTCAGTCGGTCTTGGGGACGATGGCGAAGAAGTCGTCATGGTAAATCCCCCTTTCATCAAGTTGAATCGCTTCCATGTCCAGAAGCAATTGCATGCGGTCGTTTTCGTAATTCGCCCAACTGGCGATGAGTGTGTTCTTGGCGGAGAGTAACGATGACAAAGCGGTCAGCGTATCAAGAGTGCCGGTGGCAGGGTTGAGATCGCCGCCAATGAGAAGCCGGATTCGGGTGGCTTCCAACTGCCGGGCTGCGGCGATCAGGCTTTGTCGGGCGATTTCGAAGTTCAGGCGGTCCGTCTCAAGCTGCCGCAAGTTGCGCCGCAGCGATTGAACGACCGAATCGCACCGATTCAGGTAGGTTCGTCTAGCTCTATGATACTGTATTATCGACGCTCGGAAAGTGTTTCTTTCCGCCTGACGGGTCAAAGGGCCGTCAAATTGTACTCCGACACGATAACTACTGGCTTGAGCTGAAAAATCGAAGGGGTTGTGAGTGAGCGGGGCAGTCACAATATTCATCCCACTCACTATATTTAGCCCAGCTTCTAAACCGTTGGCTGCGATGTTCACCTTTCGCCAGCTATCCACCACCTGAGCCTGCACGTTCATGAGATCGAGCCGATTCTCCAAAGCCTGGCGAACGCACTCGTCTTCGGTCATCTTGAATGGCTTCAACTGCACCGCATAGACACGAACCTGGTTCTGGTAGACGAGCAAGTCGCCCTGGATCGCCAGGAGTTCTCTGGTGCGTCGCTGCAGCCTTTCCCAGTCTCGTGTTCGTTCCTTCTCTGCCATCTCGGCCAAGTTGCTGGCGACGCTGGTTTGGAGTTTGGTCATCTCCGCAAAGAGATCGGAGATACGATCGGTCAGGCCCTTGAGATCAACCTTGGCCTGTTGCTCATCGGGATCCTGGGTTTGTGCAGGCAGTGCCTTGATGCGCTCGAGCCAGTTCCTTTTCGATGATGCGGGCCTCTACCTCGGTTCGCTTCACAAGCTGTTGCAGGTTCTCCGCACCCGATTTGAGCTCAGCCAGCGGCGGCGCCTGATCAGGTTGCCTCAGTTTCAGTTCCAGGGCGCTGAGTTCTGCCTGGATGGCGTCCATCTCCGGCGTCGTCAGGGCGAACTGATCCAGCAGTTCCTTCTCAAGCTTGACCGGCAGCGCCGGAGGAAGCCCAAGCGTGAACTTGTAATTGTCGAGCAGGTTCTCGTAGGTTGTCTTCGCCTGAATGAGCCCAGCCTGCCCCTGCTTCAAACTGAGGAAGATTCTGATCGAGCTGCACCTGCGAGATGGAGCCGCCCTTGGTAATGAGGAACAAGTGCAGTTGATAGATCTGTTGCAATCGACGGACATTCTCCTCAGCGTTGCGGACGTTCTGCGCCGCCAGTTGCAGACCGAGGAACCCGGTGTCCCGCATCGTCAGGTTGAACCAGTACTGCTTGCGAAACCGGGCAAAGTCGCGGATGGCATAGAGGGTATTCCGTTCACCCTGGGTCAGGGTCTCCATGCGCACATACTTGCCGCCATTACGAAGAAGCGGCTGAATGAAGGTGCCGGTGATGTTACTCGTGACCGTTTGCGTGTGGCCGGTGTATTCGAAGACGAAGGAGTTGGCGAAGTCGATAAGTATCTGGCCGCCGGTAGAAAGGTAGCGGTTGAAGCCGAAGTTGGTGTTCGTCGTCAGCGAGTTAGTCTCGGTCGGGAAGCCATTGGTGCCATAATGCTGGAACGTGGTACTGTTGAGCAGGTACCATTGGCAGTCGAACTCGAAACGATTGAGGGTCAGAGCCAGGGCGGAGAGATAGAGGTCCTCGACGGCGGTGCGGTAGAAGACGCTGTTGGTCTGGCCAAGGATGACGGAATCATCCGGGTTGAGAGGCAGCTTGCCGTTCTTGTCCCACGGCAGGTAGGCCATCCAGTCGGGGTTGTCCCAACCGTCGGTGGTGCCCCACTTCCTCCAGATAATGGAACCGGGGATGCCGTTGGCATAGAGCATGTATTCGTGAGCCGGTGGATCATCAGGCGGTTGCGGAGGCTTCACTTCATTGCCCGGCACAAAGATGCGCGATTCGGGGGGCGGTTCGACCTTCAGATCAGGAACGAACCAAGGTTCCCGGTTGCGTTCTTGAAGCGCACCGTAGGTCTCCTTGTCAGCGTCACGGAAGTAATACTCTCGTGAACAGCCGGCAATCAAAACGATCAACAGTAGTACCAGGCTCGCGCCTAAGCACTGACGCATACGCATGTTGTTGCTTGAGCAGCAACAACTCCCCCTGTAGGTAGGATGTCCCCCGAACGGGGAGGGGCATAACAGGTTTGACACTGGGGGTCAAGCAAAGAACGGTTGCCCGGCCTTCGCAGACTGCCCTATTCTCCCCACTTCCCTGGAGCGAGAAAGGTTGGGGGAGAGTCTGTGCCACTGTGTGACAGCGCCAGGAACAAAGATGCAATTCCCTGAATAGTCGTCTCGCTGTCACGCAGTGGAAGGGTGCAATCGCCCGCAGCACTGCGTGTGGCGAGTACACCACACACAGTGGCACGGTTCCCTCGCTTCAACGCCTGTTCTATGCCTGGACAGCATCCACTCCATTGACAACCCGCCCCATTCGCATAAGATTTGACCTTACTCCGGGGGTGTAGCTCAGCTGGGAGAGCGCTTGCATGGCATGCAAGAGGTCAAGGGTTCAAGTCCCTTCATCTCCACTGGATATCTGGTCGACCACGACCCGCTGAAGACCATTCACGAAACAAGCTGAATGGTCTTTTTTCGTACCCATCGTTGATCATCTTCCATGAAGAAGAGCAAAAAGACTTTTGGTTCAACGCTGGACAAGCAGCTTGATCGTATTCACCTCGGCGACTGTATTGCCGGGATGCAGTCATTGCCCGAAGGCTCGGTCGATCTTGTCTTCGCTGATCCGCCATTCAACATCGGTTACGACTACGACGTTTACCAGGACAAGAAAGAATACCAACAGTACATGGACTGGTCGAATGACTGGATCAGTGCCGTTCATCGCGCACTAAAACCTGATGGCACATTCTGGCTGGCCATCGGCGATGAATACGCTGCCGAACTCAAAATCCTCAGCCAACAGATTGGCTTCTCGATGCGAAGCTGGGTCGTCTGGTACTACACCTTCGGCGTCAATTGCAAGTACAAGTTCAGTCGGTCGCATGCTCATCTGTTCCAGTTCGTCAAGAACCCCAAGAAGTATACCTTCCTTTCCGAAGAGTTAGAGAACCGTGTCCCCTCCGCCAGGCAACTCGTCTACCACGATAGTCGTGGTGCTCCGAATGGCCGCTTACCTGATGATACCTGGATACTCCGCCCGCAAGATGTCGCCAACGGCTTCAAGCCCGATGAGGATACCTGGTACTTCCCCCGAGTAGCGGGCACCTTCAAGGAACGGGCCGGCTTTCATGGCTGCCAGATGCCGGAGCAACTCCTGGCCCGTATCATCCGCACCTGCTCCCACCCTAACGAAATCGTGCTCGATCCCTTCTCCGGCACGCAACGACTCTGGTGGTCGCCAAGAAACTGGGCCGCCGCTTCATCGGCTTCGATATTTCCGAGGAGTACATCACCCGCGGCCTAGCCCGGTTGAAGAAGACCAACGTCGGCGACCCGCTTGAAGGCGCGCCAGAACCGACGATGAGCGCACCAGCTACACCCAAGCCCGGCGCGGTCAAGAAACGAGGCAAACGCAAGCGGTCTGATGCCTCGGATGCTGCCGGGGACACTCTGTTCGACTAGCACTTCCCTAAGATAACAGACACGCCCGTTTCCTTTGAGACGTACTTATGTCTGTCAGCAGTTACGTAGTCGGCATCGATCTGGGCACGACGAACTCGGCTCTCGCTTCGACGCCGATCATTGAGACGCCCGATCCACAGGCGAAGCCGGTCATCACGACGATGGCAGTGCCGCAGATTGTCCAGCCCGGTGAAGTGGGCGAGCAGGCGCTGTTGCCATCGTTCCTCTATCTGCCTCAAGCAGGGGAACAGCCGGCCGGGGCGTTGGCATTGCCGTGGGATGCGAAGCGGGATTTCGCTGTCGGCGTGTTTGCCCGCAATATGGGGGCCAAGGTTCCGGGTCGCCTCGTCTCCTCGGCCAAGAGTTGGCTGTGCCACAGTGGGGTTGATCGCAAAGCAGCCATCCTGCCCTGGCAGCCACCAGCTACACCGGGTGGATCGACGCCGGCCACGCAGCGGATGATCTCGCCGGTCGATGCCTCCACCCGTTACCTCGAACATCTCGAAGAAGCCTGGAACCACGCTCACGGCAAGAAAGGCCCCAAGCTCCAGGAACAGGACATCGTCCTGACAGTCCCCGCCTCGTTCGATGCGGTGTCCCGACAACTCACCGTCGAAGCGGCCCAGTCGGCGGGGCTCGATAACCTCACCCTGCTCGAAGAACCGCAGGCAGCCTTCTATGCCTGGATCGAAGCCCATCAGGATAACTGGCGCGAGCTCGTCAAAGTCGGCGATGTCGTTCTCGTCTGCGATGTCGGCGGCGGCACCAGCGATTTAAGCCTTATCAGCATCACCGAAGAAAAGGGCAAGCTCACCCTCAACCGCATGGCTGTCGGCGACCACATTCTGCTGGGCGGCGACAACATGGACCTTGCCCTCGCTCATCACCTGCAGGAGAAGCTCAAGGCCAAGGGCCACAAGCTCGATGGCGGACAACTCATCGCCCTCAACCATGCCTGCCGGGCGGCGAAGGAAGCTGCTTCTGGCTGATCCGAAGCAGGCGACACAAACCGTCACCGTGCTGGGTCGGGGCAGCAAGCTCGTCGGCAGCAGCATGACCACCGAACTGACCAAAGAAGATGTTCAACAGGTCATCCTCGAAGGCTTCTTCCCGCTGGTGGCCCACAGTGCTGAACTGCATCGGGGCATGTCGTTCGGCCTGCAGGAGATGGGACTGCCCTACGCCTCCGACCCCGTCATCACCAAGCACCTGGCCCAGTTCCTGCGCAGCCATGCTGACGCGATCAAAACGCACTACGAGAAGACCGGTCAGCCTGTCAGTGTGATGCCAACGGCGGTGCTCTGTAATGGTGGCGTGTTCAAAGCCAAGCTCATCGAACAGCGGTTGATGGATCAGCTCAATCAATGGGCAAAGGAACTGAAGGCATCGAGTCTGCGCCGGTTAGAGGGAACCGACCTCGATCAGGCTGTGGCCCGAGGAGCTGCTTACTTTGGTCTGGTTCAAAAGGGCAAGGGTGTCCGCATCCGGGGCGGCATTGCCATGACCTACTATGTGGGCATCGCCAGCGCCCGCCCGGCGGTTCCTGGCCGGCTGCCTCCGATTCGAGCTTTATGCGTCGCTCCGATGGGGATGGAAGAGGGTACTTCAACTACAGTACCCGGTTTGGAGTTCGGTCTCGTCGTCGGTGAGCCGGTCAGCTTCCGGTTCCTGGGCTCCAACACCCGGCGTGATGCCATCGGTACTTTGGTCGATGATTGGGAGGAGTCGATTCAGGAACTCAGCCCGATTGAGATGCAACTCAAAGCGGAACCATCCAAAAAAGGCTCAACGACAGGTTCGGTGCCGGTGAAACTCGAGACGGTGGTCACGAGTATCGGTACGCTGGAACTCTGGTGCGTCAGCAGGGATGGCAAGCATCGCTGGAAGCTCGAGTTCAACGTCAGACAACAGCCTGGGAAGTAGAGGGAGTCTGTTGCCCCTCTCCCCAGGAGGGAGAGGGGAGCAAGACTGCAAATAACTTCTAGGAATCGCCACCAACATTGTGTTACGATGGAACCATCAACAAGTGCTTCTTCATCAGCAGGTAGTTGAACTATGAACTGGATATTATGGACGGTGTTGGGCGTGGGAGTGTTCATCATACTGGCGGTGGTCTATTTCCTGATGGCCTGGAAGAAACAGCACCAACCGAGCCATTTGACCTTTCGAGACCTTGCTGTCGCTGCCAAAGAAGCGCTTCTTGATAAAGAACATCCTCCCGAAATCTTTCGACGCCTGAAGAGCCGAGTCGAGGAACCGTTCGATCCGCTCCTGGAGAACAAGAAGAAGGCCGAAATCCCAGGTACGTACCATTTCCGATGGCCTCGCCTACAGGTGGGTTACACCAACAAGGAGACCGGAGAAAAAATCGTCATCCAAAAAGAAGGCCATCCCGAAGTCGTGACCGCGTTCTATGGCGAGGGGGTCGTCAACGGAGTCAAGATCGGTGATACGAACCTGAACATGGAAGACTTCGAGATGCGCCATGCCGGCACCATTAGCGATCACCTGCGTTCCTTTGTCCGATATCATCTTCGGTTCCCCGAAGGCACGCTGGAGATTGAGAAAGCTGCGGAACCGACCTTCAAGCCCACGCTCGATTTGAGAAAGGGGGCGAGATCAAGCTGCGAGGCAAACCGCCTCCAGGGAAGATGCCGAACTTCGACAATGGTGAGGAATAGCCCGGGTGATACCAGCCCGCTGCGCTAGCAAGGGATTTCCTTGCAATGGTATTCGATTCCCTCGCTAGCGCTGCGGGCTGGTATGCTCTGGCATCCGTTCACTTCGTCGAATAAGCTAATATCGAACACAACACTATCATTCACGAGCGACGCCATGGATACCAGCCCGACTCCTTCCCAGCCTGCGGCACCAGTTGCTCCCGCGACCCCGGCCCTTCCTGCAAATACCCGATTCGACGCCACGCCCTACATCCCTGATGGCGGCTTCAGCGTGGTCGGCCTGGTCATGCTCTTCGTCGGCCTGGCGGTGGCAGGCATTGTCATGGGGGTGATCACCCACTACGTCAGCAAGCTCATCTATTTCATCCTCGTCTTCCCGATGCTGATTGGATTTGCCATCGGTGGCGTCGGCGCCCTTATGGTTAAATGGGGCAAGGTTCGATCACCCTGGGTCGCCGGGGGAGCAGGGCTACTTGCCTGGCATCCTGGCCATGATGACTGTGCATTTCCTCGATTATCGTCACTTTATCAATGAGCGCGAGGAATTGTTGGCCGTTAACCCCCTCATGAAAAATGCCGGCAAGGGAGGAAGGGAGTTGTGGGTGAATCTGAACGCTCCACCAGGGGCCGAACGCGATCTCCTGAAACGACATCTGGCAGTTGACTCCTTCTTTGACTACATCGACTTTGCCGCCCACGAAGGCGTCACCATTCAGCACGGGGCCGGCAGGCAAGGCGGCATGAACCTCGGCTACTACGGCACCTACATCTACTGGCTCGTCGAAACGCTCATCGTCGCCGGCATTGTCTTTGGGATGACCCGCCGACCAGCCCAGGAACCCTTCTGCCATCTGACCAACGAATGGAAGACCGCCAAGTGTGGCGACAACTTCTTCGTACCCATCGAAGTGGGCAGCACGACGGCTGCCACCGCTCTCAAAGAAGGCGAACTCGGCAAACTCTGCCGAGATCAAAGCTGCTGGAACCAATACCACGGGTCAAACCGAACCGGTGCGTCTCTACGTGCTGGCCAGCCCCAACCATTTCGACCAATGCACCCTCGAAGCCAAGCTCGTCAAGTTCGTGGCAGGCAAGAACGGACAGCAGGAAGAGAAGGAACTGGCCGTGGCCACCTACCCAGCTAGTGCCCTGCCAGCCTTTGAAGCATTCTGTGGTTAGAGATACCAGCCCGACTGCGCTAGCGAGGGAGCCCCTTGCAACCGCAAGATCCACCCTCGCTATGCGCGTCGGGCTGTCATCAAACACGATAAAGGAACATCCGTATGAGCAGCCGTCTCCCACTGGGGCCGAGCCAGAATGAATATCAGAACGCCCTGTTTCTAGCCCATTGTTCTGATGCGGTCTATGAACGGGGCAAGCTCTCCGACTATAAGCACTACGACCAGATCGCCTTCGATACCGCGGAGACCTTTGAAGGTCCCAACGATACGCAGGGGTTCGTCGGTGTCACTAACGAAGCCCTTGTGCTGGCGTTTCGCGGCACCGAGCCTGACCGCTGGCAGGACTGGTGTACCGACTTCAATTCCAAACAGAAGCTCTGGCTCGCCTGCCAGGTACATACCGGATTTTCAACTGCACACGATGGTGTCGCAGGAAAGTACATGGAACTGGTGCGCAAGCTGCGAACGAACAACCAGGCCATCTACACCACCGGGCACAGCCTCGGTGGGGCGCTGGCTACCCTGGCCGGCAAGGTGCTTGCCACGGGAACGGAAGCGGGTGAGGACTTGAAACCCGCCATGGTCGTGACCTTCGGTGCGCCCAAAGTCGGCGACAACCGCTTCGTTTCCACCTACGGCATGCCGCTGCTCCGCTTCGTTCACAATGAGGACATCATCCCTCACGTATCTCCCATAGGGGCCTACAACGACGGCGGCTCGCTGCTCTATTTCAAAGCCGATGGCAAACTCACCTTTAATGTCAATGAAATCTCCACTTTTACGAATAGACTCAAGAACGCTGTCTCAGCGATCATCTCCGCTAAAGGTAGGATCTCCGATCTGGTGCCCAACTGGATCCAAGACCACGTCATGGAACGGTACATCGAACGGCTGGAAGCCTACGTCAAAACCCTGGGTAATTAGTCATGGCCTTTCATACCAACCTGATCGTCACCACCGGCAATGAAGTGCCGGGCCAGTATATCTCCCAATTTCTGGGGATCGTGAGGGGAATCGTGGTGCGCTCGCCCAGCATCGGCCAGGGCATCATGGGCGGATTAAAGCAGATCATCGGGGGCAACATCGAGAGTTACGCCCAGGTTTGCGAAGCGGCCCGGGAAGATGCCTACGAACGGATGGTACAACACGCCCAGGAGATGGGTGCCGACGCTGTCATCGGCATGCGCGACGATGCCACCGAGTTCTCGCAAGCCGCTACCGAAGTGCTGGCGTATGGCACAGCGGTGAAGCTGAGCAGAGGCTGATTATCTCCCCAGTAGGGGGAGACTCATTTCTCCCCTCTCCCCTGGAGGGAGAGGGGCCGGGGGTGAGGGGGAACGGCGACAAGCTGCCATCACTGGTGCTACTGTGACGGTGTTTGCGGCGGGGGAGACTTCATCGACTTGGTCTTCCCGAATACCTCGGTAGAAGTGATCTTCACTTTACCTTCAACGGCAGCGTTGTCCTTGCATCCGATTAGGATCAAGGACAGCAAGAGAATCAAGCACCACTTCGCCATCAGCCGCATGCTGGACATCATGAAACATCCTCCTATCTAGTTCCTTCTTCTACCATCTGCTAGTGTTTCGTCACATTTACCAACAGCGTTGGTGTATCTTGAAGCCCCTGTTAAGGGGCGACCGGGAAGTAGCTGGCTGCGCTAGCTGCCAGTATAGAATGATAAATCCATTGAGCCCCGGAGGGGCGATTGGAACAGAACCCACATTCCAATCGCCCCTCCGGGGCTCTTCGTTCAACTCCCCTTACTGGCAGCGCACGCTGCCAGCTACTTCCTGGTCGCCCCTTGTCAGGGGCTAACAACTACAACTCTTGTTCCAAGTGTGACGAGACATTCGCTCCTAGCTCCTAGATCCCACCTAATCCACCAACGAACTCGAATCGTTGTTGTACCCGTCTCTGCGTCCCGCAAGCTGTTGCAGGATAGCCCAGTCGCTGGTCAGGCTGAGCGATGGTTGGATCGTATTGCCGAACTTGATCGTCCTTACCGAACCATCGCCGTAGCAGAACTGAACACCTGCTGTGTGTCTGCTGCTGAATCGATACCAATGAGCGCCCGTTTGATCGGCTGGCGGAGTTGTTCCCAGGGCAGGGGGCACATCATCGACATTGGGCAGATTACTTCGGCCCAGACCATAGCCGGTACCCATCGCCCCGACGCCAAACCACGACCAGACATGCACTCGTGAGCCGACGCCGTTTCCGCCCAGCCCTTCGCCGAACATCAGCGTGTTACTGGTGCCATCCTGAACCGTGAGTTGGCCCAGACTGACCGACGAACGGTTGCACAGTACTCCTTCCCACTTGGAGTAGTAGTTGACGACTTCCCCGTTGCCTGCCGCGCCGGCCACGCCGGTGTAGTTGGTGCGTCCCAAAGCGTCGGCATAGCTCGGATCGCCAATATCCTCCGGATGGAGCCCGATGAAGTAACCGTTGGCAATGTGAGTGGCCATCACCGCGCCTTCAGCCGTTGCCTCATTGACTGTATCTGAAGGGCATTGGAACATCTTCAGGCTCACCTGACCCGTATTGGGTTGCACGTTGCCCAGCACTGTCCACCAGGCAAAGTTCTCTCTGTTCAGGCCGATGATCAAGGGAGGCACGGGAGTAACAACTGCCGATGTGGGAAAAGTTTGTTGTGGAGTGTAAAGCTGCTTGTAAAGGTTATCTTGCTCCAAATAGGGCAGCAATACCGCCAGGCAACCGATCCATGGCCCTCGTTGGGGGTAGGCATCGGGAGCAACATTGGTGGTGCCATTCTGGTACGAAGGGCCGAAATAGCCGGGGGGCAGCCTGCCATAGTCGCTGTGATAGTTGTGAGCAGCCACACCAATCTGACGCAGGTTGCTGGCACAGAGCATCTTGTTAGCCGCCTCGCGCACCTTCTGGATAGCAGGAAGCAGTAGGGCCATCAAAAGAGCGATGATGGCGATGACGACGAGGAGTTCGATGAGCGTAAAGCCCGAACGTCGAGGCGAAGGAAAAGGTGATAACGACATCGTGTTGACCCGAAGGAGATACAGATAAGAACGAGCAACAGAGAGAAGTATAACAAAGTTAATACGCAGGTACAACCTTGTCTTACCAAAATAATACGTTCTTATACCGATGTCGGTTCAGGTGGTTTTGGAGAAATGACGATGGCAGCCTGAAGCGCCAGCGAGGGGACACTTACGATTGCACGCGCCCCCTCGCTGGCGCTTCAGGCTGTCATGGCTTTGACTTCATGCCAGCTTCAGGCAGCGCCAACTATCTTTTTGAAAGATGATGCTTGCGTACTTGCTCTCTAAGGGTATGCTTTAGACAAAGCGTCTAGTAATTGAGGCGGATCATGCGAAAACTGGCCCTGCTGCTCCTGTTAACCACTTCTTCAATATTGGTAGGCCAAGACGCCACCGCCCGCTCCATCTATGACAAAGCCCTGGCTGCCAAGCCCAAGCCCGAGAAGCTCAAGTTCTTCGATCTCGACTGGGCCGGCAACCTCACTCAGGCCAAACAGTGCGCTCTGGAAGAGAAACGCCCCATCGTCCTGCTCTGGGTCACCAACATCACCGCTGGCTGCGACTTCTTCACCGGCCACACCTGAGCCAGCGCCGATCACTTCCGAGGCAGTTGTCTCGGCAACACCATTGTGCAGCAGGCCCTGGCTCCCTACATCGTCACCCTCTGGAACGGTAGAGAACCTGAAGATGCTCCGGATGAAGTTAAGCAACTGCTCAAAGAGCGTGGCCGAAGTCGTGACCAGAGCAACATCCTCGTCTTCGTCCTCGATACCCAAGGCAAGTATGTCCATTCCTTTGATGCCATGACTGATCGTCATCCTGCTCCTATTCATGAAATCAAGAAGCGCATGCCCAGCTACTTCGTTCAGGAACTGAACAAGGCCGGTAAAGAGTTGGGCATTCCCGTTAGCACGAGCGCCACGGCTCGGACGATCATACCATGCCTGCCGACCGCCAGGGACCCTGGCGTCCGCATCTATGTCACCCTCGGCGAAAATCGGTTGAACCACTTCATGGTACCCATCGTCGAAGCGGTCAGAATCGATGAGAAAGAGCAGCAGTCGCTGCGCTATTCCAAAGAAACCCACAAGATCGATGCCAGTGTGCTCCAGCGCTGGCTGGCACAGATGTACCCAGCCGCCGTCATGGATGGCCATGGCGGCATGAACCAGGTGACGGGCACATTGACCTACACCCCTGCCGGCGAGAATGAAACGCATCGCTACGCTGTACTACGCGGCAACGTCCGCTTCGAACTCGATAACCAGACGAAGATCACCTACCAGGGTCCGTTCGATCTGGTGCTGCGCTACACCAAGACCAGCGACGAACTCGACTCGGTCTGGGGCACCATGACGACAAAGATTCCCCGTGCCGATATGAAGGGCAAGACGGTCGAATTGGTATCAATGTCTGTGGCGATCGAATCGATCCCCAAAACGAAATGACATGCTCTCTGGTTCTCCCCCCTTACTTAAGGGGGGAGTTAGAGGGGGTTGTTTTCACTGTGTGAATCACCCCTCCCGGCCTCCCCTTAGTAAGGGGAGGAGAAAGAGACTATTTCGCCAGCCTCGGCATCATGTTGATCTGTATCGGGGCAGGCTCCGTTGCCATGACCGGGGCAGGCACGTCGATGCTGGTCTGGATCAGCTCACTCGATTTGATCACGTTCGGCTTCTTACTCTCTATCTCGAACGAGGCACGAACAATCACCGGAGAGCCAAGAAGGATGGCAGGCTCCATCGAACGGCCCGACATGCCGGGCGGAAAGAGTCCGCTGAGTGACGTGCTGACCAGTTGTTCTTTATTCTTCCTGGCCTGGTGATGAGCAGCTTCGACGCAACCTTCTTCAGCCACGCTGATCGCCAGGTCTTTCACCGAAACCGGCTTGGCCTCGATACTGCTCGCCTGCATGATCGTCGGATCAGATTTCACGACACGACTGGCTCGTTCTTCCAGCTCCGCAATCGAGGGTGCCTGCTGCTTGGCGGTCGAGATTGACCCAAGAAGTTTGGGGAAGTAGGGAGTCACTACCACAGGCGTTACCGCTTGAGCCTGCTTGACTTCCGGTTTCACTTCAGCCGTCACCACGGCCGACTTGACGGGCGGCACCACTGTTTGCACTACGGTCGGCACGGTCAGGTCCAGTTTCGGCGGTGCGGCTGGAGTAGTCGAAGCCGCTGGTGTCGCCGCTGCATAGATGTTGGCAGGGGTTGAACCCGGCGCAGAGACCCGCAGATCGTAACGGATTGCGGTGCAGCCTGGAATGCCCTGTAAGGCATGAATGATTTTCAGACGATCACCAAATTCATCCACTCGTCCACTGACCGTGGTGATGCCGTTCGCTTCGACAGATACCTGCAACGCCTTGCCAACGCCCGGAGCCGCTTTCTCCAGCGTATCCTGAACGACGAGTGCCTGGTCGGGCTCCACCGGCGCATTATACATTAGCGCCATGTGTGACTGCACCTGCATCTGATCGACGACAGCCAGATTCTCGACTGTCAGTTTGGCGATAGAGATCACTTTGTCCCGCAGGCGTTCCGTGGGCAGGTAGCCGGTCAGCACGATGGCGTTCTGATCGGGAATCTTCTCCGCTCGCAAATGCAGTGGATACGTAATCGGGTCCTGTAGCCAGGCGACTTCAATGCTGGCTGCCTTCACTGCATAGTCAATGACCACTTTTTTCTCTGGCTCGACTTTCTTCTCAGGTTCCACTACCGCCATCGGGGTGGTGGGAGTTGTAGTGCGAGGAAACAACTTTTCATCGAGAGGAGCCGGCTTGGCTTCTTTGGAAGCAAAAGGCGATGTGAATGATGCCTGGGTCGGCTTCACCGGCGTATCAGCCAAGAGCACTGTCCCGGTCACCGTCATTCCCAGCAGCGTCAACGTGTTCCACAGAAGATAATGACGCATGACTCGCTCCTAAGCTTTCAGCTGTCAGCTATCAGCTCTCAGCGATCAGATGTAAGAACTGAGCACTGAGTACCAAGCACTGAGCACAAAAAAAGAAGAGCCAGTCGGGTGACCTTGCTGTTCCCGAGGAGGGGTGGCGGCCACGCGGCTGGCTCTGCAGTACCCCGGTGCGGTGCCATCCCTGGCGGCACCGGGGTGATCCTCAACATCCTTGTCGAGGTGTCTCCGTCGTAGCCGAAGCCGTGAGACTTCGGCTACCCCATACTTTTGCTTAGCGGTAGTTGCCGCTCGTCCAGTTGAACATGGACTGCTGGTAACGAGGATCGTTGCCCACGCACAGGTGCAGGTGGTCTTTATCCATCTGCAGCACTTCGGTGCGGTCGTTCTCGACCCAGAACGGGAAGGGCTGATCCGACTTGATGCGTTCCTTCCAGCGGACGGTCACGACAAAGTGGCAGTGATGCAACTGTGCCGGTCCGACCAGTGGGAAGTAAGTACAGTTGTCGAGAGTATCGACGACCTTTTGAATATCGAACTCGAAGTCGTCGCGGAACTCTTCGATGATGAAGGGGATACCCCGCTTCACTCGAGGCAGAGCGCGTACGATTTCTTCTTCCGACGGCACGTCTTCACAGGTCGGTACCGGCTGACCCGGCAGAACCGGTGGCAGCACAGCGGCCCGCTGTTGCAGACGCTTGTCGTACTTCTCATTCATGCGTTCGGTAACCCAGGCCGGCTGCGGAATAGCCAGGGGTACAATTCCCCAGCAACCGCTCAGGCTTAAGGCCAGGGCGGCGCCGAAGATTGAACCGCCTATTGCCCGTGGACTGATCATGATCCCCTCCTCTACCTCAGCACTGGCGCTGCCTCCCCCGGCAGATACCAACGCTAACGGTGTACAGCACACCTTGAATCGTCCCGGCAGGTTGATCAACTTTAAGGGTTTTACGGAAGGGAACGATTCGGACGGCTAAGCAGAGGGGCTTCAGGATCGGGCTAGGCAGTAGAAATCGTCCTTATCTTCTCTAAAGCCCCCATTCTCCAAAGCAGTCGTGCATAGTTATGCAGCTAAACATCCAGTCCGTCACAAAAGATAAGCGGTTATGCCGATCAGCCCCTGATAAGGGGCGACCGGGTGGTAGCTGGCTGCGTTAGCTGCCAGTTGATTGAGAATTTGAAAGTTGAGCCCCGAAGGGGCGATTGGAGCATGTGTTCTGTCCCAATCGCCCCTCCGGGGCTCTGTCGCTTGTGATCGTTCCTAACTGGCAGCTAACGCAGCCAGCTACTGCCCGGTCGCCCCCTTCGGGGGCTTCAAGGCCACAGCTAACTCTATTTTCAAGTCATGGGAACGAAGCACTGGAACCCCTTGCGTTCCCCTCTAGAAATGCGACGATGGCCATTATTGACCATTCAGTGCGTGCCATTGATACTATGACTGCACTGCTCCTTATGAAACGACCTCCTTCAAGGTGGTGAACCGTGTCAACCTGGGGACCGGTACTCAGGCGGCTGCAACGGCAGGAGCCTTTCGAGACCGCAAGCGATGCGGAATTGCTTCAGCAATTCCTGCAGGCGCAGTCGTCCTCAGCGTTCGAGGCCATCGTTCGCCGTCATGGATCGCTGGTTCTCCGTATCTGCCAGCGCGAGTTGACGGTGCTAGCCGATGCCGAAGACGCCTTCCAGGCGACCTTCCTCGTGCTGGCCCGAAAGGCACGTTCGATTCGGCAGGAAGCGAGTCTCGCCCCCTGGCTGGCGGGTGTCGCTCGTCGACTGGCCCGGCGACTCGCTCAACAACTGCGTCGCCGTCGGGAACGCCTGGCTCAAATGCACCAACCTTCTCGGTCGTCTATGTCGGCTTCATCTCCCTCCTGGTGGGACGATGAACGCCGGCTCCTTCCTCAGGAGTACCAGACCGTGATCGACCTCTGCCTGATTCAGGGACTCACCCGTGATGAAGCGGCTCAGCGCCTGGGCCAATCTCCCGCAGCGGTGCATGGACTGCTCTATCGAGCCAGACTCAAGCTCAAAAAACAACTCATCCAGCGCGGCACCGTCGTGGGAGCATCCCTGACCGGCGCCAAACTTTCCGCTTCAGTCATTGATCGGCTCGCCCCACTGCTGTCTGAAACCGCTGTCAGTATGCTCAAGCAGGGAACGCTAACGGGGTCGCTGATCACTCCGGCTGTAGCGGCGTTGGTCACCTCACGAGGAATAAGTAGCTGGCTCATCCCAACCATCCTTGCCAGCGGACTCTTCATGGGCGGACTAAGTTGGTGGGCGGTTTCCCAGTCAAACCATCCTGCGCCGCTGGTTGCTTCCCGCGCCTTCGGTTCCTTCACTGATTCCAGAGCGGGGCATGCCAGAAGTGATGATTGATGATCCGAACCAAACACAACAAGTGGTTCAACGCCCCTGGCAGCCGCCTCAACAGGCAGCCGATGCACAGCCTCCGAACTTTCCGCCAGGGAAGAACCTGAGTCAATCAGGCAAACAGGTAGCGTCAGTTCCTCCTCCAGTTCAACCTCCCAATCAGCAAAGCCTTGGCAACAAAGACGAGCCTGTCCCCACAATCAGCATTCCGGTGCCCCCGGCCGACCGTGTGCCCACCGGCAGCGAGCGGCTGAACCTTGCCCAGGGAATACTCACCTCCGCTGCCAGTCTGAACGAAGGGATGATCCCGCTGCTTCCCCGCCAGAGCAAACAGCAGTTCGATGGCAAGACTCTACTGCTCAGCGTCATCACCAGCGAAAAGGAATTGCGCGACTGTGTCAAGAAGGCTCCCAAAGTGAAGTTCCCACCCAATGTCCAGGTCGCAGAGGATCCTTCCTGGCAGGGCAACCCATTGCAGATCGACTGGGAAAAGGAAGTACTACTCGTCGCGGTCGTCCTTGAAGAAGCCAACAGCGTCACCCTGCAAGCCAAGGACAAATGCTGGATCGCCCCCGATAAGAACGGCGTTGGCCACCTTTTCCTCATCTACGATGGCAAGGAACAACACACGGGGCTGCCCGGCATCAAGAGTTACCCCTATGTGATGCTGAAAATGCCGAAGAAAGATCTGCAGCAGGTCGCCGTCAGCGTCTGGCGAGCCTGGCGACAAGCCTGCCGCCGTGGTGACGATGCCAAAGGATAGGTAGTTGTCAGTTTTTAGTTGTCAGCTGTCAGTAAGACCAATACCGAGTGACAACTGACAACTAATCTAGCTCCTGGCTCCTTTTCTCCTTCCAGCTCCTATTCGATTGACTCCCCTCCCTCTGCCCTTCATAATGCCCTTGCACTCTCTCAAAGGGCATCTGGGCTTCTCATGCTGAACTACGAGATTAAAATCTTCACCGGTCGGGCCAACCCAATCCTGGCTCACGAGATTGCTTCTTACCTGGGTCTCACCCTGGGCAAGCACACGCCGGGCAACTTTCCCGATGGTGAAATCTCCTACCGCATCGATGAAGATGTGCGAGGTCGAGATGTCTTCATCGTGCAGCCCACCTGTGCCCCCGTGAACGAAACGCTGATGGAACTTCTCATCATGATCGATGCGTTCCGTCGTGCCTCCGCGGCCCGCATCGCTGTCGTGCTTCCCTACTATGGCTACGCCCGGCAGGATCGCAAAGACCAGGGGCGGGTGCCTATCACCGCCAAGCTGGTTGCTGATCTCATCACCAAGGCCGGGGCAAGCCGGGTGCTGACGCTCGATCTCCACGCTGCCCAGATTCAGGGCTTCTTCGATATCCCCGTCGATCACCTGATGGCCGGCCCCATCTTCGTACGCTATCTGCGTGATCAGCGGTACAAGCCCGAAGACATTGTCTTCGTCAGCCCTGATGAAGGGCGAGTCAAAGCTTCAATCTTCTACCAGAAACGACTGGGTGGCGAACTGGCCATCGTCGATAAGCGTCGCACCAGTGCCACCGAGACCAAACAGGCCAACCTCATCGGTGCCAGTCTTAAGGACAAAATCTGCTTCATGTTTGATGACATGATCTCAACTGGTGGCAGCATCGTCGGTGCGGTCAACATCGCCAAGGCTGCTGGGGCGAAAGAAGTACATATCTTCGCCACCCATGCCGTGCTCTGCGGCCAAGCTGTCGAGAAGCTGCGTGATGCACCCATCAACAGCATCGTTGTCACCAACACGATCCCGGTACCGCCCCAAAAGCAGTTACCGAACATGAAGACCCTCTCGGTCGGCCCGTTGCTCGGCGAAGCAATCCGCCGACTGCACAGTAATGAATCAGTCAGCCGATTGTTCGATCCACTCTAAGACTGTGCCACACTCCGACGGTACTCCGTCGGGGTGTGGTTGCCGAATGGACGACGGCCTTCACCGCTGACTTTGTTCCACTCAAAATAGACCACTGCAACAACGTCAAGTGCCATGCAACCACACCCCGACGTGAGTACACGCCGGAGTGTGGCACAGTCTATGTTGCTGATGGCTTCTCACTCTGGGCAAGATAGCCCGTCCCGATCAATTACATAACCCTTGCCGCCATCCCGTCCCACGCTTGCCGTCAAACTCAACGCCAACCCCGGCTTTACTCTTGTTGATTCCGTCCATCCACTTTGACAGGCCACCGTCATGATCTAGGCTCAAGGAGCATTGTCTCTTTTCGTGGCCTTCATCTCCGGTTGCTATGCCATTCTACACGATGCGTCGGTTGTCTCTGTCCTTGCTCATCCCCGGTATCGTCTTCTCGACAAGCTGGGGGCAGGTCTCCTCGGTCACCTCGATCAACACCACCGATGTGGTTTCCGCCAGCCCCCAGACACGCAACGGCTTGACCGAGTTCAGCGGCGCAAACACCTACAACGTCACCTACAACGGCATCGAACGCCAGTTAAACAGCTTTGTCTCTAACTCTCAACTCTGGGCACCGACTCGCAGTGATGGTGTCGTGCATGTCCTACGTAACAACGCCTCCGGCGCCAACCAGAGCTTCCCGCTCATCAATCCCAACCAGACGGCCGGGTGGAACCAGTTCATCAGCTCGACGGGTACCGGCCCCCTCAATCACACGGTCTCCGGTGTGTATCACAACACCATGCCGTCGCTCTTTCAGTCGAACAACATCTTCACCGGCACCGAAAACCTGTTCGTCAACACCGACGCAGGCAACGCCGGCAATCCGAACGTCGTTACCAACATCGAACGCATGGACTTCGTCTTCCCCACTGCCACCATTGCCTCACCCAGCCGTGGCTTTGCGGTCTTTGAACGGGGGCTGGGCAGCGGCGGCGGCGGAACCAACGGCACCTTCCGCATCGCTGCCATCACCAGCATCGACGGTTCCGGTAACGCTACCGGCTTTGGTTCGACTGTGCTTCGTATTACACCTGCCCAATACAACAACGGCGGTGTGGGTGTCGGCATACCGGTCTTCAACTACGATGTCACCCGTTTCGCTACCGCTGCCGGACCCGAACTCGATTTCATGAACAACGCCAACATCGGACCGCAGGGCATCGCCGGAGCGCTCGATCCCCACCTCGGCCCTGGTCACAGCCGGTACACCCGTCTTTGGCTACGCCGTCTTCGGTGACGATGTCACCGCGACTGGTAACCAGCTGCTCGATGTCAATGGCGTCGATGGCGGCGGCAATCGCTACTTCCCCCTGCTGTCACCTTTCTCCAACGACATGGACATGGTCGCCACCGGGGCGATGATCTTTGTCGCCGTCCCGGAACCCACCACTTGGGCACTGATCGGGCTGAGCACCGGCCTGGGTGCTTATGGTATCTACGCCCGCCGCCGCCGAGCCAAGCGGACAGCGGAGCAGGAAGTAGTAGTCCCCGTCGAATAGGTTCTAAACCAGAAGACCGTGGCAGGGGTCAACGGTACTCCGTTGCCCCCTGCTTCGTTGACAGAGGCGCTCGTCAGTGCCGCAGGGGGCAGTTGAGTACAACTGACCCCTGCCACGGTTTAATGTTGATCTACAGTCTTTCAGTTTGTCTGCAGCACTAAGCCAGGCTTCGCCTCATACAACAGGCTCATGGGATCCTTCGTCAATCGCACCCAACTGGCCATCGCTCTGCTGGCGATAGTGGCTATCGTCACCCATCTCTTCCTACGATTTGGGATCACGCACACCGTTACGCCGTTCCCCTGGTGGGTGAACCTGCCACTCTTTGTCGTGCTCACCCTCGGCGGCATCCCGCTGGTCTTTGAACTTCTTCAGAAGGTGCTCCACCGCCAATTCGGTTCCGATCTGCTGGCTGGCATCTCCATCGTCACCTCCGTCATCCTGGGTGAATACCTCGCCGGCACCTTCGTGGTGCTCATGCTCTCCGGTGGCGAGGCCCTGGAAGCTTACGCTGTGCAGATGCCTCGTCGGTGCTGCGTGCCCTGGCCAAGCGCATGCCTGCTGTCGCTCATCGTCGTACCGGAAACACGCTGACTGATGTCAAACTCGATCAGGTAGCCATCGGCGATACGCTGGTCATTCATCCCCATGAAATCTGCCCCGTCGATGGCACCGTCATCGAAGGGCATGGCACGATGGATGAATCGTACCTCACTGGCGAGCCATATCTGCTCCCCAAGTCGCCCGGCACAGCGGTGCTCTCCGGTTCGATCAACGGCGAAGCGGTGCTCGTTATCCAGGCGGATAAGCTGGCAGTCGACTCCCGTTACGCCAAGATCATGCAGGTGATGAAGGACAGCGAACAGCATCGGCCTCATCTCCGCCGACTAGGGGATCAGCTCGGTGCCTGGTACACCCCCATCGCGGTGTTGATCGCTCTTGCTGCCTGGTTCATTAGCGGCGAGGCGACGCGGTTCCTGGCGGTACTGGTGGTTGCCACGCCCTGCCCGCTGCTCATATCCATCCCGGTCGCCATCATCGGGGCGATCTCCCTGGCTGCCCGACGGGGTATCATCATCAAGAATCCCGCTGCGCTCGAAACCATCGAAACCTGCCGCACAGCGATCTTCGATAAGACCGGTACCTTAACCTACGGTAAACCCGAGCTTACCGAGATCATCGTTGCACCGGGACGAGATGCGGACACCATGCTGCGCTGGACAGCAAGTCTGGAACGCTACTCGAAGCACCCTCTCGCCTCGGCGATCCTGCTCGCCGCCGAGGAGAAGGGGCTAGCACTGATTTATGCCGAGCACGTTAGCGAGAAACCAGGGCAGGGGCTCGTGGGACGATTACAGGGCCACGAAGTTCTCGTCTCCCACCGCCAGAAGTACCTGAAGCTGCACCCAGAGAAAGCGAAAGACCTGCCGCCGATGGCTGAGGGCATGGAATGCCTCATCCTCGTTGATAACGAGTATGCCGCCATCTTCCGGTTTCGAGATCGTCCCCGTGTCGATGGCAAGCGCTTCATCGATCACCTGCTGCCCCGGCATGGCATCAACCGTATCCTGCTCGTCTCCGGCGACCGCGAGAGCGAAGTCGATCACCTCGCCAAACTCGTCGGCATCACCGAAACCTACGCCTCGCAGTCGCCGGAACAGAAGCTGGAACTGGTTAGAAAGGAAACGAAGGCCGCCCCGACGGTCTTCCTCGGCGATGGCATCAACGACGCCCCCGCCCTGACTGCCGCCTCGGTGGGCATCGCCTTTGGCCAGAACAGCGACATCACCTCCGAAGCAGCCGACGTGGTGATCATGGAGAGTTCACTCGGTAAGGTGGACGAACTGCTCCATATCGGCAGACGAATGAGGAATATCGCCCTGCAAAGTGCGGTAGGAGGGATGGCCCTCAGTATTATTGGTATGCTCATAGCTGCGGCGGGGTACCTTCCCCCAGTCATGGGAGCCATCAGCCAGGAAGTGATCGACATTGCTGCGGTGTTAAATGCCCTTAGAGTTGCCTGGCCCCCAAAACAGTTAACTGATTATCATTGAGTCGAATCAAGGCAACCGTTGGATCACATTCTGTCTAAGAAATTCCGTCAACTTCTTCGGTAGTTGGAAATATCCTACAGGTATCACAACCTAAATTTAGTACACATCTCTCGCCATATTGAAATAACAAGCAAGCCCTCGTCTAGAAAGTGACGAGGGCTTGTTGGGTATGGTGGAGCTTTGCAAGGCACATTAAGGTTGAGCAGAGACAAACTTAACTTTGTTAACAGTCTTTAGAGTTGCTTTACCATCGGCGTGAAAATCTAAATAAAACTTCTCCCATTCGCCTACCGAGTTTCTAGTTGCATTCACTTCTCGCCCACCTCCGTTTTCGGCACATAAAAATTTTCCATTGGATGATTTAAGGCTAACAACAGTTCCTCCATGCGATACTATTTCCCATTTTTCCCAGTCACCTCCAATAGTGCTTCTGTTAGCGAAAGTACTACCTCCGCCTCCGCCTTCCGCTGAAAGAAAACCAGTGTGATACCTTAGCGCAACCTTGTTATTACCGCAGCTTACAAGAATGAACTTTTCCCAGTCACCTGGAGCATCGCGGTCCGCAACCATTCCACCTGGAATGTGAGTGACTTCTTCTTCCTCTTGATGTCTTCGCAATAAACCATTTACGATCTTCTCAACAGTACGCTGAACCTTTCTAATTTCAATCCTGACGGGTTTTGAAGGATCGAACTTTGCAAGATAATCACTAACCTTATCAATGTTTGATATGGCAATGCCGGCCCAATGATCTCCTAGCTGTTGAACATCATTTTTGACTTTTACGATTGCAGAATACGGACTTGTACCTTTGGGTGTTACCGTGAGTACAGACGAACCCAGTACCCCAACAATATCTACTCCCTTTTTGCCACCAAGAGTGTTCACTGTGTTGATGACTGCCAAACCTGCCCCAATTGCAGCTGTTACTTGGGGGGGGGGATTGGTTAGAATAACTGCTAATGTCGCACCTTGATTGAGCTTGGTAATGTCGTCATTTTCAAGAGTCAACTTCCATACAGGTAAGTTACTCGTATCCAAATCTGCTGCTCGCACAGATTGACTTGTTAGTGCAAGAAAGACCATGATCGAGAGAAGCCACTTCAGTAGCAATCCAGGTCGAGTAGCGCCTTGAAATTTCATGATCATCTGTCGAAGCTTGTTTGTCATAAGAGACTCCTTGAGGTGTTGGTAAAAACGTTTCTCACTGTTATTAGCGTAATTCAAGGACAAATATCTCAAAATTGTTATGAATTTGGCGCGGTGGCAATCCATCAAACTCAGAAAGTATGCTGTGGCAATGTTTTCGGTCGAGTAGCCCGGGGGAGTTTCACCCCCAGGCCCTCACAGAACCGGACTTGAGACTCTCGCCTCATCCGGCTCTTCAGACAACAGCGTGACCGCCTTACTCTGATCTCTTGCTCATCGTCTCTCGACTTGACTAGAGTTCAGTGCTGTTCCTGTGCATCCCTTCGCTCCACGACCATTACAGCCGCTTCACCGCTACTACAAATGCATCCGTCCCTGAGCCGGGCTTCGGTATTCGCCCTCGGAGTGTCACCCCCTCGATGCTTTCCCTTGGCATCCCGACTTCAGGTTCTCACGTTCCATCCTCAGGCCTCAGTCCGGTTCACGCCGCCTCTACGCCGGCCACCCTCAACGCAGGCTTCCTTCAGGAATCGTTCTCGTTGAGTCTTCCCAGAAGGTGAGTAGGCCTCTGGTTCTGATGACATCTTCCCGTTTCGACGCCTCCTCAGCGGTTCACTTGCGTTCGTCTCCCGGACCGTTATCTGAGCGGATCATGTCCGCCCGTTTCCAGCACGCTCACGACAGGTCGCCCCACCGCTGCCGGTGATTTGACACCAGGCCCTGATTGCCCGATGCCGAGGGACCCACCCTCATCCCAAGGACAGTTACAGACAAATGATCCGCTGACACAGACCATCGTCTTCGTGACACCCTACTCGAAAGCAGTGCGAATCAAACGAAGTCTTAGCGCTACTTACACTGCACTCGGAGAATATAGCGTATCGAGTACAGTGCCACACACATCCCGCAAAGGGGACTTGGTAAAGATGCTGCAGGCTATTGTCAGCTCGTGTCGTGAGATGTCGCCTTAATCCCAGAATGAGCAAAACCCTTGCCCTTAGTTGCTACGCAAGTACCTACCAGCATCATAGGCGAAACTTCTGATTGCGACGAAGCGCGATTTCTCCCTCTCTCCCCTCAATTTGTGAAGTAAGCTAGTATGCCATGCCCACTTCTTATATTCATCGTGATCTGACCCAAGTGCAGTTAGGGGCCGATTCTGGCCCCGATACGCTGCAATCGGAGCTCACTATCCAATGTGAGCCCGGCCTGCCGACCATTCCCGGCTACGAACTGCTCACCGAACTGGGCCGTGGGGGCATGGGTGTCGTTTACAAAGCGCTCGACCTCAAGCTCAAGCGCCATGTCGCCATCAAGATGCTGCTCGATCCCGAGTTCGCCAGTCCTGAGCAGCGAATGAGGTTCAAGATCGAAGCGGAGGCAGTCGCGCAACTCAAGCATCCCAACATCGTGCAGGTGTATGAACTGGGGGAAATGCCCGGCACCAAGTCGAGCATACCGCACCCCTACATGGTGCTCGAATATATCGATGGCCCCACGCTCTTCCGCTACATGCGACAGCACACCTTCACCGAACGGGAAATCGCCACCCTCATGGTGACCCTCGCCCGTGCCATGCAGCATGCACACGATCACGGGCTGATCCATCGAGACCTCAAACCCGCCAACATCCTTATTAGTGCTCAGTCCTCAGTGCTCAGCCCTTCGACTTCGGAACTCAGCGCTCCGTCCAGCACCTTCTCGCAGAGCACTGAGCACTCAGCACTGAGCACTGTCTCTCCGAAAATCACCGACTTCGGCCTCGTGAAAGCTCTCGCTGTCGATGGCGAAGGTCGTCGTGATCTGACCAAGACCCAGCTCATGGTCGGCACGCCACAGTACATGGCACCCGAGCAAGCTAATCACACACCGGTAGCTCTCAGCTCGTCCGTCGATATCTATTCGCTCGGCGTCATCTTCTACGAACTCCTCACCGGGCAGCTTCCCTACGATGATGGCGACATCCTCAAGATGTTGATGGATGCCCAGACGAAAGAGCCCGCTGCCCCCCGCAGCGTGAAGCCCAGGATTTCGATCGATCTCGAAACCATCTGCCTCAAGTGCCTGGAGAAAACCCCCAAGGCTCGCTATGCCTCAGCCAACGCCCTGGCTGAAGACCTCACTCGTTTCCTCCATAACGAACCGATCCTGGCCCGGCCCCTCACTGAATGGCAACGGGTCACCAAGTGGATGCAGCGGCATCCTACCATTGCTACCCTGGCCGGCCTGCTCTTCAGCGTGGTCACCATCGCCCTCATCGTCATCGCCAGCTTCTGGAGGCAGGCGGATAAGGATCGTCAACTGGCTGTCACCCAGTTTCACGATGCCGAAGCTGCCCGTGACGCGGCACGAAACGCTGAAGGACAAGCTCACCAGGCCGAGTTCCAGGCTAAGCAATCAGAAAACCAGGCTCAGCTCGCCCTCTATTTCAGCAAAATCGCTCAGTCTGATCTCCTGCTGCGGCAGGGACAGCTTACCCGTCCGACCATGTTGCTTACCGAATGCGTCAAGTCGCCCACCCTGGCGGCGGCTCGGAGTTGGGAATGGTACCACCTCCTTCGGTTGTGCAGACCGATGGAACATCACATGGTCAGTTCCCATGACTATGTCCAGCGCGTCGTCTTCCATCCCACCCGGAACATGCTCTTCAGCATCGAAGGGGCTGAGTACTTTGGCGATGAGCGGATGGAAACGTACCCCGGACGACTGCTCATGCACGAACCGGAAAAGGTCGGCAAGCTTTGGCACTCGAGGGTTCTTCGCACCTGGAAGTACCCGCTCCGCGAACTGCAACTGGCGCTCAACGGCACCAAAGCTGTCATTGGCGATGCTGGCGAAAATCAATGCGTCATTGATATGGACAGCCTGCTTGATGACGAAGACCCGAAGCCTCCCACGATGCTGCCTGCCAAACACTTCTGGAAGCTGGCTGACGATGTGGGGCTCGTCATTCTGTGGGATAAGAAAAAGCCTACCACGGATATCAAACTTTTCGATATGAAGCAGGGCAAGATCACCCGCACGATTCGGCTGCCCGGTGAAATACATGTCGCCGACATCAGCGCCAACGGCGAACTGATTTGTTTCGCGCTGAAGAACCACACCTTCGGCGTCTGGCATATCAAAGACGATACTGTGCTCTGGAAACAGCAACTGGAGCCGGGCGACTATCGCGTCGCCATCAGCGGCAACGCCAAACAGGTGGCCTACAGTACCGTGCCATCAGGCGATCTGGTCTGGATGGAAGCAGGCACAGGGAAGGTGCTCTTCAAGGCCAACCATGTGACTTCCGAATCGCTGCAGCTTTCCAGAGACGGTGATCGCCTGGCGGTCAACAGCCTCAATACTGCCAGTCACGATATCCTCGTCTGGAGGCGAAAGCCCGATGGCGAAGTAGACACGGTGCCCATTATCATCCGCGGCCACACGGGCTTTATCACCGGGTCGCAATTTAGTGCCGATGGGAACCGGCTTGTTTCGCACGGCCTGGATGGGAGTGTTCGGCTCTGGGACACCTCTTTCAGCCCGACTAAGGCGGGATCGATATTGCACATTTATCGCGGCCACATCGGCTCAGTGCTGAGCGCCGCCTTCGACCCCCGAAGCGATCAGATTGCCAGCGGCGGCATGGATGCCAACGTCATGATCTGGAACACCAAACACAATGTCGCCAAGGATCACTATGCCCTCAATGATGACTTTGGTGGCGAATGGCTGAGCGCCTATAGCTTCATCACCGGCAGGCACACCCTGGCTGGTTTCGAAAGCCGCAATGGTCAGATCGTGCTCCTCGACCTGCCGAACCGAAAGATCACACAAAAGTTCCTCATCCCCGATGCCTACACCGGCTTCCGCGCCTCCCCGTTACGATTGTGCCTTCTCCGGCGATGGCAAGCTCTTTGCCACCATCGATAAGTCGCAGGAAAAGGTCATGCTCGTCGAAACCGAGACGGGCAAGCTCCTCTGGACTTCACCCCCAACCGGGCAACGCATTATTCATGTCCACCTCAGCAGCGATGGCAAACGGCTGCTCTTCGCCGGCCATTTCCGTATACCCGGTGAAGAACGGAAGGCTGTCCCTTACAAGTGCCGATATCACGTTTGGGATACTCAGAAGAAGGAACTGGTACACAGCGCCGAACTGCCTCGCGGGTGCCTAAGCTGGACGATCAATCACGATGGTTCCCGCATCGCGGCAGCACTTTTCAAACGTGGCACCAAGGACACCGATGAACTGGCGGTCTTCCTCGTAAATGAACAGGGCAGGCAGCTCTTTGCTCAACCGTTTAATCTGAACCGATGTCTCAGCCTGGCCTTCAGCCCCGATGGCAAACACCTGGCCGGCTGTAACTTCGATCCTCTCAAGAACTGGGTGAGCTTGCGTGATGCCGAGACCGGCCTGGAACAATTCAAGGCTCAATCAGTCTTCGAGTCAACTTATGTCACCTTCACTCCCGATTCCCGCCGAGTGGTAGTAACCGGCTACGACAGCAATGCCATCTTGTTCGACACCAAAACGGGCTTCGAAGTGCTGACCCTCAAGCATCATGGCACACCGAGACATAATGACTATGCTCTCTCCCCCAAACTTGCCTTCAGCCAGGACGGCACCAAGCTCGCCGTGCATAGCTGGGATGCTTCCGTCACCATCTGGCACGCCTATGGCTCCGATGTCATCGATCCTCTGAAGTTGCTGCCGAAGATAAGAAACCTCGATCATTAGCGTCAGGATACCACTCCCTTAGTGAAAGCAAGGGCAGTTCGGGTGACTTGAACTTCCATTTTTTCGTTGCTCAACGACACATTTACGGTTCAACTGAAGCCTACACTCCAGAGGTGCTTCTCATGAACCGTCGCGCATTTCTTGCCACCAGTCTGGCTGCGGTCGCCTGCACTCAAATAACTCAAGCCCAAGAGACGATGGGCGAAGTCGTCCGGCTCGATCCTCGTTTAGATAAGCTCATCCCCCCGGATGCCAAGATCGAAAAGATCGCTGGCGGCTTCGACTGGGCCGAGGGGCCGGTCTGGGATCGCAGGAAGGAGGGTGAGGAACGGTTGCTCTTCTCCGATATCCCCAAGAACATGGTCTGGCAATGGTCAGCCAAAGGGGGCCTCAAGCCGTTCCTGAAACCCAGCGGCTACACCGGTACTGAGAAACGTGGTGGCGAAAGTGGCAGTAATGGCTTGATCATGGGTTGGGGCCACGAGCATCTCATCTTGTGTCAGCATGGCGATCGGCGGATTGCCCGGCTCAACGACGATGGCAAAACCTTCACCACTCTGGCCGACCGTTACGAAGGCAAACGGTTCAACAGTCCGAATGATCTGGCCATCCATTGGAGTAGCGGCAATATCTTCTTCACTGATCCGCCCTACGGCTTGGAGAAAGGTGCAGACGACCCCAAGAGGGAAATGAACTATTGTGGTGTCTTTCGGCTACATAAAGACGGTAGGATTAAACTGATGACCAAAGATTTGACCCGTCCCAATGGGATAGCCATTTCTGGTGATCAGAAGACTCTCTATGTGGCCAATTCTGATCCCAAGCATGCGATCTGGATAGCGTACCCCCTCGACTTGGTTCTTGGCGACATACAAGGCGATGGTAAGGTCTTCTACGATGTCACCAAAGAAGTAGGGAAGATGAAGGGACTGCCCGATGGAATGAAACTCGATCTTAACGGCAATCTCTTTGCGACCGGGCCCGGCGGCGTTTGGGTATTTACGCCCAAGGCTGAGGTGCTGGGGCGCATTGATCCGGGTTGTGCCACCGCCAACTGTGGCTGGGGGATGGATGGAGACACATTATTCCTGACTGCAGATAAGTCGTTATGCAGGATAGAAACCAAAACGAGAGGTTGGGATTCCTTGTAGTTAGTTAAGCAATAGGTTCTCTCTGCGTTCCACCAGCGAAGGCATCCGCTGTGAATCCACCAACTTCACCACCAGCACCCCTGGTGCCGGTCGCCTTGGCTGTCGGCTTGGGCGTCTATCTCGAACGACTAGTACCTCTCCCGACGCAGATGTTGGTGGCACTCTTGATCGCCTTCACCGCCTCCTGGCTGTTGGCCATCCGTCGGAAACAGTCAGCCCTCTCAGCCATCCTGCTCTGGTGTGTCGCCGGCACGCTGGCTGCCCAGTGGCATCGCATCACGCAAGCCTGGCCGAGCGATGCGATTGGTCACTTCGCTACGCAGGATCGAACGCTGGTGAAACTGCGGGGGGCGGTCAGCGAAGATGTTGTTTACCAGCAGCCACGTCGGCCGGAGTTGTTGTCGGGCCAGGGGACACTGGGGCACAGTGTCTTCATCGTCGATCTGGCTTCGCTGCAACTGACCGACCGCTGGCAGCCCGTCTCCGGTCGGGTGCGCGTCTCCGTCGAAGGCGAGTTGAGGCAGTTAGCCATCGGCGATGGGGTCGAAATCGTCGGCGGCCTGTCAGCTCTTTCGTCCGCTGTCAATCCGGGTGGCATCGACTTTCGCCAGAACTGGTTCGATCAGCAGATACAAGCGAGCGTGGGTGTGAAGTCGATTGAAGGCATCACCCTGCATCGAGAGTCAGACCGTTGGTCAATCGCGGGCATGATGGCCCAGGCACGGGCATGGGTGAGGCAAACGCTTCAGCAACACATGCCTCCTCGTCAGGCAGGGATCGCTCAGGCGTTACTCTGTGGAGAACAGTCGGCCCTGACCCCCGATCAGTTCGAAGGCTATCTGCAAACCGGCGTCTACCACGTCCTCGCTGTCTCGGGGCAGCATCTCGTCATTCTCTGCGCCGTCGTCGGCTTCATCCTCCGCTTTGCCGGCGGCGACATGCGAAGCCGGGCGATCTGGCTGGCTGCCTTCGTGATTGGCTTCACCCTGCTTACCGGTGCCCGGCCCCCTGTGGTTCGTGCAGCAGTGATCGTGCTTGCCTGGTGTTTAGCCTTGTGGCTGCGTCGCCGGGTGAACGCACTCAATGCCTTGGCCCTCGCCTGGATCGTCGTGGCCATGCTCAACCCGGCTGATCTGGCCAACACGGGATGCCAGTTGTCGTTCCTGGCTGTGCTGGTGCTGATCCAGATCATTGCCCCGTGGTACCAGTGGGAGAAGGAACACCTCTCGCCACTCGATCGGCTCGAAGCGGAGCTGCGCCCGGCCAGTTGGCGACTGGTTCATTGGGTTTTGCATCATCTGAAGTGGGCAGTACTGACTTCACTCGTCTGCTGGCTGGCAACGATGCCGCTGGTGATGCAGCGATTTCATCTCGTCTCACCCGCTGCGCTCTTCCTGGGGCCACTGTTAGCTTTGCCGATCACCTTTGCTATGGTGTCGGGCATGATGCTGGTGCTGCTGAGTAGTTTGCCCATCATCTCGACAGTGCTGGCCACGATGACTGCCTGGTCGCTGGAACTGAGCGACCTGCTGGTCAACACCTTCCGGGCGATCCCGTACAGCTTCTTCTACTGGCCCGATGTGCCCGAGTGGTGGGTGCAGGGGTTCTATGCCGGGATGCTCGCAGTTGTTCTCTATCCGAACTGGCAACGCTGGTGGAAACTCTGGGCAAGCCTCGGTCTGGCGTGGCTACTCCTGGTGCTGGTCATCACCCGCCCCGATGTGCCCAGTGGCTTGCGAATGACAGTGCTCTCCGTCGGCCATGGCACCGCTGTCGTGATTGAAACGCCGGGTGGCCGATGTCTGCTCTATGATGCCGGTTCACTGGCCGGGCCGGATGTGGCTTATCGCCATGTGTCGAGTTACCTCTGGTACCGTCGTCGCACCAAGATTGATGAGGTGCTGCTCTCGCATGCTGATCTCGATCACTTCAACGCCTTACCCGATCTGATCGACCGCTTCCGTGTCGGCATCGTCCGCATGACACCCACCTTCTCCACCAAGCCGGACCGTGGCACCCAGGCAACGATGAAGCAGTTGCAGGCGAAACAGGCCAACCTAACCCACATCACCCGGGGAGCGATGCTGGAAGAAGGCGACGTTCAGATCGAAGTGCTCCATCCCCCGGCTCAAGGCCCAGCAGGCACCGAGAACGCCCGCAGCCTGGTGCTACTCATCAACTATGCCGGCTGCCGTATTCTTCTGACGGGCGATCTGGAAGAGCCGGGGTTGTCGCAGGTGACACAGATTCCCATCGCTCCAGTCGATGTGCTGGTCTCACCGCATCATGGATCGAGAGTCTCGAACACGGAAGGCTTCGCCGCTTGGTGTAAACCAAAACTCGTCATCAGTTCCGAAACCTTCCCCCGTGGGCCAAAGCCTGATCCCTACACGCCGCTCGGAGCAACACTCTGGCGAACCTGGATACACGGCGGCGTGACAGTTGATGTGGACGCAAAAGGTGTGCGAGCAAGAACACAAGTAACAGGGAGACGTTGGCCAGAGAAATAGACACCGTTCGTTCTCCCCTCTCCCTCCTGGGGAGAGGGGTCGGGGGTGAGGGGTTCCTAAATCGACTTTTCCGATAAAGAACCTCGACCTTTGGATGGACTCTAACCCCAAACCAACATGGGTGAACTCAATTAAGAAACCCCTCACCCCTGGCCCCTCTCCCCAGGAGGGAGAGGGGAATAGGAATCTACTTCTTCATCGCAGCGCGAGTCTGATCCAACGCTTTCTGGATGCCCTGAATATCCTGCTCAATGTTTTTGTTGTTCTGTTTAGCGTTGTAGTCAGTCAAGAACTTCAGCCCTGCCTCGTACGCCTCAATAGCCGATTGCGGCTTGCCCAGTTTGTTGTACGCCACACCTGTTCGCACTACGGTACGTCCCAGTGTCGAGTGAGCACGATGATTGAGCGGATCGAGCGCGATGGCTGCGGTCTTCAGTTCATAGGAACGCTTCAGCACCACGATGCGTTCTTCGTAGAGCTGAAGTTGCAGAGATACATTGGAGACATGATCATAAGAAGTGGCGCAATCCAGCAGCAACTGAGTGTTAGTGGCGGCAAGCGGTTCGAGTTTTTGTGTGATCGCCAGCTCCTGACGAAAAGCCTCCAGCGCGCCCTTTTTGTCCCCCTGGGCTCTAACGGCGTCGGCCAGGCGAGACCAGGAATTGGCATAGGCCATCTGAGTATCCACATCATCCGGCTTGGCTTCAGCCAGCAACTTGTTGACTGCCAGTGCCTCGCGGTAATGTTGTTCCGCCTGTCGATGCTCGGACTTGAAATCGTAGTGCCAATCGCCCAGCCATTCGACCGACTTGGCATAGAGGGCCTGGTTGCGTTGAGTTTTGTTGGTGGAATGCTGAAGCGGCCTTAACACTTGACAGGCTTCTTCCAGACTGATTCGAGCTTCCGTCTGCTCGTTCATCCGCATCATTAAGTAAGAGCCTTCAATCAAGGCTCGTCCCAGTTGATACTGCGCCTCTTCATCGCTGGAAGCAGCAGCCTGTTCACGTCGCAACGCAATGGCCTGCCGAGCCAGGCTCAAAGCACGTTGCATCACCGGTCGTTGTTTTTGAAGATTTCCCTGCTCGGCCGTGACTTCCCAGCCCCAGTCTTCGAGGTGAGTCAGGTAAATCGAGTAGATCAGGTAGGCGTTAGCCAGATCAGCTTTGGCCTGAAGCTTGTCAGCTGCGGTTTGATGGAGCTCCTCAAACAGATGAGTGGCCCGTTCATAAAGCTGGTTGGTATTTTCCTTACTGTCGATACCGGTGTCTTTTCCCAGTTGCCTGAAGGCCTCTGCGAGTTGCAGGCTGGCGTGAGCAGTGTTACGGTCAACCCGTTGCTGAACCCGTAGTTGCTCTGAGAGGTTCTGCAGATCGGCCAGCGCCTTTTGAAGAATAACTCCCCGCACCTTTTGGGCGTTGGGCAAGGCGGCCAGCTTGTCCTGTACTTCAAAGATAACCGATTCCAATGTCTTCATGGCAAGCTGGGTTTGCTCGTCGGCAATAACCAGATTCTTGCGTGCATCCTCAGCGGATCGATTGGCGATGTATGCCAGATAACTCGAAACACAGATGCCGGCGATCAGAATGATGGTGGTCAGCGCCAGGGCAGCGGCGAGGGAGGGATTGCGACGACGCCAGCGCCACAGGCGTTCCAGCCAGTTGATGGGGCGAGCCTGGATCGGCTCATGGTTCAGGTAACGACGCAGGTCTTCCGCTAAAGCTTCAGCCGACTGGTAGCGCTTGCCTGCTTCTTTCTGCAAGCACTTGAGGCAGATCGTTTCCAGATCGATAGAGATCGTCGAAATGAGAGATCGAGGTGGAACTGGTTCCTGATGAAGCACCTGATGGATCGTGTCCCAGACACTCGCCCCTCGAAACGGCGCTCGGCCTGTAAGTGCCTCATAAAGAATGGCACCCAAGGCATAGACATCGGTAGCTGGGACAATCTGATCATTCTTCCCCGCCGCCTGTTCAGGAGCCATGTAACTGGGAGTACCCAGAATCGAGCCGCTCTGGGTTTGCCCTGAAGCCTGACTGGCATACTTGGCCAGACCGAAGTCAGCGATCTTGGGTTCGCCTGTTTGAGTGAGCAGGATATTGGCGGGCTTCAGATCACGATGGATAATGCCACACTGATGGGCAGCCTGCACAGCCAGCGCCAGAGTTCGCACCAATTCAGCAGTGACCTCGGGCGGTTGAGGTTTGCCCTGCAGGAACCGTGAATAACTGCCGCCCGCAACATACTCGAGCGAGAAGTAGGGCTGCTGATGGACTTCACCGATCTCGTAGATCTGAACGATGTTGGGGTGCTGGAGTTGTGCCACCGCTTCAGCTTCGAGCCGAAACCGTGCGCGATGGGTGGGATCATCTTCGCCCGCCTGCACCATCTTGAGAGCGACATCTCGGTTCAGCCCATGCTGCCTGGCATGGTAAACGATCCCCATGCCGCCCCGCCCCAGGATTCCGATGATCTCGTAACCGGGGACACTGGGCCAGGATGATTGATCCTGCTGGTTCTCCGTCTTCAGAGTAAAGGCAAGGTTAGGCTCGTCCTTGCCTGTATCGAGCCGAGTGTCCCCCATCGTTTGCCCCAGCGTAGTGGCCGGGGCAGCGACATGATCTATGGTAGCCGGTTCGTGTGGCTCGCGCACGGGAGGCATGAGTACAACTCAAAGGGGCAGGGTGCCTTGAGCATACTCATGTGATGAGGGGAATGCCATCAACTTTTACTTCTTATTCCTCTTCATCACCATCATCTTCAAGTAATCCTCCATGAACTGATCGAGGTCGCCGTCTAAGACTTTGCCTACCTGGGCGGTTTCGCTCGCGGTGCGGGTATCCTTCACGAGGGTGTAGGGCTGCAGCACGTAGTTGCGAATCTGGTTGCCCCAGGCGACTTCGCCCTTTTCGTCGTACTGCTTTTCCACCTCAGCCTTGCGGCGGTTCTCTTCCATCTTGAAGAGCTTGGCGTAGAGCATCTTCCAGCAATTGTCCTTGTTCTTATGCTGGCTGCGTTCGGTACGGCTTTCTGCCACTAACCCCGTGGGGTGGTGAATGAGACGCACGCCGGACTGAGTCTTATTGACGTGTTGTCCTCCGGGACCTCCGCAGGAGAACGTCTGGGTTTCGACATCATCAGGCTTGATCTCGATAGGCGACTGTTCGATTTCGGGCAGCACATCGACAGCGACGAAGCTGGTCTGCCGTTTATCACCGGAACCAAACGGACTAATACGCACCAGCCGATGCACGCCGACTTCCGATTGGAGCCGACCATAGGCATAGTCGCCTGTGATGTGAATGGTGGCGTTGCGGAGGCCCGCTTCTTCGTTGGCCAATTCATCAGTCAGTTCGACCTTGTAGCCATGATCTTCGGCCCAGCGGGTGTACATGCGGAGCAGCATCGAGGCAAAGTCGCAGGCATCGGTGCCGCCGGTCCCTGCCTGAAGGCGCAGGAAGGCATTGCTGGCGTCTTCAGGGCCGGAGAGCATCGCCTTGAACTCGAACTCGTTGAACTTCTTCTCGAACTTGCCCAGCTCGCTTTGCAGCTCCGCTTCCATCGAAGCGTCTTCGCTGGCGAACTCCGCCATCACGACCATGTCTTCCTTGGTCTTGTCCAGTTCGTCGTAGGGCTTGAGGATGTTGTTGAGCGGCTTCAGTTGGCTGATGATCTGCTTGGCCTTGTCAGGGTTGTCCCAGAAGTTGGCTTCGCCCATGCGTGCTTCGAGCTTGGCCTTGTCGGCCTGTTTGCCGGCCAGGTCAAAGAGAGTCCCGGAGATTGGTGAGGCGTGCCACCACGTCGTCAAGACGGCGACGTAATTCGGGATTGATCACGGAGGACTCCTTTGGCGAACACTTAGCGAATGAGGCACTCATCAATGACAGCCTGAAGCGCCAGCGAGGGTGGAGCTTGCGATTGCACGCACCCCCTCGCTGGCGCTTCAGGCTGTCATACCTGTCATCATTTTAAGTCTACGTCAGCACTAGACAATGCCTTGCTGAGCGTATCCCCAGCAGTGCTAAGCACATGGCGGAGCGCTTTATCCAACTGATCGGGCGTAACCGGCTTCCTCAGGAAGACCCGCCCTTCGCCCAGCAGGTTCTCCGTGTACCCCGACATGAAGACGAGTTTGAGCGTAGGCCGCACTTTCTTGGCCTGTTCGGCGAGCTGTCGGCCATTCATACCCGGAAGGATCATGTCGGTGAGCAGCACATCGATATTGGTCTTCGTTTGCAGGCACTGGAAAAGCGCCTCGCTGCCATCCTTGGCGGCAATCACCTCGTAGCCGAGGTGATTGAGGGCGATGACCAGATAATTGCGCACCAGCTCTTCATCATCGACCACCAGGACAGTTTGTTTCCCAGTGCTTTTATCAATGTCACAGGTCGCCGCCTCGGTGTTGGCCAAGGGCAGATCGATGGTAATCTCGGTACCGGTAGAATCGGACTTCACCTGGAGAGTACCCTGAGCCTGACGAATGATGCCATAGGCGACGGCCAGGCCCAAATCGGCGGTGTCGGGATCGACATCATGAAACGGTTCAAAGAGTCGCTGACGTTCCTCATCTCGCAACGCAGGCCCGTTGTCGATCAAGCTCAACTGCACGATGCCGGGCTGGTTGCCGGTGCGGATGGTCAGCGTGCCTACCCCGACACGAGTATGCACCCACTTGAGCAGCCTCACCACTGCCGACTGAAACTGCGTGGCATCGACGAGCACCAGCGAATCCTTGGCGTCGAGCAGAATGTCGATGCGGAAATCGCCGCGGGCCAGGCTGCTGCCAAAGAGCGTGGTGAACTGCTCCGCCATCTGGGTGACGATGGCATTGACGCTGACTAGCTCCAGTTCGGGAGGCAGCCTGCACGAGAAAGTAATGAGCTGCTGCACCAGTTGCGAAGCGGCCCCGGCTGCGGACTTGATCTGCTCGATCCAGGGCCGGGATTTATCTCCCGGAGGATGCAGGCCCAGAAGATAATTACTCTCCCCTAGAACGGTCATCAGGTACTTGCCGAGACGCAAGCCAATATCGCCGGCAAATTGGCTGAGCGCTTCCATGTTTTCATGGGCGGGAGCTACGCCAGGTTGTTTCGTGGGATCGGGCATGGAGTGGCAATGACCGGAGCATGGGTAAGATAATCTATCTTGTCATAGGTGAGATGGGGTTGCAAGCAGCTTATAAGCATAATCTCGCCCCGTTTCTATCCGACTTCGTCAAGATACTTGATCACGAATCACGCGGCTTACTAGCATTTGCTCCTTGCCGAGAGAGCTTCTTAGACCGAAGATCACAACATCATCTAATCACATCGCCTAAGCCTTTTTCTGGTATCCGCCATGTATCCCACGTTCCAGGACATGCAAGACCTCGCTGCCCAGCTACGAGTCGACAGCATTCGCTGCACGACGACAGCAGGCTCGGGGCACCCCACCTCGTCCCTCTCCGCTGCCGACCTGATGGCTGTGCTGCAGTCCAAGTACCTCCGCTTCGACTGGAGCAACCCCAAGCGGCTCTCAAATGATCGACTGATCTTCAGCAAGGGCCACGCCTGCCCGTTGCTCTACTCGATGTTCAAAGCAGCAGGGGCGATTGATGATCACGAGTTGCTCCTCCTCCGCAAGAATCGAAGCCGATTGCAGGGGCACCCCAACCCACGGGTACTGCCCTACGTCGATGTCGCCACCGGTTCGCTCGGCATGGGGTTGGCCATTGGTGTTGGCATGGCTATCGCCAGCAAGTATCTCGATCAGACCGACAACCGTGTCTGGGTGCTGCTCGGCGACAGCGAGATGGCCGAAGGCTCCGTCTGGGAAGCGTTCGACAAGGGTTGGACCTACAAGCTCAATCACCTGATCGCTGTGCTCGACATGAACCGCCTCGGCCAGCGTGGGCAGACCAACCTCGGCTGGGACAGCGCCGCGTACGCCAATCGAGCCAGAGCGTTTGGCTGGCATGCTCTCGAAATTGATGGCCATGATATCGGCGCCATTGATCGTGCTTTCGACTATGCCTGCAAACAGACCGACCGCCCGACATGCATCATCGCCAAGACCGAGAAGGGGCACGGCGTGCCTGAGATCGCCAACAAGGAAGGCTGGCATGGCAAAGCGTTGCCCCCCGAGATGGCCGAGAAGGCCGTCGCGGCACTGGGTGGAGTAAAGAACCGGGTCTTCCCTAACCTACCCGCAGTGATGAGTCATCCGCCCAAGACGGTGCCGCTCAGCCCGCCGAAGCTGCCCAGCTATGCCATGGGAACGAAAGAAGCTACACGCAAAGCCTTTGGCGATACGTTGGCTCTCCTGGGAAAGAGCATGCCTCAACTCGTCGTGCTCGATGCTGAAGTGGGTAACTCCACCTATTCTGAAGAGTTCGGCAAAGTTGATCCTGAACGTTTCTTTGAAATGTACATCTCCGAGCAGTGCATGGTCAGCGTCGCCAACGGCCTGGCTACGCAGGACAAGCGCGTCTTCGCCGCCACCTTCGCCGCCTTCCTCACCCGTGCCTTCGATCAAATCCGCATGGCTGCCATCGCTGGAGCCACCCTGTGCCTGAGCGGCTCCCATGCCGGTGTCAGCATCGGTGAAGATGGCCCCTCGCAGATGGCTCTCGAAGACCTCTCCATGATGCGAACCATCTTCGGCTCAACAGTCCTCTATCCAAGCGACCCCAACCAGACGGCCCAACTGATTCAGCTGATGTCTGATCTGGAAGGCATCAGTTACCTGCGTACCACCCGAGAGAAGCTCCCCGTCCTCTACGCCCCCACAGAGAAGTTCACCATCGGCGGCAGCAAGACGCTGAAGACCTCCGCCAGCGACAAAGTCGCCGTCATTGCCGCCGGCATCACGCTACACGAAGCGCTGGCTGCCTATGAACAGCTCGCCAAAGAAGGCATCGCCATCCGCGTGATCGATCTCTACTCGGTCAAACCCGTTGACCGCCAAACGATTTTGCAAGCGGTGAAGGACTGCGGCAAGATCATCACCGTCGAAGACCACTGGCCCGAAGGCGGCATCGGCGACGCCGTCCTCGAAGCCCTTTCCGGTAAAGACCCCATCAACGCCACCGTCCTCAAGATGGCTCCCAAATCAATGCCCGGCTCAGCCAGCCCAGCAGAGATGCTCGATAATGAAGGCATCAACGCGGTAGCAATCGTCAAAGCGGTGAAGGGCTTGGTGTCGTAAATCTAATCCCCTCTCCCCACCGGGGAGAGGGGCTGGGGGTGAGGGGGATCCTTCTCGTGGCGCAGCCCATCGTGAATGACAGCACTTTTGAGTAACAATGTTTCATGATCAGCCCCCGATAGGGGGCGACCCGGCAGTAGCTGGCAGCGCTAGCTGCCAGTGAAGCTAGTAGTGGTATGGAGAGCCCCGTTAGGGGCGATTGGGACAGGCACACGTCTCCAATCGCCCCTAACGGGGCTCTATGATTATTGCCCCATTGTTCTGGCAGCTTGCGCAGCCAGCTACCGCCGGGTCGCCCCTTATCAGGGGCTAATAATCCCTACTCCCAACAAGTTAAACGGGCAACCAGTTCCGTAACCTACCACCGATTTGCCTCGACTTGCCCCACCGAGCAGGGTACAATGCTACTACCCTCCTGATCGAATAAACCTGCCTGTTTCGTCTGCGAACCTTTCGGATATTGTGCATGCGAACTGTGGTACTTGCCACTGTGGAGTGCTGTCTAGCCATCGGCTGCCTGCTGTGGCTCGGTACTGCCACGCCTGCTGCCATCGAAACAACCCATGTCGATGAGTACCAGCAGACCATCACGCCGATCTTCACCAAGTACTGCATCAGTTGCCATGGCGGCAAGAAGCCCAAGGGTGACCTCAACCTCGATGACTACAAGGCCTCCGAGACGCTGATCAAAAAAGTCGACGTGATGGAAGCGATCCTCAAGAACGTCAAGACGGGCGAGATGCCTCCCGAAGGCAAGCCCCGCCCCACCCGCACTGAGCTTGACACCCTTACCGCCTGGCTCGATGGCCAGGTCGTCAAAGCCCACCTCAACGGCAAGCGTGACCCAGGCCGGGTCACCATGCGGCGGCTTAACCGCAACGAGTACAACAACACTATCCGTGACCTCCTCGGTGTCGACTTCAACCCCGCTGACGACTTCCCCCTCGACGACGTAGGCTACGGCTTCGACAACATTGGCGATGTCCTCTCTCTGCCGCCGCTACTGCTGGAGAAGTATCTGAACGCTGCCCAGCGTATCGTCGATCAGGCGATGCTGCCCAAGCCCGATCCAAACGCCCCCACCTCACGCCGCTTTCAGGGCCGGGAGATGCTGCCCAAGAACGTCGGCTCACAGTTCGGCAGCAACAAACAGTTCCGCATGCTCGCCACCAACGGTGAAGTCTTCATTGAGTTCGATTTCGACAAGCCCGGCAGGTACACCATTCGCTTCCGCGCCTTCGGGCAGCAGGCGGGCAACGAGCCGGCCAAGCTGGACCTTAAGCTCGATGGCAAGCTGCTCAAGACCTTCGATATCCGCCCCGTCGAAACGGATACCGATGCCCGCAAGAGCTTTGAATACCAGACGACCATTCCAGCGGGGAAGCACAAGATCAGCCTCGGCTTCATCAACGACTTCTACGATGCCAAGGCGACTGACCCCAAGAACCGTGATCGCAACCTCATCATTATGGGTATGGGCATCGAAGGGCCGACCGATGCTCCGAAGGTCGAAGTCAAGCATCCGATACTTATGGTGAAGCCTAGCGACAAGCTCACCCCTCATGATGCCGCCCGGCGTAACCTCACGCAACTCGCCGAGCGTGCCTTCCGCCGACCGGTGAAGAGCGAAGAGATCGATAAGTTCCTGGCACTCTTCGACCGGGCGACCAAGCGGGGCGACAACTTCATCGAGGCGATGAAGCTGCCGGTACAGGCGATGCTCATCTCGCCCCACTTCCTGTTCCGAGTCGAACTCGATGGTTCCATCGCTGCAGTGCGCCCGCTGACCGATTACGAACTCGCCTCGCGCCTGTCGTACTTCCTCTGGTGCAGCATGCCCGATGAAACGCTGTTCAACCTCGCCAAAGAAGGCAAGCTCAAAGACCCCGAAGTGCTCGCCCTCCAAGCCCGCCGCATGCTCCGTGATCCCAAGGCGAGTGCCCTCACCGAGAACTTCGCCGGCCAATGGCTCCAACTGCGGAACCTCAAGCTTTCGACTCCCGACCCCAAGCGGTTCCCCACCTTCGATGAACCGCTCCGCCTGGCCATGCAGAAGGAGACCGAACTCTTCTTCCTCGAGATGCTGCAGAAGGATCACAAGATCACCGACTTCCTCGATGCTGACTTCACCTTCGTCAACGATCGCCTGGCCAAGCACTATGGCCTAAAGGATGTCAAAGGCCCGGAGTTCCGACGTGTGAGCATCAAAGACACCCCTCGCCGGGGTGTACTCACCCAGGCCAGCATCCTGACGCTGACGAGTAACCCCACCCGTACTTCACCAGTCAAGCGGGGAAAATGGGTGCTGGAAACGATCATGGGTACCCCTCCAGCCCCACCCCCACCCGATGTTCCTGAACTCAAGGAAACCGAAGAACTCAAGGGCACGCTCCGTCAGCGGATGGAGCAGCACCGGGCCAACCCCAACTGTGCCACATGCCATAACCGTATGGACCCCATAGGTTTCGGGTTCGAGAACTTCGATGCTGTCGGAGCCTGGCGCACCAAGGATGGCACCTTCCCCGTCGAACCGGGAGGCACCCTTCCTAATGGCCAATCGTTCCAAACGCCGATGGAACTGGTGGCCCTCCTCAAGCAGCGCGATGAAGATTTCCGTCGCTGTCTCAGCGAAAAGATGATAACCTTTGCCATAGGGCGGGGTTTGGAATCAAGCGACCGCCAATACATCCACGAGATCGCCAAAGCCACCCAAAGCCACGGCGACACGATGACCGCCCTCATTCAAGAGATCGTCAAAAGCGAACCGTTCCGACAAAGAAGAACAGCAAATACCAGCCCGCAGCGCTAGCAAGGGAGCGCGTGCAATCGCAAGGTTCACCCTCGCTAGCGCGTCGGGCTGGTATACTCAGGACTCAGGACTCAGGACTTTGCTATGACCAGTCAGCCCCTCGATCGCCGAACACTGCTCAAAGGAGTCGGAGCCGCCATTGCCTTGCCCTTCCTCGAAGGCATGCTGCCCCGTGGCATCATGGCTGCCTCCACCGAAGCCGCCAAGGCTCCCCTCCGCATGGCGTTCGTCTATGTGCCCAACGGCCTCAATATGGAGAACTTCACTCCAGCCGAAGAAGGCAGCCAATACAAACTCACCCCGCTCCTGAGCAAGCTGGCTGAACACAAGAACGACTTCAGCGTTCTCTCCGGCCTCACCGCTGACAAGGCCCGCGCCAACGGCGATGGCCCCGGCGACCATGCCCGTGCCATGTCCGCCTTCCTCACCGGCAGCCAGCCCAAGAAGACCGCCGGGGCAGACATCCGCATCGGCATGTCGGTCGATCAGGTCGCCGCCTCCCGGTTCGGCCATCTCACCAAACTCGCCTCGCTCGAAATCGGTTGCGACAAGGGCGCCAACGCCGGCGGTTGCGATTCGGGCTACTCCTGCGCCTACTCGAACAACCTCTCCTGGCGCAGCGAACAAACGCCCATGCCCAAGGAAACTGATCCGAAGCAAATTTTCGACCGCCTCTACGGCACGCCCAAGAACAATGATGATCGCCTCAGCGTGCTCGATGCCGTGCGCGACGACGCCAAGAGCCTGGAAAGCAAGCTCGGCGGAGCCGACCGCCGCAAGCTCGATGAGTACCTCACCTCCCTCCGCGAGATGGAAGGCCGGCTCAACCGCAACAAGAAGGAAGACGCCAGGATCAAGCCCCCCATCGAGAAGCCCACCGGCATCCCGAAGGACTACAGCGAACACATGAAAACGCTGGCCGATCTGCAGGTCCTCGCCTTCCAGGCCGACCTCACCCGCTTCAGCACCTTCGTCTTCGCCAACGAAGGCAGTAACCGCAGCTACAAGTTCATCGGCGTGCCCGAAGGCCACCACGACTGCTCCCACCACGGCGGCGACAAAGCCAAGCTCGAAAAGATCGCCAAGATCAACGAGTTCCACATCGAACACCTGAGCTACCTCATCACCAAGCTGAAAGCCGTCAAGGAAGGAAATGGCACGTTGCTCGACAACATGATGCTCCTCTACGGCTCCGGCATCGGCGACGGCAACCGCCACAACCACGACCAGCTACCGATCCTGCTCTTCGGCAAAGGCAGCGGCACGTTAAACCCCGGCCGCCACGTGAAATACGCCTTCAACACACCCATCACGAACTTGTATGTCGCCATGCTGCAACGCCTGGGGATTGAGCAGAAGCGGTTCGGGGATAGTAATGGGGTGTTGACGAACTTGTAGGCGGGCATGATTGCGAGCGGGGGGCGTTAGCCCCCTGAGTATGGGCAAACATGGTGCCTCGTATGCTTGTAACAATTCAGACGGCTGCTCCGGTGCCACAGTTAGCCGGGATTACCGGCTAACTGTGCTGCGTAGGCTTAATGTCTCCGCTAGAAGATCGACTTCTTTACCATCACTAAAAAACACCTTATCAATAGCTTGTGTGATTAGAATAAGACATGCGTACCTTGGCACGCGAACGGCTTGGGATCAAGCCATAGTACTCTAGCAGTCAGGATGATCTGCCAGTATTTTTCTTGCTTCGATTCCTTCTTGTGTCTACGATGCCATTCTTGCTTCTTCTGATGAGTTCCCAATGCCGTAATTTGCGGCAGATTCTGTAAAGATGACCATCAACGAGTCAATTCCTTATGCCAACGCTAACACCTCATAAATACAGACGACCAAGCTGGACCGAAATTGGAGATGTGTCAATATGGACGGTATTGACATTGGCATTAGGCCTTTTACCAACATGGTTGCTATTGTTAGTACAAATCCTAACTAAGAAAAACCCTGACCTGTCTGATTATGTTAGTCACGGAGAATTTGCTCTTTACACAGCAAGCATCTTATCGGGCACTCTATACATTGTTTCAAGAAACAACCCTAGTGGCTACTTTCCAATGAGACCACTATTAATCACCGTTATTGTTATATTGATCATTCTGTCTACCCTCTTGTCAACCATCATATATGTAAAAGATAGCAGTATAATAGACACTAATTTGTATGCGAAATTGACAATACCGTTTTTTATCGCAGGAATGATTGTGTCTGCAGCCTCACTGATACTAGAGAAGCAGATCGATACACCAGACATTAAGTTGGCTGGTGACGACGAAGTAACTTCACTAGGCAACAAGGTCAATGCAAGAAGGACATCGAGATCAAGGAAACCAAAACCAGATCAGATAACAACCCCTGAAGCAACTGCATTGCCTGCTGAAAATAACCAGGATAAAGATACAGGAGCAGCACAATGAGCAAATCAATTGCTTGGATAAATGCACCTTGCCTGGAAATTACCCAGCCTATTGGCAAGTTCTATAGCTGCGTCATTGCGGCGAAGGATGTACTGTCCATTTCATATTCTGATATACGAAGGATAGAAGAACGTGACATAGAACGAATTGTAGGCATACAGAGAGAAATCAAACCGGATAGGGTAAAGGAGCTGAAACAGTACGTACGAAACATGGATGCAACTTTCCCAACTTCTGTAATACTGTCAATAAGCAGCAAAGATGCTAAGTATGATCCAGTCCAGAAAACACTAAAAATTAAAGACAGCCCTGAAGTTGCTAAGATAATCGATGGCCAGCACAGAATTGCAGGACTGAGTGGTTATGAAGATACTTTTCAATTAGTTGTAGTTGTATTTGTTGACATGGACTTGCAGGATCAAGCGATGACATTCGCAACAATTAACTTGAATCAGACTAAGGTCAATAGATCGTTAGTGTACGATTTGTATGCATTCCAAACTGAACGCAGCCCGATCAAGACCTGCCATCAAATAGCGAGGCTATTAAACAAGGAGAAGGATAGCCCTCTGAAAGGTCGCATCAAGATTCTTGGTGCGGCAACTGGTGAGCAGTATGAATTTATCACGCAGGCAGCGTTGGTTGAGGCTCTAGTTCCATATATTTCTGACGACCCCATGCGAGACAGGGATGCCCTTAAGAGGGGAAAAGAGTTGCCTGAACCGCCAAAGAGTCAACAGCCAAAATTGATTCTTCGGTCCTTATTCGCAAGCAAAAAGGATGATGTCATAGCCGATGTTATCTGGACCTATTTTGATGCAGTCGCATCAAGATGGAACGAAGCTTGGCATTCTGCTGAACAAGGCAACATCTTAAATAGAGCACAAGGATTCAATGCTTGCATGCGATTCTTCAAACATGTTTACTTGGAAACCGGGGAATCCGATGGTTCAATTGAGTTCGACAGTGTCATGGAGATCTTTAAGAGGATCAAGATAAAAGATTCGGAGTTATCAACAGCTAACTACCCCCCTGGAACTTCTGGGGAATCCAAACTTAGTCGCGAGATGCTGGAACAATCGGGAATTGAATCGGACTAGGCTGCCGAGATAGAACGATTACATTTCCTTTGTCGAGATAAATAGGTTTCAACCTCGTTGCCGAACTGTTTCCACCCTTCACGTTGAACTCGCGCAAATAATTCTAAGTATCGGCCAGGGCTGCATGCTTCAACAATTTCATAAATCTCGTCCGGCTTTCGTGAGTGTTCTCGCTTCCGTGTAGCGAGCATATTTACTTGTCGTCTGCCTGGCGCTAAGGTTCGCATAGAACCTTTTACACCGAACAAAATCGTTTCCGTCACGTTTCGGAAATAGAAACCCACACCACGTCCATCAGGGCCGCCATCCTTCCTGATCTTTAACCAAGTCACTGTAGTCTTGTAGGTGAACCCCCACGCAGCCATTACTTCGAGCCCTTCCCGGAGCAATGCGTTTGGAACCCAAAGATACAAGTGACTCCGCTCAGCAGCATGAACTTCGACTGGCAACTCACATATCTCTTTTAGAGTCATAGTTGGGTAACGTCGCAACCGCCGATATTCTGGCGCCACCTTCCCTGTACGATTGTTGAACTGCCACGGTGGGTCAGCCATGATCGTTCCGAACTTTCCTTTCAGACCAGGAATTGTATGAGACATATCTTTTCCTCAAGCGGGCGAGATAGCCACGATCAATGTGTGAGTCAAGATCGATACTTTGGTTCTTCTTACTGTTAGATCCATTTGGACTTCGGTTGACAAGAGAGAATCCCCTTTTTGCCATAATCTTCCGCTCCAACCGTGCAACGACTATGCTCCAGCCACTGATCGGTGGAGTGCCATAAACCATTCCCACCCTGTACACTAGCTGATTAGTATACTGATGTACAATAAGGGTAGACCGTAGAGTGAGCGTCTTCAAAGATGTTGGAAACTTCTTTTCCATGCCTGAAGGGCATTACCGCCAAAGCCCTGGGTTGCGATGTACTCGTCGCTACCCAGGGTACCTCAGTGCGTGTTCGATGGTTCCCTTTCAGGGAACGGAGTATGCAATCTTCATTACCCAAGGTAGCCGAGAGTGCTCGGCAACCTTGGGCTGTGGAGGCGATGCCTTTCAGGCAAAAGAATTCACCAACTATCAGGGCCGTTCACCCGTGACAGCACGCTCGCACCCAGACAACAGCTAACCCCATTCCACCCAGACCTGAATTATGCCCACCACGAAACCCTGTTCACTACTGAACAGATCACCTGGTACTCCAACCAACTTGCGTGCGCACGGCGCTGTGGTACTTGAAGCCCTCTTCACCCCACCCGGGAATCAACTTGTGGAGTTCCTGGGAGTCTGTGCATCTCCACATCTTCAATTCTTGAAGTTGAACCCACCAAAACAGGTGCGCGCACGGGGGTGTGGCACTGCTCTCGGTACGCCGAGAGCAGTGATAAGGTGCACAAACTTTGCAGAGTTCGCACTGCTCTGTCGGAGTACCGCCAGAACAGTGCCACGATTCTTGTAGGTTGTTCTGAAGTTCCTCGAAGCCCGCGCATCTCCACATCTTCAATTCTTGAAGTTGAACCCACCAAAACAGGCGCGCGCACGGAGACGTGGCACTGTTCTCGGTACGCCGAGAGCAGTGATAAGGTGCAAAAACTCTGCAGAGTTCGCACTGCTCTGTCGGAGTACCGCCAGAACAGTGCCACAAAACCTGAAGGTTGTTCGGGTCTCCCCCGAAGCCCGCGCATCTCCACATCTTCAATTCTTGAAGTTGAACCCACTGAAACAGGTGCGCACGGCACTGCGGCAGGTCATTTTGACAGGTGTTCACTACTGTACAGCTCCGTAGACGCTGGGCTTCGTATGGTGGGGCGGCGCGGATACCGCTTGACCCACCCTACATCACTCATTGACTCCTCTACACCCAAGCACAGAATGTCCCTTCAAGCATGGTTGCCGTGAGTAGACACAAACCATGACATGCGAGTGCGGTTCAGCGGAGGTTCCTATGTCTGCATCCCCCTGGCCCGGCATACGTCCGGGCGCTCACCGGCTCGATGTTTACAATGAAGGCTTGATCGTTTATCTCTTCGACGAGTCGAGCCTCGAGCATCTCAAAAACTCCGAAGCCGATTTTCAGGGCGGCTTTGCGGACGACGAAGCTGAGTGTGATAAGAAACTTCGCAAGCTGGCAAAAGAAGGTTGGTATATCGCTTACGCACTCTTTCAGGATGATGAGGTGGTGGCTGAGGTCGTTGTCGGGCCGCCTCTCACGAAGAAAGAATTGGCGGTGGCCCGCTGGCTGAAGCCACAGAAGGCGTACTTGAAACTGCCATCGGGCAAGCTGCGGGTTGATACGCCGAACACCCTGCCGATCCACGATGACGAACCCCAGGATGAGCCGGGCCTGGTGACGGTGCCGCCCGGCGATTACGTCGTGACGCTGTACCGAATGGATTGGAATGAAATGCAGAACGATGGTCTGGTGTCGGATGGCAAGCCCTGGCCGGGACCGCAGGAGGTGATCGTTTTGACGCCGGCCACTGAAGCCAAGGTGCCCAAGAACAAAACGTACCTCCGCTTCCCCAAGCCCGACGAGGATGTCTGGAAGGGCAAGTACGAAATCAAAGACAACACGTTCCACGGTCTGGCCATGACTCATTACTGGTGGGATAACATCAACGTCAATGTTGACCGTGCAGCCGAGGAACAGCTCGGCCTGCTCCCCGGGATGATGTTCCGCCTGACGATGGCTGAACACGTCTTTGAGGTGCTGCACCTTGGCGATATTGATATCACGCTATTCAATACCATCGAGTTCCTCAACTGGACCAGATCCTTCGCCGGCGACCGAAAAGAATATGGCGTCTCGTTTCGGGCCAAAGGCGATGCTCGGTTCGACGACTACCTGACGTTTCCCCGGCTCGTCTCCACGAAGAAGTTCTCCATCCACGCCCGTTGGCTTCCCGCGGTGCTGACGCTGTTGCCCGAACGGCACGAAATAGCGCACGCACTTCAGAAGCTGCCTTGACCGAGCGAGAACACAAGGCAACTCCTCCGTATGTTTGACTTCTCCACTACCAAAGAAGAGAATGAACCCTCATCACCGATCAGTTTCTCAGGGTTACCGATGTCAAAAGGGATGAGTTACGACACCATTGGCCAGGGGTATGCGAAGACGAGACGGGAGGAACCGACCTTTCGAGAGCGGATTCATACCGCTCTGGGTAGCGCCCGAACAGTGGTCAATGTCGGTGCAGGCGCGGGCTCCTACGAGCCGAGGGATCGATATGTCATCGCCATCGAACCCAGCGATGTGATGGCTGCCCAGCGACCACCTGAGTTAGCTCCGGCCATCCGTGCCGCCGCCGGCGATCTGCCCCTCCGTGACAAGTCCGTCGATGCTGCCATGGCGATACTGAGCCTTCATCACTGGGATGATTGCAGGAAGGGGTTGTGCGAACTTCGCCGGGTTGCTCGTGGGCCAGTCGTCTTGCTGACCTACGATGTCGAGGTGTGTGTGCGAATGTGGCTGCTTGCTGACTATGCTCCTGAGATCGCCGAGATTGATCGTCGAATCTTTCCTGATCCCCGGCAGTTGGGTGAATGGCTGGGTGGACAGTTCACCCTGGAGGTGGTGCCCATCCCACGGAACTGTGCTGATTGGATGGTAGGTTCCTTCTGGGCACATCCGGAACGAGTGCTCGACCCGGTTGCACGAGCAGGAACGTCAGCGTTTGCCAGGCTGTCGCCAGCCGTCGTGGACCGCATCGTCACTGCAATCGCCCGTGATCTCAAGTCCGGCGCGTGGGACGCACGCTACGGACATCTCCGAAAGCTGGATGCTTTTGATGCAGGGCTTCGATTACTGATCGCAACAGACCCAAAGGGCTAAGGCCGGCCGGTTTGCTTCCACGCCAGGCAATGCGAACCATGTTAACTCGCTGCACTACCTGCGGAGTAATATAAGGGGTGTCACTCGACTCTTGACATCAACAACTTTCCCTGCTATCCCCTGTTTTTCATTGGATGGGGAGATATCCGATGAGGGTTTGGATGGCCATCATATCGGCCTCGATAACACTCGCTGTCACCGGTTGCACCTGGCAAGCCAACAAGGGCAGTGACGCTGTCGAAATCAATCCGCTGAATTATGGTTCCGGGAATCCGATAGTTCAGCCCTCGAACGCTCCGGGCTACATGAACGGCCAGGCCTTCGATATGCGTTCCCGGTAACTCGACATCGAAAGGAGCCAGTACCATGAAAGCTAAACCACCCAGCAAACTTAAAGACGGCAACCGTTGCAAAGTCACCGGCGGCGTGCATGAGGGCAAATCGGGCAAGGTCACCGATATCAAGACCAGCAAAACGGGGCATGTGACCATTACCGTGGTCCAATCCAATGGCGAACGATTCAAGACGCTGGCTAAGAATGTCGAGGTTCTGGGTTGAGAGCGACCGTCTCCTTTGTCCGCACCTTGGGCATCAGCCACCAGCACAGTAAATGCGTCGGCAAATATATCACCAGAGGCAATAGCACCAGGTACAGGACGAAGTACTCGTCCGGGTGCATCGCTGTCTGGGCACGCTCTTCCCCAGTAAGGCCGTAGACGTAGTTGATGTTGGCCGGCATATCCGGGCTACGCAGTTGTTGCCTGGTCACGGGATCGACACACGGGCTAGGGGGCGGCATGTAGACATAGCAGATGGTAAGCAGCACCCAGGCGCTGACGATCCAGATCACCACGCCACGCTTGTCGTAACCAACCCGCCAGACGAGATAGAGCAACAGAAACGGCAGCCAGAAGTGGAAGAACGACAGGAACCGCAGCAACCAGGGCGGGCGGAACATGTAATTAGTCATGCCCATGAGGTGAGCGTTCCAAAGCCCGAGGTAGTTGCCAAATTCAAAGAAGAAGTCGAGCACCCACAAGAGCTGGGGCAGCAGAATCCCCACCAGACAGGCGGAAAGCAGTGGCGGGCTTTCGAGCCAGATGGCAATCAACGTGACGATAGCGGCGACATCGCAGAAGTAGAGAAAGTTCGTCGGGCCATAGCGCTTCAGATAGATCGGCAGCAGGATCGCCATGAACAGCGTGTAGGCCACTTTCAGCCAGAGCGGGATGCGGTTCTTCGCAGGCAAGGGAAACATAGCTGGTCTCGTGGGCAACAGCTTCCGCATCGTACCGGGGTGCGATGGAGAACACAAGATACTAAAGGAGACGAGCTGTAGGCGTGAACCGTGGTGGGGATATAACACGACTAGAGTCTTTTACCTCTACTTAGTTTGTGCGCGTGGCAGGGGTCAACGGTACTCCGTTGCCCCCCTGCGGATCGTGCAACACTTTTGCGAGCTTGCAGGGGGCAGTTGAGTACAACTGACCCTGCCACCATTCCATCCACGCTGGCTTATCACAAGGACGAATCAATGTCACATCACGCTAAAGGACCCTTTGAGGTCAAGCTGGTGCCCCAGACCGTTACACACTTGGAATTGAAGGAATCGATTGGCCGCATGTCGATCGATAAGAAGTTTGCTGGCGACCTGACCGGCTCCAGCCTGGGCGAAATGCTCTCGGCCATGGGCACTGTCAAAGGCTCAGCGGGGTATGTCGCCATTGAAAAAGTCACCGGTTCGCTTCATGGCAAGACTGGCACGTTCTGCCTCCAGCACACCGCCTTCATGAACCGCGGTGAGCCTTCGCTTACCATCAAGGTCATCCCCGATTCGGGCACCGGAGAACTGACCGGCATCAGCGGCAACCTCACCATCAAGGTAGAAAACAAGCAGCACTACTATGAGTTTGAATACACACTACCGGTTTCATAGTTGCCATCACGCTCCGCGTGATGGAGCGGAGACTGACTGACATGAACGAAGGTGTTGTGTAACGACATGTCACTGTTACCTCACGCGGAGCGTGAGGGCAACTCTACCGAAATGGACTCAACAGCACGAAGCAGATGAACCACAGAATGAAGCAAAGAAACGGAAAGGAAATGAGACCAGCCATCCATGCTTGCCGACGGTAGGGTTGCCCAAGCGGCTCATCGGAAAGGTAGATGCGAAGTACCATCCAACCGATGAGCAGGAAGAAGGGGAAGAACAACAGGGAAAGCAGTGCTCCTCGCCAGGCACGCTTGGCCAACTCTTCCCGATTCGACAAGGGGGCGAGCGGTTCATCCGCAGTCGTTCCATGCGGATCCGTCCATTCATCGGCAGACTCAACAGCTTCCTGATCAAGCGCCTCCAGACTGGCTTCATCCATTTCGTATGACAATTGTTCCCTGGCTCGATCCGCATCGCTGGCTTCGACTTGGAGTTTCACGCCGCCGAGGGCATTGCTCAGCAGCCAATCGGTGTTGATGGTTTCGGCATCAGCCAGGAACGAAGCAATGCCTGCTATCTCCAGCTTGTTCTTAGCCAGGTTAGCGGTACTGACGTTTTGGTATCGGGCAATGGTGACGAGTTTGTGGGTCTGCATTAACGAAACCTTTTGCACTGCTTGAAGAACGTTAGCGGATTGTCGTACACCACCTTCTGAATCACCGTCTCGCTGTGTCCTCGCCGCTTCATCTCTTGAATAAACTCGGGTACCGCCAGCGGATCGGACTTGCCCCAGTCGCCGGCCGAGTTGACCATGATGCGGTCGGTGCCTACTCGTTCAATCACATCAGCGGCACGGGCTGGGGTGCATTTGGTGATCGGGTAGAGCGTCATGCCACACCAATGCCCGGCATCGAGAGCGAGCTTGACGGTGTGTTCTTCGACATGATCGATCAGCACCCGGTGGGGCGTGATGCGTTTGTCGTTCTTAAACATATCGAGAATCATCCGGGTGCCCTGGTACTTGTCTTCCAAGTGAGGCGTGTGGACGAGGATGAGTTCATCGCTCTTCATCGCCAAGTCGAGATGTTCCAGAAAGACCGTAGCTTCGTTGCGGGTGTTCTTGTTGAGACCAATCTCGCCGATGCCGAGCACGTTGGGGCGGTCGAGGAACTCGGGGATGATCTTGATCACCTCACGGGAAAGGGCGACATTCTCTGCTTCTTTGGCATTAATGCAGAGCCAACTGTAGTGCTTGATGCCGAACAGCGCCGCCCGCTTGGGTTCAACTTCGACCAGATGATGGAAGTAATCCCGAAAGCCCTCAGCGGAGCCACGATCAAACCCGGCCCAGAAGGCAGGCTCCGAGACCAACTGGCAACCGGCGTAGGCCATCCGCTGGTAGTCGTCGGTAACACGGGAGATCATGTGGATGTGCGGGTCGATGTAGTGAGGCAAGGCACAAGCACCTGTGAGGAAAAACTCAATATCGAAAACGCCTGTCCCATCATAACGTCTCTGTGCCGTCATGCACTTCGATTCGATGGAAAACAGGAAAAGGCTGGTTTATCTTAAGCATAGTTATCAGTTCTGTGTCGTAGAGACCTGTGGTGTGGTGAATAAGGAAAGTACTGCCAACCAGATCCACATACCCAACAGTATGATGCTCTCCCAGGGTATAGCTAGCAGGCTATAAACACCCATCCGATGAAAGTTGATGGTGCAACCTAGCAGCGCAGCCAGCGCAACAAGTATTACAGTACGTTGCGTCCGAGTCAGGCGGCCCAGTTCACCCAACAACAGGCACATCGGAAGTGAGAACATGGTCAGATCATAATGCATGAAATGAAAAACGCTCCAGCACGTTCCCATCCATAAGAACGCAGCCGGAATACCGCCAGGAACAGTTTCCTCGTCCCGCCTCCACACGATCAGCATAGTGAGCAGGGCGATAGTAACCGGCAACGCCCAGCTGAGATACCTGACGATGTTCGGCGATTTAACACGACCCTGTTGATCCTGTTCCAGGATAGTTCGAGCGCCGTCTGGTTCAGCAATCTCCCCTTTCCACCAGTAACCCCATTCACGTAAGAACGACTCGGGATCCCACATCGCTCGGCGAGGCATTCCCGACAAGTCCCGGCTCAGCCAGATCCAACGCCGATCCAGTTCGTAAATAACCGAAGCCCTTTGCCCCACTACTATCCATCGCTTCCACGGTTCCAGTCCCTGTGTCAAAGGCAAGGTCGCCAGAAACAGAATCAACGCGATGGCTGCCATGCCAAGAAACAGCCGAAGGTTTAACAGCGATAGCGGTATCAGCGCCAGAGCGAGCAGAAAGACCGGCTTGTAAATGAACAACCCCCACACCAGACCGGCTAGAAACGATTGTCCTCGCCCCAACAACCACCACCCCAGGGTAAGAAGGAGCAACGTGAACGCGTGATTCTGCCCCAGAAGCAGCCCCGGAAAGTGATGTGGGAAGAACAAGATCACCAGCGCCGCGAAGTCGGCCGGCAACTTACCCCGGGTGACTAATTGAAGAAGATATGCGGTCAAGTAAGTACAAAGCAATCCGAATAACACACCCACTGCATGAGCCTGGCGAGGCGACAGGATTCCGTAGAAGCCAAAGAAAAGTGCCGCCGTCGGCGGATAGAGTGGACCATCAATGCCATCTCTGACCAGTTCTTTCTCCCGCCCTTTGCGGAAGAGCTGGTTTGTCATCCTCTCCAACTCGAGTCCGGAGTATCCCTGACGCAGCCAGCGCTCACCAGCCTCTATGGTATAGCTTTGGGCCAGTTCACCCTGGACCAGTGCGCCCCGAGCATCCATTGCCAGCCCACATCGCTGGTTACCCACTCATGATGCTGTTCGTCGGTAGCGACGCGAAAAGCATAGACCGACCAGGCGAACACCATCACCCAGGCGAGGCTATGAATAGCACGTGTATAGGTCATTCGCTTGGCGTCCGGTCTAGGGCTGGGAGCAAACGCTTACCCTACTGCAAATAGCGTATCCAGAACGGCTGCACCACGGCGACACGCCGTTTTCCTGTGTCACGCGCACCGTGTAACTGTGCCAGGCTCGATCATTCTTGTCGAAAATGTACTCCATCAAGGCTGCCTGCCCGGGCGGCTCTTCACTCTTGATCAACTTGTTATCAAGCCAGACTTCGATGCTTCTCAGCTTACCTGTGCCCTGCGCCGTAATGCTGATGTTGGGACGAAAAGAAGTCTGGAAGACGTCGCCGGGCAAATGTCTCTCACATCGCACCGTAAGGTAAATGTCGTCGGTGGCGACGTAAAAATGACGTTCCCGCAGAGCATCCAGTAAATGATCGTACGATTTGCCGTTGGCATAGGCGACGACACGCAGGTTAGGCAGAGGTTGGCGTGCCGGTGTCGTCTCCGGATGCCAGAGCGGCAACAACATCCGTTCAAGTGATTCTTTGTAAGTGTCTGTCGAACCGGGCTGGGTGAGAACCGAAAGCAGTTGCCAATCCGTCGTCAGGGAGAAACCCAGACGTTGTCGCTGAGCGAGGTACTGCGCCATGATTTCCCGGTCGGCGGCCTGAGTCACAGTGATGCGATTTGTTGTCGATTCTCCCGGCCTTCGAGCGGTTTCGAAATCAGCCAGGGGTAACAGGGGAGATTCGTCCTTCTTGCCGTCAATTAACAGCAGCGGATCGCGAGTACCGATGAGGGGCCGATAATACCCCAGTAATATGTTTCGGTCACCCTGCTGATTCAGCAGATGGGAGCGTTGTGCCGTTTGCCAGTGCTCGATAGCAGGCGAACGGACGCCATGTGGGATCATGATCCAGTCATAAAGCGACTGCTCCGTTGCGAAACAGGCCATGCCCCAGGGATCAGCCGTAGCTTCGTTCAAAGCGTAGGGCAGTACGACCATGCCTCGAAGCAAAAAGCGTTTGTTCAGAACTAATTCGTCAGAACGCTTACGGAACTGCCGAGCCAGTTCAGAGAAGGATTTCCAGGCACTCTGAACTTGGGGAAGGTTGGAAGGCGCCGGCTTGCGGGGAATGGTCGGCTTCGTTGTGGCTCCGCCGATCATTGCCATCTGCAATCGCACCCGTCCCTTGCTGTCAATAATGTCATGGCAATCGATAAGATGGTTTTCCTGATACATGGCTGTGTGCTGCACAGGTAATTCCGGTGAGGTCCGACCCAGTTCCTTCGGTTCCGTCCAGGCGCTGTTGTTCCACTGGCACAAGAGCAGTTTCTGATTGGCGTGAAACACCACCATCGGCAAGCCCTCGTTGCTGATCACCATGCGTGGCTGTATGCAGCGAGTGACAGGAGTGGCGGGCTTAAGCAAGGGATCAATCTTGGCGGCTTGGGGGGGGGGCTTTGTCAATTACCTTGATGGCAGGCCATTCATCAATAGTGCCATCCGGATGAAGCGTGCGGACTCGGATGTGCGATGCCGGCAAACGAAGATCACCATAGTTCTGCGCCGGTTCACTTTCTTCGTAGGCTACCCAGAGATTGTTGTCTGAATCACACGCAATAGAGGGCCGCAGAGCATCATTGGCAGAAGTTACCAGCGGGATGGAATTGCTTTTGCGCATGTTCTCATAGAGCTTCATGACTTCAATGTCGAAGTGCCCCTGCCGAAATACCGTCCACGCCAGATAGATGTTACCCAACTTATCCGCCGTCATGGTGGGGAACCAGCGACCGTCAATATCCTGAGGATGTTCGGTTACCAGACCGGGGGTTTTCATGAAGTGTTTGTCGTCGTTGAGTACCATCGCTTCGATGTCGCAATGATCCTGCCGCCAGGCCTGCCAGGCCAGCCATACCTTGCCCTGAGAATCAGTAGCGGCGACCAGTTGCTGATAATACCCGGATCTGGTGGTAACTTTGACAGGCTTATTCCAACTCAGGCCTGAATCGCCCTCCCGACCAAAGTCCTTTGTCTTGTAGTAAATGTCCCAGCCTTCCAGCCCCTTCTGTGCCCAGGCAACGAACATTTTGCCCGTGGAATCCATCGCCGCCACAGGATCAAGGCATGTCTCCAATTTGCTGGTAACAGCTTCCGAGTACTGCCAGGCCCCGCCGCTGAAGCGACTCAGTCGTATGGTCGTACCGAGAATGGGGTTTTCGAGCGATTCAAAACTTCCAGCCAGCACAGCGTTGACGTCTATTCCCTTGCTGCGTTCGGAGTTCAAGTACAGCAGGAAGTCCCGGCCCATGGCATCTCGAAAGAAACAGGGATGATGGTCATCCGTCGGGCTTTCATTCTCAAAGCTTTGCAACGGCGATTGCTTCCGCAGCAGGGCGGTGCCCTCAAGAACTTCAAGCGGTTGAGCATCGCTCGACAAGCTGGCAAGAGGAATCTTTTGCGTTTTCTGATTCAACGTGAGGGTGAGCGTGTCTTCGGGTTCGGTTTGATAGACCATATGAAGAATGATCGGTAATCTGACACCATCGCGCACCAGGGGCCGTACTTCAAATCGTGTCGAAGAAAACACCGAACTCGGATCGGCCTGGCGGGCATAGAGTTGAAGCAGCTTGCCCTTGGCCAGCTTGATGTCTCCTTTCCACTCAACCGTCTCACGAGTATTGCTCCCTATCTCGATGTCGCATCCGGACACCTTGGGGCCGACATAGACCATATTGGTCAGCGGCGCGGAGAAGGATATCTTCCCCTCTTCCTGCGTGGGATCGTAAAAGTAGGCGTAGACGCCCAGACCGGCGAGCAGAAAGACAACCAGCCAGAAGATACGCGGCCCCCAGGGTGATTGCATCAGATATGCTCCTGATCCGTTATGGTCTGCCTGCGAACTCACTGAATCTCATTATTGTAACCTGTTTCTGCGGCGATTCTGAATGAAATAGTGGATATAATCTCGACTAACGATCTTTTCCCGCCTTCGTTCAATCTATTGAGAGCAACATGGTTTGGGCCGAATTGGAGCTTCTGAAATCGATCACGCTTCCCAATGCCCAGACATGGACATGCATGGTTTTTGTGCTAATCGTCATGCTCTTTGTTCGTTTTGCCAGACCGTTGCAGTGGAGGCACTGGGATCTCCTGCTTCTCTTCATGCTTACGATTCCTCTGCTTTTCCTACGGGCCAGTCAGGAACGACGCGACGATGTGCTGGCCATTTGGTGCAGTCCCGATCAAGTGACCTCGTCGGTGATCAGCGCTGCCCAGGTCATGGCAGCTCCTACCGCGTCCGGCGAAACGGTTTTTTGTTCCATGGTGCTCCTCGATTGCGGAGCGCGTTCAGAACCTAAATGGATGCGATTCTATGCCTTCGAGCATCAGGCCATCTGGCGATGTTACCTTTGGCTTTTGATCGTTTCCGCACTTCTTCTCTTCCGCTGCCTGTTTGATCTCGGGTTGGAACAGCGCAGGGAGTTTCGTTCCAACGTCTCGACGGGCGGCATGGCCTGGCTGACCATTGTCATGCTGGCTGTCATGATCTTGAAATCACTCCTGCCCGAGTGGCGCGGCATTCCCCAACCTCAGAATGAAAGCCTGGTCATCAAGAACCTGACTTTGATGCTGGCTCAGTCCAACGAAGCCATGAATGGCGTGGCCCACGTTCTATCCCTGGTCTGCCACCTGCTTATTGTGCTGAACCTCATTCTTATCGGTTGGCTTCACTTTCGAAATCTCAGCATTGGCGTGGCGTCGGCCCTGCTTTATCTTCTGATGCCCTACACTGCTATCCTGCTCCTCAATACCTCGCAGGTGCTGGCGTCGATGTTTATTGTGGCAGCACTCACTTGCTATCGCATGCCCATGTTAGCCGGAGTGTTCCTGGGGTTAGGTACTGGCTTTGGCTTCTATCCCGCCATCCTTGTCCCGCTTTGGACCAACTTCTACTTTCGACGTGGCCATTGGCGGTTCCTGGGGGCTTTCCTGAGCGTCTGCGTTTTGTTCGTTGCCCTATTGATCTGGAAGGAAGGGTTTGCCCAGGTTTGGGGGAATGTCTGGCAATTTGCCGAATGGCAGGCTTGGAAGTTTGCCTTCAAGCCTACTGCCGATGGCTTGTGGAATACCGTCTCGCTCCACTTTGCTTACCGTATTCCGCTGCTCATCGCTTTTATCGCCTTGATGATAACCTCTGCATTCTGGCCCTATCCGAAGCATCTGGGGCAGCTCATCTCCTGGACAGCGACTTTAATTCTGGGAGTGCAGTTCTGGTACGCCGACGGGGGAGGCAGTTTCATTCTCTGGTACCTGCCATTGGTCATTCTTCAGACCTTCAGACCCTCGCTGACGGAAGTACGGCCAGCGGTAATTGAACCGGAAAAGGATTGGTTATCACGTCTAACGCGATACTTGCCCGGACGACGGAAGCCTTCACCAGCTTCGACTTTGCCGGTGATTCAGAAACCATCGTCCTTAGCAGGTTAGCTACACTACTTGGGCTTGGGGCCTTCTGGTGGCGTGGCGACCGGCGGGCTGATAGCATTGCTTGGAGCCAACTTGACCTGCTCAATGCGAAGCTGCCGGTAGATTTCGCTCAATCGCTGGAACACCTGGCTGGTCATGTTGGCGTTCTTATCGATGCCGGCCTGTTTGAGCTGATCCGCTGCTTCCATGTATTCTTTTGACAATTGAGCCAGCTTGGCATTCTGCTCAGCGGTGGCACCGACAATTTTCAGTTGGCTGACCGAGTTCCCCGTCTCCTTGATGGCGACGGCAGCGACTTCCACATCTTTCCAATCATCGTTGAAGTAATATTCCTGAGCTGCGTTGAGTTGAGCCTTGCCGCGGGACATCAGCTCTGCGAATGTCAGCGGAGGTGAGTTGGCGTCGAGCGGCGTAATCGAGGCACGTTCCGGCGACTGGCAACCAGCCAGGCAGCAGAGAACGAAGAGGGTGATGACTCGTGACGAGGGTCGTGTCCGGACCATGGCTTCCACCTTGAACTGTCAGTCCGGGCCGAGACGGTTACTTGCCGGCGATCGGTGCGGGACTGGGATAGCGGGAATCGGACGTGGTCGCATACAGATCGCGCGGGCGTTTCCTTTCCGCATCCGTGCAGAGCAGTGGATCGTCGGACCGACGTGGCGGAGCCGACCAGGAAGAAGACTTGCCCCACTGACAACCAACGAGACTCGTGGAAACCATCCCTACGAAGAGCAAAACTCGCAGTCGCAGCATGGCAGGCACCCCCCCGGGTAACTCAGCGGACAGCCTGGGCATCCCAAGTGTCTACTGAATCGTGGTCGTACCCAACCATCCAACATTGTGGCCTGGAAGTGAAGCAAATGTCTATAGATAGCGCCCTTTTTTTGATGAGAATCCTCCCCTTCTTGACCGCATTGTTAGGATAAGAACAGCCCGCAAGGATGTTGCGCCTGGCAAGGTCACCGTTCTCCCCTCTACCCCTCGGGGAGAGGGGTCGGGGGGGAGGGGTTTCTTGATCGACCTTCCGGTTGTAGGGTTTGCACCGTCAGCAGATGAATAACTAACTTGGGTGAACTCGATTTAGAACCCCTCACCCCTGCCCCTCTCCCCAGGAGGGAGAGGGGAACCAGACACGTAAACGCCTCTTTCCGCTGGATGGAACGAACGACTAGTCCTATACACTACTATCCCCCGTCTCTATCCTGAGAGAAGTCCCCCCACTTGGTTTGGCCTCGATGCTTTTTCGCTCACGTGCTCACGAATCCTACGGCGACGACTTCTTTGCTGAGACAAAGATGTCGTTCGGCGAGCACATTGAGGATTTGCGAACACACTTGATGAGGGCGCTGAAGTGGTTCGCTCTGGGGATGGTGCTCGGGTTCATGTTCGCCAAGCCGATGCTGGCCTATATCACCAAGCCGGTGGATGAAGCCATTCGGAATTTCTATGAAGAGCGGCGCAAGACAGTGGGTGAAGGAGCGGAGAAGGTCGATCATGAACTGAATCGAAACCCAGTTGAATTGACGTTTTCCGTTTCGCCACAGGAGATCGTCAAGCTCGTGCAGAAGGTCATGCCCGATGCCAAACTACCGCCCATCAGCGACGAGACACCCAAGCAGGAAATCACCTTAACCTTGAAGACGCCTGGCTACCTGGCGAAGCAGTTGATTCCGCTGAACAAGAAAATGGATCATGCGGACACACTGACCGCGCTCAGCGCCACCGAAGCCTTCGTCGTCTGGATGATGGTTTCCCTCGTCCTCGGCATCATTATCGCCAGCCCTATGATTCTTTATGAACTGTGGGCGTTCGTCGCGGCAGGGCTTTATCCCCACGAGAAGCGTTACGTCTACTACCTGCTTCCTTCGAGCATCGGCCTGTTCTTTGCCGGCGTGTTGATGTGTCAGTTCTTCGTGATGCCCGCTGCTCTCGAAGCGCTCTTCTCGTTCAATGCCTGGCTTGAGATCGATCCTGATCTGCGACTCAAGGAATGGCTTGGCTTCGCTATCATGATGCCGCTCATTACAGGCATCTGTTTCCAGACGCCGCTGGTAATGTTGTTCCTGGGTAAGATCGGTATCTTCACCGCCGCCGACTTCTGGTCGAAATGGCGTATTGCCGTATTCATCCTGATGATCTTTGCTGCCATCGTCAGCCCATCGGTCGATGCCGTAAGCCTGTTCATCCTCTGGGTACCGATGTGTGCCCTTTACTTCCTCGGTATCTTCCTCGTGAAGATGGTTGAGAAGGAACGGCTCAAGATGGAAGCGCCGTTTGAATCGAACGTGGATGAAGTGCCTTTCGACCCGGACATGATGAAATAACCTTTGCGAGCGGGGGGCGTTAGCCCCCTGAGAAGAAACCGAAGAATTTACACAAAGTGCCTCACAACTCGCAACCGCTCCCTCAGCTCCCCACGAAACCCGGGCTCCGCAATCGAAATCAAAGCCTCACTCCGTTGCCTCAGCGAGAGGCCATGCAGATTCACCGCTCCGTGTTCAGTCACAATCCAATGCACGTGCCCCCGACTCGTCACTACCCCCGCCCCCGGCGATAACTCGGGTACGATACGGCTGATCGTGCCGTGCCTGGCTGTCGAAGGCAGGGCAATAATCGGCTTGCCCCCTTTTGAGAATGCCGCCCCACGGATGAAATCGACCTGCCCACCAATGCCAGAGTAGATTCGGTGTCCGATGGAATCGGCACAGACCTGGCCGGTGAGATCGATCTGTAGAGCGGAGTTGATGGCCACCACATTATCCAGCTTGCGGATGAGCGCGGTGTCGTTGGTGTGGTCGCAGGGATGAAACTCGATCATCGCATTGTCGTTCACGAAGTCGAACAGTCGCTTGGTGCCGATGACGAAGCTGGTCAGGATCCGATGGGGGTAGACAGTCTTGTACTTGTTCGTGACCGCACCCACTTCAACAAGGTCAATCACCCGATCAGAGAACATCTCGGTGTGGATGCCGAGGTCACGCTTGTTCTTGAGCCTGGCCAGCACAGCGTTGGGGATACCACCGATGCCCATCTGTAGGCAACTGCGGTCTTCGATGAGGTTGGCAATGTGGTCACCGATACGGGCTTCGACTTCGGTCTCTTCTTCACTGGGCGTTTGCTGTACCGGGCGATTGGTGCGGACGTAGCTGGTCAAGTTCTTCAGAGGCACCACGCTGTTGCCATGAGTGCGGGGCATCTGTTCGTTGATCTCAGCGATCAAGATCGGAGCAGTATCCGCGCCGGCCCGGGCGACTTCCACGGCGGTGCCGAGCGTGCAATGCCCATGCTGATCGGGCGGCGAAACCTGGAGCAGCATGGCGTCGATCCGCAGCTTGCCCGAGGTGATCAGGCCCGGAATGTCCGAAAGAAACACCGGCACATAATCGGCCCAGCCCTCGTTCACCGGCTTGCACAGCGCCGGCCCGGTGAAGAGCGAGACCGAGCGAAAGCGATCCTTGAACTTGACATCAGCGAACGGCACCGGGCCGCAGAGATGCAGGTGATAGATAGTGATGTTGGTGAGATCGTCTCGCTGACACAGTGCCTCCAGCAAGGGCGTCGGCGTGGCCGAGGTGCCATGGAGGAAGAGGTTCATCCCGCTTTTGAGAGGGGCGAGGGCATCGAGGGCAGTAGTCATGTTTCCATCATATTGCCAATCGCAACTGTTCCATCATCGTTGTCTCGTCCACCGGCGTTTCCAGGATAATGGCCGGCGATCCAGGTAATTGCCTCAGCACCGGGGCGAATTGCCTCATGCTCTCTACGGTTAACGGTTGATGGCTAAACGCATCATCCACGACGCTGAGATGTACTTCGATCAATCGATCACCAAACGCCTCTACCAACTCCTTCGCCAGTTTCATCGTCGGATCAATCTGAGCCGCATGTCCAATGTCAAAGCAGAACCTCGCCTGGGGCAGTTGGGCGAAGACAGGCTTCAACTCTTCCACGCTTCGTCCCGCCGCTCTACGGCCATCCAGGTTTTCAATAGTCACGAGCGAACCCAGTCGTCGCCAAGCTGCCCAATCGGTGATCACATCCGGATGAACGATGATTGGCCATCGGCGGTCGATAATCGGTTTCAGTTTGCTCAGCACTTCGGCTTCGGTGATGCCATTAAACTTGCTGGGGGCGTGAAAGGAGATGTAACGGAAAGTAGACCAATCCGTCTCCACTGCTGCCTTCAGCACTTCGTCCAGTTCATGGGTGCGCAGGGCGGATAGTTCGATAGCTGTGGTCACATTACCCGACAGCATCGACAGGGCTTGGTGTGCGCTGCCTGGCGAAAGAGAACCAGTCGAAAAGCCGATCGGCCGTAATGACATCTTCCTTACTTGTTTTCCTTGAGCAACTCATCCACAAAGCGATCATCGTCCTGATTCTTGTCTTTAGTGGGCTTCCTGTATCCAAAACGCTTCTCAAAAAGCGGCGCCAGCAGATTATCTACCGGTGCGTAATCATCAGTGAGCACCACGGGAGTCCACGGTAATGGTTTGCTTCCTTTCATCATATGTTCGAGCATATTAGGCTCACGAGTGCGAGTTTTGAGATAATCAGTAAGTACCGCGGGACGGATCACATGGGAAACCGTTTGCTTCCCCGACTTCTCTTTCTCGTACTTGTCGTTCATCGTAGCCAGGTACTTCTCGAAATCGTCCCAATTCTGCGGACTGGCGCTGCCCACCACGATGACCGTGTCATGGCCTGTAAAGTAGTCCAACTCATTGGCTTTCAGATAAGGAGCAAACTCATTGAGTTTGTGGTTCTTGAGATACTCGATCTCAGCGGCGTACTTCTTGGCGTCCCAATCCCTGGTCACTTCCTCCAGCGTTTTCTCTGAAAGAGCCGAGATGTACTGGTCAAGCTTCTTTTCCTTGAGATAATCGATGAGTTTCTTTCTCTCGTTGGCGCTGGCGATCAGAATCAGAACGACGTTCTCGTCACCAAAAGCCTGCCGCATGGTGGCAATAAAGCTGGGCAGGAACTTCCCCTGGGACACGTGATCAATCACCAGCGACATGACCAGCCCATTGGGGGTAAGCAGGTTCTTCATCTGCTTGTCGAACTCTACTGTCGTCAGGTGGAACGGCACCGAAAGATCGTTGAAGGCGTCGCCGAAGATGAACTCATACTTGTCCTTGGTTCCCTGTTTGTTGAGGACGTACATTCGGCCATCTTCATTGGAGGTAACGAGGCGTTTATCCCCTTTGGGGGCTCCCATGTACGTTTCCGCCACGTAGGTAACCATCGGATCGATTTCTGCGACATCAATGTGGCAATCCTTGTAGAGCTGGTGGAAGTACCGTTGCAGAGTGTAGCCGCCGCCGCCGACGAAAAGCTGGCGATGCTCGGTGGCCCCTTTCTTCTTTAATTGCCAGCCGACCAGCTCTTCATAAATCTGCAGATACTCGTATGCCAGATAGGCCGGATCAGTCAAATCGGAATGCGAATGAACAAGATTGTCGAGGATCAGATTGTTGAGCATCCTCGTTTCCTGTGTGTTGCTGTCGGTATGTTCATGCGGGGTCACACGCAGGGTGTAGTAACTGCTTTCGTGCAGGTATGTATCGTTCTTGTGGTGAACATGAAAGCTGTCCATCAGCCTGGACCAGAAGCTCTTGGGATCATCAGGATTCTGAGCTGGAAACTGGACGGTGACCGGCTTGCCGACGACGTCCACAAGAACTGCGCGCTGCTTCTTGTATTCGTCGGGAAACAGGAAACAGGCGACTACTACTGCCAGCAATAACCCAGCCATGGCGCCGCCCACATACTTGGTGCCGGAATAGAAGAGCCCGCCAGCCAAGGGAGCAATCACGATCAACAGAGCACCCACAGAATAGAGAAGCACCCGTGTGCCGAAGGTCTCGATCAGATAGAACCCGGTGGCGAAGGTGCCGAGGATGGAGCCAATCGTGCTGAACGCATAGATACGCCCCACGATCGAACCGGTTTTGTTGAGATCACGCACCACGAGCTTGATCACCATCGGAGAGATCATGCCCAGCACCAGAGTGGCAGGTAGAAAGATCATGGCGGTATAAGCCACGATGCGCAGCATCAGGCTGACTTGGCCCTTAAACAACTCAGCTGTGCAAATCTGGTCGGTCAAGAGGGGAATCGCCAGCGAGAACAGTCCGGCGAAGAACAGGAACCAGCCGAGAGTGGCACGATGCGGAAACTTGTCAGCCAGCCAACCACCGAGCCAGGCACCAATGCTGATGCCCGCCAGGCAGACGCCGATGATGCTGGTCCAACTGTAAAGGTGCTGACCGATATAAGGGGCGAGGATGCGCCCCGCTACCAGTTCAATCACCATCATGCAGAAACTGGCCGTGAAGGTCACCAGATAAGCGAATAACGTGCCGGAATTCATGGAAGGTCCTTATGGTCGTGATGGTTCGATGCTATTCGCTGGCTGAATCGCCGTCAAGTTAATCGCACCAAGATGTATGTGCCTGGTTAAGAATAAACCCCAGCAGAGGTGGCTGGGGTCTCTCATTTCTGTTCTCCCCTTTCGCCCAGAGTCTGGTTCCCCTCTCCCCCGGAGGGAGAGGGGTTAGGGGTGAGGGGGAGCATAAGACATGACGCTTCCCATAAAACCCGTTTACGCATCCAGCTTCCACGGCCCGCGCATTTCCCTCGATACATGCTGGTTCGCCTCCGATTCCTGGAACTTCTCCGCCTTCGGATCCCAGTGCAGAGGCTTGCCCATCGAGAACCGCAGGGCGATATTCCCCAGATGGCACACAGTCGATGACCGATGCCCAATCTCGACATCGGCACAGCATCGGCCCCGGCTCTTGATGTTCTCAAGGAAGTTCCGCATGTGGTTCGGCGAAGCCAGCAGGCGCTTGGCATCGGAACCGAGCGGTTCGCTGATGATCTTCGGATCGCTGGCCTTGAGTGAACCGCGGCTGACGAAGATCGAACCATTCTCCCCTTCAAAATGAACACCATTCTCGCCGGCCGCCATGCAATGTACCGGCACACCATTGGCATACTCGAAGACAACCTCGAAGTCTTTATGGCAATCGTAGCCATTCTCGATGTTGGGCTGCACACCCTTGATGGCGGTGACTTTGACCGGGCCGCTGTCGTCCATGCCGAGCGCCCACTGGGCGACATCGTTATGGTGAGCGCCCCAGTCAGTCATCTTGCCGCCCGAGTAAGCATACCACCAACGGAACTGGTAATGGCAGCGCTGACGGGTGAAGGGCACTTCAGGAGTCTGGCCGAGCCAGAGGTTCCAGTCGAGGCCTTCGGGAGGAGCTTCGGTCTTGAACGGGCCGCCTGAATCGGGGTTACCGATGCGAGTCTCGATCTTCTTGATCTTGCCGATGCGGCCATTCTGAACCAGTTCACAAGCGAGACGGAACTTGCCCAACTCGGATCGCTGCTGACTGCCGGTCTGGAAGACTCGTTCATTCGCACGGGCAGCGTTGGCCATCGCTCTGCCTTCGGCGATAGTCAGAGACAGTGGCTTCTCGCAATAGACATCTTTCTTCGCCTTGCAAGCAGCGATGGCAGCCAGGGCATGCCAGTGATCTGGCGTTGTCACCAGACAGGCGTCCAATTCCTTGAGGGCGACCAGATCGCGGAAGTCCTTGAAGCGTTTGACCTTCACATTGGTTTTGCGATTAGGGTCTTGTTCACCAGAAGGAATCGGCTGGCGGAACTCGTTCAGTTGCTTGCCCTTGGTATTATTCGGCTTCTCGCCTTCGACGATACGGGCCGTGTATTCCAACTGCTTGGCGTCAGCATCGCAGCAGGCAATCACTTCGACATTGGGATTGCGAAGCAGAGCGAAGAGCAGATCGCCTGAGCGAACACGATCACCACACCCGATAACGCCGACCTGAAGCTTGTCGTTGACCGACTTCACAGCCTTGATGGCGTGTTCCTGTTCGAGGGCGACCAGTTCACGGGCATACCACAAGGGCAGGCCGGTAGCACACAAGGCACCGACCGAACCGGCCAGAAAGCCACGACGAGAAAGGTTACTGGGTTGCATCAAAAGAGTCTCACTGAAGGTGGGATGGATGTTGGTGGGATGAAGGGATTGTAAAGGAAGAGCAGGGCGGAGGGAAATAGAATTTGTCGAAGTCCACTACTAGGTATCTTCAAGTCTTGGGGCGAAATGATGTATACAGCGGTTAGCCAGTGCGTAAAATGAGTGTCTAGGAGTTAGCGATGAGCATAACCTTTGAAGCTGAAATGGGAAGCGACCAGGTAATACGTCCGCCAGCCGGGGTAGTATTGCCGGAGGGGAAACTGTGGGTGACGGTGCAGAAAGTGGTTGCTACCGAGAGCGATCCGGTGTCTAAGTCAAAAGACTGGCTACTCAAGCTGGCACGGGAAGCGGAACGGCTTAACTCCAATCTCCCAACAGATCTGGCGACCCATCATGATCACTATGCTCATGGGAAGCCACTCGAATGAATGAAGTCTTCGTTGACAGTTTCTATTACATTGCCATGCTCAATCCGCGTGATCAGTATCATTCCATGGTGATGCAGGCTACGCCGGGCTTTCCTGCGCTCGCCTACCAATATGTGACAACGATCTGGGTACTGGCAGAGACTGCGAACACGTTGAGTTATCCGAGCATCAGGCCAGTTACTAAAACCTTTTTGAAAACGATACCTGACGATCCCAACACGATCATCATTCCTGCTACTCAACAGCTTTTCGACCGAGGCGTAGAGTTATTCTGCAGCCGTGATGACAAATCCTGGTCGCTTACCGATTGCATCAGCATCGAAGTCATGAAGGAACGTGGAATCAAGACGGTTCTGTCTGGCGATCATCACTTTACTCAGGCAGGGTTTCATTCCTTGTTTGACACATCGATTTGAAAGGTATCCTTTAACCCTCTCTACTTGAAGTGGGGAATATGAGATATGCCCACCCCCCTCCGTCCCACAGCCTTGGCCAAACTCGGCGATGACCGCCTACAGATCACGTGGAACGATGGTCGCATCGGTACCATAACATGGTCGGAGTTACGGGAGAAGTGTCCCTGTGCCTCCTGCAACGAAGATCGCCACAGGATCTTCGAACCGATAGCCAAGCCAAGTCACGATGGGTTGTCGCTGCGGGTGCTTCAGGAGAAAGAAATCCCCAAACATGGCCCGGCGAAAGCGACCAGTGTTTCGCCGGTAGGTAACTACGCCTATAAGATCGTCTGGAGCGATGGCCATGATACCGGCATCTTTACGTTTGAGTTTCTAGAGTCGCTGTGTGAGAGGGTATTTTCTCCCCTCTCCCCTGGAGGGAGAGGGGCCGGGGGTGAGGGGGTATCTTAATAGACCTTCCTGTTGAGACGTATGTTGTCTCGCTGCCAATGCTCCTTCTATCAACATGAGTAAATCGATCTAGAAACCCCTCACCCCCAACCCCTCTCCCCGGAGGGGAGAGGGGAGACGGACACGGAGATTTCAGGTATGAACTCGAAGATCAAATACACCGTCGCTGTCGCCAGTGGTAAAGGCGGCGTGGGCAAGTCCACCGTGGCGGTCAACCTCGCGGTGACACTCGCCAAGCAGGGCCATCAGGTCGGCCTGGCTGATGGCGATATCCTGGGGCCTACCATTGGCAAAATGGTCGGCGTCAAGCAGATCGATCAACGAACTCAATCGCTGCCTGTCGAGAAATACGGCATCAAGATCATGTCGTCAGCATTCATCTCCGCCCCCGGGCAGGCCAACATCATGCGTGGCCCGATGGTAGGCAAGTATGTGGTGGCCTACATCTCGCAAATACCGTGGGGTGAACTTGATTTTCTGATCGTCGATCTGCCACCCGGCACCGGGGATGCTCAGTTGTCGCTGTGTCAGGAAGTGCCACCCACCGGAGCGTTGCTCGTGACGATGCCACAGGATGTAAGCTTGGAAATCGTTCGCCGAGGCGCTCAAATGTTTGAGCAACTGAAGGTGCCGCTGCTGGGAGTAGTCGAAAACATGAGCTACTTCCGTGGCGATGACGGCAAGGAATACGCCATCTTCGGCAGTGGCGGCGGAGCCGAGTGCGCCGAAGAGTATGGCATCCCCTTGCTGGCCAAGTTAGCAATCGTGCCGCAGGTAGCAACCCAGGGTGATGCCGGCGATCCCATTGTCGATAGCCATCCTGATTCGGAAGTGGCCAAACAGTATCTGGCACTTGCGACGGCGGTGGCAGAGCGATGTAAAGGAGTGAAGGGGGAGGCAGAATTGCCGACGTTGAGCTTATAGCCTTCTTTTCTTGCCGATTTGGCTATCGGCAAGGACAGCTCTCTGCGATACTAGTCCTACCGCTGGTTTGCCCTGCCCAAAGATTCTCCTTGAGAATCGTCCATGACAGTAACTCCGGCTTGTCGAGGCTTCTTCCAATCGTCCCCGATGGGACGCCGGGAGTTTCTCCGCGCCGGGTCGCTGAGTTTAATGGGGTTAACGCTGCCCGGCCTCTTGCAGGCGCAGCAGGCCAGATCCACTGCACGAATGCGAATAAAACGCCCCACCAAGCCGGCCAAGGCCTGCATTCTTCTCTTCATGTGGGGTGGGCCGGCTCAGCAGGATACCTGGGATCCCAAGCCCAACGCACCAGAAGAGTTTCGAGGTGAGTTCAAGCCGATACGAACCAAGGTACCGGGTATTCAAATCTGCGAGCACCTGCCCCGGTTGGCACAACGGATGGACAAACTGGCCCTGATCCGCTCCATGACTCACGGCGACGTCAATCACACGACCGCCACGCATGAACTATTAACAGGCCATCCGTTGCCTCGGCAAGGCGCACCGCTCCATGAGGACTGGCCTCATATTGGATCAGTGCTGGCCAAGCTGGGTAAGGGCAAAGCTCCGTTGCCGGCTTTTGTCTCGATGATGCCCAAGGTGCTGAAAGACCCTGCACCCCGGTTCGTCGAGGAATCCCATGGACAGGGAGCAGGATGGCTGGGCCAGCTCTATCAACCGATGCGTCTGGATGGCGACGCCAGCGCGACTGATTACAAAGTAGCTGATTTTTCTCTGCGAGCTGATGTTCCCGCTGCCCAATTTGAACGACGGCGAGAATTGCTCCGGCAGATTGATCAGCAGGTGCGAACCATGGAGCATGACCTGCCCCTTCAAGCCATGCAGATGCACTATGAGAACGCTCTTTCCATCCTGACCAAACCGCAAGTGACCGCTGCTTTCGATGTGAGCAAGGAAGACCCCAGGCTCCGTGAACGCTACGGCATGAACATGCATGGACAGGCCGTCTTGCAGGCCCGACGGCTCGTTGAAGCGGGTGTGCCGCTGGTGACCGTCTTCTGGCAGAACGATGGAATCACAAATGTCTCGGTCTACTGGGATACGCACAGCAGAAATTTCATCGATTTGAAGACAAGGCTTTGCCCGGTCACCGATCAGGCCTTCTCCGCGCTTCTGGATGATCTGGAACAACGCGGCATGCTGGACGAAACGCTGGTGGTGTGGACCGGTGAAATGGGTCGAACGCCACGAGTGGGGCAATCCGTCGTTGGCGGAGCGGGTGCAGGGCGTGATGGACGGGATCACTGGTCGCAAGTCTTTACCAGTGTTATGGCGGGTGGCGGGATTAAAGGAGGTATCGTGCATGGTGCCAGCGACAAGTTCGCCGCTCAGCCGGCACTCGATCCGACCTCGCCTGCTGATCTGGTAGCGACCATCTACCATTGCCTGGGCATCGATCCTGCCACTCAGATCATGGATATGCTGCAAAGGCCCCATCCAATAACCACTGGCAAAATTATCGAAGCCCTACTGTAATAAGTTTGCCTAATGAGTTTGCAGTGCGGCATTCGAGAAAATCACGACGCTCGACTGTTGAATAAACTTGATTGATCGAATAACGTCAATTATTCTCAATGACTCCGAAAATACCTGGTTGAGATCGACTGTGGTTGCCACGCCCCTTAGTTTGCTCGAGCAACTATCTTCAAAAGGGGGGCCTGTTGCTTGGGATCGCTTTGTTCAGCTCTATACGCCGTTGCTTCGATACTGGTGCAGGAAACTCTGCCCCAACGAGGCCCAGGCTAGTGACTTCCTCCAGGATCTGTACGTCAAACTACTGCGAGCATTGCCTGGGTTTCAATATCAGAAAGACAAGCGATTCCGAGGCTGGCTCTGGACGCTAACTCTGAACCTCTGGCGCGATCAGCATCGTCAGCAGGCGGTAAGGCTACGCCCGCATCCTGATTTACCAGGCACCGCCATCACGCCGCCCGAGCAGGATGAACTCGATGAAGACGAGTATCGACGGTATCTCATCAATCGCATGATGGAACTGATCCGCAAGGAAATGGACAACAAGAGTTGGCAGGCTTGCTGGCAGGTGGCATGCCTGGGCCGTCCCGTGGCTGACGTAGCGGCAGAGCTCGGAATCACGCCCAATGCCGTCTATATTGCTCGCTGCAGGGTCATTAAACGCATTAGAGAAGAACTGAAGGGACTGGTTGATGATATTTGATGAACCACCTTTGAAAGAAATCTGCGTTAGAAGCGTAGTCCTGAATAGACGGTAATACGAGAGGCTATCTAAGGCATCAACCGGCATGTCATGTCCGACGGTTCCAGCTCTGGAAGCGATGCTCAAAGGCCCTGTTGAAGCCTTTCGAGACATGGAAGCTCATGTTGAAAAGTGCGATGAATGCCTGACCAAGCTGGAATCCCTGGCAGGTCATTCAACGGTCCTTCATGACTTGCGCGTCGGCTCCTCGATCTTATCTGAAGCGACATCGACAACAGTCTCCGAAGAAATAATCACGCAGACCTGGAAACCAGCGCAGATCGAATCAATTGATACCCTCAGTGAACTACCCCGTCAGTTGGACCGCTACGAAGTACGATCGCTGCTCGGCGAAGGAGGCATGGGACAGGTTTACCTCGCCTGGGACCCTCAGTTGAAGCGACAGGTGGCCATCAAGATATTGCGTGTTGCTCCTGATGAACGGCCCGAATGGACTGCTCGTTTTCGCCAGGAAGTTGAAGTTATTGCCAGCCTGCAGCATCCGCAGATTATCGAAGTCTACGACATGTGCTTTCAGGCTGATCGTCCCTACTTCGTGATGGAGTACCTCGAAGGGGGTAGTCTGTCCGATAGGCTGTCTCGCCAACTGCTTTCCATCCCAGATGCCTGCCTGCTGATTCGACAACTCGCGCTGGCGATAGACGCGGCACATCAACATGGCATCATCCACCGCGATCTCAAACCCAGTAACATCCTGTTTAGCTCCCTTCCTCCTTCAAGTCACCCGATCAGCGCGACAACAGGCAGCATCAATGAATGTCAGCCAAAAATATCAGACTTCGGACTGGCTAAGAGGCTCGAACAAGACATATCTCACAACCTCGAAACCAAATCTGGTCTCATCCTGGGAACTCCAGGCTACATGGCTCCGGAGCAGTCGCTCAGCCAGACCAGAGTAATCGCGCCGACACTTGACGTCTATTCGCTCGGCGCCATTTTCTACGAATGCTTGACGGGACGTCCGCCATTCAAGGGCGCCAGTGTTTTTGAAACACTTCATCAATCGCTCTATGAAGACCCTCTGCCGCCACGCAGGCTGCGTCAGGAATTATCGCCCGATCTCCAGGCTGTCTGTCTCAAATGCCTGAACCGCATCCCGGAGCAGCGCTATGCCTCAGGCAAGAAACTGGCTGAAGACATTGACCGTTACCTTGCCGGGCAACCGACCCTGGCCAGACCAGTTTCCACCATCCAGCGGGCTGTAAAATGGTGCAGGCGCTCTCCCGTGGTCGCGGGGTTACTCGCGCTGCTCGCACTCCTGATCCTGAGTACGGTGGCCTTGATGGCCTGGTATACCGTGCAGTTGAACACCTCGTTGCAGGATAAGATTGCCGAAGAACGGCGGGCCACTCAGGCACAAACGAAAGCCGATGAAGGGTATCGCCTGGCTCGCGGCACCATCATGACGATACTGAAACGCGCCAAAGAATCTCCCCACGCCGCCATCCCCCAACTGCTCGAACTGGAGCGAACACAGTATGAGGACGCTCTGGGATTCTTCAGGCAGGCAATTCAGAATGACAAGCTGGCTGATCCACGCTTACGAATCGAGCTCGCCGAGGCAATCACCCTGCTGGCCGCCTGCAATACCCAGGTCAATCGGGTAGATGACGCGGTCGCAGGCTACCGAGAAGCCGCTGCTATTTACGAAGAGTTGCTTCAAAATGATCGTCAAAGCCCGTTGCTCCAGTATCAGAAAGCTTTCTGTCTTGGACAAATCGGTTACCTGCTTCTATGGACTCGCCCGGTAGACGCTGAGCCTGTCATAAAGGAATCAGTATCGCAACTTGAAGCCCTCGTTCATAGTCAACCGGAAGCTGATACGCAAACGTGGTTTCGGCTGGCGCATTCGCACCATAATTGGGGCATGCTGTGTCGACGTGCGAATCGACTCGACGAGGCAAAGGAACATTACGATCGAAGCATCGAGATCAATCAGCAGCATCCCCATGTTCCCCAGAAGACTCAGCAGGAAAGAATATGATGGCGGATAGTTGGGTTGGGCTGGGGCTGGTGGCATGGGGAAAGAAACAATGGCAGGAATCAGCGCAGGCGTATTCTCGTGCACATCAACTGCTCAACGGACTGCTGAAAGAGAATCCCCGCAATCTGGATGCCGCTGCTGCCCTGGGGGCATTGTGCATCAATCAGGCCCTGCTTGATCAGGACAGGAATGACCCGGAGGCCGCTCTGGGTCATTTTTCCGAAGCCATTGCGACGCTGGAGGCCGCCCGCGCTCAGGAGCCCAACTTTATCAGGCTGAGAACGGCGCTGTACAACGCCTATGCAGCTCGAGCCAGTCTGCATCGAACACATTCCCGCTTCCGGGAAGCCGCCGTCGATATTGAACATTGCCTGCCCTATGCTCAACCCAGTCGCTTACCGGAACTCTGGCAACGCCTTGCTGAAGACCGGCTTAAGGCCGATGAGCCTGAGCAGGCAGTGAAGGCATTGGGAAAAGTCCATGAGCTCGATGCGGCTCGATTTCAGGAATTCATCCGAAACAACGATGTTCAAACATTACAGCAGCGTGCCGACTATCAGCAACTGGTGAAAAAGGCAGGAACGAAGCCGATACCAAAGTAGTATCGATTCTAAATCTGCCATTACCCCGGACGAAGAGGCGTCATCCCCTGTCGGCGTCGCGCTTCCTGACATTGGCTGCTTCCCGCCTCAAACTCCCGACACACCCCAGGCCGGGTCGAATAGATAGTACATCGCTTCTGGGGGTCGAGAAAACAGCAGGTGTCATGAAAGGGCAATGGATAGAGGCAGTAGGGATGCTCCTTATCATCAGAAATCGCCAACGATTCTACGCTAATCCTAGGCTCCCGATCTGCATCTGCCTTACTGACGAAGATAGGAAAAGTGTGACAACATGCCCCGCACCCATCGCACTCAAAAACAGGCAGATTCACCATAGCGGAACCATCTGAAGATCATGAAGCCTGGCGTCTCGATAGACTAGTTGAATGGATACTCCACCTGTCGGCAAGCCTGATCGCCTGGACTCTATCGATTGCCTGCGCGGGCTGGTGATTGTGCTGATGGCCCTGGACCACACGCGCGACTTCTTCGGTGCTTTCGCCCTGGGTGGTGCCGAGAATGCCAGTCTCGCTTCTCCAGGCCTTTTCTACACGCGCTGGATCACCCATTTCTGCGCATCGACGTTTGTACTGCTGGCGGGCATGGGAGCGTTCCTCTCGCAAACCCGAGGGATGACCAAACCCAAACTGGCGGGGTTTCTCATCAGCCGGGGCATCTGGCTGGTCTTCCTCGAACTCACCGTCGTGCATTTTGGCTGGACACTGGAGTGGAACTTCCGCCAGGGTATGTGGCAGGTCATCTGGGCTATCGGTTGGTCGATGGTCGGTCTGTCGGCGCTGATCTGGCTGCCCGCCTGGTTGGTTGGCCTCATCGGCTGCGTCATCATCGGCGGGCACAACTATTTCGATGGATTGACCGGCATCAAGATGGTGACGGAAACTCCCTGGCTGGCGTACGTCTTTGGAGACCGTGGCTGGTTTTGGGATCTACTGCACAACGCCGGCCGACCTTTCCATCCTGCTCAAGGGTATAGCTATTTCAATCTCTACCCGCTGCTTCCCTGGTTTGGCGTCATCTGCCTCGGCTTTGGCCTGGGGCCCATCATGCAGATGCCAACCCGCCGAAGACGAATGATATTGGTGAGCATCGGATGCCTCGCCATCGCCGCTTTCATCGGCCTGCGCTGGCTCAATCAATACGGCGACCCCGTTCACTGGCGTTTCATCCCAAGCGGTGATCAACCTGCGATTGGGATGCGAACCATCATGTCCTTTGTTGCCTGCACCAAGTATCCGCCTTCGCTGCTCTATCTCCTGATGACCCTGGGTCCAGCACTGATCCTCCTCGTCGTGCTGGAGTGGCGCTGGCCGTTCTTCAAACCCTTCTGTTTGACCTTTGGGCGCGTGCCTTTGTTCTTCTATATCCTGCACCTGCCCGCCATTCACGGCCTCGCCGATCTGCTCAACTGGCTTCATAAGACATACCCCGACAGCTTTGCGGCCAGCGCTTTGAAGCGAGGCTACGACTTGCCTGACGTCTATCTCTTCTGGGCACTAGTGGTGCTAGGCCTCTACTTCCCTTGTCAGGGCTACGGCTGGCTTAAGAAGCGTTACGGGGGAGTGTTGAAGTATCTGTGATCTCTTGATCAACTTCTCTCGGTGATGGCGGGGCAAATGATGTGAGAAACTTGCGCTGCAATGGCCCAGCCGTGTCGTCAGCATAAAATGTTGGCTATGTCACCACACCCCACGAAGAGAGCATCATGACTAAAGCCTATGCAGCCAGCAGTTCCACGTCTCCCATGGCCCCGGCCAACATCGCTCGCCGTGAAGTGGGCCCCACCGATGTCGAGGTCGACATCCTCTACTGCGGCGTCTGCCATTCTGATCTTCATACCGTCCGCAACGAATGGTCAACCTGGCCCACCGTCTATCCCTGCGTGCCCGGTCACGAGATCGTTGGACGTGTCACCAAGGTGGGGGCGAAGGTCACCCGCTTCAAAGTCGGCGACCTGGCTGCGGTCGGCTGCATGGTCGATTCGTGTGGCACCTGTCGCAGTTGCAAAGAGAGTCTGGAACAATACTGCGACAACAACGCTACCGTCTTCACCTACAACGCACCCGATCCCCACAAGACCGCCCCAACGACCTATGGCGGCTACTCCGATAAGATCGTTGTCACTGAGAAGTTCGTTCTGCATGTCTCACCCAAGCTGAACCCCGCTGCGACGGCTCCACTCCTCTGTGCCGGTATCACTCTCTATTCACCGCTGAAGCACTGGGGTGCCGGCCCCGGCAAGAAAGTGGGGATCGTCGGCCTCGGCGGCCTGGGCCACATGGGTGTCAAGTTCGCTCATGCCTTCGGAGCGCATACCGTGCTCTTCACCACCTCACCATCGAAGATCGAGGATGGAAAGCGGTTGGGGGCTAATGAAGTGGTCGTCTCCAAAGACGAAGCTCAGATGAAGAAGCATGAACGCAGCTTCGATTTGATCATCAGCACGGTTGCGGTATCGCACAACCTCGATCCGTTCATCTCTCTGTTGAAGCGGGATGGTTCTTTGGTGCTTGTGGGCGCACCTGAGCATCCCCATCCCTCGCCGAATGTTTTCAATCTCATCTCGGCTCGTCGATCACTGGCCGGCTCAGGCATCGGCGGCATCAAAGAGACGCAGCAGATGCTCGACTACTGTGCGGAGAAGAACATCGTTTCAGATATCGAGATGATTCCGATTCAGAAGATCAACGAAGCCTACACACGCATGCTCAAGAACGATGTGAAATACCGGTTCGTAATCGACATGGCTTCGATCAAGAATTCCTAACGATGCTTGACGACGTGGCAGGGGTCAACGGTACTCCGTTGCCCCCTGCGAACCGTGCAACACTTTTGCCTGCTTGCAGGGGGCAGTTGAGTACAACTGACCCCTGCCACGATTATTTGTGTCTTACTTTTTCCCCTTCTTCAGAAACGCCGTCGTTTCCTTGACACCCTGATAGCCCACATAGCGAGCAATCTCGTTGCCATCAGTATCAAGCAGGATGCCGGTTGGGTAAGCCTTCACCTTGTGCTTCTCGGTCAAATCTTTGCGGGCATCGCCATCGACGATCAGGCAGGTGATGCCATTCGATGCGTCAGCCACGTCTTTAGCGGTGAACACCAGTTCGGTCATCTGCTTGCAGGGCATGCACCAGTCGGTCTCGAACTTGATGAAGCAGACAGCTTTCTTCTCAGTCACTTCCTTGAGAGTCTCATCGACATCCTTACGAAAGGCGACCGGCTTGGCGGCACGGGGTGCCATGCGATCAGCACGTAACCTGTCTCGTTTGATCGTGTCTTCTTCCTCGGTCATGCCCGGATCAAACGAAACCAGTTGAGCTGACCGGCCATTGGTGCCGGTGAGTTCCAGCTTCCAGGCCTTGCCCCCGGCCCAGGCATAGTCGCCGACGGTACGCATGGCATCAGCTTTGGGCGACTTGCTACGCAGTTCCCACCAGTCGCCGGTGGCGAAGACGCCATCGGTGTTGCTGTCGCTGAGGATTACATCGAACATGTCATCGCCTAGTTTTACTTCGCCATGCAGAAAGCCACGCCGACTGATGCGGATGACATCGGGTACATCATTCTCCTTTTCAACGACGATCCAGAACGACACTGGGAAGGGCTCGAGCGCAGCAGGATCACCGGGCTTGGCATGATTCACCTGAAGAGGCACATCATCAAACGTCGACCAGAACTTGTTGCGAACAGTGCTGGGCTTGATGGAAATCGGCTTCTCGCTCAGCTTGCCTGCTGGCTGGTCCTGCACGAACAGCAGATCGTAGGGTTTGTCCTTCTCGCTACGAGCCACGACGAGGAGTAGCCCGGCTGTATTCTTGTTGGGGCCAAGGTTGACGCGAGTTTCGAGGTGATCGACCCCTTTCAGTTCTGGATGAGCCTTGGCCTGCAGTTTGAGCTGCCTGCCGGGCGGTGAATAGCGAGGAGCCAACTTCGAGGTGCGCTCGCCATGCTCCAAAGTCACCGGCACCTTGCTGGCCGGCTTGGTCTCTTTGGGTTCCTGAGTCTGGTCGAAAGTGGTGATGGCAGCCAGCAGCAACAAAGCGATAAAGAGACGCATCGTGAAATACCTGATGGGATGGCGACCCATCTATGATATCAGGCCGGCTGCCGAAAGACTGTACACTCCGACTTGGCCCTACCTGCTTGCACACCTGTTTCCGGCGCGGTACGCTCGTTGCTCAAGAATATGGATAGGTGGCTGAAATGAAGCGCAGTTTCTCTTTCGCTCTGATGTGGATCATCGTTGCCGTCCCGCTGCGCCGACGATGCCATCGACTTCAACCGCCAGATTCGGCCTATTCTTTCCGACAAATGTTACCAGTGCCACGGCCCCGATGAGAAGCATCGCAAGGCTGGTCTGCGCCTGGATGTTGAGAGCAGTGCCAAGAGCGTCCGCAAAGGTCGGGAGGCCATTGTGCCAGGCGATATCGCCAAGAGCCAGCTAATCGCTCGCATCACCAGCGAGGATCGTGACGAACGGATGCCACCTCACGATTCAGTCAAGCAGCTTACTGTCGGCGAGATCGATTTGCTGCGTCGCTGGATCGTCGGCGGAGCGAAGTGGGGCGAACACTGGGCTTATCTGTCACCACAACGTGCGCCTCGACTTTACACCATCGATCTGTTCATCCAGCGGCGTCTGGTAAAAGAGAACCTCACCATTTCGCCTAATGCTGACAGCACCACGCTGTTGCGCCGGCTTTATTTCGATCTCATCGGCCTGCCACCCACGCCCGACGACCTCAAGTTCTATACCCGTGATCGCTATGAAGAGATCGTTGACAAACTCCTCGCCAAGCCGCAGTTCGGCGAACGCATGGCTGTCTACTGGCTCGATCTGGTTCGCTACGCCGATACCGTCGGCTACCATGGCGACCAGGATCATCATGCCTCGCCCTACCGGGACTATGTGATCGATGCCTTCAACCGCAATATGTCTTTCGATCAGTTCACGAAAGAACAACTGGCGGGCGATCTGCTGCCAAATAGCACCATCGATCAGAGGATAGCCACCTGCTACAATCGGCTGCTGCAAACTTCCCATGAAGGCGGCGTGCAAGCGAAGGAATACCTGGCTATCTATGCCGCTGACCGGGTGAGGAATGTTTCTACGGTCTGGATGGGAGCGACCGTGGGCTGTGCCCAGTGCCACGATCACAAGTACGATCCCTATACGGCCAAAGACTTCTATGCACTGTCTGCCTTCTTCGCTGATGTCGATGAGGAGAAACATCTTCATGGCGGCGGCGGAGACACAGTACCGACCAAGCGGCCGCCGGAGATACCGGTGCTGAGCCGGGCGCAACGGGAACAGATGGCCATGCTCGACATGTCGATCAGTGTACTTGAAGAGGGGTTGAAGAAAGCGACTCCGAACACGAAGGAGGCTCTCGAGAAGTTACTCAAGAGTGAAGGAGAGGAACTGGCGGCTCTTCAGAAAGCAACCCGCAAGGTCATGGTCACACAGGCTGTCACCCCTCGACCCACACGCCTCCTCCCTCGTGGCAACTGGCTCGATGAAACCGGGCCGCTCGTCGAGCCAGCCGTGCCGGAGTTCATGGGTAAACTCGCCATCACCGGTCCTCGGGCTAATCGCCTCGATCTCGCCAACTGGCTTACCGATTCCAAGACCGGGGCCGGCGGCCTCACTGCCCGGGTCTTCGTCAACCGCATCTGGTCGCTCTTCTTCGGCAATGGCCTCTCTCGCAGCATGGAAGACTTCGGTAATCAGGGTGAAGCTCCCACCCATCCCGAACTGCTTGACAACCTTACCGTGGAGTTCATCGAAAGCGGCTGGGATGTCAAGAAGCTGATCAAGCAGATCGTCATGAGCCAGACCTATCGGCAATCGTCTTTCGAGAGCGCAGCTATTCGAGAACGGGACCCGGAGAATCGGCTGCTATCGCATCAGTCCCGCTATCGATTGCCCGCCGAGATGGTGCGCGATAATGCCCTATTCGTCAGCGGCCTGCTCGTGCTCGATCACGAGGGCAGCAGCGTGAAGCCTTATCAACCAGCAGGGTACTATCAGCATCTCAACTTCCCCAAGCGCGAGTACAAGGCGGATACCAGCGATCGTCAATGGCATCGGGGGGTCTATGTTCATTGGCAACGGCAGTACCTGCACCCGATGCTTAGGGCCTTCGATGCTCCGACTCGTGAGGAATGCACGGTCCGAAGGCAACGATCAAACACGCCCCAAGCTGCTCTGGTGCTGATGAACGATCCGACGTTTCTCGAAGCAGCCCGCGCCTTCGCTCAGCGAATCATCAATGAACCTGGCAAGACCGATGAAGAGCGGGTGCAGTCTGCGTTTCGACAGGCCCTGACCCGGCTGCCCGATCCTCAAGAGACGGCGACGTTGCTGGCCATGCTCAAGGCCAGCAGACAGGAGTACCAGACCAATCCCGCAGAAGCGAAGAGGTTCATCCAAGTGGGCCTGACCAAACCTGATCCTGCTGTGGATGCCATCGAGTTGGCTGCGTGGATGACGGTCACCCGCACGATTCTGAACCTGAGCGAAATGACCACTCGGAACTAACTGCATGGATTCCTTCTCGCCTCTCACACGAAGAACATTCCTGCAGCGCAGCGGCATCAGCATGGGTGCGATTGCGCTGGGCGATCTGCTTCGGCGTGATTTGGGGGCGATGGATGCACCCGACAAACATCGTGGCATCCCCGGCATTCCGCACCATAAGCCCAAAGCTAAGCGAGTCATCTTCCTCTACATGTCGGGCGGGCCGTCGCACCTGGAAACCTTCGATCCCAAGCCGAAGCTGACCGCCATTGATGGTCAGCCCATGCCCGCATCGTTCACTAGCGGCCAACCCATCGCACAACTTCAGGGCAAAGAACTGCGCACTCAGGGGCGCTCACCAAGTTCGCTCAGCACGGCAAAACCGGCCAGTGGATCAGCGACTTTCTTCCCTGGCACGCCAAGATGGCTGATGACCTCACCATCATCCGTTCGATGGTGACCGACCAGATCAATCACGACCCGGCCCACACGATGATGAACACGGGGACTGCCATCAGTGGCCGGCCTTCGATGGGGTCGTGGATTACCTATGGTCTGGGCAGCGAAGCAGAGAACCTGCCGGGGTTCATTGTGTTGACCAGTTTCGCCGGTCGTAATCCCCAGCCCATCTCGCAGCGGATGTGGGGGCCAGGGTTTCTGCCGAGCCGATACCAGGGTGTCGAGTTCAGCGCCAAGGGCGACCCGGTCTCTTATCTGGGCAATCCTCCCGGCGTCTCGCCTGTTCAGCAGAAGCGATTGGTCGATACGGTGACCCACCTAGATCGGCATCGGAACCTTCAGAACCTTGATCCCGAAGTCGAAACCCGCATCGGGGCCTACGAGATGGCGTTCCGCATGCAGACCGCTGTGCCCGACCTGATGGACATCTCCAAGGAATCAACCAAGACGCTGGAGATGTATGGAGCCAAGCCCGGCGATGGGTCGTTCGCCTCGAACTGCTTACTAGCACGTCGGCTCGCTGAACGGGGTGTGCGCTTCATTCAGCTCTATCATCGTGACTGGGACCATCACGGCGACCTGGTGAAGTACATGAACATCTGCTGCAAGGCGACCGATCAGCCTACCTACGCCCTGATGCAAGACCTGAAGCAACGCGGCATGCTCGACGATACACTCATCCTCTGGGGCGGCGAGTTTGGCCGTACGCCGATGTATCAGGGCAAGGGTGGCGTGGGACGCGATCACCATATCAAGGGCTTCTCGATGTGGATGGCGGGCGGCGGCATTCGCCCCGGCCTCAGCTATGGCAACACCGACGAATTGGGCTATCATGCTGTTGATAACCCCGTGCATGTGCGCGATCTTCATGCTACCATACTGCATCAGCTTGGAATCGATCACACCCGCCTGACGGTCAAGTATCAGGGGCTCGACATGAAACTCACCAGCGTTGAACCGGCACGGGTGGTTCGAGACATCCTGCTCTAAATCAATCTGCTCATCCGGAGTTTCGCTCATGTGGTCTTGTTTGTTTTTATTAGCCTTCACCCTGGTTCCCGCAGATGGAGCCGGTAACTGGCCTCAGTGGCGCGGCCCTAAGCGTGATGATGTCTCAACCGACACCGGCTTGTTGAAGGAATGGCCCAAGGACGGCCCAAAGCTGCTGTGGGAAACCAAAGGGGCGGGACGGGGCTACGCCAGCGTGGCCATCGCCGGCGGTCGTATTTACACATTGGGCGATAAACTCGCCGACGATGAAGAAGATACGTACGCCTCCTGTTTCGAGGAAGCAGGCGGTAAGCCACTATGGAAGACGAAGCTGAGTTCTGCTTACGAATATAAGGGACAACCGAGTTGGTCAGGTTCCCGATCCACTCCGACTGTCGATGGCGGCCATGTCTATTACATGTCTCCGCAAGGCGATCTTTACTGCCTCAAGACTGCCGACGGTAAGGAAGTCTGGCACAAGAACATGCAGAAGGATTTTGAAGGAGGTAAGGCCGATGGATGGGCCTTTAGTGAATCGCCCCTTATCGATGGCGACAATGTCGTAGTCACCCCAGGTAAAGCCAAGAACACCATGGTGGCTATGAATAAGAACACCGGCAAGACTGTCTGGACAGCACCGGTCGAAGGCGACAGAGGGGCAGGCCATTCTTCCATCGTCATTTCCGAAATCAATGGCACGAAAGTGTACGTTCAAACTACCGGCAGCAATGTGCTGGGTGTCCGTTCCACTGATGGCAAGGTGCTGTGGAAGTATGCCATCGGAGCGACAGCGGTCATTCCCACCCCCATTATCAAGGGTGACCTGGTGTTCGCGGTTGCAGGGTATGGCAAAGGCGGCGCACTACTGCGACAGGTAGCTAGCGGAGAGAATGGAATCCGCATGGAAGAGATCTATGGCTACAAGAAGACCTTAGCCAACAAGCATGGCGGCGTGCTTCTTATTGGCGACAAGCTCTACGGAGGCAAAGATGATCGACCTGAAATCTGGTGTGCCGACCTCATGACCGGCGAGCTACTTCCCGGTTGGGGAACCAAAACCACGGGCAGCGGGTCCGCCTCTATCACCGCTGCCGACGGCCATCTCTATGTACGGTTCTCGAATGGCAAGATGGCTCTCGTAAAAGCCGACACCAAAGACTACAAGGAAGTCAGCACCTTCAAAATCCCCCACTACGAAAAGATGCCCAGTTGGGCTCACCCCGTTGTCACTGGCGGCAAACTCTACCTGCGCGAGGGTGACTGGATCATGTGCTATGATGTGAAGGGAAAGTAGTTTCCAAGCAGGGCAAGCCACAGCATGCCCTACTGGCGATGGCCAGGGCAACACCATGTCACTGAACAAGATTCTGTTGGAACTGGCTTTTCTCGCATCCGGGATGGGAGTTGTTTTCTTCGTACTCATTCCAACCGATTATCACGTTGAACCCATCTATAGCTATATCTATGGCAAAACGTACGTCGTTCGGATTGCCAACGAACTTATTGCCAAGTCACCGTTGTGGGCTCATGACGTGGCTGAGCCGCCTTTGTCAAAACAGAGAGCGATTGAGTTGGCCGATCAAGTCTATCAATCTTTCATACATGTGAAAGTTGATGACACTCAACACCGTCATTGGGAGTTGGCTGGCGCGTTCGAAAGGCAAGCTGGAACCTACAAGTGGTTTTGGTGCGTAACTTATTGGCGCTTACCACCTTATCTTGGTGGATACCCTGACGAAGAATTAACGATCGTTGTTCTTATGGATGGGACTGTTCTCAAGCCTATACTGTGGGTTAAGCGACAAAAGCAACAGTAGGTCTCAGATGGCAACAGGTATTTGTAACAAAGCATCAATCACTGGTTGTGTCTTGCTTTTATTCATGATTGGGATCACTGCGTTCTCCGTTGGCGTGAGCCAGGATGTTGATCGCCTCACCTACACCATCCAGCTCGATACCATCATCAAGCACGATGATCGCCAGTTTCTCTGGTACCATCCCCGTGCCGTCGTCTGGCAGCCGAGCGACAAGACGCAGCCTCGGCAGGCGCTGATCACCTTGCAGAAGCACCTGCGAATCTCCGACTACTACTCCGGCCTCTATGTCATGGACTCCAACGATCTGGGCAAGACCTGGTCGGCTCCCGATCTGAAACCGTCGCTCGATTGGCGAAAGACCCCCACCGGCATGAACATTGCCGTGGCTGATGTCACCCCCGGCTGGCATGCTCCGACTGGCAAAGTCATCGCGTTCGGGGCTCAGGTGCGCTATGGCAAGAAGGGTGAGCAACTGGAAGATGAACCCCGTGCCCATCAGACGGCATACGCCATCTATGATCCCGCGACGAAACAATGGAGCGACTGGAAGCTGGCCCCCACTCCTGATGGTGAGCAGTACAACTTTGCCCGCAGCGCCTGCTCCCAATGGCTGGTGCAGGACGATGGCACGATCCTGCTGCCGTTCTATCATGGCCGCAACGCTAAAGAGCCCTACCGGGTGACGGTGATTGCCTACACTTTCGACGGTCAGCAGTTGAAGTATCTGAAGCACGGGAACGAACTGACTCTGCCAGTGGTGCGGGGCCTGTGCGAACCGTCGCTGGTTCGCTTTCAAGGCAAGTACTACCTGACGTTGCGAAATGATCTCAAAGGCTACGTCACCGTCAGCGACGATGGTCTGAACTATCAACCCATCACCCCCTGGCTCTTTGACGACGGCAAGGAACTGGGCAGCTACAACACCCAGCAGCATTGGCTCAGCCACAGTGACGGGCTATTCCTGGTCTACACCCGCCGAGGGGCGAACAACGATCACATCATCCGCCATCGTGCTCCGCTCTTTATCGCTGAGATTGATCCCAAAACGCTGCGGGTGAAACGGCAGACCGAACGGGTGCTCATCCTCGAACGAGGCGGCGAGATGGGAAACTTCGGTGCCAGCGCCATCTCGCCCAACGAATCGTGGGTGACCGTCTCAGAAGGGTTATGGAACGAGGATTCCCGTAAGCGAGGAGCCGAGGGAGCGACGTTCATTGCCAGGGTGAAGTGGTCGAAGGTGAATCGGGATGTGAAGTAGAGGGCGCAACTGCCATGCTCCCCCTCACCCCCAGCCCCTCTCCCTCCGGGGGAGAGGGGAGCATGAACTGTTTATTTTGCGGGTACGGTTAACCAAAGATGATGTGTCGTAGTGCCAATGTCAGGAAGTGCAGCGGCAGCAATCTTCTTGATCGTCGGCTGAGCCTTGGTGGTGCCGACAATCCGAAACCCGCTGCTGAGGGGTTGCTTTGCCTCCAGGCGCAAGGTGATCACCTTCTTGTCCGGCGATGTCGAAAGCACGTTCGCCTGCACCCCGGCTGGCAATCCCTCAGCGCTGACAAGCACTTCTTCCTTGAACCCTGCTTCGTGTGCCACCTTGACCGGTATATCGAGCGGTTTACCCGGAGTGATGGTATAGCGATCAGCATCGAGACTGAGCGTAAAGCCCGGCTCCTCGGGAACCAGCCGAAGGAGAAAGGTCATACGGTCGCCATGTCGGCGAAGCAGATCATGCACTTGCACCGTGTAGATACCATCCTGGGCCGGGTTGAACGCAGTCAACAGGTCGATGTTGAGACCCTTGGAATCAGCAGCCAGCACCTGCGTCCCTTTTGCATCCTTGATCGTCAGCACCGGATCGAGATCAAGGTCTAGACTGCTGCTGAGCACCTGCACCAGCAGCTTCTTGCCTTTGGTCAGCGTGATCTTCGTTTCAGAGACTGGCTGCTCTTTGGTCAACTGTCCCGTCAGGCACAACGGAGCTGTGAAGGCCGGCACGTTCGACCGGCCGGTCAGGGTGGCATCATAGGTCGGCCAGCGTTCCTGTCGAATCGGTACGATGCCAGCTACCTGTGGATGGAAGACGGTAGCCAGGTCGTTATCGGATATCAGCGTTCCCACCATCGTCTTGGGCGTCAGGTTCCAGCCCACCAGCCGGATAGGTTCGGGTTTGTCTGGCGCTGACAGCAAGAGGCAGAGAATGATCAGCGAACCCAGCCGTGGTCAGAGTCAAACGGTAGAAGTAGAGGTCGCCACCGGAGAAGCGGATGGAACTGTCGGGGTTGGCAGGGAAAGCGAACAGACGAACGACGACCTGCTCATCCTTTGGCGCGGTGTAATTCATCTGCGGATCGAGGCCGTGATAGTCGTGGTTCTGAGCGATGACGACACCGGTGGGGGTCACCAGTTGCATCACCATGTCAGCAGCGGAACGCAGCACCTGATGCGACTGCACCGAAGCGACCAGCGTCTGGCCTTTTTTCAGATCGACCGCGAAGCAATCAACATCGCCGTTCTTGTTCAGCTTGCCATTGACGACGGCTGGCTGCTTGATGAGCTGCGCCTTGCGGGCATCGTCGTTGGGCTCCACTTCATTCACTTCGGGCAGTACACCAACGATGAAGGGGCGAAGCTGACCTGCTCCCGAGGCATCGTAGCAGCGCAGCCAGTAGATGCCGGGTAGCGTTTCCGGGGCGATCTTGATGGTGACCTTGCCTTTGTCTTTGCCGTGAACAGCGACGAGATGCGGGCTGCTCGTCCACACCTGAGTAGGCCAGGTATCGAACGAACCCATGGCGGTAACTTCAACAGTGGTACCCCGTTGGCCGCCGGCGGGCATCAGGCCGGTGGTGTTGGGTGGAGCGGCCTGTACTGAAGATGTGAATAATAACAGCACGGCCAGCATGGTTAGCCGGAGTACCGGCAAACCATGGCACCCATCTTGCAGCCGTTGCATCGTTCGTTAGCCCATGAGTTCTTTGATCGGCGTCGGGTCGCTGACGAGGTGGGAAGGCCTACCATTGGGAGCGTAGAGCAGCTTGGCGGGGTCGATGCCCAGCTTGGTGTAGACCGTTGAAGCGAAGTTTTCCGGCGAGAGCACTCGTTCAACCGCGGCGTAGCCCTGCTTATCCGTAGCTCCGATCACTTGTCCGCCCGGAGTACCACCGCCGGCGAAAAGCACACTCATGGCGTTCGACCAGTGATCGCGCCCGCCATCCTTATTGATCTGCGGAGTACGGCCAAACTCGCCGAGGGCGATCACCATCGTCGTTTCGAGCAATCCCCGCTGATCGAGATCGTTGATGAGGGCAGCAACAGTCTGATCCCACGAGGGCAGCCGTTTCTTCAGCGTCTCGAAGAGCTTGGTGTGATGATCCCAGCCGCCATCGTAAAGAGTGATGAACGGAACACCTGCTTCAACGAGCCGCCGAGCCAGCAGTGCCCGCTGCCCGAAACCGTTGCGGCCATACGCATCACGGACTTTGTCGGGTTCCTTGGCGATGTCGAATGCTGCCTGGGCTGAGGTTGACTGCATCAGGTTGCTGGCTTGCAGATAATGTTCATCGAGGCCCAGAGCCGGGTCAGCGATGTTCTTATCAAGCAGACGTGCAAACTGATCGACTGATTTGCGGAGATCGCAACGGTCGGTGAATCGGTCAGCAGCCAGCTCAGCGGGAATGGTTACATCACGAACTCGGAAGCTCTTGCTGTTGGGGTCGCCGTCAACGACGAAGGGTGCATACTGAGCACCGAGGAAGTTCGGCCCGCCGGAGCGGGACATCGAAGGCATCGAAAAGTAAGCAGGTAGCCCAGCCGGTGCGCCCTTCTCCAGCGACGTTACCGATCCCAGGCTGGGGTGAAAGCTAACGAAGGCCCCGCACCCCACCGGAATGCGTGGCGGAGCGCCGGTCATCATGTAGTGGTTGCCCGCTCCGTGGTTGCCCTGATCATGGCGGATCGACCGGACGAGGGCGATCTTATCCATGCTGGCGGCGATCTTCTTCATCTGCTCGGAGACGAAGATACCGGGCACCTTGGTGGGGATGGGGTTGAACTCACCCCGAATTTCTTTCGGAGCGCCGGGCTTGGGGTCGAAGGTTTCGTAATGGGTCGGGCCGCCATCCATCCAGATCAGGATGCAGGCCTTGGCAGCAGTCTTGGTCTTAAGCGGTTCGCCGGCAAGGGCCCGGGCGCGGAAGGCGGTGGCCAGGCCGCCACCAAACAGCGTACCGAGCCCCAGTTGCAGGCAATCACGCCGAGACATCCCATTGCAGTTAGTCCAGAGAGCCATCGTGTGCTAGTCCTTCAGGACGAATTCGGGGGTGTTGAGCATGGCCCAGAGTAGGTCTTCAATCACCAGCCGCCGATCGACGCCGGGCTTCTCGAACCACTGCAAGGCCATCTTACGCTCAGAATCATGGGGGAGTCTAGTGTAAACCAGGAGATAGAGTTCATCGACGATCTCACCGGCCGTTTTCTTGCTTTTCGACAGGCTGGCTGCTCGGCCATCGTCGGAACTGATCTTCTTGTGCAGGTTCTTGGCATTCATCAGGTGCAAAGCCTGCACGACACTCGTTTCCGTAGTCCGTTCACAGGGCGGATCCTGGTTCGGATCTTGCCTGCTGAAGCTGTCCAGAAACATCGAGGGAACCCGTACCGTCCACAACTGCATGGCCCGCGACCCTGTCGGCATTGCATCGAATGCTTCGGGAACGCCGGTGATATCGGAAGTGGCATCGAGCAACACTTCAGCACGCAGCCTTTGGCGATAGTGCCGACTGTAGTTGCGCGAATCGCCGACGCTCTCGGGGCGGGGAACGGAGCTCAGACTATAGACGTAGCTGGTGGTGATGGTGCGGATGAGTTTCTTGATATCGTAACCATTCTTCTTGAAATCATCAGCCAGGGCATCAAGCAGTTTGGCATTGGTCGGCGGATTGGTGGCACGCATATCGTCGATCGGTTCGACGATGCCACGCCCCATGAGATCGGCCCAGACTCGGTTGACCATGACTTTGGCGAAGAATGGGTTCGTCGGGCTGGTCATCCACTTGGCCAGCACTTCACGGGGGTCTTGCTCAATAGGGATATCCATCGGCTGGCCCAACAGGGGAGTGGGCTTGAGCACCTTGCCCGTGACGGGATGCTTCACTTCGCCGGCCGGCTTGGTGAAGACCGTTTCTTCGCCGCCGGAGATGGGGGTGGAGATGCCTGCACCTTTGTGGGTCAGTCGACCGAAGAAGGCAGCAAAGCTGTAGAAGTCATGCTGGCTCCAGACTTCAAACGGATGGTGATGGCACTTGGCACACTCGAGCCGGACACCAAGGAACAACTGACTGACGATGGTGGTGATCTCATCCGGCTCCCGGCGGTCACGAAAAACGACCATAGCACCGTTATGGAAGGAACTGCCCTGAGCGGTGATGATCTCCCGCACCATCTGGTCGTAGGGCATGTTGTGACGGAAGGCATCTCGCAGCCAGCCATCGAGATTCAGCGTTGCCTTGATGCCGACACGATAGGGGTTGGGACGAATGAGATCGGCCCACTTGTTCGCCCAGTAGTCGGCATATTCGGGACGGCTCAGCAGTGCATCAATCAGCTTAGTGCGTTTGTCGCTGCTCTTATCCTGAAGATAGGTACGAACTTCATCAGGCGTGGGTAACCGACCGATGATGTCGAGATACGTTCGACGAAGAAGCGTTGTTTCATCAGCAGCGCTGGCTGGCGGAATGCCCAGTTGCTGAAGCTTGTCCCACACCAGGCCATCGATGAAGTTGTTGCGGGGCAGCTTGGCGAAGAGGCTGGCCTCAGGTTGCGTCGGCAGCGGGATCAACACATTGCAGACCGCGAAGTGGTTCTGATACCGAGCCATGATGGCTGCTTCTCCGGGCAGGGTACCAGCTTGAATGATGCCCAAATCGCTGACAGCGGCATAGACACTTTCGTTCGACTGGAAGGTAGTCATCCTGGTGACCTCTTCACTGCTGCCATCGCTGTAGTGGGCAGTGACGGTCAGTTTTTGTTTCATGCCCGGCTTCATCAGCTTCTCAGCGGGGGTGACGGCGATGCGCTGAAGCTGCGGAGCTGTCGCAGGAGTCCGGGGCAGGCCACTAGCGATCCACCTGGCGATCATCCGGTAAGCGTCGCTCCCCTTGGGCAGCTTCTTGCCGCCGCCATGAGGCAATTCCCCGGACGGCTTGCGGAGCAGCAGGCTCTGTTCCGGGTTCGCCGGAAAGACGCGTCGACCACGCCCTTCCTGGGTGATGGCTGCATAGTCAAAGTCCGCATCGTATGCCAGCAGTGACAGGGCAAAGCCATTCTGCCCACGCGCCTTGCCATGACAGGCCCCGGCATTGCAGCCCAGCTTGGTCAATACCGGCACAATATCCCGTTCAAACGTGACGGGCTTCTCGGCGGGCTCCCCTACGGGAGCAGACCACGAAGCAACGACGAGGCACAACAGACTAACGAACCACAAAGAATACAACATGCGGGAGAGTCGGTGGGAGAGCAGGCAGGTAGGTGGTTAAGTATACCTGATGAGAGCGGGAAATGCACCAGGAATCTGGCATCAGTATTGTGCTTGCTGGGAGGGCGAGGCCGCTGCCGAGCCGCTAGCGATTGACAAGCTCGGCAGGAGCCTCGCCCTCCCGCAAACAAAAAAGCCACCAGAGGAAACTCTGGTGGCTTCTAATGTCTTGCTCGAACTTGAACTAGTTCAAGTTCTTCGAGATGGAAGCAGCGACCTTTTCGACAGCAGCGCTATCGAACTTGTCGAAAGAGTGATTGGCAAGAACCTTCTTCTTGTTGTAGATGATGACGGTGACGTCAGCGTCCTTGGAGACCTTGTAAGCGTCAGGGCCCTTGGGTCCATCGACTGCCAGGCTCACGTTCTTGTTGCCCACTTCTTTTTGCATGTTGGCAACGGTGTCCTTGATGTTATCTTCGCTGGAGAGGAAGATCACAGCGGCACCCATCTTTTCCTGGCCGGCCTTGGCAACGGTGGCGTCGAGCTTCTTGATCAGCTCAGCGACGGGCTTGCCGGTGCTGCGGGAGAAGACCAAAGCGACTGGCTTGGAACCATACTGACAAACGATGCAGTTTTCCTTGCCGCAGAGTTCTGAGGACTCAGCGTTGAAAACATTGTGCGGGTGGAAGGCGCCAACGCCCTGGCCAACCTGTGGGCCGGACTTGACTTCGCCTGCCATCGCCAAACCAAGGCATGCCAACACTGCGAAACTGGCTACGATCTTGCGGATCATAATGCGATACTCCTACGAGACATGAAGTGGGGAAAGGACTGACCACGACTGACGCATGGTCTTGACTCAGATGATGATATGCCAGACCAGCGACAGAGCAAAGCGGAAGCACTGAGCTTTTCACGCATTCTCATGATGTTCCCATGAAGGTCTCATCGGCCCTTCAAGCTGGGTGGAATAGGTCAATCTAGATAGCAGCTAACTGCTTGTTCGTGGTATGTTGCATTGAAGGTGCTGGCTCTTTCAGCGGGTCGGTCAGCGGCAGGAACTGGAAGACGTGGTGCTGACCCAGCTTCACGATGGCTGTCGTTGGAATAAGCTCGCCGTGCGAATTGCGAATCCACACGGTCAGGTCCTTGGTCTTGTGATCGACCAGCCGCTGATAGAAGGCTTTCGGGCCCAAGCCATGCGGCAAGGAGACGTCTCGATTCAGCAAAGCTGCGGGCGGGTCGCTGAACAGTTTCGTCAGGGTCAACTGTTGCAGCCGGGCAGCCTGCAGACCGAAAAGTTGCTCCGCCACCGGGTTGACGTAGTGAATCTTGAGCTCCAGATCGGTCGCTATCAGGGCAATCGGCATGTCCTTCAAGAGCGCCGTCATGGCCAGATCACGAGTGCGGAGAATCTGGAAATTCTTCACATGAATGTGATAGGTCGAGGAAAGCGTTCTGCCATCATCGGGATCGGGGCAGGGAGGAGGAGACAGACTGGCAGGCGGATTGAGTGGATGCGTCAGTGAAGCCAGGGCATTGGTCACGTCAAGCATCGTCTTTTTGAGCTGTTTGCGTCGCTCCGCCAGCCGACGACAGAGTTCCACCGTGAGGGCGGTCATCGTCCAGGGTGGTGGATCAGCGCCCTGCCATGGAGCTACCAGGTGAGCCTCATCTTCCAGGTTCTGAGCAAGCGAATCGTGAATTTGATCGAGAGCTTCTTGATGTCGTCGCGGCCCAATGGTGGCTATGTAAGTCACTGCCAGTGAAATGCAGGCAGCGCTGATTGCAGCGAAGACTAGTCCGGCCGAAACTCCGACCAGCCAGGCTGCCAGCACCACCATCACGGTAGGCAGCAGGGCAGCAACCATTAACAAGGTTCGTTTAGCACTACTCATGCGCAGGGATTGGCTCAAGTGGTGGAGCGGAGGCGATGACGTAACCTAGCTTACGTTTGTGGCACAGTCCAATTGTTTGACAAAAGTGATTCTTTCGCTCGTTATCTGGGCTGCACCGGGAACCCCAGCCCTTTGCCAAAGAGCGCCCACGCTAACAGCAGTTGCCCATAAGTTTTGTTGTAAAACACGGTGGGATAATAGCTGGCCAGGAAGGTGCCTGAGTCGCCGTTCTTCGTGACATAGACCATTTGGCTGGGACGTGGACCCTTGGTAGAGACCCCTGCCGCCCGTGGCTCCTGAATATGCTTGAACTCTTTCAGGTCAGCGAACTGAAGGGTCGTCTGCGACAGGCCGAACCAGGTACGTGAATAGCAACCCTGCTGGGTAATCTCGACCTTCTCCATCAATACATAGAGCATACCAAAAAGCATGACGAAGATGCCGCCACCCAGGACGATCCAGTGGTAGAGCTGCCTCTCGAACCCCAGCTTCAGCGAAGCCAGGATCATTCCACCCCCCGCCAGCAGATAGACGATATAAGCTCCGGCGTTGTAAGAAATCGTCACCATCGTCAGCGAAGTGTGTTCGCTGACCACGAACGGCAACATCATGGGCAACCACCAGGCCAGACAGATGCCAAGCAGGGTCCCAACAACAACAAGAGCGGTCTTCCAGTGTTCGGGGGCTGGTGGGGTAAGCTCAGAGATGTCCTCATCATCCTGGCGTTCAACTTTGTGACGCTTCATCGTGGGCTACTCCAGTTAGAGTTGCTGCAACCACTCGTGAACCAGGGTACGCATGGCCGGCGTCTCTTCGTGGCCACAATCGAATAAGTCAATGCGGCAGTCCTTCTCCTGGCCATGCTCACGGTACAGGGGAAGGAGATGATCCCTGATCTTCTCCACCCCTTTGGGAGGCGTCAACGCATCCAGTCGACCATTGAGGCTGAGGTGTTTGCGCGGAACGATCAGTTCATTGATCTGCGCTGTCTGGAAATGCTTGAGCAACTTCGGCACGTAGTAGTAGATGCCATGCCCCTTGAGATTCTTGGTCTTGATCAGTTCCTCGAAGTCGGTTAAGCAGCAAAGGTCGATGCAGAGTTTGACACGAGGATCGAGTGCGGCCAGCCACCAGGCACGGGTGGAACCCATGGAGAGGCCGAACGCTCCGATGCGGTGGGGATCAACTTCAGGCCGCTTCGCAAGATAATCGAGCGAGCGCATATCGTCAAAGACGATCATGCCCCACAGCACCTGGCCGAGCCAAAGCATCGACTTGAACGTATCCCATTCGCCCTGCTGCTTGTTCTGACTGGCCCGATCACCAAAGCACCAGCTATCGATGGCGAGAGTGACAATGCCCATGTCCGCCAGCGATTTGGCATAGGCGGGCAGCACTTTTCTGCCGTCGAGGAGTTCCTGCCTGCCGACAGGGTAAGTGCCTCCATGAGCATGGAGATAGAGCAGCCCCGGAGCCTTCTCTTTTCGCTTCTTGGGGATCAACAGATAGGCAGGCACTGGTTCCTGACCGTTCAAGTCAAGAACCAGGTGTTCGAGCATGAATGTGGGGTGCTCTTCGACCTTGATCGTCTGGGCCGGCTTGGGCGTATGCTGCCAGGGCAGTTCGCCCAAGAGGCTCAAGAGTTCCTTGCGGCGTTTCTCCTGATACTGAGCAAACGGCTCGGCAGGCTTTGCCGCGATGGTGGTGTTCATCAGCAAAGCGCTCCCGAGGGCGGTATCAGTCAGGAAGTCACGCCGGTTCATTTCGGTCTCTCTCCCCCTTTCCAAGGGGGAGTTGGAGGGGGTAAGTTCCCCGTCAAACAGAACCCCACCCAACCTCCCCCCAACCCAACCTCTCCATGGTAAGGGGAGGAGCAAACAGATCATTACTTCTTCTTCTCATCCTTCTTGGCGTCCTTCTTTTCATCCTTGTGATCGTGATCATGATCTTCTTCCTTGAAGTCACCAGAGGAGGGTTTGCCCTCGACCACACCAGCCACGGTGCCGGCGAACTCCTGTTCCTTGCCGAACTTCTCATGCTTGGCGCTGAAACGGGACGACTTGCCGGCAGGGTCCTTGGCGTCGGGGTTGGACTTCAGTTCAACGGTAAACGCCGGTTCCTTGATGGTCAGGCTGAGCTTTTCGGCCACGACTGGCACGGGGGTATCCGCATCTTCTCCCAGAATATAGACGACCACTTCCTGCTTGGCATGATCGACGGTGAACTCCGCATGGTACTTGCCAAAGTCAAAGATGGTACCCTTGTGCGGACCGACATCATGGCTGTGATCGTGTGGCTTGCCGGGCGTATTCGCCTGGGTACTCTTGATGACCGGCTTGGTCGCCGCCACTGGCGGAGGCGGCTGACAGCCTGCTACCAACACCGCACCAACCAGCAGAGAAACTATCTTCTTCATGAACAGACTCCTTCGTGTGAGAGTTAACATATCAGTCCGACCTACGGGTTAAACCCGTAGGTTCTTCGAGCAGTGCTTCCTCCGAAGCACGATGCACCAACCGTTGGGCATCTTTTCCGCTGAACTTCCAGAACAGGCCAGGGTGGAGCAGGAACTCGCAGAACGTCGAGGTCACCAGTCCCCCCAGTATGACGGTGGCCACCGGGTACAAGATTTCCAAGCCCGGCTTCTTCCCGCCGATGACGAGCGGAATCAGTGCGATGCCGGCTGTCAGCGCGGTCATCAGCACCGGGGCCAACCGTTCCAGGCTGCCCCGCAGGATCATCTGCTGGCTGAACTCTTCACCTTCCTCTTTCATGAGATGGAAGTAGTGGGTAACGAGCAAGATGCCATTGCGGACAGCGATTCCCCCCAATGAGACGAAGCCCACCAGGCTGGCAACAGTGAGCGTCTGTTGGGTAATCACCAAGGCCAGCACACCGCCAATGAAGGCCGTTGGGACAGCGTTTAAGATTTGAAGGGTGATCCGCCTCGAAGGAAAAAGCATGAGCAGAACCAGCTTGATGCCAACCAACGAACCGCAAGCAAGAATACTGATCAGCAGCGTGGCTGATCGCTGAGCTTCGAACTGCCCGCCGAACTCGATGTAGTACCCTTCGGGAAGCTTGATCTTCTCCCGTACCAGTCGCTCGACCTCATTGACGGCACTACCCAAATCTCTCCCCGAGACATTACAGCGCACCACCTGCTTGCGGCGGGCATTCTCTCGGTTCACCTGGTTGGGGCCGCTGGCCGATTCAGGGAAGTCAGCTACCTCACCCAGCCGTATCTGCCCATGGCCGCTCGGCAGATTGAGCCGCAGCTCCTTAAGCCGATAAGCATCGGAGCGGAATGGCTCCTTGAGTTTGATGATAAGGTTGTACCGCCGTTGCCCTTCGAGCACCTGCGAGACTGTCTCGCCCTTCATGGCGGTCTGCACGAAATCAGCGACGTACTGGCGACTCAGGCCGAAGTAGGCCAGGTCAGCGGGGCGAAGCACGATATGCAGCTCGTCCACCCGTTCCTGCGGATCAATAATCGGCGGAGTGATGCCCGGCACCTGGGCCACCGTATCCCGAATCTGCCCAGCTATCTCGCGCAACTTGTCGACATCATCGCCGAAGATCTTGATGGCGATCTGCGCGCTGACTCCTGACAGCAGATGACTGATCATGTGGCCCATCGGCTGTTCAGCCGAGATATCAACGCCAGGCACCTCGGCGCAACTCACTCAGCAGCTTTCGCAGAAACACATCCCGTTGGATGGGAGCGTTCGGGTTCATCGTCACCATGTATTCGGTGTTGCTCACCGGCTCCACGTGCTCATCGAGTTCAGCACGCCCGGTACGGCGGGCAAAGCTCAAGATTGCTCCATCCGGATTGCTCGCCGACTTCTGCAATGACTTGAGTTTGGCATCAATCAACGCTACCGATTCATTGGAAGCCTTCAGCGACGAGTTACCCGGCAGGATCACGTTAATCTGCACGCTCCCCTCATCGAACTTGGGAAGAAAGTCGCTGCCTAGTTGAGTGAGCAGATACGCACAGACAACCACGATGGCCCATGTGAGCAGCAGCAATTCCCCGGCGTAGGCCATGCTGAAACGAATCAGGTACCCGGCCCCATACTTAAGAGCACGAAGCAGCAAACCATCCTTGTTACCATGAGCAGCACGTGACTGAGGCAGCAGATAGTAAGACAACACCGGCGTAACGGTAATCGACACCAACAGCGAGGCCAGGATCGACACGATGTAGGCGATACCCAGCGGGGTAAAGAGCCTGCCTTCGACCCCGGAAAGGGCAAAGAGCGGCACGAAGGAGAGGATCACCACTGCCGTGCCAAAAACGATGGCCGAGCGTATCTCCTTGCTGGCCCGGTAGACAACCACGAGCGGATGCAACGGCGTCGCTGCTGCATGGTTCTCTCGCAGCCGCCGAAAGATGTTCTCCACATCGACGATGGCATCGTCCACCAGTTCACCCATCGCCACCGCGATGCCGCCCAGCGTCATCACGTTGATGCTTAACTCGGTCCCGGTGACCCAGCCGATCAGGCGGAAGGCCAGCGTCGTCATGACGAGGGACAAGGGAATGGCGGTAAGCGTGATAAGAGTTGTCCGCAGGTTCATCAGAAAGAGGAACAACACGACTACCACAAGGCCCGCCCCGATGGCGAGAGCCTCCTCCACATAGTAAATGCCCCGGTCGATGAAACTCTTGAGCTGAAACAAGCTGGTGTTGATGACCACATTCGCCGGTAGCGATGGCTGTAGATCGGCAAGAGCCCGCTTGACCTCATCAGTGAGTTGCCGGGTGTCGGCATGGGGCTGTTTCACGATAGTGATGACGATCCCCGCCTGTCCATTGACGCTGGCATCGCCTCGTTTAGGTGCCGGGCCTTCTTCGATGCTGGCGACGTTGCCCAGCAGCACCGGTCTTTCGGTCGTCGATTTGATGGGCACCTGTAGTAAATCGTTGATCACCGCCTGTGGCACGGGGCCAAGTCTGCCGATGACCCGCACCGGGCGCTCTGTTTGCCCTTCTTCGATGAAGCCGCCGCTGGCATTGAGGTTGGTCGCCTGGATAGCTGCTTCGACATCTTGCAGGCTGATGTTGTACTCCTGCAATTTGTCGGGATCGACGAGGATCTGGTACTGCTTTCTGTCGCCGCCGAGGATGATGACCTCAGCAATACCATGCAGCTTGAGCAGCCTGGGGCGGATGACCCAATCGGCGAGGCTGCGAAGTTCCATGCGGCGCTGCACATCGGTCTTGAGTGAATCGGCGGGAGCGTCGTCTTTCCAAGACAAGCCGACATGAAGGATTTGGCCCATCAGCGAGGCGGGAGGCAGCATCTGCGGGCGGATACCGTTGGGCAATGTCGCCGTCGCCAGCCTTTCGGAGACGACCTGCCGGGCATGGCGTACTTCGGTCTTCCACCCGAACTCGACATAGATGATCGAAAGCTCCAGAATCGATTGACTGCGCACCGCCTCCACGCCGGTAGCCCCCAGCAGCGATGCCTCCATCGGCTGCGTCACCAGGGTTTCGACTTCCTCCGGCGAGAGGCCCGGGCATTCGGTGAGCAGTACGACCCGAGGTCGATCAAGATCGGGGAAAACATCGATCGGAATCGTCGTCGTCAGGTAGCCGCCATAGACGAGTACCACGAGACTGGCGACCAGGATGATGCCGCGGTGGGTAAGCGAGAAGCGAATGATGGCATTGAGCATGTTACTTCTCATCCTCGCCATTCTTGTGGATGCTGCCATCGGCGTGCATGTGGTAGCCGGGCGGAGCGCCGCTGGTTTGCGACTTCATCATCCGCTGAAGCTGGGCCGCGCCGGACTGGGCGACGAAGAGGCCTGCCGGGAACGTGCCATCGTTGGCAATCACCACCGTCTGCCGGTCCTGCAACAACACCTTCACCGGTCGGCGGATAAAGGTATTGACGTTTTGCGTGAACAGGATCGATTCGAGTCCGTCCCTGGCGATAGCATCCTTTGGCAGGACGAAGACGTTGTCCCACTTCTCGATGGGCACGTGAATTCGAACCTTCTGCCCAGGGCGATACCGCCAGAAGGTCTGCGAGGTCGTGCCTTGCTGGATCACTTTTGATTCGTTCTCCAGCGGGATGCGAAAGGCAAAAGTACGGTTGACCGGGTCGATGGTGTTGGCCAGGTGCTGAATGTGGAAGACCTGTTTGTTAGGCGTCCAGCCTGAGCCGTCGGGCTCCTGGAAATCGACCTCAATGGGCCAATCCTCCTTGACAGCACGTTCCAGAAACGGCGTTTCATCCCGGAAAGCCCGCCCCTCGATAGCCAGGATGCGATGGTTAGCCAGAGTGCAGAGCGTCTGCCCAGCCTGCACCTGCTGGCCCAGCTCCGCTTTCAGCTCCTGCACTTCGTACCACTTCTGCGGGCCACCCTGGACATTGCTGGTGGTACTCAAAGGCGGCACCACGATCTCCATCTCTTTGACGAACTTGCCCTCGGTGACGCCATCGATCTGCTCCGGCGTGAAACCACGGGTGCCCAGTTCCGCACGGGCCGCCCGGGCGCTGATCTCCAATCGGGCTAGCTGTTGATCGATTTCCAGCAGGCGTGATTCCGGGATGGCATTACCTGCCTGCAACAGCCGAGCCTTCTGAGTCTGCGTCAGCTTGATGTTCTGAGCCGTTTTGAACAACTCGCTCTGCGCCTGGTGGAGCGTCTCGCTGAGCACCCGAATGGTAAAGAGCGGCTCGCCAGGAGCGACCGATTCCCCCGGAAAACGATGCACCGTCTGGATGACGCCCATCACCGGCGAGACGACCCCCCGGTCACTCTGCCCCGGTCGATCCACCACGATACCCGGCACCGTGATCGACTTCCAGTAAGTGCTGGTGACCAAAGGCGACGACTTGATGCCGAGGTTGGTGATGGCCTGATCGGAGAGGAGCACCTTATCGGTAACAGGCGCCGCTTCATGCTGAGATGCAGCACCATCACCAGCCTTGATCGTCGTCACCCACGGCAGCCAGGTGGAGCGTGTGAAATAACCCCCGGCAATGAGAGCCATGACCAAGACAGTGGGAAGCAGCCGTTTGAGCAGTTGAATGAAGGACATGACGTTCACTTTGATGACTGGGAATGAAGACTGTGCCACACTCCAGCGGTACTCCGATGGGGTGTGGTTCTCAATAGTTTGCCATCACACGCCGACGGGAGTACCCTCCGGAGTGTGGCACAATTAAATATTTGAACGATGAGCGCGCAGCAACTAACAGCGCAGAACAACGGAGGCCCCCAGATCAGCCAGGCTCTCTACGAGCGGCGAGGGCGGCGGGTGGGCCATCATCGAAGTGAGGTGCGACAAATAACCATCTACGACGTTTGGCAGGTACCAGCACAGTTCACTGGAACCCTCATTCACTAGAGCGTTCTTTCCATCTACTACTACGATCTGGTCGGCCACCAGCACATAATCGGTGCAGGGATCGCAGCGGAAGGCTATCTCGTCAGCTACATCCTCATCGCAACACTTCTCATGCTCACAGGTCGCATGGCTGGCCGACTTCTGCGACTGGCATTCGTTAGCCGCAGTCCATTCCAGAGCCTGAGTGCCGTCGTGCCGCACACAGAGCGTGAGCGCACCCTGTCCCAGGGTGACAATGATCACCTGGAGCAGAACAAGCACGGAGCCGACGAGAAGACGAGGCATGTGAGAATTGTAACTGATACCGGCAACGATACAAGACGAAGTGAAGCGGGGAACGATGAGGTTCATCATTCCCCGCTTCTTTTCTCCTGCATTTGCCAACGATTAGGCAAACAACGCCGAAGCCGGCTGGGCTTGCACCAGTTCCCGTGGCTGATTGAGGTGGTTCATTACCATCGTGTGCGGATCGATGCCGAATGCATGGTAGATGGTGGCCAGAATCTCAATCGGGTGAACGGGGTCCTTCTTCGGACTGCTGGCGGTCTTGTCCGATTCGCCATGCACCATGCCACGCTTGATGCCCGCTCCGCCGACGATGGCGGTGTAACAGTACGGCCAGTGATCGCGCCCGTCGGCACTGTTGCCGTTGCCGGAGGTGCTGACACCCTTTTGCGGGCTTCGGCCAAACTCGCCGATGACGACCACGAGGGTATCGTCCATCATGCCGCGCTGATCAAGATCGGTAAACAGCCCCGCCAGACCGGCGTCCAGCATGGGAGCTGACTGGTTCTTCATACGCTTGGTCAGTTCAACGTGGTGATCCCACGAGTGGTTGTCGGAGTTGGCGACCTTGGGCCAGATGACCTCGACGACACGGGTTCCCGCTTCGACGAGACGGCGGGCGAGCAGCAGGCTCTGGCCGAACGTGTTGCGGCCATAGCTGTCGCGCAGCTTGGCAGGTTCGCTGCTGAGGTCGAACGCTTCACGGGCTCTGCCGGAGAGCACCAGGCTGAGAGCCTTCTCGTAATACGGCCCGAGGTTGTATTCCGACACAGCCTTGTCGACTTCAGGCATGCCGGCATTGATGACATCACGCAGCTTGGCCCGGCGCTGGAGGCGGGAGGCGAAGACTTCAGGACGCAGCTTGAGATCATCGACCCGAATGCGTTCCATCTTGCTCATATCGAGGTCGTCGCCATCGGGGTAAAGCGTGTAGGGATCGTACGCTCGGCCCAGGAAGCCGGCTGTGCCACCCTTGCCCACGACGTTCGATTCCTGAAGCGGCCGAGGCAGCATGACGAACGGCAGCATCGGCGTTTCGGGCGGCTTGAGCCGGGCGATGTTCGAGCCGAAGTTCGGGAAGTCCTTCGGATCGGGCGGTTCGAGCTGGCCGCTGGGGCTGACCTTGTCGGTAGTGTAGCCGGTCATCAACTGGTAAATCGCGGCAGTGTGATTGAAGAGGCCATTGGGCGTGTAGCTCATCGAACGGATCATCGTGAACTTGTCGTTCACCTTGGCCAGTTCGGGCAGCACTTCTGTGAAGTGAACGCCGGGAATCTTAGTCTTGATGTTGGAGAATGCGCTGCGGACGTTGTCCGGCACGTTCTCCTTGGGGTCCCACAAGTCCAGGTGACTGGGGCCACCCTGAAGGTAGACCATGATCACGCTTTTGGCCTTGCCGAACCCCTTGGCAGCAGCAGGCGTTTTGGTCTCAGCGGCGGCAGCCGATTGCAGCTTGAACAGCGTACCCAGGCTGATGCCCAGAAGGCCCGAACCACCCACCCGCAGAATATCACGGCGACTCCAGCCAAGGCTCTTGTCGCAAAGGTCTTTTCCAGCCAGACCGGGAACGATGATCATGGGACTCTCCAGTTTTCAGTTGTCAGTTATCAGTTGCCAGATATTAGCCTTCAGCTTACAGCCATCAGCTATCAGAAAACGGTGCGTTCATCTGACAACTGACAACTAAAAACTGACAACTTGTCTTCAATTCTGGCTCCTGGCTTCTGACTACTGGCTCCTTTGTGATTCTTAGTGGTTAAACAGAAACGCCGGGCTGTTGATGAGCGCCCAGACAAGGTCCTGGGCAGCGGTCAATCGCGGGTTCGCCATCTGTTGTTTGCTCTGTTCGGCATCCAGACGCAGTTGGGCCAGTTTACCATCCAGGGGTACCGGTTTGGCAAGCTCAGTCAGCGTGGTCTGGAGTTCCTTTACCTTCGGATCGATAGCCAGCGGCATGCGGGCAGCAGCCAGTTCCGCCTGACGCTTCTGCGATTCCGGATCGACGAGCAGATACATCTTGGTCAGAAGCGCTCGTTGCTTCTCGGTCTGCTCGGCGGCGGGTACTTCGAGGATGCTGCGGAACTCATCAGCCAGACCGATAGGCAGCGGGTTCTTTGCGCTCGTCGTGGCGGAGATACGGAAGCGGCCGATGGTGTGATCAGCCAGCGAATGACGATGTAGCAGTTTAAAAGTGAACACTGTGCCTGCATCGAAACCGATTGGCTCCTTCAACTGGAAGATGACCCAGTGAGTAATCCCGGTGTTGGGGACGACAGCCCAACCCTTGGCGTTGTTGGGCTTGCCATCGATCAACTGGGCAGCGGCAAAGCCTTCTTGAGCGAAATCAACCTGAGCGGAGGCGATTTTGAGTTTCTTAGCCATCTTCGGGTCGTTCCTGGGGCCAGCGGTGATCTCAAACTGCGACAGCACAAAGTTGCCATTCGGTGCTCGGCCCGGCCCGGTGGTAGGCAACTTGTCATCCATGAGCACTTCGAGCCGGATGGCGGTGATGCCCTTCACATCGGTCGTCGCAGTCACCGTGTAATCGGAACGATTGAGCGGCCCGCTGGCAAAGAGGGACAGATCATCGAGCTTGGCCAGCTTGGTCTCGGCAGTAGCTGAGTAGCTGGCAGGGTTGAACCGGAACCAGTCAATCTGTTCGTTCTTCTTCTTGGCATACTCGGCTTGTTTGGTAGCCAGGAGAGTCGTTTCGTAAGCCTTGAGATCGTTCTCAAGCTGCTTGACCTTCGCCAGCCGCTGCTTCTCCATCTCGGCACGTGCCGGGGCAATAGCCTTTTCGTGGGCTTCGAGGTCTGCCTTGTTTTTGGCAATCGCAGCAACACGATCCGCTTCTTTCTTCGCCAGCACGGGTGTCCACCACTTTTCCCGTTCGTCGAGTTCCTTCATCAGAGCTTCGTGATCAACCTTGATCTGGCGGAACATCGCTATCGCTTCTTCACGTTCTTTGACAGTAGCCGGGCGATTGAGTATGCGAAGGAACAGCTTCTCGACCAGTTTGGCATCGTCCTTCTCCTGGGTGATCAGTTTAACCAGAGCATTGTTCGGATCACCGACCGCCTCTGCGATGGTCTGCCCGTTGACGAGCGCCATCACAGGGCCAAGCTGCAGGCCGGAGCTGCGTTCACATTCACAAGCGCTCTCACGCACAGGCCGGCCCAGTGTAGCAAGGAAGCCACTGGGTAGTTCGACGCCCACATCAGGCAGGGCAGCAGCACGGGTACCGGCGGGCACGCCGGGAATCTTCGAGATGGCCCCGGTCACCCGGTAGACCGCATCGTAGAGCACCTCAGCAGGCAGACGCTTGGCGGTAGCATGCGAGAAGTTGTGCTTGTCGTCAGCGTTCCAGCGGTTGGTCGTCACCGCCAGTTGATAAGTGCGGGACTTGGCGATCATGGCCATCAGCTCACGCACATTGAAGTTGCTCTTGATGAACTCAGCGGTGAGGTAATCGAGCAGCTCGGCATTGGAGGGAGGGTTGCCTGCACGAATATCATCAAGCGGTTCGATGAGGCCGACGCCGAAGAGATAACCCCAGATGCGGTTGACATAGCTGCGGGCAAAGTACTGGTTATCCTTGGCGGTCAGCCAGCCTGCCAGCTCTTCGCGGCGGGTGGGGGCTGGCTTCTCTTTGCTGACCGGAGCTTGGATCGAGATCGGCGTCGCTTTGTAGGGGAATTTCGGCGGCGTGATCTGCTGGGTGCGATCATGCTTTATCTCGCCCGTCGGCATGTCTTCGATGATTTCGTAGAAGGGCTTGGCTCCTTCGACATTGGTACCGCCAATGGTGCGCTTGTTGCTGGCCGGATCAGCCTTCAGGCCCACCTGGGCGAAGAACGCCGAGGTCTGGTAGTAGTTATCCTGAGTCCAGCGTTCAAAGGGATGATCGTGGCATTTGTTGCAGTTGAACCGCACCCCCAGGAACAGGTGCGTGGTGTTCTCCATCATCGAGGTCGAGTCACGAAGAATCTTGAAGTAGGCAGCAGGGGGATTATCCTTATTCGATCCCTTGGCGGTAAGCACCTTGCGAACAAACTGATCGTACGGAGTGTTGTTCTGGACTTCGTTGCGTATCCATTGACGGAAAGCAGCAGCTCCTTCAGGGGCGAGGAACTTGCGGTTCACTTGGAGCAGATCAGCCCACTTGTTCGTCCAGTAATCAACAAAGTCGGGGCTGCCGATGATCTGATCGATGAAGGCTTCCCGCTTGGTCTTGCTGTCTCGCTTGTCAGCAAGGAACACTTCGATGACTTCGGGCGTGGGAGGCAACCCAGTGAGATCAAGGTAGGCCCGACGGATGAAGTCGATGTCGGAACAAAGCTCCGAGGGCAAAATCTTCATCCGCAGCCACTTGGCGGCGACGAGTTCATCGATGCGGTTGTAGCTGGGGGGCTGCTTCCAGGCGAAGCCGGTGCGATCACCCATCACGGTGAGAGTGGTGGCAGCGTAGGCCCCTTCGAAGCGGGCCAGAATGGGCGCCTCGCCGCGACGGACAGCGGTGAGCAGACCAGCCTTATTGTGAGTGGCTACTTCAGTATTGCCGCTTTCGAGAATGGTTTCTTGAGTGACGTCCCGCTGCTCGCCATTGGCATAGGTGGCGACGACTCGGAACTGCTGCTTGTTGCCCTCACGCTGAATAATCGGGTTCTTGGGTTCGATATCGATGGAAGTGACCCGGGGTGAATCGAGTTTGAGATTGGCCCCGGCGGCAATCCAGCGTTTGAGGATTTCGTAGTGTGCCTGACCGGGCTTATAGAGCTGACCACCGACGTGCGGCACAGCGGCTGAGGACTTGAGCAACATCAGGCTGTTCTCTGCTGAAGCGATGTTGGTACGGCGGGAAGCGAGGTCATCGGTGAAGGCACGCACATCGAAGATGGGGTCATACCCACGCAGACTGAGCTTGAAGCCCGCCTTGCCTGCCTGAGCGCCGTGACAGGTGCCCGCATTGCAGCCGACTTTAGAGAGCACAGGCATCACATCGTGGATGTAATCGACAGCAGGTTCAGCGGTGTAGTTGGCGACGACAACCTGCACCGAACCTTGTGACTGTCCCAGCTTGTAGTGCAACACGCAGTTGCCCTGGGCGAGGGGCCGAACGAGGCCATTGGGATCGACGGCGATGATCTTGTCGCTGAGTTGAAATTGCAGTTGGCGTGTGACATCAACGACATCCTGGCCGCCATCGCTGTTCTTGATCTTGCCGAAGACCAGCAATTGAGCGTAATCAAACGGGCCTGTGAGCCGAACCGTCTTCATGGTCGTTTCGAGGGTGATGAGAGTCGCCCCCTTGGGCAGCGTCTCTTTGACAACAGGTTCCTGAGGTCGCTCAGCAGCGACGAGGGTAGAAGCGGCAGGCTTGTCGATCTTGGGTGCGACTGACACCGCTTTGATGAACTTGCCGGTAGCTGCCTCATACAACCGCAGTTGGCCATCAGCCCCGGCAGCTGCGACAGTATCGCCCTTGGCATCGAAGGCGACACAGAACAGAGCATTGTGCTCGCTGGTAGCTTTGCCCAGCAGCTTGACTGCTTCAACATAATACTGCTCGATCTTCTTCTTCTCTTCCGGGCTTCGGGCGGTCACTTCTTTGGCCATGATCTTCTTCAGCTCTTCGGGCAGCGTGGGATCGAAGTCGTAGCCATAAATTTGCAGCGTGCCGACGGTATCGAGGCTGCTGACAGCGGCGATGCGCTTGCCATCCCTGCTGATCGCTACCGAGTTGACACGTCCGGGAAGGGCAGGTAATTCACGGATCAGGTTCGAGTCATCGCCGATCTTGCGTTCGACGTTGCGGAAGATCCGGTAGACCTTCGGCTTGCCATCGGAACCACCGACGACGATTTCATCACGGGAAGGGTGGCTGACGACACTGTTGATGCCGCCCCGCAAAGCCCCTGGAGTAATCGACGTCACATTATCGATGAACCGCTGGGTCGCCACCTCAGTGAGTTTGGTGGACATATCCCGGCTTACCGAGACGACATGTGTGCCCTTGGGATTGAACGTCGTATCGAGGGGCCAATCACTGTGCGAACCCTGTTGCAAGACCTGCTGACCGGTCTTGATATCGATGGCCCGCACCGTGTTGTCGGCACAGCCAAAGGCGACCTTGGTGTTATCGGGGGACCAACTGACGCCGTAGAGCGTATCAAAACCAAACGGAGCGGAGAGGGTCAGCTTCTTATCAGCGAGCTTCCAGATCTGGATTTCACCGAGCCGGGCAGGGAGCCCGCCAGCGATGGCCAGGTATTCACTGTTCGGCGAGAACCGCAGCGACTGTACACGTTCCGAAAGGCCGATGAGACGGGCTTCGAGCTTGCCAGCATCAGCGGTGTAGAGCAGCACTTCATGGAAACCGGCAATGGCCAGCCATTTACCATCGGGAGAATAATCGATGGCGGAGATGACTGGAGGCCGGGTATAAGTCGGCGGGTTCTCAGGGCCATAAGGCTTGGCTTCAGCAGGAGAGTCGTTTTTGCGCCCTCAGCGATCCAGCGTTTGATCAAATCGATATCCGAACCAGCCAGCGGAGCACGACCATCGGGAGGCATCTTGGCTTTGCCATTCTCCGGGGTGATCAGGTCGAGCAGGTGACTGTTCTCAGTATCTTTCGGGATGATAGCCTTGGCACCCGATTCACCACCGGCGATGAGCTTGTCAAAGGTGGTCATCACATAACCCGACTTGGCCTTGGCGGGCTGATGACAGCCCTGGCAGTGGGCCTGGAAGATCGGACGAATCTGCTTGTCGTAACTGATGGGCGCGTTCTTATTGTCAGTCGGCTTGGTATCATCGGCCCAGACCGGGGCGATGACGAAAGCCAAGACAAGCAAAGACAGCCATCCGCTGGAGAGAGATCGGATCGTCATAAACAGTCGTTCCTGGTGCAAACACGAACAGTCAGGCAGGATTACCGGCAGTATAAGTAGTTTACTCTAGTCTGAGGGGGGTTGCAATCGTTAAGTCGGGCTGCTCTGTCTATTTCTCAGTCGCGAGAACGAACTTCCCCGGCAGGTTGTAGATACGCCGAGACCAGGGTTGGTAGGTTTTCAGATATTCTTTGGCATCAATGATGGTGCCGCCAACGTCGGGCACGAAGAGCCATTCTTCTTCGCCAATCTGGGCCAGGAAACCTGGGATCAGTCTGCCGTACTTCAGTTCATAGACAGATTCATCCTTGGATTTTGGCTGATAGAGCCAGGGCGGCAATGCGGGTCGAGGTTGTTCAGCGGCATTGATCTTCTTGGCGAAGTCCTCGAAAAGATACTCGCCAGAATCCTTGTCGATGGTGACGGTGTAAATGAGTTGATGAAATCGAATGGCAAAGCGCTGGGAATAGTCGGGATTGAATGTGTGTTTCTGAGCGTTGTCAGGTTTTGCTTCTACAAAGACAGGAGGTTGTTTGGGGTAGTCAGCAATGGTGCGGAAGGCACTAGTTTTGACATTCTTCCCATCAACCGCAGAAAGATACCCAGGAAGCAAAAAGACCTGTCGTTGCTGCGGAGTGTTCTCAGGGCGTTGTCCAAAGACATCACGATAATCTCTGACATATCTCAAGAACACCTCGTTACTTTCTAGAAAAGTGTCAATGCTAATAGGCTTCCTGGTAAGATCAGGCGCGAAGATTTGGGCTCCCCCTTCCCCAGAAATATGCGTGAAGTAGACGAGCCTACCTGAACAGAACAAGAAGTACCCAGGTGTTGGGGGAAGAACGGAGATAGTGATAAGATTAAGGTTTTTTTCAAACGGGCCACTAAGCCTATCTCGCTCAATTTTGGCAAATCTTCCCGTGGGGCACGGACGTCCATATTGATCAAGCAACACTACATATTTGAACTCGCCTTGATAGGCAACCTTTCTATGTGTCGCAACAGTTCCTGTATTTAGCTTGAAAACAATGCGAGAAGCCTCGTTGTCCTGGCCAAGCGAGGCTCCAAATAAGAGAACTAATATCGCGCACATGTAATACCTTATCCTTTGCCACCACAGCGGTTATGGTAATTCAATTACACCATAACCTCAATGTACGCACAACATTACTGTTTGGAATCAACGATGAACCGCACCATTCTCATGACCGGCGTCACTCGTGGGTTAGGCCGGGCCTTAGTCGATCGGTTTATCGAAAAAGGCCATGTTATCTGGGGCTGCGGGCGTAATCGTGATCATGTCCAGGCTTTGCGACAGCAGTACCCCTCTCCACATTCTTTCAGCACTGTCGATGTAGGCAGTGATGCTGAAGTGCAGACCTGGGTGACACCCCTCATCGAAAAGCATGGCCCACCCGATTTGCTCATCAACAATGCTGCTCTGATGAACCGGCTTGCCCCTCTTTGGGATATCCCTGCCGGCGAGTTTGATCCCCTCATCGATGTGAACATCAAAGGCGTGGCCAACCTGATCCGCCATGTAGTGCCGACGATGATCAAAAGGGGCAGCGGGATCATCGTCAATATGAGCTCCGGTTGGGGCCGTTCCACCTCGGCTGAAGTCGCCCCCTACTGCGCCTCGAAGTACGCCATCGAAGGACTGACCAAGGCCCTGGCGGATGACCTCCCTGAAGGCCTGGCAGCCATCCCTTTGAACCCTGGCATCATTGATACCGACATGCTTCGCACCTGCTTTCAGGATTCAGCCGGCCATTATCCTGATGCAAAACACTGGAGCTATGGGGCAGCAGACTATATTCTGGCACTAGGAACTACTGACAGCGGGTTATCACGAACGATTCCACAATAACTTTGGACTGATGATGTTGAGAGCACGTCTTATCGTCGGAACGCTCCTGGCCATCTGGGGCTTTTCGGTTCTCTGCTTTGATCGCTGGTTCGCTCCGTGGTTCCCCATCTCATTCACGTTTGGCATCGCTGTCACCTTTGCCCTGGGTTATGAACTTCAGCAACTGCTTCCCGCTGAAGCACGGCCACGATCCTTCCCGCTTTACGGTTCAATGCTATTACTGGTGATCTTCAACTGGGCCAGCGCTCTGGGCTGGCCGGGTGCTCCCCTGGCATGGATCACTGGAGGGTTGCTCACCAGTCTGCTTGTCACGTTTCTTGTCGAAGCCTGGTACTACCATGAACCCGGACAGGTCACCAAGCGTCTGGCTTTGACGTTCTTCAGCGTGGCCTACATCGGCTTCCTCGGTTCGTTCCTGATTCAGCTGCGATGGTTTCATCCAGGGGGTTCCACAGGCACCGGGCCAAGCACCATCGCTCTCATGGTGGCCATCTTCGTTCCCAAGTGTTGCGACATCGGAGCGTTCTTCACCGGCAAGTTGTTCGGCAAGCATAAGATGACGCCTTTGCTTAGCCCCAAAAAGACCTGGGAAGGGGCAGCAGGCGGGATTCTCATCGCCGGTCTGAGCGCGGTGCTGATGATTCAAGGTGTCGGTACCTGGTTTGATCTCGACCCCACCGGCCAGTTTCCTTTCCGCCATGATTCAACGTGGGGAATACCTGGCTGGGTGATGACGTTTCTGATGGGAATGGTCATTGGCATTGCCGGCATGCTTGGCGATCTGATGGAGTCGCTCATCAAGCGTGATCTTCATCAGAAGGACGCCGGCGCCGCCCTGCCGGGCTTTGGCGGTTTGCTCGACGTCTTCGATTCCATCCTGTTCAGTGTGCCCGTCACCTATGGCATCCTGCAATGGGCCGTATGATATGATGACAGCCCGACGCGCTAGCGAGGGTGGACCTTGCGATTGCACGCCGCCCCTCGCTAGCGCGTCGGGCTGTCATTGAACCTGGCGAGAAGTACCACTCATGGCTGAACTGACTCTCACACTCCATGATCAAAACGAAGTCCTCAACGTCCTGGGCCCCGCGACCAGCACCTGCGTACGATTCGTGAAACGCTAGGCATCAAAATCATCCCACGGGACGCAACCCTGTTGTTGGATGGTCCCGAAGGGCAAATCCACCTGGCAGAGCGGGTCATAACCCAGCTTCGCTCCATCGCCAAGACAGGCCCTATCACTCCGAGCGATGTGCAAATGACCCTGGAAACGCTCCAGCGCACCGGAGACAAGGACAGCCCCGAACGCCTGGCGGTGGACACCATCGGTAAAGGGGTACGCCCCCGAACAGATGGACAGGCCCGCTATGTCCGCATGATGAAGGAAAAGGACATCACCATCTGCATCGGCCCGGCCGGCACAGGGAAAACCTACCTGGCTACCGCCACCGCCGCCGCCGCTCTGAAGGCAGGACAGATCAAGAAGCTCGTGCTCTGTCGTCCCGCCGTCGAAGCTGGAGAAAAGCTTGGCTTCCTTCCTGGTGATATCGAGGACAAGGTGAACCCCTATCTGCGACCGTTGCTCGATGCTCTGGAAGATCTGCTTCCCATCGATCTCGTCCGCCGTTACCTTGATACGAATGTCATCGAACTATCACCGCTCGCCTTCATGCGTGGCAGAACCCTCAGTCAGGCGTTCATCATTCTTGACGAAGGACAAAACACGACGATCACCCAGATGAAGATGTTCCTGACCCGTCTCGGAGCGGGCTCGAAGATGGTGATCACCGGAGACGTGACGCAGATCGATTTGCCTCGCAACATCCCCAGCGGCTTGATCGATGCCGGCCATCGGCTCAAGAACGTCGATCGCATCGGCGTCATCACGCTTGAGAATGCTGACATCGTCAGGCATCCGCTGGTGCAGAAGATCGTCGAAGCCTACGAGGGCGACCGGCAGCGTCGCGCCACCATTGGCTAAAACAGCAACAGCCCCACCTGCTAACCATACCCTGGTCAGCAGATGGGGCCGTTCGCTGGGCTTCGATGGCATCAGGCAGGAATCAGCTCGATGCTTTGGGCGATTCGCGCGCCAAACTCATCTTCCTGATAAGCGATGCTGAGTTGATCGCACGGCATCAGAGTGCTGAGTTGCAGATGATGCTGTAGATGACGGATGTCGCATTGATCGGGGATCAAGATGCAGACACCGAACTTGTCCTTGCTGCCCGTGCGGACGTGCAGCCGGCGGTTGGACTGGTCAATTCGCTCAACCCAGCCTTCCAGTTTCTGTAACCTGTGACGCTGTAAGGGCGTTTTCCTGGTGGTGTCAATCATGGTGGTTCTCTCTTTCAATTCAGCCCGTTCAGCCCGTTTCCCTCGCATCATTCAGGCGGATCATTCAGGCAAGACACTCTTGGACTTCCGAGGGTTCACTGCCGATGGTTCACTAGGGTGAGCCTCGGCTTCTCTGCTCTCTACAAGACGATGCAGAAGACCATTCGCTTCGATAGTGTCATTAATTTAGATAGTGCGCTCAAATGAGGAGGTTATGAAGGTGACCCAAGTTCATAGAACCGTCATGATTGCACAGACCCTCTAACCCCTAAACACCAAAATGTCTATTACTTCAGGACGTTACAGTTTCACAGAGATTTATGAAAATAGTCACCCTGCGCAACATAACGACTCTACTTTTGAGGTATGTTGGAAATATGGAGAAAGTGCCTTTGGCAGAGCCTGGGAAGTTGGTAGAGTCGAAGGTTAAGGCATCCTTTACTTCTTCATAAGCAAGGTACCTCACCCATCAGCATGGTTGGCACTATGTCACGTTTAGCAGCATGCCCGAAATGTCGAAATCAGTTCAGCCTGCCAGCCTTGACCGGCCCGGCGACCATAGCGTGTCCCTTTTGCGGCGCGCACATCACCATCAAGATGAAGCAAACGGCTCCCCCGCCGGCCATGGTTGTGCAGCCCGCCATGGCAGTCGCCCAGGCCATGCCCGCCGAGGATGAATACGAAGACGAGGAAGAGGAAGAAGAACGACCCAGGAAAAAGAAGAACAAAAACAAAAAGGGAAAGAAGAAGAAGTCTGTACTCGCTGAGGAGACGCCGGCTGATGAAAACTGGTTGAAGGCGTCCATCCTGATCGGCATCTTACTGATCACGGTCGTCTCCGTGGTACTCGTCTTCGTGATCCCCATTTGGCAACATCGAAGCCAGCCTAACATCATCAAGCCGAGTGGGACCGCCGCGCAAAGGCCTAGCGGTCCTTAAGACAGGATTTGAGTCAGTTGCATCGGTGCCCCGCTGGGGAAGTCGTAAACCGAGTAATTTCCAGCGGGGACTTGGTCTGTCAGGTCGTGTACCCACGATATGGATTGGTCTATTCTTTTGTGTTGCTTAGAATAACGCTCCTGCCCGTTTCCCTTCTCGAGAGAATTGCCAGGAGCTTCTCCCATGCCAGATCGTCGAACCTTTCTTCAAAGCAGCGCCGTGGCCGCTTCCGCCGGGCTGCTATCGCTGGCTCCCTCCGTGCATGCCGCCGGTAGCGATGTGCTGAAAGTGGGCTTGGTCGGCTGTGGCGGACGAGGAACCGGAGCTGCCCAGCAGGCCGCCAACACCGGCTCCGCTGTGCAGATCACCGCCCTGGCTGATTTCTACCCTGGTCGTCTCAATAGCTGCAAGAAGACGCTCAAGGATAACATCGGCGAGAAGTTCGCCGTCACCGATAAGAATTGCTTCGTCGGGCTAGATGCCTACAAGGAACTGATCGCCAGCGGCGTTGATGTCGTTCTGCTGGCCACGCCTCCCCATTTCCGTCCTACTCACTTCAGAGCTGTGGTTGAAGCAGGCAAGCATGCCTTTGTTGAAAAGCCGATGAGTACCGATGCCCCAGGCTGCAAGTCGATCCTGGAATCGGTGGAGATCGCCAAGAAGAAGAACCTGGCCGTCGTCGCCGGCTTCTGCTGGCGTTACCACAATGCCATGCGCGAGATGTTTAAACGCATTCATGATGGGGACATCGGCGACATCGTCTCCATGGAAGCTAACTATATCACCGGTACTCTTTGGCACCTGCCCAAAGGCCCCGACCAGACCGATATGGAATGGCAGATTGCCAACTGGCTCTACTTCACCTGGCTCTCCGGCGACCATATCTGCGAACAGACCATTCACACGATAGACAAGCTGAACTGGGCGATGAAGGACGCCAATCCCAAGTTCGCAGTCGGCATGGGCGGCAGACAGGTCCGTACCGATCCGGTTTTTGGCAATATCTACGATCACCATGCAGTGGCTTATGAATACGACAATGGCGTGAAGGGCTACTGCTTCACCCGGCAGATGAAGGATTGCCATAACGACAACTCCTTCCATGTCTTCGGCACCAAGGGTTCAGCCCACTGGCAGAATGGCCGCTGGCGCATCAAGGGCCCCAAGGCCTGGCAGGCCAGCCGCGAGCAATCGTCAGATGACATGTATCAACACGAGCACAACGAGCTGTTCGATTCCATCCGCAATGGCAAGCCCATCAACGACGGTGAACGGATGGCTAAGAGCACCCTCACCGGTATCATGGGCCGCATGAGCACCTACACCGGCAAGAAGATCGAATGGGATATGGCCATGAACAGCAAGGAAGACCTGTCGCCGCCGAGCTACAAGATCGATAAATACCCCACGCCGCCCGTGGCGATGCCGGGCAAGACGAAGTTTGTGTAATAGATGCGAGCGTCGAGCCGTAAGGCCGACGTGAAACCCACGTGCCCCAAAAACCCCGTCTCCACTCCATCGACCTCCTCCGGGGCCTGATCATGGTGATCATGGCTCTCGATCACGTCCGTGATTTCTTCTTCTACCACACCATCGATCCCACCAACCTCGAACAGACGACCCCGGCGCTCTTCTTCACCCGCTGGATCACTCACTTCTGTGCCCCGACGTTCATCCTCCTGGCCGGTGTCGGTGCAGCTCTTTCATACCTTCGTGGCAAGACGGCTACACAACTGAGTTTGTTCCTCTTCACCCGGGGGCTTTGGCTGCTGTTCCTCGAATGGTGCATCGTTCGCACTTTCGGCTGGTCATGGAACTTCGACTTCACCTATCTCCCCTGTTGGGTCATCTGGACGCTAGGCTGGTCGATGATCTTTCTCGCCGTGCTGGTACAACTTCCCACCTGGGCCATCGTCTCCTTCGGCCTGGCGTTAATCTTCGGTCATCATCTGGTGGATCACATCAAAGGTGGGCAGTTCGGTTCAGCAGCCTGGGTCTGGCACCTCCTGCATGATCCCACCGCCCTCATCTGGCCCTGGCATGGATTTCCCGTTGCTCAATCCACCAATATCGAAATGCAGGGTGTTGAACTGAGCGCAGGCTACCCACTCATCCCCTGGGTCGGCGTGATGGCGGTCGGCTACTGCCTGGGCATGACCTATGGCTGGGATGCGAAACGGCGGCAACGCTTGCTCTATCTCATCGGTCTCGGTTGCTGTCTCGGCTTTGTGCTGCTCAGGTTCATTAATGGCTATGGCGAAACAAGTCATTGGGCAGTGCAGCCCTCACCCATCATGACTTTCATTTCTTTTCTGAACTGCACCAAGCAGCCACCCTCGCTCTGTTATCTCTTGATGACGCTTGGCCCGGCGCTGCTGTTCCTAGCCTGGTTCGATGCGGGTGTCGGTCGCTGGGCCAGGCCGCTGATCATCTTTGGCAAGGTACCCCTCTTTTTCTATCTTCTGCACCTGCCCCTGATTCACGGGCTATGGGTTCTCGCAGCCTGGTGGCATCTGCATGAGCTTCCCTCATGGCTATTCTCGAATCCACCGCTGGGCCATGTGCCGCCTGACTTCGGCTTCTCGTTGCCGGTGGTCTACGCAGTTTGGGTTGGGGTGATAGTCATCCTTTACCCGCTCTGCCATTGGTATGCGGGCATCAAGCAGCGTCACAAGTCGGTCTGGTTGTCGTATCTGTAGGCTGAATCAAGCCTTTACGTTCCCCTCTTGCACAAATCTCAGTCTTGGGCTATGTCTCGCGCTCTGACTCGTACCGTGGAGAAAGTGCGCCATGAGACTTTCGACCTGCATGACTGTTCTGCTGCTTGCCTGTTTGTCTGCCCACTCTGCTTCAGCGCAGGGTGTGCAATCTCTTCCGCCGCCAGTGTTAGAATCAACTACCCAGATTCAGAGCGTTGATTCGCTCCCTGTTCCTGTGGTAGCCGAGACCTACCTGCCTCAACTCTACTACAACCTTGACTTCGCCATCGTGCAACCCCGCTTCCGGGGCACCGGCATTGATGGCGGTCCCAGCTTCTCGCCCAACATGGATTGGACCGTCATGCCCCGCTTCGAAGTCGGCTTGCTCAACCGTGGGCCGTGGAACTTCTATTTCGGCTACCAGGGCATCTACAGCGACAGCAGCACCAGGGTCTATGAAGCCAGCTCGGATACGCTCTACTCGTTCTCCCACTCGGCACAGCTCGATGCCTTCGACTTTGGCTTCCTCTCCGAGACGTTTCCCATCCTGGCAGTGATCCGCGCTCAGTGGGATGCCTCCATTCGTTTGACCATCGCAGATTTTCAAAACAACTTCGCGCTCGACTTTACTTCGAATCTGCCGAGCTACATCGAAGCCCGTTACCGTCAGCAGTTCATTGGCGCCGGCCCTCGTGCGGGAATGCGGTTTGAAGTGCCCTTCCGAGATACGGGCCTGTCGTTGACCGGTCGATTCGATGGCGGCATCCAATGGGGGACCTATACAGCCTGCATCGCCACCGCATCCAACATCGACAACGATTTTCACAGCGATAGTGAAAGCGCCTCCAAAGGCGGCATGATCTGGCATGTGGGCGGCCAACTCGCCCTGCGCTACGCTCCTCCAAGGTATGCTGATCGGTTGAGCTTTTCAGCAGGCTACCTCTACGAAGCCTGGTTTTCCAAAGACATGGCACTCATCGACGGCAGCGAGTTCGGCCGTTTTGACTATCATGGGCCGTTCTTCCGGATGGAGTGGAAGTACTAGTCGCAAGACAATAGTTGTCAGTTGTTAGTTATCAGTTGTCAGCCGCACGTATCATCTGTCACTGACAACTGAAAACTGGCAACTGACAACTCTAACCTTTGGGATGAAACCTCTTGTGTATCGATTGTAACCTGGCACGATCAACATGGGTATAGTGCTGCGTGGTCGCAATGTTGGCGTGGCCCAGCAGTTCTTGAACGACACGCAGATCAGCGCCGCCTTCCAGTAGATGGGTGGCAAAGCTGTGCCGTAGCGTGTGCGGCGAGACCTTACCAGTGATGCCTGCCCGACAGGCATATTTACGAATCACGCGCCAGAGTTCGATTCGAGTGAGCGGTTTGCCATGCCTGCTGACAAAGAGATAAGGCGATTCCGTTCGGCGTTCCATGAGCTTGGGCCGCAATTCCTTCTGATACGCTTCGATTGCAGCTATCGCCGGCTTGCCCAACGGCACCATGCGCGTCTTGCTGCCTTTGCCAATGCATCGGCAGAATCCTTGACTCAAATACAGATCGTTGGTCTTCAACCCAGCTACTTCCGAAGCACGGGCGCCGCTGGCATAGAAGGTTTCGAGTATCGCCCGATCACGCAGATAGAACTTGTCGTCGGCATTCGGTGCGGTCAGCAGTTTGGTCACGCTCTTGGAACCCAGCACCGTCGGCAACCGATCCCACAACGTAGGGCTGCTCAGCAGATCCACAGCCGTGTTGCTGGCCCGGCCCTCCAGCTTCAGGAACCGGTAGAACATCTTGAGGGCCACCAGATGCCGGGCGATACTGGGCGGTGCGAGCTTGATGACTTCCCTGAGATGGCTGACATACTGACTGAACCCTGCCAGCCCCAAACTGATGTGATCCTTCTGCTTGGTCGCCCCGAACCACTCAGCGAAATGATCCAAATCGCGCGTGTAAGCCAGCAACGTGTTCGCCGCCAACCCACGCTCCGCTTTGAGGTACTGCCCAAAGGCAGCGATATCGTCATGTAGTGCGGTAAGCGACATGATGCCAACAAAAGAGAGTAAGTCCTATCTTGAGCGTCGGCTTGCTGAAGTGTGGTTCGTGATAGATTTCTTGAAGATGGCGGCAAGCAACACGGGAAAGAGTTCCAGTTAGTCCATCTGACAACAACGATGTAGCTGAAAGCTGACGGCTGATAGCTGATAGCTGTCTGCTCTCCTCATAAGATAACTACAAATCAAACATGTTGGAGCAGTCATGGCCGAGCGTTACGATCTGGTTGTCATCGGTGCGGGTCCCGGGGGTTACGTCGCTGCCATTCGTGCAGCTCAGTTGGGCAAGAAAGTCGCCTGCATCGACAAACGTGGGACCTTTGGTGGCACCTGCCTCAACATCGGCTGCATCCCCAGCAAGGCCCTTCTCGATTCGAGCGAACTCTACAGCCAGGCTAAGCACAACTTCACCCGGCATGGCATCAGCGTGGGCAGCCTCGGCCTCGATGTGCCGACAATGATCAAACGCAAGAACGGCATCGTCAAAGGCCTCGTCGATGGCATCGCCTTCCTCTTCAAGAAGTATGGCGTCAAAGGCATCTTCGGCACCGGCAAGATCATCAACAAGAACCAGGTCGAAGTCAAAGGCAACGATGGCACCACCACCATCCTCGATACCGACAACATTCTGCTGGCCATGGGCAGTGAACCCAGCACGCTGCCGTTTTTACAAGTCGATGGCAAGACCATCGTCACCTCCACCGAAGCTCTCGATTTCGACAAGGTTCCCGAGCACCTCATCATCATCGGTGGTGGCTATATCGGCCTCGAAATGGGTTCCGTCTGGCTGCGGCTCGGGTCGAAGGTCACCGTCATCGAGTTCCTTCCTAAACTCCTGCCACTTAACGACAGCGAGTTGGCAGCCATGGTGCATCGGTCGCTGGTGAAACAGGGCATGGTGTTCCATCTCGAAACCAAGGTGACCGGTGCCAAGAGTGATGGCAAGAAAGTGACAGTCACCGCTGAAAGCAAGACCGGGCCGGTGACGATCACCGGAGACAAGGTGCTGGTCTCGACAGGCCGGCGGGCAATCACCCAAGGATGCGGGCTCGAAACCGTGGGCGTGCAGGTCGATCCCAAAACGGGCAAGGTACCTGTCAATAAGCACTTCCAGACCAATGTGCCGAACATCTATGCCCTGGGCGACATCATTGCCGGTCCGATGCTGGCCCACAAGGCGATGGAGGAAGGCATCGCCATCGCTGAGCATCTGGCGGGGCAGGTGGCCCATGTCGATTACGACATCATCCCCAGCGTCATCTACATCTGGCCCGAAATGGCGGCGGTCGGCAAGACCGAGGATGAACTCAAAGCAGCAGGCGTGCAGTACCGTGTTGGCAAGTTTCCCTTCATCGCCAACGGCCGAGCCAAGGCGATGGATGAAACCGAAGGCACGGTCAAGGTTCTCAGCGATGCGCAGACCGACCGCATTCTCGGCGTCCATATCTTTGGCCCCCGTGCTTCCGATATGATTGCTGAAGCAGTCACCACCATGGCCTTCAAAGGCAGTGCCGAAGACATGGCCCGCATCGTGCATGGCCACCCAACGCTATCCGAAGGTATGGGCGAAGCGGCACGAGTGGCGTGGTTAGGTAAGGGAATTCACATCTAAAAAGAGCCGGGGCGCGTCAGCGCCCGGAGTGGTTGCGGGTGCAAGTCCCCGTACCCCCTCACCCCCAACCCCTCTCCCTCCGGGGGAGAGGGGAGAAAGAGTTGATTCGTTGCGTCAATGGTTCCACAACATCTGGCAGACCATCGTCACCGTCTTGGCGGGGATGCGGGTAACGCTGCGCACCTTCTTTCGCACCTATCGCACCGAGCCGTTCACGAAGCAGTACGAGTACCCGGAGAAGCCGGTCGCAGTGTCGCCCCGCTATCGAGGATTTCATCGCTTCGATCTGACGACCTGCATCGCCTGTGACAAGTGTGTGCGTGCCTGCCCCGTCGATTGCATTTACATCGAGAAGGAAAAGAACCCGATGGGCAAGGGCTTCCGTGTCAACGGGTTCAAGATCGACTACGGCAAATGCATCTTCTGCGCACTCTGCGTTGACCCGTGTCCGGTCGATTGTCTTTACATGGGCTCCAACCACGATCTCTCCGGCTACAGTCGTGATGGCCTCATCGTCGACTTCGCCAAGCTGCCTCTGGAAGTGGCCTGGGGACAGAACACGCTCAACCCCATGGTGGTCGCCGCCTCGAAGGAATTGACCGCTCCGGTGTGGACGAAGCCCCCCGAACCGCCAAAACCGTCACTACCCCCCAAGCCAACGCCTTGACTGCCTTCTAGAATGCAGAAATCTGTTTTCATTGGTCATGCAAACGATTATCGGTGAAGACGTACACTTTTATCTTTCAACTAAGTGATGCATCATGCCTGACCGTCATGCCCCCTCCGGACGACGTTTCTTCACTCTCGATGAAGCGAACAAGATGCTACCGCTGGTGCGACATATCGTCGATGACATCGGCAACACCGCTCGCCTCTACGAGCGGCTACAGAACAAGCTCGACATGAAGAACGATCTGGCTCCGTCGATGGACGATCGCCGTCTGCTGGAAGCGGAAGTCTCCGATCACGCTGATCGCCTGGAAGATTGCCTGCAGGAGATGCGGAACCTGGGCGTCGAGTTCAAAGGATGGGAAGGGCTCGTCGATTTCCCCGCCTGGGTCGATGGCCGCGAAGTTGAATATTGCTGGAAGCAGGGCGAGACAGCCGTCACCCACTGGCATGAACTCTATGCCGGGTTCAGCAATCGCAAGCCGCTGCCAGTCACTGCGCAGGTCATCCCCGAAGTGATTCTTGGTGACGAGACTGTTGAAGAATATGTGCCCGATGATGTAACAAAAGTCACTGCCAAGAAGAAAGCCAAGGCCCGCAGCAAGGCCATGAAGCGTGGCGACGAGAAAAACTAACTGATGCCGACACTGATTGCATATCTGCTGATCTTCGTGATCGTCGGCATCGGGTTTGTGCTCGTCAATCTCACAGCCGGTGCGCTGCTTCGTCCCAAGGTCAAGAACGCTGAGAAAGACATTCCCTACGAATGCGGCGAAGACCCGGTAGGTAGTTCGTGGGTGCAGTTCGATTTACGTTTCTATGTCGTTGCTCTGCTCTTCGTCATCTTTGAAGTCGAACTGGTCTTCTTCTTCCCCTGGGCCACGTTGTTCGGCAAGCTCAATACGCTTAGTGTGCCTGCTGAGCAAACGACTGCTCACGATCTGCTGGTCAAAAGTGTCGCCCCGTTAGCCCCAGCTGGTTCGGTGGTTGATGCTCACAGCGCCCTCGCCAGCGCGTGGTTGATCTTTGGCGAGATGATCTTTTTCCTCGCCATTCTGCTCGTGGCCTACGCCTACCTCTGGCGACGAGGTGACCTGAATTGGGTGCGAGCGTCGGCAGTGGAGCAAGCGAAGAAGCGTGTCACGCTCCCGATGGCGGAGTGATGGTAGTCATCACGCTCCGTCGTGATGTCGTGGGGTGCAATCGCAGTATCACAAGTCTTGATTGAGATGCCTGTCTCCGCTGCATCACGCGGAGCGTGATGTCTACCATCATAACAGAGCGTGAGGGCAACTCTCACATCGAAACAAACCTCTTCAACAACTCCAACCCCGCACGTTGGCTCTTCTCCGGATGAAACTGCGTCGCCAACAAACGCCCACGCTGGAGGGCGGCACAGAAGGGGGCGATATAGTCGGTCTCCAGCGCCACCAGCGAACGATCCTTCGGCACGCAGTAGTACGAATGCACGAAGTAGTACCAGGCCGAATCAGGCAGGCCGTTCCAGAACGCATCGCCATTCCGAAGTGCTGTCTGGTTCCAACCCATGTGGGGCACCTTATAGCCCTCTACGGTGGGGAACCGAACGACTTCCCCCTCGAAGATGCCCAGACCGGCGTGTACGCCATTCTCGTGGCCTGTCGTCAGCAGCATCTGCATACCCACACAGATGCCCAGGAAGGGCTTATCTTGTTGAAGATGAGTTAAGACTGGTTCTCTTAATTGAGCGGCGGTAAACTTGTCCATGCAATCGCAGAAGGCGCCCACACCAGGGAGCACGACATGGCTAGCCTCGGCGATCCGTTGCGGATCGCTGGTGATTAGGGCAGGTGTGCCCACTTTTTCAAAGGCCTTCTGCACGCTGCGCAGGTTGCCGATGCCATAATCGAGGATGACGAGACTCATACTGGAAGTGTATCAGGTGGGGAAGACGAGACAGTGCTAACCCCGCAGGATCCACCACATCACGATGATGGTGAGTGCCACCGTCACCATCCCGGCACCGACGGCTATGGTGATGAGTTCCCCCTTGGTAATGCCGGGGCTTAACTTCTTAGAACGACTGGTCTTCTTTGTCTGAGACTTGCTCTGAGCTTCGTCCTTGAGGGTATCAATATCCGACAGAGGTCGGGGGGGAATGCGCATGGCATCGTTCGAGGTGCTGGTCTTGAACGGTGCCGGGCTGCCTCGACGAGGCCGCTGCAGTTGCTTGGAATTGGTGGTAGCAATAAGCTGCCTGACCAGCGGGCTCGGCCAGGGCACTTCTTCCTCCGGGGGCGGCTTCACTTCTTCGGTGATAAATGGCATCAACGCGGTAATCACATCAATCGGTTCACGGTAGCGGTCGTCGGGCTTCTTGGCGATCATGCGGAAGATAATCTCGTTAATCTCTTCGGGCACATCAGGCCGAACCGTATGGATATGTTCAGGGTACTTGGTCTGGTGCCAGACGAGCTTCTGGGCAACGCTGCCCTTGTGGAACATCGGCCGGCCGGCGAGCATGAAGTAGAGTGTGGCGCCCAGACCATAGATGTCGGAACGAATGTCAGCGGCACTGACATCGAGCGCCTGTTCAGGAGCGATGTAGTCGGCGGTGCCGAGGACATTGCCTTCGTCAAACTTCATCGTGAGTTGATCGGTATCGCCTTCGAAGAGGCGCGAGAGACCCAGATCAAGAAGTTTGATGCAGCCGTAGCGATCAACGAGAACATTGGCCGGCTTGATATCTCGATGGATCCAGCCGATCTCGTGGGCATGCTGCATGGCGTGCAGGGTTTCGATGGCGTAGTGCACCGCACGGGAGATGGGTAATCCGGTCTCTTTGAAATGCTTGGTGACGAGTCGTTCGAGGTTCACGCCATCGACGAACTCCATGACCATAAAGTGAACGCCTTCGTCGCAGCCCATGTCATAGGCCCGGACGATGTTGTTATGGTCAAGCTGCGAGATCGCCCGGGCTTCGCGTTGGAAGCGCTCGAGCACGCCGGGGGCTTTCACTTTCTCTTCTGGCATCACTTTGACGGCGACAGGCCGTTTGAGCGAAAGGTGCTCGCAAAGATAAACCGCCCCCATGCCACCCTGGCCGATCAGTTCGATCAGTTTATACTTCTGGCCGATGATGAATCGACGCCACCGCCCCTGGAGAAGTTGTTTCGATTGGAAATAGGAAAGCAGCCCTTCCTTATAGAGACGCTGGGCCACCTGCTCGGGCCGATCAAGCGGTGGTTCAGTCGTTGACAATCGCTCGATGAACTGAGAAAATTTCTCGTCATCAAGCACCTTGCTCTTGCGTACGACGTCCAGAAAATTATCGACACTGGTGACGACTGCCATTGCGCTCTTTTCCTGCAAGATCGAGCGTTCGACGAAGCGGCCCTGCTCGTCAACTCGTACTGCAGCGGTAAACGATCCTGATACTATTCTCCTCAAATCGCCGGGGGCATTTCAAGAGAATGTTCGTCTATTTTAGGTAAGAAGTAGAGAGAGGGGAACGGCAAACCCACCAATGTAGCGCGTGGAGAAGCGAGAAAGGCAGGGGCAAATGCACGCATGGTACTGGAAATGCGGCTGGATTGTGCTGGCAGGGGGTCTCGGCTCATTAGCCCGTTATGGGCTTACCGAATGGGTGGAATCGTGGTTTGGGAAGCTCTTTCCCTACGGAACCATGATCGTCAACCTGCTCGGCTGCCTGTTATTTGGCGTAGTCTGGGGAAGCTGCGACCGGGGGGCGCTGAGCGTAGAATCGAGGCTCATTTTGCTCGTCGGTTTCATGGGCGGTTTTACCACCTTTTCCTCGTTTGCTTTTCACAACGAGCAGATGATTGTCGAAAAGCAGTGGGGCAATTTGATGATCAACGTACTGGTGCAGAACATCGTCGGTATCGCTGCCATCTGGGTGGGCATCAAGCTGGCGGAGCTGGTCTTCCCGGCAGGGGTCGTTCCGCCGGGGTGAGATGCAGATGGTATTTCCATCGCCCATTGATAATAAGACAAGTAGACTGTGCCACACTCCAATGTGTACTCCATTGGGGTGTGGTTGCAATCGCTGGAAACCACACCCCGACGTGGGTACTGTACACGCCGGAGTGTGGCACAGCCTTCGCTTTTGAAAGGCGAGCCAACGCATGAACCCTGCTAGCCGTGAACGATACCTGCGAGCCATCGATGGTGCCCACGATGCGGGCAAGCTCGCGCTGGGTTACTTCGATAACAATGTCGCCGTCGAATGGAAAGAGAACGATACGCCAGTCACCGTCGCTGATCGCAAGGCGGAGGAACTGCTTCGGTCCCGGCTGCTCGGCCTGTTCCCCCAGGACAGCTTCCTCGGCGAAGAGTCGGGCACCGTCAAAGGCACCTCTGGCTACCAATGGATCATCGACCCCATTGATGGCACACGCAGCTTCGTTCGGGGCATCCCTCTGTGGGGCACACTCGTCGGCCTCGAATACCAGGGACAACCCGTGGCCGGCGTCTGCTATCTGCCCGCTTTCGGCAAAGAAGGGCAGACGTTCCATGCGCTACAGGGCAACGGTGCTTATCGTGATCAGACCCGTATCAGCGTCTCGAAAGTGAAAACCCTCGAAGAGAGCCAGGTCTTCTATTCGAGCTTGAGCTGGTTCATGGAGAGCGGCGTCAAGGAAGCGTTCCTCCACATCACCCACCGGTCACAACGCCAGCGCGGCTTCGGCGACTTCTATGGCTTCATGCTTGTCGCCCAGGGCTCCGGCGAGATGATGATCGAATATGGTGTCAGCCCCTGGGACGTCGCTGCACTCCTTCCCATCATCGAAGAAGCAGGCGGCACCTTCACCGATTGGGATGGCAACCGCACCATCTACCGCCCGGATATTCTCGCTTCCAATGGGGTGATGCACGCTCCGACGCTGGAACTGCTCCGCACCAAACGCACCGCTGACTTCAAGCCCGACGTGGTGAAGCATCGACAGCACATCACATAAAAGCTGTCAGCTATCAGCCGTCAGCTTTCAGCTACAGACCGATTGGTAGACTCGTTGCACCAGGGCCAGTTTGTCTTCCCAGCGGTAGTCCTTCAGTACCTTCGTTTGGCCGTTCTTGCCCAGCGAGGTTCTTGCTGCATCATCGGTCAGTAACTCTTCCAAATAGTTGGCCAGAACGACAATATCACCACAGGGGGCAAGATACCCATCCTCTTCGTGTCGAATCACTTCAGCGATGCCGCCGGCTCGGTAGCAAACGCAGGGGATGCCATTGGCCCAGGCTTCGAGGAGCACCAGGCCGAAAGAATCAGAACGACTGGGGAGAACGAAGACATCGAGGCTGGCGAAGAAGTCGGGCTTCTCCTCGTCCTTCAAGATTCCCAACAGATGCACATGTGACCGAACAGCGGCGGGCAGTTGCTCCCACGCACGCTGGAAGTTGGGCATGCTTGGGCCGGCCAGCAGCAGGGTGAAGGGCACGTCTCTTTCATGCAGCACCATGACGGCACGCAGCAGATCGACCGTACCCTTTTCTTCGCTGAGGTTGGCAAGGTGCCCCAGCCGTAGCGGGCCATCGTGCGGAAGTAACCAGCGATCATTGGCCCTCTGGCGGCTGCCACCGGTACATTCATCCGGATCGACGCCAAGACCTTGCAGGATGACCCGATCTTCCTTCACGCCATGCGACACCACCGCCTGACGCTCGAGCTCCGTCTGCACGAAGATGCGGTCAGCCTGCCGGAGTAAATAGAGCAGCGGCTGACTGAGGTACGCTGCCCGGGTGCGATCATCAGGCCGGGTCGGATCACCCAGATGCAGAAAAGGTGTGAGTACGAAGGGTATGTTCAGCCGACGAGCCCACGCCAGGCCGCAGTAGAGCGGAAACGTGTAGGGAAACGCGCTGCCATGAATGAGGGTAACCGGTTCGGCAGAACGGCGGGCGAGCGACCACAGGCTCGGCAACTGCGGGCTGGCAGGCAGTGTCAGTCCCTGTATCCATGGATGGGGCAACAGCGACAAAGCTTTCAGCACCACCTTGCGGCCCGGAAAGTGACGTATCGCATGACGATGGATAGTGACGTTGCCGTCTTGAGTTACCTCGGCAGGCAGATGAGCCGCGTCTCGTCGCCAGAACGCTTCGAGAGCCTGGGCATTGGAGGTGTGGACATCGACCTTGCTGCCCCGCTGAGCCAGATAGCGGGAGAGGCGGGCGAAGTAACTTTCCGCGCCGCCCAGAGCAGGGGGGTATCGCTGGATCAGATGCACGTAGTGAGGTAAAGTCATCCGTGACTCAAAAGCCTGCTCATCTATGGTGAGGACTCCTTCTCACACCCTCACCCGTCTCCCCTTATCCTCCACGGTAATAAAAGGAGAACAGACGGCAGATTGACTCTGTCGTCTTATTTATTCTTTTCATTGATCGCTTTGCGCACGAAATCCTGGGCCTTGCGTTCGAAATCGATGAGTTCTTTTTTCGCCTTCTCGACGATCTGAACCTTGTCCTGATCCTCTTCTTTGTTCCCAAAGGTATCAAGGGCAGCATTGAGTGTTTTGATGTGCTTCAGATCGGCGTTGATCATCACCAGCACCGTCAGGTAGTCACCCCGATTGATCAAATCATCGAGGTAGCGCTCCGCAGTGTGGATTTCTCTTCCGATTTCTTCCCACGTCAGGGGCTTAGCTTTGTTTGCCCAGACTTTCTGCGCGAAAGTCCTCGCTTCGACGTGTTCTTTGTCCTTATATCCGGTTTTCCAGACCTCTTCGAGTCGCTTCAACCTCTCTATTTGCCTGGGCTGATCCTTCTTATGCGACAAGCTGAGCTTGAGGTTTTTGATCACTTCGTCATAATCGAACTCGCGCTCTGCATCGTTGGCCAGCTTCAGGTACTTGCGATCCTCTGTGGGATTTACTTCCAGTTCAACTCGTTCCTCGATCTCCTTGACTGAAGTGATCAGCCCTTTCAAAGTCTGATCAGCGTGTTCCACCAGTTTCATGGCTTCCTTGTTGCTGCCCGCCGCTGTGATGATTCTTTGCAGTTCTTTTTGAAGGTCTTCGACACTGCTTTTCAGCTTGGCCGCAATCAAGGGCATGTTCTTGACGACGGTGGCGGTATCTTTCTTTCTCTCGTAAGCGGTCACGAGCGTGGCCCAGTCCACTTCAAAAGCATCTTTCACTTCGTTGTACTTCTTCATCCAGCGATCATACTCGAACTTGGTTTCTTCCAGAGTGTAGGCTTCACGGTTGCCGCTGATCTTGATGACCACCGGCTGATCTTCGATGAGGGCCACCGGGGTATCAAGTTTCCCGACGCCGGCAATTTGCACCCGCACAAAGGCCACATGGTAGATAGGGTCTCTCGAGACAATGCGGCCCTGAGCATCGGTGGTGCCCAGTTGTTCCGCTCCGCCATATTCGTAGCCGCTGGGAAAATGACTGACGCTGTAGCCGTTGATCGGTTGATTATCCTGATCGAGAACACGCAGTTGCAAAGGCACAACCCGGGTACCCAGCTTGATCACCCGGAAGCCGACCGTCTGCCTGTCTTTGGCCAGAGCATTTTGCAGACGGGTGTACAGCCTGGCGGTCACCTCGCCTTTAACGGCATCGACATTGGTAATGTACGCCAGCGTTTGCTCCAACCGGCTCGCCGAATAGCTACTGGTTGTGCGACGGACTTGAGCAAGAGCCATCACTTCGCCCTGGACCATGCGGATGGTTTCGGGCACCCCCAGCCCGGCGCTTCTCAGCTTGATGCGCAGGGTCTGGCCGTTCACCTCAACGATTTCGCCGACCTGGCCAAAGTCCTGGGCCAGTTGCATGGCTGCCAGCCGCGTGATCCACTGCCGGTCGGTCGTCTTGGCTTTGCGCAATGGGCTGACAAACGACGTATCGCCATCGACCTGCCTGCTCTGCACTTCATATTCGCCATCAACATAGATGAGCCGAACGAGATGCACCTTGGTCGTATTGATCTGCTTGGGGAGATTGTCGAGTTCGCCCCAGCCGCGCTCGATAACTGCTTCCATCATCTGCCGGCCCATATCGGTGCTCTTGCCGCCAGTGTCTCGATAGATGATCGTGCTGACCTTGGCAGTACGGCCCAGATCGCGCTGTAAGCTATCGCCAAGATCACGGGCAAACTGTTCAACATAGACATTGGTCAGGAGCGGATGGAGTTCCGCCTGAATGATGATTTGCAGCTGATAGGGATCTTTCAGCCAATCGGTGTTGTAGTCCTTGGCTTCTTGAGACCAGAGGGGAACCGAGAAGGCCAGAAGGATAAAGCAGGAAAGGGAGCGCATGGGAATGACCAAGTTTGAAAGATAATCCACTGTTATTGTCGCAGATTTTCGAGCGTATGCCAGTAGGAGGGAAAAGTCTTAGCCACACAGCCGGGATTTCTAATGAAAATACCCGGAATCTTGAGCCCGATGAGGGCCAAACTCATGGCCATGCGATGATCGTCATAAGTGTCCAGGATGGCTCCGTGCAGGGGCCTGGGGTGGATCGTCAGGCCATCGGGGTGCTCTTCGATCTCCGCGCCGACCTTACGAAGTTCGGTGGCCAGGGCCGCGATACGGTCGGTTTCCTTATGACGGATATGGGCAACATTGGTGATCTTCGTCGGCCCTTCGGCAAAGAGAGCGACGACGGCGAGGGTCATGACCGTGTCGCTGAAGTTGTTCATGTCTATTTCAATGCCATGCAAAGCATTACCCGTAATGGTGTACATGGCTGAATCAAAACAACCCATCTTGAGGAGAGCGTGGTAGAACTCCATATCTCCCTGCTCACTCATATCCAGACCGGGCACGCCGATAGAGCCTCCGGTGATGGCAGCAGCGGCCCAGAAATAACTGGCGCTGGAGGCATCGGCTTCGATGAGGTGCTTTCCAGCTTCATAGGTTTGTGGCATGATGATAATGAGGCCTCCCGGCTGAGTCGGGTTTTTGGCGAACCTCCTACATGCCTCATGTCCGCCATCCACATTAACTCCCCAGCGATGCATGGCAGCGAGCGTCATCAACACATAAGACCAGGAAACCAGCGTGCCTTGTGTGACGATGGACACAGGTGCTTTCGCATAGGGCGATGCCATCATGAGAGCGCTAAGGTACTGGCTGCTGATATTGCCACGGACAGTCATCTTGCCGCCTGATAGGCCCCGAGCATTCAGAATGATGGGTGGGCAGCCATTATTGTTTTCACAACGGATATCGACGCCGAGTTGCTGCAGCGACTCGACGAGATCGCCTATGGGCCTCTCCCGCATGCGTGCCACGCCATCAAGTCGATAGGTTCCCTCACCAACGCAAAGCATCGCAGTCAGGAAACGAATCGTCGTGCCGCTGTTGCCACAGAAGAGCTCAACATTCTTGTTCCACTTCGAGATCGGAGTGCAAGGAACAGTGATACGGTTGTTCGCCCAATCAGCTTCGACGGCAATTCCCAACCGCTGCAACGAATCGATCATCACTTCGGTATCATCAGATCGCAGTGCATTCTCCAGAATCGAGGCAGAAGTCCTGAGTGCTGAGTCCTGAGTGCTGAGTCCTGACAACTCACTCGGCTGCGCCAACGCTGCAAGAATCAGGGCACGGTTCGTAATGCTCTTGGAACCGGGCACCTGCACCTTGCAATAGGGCGGCTTATCGAGCGGCTTCACTTCATACGGATCGGTCATGCTTTTCACCATGATCTCATCTTCGGGAATCTCGGGATATTTTCCATTGACATAGACTAGACACGCCGTCTATACTCTGGTATAGACATTATGTCTAATGACAGCCCGACGCGCTAGCGAGGGAGTGCGTGCAATCGCAAGGTCCACCCTCGCTAGCGCGTCGGGCTGTCATCTCAGGACTCAGCACTCAGGACTATTAGTGATGACTTACCCCGATGTCACGGATGCGGAACTCAGCGTGCTCCAGGTCCTCTGGGACCACGATGGCTGCACTCTCAGGCAACTCGCGGAAAAGCTCTACCCCAGCAAGCCGCTCGCCGGGGCACAAGCCACTGTCGCCAAGCTCATCGAACGGCTCGAAGCCAAGGATTGTATTGACCGGCAACGTGGCGAGGGGCCACAGCAGTTCCGGGCCAACATTGATCGCAACGCCCTCATCGGCTGGAGACTGCAAACAGTCGCCAATCAGCTTTGTGACGGCTCACTGTCACCGCTGCTGACTACACTAGTCAAAGCAGGATCGCTCTCCGCCAGGGAACGGAAGGAACTGGCCCAGTTGCTCACCCAGGTTACCACCAAGGCTGCCATCACCCGTTGAGTTTTCGCGGAGTTTGGACATGACGATGCTCTTCGAATGGCTGATCAGCAATGCGATTACCGCAAGCTGCGCTGGCTCTCTTAGCGCTCGCCGTCAGCATAGCCTGGCCCCGACGACCGGCACTGGCTCATGCCTGCTGGCTCTTAGTGCTGGTGAAGCTGCTAACTCCACCGATCTATGTGTTTCCGCTGACCTTGCCTGCGGCGCACGTTGCAGAGATCAAGCAGGCTGAACCGGTGAAGCCATCAGCCATACCCAGCACGACTGTTCCTGTATGCAACCAGGAATTTCATGGAACTGTTCGCGCTACAGAACGAGCCCATGAATGAGAACCAACTACCGCCCGACCCTTTCCCCCAACAGACAATCGCCGGCGGCGAAACTCTTTCCAGCACCGTGATACCTGCGCAGCAACCCACCTTCGTCTGGTCGCAGTGGCTCAGTGAGCTTTGGCAAACCTGGGGCTCCACTGGTATCCTCGCTTTACAGGTTGTCGCACTCCTCGGCACAGGCTCGCTGCTTCTCCTTACCATGGTTCGCGCCCTTCGTTTTGAACGACTCCTCCGGTTAGCTCAACCGGCGCAAAACGATCTTCAAAAGATGACGCAGCAGATGGGAGCCTCCCTTGGTTTGCCCCAAACCCCTTCTGTTTTGATCGTCCCCGGCAAAGTAGGACCTCTCCTTTGGCACCGCTGGACGAAGCCGGTGATCGTACTCCCAGCTGGACTTCTCGAAAACATGACTGGGCAGGAACTGCAAACAGTCCTGGCCCATGAATTGACACACTACCGTCGTGGCGATCATCTCTGGCGTTACCTGGAGCTGGCTGCTGTGGCGTGTTACTGGTGGCTTCCCAGCGCCTGGTGGGCCAGTCGACGGCTTCGCCAGGTAGAGGAAGAGTGTTGTGACGCGGGGGTGGTCGCTTCGTTGCCCGACGGGGTAGCCAGCTATGCCTCCGCCCTGGTTCGCAGTTTAACCTACGTGACTGAGCCTAGCTCTCCCTGTCCGGCTTTGAGTAGCGGCCTGGGCCCGGTCACTTTATTGAAACGGAGATTGACCATGTTACAAACCAAAGTCGAGCGTCGGCTCGGCGTGCGTGGCTGGCTATTGCTCGCCGCCGTCGCTGCCCTGGCACTGCCCATCGGCATCAGTGTCGCTGATGATGATCCACCCACGCCACCGTCTCGACGAGAGGGGGGGCGAACGGGGGAACGTCGTGATCGGAATATTCCACCAGCGCCTCCAGAACGTGATGACGACACCCCCACCCCGCCACGAGCCGCCGCTGCGCCTGTCGCTCCCCGTGCTCCCCAGGGAACACCCGCCGTACCGTCTACTCCGGCTCGTCCTCCGGTAGGAGTCGCCTATACCACGCCGCCGGCTCAAGCCGCTGTTCCGGCTACTCCCAGCCCCTTCGGATCATTCCAGGGAAACCCGGAAGAGATGCGGGCCGGCATGGAGATGGCCGTGCGTGAAGCGGAACTGAATCTGAAAGCCCAACGTATCAAAATGCGTCAGGCCGAGAGCGCTCTCAAAAGTAAAGAAATGGCTATCAAGCGTATCAGCGAAAGTGCTAGAAACGGAAACATTCCTGAAGGAGCTTTGAATGAAGCCAAAGCTGAGCTGGAGAATGTTCGTGCCCAACTGGAACTGGCACAAGTTGAGGTCGAACGAGGTGAACTGGCAGTCGAGCAGGCTAAGCGCCGTATGAGTATGCAACCTCAAATGAATCGAGGCATGCAGATGACGCCTCCTTCCTCACTGGCTCCTGCCCCAAGTGCGTCTGGCGGTGTCCCGGGTGGAATGCCGCCAGGCGGCGGCCTTGGTGGCCGAGGCGGTTCGGGCGGCGGCGGTGGCACCGGCGGATCGTTCAGCGGCACCATCTCTGGAGGGAACATGACCGCCGAGGAACGTGCTAAAAGAATGTTCGAGAACATGGATAAAGACAAGAGCGGACGTGTCACCAAAGAACAGTTTCCCGGCTTCTGGCGTGATCGTTTCGATGAGTTTGACAAAAACCGTGATGGCTTTGTGACCTTCGAAGAGTTCAAAGCCGGCGCTGAAAAGCTACAGCCAAGAGCTGGCGGCATGGCTACCGGCGGCATGGGCGGTGCTGGTGGCCCCGGAACGGCGCCCGGCGGTGGGGGCGGCGGCTTTGGTGGTGGCTTCGGTGGCAGCATGGGCGGCAGCTTCGGCGGTGGTCGTGGCGGCCCGGGTGCATCTGCCGGTGCCCCTCCTGCTGACCCCTTCTTCCGCAACTTCGATAAGCAGAACACCGGCAAGATTCGCAAGGAAGACGTACCCGAATGGATGCGCGAACGCTTCTTCGAAATGCTCGACACCAACCGTGACGGCGTGGTCGATCACGACGAGTTCACCGCCAACTACAACAAGTTGTGGGAAACACCCAATAGCCGACGTGCTGCCGCTGGGGCTCTCCGTACCGGCGGTCGAGGCGACGGTGATGGCCGTGGCGAAGCTGGCGTAGCACGCACCAGCCCCGGTCGAGGCGAAGGTGTTGCACGAGGTGAAGCCGGCGGTCGTGGCGAAGGGGCAGCTGGTGGTCCCGGCTCAAGCCGCACCCGTCCCGCTGGTGATCGCGATCCTCGTGATAACCGCATTGAGCAACTCGAACAGGAACTGCGCGAGATGCGGAAAGCCCTGGAAGGTCTCAAGGGCAAAGATGGCGCAAAGCCGTAATCTGGATAATATCAATTGCAACTCGCACCGCTGGCCTACTCGGCCAGCGGTGTTTCTTTTGGCAGCCACAGCACCAGCACGATGGCGACGACGACGCACAGCAAAGTAGCCATGTCCACCAGCAGGCTGATCGTGTGAGCCGGGCCGAAGGCAGCGTTCGCCTTCTCTGCCACCGCTACATCGCTGGAATAGCGATCTACCCGCAGATCATGCACCCTGGGAGCAAGCACGAAGTAGTTCATCGCCGCCCCACCCAGTGCCAAGGCGATCACTAACACCCGTACTTTGGCCATCCAACCTGGCGTGTTCCACCACCACAGCGAAGTGACGAGTGCAATCAGGCCACAGACGCACTGAAACGGAAAGTAGCGGGTGAAGACCAGATCAAGAAACTCCCCCGCCAGGCGAGTACCCTGCGCCTCGGTGGAAAGATTTAACCAGTTGCCCGGCTTGTGAGCAAACCGTTGCATGCTCGCAATAGTGGGCAGAGCCACGAAGAACGAAAAGAAGAACATCGCCCCCGACCAGACGGCCAGGGAGAGGATGTGGACGATCTTGAGGATGGTTGGTAGCATGATGAAACTCTCAAGTTGGTGAGGAGAGAATGGATAATTCAATAAGCGAACGAGAGTGCCATTTGGCGAGAGGGCGTTAACGAGGCAAGGAATACGTTCACCAGATAACTTGTATGTTAGTAAGTTGTCTGATCTTCTCATCCTTGGTGATAAGGGGAAGTCCCAGTTCCAATGCTGTTGCTGCGATGATGCGGTCAGGCATGTCGTTTACAACACTCCTGGGAATCTCTTCAAGCCGTTCCACCATCCGAACATCCAGGCTAACTAATTGAAGGAGTGGCGAGACATCACGTAAGGCAGCCCAGATATTGATTTCAAGTTGGGTCGGCAGCCTGAACCGTTCAACAAGATAACGGATTTCAACGAGACTGATAACAGAGATGAATAGCTGGCCGGATTGATTAACACAGGCCTGCTCTATTCGTTGATGTGCTGAAGTCGATAATTGGGCAGGGTCGTGATAAAACCAGATCAGCGCATGGGTATCAAGAAGGATGCCGTTCATTCCTGATCTTCACTCCACTTTCCCCATGCTTCCCGACGTGCCTGCCGGCACGTCTCCCAGGAGACAGTCAGGCCCTGATTCGCAAATCGACCAAGTTCACGATGAAAACGATCTGATCGATCTTTAATGTCATGATCGTTTGCAGGCGTAGAACTGGTTTCGTACTCGAATTGCGTAGCAATCTCCAATAAGCGCCGTTGCTGCCACTCAGGCAGTAACTTTGCTTTCTCCATAAGGCTGGTGGTGATGCTCATGTTCAGATTGTACCCCCTAGCCGAGCCTTGAATCAAGTCGGATTCAAGGCTCGGTTACCTTCTATCAACTATACAACCCTTATTTCCCAAGCCAGCCAATCATCGTCTTGGCCGCACCGGCGCCAAGGTGTCCATGGCCAGCGTGTTCTTGACTATCGCTGCCACCGTCGCTTCACCGTACTTCGCCAGGGCACAGGCACGGAACTTCTTCTCGACCTCGGCATCGCTCATCTTGTTGTAAGCATGGCCACGGGGAAACTCGACTTCCTTGACGAAGCTCTTGCCATCCTTCAGAGTGACGGTCAACTTGTTGGGGATGCCCTTGGGGTAGCGGGCGTTGGCAGAAGCGTCACGGTGCAGCTTTACCCGGTTGGTCAGTTCCAGCAGCGGAGCGTTCTTCAGATGGGCATCATCGAAGCTGTCGAGACCCACATCGCCTTCGATGAGGGCGACCGCCACGCAGTAGGGCATCGAGTGGTCAGCGGTCTCACGGGTGGTGGGGCGGTACTTCTCAGGGTCTTTGCCAATGATGTCGACCGCAGCGTCGAAAGTATGGATGTCGATCTTCTCGACCTGCTTCCAGTCACCGATCTGGGGACGCAGTTGAAGGATGGCATCTACCGCAGACTGGGCATGGTATTCCACCGGCCAGAACTTGATGTAGGTGTGGGTCATCATGAAGTCGTCGTCATTCTTGCTCGCACCTTTCTCGGCACCCATCGGAGCAACCTCAAAGGTCTCTCGTGTCAGCAGCTTCATGAAGCCAAGCTCGCCTTCAAAGATCGGGGCAGGGCCGGTCAGCCCTTCACTGGCCAGCAGTGCAGCGAACACGCCCTGCTTGGCGGCATTGGCGAAGGCACAGCCTTTCCACATGCTCATCTCGCCGGCACGAGTTTGCCGCAGAGCGCCGTTGCAGACGCCGGCAATGCCCACCGCATGGGTTGTTTTGGTCTCATCCAGCTTGAGCAGCTTGCACGCAGCCAGGCAGGAAGAGATGGCTCCGTAGGTGACGTGATCAATGCCATATTTTCGGAGACTGCTGGCATCGCAGAGCCGGCACTGTATCTCGTAAGCCAGCACGGCAGCGACGAGCATTTCCTTACCGGTAGCATTGACCATCTCGCCGACACTGAGGACCGCGGCAAGATTATCGCTGGGGTGAGCCGGTTCCTTGCTCAGGTAAGTGTCGTTGAAATCGAGGTAGCGGATCAACAGGCCGTTCACGAAGGTCGCCCACTCGATGCTGCTGGTGCCACCACCGAGCAGACTACACGGTGGGGTACTCGTCATCTTCCCTGCTACTTTTTTGGCGATGTGATACGCCTCAGCAGGCATGGCCCCAACGGCAGTGGCAAAGCTATCGAGGAACCGCCGCTTGGCTTCATGCAGCACCCCGGCTGGGATGTGATCGTACTGAAGATTACAGGCATACTGAGCAAAGCGGCGTGCGAGGGGGAGAGCTGACATCAACGTATCCTTTTGTGTGATGAGTGTTCCACAGAAAGGATACGGATGAAGGGAGGAAGGGGAAGTTAGGATCAGGTCGGCGTTTCACTCAAAGTACCGATAGGGCGTTGTTCCCAAGGTCTTCTTGAACATGGCAATGAACGCGCTGGTGCTCTCGTAACCTACTTCCAACGCCACGGAGGTCACAGCACGATGGGCGGCCAACAGACGTAGTGCATGAAGCAGCCGCAACTGCTGTCGCCATTTGCCAAAAGTCAGGCCAGTCTCAAGTCGGAAGAGTCTTTCGAGAGTACGAGCGCTGGTTCCAACTCGCTTGGCCATTTGCTTGATGAGCCCTGGGTCGTTGGGATGTTTCCGTAACCAGTCGCAGGCTGCTCGCGCCCGCTCATCACTGGGCAGGGGAAGCTGGAGTGGAATCGTGGGTAGTGCAGCGACTTGATCGATCAACACCCCCAGCAGTCGAGCCATTGCAGGCTCTCGGCAATCCAACGCCCCCAATGATACACAATGACGAATCAACTCTCGCAGCAGCGGAGAGATGTTCACGGCACAACAAAGTGATGGAAAGGTGGTTGAAACACCCTGAGCAAAGTAAAGCGTCTGTACCAGAACCTTACCACTCATCTCGATACTGTGCTCAACGTCGGCAGGCACCCATACCGCGCGGTTCGGTGGCACCACCCAGTCGCCCTGGGCGGTATGGACCCACATTACTCCTTCGCTGGCGTAGATGAGTTGATGCCAATCATGCGAATGGAGAGGAATCTGATAGCCAGCCTCGTAACGTACCGCAAAAGTACGGACTGGTACGCCATCGTCCTTTGAACCACGGCCCGGTAGCTGTTTCGTCCTTTGACGCTTTTTCGACATAGATTGGCATTCTAGCGAAAGGCGCGCACCTCGTTCAACGCTATGATAGCAATCTCAATCCATCGTTCTTCTGGAGTTGAACATGTCCAGCAACCTCGCCTTCTTTGCCGTCCATGCCGACGATCTACCTCGCGCCCAGCGGTTCTACGGAAAAGTCTTTGGCTGGCGCTTTACTCCCTGGGGCCCTCCTAGCTTCTTCCTGACCGCTACCGGGGACAAGAACGACCCAGGCATTCCCGGTGCCCTGCAGCAACGTCATGATGTAGTGCCCGGCCAGCAGATGACCAGCTTCGAATGCACCATCGCTGTCGATGACATTGACCAGGCTGCTGCCGCCATCGTCGCTCAGGGCGGCAAGATCATCCTGCCCAAGTGCGAAATTCCCACCGTGGGCTGGATCATTAAGTTTCAGGACACGGAAGGGAATATCGTCTGCTGCAAGCAGCCGGCCAAGTGAGATCGAATTTAGGAGAAGCGACATGCCCCACTTCCTGCAAATACTCTGCCTGGTAATTACGAGCGCGGCTGATGAGGCCGCCGTCAAGAAAGACCTGGCCCGCTTTGAAGGCGTCTGGAGTTTCGCCTCGGTCATCGTGGCCGGCAAGAAACAACCCGCTGTGCCCGCAGCCACGAATAGGCTCATCATCTGGAAGGACGGACACTGCCTCGTTCAGCAGGGAACACGACTGACAAGGAGCATCATCAAGATTGACCCTGCTCAATCGCCAGGACACTACGATGTCACCTTGCTGAACGGCTCCAACTCCGGAATGACGAGCCGCGGGATTTACGAACTTCAAGCCGACACCATAAAGCTATGCTTCTCTCTCAACGGCAAGGAGAGGGCCAACCGTTTCGAGAGTGAGACAGGCAGCGGTTTGATGCTGCAAGTCTTCAAACGTGAAAAGCTGACAGTGGAAGAAGCTCTCTTGGAAGCAGGCCGTCAGGAGCTGGCGGGAAGCTGGCAGGCAGAGTCTTATTCCCTTAATGGCCAGGCAGCATCAGAAGAAGACATGAAGAAAGTGCGGCTTGTCATCGACAAGGTCGGCAAAGCCACCGCCCTGAACGAGGGCAAGGTCTTCCTTGCCGGCACGATCAAGATCGATCTGACTCAGCAACCCATGACCATCGATATCAGTTACAGCGAGGGCGAACTGAAGGGGAAGACTTTGCTGGGAATATACCACTTGGAAGGCGGGAAACTCACCATCTGCCGAGCTGCTCCCGGTCAGCCCCGTCCGAGTGTCTTTTCTTCAAAGCCTGAAAGTGGACATACTTTGATGAGCTATCGACGGGAGTAAACCGAAAGCCGGTTCATTTCACATGTAAGACTCTGCACGTTTCCTCGTAACTTGGTTCCAAATCGAATTGAACCACCATCTCATCACTCAGCCACAGGGGGATCGTCGGGAGGCGTTTGCCAAGTTCCATGGGATAGAACCAGTTATCGAGGTAGAACCGGTCGTGTTTTCCTCGTCGCTGGGTGCGACAGGTGACGGCGTAGGTGTGTGTCGGTTCTTTGGCTAAGTGGGGGTCTTTCTTGCCCACTTGTTCCAGTAATTCTTCATAGAGATTGAACTGCCTATTGGTCACAAGATCGACCATCGATACACAGACTCCCTGCTTGAGGAGCGTCAGGCACTTGTTGATGAACGCAAATCGAGCTTCTTCCCGATCTTTGTTTCCCGGACTGACCAGTTCGATGGCTGCGACCAGTTGCCTGGCGCGGTTCGTATCGTAAATGAGCACTTCATATTCATATTCGTCTGCAAATTCAGCATCGACAGACCAGGTAGGCCGTGGTGGCGCTTGCAGGGCTGTCGCTACTCCACCTCCCTCTCCATTGCTTTGAGAATCGTAATCACGGTCAGCTCGCTGATCCGTTTCGAAAGCGCCAATATCGATCTCGTAATATTGGCCGAGCCTTGCTCGTGGCTCAGCCTGGAACCCTTCGGGCAAAATACGGAAGAGATCCTGAACCATGGTACCCGGCCACATTGCATGTACTGCTTCCCATGAAGCAGCCTTGTAAGCTTGGCCATGTACATCAAAATGATCACGTAGTGGCATGGTTCACTCCTACCCTCAAGTATACCCAATCAATACTGACACTGCGAGAGACATTCACGCTCACTTCCTTGTCCACCGCTCATCCTTCGGTACAAACACAACAAGCACTTGCTTGCTACCATCATCGAGGCAGAGCCTCGGTTGCAATGCGTTCCCAGGCAGAGCCTGGTAACGAGGTGTGGTTTCTTCTGGCTCCTGGATTCTGACTCCTGGCTACTGGACTTATCATGGGTATCCTTTCCGACTGGCAGATCGAAAAAGAAATCAAGATTGTTCCCTTCGCCAAGGATCAGGTCGCCAAAGGCGTCGTCTCCTACGGCGTCTCCAGTTATGGCTACGATGTGCGCGTCGGTCGGCACTTCAAAGTCTTCACCAATGTCTATGGCGAAATCGTCGATCCCAAGGTCTTCAGTTCCAAAGCCTTCGTCGATGTCGATGCCGACTGCTGCGTGATTCCCCCCAACAGCTTTGCCCTGGCTGAGACGGTCGAGTACTTTGAAATCCCCCGCGACATCCTGGCCATCTGTCTGGGCAAGAGCACATACGCCCGGTGTGGCATCATTGTGAATGTGACGCCCCTGGAACCTGAATGGCGGGGCAAGATCACTATCGAGATCAGCAATACCACCCCCCTGCCTGCCCGAATCTATGCCAACGAGGGCATTGCCCAGATTCTCTTCCTCCGGGCAGATCAAGTATGCAAGACCAGCTACGCAGATAAATCGGGGAAATATCAGGATCAGCCGGGCCTGACGCTGCCTTTTGTGCAAAAATGAGGCAAAAGTAGAGATTTTCTTTTGGCGAGCGACTATGATACCAGTCACGCTCACGCATGTTCGTCTCCCCATTGTGCTAGTAAATTTGCAGAGGAACACCTTCATGAGAAGCATCTGGTCGTACACCACAGTAGCAGGCCTTTGTTGGGCCATGGCGGTTTCGCCATTGATGGCCCAACCGATAACCGGAGGGGCACAGCCTCCCAACAAGAACACTCCGGGAAAGGATCAACCCCCAGGCAAAGAAGGGGCCACCAATCCCGCCGCCACGGACACCAAGAAAGATGGCGACGCGGACAAAGACCCCCTTGTCGATGAAGCAGCCAAGCTCTTTCAGGACAAAAAGGAAGATGAAGCCTACAAGAAACTCCAGGAAGCCGTCGCCAAGAATGATAAATTGCCTCCAGCACGCCTGATGATGCACCGCATGTATCTCTCCGCCGGTCGCGCCGTCGATGCCCGCCGTACCCTCGAACAGGCTGCCGTGGAGAATCCGGATCATCCTGATATCTACATCACTCTGGCCATGCAGGCTCTGCAACAAGCACGCCTGACCGATGCCTGGTTGCAGTTTGAACGTGCCCTTCTCACCATTCAAGACACGAAGCGCTGGAACGAGAGCCAGCGCAAAAGCGTGATGCTGGCTTGTCATTCCGGCCTGGCTCAGACTGCTGAGGCCCGTCAACAATGGGATGTCGCCCGCAAGAACTATGAAATCGTCCTCGGCCTGGATTTCCCTAAGAACCAACTCGCCGGCTTCCGCAATGCCCACGGTCGCATGATGTTCATGCTCGATAAAAAGGAAGACGCCCTCAAGGACCTGCAACAATCCTACGCTGATGAACCCGAAGGCGATCCCGCCGGTGTAGCCATGGCCAAGCTCTACACCAACAAGGCCATGCAGGAGAAGGACCTGCCCAAGCAGAAGGAACTCGTTGCCAAAGCAAAGGAATGGTTTGAGTATGCCCTGAAGAGCGATCCCAAGAGTTACAAATCACATATCGGCTACGCCATCTGGCTGTTTGATATGGCCTATCTCGACAAGTCCTTCTATCAGTTGTCCGAAGAAGAACTCAAGGAATCGATCAAGCTCGACCCCAAGAAGTTCGACAATCGTATTCTCCGCGGCCTGATGTATCGGTGGACGGGCAACTACGAAGCCGCCGAGCAGGAGTTCGAAGCTGCCTGGAAAGAGGGCCTCGATAAGCCCGATAACTTCTTTGCCCAGAATCAGTTGGTGTTTGCCCTGGTCGAACAGAAGGGCAACCCCTCCAAGATGCAGCGTGCTGTCCAACTGGCTACCGAGAATGTCCAGAAGCACGGTCAGCGGTATCCCGAATCCAGCACCACCTATGGTTACGTGATGTTCAAGAATAACCGGCTCGACGATGCCGAGAAGGCCCTGCAGGTCACCTTCCAGAGCGGCCAGTTCAATGCTGACGCCCTGTATTACCTGTCTCAGGTCTACCGTTATCGTGGTAAGCTGACCGAAGCAGCCGAGGCATTGAAGCTCGCTTGTGCCCAGCCCGGCCGGTTCATGTATCGCAAGGAAGCGACAATGGACCTCGAGCAGCTCAGCGGCAACAAGACGAAGCCGTAGCATGGATGACAGCCCGACGCGCAAGCGAGGGTGGATCATGTGATTGCACGCCGCCCCTCGCTAGCGCGTCGGGCTACCAAATACCAAAGAGCCTGCGAGCAATGCTTGCAGGCTCTTTCTTTTGACATCGCTGACGTGGTGGTTACACTGAGAGTTGCCATCACGCTCCGCGTGATGGTTTGGAATATCAACAGCTTTGACCACTACAGCGGGATACCACGATGCGTTGTTTAACTATTCTTCTCTTGAGCGTGCTGCTGCTCAGTACCACCCTCTCCGCTCAAGATGCCCCCTGCACCATCAAGAAGTTCGGCAACATGGTGGAACTCAAAATCGGCGACCAGGCTGTGGGGCGATACCTCTTCGATCCCAGCCAGCCTCGGCCCCACTTCCATCCCCTCTTCACGCCGGAAGGAAAGGCCCTCACCCGCGCCTACCCGATGGTCAAGGATGTGCCGGGCGAAACCAAGGACCATATCCATCACCGTGGCTGCTGGGTAGGGCATCAGATTGTCATGCTCGACGCCAAAGAGCCGGGCGGCAAGCCGATCAACGCCAACTTCTGGGCCGAGGTGGTGAACCCCGCTCAACAGCAACTCGGCAAACAGATCTGCACCAAAGTCGAAGACCCCGTTCATGAACCGGGCCACGCTTCCATCGTCACCCACAACACCTGGCAAACCGCTTCAGGCACCAAGATGATGGAAGAAAAGCGTACCGTGCATCTGGTCAACCTCGGCACCGCTCAACTCATCATCTTCGATATCGATTTCCACGCCACCGAAGGTAACATCACCTTCGGCGACGAGAAAGACGGCTTCATGGCCATTCGTGTCGCTGACGTGATGGCCGAGAAAGCCAAGAAGGGCGGGCTGCTCGAAAACGCTGAGGGTAAGCAGCACATGGGCACCGGCGACAACAAAGACCGCAAAGGCTGCTGGGGCCTCCACTCCGCCTGGGTCGATTACACCGGCACCCTCGACGGCAAACCGGGCGGCGTCGCTCTCTTCGATTCACCCAAGAACCCCATCCCCGCCTGCTGGCACGCCCGAGACTACGGCCTCTTATCCGCCAACCCCTTCGGCCGCCAAGGCTCCAAGTTCCCCGACGCCACCGGCGACGTAGTGAAGCTCAAACAGGGCGAGCATCTCAAGTTCCGTTATGGTGTGTTGATCCACCCAGGCAACGCCCAGGAGGGCAAGGTAGCGGCTCACTTTAAGGCGTTTACAGAGATGAAGTAAGCTGTAGCCGAGGTCGTGAGACTTCGGTTGCATGACGGAAAACATCTTAACTGAACAGGAAGTTCAATCCATGGTTGTCATGGTTCTCTGGGCAATGTTGACTTTCCACCAGTTGGAACAGCAGCATGCAGATATTCAAAGAGCTAAGGCCTCGACTTTCGGTCTTTACATTCTGTCTGAAGATTTCCATGAACGAAAACTCGCCTATCGATACGCCATGTCCTACGTGATCGGTATCAAGCGACAGGAAATGAAACCCTTTTTGCTGCATGTCATTTGGTCTGACCCCCTGATGCCTCCGAGGAATGCTCCCATTAACGGTGAGGAGGCGACCTTTTCTCCACGACGAGTGGCTTTGTCGATCATTGCCGAATGGCAAAACCCTGAGTTCATTCCAGTTTTCTTAGACTATGTCGATTACTATGCCAATGATCCAAATCGAACATGGTTAACCGAAGACCCTCCCTATCAAACTTTCGTAGCGATGAAGGGTTTGATTAATATTGGCAAACCGGCGGTATTACCCTGCATTCGCGAACTGACAAAAACAGAGAACAACCTTGAATGGATGAGGTTTCAAGCCCGGACGCCTGAAGCTTATCAATCCGCAATACAGCGATATCACAATTTCATCATGGTAATCCGCAACATCGTTGGGGATGAAGAAGCCATTCGACTCATAGACAAAGAAATAGACCGAGTTAAAAAGTCTGACGAGAATGGTGCCAGGAACTTGCGTAGTGCGATGAACTTCGTTATGAATACCAAAAAGCCGGTTCCGCCCAAACCATAATCATGCTCGCTGCCAGACCCCGTACACTACTGTACGATCACCTGACATGCGCCACACGCTGCTACGGTTGATGAAATCAACTTGTGGGGTTCCTTGAAATGACCGTATCTCCACATCTTCAATTCTTGAAGTTGACCAAAAACACGTGCGCACAGCACTGCGGCAGGTCATTTTGGCAGACGTACACTACTGTACAACCCGCGCACACCGCGCTGCGACAGGTCGTTTTGGCAGGGTGAGTTTCCAAGCTCTGAAGTCTCACGACTTCAGCTACAACATGCTACGCAATCGTCCGCCCCAAGGGTTCCGCCAAGCGTTTGAGATTGGCCAGCAGCTTATCGAACGTCGCATAGTCAATCGTCTGTGCCGCATCGGAGAGGGCTTTCGATGGTTCAGGATGCACTTCGATCAGCAACCCATCGCGCCCGAAGCTAAACCAGCGAGGGCCATGGCCGGAACGTACTCCGCCTTGCCGGTGCCATGGCTTGGGTCAACAAGTATGGGAAGGTGCGACAGCTTCTTCACCGGCGGCACGATCGAAAGATCAAGGGTGTTGCGGCTGTGATCAGCAAAGGTCCGCACGCCCCGTTCACAGAGGGCGACCTGGAAGTTGCCGCCCGCCAGCACATACTCCGCTGCCATCAGCCATTCTTCAAGCATCGCCGACATGCCGCGTTTGAGCAGCACCGGCTTCTTGGCCGTCGAGACGCGCCGCAGCAGGCTGAAGTTCTGCATGTTGCGCGTGCCGATCTGAATCATATCGGTGGCTGCTTCGACAGCGTCGGCATGTTCGGTATCCATCAGTTCGGTGACGATGCCGATCCCGGTCTTTTCACGTGCCTTGCAGAGCAGATCGAGCCCCTTCTGCCCCATGCCTTGAAAACTGTAGGGACTGGTGCGAGGCTTGAACGCCCCGGCCCGCATCAGCTTGACGCCCCGCTGCATCAGCATCTCCGCGCTGTGCATGAGCATCGCTTCGTTTTCAACAGAGCAGGGCCCGGCAATGATGGTGAAGGTGCCTGGGCCAATGGTCGTGGAGCCGACCTTGACGACGGTATCCTGCGGGTGCATCTCGCGCCCGGTGAGCTTGTATTGTTTAGTAACGCGGATGCATTCGGAAACGCCAGGCAACACTTCCAGCGCACGGGAATCGACGGAGCCGGTGTTCCCGGTGATGCCGATCGCCGTTCGGGTCGCCCCGGGCAATGGGTGAGGCATCAGCCCCATTTCGCTGATGGCTTTCACCACATGCGAAACTTGTTCCTTCGTCGCATCACGCTGCATCACCACCAACATAGGCGGGCTACCTCAAAAGTGTTTCCACTGATTAGCCTACTACTGGCTGAAGGAGGAACAATAGGCGGGTGCGGTAACTCTAATCGTTTCTTAGGGAGCTGAGTGAGGTATTAAGCTTTAGATCGTACTGGGGGGGGGATTGTGCCACTGTGTGACAGCGTCAGGGAAAGTGATGAACTTCACTTGACAGTCGTCTCGCTGTCACGCAGTGGAAGGGTGCAATCGCTAGAAGCACTGCGTGGCGAGTACACCACACAGTGGCACGAGTTTCCGCAATACGACAAGTGCTATGCTCACCCTCAACCCCTCTCCCACCAGGGGAGAAATACACAGACTACTTCCTAAGCTTCTCGTTCTTGAGCAACTGATCCAGCCAACGGCGGTCTTCATCGGAAAGAGGAACCTGGGGATCACTTTGATAATCAATCTGCCCATCGAAGCAACGGTCAAAGACTCGGTTGACGAGGGCCTGCACGTCCAGCACCAGGTCACGCTCATCGGCCAGCATCGGCAGCCGAATGCGAGGCAATCTTTTGGTCAGCAGGGTGCCATAGAGTTCATGCTTGATAGGCCGGGCCGCCCTGGTGACGCAGCACACATATTGCGATTCCGTGAGAGCATCTAAATCGGCTTCCAGGCAGGTTTGGCCTTGAAGCACAAGATCGAGTTCGACAAAGTGCGCACCTTCATGGCGAGCTTCGGTTCGCCGCATCTCGTACCGCCGCCTGCCTTCCGGATGTGTGCGATTGGTGGGCGAGACCAGTTCGATCAGCGTCACCAGCTTATCCGTGCTCGACTTCTGCCGAATCTCCAGGAACGGTTCCGCCAACTGTTCCTTCTGGATAGAGGTAAAGAGTACCTGCTCGATTTCATAATGCCGGTTGCCCAGGCGCAGACGATACTTGTCGCTCAAGGCCGGCTGCAACGCATCGCTCAGAGCAGAGATGAACTGTTGCTGAAAGGTCGGCCAGCGCTTGGCGTCTTCGAGATACGGATCCATGCCTGGAAAGACTGACGGCATGGCGGGGCTACCTCCGGTGCAGAGGGGAGAAGAAGCGGTGAGACAGTCGATCCTATTCTACCCTATCCCAGCCTTGAAGGTAAACGGGAGTATGTGCTTCTTCATTTCTCAGTCACAAGATGAAAACCGTGGCAGGGGTCAGTTGTACTCAACTGCCCCCTGCAAGCTGACGAAAGTATTGCACGTTTCGCAGGGGGCAACGGAATACCGTTGACCCCTGCCACGATTCAGTAGTCCTGTCTTACGCAAGCAGCTTCTTAATCACCTGACCGCCCTGATTATCGGTCAGCTTCATCTCTGCACCATTCCGCAGGTAGGTGAGCTTCTCATGATCGATGCCGAAAAGATGCAGCAGCGTGGCGTGCCAATCGTAGTGGTGCACGATATCGGTAATCGCTTTGTGGCCAAACTCGTCGGTTTCGCCGTGGACATAGCCCGCCTTCACGCCGCCACCCGCCATCCAGTGGGAGAAGCCATAGGTGTTGTGATCGCGGCCCATCTTCTCTTTGCCCAAGTCGTTTTGCATCACGGGCAGTCGGCCCATCTCACCGCCAAAGTGGACGATGGTGGAGGGTAGCAGTCCACGGGCTTTGAGATCAGTGACGAGAGCAGCGGCGGGTTGATCGATCTCCTTGCACCGTTTAGGCAACTCGGAATGGATGTAGCTGTGATGATCCCATGATTGCCCGTTGTTCCAGATCTGCACGAAGCGAACCCCCCGTTCAACAAGTCGGCGGGCTATCAGGCAGCGTTCGCCATAGTCCTTGGTCATCTTGTCATCAATGCCGTAGAGCTTCTTCGTCGCATCACTTTCCTTAGTAAGATCAAACGCTTCCTTGGCTGCTAACTGCATCTTGGCAGCCAGCTCATAGCTGGCGATGCGGGCAGCCAGATCTTGTTCCAGCGGATGTTCGAGAAGATGCTGTTCGTTCAATTGCCTAAGGAGATCCAGCTGCTTCGCCTGCACGGTGCCTTGCAGATAGGCAGGCGGATCGAGGTTGAGGATGCGAGGTTCTTTGGGCCTTACCACCGTGCCCTGATACAGCGAAGGTAGCCAGCCGTTCGACCAGTTCTCGCCACCGAGGAGGGGGAAGCCACGAGGATCGGTGAGAGCAACGTAAGCGGGCAGTTCCTGCGAGACCGTGCCCAGCCCATAGGTCAACCAGCTTCCCAGGGTAGGGCGGCCGGCGATAGGCCGACCGTTGTTCAGCGCATAGACCGATTGGCCATGATTGTTCACGTTCGTCTGCATCGAACGGATGAGCGTGATATCATCAACGATCTTCGCTAGGTGGGGCAAAAGTTCGCTTAACTCCATACCACACTGGCCATGCTTGCTGAACTTCCAGGGCGAGCCGAGGACTTTGCTGCTGGCCTGAGCGGGGTTGTCGTACTTCACTTCACCGGGGAACTGCTTGCCATCGAGTTCGTTCAACTTCGGCTTCGGATCAAAGAGATCCATCTGGCTCGGACCGCCCACCATGAACAGCGAGATCATCGCCTTCGCTTTGGGTTCATGGTGTGTAGGCTTGGGCAGCAGATCATACTGCCGCTTGACGAGGTCCGGCTTCTTGGGCGGCTCCGCCAGGGCGCGATCCTGCTTCAGCAGCCAGGCCAAAGCTACGGAGGAAAGGCCAAAGCTGCTGGATTGCAGAAAGTGCCGGCGGCTGGAGCAGAAGGGAAGCATATTTACTATTCGGAATTATCCTCAGTGCTTCTTTGCGTCTTTGTGGTTAATAATCAACCACAAAGACACAAAGGGTTCACAAAGAAGAAGGAACTACTTCTTATGAAACGCCTCCTGCACCAGTTCAGGAGAATATCCGCCTGGCATTACACCCTCGGCGGCATAGAGGTATAGCCCGGCAATATAAATCTGCTTGAGCGTCGAAAGGACAATCGAGGTAACCAGCAGATAGATCACTCCGAGAACGACACCAACAATCATGAGGGCTGTATTCTGGATCGCCGCACCTGCCATGGCGCCGCCGAAGATGAGCAGAATGCCAGGCAGCACCAGGAGGAAGCCGATCAAGCCAAAGCTGAGCCCGCCTGCCAGCCCTTCGCCCCAGGTGCGGCGGAGCAACTCGCTCGAACGCTTCAGTGAATCGATGGGCCCTTTACCTTCCACAGCCAGTACTGGCACCACCAGATAGGTGACAGCCGACCATACCAGTCCCAGCATGCCGACGACGATACGACCTACCCATTCGGATCGTTCTTGAATGGCACGTAAGATCATTCCCACGGTCGCAGCCACCAGCGCCCAGCCGAGGATTTGTGGCAGCCGTCGCCCCGCAGCGGAGAGTCCATCGCCCAGCGTCGGCTCGATACCCTTAAAGTGCATCACCGCACAGGAAGCCAGGGCGGCATTGAAGAAGATGATGATGAAATAGTTGATGAAGTAAAAAGCGAAGCCGACGACGCCAAAGATGATGTTGCGCTGCTGAGGGTCGTTGCCTTTGTTGCTGATCTTCTGCATCAGATCAGGCATCGCCAGCATTGGAGCGACGAAGCTGATCACCACCAGCAGACAGGCAATGCCGCTGAGTATGGGAAACAGCACCAGCGTCTTCTGCTTCTTGAGCACTGCATAGCTCTGTGTAATGATTTCCCAACTACGACGAAAGGTGTCAAACATGGCGAGGCCCTCGGAGAAGTTGCTTCACGAGGTGATTGTAGCCGAGGGACGTGAAGAATGCACGAGGAAGTTCGATACTTGATTTAGCCGTCTTCCAACCCAAACAGCGTCATGACGGATCATCCAGGATGATCCGTCATGACGCTGCTGATGTTATTAAGCGAGTCTATTCGCTCGTCTTGTTATTCCGCATGGCATCCTCCAGCTTCTTGATGTCAGCAGGAGAAAGTTGAGGACGATCAATCTTGATCGTCAGCTTGTTCAGCTTCGCAATCAACTTGAACGGCGGCTTGTAATCCGCATCGTTGACGCCGGTCAGCGTATCAGAGCCGATGTCAAAGCTCTCATCCCACTGAAGGATGAGCGGAATGGTATGTGGCATCTTTTCGGTAGCCACCACCTTTCCGTCGACCTTGAGCGTACCGGTGCCAGGACGACCAATGCCGCTCATGTTGTTGAATGCCAAGGTGCCTGCACCAAGGCCGTCATACTTAAAGTCGAACTCGACGAGGTGCTTGCCGGGGCTCAGCGCCTCCTTGCCTTCCCACTTGATCCGCTTGAGGTCAACGAGATTCCATAGCCAGACCGGCTTGCCCTTATGGAGATAGAAGCCATACCCGCCAAAGCGACCTCCTGAGGTGAGGATCATTCCTTCAGCACCGCCCTCGGGAACGGTGATATCCGCTGAAACGGTGTAAGAACAATTCAACAAGAGTGGTGAATCGCCCTGAGGCAGGCCGGTCATCGGTCTGGTATAAACGAACTCCGATCTACCTGCGGTGATGTTAGGACGCGGTGCAACGAGTCGTGTCGCTACCGAGGCATCCAGGGGGAATACCTGGTACTTCTGTGCTTCCCTTTTGAAGATCTCCTTCATCTCTCTTAGCTTGTCCGGGTACTTTGCGGCCAGGTCTTCAGATTGAGAATAGTCGTTCGTCAGGTTGTAGAGTTCCCAGGTGGCATTGTTGAACGGATCGGGGTTCACTGCTCCCACGACATTCCATGGCGGGCGAATCACTTTGGTGCTGGCAAGCCAGCCTTCGTGGTAAATCGAATGATCGCCCATCATTTCGAAGTATTGCGTCTTGTGCGTGGAAGGTGCATTGGCGTTCTTCTGGTCAAACGTGTAAGCAAAGCTCACGCCTTCAATAGGAGACTGCTTGATGCCATCTACATAGTCCGGCTGTTGAATGCCGGAGACCTCCAGCAGCGTCGGCACCACATCGATAATGTGATGGAATTGAGAACGAATGCCGCCGACATCCTTGATGTGGCCCGGCCAGGAGACGGCCATTCCCTGGCGGACACCACCCAGGTGCGAGGCAATCTGCTTGGTCCAGGAGAACGGCGTATCAAAGGCCCATGCCCAGCCGACAGCCATGTGGTTGTAGGTACGATCAGTGCCCCAAGCATCATAAAAGAACTTGAGCTGATCTTCGACCGGCACCTGGACACCGTTGAACATGGCGACCTCATTGGGCGTGCCGATCAGTTGCCCTTCAGCACTGGTGCCGTTGTCTCCATTGATGTAGATGATGATCGTGTTATCGAGTTTGCCCATGTCTTCGACAGCCTGGATGACCCGGCCTATTTCGTGGTCGGTATAGGCAGCGTAGGCAGCGAAGACTTCCACCTGGCGGATGTACATCTTCTTCTCGTCGGTGGTCAGTTGATCCCATTCCTTGAGCAGGTCTTTCGGCCAGGGTGTCAGCTTGGCATCCTGAGGAATCACTCCGAGGCGCTTCTGGTTGGCAAAGATGGTATCACGCAGCTTGTTCCAGCCTTCGTCGAACAGGTGCATGTTGTGGATCTTGTCGACCCATTCCTTGGTGGGGTGATGTGGAGCGTGAGTACCTCCCGGCACGTAGTAGCAGAAGAAGGGCTTGCTGGGATCAATCTGGTTGACGCGATTCAGATAGTCGATGGCATCATCGGCCTGGGCAGTTGTCAGATTCCAGCCGGGCTTTCCTTCGAAAGGAAAGATCTGGGTGGTGTTGCGGAAGAGGTTGGGTTCCCACTGATTGGTGTCGCCGCCGACGAACCCGTAGAAGTAGTCGAAGCCCATACCAATCGGCCATTGGTCAAAGGGCCCCACCTGGCTGGCAGAGAAAGTGGGCGTGTTATGGTCTTTTCCAAACCATGAGGTGGCAAAGCCATTGTCCTTCAGGATGCGGCCAATGGTGGCTTTGTCTTTGGCGATGATGCTGTTGTAACCGGGAAAGCCGGTGGATTGTTCAGAGATCACCCCGAACCCAGCCGAGTGGTGATTGCGACCAGTAATGAGTGCAGCCCGTGTCGGCGAACAGAGGGCAGTGGAGTGCATTTGAGTGTATCGCAATCCGTTCTTGGCGATGCGTTCCAATGCCGGTGTGGGGATAACACCGCCGAAAGTGCTGGGCACGCCGTAGCCTGAATCATCGGTCATGATCAGCAGGATGTTTGGTGCCTGCTTGGGTGGCACCACACGTGGCGCCCACCAGGCCTTCGACTGGAGCGCGTTCTCCTTGATGACTCCTCCGAACTTGGGGTCGGGAGCCGGAAGCTGCGTCCCCGGGATCGTGGTGGTGGCACTGGCGGAACCAGGCACTCCCGTGACTTGTACTCCTTCGACTTTCATGCCAAAGTCGGGACGCAGATCAAAGACATTCGCCACACCATGCGTTAGCTGCACGGTCCGTTTTACCTCTTTACCACCTGAGGTCACCTTCAGGGAATAGGTGTAGGTTTTGCTCTCTTGTAACGGTGGCGTGTGGAAACGTCGGCAGTCCCCTGTCACCTCCATCTTCTGTCCATCAATCTCCAGTACTGCATCTGCCGGCAGCCTGACCTCGAAGTTGATGATCTCATCGGGCTTTGGTGCGGCCACCCGCTTCGCAAGCTGCTGAAAGTTCAACTGCCCCGAAGCGCCAGCATAACCCAGAAACATACAGACACTGACGACCGCCAAGGTAAGTAGGCGACGTTTCCACATGATCCATCTCCTGGTGCAATTCTTGCTGCAATTCCTGAACAAGAGATTAGCATGAGAATGATGGATGTGAAACAAATTCCATCAAGTTCAATGCTTGTGAATTGTAGTGTTGTCGTCTCTTGATTTTCCCATGAAAGCGATTGGCCAGGGATTGAGCGAAGGCATACCCCCGGTAAGCTAGAAGAGAACATTTCACTCAGCCCCGCTGGGGTTGCAGTATGCATCGAAGTATCCATGCCTGCCAACGCTACTTCACTCTCACTGCTGGAGCGACTGCGTCACTCGCCGGACGAGGCTGCCTGGCAGCGCTTTACCGACATTTATGAACCTCTCTTGAAGAAATGGCTTAAGGCGCAGGCCCAGTCACAAGCCGATATCGACGACATCGTGCAGGATGTGCTGCTCACCGTATTCCGCAAGCTCCATGAGTTTGAACATAATCATCAGGCCGGCGCGTTTCGCGCCTGGTTACGCATCACGGCTATCAATCGTTTACGGTTACTATGGCGGGAGAAACGTCCCTCACTGGAATCTGATCATCAGGTCTTCTTCGGCAAGCTTGATCTTCTCGCTGATCCCCACAGTGAACTGAGCCACCGATGGGATCAGGAGCATGATGCTCATGTCGCTGAGCAGTTATTGGCTCAGATGGAACAGGAGTTCGCCCCAGCCACCTGGCAAGCCTTTCGTCGGCAGGTAGTGGATGGCAGACCCGCCAAAGAAACCGCTCAAGAAATGGGGTTAAGCATCAATGCTGTGTTAATCGCCAAGTCTCGTATTATGAAGCGCTTACGGCAATTGAGCCTGGGCATGTTGGACTAATTCTCGAAATTACTGAAAGGATCATCATTCTCGCGCATTTTCACCCTAGGCACTTTGACTTTTTGAAAGCTCATCTTGATCGCCTGGGGGTTGTCATGAGATTGATGTATCGCCTTTCTGTAGCACTGATCGTTCTAGGATTCGTCACACCCGGATCTATTCTCGCACAGACCGTTTACGAACCATTCGATTATTCTGCTGCCAGCCCGGTGCTGGGGCAAAACGGAGGTATTGGCTGGGGAGGACCATGGACATACACCGGTAATTGGACGACATCCTCCTCGGGGCTGACGTTTGGAAGCCTGGTGACACAAGGCAATGCAGCACAGGGGTCAGGAGCAGCCGGGTCGGAAGTGCGTCGTAATTTCGCAACTTCCTTTTTAGATACTGGCGGCGATGTCTGGTTCAGTTATCTGACGCAGCCAAATGTCGATCCGACCAATTCCACAAATGGCTTGATCTTAGTTCCTGGCGCTGGCAGTACGGATGGTCGAGCTATGATGGTGGGCTGGTTCAGTGGAGTGACAACGACTTATGGCATGGCGACTTTTCCTGCCATCGGATTCGTCGGCACCAACGTGGCGCCTTCTGTGGGGCAAACGACCTTCTTAGTAGGTCGAATACAATTCGCGGCTGGAAATGACACTATCACTCTCTGGGCCAATCCCACACCTGGTTTGGCTAATCCAGACACGACTGCCTTTACGAAAACCGATTATGATTTTGGCACGAGTATTGACAGCGCGTTCCTCGTCAGAAGTTTCGGCGATTGGACAAATGATGAAATCCGCTTCGGTGACAGTTTTGCTTCAGTCTCTGCAATCCCCGAACCCACCACCTGGGCATTGATCGCTACAGTTGGCTTGTCAGGTACAGGCATCATGTGGAGAAGAAGAAGTCTGCGAAACAAAAAACGTACCTACCTTCGCAAGGCTTGATCCGAAACCGGCTCGGCCCCATGAGCAGCTTCGCAATGATTAGCGCCATTCCATGTTCTGTACTATAACACTACTTGTTTCATGTGGTGAATGAACAGCATGGTATGGCGTTTCATGTAATGTCTGAACATCCCACCGACAAAACCCTGGCCGACTTCGGGAATGGCCTTCTCGATGAAGAAGTTCATCAGCAGGTGGAAGAGCATCTCTGTCGCTGTGAAAAGTGCCTGGCTTATGTGGCAGAGTTGCCTGGGGATCGTTTCACCCAGTTGTTTCGTTCTGTTTCATCAACAACCAACTCTCAGCTGTTGAAGCAGCAGTCGGGATATGAAATTCTCGGTGAACTCGGTCGAGGTGGCATGGGTGTGGTCTACCGGGCCAGAGATCGCAAGCTGAATCGCCTGGTCGCTCTCAAAAAGATCAAGAACGGATCGCTCGCCAATCGTCAGGAACAGGAACGCTTTCTGCGCAAAGCAGAGATCGTCGCTCGGCTCGTTCATCCAGGCATCGTACAAATTTATGAGGTGGGTGAGGAGACCAGCGACGATGGGCTGCCACTTCCGTTCTTTGCGATGGAACTGGTCGAGGGTGAATCGCTGGCACAACGGCTGGAACGTGGCAAGCTCGTCGAGAAAGAGGCAGCCAACCTGATCGAAACCCTTGCACTCTCTATTCATCCCGCCCATCTCAAGAGCATCCTCCACCGTGACCTGAAACCTGCCAATATTCTACTCAACACTCAGGACTCAGCACTCAGGACTGATGCTGTGAAGATCGCCGACTTTGGGTTAGCGAAGCTGCTGAAAGTCAAAGGGCAAAACGACCAAACGCTTGGCGGCACTCTCATGGGCACGCCGGGTTACATGGCCCCGGAGCAAATCCGGGGCGATCTAGATGCTTTGGGACCGAGTACCGATGTGTATGCCCTGGGAGCGATCTTTTATGAATGCCTGACAGGGCAGGCGCCCTATCCCAAGGAAACCAGCTTGGCGGCGCTGGAGGCTGTGTTCAAGCACGACCCGATATCAGTTCATCGCTTACAGCCGAGTGTCAGCAGAGAACTCGAAGCGATTTGTTTGAAGTGCCTCCAGCAGGAACCGGGCAATCGTTATGAGTCAGCCCTGGCCCTGGCTGACGACTTGGCCCGTTGGCGACGGCATGAACCAATCCTGGCTCGACCCGCTACGACAAGAGAACGTACGATCAAATGGATGCGCCGGCATCCCTGGCCTACGGCACTGATCGGGCTCGTGGTGTTGATGACGGCTTTGGTGATTACCGGCTTGTCGCTCTTTGCTCTCAAACAGCAACAGGCGATAGCCTATATCGAAAAGGAAAAGGCTCGGGCTGACGCGAACTACCGTTCAGCCCGTCAGACCATCAGCCGAATGCTCAGCCGCATCAACGAGATGAAGACGAAGAAGCAGGAAGGGGTTCGGGAGTTCCACAGCAGGCAACTCGAAGATGTGCTGGCCTTTCATGAGGCTGCCCTGAAAGATGTCGATGCCGACCAGCCCCAGGTGCAACTTGATACCGCCCATACCCTGATCGAGATTGCTACCCTACAGTCGACCCTGGGGCGTCACGCAGAGGCGGAGGCTTCCCTGGAACGTGCCATGTCGCTGCTTGATCGACGGATCGATGAAACGGAGGAAGTAACCGCTGCCAGACTTCTCGCATGGAACAAGCTGGGCAGCGTGCAACTGGCTCTCGGCAAGGTGGATGACGCCATTGGCAGCTACCTGCGTTCGCAGGGACTTGCCAGACGACTGTACCAGGAGCATCCGGACAAGCTGGCTTACCAGTATGATGTCGCCTGGAGTCATCATAATCTGGGTGCAGCCTACACAGCCCAGAAGAAGTTTCTACAAGCTGAGCAAGAGTTTGTGGAAGCTGTGCAACTTCGGCAGGCAGCACTGAAACAACAGGAGGGTGATCCTGTTTTGAGACAATACCTGGCCGAGAGTCAGGTCAATCTGGCTTTGGTACTTCACCAGCAAGGTAATCGTCTTCAAGCGGAGAAACACTATGCCGAAGCGGAACAGAGCATGAGGCAACTGGCGAAGGACTTGCCAGACAACCTGGAGTTTGCGACATCGTTGGCGGCATCTTGCTCAACAAGGGCAACGTTGTGCTGGAACTGGGCCGCATCGACGAAGCATTGCGATGTTACCGGGATGGCCTAGTGATGGTCAACGCTGTGCTGGAAAAGGAGCCTCTTCTAGCGTTTGCCCGGCAATTGTTATTACCCTTGAACGGAGCGTGCCCAACCTGCTCGATAAGACAGGGCGGTCAACGGAAGCGATACCATACTGGGATGAAGTGGTGAAGCTGGCTACGCCACAAAATCGTCTCTACCGCTGCATGCGGGCCTGCTCCCTGGCAACGGCACAAAGCACAGAGCGCCTGGTCAGTGAACTGGATCTGTTGCTTGCTGATAAGGACTTGAGCCGGGGAGAACTCCATTTACTTCTCAACGCCGCAGAAAGTTCCATGAAGAAGCTGGGGGGCGACCAAAGCCAAAGTGATTGGGGGAAGAAGCTGAACGATCGTCTTCGAGGATTGAAAGATCGCCTGAGCAGCGCGAAGTAAGTCAACCAATCTTATACCTTTCAACCACAGCTCGTTGCTTCGGATCGACAGGAAAGCCGCACTCACAAGGCATCACGTCGGTGAACTGCAATACCCCGCAGCCATGACAACGACCGCAACAACGACAATGTGGAACAAAGCAGCAGCGGGTTGGTTGTTCGAGTTCAGACGATTTAAGTCGTTTTCGCCCACAAGCCAGGCAACGGCCCATATCGGGACAGATGACTAGACTGCTGTCATGTATCTGGTCACAACCTGGACAGCGAATTAACATGTCTTCAACTCAGAAGGTCTTTGATGACTTTCCCATGCACATCGGTCAGGCGATAATACCGACCCTGGTGCTGGTAGGTCAGCCGCTCGTGGTCGATACCCAACAAATGTAAGATCGTCGCCTGCATGTCGTGTACATGGACGCCGTTCTCAGCAACCGAATAGCCAAACTCGTCGGTGGTACCATAACTAATGCCTGGCTTCACACCCGCCCCAGCCAGCCACATGGTGAAGCAGCGAGGATGATGATCGCGCCCATAGTCAGTAGCCGTCAGCTTGCCCTGGCTGTAGTTGGTTCGGCCAAACTCGCCGCCCCAGACGACGAGGGTGTCATCGAGCATGCCCTGCTGTTTCAGGTCAGTCAGCAGGCCGTAGGTAGCTTGATCAATGTCAGCACATTGGCGACGGATGCCGTTCGGTAAACCACCATGATGATCCCACCCTGGGTGGTAGAGCTGAATGAAGCGCACATTACGCTGAGCCAGTCGGCGAGCAAGCAGGCAGTTGGCGGCAAAGGTGCCAGGCTTCTTCGCCTCGGGGCCATAGAGTTTCCAGACGTTTTCGGGTTCCTTGGAAAGGTCCATCACCTCAGGCACGCTGGTCTGCATGCGGAAGGCCATCTCGTACTGGGCGATGCGGTTAGCTATCTCGCCATCGCCGGTTCGCTCCTGTTGCAGATGATGGAGTTCAGCAAGGCTGTCGAGCATCGTGCGGCGGTTCTCCGCACTAATGCCATCGGGGTTAGCCAGGTAGAGCACCGGGTCTTTGCCACTACGGAACTGTACCCCCTGATGTGTGCTGGCCAAAAAGCCGTTACCCCACAACCGGGCATACAGCGGCTGATCGATACGATCCTTGGAAATCAACACCACGAAGGCCGGCAGATTCTCGTTCATGCTGCCCAGACCATAGCTGAGCCAGGAACCCATTGATGGGCGGCCAGCCAGTTGTGAACCCGTCTGGAAGAAGGTGATAGCAGGATCGTGGTTGATTGCTTCAGTGTTGAGCGACTTCACGATGCAGAGCTGATCAGCAAGCTTGGCAGTGTGAGGCAGCAGTTCACTGATGGTCGCCCCCGATTTGCCATGCTGGGCGAACTTGAAGAGCGACCCAGCGAGTGGTAGCCGGGCCTGGTGAGCCGACATGCCCGTCAGCCGCTGTCCCTGGCGTACACTCTCCGGCAGGTCTTCGCCATTCTTCTGATTGAGCAACGGCTTATGATCGAACAAATCGAGCTGGGACGGCCCACCGCTCATGAAGAGGTAGATGATCCGCTTCGCCTTGGGGGGATGATGGGGTTTCTCAAGAATACCTTTAAGCTTGTCATCAGCAAAGGCCTTCGCCCCCAGCAACTGAAACAGCGCGGTGGCCCCCAGCCCCATTCCGGTGGTGCTGAGGAAGGAGCGACGATTTAAGTCCTGGAGAGTATTAAAGAGGGAGAGCATCCTATTACCTGCGATTACCAGGATCGATTGACACCATACTGATCCATCATACCATCGTTGCTAAAAACAATCATGCCTTCCACCAATGCTTGAGCAATAATCATCCGATCAAAGGGATCGCGATGATGATAAGGAAGTGAAGCAACCATGCCGGCATGCTCAACGGTGATCGGCAGAATCGTAAAGTCGTTCAGATCGATCTGCTGATGCAGGAACGGCACAAAAGGCCCCGGCAACTGGTATTTGCCGATGCTGATCTTGATAGCTAGTTCCCAGTAAGAAGCTGGACTGAGGAAGATGTCATTCTGCTCATCAATAATCAAGTCACGTGCCATCGTTGATAACTGTGCATCGTCCAGAATGAACCAAAGAAAGGCATGGGTATCAAGCAGATATTTCATGGCATGTAATCTTGAAAGTCTTTCAGGTGCTCATCATCTTCTGAAACGACAGTCAATTGTCCCTTGGCAGTTCCAGGCTGTCGTTTCTTACGAAGCGGTTTGTGATCGATGGTAAGACGAGCAATGGCCTGCTCGTGATCCAATATCTGGATGCTATCGCCTGGCTTCATTTGGGCGATAATATGAGGCAGCTTGGCTTGTGCTTCTTGCAGTGTGATAGTAGGCATGGTCTCCTCCAATACTACTGCCTTTTGACAAACCCTTGTCAGAATGCATGATATTCACAGTATCCGCGTTGCTGTGAATGATGTCAAGCGACAGAGTATTAGTCCCAATCCAGCTCCATTATCCCCTACACTTCAACTCCATGCTACCGCCCAACCCCTCCACAGGATATAGAATGATCCTTCCGCCTCCTCCGTGAGACCTGCCCCATGCGTGCCTGCCTTACTTTGCTGCTCACCATACTTCTTGTCGAGCATCTCCCAGCTCAAATCACCGCCCCTGCGCCTTATGGCCCCAGCGATGTCTGGGTCGTCGTCAACAAGAATATGACCGCTTCCGTGGCTCTCGGCGAGTTCTACTGTCAGCAGCGCAAGGTGCCGACGGATCACCTCATTCGGCTCGATCTGCCCGAAACCGAAGAGATGACCCGTGCCGATTACGAAAGCAAGCTCCTCACTCCTCTAAGAGAACAACTCAAGAAGCTGGAACAGACCGATTTCATTCTGCTCACCACCTATGGCGTGCCGATCCGGGTCGCAGCGGCTCAGATCAAACCCGATGAACAGGCCAAGCTCGATGTGGTCAAAAGCGATCTCAAAAAGATTCACGACGATCTCATCGAGACCACCGAGGCAATGAAGAAATACGAACAGGCCGGCGACACGGCCAAGGCCAAGCACAGCCAGTCGACCATCGATATGTTGAACCAGTCGAGAGTACGGCTGGAGCAGCAGCAATTTGCCATGTCTCAAGCAGAAAGCTATGCCGCCGTCGATAGCGAGCTGGCCTTGATGTGGTATCCGAAGTACCCGTTGACGCGCTGGCAACTCAATCTTCGTTACTTCACCATTCCAGAATCCAACCGCCAGCGTGCGCCCAAGCTCGTACTGACCTGCCGGGTGGACGGCCCCACACCGAACATCGCCAAACGACTTATCGAAGACGCCCTCAAAGCTGAGGCAGCAGGCGGCCCGCAGGGTTACGCCTACGTCGATGCCCGTGGAATGGCATGGAATCGCTCTACCGATATCATCGCCGGCAGCTTTGGCGGCTTTGATGAAGCCTTGCGAGAAGTCGCCGGGCTGTTCAAGAAAGCAGGCTTCCGCACTGAACTCGAGAACACCGAATCCCTCTTCCCGCCTGGTGCCTGCCCTCGTACCGCCCTCTACTGCGGCTGGTATTCGCTCGCAGCCTATATCCCGTCATGCGAACTCATGACGGGTTCCATCGCTTACCACGTCGCCAGTTTTGAAGCCATCTCAATTAGAGAGCCGAACAATACTCGCTGGGTGCCCAATTTGTTGCGCGACGGTGCCTGTGTCACTATTGGCCCGGTCGCAGAACCCTACCTGATCGCCTTTCCTAAGCCAGCCGTCTTCTTCGGCTTCCTGTTCGCCGGACATACCGTCGTCGAAAGTTACTGGTTAAGCACCCCTTTTAGCAGTTGGCAGATGATGATTATTGGCGACCCGCTCTATCGACCCTTTGCCAAGAAGCCCCGCCTGGAGTCTAAAGACGTTAAGCCCTCGCCGGTGGGATCAGAATTCCCTCCGAAAGCTCGGCCCTAATTCTCTCGAAAACACGTGCGAACATCCAACGTAACTCGACTGTCTCTCCATGCCCGGTCTTTTATAATGAGCAAGTCTGAGCGTCAGTGATCCCATTTTTGCAGAAAGCGACCATGAGCTTGACCCGCCGAACCCATACCTGCGGAGAACTCCGTGCCAGCCATGTCGGCCAGACGGTGCGTCTGAACGGCTGGGTCAATACCTCACGCATCTACAACGATCAGGTCTTTATCGATTTGCGTGACCGATATGGTATCACCCAAGTGGTGCTGGAAGCCGGACGCAAGGAGCTGGCTGGGGCCAAGGAAGTGGGCCGCGAGTGGTGCCTGCTGGTCAGCGGCGTTGTGCGGCCACGCTTGGAAGGGAAGACCAACAACAAACTCGACACCGGGGCCATCGAATTGGAGGCAACGGAGTTCAAGGTGTTGAACCGCTGCCCGCAGATGCCTTTCGATGTGATGTCGATTCCACAGGAAAACAAGACCTTCGACGATCCCGAACTGGCCAACGAAGACCTTCGACTGGAGAACCGATACCTTGATCTGCGCCGACCGACGCTGCATCGCACCCTGTCTATACGTCATCGGATGAATAAGACCATTCGGGACTTCCTCGACAAGGAAGGTTTCCTGGAACTGGAAACGCCGTTGCTGGGCCGCAGCACTCCTGAGGGCGCCCGTGATTATCTCGTACCGAGCCGGGTTTTCCCCGGCGAATGGTACGCCCTCCCCCAATCGCCTCAGATTTACAAGCAACTGCTCATGGTGTCGGGGTACGATAAGTACTTCCAGATCGCCCGATGTCTGCGGGATGAGGACTTGCGTGCTGATCGTCAGCCTGAGTTCACCCAGCTCGATTTTGAAATGTCGTTCGTCGATATGGACGATGTCTTCGATGTCATCGAAAGGCTCAGCGCCGAAATCTTCGAGAAGACGATCGGCGTGAAGATTCCTCTGCCCTTGCCCCGCATCAAGTATGCTGAGGCGATGCTGAAGTACGGCTCCGACAAGCCCGACTTGCGCTATGGCATGGAGATCGTCGAACTGAGCGACTGGGCACCGACGACCCAGTTCAAGGTCTTCCAGGATGCGGTCGCTACCGGCGGCAAAGTGCGCCGCCTGTGTGCCAAGGGCACTGCGGAGACCTACTCCCGCAAGAAGCTCGACGAGGCGACCGAGTTTGTGAAGACCTTCGGTGCCAAGGGCATGGCCTGGATCAAAGTCGAAGCGGACAAGCTCAACTCGCCCATTGAGAAGTTTCTGCCCGCCGAGGCTCAGGCCCAGTTACGTCAGAAGATGGGCGCTGCTGCCGGCGATTTGATCCTGTTCGTCGCTGACAAGGAAGATGTCGTCTGCCAGGGCGCTGGGCCAACTACGCACCAGATTAGCGGCAGAACTGAAGCTCTACGACAACACTAAGCCCGAGTACAAGATCGCCTGGATTTACGACTTCCCCTCGTTCATCTGGGACGATGAGGAAAAGCGATGGGCCGCTAACCACCATCCTTTTACTGCCCCGATGGACGAAGACCTGCACCTGCTCGAAAGCGACCCTGGTGCCGTGCGAGCCAAGGCGTACGATCTCGTCATCAATGGCTACGAGTGTGGCGGTGGCAGCATCCGTATCCACAGCGGCGACGTGCAGTCCCGGTTGTTCACGGTGCTGGGCTTGACGAAGGAACAGGCCAACCACAAGTTTGGCTTCCTGCTCAATGCCCTCACCTACGGCGCACCCCCGCATGGCGGCATTGCCCTGGGCCTTGATCGCTGGGCGATGATGCTGGCTGGCACGACCAACATCCGCGATGTGATTGCCTTCCCCAAGAACCAGCGGGCCAGGGACTTGATGACCGGCGCCCGGCGACGGTGGATGCAAAGCAGCTCAAAGAGTTGGGGATGAAATAAGGTTCAGCGCAGTCATCCCCTTGATTGTGAAGGCAAACGCTGTCAAGATAGCGACATGACTTCACGTCTATTCAAGTCCGGCTTCACCTGAGTATCTGTCGTCTCCTGACGACGGCGTGTCCGTTTGTTGTTGATTGTTGATCATCTCATTCAATCCAGGTTTCTTGCCCTCATGGTGAACCATGTTTCTTCGTTCTGCGCTGTTGATTGTTATTCTCGCTTCCTCGGCTGTTATGCTAGAGGCGGCGACTCCCAGGGAACCGAAAGGTCGCACTTTTCAGTTCACATATCAGGTTCAACTCCATGGCCTGACGCCAGGACAGACCTATCGGCTTTGGCTACCCATGCCCAAGACCTCGGATTTTCAACAAGTGATTGATATCGACCATAAGCCAGTCGGGCAGATTGGTTCGGACTCGAAATTTGCCAATCGTATCTTCTATATCGAAGGCTATGCCGATAAAGCGGGAGAGGCCGTGTGCATTACAAAGTACAAGGTAACACGCAAGGAAGTTACCAGCTCTGGCCCAGTGCCCAGTGCGTCAGAAATCGAGATGTTCCTGAAGGCTGACAAGATGGTGCCCATCGAGGGCAAACCACTCACGTTGATCGAAGGAAAGACGCTGCCGGGCGACAAGATGGAGCTGGCACGAACGCTGTACGACACCGTCAACGACCACATGAAGTATTCCAAAGAAGGCACCGGCTGGGGGCGGGGCGATTCCAACTGGGCCTGCGACAGCAAGTTCGGCAACTGCACCGACTTTCACAGCTTGTTCATCTCGCTGGCTCGTGCCCAGAAGATGCCGGCCAAGTTCGAGATTGGCTTCTCCGTGCCCGAAGCCCGTGGAGCCGGTGAGATTGCCGGCTACCACTGCTGGGCCTTCTTTCAGCCCGAATCAGGCAAAGGCTGGGTGCCTGTCGATATTTCTGAAGCCAACAAAAACCCCAAGATGACCGCCTACTACTTTGGCAACCTGACCGAGAATCGCCTGACCCTCAGCACCGGTCGCGACATCGTCCTCGAACCAGCCCAGGCCGGGCCGCCGCTGAACTTTTTCATCTACCCCTATGTGGAAGTTGATGGCAAGCCGCTGGCGGCGGAAAAGATCAAGCGGGTGGTGAAGTACAAGGATCTGAAATAGATCGTTACTTGCTGCTCAGCCAGGCCAGCATATCTCCGACAAACGGTTGGCCTGCCTCAAACTCCAGCGTATGATGCGCCTGCGGATATTCGAGCACGCTGCTCTGCGGGGCAACCTTTGCCAACCACTCCCGTGTCACATCATTGCGAATGATGCGATCCTGTCCGCCGAGCATCAGAAGCGTCGGCATCGGCTTCAACAGTTGAAGGCGCCTCACCGCACCATCGAGCCAGTAGCTCTCGACCAGCAGTCGGGCAGTGGCGTGGTGCAGAGCGAGAGGGTCGTTCTTGAGGTAGCTCTGCCAGTCGCCCTGGGCGGTGAACAATGCCGGATCTGCCAGCGGGATGGGAAAGAGTTTCGTCGGCCTTGTGGACCTTGAAGCAGCGATGCCAAGTCTCACCAGCAGCGACGGCTTCACCTGAGGAAACAGCCCCGGACAAAGCAGCACCAGCCGATCCATCACCGGCTTCTCTTCCGCAGCCAGCAGCACGCCCAGCTTGCCGGCCCACGAGGTGGCGATCAGTGTCACCAGCACGTCCAGCCCGTCGGCGGCGATGAACTCCCGAACATCCTTCAGCAGCCTGTTGTAACTGGGCACATCGCCCCGGGCCAGCCAGTTCAGCCCGGAACCACGGCGATCAAGATACGAAACAATGTACCCGGCTTCCGCCAGCTTTCGGCACGAAGCTTCATACCATCCGCCATGACTCTGAATGCCATGCAGACAAACGAGATGCCCCTTGGGCTTGTCGTGAGGTACATAGGCACGAAAGTTGAGCGGGTAGCCATCGCTGGTGGTGAACGTCATGATGCGGGAGGTGATCTCAGCCAAGGAGCACCTCCTGATGCTGGGTCACTCGTTCGACAGCTTGCGGATTAATGCTGATCCCCAGCCCCGGGCCAGGTAGTGCCTGGGCGTGGCCCCCCATGCCGAACGTGATGTCCTTGTTGCCCAGCGCTTCTTTAACCAGCCAGCGATCAAATGAACCTTCAAGTGCCTGAAGCCCCTTCACACTACAGGCAAAGTGGCGGCCCGCAGCGGAGAGAATAGCACTCTCCCCGACCTGGCAGCCGAGCTGCGTGCCCAGGCCATGCCTGGCTGCGAAGCTCGCCAGCCTGAGGGTACGGATGAACCCACCACATTTAGAGAGACGGAGGTTGAACAGATCGCCCCAGCCCTCACCGGCGCATCGTTCAGCATCCTGCATGCCGCACAGCGACTCATCGAGCATCACCTTCATGTCGAGGTTCTTGCGAACCTTGGCCAGTTCGCCGATGGCTTCGTGCAGTACTGGTTGTTCGACCCAGCCGATGATGAACGGCGACAAAGCATTCCATTGCGCAGCCACCTCCTCCACCTTCCACGCTTCGTTGGCATCGAGCCGCAGATGCATCGCCGGCCCCATCCATTTGCGGATGTTACGCAGGCGGGTGATATCATCCTGATCCTTGATGCCGACTTTGACTTTGCACTGATGGAAGCCGAAGAGCCGGTAGGTGAGGGCCTGGCCGACCAGCTTGCCACCGGTGGCGCTGGTGATGGCGATGCTGTACTGAATGCGATCCTTGGGTTCATGGATCTCCGGGGCGATGAGAGTGGTCACCGCAGAGAGAGGTTCCTTGAAGTGCTGACCGTAGGCATCAAGGTAAGCCAGTTCCAGTGCACAGCGGACAGCGTTGGTGGCGATGCCACGGGGATCACTAATGGAGGGATGCTTCAGGGGAAGCTGTTCGATACGGGCCACCGCTTCAGCGAACGTCGTGGGAGCTTCCTTCAGCCCGGCCAGGTTACTATGACGCAACACCTCGAGACCCGATTCGACTGTCTCCCCCGTCACATAGTCCCGTGGCACCCCTTCGCCGTAGCCGACGATGCCGTTGTCGAGATGGCATTCGACGATGAGGTTCGCCGTGTCGTGCCTTTCATGGGAAGCGTGCTTGATCGGCTTCTTGAGGGGCAGGCGAATATGGCGGGCGATGAGCTTTTTGAGCACTGAGTGCCTCGTGCATCAGCCCCAAGGGGGCGGGATAGGATAGCCCAGGGCAACGCCCTGGGAAAGATGATCTCGTTAATGTACAAGCCCCAACGGGGCGAGATAAGTTTGTATCTTATCTCGCCCCGTTGGGGCTTTAGATTTGGTTGGTCTGTTTCACCCAGGGCAACGCCCGAATGTCGCTTCCTGAGATTACATTCCCCTGTTTTTCAGGGCAAGTCGCCGTGCTTGAGCACGAGGCAGTCGCAGGAGCGGGTAACGGGTGTGTTTCTTTTTCAGGGCGCGTGGCTCGTGTCGATCAGGGCGGTTATCGACGACATGGCAAGCGATCGCATCCAAGATGGCATCGTACAACTTCGTCACCGTCTCTGGCTTGGCGAAGCGGAGATAATCTTGGAAGGCACGGAGGATTTGCACAGTACCTTTGAAGCTGATCTGCCGCGGCTTCCTCTGTGCCCGTTGAGCGGCCTGAACGATCAAGGCGCGGAGCAGGTTGTAGGCCAAGAGATACACCCACAACTCTTTGCGTGCCATGGCGGGCGAACGGCTGCGCAGATCCTTCATCTGCATCGAACATTTGAGCGAACGCAGCGACAACTCCGCCTGCCAGCGACAGCGGTACAAGTCGCCCAAGTCAGTCACCGTGATCTCCTGGGCATCAAGCAAGGTGGTGATGATCACCAGTCGTTCGGTGCGAAAGCCCTTCTTCGTGACCGGTACTTCGACCTGTCGCACCGTAAGCGTGTCGGGCATGGCATCATACTGAGCCTGCTCCATCCAAACGGGACGCTGAGGTTTCTTCCAGACGACGATATGATCCTGATGTCCCAATCGTTTGCCCTGACGAAAGTCGACCGGTCGACTTTGATGACAGCGCACCACCGCATCGACACCTCGCTCTTGCAACAAGACCAGCTCGAAATAGCTGCAAAACAGCCTGTCTGCTAGGAAAACCTCACCCGACGAGAAGCTCTCCAGCATCTGGCGAAAGAGCGACAACTCGCCGGTACCCTTGCCGAAGTAAGGTGCCAGGGCGACATCCAGCACCGCTCCCGTCGCCAGGCAAAAGAGTACGACGAAGCGAATGATGGGATATCCCAGACCCGGCTTCTGACTATCGGGCTGAGGATACTCGCGCTGATTCTCCGGCGTGTCTGCCAGCAGCACCGTGCTGCCATCACCCACTTTGACCGAGCGGCCCCGCCATTGCCACGAGGGCTCGGTCGCCTGGTGAAGTTGTCGACCGGTGTGCCGTGCCAACTTCTGGAGAACTGCTTCGCTCAAGCGCGCTCGCGCTTTGCAGTAGCCGCCGGTGCCTGCGCCGCAGGCAGGCAACTGACGTGAGGCAAGCTCCGCCAGCAGCCGCGCCACCGCCTGGCGACACGATTGATCTTCGTCGAGCACTTGTGACAGAAACAAACTCAGGGTGGTCAACGAAGGGTAAGTCGGCTCGATCCGTTGCTGACGCAACTCGACAACGTCCTTCAACAACTCCGGCGTCAGCAGCGAGGTGAATGGCAACCCCTCGGACAACGCAAAACTTTGTCGCAACTTCCTCACTTCACAGTCGATGCCGGAACGGGTAGAGTACATCGCATCGGCCTCCTTGCCAGGTGGAATGTTTTGAACACACATCCCTCTAAAGCAAGAAAGGCCGATTTTGACTATATCTAGCGTTGATGCCTCGACTTAAGGTGAGGAAGCGACATTCGGGCGATGCCCTGGGCTATCCTATCCCGCCCCTTTGAGGCTGAGACCAGACTACTTCGGCTTCGCCGTGCTCAGCGACATCAGCGCAAACGCCGTCACCAGGTTCGCGTCGCCTTCCATCCAGCGGTCGGTTTCATTGGCCCAGCTGCCGTTCGGCTTCTGGGTCTTGGCCAACTGTTGAATGAGGTCCTTGCGCCAGTCGTGCTTCACGCCTTTGTCATCGACCAGTTCATCGAGGCCCAAAGCGGCGAAGGCTTTGGTCATCGTGTTGTAGCCGTAGTAGAGACCGGCCTTGGCACGATCAGCGGGCATACCGACGTTCTTTTCCATCGAGTAATTCTTCTTCACCCAGTTGAGGGCTTCCTGTACTCGGCGGTCGTTCTTATCGACACCGGCATAGATCATGCTCTTGATGCCGGCGTAGGTCATGCTGGCATAGCCGGGCCCGGGGCTGGCGTCGCTCGACTTCTCGTTGGCTTTGGTTTCCATCGGGTTGTAGATGAAGCTGCCATCGTTGTACTTGTCGGCCCAGGGTTGATCCTGATGTTCACCCTTCAGGTTCTGGCTGCGGCTCAGGAAGATCGTCGCCTTCTTGAGAGCGGGGTTGTCAGACTTGATGCCCGCAGCATGCAAGGCTTCGATGGCGAAACCACTGTTGCTCATGTCGGGGCGGTTCTTGCTGTCGTAGCCAAACCCGCCGTAAAAAGTGTCCTTGGTCGTCTTGCCTTCCTCTTCATCCCACTGCAGGCCGATGAGGAACTTGGCGGCGGCATCAATGATCGGCTGATACTTGCCATCCTTGTTCGCTGCAATGAGTGCCATCACGTTGACGGCGGTGACATAGTTCTTGAGTTGCTGGCGGGGGTTGTTGCCTGCCAGGTGGCCTTCCTTGGTGTTGACCAGCTTTTCGATGTAGCCCAAGGCGTTCTTGATCATCGGATCATCGACTGAGACCTTGCCGGTCTTCAAAAGTCCGGTGACGACGATGCCGGTCACGCCGATGTTCTTGTCTGCGGACCAACTGCCATCGGGGCTTTGCGTGGTACGCAGATAGGCGATGCCTTTATCGGTGAGCTGGTTCCAGGTGGCAAGCAGGTCGCCGTCTTGACGAGCCTGTAACGAAAGCCCGATGAGGGCCAGGGTAACGAGTGAACAGAGCGCTTTCATGGTGTGTTCCGAAAGAGAATGATCCTGAAGTGATAGTGTCCATCATGCACGAGTTGGCATGCAGTTTCGATAGAAGGAAATCCCTGGTTCATTATAGGAGTAGTTGCAGTCCGCTCACGAACCAGCTACGCTACCTTCGCTGCGTTCTTTCCCAGATTCGGCACCTACTACCATGCTGCATTGGCTCAATTCGCGACTATTTTACCCCCTGGTGGCCCTCAGTGTCGTGGCGTTGGGGCTGTTCTATCTCTGGCCTGAAGTCGTGGGGCCTTGGAAGGGCCCACGATTAAAGCTCAACCTGTTTCTGGCTTGGATGCCCTATTTGGCCTCGCTCGTGGCCATTGCTGCCCATCAACGTGTGCCCCAGCAGCGTTGGCTGTTTCGACTCACCTTCCTCGTCTGGCTGATCTTCTTTCCGAACGCTCCGTATCTCATCACCGATTGGCTCTACCTCTCCCATTGGCAGGATCATCTCTGGTACAGCATCATCCTGCTGACAGCATTCACGCTCTGCGGCTTGATGCTGGCTGCGGTCTCTCTGCATTTGATGCAGACGGTGGTAACGCTGCGGGCCGGGCGTACCGCCGGGGTGATGGTCTGTGCGTTGGCAATCATTCTCAGCGGTGTTGGCGTCTACCTCGGACGATTCCTGCGTCTGAATAGCTGGGACCTGTTCACCCACCCCCGCTCAGTCCTCAACGAGGCATGGGAAGCACTTCAGCATGAGCAGGGCCATGGTGGCCTGATCGGTTTCAGCGCCCTCTTCGCTTTGCTGTTGGGCGCAACTTATTACGCCATCGTCTCGTTGCGGCGTACCGACTGGTCACGAGAAGAGTTCGGCGTGTGGAATCAGAGCCATCATCGGCCGCATGTTGACCGTGGCGGACGGGGAGAGGCGTGATGAAGACCGCTCTCTTCCTGTACGTTGTCTTTTTGGTGACTCCCATTGCAGCAGCCGATGATGCGGCCAAGCCGGCATCCAACGCGCCGCCCAATGTGCTCTTCTTCTTTTCCGACGACCAGCGGGCTGATACCATCGCGACCTTGGGCAACTCGGTCATCAAGACGCCAAACCTTGATCGGCTTGTGAAGCGTGGTGTCTCGTTTGATCGCGCCTACATGCAGGGTGGCATGCAAGGGGCGACCTGTGTTCCGTCCCGTGCCATGCTACTTTCAGGGCAGTCGCTCTTTCGCATCGACGAGAAGCTGGTGCGAGATGAAACCTGGCCCGCTGCCTTTGGCCGTGCCGGGTACACCACCTTCATGACTGGCAAATGGCACAATGGGCCCAACTCGCTGCCCAAGTGTTTCCAGAAGGCCCGTTCCATCTTCGCCGGCGGCATGACTGATCCAATGAAGGCACCACTCAGCGATTTGGTCGATGGCAAACTCAGCAAGCCTGTCGTAGCACCGAAGCACGCCTGCGCAGTCTTTGCAGATGAAGCGATTTCCTTCCTGCAGACTCATCAAGGCAACCCCTTCTTCTGCTATCTCGCCTTTGATGCGCCGCACGATCCCCACATCGTTCCCAACGATTTCCCCATCCGCTACGATGCAGCCACGATGCCCTTACCGGCGAACTTCCTGCCCCAGCATCCGTGGAACAACGGTGAGATGACGGTGCGGGATGAGCAGCTTCTCCCCTGGCCACGCCCGCCGAAGCTGGTGCAGGAGATGAACGCTGACTACTACCGCTACATTTCCTATCTCGATGCCCAAGTGGGCAGAGTTCTCGATGCTCTGGAGGCTTCGCCCCATGCCAAGAACACGATCATCGTCTTCGCCGCCGACTCCGGCGTGGCCCGAGGCAGCCATGGTCTTATCGGGAAACAGAATCTGTATGAACACTCCCTCCGGGTGCCGCTCATCATCGCCGGTCCGGGTATCTCAGAGGGCAAGCGTACCGAGGCGATGTGCTACCTCTTCGATGTGCTGCCCACCCTGGGAAAGCTCTGCGGCGAGAAAGGCCCCAGCACCAGCGAAGGCATCGACCTTGCCGCCACGCTCGCTGATCCAACAAAGCCGGCTCGACAGCAGATGCTGTTTGCCTATCGTCAGGTGCAACGTGCTGTTCGTAATGATCGTTGGAAGCTGATTCGATATCCAAAAATCAACAAGACGCAACTCTTCGACCTTCAAGCTGATCCAAACGAAGTGACCAACCTGGCTGAACAGCCTGTGCATGCTTCTAAAGTTGCTGAAATGATGGCACTGCTGGCGAAGGAGCAGAAACAGTTTGGCGACACCGAGCCGCTGGTGGTAGCGAAGGCTGAGAAGGCGGAGTGGGTCCCGCCAAGGAAGAATGACACGGATAAGCTCAAGTCAGGGAAGTGACACTTGATTCTTTAAGTTCGTAGCTGATTATCACGAGTAATATTGATCGGCAAATCAACCAACATGTTCACGCAGAATACGTGTTCGTGGATCGCCTCCGCAGCCGGAACAGTTATTGCCTGTAACTTCTGATGATTGCGGTCGGGCGCATTTGTTATGCACACCACACCCACATATCTCACAGAATCGTCCTTCTAGGGTGCTTGCGATACGCTTCTGGCATACCAGACACATTTCACCAATCAGTTGATAAATCGTCGGCTTCACGTAACGACTATCATTTACAGGAAATGGGGAAGCTGTCAGTGTCTCTGGTCTGAGATCGCGGGCGGGATCTGCGGAAACCCCTGCTTCCTCTTTCGTCTGTAGTTGATCCTTCCAGACGAGCATCCGTATCGTGCAGTAGATACCCACCGCAATCAGGGAAACACAAAACCCCAGAATCGCCCATAATGCTGGTGATAACCTGGCGCCATGTTCTTTCAAATAACATGCATCACGATAGAGAAAAATGGCGGTGATAATTCCAACGATCAACCCAATTACACGAATGACTGATTCCCATTGCCGTAGTTCCTGCAACGAACTGTCCATTTTCTACTCCTGTAAATCGATTCATTTACTATCTGTGAAAGGTTAATGGGGTAACACAACCATGTCAAATCATAAATAGTGATGTGTTAAAAATGGCACAACTGCTGCATTACTGATGCACAATCCCTGTCACTCACCGCTTCAACACATAATCCAACACCGCCTGCGTCGAGGCATCCAGACTCTCCATCCGTCGTAACGCCAGACTCTCCTTCGCCAGGTACTCCCCCAGGTTCGTGAAAAACCGCCGGCTGTGTTGCACTCGCACCACCACCGAATGCACATCAGAGAGTTCGACCCCTAACACATCGGGTAGGTTCAAGAGATCAGCAGCGAGCTTCCGGGGTTGGTCGCAGTCGAGCCGCACCGAGAGGGGAATGTCAGCCAGGGTGTCTCGTATCTCGCTCAGCGTGCCCGAAGCGATGAGCATGCCACGGGCTATGATCATCAGCCGATTGGTCAGCTTCTCCAGCTCTTCGAGTTGATGGCTGGAGATGAGCAGCGCCTTGCCCGACTCAGCCAGTTGATGAAACAGGGCGTAGAGTTCCATTCTGCCGACCGGATCGACGCCGTTCATGGGTTCATCAAGAATGAGCAATTGCGGATCGTGGACCAACGCCTGGGCGAGCTTCACCCGTTGCCGCATGCCCTTGGAAAAGCCGCGTACCTTCTTGTCTGCTCGGTCGCTCATGCCGACTCGTTCGATGGCTGCATCGGCCCTGCTGAAAGCTTCTCGCTTGCTGTACCCACACAGGCGGGTCATGCCCCGAACGAACTGCCTGCCGGTCATCTCTTCGTAGAAGACATCGTTCTCCGGACAGAAGCCCAGGTGCAGCTTGGCCGCAGCGCTCCAGGCCGGTTTGCCACAAACATTGACAGTGCCCATATCAGGGCGAAGCTGCCCCGTCGCCAGCTTCATCAGCGTGCTCTTGCCTGCACCATTGGGACCGACGAGTCCGGTGATGCCAGGCTTCACTTCGAGCGTGACATCGCTGAGACCCATGACGGGACCGTACCATTTGCTGACGTTGGTGAGTCTTAGAGGTTCGGACACCTGTTCGGCACCTTCCAAGCCAGGTTCCCGGATGTTTAGATCAGAGGCTTGCTGATACCAGACCGGGGACATGGGTAACAGTTATTTATCATATATGTACACTGTAGAGGGAGAGAAGTTCGCGTTTGGAGCACAGTGACCAAAACCCACTTCTCACACTCCTATTGCTACGAACACCAGCCTTTCGCTAAGATCACAGAAAATGGAATCTCAGCAGGGAGGCTGAGCATGTCGTGGGCCCCGCTACGGGCAAATATTCTGCGTCATCTTCCGACATTTTCTTATGCCGGGCTTGCGACTTGCGCCTTGTTGGCCATCCTGGCGATGCCCACTTTGGGAAACCTGGTCGCCGGCTGGAACCAGCATCCTGATTATGCTCATGGATGGTTGCTGTTGCCGGTCATCTTCTGTCTTTTCGTGAGAACACAACCATGGTCGGTCGCCGGCACCCCCCAGTTGGGACTGGGCATGGTGACGATGAGCGCCGGTGGCATCCTTCACCTGGCTGCTCAGGTCATTCCCTGGCCTTTGATCGACTACGCTGGCTGGATGTTGATTCTGAGAGGAGTTGCTCTTTGTTGGTGGGGGCGCAAGCTGCCTGGCGCATCCTGCCGGTATTAGCCTTTTCATTCTTGATGTTTCCCCTGCCCGCAGCCTGGCTCAATGCGGTAGCCATGCTGCTGCAGAATCTCATCGCTCATTTGGCTGAAATTGCTCTCAATCTCATCTGGGTCTGTCATCACCGGGGGCATTTGCTCTACCTGGCAGGGATGGACGAACCGCTTTCGGTTGCCGTCGAATGCAGTGGCGTCAGACAGCTGCTCGTTTTCCTGGCGATGGGCTGGCTGCTTGCCTTCTTCGTCCAGAGCCCTTGGTGGCGGCGATTTGCACTGGTGGCAACCTCGATCCCGATTGCTATCGTCGCCAACGTGTTACGAGTCTTGACGCTGGCCATCATGGCCAGGCTGGCAGGGCCAAGCAGCATTCAGGGGCGCTACACGATGCACCGCTATTGATGACGTTGCCTCTGGGCGGCATCCTTCTCTGGTGGTGCTTCAGGATATTGAATCGGGAGGGCGCGGCTCCCGCCAAGCCTGCGACGAGCAATGACATCACAACATCTCGATTCTCGATCTTGGTTCCAGGTATCCTCATCTTGCTGATTGCTCTTCAGTTCATCCTTCACAGGCATCTCAATCAAGTCGACACACTGCCTACGGTCACCACATTCTCCTTCAAGGAATTACCCTGGCAACTAGGCGCCTGGAAGGGACAACCGCACCCCGAAGCCGAAAAGGCTGCCCAAGTAGTTGATTTTGCCGATGCACTTACCATGCGTGCTTACTTCGATAATAAAGGCCATGCAGCCACCGTCTATCTCGTCTACTCTGCCACCGGCCGGGATCGGTTGCATCATCCCGAAGTCTGCCTGCGTGATGCCGGCGGCGCGGTCGAACTCAAGCATGATCGACTGACTGTTCCCCTGCAAACCAATAGCAATCGATATGCTGTGCGTTTCCGCTACCTGCGCCAACGCCAGGAACGCACGGTCGTCTACTACTGGCACTATACCTTCATGCCGCCGATCAGGGAGGATCAAAGCCTGCTACAGCGTGTGCATCTCAAGCAATACGATAGCTGGCCCGGCATCACCGTGCAGGTGCAGACCAACATGGCAGATCCCGCCTCGTGGAAATTGCTCGAAACCACACTGCTGCCTGAAGTAGATCGCTGGGTGAGCGAACACGTTCCCTCAGGCACCCAGGTCGGTACCGGCAGACTGCCGGTTCGATTCACCCATGAATGATTGAAATCTCCACGATCTCCGGGTAGGCTCTAAGGATCACCCCGATCCTACATCGTGACGTTTCATGCTGACCACCTACACCATTGATGATCATCCCTACCAGGTCTATCGTGCCGGCATGGAAGGCCCGGTGTTGCTCTTCGTGCATGGCTTCCCCCTCAACCACGTGCAATGGGAAAACCAGTTCAACCACTTTGCCGCCTCGTATCGCGTCATCGCTCCGGATCTCCGTGGTTTAGGTGGCAGCAGGATCACCGGCAACGATACGATCATCACCATGGAACGCCATGCGGATGATCTGAATCTGCTGCTTGATGAGTTGCATATCGCTGAGCCGGTCGTCTACATCGGCCTTTCGATGGGCGGTTACGTCGCCTGGCAAATGGTAAAGAAGTACGCCCATCGACTGCGAGGGCTGGTGTTGTGCGATACTCGTGTCGCAGCGGATACTACTGAACAAGCTCAGGATCGACACCACCTGGCTGACGAGACGATCAAAACGGGTACTTCGCTCAAGATTGAAGAAGTGATGTTGCCTCGGTTGCTGCCCGCCTCTGCGGATCACTCCATCGTGGATGCCATCCGGCAGATGGCCCGCTCAGCCTCGCCAACCGGACTGGCTGCCACCCTAAGAGGTATGGCTGCTCGGATCGATGCTAATGGATTGTTGCCCTCTATCAAACTTCCCACCCTGGCCATCAGCGGCGAACACGATGTGATCTCGACTCCAGCCGAGATGAGTGCTTGGGTCAGCAAGATCAGCAACTCCCGCTTCGTCACCCTCCCCGGTGTCGGCCACATGACACCGATGGAAGCGCCGTATGAATTCAATCAGCTCCTCACCGAGTCTTTGCCATGGTTGACTGGGACGACGAGCCGCTGATGTGGGACGACCCATATGGGCTAGTCTTCATCGGCGGCGACCTGGAACCAGACTCGTTGCTGGGCGCGTACCGCCGGGGGATCTTCCCCTGGTTCAACGATGATGATCCCTTCCTCTGGTGGTCGCCTGATCCTCGTTCGATCTTCGAGTTCGATACTCTGCACTTCAGCAAGAGGCTGATGCGGATCGTTCGTCAGGAAAAGTTCAGAGTCACCATCAATCGGGCCTTTGCGGAAGTAATGCAGAACTGTTCGTTACGTGATGAAGGCACCTGGATTACGCCGGATATGTACGAAGCTTACTGCAAAATGCATGAACTTGGCCATGCCCACAGCGTCGAAACCTGGAGGGATGACCTGCTCGTCGGCGGCATCTATGGCGTAGCGGTCGGTGGATTCTTTGCTGCTGAATCAATGTTCCACACAGAAAGCGATGCTGGCATGGTGGCCATGGTAACACTATCCCAGCGCCTGCAGGACCGGGGGTTCATGCTCTTTGACACCCAGATGGCGACTGACCATACAAGGAAACTGGGGGCCATCGATATTCCAAGGACTGACTATCTACTACGATTGGATTTAGCGTTGGGTGTAGCTACTGACTTTGCGTAGGTTCATCTCAGCTTATTCATGAGTTCATGATATCGTTCACCAAAAGGAGTGAGGCTGATCAACCGACTCTTCGGCCCTGTCAACTCAAACTCCACCCTCAAGTATTCTGCCGGGAGCAAGGGCGTAACACGATCTGCCCATTCGAGTAGACAGACTCCGTCACCTGCCAGGTACTCAAGGGCCCCCAGGTCTTCAAACTCACTTACCTGTTTGAGACGGTAGACATCGAAATGGTAGATAGGCAGCCTGGCGGCGTATTCCTGGATGAGAACAAATGTCGGGCTGGTGACTTGTTCAGGAGTCATCAGCCCCATACCGATAGCCACGTTTCGAGTGAACCAGGTTTTGCCGGCACCCAGCGGCCCGATGAGAGCTACCACCGCGCCAGGAAAAAGTAACGCCCCCAGCGATTGGCCGATGTGCGCAGTTTCCTCCAGACTATTGGCTTGTAGTTTCAAGGTACTTGCAGAGAAACTCATACCACTGTTGTCCCGCTCGAAAGTGAGGCTACCACGTCGGTCCTGTCTTTCTCCTTCTCCAACAGGATAAACTTGGTTCGCTCCACCCGCATGATACGTACCGTCAGCCAGCGCCAGGTGAGGAAGAATGCCAGGCTCGAGAGCAAACCATAGGCGAGAACCACCGGATAAGGTGAGATATCGGCAAAGACCTTATCCAGATCGTCATTGATCCAGCGGAGCGGCTGGCTGAAGGGCGTGCTGATCAAGAGCGCCTTGCCCAGCGTATTAAACTCAGTGAGGCGGGGCTGGCGCAAAGCCGTCCCAACGAATACCGGGATGATACCGAATAGGAAGAAGAACATAATCATGTACAAGCCGGCGTATTTTCGTGAGATCAGTTGAAAGAGCTGATAGAGCAAACCAAAGGTGAGAATGGTCATACCCGCGGTCAGCCCGGCATCGAGCAGGAACGAGGGTTGGGAAAACGTATCGGAAGTGACCATGCACAAAAGCGTCACGCCAAGCCCGGCCAGGAGCAGGTTCACCAGCACGGGTATAGTGTTGGGGGCGCGATCTTCCACCAGCGAATCCCGCAGGAATGACTGTGTGCGAAATCGCCAGATCCAACTGATGATCAGATCAGATCGGGGTGTCAGCGTGACGAAGTAGATCACCGAGAGGGCGGTATGGATCAGCAGGAAGAGGCCGACGCGAACCTGGAGCGACATCCCCGCCGCCCCCAGCACTCCTCCGTTGGCTCGGCAACTGTGCAGCACCCCTGCCACGATGGCATCAGCGAGGAACAGAAACAGGTACGACTTCCACTTCCCCAAAGGTGTGCTGTCCACATTCGCCAGCCTTCGAGCCATGATGCTGAGAAAGAACCAGGCGATGACGATGTGGGCGACCGGAGTGAAGAGCAGACAAGGGATCTGAAAATCGAACCAATAGAACTTCGCTGCCCAGGGGTTCTCCGCTGCGATGCCGGCATAAGCGGTGAGTGGCGAGAACAGCGCACCCATCGTCATCCGCCGGGGATCCATCAAGTAGGTAACCGAATCGCCAGCTGCGAACGTGGCATAGATCATGAGGCCGACAGCTGCCATGAACATGCCGAAGCCCGGCGCTGCCCCGGTGCCCTTCGCCGTGGTGATCTGCAGCGTGTTCTGGATGGCACACGAACCAAGCAGGAACAGAAAGGTAAGTAACTGAAGCCAGGTGAGCAGAAGATCAAAGATGGTGATTCCCACTGCTCCGTTGGCCAGGGCAAACACTGCCACAGGAATGGCCGAGAGAGCCAACAGATACGCCATCACCGGCATACCGAACAACTTGCCGAGCAGAATCTCCCAGGGGCCTGTCGAAGCGATGCGTTGAAAGTCGAGAGTCTTGTTCATGACCTCGTTTTTCAGGGAACTTCCGGCCTGGCCCAACATCACGATGCCGGAGAGAAAGCACTGCACGCCAAAGAGAATGCGGAGAAAGAGGTTATTGGGGTTGCCACTGATCTGGGGATTGAGCGACAGGTAGTACTGCCAGCCAACATACCCCATCACCAGCACGATGACGTAGAGGGTGACGTTGATGAGCAGATTGCCCCGCCGAGCCCGCAGCATGAACGCTGTGCCGACCAGCGGATTGTTCCAGGGGAGGAGGTTCATCTCAATAGTCCTCAGTGCTCAGTGCTTAGTTCTCAGCTAAAACGATCTATTCTTAGTCTGAGCACTCAGCACTCAGCACTGAGAACTCCTTCTGACTAACTCGTTCTGTGCCCCGAAATCCTCATGTAGATATCTTCGAGGTTGTCGTTGCGGATAGCCAGCGAGACGAGGGGGATGCCTTGCTGCACGATGCGTTGATGCAGGGCGGGCATCTCTTCTCGGCTGGCATGCCAGCGACCGATGATCCTGCCGTTGTTCACTTCCACCTGCTGAATCGTCGGGTGGGTTTTGAGCATCTCCAGCAGCGCCTCCTGCATGCCGAGGACTTCGATCTCCAGCCGCAGCGCTGGTTGCAGCCGTTTGAGGATGTCCTCTACCCTCCCGCTGGCTAAGAGTTCGCCCCGTTCGATGATCGCCACCGAGGTGCAGAAGTCAGCCATCTCGGTAAGGATGTGGCTGCTGATCAGAATGGTTCTTCCGAGGGAGATGAGTTGCTTCAGCATCTCTCGAAACTCGATACGCCCGGCTGGGTCCATACCGCTGGCTGGCTCATCAAGCAGCAGCACTTCGGGTTGATGGATCAACGTCTTAGCCAAACACAAGCGCTGCCTCATGCCACGGGACAGGCCTTTGATCTCCGCTTCCTTGCGTTCACGCAGGCTGACCAATTCCAGCACTTCATCGATGAGCTTGTCCCGCTTCTCGATTGACATGATGCCATAACAGCGGGCAAAGTGATCGAGATACTCCCAGACGAGCATGTCTTCGTAGACCGCAAAGACATCGGAGAGGTAGCCCAGATACTTATGTACCTGAAGCGGTTCCTTGAGAATATCGATGCCCTTGATATGCACCGTGCCGTAGGTTGGTTCGAGCAGCGTGGCCAGGATGCGAAGCAGCGTCGTCTTGCCCGCCCCGTTGGGCCCGATCAGACCAAAGCACTCCCCCCGTGGCACTTCGAGCGAAAGGTTATCCAAAGCAATGAGCTGATCGTATTCTTTGCGAAGATGTTTGATGGAGATCATACCAACAGCGTAGCATCTTGATGAAGCAGCAGGCAATGATAATTCCGGGAGGGCGAGGCTCCCGCCGAGCCGTTAGCGATTGCAAGTATTTCTCCTCCCCTTACCAAGGGGAGGCCGGGTGGGGTTCTTTCCGCGGCAAGAACAACCCCCTCTAACTCCCCCTTGGTAAGGGGAGAACCAGACTACTGACGAAGCTCATCCCGCAGCAACCCGTAATAAGCATGATCCTTCAACACCCCATCTTTGAGCGCGTGCTGCCTGAGTATCCCCTCAAGCACGAACCCGGTCTTCTCCAGCACCCGGCGGGAACCGAGGTTATCAACCATCACCGCAGCATAGAGCCGGCGAAGATCGAACTCAGCAAACGCCCAGGCAGCGAAGGCCTTCAGGGCGGCCGGTACCAATACCCCTGCCCCACATCGCTTCACCGAGCCAATAGCCCACCTCAGCAGTGCCCGTTTCGATGTCGTTCTGCAAGATCAGGCCCATGCTGCCGACCGCTTCGTTTTCGTAGACGATGGCGAAATTGGTGGCAGGAACTTCGTTGCTGGTGTACTCAATCCACGCTCGGCCATCCGCTTCAGTGTAAGGGTGAGGCAGCCGATCACGCAGATTCAGCCAGACCTTGCGGTTGTTAGCGTGCCTGACCAGGCAGGCAAGATCGCTTTCTTGCCAGGAGCGGAGGATGCAGAGGCCGGCGGGGAGGTGCATCGAGCTATCTCCTCGTTCATAATCACGCTTAAGTGGCAAAATCGTAGACAGGATTTAACTCGCCCCTTCAGTATTAACAAGGATAGGCGAAGGTAACTTTAGGTTCGGACGATGATGGAGAAGCCTCCAGGCCCACAACGAAGACGATAGGATGCCGATGAACAACCCGATGATGGGAAACCAGCCTGAGTAATGAGATAGACCCCAAAGTGCCACCGCCTGGTCTCGACACAAGATCACAGCTTTGCCATCCGAGGTGGGATAAAACTTGCTCCTGTACCACTCAGTGGGTACAACCGTCTGATGCAATAACTGACCCGACGTACAGTCATACACGTTAACCTCTTCTCCAGGTGGCCAAAGAAAATCGATGACAGCAAGCCCCCTCATGCCAAAATACTTTACAGTGGTTTTCGCAATGCTCAAGCGGGTAGGATTCGTTTGCACCCACGACCCGGCTGCAAAGAAGTTGCCAACACGATTCAATTCCGATTCCAACTGTAAGGCGACCTGAGTTTTCGTGCTCTCATCAGAAACATACTTTCCCTGCTGCCAAGCATACTTCCTAGCATAAGTCTGGCCCATCTCAGCTTCGTACTGAATGGCCAGAAAACTGCTATGATCTGCTGACCAGTAGACTCCTCGGAAACAACCATCGATAACCTGCAACTTCGACCGCGTCTCATAGTCGAAAATAAACAACTGCGATGGTAAGCCGACATTCGTATAGACATGTGCTCTCTTCCCGTCCTGACTCATTTCCATGCAACGCATGTTGAGCCAGACTGGCGATTGACGATTCTGTTGTTCTACCAGCATGGAAATGCATTGAGGTTCTTTAACGTCATCCCTCCAGGTCACTAGTCTTATTTGGTCTGACCAATGTGCAATCGCCGACATTATTCCACAATGAAGTTGAACCTCATTAAAGGCTCCGTGATTTTTGTCCTCATAGGTCTTGATGATCTTGTTGTGTTTCCAGTCGAAAACTTCAGGGCCATGAGAGCCCTTTCGCTGAAGCTTGCTCAGGACCAGTGTGCCTCCATCCTCCGAGAGGCTCATGGCGATATAGCCATCCTCGGAAGAAGCCAAACTTGGCAATGGCGTACGGTAGAGCTGCTGCCCAGTTTTCATATTCAGCCCGATTACGGCTTCAAAGAAATTGCCTGCCCGTAGCTTTTTTTCATCATAAGGTCGTTCAGCCAACAACAAGGTCTGACCCTGATCAGCGTATCCAAGCACACTGACAGCCTGATTGGGCTGGAAGTTCATCCGCCACAGGGAATGATCTGTCTCTCTCATCAAGGCAGCAGAAACAAAGCCAACCAATGGAAGAAGAGGTACCAGAAGCCAGGCAAGGAACTTAAGCATGGCATGAGTCTAATCGATGTCATCAACACATTCAACCACGACGTATCCCATTACCCAGCAATGACTTGAGCGTTTGTATCGCCCCTTTGGGCTTGTTTTCCGAGTGACCCTCCTAACACAAGGCGTTGCCCTGGGCTATCCTCTCCCGCCCCGTTGGGGCTGATACAGTGTGGGGCCAATCCTCCCAAACCACCATTTCCCCGCTGCAATCACGCTATTTCGCCCTGAAACCCTTGCCGGAACGTGTTCCCATCCGCACTATAATCATTCGCGACTGAGTACGCCTTTTTGTATTGAGACAGGTCATGACCCAAGCAGCAACCAAGAGTTTACCCGCCCAGACACGGGCCAAAAGTGGCACCGCTGAGGCTCGCCGCATCCGCCGCGCCAACAATATTCCTGCCGTCGTGTACGGCCACAAGGAAAAGAACGAAGACATCGCCATCAGTCACGACGATTTCTGGAACATCATTCGCCACAACCAGCGCATCGTCGATGTTGAGGTGAAGGGTGGCAAGCCCCAGAAGTGCCTCGTCCGTGATGTGCAGTGGGATGTGCTCGGCAAGGAAGTCGTTCACGTTGACTTCGAACGAGTCAGTGCCGACGAACGCATCCACCTGAACGTGCCCGTTAAGCTCAAAGGTACGCCGATCATTCCTCCCGGCTCCGTGCTCAACTTCCACCTGCATGAAGTCGAAATCGAATGCTCCGTCATCAACATTCCCGAAGCGATCGTGGTCAACGTCGCTGAACTCAAGCTGGGTCAGGCGATCCATGTTCGTGAACTGCAGCTGCCGGAAGGCGTGAAGGCCCTGAGCGATGCGGATGAAGTCGTCGTCGCCATCGTCGTCCACGTCGAGAAGGCCGAAGCTACGCCGCTTGAAGGCGCTGCTGTCGCTGAACCCGAAGTCCTGACTGCCCGTAAGCCGACCGATGAAGAAGGCGAAGAAGGCAAGGACGCGAAGAAGAAATAACCATCCAACTCTTTCGACCACGAGCAAGGCAGCATGAAAATCGTGGTCGGCCTCGGCAATCCTGGTTCCACCTATGCCGGTACCCGGCATAACGTTGGATACGACGTGGTGGACATCCTGGCCTTGGGCCCCGGAGGAGGAAAGTTCCAGCGCCGCTTCGACGCCGAAGTGGCTGAGGGGCTGGAAGGTTTGCAAAAGGTGCTGTACGCCAAGCCACTCACGTTCATGAACCTGAGTGGCCGCTGCGTCAGAGCAGCCCTCGACTTCTACAAGCTCACCCCTTTAGATGTCCTGGTGATCTGCGACGATGTGAACCTTCCGCTGGGTCAACTCCGGATGAGACCGGGTGGCAGTGCTGGCGGGCACAACGGATTGAAAGACATCGAGAAGCAGCTGGGCACGCAAGAGTATGCCCGCTTGCGTCTAGGTGTGGGCGGATCAGACCGGGAAGCCCTGGTCGACCATGTGCTGGGCCGGTTCAAGCCGAGCGAGCGCGACGCCGTGAAGGACATGCTCATCCGGGCGGCCCAAGCAGTCGGATGTTGGATGCGGGAGGGGACAGCGGCGACGATGAATCGCTTCAATGCCCCAGAGAAAGAGCCGAAGCCTAAGAAGCCCAAGCCACCCAAAGATGGTGTGGCGGGCGAGAAGACAAAACAAGACGAGAGAGCGACGGACGCTCTTTTCGAGAAACCAAAGGACGAACCGAAGACCTGACGCACGTGCGGCCGAGCTGCTGGAAACACTTCTCGGTCCAATTCCTACCGCACTGCTCACAAGAGGAGAACTGCCTTGGCTGGTGAACTTTTTGAAATGCTGATCATCTTCGACGCCAACAAGTACAACGCCGATGCAGCTGGCACCGTCGATGCCATCCATCAGGTGATTGCCAAGCACAAGGCGGAGCTGGTCGTCAGCCGGCCATGGGATGAACGCCGCTTCACCTACCCGATCAAGAACCAGAAGAAGGGCATGTACTACCTGCTCTACTTCCGTGGCCCAGGCCCGGTCGCTCCCGCCATCGAAGCTGATCTGCGACTGAGCGAAACCATCCTGCGTTACATGATCGTCAACATTCATCCGAAGCTGCACGAACAGATGATCACGATCGCCAAGGATGAACATGCCGCTGTAGCACTTCATGCTCCGGGTCTTGCTGAAGAAGACATCATGGGCATGGGTATGGGTGGCGGACGCTAGTGAAGACGAGGGTCGGGTTGGGAAGGCGAGGCTCCTGCCGAGCCGTTATCGAAAACCTGAACACCCCGCAAGATTGACAAAATCGCGGCCTGTACAGCTTGCGAACTATCAACATCCCCTTTAGGCTAGGTTCATAAGTCCCACAGTCATAGTCGGAGTACGAAGATGGCTAATTTGAACAAGGTGATGTTGATCGGTCGCTTGACCCGTGATGTCGAAGTCCGCTCGTTCTCCAATGGCGGCAAGGTGGCCAAGTTTGGCTTCGCCGTTACCGGCAGCCGCAAGAAGAACGCCCAGACCGGCAAGTGGGAAGATGAACCCTGCTTCCTTGATGTGGAACTCTTCAACCGTGGCGAGTTCGGCAAACTGGCTGACACCGCTGAGCAATACCTGGCCAAGGGCAAGCAGATCTTCCTCGAAGGCAAGCTGACCCTGCAAAGCTGGACCAGCCAGGATGGCCAGAAGAAAAGCAAGATCGTGGTCGTCGGGGAATACATGCAGTTCCTCGATAGCCGCGAAGGTGGTGGCTCCGGCGGTGGTGGCGGAGCACGCTCTGCACCCTCGAACAGCCACTACGATGCACCGAATCCCGATGAAGGTTCCGATTCCACGCCGAACTTCGCTCCCGATGAGAGCGTGGGCGGCAAGGACGAGATTCCTTTCTAACTGAAACACAACCTCTAGACCCCGATAAGAGCCATGGCAAAAGCAGCAACCGCACCCAAGACCGAAAAGAAGTCCAAGGCCTCCGCCAAGGCGGCTGTGCCCACGAAGAAACTGCCTCAGAAGAAGGTCAAGCACCATCATGTGCCCCGTGGCAAGCATGGCGGCATGCAGATCATGCTGATCGAAGACGTCCAGCATGTCGGCAAGGCCGGCGAGGTCGTCGAGGTCAAGATGGGTTATGGCCGCAACTATCTGATGCCCCGAGGCCTGGCTACCTACGTCACCTCGCACAACACCAAGCTCCTCGAACTGCACAAGATCAAAGTGCAGAAGATTCGCGAAGCCAAGCTGGCTGATCTTCGTGCCATGGCTGAGCAGCTCCAGCGCGTCAGTGTTACCATCCAGTCGCACGCCAACGAAGAAGGCCATCTCTATGGCTCCGTCAGCGCCGCTGAGATCGTCGCCGCTCTCAAGCAGCAGAACCTCGTTGTCGATGTTGAAGCCATCAAGCTCGAAGGCGTGATCAAGGAACTGGGCCTCTATGAAGTGAAGCTTAGCCTCGCCCCCGAAATCGACACTGCCATCAAGGTGCTGGTCATCAACCAGACTGACAAGAAGTAGAAATGCCAGCCCCACATGCTGGCGAGGGGTACGAACAATACCAACGAACACAGCCACCAGATATCTGGTGGCTGTGTTCATTGATGCAATCAATCTAGGTTACTTCCGCTTCTTCGCTGGCTTCTTCGGCGTCGCCTCCACCTGGCAACACCCCTCCGCACCACATCCTTCCATGCTGCAGCTTCCCCCTTCGCAGCAACCGCCGGCTTCACAACAATCGCCTTCGAGCAGAGTCGGCGAGGTGGCCATGGCGATCAGGGGATTCATCGGAATCATACTCGGCAGCGTGAAGTCGGGGTCGAAAGGGATAATGTCGAAACCATCAATCAGCACTTTGCGATGCTTGTTGAGCGTGGTCTGCGAGATATCCAGCTTCTTGGCGAGGTCGCCGCGGGAGATGAAAGGTTTCATCTCCGGGTCATCGAGAAAATTGACATAGCCCACGGTGGCCACGATAGCCTTAGCCCAGGTGGCCGTGTCGCCGATACGGGCCGGCGATTCGTCCACGCACAGCCCCTTGGCCATCACGCGGCACATATCCCGGTATTCGGTATTCAGATGCTGCTTGCAGAAGGCATCGGTGTGCTTGGTCAGTTCTTTCTGAAGCGTTTCCAGCGAAAGCTTCTTCACCCGGGCGGCAGGCTTCTTGGTTATCGTGGCGGGCTTCTTCGTCTTCTTGGCCGTTGGCATCGATCAGTTCCTTGGGGTGATGCTTATAGGGTAGCATCTTCCCGGCGATCCGGCACTAGCTGGTGACGGGAGTCACGCCGTGGGGCCTTCGGGAGAAAGACCGCGTAGATCAATGCCATATTCCAGGTACGCTTTCAGGCAAAGGGCCATGTGGGTCCAGCCGCCACAGTTCTCGTGACTGGCCTTGTAGCCCGGCTCATCGTGGAGCCAGCCGGCTTCGCTGATCGTGAGCATGGTGCTGGTATCGCTCAGCGGTTCGAGTTCGAAGATCATTTTGACGGCGTACCCTGGGCCAGTCGTCTTCTTCCATTCGGTGCTGTTGATTTCCAGTTCGAGGAGCTTGTTGGGCAACAGCCTGGTTACCGTGACCGGGTAGTCACCCCACTGGCCCCAGTTCCAGGCGATGGTCTTCCCTTCGACCAGCGGACCGCTCGTTTTGTCGACAAAATACTTGCACAGGTGGTCAGCCTGAACGATGGCATCAAAGACGATGGGAACAGGCTTGTTGATCTTGGTCTGCACGGTGTAATTGCGAATCGACATGAAAGGCTCCCGGAGAGGTTTGACAATACGTTATAATAATATAACATATTATGACCGCCGGTAAAGAGCAAGGATCTGATTCGATGCAACGACAAGTGACAGCATCCCGATTGACGGCAAAGGAACGCCATAAGGAAGACCTTGTCTTCAAGGCGCTCGCCAATCGGGATCGCCGGGCGATGCTCGACCTGGTGCAGGAGCAGCCCCGGATGACTGCCGAGTTCTGCGACCATCTCTCTGATCTCGATCGATGCACCGTAATGCTGCACCTGCGGGTGCTGGAGGAAGCGGATCTCCTCATCGCCAAAAAACAGGGCCGATGCAAGCTGCACTATCTGAACGTCGTTCCGGTACAGCGCGTCTATGAACGGTGGATCAAGGCCTACGCACAGCCAGCGGCAACGCTCTTGACACGTATTACTGAGCAGTTTGACGATGAACCACGCAGAACGTAGCGGGCCTATTCGTACAATGATGACATCATCCTCTACTTTCGATTGATCTCCATGACCGCACCCCTGCCCGATAAATACTCTCAGGTTCCCGATGCGGCCGGTCGTTTTGGCCCGTTCGGCGGTCGGTATGTTCCTGAAACCCTGATGCACGCTCTCGATCAGCTCAGTGCCGCGTACGATGAGGCGAAACGTGATCCGGCGTTCCAGAAGGAACTCACCGGGTATCTCAACAACTACGTCGGTCGGCCTACGCCGCTCACCTTTGCTGAACGGTTGACGAAACAGGCTGGTGGCGCTCGTATCTATTTGAAGCGGGAAGACCTGCTCCATACCGGTGCCCACAAAATCAACAACACCATTGGGCAGGCCTTGCTCACCAAACGCATGGGCAAGCCGCGGGTGATCGCTGAAACCGGTGCCGGCCAGCATGGCGTGGCGACCGCTACCGCCTGTGCTCTCTTTGGTTTGCCCTGCCGAGTTTACATGGGTGCTGAGGATATCCGCCGCCAAAAGCTCAACGTCTTCAAGATGCGGGCCCTCGGTACGGAAGTCTTCGAGGTGACCACCGGCAGCAGAACATTGCGTGATGCCGTCAACGAAGCGATGCGCGAGTGGATGGGCACTGTCGAAACCACTCACTACATCCTCGGCTCCGTTGTTGGCCCGCACCCCTTTCCCCTCATCGTCCGGGATTTCCAGAGCGTCATCGGCCGGGAAACCAGGCAACAGTCCATCGATCAACTGGGAAGGCTTCCCGATGTCGTCATCGCCTGCGTCGGCGGTGGCTCTAACGCAGCCGGTATGTTCTATCCGTTTGTGGATGATACCGGCGTGAATCTCGTTGGCGTCGAAGCAGGCGGTCGTGGCTCAAGGGCAGGTCAGCATGCCGCCACCCTTAGTCTCGGCAAACCCGGTGTGCTGCATGGCACCTATAGCTATGTGCTTCAGGACGAAGATGGCCAAACTGCTGATGTTCATTCCGTCTCCGCAGGGTTGGACTATCCCGGCGTCGGCCCGGAACACAGCTACTGGAAAGAGATCGGTCGAGTGAACTACACCCAGACCGAAGACGATGCCGCCCTCGAAGGTTTCCAGCTTTGCAGCAGAATGGAAGGCATCATCCCGGCCCTGGAAACATCTCACGGTGTCGTGGAAGCCATGAAGATCGCCGCCAAGTTGCCTAAGGATAATATCGTCGTCGTTTGCTTCAGCGGGCGTGGGGATAAGGATTGCTTTGAGGTGGCGAGGTTGCAGGGATTGGATGTGGGGTAAGGTTCATGATAATTCGTTAGGGTTCGCCTTCGGTAGCCCAATTACTTTGTAGCAACCAATCACCTATGTCTTGAACCAATGACTCCGATTCAGCAGTATGAGCTACCACTGCATAGCCCATCCAATTATCCCATTCCAATCCAACAATTTGCTCGTCACGATAATATTCCTGAAAGACTATTGCGAGGAAATCGGTAACCAGGTCCGATTTGCGAACAAGTCCAAATTCGGCTACAACTTCTTTGCAAATGGAGCGGTAGCTGTCGGCGGGGCTCCTTCCCATCGAAAAGGTCAATCGGCCACACGCATTTCGCCAGAATAGATTGTCGGCCATAATAATCCCGCCCCGGCTAATGGCACTGCCCCCTCCGGTCAGTTGCAATGATATCATCCTTACTTCACCTTCACCATCGCCAACAACTCCTCCTCACTAATCACTGGCACCCCCAGCGTCTTTGCTTTGTCGAGCTTGCTGCCTGCTTTATCACCAGCGACGACGTAACTTGTCTTCTTGCTCACACTCGATGAAGTCTTGCCGCCATGATCGCGGATGAGTTGTTCGATCTCGTCCCGGCCGAATCGGACCATGGTGCCGGTGACGACGAAGGTTTGGCCGTCGAGTCCTGTCCCGTCGGCTTGCTTGGGTTTGGCCTTCTTTTCTTCGGTCAGCTTCACGCCCGACTTTTTGAGCCGTTCGATGAGCTGGCAATTGGGCTTCGACTGAAAGAAGGCAAACACACTCTCCGCGACAATGGGCCCGATGCCTTCGATTTGCGAGAGCCGTTCGACCGGGGCTTCGATGAGATCATCAATTGAACCAAACTCGCCTGCCAACAGTCGGGCGTTACTGACTCCCACATGGCGGATGGTGAGCCCAGCCAGCACACGCCCCAGGCCTTGTGTCTTGCTGGCGGCGATGCCATCAATCAGGTTTTGGGCCGACTTCTCGCCCATGCGTTCGAGAGTGAGCAACTTCTCCAGATCAAGTTCGTACAGATCAGGCAAGGTCTTCACAAGTCCCTGATCGACCAGTTGATCGATGACCGCGGGTCCGAGGCCTTCGATATCCATGGCGGGCCGAGTGGCGTAGAAGCGCAGCCGCTCTTTCAGTTGGGCTGGGCAGCCAGGGTTGATGCAACGGAGGTAGGTGCCACCTTCGTCCTTTTCGACTTCGCCGCCACAGACGGGGCACTTGGTGGGTGGCAGCAGCGGTTTGCTCTTGGCCGGCCGTTTCTCTAGTTCCACACGGACCACATGTGGGATGATCTTACCCGCCTTTTCCACAACAACGCTATCGCCGATGCGGATATCCTTGTGGGCTATGTCATCGAAGTTGTGCAAACTCACTCGGCTGACTGTCGTGCCGTCAATTTCACACGGTGCCAGTTCTGCGACGGGAGTGATGGCTCCGGTCTTGCCCACTTGCAGCGTAATCGAATTGATGGTCGTCGTCGCTTCCCAGATTTCGACCTTGTAGGCGATGACCCAGCGTGGGGCCTTGCTGGTCACGCCCAGTTTCAAGCGTTGATCATACCGATTGACTTTGATCACCATGCCGTCGGTTTCGTACGCCAGGCTGTGTTTGTTTTCGAGGTCAGCCTGGCAGTAGGCAAGGACTTCATCAATAGTCTTGAGAGGTTGGCTATGGGTAACGACAGGAAGCCCCAGCGTTTTGATGAACTCAAGGAAGCTGCCATGATCCTTGACGGGCAGGCCGTCGAGTGAACCTTCGCCGTAGGCGAACATGTGCAGCTTGCGTTCAGCGGCGAGGCGGGGATCAAGCAGCTTCAGCGTACCGGAGGTGAGATTGCGAGGGTTCTTGAGGATGTTCTCGCCTCGCTCTTTCTGAATGACGTTGAGCCGGGAGAGCTCAGCGTTGGTCATGTAGATTTCGCCACGGACTTCAAGCCGGGCAGGGAACTTGGCCTTAGAGGATAGCCGCAGCGGGATGTCTCGAATCGTTCTGACATTGTGGGTGATGTCATCCCCCACGACGCCATCGCCCCGGGTCGCTGCCTGGGTCAGTACGCCATTCTCGTAGACCAGCGAAGCGGAGACGCCATCGACCTTCTGTTCGACGAGGTAGTGGAAGTCATCGGTGCCGAGCAGCTTGCGGACACGTTGATCGAACTCACGCAGCTCATTCTCGTTGTAAGTGTTATCAATCGAAAGCATCGGCACACTGTGGCGAACCTGCACGAAGCCTTCGATGGGTGCACCGCCCACCCGTTGCGAGGGACTGTCCGAAGTCACTAACTCCGGATGCTGCTTCTCCAACTCCAGCAGCTTCTGCATGAGCTTGTCGTATTCACGATCCGAAATGACCGGAGCCGCCTCCATGTAATAGAGGCGGTCGTGCTTGGTGATCTCCTCACGGAGCTTGGCGATTTCCTGAGCAGGGGGCATAGACAATTCCCTCGTTCCCACGCTCTGCCTGGGAACCATGTTATTCGAGTCGTCCTTATAGTAGATGTCCAAACCAATGATTCACTGCGTTGTGGTTAATACCGTCAGATCGTTTCCACCAACAAGCAGGATAATTCATATCGCACCAGTGCCGGCCTGGCAGTATTCGGTCTTTGTACTGCACAAAGCTAGTCGAGTATCCACGATGCTGAGATGTCTCTAAAATTCCACAGTATCCAAATATCTGAACCACAACATTTCGTTCAGCTTTATTCGAATTGAAGAGTGGACTAAGGTGCTTTTCAAGCTGCCCTGATGTAGTCTTGTCTGGAACTGATTCGATTGTTTTTATTACTGACTTAAGGGCCTTTACATCTGTTGCAGTTGGCTTTGCGATTGATAGTAGTTTGAATTGTTGAAGGTCAAAAGTGGCGTAATACAACTTGTCATGTCGAACGCCGCCCCACTTAAACCTCTCAAAGTTGAGAACATCCAGATCCTCATACCAAGTGCCTGGCAGTGCGCCGCATATGGAACAGTACCCATCATTGGCTAATAATAGCCTGTGTTTTAGGAGGTGTTGAAGTACAGCATAACTCCCTAATGCCGAGCGTAACTCAAGCCGACGACTCGAAAGACTTGCTGCGAAAGCATTGGCTGCTGAACGTTGGGCAATGGCAGCGCTAATAGCTATTGCATTCTCTACTAATGTGCTGTGCGAGAGCATAACTTTATCAAACATCATCCCGGCACGTCTTGCGTATTCCAGGTCGCTTGATGAAGTCAAAGGGCGATCTCGCCAACCTGAGCGAGACCAAAAAGTATTGAATAAGATTGATAAGGCCTTTTTATCTATTTCAGTGTTCATTTGGATGGTTCATCCCTCGTTCCCAGGCTCTGCCTGGGAACGCACTGCAATGGCGGCTCTGCCGCAAGTAATCTCAACTAAGTTATTGCTCTCATTACACTTCCATCGAGGCGGAGCCTCGAATTCAGTGCGTTCCCAGGCAGAGCCTGGGAACGAGAAGTAGTGCCAGCTTACCCTGTCCAGCAGCCCCTTTCAACCCTACATTAATAGACCCGTGGTTGTGCAATGCGCGTAACGGCATCGGCCTTGTACAGGCCGCCGTGACCAAGGGGAAGCAAGCTGCCCTACACTAGGGCCTGGAGGATTGTGTGGCTCTGATCGAAGTGAAGGAATTAGTCGATGCCGGCGTACACTATGGACACCGATCCAGTCGCTGGAACCCCAAGATGCGGCCGTACATCTACGGCAAACGAAACCTCATCCATATTATCGATCTCCGCGAAACCTTGCGTGGTCTTCTTCGTGCGTACAAGTACGTCACCAAGATCGTCAGCCAGGGCAAGCTGGTGATGTTCGTCGGCACCAAGCGCCAAGCCAAGGAAATCGTCGTTCGGGAAGCCCAGCGCTGCGGCATGCCCTGCGTGAGCGAACGCTGGCTGGGTGGTACCCTCACCAACTTCCGCACCATTCGCAGCCGACTCCAGCGACTGACCCACCTCGAATCGCTCGAGACGAGCGGCCAGATCAATACCTACAGCAAGAAGATGATCAGCTCGATCACTCGTGAACGGAAGAAGATCGATCGCAATCTCTCCGGCATCCGCGACATGAACCGCATTCCGGAAGCGTTGATCGTCATTGATCCGCACAAGGAACACATTGCCGTCAAGGAAGCCCGCAAGATGGGCGTCACCGTGGTGGCTCTCATCGATACCGACAGCGACCCGGACATGGTTGATTTGGCCATCCCCGGCAATGACGACAGCATCCGTTCCATCGAACTGATCCTGTCCAAGCTGGCCCAGGCAGTCATCGAAGGCAAGGCTGCGATTCCTCCCGAACTGCTGAAGCAGCTCGAAGCGCCGCCCCGCGAAGAACGCAGTGATCGTGGCCGTGGCAAGGGTGATCGCCGTGGCGGTGGTGGTGATCGTGGCCGTGGTGGTGACAATCGTGGCGGCGGCGGCGGTGGTCGCGGTGGCGATCGTGGCCGCAACGATAATCGTAGTGGTGGCCGCGGTGGCGATCGTGGACGCAACGCCCCAGTCGATACTTCCAGTGAGAAGCCCGAAGTACCGCCAGCACCCGCAGCCGAACCTGCAGCAGCAGAATAGTATCATGATACTGGGTGCCACTGTTTCGGTACTCCGTAACAGTGCCCACCTTGTTGACGTGCCCACGGCTACGGAGTACCGAGGCCGTGGCACCCAATACATCATTTCAAATCGAACCTGACAAGGATTGACCCATGAGCACAGCAATCAACGCCGCTGACGTGATGCGGCTGCGTAACATGACTGACCGCCCGATGATGGAGTGTAAAAAGGCCCTCACCGAAGCAGGCGGCGACTTCCAGAAAGCGATGGACGAACTCCGCAAGCGCAACGCCAATATCGCTGCCGGCAAAGCCGACCGTGAAGCAGCCGAGGGGCGCGTCTTCGTTCACATAACTCCCGATCACAGTAAGGCTGCTATCGTCGAACTACGCTGCGAAAGCGCACCAGTCACCAAGGCTGATGGCTTCATCAAGCTGGGCAATGAACTGGCCGAGTGGCTGGTCAAGGCTGCCAAGGTACCTGCCAGCGTTGATGAATTCAATGCTGCTATCTTTGCCGGCAAACAGACGGTGAAGGACCGCATCGAAGAACTGATCGGTCTCATCCGCGAGAACATGAAGGTGGCCCGCTTTGCTGTCCTCACCGGCGGCCCGTTCGGCCAGTATGTTCACCACGATGGCACGGTCGGTACCCTGCTTCAGCTCAAGGGTGCTACCACCAATGTCGACGATGCGCTGCTCAAGGAAGTGGGCATGCACATCACCGCTTCGCAGACCAAGTACGCTCTGCGTGGCGACATTCCCGCTGATGTGCTTGCCAAAGAACGCGAGATCGCTGAAGCTCAGGCCAAGGCCACCGGTAAGCCTGAGAAGGTCGTACAGATGATCGTCGAAGGCAAGATCAAGACCTGGACGAGTGAGAACGTGCTGGTCGAACAGAAGTTCGTCAAAGACGACAGCAAGACCATCACCGACGTGTTGGCCCCCACCAAGCTGGAAGTAGTGAGCTTCAAGCGGTTCAAGGTGGGCGAGTTGAGCTAGACGTCAGCTTCATCATGAATGACATTCGACAAACGGGAGACGAACGTCTCCCGTTTGTCGTTTGGCAAACAACATCTGCCATAGTGCGAATTCCGATACTTGTGTAGAATACCCTCATGCGACAGGTTCTCTTCTATATCCCCTTGCCGTTCGGCGGTCCCCAACTGCCCATCTTTGGCTTCGGCTTCATGCTGATCATTGCCTTCGTTGCATCGGCCTGGCTGGCGGGGCGTCGAGCGAAACAAGAAGGTTATTCCAAACACATCCCGTGGGATGTGGGCTTGTACATCTTCATCGGCGGGGTCGTCGGTGCCCGACTGCTCTCTATGTTCGTCGATCAGAAGCCACCGGCCAATCTATGGGACGGAATACAACAGTTTGTCAAAATCTGGGAGGGTGGGCTGGTATTGTATGGTGCCATTCCGGGTGGGCTTTTGGGCTATCTGTTGGCGTACCATTTCGTCGTGAAGCCGACCAAAACTAGAACATTACAAATCGCCGACTGGCTCGCCCCCTCCATCGCTCTGGGCATCGCTTTTGGTCGCATGGGATGCTTCCTCAATGGCTGCTGCTACGGTGATGTCGCTGATCCTGCCCATGTTCCCAGTTCCATGTGCGTGCAATTCCCTGCCAACAGCAATCCCTACCACGAACTTGTCTGGCTGCGCGGCTGGCAAACGACCTTTGGCATGCAACTGGGTTCGGAACTGAAGGACGACTGTATCGTCATCGCTGTGGACCCAAGCTCTTCCGCTGAGAAAGCTGGGTTGCAAAAAGACGATCTTATCGAATCAATCAACGGGCATGCCACACTGACACGAGATGCCATCAATCAGGCCCTCATCGCCATTAAGCCCTACGAGGAAGTGACGGTCTCGGTCAAACGCAACGGTGAAACAAAGAAGCTGGCCTTTGTGCCTCCACCGAGCCTGCCGCTGCTGCCGACGCAGCTCTACATGGCTCTGGATGGGATCATCCTGTGCCTGTTGCTTTCGGCCTACTATCCGTTGCGACGACGGGAGGGCTCGGTCATCGCTCTGCTGATGATGACCTATGCCATCAACCGCTATCTCATTGAGCAATTGCGTTTGGACAATCCTGAATATGTCGGCACTTTTACCATCTCCCAGGCGATCAGCATCGGCTTGTTCGCCGCCGGGATGCTGATGATGATACTGGTGCAATGGAAAGGCCGGCGAGTTCCCGTTGAGCCAGTAGAGACTGGAGCTAGCGCATCAAAGCGATGATCAGGCTCATCAGGAAGAAGCCTGTCAGATCATGCCCGATATCAATGGCATAAAGCTTCCACGACCATCCGGAAAACGCGTAATGCTTCGCGGCACCGGCTGCGACAACCGCGCCTCCGAGTAATAGCGTTGTAATAAACACCGCTAGCAGGGTGGTCTGTGTGGAAGGCAAAACCCAACCCAGAACAACTGCTGTCGCAGTCGCATTCAACACCGCACCCAATGCAGCAACCAAGTAAGGCATAGGATCTTTCGTATCCAGCTGTTCCTTGCGTTTGTGCAGTTCCTTCAGCCAGACGTCACCAAAAAAGCCATACCAGAGAGCGCCCAGTACGAAGTAGGCTATTGCCGCTGCCATCACTGCGAGCCAGGGAACTGTGAACGGCATAGTAACTCTCCCCTTCGTTCATGATTTGAAATAAGATCTTGCCTCGATTCGTTCCTTGCCAATGTACTTTCGCCTTCTTCTTGTACTTGTAATCGATGGAGGAAGTGAATGCAACAACTAGTCTTACGACAGTGTGGAGCAGCTCCCTGGCACGTCGTACACGGCTAGCCTGTTCGCAGGATCAGAGTATTCTGACAACACTCGTGGAAACGAATCCGAACAGTCCTACTGCTGTCACCTGAATCTCCATGATTCTCAGTTTAGCGCGGCATATTTTCCCTGAAACTGTGTTTAGCGATTAAAGGCATGCAGGAAGAATCATCGCTATTCTTTTTGAACGCCTAAACATCATGGAGAAGACCAATGGAATACCTGCCTATCTACCTTGGTGGGTTTGGCATCCTGGTGCTTGGTCTCATCGGCTTTGCCTGGCTTCAGAACGAACGCCTCAAAAAGAAACTGATATCGGAAGCGAGAGAGATGTTGCGTGGCGGCACATCGAAGGAAATCACTCACCAGTACCTGATGAGTCAAAATCTGGAAGCGCCGCAGGCAGGTAAGATCATCGAACTGGCCCAGCAGCGCAGCTTCGTTGCTGATGCGTTGGAACTACTGAACCAGGGCAAAACCCATGACGAAATCAAAACAGTACTGAAAGCTCAGGGAGCCAAGCCTGAACCAACTGATGAAGCGATAGGCTCTGCCGTCTTCCACAAGTTTTGCCAGGACAAGCCCATCATCAGTATGTTGCTGGGGATCGTACTGCCCCTGGTTGGCCTGGCTGTGATGGCGGGCGGATTGTTTCTCTGGTTTGGCAACAAGAGCGGTCGGTTCGTCACCTTCCCCTACGCCGGGCATTTCGTCATCGCTATCGGCTTCGTTATTCTGGCATGCGGGGGTAGCTTTTTCGTTCGTTCAATGAAGAGTTAATTCTTAACCAGCCAATCGAAGGGCTTCCGCTTCACGCCAGGCAACGATGCTGACACCATACCGGTCAGCCATCTCAATCACCGCTTCTCGATCCAGGATGATCGTCTTGCCCGCTTCAATGGCCAGGGTAGTAGCCCCGGACTGAATCACGTTATCGATGGTGAACAAGCCAATAGTCGGCACATCGAACCGCATATCCTGTTGAGGCTTGGCAACCTTGACGACAGTGAAGCCTCCCGAGGGACAAAGATCACCTGCACGTTTGATGGCGGCGTCAGTGCCTTCCACCGCCTCCACTGCCAGCACAGACTTGTCTTTGACACAGACGCTTTGGCCTACGTCAAGCTTGCCCATTGCCTTGGCCATTTCCCAGCCGAAAGCAATATCAGCCTGCTCGTGGTAGGTGGGCTGCCTTCGGGTCAACACTCCTTCCGGAGCGAGCAAATCAGGATAGAAATCAAGGGCGGAGCCGAACTCAAGGCCGTCTTCCTTAAACTCGTCAATCATGGCCAGAAGCAAGGTATCGTCCTTTCTGTCACGCATCTGCCGGCGATACCAGAATCGCACGCAGCGTGCATCGGGGATCAGGCTGAAGAGACCCCAGGGTGCGTAGAGGAAGCGATACTTGTGAATCTTCCCACACATGACGATCTTCTTGCAGCCCGCCTGTTTGAACTTACGGATAATCCGTCCCAGCTTCGCGACACCGGCCCAGGCAAACCCATCGGCCAGCGCGGCAAGTGCGGGGTCTGCTTCGTGGGTGATGCCGACGCAGTAGACACGAGTGCCCATCGACTGCGCTTTCTGGGTGACTACCAGAGGAAAGCGTCCCCAGCCGGCGAGCAGGCCCAGAGGTGGTTGATTGGTCTGCATGGGTGCTGATCGCCGCCTTATCCTGTCATGCCCAGATGTTGTTTGATTTTGCGAACATCCTGCCGCAGAGCAGGTAGTTTGTCGAGGCTGAGCAGGATGACCTTGGCATCACGTTCAGGTCGAGCAGGAGCGCCGAGGACGCGGGTCTTGGCGGGAATATCGCTGGGTACGCCTGCCTGAGCGCCAAGCACCGCCTGATCACCGATATGAACATGATCAGCAACGCCGACTTGTCCAGCCATCACGACATAGTCGCCGGTGCAACTGGAACCTCCAATGCCCACCTGACTGACCAGCAGGTTGTGCTTGCCGATTTTGCAGTTGTGACCAATCTGCACCATGTTATCGATCTTGGTGCCCTCGCCGACGCTGGTCGGTTCAAAGGTGCCCCGGTCGATCATGGTGCCAGCTCCCACTTCAACATCGTCAGCGATATCGACACCGGCCATCTGCGGAATCTTGACGTGCCTGCCCCTGTCGAGACGATATCCGAATCCATCGGCGCCAATCACCGAGTTGGCATGCAGGATGACTCGCTGTCCCAGCGTACATCCATCGTAAACCACCGCATGAGGATAGAGCACGCAATGGCTGCCGACTTTGCAATTCCTGCCAAGGGCAGCCCCGGCATGAAGCTGGCAATGATCGCCGATAACGGTACCTGCCCCCACGACAGCAAAAGGCCCGATGTAACAACCTTCACCGATCACCGCTGTAGGATCGACCGCAGCACGGGGATCGACTTGCGATTCATGAGCGGATAACGCTGGATGAAAGTGTTCGTAAATCTTGAGGAAAGCGGAAAAGGGATCAGCCACTTCAATAATGGCCAGATCAGGGTGATGCATACCGGGTTTGGTGATCAGAGCACCGGCTTTGGTGATGGCCAGGTTCTTTTGTTGCCGATCATCAGCGACGAAGGAAATGTCGTGTTCGCCCGCTTCCAGCAGTGCTCTTGCCCCGGTTATGGCCAGATCGGCATTGCCCGACAGTTTGCCACCAATCATATCGGCTATCTGACAGGTGCGCAGCAGTGGCAGTATCGCAGCCATGGGCACATCCTTTCGCCCAGGAGTGATGAAACCAAAAACCTTCGTCGGCGTAGATTAAACCAAGGGGAGAAAAGGGGCAAGGGGAAGTTGGGGCTTCATACATGCATCAACCCGTCAGCAGTATGGTTCGTCTTGGCTTGTGCTGCATGTTTCGTGAACAACCGATCAAGTTCTGTACCACCACAGCTACCGCTATCGCCAGAATGAACCGTAGTGAAGCTCTAGCCAAGTTGAGCAGACTTTGCCTGGAGAATGCTCAAGCTCTGCTGAAAGCACTGCAATTCTGTGCCGATCACGGGATAGGCTGCTTTCGCGTCAACAGCCAGATTCTGCCGATCAAGACTCATCCAGAATGCGGCTACGAAGTTGCTGATCTGCCCGAATCAGACGAGATCCTTCGACGGTTCAAGGAGTGTGGTCGATTTGCCAGGAAACACCATCTCCGAACTTGCTTTCATCCTGACCAGTTCGTGGTGCTGAACTCGCCTCGACCCGACGTTGTTGATAAATCGCTCGAAGAACTTGAATACCAGGCTGAAGTCGCCGAGTGGGTAGGGGCGGATGTCATCAACATTCACGGCGGTGGCGCTTATGGAAACAAATCCCAGGCGCTTGGCGAATTCGCTCGCAATCTTGATCGGCTGTCAGCCAGGGTGAGAAGTCGACTGACCGTAGAGAACGATGACAAAGTCTATACGCCTTCCGATCTATTACCCGTCTGCCGGTCCAGTGGGATTCCGATGGTTTACGATGTTCATCATCATCGCTGCTTGCCCGATAACGGAACTGTGGAGGAGACAACCAAGCTGGCTCTGCAAACGTGGAAAAAAGAACCGCTGTTTCATCTTTCCAGCCCCATGGACGGCTGGAAAGGTGCAAAGCCGGAACGACATCACGACTTCATTGACATCAATGACTTTCCTCGATGCTGGCTGAAGCTGCCGATCACCATCGAAGTGGAGGCCAAGGCCAAAGAACTGGCTGTTCTTCAACTCATGAAGCAGTTAGCGATGTCAAACGAATAGGCTCGATAGAAATCACCAACATAGCTCAGTTCTTCGTTACTCTACAACGATCCTGTCAATACTCTTGCACAGGGCAGCAATCCCGCCTTTTGCATTGAAGCTCTTGAACCGGTATTGTGGATGCTTGTACGGGCAGCGGGTATCTTGCCGTTCTCGTAGCACATTCGTTTTAGTTCTTGAACCAAGTAACTCCCCACCCGCGCCGGCGGAACGGCTCAGCCACTTCCATGTAGATATCGCCATAGGGCGGATTGTAATGGCACAGGTAGCCCCCGGTAGCCACGATGGCATTGTTCATCTCGATGACATAGTCGCCGACAGGTTCATGTTTGTGTTCAAACAGTTCAGCGGTGTCTGCTGGGGTAGACTTTCTGAACTGTCCGCCGGGCAGTTGCAGATGGGTGGTGAACTCATCGTGAAAAAGAATCACATCGCTGGCGATGTTATGGGCACAATCAAAGAGCATCAGCGTCAGCAATAAATCGTTGGACTGCGTTTCGATCCGTTTGGCCCCGCTGACGTGGATCAATTGACGGAATAACGGGAGAGCCGCTCCTCGATGATCGGGGAAAAGATAATACTCAATGATAGTGTCTTTAGGATCAGCCCGCACGCCGCCGACCAGGCCATAGCCGATTGCTTGATCATTCAGGCGCAGCAGATACGGATCAGTCCAGCCGCGCCCGAGCCAGGAATCAAGCTTGATCTGGCAGTTCATCTCCTGCCGGTGCAATGCGCGGAGCGGCGAGACTTCATCAACAGTGGCCAGTGAGACAGACAGTGACATGGATGAACCCCCACTCAACCTCCCCTGGTGCAAGGGGAGCAGCCTATGGATTTACTAATCCTGGTCGCCGATGCCGACGTGACGTTTCAATGAACTCAGGGCCAGGACAATGCTCAGGCCCAGCAGAATCCTGCCCAGGATGGTGGTGAGTTGCATCCCAATAATAACCCAACTGCCGCCACCACCACGATTGAAGCCCCCATCGATCATCGACAGATACAGAATACCGTTGATGGCACTTGGCACAATAAAGTAGAGTGCGAACATGATGTACGACAGTCGAAACGTATAGGGTTTGCCGATCTGCTGCGGGCGGAAGGCGAGTACGGCAAACATGCCCAACACATAGGCAACAGCAACCCAGGTCTCGGCGGAGTTGAGCAACCCTGAGAACAAGCCGGAACGCATCATCATTTCTTCAGCCATGATCGGTAACTCCTGAGGAGGGAATACTGTTGGCATGCTACCGTGTCGGCGTGTGGGATGCTAATAGAAAGAGGGGATGGAGACGAGCAATGCCGACATTGTGAACAGCCCAGATCAACCAGTGAAGTCCACTCGTCGGGTTCGGCGATGGCGCTGGATCATACTCGGCACGCTCTTCAGCCTGCTCGTGGGCTGGCTGGGATCATCCTATCTGGTGGCCCGGCATTTCGTCAGCCGGCGAAGCCCTATCTATGTGGAAAACCTGCCAACCATCGAAGGCATGACCATCACGGAACATCGACTGACGACTCGGGATCAGCAGAGCATCGGCAGTTGGTTCGTGGAAGGGCCGGCGGGAAGCCCAATAGTCGTCCTCGTGCATGGGCATATGGGCAATCGGTCGGTGTGCTTGTCTCGTGCCAGTCTGTTTCATGAGCTTGGGTGCGGCTGTATGCTCATCACCATGCGTGCCCATGGCGATTCGACCGGCGACCTTAACGACTTTGGTTATGGGGGTCGGCTGGATGTCGTGGCTGCTGTCGAGTTTCTTAAGAAGCAAGCTCCGGGGCGACCGATTCTCTTGGTTGGTATGTCTGCTGGGGCGACAGCGGTATGCTTCGGTGCCAAAGAACTGGGAGAGAGTATTGCCGGTGTGGTGATGGAGCAGCCATTTCAGGACATGCCAACAGTCGTGAAGCGAAGAACCGATCTGTTTCTGCCATCGGCACTGAGTTATGTCGCATACGCAGGGCTGATGACGATGGGAAAAGTGATGCTTCCCCACTACGATGAGATCGCCCCGGTGAAGGGAGTAACCGAGATACCGAAGAACGTACCCATCTGGATACTGGCCGGGGGTAAGGACAATCGAGCGTATCCGGAAGAAGCAGAGGCTATTCAGAAAAGTGCATCGTCACATGCAGAGTTAACGATGTTCCCCGAAGCACCGCATGAATCGCTCTTGGAGCATGATCCCCAAAAGTATCGAAGCCTGGCGAAGCAGTGGGTGGAGCGGGTGAAGGGATTGAAGTAAATAGGGACGGCGTCGAGTGCCATGCTCCCCCTCACCCCCGGCCCCTCTCCCTCCGGGGGGAGGGGAGAATGCAACTAAGCTCTCGCTACTGCCAGTTCCATCTTGCGAAGTTGAGCCATACGCTGGCGGGAGCGGATGCTGCCGAAACCGTTGGCCAGGCCGAGGAGAGCGCCGCCGGCGGCACCTGCGAAGACGAGGTAGCGATCAGTATGGGTTGGCATGCCTATGACGACACCGAGGGCCGCTCCGAGGATAGTGCCTGCAATGACTTCCGTAGCCAATGTCCAGCCGCCGGCGATAATGGTACCGACTGTCCAGGCAGTGCCTTTGAAGATAGCGCCTAAGAAACTGAACAGCCCATAGGAAACTTTCTTAGTGCCCTGGTAGGCAGCGCCAACGACCTGCTTGGCTGGTTCGACGAGGTGTTCCTTGACTTGGGGCTTCTCGCCCGAACGATAGTAGCGGTAGATGGCAAAGACGCCATACCCGATCATGAAAGGTACGAACAAGCCCAAGAGGACACCGCTGAAACTGAGGGCCACAAAGCCTAACAGGCTGAGGCCAAGAAAACGGGCGATCAACTGGGGAACGCTGGCTGCTGGCTGCATGGCTGGTACTCCTTCGGGCTGGCTGTAGTTCTTATTCGCCGGTGACTTGGGAGTATTTAGGGGTGGGGGAAATTTTTGATGAACCTCGCCATGACAGCCTGAAGCGCCAGCGAGGGGGCATCGAGCGGTCGTAAGTTCCCCCCTCGCTGGCACTTCAGGCTGCCATGGATACGCCGCCTTATTTCATCTATACCCCATCCATCCGCCGCACCACCTCCTGCAACACCTCTGCCCTTACCTCTTGAATCGGCTTGCGAATGATCGCCCCGGCGGCGGCGCTGTGGCCTCCACCACCATAGAGCTCGGCCAGCTTACTGCAATCGAGCTTGCCCCGGCTGCGGAAACTGACCTTGGTGCCACCCACAGGCTGTTCCAAAAACAGCACGCCGACATTGACCCCGGCGACGGTTAAGGTGAGATTCACCAAATCTTCGCTATCAAGAGGCATGGCACCCACACGCAGGTAATCAGCAAGGGTCACGCTGGCATGGCAGAGATCGCCACCATGGGCGATGTCGAGAGTCTGCAGCACGTGGCCCATCAACTTCTGTCGACCCAGCGTGTTGCAGTCGTAGAGCAGTTGATAGAGCGTCGTCGGTTCAGCACCCGCTTGGGTCAGATCAGAGGCAAGGCTGAACGTCTCAGCAGTGACATTACGATGATGGAACCAGCCCGTATCGGTGGAGAGCGCGAGGAAGAGGTACGTAGCGATCTCTTTGGTGCAGGTCACACCCAGTGCCTGGATGGCCTGGTAGATCAATCGGCCACATGCTTCCGCTTCGATATCAACGAGTCGTTCACCTTTCAGATCGTCCTGAGTGCGGTGGTGATCAATGACCAGCTTGGGCACGTCCTGCCTGCGCATCCAGTCGCCGAACTTGCCCAACTGGTTCCAGGTGCCGGTATCGACGATGATAATAGCGTCGGCCTGACCGATGGCTGCTTCGTTGTTAGGATCGATCTCGAGAATCTCGGCCCGATTGACCAGGCTGTAGTACCGTGGAGGCAACGGGCTGGCGATGACAACCTGAGTTTGTTTGCCTAGTAGACGGAGCGCATGGGAAAGACCGAGAGCGGAACCCAAGGCATCCCCATCAGGCCGCATGTGGGTGGAGATCACAAACCGCTTTGGCACTTTGACAAACTCTTTGAGCACGTTCCAATCAATCGACATCGTCGTTCTACCTTGTTTGCGTTGCGTCTTCGCCAGTGTGTAGTATAAGGATGGTATCCCCCTTTGCCTGTGATGAAACCACTCATGAGCGATAAACGCAAAATTCTGGTGCAACTCGATGCTGATGTGCAGCCGAGCCTGTTTGATCGTGTTGTCGCCATCGATGCCGGTGTCGATGAGTTGTTCAGTTACGGTGAGGTGAAGAAGGAACAGGTGAAAGACTTGGTGCATGGATGCATCTTCACCCGTGGGCCAAAGGATTTGTGCCGCACGGCTATGTACATCGGCGGCTCTGATGTGGTGCTGGCAGAGGAACTGCTGGCTGAGGCACAGAAGCACCTGCTGCCACAGTTTGGACTGTCGGTCTCGATGATGCTTGATGCCAACGGAGCCAACACTACCGCTGCTGCTGCGGTACGATCAGCATCCAGGCATGTAGAACTGAACCAAAGCGAAGCGATTGTGATTGGGGCCGGACCAGTCGGCCAGCGCATCGCCCTGCTGCTCATCAGCCAGGGGGCAACGGTCTACCTCGCTGATCGTTTGCCTGCCACCACCATCGAAGCCTGTAGGCGGATCAAGGAACGGTCGCCCGAAGCAAGGGTCACCCCCGTCATAATTCGAGAGGAGAGCGACATCGCCTTCGCCCTCGAAACCGCCGAGCTGATCATCGCCGCCGGGCCGGCCGGCAAGCGGGTGCTCTCCTCAGGTATGTGGCAACTGGCGACCAAACTCAAGACCATGATCGATCTCAATGCGGTGCCCCCCGCCGGCATCGATGGGATCGAAGCGATGGACGCGGGCAAGATCAGGAACAACGTCGCCTGCTATGGCCCCCTCGGCGCCGGCGGTTTGAAGATGAAGATTCACAAGGCTGCCATCGCAAGTTTATATACCAATCATCAGCTAGTGCTTGATAGCCAGGCTATTTACGATCTCTCAGCATCGGTGTAGGACGCTTCTATGCTGCGATCACGTTTGTTCCTCAAAATCTTCCTGTCGTACGGAGTGCTGTTCTCGGCACTACTTCTGGCATCAGTGCTGCTCGAACAGTCGCTGGCCAAGTCGGACTCAGCACTGCTCAACTCTCCCTGGTTCCTGACGTTGATACTGTTGATCATCGCCCTGGTCGCGAGTTATCTCATGACTCGAGTGATGATTGCCCCACTGGTCAGGTTGGCAGGGGCTGCCCGTGCCCTGACCAAAGTGCAGGAACCCATTGACGGCACATCTCGTGATGAAATCCGCACACTTGCCCAGGTCATTGATTCGCTTCAGGAAGAACTGCACCAGCAACTGACCCGACATGATCAGGAACGAGATCTTTCCCGCACGGTGCTGCGGCGGATGATCGAAAGCGTCATCGTGCTTGATCCCGAAGAGAAGGTGCAATTCGTGAACGAGGCGGCATGTAAACTGCTCAAGTTCCAGGCAGGTGCCGTCGTCGGAAGGAAGCTGTGGGAAGTCATTCGGCATCGTAGCATCATGGAGGCGGCGGAGAACGCTCTGCGTCATGATGTCTCCGTGGCGACAGAGCAGGTGATCGACCTTCCCGCTGACCGCAAAGTCAAAGTACAAGCTACCAAGCTGACTGGTACCCACAAGGGTGGGGCGGTGCTGGTATTGCACGATGTCACCGATATGCATCGCCTGGAACGAATGAGGCAAGACTTCTTCTCGAACGTCTCCCACGAACTGAAGACCCCCCTGGCTGCCATCCAGGCGACGGTCGAAACACTGCTCGACGGAGCACTGCACGATCCCAAGCACAACATGAACTTCCTGGGCCGCATCAACGAGAACGTTGACAGGCTCAATCGGCTGGTGAACGATCTGCTCGAACTCTCCCGCATCGAAACAGGACAGCAGACTCTTGACCTGACTGCCACCCCCCTGGTTCCCGCCATGGAAGCGTGCATTCAACGGCTGGAACATCGTGCCCAGGCGCGCAAGCAGCAACTATCGATTGCCGGAGACAGTGTGCAGGTGGATGCTCACGCCGACGACATGGCACTCGATCAGATCCTGGACAATCTGGTTGATAACGCCATCAAGTATACACCCGAAGGGGGCAAGATCACTCTCAAGGCTTCACAGGCACAAGGACAGGCCCGCATTGATATCATCGATAACGGTTTCGGCATTTCGGAGAAAGACCTTCCGCGCATCTTCGAGCGGTTCTATCGGGCTGATCGGGCACGAGACCGGCAAGACCCCGGCACCGGACTTGGTCTGAGTATTGTCAAACATCTCGTACAGGCTCAAGGCGGAAACATCGACGTTAAGAGCAGCCTGGGACAGGGAAGTTGCTTTACCGTGTTGTTGCCGGCGGCGTAGCGGCGGCAATGGGCGAACATGAATTATCCCACCAGGCACGGAGCATATCCATGCCTTGCTGTTTGAACCGACTCATCAGCCTTCTATTCTGATGTGTATGCCATTACTGTCCCTCAACAACATCACGCATCGTTACGGCAAGAACGTCGTGCTTAACGGCGTCACGTTGCTGCTTGAACCGGGAGCCATCGGGCTACTGGGGCCGAACGGGGCGGGGAAGAGCACGCTGCTGAAGATTCTGATGGGCCTGGTCACTCCTACGGGGGGTGAGGGCACGCTGCTCGATAAAGATCTGCGGGGGCCGGCGTTTCCTCGTCGCCGACTGATAGGCTACATGTCTGAAGCGGACGCACTGGTGCCGGGGTTGCGGGGGGCAGAGTACGTCTCGCTGGCGGGGGAACTGTGTGGCATGCCCAAAAAGGATGCCAGCCGACGGGCACATGAACTGCTCACGTACCTGGGTCTTGATGATGCCCGGTACCGCAAGCTCGAAGAGTATTCGACCGGCATGAAGCAGCGGATCAAGCTGGCTCAGGCCCTCATTCACGATCCACCATTACTTTTGTTAGATGAACCGACGAGTGGACTTGATCCAGCGGGGCGTGAGGCGATGCTGAGTCTTCTTAGTACGTTGGCTACACAGCATGGCAAATCGTTCCTGCTCTGCACCCACGTGCTGGGCGATGTGGAGCGAACCTGTGAAACCACGGTGATTCTGCACAAAGGCAGGGTACTGTGCCAGGAACGGACCGAATCGCTACGGGGCGAACGGGATGATTGCTTCCGCCTCTCGGTGGAAGGCAACACCGAAGCGTTTCAGGCCAGGCTGCTCGAGCAGAAGGTCACTCTCAAAGTCACAGAACGTGAAGGCTGGTTTGTGACGCTCCCCGAATCGATACATACCGATGTGCTCTTCCGGCTAGCTGCCCAGGCCGGGGCGATCATCACCAACTTGCAGCCCGACGATGACGACCTCGAACGGGTCTTCCATCGATTACTGAATCACGCTCCAGCCGTTCCGTCTCGTGAGGCGACGCTGCTCCCCTTCGCCCAGGAGCCTGCCCATGTCGCTTAGCATGATGGGCTATCGAAACTGGAAAGGCAAGCTCGGCTCATCGATGCGCTCGATCTGGCCGATCAGCAGGGTCTCGCTGCAGCTGGTCTTTCGGCAGAAGCTCTACTGGGTGCTCTACGTCTTCGCCCTGATGACCTTCTTCGTCTACTTCTTTGGCATCTATCTCTTCTCGCAGATCGATACCGAAGCGGTCGCCCCGACTCGGCCTGGCATCCCGGCCCAGGCAGCGTCCAAGTTCTTCGTTGATATCAAGAACAGCATCCAGAAAGACCTCAAGCTTTCCGGCGATGTCGAGACGTTTCGCAACTTCTATGTGCTACAGGGGTACTACGTCATGGTCGTGCTCGCGATGGCGGGCAGCCTGATCATCGGCAACGATTATCGGTATGGCAGCCTGGCGTTCTACCTCAGCAAGCCCATGGGGCATTGGCATTACCTGCTCGGCAAGATCTTCACCGTCGTTATCTTCACGGCGCTCATGACCTTTGTCCCTGCCCTCGTTCTCTACATCGAATGCAGCATGCTGATGGAGGAAGGCTACTTCTGGGATCACATCGGCATGCTGGGTGGGATCGCGCTGTATGGCTTGGCCATTGCATTCGTATTGGGTGTGCTCGTTGTCACACTGGCCAGTGCTGTTCGCCGTACCGCTCCGCTGGTGATGATCTGGATCGCGCTGCTCGCCATCTGCCCGGTGATGGGGAACCTCTTTGTCGATCGCCTCGGCTATTCTCCCAACTGGCGGCTCATCGATATCTGGAACGATCTCTACGTCTTTGGCTCGTGGTGTTTGAACATCTCACCGGTGCCCACGCCGGGCCAGCGGGGCTTCGTCCGCAAACAGCCTGGCATGATGCAGACGATGATCGTGCTGGGTTCGGTGATGGTGTTCTGCCTGATATACCTGCATCGCAAGATACGTGCGGTAGAAGTGGTAACGTAACTGCTTCCCCTCTCTTCCAGAGGAGGAAACCGGGGGCGATAGCAGCATGAAAGTAGAAGTGCTACTTTTGTTCCGCCCACACCTGGCTCAATTCCACTAATACGTTCACGGCCTCCTGCATCTCTTCCAAGCAGGCCCATTCCAGGGGCGAATGGATGTTATGCTCGCTGGTAAAGAGGTTTGGCGTCGGCACTCCCAGTTCAGTGAGGCGGGAACCATCGGTGCCGCCACGGATACTCAACTTGCGCGGCGTCAAGCCGGCTCGGGTGATGGCTTCTTCAAGGTACGGAATCGCCCGGGGTTCTTTGGCCATGCCATCAGCCATGTTGCGGTACTGCTTTTCGATCAGCACGTCGATCTTCGATTCGGGGTGCTTGGCCATGATCTCGCTGGCCAGCTTGCGGAGGTAGGCAGCCTGGTCAGCCAGTTCAGCGGTGTCGAAGCTGCGCAGGATGAACCGCAGCGTCGTTTCGGGCACACCACCTTGGATCGTCACCGGATGAACAAAGCTCTCCCGGCCCTCAGTGGTCTCCGGTGAAAAGCGATCCTTGGGCAGCTTCTCCAGGAACTCCGCAGCGAGCTTGATGGCGTTGACCATGCGCCCCTTGGCATAACCCGGGTGGGTGACAACACCCTTGATCGTGATGGTGGCTTTGTCGGCAGAGAATGTCTCAGCCTCGTAATCGCCTGACTTGGCGCCATCGAGTGTGTAGCCAGCCACCGCACCGAGCACGGCAGGGTTCAAATGATCGACGCCATGTCCGATCTCTTCATCGCAAGTGAAGCAGAGACGGATCTTGCCATGAGGTATCTCTGGATGAGCAAGGAGGTAGGCTGCTGCGGACATGACGACGGTGACGCCAGCCTTATCATCGGCACCCAGCAGAGTGGTGCCATCGGTGGTGATGATGGTCTTGCCATGCATGTCATTCAGTTCGGGGCAATCTTTCACTCGAATGATCTGAGTGGGATCGCCCTTGAGTACGATGTCGCCCCCCTGATAATTCTTGTGGATGGTGGGCTGCACATTCGCCCCGCTGAACTCCGGGGAGGTGTCCATGTGGGCCAGCCAGGCGATGGTCGGAACCTCGTGCATGACCGTCGCCGGGATGGTGGCATAGACCAGTGCATGCTCTGTGATCTCGACGTCGAACGCCTTCATCTCATGAAGTTCTTGCACGAGGAGCTTCGCCAGGTCCCACTGCCCCGGTGAACTGGGGTACTTGCCCGAGTTCTCCTGAGCCTGCGTATCGATACGGACATAACGGCAGAAGCGATCAAGAATGGCGGACATGGTGCGCCTCGGGGTGTGAACAGGATTTCGACATTGTACAGGATCATGGTCAGGCGTTGTCCTTCATACAATACCCCACAACATCAGTTGCAGAAAGGTAGATGATTCGATTATGGCTGCCCGCAAAAAACGTACCCCACCCCCGCCCAAGGCTCTCTCGTTCCTCGTCTGCGATTACATCCACCGTGATGCCAGCACCGGGAAAGCCACGCTGATCGGCTGCTTCGCCAACCTATTCACGCCCAGCTTCCCCATCAAGGTACCTATGATGGCGGTCTACGCTGTGGTCACCAACGGTCATGGCAAGGTGCCGATCCGGGTCAAGATCGTCGATGCGGAGGAAGAGCTGGATCCGATCAATGATTCGATCTTTGAAGTCGAGTTCACCGACCCTCGCATGACGGCTGAGGTCGTGGGCTTCCTCACCGATGTGACGTTTCCCAAAGCAGGCGAGTATCGGCTGCAACTGTATGCATGGAACGAATGCCTGGTCGAACGGAAGATTCAGGTTACCCTTTCCAAGAAATAGGCAATGCGAGCAGTTCTGCAACGTGTGACTAGCGCCCAGGTCGAAGTCGCCGGCGAAGTTGTCGGCAAGATCGGTCCCGGCCTCGTCGTGCTCCTTGGTATTGCTCCCATGGATACGCCCAAGCAAGTCGAGTGGCTTGCTGAGAAGATCATTAGCCTACGTCTCTTTGGCGACGATACGGGTAAAATGAACCTGAGCCTGATCGATACCCGCGGCGAACTGCTGGTGGTCAGCCAGTTCACGCTTTACGGCGAGTGTCAGAAAGGGCGGCGTCCCAGCTTTACGAGTGCCGCCCCGCCGGCGATCGCTGAACCGCTCTACGTTCAGTTTCTCGATGCCTGCAAGATGCTCGGCATCACCACCGAAGCAGGCATCTTCGGCGCTTCGATGTGCGTGTCGCTCACCAACGATGGCCCGGTTACTTTGATTCTGGAGACCCCCTGACGATGTTCACCGGCCTCGTTGAAAGCATGGGAACTGTACGAAGCCTTCAGTCCGAAGGTGAAGGCCGACGGCTGACCCTTGATGCTGTGCTGTTTGGCGATGACATTGCACTTGGCGAAAGCATTGCTATCAACGGCGTCTGCCTGACCGTGGTCGAATCGAAGCCGGGTTGGGCGACCTTCCAACTTGCACCAGAGACCTTGAGGAAGAGCAACCTTGGCAACCTGTTCCCTGGTAATCGGGTGAATCTCGAACGGGCCTTGCGAATGGGCGATCGTCTCGGCGGCCACTGGGTGCAGGGGCATGTCGATGGTGTCGGCACTCTGCTGCGGCGAGAACCGGATGGTGACTGGGAGAAGTTTGTCTTCGAGATACAGGTGCCTCTGTCCCGGTACCTGGTAGCCAAGGGCTCGATCACGATCAATGGCGTGAGCCTGACGGTGGTGGAAGCTGATCAAGAGAGTTTCAGCGTAGCCTTGATCCCTCACACGCTGGCTATCACGAACCTTGGGCAGTTGAAGCCAGGCGATGCAGTGAATCTTGAAGTGGACATCCTTGCCAAGTATGTCGAGAAAATGGTGTCCAGATGAACATAACACGCCGACAGTTGATGCAAACCTCGCTAGGGTCGCTGTTGGCTACCGGCCTTTGGCCTGGGGCACTCTCAGCCGGCGATAAGGATTCGGGCACGTTCCAGTTCATCGCTGTCAACGATCTGCACTACCTCAACGACAAGTGCGGCCCGTGGTTTGAACGCATGGTGAAGGGGTTCACGAGCCAACCGGAGAAGACCGACTTTGTGCTGATCTCCGGCGACTTTGCTGAGCATGGCACCAGTCAGGAGCACGGGGCGATTGTGGATATCCTCAAAACTTTGGGGATGCCCTACTACGCTGTTCCCGGCAATCACGACTACCAGACCCAAACTGATCACAAAGCCTATGATCAACTCCACCCCGGCAGACTGAACTATCACTTTGAGCACCAGGGCTGGCAGTTCATGGGTCTGGATACTTCCGAAGGCATGAAGTCACAACGAGTCAATGCTCCCAAGACCACCTTCGATTGGCTTGATGAGCACTTGCCCACCCTCGACAAGAAAAAACCCACCATCATCTTCACTCACTTCCCGCTCGGCTTCGGCGTGCCGTTCATCCTTCAAAACGCCAACGACATCCTCAAGCGGTTTCTGCCGTTCAATCTACAGGCTGTTTACTCAGGCCATTATCATGGCTTCACCGAGAAGAAGGCTGGAGAGGTGGTGATGACGACCAACAAATGTTGTTCGTTCGTGCGAGGCAACCACGACAAGACGCCGGAGAAGGGTTACTTCGTCTGCTCGGCGAAAGAGGGTAAAGTGACGAGACGGTTTGTCGAGATGAAGTAAGTCACCGTCGATACTTTTCAGCAAACTCGTAGTACCGCCGTAGTTCACGTTGAATCACCTTGAAGGCAATGTAGATGACGATCGCGTTCACCAGATAATTCATGACCGTGCCAACGATGCCGCTCCATGCACTGAACCAGGGCCAGACAGTCACGTAGAACAGCGCGAACAGGGGCACCACTTTGCAGGCTGTGGACATCGGATAGTACGGATCGCGCACCCATGTCGCCAAGCGGTGCGAACGTCCCACCAGAGATCACGCCAGAGGGAGGAAGCGGGCAGTATTCGATTGACGGTCGAATTGGCGATCGGCAAAGCAGACTGAATCGGTCGCAGTACGTTAGTCAGCGGCGATACCTTGGCCGCCAGCGGCTCTGCATACACTGGAAGAGCAAATTTGCCAATGAGGCGGTGGGCGGAGGAGGAATCGGCATAGCCCGAGGTGCGGGCTTGTCTTCCAGAGGATCAGAGACTGGTTCGTGCCTGAGACGGGCAAGAGGTTCCTGAGGCGTGGCATCAGTTTCATCCCACTGCACATGATGCGTCAGTAGGGCGACTGCATCTTCAAGCCGCTGCACCCGATCTTCCAGAAGGGTAGTTGGTACGGACGCTGAAACAGTCGATGAGGGCTTCACCGCAAGGGCAGAATCAGGTGTCGGCACTGCATCGACTGGATTCATAGCCTTCTCCTCCACCTTCTTATTCGATGGGGAGGGGTTAACATTGCGAGGGATGACAGCCCGACTCACTAGCGAGGGGGCGCGTGCAATTGCAAGGTCTACCCTCGCTAGCGCTTCGGGCTGGTATAGTCCATTCAAGGATACGTCATGCCCGCAAAGTCTGCCATACAAAAGCAAAACGACCTCTGAATCATCAGAGGCCGTTGCGTGAATCACGTTGTTAGTACTTAGTTGGAAGCAACGGTCAGCGTGTTGAAGCTCACTTCAGTGGTCTCGCCGGCGCGAACGATTACCGTCTTGGATTCGGTAACATTCTTGCCTTCGCGAACCATCTCGACCTTCAGGGTGTACTGATAGTCTTTGTTGGTTTCGAGGGCGGGGGAGACGAAAGTGCGGACAGCGCTGGTGGAGGTCGTTGCATGGCCATCAATGGTCAGCGTAGCATCAGCAGGCAGGCTCACGAGCACCTTGGCAGGAGTCGGGAGGGAAGCGGCTGGTGGCTTGGTGTCAGCCTTCTTGGGTTCGGCTGGCATGGGCTGAGCGGGGGTCACAATGACGCCGCCGGTGCAACCGGTGCAGCCAGTGCAGGAAACCCAGCCGGTGCAACCGCTGCAGCTACCATGGCAGCCATGACGGAACTTGCTGAAGAGGCTATGGCCACCGTGGCAAGAGCCATGGCAGGAGCAGGAAGAATACCCGCTGCAGCTGCATGAAGAATACACAACCGAGCCGCTGCAGGAGCAGCTGCAGGACGACCAGCCGCTGCAGCTACCGTGGCAGCCATGCGACTTGAAGCAGCTGAAGTGGCTACGGCCGCTGCAGCTACAAGAGGAATAACCAGAGCAGCTGCAAGAGGACCAGCCGCTGCAAGAACAGGCAACTGCGCCGTGGCAGGAACTGCCATGGCAGCTGCCGAAGCAGCCGGCAGGCAAAGCTGCCGTACCGCTCATTGCCATCACCATCACCATACTGTACATGCGAAACGCTCCTTAAAAGGTGGCCACCCAGCGATAGACGTCATCCCGCCCCGCGCTCGTGTTGTTCCTGCACGAATTTCCACGCGAAGTGGGCAAGCTGGCTAAGTTAGGTTGAGATGTGATCGTATCTCTTCGACACAAGTGTGTCAATGGAACTTTACGCGCTTTTCACAGGCTAGTCAAAATGACTATGACATGACATGTCATAATCGTGTCAATCTACTTCGAGTTAGTATAACTATGTGGTTTGGGGTATCTGTAACGGCTTTCAGCCCACGACGTTTGCGGAATTCCCTTCCTACCTTAATTCCGTTTCATACTCATCTTGACAGATTACTGGAGTGATACTTCTGACAATTCCAGTGGTCAGGGTAATGGCAAGAATTGATTTAATTCAACATCAACGACTGGCTGGTCGTACCATCGGATATCGTTGCAACAACGGGGCAATCTGATTGAGCTCCAGTTCAGAATAGCCAGCCTGAACCAGCAATTGTCTGGCATAGGTGTTGGCATCCACGCAGGGGCGGTCGGCCTGTTGTTCTTTGCGACGAAGATCTCTTGGATCATATTTGTACTTGGCGATCTCATCTAATTGCAACAATGCCTGGGTCGAGCTCATGCCATCACGCTGCTGGAAGTAGTCCGGCGGCGGGCTGATCTCCCGGGCATTCCGTGAGACATTCTGTGCATATTGCTGCCTGAGAGCCAACATATCTCCCAGTTGCAGCGACATGGCTGCTGCTAATTGCCCATCACTGCTGGCCTGTACCAGTGCCACAGAGATGACAGCGTACAGTTCGCCCTGATTCGTCAACCCCGGGGTTTCGTTCGGTGAAACGATCCATTGCGGGCGAAGCGTCAACCAGGGATTGGCTTGATAGATTTTCGCTGCCGTCGCCTGCACTCGGGCCTGTTCCGGGCTGGCTGAGTTCACCAGCGGAGCCATCACCGAAGGTGGCGAACCGGGTGGAACGGGGATAGAAGAGCCTGCGGGTGGCACCACCACGGCGTTTGGCGGTGGCTGCTGGCCGGGGCCATACGGTGAAGGTGTCGGAATGGGCGGTGCAACGGCACGGTTTTGTGACGCCCCGGTGGACTTGCATCCGCAAAGCATCAGCAAGCAGATAACTGCGCAGCAAAGATAAATGTTATGGCCCATATGATGCTCATACCCGCGCCAGGAGGCAGGGTCAGAGCGCAACCGGGTTGAACAGTCAGGGAAGCTTGAGAAGCTGGGGGCACTGTCAGCTTTACATGCCTTTATCTGTTACTTGTCTACCTTTACCTTGGCCCCGTCTGGCCCAGCTTCGACTTTCACACCGGGGGCATTGACCTTCGCCCCATCGGGCCCCACTTTCACGCTGACGCCTGGAGCGTTCACTTCTGCTTTGCAACCAACAACAGCCAAAACGATCAACAACAAGATAGTGCGTATCATCACGGTCTCCTTAGGCAAAACCCTATCCTCTCCATCTTATACATTCCAGCTCCTGTCTTCTGGCTCCTGAATATTGACCTTGCATTTTTCTTTACATCGTTTATCGAACCGCCCGCCTGCATGAGGGGAAAACAGCAGGCACGTCTTTGGGGGAGGTCCATCCGGAATAATGCGCACGACGCAGAAAGCGACGTGGTGCTTATTCGCATTGATGCTGATGGCATCAATGAGCGGATGCGATATCTTCAGCCCCAGCCAAAACCCGGCACAACTCTGGTGGGGCTTCCTGCCGAACGGCGGCATCTACCAGACACATGCCAAGCCTCCGGGCAAGGGTTATTACGCCAACTTCGATCCTTATGCCTGCCGCGTGGAAGTCCGTCCCAAGAGCATCAGTCAGCAAGTGGGCGGTCTACAGATCTTCATCGCTACCGTTTACGATCAACAGGGCGCTGCCCGTCGTGGTCGCCGAGTTGAATGGATTCTGCATGGCCCTGGCCACATCATCGAAGTCGATGAAGGCGGCGTCTATCCTGATCGTGGCTACAAGGTTGATGAACGCTACGCTGTGAGTTACACAGGATACCTCGAACACAAGTTTGATCGAGGCAATAAGAAGCCCGAAGATGATTTTGTCATCAATCCCGGACAGACGTTCTGTATCGTCTCTTGTCCGGTTGAAGGAGAAACCAAGGTCACGGCTTATGTGCCTGCTATCCACGATATGGATCGCAACCGACAGACAGTGACAGCCTACTGGCTTGATGCTCAGTGGAGAATGCCAGAGCCTCAACAGGCTCGCAAGGTGGCGAACCTGGTGACGAAGGTCTTCAAAGCATCTGACAGTCAGCCTCTACAGGGCTACCGCGTTCGCTACCGGGTTCTTGACGGCGTGCCTGCGCTTTTTGCCAATACCAACGGCCCCGAAGCGGAAGCTACGTCCGATTCGCTGGGCAATGCCATCGTTCAATTGCGCCAGCCCTCTCAACAGATGGGGGTGACGCGCATCGGCGTTGAACTCATTCGGCCACCGGAGCTCGGTGCTGTTACTGGTTCAGGCATTGTTGTGCTGCGAGGAGAGACGACCGTGGAATGGGTCGGTTCCGGCCTCACGCTCAACAAATTCGGCCCAGCCGTCATCGCCATCAACGCCGATTTCGATTATCAGCTGACGGTCACCAACACCAGTCGCAGTCAGTCTGATGCCTTGACCGTGGAAGATGATCTGCCTCCAGGCTTGCAGTACGTCAGTGCCGAACCGGTACCAGTCGCTCAAGATGGCACCCGACTGATCTGGACGCTGTTACCGTTGCCGCCTGGCGGTTCAAAGGTGATCAACCTCAAAGTCCGCGCCAACCGTGGCGGACAGTTCGCCAACACCGCGCACGTCATCGATCAGGATCGTTCCAAGGCTGCTGAATCGGTCTTTAACACCACTGCCACCAGCCCAGCCCTCAAAGTGCGCCTCACTGGGCCGGCGACCGGCTACCTCAATGGCGATGTACCGTTCACGATTCGTGTCGAAAACACCGGCGATGCACCAGCCAGCAACGTGATCGTTACCAGCGCATTCGATGATGGCCTGGTCTTCTATTACCAGGGTCAGCCGAGCCAGGATCGACGGGTCGAGATGTCGCCCTTCACACTTCAGCCTCGTGAATCTCGAGATTTCACATTGAACCTGAAGGCGACGAGAGCCGGTTCGCTCAATGCCAGAGTCACGGTGACTGCCGATGGTGGCTTGCGTGATGAAGCAACCGCTGCCGCCAATGTAGTGCGGCTCAGCCTCAATCTGCAACAGAAGGGCCCGAGTGCCCGCTATGTCAGCAGCCGATTCACCTGGGAAATCCTGGTCGACAACAATAGCGATCAGCCGATCGAGAACGTGGTCATTCGCAACACTCTGCCGCCCGAAGTGGGTTTCGTACGGGCCTACGACAACGGCCAGCAGGTCGGCAACGATGTCGTCTGGAATCTCGGTACCCTCGAACGCAACGGCAAACGCCGGCTGCGGGTTGAAGTGGAAGCCAAGCAAACAGCTCCGAAGGCGACTAATCGGGTGGTAGCCACCTTTGGCCCAAACCTGACCGAGAAGTCTGATGCTGACATCGAACTGCGGGGCATCCCGGCTCTCTTGATGCTGGCTGAGCAGAGCGACCGCAAGGGGACTATTACCGTCGGCGATTCAACTGCCTACACCATCACAATCAACAACACCGGTTCACAGAAGGTCGGCAAGGTTCTAGTCAAAGTGAAGGTCTCGCCGGAACTGAAGCTGATCAAGGCACTCGATCCGAATGGCAACCCGGCCCAGATACAGGGCGATACAGTTATCTTTACGGTGATGAACGATCTGCTACCCACAAACGCCTTCAACTATCATCTCGAACTCCAGGGCATCGCCCCGGGCGACGGTCGCCTCTTCATCGAGATGGAAAGCGACCTCACGGGCAAAGACCCGGTGAAGGATGTCGAGCAGATTTCGGTGATTAAGTAGTGGTAGCTCTCAACAAGTACAGACAAGCCCACGGATTACATCCGTGGGCTCTTTGCGTTTGATACATGCGTCTTGTGCTTTGCTCCAAAGGAGCCAGAAGCGGTCAAGTAAGGTTACTTCCCCGCCAGCTTCTTCACCTCAGGGTAGTTCAATAAATACTTCTGTCGCTGCTCAGCAAAGGCCTTGATGTTCATGCCGCTGCTGGGGCCACGGCGTTGCTGAGGTGGTTCAGTGGAGACGGTGCTGGAAGTGAACTTCAGGAACTCCTCATACGATTCCAGCTTGCGGGTATCCATCTCCACTTCCTTGTCGATGAGGGCACGGTACTGGGCGACCACCGGCTCGAGGGCTTTCCAGTCAAATGACTTCTCAGCGATGGTACGGATATTCCGCAGGTATTTTTCCCGAAGAGCGGGCACAGCGAGTAGCTTGCTGCGTAGTGGCTTGGTCGTATCGTTGAGGCCGATCAAAGGATCGAGTTCAACGCCGTTCACCCGGCCCATGCCACCACCGCCGGGGCTGCCCATGCCTGGGCCACCGGGACCACCAGCGCCCGGAGGGCCGCCAGCCATGCCACCGGGACCGTTACGCATGGCTTTAAGCTGCTCCTTCTGCTTGATGTTGAGAATCTTCGCCAGCTCAGCATCGGTCTCCTTCTGAATGGTGGCAAGTTGCTTCTTCTGATCCTCGGTCAGACGCAACATATCGCCCATGAAGGCTGGGAGCACTTCGCCAGGATTAAGTCGCATCATAAAACCACCACCGCCCATGCCAGGGCCTCCCGGTGGACGGAAGCACTCGTTCATATCGTGCGGGATGACGTGAAACTTGCCTTTATCGTCAAGATAGATGCTGTAATCGCTGGCACGAGTCCAATAACCGTCGCCGTTGATGACCGCCACATCGAGAGCGATGAACCAGAGGACGTTATCAATATCGAGGATGGGTTTGAGAGCTTCTTCCAGCTTGTCGGGAGGCGTCTGGTTCAAAACCTTACACAGGTTGATGAGCGCCTTCCACGATTTGGCATTATCGTTCGATTTGATTTCGTAGCGGCGCTTGTACTGCTCAACGTCATCACCGATGTATTCCAGGCCGCCACGACCCATCGGGCTGCCTTGCACCTTCCATCGGGTGCCTTTAGTGGTGTGATAGTTCTCTTCGAGAAAGTCTTTGTTGAACTGCTCGACATTCACATAGACACCCCAGTTCTCGCCGTTGATGACGACCTTCACCATGTTGGCTTTGGGGGCGGGAATGTACTGCCGGGCGATGTGTGAATAGAGCACGGAGCTTAGGTAGGTCGCATCTTCGTGCGAGTTGAGAAGGTTCAACGTCTTGTAGCCATGAAGGCGTTGTTTGCTATCAGCCATGTCCATGTTCAGATTAAGCGAGCGTTTGAACCCTCGGCCCACGCCCATGTAGGAGGACATGCCGCGGAAGCGTACGCCGACGTTGGAGTACTTCTTGCCATCAACTGTAATGGTAGCTGGTATATCAGCATCGGTTCCATGGAAGTCTTCGAGTTCGGCTTCCCAGTCCTTCTTGTTGTCAAAGTCGATGAAGATGGTGCGCAGAACAGTCGGATCGTAGAGCTTGGCATCGGGATAGGATTTGACGTCGCTGGGTTCGACATGCACGCCGGACTTGGGGGGCGTCTGGTTGCGATTCATGCCGGGAGGGCCGAAGCCGCCACCGCCTGGGCCACGACCACCGCCGAAGCCGCCCCGTTCGGATTGTTGTTTCTTGAGGGCTTCCCGAGCGGCTGCACGCTCTTCAGCGTTGAGCCAGCCATCATCGTTCTTGTCAAAGTCTTTGAGAATCTTGCGAGTCTGTGCATCATGCCGGGGCCACCCGGGCCTCGCATCATATCGCCACCTGGCCCGCCTTGTCCGCCGCCGGGAGGTTGGGCATAGGTCGTAGCAGCAAGGATGATGGATGACAGGGTCAGCGACCACAGGATGGTGGTATTGAGCAGCTTCATGGGTATTTCCGTGCGATGGTTACTATCCATCCTACGTCTTATCTGGGGCTACATGAAGTTAGCGTGAAGTGAAAGATATCTCATGGAATATGCCTTGGTAGGCCTCTCTCTTCGACCTCCTATATTCACCAAACACAAAAACAAGTACGATGAACATGTTCTTTCTGTGGATGATTCTCATGCGAACACTTTTGACGCTGACCTGCCTGTTCATTCCTCTTGCCGGCTACGGCGAGCCACCCACGCAGACCAAGATGCTCGCCGGCCCGGCGATTGCCGGTGGTCCGGTGGTGTCCGAAGTCTGGATGGATCGTGCTAACTCACAGGGCAGGCTAGGTTGGGTGCAGACTCTCAGCTACGAAGTTACAGAGAACAATCAGCCTCTCATTCGCACCGTCGTTCGAGATCATCTCCGCTACCTGCGCAGCGGCGATCCGTATTCGGAATACACCGAACAATATTCAGTGGAAACCAAGGATGGCACCGTCGTCGAAGTAGGCTACCGCACCTCGCTAGGCAAGAATCAAGATCTGGTGGTCCGCGGTCGTCCCCAGGGCAACAAGGTACTGCTCGAAGTGCTCGATCACGCCGGGAAAGAGGTGGTCTACAAGCAGGAGAAGGATTGGGACCCCGAAGCAAAGGGGCAACTCTATCAGGACAAGTTCCTTGAAGGCAAGGATTTGACCAAGGGCAAAGCCTATACCATTAAGGGGTTTATGAACACCTTGAATGCGGTGGCCCCTGCGACATATACCATCCTTGGCAAGAAAGAGATGAAGGTCGACGGCAAGATGCGGGACCTGGTCTACGTCGAGCAAAGTTTTTCCAAAGAACTCTACATCGAAAAGAGCTGGCATTACCTCGATCCCGCAACCGGCGAGACGGTGCTCAGCACCGAAGAGAATAACCTCTTCGACCTGGTGACCCAGGCGCGTACCACCAAAGACAAGGCACTGGCCTTCTTCGATGGCAAAGTAAAAGATCGTGAATCACCCGTGACTATTGACAAGCCTCTCTCTGTAGGACTTCTAGGGCTACCGAGAAAGCTCCGGGTTCAACTGGAACTGAGCGACGATGACAGCCCCGAAGCAGTATTCCTCAACACGCCTCGCCAGCAATTCGTCAAGAAGGAAGGTAAACGGGCCGAATACCGGCTGGCTGCCAAGGCTCTTGATGACGTGAAGATCGAGAAGACTCCGGTGCCGGGCAAGGAATTTACCGAGAGTAACTTCTACATTCGCAGTGATGACGAGACTGTAAAGAAGGTGGCCAAGGAAGCTGTTCGAGGCGCTACCGAGCCCAGAGTTCAGATGAACCGCATCGCCAGTTGGGTGAAGAAGAAGGTGAAGGGCGATTACGAAGTCGGCTTCGCCACCGCCGATGAAGTGGCCCGTACCCTGGAAGGCGACTGCACCGAAATGGGTGTACTCTGCGCCGCCATGGGGCGAACGTTCGGCATTCCCACCCGTGTCTGTTTCGGCCTCGTCTACGATCCGGAGAACCCAGGCTTTGGCGGTCACCTTTGGACTGAAGCCTACGTCGATGGCAAATGGGAAACATTCGATGCCACCGGCGTTATCAATGTCATGGGTGCTGCCTACCTATGCATCGATGGCTACAGCATGAGCGGCGTGCTGAACCCCGATGAACTGGCAGGCGTTCGCCGAGGCTTCAATGGTCGGATGAAAGTGTTTTTACTTGATTCAAAGTAGAAGTAGTGATCACTGGGCTAAGCATTTGGCTAATGGCTTGGTCTTGTGAAGATGGATAATCCTGCTATAGACCTCCTCCAGTTTTCGCCCCATCGATGCGGGCGAAATGGGGACGGAGCATGGACGCCGAGTTGGCTGTCAGTCAAATACTCGAAGACGAAGGCCTGACCGGCGATCTGGACGAGGCGGAAGCTACCGTTCTGACCCAATGGCTGTGTGCCGAGGTCAAGACCATCGCCAGCCATGCAACTTCCGAAGAGGCAGGCTGGAAGCTGATCAAGGCCAGAAAGCAACTCGCCAGGAAGATAGCCAAAACGGTTGCGACCTTTCGTGACGACGGCCCCGTAAAGGCAGGACAATACGCCCTACAGGAACATCTCCCTGGCCGGCTTCGCCGCCTGCTCAGGTCAAACCACTGCTCGAGCAACTGCTTCGTTCGGTGAAGTAAAGAACTCATAGGATTGCTGCTATGGCACCGTGGATCGCTAAGCCACTCGCCCAATGGACGATCAAGCTGCTGAAGAAGCGAGTCGGCGGGGGCTATCTGGCCAACTCGATCTGGCTGATGGTCTTCATCTGCTCCGGCTTCTCGGGCGGCTACTACGGCAACCACTTCTTCGAGAAACTCTGGAAGTATCGCAAGCCCATCGTTGAAGCCATCGTCAAGCATCTGCCGTTCGATATCGGCGGTGGTGGCAGTGGCAGCACGACACCAGTACCGGCCTCCTCAGGCAGCGTCGCCGTTTACTTCACCCAGCCGGGCGAAAAGGCAATGGAGCCAGGCAACATCGCCCAGAAGCTGGCAGGGTATATTGAGCAGACCAAAGAGACGATCGATGTCTGCGCGTTTGAACTGGACAACAAGGTGATCGTCGATGCCCTCGTCAAGGCAGTCAATCGCGGCGTGCATGTCCGACTGGTCACTGAGACCGACTACATCAATGAATCAGGCGTGACCGCCCTGAAGGCTGTGAATGTGCCCGTCGTCGATGATCAACGGGATGGCGCCCTGATGCACAACAAGTTCATGATCTTCGACCAGAAACGTCTCTGGACCGGCTCGATGAACTTTACTGAGAACTGTGCCTACAAGAACAACAACCATGGTATCTACATCGAAAACGAGATGCTGGCTCAGAACTACATCACCAAGTTCAAATGGATGTTCGAGAAGCACAAGTTCGGCGGACTGCCCAGCAAGGAAGATCATATTCCCAATCCCAAGGTCACCCTCGCCGACGGCACACCGGTTGAGAACTATTTCTCCACGCATGATCGCCCCGCTAACTACGTGATGGACGTGCTGAGCAAGACCAAGAAATCAATACACTTCATGGCGTTCAGCTTCACCCACGATGGCATCGGCCAGATCATGCTCGACAAAGCCAAAAGCCGGCATCGATGTGCAGGGCGTCTTTGAGAAATCGCAGAGCACCGGCAGCCATTCGGAATACACTCGCATGCATGATGCCAAGCTGCCTGTCTACATGGATGGCAACTCACGCAACATGCACCATAAGGTGATCATCATCGATGGCGAGATCGTCGTCTGCGGTTCGTTCAACTTCAGCAAGAGCGCCAACGAATCGAACGATGAAAACCTGTTGATCATTTATAACAAGGCGGTCGCGGCCCAGTTTGAAGCAGAGTATCAAAAGGTTCTGGGTGTAGCCAAAGCAGCGGTGCCTACAGCACAGTAGACGCCTGGCACTACACTTCAGTATTTTTGTTCCCTGTTAAATCATAGACTATCGTTGATCGCATCGAGTCTGTTTCAGACTGATGCAAATAACAGCTAACGTACACTGATCAAGAGCAGGCTGGTTATGCCCCTCCCAAAATCTGATGCACTCGTCCTCTTTGGCGCCACCGGCGACCTGGCGTTCAAGAAGATCTTTCCCTCGCTGCAAAATATGGCCATGCGGGGCAATCTCAACATGCCGGTGATCGGTGTGGCCCGTGCTGGGTGGAACGTCGATCAACTGAGGGCCCGTGCCAAGGAGAGCATTGAGCAACATGGCAAGTTCGATGCATCGAGCCTTCGATATCCTCAGCAAGGCGCTGCGCTATGTCGATGGCGATTACAAGGATCCTTCAACCTTCCAGACCTTGAGAAGGCGACTCGGCGATGCCAGGCACCCGGCACATTACCTGGCCATCCCACCGATGCTCTTCGGGCAAGTGGTTGAGCAACTAGGTGCTTCGGGTTGTGCCACAGGTGCCAGGCTGATCATTGAGAAGCCCTTTGGTCGTGATCTCGCCTCGGCCCTGGCTCTCAACAAAATCCTGCTACAGAACTTCGAGGAGTCAGCTGTCTTCCGCATCGATCACTACCTCGGCAAGACGCCGGTGCAGAACCTTCTCTACTTCCGGTTCGCCAATGCCATCCTCGAACCAATCTGGAACAGGCACTACGTCGAAAGCGTGCAGATCACGATGGCGGAGAAGTTTGGCGTCGATGGGCGTGGGGCGTTCTACGAGGAAGCCGGCGCGATTCGAGACGTGTTGCAGAATCACCTGCTCCAGATTGTCGCTCACCTGGCTATGGAGCCCCCGCCGGCCCGGACAGTGAATCGATTCGTGATGAGAAGGTCAAAATCCTCAAGTGCATTGATGCCCTGCAATACGACGATGTCGTTCGCGGCCAGTTTCGTGGCTATCGCAACGAAAAAGGAGTCGCTCCCGATTCTCAGGTGGAGACCTACGCCGCAGTACGACTGGAGATCAACTCCTGGCGATGGAAGGGTGTCCCTTTCCTCATCCGTACCGGTAAGTGTTTACCAGTCAGTTGCACCGAGGTGATGGTTCGCTTCCGACGTCCACCGGCGGTTTACTCGGCCAACCCGCTGCCGGCCAACTACTTCCGCTTCCGCATCAGCCCCGACGTGGTCATCGCCCTCAGTGCCCAGGTGCTGAACTCGCAAAGCATGACCGATGGCGAGAGTGTCGAACTGCTCGCCACCGAGCGGGCCAGTGCCGGCCGCATGGAGCCCTACGAGCGCCTGCTTGACGATGCCATGGAAGGGGACACGATGCTATTTGCCCGGTTCGATTCGGTCGAACAGGCATGGCGCATCGTCGATCCAGTGTTGAAGCCGAACTGTCCGGTGCTGGAGTACGCGCCGGCACCTGGGGACCTGTCGAAGCTGACAAGTTGTTGCCAGCGGGTGATTCGTGGAATAACCCCGTCGTCGCTCCTGCAAAACCTTGTTGACCCGCAGCCGATGATGAAGAAGCTCCCTATCGATTTCTTCAGGCAGCCTGCCATCGAGTTGGCTCCCGCCTTGCTGGGGACGATCCTGGTGCGCCGCCATCAAGGCAAAATCGTATCGGGCGCATCACGGAGACCGAAGCCTACGTTGGTGCCCACGACCTGGCCTGCCACGCCTCCAAGGGAAGAACTCGCCGTACTGAAACAATGTTCGCCGCCGGCGGGTGTGCGTACATCTATTTGATCTATGGCATGCACCACATGCTCAACATCGTGTGCAGCCAGTTAGATGATCCCCAAGCGGTGCTGATCCGCGGAGCCGTGCCGCTCGATAATTGGAATGTCGATCTCACTGGCCCAGGCAAGCTCGCCAGGCTCTTCAAACTCACCAGGGAACACAATGGCCTCGATTTGACTGGAACGCAACTCTATCTCGAAACTGACCCGACTTATCACCCCAGCATCATTCGCACCAAACGCATCGGCATCGATTATGCCAGGGAATGGAAGGATGAAATGCTAAGGTTCATTGACACTAACCATGTGAAGAAGTGAGCGTCCCATGCTCGTAGCGGAACTCATGAGAGTTCAGATTGTCGTTTGACGTCATGCCATCGCTCTGAAGTCTCACGACTTCAGCTACACCATTCGATATTACTCATTCCCATTCATGTTGCGCAGGCTCTCTTCAATCTTCACCAGCTTGGCGTTAGCCGATTCGAGTTGCTTGTTGGTCTCAGCCAGTTGCGTGTTGACTCGGTTCAGCTCAGAACCCAACGAATCGAGTCGATCAGTGATCGGATTCAGGCAGCCTGTAGTCAAACAGCAGGCACAACCAATGATCAGCCACAACCTGGTTTTCATTCCAGAGCCTCCCACTTCCTTTATCGACAACCGGAAACTCTCTACTTAAGCTCGTTTGTTCCTCGAATTTCTCTCGGCAGCCGACGGGTTCTCTCATATCAATGTCTCTGCCTCAAGGTTTCCCCCTACCGCATGAGTCTGAACGATGTCACCCTTGATTACGCTGAGCGCCTTTGCCGATGAGATCAGCCCTGATCCGGTAGAGCAGTTCGATGTACTGCTTCGCTGTAATGTCAGGTATGTCGAACTGCGGTCAGCGTGGAAGACGAATGTGCTCGATCTCAGCGACGAGCAGATTAGCGTCATTGAAAAGCTGCTCAAGGATCGGGGTATGGGACTTTCCGCCATCGGCTCGCCGATCGGCAAGGTGAAGATCAGCGACCTGTGGGAGCCTCATCTCAAACGATTCGAGCGCGCGATCATGCTGGCGAGGCGGTTCGGCACCCCGAATGTTCGTGTCTTCAGCTATTACCCAGCCGATGATGGCAAACCCTGGGCCGATCATCGCAGTGAGGTACTCAGGCGTATGCAGATCAAAGCGGAGATGGCCCACCAGGCGGGCCTGCGACTTGTTCATGAGAACGAATCCCGCATCTATGGCGACGACCCGATCCATGTCCTAGACCTCTTCCGTTCTATCGAACACCCTGCCTTCAAGGCGGCGTACGATCCAGCCAACTATGTTCATGGCGGCTATGAACCGGTGAACGCCTGGCACATGACGAAGCAGTACACAGTGCACCTGCACATCAAAGACTGGATCCATGGGCAGGAGAAAGGCGTGCTGGCCGGGGCGGGTCAGGGTCGTATCGAAGAGGTCCTCACCGATGCGAAACAACTGGGCTACCGCGGCTTTGCGACGCTGGAACCGCATCTGCTGGGCGGCGGCCCGACGGGTGGTATCACCGGCATTGATCTCTTTCCGCAAGCGATCAACGCCCTCGTGAAAATACTCGACCGCATTGGTTATCCTCATGATTGATGGTAGTCATCACGCTCCGCGTGATGCAGCGGAGATATCATCCAAGTAACTGGAATACTCATCTTGAATGGCCAAACATCACGCGGAGCGTGATGACTACCATCCAGACCATCACGCGAAGCGCGATGGCAACTCTAAGAGACGGTTCATGAAGTTCGGCATCACCTACACCCTGAAAGACCATGGCTTCGATGGGAGCAAACTGCCCGATGATTGGCAGGAAGAGCTGGACAGCCCCGTCACCATCGATGCGATTGCTAAGGTACTAAACAGCCTGGGGCATGCGGTAGTGAAACTAGGCGATGGCCCGGAACTGGTGGATCGCTTGCGTCAGGAGAAGCCCGACATCGTTTTCAACCTGGCAGAAGGGCGGGGCGTCTCTCGTTCCCGTGAAGCCTGGGTGCCGGCGCTCTTAGAATCAATGGGCATTCCCTACACCGCTTCTGATCCGCTTACATGTGCGGTGACATTGGAAAAGGACTATGCCAAGAGGCTGGTCGCTTCCGCCGGGGTAGCGGTGCCTCATGACGTGGTGATTCAGCCGGGCGATCCTCTGCCTGATCCGAAATCGATCAAGCTCACCTATCCGCTGCTGGTTAAACCAGCCTGGGAAGGATCGAGCAAGGGCATTCGTCTGCGATGTCTCGTCCATAAACCTGAAGAGCTGATCGCTGTCGTGCAGGAAGTGCGGGGTGACTATGCCCAACCGGTGCTGATCGAAGAGTTCATTCAAGGCGAAGAGTTGACTGTCGGTCTTGTCGGCAATGGAAATTCACTGGAGAGCATTGGCATCCTTCGGGTGGTGCCTAATCAGCCGACCGAGCATTTCGTCTACAGCCTCGAAGTGAAGCGTGACTGGGAGAAGCAGGTGCGGTATGAAGCGCCGCCTAAGCTGCCTGCGGAGGTACTGAAGGCGACGGAAGCCGCGGCCAAGCTATCGTTTCATGCGCTTGGCTGCCGTGATCTCTCACGTGCTGATTTCCGTGTTCGTGATGGCGTGCCCTATTTCCTCGAGATCAATCCACTACCTGGCCTCAATCCCGATTACAGCGATATGGTGATCCTCGCCAGACTGATGGGCATGAGCTATGAAACGCTCATCACCAGGATTGTGAATGCTTCGCTGAAGCGGCATCAACTGTAATAGAGATCCTGCTACTTTTTCTTACCGCTCTTCTTCTTGCTGGGCTTCTCCTCGACGTATGCCTTAAGATGGGTGCCATAGAGTTCCTTCCAACCTGATTCCAGACTGGCGGACATGCCGGCATCGAGCATGCCGAAGCCGCTGTCTTCGAACTCGATCATCACGCCATCTTTGTGATCAACGAGCTTGATAGTGACAAAGAAGTTTCCCCAGTTCTTGCCGTTGCCCCCGAAGTGGTTTCCTGCCCAGACGAGTTTCTCGTGAGGCTGGAAGACAATGACCCTGCCCCATTCGCCACCGGTCTTGCCGCCCCAGTCTTCGTAGATGCGGCCGCCTACATGACACTCCATCACGAAGGTCTTCGCCTCGGGAACGGAGAAGAAGGTTTCCGGCCACCATTGGCCGATGTCCTTAGTCATGGCTTCCCAGACGGCTTTGCGATTCGACTTGACTTCGATCTGCAGGTTGAGCGTGTAACTGGTCAGTGGGGCGGCGGGCATGGCTACTCCTGTCGTTTCAGCATGTGTTTTAAGACGATGCAGCGCTTGCACCGAACTGACCTCGAACGGCTTGAGCCACCGTTCGTAGATCTGCTGCAAGGGTACCGGATTGACGGAGTTCCATCGAGTTTTGCCTTCTCTGCGTACCTGCACGAGATTGGCCTCAACGAGGATGTCGAGGTGCTTCATAACGGCAAAGCGTGAGAAGGCAAAGCAATCTGAAAGCTCACCGGTGGTCATCGGCTTCTGACGCAGCAGATCGAGCATCGTCCGGCGGTGCGGATCAGCCAGCGCCTTCCAGATACCGGCAAACGACCCTGATTCCTGTTGGTGCATGGGCATCATTCTATATGTGACCATATGGTAACATGTTTTCGTTGAGTGTCAAGCACTGATATCAAAATGACGAAGGACACTGATTCAATCAGTGTCCTTCGTGATGCAGGCAATGCGAGTGTTAGTTTATACAGCAGGCAACTGGATGGGGACACCAAGACGGCGGTTAGCGAAGCGCTCCACTTGGGAAGCCAGCGCTTCACCGTGGGTGAGAAAGGCCAGATGACCACCATTTTCGATGGTCTGTTGAGTCATGCGTGGCAAGACGCGCCGCCAGGGTTTCCATACCTCTGGCGCCACGAAAACATCGTGGGCTGCCGTCTGGATCAGGAGCGGAACCTGACGCAGCCCTTCGATGAACGAATCAATATCAAAATGAGCCATCAGTTGCAGGCGACGGGCGAGAACGCCGGCGTCGGTCCTATTACAGAGGTCAGTAGTCAGCTTCTTGAGTTGGGGAAGCACCCAGTTGCTTCCCAGAAGAGAAGTCACCAGGCACTGCTGTGTGTTCGAGAAAGCCAGTTCACAGAAGCTGCCAGAGAAGTTGGGGGCAAGGCCCTGCACCACGGCACCGGCAAATCGACCGGGACACTGGCGAACCGCTTCGAGGGCGACGAGCGAACCAAACCCCTGCCCATAGAGCAATGGCCGCTCCAATCCCATTAGACGCTGGAACTCAATGATGTCGCTACCCAAGTCTTCCAAGGTGGCCCGTGGCCCCAAGTCATACGGCGAATCCTCGCCTCGTGGCTGAACGACGTAAACACAGAACTGTTGACTGAGTCGACTAGCCAGCGGCAGGCACAAATCGATGCCACCCATTAAACCAGGAAGTAAAATCAATGGCGGAGCATCGGCTGAGCCGAGCACATAGTACCGGGCAAGGTAACCTGGCAGGAACGCCACCTGGCCGCAATGGCTGAGCGGAACACTCACTAGTCCTTGACTGTTCCAACGAGATGACTGAAGCATGAACACATCCTTGAGATAGGCAGTATTGCTCAACGCACTATTCGTGCCAAAGGGTAAAATCAGTGAATTCATCAAATAGAACGAGATAACTACCGGTGACGACTTTTGACATTATCGAAACCATTAACGGAAAATAACGGATCAGCACTATCTTCCAGCGAAATCACTAGTTACAATAGCCCTGCCGAAACTTCGTGATGTCTTGACCAGGGATCGTGATGAAGAAGTGGGGACTGCTTTGTTTAGGTCTATTGTTGTTGATTTATGGGCTTGTCGTAGTTGTCTACGCCAATAACACCAAAGAGATCGGCGTCCGATGTATTTTCGATACGCAGATACAATCGATCATTGACAGCCACTTTCGAGACTTTCCGAGCGTCAAGCCGGCTAAAGATGACGTCCTTATCGAACTGGCAGGAAAACCCCTTAACAACTGGGCAGATTACCTGCGTACCCTGGCTTCACTCCGCAACCTCAAGGGGCGCGAGGTTGCGGACACCACCAACCTTCAAGAACTCAATCAATATGCCAGGCAGGGTTCGCCTCTGGTTGTGAGAGACGGCAACACGCTCGTCCATTTCCGTTATCGATCGCATGATGTCATCAAAGAAGCATGGAGTCTGTGTACTGACCCGCCCACCGCGGAGTTTCTTCCTTCGCTGACCTGGTTCCTCATTAAACTGATGCTTCTTTTGATCGGCGCGGCAGTGTTGTGGAAGCGAAGCAAGGACCCGGTTGCCGTTCAGTTCTTCCTGCTCTGCATCTGTAACGTCGGTGCCTTTATGGGCGGGTATCACTGGTTTCGCATCTCGCAGGACCCGATTCTCACCATTATCTTTATGACCAGCGCCATGCTGCTTCCGGCAGTCAGCTTGCATTTCTACATGGTCTTCCCCACAGCGAAGAAGTTTCTGGAACGACATCGGGGCCTGATGTTATCGCTCCTGTACGGGCCAACGCTCGTACTTCTGGCCGTGATGCTGATTACGATGACCGCCGCCATTGCCGTGCATCGATTGCAGCGCGACCCGGAGTTGGTGCGTGATATTCAAACGCTACTGCTGCACGAAATTTACATCGCCCTGGGGCTGGCTGCCATCCAATTCGCCGGCTGTATTGTCTGTCTGGCTCACAGTTTTTGGTTCAGCCAGCAGGGCAGCAGAGAACGGCAGCAGGTCAAGTGGATACTGGCGGGAGCAAGCATTGCCTCCATTCCCATCGCCTACACCTTGTGGCTGGCGGCGACCGATACCGAAGCGTTCGGCTTGGGCGGGGCCACCTGGCCCATGTTCCTCGCCTCGCTTTCCATCACGCTCGCTTTCGGTGTCGGCATCTCCCGCTATGGCTTCCTCGACGTTGGCCAGATCATCAGCAGATCGTTTCTTCCGCTGGCTGTCAGTCTGGGCGTAGGCTTGGCTTACGCGCTCATCGTCTTCACTGGAATGCTCATCATGGGTGAACGGGGCATATTCACCGCACCGCTCAAACAGGCGACCTGGGTGAGTGTTTCTTCCATATTGATGCTGACCATCCTCGATCTGGTACGGAACCGGCTGCGCACCGTTCTGGATCGACGACTGGATCGAACCAAGGTCATGCTCGATCAGACCCTGCAACGGATGAGTTTGACTGTAGAGCAACAGCTCGACACCCCCACGCTATGCAAGCGGTTCCTCCATGCGATCGCTGAACTGGTCGACCTCGAAGAGGGCACCATCTATCTCAATCAAGCCAATGGCACTGAGTACAAGCTGATTTCTCACTTGGGGAAGGAACCCAAACAGAAGAGCCTGCTCGTTGGCACGCCGCTGGTCGATACGCTGGCTGAGTTGCCAATGGTTCGAGTGCATCATGCCGGGGGTATCTCGCCGGAACCTGCACAACGACAACTGCGGGAACTCGGTGGCGAATTGGCCCTGCCTCTGCGTCATGAGAACATGATGCTGGCAATACTCATCGTCGGCCAGCAGGAAGGCAGCACGTTGGATATCCCGACGCTGCACCTGCTAACTACGTTTTCTCAAATCGCCGGGCTGGCTCTGCATGGCGCTGAAGGTCACGCCGCCATCGAAACGCTGAATCATGAACTGCAGGATAAGGTGCAGAAGATCTCCGAGCAGCAGCGACGCATCGTGATGCTGCAAAGCCAGCTTTCGCAGATGGGGGCCAGCAAAAGCCTGCCTGCTGATTCGGTTATCATTCCGCCTTCACCGTTGGCGAAAGACCCAGCCTCGGTGCCGGGCGCCCTTCCCATGGAAGGCATCGTCGGCAGCAGTTCGGTGATGCGCACGCTGCTCACTTCGGTGCGGAAAGTGGCAAACAGCCAATCGGCTGTGCTGATTCGTGGTGAAAGCGGCACAGGTAAGGAACTCATCGCCAAGGCACTGCACGATGGCAGCCCCCGTGCCAAGGCGCCGTTTGTTCGGCTGCACTGTGCAGCCCTGGCGCCGGGCCTGCTGGAAAGCGAACTGTTCGGCCATGTGAAAGGAGCTTTCACCGGCGCCATCAAAGATAAGCCGGGCCGGTTTGAACTGGCTGACAAGGGTACGCTGTTCCTGGATGAAATCGGTGACATTAGCCTCGATGTGCAGACCAAGCTGCTGCGGGTGCTGCAGGAGATGACTTTTGAACGGGTTGGCTCCTCAGTCTCGCAGACCGTCGATGTGCGTGTCATCGCTGCCACCAATCAGGACCTCGAACGGTTAATGAAGGAGGGGAAGTTCCGTGAAGATCTCTTCTTCCGCCTGAACGTCATCACCGTTCGCACGCCGCCGCTGCGGGAACGGCCCGAAGATGTGCTCGAACTGGCTGACCATTTCCTGCGTGTCTATTCTGCCAAGTCGAACCGCCCGACTCTCACTCTCGATGATGAGGCAGCGCTGGCACTCAAGGCCTACCATTGGCCCGGCAATGTTCGTGAGCTCGAAAATGTGATCGAGCGGTCGGTCGTGCTGGCTGAGAGCAGTCTGGTCACCATCAATGAGTTGCCACAGGAACTCACCCAGGTCCGGCAATCGCAGCCTCTCTCAATGACGAAACCTTTCGAGCCTTCTTGGTCGACGAGCGAAGACAACTGGTCAGCCAAGTTTGAACAGGAAGAACGAGACCGGCTCATCCAGGCGATGTCAAAGGCGGGCGGCAACAAGTCGAAAGCTGCCCGGGTGTTGAACATGCCCCGCAGCACGCTTATCAGCAAGATGGAGAAGCATGGGTTGCTGCCGAGGCGGACGTAGCGGGAGTAGGCGCCAACATGGGAGATCATCGTAGTAAGTGCCCAGGTATGCGAATACCTGTACATGATCATCGACTTTCGCAATGGCTGGGAGTAAACGCCTTTGTCGTGCCGGTCGCAGGTGCATTGTGGTATATTTGTTCATCGACCGGAATTGTCGGCTTCCTTCTTGCTTCAGTAATTTGTTTGCCTGCTCTATGGATTACGTTAATTGTGGGGGCAATCTTCAGGTCATATTGCGTAGAACCAGACCAGCAAGTAATTGTCATTGAGGATGCACTATTAGGTCTGATTGAGGTAAGAAAACAATCAGTACCATTATCCGCTTGTGTAGCTGTTGAGTACCGAACCCATTTGCACGAAGGTGCTGATTTCGAGTTCATGGATCGTAAAGTCATTCTAGTGGCAAATGGGAAGAGGTGGGTTCTGGCTGAAGGACTCCATATCTTGCATCGAAGTTCTTGTTCGCTCCATACTGCGAACGACCTTGCTTTGGCGTTAGGGATTCCGCTTATTCCCATCAAGTCTCTCTAGCGAGGAATGTTCACACCTTCCTAAGTCCCCACACTTACCAGCTTCATTCATGCCCGATGAACTCGGCTTGCCCCTTCAGACGAACATGGTATAGCCCCAGCCACGGTGTCGCCGCTCGGGGGAGTTTCGGCGATGCCGGCGGGGGAGTCGTCTGCATGCTCGCAGCCAACTGTATCCATCAGGTCATGCGTGATGAACGAATCACCTATGGCCTGGCTGATCCGGAAGCCCGGATGCTCGTCGAATGGCTCGTCGCTAAGGCGGAAGCTATTCCTGAAACCGATCTGGAGCCTGAAGATCAGGTCTTCGCCTGGGAGCTTTGCTACCGGCGGGCCAAGGTGCTTCGCCAGTTCGTAGCACTCTGGTGCTATCGTGGCCGGCCTGATGCCGCGTCGCAACTCGCCGCCTCGGAAGGCATGGCGGATTATCTGCCATCGGCTTCTGTCGAAGAGCCAACCGATGTCATGCTCAGCATGATGAGGCAGGAGCCGTACAGGATTAGATAGATCATTGATCGGGAGGGCGAGGCTCCTGCCGAGCCGTTTTTGCGATCGTAAGAAGCTCGGCAGGAGCCTCGCCCTCCCAACAATTCGTCTTCACTAGCATGACAGTGTTCGGGTATACTCACGTCATTGATGATCTTCCATCCACTCCGACGTGATATTCATGCGCACCCTGCTCTTCGCCTCGCTCTTTTGCCTGATCGCCAACACCTCTTCTTATGCTGCTGATGAAAAACCCTGGCTGACCATTGAACCGGGTACGGGTGCCGGCAACGGCAAGCACATCGTCTTCATCAGTGGTGACGAAGAATATCGTTCCGAAGAAGCGCTGCCCCAACTGGCGAAGATATTGGCCAAACATCATGGCTTCCGCTGCACCGTGCTCTTCGCCATCGACCCCAAGACGGGCACGATCAATCCGACGGTGCGAGACAACATCCCCGGCACCGAGCAACTCAAAGACGCTGATCTGCTGGTGATTTTCACCCGCTACCGTGATCTGCCCGATGAGCAGATGAAGCCGATTGTCGATTACATCAACTGCGGCAAACCTGTCATTGGCCTGCGTACCGCTACCCATGCTTTTAACATCGATTCTAAGAAACCCCGCAGCTACAAACAGTACTCAGCTGGCAACAAGGAATGGGATGGCGGCTTCGGTCGGCAAATCCTCGGCGAGACGTGGGTCAACCATCATGGCCAGCATGGCAAGCAGGGAACCCGGGGCATCGTGGTTGAAGATCAAAAGGATCACCCCATCCTGCGTGGCATTGCTTCTGGCGACATCTTTGGCACCACCGATGTCTATGGCGTGAGATTGCCGCTGCCCGGCGATTGTTCGCCGCTTATCCTCGGCGAGGCAACCGCCACTCTCAAGCCTGATTCGCCCAAAGTGGAAGGTAAGGTCAACAACCCGATGATGCCCGTGGCATGGACGAAGACTTACACCAGTAATTCCGGAACGAAGGGCCGCGTGTTCACCAGCACGCTTGGGGCATCGCAGGATATGCAGGCTGAAGGCACTCGCAGGCTCTTCGTGAACGCCTGCTATTGGGCGCTCGGCCTGGAAGACAAGATACCGGCCAAGAGTGATGTTGGTATCGTGGGCACCTTCACGCCCAGCCCGTTCAAGTTCGATGGGCATGTGAAGGGGAAGAAGCCGAGCGATTATGCGAACTGAGGCGGGGTTAGCGATCTCGTTCAACGACATAGGTCAATAGTTCGCCCAACCTCTGAGCCGATGCACCCATCGGCTTCAGTGCTTCCAGGCCCCGTTCATGGGCTAACTGTAATTCCTTCTTGGCCCCCTCGATGCCAAGTAGCCCGGGGTAGGTGAGTTTGCCTTTGGCAGCATCCTTCTGGGTGTTCTTGCCCAGTGTCGCTGCGTTGCTCTGTACATCGAGCAAATCATCGGAAATCTGGAAGGCCAGGCCAAGCTCGTGGGCATATCTCGTCAGATCAATCTGAGTGTCATGTTTGTTAATGTCTTCCTGAGCGATCCAAGCACCGATTCTGCATGATGCTGCGATCAGCGCCCCAGTCTTGCGTTCATGCAGGGACTTGAGTTCCTTAAGAGTGCCTTCAGCCTTACCTTCTTGAAGAATATCATCCATCTGGCCGCCAATCATCCCCATGGCACCCGCAGCACTAGCCAGTTCGTTGACGCATTCGGCAGCGATCTCTGCTGGAAAGACACTGGTAGCCATCAGCTGGAAAGCCAACGTCAGCAGTGCATTGCCGGCTAACAGAGCTGTCGCTTCGTCAAAAGCCTTGTGACAAGTCGGCCTGCCTCGGCGTAGGTCGTCGTTATCCATGGCCGGCAGGTCATCATGGATCAGAGAATAAGCATGCACCATTTCGACTGCTGTTGCTGCTGCCATCGCCGGCAGTCGATGCCCGCCGCAGGCTTCGCAACTGAGCAGCACCAGGATCGGACGGATACGTTTGCCGGGAGCGAGTAGACTGTACCGCATCGCCTGGATGAGTCGGGAGGAAGTCTCTTCGAGGTAGACACACTTTTCGAGATGATCGTTAACTTCGTTCTGCAGGGTCTGCATCAACTGTTTGAAGTCAGCCGAGGGCATGGATAGTCCTTGCAGAGAATTACTTGGAGTCTGGTTCAGTCAAGAACGGTTCCAGCCGGGGCTTGCCCGTTTCATCGGCACCGGTCAGCTTGATGATCTTGGCTTCACCAGTCTTCAAGAGGCCATGACAGTGCTTGATCAGCCCAATGCCATCTTCATAGGCTTTCAGCGAATCAGCCAGGGGAAGTTGTCCCGCTTCCATTTGCTTGACCAGCGATTCGAGTTGCCCGATGGCGTCTTCAAAGGTGGTGTTTTTGGTGAGTGCCATTATCTTCGTATTGCTCTCGATGTTGAGATTCTCGCCCTAGCCATCATACTAATTCATCTCTGATGAGGCAGATTCAACCCGGCTGAGGATTCGTCCTTCGTGGAGCCTGGTTTCGATGGTATCACCGACCTTCACCTGGGTACTGTTGATGATGGGGGCTTTGGTGTTGGGGTTCAGTGTCAGGCTGTATCCACGGCTTAAAACCTGTAACGGGGAGAGAGCGGCCAGCACGGAGGCTTGCCGGGCCAGTTCTTTCTGGGCATTAAGTAGACGGCGTTTGGTAGCATCCAGCAACCGTTCGGCCCAGTCGTCAAGTTTCTGTCGGCCATCGTCAATCTGCTGCATGGGGCGGGCGAAGAGGCGATGCTGCTTGAGACGAAGCAGTCGATGCCATTCGCTTTCGAGATGGTCTACCATGGTTTGCAACATGAGCTTACTCGTGCCCGCCAGGCGTTCGTGCCATTCCCGTGTAGAGGGCAGAGCCAGGCCAGCTGCAGCGGTGGGAGTCGGGGCACGCAGATCAGCTACCATATCAGCGATGGTGGTATCGGGTTCGTGGCCGATACCGGTAATGATGGGGATGCGAGAGTGAAAGATGGCTTCAGCGAGAACTTCTTCATTGAAGGCCCAGAGGTCTTCCATGCTGCCGCCGCCCCGGGCGAGTATGAGGAGATCGGGCTGGGGATCAAGCGTGTTCAGCCGGGCGAGTGTCCTGGCGATGTTCCCTGCTGCCTGCTCGCCCTGCACGGGGACGGGTACGACCCAGATTTCGGTCAGGGCCCAGCGTTCCCGGATGATGCGAAGCATGTCCCGTAGCACCGCACCGCTTTCACTGGTGACCAGTCCCAGCCGCTTGGGGAATAGTGGGATTGGCTTCTTGCGTTCCGGGCTGAACCACCCCCTGGCTTCAAGCTTCTCGTAGAGTTGGCGAAACGCCAGTTCGAGCGGCCCGATACCCTGCGGCGTGATGGAGGAGGCGATCAGCGAGCACTCGCCGTACGGAGCATAGAAATCGAGCTGTCCTTTCACGATGATCGTGAGGCCGTTCTTCATCTCGAACTTGAGGCGCTTGACCGAACTTGACCACATCTTGCACTTAAGGACGGCAGCAGCATCTTTGATGGAAAAGTAATAGTGCCCGCTGATGTGTTTATTGAGGTTGGTCACCTCGCCGATCACTGAGACATCGGAATAGGTATTGTTCAGCAGTTCCCGCAGTTCACCGGTGAACTGGCTGACGGTGAGCGGAGCATCACTGAAGAGGCTGGATTGCTTGGTGGGCATGGTTTTCTGACTATTCAGTCTTCTCCACGCTCGGCGCAAACCCGTGCCGCATGGTGTTCTCGGTAATGCAGCGAGGGTTCACGAACTGGAGCAGATAATCGGGGCCGCCGGCTTTGGAGCCGATGCCGCTCATCTTGAAGCCGCCGAAGGGTTGGCGGTCGACGATGGCACCGGTGATCTTGCGGTTGATGTAGAGGTTGCCGACCCGGAACTCGCGGCGGATGCGGGCGATGTTGGCGGGGCTGCGGGAGAACAAGCCGCCAGTGAGGGCGTATTCGGTGCCGTTGGCGATCTTGAGGGCCTCGTCCATATCCTTGGCTTTGATGATGGCGAGCACCGGGCCAAAGATTTCCTCCTGAGCGATCTTGGCCGACGGGGGTACATCAGCAAAGATGTGGGGGCCGACGAAGTAGCCTTGATCAGCAAGGTTACCAATCTCGGTGGCGTGAACCAACCGGGCTTCCTTCTTGCCTAGCTCGATATAGCTGAGGATGCGTTTGCGGCTCTCTTCATCGATGACCGGGCCCACGAAACTGCCTGGCTCTTCAGCAGGCATCACCCGGATCGCCTTGGCTGCTTCGACCAGGCGATTGACGAAGATATCGTAGACCGCCTGCAGCACAATCACTCGTGAGGCAGCGGAACACTTCTGGCCCTGATACCCGAAGGCGGCAGCCAGGGTACCGGCGACGGCTTGATCGAGATCAGCATCATCATCGACGATGATGGCGTTTTTGCCACCCATTTCGGTGATGACCTTCTTGACGAAGGGCTGACCGGCCGGCGTTTCAGCAGCCTGGCGGTTGATCATCAGACCCACCGCACGGGAACCAGTGAAGACGATGAGGGCAACATCGGGATGATTGACGAGGACTGGCCCGATCTCTTCACCGACACCGGGCAGGAAGTGCAACACATCCTTGGGGATGCCCGCTTCGTGCAGGATATTGACCATCTGAGCGGAGATGATCGACGTCTGCTCTGCAGGCTTCATGATCACCGGGTTGCCCGTCACCAGGCTGGCGACGACCATGCCACAGGGAATGGCCAGTGGGAAGTTCCAGGGGCCTATGACGACTGAGACGCCCCGGGGTTCGTAGAAGTATTCGTTCTCTTCACCGGTCAAGTCACGCCGCTGAGGCTTGGCGAGCTTCCGCATCTCGGCGGCATAGTAGCGGCAGAAGTCGATCGCTTCGCAAACTTCGCCATCCGCTTCACGCCATTGCTTGCCCGCTTCGAGGATGATCCAAGCATTAAGTTCATACCGCCGAGCGTGCATCAAGTCCGCTGCTTTATCGAGCATCGCCGCACGCTCTTCGACGGGCCGATCTCGCCAGGCATCGAAGGCTTTGTTCGCCGCTGCCACCGCTTGCTTCGCTTGTTCTGCTGAAGCCTTGGCGACTTTGCCGATGATCTGCGAAGTCTTGCTCGGGTTTAGCGAGGTCAGCGTATCCTTCGTTTCAATCGCCTTGCCGGCAATGATGAGGGGATAGGTCTTGCCCAGTTGAGCTGTCACCCTGGCGAGGGCTTCTCGCTGCTTGGCACGGCCTGCTTCCTGGCTGAAATCAATGGGGGCTTCATTCTTAAACATGGGTTCAACGTTCTTGTGATGAGAGGAAGAATGATCGATCTGGCTCCTCCCCTTACTAAGGGGAGGTTGGGTGGGGTTCTGATTCACTGAGGAATCAACCCCCTCTAGCTCCCCCTTGGTAAGGGGGAGAACCTGATTGTCAGCGGGATTCTGCAATAGCTCAGCTTCCGAAACATGTTCGATGAAGCTGCGCGGAGGAACGATTGATTGGCGGTGTTCTCCAGGAGCCTGGCGAACGAGGTACGCCATGCCGGGGAGGAGTTGGCCGTAAGGGGTGTAGACCCGCACTCGATGGCCCATGTCAACCAGGGCGTCCTTGATCTGGTCAGCCATGCCGTAGAGGAGCTGGAACTCAATGCACTTCTTGGGAAGGCCCAGCGTGTCTGCCATGGCTAAAGCGTAGGAGATGCTGCGGATATTATGACTGCCGAACGCAGGGCGGAGGAGTTGATAGTTCTCCAGAAGGAAGCGTGTCTGCTTCTCGTAGTTGACATCGCTCTCCCACTTGTTCATGAAGACGGGCGGCTCCCAATCGTTCTGGTCAGCGATGGCTGTTTCGTAATCCCAGTAGGCCCCCTTCACCAGTCGCACCCAGAAGGGCGTGCCACGGCGGCGGGAGAAGTCACGCAGGCGGGCCAGGTCATCGGTGCATGATTTCAGATAAGCCTGAATAGCGATGCCGACGTGGGGCCAGTTCCTGAACTCGGGTGAGTTGAAGACTTCCTCGAAGATGCGGAGCGTCGTTTCCTTGTAGGAGAACTGTTCCATATCGATGTTGACGAACGCTCCACGATCACGGATGAGGCGAAGGATGGGCAGCAGTCTGACTTTCACCGCAGCAGCAGAAGCATCGGGGTCGATCGGATCGAACTGGCTGTAAAGACTAGAGAGCTTGATCGAAATGTTCACCTTCGGCATAGGCCCCAGGTGATCGCAGTCCATCTGTGGATGGGTCGGCCATTGGGCTGCCTTGGTCAGACCATCGACCAGTTCGAGGTACTGATGCTGATAGTGATCTGCTTCCGCTTCGGTTAGCACCGCTTCGCCGAGTAGATCGATGGTGAAGGCACAATGCAGCTTTCGCAGGGCTTCGATGGCAACGAGCGCTTCTGGCACGTTACTGCCGGCGATGAACCGCTTGGCGAGCCGGATGGCGTTGGTCTTGGCGGTGTGGGCCACCATGCCGGCAATCGGGCCCCGTTTGGGCAGAACGCCGAGCCCCCAGCGAGCGATCATCGGCAGCCGATGCTTGGCCAGGCCGAAGTACTCTTTGACGTGCTGAACGATGTTGGGCGTCGAGCCGAGCAGTGCCGGGAGTACGTCAATGAATCGGAAGAGCTGGACTTTGACCAGTTCATCTTCCATGCTCCAGGCCATGAGCTGGTCATCGAACCATTTCGGCGAGAACACGGTTGGTTTGTCGCCTTCGAGACGGGCGAAGAGATCCTGGCCGATGCGTCGGGTCAGGTCTTCGACAGACGCAATCTCAGCCGGGTGCTTCGTGAATCGAGCGACACCCGCATGGAGGAGAGGCATGGTGTGTCCTGAGAGAAATCTAGATGTTCTGCGAAATTGCCGCCTCACATCTGGGTCAGGAGTCTGTTATAATCGTAGACTGCTAGAACTGCCAATCATTCGACAGGATTCTGGGGATGGCTGAAAAAATAGGGGCGTTCCAGGTACTCAGCAATCTTGGCGAGGGTGCCCACAGCTCCATCATGCAGATTCGTCGGAATAGCGATGGCAGACAATATGCCCTGAAAATCGTGAAAATCGAAGACGAGGAAGACGAGAAATTCCTCGAACAGGCTGAGCACGAATTCGAGATTGCCCAAAAGCTGGATCACCCCAACCTCATCAAGATTTACTGCCTGGAGAAGATCAAGTCATTTGGTCTTTTTGGCGGAAAGGTCAAGGAAGTCAGGCAGCTCATCGAGTTTGTCAATGGTAAGACACTCGACCAGTTCAAGATCATTCCCATCGGCATCCTGCTAGAGATCTTTCGAGATGTCGCCTCAGCGATCGTGATGATGCATCGCCGGAACATCTTTCATGGCGATCTCAAACCCAACAACATCCTGCTCAGCAAGAGCGGCAACGTGAAGGTGTTCGACTTTGGTCTGTCATGGGTGAAAGGGCAGGAGAAGAATCGCATCCAGGGCACGCCGGAATACATGGCTCCCGAACAGGTGAAGAAGATGGTCAACGAGAAGACCGACATCTTCAACTTCGGGGCAACCATGTATCGGCTGCTGACCTGGCACTTCATCCCGCCGGTCATTCCGCAGGGAGAGAAGTCGGTGCCGGTCGATGAGGAGACTTGGACGCGGAACCTGAAGCCGGTTTGCGAGCGCAATCCGAAGTGTCCGAAGTCTCTGGCGAAGTTGGTGGAGCACTGCCTGGCGTTCAAAGCCAGCAAACGACCTGAGACGATGAGCGAAGTCCACGATGATCTGGTGGTGTTGGTGCAGAAGTATGTGAAGGCGGAGGACGATCAGTTGGCGACGTGGGAGTGGGTAAGTTAGAAAAGAACCTCACCTTTACATGAGAATTGCCATCAGCAAAGCTCGATAATCAATCTGGTAGAGCAACCGGTTCTCCCCCACTCTTTGTTGCCAATTCATGCATAATGTTTACGGCTTCATATGGAATAAACCTGGCCGATCCATCTGCTATGAGAAAATTTGCGCCTTTCGGATGAAGACTCCAGAAATGATATTGATCACATCGGTTTGTGACTTTACCAATGCCATAGTGCATTATTCCTGTGCAAGTTTCGCCAGGAATATTTGCATTTCTCATAGTCAAGGATTCATCAATTGACCATCCTCTAATATACCATTGCCCGGACTCAAATGTGTTTGGAGGAGGTCTTTCTCCAACCATGAGAGTATTACTCATGCCATCAGTAATATTTGCGAATCGACTTGCAGTTCCCTTCATACCCATAACTCCATCCCATAAACCTCCGCCTCCGACACCAAAATAAGAACTAAAGCAAACAGTTACTGGAATAGGGCCAGGATACATGTAGACATTTGGAGCTTCCAACCGATCATCAGTAGGACATGCAAAAACTTTAGGCATTGCTATCAAGCCAATATGAGGTGGATTTCTCCAAGTTTCATTTGTGATCTGGCATGCATTTACAGTGTCTCGCCAAAGATTACTTTGATCTAAGTAAGGTAGCAGGCTCACACGCCACGACACAATAGCTTCCGGATTTCGAGAGTACAAAAGATCTTGATTAGACAAGGACATTAAAGGTAATCTACCAAAATCAACATGATAATTATGAAGTGACATTCCAATTTGACGAAGGTTTGAAAGGCACGTCAATCGAGCCGCTGAAGCTCTGACTTTTTGTATTGCAGGTAATGCCAAGCTTATCAATAATCCAATAACGCCTACAACTACCATTAATTCGACAAGACTAAAAGCGTGTCTGATATTTCGTTTGATTGAGTGCATCTCATTGCCTCCTTCTTATGACTATGGGAATGGAGAACTCATGATCAATTCCCGATATGCGTGATAAGACTTGAATCGTAAATTTGGATAGCCCATCATTTTTAACAAGATCATCGCCACACTTAATCGCTATAAAGCATTCAGTACTATTGACATTACTATTACAGGAAGCCTCAATTCCCTTTGGGATATTCTTTAAAACAACAGTATCAAAACTCCCGATCATACTCTTACACAAACATTTTGCGGAATAATCCGCAACACCCTCTGAATACCTAGGAATGAAAATAACAGGTGGATATAGCTGGACCTTGTCAATAATCCGGCCAAGAACTTTGATTGTAAACGGTAATTTATTGCTTCCTTCAAGGTACACTCTAATATGTTCATCAATTACCATTGGGCAAGTGGCTTTTATACTAACTTTAAGCCTAGCAATGAGCATATTTCTATCAGAATCCTTAGCCTCATCATCCCCAGTTCTAGTAGGCAGTAGAGATACAGTAAGCGCAGAACCATTATTTACATCGATATGAGATATCCTTCTCCGTGTAAGGGATGAATCGAATACTTCAACTATGTTATCAGCACTATCACCAGAAACTACTTTGTCAAAAATAACAGATGATGGGTTAGCAACAAGTCCACCAGTAATTCGGCTCACTATAACTTCGATAGTCGCTGATTCTTTATCAGGATCATTTGTCTTAAACTGCACCCCATTGCGGAAAACTGTCCCAGGTCTACCGTTAATGGAAACTCTCAAAATTGGATTTATAGACGTATGGGGTGCAATGCTCATGGTTCTCGGCCTTATTGTTCCATGTTCCCCTTCGATTTCTAACCCCGAACATGCACAATTGGAACTTATGTCGCTTATAACCAGTTCTTTATCTCCCTTATTACTAATAGTAACTTTAATATTTCTTACTGAACCTTCATCGATTTCACCCAGCTCAATTACGGAATCTGAACAGTACACAGGCCTTGGCTGTTTATGAAGAAATAGCAAAGTGCCTAATGCTAGAGAAATTACGACAAGCAAACAACTTGTGGCACTGATTCGAAATGCAATGGCCTTAAACGACTTGGCCACCTTTTTAGCCAGCACATCGTCGTGCTGATAGTTAGCAATCATGATTTTGTCCCCACTCTTCGTTTAATGATATATCCTGACAATCCAATCACAATTAGTGCTAGTGAAACGTAGAATAATCCTTTATTCCAGTTGGTGTCATTCTCTACAGTCTGTTCATGCTTTACTTTGTCGGACGACACGGCAAGTGGTCCTGAATTTGTCATGCTAATATCTGGCCGCTCTACCAAGGATCCGTCTCCTTTCGTTATAAAAGCCTTTCCTTTTATGCTGTCGTACACTATTATTTCGGCTGGCAAAATCTTGGACAAAACTTCGTTCTTACTACTATCAAGTTGTAGACCAAATGCTGAAAAAGTCGTAATAGTTTCGTATAACAACTTTTCATTTTGGATACTTCTCGTTAACACTTTTTCCGGAAAGTAGACTGCGTTACCAATTAATTTGAAGGCAAGAACCTCCATTTCCCAAGTCTGTGGAGCATTTTTTGGTTCTGATGAAATAGAAGTCATTTTCATGCGTCTTGCTAGATAATTTACTTTTGAATCAAACCATATCTCTAGCTCAGCTTTTACATGCGATAGCTTTAGATGAATTAGATCGCGATCCGAATCATCAATTCTTATAAATTGTAATTTATGTGTTTTATTTAAGAGTTCATCAAATACAATCCTTGTACTGTCAGGGCCATAGAAAGAAAACAAAGAACGAGAAAATACATAATTATCATGAATGCCATTCGATGAAGCAATCGTAGCTAATCTTACTCCAGGTCCTTTTGTAATCAGACAAACTTTTTTTAATTTTGAAAACCAGATCTCTTGTACACTTCCTTTAGCTGGCATTTTTTTTAAATAATATGCATCCTGATGATGAACGTATTCGCCTTTTTCAATTAGATCAGTTGTTTTACTGTTAATTTCCTCGTATCTGCAATGCATAGTATCAATATGTGCAAGTGCCGATCGTTGAGCTGCTCTTACTAAACTTTCTAAATCATCGCTTAATCTTTCCCCGGAATTCAACAATATAAGGGCCGTTAGTAAAGCTAGCATAATAAACTCCTTTTTCCACTGGGGCCATCCATGGCGCTATCTAACTCTTAGACAGAATCTTCCCGAATCTACTGACATCCATAGAAATAAACGTAGCATGTAGTACCCACTGCATCTTCGCCTCTGCATTCATCAAAGTAGCTTGCTTGCGGATTACATTTAGTACTATTTTGGTTTTTGCATGAATGCCCAATACCCGAGAGCAGTGTACAAGATACTTGGCTCTGTGCATTATAAATATCATTCTGCACATATGTCCCCGTGAAAGTCCCTGTGCATGTCCAATTTGAGCATGGTCCAGTGCGCGGAAGTGGTTGTGCAGAAATGCTGCTGCATAGTGCCACTACCATGAAGCTAAACCCTAACACTGTAAAGACACGGAAGACATTATTCATAGCTGAACTCCCATAAGGCCTTACTTCCAAAACATCTGTTTAGTTTAATGTCTCTCACGTCATTGTCAAGGGATTATCGAACTTAGAAATCCGCCTCACCTCATTTGACCTTCTGGCATGATACTCCAGCCCCTCAGCTAATGAGGAAAGCTAAGGTACTACTCCGCAACCTTCACCTTCTTACCAGCGTGGGCTTCCGGCTTGCCGTTCTTTTCGGCTTTCTCAGCGACAGCGGGCTTCTCTTCCTCAGCCACGGGGGTGGTGGAACGCATCATGGGGACGTTCTTCTCCATCACCTTCTTGGTGATTTCTTCCATCACCTTGGGATGCTCGTTGAGGTATTGCTTGGCGTTCTCGCGACCGTTGCCGAGGCGGAGTTCACCGAAGTTGAGCCAGGCGCCGCTCTTTTCGAGCAGGCCATCTTCCACAGCCAGATCGATCAGATCGCCGGCCCGGCTGATGCCATGATCGTACATCAGATCGAATTCGGTGCTGCGGAACGGCGGGGCGATCTTGTTCTTGACCACCTTGGCTTTGATGCGGCTGCCCACTGTCTCTTCGCCTTCCTTAACGGCACTGATCTTGCGGACATCAAGCCGAACCGAGGCATAGAACTTGAGGGCCAACCCGCCGGCTGTTGTTTCGGGAGAACCGAACATGACGCCGATCTTCTGGCGAATCTGGTTGATGAAGATGATGCAGGTCTTGGTCTTGGAGATGATCGGATTGAGAATACGGAGCGCCTGGCTCATCAATCGAGCCTGTAGACCAACGTGAGTATCGCCGATCTCGCCTTCGACTTCGTTCTTGGGCACGAGGGCTGCCACGGAGTCAATCACGATAATGTCAACAGCGTTGCTCTTGACGAGCATTTCAGCGATCTTGAGGGCCTCTTCACCGTTGCTGGGCTGACTGACGAGCAGCGCTTCCAGATCAACACCGAGCCGCTTGGCCCAGGAGGGATCGAGGGCATGTTCAGCATCGATGAAGGCTGCGACGCCACCCTGTTTCTGAGCTGAAGCAACAGCGTGGAGAGCGATGGTCGTTTTGCCGCTCGATTCCGGGCCATAGATTTCGATGATGCGACCACGGGGGAAGCCTTTGCCACCCAGGGCCAAGTCGAGAGAGAGAGCCCCGGTGGAGATGCCCGGCACATCGGTGACCGAGTGCTCGCCCAACTGCATGATCGCGCCCTTGCCGAAGGACTTCTCGATCTGCCCAAGGGCATTCATCAGCTCTTTGTCGTCGGCTAAGGACTTATGGCTGGTCGGGGCTGGAGGCATGTCAAATTCCTCTCGGTTTCCCCTCTCTTCCTGATGAAGAGAGGTTAGGGGATATCAGTTGTGAATGGTACTTAGTGTACAAAAACAACTTATCCGAGGGTATGAGGGCGGCAAGTGAACAGGGGGAAATATGGGTCTTACCGCTCGACTGCTCTCAGCAATTCGGCCAGAAGGAGGTCATCGTTGTAAGCCCCGGGATTGAGAGCCGCCTTGTCTTTGCCCACTCGCAGCGAACTGATCAGCCCGGCCTGAATTACCATTTCTCCATGAGACGAGTCGAGACCAAGAATTGATCCCTGGATGAAGATACTATCGATAGAAGAGACTCGGTTGGTGTCCAGTCGAATGTCGTCGGCAGTACCCAGTTCATTATCAAGACCAGCTCCGTAGCCCACCACGATATTGCTCGCAATCCAATTGCGACCAATGTTGACAGTACCGACACGAGCCACACCATCGGGCAAGTAGCCATCCGTCCCGACGAGGATATTCGTCAGTTCCATGTCCTTGCCGACCGTCAGGCTTCCCAGTGTACAAGAACGGTACGCAACACCATCGACTTGATCATAGCCAAAGACATTGATGGTACTGGGGCGAAGCGCCGTTCCCGTGATACTGTTCTTAACGGTGATCGAACCAATAGTGCCTTGACTGAAGACCAGACCCCGATTCATCGAACCGCCGATGTAGAGAGTGTCCAGGGTGCGGTTTCCATCAACCCCGGCAACAGCAATATATCCACCATTGTCGGACTCGGAGCCTATCAAATCATGACTGATATAGACATTCCCCAGATGGGTATCCGCCAAGATGCCGCCGGCAGCATAGCCGCTTCCTCCGAGTATGGAGCCGCCTACACTGGAGTTCTCGATGGAACGGGCATAGATGGAACCGGAGAAAGCGCCCAATCCTCCTTGGATGTTACCGCTGACAGCAAAGGTAGTGACATTGCTGAAAGGAAATCGAATCGAGCCACTGTAGTCGCCGACGCCGCCTGTCATGGACTGCGTGACACGAATGCCGGCGACATTGCGCGACGAATATGCTGAGCCGGAGTAATAGCCGCTGCCGCCAACCATGCTTCCGACAGTGAATTGCGCCACCGGGCCATGGAACTCGATATACCCCGTAGCGGTATTGCTGCCGCCCTTGAGCGCATTCTGTACCAGCACGAACTGAAAAGGCCCTCTTAGGTCCAAGGAACCGGAAAAGTAGCCATTGCCTCCCGTGACCGAATCGAGCACCCTGACCTGATTGCGGGCAACTCCTGAAGACAGATCGTCGCCCAGGAAAAGCCTGCCGCTGGAAGCGCCATTGCCACCAATCACGCTCTGGAGAGTGACTGTTAATGGACTGATGGGGCTCTTAATCTGACCGCTATTATCGCCCTCGCCGCCCTGCAAGTTCTGCACGACCAATTGAATGATTTGCGAACTATTGTCGAGAAGTCCGGAGCCAGTCCCCAGCCCTCCTTGAATGTTGCCCAGGGTTGCCAAGCGAACGGTGCCATTGAAAACATTGAATACGCCGCTGGCCTCTCCACCTGCGCCGACAACATCTTTCATAGTCAACTGATCGACCAACCCGACGGTGTTCACGTAACCCGAACTCATGCCATCTCCGCCGATCAAGGAACCCATTATCAATCGCTTGGTCTTTCCCGAAAAATAGAGGCTGCCAGAAGCGTCGCCGGCGCCACCGACGATATTGCCTTTGACTTCCAAAGAGTTCAGGACCAAACCCAAGGTATCGGCATAGTTCGCGTAGGCTCCGCTGTTTGCTCCCGCTCCACCGACCACGCTGCCGTTAATGACCGCATCGAATGCCCCATTGATTTGCACACGACCAGAGAAGTTTTCAGGGCCGCCGATGATCGAGCCACCGATGGTCAACTTCGTCACGGCTCCCGTGACGGCGAGTTCTCCGGAACCATAGCCGTTTCCTGCCTGCACATTGCCGGCGATGCTCAAGGTCTTGACGGATACCGCCTGGATATCGTTGCCTAGGAAGACCTGTCCACTACCGAATTTGTCCCCACCCAGAATGGAACCTCCCACGGTGAATTGACTCACGGCACCGGAAATGATCATGGAGCCAGGAGTCTGAACTGGATTCAAGTAAGACAGCTCTGGATGGCTGCCATCAATATCTCGACCTATGCGCACCGTTCCCATGCCGCGACTGCTATAGAGTTGTCCGAAGAAGCTGCCGCCAATATCCAACGTCCCCACAGACTGGCCTGAACCTGAGTCCAAATCACTAAAGCGGATATAGCCGGCGACATTGCCTGTTACCTTGATGGTGCCAATCTTGCCGTACGCAGCCGAATCAAGATACTGGGATCCGTTCAACCCGCCCACTCGGCCCAGCGATTGTACTTGGAGTTGTTGCAGGCAATAGAGATCGACTGCATTGCTGAGGTAGAACGATCCCAGGTCTCCCTGAATTGAGACGGTGTTCAACGCTTTCTGATCACTGAACATCCAACCCAGGTTGACGCGGCCATCGCCCGTGTTGCTCTTCTTGGCAACGCTCAAGGCGATGCTGAGGTTATTGCCCTGCGCCGAAGATAGTGGAACCAGAGTAAGAGTATTCAGACTCTGCTTCGTCGAAGTGGAGCCATCGACCGCCCCGGTGCTGAAACCAAGTAAGGAGTTCACGTTCGATGACGTCAGCACTGGTTTGGAGAACACCAACTGTGCCAGATCCCCATCGATGTCCTGAAACACCACCGTAGAAGGGTTGGCCAGCTTGGCCGGCACTGTGCGATCTTCTAGATATTCGAGAGCTAATAACCTGCGGCGACTACCAATAGACATTGAAGCCTCTAGCGATGTGAAGTGATGAATATGCCAGTTTAGCAAGCTCATCACTGACATGCCTATGGCAATCCTGACAAAAATTAGTGTTTGATTATGCTCCACGTTCCAGCATCCGTCCCAACCGATAGCGGCTGAACCGGAAGAGCAGCCAGGTTAGCACCCACATCATTATCAGGTTGACCAGCAGGAACACGAAGTACAGAAACGGCGAGGCGATGGCAAACTGTTCCCACGAGATCAACTCCTCTTGGAGAGATGTCAAGCCAAGACGTGACTCCGGCCAAAAGCGATAGGGAGCCAGCAGCATTTCGAACACCCGAATGACCGAAGACCTCGGCATCAACCTGAGTGACGGAATTAGCAAGAAAATGACAAAGAACAGCACGCTCATCATCAACCGGGCCTGAAAAGCTGTTTGAAAGACCAGCGAGGCGGCTAACCCCAGCATGGCAAAGAGTGCGAGCTGGCTGGCATAGACCACAAAGACCGAAAGGATCATCCCTGGATCGAACAGGGTGGCGCAGAGCATCATCAGGAGCGTTCCGAGCGCCAGCCAACGATAGCGCCAGATGCTGCCGAGGTAGAACTGAAGCAGAATATGGTTCCAGGACAGCGGTGTTGTCAGCAGCGAGATCAGTGTTTGTTGTTTGCGCTCCGTCACGAGGGTGCCTGCTGCACGGAGGGTGACCAGGATCAGCAGCAGCGTCAGCAGAGCATGAGAACTCTCGACGTAGAATGACATCGCCTTGGCGACTTCCTCGAGCTGCCCCTTCGGACTGAAACAATGGGCTGTGAAGATCAATAACGGAACAGCACAGAAGAGAAACGCAATGATGTTCACCAGTTCTGGCGAAGGAAAATAGGTCTCCTTCCAGACGATGGGTCGATCTCCCCGCAGCGGCGATTTGAAAAACCGGTCGATCTGTGTGGGGTAGTCAAGAATCTCCGGATCGTCTCGACCGATAGGAGCTTGAACAGGTGCTAACATGGGCGATGGAACCGAGGGGAGTGGCTGGTACTGTCGCTCCGATTCCGATTGAGAGAGGTCTTGATCTCGATCACGACTGGAGATCGTTTGAATGGCCCCGTAAAGCGTCATCCAGGAAAACAGAAGGTACCCTCCCACGATGAGAATGACAGCAAGAATGATTCCCCCGATCGTGCCGCCTCCAGCTCCAACCAATCCTACTGCAAAGGGTGTCAATATCAGGAAAGCGCCGAGGGTCGTCGCATAAGTACTAGCCACGGCACCGCCCACAGTCTTGCACAGGGTCGAAGCTCGAATGGCATGCATGCCGATAGTAAAGAGCAGCGTCAAAGCAATCAAGCTATGTACCATCAACTGTTCAAAACTAATACCGCCCAGCAGTTGCAGGATGGCCAGCACCGGCACGCCAGCCAGGAGTATCCCCAGCATCGGCACCAGTCGGCTCATCATCTTACCCAGGATAATTTCCCGTGGTGTCAGATAGGTGGTGAGCAGCAGCGACAGGGTTCGCTGCTGACGTTCCTCAATGAGAGCCCCGGCGACATAGACCGGGGTGAGCACGAGGATAGCAACATACTGCAAGATCAGATAATAACTGAACGCCTCGTAACAGAGGCCGGCAATTCTATTCTGGGTGATCTCGCCCCGGCCCATCACCAGGTAGAGCACCAGGAGCAGTCCGCCGGCATAGACCACTCGGGGAAGGTAGCTGCTTCCCTTGCGACTCTCGCGGATCAGATCCCAGAAGAAGATGGGGCCGAACCACCCGCCTTGTTCAGGAGGAGGTGGTGCCTGCAATTCAGCTTGAAGTGGCTCCGTTGCCATGCTGCTCAGTATGACAGGTGGAGTTCGATTGAGCTAGTTGCAATTCTCGTCCACGGTCGGAGACCTGGGACGAGTAGAGACAGACATCAGTTCAAACGCTTCATACTATACTTGGAGGAACGTCTAGCATAATGCACCCCCTCACCCCCAACCCCTCTCCCTCCAGGGGAGAGGGGAGAACAGAAAGAACACCAATGGCTAACGAACTACCCCGCTGTTACTTTGACATTACCGCCGACGGCAAACCTCTGGGCCGGGTGGTGATGGAACTCCGCAGCGACATCGTCCCCAAGACTGCTGAGAACTTCCGTGCCCTGTGTACCGGCGAGAAGGGCTTTGGCTACGCAGGCTCCGGCTTCCACCGCATCATCCCCGCCTTCATGTGCCAGGGTGGCGACTTCACCAACCACAACGGCACCGGCGGCAAGTCGATCTATGGAGCCAAGTTCGCTGACGAGAACTTCACCCTCAAGCACACCGGCCCCGGCGTCCTCAGCATGGCCAACGCCGGCCCAGGCACCAATGGTTCGCAGTTCTTCCTCTGCACCGTCAAGACCGAATGGCTTGATGGCAAGCACGTCGTCTTCGGTTCAGTTGTCGAAGGCATGGATGTGGTCAAGAAGATGGAAGCCCTGGGTAGCCGGAGTGGGGCGACGAGTGCCAAGGTGGTGATTGATAAGTGTGGGCAGTTGTAATAGCAATATCATTACTGTAGCCGAAGTCGTGAGACTTCGGTTTTCTATTGGCTGATGTTTCTCCGAAGTCTTACGACTTCGGCTACCAGGTCTCGGGGATCAAGCAGAATGTGCGCAGGTATTGTCGGATTGCCCAACGTCGGGAAGAGCACGCTGTTCAACGCACTCACCTCGTCCAAGACAGCACAAGCAGCAAACTATCCGTTCTGCACCATCGAACCGAACGAAGGCGTCGTCAGCATCCCCGACGACCGCCTCGCCCGGATCAGCAAGTACATCGTCCCCAAGAAGCTGGTGCCCACTGCCCTGCGGCTTGTTGATATCGCCGGCATCGTGAAAGGGGCGAGCGAGGGCCAGGGGCTGGGAAACAAGTTCCTCAGCCACATCCGTGAGGTCGATGCCATTCTGCAAGTGGTTCGCTGCTTTGAAGACCCGAACGTCATCCACGTGGCTGGCGAAGTCAATCCGCTCAATGATGTCGAAGTCATCGAGATCGAACTGATGCTCGCTGACATCCAGACGCTGGAAGCAGCTCTCTATAAAGCGGAACGCACCGCCAAGAGTGGCGACAAGGAAGCGGTTCAGCGGGTGGCAGCCATCAAGCAGTGCCTGGCACAGTTGGCCAAGAATGAACCGCTGCGCAAACTGAAGCTCAGCGATGACGACGAGAAGGCTATCTCCAGCTTCGGGTTGCTGACCGCTAAACCGATTCTCTATGTCGCCAATGTTGATGAGAGCGATCTGGAAGGCAAAGGCCCGATCGTGCAGAAGCTGCGCGACTACGCCGCTTCCATCGGGGCGAGTGTGGTGGCGGTCTGTGCCCGTATCGAAGCGGAGATTGCTGAGCTGGGTGAAGAGGACCGGGCCGAGATGTTGACCTCACTGGGAGTGACTGAACCCGCCCTGGCAGTGCTGGCCCGTGCTGCCTACAAGGTGCTGGGGTTACAGACTTACTTCACAGCTGGTGAAAAGGAAGTTCGTGCCTGGACGGTGCCCGTCGGTGCCACTGCTCCTCAAGCAGCGGGCGTGATTCACACCGACTTCGAGAAGGGCTTCATCCGGGCCGAGATTTATTCGCTTGACGATCTGGAGAAGCATCAGAGTGAAAGTGTGATTCGTTCAGCAGGCAAGCTGCGGACGGAGGGGAAGCAGTATGTCATGAAGGATGGGGATATTTGTCACTTCTTGTTTAACTAGGGGCGTTTTGGCTTGCTGAAGTTCGCCATCACGTCCAAAGGCGACCAGATCGTGATGTTACTGTATCGCTTAAAGTCGGCTATGTTGTAAGTTAGCAAATGGCTGACACCATTTTCCAACATGGCTGCTACGAGTTTGGCATCATAGACTTGGGTGCCCTTCACATGATGGCTGAAGACGAGCGTTTTCCAGCGGTCGTACATCGCTGTGATGTCTGGCAGGCAATGGCAAAATGACTCTATTCGCCTGAGTCTGGCGCTTCGTGGCATCGAAAGACAGGCCCAAGCCACCTCGCGCTGAGGAAGGTCTTGTACAAACATTCCAGAACTCAGCGGCATTTTGGGGAAAGAAACACAACTGATCGCCAGCTTTGTAGAGTAGCCTCACAGCGCTACGCACTTCACGGTGCATAGGGTCCTTTAAGTGAATAAACCGAAGCAAAATATTCGTATCCAATGCGATTATCATTAATCGTGATCGAAGTAGATGTCTTCTCTGGAAAACGCCCGGGGAAGTGATGGATTCTCTGGAACCTCGCTCCCTAGTTCATCCAGCACTCGATCCAATTCCTTCATCGATAGCCTTTTGCGAGGCAGATCAGCTTCGTTTACGCTGCGCAGGTGCTCAACCAGCTTTTCCACCTGACGCACAGCATTGCGAGGAAGACCGGTTAGATCAATGACCTGTGACATGATCAAATACCTTTTGACTGACTTAGAGCGTCTAACAAAATGCTCCCCCTCACCCCCAACCCCTCTCCCTCCAGGGGAGAGGGGGAGAAAACGAAGATCATTTTGTTTGATGCTCATAGTCATTTTACCAGCAATGAAGTATCCCTGTCAACTTATGCCGGCACGCTGACAAACTCGGTCTTCCGCTGGATGCGTTTCATCAAACCGGCCAGCACTCGGCCCGGGCCGATTTCGTAGAAGGTGCCCACGCCTTCGGCGAGCATGTTGTGCATTGTCTCTTCCCAGAGAACGGGACTGAGTACCTGCTTCACCAGCAACTGCTTGATTTCACCCGGGTCGCTGTGGGGCTTGGCATCGACGTTGGACCAGACGGGGATGCGGGGTGTCTTGAACTCCACGGTCGCCAGCGCTGCTGCCAACTGTTCATCGGCTGGCTTCATCAGTTCAGTATGAAATGCCCCAGCCACGCTCAGGCGAACGATCTTGGCTCCTGCTGCTTCAGCGAGCTTGATCGTCTCTTCGACTGCTTCGGTGTTCCCGGAGATGACTGTGTTGCCGGGACAGAGCAAGTTGGCGATCTTCACTAACCCCTTGCTGCTGGCCTGCTGACAGAACGCTTCCACCTGGGCGACTTCAATGAGCAGAATGCTGGCCATTGAACTCGGGGTTGCCTTGGCCGCAGCCTGCATGGCTTGCCCACGCTTTTGCACCAGGCGCACGCCGTCCTCAAAGGAAAAGGCACCAGCAAAGGCGAGAGCGGTGTATTCCCCCAGGCTCAGGCCCGCGGTGTGTGAGCACTCATCAATTACTGCCTGCTTCTCAGCCTTCAGTTTCTCCAGTGCTGCGAAGCTGGCGACGAAGATGGCGGGCTGGCTGACATCGGTCGCAGTGAGCCGTTCTTCGGGGCCAAACGCACAGAGGCTGAAGAGATCGTACCCCAACACCTCGCTGGCCCGGTCGAAAAGTTCCTTCGCCGCGGGGAGTTGGGTGCAAAGATCCTTGGCCATGCCCACTGCTTGGGCACCCTGACCGGGGAAGAGGAAGGCTAGTGAGGGCATCTGTACTCCATTTAGCCCCCGGCTCTTCAAGCTGGGGGTGCGCTGTCATTGCAAGTTCAACCAAGTCAGTTGCATAGACAGAGAATGTCTAGTGCTTGACGGACAACTTCATTACTAGGGAAATGAGATCGTATCTCCGCGTGGTCCACCCCCGGCTTGAAGAGCCGGGGGCTAAATGAAACACTACCCCGCATAGCTCTTCTGTGCCGCCGTGATGGCTGAACCCAGGGTTACGGGATGGCCCATTTCCTTGAGCACCATCTCCAAGCCAGAGAGTGCTGCAAGGACATCGAAGAAGTCGCAGTAGCCCATGTGAGCGAGGCGGAAGATCTTGCCTGCGAGCTGATCCTGCCCGCCGGCGATCTTGAGGCCATACTGCTTCTCAGCCTTGCTGAGGAGTGCCTTGCCATCAATGCCTTCGGGCACCTTGACGGCGGTCAACCCATCGGCTGGCGGGTTGGCATAAAGCTCCAGGCCCAGGGCAGCGATGCCGGCCCGGGTGGCAGCGGCCAGCTTGGCATGGCGCTTCCAGACGTTCTCAATACCTTCAGCACGTAGCTTCTGCAGGCTGACCCGCAGAGCACGGATGAGGGTGTGAGCAGGAGTAAAGGGCGTGTCAGGGTCTTTCAATTTGCTCAAGTATTTCTTCAGATCGAGATAGAAGCCACTGACGTTCTTGTTCTCTTCGATCTTCTTCTTGCCTTTGGCACTCACTGCCACGAAGGCCAAGCCGGGTGGCAGCATCAACGCTTTCTGCGAACCGGTACACATGAGGTCAATGCCCCAGGCATCCATTTCGCAGGGCATCGTCACCGCGCCGCTGATGGCGTCGACAATCAACACGGCATTGGTCTTGGCGACGACCGCACCGATGGCTTGCAGATCATGCTTGACGCCGGTGCTGGTTTCGGACTGCACCACGCAGACAGCTTGCACATCAGGATTTGCCTTGAGGGCTTCTTCGATCTGGGCAGCGGTCACAGCCTGACCGTAAGGAGCGGTGACAGCAACGACTTCAACGCCATGAGCCTTCCAGACATTGTGCCAGCGTTCACCGAACCGGCCGGCATAAGCAGCGATAGCCTTGCCGCCACGGGGCACCGCGGAAACCTGGGCTGCTTCGACGCTGGCGGTGCCGGAACTGGTGAGGACGCATACATCGCCCGTGGTGCGGAAACAGTACTTCAGGCCATCGAGAACTTCACTCAGTATTGCCTTCGCTTCGGGGGTGCGGTGATACTGCACCGGCTTGGCCAGTTCGAGTAGCGTCTCTTCAGGAACAGGCGAAGGGCCGGGGGTCAACAATCGAAACTTGAACATGCTTACTCCAGGGGTTACTGCTTGGCTATACTACGGTAGAGTGCCGGTGAGAGAGGGGAGCCGGGCCGTAGCAGTTGGTACCGAACCAAGTTCGGTCTAAGGAGAGTTTATGGGTGCGTTGCCGTTGTTCCAGAGCGATATCCCCGGCTACCCGCGCCGTCAGGGGAAAGTTCGAGATGTCTACGATCTTGGTGACCGACTCGTCATTGTCGCCAGTGATCGCCTCTCGGCATTTGACTGGGTAATGCCGACGCCCATTCCCGACAAGGGCCGTATCCTCACCCAGTTGTCGCTCTTCTGGTTCAATCTGTTGACCGTGCCCAACCATGTGATCAGCACTGATCTGAACGACATGGGCAAACCGTTTGTTGACCGTAAGGAACAACTCGCCGGCCGCACCATGATGGTAAAGAAGGCGACAGTTGTTCCCATCGAATGCGTCGCCCGTGGCTACCTCGCCGGTTCCGGGTGGAAAGAATATCAGAAGAGTCAAACAGTGTGTGGCATCCCATTGCCCGCTGGATTGCAACAGGCCAGCCCCCTGCCCCATCCCATCTTCACCCCTGCCACCAAGGCTGAGACCGGCCACGATGAAAACATCAGCTACGAAGTGATGGTCCAAGCCGTGGGCGAGAAGCTGGCGAACACGTTGAAGCAAAGCACCCTCGATATCTACAGCAAAGCCGCCACTTATGCACAAAGCAAAGGCATTATCCTCGCTGACACTAAGTTTGAGTTCGGTACCCTGCCCGATGGCGAGATCATTCTGATCGATGAAGTCCTCACCCCCGACAGTTCCCGTTACTGGCCCAAGACGAGCTATCAGATGGGAATGAGTCCGCCCTCGTATGACAAGCAGTTTGTGCGCGACTGGTTGGAGACGACGACGTGGGACAAGAACAGCCCACCGCCGGCACTACCCGATGACGTTGTGGCACGGACAAGGGCGAAGTATGTGGAAGCATTCGAGGTGCTGACGGGAACGAAGTGGAAGTAGTTCATCATTCCGATCTATCGTAGCGACAGTATCTTGCCGCCGATGATCGCTGTGATCGAAATCCTCCTCGGCGACTGGAAGTCGCCGCTACCTGGTGAACTGGAAGGCATAGAGCTTTGTCCGTTTCATCTTGATGTGGATTCGCACAATCTTCCCCGTGAGGGTGGAGACGTCGGTCTTCCCTTTCCAGTAAACACGCTGATCGATGAAGTTACCGGCGATCTCTTCGCAGTCGGACAGGGTAAAGCCAGGGTAGGGCTTTCCGTCTTGATCCTGCAGTTCCACGAAAGCCGTTCCCATCGAACCGGTATCGATGTTCAGCCTTAGCGCCTTGCCTTGGAATGTGAGGGGTGGGGTTTTCAGCCAGCCACCCAGGTGATCAGCATCAGCTGAGACGTAACCGTCAAGCCGTTGCTTGACGACTCCGACGCCACCTGACTGCTTGACGGCATGGTCGTACTCGGGGCGCATGCTGGCACCGTCGTGCAGTCGGCCGGAGGAGTAGTAATACTGGTAGACGTAGTTTCCGCGACGCACCAGACCCTGGGCCGCTACTGAGTACCAACGGTCCCATTCATCGGCCAGACCATTGGGGATGAAGGCCTCTCGACTCGGTCGTGTCCACTTGATGCCATCCCTGCTGACCGCCAGTTGCACTTCGAGCATGCCGAAGTCTTCCCACTGGTCCTTGGTTGGTGGGCGGATGTAAGGGTTCCGTTCTCGAGAGAAGTGACGGAAGGTGGTGGGGAACATCAGGTACACGTCCTCAGCCCATGGATAAATCCCGGCGGAATTGTAGTAGACATCGGAATGGGCATCATCCTGCTTGTCAGCAGCGTAGACCACGGAGAGGTTCTGGATCGAAGGAAAGGTCCGGTGCTTCTCCGTCTTGGTGAATGGCCAGGGCTTGAGGGGGTCATCGGTTTCGATCCGCCCGACCTGCCTCTGGTTCTCCGAATCGTAGTCGAAGGCCCGTGTGTAGATGACGTATTTCTTGATCTTCTCGTCCCAGTGAACGAGCGGCGGGTTATCGGTGAAGAACGGCAGCACTCGCCCGACCTTGGTGAACTTCAGGCCATCAGCAGAGTAGCTGGCAAAGACGCCATGCTTGGCTGGGTCGAACGGCTCGGAGAACTCGAGATGGAACATCTTGTACTTCTTGGCCGGGTCGCTCTCGTGTGGATCGAGGAAGACTGTTGGGAACAGGCCTCCGGGAAGTTTCGCTCCGGTGCGCCGGTACTTCAGCCCATCATCACTCTCCAGGATTTGGACGTTCTTGTGCCCGAGGTACAAACGGGCCTTTCCGCCATCGTCGATGACCCGGCTGATATGGCCGGTAAAGGGTTTGCCATCCTCATCCAGAAGTAAGCCCAGCTTCTGCGGTGGGTTCATCCGAAGCTCGATCCGCTGTTTCTCCGCAATGAACTTCTCATCGATGAAAAGCTGCTTGCGGTCGCCGATGTTGATTGGAGCAGGAGGCGCGAAGAGAGCAAGGAGGAACAGCACGGATGGGAGCATATCGTTGAATCCGTCAAGAAGGCGGGTGGGAACGTAGCGGTGTCCACGCTTGGTGGGGTGGGTCTTACCTACATACTACAATATTCCCCATGACCCTCAGCCGCCGTTCCAAGTTGATTCTCCAGATCGTTGTCACGCTGCTTGTCGTCGTCTTCGTTACTATCGCTTTCTGGAAGCCGTTGCAGCAACTGGCTCAGCATGAGGTGTCGTGGAACTATGGTTACCTGGCCTGTGCGGGGGGTGTCTATCTGCTGGGGCTGAGTTGTTCCATGTCGTTCTGGTGGCTCTCTTTACTTAGCCTCGGCCAACGACCAGTTCCTATTCGTGTACCGTGGGCCTACTTCGTCGGGCATCTGGCTAAGTATGTTCCGGGCAAGGCGTTGGTTGTGCTGCTTCGCACCGTGTTGGTCAAAGGCCCCCATTGTCGTATCGAAGTCGCTGCGGTCACTGTCGTTTACGAAACGATGGTCTTCATGGCTGTCGCTGCGGTGCTGGCTGCGTTTGTCGTGCTGATTCAGGGGCCACTGGGCGAACATCTGAATTATGTGCATGTCGCCCTGCTGCTGGCTGGCGCGGTGCCATTGGTGATCCCGTCGGTTTTCAATGCCATCATGGAACGGTTGACCGCTCCGCTTCGCAAGTTGCCCGATGGCACCCATGCTCCATTTCCCAAGCTCGACATGCGCATCCTGACGCTAGGCATCATCCTGCAGGCAGCATGCAATGTGCTCGTCGGTACCAGCCTCGCTTTTGTTGTTCTCTCGGTTTGGCCTAATGTGAACCCCTGGCCGATGCTGCCCGAACTGGTGGCCAAACTCGCTGCGGCCACGGTGCTGGGGTTCGTCATTCCGACACCCGCCGGGCTGGGTACCCGTGAGTGGGCGATCATGGTGCTAATGCAGGATCAGGTCGGTGCTGACTATGCTGCCCTCATCGCCCTGCTCACCCGGTTGACCTGGCTCGTTTCCGAATGCACGATCGTAGCGGTGCTCTATCCGTTCCGCAACCTCGGTAGTGATGCAGCGAAAGCGTCGTAACAGTCATTCCATATCCTGATCTTCTCTGCCACCCATTGAGGAACTGAGGTTGCTAAGCTGGCTCCGAGATCTGGACGCTACCACCCGGCGGAACTTCGTCCTGGAACTGATCTTCGGCATCGGAACCGGTGTGCTGAGTGGGTTGATCCTCGTCGCCCAAGTCGTCGCTGTCGGCAGCCTGGGGGATAAGAGCCAATCAGCGACGATGATGGTGGCGGCGCAGCCGGCGTTGGCTTTACTGCTGCCACTCTGGGCGATGGTGGCCCGCCATTATCGACTGTTCGATCTGGTGCTCATTGGCGGCACACTTCGTGCCCTGCCCCTTCTGGCTGTCGGCTGGATTGATCAGCCCTGGCAACTCGCTATCGTGGTGGTGCTCTACCATTTGCTCGGCGGTCCAGCCACCCTGGCGATCCCGGCCCTCTATAAGTATGCCTACCCGGACCAGCATCGGGGCAAGATCATTGGCATCCTCAAGATGGTGCAGAATGGCATCACGGTGCCGGTGCTCATTGGCGTTTCGCTGTGGAGCGACATCGAACCGACGGCCTACCAACTCGCCTATCCCTTCGGTGGCTGTCTTGGCCTACTAGGTGTGATCGCCTATCAGTTCAGGCGCATCCCCAGCGATAATCCCCAGGCCCGCCGCACACTCAGTGAATCGCCCAGTTGGTCTGGCATGCAGCATGTGCTCAAGATTGATAAGCAGTTTCGACTCTTCCAGGCGACGATCTTCCTGACTGGTGCCGGCTTTCTGCTGAGCCGAGGCGTGTGGCTCTATCTGCTGCGGGATCACTTTCACCTGTCGCAGTTCTTCATTACGCTGCTGGTGATGATCTTTCCCGTGATCCTCGGTGGCATCACCTCACCTTTCTGGGGTTGGCTCATTGACAAGACCTCACCCGTTGCCGGCCGGGTCGCCTTTGCCTTGATGGGCATTCCCGCGTATCTCGCGTTGTTCGCCAGCTTCTATCTCGATTGGTTGATTCTGGCGTTCATCGGAGCTGCCTTCCGTGGTGTTGTTCTTGGAGCAGCCGAAGTGGCCACGACGACGGGCAATCTCTATTTCGCTGAGAAACCCGAACGGGCTGCCCTCTACGAAAGTATCAGCTCGGTGTTCCAGGGTATTCGTGGCATGTCGATGCCGCCGCTTGGTTGGGCACTCTACCAGAGCCTGCTTGTGCTGGGCTGGACGACTTCGCTGGTCTTCCTCATCCCCATGGTCTTCAACGGCTGGAGCCTCTGGATCGCCTGGGGACTATGGAAGGATGAACGGCAGGAACGGCAGTGTGAGGCGAAGGAACATGAGATACCAGTAGAAGTAGACGAGTAGGAAATGGCCAGAAGTTAGATATGGAAGACAAGTTGTCAGTTGCCAGTTTTCAGTTGTCAGTAATAGATGGCATGATTTCTGACAACTGACAACTAATAACTGACAACTGATTCTTACCTCTCCCTCGCCGCTATCTCAATTGTCTTCGCAACTTTTCCCCCCTCCACGATGTGCGCCTGGTTATACAGCGCCACCGTGGGACACACGTGCATCGGAATCGCATACGTCACCATGCCGGGCTTCCACTTCTCTGCTTCGTCGGTTTCGACGACGTAGTGCTCCTCGTTGTGCAGCGTACACTTGGCTGCTTCTAATCCCACCAGATGCACACGTTGGCCGAACGGCGGATCGCTGGCGATTGCTTTCGTGCCCACATCGAATGTCACCAGCTTCGGCCCTGGTCTGCTGATGCACCGCACCAACACTGCTGCTGCTGGTTCAAAACCAAGTTCGGGGTACTTCTGACCATAGCCGGCGTCATGGAGGATACAGGTACCAGGGGAGAGCGAGACCTGCGGATCGGTGATCTCATGGGCATAGAGCATGAACGACGGTGTGCCGCCCAACACGATCTCCAGTGGTGATGAGGCATGTGCCTGCAAGCGTGAGCGCAGTTCCGCACCGCGCTGATAGGTCTTGTGTATCTGGGCCTGACGATCAGCAGGTTGCAGCGACGTGTTGTGCCCATCGTAAAGATGCAGACCGGTCAACTGTAGATTCTTCAGATGCTCCAACAGCGGATGTACCGATTCACCTGAAGTCAGCCCGGTGCGATCCTGCCCGACATTAAAATCGAGGAACAGTCCAATCCGCACGCCCATCGTCCCCGCCTGTTGATCGAGTTGCTGGATCATCTCTCGATCATCGCCCAGCACATTGAACTGCGTCTTCGGAAACCGCTTGACCAGCTCGCACACTCGCTGCTGGTTTGGTCCCACCATTGGGTAGGCGATCAACACACTGGCCGCCCCGCACTCAGCCAGCACCTCTGCTTCCCGCAGCGTGGCACACTTGTGTTTGGTGATGCCATGCTCCAGATAGAGCTGGGTGATTTCCCGAGTCTTGTGCGTCTTCATGTGGGGGCGAAGACGATTGGGCGAACCCGCAAGGGCCAGCATGCGTCGTAGATTGGACTGCACCGTAGCCCAGCCGATGAGGAGGCAGGGGGAAGGGGTTGAACTGGGGTCGGTCAGCATGAAGGCGTGCATAATTCTCTTTCTCCCATTAGTTGTCAGTTTTTAGTTGTCAGTAATACCGGGCCTTGATTTCTGACAACTGAAAACTGATAACTGACAACTTGTCTTCTATTCTGGCTCCTGACTTCTGGCTTCTGGCTCCTTCTGGAATACCATTGAATCAAGATAACAAAACCGAGAGCGAACAGCACCATGAGTACTAAAGGCGAGCAGTTTGCAGGCGTGAGCGTGGCGATGATCACGCCCTTTCTTAACGGCGAAGTCGATTACCCCGCCCTCTTGAAACTCGTCGATTGGCACATCGAACAGGGCACCGATTGTCTGGTTCCCGTTGGCACCACCGGCGAAGCTCCCACGCTCGGTCACGATGAACACGAGAAAGTCATCGCCGCCGTCGTCGAGCATGCCAACAAACGCATCAAGGTGATGGCTGGCACTGGCTCCAACTCAACACGGGAAGCGGTTCGCTTGACCAAGTTCGCCCAGAAGACCGGGGCCAACGGTGCTCTCATGGTCGGCCCTTATTACAACAAGCCGACCCAGGAAGGTTACTACCAGCACTTCAAGGCGGTGACCGAAGCCAGCGACCTGCCCATCGTCCTTTACAACATCCCTGGCCGCACTGGCTCTAACATTCTGCCCGAAACGATTTGCCGTATCGGCGAACTCAAGAGCGTCGTTGCAGTCAAGGAAGCGACCGGCTCCCTCGATCAGGCTTCCCAGATCATCTGTGGCTCGAACCTCACCATCCTCAGCGGCGACGACAGCCTGACCCTGCCCCTACTCAGCATCGGCGGTCGAGGCGTCGTCTCGGTCGTCGGTAACATCGTTCCTCGAGATTTGAAAGCCCTCGTCAAAGCCTTCGACGACGGCAAGATCGCCGAAGCCCAAACCTGGCACCGCAAGCTCTTCCCGCTGTGCCGTGACCTGCTGAGTGTCGCCACCAACCCCATTCCGCTGAAGACAGCGATGAAGTTGCTGGGCCGAGATCGTGGCGAATTTCGTTTGCCCATGTGTGCCGTCGATGCGGCTGGCGAGGCGAAGATTCGGAAGACGTTGGTGGAGTATGGGTTGATGAGGTAGGAGACCAGATTGCAAACCTTTGACCACTTAAGGCACTTGTCCGAAAAGTGTTGATGCCCTTCTAGCCAGTCGGTTGATATGCGTACGAATGTCAGCGATTGGTTCAGAAGGTTCTAGATACTCATCCTGGTTCGCCATTTCGTAAGCCACAGCTATTGAATACTCGGTGAAAGCGATCTCGTAGCAAAGCCGTCTGAAATTGATTTCATCCTCTGAGTTTCCGCTCCGTGCAGCTAGCAACTGGGGATGGTCAAGATTAATGTGGATAGATCTTTCGTCAGGGACATATTGGCTCCGATCATTGTCCGTACCCATATTTCTAAAAAGAACGCTAAACCCGCCACTTGGTCTCCTTTTTCTCCCCTCAATCGACCCTGATAATTGAGCCTTGTTCTTCTCTTCCCCTTCCTGAACTTCAATAGGTATTGGGGATTTTTTTCTAGTATCGCCATCGCGCGTGCCACTTTCAGTTCGCGAAGGAACACTATCCTTTAGGGACCCAGGTAATTCATCCCCTTCGATTAATGATTCGTTTCCTGAGCCTCCGTTAGTTGCCAATGGGTAATTATCATCGCCTCCGGCTCGTCGTGCCCTGACTCGCCTTAATAGGTTACGAAATTGAGCGAAGTCGTCGTTTAGAACGTCTGCAATAATACCCGCTTGTTTTGCAAGTCGTTTTGCTTCCTCCGTTTTCTGGCGTTGTTTATCAGCTGATAGAAGTTCACGTCTCACGCATTCGACACAACGTCCGATAAAACTAAGAAGTACGAAAACAACGTTGTTTTCTCTGTTAAGCAGAAGCGAACGCGTATTGTCGAATGCACTGATCTCTGATCGATCTTCTTCAATTGCTGGAACATCAATCTCACCAAAAATGAACTGGCTCATCTCTTTTCCCTCGCTGCCAGCTAAAGTCGTTTCATGCCAGACGCCTTTTGAGAAGATTGCGATGCCACGTAGTTCCATAGGCAAAGATGAACGCGTTACTTTAATGTTTAGAGTTACATTTGAAAGGGTGTTGGATTCTTCAAGATTTGGAGTGAAGACACGTTCAGAATCGATAGGAGGTTCACTGTATTCACAAAGATGACTATTCACTATTACCGACACGTCTCTTGGGTAATGAGCTAGGTGCCGCTCGATGTACTTTATGATCCCTTGGGTGTCGAGCTGTCGTATATGGGTTTCTTCAATCTCAATGGTGGTGCCATCTTGTTCGGAAGACTCCAACTCCTTCTTGATCGTTGAGACTGGTATTGGTTTTCCTGACCCCAAGTTTTCAATGTTACTTCTCCTTAATTCCACAATAGATTTTCGACCGTTTTGTGTGGATGTAACACGGAGAACGCTAGCAATTCCAAAAGCAGCGGCCTTACCTGTTCCAAATCTGCCTCGTCCAATATTACCAGCCAAGCGATCTTGATTCTCACCATGTAACATCCAAAAGTTTTGTAAGCCTTCCCAGTTCATTCCCCGCCCATTATCGGAAATGACAATCTTCTTGCGACGAGGTTCAATTGTTACTTCCACACGCACGGGCCGTCCAGGTTGAGAATACTGCAAACTGTTTGCAACGTATTCCCATACAACCTGTTTGTCGGTTTTGAAAACTGCTGCCGTTTGCAACAGGTCTCTGGCAACGTGACTTACTACGTGAATTTGGTCATTCATGCTGTAGCCTTCTTACTAAGCGTGCGTACGACATTGACCAGCTTGTGAACAATAGCCCCAAGTTCGAGATCCTCGCCAAATGCGTTTGTAATTCGGACAATGCGTTCTTCTCGTTTATTTTGGCTGATATACGAATCAATGCGAAAGAACGTCTCTACTTCACGATCAGTAACAACAGCGCCGGGGTTTTCAGTAAGTTTTTGATAAGCTTCCGAAGCTAATAGGCGATTTCTTTCGGCTTTTAGAATTCGTTCTTCCTTAGAGTTTCGGGAACGCACAATAGGGAGTGTCTTCAAGTCGCCGATGTGGCATTCTGCCCAGCGAAGCCCCCCTGTGGTTAGCATCCATCCTTCGTTTCCTGTGCCACGGAGCATACTTCCATTTTTTGCTTTCTTGGCATCAGAGGCACATATTCGAACAGTCTCAATGTTAATTTGGTCTGGGTATTTCCTCCAGGAAAATCGAGATGGAGCGAGCTTGAATGCTTGCATTGCCAAGTCTTCCGTATCGATAGGGCGTTGTGCTCCTCCTCGAAGGTAGGCAGCCAAGACCAGCAATTGCGGGCCCGAGAATGCAGTCAGATTGGTATCCTTTAGAGAAACCAATCGATTTTCCTCGTTCCTAGAGGCTTTTTTTCCGTTAAGCTTGAATGCCATGACGAAGTACTTGCGCCATATAAGGTAGGGGTTCGATTACTTCCGTATTATCCTCAAATGAGTGTGAGAGATCAAGCAGGAACAGCGGAACAACGAAAGGAGCAACTGAATGTCTCGGCTTGTCTTGAGCCACGAAGGAAGACGCAAATTAGTACCGTCGGTGCTTAGGACTTGTTACATGGGTAAACTGCCAAACGGCTTGCTCAAGGCACTGAATCTTTCGACACCAACAAGCTTTGAATTACTCAGCCAATCAAGCTACACAATCATTGACATCTACCAAGACAGAACTGTACTTGGGTACTTGTCAACTTGGGTAGAGCCACAATTGAAAGCTGGCCGTGTCTCCTTGGATTCACTTGCTTTTCCTAAAGGGGTGCCGTCTTCACTAAAACTGTCCACTCTCCCACTCCACAATCGAACCCGAAACTGTCTGCAAAGGACAAATTTCTACGCACCTGAAAAGCTGGCTCAACTGTCCATCAATGATCTCCTTAATATCCCAGCATTTGGAATCAATTCTCTTCTTGACCTATTGACAGCTGTCGAGGCCGTAAGTGCAGAGTCATGCCCAGCTGTATCACAAGAAGTTGAGTTAGGTACACAACTTCATCGTAAAACGCCATTGCGAAGCCTTGTCCCCTCTGCATTAAGATCAATCGTAACGGGAATAGTTCCACTCAAAATAAGGAGAGAACTTAATCTCACTGAAGGAGTTACCCTTGATACGCCAGAAGTATATTTCGAGGTAACAAATCACAAACAGGATAAATGGCTATTAAGTTGGATTACCAAGAAAATCGAACCTGCCTTGAGGTTAGGTAAACTACCACTTTGCAGTGCTGCATTTCCAAAAGGAATCCCAGATTGCATTGAACTAAACATACTCCCACTTCTAAATAGAACGCGCAACTGCTTGAGAAGACAAAATCTTAACTCAGCATCTCAGCTAGGGCAACTCACTATAGGTCAGCTTCTCCAGATTCATGCTTTTGGTGTCTTGTCGCTTGTTGACCTGCTTTCAGCAATTGATGGAAGTATTCGCAAATCCGACCAACCAAACATTGCGACTTCCATTTCTAGCATCACAACCACGTCAATTCAGGATACAAATGATGTGATGTCGTTGCAATCTCGGCTTTCTCGAGAGGCAAGGTTACTAAGCACTGAGCCGTGGGCCATGAAAGCTATGATCAATGATATTAGATTAGGCTCAGTCTTGCTAAGAGATGAGAGAGCAATTGATGAGATCTGCAAAGCACTTAGTAAAGGGACTATTCATCCAGACCAGCAAGTTTGCACAGACAATATTACCATCGATCTGGACTTGCTTAAGTGTCCATTGCTGACACGCACCAAGAATGGTTTGAGAGCTTCAGGTCTAAGGACTCTTTCGATGGTGAAGTCACTAACTATTAGAGAAGTAAGTAGACTGCCGGGATTTGGGCAAAAAAGCGTGGCCGATCTCATTGTCTTACTTGACATGCTTCGATTCCTATCGAATTCGACAACTAAAATAGGTGAAGAACTCACTTTAAGTGATTTTTGCAGAGGTATCATTGATCGAAAATCAGATGGCTGGTTCCCAGAGAGGCTAGCAAACCGTCTTCATGATGTTCGCGCATTGGGGCTTAAGTTCTTGTCAATCACGCTAGAGACTGAACTGTTTGAACTTATCACATCCGTTTATGATGAACGACCTGAAGTAATTCAAAAGCACCTTGGCTGGGATGGAAATGGGCCACAATCCCTTGAGTCAGTAGGAAAACCGGAAGGCTTATCGCGCGAACGAGTTAGACAGTTAGTAGACAAAGTCACATCGGAAATTAGAAACGCAAACTCTTGGCTTCCAAAATTAAGTCAGTCTCTCGACCTATGTGTCGAGAGTAGTCCATTGCCTTTGTGGAAAATGAGCGAACTTCTTTTTCAGAGTGATCTTTCTTCTGTTCAATTTCATCCTGGAGGATTGCTTGCGGCGTCACAAATATTGGGCTCCTCAAGCTACCTTTCGATTAGTCGAATTGGCCATAGTGATTGGATTTTTCATAAGCAGCAGGAAGGCTTGGTCAAGAGGGCTTTAGAGATCACAAAGAAAGCAATGTCCGAACGCAATGCCTGTTCCTTGGCATATTTAAAGGCTGAATTAGATGCAGAAGGGTTTACTCAGCAAGAAAAAATTGAAGAGTGGCTTACTTTCTTGCCTTCATTTAGCTGGCTTGATTCTGACAAGGAGTGGTTTGTACTTGATACTGAATGGAGCACCCTACGAACCATGCTCTGGAAAGTATTAGCAGTCGCACCTGAAATTCAAGTTGGAGAATTGCGTGGTGGACTGACAAGACATCATCGTTTACAAGCAGTCCCCCCGTCTTCGATATTATTACAAGTATGCAAGCATCTTGGACTCCAAGTTAGCGGGAACACTGTGAGTGTAACAAGTCATGTCAACCCTAAGAGTGTATTGAGTGATGTAGAGCATTTATTTTTTGAATTGCTAAGCAAAGAAAATCTACTCATGCCTGCATACGAACTTGAGAAGTTATGCCTAGAAAGAGATATGAATCGATCAACTTTTTGGGCTTACTTAACCTACAGTCCGATCCTTGCGAGATATGCAACTGGTGTTTATGGACTTAGAGGCGCGAAAGTATTTCCTGGACAAGCTGAAAGGCTTGTACGAACGAAGAACCGTCCACGTTCATTACAGGATTGGGGTTGGAAATCACACGATACTATTTGGGTTGCTTACTCGATAACAGAAAGCACGATGCGTTCTGGAGTAGTTACATTTCCTAAGGGGATCCATCAGTTTCTATCTAATGACACTTTGTCGCTGCTAGCAATGGATGGTAAGCAAGTTGGAACGCTGGTAATAAAGAATGGCTCAGCTTGGGGATTTAAGCCGTACCTCACACGTCAAGGAATAGACTTAGGAGATGTAATGGTTCTTGAAATCGGAAGAAACAGGACATCCCAAATACGCTTGGGCAATGTCGAGCTTATGGAACAATTGAAGGGTAACATTGCAACGCAAATCGGTGACTGTGAATAGCCAAGTGTGAGCGAAGCAAAACGCACGGAGGGACCTGCCAATGCCGCGTTATCGGCGTGACATCGCAGGAAGAGTATCGCCGCTACGCGGCTGGCGATGCCCTTGTCATCCTCCGTGGGTTGCACCCACGGCCATTCAAATTGCGCCGCTCTGCGGTTTGACTGAGGGCCCGGAGCATTCCTACTCACGCCCAGTCGAAGAGCGAACTCCAATCAACATCTCCCAGCAAGCTGACCGAATCGCCGGCGATGTCCATCGCACTGGAAGCCCCGGAGGCAATAACCTCGACTACACTGGAAACATCGAAGTCGATGTTGCCTGAAAAGAAGGTCTCGCCGACGAGGCTGTGCATGCCGGAGTAGTCGCACACTTCGCCTGCTGTAGTGTGGATGCGTTCAAAATCGGGCATGCTGGCATAGATGACGTAGGCCCAGCAGAGGTAATCAATGCTGAGGGCGTGGTGCAGAGCGGTCTCGCGAATCTGTTCGGGGGTGTAGTGCTCCCGTTTGCCGTACTTCTTCTTCAGTTCCGGGCCAAGCTTGGTGATGTAGCTGGCGACAGCTTTCTTCTTCCTGTTTGTCATTTTGGTTTCGCAGGTCTTTGCGGTAGAGACGCCGACCGGAGTGTCAGCAAAGCCATAGATTTCGGGCTCGTTACTGGAAGGCATAGGACATCTCAACAAGGAAGGTTAGCTAATGATTCGATACAGAATGGCCGGGATTGCCATTGTTGATGCAGAATCGTGGGAGTTCAATCATTTGTTCGGCAGACACGCTGAAGCGTGAACACCAACACATGGGATGTTATCTCCGCACCATCACGACGGAGCGTGATGGCTACTAACCAGATAGCTGCTAACCCTGCATCCACAACTTTCTATCTAGGATGCGGTAGTTTAGTGCCTCGGTGACGTGATTCGGGGCAATGGTGAATTGGCCATCGAGATCAGCGATGGTTCTTGCAACTCTCAGAATGCGGTCGTGGGCACGGGCTGAGAGTCCGAGGTGCTCGACGGCTGACTTCAGAATGTCCTGGCAGCCTGCATCAAGAACACAATGTTGCCTGATCTGCCTGCTGCTCATGCGGCCATTGAGTTTGAGGCTGTCGCGGCCAAAGCGTTGATGCTGAACCGTTCTGGCTCGTTGTACTTGTTCCCGAAGTTGTCCGCTGCCGGTGCTTTCTTTGGTGACGGGGGCATTGAGGTCGGCGAAGGGAACGGCTGGCACTTCCACGTGGAGATCAATGCGGTCAAGAAGCGGGCCACTGATCTTGCCCACATAGCGTTCGATGAGAGGCGGGGCACACTTGCAGGGCTTGCGAGTGTCGCCGAGGTAGCCACACGGACAGGGGTTCATGGCTGCGACGAGAATGAAGTGAGCGGGAAAGGTCGAAGCCCTTAGCGCTCTGCTGATCGTCACCCTACCTTCTTCAAGCGGTTGTCGCAGTACTTCCAATGTGGTGCGATTGAACTCGGGCAGTTCATCGAGAAACAACACCCCATGATGTGCGAGGCTGATCTCCCAGGAGTTGGCGTCGAACCACCACCCACCAGCCCGGCGTTGCTGACCGTATGGTGGGGCGAACGATAGGGCCGCTCGGTGAGCAGTGCCTTGCCGGGGGTGAGCAGGCCCATGGCAGAATAGATTCGGGTCGTCTCCAGACTTTCGCCGGGGGTCAGCGGGGGAAGAATGGTAGAAAGGCGTCGGGCCAACATCGTTTTGCCGCTACCAGGTGGGCCACTCAAAAGGACATTGTGAGCCCCAGCGGCGGCGATCACCAGTGCCCGCTTGGCATAATCCTGCCCACGCACATCGGCGAAGTCGACATCATAACGGTTGAAGTCCTTTGCCAGATCGCCAATACCGCTCGGCATCGGTTCGATCTCCAGTTGCCCGGCGAGGAAACTCATCGCTTCAGCCAGCCCGCTGACGCCATAGACCTGCACATCTTCCACCACGGAGGCTTCACGGGCATTGGCAGAAGGAACAATCAGGCGTTTCAAGCCCTGTTGTTTGCAGGCCAGAGCCATCGCCAAGGCCCCTTTGATGGGCCGCATGCTGCCATCGAGGGCCAGTTCACCGACGATGGCAATGTCGTTCATGTCATCTGGCGCAAGTTGCCCGGTGCCCATGAGCATGCCAATGGCGATGGGCAGATCGAAGGAGCCTGCGTCCTTTTTCAGGTCGGCGGGCGCAGATTGATGACACACCTGCCTGTGGGCCGTTGGAAGCCGAGGTTAGCCAGGGCTCGTTCGATACGGTGAGTGCTTTCCTTGACAGCTGCCTCGGGCAGACCAACAAGGATGGTTTTGGGCAAACCGGCTGCTACGTCTACTTCCACTTCAACGGGAATCGCATCAATCCCGACGAGGGCGAAGGTTTTCAATTTGGCTAACATGCTGAAAGTGTCCTCACCTTGCCTGACAGTACAGGCGAAAGGGTGTGGGGTAAACCATTATTTAATGGGCGCTCCCGGTATCACCGGGATGATCTTTTCATTCGCCTTGGGATCAGCTTTCTTCGCCGGCATCCTTCTTGGCTTCTTCCTGCTTGAAGCTTATCTCACCTTCGACTTTGGGAATCAGGATGGTATCGCTGACGTAGGGCGACGCTTGCCGCAAGCCTTCTTCCGATTTCCAGAAGACGGTAGCGCCTTTCTCATTCACATCGATCCGGGTGATTTCGATTTTGGTCATTCGGACTCTCGGCTGATAGACGTTGCCGACATAGATCGCCATCTGAGTCTTCCAATCGATGGATTTCACGGCGAAGAGCGTCTTGAGATGATCGGTAGCAACTCGCTCTGATTCAGGTTCATTGGGGCTGAGGCCAATAGCCTTGGCCGCATCCTTGCCGCTACGAATGACGAGTTTTCCGGCATCACTGCCGACTTGCATGGTCTGTGGTTGAAAGCGATTAGTACGAGCAATGGGTTTGAGTTCGGTAAAGACGTTGAGCGGAGCGGCACCAAGCGTCTGCAGGGTACCAATCCACAACTCCTGGCGCTTGGCATCGCCTTCTCCCTTGCTGATCACTTTGCCATCAACTTTGACTCGCTGCCCGACATTGAAGGCCAGGAGCGTCTCGAAGCCGGGGGCATGCACGACATACTGCACCACCTTGCCGGTGGCAGCGTCTTTGAAGACCACCCGGAAGGGGGCATAGCCCGCCGGAACGCCGATACGTCCTGAACCGGCGAAGTAGTCGAGAATCCCTTCGAGATTCTGCGGCTTCGTGGTTTCCTGGTCATACCAGGGCTTTCCCTGGCCCAGCTTGAGAAGATCATCTTCAGGAGCAATGAGCAGACCAATGAGTAGCACGAGGAACATGGGTATTTCTCAGGAGAATCGATCCCGATAGAGTATTGTGTCGGTGAAGTCGCCCGGATGCAATGGCTGAACAGCCGGAAACGTAGTTTTCTGATAAGGGATGAACATCCAACCCCGGTTCGGCGTCAGTTAAGCTGAACGAATCGTGACGGGGAGTTATGGAAAGAACCCTTGGATCAGGGGTTATCGACACTTGCCCTTTTGCATGATACGCTTATACTTTCTTTCCCGTAATGAGGGGACGTAGCTCAATTGGTTAGAGCACCGGCTTGTCACGCCGGAGGTTGCGGGTTCGAGCCCCGTCGTCCTCGTTAGGAATCAGCCCTTGTAGCCTGTATTCACAGGCTATAAGGGTTTTTTCGTTTATGTACCAAGGCGCACAGAATACATCTTCTTTTCGAGGTGAACCTGTATAACAAGGTAGACCTCTCTGCATCAGTCGCAAGGAAATCGCCATGCCTCGGCTCTGGTTCTACCTGATTGGCATACTGCTCCTGTCTGGCTGCCAACAGTCGGCGGCAGCACCCGGCAAAGAGGGAGGTGCTCCACCTCCCATGTCCGTTTCGGTCGCCAAGCCGATAGTCAAAGAGATTAGTGACGTTGAAGAATTCACCGGTCGGGTGGAAGCTGTCGATAAGGTTGATATCCGATCCCAGGTGACGGGCTACCTCGAGAAGATTCATTTCAAGTCAGGATACGAAGTCAAAAAGGGCGATCTGCTCTTCACGATTGATGATCGCCTGTATGCCGCTGAGTACGATTCCGCTAAAGGGATGCTCGCACAGGCCGAAGCCAGGCAGCAGAAGATGAAAGCTGATCTGGAACGAGCCAAGAAACTCATGCAGACCAGTGGGGCCATGAGTCAGGAAGAGTTTGATAAGATCAATGCCGACGCGAGTGAAGCAGTCGCTTCGGTGGCGACCGCACGGGCCAACCTTGATCGTGCTCAGAAGAACCTGGCTTACACCAAGATCACTGCTCCGGTAGCGGGCCGCATCAGCAGGAATCTCATCACCGAAGGCAACCTCGTTTCCGCCAATACGACCATCCTCACCGATATCGTCTCGATCGACCCGGTACATATCTATTTCGATATCGATGAGCGAACCATCTTGCGTATTCAGGATATGATCCAGAAAGGCAAGTTCGTCTCCGCGCAAGAGCGACTCGGTCAAGGTAAAGGCCGCTCTGGGAAACGACATCGGGTTCCCTCACGAAGGCGTGATTGACTTTGTCGATAACAAGATCGATCCCAAGCTCGGGGCCATGTGGGTACGCGGCATTTTTGACAATCCCATTGTCGCCAACTATGATCGCCGCTTTACCCCCGGCATGTTCGTGAGAGTTCAATTGCCGGTCGGCCCGCCTCACAAAGCCATTCTTATCTCCGACAGGGCCATCGGCACTGACCAAGGCAATAAGTTTGTCTTCGTGGTGGATAAAGATAACAAGGCGAACTATCGCCCGGTCAAGCTGGGAGCCATGCACGAGGGGCTGCGTGTCATAGAAGAGGGAGTCAAAGCCGATGATCTGGTTGTCGTCAATGGCATCCTGCGCGTTCGGCCTGATGCGATAGTAGCCCCTAAGCTGGTGGAGATGCCGGTGAGCGCAAGCGGCATCGCCCCGATGGTGCCCGTTAAGCCAGAGAAGTCCGCGGAGAAGACAGCTCCTCCGAAGTAATCGTGACTCACCTTGATCAAAAATACCCTCACCCCCAGCCCCTCTCCCCGGTCTATACACCCGGAAGGGAGAGGGGAGCCAGAATGACCTGATTCAATTCATTGCCCGGAGTTCAGCATTGTCTTCTGCAGCACCTTCCTCCTCGTCCGCCGCAGCACTTTCGAAGTTCTTCATCGAGCATCCGGTCTTTGCGACCGTCATTTCCATCGTCATCGTGCTGATCGGGTTGGCTGCCGGCACGAGGCTGCCGATCACGCAGTATCCCGATATTGCCCCTCCTTCGATTCAGGTGACGGCCAACTATCCCGGTGCCAGTGCTGAAGTGGTGGCTGATACCGTCGCCACGCCGATCGAACAGGAAATCAACGGCGTGGAAGGCATGCTCTACATGTCCTCCACCTGCGCCAACGATGGAACGATGAGCCTCTCCATCGTGTTTGATCTCGGCACGGACCTGGATACGGCCCAGGTGCTGGTGCAGAACCGTGTAGCCGCCGCTGAGCCGCGACTGCCCGAAGAAGCACGCCGTCAGGGAGTGACCACCAAGAAACGGTCCCCCAATATCCTGCTCGTCATCAATCTCATTTCTCCCTTCGAGCCGGACAACCCGAACTACAAGGATTCGCTTTACCTGAGCAACTACGGCACGCTGAACATCAAGGATGAAATCGCCCGCCTCAAGGGTGTGGGTGATTCGTTCATGTTTGGTGTCCGTGACTACAGCATGCGTGTCTGGCTAAACCCGGAATTGCTTGCTCTGCGAGGCATGAATCCGAGCGAAGTGGTGCGAGCTCTACGGGAGCAGAATGTTCAAGTGGCTGCCGGAAAGGTCGGCGCTCCGCCAACTCCGGCTGGCGTCGACTTTCAGTACACCGTCAATGCCCGTGGCCGACTGATGAATAAGGAAGACTTTGAACAGATCGTGGTGAAGACCGACGAGAATGGCAAGAAGTTGCTGCTCAAAGATGTTGCGGAGGTCGCACTGGGTTCACGCAGTTACGATGCCAACAACTATATGGATGGCAAGCCAACGGTAGGTATCGTCATCTTCCAGCGCCCTGGCACCAATGCTCTTGATACCGCCAAGGATGTTTACGATACGATGGAGCGTCTGAAGAAACGCTTCCCGCTGGGTGTCGATTACCGAATCGTTTATGACACTACCACTTTCGTGGATGAATCGATTACCAGTGTCAGGCACACGCTTCTCGAAGCGTTCGTCCTGGTCTTTATCGTGGTGCTGGTCTTTCTACAGGATTGGCGTGCCACCATTCTGCCCATGATTGACGTTCCCGTTTCGCTCATTGGCACGCTGGCCATCATGGCTGCTTTAGGTTTCACTCTGAATACTTTGACACTATTCGGTCTCGTGCTGGCGATCGGCATCGTCGTTGATGACGCTATCGTCGTACTCGAGAACGTCGAGCGGTGGATGGAGAAGGGGCTTAGCGCCAAGGAAGCGACGCTAAAAGCGATGTCCGAGGTGACTGGCCCGATCATCGCCATTACTCTCGTTCTGGGTGCGGTGTTCATTCCGACAGCGTTCCTCACCGGCATCAGCGGGCAGTTCTACCGCCAGTTCGCTTTGACTATCGCCGCCTCGACGATCATCTCAGCGGTCAATGCCATGACCATGACCCCTTCCCGTGCGGTGCAGATCTTCGGCAACGAAGGGAACGGTAAATCGGGGTTCTTTTTCTATGGGGTTATCCTCTCCGCCATCATGCTCGCCATCTATTTCTATACCAAGAGCGACGTGATGCTAGCGATGACCATCGCCTTCACAGCGACAACGTTCTTGTCGTTACTTCAGTGGATGGGGCTGACGGACCGATTCCTTCGCAAGCCGGCTGCTCCGGCCACGGTTGATAGTCATCAGGCTGCGCATCATCACAACAAGGAAGCGGTGCCCTGGTGGGGGCTGGCTGTTCTCGGCGGCTATCTCTCGATCATCTTCTTCGAACCGCGCCTCATCGACTGGTTCAAAATCCAGATGCCCGCCGGTCAGCCGTTCCACTGGAATGCCTGGGCAAGCTGGAAACCCTTTGTGGTAACTCTGATTGCCAGCGTACCAGGAATCATCCTCGGCGCTCTCAGCTTCTATCCGCTGAATCTGCTCCTGAAATACTTCTTCATCGCGTTCAACGCGGCATTCGCCTGGCTGACTGCCGGGTATGGCTATGTGGTCCGTTTCACGCTTTGGCTCTCACCGGTAATGCTGGCTGTGTATGCCGGGCTGCTGTTCCTCACCTACCTGACTTTTGCCGCGGTCCCCAGCGGGTTCATCCCTGAACAGGACAAGGGGTACCTGTTGGTCATCGCTCAGCTTCCTGATGGGGCGAACCTGGAACGAACCGATGAAGTAATGCAACGAGCGGAGAAGATCGCCGCCACCGTGCCGGGGGTTGAGCATACCATCAGCGTGCCAGGCTTCTCGCTGTTCAATGGCGTCAACATCTCCAACAGTGCCACCATGTTCGTCACGCTGGCCCCGTTTGATGTTCGCAAACACAACCCAGAGATGAAGCAGCAGGCGATCCTCGGCCAGTTGATGCAGAAGTTCATGGCTATCGAAGATGCCTTCTTCCTCGTCTTCGGCGCTCCTCCCGTCGATGGCATCGGCAACGCCGGCGGCATCAAGTTCCAGGTTCAGGATCGTGGGAATAACGGGCCCATTGCTTTACAGGAAGCTGCGCAATCCCTGATCGATGCCGGCACCAAGGTGCCGGGGATGATTGCGATGTTCAGTACCTTCCGAGTCGGGCAGCCTCAGCTCTTCCTTGAGATTGATCGTGTGAAGGCCAAGTCGGCGGGCGTCAGCCTCAATGATGCCTTCGAGACCCTACAGATCTATCTGGGTTCTTCCTATGTCAACGACTTCACGCTGCTCAATCGCAACTGGCAGGTCGTCGCCCAAGCCGATGCCCGTTACCGACTACGACCCGAAGATATCAGTAAACTGAAAGTACGCAACGACCAAGGCCAGATGGTGCCTCTGGGATCGCTGCTCATCGTTCGTGACATCACCGGGCCGGCGGTCATCAACCGGTACAATCTGTACCCTTCCGCGGATGTGACCGGCGTGCTGCTCCCATTCCTCAGCTCCGGTTCAGCCATCAAGATCATGGATCAGATCGCCCTGAAAGAATTGCCTCCCAGCATGAATATCGAATGGACCGAATTGTCGCTACAGGAGATCAAGGTCGGAAACACCGCTATCTTTGTGTTCGCTTTTGGCACCATCCTCGTCTACATGGTGCTGGCATCGCTGTATGAAAGCTGGTCGATGCCGCTGGCGATTATCCTGATCGTTCCCATGTGTCTGTTTGCTGCCATCGCCGGCGTCTGGTTCACGAAGGGGGATAATAACATCTTCACGCAGATTGGCTTCGTGGTGCTGATCGGTCTGGCGAGCAAGAACGCCATCCTCATTGTCGAGTTCGCCAAGCAGCTTCGCAGCGAAGGCAAGGCCCGATTCGATGCCGCGGTGGAGGCGTGCAAGATGCGGTTGAGGCCGATCCTGATGACTTCATTCGCTTTCATCCTCGGCGTGTTGCCTCTGGTCAGGGCGACCGGGGCGGGCAGCGAAATGCGAACCGCTCTGGGTATCGCCGTCTTCAGCGGCATGCTCGGCGTCACCATCTTCGGAGTGTTCTTCACACCGGTCTTCTATGTCATCATCGACTGGTTGATCGGGAAGGGAGAGACGTCGAAAGCATAGGTCAGCTACTTCTTCAGGAACGTCGCTCGCCAGACGGGGCGGCCTTCCTTGCGGGCTTTTCTTTCGAAGTTGGTCGTAGGCTTGTTGGGATCGTTAGCCTCTTCTTCCCGCCCGATTTGGATGGGTACGAGCTCTGGCCGGGCGGCGAGGATGGTGAGCATCACCTGATAATATTCCGCCACATCGGTAGCGATGTAGAGATGCCCGCCCGGCTGGATCACTCTGGCCGCATGAAGGGCAAAGTCTTCATTGAACACCCGGCGCTTGCGATGCTTCTTCTTCCACCACGGATCGGGGAAGTAGACATGCACCGCAGCGAGCGATTCAGCAGCCAGATGTTGGGCCAGCAATCGACCAGCATCGCCACTGGCTACTTTGAGGTTGGCCCATTTACGCTTGGCGATGCGATTGGCAACGTAGAGCTGTAGGCCCCGATCAATCTCGATGCCCAGATAGTTTCGTTCGGGGTGAGCTGGACCAATTTCGACAAGGAACGCCCCTTTTCCGAAACCGACTTCAAGCTCCACGGGCTGCTGATTGCCAAACAGGGAAGTGATATCGAGGAGTTGGCCGGCTTCGGGGAGTGTGAAAAGATAGGGTGTCAGCTCTTCGATCGGAAGCTTCACAGTGTTTCGGACGCTCACGTTGCACCTTCGATGGAACTGTCTTGTCCTGGCGGAGTGAAAGGCATGCCGATAAGCGTCCCTTCGAAGACGAGTTTCTGCTTAACAAACCCCTGTACCGCAAAGATATTCTGACGGCGGTTGACTTTGATCGCTTTGCCGACCATCCAGAAGCGGTCGCCGATCTTCACCTGGCCCCGGAAGCGGACTTCATCCATGCCCGAAAAGACGATGAAGCTGCCTTCCATCACGAGATGCAACTTGGAATAAAGTCCAATAAGTTGTGCAGCTGATTCGCACATGATGACACCGGGCATCAGGGGGAAGCCGGGCATGTGGCCACGAACCCAAAATTCGTTCTCGGTCACATCCTTATACCCCACCACCAGATTCTGAGTCGTATCGATATGTACGATTGCGGTGAGTTGCTGCATCTCAAATCGCTGGGGATTCACCTCGTTGATCTGGTCAACATCGTAAAGAATTCGCCCATCGTCCACCGTACTGACATCAAAAATCACTTCAGAAGGCATCAGGGCGACCTCAGGAGGGCAATACCGGCGGCGGAGTGGAATACGTCACTCATGCTGAGTGATACGGTAAAATAGGGGAAACGATGCCTTCAGGCGAGGGCTACGGTGCAAGCATCTCGACGACTTGAGATAATTCAGTGATCATTGCTACGGGACGAAGGGTTTTGTCGGCAATCATTTCGGGGGTGGCTTTGATTGAAGCGCTATCGCCTGTATAGAGGCAGGTCAGGAAGCCGTGCCTGCGTGCCGGGCCGAGATCGTTGATGAGATCATTGCTGACATGGAGCGTTTCGCCAGGCGAGATGCCGGCTTTATCGAGACGATGCACCATTTCCTTGAAGAGTCGTTCGGAGGGCTTCTTGCCGCGCACGGCATGGGAGAGAACACGAGCAAAGGGCGGAACACAGAAATCGAACTGAAGCCGTGGGTCCTGCTCGGCCAGGGATCGCTTGATCTGTACGGCGGTAAAGGCCTGACCATCGGCCAGCAGTCCCTGCCAGAACTTGTTGTCCTTCAGCCATTGAATCGTCTCAGCGGCGTCGCGCTGGGCTCCTACGCCCTGCAGGCTGCGATGGAAAAAGTAGGCAATCTTGATCGATAGCTCTTCGAGCGTACCGTAGCGTCCCCGTTTCGATGAGGTATTCATTCTGGAGAAGCTTTCTGACGATGCCTTCCCAAATTTTCTCGACCGGAATCTCGGGGTATCTTTCCCCTTTCTCAACCTGGAAGTTCAGATCATCGACGACGTTCTCGATCATCACCCGCATGTACTCAGCCGGTTGGCCGGGTTTGCGTGACATGGACTTCCACATCTTGAATTCCTGGATCGTCTTATCCAGGGCCATGTCCATGATGAACTTTTGTGGATGTTGCCTAAGAAACTCGCCGCCTGTGATGCTGAGCAGCGTGCCATACACGTTCCAGGTCACTGCCTTGACCATGGGCAGCTTCTTCATGTGCGGCTTGGACTTGGTACGATGCACGTCCGGGGCAGCGGGCCAATTCAGGTCGCCGCGCGTATCGAGGTATTCGTCGTACTGTTCCAGAGAGAGAGGCATGAATTCGTGGTCTTCTTCAGACAGATAACCGTCGAAAGAGCATAATACAGATTAACACATTGTACCACACATTATTACAGATTGGCACAGGCGCACCGTATGCTAGGCTGTACGGATGGAAATTTCTTCCCACTATGCCTCGCCGCCCCATCGTTGCAGCTATCTGAACGAGCAGACAGCGCTCCTGGAATACGTCGAATGCAGCCAGTTGACCGGCGTGGAATATGGGTACCTTCTGGAACAGGGCTGGAGGCGGTTTGGCCGTTCGCTCTTTCGCCCCCGTTGCCCTTCGTGTACGGCCTGCTGGTCGCTGCGTGTGATGGTGAACGATTTTGAGATGGATCGGAGCCAGCGACGCAATACCAGAGAGAACGAGGGTAGGGTGAGGCTTCAAATCGGCCTCCCCAGCGTATCCCCGGAAAAACTGCTCCTCCACGATAACTTTCATGTTCATCAGTCGGAACTGGTAGGCTGGCCCCGGTTTCCCGCCAAGGATTTCGAGTCCTACGAATCAAGCTTCGTGAATAACCCCATCCCTACTGAAGAATGGTGCTACTATGACCAGGAAAAACTGATTGGCGTGGGCTATGTCGACGTCGTGCCGCAGGGGCTGTCCGCCATCTATTACTTCCATGACCCTGCTTACCGGGCTTGGGGGCTGGGCACCTGGAATGTGCTGAGCATCGTGGAGGAGGCCAGAAAAAGAAATTGCCTTTTTGTGTATCTTGGCTATTTCGTTGCGGGCTGTAGATCGTTAGAGTACAAGGCTAGATATAAGCCCCATGAGGTGCTTGATCCCTCAGGTTTGTGGAAGTCTCTTGAACTAGTTGGTTGAACTTCAACTACGTGTGAAATCATGGACGCTCCCCTCGCTCACGTCAGTTCTCGTCCACAGAGCCCGCAGCCTTACCCTTTTCTTGCCAATAACGTGTGGGCCGACTATCGACGACCGCCTTCGCGCTGGCCGTGGATTGTGGTTGCCTTGCTGACAGGCGTAACCCTGGCTGCCTTTGTCACCGATTGGGAGGACCTTTCCTTCTTTCGGTCGAATGCCGCTCATAAGGAGCCAAAGCTACTGCCCACCACTCTGGCTGCGGCACCCATGAAGAAAACGGAAGAAACGGCAACCAACTCCAAAGCGGCCAAAGAGCCTGATACCATCCTTCAAGTGGATCGACAGGGCGAAATACCCAAGTTGCCCGGCTCCACCCCCGAAGTGGCCAAGCACTTCCAGCCTTTGGGTCTCGAACAGAAGATACCCAAGGCTTCCTCTCCGGAACTCACTTTACAAACCGGTATCATTCGCCTGCCGCCTTTGTCCATCCTCAGAATCTACTTCCCCAAGCCGTACCGTGAGGCTCCCGTTGTTAAGCTCATGAGCGAAACAGGGATGCCGAGTGAAGTAACGATTGATGAGATTACGGTGCAGTGTGTTGTCATCCGCAATGCGCATGTCAGCAATGAATGTTACTTCCGGTATTACGCCGAGGGGAAGTTGAAGGATGAGAAAGCTGGCAAGGATCGCATGCCGTAAGAAAAGCCCCTGGGCCATAGAGTTTGCCGTCTGCTACGGAGTCGATGGTGATGATTGAGCGTTCCCAAAACGAAGGCATCCTCACTCTCCGCCTGGCCCATGGAAAGGTGAACGCTCTAGACTTGGAACTTCTTGATGCTTTGCTTGGCGAATTGAATGGAACCACTGATGACATCCGCGCGCTCATTTTGACAGGCACAGGCTCCATCTTTAGTTCGGGTGTAGATCTTGTGCGGCTCACGCGAGAGGGCGCGAACTATGTGAAGCAGTTTCTTCCTCTCTTTTCCCGGTTCCTGCGTACACTCTTCGCCTTCCCCAAACCGGTCATTGTCGCCGTCAATGGCCATGCGATTGCGGGAGGGTGCCTGATCGCACAGGCTGCGGACATGCGATTGATGGCCACTGGGCCAGGAAAGATTGGAGTACCGGAATTGCTGGTTGGCGTTCCGTTAGCCGGTATCGCTCTGGAGATCGTTCGCTTTGCCACCCCCCGAGAGAAGTTACAATCGCTGATTTACACAGGAAGAATTTTCTCAGCACAGGAAGCGCTGGGGGCGGGGCTCGTCGATGAAGCGGTAGCTCCTGAGGACTTGGAGGCCAGGGCGCAGGAGCTTGCACAACAACTGGCCATGATCCCCTCGATGGCTTACCGCTTAACCAAACAATCTCTTCGAGCGGAGGCTCTGGAAAGGATTGACCATGCAGGCAAGCAGGCAGACCAGATGATGCTCGAACTCTGGTCGTCACCCCAGACCCACGCACACCTTCTCGACTACCTGCGCCGGGCCAAAGGCAAATAGTCGCATGAAATAATAAAGGGACCGCTCGCAGCGGTCCCCCTTTCGTTTGTTCATCATCCATATCGCACTACTGCGTTTTCTTCGGCTGCTCCACCCGTACCAGCATCAATTGTTCCGTCTGAGTCGTGCCGATGTGAACAAGACAAGAACATTGGGGCTGAGTCAGGTTGTAGACCCCGGCATCGAAGACACGATCCTTCGTTTTGCCAATGGTCCAGGCAGCTCGTTGAGTCTGCTTGTCGATGGAGCCATATACTTCGGTGGTTGAGTTAAGCAAACCATCGTAGTAGTTCCCCCTGATGATGCCGTCCTTGTTGACCGCCAGTTGAAAGATGTTGTTCGAGGTCTTGGCGTCTCCCTGCACCAGGGCATAGACGCCGAGAGGCTTCCAGTCGTCCGTGGGAGCCGGCGTGGCAGTCTGCCCCGAAGTAGCGATATTGGTCGCTTCCGTAGCGTACTGCTGAACGGTTCCCGTGTCAGTGCCATTCATGTAGATATTGTTGTCCTGAATGACGACTGTGCTGCCGTAATCATAATCAGGCATCGCAGAGGAAACCAACCCACAGTAGTCGGCGACTGTGTTATAGGTGGCGGCATTCCAGGCGGCACCGGCAGCCCAGCCCGCCGCGGCCCAACAGCCCGGATGAGCGGCGTACCACCCCGGGTAGAAGCAACCATAGTAGCCAAACCCGGTGCGAACATAGCCGGCATGGACGCCCATGTATCCGTTCGACCAGTATGCCGTGCTGTGAACGCCGTTGGCTCCGTAGACACTGCTGTAGTGAGCCATATCGCCGGTGTAACGATTGCCGGCAAAAGCGGATTGCCAACTGCTGTTGCCACGGGGGCCATCAACCGTGCCCGACCCACCGCCGACAGTGCGACCCATCGGCCCGCTGGCCACGCCACGCTGGCCATCAGCGGAATAGGTCTTGCCGCCAGCGGTAGTCACCGTCGTGTCACGAGTACCGCCCGCCGCGAATCCACCGTTTGGTCCAACGGCAGCTCCTCGGTCGCCGGAGGTGTTGATGGAACCACCACGGGAATCGGTCCAGGAATGATCGTAACTGCCGGAAGCGGCTGCGCCGCCCCAGCCAGAGGCGGAATTGAAGGAACGGGAGCCGGAGTAGCTGCCACCATAGCGGTCGCCACCACTGAAGCTGTTGAAGCCGCCGCCGTAGCCACGGTCAAACCCGCCGCCTCCTCGATCAAAGCCCCCGGAGTATCCGCCACGGTAACCGCCGCCACCGCCGAAGCCTCGACCGCCGCCACCAAAGCCGCGACCATTGGCAGCCTCGCCCAGGATGCACAGCACCCCGGCGACGAGTAAGAGAACCATGAAACGTTTCATATGGAATGTGTCCTTGTCTTATGTTGTTTGGTGTGATGTCGATGGTGTTATTTTGCGGTGCGGGTCAATCGCAGGGGGGGCGTATCGGGCAGTGATGCATCGCCGACGACACGATCTACCGCACGCCAGATGATCGTATCGGGAGCAGCCCGCCTGAGAATGATACGTTCGGCAGTGGGTGTGCCATCAGCTAGCACGCCACGGGTATCAAGAATCCAGCTCTTGCCATCGCAGTGCCACAACGCCTGGGAATGGGCGCCATCGTCCTCAAAGCCCCAGGAGCGAATGAGACCCGTTTCGGGATCAAGGGAGATACGAACACTGCCCGTCATTGGTTCCTTGCCCGCTGCTGTGCGAGTGAATGAACCCAGCACGCGAGCCTTCTTGGGTTCGCCAACGAAGGTGAACTTCACGGTGTCGTCCTTGATTTTGCCAGTCCAGTCGCCGAGCAGCCATTCGAGGTCTTCCAGCCGATCCTGACCCGCTCCGGTTTCGGTAGAGAGAGCAATCTTCCATTGCCCACCCTCACGCACATGGATTGCAGCATAAGTAGTCGTGGTAGGTAAATCCTTGGCGCCACGAGTTTGACGAAGCAGACCTTCTTCGATGGCCAGGTCTTTGGAAGGAAACCTCACCGATTTCACCAGCGTTTCGACCTTGGTGCCGGCGTTGTTCTTGAAGAAGTCGGCGTAAGCCTTTTCGATAGCTGCCCGGCCTACAAAGGTCTGCCCGCTCGCTTCCCGGCATTCGCCGTTCTCGGTATAGCCCCCGGCAACGGCCTTGGCATCGCCCGCATTGAAGGCATCGGAGAAGTCCTTGACTGACTTCATGATGGCCTGGCTATCTGCCTCGTTGGCTGCTGTGGCCGCCGGAGGTTGTCCCATCGGACTTGAGGCCGTGGCATAACCAATGAACCCGGCCACCCCCAGCGCAACCAGCGCCGCGAGTTTCTTTCGCATCAACATCGTGATCTCCTTGGTGTCGATTCTTGTGGTGCAATCTTAGGTCACGAACCACCTCATTCTGTCTCTAAATAAGGGAAAATCAACAAGATTCTGCCCCCTGACAGTCGATGGAAGCGCCAGTGAAAAGGCGCTGATTATTCTTTGAATTATTGATAATTCCCCTCTCCTACCTGTCACAACAGCCCTGCTCAGGGCAATAAGGAATAGAAGCAATCGATCTCATGGTGACCTCGGCAGCTTCACTCAGAAGAACGCCAGCACAGGATATCAGCCATGTCTCACTATACCTTGCATGTGCATAACACCTGGCAGATGACGATCAGCAGCCTGAACTTCACCCGTTCCCTCGAAGTGGTTCTGGACGAAGTCAGAAAACTGAGCCAGAAGCTCTCGCTATTTACCCTCTCAGCATTCATCGTTCTGAGCCTGGCTGATCTGATCCTGACCCGCGTTCTTCTCACCCAAAGCGGCGGCGACATCTACGAAGCCAACCCGCTGGCGAACCTGATCCTCTCCAACTTCGGTTGGGCAGGCTTGACCGCTTTCAAGTTTGGCATGGTGCTGATGATCTCGGGGATCATGGTTTATGTTTCGTACTATCAACCGAAGACTGCCCGACGGCTGGCCGCCTTCGCTGCTCTGCTCATGGCAGGTGTGGTGGGGTATAGTGGGTATCTGCTTTGCTGCTTTGTTTAGGCAGGAATACGACCAATAGACATACTTTGAGCCAATACGACGCTGATGCTAGGCAGTAAATGGGTACAGCATATTAGTTTTCATGAAATAGAAATCTACCTGGTCACTGGAGAAGGAACTGCTACCAGACGCGAAGTAGGATTACTCTTTAGTGATCGTTATGACGTCGGGATATTGTTGCAAAACTCCCAAGGCGTCTTCCATCGCCATCCGGAAACCTCGATTTCCCCCTGAGTGATAAATCATGACGATACTCGACATATCGGTTGGCCACCCGATTCGAGTGTAATTCATCCATTTAGCGTCATTGGCAAACTCCTTGACCATGGAAAACGCTGCCTCCGATTTCACTACGAAATGAGGCCATGGTGGTAGCAATAAGCTATCCAAATCTGTTGTGTTGAAAGCAACGAGATCTAGCATGGCTTGCCTAAAATCACATCTACGAATGAACCCTTTCATTTTGCGTTTTTCGCGACGTGTTGCCGGAAGACTGCGATATCCAAACTCGCAACCAGGATACCGACCAATAAAACTACAGCCCTCAAATCCAACTTTATAGAACTGGTAACTTGTGAATGGTCGTTTCACTTTGATCGTGCATTCTTGAAAGATGCATTCCGAAAAGATAATCCCTCTAGCCGAGCAATTAATGTTGATCTCGCATCTCTCAAAACTACTGTTGCTTATGATTGTGCTTAAATTTGGATGCCCCCATTCGAGAGACGCATCTCCAATCTGTTGGTCGGAAATCATCGGGTTTCCTGGCACATTACACCTAAATTACTACAGGGTAAATCACAATGTCTGAGTCGAGCAGAATCACATCCGATCCTCGTAAAAGTCCTCCCGCGAAAGGTCTGTAGGAATGGATGAAAGCTCATGGTCGACTGCCAGCTCATCTATCAACTTCTCGATCTCGTCAACAGATAACGGACGTGAATCGGCAACTCTTCCCGTCTCAATCTGCAACTGCACTTCTTGCCGTTCCGTGAGCGGTAACGGTCGCAGGGGCCGCAAGAGACCGTTCTCGTAGATCGCGTTCATGTGAATTGTCATAGTTCACCTCGTTATGCATCATAACGCCTTGATCAAGCAATCTCAATCGGACTATAGGGATTTGAAGCAGTTACTAACACGGCAGAGGCACTATCATAGACTTTCCCCTTTCATTTACCGGAATCCTCATGAAGTCTCTGCTAGTCCTCGCATCGTTTCTCCTTACCCTCTCAGCCAGCGCTGATGAGAAGCTCAAAGGCATCGCCTGTCGATCGGTTCACCTGGGTTATCCGTCGCCGCCTGGCACCGTGTTTTTGAACGAGATCACTGTCGAACAATCGGCTCCCGGCACCTACTTCATGGTCTGCGGCTGGGACAAAGGGTACTTCGGCATGCAGGAACTGGCTAACTCGAAGAAGCTGATCCTCTTTTCCGTCTGGGATTCCAACCAGAACAACCCCAAAAATGTCTCTGAGGAGAAACGCACCAAGCTGCTCTACAAGGACGATGCAGTTCGCATTGGACGATTCGGAGGGGAGGGCACCGGCGGGCAGTCTTTCTTCGATTACGACTGGAAGCCCAACACCAACTATCGCTTCATGGTAACGTCTCGGGAGGCTGGCGATCGCACCGAATACACAGGCTATTTCTTCCTACCGGAAACCCAGGCCTGGAAGAAACTGGTAACCTTCTCCACCATCACCGGCGGCAAGCCCATGCACGGTTTCTATTCGTTCGTTGAAGACTTCAAACGAGATCGAACCTCTACTACCAAAGCACGGCAGGCACGATTCAGCAACGGCTGGATCAAGCCGGTCCAGGGGGAATGGCAACCGATAATGCAGGCTCGCTTCACTGCTGACAGCAACCCCGTCGAGAATATCTTCGCCGGGATGAAGGAGGCTCAGTTTATCCTGGCTACCGGGGGCAACAGCGCCATGAAGGAGTATAAGCTGAAAGATGTCATGAAACTGAATGTTGCCAAGCCCTCCGCGCTTCCCAAGGATGTTGTCCAGGCACTTGAAACCAAACAGTAACCCCTATGGCATCGAACCAGAACGATCCTGTTTCTCTTACCCGTCGGCAAGCGGCAGTCCTTCTCGTGCAGCGCGTTCACCTGGCAGTTGCACTCTCTTGCTGTCACCGAGGGGGAGCGAACCAAGTTGGTGAACCAGGGAGTGACCCACGACCCGCTGCATCGCTATGCCGTCTGGCGGCGAAGTGTGTTGCTGGTGGTCTTGATCCCTGCGCTAATCGATGCCCTGCTCTCAACCTGGAATCTGCTTTCGGGCGGACGCGAGGGACTTACGCTGCTCGGCAAACTGCTCACTTTTGCCAATACCATCGTGATCTGGGCCTTGCCGATCTCCACCATCCTGGCCATCCGCTATTGGACTTCACTTCGGCTCTCGCTGCGCATCCTGATCGTTGGATGGGTCGTCTCCTTTATTCCCCCGTTCCTTATTGCCATGGTGCCCGCTTCCAGGTGGTTCGAGGTCAACCTATCGGCTCACGCCACTGAATCACACGAACGGGAACTGGCGGCTCTTCAGATACTCAACGGCTTGCATGTCACCATGACGCTGTTGCCTACCGTGCTGGCTATTCTTCCCGGTCTGATCCGTGCCTGCCTGCGTGTGAAAACCCTGCTTCCTTCAGCCATCCTGCCTGGTTGGTTCCTGGTCATCACCACGCCGTTCTATCTGCTGCTGGCGCTGGTTGCCCTGGTAGCGCTCAACAACATCGCCGGCGGTCCGCTGCTGGTATTGGGAATGGCGTTCATCATGGGCGGATCGATGATCTATGTCTTGAATGCTGATCTCTTCGTTCGGCCTCTCTCCCAGGTAGAGACGCCTGCTATCAATCGGGTACATCAGCTATCCAGAATATCGGGCCTGCTGGGAGCTGCGCTGCTCCTGGTCTACTTGTTCACCAAGGAGGTTTTCGGACTTCATCTGGTAGGGATGCAAGCTTCCGCTTCGCTGGCCTGGTTGTGGGAGAATCACCATCACCTACAACTGAGACCCGAACAGTTATTCGCCAAGGCTGAATCGATTTTCTGGTTCGGGGAAATCAGCCTGTTTCAGGTCATCATGCAGTACTGTGGCAGAACATTGTTCATGACTGTGGTCTTCGCGGACTCCCTGGTCCGCATGACCTTGTTAGCGTGGGAGCAAGCTCAACGATTTACCGAAACTCCCACTGCCATCGATTACGATGAAACGATGGCCGACATGAAACGGGCCATGAATAAGAGCGGCTCTTAGTGTTTGACGAACGCCAGGATCAACTCGACAGCTATCAGAGTAATGACGATCAATTCGAGGACCGTTGATCGTGACGCTTCCGCCCGGTCGGTGACGACTTCGTAGATGCCTTCCAGAGTGTCGAGCTTTCGCTGTATGCCCGTTTCCCAGGTCGAAAGACGAAAGCGTTCAGCTAAGAGGCGATAGACACGGGCCAGGTAGGTGTCGCCCACCAGTTTGAGAGCGTTCGTGGAACGTTCAAAGAGCGTGCTCGCTTCCACACTCATTTCGCCGAGCAGCTTCTGCTTCTGCGATGGCCCATGCCAGGGAAGGATCCTGGGACTGCCCTTGGCAAAGATCTTCTCGGTTTCGATGAGAATGCCATCAAGCCGATCATCGATGTGGCGCAATTCAAGCAGTTGCAGGTTGGCGAACTCTATCGCCTGTAGCGTCTCCTCACAGTCATGATCTCGCAGGATCGCTGCGCCCGAATCGGGGACAAACACATCTTCAGGGGAATAGCTCAATCGCAGCCTGAGTGCGTCGGCTGTTTCGTCTTCGCTCAACGGCTCATGCTCCAGGCGGAGAACATTGCCCAGCCAGGTGTTGTTGGTGCTCAGCCAGTCCTTCGCACTACCCGTTGCCTGGGTCATCTGGAAAACGAAATACTCCTCCACCATGGTGTCGTGCCAGGAGGGCGAACGAATGGCGGGCTTGAGACGCTGGTACAACGGCATCAGCGCAGAGCGGGCGACAGCGACAATCTGCAGCGGATCAGCGAGCCAGTCGGCCAGTTTCACCATTCCCGTGGCGTCGAGATCAAAGGGCACGTTGAGATCGAGGCTCACGGCAGCGAAGTCAAAGAGGGTCGCCACCGCTTCCGCCTGACAATCACCAATTTCAGGCAATGCCAGCCTGACGTCGGGCAAGTGCGTTCGCAAAGGTGATGGGTGAAAATTGAACGAACTGGGCGTCCGTCGTCGCCGAGGCAGGGCATGCAGCTCAGCGGGCTGCAAGACCCTGGCTCGTTCCAGATCGATGCTGTCGCCCCAGTCGAATGCGACGAAGGCGTGCAGGATACCCTGATGACGTGTTGTTTCAGCCATAAGGCTATGATACTAGCTCAAAAGCAAATCATTTCCCTCGTTCGGCCCCGCCGCTTCGTGTAATATCAACTATGCACATGACAGCCTGAAGCGCAAGCGAGGGTGGACCTTGCGATTGCACTCGCCCCCTCGCTTGCGCTTCAGGCTGTCATACGACAAATACATTGTTTCCAAAGCATCCACGATATGCCCGAAGTTACACCATCCCATCTCACCGCCGATGAACTCAAACAACTCCGTACCCTCCTCGATCCACTGTATGCCGAGATCAGCAAGGTGATGGTCGGCCAGCGGGCCGTGCTGGAACGGATGGTCGAAGGATTGCTCGTCGGCGGACACCTTCTTCTGGAAGGCGTTCCGGGATTGGCGAAGACGCTTGCAGCCAGGACGCTCGCCTCTTGTCTGCATCTGAGCTTCAGCCGCATTCAGTTCACCCCTGATCTGTTGCCCGCTGACATCGTCGGCACCCAGATATACAATCCGCGATCCGGCGAGTTCACCGTCAAGAAGGGCCCCATCTTCGCCCACATTGTTCTCGCTGATGAAATCAACCGTGCCCCGGCCAAAGTGCAGAGCGCCCTTCTCGAAGCGATGCAGGAAGGGCAAGTCACCATCGGCGATGTGACCCACACGCTGCCCAAGCCCTTCCTGGTGCTGGCCACTCAGAACCCCATTGAACATGAAGGCACCTATCCTCTGGCTGAGGCACAGGCGGATCGCTTCCTGATGAAGCTCAAGCTCGATTACCCCACCGCTGAGGAGGAGCAATCGATCCTGCAGCGGATGGCCCGCATCGCACCGCCACCCACTTCTACGGCAGTATTGTCGGAACCGGTACTACATCAACTCTCCGCAGCCATTGATCGCATGTATCTCGACACTAAAGTGGAGAAGTACATCGTCGATGTGGTGCATGCGACCCGCAAGCCTGCCCAGTTTGGCCTCTCGTTGTCGCACTTGATCCAGTTTGGCGCCAGCCCTCGTGGCACTATCTCGCTGGCCCTGGCTGCCAAGGCACAGGCGTTCCTGGCCGGTCGTCATTTCGTTACGCCACAGGATGTGAAGTCGGTCGCCCCGGATGTCCTCAGGCATCGAATCCTCATGAGTTATGAGGCGGAAGCCGATGATATTACCAGTGATAGGGTGATTCAGGACATCTTGAGTAGTTTGCCGGTTCCGTGATAGACTTTGGCCCGGATTACTCCTCCCCTTACCAAGGGGAGGTTGGGTGGGGTTCTTCTACACTGAGAAATTTACCCCCTCCAACTCCCCCTTGGAAAGGGGGAGAGAAGATCATGCAAGGAGGCATGAGTGCGATCTGTTTCGTGGGGAACCGTTCTGTTCACGCTGGCCAGTGTGGCCGCTCTTGCCGCATCGTGGAGACCGGTACGGGCAGAGCCTCGCTTTCTCATCCAGAAAGAGAGTCCGTCGCTTTCCCCCGCCCACTACGAATCGCACATGGCCTGGCGGCCTGAGGGTGTCAAGCAGATTCATGGCTCCTCCGTCGTTGCACTGCCCGGCCATGAACTCTTCATGGTCTACTACGGAGGCACTTCCGAATCGACTCTTGATGTCAAATTGTATCAGACCTGGTTTCGCAACGGCAAGTGGGAGACGCCCAGCCTGCTCCTTACCCCGCAGGATGTCGGCGAGTCAACAAACCGCTACACCCGCCGGGTGGGCAACAGTTCTCTCTTTCGAGATGCCCAAGGCAGGCTGCATCTGTTCTTCGTCTCCGTGGGCTACTTCGGCTGGTCGTGCAGCAGTCTGAACCAGATGACATCGCTCGATGATGGGAAGACCTGGTCGCCCATCAAACGGTTGCTGACGACGCCACTCATCAACATCAGCACCCTCGTCCGCAGCCCGGCTGTCCCACTGGAGAACGGTGGCTTCCTGTTGCCCATCTACTATGAGTTGACCAATAAGTTCCCCGAGACTTTGGAGTTCGATGCCAAGGGTGAGTTGGTTCGTAAGGTGCGCATGACCGGTGAGCATGGCGTCATCCAAGCTTGCCTGGTGCCGACCAGTTCCACCGAAGCCTTGGCCTACGAACGCAATCGGCTCTTCGAGGAAGACCCGCATCTCAAGTACCAGAAGACCAGCGATGGCGGACGCACCTGGACTGCACCCGCTGCACTTTCGGTTAAAAACCTGGACAGCCCGGTGGCGGCGGCGCAGCTGGCCCCCAACTTGTTCATCATGGTCTACAATCCGACCTTCGACCGGGAGATCATGACCCTGGCTGCATCAAAGAACGGCATCGACTGGCACGACATCAAGACGCTGGGGCAAGACAAGATCACACGCTCTCAGCCCGATATTGAGTTCTCCTACCCGACGCTGGTGGTGCAGGGCGATACCATTGATCTGGTCTACACATTTCATCGGCGCGGAATCTTTCATGCACGCTTCAACACCAGTTGGGTGAAGGAGCAGATGCGTGATTGAGATCGTCAACTTCATTGGCTTGGCGCTGCTGTTAGCTACGCTGCCGGTCTATCTGGCACAGCGATTTGGCGCAACACGGTTGGGGCTGGCAGGATGGTCGCTGGCCATGTCAGCGGTTTTCCTCATTCCCTGGAACGGTCATTCGATCGTCTATTTTGTGCGTGGCGTGGTGGGCGATCTCAGCGTTTCTTCGTTGGTGGTGTTGTGCGTGATCTATGGCCGTGCATTGACGAAGCCGGTGAGTTCGCATCAGCATATACGGGGGCAGGTGGGTTGGATGCTGCTGGCGATTCTGTTGCCGCTGTACGCTTCGACGACGGGCTACTTGACCTTTGACCTTTATGGTTGGGGGTATGAACCGCAGTGGTTTCTGGTGGCCCTTGGTCTCTTGATGTTATGGGCCTGGCAGACACAGCCAGCACTTGCTATTGCCTGGCTGATTGGCGTGGTGAGCTTTGCCTGGGGGATGACGCCGAGCAGGAATCTATGGGATGCCCTCTTTGATCCCTTCATGGCGTTCACCGCCATGGGCATTGTTGTCAGTTCGGTGATGCGGGCAGTGCTGCCTAAGAAGTCAGCAACACCAACAGTAAAAGAGCCTGTTTTACGCCAGGCGGCATGATCACCAGACAAAGCTATCCGCCCGCTCAGCTGGCTGCGGTTGTGCATTTTCATCGATTCGGATAAGAAATAGCACCGAAACCCAGGCGATCACGATGAACCTTGCACCAGTGTCGAACACCCCCATCTCAAGCCTGATCTGGTGGTTACGCACACATCCGATTACTGTGATCACCAGTTGCATCATGCTCGGGTATCTCGTCGCATATCTGGCGACACCCGACTCGCCGTGGGCTGAGCTGTATGTGCGTGCAGCGGATCAGATGGTAAAAGGCGAGAATGTCTATGATCATAAACTGGGGTTCGCTTATCCGCCGGCGCGGGCGCTGTTGATTGTGCCCTTCCTGGCATTTCCCAACTGGGGTCAACAGGCAGCATGGTGGATGGTGAATGTGGTGTGCCTGGTGCTGATTTGCCGATGGATGTGGAAACTGGCGGGAGGCGTGAAGCTCGAACCGGTGACGCAGTGGACCGCCAACCAATTCCTCTGGCTGGCAGGTATTCTCACTGGCATCTTCTATGTGTTCAATGGCCTTTCCAACCAGTCGAGTGATCTTCTCGAAGCTCTGTTCATCTTTGGCGGCTGTGTGGCCATGTCATCCCGACGGGTATTTTGGGCAGCAGCCTTGTTCGGCATCGCCGCCGGGCTGAAGGCTACGCCATTGCTCTTTTGCCTCTATCTGCTTTGGCATCGGCAATGGCTCGCTACCCTCTGGATGATTGCGGTAGCAATCGGCGTCAACCTTTTGCCTGATCTGATCAGTCAATGCCCCACCTCGAGCACCTGGCTGGGAGGATGGGTTAACACTTACCTGGTTCAGTTCAAAAGCAATAGCTACAAACCGGGGAGTTGGGGAACGCTTGTCTATTACAATCAAGCCTTGGCCGGCATGATGAGCCGAATGTTTCTTTATGACTGGACCTGGTCGAACGGGGCTATGCAGTTGATTAACGTGCCCCCAGCCTGGTCGCCCATGGTTTACAAAGTGGGTTTACTGGGCGTTCAGGGAGTGCTGCTGGCCATCTGCGTCCTGGGGTTCTGGCGACGAAGCAGCTTCAAGGGAACAGTCACCGCACCGATCTTTTCGTATGAACCGGGACTGGAATACAGCATGGTACTGATGCTGATGGTGCTGTTCTCCCCCGTTTCGAGCAAGTCACATTTCTGCATCCTGATCTTGCCAGGAATGATGTTAGGCAAAGTAGCCTGGGAGCAGCGAAGCAAAGTGCTTGGCACGCTGTTCGTCGTTGCCAATGTGATTGGTTTCATCGCCCTGACCTGGTGGGGGGAGTACATAGCACGAGTGAGCTTGTACTACGGAGCTGTCACGATCAAGACCTTGCTGCTGCTGGCAGGCTGTGCGGTGGCGCTGAGCCAACTGCGGGCCCAGCCGACGGCGGTGGTGGGCAATATTGAATCGACCGAGACAAAGCTGGCAGCGTAAGCATCAAACGAAACACCGCCCGGAGAGATTCCGGGCGGTGTTACTGTAGTGTCTTGCTCAAAGCAGTGCAAACTACTCAGTGCCAACCTGAGCCAGTGCCGTGCGAATCTGCTTGCGGAGCAGGTTAGCCATTGGAGGGATGCCCAGCTTGTTCGGCGTCTTGCGCATCGCTGCCCGGTCCAGTCGGCGGGCGATCTTGCGCCGCTTCATCGCACGGGTTTCAGGTCGTGATCCACCATATCGCTTGATACTGCCCATCGCTAACTCCTGATCAACCGTTTGCGGTTGCGTTGTTTCGTTTGAGGGCTTTTGCCCTCATCCCCAACCCCTCTCCCGAGTACAGGAAGGGGAGATAGAGTTATTTCTTCTCTTCTTTCTTGCCGTAGGTGCCTTTGAAACGCTTGTTGAAGCGATCAATCTGGCCTGCGGAATCGAGCAGCTTCATCTTACCGGTGAAGAATGGATGGCTGGCGCTCGAGATGTCGAGCTTGATCAGCGGATAGGTCTTGCCATCTTCCCACTGGATCGTGTCCTTGGTCTTAACCGTCGAACGGCTCATGAAAGCGAAGTTCGCTGCGGTATCTTTGAAGATCACGTCACGATAGTCGGGGTGAATCTTGGGTTTCATCGTAGCACCTGAATCTGTCTGAATGTGGTCTTGTCTTGCTAACGGCTCGGCGGGAGCCTCGCCCTCCCTCAATCGGGAGTGATTACATCTTGCCTTCTTTATAGAGCACATGCTTGCGGAGAGTCGGGTCGTACTTGCGAACCTCGAGCTTCTCGGTGACGTTACGGCGGTTCTTCTCGGTATAATAAGCGTGATTGCTCTCGGTGCTTTGCAGCTTGATGATACCGCGAACGTTCTTGTCTTTGGCCATGACCGTACTCCGAAACTATACCGGCAACATTACTGGCGCAGAATATCAACCGGTCAGTTAGTATAGAAAGAGCAATACCCCCGGCAACGATCTAGTACGATTTCAGCGTCAGGATATTGATTGGCGGCTACTCACGATGAGGCCAGGCAGCGCAAACCGCTTCGTTACAGGAACTTATGTCGATCCAGATGGTTGAGAATGATACCCGCTTGATTGACACCTTCGGGCGTGTTCACAACAATCTGCGCATCAGTGTGACGGATCGGTGCAATCTTCGCTGTGTTTACTGCATGCCCGAGGATGTCACTTTCCTCGATAAAGGGGAGTTGCTGACTTTTGAAGAAATCGCTCGATTCGTTCGTGTCGCTGCCCCGCTGGGAGTCAACAAGCTGCGACTCACTGGGGGCGAGCCGCTCCTTCGCAAAGATCTCTACCGCCTGGCGGAGATGCTGCGTGACATCCCCGGCATTGACGACATCGGCTTGACTACTAACGGTTTGTTGCTTGCTCAACAGGCCGAGGCACTCTTTCAGTCTGGCGTGCATCGCATCAACCTGAGTCTCGACACTCTCGATGCTCAGCGATTTGAACAACTCTCCCGTCGCAGCGGCCTCGATCTGGTCCTGCGTGGCATCGAGCGCGCTCAGAAGGCAGGATTCGATCGCATCAAGATCAACGCTGTCATCATCCGGGGCATCAATGATATGGACGTGGTGCCCCTGGCCCGCTTCTGTCGGGAACAATGCTTGGAGATGCGCTACATCGAATACATGCCCATTGGTGCGGAGAGCTGGGAACGGAGTAAGTGCTACTTCGCCCATGAGATCATGGATCAGCTCGAAGAAGCGTTCGGCCCGCTGCTACCTGCTGATGATTACGACCGCCACAATCCTGCCATGGAGTTCAAGTACAGTGATGGCGTCGGTCGCCTCGGCATCATCGCCAGCGTCTCTCGACCGTTCTGCAAGAGCTGCAACCGCATTCGACTCACCGCTGATGGCAAGCTGCGGCATTGCCTGTTTGCTTTGGAAGAGGATGATGTCAAACCGTTACTGCGTGCTGATGCGGTGGATGTGGCAGCGCTGACCGATGTGATTCGCCGTAATGTTGCAAGCAAGTGGGAAGGGCACGAGATTAACACGGCCAAGTTCGTGAAACCGAGCAGGACGATGCATGCGATTGGGGGGTAGGTAGAAGCAATTACGATTGCTTGGTAGTTGCCAATAGCAAACGTTCTATTTCAGTGAGGGATAGTGGAGGAAGCTTAAGAAGAATACTTTCCAGCAGCTCAGTCAGCTGGCTGCAAGGTTCGAACCCAATCGCCAGCCAAGTTGCACATATGGCAGCAATTGCCACTGTACGTTGTGATGTATCAACTGGCATGCCATGTATCCGTGTTATGGTGCATTGTGCTGAAGTAGCTGCCAGGTCCAGAGCAAATTGAACTCCTCTGATCGCAGCGACTACGAATCCTTGTCGATGATACCAATCATCAACGGCGGATGGTTCAAGAGTCACGACAGTGGAATTGCAGCCGATGTCAGTGCAATTGAGTTGGACGAGGGCATAGTACCCACGTCCACCTACTTGCTTGGCCACTTTTCCTTCTGCTTCCATGACAATGATCCTGATGATCGAAAAAACCTTAGGCTCGGGCGTGTGGCCTGATTCTAATCCTGTACAGCTATCACCGCTATAGATCATCTCGTAGAATCGTATTGGTACGTGGAAGGAGAAAAGCAATGTTTCCTACAATGCAAAAGTACGGCCTTGATAAGCTCAGCAATGAAGAGAAAATCGAGCTCGTTGGAGAAATCTGGGATAGCATCTCGAACTATGATGAGTTGTTTGAACTTACCGAAGAAGAGAAGCAAGAGTTAGATCGAAGGCTTGCTGAATATGAAGCGCATCCAGAGACGGGCATGACTTGGGAAGAAGTACGAGATCAGCTACGCAAACGCCAGAAGTCATCCAAACACTAAACACTAACTGATCAGAAGACCTCCATGCCCCGAGAACCTCTCATCACTGGCAACACCCCCGGCAACCCGGACGACAAACGCCGGGATGATGCTCTGCGCCCGCGTCGGCTCACCGAAGTCATTGGCCAGAAGCAGACCGTCGAACGGCTGCGCATTGCCATCAATGCCTGCAAGAAACTCAAAGAACCGCTGGGGCACATCCTCTTTGATGGCCCGCCGGGGTTGGGGAAGACGACGTTCGCCACCGTGCTGCCCAACGAACTTGATACCAGCATCCAGATCACCTCCGGGCCGGCCCTTACTCGCCCTGCTGATTTGTTGCCGTATCTGACCAACGCCAAGGAAGGGTCCATCGTCTTCATCGATGAAATCCACCGCACGCCCCGGGTCGTGGAAGAGTATCTCTACTCAGCGATGGAAGACTTCAAGCTTGGCATCCCCATCGGCGAAGGGATGAACGCCCGAACCATCTACATGACCCTCAATCGCTTCACTCTCATCGGGGCCACCACCCGCAGTGGCATGCTCACCGGCCCCATGCGTGACCGCTTCAAGCACCACGAACACCTCGACTTCTACACTCTCGAAGAGCTGGCCCAGATCGTGACGATCAACGCCGGCAAACTGAAGACGCCGATCAATGCCGAAGCTGCGAAGGAGATTGCCGGCCGCAGTCGGGGTACCCCCCGTATTGCCAACAGTCGGCTGTGGTGGGTCAGGAACTACGCCACCAGCGAAGCGGAAGGAAGCATCGATTTCCCGATCTGTCAGGCTGCTCTCAAGATGGCTGAGGTCGATAAGGAAGGGCTCGATAAGCAGGATCGCCGTTACCTCGAAGCGCTCACCGGTGTCTTCGGTGGCGGGCCGGTCGGCGTCGAAGCACTGGCAGCCACGCTCAGCCTGGCTGCTGATACGCTTTCTGACGAAGTGGAGCCGTTCCTGTTGCGAGCTCAGTTTGTGGTTCGTTCCCCTCGTGGAAGGATGGCGACAGCCAAGGCATATGAGCATTTGGGAAAGACGATGCCTCAGGAGATGGTGGAGAAGACGGACCGGTCGTTGTTTTCGTAGGTGATTCATCATTACGATTGGTTTCAATGGGTGTTGGTCTCTGGTTCACCTCAGCATGCCATGTGAGCGGGGAGAATGCGAGCGGGGGGGGCGTCAGCCCCCTGAGGAGGGAGTCGCGCCCGTTACTGGGCGTTTCGTGGTGAACTTGCGTTACGGTGAAAAGACGAAGGTTTAGACTCAGGGGGCTGACGCCCCCCGCTCGCATTCGGAACTCGCATTGTTGCACATTGGCGCACAGTATCTCTGTGCTCTGGAGCAGGGATTTCGTCGAAAATCCTGCTCTTGGGTAGTTTGTGCGTCATCCGCTGCTGATGGGGGCGTGGCGGGAACCCTCGAAAAAAGCGTTGGAATTGAACCGCCAGGACGCCGAGGAGCGCCAAGAATCGTGGCTGGTATTCTTCTTGGCCTTCTTGGCGTCTTGGCGGTAAATGGTCTGTTCAACAACCTCATCGACGACTATCAACGACTCTGTCACTTCCAACGGCATCACGATCGAACTCATCGCCGGGCTGAAGATCATGCAGCCACACATCCACACGGAGCAGAAGGCGAGCAGTAACGCTAGCCCGATGGCGGAGGCTCGGCCCCAGTCGAGGTTGCGACGGTTCTCTTCGGCTTCCTCGGCGACCGCTTCGGGGCTGCGCATTCTCGCGCGGTTCACCATCGATTGCAGCTTGGCGATCGCTTCCTTATCACCATCGGCGGCCTTCTTCACGATGGGAGGCACGCCGACGAACGGGAAGCGCATGCCCGGCTCGATCTGTTTTTCGTCCATCAGGCCATCGACGTGCTGGGCTGCCTTGGCATAGATGTCGTTGTACTCTTGTACACGTTGCAGGAAGATGATCCGCGACATCTCTTCGTACAGCTTATACTTGGTCTGCCCCGGCTCGGCGTGGACGTTCGGATCCCAGTTGTGCAGGGCCGACATCTTCTCTTCTTTACACAGCGTCTCGGGGTCGATCCTCTTTTCATCCTCGGTGAGAGCGTTGAAGAGTTGCAGGATCATGAAGTCTTCGTACTGGCTCTTGGGCAGCATCCTCATGCGGATGCAATCACGAATCGCCAGCTCCATGCTCGGCAGATTATTCCCGGGCTGCACCATGCCATGATAGTGATCGTAGTGGTAGCCCTGCATGGCCTGATACTCGGCGCACTCCCAGGTGATCTTGGCGTTCTCGGCCTTCTCTTTAGCGAGATCGGCCTCTTTTTCAGGGCATTCGGTGCGGTTGCGGCCAGCCTTGTCGCGGTAGTCGCCGATGCTGATGATGATGTTTTTGGTGTCGTTGAGACGCATGCGATGGGTGTTGTGGAAGCTGGCGGTGACGTTCTCGCCTTTGAGTTCACGCGACATGATCTCGAGGCCTTGCTGATGTTGCTGATAGACGATCATCAGTTCGGCGAGGATGTCCATGGTGGTGGCATCGAGGGCGAGCTGGCGTTTGACTTCGTTCAGTTCCTGGCGAGCCTGCTCTTCGGAGAGACCCCAGAGAACCTTGGCCTGGATGATGAGGGTGCTCGTGCTGTAGCCCTGGACGAGGTAGCGGCGAAAGAGGGAGAGGCGTTCAGGTTTTTCGGTCATGGCGGTGCGTCTCCGTGAGTGTATGTGTACAAATACACACATAGCACGGAGGGGTGTCGGGACGCAACAGTGGTAGCGGGCGGTGAGATGAGTTGAGACGGTGACGTCTCGTTCCCAGGCTCCGCCCTCGTCGTTACACACAACTCTGCATCGAACCGATATTGTCACTATGCCTTGCCTGAAAGGCATTTCCTCCACAGCCCTGGATTGCGATGTACTCATCGCTATCCAAGGTAGCTGACGAAAAATCACATGTTCCCTGAAAGGGAACTCCAGCACCGGCTGTGTCAGATACTGTTTACGCAGGGTTGGTGATTCCTTTCAGGAAATGTATGTCGTGGGCTTGTCTTCCCTGGGTAGCGAGGCGTACCTCGCAACCCAGGGCTGTGGTGGTAATGCCCTTCGGGCAAAATAAAAGTCCTTCCGACTTGTGTGTAACGATGAGGGCTCCGCCTGGGAACGAGAAGATCTTCGCTTGAGGGCGCAAGGTTTACTCAGGGGGCTGACGCCCCCCGCTCGCATGGCAGGGTCTACCAGAGATGCCATTGTTGATGGGCGAGGATGTAGTAGCCCAGGACGGCGTTGCTGGCGGCGTGGGCAACGACGCAGGCCCAGAGGTTGCGGGTGTACCAGTAGACCAGCATGATCCCCAGGCCCCAGACGAGGGCGGCAGTCCATTCGGGGTGAGAGAGAACGAAGAATAGGGTAACGATGGTCATGCTGAAAGGCGTGATCTTGCCCCAGGGAACAGTCGGCCAATGTTCGTTAAAGAGGTCTGCGCCAATCATCGTTGACTAATGCCCGATTGAGAAACCCGCCAGAAGAACTCTTCCATGATCGGTACGACGATCACCAGGCCGACGAGGCGGATGACGGTGAACGTCCAGGCAGCAGCGGGGGAGAGTTCAGCGAAGGGATTGTAGCCGACTCTGTTGCCGGGCTTGAACCAGTCAGCCAGGCTGGGCATGTTGAGCCAGTCGCCGAGGGTAGCGAGCATGGCAGGGAGTAGTGAGGTCTCGAGGTTCCAGGTACAGAGTACAATCCAGGCGACGCCGCCGACGAGGCCGAAGAGGAGTCCGGTGCTCAGGCCCTTAGTTGACCAGGCGGGATAATAGCGACGACCCCACCAGAGGACGCCAAGGATGCCAGCGGTTTTGATGCCATAGAGCAGGGGGTACCAGGGCTTCAGGCTTTCCATGCTTTCGATGGAAGTGGCGACGGCAAAGACGACGAACGGCAGCACGAAGGCGGCAAGCGGATGCCAGGCTGGGGATTCCTTCGACACTGACTTCTCCATCTGGTTCCCGTCTCCCCAACGGAGAGAGGGGTTAGGGGTGAGGGGTGAGGGGTGAGGGGGAACCTCAATCGAGTTCACCCCTTTTGTCTTTTTCTGAGGCGTGTTCTTTGAGTTGACAGTATCTTCGTTTTCAACCGGAAGGGCGATCTAGAAACCCCTCACCCCCGGCCCCTCTCCCCAGGAGGGAGAGGGGAGAAAGACCTGCTACAATCCACTTTTCTACGCCTCCAGGGTCAACTTGTGATTTGAAAGCAGCTCATACCCCGTAGCGGTGATGAGGTAGTTTCTTTCGAATCGCATGCCGCCGGTGCCTTTGATGTAGAGGCCCGGTTCGAGGGTGATGACATCGCCGGCGACGAGGGTGTCGTTACTTTCGGGTACCAGGAACGGGGGTTCGGGGTGACCCAGGCCGATACCATGACCTACGTGATGGGGGAAATGTTCGTTCAGATGTTTGGTTTCAAAGACTGAACGAACGGCACGATCGACATCTTTGGCTAAAACACCGGCTTTGAGTTTCTTTTCACCAGCGGCAATGGCTTCCATGCAGGCGAGGTACATGTCTTTTTGTCTGTCGCTGGGTTTGCCGGCACAGATGTGGGTGTTGGCGAAGTCTGCCCGGTACTGGCCGATGATGGTGGAGAAGTCGAGCAGCACCAGTTCGCCAGCCTGCACCTTTCGATCTGACGGCGGGCCGCCGATCTCTTCGGTGCGTGGCCCGGTGACGAAGTCGCCATAGACCTGGGCCTGCCCGCCGCTGGCAGCCATCGCTGCGTTCTGGACGAGGAAGAAGATTTCCAATTCGCTCATGCCGGGCTTGATGTTCTTCAGCCCGGCAGCCATTCCCGCTTCGCCGGCGCATGGAGCGTTTGAGGAGATCGACCTCGTCAGGAAACTTGCTCCGTTTGATGCCGGGCATCACTGGATCGATGGAGAAAAGCTGCTTCTCTCGGGAGAGGCCCAGCAAGATGCCAGCCGGCACCTGGGAGAGTTCGATGCCGATCCGCTTGGCTGAGACGTTCTTCATGTAGTTGAGAACGCTAATGACGAGCAGGGCTTCCCGGTGTGGGGCGGAGTGTTTGCCATCGTACCAGGTCGGGGCAACCACTTCATCGACATGGGCCTGATCGCAGAAGTTCTTCACCATGCTGTCGGCGATCAGTGTCGCTTTGCCGCTGTCGTCGATCACTAAGACCGCGCCGGCGTCGTTGCTGCGGAAGACGAAGGGCGAGTGGACGTAGTTGGCGAAGTAGAAGAGATGTTGCGGATCGTAGATCAGCACCATCTCGGTTTCCTTGGGGAGGGCGGCGAGGAGTCGCTGGCGGCGTTGCTGGCAGCCGGTGGGGGTGAGCATCATGGAACCGGTCTTCTCGGAAATGGGGGGTTGGGGTACGATCTTGGCTATACCAGCCCGAAGCGCTAGCGAGGGTATACCTGCGATTGCGAGACGTTCCCTCGCTAGCGCTTCGGGCTGGTAACCTAGTTCAACATGAACGCAGGCAGATGGCAAGGATGCTATGTCGATTTCTTGGGAGATTGCGGGTGAGCCGGTAGCTGACGTTGGGAGAACACGCGCTGTGGCAAGGTCTCCTGACCTTGCCACCGGGTTTGACCGAAGGTCTCCTGAAGATCAAGGAGACCTGCGGTCGAGCGAGAAGTGGCACGGTCAGGAGACCGGCCACAGCGCCGAAGTGGCACGGTCAGGAGACCGGCCACAGCGCAGGTTAGGAGACCGGTCACAACAGCGACTTCAGCTACCTCTGTTGATCGTCTGGTCGTTGCTCCTCTTTTTCTATGGCATCCATCAGGGTGATCTGTATCGGACGGAAGGATTGCGGGCGATCATTGGGAAAGAGATGTATCGTACTGGCGATTGGGTCGTGCCTCGGCTGTATGGGGAGCCGATCCTGACGAAGCCGCCGATGTTCTATTGGGCGATTGCAGCGACGGGGATGGTGTTTGGGGAAGTGACCACATGGTCATCGAGATTACCTGCGGCTCTGGCGGGGATGGCGGCGGTGTTGATCGTTTATTTCACGGTGAGAAGGTATCGTGATTCGTTGACCGCACTGCTCTGTGCGATGGCATTGCCCATGAGTCTGCTCTGGCTGGAGAAGGCATCGAGTTCGGAGATTGATACGCTGCTGGTGATGTGGGTGCTGGGGGCGTGGGCTTGTTTTTTGAGGGTGATGGAGTGCGTCCAAGAGCCTACGGGTTTATCCCGTAGGTGCCTCGGCTGGTGGATCGCTGCGCTCGTCTGTGTCGCGGGTGGGGTGCTGACCAAGTGGATGGGGTTTCTGTTCTTCTACGTCATGGTCATTCCGATGCTCGCCTGGCATCGGCAACTTTGGCGGCTGTTCCATTGGCATCATTTGCTGGCGGCACTGATCGGGGTGGCGCTCGTCTGGTGCTGGCTCGGGGCGGTGGTGTTTGAACTGGGCTGGTCGAATGTCCTCAATATGTTGTGGAAAGAGGGGGCGCCACGGGTGATTCATGGGCAGAGCACGAGCCAGCATTTGTGGCTGGAGACGTTGGTGCATCCCTTCAAAGTGTTGGGGTTGGCGTTGCCTTGGTCGGCGTTTGCTCTTTTTGGATTATGGAGAGGAAGACTAGCGACTGAGGCACACCCCGTTGGAGTACCAACGGAGTGTGGCACGGGTTTAGACGTACAAGGAGTGGTGGCAGGGGTCAGTTGTACTCAACTGCCCCCTGCAATCTGGGATAGTGCTGCACCTTTCGCAGGGGGCAACGGAGTACCGTTGACCCCTGCCACGACAATGCAGCAATCCCGTAGGTACCTCGGCGACTCGCTCTGGTGCTGGGCCATCTTAGGCACCTTGATGATGACTATCTTCCCTGATCACAACATCCGCCAGAGTTTCTCGCTGATCCCGGCATGGACGCTGCTGGGGGCGTTGGCAGCCATGCGACTCATTCGTGAACATGGTAGCGGAAGTCGCCAGACTTCCGATCCGCCTCTCGTCGGAACTCTCCGCGAGTCCCGCTACAGGCTCATGCTCGGCTTTTTTCTCATCTGGTGCGTGGTGAAAGTCGTCTATGTCGAAATCATCATCCCGGCGCGGTTTGCCAAGCGGCCCAGCCTGGCCGAACAGGCGAAGATCATGCAGGAGTTTGTTCCCACCGAGGCGACACTCTATTTGAGCAAGGTTAAGGATGAGTGCCTGATGTTCAATTATGGGCGGGCGGTGCGGCGGATTTCGGCGTGGGATCAGTTGCCCACTCAGGGGGTGAACTGGTGTGTATTGACGGAGGCGGAACGAGCGGTGTTTTCACTTCCTGTCGAACACGAACAACGGCTGCTCGATGCGCAGGGGGAGATGCTGGTGCTGTGTCGGGTTCGAGTAGGAACTTTAGAATAACCAGCAAGCCGTGGCAGGGGTCACGATGTATTCATCGTGCCCCCTGCGAATCATCCAGGAATCTCTGAACATTCAGCAGGGGGCAACGGAGTACCGTTGACCCCTGCCACGGGCTTACCCCCTCCGGCTCCCCCTTGGAAAGGGGGAGAGAATAGACGTCACTCCGGTAGCGGCTTGCCTTTGGTCTCCGGGGCGAAGGGGAGCACAGCGATGCCGATGAGGAAGATGCTGCACATCACGACGCCGGCGTAGCGCAAGCCTTCGACTTTGCCGTACCCGTGAGCTTCGGAGAAGACGCTGCCAGTGAGGAAGCCAAACGTGTAGGGCCCCCAGGCGGCGACGAAGCGGCCGACGTTATAGCAGAAGCTGACGCCGGTGCTGCGGAGACGGGTGGGGAAGAGTTCCGGCAGGTAGATCGCCAGGCCGGCAAAGAGGGAGAGCAGACAAAAACCCATGATCGGCGTCAGCCAGAACACCATGCTGGCATCGTTGAACATCCAAAAGGTTGAGGCGGTAGCGACCATGGCGGCGAGGAACGAGAGGAAGAAGGCCATGCGGCGACTCAAGGCTTGAGCGAGGTAGCCGAAGTAGATCATGCCAAAGCCGGCACCGAGGTTCAGGAAGAAGGAATAGAGGCCGCCCCAGATTTTGACGTTGCCCGCCAGTTCGTTACCTGACATGCCGGCAGCCTTGAAGTTCTCGTTGAACACCGTCTTGGCGAGTTGCACGCCGAAGAAGCCGATACCCCAGAGACCGACGACGGCGGCGAAACCCAGGCCCAGGCCGAGGATGGCATGACGCCTCCAGCGGGCATCGCCAAACAGCTCGGAGTAGGAACCTCGCTTCTGACCCTTGGCTTCGACCCAGCGCTCTGGTTCTTTCAGCTTGCGTCGAACGAGGAGGGCGACGGCGGCGGGAATGGTGCCGATGAGGAAGGCGATGCGCCAGCCAGTTAAAGGCAGGCCGAGTAGCGTCAGCCCTTTCAAGCTGCCATTCATTTCGAGCATGCCCAACCCGATATAGATGAGGGCAGCGAGACAGTTGCCGATGGCAGAGAAGGCTTGAAGCAAGCCGAGGGTGTAGGGACGGGCGCGACTGGGCATGACCTCAGCAACCAGAGCGACACCGACGGCGAACTCACCGCCGACGCCAAGGCCGGTGAGGAAGCGGTAGAACGAGTAATCCCAGAAGCCGGTAGCGAAGATGGAGATGCCGGTGAAGACCGAGTAGAGGACGATGGTCATGAGCATGGTGCGGACGCGACCGACCCGATCGCCCATCACACCGAAGACCAGTCCGCCGATGGCCCACCCCATGAGGAAGATAGCGGTAGCTGTTCCGCCAGCCTTGCGAACGGCATCATCACTGGCGGGTAAGCCCATGAGTTCAGAGAGGGCATCATCGCGGGTGAGGACGAAGAGCTGCTGATCCATGCAATCAGCGAGCCAGCCGACGGCGGCGACGATGAAGACGAACCAGTGATACCGTGTCATCTCACGCCACCAGGGCGTGGTCGGAAGAGCATCAGCCATGAAGAGGTCTCAAGGTGGGAGGGGATACCCTACCATAGCGGGGGCTGGAGTTCCAGTGGATAGTTGGGGATGATAGTGCAGGGTGGGGGGACGCCAAAGTGGGAGACCTTCGGTCGGCGGAAAGGGTACGGTCAGGAGACCGTACCCTAGCGCAGGGACCTTCGGTCGTTGGAAAGGTTATGGTCGGGAGAGCGTACCTTAGCGCAGGTCAGTTTGGAATGAGAGTCTGCGAATCTGAGGTGACGATTCTCCTTTGTCTTCTGATGTATCTATTTCAACGGGAGCTTTCATTCTGTTGTTAGTACCATTCCACCAAAGCCAAGCAAAGCTCATCGCATCCCATGCATGGAAAATAATAACCAGAAGTACGATTGGGTCAGGCATGGTTTGCGACCTACGCGCTAACAGACATTATTATGGGCATGCCAAACCGCTCAAGCAAGCGGAAAGGGTACGGTCGGGAGACCGTACCCTAGCGCAGCAACAACTGTTGTAACGAAGCAGGGGGCAGTTGAGTACAACTGACTCCTGCCACGGTTTAGAGCAAATAGTTACGAATGAGTCGTGGGTGACGTAGCGGCGGGGGTATCTTCCCAGCGCGGGGCGACTGCCACATAGGGCTTGCCCAGCCACTTTTTCACAAGAATCGTTTCGCCAGCATCGTTGCCCTCAATGGCGTGGCCAAGGAACTGGAGACCATACCCGACCAGGAACAGGACAGCGGCGTAGCACCACATGGTGAAGGAGGTGATATCAAACAGCAGAGGGAGCAGGGCACAGATGGTCATCGGGATGCCGACCAGATGCAGCACAAAGCTGATCGGGTGCTGATGGCGTTTGAGCCATTCCCTGAGCCATCCTGGACCGAACGGCTGAGGAACCCAGCGCGATCGTTGATCCGTCATGAAACGCCACTCCGTGCAGGCAATCCGTCCGCAAATACGATACGTTCACTATAAGTGGAACCGGGAATTTCGGCGAGGCTCGGAACCATTATTGACAGGGAATGCTCGATATGGGTTGGGAAACTGTACGGATGGGGCAAGGTTAGGAGCGTTGAAAACCGTGGCAGGGGTCAGATGTACTCATCTGCCCCCTGCGTGAGGTGCAAACATTTTCGCCAATTCGCAGGGGGCAATGGAGTACCATTGACCCCTGCCACGGCTCTCTATCTATCTACCTGGTGACGGAGGTGTTGCACGTTCCTCCCCCTCACCCCCAACCCCTCTCCCTCCAGGGGAGAGGGGAGAAGACACTACTTCGCCTTGAGGCCGGCATCGTAGCGCTGGCCGACGACATCCCAATTGACGACCTTCCACCATTCCTTGAGGTAGTCGGCCCGGCGGTTGCGGTAGTCGACGTAGTAGGCATGTTCCCACACATCCACACCCAGCACAGGGAACTGATTGGTCATCAGCGGGCAATCCTGATTGGCACTGCTGATCACCTTGAGATGGCCGCCATCGAGGACGAGCCAGGACCAGCCGGAGCCGAAGCGTTTCATGCCGAAGTCGTTGATCTGTTCCTTGAGCTTGTCGGGGCCACCCATGGCAGCGATGGCGTCCTTGAGAGCGCCGACCGGTTCCTTGCTGCCACCCGGAGCCATGATTTCCCAGAAGAGGCTGTGGTTGTAGTGACCACCGCCGTTGTTGATGATCGCCTGGCGGACATCGTCGGGGAGGGCTTTGGTGTCTTTGAGTAACTCTTCCACTGTTTTGTTGGCGAGGCTGGCGTGCTTCTCAACAGCGGCATTGAGGTTGGTCACATAGGCTGCGTGATGCTTGCCATGATGGAGTTCCATGGTTTCCTGGCTGATGACGGGGGCCAGGGCACCGGTAGGGTAGGTGAGTTTGGGCAATTCGAACTTCATGGGAAACTCCCTGGAGGTAGATCAAGTAGTGAGTCATAGAATACAACTTCATCTTAGCAAGATTCGGAGAGGCAGACCATGAAGAAGGTACTTGGCAGCGGGATGATACTGGCGTTGTGTGCGATGTTGGTTGCTGAGATTAGAAGCCAGGAGCCAGAATACCAGCCCGCTGCGCTAGCAAGGGACGCCAAGTCATCGCCAGGCATTCCCTTGCTAGCGCTGCGGGCTGGTGACAAGCAGGCCTGGCAGATGGCTGCGGAGAAGCAGGCGTTGCCTTTGATTGAAGCGAAGAAGCTGAATGCCCTCGTGATCGGCGTGATTGATCGAGAGGGGAAAAAGCACTTCTTCACCATGGGCGAGAAGCCCGGTTCGCTGGAGAAGCTCGATGAGAACACCATCTTCGAGATCGGCTCCATCACCAAGACGATGACGGCTTTTCTACTGGCAGATGCCATCCAGCGGCTCGAAGCCAAGCTCGACGACCCGGTGCAGTCTTATCTACCAGCGGGCATGACTGTTCCCAAACGGGGGAACAAAGAGATCACCGTCGAAGACCTGGCGACCCATACTTCCGGGTTCCCCCGGTCTCCGGTGGGACTGGAATCGAAGCTGCTGGCCAACAGCAAGTTGATGGCGAATCCTTACGGCGACTACAACGAAGACGATCTCAAGAAGAGCCTGTCGAACACCAAGCCGAAGGAGAGCCCCAAGCCGAACGTCAGTTACAGCAACTACGGTATGGGGCTGCTGGGCTACGCCCTGACTCAGAAGTACAAGAAGAACTACGAGACCCTGCTTCAGGAGAGATTATTCACCCCATTGGGCATGAAGAGCAGCTCGATTCATGTGCCCGAGGCAGACAAGGCACGGTTCGTTGATGGCTTCGCTCAGGATGGCAAGCCTTCGCCACACTGGGAGTTCCTGGATACGATCGGACCCGCCGGTGCGGTTCGCTCGACCGCTGCTGATATGCTGGTCTATCTGGAAGCGGCGATGGGCCGAACGAAGAAGACGCCACCAGCGCTGGCCTTTGAGGTGGCACTGGCTCCGCAATACGAGATGAACGCCAAGATGCAGATCGGCCTGGCCTGGATCATCGCGGAGATCAACAAGAAGCGCATCTGGTGGCATAACGGCGGCACCGGCGGCTTCTCCAGCTTTGCCGGGTTCAGCAAGAGTCCCTCGCTGGGTGTGGTTGTCCTCAGTAATCGTTCCAATCTACAGGGCGAAGTCGACAAGATCGGGATGAAGGTGCTGGAGGCGTTGATGGGGGAAGAGAAGTAAGGGGTCAGATTGAAGACGAGTTGTCAGTTTTTAGTTGTCAGTTGTCAGTATTCCCCATGCACGATCAAGGCTTATAACTCATCCGCCAGCATCCGTTGGAACAAGATTGATAACCGTTAGCCCCTGATAAGGGGCGACCGGGATGTAGCTGGCAGCGCAAGCTGCCAGTTGAATATGATTTGCGTGCAGAGCCCCGGTAGGGGCGATTGGAACAGGGGCTAAGTCCCAATCGCCCCTATCGGGGCTCTGCTACTTATTTGCTACATACTGGCAGCTAGCGCTGCCAGCTACCTCCCGGTCGCCCCCTTCGGGGGCTTCTAAGACCGGGCCAGCCCCACTTGGAATTGTTACTGACAACTGACAACTCGTCTTCACTCTGACCCCTGACCCCTAAATTCTGACCCCTATCTTCTGGCTTCTGGCTCCTCTCCCTTCTCCCCTTGACAACTCTCCTCCCCCCCGTTATCTCCCCTCTCGTTATTGCGGGGGATAGTCTGTGCATCGTACGTCTCGATCAAGGATGATCGTCGGGCTGTCGCTGGCTTGCTGCTTTTCCGGCTGCACCTGGCCGGAGATTGTCGACAGCATGAACTGGCAGAAGCAGTACCGCCAGTCGTTTACCGCGCTGAATCCCGAAGACGAGTCTGTCGCCCAGATCGATATCGCCACGATGGTATGGCGGCGCGATCAACCCATGCTCAATGAAGGGCTGTGGGCTGAACTCGACGAGCAGTTTCTGCCTCTCGACCAGCGCCAGGCGCTGGCGCAGCATGGTTTGCGCATCGGACTGATGCGCTCCGCCACGGGTTCTCGACTCCAGGCGGCTATCGCCAACCCGGAGTACGCCAAGGAAGTTCAGCAAGCTTCCACCGAGGTGGTTCGAGAACAGACGATCGTTCAAGACCGCATGATCGACGTTCCGAAACTGGCCCCAGTCTGCACCGTCGAAGCCCGACGCATGCTGAACCGCAGCGAGGTAGAACTCGTATGGCCGGTGGGCAGGCCGGGCGGGAAAGCGAAGCTTCTGGTGCCCGACGCGGAGAAGGACTATGTCGCCCGCAACGTCAGCCAGTTGGAAATGCAGTTCGCCATCATGCTTCAGAAGCTGCCCGACGGGATGACGAAGATACGGCTCGTTCCCATGGTGAAGTGCGCCCTGGCCACGGAATCGAACACCAACGTGTTCATGGAATCGCTGAGGCTGAGGAATACGGTCAGCAAGCTGGAGCAACGCTACGAAAAGCTGGCGGTGGAAGCGACTCTGAGCCAGAACGAATATCTGGTCATCTCGACGACGAGATCCGACGTGCCGGCCCTGCCTGGGGAAGCGGGCGTTGAGACGTGGGGCGACCTGGCTTTCATGAGCTACCCCACCGATCAGCAGACGGTGCTGGTCTTCCGAGGCACCTCGGTGATTTCCAATCGTTCTCCCGATGCACCGAAGAAGGGCAACGCCTGGCCGTTAGCCTGGCAGACGAAGGAGTTGGGGTCGGCGAAGCAATGATAGGACGAGGGGCTAGTGTAGAAGTTGCGCGTAACACGGGTTTGCTTTCATCGTGGCAACGAAATCTTGATGGGTTTGTGGCCTGAAAGGCCAGTAGCGAACAGCCCAGGGTTGCTGGAGCAAGCGCAGCGATGCGAAGGCTACCCTGGGTAAGGTAGTGTCTTAGCCTTTTCTTTTCCCTGATAAGGGATACGGAGACGCCGTCTATGACAATCGTCCCATCGCCCTACAGGCGACAATCTATTTGTTGTGTCGTTTAACCCAGGGTAGCCTTCACATCGCTTCGCTCGTTTCGGCAACCCTGGGCTGTTCGCCCCAGGCCTTTCAGGCCAAATACGACTCTATTCATGATGGAAATATGTGCTTGTCGGTAGGGTGCGCAACTTCAAAGAGCGAAGGGGCGCGTGCAAGAGATGGCAGCTTGTCTTCGCTCCCCCTCACCCCCGGCCCCTCTCCCTCCGGGGGAGAGGGGAGAAATACCGGGGAGACGGCAGCAAAGTCCCTCAGCTTGGCTTACTCATCCTTCTCCGGATCAACCGGCTTTCCTTCGAGCGGGCGCATCATGATGTTGCGGAAATGAATCTCGCCGGCTTCGGACTGGAGGGCGATGCGTCCCGAAGTGTTTTCGGCGTTTCTGCCGGTGATGACCAGAGCATCGTTGACTTTGACGCTGATGAACCCACCGTGACAAGTGATGACGCCCTGGTTCCATTCGCCCAGCGGCCGTTCGGCGCCATCGTGAGAACGGAGAATATGGCGGGCGTTTTCGCGATCAACGCGGTCGGGTTTGACTGAGAGCTTGAACCCACGGATGAGAAAGAGATCGCCGGCACGATTAAAATCGAGAACCGCCTCAACCGACTTGGGCCAGACCAGATCGTTGTCTCCGGCGAAATGTACGAGGACGCCGCTCTTGCGGGCTGGAATCTCTCCCGCTTTGCGTTGGATGTTCTCCGGGTCTAAGGCCCAGCGCCACTCGAAGGTCAATTCATAGTTGGCATACTTCTTGTCGGTAGCCAGGTAGCCGGGCGAGGTTCCCTTGAGGATGATGTACTTCTCAAAGGGATGCATCACGATGAGGTTTTCAGGATTGACCTTCTTATCGCCCGAGAACTTGTACCAGCCGTTGAAGTTCTGGCCGTTAAACATCGGGACGGGTTTCTTGTCGGGTGGCTGGGCGACTGTCGTGGGCGACCGGAGTAAAACCAACAGTCCGACGGCAAGAATCGTTATCGTTGGCGGGCGAAACATAGTAGACTCCACCTGAGGCAATGGGTTTGTATCTTTCTCTCCCCCTTTCCAAGGGGGAGTTGGAGGGGGTAATTTCCCCGGAGTGCTCGACCCCACCCAACCTCCCCTTGGCAAGGGGAGGAGCGTGACCCACTACCCTGTGCTTAAGCTGCTGTTAGGAACTTAGCCTGTAGAATAGAGGCTGGCAACTGGCTCGTGGAGCCTTGGAGAGGGAAGTGTCATGCGAAGTGTCGTGATTTTGTCGTCGCTGCTCTGCTGCAGCGTGGCCCTGGCTTCCGAGGGAAAAGGCGAGGGGAGCGCTGAACACGCCGCCGCCTTCTGGAAATCGAATGTTCGCAAGAACCAGGGCAAGACCGGCGAGAGCCAGACCGACCATGCGGTGATCTACGGCACGGTCGATGCCAAGCAGCTCGAGAGCATCGGCAAGGCAACCGAGCGGGCCATCGTCTTCGCCCAGAAATCGGTAGGGTACGACAAGGAAATGGTCATGCGGCCGAACCAGCAGATGAGCGATCGACCCTATCACTGGGAAGACAAGCTCATCGTCTTCGTGTGCAAGGAACGGCACGAGTTCAACGACCTGTTCTACCGCCTCAAGCAGGCCAAGCCGGAAGCGATGGAAACCAGTGTCTACGTACATGACAAGGGACGTACCTATATCCTGCTTGGACCGACGAGCCAAAATCGCAAGATCAATCAGGAAGTGCTGGCAGTGGAACTGGCCGGCGCAGCGACGCTGACCCGCCGGCACGATCCGCTGCCACGCTGGCTGTCAGCCGCCTATGGCCGCATGCTGGCCAACAAGTTCGACAGCAAAGCATTCGCCGCGGAACGGAGCAAGGTACCCATCTGGGCGGCGAAGCTGCACGTTCGGGACCTGATGATGGACGATAATCCGAACATCGAAGCCGGGGCGCTCCTGCCTTTGCAGACGAGTCTGGTGGAATGTCTTGCCCAGTCTTCCACGTTTAAGGAGGACTGGATCAAAATCCTCGATGAGACTGCTTATCGAAACGGGAATATCTACTCGGCACTGGAGGAACTGAAGCACAAGCTGGAAAGTGTACAAATCGAATGGAAGAACAGTTTGTGGAAGGCACCCGGAGGTCGAGAGAAGTAAAAGTTGCCCGCACGGAACAGTTTGAAGCGCGGTTCGAGAGATTCTGTGGATTTGGTATTTGACTGCTTGAGAAGCCTGGGGGGCACTCGGTAGGGTAGATGAATCACTCAGCCAGTTCATTTGGCTGCCCTCATCGACCATGCCGCCTCGCCCAGGGGAGACCATGCAGTACGTCGCCCGCGCTGATCGTCCGCACCATGACGTATCTTTTGATGATTTTGCCTGCCTGTCTGCCCTCTCGGCGACTCAGCGTCCCGGCATCTGGAGATCGCTGCAGACCCGGCGCTGGCTGGCGCTCTTGGACTTGATCAACGCCTTCCGCTATCGGGACAGGGACACCTGGGACCACTGCCAACGAGTGCAGGAGTATGCCCTGGAACTGGGCCGTCGGCTGAAGCTCACTTCGCAGGAACTGGCCAGCCTGCGCCTGGCTGCGCTGGTTCACGACATCGGCAAGATGGCTGTCAGCGACGCCATCCTGCATAAAGAGCAGCGGCTTTCGGAAGAGGAATACAGCACCATTCGGCTGCATGCCGAGATCGGCGAGCGATTGATCCACCCGCTGCTGCCGCACGAATCGGTGCTGGCCGGCATTCGCCATCATCATGAACGCATGGATGGGGAAGGCTATCCTGATCGTCTTATTGGCAAGCAAATCCCGCTGCTCGCCCGAATCATCAGCGTGGCTGACGTCTTTGATGCACTCACCCAAATCAGGCCCTACCGCAAACATCAGTTGACCAAGTTGGAGGCAGTGGAAGTGATTGAAGCCCAGACAGCCGGGCAGCTTGACCCTGATCTGGTCTACCACTTCAGTGTGATGATCCGCTCTTCCGCTGAGACGGTGGTCGAGATCGAGTCGCTGAAGCAGAAACTCTGTTGATACGTCTCGGTGGTCGGGCCGGCAGTCACTGGGTGCCACCCTGGTGACTGCTATTCTCATGAAAGATCGTGAGACCGACTATCACAAACGCTAACACCCCGGACATGCGACCGGGGTGTTAGCGTTTGAGTTGCCATCACGCTCAGCTTCATGGTAGACATCACGCTCCGCGTGATGAGGCGGAGAATTGCTGCCAATTCAAGGGTTTGTGTGATACGACAAGCCTCCGCTTCATCACGACGGAGCGTGATGACTACAAACCAGAACACCCCGGACTCGCGTCCGGGGTGTGATTGTTAGAGAAGTAGTTTACTTCTTATCGGAAGCTACCTTGTTGGTATTGAAGTAGGTCTCGATATCGGTGGAGATGTTGCTCGAAGGAACAGCCTTGCTGGAGGTCTTGTCGGAGGACTTGATCTCTTCCCGCAGTTGGTGTTCGATCAGGCTGGTTTCGATGCGGCTTTCCAGGCTGTCGATCAGTTCACGGAGTTGACCGATTTCAGGAACCTGGAAGTCTTCACCGGCGTGCTTGGCCTTCATCTGAGCGACCTTGAGGTAATCGAGATCGGTCTTGAGCTTGCTGACGCGGGTAACGAGTTCAGCACGCTGGCCCTTGAGGGCTTCGCGCTGTTCCTGCATGTTCTTGATGCGGCACTGCATCTGGTCGAGCATGCTCTGGCGGTTCTTGAGGGCAGCTTCAGCGATCTTGAACTGCTTGAAGTCCTTTTCGAGTTGCAGAGCGGCGAGATCGCGGTTGGTGTTGGTCTTGCTGACCTGCACGTTCTTGACCTCGTCGGCCCGAGCCTGAAGATCAGACTTCTTGGCGTCGAGGTTGGCGGTCATGGTTTCGACGTCCCGTTCACAGCCCCGAACAGCCTGCATGTGGCTGGCGAGGGTCGTGATCAAGCGGTCATCGGTCTTGTCGAGATTCTGGAGCAGGTCTTCCGCCCGCTTGATCTCGAAATCGAGCGGAACGATCTTCTGGGTGGCCTGGCGGACTTCCTTCCAGCCTGTTTTGACGTAGCTGACGAGTTCCCGACCGGCGTTCGAGCCGAACGCCCAGCCTACAACGACCAGCATCCCCGAAAGGATCAGCAGCTTCTTGAACATGGTTCTCTTCCTTCATGGCGGGTGGGGAGGCAAAGCCCCACAGTGTCCGGTTGGAACGTCCCGACTTTCGGTTGACGTTTGGCTTGGTTAGAGAGTGATTCGATAGTCGATGGGAGGGATTTAGACGATTTGCAAAAATAATATGATGTTCTGGGAGCCAACCACTTCGCCAGGTGCTCTTATGATTGATGGCTTTGAATGGGATCCAATCAAGGCAGAGAATAATCTCGACAAGCATGGCGTCTCTTTCGATGAAGCAGCCACGGTATTCGTCGATTTTCGCGCTTTCACGATCCCTGATCCCGATCACTCCAATGGTGAACTCAGAGAAATCCTGTTAGGACGGACTTTGTACGGGCAGTTGATTGTGGTATCTTTCACTGTGAGACGGAATCTCGTCAGAATTATCAGCGCAAGAAAGGCCAACCGACGAGAGAGGAAGCTCTATGAAAAAGCAGATTAAGCTGAAAACGAGTAGTGACTTGCGAAGCCACTATGATTTCTCCAAAGGCGAAAGAGGAAAATATGCCCGCCTCATGGGTAACAAGACGAATTTAGTGTTACTCCGCCCAGAAGTAGCAGCGGTGTTTAGTTCAGCCGAGGAAGTTAACGACGAGCTGTTGAAAATCATCAAACAGCGCAAAGCGAGCAAGCGATAATCTCACGAGCTGGGGAGAGGAACGTCGCTATGACCTCCCGGCAAACCATCCTGATTGCAACTTCCCCCGAAGAAGCATTCGATCTATCGCAGGATTATTCACGCCGATTAGAGTGGGATCCGTTCTTGAAATCCGCGGAACTGATGAACGGAGCCACCCAGGCCGGCGTCGGTGTGCGTGCCTGGTGTGTTGCGAGGAACGGTTACGGCATGGAAACGGAATACGTCTCGTTCAACAGGCCGAGAACCACCGCAGTGAAGATGACCCGTGGCCCGAAGCTCTTGCACAGCTTCGCAGGTAGCTGGCACTTCGAGTTGGTGGAACCGGGACAAACTCAGGTCAGTTTCACTTATCATCTCCGAGCCAGACCGGCGTGGTTATCGTGGTTGCTGACGCCGTTCATTGCTCGTATCTTTGCCAACGATACCCACAAGCGGTTGGTGGCGCTGAAGCAGGCACTTGAGAAGCATCAACCAATACATACTTGACATCATTCATGCACCACTACGCTGATCGCCTCCATGCTGGCATTCAAGCCAAACGCAGCCCTCTGTGCGTCGGCCTCGACCCGCGCTGGGAGAGTTTGCCCCAGTCCATCACCAGGCAACAGGCCGATACCCTCCACGGACGGGCCAAGGCTTACGAAGCGTTCTGTGTAAGAGTGCTTGATCTGGTTCATCCCTATACCGCGATCGTCAAACCGCAGAGCGCCTTCTTCGAGGTATTGGGGGCCCCCGGGTACGAGGCAATCGAACACATCATCGAGAAGGCTCATGCCCTGGGGCTGCTCGTCATCCTTGATGCCAAGCGCAACGATATTGCTTCGACTGCCACCGCTTATGCGGAAGCAGCTTTCGTGCAGCTACAGGCTGATGCCCTCACGATCAACCCCTATCTGGGCCGTGATGCGGTGGAGCCATTCATCATCGAAGCCCGCAAGCATCACGCGGGGCTCTATGTTCTCGTGCGCACCAGCAACCCCGGTGCCGGGCAGTTTCAGGATTTGAAGACGGAGCAGGGCAAGGTTCACGAAGTGGTTGCCCGGGCGGTTAACGATTGGACTAAGGAGAACCTCGGTACTTCAGGCTTCGGAGATATCGGTGCCGTCGTCGGGGCTACTTCGCCGCAGGAACTGGCCCATCTGCGAACGATGATGCCGCATGTTCCTTTCCTCGTCCCCGGCTACGGTGCTCAAGGTGGTTCCGCCGCCGACTGCAAGGGTGCCTTCAACGCAGCCAGCCTCGGAGCGGTCATCAACAGTTCCCGGGGTATCACCTTCCCGTTCAAGCCTGACGATGCCCAATGGGAAGAGAAGATTGTGCAGGCAGCGAAGAAGGCGGCGATAGAGTTGCCATCACGCTCCGCGTGATGGTCTGGATTGTAGTCATCACGCTCCGTCGTGATGACGGCGGTGGGTAGCTGCCATCTTCAAAATCGTTAAAACACGTCATATCTCCGCCTCATCACGCGGAGCGTGATGACTACTAACCATACGGAGCGTGAGGGCAACTCTCATCCTTGCTAAACCCAGCTTCACTGTCTAACATTTCAATCAGAGCTGAAACATCAAGACACCTCTGAACGATGTAGACCACCATGAAGACCGCAAACCCCAAGAACGCTGTGAACGATGCGAAACAGGTCTACACCCTCGTCGAGCAGCGCTTCGTCGACCTCTGGGGCGACATGAGTTCCTGGTGGGGTGTGAGCCGCACCATGGCTGAGATTCATGGCCTGCTTTTCATCACCAGCACGCCTCACTCGGCTGAGGATATCCAAAGCCATCTCGGCATCAGCCGTGGCAACGTGAGCATGAACATCCGCACTCTCGTCGAGTGGGGCCTCGTCCGCCGAGTCAGAAAGCGCGGCGACCGGCGCGATTACTATGAATCGCTCACAGATGTCTGGGAGATGTTCACTGTCCTGGCTTCCCAGCGCAAACGGCGGGAGATCGATCCCATCGTCAAGACGCTCAAGCAGTGCCGCAGCGATCTGGCCAATCTGGAATCGGGCAGCAAGAAAGCCACACCGAACCCCGGCCATCATGTGGAACGGGTTGATGAACTGCTTGGCTTCCTTCTCACCATCGAAAAGGTGGCGGAGCACTTCTTCAAGAATAATGAAGGGCTGCGGGAAGCGATGCAACTGCTGGCGCCGATTGGATAGTTGCCATCATCCTCCGGATGGTAGACATCACGCTCCGCGTGATGGGACGGAGGGTTGCTGCCGTTAACGAAATCGTTGAAATGCGACATGTCTCCGCTTCATCACGCGGAGCGTGATGACTACCGACCAGAGGGCAATTCTACCTTCACACTAGGATGATGCCAAAGCCACGGCAGGTACTGGGCAACATCTTTGCACGTCATCACGCGCCCCTGTTGATCTGCTTCATTCAGTAACAATGATTCAAAGATCGCTTCATCGTCGGGCAGCATTTCCACCGGTTCATCATTCCCATGCTGAGCGAAGCCGGTCATGAAGGTGTGCTGGGCCAAGACACACGCTGGATCGAGCAAGTGCACCTCTAACTGCTGCAAGACATTTTCCCGGCCTGGTTGCCAGCGTGGGGCATTGAAGGGCGGTGTGGTGATATTCAACGTCGTCTGGCCGAAAGGCAATTCTTCGTAGTGCACTTCCTGATCATTCAACCGAACGACGATGCTCAGCTTGCGCTCGGATGTACCGCTGATCTTGCCCCGTAGTTGTAAGCGTGGCTGATCGTTCTGCCAAAGCACTTTGCCGACGAGTTGTTGCAGATGCACTGAACGGCGGACTTCAAGGAAGACCGTTCGCGTGATACCGTTGAAGGATTGGTGCGGATCGGGAGTGCAGGCGATCTCGACAAGGTTCTGATTCTGCACCATCGGCGTGATGTTCATTTCAAAGGGCACGCGGCCATCAGCCTGGCTACCTATCAGCTGTCGATTCAAAGTCACTCGATAAGGCGAATCAACACCACCCACAGTTAGCCACAACTGCTCGAAGGGCATCAACTCCGTCGGCCAACTGAAGACCCGGCGATAGGCGATGCCCTCTGGCTCGGCGATGGCCTGCCAGGGGTGACGGAGGTTGATTCGATGGGGGTACATCGGGGTAGTATAGAGCTAACAGCTGACAGCTAACAGCAATCAGTTGTCAGTTGTCAGTTGTCAGTTGTCAGTTGTCAGTTGTCAGTTGTCAGTTGTCAGTTGGGGAGGGCGGGTATGGTCTTGCTGACAACTGACAACTAAAAACTGACAACTTGTCTGTATTATTCTGGCTCCTGGCTTCTGACTCCTGGCTCCTTTTCTAGTCCCTTGCAATACTGCCGCGGTGGAGTTGACCTTTTCTGATGATGTGGAATTGCAGCGGTTTGAAGGTGGCGAAGCTTTCGTGGTTCAGCACATAGTTCACATTGTCAAAGTTGCACGTCTCCCAGTTCTGCAGGCCGACCAGGATATCGCCGGGCTGGATGCCCGCCTTGGCTGCGGGGCCCTGGCTCAGCACATCGCTCACCACCATGCCGCCATGCAGGTGGGCGTAGAGTCGGGTGATTGATTCGTTGTCGGTGGTCGTCAGCTTGATGCCGAGTTCCTTCCAGAGCGGATCCTGCCCGGCTGCGGCAAGCTTGGCATCGTAAGCCAGTTCTACATCCTTTTCTTCGGTGCCACGACGATAGCGAACGGTCAGCTTGTCGCCCGGCTTGGCTTCGATCAGGCCACGCTCGAAATCGAGACCACTCTGAATGGCCTGGCTGTTGATGGCCAACAGCGTATCGCCCGTCTTGAGACCCGCCTTTTCCGACAGGCTGTTGGGCAACACCTTTTCAACGATCAAGGCCCGGCCTGGCGTCTGGGCTGGGGTCACCCGATCCCGGTATTGCAAGCCAGTCGGGAAAGCAGTGCGGCGGGAACGGGCGAGGAGGTCGCTCACCGTCTCCAGCATGTTATCGACCGGAATGGCAAAGCTGATGCCCTGAGAGCACGGCCCGGATGGCGGTGTTGACGCCGATCAGTTCGCCATCGATGTTGAGCAGCGGGCCGCCCGAGTTGCCGGGGTTGATGCTGGCGTTGGTCTGAATCAGTTGCTTGTAGTTCACTTCTTTGTTGAGGACAACATCACGACCGAGGGCGGAGACGATGCCCATGCTGACGGTATGTTCGTAGCCAAAAGCGTTGCCGATGGCGATGACGGTTTCGCCGACCATGAGATCGCTGGAGGTGCCAATCTTGACGACGGGCAAAGGCTTTCTGGCATTGATCTTGATGACAGCCAGGTCGGACTCTTTATCCTTGGCGATGACGGTTGCATCGTACCGTTCGTCGTCGCCACTCATGCGCACCTGGAGCTTGATGACATCATCGACGACGTGGAAATTGGTCACGATGTAGCCACGGGCATCGATGACGATACCGGTGCCCATGCCGTTGGATCGGCCACTGGTGCCGCTCAGGCCCCGTTCGCCGTAGAGCATGGGGCTTTGGCGTTCGCTATGGATGTTGACGACGCTGGCTTTGGTGCGCTCGACGACGCCGACGATGGCTGTCCGGCGTGACGGGTGTTCCGGCGTATCGCCTGCGTGGGTGAGAGTGTTGAGGCTGGCCAGGAGCAACAGGGCAATCATTCCCTGTCGCTGAAGTCGTCGAGGTGATGAACTCATGGGATGAATCGCGACCAGGGGGTGAGCATGGAGGATGTAGTTACATTTGAGGCTGAGATGAAGTTCGTCCTCGCTTGCCCCTTCTCTTGATGACGACGATGCAGGAATCGCGCAGTCTTGCGCAGTCTGGCATCAGATGAGAAGAATCTTTCCTTGGACGCATGGCGTGACGACTATAATGGCCCTACTCAATAGGGCAGGGATGCCTGGAACTCCGACACGAGACCGCTATGTCAGCACCCAATCGCAAAGCACAACTAGAAGCCCTCCTGGTGGACGATCCGCACGATCCGTTTCTTCGCTACGCTTTTGCGATGGAACATGAGAGCGAAGGCGATACCGCCGGCGCGATCGTCCAACTCGAGAGGCTGCTGAAGGAGAATCCCGAATACGTCCCCGGATTTCTTCAAGTCGGGCAACTGTTGATCAAAGCTGATCGATTGGATGAAGCAAAAGAGATGCTGCGGATGGGAATGCAGACCGCGTTCAAGCAGGCGGATCATCATGCGTATCAGGAGATGGAAGGGATTCTGGCTAGCATTTTGTAAAACTGGGTTCAAGCGAGGATCGTGACACTGTGTGACAGCACCAGAGATGAGGATGCAGTTCACAAGGTAGTTGACTCGCTGTCACGCAGTGGAAGGGTGCAATCGCTAGAAGCACTGTGCGGTGAGTACACTGCACAGTGGCACTGGTCTAGAAGTAATTAGCTCAACACCGACTCACGCTTCTTCCACCGCCATCTCACTCACTGCAAAAATCCCACCGCCAGAAGTCCCAACCCCCAGGCCCAGGGCCAGCGGGGGAAGGGGTCGGCATTCCACATCATCAGGCCTTTGGGTTGATGCATGCTCGCTATGCGTCGTCCATGGGGAGAAACGTCGATGTACCAGGGATTGAGATCTGGGGACTTCAACGTGTATCGCAGTTGCCCTGAACGCTGATCAATGACGTTGACCTCGGTTGCGCTATTCATTCGAGTAGAGATTGTGGCGCCGAGAGTTTTGTTGACCGAGGCTAGCATGGCATTCAGCCAGTCTGGCGTATCATCCAGTTTGCCTTTCGATACTTGAATCAGAAGGTCGCCTCGATTGAGAACGTAACGCTCTGCTTTGCTACGGGTCTCACTCGCGCCATTCTCGAAATAGCCATCCCAGGCCGGCTCTTCTCGAAACTCACCAAGCCGGTCCGCTTGTATAGGAAAGGAAAAGCAGGGTGCTTTATGTGCCTTGGACCCTCTCCAGACCTGGTAGCCCTGAATGAAAAGACGGTCGTTTTTCCAATGATCTAAGATGCCCCAATCGAAACGAATGTCGAGCGGAAGTAAGCAGGTAAATCTCGTCTTAGCGTCAGGTAGATCAACGATCTCGATCTCATGTCTTTTCGTCTTGTCGTAATACCACTGAATGGCGATGGCTGAACTATCGGGTGCGAAGGCACAGGCATAAAACGGCCGTCGATCCAAGTTCGGCCTGGCGCTGAAGAGGGTTTTGCCGGTCATGGTCTCAATAACATCTTGTCCATAGCCGGTGCTGGGGTTGTAGCTCCAGAACCATCGGCCATCGGGCGAAAACGTCATGTGAGAGGAATTGGAATAGATGAAGGGGCCGGCTACCACTTGATGGGTATCGACATCGAGTATCTCGTAGCGGCGAGGCCGGACAAGGGAAAAGCCGTTTTCATCCTCTGTCTTGTTACTCGTGGGATCAACATACTCTTGCCCGCAAAAGAAGTGTTTCCCGTCTGGCAGCAGTTGGAGGCCATAGTTACGCCAATTCTTCTCAAAGTTTATGGTCTTCTTCTGAAGGAGACGGCCTGTTTCGACATCAAAGAGAGCTAACCCTTCAGACTCATACGTCCCATCCCAGACCATGACGCTCTTGCCCTCGTGGACAAAACCCAGAATCCGGCCTATCTGGATCGCTACTGTCCACATCGGCGAAACGGGCCACCACGTCACCGTACCGAAGATGACGAGGAAGACGAAAGCCAACAGTAGCCACCAGCGGTAACGAGTCATGGCTCCATTGAACCATGCACTACTCCGGTTCGCCAGTGGAATATCTATCGAGAACTGTGCCACTGTGTGACAGCGCCGGGGATCTTCACACACTTCACTGGAAAGTTGACTCGCTGTCACGCAGTGGAAGGGTGCAATCGCTAGAAGCACTGTGCGGTGAGTACACCGCACAGTGGCACGGGTCTAGAAACCTCTATTCCAACACCGGCCCACGTTTCTTCCACCGCCACTTTGCCCACTGTAGTAATCCTACGGCGAGCAGACCCAAGCTCCATGCCCAGGGCCAGCGGGGGAAGGGGTCGGCATTCCACATCATCAGGCCATTCGTTCGATCCATGGTCGCCACCCGCCGACCGTCGGGGTTGATCCTGATCTCCCAGTGCCACCAGTGATGGGGTGAAGTAAAGCAGTAGAGCAATTGTCCCGTCTGCCTATCGAAGAAGCTCAAACGAGTGGGGGTAGAAGGCGGTCTCGACAAAGGGTCGCTGAACTTCTTCTTCAACCAGGCGAGTGATTCACTCAGCCAGTCTGGCGACTCATCCAGAGTGCCTTGAGAATACTCAATCAAACGATCCCCCCGTTCGAAGTAGCGTTGCTGATTCTGATACTGTCCGTTTCGATCATCGAAGAATCCCTCCAACTGAGGTTCCTCACGAATTTCACCCAGCTTGTCGGCAAGGAGGGGAAACGATTTGATGAGCGTCTTGTAGGCTTTCGGCGGTTTCCAAGCTTGATGAGCTTCCATGAAGAGACGCCCCTCTTTCCAATCTCTTAACTCAACCCAGGTGTATCGTAGATCATCGGGGAGCACGAAGGTAAATCGAGTCTTGGCAGACGGCAGATCGAGCACTTCAATCTCATGCCTTTTCGTGGTCTTGTAGTCAAACCAGTGAATGGCAATGGCTGTGCTCTCTGGGGAGAAACGACCGAACCTGGCCCAACGCCCTGTTCCCCTGCGGGCACTGAAGAGGGTCTTGCCGGTCATGGTTTCAATGACATCATGGCCGCCACCTTCGCCGGGGTAGTAACTCCAGAACCATCGGCCATCCGGAGAGAAGGTCATGCTGTTATCGTTGGAGTAAATGAACGGTCCCGCTACCACTTGATGGGTGTCTACGTCGAGAACGTGGTATCGTTTGGGACGGATAATAAGGCCGACATCCTCATCCTCAACCTTGCGGGGCGTCGGATCGACATACGCCTCTACGCTGATGAAGTGTTTTCCATCAGGCAACAGTTCGATCCAATACGCATGCCAGTCTTTCTCGAACTCCATGGTCTTGCGTTGAATGAAGCGGCCAGTCTCAACATCGTACAGGACCACGTCGTAGGTTTGATCTCTGACCTCCAGCGCCATCACACTCTTGCCGGCGTGGGTGAAGCCGACGATACGGTCGAGGTTGATGTGCTGTGTCCACATCGGCGAAACGGGCCACCATAACACCGTGCCGAAGACAGTGAGGAAGACGAGCAGCAGCAGCAACGTCCAACGAAAACGGGTCATGGTTCCATTGAACCACGCACCACTTCGCTTCGCCAGTGGAATATCAACCGAGGACTGTGCCACTGTGTGACAGCGCCAGAGATGAGGATGCAGTTCACAAGAAGGTCGTCTCGCTGTCACGCAGTGGAAGGGTGCAATCGCTAGAAGCACTGTGCGGTGAGTACACCGCACAGTGGCACGGGTTCACCACAACCCGATCGCCTTGTCTGGTTCCTCCCCTTTCCAAGGGGAGGTGAGGTGGGGTAGGCGTTACCGATGACTTCTCTCGAAATCAACCCCCTCTAACTCCCCCTTGGTAAGGGGGAGAACCAGACCTCTAACCCCCGCCACTATCTTCTCGCATGTTCCCTCGTCCGGCTGTATATTGACCTCAGACTCGCGGCAGGGTAGTTGCGGAGTTCATTTACGGAACGGGGTTTCGCCGGTCTTTCTCAGGGACATGGGAGGGGCCCGAGGCGGAGTGCATCATGATCTTTTGGGAGGCGGTGGGGAATCTTGCCACGCCGCAGATGATCTTTTTCTTCGTCGCCCTCGCCGTCGCTTTTGGCTTCGAGTTCATCAATGGATTTCACGATACCGCCAACGCTGTCACCACGGTCATCTACACCCGCACGCTGAAGCCTACCCCGTCGGTCATCTATTCGGGCTTCATGAACTTCCTCGGCGTGCTGTTGGGTGGTACCGCTGTCGCTTTCAGCATTGTTAATCTCTTGCCTGTCGATCTGCTCGTTGATGCCAAGTCAGCCTCCGCTTTGGCCATGGTGCTTTCCATTCTGCTGGCCGGCGTGATCTGGAACCTCGGCACCTGGTATTTCGGGCTGCCTGTCTCCAGTTCCCATACTCTCATCGGGTCTATCCTGGGTGTTGGACTGGCGAACAGCCTGATCCAGGGTCAGGGAATCACGGGCATCAACTGGAGCAAGGCCGGCGAAGTGGGGCTGGCTTTGCTGCTGTCTCCCGTTGTTGGTTTCGCTCTCTCGGCCCTGTTGCTCTTGTTCATGAAGGTGATCTTCCCCGACAAACGGCTCTACGTGCCCCCGGTCGGTGAAGAGAAACCTCCAGGCTGGATTCGGAGCGTCCTCATCGCCACTTGCGGAGCGGTCAGCTTTGCTCACGGTTCTAACGATGGTCAAAAAGGCATGGGACTGTTACTGCTCGTGCTGATCGGCTTCCTGCCCATGTACCATGCCCTCAATACTCGTAACCCCGAAGAAGCCCAACTCGTTCACGATGCCAGCGTGCAACTCAAGAAGGTGCTTGCGGACAAGGAGAAGGCCCATAGCAATCTCTTTCTCGATCTGAATTACCTTGATACCCGGTTGCAGGGAATCCATTCACTTGACGAAGTGAAGAACGATGACCGCTGGGAAGTCCGTCAGGCGATCTTCCGCACGGTCCAGTATCTCAACAAGAACCCCGACATGAAATCGCTCGAACCGCAGTGGCGCAAACATCGTCAGCAACTGACCAGCGCCATCGAGTACGTTCCCCTATGGGTGGTCATCGGCACCGCGCTGGCTCTGGGTATCGGCACGACTGTCGGCTACAAACGCATCGTCGTCACGGTGGCAGAGAAGATCGGCAAATCGCACCTGACCTATGCCCAGGGAGCAGCCGCGGAACTCGTCGCTGCTGTCACCATTCTGTTGGCGACGCTTACCAAAGCCCCGGTCAGCACCACCCAGGTACTCTCCAGCGGTATCGCCGGCACCATGGTGGCGAACGGTTCAGGGATTCAGCGTGGCACCACGAGCAGAATTCTGCTGGCCTGGTGCATGACGCTGCCTGCGACGATGCTGATTGGCGGGTTGTTCTTTTCGGTGAGTCGATTGTTTCTTCGGTAGACTTGGCGGTGCCAAAAACTGTGGCAGGGGTCAGCGGTACGCCGCTGACCCCTGCTGAATGTCCTAAACCTTGGCTGATTCGCAGGGGGCACGATGAGTACATCGTGACCCCTGCCACGGCTTACCGATTATTTGAAGCTTTTACGAATGCCATTTCCGTGGCGACGACACCAGCGATTCGCCGCGCTTCGCACTGCTGGTTTGAAGCCGCCCTTCTTCTTGGGCTTGCCACCCTGACCGAACGGACGCTTCTCACGATGACGACGTGGGTCGATATCGTGCTGCTGCCGTTCTCGCACTTCATGATGCTCAATGGGATCATGGGGGATCGGCTTCAGTTCAGGGCGTGGCGATTTGTCGACGGGAATCTTCTTCCTCGTCAGCCGTTCGATGTTTCGCAGGTACTTCTGCTCATCCATGTCGCAGAAGCTGATGGCTACTCCCTTGGCTCCAGCACGGCCCGTTCGGCCAATGCGGTGCACATAGGTCTCGGGTTCCATCGGCAGATCGTAGTTCACCACATGGCTGATGTTATCCACATCGATACCACGGGCAGCGACATCGGTAGCGACCACGACCTTGGTGCGGTTGGTGCGGAAGTTGTTCAGCGTCCGGTTACGGGTCGCCTGGGTCTTGTTGCCATGCAAAGCCTCAGCGGGGATGCCCGACTTGGCGAGTTGCTTGACGACTCGATCCGCCCCGTGCTTGGTGCGGGTGAAGACCAGCGACCGGGTGACGTCGGGCTGCGACAGCACATGCACCAGCATCTGGCTCTTCTGCTTCTGCGGAATGAACAGGAGCGATTCTTCGATCAGCCCCTGCTCCAGCTTCGGAGCTGCGATGGTCACATGCACCGGATGCTTAAGCATCGACTTGGCGAGCTGTTCGATCTCTCTCGGCATCGTAGCTGAGAAGAGTACCGATTGGCGAGCCTTGGGAATCTGAGCCATGATCTTGCGAAGATCAGGTTCGAAGCCCATATCGAGCATGCGGTCAGCTTCATCAAGAACGAAGATTTCGACCTTGCTGAAATCGACCAGGCCCTGGTTCATCAGATCGACCAGTCGGCCCGGCGTGGCGATGAGGATATCGACACCACGGCGAAGAGCCATGATCTGGGGCTGATAGCCCACGCCGCCGTAGATCACCGCGCCGCGCAGGCTGGTGAAGTGGCCGTAGGCATAGAAGGCCTGATCGATCTGCACCGCCAGTTCGCGGGTGGGCGAGAGGATGACGCAGCGGATCGGTCGTGGCCCGGTTTCGGGTCGTTTGCCCTTGCTCAGTTGATGGAGAATGGGCAGGGAGAAGGCGGCAGTCTTGCCAGTGCCCGTGGGCGCGTTGCCCAGGACATCTTTGCCTTCGAGTAAATGGGGTATCGTCTGCGCCTGGATGGGCGTAGGTACGGTGTAGCCTTCCTTCGTCACAGCACGAAGGATGGGCTCGGCGAGGCCGAGTTCATTAAAAGTCATAGCAGTCCCGTGGGATATATACCCAGGACCAATTGAAAGAACACACAGTGCGTTCGAAAGAAACCATTGGGCCTGGCAGCACTCCAATGGCAATCGTAGCAGAGCCGAGTGGATGTGAAGTAGGGTCATGATAGCGGCACTAAGGTCTAAATCAAGTGGCGGGCGGGAAGTGGGCGGGGTTGGGGCGGTGGGGCATGGGAGGATTGGTGTAACTGTCACAGTCTCTCTCGTCCTCGGTCTCCGACCGAGGAGTTCATGGAAATAGTGATTCAGAAAAGAGATGAAAGCCGCGAAGCCTACTCGTCGCAAATCCAAACAAGATAACAAGTTAATTATTGACTGGGTAAAGAATGCGCTTGTATTATGTGATCTATGGCTTGGTTAATCATATGTTCGTCGGACAAACTGTGTCCCCTAAGCTGATGGTTGAAACGAGATAATGTTCGGAGGCATCGTGCTAACGCTAATCAAAGCGCAGGTCTGGAAATACAAATCCATTGAGGACTCAACGCCCGTGACACTAGCCGACGACGTGACGGTGCTTGTTGGCAAGAACGAGTCCGGGAAGACGGCGTTCCTCGAAGCGCTGCACAAGGCCATGCCGCTTGGCGCCGCCAAATACGAATACGTCGCCGACTACCCGCGCAAAGACCTTGTGCGCTACCGGCCGCAGCACGAGGCCGGGAACTACCAAAAGACTGTTGAACTGACGTTCCGTATAGAGAAGACGCTAGCCGACAAGATCAACAAGAACGTATTTGGCGGTGCCGAGATCGTTGTCGCCGGTAGCACGTTCACACGCAACACGACCATCGCCAACACGAACACCATCGGCTTCCATATCGACCAGAAGGCGGCAGTTGCGTCTCTTCAGAAGCCGCTCGCCGACTTGGAACACAGGGACGAGGTCTTTAACGGCGCGGCGCGGCTTGAGCATGCTCTAACGAAGATTGAGGGCCTCAGCCTGCCAGCGGACAACCGGCTGGCGACGTTCGCGGCACAGTGGCGTTCTCGCGCCGTTAACTGCGAGCGGCTGGGGGCTGGTTGACGGGCACATCTGGCAGACCTATGTGTCGCCGGCGCTGCCAAAGTTCCTCTACTTCGACGACTACAAACTGCTCGAAGGCAAGATCAACTTGCCCGCGCTGCAGCAGCGTGAAGCCGCAAAGCAGTTGACCGAAGCCGACGAAACCGCGCAGGGGCTGCTACAGCTTGCCGGCACGACGCTGAACGAGTTGATGAGCGATGAAGGCTACGAAACGGGGAAGGCCAAGCTGGAAGCCATCGGGCTGAACATCACGCAAAAGGTCTTCAAATTTTGGAAACAAAACCAGGACCTGGATGTCGAGTTCGATCTCAAGAGCGACTCCAAGGACGTTCCGCCGTACAACAGTGGCGTCAACCTCTACATCCGCATCAAGAACCGCCGGCACGGTGTGACGGTGCCATTTGGCCAGCGCAGCAAAGGCTTCATCTGGTTCTTCAGCTTTCTGGTCTGGTTCGACGCCGTGCAGTCGCGCGCCGCAACAAATGACTCGCTCGTGCTGCTACTCGATGAACCGGGCCTGAACCTACACGCGCTGGCGCAAGCGGACTTCCTGGCTTACATCCGCGAACTGTCGGAACAGCATCAGATCATCTACACAACGCACTCGCCGTTCATGGTTGACAGCGCCGGCCTTGACGACGTGCGCGTTGTTGAAGACCGCATCAAGGAAGGAACTAAGGTCACAGGCGACCTCGCTGGCTCGTCGGATGAAAGCGTGTTCCCGCTACAGGCCGCGCTCGGCTACTCCATCGCGCAAAACCTGTTCATCGCGAAAAAGAACATCCTGATCGAAGGCCCAGCCGATCTGATTCTGCTGCAGCACATCGGCGCACTGCTTGAAGCTGGCGGCAAGCAGGGGCTGGGCGACGCGATCCTGGTACCGGTCGGTGGCCTGGACAAGCTGGCTACTTTCGTTGCACTGCTCGGATCCAACAAGCTGCAGCTCGTGGTGCTGCATGACCGTGCTAGCAGCCCGCACCAGAAGTTGGAAGACCTGGTCCGGCAAAAACTGATCGAACGCAAGCGAATCCTCGACTTCTCGATGTTCCTTGAGCCACAGCCGGGCGAGGCCGACATCGAAGACTTATTGCCTGCCGACGCCTACATCACAGCGTTCAATCGGGCTTACGTCAAGGAACTAAACGGCGTTGCGCTGACGGTCGCCGAGCTGGGGGCGCAGCCGCGCATCATCGAGCGCATCAACCACTGGCTGAGAGCAAAAAGCATCAAGCTTCTGAAGGATGGCGGCTTTAACCACTACCGCGTCGCTCAAGCGTTGCTGCCTGCATTGACGGTCTCGGCACTACAGCCAAACGAGTTGACGCGATTCGAGCGCTTGTTTGCGAAGGTCGGAGAGGTGCTGTGATTCGCGCTCGACTGGCTGGCCGAAAATACGACTGAACTGCTCAATGTCCTGCGTGTGCTGGCGTTGCTCGTAGAGATGGAGTCCGCTCAATCGCAACTCCTGGAGGCTATCTGTGAAGGACCCACACTTGATCTCCGTGGATGAACTGCGGGCCGCCGGGGCACTTGATGTGCCTGCCTCTTGGCGCAAGTCGCTTGGCGAAGAAGAACGAGACCTGTTCTCCGGGTTGTTCGATGAGGAAGAATCCCGTTCCGATGAGAAACAATCATTAACGGACGAGTCGAACAGTAATGCAGCATAGGCAGGTTGACACTGACCTCGCGCTCGGCGCGGGTCTCCTGACCCCGCCGTCCGCCCGACCGAAGGTCTCCACGCCCCGCCGTAACTTGCATACCATGCCCTCATGGAACGCTACCGCTTTCATGCCGATGGGGCTCTCTTTTACGTCACGTTCAGCGTCGTGGACTGGTTGCCGATCTTTGTCTCGGAAGCCGCTTGCAAGATCGTTACCGAAAGCCTGAACTTCTGTCATCAGCAGAAGGGCTTGCGGATCAATGCTTATGTCATCATGCCGACTCACATGCATGCGATTGTCTTCCATGCCGATGCTGTGGTGGGGTCGGGAGACCTTCGGTCAGGCGGAGCGGCGGGGTCGGGAGACCCGCGCCGAGCGCAGGGAGACACGTGCCTAGCGCAGGCAGCTAAGTCGTTGGAACAAGTCGTCACGGACTTTCGCAAGTTCACGGGCCGTCGCCTTGCTGACTTCTGTTCCAAACACATGCCAGCCTGTTTTCCGGAAATCCTAAAAGAACGAGCCGGCGATGATCGCGAGCGGCGCTTGTGGCAGCCGACACGACATCCTGTTCAAATCGAGACCGAGAACTTCTGGCAGGTGAAGATTGACTATCTGCATCACAATCCTTTACGCAAGGGATTGGTTAGGGAAGCTGAACACTGGCGATTTTCGTCGGCGAGCTATTGGGCATCGGGTGGGAAGATTGAAAATGATGTGATTCTGAGCCTGGTGCAGTGGTGAGCGTTGGGTTTTGGTTTGTGGTGGGGAAGGAGACCTTCGGTCGGGCGGAGCGGCGGGGTCGGGAGACCCGCGCCGAGCGCGAAGACCCGCGCTGAGCGCGGGAGACCTTCGCCGAGCGAGGAATCAGCGCCGAGCAGCGGAATAAGGGCATTTCCACTATTTCTCAGATTTTCTGTCCGGAATCTCTGGCAGGGACAATTGAAAGGGTATCGAGGGAACAACGCTGATTACCAGCAAGCCCCATTTACCCTTTGCTGCGAAGAGAATCATGACAGGGCCACTCGTGATCACTTACCAGCGAACCTCCCTGATTGCCGCCATCGCCCTTTGGATCGGCTGCCATGTCGTGTTGGTAGCTCAAGAAACGAAACAGCCGGGGAAATCGGATAATCGGAATTTCACCGAAGTACGGCTGACGTTTGATAAGTGGGGATATTTGATCATGGAAGCCAACGTCGAAGGCGTCAAAATGAACTTGATGCTGGATACCGGCTGTTCCACCACGAACATTCATAAACCCAGCGCGAAGAAAGCCGGCTTGAAACCGGGCGATAAATCGACCACCGCCGCGGGCAATGGCTCGGTCGAAACGAATAATACACAAATTGGCAATCTCTCGTTGGGCGGAAGTTCATTCAAGACCAGGGCGATCATCATCGACCTCACCGTGGTGAATAAGATGCGCGTGGCTGCCGGTGAACAAATCGTTGATGGCTACCTCGGCGGTGATTTTCTTTCCGAGCATGCTGCGGTGATTGATTATCAACGTCAACGGCTCTATATTCGTGAAGCCAACAAGAAGCCAGGCCGCATAGGCGAAAAACTGAAAGGTGATCGGAAAGTCGAAGTTTCAATGATGTTCGACAAATCACATTGTTATGCCATGAAGACCATGGTAGAAGGACGGTCGACCTTCTTGAAGTTGGATTCGGGCGCTTCCAACATGACATTAACCCTGGCGACCGCTAAGAGTGCCAAGCTGAAGGTGGTAGAGACTTCCGACACCATGACAACAGTCGCCGGCGAACGCAAAGTATCGCGCGGGACCATTGAGCATTTCTCGATCGGCAGCATCGTGGAAAAGGTTGCTTTCACAACTTGGGAATTAGATGCGACCAATGCAAATCGAAAAAAGAATGGCGAACCGCAGTTGAGTGGCTTCCTCGGCAGCGATTTTCTCAAAAAGCACGCGGCCCTTATTGATTATGGCTCGAACACGCTATTTTTGCGGCCGACGGAAAACAGATGAAGGTGGGATGGCACCGACCCAAGTAGATTCAATCAGGTTTTATCGTATTGACAGGCCCATTTCGCGCTCGGCACAGGTCTTGTGCGCTGCAATGGCTCAGGAGGAGACCTTCGGTCGGGGGAACCATATAGCAATTGACCCATTAGAAATTACTTGACAGTGAACAGGCAGGAAGCAACGATGATTGCATCACCAGCCTGGATACTACGACGTTGGAAGAAGCTATCAAACGAGGTTGGGAAGACCTCATCGGTCGTGCCGACGGCTTGATGCACTTCCGTATTATCCTTCAGCCTGCGGTGGCGATCTTCTTTGCGATTCGGGCGGGGTTGCGTGATGCCAGGCAGGGTAAGCCGGCGTTCTTGTGGACGGTTTACGCCGATGCCAACCAGCGGCGAGCCTTGCTGCGAGAGGGTTGGAAAGACGTCGGCATGGTCTTCTGTGTCGCTCTGGTGCTCGACGCCATTTATCAAGTCATCTCGCATTCGAGCATCTATACGTTGGAATTGCTTGTAACGGCCACGCTGCTGGCCATTGTGCCTTATGTCATCGTTCGCGGGCCGGTGACACGTCTGGCTCAAAGGTTCGTTTCAGCGAAGCCACCTGTCAAAAAGGAAATCACAACTCCAGAGCAGCCACCAGAACGAAAGGGAGACTGACATGCAGAACGACGGCACCCGGCCTGAAGCAATGGCCATTCCCAAGGGCGGAGTATTCCCAGGCAAGGTGGAGCAGGGCCGCTATGGCCCTATCTTCCCGAAAACACCCGCATGCTACGGTTTCTCAATTGTTGCCAAGGTGATTCCGGGAAGGGAACAAGCTTTCTACGATCATGCCAAAGTGATGGAAAACGCTCTGAAGGACACCCCCGATGTCTTAGCGGTTCTCAAAGCACACTATCTGAAGTGGATGCTCATTCCCATCAAGGATGAGACCTACATGATGTACCAGGGCATCTTCGACACGGACTTTGACAAATACACGGAGGATGCGGTAGCCCTCTTCAACAGCACGGGAATCAACACGGTCTTTGAGAATCTGGAAGGGTGGCCCAAGGACTGGCGAAGCAACCCGGCAGCCTGCTGCAAGTTCTTCCGTGATCATCACTGCCCCAGCTTTCTGGAATATAGCGAGCATCCCTACGTCAGTTGCGAAGAGATCAAGAAAGCATTGAAGCTGAAAGCGGCGTTCTCTCACATGCTGGACCAGATGCAATAGTAGCAAGGAGCCTGAGATGCCAAATACACCGCCTGCTGAAATCATGGACTTGATCAATGGAGTGTTCAAAGCCTACTGCAACAAGGACTTCGACCTGTTCAACTCCATTTACGCCGGCAATGTTGTCATTGTCGATGGGTTTGCTCCGTATCGCTGGACAGGTACTGATGCACTTGCCAAATGGTGGGCGGATGTAGAAGTGTGGGTCAAGGCTGGCGGAGTCAAGGAGGAGCATCTTGCTTTCGAAGGAGTGCGTGCATGGGGAGTGGAAGGTGATCGCGCGTATGCTTCCACATCCGCGACGCTCACTGTCAAACTCAATCAGGGTGAATCCATCGTTCGGCCCGGAACACTCATATTCACATTCGCCAGACAAGGCAATGTTTGGAAGGCTGAGGGGCATACCTGGGGTCGCTTGAACTGATTTGAAAAGTTTGAGTGGCAATTACCCATGCTCGGCTGCAATTTAAGGGAAGAGTGAGATAGAGAAATGCTCGATCTTGATGACATTCAACACATCCTGCTCTGCAGGGCACCGGCCCTGGCGGCGCGGTACGAGTTTCTGACGTTCTCCAGTGCCGCTGCTGGGAAGTGCTGGCTTGCCGGTATGACACCGACGGTGCAGTCGGTGTCGCAAGTGCGTGTTTCACCTGAGACGGACAAGCGATGGGTTACGGTGGCATTCACCTGGAATGGGCTGCGGGTGCTCGGTGTCGATGAGAACGCCCTGGCCTCGTTTCCTGAGGAGTTCAGACAGGGCATGGCGGCTCGGGCGGAGGTCCTGGGCGATACGGGCAACAATCATCCCGACCGCTGGGTGGGTGAACTGGCCAGCCCGAAGTTGCACGCCATCGTTATCCTCTTTGCCCGTGATGTTCCTGAACGAGATCGTTGCGTACATGAGCATCGGAACTTCCTGGCTACCTGTGGTGGTGTGGAGATTCTCTCGTCGCTGGACCTCGAAGCGACTCCGCCGCTGGAGTACGCTCATGATCACTTTGGCTATCGAGACCGCATGTCGCAGCCGGTGATCGAAGGATCGGGGAAGCGCCGACGCCTGGTTCCGGCGAACCGCTGAAGGCGGGCGAATTCATCCTGGGCTATGCCGATGAGACCGGGAGCGTGGTCGATCAACCGCTTCCTGAGGTACTGCGTCGCAACGGCAGCTACATGGCTTACCGTCGATTGCAGGAGCACGTTGGGGCGTTCCGTGATTTTCTTCAGCAGCACGGCAAGACCTCCGAAGAGCAGGAGTTGATCGCAGCCAAGCTCATGGGCCGTTGGCGCAGCGGTGCTCCGCTGGTGCTGGCACCCGATAAAGATGATCCTGCTCTGGGTGCTGATCCGCTGCGCAACAACAACTTCAACTACAAGGAAATGGACCCGCATGGCTACGCTGTGCCGCTCGGGTCGCATATCCGGCGGATGAACCCCCGCGACACGGCCCCGAACATGAACCGGAGACGGATGATTCGCCGGGGCGCCACTTATGGACCGCCTTTGCCCGATGGCGCGCCTGAAGATGGGGCGGACCGTGGCATCGCTGCCTTCATCCTCTGTGCCAGCCTGATCCGACAGTTTGAATTCGCCCAAAACGTGTGGGCCAACGATAAGAACTTCCACGAGCTGGCGAACGAACGAGACCCGATCATCGGCAACCAGGACGGCACGCTGGAATACAAAATCCCGAAGCGGCCCATCAGGAGAGTGCTCAAAGGGTTGCCCTCTCTGACGACCGTTAGGGGCGGTGCGTATTTCTTTCTGCCCGGTATCAAGGCGCTGCGATATCTGGGGACACTATCTTAGCAATGTGGCACGCAAGGCAATTTGACATCAGATGAAAGGCAGATCGATCATGCCATTTGAATCGCCTCGGCCTTCAAAGTCCGAACTCATGGCACGGGGCAGGGAACTTCGGAAGAAATGTCCGCGCCGTTCTCATGCTGCATGGCAGGCACCGGCTAACCGGCCTGATCCGGTGCAGTTGGTAAAGGAAGGGAACACGGGACGCATCCCGCAACTGATTCCCATTCGTCATGGCGCATGATTCAATCGCCATTTACCTATTATCGCGGGGCGGCTCTGGCGATGGCGGTAGACCTGGCGAATCTGCCGGCCACGGGTGTGCTAGCGCAGGTGTGCGGCGATGCCCACCTGGGCAATTTCCGTATCTTCGCCACTCCAGAACGCCGAGTCATCTTTGACATCCACGACCTGGATGAAACGCTGCCCGCCCCCTGGGAATGGGATGTGAAGCGACTAGCAGCCAGCTTCGTCATCGCCTCTCGCAACAACGGCCTGAGCGAGAAGCGAGCCAAGGAAGCTGTGCTGACCTGTGTGCGTTCTTACCGTGAGCGCATGGCCGAGTTCAGCGAAATGCGTGCGATAGAAGTGTGGTATCACAGTCTAGACGCCGACAAGCTTGTTCGCGATATCGATCGTCTGGAGATACGCAGCCGGGCCAAGAAACGACTTTCCAAGGCGAAGGCACAGAATGCTTTGGAATATGACTTCCCCAAGCTCTCGGATTCAGCCGGCGGGTCGCCGATGATCCGGGACAATCCTCCGCTGATTTATCATTGGCATGACCACGGCTCGGAAGAGTTTAACAGCATGGTGCAGGCGGCGTTTCAACAGTACCGTGAAACTCTTCCGGAAGACCGGCGTGTCCTTCTGGATCGCTATGAATTCAAAGACATGACGATCAAAGTCGTTGGCGTCGGCAGCGTCGGCACAGTATGCGCCATTATTCTCCTGATGGCAGGCGAACGCGATCCCTTGTTCCTACAGGTAAAACAAGCCGGTGAATCTGTCCTCGAACGTTTCGCGGGCAAAAGCGGTTACGCCAATCACGGTCAGCGCGTCGTGCAGGGCCATCGACTCATGCAGTCGTCGAGCGACCTGTTCCTCGGTTGGACCGAGGGCCGGTCTGGCCGGCAGTTCTACATTCGCCAGCTCCGCGACGCGAAGATCAAATTCGCCATCGAGACTTTTGGCTCCTCCGAGATGAAGTTGTTTGCTGAATGGTGTGGCTGGACCCTGGCCCGGGCACACGCACGTTCTGGAGAGCCTGCCCTGATCGCAGGCTATCTCGGTGAGAGTGACGTCTTTGATCAGGCGATTGCGACCTTTGCCGCAGCGTATGCCGATCAAAGCGAAGAGGATCATGAAACGCTCACCCGGGCTGTGCGTGCAGGGAAGCTGGAAGCGATCCTTGAACGAGACTAATTCCATGAACTGGACCCGACTTTCACGCTAGCTCTTCAGAGCATGAGAAAGATAACGAAAGGGCAACGAAATGAACGCACCTAAACTGCCGGCCCGCACCTACAACCAGAACCATGTCACCCGCCCTTATGCAAAAGGCAAACGGCGGTTCAGCATCTACTGGACGTGGAGCTATCCCTGGGAAGCCAACCGGGACGTGACGGAACTGGATAACCGTTTCTCCACCATGACTGAAGTGCGCCGGGTCGCATGGCCCAGCTTTGAAGCCACCGAATGGGACAGGATGAACTTCCTCCAGGGCATTGAAGGCACCCTGGAACTGTTCCATCGTTCGACCGTCTCCTTCCAAAAGATCGTCGGTGACATCACCAGTCAACAGGTAGCCGTTTTCCAACGCATCGATCAGGCAGGGTACAAGCTACCCATCGATGAACGAATCCTGGCGGATACGGATACGCTGATGGTCTTCGGCCTGGATCACCTCGTCTCCGAACAGGATGCCGGTCAGGAAGAGATTGCAGCCATAAGGGAGTGGCTCAAACGGGAAGGCACCTGTCTACTCCTGGCACCGCACCACGATGTCGGCTTCACTTCCGATATGAAACAGCGGCAGATGGAGTACAAGCACCATGGCGATGAACTGGTTCCCCGGCAGCAGCGCTTCGGGCAGTACACGCGCTCGCTGATGAAGGGCCTTGATGTGCCGGTGCTCAATCAGTTCGGGCTGCGGCCTGCTGTCGTTCCGGGGACCAACCAGATCACGCCATTGACCATCAACCATGATCTTGACACTTTGGGTCTGCTGAACGGAGTGACCACGTTCAACTTCCATCTTCATCTGCCACATTACGAGGTGACAGCGAAAGACTCGAAGTCGATTCATGTGTTGTCCAGGCAACCGATTGATCTCGACCGTCCGCATCCGTTCACCGCTGCGGGAAACCGGGAATTCAATTCGTTCATCTGGATGCCGCCCACCGACAGCCGAGCCGGCGATATTCTCCTGGCTGATTCAACAATCTTCACCACCTTGTTCGGAGGCACGGAGAGCCTTGAACTCTTCTGGCGGAATATCGCTCAGATGCGTGCCAGGGGATAGCATCGCTGGCGGCGGGGTCAGGAGACCTGCGCCTACGCGCGTGGCTCACCCTGCCCCCTACCGCTTCACCAGAAAAGCTACCACCAGACCAATCATGATCAGCGTGCCGAAAACGGCACCCAGAATCACGAAGACCAGTTGCACATCGCCCATGCCGATCTGGGTGCGGTAGGGATCTTGTGTCAGGTGGGCATCGTTGCTGCGGCACTCGATGGAACGGCGTAATCGCACTCGGCCATCGTCGAGTTTTTCCACGAGTTGCCAGCCGGCCTGGGCTTCCTCCTGTAGGGTCTGCTGGAAGAAGGCTGGGGTGCGAAACGCTTTCGTGTTGCTGCGAATGATCTTGTATTCAAACGCACCGGTAGGGTCGGTGTTCATGGGGGTCACCTCTATTTCTTCCTCATCATTTTGCCGTCGTTTGGCGGCAGCAGCCGCCGCAGCTCCCGCGCTCATGCGGCACCTCGTCAATCCAGCTTCACACACGGGTTATTCGCCAAATGTAACAAGCTATTGCCGTTTCTCAAGCGTAATGTGGTAGCTCAATCGCCATAGTTGGTTAGCGTGTTCACGAAAACCATGGCACCTGGGCAAGGCCTCTCCGAATAAAACTTCGTGCCCCTCTTGTACTGCGATGGTATTGTGTTACTGTTCGCAGGATCAATCGTGTCACGATGGCATGTTCGCCATTCTCATCATCACAGGAGAAGATCATGGCTGCACAGTTTGAGATCAAGAAGTCGAAGAACGGCCAATTCTACTTCAACCTGAAAGCGGGCAACGGTGAAATCGTCCTTACCAGCGAACAGTATACAAGCAAGGCCGGGGCCAAGAATGGCATCGCGTCGGTGCAGAACAATGCTGACGATGCCAGCCGCTATGAATCCAAGACAGCGAAAAATGGCAAGCACTACTTCGTACTGAAGGCCGGCAATCACCAGGTGATTGGCGTCAGCGAGACCTACAACTCTGAAGGTGCGTGTGCAAAGGGCATAGCAGCAGTCAAGAAGGCGGCTGGGGGCGCTGAAGACCTCGGATGAGACATAGTCCTCGTTGATTTGGATTATCGGTCTCCCTGACGCTGGTCTTGGCAACTTGGGACAGGGTGGTACTGCTTTGAAAACTCTATTCGTCGTGTCATTGCTTGGCGTATTGTGCCAAGCAGTGCTCGTAGGGAGAGGCGGGGTCAGGAGACCCGCGCCGAGCGCGTGGCACTTTTCGGGAGTCTGAGATGCTCACGCCTGCTGTATATTCTCTACTTCTTCTGTGCGGATTCGAGCAGCCGAAAGACGACTATGTCTATTTATCCTTACTTCGCACTTCATCGCGCATGTACGTGATGGAAGGCATTAGTGCAGAAGTCCGTGAAGGTTATCTTAATCGTTATGGAGTATTTATTTCTGAAAGTAAGGCACTCATCACTTCGATACGGCGGCGCCATCGTATGTTGAACGGAATATGTCCAGACGCCGCCGAGATTTTGAAAGATACTGAATGCCCACTGAGTGTGTTCGATATACTTCGTCAAATGGCGCCGTTTCGGCAAATCGAGGCTGCTGAATTGATGACAGGGCAGAACAATTTCACCGGCATTTTCGCAAAGGCGCTTCTTGCCGCCACGCCTGAGAAACATTTGATAGAGAGCCGAAAGGAAAAGTGGACCCGAAAAATTCCGTATCCAGCACATTGCTCGTATGGAAAGAGAGCTGGCGAGTTTACAGACGCAGGTCAAATCTTTTGAGGAGACCTATGGGATCGATAATCTGCATTTGACAGTCGCCCGTGGCTACATTTCGCAAGCTCATTGCCAACAATCGCGTTCTCCGCTGGCTTTCCCAGAATTGGCAGGAATATCTGATTGAGTTTCAGTCGATTGCAGAGTTTGAAACACTGGGCGCAAACAAGATCGCGGCTGAGTGAAGTCGATGGAGTACCGAGTTCTTGGAGATCTAATCAGAAGTTTTCGGACATGGCCGAATAGGCCTGATGTGATCGCCCGAAGTTGGGCAGTTGATCTTGTACCGAAATGCGGAGGCCGAATTTGGCTCCGGTAAATTTGTAGCCTGGTTTATCGGAGTGCCACCCCGGCGCTCGATCCCACAGCGGGTCGGCCGCCACACCGCGCTCGGCGGCCACCGTGCGGGCGCGGTCGATCGCCGCGCGCACCGAGACACCGTCGACCAGCGCCCGGGCCAGCGCCGCGTAGTGGTCGCCGACGACCGCGGCCGCCGGGATGCCGGTGCGCCCGATCCAGCGCCTCCCGAGCCTCGTCGAACCTTCCGGCGCAGGTCGAGGTCAGGGCGAGCCACTGGGCGGCGACCCGCTCGTCGCTGCGATGGCCGCTGCGATGCAGCAGATCGGCGGCGAGTCCGGCCTCGCGCACCGCGGTGGCGGCGTCGGCCCGGGCGAAGGCCGCCTCGGAGGCCAGGACGTGGGATCAGCGAACGCTGGCGCAGGTCGGCCAACGGCGTCAGCTCTCGGATGACGCGCGCGAGTCCGTCGTCCACCGCGGCGAGGTCGCCGCGGGTGATCGCCCGGCGCAGGCGCAGTGCGGCCAACTGCGCCGCAGGCACTCCGGTCCGTTCCGGGGTGAGCGAGTCGAGGACCGCATCGATCTCCGGATCGCCCGCCACCTCGGCGGCGAGGAACCAGGTGGACCATGCGGCCGGCCGGAGCGTCGGATCGACGATCCCGCTCGCCAGGCGTAGGGCGCCGCTGGGGTCTGGCGCCCCGAGATAGGCGTCGATCAGGGTGCGCGCCACCTCGGTGACCGGGTGTTCGGGGGCATCCGCCAGCAGCTGCCGCGCCGTCTCGGGATCGGCATTGCGGAGAAGACGAGGGTGGCCAGGAAGGGTTCGACGGGCGGCGTATCCGCGGGCGCCGGTCCGGCGGCGGCGATCCGGGCGAGACCCCCGGCCACGTCGTGGGCGGGCAGCGAACCGAGGAGCAGCGCGTGCGACCAGGTGGTCGCGTACTCCGGCCGCGGGTCGACGTCGAAGGCGATCGCCGCGTGCCGTTCCGCCTCGCCGGGGTCGCCGGAGGACAGGAGCGCCGCCGCGGCCGCGTGGTGGTCCGCGGCCTCCGCCTGCTCACCGATCCGCAGGGTCCAGCGGGCGCGCTGCACGCGGGAATCGGTCGCTGCGATCAACCGGGTCAGGGCGGCGCGCCGCCGCGGCGCGGAGGCGCGGGCGATCACCGCCTCGGCCACCGCCGCCGAGGCCGTCCGCAACCCGGTCTCGTCGGCCTCGATCAGGTCGGCGTCCAGCAGGTCGTCGACGAAGGCGAAGTCGCGGGCGGTGGCCCAGTCCAGGTGTCCGCTCAGGGCGACGGCCAGCAGTTCCTCCGCCGCGTACCGGTCGATCCCGGCCGTCCGCCGGGCGATGACGTCGTCGACCGAGCCGCCGCGCCGTGCTCGCCGGGTCGCGCAGGAGCGCATCGAGCAGCTCCGGATTGCCCGCCGCCCGGCCCGCGTCGAACTCTCCGGGGTCGAGTCCGGCCGCGGCGACGAGCCCCGGTGACGGCGTCGTCGTCCAACGGTGCGAGCCGGTGACGTGCCCAGGAACCGGCCGCGAGGAGGGCGACGAGCGACGGCGGCGCCTCGTCGGACGCCGCGGCGACCGTCCGCAACTCGGTCACGTCGCCCAGGGCGAGGAGCAGGTGCACCGTCGCGCCGTCGAGGCGGTCGACGTCGTCGACGACCACGGTGACGCCGGGCGGCCGGTGCGTGCGGTCGCGCAGTTCGTCGGCCAGTTCGGCGAGGCGGTCGGCGTCGCCGACCCGGAGGACCGTGCCGTGCGGTTCCCGTGCGACGGCGAACTCGGCGAGCAGGCGTGACTTCCCGGAACCGGGGCCGCCGGTGACCAGGACGCCGTCGTGCGTGCGCAGGAGTCGGGTGAGCGCGGCGAGGTCGTCGTCCCGGCCGAGGAGGGGCAGCGGGATGTGCCGAGGGCCGTCCAGGAGCAGCCGGTACCCGTCGGGTGCGGTGACCAGCGCTCCCGGCGGGAGGACGGTGCGCAGCCGGCTGAGCACCGTGGCCAGGGCCGCGGCCGGATCGCGCGGGCGCCGCTGCGGCCAGACGGCGGCGATCAACTGCTGCGCCGTCAGCGGTCCGTCGGCGCGCAGGACACGGTCGCCGCCCGGTGCACCGTCGGCCGCAGCGCGATGCGGCGACGCCGGTCGTCGACCAGCTCCATGCGGGGGACGGTGACGTACCCGACTGCCCGACCTCCCACTTTCCGCCTCCTTCATCGCACTGAGTAATTCTTGCTCATGGCGGCGTCGTTCGCATCGGGGAGGCTGCGGAGCATGAAAGCGATCCGATTCTTGATGCTGCTGGCCGTGCTGACCGGACTTGCGGGGGTGATCGCCGTCGGCGTGGCCCTGTCCATGGCGGCCTCCGACGAGACCGCGCTCGTCGTCGTCCTGTGGATCGCGGCCGCAGTGTGCGTGAGCATCGCGATCGCGGCGACCGTCGGAGTCCGCGCCCTCAACGCGCGTCACGGCACCGAATACACGCTCTTCACCGTCTGAGTCGTTCGACGACCCGCGCCTCGGCCGATTCTCCACTGCGGCCGACGGCCCACTAGACTGGCTCGACGTGGGAAAACCTGCCATCAGCAACGTCCTCGCCAGCCGTTACGCCTCGGCCGATCTCGCTGAGATCTGGTCGCCGCGCAACAAGATCATCCTCGAGCGCAAGCTCTGGATCGCCGTGCTCAAAGCGCAGCGTGAACTGGGCATCGAGGTGCCCGAGAACGCCGTCGCCGACTACGAGGCCGTCGTCGATCAGGTGGACCTCGACTCGATCGCCGAACGGGAGCGGGTCACCCGGCACGACGTGAAGGCCCGGATCGAGGAGTTCTGCGCCCTCGCCGGTCACGAGCAGATCCACAAGGGCATGACCAGCCGCGATCTCACCGAGAACGTGGAGCAGCTGCAGATCCGCAGTTCCCTGCAGTACGTGCGCGGCCACACCGTCGCCCTGCTGGCCCGGATCACCGAGCGCGCCGCGCAGTACGGCTCGGTCGTGATGGCCGGTCGCAGCCACAACGTCGCCGCGCAGGCCACCACCCTCGGCAAGCGGTTCGCCTCGGCCGCCGACGAGCTGATGATCGCGCTGACCCGTCTGGACGAACTGATCGCCCGCTACCCGCTGCGCGGCATCAAGGGCCCGATGGGCACCAGCCAGGACATGCTCGACCTGCTCGACGGCGATGCCGCCGCCCTCGACGCCCTCGAGGGCAAGGTGGCCGCCCACCTCGGTTTCGCCAACGCGCTCACCTCGGTGGGGCAGGTGTACCCGCGGTCGCTCGACTACGACGTCGTCTCCGGGCTGGTGCAGCTGGCCGCCGCGCCGTCGTCGCTCGCGACCACCATCCGGCTGATGGCCGGCCACGAACTGGTGACCGAGGGCTTCCAGCCCGGCCAGGTCGGCAGCTCGGCCATGCCGCACAAGATGAACACCCGCAGCTGCGAGCGCGTCAACGGCCTGGCCGTGATCCTGCGCGGCTACGCCTCGATGGCCGGGGAGCTGGCCGGCGCCCAGTGGAACGAGGGCGACGTCTTCTGCTCGGTGGTCCGCCGGGTGGCGCTGCCGGATGCGTTCTTCGCCTACGACGGCCTGCTCGAGACCTTCCTCACCGTGCTCGACGAGTTCGGCGCCTACCCGGCCGTGATCGCCAACGAGCTCGACCGCTACCTGCCGTTCCTGGCCACCACCAAGGTGCTCATGGCGTCGGTGCGCGCCGGTGTCGGCCGGGAGACCGCGCACGAGGCGATCAAGGAGAACGCCGTCGCCGTCGCCCTCGCCATGCGGGAGGAGGGCCGCGAGCCCGATCTGCTCGACCGGCTGGCCGCCGACGACCGGATCCCGCTCGACCGTGCCGCGCTCGACGTGCTGATCGCCGACAAGTCGGCCTTCGTCGGCGCCGCCGAGGCACAGGTGGCCGACGTCGTCGCCGCGGCCGCCGCGGTGATCGAGTCCGCTCCCGACGCCGCGGCCTACCGTCCGGCCCCCATTCTCTAATCCGTCCCATCCTGGAATCCACCACCGTCACCCAGAGGATCCGCGCATGCGTCCCGCACTCTCCGACTACCGTCACGTCGCCTCGGGCAAGGTCCGCGACATCTACGAGATCGACGACGACACGCTGCTGCTCGTCACGTCCGACCGGATCTCCGCGTACGACTTCGTCCTGGACACCCCGATCCCGGACAAGGGGCGGATCCTCACCGCGGCCAGCTTCTTCTGGTTCGACGAGCTGACCGTGCCGAACCATCTCGCCGGCGGTCCGACGGACGAGCGGATCCCCGCGGAGCTCGTCGGCCGCTCGATGGTGGTGCGCAAGCTGCCGATGGTGCAGGTGGAGTGCGTCGCGCGCGGCTACCTGACCGGCTCGGGGCTGCTCGACTACCAGGCGACCGGCGCGGTGTGCGGGGTGAAGTTGCCCGCCGGACTGGTCGAGGCGGACCGGCTCCCGCAGCCGATCTTCACCCCGGCCACCAAGGCCGCGCAGGGCGATCACGACGAGAACGTGAGCTTCGAGTACGTCGCCGAGCAGGTCGGCGACGATCTGGCCCGCACCCTGCGCGATCTGACGCTCGACGTCTACTCGCGTGGCGCCGACCTCGCCCGTGAGCGCGGCATCCTGCTCGCCGACACCAAGTTCGAGTTCGGCCGGGCCGAGGACGGTTCGCTGGTGCTGGCCGACGAGGTGCTCACCCCCGACTCGTCGCGCTACTGGGAGGCCGCCACCTGGAAGCCGGGGGAGGTGCAGCCGAGCTTCGACAAGCAGATCGTCCGCAACTGGCTCACCTCCGCCGAATCCGGGTGGGACCGCCACGGCACCGTGCCGCCCCCGCCGCTGCCCGACGACGTCGCCGAGCGCACCCGCGCCCGGTACATCGAGGCCTACGAGCGGATCTCGGGCCTGAGCTTCGCCGACTGGCCGAACGCCGATGTCTGAGCCCGCCGCGTCGTCGGACGCGCCCGTCGTCCCGTCTGCTGAGCCCGTCGTGTCGCCCGAGACGGCCGCCGCTTCGCCTGCTGAGCCCGCTGTGTCGCCGGAGACGGCCGCCGCTTCGCCTGCTGAGCCGGTCGAGGAACGCAGTGACGAGACCGTGTCGAAGCCTCCCCGCGCCAAGAAGATCCCCACCCGGCGCGAATTCCACGGTGACGTCTACGTCGACCCGTACGAGTGGATGCGCGACAAGGACGATCCCGAGGTGATCGCCTACCTCGAAGCCCAGAACACCTACGCCGAAGCGCAGACCGCCGACCTGGCCGACCTCCGCACGGACGTGTACGGCGAGATCAAGGCGCGCACCCGGGAGACCGACATGTCGGTCCCGGTGCGCATCGGCGGCTACTGGTACTACGGGCGCAGCGAGGAGGGCCGGTCGTACGCGATCCACTGCCGCTGCCCGATCGCCGGCGACGACGACTGGACGCCGCCGGAGGTGTCGCCGGACGGCCCGCTCAAGGGCGAGGAGATCATCCTCGACGGCAACGTCGAAGCCGAGGGACACGACTTCTTCGCGCTCGCCGCGAACACCGTGAGCGACGACGGGAAGTGGCTGGCGTACGGCATCGACACCATCAGCGACGAGCGCTACACGCTGCGCATCAAGAACCTGGAGACCGGCGAGCTGCTGCCCGACGTGATCCCCGGGACCGCGGGCAATGCCACCTGGTCGAAGGACGCGAAGTACCTGTTCTATCTGACCGTCGACGAGGCGTGGCGGCCCGACACCGTGTGGCGGCACGAGGTGGGTTCGGGTTCCCCCGACGAGACCGGCGGCGACACCCAGGTGTTCCACGAGCCCGACGAACGGTTCTGGGTCGGTTTCGGGTCCACGCACAGCTCCGAGTACCTGGTGATCGTCGTCGACTCCAAGCTGACCAGCGAGGTGTTCACCCTGCCGATGACCGACCCGACCGGTGAGTTCACCAGCGTCGCGGGCCGGACCGAGGGCGTCGAATACCACGCCGAGCACGCGCGGCTGGACGGCGAGGACTACTTCGTCATCGTGCACAACGGCGAGGTGGACGGCGTCAAGGCGAACGACTTCGCCGTCGACGCCGATGCCGGTCGGCGACCCGTCCGCGCGCCGGACCCTGATCGGGCCGCGGCCGTCGTTCCGGATCGAGGACGTCGCCTGTTTCGCCGACTACCTGGTGCTCTCGTACCGGGAGGCGGCGCTGCCGCGCCTGGCGATCGCCGATCTGCGCGACCGCACCGGTCTGCCCGCCGCCGACGACTTCGTCCCGGTGACGTTCGAGCAGGAACTGTGCTCGGTCGGTCTCGGCGCGAACCCGGAATGGAACACCCCGCACCTGCGGATCGTGTACGCCAGCTACGTCGAGCCCGCCGAGGTGCTCGACCTCGACGTCGGCACCGGCAGGACCCTGCTCGACGGACGTCGTCCTAGGCGAGTTCGATCCGGCCGACTACGTGGCGACCCGGGAATGGGCGGTCGCCGACGACGGGACGCAGATCCCGGTCTCGATCGTGCGCCGCGCCGACGCGGACCCGGATCGTCCGGCGCCGCTGCTCTAGCGGCAGGGCCCCTACGAGATCCCGATGGATCCGGGGTTCTCCGTCTCGGCGCTCTCGCTGCTCGACCGCGGTGTCGCCATCGCGACCGCGCACATCCGCGGCGGCGGCGAACTGGGCCGCGCGTGGTACGAGGGCGGCCGCCTCCTGAACAAGCGCAACACCTTCACCGACTTCATCGCCGTCGCACGGCACCTGATCGAGACCGGGTGGACCACGCCGGGACAGCTGGTCGCCGACGGCGGTTCGGCCGGCGGTCTCCTGATGGGCGCCGTCGCCAACATGGCGCCCGAACTCTTCGGCGGGATCCTCGCCGCGGTGCCCTTCGTCGACCCGCTCACCTCGATCCTCGACCCCTCGCTGCCGCTCACCGTCACCGAGTGGGAGGAGTGGGGCGATCCGCTGCACGACGCCCAGGTGTACTCGTACATCCGCGGCTACTCGCCGTACGAGAACGTCGCCCCGCGCCCGTACCCGGCCATGCTGATCCTGAACTCGCTCAACGACACCCGCGTGCTCTTCACCGAGGCCGCCGAGTGGGAGCAAGCCTGCAGAAGAGGCGACGACGTCGGACGCCCCGATCCTGCTGCGCACCGAGATGAAGGCCGGCCACGGCGGGGTGTCGGAGCAGTACAAGCAGTGGGAGGAGGCGGCCTTCGAGCTCGCCTGGATCCTCCGCCGTTCCGGAGCCGTCCCCCGCTGATCGAACCCCCGCTGACCGAACCCCCTCGCTGATCGAGCCCTCCGCTGATCGAGCGGAGTCGAGATCCCCTCCGAGGCGTACGGTCAGCCGCCCTCGCCGGCCAGACAGAACAACCCGGCGTCGGTCAGCTCCACCAGGCCGTCGGTGAGCAGCGAGTCGAGTGCGCGGTCGCGCTAGGCGGTGTCCCGCGTCCAGGCGATGTCCAGGGCGGCCCGCTCCACCGGACCGGTGCTGCCGCGCAACACGTCGAGCAGCTTGCCGCGGGCCTGCCGGTGGGGGTCCTCGATCTCTGGGTGCGGCGCGGCGGACCGTCGTACACGGGTCTTCCGCGAGCCAGCCAGAGGCACGTCTCGGTGATCGGGCGCTTCGTCGCACTTCGGGTTCCGGGCGGTGCAGACCAGTGCGCCGAGCTCCATCAGCGCCGCGGAGAACTCGGGCGCCTCGGGGGCGTACGAGCCGTCGGGGTTCCGGGGTGCGAGCACGTCGGCGTCGGCCAGATCGGCCTTCGCCGGGTTGCCGGGCTCGCGGCCGTGGACGGCTCGCGCGATCGCCCCCTCCCGCACATTGGTGTCGACCACCGGCACCACCTGCCCGTAGGCGAAACAGGCGACGGCGCGGGCCGTGTAATCACCAATGCCGGGCAGCTTCAGGAGGGTGTCGACGTCGTCCGGGACGGTGTCGCCGTGCCGGTCGGCGAGAACCTTCGCGCATTCGTGCAGGCGCCATCACGCACGCGGATAGCCGAGCTTCCCCCACGCCCGCAGCACCTCGCCGCCGGATTCGGCGGCCATCGCCGACGGCACCGGCCAGCGTCGGACCCACTCCCGCCACGGTCCCTCGACCCGGGCGACGGGGGTCTGCTGCAGCATGATCTGGCTGATCAGGATGTGCCATCCCGAGATGCCATTGAACGCCACGGGAGCTTCCTGTGCACGATCCTGAACCAGTCGAGCAGCGGTTCCTTTGGCACACTAGGACGCATGAAAGATCTCACTCCGGCGCAGGCATGGCAGATCATCAAGGAAGGCAACGAGCGCTTCGTTCGGGGTGAGTCGATAGGTCCAGCCAGGGTATCGCCGACCGCGCCAAGCTCGTCGACGGCCAGGCCCCGCACGTGGTGCTGTTCGGCTGCGGCGACTCCCGAGTGGCCGCCGAGGTGATCTTCGACCAGGGGCTCGGCGACATGTTCGTGGTCCGCACCGCGGGCCACGTGATCGACTCCTCGGTGCTCGGCTCCATCGAATTCGGCGTCGACATCCTCAACGTCCCGCTGATCGTGGTGCTGGGGCACGACAGCTGCGGTGCCATCTCCGCCACCCTCCGCGCCCTCGATCACCTCCAGTTGCCCTCGGGGTACGTGCGCAGCATCCGTCGAGCGGGTGGCCCCGAGCGTCATCGCCGGCCGCGGCGAGGGACTGACCCGCGTCGACGAGTTCGAGATCAAGCACGTCAACGAGACCGGCAACCTGCTGATGGAACGCAGCCGGATCATCGCCGAGCGGGTCGAGGACGGGCGGCTGGCCATCGTCGGGCTGAACTACCACCTGAGCGACGGCGCCTGGGCCGTCCGGGAAGATCGGCGACATCGGCGAGTAGGGACGTCGGTCCACGGTGATGTCGTGCGCCGCCGCTCGACGGCACCTGAGTGCAGACCGTGATCGTGAGCGCAACTCGCGACACGCCGCGTCAGGTGGGCAACGCCCCTGGTCTGCGGCGATACCGTGGCTCACGTGAACGAACCATCCGGACCGCTGCCCCCCGAGGTGTACTGGCGCCGTCGGCTTCTCGCCACCGGTGTCGCGGTGGTCGCGGTCGCCGTGGTGATCGGTCTGATCATCTGGGCATCGTCCTCGGGGAACGACGACGATTCGTCCACCACGAACGCCGCCGCGAGCTCGCCAGCAGCCCCGCCTCCTCGCCGCCCGCGTCCTCGCGCCGGCCGCCCCGGCCGAATCGAAGACGTCGGCCCCGCAGCCGCCGGCGCAGTCGTCGTCCGCGGCGCCCGCCCGCTCGGGTGCACCGACGACCACGTCGCCGCCCCCTCCGGCCGAGGGCGCGAACGGCGTCCCGTGTTCGGATCAGGCGATCTCGGTGGTCCTCTACACCGACAAGCCGACGTACGCCAAGGGCGATCAGCCGGTGTTCACCCTGGTGACCACGAACGGCGGCCGGTCAACTCGCGTGACGTCGGCAAGGCGGCCCAGAACGTGGTGGTCCGCTCGCTCGACGGCACCCGGACCCTCTGGGCCGCACAGGACTGTGCGCCGGACAAGACCGTCAAGGAGCAGGTGCTGGGCCCGGGCCAGCAGGTCACCGACACCGTCACCTGGTCGGGCACCACCAGCAGTCCGGGCTGTGACAAGCCGCGCGCGGCGATCCCCGTCGGCGCCTACCAGGCGATCGCGAAGCTCGGAGCGAGTAGTCGGCGCCGATCACGTTCAGCGATGCGCTCGATGTCGCCGCGCGCAACGTCGCCGACCACCAAATCGATTCGCGCATTACGCTTAAGCAAGGCGATCTGTTCGCGGCCATCGGCGATGCGCGCTACGATATCATCATCAGCAATCCGCCTTACGTCGATGCCGAGGGTATGGCATCGCTGCCGGAGGAATGTCTGCACGAGCCGGCGATGGCGTTCGACGGCGGTGCCGACGGGATCGCTCTCGTGCGGCGGATAGTCGAGGACGCGCGCGCGCATCTCACGGACGGCGGCGGCCTCTGTGCGAAATCGGCCGCTGCAAGCCGGCGCTGGAAGACGCTTATCCGCAGCTGCCGTTCCTCTGGCTCGATACCGAGGATTCCGAAGGCGAAGTGTTCTGGCTCTCGGCGGAGAGTTTATAGCTCGGCGTCATTCCGGTTTCGCACGAAGTGCGAAGACCGGAATCTATAATCTCTGTCTCTCGATTGAAAGGTCGTCCCAGTTAAAACGGCGACGCCGGGTTTATGATTCCGGGCCCGCGAGTTGCGCGTCCCGGAATGACGACGGTGGGAATGTGTTTTATGCCGCCGCCTTCCGGCTCGGCCGCGACTTCCGCACTGTAATCGTCGATGATCTGACTCGTGATCGCGCCCGGCGTGAAGCGCCACTGCGCGATCTCCGACACCGGCGTGATCTCCGAGGCCGAGCCGGTGAGGAAGCACTCGCTAAAACCATAGAGATCGTCGGGCATAAATCCGCGCTCGATCGCCTCGATGCCGCGCCGCTTCGCCAGCTCGATCACGGTGTTGCGCGTGATGCCGGAGAGGAAGCAGTCGGCGATCGGCGTGTGACAGCGCGCCGTCCTTGCACGAAGAAGATGTTCGCGCCTGTGCATTCGGCGACGCGGCCCTCCCAATCCAGCATCATCGCATCGGCATAGCCCTGCGCTGCGCGTGTGCTTGGAGATGGTGCAGATCATGTAAAGCCCCGACGCCTTGGCGAGTGCGGGAATGGTGCGCGGATCGGGCCGGCGATAATCGGCAAGACGCATACGGATGCCTTTCATCTTCTCAGACGGGTCGAAATAGTCAGGCCAGTCCCAGCAGGCGATGGCGAGATGGATCGTGTTGTCCTGTGCCGATACGCCAAGCATTTCCGAGCCGCGCCACGCAAAGGCGCGGATATAGCAGTCCGGAAGTTTATTCGCCTCGACGACCAGACGCTTTGCGGCGTCGATCTCGGCGGCGTGTAGGGAATCTCGAAGTCCATGATCTTGGCCGATGTCTTCAGCCGCGCGGAATGCTCCGTGGTTTTGAAAATCTTCGCCGCCATAGGCGCGTTCGCCTTCCAGTACCGCGCTCGCGTAGTGCAGGCCGTGGCTCAACACATGGATTTTCGCATCGGCGGCGGGGACGAGCTTGCCGTCCAGCCAGATCGTGCCGTCCATTTGATCCATTGGGAGTGCCATCGATTTTCTCCTTGATGTGAGAACGAACTTGCCGACTGCGAGCGCGCAGCCGCCGGCGCGCGGCGAAGCGCGCGCGTGCGGAGGCCGATATTTGCGAAGCTGTCAGGTGAGCGGCGGACTTATCCGCCGCGAGTTACAGCACTTTACGAACCCAGTTGTGCGTGTCGGCGGCGTGGCCGTACTGGATATCGACGAGCGTCTTGCGCAGGCCCATCGCGACCGGGCCGGCCGCGCCGCCGCTGATCTCGAAATCGCCGCTGGCCGAACACACCTTGCCGATCGGCGAAATCACCGCGGCGGTGCCGCAGGCGAACGCCTCTTTCAGCTTGCCGCTGGCGGCATCCGCGCGCCACTGGCCGATGGTGTAGGCCTCTTCGCGCACGCTCATGCCGGATTCCTGCGCCAGCGCGATGATCGAGTTCGCGTGTGATGCCCGGAAGGATGGTGCCGAGCGGCGGCGTGATCAGCGAGCCGTCGTCGAACACGAAGAAGATGTTCATGCCGCCGAGCTCTTCGACATAGCGGCGCTCGATGGCGTCGAGGAACACCACCTGATCGCAGCCGTGCTCGATCGCTTCAGCCTGCGCGCGCAGGCTGGCCGCGTAATTGCCGCCGCACTTGACCGCGCCGGTGCCGCCGACCGCGGCGCGCGTGTAGTTCTCCGACACCCAGATCGACACCGGAGCGGGACCGCCCTTGAAGTAGGAGCCGACCGGCGAGGCGATGACGGCGAAGATGTATTCGGCTGATGGCTTCACGCCGAGGAACACTTCGTTCGCGATCATGAAGGGGCGCAGATAAAGGCTGCCGTCGCCGCCGGGAATCCATTCGCGGTCGATGCGCACGAGCTGCTCGACGGCTTCGATGAAAATTGGCTCAGGCAGCGTCGCCATCGCCATGCGCTCGGCCGAATTCCAGAAGCGCTTGGCGTTGGCATCCGGGCGGAACAGGTTCACGCCGCCATCGTCGCGCTTGTAGGCTTTCAGGCCCTCGAAGATTTCCTGCGCGTAGTGCAGCACCGCGGTCGCCGGATCGAGCGGAAAGCTGGCGCGGCTCTCCACGCGCGCGCTGTGCCAGCCCTTGCCCTGACTGTATTGAACGATCGCCATGTGATCGGTGAAGATGCGGCCGAAGCCGAGGTCCACCAGCTTGGCCGCGCGCTCCTTGTCGGGCGTCGGATTGGCGGCGGGCCGCACATCGAAGTTCAGCCAGATCGCGCCATCGGCTTTATCGAACGACACTCCCATAACGCTTCTCCCGGCTCCTGAATGTCGTCACCTTACGCGCGACGGCTTCAATCTGTCCAAAACTCTAAGGCCGGGCTCCGGCGCCATCCGCTGCCCGCCGCGCTTTTGCGCTACGCGACAAGTGCCAGTATGTTTTGCGCAATGCCGACAGACAATCGCAACAGCTTTGGCCTCGTTCGCCCCGCACGAAATGGCTTGCCTCTCCGGCTGTTGATACCCTCTCCACGCGAACGTAAAATTTCGTCCAGCGGTCATTTTTTGTAACACTCAATCGAAATTACGTCAACATGGCTGACATAAATAATCCAAAGCCGATGAGAGGATCGGGCGGGACGGCCGCGAGCGGGTCAAGCGCGAGCGGCGCGGGTGGGGCAGCGGGCCGGGGCTGAAACTGCCGGGTCGAGCCGCTGGGACATCATCGAGCTGTTGTTCTTCGCCTATCGCGACTTCGTCGGCGATGCCGATGCCGTGCTCGGCGGAGTTCGGCTTCGGCCGCGCGCATCACCGCGTCGTTGCATTTCGTGCGCCGCTATCCCGGCCTGAAGGTGGCCGATCTGCTCGACGTGCTGCGCATCACCAAGCAGTCGCTCGGCCGTGTTCTCAAGCAGTTGATCGACGAAGGCTATATCGTCCAGAAATCCGGCGAAAACGACAAGCGCCAGCGCCTTCTTTTCGCCACCCCGAAGGGCGAGGCACTGGTGCTGAAGCTCGCCGGCATGCAGACCGATCGCATCTCGCGGCGCTTGCAAGGGCTCAGCGAAGCGGACGCCGAACAGTCCGCACATTCCTGAAGCGGATGATCGACCGCGACGATCCGGACAAGGTGCTGCAGATCATCATCGACCGGCAGCGTAGAGGGGACGAACGACGTGATGCAAGCCTCCGTACGAGCGCCCGAAAACGATCCGGCCGACGATGCGCCGCATCTGCTGCTGGTCGACGACGACCGCCGCATTCGCGATCTGTTGTCGCGCTTCCTCTGCCGGCGAAGGCTATCGCGTCACCACCGCGCAGACGGCGGCGGATGCGCGCGCCAAGCTCGAAGGCCTGCATTTCGATCTGCTGATCCTCGACGTGATGATGCCGGGCGAAACCGGCTTCGATCTCGCGCGCTCGATCCGGCGTCGCATCGCAGGTGCCGATCGTCATGCTGACCGCGCGCCACGAGGCCGAAAGCCGCATCGAGGGCCTGCAACTCGGCGCGGACGATTACGTCGCCAAGCCGTTCGAGCCGCGCGAATTGCTGCTGCGCATCGCCAACATTCTCAAGCGCGCCGCGCCGCCGCTGGCAGCCGGTGATCGAGAGCGTCGCGTTCGGGCCTTATGTCTATCACCTTGAGCGCGGCGAATTGCGCAACGGCGACGAAGTCATTCGCCTGACCGATCGCGAACGCGACATGCTGCGGATTCTCGCAGCCAAAGCCGGGCCAGACGGTGCCGCGCCTCGAACTCGCCGGCGGCGACGGCAAGGTTAGCGAGCGCGCGGTCGATGTGCAGGTCAATCGCCTGCGCCGCAAGATCGAGCGGGATCCGGCCAGCCCGCTGTTCATTCAGGCGGTGCGCGGCATCGGCTACCGGCTGATGGCTTCGCCATGAATGCCCGCGCCGCGTCGCTGCGGACGGCGCTCTCGACCGGGTCCGAGAGTGCGGTGTCGTCCGTTCGCGCGGCGCCTGCGTGCGCTCGGCAGTCCAACAGCCGCCTCAACACGGCGTTCAAGAACTGGATGCCGAAGGGCCTCTATGCCCGTGCGCTGCTCATCATCATCGTGCCGATGGTGGTGCTGCAATCGGTCGTCGCCTTCGTCTTCATGGAGCGCCACTGGAATACGGTGACGCAGCGCCTGTCGGCCGCCGTGGTGCAGGATATCGCCGCGCTGATCGACATCTATCAAGGCGTGCCGCAGGACAAGGACCATACGCTGCTGCGCCGGATCGCGCTGACGCGGCTTGGCCTGACCGTCGATATTCTGCCGGTAACCGAACTGCCCGCGCCGGGGCCGAAGCCGTTCTTCTCGCTGCTCGATCAGGCGCTGTCGCGCCAACTCGGCGAGCAGATCGGCCGCCCGTTCTGGATCGATACGGTCGGGCGTTCCGCGCTGGTGGAAATCCGTATCAAGCTCGATGATGCGGTGATGCGCGTGTTCGCGCGGCGCAACGCGGCCTATGCGTCGAACTCGGAGATCTTCCTGTTCTGGATGGTCGGCACATCGCTGGTGCTGCTGATCGTCGCGATCCTGTTTCTGCGCAACCAGATCAGGCCGATCCTGCGTCTTGCGGACGCAGCTGAGAGCTTCGGCAAGGGCCGCGAGGTGCCGGACTTCCGCCCGCGCGGCGCGCGCGAGGTGCGGCGCGCGGCGGTGTCGTTCCTCGAAATGAAGACGCGCGTGGAGCGCGCGATGGAGCAGCGCACCGCGATGCTGGCCGGCGTCAGCCACGATCTGCGCACCATCCTCACGCGCTTCAAGCTGGAGATGGCGCTGATCGGCGACAGCCCCGAAGTCGAGGGCATGAAGAAAGACGTCGACGAGATGAACGGCATGCTGGAAGCCTACCTGGCCTTCGCGCGCGGCGACTTCGGCGAGCAGGCCGCGCCGACGCATATCGCCGCCCTGCTGGAGGAATTGCGTGGCGATGCCGAACGCGACGGCCATAAAGCGACATCGACATTCCACGGCTTGCCGGTGGTCATCGTCAAGCCGGCGGCATTCAAGCGCTGCCTCGCCAATCTCGTCTCGAACGCCGCGCGGCACGGCGACGCCATCGCCATTCTCGGCCATCGCGATCACCGCTGGCTGACTGTGACGGTCGACGACGACGGGCCGGGCATTCCCGCCGCCATGCGCGACGAGGTGTTCAAGCCGTTTCTGCGGCTCGACGATGCGCGCAATATCGACGAGGGCGGCAGCGGGCTCGGTCTTGCGATTGCGCGCGACATCGCACGCTCGCATGGCGGCGATATTTTCCTCGGCGACAGCCCGATGGGCGGGCTGCGCGCGACCGTGCGCGTGCCGGTGTAAGCCTGCGGCGGTTGTCGGCTATTACTTGGCGAGTTCCTTCGAGCGGCGCGTGGCGGCGGCGACCGCGCGCGTCATCAGCGGCGCGAGGCCGTCTGCGCTCATCAGCACATCGAGCGCGGCGGCGGTGGTGCCGCCGGGCGAGGTGACATTCTTGCGCAGCGTCGCGGCATCGAGATCGGAGCGATGCAGCAACTCGCCGGAGCCGGCGACTGTCTCGCGCGCCAGACGCATCGCAAGCTCGGCCGGCAGGCCGGCGGCGACGCCCGCGCGGGCCAGTTCCTCGGCGAGCAGGAAGATGTAGGCCGGGCCGGAGCCGGACACCGCCGTCACCGCATCCATCAGCGTTTCGTCGCTGACCCATTCGACCTTGCCGGCGGCGCGCAGCAAAGCGTCCGCGAGATCGCGCTGCGCCGATGAGACCGCCGACGCCGGCACGGCGACCGTGATGCCGCGGCCGATGGCGGCCGGTGTGTTCGGCATCGCGCGCACCACAGCGCCGCCGCAGGCGCGTTCGATGCCCGCAATGGTGACGCCGGCCATGATCGACACCACGAGCGTCGACGGCGCGATGACGGATTTCAATTGCGGCGCGGCCTCGCCGAACATCTGCGGCTTCACCGCCAGCACCAGCGCCGCGACCTTGCCGATCTCTGCCGGCGGCGGATTGAGCTTCAGGCCCTTCGCCGCAACAGCCTTGATGTCGTCGGAGGGAAACGGGTCGAGCGCGACGACGCGGTTGGCCGCGATGCCGCTGCCGATCCAGCCATCGAGCAATGCGCCCCCCATCTTGCCCGCGCCGGCGAGGACGATCGCGCCATCGAGAGTGGAGAATGAAGAAGACTGAGAGGCTGTCATTGCGAAATCCGAAAGAGCAAAGCGGTCATGAGCCGTTATAGCGCTTTCGGCGCGCCCGTCACGCCTCGCCTGAGGTGTCGAACATCGCCGCGTCCATCGCCTCGCGCGCCGATTTGCCGGCCCATACGACGAACTGGAAGGCTGGGTAATAGCGCTCGCAGGCGTCGGTGGCGTTGGTCAGCATGGCCTCGCATTGCAGAGCGGTGGCCTCGAGGCCGCCCGTCAGCACCAGCGCTGGTGCGATACATCACGAGGCCGGACTGCGACCACCGATCGAAATGGCCGATCCACAGTTGCTCGTTGATGAGCGCGACGAGGCGCTGCGCCTCGGTCTTGCGTGCATCGGGAATCTTCATGTCGAAGGTGCAGGCCAGATGCAGCGCTTCGATCTCCGGCATCCAGGTGAAGGAGACCTGATAGTCCGTCCACTTGCCCTTCACGAGGATGGTGACTTCATCGATGCCGGACCGCTCGAACGACCAGTCGTGAACCGATGCGACATCCTCCACCACCTGCAGCGGATCGGTGCCGGAATCGATAGCGCTTTCGAGAAGGGACATTCCGGCTCGACCTGTTTCATCACAATGTTCGGATACGCACGCTGCGATACCGGGTGCATCGTTGAAGCTGCACCGTCGCAGGCTTTTCGCGGGGAGAGCCGCGTGCAGCTTGCGAACACCAAGTGATGTGATTTGCGGAATCCGGCGCAACGCCGCGCGGACTCCGTCCACAGCCAAACAGGACACAAATACGACGATCCTGTGGATGACGTGCGGTCGAACCGGAACAAAACGGAATCAAATTCTGCGGCTGACGCGCGAGGGTTGTGGAGCGCCCGCATAGCGAGTTTGGGAGGCCATAGCGTTTTCGAGCGAAGTGGTGCCGGTTCGCGTGAAGAAAACGCGTCAAACAAGAAAGTCGAGCAATTCAGCGGCACGCTGAACTGCTCGCGGTCATGCATCGTTCGCCGGGTGCTCCACGGGGAAAGCGGGCGAGGGCGGTTGCCATGCCTGCGGCGGAGCGGCATAGTTTCGCTGCCGTTGATGATGACGGTGCGGCGGGCAGCTCAGTCCGCCGGGCGGCGGCGGCCTCTCATTCCCTTGAGCCGTCATCGCGAGCGCCCGCCGGACGAAAGCGCCGCCGGGGCCAGCAGCGCCGGTGAAATTTCGGCACATCACATTCATCCATCCGGCCGCTCACAACGGATCGCATTCGCGCGCGCCAAGCCCGCTCGCGATGCGACAAGATTTCAATGAGGACAAACAACATGACCGAACTCACTCATCCGACCAAACCGTCGTCGCTTCCGCGCCGCGTCGCTTTCATCCAGTCGTGCTGGCATCGCGACATCGTCGATCAGTGCCGCGATTTCTTCCTGAAGGAGATGTCGGCGAAAGGCCCGGCGAAGATCGATCTGTTCGAGGTGCCGGGCGCGTTCGAGATTCCGTTGCAGGCCAAGCTGCTGGCGAAGACCGGTCGCTACGCGGCGATCGTCGCGGCCGGCTTCGTCGTCGATGGCGGCATCTATCGTCACGAATTCGTGGCGGGCGCGGTGATCGATGCGCTGATGCGGGTGCAACTGGAAACCGAAGTGCCGGTGCTGTCAGCGGTGCTGACGCCGCAACATTTCCACGAGCACGGCACGCATGTCGATTTCTTCCATCGCCATTTCGCCGTGAAGGGCGCCGAGGCCGCGCATGCCTGCTGGGCGACGATGGAGAACGTCGGGAAGCTCGAAGTGCTGGCGCAAGCGGCGTAATAACAGCGCAAATAACAAAAGGCCGGCGAGAGCCGGCCTTCGTTTTGCAATCGTCGTCGTCGGCGAGCTTAGAGATTGTTTGAAAAGTACCTCTCCTGCGTTCCCCGGGCGCGATGCAGCACGAAGTGCTGCTTCGCAGAACCGGGGTCGTCAGATCAAGACAGAATTTGAAACGACCCCGGCTTAGCAGCGCATCATTTCGCTTCGCTTCATGCTGCGCAGCATCCGGGGAAAGAACGAAAGCTTTTCAAACAGTCTCTTAGTCGAACAGGCTCGACACCGACTTCTTCCGAAGCTGTGCGTGCAGATCGCTTCGCCGATCAGCGTCGCAATCGACAGCACGCGGATGTTCCGGGCGTTGCGCACTGCCTCGGTCGGCTGGATCGAGTTGGTGATCACGAGCTCCTTCAGCTTCGAGGCGGTGATGCGCGCGACCGCGCCGCCGGACAGCACGCCGTGGGTGATATAGGCGTAGACATCCTTCGCGCCGTTGGCGAGCAGCGCATCGGCCGCGTTCACCAGCGTGCCACCGGAATTGACGATGTCGTCGACGAGGATGCAGGTATGGCCGGCGACATCGCCGATCACGTTCATCACTTCGGATTTGCCGGCGCGCTCACGGCGCTTGTCGATGATCGCGAGCGGGGCGTTGATACGCTTGGCGAGGCCGCGGGCGCGGACCACGCCGCCGACGTCGGGCGACACCACCATCAATTCGGCGAGGTTGAAGCGTTCGCGGATGTCACGGACCATCACCGGCGAGGCGTAGAGATTATCGGTCGGGATGTCGAAGAAGCCCTGGATCTGCACGGCGTGCAGATCGAGCGTCAGCACGCGGTCGGCGCCGGCATGGGTAATGAGATTGGCGACGAGCTTGGCCGAGATCGGCGTGCGCGAGCCGACTTTGCGATCCTGCCGGGCATAGCCGAAATAGGGAATCACCGCGGTGATCCGGCGCGCCGAGGCGCGGCGCAGCGCGTCGGTGATGATCAGCAATTCCATCAGGTGGTCGTTGGCCGGGTAGGATGTCGACTGCAGGACGAAGACGTCGGAGCCGCGCACGTTCTCCTGAATCTCGACGAAGACTCCATGTCGGCGAAGCGCCGCACGCATGGCCTTGGTCAGCGGCAGTTGCAGATGGGCGGCGATGGCTTCCGACGAGCGTGGGGTTGGAATTGCCCGACACCAGCTTGATCGAGCCGTTCTTGCCGTTTTTTCCGGTGGCGGTCTTGGCGTCCGAACCCGTCGATGCGTTGCTCAACATGCAAACCGCCTTCTGTCATCCTGCCGGAAGAGACGCCGGAGCCGTTTGAAAGGCTCTAAAATTCAGCGGCGTGATACCAAGGCGTCATACGGGCTGGCAATATACGCCCGGCCTTTTTCCTGCACAAAACGGTGTCTTGCGCCAGATTTTCAGCAGTATTTGAACGATCCGGGAGCCGCGTGCGGCTTAGCGGTCGGCGTCCGCGAAGGCCGAGCGAACAGACGAAATCTCTTCCGGACCCTCAAGGGTGGCAACGGCCGGTCCTTGCCCGAAACGCTGTGGTGCGTCGTCGGGAATGGCCGCGCCGTTCAGCAGGGCCGATACTCCGCTCATGCCGGCGCTGGCGATCCGCCGCAGCACGGCGTCGTCGGCCGCCTGCCAGGCGTCGCGCCCGGCTTTCGCGGCCGGTTCCTCGCCGCGCAGGCGCAGCGCACGCTGCTGGTTGCGGTCGTAAATGTCCCAGACCCAGGCGATCACGGTGCGGCCACGCCGGACCTGCGCCGAAACATAGCCGCGCACGCGATAGGCGGCCGGATTGGCCCGCGAGACGACGGCGACCGAGCGCACCTGCGCTTCCGAATTAACGGCATTGACGAGGCGGTCGAACACGTCGGGCGGCGGGCCGTCGATGAATTCGAAGGCGAGCGTCGCGCCGCCAGCGGCCGGGGCGAAAGCCATCGGGCCGCCACCGTCGGTGGTGCAGCCGGCGAGGCCGGAGCCGAGACCCAAGGCGAGAACGGCCAGCGCCATAAGGCGGGCACGGCCCCGGGCCGGGCCGATTCCCGCCCGCGCCATCGCCAATTTGCTGAAATCCACCATCCGCCGCCAACGCCCGCACGGGCCCCCAGCCCGCTGGCTCAAGCGATAGCGTTAACGGCTGTTAAGGTCTAGCAGGATACGGTGTTTATATACCGCATCATGAGTTTCCGCCGGGAGTGTTACTCTGCGCGTTAACTTTCGAGCACGATCGCGTGGACGTGACGGCCGTAATCGGCCTCCTTGCGATGGGTCGAGCGGCGGAAGCTGTAGAAGCGGTCTTCGTCCGCGTAAGTGCACAGATCGACGTCGTCGATCATCAGCACGCCAGCTGCTTCGAGCCGGGCGCGGATATAGCCGGCGAGGTCGAACATCGCGTGGCCGTCCCGCGAGGCGGAGGCGAAGAAGCGCAGATTGGCCTCGTCCGCTTCGGCGAAACGCTGCACGAATTCGATTCCAACTTCGTAGTTGCGCTGGCGGATCATCGGGCCGAGCGCGGCGATCACGTGCGTGCACTGCGCGCCTTCTTTCTCCATCGCATCCAGCGTCGCTTCCAGCACGCCCGTGAATGCGCCTTTCCATCCGGCGTGAGCCGCGCCGATCACGCGCGCTTTCGGATCGATCATCAGCACCGGCCCGCAATCCGCCGTGGTGACGCCGAGCGCCAAACCGGGCCGCTTCGTGACGAGAGCGTCGACCTTTGGCCGTGCGGACGTGTCCGACGGCCGTTCGCGACGACGACATCGGGCGAGTGAACCTGATGCACGCTGAGCAGGTGCGCGACCGGCACATCGAGTGCGTCCGCCATGCGGCGGCGGTTCTCGCGGATGTCGTCTGGCGCATCGTCCGAGCCGAGCCCGCCATTGAGGCCGGCATAAATGCCGTCTGAGACGCCCCCCTCGCGCGTGAAGAAAGCGTGACGCAGGGCGGGGATCGCGGAAAGCAACGGGGATTCGACGATCATGACGCGGCTCTCCGGGGTGTCGACGTCGCTGTCGGTAACGGTTCTTCCTCGAAGCCGGCGAGTTCGCGCATATCGGGGTGGGAGACGCCGATCACTTTGAAAAGGCTGCCCATGCCGCCGCGGCCGGTGCCGGTGAGACGCTTGAGCGCGGCGGCGATGTCGGCGGAGTTCTGCACGTTGGCCTTGCTCATCAGCGTCGCCGCGCGCGTCGCGATGCCGAGCCGGCGCAGGAACGTGCCCTGTTCGACCGGGCCATGAACGCGCGCATCGGCGTCTTCCGCGCCCTGCGCCAGAGCCTGGAAATCGACATGCGCCGTGAGATCGACGTGTGCCGGGCTTCCGCAGCGGATCGGCAAAGCATGCTCGCGCGATCGCCTGAAACGTGTCGCCGACATCGCTGTGCGACATGGCCGTAATCGATGATCAGCGCGGCGCCGCCCTCGTTGCGCAGCCGGCGCGCGATCGCGCATGATCGTCGTGCGTTGGGTCGCCATTCGAAGATCGCGCCGATCGGCGCGGCGCGCACGAGGTCGCGGCAGCAGCACGTCGAAATGCGGAATCGGATCAGGCGCCACGCCGTAAAGTGAAGTGGCCCTTGCTGTTCGATTCGATCACGCGCTCATGCCAGCCGCTCGTCGTGCCGCACCGCCTGATGGACCGGTAGCGCATCGAAGAAACTCGTTGGCGAAGACGATCGAGGGGCCGGCGGGCACATCGTCGAGACTGTCGTACCATGACGCGGCACTTCGATGCCGATCAGCGTCTGAGCGTTGTAACTCGCCAGCGCCGGACTGATCTCGACGATATGCACGCGACGCGCGCCTGCGGAAACCCGGCAGCACACGGATGGCGCGCAGGATGTCGGCCATCATGGTGCCGCGGCCGGGACCGAGTTCGATCAAGCTGAATTTTGTCCGGCGCGCCCATCTGCCGCCACACCGACGGCTGCCCATAGGCCCAGCAGTTCGCCGAACATCTGGCTGACTTCCGGCGCGGTGATGAAATCGCCTCTCGCGCCCGAACGGATCGCGGGTGCACGTAATAGCCGTGCTCGGATGGGTGAGGCATATGTCCATATAGCGCGACACCGGCATCGGACCGGCGGCCGCGATCAGACGACGAAGTTCTTCTACGAACGCGGGGACGCCTGTCTGGCAGCCTCAAGGGGCGGACGGTGAATAATGGATGTCTTCGCAGCCGATTTAATCCACGGCGACGAAGGCCGCGCCAGCCAGGATCATCGGAATCGACAGCAGCATCCCCATCGTCAGCCCGCCCAAGAGAAAACCCAGCTGCGCGTCCGGTTCGCGGAAGAATTCGCAGATGATGCGCGCGAGGCGCGTAGCAGCATCGCGAAAGGCCATGATCAGGCCGGACGCTTCAGCGCGCCGCATGTGCACCACAGATCGAGAATGACGCAAAAGCACTATGCCTTCGAGCGCCGCCTCGTAGAGCTGGCTCGGATGCCGCGGCAGCGGCCCGCCGGTGGGAACACCATCGCCCACGGCACGTCGCTCGGACGCGGCCCCACAATTCGCCGTTGATGAAGTTGGCGATCCGGCCGAGCAGGAGACCGATCGGACCGCCGGCGCAGGTGAGTCACCGAGCGACAGGATCGGCATGCCGCGTTCTTGATGCGGAACAGCAAAACCGAGCACGCAGCCGGCGAAGCCGCCATGGAACGACATGCCGCCCTTCCAGAGCTCGAAGATCTCGAGCGGGTTCTGGAGAAAATAACGGCAGGTTGTAGAACAGCACATAGCCGGTCCGGCCGCCGAGGATGATGCCGAGCGTGATCCAGACGACGAAGTCGTCGAAGTACTGCACGGCGTCATCGGCGCGGGGCCGCCCCACAGCCTGTCGTTCTTCAGCATCGCGCGGGCATAAAGCCAGCCAGCAGGATCCGGATATAGGCGAGCGCGTACCAGCGGATCGCAAACGGGCCGATCGCCACGGCAATCGGATTGAACGACGGAAAGGGAATCAGCAGGACAGCCATCGGCGGCGTTGATACCGCGATTGCGTGACACGGGGGAGACTTTCCTTGTCACGAAACGTCACTTCTCACGCAGCGTCGATGGTTTGCGCGAGACGATTGCGGCCGGGTGAGTTTACCGGCCGTTGTTTTCGCCCTTGAGCTTGCGCGCATAGAGCGACAGCAGCCGTTCCCAGTGCCGCTCGGCCGACGCCTTGTCGTAGACCGGCCGCTGCGGGAACGCGAAGCCGTGATGCACGCCGGGATAGATCTCCAGCTCGGCGTTGATCTTCTTGTCCTGAATCGTTTTTTTCAGCTGCTGGATCATTTCCATCGGCACGTAGCTGTCGTGCTCGGCGCAGCCGATGTAAATTTCGCCCTTGGCCTTCTGCGCCATCAAATGCGGCGAGTTCTCGGCGTCGCTGACGAGCTTCGTGCCGTAGATCGAGGCGGCGGCCGTCTCCGGTCGGGATAACGCGCGGCGGCGTTGATGGCGTATTGCCCGCTCATGCAATAGCCGACGCAGCCCATCTTGCCCTTGCTGGCATTGGGTTGCGGCTCGATGAATTTCATCAGCGCATCGGTGTCGTCCATCACCAGCGGGATGGTGAGGTTGTTCATGGCTCGAACATCTTCTTGCGCTCGGGTGCATGGGATCGGATGGCAGAGCGCCGAGCTCCATCACGCCGTCGCGGTAATACATGTTCGGCAGCATCACGTAATAGCCAGATGTCGCGAGGCGCCGCGCCATGTCGCGCAGTTCCTCGCGGATCGCCGGTGCGTCCATGTAGAAGACGATCACCGGGAACGGGCCGCCGCGATCGGGATGGACGATGAAGGTGGTGGTCTTGCCGTCCTTGGTTGGAATATCGACGGTTTGCTCGATCATGGATGCCTCCGGCAGCGGGGAATGTGGCGCGGAAACTTGCAGGGAATTGGGGCTGTGTCGAGCCGTCCGGTCACCGGAAGGATTTGTCGCTCTTGAACTTGCTGCACCGCATCGCCATTGTCAGGGCCGACAGTCAAGGAGATGTCCGCGATGACCCAGACCACCAACCGCTTTTTCGACGAGATGGCGCGTCTCATGAACGATGCGACCGGCGCGGCGCAGGGCGTCAAGCGCGAGGTCGAGACGGTGTTCAAGCATCAGGCCGAGCGTTTCCTGAACGAGATGGACATCGTCAAGCGCGAGGAGTTCGAGGCGGTCAAGGAAATGGCCCGGCTCGCCCGCGAAGAGAATGAGCAGCTCAAGGCGCGCATCGCCGCGCTCGAGGCCTGCGCGGCAGCGGTCCGGCGCTCTGAGCGAAGCGCGT
>JASGHE010000001.1:0-458943 GCA_047602475.1 Gemmatales bacterium | reverse complement strand
CCAGTTCGATCTGCGACAGGTAGCCGAGAGAAACCTTGGTTCGATCGGAGAGTTGAGCAAGGGTTAATTCCATTCCTTTGCGTCTATCCCGTAGTACCTTCCCCAGATTTTCGCGAAGAGCATCTTCCGACATGCGGAGAATGCCCTTGGATTCCAGACAACGATGTACCGTATCTCTTAACTTGTTGATGTCGAATGGTTTGGTGACATAGTCATAAGCCCGAGCACGCAAACTGTTTAGCGCGCCTGTCCACCGAAGGGTAACCTGTCATCACGATCACGGCGGCATCGGGCTGGCTTTGCTTAACCTTTTCAAACAGGGCATTCGGATCAATGCCTGGGAGCACATAATCCATGATGATCAGGCTATAAGAGCCTTTTTTGAGTGCATCATCGATCTTATCGTGTTGGCTGACGCTATCGATGGCAAAATGTGGCTGTGATAACGCTCTCTCAATCACTTGACAAATAGCTGATTCATCATCAATGATGAGAATCTTTACGTCGGTTGGACAATAGAAGAGCTGATGGGTTGATTCGGTTAATACTTCGCTGGCACTATTCTCGTCCACAGCGAATTTCATTGCACTGGTACGTGAAGGGAACATCGAATGCCTCATAACATTTACTTGCGTGAGCTACAGGCGATCTGTAGTACATGCTTCTCAATTATGATAAGGTCGTAATTCAGCTTTGACAAGAACTATCGCCTAGAGTCGCCAATTCAAGGTACTATTAAGGTATCGATAGAACCTCCAAGCCAAGGTACGTGGCGCGACAATGACTTTGGCTCGTCCCATGACGCCAGGGTGAATCGACTTGTCAACTTCATCCAAATCGACTGTTACCATGAAATGTTGGCTTTGTGGGCGTTCAATTTGCCGCTGTTCTCCTTCAGCCTGCTTGGATTCTGTAGCCACATCCCCGCCATACTTCGTTGAAAGCTGATGCGGGATTTCGTTCGTTTCCTTATTGGCTATGGAGGTAATGTGCCCTTTCCAGAAGTTATAGTCTCGTCCATGAATGCGAACGAAAGCCTCATCATTTTCCTGAATCAGATCCTTATCGGCCGGTTGAACCAGAAAAACGGCGCAGTTTACTCTCATCGCCGACGCTGCATAATTCGCTGCCGCGGGGAATGAGGTTCCCCAGTTGTTCCCGGGGGATCAACTTCATCACCGTGCCATCGATCGGCGCACCGAAGGACGAGTCGTTCCTGTTGTTTGAGCAACAACTGTCTGCTATGTTCCAGCTTATCGAGTTCACCCTGGGCTTTGACTAATTGCTGGCCCAGAGGCCCAATCCGGTTATTGCTCGATTGCTGCTGCTGAATAAGTGATTCGATCTGCTTTTTGATGAGTGGTATCTGGCTGAGAGTCAGCTGGTAGTTAAGATCCAGATCGGTATTCTTGAATCGTGCCAGAGGCTGGCCGGCCTTCACTTCTTCTCCATCATGTACGAGAAGATCGGACAGGAAGTTGCCCTCGTCTTCAACCACAACCGTGCGAAGATACTGAGGATCAGCCTGGATCAGGGCGGTTGCCTTGACTCGCATGGGGAAGGGGATCAGCATGATCGTCGAAAGAAGCGCGACCACGATGGCTGCAGAGATCACCACACGGACCGGTTTCATGTCTGGAAGCCTCCCTCGGCGGTGGATCGATTTGCCGAGCTTGTAAAGGGGCATGCCGATCATTGCGCCCAGGGACATCGTCCCAAACAGGTAGCTGATCGAGCCAAGTTTGTAGGGTTCAAGGAAGGTATACATAAAGCCCAGCACGCTGAAGGTCACGATCCAGCGGTAGAGCCAACTGACGATGGCGAAGGTGACAAATAGCACCTTACGGCTCATAGTCATGTAGGGCTGGGGAGGCACTTCAATGCCCAGGCAAGTCTCCTGCACCACTTCGCCCAGGTACTTGTTGGCCTTCTCTCGAAGATTGGGGATTTCAAGCCAGTCTGCCAGTACGTAGTAGCCATCAAACCGCATGAGTGGGTTGGCATTGAACACAAAGGTGCTGATACTGCACACCACCATCAGGCTCATGCTCATGTTGTTGGCGAACGTGCCGGAATCGGTAGACCACCAGACGAACGTGGCGATGGCCGCGATGATAAGTTCGACATAAATGCCCGCCGCGCTAGATGACGATGCGCTGCCATTTGCTCGGCAGCGTCCAGGCATCGGAAACATTACAGTACATGCATGGCGAGAAGACCAGGAATAAGAGGCCCATCTCGTGTACTTCGCCGCCGAAGGTTTTACACGAAAGTCCATGGCCAAACTCGTGAATGATTTTCACCAGCCCCAAAGCGACCCAGAGATAGGCCATCGTCTTGAGCGTGAAGAACTCGTGATAGGCAGGCATCTTGGCGATGAACGTCGACCAGTGAGTGGCTACCAGCAGCACCGCTCCCAGCATGATGGCAACAGAAATCCACAGGAACAACTGGGTGAAAATGAAGCCAAAGACCGGCTTCATTTTCTCCAGCACGCGGTCAGGATCAAAGACGGGGATCTTAATGTACAAGATGTTCATAAACGTCTGCATGATCTTGCGATTGCGACGTTTCTTGTAGCGAGTGAAGAGTTGCTTGCCGGCGCCGGCATTTTCATTCTGAGCCAGGCCTGCTTGCAGCAGTTGACTCGTGAAAGCTTCGAGGTCTTCAAGGGTCAATCGTTCAGGACGGAACCGTTGCTCGAACGCCTTTTGGGCATCGTCCAGTGTCTTGGCGCCGTCCATGTAGTCGAGCAGGAAGCGTTCGTGTTCTTTGAAACGATAGTATCGGAGTGAAACAGGGTCTTTGACGACGTAAAAGGTTTTCCCTTCATACTTGTGAGGGGCCAGATCCGAATCCGGGCGCAGTCGAACGCGGACTTTCTTTCTGCGTTCCAGTTCCGAGATTTCTCCCAGATTCAGCGTCGGATTCATCGAATCAAGTCCTAATTCAACAGTGCTTGGTTCTCAGTGCTAAGTGCTCAGAACGAAGTACTCAGCCCAATTAACTGAGCACTGAGCACTATTTCTGATCGTTAGCGTCAGGATAGACAATCATCGTCACTCGTTTGCCTGTCTCAAGCTTGCGGGCTCCCGTGTTGTCAAATTCAGCCTGAACACGGATCAAACCTGTGCCGCTTTCCACCTGCGGGCTTTTGAAGACCAGCTTGGCCAACAGTGGCGAAGTTAATTCCTGTTCAGTCGGCAATACCCAGACACGAATCTTGTTATCGGTGCTGCCCATGAAGACGTACGATTGTGAGGCAGTTGTGAGGAACACCGCACTCGTCGCTTTGACAGCTTCGGGCAAAGTGAAGTGGGCGCCAATGGAGCCATCCTGCAGCCAGTGATCGGTGGAGGACATGGATGCCGGATTCGGAACAGCCGATGGTGTCGCGTTGGCCGTCGAAATGGGGGTAGGCACAGGGTTCTGCTTTGCTTCCGGCAATTTCGGCAGACGAATCAGAAGGTTACGACCCTGGTCGGTGGCAGCCACTGACCATTTTCCATTGGGGGAGAACTGAGCGAATTGAACAAACCGCCCGGAACGTCTGCTGCTGATAACGCTGACAGGCTCCAGCGTCGTGCTGTCCAGAACGCGAAGTTCGTCGCCCTGTTCAGACAGGATAAACCGTCCGTCGTCGGCGAGATTGATCTTGCTGACATCGCCAGTGCGGCCCATGGATGCCTTGACCAGTTCACTGCCTTCCTTAGCACCGCCGAGCTTCCAGCGACGGATGGAATTGTCGGTGCCGGTGGAAAAGAGAAACTGGCCATCTTTGCTGAAGCAGGTTGAGGTCACTGCGCCCGAATGTGTGCTACCGGCACCGTTTGCTTCTGCCTGCACCCAGTAAAGGCGCTTGCCATCTGCGACATTCCACAACCCTACGCGGCGATCATCGCTGCCGGAAGCGGCATAGTTGCCGTCACCACGGAAGGAGATGCAGTTCACCGCTTGCTCGTGTGCCTTTTCCCACACTTTGGTATCCACTTTGATGGCATGGCTGGGCGAGAGTTTAACAGTCCAGTGATAAATCGAACCATCTGCGTAACCAGCCAGGATTTGATAGGTATCGTCCATGACAGCTGGTGAGATGGCGACGCACTTGCAGGCAACCCGTCGCTGATCCTGTCGTTCCAGTCGGAACCAGGGCAGGGTGGAGTTGGACTGCAAGTCCCACAGGACCACCGAACTGTCGTCACTGGAAGAAGCCAGAAAACGGGCTTGTGGAGCCATGGCCAGACCGGTGACGACGCCAGTGTGGCCGTTGTAGATAAACCGGGCTTCGCGATCGTTCTCTGGCTCGAGGATAACAGTCATGCCCTTGTTCAGGCTGTCTGAAAAGCCTGATTCAAATGTCGCCATCAACGGTCAGTTGTTTGTCATTGATAATGTGAAGAATTGGTTCACTGGTGCGAACGCTGGCACCTTTCTTCTTAAAGACTTTCACGATGGTGCCGTTAATACGTGACTTGATCTCGTAGAGTTTGTACTGTTGAGTGATCTCGGCCAGGCGAGCTTCTTCAAACTTCTTTTCACACTTGGCTTTGACGATATCCTGGCGAGCCTGTTCTCGACGAGCCAATGCAAGATCTAAATCGGCTTGACTGGCTGCCCCTGTCTTGACCAAAGGTTCAGTGCGAATGACTTCTTTCACATAGACATCAAGAGCATTCTCAGCAGCCCTGATCTTTGAATCGCTCAACTCGGTTGCCTGAATAATCTGAGCATCCAGCCGTGCTTTCGCCATGATGTCTTCCATCCTGACAAGGACATCGCCGGGTTTCACATCAGCGCCAATGTCTTTGGGAATGTCCAGGATGGTTGCGTTGGCGTTTTCGATTTCAAACGTCACTTCTTGCTCGTCTTTGGCCTTCAGTTCCGCGGGAATGATGATTGCCCCGCTACGGCGAATACCGTTCATAGCGCTGGGGCTGGGCGTGATCTTCACCACGGGTTGCTTCGCCGGCTCAATAGCAGACTTCACCAGCCGATTTTCCGGCTTCTTGATCGTTTGTGCGATCTTGTTGTCTTCCGTGAAGCCCTTGTAATAAAAGACCCCAGCCAGGCCCACAATCACGAGAACCACAAATCCGATGAAACGCCACATAAGTCACCTGTCTAACTGTCAAGTTGTTTGTTCTTTGTCTACCGGCTTCTAGCTACTAACTCCTAGCTTCTAGAAGACCACATGCTCGAAGAAGAACTCCCAGAGCTGATAAAACCAGACGTAGCCGATCGAGCGCAGGGCCGCAGTTGACTTTGGCTTGCACCATCACTTCAACCGGCATGCCGGCGCCTTTGAGTTGTTCGATTTTCTGCCGCAGATCGTCGCCGATCTCGACCCGACATTTGAGAACCGCTTCGTTCTCGCTGACATGAGCGATCTGACCGCCAATGCCTGACTTGTTCAGTTTGCCTTCGTAGTAAGTATTAGGATCAGTGCTGATCCACAGCCTGACGCCCAGTTCACCATTTTCGCTTTTATCTAGAGCTTCACGAATCTTGCCGACATGCATTTCGGGAATGTTCAACTGGACTTCCCAGACCCCGTCGACCTTGGCGACTTCCAGCAGTTTCTCACCCGGCTTGACGGTCTTGCCCTTGAGTTCATTCACATCAAACGTGGTGACAACGCCATCAATCGGAGAACGTACCGCGAATTGCTCGCCACCGAGTAGCTTGTTGTAGATCTCGAGCGATCCATTAGCGATCTTGATCTTGGCTTCAGCCTCAATGATCATGCCCTTGTATTGATCCTGTTGATCTGGGGAAAGACCAGGCTGATTGAGGGCAGAGGTTGCTCTGGCAAGTGTCTTCTTTGCCGTTTCGAGTTCGCTCTTCAGATCGTTAATTTTGGCTCGGATTTCCTTGGAATCGATACGGATCAATTCCTGGCCCATCGTGACCATGTCGCCGTGACGTACAACGGGAAACACCTGCCCTTCCACTGGTGCAGAGATCGTCTGACGATCCTTAGGTACCAGATTGCCCTTGGCAAACAACCTGAGCGGCCAAGGCACAAGCACTAGCGCGGCGACCAGCAGGGCAGCGGCGGCTACAATCACCATAGCCCAGGTGCCACGTCTGCCTCGGAGTGAATCGCGGATGTTGGCGATAGGAACCAGTGCCGAACGGAACGGCACACGGTGATGTTCCAGCACGTTGTACATGGCCGGCGAGGCGTGCTTGACCAGCACATCCATGCGGGCCAATAACGCTTCTGCCGTCAGGTTCGGTTCAAAGCACTCGATCACCAGGGCAGAGCGACAGGGGCGTTCCTTATCTTCCCGATCATCACGCAGTGGAGCGATGATCAGCATCTTGCTATTGCTCTCAGCCAGGTATTTGTCGAGCGCGTCCAGCACCTTGGGAGGCAGCGTTTCATCGCGCTCGCCGTTGTAGATCAGTCGATCATTCCAGACCAGGACCGCATCACAGAGCGTTTTCATGGTCTGGATCAGGCTGCTGCGTTTCTCAACAACATCAGCCCCGCTCACCGCTTCGATCTGGGTATGGCCGCCCAATCGGCTGGCCACGCAGACACGATCTACCGCCAGCAGCCGGCGGCTTTCGTTGACCAGGACAAAGGTGGCTTCTCGAAGACTGAGCGTGCTGTGAATCTGTCTGCTGAAGGTTTCCAGTTGCGTCCAGACCTGTTGCTGGCCCAGCACGGTGCGGAACTGATGATTACGGAAATAGTTGCCTGCGTAGGCGCACATATCGGTCATGAACTGCAGGAAACCACGAAGCGCGGCAGGATTGCGGTTGGGATCGAGGCCGACTTCGAGAATGCCCTGCACCTGGCGTTCAATCACGATGGGAGCCAGGAGCAGAATCATATTGGTAAGATTGGCAGGGGCAGGGGAACCCTCCATCATTCCAGGGCCGCTCTTGGGGGGCATGGAAAGGGGTTTGCCCTGTTCAATGACGGCACGCAAAATCTGATCATGGCTCGACTTGGCGCCTTCGATGTCGTCAAGGTTCAAGTCCGCCATACCAATCTGGTATTGCTGGGTGAGGTTGCCTTGGGGAGTACGAAGCCAGATGGCACCGATATTGGTAGCCAGGGCCAGTAGGATGCGCTGCAGGAACTCCTGCCCGAATTCGGGCGGGTTCATGTTCGATTCGGCCAGCCGGGCTATCTCTTCGATCAACTGGTTGATCTGTTGCCGTTTCTCTTCGACTGGATCGACGGGGTTCGCGCTCACAGGCCTTCCTCCGCAGTTAAGGCACCATCGTAGGTGTACTGCATCTGTTCTCAGTGACTATACGCGCTCAGGAAAGCTGCCAAGCACAGCCTTCATCATCATAACCGTTACCAACTGCCTAGCTGGCAATTTGCGTAATTTGGAGCGAGTCGTTATGACAGTTCTGCATTGACAACCTTCCTGCTCATTTTCACCCCATATCGATTGGACGGAAAGAGCAGGCGCACAGTTCATTCCGATTCTAAGAGGGTACCACGTTCTCAGTTGTTATTGAGGCCTCACCATGTTTCGTTTTTCGTTGTTGGCTTTGCTCATAACCGGTTTAACAGGGAGTGTTTCCTACGCTCAAGACGTGGCTAACCCGGTTCATACCAGCTTTGCGACGATTGGCCGGCCTCCGATTCCGACCTGGTTGGGCGGTCGTCATCATGATGCCAAGCAAGACTGGCTCGATCGCTATCCTTGTTGTGGATACGGCAAAACGCATGATGACATGGGCGTGACCGGCACCCGTGCGACCTGCATCCAGTATTGGGGCGGCTCCTGCGAGTTCTTCGCCGAAAACTGCCGACGACCCACTGTGCAGGCCCAATGGCGGCCAGCTAAGAAGAACGCCAGTTTGTACGAGGCCATGTTTGGCAGCGGTCAGTCAGGCTGCACGAGTTGTGGAAAGTAATCATCAGAAATCAAACTAAAAAACCCACCAGTGATACTGGTGGGTTTCTTTGTTGTTGTTCAAACTATAAAGTCAGAACTAGGATGGGGCGGTGATGTTAAGGTTGTAGTTACCCTTGCCCCCGTTAAACCCTTGAACCACGAAGAAGTAAGTGAGCCCGGCACCGACTGCGATGGTGACCGTTTCACTGGAGCCTGCAACTCGGTGAGTTCCCTGGCCGATACCAACTTCGGTTAAGTTTGTCGCTGAACCATTGGTTGAGCGATAAACTTTCAGGTCCAAATCACCAGCATCGGCGCTGACTTCTGCGTTGATTGTCAAGGTACCGGCTTTGGTAGGCGTGAACTTGAACCAGTCACGATCCCCGGCCTTTCCTGCTGCAACTGTCTTCACCTGTAGATCGGTGATGGTGTTTACGCCGGTGAGAGCGCCGAGATTGAAGGCAACATTGGAAGTTTCATTGGGCTCATAGAGGGAGTCGTTGCTGCCATCGCCACCGGTGGGTGGTGTAGGTGGCGTTACAACAAGACCATCGGGAACGGTAAAGTCTTCAATGATTCCATCGCTCTGCCAGCCTGGATTATCTGCAGCAAGGTCAAAGGTGCCGGCAAAGGCATGTACTCCCATACCTCGGTCAGCAAACGCAGACCAGATCTCAGGCAGATCTGCACCACCGTAGAGCATGTTGTCCGCAGCGATGATGGCATTGCGAGCATCAAGCATGCTTGGGAAAGCGGGCGTCATCTTCAAGCCTGTGATGTAAAGCTGGTAGGCCCGGTTGTTACCCGCAGTTCCGGTAGCGAGGTTAGTGCTGAAGCCGTATTTGTTGACCAGGTTGGAAGTCATTTCCCATAAGGTGTTGGTCCAGATTTCGCCGCCATTGTGCGATTCATCGACTGGTGCTTGTCTTGGATCACCAGCCCCCGGATTGGGCGGGAATTGCACATCGACCTGACTAGGATCAAAGTCGTTATAGGTCAATGGATTGATATCTTTGTCTGTACTGTAGGGCAAGCGACGAATACCTTGACCTGTTGGATTCATGCCAAGCACATAGGTGCCGGAAGGTGTCGCTTTGTTGAAATTGGAGGCTTGAGCCTGTCCTGTTGTAAAGAAAAGACCATTAAAGTCAGCCGAACCTTCGTCCAGCGCACCGGCTTGCGGTCCGGACACGATCGATCCAAAGCTGCCTCCGCCGTTAATCAGTCGGTGATTAATCCCATGGCCTAGTTCGTGGAAGACGATCTCGCTGTCAAAATCACCATCACGATTGGGCCCGGTCAGATCCCACACGAACATGTGGACTGAAGGTTTTGTACCGTCAGGAGGAGTGACCATGAAGGCATTGTCTCTGCCGGTATCAGGTGCTGCCCTATCAGCTTCATCTTGTGCGTAAGCCTGAACGGCGTCATTACTTCCAGTAGCGAGGTTGCCTCTGCCGTAATTGTTTTGCTGCGCATTCCCAGCAACTTCTGTGAATCCATAACGGTAAGAAACATCGTGCCAAGTATTGACCGCGTAGAATAATTGTGTGGCTGCTGCCGCTTGATAGGTGACCGGATCGTTCTTGAAATTAGCAGAGAAGTTATAGGTGTTGGTTTTTCCACCATTGGGGATGAAGTAACCCAAGCTGCCAGCGGTTGAATCTCGGCGGGCGCGGGCATTAACATTGTTGCCGCTGGTGATAGTATATTCCGCCCCGGCCTTGCCATTGGTATCATGCCAGCCCCATGGAGATGCGACAGGATCAGCTGGATTCGTCACTACTGAAATGGTGCCTTGATCTGGAGCCTTGGCGGTTACCGGAAGCACCCGATAGCTGTCAAAATGCACCATGGAATTCCGCAACAGAACATTGCCGTTGGTGGCATCGACATAGAAATCAAACATGTAATCGTTTTTGAGAGTAGTCGTTACATGCCAGGCCAATCGTGTCGTGCCTGCTCCGACGGGTACGAGGGCCAGTTCGGTATTGATATCCTGACTGGCGAACCCGCCGTCACTGACGGTGCCCTTTTTCTGCGGTCCAGTAGGAGCGATTCGTTGAACGATGGGAGTGCTGACAGGCAGACCCAGATTTTGTGCAACTGCCTGAGCAGCTGCTGCGGCCGAGATGGTAGGAGTAGTCGTATTAACTGAGGCTTGCAGATTGGGAATCATGCCATTGTTGACAAGTCCGATAGAACCATCGCCCTTAAGAACCACGCTGGTAGTGGCGCCATAGACAGGAATGCCGGAAATCGTCGATTGCATGTAAACGTAATTGATCTTCGATCCGGAGGTGCCAGCTGTTTCACCATAAGAATTGGTGAGAGCCAGGCTGTTAAGATCGGAAGGCTGAACACCCAGGAAAGGTGCAAGTTGTGTCAGGTAGTTGCGAGCCAGACTGACAGGATCACCCGTTTGTGGACCGGTTAACGTGCCTGCTGCATTCATAATGCTGGTTGGAGTGCCAAACTCGGTATTTGTCTGGAAGAGCAACTGAGGAAACTGTGTTTTCAATGCATTGGCAGCAGCTTGTTGAGTTGCAGATAGCTGGACAGGCGCTGTGGCGAAACCTTGGAGGTAACCAACCGTGCCGGCTTGAGCAAAGTCATACAAGCGTTGTAGTGTCTGAGCATCGTATGTTGGTGTCTTCGGTGTAACTGTGCCGGTAGTGTTGGTGCCATTATTCAAAACAGAGCCGGAAGAGGCAGAAGCTGATTCAATAGCAAAGGAGTTACTGCTTTTTTGCACGGTTGGCGAGTCTGAAGAATTGCTTGCTGTGCTGCCGGTTGCTAGGGAGGCGACCATTCGATTGAGAATCGATTCCCATGATTCGCGTGTATCTGCCTTCGATGTGCCGGTGTTGCTTGAAAGATTAGTCTGGATCTCAATCGATGCAGAAGAGGCGACATTTGATTGGATAGTTTGTTTGCCGCCAGAAAACGCTGCCATCACCGATGAAGCAGTAATGGAGAGGTTTAATGGTGTAGCGTTCGATTTCGTAGTCGTTTTGGAAGCCGGAGTACCGGCTTTAGGGGCAGCGGCAATCGCCTTTTGAGCTATGGCCACGAAGGGGATGCTCAGACCCGTTAACCCGAGCATGGAATTGCCTGGTAGAGAACGATCTTCCAGGGTATCCAAGGATGGCTTGTAATTATTGAAGGGGGTAGTGGCTTTGTTGCTCCGTTGCGGTTCACGCATGACTGCTATCTCCTTCGGGGCTGCTGCGAGTGGCTGACTAAACCGAGAGCGCAAGGTGTGCTCATCAGAAAAAGAGGCTTGAACTAATGCTAACCTCGGTCAAGTCCATCGCAAGTTAAAATGAGGTAAATACCGTGAGTTGCAGGGTCTAAAAGCTCCTCTATTCCGCAAACGATGCGTAATTCTAAGAGCTTTCCAGTGCCTTGTTGTACGCTTACTACGAACCTTACCTACCTAGACGTTCATCCAGGCACAAAAGTTCCGAGATATTGAGTGCCACCTATCAAACGCCAGTATGACAGGCCCTATTTGGATTTCAAGCCATCCTTGTTATTAAGTTTCACAATCGAACTTACTGTATGCCATTCATCTGTGCCGGGGCACTATCCTATAATAACAAGGCAAGCGTCGCGCATATTTGTTGGCAGCCTGCGCAGGCATAATCAACAAAGGAATGAGCCATGATTCAGGCGATTCGGTATCTGCTGTTATTTTCGTTATTACTCCTACTCCCCAAACTGGCGACTGCCCAACAGGCCGAACCCACTCCCCAGGCTGTTCGTGAAGCCATTCAAAAGGGCATTGAGTTCCTCAAACGCTCTCAGGATAACGGAAAAGGCAACTGGGAACGGTTTGCTCCCTTCCAAATGGGCGATTACTCGGGTGGAGCTAGTGCCCTGGTGATGCTGGCTTTGCTGGAATCGGGGGTCGATCCTAAAGAGCCGTTTATGAAGAAAGGGCTCGACTATCTTGAAAACCTGCCCATCAAGAAAACGTATGTCGCCAGTTTGCAGGCTATCGCTCTGGCCCAGGCCGATCCGCAGCGTTATGGCCCCAAGGTACGTGAGATTATTGACTGGCTCATCCAAACCGCTGATGCTTCGCAAAATGGCACCATGATCGCCTGGGGATATCCCGTCGGTGGCATGAATCGTCCTGATCACTCTAATACTCAATATGCAGTATTGGCCCTGCGTGAAGCGCATGCGGCGGGGATTACTGTACCTGCCGCTACCTGGGCCAAAGTCAGGAAAATGTACTTGGCCAGCCAGAATAACTCTGGCGGCTGGGGGTACACGATTGAAGGCGATGGCGGCGAGCGTTTAACCATGACTTCAGCGGGCGTGTGTGGGTTGCTTATTTGCGATATGAGTTCGCCCACCATCAAAGGCCCACCTGGTCCTGACGGTGAGTTCCCCAATTGCACCCAGCGCGATTCGGATATCGAAAAGGCCATCGAACGAGGCCTTAGACAGGTCGGCAACAAGTTCAACATTGAAATTGGCAGGAACATGTTCGAAGGCAATTCCTTCCCTTTTTACAACATCTATGGAATCGAACGTGTCGGAAGGTTCTCCGGCCTGCGGTTCTTCAGTCGTGGCGGGACACTCATTGATTGGTACAAGATCGGCGTCAAAACGCTGCTCAACATTCAAAACCAATCGGGCAAGTGGGAAAGCCGAACCCTCATCGATGGTGAGCCCGTGCTGGCTACCAGCTTTTGCCTCTTGTTCCTCGCTAAGGGAAAAACTCCGGTTCTCATCAACAAGCTGGCCCATGGCAACAACCCAAGAGGCTATGCCGGCAACTGGAACGTCCATCATAATGATGTCAGGAACCTCACCGACTTCTGCTCAAAGCAAGTCTTCAAGAAGAACAACAGGCCGGTGCCACTCTCCTGGCAGATCTTTGATGCCGCCCGACAGGCCACGGGGCGGGATGTGCCGCCAGATGTGATTCTTTCTGACATGTTGCAGGCTCCCATCTGCTATCTCAACGGCACCGATGCGCCTAAGTTCTCCGACGGCGAGAAGACGCTATTGAAGCGATATGTCGAGCAGGGGGGCTTCATTTTGGCCGAAGCCTGCTGTGGCTCTGCGGGCTTTGACGAAGGTTTTCGCAAACTGTGCAAGGAACTGTTCCCTGATAGAGAACTGACTCCCTTTGCCGCGGGCCATCCCATTTGGTCGTCAGCATTCCCGGTTCCTGCTGGTAGCTTCGATCTGATGGGCATCGACATGGGCTGCAAGACTTGCCTGGCCTATGCCCCCAAAGGTATCGCTTCCCATTGGGAATCGAACCTCTTCAAAGACTTTGCCAAGACCAAGCTAGCTTTTCAGTTGGGAGCCAACATCGTGGCCTATGCCACAGGGCTGGAACCGCCAGAAGACAAGATGACAGAGAAAAAGATAGTCAAGACTGAGGAATCACAAATACAACGTAACTTCCTCGAAGTGGCTCAAGTGAACTATGGTGGCAAGAGTTGGCAACCCGCCCCCAACGCCATGCGGGTGCTCATGTCTCAGGCCGCCAAGCAGGGGCTGGATGTTATTCTGCAGACCAAAGCGCTAACCCTCAGCGATGCTGATCTGGTCAACAGCAAGTTCCTCTACATGCATGGCCGGGGCGAGTTCTCCTGGGAAGCCGATCAGATGAAACGACTGCGGGGCCACCTGGAGAACGGAGGCATGCTCCTCTGTGATGCCTGCTGCGGCGATAAACTCTTCGACAAGCGCTTCCGTGACGCGGTCAAGAATACCTTTGGCCGCGATCTGGAGCCGATACCCATCAGCGATCCGCTCTTCTCCAAACGTGTTAGCGGCAAAGAAATCACGAGGGTGGAAGCGAGGACAGAGCCAGGCAAGCCCTACGGCCCCATGGAACCACAGTTGGAAGGCATCAAGCTTGATCCCAAAGACCCGACCAGCCCCTGGATCCTCGTCTACAGCAAGTACGACATCGGCTGTGCTCTCGATAAGCACGCCTCCGCCGACTGTGTCGGCTACCAGCACGAAAGCGCCCTTGATCTGGCCATGCAGGTGCTGCTTTATGCGATGAAGGAGTAAGGCAGCGAAAATCAACGAGACAGAAGTCTAAGGAGCAATCAAACGTACACGAATATTAACTTGATTGGTTCCTCGCTTGGCCACAAGCAGAAACGGAATCTGAAGATCGGGGTCATTCGCTAGAACAATCTTGATCGTATCGATTGTTATGGCTGGGTCATGATGACCCGGCCTGACAAAGAAAATGCCGATCAGCGGTTGACCATTCAGTATCGCCAGGCTGCCAAAATCACCATCATGAGTGACCACAACTCGCCCATCTGCCAATGCTCGATTCAGATGTTCGGAATCGAGCATTCCCTGCCAGCCGTTCTCGGTGGCATCGAGTACATCAAAACCTTCCTGACGAAGAAACTCCACGACAACGGGCGAGATATTCTCATCGGTCAATAGTGGAAAGTCTCGGAGCTTCATGCTGGAATACGCACTGTCGATTCAATTTCATTCCGAACACGACCTGCTGCAAACAACAAAGCCTCTTGAACGTCTTCTTTAGTCACATGCGGATAGGTTTGAACAAAGTTCTTGATACTTCCTCCGGAAGCCATGAATTCCAGAACAAACTCGACACTCAGTCTTGTCCCCTTAATGATTGGTTTGCCGCTGAGTATCGCTGGATTGGTTGTAATGCGTTCAAACATAAAGTTGGCCCCTTGATAATATTCTACCCTGTGTTTCTTCCAACTCAACCCTGATCAGAGAGCAATCTCATGGACAGAATACCGCAGGTATGGGACGTTACAATTGTCGTTTCCCTTCGTCCCCATACCGTAATACCGTGTCCGTCTTTACCACCAGGAGCCTCCCATGCTGTGTCAGTTGCTCGTCAGCGTTCTGCTGCTTGCCCCATCCACCTCGTTCGCCGAAGAGAAGATCGACGGCAAGCTTCTCATCGGCAAATGGCAGCCTGAGAAGCAGCCCGAACAGTTCAACCTCACCATTGAATATCTCAAAGACAACAAGCTCACCGTCGAACTCGAAGCCGGCGGCGAGAAGCAGAAGGGCGAAGGCACCTACAAGCTCGATGGCGACAAGCTCGAAGTCAAAGTGGAAGTTCTCGGACAGGAACACAATCCCAAGTACACCATCAAGAAGCTGGCCGAAAAGGAAATGACGCTGCTCGAAGAAGGCAAAACCGAGGAACGCAAGTTCAAGAAGGTGAAGTAGGTCCCCTCTGAATCACGACACGCACAAGCCCACCGACTACAGTCGGTGGGTCTTTCTCAACCCCTCCCAGGAGTTTCCTCATGTTATGTCAATTGCTCGTTAGCGTCCTGTTCCTTGCTCCCGCTGTCTCTCCCGTCGAGGACAAGATCGATAGCAAGCTGCTCATCGGCAAATGGCAGCCCGAGAAGCTGCCCGATAACGTCGATAAGCTGACTGTTGAATACAAGAAAGAAGACAAGGTGTCGGTAGAATTGGAAACTCAGGGAATGAAGCTGAACTTTGAAGGTACCTATAAACTGGAAGGCGACAAGCTCAGTATCAAGATTGACTTCAACGGCACCGAACAAAATCAGAAGAGGAAGATTACCAAGCTGACGGCGGACGAGATGGTAACTAATGACGAAGAGAGCAAAGAAGAGCGGAAGTATAAGAAGGTGAAGTAGAATTAGACACACAACACAAAAGCCCATCGACTGCTGTCGGTGGGCTTTCTATTTTCATCATCACAATATTTCTCAGCTCCTCACCACAAACTTCTCCGTCGGCTTATCCTCGGTCGCTCTCGCCATCACACCCAACTGAATCACGCTGCGTTGTTGTTCCTTCTCCAGGAATCCTCGGCCTTTCTTGACGTTGACGTGATCCCAGGCGAGTTTCTCGGTGGTGGGGCGGGCGCGGTGGACGAAGAAGGCGAAGTCGAGGCCCAAGTCTTTCATCACCTGCCACCATAGCTCAGGGCGGAAGCCTTCGCTCCAGGCATCTAGCCGAGCCCCTCGGCGGTACGCTTCAAGAATCACCTGGGCGATGCGGCGGTCGCCTCGGGTGAGCAACCCTTCCAGCATGCTTCGATCCAGATCATGCTGCTTGATCTTCACGAACCGCAGGCTGCACTTGCTACGCAGGTACTTGCCGGCCCATTGGAAGTAATCACGGGTCTGCATGCCGTTCCACTGGTAGGGCGTGTGGGGCTTGGGCACGAAGTTGGAAACCGCTGCGACGACTTCAACGAAGCGCCCGGTGACTTCCTTGCCAATGCGGGAGATCTTCTCAGCCATCTCGACGATGCCATCCAGATCAACGGGGCGTTCGCCGGGCAGGCCGATGAGGAAATAGAGTTTGACGTGCTTCCAGCCATTTTGAAACGCCTGCCGGCAGCCTTCGAAGAGGTCTTCATTGCTGACCGGCTTGCGAATCTGTTCACGCATATCGTTACGGGCCACTTCGGGAGCCAGCGTCAGGCCCTGTTTGCGAGCGCTCTTGATAAGCTTGGGCAGGCTACGGAACTGGTGGTTGACTCTCAGTGAAGGCAGGGACACGTTCACGCCAAGCGGATGAAAGACTTCGTGCATCCGTTGAACGAGCTTCTCGAACTCCGGGTAATCGCTGCTGGAAAGACTGAGCAGGCTAATCTCGTTGTAACCGGTGCTGCGATAGCTCTCGAGGGCGGAATTGACGATGCATTCCACAGATCGAGTGCGAAGCGGACGTTTGATCACCGTACTCTGGCAGAAGCGACACTGCCAGGGACAGCCCCGCATGATTTCGATGGCGATACGGTCGTGGGTCGTTTCGATGAACGAGACAATAGGCTTGAGGGGCAGGGCGTAGTCGTCGAAATCCCGCTGGATAGCTGCCGCATTCACTTCGAGCGGCACATCGGGTCGGGTGCGGTTCATGGCAGCCAGGGTGCCATCAGTGTGGTATTCGGGTTCGTAAAAACGGGGGGCGTACAAACAATTTAGTCCTGAGTGCTGAGTGCTGAGTCCTGAGACCAGTTGGGCGATCAGTTCTTCCCTGTTAACAGGGCTGCTTGAAAGGGCGTTCTGTTCTTTGAGCGTCATCCAGCGATCCATCAGGATCGGCAGGATGTCTTCGCCGTCGCCGATTACGAAGACATCGACGAACGGAGCGAGTGGCTCAGGGTTCTGAGCGCCGGGGCCGCCACATATTACCAGGGGATGATCGAGAGTACGATCCACACTGTGCAACGGTACCTGGCCCAGATCGAGCATGGCCAGCAGATTGGTGTAACAGACCTCATATTGCAAGCTGAAGCCGAGTAGATCGAAATCGCAGAGCGGCGTGAATGTTTCCAGTCCGTACAGTGGTAACCGGTTCTTACGCAGCTGATGCTCCATATCGAACCAGGGCATGAAGCTGCGTTCGCAGGCCCACTGGGGGTCGTGATTCATCTGGCTGTAGAGCACCTGCATGCCATGATGGCTCATGCCCAGCGAGTAGGTATCGGGGAAGGCCAGGCAGAGTGTGCCACGCACCTGGCGGTGGTCTTTGTGGATGCTGTTGAGTTCATTTCCCAGGTACTGGGCGGGCTTGAGCACACGCAGCAGTAGTTTGGTAATTGATGATTTCAACGCTTCGTTTAACATGCCAATCTCGTGAGGTAAGCGCTGTGGGGTGGTATTTGCAGTTCCTGCAATGGCACTATCTCGAACTGCGCTCTACATTTTGATGATATAGCAGTGTCCCTGCTCCTGATAGAGCGCCACCAGAGAACGACATCATGCAAGCTGCATTTGAGAAGGTTTATGCCACCAACGAATGGGGCCATGGTTCAGGCGAAGGGTCTGCCCCGAAGCACACTCGTGGCTACGTCCAGTTCCTGCAACAGTTCCTCAAGCAGCATCAGATACGCAGCGTTGTCGACATGGGCTGTGGAGATTGGCAGTTTTCACGCTACATCGATTGGGCAGGTATCCACTATCGGGGATACGACCTGGTACGTTCCGTCATCGACTACAATCAGAAACACTTCGCTAAGCCTGGTATCGAATTCTTTCGTTACGATGGCAATTTCGACGAGCTGCCGGAAGCTGATTTGCTCATTACCAAGGATGTTCTTCAACATCTAGCACAAGAGAACATCATGCGGTTCTTACCGACAATTAAGCGGTATCCCAAGTGTTTGATCACCAATTGCATCAATCCCCATGGCCCAACGATCAATAAGGACATTAGGGATGGCGAGTTCCGTTATCTGGACTTAAGGTTGCCGCCATTCGAACTTGTCGCAGAAGAAGTCTTTGAATTTACCAACCACCGGCCGGCGTGGTTGAGCAGATTTGTTAAGTTACGCTGGAAAAAGAAGGTCTTGTTGATCAATAACGCTCAACTCACATAGGAGTGCAGGGTGCAGATTGAATGAAGATGCGCAATTTGACGGGATTCTCTAAAATTATTGTTGACAGGGTTGCTGATAACGGTACATTACACCACTGAGGCAAAGGGCGGGCTTATTCCGTCCGTTAGCTCTAGGAGAGTGAATCATCATGAGGACATCATTCGTGTCATCACTTCGCTGGGTGGCTGCTGGTATTGCACTGGCTTTTGGTGCAACTGTTGCTAACGCACAAACTGTCTATTCAGACAACTTTCAAGCTGCTGTTCCATTCACAAGCACTTACACTCAGGTAAGCAATGCTTTGATTAATGGAATGTCACCTGCTGGCGTTTACTCTGTAACGCCCGATCTTGCTCGAGATTTAGGTGCTGGCCAAACCCAACACCCTGCATTGGGTGCTGCTCCGCCAAATCATCATTTCTACGATCACACGTTCAATGATGCTTCAGGTCTCTATCTTGCCATCAATGGCAATACACAGACCAGTGTGTACACCAGCAATAGTTTTGCAGTGCAGGCCAACACCGACTATGTTTTCAGTGTTTGGCTGAACTCTTGGACCTATGCTGGTCTCCCTACTTTTGGTCTTCTTGATGTACGCCTCCAGGGAAACAATACTAACTTGGGATCGATCGGAACTGCGCAGGCTCCTGCGACTACCAGCGATTACAACACTTGGGGTGCTGCAAACCTCTGGACACAAGTTGTTATTGCTTTCAATTCCGGCAACAACACCTCTCTCACGTTAGACCTTCTCAATGTCAACACTGAAATCGATGGCAATGATTACTCTGTGGATGACATCAGCATCTCTCTGGCTGTCATTCCTGAGCCAGGCGTAATCGCTCTTGGCAGCATTGGTGCTGCTGGCTTTGGTGCTGCAATCTACTCCAAGATTCGTGCTCGTCGCCGTCGCAAGTTGCTGGCTGAAAAGAAGAAGCTTGGGACAGCTAAGGCCTAAGGTGCTTTGTAGGTTCAATCTGAAAAGCCGAGGGAAACCTCGGCTTTTTTCGTTTGACCGCGCAAGTCTCAAGATACCTTGGCGTTTGAGGTTCACGCAGCATCATGTCACGCTTGACTATCGACGCCTGTTCTGTCACGATAAGCCACAGATGGGGGTTCCACATGTCACGATTCTCTTGTGCAGTATTGATAAGTATCCTGCTTCCCATGGCTGCAATGGCCCAAACGGGCAAAGCTGTCCTTCTCGAATGGAAGTTTAAGGAAGGCGAGAAATTCTGGGTTGATACGCAAACTCGTATTGAGCAGATTGAAAAGGTTGGAGCACAACAAGGTGCCAATATTGTACACATGCGAACGATCACCAGTTATGTGGTGAAGAAAGTGACCGAATCCAACTATGTCGAACTTGAAGCCAAAATTGAATCTTCTCGCTACGAAAACAATCAAACTCCTGACAGCCAGAAGATGTCCACCCTCTTTGCCATGTTGCAGGGCGCTACTTTCAAACTCATCATGAATCCAGAACGAGAGGTCCAGAAAGTCGAAGGATATTCCGAATGGCTGCTGAAACTGGCTGCTCAGCTTCCCGCCAGTGAAGTGGACCGTCTTCGCGCTTTGGTGCCAGAGGCTGATATTCGGCATGCAGCCAGTGAAGGGTTTGGTTTCTTGCCCGGAAAGGAAATAACATTGAACCAGCAGTGGAAAAAGAAGTGTGAACTGAATCTCGCCCCTGCTGGGTTGCTTAATTATCAGGTCAATTACACCTATCGGGGGAACGACAAAGGTAAGGAAAAAATAGTGATCGACTGCAAAGAAAACGGTAAATTCACGATGACACCAGGAACGTCGGCGGTCGGCACGCAGGCTGAATTCACCTTGGCTGGAAGAACGGGCACCATCTGGTTCAACAATCAAATCGGCAAGCTGGATTCTGCGGAACACATGTATCAAACTCAGGGCAACATTCTGATGCCGGCTACTCCCACGAGCGCCGCCGCCACGCTACAGGTCACTAATCGCATTCAAGTCAAGCAGACGTTAAGCATGAAGGCTCCCACGAGATAATGTCTGGTGCATACGCACCTGGATGAGCTCTACAGCGTACAATAAGATAGTTGGAGAAGGAACTATGCTTCTAGGGGCAGACTCGTGATCAAGTTCTGGTTGCGCTTATCTTTGGTACCATCATCATTGCAGGCGGGCTTACCTATCTGAAACTGCATCGAGGTGCTCAAACCATCTCGTATCCGCCTCCCGCTCCCAAGACCAAGCCGGCGGTTATCGAGTTTATCAACACGATGCCCGATACCGATGAGGTCAAAATGGGGATTTCAGCCAATGTCGTTTCGTTTCAAGTAAAAGAGTCCAAGTCAGACAGAGCGAACGAGGTGAATTTCAAAATCAAGAATACAGGCGAAGGCGAGTTGGTTTTAGAACTCCGCAATTCGTCATCGACTTCCCCTGATATCTTTGTTGATAACCGGCCTGTGACCATGACGGAGCAGAAGGTCAAGGTTCCACCTGGTAATACAGTATTGGTTCGAATGATCTATACTCCAAAGTTCGATCCTGACAAACCTGCCGGAGATAAAACCCGCTATTCCGCGACGTTTGAACATAACGATTTGCGATACAGCGATCATTTGCACTTCGAAATCGAGACGATAGTGAAGAGGTAATCACACGTGCTGCTCTAAGGAAGGAGCGAAGATGCCAGGGAGAGGACCTTATTCGTTCTGGTGCGCAGTATTAGTTCTGCTTCCGGGTTGTATGCTGGGCTGCAAGGAGTCATCGCCCAAAGCTGGGGCTTCCACTCTTTCAGCTACTTCCACGTCGCAAGGTGCTAACGTATTGACTGGCGAGAAGCGTTTTCGTCCAGGCCGGGCATTTGAAAACGGACATGTCGATGTCTGCTTAATCCTCACTGGGCAAATGTACGGCTACTTGCAACCGTGCGGATGCTCGCGTCCTCAGGTAGGGGGGCTGGAACGGCGTTACGAGTTAATGCGTAGATTTTCTGAAAATGGTTATGCCCTTTCAGCTGGTGACCTCGGAGATCTGGCGTCCAAAGAACAGGCCGGGGCACAAAACCGATGGAAGTATGAAGTCGCGGTCAAGTCACTCAAATCGATGACCTATGCGGGTATGGCTTTAGGGCCTGCTGAGCTGGCGATGCGGCACGATACGGCTTTTGATCTCGCTCAAAACTATCAGCCGCCTGTGATACTCGCTGCCAACTTCCTGGATGCGGAAGGGCAGTTCCCTGAGATGTTCAAGCCCTTTGCCATAGATGATCCGAGGCGAACTGAGGACGCGGTTTCTTTGTTGGGCAGACTGCAAGGTCTTATGGCCTGCCCTTTGCCAGGTGTTTTCTGCACTTTGAGTACTCTTTCCATAACGGGGCGACCCCGCGTCGGCTACATGGGGCTTGTCGGAGACAGTGTCATCCAGGATTGTATCGCCAAGAAGTTCGATGCAAAGTTCTCAAAACCCCAGGATGCTTTAGCTGCCACGCTGAAGACTTTCCTGGCTGCGCAACCCGAGGTGCGTGTACTCCTATTCCAAGGTACCCGAGATGAGGCTACGCAGATTCTGAAAGCACATCCTAAGGTATTCCACGTTGTGCTTTGTCGCAATGATGCCAGTGATGGAGTGGCTCCTCTTCTACCTATCAAAGATGAGTCGGGGAGTTGGATCATTATGGTCGGTCATAAGGGCAGATCAGCTGGAGTAGTGGCCTACCGTCGAGGCAAACCGCTTGAATACCGGCTCGAAGAACTTGTTGAAGAGCTGGAGCTTCCCGACGATAAGACCAATGCTGCTCGAGAGATCATGAAGGAATACGTCTGGGGTGTTCATCGCAACAACTACCTCAAAGACGTTCCTAAGATCGCACATCCGAATCAATTGATGGAAGACAATAAGGATGCGGTCTTCGTGGGATCAGCCAAGTGTAACGAATGCCATCGGCAGGCCCACGCTGTCTGGGCAGCCTCCAACCATAGTCATGCCTGGGATAACCTCGTCAAGAACGGCAGGCCGATTGCCGAGGTGAAACAAAAGGGAGCTGCGTCCAAGTTCATCGGCAGACAGTACGATCCTGACTGTGCCAGGTGCCATGTCACCGGGTTTGGCTACAAGGGCGGTTTTGAAGACGAAGTGAAGACGCCACATCTCTTTGGCAATGGCTGCGAAAATTGTCATGGGCCAGGTAGCTTACATGCCGGCCAGCCGAGCAATCCCCTCTACCGCAAGCCTATGGTGCTTTCGATGGAGGATAAAGACAAGATTGGCCAGACCTGCATGAAGTGCCACGATCTGGACAATGACCCGCACTTCGATATTGCCAAATGGGAGAAGATCAAACATGGCAGAGAGAAGTAATTCACCATGGGACGCACCATGCTAGTTATCCTGACGCTTTTCCTTTGCGCCCTCGACGACCCCCAATGGATCGAGTTCAGCCCCAAAGATGGCAGCTTCACAGCCCGCTATCCCCAACAGCCGACCGAACGGGCCTCTCGTACGGGCACCGTCTGGCAGCATTCGGCGAAGGATCGTGTTTATAACGTGGCCAGGTCGGCCGCTCCGGGTGGGAATAACCCAACTGCTGCTGAAGTGACTGCTGCCCTGGATGCGGTGCGGGATAATATTGTCAAGCGAGTGGAGGCCAAGGTGCTCAAAGAGAAAACTCTACAGCACCGCAACAGCGCTGCTCGTGAGTTTGTCTTCGAACTGCCCGAAGGAAAGGGGTTGCTACGCCTTCGTTGTTTTGTCTTCAAGGGTAACGTCTGGGAAATCAAAGTCGGCGGTCCGAAAGACTATGTCACCGGCACCGAAGCGGATGCTTTTCTCGATGGACTGAAAGTCAAATAACTATGGCATCACGCATCCCTGTCAAAGTGCATCGCCGAGTCAGTCTCGTTTACACAGACGATGCTCTACTGGCTGAAGAACTCCTTGCTCGCAAAAAGCTTGCTGAGGAGATACTGGGTCGCCTGACGCCCCAGGTGCTGTTGCTGCGGCCCGGCAAAGTACAGACGGTTATTGACGAACTGAAGAAGATGGGGCATTCGCCTCGGGTACTTTAGTTGATGATGGAACTTGCCTTGTTGGCCTGATCAGGTATGCAACGAAGACCAGCATCAAAGCAGTCAGTCCGCCGCTGCTGTCGAGAAGTACATCCCACGCGCTGCCGGTTCGATGCCGACTGATGTATCCCTGCTGCAATTCATCCACCGTGGCCCATAGAGCCGTTGCCAGAAAGGCGATGGCAAACCAACTCCATTTCCATCGCCGCTGGTGATCCCCACGCAGAGCTCGCAACCAGAGATAGGCCAGCAGTGCGTACTCCAGGAAATGAGCAGATTTTCGCAGCCATCCTTCGCCGCCACTGGCCAGTTGGCTGCCTGCTCCTTCGCCCAAGAACCATTGCAGAATCCAGCGAATGATCTGCCTGGTATTCTGCGAGCTGAACAGATCAGTGCCAAAGATAAACACAACGATCATCATGACCGCCACGGCCCACCAGCGTTTTATCCATGCTTTAAGTGTCACGTATCGATTCTGCAAAAAACAAACAGGCCAGCAACAACTGGCCTGTTTTCATGATATGGCGGATAGATCGTAAAGGCCGATCATAAGATCGTAATAGCCACCGTGGTAATATTGGAAGTCAGCCCCAGATTATCGCGAATCGTGTAGCTGAAGCTGTCACTGGTGGTTGCCGAACCATCATGCGTGTAGGTTACAGTGCCATCATCATGGATGGTCAGAGTTCCATTGACTGGCGGCGTAGTGATCACGATGGTAGTTGGATCAATGGTGCCGTCCGAATCGTTGTCATTGGCCTTCAGATCGATAACCGCACTGCCGCCAACGGGGAGTGAAGCAATGTCACTGTTTGCCACTGGTGCGACATCACCGGCTACCAGGGTAATTTCAATCTTGGCGATATTCGAGACTGCGCCGTTGTTATCTTTTATCGTGTAAGAAGCGCTATCGGTGAGGCTGTTGCTGCCATCATGCGTATAGGTTACAGTGCCATCGCCGTTTATCACCAGAGTGCCATGCGTTGGCATCAGGAGGATGTCGATGCTGCTTAGGTCAAGTGTGCCATCGGAGTCGCTGTCGTTGCCTGCCAGATTGATTTTCTTGATGCCATTCTGTGCAACGGTGGCGGTATCAAGAACTGCGACAGGTGGGTCGTTCACCGGAGTAATGGTGATGTTCACAGTGCCTTCGTTAGAGATCTTGCCCAGGTTATCTTTAATGGTGTACTTGAAAGAATCGCTCGTGGTGTCCGTTCCATTGTGAGTGTAAGTGACGGTGCCATCGTTGTTGATGACGAATGTGCCATGCGTCGGCTCTTGTGTAACGGCGATGGTCGTCAGTACTATGGTGCCGTCGGCGTCGGTGTCATTGCCAGCCAGGTTGATGATGACCAATCCACCCTCAGCCACAGTGGCGGTATCATCGTTGGCGATCGGCCCATCGTTAACAGGAGTGATGGTAATCGTAACGGTGGCTTCGTTGGATGTCCCGCCGACATTATCCTTGATGGTGTATTTGAACGTATCGGTGGTGGTTTCGGAACCATCATGGGTATACTTCACGGTCCCGTTGGCATTGACGACCACAGCTCCGTGAGTGGGCTGTTGCGTAATGACGATGCTTGTCAGATCGATGGTGCCGTCGGAATCAGTGTCGTTGCTGGCCACGTTGATCGTGGCATTACTTCCTTCTGCCAGAGTTGAGGTGTCAGCGACGGCAGTGGGAGCGACATTCGCCGTAATGGTAAGCGTTACTGTCGCTTCATTCGAAAGGTTGCCGGCCAGATCCTTGATCGTGTACTTGAAAGTGTCACTGGTGGCGGCGTTGCCATCGTTGATGTATTTGACAGTGCCATCCAGATTGAGCGAGATGGTTCCGTGCGTGGGCTGTTGTGTGAAAGTGATAGTCGTGAAATCGAGCTGGTTTTCGACATCAGTATCATTGGCAGCAACGCTGATATTCTTGGTGGCGGTACGTACCACAGAGGCGGTATCGTTGACAGCCTTAGGAGCTTGATTGACAGGATTGATGGTGATCTTGACGGTGGCGGGAGCAGAAACGGTGCCGTTGGAATTCTTGATGGTGTACGAGAACGAATCGGAAGGCCAGGCTTTGCCATCATTAGTGTAGGTCACCGTACCGTCATTGTTGATGACAGTGCTGCCGTGCGTGGGGGCCTGCGTGATGACGATCGAAGTGAGATTGAGTGTGCTGTTGAGAGCAAGGTCATTGGCAGCCACATTGATGCTGACGCTGCTTCCCTGGTTGACGCTGGCGGTATCGCCCTTGGCTATGGGAGTGGAGCCGTTTGAAGTAGTCTCGAAGCCGTTGATGAAAGAGTTGTTGCCATAGCTTACTTTGTAAGCATTGCGGGTGTCGGTGCCAGCCGCGCCGCTGATCAAGGTATTTCGGCCAAAGGTGGAGCTCAAAGTGGTGACGGTGTCATCACCAAGACCGGCGTCGAGATTGAGTTTCTTCTGGAAGACACTGCGGTTCACGAAGATCGTATCGTTGCCAGCTTGTCCCCAGATGCCGGAATCAATGGCAGCATTCAATTGATCGGTTGTCAGCGTATCATCCCCTGCTCCCAACTCGATATTGATATCCCGGCTGACCGAGAATTGAGAAATGTCAACGGTATCATTGCCGCCGTTCATCTTGATTTTGACTGTACTGAACCCCTTTAGCGTAACAGGGGCGTTGCTTCCATTAATCGTCGTGGCATCGCTTCCGGACGATATGGTCACTTTGCCGCCAGTGCTGCCCACCAAGCTGATGGAGTTGGCCAGTTCATCGCCGGTAATGGTCAATACGCCATAGGCGACCTTGGCAGTAACATTGCCTGCCGGTACGGTGCGATCTTCCAGGCGGTCGAATGAAGGAACAAACCGGCGACGTTTCTCACTCATGGATGTATCTCAAAAGCTGTTGGAACCCGAATTATCTGCCGAACAGAGTGTCCTGACATGAAAAAGAAAGAACACCCTCCCTTGCATCGGTTGATGGGAGCCACTTGTTTGACGTGAAAGAAGCAACATCGTTCCTCTCATATCGTAAAAACGACCATCTAAAACGCTTCGTTTGGTCGTATCGGTTGTAATCGTGAAAGCATCTTCATGGTTGCGTTTCATGGGTTAGCGTCCCAGTGTACGGCACTTGCGATGAGCCGGCACAATCCGTAAATTACTGATTGATCGAGCTTTCCCAGATATTTGGTGCGCCTGATTCAAGCCACTCTCCCACCCAGGCTTGAGGAGCATGCACTGGCTGGTGTATAACAGCTTGTCCTAACGATTGAATCTGCTCCTATTTTTCTGAAAAGACCATGAACCACGACTCGACACAGTTCGATGCCGTCCCTGCCGATGAATATACCCTGGTGGACAGTAACGGCGTCCCCACCGAAGATGTTGATCCACAGGAAACCGCTGAGTGGCGTGAATCGCTTCAGGGTGTGGTTGAACATACCGGTACCGATCGCGCTCGCTTTCTGCTTGACACCCTCAGAGATGAAGGACAACGTCTGGGTGCGGCCCTCACGTTTTCCTCCACCACACCTTACGTCAATACCATTCCAGTCGAAGCTGAGCCTGAGTATCCCGGCGACCGGGAACTCGAACGCCGCATCAAAGGTATTAACCGCTGGAATGCGGTAGCCATGGTGATGAGTGGTGGCAAGCGCTCCAAGGGAATCGGCGGGCATCTCTCCACCTTTGCATCCTGTGCGACGTTGTACCAGGTAGCCATGATGCATTTCTTCCGTGGCAAGGATGATGGACTGGGTGGCGATCAGATTTACTTTCAGGGTCACTCGTCGCCCGGCATTTATGCTCAAGCGTACCTGGAAGGCTTCCTGAGTGAACAGAACCTCAAGAATTTCCGTCGAGAGCTCGCCGAAGGTGGCGGGCTTTCTTCGTATCCCCACCCCTGGCTGATGCCTCACTTCTGGGAGTTCCCCACTGTTTCGATGGGCCTGGGACCGATCATGAGCATCTATCAGGCACGGTTCAACCGCTACCTGGAAGCTCGAGGCCTGGCTGATACCTCGAAGTCCCGTGTCTGGGCCTTCTTGGGTGACGGCGAGATGGATGAGCCCGAATCCCTCGGTGCCATCACGATGGCCTCCCGTGAGCATCTCGATAATCTCACCTGGTGCGTGAACTGTAACCTTCAACGTCTCGATGGCCCGGTGCGTGGCAACGGCAAGATTATCCAGGAACTGGAAGGCATCTTCCGTGGGGCAGGCTGGAACGTCATCAAAGTTCTCTGGGGTAGCGCCTGGGATGAGCACTTCGCTCAGGACCATGATGGTGCCCTCGTCAAACGGCTGCACGAAGTGGTCGATGGCCAGATGCAGAAGTACAGTGTCGAGACGGGCGAGTACATTCGCAACCACTTCATTGGCGACCGGCCGGAACTGGCTGAATTCGGAGCCCGGCTTTCTGACGAAGAACTGAGAACGCTATTTTTCAAACGTGGCGGTCATGATCCGATCAAGGTCTTTGCTGCTTTCCAGGCTGCGACCAGCCATACCGGAGGCCCCAGCGTGGTGTTGGCCCATTCCATCAAGGGCTATGCTCTGGGCGAGGCTATTTCCGGCCGTAATACGGCTCACAACAAGAAGGAAGTGGCCAAGGCTGATCTTCAGCACCTCCGTGACCGGTATCACATCAATGTGACTGATGAGCAGATGGATGACTATCCCTTCTACCATCCAGGCAAGAACAGCCCGGAAGTGAAGTACAGTATTGAGCGAAGAAAAGAACTGCTGGGTGGTATTCCTCGCCGTATCGTTCGTGCCAAGCCATTCACAAAGATCGAAGAGACGCCTTTCGAGGAATCGAAGAAGGGTACCGGCACCCGTGAGGTGTCCACGACGGGTGCCTACGTCGCCATCCTCAGCCGCATGCTGAAGGACAAAGAGTACGGCAAGCTGATCGTTCCTATCGTGCCTGATGAATCACGCACCTTCGGCCTCGATCCGCTGTTCTCTCAGGCCGGCATCTATGCCTCCAAGGGCCAACTCTACGAACCTGTCGATTCAGGTTCGATCATGTACTACAAAGAATCGCCTTCAGGCCAGATTCTTCAGGAAGGCATTAGCGAAGCGGGCGGCATGGCCAGCTTTGTCGCAGCAGGCACGGCCTACTCGACTCATGCTGTGAACACGATTCCGTTCTACATCTACTATTCGATGTTCGGCTTCCAGCGAGTCGGCGATCTGATCTGGGCCAACGGCGATGCTCGGGGCAAGGGCTTCCTTCTGGGAGCTACTTATGGCCGCACCACCTTGAATGGTGAAGGCTTACAGCACGAGGATGGTCACAGCATTCTGGTGGCCAGCACGGTACCCAATTGCCTCGGGTACGATCCTGCGTTTGCCTACGAAATTGGTGTGATCATCAAGGAAGGCATCCGCCGGATGTATCAGAAGGACGAATCGATCTTCTACTACATCACGCTTTACAACGAAAACTACGCCATGCCCCCGATGCCGGCCGGGGTAGAGCAGGGCATCCTCAAGGGGTTGTACAAGTACAAGCCAGCCGCTGATCCCAAGGGCAAGCTGCGGGTGCACCTCTTCGGTAGTGGTGTCATCCTGCAACAAGCCCTGCGTGCCCAGGAAATCCTGCACAAGGAGTGTGGCATCGAAGCTGATGTCTGGAGCGCTACCAGCTACAGCGAACTCCGCCGTGAAGCTCTCGACTGTGAACGCTGGAACATGCTGCACCCGACCGAAACGGCGAAGGTGCCTTACATTACCCAGGCCCTTACCGCTGAGCCGTTCCCCGTGGTGGCTGTCAGCGACAACATGAAGATCATCGCTGACCAGATCAGCCGCTTCCTGCCTTGCCCTTTCCATCCGCTGGGCACCGATGGCTTTGGCCGATCGGAAGACCGCAAGGATCTCCGTCGTCACTTCGAGAACGATGCCGAAAGCGTGGCTATCGCAGCGGCTTACTCGCTATGCAAAAAGGGCCAGTTCCCCGCGGCCAAGGTGGCGGAACTGATCAAAAAGCTGGGCGTGAACCCGGAGAAGCCGAGCGCTCAGTATGCGTGATAGATGACGGCCATTCTTTGAAAATAGATCAAAAGAAAACCCGCCAGCAATCGCTGGCGGGTTTTCTCGTTTACTCTGTTACTTCATCCTTCGGCGGATGGAAGAACAGTGCCAGCAAGATAGCTCCCACCAGTGCCGCACCCATCGAATACATAAAGACATCAGGGTAATTCAGCACCTTATCCACGGTGTACTTGGTCTTCAGCTCCGAACAGACGAAGTTGGCCACGAACGGCCCGACACCAAGGATCAGCACATTGAACAACCCCTGGGCACTGCTGCGAATGTCCTTGGGGAAGTACTTATCCACAAAGATGTAAACCGTAGCGAAGAAGAACGCATAGCAGATGCCATGCAGCACGTTCACGATGATGACAGCGTACTTGTTCTCCGGCATGAAGGCGAACACCGCAAAACGGGCAGCGTGGCCGAGCACGCCGATGATCATCGTCGTCCGCCAGCCCAGGCTCTTGAGTACATATCCGAGAAAGAGCATGGTGAGAATCTCCGCGATCTGGCCGATCTTCATCACCGGCCCGGCCCAGTTAGCGGGGATGCCGACCTTGTCTTTCAGAAAGTCATACGTCCAGAAGAAGTAGCTTTGATGCACCGCAGCATCAATGAAGGTAACAATGAAAAGGACGAAGAGGAAAGGCTTGGCCAGGTACTTCATGGCCTTGAGCCAGGCGAAGTGGTCTAACCCGCTCGCTGGTTTGGGCGGTGTGTGTGGCAAAGTCAGGCTGAACGCTGAGAGTAGCAGTGAAGCGATTCCAGCCACCAGGAAGACGTAGCTTTGTCCCTTGGCCAGGGCAGGGCCTGAAAGCGAATGACTGAAGGCAGACCCCAACCAATCGGTGAAATCCACCGTTCCATAGGCCGGCACCTTGCTCCAATCCACCAGAATGAAGATGAAGGGCCAAGAGGCGACGATCCAGCCGATGGTGCCCCACAAGCGAATCGGGCCGAACTCCTTCTCCGGTTCTTTCATCGCGGCAAAGGCGATCGAGTTGGTGATAGAAATCGTCGGCACATAAAAGATCGAATACAGCAGCATCAACCCAAAGAAGGCCACAAAGCTTACCTTTTGATCGCCTTCCGGATGCAGGAAGAAAAGCCCGCCGATAGCCAGGCCGCCGATCAAATGGCTGAACGACAGAAACTTCTCAGCCGAGAAGTTGCGATCAGCGAACTGAGTGCTGAAAAACAGGGCGACCAGAGCGCCGATGTTGAAGGCGCCGAAGATCAGGGGAACCAGCCAGCTCTTGGGGGCTAAATCGGTGTCTTCAAACTGCAGGCTCGGGATGTACGAGAAACCAATCTCAAACCACGCTCCCCAGATGACGAACTGCAGAAACATCATCAGCGACAGTTTGAACTTGAGTGCCGCAGGGGTATGGACCGGTGGTGCGCTGGACATCGATTCGTGTCTCCAGATCAAAGATCAAATCATTCTCAGACTGTATGAGGCAATCGGACGACATGCAACGAAAAAGCCTACGGGAATTACCGTAGGCTTGATGCTGGTTCGATGAGAGGTACTTATGCCTTGGCTGGGGCAGCGGCTCGTTTGAGCATGCGGGCCAGGCGGGCCTTCTTGCGGGCGGCGGTGTTCTTGTGGATCACACCCTTGGCTGCTGCCTGGTCGATCAGCTTCATGCTGGTGCTGGTATTTTCCTTGACCTTGCCGGCGTCATTGCCTTTGAGGGCTGCTTCGAAGGCTTTGTGCTGAAGCTTCAGCCCCTTGGCAACATTCCGATTTCGTGTACGACGTTCCGCACTCACTCGCATTCGCTTCTTGGCACTCTGGGTATGTGGCATCTGACGCTTCGCTCCTGCTAAGATTAGACTACTTTTCTACGGTCAAGGAGTGTATTGACAAGTCTAGACAGTGCTAGAACCTTGATATTCCAGTCAGCTCTTTTCAATCGAGACAGGTTGTTGGCGAAACCGGCGGAAAAGCTGCAAGTTTCGCAGGGTGGCCAGGATGCAGAAGGTGGCCACCAGCAGGGAAAACCCCGCTGCCAGCCAGGGAAACTCGCCGTTAGCCGCCTGGGGCACAGCAATACTGGCCAGCATGCCGGTAATGATGGAAAGGAACGTAAAAATATATGTACGTTGAAGAAACATCTTCGCCAGCAGTTGACTGACCAAGGCGATGAAGCCATGAGCCACAGTGGGCTGCCAGCCATGGCCGGTAAGCTGGGTTTGTAGTTCCTCAGCACTCCGGCCCTGCCGAAGCTCGCGCACGATGGCGACGGTGGCATCCTCTAGGGCGTTCTTCTGCTCGTCGGATAGCTTGCCGGCCGGGTTCTCCTGCCGATTAGCCACGACCGGCCCGGCGGCGCACAGGAAATCTTCCATGTTGGGTTGAACTGAATCAGCCATCATCAACCTTATTTAGCGGTGAACTCGGCGAGGGCTTCCAAAGCACGAGTGGCATAAACCATTGATGGGCCACCACCCATGCTGACTGCTACACCCAGCGTCTCGGCGATTTCCTCAATGCTGGCACCGGCCTTCACGCAGTTATTAACATGCACAGCGATGCAGCCATCACAGCGGGCAGCGACTCCCAGGGCCAGGGCGATTAGTTCCTTGGTTTTGACGTCGAGCACACCGCCTTCGACGGCTGCCTTGTCAAAAGCCAAGAAGCCATCAGTCACCTTGGGGGCGAGCTTCTTCATGGCGAGGACGCCTGTTGTCAGTCTGCTGAGAATCTCTTTGTTGTTGCTAGCCATGGTGATCATCCAAAAGAGGAAAGGAATTAACTGACTTCGATTTCCGCAGGGGCAATGACCTTGGGATTCTGCCCGCTGGGGAGTGGCTGTAGTTGAACATTCTTAACCTGCCAGCCACGATGGCGGACAGTGCCGGTGTAAGGGGGCGACGTGCCAAGGTTCCCCACCACCCGAATAGCTGAAGGATCATACCCCGCAGCGACGGTCATCTTTTCATCTTCCGCCGTCTCCACGACAGCGGCAAGAGTCACATGATCGTTCAAAGCCTTGCGGCACTTCAGATGCACTTCCCGTACCGCTGCACCGATCTGAGCATCAGGCAGGCCCTGGATGTCTTCCATCAGGAAATCTACCAGCCGGCCTTCTCGCTGAAGAATGGCCAGCAGTTGCAGCGGATCGAGTGCTGGCTTGGGCGGTTCAACAGGCGTCGGCGCAGACGGTTTGGCTTCGATGGTAGGTACAGATGAACCACCAAGCAATCCCTGCACCTGACTGGCAAAAGTAGTCTGTGACAGTGTTCGAAAGAATGCCTTGAAGGCCAGTGCGATGCGTGTGCCGATGCCTAAGTTGATGATCAAGAGATATATCCTGCTTTATGCGTTTGAATTGACCCCGGAGGGGTCATATCGGTTAGCCGGTGGTTGAGCGAAGCGATACCACCGGATAGATATCGATCAGTGTTCAGCACCCTGAAGGGGTGCAAGCGGGCAGTCTGCTGTAACCCCTTCGGGGTATCGATATCTATCATATTTACAACCGGTGGTATCGCTTCGCTCAACCACCGGCTAATAGCTGCGATCCCTCCGGGATCAAGACCAGTCACTCCGCACTCTCATTGTAGAACCCTGAGCTTGCCCGAAGCCACCAACCATGGCATAATCTCAGGCGTTGGTTCAGCTTGATCTCCACGGAAGGAGCAAACTCATGATCCGTCGTTTCACACGTCTTGCAGTCCTGTCATTAGCCGTCGCCACTTCTTCACTTGCTATCACCACGGCTCAGCCTCCCAATGAACCGGCACCAGCCGTGGAGAATATGCACCCGGCTCATAAGGCGCTCTACTTCACCGTTCGCCGGGGTACCGAATGGCTCATGCAGGCGCAGCAGCCCAATGGCATGTTCCATCAGGGGCTCAATGTCGCTGTCAACACACCGTTGGAAGCTGCCCACTTCTATCATCAGGCCGAAGCAGCCATCGCTGTTGCCAGAGTAAGTCGGCTGACGACGAATGCCCGCTACCATGCCGCCGCCCAGCAGGCGATCTTAACACTGCTGGCCAGCACTAAAGTCGATCCGCAGAATCCGGAAATGCGTTTCACCCTCTATCCCGAAACTACAGTGAATCGCCTGGCCAGCGCCGGGCTGCTTTTGCGTGCAGTGCATGAACTTCCGGTACCGGTAGAAGTGCGTCTCAAGGAAGCGGAAGGGCTGGCTCAATACATCCGCACCAATCAACAGGCGGAAGGCCGATTTCAATCACAGGCAACGAACATTCAACAAGCGTCAAGCAATACCGATCAGGACGCCATGAACTTGCTCTGTCAGGGTTTCGCCATCGAAGGCCTGGCCATCAGTCAAACCTACAGTCCCGCCAACTGGAAATCGGAATCTCTCCTGAAGGCGGTCCGGGCCTATCAGCAACAGATGCCCTTGGTCGTCATTCCCAACTTTATTACCGGCCTGACTGATACCTATTTCCGCACCAAAGACGCCAACTGCACTGCCGCAGTATTCAACATGGCTGACGCACTTTGCAACGTCCAGCAGCAGGTGGAACCGGGCAAGGTCGCCTGGGTGGGCGGATTTATGACAACTTCAACAAAAACAACAGCGATGCCACCCCTGGCCGGCGAAAGTGCCCGTTGCGTCTCGGCTCTCTGCGATGCCTACCGGGTTGCCCGGCAAGCCGGCGATACAGCCCGGGCTGAGAAATACCGTCAATGTGCCTCGATGGGGGTGCAGTTCGTCGTTTCCCTGCAATATACCGGCGTCGGGGTTGAACATTTCGCTGAAAGCTACCAGCCCCGTGTTCTAGGTGGGTTTCGGGCCTCCGTGGGGGAGGGCGTGATCCGCTTACAGGACACCGCCGAGTGTGTCTTGGCCGTAAGCACCTATCTGAGCGATGTCTGTGGTGTTTCGCTGGCCCCGGCCCAGGCGACTCCGGCTACCCCGGCTCCGGTCAAGTAAAGCCCGGATTCCGCCTCGGGCTTATTGACGTAAGTCCTGCTGCGGGTTAGCCTAGATCTATACTGAATGGAGGGGATTCCAAAGAAAGTCGCCCCCTTGGCATTCTCTTTGCATTCCGCCCATAGTCGGCACGACTGTGTGGCTCTCATCTCGTTGCATGCTGATTCATTAAGGAGCGTTTTATGGCCCGCTTACTCCGGCCTCGCCGTGCTGGGTTCACGCTGGTGGAACTGCTGGTGGTGATCACGATTATTGCCTTGCTGATTGCCCTGCTGCTGCCTGCTATTCAAAGGGCCAGGGAAGCGGCGAACATGATGAGCTGTGCCGCCAATCTTCGGACGATTGGTCAGGCCGTGATTGCATTTGCTGGGGATAAGTCGCTGCCTTCGGCGGGGACACATGTAACTGGAAATAACATCACAACAGTGACAGGTAATTTTTCACCTTGGAATGTGGTTGGTACACCATCCACGTTTGTTGGTCGATCAAATGCAGGGCCAGCTGGCGTCAATGGCCAAGCTAATGGCGTTCCCTTCACTCGTTACAACCAACCATGGGGGATTTTTTACCAAATCCTGCCTAATATCGAAAACGACAACCTCTGGCGCACAAATCTGGATAGTGATGTACGAGCAGCAGCTATCTCCACTTACTTCTGCCCCAGCCGACGTTCACCTCAAACACTGCAGGATAATTTTACAGGCTCAGGTGGACAACTAGGTGCCTGCGATTATGCGGTGAACATGGGACCTGATTTTGCATTTTTCTTTGCAGGTACGGCAACGAGTCCAGTAGTTGATTGGTTTGGTGTAGCAAATCCATCAGTAGTATGGAATGGCTCTGTCTATGTAGCAGGTAACCCTGTGAAGCTCTCAAACATCGACGATGGCGTTGCCTATACGATCTTGGTCTCCGAAAAAGCCATTGATTCAGACGATGTCATTAATCGGCCACAAAATGGTCTGCAACAGTGGGGTGATGCCTATGGCTATGCTGCCGGGTTCGATAAATTCGAGACAACACGTTTTGCTGGAACTGTAAATCGACCAGTCGGCTCTAGTACTCCCCCACTTCGAGATCAAGTACAGACATCAGGAATAGCCAGATTCCCGTCAGCACCTGTGGCTGTTTCACCTACTCAACCACGAGCCAACTATTACCAGCGTTATGGATCGGCACACCTTTCAGCCTTCAATGCACTCATGTGCGATGGTTCAGTTAGGCAGATCAGCTATGCGATTGACTCCGTCACGACAACCGGGGTGAAAGTGAAATTGCCAGACGGGACATCATCTCCTGTTGTTAACATGACTCTTCTCCAACGTCTTGCTTGCCGTAACGATGCGAGCACCATTAACTCAAACCAGCTCGACCAATAATAAACAGGTATCTCTCCTTAAGCCTGTGGCCCACGCCATAGGCTTTTTTGTTGCTAATGCTCGAATCCATAGTTGCCAACTTTCAGAAAATATTGAAAATAGACCGGGAGGGCGAGATACCAGCCCGACGCGCTAGCGAGGGATACCCCTCTTAATTCTTGCGAGCTTCCCCATGACCGACCCCAAGCTGCAACCCATCCGTGAAAAAGTCCTGGCCGGCGAACGCCTTACCTTCGACGATGGCCTCGTCATGGAAGCCTCCGCTGACCTGATGACCCTCGGCGAACTTGCCAACCTCGTCAAGCAACGCAAGCACGGCAAGAACGCCTACTACAATGTTAATGTCCACCTGAACCCCACCAACGTCTGTGTCTACCGCTGCGTCTTCTGTGCCTTCCGGTCTGATCTCAAAGACCCCCGTGGCTACCTCATGACCGATGAGGAAATCCTGCACCGTGCCGCCGAAGCTGATGCCCGTGGCGCCACCGAGATGCACATCGTCGGTGGGCTGCATCACAAGATGCCTTACGAGTGGTACCTCAACGTCGTCCGCATCATTCACAAAGCCTACCCCCGGCTGCACCTGAAAGCCTACACCGCTGTCGAATGGGACTGGTTCGTCCGCATGACCAAGCGACCGATGGCTGACATCCTCGCTGAGTTCAAGGCCAACGGGCTCGGTTCACTGCCCGGCGGCGGGGCGGAAATCTTCCACCCGGAGATTCGCAACCAGATCTGCGAACACAAGGCCGACGCTGAAGAATGGATCAACCTCCATCGCCTGGCTCATCAAATGGGCCTGCGTTCCAATGCTACCATGCTCTATGGCCACATTGAAAAAGCAGAGCATCGCATAGATCACCTCACCAAGCTCCGTTCACTTCAAGATGAAACCGGCGGCTTCCAGACCTTCATCCCGCTTGCCTTCCATCCGGACAACACCAAGCTGGCGGCACTACGAAATCTGACCAAGCCCAGCGTGCTGATGGACCTCAAGACCATGGCCATTAGTAGGCTCATGCTCGATAACTTCAGCCACATCAAGGCCTACTGGGTGATGCTCAGCATCAAGACCGCTCAGATGGCGTTGACCTACGGAGCGGATGACATTGATGGCACCGTCGTCCACGAGAAGATCTACCACGACGCCGGTTCCACGATGCCCCAGGAAATGACGGTAGCCGAACTGCGAGCTCTCATCGAAGAGACGGGTTCCATCCCCATCGAACGGGACACTCTCTACCGTGAAGTGCGGAGAGAGCATGGTAGTTGGAAGATCGGCGAAGTGCTGCAGCAGACATTGACATTGAAGGTATAGGTATTTCTCTCCTCTCCCGGCTGGGGAGAGGGGCGGGGGTGAGGGGTTCGTAGATCGCTCTTCTGATTGGAAAAAGTAGCTGAAGAATAGAAGTTGATCTGATACAGTGTTGCCATGAAACTCCGCTGGCATGCCCTCGGTATTGCGATTGCTACCATCACCGGCGTGTTGTACTGGCTGTGGTCACTTCAGCCGATCTGGCGAGTTGCTGGATATGAAAAAGCCATTCACGCCGGTTACAGCAAAGCCACCCTGGAAGTCAGGTCCTTAGTCGTTCACAAGCAGGACGAAAACTGGTATCTGGAAACTCGTGATAGCCGTGATGGCAGCCTTTTGAAGGAAGTGAAACTTGACAATCTCGCACTTCAAGACACTGTGACGACGGTGGTAAATGGTGCAACAGAGAAATCATTCAACGCTCCGTTGATCGTGATTGTGGTGAAAAATGACCAGTTCAGAACACATGAAGCACTGATGTATGATCCACAAACCGGCACTCAACGAGAATCTACATCAATACCAAGTGAGTACTTTGAGTTGCCAGCTATATCTGGTGATCGAGCGGCATTGATTACCAGGCATCAGCTTTGGCTTGTCGACGGCAGCCTGAATCAGATTCGGAAATTGAATATCCCGAATGTCAGAGCGGTTAGAATTGCTCCTGGTGCTAAGTACCTCATTTGCAGGAAAAGCGATGGTTTGTATCTCCTGAACTGGGAATCAGATCAATTGATCAAAGTATATCCCAACGACGAAAAGACCGTTTGGAGTGACTTCGATCAATTCGACTTTAGATTTCTCAATAGCGGTCAGCTTATCATGCGTCGTTACGCCCCTGGGTGCAGGCTGAGTCGCTGGCAGTGGAATGGAACGGCGCTGCAACAGGTTGCCCCTGAACTGGTGATTGCTACTTCCGAATGGGAGGTCAGGGCAGCTCAAACGATGCAGCTCATATTCATGGAGGATGAACAACAGCGAATGCACTTCGTGAGTTTTGCAGGCATGTCCTGGCCGCGAGAGTATCGTTGGCCATTGATTGCTCTCAGTAAGATGGGGGTTAAAGTGGAGACTTGGATTCCTCAGGTGACGGTACTTCTCTGGAATGTTGTCGAGGGGAATCATCGTGAAGTGTATCGGTATGAAGAGACCATCAAGCAATTCAGATTGACAAGGCTGACTAATTACTTGCAGATCAGTTATGGCGCAAATCAGGCCCCCGGTAAATGCATTGAAATGATGAGTACGGCACCACGCTGGCCCAATGTCCTGGCGATCATGGTGGTTATCTACATGTTGCTCTACGTCTTCATGTTGTGCCGAGCGGTTCGTTCCTCCGGGCCCTGACGGGGCAAGGCTCTTATGGCAATTTTTGTTATACTGCTCCCATGAAACTTCGCTGGCATCTGCTGTCGCTGCTCGTTGCCTCCATCGCTATGGGGCTCTTCTGGTCGTGGCCGCGCGGGCCGGTCTGGCAGTTGCAAGATGAGCGCACGGTTCGCAGCGCCGGAGTTGATCTCGTTCGAAATGAATGGCATACCCTCGTATGCGATACTAACAAGTCGAATTGGCGACTGGAGACACGTTCAGGTATTGATAGCCAGGTCATACGGTCGGTGCCGCTGGCTATTCCAGCAGTGAAAGGAATTACCCAGTCTACGAATCGAGGCAAGCAAGTGTCCCCCGAGGCTCCCATAGTATTCGTTGACCATTGGAACGAGTCTCAGCCAGGGGGCGGTTTGAAAGTCGAGGAACGAATCTGGCTCCTGGATAGCCAAACTGGTCAACTGCTTAGCCAGGAACCATTTATTCTGCGTGGAATGGGATCCGTAACACAACATAGGGATCGAGTGGCCATCGGTGGTGCAGAGCAGGTATGGTTATTGGAAGGGAAGACTGCTCAAGCACGAACGGTGCCAATAAAAAACCCTGGGAATCTCAAGTTTTCTCTGGATGGCCGGTGGCTGGCCTGCACCGACTATGAATCGCTGTTGTGCTTCATTGATTGGAAAACCGGCAAGGTCGTCAGGCCGCTAGGCTTTACTAAACAGGTGTATTCCCTGGGGTTCATCACCCATGATACCGTGGTACTTTCCATGAGCGTGTTAGCGGGCCAGGAGATCAGCCGCTGGCGCTGGGATGGTGAAATGTTACATCAACTTTCGCCTGGAATTGTGTTATCAAGCAATATGTGGCCACTCTTACACAAGTCTCATCCCAACGGTCTGTTGCATGTCTGCGTGAACACTAATGAAGATTGGCCTCTGCACTTGAAGCCTCTCCTGGTCTGGCTGGAGGAACATCATGTCCCCATATCACGATGGTTCCCCAGGGAACATGGTTTCCATTGGCATGCTCTCGATGACAAGGATCGGATAGTTAGAGAGTATCACGAACCAATCGAGAGCAAGGGAATTCAATTGAACCAGCAGTATGCCGTTGAGATACGTCGTGTGGATCAATCCTCCGCGACGATTGTCGCCCTATGGAATACCTCGCCGGTGTGGCCCAATGCGCTAGCGTTGTGTATGGTGATCTATCTTTTGCTTTATGTCTTTGCTCGATGTATGAAGCATCAAGTTGTGATACAGTAACGCCATGAAACTCCACTGGCATCTCCTCTTCCTGTTTCTTGCGACATTGACCGCAATAGTGTCCTGGCTGCTCTTGAGTGAACCACTCTGGGAACAGACGGGCCATGATGCTGCCTACTATGTGACGCATCACCAAACAGAAGGCGAATTAGTCTCGCTGCTGGTGCGAAACCAGAGGAGCACATACACGGTGGAAACTCGAGATCTGCTGGATGGCAGAATACTGAAAACGGTCGATCTTGATCTGCCAGGGCAAAGGTACTTGCCGGTGATCGTTCCACATGATCAAAAGCAGCCTGGCGAGCATGAGTTGGTAGTCATTGGCTTTCCGGGCGTCATCAAGAATGGCTCGGGAGGAAACTTTGCGATCAAGATATTTGACGCACTAACGGGAAAGTCACTGACCAATGAGTTGTTTGGGGTCATGGCAGATGCTGATTTCGGTGTCAGAGGCGAAAAAGTGGCAATACCCACGCCAACACAACTGTTGCTCTTTGATTCCAGAACCAGACAGCTTCGAAAGTTCGAGCTTGCTGAGATCAATTCAGCACATATTTCACCGGATGGCAATTGGGTAGCGGTTACTCAGAAATCTGCGTTGCTCATACTCGATTGGGAATCGGGGAAAGTCCTGGCTTCCCAGAAACTCAGAGGCAGGAAATATAAGCTCAGTTTTGACAGGCAAGGATCATTGACGTTGCTTGGAAATAACCCTGGGATCTTGCTGAGTCGGTGGAAGTGGGATGGACGGGAAATCAAGGTACTAAAGAAAGAAACACGAATAGAAATGGAAGCCGTGATGAGCTTAGATCAGATAGACTGGTGCGAAGACGGTAACGGCAACTGGCATATTACCAACGGCAGGATGCGTAATTGGCCTCAGCAGTACCGAGCGCTATGTGAACGCCTGGTTCAATGGGGTTTTATGGTGAGTTCTTACATCGAGATGCAATTCATCAAAACTGGATTGACCCTAAACGAAAACTTCGAAACGATTTCTCGATACGAAGAACCCTATTACGGTAGCTTGAATATCAACGACAAAGTGGATGTGGAGTACACCAATCCAGCGATTTCCAATGGCTCGATCATGGTACGCCGTCACGGCCCACTCTTGCCCAATGCGCTGGCGATTGGCATGGTCGTTTATCTTTTGATTTATGTGATGGTTCGATGTATGCGGCCACGTCCCTCCGGGCCCTGACGGGGCCCGGCTCGCGCCGTTACACCTTCAAGCCCACCGCCCGCATCAATGCCAACGCATTCCCATGGCTGACAACGCCGGGTTGCAGCTGATAATCAAAGCTGATCTGCTCATCCTTCCACGTGTCAGCAAAGTGCATGTTGCGGGCACGGGGTGACCAACCGGCGGCAATTTCGGTGAGGGCGAGATCATGCGTAGTGGCCAGGCCAATAGCTCCACGGTCGAGTAGCGCTTGCAAGATGCCCGCCGCCCCTTGACGGCGTTCAGCCGAGTTGGTGCCGGCCAGGATTTCGTCGACGAGGAAGAGCAGCGGCTTCTCCTGAGCCAGATCGAGCAGTTGCCGCAGTCGCAGAATCTCCGCATAGAACCGGCTGATGCCCGATTGCAATGAATCCTGCACCCGCAACGTGGCCCCCGGATAGAGCACCGACAATTTGAGCGACTTCGCCTTCACCGGCCCACCGGCAAGGGCGAGGACGACACTGATGCCGACTGTTCGCAAGAGCGTACTCTTCCCCGACATGTTCGATCCGCTGATGAGCAACATCTGGGGATTGGTTCCAAACGAGACATCGTTGAATCGGCACTTGTCTGAGGGAATAAGTGGATGGCCCAGTTGTACAGCTTCAAAAGAACGGCCTGCTTCGACAATCTCAGGAAACGTGTAATCCGGATGTTCAAACGATAATGCAGCGAGACTGTGCAGCGTTTCGAGTTGCCCCAATGCATCGAGCCAGGCGTTGACATGGGAACCGGAGAGTTGTCGCCAGTCGGCGACCTTGAAAGCCAGCCTCGTCCACCAAAGTAAGAGCAGGGCAATGGGAATAAAGAAGGCATTGCGGGGCCATTCAAGTTTCTGAGCTAGACCAGCCAGTTCAGCGATAGCTGTCGAGGCCTGCGTGCCGCTCTTTAACTCGCCCTGCAGTTTTAGCAGTAACGGTGCCTGATACTGTTGCTGTTCAAAGTAATGCAGCAGCCCGGCCAGTGTTTGTAACCTATCTGCCTGGCGATCCAAACCACGAAGAGTAGCAGCGGTGCGGGGCTGTAAACGGCTCGACCAGAGCATCATGATCACGACGCCGGCCAGGGCCAAATAACCGGGCACATAGCCACCCACCCAGGCAGCAAGGCACGCTGCATTGAGTACGACAATGACATCAGTAGCGATCCGTTCCCACGGCAACCAGACCGGCGGTGGTTGATTGACCCATTCCCGCAGATGTTCATCTTGAAACTGATGTAGTCCCACAGCCCGGATGGCTGCATCTTCACGGTGTTTTGAAAGTGGTGCCAGTTCCTTGACAGCAGCCTGGCGAGCCAGTGCCTTCTCACGATTACTCGGATGGAGCAGCCACTGGGATAGCCAGTGATTACCCATCGGTGTGAAGCCCAGATGGAGCAGTTCAAAAAGGGAGCCCTCACCGAAGAGATCAAGGTCAGCAGAGTAGGGGTGGTGGCTGTCTCCCCTCTCCCCCCCGGGGAGCGGGGTTGGGGGTGAGGGGTTTTTGTTCGCCCACCGATCTTCAATGCGAGCTATCCCTCGCTGGTAGTAATGCACCAACGCCCGATTCGTCTCAGCCTGCGAGTAAGCCTGACGATACCGGGAAACCAGCAAGGCAAAGATAATCAGCGAGATCACAGCGACGACAGCAGCGGCATATCCCGACCAGGCAGCGGCGAGCAGGCTGAAGAGTAGGCCGAGACCAAAGGCGATCAGCCGGGCGTTGGAAAGGGTTTGCACCCGGCGATCATGCAGCTGAAGGTTCTGCTCGGCCGCAGTGAGGTGTTGACGGTAATAGTCGAGTGGGGCTGAGGTCATGGAGACTTCTGGAGAGTTGCCATCACGCTCCGCGTGATGGAGCGGTGACTAAGTCGTACTGAATTGTATTTAACACTTGCTGGGCAAACCATCACGCGGAGCGTGATGGCAACTATGGCCCGTTGCCGATGGTCTTGCTCAGCCAGGCGAAGACTTCTTTGTGCCAGAGCAGCGAGTTCTGGGGTTTCAGCACCCAGTGGTTCTCATCAGGGAAGTAGACGAACCGTGTGGGCACACCTTTCTGACGCAGCGTGTTGTAATACTCGATGCCTTGTGTTATTGGTACTCGGAAGTCCTTCTCGCCATGCACCACCAGCGTGGGTGTCTTGAAGTTGGCGGCAAACCGCTGCGGGCTTTGTTGATCGATCTTGCTCAGATCGCCCCACGGCGCAGCGCCAAGTGCGCGTGCTCTTCCTCGCACCATGTCGGAAGCCATCATGCTGTGCCAGTTGTAGACGCCGGCGTGACAGACCATCGTTTTGAAGAGTTCAGTATGCCCGTTCAGCCAGGCCATCATGTAGCCACCATAGCTGGCCCCCGCGGCGGCGACACGGTTCTTGTCGATCCACGGCTTGGCACAGAGGAACTCGGTCGCCTTCATGATGTCGGTCATAGGTTTGGTGCCCATGTCGCCGGTGATGCTGTCGGTGAAGTCCTGACCGAAGCCGCTGGAGCCATGGAAGTTAACGATGGCGATGACCCAACCCTGGGCCGCCCAAACCTGCGGGTTCCAGCGGTAGCTGAAGTCATTCTGGAACGCATTGTGCGGCCCGCCATGCACCATCTGCACCAATGGCCACTTCTTGTTCGCATCGAAGTTTGGGGGATAGATGACGAACATCTGGACGTTCTTATCGTCAGCGCCCTTAAAGGTGAGGTTCTCCACTCTGCCGAGTTTCCATTCGGCGACCAGGGCATCGTTGAAGTGTTCTAGTTTGAGAGGCTGGCTACCTGGTCGGTGAGCCATGATGGTGATGGGTTGATCGAAGGAAGAGACTTGGTAGACGCCGACACGAGGGGCCTTTTGTGGTTGACCAACAAGTCCTTTTCCTTCTACATTTATTTTTTTTAGTTTGAGGGCGATAAGATTCTGCTTGGCCTGTTCCAAACGAGCTATGGCTAGATCAACATCAGATTCGCTACCTACTCTTTTTTGGTGTGGTACTTCTTTTGTGTAGACATCGACTGCATTCTGAGCTGCGCTGAGTTGTGAATCTAGAATCTCGCCTTCAAGTTTGCTCACTTGTTTTGAATTCCCCATCGCAAAGCTAATCGCATGCTCGCTCACCGGTTCCTTCGGTCGCATGATCTTGCCATCCACCGTCACGAACCCGATGTTGGTGATGCCCGAGTCTTCGATTTCGACAGCGATGCGGTTGTTATCGGGCAGCCAAACGGGGTTGCCACAGGAACGATCGAGTGAGGCGGTCAGTTCCTTGGTCGTCCCAGTGGCGTTGTTCCGCAGCATCAGGCGGAAGCGGTCAGCGTAGAAGAACTTCACCGTCTGGCGCAGAAAGGCCAGATTCTTGCCATCGGGGCTGTAGACGGGGTTGGTATCGTTGGCGGCGTTGTCGCTGGTGATGTTCTTGGCTTCGGCTTCCTTGTTGGTGAGGTCGAGCGTGTAGATGTCGTGGTTAGTATCGAGACCTAGGACTTTGACATTTTCGGAGACGAAGGCTAGTTCCTTGCCATCGGGGCTGACATCATAATCTTTCTCGCTGGCTTCGTACGGCGGCAGGTGTTTCTGGCAGTGAGCGAGCAGGTTGCGATGCTGTCCATTAGTGACATCAACCGACCAGACAACGGGGCGTTTGCCATCAGCGATCCAGCGATCCCAGTAGCGGAAGGTGCCTTCTTCGATGATGTAGGCCTGTGTCTTTCCTTCTTTCAATTCCTTAACACGTCTGTTGTAGGTCGTGTCACAGGGCGTATCGAGCCAGGTCCAGGCAGTGCAGTAGATGGTCTTGCTGTCCGCACCCCACTTGATGCCAAAGGGAGCCATCGGCATCTTGCTGACTCGCCGGGCTTCGCCACCTTCGGGAGAGATGACATAAATCTGCGTCACCTCATCGCCGGCCCGCTGGCTGAGGAAGGCAATCGATTGCCCATCAGGCGACCACTTGGGGCTACTGTTCCTGCCGCCGCTGCGGGTGAGTTGCTTCTGCGTTTTGCCATCGGTGCTGAGCAGCCAAAGCTCGGAGGTGCTGTCGTTGGTGCCGGGCGTGATTGTGGAAACATCGACCACAGCCCATTGGCCATCAGGTGAAGTCGAAGGCGCACCGATGCGTTTGACTTTCAGAAGGTCTTCGGCAGTAATAGGCCGTTTGGCTTCCTGGCCTTGAACGAAGCTGATAGAGTTCAAACAAACGCCAATAACGACTAACAACAGAACAGATCGCAGGTGCATAACAGCATCTCCGAGGATGGATTGCCTTCACGATCATCATAAGATGCTGGCATCAGGGGAACAGCCAATGCGAACAAATCCTGTCAAACGCCTGCTCCGTGAAGGCAAACCCACCGTCGGCACCTGGATATCTCTGGGGAACCAACTCGCCACCCGTTACTTGGCAAGAGCGGGGTTTGACTGGCTCACCGTCGATCTCGAACACGGGGCGATGGATTGGGAATTGGCATCGAACCTCTTCGGTACCATCTCCGATGCCGGTGGGGTGCCGTTGGTGCGTGTGCCGTGCGGAAGCCATGATCATATCAAGCGATCACTGGATGGCGGAGCCTATGGCATCGTGGTGCCCATGGTGATGTCCCGTGCCGAAGCCGAACTGGCCGTGAGGGCAGCCAAGTATCCACCGGTGGGTAACCGTAGTGTCGGCGGCGGCGCTCATGCTTTGAACTTCGCAGCCAGCGGCCAGGAGTATTACGAGAAAGCCAATGACGAATTACTCGTCGTGCTTCAGTGTGAACACATCGATGCGGTCGATGACTTCGAGAATATCTTCTCGGTGCCGGGTGTCGATGCAGTCTTTGTTGGCCCCAACGACCTGGCTCGCAGTCAATACTCAAAGGATGGCAAACCACCCTCGGCCGAACAGCAGGAGAAAACCATCCAGCGTATCTTGCAGGCTGGAAAGAAGATCAAGGTACCAGTGGGTATTCATACCTTTACGCCGGAAGATGCCCTGCGCCGTACCAAAGAAGGCTGGCAGTTCGTAGCCATCAACAGCGAACTGCGGTTCATGCTCGATGGGGCAGCCGCGGCGCTCAAGCCATTCCAAGGGGAAAAGAATACAGGCAAGGTCTACTAACCTGCCTACTTCCTCACCTTCACCAACCGCATGCTATCAGCCTGGAACAGAACCTGCCCTGAAGCAGCGCGTAATTCCGCAATCAACTCGACCTCCTGTTGTGGTTGCTCGATCTTGAACTCATAGACAAGCAGTTTCCAGTCGCTGGTGCCTTCTAGCTTGTTCGATCGCTGGCTGCCGGAGATGCGAATTCCTGCACCAGTGCCCTGTTGATCGGTCTTGGCTTCGATCTTCTCCGCCTTAGCTTTCACAGCGAAGCGGTAAGTGCCCGCAGGCAGAATGACCCGGCTTCGCCAGGAAGCGATGCACTGCCCACCGGGGCCGGCCTTGATCGATAAACATTTGGGTTTGTTGGGTAGCGTCAGAATCTCGTGCCTGGCATCGTCCGTTTCCTTTCGTTCCTCCCATGCCTTTACGACCGCGACGCCATTGGCATCAAATAGAAACGGCTTGGGATCAGGGATGGCGTTCTGAACCACCAGCACCTTTTCACGTGCTTTGATTCGTTCCTTGAGGCCATTGACATTTGCCATGAAATCAGCTTCAGCCTGTTTGCTGATGCCTGTAATGACAGGTTGAATCCGCTTAGTGACTTCGTCAATCCGTGCAAGGAACTTGGTTGGTGGAGAGAATGAAGGCATCAACTGATCCATCTTCTCCCGGTATTTCACACGCCAGGCTGGGTTGGTCATGATCGTGTTGGCCACCAACGCTCCGGGAATATGGAGAATAGGATAGTTGGGGTCGCCGAACATCTGATCCATTCCATGCGGCAGGAAGTAGGCCTTCTTAGTCTTGCCATCAATGTAAACTCGGTAGTTATTCCGCTGCTGGCAGTAGCCATCCCAATGGCAGGTCATGTGCTCGATGGCCATGAAAGAAATGAACGAATCAATATCGACCAGCGCCTCCACTCGTTGCCAGCGTTTGTCCAGGTCCGGCTCACGGCATGCAGCAACGATGGCTTTCAAGTCACTATGATCATTGGGGCCATCGCCGGTGATTCGCTTCAACGCGGCGTCGATTTCCTGTAGGAAGCCGCCGTCATAGAGGTTGCCGGTGGCGTTCTCGAAGTGGCGTCTCAGGAAGGTCCTGTTATAGCCTTCCTTTAACACATAAAAGCCCAGGTCTCGGCCATTGAGCCAGACCCGAGCATGGGTGGTACGGGCCGTGGGTACATGGTTAGCCAGGAAGAGTTCCCCGCAAAGCAGTTCGGTCATGAACGACCCATCCTGCACCGAGTTGTTGAGGTGCAGCTTATCCAGATCATGAAAGCGCTGGTTTTTCTTGAACTTGTCGAAACTGAGCGTCAGGGCAGGGCGGTCTTCGATGGGCCGAAAGCTGCCCGCTGCCCCCTTCAGATGAATGCCGACATTTTCGTAGCGGGTCTTCTCGTCTTCAATAATAGTGCAGCGAACATAATCACGATCATTCTTCTTCAGCTTCTCCAGTTCCTCTTTACTGACTTCAATTTTCAATTTGGGAATCATCCCCTTGCCGAAGAACTCGTTGCTGGCGTCGGGCTTGCTGGGGGTGGCACGCAATTGGGCAAAACAGGGTGCCATTTGCAACAACACTACCACCAGTGTTAATCCATGTCGCATTATCAACCATTCCTTCGAGTTGAACTACTGGGTTAGTCTCTTCAAAGGGCCTGCCAAAGGCAAGCATTCTTCCTGTTCTCTTCATATTCACAAATGAGAATGAAGCGATCACGGAAGTGAAGAGGGTTGCCCTTGACAGAATACCCAAACGTGGGCATAGGCCACTCGTCGAATCGGGGGAACCGATCTTGTACCCAAGGGGAACTAGCCGAATCGTCGGCTGGCAGGGGGAGATCATGACATTCATGCGTTGCGCCGGTGCCTTCATGGTACTGGCTGTTAGTCTCATCGCCGTACGCGCTGATGAGCCGGATACCTACAGTAGTGTGCAGGATCTGGAAAAGGCCCGCAAAGCCAAACAGGTTACGACACAAAATCTGGCACAGAATCTTTGGTGGGAGCACCTGATTCCTGGCCGGATTGAAGAGAAGCAGCGATTGGCTGAAGAAGCCAAGGCGAATGCCAGCAAAGAGAAGTCTGGTACTGGTGAGAAAGTCGTCGTCAAAACAAAAGCTTCAGAAGCAAACTCACGACAGGCTGAGCTGAACAAAGCCCTTCGCCGGGAAGCGGTCTGCCAACGCCTGCGGGATATTGCTGAAGAAACGAATGATCCCGAACTGGCCAAACAGGCGGACTTGCTCGAATCGCGCGCCTGGGCCGTTTATGAACAGAAAATGTCCTCGGCCAGCCTGGCTCGGTTCCAGCCGATGAATGATAAGGATGTCGAAACCCGACTACTGCAAAAGAGGTCTGACACGACCGAATCAGCTCAAGCTGAAACGTCGTCAGGCGTTCGCAGCATCCGTGGCGAGAAGAAGGAGTAACCCATGAAAAGAATCTCCGTCTCGCTGATCACTGGCGCTCTGCTGCTTGGCAGCCTGTCGGGATGTAAGCTCTTTCTGGAGACCACTCCCGAAAAGCAGCCCATCCAGGCGCCGCCCCTCAAGATCACTCAAAAGGTGACCTCGGTGCAGCCTGAAGAAATCACACCATCCAATGCCCGCAATAAGGCACGTCAACTCCTCGAAGAGATCGAGGCTGAAAATAAAGAATAAACAGACGCCCCGTTCAACCCACGCCTTCGGTGCCTTTGCCGGCACCGGAGGCGTTCCTGTTTGTATCGATGGCAACTTCATGAAGGTCGACGTCATCATTGACTCATGATCTATTTCTCACCGGCTAACTCATCACAACTTCACGTTGGTGAGCGTATGCTTGCTCCATCGAACGTAGCAGGAATGTCAACGTATATGTCAACGTATACAGGGAGAGCATCATGAATCCGACCAGATGGCTGGCTGTACTTACACTTGTGTTTGTCCTGACGGGACCAGCGTTGGGGCAAACAAAACATTCAGGAACGACATCAACGAGTAACACTGTTGATCAATGCGCCGACCTAGCCGAACAATTGCAATTCGGCGGCCTTGCGGTCGTTCTACAGGATGGCGATCTGGCTCGTGCTCTGGGGTTCGATGAAGAACAGTTCATGCTTGCTCAGGATATTATTGAAAGTTATCAGTCGTTGGTTCAGATGTGGGTACTGCTCGATCCGGGAATGATCAGCCCTCAAACGATGCAGGCCATGATAATGATTCGATTCATCATGGATATGGAACTCTTCTCCATCCTGACTCCGGAACAGCAGCAGAAGCTTGAAGCGTTATATCAGCAGAATCATGGCACGGATACCACGCAAGTAACACAGACGGTGCCTGTCGGCGGAGCGAAAGCGACAAGTAAGAAATAGTGACAGGCACCATGAAAAAGAACGGAGCCAACATTGGCTCCGTTCTTCTATTAATTAGGGTAGATAGCTCAGCTTAGAAGTCGTCCCTGCCGCCCTTTTGCAAGCCGGCCCGTTCCAGCAGTGGTTGGCTGAGGATGTCGTCATCCATCATGTCTTCCAGACGCTTGTCGGAGGGCATGGTGTACTTGATCGTGAACCGCCGTTTGGCGATGCCGATCTCGTCGCCGGGGATGAGCAGCTTACGGGTGGCTACCCGCATATTGTTCACCTTGGTGCCGTTGGTACTGTTCCTGTCGCTGATGTACCAATAGCCGTCTTTGAAGTTCAGTTCGCAATGGACGCTGGAGATGTTGGGATAGTCGAGGTAGATGTCGCAGGCCCGCCGCCTTCCCATCGAAAGCTGTGACCGCGTCAGGGGAATCGTATCCCCGCCTCCTATCGGAACCAGCTCGCCATGTGGCTCCACGTTCATGAGTAACCTCCGAGACAAGGAAATGAGAAAAATAGATAACTGAAGTATACCTCGCGGGATTCGAGAGTACCATGCTGGAGTGCAAATTCTTGTCGGTAGTTCGTGTTGCGAACTCGTCTTCCTGGATGGGGCATAGTTCTTTACACTCCATAACATCATCCATTCAGTCCCCTACAAGTCCTACGATGAGAACAGCCTCCGGAGTTCAGGGTGTCCCAGGTCGCAAGCCCATTTCTTTCAGAACCAATCAGTCTTCACATGAGGCCGGCGCCTTCGGGATTGCGACCGGAGGCTACGGTCAACGAGGCCCTGGCACAACTGCGGAAAACGCAGCCGACGGGACGTGTGATCTACTTCTATGTGACCGATGACCGTGATCGCCTGGTGGGGGTGGTGCCTACCCGCCGTCTTCTTTTAGCTGACCCGCAAACTCGTCTGAAAGACCTGATGGTCAAGGACGTGGTCAAACTGCCCGACGATACCACTGTGCTCGAAGCCTGTGAGTTCTTCGTGCTGCACCGCTTCCTGGCCTTCCCGGTGGTAAACCCAGCAGGGGAGTTTGTCGGATTGATCGACGTCGATCTCTACACCAGTGAAATGTACGATCAGGATAAGGAACAGCATACTCACGATGTCTTTCAACTTATCGGCGTTCACCTGACCGGTGCTCAGAAGTCACCGATGGTAGGCTTCCTCAAACGCTTTCCCTGGCTGCTGTGCAACATCGGTGGTGGCCTATTGGCAGGGTTCCTCTCCAGCTTCTTCGAGGCAGAACTTGCCAAGCTGGTCGCCCTCGCCCTTTTCATTCCCGTCGTGTTGGCATTAGGCGAAAGCGTGGCCATCCAGTCAGTCACGCTGGCTCTGCAAGGCTTGCATCGCCCCACGCTTTCCTGGCGAAGGCTCTGGCAAGGGCTACGCATCGAACTCAGTACCGGGGTACTTCTGAGCCTGGGTTGCAGCCTGGTGGTGGGAAGCATCGTGTTAGTATGGCAACAGAACGTCATACTGGCCTTGATCGTTTTCGGCGGCATCGTCGGAGGTATTTCTGCCTCAGCGTGCATTGGCTGGATCATCCCGACTGCCCTGCGGTTGATGAAACTCGAACCACAGGTAGCAGCCGGGCCGATCGCCCTGGCCTGCGCCGATATGGTCACCATCATCATCTACTTCGGCCTGGCCCGCTGGTTGGTAGCTTGATTCTACTTGTCCCCTATCTCGGACTGGGGACGAGTAGTGAAGCGACTATTTCGCTAGTTCCACGCAGATACATTCCTTGTCATTCCGCACATACATCCGCTTGTTGGCGAAGGCAGGCATGCACCAGACGACATCTCGCCCAAAAGCGGTGTTGGTCATGTCGATGACTTTAGCCCGGTCGATTTCCTTGTAGCCTTCTGGCGACAACTTGCAGATGATGAGTTCGCCTAACTCGTTGAAGATCCAGTAGCGATCGCCCTGCTTGACGATGAAGCCGGTCTCGCTGCCCTGGGCGCGATGCTTCATCACGTCCGTTGTCTGCCAGAGTCGTTTTCCACTTGCGATCTCCATGCCATAGAAAATGCCGCTTTGATCGAAGCCATACAGGGTACCATTATCATTGAAAGGCTGGACATTCACGGGACAGATGCCAGCTCCTTTCTTGTCGCGCCAGACTTCGGTGGCGCCGGGCTTGTCACCGAGTTTCAACAGCAAGCTCTTGTTGGAGAAGCCTGCGACGTACATCAAATCCTTCCAGACGATAGGTGCCATGATGATGGAGCCATTGGTCGCCTGGTAGGGAATGGACCAATACTCCTGACCATTCTCCGGATTGAGGGAAGTGACCGCATCGGGGCGATAAAGGATGAGTTGCCGAACACCAGAAGCGTTGATGATGGTGGGTGGCGAATAGCCTTGTTCAGAAGAGGTCAGCGCCTTCCATAGTTCCTTGCCCGTATCCTTATCAAACGCTACAACATGGCTGCCTTCGCCGCCGACGAGAGTGATGAGTTTGTTGCCATCAATCAATGGGTGAGCGGAGTAACCCCACAGGGCAGCCTTGGTCTTGTACTCTTTCTTCAGATCATGCGACCACAACAACTTTTCCTCTTCTGCATCGAAGCAGAGAAGATTGCCCTCAGCCCCAAGCGTATAAACTTTACCCTGATGCACGATCGGTGTACATCGTGGCCCGGACGGATAAGAAATGGTGTAAGTCACTGGGTATTCGTAGTGCCACACTTCACTGCCATTCTTGGCATTCAGGCATAGCACCCGCTCTTTGCCTGTGAACGACTTGTCACGCTTGAAGTTCTCAATCTTGGAGTTTTCGGTGGTAACGTAATCGGTGACGTAGAGCCTATTTTTCGTGACGGCTGGCCCAGAGTATCCCCCAGCGATGGCGGTTCGCCAGACGATCTTGGGGCCACCTTGGGGGAACTTCTCGAGCAACCCTTCCTCACGCCAGGTGTTATCCCGCTGTGGGCCCATCCAATGGGGCCAATCGTCGGCAAGAATTGGACTGAAGATATGAAGGCTCAATGCTAATATCAGAATGTGCTTCATGTAGCTCTCCATACACAGAAACAAAGAGTTAGATCAGCTCATCCATCGGGCTCGAAGCCGTTGCATACCGCTTCCTGGGCATCCTGCCTGATAGATAAGCCAGCCGCCCTGCGATACACGCATACCGCATCGCCCACGCCATCTTCACTGGTTCCTTGGCGTGAGCAATGGCGGAGTTGAGCAGTACCCCATCACAACCCAGCTCCATGGCTGCAGCGACGTCGCTGGCAGTGCCTACTCCGGCATCGATAATCACGGGGTAGTTGGGATCATGGTCCTTCAGGTATTCGAGGAGGATGCGAATGTTGTTGGGATTGAGCACCCCCTGGCCGCTACCGATTGGCGAACCGGCCGGCATCACACAGGCTGCACCGGCTTCCTTCAATCGGCGGGCGATGATCGGATCGTCGCTGGTGTAGACCATCACCTGGAATCCATCCTTGACGAGTTCAATAGTAGCTTCGAGGGTAGCCACGGGATCGGGCAGGAGTGTCTTCGTATCAGCCAGGCATTCCAGTTTCACCCAGCGGGAGCCGGGGTTGTTGTAGCCTTCGAGTATTTCACGTCCCAAACGAGCATGGCGAACCGCATCGGGGGCGTTGAAGCAGCCAGCAGTGTTAGGCAGAATCGTGTAGCGATCCATGTCGATGAAGTCGAGCAGGCTGCGGCCTTCCTTATCGAAGAGTCGTTCCCGGCGGACTGCCACCGTGAGGGCATTGCAGCCACTCGCTTCCAGGCAATCACGCATCACATCATGGCTGCTGTACTTCCCCGAACCGGTGATCAGTCTGCTGGTGAAGGTGAAGCCCGCCACTTGGAGCGGTTCATCAAGCGATGTTTCACTACCACCACCGACGAGGGTAACGATCTCCACCTGATCCCCTTCCCGAAGGCTACGCTCGGCATGTTGAGTGCGAGGCACCAGGTCGTGGTTGATTTCGATAGCCAATCGCTTTGAGTCGTGCTTCAAGTTGATGAGTAAGTCCTGCACAGTCCCGTCGGGGGCTTGGTAGGGCTTGCCATTAAGAATGATGTTCGGCATGAAGTGAATCCAGCAGTTGCGTAGTCCCCTCATTCTATGGTTGTGCAGGCAGACACACTATCTTCACGGCCAGCAGTTTGCCTGGGAATGTCCTTTTTGAGCACGATTACTTTCCCAGACTACGCAAACTATCCGAAATGAAGTGCTTGCCCTTGGACAAACCGGCAGGATCGGGTATAGACGTGGCCCGCTCAACGGTGGATCACCATGGAGATCCGCCGCCTCATGAGCATATTGTGTTTGTGGAGATCGGTATGAGTAGTCCGAAGGTGTGGCGTACGATGTGGGAAGCAACGGGCAAGCTGGCCGGCAAAATCGGCCTGACGATGCCAGGGGAAAGCGAGTTGACTGGTGCCGAAAGGCCCGCCACTCGCTGCCCTCAATGCGAGCAGAAATTACGCTATTCAGAATCGAAAGCGGGCAAGGAAGCCAAGTGCCCGCGCTGTTCGCACAGTTTCCTGCTGCCCACGAAAGCACGTCCGGTCTTCCCGAAGTATAGCTCTCGGGTAGGCTACAGCGTGGTTCGTGAGCGATTGTAACGTCATATCTCCTGGACGAGTTGTGGCATCTACCAAAGTGCCATGTTCGTCAAATAGACCGGCCCCCGGATGCTTGCATCCGGGGGCTGTTCTAATAGCTGTCAGCTATCAGCAGCTTCCAGGCCATATATTTGTTCTTGGATAACGACTATCTGTCCTGTTGATTGGCAAGACTGATCGTTTGTAGCTGATAGCTGACGGCTGAAAGCTGACAGCTACTCACGCCACCTTCTTCCCCATCTCCAGCGTCGCTTCCACCACATCGTTATCCAGATTGATCGTCTTGCGAATCGTGTACGGCGACTTGCCCTGGCTCTCGAAGTAGGTTCTCGACATCACCTCGCCAATCAGGCCGAGCGAGATGAACTGTACGCCGACGACCGTGAGCATGACGCTGAGCAGCAGCAACGGATTGCGATTCATCCGTTCAGCCCAGGCTAATCGCTGAACGATGCAGGTCATCAGGAATGCGAACGACAGCCCAAAGCAACCCAAGCCGGCGAGACCGAAGATGTGCATTGGTCGGGAAAGGTAGCTCTGTAGGAACCGTACCGTGATGAGATCGAGAACCACCCGTACCGTACGGCTGAGGTTGTACTTGGTCACGCCGAACTGGCGGGCATGATGCTTGACCGGCATCTGGTAAATACGCTGCCCGCTGATCTCGGCCAGCACGCTCATGAAACGGTGCATCTCGCCGTAGAGGGGCAGTTCAGGGCAGCTTCCCGGCGCATCACTCGGAGAGTGCAGCCAAGGTCACGCACTTTTGTGCCGGTGACTTTGCGAATGAGGGAATTGGCGGCCCAACTGGGAATCTTGCGGACGACGAGTTTATCCTGACGATTGACACGTTCGCCGAGGACAACATCGTACCCTTCCTTGAGCTTGTCCAGCATCATGGGAATGTCAGATGGATCGTTCTGCAAATCACCATCCATTGTGATGATGATGTCGCCCTGAGCCGCATCGATGCCGGCACGCAGGGCAGGGGTCTGGCCAAAGTTGCGACGCAGTTGAATCGCCTTGAACCGTGGGTCCTTGGCAGCGACCTCAGCGATGACATCAAACGTGCCATCTCTGCTGCCGTCATCCACGAGGATGACTTCGTAATCATGTTCGGTCGAGTCCAAAGCCGCGGTTATCGCTTCATGCAGCGGCTTGACGTTGTCCTTCTCGTTCATCATCGGTACGACGATTGACAGATTCATGGGAATCCTTCCCTTCGACAGAGAGATCAGTATCAGCCGGTTCTTTCGACCGGTCAGAGAACAAGTAAAACCCGCCGCCTATCAGGCCGACGCCGACGCTGAGGGCGAACCACCCCAGGCTCAAAGCGAGGGCCTGTTCCGTAGTGACGCCAAACGGAGCCAGTAGTAAGACCATGCCGCCCTCACGAACGCCGATGCCGTTAAGGCTTGGCAGCACCATCGTCAGCAGAGTTACCAAGGGAACCACGACGAGGTATGAGTACCAGGGCACGGTCAGGTCCAGGGCGAAGCCAAGCAGAATGACTTGCAGCGTAGCCAACCCCTGCACGATGAACGACAGACCAATAGCAGTCCACCAGGTTCCCCAACGGCCTTTCGACCAGCCGAGTGCGTCCACAAGGGCTTGTATCTTCTGGGAGTAACCTGCCAGCCTGGGCAGCAGAGCCATTGTCAGAAAGAGACACCCCAGGATACCCCACGGCAATACGGGCACCCACCAGGGCGATTCACCCATCGGGGCCAGGGTGGCAACACAGGCCATCATCAGCATAGCGGTGACACCCGCTACTCGGTCAGCGATGACACTACCGAAAGCTGGCCAGCGTTGAGTTTTCGTTCGCGCCAGCATCCATCCCCGCACTGCATCGCCACCAACCGAGGTAGGGAGAAACAAGTTGAAGAAGTTGCCGATGTAATAGAGGGTTCGGTAGCGGCTGTAGCTCTCTCGGAAGCCGAGCGGTTCAGCGATCGTTTTCCAACGCCAACTACTGAACGACTGGCCAACATTGAGCAGCACAAAGGCAATGACGCTCAATCCCACATGCATCTGCTCGAAGACTCGCCCCAGTGATGCCCAGTTGATCTTGTACGCCAGCACTCCGACGATCAAGGCACTAAGCCCCGCTCGCACCACGAACTTCAGCAGTCGTGACTGTTCAGCGCTAACGCTGGGCAATCGGGGCACGTTGAATCTCCACGATCTTCTTGAAAGGCTTCGAGCCTACCGATTCGCCGAAACTCCGCAGCCGTTCGTCCCAGATATCCAGGAAGAGTTCATAGCGGCCGGCCTTCTTGATGGCGGGCACGGGCACATCGATCTCGATGGTTCCGTTCGGCGGCACATCGACGTTCATCATTCCGCCGGCCAAGCGAACGCGGTTGGGCGGATCAATGTTCTGATCAGCCCAGGGCGGCGGACGATTACCCTCCGGTTCGATCCAGCCACGAACATGGACACCGCTCAGCGAGCCACGCTGAAACTTCCACGTCTCATGGCTATCATTCTGCAAGCGAAGCCGAACGACCGACGGTTGGCCGGAATTGAGTTCTTGAGGAATCGATACCTTGTCGATCTTGGCCCACAGAGGACCAGGGCGGTATTCCTCGAATATCCATTTCTTCAGATGCGATCGTTCATGGGCGAGCTGCTTGTCAGTCAGCCACTGCTTGTACATGTCCAGAACTTCGCCCATGACCTCGACACGCCCCAACCCCAGATGACCGGCACGAACAGAGAGTTGTTGCAGCGATACGTCCAGAGGCTGTTTGTCGTCGTAGTAAGCCATAGCCAGTGAACTGGCCAGCCCGGTGCGATCTGCACCGCGTCGGCAATGAATGAGAATGGGCCGGGGAGACGCTTTCGATGGCTTCCCAGAGCTTCCTTAATTCCTGAGGTGCGGGCGGAAGGTAAGCAGAGAAGTACAAATCAATGAGCTTGACATGACGCTGCTCTGATACACAGGCTTCATCTCGATACCAGGCTTCCCAAGGACACTTGTTGCGCAAGTTGATGATCGTTTTGATGCCATACCGATCAATCGCTGTTTGCAGTTCAGATTCGGAGAGCTGGGCAGAACGGTAGAATTCGTTGGGGACGACGACATGCCAGTTCGGCCCGGTCGTAACCCGAACAATCTCGAGGATCAGGAAGTAGGCAACAAGGCACAGGCCAAGCCTCGACAGGCCCACCAGCCATTTTGACCAGGGCGTTCTGATGACTGGCTCAGTCGTTGACGTCATCGGTACAGACCATCAGAGGAATACGTGGGCGTCCCTGCCGACGTAGGTTTGTGACTATGGCAAATATGCGAGATTTCGGCTAGGGCAATTTTCGGTCGCTATGCTACCCGCCATTCCTCACGATAAGGTGGGTTAACTAGCTTATTTGCCTCATCGTTCCTCTCGAAACTTTCTGCCTTGGGATTCCATTTGAGAGTCGTTCTGAGCTGATAGCCTAGGTTACCCAAATGACAAATCGATGCGGAACGATGCCCCACTTCAGCCGGGCAGATGGTCTGCTTGCGGCTCTTGATGCACTCAATCCAGTTGCGGTGATGATTCGTTGAGTAGTAGACAGTCTCACGATCATCCTTGAGTTCGATCTTGGTCAGCTCGTTGGGGGTGATCTCGAACTTATCACGGTCAACGTAGATGGTTCCCTTGGTACCCTCAAAAGTACAGCCACTGGGTCCACCGTGGATCATCTGTGTCCCGTTGGCGTAGGTGTATCGCAAACCGGTTGCCTCCTTGCCGGCTGGCGGTTCGATCAACACCGGACCAGAGTTATCCATACCGAGCGCCCATTGAGCGATGTCAAAGTGATGAGCGCCCATGTCAGCTAGTCCACCGCCGGCGTATTCCCGATAGTTACGCCAGAGGGGGAAATGGTTATGCACTCCCTTGGGGCAAAGGATTTCGTTGTACTCGCGCATCGCCGCCGGCCCGACCCACATCTTCCAGTCTGTGCCATCAGGGATCGGCTGGCCGGGTAGATCGCATGGTATCGCCGGAGCACCGACACCGATGCGGATTGTCTTGATATCACCGATGAGCCCCTGGCGGATCATCACCACTGCCTTGCGGAAGCGATGACCAAACTCGCTGCGCTGCTGACTGCCCGTTTGAAAGATGATCTTGGCTTTAGCTACTTCATCAACAATACGTCGTCCCTCACCGATGGTACGGGTCAACGGTTTCTCGCAATAGATGTCCTTGCCTGCCCGGGTAGCCAGGACGCAAGGCAGCGTATGCCAATGATCGGGTGTGGCGATGACGACCGCGTCAATGTCCTTGCGTTTGAGCAGTTCACGGAAGTCGGCGTACTCTGCACAGCCCTTGTATGATTCCCTGTCCTTTGCCTTGGCGTAGCGGCTGTTCGTCATGTTCACCGCACTGTCCCGGCGTTCCTTGACAACATCGCACACAGCGACGACCTGGACATCATTCTGGCCCAGGAAGCCACCAAGGTGACCCCGGCCCATGATGCCGACACCAATGAAGCCGAGGTTGATGCGATCATTGGGGCCGACAGTCTTGGCCAGACTGGTAGAGAGCAGGGTATAGCTGCCGGCGCAAGTGAAAACAGTCTTGCTGAGGAAAGCACGACGATGAAGCTGTGTCATGAGCTGGTTCACTTTCGAGAGAAGAGGAACGCCAGGAGGTCACGCACTTCCTGATCGGTGAGTTGTTTCAGCAAGCCTTCAGGCATGATCGAAGTCGTCGAGGCTTTCGTTTCGGCAATGTCATGGGTCTTGACCGTGAACGGCTTGCCCTGAGTATCGAGATAGGTGTACTCATCCAGATAAGTCCTGACGAGGATGCCATTCAGGACTCGGCCATCATGCATGGCAAGAGTCCAAGCCTGGTAGGCGGGGGCGACTGTGGCACTAGGCTGTAACAGCGATTCGAGTATTCGCTGTGGCTCGGTACGACCAATGGTTGAAAGGTCAGGGCCTATTTCGCTGCCTCGGCCATCGACCTGATGACAGCGGAAGCAGCCAGCCTTTTGTGGATGATAGAAGAGGCGTCGGCCTGCTTCGATGTTGCCGTTGGAACCAAATCGAGTCAGCCATTCTGTTCGCTGACCAACGGGAGGACGTGCCTTCGAGTCCGTTGTCTCCATCACGGTGGTTGGCTGATCGAGCAAACCCAACTGGGCTAAGGCTCGCAGATCAGAAGAGTTCTTCTCATCAGCTGCGATGCTCTTGAGCACTGCCTTTCTTTCCGACTGAGGATGTAGACAAAGTGTCAGCACCACACCCTGACGTAGCGGCTCATTGTTCGATTGCAGCAGCTTCTGGAGAAGCTTGATTGTGAGCTTCTTATTCGATGGAGGTATGAGACGCAACAATTGCAGCTTCATGGCTTCATCCAAGCCCGCTTCGTTGAGCCTGTCCGAAAAACGATCAGCCAGGCTGGCATCGCTGACTGCTTCTCCTTTGATGCGGGCTAGGGCGGTGGCGTAAGCCATCATCATTCGAACGCTGAGTTTCGGATCATTCATGGCTGTTTCGATTTCTGGTCGAAATCGACGAAGTGCCTGATCGGACACCCACTTGGCAGCCAGGAAGCGAACTTCTTCGTCATCGTCTTTCAAATAACGTGGCAGCCATTCCTGGTATTTGGCATCTCCGTTGGCAATTTGCGAGAGAAGAACAGCGATGCGTTCAGCCGGTTTTAGCCCCTCCAGCTTAATGCTTTCAAGAAGCTCGGGAGAGTGTGCCAGTTGCTGACGGGCTGCATTTTGGATGAACGGGTCGGCGTCTACCGCTAAAGCAAGAAGCTTCGGAACATCAGCGATTTTGGTCAACGCCTTGATTGCTGCCAGATTCGCAGAAGGCCAGGCTTGGTTCACTTTCTTGTCTCTGGCCCGCAGCTCTTCGAGCGATTCACGCTTGAACTGGAAAGGCTGCTTTGCCCGCACATGCCAGATGGCCCCCTTATTATGGAGCGTGTAATCGGGGAGCACCCAGTCCGCAATGAATAGCGAACCATCTGGAGCAATCGCCAATCCGGTCGGTCTGAAGTTCTTCCCGCCCTGGATGAGTATCTTCTGCTCAGCGGTGAACGAAACCCCTTTGGGCTTCAACTCATACCGTTCCAGTCGATGATCAGCCCAGGCTGTGACGAAGTACTGGCCGAAGTATTCGGAGGGTAGTCCGTTCGATTCGTAGCGGAGCACTTCGCACGGAGCCTCACCAGTACCCGATATCATGGGCAGCGTTCCGGGCAGTTGACCATTCCAGGCCTGAAACGGATGCCTACCACTGCGGCCATACCGGAACTGGTAGCCATAATCGCCCCCATCGACGACATGCACCATCCGGCAGGGCGGCATGGAATCAGGATCGTTATCAACAGCAATGATGCGTCCCAGCGAATCGACATTGATACCAAACGGGTTCCAGAAGCCGGTGGCGTAGCGACGGAGATTCTTTCCATCCGACTTGCACCAATAGATGTTGCCTCCTTCGCCGCCGCCTTTCAGAGTGGTGCCATCGCTGCCGATGAGCTTGTATCCTTCCCCCAGGTTCTCACCGAGTCCGAACATGAGGTTGCCCGCTGCGTCGAACGTCAGTCCCGAGAGGCCATTGTGGGGGTAGTCTCCTTTGGTCTCCAGGAAGACGATGCGTTCCTTCTGGTCTGCTACACCAGTACCCTTGGTGTCCCGAAGCCGGAGGATCTCGTTGCGGGTGGCCAGGTACACGGAGCCATCAGGATGGACAGCGATGTCCATCGTCTTGTCCGTACCTTCAAAGAAAGTGGTGATGCGGTCAGCCCGGCCATCGCCATCAGTGTCTTCCATTATCCGGACGCGATCATGAACAGGGCCGGCATAGTTGGCGGGGCGAAAGTGGGTGTGACTTTCGACAACGAGCAACCTTCCCTGCTTATCAAAGGCGATGGCCACGGGATGTACAATCTGAGGCTCTTGGGCGAAGAGCACGACTTCGAGCCGGGGATCAGCCGATTTCGGTATCTCACGATCAGCGACGGGCTGACCGGAGGATACCAGCACCAGACAACTGGTCCACACCATCATAGACGCGATTAGCTTCATGAAAATGATACCTGATACCGGGCAAATGAAGAGACAAGCCCATTCTTGCATAAAAACCAATCAACACCAACAATGTTCTCAGACAGCCAAAAAGAGGGAAGCACGAATTATCTTCAGAAGTAAAGTTGGAAATGGCCCAGAAGATTGGTAGAGTCAATGATGCTGTGAATGCAGAAAAGGCTTCCAAACGCCTTAGCCCTGCATTTGAGTAACAATTTGAGTGACCATGCCTATGTCTCGTTTAGCTGCCTGCCCGACTTGTCGCAATCAATTCACTCTTCCAGAGTTGACTGGTCCAGCGACGATCTCCTGTCCCTTTTGCAAGACACTGATTTCACTCACGGTCAAATCCGCTGCGGCACCTGTGGTTATGACTGTTCCGACAGTGAAATCGCCTGCTCGTGCAGCAAGGGATGATGACGATGATGATCAACCCAGGCGATCCAGGGGCAAAAGCGGGCAGCGCTCCAAAAAGAAAGCGCCGGCCAGCACGGGGAAGAAAATCGGCATCATGGTTGGTATTCTCCTGCTGACGTGCGTGTGCATTGGCGGAGTACTCTGGTGGGCGCTGACAGACGACAAGAAACAAGCTGCATCACAAGGATACCGGTCGATTCCCGAGCGGCGGCAAAATACTACGGAACGAGAGGATGAGTCTGAGCCTGCTGAAGCGACAGGTTCAGAAAAGTTCGAGATAGCTGACAAGGCTCTTACGCAGAGCGACCTGTATCAATCTTTTGTGCCTGTAAGCAATCTGCCGGGCCTGGAGAAGAACTCTGTCAAAGACGGGAACGAATCCCTCGGTGCCGATTTGCTTAAGCGTGTGAAACAAAATACGGTCTACATCGAAACCGAACGTGATGGCGGCGGTGGTGGAAGCGGATCAGGGTTCTTTGCCTTTGAAAAGAATCTCGTCGTCACGAATGCTCACGTTATCGACATGATTGATGAGTCGAAGCCTAAACCGAAAAGTGTTCGTGTCTTTTTGAATCATGGGGCCAAGAACCAGAAAGACTTCAAAGTGGTCGATATCGTCAAAGTCGATCGCAAACATGATCTTGCTCTGTTGCGAATATCGAAGGAATACATGGAGGATTATCCGGAGGGGATGCAACTGGCCTCCTCGCTCACCACTCGTGAAACGCAAACGGTCTTCTCATTGGGCTTTCCGTATGGCAACAGTGCCGGAAAAGAAGTGACGGTGACGCCGCTCAAGGTCACCAGCCATCGATTTGAAGATGGACGCATCAAGCTGGTGCAGTTTGGCGGCGCGGCGCTCAATCCAGGCAACTCCGGTGGACCCATTGTCGATGCCAGTGGTCGGGTGATCGGTATCGCCGTCAGCATTTTCACGGGGCGAGGCGGCGATGGTTCTATCACCAACACGGGCATCTCGTTTGGCGTGCCTGCCGACGAGGCTTCAGCACTCTACTATGGCCGTCCGGATCGACTTGAACTGTATCCCCCGGTTCGCAAAGGCGATACGCTCCATCTTCCACTCGTCTTTCGACTTTCGGAATTCAGCAGCCGTTCTGCCGCCCCGAAGGTGAAAGTCGTCACCGGCGACGAGAAAAAACCTCCCGAGAATCCGACAGCCTCGGACGACTCTCCAGAACTTAAGGCCGGTGAGAACCGCAATATCTATTCCGGATCGCTGGTGCTGCCTGCGCTACAGGATGGTAAAGTCTACTGGCTTCAGCCTCAACTCACTATGGGTGAAGGTAAGATCAACTGGCTTGAACCGCTCTCCTATACTCCCGGCAAAGTGCTGGACGATAAAGAACTGCCCGCTTCCGTTGCCGGCGTGCTTCTTTGGGAGAACTGAAGCTGACGCAACGCTATCAATATTCGATGCACAGCGTCCGCGGTTCCCTTACCGCCCGATTGGACTATGAGGCTCTGTCGTCAGGAGGAACTCAAGCGATCAAGGATCTGCCGCAGGTGCTCGCGCCGATGATCGTCCCATGCCTCATAAAACGCTACAGAGACTATGGGCTGATCGCATTCCCGAAGATGAAACGTCACAGCCCTCCATGAAGTTGACTTCTCTCCTCAAGAACAGCTTGAACCACTGGCATGATCTGGCGCAGTTGGACGTCCCCAAGACAAAGATAACTGTTGGCACCAATTGGAAAGTGCCCCAACGCACTGTTATGCTCGATTATCTGTTCGGTGCCGATGGGGAGCAACAGGCGAATCTATCATGCGAATATCTTGGCAGCTTTCAGGAAGGTACAAGGCTGATCGGCGTCATTCGCCTTCAAGGCACCCTTGCCGGGAATGACAACCCCAATGCCAAGTATGGCAAATTCTCTGGCCTGGCGCTGATCGATGGCAATAGCAGGCAATTGCTCGATATGATGTTGCGCTGCGATCTTCGCAAAAGCACTACCGGTGCAAACGCACTGGGTGGAACCATCGGTCTTGATGGCTTGATGCAACTACGGTTGCAGCGGCCAGGTTAGGACTCTCAGAATGCTGCCCCCGTTTGCTGTGAAGCAACGGAGGCAGCAGCTATTCTTCAAGAGCCTTCAAGTCCTGACCTTCAATTTCCATCACGTTTTTGCCGGCAATGGCCTGTAGGTCGCCACTGACACCTGAGGTTGCTTCGAGTACTTGTTCGATCTGTTTTTCACGCTTGGCCCACAGTTTGGTGATGGCCTTCTTTTCCTTGCTGAGATCTTCCTGCATGTCGGTGAACGCATCGACAATCGCTTGCATGCGCTGGCGGAAGTGCGTGCCCGTCAGATACTGATACACCATCCCCATCTTAGTCTGCAAACCTTCGCCGGCCTGCCGGGCCATCGAGAGTTCAATCAGAGAATGGCGCAGTGCCAGGGTGACGGGAATCATGGTACTTGGGCTGGTGATCCAGACGCCTTCCATCTGATCGAAGGTTTCGACATCCTTCGGCAGCGCCTGTGAGACAATGACAGCCACATCGGCCTTGGCTACCCGCTGATCATCACGCAATTTTGCCAGCCAGCCGTCGCTCCAGTTCTTAGTGCGTTTGAACTCCCAGATGATGGTGCCGGAGCATTGCGACTGCGAGTTGAATACCCGATGCAGTATGTCGCCGCCATATTCGCCTTTGGGTACCGGTTCAATCTTATCGTGGGGGAACCTGGCACGAAGCAGCGACTCCAGTTCCAGTTCCTGCACTTCGCCCTGGGTTTGTTGCGAGCCTTGCTCAGCCTTCCGTTTGAGCACTTCGATCTGCTGCTGCATATCGGAGATGGTCTTTTCGCGCTCTTTCATTTTGAGATTGAGTTCTTCCTCGGCCTGCTTCTTAGCCTTGTCTCGGATGTTTGCTGAGGATTCGCTGACACGCTTTTCAATCGTCAGTTCCATCTCCCGTTGTGCGTCTTCCAGGTCCCGCTTCATCTTAACGAGTTCAGCTTGAGCCTTTGCGGCGGCTTCCAACTTGCCTTCCCGTTCCTTCAAGACATTTTGCAGATCTTCAACTTGCCGCTTCTGTTCATCCATCTCACCCCGCAGCAGTTCCTTCGCTTTCTTCGCCTCATCCTTGATGAGGGCTGCCCGTTCCTGTTTCAACAGGGCCGTCACCTGATCCTGAATACCTTGTTCTTTGAGTGCCAGTTCAGCCTGTTGGTCATGTAGCTTCTTTTCCCGGTTCTGGTATTCGCTTTCTTTGACAGCCAGTTGCTTTTCAAACTGCTTGCGGGTCGCCTCCAACAGTGGTGCCGCCAGCGATTCGGTGAGCTTGATATCAGTCTTGCACTGAGGGCAGGTAATGGTGGGGTCAGTCATAGTCTGCATCCGTCATAGTGCCAGATAGTAGTTTGGAAAGTGTTCTAACCCAGAGCAGCAATTTGCTCCGCGGAAATGCCTTGAACAATGAGCGGTTCCAATCGGCCTCCGGCGATCTCCTTGAGCTCGTGCCCACTTTGAAGAAAGTGATTGATGCCGTGCATGGTGGCGCTGCGAAGAGCGGTGTTCTGCAACGTCCCCTGGCTGCAATACTGAGTAAACTTCGATTCCGCGGCTGCGGTGGCGAGATTGACCGCCAGGCTGAAGTAGGGAAGAATGTTCAAAGAGAACTCTACCAAGTCCCCTTTCTCATTGATGGCTTTGAACGTAGTGGGAAAAGCTGTCATCCCGGCGTCCCGCAAGATCAGGTAGGCGATCGCTTCCGGCACCAACTGGCACATCAAGTGGGCATGGAGTTGTGGCACCGGTTTGTGGGCAGTCAGCCCCTCGACGATGTTGGGATCGCCAATCCCCGGATTCTGGTCGATCAGATCAAAAAAGTAAAGGATGTGCTGGGCTGCTTCCTGAAGCTGATCTTCAGTGTAAGTCTTTTCTGCGCCTGTCATGGTGTTACGCTCCTATTAGCTATCCGATCAACTCCAGTTGTTTTAGATACTGTTGTTCCATCGGTTTTCAAAGTCATCCTGCTAAAGGCGGTCGACTCGAAGTCTTGCACGTTGATATTCCTTTAGCACGGGGATCAAGAGGCCAATTACGCAGCCGTGGATTCAAACCGATTTTGCTGGTTCTGCAACTATTTCCTTCACCTTCTCTGTAACTCGTGTATAGTTGAATTCCTGCCAGCAACCTACCCCGCATTGGTCTTCTCCACCGCCATGAACACTCCCCCCGCCTCAGGCGTTCTGAACGCCTTGTCCGTAGTGCATCGTCGTCGATTTCTCCAAACCGCAGCGGGTGCTGTCGGCTTATGCCTGTTGAATCAGAGCAGCCAGGCCCGACCGAAACAGCGGCTCAAGGTCGCAGCGGTCTTCACCGAGATGTCGTACCGCAGTCATGCCCACGTCATCATGGAGAACTTCCTCGAACCCTATGATTTCAACGGCCAAGTCACCGATTCGGGCTGCGATATCGTCAGCTTCTATGCTGATCAGTTTCCTGAGAAGAAGGACCTCGCCCGACAAGTTGCCAAGGCTTATGGCATCCCGATCTTCCCTTCCATCCTGGATGCCCTAACCCTGGGAGGCAAGGAACTGGCTGTCGATGCGGTGCTGAGCATCGGCGAACATGGCAACTATCCGGTTAATGCCAAGGGGCAGCGCGAGTATCCCCGCAAGCGGTTCTTCGATGAAATCGTCAAAGTCTTCCGCAGCAGTGGGCGAGTGGTTCCGGTCTTCAACGATAAGCATCTCTCTTACCGTTGGGACTGGGCGAGGGAGATGACTGATACCGCACGTGAGATGAGCATCCCCTTGATGGCGGGTAGTTCTGTCCCCCTGGCTCAACGTGTGCCTGCACTCGAACTACCACCACAGGTGAAGATCGAAGAAGCGATTGCCACGCACGGGGGTGGGCTCGATTCTTATGACTTTCATGGCCTGGAAGTATTGCAATCGATGGTCGAAAGTCGTGCCGGGGGCGAGACAGGGGTGGCGAGCGTGCAGTATCTGGCGCAGGAGGCTCTGTGGAAAGCAGCCGAGGCGGGACAATGGTCGCCGAAGCTCTTGCTGGCGGCGCTTCAGGCAGAGCCGAACCGACCAGGTACACCGCAGACCGAGGAACAACTTAAGTCATACACTTCCTGGGGTTTAATGCTCCGCTATCGAGATGGCCTAAAAGGTATGGTGGTGAAGACCAATCAGGATGGCACTCATTGGCACTTCGCCTGTCGAACCGTTGGCGAACAGAAGCCGTTGGCTACCAGCTTCTACGTCGGGCCCTGGCAGAATCGATGTCTCTTCAAGGCACTGTCGCACGCCATCCAGGAGCATTTCCGCAATGGTAAGGCACCGTATCCAGTGGAACGAACACTGCTGACGACGGGCTTGGTCGAAGCTGGCGTCGAATCGCATTGCCGTGGCGACATGCTCTATCAGACGCCACATCTCAACATCAAATATGCTGCTCAAGACTACCGAGCCATGCGGGAAATGGGCGATACCTGGAAGCTTATCAACGAGAAGACCCCGGAGCCCAACGGGATCGATCATCTGGGGAAAGTGGCTGAGCGGATGTCCCGAGCAAGCGGAACACGATAGAGTAACTCGGTGAATCCATCCGCCGCCACAGTTAGGCCGACGCATGTTCGCTACCAGGTGATGGCGTTCCTGCTGACGCTCTCGTTCCTGACCTATTTCGACCGTGTCTGCATCGTACGAGTACAGCAGGAAATCCAATCACAGCTGACCATTGACGACGACCAGATGGGCTACATCCTCGGGGCGTTCTGGCTGGCTTACTCACTCTTCGAGATTCCAGGCGGCTGGCTGGGCGACCGCTATGGAGCCAGGCTGACCCTGACCCGTGTCGTCTTCTTCTGGTCTCTATTCACCGTGCTGACTGGCTGGGCGACCGGCTTCGTCTCACTACTGATCATTCGCTTTCTCTTTGGAGTGGGCGAGGCGGGCGCCTTTCCCAACATGGCAAGAGTGCAGGCAGCCTGGCTTCCTGCCTCAGCTCGTGGTCGTGCCGGTGGGTGGCTTTGGCTGGCGGCTCGCTGGGGAGGGGCCTTCAGTCCGTTTTTGTTTGCCGCTATCATTCGATGGGTCGATTCTCCCGGTGTGCGTTCCTGGATGTCGATGGTACCGGGCTTAGCCGATGTAGCAGGTTGGCGAGTCGGCTTCTGGATCGCCGGCGTGGTTGGCTTCCTCTGGTGTCTGTGGTTCTACCTCTGGTTTAAGGATGACCCTGCACAGAAGCGGACGGTCAATAGTGCTGAATTGGCGCTGATCCGTTCAGGGCAGGGGAATGGGCATGATGCCGGCCCTCGTGTGCCCTTTCGTAAGTTATGGAGCGATCTGATCGCCAGTCGCAGCCTGCTGGCATTGGCTGGGTTCTACTTCTTCGGGAGTTTTGGCTGGTCTTTCTTCGTGAGCTGGATGCCGAAGTATCTTAAGGAAGTGCATAAGTTCCCGTTCGACCTCTCGGAAAGCATTTGGAAGCAGCCGCTGCTCTATGGCGGTATCAGTTGCCTGCTCGGCGGAGTGCTGAGCGATTGGCTGGTTCGCCGCTCGGGACGGAGGTGGCTGGGGCGAGCCTTGTTTCCATTCTGCGGGCTGGTGACAGCGTCGATCGCCATTTTTTGCGTGCCTTATGTCAAGAACCCAGACGATGCGATTATCTTGATGTGCATTGCCGGAGCTGCTTTTGACTTCGGACAGGGAGCGACGTGGGCCAGCATCGTCGATATCGGCGGCCTCTACGCCGGCACCGCCGCCGGGTTCATCAACATGCTTGGCAACACAGGTAACGCCATTCAGCCCCGAGTGGGGGCATGGATATTTGGTACTTTTGGATGGGATCCCCTCTTCGTTGTCTATGCCGGAGCCTTTCTGGTCTCCGCTTCAATGTGGTTTTTGATCAATCCCACAAAGGTTTTTCATGCACCTGTGGAAAAGGATAACTCATGCTGATCTTCGACTGGCATCTCGATCTCGCCTGGAATGCTCTTGAATGGAATCGTGACCTGACGCTTCCCGTGGAAGAGATTCGTCGACGAGAATTAGCAGCCGGCTATCAGGGACCAGGTCGAGGGTACAATACGGTCAGTCTGCCGGCCTTGAGGCAGGGGAAGATTGCCGTCGTGTCAGCAACTCTGCTGGCCCGGCATGACAAAGATGGCGTGCAGCTTTCGTTCATTCCCAAGTCGGGCTATGAATCGGCAGAAGCCTCCTATGCCGCCGCCATCGGGCAGGTGGCTTACTATCAGGCATTGCAACGTCATGGCCACATTCGCATTCTGACCGACTGGCCAAAGCTTAGCGAGCATGTAAAAGAGTGGCAGAAGTATGTGAGTCAGAATGATCCTTCCGTGGAGGCTCCGCCGCTTGGATTCATCATCAGCATGGAAGGGGCTGATCCCATTCTTTCCCCAAATGATCTAAGAACCTGGTGGAACCATGGACTGCGTATTCTGAGTCTCTCCCACTATGGCAACAGCCGATATAGCCATGGCACCGGTTCGCCCGGCCCGCTGAACGCCCCCGGTCTGGAGTTGTTACCCGAAATGGAACGATTGGGGATGATTCTCGATGTGACTCATCTTGCTGATGAAGCGATGGATCAGGTCTTCGATCTCTTCGGCGGCGTGGTGCTGGCCAGTCACCACAATTGCCGAGCATTAGTTGATCGGCAACGACAGTTACGAGATAGTGATATCCGGCACATCGCCAAACGGGGCGGTGTCATCGGTGCTGCCCTCGATTGCTGGATGCTTGACAAAGACTGTGGCCAGGGGCCGGGGAATGTAAGAAGGGTAGCATCACTCGAAGATGTCGCCAATCATATCGACCATATCTGCCAGCTAACCGGTTCCACCAAGCACTCAGCCATCGGCACTGATCTCGATGGCGGTTTCGGCACTGAGCAATCACCGGTCGATGTGGACACGATTGCCGACCTACAGAAGCTGCCGGAGATACTGTCTCGACGGGGATATTCCACTCGTGATGTGGAAGGGATCATGTACCGCAACTGGCTGGAGTTGATGGAACGAGCCTGTCGCCAGCTTCGTGAATGAGCTAAGCACACCCCCAAAATAATTGAGTGAAGTCTTGACAATGACGCCGTCGATGTTGTATATAACCATTAGGTTATACAACTAAGAGGTTATGCAATGTCGCCGACCGCTCGCTTGGATGCTGCCTTTGCTGCCCTGGCTGATCCCACTCGTCGGGCAATCCTTGGTCGTTTGGCGACGGGTGAAGCCTCGGTTAATGACCTGGCCCGACCGTTCAAGATGAGTCAGCCCGCTATTTCCAAGCATCTCAAGGTGTTGGAAAGGGCAGGACTGATCTCCCGCGGTCGGGACGCTCAGCGACGACCATGCCGCCTCGAGCCTAAGCCCCTCGCTGAGGTGACTGATTGGCTCGAAAAGTACCGGAAACTCTGGGAAGAGAATTTCGAGAGGCTCGATAACCTTCTCGAAGAGATGAAGGCTGTCAAGAAGTAACGCAACCACTTTTATCAGTGAAGGAGACGACAGATGTACAACACAGGCGCGATGAAGTTGGCTTTATCCGGCGATCGGGAGGTCGTGGTCACACGCCACTTCAATGCCTCCCGCCAACTGGTCTGGGACGCCATGACCAAGCCTGAACTCATCAAACGCTGGCTCACCGGCCCTCCAGGCTGGACCATGCCCATCTGCGAAATGGATATGAAGATCGGCGGCAAATATCGCTGGGTCTGTGCGGCCCCGATGGCGTTGAGATGGGCATGGGTGGCGTTCATAAGGAAGTCGTTCCGCCCCAACGCATCGTCAACACACAAATCTTCGATCAGGATTGGACAGGTGGCGAGGCAGTGGGAACGCTGGTGCTCACCGAAGACAACGGCAAAACCTTGATGACAAACACCATTCGTTACGCCACACCCGAAGCCCGTGAAGCAGTCCTCAAGACCCCAATGGAGCAGGGCATGGCCATGGGCTACGACAGGTTGGAACAGGTGCTGCCGACGATCAAATAAGTGGTAGATCACCATTCATAAGATGGTGGTGTACCCCACAGGCGAGCAGCTTGGAGAGCTTGAGTATGACTAAGAATACCAACGGCCACTACGCACCGATCAACGGCCTGCAACTCTACTACGAGGTCTACGGGCCAACTGATGCAGGCACGCCGCTGATTCTGCTGCACGGTGGTGTTGGCTCCATTGAGATGTTCCATCCGTCGTTGCCGATTCTCTCGCAAGGCCGCCGGGTGATCGCTGTCGATCTTCAGGGGCATGGCCGCACTGCGGATATTGATCGGCCGCTGCGGTACGAACTAATGGGTGACGATATTGCGTCCTTGATCAAGCATCTCGAACTCAAACAGGCTGACATCATGGGCTATTCCCTGGGCGGCGGGGTAGGGCTGCGAACCGCCATCCAGCACCCATCACTGGTACGAAAGCTGATCGTCGTCTCGGCGCCGTTCAAACGCAACGGCTGGTACCCGGAGATTCTCAAGACCACCAGGCAAATGAAGACCGATGTGGCTGAGTCGATGAAGAAGATGCCGCTGTATCAGGTCTACGCTCGAATCGCTCCTCGGCCACAGGATTGGCCTATCCTCATCTCGAAGCTCGGCGAACTCATCTCGCATGATTATGATTGGTGTGCCGAAGCAGCAGCTCTGAAGCAACACGTCATGATCGTCGTCGGCGATGCTGATGCTGTCCGCACTTCCCACACGGTCGAATGTTTCGAACTCCTTGGCGGCGGCAAGCAGGACGCCGGCTGGGAAGACCTCAAGCGACCGGTCTCGCAACTGGCCATCATGCCTGGAATCAACCACTACAACATCGTCTTTACTTCTGCCTTGGCATCGACGGTGGTTCCATTCCTAGATGCCCCGATGCCCAAGAAGTAACATGATGACCAAGAAAGACAAAAAGCCACTGACCTTCGACGAATACCTCGCTTCATTGAGTGTCAAGGAGCGAGCAATGCTACAGGCGATACGAAAGACGATTCACAAGATCGTGCCCGATGCGGTCGAAGGTATCAGCTATGGCATGCAAGCTTTTCTGATTGATGGTAAGGCGTTTGCCGCGCTCGCTGCGACTGCTCATCACTGTTCCTATTTTCCCATAAGTGGTTCGATCGTGGCTGCTTTGGCCAGGGAATTGGAAGGCTACGATACCAGCAAAGGAACGATACGTTTTCAAGTTGAGAAGCCCTTGCCGATGACGTTGGTGCGGAAACTGGTGAAGGCAAGGTTAGCAGAGATCACAGGACAAGTATCCAGTAAAGGCGGTTCTGCTAAAGCAAGCAAGCAGACTGATCCTGCCGTCATTGACTTCCTCAAGTCACTGAAACATCCGCTCAAGAAAGAGATCGAAGCGGTCAGAAAGATCATCCTCGGGGTAAGCCCCTCTATTCAAGAAGGCATCAAGTGGAACGGCCCCAGCTTCCGTACTGCCGACTATTTCGCAACGGTTTTCCTACGATCTACGGACACCGTTCAACTGATCTTCCATACCGGGGCCAAGGTGAAAGGTACCGCCACGACTGGCTTGAAGATTGACGACCCGACTGGGCTGCTCAAGTGGCTCGCGAAAGATCGGTGCATGATAACGCTGGGGAAGGGGAGAGACATTCAGCAGAATCGAAAGGCTTTCGAGCATATCGTCAGTCAATGGATTGAATCTATCCGCTGATCAACGACCACTCTTTTCGTAATAGGATCTGAACATGATTGATTCTCCACAGGTTGTCCAAACCGATGCTCAACTCACCGCCTTCATTCACTTGAAAATCCCGCGCAGCGAGATCGCTCAAGTCATGGGCCCAGGCATTCAGGAACTGATGGCCACACTGGCTGCACAAGGCATCAAACCGACCGGACCCTGGTTTAGCCATCATCGCAAGATGGAATCAGCTACCTTCGATTTCGAGATCAGCGTACCCATTGCTACACCAGTAACAGCGAAAGGCCGAGTCCAATCGGGGCATTTGCCTGCTATGAAGGTGGCTCGCACCATCTACCACGGCCCCTACGAAGGCCTCGGCTCCGCCTGGGGGGAGTTCTGTGCGTGGATCACAGCCAATGGACTTAAGCCTGCCGACAACTTGTGGGAATGCTACCTCGCTGGGCCGGAGACAGGGCCTGATTCGTCCAAGTGGCAAACGCAGTTGAACAAACCACTGGTGGGATAGAAAGGGAGCTCGTTCGTGCCATCCAAAGACAAGACAGTAAAGACTGAATTACCACTCACTAAGCAAGTCGAAGCTGTCCTCGATACGCTGAAACGTCTCAGCCTGAAGAAGACCCGTGACGACATGGGGCCACGCTACGGCATCCATACCGACAAGGCGTTCGGCGTACCAATGGCGAAGATGCTGAAGCTCTCCAAAGAACTGGGAAAGAATCACGAGTTGGCCCTGGCTCTCTGGCAAACTGGTTGGTACGAAGCCCGCATGGTCGCCTGCATGATCGATGAGCCGCTCATGGTAACACCGAGCCAGATGGATCGTTGGTGTAAAGACTTCGACAACTGGGGCATCTGCGATACGGTTTGTTTCAAACTCTTCGACCAGGTGCCACACGCTTACAGCAAAGTGAAGCAATGGGCACCGAAGCAGGAAGAGTTCATCCGTCGTGGTGCCTTCGCCCTGCTGGCCTGCCTGGCCCTTCATGACAAGAAAGGCGACGATCAAGCGTTCCTGAAGTATCTACCACTCATCGAGAAGGCAGCCAACGATGACCGGAACTTCGTGAAGAAAGGTTTACTCTGGGCGATGCGTGGCATCGGTGGCCGCAGCCCTGAATTGAAGGCCGAAGTCCTTTCGCTTGCTCATTGCCTGGCAGCATCCGAAAGCAAATCAGGTCTATGGTTGGGAAGAAATACCATCAGGGAACTCTCCAAGTCCAAAAAGTAGAAGTTCCGGTTGCGTCCTGACATCCTGGTGGGTGGAGCATGACTGTCAGGATCAATCGAAAAGCCGTTTGTCCTTTAGAACCTGGGGAATAGAGAGAACTGAGCCGATCTTCTTATTGAGTCGCTCGATAAAATGCGCGGCGAGGGCTGGCGATTCCTTTTCTTCATTTTGATGGACGAAGAAATAGAGCTTCTGGAGGCCGGCCTTTTTCCATTTGGCGATTCGCCCGATCCATTCATCGAGGCGCGAGCGATCTGATTGAGGTTCATTCGAGCCTACCCAACGCACGAACGCAATCGGGGTTGTCAGACGCATGTGCATGAGGTCACGACGACCTGCGGTATCAACCAGGACATTGGTGACACCATGCGCTTCGAGCAGTTGATAGAGCTTGCTCGATACCGCCTTGTCGTTAAACCAATCCGTGTGGCGAAACTCGATTGCCAACGGCACTTCATCCGTCCAGTCTTCGACGAACGTCACCACACGGTCAAAATCCTTTGGCGCAAAATCATCTCGCAACTGTAGGAATGGCATTCCCAACTTCTCCTTGAGGCGAGACATGTTGGCGACGTTGTTTTCAACGATCTCCTTGACTTCGTTCAACCGCTTGAAGTGAGAGATCGATTGTTCGAGCTTGGGAAAGAACCGGAAGTCTTTCGGGACTGTCACATACCATTTCTCGAATGTGGCAGGCGGAAACAAACGATAAAAGGTGGCATTCAACTCGATGCTGTTGAACTGCGTTGAATAATAGGCGAGTTCATCTTTGATACCTTTCGGATAGAAGTTCTTGAGGTCTTCCTTGTTCCACTTGGCACATCCGACATAGACCTCAAGCTCTTTCGATTTCGAGGCTTGTGCTTTTAGCACCTTCGCTGTGCCAGCATGATCTGGTGGAATCGTGAAATCGACCTTACCGGGATCTTTGACTTGTCCGAATTTCATACGACTACCCTCAATCGCTTATGCTAAGCGAAGCTGTTGTGAGTCAGTTGCCGAAAGCATCTTGACTTCATCGTGTGATGCCGAATTGGTCAAGCTGATAAATGGAAGTATATGCGAAGTCGAGACTTGAAGGGCGTTCTCCAGGAAGCGAACGCAGCAAATCAAACAATAGTAAAACCACCGGCAAAGGACCGGTGGTTTACAGGGGTATCCGACTGTTTTCAAAAGGAGTCGGGCTGGCGGGATTTGAACCCACGACCTCTTGCACCCCAAGCAAGCGCGGTAGCCAAGCTGCGCTACAGCCCGTTTCCATCTACGAAGTTTACGAGCCAGCCCTATCAAGGGCTAGTCCCCATCTCTGACACTTCGCTGGTTGGCAAAGTTCACTTTACGCCTGAAGCTGTTTGCACACGGCGGCGAAGATCATCAAAAACATTGGCCAGTTCTTTGAAACCAGGCAGATAGCTTTCGATTTCCTTGAACACAGGGAGTAACTCCTGCCCCTTGCCATCCTGAATCGCCTGTTGACAGGCTATGACCAGCAGTCGCAGCCGTTCTTCCCGTGCGCTCTCCTGCTGGGCGTTTCGAATCGATTCCAGACAAAGCGGTATGACCTGTTGCCACTTGCGTACCGACAACCCCGAATCCATGAGAGCAAGCGCTACGAAATCGAGGCTGGCCCGAGTCTCCTCGGTGCGTGACCAGCGTTCCCGAATCTCCAGCAGCAGTTGCCAGCGACGGGCGCCTTGCCCCTGACTGGCCAGCAATCGTTCCCACTGATTGAGTACCGGCCAGCTTTGCTGGCGAGTGAGGATATCGACCAAAGCCTTCCAGGCATTATCCTGAACACGGGTATCTTCATTCCCCTGCACCCGTTGCCAAAGGACGGTGAGTACGGCGGTACCGCCAACTTTGCCGAGAGCAGCTGCAGCCTTGCTGCGAACGCCGGGGTCAACATCCTGCGTCAGCACCAATTCGAGCTTTCGCAGAAGCTGTGACTGTTCCTTTTCTGGCAGGCCATCAGTGTCGCCAATTACCCCCAGACAGCCGACGAGATAAAGCCGGGCTTCGGGCGAGGCATCGTCCATCGCAGCCAACACCATGTGATACACCTGGCAACTGGCCACGGCTTCCAGAGCAGGCGCTGGCGGCCAGCCTGACTTCTTCGGTGGGATGTTTGAGCAGCCGTGCCAGTAACAGTCCCGAACGAGGCAGACGAAGAGCTCCAATACTGGTGGCAGCCTGTGCTACCACCGTGGGTGAAGAATCGAGTAACGTCATTTCCAGAGCGGCGAGTGTGCTATCAAGCGTATCGGGAAGTGGAATCTTGCCCCGATAATTGCCCAAGCTTCGAGCTGCTGCTGCGCGCACCTTGTAGGATCGATCACGCAACAGATCGATAAGCCGGCGATAGACTTCCGGGGCGTCAGCCTTTTCGAGAGCCAATACCGCACGCTGTTGCACGGTGGGCTGAGCATCTTTACTGAGAGTGAGCAAGACATCGGTGTAAAGCCGACGGGCTGATTGATCGAGATCCTTCCTGCTGAACTGCTCAGCGATCTTGGTGACCGCTAGCTCGCGCACCGCAGGATAGGTATTGGTCGACAGCGTTCGCAACGTGTTGGCCTGATCGGGCTGCATCACCTTATCGAGCAACTCTTTGTGCAGTTGCAAGAGCGTCGTTTCCGCTTGATCGAGCTCATCACGGAATCGGCGGGCACGGTCAGCGAAGAACCGCAGTCGAGTTGCCTGCCACTCAGCTTCGGTCAGAGATTCGTAAGACTGCCACCAGCTCTGCCATTGATTCGGGTCGGCACCGAAGTCCTGCCCGCTGATTTCCTGGAGTGCCACTGCTGAGGCCTGCCGGACGATGGGTGAATCACTGCGGATCAATTTGAACAACGACTGTATCGAGTCCTTCGTTGCTAAGCGCCCCAGCGTTTCCACGGCTGCTTGGCGTCGAAGCGGCACCATCGACCGGTTGTCAGCAACCCTTACCAGCGCCTCCTGTACCGGCTTCGCCGGCAAAGCGGCCAGTGCCTCGATAGCAGCCTGACGGATAGGCATCTGTTCTGCGGCTAAAGCATCGAGCAGAGGCTGAAGAAATCGCAGATCACGCTGGATCAGAATGGCAGAGGCGAGCGCCTGGAAGACGTCGGCACGATCCCAGCGAGTCAGTTCAAAGGCGACCAGAGCCGCCACTTCAGCCGAGTTGGATTGCACCAACTGAAGAGCAGCCTGGCTTTGTAACTGTGGTCGATTGCGATTATAAAGCTGTTCGCGCAGCGGTGCCGCATCCATGGCACGAGGCAACGGCAGACCCACAGATGGTGGTTGTGCAGCAGGTACTTGAGGCGGTGGCTGGCAGAAGCAGCACAGCATCAGCAGTATGGTGCTCGCCATGAGCGGCTTCCCCCGAAACCCCGGCCAGTTCGACTAGGCAAAATGAAAGAGCCGAACTATACTCCCGGTCGTCATTTACGTCAATTCAAGTCGTAGAGTTGCCATCACGCTCCGCGTGATGGTGCGGTGACTGGTTCATGACCACGGTGACTGTAAATTTGCCATCCCTCACGCGGAGCGTGAGGGCAACTCTCATTCGAGATCATTTTGCAATGGATGCACAGCAAAATACCTCTACTACATTGCAACAATGGGCTCATCGGCTGGCTGAAAGGCAATGGGCCTATCCATTGATTCTGCTCGTCGGCATGCTCACTTTTTTGCCAAACCTTGGCCGGCATGGTCTATGGGATATCGATGAAGCTCACAATGCTGAGTGTGCTAGAGAGATGCTGGAGACAAAAGCCTGGGTCGTTCCTACCTTCAATTATCAACTGCGTACTGATAAGCCCGTGCTTCTCTATTGGTGCATCGAGGCCTGTTACCTGATCTTCGGCGTCAGCGAATGGTCAGCTCGCTTGCCCTCGGTCTTGGCGGGACTCTGCAGCTTGATCGTTTGCTATGAGATCGCTCGGCGACTGTTTGGACGAGTGACCGGATTGCTTTCAGGATTGATCCTGGCCAGCAGTTTGATGTTTGCCGTCTCCAGCCATGCGGTGACGCCGGATGCCTTACTCATTCTCTCGGTGCAACTCATCTTCCTGACGTGGATCATTGCTTACGACAGCAAGCAACCAGCTTGGCTGCTTCTCACCGGCTGTTTCGCTGGGCTGGCGCTACTCAGCCAAAGGCCCGGTCGGCGTGGCCCTGCCTGGTGCGGCGACGATATTGCTTCTTCTTTGGCAGCGTGATCTCAAGTTCCTCTGGAACAGGCGTACCGTTCAAGCTGTCTTCTGGTGCTGTCTGATCGCTTTGCCCTGGTACATCCTTGTCGGCTACGAGACCCGCTGGGAGTTCATCAAGGGCTTCTTTCTCATGCATAACCTCAGTCGGTTCAACGCTCCGATGGAAGGTCATGTTGGGCCAATCTATTACCACTTGGTCGTCATCCTCGTCGCCTTTGCCCCATGGTCAATCTTCCTGGGGCCTACGATCTGGTTCAGCGTTCGCCTTGGTTCACTACTAGAAGCAACGAGTAAGCCATGGGCCTATCGACTTCTGCTCCTTTGGATCGGAATGTGGTTTATCGTCTTTTCGCTGGCAGCGACCAAACTACCTAACTACCTGCTGCCCACGTATCCACCGTTGGCTATGCTCACTTCAGCGTTCCTTATTCGCTGGTGGAAGCAAAGCCAGACCAGTGAAGCTTGGCAACTCCCTGGTTGGGTCTGGCGAAGTAGTGCTATTTGCTTCGTCGCCATCGGGGTGATCCTGCTCTTGGCCATCCCCTTTATTACCGGATGGATACCGCTCAGTGTGCTGGAAGGCCGAACGCTTCCCGAAGTGGCTTGGCTCTTACCTCTGGCCCTGGTGCCCCTCATCGCCGGTGGGCTGACCTGGAAACGCTGGTCGCAGAATCAGATTGGCTGGGGCGTGGCCTGTATTCTGCTTGGCAGCTTCGTTCTGACTGCATCCCTGGGTGCCTTTGGCCCTGTCGCCGCCGATCAGGAACGGGCGAATAAAGCCTTGGCTGTGATGATGCGTGAAGCCATGGGCAACACCGATGGCCGAATCGCCACACATCCGAAGTATTACCGGCCGAGTATGGTCTTCTACGTGAAGCAGGAGATCAAACGCTGTTCCAGTCATGAACAGGCGATGGAGATGCTGCAGACACCGATACCCACCTTCATGCTGGTGCCCGCCTCAAGCTGGCCAGAGATGGCTCAGCAACTGGCTGGGCAGTACACGGTGCTGGGCCAGAAGCACGACTTCACCGCTGGGCAGGAGATTCTGCTGATCAGCAATCAGCCACCGACGAAGACGATCAAGCAGGCTGATCCTCAATAACTTAGACGAAGCAAATCCCCGCCTTTTTTCCCCTCTCCCCTGGAGGGAGAGGGGTTGGGGGTGAGGGGGTGCGGCGATAGGCTGCCGTCACCAAAACTTTGCCGAAGACCTGAATCAATATGTGATACGCATGAGAAACAACCCCTGTGCCGGCGAAGTCGGCCCCGCCTCAGCACGTTCGCCTTTCTCCAGAATCTGTTTCATCTGTTCCACTGGCCAATAACCTCGCCCAATGTTCACCAGCGTACCGGTGATGCTTCGCACCATGTTGTACAGAAAGCCATCCGCTTCGATGTCGAGCCAAAGAAACTCGCCGACTCGCGTGATCTTCAGGTGGGTGATAGTTCGTACCGAGGTCTTGCGGTTGGGCCATTCGGTCTCGAAGCAGCGGAAGTCGTGTTTGCCCAGCAGGCACTCCGCTGCCTGGTTCATGATGACTTCATCGAGCCTGGCATAGGGGAAATGCCAAGAATACTTGCGCTGAAAGACATCAGGCACCTTGTTGTCGTGAATGATGTACCGGTACATCTTCCGCTTGGCGAGGCGGTTGGCATTGAAGTCATCGGGCACATCCTCGACCGACCTGACGACTACATCTTCGGGAAGATTGCCATTGAGCGCATAAAGGAACCGGTCAGGGGGCAGGGTGATGTTGCTGCGAAAACTCGCCACCTGACCCAACGCATGCACTCCGGAATCGGTACGACTGCAACCGATACATGCGACTTCCACGCCGCCATTGAGCTTCTGGATAACCTCTTCCAACTCCTGCTGCACGGAACGAAACTCGTTCTGCCGTTGCCAGCCGAAGAAGTCGGTACCGTCGTAACTGATGGTGAGCTTAATGTTCCGCATAGGTGGATAGTGTAAAAACTGGAAGCAGGAGGAACCAGAAGTGATCTTCTACTGCCCAATCCTATACTATCCATCTCACATGGAGTTTCCGATGCGTTGCCTTTCCCTCGCTCTCACCAGCTTCCTGATACTCACCACCATCTCCGCAAACGATTGGCCCCAGTTCCCGCGGCCCCACAGGGCAGGGCGTGAGCAAAGCCAAACTGCCTACCGAATGGAGTGACAGCAAGAACCTCAAGTGGAAGACCCCGCTGCCAGGCCCTGGCTCCTCCAGTCCCATCGTCTGGAATGATCGCATCTTCGTCACCTGCTACACAGGCTACGCCATGAAGAAACAGGGCGACATCGGCAAGATCGATGATCTCAAACGCCATCTCCTTTGCATCAACCGGGACGATGGCAAGATTCTCTGGACAGCCAACGTCGAAGGGGAAGCCCCCGAAGACAAATATCAAGGGTTTATCCGGGATCATGGATATGCCAGCAGCACCCCGGTGACCGATGGCGAGACGGTCTTCTGTTTCTTTGGTAAGAGCGGCGTCTATGCCTTCGACTTTACGGGCAAGCAGTTGTGGAAGACCAACGTCGGCACCATGTCATCCGCCCGTCATTGGGGTTCCGGCACCAGCCCGGTGCTCTATAAAAACTTGGTCATCGTCAATGCCGCCGATGAAAGTCGAACCATCTACGCTCTCGATAAGAAGTCAGGCTCAGTCATCTGGAAGGCAGAAGACCCGAAGCTCGAGCTTTCCTACAGCACGCCACTACTGGTGACATCTGAAGGCAAGGAGGAACTGATCGTTTCCCTGCCCGGAAGCATCTGGAGCCTGAACCCCAGCGACGGCAAGACCAACTGGAAGACCACGACCGAACTCACTGGTAACGTCTCACCCTCGGTCATCGAGCACGAGGGTGTCATCTACGCTAACGGTGGATTCCCCAATATTCTCGCCGCTGCTGTTTCACTGAAGAGTGAGAAGCATGAAGTGCTGTGGAAGAGCAAGAGTTCTTCCTACGTGCCTTCACCGGTGATCTACGATGGCCATTTGTATGTCACCAATCACACGGGCATCGCACGCTGTATCAACCCCAAGAACGGCGAAGCTGTTTACGACCAGAGGCTGCCCCTCAAGGGTGCCGGCGGTTCTTTGGTTTACGCTTCCCCACTCTTGGCAGACGACAAGCTCTATGTGGTCACCCGCACCAATGGTACATTTGTTCTCAAGGCTGGCCCCAAGTACGAACTCGTAAAACAGAATCAGTTCTCCGGCGATGACACCGATTTCAACGCTTCCCCCGCTGTCATGGGCAAGCAGATGCTGCTCCGCTCCAATCTCTTCCTCTACTGCATCGGCGAATAAGTTCCTCCCCTTGCCAAGGGGAGGTTAGGTGGGGTAAGGTACAGCCATGAACGAACGACTCTGGGCACCCTGGCGGCTGGAGTACATCGCTTCCGCCGCTCAGGAACCCTCACTACCAAAGCCCTCAACAGATTGCTTCATCTGCCAGGGTCTGGCTGACGCCAACGACCGTGCCCATCTCATCGCTCACCGCACCAAACACAGCGTCGTGGTGCTCAACAAGTTTCCTTACAACAACGGTCACCTGCTCGTTGCCCCCAACGCCCACCTGGCGACACTCGATGAACTTAACGACGAAGTGCTGCTCGATCTACAACTCACCGTGCGGCACATGATGCAGCAGATCACCAAGATCATGAAACCCGATGGCTACAACGTCGGCCTCAACCTCGGCCGAGTCGCCGGGGCAGGGCTCCCCGGTCATCTCCATTGGCACATCGTCCCTCGCTGGAACGGGGATACCAACTTCATGCCGGTGCTTGCCCAGACGAAGGTCATCTCGCAATCGCTGGAAGCGTTTTATGATCTGCTGGTGGAGAGTTTGAAGTAATTGTCTTGCGGGATCGTGGCACTGCACTGGCGGTACTCCGTCAGAGCAGTGGGAATCATCGTGCTATGTCCAAGGTCCTTATAAGTAGTTGTGTTTGGCCACGCTCACTCACGGACGAACGCCAAGAATCGAAAGCTATTTTAACTCTGCTTCCAACATTGCGACGATATCGCTTCGGCCCCATTCCTTCGCATAATCCAAGACATCCATGTCATCTAGGTTTGGGTATCGAATCCTAGTGTCAATTCCCGCATCGATTAGTTGCCTCGCAATAGCTGTGTGATTCTCAGATTTGCCAGCAATGGGTTTCGTATCGATTCGGACACGTCCAGTTTAGCACCGGCTTTCAAGAGGAAACTCACAACATCAATGTGTCCCCGACCAGAAGCCTTGCAAAGCGGGGGACTTTCATTTGTCGCATTGAATGCATTCACATCTAACCCTTTTGACACAAGCCATTGAACTATTGCCAATTGCCCGCAAGCAGCCGCATCATGCAACCAAGTGCCAAAAGGACTCCAGAGGCATAGGACTTCCTTGTTGTCGTCAATAAGGCGTACGAGGTCATCAAGGCTTCCATTCTTGATCGCCATGTGAATTGGCATTACTAGTTGGTCTTGTGACATCTTACGCCCTGGTCTGGCTGCTTCTTCGCCCGATTCTCTCAGGACAGCAATGGAAACGTGCAAACCCCTCGCGTGGTCCACTCTGCTCTGACGGAGTACCGCCAGAACAGTGCCACAGTCTATGCTGAAACTTCCTATTCCACAATCTCCTCCAACTTCGGCGGTGGCTCGAACTTCTGCCGTAACGATTCAATCGTCTCTCCCGCCTGCACGATCCTGTTCGATTCCAGATGCCCTAATCGCCGCCTCGATCCTAACAGCAGATGGCCGATCTTCTCCGCCCGGAATCCCATCATGCGGGCGCACGTCGCATCGACAGCCAGCGGATCGTTGCCCATGATGATCGCGCCTACGGGCCGGGCTTTGCCATTGAGGGGGCCATCGCCTTCCATGCCGATGATGCCATCGACGACTGCCAGTTCCGGCGTGCGGGTCAGGGCAATATCAATGATGCTGTTCTCAATGCCACGGTGATGCAGTTCATTCTTGGGCCAGCCATAACAGATGCCGGGCAGAGTGCCGAAGAGATTCTTGAGGGAGAGGGTGACGCCTGCCCAATGGTGGGTCTTGAACTTCGGCATCGAGATGAGCACGTCAGCCTCTGCGACGGTAGCCGAGTAGTAGATATGCTCCATGCCGGTGAGCATGCCCAGGTTCAACCGCTGAGCGATACGGTCGCTGTTGACATCGATGAACTTGACATCGTACCTGGCCAGTACATCTCTTAGCCCACTGGCAGTGACGAGATACTCGACATTCCGCCAATGCCCCGGCCCCTCAGCCACGATGACTTCCTTCGCCCCTTCTTTCTGACAGAGGGCAATCACAGCACCGATCACTTTGGGGTTAGTGTTGATCACCCGATCCGGATGATATTCGACTAGATTCGGCTTAATGACCACCCGCTTGTCTTTGAGAGGCACCTTGGCCCGGAACGTCTCGTACTGCTGGGCAACGATACTGACGAGATCATCGTCGTAACTACCGGCCCGAGCGATGTGTACGGTCGTCGAATCGGGCAGTGCCCGCAGTTGCCCCACTGCTGCGACCATCATCCCTTTGAAGTTCGCTGCCAATCGTTCGCCAATACCGGCTCGTTTGGGTTTAATGCGTGCATCGACATCAATGACTGGTTCATCGGTTGCGGGCAGCAGTGGTTGATAGGTGTCAGAACTCAATGCAAGGATGGTTAACGACTGGCGGACAGTGCTTCGCTTGAAGACTCGATGATCATTCGTCTGCTCAGCATAAAGATCGAGGATACGTTCCTGCAATTCAGGCAGGACCTTGGCTGTCGCAGGCTCGCTCTTCCATGCTTCCAGAGCCAGTCGTGTCCAGCAGAGGTTCTCCAGATCGGCATGATCCTTGATGGATCGTCGTACATAGTCCCGCGAAGCGATCAACTTAGGATGATCTTCGAGCCGCCCATGTGCTAGCAGCAGCGAACAGGTATTGGCAGGCACCGGTTCGGTCATCGAACCATAGATTCGCCGGTTGCCACAGTTGGCCCCGCCTTCAGGGTAGGCTCGATCAAGAAGAAGTTTTAGCCCCTCAGCGGTGCGTGGATGATCAGCATGGCCGGTATGGCGTAACGCAAGAATCACCCACGAGGTGGGATCGACCCAGGAGAAAGTGTCCTCAGTCCAACTCCAGCCCAGCAGCGAAGTATCAATCTCAAAGTCACGGGCCAGTTCTTCGTTCATGTCCTTGGTCTTGGACTGGAGCGACAACAACCAGCCTAGCCCTTTCTTGATGACCGCCTGATATTCTGGCATTCGATGCAGGGCGACGATGGCCAGTGCGGTCGGCCAGTAGTTCTTGGAGAAAGCCCCCGGCACCCGGATCGCCCCGCTACTATCTTGCAAGCCAGCCAGGTACTTCGCCGCTTTCTGAATGACGTCCCCATTCTCGGTACGATAGCCAAGAGCAATGATAGCCAGTGCCGTTGGTTCAGGCTGGGTTGGCAATCCCGAAGCGTACCCCCAACCGCCATCAGAGTTCTGTATGGAACGGAGGTACTCATCGCATTCATGAAGGACAGAGGCCGGCGAAACCAAGACGGTAGACATCATCAGACTCAATGGAAAAGCTCAAACCAGTATAGGTCATTGTAGGGCACGCTGTGCGTGCCTCCCAACGACTTGTCTGCTCACACTACTTCGATGATCCGTTTTGCACAGGGTGCCTGTCGCTGTGAGGCACGCACAGCGTTCCCTACGTATCTATCTCTCGCCGCATGCCTTGCTTGATCAACGCCACGCCGATCAACGTCAGTGCCAGGGCAATGACTGCCTCCAACGGCACCTCTTCGTGAGCCAGCGTCGCCCCAACGACGAGTGAAATAATCGGCGTCACGTAGGCATAGGTGCCTGCCAACGCCAAGGACACATTGGTCAGCAGGAACTGATAAATCACAAAGCCGATGAGCGAACCGATGATCAACAGATAGAGAAAGGCCCACAGTGCAGACCAGGTGAAGGAGTTCGCCGTCAGCCGTTGTGGTTCGCCGAGCAGCGTGCCGGTGATGAGCATGGCGATGCCGCCCAACAACATCTGATACCCAGCCGCCACCCAGACGGAACTCCTGGGCCGATTGTATTTCGAGAGCAGTGTTCCCAGCGACCAGACAACTGCCGAGGCTGACGCCAGGAGAAAACCCAACTTATGACCATCCGTGCTTTCCCCTGAAAACTTTTTATAGAAGAGGAGAAGGATACCCACGAAGCCGATGAACAGGCCCGACCATCCTCGTCGGGTGAGCCTGTCCCCATGGGGCACCGCCAATTCCATGACAGCCATCCAGATCGGCAAGACAGCGATAACCACCGCCGCCAGTCCCGATTCGATGTACTGCATGGAACAAGTGAGCAGGCCATTACCACCGACGAAGAGCAGGGTAGAGGAGAGGGCACAGCGCAGGAGATCGATCTTGCTGAGCTTCCATTGCCCGGTGCGGTAAGCCACGATGGCGAGCACCACCGTTCCAGCTATCGCAAGTCTCAGCCCGCCAAACAGAAACGGTGGCATGTCCTGCACGCCAATGCGGATCGCTAAGTTCGTGGTGCCCAGGAGAGATACAGGACTATGAGTGCAGTCGGAACGACCCAGGAAGAGAGTTGGGGAGAGGACTGGGCCGAAGATGAAGAAGATGACATGTGGTTAGTGATAGAGAACTACCAAGAAGGAGCCAGAAGCCAGCAGCAAGGAGTCAGAATCTGGCTTCATTTGCCCTCTGGGAAAAGGGGTAAGAGTGAGGCAAACGATGGCGAAACCCAGGTAAGCTGCATCGGTCTGTATCAAAGATACGCTCTACGCCAGGGTTTTTGGGACATCTTGCGATTCAATCAGGCAACTGCTCTTACATCGCCAACCCCTCATTCTTTAGGGTGGATGTATCGGCCTCATGGATTCCTCGGTGCCAAACCTCATGCGAAGACTCGTCTTTCTTTGCCTCTTTCTTGCGATAGCAGGTTGCAAGTCGACCAACTCTCGCCAGGCATCAGAGGTCAAACAATCTGCCAGGTATCTGGCCAATGGTCCCAAAGGTTATGCCCTCGTAGCCAACGGCTCCGGCGATTCGGGCACTCTGACAAACAATCTCTCCGTGGCAGTGGAAAGCACCTCCACGTCGTTAGGGGTCGAATCCTTCGACTGGTCTCATGGCCGTGGAATGAGCTTTGCAGACCATGCAGATCGTGACAATCAACTAGCACAGGGGAAACGCCTGGCCGCACAGGTGATCGAGTACACCAAAGTCCCAGGTGCTCCCAAGATCTATCTGATGGGTCACAGCACCGGTTGTGCCGTCGTACTGATCGCCGCCGAGAACCTGCCGCCCGGCACTATCGAGAAGATCGTCCTGCTGGCACCCTCGGTTCCTGATATCTATGACCTTCGCCCGGCGATTCTCGCCACTCGGGGCGGCATCGATTCTTATCACAGCAGGAAAGATCAGTACATCCTCGGTCTGGGAATGTTCATCCTGGGCACCACTGATCCTGACAGCCGAACCGCTGCCCGGCCTACATGGCTTTCGACTCGTCTACTCCACTCCCAATGATAATGCAACCTATCAGAACCTGCGACAACACCACTGGGATCCCGCCGTCGAGTGGAGTGGGAATAACGGTGGCCACAATGGCTCTTTGACGACAGGGTTCTTGAAGGCCTACGTCTTACCTGACATGCTGAAATAATTGTGACATCTTCTCCCTCTTCTCCGGAGGGAGAGGGCTGGGGGAGAGGCGGTGCATAGTACTTGACCCACTCACAAATCACTTCTGCGATACCACCGGCTTAGTGCTGCTCGGCGCTTCAGGGTCGAGCGTTTCCCCTTCCAGATAGAATCGCCCCTGACTGATTTCCAGATGCTTGAAATGGAACGATGCTTCCCGTCGATCAGCCTGGAATTTCATGACCAGAGTAGGATGGCCTTCCTTGCGATACCAGAGGGCCTTGATGTTCAGGCTGCGTAGTTGTTCAGCAATCTCTTCGTGAAAGGCCTTGATGGCGATGGGCATCGCGCCGGCCTTCAGTGAGATGACTTCAATCACCAGCGTATTGGGATCACGCTGGGCCAGCCAGGCTTTCAAGTGCAGCGAGATGACCGACGTAACCTGTCCCCTGCCATACTGAAAGCCGATTTGCACCTCGTCGTTGTGAAACTGCAGTCGTAGGTCGTGAATATGGGACGGCAGCATTTTGGAAAGTTGTGTTTTCAGAAAGTCTTCGACAAAGTAGCTGTTGATCTGCTCGGTCGTGCAGGAGAACTTCCACTCCCGGCTGTAGGTGGCGTCGTTGGCCAGACCGATCACACGCTGTTCAAAGTCGCGGGAAGCTTGCTCCCGTGCCTGTCCTATTGATACCTGAGCTTCCAGATAAAACGCCGGCTGATGAGACAATACCCCATACCCGGCCCCACCCAGGCCGCCCAGGAGAAGCAGGAGCACAAACAGCGATATCCACCATGAACGCTTCAGCAAGACTCTCTCTCCTTGTCCCCGGTCTCCGACCGGGGACACACTGCATCCCCGGCTTCGCCGGGAATCGAACAAGCGAGATGTCAATCCACTTCTCTTGCAGCCCGGCAGAGCCGGTATTGCAGCCCGTCGCCGGTCGGAGACCGGAGACGAGGAAGAAGCGTCTAGAACTTCCAGATCAGCGCTGCAAAGTAGGTCAAATCGCTTGGCCTTTTGCCTTCCGGCGTACTGTCATAGAGTTCCTGAACGCCGAACTTGAGTGCCAGGTTGTACTCTTTGGAAAGCATCGTCTCGAAGCCTGCCTGGATCTGTAAACGATAGTCGCTGAAGTTCGTTACCTTGGGGATGTAGTCACCAGTGGCGAAGACTTTGGTGCTTTCGTTGAACTTGTGTTCAACATCAAGACCGAAGAGCAATTCAGGAATCCACTCGTCGTTGGGTCCGCCGAACTCACGACTGGCACCGGCACCGGCTCGGCCTTTGAGCATCGTCTGCGTGTTATCGATGAACTTGTACGTCAAACCGCCGTGGGTCGCTACTCGATAATCGTAGGCACGGAACTCGTCATACTCGAAGGTGGCATCCGCAAAGACGCCCCAGGGAGTACCCTTAAAGTACCATTCATTACGGGCAATAGTGAACCAGCGATTCTGGGTGGTTTCGTTGTTCTGCGAGGCGAAGTTGTAGATCGAATCAAACGTGAAGATGCTGTCGTCAGTCTTGCGACGCAGGCCCAGGCCAGTGCGAAGGTTGAAATTCTCGCTGTTACCCTGAGCGCCGTTCACACCGAATTCCATCGCCCCGGTCCAGGGGTTGATCACCGCAACCGGCGGCAGGAAGGTGTTGGGAATACCATCCGTCGCTGGTGGTGCAGTCGGTGGCGGTGGGTCTTTCGGCATGTCCACGAACGGTTTCGGTGCGTTGAACATCGTTGGCGAACCGCCCTGACCGAAACTTACGCCATAGAACACGCCCAATAAGCACAGCATACCTGTGAGGTAGCGTCGCATCATGGTGCCAATCCTCTCAAACTTGAATGATAAAAGAATGATTCAAGATGCGCAAAGCATCACCAGGGGAGGGCGATAACAGCTTTATGAAGATGCTGCAAGGCCAGTTGATTTAGCTATCCCCCATATCATGAACAACAAGCCAGCAAGCCTTGGGAGCAGCCTTTGAACAAAGTCACTTTCGAACTCTCGATCTACACCTTCCAGATCGATTTCATGAAGCACGTCAGCAACATTGTCTACATTCAATGGATGGAGATCGGCCGTACCAGGCTGCTCGAAGCCATCGGCATGCCGGTAGAGAAGATCGCTGAGCAGGGTTTCGGCCCCGTGCTGGTCGAATCGCACATCGCCTACAAGAAACCGCTCGTAATTGGTGATCAGGTGAAAGTAGAGACATGGTTCTCCGAGCTGGCCCAAGCCTCCGCCTGGCTCGAATACCGCTTCTACAACGGCAAAGGTGAACTCGCCGCCGTTGGCAGACAGCGGGGAATCTTTGTGGATATGGTGACCGGAAAGCCTAGACGGCTCTCAGCAGATGAACGACCAAGGTTTGCCCCCTACCTGATCGAAGCCGAAGCATCATGAAACTCAAACTCGCCCATCTCCCTGAACCGCTGCGGCTCGATCAAGCCCTGCGTCAGCAGTTTCCCAAGTGGGGCCGCAAGGATATTGGCCGGGCCATCAGCAGTAAACGGGTGAGGGTCAACGGCAAAGTCGTCTGGCTCGCTTCGTGGGAAGTCATGAATGGCGATGTCATCGAAGCTGATGTCCCCGCTGCGTTCAAGTCGCACCCCGCTGAGGTCTTTAATCCGAATTGGCTGATCGCTGACGATGGCGACATCGTAGCGGTGAATAAACCAGCGGGGTTACTCGTCGCTCCGTCACGCAATCCCGACGTGGTCAACCTCCACAAGCTGGCCATGGATCGCTTCGGTGAACTGATTCTCTTCCACCGTCTCGACCGTGATACTTCCGGCGTCGTCCTCCTCACCCGGCCCGGCAAGATTAACAAGCTGCTCGATGCCGCTTTCAAAACCCGGGATGTCACCAAAGAGTACCGAGCCGTAATCGCCTGGCCTCATCAGTTGAAAGAATCAGGAGAGATCGATGCCCGCCTCGAAATGGATCCCCAGCGACGGGATCAAATGATTGTGGTAGAGCAGGGCGGTCAGCATGCTCTCACCCGATATGAACTGATTCCGAGACCCAATCAACATGTCAATAAACAACACGTGAAACTCTGGCCCGAGACGGGGCGAACCCACCAACTGCGGGTTCACCTTGCCCATCTCGGTTCGCCCATCCTCGGTGATCGGCTCTATGGCCGAGAGAACTCCGCCAAGCGATTGATGCTGCACTCGCATCGGCTGGAGTTGCCGGCTTTAGGGGAGAAGCCGGAGCGGTGTTATATAGCTCCGTTGCCTGAAGCGTTTTCGTAGGGCACGCTGTGCGTGCCTCGCAACGACAGGCGCCAATAGCAGCAATTATTTGGAATGAGACACCACAAGTCTCTGTGAGGCACGCACAGCGTGCCCTACTTCATATCTTAAATCCCATGAACATCGGCATCCTCGGTGGTGGACAACTCGGTCGCATGATTGCCCTGGCGGGTTATCCGCTGGGGTTTCGCTTTCGCTGCTTCGATCCCTCCCGGGAAGCGGTCGGCGGCCATGTGATGCCGCTCACCGTCGGCTCCTTTCAAGACATCCAAGCCCTGGGTCGCTTTGCTGAAGGGCTCGATCTGCTGACTTACGAATTCGAAAACATTCCACTGTGGGCCGCAGAGTTCCTCGCCTCCCAGGTCGAGATGCATCCCTCACCCATCGCCCTGGCTATGTCGCAGGATCGGATCGAAGAGAAGACCTTCTTTCATTCGATGAGCATCCCGACAGCTCCTTTTGCAGCGATCGAAACCCGCCAGGAGTACGATCTGGCCATCGAGACCATTGGTCTGCCCGCCGTGCTCAAGACTTGTCGTCTCGGCTACGATGGCAAAGGGCAATACGTCATTCAAACCAAAGAGGGCGTCGAGGCTGCCTGGAACAAACTCCAAGGCGTGCCCCTCATCCTCGAAGGCTTCGTCAAGTTTGATCGGGAAGTCTCGCTCTTGTCCGTTCGCAGTACCACGGGCGAAACCCGCTTCTATCCACTCGTGCAGAACTTTCATCAGGATGGCATCCTGCAACGCAGCCTCGCCCCGGCCCCGAACCTCACACCCGAACTGCAAACCCTCGCCGAGATCTACGCCACCCGCGCGCTCGATGCGCTGGGTTATGCCGGCGTACTGGCCATCGAGTTCTTTCAGAAGGATAACAAGCTCATCGTCAACGAGATGGCTCCCCGAGTTCATAACAGCGGCCACTGGACGATCGAAGGTGCCGTCACCAGCCAGTTTGAAAACCATGTTCGCGCTATCACCGGTCTGCCTCTCGGCTCCACCGAAGTTATTGGCCAGGTGGGCATGATCAACCTGTTAGGCAAAGTCCCCGACCGTTCGACCATACTCAGCACTCAGGACTCAGGACTCAGCACTTACCTCCACATTTATGGCAAGAAAGCGCTGCCTGGCCGCAAATTGGGACATATTACCTTCATCGCTCATGGGGCGAACGAGAGAGATGAGGCGGTCAACTCGTACCAGAATGCCATAAATGATCGGCCTGCAATTGGCCACGAACGATTGTAATTCTTGCATCTTGATAATTGCCTCGAAATGTAAAAATAAGCGCAGACAGACTAAAAGGGCACGTTATAATGCCGGTTAGCTTCGGTTGCGGAGAGTCAAGCAGGCGGCACGTTTGCGAGAGGTTAGGTTCACTGAAGTGGTGAGCGGTTCGCGGCGACACTTGTTCGATGCCCTTCTGTTACGTTGATTTCGTTCGATGGGCCTGGTTCCCGAGTTACCGAGAGTTGGAGTGTTCGCGTTATGAAGCGTTTGTATGTAGGCAATTTGCCCTACCAGATGACCGATGCAGAGTTGAATGAGTTGTTCGCTGCATATGGAGCCGTCGAATCGGCTCAAGTGATTGTTGATCGTGAAACCGGCCGTTCCAAGGGTTTCGGTTTCGTCCAGATGGGTAACCCTGCCGAAGCTGACGCTGCAACGCAAGCACTGAACGGCCAGCAGTTCAAAGGCCGTCCCCTGACCGTGAACGAAGCCCGACCGAAGTCTGAATTCGGTGGTGGCGGCGGCGGCGGTGGTGGCGGTCGCGGCGGCTACGGTGGTGGCGGCGGTCGCAGCGGTGGCGGTGGTGGCTACGGCGGTGGTGGCGGCGGCTACGGTGGCGGCGGCGGCGGTGGTCGTGGCGGTTATGGTGGCGGCGGCGGCGGTGGTCGCGGCGGACGTGGTGGCTACGGTGGTGGCGGCGGCGGTCGCGGCGACTACGGTGGCGGCGACGGCGGCGGCTACTAATTCACACCCAACATGTGAGCCGGGTCGCGTCCGCGCCCGGAGTAAGCTTTCTTAAATCAAAACACAACCCTCATGAACCCCATGAGGGTTGTTTCGTTTGCAAAATCACTGTGCCGCTACGACCCTTCCCCCACCCATGAAGAGGTCATGAGAACTCGCAACTACCCCCTTTCTTTTGCATTTCTGAACGGTTACGCTGGGTGGGTTATTCTTGCCTGTTAGTCCCACCACGAGGTCGTCTCATGTCAGCCAGGTTTACACTTGCCCGCTCCATCCTGAGCTATGGGCTGGGCTTCGGCATCGTCGTCAGCAGCCTGACCATCGCCGCCGGCGTTGAACCAGAAAAAGTGAATAAGGCAAACTACCCGAACGCCTTCAAGTACAGTCGAGAGTTCATTCAACAATTCAGCTACGACACCAGCGTGACGCCGAACTGGATCAACAAGAGTGACAACTTCTGGTACGTCTACCGCACCAGCAAAGGCACTACCTACTGGAAAGTGACTCCGGCCAACCGGAGCAAGGAGCCGCTCTTCGATCACGCCAAGCTGGCTGCCGCTCTCTCCGAACTATCGAAGAAGCCTGTCGATGCCAACGGCCTGGCTCTGAGCCGGGTGACATTGACTGATGACAATGCCAAGCTGAAGTTCGCCTTCGACGACTACCTCTACGAGTACGAACTGGCTGCCAACAAGTTGACCAAGGGTGGTCGTGCTCCTCGAGGCTTCCAACCCCCAGCCGGTGCGATGGCTGGTCTCACGCAGGAAGAACAGCAGCGCCGCCAGGAGCAGATCGAACGCTTCCGTCAGCAGCAGGATCAGCAGCAACAACAGCAAAACCAGAATCAGAACCAACAACAGCAGCAAGATCAAAATCAGAATCAAAACCAGCAGCAACAGACCACGACGGGCCAAACTCAGGAAACACCTCGTACTTCCCCCTTCGATTACAAGAACACTTCTCCAGATAAGAAGTTCTACGTCTACTGCTACAAGAACAACATCTACCTCGCTGAGCCAGACAAGGAAAAGGAAGCGATCCAGCTTTCCAAAGACGGCGAGGAAGACTACAGCTTCGGCGGTGGTGGCTTCGGAGCCGGTGGTTTTGGAGGCGGTCGAGGCGGAAACACTACTGATACCCGTCCTGTCGATCCCGAACGTAAAACTCGTGTAAACGCTACCTGGTCACCCGATTCCAAGGCCTGCTACGTCACTCGGCGCGATTCCCGCGGCATCCAGGAACTGTTCCTTGTTGACTCCATCGCAACCCCACGTCCCAAGCTCGAAAAGTACAAATACCCCATGCCCGGTGAAGAGAAGACTCGCAAGAGCGAACTCTTCTATGTCGATATCTCGAACAAGAAGCTCGTTCAGATCAAGCCGCACTGGAAGGATGAAAGCTACTTCAACATCCACTGGGGCAAGGCTGCCAACGAACTTCGTTTTATCCGTCGTGATCGTCTGCAGCGCAACTTCGAGTTCTGTGCGTTCGACGTGAAGGCTGGCACCTGCAAGTGTGTCCTTGAAGAAGGCATCGAAAACGGCAACATTGAGTTTCAGAATGCCCGCTACCTCGAAGACACCGATGAGATGATCTGGTGGTCGGAACGGTCAGGCTGGGGCCACTTCTATCTCTACGATCGCAGCGGCAAACTCAAGAATGCTATCACCAGCGGCGCCTACCGTGCCAGTGCTATCGTGGCGGTCGATCCCAAGAACCGCACTCTATACTTCCATGGCAACGCCCGTGAGCCAGGCGAGAATGTCTACTATCAGCACCTCTACTCAGTACGTTTCGATGGCACCGGCCTGACGCTTCTCGATCCGGGCAATGCCAACCATACGTCGACCATGTCTTCCAGCTATCAGGTACTCGTGGATAATACTTCCAAAGTCGATGCAGCCCCGACTTCCACTCTGCGTGATTCCGCTGGCAACAAGATCATGGATCTCGAAGCCTGCGACCTCAGCCGACTCGAAGAAGCGGGCTGGAAGCTGCCCACCACCTTCAGCGTTAAAGCAGCGGACGGCGTGACCGACCTCTATGGCAACATCTGGGTTCCCTTCGATATGGACCCTAAGAAGCAGTACCCGATCATCGCCCATGTCTACCCCGGCCCTCAGACCGAAGGGGTGACCCATACTTTTGCTGCATATAGCAGTACGCAGCAGATGGCCCAGTTAGGTTTCATCGTCATCCAAGTCGGCCACCGTGGTGGTACTCCCACCCGGTCGAAGGCTTATCATCGCTATGGCTACAACAACTTGCGAGACTATGCCCTCGAAGACACCAAGTCAGCTATCGAACAACTCGCCCTGCGATTCCCCTATATCGATATCAGCCGGGTGGGCATCTATGGCCACTCGGGTGGCGGGTTCATGTCAGCCGCAGCACTGCTCCAGAAGCCCTACAACGAGTTCTTCAAAGCAGCGGTGGCCATGCAGGCAACCACGACAACAACATTTACAACGACAACTGGTCGGAAAAGTACCACGGCATGAAGGAAGTGCCCGCTGACCAGGCTGACAACAAAACCCAGGTAGCTGGCGCGAACCAAGGCACGACCGCTACCCAAGGTGCTCAGGGTAGCCAAGGCAATCGAGGCGGGCAGGGTGGCGGTGGCCGTCGTCGTCCTCCTGAAGAAGGCGAAGACTTCATCGAAGTTGACTACGATCGTGAAAATGAACCCCAGGCCACCAAAGATCTGCAGGATAACAAAGCAGCCATCGAAGCCATCAAGACCGAACTGGCAACGATCAGCACCAAGATGGCCACTGCCAAGGGCGCTGACCTGGCCAAGCTCGAAAAGGATTTGAACGATGCCAAGGCTCGATTGGAAAAGCTCTCCGCTGACATGAAGAAAGAGACGGTCAAGAAGGATGAAAAGATCGAAGTAAAGAAGACCGAGGCCACCAGGACCGATGACAAGACCAAGGTTGACGCCAAGAAGGAAGCGGACAAGAAGACGGACGATAAGAAGACTGAGGAAAAGAAGTCCGACGACAAGACCAAGGTCGATGCCAAGAAGGATGAGACCAAGAAGGACGAGACTAAGACCGAAGCCAAGAAAGAGGAAGAGAAGAAAACCAAGTTCACCATCGCCGTTCCCACTAATGCTGAACTGGCTGCCAACCTCAAGGGTTCGCTGCTGCTCGTGCATGGCGAGATCGATAACAACGTCCACCCTGCCAACACCATGCGGCTGGTCGATGCCTTGATCAAAGCCAACAAGCGCTTCGATATGCTCATCCTCCCCGGCCAGCGTCACGGCTTCGGCACCTCACAGGCCTACTTTAACCAAAGAATGTGGGACTTCTTCGCCGACCACCTCCTCGGTGATCGCCAGGACAACGCCGACATCTTGGAGAAGAAGCCGGTGAAGTAAACAATGACAGCCTGTAGCGCAAGCGAGGGGGGATGTACAATCGCACAACTCCCCTCGCTTTGTTATTTGAATCGCCGTAAGTCTTTATTTGTAATGATGATGCGATAATTGCCGATATTCTTTAGTTGAATTGTCACACCACCCCAACTCCATTTGTACAAGGGTTGTCAGAGCCAAACGCTTCTGACATCAACCCCCAACCTGGAGTTTCACATGTTCGCTCGCCTTGCTACTCTCGCCATTGCTGCCTGTGCTGCCACTTCTACCGATGCCTTCGGGCAAGTCTATTACGGAGGATATAACTTGGGACCCGACTACGGTGCCATGATCAACCAGAGCATGGCCAATCTCAACAACATCGTCAAGCAAGCTGAAGAAGCTGGTGCCCGGGCTGTTCAGCAGGCCATGAACGATCCCCGCTGCCAGGCCATGTATCAGCAGCACCAGCAACAGGGTGGCCGCATGAGCCTGCAACAGTTCGCTTATGAATACGCCCGCACCGGTGGTTTCTCTGCTCAGGGTAAGATCAACGCTTTCAATGTCGAACAGAACAACCAGGCCAAAGAGAAGCAGGCCTACGATGCCTGGCAAGCCGCCCAACGGAATGCCGCCGGTGCCATCAACCAATGGCAACAGGGTTACCGCAACAATCAGAATGAAGCAGGCAACGTCATGACCGGCAAGATGACCTATGTCGATCCCAACGGCCGACAGTTCGTTCTGCCCTACCTGCAACCCGGCTACACCACCGACCGCAACACCGGTACCGTCTACCACCTCGATCAGTTCGGTCGCTACCACTATATGCAGAACAACAGCGGCTACTGGGTGCCGCTGAACCCCGGGCGATAGCACTACGAAACCAGCTTCCCACTCTGAGCATAATCCCCCGGCAGGAAGTCCTTCACCTGCTCCAGTAACCCCAGGGCAGCTAACTCATCAAGTACACGGGCCGGCGATTCATCGTCCAGCCCGTTCTTGATTTCCTCCACCAGCGCTTCAGCCAGCTTGAACCGGGCACGTCTCAGCATCTGGCGACAACTATCGGGCTTGATCGTCACATTTAGCTTGGCGGACAGCTTCTCCGCCAACTCTTCCGAAGTCGCCTCAGGGAACTGCATGCGGAGCTTGAGCAGCGTGTAGGAACCACTGCTCGATTCATCCTCACGACATCCTTCCAGAGCATGATCGAGCACGCTCTTCTGCCAGGCGCCGAGCCACGCTTCATCCCGTTCGGTATCGCCGCTGAGTGGCTCAGCAGCCAGCGTATCAGTTTTCCGACGATTGCTTTTCGTCCAATGGTTATGAATCATGTTGCGGACAGCCATCTTGAGGAAGTCCCGGAATCGTCCTCGAGTCGGATCAGCCCCGGCAAAGTCGCCCCGCATCAACCTCAGCACTACTTCCTGAGCTAATTCATCGGCGTCATCACCCTGGCGAACGATAGCCCCCACATAACGCCGCACTGCTGATGAATAGCGCAGCACGAGCATTTGCCGGGCCTTGGTCGTATCGGGGTGGGTGCCATGGGCCAGCCGCAGCAGGCTCCAGCGGGTACTGATGGCGTCAATGCGGTCGGCCATGATCGCCTCGGGGTGAGAGTTTGGCCTGATCTTCCAGGAAGGTGAGCACTTGCTTTTGTTTGCTCAACTGGTCGACAATCATCGTGTAGTTGGCATGAGTCTTCAGAAACGCCTCGGTCTGCATGATGCACTGTTTCAGTTGCTCGATTGCCTCTTTCTCTTTTCCTAACTGATAGGTCAACACGGCCTTCTTCATAAGAATGTCGAACCGGTCGTAGACGTACGTGGGGTACTCCGGGAAGCGTTCGAGCAATAGCAGATTCGACTTCTCAGCTTCGAGCAACTCCTTATAGGAGGCGTCGGGCTGTAGCTGAAACCGTAAAAGTTCACTGCGGCCCTTGTTCAGCGTTACCTGCATGTTCAGACGATCTGGTTCTTTCAGCTCGACCGAGGCGAGTTGCTTTTCGATGTCACGAAAGCATGATTCCGCTTCGGGGAATTTCTTCATGCCGAGCAGGATGCTCCCCAGGGTGCGCATGCCGCTGAGCACCAGTTGTGCATGATCCTGAGAGGGCTGGAGATTATTGATCTTTTCGCAGAGGGCCAGCTTTTGACGACCGAGCTTCAGCGCCTGCTCGTTCTGGCCTTGGCTGATCTTTTCATCAATATCGACCTGGAGCAGATCGACTGATTGCTTCAGCAGTCTGACATCTTCAGGAAACCGAGTGAGCAACTGGTTCACCAGCAGGCGGGCTTGTGTCTGATCCTGCTTCGCCCCACCGGTATTCTTAAGCCTGCCTGCAAGCCAGGCACGGTTCAACAAGTATCGCACTTGTTCAATCTGCAACATTTGATTGTCAGGATACCGTAGTAGTTCGGAATGAAGTAGTGAGCCATATTCTTCAAGCGTTGCTTTCGCCTCTGCTTCTTGGCGGGCAAGAATCTGTTTGACGCTGAATTCATAGAGTTTGTCGAGATACTCCAGGCTCGTCGGAAGATGCTCGGGTCGCAGAGCATGCAACTCTCGATACAGCGCAATCGCCGGTCGATACGATTCGACTGTCGCCCGCTCCATGTTCGGTACCATGGAAAGTTCGCCCGTCACGTTAGTTAATACCGAGTTCAAGGTATGCTTGGACAGTTCGAACGACTTGCTGTACTTGTCGTTAGCCTTCTGTGCTTCCCGGTAAGCACGATCAAGAAAGAAGACGCCCAGAGCGAGTCCTATCATGAGGGCCACAGTCAACCCCACCGCAGTCGCCTGCCAGGGTTTGCGTGCAGCCCACTTCTGCGCCCGTTCCCATGAACTGATCGGCCGGGCAAGGATGGGCTCACCTTTCAGATAACGATCCAGATCGTCGGCCAGAGCCTGAGCTGAGGCATACCGTCGCTTCGGCAGCTTCTCCAGGCACTTCAAACAGATCGTCTCCAGATCTACCGGAAGCTTGGGCTGCATCTGTCTCGGTGGCACCGGATCATCCGAGAGTACCAGCATCAGTGTCTGCATGGCATCAGGGCCCATGAACGGTGGCCGACCCGTCAGACATTCATACAGAACTGCTCCCAAGGCGTAGACATCTACTGCCGGCGATAGTTTCATCACCCCCGAAGCCTGCTCTGGAGCCATGTAACTGGGGCTGCCAAAGATTTCGCCGGTACGGGTGAGCTTGGTATCCTCGTTAAGCCGTTTCGCCAGGCCGAAGTCGGCGATCTTGGGCTGCAAGGCGCCGGAACTGAGCAGGATGTTTCCCGGTTTTAAATCCCGATGCAGGATGTTCTGCTCATGAGCATGCTGTATGGCTCGCACAAGAGTACAAGCAATTTGGCAGCGTCTTTCGGGGGCAGGGGGCCGGTCTTCAGTCGATCACTCAGACTGCCCCCATCGACATATTCCATGGCATAGTAGGGCCTGCCTTCAAACAGACCGCTCGCGAAAATCTGCGCAATGTTCGCATGTCGCAGACTGGCGATTGCTTTGACTTCCTCCTCAAACCGGGCTTGTACTGGTTCATGGTTCGCCGAGAGTGCCAGCTTCAGGGCAACGACACGATGAAGCTTGAGGTCGCGAGCCTGATAAACTTGCCCCATGCCTCCCTGGCCAAGAAGATGCTGCACTTGGTACCCGGGGATGGCGGGCATCACCTGCTGCGCCGGGGGGCGAGTGATCAAAGTAATGTCGGGATCTACCATGCCCGCAGTGTAACAGACATGAATCAAGTCCGTCAATTTGGTCTTGGAAATTGCCCGTAGGCACGAATCGATTCTTACGCTATTCTGCACCTCAACTCAGGAAGCTTCTCATGCCCGCGCAACCAATCTGTATCATCTGCGACAAGATCAAACACGCCAAGGAACAGTTCGACGAAGAACTCGTCTGGGAGTTCAAGGAATCGATCGCCTTCCTTGGCCCCTGGCAGTTCTACGAAGGCTACTGCATCGTCAACGCTAAACGGCATGCCACCGAACTGTTCGATCTCACTCCCGAACAACGCCATACCCTGATGGACGAAGTCAGCACGATGGCCAAGGCGATCAACGCCGTCGTCAAGCCCCGTAAGATGAACTACGAGTTCCTCGGCAACCAGGTGCCCCACATGCACTGGCACCTGTTTCCCAGACAACAGAGCGATCCGCATCATCTGCAAGCAGCCTGGATCGACATCGCCGAAGCCGAGCGTGATCCGAAGAAAAAACAGCAATGGCAGAACTGTGCGCGAGGCCGGGCTGCCATGATTATTGCCCTACAGCATGAGTTGCAGCAGAAGTAGACGACTGGCCTGACGGGTGCCATAGTTTCGCCGTACTCGGCGTAACTATGCCAAGTCAGCATGATCTTCTGAAAGGCTCACTTTTTTAACCACATCAATTACTTCATTCATACTTACAGGTCGTTGCAATAACATCTCCAGCGATGTCATGCGCACCCCGGCCAACCCACACGGCACGATCAACTCAAAGTCGCTCAGGTTCGTCGCCACATTCAAAGCAAACCCATGATAACTCACCCGTCGACTGACAGCGATGCCGATGGAGGCGAGTTTGGTTTCGCTGCCATCTTCGCCGGGCACCCATAGCCCGGCATACCCAGGACTCGGTCGGGCGCTGATGCCGAACTGAGCAACGACTTTGAGTAGAAGTTGTTCCAATCGCCGCAGAAAGTCACCCACCTTATCCACCATCGGAATCAGCGGATATCCCACCAGTTGCCCGGGGCCATGGTACGTCACATCGCCGCCACGTTCCACATGATGCACCGCAAAACCGAGTTGTTGATAGGCTTCTTCCGTATGCAGCAAGCTGGCTGCCTTGGTTGATCGACCGAAGGTAATGGTCCGAGGATGTTCCAATAGCAACAATGTCGCCGGTCGATGCCCATCAGCGATCTCGGCATGATACCGTTTCTGCAACTGCCAGGCTTCGTCGTACGGCACCTGGCCCAGCACTTCGATAACGAGTTCTGGAGAAAGCATCAGTTCTTGCTGAAATCAGGAGGGTTACGCCGGCTGCTGGGATGATCATCCTCCGGCACATGGAAGGGCTTCACCGAATGGAGCAGTTCGCCCAGGCGCTTCACTCGTTGGGGCACACTCAGGATTTCGAGCAACTCCTGCTTCCAGTCGGAGGGCAGGGGCAGTGCAAAACTGACAACATCGACAATCGTCCCAAGTGGGGCAGAGCTGTTGAGCAGCTTGTGGAACTGCTGTCTGCCTTCCCCTTCGACTGCCAGCCAGGGGAGAACATCCTCTTCGATTTGCTTGCGGAGCAGGCTGTCTTCGTTGACGACAGCATCGGGCAGCAACTTGACCTTGGCCTGTCGATAGAGGGTGCTCGTGAGCAGTTCATGCTCCAGTTCCACCCGGCTCAGGCCGCGCAGCACCAGGTTGAACCGGCCATCTTCGAGCCTCTCGTGTTCCTGAATCAGCGTCAGACATCCGATGTCGTGGATACCAAAGCTGCCTTCGTAGTTCTTGTCCCAGCCGTCACGGGGCAAGACGAGGGTAATCAGCTTGTCTTTCTTCAGAGCGTCTTCGGTCAGTTCACGGTAACGTGGCTCAAAGATATGAAACGCTTTGACGACATGAGGCATCATGACAAAGTTCGGCAACGGAAAGAGCCGAGCAACGCCATCAAAGCCATCAAGATGTAGCAGCAGGTTCACGGGATGAGGATGCCTGTGGGAAAAGTCCCACTTCTATATTAGCTCTTGGCAGGCAGTGTGGATGCAACAGTGGCAGTTTCTTTAGCCGGTGTTGGCCAGAAGATGCCATGGAGGACAAGTAGAATCGCTCCACCGACGAGGAAACAGTCAGCGAGGTTGAACACCGGCCAGTTGAAAGGGTAGTCATCAGGGCCTCGATGGTAGTAGACCCAGATCCAATCACGTACGCCGCCATAGACAATTCTGTCGAACAAGTTGCCAATAGCACCAGCCAGCACGAAGCCCAGCGTCACGGTATAGATGGCTGGCCGCTTGAGGTTGGGCCAGAAGGCCCAGGCGAGAATACCTAGAATCGCCAGGCTGCTAATCGTAATGAAGAAGAGGTTGGCCCCGTTCTTGAATTTGTCCCCCAGGCTGAACAACGCCCCCTTATTGAGTGGTGAGTTGGTCAACAGGCTGAACCAGTTGGGGATGATCTCCCTCTGTATGATGGCCCCAGGCACTCGCTGTTCATCAGGGAGTGTTCCCGAAATAGCGTTCTTGGTCATCAAGTCGAGCGTCACGCCGACAACGACAATGCCGAAGAAGCAAAGTAACCAGCGGACCGATGGAGATTTGGCAGTCATTGGTATCACCCTAAACCCTTACCCAGTCATGGATAAGTGAAGTAAGCGATTCTGTAAAGGCAGGATGCAGAAATAGACGATTTCACCATTTCCCTTGCCAGATCGCGGCGACTTCAGACAATACCTAAGTCCTAGTGACATGGGCGTTTAGCACAGCGGTAGTGCACCTCGCTTACACCGAGGGGGTCACAGGTTCGAATCCTGTAGCGCCCACTCTGTTCCTTTGGCTCATCAGCCATAAAGTAACAGGCCACATGTATTTAGCTATTTGTTAGGGAAGTGCCATGGGTAAGCGAGGCGATCGATACCGACTCCGTGCTGTCAAGCAAAAGGAAGCTCGGGCCACCAACGGACCACGCAAGGCTGCCGAACGCCTTCGCCGTGAGAAGCGCCTGATGGCTGTGCTCAACACCGCCAAGCCGCCCTACTCCAAGATCATCCGCAATTGGCTGTCCGGCCTCCTCGGCAAGCCCGAAATGCATATCACACCTGACGACGTTAAGAGCGTGTTGGCCAAGAAGTAGCCAGTCACTTTGAATCACCTCAGCCTGACCATCGGTCAGGCTGTTTGTGTTGATGTCATCACTCATTCACGGTACCCGTCGCAGCTGTCGTCGCATCAACCTCCTCCTCGATCAGTTCATGAGGAGGAACAGCGCTCGCCTTCATCTTGCGGTCATCGCTCAGCGACCAGATCACCACGCCAATCGCCGAAGCCGACGTCACGATACCCGCCAGCAGGGCATTAGCGCCAGCTACCACGAAGAGTTGCGTGCCGATCCAGGGCATCATCAAACCACGAATGCCATTGAGCCAGAAGTGAATGCCGTTGTAGGTGGGTACGTCTTCGGCGGTCGGGGCAAACTGAACGGATGCCAATGCCCAGGTTACTTGCCCACCACCTTCTGCTACCCCGCGGAGCACGCTGGCGACATAGATCAGAATCGGAATCGCCCCGACGATGCCGATGAAATAGCAAAGCAGATAAATCGTCATGATCGAAGCGATGAAGAAACGAGCTTCCTCAATGCCCAGCCGATCCATGAGCCTGCCCCAGAAGGGCGAGGTAATGGCTAGCATCGCCTGGGGTATCACCGCCAGCCAGAGGCACAACTGAAATGACGAAAAGTGCAAGTCCTGCTTGCACATAATGAGTACCAGGTGGATCGACAAAAAGAAAGCTGACCCCGACAGAAAGTAGCCAATCTGAAACCGGCGATAGGCATGATCTTTAGACAGTACACGTCGAACAGCCCGAAATGCACTGCCCAGGCTGCCTGCTTCGGCGAGAACAACCTTCCCTGGCTTCACCTGAGCATAGACCAGGCTCGCGACGAGGCCGAACACCCCGGCCAGAGGACAAAGCCAGCGATAGTTGTTCGGATCGTTGCCCACCTCAACATCGACCAGATAGCCGATAGCCATCACCGTCAACACCATCGTGATAAAGTTCCAGAAGATCAGCCAGCCCAGCACGCTGCCCCGCATCGAACGGGGGTAGGTGGCGTGGTACAAACTCGACTGCCCCATCCTCATGGCCGAGAACGCCAACTGGCTGATGGCAATCAGTACCGTGAACCAGAACGCCGGCGAATCACCAGGCAGATATTCGAGGAAAGGTATCAGGAACAGCGGCAGGTTAGCCCAGATGGCCATGCGAAGGACGAGCTTCTGCATGCCCCATTGGGCCCCCATCTTCGCCCACACCGGGCCAAGGAACGCACCGCACGGAAACGCACAAGTAAGAATGGTGATATGCCACTGGTTGGCATGCAGACTTTTTAGAGCGATGACCTGGGCAGCGTAGAGAATCGTCCCCATGAACACGCCGTTGAGGGCGTTGAACAGACACTCCAGATGGAGGTTGCGATACAACTGCGATGACTGCGGTTCAGAAGTCTCTATCACGTTCGCATCCAGAGAACTCACTCTGCTGTTGTATGAGGCTGCTTCTCCAACTTCGCTACTTTCGACAATCGTCGCAGGTGTCGTTCAGCCTGGCTGAACTCGGCTGCGAGAAACGTCTGCACCAGGTCCCAGGCGACAGCCGGCCCAACCGTACGGCCACCCATACAGAGAATGTTCATGTGATCATCCTCGACTCCCTGCCTGGCCGAGAAGTGATCGTGGATGAGACAGGCACGAACACCGGCAATCTTGTTGGCAGCCACCGCAGCACCGACACCGCTGCCACAGATGGCTACACCACGTTCAACTTTAGCCGAAGCAACCGCCTCTGCCAGCGGGATGACGAAGTCGGGATAATCATCGGTAGGATTCAGATGATGAGCACCGAAATCCATCACCTCATGCCCAGCCTGGCGAAGCTGGGCAACGATTTCCTCTTTCAGTCCGAAGCCGCCATGATCGGTAGCGAACCCAACTTGCATGATCTACCTCGATTTCTGATGCTGGGAGGGCGAGGCTCCTGCCGAGCCGTTAGCGATTGAGAAATAGCTAGGTAGGAGCCTCGCCTTCCCAATGCGCTTGTGTTAATGACGTCACCTCGCGTGATGCTCACCAGATGCCATGCGCAGGTCGCCAAATCCGTATGCTTTCAACCATAACCGAAACCCGCCTTCAAAGGCGTGGGAATTATCACCCAGGCGACAGCCGGTCGGCAGTTCCTTCAGCTTCTTGGCGTTGCCACCGCCGAGAACGATATCATCCGGGTGAAGGGCGTCGATCATCCTCGATACACCAATGGCTACGTGCTTACGCCACTTCTTTTTCCCAAGCCGTTCCAGCCCACGCAGGCCGACATAATCTTCATAGGTACCATTTTTGTAGGCCAGGTGCGCGAACTCGGCTGGGATCAATACGCCATCAGCGATCAGGGCTGAGCCGAGTCCTGTGCCGAATCCCAGGAACAGCATCAACCCTTTCTCGTAACTCCCCAGCGCCTGCATGGCTGCATCATTGATGATTCTTACAGGACAACCGAAGGCTGCTGCAAAGTCAAACCCGATCCAGCCATGAGCAAGGTTGTGTGGCTCCAGCATGATCTTGCCGTGCTGCACATAGCCGGGATAACCGATGGAGATGCCCTCGTACTTCCAATCAGCCGTCTGTTCCTTCACCCCGGCGACCATCTGCTCCGGAGTCATGGTCGGTCCGGAAGGAAACTTGCGAGGCTCAGTTTGTCCGGTAGCGAGAAGTTTGATATGCGTTCCACCGACATCAATGACTAGCACATTCATGATGTGATATCCCAGTTTGATGAACAACAAATCAGAGTGCCGGGAGTGCGAGGCTCCTGCCGAGCTGTTCATGCAATCGCTTGCGGCTCGGCAGGAGCCTCGCCCTCCCAAGAAGGCTGAGGATAACTTACATGAGTTGATCGCAGATGTCTCTCTTCATCAAAATCCCTGCCTTCACCTAACCTTCAACGCCAAACACTTGGTTTCACCTTAAATTGACCTATAGTAAGATAGGCAAGCCAGTGGGACTGTGCTTGCCGGTTGAGTCACGGATGTGTCACTTCGAGAGCGGGAGGCGCTTGAAGTGAAGTAAGGGGCAGCCATGCTCACTCTACCTGCACCATCGTTGCGAGTTCGTCCTCAACCCCGATTCTTACCGGGTTTAACCCCCGTTGCCCGCCTTCGTTACGATGATCTCATCGTCGCCCCAGCCACCGCACATGGCCCTGGAGCACGAGCAATCCTTCGCCTAACGGGCGAAAAGGCCTGGCCCACCATTCGGGCACTGTTGCATCCCAAAGAAGACATACCCACCGCCATCGTGCAGGGCCGTTTCCCCGCACAACTGCGTCTGCCCGACTTCTACAGCCCACTGCCCGTTCAAGTACAGGCGTGGGCTGCTCCCTTTACTTACACTGGGCAAGACCTGGTCGAAGTGCATCTGGTCAGCAGTCCACCATTGGTGCAGTCGCTGCTCGATCATCTTATTGATCGTGGAGCGCGTTTAGCCGAGCAGGGCGAGTTCACCCTGCGGGCTTACCTCGCCTGGCAAGCTCGATCTCACTCAGGCTGAAGCAGTGCATGCTCTCTCCACCAGCACCGATCCCGACGAACTTCGCACCGCCCTCACGCAATTGGCCGGTGGCCTGGCCCGTCCTCTCGATGCCCTGCGTGAAGAGATTCTCCTCCTCCTCGCCGAAGTGGAAGCGGGTCTCGACTTTGCCGACGAAGACCTGACCTTCATTGAAAACGATGCCCTGGTCTGGCGGATAGATGCCTGCCGTATCGCCCTGCAGGATGTTCAGGATCAGATGCGTCGCCAGGGTCGCAGCAAAACCCAATGCCGTGTCGTGTTGGCTGGTGCGCCCAACGCCGGCAAGAGCAGCCTGTTCAACACGCTGCTAGGTGAGACTAAAGCCATCGTCAGTGCCGAGGCAGGCACCACTCGTGATTACCTTACCCAGAATATGTTGATCCAGGGCGTCAGCCTGGAACTGATCGATACTGCTGGCCAGCAATCCGATCTATTGCCCACCAAAACCATCGAACTCCGTGCTCAGGAGATGCAGCAGAGTCAGGTGGATGCAGCTGATCTTCTTGTAGTCTGCTTCGATTCCACCATTGGCCTGACCGAGCAGGACTGGTCACTGCTTCGCAACTGGCCGCAGGATCGGGTACTGCTGGTCGCTACCAAGAGCGATCTGCCGAGCAGTCAGCCGTTGCCGGAGCATGCCATCCTGACCAGCACGATCACCGGGGCAGGGCTCTCGACACTTCGGTTCACCCTTGCCGAGAAGGCCCGCTGGCATCTGCGTCCCGCCAACCTGCCACCCAGCCTTTCCCGCTGTCAGGTGCATCTAGAACATTCCCTGACCAGCTTGACTCAGGCACTCGAACTAGTCCACGAGAAGCGTCACATGGAACTGGTCGCGTCCGAGCTTCGCATCGCACTCGATGCCATCGGCGCCATGGTCGGCGCGGTCTACACCGACGATTTGCTAGACCGGGTGTTCAGCCAGTTCTGCATAGGGAAATAGAGTTGTCTTCACGCTCCGACTAGAGGTGCCCTCATACTTCGCATGAGGGGGCGGAGATAGTTTCGTAGGGCACGCTGTGCGTGCCTCTCCACGACTAGCTGCCTTTACCAAATCCTGTTGTGACGAGATACTGTCATTGTGAGGCACGCACAGCGTGCCCTACTTGGCAATCTTCAAACTCAATCCCGGCACCACCGCCGCATCAGCCTCCTGATTCTCCAGATAGGCCTTCGACGTGCTGGTGGTAGCTTCCACAGGCTTGTTGCAAATCAAATCGATCGATAGCTTCAGTCGTTGCCCGGCAGCCATCTCGGCCCAGTTCAACGTCAGTTCACGGCCTTTGATGGAATACTTCGTCGGCTCCTGGGAATCGTCCGAGGCCGACGACTTGGCGGCAAACCGCAACTGCTTCAGGTTCGGGGGCAGGCTCGTCCCTTCGGGCAGTTGTATCTTCGCAATCACCTGAGGTTGTCGCCGGGTCGAAAGGTTCTGCACCTCGCATTCAAGTTGGATCACATCTCCCACCCTGGCCCTGGCCTTAGATAGCTTCGTATGCAGTGAGACCGATTGCACTGGGGCTGGGATGTCAATCGAAGCCGCGCCCAGTCGTCCCTCGCCATCATGGCCGTAGACTTCAAAGTGATAGACGCCTTCGTTGGGAGGTAGTTCGATGGGCAGTTCCAGCTTCCCACTGGTAGGCACGATCTCCAGCGGATGCCAGTAGACCGTCTTGCTCCAGGTTGCCGTCGCCAGGGTGATGCCAGCTGGCTTGGCTTCCGCCTTCCAACTGTACTCACGGAGATAGAAGCTGTTCTGCTGACGACCATCGTCGTCAAGCTTTTCCGCGTCGTTCTTCTTGAAAGACTCTTTGCCGCTATCTTTGACAGTCTTGTTTGACCCAGAGGCGTCGGTAGATGGCTTTCCAAGCCCGCCACTACCCAAACCCCCGCCTCCTAAGCCACCGCCACCTGCGCCACCCAGACCGCCGCCGATCCCCGGTCGACCGGAGTCGCCCATGCTTTTGATGCTATTTGTTGCGGGGCTGGGCGGTTGAGGTTGTGACTTTGCCTGACCATTCTCTTGCTTGCTGATTACCTTGTCGGCAGCTTTGTACGATCCATAATCCTGCGTTGGAGTTGTGGGAGAGATCACTTGCGCACGTGGGTCTGCCAGCCTGTTCTTGCCTTGCTGTTCATACTGAGTTTGCGACTGCTGTCTGCCTGGAGCTGACTGATTCTTGGATAATCGGTCTCGCTGGCCAGTCTGCGTATCCGCATTGCCAGGAACATTGATTTTCCCCGGCAACTGAGATTGTGAAGGTGTCGCCACTATTCCCGAAGGTGCAGGCAAGTCGGGTTCTTTTTTCTTGTTGTTACTTTCACTTGGAGGCGTCTTGCGGTCTTCCATACTTTTTTCGTCGGAAGTAGCCTTCTTCAATTCGTCTGAGTCCGCGTCTTTACCTTTGCCTGATGTAGATTCAGTGGTACCACGACGAATGGATGGGGGCAGTGGAGCATCACTCTTGGCAACCTCAAGGACCTTGCTGGCAGGCCGGGGGGCTTTTTCATCGTTGTTAAGAGCCACAGAAACAACAGGTGGTTCCGTTGGATGAGGCATCGCCAGGGCAGGTTCTGGTTGCTGGTACCAAAGCACAGCGGTTCCGATCAGCCCCAACGCACTGAGGGTACCAATAGTCCCGGCCAGATGCCAGGGCAGCGTTGCCCGGCGGGCCAGGAGAGCAATAGCTCCGAGGATGCTGAGAACACCCAATACGGTAGCAGTGCCCAGATAGAACCAGGTCATAAATTGCTGCCATTCCTCTTGCGATTGTTTGTACTGTGTTTCAGCAGTCGCAAGTTCAACTCGCCGTTTGACGGTATCACTGGCTTGCCGGCTCTTTCGTGTTTCGACTTGTGCATTCAGTTCGAGCACAGCCTTCTCTGCTTCGAGCAGCTTTTGCTGTTCCGGCGACTTCTCGACTATCTCCTTCACTTTCCGGCGAACAATCTCGACCATCTGTTCCCGGTTGTCGTAGTAGCGGATCGGCAGCGACTCGGTCGTGGTCTGCTGTGCCTGTCGGTTCTTCAGTTGATCCAGAACGGCGGTGGAATCTACTTCCTTGAACCTGCGCCAGCCCTGTACCCCTAGAAGCAGATCGAGAGCCCGATCGGCGCTGCGATGTCCGCTGAGAAAGAAATCGGCAAACTCCAGATCCTCAGGCTGACGAACTTCACCGGCAAGAAGGAAGTGGGCCGGCAATCGGCGGGTGGTCGTCGCCTCCGCCAGTTGCAGAAGTGATTGATTGACCCCGACGATGGTGACGTAGGCGGCGCTGGGCTGGTTGGTCTCGTTCTTCGCTTCGATCTGCAACTGAAGCGGCTTGCCCGGAACCTGCTCAGCCTTCAGGCCGAGCTGCAATTGCCTGTTCGGCTGGCGATAGACCAGCCGTTCCGCCAGCGGCACCACCTGCCAGGTGTTATTCCGAGATACAATCTCTGCGACTGTAACACGATAGACACCGCCGAGAGGTTTGACAGCATCGATCATGATCCGCTGCGTGACGTTGGCCGCCATCGTCAAGTGATCCAGAGCGATTAGTACCCCCCGGCAATGGACAGAGACAGCCAGAGTGCGGCTATCGCCCATGTTGCTGAGTTCCACTTGCAACGGAGCGCCGGCGGGCAGAACGCTCTGTTCGATATGCATGGCTACACCGGATGCCTTGGCTGCGGGCAGCGTGGTCATTTCCTGGGTGCCGGCAGGTTTCTTCTGCCGAAGTGAGTAGCTTTCTTGAGCTTGAGGTGTGAAGCTGAACGACCCCATGCCTCGTGAGGCTTTGGCTTCGGTTTCGTCATGGAAAGTCTGCCCGGTCACGATCAGCTTCTGCTTACTGTCGAGGAGTTCCACCTCGCCATCGACTGCTTCGCCATACTGATTCCGCATCTGGAAGTAGAGGGTATTCGGCGTGCCGGCAATTAAGTCGCCACCTTCGGGGTAGGCATCGATGAGTACCGCTCCGGTTTCGATTCGCAGCGGATGCGACCAGGTTTCCTGGCCATCAGCGCCCTGGAGCTTGAGCGACAATGTGCCCTGTCCCTGCTGAATCGTCTTGGGCAGACGGAAGGCGAGGTTCACGTTACCCGCACTGTCCGTGCTGGCGGCCAAGTCAACCTGGGTCTTGTTCCCCTGGGCGTCGTACTTCTCGCCATCGATCTGGATGTCAGCCTTGATGGAACCGTTCCTCCACGGTTGCTGGCTTGGCAGCTTGACCTTGCCGGTGAGAGTCACCTCGTCGCCGGGGGCATAAGAGGCACGGGCGAACTGAAGTTGTTTGTCGAACTTCGGAGCGGTCAGGCTGTTGACCATGAACTTGACCGTCTGCGGAGGAATGCGGCTATTCTTCTCAGTGAGGGTCAAGGTGCTCTCGCCCAGTGGCATGTTCGGCGGCAGGGTAATCGAATCACAGCCAATGGCTTGAATCGTTTGCCCACGAACATCCTTCATGGGCTGTCTGGTGACCGGATCAATGATGTGAGCTAGCTTCGCCACTTTTTTGAGTGGCTTATCCATGCCGGGGCCGATCAGGGTGAAAGTAAACTCAAGTTCGTCGTTGACTGGTGTGAAGTTGACCTTATCGAGAGCGATGCCTCGGAAGAAGACCTCTTCGCCCGGCTGATAGAGCGGCTTGTCGGTACACAAATGGGCGGCTAGTTCTGCTTGCAAGACCGTAATCGGATGGTTGATTTTGTAGCCAAGCACATTGTTAGTGATGTCCTGCGAGACTTCGTTGTTGAAAATCTTGTTGTTGGCGCCATCATAGGCTAGAGAAGACAGCGTGTAGAGGTACTTGTTGGAGTTCGGCCCGGAACGGCGATACTGCTGTGTCGTCGAGTTCTGCGTGCTGGGATCAGTCAGCTTGTTAGCCACTTCATTGACTGGCGCGGGCTGTTCGATGAGTGTCTGGTTCAAGAAGACCATCGGGGCATCGTTGTTAGCCGTGACGTTCGTGGGTCCAATCAACTGTTGATAATTGGTGTTGGCCAGAAGCTCTTTCTCAATCGAAGCCTCCTTGGCGAGAAGAGACTTCTTCAGTAGCTCCGTAGCCAATACCTGGGTGGCCAATTGCTGCTTGAAAGGGGCAGAGACGTTGATGTCTGGTGCTGGCAAGGCTTTGACGTTTTCGAGGTTCACCCGTGCTTCTTCGATGGCCTGCCACCTGGTAGTCTTGCCCCACCAGTAGGCTGAGCCAGTGACTGCCAGCAGCCCTACCAGCAGACTCGCTGCGGTGGCATACCAAGAAACGTAACTGGAGCGTTGACGAACAAGTGCGGTACGGCGTGGTTCCACTTTGGGGGCGACGAACGTCAGATCGGTCTTCACCCGGCTGGCCTGGCCGAGAAGGCTCTGCTGCTGTTTGGCTCGTTCGTAGGCAGCCTGACACTGGGTGCACGTTTCCAGATGGGTGCGCAGTTCTGTCAGCGTCTGGGCTTCCACAGGATCGCTGCTGTCGAGCAAGCCATAGACGTACTCGAGCAGCTGTTCAGAACAGCTTTGGCACGTCATCATTGCATACCTCCCGGCTCTTCTTCCAAAATCTTGCGGAGCTTCTGTAGAGCGGTCCGCATCTGGGTTTTCACGGTGCCCACAGGCACGGAGCGTATCTCGGCGATCTGCTCGTAGGTCATCTCGCCATTCTCTCTCAGCAGGAAGATCTCCTGCTCTTCGATGCGCAGCGTCCGAATCGCCCGGCGGACACGCTGCACCTGTTCCTGCTGTTCCAGGTTGTCGCAGTCGGTATTGGTGGGAGCTGCGTACATCTCTTCCTCCCCCATCGGTTTGGCTTTCCGTCGCCAGGCTGCTGCGCCGAATGTCGGTAGCGGTGTTCATGGCGACCCGGAAGATGAAGGCCCGCAGGTTCTGTACCTTGTCAAGCTCGTCCAGGTTCCGCCAGCACTTCATGAAGGTTTCCTGGGCCGCGTCGTTGGCATCTTCCTGGCTGCCCAAAAGGTAGACCAAGGTGCCGACCAGCTCGCCACGAGCTTCATTAAGGTGCGCACGAAAGCGTCCCCCATGCTGACCCCCGGCGTAGCCGAGGCAGGCGTGGTGGCAGTCTGCAACAATCCCAGATCTGCCTGCATGGCCGATGCGCTCATATCCGTCTGATAGTTACGACGATGAACAACTGCTCATAGTTTGGGCAAAGACCTAAGTATTTGCAAGGGCGGGGGATGGATTCTGGTTGGTTGCCATCACGATCCGCCATGTTGTGACGGAGACCAACCATTCGATCTGTTGAAATGGTACTGACAACCCCTTAGCTGACTGCTTATAATGGCTACAGGTGAACCATGACACTGACACTGCAACTGCCCGTAGAATTAGAACAACGCCTTCGCCAACGTGCCATCGAGCAGGGTAAGGGGTTGGAGCAATACGCCCAGGAAGTGCTGGAGACGGATGTGAAAGATGTTCATACCGCTGCCCTTCCTAAGCGAAAACCATTGGCTGGTCGACTGGAGCATCTCCGTTTACAAATTCCATCATTGGAAGAATTTCAGGAAGCACGCCGTGAGATGTGTGCCAACTTCCCACGTGAGTTTCCCAAAGGCAACGATGAATGAACAATGTTCTTGCTGATACGCACTCTATTATTTGGTATCTTTCTGAAACGAATAAGCTCTCTACTGCTGCCCGTAAATCATTAGAGCAGGCAGAGCAACATGGGAAGATACTTGTTTCGAGCATAACAATCGTGGAACTGATTTATTTGACGGAACGAAGACGGATCGATCAAGCGGTCTTGGATGAGTTGTGGAACTCTATCAGTAATTCACTTGAGCCAATCGATGTAGTCCCGCTAACCGTTAGAATTGCACTGGAAATGAATTACATCCCACGCAGTACCGTTCCCGACATGCCCGACCGCATTATTGCAGCTACGGCATTCTCTACAGGTTTAGAACTGGTCACTGCTGATGCCAGGATCAGAGCGTTGACTAACCTCAAAACAGTGTGGTAATCGGATCGCCTACTGCCCCACAGCCCGCATCATCGCCGCCTCCTGCATCGCCTTCTTCGCAACTGGGCTGTGCCTGTCCCCGGCATCCCAGATGCTGAAACTGGTATCGGAATTGCTTGCTGCCAGCCGGCGACTATCGGGGCTCCAAGCCACCCGGGGGTTGAAACCGTTATCACCGCTTGGCGGGGCGGCTCCTCGCAGGGTCAGCACCATTTGGCCGGTGTGGATGTCCCATAACAACACATGAACCCGGTTGACACCGGCCAGCCGTTGGCCATCGGGGCTGAAAGACAAATCCCAGAACGTCTCCAGCGATGTGCGATTCGAAGAACCCTGTAGTGGCTCCTGATGTAACCATTTCTTATGGAGAAGATCGTAGACCACGACTCCCCTCTTTTCACAAGACAATGCAATGAGCGACCCATCGTGATTGAAGGCGATCCGTTCCACACGTGGCAAAACTCCAGAGAGACGATGCACCTCCTCACCGCTCATTGCATCGCGAATCACGAACTGACAGGTACGGTCAGGGTTGCCATTCTCACGAGCAGCCTTCTGATATTCCTCATGAGCCAGCAGCGTTCCGTCGGCGTTCAGCGCTACCGTTCCGTATGTTCGAGACTCAACAAAGGGATCACATTTGGTTAGTGAAACCAACTTCCCCGTCGTGGTGTCCCATACTCTGATCTCTCGAGACTCGCCCTGTCTTTGAGCCGGCGAGGAAGTGACGAGCCTGGAGCCATTCTTGCTGAAGCCCAGGTTCTTCACCTCACTGTTGTGTTCCAGTTGATGAAGCACTTTCTGGTCATTCATCGAGACGATGTCCACCACCTTGTCTGAAGACTCACTCAAGGCTGCCAGCAGCGAGGCATCAGAGGAGAACGCTGCGATCACCGCCGGACGGATCGGCTTCCCGGTGAACTCAATCTTGCTAGCTGACTGCTCGCTTCCCGTCGAGGCATCGGTACTCTGCAGAGGGCCTGTCGCCCGGAGAGTGTGAACCAGGTTGCCGTCACTCGAAAAGCTCAGAGCCTCGATCCGTTTGCCGGCGGGTGGTTTGACGTTGAGATACTCCTGCTGACGAGTCAAATCCCAGACTTTGATTTCGCTCGGCTGCCCGGATCCTGAAGCGAGAAACCTTCCCGACGGATGAAAGCACAGGCACATACCGCGGCCCTGATGACCACGGAAACGAAGCACTTCTTCCCCGGTTTTGATGGTCCACAGCCTGACAGTATGATCAGCTCCCGTGGTAGCTAACTGCTGGCCATTGGGGCTGAACGCCACTGCCCGGACATCGCCATCGTGGCCGGAAAGGCTTTGCAGTTGTTGTCCGGTGACGGCATCCCAGATCTTGACGACGCCGGTCGTCATACCCACAGCCACCAGTTTCCCGTCAGAACTGAATGCTGTCTTGCTACGGCCCGAACCACCTGAAGTGAGCCGAAGGTTGGTGGACTTGGCAATCGAATGTAGGATGAGAGCATCTTTTGTGCTGATGGCCAGGATGGTGCCATCTAGATTGAAAGCGATAGTATTAGCGGACGTGTTCTCCAGCGTGAACTCGTGGATTAACTTCTGGGTGGCCAGTTCATGTACTTGATAGCGTCCATTGCCGGTCAGATAAACGTAGCGAGTTCCATCAGCACTGAGAGCGATATTCTGCAACCCGTTCGGCAAAGAGATTGTCTGCACGACCTTTCCCGATAATACGTCGGCGACATGAAGCTCCTTCTTGTCATCCCCATACCAGACGATTCTCCGGCCATCAGACAGGTAGCGTACCTGTTGCAGAAATCGAGGATGAGGGAACTCTGCCACCGCCTTACCGGCCTGCTCTCCCCAGACGTTCCACACACGAACCCGATCTGGCGGATAAGGACGATAAGGCGATCCCCCGGCGCTGACCAGTTGCTGTCCATCGGGGCTGAATGCCAGGTCAAACGTGATCTCTTCATGTGCATCCGAAATGGTCAGCAAGTCGGCGTGGAGCAATCCCTGAAGATAGTGCCATTCCCAGTTACGACGGTCAACCTGCTCATGTTTATCCGGTTCGCATTGCTCCAGAAGGTAGCTGGCCGAAGCAGGCTGATTCGACTTCTCTTCAAAGCTGGCCTGGGCGATTCGACTGAAATAGAGCTGATTTTCCGCTTCGTCTCGTCGCTTTTCGGCACTGATTCTTTCGACGTTGGCCTGCTGACCCAGTTCGCTGGCCCGTTCCCAGCCCGAAAGGGCGTAGAGCAGGGCGAGCGTGATGCCTGTCACACCGGCGACCGCCGTCAGCAACACCGCTACCAGTAAACCGGCGATGGCAGGACGGCGTCGCACCCAACGCCATAGACGCTCCGAAGGTCGGGAAGCTCGTGCCGTGATCGGGTCGCCTTGCCCCCAGCGATCCAGGTCTTCCGCCAGGGCCAGTGCCGAGCTGTATCGCCGTTCCGGTTCCCGTGCCAGAGCCTTCAGACAGATCGTTTCCAGATCAGGATTGATGGAAGCATCGACCGATCGGGGACGGCGAACATCGTTTTCCAGAACCTCCAGCATCGCCTGCATCGGTGTTTCGTTGGCGAACGGAGCCTTCTGCGTAAGCAGCTCATACAGGATTGCTCCCAGCCCCCAGACATCGACGGCTACGGTGAGGAACCGTTTTCCTGCCGCCTGCTCCGGCGCCATGTAGCCGGGAGTTCCGACGCAGCCTTGAGTGATCGTGATGTTGGCGCTGCGATCCGTACGCTTGGCCAGGCCGAAATCGGTGACGTAGGGTTTGCCGTCGTGATCGATCAGGATGTTGGAAGGCTTCAGGTCACGATGCAGGATGCCGCGTTGATGGGCATAGTGAAGAGCGCGAGCAAGATCAGCGACCAGTCTTGCTGCCGCTTGACGATCATTCTTGAAGTTGGCCAGGTGCTGCGACAGCGATCCGTTTTCCACCAGCTTCATGGTGAAGTAGAGCAGTCCGTTCCATTCGCCTACTTCGTAGACCGGCACGATATTCGGATGATCGAGCTGAGCGACAGCCTCCGCCTCAGTGCGGAACCGGATCAGCATTTCCGACCTGGCATATTGGCCGTCGATCATCATCTTCAGTGCGACAAGACGATCAAGCTTGATGTGGCGGGCCCGATAGACCAATCCCATCCCGCCACGGCCTAACAGAGTAAAATCAGTGAAGCCGGGGATATCCGGGGCGGGGCATTCGTTTACCATTTGAGTCAGGTCGTACACTTCGGTATCGTCACGCCATACCGAGTTGCCGAAGACCTGATGCAGTTTGACTTGATCTTCCAACTGCTGTGCTAACCCGGGGAACCGTTCTTTGAACTCATCGAGCTTGGCTGGGCTGCCTGTCTCCTCCCTCAGCAGGAACTCGCCATAGACGAGGCTGAACGCTGCCGGCGAGGCAGCCACCTCGGGGTGTGCCTTGAGCAGAGTCTCGGCAGGCTCTTGCTTCCCCTGAAGCCAGAGTTCTCGCTGCCTGCTCTTCAGCTGCTTGATGAGCCTGTTGACACCCGAGCCAGGTGCGGGCTCCAGCGTCTTGGCGTCATGAACTTCACTCATTGATCCACTGTTCCAAGGATGGGGGTAGTGGAACTATAGCTTATCCTAGATGAAAAGTGCTAGATAGTAGTCATTCTTGAACCGGCATCAACCCTGGTGAAGGTGGATGAGCTTTCCAGAAGAGTGGCAGTACCAAAGCCAACAACACAATAATAACGACAGTGTCCAAGGTAGCTTTGCCCCCGGGAATCATCTGCTTGAATACTGTCGGTTTCAATCCATACCAATCATATTTGGTCTCAATAGTCCATCCTAGCATTTGTTTTTCATATCCACTGATGCCTTTCGCCTCCTTGTCAGCCTCCTTCCCCCAAATCTCCTTGATCATTTCAGGTGTCAATTTGCCACTGTATGAGACGTCCTGTTGCCAACGATATTCCTTAACCGGGATAGTCAAGTACAGCAGAAGTATGGCAAACACTAGAACAAGAAGAGCGATCCTGGCGAATCTCAGGCGCATTGAATAGTACTCTCAAGTCAATTCCTATGAGTACCTTACCTTATTTCACCACCCGTAGCACCGGGAAATCCTCGCCTTCCTTGAGGCCCTCATCGAAGTAGTTCCACGTTGTCAGCCCATCGTCGGCCTTGGGTTCGAGCAGGAAGCTAGCCAGGTTTCCTAACGGTTGTTGCGTCTTCACAAGCACATAAGCCCCAGCCTTGATGTTCTTCTTGTCGGCTCGTTTCTCGGCATCGACGGTTACGAGCTTATGCTTCTGATACCCCACCTGACTCTGGCTGAGTTTGGTGACCTTATAAACTTCAACATCGAAATCGTTGTCCTTATCGACTTCTTCAAAGGCGATGCCATGCCGTCGTAGGGTCTCGATGGCTAATGGAAACTGTCTGGGCACCAGGTAAGCAGTTGGCCGAGGCACTGTCAGGGTCGCCTCCACGCCACCAACATAGGTCACGCTATACTCCTTCGGTGTCTCCGTCCGTACTCGCCTGCCATTCTCGTCCTTCTCTGCGAACCCCAGCACCGTGTACCGTCCAGGCATCGGCACAATCTTCGCCCGGAGTGCTACCTGTTGCTCGCCGGTGATCTGTCGCTGAACAGCCTCCTCCAGCGTCTTGACGATCTCATCCTTATGAGCAGCTGCATAATCGAGAATCACGTTCACGAAGTCTTTGCTCGCCAATACCCGATCCTTGTACGAAGCATACGAGTACGATTCACTCAGGATCCCGATTCGTTGTCGCAGGGCACAGTACTGCGTGCTGAAGCGGGGCTGATGGCCGTATGTCTCCCAGACCGTCTTGTCCCGGTTGAAGTTGCCGTACCAGAACCCTTTCCAGCCGCCTTTCTTATCGAGGCGTTCGTTGAGTTCGGGTACGATCTTGTCGCAGGCCAGCGTATTGATGGCTTTGTCACAGGCGGGGTGCTTGTTCACATCGTAAGTAATGACATGCCGATGGTACGATCCATTGGTCGTATGGCAATCGATGATGATGTGAGGGTTCCATTGATCAAAGAGCTTGACCAGACAGCGCACCTCAGGTGAATTGAGTTTCACGAAATCACGGTTGAGATCGAGGCCGTCGGCGTTTTCCCGAATGCCCATGCCCAGTGCCGGCCCCTTCTGTCCGGGACGATTGGTCAGCTTGAAGCGATCATTGCCATCAGCGTTCAGATTCGGATAGACGAGGAAGATGACATCCTTGAACAACGGATGATTAGGTGCCAGCCCCAATTCACGGGCCAGCATCAGCACACCTTCCTTGCCATCAACCTCCCCGGCATGAATATTGGCAAAAGCCATCACAATGACTTTCTTCGATTGGCGTGCCTCTTCCGGCGTGCCAATGGGCGGGTCAGAGATCACTAACAGTGGCTGCTTGCGGCCTTCTCCGGTGGTGCCCGCATCAGCAATCAGCTTGATCCTCGGCGAAGCCTTAGCCAGGCGCTGACAGAGTTCCACCACTTCGCTATGCTTGGACGTCGCCTGGAAGTCTGACTGCTCCGCCACGGTGAGCAAGTCCTTCGGAATGTCCTGCGCCAAAGTCCATGAGGGGAAAGTCAGGGTAACGAGGCATAACAGACACAGGGCGAAGCCCTGTCTTCTCGTTCCCAGGCTCTGCCTGGGAACGCACTGCAATCGAGGCTCTGCCTCGATGTTGTTGAGTGGGATACTGTCTCCGTGCCAGGCGGAGCCTGGCTTGCAGTGTATTCCCGGTCGGAGACCGGGAACAAGATTCGTTTCAATGAGATGTATGTGAGGCTTCATGGCAACTTCAGGAGTGAACAACAAGATGACCATTACTGTTCTACGACCTCAGTCATCGGGACGATAGGAAAACCCACTCCTCGATTTCTCATCAGAGATCAATAGACCGAGGACTATGTTTGGGAAGGAGTGCGTGATGCTCGAGTGGATCGAACTGCAGATGCATGCAGGCCAGGAACCGACCAAGTCCGATATGTTCATGCGAATCATCGCTGCGATGATCCTTGGCTGCATCGTCGCCTGTATCTATCACTTCACCCGGCCCAAGGATGGCCCTGCGACTAACGGATTTGTCTCCACCCTGGTACTTCTCTCCATCTTGCTCTCCATGGTTGTTATGGCCGTCGGCAACAATATCGCCCGCTCGTTCACTCTAGCGGGGGTGCTCGCCATCGTTCGCTTCCGCACCGTCGTCAAAGATACTCGTGATTCCGCCTTCGTCATCTGTGCCGTCGTCGTCGGCATGGCTGCTGGAGCGGGGTATATGTCGGTAGCGTTCATTGGCTTGCCCGTGGTCGCGTTGGCCGCCTATTTTGCTCAGTACACTCAGCCGGCAAAGCTGGGGCGATCTTCCGATCTGCATCTACGCTTCGTCATTTCCAATAGTCTTCAAGCGACGATCGAAGAAATACTAAAGCGTTATGTCGTGGCATACTCTCTGAAAGAAGCTTCGACTTGTAAGAAAGGCACTTCCCTTGATCTCTCGTACCGAATTCGATTGAGAAAAGGAATGCAGACGCCTGATCTCGTCAGGGAATTGAAGGCCCTGGAAGGAATGCAAAGCGTCGAATGGAAGTTGTGATGCCACCGCTGCTGCTGCTCGATCTCGACGGCACCCTCGTCGATACGCTCGGCTTCATCATTGATTGCTTCCGACGTTCGGTGGCGCCTGTGGTAAAACGGCTGCCGACCGATGAAGAGATTGTTGCCACGTTCGGCCCGGCTGAGATCGAGTGCATCGCCAGGCTCCTTTCTCACTTCGATCAGCAATCACTTCTCCATAAACCGCTACAGTCCCAGCATATCACCGACAGTGCCAAGCGTTTTCATCAACTCTATGACGATGGCCATGCGACGGGACGGGTAGAACTCTACCCTGGTATGCGTGAAGTCATCAACGAGGCTAAGACCAGCGGTTGGGCGCTCGGAGTCTTCACCGGCAAAGGTCGTTCATCCGCTCTTGCTACGGTGGCTCATCTGCGACTAACCCATGTCTTCGATGTCATCGTCACCAGTGATGATGTGCCACGCCCCAAGCCGGCCCCCGATGGAGTGCAGAAAGCTGCTCTCCACGTCGGTACCATCTGTTCCAAAACCTACTTTGTCGGCGACAACCCGGCCGACATCCTGTCAGGCAATGCAGCCGGGGCGATCAGCGTCGCCGCCCTCTGGGGAGCCTTCAATCGGGAAGAAACCCGAAACGCCAAGCCAGCCTATATACTCAACTCGCCAGATGAGCTACACTCGTTGCTCAGACAGTGGTACCCAGAACGAAATGGTAATTGACAAAACCTGTGCCACACTCCGTCGGTACTCCGACGGGGTGTGGTTGCTTAGCACAAGACACCATTCCGATGATGAAGTGACGGGCATGCTGTGCCTCGAAACCACACCCCGACGTGAGTACACGCCGGAGTGTGGCACAGTCTTCTGACTTGACAAGGTTTCAATTCCCTGAACACTGAGAACTGAGCACTAAACACTATCATGCCCACCTTCCTTTCCACCTTCAAAGTCGATGTCACCCCGCCGCTGGGCTCCGGCCTGTGTGGCGGGTGGATCAAACCAGCCAGCAAGATCGGTACCCCCCTCTACTGTATCGGTATCGTCCTCCAGGGCCCCGATGCTCCTATCGTGATGGCTGCTCTCGATTGGACCGGCGTTCTCAACGAATCACATATCGAGTTCACCAAGACCATAGCCAAAGCCGCCCACACTACGCCGGAACGGGTCGCTCTCCACTGTGTTCATCAACACAATGCTCCCTTTATCGATGGTGGCGCTCAAAAGTATGTGAGCGAGCAGAACGACCTGCCGCCGAGCTTCGATGTGAAATGGTTCCAGGAAGTGCAGCAGAAGGTGGCTAAAGCCATCGAAACCAGCTTAGCCCAGCAGCAGAAGGTCACGCACTTCAGCTTGAATAAGGGCAGGGTGGACCGTGTTGCCAGCAACCGCCGCATCGTCAAAGATGGCAAGGTGACAGGCTGGCGGGGCAGCGCCTGCAAGGATGCCAAGCTGCGCGAACTTCCCGAGGGCGACATCGATCCCTGGCTCAAGACCATCGCCTTGTGGAACGAGGAGGCCAAGCTCGTCGCATTGCATTGGTACGCCGTACACCCCATGAGTTACTATGGCGATGGCATCATCAACTCCGATTTCGTCGGCATCGCACGGGAGAAATGTGCCGAGGACGATGAAGTGCCGCATATCTACTTCACCGGTTGCGCCGGTAATATCGCCGCAGGCAAGTACAACGATGGCGCTCCCGAACGTCGCGCCGAACTGGCGGATCGTCTGCAAAAGACCATGGCAGCCAACGCCAAGTTCCCCGATCGCCACCCACTCCAGAAATGGGAATGGCGCAGCACGTTGGTTAAGCTGCCGGCTAGGAAGGAGTTCAACGAAGAGTCACTGAAGAAGGCTATCGGAGACAAGAAAGAAACTGTAGCCAATCGTATTCGGGCGGCGATGAAGCTCTCCTACCTCAAGCGAGTCGAAGCAGGGATACCCATCGCACTTAATGGCTTGCTGCTGAACCGAGTCAGTCGCATCATCCATCTGCCCGGCGAGTGCTTTATCGAATATCAACTCTATGCCCGCTATCAACTCGATGAATCGTTCATCTGCTGTGCCGCCTACGGCGATGGCGGACCATGGTACATCCCCACAGCCGACGCTTATCCTCAAGGCGGCTACGAAGTCACTGCCTCCTGGGTCGATCCCGCCAGCGAGGCGATCCTTCAGGAAGGCATCAAACACTTCCTGCGTCTGTGATGTTCGTTACTACCTGGTCAGTAACACGTAAATCAGCACGCCCATTCCCACCATCATGATCAGGTTCATGAGGAGTGAAGCGATCAGCATGATCTTGAACATAGGCAGAATGTCGCTGTCGACTTTCACAGGTGGTGTGGCAGCGGAGGGGTTCGTTGGGGCGGCTTGCTGCGGGGACTTTTTGCCGGCCTGCTTCATCAGTCGGCGTTCTTCTTCCTGTTCTATGTTCTCCACCAACCGCACTACATTAATGGCATCGGGCGGACGATGATTAGGCATCTTGCTGAGCAAACGATCAATCAGACGGGAGAACTTGGCCGGGACTTCGGGGTTGACCTCCCGCGTCGAAACGGGGTGAAACTGTGCAATGGCGTCCCAGACTTCGCCAACACCGTTTCCTTGAAAAGGCAGCGTACCGGTACAGAGCTGATACAACACCACTCCCAGGCTGAAGAGATCAGATCGGGGATCAATCCGTGCCCCATTGATCTGTTCAGGAGACATATAGGAAGGTGTGCCCAGCACTACTCCGAAACGAGTCAGCCCATCGGTTTGTTCCTCAAGACGAGCCAGACCAAAATCAAGAATCTTTACACGATACAATTTCTTGTCGCCGCCCGATGGATTGGACAGAGTTTCGAGCCAGATGTTGGCAGGTTTGACGTCTCGATGAATCAGGTTTTGGGCATGAGCCGCCGCTAAGCCCTTTGCCATTTCCCTGGCAAGGCGAAGAATCTGAGGTATCGTCAGGCTGGCTTCCTTTCGGAGCTGTTCCAGGGAAAACCCGTTAAGCAGTTCCATAGCCAGGTAGGGCACGCCGTCCGATTCGCCCACCGCATGGATCATAGCCACATGAGGGCTTTTGATCATCGCGCTGAGCTTGGCTTCACGCAGGAAACGTGCTTTGGCCACTTCATCTTTAGCCCATTTCCGATTCAGGACTTTAAGCGCGACCTTGCGATGGATTTGCGTGTCCATCGCTTCGAAGACTGTTCCAATCCCGCCGAACCCCAATACTTTGGTGACCTGATAATGCTCTATCTTCTTCAGTTGCATGTCCCAGGCGGAAATCGGCGTGTTAGATCTTCCTGAGTCTGACTGCTCAGCTGCAATGCCTTGGGATGATCCTTCTCGAGATTGAGACAATCCTGCGAGCAATGGCATCTTCGCCTTGGGGGACTCTGCACTCATGCTAGTCTCTCATGGTTAATCAGATGGCGCATAAGCTTAGCTTGCGTTCAGATGAACTGCAAGAATTACTGCCGATAATGAGAACTGGAAAAACACTGATAGCCGGTCACGCACATGACCGGCTATCAGGGGAACAAGGAGGCAGTCTCGGGGGAAAGACTGCTCAGGCATGGCGGAGCGGAGATCAGAGGGGGAACTGCTCTCCGCTCCTGCCTTGGGGGAGCCACCATCATTCTTGCTGTGCATCGTGTTGCAATACTCTCATCGGCATCTCTCGGAACGGCCCCGTTATGTTCTGTTCGTTTCCATGCACTTCCTCGTGCATGCCCCTCGTCCACTCAGCAAGGTCGTTACCGCCCGACTTGCCGGACAACTTGACCATCGCTTTTCCCTGCTTTTCGGACGACCCTTTGCTAGATTAAGAGAATAGTGAATGGTACATTCTCTCTCCTCTGCTTGGCTCCCCTCTCCCCCGGAGGGAGAGGGGCTAGGGGTGAGGGGGTACTAAATCGACTTTTCCGCTTGAAGACCATAAAGCCTACGAAGAGCAACAAACCAACAGGGTGAACTCAATTAAGATACCCCCTCACCCCTAACCCCTCTCCCTCCAGGGGAGAGGGGAAAAATACGAGCAACCCATGCCCTCCGAGAGCGACAAACTTCTGGTGCAGGACATCCGCAAAGGCGATACCGATGCCTGGCAGCGGCTCATTGACCGTTACGAGGGCAGGCTGCTCGCCTTTGCCCGTCGTCGTCTTAGCGATCGTTCCCAGGCTGAAGACATCGTGCAGGAAGCCTTTGTCGGGTTCCTCAACAGCCTGCCCAACTTCGATGAAGAGCGCGATTTGCAGACCTATCTCTTCACTATCGCCGCCCACAAGCTGACCGATTATCTTCGCAAACTCGGTCGCCATCCTCTTCAACACATCCCCGATGGACAGGAGTTCTTCGAAGGCAAGACCGATCATCGGCCCCGGGTTTCCAGCCTGGCCCGCAGCAGAGAACGGATGGATTTGGAAGAGAATGCCCTGACCGAAGCGTTGGAGTCCATCCTCGCCGATTGGCGCGAACAGGGCGACTACCTGAGAATCAAAGTCCTGGAACTCCTTTTCGTCGCGGGTTGGAGCAACAAAGACGTTGCAGACGCTCTCAACATCAAAGACCAGCAGGTCGCCAACATCCGCTTTGCCGCTGTGAGGAAAATCACCGAAAAGATTCAAGAAGCAGGGCTACCCGTGGATGTCTTCCCCGGCCTGCAACAAGAGTCCGAAGGGGAGACGGAATAATAACTTTCTCCCTCTCCCTCCCGGGGAGAGGGGCCGGGGGTGAGGGGTTCTAAATCGACTTATCAGGTTGAAGAACTCGATGCCTGCCAAGAGCAACAAACCAATAGGGGTGAACTCGATTGAGAATCCCCCTCACTCCCAACCCCTCTCCCCGGTGGGGAGAGGGGAACCAGACAAAGAACAACATCATGTCCACCAAGATCACCACCGAAGACCTGCACGGCTACCTCGACGAGGCCCTCTCCGACGAGAAGTCCTCCAAAGTCGAAAAGGCTCTGCGTGAAACTCCCCAACTCCGTGCTGCACTCTCTCGTTTGATCGACGAACGAGACCGGGGTGAACACAGTCTCGGAGCCGTCTGGCGTCGAAAGCGGTTGACTTGCCCCAACCGCGAAGACCTGGGCAACCTCGTCATGGGCATCCTCGACGAAGCCCAGGTCGAATACATCCAGTTTCACATCAAAACCATTGGTTGTGGCTACTGCCAATCCAACCTCATCGACCTGCAGGATCGGAGCAAGGAACACAAAGTTCACACCACCCAGCGCCGGCAAAAGATGTTCGCCTCCAGCGCCGGCTTCCTTCCCAAGCGGAAGTAGAGTTTCCATCACGCTCAGCGTGATGGAGCGGTGGCTGACTGCCATTTTCAGAGCCTTAGTGTTACGTCATATCCCCGCCCCCTCATGCGGAGCATGAGGGCAACTCTCGGTTTCCTCTTGCGTCCCGCCGTATCCCACCCCATGATATTTGTTACCTGTGATACTCTTGCTTTCCTGTGAGGCTCACCATGCTTCGTTTGCTACTGTTGCCGGGGTTGATCGTCCTGGTCGGTCTGTCCTACGTTCCATCTCACGCTGATGATGTCGGCCTCATGCTGCCCGGCCTCAATAATTACATCAAACGACCTGAGCCCAGCTTCACCTGGAAGCTCGATAACAAGAAAGAAGTCGCCGGCAGCCAGACGTACCTCATCAAGATGACCTCTCAGAAATGGCAGAACATCGAGTGGACACACGATCTCCTGGTCGTGGTGCCCGCCGGCGTCAAGCCGGGCGACAGTATGCTCATCTTCAACACCGGAGGCCAAGTAGATAACGGTGGCCGCACCATCGCAGCACTCATTGCCGGTCGCTTGAAGGCCCCGGTCGCCTTCCTGTTTGGCATTCCCAATCAGCCTCTCTTTAACGGCAAGAGCGAAGACGCCCTCATTGCCGAGACCTATGTCAAGTACCTCGAAACCAAAGACGAGTCTTGGCCGTTGCTCTTCCCCATGGTGAAGAGCCTGATCATGTCGATGGATGCCCTGCAGGCCTTTGCTAAAGACGAATGGAAGACCGAACTGAAGCACTTCATCATCAGTGGCGCTTCCAAGCGAGGTTGGACCAGTTGGCTCACCGGAGCTACCGGTGACCCACGAGTAAAAGCCATCGCTCCAATGGTGATCGATACTCTCAACATGCAGGTCCAGATGCCTCATCAGCACGAGATGCTCGGGGGCAAATACAGCGAGCAGATTGCGGACTATACCGAACGAGGTCTGGTGCCGATGCCTGATACCAGCGACGCCCGCAAACTCTGGGCAATGGTCGATCCCTGGGTCTATCGAGAGAAGCTGACGATGCCGAAGATGATCATCAACGGTTCCAATGATGAGTACTGGGCGGTTGATGCACTCAACTTTTACTGGAATGATCTGAAAGGCCCCAAATGGGTGCTTATCGTTCCCAACGCCGGCCACGATCTCGCCGAAGTGAATAAGGATGGCAAGAAGGACAGCTTTCCTACACGTGGCATTGCTACTCTCGTCGCTTTCAACCGATCACAGATAACGAATCAGCCGATGCCCAATCTCACATGGAAGCACGACGATGTTGAAGGCAAAATGCGGCTGACGGTCAACACTGACAAAGGTGCGAAGAAGGCGAGGATCTGGGTTGCCCAGAACCCCAACCAGGACTTCCGTCCTGCCCGCTGGAACAGCCAGGATGCCGAGATCGTTGATGGCAAAGTCGTCGTCACTCTCGATAAACCCAAATCAGGCTACCAGGCCTTCTTCGCCGAAGTGGATTATGGCATTGATGAACTCAACTACTCGCTCAGCACCCAACTGCGGCTGTCCAACTCGAAGTAAGAGAGTTGCCATCACGCTCCGCGTGATGGAGCGGAGGCTTGCTGCCACTATCAGTACCTGGGTGTTACGACATATCCCCGCCCCCTCACGCGGAGCGTGAGGGCAACTCTCAATGCAACAAGCCTCTCTAAATAGAGAGGCTTGTTACATTGAATCGAGGGAGAGTACTACTCCACAATCTGATTGATCTTCACAGCCGTATAGTGCTGCCGATGGCCCTTGTTGCGGCGATAGCGCTTGCGGCGTTTGAACTTCACGATGCGAAGCTTCTCGGAGGTGTGCTCCACCACTTCGCCCACGATCTTGGCACCGGCTACAAAAGGACGACCAATCTTCGTACCGGCATTGCTCTGCACGAGCAGCACATGATCAAAGATTACTTCCTGGCCAGGCTCCGCGCCATCCCGGAAATCGACCCGAACCATTTCGCCTTCGCTGACCCGGTACTGGTGCGAACCATTCTCGAACACTGCGTACATCGCTTCTTCTCGCTTGATTTACCCGACGGATAACAGACAGAATAGTCTAGCAGCCCATCGCCCATTGGCTAGGGTTTGTGTTGATTTCAGGTGACCGATTGCTCATTTCATTCGTCAATTTGCATGATTTCCTCATGCATTGCCAGTTGATGCTTACGGCGGCGGCGAACATACCACAGGATGCCTGCACCACTGGAACCCAGCAAAAGGGCTACCGTAGCCGGTTCAGGGACGGCAATGGTCTGGAAGTTACTCAAAACAACGTCATTTCCCGAGTAGTTAATCTGGAAAGAGCCGTAACCATCACTGGTAAAGACACGGCTGCCATCGACGAGGCCATTGAATTGGCCCGATTCACCCGTTCCCGTGGTCAGGATGGTAAAGACGTCGCTTGGGCTGACGATGTTCTGGAAGCCACTGAGAAATGAGACATTCAGGGCCGCGTTCCCCAGCACGGCTGCTCCGGTAACGCTGAGCCAGTCGTAACTCGTGCCCTGTCCCGTGCCCGCCAGTTCGATGATCAGAGTCGAGGTGGATGACATGGTGAAGGTGGAGACATTGATATTCAAATGCCCCGGTGAAGCACCTGGAGAGACGTTGCCATTACCCTGGCTGATGCTCCCACCACCGCCAACCGTGCCATTGCCACTAATACCGCCTTGAATGGCTAAACTGCCTCCACCAAGATTCACACCGCCTCCACCAAGAACAATGTTCCCCGTGGGGCCTTGAGTATAGGTGCCGGAAAAGACAATCGTCCCGCTGTTGGCTTCCACGATGCCGTTGTTATTGAAATTCCATTGGATGTTCGTCGTGCCTGCCCCCGCCGACTTGCGGAAGGTTGCCCCGACATTGTTGTTGAAGGTGCCGGTGTTGGAGTTTTGCAGCGTTCCATCACCTTGAGCATCGAAGACGGCATTGTTATTGTTGTTGATGCTTGCTCCGAACGTGCTGGCGAGGATTGACGAGTTGCCGGTCCAGGTGACGATGCCGTTGTTATTGAGGTTGGCAGTGGTGACACTCTTGGTACTGGGGCCGCTGATCGTGGTCAATGCATTGAGATTGGTCGTGCCACTTCCACCCAGGCTACCTCCACTCCAAGTGAAGAAGTTGGAATTCACATTCAGAATGCTGGAGCTATCGCCGCCAGAGCCCAGCGATCCCGAGGAGAGTGTGACAACATTTGATGTCGTATAGGTGGCGCCATTGTTGATGTTAAGAGTAGCTCCCGAATAGGTAATGCCAGGCAGGTTGTTCCCCTGGGCACTGCCGCCGCTCACCAGGTTGAATGTGCCGCTGGGGAAATCAATCTGTCCGGAAGTATTCGTAGAGAGTCCGCCGCCCAGATTGCCGCCGCCAGTGAATGAGAGAATGCCGCTGCTGACCGTGACAGTGCCGGCATTATTAAAGGCCCATTGAATGTTGGTCGTCCCTGTCGCAATAGTTCGATTGAACTGTCCATTGTTGGTGAAGGTGCCGTTATTGGAGATTTGCAGTGTGCTATCGCTGGTATTATTCACCACGCCGGCGTTGGTAATGGATGCATTAGGGGTGGTCGCCAGGATAGACCCGGTTCCCGACCAGTTGAAGGTGCCCGTATTGGTAATTAGCAAGTTGGTGGTAGCCACACTTTTGGAAGAGCTGCCAATGACATTGGTGACACCCGTAAGCCTGGTAGTGCCCAAGCCGCCCAGGCTACCGCCTGACCAGTTGAATCCGGTGAACATATCTCCCGCGATATTGAGCACACTGCTGCCATTGCCACCACCACCGAGCGTACCGGAGGAGAAGCCAAGACCACCAGACATGTTATAGGTGGCATTGTTGTTCAGATTGAGTGTTGCACCATTGACATTGACAGGGCCGGATGCAAATTGCCCTGAGGCCGAACCGCCGTTGAGTAAGGTGTACGTGCCCGAGCTGAAGTTGATCGTGCTGCTACTGGAGGTGCTTGTTTTAATGGTACCGCCGAGATTGCCATCGCCACTGAAGGTGACCGAGCCCGATTGCACATCGACCAACCCGCTATTGTTGAATACCCATTGCACCGCGGTATCACCCGTGGCGACCCGCTTTTGAAAAATCGCCCCGGCGTTATTGTTGTAAATGCCGTTGTTGCTTATTTGTAAGGTGGCATTGTTCTGAATGTCGAAAGTGGAGCCTGATAAAGCCGTAATTGCTGCCGACGGAACGGTCGCCAAGATATTGCCATTACCGGACCAGGAGACGAAGCTGTTCAATTTGAGATTGGCTGTGGTGACACTCTTACTACTATTTCCTGAGATAAGACCACCGAAGTTGATATTGACGGTTCCATTGCCGCCCAGGTTGCCCGCTGTCCAGTTCAGATAACTTCCCAGGTTGAGGATACTAGCTGCGTTTCCGTTACTTGCAAGAGAACCGGAGTTCAAGTTTACGGTGGCGCCGCTAAAATTGTAGGTAGCTGAATTCGCAATATCGACGGTCGTGCTGATGTTCGTGGGCATGTTCGTTGTGCTGCCGTTATTTTGCAACACAAAGGTGCCAGAAGAAAGACTGATGCTGGAACCAGAGCCATTTAAAGAATTGGTGACTTGGCCTCCCCAGTTGCCTCCCCCCTGAAAATCTATCGAGGAGTTGTTGAAGGGTACGTTGATAGTACCAGCGTTGTTAAACTGCCACTGAATTACCTTGTTGGCTGAAGAGTTGGAATTCTGGAACGTCGCCCCCACATTATTGTTGAATATGCCAATATTTGAAATTTGCATGGTTTGCGTTCCAGGACTGGAAGCGGCAAAGAAGCCACCCGAGAGATTATTGATGGTGGCATTCGGAAATGAGGCGATAATGTTGCCAGTCCCCGACCAGTTGGTCACCCCGGAGAGATTCATCGTGGGCGTGGCGAGATTCACGGAGGAAGCATTGTTGATATTGAGGTTACCTAGAAAGTTGATGCTTCCAGTGCTGCCGCTGCCGATGCTTCCACCAGACCAGGTGGAGGTACTGTTCATGGTGAGGCCGAAGTTGTTGGCACCGCCGGTGATGCTTCCATTCGTCATCGTTAAAGCATTGACGACATAGCTGCCATCCAGCGTCATGGAGAATCCATTGATGGCGGGAGTAAAGCTGCTGTTGATGGGGGCGCCATTGTCCCAGTTAACAGCGACGCTCCAAGTGCCGCTGTTGATCGCATTGGTCGTTTGCCCCCACGCACCTCCTTGCGTAAATAACAGGGCGGACATGGCAACCATACGCAGGCAAACCACACGTTGAAGCATGATGGCGATCCTTGGCGTTATTCTTGACCTTCTGGACAGGACAATGCTGAGTTAGCTAACCGATGAACGGTTTAGAGAACTGGCAAACCTTGCCTGTTACACTGATCATCCCGGTCAGGCATTTTGGGTAATCAGGTAGGACTACGCAAGAACTGAACGACTCTTTCAACTCAATGTTGAAATAAATGACGATTATGTTTGTGAGTTAATCAACAATTGTCGCAACTAGCTGTAATCAAAAGACTTATCGCTGGTCAACTGGGAAGCATGAGGTGTGACAATACCTCATGGGCTATGAGAAATCCAGTTGTTGCTGCTAATCCTTGCCAGCCCGGTACTCCATTGACTTCTATTACCTTCAGATTCCCCTCTCCCCCGGAGGGAGAGGGGGTAGGGGTGAGGGGGTGCTTCGACGAAATCCCTTCCAACAAATCCACCCCCGCCAACTCGGCTCCCACACACGCCGCCGCCCGTATCGCCAATGCCTCCTGCTCAGCGGTCAACGTCACAGCTTCTGCCATCGCCCCCCGTGCAATATTCGTTCGCCAATCGCTGGCATGGCTCCGTTTCATCGCTGCCAATACCTTGCCGCCCAAAACAAATGCCCGCAGGTCATACCCCGGATGATGCACGAACTCCTGTAGATAGACGACAGCGCCTAGTTGGCATAACATCGAACAGGCTCGCCAGGCTTCATCCCGACTTGTCACCCTGATCAATCCTTTGCCTTCCGAACCAAAGATCGGCTTGATCACCACATCACCGCCAAGTTGGTCGTAGGCAGCCATCGCAGCATCGAGAGTCTGGCAACAAATCGTCCCTGGTGTGGGAATGCCCGCTGCTTGCAGCCGTGCAGTCGTCGTGAACTTGTCCACACACGCTTCAAAGGCAGCTGGTGAGTTGACGACTCGTTGCCCCTCGCGCTCCGCCCGGTAAAGAAGTGCAAGCCGAAAGATCGTCTGCTCCAGCGATCCTGAGGGAAAGGTGCGAATCAACAGGGCATCGTAACGAAGTAAATCTTCAGTAGAACTGAGGCTGCGTATGTCAATAACATCGATACCGACCGCCAAGTCAGCAGCGGCACGCTGTAGATCAAGAACGTGCCACCCCACTGAGCCGCAGACGATGCCAAGATGCATGCTGATGCTCTACCTGAACAAGGGGAAGTCGGCTCAAGCCGAGACAGGTTGTTCCACTTCTTTTGCAGCTTCCAACAGATGCTTCCTGCGACGATAGACTACGCCACCAATCAGGCCGACACTGCAGATGCCAATCATGGCCCAAGTCGCCGGTTCAGGCACAGCCGCGACACCGACAATGAAATCGTTGACAGTTGGCCAGAAACTATCAACCCCCTGGGACGCGGTAATCGTCAAGGTATCGAAGCTACTGTACGCAGTGAAACCCAGGAAGCTGGTTTCATCGGATAACGGGATGCTCTGAGTAGGAAAGCCATTGACCGTAACATTGATGGTGCCAGGCGCTGCTGCGCCATCACTGCCAGTGGTGAAGAAATAGCCACCCACAGCGCTGATATTGCCCGAGGTAAAAGTAAAAACCAATTGATCGACGTTGGTAGCGGTCGAGAGCCAGACATCTGGATCACCGGGGCCGTAGGTGTACAAGTCACCGCCGGGAACGGTAGCGTTATAGGCAAACGGTGAAAGCGCGAAATTAAGAGGTTGACTAGGGGGAAATGGCACGCTGTCAAAGGTCTCTTTGTAATAAGTGGGTGTCGGGGAGAGAGCAGCCAGAAATGCTGCTTCGGAGGTATAGACCGTTACCTGGGCTGATGCCTGAGTATGCATGAGCCAGAGGGCAAGGAGCAATGCGACAACAATCCGTTGCATAGTTAGTGATCCTGGTTGAATGACTCCAGAATAACCTAAGTTGCAATCTGGTGGTCGTCAACCGTAAAGTCTGCCCAGAAAGAGTAATCGACGCAGCTTGCTCATCTCCACAATCTCCGAATTACTGTGTCAAAACCGTGTAATGGAATAGGGAGCCGCTTCAATACTCGGTTTCTCCCCCAGGATCATCTCGCTGACCAGCTTGCCGGTTCCGGTAGCCAGCGATACCCCCAGCATACTGTGCCCCGTCGCCAGGTAGGCGTTGCTGAACGCAGGCACCGGGCCAATGATTGGCACACTGTCGTAGGTCATGGGCCGCCAACCCCACCACTGTTCCAGCACCGTTTCACCACAGGGCGTCGTCAGATAATGGCTCGCTCCGCTGCGAAGCAGTTCGATACGCTTGGGGTTCATCGTCGCATCGTATCCGGCGAACTCCATGATCGATCCCAAACGGAAACCATCACTGAACGGCGTCACTGCCACCCGATGCTCCTCGAAGATGAGGGGCATCGCAGGGCAGGGGGTGGGCTTCGTCATCGTCAGCGAATACCCCTTCCCCGGTTGGATCGGCACCTTGCACTTCAGTTGTTCATTCAGCATTGGTGTCCACGCCCCGCTGGCGATGATCAGATCAGTGCCTTCGATCTCGCCCTCAGCCGTCTTTACCCCTTTGATCCGGTTGCCTTCGGTGATAAAGCTGTTGACCTTGCAGTTCTCCTTGATCGTCGCTCCATGTTCTGTGAGCCACCGTTTCCAATTGTCCATCAATCGATCAGGGCGAAGATGGGCGTCGTTCTTGTAGTGCCAGCCGCCTGCCAGGCCGCTCTTGAGGGCCGGTTCCAGCTTCAGCACCTCGTCGCCATCGTACCGCTCGGCACCCATATTGAACTGGCTGCTGAGCATGTCATTTATATGAGCATGGTGCACGTGACCTTCTTTGGTTTGAAAGACAAAGAAGATGCCCTTGGTCTGCCAATCGACCTGGAACGACTCAGTGGCGAACAACTCGTCGTAGAGTTTGCGGGAGGTTTGCAGCAGAGTATTGATAGCCGGCGCTGACTTCATCATGTACTTGGCATTGCACCGTTTGGCGAACTGGAGCAGCCAGCCCCACAAAGCCATGTTCATCCCTGGCCGCACCGAAAACGGCGAATCAGGCGACAGCATCGCCTTCATCGTGTTGCCCAACACCCCAGGCCCTGCCAGCGGCAACACATGACTGGGGGAGACATACCCACAGTTCCCATGCGACGCCCCGGACGCAAACGCCCCCTGATCGACGAGCGTGACCTTGCACCCTGCCTTCATGAGGTAATAGGCGCAAGTACAGCCGATCACACCGGTACCGATAACGATGATGTGTTTCATGGAAGTAGTTTAGGAAGTAAGTCATCTTTGCGAGCGTCAGGCCGTCTGGTTCCCCTCTCCCGCCAGGGGAGAGGGGAACCAGACAAAACTCCTCTTGGACAAACTCTCTAACTACGCTATCTCACGCCCAGCAGTCCACAGTTTCGAGAGCAGTGCCATGGCAACCGAACTCCATCCCATCCCCTGGCTGCCCATCGTCAGCCTCGCTGGCTCCGTTTTCTCCACGGCCTGCACCGGCTACTTCTGGTTCGTCAAAGTCCGCAAGGAGCAGCCCAACCTCAAGAGCTACCTTCACGACCACGATCTGTTCCTCGGTAATGGCTATGGCGATACTCGTGGCATTGGTCTGAATGTGAACGTGATCGTCGCCAACTATAGCAGCCTGCCCAACGCCATCGTCGGCGTCAAGCTGGCGGTCAAACTTCGAGATGGCAACTGGCAACCCGTCACCGGCGTCACCTGCGATAAGTCCGCCCCGCTACCTTTGAACATCAGCCCACTGCAAACCAGCCTGCTTCGTCTCAATGGCCGACTGACTTTTGTCGCCCTCGAAGAACTCGAGAAGCAGCGCGATGTCGTCGGAGCCTATAGCAAACACTACCTCGCCCAACCGCTGGAGTTCCAGGTTGAGTTACAGAGCTTGAACAACCGGGTGGAATCAAGCCATCTCCGCAGCGTGATGAAACAGAAGGAAATGACGGTAGGGTTACGGATTGCAGCATAAAAGGTAGCCGAAGTCGTGAGAATCCGGTTTGGGGGCTAGATCGTTGTTCTGAACTCTCACGAGTTCAGCTACGATCTTGATGGAAGTCACTGAGAGCAGGGGACTTAGCTACGCTCAACAATGTGAGCTAAGTCCCCGAAAAAACCATCTCCGAACTTGACACCCTCACTGCCACTCCTAAATTGATAGTCGAACCGAATCACGACGAGAGACTCTCGTAGGGCGGGTGTAGAACACTCGCCCTCTGATTTTCGATGGATTTTGCACATGAAATGCTACCTGGCCAAGACAGGCGACGTTAAACAGAAATGGCACCTTATCAATGGTGACGATCAGGTCGTTGGCCGTCTGGCTGTCAAAATTGCCCGCATCCTCTGCGGCAAGCATCGCCCTGAATACACCCCGCACATTGATACTGGTGACTTTGTCATCGTGACCAACTGCGAGAAGGTTCGTTTCACCGGCAACAAGATGGAACAGAAGGTCTACCAGCACTTCACCGGCTATCCCGATGGCCGCAAGGTGCGCCCGGTCAAGGAAATCCTGGCCAAGAAACCGGAGTTCGTGCTGCGTGAAGCGGTCCGCCGCATGTTGCCCAAGAACATCATTGCCCGGCACATGCTCACCAAGCTGAAGCTCTACGCCGGCCCCGATCATCCTCATCAGGCCCAGGAACCAGTTGAACTCAAACCCGAAGCTGCCTGGTAACCAGGTATCAGGGAGGGCGAGGCTCCTGCCGAGCCGTCCTCAAAAGACTTAAAGGATCTGCAACAGTATGGCGACGATTCCCAACAATTTCATCTGGGCCACCGGCCGACGCAAGTCTTCCATTGCCCGTGTCCGCATCACCGACGGCAAGGGCAAGTTCACTGTCAACGAACGTCAAGTTGACGAGTTCTTCCGCATCCCCAAGGATGCCAGTCTGGCACAACTGCCGCTGCGTGTCGCTGAGATGGTCAAGAAGCTCGACGTGCATGCCAAGGTGCATGGCGGCGGAACGACCGGCCAGTCGGGCGCTATCGCTCATGGCCTGGCCCGTGCCATCCTCAAGCTCAAGGGTGCCAGCGCCAATGAAGTTGAGGCTCCAGCCCCCGCTGCTGAAGGCGAAACTGCTGCTCCCGCAGCGCCAGCCAAGCTACCCATCAGCCGACGCCTCAAGAAGGCCAAGCTGCTGACCCGCGATGCCCGCATGAAGGAACGCAAGAAGTACGGCCGCAAGGGCGCTTCGCCGTGGCTTCCAGTTCTCCAAGCGTTAACCAATTACCAACGACTACGAGAACAGTCACGAGTTTTGCTCGTGACTGTTGTTATTTACCTCCCCGGGCTACCACATCTCGCCAACGGGCAGGCACGGCCTGGAAAGCGTCATGGTACGTTTCTTCAAGGGGCACTTCGATATGCCCGCCAGGGATAAGAAACACCGGCATAGTGGGTATATTTGTGCCGACTGAGTAGGGTTTTACATAAAACTCTGTCGCTTCACCTGCTTCATATGCTACTACCTCCAACGGTTGTTCTGGAGTCAGGAAAGTTTCGTCGTCGCCAGTCAGGTACTCCCAGATATTACTTACTGTGTAGGCCGTTTCCCGCATGCTTACTGGACGCAAATGGATTTACAAACGAAACATGTATGTCGTGTTTGAGAAAGCCGACTACCTTATGTACAAACTCCTCGATTGCTTTTGAAGAACTGATATTTCCTGGTGATACAACTTCAACGATGGCGACTAACTTGTCATCGCTAACGTGACGAATGGTAATGGAACGCTGCTTGTTGAAATAGTATTTGGCTGCACTGCCTGTGCCGCGCGCCGTGGGTTTCGTGACTTGAAGCGTTGCTGTGTTTCCATTGTCTGATGGCGTCCAGGGATGATTCTCACTGCCGGGAATTCGCATTTGCAAAGAAAGTACATCTGGCGCAAAGATGCCAGTCCTCTGTTCAGCCAGCGCATAATATCCTTTAGGCAACCTGTGGTTAATGGCTCCTTTAATCTTCGATATCCATTCCAGGTGGAAGTCGTGGTAGATACCTGCTTCAACGAGCGTCCAATCATGCATCGGCATGCCAATTACCTCCACTACTATCATACCCGCGCCGACGAAGTTTTCCTACTGTTTACTTGCCACCACTGGGCAGCGGCAACCGGTAAATCTTCCGATCCTCCGAGATCAGGATCAGATCGTCACCATCCCAGGCACATCCTTCCACCTTGAAAAGGTCATACTCGTAATAGGTCGGTTGAGCCGTAAGAATATCGGTGACTTTGCCTGTGGGCAGCGTATACAGCACGGTGTAGAACTTGTTCACCAGCGCGAATCGTTTGCCGTCATCAGAGATGCTCGCGTCGGCAATCATGATCATTTCCGGTGCCAGCTTGCCCACCTCTTCGATTACCTTAGTCGTACCTGCCGGGTTCGTAGGCAGACGATACAGACGAGTCTCGGCCAGATTCTTGGACTTCGAGATGATCCAGAACATATCATCCTGAATCATCAGCGTCTCGGCATCGAAAGGCTTGGCAGGGTAGGTGTAATGCCACTGGCCTGTTACAGGAACCGTCTGAGGTTCCATTGGGGGTTTTGCATTGAGTCGATCAGGTTCATCAATGCGATAGATGCTCCGCTGTTTAATCTTGTGATAGTTATTGCCAATATCGCCAACGTAGATGTGGCCCTCGGCATCAATGGCCAGAGCTTCCCAATCGACATTCTGCACGCCCTCCAATCGAACGGTCGCATGCAGCTTGCCTGAGGTCTCGATGGCAAACAGATACGGCGGGTTGCCTGAATCGCAAAGTGTCCAATAGATGCCCGGATGCTTCTTGCTTTTGATTAGGGCAGATGCTTCCTTCACCAGCGGGGCTTTGACCAGGCCAACCCGCTTGACCATCCCCCGGGCATTGATGCGATGAATACCCAGTGCCGCTTCGGCTGCTATCGTCGGTCGAGCTTGTACCTGGGGCGTTTCATAGATCCACAGCCCCATCGCCATTATCGATCCCAAGAGCAAAGCCAGGGCAATCAGCGGCATCGACGTTCGCTTGCGCAGGGGGCACCGGGAAGAAGCTGGTCATACTCGTGTCGCTGGCTTGCGGCGTGATACTGGTATTCTGTTCTTCAACGGGAATGATCGCCTGCTTGAGCAAGGACTGGGGCGAGATGTCGTGTTCGATACCCTGTTGAACCACGTCATCCAGAATCTGCTGTAGCGCTGCTCGTACCACCTTGGCGCTCTCTGGCCGCGCTTCCGGTTGAATCGCCAGCATTGCCACAATCAATTCATTGAGGTTCGGGGGCAGTTCCTTGTTTAGTTCGATCGGCGGCGTTGGTGGCAACTTCAGCATAGCTGTAAAGTAGTCAGTCGCTGTCTCGTGCGTGGGGAAGGGCATCTTCCCGGTACAAAGACGATAGAGCACGACTCCCAGGCTGAAGAGATCGCCCCGTTGATCGCAGGCCATGCCCCGTGCCTGCTCTGGAGCCAGGTAGCCGGGCGTGCCTACACATTCGGGTTTGTTGCTGATGTTGTTCGTGGAACCGATGCGCCCTGCCAGACCGAAGTCGAGCAGCACCGCCCGCCCCCTGGGTGCTTCTAGCCAGATGTTCGCCAGTTTGATGTCCCGATGGACGATACCCACCGCATGAGCCGCTGCCAGGACGTCAGCCACTTCACGGCCAATCCTCAGCACCTGCATCAAGTGTAGCTGTTTCTGCGTCTGCAGCCAGCGATCAAGAGCCAGTCCCGCCAGCAACGGCATGGCCAGGAAGATCACGCCATGATCTTCGCCGACTTGATAAATGGGGACGATATGATCGTGTCGCAGTGCCGCACAAGCCTGGGCTTCATGAAGGAAGCGTTCCCGAGCATTGGGGTCAGACTGCGTATCGGGATGAATCACCTTGAGAGCCACGGATCGATTGAGTTGCAGATCAACAGCCTCGAAGACCATCCCCATGCCACCCTGGCCAAGCAGGCGGGTGATCTTGAAGTGAGCCAAACGGCCTAGTTCATCCGTTCCCTGTGCAGGCCGCAAGCACTGGCTGATCGCAGCCGGGGTCACCACCTTGGGCGTATTGTTGACCGACGCCATCGTCTGCCCCAGTTCCCGAACCTCTCCGGGCGGCGTCTTAATCCTGGTCGAGGTCTCATTCAACATAGATCAGCCCAATAAAGTCACACTAATCTTACGAATCCAACCCCGATCAAGGGCTGATCGATCCTCCTGATGCGACCAATTACCATATTCTGGCTCCTGTCTTCTGGCTTCTGGCTCCTTAGCTTGTCCAACATCATATCTTATCCTTATCTACTAGCTCCTATCTACTATCTCCTAGCTACTAATCACATGCTCCCTAAAGTCGCCATCGTCGGTCGTCCCAATGTTGGCAAATCGTCGCTGTTCAACTGGCTCGCTAATGTGCGCATCAGCATCGTCGAGCCTACCCCCGGCGTCACCCGTGACCGCCTCAGCACCCCCATCGAACTGGATGATAACTGCTGGGTCGATCTCATTGACACTGGTGGCATGGGAATCATCGATAAGGATGACCTCACCGACGATGTCGAAAAACAGATCGCTATCGCCATCAGTGAAGCCAGCGTCGTTCTCTTCGTGGGCGATGCACGGGATGGCGTAGTGCCTCTCGATAAACTAGTCGCCCAGAAGCTCAGGCTTGTCAATAAGCCCGTCATCATGGTTGTGAACAAGTGCGATGTGGAGAAGTACGAAAGTAACGCTCAGGAATTCAGACAGTTTGGCTATGAACCGTTCCTTCTGGTGAGCGCCACCAGGGTAAGGGACGTGAGGACTTGCTCGAAGCCATCAAAGCTGCGTTGCCCAAGGACTGGGACGACCTGGCTGCTCCCAAAGAAGCTGGTCTGAAGATCGCCATCGTCGGCCGCCGTAATGTCGGCAAGAGCACCTTCATCAATGCCCTGGCCAACGAAGAGCGGGTCATTGTCAGCGAAGTAGCTGGCACCACTCGAGACAGCATTGATGTCCGTTTCGAACGGGACGGCAAGACCATCATTGCCATCGATACGGCAGGCATTCGCCGCAAGGGCAGCGTGGCGGACAGCATTGAGTTCTACAGCCTGGCTCGTGCTGAGCGATCCATCCGCCGTGCAGATGTGGTGCTCCTCTTCTTCGATGCCGAGCAGACGACGAGCATCGTGGATAAGCAACTCGTCTCCTACATTGCTGAGAATTACAAGCCGGCCATCTTCGTCGTCAACAAGTGGGATTTACTGAAGAAGCAGGGCAAGCTCACCGGCGAATGGGCCGAGTATCTCCGCAAAACCTTCCCCGCTCTTGAGCACGTGCCTATCGCCTTCACCACAGCCATGGATCAAAGGAACGTGCTCAAGGTGCTGAATCTGGCTCAGTCGCTGCAGAAGCAGGCCCAGGCCCGGGTGAGCACTGCCAAGCTCAACGACTGCCTCCGCCGGGCCATCGAAAAGAAGCCACCGACCATGCGGCATGGCAAGAACCCAAGACTGTACTACGCCACCCAGACCGAAGTCAGCCCGCCGACGATGGTGCTGTTCACGAACATCCACGATGTCTTCTCCGAATCGTATCAGCGTTACCTGATGAAGAACATTCGCAACGAACTGCCGTTCAAGGAAGTGCCGGTCCGCTTCATGTGGCGGGTGAAGGGCGAACAGCGACTGCCCGAAGCGAACGAAGAACTCTCCAGCAAGCCCCGCCGCATCCACAGCCCGCCCGCCAAGAAGCGGGCCGCCCCGAACATGATTCGCTCGCTGAAGAAACTGGAAGCGGAGGAGGAGAAGAAGGTCAAAGCAGTAAGGCAGACCAAAAGACCCGCCAAGTGGAAGGAAGAAGAGAAACGCAGCGGCGATGTGTGGCGGAATGTGTAGTATTTCCCACCCTGCCTGAAGGAAGAGCAGCCGGGGTTGAGGACATTTTCTCCCCTCTCCCCTGGAGGGAGAGGGGTTGGGGCGAGGGGGAGTATGGCACCCGACGCAACACAAGAACCCCTGAACGCTCCGAAACCCCGCCGCTGGTTCCGCCGCCGGGGTTGGCAGATAATCCTCCTAGTAGTTGTGTGCTTCGCCGGGTGGATTACTTGGGTAATTCATGACGCCAACGAACAACATGCTCTTCTGGACAAGCTGCAAAGAAACTTCAACTGTGTCGTCCAGTACGATGCTCCCAATTGGGCCCGCGTGGTTACCGATTCCACCTGGCTATCACAGGACATAAGGACTTGGCTCTTCGAGCGTGTGCGGTTCCCCGTAGGCTTCGAGTTCGAGGAACACGAGAACAATCCCATCGATAAGGAACTGCTCTCTCAGATAGCAGCCAGAAACTGGCCCTCCTTGCACAGTATCCAGTGGGACGACGTGCCTGTTGAAAATGGCAAACGACTGTTGCTTCCGCTGAATTGCAGCAACCTTGGATTCATCAGGTTGCGTAACTGCAAAATGACCGACGAGTTAGTGGAACAAGTGTTGTCCAAGTGCCCAAAACTCTTTGCTTTCGATCTCTCCAACGAGTCCATTTCAGGACGGGGTTTACAGCGACTTCGCTTGTTGCCACAATTGCAGAACCTCGAACTCAGAGCATGTAAGCTCCACAGCCTCGATTTCCTGCAAGGCGTTTCAACATTATCGGTTCTTGATCTTTCTGGCACAACAATCACAGATGAGCATCTCATGTCCATTCAAGACTGCGAGAGGCTGGACACGCTACGCTTACAAGGTACTTCCATCACAGGGGCTGTCTTTGCCTCGCTGCCAAGATACCGTCATTTGAGACAGTTGTGGCTTAATCGTACTCGAATCACTGATGAGTCGATGAAGTACCTACCAGCATTCGAGGAGTTGGAACATCTGGATCTCAGTGAGACAAACATTTCTGGACGCAATCTCTTTGCGACTGGCAGCCCTCCCAAGCTGAAGTATTTGATCTTAAACAAGACGAAAGTTCAACTACACCATCTCGTTGGATTGAAAGGAAATGCATCAGTACAAGAGTTTCAAGTGGATGAAACACCATGCACTGATGAAGGCTGCGACGTGCTAAGCACTATGCCATCGCTATGGCAAATATCTTTCCGCAACACATTCGTGGGAGATAAATTGGTTCACGCTCTAAGGTCAGCGCAGAAGCTATCCTCGCTCGGATTGAAGAACACCAGAATTACGGATGCCTGCGGTGCCAGTATTCGAGAGATGCCTCACCTATCCAATGTAGATGTTGAGAATACAGGCATCGGCAATCGTTTTTTTGAATATCTCATAGGCCATCCTACACTCACCTCAATCTCTCTGAGGAAAACCAAGGCGGACGATCAAGCAGTTCCGTACCTTCTGCAACTCCCGCATCTAGTAAATATCCACGTCAGTCCAGAACAATTCAGCAATGACGCTCTTAAGCGGCTGGAAGATCGTGGTATTATCGTGGATACTATGACAGACGAGGAAGCGAAAGAATTCATGAAGTATGACGGCCGTCGTCGCCGGTAATTTTAGAGGGAATACACATGGCTACCTTCGCATCTCGCCGTTACTTCCTTGCCACCACCCTCAGCCTCGTCGGCAGCGCCACCGCTTTCGCCTCGGTCCACGACCAACTCCAGCAAGCCATCACCAAAGGCCGGCAGTTCCTTGTCGATCTCCTCGACACCACCCTCGATCTGCTCCCCGAGTACCGTGGTTCCAAAGTTTACTGGCTCTTTCACGACAACTACCTCGCTTCCCAGGTGCTACGCAAGAGCCATCCCGAGATCGCCAACAAGATCGACGCCGCTCTCAAGCGAGAGAAAGTGACCAGTTCGGGAAAGATCGAGGTGCTTTTCGGCGAAGTGAAAGATCACCCTGCTTGCTTTCATACTGAGTTGATCGAACTACGAAGGACAGGAGAGAAGATCCTCAAGACGGAACGCAAGACATCCAGGCGATTTGACAATTGGTTTGACTACGCTGATTTGCTCTTTCTCCATGCGTTGTGCAATCATGACTGTGGCCAGGTTGCTCGTGGCTGTGTACAAGATGGTATCAAACTTTGGGACGGGACAGGCTTTCTTGATCCAGCGACGAAGAAACTGGCACGCTATGCCACTTACAAACTCGCACTGGCCAGGATCGCCTCGGTTCGAGAAGGGCCGCAGGAAAAGGTCACCGCCACCTTTCTCCCCAAGCTTCTCAAACTCCAGGACAAGTCAGGCGGTTGGATCACCGATTACGACGCTACCGGCAAAGCTCTCGGCCTCGCCAATGTTGAAACAACTTGCCTGGTGCTGATGGCGTTAGAGACATTTGCAACCTAGTCTTTAGCTCCCATGCCTGACCGTGATGCAATTTGCTCTGGAAGAATAATCCGCATCTCGCGGCTCATTTCTGCATACTCCGTGCTTAGCACTTAAGGACATGATTACCACCTCCGCCGAAACCTGGCGATCGTCAGGTACGCCTCAGATTCTATGAGGCTTCTGGTTCATCATTATCATGTGCCTCGTTTCGTGTGCTGGCTCAACGGCGGTTGAGTCGGTCTGGCGATTCATGGAGTTTCCATCATGTCTCATCTATTCAAGAACCTGTTCAACCGCAAACCTCCAGTGAAACCAATACTCAAGAAGAGCCAACTTCACATGGAGGCGCTCGAAGATCGAGACCTCTGCGCCGCCGGCGTCTGGGTAGACAACCATACGTTGTTCATCCAGGCTACCAATCAGGGCGACAAGGTAGTGATCACCCAGGATCCCGGACTGGATGCCAACAACCTGGATGATAATAAAGTGAAAGTCGATTGGACCCACGGAGGTAAGACCGACCACTTCAGCTTTAATCAGTACAAGTATGTCAATCAGGGGGACAAGATCGTTCTCCAGCTTGACATCAACAATATCGATTTCAATGGCGGATCAGGAAGCGATACCGTCAAGAACCTCACCGATATCAAGTCAACGATGCGTGGTCACCAGGGAAATGACACGCTGACAGGCGGGACGAGTCAGGACGTGCTTTATGGCGGTACCGGCTCCGATACCCTTTACGGCAGCGATGGCAATGACTTTCTCTACGCAGTCGAGCCCAACTGGAATGGCTCCAATATAGCCACGGATCGCCTCTTTGGCGGTATCGGTAATGATTGGCTAGAAGGCGCTACTGGTGGCGTCAATTTCCTTTATGGAGAGAAGGGGAATGATACCTTGTGGGGTGGAATCAAGAAGGCCACCAACTTTCTCTATGGCGGCGATGATCAAGACGAGATCTATGGCGGCACTGGTACCCAGGGCAAAGGCCTGGCGGTGGTCAATTATATCCTCGACTCGAACGGCGTCGATTGGGCCTGGGGTGGAGACTATGCCACCAATTTTGTCTTCTTGGCCGATGGAAAGCCGGTTCAGGACGATGACAAGTTCATCCATGGTTACAAGAGCAATGACTACTGGAACGTCGATCCTGAGATCCAATATCAAGGCCTATACTATGGAGATCACGTCTATTCCAAGAAGAAGGTAGGGTACACCTTCGATTCAGTAAAGTAACGATTTTGAATGGTATTCCCTCGTCTTTGGGGGCGAGGGATACCCATTATGTACAGTTCTTCGACTTCGATCTTGCACTCCACCCCTACTTTCGCTATCTCCCGCAAACTGAAGATAAACTCTGCCGACGTTTCCCGGCACAACGACTGAGGCTCGGCCTCTCTTTTGAGAGGCGCCAACAGCGAAGTTGACGGGCACTCACTCGGCGGGAATGATTGAATTGGTAAACATCGCAAGGGGATGCGTGTGCGCACCGCTAGTCGATTCCTGATTCTCCTTAGTCTGACGTCCATCGTCGGCTGCGGACTCTTATCCAAGAAGGAAGAGACTTCCCCTCCTCCCGGGTTCTCAGGTGATCGTCTGCCTGCCGCCAGCACTGCTCAGGGCAACACCACCGGCCGAAATGCGCTCTTAGCCGGGCAGGTGATTGATACCTTCAACCAGCGCAAGGGTGGCGTGAGCCTGACTCTGCAACCGGTCGACGGCGGCGATTCGATTCAGGCTATCACCAACGATCAAGGCTACTTTACCGTCAACGGCTTGCAGGCCGGCAAGCGATACAAGGTCACCGCGAAGGCCCAGAATGGCACTGTGGCCAGCACCGGTTTCACCGAAGTAACAGCTCCCAATGTCGTCGTTCTTGTGAAGCTGAACGATTCACGCACCGAAACCGATGGCAAGTCCGCAGCCATGAGCGGCACCATCGGTGGCAGGCATCCCAGCATGGCAGCGTCTGACGATACCCCACCAGCATGGTCACGGGGCAACCCGGCACAGACAGGGCGGGGAGATCGTCTCGGCGCTGCTCCCGATGTGACGCAACCACCTACTAACGCCGGAACTCAAGCTGTTCCCACTTCCACGCCCGGTGTGAATCCACGCCTGGGTCGTCCCGTGGCAACGGAGCCTCCGCCGGCCTCCAGTTCCAATGTTCCCGAGCGGCCCGAATACATAGCCGTCGCTGTGCCTGGTACCAAACCACCCACCCTCGACATACGTGGCCCAGGCAGTAATGTTCCCGGCGAACAAGCCAGGCCCGGTACAGCCGGCAACAGCTACCTCGAACTGCCCCTGCTCGACCTTGATGGTCGCCCCACCTCACTTGCCAGCTACCGTGGCCGATTGACATTGGTCGATCTTTGGAACACCGACTGCATCCCCTGCGTCCAGGCCATGACCGAGCTGATGAAGGTGCAGCGAACCTACAGCTCTCAGGGCCTGGTCATTGTTGGAATTGCAGTCAACGAACGGGGTAAGATGCAGGACAATGCTGACAAGATACGTTGGCGTACCGGCCAGAAGGGCGTCGATTACCCACTCTTGATGGAACAGCCCAACCGCTCTGCCACCACAGCTTTCAAAGTGGAGCAAGTCCCCACACTGGTGCTGCTTGATGAAGCAGGCCGGGAAGTTTGGCGCGGTGTCGGTTTCAATCCCGATACCAAGCGGGCTCTTGAGCAAGAATTGCAGCGAAGGTTACGCTAGCCCGTATGAAATGGGCATTCTTTACTATGTTATTACATGAATTCTACTGCCCGTTTTACTCATTAGAAAATGATAACCACAAATTAGGGGCATCCGATTTGTCGCACGAACAAAAGAGACTTACACTTCTACAGCAATATTGTGCCAGCCTTCTAATTATGCCGCTACCTCCCTATGGCTTTTCGTATCGAACAAGACGCTGAACCCATTCCCGGCTATCGGCTTATCAGTCGACTTGGCGGGGGAGGCTATGGCGATGTATGGAAATGTGAAGCACCTGGCGGGCTAAACAAAGCCATCAAATTCGTATTTGGTCAACTGGGACCAGCTGAGAATGTCATTGGCGAAGACCTTGATGATGCTAGAGCTGCCCAGGAACTCAAATCACTGGAACGCATCAAGAAGATTCGTCACCCTTTCATTCTGGCTCTGGATCGCTACGAGGTTGTTGATGGCCAGTTAATGATTGTGTCTGAGTTGGCAGATTGCAGTCTGTTTGATCGTTTTCGTGAATACCTTCAACAGGGGAAGAAAGGAATCCCACGAGAGGAATTGCTCAACTACATGTTGGAGACTGCAAAGCTCTCGATTACATGACGGAGAAACATGACCTCCTCCATCTGGACATCAAACCGCAAAACCTCTTTCTGCTATGCAATCACATTAAGATCGGCGATTTTGGCCTGGTGAAAGATGTTGAAGGCAAACTGGCCAATGTCACTGGCGGGTTTACTACAAACTATGCTGCGCCTGAATCCTTTGAGGGTTTCGTCAGCCGTTTCTCGGATCAATACAGCTTAGCAATTGTTTACCAGGAATTGCTGACTGGGAGTCGACCTTACACTGGGACGAATATCAAGCAGATTCTCCTGCAGCATATCCAGGGTAAACCGAAACTCGACCCATTGCCTGTGACAGATCGCCCCATTATTGAACGGGCGCTCGCCAAATCACCATCTGAACGCTGGCCCAGCAGCATGGCCATGGTAAAAGCTCTGGTCTGTGCTAAAGGCGATAGATCTGAGCCTGATCCTGAAACCACGATGATGGTTCAGCGTCAGGGAGAGACCAATCCCGAACTGGTGCTGCCGTCTGAGGAAAGAATTTCGCTTTCTCATTCTGCCAGTCTCAGCAGAGGCCATCAGCGGGTGGGCTTACCGCCTCCACAGCCAAGTGAGTCGATCACCAAGGTGCGGACAGCCAATGTCAAAGAACTGGGACTCTCGGCTCAGCAAGCTCAGGCAGGGGAGTTGCGGCCCGTGATCATGATTGGTCTGGGACAGTTTGGCCGTGCCGTCCTACAGGCCATGAAGCAGGAAGTTCTTGCCCAGTTTGGTACGACGGAGTTCCCTCTCTTACGCATGCTGGCCATTGATACTGACGCCACCCGCCCGGGACGCGTCCTTGTGGAACATTCGCATCCTGAAGATCTGCTGGCCATGCCTCTCAGCAGGCCGGCACGGTATGTTCGAACACGGGATGATCTCCCCCCCATCGAAACCTGGCTCGATCCCGAGTTACTTTACCGCATGCCACGCACCCTTGTTACCAGTGGCATACGAGGGCTGGGCCGGTTGGCATTCATCGAACACTACAGCGATTTTACCACAAGATTTGAACGCGAATTGTCGGAAGTGCTATCGCCCGAGGCGCAGGCGGAAGCCTGCAAAATCAGCAAAATGACCATGCGAAACACTGAACCGCTGGTCTACCTTGTCACCCATCTGGGCGGCGGCACGGGAAGCGGGATGTTCCTCGATTGTGCGTATGCAGTTCATTCCGTATTGAAGAACAAGCAACTCAAGACACAGGAAGTGGCAGCCGTCTTTCTGAGTCCTCATTGTCAGGAAACCGATATCCCCGATCTTGCAGAAGCGAATGCCGTGGCGGCGATTCATGAGTTATACCACTTTCAGCAGGCCGGTTCGTCTTTCCGTGCGCAATACCAATCCAAGGCAGACCCGGTAGTGCATGCCACAGCTCCTTTCAACCATTGCTTGTTTTTTGAAACACCACTGCGGAAGGAGAAACTAGATCCTGCCAAGTTGTGTCCCGCAGGTGTTACTATCCAACGGCTGGCAATGGCGCTGTCCCGGGTATTCTTTTCGACGCTGGGACATGCCGCCGATCCATCCTGGCTCAGTCATTCCTCCGAGGCGTTGTACCAGTCCATGGCTTCCAGGGTGATCGGGTCGTCACGTCAAAAGGTTGTTCAAGTTGCTTCATCCGTCTTATGCAATCAAGTGATTGATCACTGGCTGAAACCGTTGAACGCCGCCATGGTGCCTGAAGCACAGTCCGTCATGAACGGCTTCATTGATCAGGAGCGATTGGGGTCTTCCGAGCTCCTGAAGTATCTCGAAATTGCCGTGGCCACTGTGTTGCAACAGAGTTCGGAGCAATATGCACAGCGTTTGCTCGCGCCATTATCCGTCCCGATCAAGGTACGTTTGCCAAAGGCCCAGGAAATTGAGAAGTCGCTGAAGGAAATCCTATCGACTTTAGGGAGCAACAAGCGCGATGATTCTGCCTCTGTCTCCGTCCTTCAGCCGTCGACCAAAGTCAGCCGGGTCCTTCGTGAGGCAGTAGATCGACTGGTGCAATCGTCAGCATCGCATTTGAAATTCATGGTGAATCAACTGGTAGACAAAGCCAACAAACGGTTGGGCCTGGCCGATGAAGTGCTGCGAAATGCCGTCTGCTTTTTTGACCAACGGCAGCGGTATCACGATCAACTGGCAATGCAACAGCAGGAGAAATTCGCCGAGGCTCTAAGCTATCTGAAGAGCGATCTGCTGGAATATGAACGTCTGCGATCAACTACCAAGTTTCTCTGGCCAAAATTGCCTTCGCCGGGAGAACGGATGTTGGTCATATACCATACCCGGTATCAGGCCTTAATGCATGAGCAGGTCGCTTCCATCTATGCCAACCTGCGAACTCAGTGTAATGGCATTAATCAGCAGCTCCGAAACTGCCGCTCGAAACTTCTCGATGTTCGGCAGATGCGAAAATTGCAGGACGATCTGTCCGAGCTTTCGGTCATAAACAACGGAAATGGTAAATCCTCACTGATCTCCCGCGGCTTTACTGATCTCTCCCAAGTGGTTGATCAGGTGATTAACAACATCACCCCCACCCAGATGGAATTGATCGATGAGCGACTGGCACACAAACTGGCTGCCAGTTCTTCTCCACTGGTAGAACTTACGCAAAGTTCCACTGATGTGCTGGTTCCACTGAGGCAGTTAATCCTGGATGAACTATCCAGCTACCTGGATCAAACGATGCCGGCGGACGATCTGGTTGCCCTGTTTGCGGATCAATATCCCGATATCGGCGGGGCTCTTGGTTCATTGCACGACGAGATCCACCTTCCTGTGACACTGCCTCCCCAGACACAAGCCTATGAAATTGACTATGTCATGCTTCCGAAATCAGACCGAACTTCCAAGATGGAGACAGAAGTAAAACAAGCGTTTCCCGATACGATGACATTGCAGTCATCCATGACTCAGGAAATAGTGATACATCGGGCCTTGCTGGGTATTCAGTTATTTGAACTTACTGTCATGAACGAAGCCTGTCTTCAGGCCTACGAGACAGCTAAAACCATTGATCACTTTACGCCACATGCCAGACAGGACATCGAGCAGTGGCACAATCCCGTGGTGCATTCGCCGACGGCCCAGTTTCAAATGCAGCGATGATCGGCGGGGAGTTGGTTTCAGGAGCATGCAGAAACACAAGGATTCGCTGCTGGGGAAATAGTAAACAAATTCCCAGGTTCGTGCTGGCAAGTGAACCTACGAGCATATAGCGCAAATGAAGCCTCTCTAGTACTTCGATGGCAAATCGGAGAATGTCATTCTGCTCCACGTGTCATTCTCCGAATCACTTCCAGACGAACCTGCTCATCGTACCAATCAGGATGGTGTCAGCGAACCCTTCCTGCGATGAGTTGCCGTGCTGTCCGGTTCATCGCAAAGGCCATGGCCAGCTTTTCGGCAGTACTCTTCCCACGGAGCATCTCCGCTGTGGCATTATCCATCACTTCAATGTGGCTTTGCGGATGGCGTTCGGACATGGCGATCTTCCACTCAGGCCAGTGATAACTCGATACGTCTGTTGGTAACAACAGTTTCTTCGTCAGACTGCATCTGCCCCGTCACTTCCACCCCCTCTTGGGTCTCGACCGTTCCAAACAATGTCCAAGGCGATATGTCGTCTATCCGAACATTAACGGTTTGTCCAATCAACCGGGGGTGGCCCTCAAAGACGACGATATGATCAGTCATCGTCCGGCCCGTCAACTGCGTCATTTCATGATACGCCTGCTGGCCACGTTCCTTGAGGGCTGACTTGCTTGGTCCTTCGACCAGTACGGAAGCCAGGATTCCCCGTTGCCGTTGATGATCAGCAGCGCTGACTTCGGTCTGCACCGCCAGCAGATCGTTGTTCCGCCGCTTCTTTACCTCTTCGGGCACATCGTCTTCGTAGAGTTCATGGGCCTTGGTGCCGGGGCGGGGGCTGTACTTGAAGATGAAGCTGTTCTTGAACTGGGCAAACCGAAGCAGTTCGCCGCAGGTCTGGAACTGCTCCTCGGTCTCGCCGCAGAAGCCAACGATGAAATCGCTGCTGATGGCCACGTTCGGGATCGTTTCCCGGCACCGCTGCACCATCTCTTTGTAAAAGCCCACGGTGTAGAGCCGCTTCATCCGCTTGAGCATGACATCGTCGCCATGCTGGGCGGGCACGTGCAGATATCGGCAGGCCTTGGGCAGATCACGCACCGCCTGAAGTAGATCGTCGGTCATGTCCTTGGGGAAGCTGGTCACGAACTTGATGCGTTCAATGCCCGCGACGTCTTGAATGCGATACATCAGATCGGAAAGCCGATCCGTTCGACCGTCACCGTGATTGAACTTGTAACTGTTGACAGTCTGGCCCAGCAGGGTGATCTCCTTGCACCCTTCGCCGGCCAGTTGCTTTACTTCGGCCAGGATATGATCAGGATGTCGGCCCTGCTCGGGCCCACGAACGCTGGGCACGATGCAGTAGGTGCAGAACTTATCGCACCCCAGTTGTATGCGGACATAGGCCTGGAATGGCGACGGCCGCATGCTTGGGTCACGATTCGGATCGTAACTCTCAAAGCTCTGCGTCACTTCCAGCTTGCCCGCTGCCGCCCGGCCCAGCGAGAAAGCGTACTGCTTCTTCTTCGTCTTCTTCGCCTCGTTAATCAACTCCGGCACCCGAGCCAGTTGACCCGGCCCACAGACGATGTCGACATAAGGCACCGCTTGGTGACGATCTCCCGATCCTTCTGAGCCATGCAGCCGAGCACGCCGATGATCGTCTCCGGGTGTGCCTTCTTGTGTTCTCTCAGTGTGCCCAGCGATGAGTAAATCTTCTCTTCAGCATGCTCCCTCACCGAACAGGTGTTGAAGAGAATGACATCCGCAGCCTTGGCGTCCGTCGTTAGCTCATACCCCTGCCTGCGCAGACTCCCCACCACGAGCTCACTATCGAGCACGTTCATCTGGCAACCAACGGTATCAATGAAGAGCTTGGGCATGGGGTGATTGTATCAAAACCTCTTACATCTCGTCCCTGGTCTCCGACCGGGGACGCACTGCAAGTCCGGCTCCGCCGGGATTGTCACTGAGTGAATTCAAAAAGAGAAGGATAGTGAGTTAAGTCTTAACACGATTGGTCTGCCAATACTCTCGGGCACTGAGCAAACTGTCGCTAATCGAAGAGTCTGTTAATGCTGCAACCTGTGGCACGAAATCGAGACTATGGTTTGCATGCCAGCCTTCGATGTTGATACTATCAGCTGTTGTCGGAATAACGTAGCCATCAAAATACACATACTTTTGACCTACTTCGATACCATCAAGCAGTATTTCCATGAATCCTATCCATTCCTCAATTTCACCAGGCTCCGGTGGTCGTTGATAGCGGCCCCGTATGGTACGATCAGCAGTGACCTCCCAAGATTCATTGACTTCAACGACTTCTGCAAATGTGAAAGCTCGACGACATTGGCTACAGATAAACAGCCAACCGCAGCCGCACCAAGGGCAATCCATCTGACCTGGTGAAGAAATCAAAGCATCTACATTCTTGCACTTGCAATGGCTAACGAAATCATCATTGGCTTTACAAAGGTAAAGGTGCTTTGGCATAACCTGCTTCTCTTTAGATTAGATTATAAGTAACATCATCCCGGTGGAGCTGGGAATACACAGCGACCCCGGTCGGAGACCGGGGTCGAGAGGCGGGCGCTAGTAATACTCAATCCCCAAATCAAACGCCACCCTGCCATCGGGCAGCCGCCGGATATTGGTGATATTCACCGGCAACCCGCCGCCCTTTTGTGATCGACTGGAAGGCGTGGTATAGGGCGTGAACGAATTGTTCGACAAGCTGGGGAAGGGGATCACCGTCAGGAAGCGACCGGGACCCTCTGGGCCGGCGATGCCGTGCGATTCTTCCAGCAACGGGCGGCCATCGACGATGCGCCAGATAAGCAGCCCCTCTGCCGGCAGGTCTTTGTCGAAGCTGCGGGCATAGCGGTTCTCCAGCAGCAGATACTCGCTGCCATCCTTGCGTACCAGAATCTTCAGGCATTCCTTGTCGCCGGAAGTGATCGGCCCCAGGACGACATGTTGAGGAACCGTCGGATCAACCACGGTCGGCTTCGACCAGCCCATCGCTTCCTTGCACCAGGCTGAGAAGTGCCTTGGTCGACCTGCCTGGCCGTGACCGTTGGCCATCGTACACCAGATGCCCAGGCCTTCGGAGCCGGGAGCTTCGGGGCGGGCATAGAGATCGGGTAGCCCCAACATGTGGCCGAATTCATGCGTCAGCACGCTGTTGGTGCTGAACCGTTCGTTGTTACCGCCTTCGCTCTCAGGGCAGATGAAGTATGCCCAGCGTTTGCCGTTGTAGAACTGGTTCGAACGGTGTGGCCAATAGAGCCCACCTCGGTTGGTTTGATAACGGCCACCTGCATAGATGAAGAAAATGCCATCATAGCCATCGAGGGCATGAGAACCATCACGGGCCAGAATCTTGTCGAGTGCTTCGGTCAGCAGGGCATTGCGAACGGTATCGTTGGCGTACTCTGCACGTTTCTTGTTGACCGTAATCCACTGAAAGGCCTGCCCCTCCACCCGGAACTTGCCGTATGACTGTTCCCGATAGAAGTCGTTCATGCTGCCATACACCGGTTGACCGGAAGGACTGGTACCCACATAGTTACCTGTGCTGAACAGCATCCGTTCCCAATCGCTGAGGGCAAAGCGGGGGTTATGCTTGACATCGGTGTATTCAATAGGAACGATCGCCAGGCGATAGACATCCTTCTTGAACGTGGTGGCTGTTCGTTCATCCCAGCGTTGGTTCCCGCCGCCACCTCCACGACGCCCGTCGTTGCCGGTGTTGGCGCTGGTCTTCAAAGAAATCTTCAGTTCCTCATTAGCCCGCTTGACCACGAGTTGAATCTGATCGCCTACCTTGCGGCTGGCAATTGCTGCGGTAAAGAGTTCCGATCCGCTGATCGGCGTATTGTCAATCTTGGTGATGACGTCGCCGGTCTTGATTCCGCTCGTTTCGGCAGGCGATGAAGGCATCACACGTTCCACTTTGACGCCTTCGACCGATTCGGTAGTCGTGATGCCAATCGTCGGTGTCGGTCCGCTCGCCGAGAGCGGTCGGCTGGTCGCTTCGACGGTGACCATGACATCCTGCTTGACGCCATTGCGTTCAATGATCAACTTCAACTTCTCGCCTGCCGTCCTGCCACGGAAGAACTCAGCAACCAGCCGGGCATCGACAACGTTCTGGTCGCCGGCTTGAATGATGGCGTCGCCCTTCTTGAGACCGGCCTTGGCTGCAGGTGAATCAATGGCGACGCTGCCTATCTTCCAATAGGCTGTACCGTTACCGGGCGGATCGAGATGGATTCCGACGTAGCCGGCTTGAGGCTGCACTTCCGAAACGCTCCATGTCTTTGGCGCTTCGGTGGTGACAACCTGCCGCAATTCAACATACCCTTCGAGAACCGAACTGCGATCCTGCATGCGTGGGTCCCACGGATGCGACTTGACTTCTTGTGCCGGCACCAATGCCGGGCTGAACAGAACCAGAACCGAAGCGAGGCGGAATGTGGTAGAATACATGGCGTAACAACTGCCAAAAGGGGGTGAGGTAGTGCTAGAGCAATATTAACCACAGACCTCGTGCGATGCCAGAAAATCTACAGAAGCCCAGCATTTATGATAAAATCATGATGGGAGAGTTGTTGTGTCAAATAGGCAAACAGCGATGATGCAGCGTATTTCTATTCCTGATCCCATCGAAGCGAGTCGTCGACTTGATCAGTTTTTTCAACTGTATGCGCGCTGAATATGCGTCTGGCCGAGGCTGGTGTGAAACTTGACTATCCCAATGCTACATCAAAAGAGGTGCAGCAACGATTGGCTGAACGGTTACGAATTGTCAGAGAGGAGAAGTGGAAAGGGCATGGACCTTCCGACAGTCAACATCGCTGACTTAACCAGCCTGGCTATCGATGTATGTGATTTTCTGGATCGTGTGCAAATTCCGTATGCACTGACTGGCGGTATAGCATTGGCGGTCTGGGGGTATCCACGAAGTACGATAGATGTTGATCTCGTGCTGGCTGTTTCGTCACAAAGCTTGACTGCCTGGCTGAACTCAGCAGATCCTAAGGCTCCGTTTATCATGGAGCCAGATGAGTTGGTGTTCCCTCACATGAAGGTCTATCGTGGGCTGATGAGAAGAATGCCTGAATCAGCAGAATGGGTCATGGTTGATATGCTCATTGTTGATGCAGCTTGGTCTGCTGAGATAATGAATCGTCGTCAAACGGTTCAATTGGAACAGGGGCCCATTTGGGTCTGTTCACCCGAAGACATCATCCTGCTTAAACTCTTCTCGCCACGAGACAAAGATCAGGAAGATATTCGCATGCTGATGCAACTGAGAAAAGAACGGCTCGATACTGCTTACATCAAGGATTGGTCAACCCGACTCGGAACTGCTGATCGCTGGCGTGCTCTCACCTCAACACCAACCCCACAATCGCCGGCCTCAGGTTCGTAATCGCTTTTGCCCGATGACTGAGGGCTGCCTTCACCACCGGGGCCAGTTCGCCGAACGTGCGATGATACTCCGGGATGAGGAACAACGGATCGTACCCGAAGCCGCCGCTGCCTTCAGCATGAGTAACGATGCGGCCATGACAGCGGCCTTCGGTAACGGCTTTGATCTCCCCTTCGGGGTTACACAGCACCGCCACGCAAACGTAATAGGCCCCCCGATCCGCTTCGGGGATCGTCGCTATCTTCGCCAGCAGCTTGGCATTATTGGCGGCATCATCGCCGTGGGTGCCGGCATAGAGCGCCGAATCAACGCCTGGTTCGCCATGCAAAGCGGGAACTACTAATCCGCTGTCTTCAGCAAGAGTCCATTCATGAGCAGCCCGGGCCACCCCTTGGGCCTTGGCAGAAGCGTTCGCCAGGAAGGTGCGTCCTTCCTCTGCAATCTCAGGCACATCTGGCAATTGGCCGACATCCACCAATTCAATGGACAAATCAGCCAGAAGTGGGGTGATCTCTTTGATCTTCTTCTTATTCCGGGTGCCAAGGATCAGGCGGGGCATAGGCGAGTCTTCTTCCACGGTAGCGGAACTCGCCTGGAGTTCCGTCGAGCAGAGGAACGGAAGTCTGGCGACTTCCGCTACTACAAAGGGCTATTACACTCACTCAATCGGATTCGTCGGCTTACTGTACTGGCTCGGGATGGCTGTCGCTTCAGAAGGCCCCAGCACATAGTCGGAAATGGTCTTGCCAGCATGAGGCAGGCCCTGAGCATTCCGGTAAATGTCCTGATCGCCACCCTGCATGGCCGTGCGGTTCTTCTGGAAGCAGACATTACCACCCAGGCAGAGAATGTTCTGCCCCTGGCCGCCATGATTGGGGCTGTTCGCCGTCGCCCATTCGGGTACTTCGCCGAAGCGGGCAGGGCGGTCAGCGAGAATCGGGATGCCGTCGCCATCGCCGCGCTTGACCTGTAGGATCTGAGGCTTGCCTTCATTCTCTTTGAGGTAGCCCAGATTGTACGCGTAGCTGCCGGCAAACTTCTTCCAATAGGCGCTTCATCATCTGGATGCGTAGCCACTTCCGCCATCGATTGAGGTACCGTCGGGCTGCCAGGCGGGCAACCGAGTCGCATGCGATCGCCCCACAGGCCTGCTTCCTTCAGCGTGGTGGCATAGATGCCGGCTCGTGATGCAGGTCCCGAATAGGTCAGGGCCGGGATCGCTCCGCCATGATCATTCATGTATTCAGTAAACGATGAATAGAGCTGCCGCATGTTTTCCCTGCATTCCACTTGCCCAGCTCGATCGCGCACAAACTGAAGCACAGGAGGAATGGCCAGCAGGATGAGCATGATGACGGCAATCAAGGCCCAGGCATCGGCCCGCCGCCATGAATCAGGACTCGTTTCGTATTCTTTGCTGGCACATGGCTCAAGCTTAGGCAGTTTGGCCGAGCCGCGAACCGGCTCACCGGCAGGCACTACGACCGGAGGCACTATTGGCGAATGGTTGATGGCGCTGTTCTGATGAGCTACGGCTCGCAATGTCTTGTAAATGAGATCCTTGGAGGGTTCCACTTCATCATCCTGCATCGCCTTAAGCAGGGGACGCATCCGCAATACTTCCCGGCGGGCTTCCGGAGTCGTTTCGAGGTACTCTTCGACAGCCCGCTCTTCCTCGGGTTCCAGCATCTGCAGTACATAGCCAAGAAGATCAGGTTTCATGGTTCACACCTGTGCTTGCCTTCTGACGTTTACGATGCTGTTGGCTCCGACACCAATAGCACCTCATGCAGCTTGCTCATCGCCGCATGCAGTCTCGATTTCACCGTGCCGACCGGGATCTCCATAATGTCGGCAATGTCCTTATACTTCAGACCCTGGTAATAGGCCAAGATCACAGTCATCCGCAAATGCTCCGGCAAGGTCTCCAGCGCTTCCTTGACTCGCTCTTTCTGTTCGGCGAGTTCCAGACCCGTGGAAGGTTCCGGTTCATCCGAGGAAAGCATATCAGACCAGTTCTGATTCTCGCTATCCTCGCTCGCTGCCATCTGCTCCAGGCTAACTGCTGACCGCCGGTTTACCCGGCGGAGCATATCAATGGCTTGGTGCGTGGCAATCGCATACAGCCAAGGGCGAACCTTACGACTGCTGTCGAACTGCCCGGCTTTCTGATAGACCTGAAGGAACGTGTTTTGGAACACATCATCCGCCAGGGCATCCTGACCCAGGTAGCGACGCAGATACGCATAGATCTCCCGTTGAAAACGCCGCAGCAGATCGCCATAGGCAGCAGCTTCGCCGGCCACGAACCGGGCCAGAAGCGCTTCATCGCTGTCGTCAGGCATCATTTCCAGTTCAGGACGAGGCTTTCTCACGAGTCTGATGCCTTCCATCCTAAAGGTACTACGCCGCAAGTTCGGGCAGGGTTTGCAACAAAATAGGGGATAGAACCATTGTTCAGGGACAAGATGAGAACGTCAATAGGGACCAACCCCGCATAGTTAGATGAGAATAAGGATTCCCGGCAAGAATCGATACCGTCACATACAATAGGGGTTCAAAGTATTGGAGAGATAGCGAAGTTGCCATCTTGGAGTTAACCCCCTACAGAGGAGAGTCAGATGAATCGTTTCATGAAGTATGCGTTGGTTGTGGCGTGGTCGCCTTTGTCAGCGGCGTGCAGGCTGATGACAAGAACGACCCCACAGGTACCTGGAAGTGGACCCCCGCAGCCGGCGGCGGTGGTGGTGGCAAGAAGGGTGGCGCCCCACGTGAGGTAACCCTCAAGCTCAAGCTCGATGGTGATAAGCTCACCGGCAGTATGCCCGGTCGTGGCGACACCGAAACCAAGATCGAAGACGGTACCTTCAAGAACGGTGAAGTCACCTTCAAGATCACCCGTGAACGCAATGGCAACAAGACCGTGATGACCTACAAGGCCAAGGTCGACGGCGACAAGATGACCGGCACCATCGATCGCGGCCAGGGCGAACCCACCAAGTTCGAAGCCAAACGCAGCAAGGACTAGTTGATCACGTCCGTTCTATCGAAAGCTCGTGCTGATCCTTCAAGGTCATCACGAGCTTTTTGTTTGCTCCTTACTTTTACACCCCTGCGATGATACAAGTGATGGGGTTCAGTATGAGTTACTCTTGGACATAACTGAAATGCTGCGGTACAATGTGGATCTAGTTGAGGATGAGTCGACATGATTATTCAGTCATCCAAGCCCTTGCCTCCCATTGTTATGGAAGAGATTACCGATCCGGAGTTCATTGCCGGGCATCGGCGTCGTATTGCGGCCTGGGAAAAGAACCTTTCCTGGATGAATGCCCATGTGGATGAAGTCTATGCCAAGCATAAGGGCAAGTGCATCTGCGTAGCGGGGCAGGAGTTGTTTGCGGCAGATACGCCGCAAGAAGCGCGTGCCTTGGCGAAAGCTGCTCATCCGAACGACGAAGAGATCTACTCGAGGTATATTCCAAGAAATAATCAACCTCGGATTTGAACTCATGCGAATTGATGGGCATTGGTTGTTATGTCAGGATGGAGCTCTTCGTCGTGTTATCAAGGTGGAAGTCGAATCAGTATCGAAAGAACTGATCGAGATGGATTTCCTTGTTGATACGGGGGCAGATCGAACAGTTCTCAGTGCCATTGCCCTGTTTGATCTGGGTTTACCTGCTGTTGCAAACAACGAACTTCTACTCACCGGCATCGGTGGCCATTTAGAGATGGTCGAAATCGAGACGGCCTTGGTATTCACTGCTGATGGTAATCGTCCCATAACATTTCGTAGTCGTTTTGCTGCGGTAACTTCCTTTGGAGCGTTGGACATGAGCATCATCGGTCGGGACATTCTCAACCGCTTTGCCCTGATCATGGATCGCACTGGCGATACTATTTGCCTCCTAGGCCAGCGACATCGTTATGCAATTACCTCCCATTGACTCAATATCGGCCTGAATTCTCAAGAATATCCCCCTCCACCTCGGCTTGACCCCTTTTCCGAATCAGGCTATACGCTATCCCTGATACACCGCTACCGCGGGGCGGGCGGAGCCGGGGAACGACCAGGGAGGTTCGTTCACCAGCTCTTTTCTCGGGGATGATCCCGAACGCCTCTTCCACGGGATTCAGGGAGGGATTGCACGTGATCCGTAAGTTTGCCTTGGCCTGTGGCCTCGCTGCTCTGGTGGCCGGCTTCGTTCCGACACTATCCAATGCTCAAGCTCCTGCTGGTCAACCTGCTCCGGTCACCCCGGTGCGTGTCGGCTTCGTCAACATGCAGGAAGTGCTCAAGCTCTATCCTCGCTACAAAGCCCTGCAGGACGAACTCAAGAAGAAGGACGATGAGTTCATGGGCTTGGTTCGCAAGAAGCAGGAGCGAATGGATGCGCTCCAGAAAGAGTACGCCGCCAGCTCTGATGTCAGGCGCAAGGACGCCATCGAAACCGAAGTGCGTTCCATCAAGCTCGAAATCGATACCATCGCTTCCGATGCCAAGAAGACGCTGGGCAAGTACTTCGATGAAGAAGTCGCCAAGATTTACATCGAGTTCTACGGTGCCGTCGCTGAAGTCTCCAAGAGCAATGGCTTCGACATCGTTTGGCGCTATACCGAAGACTGGAACAAGGAAACCTACAACAAGCCCGAGTTCATCGTGCGTCGAATGGCTTCCAATCCCATCTTCCCGATGTATTACGATCGTGAACGCTACGACATTACCTACCGTGTCGTGAGCTATCTCTCCCAGAAGTATCCTGTTCCTGCTGCCGGTGTGCAGCAGACCGGCGGCACCTCGCCCGCTACTGGCACAGCGCCAGTGGGTGGAAATGTCGGAACGCCTGGAAAACCGTAAAGTTTTCAGCGTGTTTTGACCGATCTCTGCCGAATAAGCACCCGTCTGGCCGAGATGCCGGGCGGGTGTTCGACTCTGGGGGGAGTGCTGGCATGATGCATCAGGTAGGTTGGCGTTACCAGCGGACTATTGAACAACCGGTGATTGTCGAAGGCATTGGCTACATCACCGGAAACTGGTCGAGAGTCAGGTTCAGGCCCGCTCGACCCAATTCAGGCATCCTGTTTCAGCGAATCGATCTCCGTGATGCTCCTATTGTCCCTGCCAGAATTGAACATGTGACCGGGGCGAACCGCCGCACCATCATTGGCCATGCCCCCGCTCAAGTAGAACTCATTGAGCATGTGATGGCTGCCCTGGCCGGGCTGAAGATCGATAACTGCATCGTCGAACTCACCGCAGCCGAGCCGCCTGGCCTGGATGGTTCAGCTCTGTGCTTCGTCGAGGCACTCACTGAAGAGGGTGGTATCGTTCTCCAGCGTGAGAAGCAGCCCATCTACACAGTCGATGAATCAATCACCGTTACCGATGGCCGCGCGACCTTGACGTGGCATCCTAGCGATGAACCGGGCCTTACTGTCAGCTACATTCTCGATTATGGCTACCACAGCCCGATCGGCTGCCATCGACACACACAACGAATAACACCAGACCGCTTTCTGAACGAACTGGCCATGTGCCGCACGTTCCTGACCTCTTCGGAAGCGACTACGCTGCAGCAACTGGGCATCGGCAGCAATACCACCGCCGCTGATCTGCTCGTTTATGGCGAACATGGGCCCATCGGCGGAAACTCCGTTCGTTACGCTAACGAACCAGCCCGCCACAAAGCACTTGATATCCTTGGCGACTTCGCCCTGTTCCCCGGCGATTTGCAGGGGCACGTGGTCGGCTTCAAATCAGGCCATGCTCTGAACGCCGTCATGGTTCGCCGTCTCGTACAAGACCTGGCGAAGCCGCAAACCAGTCAGAACCACTCAGTTCGTCCGCTGCTTCGGGTAGCCTGAAGTGATCGTGGCAGAATCGACAAGAACCACCCTTTCAAGATGTGATCTGATTCCCCTCTCCCCTGTTGGGAGAGGGGTTAGGGGTGAGGGGGGAGCAGAGTACAAGATACCGTCTCAAGGAAGTCACCATGAAACCTCTCCGCATTGCAGTCATCGGTGTTGGCAGCCTGGGGCAGCATCATGCCCGCATCCTGGCCGGCATGCCCGGTGTCAAGCTGGTCGGCGTGGTTGACCCCAACGCCAAGCAGGCCGAGGCCATCGCCGCCAAACACGATTGCAAGGTCTTCGCCAATGCCCAAAGTCTCAAGGGCGAGATCGATGCGGTCAGCATCGTCACGCCCACCAAGTTCCATTGCAGTACCGCCATCGAGTTTCTTGCAGCCGGCGTGCCCTGCCTGGTAGAGAAGCCGCTGGCTGGCACCGTGCCCGAAGCCAAGCTCATCGTCAACGCCGCCAAGCGAGCCAAGACGACCCTGCAAGTTGGGCACATCGAACGCTTTAATCCTGGCTTCAGCGTTGTTGAAACGAGTTGCCTGCGACCCAAGTACATCGAAGCGCAGCGGTTGGCCCCCTTCAGCGGACGTGCCCTCGATGTCGGTGTCGTCCTCGATCTGATGATCCACGATCTCGATCTGGTCCTATCTCTGACTCGTTCGCCCATCGTCTCTGTTGATGCCATCGGTGTCAGCATCGTAGGCCAGTATGAAGACATGGCTAACGTCCGGCTCCACTTCGCCAACGGCTGTGTCGCTTCGCTCACTGCCAGCCGAGTGCATCCGCAGGCGGTGCGCACCATGAATATCTTCGGCTCCGAAGGCTATGCCGGCATCGACTTCGGCAAGAAGGCCTGCAAGCTGGTGCAGCCCAGCCTGTCTTTCCGCAACGGTGTGCCTGAGGTGCGTAACCTTGATCCGCAGAGCATGACCCGATTCAAGGAAACGCTCTTCACCGATTATCTACTGACTGAACAGACGCCTGAATCCAAAGCTGACCAACTGACAGCAGAACTGACTGACTTCATCGACTGCGTCCGGACCGGCAAGCAACCCAAGGTCACCGGTGAAGATGGCCTGGCGGCGGTCACCCTGGCTCATTCGATTCTCGATAACCTCACAGCCCACGACTGGGAAGGCAACGGCCACTTCTTCGGCCCCACCGAACTGCCCATCCACCAGGGCCCGTTGTTCCATCCGCAGAAGGTGGAGCAGGAAGTGAAACAGGCAGCGTAACGTAATACGTTCCATCAGTAGATCGTGGCAGGGGTCAACGGTACTCCGTTGCCCCCTGCGAACCTCGCAAAATATCGAAAATGAAGCAGGGGGCAGTTGAGTACAACTGACCCCTGCCACGGCATTTCTGTTTTGTTGACTTACTACTCCCCCTTCGCCTTCTCCGATGCCTCAATCAACTTGAGGAACTGCGTGCTCACGTCCGCCCTCCAGCGAAGCTGATCTCCGCCGGTCATGGTGAACTTGATTGCATCGCTGCTGGGGGTGGTGAAGATGGTCTCAAAGGCCTTGCGCACAGCTTCTTCCTTGCTGAACCGGGCGAACGGCTTGGCATGGACGAGTAGCTGCATGGGTGGCGGGTTCGTTCCGTCAGTTTGATGGATGGACTTCACCACTCGCTTGACTTCGTCCACACTGTTCTTGCCGAGTCCGACCACGATGGCATCGTTATGGAAAGCGATAGCGATCTTGGCGGCACCGAACGCTTCAGCCATTTCTTTAGCGCCCTTGTCATCTGTGGGGATATTGATCACATGAATGTTCACGTCGCCGACCTTATCTGCATCAATCTGAATCGCCTTTCGTTCCTTCTCTTTCATCTCAACGATGAGGCCCTTGACCAGTTCTTCCAACTGCTTGCCGTTGACGACACGCAGGGCACCCAGACCAGTCAACGGCTCCTTGTCACCGCTGGTTCGAATGGAGATAGCAGCATCGTAGTTCCTGGATTTCAGCGAGGGCTCGATAACGGAATAGATCTTCTCAGCCACTGCCTTCTTCATGATGCTCTTTTCATCGGCGATGGCAGCTTTGACAACTTTATCCAGGAAGGTGTCAAGGTCTTTGCGAATCTGATCCGACATGGCTCCGTGATAGACCAGCGAAGCGGGGGCCGAGTCAATCACACTGGTGAACTGGCTCTTGGAGTTGTTCAGTGCCTGCATCTCCATCTGTAGCCGTGACCCGGGCTTGGCAGTGAGCAGGGCATCTACCGAGAACAGATGCTGGCCTTTATCCAACAGGACCGAGAAGCTTAAGCCCTGCGCTTCCATCACCAGATGTTCAAGAGCACTGCGGGTATAGTTCATGCCGGCCAGACGGAACTGATATTCAGCGTCGCTTTCTTCAGGCTTCTTGCCCTTTTCGGCAGCGATGTTCTCATCCACCTTAGCCAGGAACTTCTCTTTCATCTCCTTGGGGATGTCACCCAGACCAAGGTGCATGTGGAAGAGAGCGTTAGCGGGAAACTTGGCAGTAATCTTGTCGGGATCAGCGGGGTTCTTGAGTTCATCCTTATCCAGGCTGGCGTAAACATAGTTCCCTTTGAACAGCAGGTAAACGTCTGGCCCGCCGGGGATAGAGACACTGCGAATGCCCTTGTCGGGTTTGGAGGGGGTGATATTTGCCTTTTCGAGCAGAGCCAGAAATTCTGTTTCGCTTGTAATGGGCACAAACACCACCAGGGGAGTGGTGAGCGGATCAGTGGGGAATTTGTTGAGATAGCCTCCCATCGGCCTCTTGGTATCAATCCCTGTAAACCCGCCGGCAGACTCGATCAGGCCGACGAGTTGATCAGCCAACTCCTTCTTGCCCGCCATGGTCAAGCCATACTTGGCGGTATCCATGATGCCATCGACACTGGTCACAGTAACAGACATCAACTGTGCCTGGGCTGTCTGCAGGCTGATCGCCAACAGCAGGGCCAGCACACATCCCCAACGCACAGGGTTTACTCGATACATGGAATCTCCTTCGTGAGATCATGAAGAATCATTCGACACAGAGCATACTCTGGAATGTCCTCGAATGTGTCGCGGAATATGGTAAAAGATATGAATTACTCCCCGCTTCCATCTTCAAGGGAGAAGGGCTATATGTCTCCCCTCTCCCCTGGAGGGAGAGGGGTTGGGGGTGAGGGGGAAGTCAGCGATGAAGATACACACGTTAACGATCTTACTGTTATGCAGTCCAGCATTATTCACCTATGCCCAGGACAAGCAGCCCCCTCAGCCCCGCTACGAAACCCGCAAAGACCACGACCCCGATGGTATCGGCAAGTTCTATAGGAACCGTGAGATTGCCCAGGTCATGGGCCACCTCGGCATTGATTGGCTCGAACGCCCCGAACGGGAAGAGGAAGAACAGCCCGCCAAGCTGATGAAGGCCCTTGATCTCAAGCCGGGTATGACCGTGTGCGACCTTGGCGCCGGCAGTGGCTACTTTACCTGGCGGCTCTCCAAGCTTGTTGGAGATAAGGGCAAAGTCCTCGCTGTTGATATTCAGCCCGAAATGCTCGAGTACCTCGATAAGCACGCCAAGAAGCTGAACGTCACCAATGTGAAAACCATCCTGGGAACCGAAACTGATCCGAAGCTGCCCGCCAACAGCGTTGACCTCATCCTCATGGTCGACGTCTACCACGAGTTCAACTTTCCCTACGAAATGACCGAAGCGATGGTGAAGTCCTTGAAAGTAGGCGGTAAGATCGTCTTCGTCGAGTACCGTGCTGAAGATGCCTGGGTGCCGATCAAGGCAGTTCACAAGATGTACGAACGCCAGGTACTGCTCGAAATGGAACCGTTCCCCCTCAAGCACAAAGGCACCAGCAAGGTGCTGCCCAGGCAGCACATTATCTTCATGGAGAAGGTGGAACCGAAGAAGTAAAGCGACATTTCGTCTCTCATCGTCTCACGTAACCCCATTGACTCCATCAGTTCCGCCAATCAGCACCAGGAACTGCGCGACAGCCCAGGCGACATCCCGCCTTGAGTAAACACCTTACTCAAGCAGGAGTCCGTCATGTCGCAGTCCATACCGAACCGTGGCGAGTTGAATATCGAAGCCATTGATACTCAGATCAGAGCCTGGGTCAAAGCTGGCCATCAATGGGTAGATATTATCAACCTCGCCAAGGATACTTGGCCGGCTCTACCGAAGGATTATGTTCTGGCTAGTATCAAGCTCGTCGGTCGGATACTACAGATGGAGAAGCCCATTCCTGTTCAGCCCTTCCGCGATCTCTCCGTTATCCATCGCAAACGGAGGAGGCGCATCAAGAAGCTCGAAGCACGGCTGGAAGCCAACGATGCTTCGGTCTCCCTGGAAACTCTTTATCGTGGGCTCCTCCGAGATCAGGAAGCGGGCTGTCACAAGATCATGGCTGTGCAACGCCAGATGGAAGAGGACCGAAAGCAGATCGTCAAGGATGAAGTAGCTGCCGAGCGGGAAGCGAAGATCTTTAAGCAGGTATTTGAGCAGCGCATGCAGCAACAGGCTTCAACGGTGCAGCAGAACCCTCAAGAGCAGCCAAAAGCCACAGCTAAGCCTGACATGATGAAAACACTATCCTTGTTGATCGGTTTCATGCTGACAATATTCCTCGTCCGATCAGGCTGTAGCTATGGCCAGACTTCTGATCGTCAAAATGTCACGGCTCGAACCGAGCTCTTTTGCCGGGCAGATAGCCCTATCGATAGTGCCTATGGGCCGGCTGCCTCTTGGATGAGGCCTACACCCAATACTTTGTTGAGGGCCTTCTCGCCCCAAACTCTTCCAGCGTCTCCACCAGAGTCGCGAAAGCCTGCTGACCCTGGAACCGTTTGCTGATTTCCATGGCGTTCTGGCGAACTCCCTGGTTACCTAGCACCTGATGAAACGCGGCGGTCAGTCGTTTCGTGTTCATCTTCGCTGCTGGAACACTTGCCCCAACTCCGAGAGAACAGACTCGTTGGGCATTGTCGAACTGATCATGCGCCAGTGGCGTGATCACCTGGGGAACTCCCGCGCACGCCTGGGAAGTGGTGCCAATCCCGCCATGATGCACGAGGGCCGTGGCATGGGGAAGCAGTTGCGAAAGGGGCAGGAAGTCGAATCGCTTGATGAAAGGCGGAAGATTCACCGGAACCTGATCGGCAAAAGGGGTAAGCAGAATCGCACGAAGGTTCTGGGAAACACACGTTTCCACAGTCGTTTGAAATAACTTTTGCCCACAGGCCATAGCAGTGCCGAAGGTGGCAATGATCGGAAGTGGTCCTTCTTGGATAAACCTCAATGCTTTTTCGTTTAGTGGCTGGGGGGTAGTATTGTCGAACAGGGGGAACCCGGTCAGCCGGGTGTTTTTGGGCCAGTCCGAGACTGGCTCCGCGAACCAGTCAGGCCAGAGGCCCAGCACCAGTTCTTTACTGTGAATCCATTCTTGAAAGTAGTTCTTGACGTTGGGCAGTCGTAGCTCCCTGCGATACTTCCCTACGACTTGCTCCATGGTCGGATCAATCAGCAGGCGGTGGCCAAGCCAGTACATGGAACGCACCATGGCCCGAGGCCACCATGAAGGAATCGCCATGGTCGGCAGGCGAGGCGGTTTCTTCACGCTGAGAAATACTGTGGGAGACATGTGGACGGTCGCCAGCTTCAAGCCATGCGTTTCCCGAGCGATGCGGGCGCCAAACGCCAGCGAACCAGCCACCACGACAATGTTGGGATTGCGGATAAACTGTTCGATGATGTAGCTGTGCTGCTCTTCGACCATCTCACCCATTTTCGGGTGCCCCACCACGCTTTGAACCCTTTTGTGGGGTGCCAGATGTTGGGGTCCTGCATGTTGTCCAGATAGTCTTGCTTGCTCCAGAGTTCATCGAAGGTCAGCCCGGCATCTCTTACATGCGGACGGAAATAGCCATTGCCTGCTATTCGAATGGTGTGCCCACGCTCTTGAAGGCGTTGCCCCAATCCGATGAACGGAAAGGTATCTCCAGCGCTCCCGAAGGGTAATAAGAGAAACTCAGCCATGAAACTGGGGCAACTCGAATGGTGGGGGTATAGAATACAGCAGAAAGGCCTATGCCGAAGCATAGGTTGCTCACGGCTTCGATCAAGTTATCTTTCTGAGACCACAAATACTAGTGCTCAGTTCTTAGTGCTCAAGGTCTGCTGTCAGTTACAAACAGACTGGCTTTTCTGAGCACTGAGCACTAAGAACCGAGCACAGATTACCTGAAAACTATCCCATGCTCCCCATCGGTTCCAACGACTATGATCTCCGTCAAAGGCCATTCGTCACGTATGGTCTCATTTTCATCAATGTGATTGTGTTCGCTCTGTTACAGCGGTTCGGCAACAACGATGCTTTCACCTATTCCTATTCACTGGTGCCTACGAATTTCTGAGCGGGCACGATCTGGTGACCAGTGGTGATGCCGTCATTGATGTTACTAGTGATGAAGTACTGGGGACGATTCCCCCACACAGCCTGCATCTAGGTCCCACTCCTCATCCAGTCTATATCACCCTGCTGACCAGCCTGTTTATGCACGGTTCCTTCATGCACCTGCTGGGCAACATGCTCTTCCTCTGGATCTTCGGCAAGCATCTTGAAGATGCCCTGGGCATGGTGCGATTCCTTGCTTTCTACCTGGTTGCCGGCGTTTGTGCTTCGCTGGTGCATATCCTGTTCAACCAGAGCTTTCCGGGCAGCATCATTCCCACGCTTGGCGCTTCGGGAGCGATCTCCGGTGTGCTGGCAGGTTATGTGATGCTCTTTCCCCACAAAATGATCGGGGTCATCATCTTCTTCTTTGCCGTGGAACTCCCCGCCTGGGTCTTCATCGGCATCTGGTTCGGCTTCCAGATCGTCAATGGTCTCGGCACCTTCGGCGACTCAACTCCGAGCGGCATTGCCTACTCGGCACACATCGGCGGTTTTCTCGTCGGCTTGGCTCTTATCGTGCCGTTCAGCACAGGCAAGGAGTTTGAAGAACATTCCTGGCGATATCATTAAACAACTCGTCCTCGGTCTCCGACCGAGGACGAGTCGATCATCATTACTTAACAATCTGCACCGGTGGAATTCTCCACGATCCGTTGATGATCGACGGGCTACTTTCCCTGGGCCAGTAAAGCCTCATCATCAGAATGAACTTATCCTTGGGCGCTGGGAGCCAGTTGGCTTCCTTGTCAGGGCCGGGGTTCTCGTTCTGAATGTAGATGTCCATCGAACCATCGGAATTGTACTTCAGATTGTTGCGCGGGCTGACGGTGTACTTATTCAGCGGATTATCAACGAAGAAGTATTCGCCATTGTACATGGTCAGCGACCAGAAGCCGTCAGCCGGGGGAGCCATGCCGGGGTTGAAGTGCAGGACGTACTTGTTGGCTCCGCTGTAGGGCTTGCCGGTGGCATCCATATCACTGGTCGGATAGACTGCATCCTGCGGACGGTTGGCACCCAGACCGATGGCGGTAATGAGTGCCCGTTGCAGGTAGTCAGTGCCGTATAAACCAGTGCGAGTGGCAAAGGTCCAGCCGTTCTCAAGAACGCCAGCATTCTTGAAGTGGCCCATGATCTTCTCAAAGCCGAGCTTGGGCACATCCTTCAGACCCTTGGCAATGTTGGGGTCAACCTTGCTGATATCGAACTTCTCGCCACGATAGATGCCCAGCCGTGCCATCTTGGCCTTGATTGGGCCATCAGCGATGCTGGGAGGATTATCATCAAGCAGCTTGGCCAGCAGATTGAAATACTCGCCTGCTGAGAGACGATTGACCTGCTCACGCACCGCTGTCTTCATGTCGATGCTTGAATCGACCTTGCCGGCTGGTGGAGTGTAGTCCTTGCCATAGGCACTGAGAGGCACCAAAGAGATTTGATTCTGCAAGGCGTGTACAGCCTTATAGTCTTCCGGCGTGCCGGTGCAGTAGATGCGTCCCAGCAGCCAGACCATGGCGGTGGGTGAGCGATACAGGGTTACACCTTCGGGCAGCGTGCCCTCCCAGTAGGGGCCGACGATGCCGTATTTCTGCGGGCCGGTACCTGTGGTGCGTTTGCCGGGCACCTGGAAGACATCAGTCCAGCCATCGAGCATGGGGAAGAGGTAGTAACGATTGTTCGCATCAGGCAGGCTCAGGATATATGGTTCCTTGGCAACATCGATCCATGCCGTGGTGTAGAGCGTGTCAGCATTGGGAGCGGTGACATCCTTGAAGCTGGCGTTGGGATACTCCCGCATGCGAACAAATTGTCCCATGGGGGCTTTGGTTCCCTCAGCCTTTTCGACATTGGTCATCACCCGACGGGTATATTCCATCGTCACCAGGGGGTAGCCGTAAATGTAGGCTTCCACACCGAGTTGCTGGGCTTCCGCTTCCGAAACAGGCGAGGAGTGAATCGCTGCCTGGGGAGCTGCTATGGCAACTGAAGGTGACAAGCTGATCAACGCAGCGCCTACACTGACCAAACATTGCCATAGCAGACAATGCTTCTTCATACTGATTCTCCTTGACTGGTCGTTGGATGTTATCGAAGCACGTTCGATAATCTTAAGTTACAGTTTCCACCAAAGCTCGGCATTTTCTTTTGATCAAGTGATTGGCATACCTTGTCGCTAATTTTCTTGTGCAACCTCCCTGACAAGCGGTATCTTATGCTATTGTTGAATAGACCCCTTACAACTTGCCTGACACCACATGACGCCGAATCTCTACCCAGCTTATCAGTCCATCCTCGTGGCCCTTCTGGCAGCGTTTGGGCTGGTGACCATTGGCCGCTGGTTACGCACTGCCGAATACCGTGCCTGGGCCATGGGCTGGTTAGCCCTGGCTTTCGGGACCGGCGTGTTGTGCCTGGCCTCGCTACTTACCGATGCCGGTGAGCAGCCGTTTCTCCTTATCTACACTGTTGCTGTTGCCACCTTCTGCATCTTCACAGCCCTGGGCACTGTGATTGTTCTCAAAGTAGAAGACATCCGCCTATACCGGATTCGCAGCACCCACACCTCCATTATTGTCCTCCTTTCGATCCTGACCGCCTTGCTGGTGTTTTGGCGCTGGCCCCTAGCGGAGCGGCATGGCGTCTGGGAGGAGCATTATCTGTGGAGCGCACCCTGGCTGATCGGCTACGCCATGCTCAATATCTGGATGATCACACGACATCAGAATCGATGGTACCTTCGCAAGTCGAACATTCTCTTCGTCTATTCTCTGGGAGCCCTGGCTCTGATCGAAATCGCCATCATGGGCATACTCATTGTCAATGATCGCAAAATGCCCGCCACGGCGCAGGATGCCTTGCGATGGTTGATGCTGGCTGAACCTCTGCTGTTGTTGATGGTCGCCTTAGCCATGCACACGTTGGTGATGGATGGCCTGGTGCATCATCTGGAAAAGACGCTGGTTCAGGTCTCCAAGAACTCCGCCAAGCTCAAGGTGATGGCAGAGCGCGATCCCTTGACGGCAGTGCTCAATCGACATGCTTTCTATTCACTGGTTGGCTCACGGCGGGATGAAGCGAAGAAGCCTCTCGGAGGCAGCGTGGCTGTCATCGATATTGATAATCTGAAGCCGCTCAATGATACTTTTGGCCATCAAGCCGGCGACGCAGCCATTCGAGCTGTGGCCAAGGCGATTCGCAGCGTCATCCGTGCTGAGGACCTCCTCTTCCGCTGGGGTGGCGACGAGTTCATGGTCATTCTGCCCCATGTGAATCTGGAAGAATCCCGCTGGCGGTTTCAGAAGCTCGACGATGTGCTGCAAAAGACTCCGCTGCCCGGAGTTCCTCAACCGACCAATATTACGCTGTCGATCGGCGTCTCCCCGTTCTCTTCGAGCAACAGCCTGGAGAAAGCCATCGAAGAAGCGGATGAACGTATGTATGCCCGCAAGATGGAGAAGAAAGAGCAGATGGAACCCGCAGCAAGCCGGTAAACCCCTACCACGGCTCCGCTCTTTCAAACTTCACCTGATCGCCTACCGATAAGGGGAAGTAGCCGGTCTGAAGATCAACCAGTTTCATCGGAGTGCGGCCGATTAAGGCCCAGCCTCCAGGGGTGGATTGCGGGTAGATGCATGATTGCTTGCCCACGATAGCCACGCTGCCGGCAGGTACTTTTAGCCGGGGTTCCTTCCTTCGAGCTATGCCTTGCAGCTTCTTGGGCAGCCAGCCGAGGTAAGGAAAGCCGGGCGAAAAGCCGATGGCATAAATCGTGAAGGTGGTTTCGCTGTGGAGTTGAATCACTTCTTCAACATGCAATTTCAGTTCTTTTGCCACCATCTCCAGGTCTTCGCCCAGTTCATAGCAGCAGGGGATGCGGTGTAGCTTTCCGGTACCTTCCAGCTTCTTGAGCTTCACCCGCCCCAGTTCGTTCAGGAGTTGGGATACAGGCATGATGCTGGTTTTGACATGCACTGCCAGCGACTGGTAGGCAACGACGACATCCTCAACGCCGGGCCAATTCAACGCCTTCACTGCTGCGGCTAACTGCTGAGCAGTCAGTTCATCTCGGCAAGTGGCCAGGACAGCCCGATCCCCCAGAGATTCGACTTTCCAGCTGGTTATAGCGGGCATACGAAGCCTTTCTGCAAGATATGCCAGCAGAATGTTGGCAAGATCGCTGCAATCCTTTAACATAACTCTAGTTGGTGCCCGGCCTTCTGGCTGCGGGTACACTCGTAATTCAGCCCCCAGGCTGTGAAGGACTGTACGACATGAGGATCGCAATCGCTGGTGACCATCGCGGCTTTGAGCTGAAGAAGCGGTTGATTGCGTCACTGACCAAACAGGGCAACACCGTAGAGGATAAAGGCACCAGCGGTCCCGAAAGCTGCGACTACCCCGATTTGGCTTTTATCGTGGGCGAATCTGTCGGCCAAGGGCACGCTGATCGTGGCATCCTTATCTGCGGCACTGGTATTGGCATGTGTATCGCAGCCAACAAGGTGCTGGGTGTTCGCGCAGCCAACTGCCATGACCTCATCACTGCCGAGTTGAGCCGACGGCATAACGATGCCAATGTTCTCTGTCTCTCGGGTGATCTTCTTGGCGAAGATATGGTCGAACGAGTCGTCAAGGTCTGGCTTACTACAGACTTTGAAACCAACTCTCGTCACTCCCGTCGTGTGGACAAGATCATTCAGTATGGGAAGAGCCACATCTCCAGATAGTAGGTCGTTTCTTCTTAAGACTAACAAACTGCTGAAGCAGGTTGTCAAGGATTCTATCGATGAGTACCAGCAATAAGAACGTCGTCACGCCCCTCAAAAAGGAGCCCGTGATGCTCTTCGGCACCAATATTCCCAGCAAGGCCATCGCCCCGGAGAAGCCCAAGGCGCCGCCGCCCCCTCCACCAGCGCCGGCCCCTGTGGCACCAGCGGCACCTGTTGCTCAGGCCGCACCGGTAGCAGTCGCTCCCAAGCCGGTGGAGAATCCTTTTCCGTCCCTAGGACTCAAGCCTGCTCCTGCTGCTGCACCGGCCGTTCGTCCAGCCAAGGTAAAGGTTGTTGATAACACTGTCCGCAAGTTCGCTGATCTCAATCGCCGTCAGCAGGTGATGGATGATGAAGTTGAAGCAGAACTGGCACGAGCATGGGCGAAATGCCTGAGGACAAGCTCTACGCCACTGACTCGGTCTCGCAAGGCTCGCAGGGCAAGGGTGGCAACAAGAAGGGCAAGGTTCTGAGCATTCATGGCGACGATGTCTTTGTCGATATCGGCGGCCGCAGTCAGGGTGTGGTTCCTTTCGAGACTTTTGCCACCGAACCCAAAGTGGGCGATGAAATCGAAGTTGTCATCAAGGGCTTCGATGGTGCTAATGGTTGCATGCTCTTGGCATTGCCCGGTGCTGCGGAACGAACCGTTGATTGGTCAAGCGTTGCTCGTGGCATGATCATCGAAGCCAAGGTGACGGGCACCAACAAGGGCGGTCTCAGCGTCGAAGTGAACGGTATCCGTGGCTTCCTGCCCATCAGCCAGCTCGAAATGTTCCGGGTCGATGACACCGCTCCCTATGTAAATCAGAAGATTCGCTGCATGATCACCGAAGTCGATCCTGCGGAGAAGAACCTCGTCGTCAGCCGGCGGGCCTTGCTTGAACAGGAACGGGCTGAGCAGCAGGAAAAGCTGTGGGCGGAGCTGGCTGAAGGTCAGAAGCGAACAGCCATCGTCGGGAATATCAAAGACTTCGGTGCCTTTGTCGATCTGGGCGGCACCGATGCCTTGCTGCCCACCGGTGAAATGGCCTGGCAGAAGGTCGATGACCCTGCCAAGTTCGTCAGCCCCGGCCAGCGGATCGAAGTGAAGGTCATTCGGTTGGATAAAGAACGCCGCAAGGTCACGGTCAGCTTGCGTGAATGCATGAGCAGCCCGTGGGATGAAGTGGAGAACAACTTCCCGGTCGGCACCATCGTTCCCGGCAAGGTCACCCGCATCATGGACTTCGGTGCGTTCATCGAACTGGCTCCCGGCATTGAAGGGCTGCTGCATATCTCTGAAGTAGCTACCAAGCGTATCTTCCGGGTAACCGACGTGGTCAAGGTAGGCGACACAGCGGAAGTGAAGATCATCAAGTATGATCCTGAGACCCGCCGCATGAGTCTTTCGCTCAAGGCTGTACAGAAGGAGAAGGAAGCAGCAGAGCAGAGTGCAGCTGAGGCCGCAGCCGATGCTGCGGAAGCTGCTGAGGATGCTGCCCCCGCAAGCCGATCCATCGCCGCACTGATCTCAAGGGTGGCTTGAAGTAGAGGCGCGAGCCTTACTCGTCCCCGGTCGGAGACCAGGGACGAGAAGTGACGAGAGGTAGTAATGTCCGACACCGTCAAGCCCGGCTACCTGATCTTCGACATCGAGACCATTCCCGATGGCCAGCTCATTGCTGACACCAAGTTTCCCGGCCTGAACCTGACTGCTCATGAAGCGGTGATTCGTGCCCAGGACGATGCCAGGGCGACCTCTGCTTCGGGTTCTGATTTCCTGCCGCTGACGTACCATCTACCCGTCGCCGTCTGTGTGCTGAAAGTGGGGATTGACTTCAGACCTCAGTCGCTAGTTTGCCTCGATGCGCCGCTGTATCGACCGCAGGAGATTGTTGCAGCGTTCTGGAAGGGGGCGGAGCATTACAAAGCCAGGCTTGTCAGCTTCAATGGTCGAACCTTCGATATTCCCGTCCTCGAACTGGCTGCCTTCCGGTATGGCATCCAGATTCCCTGGCACTTCAAGGGCGACCCGAAGGGCTACAAGGATAAAGGCCCCCGCAACCGTTACAGCGATCTGCATCTTGATCTCATGGAGTTCTTCTCGAACTACAACGCCTACCGCCTGGCAGGGGGGCTCAACCTCCTCTCCAAGCTCATCGGCATCCCTGGCAAGTTCGAAATGAGCGGTGCTAACGTCTACTCGATGATCCAGACCGGTAACTACGCCGCGGTGAACGAGTATTGTTCGTTTGATGTGCTGGACACCTACTTCGTATTGCTGCGTTCGAGGGTATTAACCGGTGACTTGACACTGAATCAGGAAGAACAAGTCAAGAAAGAAGCTCACGAGTGGCTCGAAGCGGAGAGCCAGAAGCAGTCCCATTTGAAGAGGTATCTGGAGAAGTTCCAGGTGGCCTAGGATATCCAGAATAGAGTAACTTTACAGCAGAGGTTCCCTTCGACATCAGGAACATCATCATGTGTCAAGTTAATCGAAATGAATATGATCCGTTCGTTTTGAAATTCTCGAGTGTTGTTACTCGTAGCTACCTGCTTTGGACTGTGGTTCTGTATTCCCTGGCTCTTTCGTTTTGGTCTATTGACTGACATCATTTATCTACAGTTCGCCAGCTTCATTCTGCCGGTGTTTACTACGGGGTTGGTGATCTCTCTTGTCTATGTTCGCTTAGCAAGGCGAGTTCCGATTCATTGGTGGATTATCACGCTGAGCCTGTTACTGGGAATAGTGCTAAGCTGGTATTCGTATAACAGACTTTACGATATCGTTGAGAAGATATGATGCCGAAAGGCATCTCCATTGGAGAATAGCACCATGACCGGCGACCCTGTTACCCTAATGACTTTCGACAAAGAAGAAGATGCAGAGATCAAGCAGATGCTGCTGGAGCAGGAAGGCATCGAGAGCTTCCTCAACAACGCCAACGTGGCTACGCTGAACCTGGGCAGCATCTGGGCGAGATTAAATTACAGGTAGCTGCTGCTGATGCAGAGCGGGCGCGGGCGATTCTGGCTAACGCTCCAGCACGCGAACCCGCTGCTCCACGTACCGATAATCAGTGCCTGGCTTGTGGAGCGGAGATGGTTGGCAGCGTCTGCCCCAAGTGTGGCTGGACGTATCAGCAGGCGTAACGGGAAGAGTGGCATGGTCGGGAGACCATGCCACTGCAGTAAGTCAAATGGAATGGCACAGTCGGGAGACTGTGCCACAATCCCGATTGATAATGAATAGCTATTCAACTTATTGAAACTTGATAGCTCCCAGGTCTTTCTTGTCCTTGGTGATTTCGACTTTCAACGTCGACGTTTCGGGATCCTGGTACTTGGCAGCAATTCCTGTCATAGCCTTTCCAGAAAGTGCCACTTTATAAGTGCCCGGCATGGCACCATCACGCCCGCCGAACGATTGTAGGGTAAAGGTTCCGTCCGGTTTGATATCGGCATAAGCTTCCGCGCCTTCAGCTCCGTAAACCGGGGAGAAACGAATTCGACCGCCCGAGATGGGCTGCCCGCTGGGCTGAAGTGCTTTACCAGAAACCACTATGGTTTCGGGGGGATTCATGGACTTGGGATCGGAACATCCAGCAACCAGGAAGAACAGACCAAGCCAGATCGTTGTCACTCGCATTGCAAATCCTCTAAAGTGTCAAGCATGTGACCATGCCGGAAAGCAGTCATAGAAAAAGAGACTCATTGAAACAAAATTGGCAATGAGTCCCTTCGACTAAGAGATCAATTGGGGAAGAGTAAGCTGCTTATTCCCATTCATCCGGAGAAACAGCCGTGCCTTCGCTCCAAGTCACTAACTTGCGCATGACCCTTGGATCAAGAGAATCACGGAGGAATGCCACGTGGCCGTCGCCAAAGACGCAATTGACGCCGCCTGGATGGAGGCCAAAAGGTTCATCGTTGGGGCCGCAATTGTTAGTAGTCCAGAGGCCGCCGGGAGGGCCGCCGAAGGGAATGGCGTTTTGATTGATGACGCCCTTCAAGTTGCCGACAGTCGCGTTAGGTGGACCTGAAACGCCATTGGCGGTATCAGGCGAAGCCCAGCAGTTGAAGCGATGATTTCCGCTGGGGGTCTGGTAGATAGTATCGACGTAACCGGCCAATTGACACTTATCCTGGTAAGTCGAGGTGGTGAAAGGACTGACCCCTTCATAGTTACGAGGATAATCTTCTACCAGCATCAAGGTATTGGAAGTGCCATCTCGCACGGTGACCTGTCCCAGTGTTCGCTTGCCATTCACATAGGCCGTCATCATGCCCAGCATCTTGGTGGAGGTATTTCGTATTCCGGTGACAGGATCGATATCGGATTGAACAATAGGCATATAGTCACAACCACCCAGCCCGGCTGGATCCTCAATACGGTAACCGTTGGAAGGACAGTTGAAAGTGGCGATATTGGTCTTGGCTGCCTGTTGATTCAGTGGATAACGGTTGTCGTTCCAGGCGTAGGTTAGATTCATCTGTTTGTAGACGTTATCCTGCTCGATATAGGGCAGGATGTAAGTAAAGAACGAGTGTGAGAACTCGTAGACATTGCCTGTGGTATTCTTGTAGTCGCGGAAAGGAGTGAGTCCAATGCCGCCGTTGCTGTCAGCCTGGCCGATGGAGGGCAGATAGCCATAGTCGTTATGGAAATTGTGAGCGGCAATCGCCATCTGTCTCATCTGGCTGGCGCACTTCATTTTGTCTGCGGCAGCTCGCACTTTTTGAATAGCCGGCAGCAGCATAGCCATCAGCAGTGCGATGATGGCGATCACGACCAGCAGTTCAATCAGCGTGAACCCCGGCCTTTGGTTAGTTCTTGGCATTGTCTTCCTCCCCTATGGTGCTCTCTCACGCTGTGGACCTTCCACAGTGGTTGCAGAGAGTCGTTCCCTCATAGATGCAACGTCAGCTTAGGCAGCGAGTGTGACGAACCTGTGTGGCGACCACGAATATGAAGGGAAGAAAGTGTGAAGGAGATGGGGGTTTTGTTCTTCATAAAAAACAGGGGCGAGAAGTGAAACTTCTCGCCCCCTGTAGCAGCAGCACATAGGCAACCGTTATTTCACGCCTTTGACCGTGGCCAGATACTTGACGATATCAGCCTCTACTGGCGGATCGATCTTGGCTCCGTAGACCGTCACCATCTTCTTGACAATCTCGGCCCACTTGGCGGCGGGGAAGGAAGGCTGCGTCATCGTCAATCGAGTGGAATGGCATGCCGTACAATTGAAGACGAAATCATCCTGATGGGGGCCTTTCAGAACCACCGGTTCCCGAGGCGTCAGGTCGGCGGGATCATTGAACAGCTCCGGCACTTTGGCAACGGGCTGCCCAGCCGGAATCATGCTGATCATGAACTTGCCGGCTGCATAAGAGAGCGCTCCGGCAATGGCGACACCCAGCAGAATGGAACCCCACGTTTTCATTGTCTACTCCGTTTTACGCATACCAGCCCGACGCGCTAGCGAGGGTGGACCTTGCGATTGCATGCTGTCCCTCGCTAGCGCGTCGGGCTGGTATGGAACCTAGCTTACTTCTTGCGTTTCAGCACAAACAGGAACGCATCCTTGCCATCGAACTTCTTGGGGCGTTCTTCGCCCATGGGCATGTAGCAGAGCTTGAAGTCGTCGCCATCGACGCTGATGATGCCCTTGGCCTTCATGCCGGCGCCGAAGGGACTCTCGGTCATTTCCAGGTCAATGTTGGCGGGGTTGGTCTTGCCTTCGGTGGTGAACTTGAACTTGAAGACCTGACCCATGTTGGTGAGGGTCATCACATCCTTGGCGATCTCGAACTCAGCCTTCTTCATTTCCTCGCCTGCTTCGGTGCCGTTCTTCATTCCGGAGACGAACGTCCACTTCCCCTGGAGCTTCTTGGCATCGAATGCCTTATCTTCAGCCCGGACGCTGGACAAACAGAGTAGGGCCACCAGGCCGGCACACATCAAACGAATCATGAGCAAACTCCACAGAGAAAGGAGAGAAGAGTTGATTGTGGCCTGTTTGCCACCGCTGTGCAGGCATTCTATTGACCATAACCATCCGGGAAGAGTGGCAAAGAAGATATCTCGACGGTAGAGTAGAGCAAGTACAGAAACTGTCTGATTGCGAGGGTCATGGCGTCAGCCCGACGTGTCTGGCCGAATCTTTAACCCATTCACAAAGACTAGAAATATGCCTTACTGCCTGCTTCTTCTTTCACTGTTTGTCATCCAACAAGATCCCGCCACCCGCACCGCTCACTGGAAGGAAGACCTTGCCTACTTCGCGGATAACTTCAAGGCCAAGCATATTAAGCCCTTCACGAAGATCACCGAAGCTGACTTCGATCAGGCTGTCAAAGAGATTGATCCGGAGAAGTTTACCGATCAACAGATTGTCCTCAAGCTCTGGCAACTGTTGGCCAGGGTAGGGGACAGCCATTCTCGACTTGGCCAGCCCCGAACCATCCCCTTCACTCAGTATCCCATTGCCTTCATCTACCTCACCGATGGCTGGTATGTCTTCGCCATTGATCAGGCTCAAAAACACGCGCTCGAAGGCAAGCTCCTCAAGATCGGCTCCACCCCGGTTGAGGAAGTCTGCAAGAAACTCAGCTCCTTCATCGCCAGCGAGAATGCCTCACAGACCGAGAACCAGCTCAAACGATTCTTGCAGATGACCGAACCGCTCCACTTCCTCGGCATCGTGGACGATTCCCAGCAAGCCAGCTTCACGATTCAAACCAAAGAGGGCAAGGAAACCACAGTCACCCTCGCGCCCATTACCCGTGGTCCCGCGCAATGGACGTTTGCCATTAAACCCGACACGTGGCCGGATCACCTCAAGGAACGCCGCCCTCAGCATGGCTACACCTGGTTGGACGACAATCTCTATGTCTGGTACGACCGCTGCACCGAGTTTCCGTCGTACCCGATCAAGAAGTGGACACAGGACATCCTGGCCCAGATTGACGAGAAGAAACCCGGGAAAGTCATCATCGACTTGCGCCGTAACGGCGGCGGAAGCTCCATCCTGCTCGAACCCCTCATTAACAGCCTGGCCAGGAAAGAGGTCAACACCAAAGAGAAACTGTATGTGCTCATTGGCCCTGCCACCTTCTCCTCGGCCCTCATGAATGCTCAGCATTTTGCGACCCGCACCAAAGCCACGCTCGCCGGCGAGCCGACCGGTGGTTCCCCCAACCACTTCGGCGAAGTGAAGACCTTCACGCTGCCTAACTCCAAGTGCGTGGTGCAGTATTCGACCAAGCAGTTCAAGATGACCAATGACAATGCCACGACGCTTGTGCCGCATTTAGAGATCAAGCAGACCTCTAAGGGCTTCTTCGCTGATAAGGACGAGGTGCTCGAGGCGGTAATCAAGAAGTAGCATACTCCCCTCTCCCCTGGAGGGAGAGGGGCCGGGGGTGAGGGGGTGCATAGCACATGACCCATTCAAAATGATCTCAAGCTCTGGAGGAGCGCTCGAAGTCATCGAACGCTCCTCTGGAGCTTGGGAAATACTATTCAACTCACCAGGCCCTTCCGGGCCTGGCTAACACCGAATGCTCCTTCGGAGCAAAGACCAGGACATTATGCGCTTCCATTTATTACTTCCGTTGATTGTTTTGATCACAGGTCAGTTTCATCTGCATGCCGACGATGAACGCCCCAACATCGTCTTTATTCTCGCCGATGATCTGGGCATCAACGATCTGCATTGCTACGGGCGGAAGGAACATCACACGCCGAACCTGGATCGGCTGGCACAGGAAGGGATGCGTTTCATCTCGGCTTACACCGCACAATCAGTCTGCTCGCCTACCCGGGCATCCATCCTCACCGGCCAGACGCCGGCCCGGCTGCATCTGACCACGTTCCTGCCTGGCCGGGGCGATGCTCATTCGCAGTTGCTTCTTCATCCCAAGATCAATCAGCAGCTACCCGCTGACTTGACGAACCTGCCCCAGCGGTTAAAGAGGAGCGGCTATGTCACTGCCTGTATCGGCAAATGGCATCTGGGCGGGAATCCTCCTGAGCAGGGTTTCGACTACTATCATCCTGGAAAAGCTGCGACTACTCCTTCAACTACGGAAGGGGGCAAAGGAGAGTTTGATCTGGCGACCATGGCGGAAACGCTTATCGATGTACATCCCAATCAGCGGTTCTTTCTATATGTGGCCCACAACAATCCTCATATTCCATTGGCAGCGCAGTCTGATCGCATCAAGAAGTTTGCTGATACGTTCAATCCCACCTACGCGGCGATGATCGAAACGCTGGATGAGAGCGTGGGTCGCATCATGAAGAAGCTTGATGAATACAAGCTGACCGAGAGGACACTGTTTATCTTTACTTCCGACAATGGCGGCTTGCATGTTTTGGAAGGTGGCGAGACGCCGACACACAATACGCCTTACCGGGCGGGGAAGGGATTCCTCTATGAAGGGGGCATTCGGGTGCCGATGATCGTTCGCTGGTCGGAGAAGGTGAAGGCGGGGAGCATCTGCGATGTGCCGGTGATCAGCACCGACTGGACGCCGACCCTTTTGGCAGCGATAGGCTTAGGCACCCAGGAGAAGTTCGATGGCATCAACCTTCTCGATTTGTTCACCCAGAACAAGGCACCTGCTGCGAGGCCCCTCTACTGGCATCAACCTCATTACATGAACCAGGGCAGCAGACCCTGCGGAGCGATACGGGAAGGGAACTGGAAGCTCATTGAGCACTACGAGAACGGGCAGATGGAACTGTTCAACCTCGAGAAGGATATCAGCGAGAGAACCGATGTCAGCGATAAGGAGCCCAACCGAGTCGCTGATCTGCGGGGCAAGCTTGAGAAATGGCGGCGTGAAATGGGCGCTTCAGAAGAACGCCGCCAACCCCACGTTCAACTACAGCGATTGGCGAACGCTCTATCAGCTCACCGATGTCAGCGGGTTCCCTGCCGCCATCAAGTCGACTGATTCGTCAAAGCACCTCGAAGGCTGGCGCAAAGCGATGAACCAGGCTCTCAACAAGAACACTTTGCCGGGTGTCGGCGTGATCATTCTGCCAGCCAGGGATGCCATCGTTCATGGCGAGAAGCTGCGACTGGAACCTGAACCCCACAAGGATACCATCGGCTACTGGGCCAACATGAACGACTGGGTGGAGTGGAAGGCGAATGTACTTCACCCTGGTGTCTATGCTGTCGAACTATTGCAGGGGGCAGGCAAGAACAGCGGTGGCGCGGAGATCGAGATCACCATCGCCGGTCAGACGCTGAAGCACACGGTGAAGGAGACCGGTCACTTTCAGCGCTTCGTTCCCTTCACGGTGGATACTGTTCGGCTGGATGCAGGCGAACACACGCTGACGATACGGGCCAAGACCAAGCCGGGGTTTGGGGTGATGGACTTAAGGCAGGTGGTGCTGCGCGGCGTAGGCGAGAAGCGGTGAGCAGGTTACAATGGGTAAGGAGGTGAAGTATGCCAACGAAGCCGAAGAAGAAAGTGCCGAAGAAGGAAAAGGTGACCTTTCCTACTCCAAAGAAGCGTCCATTGCCCCCTGGTTTTAAACCTATGAGGGTGGAAGATATTATTGGCAAAGGTAAGGATCTGTGGGCCAGTGATGAGGAGTTGGATAAGTTCTTGGAACTTATTCAGAAGATGAAGCAATATTGATCTGTAGGTGCTATTTGATGATGTTGCTAGACACCAATATCGTTTCGTTCATGTTCAAGAAGCATAGGTTGTCGAACGACTACTTCCCCATGTTGCTGGGAAGAGATTTAGCAATTTCCTTTCAGACGAAGGCAGAGCTTGAAGCGGGTAGCCTCGTAGCAAGCTGGAGTCATGCGAGGCGAATCAAATTGGATACCTTCCTCGAACAGTATTCGTTGATTCACTCGGATGATGATATTTGTAGCTGGTGGGCTTATGTTCAATTTGTGCGACAATCACAACCGATCAGCACGAACGACGCTTGGATCGCTGCCACTGCTCTCTCATACGACGTCGAACTGGTGACGCATAACCCGAAAGATTTCCGGGCCATACCGGGGCTACGGGTGCTCACGGCAGCAAAGGGATGATGCATGACCAAGCACATTCTCAATTTGTGGAAGATGAAGCTCAGGGCGGATGACCGTGATCCGGGCACGCTGTATGCGCTGTACCTCTGTAACCTCGTGCTGAAGGATCAAGCCGATCGCGCCATCGAAGCCTGCCGAGTCATTCGTCGCTATGCTATCCAAGGCCCGGGAATCAAGGAAGTCTTCTTTACCTTTTCTAACGAATTCCATTCACTCATCACACTAGGTCGATTGGACGAGGCGCTGCGACAAGCCCGATCACGGGATCGCATCGTCTATGGCCACTGCGACTATTCACGACTGGTTTGGAAAGAAGACAGTGGAACGTGGCCCATAATAGATGTTGCCGCCACTTCATTATTGGCTCGGCCGCTATGAACTAGGTTGCCACATTCTCGAATCTGCCCTGGAGCCCTGGTTCAACAACGACTGGCAGAGCAGTTACTACTGGTTCACTCCAATTACCCATCAGCCCAGGAAGCATAAGGCTACACTCTTCTATCCTGTTTCACTGGCCATGTTTTATCACAAGCTTGGCAAGGACTTGCGTGACTGGAAACAGTGGGATGCCTTCATCGATGGCTTTCCGGAGAAGTTCTTCACTGTGCTGAAGATTGGCAAGAAAGAACTTCGGAACGACTCGAATCTGTTACCGAAAGTAATCTCTCGCATAGGTAAGATTCAGAAGAAGAACAGGCCATACTATACCTCTGGCGACGGAGGGCAGAGTATTGAAGATATCATCGAAAGCCCCAGGCAGATCAAACGGCGGCACGACAAGCTTCTGAAAGAGCGTCATGAGAGTGAAGAAGAGAAACGGGAACGTGCCAAGGTGCGTCGCAAGCTTGATCAACGGTTGGTAGAGTTGTTTCCGGAACTGCGGGGATAACGATGGTCATACGATTTGGACTACCGGGTAGTGTATTCAAGGCACTGTACTTCGCTCTTCAGCCACGTCGGCTAGATCATTGGTGCAATCGCAGTGGCTTGCTGCTTCAGCCATGCTGCCACACGTTGTGCTTCAAACGAGCCGTAGACTTTACGCAATTGGGTTCGGTGGAGTTCGGCCTCGGCGGTGTACCATTCAATTTCGATGCGGAAGTAGCCTTTTACCTCATCTGGCGATGAAGTCATATCCAAATGTTCCACAACAGTAATGTCGTGGATCGCTCCGATGGGAATGGTGACTGCCCCATTGGCAGGATTGAGTGTCCAGGTTTCTTCCACTTGGTCAGCACGGATGGCAAAGGAAGAAGTTGTCCAATAAGCGATACCTATCGGTGCTAATATGACAGCTGCCAGGGCTAAGTAAAACAACTCCGGGCCTACTCGATGCCCATAAATGGCCGTCATAAAAACTACAGCACTGAACATTAATAACGAGACAACTGTGGAAAACCAGTGATATCCGTCGGGACGGTAGATCCATCCTGTAAAAGTCGGTTCAACATAGCAAGGGTCAGCAGGATCGAAGAGACGTCCATGTGATATTTTTCCCACATAGATCGCAATACCAAGACAGGCAGCTATGAGAATGATGTCCAGTAGCATCACTGGTATCGTACAGATACATGATTGCTCCAGGCCTCTGGAAGCGATTCTTCTTCAAAGTTTCAATCTGTCACCGCGGATCACCCCATTGCATCCCCACGCCCATCATTTACACTATCTTCAAGAACCCACCACAACAGAATCATCATGACCAAACTCATCAGCCTCTTTGCTTTCTTCCTTCTCACCGCTAGCAGCCACGCCCAGAGCCTCAAGCTCCTTTACCTTGGTGACAATGGCCATCATCAGCCACGGGTAAGGTTCCAGCAGTTGCAACCCGTGATGAAGCAACGGGGGATTGAACTCACTTACACCGATCAGATGAAAGACCTGAACCCGGCGACGCTGAAAGACTATGCGGGGTTGGTGGTGTATGCCAACATTGATGCCATCAGCAAGGAACAGGCGGAGGCGCTCTTGAACTTTGTCGCTGAGGGCAAAGGCTTCATCCCGCTGCACTGTGCCAGCTACTGCTTTCGCAATAACGATGAGGTCGTCAAGCTCATCGGGGCGCAGTTCAAATCGCATGGCACCGGCACCTTTCGTACGGTACAGGCTAAGGTCGATCATCCTATCCTGAAAGACTTTCAGTCGTTCGAGAGTTGGGATGAGACGTATGTGCATACGAAGCACAACGAAGTAGATCGTACGGTTCTCGAATATCGACCCCTCACCCCTAACCCCTCTCCCCGGGAGGGAGAGGGGAACCAGAAAGAGCCTTGGACGTGGGTGCGAACTCATGGCAAGGGCCGGGTCTTCTACACCGCCTGGGGGCATGATGAACGCACCTGGGCACATCCGGGGTTTCAGAACCTCGTCGAACGGGGCATCCGTTGGGCTTGCAATGCGGATATGTCTAAGGTCCCTGCCTACTTCAATGCGCCTGAAATGACCAAGAAGCGGACTGATGTGGCACCGTTTGAATACATGCCTGCCAAGGTGCCATTCTATCCGCCGAGCAAGACGTGGGGCGCGCAGACTGAACCGCAGTCGACGATGCAGAAACCTCTATCCCCCGAGGAATCGCTGAAGCATTATGTCACCCCGGTGGGTTTCGAGATGAAACTCTTTGCCAGCGAGCCGCTCATTCAGGGCAAGCCGATCTGCATGAACTGGGACGAGCAAGGCAGGCTTTGGCTCGTCGAAACGCTTGACTATCCAAACGAGAAGAAGCCCGAGGGGCAGGGGCGTGACCGCATCGTTATCCTCGAAGATACCGATGGCGATGGCGTGGCGGATAAACGCACCGTCTTCGTTGAAGGCCTCAGCATCCCCACTAGCATTGCCTTTGCTCATGGCGGCGTGATCGTACACCAGGCACCGCACACGCTGTTCTTCAAGAACGAAGGCGATAAGGCGGGGTCGAAGCAGATTCTCTTTACCGGTTGGGGTGTGCAGGATACCCACGCCGGGCCGAGCAATTTGCAGTATGGCCTGGATGGGTGGTACTACGGGGCAGTGGGGTACAGCGGGTTCAACGGCACCGTCAACGGCGAACGCCTCCGCTTCGGGCAGGGGTTCTATCGCTTCAAGCTGAATCAGGCTCCCCTCTCCCCCCAGGGGAGAGGGGCTGGGGGTGAGGGGAATTGCTTCTAAGGGTGAGGGTACTCCCTCACTAACCTGCACCAAACTCGAGTTCCTAGCCAGCACCAACAACAACACCTGGGGCCTGGGTTTCAGCGAAGAAGGCATCCTCTTTGGCTCCACCGCTAACGGCAACCCCAGCGTCTGCATGCCGATCCCTAACCGCTACTACGAAAAGGTGAAGGGCTTGTCTGCGAGTGTTCTTCCCAGCATCTCCGGCGATGTGGCCATGCACCCCATCACCGATAAAGTTCGGCAGGTCGATTTTCATGGCCGTTTCACCGCTGCCGCCGGGCATGCTCTTTACACCGCCCGGCTCTATCCGAAGGAATACTGGAACAAGACGGCGTTCGTCTGCGAACCGACCGGGCACCTGGTCGCCTGCTTCCAACTGACTCCCGATGGGGCCAGCTTCCGCAGCAGGAATGCCTGGAACCTGGTCGCCAGCGACGACGAATGGGCTGCCCCGATCATGGCGGAAGTCGGCCCCGATAGCTGTGTCTGGATTCTCGACTGGTACAACTACATCGTGCAGCATAACCCCACCCCCGCCGGGTTCAAGACGGGCAAAGGGGCGGCGTATGAAACGGAGCTAAGGGATAAGAAGCATGGGCGGGTGTATCGGCTGGTGCCGAAGGATAAGCCACTGCCGGCGAAGGTGAACTTGAAGGGAGCGACGCCGGAGAAGTTGGTGGAGACGCTGAAGAATGACAACTTCTTTTGGAGGAGGCAGGCGCAGCGATTGTTGGTGGAATCGCACGACAAAGCTAATTTGCAGTTTCTAACCACGTTATCCCGCGATAAAACTGAAGACGCTATCGGATTAAGAATAGGAAGCGCACATGCTTTTCTAACAATGGTACAAATAATGGACGAACACTGCCCGCAAGTTTTCATGCGAACGCCATATCGGAATGAGACATTGCTGGGCTTACAGAGCTTGTTGTTGATGGTCGATGTACCATTAAAGTTCTCAGACGATATGAAAGAAGTTAAAGAGCAGGTAATGCAATCAATGGTTAAGAACTTGTCTAGTCCAGACATGATGGGGGACAGGTGGCTTCGAGATGCTCATACAGCGTATTATGCTACGATAGGCGAGCCATTCCTCGTTTCAGTCTGTTCAAACAACACAAAGGTTCTCAAAGATGCTGAAAAGTTGTTGCAAATAGTTGCTAACCATTACACCCGCACTGGCGACTTCTCGCAACTCAAGAATATTCTTAAGAACTTGCCCACTGCTGATCCCACCGTCGCTATTCCCATCCTCCAAGCCTGGGCTGCCGCCTGGCCAAACACGCCACTCAAACTCGACGACGAAGACAAGAAGAACCTCACCGCCCTCATCACCAAGGCCCCCAAGGAAGTTCGCAGCCAGGTCATCAAGCTCGGCATGATCTGGGATGCGGAACTGACAGGCAAGTATGCTCAGCAGATGAAGGGCGAACTGCTGGAACAGTTGGCCAACAGCCATGCTACTGAGGAGGTTCGGCTGGCGACGGCTCGTGATCTGGTGGCTCTGCTGCCCGACGATGGCCAGGTGGTGGAGAAGATCGTTGCCAACATCACGCCACGCCTTTCGAGTTCTGCATCCACCAGTCTGCTGCAAGTGCTGGCGGAGAGCAAAGCCAAGAACCTGGGGGACGCGCTGCTGAAACGGCTGAAGGAGTTCACCCCCACCGCCCGCACCGAAACATTCAAGCTGCTACTGCGCCGGCCTGATTCGACTCGTGCCCTGCTTGCAGCTATTGAAAAGAACGAGGTGGCCCTCACCGAATTGTCGCTGGAACAAAGGCAAAGCCTGGCCAATCATCCCGATTCGGTCATCGCCATCAAAGCTAAAGCGATCCTCGAACGGGGTGGCAGCCTGCCTAGTGCTGATCGGCAGAAGGTCATCGACGAGTGGATGTTCACCACGAAGAAGACCGGCGATGCTTCCGCCGGCAAGCTGATGTTCACCAAGCACTGTGCCAAGTGCCACATGATTGGCGGGGAGGGCAAACAGATCGGGCCCGATCTCGCCGGCATGGCGGTGCATCCCAAGTCGGAACTCATCGTCCACATCCTCGATCCACACCGCAGCGTCGAAGGCAACTTCCGTAGCTACACCGTCGTCCTCAATGATGGCAAGGTGCTGAACGGCATGATGGCCGGCGAAAGCAAGACGAGCATCGAGATCATCGACGTTGAAGGCAAGACGACAGCCATCCAGCGGGATGACATTGATCAACTGGTGGTGACCAACAAGTCGCTGATGCCCGAAGGGTTCGAGAAGCAGATGAACGAAGCGGAGTTCACCAACCTCCTGGAGTTCCTGACGCAGAAGGGCAAGTACATTCCGTTACCTTTGGACAAGGTAGCTACGATTTCGACAGCTAAGGGGATGTTCTTTGCCGATGAAGGCACGGTCGAACGGCTGATCTTCCCCGACTGGAAGCCAAAGACGTTCCAGGGTGTGCCTTTCCTCTTGATTGATCCGCAGGGGGGCAAGACCAGCAATGCGGTCATGCTCTACGGGCCGCAGGGGGTCAAGGCCCCGACGATGCCCAAAAGTGTGAGCATTACCTGTGCCGCCCCGGTGAAGGCGTTGCATTTCCTGAGCGGGATCAGCGGGTGGGGCTACCCAGCGTCGCCCCGGCAGAGCACTTCGATGATTGTGAGATTGAAATACGCTGACGGAACGGTGGAAGAGCATGCCCTGAAGAACGGCGTGCATTTCGCTGATTACGTTCGCCGTGTCGATGTGCCTGAGTCGAAGTTTGCGTTTGATTTGAATGGCCGTCAGGTGAGGTATTTCACGGTGACGCCCAAACGCAGCGAGCCGATTGCGACCATTGAGTTGGTGAAGGGGCCGGATCAATCGGCCCCGGTGGTGATGGCAGTGACGGCGGAGTTGCGGTGAGGGATTCGTGGCGTGTGGGTATTTAGCCCCGGTAGGGGCGCTGGTTAGTAGCCGGTGGCGTGAGCCACCGGATGGCGTGGTGGAAATGGTAGAGCCCCGGAGGGGCGATGGTGATGTGGTTATCATCTCCATCGCCCCTCCAGGGCTCTTCGTATTCTTCGTTGTCTTCCAGGGGCTTGCGCCCCTGGCTACTGACCATCGCCCCATCCGGGGCTCCCAGACGAATACGACTCCTAGCTCCTATCTCATCGACTTGCTCATCATCCCCAGGAACTCGTTGTTCGTCTTGCTCTTCTGCAGTTTGTCGATGAGCATCATCATCGATTCGACTGACTTCATGCCGGCGAGGCTGCGGCGGAGGAGGCAGACCTGCTTGTACATCTCAGGGGGGAGCATCCGTTCTTCTTTACGGGTGCCGGAGGCGCCGATATCGAAGGCAGGGTAGATGCGGCGTTCGGCCAGCTTGCGGTCGAGCACCACTTCCATGTTGCCGGTGCCTTTGAACTCCTGGAAGATCAGGTCGTCCATCTTGGAACCGGTCTCGATGAGAGCGGTGCCCATGATGGTGAGCGAGCCGCCTTCTTCGAAAGCACGGGCCGCCCCGAACAATCGCTTGGGGATTTCCATCGCCTTGACATCAACGCCGCCCGACATGGTGCGGCCCGAGTTGCTTTCCTTGTTGTAAGCACGGGCCAAACGGGTGAGGCTATCGAGCAGAACGAAGACATCCTTGCCCTGGGTAGCCAGGAACTTGGCACGGTTAAGAGCGGTCTCGGCCATGCGGATGTGCTGGATGGTTTCGCGGTCGGAACTGCTGGCCATCACTTCGCCGCGCACCGTGCGGCTCATGTCGGTCACTTCTTCGGGGCGCTCATCGACGAGGACGACGATGATGTGCATGTTCGGATAATTGGTGGCGACAGCGTTGGCGATCTGCTGAAGCAGGATCGTCTTGCCGGTGCGGGGCGGGGCGACGATGAGGCCGCGTTGGCCCTTGCCGATGGGGGCAAGCATATCGAGCACGCGGGTGCTGATCGGTTCGACGCCGGTCTCCAGGCGGATCCATTGTTCGGGATCAATAGGCGTCAGCGTTTCAAAGTCACGGTGCTGAATCGGAGCGGCAGGTTCGCCTTCGATCTTTTCGATGCTGCGGAGACGTGGGCCCATCGACCCTGGAGGCCCTGGTTCGAGGAAGCCTTCGATCAAGACACCGGCCGGCAGATGGAAGCGTTCGACCAGGTGGTTGCCGACGTAGGGATCGCCCAACTGGGCTTGGATGTGTCGCTTAAGCTGGCGAAGGAAGCCATACCCCTTGGGGTGGAGTTCCAGCACGCCGGTGAAGCTGGTGAGTGGAGCGACGGCGGGAGTGGCGGGGGCCATCAACTGCTCTTCGCCGGGCACATCGGCACCGGGGATGGGCGGTGCGGCGAGATCAGCGGCAGAGCGGGGGATGTTGTTCCCCGGGCCCTGGTTGTAGCGGCGTTGCTGATGGCCATAACGACCCTGGCCGCCACCCTGATTGTTGTACCGTCCCTGGCCGCCGCCTTGCCGGCGTTGGCCCTGGTTGCCATGGCCGTAGCCCTGGCCTTGACCTTGGTTGTATCCACCGTGGCCCCGGTCGTTGCCGCGATCATTGCCACGGTCGTTCCCACGATCGTTGCCGTGGCTATAGCCCTGGCCGCGATCGTTGCCCTGACCATGGCCCTGGCCATGACCGTATCCTCGACCCTGGCCTTGCTGGCCCTGGCCTCGGCGTCCGTAATGACCACCCCCGCCGCCTCCCTGGCGTGGGGGATAACCATCAGACCTTTCGGTATGGTGTGCTGGCCTCATGTGTTCCGTCCGGTAGTGTAACGAGTTCATAATCCCCAAACAAATTCGGTGCTTCGTGCTGCATCACTTTCAGCACAGCGAGGGCGAGCTTTCTAATCTCGACATCGGCATGCCGGTTGCCCCGCATCTCAATGAAATGGCGAAGGGCGCGGGTGTTGGCGGTCACGAAGATCTTGGTTTCGGTCGCATTAGGCAGCACACTGCGTGCAGCCTGGCGAGCGAGTTTGCGTCGAAGCGTTTTATCAGGCTCACTGGCGTATTTCGCGGTGAGCTTCTCTGCCAGTTCGACATAGGCAGCGTGTGTTTGCTTAACGGTGTTGACCCAGAGCTTGTGCAATTCGGGGTCATCGGCGATGCAGTCGGGTTCGACGTACTCGGCGACCGATTCATCCACGTAGCGCTGGCTCAGTTGCGAGTAAGCCCAGCCAGCCCGATGGCGAATGAGTTCGTGTGTCACAGCCCGGTTGATGCCGGTGAAGATGAGGTTCCAGGTGCCGTGTTCCAGCACGGAGCCATGCCCCACTTCAAGGATGTGTTTCAGGTAGGCCTGGTTGCCTCCCGGTCGGGGTTTGGCAAAGCTCATGTAGCAGACTCGGCCTGCCACTTCGCTCAGCTTCTCGCCGGCGATTTCGGTATCGGTGTTCCAGGTGGAGACCTGGTGGTCGGCGAGGAATCGGTCCATCTCTTCGGTGGAGATGGTCTGCCTGCCTACAAGGTACACCGTGGGATCACGGAGAATGCGAAACGAATCGGTACTCAACAAGACACCTTCATACAAGTCATCATGGCCCATTCGGAGAAGAGGGCGGGACATGACGGGGAGTAAAAGTAGTAGATGCGATTGCAAGAATCGCCCGCAGGTGAGTGGCTTTCCACAAAAGGGGAAGCTTACTCCAGCAGCCTTAGGACATCGGTCTCTTTCAAACAAGCAGCAACCGTAGCCACGAGGAGTGGCACGTGACGGTCAGCGGCGAAGTAAGGAAACAGTCTCTAGCACAAAAACGTATCCGAAAGATCGCAGGGCAAACGCACCCTGAAGGACAACCCGCGTATTAAGCTAACACCCTTTGCAGGACTGGTTCTGTCTCTACCCGGCGCAACTCGCACGAGTGGTTGGATCAAGGTGACAGAATCAAGAAGGGTCTGACGACTACACGGGAACCAGATCAAGAACATCACGATCATTGATCTACAAGAAGAGTAAGGCGGATTGGTCGATCAGTCAAGAGAGGTTCTCGGAAGTTTGGGAGAATTCTGGGGGAATGTCAGGACTACTTCATGCCCAATCGCTGCTTCAGCTTGTTCCATCGCCATCTCCAGACTTCGCCGCCTTCTATTTTGGCTTTGATGGAATTGGATGAGCGCAGCAAGCCTTGCTGATCCCGAGTCTGAGTGCAGTAGAACACATCAACATGATTGAGGCCATGCGTGTAGTATTGCCAGGAGAGCGTGGTGACGCCATGGCTGGTCTCCTCTGTGGTGGGCTTACCCAGAAGACGCACTGCCTCTTCCCGAGAACTTTGCGGTTTCATTTGTGCAAAGGCTGCTTCCGCTTCTGTGGCGGTCATGCCGGAAGGGCTGAGTAGAACGAAGCACGATATCGTAAGAATGAGGACGATGAGAAGTAGCAAAAGACAAATACGAATGGTCCAACGGCGAAGGCGATGACTGCGGGCTAGGTTCTCTTGTTCCGATGGATTGGTTGCCATGTTACTTTCTCGCTACCAGCCCAGCTTGTGTTTGAGGATTATCCACCGATTGGCCCACGCACTCCATCCGTCAATGTGGGAGTGGTGTACTTCGACAATGTGAATGGTTCCATCCGAGCTGTGGGCTAACGTACAGCCGTAGGATTCGATGTGATTGAGTGATTGATTAACAAAGTTCCAGGTAAGGGCTGGTTGGTCATCGTCCACTTCTTCCAGCTGAGGTTTGCCCAGAAGTGCTTCAACCTCGTCACGAGTCAGCACTGGTTTCCTGCGAAGTTTTTCAAATGCTGCATCGAATCCCTCGGGCGTGATTCTGGAACTACTCAGGGCAAGGAACCCCGCGATGGTGAGAAGAAACACGACAACCAGCGCAGCAAGGCTGAACCGAATCAGCCAGCGTCGTCGGCGATGATCAAGGGTGAGTTGGGTTGGTTCTGGGGAAGTTATGGACATGCCGGAGTATAGCCATTGGTTCTTTGCCGTGCTATCGGAATGTTTCCGGTCGCCCTTCAGGCGACTTGTCATTCGTCTGCCCCATTACCCAGGGGAGCATGAGTACATGCACCCTTGGGCTGTTTGCCGTATGCCCTTCGGGCAATCAACAAGCTGCTAGCAACTAAGGTCACATTCACAGTAACGACTGTCACTTCCCCTTGACCAAACCCCCATAATCGCCCATACGCAGGCCATGAAACTGGGCTGCTACTTCTGTCTCATCGCTCTCGCTCTTCCGGGTTGTGCTGGCATGGGTTCGTACTCGCCGCTGCTGCCGGTCGAACGGGCGATGTTGTATCAACCTGAACGGGATGAGGGCGGTGGCGAGCATGTCACCGATGCCTGGTTCACCACTGACGATGGCAAACGGTTGCATGGCCGGTTCTTCGATCATCCGCAGCGGCGGGCGGTGATTCTCTACTGTCATGGCAACGCCGGCTCGGTTGAGACGTGGTCGATGGCTGCGCTGGAGTTGCAACAACAGCATCAGTGTGCTGTGTTCGTCTTTGATTATCGTGGCTATGGCAAGAGTGAAGGAACACCTTCAGAAGAAGGGCTTTACCAGGATGCAAGGGCGGCTCGTCGCTGGCTGGCACAGAAGACCGGTGTGAGTGAGAAGGAGATCGTGGTGCTGGGCCGTTCTCTCGGCGGTGGCGTGGCGGTGGACTTGGCTTCAAAGGATGGGGCCAAGGGTTTGATCCTGCAGAGTACCTTTTCCTCTCTACCCGATGTCGCTGCCTATCATGTGCCGTGGTTGTTGCCTCATCTCAATATGACACAGCGGTTTGATTCGGTAGCGAAGATCAAGAACTACGCCGGCCCGTTGTTGCAATGTCATGGCGATGTGGATCGATTGATCCCGATCTCACTGGCACAGACGTTGTATGTGGCAGCCCCCGGGCAGAAGCGGTTCATCACCATTCCGGGCGGCGGGCACAACGATCCACCCAATGGGGCGTTTCATGAGGCATTGGATGATTTCTTGAAGAAGTTACCTGACGTCAAACGATAGGCGATTCTCATCGTGGAATACTCGAACAGGGAAAGGCTTCGACGATGCCATCCTTGCGACCGATGGCGAGCTGAGTGCTATCGGGGCTGAAGGCCAGGGCATCAATCTGTTCATGTCGATCATAAGTGCCCTGCCTGTTATTTGATTTCCTGGTAATGTCCCACCAGATGACAGTGCCACTGATATCAGCCGAGGCGAGCCATTGGTTGTCGGGAGAGTAAATGATCTTGCGAATGTCATTCTGATGCCCCTTGAGCAGGGTCAAATGCTGGAGCGATGGCCACTTGCAGATTTTGATATCGTTGTTGAGCATGGCAAAAGCGATTTGATCGGCATGAGGGGAGAATGCCACGTGCTGGATGGCACGCTCCACTTTCCCGATCGGATGTGCCTTGGTGTCTTTAAAGTCCCAGCGGAAGAGTTCGTCGTGCATGGTCGTGGTAAACAGAATATGAGTCGGGTCGCTCGCTTCTGGAAATATCAACTGGGTTATCTTGCAATGATGGGCGTTGAATAATTGCATCTGCCTGCCAGTCGGGCGGTGGTGGATCACGATCATCGTGGGATTGGAATCGTAATCTCTTGTGGAAATGGCAATCCACTGCTCGTCACGGGTGACAGTCATCGCAAAGATGGATTGATTCTGCAGTACACCTTCGTGCATGACCTGGGGTAACTCAATGATCGGTTTTGGGTATAGAGCTTCTCCAGTCTTCAGGTTCCATTCTTGAACAGTGCCATCGTAACTGCTGGTCAGGAGCTTTTCGCCCTTGTCCAGAACGGCGATGTTCTTGATCATCGCTATATGCGAGCTAGCGAAGCTGCTTAACTTTTGTCGGGCAGCCACATCAAAGATGGTGACGTGCTCGATTACTGGAATGCTGCCATCCAGTTTGCCCGTATCTCCAGCAGCAACGAGGTATTTTCCGTCAGGGGTAAAGCTGATCGCCCAGACTTCGTTGCAATCAGCCTTTATTTTCAAGAGGGATGTTTCAGCCGAAGGTGCAGTGGCCGCAGGTGGTGTAGGAGCTACCGGTGGTACATCTTTGCTCAAGAAGATAAAAGTTGAAAGCAGAGCGATAACACCGGCGACGAGAACAGTCTGCATCTTCATCTGGGTGAGAAATCGCAGAGAAGAACTCCAGACGGTGGCTGGTTGCACGCTGGCACGTTCACCTTTGAGCACACATTGCAGGTCATGGTGGAGTGCGGCCACGGAGGCATACCGCTTCGTCGGATCAACTGCCAGACATTTGTGGCAGATCGCTTCCAGTTGCGGCGAGACCGCAGGGCAGAGCTTCCGTACCGACGGCAGTTCACCAATGCCCTGCCAGGCGGCGGTGGCTTTGGTGAATGGAACGGTACCTGTCAGTAATTCAAAGAGCAGCACACCCAGAGAGTAGACATCGGTAGCAGGGCCGAGCAGGTGATGCTGGCCGGTCATCTGTTCCGGGGCCATGTAGCCAGGTGTACCGAGTCGATCCTGAGTCAGCGTCCAGGATTCGTCACCGATGGCGGCATCCATGATCTTGGCTAAACCGAAATCGCCGAGCTTGAGGGTCAGCCCAAGGTCGTCAGGGCTGGCGGTTGCTTGCTGATAGAGGAAAACATTATTGGGCTTAATGTCACGATGCACGATGCCATGCTCGTGAGCATGTTGCACCCCCAGTGCTAATTGACTTACCCATGAGACAGCGGTTCTTGGCGCTACGGTTGGGCCATGATCCTTGAGCCATTGAGTGAGGATGCCGCCTGGGCAGTAACCACACACGAGGTAAGGCAGGCCATTGACTTCGCCGCCGCCATAGATTGGCAGGATATGGGGGTGTTCCAGTTGACTGAGAGATTGAGCTTCCCTGACGAGACGCTTGACCACTTTACTGTCAGCCAGCTTCTGAATGTGTGGAATCTTAAGAGCAATATCACGCTGCAGAATGGTGTCTCGGGCGCGGAAGACAATGCCCTGGCCGCCTTCGCCAATCAGTTCGAAAACTTCGTAATGATCGATCTGGTAGGAGGTGCCGCCTTGGCCGCGGAAGAAGTCGGCGAGTTGATTGACTCTCCTGGCAAAGTCGGCGAAGTCGGGCGAGAGGGGGTTGCTCTTCAACTCATACGAAGGAATCTTCGGCGCACTATCCCTCTGGGCAGGGGATGCGGGCGAAGGTATGTCAACTCCTTCGTGCATAATGGTCTCGGAGAGGAAGCTTTGGAGGATGATCGAAGTCTCCACTAACTATAGCGTAATCCAACACCGAAATGTTCGCCGGGTAATTAAACTATTTGGAATCTTCAAACTGCATTTCAGACGTTGTTCAAAAGTAAGCGAAGCGGCTGGTTCTATACCGTCAATATTGTGGCCTTTATTGATAAAGATGTATCAGCACGATGCATAGGCGAATCATACAACAAGCCTGTAATTATTTGAGGACTGACGATGACCGCCTACACGACACTCTGTCAACGAGAACGGGAACGAGCAACTTTAGCTTCGGCAGCGAGCCTTTTGGGTTGGGATGAGCGTACATATCTGCCGACCAAGGGGCAGGCGTTTCGAGGCGATCAACTGGCGCTCATTGCTCAGCTTTGCCATGAACGGTTGACTGATAAGCGGATGGGTGATCTTCTACAGCAGGCCGAAGGCGAATCGCTCAATGAGGAGCAGCGGGCCAACGTGAAGGGCATCCGCCGGCAGTACGACCGGGCTGTGAAGATGCCGACCGAGTTGGTGGTGGCACTGGCCAAGGCGACCTCAGCGGGGCAGAACGCCTGGGAACCGGCCAAGCACAACAACGACTTTACCAGCTTCAGACCGTTTCTTGAAACCATCATTAAGCTGAAGCGGGAAGAAGCGCAGGCGGTGGGCTACCAGGATCATCCGTACGATGCTCTCGTCGATGAGTTTGAGCCCGGGGCACGCACCAGTGAGTTGAAGAAGCTGTTCAAGCAGTTGCAGGATCAACTGGTGCCGCTCATCGCAGCGATTCAGCAATCATCGTTCAAGGCTCCTCGAGAGATACTGGCTCGAAGCTATCCAGTGGAGCAGCAGCGGCAGCTTTCTGAATGGATCGCCGAGAAGGTCGGCTTCGACCGCAGTGGCGGGCGGCTCGATGTCACCGTGCATCCGTTCTGCTCAGGCATCGGACCCGGCGATGTTCGAATCACGACTCGCTACAACGAGCATGCCTTCGCTGAAGCCTTCTTCGGCACCCTTCATGAGGTAGGGCATGGTATCTACGAACAGAACCTGCCCAGCGAACACTTCGGCACTCCGCTTGGCACCGCCTGTTCGCTTGGCATCCATGAAAGCCAATCGAGACTGTGGGAGAACTTCGTTGGCCGAAGCATGCCGTTCTGGAAAGCCAATTGGCCGACGATCAAAGAACGGTTCGAGGCAACGCTGAAAGATGTGACGCTCGACCAGTTCTATGCAGCGATCAACGATGTCCGGCCTTCGTTTATCAGAATCGAGGCGGACGAAGCAACCTATAACCTGCACATCATCCTGCGGTTTGAACTGGAACAGGCGATGCTGACGGGTGATTTGCTCGCCAAGGACTTACCAGGAGCCTGGAACGAACGGTTCCACAAGATGTTTGGCTTGACGGTGCCTAAGGATAATCTGGGGTGCCTGCAGGATGTCCACTGGAGTGCCGGGCTGCTGGGGTACTTCCCCACGTATACCCTGGGCAATCTCTATGCAGCGCAGTTCATGGAACGGGCGCAGAAAGATTTACCGCAGTTGAGCGATCAACTAGCCAAGGCTGAGTATGCACCTCTCAAGAATTGGCTGACGGATCGTATCCATAGTAAGGGGCAGCGCTATTCAGCAACGGAATTGTGCCAGCAGATTACGGGGAAGCCGATAAGCCACGAGCCCTTGATGGGATACCTGAGGAAGAAGTTTGGCGAGGTGTATGGGGTTTAGCTATCAGTTGTCAGTGATCCATTAACAGGTACCTGTTGAGGTATGGCTGAAAGCTGATGGCTGACAGCTCTTCTCAACTTTCTGCATCTTTTCCACACACCCACTGGTTTTTATGCTACTATGATACATCGCCCCATCCCCAATTAGCGTCCACCCCAGGAAGGGGGCGAGGAAAGTATGTCGGAGCAGTTGCAGACTCATCCCTCCACGAACGGTCATCACACCGAACGCCGTACCGAAGCACGTCAGGTCTCTCAGGGCACCGCCATGGTGGAATCGGCCAGTGGCGAAGGGCAGCGGTTCTCCGCGCAGATACTCGAAGTCTCCGACAATGGAATGCGGATCAAGGTGCGGAATAGCTTTGAAGAAGGCAGCATGGTGCGGATCGATCTGCCCTGCGAAGAGTTAGGGCCGGTGACGACGGTGCTCGCCTGTGTCATGCATCTTCGCCATGAAGGCGATGGCCTCTATTCGCTTGGTTGTCAGTTCTGTACCGAACTGGATGATGCGGATCTCAGTTCGCTGGGTGTCAAGCGTGAACAGATTGAGAAGCCCGAAGTCGATAACCGCAACTTTGTTCGCTACCCCACTCGTGCCCAGGTGCTTTACCGTAATATGCGTTCGTCGACTGAACCGGTGCTGCCTGGCACCGTGCTGAACGCTTCACCGACTGGCATCGGCCTCAAGGTGAAAGAATCGCTGATGCCAGGGACTCTGCTCGATCTGACCGTGCAGGGTGAACGTGGCCAGAAGCTCTTTGAAATACTGGCCTGTGTCGTTTATCGACATCTTGATCGAGACAGCCAGTACACCGTGGGCTGCAACTTCATTAGGGAGTTGAGCGATCTGGAACTCGATACACTGAACTAACGTAGGGCACGCTGTGCGTGCCTCACAGCGACATTGTCGTGTATCGTCATTATCTCATCGAGAATATTGCAAGCCGTTGATAGGCACGCACAGCGTGCCCTACCCATATAACGATGGGTATGAATACCACCGATAATCAACTCGAAGCCTGGCTTGCCCAGGAAGCGGCGCAAAAGCAGCGGCTGCTGGCGGGCAAAGGGCCGGGCGTCAATACTCGTGAATCGATCGCCGGAAAGACCGGCATCGAGATCATGCAGGCCATCCTACATGGCGAACTCTACTATCCGCCGATTGCACAGACTCTCGACTTCCTGCTCATTGATGTAAGCGAAGGACGAGCGGTCTTTCAGGGCACGCCAGGATACGCACATCTCAATCCGATGGGCACCATTCATGGCGGCTGGTTCGCCACACTACTCGATTCTGCCCTGGCCTGTGCGATTCAGACGATGGTTCCCGAGGGCAGGGCGTACACCACGACGGAACTGAGTCTCAATATCGTCAGGCCGCTCACTCCCAAGGTGCCCCGGGTTCGTGCTGAGGGTAATGTACTGCACTGCGGCAGGCAACTGGCGACGGCGGACGGCAAGCTCTACGGTCCTGATGGCAAGCTCTATGCCCATGCGACGACGACGTGCTTCATCATAGAGACGCCGAAGTGAGAGTTGCCCACCCCAGGGTAATGGGGAAATATCGATTGCTTCCTGCTCCGAAACGTGGTTATTATCAACGAAGGCACTTACAAAACTGATTGACGCCCTTATCGCGGAATCGCAATGACTCGACGTTGGTTACTGCCATTTCGATTCGTCTTTAGGCACTGGCTTGCATTCCTCCTGGCGGTCATCTTCGGTTTTTTGCTTACTACTGGCAAACTCCTCAGCCCTTATGGCAAATTCGATTCGATGGTACAGTTTACTGGCGCGGCTTCACTGCCGATGACCAGTACATTATTGCAGACAAACGAAATGATCATGGATCGCAGCTCGTTTTCCTTAACGCTGCAACGGGAGAAGATAAACAAAAACCTGCAGAGCCGAATGGCATCCAAGATGACATGAGCCATAGCGGTTTGGGACATATCTTTTCGCCGGGTCACGACGTATTCGTTTATGTCACGAAACGCAAAGATAAATGGATGCTAGTGGGACGACGGCCAAGCAGCGGAGATATTTTTGCTGAAATACCACTGCCCTCTTTGGAAGGAGTCAAGCCGCCTACTTATGAGTTGGACCGGCTTGTTCTGAACAAAAGTTCGAGCCGATTGCCTCTGCCAGCGATGAGCCGGGATGGAAAATACCTGATTTATTTTACCCATCCTGACGGTCAAAAGCGTACTCTGCACGTATGGTCCATCCATGATCGTCACGAAATCAACCAAGTGATTACCGAGGCTTTTAATATCAAAGTGGGTCTAAAGACAGTGCTGCTCGAAACTGATGTTCTTGCTTTGAAGCCAAAGAGCGCTTTGCAACCGCTTCCAAGAGTCCCGGAAGGAAATACCCAGATGGAAAGGATCTGGGATAAGGAAGAAAACAGCGTCAGTGTCCTCAGTCACACAAATCTCGAAGACGGTTCTTCGCCCTTTGTGGTTCGTTGCTTCCAACTCAGCCCCAATCAAGCTGAAGCCAAGCTGTTATGGGAGAGTCCCTTTCCTGGTGATCAAGGAGTCTTGATCGAATATGCCATGAGTAAAACAACCTACGCACTTTTGGAAAATCGAAATAACTCATTCATCATTCGTCCCATTTCCGCTGGTAAGGAGACGTCGATCAGGATTGATCTTAGGGAGTTCAACAATTTGAATGAGGTAAGCGTCCTAGGACTTGGTCGAGGGGCCCGCCAGGTAAATAGGGTAAGCCGAGTAGGCTCGCTGGGCAATATTGCGACTGATAAGGAAGTAACTAAGCTGTTGGTCTCAAAACGAGAGTTGAGTCTTCTCGGCAAATTCAATAATTCGCTGCCAACCTCGCTGAGTAAGTACTTAACATTCGCCAGAGATAAGTTCTACCAGGTGCATGTCGAACTTCTCGATTTGGAGGATAACTGTCGGACTTTGGCATCAGTGCCTTGCCCGAATGAAGAAAGGTCTATCGTTGGGATGGCCCTCACTCAAAAAGGCGACCGGTTTGCTATTTTGGAAAGAAATAAACAGTTCAGTGTTTTGTCCTGCTGGTCGCTTCCGGTCCATCGGACGTTCCTTCAGTACATGAATATTGCCGGTATTATTCTGGTACCATTCCTTTTTTCAGCGTTTCGAGTTTGCTGGCTTCGTCGCAAACCACCTGTTAACCGAAGCTTGCGGCGTGACGACTGATCAAGCTAAGGCTTGGCGTTGCTTGAGGAGTTCTTAAAGCAGTGCCACGAATCTTAGGAAGTGGGGAGAATCCTACTTTTCCACCTTCTTCATCGTCTTAAAGTCAAACGCTTCGCCGCTCTTGATGGAGATGAAGTCCTTCTCGTCTCTCGGCGTGCCGGGGTAGAAGCAGGCCCTCGTTCTACCGATGATCTCAGCGACATGGCCCTTGACTACCAGAGCGGTGGCTTCGTCGATGCCGATGCCGAGGTATTGAGGATAGGTCTTCTTGAACAGGAGCATATCGGCGAAGCGGTTGCGCTGGGTGAAGTGCTGATCAATGCCGACGCCGGGGAGGAAGTTGAAGCCCTTTTCGTAGCCTTCACAGATGATGTCGTTAGGTCCGAGCGGGTTGCCTCGACAGAGATACTCGCCCTGAATGGTCGCCCCGGCTGAACTGCCGCCGATGACGCCACCTCGTTTGAGCACGCCATGCAGCTTGTCGTAGAACGGTGTGCCTTCGTAGGCATCGACGAATCGCCATTGCCGACCGCCGTCGAACCAGATGGCATCAGCCTTGTCGAGGAGGGCGAGGACTTCGGGCTTGTTGACTTCTTCTCTAGTGCGGCCAGGCAATACATGGAGGTTGGTGATGCCGGCGCAGTTTGAGGAAAGCGCCGGAGTTGGCAGGGATCGGATCGGGGTTGGAGGTGGGTAGCACAATAAAGGTCTTGTCTTTACCGCCTGCCAGTTCGATGTACTTGTTGACAACCTCTTGTGGCATACCGCCCCCACCAACTATCAACAGCGAACCTTTGGGAACTTCGGGGTTGGCTACCTTCTTGGGAGGGTAGGGCGTTTCCGTGCGGCCTAGAGCAGACTTTCGCAACATCGTGAAGTCGGTGCCTTGTCGATCTTTGAACTCCATTCGTCTTAGTGGTCGTCCAGCACCTTCAGGGATGATGACAGTCACAGTAGATTTGCCAATCACTCGGAGCGTTCGCCCTTTGACGACGAGGGCAGTAGCTTCATCAACGCCGAAGCCGACGAAGCCGGGGTACTTCTGCAGTACTCCTAGTAGCCGAGGTTCTCGCTTGCGGGCGACGAAGTGTTGATCAATGACAGCACCTGGGAGCAGATTGAAACCCTGGGAGAGTTCCGCTACAGGCGGCTTGCCCCCGGCAATCATGAGCCTGCTCTGGATAGCTGCCCCGGCTGAGGTGCCCCAGATGACGCCGCCTCGTTTGAGCAGGGCTTGCAGTTCCTTCTCTACCAGCGTACCGACATAGGCATCACTTAACCGCTGTTGATCGCCGCCGGCGATCCAGACAGCGGTGGCTTCTCGGAGAGGTTTGACGAACTCTTCGCTGTTGGCCCGCTTGCGATCACGGGTGTGCAGGATGGTAAAGCTGGCCAGTGTCTTATCCATCCATCGTTCGCTCCAGCCATCGCGTTTCTCAGCTTCGCCGCTGGCAGTAGGGATGATGACGAGCTTGGAGTTTTCCTTGCCAGAATAGTTGTAGAAGGCATCGGCGATTTCTTTGGGTGTGTCGCCGCCTCCTTGAATGATGAGGGTGCCGGGGCCGATACCTTCGACTTCGACCGGTGCTGGGGTAGTGGCTTCAGCGGTGAGCGGTTTGGGGCCATCGTAGCTGTCGGCAGCTATCGCAGCAACGATGGCAGTGATGAGACCGAGCACGGTGGCGGGGATGAGGAGTTTCATCAAACGACTCTTAGCGTCCAGCTTTCGATGTTGTTGCGAAGGTAGCCGGAGCGGCTCCAGGTGGGTTGTTCGACTTGCGTCTCGCCGGCGTTATTGGTGGCACGCACGAGCAGGCGGTGGTCGCCTACTTTCGTTGGTGTCCACGAGAGAGTCCAGCGACGGAAGGAATAGACGCCAAGGTCTTTGCCGAGTTGCGCGGGCTTCCAGGTAGTGCCGCCATCTTCGGAGAGTTCGACAGTCTTGATGCCGGTGCCACCGTCGAAAGCGAGGCCTTCCAAAGGCACGGCGGTGTTTACTTTCACGTCGCTGTAGCTGGCTGGCTTCACGAAGAAGGATCGTACCATCATCTTGTTGATGGGCACGGTATCTTTGGCGAGGTTGCCGGGCTTGTCGGCCTGGCCGGGAGCGGGGATGCGGTAGGCAGGCTTCATCCAGTAGCCTTCGTACTTCTTGGTGACGACGCTGATCTCGCTGAGGGCTTTGACCCAGTAAGTGGCGAACCAACCGGGAACGATGAGGCGGAGCGGGAAGCCGTTCAGAGGGGGCAATGGAACATCATTCATATCGTAGGCGAGGAGCGTGTTCTCTTTGAGAGCTTCAGCGAGCGGTAGGCCCTTGACATAGTTGGGTACCGTTTCGGGGCCGGCCCTGTCTAATGCAGCAAAGGTGACATCGACAGCATCAGCTTTGATGCCGGCACGTTTCAGGACATCAGCAAGCTTCACGCCGGTCCATTTGGCGTTGCCCATGGCGCCGTTCGTCCACTGGGCACCAGGAATCTTGGGCTCGAAGAGGCCACGGGAGTTACCCGAACACTGGTTCACAGCAACGATACTGGCGGAGGGCATCTTGCGAAGTTCATCGAGCGAGAGTTCGAGCGGCTTATCGACGTGGCCGGTGATCTTCAGCTTGTAAGCCTTCACATCGAACGTCTTCTCGTCAAGCGTCGGGATGTTTTGCAAATGCCAGCGAACGTAGAAGGCGTTGTTGGGAGTGATGTCGGTGGCAAACTGATCCCACGGCGTTTCCAGGCAGGGTGGACGATCATTGATGGCCCGCATAGGTATCTTGCCGGGGAACTGCAACATGAGTTGATCGATGGGCGTATCGACTCGTGGAGCGGCAGCGACGGTGGCGACAGGGGGTTGCTCGTTCTTGCAACCAACGAGTGCTGCCATGCCGGTGAGTGTGGCGGTGGTCAACCATTCACGGCGGCTGAAATGCGGTTCGGTGGGAGAGGTCGTATTCATTCTGGCTCCTGGCTTCTGACGACTAGCTCCCTTTGTTGTGCCAGATGTTGTGAAAAGTTCAACACGGAAATTGGGGAAAGTGGCATGTCGCATGACGTGTACAGAATCGTCATCAATCTACATGATTGAGGTATATTTCGCTTGCCCGATCTGCTATATTAGCACTAACTCTTAGAAGGTGGTGTAAGTCATGGCCGTCAAGACAATCGCAGTGGTGGATAATGGATGCACTCCGCCGAAGGACTTTTGCAAGATGACGTTTGATAAGGATGCCAACGGACGATTGAAGCTTCGCGGCGTGCGGCCCCGCGGCATCTCGCAGGAAATGGTCGAATCGATTGGCCGGGATGTTTACCTCGGCATCGAAAAGGGCGAGAACGGAAAGTTGGCGTGGCAGGCCTAGGCGGCTGTCGTCGTAGTATCTCCTGGCTGCGAGGGAGCGTCTGTACCGTTGGTGCGGGCCCTGGTCTTCAAAACCAGAGGGCGTCTTGAAGAAAGTCGCCGGTGGGTTCGATTCCCATACGCTCCCGCCAGGCGAGTTGTAGTTGCACTTGCTTAACTGAATTACCCAGAGTATGACTCCGTGCTTGTGCAAAGCAAGCCGGGGTGATGCTATGAAATCGTTACTGGCGGTTGTTATTGTTGTTGCGTTGGCCAACCCTCATTATGCCCAGGTGGTTGAGAAGCCTGATACGGCGTTGGAGAGGGATTGGCAGGAGTATGTGACGCTGTTGCGGACGGAGGAGAGTACTTCGTCGTTCTTTGCGAAGCATGCAATGGAACGCATTAAGGCGTGGAGGGAGGCTGCGGATAAAGGCGACGCTCATGGGCAGGTGCTGTATGCACGATGCTTGATTCAAGGAACAGGGGTTGCTAAAGATGTAGATCAGGCACATTTGCTGTTTGAGACGGCGGCCAAGAAAGGCGAGCCGATTGCGATGTTTAACCTTGGCATTTCCTGTGCTAAGCAACAAGACTGGAAGCATTGCAACGAATGGTTGCATAAAAGTGCAGAGCGGGGTGAGTCCGCAGCAATGTCTAGGCTGTCCTCGAACTACTATGAAGGCAATGGTGTTCCTGTAGATAAATTGGAAGCTGTCAAATGGGCCAAGGCAGCGGCGGAAAAGAATGATCCGATGGGGATGTGTTTGTTGGCAATATCCTTTGAACTCGGCTCCGGCGTGGAAAAGGATCTTAAAGCTGCTGCGACCTGGTATAAGCGCAGCTGCCGAAAAAGGACAACCAAAAGCCATGGCTGGCCTGGGAATGATGTACGAGGATGGTGATGGAGTAGAAAAGAATCAAACGGAAGCTGTCCTATGGTATAGCCGAGCTGCAAAGCTCAACGATCCAACAGGCTTGGTTAGATTGGCTTTTTGTCTACAGAACGGAGAAGGTATCCAGAGGGATGAAGCTGAGGCATTTGTTCTGCTTCGGAAGGCGACTGATTTACAAGAAACAAAAGCATTTGGTCGTCTTGGGCGATGTTACCTCTATGGCAAAGGGATTGAAAAAAGCGAAGAGGAAGGGATTAAGTTATTACGTGAGGGTGCCAAGCGAAATGATTATTACAGTATGGTGATCCTTGGCAATTATCTTGTTGGTACTGATACCAAGGCTAAAAACGCTTTAGAAGGTTTAGCTCTCCTCCGTAGGGCTGTTGATGGCGGGGATGACGAAGCGATGATTATTTTGAGTGCTTGCTATCACAAAGGAATAGGCGTGAAAAAGAATCTGTCAACTGCCACGGAGTGGCTCCGTAAAGCAGCTGAGCGCGGCAATGTTAAAGGGATGAAATACTATGCCGGACAATTATTGACAGGTGAGGGTGTTGCAACGGATGAAGTCGAAGCTGTTAAATGGTATGGTCGTGCTGCAGGTAAAGGTGATCCTGAATCCATGAGGATGATTGCCAGCTGTTATCTAAAAGGCACAGGAATTCAGAAGGACGAAAAAGCTGCATACTACTGGTTCAAACGAGCATCAGAACTCGGCGACATCAATTCGACCTATAACCTTGGGGGCCTATCCTATCGAGGTACTGGCACTGCGAAAAGTGACGGCGAAGCTATTAAGAATTGGCTAAAAGCTGCTCAACTAGGCGATGTAGATGCCATGCTGGCGGTAGCAGGCTGTTACGAAAATGGGGTGGGTACTAGCTGTAGTCTGGCAGAGGCATTTAAGTGGATTCAGAAAGCAGCAGAGCTTGGCAATCTTGAAGCAATAAGGAAGGTCGAAGCATGTTTTCGAGAAGGTAAAGGTATTGCAGCCAATCTCACCGAAGCCGAGAAGTGGCGGAAGAAAGCCGAGGAGTTGGAAGCCAAAGAGAAGGGCGCCATCATCCCCGCAGGTAAATAGGTAATCCCTTCGGGATCAAGCTACATTTCATTATTGCCGACCCTGGATTGAAATCCAGGGCTGTTGCAGGTGGCCCTTTCAGGGCAATTGCTGGGGCTACTTCTCCGCTTGAATGTACCCCACCCGGCCTCCCCTTGGAAAGGGGAGGAGTCAGGCATCACCCTTCTACTTCGCCTTCCCCCATTTTCCCTCTTTTGCTATAAGGCCTCTCCGTACGCAAGGAGGCGGAATCATGGGTTGGTATAGCAGTTTGACAGTGATGACGTTGGGTATCGTGGGCTGGGCTCCGGCCTGGTTGATGGCACAGCAGCCACCGGTAGCTACGGCACCTCAGGCAGTCGTTCAAACCTCAGCCAGTGCACCGGCAGCGACCGTCAATGGCGAGGTCATTTCCGAAGCAGCGGTGCAGCGGGAACTCAAGTTCGCCGCTCCGCAGGATGTCGCCAAGCTGCGGCCGGCTATCGTCAATAACCTGGTTGATCTGATGCTGATTGATCAGTATTTGCGTCAATCCAAGGTGGAGGCCTCTGCTGACGAAATCGAACTGCGCTTCAAACGCATGCAGGAAGAAGCCAAAAAAGAAGGCAACATGGATCTCAAGCAGCTTCTGGAGAAGCTGGGCGTCAGCGAACCGGAACTGCGGACGATGCTGACCGCTGACCTGCGCTGGGAGAACTTCGTCAAGGCTCAGGCTGATGACGCTAAGCTGGAACAGTTCTTCACCGGCAACAAGATCATGTTCGATGGCAGCGAAGTGCATGGCCGTCATGTGCTGATTGCCGTCAAGGCTGACGCCCCGGCTGCGGAGAAGCAGGCGGCACAGGCGAAGCTCGCCGGCTTGAAGGCATCTATTCTCAAGCGTGCTGACGAACTGGCAGCCAAGAATGATCCGAATGCTGATACGGTGACCAAGGCGAAGAACAAGCTTGAGAACCTGGAGAGCGCCTTCGCTGAGACAGCAGCCAAGGAATCGGACTGTCCTTCCAAGAAAAACGGTGGCGATCTGGGGTTCTTCCCCCGCATCGGTGTGATGGTCGACGGGTTCGCTGCAGCTGCGTTCGCTCTGGAGCCGGGGACGATGACCGACGTTGTCGAAACGCAGTTTGGTTATCACGTGATCCTCTGTATTGAGAAGAAGCCAGGCAAGGATGTCAAGTTCGCGGACATCAAGGAAGGCGTTCGTGAAGTGTATGGCGAGAAGCTGAAGCAAGTGATGGTGCCACAGCTCAAGCAGCGGGCCCAGATCACGATCAGCCCCGCTCCTGCGGTTGAGGCGATTGCCCCACCGGCAGGGAAATAGTGTAGCGGCGACTTTCAGTCGCCGTTGATCACGGTGATGGTTATTAACTACAATGAAGACGCGGCGTCCAGCCGCGTCTTCGAGAGCAAGCCATGGCTAGCGTATCTGCACCACCAGTTTTGATGACCGCTGAGGAGTTTGTTGCTCGGCATGAGCATGACCGTGCCGAGTTAGTGCGTGGAGTTGTCGTGGAGTTGCCTATGCCGTTTGCCACCCACGCTAAGGTATGCAGTTTGATCAATTACTACCTGACTGCTCATGTTTTGGAGCATGAATTAGGGCAGGTAATGGGTAACGACACGTTCATGCGGACAGAAAGAACGCCTGACTCCGTCCGTGGAGCGGATGTCATGTACTTTAGCTATGATCGGTTGCCGAAAGGGCCGTTACCAAATCGTCTCTTGGATGTGTCCCCTGATCTCGTCGTCGAAGTCCGATCGCCGAGTGATCGTTTATCAGCAATGAGCAAGAAGGCTCTGGAATATCTTGGTGCTGGAGTACGAGCGGTGATCCTGCTCGATCCAGAACGTGCAGCAGCAACAGTATTTCGAGACGAAGAACTACCACAAACCTTTCATAATGGCGATTCGCTCAGTATCCCCGAAATTCTGCCCGGCTTCGAAGTGAAGCTGGCGAAGTTGTTCAGTTAATTCAAAAGTACCGTAGCGGAACTCGCCAAGAGTTCCGGTCTTCACTGAGACGGAAGTCTGGCGACTTCCGCTACGGTAAGCCCCTTCACAGATTCTTTTGCGCAGGTACTTGCGTACCCCTCCTGGGCTGGGCTATAATCAGCCACACAGCGTCAGAGTTGCAACTTTTGAATACTCCACAGGAAGGACACCTCAGTGAACCGTCTGCGCACTCTTCTTTTTGCCTGTACCGCACTTACCACCCTGGCTCTTTCCGTCGGTGCCAGTGCTGACACCAAGCTCGATATTTCCAACTGGAAAGAGATTCTTCCTGAAGCTGCCTATACGAAGCTGGTGGAAGATTCGATCAAGAATCTGAATACCTACACGGCCAGTGCATCGCAGTTCAATCAGAGTGGCAAGAAGATTCAGGCGGAAGCCACCAACCTGATGGTCTACGCAGAGATCGCCAAGCGTGCTGGAAACAGTAACGCCGGCGGCCTTCGCAAGGCGGCTGCTGAACTGCTTGAAGCAGCCAAGGCGAAGAAGGGGGACGAAGCCAAGAAACTGGTAGCCACGCTGGCTGGATACAAGAAACTGACCGGCGATTCAGCCGGCGACTTCGATCTGGCCAAGGCAACCAGTCTCAAGATCATCATGGACGTGTCGGTCAAAGATGTGGATCGAAACTTGACACAGTACAAACGACTGACTCCCGCCGCCTTCGCAGTCAAGGGCAAGCCCGAGGAAGTGAGTGCAGCCATGTATAAGCTTGCTGCCATGAGCGTAGCGACGACGGCCCATGTGCCGACGACAGATATTCCCGCCGGCAAGTCTGCGAAAGACTGGCTGACCGCCGCCGAAGACATGCGCATACATTCGCTGGCTGCCGCCGCCGCGGCCAGTGGGAAGAAACTGCCCGAACTGAAGAAAGCTGTGAACGATCTGAGTGCTGCGTGCGCCAAGTGCCACGAAGATTTCCGGGTGGAAAAGAACTAGGGTACTGGCAACGCTGCTTTCCGGGAGAAGGGTCATGATGTCCGCCTCCACGGTACATGAGTATTCGCTCCGACCGGCAGATGGTCTGGTGCAGGCATTACAATGCTCCGGTGTGCCGGCATTGAAGCTGGTCACGGTGTTTCAGACGCAGAATACCGTCATTCTCACCGGCCGCCTGCCGAGCTATTATCTGAAACAACTGGCCCAGGAAGCGGTGATCCCGCACCTGGGTCAGTGCGTTTGGAGAACCGCATCACGGTGCTGCAGCACTAGAGCATGCTCATGCGAATGTTGCTGGTGACCTTTCTGGCACTCGGCTTCGTGTTGCTGGATGTCGTGGTCATTGTTGCCATGTCGAACATGATCGGTTGGTCGTCGGTATCGTCTGATACTCTTTTCTGGATGTTGTTGATTGCTATCGTCGGGATGGTTGTGGGGTTAGTTGGTCTGCGTTGGCAACATCGGGCAACACTCAAGGAATGATCTTCATGCGTACACTACTGGTTTTCCTGGCTGTCTGCTGTTTGGCGATGCCTGTAAGGGCAGAGGACTACCCGGTGAAGAACCTGCTCATTGAACCTGCCGCCGCTCTGTATAACTTCACTCAGCGGCCGCTGGTGATTCTGGATGTGCGTGGTGCCGATGCCTACGCAGCGGGGCATGTACCGGGGGCGGTGCGTGTCGATGGCAACGAATGGTCCAAGAACTTTCAGGATGGTAAAGATAAAGATGCTTGGGCAGTACGGCTGGGGAAACTGGGCCTGACACCGGAAGCATCGGTGGTGATCTATGATGATGCCAGTAATAAGGATGCTGCCCGTGTCTGGTGGATTCTCAAATACTGGGGCCTGAATGATGTGAAGCTGCTTCATGGCATGTGGACGGGGTGGAAGGCAGCTAAGCTGCCGATCTCGACCGAAGTGCCAGAGGTCAAGCCGACCGTTTTCCCTCTGCTGGCTCAGAGCAACCGTCTGGCTACGAAGAAGGACGTGGTGGAATCGCTGGCCGCCAAGTCAGCCGGTATCGTCGATGCCCGCACCGAGGCGGAGTACACCGGCAAGAACAAGCTGACCAACAAGTTTGGCGGCTGCATGCCGGGGGCGAAGAACCTTGATTGGGAACAACTGATCGACACTAAGACCAAGCGGTTCAAGACTCCCGCGGAACTGAGCGAGTTGTTCGCCAAGGCCAAGATCGATCTGACCCAGCCGCAGATTGCTCACTGCCAGGGTGGGGGACGGTCGTCGGTGATGGACTTTGCCATGGAGTTGATGGGAGCGAAGAATGTCAGGAACTACCATGCTAGTTGGGGCGAATGGGGCAACAGCGATGATGTGCCGATAGAGGGGAAGAGATAGGAGCTAGAAGCTAGGAGTTAGTAGCCAGAATGAAGAAGAGAAGCTCAAATTCTGTTTCTTCGCTGCCAGATTATCAGGGCCTACCCGATAGCCTGCCTGGAGAAGTGGATTACCCGCTCGGCGGCGCTGATCATGGAATCGCAGGCTGGATGGCTTTGGCGTTGGTGATTATCATTGCGGTTACCATCGGATTGCCCATCTTTCTGCAAAGGTTGTTTGGGGATTGAGTGAAAAGCATGAGCTGGAAGCTGTATGGCAATAAGTTAATGTGCCGGTACGATTCCAAAGCCGATGAATCGAAGTTCGGGCTACAAACTGGAGGCTATCAAAATCAACAATTAGAGGAATAAATAATGCGTGTAGGTTTCTATCTACCGAAGAAGGCGAATCGGAGTCAGCAGTATGGCAGTGCAGAACTTCGCGACTCAATTCTTCTATTGGATGTTGTTTAACTACATCATTTTCTTGCCCTTAGGCGCAGCTCTTGGCTCTCTATTCAGTACGTTTTTCAGCTTTGTACTGACTTGTTTGGCCATCCTCGGTGGAATTATCTTGCTACTTGTGATAGCCGGGTTGTTCCTCCACACGGATAGCATGGAACGATTTGGTGCGTGATGTACTAATCCGCATTACTCAACAAGTGCCCTAGCTTATCCTTCTTCACCTGCATATAGCGTTCGTTGTGCTTGGTAGTGGGCACCTCGATAGGCACCCGTTCGACGATCTTGAGGCCGAAGCCTTCGACGCCGACGACTTTCTTGGGGTTATTGGTGAGCAGCCGAATGTCACGGATGCCAAGATCGGCGAGGATCTGGGCACCGATGCCGTAGTGGCGCAGGTCAGCGGGGAAGCCGAGGGCACGGTTGGCTTCGACGGTGTCCATGCCTTTCTCTTGTTGCAGCGAGTAGGCTTTGAGCTTGTTGAGGAGCCCGATGCCACGCCCTTCTTGCCGCATGTAGAGCAGCACGCCTTTGCCAGCCTTGCTGATCTGGGCAAGGGCATGTTTGAGTTGCGGGCCACAGTCGCAGAGCTGGCTGCCGAGGATGTCGCCGGTCAGGCACTCGCTGTGGATGCGGACGAGGACGGGTTGCTCTTGCACGGGAACCTGTCCCGTGGCAGCGTCGATTTCACCCAGGCCCCCGGCGCAGATAGCCAGATGCGGTTCGGGGTCGACAACGCTACTATAGGCGAACAGGCGGAAGGGGCCATATTCAGTGGGTAAATCGACTGTCAATTCCCGCTTTACCAGCTTCTCTCTCGTGCGCCGATATTCGATGAGGGCGGCAATGGTCGTCATCTTGAGTTGATGCGTCTTGCAATATTCGATGAGATCAGGGACGCGGGCCATGCGGCCATCGGGGGTGAGGAATCTCGCAAATGACAGCTGCTTCCTGAAAACCAGCCAGCCGGGCCAAATCAGTGCTGCCTTCGGTATGGCCGGCCCGAACGAGCACGCCGCCGGGGGCAGCGCGAAGGCCATCGACGTGGCCGGGTTTGGCAAGGTCAGCGGGGGTGGTGCGGGGATCGACCGCCACTTGAATGGAGCGAGCCCGGTCGAAGGCACTGGTTCCGGTAGTCACGCCGGTCTTGGCATCGAACTTGACGGTGAAAGCGGTACCGGTGCGGGTGGTGTTGACGCTGGTCTGCGGATCGAGGCCGAGACGATCACAAAGGGGAGTAGACATCGACAGGCAAATGATACCACGCCCCTGAGTGAGCATGAAGTTGATGCTTTCGGGTGTGACCTTCTCAGCCAATTGCACCAGATCGCCTTCGTTCTCCCGGTGTTCGTCATCAACGAGAACGATCATTTTGCCCGCTTTGAGATCAGCCAGGGCTTCTTCGATGGTGCAGAAGGAAGTGGACATCAAGGCTCCCGAGTCAGGGATCATAGATGATGTCATTATAGCGTCAGAGAACGAAGAGCGTGTGTGAAAACGAATCAATGTAGCGGAAGTCGCCAAGACTTCCCTTCATGAGCACATCGGAACTCTTGGCGAGTTCCGCTACGGTGTTACTACTCCGGAGTCGCCAGCACTTCGTAAACAACTCGGCCAGCGGCGCGTTTGGCGGGATCGACCACGCTGAGGGTGATCTTGGGGTGAATCTCAGCTTTTTCGCCATTCGCGATGCCACCAGTGGTTCCAGGGACGGCTCCGGTCACTTGCAGGGCATAGCGGCCACCACCGGGGGGGACGGTGAAGCGAACTATGCTTTGATAGTGAGCGCCACGTTGGCCATTCTCAACCCGATCAGCGGTGAACGGCGTGCGGGCCACGACTTCAAACACATCGGGAGGCAGTATCTTTCCGGTAGGATCACGCTGCTTGAGCACATTGATATGCAGGTTGGCCAACGGCTTGCGGTAGACATCTCCATCGTCCGTGCCGGGTGCATGTACTTCGAACCAGTTCAGTATGACTTCAACGACAGCGTTCTCGGGAAGCATTTGCTGTGATACCGCTGAGGCACCGAAAGCTCGCCAGGAGAGGAACGCCAGATCGGGGCGGCCGACATGGCTGTTGGTGGTCCACTCCATGATCTTGTCGCCATCATAGTCGCGGAACAATCCTGTCCAGACCTGGCCGGGGCGATTGGCCACGGCCTGATACCAGGCTGCTGAACGAAGCGCTTCAGTGGAGACAAAACGCAGATGAGGCGGGCTGCCTGGCAGATCAGCGTATCCGGGATTCCATTGCATCATGACAGCTACCGAGACGGCGCCTTTGAGGCTTCGCATGTCGTTGTTGAAGGCGTTGAACCGGAGGCCCTGTTCGTAGTGGGCCTTCTCGGCAGCATCGAGCGCTGCCTGCTTTTTGCGGTACTCTTCACGGCGGGCCTTGGTGGTGTCGTCGAGAGCGAAGTCGCTTTGTACCCGTCGTCGTTCTACACGCAGGTCGAGTTTGGTGGCTTCGATCCGGACCCCGGCATCGTTCCATTCTTCTTTCCGGGTGAGGTACGCGGGTGTTCCCCACGGATGACCGAGAATGGCCTCGCCAACCTGTTGAATCTGGTAAGGCGAAGTTGGATTGATGCGAACCAGAATCACTTCGTTGTAGGGATTACCGCGAAGGAACTCGATGGCCAAAGTAGTGCTCATTCCTACGCCGGCAGCGTCCATACCGGGAAGTGGCCTTAAGTCGGGAGTGAGTTCAGCGGTGGCGTCGATGAAGCGAGTGTTACGAGGCAAGCCGGCGCCAATGCTGCTCTGGTAGCCACGGAAATCATCGCCAATGATGACTAGTCGCTTGGGAAGCGGAACATCATAACCCACCGGAGTAATGGCCGGACTGGTGCCGAGGTCACGACCAAAACGGATGAAGTCCACCCCCGATTCTTGCGACTTGACAAAGCCTGGAGGAGCCTGGGGGAGGCGAACGGTGGAGATCTCCGGCTGCTGAGCGAGGGCGGTCAAGCGGGAAGGGGAAGTCAACCCGGTGATAATCGGGCCGAAGCTGCCTTCGGTGATGAACATCGCTTCAGAGCGTTGTAATTGGACCTGCAACTTATCGGTCAGGTGGCTTCCACGTAGCACCAGTTCAATACGCAAGTGCTTTTCAAGATCAGCTTCAGGCACCTTGGCCAGGAACGCTTTCAGATCAGGACTGATCTTTTCGAGGTATTCCTTGCCCGGGGGTGGGCCGGCGGGCATGGCGACATCAGGCTGTGGTGGCGAAGGCTCAGCAATAACGATAGCCAGCCGAACCAGTGGAGCCTTGTTCAAAATGGCGGTGTTGGTTTTGAGGGAGGAGGGGATAGCGGTTTCCATCGAATCCTTAAGCAGCACATCGAGAGCAGGTGCCGGCAATCGACCGAGGATGCGGGTGTGCCCCTGGTTGTCGTAGCCTACGTTCTCAATCAGTCCGAGAGCCTTGAGTTGCTGGCGGGCCAGATTCTCAAGTTCTCGCTGACGATCAGGGCCGGTGATGGCGAGATCGAATCGAATGAGAACAGTTTTTTCAGCGTCAGTGGGAAGGGCATAGCCGGTGGGGACGAGTACAGCGGTGCGGAGGAATCGTTCTAGTCGCAGAGTGCTGACACCAGAGGCAGGGAGGGTGCCGGCCAGGCTATCGCCATAGAGTTCTTCGCGGGGCCGGCCGGGAGCAGCTTTGAACCCAGCTGCTTCCAGACGGGCGATCATCTGCTTGTAATAAGCATAGCGCTGCTGAAGCTCAGCTTCAATTTTGAAGCGCATACGCACTTGATATGTGAGGCCGGGAGAAGCGGCTTGGGGAGGCTGGGCCTGGGCCATAGCCAGCAAGCCGAGCGCGGACAACAGACTGACGCAGACCAACAACCAGCGCATGGCGGCACGTTCCCCTTAATTCCGAATGCTGCGACGGACTGTATACCTATTCTTCCATGTAGAAGGCGAACATGGAAGATAAGGTAAGAGAGATAATCCAGGCGAGCGAATCCCCAGACCGCAGGGCCGATCTTTGCGGTGCTAACGCACATAATCGTTAAAGTCATTATAGATGGGAGAAAGTCACCAAAGTGAAGCAGGCACAGGGTATTCAGCTTGAGTTATAAGGCGGTCGATGATATCTAGCCGCCTCTGCCCGGACTGATATCAGGAGCCAGCCATGACCAAGCCGATGCATCGAGTGAAATGCCAGGTGGAGTCGCTTGAGGATAGACAGTTGCCGACGGTGACGGCGGTTCTGCTCAACGGTGGAACCACCTTGAGCATCACCGGCGATCAACATGACGAGTCGGTGACGATTGTCCAAAACGATGGAGAAGATGTAGTACAGGTTTCGTGGAGTCAGCTAACCAGCGATCCAACACCCATGTATATCCCTTTACAATCGTTCCAGAGTTCGACGATCAAGAAGATCGTGGTGAACCTGGGTGGGGGTGCTGATTCGTTGAATTATCAACTCGAAGGCAACTCGATGCAGTGGGACAAGACGATTGATGTAGACATGGGCGCGGGCAATGATGCAGCATTCTTCGATTTTGGGGGAAACTTGATCGTGCCGCTTGCTCAAACTGGTGGACGTCTACTTGATGGCGGTTCGGATCAACCCATCGATTGGCCTATGCCTGCTCCCGCCGACTTGTTAGCCAACTTGATCGTCAATGTCAAAGGCGGTCAAGGCAATGATTCCATCGAAGGCATCTTCGGCAATGTCACCAATGGGCTAACCTTTCGTTCAAGCGGAGAGGCTGGTCAGGATACATTGTCGAGTTCAGTGGCAGGGACGATGGGGCCCAATGCCCGTGTGTTATTAGATCAGGATGGCGGTGCCGGGCTAGATCATTTGTCGGTAGATCTGGGTGTTCGCGGGATTATGGATGGTGCCCGGGTCACTGTCAACCAGCGTGGCGGTGCCGGCAACGATCAACTGAGAGCCTATGCCGATATGCCGCTCTATGGATATTTGAGTATCAATCAGTTCGGCGGCATCGGAGATGATACGATCAAAACCCATGCCCTGATGGATTGGCAAAGCACCGGTAAACTGTCTTCCAGAGTCTATGGCGAGGCTGGAAATGATCAGATGGTGGTGCGTTTGAAACGGGAAGCGATTCCACCCAATGTTATGCTCTTTGCTCCGTTGCCTAACATTCAAATCGATTCGCTCGTCAATGGTGGCGGCGGCAGAAACAGCTCCTGGGTCACCGTCAATATTCGGACCTTTCTGACTCAGGTGAAAGAACGATCATGGGAAATGACGCTATTTGACTAAAACCCAGGAGCCAGGAGCCAGTTACTATGGATTTGTATTATTCTAGTTACTGACTCCTGGCTTTTGGCTTCTCTGCTATAATGTTCGCATGAACAAGTTTCGGCGGATTTACCTACACACCATGATCGGCGGGCTGGGAGGCTGGCTCGGCTGGATGCTTTTCGGCGAATGGTGTTCGCCGACCTGGCCGTGGCAGATACTTGCCCTCATGGGCGGTATGTTGATTGGGTCTTGCATAGGTCTGGGCCTGGCTGCAGTCGAAGCCATGGTGGATCAATCGCTGATCCGATTCCTTCGCTACGGGGCTGTTGGAATCGTTCTAGGCGGATTGGGCGGCGCAGCAGGGTGCTGGCTGGGCGAATGGGTCAACTACAGTATCGTGTCCACCGCTGGAGCTGGTAGCGCACTGGCAACTATCGGTGGAGTGTTGGCCCGCATGTTGGGCTGGGCCATCTTTGGCTGCGCTGTCGGCATGAGTGAAGGTGTTGCTCTCGCTTCCCAACGCAAGATGATGTACGGAGCCATCGGAGGCAGTTTGGGCGGTGCCCTGGGCGGCTTGTTCTTCGGCGTGTTGCTGGCTGCCTATCAACCGGGTGAGAAGAGCTACTTGTGGGGGCAAGCCTTTGGCCTGGTGTTGCTTGGTGCTTTGATCGGCATGTTGCGGGCCCTGGTGGAAGAGGTTCTCAAGCCTGCTGCAATCCGAGTGGTTCGAGGTTGGCACGAGGGGCGAGAATACCCCATCCTCAAAGAGCGAACAGTACTCGGCCGTGATGAAGCGGTCGATATTCTGCTGTTAAGGGACATGGCGGTGGTGAAGCGCCATGCGATCTTACGCCGGGAAGGCCCCCGCTACTGGCTGCAACGGCTGGAGGGGCCACCGCAGGATACGAGAGTGAATGAGCAGGTCGTCAACGATCAACTGGAAGTAAAGCACAATGACCGTATCCAGTTAGGTGCGACGATAATTCGTTTTCAACATCGCGGACAGCCCGCCTAGTGTGGTATTATCCTAGCTTCTAGCTCCTTGCTACAAGCTCCTCTTTTCCATGCTCCCACCTCCCCCAAAACAAGATACGGTGATTGCCACCGATTCGATGACGAGTCCGACACTGATCAAGGTGCGGGACGCATCGGTGGTTTCGCCTGACCTGTTGCCCACGATTCCGGGTTATGAAGTGATCAGCCGGTTAGGTCAGGGCGGCATGGGGCGGGTCTTCAAGGCTCGGCATCTCGGCCTGCGCCGCATGGATGCCATCAAGATGGTGGCGGTCGGCGCTAATCCGCATCTCATCACCAGATTCATGGAAGAGGCACGCGCAATTGCCAGGCTGAAGCATCCGAATATCGCCCAGGTGTACGATTCGGGTGAAGTCGATGGTCAGCCGTTCTATGCGATGGAACTGGTCGAAGCTGGGACGCTCGCTCAGAAGCTGGAACGCAAACCTCAAGAGGCACGTTGGTCAGCCAGCTTGATCAAGTCGCTGGCGGAAGCGGTGGATTACTTTCATCAACAGGGCATCATTCATCGTGACCTGAAGCCCAGTAATGTGCTGATGGAAACCGATGGAGAGCCGAAGATCGCTGACTTTGGCCTCGTAAAGAACATGGGCAGCGATAGTCAGAACACCGAGACGGGCGACATCATTGGCACGCCTAGTTACATGTCGCCGGAGCAGGCTTCGGGGATGGTGAAGAGCATTGGCCCAGCTACGGACATCTATGCTCTGGGGGCGATTCTGTATGAGTGCCTGACAGGCCGTCCGCCGTTCCAGACCCCGGACGGAATGCAGACGCTGATGCTGGTGATTACCGGGGAGCCGGTGCCGCCGAGCAAGCTGGTGCCGAAGCTGCCAAGGGATTTGAACACGATCTGCATGAAGTGCCTGGAGAAACAACCGGGGCGACGATATGTGACAGCTCAGGCGTTGGCTGATGATCTGGGCCGTTTCCTGGAAGGCGAGTCGATCATCGCCCGGCCGGTGGGGCGAGTGGAGAAGACTTGGAAGTGGTGTCGGAGAAGGCCGGCGTGGGCGGCGCTGATTCTGGTGGGACTCTTGTCTCTGATCGGATTCACGGCGGGGTTCTTCTGGCTGACGAAGGCGTATGCGGACTTGTCAGCGAAGAAGAACGAGGCGGATGAAGGGTTGAAACTGACTTCAGCGGCTCTGTCCCAGTTCACCAACAGCTTTTCCAGGGATCTCGAAGAGATTCCTCAAACCGAAGAAGTACGTACCAAGGCATTAAATAATGCAAGAAAGATATTCGACCAGTTGATTAATCTTCGGCCGGAGAGTTTGATGAGCCGTCTGATCTATGTTGATCACTGCCGGCAACTAGGCAGTATTGAAAGGACGCTGGGCGACTATGACAGGGCGGACGCTGCTTACCAGCAGGCGATCCGCATGCTGGATGACATCATTCGCGAAAAAGACACAACACCATTGCGGGCTTTGTATTTGTCTGTCATCGTACAACGGGCGAATCTGGAGATCGAACGCTCGCAAGTAGATCGAGCGCAAGAGTATCTTCAGCAAGCGGAGCCGTTAGCCTTGAAGCTGGAAACGATTCAAGAGCCTGGTACTGATGTGTTAAATCCTCTTTCTGATTATCACGCCCTACGGGGACTTCTCTTCAGCAAGAGCAAAAAGTTTAAGGAAGCAGAACAGGAATATCGGAAGGTGCTCTCTGCAATGCAGCGGGCGGACGAACTCGATGGAACCACGGTGCAAAAGAGTGAAGAACTCGCCAACACGCACAATAACCTGGGCACTCAGCTTCTCATGCAACTGGAGTTCAAGCAGGCGACAGAGCAGTACGACCTGGCGCTGGCCAAGCTGCCGAAGACCCGGAATCCCAGAACACGGAATGCCCGAGCGATGATCCTCTCGAACCAGGCACTGATCGCCGAGCAATTGAAAGACTGGCCGAAAGCCTGGAACTCCTACGACCAGGCCGCTTCAGTCTTCCACGGATTGATGACCGATTTTTCTTCCGTGCCTGACTATCGCTTCCGCTGGGCGAAGGTGAAACTGAACCTCATTCGCAGCCAGATGGCATTGGACTATCAGAAGACCATACCTGAAATTGCTCGGGTAGAGCCGGTCTTACAGCAACTCGTCAAGGACTATCCACAACAGACTTCATTTCGAGAGCAGTTGAAGATTCTGGAGACCTGCAAGAAGACATTGGAGTTCTTGCAGAAGGGGAGAAGTAGGGCACGCTGTGCGTGCCTACCATTGGCAAGGTCTCGTTACGGAAGTCTCAACTGCCTTGCAAAGCGATAAAGCGATTGAGAGACACGCATAGCGTGCCCTACGGGAGGAACCATGAGCGACACACCACGCATCGATGCCATCAGCACCCGCTGGAGCCTGGTGAGGCGGGCAGCATCTTGAAGGCAAACCTGAAACGGTGGGCGAGGCCAGGCAGATTCTCGTCATGCGCTATGCTACGGCGGTGCGGAAGTATCTGGGCGGCATCCTGCGGGACAGCGAGCAGGCGGATGAACTGTCGCAGGATGTGATCGTGCGCATGCTGCGGGGCGACTTTGCTGGGGCTGATCCAAATCGGGGCAGGTTCCGTGATCTGCTCAAGACGGCGGTGCGCAACATCGCTCACAAGCATTGGGAGAAGAGCAAGGTCCGCAAGACGGTGGATGCGGAGCTCGATCTCGTCTCCTCGACCGATGCTCCCAACGAAGAAGCCTGGCAGACGGCCTGGCAGGGTACTGTCGTGGAACATGTCTGGGACATGCTCGAAGAGGATGAGCGACTCGAAAAGGGCGTCCCGGCGTTTACGGTGCTGAAGCTGCGGACGCAGTATCCTGATGAAAGCTCTGATCAGTTGGCAGAGCGAATATCACTTGTGATGGGCACCAGCATCCGACCTGATGCCTGGCGGCAGATGCTGCGGCGATCGAGGATCAAGTTCGCTGAGGCTTTGGTGGAGGAAGTGCGTATGGGGTTGGATAATTCCTCTTCCTCATCGGTGCAGGAAGAGTTGGCGGCGATGGGGTTGTTGGAGTACGTTTCCGGCGTGATTGAAATCGAGTAGACGCGGCTTTCAACCTGGCCAGCTTTGCTCTTCGATGTTTCTGTTTGACAAAGGTCTGTTCTCGGAAGATGCTTAAGCCAATGGTTTAGTCCCTTCACCTGGAGAATCAGCTATGTCTGCAAATGAATCTCCCAACACGCCTCCTGCTTCCTCGCAGGAGAACCTGGTCAACATGGGCAAGAACATCTTCGAGAGGCTCTCACTTGGGGGCAAACTCATGTGTGGCGGGGCAATCCTCGCCATCTTGTCTGCTTTTCTGAACGAATACAGTGTCAAAATGACAATCGATAATCCCATGTTAAAAGGGATGGCTGCCCACAGTGGCGGAGGATTCATGGTTATCGAAGAATGGCGAGGCACTGTCGCAGTGCTTGGCTGTATCGGTTGCGGAGTGCTAGCCTTAATGCTCTTTGGTGCGAAGCCAAATCCTCAGGCGAAGAATCTCACCATAGCAGCCCTGGGTGCCAGTGGGGTGGCTGTGCTGATGGCAATTCTGATCTGGATTAACATCAGTAGAGCATCATCCGCCTTTTCCGGAATGGGAGCGGAGATCAGCGCCGGTGCTGGGATCGGAGCGTATCTTATCCTCCTTGCCGGCATCGTTTGCCTGGCTGGCAGTGTGTTGCACGCCAAGGATGCCAAACTGTTCTAATCAGCCTGAATAGGTTGGTTTTCTCACAGGCCATGCTTTAACAGCATGGCCTGTTCTACTGTTCCTCCCCTTATCGATCTTCTATACTAACAGTCGTTTATCTTCATTTCCCATGATGGGCTTATTATGAGTGCTGCGACGTTTGCTTCCAGGTGGAACTTGGATGTCATCGACGAGCAATATCAGCGTTGGCAACGTGGTGAACAAGCAGTCGATAGTCACTGGCAGGCCTTCTTCGAGGGCTTCCAGTTAGCCAATGGCAGGCCGGCGTCTACCGGGGCAGCTCCCGTAGGTTCAGCCGGTCTTTTTGATTTGGTCGATGCGTATCGCTGCTGGGGGCATCTCTCGGCACATTTGAACCCGCTCGATCCGCATCCCGAAACGCACCGGTTCCTCGAACTCGCACAGTTCGGTTTCACCGAGGCTGACTTCGACCAGTACTACGAAAACATTCCGTTTCTGGGTTTGTTAAACGGCACGCTCGGTGAACTTTTGGCAGCCCTCAAGGAAACGTACTGCGGCACGCTGGGTGTTGAGTACATGCACATTCAAGACCCGGAGATCCGCCGCTGGTTCCAGGACAAGATGGAGCCTCGGCTGAACCGGCCCAACATGCAGCAGGATCAACAAATCCGTATCCTGCGCAAGCTCTACTACGCTGACATCTTCGAGCGATTCCTTGCTACGTCGTACCCCGGTAAGAAGCGGTTTGGCCTCGAAGGTTCCGATACGATGATTCCCGTGCTCGATGCCATGATCGAACGGGCCAGTGAACTCGGTGCGGATGAACTGGTTCTTGGTATGTCGCATCGTGGCCGATTGAACGTGTTGTGCAACATCCTGCGTATGCCCTACCAGGGGATGTTCGCTGAGTTTGAAGACATCGTCAATTCGGGCGCAGTCGCTGAGGATGGCGACGTGAAGTATCACCTGGGCTATTCGTATGACCACGAAACGACCAAGGGCAACAAGATACACCTGACGCTGACTCCGAACCCCAGCCACCTGGAAGCAGTGAACCCGGTAGTGGAAGGGCGTGTACGGGCCAAGCAGCGGTTGAAAGGCGACGGCGACCGTAAGCGGGTTATTCCCTTGTTGATGCATGGCGACGCCGCTTTCGCCGGTCAGGGTGTTGTCCCCGAGACTCTGGCGATGAGCCAGTTGCACGGGTTTAGGACTGGCGGCACGCTGCACCTGATTATCAATAACCAGGTCGGCTTCACCACGCATCCTCGTGATGGTCGTTCGACGACCTACGCCACCGATGTCGGCAAGATGATTGAATCTCCCGTATTGCATGTCAATGTCGAAGACCCCGAAGCATGCGTCTATGCAGCCGAGCTGGCTGTCGAGTTTCGGCAACGCTTCGCCAAAGACGTGATGATCGATCTGATCGGTTATCGCAAGAATGGCCACAATGAAACCGATGATCCCACTTACACGCTGCCGGTGATGTATTCCAAGATCAGGGAGCACCAGCCTATCGCCCACATTTATGGTGAGAAGCTGGCCAAGAGTGGCGACCTTTCCAAGCGGGTGATCGCTGAAACCGACAAGGAGTTCAACGAGAAGCTGAACGAAGAGAAGGCTTCGCTGCAAACCACTCCCTGGCAGACTCGCTACATGCCTGGGTTCGGCGGACGCTGGGAGAACCTCAAGCCCAAGGACATGTTCTCGGAAGTGAAGACGGCTGTCAGTGCCGAGACGCTCGATACTGTGGCCAAAGTGCTGAACACGATCCCTGAAGGGTTTCAGCCACATCGATTGCTGGGTAAGCAAATCGCTGAAAGGGCCGAGCAGTACGATAAGAAAGATCCGATCTTCTGGGGCTTCGCTGAAATGCTGGCCTACGGGACGCTGCTCAAGGAAGGCCATCGGGTTCGACTAACCGGACAGGATGTCCGCCGTGGCACGTTCACCCATCGTCATGCGGTCTGGTACGATGCCCGCAACAACGAGCCGTACGTTCCTGTCAACAATATGGAGCCGAATCAGGCGGTCACCATGAGCGTGTATGACAGCCTGCTTTCTGAAATGGCTGTCGTTGGATTTGAGCTGGGCTTTTCGTGGGATGATCCCACCACGCTGGTCGTGTGGGAAGCGCAGTTTGGCGATTTCGTCAACGGCGCCCAGGTGATACTCGATCAGTTTGTCACCTCCAGCGAATGCAAATGGCGGCGTGCGAGCGGTTTGGTACTGCTGCTGCCTCACGGCATGGAAGGCCAGGGGCCCGAGCATTCGAGCGCCCGACTGGAGCGCTTCCTGCAATGCTGTGCTGATAACAACATGCAGGTCTGCCAGACGACGACGGCTGCTCAGCACTTCCACATGCTTCGGCGTCAAATGAAGAGGGGCTTCCGCAAGCCGCTGATCGTGATGACACCGAAGTCGTTGTTGCGAAATCCTGTCGCAGCCTCCAAGCGGGAAGAGTTCACCCACGGCGGCTTCCAGGAAATGCTGGACGATACGACTGTTGACCGTGCCAAGGCCAAGCGAGTGCTGCTTTGCTCTGGTAAAGTCTACTACGAACTGGCGAAGGCCCGTGAAGAGAAGGGCCTGACCAATGTAGCTATCATTCGGTTGGAGCAACTCTATCCGTTCCACGATGTGATGGTGAAGAAGATTCTCGACCAATACAATCCTGAGCAGTTTGTGTGGGTGCAGGAAGAGGCGCTCAATAATGGAGCGTGGTTCTTCGTCGAGCCTCGGCTTCGAGAATTGGGAATCCCGATCGTTTGTTGCAGCAGAGACGCCAGCGCCAGCCCATCGGTAGGTTCGGAGAAAGTACACCAGAAGGAACAGAAGGAACTGGTGGATACCGCCCTGGAAGGCAAGGTGCCGCACGTGGTCAAGGCTTCGCAACTTGTGCTGCCCAAGGCCAAGTAGGGCACGCTTTGCGTGCCTCACCGAGGCAGGGCGTCGTCACCGTAGCATCCAGGATTCAGTTGTAAACAAGACAAGTTGTTGGGAGGCACGCATAGCGTGCCCTACAATACCAGAGTACATCGTCCCCACGGAGTTCGTTCATGCCTGTCGAGATCAAAGTTCCCCCTGGCGGCGAATCGGTAACCGAGGCTTTGGTCTCCAAGTGGTTGAAAGCTGACGGCGACTACGTGCAGGCCAACGAAGCCATCGTGGAACTGGAAACCGACAAGGCTGTGATGGAAGTGCAGAGCACTGTCACCGGGAAGCTGAAGGTGGTGACCAAGGCGGGAAACAAGGTGCCGATCGGAACTCTACTGGCAACGGTGGATGAGAAGGCAGTCGCTCCGGCCAAGTCCGCAGCTGCTCCAGCCCCCGCAAACGCAGTGATCACGCCGGTCAAGACGACTGCTCCCTCGCCGGCGGTCAAGGAGCCGATCCTTTCGCCGGCAGCCAGGGTGCATGCTGAAGAGAAGGGGATCAATCCGGGGAGCCTCGCCGGGACTGGTCGGGGCGGGCGCATCATTAAGGAAGACGTGCTACAAGCCGGGGCCAAGCTGGTAGCTGGGACGAACCTGGTGACAGCTAGTGCTGTGCCAGCCCCGAGCGCCAACGGCGGGGTGCGCGAGACCCGGCAGAAGATGTCGATGATCCGTGCCCGCATCGCTCAGCGGCTTGTCGAATCGAAGCAGACGACCGCCCAACTGACGACCTTTAACGAAGTCGATATGTCGGGCATCATGGCTCTTCGGAGCAAGTTCAAGGATAAGTTCAAGGATAAGTATGGCGTGGGTCTGGGGTTCATGTCGTTCTTTGTAAAAGCGGTCATTGAAGGGCTGAAGGCTTTTCCGCTCGTCAATGCCCGCATTGATGGTGAAGAGCTGGTGATGCAGCACTTCTATGACATAGGCATCGCTGTCAGCACCGAACGAGGTCTGATGGTGCCGGTGATTCGGAACTGCGATCAACTCAGCTTTGCTCAGATCGAGCAGCAGATTGGCGAGATGGCCATCAAAGCCCGTGACGGCAAGATCGCTGTCAGCGACTTGCAGGGTGGCACCTTTACCATCACTAACGGCGGAGTGTTCGGTTCATTGATGGCGACGCCAATCTTGAACCCACCCCAGTCGGGCATCCTCGGCATGCATGGCATCAAGGATCGGCCCGTGGCGGTTGATGGGCAAGTAGTCATTCGCCCCATGATGTACCTGGCTTTCACCTACGATCATCGGGTCATTGATGGTCGGGAATCGGTGCAGTTCCTGGTGCGGGTGAAGGATTGCATCGAAGATCCCCAGCGGTTGATGCTCGAAGTATGAGATATTTAGCCCCCGGCTCTTCAAGCCGGGGGTGCGTCTGGCGAAGTAGTGATACCAGTCTCCGTCGTAGTTAAGTTGGTGCGGAGATACCCATCATGCCCAAGAGTATTGCCAGCCAGTCCTTCCTCGGCATTCTTCTCGGGTTGCTCGCTGTGGCTGGGTGCAGTTCACCAAGTAATCAGACCACAGTCTCGAACACACCACCATCACCCTGGGGCAGCCTGCCTTGGGGCAGTCTCGATTTCGTCCAGTACTATGTCGCCTTGGAACTGATCTTCGAGAGGCAGAACCCCTACGACCAGGGTACTCGCCGGCACCAGGCAGATGGCTCATGGCCGAGGCTGGGGAATGCAGATGTTCGTCCCGCCTTGGGGACTTCTGCCAGGGATAGCTGTCTCAAGTCTACCATTTCGGACCGCGAACTATGCCAACATCGCGATCAATGCCCTCATACTTCTTTTTTGCGTGGTCTGTTGGTCACTGTTGCTTTTTCCCGGCAAGCGTAGTTACATCCCGATTATGGTCCTGGCATCCTTTCTCTGGATGCCGAGCCTGGTAAACATGGAGTATGGCCAAAACGCCCTCTGGCCGCTGGCAGGGTTTACGGGCTGGGTCTGGTTTACTCGAAAACAGCATCACGCCGTGGCGGGGTTATTGTTGGCGTTGACCGTGATCAAACCGCATCTGGGATTGCTGCCTGCGTGGTTTGCTTTGGTCTATTCTCTGCGGCAACGGCACTGGGTGACGCTGGCAACATCCGTCGGAGGAGTGGTGACGGCGACATTGGTGACGTTCCTGATCCGGCCGACCATCTGGCATGAATACCTGGCGGCCATGCAGACGGGATTGTCGCCTGCGATCTTTCGTACTTACACCCTCAACGGCATGGCTTTGCCCTATATGGGCCCGACGATTCAGTATGTAACCTATGCACTGTTGCTGGCGGTGATCTATTCGATTGCGGTGCGGACGTGGAAGCGGTTTGATGTGACGAGCAGTTCCGAGGAGCAACCTGCACCGCTGGTGACCTGGTCGATGGTGATTTGCATGATGGTCATCCCGTTCTCGACATACGCATGGCTGACTGATTTTGTCTTTATGGTGCCGGGGGGGATATTTGCTATCGGACTTTGTTTTAAGAAAGACCGTTCTGCTTTGATTGCGGCGTTCCTTTGGATCGTTATGAGTGTGTGGCTGAGCCTGCCAGACTGGAAAGAGAGCTATTGGATTGTGCCGTGGATAGGGTGGGGGATTACGCTCTGGTTGCTGCGGTCAGGCAAGTCAGGCAGATGATCGGGGTCTTACCTGCTGCTGCCAGGCATTATTGTCGTTCGGTCACTGCTTTCTTGTTGATTGTGAGGTAGGTTCTAGTCGTAAGCTCCGATTCACAGTCGTTCGATAGCTTCGTGGAAAGCAAATGATGTCAGACAAGTTCACACGGATCAAGCCGGCTCTTTTTCTTGCTTTCTTTCTCTCCGGTTGCAGCGGGCTGATGTATCAAACCGTCTGGGTGCGGATGCTCACACGTGTGCTGGGAGCGACGACCCACGCCACAGCGACGGTGCTGGTGGTGTTCATGGCGGGGCTGGCGCATGGGGGCCTATCTGTCGGGTCGTTTCGCTGATTGTATCCGCCGACCTCTGTTGACCTACAGTGCGCTCGAAGTGGCGATAGCCGTGCTGGGGTTCATCGCCTCGTTCTTCGTGATCGAAGGCGTGGGCATGGTCTACGTGCAGATGTACGATTGGACGGGCGATGCACCGGCAACACTATTGGCGGCACGGGTGGGCTTCGTTCTCTTGTGTCTTCTGTTACCCACAGTGTTGATGGGGGCGACGTTGCCGCTGATGATCGCGTTCATCACACGGTTGGGGCAGCAGTTTCAATCGAGCCTGGGTTGGTTGTATGCTGTAAATACTTATGGAGCTGTGGCTGGCGTCTTGGTGACGGGCTTTTATCTGCTCGGAGAGTTCGGCGAACGGTTTTCTCTCGGCATCGCGGCGGGGTTCAATCTGCTGGCGGCGGTGATTGCTCTCGGCTTGCACTATACCTCGTCGAAGAACCAGGGAGAAGCAGATAAGATCGCTACACCACAGGAAGCCACAGCACCGACGACGCAAGAAATGATTCAGCCCTTTTCTCTCGGTGTGCGTCGCTTTGCACTGCTCACCATCTTTGCCAGCGGCATGGCGGCGCTGGCTTACGAAATACTCTGGTCGCGCCTGCTGGTGCTGCTTCTGGAGACCAGCATCTATGCATTCAGCATCATGCTGGGGACTTTCCTCGTCGGCATTGCCTGGGGCAGTTGGGATTCGACCCGGCAAGCTCGCTTGCAGAAGGCGCCCCTGGCTGCGTTCGGTTTCCTCGAAATCCTGATCGGCTTCTGGGCTATCGTCGGGTTGTTCCTTCTGCCTTTCTTTCACGACCTGTGGTTAGACCACTTCGACAGTGCTGCAGGCATGGCCATCGCTATCCTGGCTTGCGTGACGATGGTGCTACCTATCGCCTTCTTCTTCGGTTGCCAGTTCCCCATTGCGGTTCGTTGTTGCCTTGCTGATCCTGGTGCACCGGGGCGATCCACGGGGCATGCTTATACGTTCAATACCCTGGGCACGATTGCTGGGTCGTTGCTGGCCGGGTTCTTCCTGTTGCCGCTCTTGGGTACGGCGTGGTTGATGTTGCTGATTTCTGGTGTGAATCTTGTTCTGGGTGTAATCCTGCTCAGTCTGGCTCCAACTGAACAGCGGAAGAAGTTGATGATCCCTGCGGTGGCTTTGGTGGCGGGTTTCATGGTGATCGCATTCATCATGGGTGATCCGTATCAGCGGGCGATGACGGCTCGGACACATGCAGCCTTTGGGCCGGACGGGGTTGTCTATGCTCACTTCGAGGCACCCGCTGCCACCACCGTGGCTGCCGGATATCCCAAAGATCCTCGTGCTCGGGCGCTCTTCATCAGCGGTGTGGGGATGACGCATCTGTGTACTGAAACAAAGGTGATGGCCCACTTGCCCTATCTGCTGGCTGAGAAGCCCAAGCGTATGCTCATCATCTGCTTCGGCATGGGGTCGACGTTTCGCTCGGCGGTGAAGACTTACCCCGAGATGCAGGTCGATGCGGTCGACATTGTTCCGGAGGTGTTTGACTGTTTTAAGTATTATCATCCCGACGCAGCTGAGGTGCTGAAACGGCCTAATGGCCATACGCATGCCGACGATGGTCGTAATTTCCTGCTGACCCACCGCACGCCCTACGATGTGATCACTATTGATCCTGCTCCTCCGGTACACAGTGCCGGGACGGTGAACCTGTATACGAAAGAGTTCTTCACTCTCTGCAAGAGCCGTCTGACACCGAGCGGTGTGATGAGCATGTGGATTCCACCGGCACTCGAATCCGAGATAGTGATGATCATGAAAGCCTTCACCGAAGTGTTCCCTGATGGCAGTGTCTGGGGCGGGCTGGAGTTCCCCGGCTTCTACCTGATGGGCGGGCAGAGGCCGATTCAGCCAACGGAAGAGCAGCGGAACCAGATAGCGAACAAGCTCAGCCAACTTGAGGACCTGGGCGAGTGGGGGCCGCTCTATCGTGATCCAGCCAAGTTGCGGACAGCTTTTACATCATGGATGCTGCGGCGTTGGCGAAAATGTGTGCCGGGGTGCCCGCTGTGACGGATGACAAGCCGTACACCGAGTTTCCTCTTTGGCGACGGGTGCTGAAGGCTGATCAGATGAGGCCTTTCAATGCTGAGGTGATGCGGAAGAAGCAGTTGAAGTGACATCTCCTGTTTGTTATTCGGTTGAGTCTTGAGGCCGGGTATTTTCAGCGGTATAGTGTTGGTGGAGGGCTTAGTCATGAAACAGAAAAAAACTGGCAAGAAGAAGGCCGAGGTTGGCCATATCACTTTGCGAGAAGTGCAGCAGTTGAAAAAGACGGTGCGCGAGCTGACGAGAGAGCGTGATCTCTACCGCAAGGAATGGCAGAAGGCCATGGAGGATGTTGTGCCGCTCAAAATGACCAGAGCGGAGGCTGATGCGATCGTTGCGGAGAATATCTCTCTCGATAGCGTCATTCAAGAAATCGAAGAGAAGATGCGAAAGAATAAGTCAGCATGAGCAAATCCCATAACTATCCTGTGTCGACATCAGGTTATCATCGTCGCCTGATGCTGCATTGGGCTCAGCAGGCTGCTCAGCATGGTAATCTGGATGGGTATCTTGAAGAACTCAAGCTGATTGACAAGCAACTCACTAAGAACCCGCTTCATTGGGGTGATCCTCAGTTTGATTTGAATTACAGTAACATTCAAGTCTTTCGTGGTTTGAGTAAGTCGCTTGCCGTGTACTATGGGGTCGATTTCGATCGACACAAAGTCATTGTCAAGGACATCGTACCGAGGACCGGCACCGGATACAGCACACTTAGGGAATGATAAACGCCATGAAAGCGACATTTATTCTGCTCATCAGTTTGTTGTTGCTGAGCCATGTCCAGGCTCAAGAAACTCCTCGCAAAACCACTTCCCTCAACGGCGAATGGCAGTTTCATCGAGACGGCTCGAAAGAAAACAAGGACGTCACGCTGCCCACTCATTGGGAAACGCATGAGGGGCTGAAGTTCGATGGTGTGGGTTGGTACGAGAAGACGATTGAGCTGCCCGAACTGCCCGTGGGGCGGCGGTTGTTGTTGCATTTTGATGGGGTGGCGACCCATGCGACGGTTTACTGGAATGATGTGAAGCTGGGCGGACACCTGGGGGCGTGGACGCCATTTCGGTTTGATGTGAGTCAGCATGTGCATGCGAGCGGGGGGCGTCAGCCCCCTGAGAAAATCGGCAAGGGTGCGAAGGACAAGGACAGCGTGAAGCCAACTCAGGGGGCTGACGCCCCCCGCTCACATAAGCATGTGATAAGGGTGCGGGTCGATGAAAAGGTGGGGCACAATACGCAGGGGTTTCTGCCGATCATTGCTCCGCACTTCGGGGGGATTTGGCAGGGGGTGCGGTTGGTTGAGGTGCCCTCTACATACATCAACGATTTAGAAGTCTCATTTTTGATCGACAAGAAAAAGAAATCCGTCCAGGTCATTGTCCCCGTGGCGGGAGATCGACAAATCATCAAAACAGCAGATGCTAGGTTCGAACAGATTAATGGAATCCTAATGCGTCGTGCATTTGATATGAGAGCGTTTGGGATTGAGGACGTCGTTGACAAGAACAGAAACATTACGCTGGATAGCGGACAACAACCACTTGAGGAATGGCAGCCTTCAAATCCAGTTCATTATTTATGTACACTTTCGTTACCGACTGGGGACCGAATTGAGCTCAGTTGCGCGAATCGCACCATCGAAACCAAAGGCGACCAATTCCTCCTCAACGGCCAGCCGCTCTCGATTCGTGGCGTACTGAACTGGGGTTACTATCCACCCTCGTTGGCACCAACGCCTACCGAAGAGCAATGGCGGGCCAACCTCAAGCTCATCAAGAGTTGGGGTTTCAATTTGATGAAGTGCTGTCTGTGGGTGCCGCCGAAGCGGTTGTTGGAGATAGCGGATGAGGAGGGGGTGCTCATTTGGCTCGAATACCCGACCTGGCATCCGAAGTTGACGGCACAGTATCAGGCGGAGTTGATGCAGGAGTACAAGGAGTTTCATGAACTGGATCGGAATCATCCGTCGGTGATCCTGCGCAGCTTGACCTGTGAAACGGGGCCGGGGGCGGATATCAAGGTGATCCAGGCACTGTACGATCAGTGCAAGAAGATGTCGGGCGGGCTGGTGGTCGATGATTCGAGCTGGATCGAGTGGAACCGCGTCTTCGATTTCTACGACGACCATCCCTATGGCAACAACCACACCTGGGTGGCCACACTGGATCGGCTTAAGAAGTACATTGCCAATTCGAAGTATGGCGTGAAGCCGCTGTGCCTGGGGGAAGCGATTGCCGCCGATACGTGGGTGCCGACCAAACCGATGCTGGAGGCAATAGCGAAAGCGAAGGCCGACCCGAAGCAGGCGTGGAGTCTGGATGAACGGGGTTACCCCTTCTGGGTGCCTGGGTTCTTTGATGCGAACCGGAAGTGGCTGGAGCGGATGGGGAGGGCGTGTGGCGGGCCGGTGGATGAAGAGAAACTGTATCAGGATTCGCTGAAGTACGCCGGGCTGATGCGGAAGTATCAGATGGAAGCGTATAGACGTGAAGTGCCGAACGGGGGATACGTGGTCAGTGTGTTGCGGGATTTTCCACTGGCGGGCATGGGGCTCGTGAACTACCTGGGACAGCCGAAGTGGGGACAGGAAGATTGGAAATGGCATGGGGCAACCGATGCTATTACAGAAAAATCCGAAGGAGCGAGTCTCTTACACTAGAAGAGACGGTGCTGATTTTGATCTTGTTCTTAGCAACTTCGGTCAAACGACCATGCCTGGAGGAACTATTCAAGCCAAGCATCATTACCCAGAATTCAGAGAAGATGTGCCGCGAAATACTTCGTTGAAATACGAGAAAGTGGAGCCTGGCACCCTCAAGAAAATAGGCATGATCGAAATATGGCCGTATTGGTTAACCAATCTACCTTACAGCGGCTCACTGATTCCTGGCCCTGAGAAGTACACATTCAGGCACACAGAAACGAAAGAAGAACTGAACGAGTGGATACTATGGTCGGTGCCTCACGATAGACAGTTAGCAATGTGGCGACCTGTGCCTTACCCTCATGCCAAGTTGGAAGAATCGGCAGCCGATCTGAAAGAACTCTTGCCACAGCCACATGCCAAAGCAAATAAAGATGCTCCGATCATCATTACCCGGCAATTGACAGTAGAGTTGTTGAGCCAGCTTGAAGCCGGCGCAAAAGTGGTACTTATTCCAAACGGGAAAACGGGAAGCTTTCCATTGAAAAGCCAGTGGTTTCTCAAAGGTGGACCATTTGTCAGTCAAACACATTCCATTACGGGAAAGGCTGAGACCACACGACAGTTCCTCATCTCATTACAGCATTTCGACCTTGCGGGGGAAGTTGTGCCCGATATTGAGTATCTCGAAGAAATTGATCCTATTTTGATGTTGTGGGACAATCATGATATCAAAGAAATCAAAACGCATGGGCTATTGTTTGAAACGAAAGTAGGCAAAGGGCGATTGTTGGTGAGTTCATTGAATCACCAGCACAATGCTGGCGGCTTATGGCTCTTTCGCTTGTTATTGTTTTACCTCGACTCCGGCCCGCCCCCTCGCAACGCCCTCAAGCCCGAAACGATTGCCCGGATGCGGGCCAAGTTGAATGAGAAGAAGCTCGAACTCGTCACTAAGTCCTGGCAGTTCATGCCCGATGGCAAGAACGAGGGGCTGAAACTTGGCTGGGAGAAGCCTGGCTTCGATGATGCGGCGTGGAAGCCGATCAAGATTGGTCAGCATTGGGAGGGGCAGGGGTATCCGACGCTGGATGGCTGGGCGTGGTATCGACTGAGTGTGGACATTCCCAAAGATTGGGCTGGGGTGCCGATCTATTTAAATAGCGAAGGCGTGGATGATGCGTATGAGATCTACGTCAACGGCACCAAGATCGGCGAAGGGGGCGATATTTCGAACAAGAAGACAGCGTTTGAGGAGCGAAAGGCTCATGCAATTCCAGCGAGTGTACTGAAGCCGGGCGAGAAGAATGTGATTGCGGTGCGGGTGTATGATTGGTACGGAGCAGGGGGCATTCATCGACCGATGACGTTGAGTAATGTGCCCATCGGGGGGGTGGATATTCTCAAATAGTTGTCAGTTGTCAGTTGTCAGTTGTCAGTTGTCAGTTCGGGCACGGTATTTCTGACAACTGACAACTGGAAACTGACAACTATATCGCAGAGACGAACGCGCTGCACACGGTATCCGCCAGGAACTTGCCTTCCTTGGTTAACTTCACAGCGGTGCCATCGTCGTCCAACAGACCTTGGCTGACGAACCTTGCAATCACATCTTTTGCCAGATCATCGATACTTAGCTCCGTTTGTTGCTCGAACATTGGCCTGATGATGCCTTCTTTTCTTCTCAAGTTCAGCGTGGCGGTTTCTCTGGCATAACTTTCGGGTGTGTGGGCTTCTCTTTGCTGCGTGGGCGATTCGTTGGCGAGGCATTTCTTGATGTAGGTGTCAATGCTTCTGGTGTTCACTTCCCGGATGAAGTTCAAGTGTCTGGCAGCACCGAGACCGTAGCCGAAGAAGGGGAGATTGATCCAGTAGACCTGATTGTGTCTGCATCGGTGGCCGACGGTGGCGAAGCTGGAGATTTCGTAGTGTTCCCAGCCCGCTTCGAACATCCAGTCCATGACCAGATCGTACATGCGGCGTTCATCATCTTCTGAAAGGGGCAGGATGGCCCCCTCGCGCACGGTCTTCCAGAGCTTGGTGCCTTTCTCGTAGGTCAGGCCATAGGTGGAAAGATGATTGATAGGCAGGGCCAGTGCGCGTTCGAGGTCCATCTGCCATTGGAAGAGCGTTTGGCCGGGGGCGCCGAACATGAGGTCGAGTGAGAGCGATTGCATGTAGCCCCGGGCGAGTTCGACGACACGGGGGACTTCTTCAGCAATGTGTTTGCGTTCAAGAACAGCCAGGGTGCGGGTATGAAACGACTGGGCCCCGATGCTCATGCGGTTGACGCCATACGACTTGAGCAGTTGGAGTTTCTCTTCGGTCAGACTGTCGGGGTTGACCTCGATGCTGAATTCATGATCAGGGTTGAGGGAAAATCTACAGCGAAGGATATCGAGGAGTCGTTTCAGTTGGGGCATCGGCAGGTGGGAAGGGGTGCCACCGCCGATGAAGAGGGTATCGATTTCGTCCTGTTCAGCCCCCATTTCCCGCTGTAATGCGGTGAGATAGTTGTCCACCAGCTCGTCGCCGCCCGGCAACGACGGCGAAGTCGCAGTAGCCGCAATGGTGGGCACAAAAGGGGATATGGACATAGGCTGCGCGGGGGACGAGGGTTACCAACTGATCAATTCTCGAATGTTGTTGCTTGACAGAGGAGGATAGTGTCTGATACGACAGTAGTTTCTATCTTGCTGTTCCACTTGTGAAAGTCCAGTGAGGCTGGACGAAATGGTGGAAGGGCGATTTATTGTTTGATCAGGAGCATGCCGTATGGCGAATCAGCTATTTGCGACGAAGTCGTTGGCCCAGGTATTAAAAGAAGAGGCCGGTGAGAATCGGTTGAAACGGGTGCTGGGGCCGTGGTCACTCGTGGCACTTGGTGTGGGAGCCGTGATTGGGGCGGGCATCTTTGTTTCGACTGGCAAAGCTGCCAACGAAACGGCTGGCCCGGCCTTAATGGTTTCCTACATGCTGGCTGGGTTTGCCTGTATCATGGCAGCCCTGTGTTATGCGGAATTCGCTTCGATGGCACCCGTGGCGGGCAGTGCTTACACCTACGCCTATACCACGCTGGGTGAACTGTTTGCCTGGATCATCGGATGGGATCTGGTGCTGGAGTATGCGGTGGGGGCGGCGACGGTGGCAAATGGCTGGTCGAGTTACTTTCAGAGTGTCCTGGGCAAGATAACGCTGGGAGGAAAAGCATTGGCGATCCCCTTTGTCCTTTCAGGTGGCCCTTTTATTTACGACGATGGCAAACTCCTGCCTAATGTGGTAGCACACTACGAAATTGGCGGAGAGAAGATTACCGTTTCTCAGAAGCTTGTCAGCTACAACAATCTGCCACCTGAAATGCAAGCCAAGTATCCTCAAGTGAAGGCAGAGATTGATCAGGAGATGATCGAAATCGAGAAGAACTGGAAGGAGTTACAGGCAAAGAACCCAGGAGTCAAACTGGCCAAGGATACGCCTGTCGCTGGAGACAAGTTCAAAGTTGAAGGCTGGATTAATCGAGACAACAAAGCCAGAGCGAAGGACAAGCCCTATTTCCTGGCGCTTGTTGGCGATTCGGCGTTTGAAAGCAAGATCACTGATCGGAAGAATGCCTGGTTCGACCTGGCCGCAGTGATGATCACCTTGATGATTACCTATGTGCTGGTGAAAGGCATTCAGGAAAGTGCCTTCTTCAATGCCATCATGGTGGCGATCAAAGTCTCTGCTGTGATCTTTGTCATCGTGGTGGGCGCGAACTACATCAACTTTGATAACTACACGCCATTCGCACCTTACGGTTGGACAGGCCTCACCTTCTTTGGGTATCCATTGCCTGGTACGCAGTTGAATGCGGGTGGTGAACCTGTGGGGGTTATTGCGGGAGCGGCGATCATCTTCTTTGCCTACATTGGCTTTGACGCCGTTTCGACCCAGGCTGAAGAAGCGAAGAATCCCAAGCGTGATATTCCCTTTGGTATCATCGTTTCGCTTATCATCTGCACGGTGCTGTATATCGCAGTGGTTGCAGTACTGACGGGTATGGTTAAGTTCGACTTGATCGACAAAGGTGCTGGTGTTTCCTCGGCCTTCAAGACGATCGGATTAGGCTGGGCGGAAGGGCTAATTGCCATTGCCGGTGTTGCTGGTATTACGTCGGTGTTGCTGGTGATGATGCTCAGCGCTCCACGTGTCTTCCTGGCGATGGCACGTGACGGTCTGCTGCCTACCAAGTTCTTTGCCGATGTACATCCGAAGTTTCAAACACCATGGAAGAGCACTATTGTGGTCGGTGCATTTGTCGCACTGGCTGCAGGGTTGCTGCCGATTGATGCCCTGTTGCACCTAACCAACATCGGCACTCTCTTCGCATTCGTCATTGTTTGTAGTGCAGTACTCATTATGCGACGAACTAATCCACAGGCAGAGAGGCCGTTCCGATGCCCCCTAGTGCCGGTAGTTCCTGCGCTAGGTATCATCATGTGCCTTATGATGATGTTCTCGCTTCCTGCCGCAAACTGGTTGCGTCTCATTATCTGGCTGGGTATCGGTTTCGTGATCTACTTCCTCTACGGAATCCATCACAGCAAGCTGCGTGCCCGCACCGCGGCGGGTGATCTAACCTGATAATCGCAACCCCCAGGAGCCTTTCTGGGGGTTGTTCCTTGTTGTTAAAGAATCCTGATTTCATCAAATGGCGGTAGCCTCGAACGTGCTGGATTGTTATGATCCAGCACGTTTGTTATTTGAAGGATCGATTCATGAGCAGTTCAGCTGAGCCACAAAACAACACTTCCAGTTTCCACCAGGGCGCTGGGGCCGTTTGATGCCACGATGCTTGTGATGGGCACGATGATCGGCTCGGGCATCTTCGTGACTTCTCAGGATATCGCCACGGATGTTGGCTCGGCGGGCTGGCTCATTGCGATATGGGTATTGGCTGGCGTCATGACGGTGCTGGGGGCGCTCAGCTATTCCGAACTGGCTGGGATGTATCCCAAAGCGGGCGGGCAGTACATCTTTCTTAAAGAAGCCTACAGCCCCTTATGGGGGTTCCTCTACGGCTGGACCTGCTTCCTAGTGATTCAAACGGGTTCCATCGCAGCGGTGGCGGTGGTCTTTGCCAAGTTCCTGGGAGTGTTCATCCCGTCTCTGGGTACCGATCATGGCGTGGCAATGGACGGGCCGTTGGCGGCGGCTGTGCCCCACGTCCAGGGATTCTTCCCTAACTTGGGTTGGGCACCCGATCAGGTGCATGCCACCGTCATCTATGCTGCAACGCATGTGAACTGGACGATGTCGCTGCCCTTCCTGGGTGAATTCTTCGAAATGAAGCACTTCATCGTGACCGGCGGGCAGGTCGTGGCGCTGGTGGTGATCGCCTTCCTGACTTGGCTGAATTGCCGAGGGGTGCAGGAGGGCAAAGTGGTGCAGAACATTATGACCGTGATCAAGACCCTGGCGCTGCTCATGCTCATTGTCATTGGAATCTTCGTTGTGTCGAAACTGAGTGTGCGGGAAGCGAACTGGGCAGATGCCTGGGGTGGGATGTTCACCACCGAGAAGTTCTCCAAGTCCAAAGAACTCTTTGGCGGTCTGCCTCCGAGTCTACTGGCGATCATGATTTTTGGCGGTGCGATGGTGGGGGCGTTGTTCTCCGCCGACGCCTGGAACAATATCACGTTCGCGGCAGGCGAGATCAGAAACCCCAAACGCAACTTACCACTGAGCCTGGCGCTGGGAACGGGCACGGTGGTGCTGTTGTATGTTGCAGCCAATCTGGCCTATGTAGAGGCATTGCCTGTTAGAGGAGATGTGGAAGCGGCCAAGAAGCTGGAAGCGGAATCGTCTCGCCTGGAACGAGACGCTCAGAAATTGGTTGATCAAGGCAAAATGAAGGAAGCAGGTGATCTTCGAGATCAGGCCAATCAACGCATCAGCGAGGCTGCACGGGCCAGAGGCATCGACAATGCCCGTGATGGTCGAGTAGGAACGGCTGTGCTGGAACTCTACTCGCCACGCTGGGGTGCTCCGATCATGGCTATCGCCATCATGATTTCCACCTTTGGCTGCGTCAACGGCATGACTTTGATGGGGGCGAGGTTGTATTATGTCATGGCTCGGGAAGGGCTGTTCTTCCGCTCGGTAGGCTCGTTGAACAAGCAAGGAGTACCGGCGGCGGCTTTGGTCCTACAGTGTATCTGGTCGGGATTACTACTCTTTTCCGGCACCTATAACGAACTGCTCGACTTCGTAATCTTTGCTGTGCTGATCTTCTATGTCCTGACCGTTATTGGTTTGTTCATTCTGCGCCGCAAGCAGCCGAACCTGGAACGACCGGTGAAGGCGTTTGGGTACCCGATCTTCCCTGCGCTCTATGTGATTCTGTGCGCGGCGGTGATGATTGATCTACTGCTGGTAAAGCCGAAGATGACGTGGCCGGGGTTGATTATTGTGCTGACGGGGATTCCGGTCTATTTCCTGTGGCGGGCGGTGGGGAAGAAGGCGGCGTGATAGAAGCTCTCAAATCCCCTTCGGGACCACCACGATTCCCTGCTCCGTAATTGTGAAGCCGTTGGCTTTGTCTTGTTCATGATCGTAGCCGATGGTCATTTTTTCAGGAATGGTTGCGCCTTTTTCAATGATGGCACGCTTGATCTGGCAGTGTCGGTTGATGGTGACGTTGGGGAAGATGATGCTGTCTTCCACCCAGGAATAGCTATTCACTCGGCAATTCGGCGAAACGACGCTGCGGTAAACGTGGCTTCCGGAAAGGATGCATCCCAGGCCGATCATGCTGTCGATGGCTTCGCCTCGGCGGGCATTAGGGCCAAGAGCGTGTTCGCCATGCACAAACTTGGGAGGTGGTAATTGAGGCAGCCAGGTACGGATGGGCCAGTCACGGTCGTAGAGGTTGAGCACGGGGTCGGTGGCGATCAAATCCATATTGGCTTCGTAGTAGGCATCGAGCGTGCCAACATCGCGCCAGTAGGCTTGGGCCTTGCGGTTCTTATCGACGAAGGGGAAGGCGAAGAGTCGATGCGTCTGCACGAGGTTAGGTAGAAGATCTTTACCAAAGTCATGACTGGAATCACGGCGGGTGGCGTCGGCGCAGAGCCAATCGTAGAGCAACTCGGCTTTGAAGACATAGATACCCATGGAAGCCAGGCAACGGGTCGGGTCATCAGGTAACGGTGTCGCCTGGGCGGGCTTCTCTTCGAAAGCAAGAATGCGATGCGTCTCGTCGATCTGCATCACGCCAAACTGGGAGCCATCGCTCAGTAGCACCGGCAGGCAGGCGACGGTGACATCGGCCTGGCTTTCACGGTGAGCGTCGATCATGGTCCGGTAGTCCATCTTGTAGATATGGTCGCCGGCCAGCACGAGGATGAGGTCAGGGCGTTCCCGCTCGATGCTGTAAATGTTCTGGTAAAGAGCGTCAGCGGTGCCCCGGTACCACTGATCATTCATGCGCTGTTCGGGGGGCAGCACGTCAATGTACTCATCCAGCGGCCTGCTTAGGAAGTTCCATCCGCGCTGTATGTGCCGTTCCAGGCTACGGGCCTTGTACTGGGTAAGCACGAGGATGTTGCGCAGGTTCGAGTTAATGCAGTTGGAGAGAGTGAAATCGATGATACGATATTGACCGCCAAAGGGGACGGCTGGCTTGGCCCGGTCTCGGGTCAGCGGATCGAGCCGGGTGCCTTTCCCGCCGGCCAGAAGGATAGTCAGGACGCGCTGGGGTTCTTTTGTCTCCATAGCACCATATTCCTGTGTGATGAGAAAGATTGCAATCTTCAATTTCCATTTACCGTGACGGTCGTTTTCGATCTACAATGAAAGATAGGAATCTTCACCCCGGCATCCGAGCGGTGAATTCCATCGAAGAAGTTACTGTGTGGGCCTGAAGGATCGAAATATGCCCGGTCGACTGACAATTACCTTCATCCTGACCTTCTTTGTCGGCATGCTTGGCTGGCAATGGCTCAGAAACTACGGCACTACCTATGGCAATGGTCCCCAGTTGAAACCTTCCCTGGAACTGGCTGCCGAAGACGGTACGACGAAATGGAAGATGTTGTTGAACCAGAAACGCCTGGGTGATGTCCAGACCGTCGTCACCAAGACGTCGATGGGAATTTATGTCCTCAAGCAGATGGTCGTCCTCGACGGCGATCTGGAAGCATTCATGGGCCCGATGGGGTTTGTGGCTAAGTCCTTTGGCCTGAAGCTTAATGAATTCCGGGCGTTTATTAACACCGAAATGGAACTTTCCTATTTGGGCACCATGCAGAAACTCAACCTGAGCTTCACCATCAAGACTCGGCCGGTACTCACCAGGGAAGACATGGCGCGAGAACTACTTCAGGCAGAGCAGGCATCTCGCAAAGGAGACAAAGAAGATTCGCCTTCGCTAATGAGATTGATCATCAGCGCTGATACCAAGCAAATCGATACCCTGGCTTTTACAGGCTACTTTACAATGGCCGATATTCGCTTTCCCATCGAAGACATGAAAGTGAAATATCGAAACAAGGACACGTTTCTGAGCAATATCGCTCCCAATGATTGCATGGCAGGGATTCGGTTGGGACAGCGTTGGCAATCTCCGATCGTCGATCCCACGCAGTTGATGATGTCCGCCTTTGCGACTTCCAAGGCCAAGGAACTGACCAACGGTACCTTCAATGCAGATGACGTGTTGAAGACCAAAATCACCGAGGTACGGGTACTTGATGAGCTTCATGAACTGGTTTGGAATGGGCAGCGGCTACCCTGCTATGTCGCACAATCGAGCGAAAAAGGTTCCAAGATGCAGATCTGGGTCAACGCTTCCAACTACCGGGTGCTCAAGCAGTTGTACGAATCAGATCGTCATCAGCTCGAACTGATTCGTGAACCCAAGAAGGAAGAATAACGCGCCTCCGATTCTGAGTTTTCAACTTTTCATCACCTCAGCGTAACATCATGATTGAACTCATCAATGTCACCAAGGCCTATGGTAACAAGGAAGCGGTCAAAGGCATCTCGCTGGAAGTGAAGAAAGGCGAGTTGTTCACGTTCCTTGGCCCCAATGGCGCTGGTAAAACCACCACCATCAAAATGCTCTGTGGGCTGCTTAAGCCCACTGGCGGAACCTTGAAGGTGGGCGGCTACGATATCCAGACCCAGGGCGACCAGGCCCGGCAGATTCTCAGCTACGTTCCCGATCTGCCCTATCTTTATGAAAAGCTCACCGGTCGAGAGTTCATGCAGTTCATCATCACGATGTACGGCATGGATCCTCAGGCGGGGCGGCAGCGCATGGAAGAGATGATCGATCTCTTTGAGCTTGAGGATTTCGTGGATGATCTCAGCGAGAGTTATTCGCATGGCATGCGGCAACGCACCGTTTTCGCTTCCGCCTTGCTGCATCAGCCGGAAGTGCTGATTGTCGATGAGCCGATGGTGGGGCTCGATCCGAAGAATCAGCGTCTGGTGAAAGACCTGCTGCGCGATCAGGTGAAGAAGGGCGTCACGGTCTTCATGTCGATTCACACGCTGGATATTGCCCAGGAACTGGCGACCCGCATTGCCATCATCCATCATGGCCGGATTGTCGGGCAGGGCACCCTCGATGAACTGCGGAACAAAGCCGAGCATGGCGGGCAACTGGAAGACGTGTTCCTGAAACTCACTCAAGACACCGAGGCGGTGGCAGCATGAGTTCTGCCGACATGGCATTCACCGATGGTTTCCCCGGCAGCGTCGTGCCTCAGCAACGATCCATGTTTCGTGTACTGGGCCAGCGATTGCTGGTGAACAGTCTTCGAACGATGGCACAAAAGCAGAGGCTGCGTCTAGGGCTGATTGCCGGGCTGGGAATTATCATCTGGTCCGGGCTGCTCTATCTCTTTATCGAAGGCTTTCACTTTCTGCGCGGGTTTGATTTCAGCGGCAACGTCAGCCTGGGCGTGACCGAACTCATTTTCGGTCTGTTCTTTGTCTCGGTAACCGGACTGACGCTCTTTTCCACCGGCCTCATGATTTATGGAAACCTCTTCTCCAGCCCGGAGACGGCGTTTCTGCTTGCTTCCCCAGCCCGTGCCGATCAGGTCTTTGCCCATAAATACCGGGAGACGCTCTTCTTTACGGGCTGGTCATTCTTTCTGCTTGGTACGCCGATGATGATTGCCTTTGGCATACTCTATGAGGCGTCGTGGGTCTACTACGTCATTATGCCATTCTACCTGGTCGGTTTCCTGTTGCTTCCTTCGGCGATTGGGGCAATGGGCTGCCTGTTGATTGTCACCTTCCTGACCAGGAATCGGCGAGCGGTGCTGATTGCAGTGGTCGGGATCGTGGTGATTGCCGCTTCGACGTGGGTGATTTCCGTGCTGCAAGGGATGCAGAAAGATCGAGTCTCGCCCCAGTGGATTGAGAAGTTGATTGAGCATATCAAGCCGACGAAGAACTCGCCGCCGGCCAGTTGGATGACGGAGGGGCTGGTAGCATTGGTGCGGGTCAAGGGCGATGTGTCTCTGATCTGGAAGTCAGCGTTCACGGATAAGGAAGAACTCGCTCCGCTATTGGATGCACTCTACTATCTGGGATTGGTCTGGGCCTACGGCCTACTGGCGTATCTCATAGCTTCATTGATGGCGACGGTCTGGTACCGCCACGCCTATGACATGGTGATGAGCGAAACGGGAGGACGGCGCAAGTTCGGTGCATCGTGGACGGACAAGTTCGTGTCGGGGCTTTTGAGTTGGAGCGATATTCGTACTCGAACTTTTGTGCTGAAAGACTGGCGGATGTTTCGCCGGGATGTTTCACAATGGGCTCAGGTCGTCATTCTGGGCGGCATCATGTTCCTTTACTGCATCAGCATTCCGAGTCTGCCTCATGGCCAGTATGCTGAGAGGGAACGTGCTCTTATTGGCCTACTCAATGTGGCTGTGACTGGATTGATGATGGCTACTTTCACGAGTCGATTTGTGTTTCCACTGATGAGCATGGAAGGAAGGAACTTCTGGATCTTGAGCCTCTTGCCCATCAAGCGGGATCGTTTACTCACCAGCAAGCTTGCCTATGCGGCGACGTTTACGACGTTAATCAGCACCACCCTGGTGTTGTTGAGCGAACTGGCTCTAAGGCTGCCATGGACAATCGTCGTTACGCATCTGGTGGGTATGGCGACGTTGACCATTGGGCTGTCGTCGCTGGCGGTGGGGCTGGGGGCGTATTTGGTGAATTTGAAGGAGACCAATCCGTCGAAGATCGCTACCGGTTTTGGCGGCACCATTAATCTGTTGTGCAGTCTGGGGTACGCGATTCTGGTGGTCATCACCACCTCGATCGCGGGTTTTATCTACTATAGCGGAGCGTACTTGTCGGAGCAGGGTCTGGTGAGTTTCGACAAATTCCTGCCCTGGCTGGGGCTGACGTTCCTGTTGCTCTTCATCCTGGGGGGGACGGCGATTGCGGTCCCGATGAGGTTGGGGCGCAGGGCGTTTCGGACGATGGAGTTTTAGGTTTATTCAGGTACGGGTTTTCGCAACTAACTCCGGGTGCTGACGCGACAAACTCCGGGCGCTGACGCGACCCGGCTCATGAAGACGTCAGTTCATTTTCTTCCGCGGGTGTGATGGGGTGCCAGAGCATGCCCAGGAATAGTGTGCCCATTGCTAAACCACAGGGCAGCACGCCGCGGGGCCAGATCATGGGCATGACCACGCAAGCAGCGGCGACGAGCATGAAGATCAGCAGGAACAGTCGCCTGCCCCAATAGACACGAATCGGGCAGCGGGAGCCGTTACAGGCGAGGGCGCAAGCCAGGCCCAAAGCGGTGGCGGCGATAGCTAACAACGGAATCATACCGGGTATGTAGCCCACGAATGTTCCTCCCTGAACGGTGTGCGGGGCACCAGAAGGGCAGGGGGATACCAAAGATATCAAGTCATGGGAAGAGCAGTTGTCGGCATTTCGAGTAGGGAACTTTAGGAAATCTTCAGGAGCCAGGAGCCAGGAGTAGCATTGATTTCGAGGATATTGTCACGGTTACGATGAACGGGGCGTCATTTCTCCTACTGACAACTAACAACTGAAAACTGACAACTTTTTCTGGCTCCAGGCTTCTTACTCCTGGCTCCTCTGTTATGGTGCCAGCTTGTAGATCGTGTGATACAGATCACCGGAAAGTGGCGTCTGATCTTTGGTTCTCACATCGTAAGTAAGCTGGCACTGCATGGCAGGTCTCAGATGTGGGATCTCTAGGAACACGGAGCAACCATCGGACTGGAGAGTGGCCTTGGTCACCTTGAGGGTATCGGTGCCTTCCCGGTTGGGTTGGGTGACGGACCAGAACTTGGAACCATAGTCGCCGCTGTAGCGGTAGTTCCATTGGCTGAACCCATAACGGCGGACATCGCTGGCGGTGTCAGGATCGAGAGGCTGACTGAACTTAATCATCATCCCCTTGGTGTGAGCAGCCAGTTCCATGGGCAGGAGCAGGGGCTTATCGGTACGCCGGACTCGTTGCAGGCAGCCATCACGGACAGCGGCAGTCTGCCAGCCGTTGAGGCCGCAGACATAGAAGTGATGATCGATGGGATGAAAGCGGCCCCGCATGATGCCGGAGAGGAACTTGAGGCCGAGATCGACCGCCCCGGTTTGGAGGGCGCCGTCGACACGTTGTGGGGGCAGCACGTACTGTATTCGACAGCGGCCGTAGGAAAGGTGTAACAGTTGGCCGCCGAGGGAGCCCCAGAGATTATCGGGTATCCAGCTTTCACCCCCGGCAGAGTTATCGAGGCTGCGAGGCATCCAGCAGACGGGCGGATCGTAGGTGGTTGGCTGCACAGCGCGGTGATGTCCCGGCATGAAGCCATAGAAGCCGCCCTGTTTGAAGTAATCGACACGGGTGCTGGGAATCCAGTTGCCTTCCTGATCGGAGCCCGTGACCTGACCCATCGGTGAGACGGAGAGGGCCATCGGGTGGCGGAAGCCGGTGCAGTAGACTTCGACATTGGAGCCATCGACATTGCAACGGAGCAGGGTGCCACCGTGAGGCAGATTACTGTCGCCTGTTTTGAAGAAATAGAAGCGGCCCTGGGGATCGGTCTCGAGGTTGCTGTCGTAAGAATGCTCGCCGGTGCCGGTGTGCCAAGCGTTAGTGAGACACTCATAGTAATCAGCTTCACCATCGTTGTTGAGATCGTGCAGTTTGGTGATTTGCCCCCGTTCCAGCACATGGATGACGCCGTTGACGACTTTCAAGCCGAGTGGATGGTAGAGGCCGGTGGCGAATCTGTGCCAGCGCAGTTCGTTGAGTTTGTCATCAGCGCCTTTGATGAGCCAGACATCGCCATGCACGGTACACATCGCCAGGTCGCCGTTAGGGAGCATATCGATGCCGGTGCAGAAGAAGAGAGCATTGTGTGGGTTGTCGTAGGGAATGGTGAGAATATCGATCACGAGCGGCTTATCATTGGGAGCTACTTCGCCTTTGGTGATGAGAGGTTCACCCCAGCGTTTTGCGCCTCCTTTCATCAGCGGTGTAATCTTTGGCAGTTCAGGCGCAGCACGCCCGATCATCTTAGAGAAGGCGGGCAGTTCAGTTTTCTGGCCTGACCAGAGGTAGACTTCAACAGCACAACCATCGTCTTCAGCAGGAATCTCCAGAAGCAACTGCCCCGACTGGCCATCTAACTTGCTTCCCACTGGTATTGTTACAGAGACAGCCGTGGTATGTGTCTCCCTTTCTGCCACCCAAAGGTCTAATGCACCCGGGAACGAGACTTTCTTGAAGTTGGCGCCGGCGACCTCGGCGATGAGCAATTTCTTGTCTCTTATTTTGCCTGTACACACTATTTTTCGAGTGAAGACGGGGACGCTATCGTATTGAGTGAACCAGGGGGCATCGAGGACTCGCACATCACCGATGTCGTAGTCGAGGACGGGTCGATTACCACTGAGATACAGGCCACGGAACCGTCCCCACTCAATGGGTAGAGCAGTGGTTCGTGGTGGCACCGGCGAGAACTTTCCGTCAGCATTGGCCCAGCCTGGCACAGGGCTGTTGGCGAAAGCGATGGTGCCCACAGGCTTGGGCGTGTTCAACAGGCCAAAGCGGACGTTGCTGTGCTGCAGGTAGCCACCCGTCCAGCCACAGACGTAGCGAAGCTGAGCGCGATCAAAGATGACCGCTGCTTCACCTTTCTCTCCCAGTCGCAGGGCGGTTCCCTTGTGGACGAACTCCTTACCCGTCCACGAGGGGTATTGGAAGGTAGCGTTGAACGAGGGGCCGGTCTTCATCTCACGAAAACGGTCGTCAACCCACTCTTTTTCCTGAGCCTTCTCCCAATCGGGGAAGGTGCCGCTGGAGGGGCGTGGCGTCCAGGCAGGGTCGCCTGCCAGTTGATCGACTTTGTCAAAGGTCCACAGACCGACGGTGAGCGGATCAAGCGGGGCCGGTTCGGTGGGTGCCTTGGTGATCTCACGAATCGTGCGGGAGATACGGATATCGTCGATCAGCCCATTACAGGTGATGCGAGTCTTGCCTTCGATAGCCATGCCAATGCAGAGTGAGCCAGGCTTGGGGCTGAGCTTATCCTGCCGGGTGACGGTCTGTTCACCAGCAGGGGTGCCATCGACATAAAGCTTGACCTTGGTGCCATCAAACGAGAACGCGGCAGCATGCCACTGGCCGTCGGCGATGACGGAGGTGCCATGAACATACTCAGGTGTGTAACCCGGTAAATGAACTTCGATACGACCAGTGCCACTTTCAGAACGGAGTGACCAGTGCTGTGCTGAATCGCGAGGATCGCACGAGGCAATAACATTGACGTATTTGGGTTCAAAGAGCTTGACCCAGCATTCGACGGTGTACGGTGGCTGACGATAGGCCGTTTCACCATCTACCAATACAGGGCTGACCTTGGCATCAAGGGCTTTGCCGAACTTCCCTTCAGCGAGCGTGGGCAGCGATCCGACAATGGGCGGCTGGGCTGAGGCGATGAGAGGGAGTAGGACGGATACGGAAAGCAGTAGGCAGCGAGACAACGACATAGCAAATCGTCCTGTCGAGGTGGGAGGTAGGCGGGTGTGGTAAGGATACGGCAGAAAAGAAAGGAACCCAATGGCAATTCTGTGCTGAGGATTGGTATGATAGTGCGAAAACAAACTTTGGTTGACTATGTATTGCAAACTATGCTTTGTCATGATGCTGTTGGTCGGGCTCTTCGGTTCTGGTGAGATGCAGACCGAAAAGAAACCCAAAATTATCAACATGGAACGCCTGAACACGGCGGGCGATGAAGATGATCCCTGCCCCGCTGCCGATGCTTTACAATTCCTTTTTACCCGTACTGATGGTAAGCAAAGGCAACTCTACTTAGCTTCTCGCAAAAGCGCTAACGAGCCGATGGCTGATGCCAAGCTCGTTGATGAACTTTCAGGAGAGGGCGACTGCCGTAGCGCCTTTTTGCTTGGCAAGAACAAAGACGGTTGGGAGTATCTCTACTTCGCTACCCAGTATCACACCGATAAGAAACAGCCGAACTTCGATATCTACCGTGTGGGCCGGTTTAATCCTCAGCGGCCTTTTCAGGGATACAGCGCAGCCAGCCCGGTACAGTTGATTGCCAGTGAAGCGGACGAAGCGTTTCCCTGGGTGAGCGCCGATGCGAAAGAACTCTACTTCAGCAGAAAGATCAAAGCCGGCTGGCAACTGATGCGAGCAACAGCCACCGATGCCCATGTCTTTGACAAGGTACAAATGATGCCTATCGATGTGGGGTTTCACCATGCAGTACTCTCACGCAGTGGATTGACCATGATATTGCAAGGGCCGCTAAAACCGGGGGAAGCTCGTCAGGGATTGTTCGTTTGTAAACGTGTCAAGCTGACCGAGCCGTGGTCGGAACCGAAACCCCTCAGTTCGATCAATAGTAGCGATGGCGTTGTCGGGACCTGCTCGCCCAGTCTCAGTGGGGATAATCGCTATCTCTATTTCGCCAGTGATCGCACCGGCGGTAAGGGCGGCCTCGATTTGTACGGTGTAGCTGTCAGCGAAGTGGAAGAACTCAAGAAATAATCATCGGGAGATGCATTATGCGAGGCTTGTCGACAATCATCCTGCTGTTCATGCTAGCCCAGTTAGCGATGGCGACAGAGAAACCGAACTTTGTCATCATGATGTGCGATGATCAGCGGTTCGATGCCATGAGCTGTGCCGGCAATACGATCATCAAGACGCCGAACATGGATCGACTGGCTGCCGAGGGCATGTACTTCAAGAATATGTTCGTCACCAATTCGCTCTGTGCTCCGAGCCGAGCCACGCTGCTGACCGGTCTCTATTCGCATGCCAACGGGGTGACCGATAACTTCGGCAAGAACGTGCCTGCCAACATCAAGATGCTGCCGGAGTACCTTCATGAGGCGGGGTACGAGGTGGGCTTCTGCGGCAAGTCACACATCAGGGGGGCACTGCGGGATCGTCCATGGGACTACTACTTCGGGTATCGGGATCAGGGGCGCTATGTCGATCCAATCATTGCTGAGGGAGTTGATGGGGTTGATAAGGTGTATCCGGGCTACATGGACGACATCGTGACCGAGAAGGCGATTGCCTGGATGAAGAAGCCCCGAACGAAGCCGTTCTGCCTGTTTCTCTTCTTCAAAGCACCGCATCGACAGTGGGTGCCTGCGACCCGGCATAAAGACTTGTACGCTGATAAGGCTATTCCCAAGCCCTCACTGTGGGATCATCCGGGAACGGGCAAACCTTCTGCGTTTCTGATGGCGGCCAACATGTTCGGCCAGTATCCGGACACCAAAGACTATGAAGGGATGGTGCGGGATTACTATCGCACCATCACTGCTGCCGACGACAATATCGGCAAAGTGTACGCCGCTCTCAGTGAGATGAAGAAGCTCGATCAAACGGTGTTGATGCACACCTCTGACAATGGCTTCTTTCTCGGTGAATGGCAGCGGTTCGACAAGCGATTCATGCACGAGCCCTCCATTCGGGTGCCTCTATTAGTACGCTACCCGGCTCTGGTGAATCCGGGCAGCGTCAGCGAGAAGATGGTGATCAATGCTGATCTGGCTCCGACGATACTTGATCTAGCGGGGCTGCCTGCGGTTAAAGGACTGCATGGCCGAAGCTTCAAGACTCTACTGGCCGGTGAGACGAATGATTGGCGCAAGGACTGGTACTACGAATATCATGAGTATCCTGATCCATCACACAACGTCCAGAAGATGCGAGGGGTGCGGACAGACCGCTACAAGCTTATCCACTACTACGAACCGCCACCACGCTTTACGGAAGCGTATGAGTTGTACGACCTGAGGAACGATCCGGAAAAGAAGGTCAATCTCCAGGGCAGGGCTGATATGAAGGCGGTTAAAGAGCAATTGCTGGTAAGGATCAAGGAGCTACGTACGGAACTTGGTGCGAACCAGCCCTAGCGATTGGTGATCTCCTTGCTAGAACAGTAGGGTGACATCGTAAGTTCCCCTCACCCCCGGCCCCTCTCCCCGTGAGGGAGAGGGGAGAAATGCTCCAACAGGGCCATATCGTCATGCAGAAAATGAGCGTCAGCGATGCCAGGCAGGCATCTGCGGTGGGAAAACAGATCAAACTCCAGGGCTGGGTGCGCACCCGCCGCGATTCCAAGGGTGGCTTCAGCTTCATCGAGCTGAACGATGGCTCCTGCCAGGGGAACGTGCAAATCCTCGCTGATGGCAAGCTGGCCAATTATGAATCAGACATCAAGAAGCTGACGGTCGGGTCGAGTGTCTCGGTGATCGGCAATGTCGTCGCCTCGCCGGCCAAGGGGCAGGCGACCGAAGTGCAGGCGACGGAAGTGGTTGTGCTGGGCGGGGCTGATGCTGAGACTTACCCGCTGCAAAAGAAGGGGCATACTTTTGAGTTCCTTCGTAGCATTGCCCACCTTCGGCCACGCACCAATACTTTCGGAGCCATCGCTCGGGTGCGGAACTGCGTGAGCAATTCGATACACCAGTTCTTCCAGCAACAAGGGTTCCTGTATGTGCATACGCCGATCATTACGGCCAGCGACTGCGAAGGGGCTGGGGAACTGTTCAAGGTAACGACACTACCGTTGGAGAAGCTGCCTCATGCTCCCCTCTCCCCTGGAGGGAGAGGGGTTGGGGGTGAGGGGGTAGAGATCGACTACTCTAAGGACTTCTTTGGCAAGCCGGCGTTTCTGACCGTTTCGGGCCAGTTACAGGGTGAAATCTTCGCCTGTAGCCTGGGCAAAGTCTACACCTTCGGGCCAACCTTCCGTGCTGAGAACTCCAATACTCCCCGGCACCTGGCCGAGTTCTGGATGATTGAACCGGAGATGGCGTTCTACGATCTTGACGACAACATGAACCTGGCTGAGGCCTTCATCAAGCGAATCGTCAGCGATGCTCTGAACAAGTGCGGCGAGGATATGCAGTTCTTCCACGATCGCATCGACAAGACGCTGCTGCCCCGCCTGGAAGGCGTCGTCAAGAACGACTTCCTGCGGCTGCCCTACACCGAAGCGGTTGAAATTCTTGAAAAGTCGGGGCAGACCTGGGAGTTCCCGGTGGGCTGGGGCAAGGATCTGCAGTCTGAGCATGAACGCTACCTGACTGAGAAGCACTTCGGCAAGCCGGTGATTCTGTTCAACTACCCTCGAACACTCAAACCGTTCTACATGCGGGTCAACGACGATGGCAAGACTGTACGAGCCATGGATGTGCTCGTTCCCGGCGTCGGCGAGATCATCGGCGGCAGCCAGCGTGAAGAACGGCTGGAGATGCTGGAACTGCGGATGAAGGAGCAGGGGCTGCCTCCGGAGCATTACTGGTGGTACCTCGATCTGCGCCGCTACGGAACGGTGCCCCATGCCGGCTTCGGCCTGGGACTTGAGCGAGTACTGCTCTTCCTTACCGGGATGGCGAATATTCGTGATGTGAATCCGTTCCCGAGAACGCCGGGGAACGCGGAGTTTTAAGCGGGTAAGCTGTTACGCTGCCAGGGATGCCTGACACAGGGACAAAACAAAAAAGGCATGGTGAAAACCATGCCTTGAATGATGTTCTGTAACTGCGGTTACTTGCACTGTGACTGATCTCCGCGTGATGACTTAGCGGGTGGAACCTTGGAAGGTTCTGTGTTCTTAGGTCCTTCGACAGCATTACCGCTACAGCCCACGAAGAAAACGACACAAGCAAATACTACAGTGTTAAGGACAGTTCTCACAGACGCTTCTCCTTGAAGGTGATGAAAGTAAAAGTGTCTTCACGCGAGCGTGAAGACACTCACGAGTCAATTACAAACTAGTCAGTAATGGAGCTGGTGTCGTTATTGAGACCATCCTTACGACCAGCCAACTGTTGCAGAATACCCCAATCAGATTGCTGTTGAGCAACGGTAATGGTCGGATTAGCTACGCCGTAGAAAGTAGGAGCTAATACCGTGGTATTACCATACTTCAGGGTAACGACTGAGGCGTCGCCACGAACAAACTGTACGCCGGCGGAGTGTACAGCCGAGAAGTTATTGTAGTAGGCTCCTGCCCAGTAGATGTTACCGTTGATGTTGCCACGGCCCAGTCCATAGATGGTCGCCAGCGTGCAACTGTCTGGCCACATGAAGCAATATTGACGGTTGGGGATTAGCGAATCACCCAGGCTCTCGCCGAACATGAGAGTATTGCTGGTACCATCCTGAACCGTCAATTGTCCCAGCGTAAGCTTGGACCGATTGCACATGATGCCTTCATACTTGCCATAGGCCGGGCTGGTGCCAGTGCCCAGCGTACCGCAGACCGCTGCATAGTTGGTGCGACCCATGGGTTGCGAGAAACCGACGATTGCCCAGAAAGAACCGTCACCAAAAACAGTTGGCGTGTTGTACCAGTGATAGGCGGCGTTGTAGGCATTGATGGTTTCCTGCTGAACGGAATCAGATGGGCACAGGAAAGCCTTGATGATGGTGCGACCGGGAATCTCATTGGAGAAGCTGGTTGGATTGAGCCAGTGCCGACCATACCTGTTAACGTCAAAGTCACCTACCAACTGCTTGAAGACATTGTCAGCTTCCATGTAGGGAAGCAACACTGCAAGCCAGCTCCACCACTGTGGAAGGTTGGTCGCGCCAGAGAAATCGATTGTGGGATCCTGTGCATTCGGAAGCATGCCATAGTAGCCTGGCGGCAACCTGTTGTAGTCGTTGTGATAATTGTGAGCAGCTGTCGCGAGCTGTCTCAAATTGGAAGCACACAACATTTTGTTTGCTGCTTCGCGCACTTTCTGGATGGCAGGCAACAGCAGCGCCATCAACAAGGCGATGATCGCAATCACCACCAACAATTCGATCAGCGTAAATGCTGATCTCCTTTCCAAACGACGTACCATGAAACACCTCCGAAGAAAGAGAGAGAAGAAGAGGAGAACTTCTTCATACATTAACCGTAGCTTACATTAATTCTTCTTTCCTGCAACAGATTAATCTCCTAAATTACGCTGGTTACCTAAAAAAGTAAGACATCCCAGAACTAATAGATGACCAGTTAGCCAGTTATGAAGAATAACGGGCTTGAAAGGATAATTATCGTTTCGGATAGACAGGAGGCTTCGGCAGGTCTTTGCCTTTGGTTTTCAGTTCTTCCAACATCAAAGCAATGGCACGATCAAGCTGTGCGTCTTTGCCGGCATACTCTTCTGCTGGATCGTTATCGACGACGATATCAGGATCGACGCCATAGCCTTCCATGATCCATTCCTTTCCGTCCTTGTCGTAGCGGCTGAACTCGGGACGATTGAGGACGCCGCCATCGAGCAAGGGCAGGGTGCCACGAATACCGACGACGCCACCCCAACTACGCTTGCCGATGAGCTTGCCCATGCCGTAGGTCTTGAAACGGTAGGGGAAGATGTCGCCATCGCTGGCGGAGAACTCGTTGAGAAGCATGCACTTGGGGCCAACGTGCATGCCGCCCGGGTTGGTATTAGGCGTGCCGTTGCGGCTGATGTCGATCATCGCCAATTCTCGGCGGAGTCGTTCAGTGATCATCGGCGAGACGTTGCCGCCGCCGTTGCCACGATCATCGATGATGAGCGCTTCTTGTTCAGCTGCGGATAGTATTGGCGTGCGAACTGGTTCAGGCCGTTCACCTGCATATCGGGGATGTGCAGGTAGCCTACCTGGCCGCCAGACTTCTCCTCAACATACTTGCGGTTCTTTTCGACCCAGGCGTGGTAGCGGAGGTCGCTCTCGTCATTGAGTGGCGTGATTGTGACTTCTCGTGCGCCTTCCTCTTTGGGTTCCTTGTTGACCTTGAGAATGGTGGGCCGACCGGCGGTTCCCATCAGGGCGATGAAAGGATTGGCCAGGTCTTTGACAGGCATGCCGTTGATGCTGAGGATGTAATCGCCTTCATTGATGTTGGCTCCGTTTTCGGTGAGGGGGGAACGCAGCTTGGTCGACCAGTTGGCCCCAGGGACGATCTTGCCGACTTGAATGGTGCCGGCTTTGAGATCCTGTTTGAGTTCAGCACCGAGCAGACCCATGGCGATCTTGTTGACCGGAGGCAGTTCGCCACCGCCGACATAGGAGTGGCCACAGTTCAACTCGCTGATCATCTCGCCGATGATGTAGGTGAGATCGGCGCGATGGTTGGCGTGAGCGACGAGCGGTTCGTACTTCTTCTTCATGGCGGCCCAATCGACACCGTGCAGATTGGGATCATAGAAGAAGTCGCGCATCTGCCGCCAGCTTTCGTTGAACATCTGCTTCCACTCGGCATGGCGATCGAGACGCACTTCGAGGCCATCGAGCTTGAGCGTATCACCGCCCGGAGCGATGGGGCCCTTGGGCGTATCGATGATGCTGAACTGGCCGGGGCCACGGGCGATGATCATCTTCTTGCCATCCGCGCTGATTTCGTAGCCATTAATCTGGCCGAGAGCCACTTCCTTGGGGGAAGGGGAGGCCAGATCAAAGAGATAGAGTTGGCCGGCACGCATGTAGTAGATCGTGCTTCCGGTCGATTCGAGGTTGTTGTAATTGCCGGGGGCAATGGGCAGACCGAGGGTACGGTCGATGATGCCATCGAGATCGACCTTCATGGCTTCGGGTTTCTTTTCTTCAGGCTTCTTCTCATCGGGCTTTTTGTCGTCAGCTTTCTTCTCTTCCTTCTTCTCCTCTTTGATGGTGACCTCATCGCTCTTGGGGGCGAAGGGGGAAGGAGTGCTCTTGGCGAGTGTCGTGAAGTAGATGCGGTTCAGATTGGTGTAGATGTAGTTGAACTCGTTCTGGCCGTAGGTGGCATTGAAATCACGGGCAGAGACGAAGAAGAGGTACTTCCCATCTCCGCTGAAACGGGGATTGTTGGAGTTGTAAAAGCCATCGGTAACGACAGTGCTTTTGCTGTCTGCAAGGTTGTACAAGTAGACACGGCTGAAACCACGGACTTCGGGCAGAGTGTAGGCGATCCAGTTAGAATCGGGCGACCAGCTGAAGTCGCGCAGTTCAAAGGCTTCGGCTTTGACAATGAGTTTCGGTTCTGGAAAACCAACTGCCTGCCCTTTGACTTTTGCATTAGCAGCATCTGGCCCGGTTGTGATACTCGAACCAATTCCATCAACAATCGCATCGGCCTTTTGTTTCTGAGGGTTAAAAGCCTTTAGAGTGGACAAGTCGTTCGGAATGACGATGTACTGCAATCGCTGTTGACGGTCGGTCCAGGCAATCTTCTTGCTATCGGGAGACCAGGTCAGCTCATACTTGTAGACGTTGCCGCCGGTGGTGAGTTGAATGGGGGCGCCGCCGGCTTGAGGGATCAGCACGATCTCATCCTCGCCGCTGGCATCGGAGATGGCGGCGATCCACTTGCCATCGGGCGACCACTGGCTGTTGCGTTCATGGACGCCGGGAGTCTGGGTGAGGTTGCGGGTAGGGCCGTTCTGCACGGGGACGGTGAAGATATCACCCCGAGCGCCGAAGAGGGCACGCTTGCCATCGGGGCTGATGTCGAAGTTCGTGATGTTGTTCTTGACGCTGACCAGGCCACCCCGGCCGCTGCTGAAGTCTTCGTTCAGTTGAACGGGAATCTTGGCCAACTTCTCGGTCTTGATGTCGAACTGATAGAGGTGTCCGCCGTTTTCGAAGACGATAGCATCGCCACCGAGGCTGGGGAACTTGATGTCGTAGTCGCTAAACTGTGTGAGCTGCTTGGTTTCCTTTGTCTTCGGATCGACCCTGTAGAGGTTCACCTTCTTATTAGCATCACGATCAGAGATGAAGTAGATGCCGGTACTGTGGAACATCGGGAAGGTATCGAGGGCGGCGTTGTTGGTGAGGTTCTCAGTCTTCTTGGTTTCGAAGTCGTAGAGCCAGACATCGTCCGCCATGCCGCCACGATAGCGTTTCCAGGTACGGAACTCACGGAAGATGCGGTTGTAGGCGAACTGCTTGCCATCTGGGGAGAAGCTGCCAAAGCCACCACGGGGCAGGGGGAGCGGTTCGGGGAGGTGGCCATCGACATCAACGAGGAAGAGTTCGCCGATGAAGTCGTTGAAGCTCTGCATGCGGCTGCGGAAAAGGATGCGCTTGCCATCCGGGTGCCAGCCCATGACGATGTTGTTAGGCCCCATACGGTCGGAGACTTCGTCACGGCCCAGAGTGGCGGTGTAGGTCAACCGCTTGGGCACGCCACCCGCTGCGGGCATCAGATAGACTTCGGTGTTGCCATCGTACTGGCCCGTGAAGGCGATCCACTTGCCGTCAGGCGAGAAGTGGGGGAACATCTCGAAGCCATCATGGCTGGTGAGCCGTCGGGCGACTCCACCCGCCTTGGCGACGTTGTACAAGTTGCCGGCGTAGGTGAAGACGACATTGTCGCCATGTATGGTGGGGAAGCGAAGCAGGCGAGCTTCATCGGCGAGGGTAAATGAGGATATTAGCACCAGTGAAATGAAGGCGAGGAAATGGCGCAGCACAGAGAGGCTCCCGTTGGTAAACGTCGATTGACAGGCAATTGTCAAGATAAGACGAGAGGAGCATCAGCGGCAATGGAGAAATCGATGAGAGTGGAAGTAAAAAGAGCCTCGTAGCGCTAACGCTACGAGGCTCTTCATGTTTAAGTGTCTATTACTTCACCACCTGCCCCTGCACGGGCAGTTCGACGGTGGTGTTATCCAGATCAGTCTTGATCTTGATCTTCTTCAGCAGTTCGCCGGCGTCGGCTTTGCCGGAGTAGGTGATCTTAAGGACGTGGGCCATCTTCGCTTCATCGGTCTTGGTTTGATCGATGGAGAGGATGTTATCCAGCCCTTCGATGCCGGTGATCTTGAAAGGCTTGGCTCCACGCACCACGATCTTCTTTTCCATAGTGTCGCCGTTCAGCTTACCCATGTTGAGGGTCGAAGGAGTAACAGCCAGGAGGCCCTGGATTTCGACTGACAGGGGAACCTGAATGCGGGGGGTGGTAGGGTCGTTGGTGACCAGGCCGAGGGATGCATGCCAGTAGCCGGCCGGGGTGTCCTCACGGAGGCGGACGGTCAGGCGATAGCTGTTGCCGTTGGTGCCATTCGGTTCGACGTTGGCCTGGATATAGCCATTCTCGTTTTCGATACCGGTGATCTTCCAGCCGGTCATGCTTCGGTTATCGAGGACGACGGACATAGAAGGGGCGGAGCCGAGTTTGATGGTCCCGAAGTTCAGCGAATTAGGGCTGATGCTGAGATCTTCCCGGCTGACGGTTTTGAGCATAAGGCGGTTTTCGGTAACCACGGGACGGTCGTAGTTCACATAGATTGTGAAGTCGCGGGTGCCGCTGTAAAGAATGGTGTTCACCTCAACCATAATGGAGGAAGACTCGCCGGGAGCGATCTCCTGCTTCATGGCATGGGCCGTGGAGCAGTGGCACGAGGTGCGCACACCGGAGATATGCACCGGCTGCTGGCTGGCGTTGGTGAACTTGAAGTGGTGGACGAGCTTGGTGCCCCGGGGAGCCCCGCCCAGGTCTTTCACCGGTTCTTCGAAGTTCAGGACGTTGGTTTCAGCAGCGACAAGATAGGTATGCGACAGTAGCGCAAGCGAGAAAACGAGTCCAAGGCGAAACATGCCGACCTCTGATGGCACAGAGACAAGGTCCCCCACCGGCCAGCGAACAGCTTCGTGTGTGCGTTAGCACGAAACGTCGACTTCCGTTATGCGTGCGGAAGTGCAACTGGTCGGCGATGCACTATTTTCTCCTCTTTTCTCAGCTTAGTCAAAAGTAAGGCGGAACGCTAGCACTAACCCGAACACTTTTCGCTACGTCTGTACCTAACCGGCAAGGCTGGCAAAGAGATCATGAGGAACTGGACGTACCGGCAGTAGCGGTTTCACCAGTGGCGCGAGCCAACACAGCTATTTTGACGCTGCCAGCCCCGGCGGCGAGCAGGGCACGCGCACCGGCATCGGCGGTAGCCCCGGTGGTCATCACATCGTCGACAGGAGTATCTGTTGGCCCATGAATTGCTTCGGTATCCTTGCAGTCATGGCCTGTCGAAGGTTCTTACGGCGCTGGGTCGGGGTGACGCTGGCCTGGAGCGGTGTTTGCAGCCGACGCCAGAGCCAGGCGCGGCGTTCGGGTTTGTGAAGATGATGAGCGATGGCTTTGGCAAACACTTCGGCCTGATTATACCCTCGCCATAACCGACGGGTCCAGTGGAGTGGCACGGGGACGATGGCATCGATGGGCCAAGACTTTAGTTGTTGGTTAAACTGATGGGCAAAGTGCAGACCAATGTGATGGGCGAGTGATTCGTTCCGTTGTTCCTTGATGCGGAGGACGATGCTACGAAGGGCTGAATCGTAGGGCCCCCAGGCGATGGTCTGTGTGAAGGCATAATCCTCGTCATGGCAAATATGACAGTCCACGGCGCTGGAGTTAACCTTCGGGAACCGGGCAGCACAGCGGGGGCATTGATCGCCAAGGAGTTGGTTCAGTTGCCTAACACAAGTTTCACAGAATGCTATGTGATGGCCGGCGGGTTGGGGAGCGTTACAGAGCTGACAAATGGGGGGATAGAGAAGATCGAGTAGGCCCGTTGCCAGTTGACTTGCGAGGTGAGGTTGAACTGGTGCTCCGGGCATGTTCGGTGAGCCTGTTTGGAAATGTGCTGCGAGTCATGAGCCCTTTTCGTAGCTAAACCGTTCTACAACCACACTACCAGCCGAGGCGTGGCTGGAATCAGTCGTCGAATTGCCGCCGACAACGTAGACGGCATTGTTGAAAAGCACCGCACGGGCGAAGTTACGGGGAGTGGGCATCGGAAGCAGGGGCTCCCATAACTCTTTCTTATGATCCAATCGCAGAACACTGTTCAAGCAGATTCGTTTCGCCTGTGATTCGCCGCCAAAGAGATGGATGGCATTCGCATAGACAACAGCGCCGGCGGTGCCACGAGGTTCGATGGCTGGGCCGTTGCTCCAACTATTGGAGGCAGGATCGTAGATAAAGACGTCGCCAAAATCGGAACGGCCGCTGCGGCCACCGATGGCGTAAATCTTGCCGGCGTAGACAACCACAGAAGGGCTGCCTTCGGCACGAGGCAACGGGGCCAGTTGAGACCAGGTGTTGGTGGCAGGATCGTAGGCGGAGTGATCGGCGATGGTGGATCGGGAGTTGCCTCCACCTATGACATGGATCTACCCTGGAACTCTACCGCAGCATGGCCTCCACGAGGGGCGGGTAGCGGGGCTGCTTCACTCCACTTCCTCGTGCCGATGTCGTACACCAGTACCCCTTGAGAAGGGATGTTCGTCGTGGTATTGAAACCACCGATCAAATAGATGCGATCCTTGAGGACGGTTGCGGCGGGGGCATTGAGGCCGCTGCCGGGCAGGGGCGTTTCGGCCGACCATTGCTTGCCATCGAACTTCTCGACTTCGAGAACTGGCTTATTCCCGGCCCCGGTGCCTGCCATGGCATAAATGGCTTCTTTGGTGCTGACGACGGCATGAGCAGCACGGGCATTCCGCATTGAGGGCTGTGCCAGCCATCGGCCCTCGTCCGCAGCGAGGGCTTTCACCGGGACGAAGCAGGTCAGGAGCAAGATGCAATAGAAATGGAGCATCATGGAAGTCTCGTCGAGTTCTCGATGCCCTAGTTCTTCAGCTTATCAATCAGAAAAGCGGTGGTAGAGGCGTACTTGTTCTTGGCCCCGGGGTATTGCAAGTATGATTCGACGCCGAGTTGGTCGCAGAGTTTCTTTAACTCAATGCCATTGTTCACATGATGCACCATCCAGTTACGGGCTGCTGCTGCATCGCTGGGGATAGTTGCGTCGGGGGCCATCGCATAGCTCATGAACACCGGTGGATCGTCTTTGCTGATGAGCGACAAGGCAGCGATTTCGGCATTTTTCTTCAGAAGTTCTTCTTCGGTCTCGACGCCGAACATCTTTCTGACGTTGGTCGTGGAAGAATAACCGGGGATGTGTTTTGCCCACCAGGCGAGGTCCATGGTCATTTGACCGCCGTTCGGGGCGACACATTGCAAACGGGTAGATTCTCGTTTCAGGGGATCATTGCTCTTGGGATCAGCGAGATCATCGTGAAAGGCAAGATACATCACAAGCTGTGCCCCGGCGGAACCACCCATGCCGCCGACTTTGTTCTTGTTGATGTTCCACTCAGTGCTCTTGGAGCGGAGTGTCTGCAAGGCCCGAACGCAGTCTTCATGGGCGGCAGGAAGCGGAGCATGTTGAACGAAACGATAGTTGATGGCAGCGACCGAGATGCCGGCATCTAGCAGTTGCTGAAGAGATCTGGCGTTGAGATTATTCTTGTCACCACCGACGAAGCCGCCCCCATGAATGTAGATGACGAGCGGAGTAGGCTGATCTGACTTGGCCTGCCAGAAGTCGAAGACGTTCCGTTCATGAGGACCATACTTGAAGTTGGCCTGGCTGGGCTTGGGCAAAGTGCTGGCGGTCTTCGAGTTCTTTTCCTTCTCCTGAGCCACAACTAAAGAAAAGTTCCATACCAGGATCATGAACAGGCACAACACTCTGACGAATGAAGACATATGGGGTGGCTCCGTAGCTGGTGCATATCTTCAGACGCTAACTGGCTAACTCAAGATTGTCAATGAATTACTCCATTCTCTCAACTCTCCAGAGACAAAGCACAACTCGACTTGACCGAATCGCTCAAGTTGGTATCTCGCCCGCTGCCTGAGGAGGCATGCGCATGGATCGTCTACAGTTCGCCAGTCGATGCATCTTGCTTATTGTGTCAAGCATTGGTCTTGCCGGGTGCGGGCATTTCTATGAAGACATCTCTGCCCGCAATGAGAAGGGCGAATGGTGGGACCTGGGTTACAAGTGGGACCTTGCCATGAACCAGGGCGGCCCGCCGCTGGAAGTGCTGGCCAAGAGTCAGGATGGTGATTTGCGGCGTCGAGCGATCGAACGATTGGACGAACCGGGCGATGCGAAGGAACGTGAACACTATATTACTGTGCTTTCTGCCGCTGCTCGTTCCGAACGAGATGCTATTTGCAGGATGACAGCCGTGCAAAAGCTGGGCACTTACAAGGACCCTGCTGCAACCAAGGCTCTGGTGGAAGCCTATGCAGTGCCTGCCAATGCTCAGGAAAAGAACGGCATCGTTCAAGTGACGATTGTGCAGTCTCTTGGAAAGACGAAAGACCCTGCCGGATTGACAACTCTGGTGGCAGCACTCGATCCTAAGAATTCGGAAGATCTGCGAGCCAGTGCAGCTCATGCGATCGGGAAATTTCCTCCCAGTCAGCCACTGTATGATGCCTCAGCCGCTTTGCTGGCTTCATTGAAGCAAGAGAAGAGCACAGCTGTCAGACATGAAGCACACCAATCGCTGGTGCGCCTCACTGGTCGCGATTTGCCGGCCAGTCCGGAGGCGTGGGAGCAGGCGTTCCAGCAGGCTGCCGCCAAGGGAGAACCGCTGGCGAAGGAGCCGAGCACGATGTTGCGTCTGGTGAACTGGTGGAATGACGAGTAAGCATTGCCATCATGCTCCACATGATGGTCTGAATTACGCAACAACACAAATCACTGGGATTGAATCGATCAGGTTTTCGTGAATGATTCCTATCTCCGCTTCATCACGACGGAGCGTGATGACTACTAACCAGAGCTATTTCGTTTCGACAATATCCTTCCTGAAGCCGCTGATGGTGCTGAGCAGTTCGTCCTGCTCCAGTGGATTGACTTTGAGCTTTTCGAGACTGGCTTTCAGATCGAGCATGAGGGCGGTGTACTGGGCATTTGTGATCTTCATGCCGGCACGGATGTCAGCTAATGATTTACCTTCGTATTTAAGCGGCCCTTTGGTGACGCTGCTGACCCATTGAACGAGTTGCTTCTTTAATTCCGCCAATTCTGTGGGGGTGGCCTTCCATTCGGTGCCTTCTTCCTTGCGCGTGAAGTTGGCCGCAGGGTCCTTAGCGGCTCGCGTCACGAAATCGTCGACTACCAGAGTAACTGCGGGCTCCCCACCCATTCGATCCCAAAGTGATTTGATCACAACAGTGCTGTCGATGATCTCGTTTTTTTTACCTTCAAACAAAGCGACTACTTCATTGCTCTCCGCGTTTGGAACGAAGTATTTGTCGAGTACCGCCTTGACTTCAAGCATAAAGGAATCGAACTCGGCTGCGGTGATTTTCATGTTCTGGTGTATAGCTCTCAGGTCCTTTCCTTCGAATTTATATGGCCCTCCTGAGACGGAACTGAACCATAGCACAAATCGCTTTTTAGCCTTGGTGAGGTTTTCGGGATTCGCTTCCCACTGGTTGCCGGTGCCTCCGCGGGTGAAGTTAATGCGGGGGTTTTTCATCGACCGATTGATAACCTCATCGATCATTTGAGAGATTGATGATTCGCCGCCGAGACGATACCAGAGGGTCGGACGCCCAGGCGTGGCGGTTTGCTGGCCCATCAGCCCCGGTTTGATGGCTTCACGCAGATCGTCAATAGCAGTGCGTAGCGTAAAGGCTCGTTCACTGACGTTGGTCATCTGATCGGTGGACTTCAGAGCCTTGTTGATCTTGAGTGCTTGATCGGGTCGATGATCGAGAAAGCCGACAACCGTCATCAGGCTGCCCTGGTACAGACGGAAGCACGCATCATGGCTGCCACGATTGTAGATATCGGTTCCGAGGGTAAGCACGTCGAAAAGTTGCTTCTCGATACGGGCATCGAGATCTTTCGGGGAAAAGGGTTGAGCGGTCGCCCAGGATGTGCCAAAGGTCAAAACAGCGAGGGCAATCAGCAGTGATCGGGACATTGTCAGATTCCAACTATGAGTAGATGTCACTTTATTACAAGCCTAACGGGTAGGACATTGTAATAAGGTTGCGTCGAGGAATTTCATGGAAAATCAGAATGGGCAAGCTATTCTCAGGCAGCACAGCCCGTCAATGTGGAACCTGAAATGGTGACGCCTTCTCCTCAACAACCCTGGTGGCGTCGCTGGTTTGGCCGGCGTTCCGAACGCTCGGCGGAGCAGTTCCTGAAGCGTAAGGGGCATCGCATCCTGACGAGAAACTGGACATGCTCTGTCGGGGAGATTGATCTGGTCACCAGATTGGGAGAGACCCTGGTCTTCGTCGAAGTCCGCTCCACCTCTCATGATGATGCTGAATCCGCCAAACTTTCAGTGGATCAGACCAAACAGGAGAGATTGACTCGCCTGGCGACGGCATTCATGAAACGCTATCGGGTGCAGAATGTATCGGCCCGGTTTGATGTCGTGGTGCTTGCCTGGCCGAGCGGGGCGAAAGAGCCGATTATCGAACATTTCGAGAACGCCTTTCCGGCCCTGGGAAGATCGAGCATGTTTTCGTGAACGAGGGTAGAGAGCCAACACTGCATCGAACCCCTATGTTTACTACTTCGATCTTCTAGCGATGGTTGAGGGTATGCGTCCTCTTGAAGAACAGTTGGTGATACTCAGTCGAGGCGCTGATCAGATCACGCCCAGCGATGAATTCACGAAGAAGCTGCAGCGAAGCATTGCTACGGGCAAGCCGCTTCGGGTGAAGTATGGCATCGACCCTACGGGAATCGACGTTCATCTGGGGCACACGGTTCCGCTGCGGAAGCTCAGGCAGTTTCAGCTACTGGGCCATCAGGCGGTTTTGATTATTGGCAACTACACTGCCCTCGTGGGTGATCCGAGCGGGCGTGATCAGAGCCGGGCCAAGCTGACTGAAGAGCAGGTGGAAGCCAATGCCATTGATTATCTCAAACAGGTGGGGAAGATCATCGACACCACCAAGGCCGAGGTACGCTACAATGGCGAATGGTTCAGCAAGAACCGGTTTCTCGATGTGCTCAGCCTGACGAGCAAGATCACCGTGCAGCGGATGCTAGAGCGGGATGACTTTTCCAAACGATACAAGGCACAGACGCCGATTTACCTGCATGAATGTCTTTACCCGTTGATGCAAGGACAGGACAGCGTCGAGATCAAGGCCGATGTGGAATTGGGTGGCACCGAGCAGCTCTTCAACTTAATGATGGGCCGTCATTTGCAAAGTGACGCAGGGCAGGAGCCACAGGTTTGTTTGACGCTGCCCATTCTGCGTGGCCTCGATGGTGAAAGGCGGATGGGGAAGAGCCTCAAGAACTATGTCGGGGTCGGTGAGCCTGCTTATGAGCAGTTCGCCAAGACGATGTCGATCCCCGATGCGTTGATGGGCGAGTGGTTCAAGCTGCTGTCAGATCGCCCGGAAGCGGAAATCAAGCAACTGACTGATGCAGCGACCCATCCGATGGTCGCCAAGAAGACCCTGGCACGGGACATCGTGGGGTTCTATTACGGTGAGGCTGGTGCCCTCGAAGCTCAGGCTGAGTGGGAGAAGCGGTTCTCGCAACGGCAGGACCCGACGGAGATTGAGACGCTACAGGTGCCGACATCTGATCTACAAGAAGGTGCAGTCGGAGTCGTGAAGGCGATGGTGCTCGCGGGCTTCGCCAAGAGCAATGGCGAAGCTCGTCGGCTGATTGAACAGGGCGGCGTCACCTTCGGGGCTGATAAGACGAAGGTGACTGACTTCCAAGCTAAGTTGGCCATACCGAGCGAAGGGTTGCTTTTGCGTGTGGGTGCCCGGAAGATTGTACGATTGATTGTCAGCTAATCGGTTCGTCGTAGCGGAACTCGCCAAGAGTTCCGTTGGGATCAAGAACGGAAGTCTGGCGACTTCCGCTACATCTACATGATGTTAAGGAGTCGGTGCATGTCGTGGCTGGAAGCCATCTTTCTGGGTATTGTGCAGGGCGTGACGGAGTTCCTTCCGGTCTCCAGTTCCGGGCATCTGGTGTTATTCCAGAGCATCTTCGATCCCAATGCAGCTCCCGACGATGCTAAGGAAATCTTCTTCGATGGCGTGCTGCACCTGGGAACATTGCTGGCAGTGCTGCTCTACTTCTGGAAAGAGATCAGGCAGTCGTTCAGCCATATTCTGGTGAAGGACAAGCCGGGCGAAACCAACGAAACGTGGCCGAGCACGATACGGCAATTGTTCTATCTGCTGGTGTTAGTGGGGATCGCTTCGTTGCCGGCGGCGGTAACCGTGTTGTTCAAGAGCGATTGGATCAAGCAGAGCTTCAAAAGGCCCGATGTGGTGGCGTTCAATTTCATCATCCTGGGGGCGGTATTGATCCTGACAGGCTACCTGAAGCCGGGCACGACGACTGGCTCGACGATGAAATGGTGGCAGGCATTGGGAATGGGAGTGGCTCAAGGCTGTGCAGCAGTCATGCGGGGGTTAAGTCGTAGTGGTTCGACTTTGGCGGTGGCACTATTGGTTGGTCTGGAGAGATCGTGGGCGGTGCGGTTCAGCTTTATGATGTCGGTCGTCGCCAGTTTAGGACTGGGAGGAAGCGGTATCTGGAAGGCTCTCAAAGATGAGCATCGCACCGAATGGTTGACGAGCGAGTTCCTGTTCAAGACCATTGTTGCGACTCTGGTCAGTGCCATCGTGGCTTATCTGACCATCACGCCGCTCATTGCTCTGGTGAAGCGGGCGAAACTATGGGTCTTCGGAGTGTATGTGTGGCTGGTTGCAGCGGCCTACTTTGCCTGGCAGTTTCTTAAGTAGTCTGGTTTGTAGTCATCACGCTCCGTCGTGATGATCTGCCCTACGAGATCTGAAACCCGTTTCGGTGACTATTTCTGTGACGTTATCAATCGCTAGCGTCCTCACGACGGAGCGTGACGACTACTAACCAGACGACTATCTGCCTTGCCCCATCAACGTCGGCATGCGTTGAGCGACGATCCACTGTTGCAGTCTCGTTTCCAACTCAGCGATGGTAAAGCCATAATTGCGCTGTACGGCGGCGGCTTCGCCTTCACGGTTAGCATCACGCATGAAAGAGACGAAGCCTTGCGGGCCTTTCAGTGTGCAGAGATATTCGACCAGGCAAACGCTTTGGCCGTAGAAGCTGGCCATCTTGGCGCGGTCCTTGGGATATTCGTCGCCAGTCATGAGCTCCTGCACGGTGAAGGCCTGGCCCTGGCGATACGTTTCGGGCAGCGGGTTCAGGTGCAGTTCAATGCGGCTATAGGGCTCGGAGAGAACAGCCATGCCTTCATCGGCCCAACGGGGGAGAAGCTTGCGGCCAAACTGGCCGTTGAGGACGATATGGGTTACTTCATGAGGCAAAATCGCTGTCAGCATGTGGGGGTGATCAGCACGGACAAAGACCCGGCGATAGTGAATGATCGAGGCGTCGCTGTTGACATCATAATCGGAGTGGCCGGGTGCAGTGGTGGGCATGCCCGATTGGCGATGATAGCTCTCAGCGGTCGGGTGGACGTAAATCTGAGCAGGCTGTTCCCACTCGACTTCCTGGCCGAGCCACTTGCGGGCGACAGCGGCACGAGTGGCTTCCGCGATCTGTGCCACCTGCTCGCCGAGTTTAGGATCATTGTGATAGACACGGAAGTGAGCTGATTCACAGATGGACCAGCCCTTGTCTTTTTCGTCGAGATGCCTGACGGCGGTGTTCGTCGATTTGGCCGTCGCTGCTGATGTGTTCTGTAGGCGGCTCAGCAGTTCCTTGCCGAACTCCAGGCGTGGTGCCAGTTCCAGAGCGGCACGGACTTCCCGTTCGAGTTGTGGTCGTTCTGATCCAAGCTGACCCTGAAGGGCATTGAGTTGAACAGCTACCTGGTAGAGCTTACAGTAAGCAAAGCGTTCACGAGTCTCATTCGAGAGGGCTACGCCTTGAGCCTGTACTTTCTCGAAGCATTGGCAGGCTTGGGCATAGTTGCGTTGCTGGTAGGCTTCATCAGCGGCTTTCATGTGATCGGGAGTAGCAGCGGGAGCTGGCGGAGTTTGACGAGCTGTCGTATTGACAATGGGAGTGTTGTTGCTGGTGGGGGAGCTGATAGTGCTGGGTGTGCTGGAACCCATTGATGGCGACTTGGCCAGGTCAGGCTGTAGTTTGACGAGCTTCGTCCAGACCTGTGATGCCTGGGGAACTTTGCCTTCCTGTTGCAGTCGGTCAAACTGACGGCGGTAGGCTTCGGTGATGGCTGCTACATACTGCGGGTCTTTGGCCCCCGCTTCGAGCTGCGATTCAAGTAGGATGATGGCGTTGGAAACTTCGTTCTGATCGAGTAACTGGCGAGCCTGGCGGAGCGTGGATTGAGCAGCGGAGAGTCGTGCAGGCGTGGAGTCTTGAGCCAGGGCAATGCACGCTGTGAAGCCGATCAGGCTGCAGGTGATTACCCATGCCCATGTACGGGGACGGTACATAGTGCATCCTTGCGTCTTGAGTCGCGACGAGCATCCATGCTCATTCGCTTTCCTGACCATCGCTGTGACAATCCATCGTCATAGACATCAACCGGCTGTCGGGGCCTGATGACTGGTCAAGGACGGGGGAGAGTAGTGACTCTTGCCTTTTTGTGCAATGTGAGTTTGGCGGGGTGGCACCAAAGTGAAGAACAACGATGGCGAACTGGTCAAGATAGATTGACGATGGAGAGATAGACGGAGAACGTGGTGCCCTTACCTATGTGGGTTTCGACCATCAGGGCAGCCTTGTGGCCACGAATGATGCCGACGATGGCAGCCAGGCCCAGGCCCCGTCCTTTGGATTTGGTGGTGAAGAAGGGGTCGAAGATGCGGTTGAGCACTTCGGGGGGAATACCGCTGCCTTGATCGCTGACCTGGAGCATGACATAAGGGCCGGGAACGGCATCCGAGGCAGTGACCTGACAGCGAGCCAGGAGATACTCATCAACGGTGACCACATCGGTTTTAATGTTGACCACTCCACGGTCGCTGGCATGCGATTCGGCGGCGTTACTGATGAGGTTCATCACGAGTTGCCGGATTTGAGTCGCATCGCCGATGATGTCGGGAAGCGAAGGAGACAAATCCATGTGCAGGGTGCCATGCTGCTTGAGAATGCTACGGAGCAATTCAGTGACTTCGAGCACCATGACGGAGAGATCGAAGGGTTTGATCTCCCGTTTGCCTTTGCCTGCATAGGCGAGGAGTTGCTGGGTCAGGTCGGTAGCTCGCATGGCAGCTTGCAGCCCTGATTGCAGATAGGTGCGGGCCATGTGGGTGGTGGGTAGTTCTTCCTGGGCGAGATCAATGAAACCATAGATGGCGGTGAGCAAGCCGTTGAAGTCATGGGCGATGGTGCCTGCCAGGAGGCCGAGGCTTTCGAGGCGTTGCGTTTGCTGCAGTTGATCTTCAAAGCGGTATCGCTCACTGACATCACGATGGAAACAGGCGAGCCCGGCGGTTTCGTTGTGCTGCCCTTTGACCGGATAGTAGATAGTGTCGATGACGGAGGGGCCATCGTGCCGATCTGAGGAGTTAATCACTCGCTTAGGTTGCTCGACAATTTCCCCGGCGAGCGCCTTCCTGGCCATGACTTGATCTTCGGAGGTGATGGCTTGATCGGTCTGGAGAATGTTGTATCGATCGACTTCGTTGGGGATGTTCAATATGCCCGCCAGTTGTTGCATAGCTGGGTTCTGGCGGCGAAGAGTGCCCGACTGATCGAAGACCTGGATGCCCACCGGAGAACCATCGATGACGGCTGCCAGGAGTTGTTCACGGTGATAAAGCTCATCCTTGACTTTACGCAGGGCCACCTCCGCTTTGGTATGCTCCTGGTTCTCGTAGGTGAGTGAGACGAAATCTGCTATGGCGGCGGCGAAGCCTTGTTCTTCGAGAGTCCAGTCGCGCACCGAGCCAACGTGTTCATGGCAGACGATGCCGATCTCGTTGCCATGCAGGCGGATGGGGACATCGAGCATCGAGGTGATGCCGAGCGGTTCGAGGTAGGCATCACGGTATTCACTGGTGCGGTTGTCGGTCCAGGCATGGGTGGCGGCGATGGTGCGGCTCTTTTGCAAGCTCTCGAAGTAGCGGGGGAAGTCCTGGGCGGTGAAGACCATACCACTGCTGAACCGATCCTGGCTGCGTTCATAGAGGCAGGCGCAATGGATGGCGTTGCGAGCTTCGTTAAAGAGCCAGATGCTGACCCGTTCGATGTCCAGGGTCTGACTGGCTACGGTGGTAAGAGTGTGCAGAGCCGATTCGATGCTGGGGTAATCGGTCTTAGCCAGGCTGACCATCGCGCTGTGAAAGCGTTGTGCTTGAAGGGTTTGTTGTGCAAGGGCCTTGTCTACAGTAGTTTCTTTCGGGGCAGAGCGTTCGCCGACAGGAAAGAACATCTTCATGACGCCGAGGATCTTGCCGTGTTGGTTGCGTACCGGCCAGGCCCAGGCATGCACATTGATAGTGGAGCCATCCTTGCGTCGTCGTTGAAGCTGGATGCCCGACATGGTTTGTCCGCCGAGGCAACGCAGGAACCATGCTTGATTGTCTTCCCAAAGGTCGTTCGGTACGTTGGGGGAGGGCTTGCCCAGCACTTCATCGCAATGCCAGCCGAAGAGTTTCTCGGCGGACTGGTTCCAGAGTTGAACTCGCCCCTGTGGATCAAGCTGAACGACCGCTGCACTGGCGTTGCCCAATAATAAAGGCAAGGGCAACGTCGATTGCGATTGTTCCTGCTCAGCCAATGAGGCGTAGGCGTCCATGGTCATAAAGGATCACGCCAAGTTCTGGTAACGGGAGGCATTTCCTGCATCAAGCATAACATCAGCGATGTTGAAAGCTATTGAATTGTGGCCGCCGGGTTGTTCACCAGACTGTAGCTCTTAAAGAAGGCCCAGATCTTTTCGGTGGCGTCGATGGTCTTGATGCGTGGGCCAAGGAGTTCGAGGGGGACGCCGACATCTTTACCGCCGGGCCAATGGTGGCCGAGGCCGTTGATTTTGGTGTAGAGCATCTCCGCGGAAGGGGTCTTTCCCAGCTGCACTTCCTCAAAGTCATCAGTCTTTTGAATGATCTGTCGATCTGCTGGAAAGCCGCTGTCGATGCTCCATCGTTCGATGAGTTCGAGAACCGGTGGTCTCTCGGCTGATTTGCCTGTCCAGGGCGAAGTGACTTCGCCACCACTCCAGGGAACGAGGGGATCTAGCGAGCTGTAGAAACACCAGGTTGGGATGGGGCGGGGGGGCTTACTCATTTGACTGGTCGGAAGCCCAGCCACAGGGCTGATGGCAGCCAATCGGTCGCCGAGTTCGCCGGCCAGGCGAAAGGTCAGACCGGCACCATTCGAGAAGCCTGTTGCATAAGTACGATGCGGATCGATATCGAGGTGCTTCGGGAGCGTATCTAAGATGGCTTGAACGAAGCCCACATCGTCAGCGTGATGGATCATGCTGGAAAGGCCCGGGCTGCCCAGGTTCCATAGCTGTGGGTTGAGGCGAAACGAGGGCTTATCATCTATATTCGGCGTCGTTCCCTGTGGGGCAACGACGACGAAGCCGTTCAAATCAGAGTGATGTAGCCAACGGCTATGATGGAGCATGGTGCGTGCTGTACCGCCTGCGCCGTGAAATGCCAGGACGAGGGGGTAGGGGGGCTTTCCTGAAGCTGGCACATAGACGACGTATTTTCGTTGGCGAGCTTGATGCTCTAGTGAAAGAAAGTGCGTACCGGGCGATAATACTTCCATTTTGTTGTCATCCAGCTACTTGACCGGTGTAGAAGAGCATGGTAACGTCTGATTCAGTCACGGGCGCGGCCTGTGATTGTCTTATGAATTCCTGATTTCTGAGGAGTTAGCATGCGTCGCACTCTGGTAGGGTTGGCTGTGGTACTTGCTGTAGCAGGTACGGCCTTGGGCTTCGCTGTGGAAGATGCCAAATACACCACCAAGCAAATCATGAAAGCGGCTCATGGTGGCAATCAAAACAGTCTGCTGGCCAAGGTCAAGAGCGGCAAAGCCAGTGACGAAGAGAAAGCCAAGCTGGTTGATCTCTATTCTTCGATGCCCCTGAACAAGGCCAAGAAGGGCGATGCTGATGAATACAAGAAGCTGGGCGAAGCCATGGTGGAAGCTGCCAAAGCTGCCAAGGCAGGCGATGCCGGCTGGCAGGCAAAGCTGAATAAGGCTACCAATTGCAAGGCCTGCCACGATAGTTTCAAGTAACATCAGCTCGGCTTGGTGAGAATGACGAGTCTGACTATAATGCAACGGTTGGCATTAATTCATGAAGCCAACCGTGTTTGTGTTTTTCTTAAAAGGAGATAGCCATGCGTTATGCACTGACCCTCGTCTGCCTGTTGGCATGTCTGGGATTTGTTTCAGCTGGTGAAGTCACGCTGGATGGCAAAGTCTGTTGTGCCAAGTGCGAACTGGGCAAAGAGACCAAGTGCCAAACGGTAGTGGTAGTCAAAGAGAAAGATAAGGAAGTGATGTACTACTTCGATAAAGACAGCGACAAGAAGTTCCACAAAGAGTACTGCTCGGGCAGTTCCGAAGCCAAGGTTGTCGGCAAAGTCACCGAGAAGGACGGCAAGAAGTGGCTGGCCGTCGAAAAGATCGAAGCCAAGAAATAAGCTGGTTCTGTGCTGTTGAATAATGAACAACCCCTGGAGTGCTTCAGGGGTTGTTTCGTTTCCTTGCCTTGATCTATCCATTCTGGCCACTGGCTTCTGGCTTCTGGCTGCTCTTCATTTGCTTTGCTCTCCGCCATTCGGCGATCACCATGAAGAACATGGGCAACACTGAGATGATGACGATGCCGATGATGACGAGAGAGAAGTTCTCTTTGACGACTTTCAGATTGCCAAACCAGTAGCCCACGAGAGTCATGCTGGCGACCCAGGCGATGGCACCGGTTACGTTGAACAATGCGAACTTACGGTATTGCATTTTGCCGATGCCTGCCACGAAGGGGCCGAAGGTACGGACGATGGGAGCGAAGCGGCAGAGAAAGATCGTCCAACTGCCCCAGCGTTCGTAGAAGTCCTGAGCGTAGAGAAGATGCTTCTTGTTCAAGAGCCAGGAGTTTTCCATGCGGAAGACCTTGGGACCTAGGTATTTTCCGACTGCATAGTTGACTGCATCACCCAGGATGGCGGCGATGATCAAAAGTATGATGAGAAAACGGACATCGATCGGTGAACCATCTGTAGCGGCCAGAGCCCCGAGGGCAAAGAGTAGCGAATCACCTGGAAGAAATGGCGTGACGACAAGGCCGGTTTCACAAAAGATGATGGCAAAGACGACGACATAGAGCCAGGGGCCGAGAGTCGTCGCCCAATCGTTAAGGTGTTTGTCCAGGTGCAGGAACAGATCAACCAGTTGCGAGAAGCCAAAGTCAGCCAGTAGCATGCCGGGGATTCCTTACGTTCTGTTGGCAATTCATCCGTGAGTTAGATAGGGTAGCGTAGCGGTGATTTACTACAAGGCGAGTTATTCAGCATGGCGTTCTGGAAGCTAAAAAGTGGCGTGGTGATCGGGGCGGCATTCAGCCTTTTGATGGTGTTGGCAGCCAGCGCTCAGACGGATGTGCCGTGGAAGCAGGAAGTAGCAGACCTGGTGCAAAAGGCGATCACCGCCAAGCAGTTGCCTGGGGCAGTGGTGCTGGTGGCTCAGCAGGGCAAGGTTCTCCTTTATGAATCGTACGGTCAGAAGGCTCTCGTTCCGCAAGCAGAGAAAATGACGCTAGACACCATCTTTGACATGGCTTCGTTGACCAAGCCGATGGTTACCGCTACCTGCATCATGAAGCTGGTGGAAGAGGGCAGGTTGAACGTGACCGACAAGGCGAGCTGGTACCTGCAGAACTTTGGCCAGAACAGTAAAGAAGATATCACTATTGAACAGTTGTTGCTTCATACAGCCGGGCTGATTCCGGATAACGCTCAGGACGATTATGAACACGGGTTAGAGCATGCCTATGCAAAGATTGATGCTCTGAAACTGACTGCGCAACCCGGTACCCGGTTTATCTATACAGATATCGGCTACATCGTTCTGGGGCAGATTGTGGAGAAGATCACCGGGCAGCCACTTGATGTTGTTGCGAAGAGAGTGATCTTTGAACCGTTGGGAATGCAGGATACGGGGTATCGACGAATATCAAAGAAGCCTGCCACGCTGACCGAACGGATTGCTCCGACGGAGAAGGAAGGCGAAGTTATCCTGCGAGGAGTCGTTCACGACCCTCGAGCCAGGCAACTTGATGGCGTGGCCGGCCATGCGGGGTTGTTTAGCATCTCAAGCGATGTGACGAAATATGCTCAGATGCTGCTCAATCTGGGGCACTACGAAGGCAAAACCATCCTGAAGCCTGAGACTGTTCGACAGATGACTCTGGCGCGCATTGTTCCCGGCGGGGGCTTGCGTAGTTATGGCTGGGATGTGGATACCGGTTACTCTGCCCCACGAGGAGATCGTTTCCCGGTAGGCTTGAGCTTTGGCCATACCGGCTACACCGGCACCTCGCTGTGGATCGATCCGACCAGTCAGAGTTTCGTGATCATTCTGACGAATCGGGTTCACCCTGATGATAAAGGGGATGCGACACCATTGCGGCGGGCCATTGGTAGTCTGGTGGCGAGAAGGCTGCCCCTGCAACCAGCCCGCAGTCCGGTAAGGGTGGGGATTGATGTGCTGCGCAAGAACGGGTTCAAGGGGCTGGAGAACAAAAGGGTGGGGCTGGTGACCAATCATACTGGCATAGCACGTGATGGAATCAGCACGATCGATATTCTTCACCAGGCACCCAAGGTGAAACTGGTGGCTCTCTTCTCACCGGAGCATGGGATTCGTGGCGTAGTCGATGACAAAGTAAGTGACAGCAACGACGAGAAAACCGGCTTGCCCATCTACAGCCTGTATGGCGAATCACGCAAGCCAAAGAAAGAACAGCTCAAAGATATCGATGTGCTGGTCTACGACATTCAGGACATCGGCACTCGGTATTACACCTACATCAGCACGCTGGGGTTGGTGCTCGAAGCAGCGTCGGAGAACAAGATCAAGGTGATGGTGCTGGATCGGCCCAATCCGATTGGAGGCGTCACGGTGCAGGGGCCCATGCTCGATGCTGGCAAAGAATCGTTCATTGCCTGGCACAAGCTGCCCGTTCGGCATGGCATGACGGTGGGCGAGTTGGTTCAACTCTTCAATACTGAACGTAAGATAGGAGCCGATCTTACGGTGATCAAGATGGTAGATTGGAGGCGTGACGATGAGTTTGACAGGACAGGCCTGGTCTGGATCAATCCTTCTCCCAACATGCGAACGCTCCAGGCGGCACTGCTGTATCCGGGGGTCGGCCTGCTGGAAACGACGAACCTGAGTGTGGGGCGGGGCACTGATCGGCCTTTTGAACTGATCGGAGCGACATGGATCGACGCTGTCCGCTGGGCACAGGAGTTACAACTGGAAAAGGTAGCGGGTGTTCGTTTCGTGCCAACACGATTCACGCCAACTTCCAGCGTGTTTGCCAATGTTTCATGTCAAGGGGTCAGTATCGTTATTGAAGATTGGTCGAAACTCGATCCTCTCCGGGTAGGCTTCTCGCTGGCTGTTACGCTCAAACGACTTTACCCCAAACAATGGCAGACGAAGCGTCTCAACCAATTGCTATTGAGCGAAGAAACCTTGAAAGCCATTGAGAGGGGTGCTGGAGTAGAGGAATTACTGACCGTAAGCAAAAAGAACCTCGAGGAGTTCCTCGAGGTTCGGAAGCGGTACTTGCTGTACTGATTATTCTTCGGTCTCGGTGATGATCTTTTTCATAATCCAGCGGTCGATGTCGCGCATCATACCCGGGTGAAGCCTTTCATTGGTTTCGTAGCTTCGGAAGGTGACATCCATGCCGGCGGTATAGAGCAGGCGATGGTCCTGAGCAGCCTGGGCATGGGGGATGTCGAAGTTGGTTCGGCCATGGCCGATGAAGACAGGAATCTTACGGGTCTGACTCAGTCGCCAGAGTGGTCCGTTCTTGGGCAGCTTGCTGTTGAGTGCGATGACGCCGGCGAACTTGTCAGGGAAGCTGAAGGCGAGTCGGTAGGCCTGGGCAGCGCCTTCGCCGACACCGGCGAGAAGGATTCGGTTGGCGTTAACCGGCAAGCGATCATAGGCATCCTCGACAGCAGCCAGGGCGAAGTCTTCGAGTTCGGTGGAAAGACCAGCTTCGCTGTCCCAGCCGTAACCTTTTCTGCCATCTTCACGGTACATTGGTACAGTACCGCGCAGACCCATGCAAATGTAGTTGCGGCGGCTTAAGTGAGGCATCAGCTTCTTGATCTGCTGTTCGTTGTTGCCTTCACGGTGAAGGAAGACGATCAGGGGATATTCGTAAGTGGAAACGAAACCGGTCGGCAGAAACGTGAGTGTGCGGTGGGCCTTATTGGTTTCGATCATGTACTTGTAGTAGCCCTCTTCGACACGAGGTCTAACGCAAGTAGTGACCGGTGCTGTACAGCGAGTATGGATCATAGGTTGATCTTTCTCAGTCGAAACGGCCAGGACGATTATGCCGGTGGTATGACGGAAATTGTTGCCGATATTGGAGTTGCGTCGAGCAATTCCTCAGGCAGTTGGATAAGTCTACTGTTGCCGAGAAGCGGTGTCAACGCAAGCTATCGAAGACAGGCTCAGAAAACAGGACAAATTCTCCACCAAGGCACCATGCGCAGCGATTGGGGAATCTGCGGGAAGCAACGAAGGAATGGGAAGCAGGGGAAAGTCTACCGGTTAGCTAAACTTTGAGGGCACACTAACCGGTAAAGTCGTTACAATTTGTGAATCGATCTCAAAGAATCGTTCCGGTCGGTTTTGCATCATGTGATTTCATGCGGTAGCGGGAGTCAGGTCGGGGCTGAAATTCGACCATCGTTGCCACAATTTTATGTAATTATGTTCACTATCGAAGGAAAAGACTTTCGACATTTCCACGAAGGAGTTGTTGACCCAGGCGAATCGCTCGTTCTTCGCTCCATTGGCGATCCAGGACATACTGTTGAGCTAACAGGCGTGCCAGGATGCGACGATACATGTTGAACTTGGGAAGTACGAATTCCACTTTGTACGCATCGCTGTAGTAGGCAATCTGCTTGGTCATCGGCACCGCCTGCAATCGCACGGCGAGGTCGCGTTCGATGAATGAAGGTACATTTGAATACCACCAGTGTCCACTTGTCAACACGTTGGGAAAGATCCAGCTATAGCTTGAAAGTTCCTGGTTTTGGCTGCTGGTGAGTACAGAGATGCAGAATGGCACGGTGGGGAACGCATTGAAGAGCTTGGCGTATTGAATGAGTGACGTACGCTGGTCAAACAGGTCCTGGCCCTGTGCGACGCCATTCTCGTAAACCCGGCGATTGACGCCGATCATGAGATCAAAGGGCAGTCGATGTTCACGGCAGTGTTCGGCGATGCGCCAGAAGACGCCGTCCGCAATGACAGCAGTTTCCTTGTGTTTCATCGCTGTAGACAGCTCTTGGTCACTGACCGGTGCCGGTTCAAAGTGGGGTGGCAACGAGATGGCACAAGCCTTGGCTCCGTTCTTCTTGAAATGTACAAACAGTTGATCTAAAGCCTGTTTCAGACTTTTGGCATCTACAACATCGATCCCGGTGGCTTTCTGCAATCGCAGATGAACGACCGGCTCTTGAAGCTTGAAGACCAGGTCATCGGTACGAAGGCATGGCACATACAGAGACGTGTCAAAGCCGGTAAGTGGATCGTCAAAATCATTGGTAAGGAATACCTTCTCGACATTACTTCGCTGTAGAACTTGCTGGCTCCAGTTCGGCTGTGAACATTTCTCCTGAGCACACTTCCATAGACAATCTGCATCGCTGTCGACAATTCGGTCACTCTTCCAACCGAAGAAGGTCTGGCAAAGTTCGATGAACCACGACCATTGCACGGTGTTTTCGTACTGCTGAGAGTGTTTGAGGATGGCTCGCGTTCGTTCCAACGGGTCGAACGAGGCATGGAGCGGCTCATGAGGCATGCCGACAGAATGGGCCAGTTCAGTGTAGTAATGGTATCCCAGCAGATCATCAATAGTCTGAGCGGCAGGCTGATGGGGGTTGATATGGGTATGAGGATCGATCAGTGGAATCTCAGCCAGGGCACCAGTCAATCGCTTGATCAGCTCCAGTTCCATGAGCGAGACTCCCCACACTTATCACAACTGCTTCTTGAACTTGGATGCGCCCAGATAGACGATTACGATGGCCATCGTCCAGAGAACAATGATGTGCGTATGCAGGTCCTCCAGGCCGCCGCCACGCAGGATGATGCCACGGGAGGCGTCGATCATCCAGGTGGTGGGGATGATCTGGGCGACGTACCAGAAGAACTTGGGCATTGAATCGAAAGGGAAAACATAGCCCGACAGGAAGATCGAAGGCAACACGGTGCCGATCGCCATCTGCTGGGCCGCTTCACGGGTGGAGGCTTTGGTGGAGATGGCTAATCCCATGCCGATCATCGACAGCAGGAATGGAAGGAAGATAAACAGAAGCGAGGTGAACCAGCCGTTGATCGGCACCTGGAAGACGCTCCACATCAGGAAGGCGACCATGCAGAACTCGACGTAGGTCACCAGGATGTAGGGAAACATCTTGCCGAGGATCAGCTCCGTGGCGGTGACGGGTGTCATGAAAAGCTGTTCGATGGTGCCGAACTCTTTCTCTCGGACAATGGCGTTGGCCGAGAGGGTAACAGCCATCATCTGACACATGACGACGAGGAGGCCGGGGATAAAGAAGTTGGCGGAGCGGGTATCGGGGTTAAAGAGGACCTGAGGCCGACTCTCCACCGGAAGCTGTCTGTCTCCCAGAACATGCAGCAGCGACTCCCTCAAGGCGATAGCGTTGGAGACGTTGATGATCTTGCCGGCCGTGGTCGATTCGGAGCCATCCACTTTCACCAGCACCTGCGCGGTCTGCCCGGCCTGGAGCTGGCGTGAATAGTCCTCGGGAATCTTGATTGCTGCTCGGGCACGGCCTGAAACGATCCAGCGGTGCATTTCCTCATCAGAAAAGACCTCAGCCACGATCTTGACATCGTTCGTGTTCTTGAAGGCCTGAATGAGCTGACGGCTTTCCTGGGTTCGGCACTGATCGAACAGCACGGTACGCACATCGCGCACATTGGTGTTGATCGCATACCCCAGCATGAACATTTCGACGATGGGGATGACCAGGGTGAAGAACAACGTAGCCGGGTCACGCAGGATGTGAATGAGTTCCTTGCGACCGACTGAGCCAATACGTTGTAGCGACTGGAGCATGAGGCTAGTCTATCAGCTTCTGAGAAGGTGTGAACATCAGCTGACGCCGGCTTTGCGTTCGCCTTCGCCACGCAGGGCGTCTTGTTGTTTGGAGAGTGTGACGAAGACGTCTTCCAGGGAAGGCTCAGCCGGGTGAACATCGAAGCCAGGGCCTTCGAGGCCGAGGTCGCGGGGTTGGAGGTGTTCATCGACCTGAGCGTGGAGGGTGAGGCCGAACATGGTGACATCTCGTACGCCGGGCATGCGCCTGAGCGTGGTGAAGATAGCGTTGCTGTTGGGAGCGGCGATCTCCCAACGCTTGGTGCCGGGGGGATTGACTGCTTCCAACTGCTTGAGTTCAGCAGGGGTGCCGAGGGTGAGCATCTTGCCGAGGTAGATGTACCCCACCCGGCCACAGCGTTCCGCTTCATCCATGTAGTGAGTGGTAACGAAGAGTGTGATCCCTTCGGCAGCCAGGCGGAAAAGGAGATCCCATAGATCACGACGAGCCACGGGATCTACACCGGCAGTGGGTTCATCCAGGAACACGAGTCGGGGACTGTGCAGGAGGGCACAGACCATCGCCAGCCGCTGCTTCCAGCCGCCGGAGAGCTTGCCGGCGATACGATCGAGATAGGGGGCAATGCCGGTGAGTTCGATCAACTCATCCTTACGCAGCCTAGCTTCTTCCTTGCCCAGGCCGTAGATACCGGTGTAGAAGTCCATGTTCTCCCGGGCGGTCAGGTCCTGGTAGAGGGAGAACTTCTGTGACATGTAGCCGATCTGGCGTCGGATGGCTTCGGGTTCTTTGTTGACATCCTTGCCAAAGACCTCGGCACGACCACTGGAGATAGGAATCAGTCCGCAGAAGGCACGGATGAGTGTGGTTTTGCCGGAGCCGTTGGGGCCGAGCAGGCCAAAGACTTCGCCCTTATTGACAACGAGATCGACCTTGTCGACAGCAATGAAGCTGCCGAACTTGATGGTGCCTTGGTTTAAGTCAATGACCTTTTCGATGGCCGCCTCATAGTTGCCATCACGCTCCGCGTGATGGTTTGGTTGGTAGGGCACGCTGTGCGTGCCTCTCAAGGGCTTGCACTCTTTCCCGTGGTCGTTTGTCGGGACAGGATATTGTCGTTGTGAGGCACGCACAGCGTGCCCTACGAATTAACTCTAATCATCACGCGGAGCGTGATGTCTACCATCAAGGCAATTCAACATTGAAGTCGGCGAGGAAGATTTGCGAACCGGGCATGCGGCCATCTCGGTTGGAGGTCCACATCAGCTTCTTGCCATCGGGGCTGAAGACGGGGAGGACATCAGCACCGGGGGCGAACGTGATACGCTTGGTGGCTTTCGTCTCCACGTTCATCAGGTAGAGATCGTAATTAGGCCTGACGTTCGGATTGGAGTGATCAGCCCCTGCATAGATGATGTGGGTACCGTTGGGATGCCAGTAGGGGCACCAGTTGACGCCGTCGTTGTTGGTGAGCTGTCGCTCGCCGGTGCCATCCGCATTGATGACGTAAAGCTGGAGTTGATCCTTCTTCTGTCGGTCGGCACGGAAGATGACTCGTTTGCCATCGGGGGAGAAGAACGGGCCACCGTTGTAGCAGTCTTTGGTCTTGGTCAATTGGCGAATATTGCTGCCATCAGCATCCATGATGTAGAGGTTGAGGTGGCCATCCCGCTTGGAGCAGAAGACGATCGACTTGCCATCGGGGGAGTAGCTGCCTTCAGCATTGTAATCGGGGGCATCGGAAATGAGCTTCTGGTTGCTGCCGTCGATGTTGGAAGAATAGATCTTGATGTTCGGATCAAAATCCCATTGGTAGCGTCGGCGCTGGCCGGTGCGTTTGTCTTCAGCACGGCGGTCGAGTTCTTCCTTGGCTTCCTTTTCAAAGGTTTTAGTGGTGTGGCCGCTGGCGAAGATGATGGTGCCATTGGTGGGGTGGAAGAAGCCGCAGGTGGTACGACCGATGCCGGGGCTGACCTTCCAGTACTTCTTGGTGCCCAGTTCCATAACGAACATCTGGTAGAACGGGTTCTTTTCCTTCTCTTCTGCCTGGAAGATGATGTGCTTCATGTCCGGGGAGAAGTACGATTCGCCGGCCCGGGCGAAGTCAGTGGTGAGCTGCTGGATGTTCTTGAGGTTGGCAGCTTCCTGGGCTTTCCAGTCGTCTGTTGGTTGGCTTTGGGCTTTATTCAGCGTAAGGAAGGAGAGGAAGAGGGTTATGGTGAGAAGAGTCCAGCGCATGGATGCTCCGTGATGTAAAGGCAGGTCGGTATCTCATACACATTATATGGGCAGAGGAGTGATCTAACCGATGATTCGTGTCACTCAATCTGATCATTCCGGGCACTATGACTCTTGGGCCTGGGTACGAACTGCATGGAGAAGGGCCTCCATGCAGAATAATGACCAGGTAGCCTGGCATTATTTCAATCGCCATTGACTAAGGGTGCGCTGACTACCATAGGTACATTCGAAATTCTCTGGTTTCGGCTGACCGGGAGGGGCCATATTGAAGCAGGCCTCCTCGCCGATCCACTTTATGATCCCGTGCTGCGTTTTACCCTTGTTCATACCGTCCAGATGGTAGTAATCGATTTCGAGAGGTTGGCTGCCTTCCTTGATCCGTACCAGAGCATGGATAATCACCTTTCCCCCCATGATGATTTTGACTTCGTTCTTGACGGCAACGCGCTGCCCGGCAGCGAGCATGCCCTCGGGAAAGTCTTTTCCATCCATGACCAGCTTAACTGCCTTCCACTCGCCTTGCAGCCGGCTAAGGGTAGGGCTCTCTCGATATTCAAAGCCGACACATGGTTCATGCACGGTAGGGGGAGGCGGAGCAGATCGAGTTCCACCTGTAACTGCCTCTGGCTTCTTGGTCGAAGTCCGACGAAGCGTTTCACAGGCATGTTGACTACCGGGAGTTGTGGTAAAGGTCTTGGGTCGGGACTTGCCTGACATATCAAGGCAGATCGTCAGTTGATCACCGTCCAGGTGGAAGATGCCATAGTTCGTGTTGCCTGCTTCCGGTCCTTCCACAAACTCGATATCGATTTCATGAGGCTGGGCTTCGACATTGATGTTGAAGACACCTTCATAGTTGGCCTCAGGAGATTCTGTTCTAAAGCAGTCGCCATCCATGAGGATGCGCGAGTTGGTTAAATAAGAAACAGGAACAGGCTGACCATCTACTTCGAGTTTCTCGAAGCCCCATGTGCCTTCCAGGCCGCGCAATTGTTCGATATGCCTGGCCAGTTGCGGCCAGCTGGCAAATCCGCTCTTTCGCGCGATGGCTGACTGGGCATCCGCCAGACGAAGAGACAGTTTGCGAATCTGCTGTGTACTTAATCCTTCAGCAGTGGGCAGATGCTGTTGAATGGTAGAAATAGCCGCCGCTTCACCCGCTTCCAGTGCTGCGAGGAGTGCTTTGGCCTGACGGCGAAGGTGATCGAGGTTCGGACGCTGAGGTAGGACTTTGTCCATGACGATTCTCCATGCAATTCACCCGGATCCGCAACAGGTGGCACGAAGAACGTGCAAACGACAAGCATAGAGATTGAGGTGAAGTCGGGCTTTGCCCTTCCCACGGATCCGGCGGCGTACTTCCAGCCACTCCTAGAGTATAGCCGATAGATCAACTGGCAATCAAATGAAAACACCCCCGTTCAAATGAAGGGGGGTGTTTGCGAATATCGGGAGAGTTCGCCGAGGTTACTTCTTCTTGCTGACCATGGTTTCGCAGGGGCCACAGCAGACGGGCATGCCGCCCATGGTGACGCAGCAGACGCAGCCGGTGACGCAGCAGTTGCAACAACAGTCTGCACAACACTGTACCACCTGACAGCAGGTTGCGTCGCCGGTGGTGCAGTGGATGCATACGCCGTCAGCGGTCTTTTCGACTGTACAAACGCAACAGCAGAAGTTGACACAGCAGACCGTCTGGCCATTCATGGTCACGTAGCAGCCCACCATCTGGCCAGCCTGCATGGAGCAGAGGTTCTGCACCATCGAGACAGCCATGGCTTCGCTGCAGACGCAGTGAATCTTAACGCCGGTGCTGCACTTTTCCATGCGGACGGTGCAGCGGGGCACCATCATCATGTTGGGTACGGTTGGCATCGTGGCGGGCATGGTGGGGTAGTTCATCGGCGTACCGGTCATCGGCATTCCTGAAACACCCATCATGCTCGTGCGGTCCATGGTCATAGCGTTTACCATACTCGAACTCCTTTTCGTCAGAGCATGGAGGGAACTGGGTATGCTTTCCCTTAGCGTACCCAGCCAGTGCCTGATTATGTTGCCTAGAGTAACGATTTTACCGGCTATACGCCATACCTATCCTGCCAATTTTGTTCAAGCTGTCTGGTCGTTTCAACTTAGGGGTCGGTTCGGGGGGATATTACTTAGAGACGTGAAAGTGTCTGTTTCGACACAGACACGTCGGGCTAAGCCCAGACGCTCGCCATGGACTTACATCGAGGAGTTGGAACGCATGACACGCCGTTTTAGTGAATCCCAGTTGGTAGCAAGTCATTCCGTAGCGGCAAACGCTACGCCTTGTCTGCCGGGGTTCATGGCGTGTAATACTTCATCTGTTAGCACACCAGTACAACAACTTTGGCACGCTATTTACCAAGCTGCCTACGCTCAGGCTGTGGTGAAAGCCTTTGAAGATACCCAGCCGAGCAGGTACGACCGGCTGTTGTATCATGTGTGTCTGAACTAGAGTTGCCATTGCACGGACTGGGAAACCGACTATAAGTCAATCTGGATAAACCCAGGCTGCAGGGAGGCGGCCCGTGCCTTTGCGTATACATCACTCTTGTCCCGATGCGGGAACGTGGGATCGTTTGGCCTACGCTCGCAAAATTGTTCGTACCGAAGCGGCAGCCTTGGGGCTGGTCGCTGATCGGCTTAACGAACAATTCCTTGAAGCGGTGGACCTGATCCACCGCTGTACTGGTCGTATCGCCCTTACCGGTACCGGCAAGTCGGCGGACATCGCTCAAAAGATCACGGGTACCCTAAACTCTACGGGTACCCGTGCTTACTTGCTGGACGCCACCAAGGCCATGCATGGCGACCTGGGCATGGTCGCCCCGCAGGATGTAGTCATTGCTCTCTCTCACAGCGGTGAGAGTGAAGAGATTGTTCGACTGCTGCCGAGCTTGAGATCATTGGCTCATGGCGTCATTGGTTTGACCTCCAATGGCAACAGCACCCTGGCTCGTCATGCTGATGTGGCCATCGTGATTGGCCCGCTTGATGAAGCCTGCCCGCTCAAACTGGCACCCAGTACCAGCACGACGGCGATGGCTGCCGTCGGCGATGCGATTTCCTTTGTACTCAGCGAAATGAGGCATTTCGGAGCCGAGGACTTTGCCCGGTTCCACCCAGCCGGGAGCCTGGGCCGCAAGCTCATGAAGGTCGATCACCTCATGCGGCAAGGCAAGGATATTCGAACGGCGTCGATCCACGACACCGTACGACAGGTATTCAGCCAACCCAACCTTCGTGGCCGGCGTACCGGGGCGGTGTTACTGCTGGATGAACAAGGCCGACTGGCTGGCCTTTTTACCGATAGTGACCTTGCCCGTCTCTTTACGGAACGACGAGATCACAGTCTGGATCGGCCCATTGCCGAAGTGATGACTCACAGTCCCATAACTGTTCTGACCAGTTCCCGGCTGTTGGAAGCGGTCGAGATCATTCAGGATCGCAAGATCAGTGAACTGCCGGTCGTCGATGAACAGGGTCGCCCGGCTGGGCTTCTCGATATCACCGACCTCATTGGTCTGGTGCCGCTGGAAGAAGAGCAACCCACACAACTCGAAGCCGTCGCCTGATCACTTTCAACTCCCCACTCTCAAGTGACAACAGTCCCCATGACCTTAGCCGCCCGTTGCCGAATGATCACCGCCTTGATTCTGGACGTCGATGGTGTCCTGACCAGTGGGGACATTGTCTACACCGAGTCGGGGCAAGAGATCAAAACGTTCCATGTTCGTGATGGCTCGGCAATCAAAGTCTGGCAGAAAGCCGGCAAGCGATTGGGGCTACTGAGTGGACGATCCAGTGCCGTCACCAGCTTGCGAGCGAAGGAACTGGGGATCGAAGATGTCGAACAGGGCATGCACGAGAAGGGGCCAGGGTTTCATCGCTTGATCGAACGGTGGAATGTCGAAGCAGCTGCCGTGGCTTATGTCGGTGATGACTCAGCTGATGTACCGATCATGAAGCAGGTGGGCCTCGCGATTGCACCAGCCGATGCCTGTATCGAGGTGAAGGAGGCAGCGCACCTGGTCACTCATCAGCTCGGGGGACGTGGTGCGGTGCGTGAATCCATCGAATGGGTGTTGCAGAGTCAAAACCAATGGCCCGGCGGCCAGCTTTAGGAGGAGCGCGATATGATCAAGCCACGTCGCCTGCTCCTGCTGGTGCTGGGTTTTTTCGTCTGCTTTGGGGCTTACGAAGTCTATTCGTACTTCCTGGGTCACTACGATGGCCTGCCGCCGTTGCCGCCCGAGTACCGTTACAACGCCAGTGCCGGGCCCTACGTTCCCAAGCCGGATGACAACGACAATCGAAAACATGAGATCGCCAAACTCCTGGAACGGGCTTTTGGTCCGAAGTGTCCGGAGCTGACTCGTTTCAGAAGCGTTGAGATCGGGAGGCCGGAAAGCAGGACCGTTCTCGCTTTTGATGAATGGACACTCGAAGACGGTGTGTTGCGTTTGACCGAGGTGAGCCTGGCGAACTTCAAAATCATTCCGCCTGAGGGCAAGCTGCCTGCACGGGAAGAGATTACCACAGTTCAAGGCAAAGTGGCTGTCATCAAGTTCAATCAGCCCATCAAGAGCCCCTTTGAGATCAAGTCCAACGTCAAACCCATCGAAGGGCACATTGAAGGCGATGTGATCAAACTCACGCACAACCATGGCACGCCGGAGCCAAACGACGACATCACCATGTATTGCGACCAGCGGGTAGACTTCGTGGACGAGCAGAAACGCATCTGGTGCGACCATAAAGTGCAAGTCGTGTATGCGTTTCCTGAAGAGGCCCGGTTCGTCGGCGTTGGGTTAACAATCAAGCTGGCTAATGAACTGGTGCCCAAGGAAGGAGATACTTCCAAGAACAAAGGCAAGGGCGATAAGCCTGAAGGGCTGGGGATCAGTGCCGTCAAATCGATCCAGTTGGAACGGGAAGTGCAGTTCAGTTTCTTCAAGCTCAATGGAAGCATCTTAGGCGGAGCGGTGGGCAAGCCCGATGACAAGCCCGTGGTTGCTACGCAGCAACTCCCCGCGCAGCCAATGGTGATTCGGTGTAAGGATGCCTTTACCTATGACGTTCCTACTAATGTCGCCACGTTCAATACCAATGTGAATGGCTTACGTCATCGGACGGTTGCCGGTCCTGCGGGGCCAAAGCAACAGTACGACGAACTGGACGCAGACGAGAAGCTGGTGTTGGAACTACTGCCTCCCAACAAGAGCAAAAGCAAGATGGAGAAGCAGGCGGGAGTCGATGAGAGTGCCAAACAGTTTGAATTGAAGAAAGCCGTTGCGACAGGCAAGAAGGTCAAAATCACCGCCAACGAAGATGGCCAGGGCAATGGTCTGCATGCTGAGGGCATTGAACTGATCGTGGACAATGTCGCTCACGAAGCCCGTCTGCGCGGCAAGGATCAAGTGGTTGCCCACATGATGGAATACGACATCATCGCGCAGGGTGCTGTCAAGATTCTGCTGCCTGCTTCAGATGCCGAGGACAAAGATCCTTGTGGACTTCTGATCAATGGTCCGGGCGAGGTTCGATTGCGACCTTCCATCGCTCACCCAGACCCGTACACACTGGCCAGTTGGCAGCGAGAGCTGCAGTGGCATCGTACCCTGGAAGAACATCGCATCGAACTGTACGGCAACGCTGTGTTGATGCACGAAAAGCAGGGCCGCATGTCCGGTGAACAGGTGAAAGCCTGGCTGGTTTCTGACAAGAAGAAATTGGACGAGAAGCCCAAACCCGCAGCCACCGCTCCGGTCGAAGGTGCGGATCGATTGAACGCCAAGCTCAAACGAGTAGAAGTGGATCAAAAGGTACAGGTGCTTTCCACCCGGCTCGTTATTCCGTCTGCTCGGCGATTGACGCTCAACTTCACCGAGGCCCCGGCAGGGTTTGTTATCCAGAACTTGCAGAAGCCGGGCGATGGCTTCGACACGCCTGCTCCGGCTGCTGACAAGAACCCTGGCCTTTTGGGGAAGCCTGAAGCCAAGGTCATGAATCCGCCGCCCAATAGTCCGCCGCTCTATCTGCATGCAGCCGAGATTGATGGCGACATTCTGCTCGTCGGCGAGAATCAACAAGTGTTGAGACGCCTCGAAGCCCGGGAGAATGTGCATATCGAACGCAAGCCTGACCCGGGCAAGCAGAATGGCATTGATATCCAGGGGCAGCGGTTGGAAATGAGTCTGCAGGGCAACACCGACCTGTACAGGGTCAAGCTGTTTGGCAAAAAGGCGATCATCAACAACGAAAAGTATGGCATTGAAGGTCAGTCGATCGATCTGGATCAGGCCGAGAACATGTTGACTATCGATGGAGCAGGTAAGTTCAGGTTCTACACGGATAAGGATTTTCAGGGCAATCTTCTGGTAGAAGGACGAGACGCCGCAGGGCAGCCGCTCAAGGACACACAAGGCAATATTAGAGTTAGACCGGAGCAAGTGACATTCGTTTGGAACGACAGGATGAAGTTCGGCGGGAGAGTGGCTGAGTTCACAGGCAGTGTCATTGCCGAGAAGGGGGACATCAACCTCAGTTGCCATTCGATGACGATTACCCTCGATAAGCCGATGTCATTGTCGGGCAAGGATGACGGACTGAACAAGCAGCCAAACGATCAGGTCGTGGCTATGGAGAGCGTGATCTGCAATTCACTGGCTCAGGGTGTGGTAGGGCAGCGTGTCAATCCGGTGGTGATCGAACAACGGATCAAGCCCGGGACGGCTGATCGCAATATCATCCGCATCGAAGGGGTACAGGTGGTCTTTGACAATTCCACAAAGAATAAAGAGATATTCAAGGTATTTGGACCTGGCGAAGTGAATATCGTGCGTGCAGGACAGAATCAACTGTTTAACGCGCCGAACCTTCCAGGAGCCCAGCCAATTCCATCAGCTCAGAAAAATGGAGCGAATCAACCTCCCAATAACCCACTGGAGTTAAAGTTGACGAGGATTCTCTTTGAGCAGGAAGCGGAATACATAAGAGTTGAAGGCAAGTTAACTTTCTGGCGGAATGTTCGATTTTTCCACGTGCCCGGCGACGATGTTGCCATGCCTCTGGATGAAAAACGTATGCCCAAACAGGGTATTTTTATTGGCTGTGACAGAATGGAAGTCTACGTTGAACAAGGACCGAACGGTTCAGCGCTTCATGAAGCACGTGCTGAGGGGAACACTGAAATGCGGGCCAATCTAACATCGTATGTGAAGGCAGATGAGCTTACCTATAACGAAGCCAAGGGCAAAGTTGTGATGCGAGGCAAGGGTGCGAACGACGCACTCTACTACAACCAGGAAAAGCCTGGTGGACAGTTCCTGTCTCAGAGAGCCAAAGCTTTCATCTATGATTTGAAGACTGGTATTCTCGAAGTAGAACAGGCGAAATCGCTGCAGATCAAATAACCCGACGACGTTCGTTGACTTTTAGCGAACCGATTAGACAATCGAAGGCTCTTCGTATATGTTGAGTAGACCAAGGACAGATAGCTCAGCTGGTAGAGCGAAGGACTGAAAATCCTTAGGTCGCCGGATCATACCCGGCTCTGTCCACTTCCTCTGAGGGCCTACGGGATAAACCCGTAGGCTCTTTGCGTTGATAAACCTGCCTTGACAGCAGCCCTGCATTCAGCGACAACTGCAACCTCAGGGATGTTGTCACGCCTGGCCAGGGACGGCCTGTGAGACAACATCGCTCTCTTTCCGGACAGGCTCGCATCTCTCAGCCTGGAAGAAACCCAAGTTGACTAAAAATGAAGAGTGATTATACTCCGCCAGCCTCGCCTTAAGCTGCGAGGACCGCTGATGCTGCGTAGTCTGTTATCTAGACGCAATCATCGGCTTTCCTGAGAACAGTTCTTCTTCTTTGTTCAAGGTGGTCGGATGTCACGCTGGCTGACGATCGTCGCAGATGACTATGGAATCGGGCCGGAAACCTCACGGGGTATTCTGGACCTGGCCAAGGAAGGCGTCATTACCGCCAGCGTGGCCATCGTTAACTGCGCCGACGCTCCGCGGGCTATCGAAGAGTGGAAGAAAGCGGCACCCAAAGCCGATTTAGGCTGGCATCCGAATCTGACGCTGGATGCACCAGTCTGCAAGGCAGAAGAAGTGCCTTCGCTGGTACGGCCCGATGGTACCTTCTGGCCGCTCAACTCGTTCCTCAAGCGTATCTGCATGGGCAAGATACATCACGACGATGTCTATCGTGAATGGTCAGCCCAGTACCAACGCTTCATTGACCTGGTCGGCTATCCGCCGCTCGTGGTGAATAGCCATCAGCATGTCTCGCTGTTTCCTCCGGCTGACAAGGCTCTACTGAAGATACTGGGGAAGCAGACTCCTCGGCCTTATCTGCGACGGGTGGTTGAACGTATCTCGCCACTGTTTTCGGTGCCGGGTGCCAGAATCAAACGGATGGTGTTATCAACGCTGGGAAGCAGAGTGGCACGCAAGGCCCGGAAGATGGGGCTGTCAGGCTCTCGGCAACTCATCGGCGTGACTGATCATGGTTGCGTCACCGATGAACGATTTTGGACACGCTGGCTGAGGAAGACCAGTCGACGAGGTAGCATTGAGATTTGCTGCCATCCCGGGTATTACGACACGACATTGACTGACCGTGACTGTGACGCAGAGGAGGGGCTTCTGCGTCGTCCACGCGAAACCGATCTCTTGCGACGACCCACCTTCCGTGAAGCTATCGCCCAGGCTGGGCTGGTTCCGGTGCGTCCCTCGCAACTGATTTAATACGTTTGGGAAATCATGACTGAACGACGCCCACTTCTGAGCATTGTTTCGCCTGCCTACAACGAGCAGGAGGTGCTTCCGCCGTTCCATACTGAACTGATGCGGATACTGGACACGTTGCAGGATGAGTACGATATTGAAGTCATTTATGTGGATGATGGTTCTAGCGACGCCACGCCGGCTGTGATCACAGGTATGGCTGCCCGCGATCCACGGGTACGCTATGTTCTGTTAAGCCGAAACTTTGGTCATCAGGCGGCACTGACAGCAGGCCTTGAGTTCTCCCGAGGCGATTTGATTGTTTGCATGGATTCTGATCTGCAGCATCCACCGCCTTTGATACTTGAACTTCTTGCCCAGTGGAAGCAGGGGCACGACATTGTCCTGACTATTCGTGAGGATGACAAATCACTCGGTCTGTTTAAGAAGCTGACTTCTAAGCTCTTCTATGTGTTGATGCGGAAGATGAGCGGGATGGATATACGTCCTGCTGCTGCTGACTTCCGGTTGATGACTCGCAAGTCGCTCAATGCCCTGCTGGCGATGCCGGAGAGACATCGGTTCATTCGTGGCATGGTGCATTGGCTCGGCTTCAAACGGAGCGAGGTCAACTTTGTGGCACCGCCACGGTTTGCCGGCAAATCGAAGTTCACGATCTTGAAGATGATCCGTTTTGCACGTGATGGATTGCTTTCCTTCTCCCGGGTACCCCTGCATGCCGCACTGCTCGCAGCCGGCGGAGCACTGGGGCTTAGTTTCCTGCTGTCGTTTGGTGCCTGGCTTGCCTGGAAGCCCGCCGGGACGGTGGCCTGGCTGATGCTGGCCTTGATCTTTACAGCCCACATGGGTGGCTTTGCTGTCTGGGTGGCGCTCGTCGCCTTCAGCGAGTACCTGGCTCGTGTACATGAACAGGTACTGGGCCGACCTCTGTATGTTGTCAGCGAGACTTCTGATCGTGCAGAAGCCGGCGCTGTCGCTCTTCCTTATGCCAGCAAACGCACGGCAGCTTAACCATGCTTCGTTGGCCACTCTCGCCTCGTCAGCTTGAAATTACCGCATTGACGATCTGGAGCATCTTCCTCATCGTCATTGCTGTGCTCGTCAGTCGCCCTGGCAAGCAAGGTAGAATCTACCCAACCTACGTTGATGCGGGTCGACATTTCCGGCTCGGTGAGCCGTTGTATCCCAAGGGGCCTATCGCAGAGGACCGGGATCTTTACCGGTATAGCCCGATCGCCTCGGTGCTGTTTATTCCGTGGGACTTTATTCCACTTCCACTAGGCTCAGTGCTTTGGCGCTGGGGGCAGATCATTGCGTTTCTGTGGGCTTTGAAGTCATGGAGCCGGATTGCGATACCGACCGTTCCATGGGCGGCTTTGTTCCTACTGGCACTCCCCATCTGCGGGGGCAACGTCAATAACGCCCAAATCAACCCGCTGGTAGCAGCACTGTTGCTGGGAAGTCTGGTTGCCTTTCATGGTCGATATTACTGGCTGGCTGCGGTCGCTATCGCCATCGCTACGGCGTTCAAAGGCTATCCGCTGGCCCTTGGTTTGTTACTCTGTTTGATCGATTTACGGCGATTCACGCTGCCTCTGGTGGTTGCTCACCTGGCTGTGGCGGCTTTGCCATTTACCCTTCAGGATCATCAATATGTCATCCAGCAGTTTCGTGAGTGGGTGCAGTTGGTTTCATTGGATGACCGCTCACAATACACGCTGGATACGGGTTACTTTGACTTCCAGCGAGTTCTGCTGCGTTGGGGAGTGACCATTCCCCAGATTTATTATCGGATCACTGAAGTCGCTGTTGGTCTGTCTATTGCTGTCTTTGTTTGTTGGGGTTTATGGATAAGACAATGGTCACGATCTAAGGCGATTCAGGTTGCGGGAGGACTAGGGTTCATCTGGATGACCCTGTTTGGTCCGACGACGGAATCATCCACGTACATTCTGATAGCTGGCCTCATTTGTCACGCCGTCATAGTGGTCGTCCATCGTTCATCGTGGGAGCAAATTCTGGTTTGGACGGCTTATGGCCTGATGCTCTCGACAGTCGTGATCAACTGGTTTCCGCAGTCGATTGCGAATGACCTGAGAACCTTGATGCCTCAGCCCCATGGGGCGATGCTGCTGCTAGTATGGGTGGTGATGGATTCGTTGCGTGTTGGGAATGTGGAACGAACCCCAGACGACGTAATGTAGAGCGGTTCCCATCGGGTGAAAAGAAACAGCCGAGCAGTATTCTGCTCGGCTGTTCGGCTTAGTAATATCGTGTTGATCATGCAGCCAACAAAGTTGGCTCGCCCTGTGCATTATCAGTAGTCGAACCTGTCGCAGTCGCCTGGTGATACTGCACTTCCTGAATCCCTGCGATTAGCGTCAGGAAACCCAGAATCACAGTACTTACAGCTGCTCCGCTGATGAACTTCCAGCTTTCACGGGCACCGAACAAGCTGAAGATATCAGCCCCGATGGAACCAACGACACCGATCAGAAGTCCAGTCAGAGCGAGTGATCGAATCCTCGTCGTGCTACCACAAACCAGCAGTCCTGAGGTCATCAACACCAGCGGAAGCAGCAGGTAGAAGTGACGCATTTGGGCTTGTAGGCTAAAGGTGAGCATCAGAACGATTGACAGCCAGAATTCCATAGCGACGATACCACGGTTGACTGGCTGGGCTTCGAATACGCCTCCCCGGCCGTTCCAGAGTCGTACCTGACTGGTTCGATAGATGATGCAACCGATAGCGAGAACGGTGAGTGCGGTCAGAGCTGTCATGCCAGCGATAAAGACGTTCCCCAGGCCCCGTGATTCAGCGATGCGTGCCCAGGCACTGGTAAACGTGATGCTGCGATCATAAGTCAGCGGGAAGATGTAATAAGCCTGTTCCGGGATGACGACACCGAAGAGCTTGCCTAGTCCTGCGAGTCCCTGGCTGAGATAGAGCAGGTTATTGCTCCATCCATAGACAAGTGCAGGTATGAAAGCCCAAACAACCATTCCCACCATCGACCAGAATCACTGCCGACCATCGGCGACGGAAGGCCAGATAACCTACTACCAACAGAGGCATGTACTTGATGTTGATGGCGAATCCCAGAGCCATTCCGACGATGGCGGGATACCGGTCGAGTACAGCAAAGGAGACAGCCAGCGCCACAGGGTCAGCCAGTCGGTTTGACCCTGCTCAAACTGCCATCGACATTGCGTTTGCCAGATGAGCAAGGTAATGCCCAGGGCCAGGATAAAATCGCCAGGCTGGGTCTTCCAGTTGAGCCTGTTCTTGAGGGTACTCCAGACCAGCCAGAGGGCTCCGCCAGTAGCGACCACGGTCAGTCCAAACCAGACCCATGCCGCTTGAGTCATGTTGAGCATGCTGAGCGGCGACATCAGGGCGGCGAGCATGGGCGGATAGACATAGACTTCGTCACCGGCCCGGTAGGGATTGTTCCCCAATCGAGCTGCTTCAGCAGCCAGATAAAAGGCTTTGAAATCGATGTAGGGTTCGTCACTCAGGCGGCGGGACATGCGGAATACGCCCCAGCTCAGCATGGTTATCACGAGAACCCAGCCCAGGATCGTCTTGTGTTTGGAAGTGAATGTGAACTTGGAGAACATCATCGTCACCTATGGGGAATAGTCAGTCCGAAACTATACCCGGATGAGGTGTTTTCACAAGGCGAAGTGGGTTGTTATGGAGGTGACGAGCCTGCGATCCAAGGGTTGAGACGGGGTTTGAATCAATGAAAAAACCTACGGGATAAACCCGTAGGCTCTTGTTGGATGTCGATCTATTCTCTTATGCAAACAGTTCTTTCACGGCGGTGCCGCCGTCAACGACTTTGATGGGTCGGCCCACGCCGCTCATGTTTTCCTTCTTGGAGTTGATCTTGAGGGCCTGGTAGATGGAGCAGAAGAGATCGTTAACGTTCACCGGGCGATCCTTGATGTCCTTACCATCCTTGCTCGTAGCACCAATCACCTGGCCGCCCTTGATGCCACCACCGGCTAGCATCACGTTGAAGGCTCGCGGGTAGTGATCCCGTCCGGTGCGGGGATTGATCGTCGGGGTGCGGCCAAACTCACCCATCCAGATGACGAGGGTTTTGTCGAGCATGCCCCGTTCTTTCAAATCAGCGATAAGAGCTGACATGCCCTGATCGACCTCGCCGGCCAGCTTAGCGGTTTTGGTGAAGTTGTCGTCGTGGGTATCCCAGTTGCCATGCCCCACTTCCACGAAGGTGACGCCGGTTTCGACCAATCGGCGGGCCATCAGGCAGCCCTGGCCGAAGGGTGTTCTGCCATAGCGTTCACGAGCAGCCTCCTTTTCCTTGTTCAAATCAAACGAGGCCAGATGAGGGGACAACACCATGTTGGAAGCTGATTGATAGATCGCCTTCTGATCAGCGACACGAGACTGACCGCCGGCATTCGCGAAATCCTTGCTGAGGGCATCCATCAGGCCCAGCCTGCGATTGAGGCGTTTGCCATCGACCCCGGTAGGCAGTTCGACGTTCTGAGGCAGACGGTTGGGGTCCTGCACAGCGAAGGGAGCGTAGCTCATGCCGAGGAAGCCGGAGCCGGTGCCGGTCACGTCTTGCCCACCGCCGCCACCGATGCTGACGTAGTGGGGCAGATCGAAGGTCGGGTCAGCGATTTCGCTGGCGACCATGCTGCCGAGGCTGGGGTACTTGATGCTGCCCGACGGAGCGTAGCTGGTATGCATCTGGTAGACAGCACGGGGGTGGTTACCTTCCTTGCTGGTCATCGAGCGGATGATGGCGAACTCGTTCATCAGCTTGGCGGTGCGTTCCCAACCCTTGGCGATCTCGATACCGGAGACAGCCGTCTTGATTGCTTCAGTAGGGCCGCCGGTGCTGGTGCCTGGCTTTGGATCAAATGTTTCCAACTGGCTGGGGCCGCCCCGCATGAAGAGCAGGATGCACGACATCCCCTTTTTGCGAAGTTCCGGGGCGGCAGCACGCACCTGATCCATCCACGAGAGGCCACCCAAAGCGGCTGCCCCGATGCCGACCTGCTTAATGAAATCACGGCGATGAGTGATGTGGCCATCGTTGGCGAGATGCAGTTTGAGGTTATGCGTAAGCATGGCGAAGTCCTGAGTATCGATTGTGTGCTGATCGCTGACGGCTGAAAGCTGACAGCTTATTATCGTTTCGTCTGGAACTCAGCTGAGTTAACGAGTACCCAGAAGAGGTCTTCGTAGGCGGCGTAGCGGTTGTTTGCTGGAAACTTCTGGATGTAGTCGGTGCTGATCTTCTCCTCACGGGGCGTGGCGGAGCGGGCCAGCACTCGAAGATAAACTGCTTGAACAGCATCCTTGTCGTTGGTGTGAGATTTGAGAATCTTGCCCAGCGTGGTGTCGAGGCCATACTTCATTTTCATCTGAATCTGCGGTTGATTCATGAGCATGAGGGCTTGCGAGATGGTTGATTCGACTTCGTCCTGCTTGGCGGTGGGATCAAAGGCGAATACTCCCTTGAACTGCCCCTCGAAGCCGAAGCGCCGGGCCAGGCGGTCAGCGGGATTAGGAGTCTTCGGTTGATCTTTGAGCTTGCCCATGCCCGGACGGAACTGAGGCTGTTGAATCGGCCCCAGGACAGCGACCAGAGAGTCCCAGATTTCATCAGCGGTCAGGCGGGAAGGATAGTTACCGGCGAAGTGGAGGTGCTGATCAGCAGTCTCGCCGAGCCGGACCTGACGCTGGTATGTCTGCGAGTTCATGATCAGTCGATAGAGATCACGAATGTCGGTGCCCGATTCCTTAAAGTGCTGAGCGAGCTTGAGAAGCACTTCGGGGTAAGTCGCTTCCATGAGCGGGCCCATGTTATCGACCGGATTGTAGAACGACTGGCCCATGAGGTCGCCCCAGACCCGGTTGACCATGTTGGCGTAGAACCAGTAGTTCTTGTCAGAAGTGACATACTGGCTCAACTGTTTACGGCGATCTTCATCGCTGAGGTCTTTCTTGGGTTTCTCGCCAGTCAGGAACTTGGGCTGCATGACGTAGGTCTTCTGTGGATCGTTCTTATCGGGCATGCGGTGTTCGCCGACGAGAGAGCTGAAGATAGTGAAGCCGACGATGCGGTTCTCTTCGCGGACGGGCCGATCCTTGGTGCGGGCATAGAAGGCGACCAGTTCATGGAACTGTTCTCGCTTCCAGATATCGTTGGGATGATCGTGGCACTGGGCGCACTGAATCTGGATACCCATGAAGACTCGGGCGGTATCGGCGGCACGTTCGATGTTGGCATCGGCGCCGAGGTGGGTCAGCAGGAAGTGACCGGCACCGACTTCGGAGTCTGACTTCTTAGAATCGCCGCCAGCGTAACGAATCTCGCCGGTCGAGGTGATCATCTCGTTGACCATCTTTGACCAGGGTTCGTTCTTGCGAATCGATTCCGCTAACCACGCTTCGAACTTCGGTTCATTGATCTTGGAGCGTTGCTCGGTGGCACGGGTGGCGACGACATCACGCCAGTATTTGGCCCAGTGCTTGTTGAAGTCGTCGCTGGCCAGCAAGCGGTTGATCAGTTCACTGCGTTTGCTTTGCGACTTGTCGGCTACGAACTGCTTGATGTCGTTGGGTTCAGGCAGCTTACCAGCGAGGTCGAGGTAGACCCGGCGGACGAACTGCTCATCGGTGGTGCGGGCGGTGTATTTCAAGCCTTCCTGCGACTGGAGCTTCTTCAGCATCTCGTCGATGGCTGAGGGACTGAGTTTGGTTGCCGTGGTCGAGAGCCATTCCTTGGGGATGATATCGACGTTCTCGAGCTTCTTGCCATATTCCTTGTCGTTCTTGGCGGGCGTCTTGGGTTTCTTATCGTCGGCGTGGATCGAACTGAGAAGGACTATGCCTGAGGCAACCAGTGCCAGGTACCAGGAGGGCTTGCTGATCGATTTCATACATCACCACGGCAGGGAGCAAGGTATCAGAAGGCTCTAGCTTATTGTAACCCCTGCAATGCCCGGATGTTCTGCAAAACTAGTCGTCAGCCAGGGGCTTGTTGGCGTCGATGAGGTACCAGAAAACGACACCAATGGCGTAGGCGGTGGCGTACATGATCATGCAGGTGGTATAGGCTCGATCATCGACATTACCGGGGGCAATCGTGTACTTGTGGATGATAACACCCGTGATGTAATTGCTCAAAGCGGCTCCGAGGTTGCCGATCATATTCATACAACCGGAAATGATGGCGGCGTAGCGTTTGCCGATGTCCTGGGAAGTAGCCCAGGCCGGTCCGAGGGTGAGATCGTTACCGAAGCCTACCAGGGCAATACAGCCGATGAGGATGTAGGGGTTTCCCTGGTTCATGATGGCGGCGACGTATGCCAATGCACACCCGCCGTAGCCCAGCATGCCGTACAGCTTTCGTCCCATAGCCCGGTTGCCAGTGCGGCGGATGTAGCGGTCAGAGAGAATGCCACCCAGAATGCAGGCGATACCACCAAGGAGGAATGGGGTACCGGTCAATAGAGCGACACTGAGTTGCGAGCCGAGTGTTGAGCCTGCCTGTATCCCAAAGGCCTGCTTCATGTACGTCGGCAGGAAGTACATCAGGAAGTACCAGCCGAAGTTCTGGCAGAAGTACATGCCACAGAGGAACCACAGGTTCTTCTGGCTGAAGAGATGCTTCCACGGTACGCCTTCATGTCCACCCGACGAGTTGGCTTTGCCAACTCGGATCAGTTCACGCTCAGCTTCGTTGCAAGATGGGTCTTCCTCGGGCTTGTTTCGATACCAGAGGAAGAATACTCCAGCCCAGATGATGCCGAGCAGGGCAAAGAGACCGATGGCTAATCGCCAATCGAGGCCCAACCCGACCGTGAGCAGAATCCAGACAAACGGCGTGAGGCCGCCCATCAGACGTGAGGAAAACCAGACAGTACCTTGCACGAAAGCTCGCTCGGAGGCAGGAAACCATTGATAAAGCGACTTGGAGATGTTGGGGAACGCGCCGGCCTCGCCCATGCCAAAGAGGAACTGGATGACGACCAGCCCCCAGAAGCCGATGCTGATTGCAGAGCCGAAGAGAGGTAGCCCGGCTAAGGCCATCAGGCCCAGGAAGAACGACCAGAAGAGGACGATGCGTAACAGCGTCTTGCGTGGGCCGAAGGTATCGCCGAGCCAGCCGGAGGGGATTTCAAAGAGGGCGTAGGCGAGTTGGAAGGCAACGAGGAGTAGGAAGTAATCTTTTTCTTCGTAGCCCACAGCCTCCATGACCGGTTTCTTGGCGTTGCCGTTGAGGGCACGATCAAGGTACGTGATCATGGCCAGGGAGCACATCAGTCCGAGGACACGATAGCGGATGAATGTGGCTTTCATGCCGATTTCCTGCTTCTGGTCAGTCGAGTAAACCACTCGTTCAGTTGCCAGTAGAGCATGAACACAGCCAACATGCTTCCTAAAACTATCAGAACCCAGTGCCAGGGTTGCAGAACGAAGGGTACCTCAGGCTTGGCTTGGGCAGGGTTATCGCCCATCAGAGCATCATTGCCGAGGAAGAGTTTCTGTTTGGCAGGCATGGCTGAGGAGACTTCGACCAGTGCTTGTGACAAGGAATCGGAAGTCATAAACGGAACGAGGCTCTGTCCGAGAGTCTGCACGATCCAGACTTCGGGTTGTCGCTTGTTGCCAAAGGAACCGACCAGGCTTCGCCAGTGCATTGCTTCCTGAACGAGGGCGCGACGCTGCTTCAGGTTAGGATGTGACAGGCGGAAGGTATCGACCGCATCACGGAAGAGTTCCAGTGCGAGCTTTGGGTTCTTCATGACCAGTGACCATTCGGCGAGTTGCCAATGCAGTCGTCCATCATCGGGCAGCCAGATCAAAAGCTGCTGGATTTGTCGGGTGGTATCGGCTGCGGATTTATTAGGCAGCTTGTCGAGTTCGCCGGCGGCCAGGTCACCATAGTTCCAGTTGCCTCGAGCATCGACGAAGCGGAAGGGAGCGGCGGCTTTGCCAAAGAGTAGATCAAGATCAGGCTGAGCGCCACGTGTCAGGTTTTCCCGCAGCCGACGCTGCACTAGGCGGAGTTGGAGCTGTTCCATATCCCGCAGCGGGGCAGGGGCCAGATCGACAGCGGTTTGCAGGCAACGCTCGGCTGCATCGAGCCGCCCCGTCAGTTGGTAAGCGGTTCCGAGGTTAGCAGCCAGGGCGAAGTGACGAGGGTTTGCCCGCATGGCTGGTTCCATGACCGAGACTGCTTCCTCAAAGGGAGGCTGCTTCGGCGAGGTCAGTTTCAGATAGATGAGATACCCGCCCAGGTCGGCGATCTCATCGGGGGTGAGTTTGCCCTTGGCTCGAAGGGCTTCGACCTTGGCGAGGAAGTCGAGCCGCTGGGTGGTGGGTTTGCTCCCCATCGTCACATCAGGCGGACCATAGCCACGCAGGAAACGCAGTTGTGCGGGAAACTCGGACAGTTCAGCGACCGGTGCCAGCTTCTCAGTAGAGATGTGGATGCCGGCCTGTGCCGGGGAAGTCAGGACGATCATGCAGACGAGGAGCCGTCCACACTGCCACAGGTTGTGTTGAACTGATCGCATTGAGCTTATTCCAGCGTGTTGCCACCGTTGACGGAGAGCTTCTGCCCGGTGATGAACTTGGCTGTATCCGAGGCGAGGAAGGCAACCGCATCGCCAATGTCATCGGGAACACCCATGTGGCCCATCGGTACCGCTTTGGCGTAGGCGTCCTTGAGCACTTGCGAATCGTTCACATGGCGTTCGGTGGGAATCCAGCCGGGAGCGACCAGATTGACGGTGATATTCCACTTGGCGAGTTCCATCGCCCAGGAGCGGGTCAGGCCTAACTGAGCGCCCTTGGCGGCAACATATTGTGAAAACTCGGGCACGCCCTTTTCAAACACCTCGGAGCCGATGTTGATAATTCGGCCAAACTTGCGTTGCTTCATCCCCGGCAACACGGCTTGAACCAGATACAACGGGCTTTTGACGAAGAAATCCAACTGATCAAGGCATGCTTGCCAGGTAAGGTCTTCGATTTTGATAAAGGGTTGGGGTCCGGTGGCGTTGGGAACGACGATATCGATGGGGCCGAACATTTTCTCCGTTTGGGCGACCAGGGTCTTGATCACCTTTTCGTCACGCACATCGCCGGGGAACGAGGCTGCTTTACCCCCAGCCTTGCGAATATCGTTGCAGAGCCGTTCCGCTTTGTCGGGGCTGGCAAAGTAATTGACGGCGACGGCGGCACCGGCCTGAGCTAACTTTTGAGCTATCGATGCGCCTAAACCACGTGAGGCTCCGGTCACTAATGCCACTCGGCCTACTAATGGACTACTCATGCGGACTCCTTTGGTGTATCGATAGTAGTGTAGAGATTCGGGCAAGGGGCTGGCATCGGGGGACGACCTGCATTGCCAGTCTGGGAGGAACTTTGCTATCCTGTTAAGCGATGATGAGATTGCCGGCGCTGGAGTGCCATGTCGTATCGGACGCTGAAACGATTGATGGGCGAAACGAACCTGGAGCGGAAGTGCAGACTGCTCTTCGGCCTGGCTACGCTTTTGCTCATCACAGGCAGCTTCCTCTGGTATGGCTGGAGTACAGCGGGTTTAGCGTACGAACAAGCCGAGATGGCCAGCAGATTCGCCGCGACGCAGGCTCTGGTACAGGCCCATGTAAAAAGAGGGTTGGCGCCGGAATTGGGCGCGATGTTTGATAACATTCCCGCGACGTTCATCAAACCTGCTTCGAGGCTTGAAACCAGTATTAGTCCGCGAGTTCCATCTGATACGAAGTTAGAGTGCTCCGAGGCAAATTCGACAAAGTTGAAAGTGGGGGAAGCGATCATCTGACGTCCTTTGACGATAACAAGTACGTCTATCGCATGATTCTTCGCGCAGAGGCTTCCTGCATTCAATGCCATCGTACTGTTGAACCCAAAGCGGCCCAGGAAGGCGATGTCCTGGGAATCGTCACGGTGCGCATCCCCGGCATCGAGTTTACTGATCGTGTACACATCAATATAGCCATCCTGATAACGACCGCTCTCATCTCGGCTCTGCTGCTCTCGGCCGGGAGCTGGCTGATCATTCGATATGTCATCGTCAAGCCAGTGAAGCACTTGAAAGAAGTCAGTGATGCCATCGCTTCGGGCAAGTTAAATATTCGTAGTGAGATTCTAACGGGCGATGAATTCGAAGATCTTTCGCATGCCTATAACCGCATGTTGCGAAGCCTGATGGATAAAGAAGACGAGCTGCGTCAGGTGAATACCCATTTGAACCGATCCGTGGACGACCTGGCGCGGGCGAACCTGGCATTACATACCGCCAATCAACTTAAGGGCGATTTCCTGGCGACCATGAGCCACGAACTCAGGACTCCCTTATCAGTGATTATCGGGTTCAGTGAGCTGCTCAACAACGCAGCGCTAACAGACAAGCAACGCAAGTGGATCGAGAACATTCACGGCAGCGGCAAGCATCTCTTGAACCTGCTGAATGATGTTCTGGAACTGGCGAAGATTGAAGCAGGGAAGATGCAGGTCCGTCCCGAAGAGTTTAACTTCGCTGATCTCTGCGAAGGAGTGGCGGCCATCTTCAGGCAACAGGCCGAAAACAAACGTCTGAACCTGGACTGTGATATCGCAGCCAACATTCCCACGCTCAGGCAGGACCCGCAGAAGCTGCGACAGGTATTGTGGAATCTGCTTTCCAACGCGGTGAAGTTCACTCCCGAGGGCGGGCAGATACGCATTCAAGCCAGTGTGGAAGGCGACGAACTGATCATTGTGGTTTCCGATACCGGCGTGGGCATCGCTCAGGAGGATCAGGAAGCGGTTTTCGAGAAGTTTCGCCAGACCAGCCAGGTGCTCACCCGCGAACAGGGGGGCAGTGGGCTGGGGTTGTCCATCTGTAAGGAACTGGCCAAGTTATTGGGCGGCGATATTGTGCTGAAGAGCACCCTGGGGCAGGGTACGACCTTCACCGTCACCATCCCGGTTTATTTGAATGAAACTGAAGAAACAAGCAGTGAGTTCGATACTGAACAGCTTGTGATCCATGAGCCTACGAAGGAACTGGCAGGAACCGCAGTTCATCCGTCTTAAGGTCCAGCGTGGCGACGCTGTATTCACCAGCTCGATGGAGGGCGCCTGGGTTGATGCAACGGACGCCTCGAATCACTTCGTTCGACGCGCAATGGGAATGACCGCTGAATAGATAATCGGGAGCCTGCTGGAGCAACTCGGATATCACTCGATGCAAATGCCCATGTGTGATGCCAAGGCGCTTGCCGCCGAGTTCGATAATCCCACCCTGGCCTAGATAGTGGAGATGCTTTGTTAGCTCAGATGCCTGGTGCAGTTCCGCGTCATCATCATTGTTCCCTAAAACAAAGTAGACGGGCGTCTCGGCAAAGAGTGCCAGTATTGCCGGACTGCAAATGTCGCCACAATGAACGATGGCTTCCACAGAGGCTTCGTGCAACAGCTTGACAGCTGAAGCGGCACGTAGGGAACGGTCGTGGGTATCGGAAATGATGCCAATGAGCATGATTTAACCGACGAACCCGGCCTGCATGACCTTGATGCCTTTGAGAGCCATCTTGAGGGCTTCAGGGTTTGGAGCTACTTCGATAGCTACTGACTTGTCGATTTCGCCGGCCATGACAAGCTGTCTGAGGTGATCGTTGAAATCGCACATGCCTTCCTGAGTGCAAATGCGGATGGCGTCGGCAATCTGCTTGTCCTTCTCTTTGATGATCAGTTCCTTGATGATCGGGTTGACGAGCATGACCTCAACGGTCGGCACACGACCTTTACCCTCTTTTATGCAGGGCAGCAGTTTCTGGCAGATCACCGCCTTGAGGTTGAAGGCGAGGGCTTGTCGGATGGCATGATGCATGTCGGCTGGGAACAAGTCGAGGATACGACCGAGTGTTGAAGGACCGGACGATGCGTGGATCGTACCAAACACAAGGTGCCCGGTTTCGGCGGCGTTGATAGCTGCCTCAAAAGTTTCCCGGTCACGCATTTCACCGACGAGAATGATGTCGGGATCTTGTCGGACAGCGTGCTTGAGTCCGGTGGGCCAGTCTTTGACGTCGAGATAGACTTCACGCTGGTGGATGACCGATTTATCGTCAAGAAAGACGTATTCAATGGGGTCTTCGAGGGTGACGATATTGAGCGGCTCTCGCTTGTTGATGAAGTTCAGCATGGCGGCAATCGTGGTGGACTTGCCGGAACCGGTAACGCCGGCCAGCAGAACCAGACCCTGATCCAACATGCAAAGCTTTTCAAAGACAGTCGGTTCGCCTTCCTTGCGAATCTTGTCGTGGTCAGGAATGACTAACCCGAGTTTTTCGAATGATGGAACATTGCTCGACACACGCCGGGCCACCAGGGAGAGCTTGCCACGCTGATAGAAGAGGTTGACACGGAAGCGGCATTCATCATCGCCGATGATATAGGCAAAGTCGGCTCCGCCTGTTTCTTTCAGCGTGGTGATGTAGTGAGGCTTCATCACCGGGAAGAAGAGTTCTTCCATCTTTTCCTGGGTCATCGGCGCCATTTCCATACGGCGGATCACGCCGTGCAGACGCATCATGGGCGGCTGGCCGACTTTAAGGTGCAAATCGGACCCCTGGTATTTCATGACCATGCGAAAGAGCTTATTGACGGGCGGCTCTTCCTTTTTCACTTCAACGGAGCCAACCAGGGCGTCTTCGTTGGTGCTGACGACTGCATTCGATTCGCTGGCCATGGTTCCAACCGGGATAACAGGGTTTGTGGAATGATTATGTCATTCTAACGGTGTTGTTCTGGGAATGCTACTAATCTCATGGGCCTTCATCACCTCCACTACTAGGTTTTCACATGATATCGATGTCATAATCGAACATTTCGCTTCTGTTGGTGCCGGGAAATGCTTCCTGCCCAGAATGCCTGGATGCCCTGTGCTATTTGATGATGGATTGACAACAAGTTCTCGGAAGGGTATCAGCCCGCTTGTTCACGGTGCATCATGATGACGGGGTAGGGCTCGCATGGACCGGTGGGGGAAGTTAATAAAGACTCTGATGACAAACGCAGCCAGGCTTTGGCTGGCGATGTTGCTCATATTCTTGCTTGTTGATCGAACGCAAGCGACCGATGTGCCTTCCTGGCTGCCTCAATACGATCTCGAACTGAAACTCGACCTGCGAACGAGACGGTTATGGGGCGTCGAAAAGGTGACGTTCTACAACCGTCATGATCGCCCGGCTGCAGAACTCGTCTTCAACGCCTACTCCCGCTACAAGATTCCCGATGGCGATGGCGTCAAGCTGGCCAAGACGCTTGAATTGCTGCGATCCAATCCGAGCGATGGCATTGATTGGGTTGGCGAACGGCTGAATGTACAGGCCGTGTTCACCAACGATGAAAGGGGAGTCAGACGCTCCATACCCTTCGCCTGGCGTAAGGATTTGCACACTGCCTTTGAGGTAGCTCTGGCGACGCCTCTGAAGAAGGGCGAGAGCATCACTCTTGAAGTTCACTTCACGCTGGATCTTCCCGACAAGGAAGGCCGTTGGGGCCATCGAGACGGCATTACCTATCTCACGCATGCCTTGCCGGCGTTAGCGTACTACGATGAAAAGGGCTGGCAGCCCACGCCCTTTATCGCCTGGCATCAGCCCTTCTTTCAAGAAGCGGGCATCTACAACGTGCGTATGATTTTGCCTGAAGATCAGAAGCTTGCCTGCACCGGAACGATCTTGAGCGAGAGTTCGCAGGGTGATGGAACCAAGCTGGTGAGTATTGCCAGTTGCTGCGCCCGGTGAGTTTTCCTTTGTCTGCTCGAACCGCTTTCAGGAATGGTCTGAAACGGTAGAGCGTACCAGGGTGCGGGTGCTGGCTCTTCCTGAGCACAAGGAAATGGCCCGACGCTGCCTGAAGGTGGCTTGTGAGGCAATTCCGCTCTATAACCGGTGGTTCGGGCCCTATCCCTTCGGCGACTTCTGCATCGCTGAAAGCCACTTCGCCTGGAATGGCAACGAGTGTTCAGGACTGGTGATGATTGACAGTCGGGTTATGAATATCTTGCCGCTGCTGGAACGCTACATCGATCACCTGGTCAGCCACGAGACGCTACATCAATGGTGGTACAACATTGTGGGCACTAATGGGTACCGGGAAACCTTCATGGATGAAGCGGTAGCCTGCTACTACACCGCCAAGGTGATGCAGAAGAAGTTCGGGCGTAACTCGAAGCTTCTGCAATATCCTGCCGGTCAAAGCTGGCTGCCTAACGTCAAGCACGAGGATTATCGCTTCTACGGCCTCTACGGAACACTTGCTCGCAAGGAAGAGACAGCGACCATTCAAGAAATGGAGAAGTTCGGCAATGTCATCACCCTTTTTAGCATGACCTATGATCGAGGGGCCAAGATATTCAATATGATCGAGGAACGCATTGGCGAAGAAGCCCTTTTTGACTTCATGCGAATGCTGTATGCCAAGTACCAGTTCCGCATTCTCTTCGTTGCTGATTTTCAAAGTGAGCTTGAAACCTACACCGGACGCAGTTGGAAAGAGTTCTTCGACAAATGGTTCTATGGCGTGGGTGGAAGCGACTGGTCGGTGAGCAACGTCTCGATGGAGAAGGGGGAAGGCAGTAAGGGCTCCTTCCGGGCCAAGATCAATGTCAGGCAATTAGCTGAGTTCACCGAACCAACCTATCTGGGGTTCAAGTTCAAAGGTGATGAATCGTATACCCTTCGCATTCCCGTTCGCCCTGGTGAGACGTTGCCTGGAATGAACCTGGCCGGCATTCCAGCTACTCAATCTACAGGGACAGCGTTTGCGTCATGGAACTTGCCGTCACCGTTGGAAACGGAAGCGATGGCCAAGGCCAATGGCATCGTGCCCCTGCAATATACCACCGATCCGGACGGTAAAGGGATGACCATAGTGGTCGATTTGCCAAGCGAACCGGTGCAGATCAGCATTGATCCCGATCAGGTGCAGCTTGACAAGAACCCGGCGAATAATCATTGGAAACTCGAGCCGGATATCAGGCTGACACCGCTTCTGACGCCGCTCGATGAGACTGACATCACGACATCGTACGATCGATGGAACATCACAGCGGGGCCTTGGCTGGGTCTGAGCCGGCCCCAGTTTGGACAGCAGGCGTATGCCGGTGTTCGAGCTGATCTGTTCCGATTGCAGACCTTCCAGGGTGGCGGCTACGTTGCCTGGAATGCCTACAACCAGGACTTGGTGGCCGGCGCCGATTTGATCTTTCAGCACTACCCGGATACGAAAATGGAACTGGGGGCGCAGTATGACCATAGCTTAACCACAGACTGGGCAAATCTGCTGCGAGATCGTGCTCGCCTCTATAGTCGCTACATCATCAATGAAACACCCAGTCTGTATTTGAATCCGATTGAATATGTCGAAGGCTATGCCCGAATGACGTCCGTTGCAGATGGCTCAGGTAAAGGCCGTTACGTTCCGCCGGGTGTTGAAGGTTTCAACAACATGGCCGGCGTAGGTTTCTTTTGGACGCAGAATTACCTGACTCCCTACTGGGATCCTGAAGGTGGTTACCGGCTCAATTTTAACTTTGAATACGGCCTGCCGATCTTTGGCACCTATTCCTGGTATGATCTGGTGCAGGGTGAAGCGGTCCTGGTGAAGTCGACGCCTGAAGGACTAGGGTACCTGTCCGATACCAAGTGGGCTTTCAGGGCCTGGGGTGGTAAAGGCTTCCCCACCAATGGCTATTTCTTCCAACTGGGCGGGGCAAATATGGTACGAGGCTTGGCTCGTGATACGCTGGAAGGCGATATGGGATGGGTCGGCTCTATTGAATGGCGGCTGCCTATCTGGAAGAACTCCGATGTCGATTTTTGCTATCGTGTCGGTGTTATGAAAAATCTCTATCTCGCGCTGTTCTATGATGTGGGTGAAATCTATCTAAACAATAACTCCAACGGAGGTGTAGTTCATTCATTCGGTGCCGGGCTGCGGTTTGATCTAGGTTGGTTAGGCTTTATCGAAAGAACCACCGTCCGTTTGGACCTGGCCAAGGCTGTGAATCAGAATGATTCGGTTCAATTCTGGTTTGGGCTTCAGCATGCCTTTTGAAGTATGTGAGAACTGTTGTTTTGCATTTCCATCAAGCGAATCGCTATTAGGAATAAATGATGTGCCTGCTCCTTGAGCAAGCCATTGACTTGCGCTATCATTGAGAACGTATGCCAAGGCGCAACAGGCTTAGATTGTCCCTTACAAACGGCCCTGTTTGGCTGACTTTTCCGCCTTTCCCTGTCTGTTTCCTCTTTGACCATGTCCCAGATAGGGTAAACTAGTTATCTAGATCAGTCCAATGGGGACTTTGCGCTTGGGGCAGGGGAGATTAGCCCATGACGATTGCACAGATTGTACTGGCCAGCCTGAATATCATTGTGGCTATCGCCATGTTCTACCTGGCGGGGCAGAGCGCTTATGCCCGGGCAGCTTGGACGGCCTATGTCCGCGGCCTGGAACGCAATCGTGATGGAGTTCAGGTGGCCAACTGGTCGAATGAACTGCCAGTTGCTCAGAAAGACATTCTCAAGAGCAGAATCAGCGTCGATGCGAACACTTTCATGGCACTCGATCCCGAGGTTCGTGCTGCGGCATTGGCCAGCCTGAAGGGCCCTGATACTGACCAAGAACGGATGAAGAGCGACGAAGGTATTCGTCAAGAAATTGCTTCGCTGTTCTGGAGCACCGGGGAACGAACAACAGTGAAGAAGGATGGCGAGAAACGCAGCTTCACGGTGATTGATGATGCTGATGCCAGGAAAAAGACCCCGCCCAGTAAATTGCTGAAACCTGACGATCCTGAAGTCGCTGCCTGGGCCCAAAAGTTGGGGCCGGCCGGATTCACCAAGCTCGTCCGCGCCGCCATACAGCAACAGTATCCGCAATTGGAACTTGAAACTCGTGAAGCCGGCGCCAAACTCTACTTTGCTCGTGCCAGGCTGGCGGATGCCCAGGCTCAGCAGGCCCGGGTAAAAACGGAAGTAGAAGAACTGACGAAGCGGCGTGACGTTGAAAAAGAGCTACTCCGCCAAGCTGAGTTCGAGAATCTCGAAAAGCGACGCGAAATAACCAAGCTCGAAGCTGATATCGAAGAAGCCCTGGCCGGCCTGACGTTGGCTTTGGGGCGAGAGGCCGACAAGAAGCGGCTGTACGAAGAGATTCAGCAGAAAACGACCCAGACGGCAGCGAACAACGAAAAACTCGTTGATTCGATCAAAGGCAAAGAAGACAAATAAGCCGAGGAACACTGAACATGCTAACCACCATCGGCAAGAATCTGGTTTATCTCATCGTGATCTTGAGTATCACTGGTCTGGGTATTTCCCTGTGGGCAGTGGCGGATCGTACCGATTTCGATGCGCTTGCCAAACAGTTGAATTCAGAGACCGCGACACTTCGACGAGCCCAAGCCACCGAAATGGGTCAGTTGGAAGCCCTTTTGGGCAAAGTGGCTGCTCGTGATACGAAAATAGCCCGTGGCCCGGACGAAATCGCAGCCAATAAAGACAAAACCGTTGCCGAAGCACTAAAAGATGCTGACGATTTGGAGAAACAAATCAAAAAGATCGATGCTGATCTACCAGCTGATATCCAAGTACGTATCAACCTGGTCAATGAGTTGCAGTCACTCCGTGATAAGCTTCGAGTTGAAAAAGAAACGGGCAATGGGTTACGTTTGATCATGACACCGGATGATGCCCGTGCCCGTGAAGGACAGCGAAGCTATCGAGACACGATCTCTCAATTGCAGGTTGCTAAGGAAGAAGCCGAAAAACGCACTGATGCGATGCAGCCTGACATGTACAACGCCGCAATTCGTCTCCAGAACCTGCAGCAACGATTTGAAGGATTGAAGAAGCGGGCCAGCGAACTCGGCATCCAATAATGTGCCAAAAGCTGTTGACGCCTGAGCGAGTGAGTGTTGTAATTTAGGAAGAATGGGCGTGGTGGCGGAAAGCCACGCTCTTCTCTATCAGATTGGTAAGACGGGGCAAGAATCCAGCGGATGCATCGGGCTTGACAGAGCGTTTAAGCCGTGGCATAGAAGCGCGGGATTCGGACGAGGCCAGCCGTACTGCTGGCCGCACGGGGGAAGTAAGCCATGACGATTATTGGAAAGATTCTGACCTTCCTCATCTTCGTATTCAGCCTGTTGTTTCTGGGCTTTGCCATCATCATTAACAACACCAATAAAGATCCGCGCAACAAGAACATGAGCTGGTACGAACGTGTCAAGCAGCTCGAAGCGGGACAGAAGAATTACGTCGATGATCTGAAAGCCAAGCAGGAAGAAATTGCCTCCCTGCTCTCGCAAAACATTGCTTTGGGTAAGGAATTGGCAGAGACTAAGGCACGTCATGAAACCCAGATCACCGAACTGACCAACAAGGCCAGCGTGGCGGAGAACGCCAAAGATCTGGCTGTCACCAAGCTGGCTCAAAACCAGGTGGTTATCTCTACCATTCAGTCTGACAACGAGAAGCGGGTTAAGGAAAACCTGGAACTTTCCGAACGTCTCAAACAGGCTGAGATCACCCGGGCCGATCTGATTCAGAAGTTGACCAGCGAGAAGAATCAGAGAGTTGCCGCTCAAATTGAACGGGATACCACTCGTGCCCGCCTGGATGAGACCGAGCGCGAAATCGCACGTCTGGGGCGTGAGATCGAGAACAACCTCGAAAAGAACATGCAGAAACAAACAGCAGCCGACGCCGGTAAACCTCAGCCTCCGCCCACCGATGTACAGGGCGTGGTGACGGCGGTTACTGCTGACGGCGCCTACATCAGCTTAAACAAGGGTAGTGACCACGGCCTGGCCAAGAACCAGACTCTCGAAATCTACCGGCTCAATCCCAAGGCTGAATGGGTTGGCCGTATTCGAATTGTCCAGGTCAACAATCACGAAGCCGTCGGCATGATTGTGCTGCCTGCCAACCGCAAAGTAACCGTAGTCAAGGGTGATCTCGTGGGCAGCAGCATATTGCCTACCGGTGTCGGCCGCTAACAACAGAAACAAGAGTCCGATCAGAGGGGAGACCAAGCCATGGCAGAGAAAGCCCGACCCACGAATGATTCCTACACAGTGCTGCTGACGATCTCGCTGGTGGCCATGATCGTTTCCTGTGTGCTGCTCTACTACGATATCAAGCGATATCCGTCGATCACGCCGCCAGGCGGTGGACTGGTAACTACTCCCACCAAGGGGTAATTGTTCCAAGGAAACTATTTGACCCACGAAGGCCCAACCTTCGTGGGTTGTTTCGTTTAACGGCAACCCCTGTTGACTTTCTATATGGCCGACCGTTAGACTCTTGCCTTCCCCTATCGTGCAGGTGTCAAGGATGACTCCGTTTCTTCGTGGTATGATCGAAGCTACCGTTCGTACCTTTAGGATGCCTGCCCCTGTTGTTGAAGTGGGTTCGTACCACGTGCCGGGACAGGAACAACTCATTGACCTGCGGCAACTCTTCGACGGGCAGCCTTATGTAGGCATCGACATGCGGGCCGGGCCGGGGGTCGATCGGGTCGAGAACGTCGAACGCCTGACGATGGCGAGCCGATCGGTAGGCACGGTTGTGGCCCTGAGCACCCTGGAACACGTCCGCCGATTCTGGCTGGGGATGGCTGAGCTGAAGCGCATCCTGCGGCCTGATGGTGTGATGATCCTCTCGACGCCGTTTTACTTCCGCATTCACAATCACCCGAGCGACTACTGGCGATTCACCCCGGAGGCGCTCGATTCATTGCTTGATAACCAATTCCCGCAGCGCATCCTCGGCCAACAGGGTCCTAACAAAAGACCGAGCAACACCTGGGCCATCGCTTTCGGGCCGGAGTACCCGACGATCTCGGTGACACAGATCGAACAATATCAGGAAGAGTTAAGGAAGCTGGCGAACACCCCCAAGAAGATGAGCCAAACCTGGAGGTATCGCCTGGCGAGCCTCATCTCGGGCCATCGACCGTTTGAGACGTTCCTGGATCGGGATCAGTTCAAGCTGGAAGTCAGGCGTGGAGTGCAGAGCGAAAGTGTAGCTGCGTAACATGCTCCCCTCTCCCCCTTGGGGAGAGGGGCTGGGGGTGAGGGGTTTCTAGATCGATGAAACCCGATTGAGAAACAGTATGGCTCGCGGAAAATAAATACCAATCGGGGTGAACTCTATCTAGGATCCCCCTCACCCCTAACCCCTCTCCCCGGTGGGGAGAGGGGAACCAGACTCTGCTTTTGCTTGCCTTCTGAGTTGTCCGCAGGCTGCGGATATCTCACTTCCCTTGCGCTTGCGGACATGAACGTTGATGCCATTCTCCCTCAAAATCTCGACGAAACGGTTGAGCCGTTCGTCGGTGGGTCGACGGTAGGGCAGGCCATCCACTTCATTGAATGGGATCAAATTAACGTGTGCCCCGCGGCCTTTGAGCAGCGTCGAGAGTTGATCCGCTTCCAGGGGTCGGTCGTTAATGTCCCTCAGCACGACGTATTCAAACGTGACCTGTCTGCCGGTGCGTTTGAAGTAGTCGTCGGCAGCCTGCATGATGTTGTGCAGCCCGGTCTTATCGTTGGTGGGTACGATCTTGTTACGCAGTTCTTCATTGGGTGCATGCAGGGAGACAGCCAGGCTGTACTGCTTGCCTGACTCGGCGAGCCGGCGAATCTTGACGGGTAGACCGACGGTGGAGATGGTGACGTGGCGGGCACCGATGCCGAGGCCATCTTTGGCGGTGGCATCTTCGAGGACGGTCAGCAGGTTATCGAGGTTGGCCAGCGGTTCGCCCATACCCATGACGACGATGTGGCTGAGCCGTTCTTCACCGGGCAAAAGGTTACGAAGCAGCACCAGTTGTTCCAGAATCTCGCCTGGCTCCAGGTTCCGCATAACGCCGTTCAGGCCGCTGGCACAGAAGACGCAGCCCATGCCACAACCCACCTGGGTGCTGATGCAGGCCGTACGGCGGTCGTAATCGGGGATCATCACGCATTCGATGTCTTCGCCATCCCACATTTTCAGCAGGAGCTTGCGTGTGCCATCGTGAGCCTGTAGCGATTTGGCTGGGGTAGATTTCAGAGGGATGAACTGTTCGGTGAGTTGTTCGCGCAATTTCTTGGGCAGGTCGGACATCTGTTCAAACGAGGTAGCTCGTTTGAAGAGTACCCAACGACGGATAGCCTTGGAATACCAGGACTGAAAGCCACGGTCTTTCAGCCAGCGCGACAGTTCTACGGCTGTTAGCTGCAATAGAGGCTGGAGCGCAGGGGCTGCTTCGGGTAGTGTATCAATGGCTTGCGGGAGTTCGGTCTTCATGGAGGTATTGTACAGCTACACCGTCACCACGATCTTGCCAATGACGTTCATCGTCTCCAGTCGTTCCTGAGCCGCACGGGTTTCTTCCAGCGGATAGGTGCGGTCGACGACGGGCACTAGCTGCTTCCGTTCAACCAGTTGCAGCACTTTGAGCAGATCAGCCCGGCTGCCCATGTGGCAACCCATGATCGAATACTGGCGGGAGAAGAAGAAACGCAGGTCGATTTCTACCTTCGGGCCTGTAGTCGCGCCGCAGGTGACGAGGCGAGCGCCGATGCCCATGCTTCTCATGGCGTGTTGCCAGAGGGCGGCGCCGACATGTTCAAAGACAACATCGACACCCTGGCCGCCGGTGATCTTTTTGACTTCTTTGGCGACATCCTGATCTTTGTAGTTGATGGTGAAGTCGGCCCCCAGCGACTTGGTCTTGGCCAGCTTGTCGGCACTGCCGGCGACAGCGATGATGCGGGCCCCAGCAAGCTTGGCGATTTGTACCGCAGCGACACCCACGCCGCTGGCGGCACCCATTACCAGTACCGTTTCGCCTGGTTGCAACTTGGCCAGCGTGTGCAGCATGTTCCAGGCAGTGAGGAAGGTAAGAGGGACTGCTGCCCACTCGGCGAAGCTCCATGTCTCACTGATGGGGATGATGTCGCAGGCTCGGGCGACACTGTACTCAGCCAGCCCGCCCTGGGTCTGGAAGCCATGCTTCATGTAGTTCGGATCGATGTGATCCATGCCTGCAGCGGTCAGCGCCGAGTTCTTTTGAGGCAACAGGCCGGGAGCGATCATGACCCGTTGGCCGACGGATAAACCGGAGTCTTTTGCTAATGGCCCCAGTTCGGCGATGATGCCGGTGACTTCACAGCCGCCAATGTGCGGCATGGGAATGGTCACGCCCAAGCCACGTCGTACCCAGAGATCGAGATGATTGAGGGCACAGGCTTTGACCTGGACGAGGACTTCATCACCCTGAGGCTTGGGCGTGGGCAAGTCCATCAGCTTGAGAACTTCCAGTCCACCCAATGTTTCAAAGGCTACTGCACGCATGATGAGATGCTCCCAATGGCGAACCAAGTCGTTGCTGACAGTGTCTATGCTATTGCTGAAGAGAGGATAGGAGTCTGTCTTTTCGACGATTCAGGATGTGTTGACGATCCAGCCTTACACCATATCCTACGTCATACCTCACTGAGGCGCAAGCACCCATAGCTCAACTGGATAGAGCATCGGTCTACGGAACCGAAGGTTACAGGTTCGAATCCTGTTGGGTGTATTCTTAAGTAGCTAGGAGCTAGAAGTTAGGAGCTAGTAGAAGACAGCTCTGAACTGACGCAAGGTGGCGTCGAATATGACTCCCAAAGAAGCCATCAATAAAATTGAACAACCCAAGGGTCGCTGGGGCAAGATCCTGGCCACAACACCGATCGTGATGACGGTGCTGGCGACAGTCTTTGCCGGGCTTTCTTCCAGTGAGATGACTCAGGCGATGTTCCATCGCTCGCTGGCTTCGCAGCAGCAATCCAAAGCAGGCGATCAGTGGGCCTTTTTCCAGGCCAAGCGTATTCGGGGGACGACACTCGAAGCCAATATCGAGATGTTACAGACGCTGGCTCATGCTGTTCCACTTCAGGAAAAGCAGTTGCAGGCGACTATTGAACAGTTGCAAGCGAGTTTGACGTCCTCCACAATAGCTGCGAAAGATCAGGCCTTAGCCAGCCTGAAGGACTTGCAGACCAAGGCAGGCCCTTTGATGACCGCTGAGACGGAGAGGCATTGGAAAGTGCTTTCCGGTGGGCCGTTGCCCAAAGTAGATATCGCTCGGCATGAAGATACAGCCATTCAGATGAACTTGGAAGCGGCACTGGGGGCTATTGCTCAGCGCCAGAAAGAGGAAGCTATATATCAGTTGGTAAAGAAGTTGTCGCTGGAGCAGATCATTCACGCAACGGAACTGGCGGAGAAAGTCTCCGAGCAGTTCAGCCAGCAATGCGACCCCACGGCGGAGTTTGGCAAGCAACTGAAGACCTGGGTGACGCAGTTAGAACGATATGAGCAGTCTCTGCGGGAGCAGTGGCCACAGGTCGATGCAGATAGACGGCATCCGCTGCGGCTGCTTGAAAGGCAAGTTGCAGGGGCAAAGGTAGCCCTGAGTGATTTTGATGTCCGCCGCTATCGGCAGGAAGCGTTGTACAATCGCAAGATCGCTGAGCTTTACGAACTGCGTGTCTGGCGAAGCAGCATGGAATCAGACCGGCATCGCAACCGCAGCCAGTTGTTCTTTTACAGTATGCTGGTGGCCCAGATCGGGGTGACCGTTTCCTCGTTGGCATTGGCACAGGCCAAGCGTAGTGCTTTATGGTTTATCGCAGCGTTTGCCGGGCTGATCGCTCTTGGCTTTAGTCTCTGGGTCTATTTAACGGCTTAGTCGTTGGGTTGATTGAATCCAGCCGCCGCCAAGTACGAAATCATTGGAATAGAAGACAACGGCCTGGCCGGGGGCTATGCCGAACTGCGGTTCATTAAATCGAACGGTGACATCACTGCCGTCAATTGATTCGATTCTACCGCTTTGCAACTCGACCCGATGGCTCCATTTGATCAGACAAGGTTGGCCGGGCTCTGCTCGTAAAAACCAGTTGCAGCGTTCGGCCTTCAGAGCAATAATCTGCCCCTCGGCTTCAGTGCCGATGACGACCTTGGCTTCGCTGGGGACTAGCTCAAGAACGAAGCGGCGCTGGCCGGTAAGGGTGGCACGATCCAATCCCAATCCCTTTCGCTGGCCAACGGTGAACTGAGCAACACCGGCGTGTTGGCCCAGTACTTTCCCTTCAACATCGACAATATCTCCGGTTTGCAGTGCTTCGGGGCGTTCCTTCTGCACAAACCCGGCGGCATTGCCATCTGGCACGAAGCAGATGTCCTGGCTCTCTGGTTTCTCGGCTGTAAGTAGTCCTGCGTCACGAGCCTTTTGGCGTACCTGGGCTTTGGTCATGCCGCCGATGGGGAACATCAGTCGGGGCAGGAGCTTGCCATCGATGCCATAGAGAACGTAGGTCTGGTCTTTCTGTTGATCCACAGCCCGCTGAAGAGTGTGGGTGCCATTCATTTGGCCGATGCGGGCATAGTGGCCGGTCGCCAGGCAGTCAGCATCGAGCGAGAGGGCGAGTTGCCAGAGCTTGCCGAACTTGATTTCACTGTTGCAGACGACGCAGGGGTTGGGGGTGCGACCCTGAACATACTCATCGGCGAAGTAGTTCATCACCTGGCGGAAGTCCTCGGCGAAGTCGAGGGAGTAACAGGGGATACCAAGCCGATCAGCGACGCCTCGAGCATCTCGGGCATCGAGAGCGGAGCAGCAGCCACGATGGCGCTGATCATCTCGCTGGGTTTCAGCCACGCCGGTGCGCAGGAAGACACCAACGACATCGTAGCCTTGCTCTTTCAGCAGGAGCGCTGCGACGGAGCTATCGACACCGCCGGACATGGCGACAATGATGCGTTGGGGCTTCATGGGGTTAGCATACAGCAGTGTAGCGGAACTCGCCAAGAGTTCCGTCGAGATCAAGATCGGAAGCCTGGCGGCTTCCGATACAGAACAGCTTAGCCGTGGGGCCAGGTACTGCGTTCGTCAAGTAACTTCTTGAGATACTCCGGCAACTGTTGGCCGGGTACTGCCCCTAAGGGCGACCAGCGCTGTTGCAGCGTGGTGGCAGGTGCATTCGGACGCTGTCGATCTTTCAGGTAGCCATGAAGACAACCGGCGTTGGCCGCATCGGAGTGCATCAGGTAGTAGACCCAGGCCCAGGCTTCGTAGTAGTCGACCAGTCCCATCTGGTCGACTTCCTTGAGGGTTTCGAGGCGGTCCAGATCGTACTTCCAATTACCCGCTTTAATTTGTGGTTCGAGGGCTGCTAGCGCACGCTGGTGTTTTCCCTGAGCTGCGATGCCTACTTCAAAGTACATAGCCAAGCCTTCATCGAGCCAGAGAGGCAGGTTGTGCAGAATGCCATGCAGCGTGGCGTGGGTGAGTTCATGGCGAAGGTCATCCTGAATGCGGTCGCCCCAGAAGCAGAGGACTTGCAGCATCTCCTGTTTCTGGTTGGCGGTGCCAGGCCGCATGACGAAGAGCGCTCGGCGGGAGGGGATGTCCTTAAACTCCATCTGAACATATTGCTCGTAACTTACCCGATCCTTGAACAGGTAAATGTGGATCGGCTTATCAGTCACGGGCAGGTTCAACGTCCGGCAGACCTGTTCCGGGAAGCTGGCAAGTTCCATGAAGAGGGGATGGTTCTCGCTGATGTCGGCATCGTTATGGAAGATCAGGTTGCCACGACGGAACTCGTGATCGTGAGGGAGTTGCACCGACTGCATCGGTGAGGTGTTCAAGGGCAAGAGGCAACCGATGCACAGCAGGCTTGTGAAGAGCAGGCTGATCAATCTATAGCTGTTTCGTTGCATGACTGTACGCAGATCGCCTTCAGAGTTTACAAGGGGCGTCAAAATAACGCATTGTGCCCGGACTGAATAGCTCAAGATTTCGGTACGAATATGCCAATAGTGTCGGAACTTTCTCCTTGAGGTCGGCGTTCTGCATGGTATGCTGCCTCTCATTCATTCTCTTTGGGACGGGTGGTCAACCATGTCGATCTTTCTTGCTGAGTTTATTGGCACCGCTATTCTTGTAATTCTGGGCGATGGTGTGGTAGCCAATGTGCTGCTGGGCAAGACCAAGGGCAACAACTCCGGGTGGATCGTCATTACTGCCGGCTGGGCCTTTGCTGTGACGGTGGCTGTTTATTGTGTGAATGCGATCAGCAGGGCGCACCTGAACCCGGCAGTGACTCTGGCTTTGACAACGATCGATCCGACTAAGTATGTTCCACTGCTTCCGCAATATCTTGGTGCCCAGTTCCTTGGCGGCATCGTCGGTGGCATCATTGTCTGGATTGCTTACTACCCGCATTGGAGCGTCACGCCAGACGCTGAAGCCAAGCGTGCCGTCTTCTGTACGGCCCCGGCCATTCGCTTTCCCCTGTTTAACTTGATTACTGAGATCATCGGTACCTTCATGCTGGTGCTGGGGATATTCGCCATCACCGGGCCGGCGAACATGGTTCCGTCGACATGGCTGGGACAAAGCCTTTGCTCCATTTCTGGTTGGTATTCTGGTCTGGTCGATAGGCTTGTCGCTTGGAGGCCCAACGGGCTATGCGATTAACCCAGCTCGTGATCTGGGGCCACGCATTGCTCACTTCATTCTTCCGATTCCGGGAAAGACCCATTCGGATTGGGGCTACTCGTGGATACCCGTCGTAGGCCCAATCATTGGTGGCATTCTCGGTGCGTTACTCTTTGCTGCACAATGGCCCAAAGCACTTTAATGGCGTCAACTTTCAACCCTTGAGACCACATGTCCTACATCCTCTCCCTCGATCAAGGTACGACCAGTTCCCGGGCGATTCTTTTCGACCATGCCGGCAATATTGTCAGCGTGGGTCAGAAAGAGTTTCCGCAAATCTATCCTCAGCCGGGTTGGGTCGAGCATAACCCGCTCGATATCTGGGAAACACAGTCCAGTGTTGCTAACGAAGCATTATCCAAGGCTGGCATCGGGGCAGGGGATGTAGCGGGCATTGGCATCACCAATCAGCGGGAGACGACGCTGGTCTGGGATCGGAAGACCGGTCTGCCCCTCTACAACGCCATCGTCTGGCAGGATCGCCGAACGTCCAAGATGTGCGACCAATTGAAGGCCAAGGGGCTGGCGGGCATGATCCGCAAGAAGACGGGGCTGGTTATCGATGCCTACTTCTCCGGCACCAAGATTCAGTGGATTCTTCAGAACGTCAAAGGGGCCAAGGCTCGTGCCAAGGCTGGCGAACTCGCATTTGGCACAGTCGATAGCTGGCTGATCTGGAACCTCACCGGCGGGAAGTGCCATGTCACCGATGTGAGCAACGCCAGCCGAACGATGCTGCTCAATCTGAAGACCGGTGACTGGGATAACGATCTGCTGGAACTCTTCGGCATTCCGCGAAGATGTTACCCGAAGTGCGTTCGTCGAGTGAAGTCTATGGGCAGGCGACCTATTTCTCGCCCGGCATTCCCATTGCCGGCATTGCCGGCGATCAGCAGGCGGCACTGTTTGGCCAGGTCTGCACGAAGCCGGGCATGGTGAAGAACACTTACGGAACTGGGTGCTTCATGTTGATGAACACTGGCACCAAGCTAGTACCCTCGAAGAACCAGCTGCTGACGACGATTGCCTGGAAGATTGGCAACAAGATGGAGTATGCGCTCGAAGGCAGCGTCTTCATTGCCGGCGCAGTCGTGCAATGGCTGCGGGACGGCCTGGGGTTCGTGCATCAATCGAGCGATATCGAAGCGCTGGCCAGCCAGGTGAAGGATACTGGGGGAGTTTATCTCGTACCTGCCTTTGCGGGTTTAGGGGCTCCTCATTGGGATCAGTATGCCCGTGGCTTGATTGCTGGCATCACCCGTGGCACCACCTCCGCTCATCTTGCCCGTGCCGCTCTTGATGGCATCGCTTACCAGGTTGCGGACATACTCCATGCCATGGAGGCTGATTCAGGCATCAAGCTGAAGGAACTACGGGTCGATGGTGGTGCCTGCAGGAACAATCTTCTCATGCAGTTCCAGTCGGATCTGCTCAATGTTCCTGTCGTCAGGCCACGTATTGCCGAGACGACTGCTGTGGGGGCAGCTTTTCTTGCCGGGTTAGCTGTGGGATTTTGGAAGAACCAGCAAGAGATTGCCAGCCAATGGCAACAGGACCATCGGTTTACTCCAACGATGAAGGTACCCCAACGTAAGCAATTGACGGCAGGCTGGGCCAAGGCCTTGGAGCGTGCGAAGCGCTGGGAATCCGATGAGTAATTTGTAATCGGACTAATACCAGAAGCCGCTACATCTATGAGAACTTCTGTGAATTCGCTTGCATGGTAGCAGGAAAAAGCCAGACTGAAGATGACATGTCTTGCTCGTTGCCTTGTACAAAGTGCTCGGGTCGAAAGGAGTACCTGTAATGATCCGCCATCCATCACGCTCTCGTGAAGCATTTACGCTGGTAGAATTGCTGGTCGTGGTTGCCATCCTCCTATTGCTGCTGGCATTGCTGTTGCCTGCTGTGCATCGGGTTAGAGAAGCGGCGAACAAAGTGGTCTGTGCTAGTCATCTAAGACAGATCGGTCAGGGTGTTCAGTTATATCTGGCATCCAACAACCAACTGTTTCCTTCAGGGGGCGGCGATAACCCTCTGCCTCGCACACTTAACGCCCTGGGGTTACCAACCTCGCGCATGGATCAGGATTGGGGCTGGTTGTATCAGATTCTGCCCTATCTCGAGCAGGAAGCCTGCTGGAAGTTCCGATCCTCAAACGCAGCAGTGGCTTCATACGTCAGTACCTATGGGTATGACCCCTCAGGGGATACTGAGGTTGTGGCTACTCCGATAGAAACGTACTTTTGCCCCAGTCGTCGCAATCCTCAGGTTATCATGACTGAAGTAGGCAAGCGAGCGATGAATGACTATGCCGGCAACATTGGCGCGTTCACTCTTTATGACGCTAATGGCATCTACCATCCTTCCTGTGCCAATGCCAGTGGTTGGGAAGAAGGCAAGCCGAAAAACCCATATCGCAACGGCGTATTCGTGAAGAGCCGGTACTTCAAATCGCAGCTTTCCAACAGCACGGATAGCGCTATTCACGTCCGTGACATCAGTGACGGGCTGGCTAACACGATTCTTGCCGCCGATAAGCGCATGAACTCGGCGTCTATAATCTGCCTCAGTTTGGCGACACCGATGGTTTCACTTCGGGATACATCGCGGATACGTTACGATCTGGTTACTTCGCCCACACGAGATTTCAGTGTCGAGTCCCCAACCCCCAGCGATACGATCGAACGGTTTGGATCAGCCCATCCCTATGGCATCAACGCTCTGTTTTGCGATGGGTCTGTTCGAACCATCAGTTACAACATTCCTGATAACAAGAAGGTCTGCCAGGTGTATAATGGCTACTTGAGTCAGAGAGGCATCAACCCACTGCCTGCCCCGAACCCACCCTACAGCCTAGAGTTGACACTCTTTCAGAGACTGTGTCATCGCAGCGACGGCGCTGTAACCGAACTGCGGTTGCTTGATGACTAAAAAGGGTTTCAGGCATGATCCCGAAGCTCAATCTACAACAAATCAAAATCGCGTCGCCCTGTCATGTTGGTTGGCACAACATGCATGGCGACGATAAGGTTCGTTTTTGTGAATCCTGCCAGAAGCATGTCTACAACTTCTCGGAGATGACCCTGGAAGAAGGCTCAGCCCTGATCCTGGCCACGGAAGGGAATCTGTGCGGCCATTTAAGTCGGCGAGACGATGGGACCATCATCACAAAAGATTGTCCGGTTGGCTTCGCTAACAAAATATATCGTCGCTGTCTATACGCCATCCTGACAGCATGTATGCTGATTCTCTCGATGATGTGGATTCGATCCAGACCGGGTGGCGAATCTCCGCTGGTAGACCGCCTGCAAGGCTGGATAGAGAGCATGTTGAATTGGATCGGCGGACGAAGTTCCTCTCGCACCTTTTCCACTATGGATGGGTTCATCTCGTACATGCCGTCCACAGGTAGCACGCCGTCGCCGTTGTCTGGTTCCTCATCGAACTGCCCGAAATAGTTATTCCAGATCCTCAGCCATTTCTATCGCCCGTAGCAGTCCCATGGCTTTGTTCATCGTCTCCTGGTATTCCTCTTCCGGGATGCTGTCGTAGACGATGCCGGCCCCTGCCTGCACATAGGCGGTGTTGTTCTGGAGGACGATGGTACGCAGGGCGATACAGGTATCGAGGTTGCCGCTGTAATCGAGGTAGCCGACAGCTCCACCGTAGGGGCCGCGTTTGCAGGGCTCCAGTTCATCGATGATTTCCATAGCCCGCACTTTGGGGGCACCGGATAAGGTGCCTGCAGGGAGGGCGGCACGCATGGCAGCGAGGGCGGTTTGATCGGGAGCGAGCTTGCCCTGAACGGTGCTGCTGATGTGCATCACGTGGCTGTAGCGTTCGACAGTGAGCAATTCCGGCAAAGTGACTGAGCCAAAGGTGGCGACCCGGCCGACATCATTACGCCCCAAATCGACGAGCATCACATGCTCTGCCCGTTCCTTGGGGTCAGCCAGCAGTTCATCTGCCAGGGCACGGTCTTCGACGTCGGTCTTGCCTCGTCGGCGTGTGCCGGCCAGAGGGCGAAGGGTGATGACATCTTCTTCGACTCGCACCAGGATTTCGGGCGAGCTGCCCACCAGGGTGACTGGCCCGGAACGCAGATAAAACATGAACGGGCTGGGGTTCACGACTCGCAAAGTACGGTAGATGTCGAAAGGTTTGGCTGTCGTATCAGCTTGCAGTCGCTGGCTGAGCACCACTTGGAACGCATCGCCGGCTTTGATGTACTCCTGGCACTTGGTCACGGCGGCTTGATAACCTCCGGTGGGGAAGTTACTCCTCCAGGACTTCTTGAGTTCTCCATGTGCAATAACATCAGTCAGGGGCAGTTCGGTTTGACTGAGTTTGAGCGTATCCACCAGTTCATCTACACGTTGACAGGCTCGAACGTAGGCAGATCGGAAATCGCTGTTGGGGCTGATTTGAGCGTGGGCAACGATTGCCAAAGTCTTGTTAATGTGATCGAAGATAATCATCCGGTCATAGAAGGCGAACGACAGGTCTGGGAGTTTGCGATCATCCGGGGGGATTTTAGGCAGGTGTTCTGCATAACGAACCGTGTCGTACCCGGCGAAACCGACTGCACCACCGGTAAAGCGGGGCAGGCCGGGCACACGAGGCGCTCGATACTGAGAGGCGATTTCTTCCAGATACTTCAGTGGATCGGCTCGTTCGCCATCAAAGATGGTGCGGCCTCGATCCTTCACGACCACTCGTTTGCCCCAGGCTTCCATCTTCAGAAACGGGTCGGAGCCGAGGAAACTGAAGCGACCAATCTTCTCACCGCCGATGACGCTTTCAAAGAGAAATGACCAGTCGTCTGCCTTGAGCTTGCCAAAAGCCGTTACGGGGGTCAGTGTATCGCCGACAAGCTGGCGGTAGACCGGCACCATGGTGTGGCCTGCTGCCAATTGGCGGAACGTCTCGAAGTCGGGGAAATAGAGCATCCACTTGGTCCCGTAAACGAATAGACTAGCAGAGATGATTGTACCAATGTCTTTGATGTTGGCTTCAAGGCTAAGAGCTTGCTGGAGAGCAGAAATGGCTCGGATCAGTCGTACAGTTGGCGGATTCGTCCTGATCGTTCTGCTTTTCAGTGCCACGACAGTGGGAAACACTCTTCTCGCCTCCGACCCTGTGGCTGAGACAGTCTCGAAAACGCCTTCCGCCGAGCGTGGTTACGAACTACTCACTACCAAAGCCTTCGTTCCCGCCATCTGGTCTCGATCCTCGTATGAATCAGCATGGAAGAGTTGGAATCTGAAAGAGAAGCCCAGCGACTATGAAGCGGCGGTGCGTGAACGCTATGGCTTACATGCTGCTCCCTATGCCAATGACGGCTTACCGATGGGGCTGCGATCTACGCCGTGGCTTGGCATTACCAAAGGTGTCACCGCTGACTGCATGATGTGTCATGGCGGAAGCATCCTGGGCAAAAGCTACATTGGTCTGGGCAACGCTTCCCTCGAAATCGAGGGGCTGTTCACCGAACTAGCCGGGCTACGATCAGATAAGAACGAATTGCGACCGATACTGTTTCCGTTCACCAATGTGCGCGGCACCGTGGAGGCGGGCGCGATGGCGGTTTATCTCTTCAGTATTCGTAACCCTGACCTCACCCTGCGAACCAAGCCCCTGGACCTGGGTTTGCGGGCCGACATCTGCGAGGACACGCCCCCCTGGTGGCATTTAAAAAAGAAGACGAGACTCTATTACAACGGCAGCAACGATGCCCGGAGTGTGCGAACGCTCATGCAGTTCACGCTCAGTCCCTTCTATCTGCCAGCGATGATCAAGTCCAACGAAGCAGCGTTCCAGGATATTCAAGCCTATTTGAAGACGATCACTCCACCAAAATATCCAGGTCGCATTGATGTCAGTCTGGCCAAGATAGGCGAGACTGTCTTCAGTCAAAACTGCTCCGCGTGTCATGGTACTTATGGCGAGAACTGGACGTACCCCAACAAACTGATTGATCTCGATGAGATCGGCACCGATTCCACACGGGCACTTGCCATCGATGATCGGGCCAAAGACCACTACGACAAAACCTGGTTCGCTCAGGAAACGGACAGCGAGGGTAAGAAACTCGTCACCAGCAACCAGCATGGCTACGTCGCTCAGCCGCTCGATGGTATCTGGGCGACAGCACCCTATCTGCACAATGGCAGCGTGCCCACGCTTTACCATCTACTTAATTCCAAGACTCGCCCCGCGAAATATACTCGTAGTTTCCGGACGCAAGAAGGTGACTACGATCATCGCATGGTCGGATGGAAAGTGACCGAAGTGAAGAATGAAGTTGCTGAGCAGACGCATCCCATCGAGAATCGGAAGATCTACGATACGAGCAAGCCTGGCCGGGGTAATCGTGGCCACACGTTTGGTGATAAGTTTAACGGAAGAGGAGCGATGGGCGGTGATAGAATACCTGAAGACGCTCTGATGGAGCGATTACCATCGCCATTCAATGCCGGCAGCAGGACCGAAGAAGAAAAGGCTGCCATTACGATCAAGGGTGTTGCGACTGTTGGTCAATTCCGGGTTCCAGAGGCCTTGGCGAGGAGCAGTGGAGAGATCGCTCAGGTAGAGACCCTGGTAGCCCACCATCAGTGACAGGTTAGAAGTCAGTTGATAGTTGGTATGGATGCCAAACTCAAAGAGGCCGGCGAATCCGACGCCGGAAGCAGAGCCCGTGTCATTAAGAGGCAGGCTGCTGGCGACCAGGGTGCCGTTCAGATTATTCTTTTGTGAAGCGGAGTTGACCAATAAGCCGCCTCGTCCACGACCGATCAAGCTCCAAGCGGAAGTCACCCGATAGCTCAGGTCGCTACCGACTTGAAGCCCGATGAGGTCGTTGTCTGTCCGTGTGCTGTAAGCCCCGTAGGGCGAGGCAGGCAGGTGCGAAACAGTATTGGAAGCGAGCAGGTCAAGGTTCTCCTGCCACTTCAAATACCGGATGCCGGCGAGTACATCGATAGGCATGCGGCCTGTATTAGCTGTTGTGTAACGCAGGTTCAATTCAGCAGAGTCGAACCGGCTGCGATAGGTAAGAGTATTGGTGTTGGCATTATCGAAGGGCCAAAGTACGGGAGTGTAGGTGCCATCATTGCCGAGGCTGGCAAGCCGGGAGATGATGGCCCCGTTCGGTACCGCCGGATTGGCGTGATAGCGAACCGTCGATTGCTGTTGCAGTAAGTTGAGATAACCAAGTTCGAGGCTGAGCGTTCGCATGGGTTCCGGTATGTCGTTGTGCTTGGCCTCGCAGCCACGATCATCACAGGGATCAGTCCAGATGGTTCTTCCGATAAGGAAACGCAAGCCGGTCCTGGGGCCCGAGTCAAGATCACGGGTGGTAATCAAACGGTTGTCATTCGGATTCAAATCGACGAAGGAGTTTCCCTGGCCGGTCGATTGGATGGCGCCGAGGCTAGTGCCAAAATTGCCAGACTGCGTGCTGCGATCCAGGAAGACCACGCCGGCATAGCCATACCAGTCAAAGACGCTGGGAGTAATCAGATCGGTGAAGCGTACGTTGGAGTTGTATTCATCGCCGGGCATGAATGTGGCAGGCACGATGCCCATTTGAAACGGCGCATCATCAGCACGAACGACAGGCACCGGCCCATCAATCAGCAACAGAAGTAAACAAACAACCCACCCGGCCGTCATGATGCGGCCTCCTGATACGAGTGGGGCGGAGGTCCTTCCCAGGCAGGGAGCGTGGACTGATGTGCCCGGACAGTCAGCCAGGTTGGCTGTACCATCCTGCGACGCACAACCCATCGAACAATACTCCCTGACCGTCCCTCTTTACCTGCTTTATCATTTCGGGCAGAGGGAAGCTCCCGAAACGGTACGCATCTATCGCATCGGCAGTAGTTAGGCTCTGGTTCAAACATTCCACCATCGACCTCTGCAACAGAACATACTGCTGTAACAGGTTGGTGTCAGGCGTCAAGATCGGTATCGTTCCGGGCCTCTGGGGGAAATAGGCTAAATTCATTGTTACATGAATCTTGGCTGAGTTCATGAACTGAAGGATTCATCTACGGGCATACTCATGGGAAAGCGGCATAGATAAACTAAAGTCTATAGTCTTTCCTGTTCTGTTGATGCTGGAGCCTTTGCTTTGAGCGATTCCGTTGTTGGTGTGCGCAGTGGCTATGATCGCTGGTCCGCTGTGTACGATCACGATGCCAATCCGTTGCCGCCATTGGAAGAGCCGTTAGTACAGGCAACCCTGGGTGACGTGCGCGGTAAGTACGTTCTCGACCTGGGCTGTGGAACCGGCAGACATGCGCTTTGGCTCGCTCATTCAGGAGCGAATGTCACGGCTGTGGATTTCTCCGAAGGGATGCTGGCGGAGGCACGTAGAAAGCCTGGTGCCGAGTCGATCCAATTTCGCGTGCATGATTTACATCAGCCGCTGCCGTTCGCCGATGAGCAATTCGACATCATCGTGTGCGGGCTGGTGATGGAGCATCTCAAGGACCTGACTCCGTTTTATTCGGAAGCCCATCGTGTCCTCAAACGAGGTGGTTCCGCGGTCATCTCCACTTTGCATCCGGCGATGTTCCTTCGAGGCAGCCAGGCTCGATTTACTGATCCGAACACGGGTGAGTTAATTCAGCCCGGCAGCGTGCAGCATACTATGGGTGATATGGTGATGGGTGCGCTGAGCATGGGGTTTCACATCAGAAGCATTGCAGAAGCAACCCCGGATGCTGCCTTCGCGGAGCGATTCCCTCGTGCGGAAAAGTATGTGGGTTGGCCCATGCTCGTAGTGTTTCATCTTGTTCGGCCAAGCCCCGAGCTATGGAGGCGTTTCAATCTACTTAAATGAGTGACACCAGTTTTCTGGGAGCGGTATTCAGCCAGGCATCTTTGAGTGCTTGCATGAGTATCTCGACTCTGGCAGTTTTCAGAACGACGCAGGTATGCGCCTTTTCGTCCCCAGCCGTTATCGATGGACTTAAAGATGGTCGGATGAGCCTGCACATACGCAGCCTGTTGGATGGGTGTCAGTTTGACCATGCCATGCCCGGCGTCGGGCCAGCCGAGAGTAGCGAAGATCTTACCGCCGACCCGGAAATCGGGGTGGTTCATGTGCTCAGCGGCCACCGTTTCCGGCAAGCTGAGAGCCAGGCTGCGGAACTTGGCTGCTGTCATGAACATTTAGTCCTCAGCACGATCTTCCTCGTGTTCAAACTTCTCGACTTCCGGGGGATGGGGATGATAGAAGAGGCGTTTGATCGCAAAGCGACCAGACAGGAAAATCATCCAAGCGAGAAAGGCTGTGGTATAGACTGCACCCCATTTCCATTTTTGGACGTACTCGCCCACGTCGCCCAAATCAATAAAGTCGGTCCAGACGACGACGATGCCAAAAATACAAAAGAGCGAAACCAATACACAAAGTCCAGTTGGCAAATGCCAGAGGAAGTAGTCCCCCCGGTGTGTCGGTGCAGAACACGCACGCCATGGCGTTCACGGGTCTGCATGTTGTAGCCGCACTTGAGGCAAACGACTTGTCCTTCATCGAGGTCATTGGCGCAAAAGTGCAGCGTACCTGTTCATCGAGTTTGGTAACGCCGTAGGCGACAGCTTGTTCAAACATGCCGCCTTTTTTGTTTTCATCCACAACCACGGCAGCAGCCTTGGGCGGCGCGGGCTTAGGCACCATCAACGTGCCGCTACAGCCTCGGCACTTGATGCGTTTTCCGGCCAGTACTTCCGGTACTTGCATCACTTTTTTGCATTGTCCGCAGGTCACTTTCAATTCGCCGGCCATAGGTGTATCAGCACGTTGTAGGAACAAAAGAAACGGGTTTTGCCTTAGTCTAACCTCGTGTGGCTAAACTTGGACTATGATTATCATACTCTACCGTGTGTGCAAATGAAACCCAAGCAGATAATCAGGTGAGCGTGAGTAATGATCGATGATGATCGACTCCTTATCGGGATAGCCACCTACAACGAACGGGAAAACCTGTCTCAACTGGTGTCTGGCATTCATCAAAATGTGCCTCATGCCCACATCCTGATCATTGATGACAACTCGCCTGACGGCACGGGACAACTGGCTGATGAACTCGCTGCTAAAGATGAGCGCATTCAGGTAAAACATCGAACCGGAAAACTGGGGCTGGGTTCCGCAATCGTGGCTGGGATGCAACAAGCCATTGATCAGGGTCATGGCCGATACGTCAGCATGGATGCCGACTCAAGCCACGACCCAAAATATCTGCCGGCATTAACCACGTTGAGTGAACGGTGCGATGTCAAGATTGGCAGCCGATACATGCCGGGCGGAGGAGTAGTTAACTGGCCGCTTCAGCGCTGGCTGATCAGCCGTTTGGTTAATGTGCTGACGAGAGTGCTGATGAGAATCCCGGCCAGGGACGCCAGTGGCGGGTTTCGCTGCTACCGTACTTCTTTGCTTAAGAAGATACCATTCGAGAGGTTGTGGTCGAAAGGCTATTCCTTCCAGGAGGAGATGCTCTTTCGGTGCATACACCTGGGGGGCAAGGTGGAAGAGACCCCCATCGTCTTTGTCGATCGCCGGGTGGGGGCTTCCAAAGCCAATATCAGGGAAATGGTACGATCACTGTGGGTGTTGATCCAACTGGGGTTGGCATCCCTCTTTGCTCCTGATCAAATATAATGTGTACCATTGATAGGCAGCAGTATGTCTTGCATCATAGACTGACCTGTGGCAGGATATGCAACTGCCAGTTCATCCTCTCCCGGAGTCGAACCATGTTTGCGCGGTTAACGGTTGTTCTTGCAGGATTGTTCCTTGCCAGCTCTTTGTTTGCAGATGATATCTATCGTCTGGATGGTCGCAACACTGAAATAGGCTTTGTCGGTACCAAGAAGGACGGAAAGCATGATGGCGGCTTCAAGGAACTCAAGGGGACGATCACCGTCAAGGATAACAATATTACCACGGCCCAGTTCAAAGTCGACATTGATATGCGCTCTATTTACACCGATGATGAGAAACTGACAGGCCATCTCAAGACAGTCGACTTCTTCAATGTGCAGAAATATCCGGTCGCCAAGTTCTTTTCCACCAAGGTGGAAAAGAAGGGTGGTAACAAGTTTGACATCCATGGTAAGCTCCAGATGAATGGCGTCACCAAGGAACTCGTCATCCCGGCTACCATCGACATCAGCGATCCGGGGCTGAGTTTGGAAAGCGACAAGTGGGAAATCAATCGTCACGACTGGAAGATCAGCTATGGCGCTAAGATGATTGATGAAAAGGTCAAGCTCACGTTGAAAGTGACGGCTCCCAAGTAACATGCCCATGCCGCCTCTGGAAGTCGTCTGGGATCTTGTGAAATCCATCCTCCTACCCGGCTTCATTGTTAGCTTCGTTGCGGGGCTGGTCCTGTTGCGATGGAGAGGAGCAGGACTGGCTCTGGTGCTGGGTCTCTTTGCGGCCAATGTTCTCAACACGCCCTTGCCCTGGTTCGATTGGGAACAGGAGTTGGGGCGTGTTTGTTTGATACTCGCGCTCAGCCTGGTCACGATGTTTCTGAACGGGGAACAACCATGGAAATGGGCAGTGAAGGTAGCTTTGGTGGGCGTATTGAGCGGGACGCTGTGCTTCCACGAGAATATTGAACTGAGTCATCGTCTGGCTGTGGCAGCAGCCAGCATTGCGCTTTATGTAGTGCTCAGCATTGGTGAACGGCGGTTACCTGGCTGGATTTTCTTAGTACTGCTCAGTTCCACTGGTTTGGCGACTGCCCTTGTCATGCTGCATGCCCATACTGCGCGATTGAGCGATGTTGCTCTGATGTGGATGATCAGCAGCGTGGGCCTGTTTTTCTCAGCGATGTTTAGCAAGACTGAAATTCAAGGTCTGTCCGGCCCAAGTGCTGTCTTCTTTCCTTTTCTGCTCTTCTATGGACGATTAAGTACCTTTAGCGAAGTGCCTGTGTGGAGTTTTATTCTGGTTGTTGCTGCACCGGCGGCGTGTCTACTGTGTCTTTTGGCGCAGCCTAAGTTCCGGTTATGGTCAGTGACTGTGGCATGGCTATTGTTCTTAATCGCCGCAGTGGGACTGGCGATGCGGTATGAGTCTATTTCAGCAGGGTAATAGCGATGTCTAAGCCGGCGGTGGTGTTACTCAGTGGCGGGCTGGATAGCGCGACGGTGCTGGCTATCGCCAAAAGCGAAGGATATGTGTGTCATGCCATTAGCTTTGATTATGGCCAGAGACATCTGGTGGAATTGAAGGCTGCACAGGTCATTGCTGCGAATCTTGGAGTCGCCAGCCATCGGGTCGTGAAGGTTGATCTTCGCAGTATCGGCGGTTCGGCATTAACGGCTGACATTGCGGTTCCGACTGATCGTACCCAGGATGCCATGGGGCAGGGCGTACCCATCACTTATGTACCGGCTCGTAATACGGTCTTCCTCTCACTGGCTTTGGGCTTAGCCGAGGTTGTCGGGTCGTTCGATCTCTTTGTAGGCGTCAATGCGGTTGATTACAGTGGTTATCCCGATTGCAGACAGGAGTATCTCACCGCCTTTGAACGGCTGGCCAATCTGGGTACGCAGGCCGCAGTTGAAGGTCGTGGCCAGTTCCGAATCCATGCTCCGCTGGTGAAAATGTCCAAGAGCGACATCATCCTAACGGGTACCCGACTTGGTTTGGACTATCGAATCACCGTCAGTTGTTATCAGGCGGATTCCGAGGGGAGGGCCTGTGGACGGTGTGATAGTTGTCAGATCCGACGTAAAGGGTTTGTCGAGAGTGGTTTAAGTGACGCCACTCGATATTTCTGAGAGGCCACTCTCTCTAGGATTCCTCTTGACCAAAATCGCTCATTTGGATGAGATACGCTCGTCTAAGTATGACCTCATGGAGGAGGTGGTATGCTGCGCCACGGTTTGGCTGGTTTCGTTGTCTGTTTAACTACGTTGGGATTGGCTCAAGCTCATGAAGCCCCGGCGACGGCAGATGCACCTCTTTACTCCATGCACATGGTTGATGGGAAAGAGGGTTGGGCTGTCGGCGATGATGGCTTGATCCTTCACACACTCGATGGATGGGAATCGTTCGAGACTCAGCACAGTGGAGTGCGAGCTTCACTACGATCTGTGCAATTTGTTGATGCATACATCGGCTTTGCCGTCGGGATGGAAGTTCTGCCCTATGGCCGTGGCACTGGCGGCGTCATCCTTGGTACACGTGATGGCGGCGCTACCTGGACAAAACTGATTCAACGAGAATTGCCTGGGCTACAGGCGGTCAAGTTTGTCGATGGTGAGCTTGGATACGCCTTCGGCGATACCAATGGCGGCAATCCGGGTGGGATGTTCCGTACCGAGAACGGTGGGCGATCCTGGGTAGCCATCCCTGCACTCGATACTTCACACGGTTGGACGACCGGCACGCTCGTTCAGGAACAGCCTATTGGTATGGGGCCTGCCGGGTCGGTAGGCATACTTGAAAAAGATCAAGTGCTGTCTATTCCCATACGGGGATGCGAAAAGGTCTGTTTGAATGCCATGGCCTGTAAGGACCACGATGTATGGGCGGTGGGTACCCAGGCTACGGTGCTGCTCAGTCGCCAGACTGGCGGCAAAAGTTGGGAGATAATCAAACTGCCAATGCGTGAGCAACTGATGGGGTTGCTTGACTTCAATGCGGTGTGTTGCTTTGGCAGTCATGTCTGGATAGCAGGACGCCCTGGTTCGGTTGTGTTCCATTCATGGGATAATGGCAAGTCATGGGAGGCTCAGCGTACCTCCCAGCCCATGCCATTGCATGGCCTGTGCTTCGTGAGCGAAACGCAGGGATATGCACTCGGCGAGTTAGGCACCATTCTGCTCACCAAAGACAGCGGCAAGACCTGGCAGGTGGCCCGCCGAGGAGGGCACCGCAGTGCTGCAATGTTTGTCTCATCCTCTGCACAACAGATTCCCGTGGGAACGATAGCTGCTGTGGGTGGCGATCAAGGATATTTGTGTGTCGGTGTCCAGGCGACTCATCAACCGGGCCGATGGCAATCGGATCGCGATCAACTGCGTCAGGCAGTCCGTGTGGTGGGTGGTACATCAAGTGAAGTGTTGTCGCCGATGGTGGTGGCTGACTACCAGCAATACATGAAGCCAGCCAAGATGGTCGAACTGACCGAACAGCAGCATTTATTGGAGCAGATGGTGCTGGCTCTCCGCATGTGGCGACCCTCGGTAGTGATCTGCGATTCCCCGGAAGCTCTTTCTGCGGGAGGCCCCACAGGTGCTGCGGTGGCCCTGGCGTTGCGACAAGCTTGTGACTTGTGCAGCAGAGCAGACATCTATCCCGATCATTTCACCAAACTTGATCTTCAGCCCTGGCAGCCTGCCCGGCTGTTCACGAGGAAGGGCCCCAGCGGAACGACCGATTGCGTCGTCCATCTGGAGATGCCTCGCCCAGTGCTTTTTGCTTCAGCCAACGACTTTGCCAACCTGGCTCGTCCGCTGGTGAACGATCACTATGTCCGTGGGCCAATGCTGGAGGAGTACACATTGTGGAAGGCATGGACGGAAATGCCTTCCGGCATGGATCTGCATCATTCTGCGTGTCGAATTCCGTTGGTGGGGATTGCCATTCCTTTTGGTTCTGAGGCCAGGGTTAGTCTTTTTGCCGGGCTATCGCTGGGGCATGGTGGACAAGCACGGCGCGAGATAGTGGATGTGGATAGCCTCCGCTATCAACTGCTCGAAGCTGCAACGGAGAAACAGCGAGTGGAGGCGTTGCCTTTTCAAGCGAAGATGTTCGATGCCGGTGAAGCCAGGAGGTTCTTTATTAACTTCGAGCATAGCCTCAACGGTCTGGCTCGCATCACACAGGGTGATCGCATCGCAGCTCAGGCACAAGACTTTGTAGAAAAGGGCCAATGGACGATGGCTCGTGAATGCCATCTCATGCTCCTGGATTTATTCCCGACCCACCGACTGGCTCCTGAATCGTGCCGGTTCGTTACCATGATGATGGGTAGCAGCGAAATTCGTCGCCGTGCCGATGCGGGCCAGATGAAGCATTTCACAGACTACGTGCTTCGCTCGCCGGCCAGCAAGCTTGGCGATCCGAGTGATGCTGCCTTTGAACGACAATTGATGAGTCAGCGAACCATATTACAGCGCCGCCGACTTGAACTGCGACGATGGTCAGGCGGAGCGCTGGCTGCGGGTGAAGTCTATTCGGTGTTGCATCCGCTGGGCTATGGCGACCCCGATCTACAGTTCTGCCTACTTGCTAATCAACGGCTTGACGGCCGTGAAGAGCAGAGCGAACTCATGCAATCGGCATTCCAATGGAAGTACAGTCAGGGTGTGTGGAGCGAGGCTGCCAGTGCAGAGCAGTGGCTCAAACAGCGTATCGGGACGCCGACCAAGCCGACCATGCAGGCGGTGCGCATCGCCGAGATGCCTAAGCTCGACGGCAAGCTTGATGATGCTGTCTGGAAGAAGGTTCCAGCCACCACACTGAAAACGACAGCGGGCGAGTGCCCGGAACAGACGACGGTACAGTTCGCATTCGATGATACTTATCTCTATGTAGCTGTGGAGTGCCAGCAACCACGGGGCATGCCGGTGCTGGCACCGGTGAAACCCCGTAAGAGGGATGATGATCTGCGCAGTTATGATCGAATCAGTCTTCTGTTCGATATAGACAGGGATTACGGGACCTATTTCCACATGGAGTTCGATTCTCGGGGCTGTGTGATGGAAGAGTGCTGCGGCGACATGACCTGGAACCCGAAGTGGTTCGTTGAAGCTTGCCCCGGTTCCGAGGGCTGGACGGCTGAGGTAGCGATTCCGTTGGTGGAATTGACGGGTAAGCTCAAGCTGGAGAACGAAGTCTGGGCGGCCAATGTTACCCGGATCATCCCTGGGATGGGTGTCCAGGCAGCATCAATGCCCGCTGGAGTCAAACCCAAGCCTGAGGGTATGGGACTCTTGCTGTTTGGGGATACTGTGATGAAGGCTGGGAAATAGGACATTGACACCACCAAGGCTCAAGTAGGAGCCTTGGTGGTTGATCAAATCTTGAGTCCAAATTCAATTTGTTAATGATGAAAGACGATGTTGACAAAGTCTATGGATGCGTTATGGAGCAGCGTTCTGGACGACGATACTGCAAGGATAGCGGATCATGTCGGAACGGACGTGGATATGGCGTGAAGAACAGCCGGTGCCGTCGCTACGAAAGCCTCGGCCCTCGGCCCGGTATGGTCCGTTGACTAGTATCCAGCAGTCTGCCATGTCTTCAAGCCTTCCCAGCGTACCGGCAGCGTGGGTGCATCTGCCTGCGGATGACCCCGATGTGCTGGCGTTGTTTCGCCGGGAAACTCTCAGCGCCCTGCGCAGTTCACGACGGAGAAGGCCGCCGGCTTACATGGTGGAACCGTTCTCCATGCAATGGTTTCTGGCAGCGGAGCGACTTCGCTACGGTGGGCCGGGTCGCTGGCTGCCTCGTGTGCTGGAGTTTGGCAAACATGCCGGCGAAACATTGCTGGTCTTAGGCAAGACCTTCGGCACAGATGCGGCCCAGTTTGCCCGATGCGGCACCAAGGTCATCGTCTGCAACAACGTGCAGGATGATCTTCAACTGGTTCGACGGAACTTTGCTCTGCGAAAGTTAGCGGTACGCACGCTGCATGCGCCGTTCACGCAGATACCTCTCGATAATAATTCGGTCGATGTGGTTCATCTCGATGGCCTCATGCACGAGATGTTCAGCCCGGCTGCGATCGTGCAGGAAATCTACCGGGTGCTGAAGCCCGGTGGTAAAGTGGTGGCAGTGGTGCCAGCCCGACCGCGACGTTGGCAGACGGTTCGGAATCCCAGACCGTTTCATGCAGGGCTGGGGAGTGCTGAACTGAAGCGTTTGTTCCTGCCGCACTTTATCGAACATCGTCGGCAGCGACGGCATATTCGTCGCCGGGAAATCTGGTGGGGTTACCGTTGGTTGCCTAAACAATGGCTCGAACGGTGCCTGGGGAAATATTGGATCCTGAAGGCATTTAAGCCGGTGCATGTCATTCATGAAGTAGAAGAGCGACAGGCGGCGTAGGGGTTACTCATCAAACTCAAAGTCATCCTCAATGGTTTCAGCACCATTGAGTTCGCCCGTCTGCTGTACCTGTGGCTCTTCTTGAAAGATCGGCAGGAACGGTATCGGCGGCGCAAATCCCATGGCAACAGCTATGAAGGCGATGACGCCTAAGCCCTTGGTCGCCTGAAAGACCCGAACGAACAGGTTGCCGATGCTCATGAAGTAGGACATCAACTGCGACGTCGCTTTGGCCGCAGTCGCTGCGAGAGCAATGGTCGGCAGAACGGTAACAAGCCCAATCGTCGTCAGGCCAATACCCACCGGCAACATGAATTGAATGCCACGCTGATCGAGGCGGGCCTTGAGTCGTCGCTTGGCTCGTTCGAGTTGTCCTTTCACCTGGCCCGTTGACCAACCTAAGGTGGCAGCCATCTGTTCACGAGATTGGCCATCCCAGTAACAAAGTTGCAGAGGCAAGCGATATTGCTCGGGCAGCCGATCCACTTCATGACGGATCATGTCGTGCAGATCGGTATCAGCAAGGAGTTCAGCAGGGGAGGCAACGATCTGCTTGTTGGCGTTCTCACGTTCACGGCGAGCCATGCGTACCTGGCGACGCTGGATGGCTTTGGAGACTCGAATGGCAACGCCGTGCAACCAGCTACGAAGGGCATCCTGCTTTCGGATCGCCTGGGCACGTTGAGCCAAGATCAGAAAGGTAGCCTGGCAGGCATCTTCGACATCAACGGAGCGGGTGAGAGTCTTGCTGCAAACGGAAGAGACCAGGTTGACGTATCGATTGACGAGCAGGCCAAAGGCATTTTCATCGTTGCGAGCGATGTAACGCTGGAGAAGCGATTCATCCGATTCGGGACGCATCCATGTGATGAATCTATTGAAAGTGCCGATAGTCCGGGACATTTCTCCCTCCTGCGCGACAATGCTCCTAGCCATCATAGTGTTCATCGAGCTACTCTTGGCACTACATTCCCAAAAAATCGTAAGAAATGAAATTCAGCTTAAATCATGCTGGAACCAGATGTCCAGGCAGTAAAGATGATCTAATTGGAGAATTATTCAGCAGGCAGGGTAGGATTTCGGCGTCTGGAGGTTACAAAGACCTTGCCCTATGGGACTTCGGCGAAATATACTAGAGATTAGAAGAAAGACCCTGCCTGCTCGCCGTTGTTCACACCCGTACCTGACACACCACGAGCCTGCGAACCTTGAGGAGAGATCGGCTATGCTAGCCTTCTTCGGCGGCCAACTCGGTTGGATGGAAATCCTGATCATTCTTGGTTTGGGTGTAGTTCTGTTTGGCCGACGTCTTCCGGAAGTCGGTCGGTATCTTGGCAAGGGGATTGTGGAGTTCAAGAAGGGCCTCAAGGGCATCGAAGACGAAGTGGAATCGGTCAATACGGCCAGCAACAACTACCAGGCCCCGGAAGCACCCAAGCCCGCAGCCCCACCTCAGCGCATCGCCGCTACAGCTCCCAAGTTCCAGGAGCCCGCCCCTGTTGACTCTGAAGGTCAGCAACGCTATCAAGCTAAGAGCTAATAGCTTTCAGCTATCAGCCGTCAGCTATCAGCAAGACCAGATGAATCCACTGCAAGAGTGGATTCATCTTTGTTCCTCAGAACAAGTTCATCGCTTGTTTGGGCTGATAGCTGTGAGGTGATGGCTGTCAGCTTGAAGGGCGTTTAACTCAGCGGTAGAGTGCTATCCTCACACGGTAGAAGTCACTGGTTCGAATCCAGTAACGCCCATTAACTTACGGCATGAACGCAGTTCCCCTCAACCTGGCACTTGAAGGGAATACCGAAAGACAAGTATTGTGATAAGCATTGTCCTTGAATTGCAGGGCATCATGCCGAAAGACACTTCTTCGATGGCTACTTGTTGCCCCCCGCCTTCTGGTCCTTCTCAGCGGCTTCGACTAATTTGTCGATAATCGAGTCCATGTCTTTCTCGCCAATGATATCCCTGGCGGCAATGTTGCCGTTATGATCGATGTAGTAGATAGTCGGCCAGCCCGAGATATTCCATTTCGTCGGGATCGGGCCGGATGGGCCTTCCTCACCACACCAGAAGAAACGCCAGGACACTTTGCGTTCTTCGTTCATTTTCTTGATAAAGTCCCTGTCGGTATCGCTGTTGACGCCGAGCAGAACAAAGGGCTTGCCTTCCATACGTTTGACGAGCGACCGCTCGTGTGGAATCATGGCCACGCAAGGTCGACACCAATGCCCCCAGAAAACGAGCAGGATGACTTTGCCCTTGTAATCGCTGAGCTTGAAGCGCTTTCCTTCGATGTCTTCCCCTTCAATATCCGGCACCGGTTTGCCTATCGCCAGACTGCGAATTTCGAAAAGTGTTCTCTCAGCCCGAGCGACGATACTCTTTACTTCCTTGTCTTCACTATCTTTGAAATCCTTGACCAACTCCTCAAACATCTGGATGTATGATTTTGATTCACCCGATTTCATGATTAAGCTGGCAAGAATGAAGCGGGCCTGGGCCTGATCCAACTTGTTAGGGTTTTTGCCGATGATCTTTTCGAGAAGGCTTACCGCTTCGTCGCTTGGGGGGCCATACGTCAGCATATTCAGCGAACGGCTTATGCCTTTCTTCTCGGCATGATGTTCTGCCAGCAATTTCAAGCCTTCCGCTTTGGGACGACCAATGGTCATGGGAAAGGTAATCGCCTCGAAGCCGGCATCCGACTTCGGATCCACTTTGACCAACTCCTGGGCAGCATTGCGTGCTTCCTGGGCTGCCTTCTGATACACATCATAGACTGCCTTGAATTCCTTGTTCTCCAGGTTGACCTGTTCCTTGCGTTTCCGAATCTCGTCGGTCACATTGTTGACATCGTTCTGCGCAGCAACCACAGCCTTCTTAGCGGCCTTGAATTTCTCCTGGGGAGTTAGTTCTCCCTTCGCCGGAGGCTGGGGAGAATCATTCGATTTTGTTTGGGGCGGGTTCTTGGTTTTCTCCTGAGCCAAAAGAGCCGTGCCTGGCAGTGCAAGTAACGCCGCTGACAGCAAGAATCGTTTCATAGGATAATCTCCAATGGTTTTCAGGATGTGCCAGTAGCCAGTTGCCGCATTACGCTATGGAAGTTTCTTGAACATCAATCTCTCGTTCTTTTCATCTAAAAGGATGGCTTCCTTTTCCGCTAATGTGATTATCTTGAGGGGCCGCTCGACTTTCAGGCCATCACTTATCCTGACGAGTGACCAGGTGAATTGATCCTTTTCAAGCTTATAGTCGCCTTCCAGCCGTACCATTTGCCCTTTCAATTCATAGTTGACTACCATCTTGTTTTCCTTCAGAAACTCCAGAGTAACTTTGACGCCGTCATTCTTAGTTGTCTCCCATTGGCCTGACAGCAATTTACCATCGAACGTCTCACCATCCAGCGATTTGGAAAGTTGAGATGGGTTAACGATGGTTGGCGTCTTGGAATCTATATCTGGTTTTTCGGTTGCCCCGAGATACCAGATGCCAGTAGTCAGGCAGCAGTAACCTGCCAGAAGAAAACCGAGCGTTTTTGCTTTGGACAAGAACATACTTTTCATCGCTCCTTGGGCAATTGCTTCCACAGCAGGACTGACTGATGGTGAAGCCTTCGTGAATCCAGTCGCAGTCAAGCTCAAAGTCTTTTGGACAAAAGCGTCGGAAGCGGCTGCATGCGAGGGAGAATGGAATGCGGCCCAGGAGCCTAATGCAGCAAGGCTGAGCAACCCTCGCTTGGAAAGGCGTTTTGCAAGCTTCTTACGGGCGTTGGCCAGTCGGCTGGAAAGAGTTCCCTCGGCCACACCCAAAAGCACCGCCGCCTCTTTCCTGTCTTTACCTTGCAATTCGCAGAGCACTACCGCATCACGATGCATTGCTGGCAATCGCTCGATTTCGTGGTCGAGATAGGGAATCCAATCCCGTTCCGTCGCCGGTTCCCTGGAAACCTGTACATCCGATTGAAGAGCTGTTTCTCTACGGCGATATCGTGCCAGTTTCCGCCGTTGTGCCAAAGCGCATCGATGAGCCACCGAATGCAGCCAGGGTGCCAGTGATTCCGAAGTCCGAACTTTGTTTGCCTTACGCAATAGGACCAGGAAGGTTGCTTGAAAGGCATCTTCAGCGTCGGCGGCATGACCAATCACACGATGGCAGGTTTGCAGAACCATCACTCCATGGCGATGCACCATCCCAGCGAAAGCGGCTTCATCGCGGTTGGCCACGAACCGCCGCAGCAATTCTCCATCGTTCGGAGAATCGGAAATGGAATGCGCTTGTCCCTGCGTTTGTAGACTAGCCAATAAGGCTGTCGGCTGCTTTACCATTGAGTTCACTTCAGACTCCTATGGCAATATGCACCGAAGTTGGCTGGCGCGTCACAGTATTTCCAGAAAATAATAATATGCTGAATGAGAGTTATTCAGTGACACCCTTATTAAGTTCATCTAGATAGTTGGCTACTTCAGCTCTCGTAACAATTCACTTCGATGAGGCGGTATCAGCAGATAATTGGTGTTCGCTGCTGCTTCCGACCAGTCATACCATTCCTTTTTGGAGCCATCAAACCCCAGTGCCAGACCGGTCCAGCCGGGCTTGAGCATGTTCTTGAGCGTTTGAATAGCCCCCTGCTTCCAGCGTGGACGGAAAAACGGGACAAATTCAAAGAGCAATACTGGAGGAGTTTCACTGGTTAGAAGTTGACTGGCCCCAAGCAAGGCGAACTCTTCATGTCCTTCAACATCAATCTTTAGAAAATCGACCTTGGGAAGTTTCATGCGCGATACTTCCTGATCAAGGGCAACGCTCTTCAGATCGCTCGAAGAGGCGTCGGTGGTTGAAACATGTGAGAGAGGCGCTGGATCGATCTGAAACAAATCCGATGCCCCCTTCCTTCTCGGAAACAGCAAAGGGCCTGACTATTAGCTGTTGGTACGGAGTAGCGTTGAGATAGAGCATCGTAGGGTGCGGTTCATAGGCAAGCACCAGGCCAGTTGGGCCAACCAACTCTGCCAGCATGGTGGAATAGACGCCGATGTGAGCGCCGACATCCATCACGATATTGCCCGGCTTTACCAGGGTTTGCACGAGAGCTACTTCACTTGGTTCAGCTTTTACTCCGCCATCAAGAAAGATGCGTTGTTGATCGTGATCTCTTAGATCCAGATGGAGTTTTCCCTGATGGTGAGGCACTTCCACATTCCGCATGGAAGGGAAGAGCCTGCTCATCCAGGTGCCCAGCCGCATGTGGCCACGCACGTGCCAGTTCTGAAACAGGGAACGGTAGAAAGCGGCAGGCCAGGGGGTGGAGATCGGTTTCATCCTGCTCAATGTAGTGGCTGTTCCAAAGCACTGCAATGGGCGATCTGCCAGGACGAACCACTGAGAAGTTTCTTCTTGCATGGTGGGTACCGTGTCGGTAACTTCAGAACCTGGGTCGAGAGGCTTCTCTTCTATCGAATCGGTGAGGGAGTAGATTCATGGCAACGGGGAAAGTGCGGGTAGCCATCGTTGGTCTGGGGTTTGGCGCTGAGTTTATTCCGATCTATCAGAATCATCCCGATGCGGAGATGTATGCGATCTGCCGTCGTAACAAGGCAGAGCTGGAAGCGTGTGGCAACCAGTTTGGCGTGGCCAGACGGTACAACAGTTTTGAAGATCTGCTGGAAGATCCGAACGTCGATGCAGTGCATATCAACAGTCCGATTCCGGATCATGCGAAGCAGTCCATTGCAGCACTCAATGCCGGCAAGCATGTCGCCTGTACCGTCCCAATGGGGGTTTCCATCGACGAGTGTCGTGCGATCGTCAAAGCCCAGAAGAAATCGGGCAAGACCTACATGATGATGGAGACTGTCGTTTACAGTCGGGAATATCTCTTTGCCAAGGACTTGTACGACCGGGGTGTGCTGGGTCGTATCCAGTTCCTGCGCGGCAGCCATCAGCAGGATATGCACGGCTGGCCCAACTACTGGCCCGGGCTGCCACCGATGTGGTATGCGACTCACTGTGTTAGTCCGTGTCTGGCGATCCTCAGCGATCCCGAGAAGGGCAAGGCAGCCCACGCTGAAAGTGTTGTCTGTCATGGCTCCGGGCGGATCAGTAAAGATTTGATCAAGCATTACAACAGCCCGTTTGCTGTTGAAAGCGCTACGTTCAAGATCAAAGACAGCGACGTGGTGGCAGAAGTGACTCGCAGCCTGTTCGATACGGCCCGGCAATACCGGGAGAGTTTCGATGTGACGGCCAGCAACGTCAGTTTCGAATGGCAGCAGGTGGAAGGGGAAGACCCGGTGCTGCACATGCGTGGTCTGCCTGAGCACCAAATTCCCCGCCGGGTAAAGGTGCCTGACTTTGCCGGTAGACTTCCCGAAGGCATCCGCAAGTTCACCGGAGCGATCCACGATGCGACCCACCTCAGCTTTCTTCAGGGAGCCGGCCACGGTGGCAGCCATCCGCACCTGGTGCATAACTTCCTGATGGCAGTGCTGGGCAAGCAGCCAGCCTTCCCCGATGCCCCGACGAGCGCCAACTGGACGATGGTGGGGATATGTGCCCATGAATCAGCGATGAAGGGCGGGGCGAGGGTGGAGATACCGCAGTTGTAGACAGCTACAGTCAGTAATCCGTGTGAGGAGAAGTATGAAAAACCTAATGAACATACTCTTCACGGTTCTTTTCTCTTTCGTTTGCCTGGCGAATGTCAACAGCCAGGAGGCTGGCAAGCAACAGGATGCAGACAGAAAAACGCTGAACAAACCCAAGATCACTATCAGCAAGGAAACGACCTATTTCGTCGAACCGGTCTTGCGAGATGGGGAAATTGACTATGTTGAGGCATGGAACAGGCATTGTAAGCAAAGGGTAACGCCAACAAACAACGCGGCAGTGCTTCTTACCAAAGCGTTTGGAGCATGGGATGGTGACGAAAGGCTGCCGGATTCATTCTTCAAGGAAATCGGTTGTGATCCGCCGCGCGTGACGAAAGATGAATGCTACATCCATCCTTGGGATTTTTTCAAAGGTTCAGATGAGGGCTACTTTAATGCCACAGTCAAGAATGGGCCGTTTTACATGACCCAACAGCCGTGGTCTCGGAAGGATTATCCAAAAGTTGCATCCTGGCTGGATCGGAATGAGAGGCCGTTAAGATTGATTAGTGAAGCGACACTACGAAAACGATGTTATTCACCATTGCAGTTTTTGAAATTCGATGAGTATCGTTGCCTCTCCTCTGCCAGCAGAGCCTATGGCTACAAGATGCTTCAACTGGAGGATGCCTACTGCCGTAGAGCAATGTTACATGTAAAAGAGAAACGATGGCAGCAAGCGATTCAAGACATGCTTGTAGCTCATCGATTAGCTCGATTGCATGGGCCAGGTGAAGAACTGACTTTGATGAATGACTATGGAATAGAGTGTACCGCCATACGTGGCGACATGGAGCTTTTTTCCATGCACGATATACCACTGGAAGTACTTCAAGAATATCGTCAAACACTTGACGGCCTGACGCCGTTGCCGCGAATGCACGAAAACCTCTCTCTCGCCGGACGTTGCTGTTTTCTCGACAGCATAATCATGACAGCCAAGCATGGCAAACGTTTCCCCGGCGGTATTGGCGGTGCTGCGACTCGTGAGCTTATCGAGGAAACGGAAGCAGATCAGTTGCTCAAGAATGTTGACTGGGACGAAGCGCTCCGAGCGACCAATCAGTGGTTTGATCGTATCGCAAAAGATCTGAATACTAAGAATGACCAACATTACATGACAGTATGTGGCGATTTGAACCTTGAATTGTTGGCCAAGCGAATTGCACTCCCCAGAAAAGTCGAAGCAACCAAACAGCAAAGCCCCAAAGAACGAGGAGAAGTTGTCTCCGAGCTGATAATGGTCATGTTTGGTGATCGGGTAAAAGGTGGTTTCGACAACGAACAACGATATCTCATGTATCTTCGATTTCGGTCGATTGCGTATGCCTTAGAGTTGTTTCGTCGTAAGAATGGCAGCTACCCATCCAAGCTTGTGGAGTTGATGCCAGTATATCTTACTGACATACCGAAAGACTTGGGCAGGACCTCTCTGCCGGTGTATCAGAAAACAGAGAAGGGATATCGCCTGTATAGCATTGGCCTGAATGGGATAGATGATAAGGGACATGGCTTATTCGATAAGCCTGTTGGCGACGATATTCTTTTTGAGATGCCGCAGAGATTCCTTGGCCAGAGCATCGCAGAGGATAAATAGTGTGCCAACTGGTATGTCAGAGCTTAACCGGCTACTACAGAATTTGCAGCCTTACCTGAACCATGGTGAGTACTCTGTTTGTTCACTTGGGGATGGTGATATAGTTCCGCCGGAGGCCATCTTTTGGTTTCGGGAAAGAGAAGGAATAACTGTGATTATTCCTTCTTCACAAGCGGTAAAGATTGAGTCAGACATGATCTTCCAAGCCGAATGGATCACCCTCGAAGTGTATTCAGATTTGTCCGGAGTCGGGCTGACTGCTGCAGTCTCAGGGGTACTCGCCAAGGCGGGAATTAGTTGCAACGTCGTGGCTGGCTATCATCACGATCATCTCTTTGTCCCGGCGGGTAGGGGGCAGGAAGCGGTGAAGCTGTTGCTTGAATTGCAGAGCCGAAACACGGTGGGCCGACGCCCTGCCGCTCGCCTGGGAAGTCGCCCTACCCAACCCCTCCCTGAACCATAAGAATAATACTTCAAATACGTTACGACGTTCCCCGGTACCCTACGAAGGACGATCCACGACGAGGCCTATGACCCCGCCGAACCTGATTCGCAATTTCTGCATCATTGCCCACATTGATCATGGTAAGAGCACGCTCGCAGACCAGTTTCTGCTGAAGTGCAACGCCATCAGTGTGCGTGACTTCCATAACCAGGTGCTCGATGCCATGGACCTGGAGCAGGAACGGGGCATCACCATCCAGATGCACCCGGTGACGATCTTCTACGAGTACAACGGGCAGAAGTACGAACTCAACCTGATCGATACCCCCGGCCACGTCGATTTCAACTACGAGGTTTCCCGTAGCCTGGCTGCCTGTGAGGGAGCGATTCTGCTGGTCGATGCCTTCCAGGGCGTGCAGGCCCAGACGGTGCATAACGCTCTACTTGCCCTCGAAGCAGGGCTGACGATCATTCCAGTCGTCAACAAGATTGATCTGCCCTACGCCCGAACCGATGAAGTCATCAGTGAAATGGAACATTCGCTGGGCATTATCGGAGAAGAAGTACTTCAGGTCTCAGCGAAGGCTGGCCTGGGTATTGATGAACTCTTCAAGGCAATTATTGAGCGCATTCCTGATCCCTCAAACAAGGTGACCCGTGAGAATGATGCCTCGGTTGTGAGCGTTGCTGAACCGCTCAAGGCCCTGGTCTATAACAGCCACTTTGATTCCTACAAGGGTGCAGTGGTTTACATCCGCATCATGGAAGGCGAACTGAAGCCCGGCCAGAAGATCAAAATGATGGCTGGTTCGCAGGAGTATGTCGTTCAAGAACTGGGCCAGTTCCGCCCCAAGGCGACAGTCGTCCAGCACCTCCAGCGCGGCCAAGTGGGCTACTTCACCGCCAACATCAGAAACCTGCGTGACGTTCGTATCGGCGATACCGTCACCGAAGCTCTTAACCCGACAGCAACACCATTGGCCGGCTACAAAGCTCCGAAGCCGATGGTCTTCAGCGGTTTGTATCCGATCGACAGCAGCGAGTTTGAAGACCTGCGTGAATCACTTGAGAAGCTCAGTCTGAACGATTCCAGCTTCACCTTCGTCCCCGAGACCAGCGAAGGCCTCGGGTTTGGTTTCCGTTGTGGCTTCCTCGGTATGCTTCACCGTGAGATCATTCAACAGCGTATCGAACGGGACAGCGGCCTGGAACTGGTACATACCGCCCCGAACGTCACTTACGAAATCCTCAAGAAGACCGGTGAGACGATGACTGTGGATAATCCACAGGCCTTGCCCGACAGTGGCCAGATTGAAGAGTTCCGTGAGCCGATTGTCCGCATCAGCTTCATTCTGCCGAGCGAGAACATTGGCGACCTGATGCAGATGTGTACCGAACGCCGGGGCACCTATGTCCGTACCGAGTACCTCAGCCCCAAGCGTGCCATCCTCGTCTTCGATATGCCCTTGGCAGAAGTGATCTACGATCTGTATGATCGGCTGAAATCGGTCACGCATGGCTACGGCACCATGGATTATGATATTCTTGGCTTCGTCGCTGCTGATCTGGTCAAGCTCGATGTACTGGTACATGGTAATCCAGTCGATGCGCTTTCGACGATTGTTCACCGGGCCTTCGCTGATCGGCGGGGCAGGGCACTGGTCAAGAAGCTCCGCAGCGAGATCGATCGGCACCAGTTTGAGATCGCCATTCAGGCAGCGATTGGCTCGAAGATCATTGCCCGTGAAACGATCACAGCCATGCGGAAGAACGTCACAGCCAAGTGCTATGGCGGTGATATCAGCCGAAAAAAGAAGCTCTGGGCTAAACAGGCCAAGGGCAAGAAGCGAATGAAACAGGTGGGTTCGGTGGAGATACCACAGGAAGCGTTCCTGGCGGTGCTGGAGTCGGAGTAGAGTTGAGAGTGGGGAGTTGAGCGAGGAGAGACCGATGTCAGAGAGTAGCAGTCTGCCTACTGATGTTGTTCAGCCCGTCGATCCGATGGCTGTTTCCAAGAAAGACGAGCCCGTCTACGAAGAAGTCCGTGACGGTTGGCGAGAGACCTTTGAAACCATCTCCTTCGTCGTCTTCCTCGTGCTGATGCTCAAGGCCTTCGTGGCTGAGGCGTATGTCATTCCCACTGGCTCAATGGCGACGACACTGCTGGGCGACCACATGTTTCTGGAATGCCCACGCTGCGGGCTGAAGTATGCCGTCAATGCCTCCAATGGCGGCGAGCGTTTGGAGCAAGTTCAGCAGGATGGCGGCAGGAAAATGCTCCGACTGCAAGGCTGCTGCCAGAACTGCCAGTATGTCATCTCCAACCCGGCGGAGTCGGTCGATGGCGGCGACAAGGTACTGGTACTCAAGCCTGTCTATGACATGTTCAGCCCGAGACGGCATGATAGCGTCGTCTTCAAGTATCCACTGGGCCCGCAGAAAGATTTCGGAGCCTACAACTACATCAAGCGCCTCTGGGGTTTGCCTGGCGAGAAGCTGGCGATCTGGGGGGGGGGATGTCTATCTAATCGAAAAAGTAGGAGACAAAGAGCAATTCAAGATCATTCATAAGGCCCCCGATAAGATGTTGCGGATGCGGCGCCTTGTCAACAACAACGATCTGATCAACCCGAATTTTAATCCACCGCTGAATACGTCGTGGCAGCCACTTAGCGAGAAGCTCGAAGCTCCCGTCGCAGGAGCAGCGGCTTGGGTCCCTGTAGATCATGGCAAGATATGGGAAGGCAAATCGAAGGCTGAAGGCATGCAGTGGCTGCGCTATCAGCACCAGTTCCAACCGGTAAAGTCAGGGGGCATTCCCCTTGGCAATCCTCCTGTCGATGGACCCCATTTGATCACCAACTACATGGCTTACAACCACATCGAAGATCAGTTTCAGCGCTCAGCGGTCGATTGGGTCGGCGATCTGATGATCGAAGCGGAAGTGGATGTGCAAGAGAGCAAAGGGCAGTTGGTGCTGCAGCTTAACAAAGGCGTCATCACAGCTGAGGCTCGATTCAATCTGGAAACGGGCAAATGCACCGTGGTGTTGCTGAAGAATGGCAAAGAAGTGAGCACCCATGAAGCGAACACGAGTCTTAATAGTCGTTCGAAGCAGTTGGTCCGATTCGCTAACTTCGATCAACGGTTGACGCTCTGGGTTGGTTCGAAACTCATTTTCGGCGATGGTATTGAATATGCCGACCTCAGCGATGAGGAACGTGGACCAAGGCTTGCTGACATGATGCCAGCTTCTATTGGTGTGAATCAGGCGAATATTGTCGTCAGGAAGATCAGCCTCTGGCGAGACATCTATTACTCACGAGATCCTCAACTGATGGATGCTATTGTTGGCCCCGAAGCATTGGCGGTGTCCAAGCAGGAGTTCCGTGACCTGGCGGGCAAGGGCGATCTTTTCGCCATACGCCGCAACGCCTGGCTGCCCTACTACCCTTCAGGGGTAAGGATGGGTGAAAACACAGGTGGCATGGGCCTGCCGGCGTTCTATCCCAAGGTAGATGCGACACACCCCAGTGATCGGTTTAATGCTGATGAGTATTTCATGCTGGGCGACAACAGTCTGGCCAGTCAGGATAGCCGGTATTGGGGGCAAGTTCCGCAGCGCATGCTTTTAGGGCAGGCGATCTGGGTCTACTGGCCGTTCCGCAACTTTGCTTCGATCAGGTAATGAAGGAGCCAGGAGTCAGGAGCCAGAAGAAGAGGAGAAGGCCTGGCTCAGGCTGGTCAGTTCATGTTCGGGGTAAAGCACCCAGGGGTGTTCCCGGCTGAAGTGATGCTCATCACGCTTGAGCTGATGCAAAGTCAGGATCAGGGTTTCGTCGATACGATGCTGCTCATTGGCTACGTATGGTGCCAATTGAGTTCGAATCAGCTCGTATTGATGATGCCTTTCACTTAGCCTCTCTAGCTCACCGGTCGTTGTCATCAAATGTTGCTTCTGTTTTTTGAGATCAAGAGCCTCACTGTCGATTGATGAAGTAAGGAATCGATCAGGGTTCCAGTACAACGACCGGAGCGTTTGTCGCAACTGTCGAGGATCGTCCTCTGTTACCGGTTGCCGATGCCATGGCAATCGCATCGTCGCTGTGACGATGGCAAAGCCTGGTAGCTTAACGTTCCAGAATCTGGCGAAGATTCTATCGGTCAATTCATCGTAGATGGCCCCGCCGATGCCATGCACGAATAGGTCGGAAAGAAAGAGGCGGAACATCATCGAAGTGATGAGGGCCTTGGGGCGGATCTTCCAAAGAAGCAAGTGCTCAGTGCTCAGTGCTGAGTTCTCAGTGATAACGGTTTCTTTGCCGGCAATGACAGAGACCAACTGGGATTGGCCTTGCTTGGTTCTTGCACAGAGACGGCCTCGTTGGGTGGTGCCGGTTTGCCAGACCCAGAAGGGGAGTTCGATCAGGTCGCTGGTGACGAGCAGATCTGCGACCGGGTGGTTCACGCTTCGAATTCGGTGTTCTTTGCGATAGGCATGCAGTTCTTCGTTGTAGATCGAAGCAAAGCGGGCGTGTTCGGCGACGAACTGATTGACTAACCAGCCAAAGAACTCTGTCTGACACCAGCGGCTCATGGTCAGTTCGTGGTTCGTGATGTCATGAGCGTTCTCCCAGGCTCGTCGGGCGATGATCCATCGTTCGGGAAGGTTTTTGGTGAATCGCTTCGCTTCGATTGCTGAATGCCAGAAAGAGGGCAGCACCGGTTGCCAGGGCCATTTGCTAACAACCGGTTGAATGAGGTCTGGCAGTTGCGAGAAGCTGGCTTCATCCTCGCATTGCCATTCTTCGTAGGGCAGCGGAGGTTTGGCGTCAGAGAATCGAAAGGTCTCGTCGTATCCTTCCGAATCGATGGTCGGTATTTTTAAGGTGGTGCTCTTGGCCACGTCGGAATCGACGTTGATGTTAAAGCTGCTGCCGTTCAGATCTTTGGCCAGCTTGCTGATGGCGACGTTCTTTGCCCATACACCGGGGTGAAAGAGTTCCGGTTGGTGACCGGTCACGATCAGGGGCCGCTTTAATGTGGGTGACGACCAGCCAAGTTCTCTGGCCCACCGGGCAAGCTCAGTGTTAAGGCCGTCCCAGGCTAGCTGCCGCACCTCGGCAAGAGAACGATCCTTCCAGCGCAGCGAGAATTGCTGAATGTTGCGTTGATTCTCGGCAATAAGATCAGGCAGATGCTGCCAGGCGGGGACAACCAGAGTGGCACCATCCTCTCGTGGCGCGCGCCATCGAGAGATGGTCATACATCAAGCCCTTCCAGGATTTGCGGTTGGCCGGGGTGAATGCGTTCCAATTCCCCTTCGATGACGCTTTGATAGTAGGCGAGCCGACGTTCAGCATCATCCAGGCCGCCGCCAAAGGTGCGGTTAGCGTCGAGATAGACCAGGGGCACCGCTACCTCGGAGATACGCAGGCCCAGATTGGCTGCCTGCACCCATAGTTGAAGTGGCATGCCATAACCGTTCTCAGTGATCTGGAACTTGCGAAGCTGTTCGACCCGGTAGGCCTTGAAACCACAGAACGAATCGGTGATGTTGAGGCCAAGTTTTTGATTGAGATAGGCAGTGAGCTGGAAGTTGATGCGTCGGCGATCAGCGGGGGGGATGGTGTTGACGGTGAAGGTTTGCAGATATCTGCTACCGGAGACCAGATCAATATCCTTGGTCAGGGCCTCAAACAGAGCTGGGATACGTTCTGCCTCGTGCTGGCCATCGGAATCCATGGTTACCAGAACATCGTAGCCATGAGCCTGGGCAAATCCGAAAGCGGATCGCAGGGCTGCGCCATACCCCATATTGCTGCTGTGATGAATGAGATGAAGTTTCTTCTGTTGATTGAGCAGTTCGCCCGAGCCGTCGCTGGAACCATCGTTGACAGCCAGGATATCGTCGGCGTACTTTCGCACTTCGTCGAGCACCTGCACGATGTGCTTGACCTCGTTATAAACCGGGATGGCTACCAGGGTCTTCATGGTGATACCTGAGAATGTCGCTGACTACGGTTTAGAATACTACGTCAGAACAGGTGGGATAGATGCTAGTCAGCGGCCCACGCGGGCCTGAGCGGGTAGTCGAGAGTATGAGAGGAGCCGTTTTCCGACTGAGTTTCACTGTTCAGGTTCCGCCAGAGGATAGGCCGTGAGTGCGGGGCGATGTGCAGCACCACCTCGCCGCCCTGGAAGACACGAACGACGCCTGTGGACTCGCTGACCGTCACGGCGATGGCATGGGTGCGTTTGGTAACAGCTGCTGCTGTCCAGTGTCTGCTGCCGAGGCCCTTGCTGAGCGTGATGCCCTCAGCTTCCACGGAAATGAACCGGGCAGCTGCTTCGACCGTGCCATCCTTGTTGACGATGATGGCTCCATCGAGCTTGGCGATCTCCTTCATGCCTTCTCGAACACGCTTGTCTCGGAGATTGCGGTTCTTCTTGCTGTAACCACGCACTGGGTCGAAGCCGATGACGCGGGAAAGCGTCATGACCTTGCGGGTATCGCCGACGACGAAAAGGGTGCCGACCGGCTTGCCTTCCCGGCCTTCTCGACCAATATCGGTAGCGAGGTCAACGACGGCCTTTAAGGTTTCGAGCGGCACCTGAGTGTCCAGCTTGCGAAGGTCTCGTGCCGAGAGCCGTTCCAGGTGATCGCCTAAATAGATGACACTGATGCTGTCAAGCGGGTCGCGGGCATCTTCTTCTTCGATGCCGTTATAGACCACCACGACATTAGAGCCTTGCCGGAGGAGTTCTGCGGTGAGGGCTTCGAGCAGGGCCAGGCTGAGGCGTTCGCGCATGGGGACGGGGCGGAAGTCGACGGTGAGGACGTTCATACCTGGTCGGCCGAGCAGTTTGTTGGCCAGCGGTTCGTTCAGCGGGGCGATCAGAAGTTTGACGCCCTTCATAGCTTCTTCGATTTCATCCCAATCGAGATCGTAATCGACGAGCAGCAAAATGGCTTCAGCTCGGGTGCTTTTATGGAGCATCCGGGCGGCAGCGAGCAGGTGGCGTGTCTGTTCGGGGAGAGCCATCGTCACGTCGTTGTCGAATTTCAGCCGTTTTGTCAGAGTATACAGGCATGGTAGACGATGAACCTACTCCGGGCCAATTGATACAGGTATTTTGTCGAAAATCGAAGTCGAATCAGTGGGGCTGAACAGGCAAGAGCTACTTTGCTGAGGGAATGGCCTGGCCATCCTCGATGGCGGCCAGGTTAGCGCCGACCAAAGACTCTTCACCGGTGAACTTGATCCAGTGTGGAGTTTGCGATGCGTCGGCAGCAGGCTCCAGCTTGCTCAGTAGCTCAACGAACCCCTTGGTCCGCAGCCCCAGCCTGACTTTCACCCGTTTCGCTTTGCCATTCTCTACGACAGTCACATAGGTCTGGTCGTTCTGCACTGCGACAGCCGTGGCAGGGACGCTGAGTGCCTTTTCTCTCGTCATGGTGATCTTGGCGCTGACATACATGCCGGGACGCAGTCGACCATCGCCATTAGGTAGGTCGATCTCAGCCCGTAACGTGCGGGTCAGGGTATCGAGTGCCCAACTGACTCGTACTACCGGGGCGCTCAGTTCCTGTTCCTGCAAGGACTGAACACGGATAACGGCGGGCATGCCTTTATCGACAAAGGGGGCGTCGACCTCGGGGACATCGACAAAAATGCGGACGGGGTCGGTTCGGACAACATTGAAGAGGGGCTGAACACTGGTGGCTGTGGTGCCGCTGGGTGCCTGAACGAAGTGGCCGGTATCGACTTGCCGTTTGGTGACGATACCGGCGAAGGGGGCGGTGATCTTGGTATAGGCCAACAGGGCAGCGACCCTTCGGCGGTCAGCCTCGGCCAGTTGTAGTTGTGCCTGGGCGACCAATACCTGAGCCTCGGCTTTGTCAGCATCAGCAGAGGCGGCTGTCTTGGCGGCTTTACTAAAGTCGATAGCTGCGTCCGATTCGATCATGGCAGCTTCGGCGGCTCGGAAAGCGTCCGTGGTAATGTCGAGCTCACTTTGGGCGACTGCACCGCCAACCAGACTGCGTTGCCTGGCAAGTTCAGTACGCCAGCGAAGCAGGTTGGCGGCAGCTCTCGTCTTGCTGGCTTCAGCCTGCTTAATGCCTGCTTCGGTCTTTTCGATGTTGGCCTTGGCGGCGGCGAAGGCTTTGCGAGCTTCCTCCACCTGAGCTGTGGTCAACCCGACTGCAGCTTCCTTCTGCTTCAACTCTTCTTCCGTTTCAGGTATATAGAGTTCAGCCAGCACCTGACCTTCTTTGACCACATCGCCGATGTCGGCTGTCCATTTCTTCACATAGCCGGGCAGCTTGGAGTAGAGGGGCGTCTGTTCAAACCCTTCGATACGGCCCGGCTGTTCGACCACCTTTTGCAGCGATCGAGCTTCGGGGTGAATGATCGGAATAGCAGGGACAGCCAGTGTGGCTGCTGCCTGCTTCTGAGGATGACAGCCGATCAGGCCGACGAGCAAGAGTAGGGGCCAGGGTTTCATGATGCACTCGCAGGGAGTGGGTGATAATGGGAACTAGTGGGATCTTGAGGATCGAGCGAGATCGATGCGGTGGTTCGTCGACCTTGCACCCACACAAAGACAGCGGGAACGATGAGAAGAGTTGCCAATGTCGAAGCGATGAGGCCGCCGAGGACGGCACGGGCCAGCGGAGCAGCCATCGCGCCGCCTTCTCCCCAGCCCAGAGCCAACGGCAGCATGCCGGCGCACATGGCTAGGCTGGTCATCAGAATAGGCCGCAATCGTTTCTGCACAGCGGTTCGAGCAGCCTGTTCGGCTTGTTTCACAGTTCCAGCCTCAGACGGGAAACGGCGAGCCTCCTCGGCGAAGGTAACCATTAGGATAGCATTTGCCACCGCTACGCCGACAGCCATGATGGCTCCCATGAACGATTGGAGGTTCAACGTGCTGCCCGTGATGAGCAGGCAAAGTAACACTCCCACTAGCACTGCTGGAACAGCTGAGAGGGCCACCAAGGCCAACCGCCAGGATTGGAAGTAAGCGGTGAGCAGAAAGAGGATGGCCACCACGGCGACAATCAAACCGAAGGACAGACCCTGGAATATCTCGTTGAGCGGTGTAACCTGGCCACGGATTTCCACAGTAACCCCTGTGGGTGGAGCGCCTGCCTCGGCCAGCATTCGCTGCAACTGCCGATCCACTCGTCCCAGGTCGTTGCCTTCGATGTTGGCAGTGATGCTGACCAGCCGCCTCATATTAAATCGGTCGAGTTCGCCCGGCATGGTGCCTTCCTTGACATCAGCCACGTCGCGCACCATCACCTGTTCCCGTTGGCTATTCTGTACGGGGATGGTCTCGATCTCTTGTGGAGAATTGACCAAAGTCTGCGGCACCTCCACCTGCACCTGGTAGCCAATGCCTGAATTGGGATCACGCCAGTAGTTGGGCACCGTGAAACGGGTCGAGGACGTGAACGGCGTGATGGCTTTGGCCACTTGCTCGACGGTGACATCACTGGTTGCTGCTTTTTGCCGATCAACCTTGACCTCAATGGTGGGATAGTCGAGGGACTGACCGATCTGCACGTCTCGCAGCGAGGGCAGGGCGGACATGGCCTGGTAGAGCTTCATGGCGTAGGCCCGGTCATCAGCCAGCTTTGGCCCACTGACGACCACTTCGATGGGCGTGGGCGAACCAAAGCTCATCACTTCATTGATGATGTCAGCGGGTTCGAAAGAGAAGCGTAGCTGTTGGGCCAGCATCTTGGCTCGGTCGGTGGGGACACCTTCCTCAATCCATTTCTTTTCGATCCAGGGTGGCAACTCGGCATAGAACCGATCACGCAGCTTGCGTTTGATCGATTCCATACTGCCCAGGCCGCTGCGGATGGAGACACGGATGACCGCTTCCTCCGGACCGCTGGTCCAGAGGTAGACACTGTTGATGGGATAGCTGGAAGGGACGAGGCCGATGTAGCCCAGCGACATCTTGATGGAGTTGTCGCCCAGTTCCTGCTTGATCAGTTTCAGCGCCTGTTTGCTGAGTTCTTCCGTCTGTTCAATACGGGTGCCAATGGGGGCCTTTATTCTCAGTTGCAGGTATCCAGCGTCGGCTGCGGGGAAGAGATCGATGCCGATCATGGAATAGAGCAGAACCAACAGGGCTGCAGAGCCGGCAAGGTAAAGCGGTACTAAGGCCATTCGTCCTGTGATGATCCCATTGACCAACGGCATGATCCTGTTGGTGATCGTTTCAATCAGCTCATGATGGCTGGCTGTAGTCGGTGTCTTCTTCAACAGCCAGACACACAGCACCGGTACCAGAGTGCTGGAGAGCAGATACGATGAGATCATCGCAAAGGCGACAGCCAGAGAGAGGGGCAAAAACAACCCGCGGGCAGTACCCTGCATGAAGATGGCTGGTGTGAAGACTGCCAGTACGCAGAGCATGGCCAGGAAGCGTGGTACTGCTGTTTCGGAGTTGCCACGCCTGACTGCGACTGCAACCGAATCGGTATGCTCCATTTGGGAATGGATGTTCTCCACTTCGACCGTCGACTCATCGACGAGGATGCCCACAGCCAGGGCCAGGCCACCCAGCGTCATCAGGTTCAAGGTCATCCCCGTCGCAGCCAGGGCGAGAACGGAACCTAACAGTGCCAGTGGGATGTTCAAGACCACGACGATGACGCTCCGCCAATCACGCAGGAAGAGCAACACCATCAGCCCGGTGAGGATGGCTCCCAGTCCGCCTTCGGTGACCACGCCCCATAGCGCATTGGTGACGTAAGGCGACTGATCGAACTCGAAGCTTACCTTGATCTCAGGAGGCAGCACTGCCCGCATCTTGTCGAGGTTCTCTTTGACGTTCTGGACCACTTCGAGGGTGGAAGCATCGGCTCGTTTGGTCACGAGGATGTAAACTGCCCGTCGCCCATTGGCGAGTGCGTACCCGGCTGGAATATCGCTGGCATCTTCTATGAGAGGTGTGTCGGTGATGGGATCACGCCGAACGACGTCACGCAGATAGACGCCACTGCGGATGGGAATATCGCCCAGTTCATCGGGCCGTGTAACCATCGCATTGATAGGCACCAAAGGCATACGTTCCTGCACACGAGCCTGGCCTGAGGGGCTGATCGTATTACCGGAGGCAAGGGCCTGGACGACCTGCTCGGCAGAGACACCATAGGCTCGAAGCCGGCTGGGATCAGCTCGAACCACGACGGTACGCTGATTGCCCCCGAATGGTGGCGGGGCAGAGACGCCAGGGATGGCGGCGAACATCGGTCGTACTTTGAATAGCGCCTGATCCTGTATCTGGCCAACAGTGAGTGAGTCACTCGAAAGAACCAAGTAGCCTACCGGGACGCTACCAGTATCGAATCGCATGATGAAGGGCGGCACTGTACCAGGTGGCATGAAGGCACGGGAACGATTCACGTATCCAACAGTCTCGGCCAGTGCCTGAGCCATGTTCGTCCCTGGGTGGAAGACGAGCTTCATCAGCGAGACGCCCTGGACGTTCTTGGATTCAACCTGCTTGATGCCATTGATGTAGAGAAAGTGGTATTCGTAATAGTTGGCGATGAGGCCCTCCATCTGGGCAGGATCGAGTCCGCCATAAGGCTGGCAGACGTAAACGACGGGAAGGTTGAGGGCCGGGAAAATGTCGATGGGCATGCGGCTGGCAGCCAGCACACTGGCAGCCGCCAGGGCAATCACAATAGCTACTACTGTGACAGGCCGACGCAAGGCGAAGACAATGGGATTGAGCAGACTGTTCATGGTGCGAGCGACTGGGCAAAACACCATTATGACATTGGGATGACAGAGAACCTAGAGTAAACTCGATGAAATTGGTGCCCAGGTAACGAAAACACGCCAGTCCTAATGCTGGCGTGAGAGTTGGATTCTTCTGGCAGTCTAGGAACCGGTGCCATTGGGCCCACGATTGGTGCTCGTGGGCTGGTTCGACTTATCGTCCTGCAGGTTGTGCAAGGTTTCATTGAACTTCTGCGTACCCTTGCCGATGTCTTCCTTGATCTTGTCACGATTGAAATCGACGGTGATGCTCGTCTTGCCGTTGCCGTTCTTGACGCTGTTGATGTCGTACCAGTCCAGGAACCAGCCGGCGATGAGGAACACGATGACGCCGAGGAAAAGTAGGGAGATGAGGCTCCGCATGGGCAAACTCCATTTTGCGTGGGATTTCTAAGAGGCAGACGATACTCGACAATGCCCTTGCGCGTCCAGAGGAAAGATAGTCAAATGAGTGTGCTGCGTCGAAAACGCTCTTGACAGAACCACTCATTCGGGGCGATGCTACCAATACCTGAGAAAATGATCGCAGTAGGTGAATTCCATCACGCAGCCCTGTGGTGGATGGGTAAAATAATATGCCATCGATAGAAGTCTGATTCTGGCGATGGCTTGTGAGCCTGATCGATACGCCATTGAGCCGCACATCTCCACAGGCACGATGCCGACCAGACTCACAGCCCTGTGAGCGAACGAACCTGAACTTGCTTTGATGTCTCTTTGACAAGTGAACCAAAACTGGCAACGTAGCCTGTGAAGTGATACGTTTGCCGGAACGACAGGGAGGAAGCCATGACCACGACAGCCCGTGAACTGTTGACCAATCTCCGCCAGTCGCAGGATCTCCATGAATACAAGAAGATACATTGGGAAGGTTCGTTCGAAGACTACCTGGATATCGTGAAGCAGCAACCCGAGGTGACGAGATCAGCGTACCAGCGTCTCTTTGATATGATCATGTCGCATGGTACCGAAGAGCACTACGAGAACAAAGATAAGCAGATGCGGTACAAGTTCTTTACTGAATTTGCCGCCAAGCATGGTGATTCGATCTATGGGTTGGATCGTACCCTTTCGCAGTTGGTGAATGTGTTCAAGTCTGCTGCCCTGGGCTATGGCACAGAACGACGTGTGATTCTCCTTCATGGTCCCGTAGGTTCAGCCAAGAGCACGATTGCACGTTTGCTTAAACGTGGACTGGAGGAATACTCACGCACTGATGGAGGCATGCTCTTCAGTTTCTCTTGGAAGAACGCTGATGGCACCTGGGCGAAGGACCCAATGCATGGCGAACCTCTATGTCTGATTCCGCCAGAACATCGTCCGAAGATTCTGGAGATTCTCAATGCAGGCCGCAAAGATCAGGACAGCTATGCCATTCAGATTCGCGGCGACTTGTCGCCCTATAGCCGGTTCGAGTTCAAGGAACGGCTGCGCAAATACGATGGCGATTGGGTGAAGATGTTGCAGGAAGAGGTGAAGGTCTATCGCCTCTTGCTCTCCGAGCAGGACCGTATCGGCATCGGTACCTTCCAGCCGAAAGACGAGAAGAACCAGGACGCCACCGAACTGACTGGTGACATCAACTACCGCAAGATCGCGGAGTACGGCTCCGATAGCGATCCACGGGCGTTCAACTTCGATGGGGAACTGAACATCGCCAACCGAGGCCTGGTCGAGTTCATCGAAGTGCTGAAGCTCGATGTGGCATTCCTCTACGATCTGCTGGGCGCTTCGCAGGAACATAAGATCAAGCCGAAGAAGTTCGCCCAGACGGATATCGATGAGGTGATCCTGGGACACACCAATGAACCCGAATATCGTCGGCTACAGAACAACGAGTTCATGGAAGCCTTGCGGGATCGTACGGTCAAGATCGACGTGCCCTACGTCACCCGCCTGAAAGATGAAGTCAAGATTTACGAGAAGGACTTCAACAAAGAGAAGGTGCGCGGCAAACACATTGCTCCGCATACTATCGAAGTGGCAGCCATGTGGGCAGTGCTGACCCGGTTGCAGACACCCAAGCATGCCAGCCTGACGCTGCTGCAGAAGCTCAAGCTCTACAACGGTAAGACATTGCCAGGGTTTACCGAGGACAACGTCATCGAGCTGAAGCGTGAGGCAGCTCACGAAGGCATGCTGGGTATCAGCCCCCGTTACATTCAGGACAAGATCAGCAATGCTCTCGTGGCCTACAGCGATAGCACCTGTGTGAATCCGTTCATGGTGATGCATGAACTGGAGACGGGACTGAGGCACCATGCCCTCATCACCAATGAAGAGCAGCGGCAGCACTACCGTGAACTGCTATCGGAAGTGAAGCTGGAATACGAAGACGTCGTCAAGAACGAGGTGCAGCGGGCGATCGCAGCGGATGAGGAGGCGTTAACTCGGCTGTGTGCCAACTACATCGACAATGTGAAGGCTTACACACAACGGGAGAAGGTGCGTAACAAATATACCGGTGCCTACGAGGAACCGGATGAACGTCTCATGCGTTCGATAGAGGAGAAGATCGAGATCCCCGAAGGCCGCAAGGACGACTTCCGCCGCGAGATCATGAACTACATCGGTGCCTTGGCCATCGATGGCAAGAAGTTTGACTACAAGACCAACGAACGGCTACAGAAGGCGCTGGAGCTCAAGCTGTTCGAGGATCAGAAAGATACGATCAAACTGACGAGCCTGGTTTCGAACGTCGTGGACAAGGCGACCCAGGAGAAGATCGACGTCGTTAAGGGCCGATTGATCCGCGATTTTGGCTACAATGATGAGTCAGCAACAGACGTGCTGACTTATGTTGCCAGCATCTTTGCCCGTGGTCAGACTAAGAAGTAAAGGCACACGGAATGAGCCAGAAGATCGATCATGATGTGCAGCGCTTCCGCAAGATTGTCCGGGGGAAGGTCAAATCCAACCTCGGCAAGTACATCACGCGCGGCGAGATGATCGGCAAGAAGGGCAAAGACCTCGTCAGTATACCGTTGCCCCAGATTGAAATACCCCAGTTCCGTTTTGGTTCCAAGGGTTCTGGCGGGGTTGGGCAGGGGCCGGGGCAGCCTGGCCAGCCTTTGAGTTCGCCAGATCAGGATGGAGATGGGAATCAAGCCGGCGACAGCCCGGGTGGGCACATCCTTGAAGTGGAGATGTCGCTCGAAGAATTGGCGGGCATTCTTGGCGAAGAGTTGGCTTTGCCTCGCATCGAGCCGAAGGGCAAGAAGAATATCGTCACCACCAGCGACAAGTACTCAGGCATCCGTCCGGTAGGGCCGGAGTCGCTACGGCATTTCAAACGAACATACAAGAAGGCGTTGCAGCGTGAGATCAGCAGCGGATCGTATAACCCCGTTGATCCCAAGATCATTCCGATCAAGGTAGATAAGCAGTTCCGATCAGCCAAGCCGGTGAACCTGCCCCAGAGCGTGGCATGCCTGGTCTACATGATGGATGTCTCCGGCAGCATGACGGATCAGCAGAAGGAGATCGTTCGCATCCAGGCTTTCTGGATCGATACGTGGATACGTGCTCATTACAAAGGCATCGAACGGGTTTATATCATCCACGATGCGGCAGCCAAAGAAGTGGACGAGCATACTTTCTACCACACCCGGGAGAGTGGCGGCACCAAGATCAGCACCGCCTACGACCTGGCGGACAAGATCATTACCAAGAAGTACCCGCCCAGCGAATGGAACGTCTACGCTTTCCATTTCTCCGATGGCGATAACTGGGGCGATGACAATGACAAGTGCCTGGCTATCCTCAAAGATCGACTGTTGCCCAAGCTCAATCTCTTCGGCTACGCCCAGGTTGAAAGCCCGTATGGCTCCGGCGAGTTCATGGATCACATTGAAGGATTGTTGGAAGATCACAAGAATGTGGTGGCGACCAAGGTGCCTGATAAAGAGGCGATCTTGAAGAGCATCAAGTTGTTGTTGGGGACGGGGCGGTAGGGTAGAATGCCCGTGGAGGAATAACGATGTCAAAGATCATTCTCGACCAGGAAACGATCAACAAGCTCGGCGGAATCAAAGAGACAACCGTTCTTTGTGACGAGCAAGGAAATGTCATTGGTGTCATGGGGCCATCCACAGCCAGACAACTGGAACCTCAGATATCGGAAGAAGAGCTTCGACGGCGAATCAATAACCCCGGCAGACGGTACACAACGGAAGAGGTGCTAAAGCATTTGGAGAGTTTGTAATGTACAAGGTCCTCTGGGAAGAAGATGCATTAGAGGAACTTTCGAAGCTGTGGTTGAAACTCAAGCCAATAGAAATCAATGCTGCCATCAAAGTGATTGAACGACAGTTGTCACAAGGGGCAGAGCAGGCTGGTGAATCGCGTTCCCGAGCTAGCGAACGTATTTTAATTGTCGAACCGTTGTGCCTTTACTTTTCCATTGAATATCGGGATCGAGAAAGAACAGCAGTTATTCAGCACGTATGGCCAATCTATAAACCCAGTCGTTGAGTTACTTCAATCGGAAAGGAATCAACGATGTTGTTAGCACTTACCGGGCTACTAGCTGTCTTCATGCCAGGGATAATAGGTTACGGAGTCGTTTGCTGGATGATGCCAAGCAAAGAAGCGGTTGATCGACTTCTTCGTGCCGTGTTTATCGCAGTACTCACTTGTGGATTGGGCTTCGTTGGCGGGTATGCCTTTATCTATGTTCGTGATCCGGGCCCGTATGATGATGGTTGGCATGTTAACTGGGCATGGATATGGGCAGTTGTTCAACTTGCAATAGGAACAGTGCTTGGTGTCTTTTCTTTGATCAGCAAGAATGGCGAGGCCAGAAAGGCTGTTGCCAAAATAGAGCCGGTAAAGGATCATCAAGAGATTCAAAGCTAGGAAAAGCAGGTTGAGATAGATCAATGAGTTCTACAAATGATCAAAAGGCTGGTCTCTATCGATTGTTCAATCGAGTCGACTTTCAGTTACTCCTCTCCTTCCTGGCCATCCTACTTTTCGTTCTGCTCTTTCGCCAAATCGCCAACTGGATTGATGCTGGTACCACGGACCGCATCGACTACGAGTTACTTCGCCTTTGTCGTGACGATACCCCTGAACTCAACCCGCGAGGTTCGCCCAGGTTCGTGGGTGCTGTCCGGGATTTTACTGCTTTGGGCAGTGGCACGGTGCTGACATTGCTGGTTGTTACCGTTTCCATGTACTACTTCCTGCAAAGTCGCTGGCGAACAGGGATATTTCTTCTGGTCACAAGTTTGCTTGGCTGGGCCCTCATGGAATGGACCAAGGATACTTATGCACGCCCACGTCCCACCATTGTGCCACACCTGGTGGTCGAGAGTTCCTATAGCTTTCCCAGTGGCCATGCCAAGATGTCTGCTGTGATCTATTTGACGCTGGGAGCGCTACTGGCGGGGAACTCCAAAAGACGTTCTGTGAAAATCTTTTGGCTCAGCCTGGCGATACTTTTGACGCTGCTTATTGGGTGTAGTCGGGTTTATCTCGGCGTGCATCATCCGAGCGATGTCCTTGCAGGTTGGCTGGCCGGAGCAGCGTGGGCGATGGTCGCTTTTCTGCTGGCGAGAGTGTTCAAGTACCGTTTGCATCAGGATGCTGAACATTCAAGCGAGCTACTGTCTGGTTAGACTTCACTAAGCCGGCCTTGCAATGATTCACAGCAACTCCCCGTTATTGAGGTTGCTCTGGTAAATAGCTTGCGGGTATCCTGTTGAGACACTTTTGAACGCTTGACTCAGCGTAGAATGAAGGTAGCACGGATTCTTCAAAGGAATCATCATGAGTCTGCTAGGCACCACCTTCGATACCCGCCTGACTCCCGAACTGCGGCAACTGCAAATCGAGATCGAAGGCTATGCCCGCGAATATGGTCTCGATTTCTACGAGACCATTTTTGAAGTACTCGATGCGGACAACCTCAATGAAGTAGCAGCCTATGGCGGCTTTCCTACCCGCTACCCGCACTGGTCGTTCGGGATGCAGTACGAAGAACTCAAAAAGAGCTACGAGTATGGTCTGTCCAAAATCTACGAGATGGTGATCAACAACGATCCCTGCTACGCCTACCTGATGCGCTGTAATCACACTGTCGATCAGAAACTGGTGATGGCTCACGTGCTATGGCCACTGTGACTTCTTCAAGAACAATGCCTACTTCGACCACACCAGCCGCAAGATGATGGACGAGATGGCCAATCATGGCAGCAGGATCAGGCAGCATGCTGAAAAGTATGGCCAGGAGGCGGTCGAGTCTTTTATTGATCGATGCATGTCGCTGGACGATCTGATTGATGTTCACTCCACCGCCTTCAAACGACGTATCGATACCTCCCGCTACAATTTCACACCGGAAGAACAGGACGATTCGCCCCATGTGACTCGGTTTCAGAGCAAAGAGTATATGGACGAGTTCATGAATCCTGCCGCGAAGCTCAAAGCGGAAGCAGAGGAGTTCAAGAAGAAGAGCGAGCAGGCGGAGCATCGATACCCTGAGAGGCCGCAGAAAGATGTACTTCTGTTTTTGATCGAACACGCTCCGCTCAAACCCTGGCAGCGGGACATCCTCAGCATCATTCGGGACGAAGCTTACTACTTCGCACCGCAAGGGATGACGAAGATTATGAACGAGGGTTGGGCCTCGTACTGGCACAGCACCATCATGACTCAGAAGGCGCTGCATCCTTCAGAGATGATCGACTACTGCGATCACCACTGCGGTACGATGGCTCCCTACCGTGGCCGCATCAATCCTTACAAGCTGGGCATCGAACTCTTCCGTGATATCGAACGCCGCTGGAACATGGGCCAGTTCGGCAAGGAATGGGATGAGTGCGATGATGCTGACAAGCGTCGGACCTGGGATCGTAAGCTGGGACTGGGCAAGCAGAAGATATTTGAGGTGCGAAAACACTACAGCGACATCACCTTCCTTGATACATTCCTGACGCCGGAGTTTGCTGAGGAACAGGGCTACTTCTCCTTCAAGTATGAGGAGGAGGGCAAGCAATATGTGGTTGAATCGAGGGAATTCCTCAACGTGAAGCACCGATTGCTGGCGAACTTGACAAATTTCGGCAAGCCGTGGATATTCGTGGTCGATGCTAACTATAAGAACCGTGGGGAGTTACTGCTGCAACATCGCCATGAAGGTGTTGACCTGAAGCTCAATTATGCGAATGATACCTTGGTGAACCTGCATGCGATCTGGGCCAGGCCGGTGCATCTGGAGTCGATCGTTGATGAGAAGCCAACGCTTTTATCGTATGATGGCAAAGAACACAGCAGCAAAGCTATAGGAGAGATGGATGTCCCACACTAACTCGCTCCTGAAGACACTCAGCGAACTCAAGGCTAGCGGAACCTTCCCCCAGCGTCTGTTGCTGCGCAATCCCGCGGTGGCTGCTACCATTGAGATGGACGTGCATCAGCTTGACAGCTTGTCGATTCAATTGTCGATGCTGCGGGTATCTCCGGAACAGGCGACGAAGTCACCGCTCAAGGACAAAGCTGCTGATCTGTCACAGCGGGTCACCGGGCTGATGGAAAAGCTCAAGGTCGTTGAAATTGATGACGGTCGTGGTGAGGCGTTGCTCCGCAGCGACAGCCCGGTCGCCAACGAAGATCAACGGCTCTACTATGAACTGCTGGCTCAGCGACAGGGAACGACGACGCTTCACCGCTACCAGGGATCGATGTTGCGTTCGAATCGCAAGGAAGTACCCTTCATCTTGACCCGGGAAGCCTTGGCTAAGCTGATTACCGATCTCGTCGGCTAGGTTCTCGAACGAATAGTTAACATGCAGCAAGGATGCCCGCATGCCGTCATGGACGACGCCCCAGAACCGAATTAGTATTTCACCCATCATAGCTCAGCGTGCGCCCTTCGGTTGCAACGCGGTCGCCTTGGCCCATACATATCCTGGTACTGTTGATTCTGTCAGCAGTAGCTGCATTAAGGATCTGGTTTCTCTGTTCAACCACTGAGTTCAGTCTGGCCAGCGATGAAGCTCATTACTGGGATTGGTCGAGGCACCTCGACTGGTGTTATTACAGCAAAGGACCGCTGGTCGCCTGGCTGATTCGCGCCTCGTGCTGGGTGTGGGGCGCGGATGCGATGCCTGCGGTAAGACTGCCGGCGGTGATCTGCAACTTCCTGACAGTGTTGGGCATTTATCTCCTCGTCTATCGTATCTTCCGGAGTGCTCCTCTCGGGTTAGTGGCAGTCCTGGCTGCACACACCTTGCCGTTCCTGCATGTGGGCGGGTTGCTCATGACGATTGATGCTCCGTATACCTGTGCCTGGACTTGGGCAGTGCTGGTTGCACACATCATTCTCTTTTCCAATGAAAGGAAGAATATCTTCTGGTGGTGCCTGCTGGGGTTGATCGTTGCTGTGGGAGTGCTGGCCAAGCATAATATGGCACTCTTCGTTCCCTCGCTTGGTCTCTTTCTGTTGCTCAGTCCTGATCATCGGAAAGAACTGTTACGTCCAGGCTTCTGGGTGATGAGCTGCATCGGAGGCATCCTTGGCGGCGGGCCGATCCTGTGGTGGAACGCTCAGCACAACTGGGTAACCTTTCTGCATGTAGGCACCCAGGCAGCAGGGCAGGGCGAATCATCGTTACGCTGGATCGGACCCCTGGAGTTTGTCGGCACTCAGGCTGGCATCATGATGGGGTTCTGGTTCGTGCTGATGATCATCGGTTTTGTGCAGGTGCTGCGATCATATTGGAAGGGATCGTTCCACGCACAGCAGATGTTCCTGGTCTGCCTGGCATTGCCAATGCTTTTGATCTGTCTGGTATTCAGCTTCAAAGTTCGCATCGAACCGAACTGGCCGATCATCGCTTATATCACGGGGCTTATCCTGGCCGGCTGGATGCTCTGGGATCGCTGGCAGATCAAAGCTTGGCGAAGAACGGCGATAGGATTTGCCGTCGCTGGATTGTCGTTGTCGCTGCTTATTCATGGTGCTGATGTACTCTATCCGGTTCATGCATATTTCTTCCCTAATGTAACGCCACGCAAATGGGATGCGACTTGTCGGCTCAAGGGTTGGACTACACTTGGGGCTAAGGTTGATGATCTTCGCAAAGCACAGACTGGTCCCATCATGCTGCTAGGCTCCAACTGGAGTTACACCGGGGCGCTCGCTTTTCATTTGCCTGATCAGCCAACTGTCTATTGTCTAGGCCCGGTCACCGGTAGTAGACAAAGTCAGTACGACTTCTGGGGGCCTAATCCGTTGCACGATCCAGAGAAGTTCATCGGACAGGATGCCATTATCGTGGGGGATATTTCAGCCGAAGTGAAGGCCGCGTTTGAGAAGATCGAGCCAACACAGTTGGTGCAAGCCAAACAACATGGGCTGGTCATCGCAGAGTGGAATGTGACGGTTGCCAGGAAGCTAAAACCCACTGGTTTTGGGGAAAAGTGGCAGGAACACATCCGACATTGATCATGCCATTGTCCACGACAGGTTTTCAGCCAGGCATCTTCCTTCTTGGCAGGACTCGTTTCCCTGTGGCTTTCTGCCCCGAACTCTAACAACATGAACTATGATTCCTATAATTCCCACTTGAAAGCAGCAGGGCTGCCCTAGTGCTGTCTTGTTCTATCTCTCCTTGACCAGCATCCAGTTATGACCTCCGGAGGTAGTGTTAGGTGTCGAATTTTCTCTTTACCAGTGAATCGGTCAGTATGGGCCACCCGGACAAGGTGGCAGATCAAGTTAGCGATGCCATTCTCGACTTCTGCTTGAAGCACGACCCCATGAGCCGGGTTGCCTGTGAAACGCTGGTGACCACCGATCACTGTACCGTTGCCGGCGAAATTACCACCAAGGCGCCGCTGAATCGAACGAACGTCGACAAGATCGTCCGGGACACGATCAAAGAGATCGGTTACAACGACCACAAGATCGGCTTCGCCGCCGACACAGTGCAGGTCATCAACCTGATCCATTCCCAGTCACCCGATATATCCGTCGGCGTGGATACCGGTGGCGCCGGCGATCAGGGCATGATGTTTGGCTTCGCCTGCGACGAAACCAAGTCGCTGATGCCACTGCCTATCTATCTGTCACATCGGCTGGTTGAGAATCACGCCACGATGCGGCGTGAAGGCAAGATCAAGTTCCTGCGGCCTGATGCCAAGAGCCAGGTAACGGTGGAATATAACTCCGATGGCTCCCCGGCACGTATTCATACAGTAGTGTTCTCAACTCAGCACGATGAATCAGCCATTGATAGCAGCAAGAAGTTCTCAGCAGCGGCTCGTGAAGAGATCATCAACAAGCTGGTACTGCCTACGCTCAAAGCTGAACGTCCTGATCTGGTTCACGACAAGATCATCTTCCACATCAACCCGACTGGTATCTTCCTGGAAGGCGGCCCTCACGGCGACTGCGGACTGACGGGTCGCAAGATCATCGTCGATACCTATGGCGGTCGTGGCCGGCATGGCGGCGGGGCCTTCAGCGGCAAGGATCCCACTAAGGTGGATCGTTCCGCAGCCTACATGGCTCGTTACATTGCCAAGAACATCGTAGCGGCCAAGCTGGCCAAGCAGTGCGAAGTGCAGTTGTCCTATGCGATCGGTTATCCTGATCCGCTTTCAATCTGGGTGAGCACCTTAGGAACGGTTGCCAAGGGCTTGACCGATGAATCGCTGATCAAACTGATTCGTGATCACTTCCAATTGACTCCCAAGGGAATCATTGAAACCCTGCAACTGCGTCGGCCCATCTACAAGGCTACTGCAGCTCATGGCCACTTCGGTCGAGAGAATCCAGAGTTCACCTGGGAAAAGACCGACAAGGCTGAAACGCTGGCCAAGGCGGCGAAGGTATAGTTTATTCTCCGTTGTAATTGAAAGAAGCCCAGGCATACTGCCGAATGTCGCTTCCTGAGATTACATTCCCCTGTTTTTCAGGGCAAGTCGCCGTGCTTGAGCACGAGGCAGTCGCAGGAGCGGGTAACGGGTGTGTTTCTTTTTCAGGGCGCGTGGCTCGTGTCGATCAGGGCGGTTATCGACGACATGGCAAGCGATCGCATCCAAGATGGCATCGTACAACTTCGTCACCGTCTCTGGCTTGGCGAAGCGGAGATAATCTTGGAAGGCACGGAGGATTTGCACAGTACCTTTGAAGCTGATCTGCCGCGGCTTCCTCTGTGCCCGTTGAGCGGCCTGAACGATCAAGGCGCGGAGCAGGTTGTAGGCCAAGAGATACACCCACAACTCTTTGCGTGCCATGGCGGGCGAACGGCTGCGCAGATCCTTCATCTGCATCGAACATTTGAGCGAACGCAGCGACAACTCCGCCTGCCAGCGACAGCGGTACAAGTCGCCCAAGTCAGTCACCGTGATCTCCTGGGCATCAAGCAAGGTGGTGATGATCACCAGTCGTTCGGTGCGAAAGCCCTTCTTCGTGACCGGTACTTCGACCTGTCGCACCGTAAGCGTGTCGGGCATGGCATCATACTGAGCCTGCTCCATCCAAACGGGACGCTGAGGTTTCTTCCAGACGACGATATGATCCTGATGTCCCAATCGTTTGCCCTGACGAAAGTCGACCGGTCGACTTTGATGACAGCGCACCACCGCATCGACACCTCGCTCTTGCAACAAGACCAGCTCGAAATAGCTGCAAAACAGCCTGTCTGCTAGGAAAACCTCACCCGACGAGAAGCTCTCCAGCATCTGGCGAAAGAGCGACAACTCGCCGGTACCCTTGCCGAAGTAAGGTGCCAGGGCGACATCCAGCACCGCTCCCGTCGCCAGGCAAAAGAGTACGACGAAGCGAATGATGGGATATCCCAGACCCGGCTTCTGACTATCGGGCTGAGGATACTCGCGCTGATTCTCCGGCGTGTCTGCCAGCAGCACCGTGCTGCCATCACCCACTTTGACCGAGCGGCCCCGCCATTGCCACGAGGGCTCGGTCGCCTGGTGAAGTTGTCGACCGGTGTGCCGTGCCAACTTCTGGAGAACTGCTTCGCTCAAGCGCGCTTGCGCTTTGCAGTAGCCGCCGGTGCCTGCGCCGCAGGCAGGCAACTGACGTGAGGCAAGCTCCGCCAGCAGCCGCGCCACCGCCTGGCGACACGATTGATCTTCGTCGAGCACTTGTGACAGAAACAAACTCAGGGTGGTCAACGAAGGGTAAGTCGGCTCGATCCGTTGCTGACGCAACTCGACAACGTCCTTCAACAACTCCGGCGTCAGCAGCGAGGTGAATGGCAACCCCTCGGACAACGCAAAACTTTGTCGCAACTTCCTCACTTCACAGTCGATGCCGGAACGGGTAGAGTACATCGCATCGGCCTCCTTGCCAGGTGGAATGTTTTGAACACACATCCCTCTAAAGCAAGAAAGGCCGATTTTGACTATATCTAGCGTTGATGCCTCGACTTAAGGTGAGGAAGCGACATTCGGCATACTGCCTGGGCTTCTTTGTTGATGATGCTGAAGGTTGATCACATCGGGTAGGCGATTGCTTACTTCTTCATGTTCTTGAAGCGTTCCATTACTTCTTTCCAGTTGGTGATGATCACCCCTTGTTCCTTGAGGAATGCCTGCACTTCTGGGTCCATGAACATCTGATTTTCCCAGATGCGCATGTTGCCAGGAACCAGTGATCTTCTTGAGGCCGGGGGTATCGATGGAAGGGTGGAAGATGTATTCATTCAAGCCGGGCTGCATCTGACGAATCATTGTGTAGAACTTGTTCTTTTTGTCTTCGTAGGTTTTGCCTTCTTCCACGCCATAGAAGTCGTCGAGTTTGGGGAGCGGGTACTCTGTGATAAGCTTGAGCATTTCGTCATTGAATGGATAGCCTTGCTTCCTGAACTTATCCAGGGTGCGCGGCGTCATTTCGATCACCATAGCGGGCACTTGCTTCTCGACAGCCAGGTTCATGTAGGCACGGGTGTAGCCGGGCTTGGCGTAGAGAGTGCCCATGTGGGTATCGATGTGGCTGGGTTTCATGCCCATGGCAACGGCACGATCAAACTGAGCACGCAGCTCGGTGGCTATTTCTTCATCCTTGGCTGAACCGACAACCGCGGGTACGCTGCGGTGAAGATAGCCAAAGCTATCAAGCATGCCGGGAACTTTGTCTTTGGGTGCAACCGGTCCCCAACGGTAGGTCTTCCATTCGCTGGTCATGGCCATATGCAAGCCGAGATCGTATTCAGGGTGGGCGACGCCCCATTCAGCCATCTCATTGAACCAGGGGCAGGGCACCATGAGGGCGGCTGATTTGTATTCGCCATTCGCCAAGCCACGCTGAGCAGCGGCGTTGGCCTCATAACACATGCCAATGTCATCGGCGTGCAAAATGAGCACCTTCTTATCGGGCGGAAATCCTAGCTTGGCCCCCCAGGTTGTTTCTTTTGGAGTGTGGACAGGGTTGAACAGAAGCAAACAAAGCAGGGTCGCCATGTAGAGGATTCCTAACGAAGTAGAAGACAGACAGCAGGATACTTTATCTTCAGACTGCCGAAAACGAAAAAAGCCGACTTCTCGAAAAGAAGTCGGCTTTAGTAATGAGCAAGGGAATTACTTGCCAGCAGGAGTAGTAGGAGCTCCGCCAGTTGGAGTCTTGGAAGGAAGAGGCTTGGTATTATCATTGCAGCCTACAACACAAAGGCTGGCGACGAGCAGAGCGATAGCTACGAGCTTTTTCATGGAAATAGATCCTTCAAACCAATGGGACACAGAAACAGTCCCGAATGAACACCATTCAGGACGGGTATCGTAAGGGGAGGTTGTTACTTGGGGGGAGGAGGCGGAGTCTTGTCGCCCGGCTTTTCTGGAGCTTTCTCAGCGGGCTTTTCGGCAGGTTTTTCGGGGGGCTTCTCAGCTGGCTTGGTAGGGGCTGGTGCAGGAGGGGTTGGTATCGCAGGATTCGTGATGACTCCACTCTTGGTAGTTTTGACAGGAGCAGGTTGAGTGCAACCCATCACGGCAAAAAGGCTCGTCGCTACCAGAAAACTAGTCAACTGTCGCATCGTTTAGTCACCTACAGTGGAATGAAATCAGCAAGTTGCAGGTCAAAGAACTGCAGCTGTACATATCATTGATACAACCCCGTCAAGATTATTCCCGATGGCATCTATTATTTTCGGTTATTTTTCTGAGGGGTCGAATGAAGAACTCTTCATCAAATCCCTACTGCCAGGGAATAAAACCTTTCATCATGTGTCTAATTATTTTGAGGGAAGGGCATGAAGGTGGAGCGTCCTGGGCCAACCGTCGAGGAACTGGTGCCGCTCTACTATACGGCTCTGTACCGGTATGCCTATCGCCTAACAGGAAACAGCAACGATGCTGAGGATTTAACCCAGGAGACTTTTTGCTCCGCTCATGCCAAGCGAACACAGTTACGTGAGCCAGAGCGGGTGAAGTCCTGGCTTTTCAGCATCCTGCATAATGCCTTCCTGGTACGGAAACGAAAGCACAGGCAGGCTTGTTTCGATACCTGGGAGGCGTGGCTTCACGACATCGAAACCAAGCCCGAAGCATCGCCTCTGGTGGAATCGACGCAGTTACAGGCGGCACTGCTCGAAGTGCCTGACGACTTTCGAGCGGTTTTGATCTTGTACTACTTCGAGGAATTCAGCTATCGAGACATGGCGGAGCAACTCAAGGTGCCGATAGGGACAGTCATGTCTCGATTAGCACGAGCAAAGCAGTTTCTAAAAGCTAAACTGGTGCAGCGGGATAAGACGTTGGAGCAGGATGAATGATGTGTAACGAGGTTCAAAAATGGCTGCTCACCAGCCGTTTCTTCAGCAAGGATGCCGGGGAATCTGTATCGACTGAGGTGGCTGAACATCTGGCTGGTTGCGCCGCCTGTCAGACATTCCAGCAGCACGAAGTTCGATTTGATAACGCTGTTCATCAGGCGATGCATGAAGTTGCTATTCCTATAGGATTGGAGAGCAGTGTTCTTTGGAAGTTGCGACAGTCTCGGCGACAACAACAACGTTCTCGGGTGCTTTATTGGTCATTAGCAACAGCGGCAGCACTTTTGATGACTGTCTCGCTGAACTGGTATGTGCAGCGGCCTTATGATCTTGCGCGTCTTCATGAGATTATCGCTGCCGGACAGATACGCCGAACGGTAGGTACGTACGACATGGCGAAAGGCCGTCAGGTTGCTGACCTGCAACAATGGTTGCAAAGGCAGGGAGTTCCTGCATCTTTACCCGGCCGTTTGAAGCTGCAACATCTCACGGCGGCCTACATCGTCGAGGCCGGTGGTCGCAAGGTACCTGTTCTGGAAATGCGGGTGGGTAGTTCCACCAGCACCATTTGCCTACTTCAACGCCGATATTTCAATGAGCAACTGCAAAAGAAGTTTCATGAGCAGGATAATCTGACTTCCTTTGTGATTGCTGACTCTGACGGCTCGGATTCACTGGGCTGGATGATTGTAGACCAGGGAAGCGCTCATCTATTTGTCGAAGGAATGGTTCCCCAGAACGGTGCGTAAGCCCGCTATCTGAAACTAGCCCATTGACAGAAGCCCCTTCATCTCCCATCATCGAGACAAGAGATTGAGGGGATTATGTCGACAGGTTCTGAGCCTAGTTTCGGTCAACCCGCCTTGAAACGACTTGATGCGCTGCATCAAGCCGGTCGAGAACTGGCTGCGCTGCACCCCGACATGCTCGACAAGCTGAATGGCCAGTCGAGAGTTGATTTTCTCAAAGCCAACATCCTTCGCTGTGCCCGGCAGCTTCTAGGACAGGATAAAGTTGACATTCGCCTGCTGAATCCGGCCTGTAATACTCTTGAGCCGCTGGTTTGCGAAGGCATGCGTCCTGAAATCCAGGTGCTTAAATTAAAGGCTGAGCCAACGAACAATGGCATTTCGGGGTGGGTCGCCTCGCAAGGGAGGCCCTACTACTGTCCCGATGCTCGAAATGATCCGCTCAATATCACAGGTGCTTCCAATGCTCTTTCGTGTTTTACCCTGCCTCTGATGGACTTGGGTAAAGTGATTGGCGTCATGAGCATTGAAAGTGAAAAGGTGGATGCTTTCAGCGAAGAAGACAGGGCAACCTTCTTGGAATTCGGCCAGGAGATCTCAACAGCCCTGCATACACTTTGGCTTTTAAGCACCCAGAGCGCCGGCCTGGCAAGTCAGTCTGTTGAACTGGTGTCACGGGAACTGGCTCTTCCGATCGATGATATTCTCAACCATGCTAGCGCGCTCCGTGATCGCACTCGCAACGATCCGGTTGCGCTCACCAGTCTCGATGTTATTCTGCAATCCGCCCGCAAGATCAAAGCGGCCATCAAGGGAGCAGCGTCCACACTGAAGGGGGACGACCCGCTGATGGTTATGTCAGCCCCGCCGCCCGGCATTCAGCCGTTCGATCTGCACATTCTTGTTGTGGAGACCGATGAACGGTATCGCAAGCTGGCCCACACCATGCTTGGCAAGCTCGGTTGCACCGTTGAAACAACTCGCACCGGCAATGAAGCTCTCGCACAAAGCAGAACCACGCAATATGACATGGCTCTTGTGGATTTGCGCCTCAGCGATATGACCGGTTATGACCTTTTCTGCCGATTGCGGGCCGAGCAGCCCTCGTTGGCTGTCGTATTGACGACTGATTTTGGTTACGATTCGACCCACTCCATTATTCGTGCCCGTCAGGAAGGGCTGTTGGCTGTGCTCTATAAGCCGTTCCGGTTAGACCAGGTACTCGAAGTATTGATGAAGAAAACTGGCCGCCAGGCATAGTAGAAGTTTTTCCTGTCATCGTTGATTGCAGTGCAGTATCGTAACATCATCCTTTCCCTTCGGAGAATGCCACATGTCACGTCGACTATTTGGAGGTACGGCACTGGTAGTGCTGCTGGCACTAATCGGGATATCCTGGCAACTTACTTCAGTACAAGCCAAATCTGATGATAAGCCCCTCTTTACACGGCTGATCGGTCCACAGACATTGGTCTTTCAACATGCTCGAGTAGCCGACCTGTTGAACATGCCCATCGTCGATGAACTAGTCAAACAGTTCCCTGATATGAAGGAGAACATGTTCAAAGGGTTTGAGAAAGAATTGGGCTTTGCACTGACTGATCTCGAATCCTTCACGTTATATCTCGATCAACCCAAGTTTGCTGGCGGTGGTCTGGAAGAACCTCGGCCACCCTACTTCTTACTTCAAGCAAAGAAACCATTGGATGCGGCCGCAGTGAAATCGTCTGTTGGAGATAATGCCAAGACGATTCAGTTCGGCAAGTATGCGCTGACCATGGGAAAGCAGCGCGGCGTGTGTATGCTGGACGACCTTAATCTCTTGATTGTGATGTTCGGCGGCGCGTTCAGCGTGGATAACGCACAAAAAGACTTGCTCATGCACTTCGCCGGGCTGGAATCAGGTATTGAGATTCCTGAGGGACTCAAAGCGGGCGTCGAGGCCGCGCAGAAGAACAAATCCCTTTCCGTGACAGGGTTCCAGATTCCGAAGGAACTGGGTGATCTCATGCAGGAACAGATGAAGAGCCTGCCACCCATGATGGCTATGCTCAAGCCGCTGGGGCAGTTGCAGTCAGGCGTGCTGACGCTGGATTATGTCAAAGGGGCAGAGAACGACTTGCAGGTAAAACTGCTGGGACGTTTCCCGGATGAAGGCTCCGCCAAGGCAGCTCAGAATGCTTTGCGATTCGCCCTGGCTGCCGGCAAGATGGCCATGACCTCGATGCCCAATCGCAACGATCCGGAGATGAAAGCTGTCTACGATTTCGCCACTAAACAGATGGAACAGATTAAATTTGAAACCAGCAGCAAGGACGTGGTGGTTGATTATCAGATCAATGTGGCAAAGATGATGCCTATCTTACTTTCAGCAATGGAAAAGGTTCGCGGCGCCGCCGAACGAGTGACCAGCGCCAACAACATGAAGCAGTGCATCATCGCTATGCACAACTACCACAGCGACAACAACAAGATGCCCGAAGTCATGACGATGAAAGATGGCAAGCCGATGCATAGCTGGCGTGTGATGATGCTGCCCTATCTCGAACAGGATGCTCTATTCAAACAGATTAACATGAATGAGCCGTGGGACAGCGAAGCGAACAAGAAGGTTTTCGAATCTGTCGAGATGCCAAAAGTATTCGCTCACCCTGCCAAGAAGGATGGCAACAGCAAGATGACCTATTACAAGGTTTTCTACAGCAAACCCGGCGTGACTCCACGGGCTGGTTTTGCTCTGGGGAAGCCTATGACCCTCGGGCAAATGACGGTGAAGGACGGTACCAGCAACACGATTGCTATGATCGAAGCCGGCCCACCGGTCCTGTGGTACAAGCCCGACGACATCGAATTTGATCCCAAGGCACAACTACCGAACATGACCAGTCCCTGGAAAGACAAAAAAGTCAACGTCGGCTTCTTCGATGGGTCCATCCACTCTTTCTGGTTAGGTGCTGATGAAGAGACATGGAAAGGAGCCATCACCGCCGATGGTGGCGAAGTTCTTGATTTCTCGAAGATCGAACAGAATAAGTAGGTAAACGAGCAAACCACCGAGACTAGTTCGGTGGCAATTGCTTCAGCAGGCTAACCATTTCAATGGCGGCAAGGGCAGCATCAGCGCCCTTGTTGCCTGCTTTTCCGCCGGCCCGGTTCATGGCTTGTTCCAGAGTGCCGCAGGTGAGAACGCCGAAAATCACCGGGATACCAGTCTCCATCCCTGCCTGAGCAATTCCGCCTGCGGTTTGACTGCAAACATAATCGTAGTGATCGGTCTCACCCTGGATCACGCAGCCGAGGCAGACCACAGCGACGTATTCGCCTGAGCCTGCTAACTTCTTTGCCACTTGGGGTAGTTCAAAGGAACCGGGTACCCAGACGAGTTCGAGAGAATCGTCAGGCACGCCATGGCGAGTGAACGCATCGACAGAGCCAGCCACCAGTCGATCAACGATCAATTGATTGAACCGTGCCGCCACGATGGCGAACTTGCCGGAGATCTGAGTGAATTGTCCTTCTATGGTCTTCATGCTTTTATTATCTTGTCTGAGGGCTGATTTGTCTTGCTCAACAGTATAAGAGTACACAAGGATAGCTTGCCGATCAGCGAAAGGTAGCGATTATGCCAGCGGTGCTGGGGTTGGATATTGGCGGGGCTAACCTCAAGGCAGCGACCTCGACGGGTCAGGCGGTGACCATGCCGTTTCCTCTCTGGAAGCAGCCAAATCAGATATCTGGGAGCATTGCTCAGTTGGTTCGGAGACTCCCGACAAAAGGTCCCGTAGCAGTCACGATGACTGGGGAACTTTGCGATTGCTTTCCCAATAAGACTGCCGGCGTTCGTCACATCCTTGCTGAAGTTGAGACCGCGTTGCGAGAACGGCCCGTATTTGTCTGGCGAAACGATGGAAAATGGGCGAGCATCAGGCATGCTCAGGACGAGGCAGAGCCGGTAGCGGCGGCTAACTGGCTGGCATCAGCGACCTATGCTGGCAGATACCTGACCGAAGGGGCAGGATGGTTCTTCGATCTCGGCTCGACGACGCTCGACATGATTCCCATGCTGGATGGCAAACCCGTAGCCAAAGGCAAGACAGATTTGGAGCGGCTCAAGGCAGGGGAGCTTGCCTACCTGGGCGCAGCCGGACGCCCATCACCAGCCTGGTGCAGTATCTGGAGATTGAAGAAAAAACGGTCACGGTAGCGGCTGAGTTCTTCGCTACACTGGATGATGTGATGTTGTTGACGAAGCATGTTGCGGAGGATGCGGAGGATCGCAATACAGCCGATGGTCAGCCACGTACCGGGAAACATGCTCGACAACGACTGGCTCGTATGGTCTGCGCTGATACAGAGGAATTAGGAAAGAAGTATCTCATGTCGATGTGCAAACAGATTTTGAACGCTTACTGGAAGAGGCTTCGATCTCATCTGCAATCTTGTTATGCTCACCATAAGGAACAGTTACAGCATGGTTGGGGCGGCGTCGTCATGGCAGGCTCTGGTGAAGGATATCTAGCTGAAGAATTGACGATGTTTGCAAAGCTCGGAAAAAAGGCCAGTCCGGTGGTCTCGATGGCGGGTCGAGTCGGGCACGAACTTTCAACCGCACTGGCTGCCTATTCGGTGGCGGTTCTTTTGTCCGAAAGGCATGCTTCATGAAGAATCAACCGGTAGTCATCAAGGTTGGCGGCAGCCTGCTCGGGCTCAGACGGCTAAACGAAGAACTGGCAGAGTTTCTTGATCGGCTTGATACCCATCAAGTGGTGCTACTAACAGGTGGCGGCCCCGCGGTCAAGGCACTGCATCGTCTCAGCAAGTCGTTGCCTTTTACCGAAGCGGAGGCTCATTGGCACTGTATCGACCTGATGAGCGATCTGACGCATAGCCTGAGTGAGACCTATCCCAATTCCGTGGCGGTGACCACATGGGCCGAGGTGGTACGTGCCTGGGAAGCGGATCGCATTCCGTGGTTCGTGGTGGAATCATACCTCCGCTCTGATGATCAGGCACCCGATCATCTACCACACAGTTGGGAGGTCAGCAGCGACAGTATTGCGGCACATCTGGCGTTTCGTCATGGTGCCGAGTTGATACTGCTCAAAGCCTGTGAGTTGCCCAGGAAGAAGGCTTCGGCAAAAGCATTGGCAAAGAAGGGGATCGTAGACGCCTGGTTTCCCAAGATTGCCGACGAGGTGATTTCGTGGTGTATCAGTAATCTGCCCGGAGGCACTGTACCAGAGATCTCACTCGATCTGGCTGAATCGAAGCGGTCCGGGCGTTCCCGGCGCAGAACCAGTCCGCGCACCGCGATCACGTCGGGCTTTACCTTCTTCTGTAAAAGCAAAACGTCGGAAAAAGTAAGGGAGCCGGCGAGGGCGAGGAACAGGCCATGGCGTCGGCATTGTTCCTGATAACGGAGAAGAGTTTCCATTGATTGCCAGGCAAGCAATCCTCGTCCATCTTTAACAGCAGTGTCGATCAAGATACCCGATGGATGAGGGCCGGCGTCCTTCGTGGTGAGCACCCAATCGAGTACCTGCGAAAAGCCTGGACCACCCACTCGTACTCGGTCTGCATAAACGACACCAATAAGACGGGTGGAGTGCATTTGGTGCTGGAGTTGCAGCCATGCGAGCCAGCCACGATGACGCTGTAAAGCAGTACTGCATCGTGAGAATCCGACCTTTGCCCAGGCGACGTTCTGTGGAATGGTCACGGATCGGGATTGATGCCACTCGCCCAAAGCAATACTCAGCGGAACCTTACTTGTGACGATATCAGCGATCTCCTCGATGGCAGAGGTATCGCTACGGCCTAACGATCCTTTGGTTGGTTCCTTGACATCAATGATGTCCGCCCCGGCTTCCAGTGCGATGCCGGCTTCCGCAGCTGAGCGAACGCTGATCAGCAATTTGGTGCGTTGGCTTATCTGCAAAGTCACTTTCCGTGTTGAATCAGTTCATCATGGCTAATAGACCATCCACATCTTTACTCTAGTTGAATAGAAAACTATGCCAACTCTCGCTTACATCGCACTTGGCAGCAACCTCGGCGACCGTGCCGGTTATCTGTCGCGGGCCATTGAACGGCTAAGGCAGGAGCCTGGCATCGTCGTCAAGTCGGTGTCCAGCCATTGGGAAACCACACCAGTAGGCGGGCCGGCCGGGCAGGGGGCCTATCTCAACGCGGCAGCTTGTCTTGAAACAGACTTGTCTCCTCAGGCATTGTTGAAATTGCTGCTGTTGGTCGAAGCAGAGCAGGAACGACTGCGAACCGATCGATTTGGGCCTCGTACTCTCGATCTGGACATCTTGCTCTACGGTGATTTGGTCGTTCGTGAAGAACAGTTAACGATACCTCACCCTCGAATGCATGAACGTGGCTTCATGCTGGGACCACTTGCCGAGATTGCTCCCCAAACAGTGCATCCAGTCTTTCATCGGACCATTGCTCAGTTGCTTTCCGAACTGGGACATCGACCTCTATTGGGCAAGCGTGCCCTGGTAACAGGGGCTTCGAGCGGCATCGGTCGAGCCATTGCATTAACTCTGGCAGAGCAGGGGGCTGATGTCATTGTCCATGCTCGCCTGTCGAAAGAAGCCCTGGAACAGACAGCAGGGGATATCAGATCTCGCGGTCGATTCAGCCATACCCTGCTTGCTGATCTGAGTGATCAGAAGCAATGCCAGCAACTGGGGACCGATGCCTGGGAACATTGGCAGGGGCTGGAAATCCTGGTGTGCAATGCCGGGGCAGACATTCTGACCGGTGCAGGCAAATCGCTCGACTTCATGGCCAAGTTGCAGGTATTGCTCCAGGTCGATGTCATCAGCACGATGCTGCTGGCAAGAACCATTGGTTCGCGGATGAAAGAAGCTGGCCAAGGGGTGATTCTGACCATGGGCTGGGATCAGGCTGAGACTGGATTCGAGGGCGACTCCGGCGAGTTGTTCTGCACCGCCAAAGCTGCGGTGATGGCCTTCACTCGCAGCCTGTCGCTCAACCTGGCTTCCCAGGTACGGGTGAATTGCCTGGCGCCGGGATGGATCAAAACCAGTTGGGGAGAACAGGCCCCTGCCGACTGGCAGGAGCGTGCGGTTCGGGAAGCCCCGCTTCATCGATGGGGTACCTCGGATGATGTTGCCAGGACGGCAGCCTGGCTAGTCGGGCCTGACGCTGCCTTCATCACCGGGCAGATCGTTCGCATCAATGGCGGGGTGATTCGGGCCTAACCGACTTTGAGCAACTCCACATCAAATGTCAAAACGGCATTGGGCGGGATAAGTGAAGAGAATCCCGTGGCCCCGTAGGCCAGATTACCGGGAATGATGAGCTTCCGTTTGCCGCCTGGCTTCATGCCGACGACACCTTCGTCCCAGCCTTTGATGACCATGCCTTTGCCGAGCACAAAGACGAAGGCCTGGTTGCGGTCCAGGCTACTGTCGAACTTCTTGCCATCGGCAAGCCAGCCTGTGTAGTGTACCTGCACCTTGTCGCCGGCTTGGGCGGCTGTGCCTTGTCCTGGAGCCAAGTCTTCAAACTGCAATCCGCTGCTGGTTTTGGTCATGGTACACGCTCTCATGAGGAAGAAACTAAAAGTGATTATCTGTTAGTCACTGCAACCACTTCAATTTCAAAGGTCAAATCGGTACGAGGTGGAATGGGGGGCGATCCTTGATCTCCATAAGCCAACTGATAAGGAACAATCAGCCTTCGTTTGCCCCCCTTGTTCATCCCTACCAGACCTTCATCCCAGCCTTTAATCACACGACCAGCACCCACTTTGACTTTGTAAGGCGCCTTCCCCACGTTGGAGTCGAACTGAACTCCGGATAGATACTTGCCAGTATAAATGACGTCTACCTGCGTTCCTACTTTAACCTTTTCTCCCCCACCTATTCTTTCGTCAATGATCTTGAGGCCCGAGGGAGTGGTAACGGTCTTCTGCTGATCTTTGGGAATATCCTGATTGGGAGGATCTTCAACAACAGGAGCTGTTGCAATAGTGGTAGGCTCAGGCTTTGGCGGATTGCCGATCAATTCAGGGCGAACGAAACTCTCGTCCTCGGTGGCACCTTGTCGCATGGTGAGCATTACAGCCAGCCCACCGAGAATAGCGATGAAAAGAACAACAAAAAGAAGCTCCTGCTTCACCGCGCCGCGTCGCTGCATTGTTACTGTCCTCTCGTGTGCCAATGGGTGGTTAGTATCATCCTTAACTGACTGTTTCCGTCTTGGTGAGCATGGATCTATCTGATTAGCAGTATAGTCGGCATGACTGCTAAAGTGGGTTTGTTTTATCAACATCATCAGCGATCTGTAGATCAATCCCAATGAGAGCTTTCATTAGTCCTTCATCAAAGTATGAAATGTTTAGGAGTAAGCCGATAGTTTCATAGGTGATTCATTACTATGCGGTATGATTGCATTAGAGTTTAACATGGGGTCGGGTATGAAACAACTTGTTGTCTCTCTCTTTGGCATGTCTGTACTTGCCACCCTTTCTGGCTGCAGCAGTAGCGTGGCCGCTCCTGTGCAGAACTCACCAGTCCAGTCTCAAGCCGCAATTAGTTTAGCGCCACAGAGTGATGTGGTCTCTGACAATCCGATCAAGATACCTGAAGGACGAAAAACGCTAAGCCCACCTGTTGCTAAACCGGTGACAGTCGCAGCCAAGAATCAGGAAGTGAATGAGTCAGAGGAAAACCTGTCACCCGAGTCTTTCCCTGAACAGGAGCGACGGCAGGATAAGCAAGATAACAAGCAGGACAAAACCAATCGTAAGAACGGAATGCGCCAGGACGGACGCCAATTTGATCGGAAGCAGGACGATAAGCAGCGCTCGGATCGTTTTGAAAAGATGCAAGTAGCAAAGAAGCCGGCAGAGGAGCCTGCAAAACCTGCTGTTTCTCCTCCTGTAGCTGTTAGCACTGGTTCTTCATCAACTACAACACAAGATACGCCTTCAACCGATTCTGCCGTGAAAACTGAATCGGTCACCATTCCAGCGACGGCGGTTGCTCCAGCGGCCACAACAGCAACGGTGCCTGCGACTACAACCTTTACGGTTACCTACGGTTCTTCAGCCAGTTCTGCCTCTCGAAATTACAAGAAACCTTCAATGCCTAGTGGTTTGCCGAGTTGGTTTACTGACAACGACAAAGACGGTGACGGGCAGCTAACCATGAATGAATGGCCCTCCGACCGTTTTGAAGAGTTCAGCAAGTATGACCGTAATGGTGATGGTATTATCACTATTGAAGAGGCCATGAAAACGGTTCCCAAGGCAGTAGTGGCAGCTCCTAATCCTGCGACTGCCCCTGCTTCAGCAACTCCTTCAACGGTGGCCACTTCAACCGCTGCCGCCCCTCCTAAAGTCGTTGCCGCTGCCAGTAATCCCGCTCCTGCCGCTACAGGAGCCGGAATGTCTGATGAAGAAGCCAAACGCAGCGCTGAGCGAGTATTCAGCTTCGTCGACTCGAACAAGGATGGCTTCCTCGACGAGAAGGAAATCTCCAACACACAGAGCATTAAGAGCGTTGATTGGAAAAAGTATGATACCAATAAAGATGGCAAGCTGGATATGAATGAAGCCATTGCACTTTACAAAGCGGAAGGCGCGAATCTGAGACGTGGAATGGGTGGTGGCGGTCCTGGAGGCGGGGGCTGGGGTAACATGAGCCCCGATGAACGTGCCAAGATGATGTTCGATAACATGGACAAGAACAAGACCGGTAAGATCAGCAAGGAGAATTTTCCCGGTTTCTGGCGAGATCGCTTTGCTGAGTTTGACACGAATAAAGACGGCTTCGTTGACTTCGAAGAGTTCAAGACAGCATCCGCTAAGATGATGCCAGGCGGCGGTCGTGGCGGTCCTGGTGGCGGTGGGCCGGGCGGTGGCGGCCGCGGTGGTTCCGGTGGCGGAGATAACGGCGGTCGTGGCGGTCGCGGCGGCTTCGGTGGTGGTGGAGACAATGGTGGTGGTCGAGGTGGTCGTGGTTTTGGCGGCGGGAATGGTTAGTCTGTTTTGTTGACCACACGTTCTTATTCAACCGGCGATTCACTCGCCGGTTTTTTTTGCACTCCACTGCTGATTCTTGCTCTGGTCGATGCTACCATACACTTATGTCAGCTTCTGCTCCTAACACACCGGCCGTCATTGTTCCTGAACTCAGGAAGTACCAGCTTACGCAGTTGCCGAAGGATTTGGAGCATCTTAAACGGGGTGCCAATCACCTTAAGGTGATCGCCTGGTTTATCTTTATTCCCGCCAGCTTCTTCACGTTCATCACGTTCCTGTTTTTGCTCATGCAGCCGAAACTGCCTGGCAATCAGAACTTCTTTGTGATTATGTTGCTGTTCGTAGGCGTGGCCTGCTTTTACTTTTCGGTCAGCAACTATATTCGTCGGGCACGCCGCTGGGCGGTCTACGTCGCCATCGTGGTGGCACTTTTACCGATATTCTTGTCGATTCCGCTCCTGCTGAGTCCCCAGCTCGGCATTCATAAACAGAACCCTCTGACACTGGTCATTGAAATGCTCTATCTCATTGGTCACATCAAAATGATTCGTGATTTGATCGTCTGCCTGGGAGCGGTGGATCGCATTCACTGGGCAGCTAATATGCGTTTCGCCCATGAGAAAGTGTTAGCTGAAGAGAAGCGTGATCGTTGGCAAACAACGTAGCTTTGAAAAAGGGAGTCGATAGATGTTACATCGAGCCTGGCTCCTGCTCGTTATTATTTTGTTATCGCCGCTCCCGGTTTTGAACGCCCAACCAACCGGGAAGACTAAAGAACTACTCAATAAAGCCATTCAAGCCCACGGCGGAACAGAGGCACTAGAGAAGCTTAGTACTGCCACCTGGAAAGGCCGTGGGCTGTTGTATCGAGACGGCAAAGAGGATAAACCGTTGCCATTCTATGGTGACTGGTCAGCGGAACTGCCCGGCAATTATCGGTACACCCATGCGTTCAAAGGGATAGGTGGCAGGTTGCCGGTCACTACAGGATTGATGGGAGATAAGGCCTGGCGAACCATGCGTCCTGACCGTGGAGCGGATGATCTCACGGAACAACAGGTGAAGAACGAGAAGGACGAAGCCCATGCGTGGCATGTCAGTCATCTTGTTCCCCTTCTCAGTAATGAGTATCAATTGATGCCGCTTCCTGCGACACAGCGTGATGGTCGTAATATTGTGGGGCTGAAGGTCGATCGCAAGGGCTATCGAAGCATCTACCTCTTCTTTGACAAGCAAACGAACCTGCTCATCTACATGGATCGCAAGGTGTTCGACCCTGACAAGAAGCAGGAAGTGATGCAGGAAACCAGCTATCTGAACTTCATACAGATGGGCGGAGCGACGTTGCCGCAATCGATTGCGAGGCGACAGAGCAAGAAGCTGGTCATGGAACTGGATATCGACACAGTGACACCGGTAGCATCATTACCAAGTAAACTGTTTGAGAAGCCGCCTGATCCTAAAGACGAATAATTGTCGTCACCCGGAATTATGCAAAAAGTTGTACCCAGAGGGCATGCTACCGGCACAGTATAGTGACTGTCATGTGGAGCTTGATGTGTTGCAGCGACTCCGCCGATTGCCCTGGTTCTCAGAACAACTCCGCCCCGAAGGTGATGTACGTTCGGATACGGCACTGCTGACGCAATTGCAGAAGCAGCCCGATGAGGCGGCATTTGCCGCCATTGTGGAACGTCATGGCCCGATGGTGCTGGGCGTCTGCAGCCGGTATTTACGACAGACGGCTGATATTGAAGACGCTTACCAGGCTGTCTTTCTGGTGTTGCTTCGATCCTTGCAGCGTGGCATTCGGCAGCAATGCCTGGGTGCCTGGCTGCACGAAGTCGCCAGACGTACGGCGCTGCATGCTGCTTCCCGGCTGGGATCGCAACAGAATAGGCAACAGGTTCTGATAGAAGAACCCGCTGTCGGCACTGAGCCCATTGACTCTGTGATGAAGCAGGAAGTACGTGCCATTCTGGATGAAGAAGTGGATAACCTGCCGCTTCGTTATCGAATGCCGATCGTGCTGTGCCATCTTCAGGGGCGGAGCAAGATCGAAGCAGCAGCCGAGCTGGGTTGGCCGACAGGCACCGTTTCCGGCAGGCTGGCCCGGGGCAAGGAACTCCTTCGCTCCAGGCTGGTCAAGCGAGGGATAGCTCCTGCGGTAGCCCTGGGCATCGTCCAGCAAAGCAGCATCGCATTCACGGGGATGACCATCTCGCTGAATGCTCTGCTGACAGTCACTAACCCGACCGTCAAACAACTGGCACAAGGAATTCTCTCGATGTGGGCAATACGAACGAAGCTGTTCTGGACGAGTATCGTCTTTGGACTATTACTGATGGCTGGCACCACAGGGGCAGGAGCTTACTGGCTCTTGCAGCCATCGCCATTGCCAGGAAATGTTTCCGCATCAACACAACCGAACAGCATAGAGTGGACGCAGAGTGATGCCAAGGATTTGGATGGCCTTTGGCTGGAAGTACAACGAGATGAAGTGACAAACGAAATACTGTTTGTTAATCGACTGTTCATCAAAGAAGGCAAATACAAACTGCTGTTGGGTGTAGCAACCACAAACAGTAACGGTTTTCCTTCTGTGATGGGTGGAGGCGGTGTCGATCCAACGAACTACAAACTGATAGTTGATACCTCTTCGCCTGCTCATATCGATTTCTATGGCAACTTATTCGGTTCAAGCACCAGAAAGTTGCCTGCCGGGCAGGAGAAGGTGACTGCCTTATATGCATTGAATCAGGATAAGCTCAAGCTCTACTTCTACTTCAACGCAGATGGTGTCTTGGCATCCTTGCCGCCCAATGTCAGTGCAGAGAAGCCTCAACCAGCAGACACTGCAACCAGGCTTTTGGTAAGAACCTTTCAGCGTGAGACGCCGGAATACGTCGGTGGTAAATTGAAGCCGCCCTCTACTGATCATCCTCTCCTGCGGACAGTCCAAGCTGAACCAGCAACACCCGAGTCAAGCAAAGAGAACGATGAACTGCTCAAACTGCTGGAGTTAAGAGCTGAACTCTATCAAAAGCAATATGAAGCTGGAAAAGTCATGAGTGAAGAGCCTATCCGGGCCAAACTCGAAGTTTTGCGGGCACGGCTGAATCACCCGAAGACGACGATGAAAGAGAAACAGCAACTGGTGGCTGAGTGCATGAAGAGTATTGATACCTTAGGGGCTCTCTGTCTCAAGAAATATGAAGCGGGTACTGCAACCCAGATGGAGTTGGCCGATGCACAAATCGCCTTACTTAAGGCACGCATCGAGTTCAAACAATACCTGAAAAGCGGCTCTAAATAACGCTCTTGCGTGTTTGAGAGAACACGCTATTCTCCTCCGCTTCGATTTCGTGGTGGGGGAGAGCTGTTCGATGTCGTGGTGGTTGCCTGTTTTGATTCTCGTTGCCGAAACTTGTGTTGTGACGTTCGGCACCTTACGCAGCATCTTTGTCGCACGGGGTCTGAAGAAGTTCGCGGTGATGCTGGGACTGATCGAATCTACCTTCTGGCTCTTCGCAATCGGCCAGGTCGTTTCGAACCTCTCAGCATTGCCTTGTTCGATTGCGTATGCCGTTGGCTTCACTTGTGGTAACTTCCTGGGCATGACCATTGAAGAGAAGCTGGCCATTGGCACCCAGGTGGTGCGAATCATCACCAACAAACCGACGGAACGGCTCATCGCCCAGCTCAATGCCGCTGACTTTGGCGTGACCTATGTCGAAGGTGATGGAGCTACGGGGCCGGTGAATGTTATTTTCACCATCGTCAAACGGAAGCAGATGAAAGAAGTGCTGCGGATGCTAAGGGAGTTTGATCCTCACCTGTTCTACACCGTGGAAGATGTTCGTTCATACAAGAAAGGCGTGTTCCGTGAACGACGGGATGAACCTTCCCAGGGGAAGGTGCCTTTCAGGGTCAAGCTGGAGCGGGAGACGGTGCAACTGTAGCTTACCTCTGCGTCCGTTGCTTGTAGAATGAAGTTGATTCATCAGCAGGTATTCACCATGCGTATTCTTATTGCCGACGATAATCAGCAAGTGGTTGAGCTTCTCGAAGCGAACCTCGAAGATCTGAAAGCAGAGATCAAGTCTGCCGCTGATGGCGAAGCGACGCTGAAACTCGCACAGGAGTGGAAGCCCGACTTGCTGCTTCTCGACATCATGATGCCCCGCATGAGCGGCTTTGAAGTCTGCAAGCGGTTGCGCAGTAATCCTGCTACCAAGAGTTTGCCTGTCCTCATGGTGACTGCCCTGGATCAATCAGCCGATATTGAACGGGCCGTCGAGGCGGGGACGGATGACTTCATGACCAAGCCGATCAACAAGTCGGAACTGCTGTTGCGAGTGCGTGCCCTGGTTAAAGGCAAGAATAGCAAGAATGAGTTGGAACGGGTGCTTTCGTATGTCGATGCTGTGCAGCACGGTTAATTGATAGCTGGGACATCACCCACTGAGTACGACTCAGATAGTGGGTAAAACGAGTTAGACTATCTGTTGCAATGCGCCTTGTACGAGTCGCATTAGGGACGACTCAATGAGGTTAGCAGCTTCGAGAGAGTTCTTGATGTCAGCCTCATGATTTTTCACCAGGTTTCGCACCATTCTCTTTCTTAAGCGTGTAATCTCCCTGCCGGCTTCCTGGCACAAGCCTCCAGCCCGGTTTCAGAGTCAGTTTCCAGCCGTCGCCAGCGATGGCGTCGTCTTTGGAAGTAGGGGCGGGAACCCTGGCGGTTTTGAAGTCTGATCCCAGTAGAGCGCCTTTAGTTGCATCCAGTGCGCCCCACTCATCGGTTATGTGCATGGTGGGGTAAACTATTCCAATCCCATCTATTGGAATCAGGTTGGCGTAGGTAAAGGAGTATTGCATTTTGACCAGGGGCAGAATGAGTACGGGGCCATCTACATACCTCACTTTCGCCTTTGCCACCTCAAGAAGTCGCAACTTTTCTCGTTCTTCTTCTTTCGCCTTGAGCTGTTTACTTTGATATCGCTCAGCACGCAATTCAAGCTCTGATTCAGTGAGCGTTGGAAGCTTCATGTCGTAAGCTCTGCTGAGCAGGAGCCCAAGGTTAGTATCGGGCTTGGCGGATTTACGCCATTGATCATCCCTGGCATCAAGGAGCAGGCCATAGGGCGGTCCGGAAAGGTAAGCGAAGGTGCGAAGGAACGAGCCGACTTGGGCGGGCTGTTCTTCCAGCTTTTTGGCTGCATAGAGTTGTTGTTCACCAGCCGACATGCCGGAGAGCTTGATGCCTGAGTACTCGGCCATGCCTTCGTTCATTTCGAGCGACATTTCCGGGGCTGAGTCGTTTGGATACAGAATGTGGCGTTGACGGCGAAAGAGCAGTGCGTCTTCGATGGCCAGTCGGCGTTCCTGGTTAGTCTTGAGGAGTGCAGCGGTGAGAGCACGCCATTCCAGTTGCAGCCAGTAGCGGGCTTTCATTTGATCGAGGTGATTCAAGTTTGGACTGGCGGCAGGCAACCCAACTTCGTTCTGAATACGGTGCCAGGATTCGTGCATCATGAGGACGCTACGAGACGCTCGGTCTTCAGGCAACGGCCAGATGATGATCACCCATTTCACACCGGCCCAGGATCTGGCATAGTTGGCGATGAAGATATTCGTGGGCAACTTCCCGACAAAGACACTCCCCTCAGGCTTCAGGAGTCCTTCGGCATCAGCCTGGTTCGCTACAACATCTCGCGTCTTTGGATCGACAAACAACATGGCGCCCGACAAAGACTTACCCCACAGTTGGCCTCCATCCTCTTTCCAAAGTTTCTTTGCTTCATCGAAGTATTGAGCAGCGATTGCCTTATCAATGGAAATAGTCGTTGATGAGGTTGCAGCGTCTGGCTGTTTCCCCAGGAACCAGCCAAGAATGCGACCAAAAAGAGCCTGCATCTCCTGTGGCGGCCCAGGCGGTGCGTTGGGCTTGGTGTAACTATGCGTGAGACCTTCAAGCCGTTCGACAACGAAATCCCGGCCATGGGCTGCTAACTCTGCACGCAAGACATCAAGCTCGCCGATATACGATGCTGAATCAGCGGTTCCATGGGCCAGATAAACCTTGGCCTTGCTGCGAAGAAGGAGTTCAGTGGAGTTGTGCTTGAGGAAACTACTCCAGCGACGATGAGGATGACCGAGCCAGTACGAGGTGATGCTGTCCGGGTCAGCGAGAACCTTTTTCAACCCTTCGTACATTTGTTCCCGCCGTTGGTCGGCATCGCCAGGCTTGTCGCCGGGTCGGGGTTCAGCGGCCAGGGCTGCGAGGCTGTAGAGTTGCGTCGGGCCGGCGCCAGCCAAGGGAGCAACGTGGGTGACCTGAGGCAATTCAGCAGCCACGAAAGAGGCGGTGATTGCCCCCTCGGAATGACCCAGTACGAGAGTCTTCGATGAATCGATGTCGGGAAGAGTCCAAACTGCCCGCAAAGCGGCGATGTTGGCTTCTGCCCAGCGGGGCAGGGTGTGTTCTCGGCGAAACTCCTCGGCACTCTCCGTAGCCCCACCCGGCCTGGTCGGTTTATCGAGGAACTTTACACCAGGCTTTTCCACGCAAACAATACGTACCTGCTTGTTTGCCAGGCCATAAAGAAGGTTCTGAATTCCCCCATTGATCCGGTCACCTTGCTTGTTGAAGAGCGACTGGCTGCCGGAACCGCTGATGAATAGGACCATGGGCAGTTTGGCTTTGGGGTTATCTTTAGGCGGCCGAGAAAGGTAGAAAGTGACAGTACGGCCCAGTTGATCAGTAGTGGTGTAGCGTTGAAAGGGTATTGGCAACTCTGTCGGATCGAGCGTGGCCTTGGGAGTCCCTGCGGGTGACTGGAGGAGCAACGTGGCGAAAAGGATATTGAGCATGGATGTCACCTAAATGATTAGGTGTAATAGTAGGTAAGGATTGGTTACGCGTCAATGGAATGCCCATTGCTCTATCATGTGTAGCTAATACTTGATCAAGTTGTAAAAGTTGAGGGCCCAATTCATCTGCAACAATTGAAGATGTGGAGATCCCGAACTCCTTCAGTTGCTTGCACAGGTGTACAAACTCTTGCCTAAGGACTAACACTCGGCCGCCAGACTAATTCGAGTTCCTTGTCGATCATCTTTTCACAGAGCTTGCCCTTTTGAGAGGATATTCACAAACATCTCGTGTTATAATGGAATAGAGTCGCAATGGAGAAGCGTATGAACAATGAGCACAATGAATATGTAGTCGCACAGTCGCAAGGTGGCTGGCTCGTTGCAGGAACTCGCATTTCTCTGGCATCTATTATCCATGCTTACTGGAATGGCCGATTGCCTGAATCCATCATCGCAGATTTTCCCACTCTCTCGCTAGAAAAGGTGCATGGGGCGATTGCTTACTACTTGAAGCATCGTTCTACGGTAGATCAATATCTGGAAACACAAGACGAGCAGTGGGAACAATTCAAGCAGAAGAGCACTGCTCAGCACAACCTTCTAATTAAGAGGATGCGTGAAACAGTTGGTGCTACGGCGAGATTATGAGCCAGCCTAAATTTCTAGCCGATGAAGACTGGCGATTTGAAATCGTCCTTGCAGTTCGTCGTTACAAACCAGCCATCGAGATCTCGACAATAGTGGAACTTGGCCGATCGGGTCTCCCAGATGCTGAACAATTGGCATTCGCGCATGAGAATAATTGGCTCTTACTTTCTCACGACGTAAATCCCTTAAAAGGCGAAGCTGAATTACGCATCAAGGATTGTCGGGGAATAGCAGGTCTCTTTCTAGCATCTCAACGTAGTTTAACTCGGGCTATTGCTGAATCGCTGGTGATGATTTGGGCAGCATCGGCTGCGGAAGAATGGAAGGATCGCATTGTTTATCTGCCAATCTAGCTGGATTCATCTTCAACAATTGAAGATGTGGAGATCCCGAACTCCCCAAGTTGCTTGTACAGGTGTACAAACTCTTGCCTAAGCATTAACACTCGGCTGCCAGACTAGTTCCAGTTCCTTGTCGAAGACCTTTTCGAAGAGCTTGCCCTTCTGGGAAGCTCCCCAGACATCGATTTCGGGGTAAGTGTCGGCAATCATCGACACTCTTACCAGGTTGCCACGCACCTGGCACTCGACTTTGTTGATGCTTCTAGTGTGCGAGCGATCCATACCGTCGGCTAATCGCAGAATGGCACTCAGGCGGCAAATGGTCTGTTGATCGGCTTGAGACAGCCGGGCGTAGGCATCGTGCTTTTTCTTGGGGCTGGCCTTGCGGTGATAGCGGGCGACTTGGGCGACAATTTCACGCAACCGGGGGGGCAGGCCACGAATGTTGCCATGCACGATCAGGTGATAACTATGGTGATGGTGTTTTTCGTAATTGACCAGCGTGCCCACTTCGTGCAGCCAGGCTGCGAGCATGAGTGGCAGGCGATCTGAGGCAGGCAAATGCAAAGGCTCTTGAAGAGAATCAAAGAGTTGACCACAGATTTTGGTGATCTGGGCAGCGTGGGCTTCGTCCAAGCCGCAGAGGGTGCCAAACTGCTTGGCTGCCTGTTGCAACGCCTCGGGGTCTTCCGCTGCCTGGGGTTGATCGACCTTGCGAGGCCCGACGTAGCGATCAATCATCCGCAGCAGCAACCCGTCACGCACGCCCTGATCATGAATGACCAGGCGATTAACCTGCATCCACTTCATGATGCGTTCGATGACAGCGATGCCGGCAATAATGATGTCGGCACGATCAGGGTTCAGGCCCGGCACGGTGCGGCGGGCAGCCAGGGGCAGGAAGCAGAGGTGATCAAGCACGTGGCGAACATCGCTGCGGGTCATCTCATAGCCGCCCACTCCTCGGCGTTCGAGGTTTCTCATACGGACCGAGATATTGGCTAGTGCGGTAAAGGTGCCGCCGGCGCCGATCATGAAGTGAGGGTGGAACGCTGCTACGGGCATCGCTTCTTCGAGCAGTTTCTTCAGCCGCTTGCGGACAGCTTTGAGATCTGACTTCTTCGGTGGGTCGTTCTCGATGCAGGCCTCGGTCATGCGGACGCTGCCGATGGGGAGCGAGTGGATTTCCTCGACCACGCCGTTGGCGGCGAAGATCAGTTCGCCGCTGCCACCACCGAGATCGAGGAGCAGCACCTGTTGATCGTGCAGATCGAAGCGCCGGTGAGCTGAGAGAAACGACAGCCTGCCTTCCTCGTCGGTGCTGATGACCTCGATATGCAGCCCAAGGTGTGCTTCGACGAGTTGAATGAACTCCTGGCCATTACTGGCTTCTGCGCACCGCACTGGTGGCGATGACTTCGACATGGTCGACCTTGTGGCCATCAATCAGTGCTTTCATGCGGCGAAGGGCGTTCAGCGAATGGGCCATCGCTTCGGGAGTGAGCTTGTTGCTGTTGGTGAGGCCATGTGCTAGGCGGGTGGTTTCTTTGTGGTCGTCCAGAACCCGGTAGTTGGAGATATCCTCGGTGACTTCAGCGATGATAAGTCGGATGGAGTTGCTGCCAATATCAATGCCGGCCAATCGGCTCATGGGTGGGCTGTCTCTTGCGGGGTTGAAGAGATTATTGTAATGGCATTCGGAGGAGTTCAATATCCAATGTGGGTCTCTTCCTGTATTCTTCTCTATGGCTCATTTGGGAGGGCGAGGCTTCTGCCGAGCCGCTAGCGATATCAACACGGCTCGGCAGGAGCCTCGCCCTCCCTGAAACAACGAGATATCATCATGGCACGCTGGCTATTCAAAGAAGAACCTGAAAACTATAACTTTGATCGGTTAGTTAAGGATGGAAAAACGCTCTGGAATGGCATCGCTAATCCGGTCGCTCTGAAGAATTTGCGGCAGGTGAAAGCGGGAGATGAGATTTTTTTCTACCATACGGGCAAGGAAAAGGCTATTGTGGGGGTTATGCGAGCTGTGGCTGATGCCATTGATGGCGATGATGTCAGCGTGCAGGTCGAGCCGGTCAAGCCTCTCCAGCAGCCGGTTACCTTGGCGGTGGTCAAAGCCGATCCTGACCTAAAAGATTGGGAATTGGCGCGGCTGCCTCGGTTGTCTATCATGCCAGTTACCGTGAAACAGTGGCAGCGGGTTTTGGCGTTGTCCAAGGCCTAGTTTCCCTGACCTTCCGGTTCCTGTTCGGCACCTCAGTGACGCCCGTCACGCCGGCAGGGAAAGGACATTGCTTATGGCGGCGAATTCGGCCGCTGGGAAACAGACCTCCAACCGGAGCGGCGACAGCGAACCTGGCAGCACGGGCATGTCCCATAAGCTGCTTGAATGCCTTGAAGACTACAAGGGCATCATTCTCGTTTCCCACGTTCACCCTGATCCTGACAGCCTGGGCAGCATGCTCGGACTGGCCTACCTGTTTAAGAAGAAGCTGAAGAAGAACAGCATTCTCACCCGTGACGGTTTTATCGGCAGGGCTGAGAACCAGGCGATGGTGCGTTGTCTGGATATTGACCTGAAGCTCATTGAAGACATCGACTGGAGCGAGAAATACGCCGTGGTGATGGTGGACAGTCAGCCAGGCACGGGCAGGCACACGATTCCCGCTGATGTCGAAGTGACGGCGGTGATCGATCACCATGAGTTCAGCGGCAAGGCGAAAAAGCTCGACTTTGTGGATGTCCGGGCCGGGTTGGGGGCGACCTGCACTCTCGTTACCAAGTATTTGATGGAGCAACGTGTCGATCCGCCTGAGGATATTGCGACGGCCCTGTTCTACGGTATCGAATCGGAGATGACGGGTTACCCGCGAGAGGCGACGCCGCAGGACGATGGAGCGCTGCTGTATCTGTATCAGTATGCCAGTAAGGATCTGCTGGCGGAGATCAAGTCAGCCCGGTTGCCTATCTCGTACTTCGAGACGTTGATTCAGGCGCTACAGAACTCGTTCATCTACGATCATCTGATCATGGCATGGGCCGGTGACCTGACACAACCTGAATCAGCTGCGGAGATTGCTGACTTCCTGATTCGCTTCGAGGAGGTGGCTTGGTCGTTTGTGTGTGGTGTCTATGAGAATAACTTGATCATGTCTTTGCGGACGGTGCATGCCAAGGGGCGGGCAGGGGAGATTCTACAGGAGGTGGTGGAAGACCTCGGCAAAGCAGGCGGCCATGACCGCCGTGCCGGCGGATCGATCCCGCTGGATAGCACCGCCCCAACGGCGCTCGAAAATGTGCGTGCTGTGCTGAGAAAGAACCTTCTGGCGGCCCTCGATATTGACGAGCAGCGTGGGCAGCGACTGGTTGCACGGCGGGAGTTGCTGGAGAGTATACAGGGGTGATATTGCAATCATCGGTTAGACAACGGATAATGAAGTCATCATCGAGGTAAGGACTATGATGCCGTCAGGTCGTCGATATAGCAAAACTGAGTTCGAGGTACGGGGTGATAAGCTCTATGATGAATTGATTGCTACCAAGCTAAGTATTGAGGATAAGGGGAAGTTTGCGGCGATTGATATAGAGACTGGTGATTATGAAGTGGCTGAAGACGATTTAGATGCGTCGCAACGTCTCAAGCAGCGCCGCCCTGATTCGCAAATATGGATGGTTAGAATCGGGTCGAGATATGTACATCGTTTTGGAGGCGCAGCAAAAAGGCGAGTCCCATGATCCGCGGTTCAGTCGCTTTCAATGAGGCCCGGATTCCGCTTACAGTCATCGGCAATAAAGAACTCGAAGTAGAAGCGGTTGTTGATACTGGTTTTACTTCTCGACTCTCTTTGCCGCCTGACATCATCCATGACTTGGGATTACTTTGGGATTCAATCGAACGGTGTACTTTAGCCGACGGCAGTCAGTGCATTTTTGACGTCTACTGGGCTGAAATTGTGTGGTTTGGAGAACGGCGACTAATCAAGGTTGATGAAGCGGATATCAGTCCCATTATCGGCATGAAATTAATGCAAGATTGTGAGCTGAAGATGGAGGTTTGTCAGGGAGGTCTAGTTACCATTTGTAAACTCTAAGTGAAGCAGTATGTCCTTCGCCTGCTACCTGCTGATTACCTTTTGCCTGATGGATAATCCTCAGCAATTCGCCATCGACGTCGTCGATGATCAAACCGGTCGTGGTGTGCCGCTGATCGAACTGCGAACCGTCAACGATATTCGCCATCACACCGATAGTGCCGGCTGGATCGCCTTCCACGAACCGGGGCTGATGGATCGTGAGGTGTTCTTCTATATCGAAGGGCCGGGGTACGAGTATCACAAGGATGGTTTTGGCTTTCGAGGCGTTCGATTGAGGACAACGCCGGGGAAGACGGCGACAGTGCGGGTGAAGCGAACCAACATCGCCGAGAGGATCTATCGCATCACAGGGCAGGGGATCTATCGGGACAGCGAACTGCTGGGGCAACCTGTGCCTTACAAGTTCCGTGAGTCGGTGGTGCTCGGGCAGGATTCGGTGCAGATGGTACCCTACCGGGGCAAGCTGTTCTGCCTCTGGGGTGATACTAACCTGGCGAACTATCCACTGGGTAACTTTCAGACCACAGCGGCGACAACCCCGATGCCTGGAACGGCCTTTGATCCCAAAGTCACCGTGCCGCTGGAGTATTTGATGGACGAGAACACGCCGGGGAAGGTGCGGAAGATGATGCCGCTGAAGGAGCCGGGGCCGGTGTGGCTCTTTGGATTGATCACCATCAAGGATGAACGGGGTGAGGAAGCACTGTTCTCTCACTACACCCGCCGCAAGAGTTTGGCTGAGCAAGCGGAGCACGGGTTGGCCAAGTTTAACGACAAGGCTGGCATCTTTGAACGTGTTCAAACCCTTGATCCGAAGAACACCTGGCAGTTCCCCCGGCACAATGCGGTGAGAGTAACCAATGCCGATGGCGATTACTTCTACTTTGCCTTTCCCTTCTGTACGACTCGTGTGCCTGCAACCTGGAAGGCGCTCTGCGATCCATTGAACTACGAAGCATTCGTTTTCGATGAAAGCAAGGGGGCTTACGCCTGGCGACGTGATCGTGAACCAACGAGCCAGGCAGATGAGCAACGGTTCATCAAGTCGGGCAAGATCAGCAAAGATGCTGCACGATATGATCTGCGCGATGCTTCTGGCACGCTGGTGATCTTGCACCGGGCATCGATCGAGTGGAATGACTATCGGAAGAAGTGGATTCTGATTGGCAACGAGCAGGGTGGACGTGAATCAACGTCAGCCTTAGGTGAAGTCTGGTACGCTGAGGCGGAGCAGGTGACAGGGCCATGGCGGAAGGCAGTCAAGGTGGCCAGTCATCCGAAGTATTCGTTCTACAATCCCCGGCATCATGCGGTGCTGGATCAAGATGGCGGCCGGTACATCTACTTTGAAGGAACCTATACCACAAGCTTTTCGGGCAATCCTTCGCCGACACCGCGCTATGAGTACAACCAGTTGATGTATCGCTTGGATTTAGCGGATGAGCGATTGCGGTAGTAGTATCAGGGCTTGCTCTTGGCAGGGGTTGCCGGGAAGAGTTTCTTTGACGCGGCGGCAGTAGTGCGAGGAGCGATTTCCTCAATTCCTTTGAGCGCAAGACGGGCATCATCATCTCGTCCCAATTGTTTCAATACTCGTACCTGGCCCAGTCTGGCTTCGACTCGTTGCCAGTGGGTTTTGGCAATCTGTTCCAATCGTTGATATTGATTCAGAGCCTGTTCACTGTTCTTGTTGAGTTCGTCAACCCTGGCCAGTCCTGCAATCACCAGGAAGTTGTCTGGCATTTGGGATTGCGCTCTTTTTCAGCTCGCCGAGAGCTTGAGCCAGCTTATTCTGTTTAAGGAAGACATGCCCACGAACCGCCAGAGCACGGCTGGGTTCCGGTGCAAACCTCAGGGCGAAATCGACACAGGTCAAAGCGTGCTCCAGTCGTCCACGTCGGAAATAGGCCATTGCTGAAGTAGACCAGGCGGCGTCATCTTTCATTGAATTGATGAGGGGCTGCCAGATATTAAGCAGTTCATCGATAATCTTGCCTTCTTCCTGATAAATAAAATCCTCGTAGACATCGCCGGAGAGTGTTTCCCGGGGAACTGTGAAAGCCAGTGCTGTCTCGAAGGAACGTATCCCTTTGGTGTTATCGGCGAGCCAACGCCAGCAACGACTGAGCAGAAAATGAAGTGGGGCATCGTAGGGATCGTGCTTGATGCCATTCTCCAGTCCGCGCATGATACGCTGTAGAGTGATTTCCTGGATGTCTTGTTGCCTTCTGATTTGCTGCTCATTGGCAAGAACAATGCCAGACATGACGAACGGGTGCTGCTGAGTTGGCAAACACCCCAAAAGCTGGAGAGGCTGTAATTTCAGAAGAGCTGTAGATCGACCGACACTTCGAAATAATACACCTGCACGCTCAATGTAGGCAAAGGACATTTGCGGCCTGAACGTAATGGCGTTGCTGAAGGTTTGGGCTGCTCCTTCGTAGTCGTGCCTGAGCATCAGACCCCAGCCGAGGAAGATAAACGTCCAGTAGCGGCGGGGTTCCAGGGTGGAGGCCATGCGAAATAGTGACAAGGCGGTGTCAGCGGGCGTCGCATGGTCTAGACCCCCCACGTTGTGAAACTCGTCGACGAGTTCTTTGGGCAGCACTGATTCAATTTGAAAGCCCACGGGAAGCGAGGCGAGCCAGAAATGGGCCATACCCAGAAAGAAATGATCTGCTGGTCCGTGCGGCGTCATAGAGGTTAATCGGCGCAGACGATCTTTTTGTCCCAGTCGCATATAGCAGAATTGCTCTATCAGCAGGCCCGAATGAGCTGGCCCGCCATATTGCATTTGATGATAGCTCTGAATTGCCGGAAGCAGACTGAGCGCTTCTCGAAATACGCTTTGCCCGTGAACGGTGACAGAATTCCCAGCTTGGCCCGTTGCAGGCTCAGGAGCAACAGCACTCTGCTGGCGTCCTCCCGCACCTGGGCTACCTGCTCCGGGTCCAGATCATCCACCGGGAGATGCAGCCACCAGTCGTTCATGTGTTCGAAAGCGCTGATAAACGCCAATCCTTTCTCAGCCGCTGCGACGCTGGCTTCGTCCCGATCCATGGCGGCATGCTCTTCAGCGAGATCAGCCAGTCTGGTGAACTCGGCGATACGTTTGAGTCGGTCCCGCCGGGCACTGGTCTTTTGGAACTCGCCAACCAGCTCGGGTTTGCCCTGCAAGCTTCGAACCGCTCGGTTCAGGATATGCACGGTGCTGTCATAGTGGCTGGCCTTTAGTTCCAGTGCAGCGGCTTCTTCATCGGCTGCGACATTGGAACGGACTCGAACCAGGCGCTCGTAGGCTTCCTGCTGCTGTTTCAATTCTGCGGCAGACCAGAGGAAGTATCCGACGATGGAACCGATGAGAAGGAGGAACAGGGCGACGGTAGTGCCGGTGGCGAGAGCCTTGTGACGCCGAATCCATCGGCCTGCCCGCATCCACCAGGGTTCGGGGTAGGCTGCAACAGGTTCATCGGCGAGATAGAGTTCCAGGTCGTGCGCAGCAGATCGGCATGGGCATAGCGATCGTTTGGTTTGTGAGCTACTGCTTTGAGACAGATCGCTTCCAGTTGACGAGGAATGCCAAGACGCACCTGGGAAGGGGGAACGATGGGCTTGGCCTGCACCAGTTGTTCGACAACCGCGGCTGAATCTCCCTGTAGCGGACGTTGCCCGGTCAGCAGTTCGTACAGAATAACTCCCAACGAATAGACATCGCTGGGGGCACGGATGGCCTGCGGGTTTCCCGAAGCCTGTTCGGGAGACATGTAGGCAGGGGTACCGATGATCGACCCGGGCTGCGTAGCATCGGCGGCGACGGAATGGACTGTCGTGCCGGCTTCGGGTTGGTCTTTGCCCTCTTCGCCTTTGATGACCTTGGCCAAGCCCCAATCGAGGATAAGAGTTTCACCATACTTGCCGAGTATGATGTTGGCAGGCTTGAGATCACGATGAAGAATGTTGCGGGCATGGGCAAAGGCCATGGTGCGAACGACGGTCAGGTAGGCGTTCATGAGCCGCTGCCATTCTACCGACTGCTCAACCGAGGGGTTCTTTCCAGACTGATGGTACTTGGAAATCGCTTCAGCCAGGGTTTCGCCCCCCACCATGTTCATGGTGTAGAAGGGGAATCCCTCGTCTTCGCCACCAATTTCGTGGATGGGAACGATGCCAGGGTGCTGTAACTGTGCGGTGATCTTGGCTTCAGCGAAGAAGCGATGGCGGTATTCAGCCCGATTGGAAAGATAATCTTTGAGCTGCTTAAGGGCCACCGAACGGCCCAGGGCCAGATCATCGGCTTTCCAGACGATGCCGAAGCTGCCTCGGCTGTGCTCGCCGGTCAACTGATAGCGGCCGAGCTTGGAACCAGGTTGCAGCGTGGAAGTAGAGTGTCGAAGGTTCTTGTTCGTCTGAACAGCATGATCGGCGAAGAGTTGTTTCTTCATCGTCAGTTCTGGGAACCGTTTGCCATAGTCGTCCTCATGAGGGCGATGGCCTGCAAGCTTGCGGGCCCGGCATTCCTCTTCGATAAGACCCTGGATGATCTCATCCTGCTTGAGTTGCGGAAATCGTTCCAGATAGACTTCGACAGAGTCGGGCAGGGCACGCTGGCCGTTCAGTTCGCTACCTGCTTTCCAGGCCTTCCAAGTCATTTCGATTTCGATGTGGATGAGTTCTTCGAGGGTGGCAAGATACTGAGGCGAATCAGGGGAAGGGAGAAAGCGATTGATGGAATCGGGGCGACCGGCTCGCCATGCCTGTTCGTATTGTCGGCGTGCTACTTCATCGATGCTAGCCAGCGACGAACTCACGAGGTTGGTTCCTGTAGGGCAGCGAGTAGTTGAGCTTCGACTTTCTTAAGCACACGGCGCACCGTGCGTTCCGAGCAGCCAAGCTTCTCGGCGATCTCTTCCTGGGTCAGTTCCTGCAATCGCCATTCGACCATTTGCCGTTCCTCGTCGGTCATGCTGTCGAGGGCCTGGCGGAAGGTGTCGGCAAAGGCAGCTTCTTCCCCTGGCGTGGGCCCTGGGGCAACGTGTTCAAAGTCAGCCATGCTGGCATCGGCAGGAGTGGAGAGGGCAACTTCCCGTTGCAAGCCACGCTTCTGCCTCATGTGGAAGCGGGTCTGTTCCTTCATCTTGGTGAGGGTGATGGCACAGAGCAGCCGCCAGAGGCCATCGCTGTCGTCGAGTTCGAACTCGCCTTCTTTGGCTCGGCGAAGGAACGTGCGGCAAGCTGATTGAACGACATCTTCAGGGCCTATGCGCCGACGAACCCCGGCAGGCAGGCGCTGGTCGGCTAGTCGATGGAGCATGCCGCCATACTCGTTGAAGAACTCGTTGATGACCTGCGTGTTGCCATCACGCAGTCCGACAATGAGGCGTTGCCAGCGTTCTTCTTCGGACATGGCCCGCTCCTCGAAGAAGGTTGAGTACAGGGTGCAGCTTAACAGGTCGTGGGATGAGGGGCAATTGAAATAGGAGTCAGAAGCCAGGAGCCAGCAGCCAGAATGAAGACGAGAACAGGGTGTTCGATTGTTTTGATTTTTCCTGTCCGGTTGTTCCCCATCATGGCAATTCATTGTTAGCAGGGGCAAGTGACCTGCTAAGTTCAACCCGACAACAACGCACTAAAGATAAGGAATCAGCCATGTCCGCAACTCTTCGCAACACCAGCAAGTTGATGATCGAAGCTCTCGAAGATCGAACGGTGCCCACCACGGCGACATTCTCTAACGGAGTTCTTACCATCGTTGGCACGAACAATGCCGAAACGATTCGAGTGACTCAGGATGCGACCAGAATCAATGTCGAAGGCGTTGGTTATGTGGCGGCCAGCAGTGTTCGCAGTATCGTGGTGGATGCCAAGGGTGGCAACGACTACATCGATATGCGATCCGTGAAGATTGGTGCCACGATCTACGGTGGCGATGGCAATGATACCATCGTCGGAACCCTCGGGGCTGACGCGATCTTCGCCGGCTATGGCAACGATCGAGTCTGGGGAATGGATGGCAACGACAGCATCAGTGGTGAAGCCGGCAACGACATTCTGTTCGGCAACAACGGATACGACTATCTCTATGGTAATGATGGCAACGACTTCCTTGACGACGGCAACCGATCCGGACAGGAATATGCTGATGGCGGCAATGGCATGGACTGGAACGCTGATGTCGTAGCCGTCAATGGTACCCGGATGGAAGATGTTCACCAGTTGGGTGCTCCTACCTGCGGCTTCCTCTCATCGCTTCAGGGGCTGGCTCGCACCGGCACCGACTTCACCCAGTGGATTCGCTATGCGGGCAATACCTCGGATGGGACTCCACAATACAGTGTGGCCATGTGGAACGGAAGCAGTTGGAGTTGGATTACGGTCAATTTCACTGGCGAGACGACTGGCAACGATCCGATGGCAATGGCTGAAGGCGAATCGTGGACGATCTTGATGCAGCGTGCCTGGATCCAGTTTCATGGTAACAACGGCCAAACCTGGCCTCATGACGCAATCAAAGCTCTGAGCGGTCGCCAGACATCGTATCAGTACTCGGTGGGTGATGCTGATTACAATCGTATCATCACGGCTTTGTCACAGAACAAGCTGGTCGAGGCTGCTACCGTGGCCAGCCCCACGACGGGCTTGCTGGTGGGCGGACATGCCTACACTGTCGTAGCAACCTGGAATGGTGGTGGCGGCAACTTGTGGGTGCAGGTTCGCAATCCCTGGGGTGTCGATGGCGGTTCACAGACCGACGGAGCCAACGACGGCCTGGTGTGGGTGCCCTGGAATCACTTCAAGGCCAGCATGAACTACCTGGGGATTGCTTAGTTCTTGCTGTCTTCAATCGATTGAGCCATAAAGTAATATCACTCGCTGTTGCGAAGACGGCGAGTGATCACGTTTAATGGAGTGGCAAGGTGGACAAAGTCAATCTCGCCGAGAAGTTGGCGACCTTTACCGAACATTGGCAGCCGAGGATTGTGGGTGAGTTGAACGGTCAGCATGTCAAGCTCGTCAAGTTTATGGGTGAGTTTGTCTGGCATCATCATGAGCACGAAGATGAATTGTTCCTCGTTGTTGATGGGGTGTTCCGCATGGAGTTTCGCGATCGAGCGGTCGAACTCAAGGCTGGCGAGTTCCTGATCGTGCCACGAGGAGTCGAGCATCGTCCGGTGGCGGAAAAGGAAGTGCAAGTGCTGCTCTTCGAGCCGGCAAGTACGCTGAATACGGGCAATGTCGTTAACAAACGAACGGTAGAGCAACTCAAACGGATATAGTGATCATGAAGCAAAGACTGGCACAGATAGCGATTGTGGTGCGTGACTATGATGAAGCCATTGCCTGGTACACGCGCTGCCTAGGTTGGAAATTGATGGAAGACACTGACCTGGGGCAGGGCAAGCGCTGGGTACTCATCAAGCCGCCGGGTGAAGAAGGGGCAGGGCTGCTATTGGCCAGGGCGACTACCCCCGAGCAATTGGCAGCGGTCGGCAATCAGACCGGCGGTCGGGTCTTCTTGTTTCTCCATACCGATGACTTCCAGCGCGACTATAACAGCATGAAGCAGCAGGGTGTGGCTTTTCTGAGTGAGCCACGACAGGAACCCTATGGCACAGTGGTAGTTTTCACTGACCTCTATGGGAACAAGTGGGACCTAATTGAACGGGTCTAACCGGAGTGAACGACATGGCTGATGTCTTCAAGCAAACGCAATCTACCATCATCCCTTGCCTGCGCTACCGCAACGCGGCGGCAGCCATCGATTGGCTCTGTGATACGTTCGGATTCGTTCGGCATCTGGTGGTGCCCATGCCCGATGGCTCCATTGCCCATGCCCAGCTCAGCTTTGGCAATGGAATGATTATGCTCGGTTCGGTGGTGAACAACGACTACGCCCGGTTGATGAAACAGCCCGATCAGATTGGTGGTTGTGAAACGCAGAGCCCCTATTTGATCGTCACCGACGCCGATGCGATTTACACTAAAGCCAAGGCAGCGGGGGCCATGATTGTCAGTGAGATTAAAGACGAGGGCTATGGCGGGCGAGTGTTCTCTTGTTTAGATATCGAAGGGCATCTGTGGAACTTTGGTACTTATGATCCCTGGGCTAAGTAACCTCATCAAGGAGCAGAGTGAATGGGCATGTCGAAAGGCAGGCTGGAAGCCTTCAGCGATGGGGTGTTCGCTATCATCATTACCATTATGGTGCTGGAACTGAAAGCTCCCCACAAGTCTGACCTCGAATCCTTGCGACCAATTCTACCTGTGTTTCTGAGTTACATTCTCAGCTTCATTTATGTTGGAATATACTGGAACAACCATCATCATTTGTTCCAGGTAGTACGGCACATCCGGGGTGGTGTGCTCTGGGCTAATCTTCATCTGCTCTTCTGGCTTTCTCTGGTTCCTGTCATTACCAGTTGGGTGGGGGATACCAACTTCGCTGACTGGCCCGTGGCTGTCTACGGCGTGGTATTATTTATGGCAGGGTTTTCCTACTGGCTGCTGGTCCAGGTGCTGTTGAGGCATGAAGGAACAGGCTCGCCGCTGGCTGTCGCCGTGGGAAAGGACCATAAAGGCAAACTCTCGCTGGTTATCTATCTGGCAGCTGCACTCCTGGCTTTTGTCCATCCTCATATTTCCTGCTTCCTGTATGCCACGGTAGCTGCCATCTGGCTGGTGCCTGACCAGCGAATCGAAAAGACCCTTAAGAAACATGACCATGAGCAACGCGACACGCATTGAACTGCTGAAAAAGCTGGTCACCACGTTTCATTTGAACGTGCCGGAGCGTCAAAGCCTTGAGATGCCTATCCGCCAAAAGGAGTTGGTGACGATTGTGTGTCATGAATTGTTCGAACAGGGTAAGTTCTCTTGCCCTATCGGGATGATCACCGCTATCAGCGAGAATCGTTTTGAACTCTACAGGGAGGTAGAGGTGAGTTTCTCTCAGCACCAGGAAGTATGCCAGGAGTTCAGCACTGCCGACGAAGCGGCTCAGGAAATGGTGAGGCTCATTATCAACGACTATCCACCAGGGAACCTTGATGGCCTTGCCATTGAAGAGTAAATCTCCGCAAGCGCCAACAATTCTCAAAGTAGTGACTGGTGAAGGCCGATAAACTGGATGGGGAACAGCCAGTTGTATGTAAGCATCCACCCGCCCGTGATGCCTGCGCTGATCGAGTGTTAATCGATTGCGTAAACGATCGTTAACACATGTGATATGGCCTGCTGTTTCCCACTGTGCCCAGCTTCAGTGACCGCCATCGATTTGAACGCTCTAAGCTATCTATTCAGAAGCACTTAGCGTTCATGATTGATGCGGCTTGCCAGGTTTTTGCATTCGTGCAAAGTCTCTGGCATGGCATCTGCTTACTGAGTCGGGTAACTGTGCAGTATTGGGAGAATCGTGTCCTCTCCCACTTGCTCTTCCAAGGATTGGGATTGCAGGATACTGTACGGTCGGATATTACGGGGGTCATGTGTTTCTGACAGGAGGTCTGGTGCACATGCGGAATTTCATGCTGAAGTTGTGGAACGATGATCGTGGCGCCTTGATTGCCACCGAATGGGTCTTTGTTTCCACCATTATGGTCATTGGTGTGGTGGCAGGGCTGAAATCAGTTCAGCAGGCTGTCGTCACCGAGCTTGAAGACATGGCTAACGCCATCGGGTCTTTGAGCCAATCCTACACGTTCTCGGGTACAAGCGGCTGTGCTGCTTCGACCGGCGGCTCTCGCTTTAGCGATACCGTCAACCGAGTAAACGTGATCACGAACGATCAGACGTTCAACAGTCAAGCAAGCGGCGCTTCAGTTTGTCCAGATTAGTGGTTGATGTACTTTGACCTCCAGGGACATCCATCAGGCGATGTTCCGTCGGGCGGACACGTTGAATGCAAGTTATCAGGTCACCTTCGGGTGACCTGTTTTCGTTGATGGGCAGCAACGGTTGAGCCGTAGCGGAAGTCGCCAGACTTCCGTTTTGAACCTGATCGGAACTCTACGCGAGTTCCGCTACGTCGATATGCATGTCAAAATAGTCCGACAATAACGGCTCTATCGCTCCTGACAGTGAAACCGGGCTGACTTCTCCGGCTGGGTTAACCTTTCCGAGTGACAAGCCTGTAACGAACAGTGAAAATAGACCACATCACTTGCTTTGCCAGGATGTGTTCTATGCTTGCCATGCTTTCTCTGGTCGCTGCCCTTTCAACAGGCGATTTCTGCCCCGATTGTGATCGAAACACACCTGATGTGGAGCCGCCTGTTATCGCTCTCAAGGTACTGGCTCCCCAGAAGGCCAGCGATACGGGCCTGATCCACTATCGCGTAATTGCCACCAATCGGTCATCAGCCAAGGCTTTCGAGGTCAAAGTCAAACTCGACTTGCCGGCCAAGACAACGCTGCAATCGAGCAAGCCCGAAGCAGAAAAGCAGCAGGGAACATTAGTGTGGAGCATCGGCACCATGCCGGGAAACTGTCAGCGGGTCATCGATCTGGCTCTAAAGAGTGAAGTGAACGGCCCGCTTGAGACTTGCTTCCGTATTTCGTATGAGCATGGCGTGTGTGTCACCACGAACTCTTCGTGCAGGCCACCCACCAAATCAGGGGTGGATGAGAGTCTGCCGATCCCCAAGGCGGCGGGGCAACTGACGGTGTTGAAGCTTGCCCCGGCTCGACAGGGTATGGGGACGCCGATTCTTTATTCAATTACCGTGACTAATTCCGGTAAGGTACCGCTTCGTGAAGTGGAACTCCTCGACATCTTTCCCCCTAATGCGGTGTATGTGCAGAACAGCGCCGACAACAACGGGCAGATGCAGGGGCCGGAGAGCAAGAAAATGATCTGGCGGCTGGGTACGATGCTGCCGGCAGAGACTCGGACGGTGACGTTTAAGATCAGGCCATCTCAGGCTGGCATTTATCTTAATGTCGCCAATGCTCGAGGCTTGGATCCCGACTCACAGACAGTGCAGAGCAAGGATTCGACGTCAACAACGGAGGTCAGTGGTGCAGCGACGATCTATATGGAAGTGAGGGATACTGTTGACCCTCTCTTCGTGGGTGGCACGACGATATACAACATTCTGGTTCGCAATACCGGTTCTGCTCCGGCAACAAATGTCCAAGTGATCGCTGATGTGCCGGTAGGAATGACAATTATGAGCGTTACTCCAGCAGGTGAAGCGCCTGCCTCTCGACCGGGCGAACAGCGAATCAGCTTTAGTCCCTTCGCCTTACAGCCTGGGAAAGAGAAGACGTATCAGATACAGGTAAAGGCCGAGCGGGCATCGCTCTTCCGCTTCCGCAGCACACTGACGGCAGATTCACTTGATCCAGCCAAGGGGCCGCTGGTGGAAGAAGAAACGACGACGGTGGTGAACGAGAAGCCGCCCGATTCGTTGACGAAGTTGGCGGTGCCCACAGTAGGAGAGCTGGCGAAGTGGGTGAAGTAATACTGTAGTTTCAACGAAAACGGCGGGGGATAAGCCCCGCCGCTCTTTTTGCTGGTTGTTATTGATCAGTAGTTACGGCTTCTTCTCAGCCTCAACCTTCTTCTCCGGCTCGGTCTTCTTTTCCGCATCGGGTTTCTTCTCTTCGGGTAGCTTCTTTTCCCGAGTAAGGAGGTCAGGCAGGTTGGCGACTCGCATGGCGGTGAGAGCCATTACCTGGGCACCTTGGATCAGGTCGGGTTCACGGGCCTTGTCCAGCGTATCGCTCTGGGAATGGTGAGTGAGGTAGTACTCTGCTGGGTCCTGTTTGAAGGCAAAACCGGGGACGCCGGCACCTTCAAAGGGAAGGTGATCCGTGCCGCCTTGGGAGCCGAGGGAAATGTCGACTTTCAGATCTTTCAGGGCAGTGAGTTCCTTTTCGAAAAGCGGCTTGAGAGGAGCACGACCCTGAAGGGGGATCGTCAGAACTCGGCCAGTGCCGGTATCATGCACGAGAGCCATCGACGTTTTGGGTAGTTCGTCTTTGTGGAGCTTTACATACTCTCGGGAACCATGCAGGCCTTCCTCCTCGCCCGAGAAGAGGCAGATGCGGATAGTACGCTTGGGGCGGATGCCGGCCTTAGCGAGCTTGCCGAGAGTGCGGGCAGCTTCGAGGACCACCGAGGAACCGGTGCCATTATCGGTAGTGCCTTGGCCCAGGTCCCAGGAATCGAGGTGGGCACCGATGACGACAAATTCATCAGGCTTTTCGCTGCCTTTGATTTCGCCTACCGTGTTGTAGACAGTGATAGGACCGGGGATGATCTTGGCTTCGATCTCGACTTCGACCTTGACCGGTGCCGCGTCTTTGCGGGTTATCAAACGATAGAGCATGGCATAGTCATCATGCGACATGAAGAGATTGGGCAGCGGTTCGGCGGCATCGGTGCGGTCACGACCACCCCAGGAGCCGGTCATGTTCAGCAGCCCGTGCGGCTTGGCAGAATCGGTAAGGGTGCAGGCGACCCCTTCTGCTCGCAGCATTTGATCGATTGCCTGCATCAACTCTCTGCCGCCACCACCGCCGGCAAAGTTCCCGCGCTGGCGGGGGGTACTGTTGGGATCACGGGGTTTGCCGATATCAAGGATCGGGGTGATATTGGAAGGCTTGCTGCGCATGATGACGGCGTTCTTCAGCTTGCCTTTGTATTTGTTCAGGTCTTCCAGGCTGGTTGCATTCAGGAAGATCACTTCGCCGGTGAGCTTGCCCTGCGTTCCTGGTGTCCAGGCACGGGAGGCGACCGCCAGCCAGCGGCCGGTGTTGGGTTCGACCATCTTCATGCGGGCGAAACCACGTTCCCATCCTGCGGGGATGGTGTAAGGCTCGAGCCTGACGTTCTCGATGCCATAACTCTTGAACTTCTCCATAGTCCAGTCGTTGGCTTTTTTAAGATTAGCTGAACCGGTCATGCGGGGGCCAATCACATCGCTGATGTAGGTGAGATTATTCATAATCTCCTGGCGATCTTTGATCTCGTTGATGATCGTCTGATCGATCTCGGCAGCCGTCTTGGCTACTGGTGTTGTGTCATCGGCCTGCATGCTGCTAAGGGATAACCAGATCAGTGCCGCCAAGCATAGTAGTCGCCACGTCGCTTTCATCGTTTACTCCGCGATTGCAAACAGAAGGGATATTAGTGCTTCAGATGTACAGCATCGTGCGGCACAATGCCAGAAGATAGAGGCGTTTTCATCTGGTTATCAGAAATACAGAGCCGATTAGCCTGTTGCTAGTTGCGGTGATTGCCACTGTTCAATGTCCTGCCTGGAGTGCGGTGTGAAGTGCTCAATTTCCAGGGCGGTCTGGTAGGCGTGGATTCCCAATTCGCCAAGAACTGGCAGGCTTTCCAGAGTAATTCCCACGATGGTTCGGTAGAGGATGACCTCATCGTTGCGAGTAATCGTGACTACCTGGGTATGAGGGTGGCATGAGGTAGCTAATTCTCCCAATGCCTTGCCCTGTGGAGAATCCTGAAGCATCAGGAAGGTTGCTTCCTTGCTTTGTTCGTCCTCGTCAAGATGCAGCATGGGGTCGGCTTCGGCATAGATCTTTCGGTATGCCTCTTCCGGGTTGCGCTGTTTATCGAGGAACAATCCTGCGGCATCACCCAGCGTAAGCCGATGATCCAGGAAACGGATGGCTTCCTGTAGAATGAGTTCACGAATGGGGCGGAGTTGCTCAATCGAGGAAAGGCAAAGCTCGGCCAGTCGAGGATAGTGTTGTCCCATCCGTTCAGAGACAAGGCCATCGATCTTGAGCATATCGGCGGTCGTGATGCTCTCGGCAAATTGGTTAACTGCCTGGAGCAGATCTTTACAACCATAGGGTATCAGGACTGATTCAGTAACACGATGGGCCGAGACGGGTCGTTCCGGCAGCTTTTCCATGGTCATGGCAACCTGTTGCAGCTCCTGAAGGCGGCTGCGGCAAATGCGAACCTCACGATGCTGCTCAGAACAGGCGCTACGGAATCCGATATAGACCTTAGTAATCTGTTCACAGATGAGAAAGCGGAAACGAGCCCGGAAAATCGCGAGGAGCCGTTCGCCGGGTGTCGTCATACTGGGCCACTTTTTCCGAGGCATCGCTTTGAGGCGCTCGTATTCAACCAGATCGACCCGAAGGTATTCCATAGCCTGGGCATATTCCGATTGAGCCTGCCGGGCTTTGGCTTCGTGACCGGCTATCCAACTATCAAGTCGAGCCAGAGTGTATCGAAGCGATTCCTCAGTAGCTCCCATGCGCAAACCGGCTTTGTCAAGATGCCTGAAGACAGTGAAGACCAGACGGGTAGTGCCGCTGCGAACGACCTTTTCACCGGCATCCCGCAAGGCTCGATTGAGTCTGGTATTTTCACCTACCAACATTAGCGTATTGGTGCTTGATCCATCGGAAGAGGAACCCAGTTTGAGGATGATGTCTCGCAGAGTCTTTTTGATGTCAGAGGCTTCCGGCATCTTTTCCTGAATGCCATGCTGGAAGGGTTCAATCAACTGCTGAATCACCTTATCGGCGTCGCTTCCAAGAGAACTTTGCGCAGCGTGTTCGAAGTACTGAGTCAACAATTCAGGCGTGAGCTTCTCGTAATGAAAGAAACCGTCAATACGGTGCCGGACTGTATCCTGTATCTGAACCGTCGCGGGAACCAGCCACTGATCTATTAGACGCTGGAAGATCAGTTGAGCCGCCCGGCGTATCAGCACATGACGCGGCGAGTTGAGGACACGCAACCCCATGGTCAGATAGGGTGTAGTGCCTGCCGTCAAACGAGCAGGATCAGCCACTCGGCCCAGTGGTGTGAGGAAAACCCGATTCAAGACTTCAGCCACCTTTTGAATTTGAACTGTGGCATGATCCTTGGCTTCCTGACTGGTTGCCTGGCGGGGCGGAGTTTCGATCAAGTGTATTTGTTTGAAAGGCGGCGTAGTCTCTTCCGTCCATTCTGCCTTTGATTCATAGAGGGCACGGAAAGGCTGACCAGCTTGCTGATAATGAAACAGTTCGTGTAAAGCGGCAACAGCGTTGGCTTCTGGAAGGTCAGCGGATTCCATGCACTGGGTATCGGGCACATAGAAGATGCCATGAACATCCTGATCGCTAAGGCCCATGGTGCGCATCACGCTTCGGGTGATGTACGCGCAATCAATGAACATGCCGCTGGCAGTGCCGCCCCCCAGATGCCCGATGAGGTAGACCCGGGGCTTGGTAGAAAGGAAAGACGCCTTGGCAAGTTTCTCCGATTCTGCCAGCGCTTCGGTTTCCATGACTGCCTTGAGATCGCGCTCCAGCCGACTGCGAAAGGCACGATAGTGTTCGACCAGGGCAAGGCGGCCTAATGCTCTGATCCCGCTGGTGAGTTGCGTTCGAGGCATCCGGTACAGGATGTTGGTGTTCAGCCAGTCTTCGACGGGAGGCAACGTGTCGCGCGATCGAATATATCTGGCAGGCCGATTCAGCCGCGTAAGAAGAACGTCCTCCTGATCATTGGTGTGGGCCAGATGCTTGCCGGGTTGGGCAGGATCGGTATCAATAGCGAGACAGCGAACAATGGGAAACCCTGTGGGGCCAAACTGTAGATGCAGGCCCTGCCTTACCCATTGAAGTGTGGCACGACCGAACTGTCCCATCCCGATTAATACCACAGGTCGCAATATGCCAGTCGAAGTATCCTGTATCGGCTTGATCGTCGTGCGGGGCGACATTTTCCGCAACTGGGTGACTGTGGCATTCGCATGCCGATGCCCGGAGTTTTGCGTCGCAGGCCCCAGGTCGAAATAATCATCAACACGACGAGAGGAAGAGACGTCATCCGATTCATGCGTTGGCGGGGCTGAATCGCCACGCCTTGGTCGAAATGGGATAGGTTCTGGCGGAGTCTCAGCGGCAAGATATGGGACTTCTGTCGGTGCATCTTTACCTGTGCTGATGAGAATGTTTGAGAGCCTGCACCATGGCATTGCAGTTCTCCCAGCGATCGGTCGGTTTCTTGGACAAGGCTTTTGCGATGATCGGCCTGTCAGCCGGTGGCAAAGGATCAAGCATAGGCGCTGTTGAACATGCTGCAGCATTAACTGCTTGGCGTTGACGCCATTGAACGGGCGAATCCCCGTGAGCAGTTCCTGAAACACAATGGCCAGACTGTACTGATCGCTAAACCTGCTGACGTACCCTTCAAAAGTTTCAGGGGCGGCGTAGACAGGTGTGACGCCTCCTGTGACCTGGGCGTGCATGCCTTCCAGGTCTTTCACCAAACCGAAATCGCCGATCTTGATATGGTTGTACATCAAGAACAGGTTCTGCGGTTTGATATCCAGATGGAGCAGATCGTGCTCGATCGTCATAATGTCAAGCGCTTCGGCAATCTCTTCCATGTACCCTAGCAACTCTTCACGAGGTATGCCCATCAATCCTTTGTTGCGATATTCACGAAACCTTTCGTACAAGTTGCAATCGGCCAACTCGGTGACGATCATCAACTGGCCATCGATGATCTCATAGCGTTCGATGCTCAGAATGAACGGATGACGAATGTTCTTGATGGCGCTCGATGGAGCGCAGCTCTTGTTCAGCCTTGATACTGTCTTCGACTTGTGAAACATCTTCGAGGTTGCCAAACACGAACTTGATTGCTTTGAATATCTTACCTGGCGCTTCGCACTTCCAGACTTCACCAAAGCCACCTCCTCCAAGGCGCTCGATGAGCCGGTATCCCGGAATGGGCTCAGTCTGGCTTTCAACGTGAAAGGGCATATGGAGTTGAACTTAGGAACATAAACGGTGCTCAAGTGTAGTTCGCTCTTGGGGATGTGACAAATCTGAGAATGTATTCATGTCTAAGTTTTCATGGCTGACCCGCTTCGCTTCACTTCTTAACCAGTTGGGCTATAATGCGTAAGAAGGACGAAATCTATGCTATTTGCCAACGTAACACGTCTGATTTTCTTGTGGCCGGCCCGTTCGGTGCTGTAGCGGCATACATCGTTGCATCCATTCTATTTCTTTTCTTACCGCTCTTATTCGAGAGGATGTTGCCATGTATCCCAAGCTGGAAGACGTTTTGACCAAGTATCAGGATCTGGAACGCCAGATGTCAGACCCTGCCAACATGACAGATGGAGCGAAGATCTCCCGAATCGCCAAAGAGCATGGAGCTCTGGCAAAGCAGGCCAAGCCCTACTTGCACTTGAAGCAATTGGTTGCTGAGGTCCAGTCGTTGATGGCTGATGCCGCTCAAGAGACTGATCCTGAGATGAAGCAGATGCTCGAAGACGAAGTTGTCGTCAAATCGAAGGAACGAGATGAACTGCAAGCCAGGATTGAGGATATGCTTCTGGTCGATCCGGGCGAAGATTTTGACAGCATCATTGTTGAAGTTCGCGCTGGTACCGGTGGCGACGAGGCGTCACTCTTTGCCGGCGATTTGTTCAACATGTATACCCGCTACGCCGGCCTGAAAGGCTGGAAAGTGGAGACGCTTGACTTCAGCCCGACCGATGCGGGGGGCTTCAAGGAAATCAGCTTCAATGTTTCGGGAGAAGGCTGTTACCGCTTCCTGCGATATGAAAGCGGCGGGCACCGGGTGCAGCGGGTACCCAAGACAGAGACCCAGGGCCGCATCCATACCTCCGCCGCGACCGTAGCGGTGTTGCCTGAACCGACTGAAGTCCAGATTGACATACGCCCCGAGGATATCGAAACGCAGACATTTTCGTGCGGCGGCCCCGGAGGGCAGCATGTCAACAAGACTCAGTCCGGAGTAAGACTCATCCACCGGCCTACCGGCGTGGTCGCGGAAAGCCGGCAGGAACGCAGCCAGCATAAGAACAAGGACATCTGTTGGCGCATGATTCGGACGCGCATTTACGAGGTGCAGCAGGCGAAGATCAACAAGGAACGGGCGGCGCTTCGCAAGGGAATGATCGGCACGGGTGAACGCAATGATCGCATTCGCACTTATAACTTTCCGCAGAATCGAGTGACCGATCATCGCATCAATTACACGATGCACAGTCTCGACAAGATGATGATTGGTGAGATGAAGGAAATGGTGCGAGCACTCATGGATCAGGACAAGAAGGAGCAGTTGGCTGCTCTGACGGGAAAGAAAGAGGAATGATAAGTTGAAGGACCAGTCAGTGAGTGCCTTGTGATGCTCACCAATGAGTGAAACCAAGCAAAAGACCTCGCCGTGAAGGCGAGGTCTTTGTTTATCACGATGGTGTCGAGCTTAGCTCAACTTGACCGAAGAGAGGTTCTTTTCGGAATCGAACTTGTTGCGGCGACGCAGGCGGAGGTAAGTGCCAATCGCAGCAATACCACTGAGGCCCATCAGAGCGATAGTGGCCGGTTCAGGAACCGCGGCGATGACGATGTTTCCGCCGTTATCAAGCCCACCTACGCCATAGCCATCATCACCGGCCCAAGTGATCACACTGTTGGTGGGATCAAAGGATGGACTGCCGATGATGAAGGTAGCTGGCACGTTGTAACGAATCTGGAACGTCTGGCCATCGAAGGAGAAGAAAGCGCCATCAGCGAGGCCGGCAAAGGTTCCAATGCCGCTGTTTGGAGTCGTGTTGGTGTTATTGATAATCACATAAGCATCACCGAAGGCTGGTGAATACCCACTGATGCGCTGGCTGCTCAGCGTCACACCGGTTCCAATGGTCCAGGTGGAGGTAGCGTTGGTAAGTGCCAGTTGATCGGAATCAACACCGGCTGTTCCACCGCCGAATACGCCTGGGCCGCTGATCTGCACGAAGTAGTTACTGTTGTTTCCGAAAGTGACGTTGTTGTTGATGCTCAGCTTGCCAGGCGAATTGCCCGGGCTGATGGTGCCGTTGTTGGTGACGGCACCCGTGATTATGCCATTGCCACCGAGAGTACCGCCGGCATTGACGGTGACGGTATTGGTACCAGTTGCACTGCCGGTCGTGTTATTGGCAATGAGCGTAGCGCCTGAGAAGACGCGTGTTGCACCAGCGTAACTGTTTGTGTTGTTGGAAAACTTCACGGTACCTGTGCCAACCACGTCAACTGTAGAGCCAGCTACGAAGTCAAAGATTTGACCAGTAACGTCAACTGTGCCGCCGGTAGCGGCGGTAAATCGAGTAGGCGTTGGAGTAGGTCCTCGATTTAATCCAACGAACCCTGAGAAGGTGGCTGTACCGGAAGTGTTAGTACCACCGATGGTCAAAAGTCCCGTGGTATTGTTGGCATTTACCTGAATTGGAACCCCAATGGTAAATGCTCCATTGGTCAGGAAGGAAATGTTATCTGTTGCTAAGGAGGACGCATTTCCCATGAGAACGCGGCCCACATTAGTGATCGTACTCGACCCGAGTACTCCAGAAGCCACGCCTGCATTACCTGCGGCGATCACAGTTCCAGTCTGGATCACAGTAAAGCCCGGGAAGGTATTTCCAGTGTTACTTAGAATCAGGGTGCCTGCACCGCTTTTGAAAATGGAGCCACGACTGACAACTCCGGACAGCAACACATTGCCTGGTGTTGTGTTGACAGTGAGTACTCGCTGTCCGTTAAGATCAAAGTTGCCGGAAAACTCCAAGTTCTGCGTGCCTGCAAAGGTTACGTTATTCGTGAGCTGAACGGGTGTGGCTATAACACGTGGAGAAGCGCCAGCCTGGATAGTTGCTGTTCCAGTAACGAATGCAATTCCAGTGCCCAGTGCAGAATCGTTCCCCAAGATGTAAGTACTGGCTCCCAATTGAGTGCCACCAGAATAGGTATTGGCTCCATTAAGTGTGATTATCGCAGCTAATCCATTATCAGTAACTCCTCCGTTGCCTGAAATGATTCCATTGACAGTTACCGTTTGCCCCGAGATTCCACCGGCAGTTGTTCCAAGTGTAACTAGGGTATCAAACCTGTTCCCGTTGGGATTGTTTAGGTTAATGTTGCCATTAATGGTGAGACTATCGACAGCCCGCAAGGTTCCGAGTTGCTTAGTGCCTGACCCGCCACCAATGATGTTAATGTCACGATTAAAAGTCGTAGCTCCGCCCGCAGCCATGATGACAACTGAACCAAATGAACCACCTGGCATCACAATTGGAGAAGTACTAAGTCCGAGGGGGCCAGGAGTAACACCATCATTGGCGATCGTTCCATTAACCATCAGCACACCCTGATTAAGGGTAGTAGTTCCTGTGTAGGTATTGGCTCCAGTTAAACTAAGAACTCCACTGAAATTGCCACCACCACCTTTGGTCAAGCCATTATTTCCGGAAATAACTCCAGAAATCTGCAATCCGCCAAAGGTACCCGCCGTGGCATCAGGCGCGCCACCCTGAGCATGAATGATTATTTCTGTTCCCGATGGTGCCGAGACATTAGCAGAAATAGTCGTTAATGCCGTTGTAGTGGTGGTTGTACTCAGTATCGCACCACTAGTTATGGTTAGGGGTGAACCACTGATGGTAATGGCGGCAGCAGGCGCGACGCGTAAAGCATTAATGGTGGTTGGTACAGCAAGTGCCGCTGTAGCATTCTGATTTACATTATCAAGTGCTACCGCTGTTGTGATGTTGGATGAATATCCAAGAGTGAGGTCTAATGGAACAATACGATTCGTAGTGTTATCCCAGGTAACAAAACTGTTCAGAGTTGCGGCGGTTGCAGAGGTAGACCCGAACGCAAAAGGCAAAATCGAGGCAGTTGATGTGGTCAGTGGGCTAGTGCCGCCACCAACCAAAGTTCCGGGCGATGCGGTAAAGAGAATATTACCGATGGCTGCAGCTGGAGTACCGCCCAACCCTGTTCCGCGGAAGAGTGCCGTGGAACGGTTGTTTCTGGTGAGGCCGGTAAACGACAGACTTGCCTGGCCTGCTGCGTTTGGAGTGACAGTAACTACTGAAGTGCCTGATTCCAAAGTAAGATTGCCAAGAACTTCGTTCGTACCCGCGGCGTTGCCGATCAAAGCGGTTTCCGCGCCTCGTGAGATGATGCCGCGAGTGTCTGCGAGTCGGTTTTGATTATTAGCAGTTCCGTTATCAAGAGTAAGACCACCTGCGAGGTCGATAGTGGAAGTGCCTCCAACTTGTTGAGTGGCACCAGCGAAGCCGTTGAGAGTTAATGTTCCCGTCTCATTCTTGATAGAACCAGTGAACCCACTTGCATCTCCGCCAATAATAAAAGCACTGCTTGTGTTGCGTACCAAAGCTCCAGAACCTGTGAGAGTTCCATTTAAAGTTAGTGTGGCGAAGGGTTGGAATGTCGCTCCGCTTGCTCCGATGGTAAAGGTCCTAGTGCTTGTCAAAGCTAGAGTATTGAGGAGTGAGCCACCATTGATCGTAACGGTATTTGCAGCAGCGCCAAAATTGGCATCTGTACCAGTACCGATGTTCAATGTTCCTGCATTGATGAATACGTTGCCGGTATAGTTGCTAGTGGCATTTGCTAGCGTTACAGCGCCATTGCCCGTTTTAGTAAACCCACCAGTGCCAGTGAGTTGGAGTGATATCGTGTTTTGCGTAGTGAAGAAAGCAGATAAGGCACTAGAGACAGAATCTATGGCGTTGACAGTAAAGGTACCTGTAGTGCTTATTGGCTGACCAGCAGCGACTGTGAAAGCTGGTGAAAAGGTAGAGTTGAATGTAATGCCAGAAAGAGATAAGCCAACGACGTCTTGAGTAACAGTCAAGCTACCCGTTTGACCAAAGAATGAAGTGAATGTAGCCACTCCGCCAGAACCAGGCACCGTGCTTCCCACCCAGTTTGTCGCAGTACTCCAATTACCAGAGGCATTTGCATTCCAAGTTCCGTTCGTCTGAGCATGTGCTGCCCCGAACGAAAGCAGGCTAGCAGCAGTCGCCATCAGCAATTTTTTAATGCCACTTGGACGGATAACTTTGCAGAAAGTTCCAACGGGTGTGGTGCTGAGCATGTTTTACTCACGGTGAGCGGTTAAAGTGCAGAGAGAAAAGTATGACGAAATCTCTGTTATGTGGCATTCTGGTGAAGCTGGGTTTACTCTGCAAGCAAAAAATAGAAGATTTGGGCAAATATTTATGAAGGTAACGGTCAGGAGGGGGCTAATTCCTCAGCAGTACAACACAATTCCTTGACTCTGGAAAAGAGCGATATTTTTGTGGAGGTAATGGAAAAAAGTGTGGGGCTATTGCACGCCCCCCCCTCGCTGGCGCTTCAGGCTGCCATCGTGTGGTGTTCAAATTTACTGGGGATTCGTTACTACAACGAAGTCTTTGCCGCTGACTTTACGCAGTCCATCATGCAACACTTTCATGCGTTCATCGGGCGCGAACGACATGCCCCAGGCGATGCCGTTGTCGGCGAGAATCATGCCGTGCTTTTGAAGGGCCTTCAAAACTACTTGTGCTTCTTTGGAATATCCTGTCATGTTGAAGTCGCTGCGGAGGCGGAAGCGTTCACCCATTCTGGGCAGCTTCGGGTCGTCGAGTTTGCTGGCGAAGTGGGTGGCGGGATGAACATAGGCCCGGCGTGTCTTGGGGGCGGTGAAGCGTAGTGCGTGGTTGATCTCTCCACGTTGAATCTCATCGTACCGAACGATGGCGGGGAAGATGGGCAGGCCGGCAGCGTCGGCGGATGTCCAGCCGGCAGGGCGGAGAGCGTTGCTGTTCAAATCGAAGATCGAAGCCTGAGCCGCTTCCCAACCATGATCCGTGCGCTTCATGCCAAAGAACTCGTAGAGCTTGCCCCGGGTGGGATCGACGATGATGGCGTGGCGATCACCGCCTTCGTTGAGCACGTCGCGCTGCACATCTAGAAGAGTAAGAAGTCGGCCCTGTTTGCGGGTGCGGTACTCGCTGGGCCAGCCTTCGATGGGGAGTTCGTCAGAGATGGGGTAGGGGCCCTTGTCCGATTCGTCGGGGTAGCCGTTGATCTTGACGTCGACGAGTTTCTGGTTGGGAGGAACCAGGATGTAGGCCATGTCGTGATTGGAACGAAGCTTGAGGTTGGGGCCGATGCTGTTGATTAAGTCTTTTGAGTTGTCGGCGATGGGCCAAGTGGTGATGTCTACGTTCCAAGCGTTGTCCTTGGGGAAGATTTGCATCTTCGAGACGATGGCGTCGGCCTCTGGGGTATTGAAGGGAATGGGCTTGGTGAGAGCAGGCGGTTCCTGCGACCAGGCAGCGAGGCTGATCATACAGAAGAGGGCAAGGCATCGAATGGTCATGGAAGGCTACCAGTCTCTTGTAGAACGTGCTTCTATATGTTGTAATGATTCCGAAGAGTTACGTTTGTGCTGGGGTTTGTACTGGGCCTGAATAGAGGTGGGGAACTTGATGTTCAAGCAGTTGATGATTGCATGCAGTGTTGTGGGGATGATCGTTCTTAGCGTGATGAAGCCGGGCGAGGTATCGGCTTCGGTGGCGTTCGGGGATAGCCCCAGCTTTGAGAAGGAGATTCTGCCCATTCTAAAGGAGCGGTGTTTCCAGTGTCATGACGGCAAGAAGTCGAAGTCGGGGCTGCGGCTAGATGTTCGGAGCAAGGCCAGGGCCGGGGGCGAATCGGGGAAGGTGGGTATTGTTGCGGGTAAGCCGGGTGAGAGTGAGCTTTATCAGCGGCTTATTAGTGATGATGCTGAGAAGCGGATGCCACCGACGAAGGACAAGTTGTCGACACAGCAGATTGAGTTGGTACGCAAATGGATTGAAGCAGGGGCGGAGTGGCCTGAGTCGCTGGCTGGGGAAAAGACCGCAAAGCATTGGGCGTTCGTAGCACCGGTGCGACCGCCGCTGGCGAAAGTCGATTCGAAGTGGGTGCGAAATGTCGTGGATCGATTCATCCTGGCCAAGTTGGAGAAGGAAGGGCTTTCACCTTCATCTGAGGCAGACAAGATCACCCTGTTACGTCGATTACATCTTGATCTGATCGGGTTGCCGCCGACGATTGCGGAAGTCGATGCGTTCCTGGCAGACCCTTCGCCGACGGCTTACGAAAAGGTCGTGGAGAAGCTGCTGGCCTCGCCTCATTATGGAGAGCGTTGGGGCAGGCACTGGCTCGATGCAGCTCGTTATGCTGATTCGGATGGGTACGAGAAGGATAAGTCCCGGCAGGTCTACTTCTATCGAGACTGGGTGGTCAATTCGTTCAATTGTGACCTGCCTTATGATCAGTTCCTGAGGGAACAACTGGCCGGTGATTTGATGCCGAACGCCACCCAGGATCAGATCGTCGCTACCGGTTTTCTACGTAACTCGATGCTGAATGAAGAGGGCGGGGCAGATCCGGAGCAGTTCCGCATGGATGCGATGTTCGATCGCATGGACGCTATCGGTAAGGGGATGTTGGGGATTACGATTCAGTGTGCCCAGTGCCATACTCACAAGTTCGACCCGATCACGCATGAGGAGTACTATCGGCTCTTCGCCTATTTAAACAACGATTACGAAGCCCAGCGGGTGGTCTATGCGCCCAATGAGTTAATGAAGGTGGCGGAGTTGCAGACGAAGATGAAGGAGATCGAGGAAGGGCTGCAACATCGGAATGCTGATTGGCAGCAGCGGATGTCGAGGTGGGAGGAAGAGGTCAAGAAGAAGCAGGTCAAATGGACGGTGCTCCGCCAGTTGGAGAACGCCGGGGATAATGGTCAGCGGTATCTGCCTCAGAAGGATGGATCGATTTTGTGTCAGGGCTATGCTCCGACCAAGTTCGATACCCATTTCAAAGGCCCCAGTGAACTGACGACGATCAAGGCGTTTCGGTTGGAGTTGCTCAACGATCCCAACCTGCCCTGCAATGGCCCTGGACGGTCGTTTATTGGCACGTTTGCCCTCAGCGAGTTCAAGGCGCAAGTAACGGAGAAGAAGGAGAAGGCCAAGAAGGAGAACGTGAAATTCATCAAGGCTGTCGCCGATTACAGCAACCCCACTCGTGATCTGGAAGCGACATACGATGATAAATCAGGGAAGAAGCGAATCACCGGTTCCATCGACTTTGCCATTGATGGGAAGAACGAGACGGCGTGGGGGATCGATCAGGGGCCGGGGCGACGGAATCAGCCACGGGTGGCGATGTTCGTGCCGGAGAAGCCGATCAGTATTCCGGCGGGTAGTACGTTGGACATCTATCTGACCCAGCAGCATGGTGGCTGGAACTCAGATGATCACATGAACAACAACCTGGGTCGGTTCAGGCTGAGTGCAACGGATGAAGAGGGGGCAGAGGGGGTTGTGTTGCCACAACGGGTCTTGGAGGTGTTGCAGGTGCCGACGAAGGATCGTACCCCGGCGCAGCAGGCGACGCTCTTTTCGTACTGGCGGACCACGGTGCCTGAATGGAAGACCAGCAACGATGAGATCGAAGAGTTATGGAAACAGTGGCCCGTGGGGGCAAGCGCTCTGGTGGCACAGTCACGAGAGACGCCACGGGATACGAGGCTGCTCAAACGGGGCGACTTTCTGAAGCCAGACAAGTCGGTGACGACGGGGGTGCCGGCGTTTCTGCATCCGCTGCCCAAGAGTGATGCCAAGCCCTCTCGGCTGACCCTGGCGGAGTGGATCACTGATCGGCAGTCGCCGACGACAGCGAGGGTCTTCGTCAATCGAGTCTGGCAGAGCTACTTTGGCAATGGCCTGGTGACGACCCCTGAAGATGTGGGGGTGCAGAGTGAAATGCCTTCGCATCCTGAACTGCTCGACTGGCTGGCGGTGGAGTTCATGGAGCAGGGCTGGAGCATCAAGAAGCTGCATCGGCTGATTGTGCTGTCGGCGACGTATCGCCAGAGTTCCAAGGTCACTGCTGAACTGCTGGCCAAAGACCCTTACAACCGTCTGCTCGCCCGGTTTCCTCGGTTGCGGGTCGATGGCGAAGTGGTGCGGGACATAGCTCTTTCAGTGAGCGGTCTGCTTGATCCGAAAGTGGGCGGGCCAGCCATTTACTCACCGGCACCGAGCTTCCTCTTTCAGCCCCCTACCAGTTATGGACCGTTCACCTGGATTGAAGCGCAGGGCAGCGACCGGTATCGCCGGGCGCTCTATACCTTCCGGCGGCGGTCTACCCCCTATCCCATGCTCACGAACTTCGATGCCCCCAACGGCGATGCGGCTTGCGTGAAGCGGGTTCGATCCAACACGCCGCTTCAGGCGTTAACCACACTCAATGAGACCGTCTTTGTCGAGACAGCCCGAGCCTTGGGGCAGAGGATGTTACGTGAGGGCGGCGATACCGATGCAGCTCGGCTCAGCTTCGGCTTCCTTCTTTGCACCAGCCGAATGCCCACGGAGATGGAAAAGGCAGAACTGGAGAAACTGCTCAAGAAACATCGAGATCGCTTTGCCGAAGGTTGGCTCAGCCCGGCTGAGGTGATCTTTGGCAGCAAGGATCTGAAAGAGAAACCACCCGCCGGCACCACGCCGACCCAATGGGCCAGCTACACGCTGGTGGCCCGAGTATTGCTCAATCTGGATGAGACGATTACGAGGGAGTGAGCACTTTAAAACCAAATCCGTAACCCCACCATCGGACCTTGCAGCACCTGGCTGCCGATGTGGAAGTAGTCATAGCCGGCGTAGACTTCGGAGAACTTCCAGACGAGTCCGATGCGGCCGGTGGCCTGGTAAACCCAGGCGTTGCCTAATGTGCCAAATTCGAATTGCATACCTAATGAGACAGGTTTGATGGGAAAGCAATCAAAGCCATAGACGAAGTTAACGCCTGTATCAGTTTGTTGTCGGTCATTGAGAAAGCGAATACCCACGCCTGCGTGGTACTGTGCCCGTTCAGATTGGGCAAAGCGAAAGAGCAGATTGAGATCACCAATAGTCAGTTGATCGAGAGTAGTAGCAGTTTTCTCTTCATAGAAATTCACTTTGCCACTGATTCCAAAACGGGTCATGGTATCGACGAGGAAAGTGACACCAAGTCGATTGATGCCATTGAAGTTATTGCCTTCCTCAACACTGGCCCGCAAGCTCATCAGATTCTCCCATGTGATGGGAACAACATCATCGATCTTGTGGCTTTCCATTCCGAATTGCATCAGTCCTTTCCAATTCTCGGCATAGGGGTAAGCCACGAAGGTAGCGGGTGTATCGTAGTGATCGCAGAGGATCGCTGGCGGAATTGTAAAAGGTGAAGTGACGACGTAGAAACCTAATTTGGCAAAGAAAAGGGAAACTTCTGGATCATCCGAGCCGAACGAACTTGAGCTTGAAGATGAACTGGATGAACCAGAGGAATCGTTGCGAGGAGCGCGTACATCCTGACGGATGGAATCGAGCTTGCCATCCTGAGCGAGGGCAAGCGATCCGACACTGAGTATGAGCAGTGGCAGCCAATACCGCATGTTTTCATGCCCAGATAGTCATCAACGGGCCAGCTATACTCATGAAAGATCATTCTTGTCAATGCAAAACCTTATGCTGAAGGCTCAGGCAACTGCTTATCCCATCGCACTTCAGAGACGCCTTTTTCCAGGTGCAGAATCCCCATCAAGCCTTCGAGGGCGTCATCACATTTTTCACTGGCTGCGAACTGCCCAATCACCTGAACGGTGCCGCTCTCTTTTCCATCTTTCTGCGTGATGGACTGAAGGGTAATCGAATGCTGGGCCTGGAAGTATTCGACGATCATCATTCTCACCAGTGAACTGCTCTCAACCGTACTGGTGACTTGTAATTGAAAGCGTTGATCCGGCCTGGACCATTTCTTTGTCTGATGGTCAACCCATTGGCCCAGAGGATGCATCACGAAATTGAGAAAGAGAACAAACCCGGTACTGATCATGGCATAGAGCAGGAAGCCGCACCCGGTCAACGTGCCGATGGCGGCGGTACACCAGATGGTGGCAGCGGTGGTCAGTCCTTTGACTGTCAGGCCATCCCGCAGAATGACGCCACCGGCAAGGAAGCCGACCCCGGTGACGATCTGGCCGGCGACTCGAGTCGGGCTGGAATCGTGCTCAACGAGTGTGGAAAGACTGGCAAACAAGCACGAGCCCAGACTGATGAGGGCGTTGGTACGCAAACCAGCGGGGTGCTGTCGCCATTGGCGTTCCAGGCCAATGATCAATCCGCAGCCGATGGCTGTGATGATGTGTTGCAGAAAGTCGGTGAGTTGCATCAGCAAATCGTAACAGAGCGGGAACGCCACGCAAGGGGAAAGGAGCCTTAGCTCAACACCCCGGCGATGCCTTTTCGCTTACGGCCAACGTATTCGAAGACCATCTGCAGCCCTTCCGTCGCTTCATTCTGAATGGCCGGTGAACTCCAGGGGCGCTCGGTTCGACCAGAGAAGTGACTTCCTGAGCGAGCTTGGCTACTTCGTTGCGATCAAAGACGACGTAGTTACAGTTCGGGCCAAAATCGACCGAGCCATAGCGACGCCCTTTTTTGAGTGCAGGAAGGAGATCGACGTGTACATTGTTGCCAGCGGCCCGCTTCAGCAACTCGTCAATAACTCGGCTGTTGAGTCCCTGGCCTGATTCCTGCTCCATTTCCAGTTCGGTCCACAATCCCTCGGGACCGATGGCGATGGTAATGACCTGATCGATCGCTTCGGCATCACGAGGATTGACGCCATGATAGGAGATGCCTTGTTTGGCCAGACGACCGGCTATCTGCGCAAACTCGTCGTCGGGGCCTCCGCCCATCTCGAATTCAACCACTTTGAGCAGGGCCATCTCTTCCGCTTCGGTCGCTTTCCCAAAGACTTGATGGAATCGACCGGGGGTAAAGGAATTGAATATCCACTGGGGCATGTGAACCTCGTAAGGAGCAGGGCAGAGGGCTCCATTCTCACAATCATAGCTTAGGATTGACTGGCGTAAAGCAAGAATCCTTGCTTGTCTATTTGACAGGCGTTCTACGCTGGTCAAACGATGAAGATTTGCTTGAATATCCTCATGGAGTTAGTGTATTTCATCACCCGGGACACGACGGGTACTTTTTCTCGATTCTGCAAGCAATCTGCTGGAAAGCCCTCATGAAGATTCACGAATACCAGGCGAAGGAACTGCTGGCAGCCCAGGGAGCCAACGTGCCCCGGGGCATTGTGGCTAAAACTCCCGAAGAAGTCGGGAAGGCTTACGCCCAACTCGCGCCGGCTGGCGGTGGGCTGGCGGTGCTCAAAGCCCAGGTCCATGCCGGTGGGCGAGGCAAAGGCAAGTTCACCGGCAGCGGCAAGGACTTCGGCGGCGTTAAACTCGTTAAGAGTCAGGCTGAAGCGGTTGAAGTCGCAGCCACGATGCTGAAGTATCCGCTGGTCACCAAGCAGACCGGGGCTGAAGGGCAGAAGGTCAGCACTCTGCTGGTACAGGAAGCTGCTGACATCGCACGAGAACTCTATGTGGCAGTCGTGCTCGATCGTGGACTGGGGCTCCCCATCCTGATGGCTTCCGCCGAGGGTGGCGTGGATATCGAGGAAGTCGCTGAAAAGCATCCTGAGAAGATCTTCAAGACAGTCATTGATCCTGATCGTGGTTTGCGGCCATTCCAAAGCCGTCGTATCGCTTTCGCGCTGGGCTTTAGTGGTGACCAAGTCGAACAGGCTGAGAAGGCGCTCACCTCGCTAGTTGCTGTGTTCCTCAAGTCTGATGCCAGTCTGGCGGAGATCAATCCGCTGATTGTGACCAAGACCGGCCAAGTGCAGGTGCTCGATGCCAAGATGACTTTTGACGATAATGCCCTGTTCCGTCATCCCAACATTGAAGCCTATCGAGACATTGCTGAGGAAGACCCGTTTGAACACCGAGCCAGCCAGACCGGGCTGTCGTTCGTAAAGATGAACGGCAACATCGGCTGTCTGGTGAACGGTGCCGGCTTGGCGATGGCGACCATGGACATCATCAAACTCCACGGTGGTGAACCGGCTAACTTCCTGGATGTGGGAGGTGGCGCAAATAAGGAACAGGTCACCGAAGCGTTTCGTATTCTGCTCAGCGATCCCAACGTAAAGGCTGTACTCGTCAACATCTTTGGTGGCATCATGAAGTGTGACATCATCGCTGCTGCTATTCTTGCTGCGTATGATGAAGTCGGTTTCAAGGTGCCCCTGGTGGTTCGGCTCGAAGGCACCAACGTCGAGCAGGGCAAGAAGATGCTGGCTGACAGTGGCAAGAAAATCATTGCGACAGCCAGCTTCACCGATGCGGCCAAGCAGGTGGTGGCTTCGATCAAGGCGTAATACATGGTTCAGAGTGCTGAGTTCAAAACCATAGCACTTTGGTCTGCGTCGTGGTACGATGTGGCTCTGTGAAAAAACCACGCCTCAAGTTCATTCTGAAAGTCATGTTGACCCTGGCACTCATCGCCGGGGTTTACTTCGTTTATCGATCAATTCGAAGCTACTACTACGAAAAGCAACTGGCAGAAGTGATTGCCAGGCTCGATACTGCTGAACCAGGCTGGCAGTGGGAAGATCGATTTGCCAGACTGCCGAAGTTGTCGAAGGAAGAGAATGCCGGAGAAGAGATCAAAGCGATCATGCGGTTGTTGACGCTGGATGAGTGACGTTCGATGCTGGGGAGGAATAAGTGGAGTATCGGCTACAGTAATTTTGAATCGTCTCTCTTGGCCGAAGCTAATCGAGAGTTCATGAGAGATCATCCCAATGCTTTGCTGCCGAAGTTGAATCGTGAGGAGATGGCGAAGCTGTTAAACTTCTTCGCCCTGTCCCGAAGCGCTTAAGCGTGCGAGAAATCTAACTCAATATTCAACGGGACTGTTACCTCATCAGTTTCGTCCAATACTGGCGATGAGTGGTTTGCCCGATGCTCAGATTACACGAGAACTGATCAGGTTGTTTACCTGGAATGTTGCGTTGGAGGCGGAAGCCAATCATTCTGAGCAGGCTGCCAATGACATTAGCACGATGCTCCACATCGTTCGAATCTACGATCACGACCCTTTTCAAATCTGTATGCTGGTTCGTGCAGCTTTAGTGAATATGACTTGCCACGCCACGCACCGGCTGCTGGCTCAATCGTCGCAACTGGCACCGGCTACGCTAAAACGATTGCAGGACGAATTTATTCGTGAAGAATCACTGATGATTTCCCTCGCTGAAATCTGTCGCTGGGAACGAGCATTACACGATCATGATCTAAAGTTACTACACAGCGGCGAGTACACTCTCAACGCCTATTTGGAGAAACAAGGCAGTATGTTCTCCGGCAGACCAGCCTTGACTCAATGGGTCTGGTTGGATGATCTTCTCAAAAGAATCTATCCACCTATCGTGCTGAAATTCTGGGGCGAGCCCCAGCACTATGCCAAGGAGCGTGCTGATCTGCTCAACTTCTATGACAGAATAATTGAATGGACTGCATCTCCGGAGCACCAACTCCTGGAGCGGTTTAAGGCAATGAGTGCAGAAGGCCAAGGTGTGTCGCCCTTTGTGTATATGCGGAACGCTTATGATACTTCGAAGGATGACTACAAGAAGAACTCTTTTCTAAATATCGATAAGATCGCTCGTGCCATGCTGAGTTATCGAGCCCATTGCCGGTGCATCACTACCGCCCTGGCGTGTGAACGATATCGTCTGGAGAAGGGTGTTTGGCCGACCACCTGGGAGCAGTTATCTCCCAAGTATTTGCCAACTACGCTGCTTGATCCCTTCACCGGCAAGCCACTGTTCCTCAAGGCTCTTCCCGATGGGCTGATGATCTATTCAGTCGGTACCAACGGCGTTGACGATGGTGGGAAGATATTCCCAAGAGATAAACAGTACTACGGTGATATTGGCTATCGACTGTGGAACCCTTATCAGCGTCGGTTGGATATGAGCAAGGAATTGAAGGTAACTGAAGATGAGAGTAAGGGAAATAACGAGTAATCGCGAGGCTTTCTTGCAAGCTTGAGTTACCACATAACTACTACAACTCGTTCATAGTGGTATCATGTCTGAAATCCTGGATACGAATGATGCCCCGACGTTCCATCCTGCTCCTGCAACTGCCCATCCCCCCTCTGGGTCCGGGGCGGTTGCGTGGCAATGTGCCGTTGGCGGCGGGCTACCTCAAGATGTATGCCGAGCTGAAGGGGTTGCAGACTGACTATGACATTCAGATTCTGCCCTCAGCACTGTCGAATACCCTGAGCGAGCAGGGGCTCATTGAAGCTATTCTTGAACGCGATCCGTGGATGGTCGGCTTCACCTGTTACCTGTGGAACATTGATCGCACTTTGTGGATTGCCAATCAGCTCAAGCAGCGACATCCGGAGTTGGTGATTGTCATCGGTGGGCCGGAGGTGACGATTGACAATGCCTGGGTGCTGCAACAGGCTGCTGTCGACTATTACATCATCGGTGAAGGGGAGCAGACATTCGCGGAGTTATTGCAGGCGATCAAGCTCGGCGGGAGCCTCGCCCTCCCGGTCATTCCCGGGCTTCATGCACCACGTACACGTCGGCCTTACGGCTCGACGCTCGCCTTGCAGACGATAGATGGGCCGAGTCAATCGTTGCCTGGGTTTCAGCCTCGGCATCCGCTGGAGAACCTCGACCAGATCTCTTCGCCGTATCTGGCCGGCATTCTTGACGCAGCTGATGAAGAGATGCTGCTACTCGAAACCATTCGAGGCTGCATCTTCAAGTGTAAGTTCTGCTACTATCCCAAGGCTTACACCGGGCTGCACTTCCTGAGTAAAGAGAAGATCGTCGCCAATCTGCGGCATGCTCAGGAGCGTGGGGCCAAAGAGATTGTCATGCTCGATCCGACGCTGAACCAGCGGAAGGATTTTGACGACTTCCTCCGGCTTCTGATCACAGAGAACCCTGGCCGACGTTTCTCCTTCTTCGGCGAACTGCGTGCCGAGGGCATCAAACCGACGACGGCCCAACTGCTGGCCGAAGCCAACTTCACCGAAGTCGAAGTCGGCCTGCAAAGCATAGATCCACTGGCGATGCAACTCATGGATCGCAAGAACAACCTGAAGGCTGTCGAGAAGGGTTGTCAGGCGATGCTTGCGGCTGGAATTAAGGTGAAAGTCGATCTCATCATCGGATTGCCGGGCGATACGGTCGATTCGGTTCGTCGCAGCATGCTTTATCTGCGGGACAGCGGCATCTACTCCGATGTCCAGGTCTTCAACCTGGCTGTGCTACCCGGTACAGCGTTTCGTCAGGAAGCCCCGGAACTAGGGCTGATCTTTCAGCCAAGGCCGCCTTACTATGTTCGCAGTACACCGACGATGACGCAGCAGGACCTTTTCATACTGATGGAAGAGGCGGCTGAGGTGTTTGATATCGAGTGGGATCCGGTGCCTGAATATAGGAGCCAGAAGCTAGAAGTCAGGAGCCAGAATGGGATCGTCATTGATTTGACCGATTCCGAAGGTGTGGTTCTTCCTGCTGCACGTGATCGTCAGCAGGTGTATACCCTTTGGTTCCGTAGTCCGGACTTTGATGCTCATACACGAAGTGCCTGTCGGTGGATTCGCCGGGTTCTGGACGAATCGCCATTTGCTACGTTGCAAGTGATATTGGAACCTACTGCTTCGCCCTTGTCGTTGACTGGTGAGGTGCTTGGTGAACTTTGGGCTGCCTGTCAGAAGGAGCCCAGTTACATGGATCGCTATTATGCGATGCAGCCGGGCAGGCCGATTGGGGCGAAGAGGCTGGTGGTGATGCTGGAAGATACCGATGGCTTACCCGAAGAGTGGCTGGACGCCATCGAAGAGCAGGCGACCATCGTGACCAATACGATCAAGGAGTGTGCCATCTCATGAGCATGCACCTCAATGCCCGTGGATTGAAGGTTGCCCAGCAACTGGAAGATCATGCTGATCGCTACCGGGTGGGACTGAGTCTGACCACACAAGGGGTACGCATCATTGATGCGGGAATCGCAGTTCCCGGTGGCTTGGAAGCGGGCCTGATGCTGGCTCGAATCTGCCTGGCTGATCTGGGGCAGGTATCGCTTCATCCCAGCACTATCGCTGGTCGTCCGCTCGTGCAGGTGAGCACTGACTTTCCCGTAGCTGCCTGCCTTGCCAGCCAGTATGCCGGTTGGCAAGTCAGTGTCGGCAAGTACTTCGCCATGGGTTCCGGCCCGATGCGGGCAGCTTCGGGGCGTGAGGAACTGTATAAGAAGATCGGACTCACCGAGATCGCTCATGCTGCGGTGGGGGTACTGGAGACGGGCAAGATTCCCAATGATGATGTGGCTTTGGACATCACCAGTAAGTGCAATGTGAGCCAGGAGCATTTGACTCTGGTGGTAGCACCTACGACGAGTATCGCAGGAACTCTGCAAGTGGTGGCCCGCAGTGTGGAGACGTGTTTGCATAAGCTTCATGAGCTGAAGTTCGATGTCATGCAGGTACGAAATGGGTATGGTACCGCTCCGCTGTGCCCGGTGGCGAAGAAGACGGTGGCAGCTATCGGAAGAACGAACGATGCGATTCTCTATGGTGGCCAGGTGACGTTGTGGGTGGATTGCGAAGACGATGTCATTTCAGCGGTTGGCCCCAAAGTACCCTCTTCAGCCTCCAGCGATTATGGTGTACCCTTTGCAGAGTTGTTCCAGAAGGTAGGCGGCGACTTCTACAAGATCGATCCGCTACTCTTCAGCCCGGCCCAGGTGACGTTCCACAACGTGAAGACGGGGCGTACCCAATCGTTTGGGGTGGTGAACCCGGAATTACTGCTCAAGTCATTTGCGAGTTAACGCAATGGCTGCCATCGATCCCATCTCCATGCTTCGCCCACGCCGCAAGATTCTAGGTATCTCAGCGATCCTGCTGCCGTTCACTGAAAGCGGCAAGATTGATTGGAAGGGTTTTACTGCCCATGTGCGACGTACCCATGAAGCTGGATTGATTCCAGCGGTCAACATGGATACCGGTTTCGGGCCGTTTTTGAGTGAAGCAGACAGGCAACTAGTACTGGAACGCACTCGCAGTGAACTGGCTGGCGAGCGGTTTGTAGCCGGGGCCATTGTCAGTGATCAACCGGGCATTGCCTATCAGCCTGATGCATACGCCCGGCAGATGGAAGCGATCAGCAAAATGGGTGGCATCCCCGTGGTCTGTCAGTCGTATGGCTTGTCTGGTCTGGGAGATGAACAACTCGTCCAGGCATACGCTAACCTTGGCAAGGTGGTCTCTACGTTTATCGCCTTTGAACTAGGAACCATGTTCGCCCCGTTCGGCAAAATCTATTCGCTGGAAGTGTATGGGGAACTGCTCAAGATCAAGTCTTGCATGGGAGCCAAGCACTCGTCGCTGTCCCGTGTTCTCGAATGGAAGCGGCTACTATTGCGTGATCGGGTTCGTCCCGACTTTCACGTCCTTACCGGCAATGATCTGGCCATCGATATGGTGATGTATGGCAGCGACTATCTGCTGGGATTGTCGACGTTTGCCCCGCAGCAGTTCGCTCAGCGTGATGCGCACTGGGCGGCGGGCGATGCTCGGTTTCATGAGTTGAATGATAATCTACAGTACCTGGGTTGCTTCGCCTTCCGAGATCCTGTACCGGCGTATAAGCACTCGGCAGTGCGCAGTTTCTCCATCTATTGGGATGGATTGAGTCGTCTCGAACGCATCCCAAGAGTGCCGTACGCCTCGACAGCGATGTGGCGGTGTTGGCCGATATCGCCAGGCAACTGGGACTGCAATCTACGTGATCAATTCCTTGATGACCTTTGCCGGTTCCACGCCCGTCAACTTCTGATCCAGCCCCTGGTACTTGTAGGTGAAGCGTTCGTGATCGATGCCCAGCCGGTTGAGGATAGTGGCGTGGAAATCACGGACATGGACGGGGTCTTTGACGATGTTGTAACTGAAGTCGTCGGTTTCGCCGTAAACGGTGCCGGGCTTCATGCCACCACCGGCCATCCAGATGGTGAAGCAGCGGGGATGATGATCGCGGCCATAGTTGGTCTTGCTGAGCTGGCCTTGAGAGTAAACGGTGCGGCCAAACTCACCGCCCCAGATGACGAGGGTGCTGTCGAGCATGCCGCGTGATTTCAGATCTTGAATGAGTCCATAACAGGCCTGATCGACATCCTTGCATTGGCTGGGGAGTCGACCGGCAACATTGCCGTGGGTGTCCCAATTGTTGTGGTAGATTTGTACAAACCGAACGCCCCGTTCCACGAGCCGTCGAGCCATCAGGGCAGTGTTGGCAAAGGAGCCCGGCTTCTTGGCAGCATCGCCATAGAGCTTGTAAGTCGATTCGGGTTCTTTGGCGATGTCGGTCAGTTCCGGCACACTGGACTGCATGCGGAATGCCATCTCGTATTGTTGGATGCGGGTATGCGTTTCCGGATCGCCTACGATCTTATAGTTGAGTTCGTTCAACTGTTTGAGGCCATCGAGGGTCTTGCGTCGAACGTCGCTGGGGACGCCGGGGGGATTGTTGATGTAGAGGATCGGATCGCCGGAACTGCGGAAGGAAACGGCTGCATGCTCACCGGGGAGATACCCCGACTGCCAGAGCCGGGCCGAGATGGCCTGCACTTGCTCGGTGTTCGTCGGTTGGGCCACCATCACAACGAATGTTGGCAGGTTCTGGTTGAGAGCGCCGAGGCCGTAGCTCACCCAGGACCCAGGCTACGGTTTGCCGGTCACCTGGTTACCAGTCTGGATGTAAGTGATAGCTGGTTCATGGTTGATGGCATCGGTCTTCATGCTGCGGACGAAGCAGAGGTCGTCCACCATCTTCGCTTTATTCGGCAACAGTTCACTCAGCCACATGCCCGATTTGCCGTACTGTTGGAATTTGTACTTCGACGGGGCGATGGGGAAGCGTGCTTGGCCGGAGGTCATCGTCGTCAGCCGCTGGCCCTGGCGAATCGATTCGGGCAGGTCTTTGTCGTAGAAGTCGTTCATCTTCGGCTTATAGTCGAAGAGGTCCATCTGTGGCGGTCCGCCCACCATGTGCAGGTAGATGATGTTCTTGCATTTGGCGGGGAAGTGGGTTTCGGGAAGGGTAGCACCAAAACCGGTCTTGGAGCCTTCTTTGGCTGAAGCTCTGCCGGTTCCCATCAAGCTGGCGAGGGCCGCAGCGCCGACGACGTTCAGACCTCGTCCGAAGAACTGGCGACGGGTTTCGGAACGAACATAGTCGTGAAAGGTGGATTCGTTGATCCAGTCGTTGACGGGGAGATTCATATTTGAGCTTTCAGCCGTCAGCTATCAGCTTTCAGCAAATCAGGGTAGGCACTCTCATTCTAAGATGATGCCAGCTGTTGCCCAGTCTTGGGCAGCGACTAGTGGGGAGTTGACGGCTCAGATTTCCTGGCGACCATGCGTTTCAGTCCTTCCAGCTCGGCAAGTGATAGCTTGCGACACTTGCCACGTTTCAAGCGATCGATTCGGATGGGCCCGATGGCTTCACGGCGCAGGTCCATGACTTTGTGGCCGAGCTTGGCGAGCATGCGGCGGATTTCGCGGTTCTTGCCCTCAGCCAACACGATCTTTAGGAGAGAGGCGTTGCCCTGCTTGGCTATGCGTTCCACACGAAGTGCTTTGGCGACCCCTTCGCTGAGGCGGACACCGGTGGTCATCTTTTTGAGTTCTTCATCGGTGGTGATGCCTGCTACCAGAACGATGTAGGTCTTGGTGATGCCAAACCGTGGGTGGGTGAGCTTGAGAGCGAGGTCGCCATCGTTGGTAAGGAGAATCAAGCCTTCGCTATCGTCGTCGAGTCGGCCTACGGTGTAGACCCGTTCATTGACGTGAGGTATGAGGTCAAGAACGATAGGCCGCCGACCCGGATCGAAGTTGGTGCAGAGGTAGCCTTTGGGTTTGTTGACTACCCAATAGACATGGTTCTGCGGTTTGAGCGTCTTGCCATCGATGGAGACTTTGTGGGTCGGGTCGACTTTGGTGCCGAGTTCGTTGACTTTGATCCCGTTGACGGAGACTCTGCCGCGCAGGATCAATTGATCGCAATATCGACGGGAACCGACGCCGGCGTCTGCCATGAACTTGTTGAGACGAATCATTGCAGACCTTATTGCTTGTGCTGGGGTTAGATCGGTAGCATGCTATTGTGCTATGATAGCATTTTGTATCGATACTTGAGGTCACCATGCTTACTCTGTGCTTTCTGGGTCTGATACTGCTGCCCGTGGATGATAAAGCCAACGCCAAGGAGGCTCTGAAAGGTTTCCAGGAACTGATCGGCGGCTGGCGGGCGACCGGGGAGCCGGCCACCGGTTCTGCTGCGGAGAAGAATAAAGGGTTCTGGAAGGAAACGATCAGTTGGTCGTGGAAGTTCAAAGGCAACGACGCTTGGCTGACCTTTAGCATCGATAAGGGTAAGTATTTCACTGGGGGCGAACTGCGTTATGTACCGGAAGGAGAGAAGTTCCTCCTCGTCTTGACCACGCCCGATAAGAAGACGCAGACTTTTGAAGGCAAGCTCTCCACCAATGGGCGAAAGTTGGTCGCTGAGCGTACCGATGCGAGTCGAGAAGATGATGCCCGGCTAACCATCTCTCTCGTCGGTGACATTCGCTTCCAATACTCGCTGGAATCCAAGCCTAAAGATCGCAAGCTGTTCACCAAGGTCTTCCAGGTGGGCGCTACCCGTGAGGGTGAATCGCTGGCTGGGGCAGCCAAGTCGAACGCTCCTGAATGTGTGGTGAGCGGCGGCCTGGGTACGATGAAAGTGATGCACAAGGGCGAGACCTACTACGTCTGCTGTTCCGGTTGCCTGGAGGCGTTCAAGGACGATCCGGAGAAGTACATCAAGGAGTTTAAGGAGAAGAAAAAATAATCTTTGAACTTGACCCGATCTCTGATCAGCTTGAGAATAAGTCATGAGCCAAATCATCGTCGATCCGAGAATCTTAACAGGTAAGCCTGTCATTAAAGGCACCAGGCTGGCGGTCGAGTTTATTGTTGATCTACTGGCCCAAGGCTGGTCATTTGAACGGATCATCGACAACTACCCAGGCGTAAGCCGGGATGATATTCTTGCCTGTCTGCAGTATGCTCATCAGGTACTTCGCTCTGAACGTGTCTACCCGATACCGGCTTAGCATGCGACTATTAGCAAACGAGAATTTCCCTCGGGTCATGGTTGAAGCACTTGTTGCCGAAGGCCACGATGTTATCTGGATCCGTACTTCTGCACCGGGTAGCATTGACGAAGATATCCTGGCTCGTTCGGTTGCTGAGTCGAGAATCCTGCTGACGTTTGACAAGGACTTCGGTGAACTCACCTTTCGAGCAGGTCATGAAGCATCGGCAGGCATTATTCTGTTTCGAATCGATCTCTCTAACATTGATGAGGCCGTGGAATTGGTAATCAAGACGATCAACAGCCGTCAGGATTGGGCAGGCCACTTTACGACAGTATCCAATAAGCGGATCAGGATGCGAGCACTGAATTGAACAGGAACACTATCAACTAGTCGTGATAGTTCCCCGCTCCGCCGCCTTTGCCATCGCATAGCCCACCGCATCGCCCCGTCTGAGGGCCAGTTCAGCGAGGGCGGCATAGTCGCCACACTTACGGGCTAGTTCGGTGGCAGGGGGGCAGGCCAGTTGTCGGGGGTTCGCCTGGGCCAGATAGCGGGCAAAGGCAGCGAGCGCTTCTTTGTGTTGTCCTAGTTGGGCGAGCAGGTGAATATAGACCTCAGCAGGGGCGGTGACCTCTGCCGTATTCTCGGTACTCTCCGCTTTCATGCGGAAGTGGGCGATGCCTTCTTCCACATTAATACCATTGAGCGTGCGGAAGAACGCCAGGTAGTCTTTGTAGCCTTCCTCGAAGGGTGGTTCGTTGTTGGGTTGCAGCCGAGTCGAAAGCCGAGACCCATAGATGCAGAGATCGATGACCTTACGGGACGTTTCGCCGGGGGGCATTTCCAGCGAATACTGCACGATGGATGAGAGATGCGACACATCGATATGGTACGCCTCGTCGGCGGTGAGTTGTTCTCTTCCTTCCAGTAACTGAGCGATGGTGGCATCATCAGGGGGCACATCGCCTTCGAGTTCCTTGATATGGGCAGCCAGGCTGTTGCGGAGGTCGTTGTAGAGGGAATTGACCAGCAGGGTGACAGCCTTCTGACGGACTTCGCCGGCGTAGGGGAAGCTCTGGCCCAGGGTGGTGATAGCGTTGCAGATGCCATACTTCTTGAGCAGCAGGGCAAAGCCCCGTTCGGGATGAGCGCCTTGTTGAATAGCCAGATCGAGAATAGCGGGGAAGGTCTCATCATCATCGCCGGTCGGTTCGTATTGATCCAGCACCTTGGCGACCGGTGCCGGTTCATTGATCATGCGGAAGTAGGGCCAGGCCCCGAGGATATTCTTGTCTTCAAGGAAATAGCTGCCGACAGTGCGGGCAGTGTTGCGTACTTCAGTCTCGTAGGTCGTCTTCTGTTCGGGAGTCAACTCTTCGCCATTGTTGCTGAGAAGGACCGGCAGCCCCAGCCTTTGGCGTGATTGAAGGAGCAATGCTTCAAACAGGGAGTGGTAGTCGCCCTTGTTCTTGAGCATCATGCAGAGCCGATCAACGGCTTCTTTGGGATTGCTGCGTTCGAGCGTTTGATCGAGGTCAACGAAAAGGGAGTTGTTCATGATGAAGTTGAGAGTGGGGAGTTAAGAGTGAAGAGTAATTGATCTTGGTGGGTCTCTTTGTTCATAGTATGGTTTCTCTCTGCGAACAACTCCCTAGACTAAGGTGATGTCGAGATACTTGCGCCTTTACTCAGCCTTCGCTCGTTTCAGCTTCACCCGTGAGCTGATCTTCCGCGGCAACTTCCTGGCCAAGATGTCGGTGGAGTTGATCTGGCTGGGGCTGATGCTGGTCTTCTACAAAACCATTTTTCGCCAAACGTCGATGGTGGCGGGATGGAGTGAAGCGGAGTACCTCTTCTTCGTCGGCTGCTATGTGGCCATGGAAGGGGTGATCGAGACGCTCTTCCTCGAAAACTGCCTCGGTTTGGCGGAATTAGTACGCACCGGCGAACTCGACTTCTACCTACTGAAGCCAATAGATGAACAGTTCCTGATAACCTGCAAGAGCATTGATCTTTCGACGATGCCCAACATCATCATGGGCATCATTCTAATGTTGATCTCGCTGGCTGACCTGGGCTGGCCGCTGGAACCCGTTCGCATCCTGCTGTTCGGGGTGAACTTCATCGCCGGTCTTGCCATCGCATACAGTTGCCTGCTGATGCTGTCCGCCACCTCGTTCTGGCTGACACGCAACTCAAGCCTGATGGAAATGTGGTGGTTGTTCACTTCGCTGATGCGCTACCCACGCAGCATCTTCTATACCGAGCCTTGGGCTGTGCCTATCGGCTTCTTCTTCAGTTTCTTCCTTCCGGTGATGCTGGTGATCCATGTGCCGGCCAGCACGATGGTGAAGGCGTTTGATCCGTGGATGAGCCTTTATCTCATCGCAGCGGCGGGAGGCATGCTTTGGCTGAGCCGATGGTTCCTGCATCTGGCACTGAGCCGGTATCGAAGTGCGAGCAGTTAATGCTTGGCATAGTCATGCACATAGACTACCATGAGTGAATCATTATTGTGCCATGGCTTTTGGGAGAGCAGTCCATGTTGAGAGCTTCACGGTCAGTAGTCAATACTGTCCTTGCTTTGATCGCTTTCTTGGCTATCGAAAAGACTGTCCTTGCCCAAGCATCACCATTTACCATATCAGTCTATCCTTCGTTTGCGCCGAACGTCTTTGGTTCCCCTTCCTACCCGACGTGGGAAAGCAATGCCATCACTGCGCTGATTAACGGCAACAGCACAGGTGGCAGTTCTTCGCTACCCAGTTATTACGAGCAGACTCCCAACGGAGCTAACGTCCCTCTGTGGATCGTTACCGATTTTCCGAGCTGGCATGCTCTTGCCAATCCCGGCGCGGTCTTTGGCCCGGCTTATGTCAGCGAGTTAGGCAACCGACTCTACTTCAATCTGCACATTAACGGAAATGGGTTCGGTTTCAATCTGACCCAGTTGAGCTTTCAGGCTACCAGTACCGATAGCGGCAATTTCCTGGGTTACAGCATCCCAGCTGGTTCTTTCAACTACAGTCCTTCCTTTGTCGGTTTGCAATATGGCCCCGACGGCATGAAAGGCGGTGGTGATGACGTATTTATCACCGGCGGCCCCAACACCCAGTTTGTCAATGAACTCTTTGCTCGTGGAACAGGGAACGCTCCATCCGTGTTGAGTACCGATCCCGGGGCCACCGATCAGGATAAGATCGACAATGCCAGGCTGTTCATCCCCAACGACTTTATCTTCAACGGGGAGTATTCTTTGGGAGTGGATGATTTCGGCACGTTCACCGGCAGCGCTTTTGTGGTGGTAAGCGTGCCTGAACCAGCGACCATTGCCATGACCAGCTTGGGGGGCGCCGCATTGGCATATACCTGTGTCACGCAATGGAAGAAGCGAAGACGCCGCAAACAGCGAACATCGAACAAGCAAGTGCCTGCAAAGGTGTGATCATGGCAGGCCTGGATCATTCCAGCGACAATACTGCGATCTCTAGGAAGGTCTTGGCCGGTATTGTTGTGTCACTCCTGGCATTGGCAGCATTTCGTTCGTGCTATATCGATTCAAAGGTTCAAATGGGAAACGGCTGGCATGGAACCAGCAGTCTGGTGATCTTTGGCACACATTACCACCTAACCAACGATCCGACTGAGAAGCAAATGACGGACATGCATCAAATGCTGTCCCAATCGCGGCTATTCATCGTAGGAATGTGGACCGTCACCATGGTTGTCATTGTCTTTTGGCCTGTAAAGAAGCAAGCTGGGCCGGGAGAACCCTTTCCTTCAGCCAAGATGCTTTGATAAGATAAATAAGGCAAGTTCATGCCAGTTGCCATCGTGCTGACACCCGCCTGTTTAAGACATTTCGAGATAAACCATGCAACGATTGCTCTCCCTGAGCCTGTGTTTTGTTTTGACCATCGCTTTGCGAGCAGAGGATAAACTCGAATACAACCGTGACATTCGACCCATTCTGGCGGAGAATTGTTTCGCCTGCCACGGTCCCGATAGTGCTGCCCGCAAGGCCAGTCTAAGGCTCGATCAGCGTGACGCAGCGATCAAGAAGAAAGCTCTCGTTCCGGGAAAGCCTGGTGAGAGTGAACTGGTCTCGCGCATCCTGACTCAAGACAACACCGAAATGATGCCGCCGGCTGATTCGCATAAGAAGCTGACCGATGTACAGAAGAAGATGCTACAGAAATGGATAGAGCAGGGGGCTGAGTATCAGGAGCACTGGTCGCTGATTGCTCCAAAACGACCTGTCATCCCAACTGTTAAGAATGCTGCCTGGGTGAAGAACCCGATTGATGCTTTTGTCCTGGCTGCACTGGAGAAGCAGAAACTCACGCCTGCTCCTGAAGCGGATCGCCGAACACTCGCCCGCCGAGTGAGTTTCGATCTGACCGGCTTGCCGCCGACTCCGGAAGATGTCGCGGCATTCGTCAACGATACTGCTCCCAATGCATATGAGAAATATGTCGATAAGCTGTTGGCCACTCCTCAATGGGGCGAACATCGAGGTCGTTACTGGCTTGACTATAGCCGCTATGCGGACACGCATGGCATCCACTTTGATAACTACCGGGAGATGTGGTCGTACCGGGACTGGGTGATCAAGGCGTTCAACAAGAACATGCCCTTTGATCAGTTCGCTAAGGAACAGATCGCTGGCGATCTGCTGCCCAATGCCACGCTCGATCAGCGGATAGCCACCGGCTTCTGCCGCAACAACATCACGTCTAACGAAGGCGGGGCTATTGATGAAGAATATCTAGTCCTGTATGCCCGCGACCGAACTGAAACATTCGGCCAGGTCTTCTTCGGCATGACAGTCGGCTGCGCTGTCTGTCACGACCACAAGTTCGATCCTGTTTCTCAGCGTGATTTCTATTCGCTGTCAGCCTTCTTCAACAATACCACGCAGCGGGCGATGGATGGCAACATCAAGGACACTCCGCCGATCATGACGGTGCCGGTAGATGCAGACCGCCCCCGCTGGGAAGCGTTGGTCAAAGAAGTTTCGACAGTACAGGCTCAGGTCGAGGAACGCAAGAAAGCGGTCAAGCCTGAGTTTGACCAGTGGCTGGCCAAATCCAAACCGACCGACTTCTACAAGACTGTGCCGGCAAACGGTTTGCAGTTCCAGGCTCTCTTAGCTGAGGGGACAGGCAACAGCATTACCGCCCTAGTGGGTGGGCAACTTCGACTCGCGACTTCGGCGAAGCCTCTCGCCTGGGAAGCAGGTCAACTGGCTGACAAGGCTCTCAGGGCTAAAGCGGATATGGAACTGGCTTTCGAGGATGCGGGAGACTTCGATACGAAGCAGGCATTTTCTTATGGTGGCTGGATCAACCCGCAGCGCATAGGCGGCTTTGCAGCCATCATGTCCCGTATGGAAGAGGCCAATAACTACCGTGGCTGGGATTTGTGGATTGAAGATGGCAAGATCGGTACCCACATCGTCAGCAAGTGGATGGACGATGCTCTCAAAGTGGTGACTGGCAATGCCGTTTCGCCCAAGACATGGACGCATGTGTTCGTGACCTACGATGGTTCCGGCAAAGAACAGGGCGTCAAAATCTATCTGAACGGCGTTCTTCAAGAAGCGAGGCAGGTTCAGACCAATGGCCTCAAGGGCAGCATCAAAACAAGCGTTCCTCTGCGTATCGGTAAGCGTACCAACGGGGCGGCGCTGGCTAATGTGGGTCTTCAAGACCTACGTATCTATGATCGTGCTCTTGCCCCGGCTGAAGTTGAGGTCATCAACAACGCTTCTCGGACGGCGTGGATTCTGACTAAAACCCCCGACAAACGAAGCGATGCCGAGAAGAACGAAGTCTTCACCTGGTGGCTGCCGAGCAAGGATGAGGCATTTAAGGCTCTAATCACCAAACAGGGAGCCTTGCGACAGGAAGAGTCAGCCATCAAAGGGCGGGGTACTGTGGCCCATGTGATGCAGGAAAAGCCCGGTGAAGCGATGGCCCACATCCTCAAGCGGGGTGATTACGACAAGCGACTCGACGCGGTCAAACCCGAAACACCCAAGATGTTGCCGGCGATGGCGAGCACCTTGCCTCGTACCAGGGTAGGGCTGGCTGAGTGGATCATGCAGGCTGATCAACCATTGACGGCCCGGGTAACGGTCAACCGGTTCTGGCAGGAAGTCTTCGGCAACGGTCTCGTCCGCACCTCCGGTGACTTTGGCATCACGGGCGAACAACCCAGCCATCCTGAACTGCTCGACTGGATGGCGCTGGAGTTCCGTGATTCAGGTTGGGATATGAAGAAGTTCTTCAAGATGATCGTGATGTCGAACACCTACCGACAGGCAGCGTCAATGACACCGGAGAAAGCGGAGAAAGACCCCAGCAACAAATGGCTGAGCCGGGGGCCGCGGTTCCGCATGGATGCCGAGATGGTGCGGGACAACGCCCTGGCAGTCAGTGGGCTACTCGTTCGCAAGATCGGCGGTCCGAGCGTGAAGCCCTACCAACCTGAAGGCGTCTGGGAAGCGGTGGCCATGGATGTGAGCAATACCCGCAACTACAGGCGAGATAGCGGAGAGAATCTTTATCGCCGTGGCATCTACACGTTCTGGAAACGAGCCGCCCCGCCGGCTTCGCTGGATATCTTCAACGCCCCCAACCGGGAGACCTGCACCGTCAAACGGAAGCGCACCAACACGCCTCTGCAGGCGCTGGTGACTCTCAACGATGTGCAGTTCGTGGAAGCCGCAAGGCACCTGGCGACGCTGACACTCAAGAGCAAGGACACGACCGATGAACGGCTGGAGTATCTTGCTCAGAAACTGCTCTCACGCAGCTTCCGCCCTGAGGAGAAGAACATCATCATCGGTTCGCTGGCCGAACTGGAAGCGTTCTACAACAAGAATGAAGCCGATGCCAAGAAGCTGATAACCGTCGGTGAATCGAAGCCGGATGAGAAGCTGTCAGCGACCACTCTGGCGGCGTGGACGATGGTATGTAATGAGTTGATGAATCTGGATGAGGTGTTGAATAAGTAGAGAAATTATTCATCGTCTGGGTGCCACGGTTTCAGTACTCCGTAACGGTGCTGAGTAAGGCTTGCGTTAGACACGGTTACGGATTACCGAAACCGTGGCACCCAAGCCTTTCTTTCGAAATGTTCGATACCTTATCCATGCCAGTATCATGGCGGGGATCAATGGCCAGAGCAGCGAGTGTGTCCAGTTAAGGCGAGTTGGATAGTGGTAGACGACATACCTGCTGTCGTCCTTCATCTGCGACATCAGGATGAGGTATTGGCCGTCGGGCGAGATTTCAGCATAGTTGGCGGAGAAGGTTTGTTCGCTGAGGAGCCGTTTGCCATCGGGGCTGATGTGCCGAAGAACGATCTCATCGGTGGTTTCCCACTCGAAGCCAATCTTCTTGAGCCAGTCAAAGATCGTTTGGCGAGTGCGTTTTTGCCAATCGTCTGGTGAGGGCTTGCGGTTTTGGAGTAGGTAGAGATGCCCGGCGTTGTCGCTGAAGATGTGGGGGAAGCCGCCGAGGCGGCTGGAGAGTTCGGGGGCGAGGGTGGTGCGTTTACCGGTAGGAGCATCCAGATAGGAGAGGGTGAGGGTCTCGTCGGAGCGGTTCCACTCGCTAAGCCAGAAGCCTTTTGGGGCGGGTAGAATCTCGTCACTGGTAACAGGGAAGCCATCAGTAGCGCGATACACGGCTTCGAAACTGGTCATGTCAAATAATTCAGTCACTTCCGTACGAGGGGCCTCAAGATATCCGTAGCGGCGAAGCAACCATTTGCCATCCACTGAGAAAAGCATGTGACTGAAATACACAGGCCTTGATATCGCATTTTCGGGCAAGAAGCCAAGTGTTTGGCCATGCTGAGCATCATAAAAGTCAACGGTTCCAGTATGGGATTTCAAGGCGAAGCATGTGCCGTCTTCCTTGCAAGGCATCTCACTCCAGTGCAGTGCCTGGCAGTATTTGTCAAAGCGAAGTTTTCCCGTACAGCCATCCCAAACGCTGACCGTGATGAAATCATTCTGGTGCATAATTAGGAAGAGGGAGCCATCACGTGATTTGACATAGTTTTTCACGCCGGCAAGTTTCTTGTCACCTGGATCGAGTGGGATGCGTTTGGCGTTACCGGTGGGGAGATCGACATGTTCGATGTAGTAGTCCTGGATGCTTCCAGGCTTTTTGCTGGTGGAGTGGAGGCGTACGAGTGCCGGTTCACTGGTGGGCGAGAACAGTCTGCCATCACGATCGCTGCTAAACTGGAAATGAACCGGCGGAGGCAACAACCAAAGTAGCGTCGCTACACAGATGGCATAAATCGGCCCGGCCTGAAGCAACGCTCTTCGCCAAGGGTGTTTGAGTGTTGAGAGCATGATTGCTCAGTCTAATCGGTTGATCGGTACATTGAAAGTAGTCCTGAGACTGACTGAAGGTTTCATTTGCGGGTATCTTTAGTTCATAAATGCAAACAGGAGCATCGGGCTAGCCGATACTCCTGTGTAGTTATTGCTGGTTTACTCAGGGGGCTGACGCCCCCCGCTCGCATATAGCACACTAACTAGCCTTCTTCATATCGGGGCGGATGTCGGCGAGTTCTTCCTTCACCGGGGCGTAGTGGCTGGGCTCCATGATGAAGCTGGCCGTGCCGGAGGTGAAGTTACGCAGATCGGAACTGTAGCCGAATAGTGAAGCTAGCGGGATGTAGGCGTGCAGGTGGGCACGGCCCTTATCCAAACCGGAGTTCAGGATTTCACCACGACGTCGGCTGGTATCGCCGGTGAGATCGCCGATGTACTGGCCGGGTGACTGGACGTTCACTTCCATAATCGGTTCCAGCAGCACGATGCCGGCGTTTTGAGCCGCTTCCTTCAGGCACTGCTCGGCAGCTACCTGGAAAGCGATCTGCGATGAATCAACATCGTGATGCTTGCCGTCGTACAGCGTGCAGCGGATGTTGACGAACTGGAACTTGAACTTGGTACCACGGCGAGCCGCTTCACGGAACCCCTTCTCGACCGAGGGGATGTAGGTGTTGGGAACCACGCCGCCGACGATCTCATCGACGAAGTAGAGGCCGTTGGGATCGGGCTTCTCGCCGTTTTCGATGAGCTCAGCTTCGATCTGTTCACGCTCTTCCTTGCTGAGCGGCTCAAAGCGGCAGGCGATACGGGCGAACTGGCCGCGACCACCCGTCTGCTTGACGTGCTTATATTCCTGCTCGATGGCCTTGGAGAGCGTCTGGCGATAGCTCACCATCGGCTTGCCCATGTTGACATCGACCTTGAAATCGCGCTTCAGCTTGTGAACAGCGATTTCGAGGTGCAGTTCACCCATGCCAGACATGATGATCTGGTTGGTTTCGTGATCGGTGACACAGCGGAGCGTCGGGTCGTCACGCACCATCTTGGCGATGGCTTCGCTGAGCTTGCCTTCATCGGTGTTCTTGCCGGGTTCGAGGGCCTGACTGATCACCGGTTCGGGGAAGCGGATTTCTTCGAGGATGACCTGGTTCTTTTCGTCAGCCAGCGTGTTGCCGGTCTGAGTTTCCTTGAGGCCGACGAGACCGACAATTTCACCAGGGCCGGCGTATTCGAGACGTTCACGTTCCTTGCCGAACATGCGGTAGACGTGGCTGAGACGTTCCGTTCGGTTCTTGGTGGTGTTCATGTAGGTGGTGCCGGGCATTAACTTGCCGCTGTAGACCCGTGTATAAACCACATCACCTGTGGGTTCAGAAACGGTCTTGAACGCCAGGGCTGCCAGTGGTTCGGATTCGAGAGCCTTGCGTTCAACTTGTTCCTTCTTGCCGGGGACCTGGCACTTGATGACGCCACGTTCGCCGGGGTTGGGCATGAAGTCAATGACGCAATCGAGCAGGTTCTGCACGCCCTGGTACTTGAACGAAGAGCCGCAGAGGACGGGGTTGATCTTCATTTCAAGCGTAGCCTTGCGGATGGCCTTGCGAAGATCAGCTTCGGCGACGGGCTTGCCTTCCAGCAGTAACTCGGCGATGTGATCGTCGTGCATGGAAACAGCGTCGAGAAGCTTTGTGCGTGCGCTCTGTGCTTCTTCCTGGTACTGTTCAGGAATGTCAGTGATAAGCAGTTTCCAGTGCTTGGCGTCGGCAGGATCAGTCTGGATCATCTTCATGCGGATGACGTCGATGATGCCCTCGAAGTTGGCAGGACCCTGACCGGCTGGAATCGCGCACAGTGCCACGTTGGCTTGGAGCTTCTCTTCCATTTCCTTGACAGCGTTGTTGAAGTCTGCGCCGATGCGATCGAGCTTGTTGACGTAAGCGATGCGGGGCACGTTATACTTGTTGGCCTGGAACCAGACCGTTTCGGACTGCACTTCAACGCCGCCGACAGCACAGAAGACGACAACGCCGCCGTCGAGGACGCGCAGGGATCGTTCGACTTCAGCGGTGAAATCGACGTGGCCTGGGGTATCGATGATGTTGATCTGATGGTCTTTCCACGAGACAGTGACGGCGGCGGAGTAGATCGTGATGCCTCGAGCCGCCTCTTCGGGATCGAAGTCGGTAGTGGTATCGCCGGAATCGACGTCGCCCATTTTGTGTTTGGCACCGGCGTAGTAGAGGATACGTTCAGAGGTGGTGGTTTTCCCTGCATCCACGTGAGCGATGATGCCGATGTTACGAAGTTTGTCGATAGCCATGTGCTTCAAATCCCTTGTCGGTTTAACGTCTGGACTAAAGTCCTGACGATGTCCTCAGACAAATAATGAACCGCCCCTGGATGGCTGTCTTCCCCATGTCGGGACAGTCACCTGGAGGCTTCGTTCGTGTGGTAACGGCTTGCCTGTTTTATCGACGAAGCAAGCGATCTGGCGACTGGATGTGCAACTTGGGTGAGACCTAAACTCTCGCCGTAACAAGAGGGGCAGACATACACCAGATGAGATAAGTATAAGGGCGGGCAGGAAAAAGGGAAGACCAAGTGAGTTGAAGAGTGGGTGAAGGTGTTGGTGTTTCTCTTCGGCTTGCTCCGGGGGCTAACGCCCTCCGGCTCTTTATGAAAACAAAAAACCACGAAGTGAGGCTTCGTGGTTTCGTTGAGCAGTAGAGGTACGACTTACTTGGCTTTCTTCAGCACGAAGAAGAGGTTGCCATCTTTGCCAGCGAAGTCCTTGGGGGTGTCGCCACCCTTGTCGCTGACGCACATGTGAAGGCTGTCGCCATCCCATTTGTAGATGGCTTTGCGGGTTTCTCCACCAGCGGTGAAGGAGGCGGAAGCGGGCTTGGTCTTAGGATCGAGCTTGAATTCACCTTCTTCACCGGAGCCGTCAGCCAGTTTGGCTTCAAACTTGTTCTTGGTGAAAGTCAGGGTGAAACCTTTAACAAAATCTTCAGGGGCGCTTTCGCCGTTCATTTCGGCCTTGGTCAACTGCCATTTGCCTTGGATTTTATCATCGTCGCTCTTGTCGTCTTTGGCGACTGAGAAGCCGAGAGCCAGTAATGCCAGCGAAAGGGTTGCAATCCACTTCACGTGTACACTCCAGAAGATATAGGCTCCGTTTCCCAAGCTGAAGGCACCCGCCCAGCCCCAACGGGCCAACGGTGCCATTATAGGAGTAAAGTTCCGGTGAACAGAGTGTCCAAGAGGGAAAGATACTTCCTGCGTGGGTAGTGCCATTATTTGCGACGTGCCGGACGACGTTGATCTTTCTCTTCCTCCTCCTCTTCTTCTTCTTCCTCGTCTTCATCATCCTCGTCGTCTTCCTCTTCATCGTCACCTGTATCCTCGTCGTACAACTCTGCGCCGGTCTTTCCTTCAAGCCGGCGCTGAGAAACACGAAACTCGTATTGCACACCTTTATCCATCAACGCAAGCAATCCCAGAATGGCGAAGAGATTGAGAGAGAAGGTTCCGACCAGCATGGAGAACATCGACAGCCTATAGTTTTCGAGTTTCTTCATCGATTCAGCGCCAGCCAATTGCAATCCATAAATCGAAAGGGCGATCACCAGCGCGGCTGTGCAGTACAGCCAGAGATAAACAGGTCGAGTAGCTTCTTCCATCGGGTTGATTTCACGAACCATGTCCTGAATAAACAGGTACCTCGGATAAGCTTTCTTTCCTCCTGATTCGATCATCCCGGTTTTAGGATCGGCGGTTTCCATGTTGTGGTTGGCCAGTACGATAACCATCAACATGAAAAGATAGAGGATGAGCCAGGTGATGCAAGCAGTCAGGGCTGCTCGCTTAACAAACTTTGAGGGCATGCCGACCTTATCCCACGCCTTGGCCCGGATTCTGTTTCGCTGTGCGTCAATGACCATCGCATCGATTTCTTCACCCTGAGCCGACTTCTTCAACTGTTCGGGCGTGGGCTTATCTTCTTGCAATCCATAGGCTGTCGCTTCTTCAGGCACATAGGCTGGGGCGGGAGAAGCATCCTTGGGTTTGGACTTGGGGACGACAGCAGCCGCAGGAGTAGCCGGTGCCTTGAAAACCTGCTGGCATTGCGGGCATTTGACAGACTTGCCAGCTGCGGTATCGGGAAGCCCCAACGACTTGGCACATTTCGGACAGGCGACACGTAGCATACGCACCTCAATTGATAACAGGCATCGTAGCTGATTCAGGAATCGGATGCCAGAGGCGCATTCTGAGGAAGAACCAAATTCTTCCATTCGGGTAACGGCTAGATCATGCCTTCTGTTGGTAGAAAAAGATAATATGCATTGTCAAGCAATAAATCACAGTCTTGGGTTGGGACTGACAGCCTACAGTTGCTCTTGAAGAGTTGATACGATAAAAAGCTGTTCTGAAGGATTCGATTTGCTGGTCACTCTACGGTCACTTGACCTATACTATGTTAAGCGACTGTTAAGCTGGTAATACAGCAACCTCTCTCAACCACAGTCGATGAAGGAACCAGAGACTATGCCACGACGTGCGCTAAAGAACTACACCATCGAGCACCTGCAGATTATGGATCAGGACGGGAATGTTGACCCGGCACTCGATCCGAAAATCCCTGATAACGACCTTAAAGACCTCTATCGCACCATGTTGAAAGCCCGTATGGTGGATGACCGCATGTACAAGCTTCAGGCACAGGGCCGTATGGGCACGTTCCCCGGCGTCAAAGGGCAGGAAGGATGCTTGGGGTATGGCTATGCTCTGGGGAAGGATGATAGCATCGTCCCCGCTTTCCGGGAAACGGCTGCCCTGTTCTATCGCGGAGCCCCGATCAAGAATATCTTGCAGTATTTCATGGGCATGGAAGAAGCCAACGTCTTCCCGCCCGATGTCAAGATTCTGCCGATTCCCATCGCTATCGGCAGTCAGACGCTGCACGGTACCGGCCTTGCCTGGGCTAACCAGATTCAGGACAAACCCGGAGTGGTCCTGATATTTTTCGGAGACGGCGGCTCTTCCGAGGGCGACTTCCACGAAGCATGCAACATGGCCGGCATTTTCAAACTGCCGGTCATCTTTGTTTGCATCAACAACGGCTGGGCGATCTCGGTACCACGCCGTGGGCAAACGGCTTCGGAAACAATCGCTCAAAAAGCTTTGGGCTATGGCTTCCCTGGGGTACAGGTGGACGGCAACGATTTCATGGCGACCTACGTTGCTTGTAAGGAAGCCCTCGACCGTGCCCGCAAGGGGGAAGGCCCCACGTTGATTGAAAGCGTCACATATCGACTGGGTGCTCACACCACTGCTGACGACCCCAAGCGATACCGCAATGAAAAGGAAGTCGAAGCGTGGAAACCTCGTGATCCGCTGCTTCGCTTCAAGACCTACATGGAAAAGAAGAAACTCTGGACCGCTGCCTGGCAGGAACAGATGGAGAAGGAACTTGCGGTCGAAATCGAAGAGTCTGTCCGCGAAGCTGAGTCCGAGTTTACTTCAATCAATCCGTATGAGATGTTTGATCACGTCTATGCGGAGATGACGCCTGATCTCGTAGCTCAGAAAGAACAGGCTTTGGAGTTTGCTGACGAAGTGGCAGCGATGCACCACTAATGCATACAACTCGTTGCCGGTGTCTCTGACCGGGAATGAGTTGTATGGCAGGCTCTGCCTGTCTTCAGTAAACGATGACTTGTTTATTTCTGCAAAAGCATCGAGGCAGAGCCTCGATTACAGTGCGTTCCCAGGTAGAGCCTGGGAACGAGTGAAACTCTCTCAACTGACAACTGGAACTGATACATGCCTGTCGTGAATATGGTCAAAGCGCCTGAATCAAGCCATCCATGAAGAGATGGAGCGGGATGATAAGGTCGTCATCCTGGGGGAAGATGTCGCTCAGGTGGGTGGCGTGTTCCGTGTCACAGAAGGCCTCTTAGATAAGTTCGGACATAAGCGGGTGATTGATACTCCTGTCTCGGAAGCGGGCATCCTGGGCTGTGCGCTTGGTATGGCTCTCGGTGGCCTGAAGCCGATTGCGGAGATTCAGTTCTCCGGGTTCATGCATAATGGCTTCCATCAGCTGAATTGCCATGCTGCACGGTATCGCACCAGGTCATGGGGGCACTACCATGTTCCCATGGTGATGCGGGCGCCGATCGGCGGCGGCATTCGGGCATTGGAACATCACAACGATTCGGAAGAAGCGCTCTACGTTCAGTCGCCTGGCCTGAAGGTCGTCTTCCCCTCCGGTCCGAAGAATGCTCATGGCCTGCTGCTCAGCGCCATCCGCGATCCTGATCCGGTGATGTACCTGGAACCCAAAAGAGTGTACCGGGCCATCCGTGAAGAGGTGCCCGAAGGAGCCGAAGCTATTCCTTTCGGACAGGCACAGGTTGTTCACGAAGGCAAGGACATCACGTTGATCAGTTATGGAGCCATGCTGCAGGAAAGCCTCGAAGCAGCTGACAAAGCAGCTTCGGAGTTGAAAGTTTCCGTTGAAGTCATCGATCTCCTGTCCATCGTGCCGATGGATACCGAGACGATCGTGAACTCAGTCAAGAAGACCGGTCGTTGTGTCATCGTGCATGAAGCTCCGATAAGCTGCGGCGTCGGCTCGGAGATCATTGCCCGCATTAACGATCATGCCATCCTGCATCTGGAAGCGCCAGTGGCCCGAGTGTGCGGCTACGATATACCCTATCCGTTCTTTGCTCGTGAATCGGGCTATCTGCCGAGCGTGCCCCGTATTCTTGCGGCGATTCGCAAGACGGTGGAGTTCTAAGGCATTGAGTATGTGATTGAAAGCGAACAACGCCAGGCCTTTGTCTGGCGTTGTTCGTTTCCTGCTAATTGTCTTTGCTGACCAACTCTCTGAACGCAGCCTGCAACTTTTTCGTCATCTGTCCTGGTCTGCCGTCACCAATCTGTTTGCCGTCCAGCGTCGAGATCGGCAGTACTTCTGAAGTGGTGCCGGTGAGAAAGAGTTCTGTTACTCGTGGTAGATCAGGTTGCAGTAGATGGTTCTCCTCGAATGGCAGCGACAGTTTTTTGATCAAGTCGATCACGATTGAACGAGTAACTCCTGGCAGTATCTCCGATGAGAGTTGTCCGGTGCGAATCTTGCCATCGACGACGCCAAACAAGCTGGTACGGGTACCTTCGGTAACTGTGCCATCAGGCCGGATCAGGATGGCCTCATTGGCATTCTTTTCTTTCGCAGCCTGGAACGCCAGGACATTGCCAAGTAGATTGGTGCTTTTAACATCACACCGATGCCAGCGAAGATCCGGTTGCGTGATGGCGGCAATGCCAGTGTCACGCAGTTTCTCATAGGGATCGGTAAAAGTTTCGACGAACAGAAACTCGTTGGGTCGGGTATCTTCAGGCGGAAAAGCATGGCTGCGAGTCGGGCCGGCACCTCGGGTAATCTGAACATAGATGAAGGCATCTTGAAATGGCCCGGCGGCAATGGTCTCCAGTAGTCTGTTTCGCAAGCGGTCCATATTGATGGGCCCGATACGAAGTTCTTTGAGGCTACGCTCGAGGCGCTGGAAGTGCTTGTCGATAAAACGAGTTTTACCCGCTACCGCATGCATGCCTTCGTACACAGCATCGCCGAAGAGAAACCCACGATCCAGGGCCGGTACCATGGTCTCGGCCAATGGCATGATCTTACCGTTGAGATTAGACAGGGCAGGGGGCATGGCGACCTCTTACGTTTGCAGCACTGCTTCAAGCAAGGCCTCAGTGATCAGCTCGGGAGTGTTGGCTTTCTGAATGGTTGCTTCGTCCAGTACACCGATGAACGGAAGCTGTCGATAATCATCGTTGTAATCGAGGCCATAACCGATCACGAAGAGGTCGGGGATTTCAAAGCCGGTATATTCGGGTTCAAAGGGCAGTTCCTGCCTGCCCCGTTTGCGAAGCAGCACTCCTACTTTCAAAGAGGCGGGTCCCTGGCCACGGAGAAAATCCACCACTCCGGTGAGGGTGCGGGCGGTGTCAAGGATGTCGTCAAGAAGAATAACATGTCTGCCCCGTACATCAGGCACGAGTCCGGGCAGGATTTCGAGATGGCTGGGCCGGGTGGCGGTGCCCCGATAACTGGAGGCACGCAGGAAACCGATGCGGGTGGGCATCTTGAGTTCGCGCAACAGATCGGCCATGAACATCAGACTGCCGTTGAGGATACCAATCAGGGTGATGGGTTCGCTGCCGTAATCGAGGGCAATTTCATGGGCCATTTCTTCGATGCGATGCTGAATCTTCTCAGCGGTGATGAGCATCTGCATGAATCATTACCAGGGAGGACCTTTTTAGTGTTGAGTCATGATAGTGGAATAGGTGCATCTTGGCGGTCGGCTTTTGGCTATTGCCCGTGAAGAACAGGCTGAAGAAAGAAGTGACAAAGCCCTGTTCAAGAGAGGCATGCACCGCATGCCCTCCTAGAATCAAGAATAATGTTCCATGCAAGGAGGTGTCATGACACCTGATCCGCTTTCGCAACTGACGACGAAACTGGTCGAGACCTATTCGGCTGGGGGGATAGCGAGTTATCTGGGGCAACATCCGCTGCCCAGCAGAGACTCGATCCGGGGCTTGCTGGATGATCTATTTGAGCTCATGTACCCTGGCTATGGCAAACGGCAGAACCTCCACCTGGGGAATATTACTTACCATGTGGGGGATTTGCTCGACAGTCTGACCGATCGAATCGCCCGGCAGATAGCCCGGGCCTTACGGCATGACCCAAAGTGCCCTGCTGCCAACGAGGACGTGGAACAGAGCGCCCGGCTGAAAGCGGAACAGTTCCTCAATCGCCTGCCCGCCATTCGGACTGCCCTCATGCTTGATGTTCGAGCTGCCCACGATGGCGACCCGGCTGCTACCGGTACCGCGGAAATCGTGTTCTGCTATCCCGGCCTGTATGCCATCACGATCTATCGCCTGGCGCATGAGATGCTCCAAATGGGGGTGCCTCTCATCCCGCGCATGATGTCGGAATATGCCCACAGTCAGACTGGTATTGATATTCACCCTGCGGCGCAGATCGGCCCTCGGTTCTTCATTGATCATGGAACCGGGGTAGTCATTGGGGCGACTTGTGTCATTGGTGAGCAGGTCACGATCTATCAGGGTGTCACGTTAGGCGCTTATAACTTCCCCAGGGATGATGACGGAAACCTTATTCGTACCACCAAGCGGCACCCGACGCTGGAAGATCATGTCATTGTCTACGCCAACGCTTCCGTGTTGGGCGGTGATACCGTCGTGGGGCATCACAGCATCATCGGCTCGAATGTACGGCTGTCGCACTCCATTGCACCGTATTCCAGCGTCGTCATTGGCGAGCCATCGCTACGGATTCGCACCAAGAATCAGCCCAATGACAATTTGCAGTATGATATCTAACAACCTAGAGGTTGCTCATGATGAGTTTTATTTTGGCGATTCTGATTCAGACCGCGCCTGCCGGGCAAGACTGGCCCCAGTGGTTGGGCCCTCAGCGTGATGCCATCTGGCGTGACACGGGGATACTCGAGAAGTTCCCGGAGGGTGGTCCGAAGCTGGTATGGAAGCAACCGTTGGGCGGCGGTTACACGGGGCCAGCCGTGGCTGGGGGTAAGGTCTATGTGACAGACCGCGCCGTCAAGCCGGGCGGAGCCAAGCCCAAGAGTGACTTTGACCGGAAAGGAATCGAGGGGACAGAATCGATCAAGTGCCTGGATGCTGCGACAGGCAATGAACTGTGGAAGCATACTTACGACTGCACCTATGACATCAGTTATGCAGCAGGGCCCAGATGTACTCCAGTCGTCCATCAAGGGAAGGTCTATTCGCTCGGTGCTATCGGCGATCTCTTTTGTCTCGACGCTGACAAGGGTACTGTCATCTGGGAGAAGCACTTTCCTAAACAATATGGCGTCAAGAGTCCGCTGTGGGGATGGTCAGCCTCGCCGATGATTGATGGCGACAAGCTCATCTGCATCGTCGGTGCCAAGGATGGTTTGGCCATGGCGTTCAATAAAGATACTGGCAGCGAGATATGGAAGTCGCTAGATGCAGCGGAGCCTGGCTATTGCCCGCCTGTCATCTATACTCTGGCTGGCATCAGGCAGTTGATCATCTGGCATCCTGAAGCGGTGAATGGTTTGAACCCTGAAACGGGCGAGGTCTATTGGAAGGTTCCCTTCAAACTACAGGCGGGGCTTAATGTACCGATGCCCAGGCAGTTAAGTGGTGATCGGCTCTTCGTGACATCGTTTTACAATGGCCCGATGATGCTGCACATCAAACCGGGAACAGCGCCCAATGCAGAGATTGTCTGGAAGGGTAAAAGCAACAGCGAAATCCGCACCGATGGGTTGCATGCCATTATGCCAACGCCGTTCGTTGCAGATGAGCATATCTACGGCATCTGTAGTTACGGTCAGTTGAGATGCTTGAAAGACGCCACCGGAGAGAGGGTCTGGGATACCTTGAAGGCGACCGACATCAAGAAGCCCGAACGCTGGGCCAACGCCTTCCTCGTTCGCCATGAGGAGAGCAAGAACTACTTCATTTTCAATGAGCATGGCGATCTGATCATCGCTCGGCTATCGCCCAAAGGGTATGAGGAGATCAGCAAGGCTCATTTGATCGATCCGACGCTGGTGGCAATGGGAAGGGATATCGTCTGGACACATCCTGCGTTTGCGTATCGGTGCGTCTTCGTACGGAATGATAAAGAGATTGCCTGCTATTCGCTCGCCAAATGAAAAGAACCTACGGGTAAACCCGTAGGCTCTTTATGATCGGGTCGATCTTCTACTTGTTGCCGCCCGTTGTTTGGACGGTGGGCAGGCTCACGGTTTTGACCAGCGACAGGTCTCGCCCAGCCAGCTTACCGGCGTGTTCGATTTCCACGGTAAACGAGAGCAGCACCTGATCGCCTCGCGGCCCGGCAACGGCATAGACAATCTGCTGCATGGGCAGTTCGCTGGCTTCACCGGTCGTGGAGACCTTGCCGATCCAGAAGCCGGGTGCTGCATCAACATTGGTCTTTTCAAGGACCTTGTCGAGTTTGAATCCGGGCGACTGCTGAACGAGTTTCTCGACTTCGTCCAGTGAGGCATGCTCGCCTGGTTTCACCTGCTGGTAAGGAGTCAGGTTCATCTGGGCAATCAGCTCGCCACGATCCAATAGTCGCAAGACGGCTTGTTTTTCGGTCTTGGAGACGACCCCCCAACCACGTTCATAAGTGAAGGCGAACCGGCTGGCGGCGTCACGAAACTCCAGCATGAGCAGTGCCGGTGGCGGCGTAGCTGGAATCGTCGAGGCTTTTCCATCGGTCACTTCCACCACGGCAAGGTTGTGCTTCCAGGTGACGCTAATCTCGGATTCGACCTCAGCGGCTGGATTGAGCGGCCCCTGTTCCTTGTTCTCGCGGTAACGCCAGGTGCAGCCGGTGAAGTGCTTGCCTTCGAGACTGTAAACCAGTCCAGCAGCGAGCGTTGCCTTAAGCGTTGAACCCTTGTTGATACCTTCAATATCGCCCGAAAGGGTGATGATGGCGTGATTGCGTTCGATCTTCTCGAACTTGCATTCAAGCTTGGTTTTGATGACCGCATCCAGGCCGGCCAATGCTTGGGCGACGTTGAAAGGCACGGCCCATGTATCGCCGACTTTAACTTCTTTGTCGGGCAGCAGGCCATGAATGGCCAGGACATCGAGATGCTCACCGGTCAGCTCAAGTTCTTCATCAGTAAGCGACCCGATGGGAGAGTAGGTAACGGTGGGGCCATCGGTGCCGATGAGGGCTGTCTGGAATCGGCGGTCGCTGCGAAGCGTCTTGCTGATGGTCTTGTCTTGCAGGGTGATGTCAGCCTTGGCAGTATTATAGAAACGGCCCATGCTGGTGGGCTTGCCATCGCTGACGGTTAGCACCCGTTCTTCAAAGTCGTGCTTGGCTACAGCCTTCAGGTCAAGAGCGACGACTTTTTCGCCATCACGGAGTTTGATCTTGCCGGTGAGTTTCATGTCGAGCGCGACATGCCAGCCATCGCCGACTTTGTATTCGTTCTTGAGCGTCGCCTTTTCCTGGGCGATAGCGATAGAGTTGAGGCAGAGAATCAGCGAAAGTGAAACGGTTGTCCATAACCTGCGCATCGTGTGATCCCTCACGTTCAAATGGAACGCAAAAGGATACCCGGAGGGGAAAAAGGGGTCAACCGGAGTCTAGCTGCCGCCTGGAAGGTTGGATATGTAATGCCTTACTAATTTCATGACATAGATTTCTGTTTTGCTTCGTATTCGTCTATCAATCGCTTATTTGTCAGTTGCCAGGCTCTCTCCTCTTCCTCTTGTTGCTTTCTAATCTGATCACGATTGGGGGAGTTCTCGATGGCGAGATTTCCCTGATACATCATCTCTGCGATGATGCGCAGTTTCTCATCGAAAGATAGTTTCTGGAACCGTTCGGCTTCCTCACGGATCAGATCGTACTTATTCGGCAACGAAATAGGATGGGTCATGGTTATCACTCCTCATCAAATTATACCACATCACACATCCAGATTCCTCACCTCCAGCGCGTGCCGTTCGATGAACTCTCGGCGGGGTTCGACTTTATCGCCCATGAGGATGCGGAACATCTCATCAGCCTTGATGGCGTCGTCGAGTTTGACCTTGAGCAACACCCGCTTTTCTGGGTCGAGCGTAGTATCCCAGAGTTCTTCCGGGTTCATTTCGCCCAATCCTTTGAAACGGGTGATGGACATTCCCTTCTCACCGAACTTGCGGATCTCTTCGAGCATGAAACGCAGATCGGTGAGCGATCGATGGATGTCTCCATTATCGAGGCTGTATCGGGGAGCGGGTTCAACGCCTGCAACGGATGGAGGAGTGATAAGGCAATCGAGTCCCAAGCCAAAGTCTTTGAGCTTTTCGACGTACCGGGTGATCGCTTTTACTTCGTGCAGTTCCTGGAGTTCAGCGGCAGGAAGGTCGGGCCGGGCAGCAGCTTCGGCCTGCATGTACGCCTCCGCTTCGGCCAGTGTTTTGAACCAGCTCTCTTTGCCTCCATGGAAAACCCGGCACGTTGGCAGTACGCCTTCTTTGGCATTCTTGACCAGGTTGGGCAAAGTCACACCCTTGAGTTCGAGCGTATTGACGGGAGTTTCCAGAGAATTGAGCACGTTCAGCAACGGCTTCAACTGTTCCCCGGATAAGGAAGGCTTACCTACAATCGTAAAGGTGGTGCCACTCAGTCCGAGGTCGAGCAGTTCCTTATCCATCAGCTCTTTGGTCTGCACATATCGAGTCTTCTTCTTTTGAATTACACGATACAGTGGTGGCTGGGCCAAGTAGATGTGCCCTTCAAACATCATCTTGGGCATCTGACGATAGAGGAACGTCAGAATGAGAGTGCGGATGTGGCTGCCATCGACATCAGCATCGGTGAGAAGGATGATTTTGCCGTAGTTGCGTTTAGCCGTGTCCTCGGCGACTCCGATATCAGTGCCGACAGCGGCGATAATATTGCAGATTTCCTCGTTGGCGAGCATCTTCTCGATGCGAGCCTTTTCGACGTTGAGAATCTTGCCACGAAGAGGCAGCACGGCCTGGTAGTAACTGTCGCGACCGCCATCTGCGGAACCACCAGCCGAATCACCTTCAACGAGGAAGATTTCGCATTCATCCCGGTTCTTGCTGCGGCAATCCATCAGTTTACCGGGCAGACCACCGCTGTTGAGGATGTTTTTGGTCTTGCGGATGGCCATGCGGGCCTTGGCAGCAGCTTCACGGGCTTCGGCTGCCAGCAGAACCTTTTGCACAATCTTCTTGGCGACGGCAGGGTTTTCTTCGAGGAACCGACTGAGCTTTTCGCTCACCACACTGGAAACGATGCCTTCAATCTCAGCGGTGGTCAACTTTTCCTTGGCCTGGTTGTTGTACTGCGGATGCGGAGCGCGAATGTTGACGATAGCGGTCAATCCTTCACGGAAGTCATCTCCCTGAAGGTTGATCGATTCTTTGACCAGCCCCGCTTTGGCGCCGTAGCTGCCAATGGTACGAGTGAGTGCGGTACGCAGACCGGAGATGTGCGTGCCACCGCCGGGGTTGTGAATGTTATTGGAGTAGCCACGAATTCGCTCTGCTTCTTCGGTAATGTACTGCAGGGCGACCTGGACTTCGACATTGTCTTTCGTGTCGGTCACAAAGATCGGAGGATGTAGACCATCTTCAGTTCGGTTGATCCAAACGAGGTAGTCGATGATTCCACCTTCGGAGAAGAAGGTTTCGTTACGTCCCTCCACACGTTCATCACGGAGACTGATTTTGATACCGGGATTGAGGTATCCGAGTTCACGCAGCCTACTTTCGATGGTGTCGAAGTTGAATTCGCAACCAGGAAAGAAGGGCGGTTCAGGATCGGGGCGGAAGGTAATCTTGGTACCGGTATCGGGAGCAGGTCCGAGTTCTTTCACAGGGGTAATGGGCACCCCCCGTTCGTAGTTCTGCTGGTAGAGTTTGCCGCTACGACGAACTTGTACTGTGGTCCATTCGGAGAGAGCGTTGACAGCTTTGACGCCCATGCCGTGGAGACCGCCGGAAATCTTGTAGCTGTCCTTATTGAACTTGCCGCCAGCCCCAACTTCACACATGACGAGTTCGAGGGTAGGGCGGTTGTATTCCGGGTGAATGTTGACAGGAATACCACGCCCATCGTCATCGATACTGATGCTGCCATCCACATGAATCGTGGTGCTAATGGTCTTACAGAAACCACCCATCGCCTCGTCAATGGAGTTATGAATGACTTCATAGAAGAGGTGATGCATGCCCGCTTCGGAGGACCCGCCAATATACATGCCCGGGTTCTGCCGAATGTGAGCGGCATTTTTGAGGACTTGGATATTGCTTTCGTCGTAGGTCTGACCGTTCGAGATGGGGGCCGTTTCTGCCATTGTGTACCCTTTGTGCGATCCACTGAATTGCAGCTATTATTCTATGTTTTTGGGCATCTGAGACGATGAGGGAAATGCAAATACTTCAGCAATACAGTCGCCGTAAGTTATTGTTATTTATCGAGTTGCGATAACGATTGAAAGGATGACGACAACAAGCTTGAAAGGAAAAGTACTACTTGCCAGTCAGGGTAAATTACCCCCCGTAGGAGCTGTATTGCTTCAGCCCTCGCTGATACAAGAAACGAGCAATCAGGAAGCATCCGACTGCCCATCCGAAGCCAATTAGAAGTCCATAGACGAGCTGCATTCCAGTGATCTTGTTCAAGAACACCATCGCCGGGAAGTAGGCAAGGTACTGGAAAGGCAACGCTTTGAGGAACTCAACCCAGCCGCCAGGAAGCAAATCGAGAGGAAACATTTGGCCGGAGACAAAGAAGTTGATCGTTTGAGTGATGTAGAGAATGGACGAGACTTCAAGCATCCAGAAACCAATGCAGCCCATGCAGACTTCGAAGAAGAAGCCGATGAAGAAACCAAGGAAAAGCGACAGGATATAAGCTGGAATCTGCCAGCCCCAGGGGAAGGTATCGAAGTAACTGTAAGCCACGCCGAAGATGACAGCATAGGGCGGTAGTGCGGTGACGATGTAGGCGATCTTGTGAGCAATGCGATAGGCCAGCAGCCAGCCTATCATATCGAGTGGTTGCACAAGATACTTCTTGAGTTCGCCCTGGCGAACGTCACGAGCAATTCCAGTCGATAGTCCAGGCATTGAAGAAAACATCCTGCTGATGTGAACCAGCAGAAGGTAAGCGATCATCTCGTTGAATCGAAAACCTGAAAGGGCTTCCTTCCCTGACCCTCGGAAGATGGCTGTCCATAACAGAATTGTTGTCAGCATCGGCAGAAATCGAAGGATAGTGCCGAAGAAGAAGTCGCCCCGATAGGCCAGGCGTTCGATGAGCGCAGTCCTGCAGATGTTGGCGTACTTCGACACCACTTGAAGAGGTGACAGCGCAGGCAACGATGTGAAGGCAGGTGAACTCATGTGATCAGTTTACTGATGATAGCCCACGACCAGCGCTGATTCCTGGCGGTGATACTGCATTACCATGTGGTAAAGCTGTTCCTGGGAAAGCTCTTGGCCCTTACGATTGATGCGAACATCTCGCTTGACGAAACGGTTGCCCAGCCATTGTAACATGATGTAGCAGGTAGGTTCCACTTCGAGAATACGAAGTCGGTCAAGTAGGCTTCCTGGAGCGGGCAGCGATTCATGGTGATGAGTTGGATTGATGGCGATGGCCAGCCAGCAACGGATGACCCGCCAGCCGAACCGATGCCAGATCAATGTTTCATCCAGAACGCCCCGATTGACCTGAGCGGCGAGCATATCGTAGAAAGCCAGCACCGGATGATAACCGGTGAGAGCGTTCTCTGCTGTTGTGAGATGGTCTTTGATTCGCTCAGCAAACTCACGGCGGGCGAGGATCATGCTTGGCTCGCCGAACTTCGATTCGAGAGCTAGCAGCAGGTTGGAGGAATTGAGCTGTCGGGCCTTGCGTGCCTGGTAGAAGATGCCACCCAAGCCGAAGATGGCGACCAGTGCGTTGGCCCAGGCTGCTACGGAACCAAAGTCCATGGCGGTTATTCCCACTCAATCGTTGCCGGCGGCTTGCTACTGATGTCGTAGGCGACACGATTGACGCCACGCACTTCATTGATGATTCGAGTGGAGACCTTGCTCAGAAACTCATGAGGCAGATGAGCCCAGTCGGCGGTCATGAAGTCATCAGTTTTCACGGCACGCAGAGCCACGACATTGTCGTAGGTTCGATAGTCACCCATCACGCCTACTGACTGCACCGGCAGGATAACGGCGAAGGCCTGTGATACTTCCCGATAGAGATGGGCTTTGTGAAGCTCTTCGAGAAAGATGGTATCAGCTTTTCTGAGGACTTCGAGTTTATCTTCGGTGATGGTTCCGAGGCAACGCACTGCCAAACCCGGCCCTGGGAAGGGATGACGCCAGACCATCTCTTCAGTGAGCCCCAACTCGACACCCATTGTTCGCACTTCATCCTTGAACAGATCCCGCAGTGGTTCGATCAGTTCAAACCCAAGTTCTGACGGCAGGCCGCCGACATTGTGATGAGTCTTGATGGTAGCAGCAGGGCCGTCGGCGGCGGCCCCGCTTTCAATGACGTCTGGGTAGAGTGTGCCCTGTGCCAGGAACTTTGCGCCTTGGATGCGGTGTGCTTCAGCCTTGAATACATCAATGAAGACGTGGCCAATGATCTTGCGCTTCTGCTGTGGATCATTCACCCCGGCCAGGGCTGACAGAAAGCGTTCACGAGCATCAACCACACGAAGATCAGCACGGAAATGATCCTGGAAAGTCTTCTTTACTGCCTCCGATTCGCCCGAACGCAGCAGCCCGTTATCAACAAAGATACAGGCCACCTGAGGGCCGACTGCTTTGATGAGCAGGGCTGCGGTGACGGCTGAATCGACACCTCCGGACAACCCACAGATGACCCGATCCTGGCCGATGCGAGACTTGAGTTCCTTGATCGTTTCTTTCACAAAGGAAGTCATCTTCCATTGACCGGTGCAGCCACAGATTCTGATAGAGGAAGTTCTTGAGAAGTATGCCACCCAGAGGAGTGTGGCTGACTTCAGGATGGAACTGGAGTCCATACAGTGGCTTGCTGCGATGCTGAACCGCGGCGATGGGGCAGGTAGGGGTGGAAGCCAGGGGGATGAACATGCCGCCAGCATCGATGACCTGGTCGCCATGGCTCATCCAGACCGTGGTCTCTGCCGGCATGCCCGAGAGCAAAGGGTGATCCGACTGCTTGACATGCAGATGAGCTCTTCCGAACTCGCGGGAAGTGCCGGGCTTGACTTGGCCCCCCAATTGGTGACAGGCGAGCTGCATACCGTAGCAGAGGCCCAGGATGGGGATCCCCAAATCATAAAGGGCTGGGTCGCAATGCGGATCGCCTTTATCGTAAACACTACAGGGACTGCCCGAGAAGATGATACCCTTGGGATTCAGTTCTTTCACTCGGCATGTCGGCAGATCGGCCCGTACGATTTGGGCAAAGACATTCAGCTCACGCACACGCCGGGCAATCAACTGGACGTACTGCGAACCGAAATCAAAAATCAGGATGCGTTCAGTGGCGGGGGTACTCATCGAATTATTATAGAAGATGTCGGCTGGCTGCCAGTAGGCAATCGAATCAGTCATAACGAAAAGAACAGCCGGCAGCTGGGCTGCCGCGCTGTTCTGGTCTCTTCAAAGAAACAGATCAAGTTGCTAGACGAATATCCATGACCGGACCAGTGATTTTTTTGCGATTAGGACCTGTTACTACCCAAAGGATGACGCCCAGTGCGATGAAAAGCAATGCAAATCCCAAGTCAGCCATGGGCACATCTTTAGGAAATTGAATGAAGATTCGATAGAGCAATCGCCATACGGGTTCCAGGTAGTACATTCCCAAAGCTGCAACACGTCCACTCGTCCAATCGGATGAATTCGTGCCAACGATCTGATAAGTTCGATCAACGGTTAAGAATCTGGATAATTCACCTGACATTGGATCTATGCTGATACTTTTGGTCTGATAGCCGTTTTGAGCAAGCTTATGCCTTGTCCAAGCCCAGATAGCGTCCTCGCCACGATAGGATAGAACGGAGGCTTGTGGTGTTTCGGTTCTCCCCATCACTCGAGGTCTTGGGCTATCTTCTTTGCTAGGACTTTCAGCTGACCGATTCGACGTAGTTGGAGGCTGAACGCAAACAACTAGTCCAACTATCAGTTGTTCGATCTGTTCTGCGGGTCGCAGGGTGGCGGAAGGTTTAGCAGGGGCCTTATTGGGTGTTTTTTCTCCGGACTTGGCTGGAGGAGTATCCTTTGATTTGGCTCGACTCGAATCCTGTTCAATTTCGGAGGACTTTATTCTGTCGACGTCACCAGAAATCCGAGCGCCGGTTTTTGTGTTCGGCGCAGTTCCGTCGTTCCCACGAGGTACTTGCTGGACTCCATCAGCGTTGAAATTGGCACGGCTTTGGAAGGAAGGTTCAGGCATCAGATTGATGATGAACGGGAGAAGAATACCCAGTGCAATCAGCCATTTTGCCAGACTGCCGCGATTGGCCTTAATGGGAAGAGGAATCTCGCTGATTTTTCGACCTTGGGAGTGGAACTCCACCTTGGCGCCCTTCAGCCTCCCTGTGGAAAGTGGCTGAATCATGAAGTTAGCGTCACCCCCTGAAAGGGGAATGATCTGGTGCGTGGGCGTAACCAATGCGCCTGGGATAGTCACTTGAACCAGAATTGGAGGATCGAAACCGCCGGACAGAGATTGCGGTTTTACCGGTTCAGTTCCTGGATTGGTACCTGTCAAACTAATCCGCATCGGGTGCTGTTTGCCAAGCCTCATAACGCTGGAATAGCGTACCACCGGAGTTCGTAGAAACTGATTTGATGATTGAAGCCCGCGTTCAACGGCAGGTAAATTACCACTGGATCGTCCAGTGCCGGATGCACCAGTGCTATTTACTGGTACTGGAGGAGCAGAAGGGGGCTGGTACGAAGGTCCGGGTAATGGGCCTCGGGGCGGTAATTTCGGCTGCATGGGCGACTCGCTCTACAATGTGGTCCTTAGTCTATCTGCTACTTTAGCTCAGACAAACATCTACAACCACCGTCAAACTCAACTTTCTACTTTTTTTTAGGGTCTAACCTCCATCACATGGAATATCTCCAATGATTCCAGAGGGGAACGCAAACGAAGGCAGAAAATTAATAGTCGATCACTAATTTGGGACAGCGCTTCCAAGAGATGCGCGGAGCGGCTTCCACCCCGGTGAACTGGGTGCAGGGGGAGAATTGTCAATAGGCGACCAGGGTCGTTCCTGGGTTCCTTGACGAGGCAAAGAGGTAGATCTATTTTGCTGGCTTCCGTTATCAGGTTCTGATCCACGAATAACAACCGCCGTGCCAAGGGCTGCTTTGGGTTGTGAACCGTCGTTACTGCCTTGGGCTCGAGTATCAACTCGAGCAGCTTGGGCTTGATTCGCAGCTGTATTGGCAGCCACTTGATTGCTGGTGGGCTGTGTATTGGATTTGCCATTCAGGCGTGTCTGGGCGGAGTTCCAGGAGAGCATCCACTTAAGCCATGCCTGTTCAAGCTGCTCAATATTCTTGAGACCGTAGTGCTTTTGCAGGGCACGGTCCCAACCCATTTGTGGCTGAATGCCATCAGCCAGGAAATCGAGAAAAGCAGGTTTGCTGCTCGAGTCAACCAGGAACCGCACAACGGAATACCCTTCAGCATAAAGGGTTATGACGTCTTCCCCAGTGTTGGGATATTTCATCATAGTCATCAATGTGCGTAATCGATAGGCTTGGTTACCCTTCGCCAGGAAGCGACGAATCAGGTCATCATGCTTTTGTCGTTCGTGATCGTCCTCGGAGAGAACAGATCCACCTTCATCAGCCCAACGGGGCAGGGGTTGGCGAAAACGATATGCAAAAACTGTGTGAGTCACTTCGTGAGGCAGTACGCTATCGAGAATGCGTTCCAGACTGCCGGAAACCTCCATACGTTGCTCAAGGATAGCGCCGTTGTCAAAAGCGAACGTCGTTTCGCCTGAGGAGCCACTGGGAGTAACATTAACACGGAGCGGACACTTCATGCCCCAATTGGGCATCTCGCGGCCAAGCCATTCCATTGCTTTTTCTCGTCTCCATCGCTCAGCGTATTCACCGACTTTTTTCGCAACCTGTGGATTCTGGGCGGTGACGACGAAATTGGCGGTAACGTACTCAGCAGCCCTGACGCTGGAACTGGGAATCGCCAGACAACTGGCAAGAATGGTAAGGCTGAACCAGCCCAAGGAATAACGAAGTTGCATGTATCGCCCCAATCCCTGGAGTGCTAGACAATGAATCAACTCTATTCTTGACGCAAAAGAGAGGCCAAGCTGCTGATCAACCAGCTTGGCGCACCTTTTCTTTCGTCCTAGTGTCAAGCCTGTACAGTAGTTACGACAAATGAAATAGCGTAAACCCTGCCGGTCAGGTAAGCTGTGACGCTATTCCTTTTGTAAAAGCTGCACATTTTCAAGAGTGACCACTCCCTGCTTCTACAATCCATCGACGTTGCTTGATTAGATACGATAGAGCTTTGGTTGGATTCGTTCCGGTGTCCATTTGAAAGTATGATGATTGCGCCGCGGATATCGAGCGTGATTCCAGCTAAGGCAACTCAGCTTACTTTTGCCGAGTAGGTGAGCCAGGCGGACTTCCCCAGGATTTTCCCATCTTGGGCGAGGGTGATGCACTGGGAGGCGGTCTGTTATCCACTTCGCTGAGACCTTCCATTTTCACATCGGGTATCCGGTTGAAGGCGATACGCATGGGGGCACGTTGCAAGACCTGATGAAGTCCCCCGAAGTAGGCGCCTTTTATGCCAAACCGTTGATTGACCTGATCCATAGCATTCGACAGAGCCAGGAGGTTCCGATCTTCCGGGAATAAATGTTCAGGTAATTGCCGAGCATCGACAGCATCTCCCAGCACGACACCAACCTTGAGAATTTTCCCTACAGGCTTCTTCCAGAAGAGTTGATGTAGGACTCGCAGCAAAGTAGTAGTATCGGCAGTGGGATCGATCCGTCGACGCAACCCCCATCCTTCCTGACCGAGGTAGCTCAGATGCACAGAGATCGATTGTGCCTTCAGTTGATCGTTCCTCAAGCGCATGGCTGCTTTGTACAGCATCCGTTGCAACACCGCCCAGGCGTCAGGATCGCAACGCAGTTGAGGTGGCAGCACGTGTGAGTGACCTACTGACGATTGGCGGGTAGGTACCTCGGCGACTTCCTCCCCACGAAGTGAAAAGAACCAGCGTCCGCCCAGGACTTTACTTCCCCAGAGTTGGGATAGTTCACGTGTGGTGAGTTGGCACAACTGACGAATAGAGAGGATACCTTGCTTATTCAATCGTCTGCGCATTCGAGGGCCAATGCCAGGCAGGTCTTCAAGATCAAGAGTCTCAAGTTTCCCCGGCAATTCATGGGATTCAATCATCGTCAAACCATCAGGTTTCTGCATATCGGCAGCGACTTTGGCAATCAGGATGTTAGGTCCCAGGCCCACCGAACAGCGCAGCGATTCGCCAAACTCTCGACGAATGGCAGCTTTGACTTCGAGAGCCAGGTTCCGAGCCTTTATCGTATCACGTTCAGCACCCAGAAGCCTGCAAGTCATTTCGTCGATTGACATCACCTTGTCCACGTGAAGCACCTTCTCGACCGCAGCGATAATCTGGTGATGCACCTCGACGTATCTTTTAGGATTGGCTTGCACAATAATAATGCCGGGGCAGATAGAGCGTGCATCACGAACACCGGTTCCGGTCTTAACCCCCTGGCGTTTGGCTTCGTAACTGGCGGCGATGCAGCAACTAGTCTCAGCCATCACAGGGGCCACGGCGACTGGTTTCCCGCGCAGGGCAGGGTTGTCAAGTTGCTCCACCGAAGCGAAATAGGAGTTCATATCGATGAAAAGGTATCGGAGAGCAGCCATGGCAGAGGAACCTCGAAAGACCTGGAGATACTCTAGCAAAGCCTTTCGATACCATACAAGTGTACACTTTATGGAAATAGGCAATATTAATGAACAAATGTCGAGATCAGTGTGGATTTGTTGAAAATGGGCTTCTAAGCGTGTTATTAGATCAAGCTTCTTGATGCGTGGGTTAACATCGCAAATCTGAAGACGTTGGGCTCTGAAGAGATTCGATGGCGGATTACCGCTCTTTTCACGGCCGTAGAACATTTCTAAGCTAAGCTATCGAAGGCAAGATGTCCTCGGACTGATCATGAAGGCAATGTTCGCAGACTTGACACATCCCAATCGTGAGCAACTTCGTTCATTCGTAACGAATCGTCTGGATCAGGTCGATATGGCCTTGATCAGAAATCACCTGCGCATCTGCACTGAATGTCAAGCCCAATTGCAGCGAATGAACAGCGAAAGGTGACTCCGTCTCCGATACCTTTAACGGAGCAGCAGACACTTCCAGTACAAGCACCAAGCCCATTCTTTCCATGGAGTCGGGGGCTTCGCTGGCAGACTTGCCTTTGGTGCTGGCTAATCATCCTCGATTCAACATAGGTGCTGTTCGGATTCTATCGTGTTTCCCTATTAACCTTAGCAATACGTAACTGAACGAAGTAACAAAACAGT